>NZ_RCCK01000010.1 GCF_003664035.1 Pedobacter alluvionis
CCGAACAGAGAAGTTAAGCCCACCAGAGCCGATGGTACTGCGGTAACACGTGGGAGAGTAGGTCGGTGCCAGATCTTAAAAAGAAACCCCTCAACGATAAGTTGAGGGGTTTTCTTGGTTTAAAGGCTTTTTGAAGTATATTATTTAAAACTGTTAAGGCGTTAAAAAGGATTAGGCAAAGGTTCTATTTCTTAATGTCCTTAATCTCTTAATGGTAATGGGCTATAAAATTTTCTGACCATTAAGGCGTTAAGCAAAGTTAAGGGCTGTTCCCGCAGATCACGCTAATTTGCGCAGAGGCCATTCCATCATCCATTTTACATCTTACCTGTTTTTCTTCTTCTTTCCCTGGTTAATAGCCCTGATGGGAGTGAGCACGGAGCCAATTCTTCATTGGCGGAGTAAAACGGACAGCAGGATGGAACCTAGCCTAATGGTTACTGCCATTGCGCTCCTAATCGTCTGAAAAGGGGCTGTAAAATTTTTCTCACCATTAAGGCGTTAAGCAAAGTTAAGGGTTGTTCGCGCTGATCTCCGCAGAGGCCATTCCATCATCCGTTTTACATCTTACCTGGTTTTTACTTCTTCTTTCCCAGCTTAAATAGCCCTGATGGGAGTGGGCACGGAGCCAATTCTTAATTGGCGGAGTAAAACGGACAGCAGGACGGAACCCAACCTAGTGGTTACTGCTGCTGCGCTTCAAAAACAGATTGACTGCTCTTGTTAAAAAATGTAAAATCTTTCAACCTCAAGGTAATAAAACCGTATTATTGTAGTATTACGTACATATTATGATGATGAATGTGAATCTTAAGAAATTAACTTTTTTTGCTTTTATTTTGTGTGTAAATTTTAGCGTTTTTGCTCAAAGTAAAAATGTACAACTCCCTGCAAATTGGTTTAACCTCGATTTACAGGAGAATGGCTATTTTGGTATTAGCACGGAGAAAGCTTATCGTGAACTTCTAAAGGATAAAAAAACTAAACAAAATATTATTGTGGCGGTAATTGATGGTGGTGTAGATATCAATCATCCTGATTTGCAAAGTGTTTTATGGACGAATAAAAAAGAGATTCCCGGAAATGGAATAGACGATGACGGCAACGGTTATATTGATGATATCCATGGCTGGAATTTTATCGGTTCTAAAAAAGGTAATCTGGAATTCGATAATTTAGAACTGGTGCGTTTGTTAAGAATTTATACGCCAAAATATCAATCAACAACCAATTTAACTCCTTTAGATAGCACGCAAAAGGAAGAATTTAAGCTTTATAAGAAAATGGTTGGCGATTTTGGTAAAAAATATGAAGATGCCAGCAATACTTTTTCTGTTTTGATTGCCATTAACAAGGTATTGGATTCTGTAGCTAAGATCAATAAAAAAGAAGTGCCAACGATGGATGATGTTGATCAGTATAAAGCTGATGATGAAACGGAAGAGCAGGTAAAAACAATCATCAGAAAAGGTACGAGGGAAGATGGTAGTTTCGAGAAGTTTTATAAGAACATAAAGGAGGGATACAAGCAATACGATGCGATGCTGAAGTACAACCTAAATCCTAAATACGATATGCGCGCGGAACTGGTTGGCGATGATTATAGCAATTCTTACCAAAAAGATTACGGAAACAACGATGTTAAAGGTCCCGATGCTTTTCATGGCACGCATGTATCAGGAATTATTGGTGCCGATCGTACTAATTCAACAGGTATTTTGGGGGTAGCCAATCATGTAAGTATTATGGCTATTAGGGTAGTGCCCACGGGAGATGAACGTGACAAAGATGTGGCTAATGGCATCAGGTATGCGGTTGATAATGGCGCCAAAGTAATTAATATGAGTTTTGGCAAAAGTTACAAGTGGGATAAAAAAGCAGTAGACTCTGCAGTAAAATATGCAGAACATAAAGGTGTATTGTTGGTACATGCAGCCGGAAACGACAATCAGAACAACGATATTGAAGAGAATTTCCCTAATAAGTTTTTTGACAGTAAAGAGGCAGAAACTTACAAGGAAGCCAATAAAAAACCCAGCAAGCCAGATTTTACACCACCTAAACCTATGGCACAAAATAATGGAATGGGCATGAGGCCACCTTATAACCGACCTTCATTCGTAAAGCCTGCACGAATCGACTCAGCAAAGTTTAATCTACCCCATGCCAATAATTGGATTGAGGTAGGTGCAAGTGCTTATAAGGATGATGATAATCTGAAAGCCGATTTCTCCAATTATGGTAAGTACAGCGTTGATGTTTTTGCCCCAGGGTTTTTGATCAAATCGACAGTGCCAGATAATAAATATGAAGAAGCTGATGGAACAAGTATGGCCTCGCCGGTTGTTGCTGGTTTAGCCGGTTTAATTTTAAGCTATTATCCGGAATTAACACCTGTTCAGGTAAGAGAAATCATCATGAAATCTGTTTCGAAAGTAGCACATAAAATAAAATACAAGAATGATAGAGGGGAGAACACCCGTGTGCTTCTTAGCGAAATATGTGTGAGCGGTGGTATTGTAAATGCTTATAACGCACTTAAATTGGCAGAGTCGTATAAATAAAAAAGAGGTTTTTAGTTTTTTTTGAAGCGCAAGGGCATTACAACGATTTAGGTTTTTTCCCGTGCTCCGCTCTATCCCTTCGCTACGCTTCGGGGATGCCGCTTCGCCCGGGGCTAAGCACTCCGGAAAATGCCATGAATGCCAAACGAAAAAATACATTTATTAAAAATCTAAGATTCCAGGTTTTTAATAAATTCCTGAAAGGTACCAAATGGGTAATTTTTACGCTTCATCCAGGAAATTAGTATTTCCATACGTTCGATCATTTTTATACCTGTATTCTTTCTTACATAACCAGGGAAACCAAAGCGTTCGAAATCATTTAAATCGGTAAATTCCCAGGGGTGAAAATAGATATTCAGGTATTTATCCTTTTTATAAGTCCAGCTGGCTAAGGTTTTGTAAATGATTAAAGGCAGATTGTGGAAAGAGAGCCAGAATAGCGGGAAACGGACCATCGGGCTTACAGAAGCAGGAATTTGCAAAACATTATCTTTAATAAAATGCGTTCGCGAGATATTAAAATTATTATAGCGTCCGGGTAGGTAAGTTGGATTGATGGATGTGTTGTACGTGTATCCAGCCTTCTCAATCTCCTTTTCATCAACAGGCATCATTCTCGCCATGCGGTAACCTGTAATTTCTTTACCTGAAAGTTCTTCGAGTTTGAGTTTAGATTGAAGCAGGTGTTCGGGTTTAAAATCAGAATGATAATAACCATGTGAGGCCAGTTCGTGCCCTGTTTCAGTAATCCGCTTAATCAGATCAGGTATATTTTCGGCAAAAGTAACCGTACAGAAAAAAGTAGCTTTCACATTATATTTATCCAAAATATCTAAAATAGCGATAGTCCCTGCTCTAGAAATGGCAATCTGATCTTCAAAAGAAATTTCTTTTCCGTATTCAAAAGGCATGTCAAACTCTTCGATATCAAAACTTAACATTACCATTTTATTTTTGCTGAATATTGGTTGAACGGATAATATAATTTGGACGATTTTTAGTTTGCATAAACATTTTACCTACATAAATGCCTATAATACCCAAGATTATAAGCTGTAGTCCACCAAAAAAGACGATGGTCATAATTACTGATGCCCAGCCAGAAACTTCTACATGGTTTACAAATGCGTAGATAATGTAAGGGATATACAGTACAGAGGCAAAAGAAAGAATGAAACCCAGATATACTGCAGAGTATAGGGGTTTTATACTAAATGAGGTAACGCCATGTAGTGCCAGCCTCAACATTTTTTTAAAGGTATATTTGCTATTCCCCGAAAAACGTGCAGCCGGATTGTAACGAATGGCGAATTGCTTAAAGCCAAGCCACTTTACCAAACCGCGTAGAAATGGCTCGTTTTCATGGAAATTCCTAAAAACACTCACAACTTTTTGATCGAGTAAGCGGAAATCGGCAGCGCCTGGCTCGAGATCAATATCTGATAACCAGTTTAAGGTTTTATAAAATAAGCTTGAGGAGCTTCTTTTTCCTTTTGATAAATTTTTATCTTCTTCCCTGATAGTGTACACCACTTCGAAGCCTTCCTGCCATTTCTGTAACATTTGGGGAATCAACTCCGGAGGATGTTGCATATCGCAATCCATAGAAATCACGCAATCGCCAAAAGCATGGTCCATGCCTGCTTTAACTGCCAATTGGTGACCAAAGTTCTTAGAAAACTCAAGAAAGAATATGTTGTATGTAGTTGAAGCGTACTCTTTTATTTTTTCGAGGGTATGATCGGCGCTTCCATCATCCACCAGAATAATTTCATAATCGTAATTGATGGTTGAAAAAACTTTTTTAATACTTTCGGCTATTACAAAAATATTATCGGCTTCGTTGTAAGCAGGGATTACTATAGAAACTAATTTATTCATTTATCGGCAATCAGATAAGACTCAAAATCCTCTTTCATCATCTGGTAAATTATGGTTAGCCAAATGATAACGCAAGGTAGGGCTTTAAGGGAATATAGACGAATAAATTCTTTTACCGGCCTTGGGAAAATATCGGTTGGCGACAGACTGGTTAATATAAATGCAAAAATAAACAAGGCAATTATCCACCCTTTTTTTGGGTTTTGCTGCACCGTAAACCAAATGGCAACACCTGCGAAAGCAATAATATAGGTTGGTGATTCAGAACCACTGCTAAATATAACGGTAAAAATAAGTGTTGATGCCAATAACATTAACCTAAAGCCAATATATTTATATTGTTTTATCCGTAAATAGGGCAAAGCAAATAATATAAGACCAACTAATAAAAACGGGAGATTGGGAATGTTTACGCTTCCTGTTGCTCTTCTAACGATTCCCATTAAAGAAATATCCTGAAATGAAGTTAATGATGCATTTAAGTCATTTTTATGGGCTAGGGAATGGTACCAGTCGCTATATGATTGAATTACAAATGCCGGAGATGAAATTACCATTGGGAAAACAAAGAGTACTGCAAAAGCAATTAAGCCGCCTATGATAAATTTTAACTTATTTTTAGTGAAGAAGAAAAATGCCAATCCAACAATCCCGTAAAGTTTAACCAATGTGCCGAAGGCGATAAAAAAAGCCGATTGTACTTCCTTCTTTTTAATCAGATGGGAGAAACTTAGTAATATTAGTCCTGTTAGTGCAATGTTAAACTGAAAGCTGAAAAGTGCAGTTAATGTTTCATGTGCACAGATCCATGCAATTATGGTTCGCTTGTTAAGTGATATGGGTAGGCTGTAAATTCCCCAAAGTAATATGGTAATATTGGCGATGTTCCAAAGTATACAGCCTAAACCATCTGGCAATACTGCAAATGGAGCAATAAAAATCGAAAACACAGGACCATAATGATTACTATCAAAGTATTCGGGATAATTATTGTATAAATTCTCCAAATCGATGGTATGCCAGTATACATATTTAAAAATCAGGTAATTGTTATAGGAATGGTGATGGTATTGCTTAAAACCAGCTACAAGAGCCAATATGAGGTAAATAGCAAATACACATTGCTTTTTTAAGAGTAATGAGGACAGTTTACCAAGATTAATTTTTGTGAAAGTGTTCATTATGATTTGATGCCGCAATATAACTATTTTAACAGCTCACATGGATATCTATTCTTTTAAAGCTTTGCTTTTTGTTCCGGATGGAAATGCATATCGAAGATTAATTTTGGACTATGGTTAAATTTATTTTGTTTAATACACAAAACCCTGTACAAAGTCAATTGTACAGGGTTTTTAGGTTTTATTACCTGAACCTAATGCGCTTTAAATCTTAAAACGGTAAAAGAGTAAGCCGGTAGCTCAAGTTGTCTGCTTGCATCAGTATTGATTGTTGTAATAACCGGAACAGTTTTTTTATCTGCCGGGTTACCTGAAATTACAGTTTTGATGGTACTTTTTCCAAGTTGTTGCTGATTTAAATCGAGCGAGGTTTTCACAGTAACTGGAAGCAGGTTAACAAGTTTAATGATCAAATCGCCGGTTTTGGCATCTTTAACCATCGAACAGGCCATCCGTTTATTTACGTTTTCCTGGTTTGAAGAAAGAACCACAGTTGATGGGATATACTCATCACCAGCATTCTGTCCGTATAATTGTTGTACGAAATAGCCTATTGTGGGTTTTACCTCTGCATTATTAAAATAAATCAAATCGGGATCCCATTGCGTATGCCCCTCTTTAGCGATAAGTGGGGCATAAGATGCCATACTCACCACATCACCATTGCGCTCCAGAGAAATAAGATACAGTGCTTCAGCAAGTGAAGTTTCCAGGTTTGTTCTATTGCCACCAGGTAAACTTGCAGCATATTCGCCGAGGTAAACTTTCGATTTAGACCGGTCGTAACTGTCGTAAAAATTTTGATTATTGATAAACCAACCCGGCGATTGGTAATAATGTTCATCAATAATAGGAACGTTAAGGTTTGAAGCAATTTGCCAGCCAGCCTCATAATCAGTTCCTTCATAAAACGGACCTGCTGTACCTATGATTGTAATTTCGGGATGCGATTTTTTCAGTGCTTTATAGATCATCGTAAACCGTTCAGCAAATACTTCTGTAATCTGGTCTTCATTGCCAATGCCTATATATTTCAGGTTAAATGGTTTTGGGTGGCCTGCTTCAGCACGTTTCTTACCCCATTCGGTTTTTACATCACCGTTGGCGTATTCTATTAAATCTTCTATATCCTGTATATATTGCCCCATTTCACTCATTGGTATACCACCCTGTTGACCACCACCACCTGTAGCTGAATTTTGGCAAGGTACACCGGCAGCTACTACCGGAACGGGTGCAGCACCAATATCTTCGCAGAATTGAAAGTACTCGTAATAACCAAGCCCCATGGTTTGATGGTAGCCCCAAAGGTTTCGATCTGGTTTACGAGCGGCTAAGGGACCAATTGAGTTTTTCCATTTGTAGATGTTGGCTATGCCATCGCCATGCGCAAGACAACCTCCTGGAAAACGTACAAAACGAGGGTGTATATCTCCAATGGTTTGAGCGAGATCTGCCCTTAATCCATTTTTCCGGCCTTTAAAAGTATGCTTTGGAAACAACGAAACCATATCAATTGCAATACGCCCCGGATTGCGAATCACGATTTCGAGTTTTGCATTGGTCACATCTGCAGAAGATACCAAAGTTAATGCTTGTGTTTTCCAGTTGCTTGAAGTGAGGTTTAAATTTGATTTAGCCAGAATTCCCTGTTTATCACTTACCAGCCTAACTTCAAGATTCACCTTTTTTACATTCAATAACTTAGCTGATAACGAAAAATCATAAGATTCACCTTTTTTCAATGCTATTCCATCAAAACCGCTATTAAGAAAGGATGCTCCTGCAAGGGGAATATCTAAAACTGCGTAATGAGGATTATTGGGATGAATTGGCGAAATCGAATCTATTTTCATGGTAGCGCGATCACCCTTCAATAGCCAGGCATAACTGCTGTTCCAGTTTTGGTCGTTGTATTCTTTATCACGGGGGTGATATTCAAAATCCCGGTTCTGGATCAGTTCGGCATACAAACCGCCATCAGCTGCATAATTTAAATCTTCGAAAAATACACCTGTTAGCATATTGCTGATCGATTTTGCTTTATCGGGTTGGAAAGTTATTTTTGCCTCTACATTTTTAAGTCCTGCAAAACGCTGTGCATCATCCCTGGTAGTTTCTCTATCCTGTTTGTTTTTATAGTCTTTTAGTTCGTATGCTTTTTTTAAGCCCAGAATAACTTTCCATGATAAACGATGCACTTGTCCGTTAGTTGCATTGGATAGATTAACCGATGTACTCCCATTGAGGTAAGCTGAAGCAGGCACTTCTTTTACAGGGCTGTAATGGTTTAAATCTTTGGTTTTCGTTTGGAAATATTTTTCGTTAGCATCTGCATAGGTTACCGTATATTCATCCAGGTTTCCATCATATTTAATAATTGGGCGTAAAACATTTTTACCTTGCTTTACATAAGGATAGTTTTGCGGGCTCCAGTTTACAAGATCTTTCGAACTTGAGGTAGCAAACTGTAGCGTATGGTTGTTCAGGCTCCAAATACATACCCAAAGTCCATTTTTGCCCTGGATAAGAAAAGGCGTTATCATTTTTTTTTCACTTCCCCATCGGCCATAATCGCTTTTCAGATAGGTATAATCGTTCCCTAAAGGTGTCCAGTTCTGTTTATCTAAACTCCAGGCAAAACGAAGTCCGTTTGCATTATAAGCAAATAAATAAGCCGAATCGGGCTCGTTGATTGGTTTTTTATTTATGGCAGATACATTTACTGCGACTAAAATCAGCGCTGCAAGAAGCCAAAATTTTCTTTCCATTTTTTGTTAAAATTTAATTGTTAAATTCCATTTATTTGCCAATGCTTAGTGGTCATTTAGTTAGAAATTTTTTCTAATTTAATAATAATCGTTATAACTACGATTATTATTAATGTTACTTATCCAGAAATAATTTGTTGAGGAATCGATTAATCCAAATGCAAAGATAAAAATACAGGCCTATAGCCACATTTTAACGCTGCTTTGCGAATTAACTTGAGTTAGCGTGCAGGTTCTAAGATCGCGATGGAATTAAATTAAGTATCGTCAATAAACTCATCATTTTATCTGCAAGGCCAATCAGACTGATGTAAGTGCACGGAAGAAATTGTTTAGTCTCCAATCATTGACCATGAGAGATTGCATATCACAGTATGGCAAATACCAATATGAAAAAAACCTTTCCAAAATGGAAGGGTTTTTTTATATCTAATTCTAATTGATGTAATGGTTATTTGTTTAACTTTATGATTATCAGTTATTTATTTGATTCGTCTCTTTTATGGTATAAGAGTTGGATACTGGCCTGTAAAATCATTACAATTATGACAATATTACTTTTTTTAATCCTGGTACTGCTCTGCTGGGCTACTTACAAATCGATAAACTGGTTCGAAAAAATCTAACACTATGATCGCATTATTTATTATCGCCATCGCCGTATTTATCTATATGATTTACGTGCTGATCAAACCCGAAAAATTTTAATCCTTACCTCCTTCAACGGAGCATTAACAAATTAAGAAATGAATACTGAATTAACAGGCATTATTGCCACATTTCTGCTCACCCTGGTTATCGCCATACCTTTGGGTAAATACCTTGCCAAGGTTTTTGCAGGAGAAAAAGTCTGGACAGATTTTTTAAAACCATTGGAGACTGGTATTTACAAGCTTTCCGGAATCAATATTAAAGAACAGATGAACTGGAAACAGCAGTTAAAAGCACTGCTCACCATTAATATACTATGGTTGTTTTATGGTTTTTTTGTGCTCATCTTTCAGGATAAGCTTCCTTTCAATCCGGATGGAAATTCTGGGATGACACCAGATCTCGCTTTTAATACCATTATCAGCTTTGTTGCCAACTGTAATCTCCAGCACTATTCAGGCGAGAGTGGCGTAAGTTATCTTACCCAGCAATATGTGCTCATGTTTCTTCAGTTTGTGAGTGCTGCAACAGGTATTGCTGCTGCTGTAGTTCTTTTTAAAGCTTTTAGAGATAAAACAACTACTGAGTTGGGTAATTTCTGGGAATTTTTTGTGAAATCAATTACCCGTTTATTGTTGCCTTTATCATTTGTAATGGCCTTAATCTTAACTTTTAGCGGTACACCTGCAAGTTACGATGGTAAAGATAAATTCATTTCTCTACAAGGCGATACGGTTAATGTTTCGAGAGGACCGGCTGCTCAAATGATTGCCATTAAACATTTAGGTACAAATGGCGGAGGTTATTTTGGAGCCAATTCGGCACATCCTTTTGAAAACCCAAGTTACTTTACCAATATGGTTGAGCTGATTGCTCAGGTCATTATTCCAATTGCCATGGTAATTGCTTTCGGTTATTTTATCCGCAGGAAAAAATTGGCCTGGACCATTTTTGGGGTCATGACCATTGGTTTGTTTATGCTGCTCATCCCTATGCTTAGCTCAGAACTGGGCGGAAATCCAGCTTTGGCAAAAATGGGTATTTCACAAACTACAGGAGCAATGGAAGGAAAAGAAGTCCGCTTTGGTCCTGCTGCATCTGCTTATTGGTCAACGGTAACTACGATTATTTCTACAGGATCTGTAAACGGTATGCACGATAGTACCATGCCGATGTCGGGTACATGGCAGTTACTTGGAATGATGATCAACTCATTTTATGGCGGTTGTGGTGTAGGTTTATTGAATTATTTCATCTACCTGATTGTTGCTGTATTTATTTCGGGACTGATGGTAGGAAGAACACCAGAATTTCTGGGCCATAAGGTAGAAGCCAGAGAGATTAAGATTGCGGCCATTATTACTTTGCTGAGTCCGTTTTTGATCCTTGCCGGTACAGCCATTGCAAGTTATATTTTTACCAGTCATGGCAATGCTGCCTGGGCTGTTCAACCTAAAAGCTGGCTCAATAATCCTGGTTTCCATGGGTTCTCTGAGATGCTGTATGAAATGACTTCATCAAATGCGAACAATGGTTCGGGATTTGAAGGATTGGGAGATAACAATATGTTCTGGAATGTATCCACTGGTATTGTGATTTTCTTAGGTCGTTTCTTACCGATTATTGGCCCGGTTGCCATTGCCGGATTACTGGGAGCCAAAAAATTCATCCCTGAATCGGCCGGTACGCTTAAAACAGATACCAAAACTTTCGCACTGATGACTTTTGCGGTGATCATCGTGTTAAATGCACTTTCTTATTTCCCAGCCCTGGCTTTAGGTCCTTTGGCAGAATATTTTACCATGCTTAAATAAATGAGAGTTGTCACATTGAGCCTCCCGATAAAAAATCGGGACAAGTAGTCGAAATGAAATTATCAAAAGTCCTTCGACAGGCTCAGGATGACAAACCACACCATAATCTGTGAAATCAATTAAATCTGTGAAATCACATAACAAATAAAAAAATGAAACCCAATAATAAATTGTTCGAACCTGCCTTAGTGCAGACCGCACTAAAACAATCTTTCATCAAGCTTGATCCAAGGGTAATGGTACGGAACCCGGTAATGTTTACCGTAGAAATCGGAACACTGGTAATGGCTTATGTTACTGTGTACTCTTTCAGCCATAGCGGACAAGGATCGCCTCTGTACAATTTCTTTATCTTTTTAGTTTTATTGCTTACCGTTCTGTTTGCAAACTTCGCTGAAGCGATTGCAGAAGCAAGAGGTAAGGCACAGGCCGACAGCCTTCGTAAAACAAGGGAAGAAACGCCAGCTAAAGTGCTTTTGGCCAACGGAACCATCGAAATTCGTTCATCCAATCAATTAAAAAAAGGAGATGTGTTCGTTTGTGAAACAGGCGATACCATTCCAACAGATGGAGAGATTATTGAAGGTATTGCCACTATCGACGAATCGGCCATTACTGGTGAGTCTGCCCCGGTAATCCGCGAATCAGGAGGTGATAAATCTTCGGTAACTGGCGGTACAAAAGTTTTATCTGATGAGATTAAAGTTCAGGTAAGCACTGCACCTGGTGAAAGCTTTTTGGATAAAATGATTGCTTTGGTTGAAGGTGCATCACGTCAGAAAACGCCAAACGAGATAGCTTTGACCATTCTGCTGGCCAGTTTTACCCTTGTGTTTATCATTGTATGTGTAACCTTGAAACCTTTTGCTGATTATGCCAATACCCCAATAACCATTGCATCGTTAATTTCCCTGTTTGTATGTTTAATCCCAACCACCATCGGCGGGCTTTTATCTGCCATTGGTATAGCGGGGATGGACAGGGCGTTAAGGGCGAACGTGATTACTAAATCGGGTAAAGCGGTAGAAACTGCTGGAGATATTGATGTACTGCTTTTAGATAAAACCGGAACCATCACCATTGGTAACCGTAAAGCAACCAATTTTTATCCAACAGCAGGTGTTAACATTAAAGATTTTACAGATGCCTGTGTATTAAGCTCGTTGGCTGATGAAACCCCGGAAGGAAAATCGATCATTGAATTGGCTGCTGAACAAGGTTTCAAATCTGCCGGAACACCAGAGGGATCAACATTCATCAAGTTTACTGCTGAAACCCGTTCGAGCGGATTGGATACTGTAGATGGAAGAAGGATCAGAAAAGGTGCTTTCGATTCGATCAGGAATATTGTTGAAAAAGCCGGGAATATTTTCCCTTCTGATATCGAAAACCATGTAAAGGCTATTGCTACCAATGGAGGAACACCACTTGTCGTGTCAGAAAATGAAAAAGCCCTTGGCGTAATCGAATTACAGGACATTATTAAGCCTGGTATCAGCGAACGTTTCGAACGTTTAAGGAAAATGGGTGTAAAAACAGTAATGGTTACCGGCGATAACCCGTTAACAGCTAAATACATTGCAGAAAAAGCAGGTGTTGATGATTTTATTGCAGAGGCTAAACCCGAGGATAAAATGAATTACATCAAAGATGAACAAACCCTTGGTAAGCTGGTAGCCATGATGGGCGACGGTACTAATGATGCTCCTGCTTTGGCGCAGGCCGATGTTGGTGTAGCCATGAACAGCGGAACACAGGCTGCAAAAGAGGCCGGTAACATGGTCGATTTAGATAATGACCCTACCAAGCTGATTGAGATCGTAGAAATCGGTAAACAATTGTTGATTACCCGCGGTACATTAACCACTTTTTCCATCGCGAATGATGTGGCCAAGTATTTTGCAATTGTTCCGGCCTTGTTTATTGCCTCAATTCCTGCGCTACAAAGTCTGAATATTATGGGCTTGCACTCGCCAGAATCAGCGATTATGTCGGCGGTGATTTTTAACGCCATCATTATTCCGATCCTGATCCCACTGGCTTTAAAAGGTGTGGCTTATAAACCAATCGGTGCAACTGCTTTATTACGCAGAAACCTGTTTATATACGGTATTGGTGGTGTAGTAGCGCCATTTATAGGAATTAAAATAATCGATTTATTGGTCGGGTTATTTGTGTAATGAAAAATGTCATTCTGAGTGCAACGAAGAATCTGCAAGCGATAAGAAGCTGCTCAAAACAATCACTGCCTTAGGTTAGAGATGCTTCGTTCCTCAGCATGACAGCAAAGAGAAATTTAAAAAAATAAAAAGATGAAAAAGTACATCATTCAATCCATCCGCTTAACACTTGTATTATTGGTATTGTTATGCGTAATATATCCGGTTACTGTTGCCTTTATAAGCAAAATGTCTAAAGGAAACGGGGGAGGAGAAAAAGTCACCAAAAATGGTAAAACAGTAGGTTATGCATTATTGGGTCAGTCGTTTACCAAACCTCAATATTTCTGGGGAAGACCATCAGCAGTTGCCTACAATGCAGCGGGTTCTGCAGGTTCTAACAAAGGGCCATCTAATCCTGATTACTTAAAAGAAGTGCAATCGCGTATTGATACTTTATTGAAATACAATCCGGGCATCAAAAAATCAGATATCCCTGCCGATATGGTTACTGCTTCAGGAAGCGGACTTGATCCAAATATTTCTGAACAGGGTGCAGCCATTCAGATCGATAGGGTTGCTGCAGCACGTAAAATCGATGTGAAAAAAGTGAAAGAACTGGTTGCCATGAACACACTTAAACCATTTATGGGTTTATTTGGCCCTTCATCAGTAAATGTGCTGAAATTAAATCTTGCCCTTGATGCGCTTTAGTTAGCGTTTCTAAGAAGTGTCGTCATCTCGACCGTAGTGAAGAGATCTAATCAATACACGTTTAAAGATCTCTCCATTCAACTGCGTTTCATCCGATAGCTATCGGATCGAGATGACGACAGTTTATAATAAAATATTTCCCAAAACAATAACAACGGCAATGCTTTAAGGTCTGGTGCCAACTAGCCTGGGCCTTAGGTTTTGCCTAATACAAAACATTCAGTAAAATGAAAAAAATACTATTACTTGCCGCTACAATCACTACAGGATTCTTCGCTAAAGCACAGGAAGAACCAAAAATTAAAGTGACGGGTTACCTTGAAGCCTATTATGGATACGATTTTAACAAGCCTGCAGACCATAACCGTCCGGGTTTTATTTATTCGCATAACCGGGCAAACGAAGTAAACCTGAACCTTGGTTTTATCAAGGCCGCTTATGATAGCGGAATGATCAGGGCTAATTTAGCGGTAATGGCAGGAACTTATGCCAATGCTAATCTTGCTGCCGAGCCTGGTGTATTAAAAAATATCTTTGAGGCCAATGCTGGGGTAAAATTATCCAAAACAGAAAATCTTTGGATCGATGCAGGAATCTTTTCTTCGCACATCGGTTTTGAAAGTGCGGTTTCGAAAGATTGTTGGGTACTTACCAGAAATATTTCTTCAGAAAATACACCTTACTACGAATCGGGTGCCAAAATTACTTATGGTACCAAAGATGGTAAATTTACAGCTACCGCATTGTACCTGAATGGATGGCAGCGCATTACCCGCCAGAATGGAAATAATAAACCTGCCGGTGGACTTCAGCTGACTTGGAAACCAACTGATAAAATTACCGTAAATTACAGCAATTATCTTGGAACAGAAGGTGCTGATTCTGTTCGCGTAAACAGGTTTTACCACAATGTTTATGGGGTTTTTCAACTTACCGATAAGTTTGGTGTAACCCTTGGATTTGATTACGGCACGCAACAAAAACAAAAAGGCAGTAGCGATAAAAGCGAAGTCATTTCTCCGGTAGCCATTGCACAATACAAATTTGCACCGAAATGGGCCGTTGCCGGAAGATTTGAATATTATGAAGATAAAAACGGAATTTTTATTGTCACTGGCACACCGCAAGGTTTTAAAACCAAAGGGTATTCTTTAAATCTTGATTACTCGCCAATCGCCAATGCTGTTGTGAGGTTGGAAGGAAAAGCATACGATAGCAAAGACAAAATATTTGCAAGAGAAGGCGCTGCGGTTAATGCCAATGCAAGTTTAACGGCAAGTATTGCGGTATCGTTTTAAAAAATAAGTGCCGTCATCTCGACCGTAGTGGAGAGATCTGTTGAGTATCTGTTCATAGATCTCTCCATTTCGTTGCACTCCAGTCGAGATGACGACTCTTAGAAATGAATTTTTTGCAAAAACCAAAAAACAATGCATCCCTACATAGAAATCATATTCAGCCTCTTTTTAGCGTTCTTAGGAATATTAATGATGCGAAAATTGAATTCTTTAAAAAGGAATAAAATAAGTGTAAAAAAAAGAAGTTATGCCACAGAAAAATACTTTAAACTGCTTTATAATAAGATCTCTTTTAGGTTTATGATCGTATTATTTACGTTGGTTATGATTGTTGCAATTACTATATTGATTGAAAAAGGAGTAATGAATGTTACCTGGTAAAAATGATGGAAGAAGAACAAAAAGAAGAATCTGTCAGACACTTTTTAGATCTGGTTAAAAAATCCAGGCGTGGAAAGCTCAAAATCTATATTGGCATGAGTGCTGGTGTGGGTAAAACTTACCGTATGCTTCAGGAATCGCATGCATTACTGCGAAATGGTGTAGATATTTGTATCGGTTATGTTGAAACCCACAAAAGGGTAGAAACAGAAGCCCTTGTTGAGGGTCTTCCGGTTATTCCGAGGCGGAAAATCTTTTATCGGGGCAAGGAAATCGAAGAGATGGACCTTAAAGGAATCATGAATCGCCATCCGGAGATTGTTATTGTAGATGAACTTGCCCATACCAATGCCGAAGGCAGTAAAAACACCAAGCGCTGGCAGGATGTTTTCGATCTGCTTGAGGCGGGGATCAGCGTAATCTCTGCAGTAAATATTCAGCACCTGGAAAGCATTAATGAAGAAATTGAGCAGATTACAGGTATAGCTGTTACCGAACGGATCCCGGATAAGATATTGGAGATAGCCGATGAAATCGTAAACATCGACCTTACAGCTGACGAACTGGTTACCCGCCTTAAAGAAGGTAAAATTTACGATAAATCAAAAATCGAAAGGGCATTGGGTAATTTTTTTCAATCTGACAAAATTCTTCAGCTGCGCGAGCTGGCCTTAAAAGAGGTAGTGCACCAGGTCGAGCGAAAAATTCAGACTGAAATTCCCAAATCAATTAAACTTAGGCCCGAACGCTTTTTGGCCTGTATTTCTTCTAACGCCGAAACTGCAGGCGTAGTGATCCGGAAAACAGCCAGATTGGCTTCCTATTACCGGTCGCCATGGATGGTGCTGTATGTACAAAGCGATAGTGAAAGCATGGAACGCATTAAACTGGATAAACAACGCCATCTGATTAATCATTTTAAACTGGCTACCGAACTGGGTGCTGAAGTAATTAAAATAAAAAGTAACGCCATTACCAGGACCATCATCGATATCGCCACTGAAAAAGAAGTTACCACAATATGTATCGGCAAGCCCCATCTTAATATTTTTCAGGTAATTTTACGTACTGCGGTTTTTAATGGCTTGCTCAAGAATCTGGCGATGAAAGATATTGATCTCGTTATCCTATCTTAAAAATAAAATTGCTGATCACACAATTCTCAATTAATCAAAACCATATTCCTTTATGTCGGTTGAAATAATAGGACCTAAGGAAAGTGGTATGGAAAAAAAGGATACTAAAACACGTTTGATTAATGAAATTACCACTACAGGATTGCAAGCTGCGGCGAAGAAACTAGGTGCTTCGGCAAGTAAGGCACAGATTAAAAAGGGTGTTTCAAAACACATCAGTTTAATTGATGAACTTATGCATATTGCTTTAATCAAAAATAAAGATTCATCGAAAAGGGTGCAGCGCAATATTGAGTTTGTTGGCCTTGGTATAATGGCGGCGCATACTTTTTACCGTGGTTTTAAAAAGAAAAAAAGGTTATTGATTTTCGAAGGCATTTTTCTTACAGCTGCTCTTGGAGGAGTGTTATTGGCCACGCAACTTAAAGCATTAAAACGGCAAATAGTGTGATATATTGGAGTTGCGGAAAGTCGTCATCTTGATCCGAGAGCTATCGGATGAAACGTAATGAAATGGGGCGATCTTCAATAGATTTAGATTCGCTAAGCACTACCTGGTTTCTAGACTGCGTTGCCCTCTGATCGAAATGACGATTTTTTTATTGTGAATTACACCAATACCGAACCACCATCTACCACAATTACTTGCCCTGTGCCGTATTGTTGTTTCATGGTGTATAAAAATGCCTGTGCAATATCTCCGGCTTCTCCAACGCGCTTTACAGGTAAACGTTCACCCACACCAACATAGAGGTTATTTCTATCCTCATCGCTCATGCTGTTCCATAAATTGGTTTTAACCACACCTGGCGATACCAAATTTATACGTACTGGTGCCAGTTCTACAGCCATTGCACGGGTAAAACCTTCCATGGCGCCACAAATACTGGCTGCTACGCCCCAGCCGGCACTTGGCCGTGGGCTGGCAATACCTCCTGTTAAATTAATAGAACCACCTGCCTTAATTTTCTTTGCTGCATATTTAACTGCAGCAAAAGCACCCCAATACCTTAATGTAAAAAACTGACGGGCATCATCCAGGTCAGTTTCATCAACCGTATTCAATACCAGATTTTCGCCTGCGGTATATACCAGGTGATCGAAAGATTCTACTGAATTAAAAAACTGTTTGATGTTTTCTTCTTTACTCAGATCTACGGCAAAGCCTTTGCAGTTTTCGGGTAAGGATTTTAATGCCTCATTAATCCTGTTTTCATTACCGGAAACAATTACCACTTTTGCACCATCGTGCGCTGCGGCCTGTGCGGTTGCAAAACCTAGACCAGAGCTTCCACCTAATATGATCACTGTTTTTCCTTTGAGTGTAAATTCATTTGCTTTTATTTTCATGATGTTGTAAATTGAAGTGCAAATTTTGAGATATCAACGACCAATTCACTTACCAATTGGTAAAAACGGTCTGAGCTTGTATTTTTGTTCAACTCAACTCCATATCATATATAAATCCCAATGCCGAACAAACTTATCAGCTACCTGAAACTGTACCATCAAATTTCGGCAGAAGAAGAACAGTATATCATAGAAGCCTTTAATCTCAAAATGTTTAAAGAAGGAGAAGCGCTTTCCCAGCCAGGCAGTATTAGCAAAGAACTTTTTTTTATTGTTGATGGCGTACTCCGGATCGTTATCCGAAATGAAAAGGGGAATGAAGTGACCCATTATTTTTTAAAGGAAAATCAGTTTTGTACGATATTGAATAGTTTCCATAAGCAGATACCAGCAGAAGAGTGTATACAAGCAGCCTGCAATTGTGAAGTTTTAGGTATTAGCAGAACAGCACTTTTGAAACTTTACGAAAAGGTACCCTATCTTAAAACAGTTATTGATCAGATTACACAACAAGCTTTAATAGAAAAGATCAATATCCGAAATGCCTATTTGGGGCAGGACTCTGCCAATAGATACCGGTTGTTTGTTGCCCGTCAGGTCGATATTGCCCTGCGCGTATCATTAACAGATGTAGCTTCTTATTTAGGCATCACACCACAATCTTTATCCAGGATCAGAAGGCAGATCAATAGCTAGTTATTATCTTCACTAATTACAGGGACTCTTTTTTAATAGTAGATAAAACATTGGCGTAGTGGCCATACCCGGCCAAATATTGATCAAGCCATTAAAAAAGCATCCTTATACATTAGGATTACTTTTTAGTGCCTCATAGATACGTTCTTTTAAGTGTGGTTAGAGGCTACTTTTTCATTTCTTGCTTTAGCCTGTCCTTGTTCAAGAGCAATACCCGATTTTTGTAGCCTTGTCATTCATTTTAACATATTTATATGACACTTTTTAGCCAGAAAATTGTTCAATTTATATCACCCACATAGCAATAGAAATTTTATCGTAAACATTATTTAAAAATCAAAGAATGGATTTACAGTTAAAGCATAAAACAGCTTTTATAAGTGGCTCTACCGCTGGGATCGGATTCGCCATTGCTGAAAGTTTATTAAAAGAAGGTGTAAAAGTGATTATCAATGGCCGGTCGCAAAGCAGTGTGGATGATGCCATGAAGTCGTTGCAAGGTATTGCCGGGAAAGATTTTATTTCAGGCATAGCGGCTGACTTTTCGAAAGCTGATGAAGTAAATAACCTGATTGATAAACTTCCGGAGATAGATATACTGATTAATAATGCGGGGATTTTTGAACCTAAAGCCTTTGAAGATATCAGTGATGATGATTGGTTTAGGTTTTTCGAAGTCAATGTAATGAGCGGAATCAGGTTATCTCGGCAGCTATTCCCTAAAATGTTAAAGAAAAATTGGGGCAGGATTATTTTTATCTCCAGTGAATCGGCAGTGTTTATTCCGGATGAAATGATCCACTATGGTATGACTAAAACTGCACAGCTGGCGGTTAGCCGTGGTTTGGCTGAACTAACCAAAGGTACTGAAGTAACCGTCAATTCAATTTTGCCTGGTCCTACCAAATCAAAAGGAGTTGGTGGTTTTATTGAAGATTTGGCTAAAACTGGAAACATTACCGTTGCTGAGGTAGAAGCCGATTTCTTTAAGAACATGAGGCCTACTTCATTACTGCAACGCTTTCTTGATGTAAGTGAAATCGCAAACGCAGTTACTTTTTATGTAAGTCCATTAGCCTCGGGAACCAATGGGGCAGCCATTAGGGTAGAGGGCGGTTTGGTGAGATCGATATTGTAGTTGGTTACTTTCAGGCTATGCTTACAGATAAGAATGGCTTCAGTTAATTAAATGGCTGCATTTGATAACTAATTTAGAGCCTGTTTAAATTTTTATGACAAAAATAAATGGCCTTTTGCTGTCACAAGAGCTTAGTCGATTGTTTTATTAATGCGTTGAAATGGTCTTGACTACGTTCAGACTGACATATGAAATAAATTTTAAACAGGCTTTTATATTACCTTATTATTTACCCAGTAATATACAAGAAGCTTTATCAAACTGAATAAAGAATAGTTTCACTAAAGGCTATGGTTTCTTAAATCGGATTTAAAGTTTAAAAAAAATATTAATGTCGCAGAAATTAGAAGTTTGGCAACGAGGGCCGCTGCCCGAAATTATTCCGATGTTACAGCCTGTAGCACATGCCTTATTGCAGGCAAGAGAAGAGATTAATGATTATATGCTCGATTTCCCAGTCGAACTGCTTTGGCAACGCCCCGCAGGAATGGCATCTACGGGTTTTCATCTTCAACATTTAAGTGGGGTGCTTGATCGGGTATTTACTTATGCCAGGGCCGAGGGCCTTTCTGAATTTCAATTTGCCCAGGTGGCTGAAGAGGGTAAAGATTCAGCAGAGGGATATACCGTCGCAGATCTCGTTAACCGTTTCAATAAGCAGGTAGATCAGGCCTTAGTGCAAATCAAGAGTACAAATGAATCAACACTGTCCGATTATAGGGGTGTAGGGCGCGCAGGACTCCCTTCAACGGTTATTGGCTTGTTGTTCCACGCAGCAGAGCATACCATGCGCCATGTAGGGCAATTGATGGTTACCGTAGCCGTAGTGAAGAATAATAAATAAATTTAATTATCTGATAACCAGTTGTATATATTCTAATTTCATAAAAGATAATTCACTACTGCCATAGTGTTGTCACCAGGCATGTTAAATTTGCTGCACAATTAAAATAATTTATGGATCACCTTAAATTAGCTGCTACAATCAATCCCCGCATTTTTAAAGATGGATATTACCAAAAGATTTGACCGGATACTACAAATATTTTTTCTATTGCAGTCTAAATCGGTAGTCACTACTGAAGAATTACAAAAGCGTTTCGAAATCAGTTTAAGAACAATTTACAGGGATTTAAAAGCATTGGAGATTGCAGGTATTCCGATTGTAAATGAATCTGGATCTGGTTATTCGATTATGGAAGGTTTTAGGCTGCAGCCATCCAGGTTTAGTCAGGAAGAAATTCTTAGTTTAATGGTTGCCGAAAAAGTGATGCAGAAACATGAAACCGAATTTGTTAAAAAACATTTTGATGCGGCACTTATTAAAATAAAAAGTTCTTTTCAGGTGCATCAAAAAAGAGATTTCCTGCATTTAGAAGATAAGATACATCTTAAAAATAACTTTACCCCTAATGATTACTTGCCCAATATTATCGATGTTTTACTCAATAGTACTTTAAAGAAGAAGGTAGTTCATATTCATTACCTTAAAAGCGGCGATATTCATACTGTTGGCAGGTCGGTAGAACCCATAGGCGTATTCTACGAACACAGTCTTTGGTATCTTTTAGCTTATTGCCATTTAAGGAAAGATTACCGTAATTTCAGATTAGATAGGATTAAAAAAGTGCTGGTGCTTGAGGAAAAATTTACTATTGCACACCCAACAGTTAACGAATTCAGGGATAAAAGTTTAGCTGAAAATGTGATGAAAGTTGAAATTAAGGTAGACAGGAAGTATGCCAATTTTCTATATTGGGAGCGGCAGATTTTCGGATTTACAGGCGAAGAAATTTCAGATGATTTTGTGGTGATGTATTTCGACTGTTCCCTTGCTGTGGTTTCTTTTGTCCGCTGGTTTGTTAAATTTGTTGATGTGGCCGAAATTATAGAACCAGCCCATTTAAATAATGAGCTGGTTGAAATAATGGAATCTGGTTTAAAGAGAATAAAAAGTAAAGAGGTTGATTGGGAACCACCTTTTAATAAAAGGAAAACTTATGAATAATAGTGAATTTCAATGAGATAAATGGCCTCAAAGTATCGTCATTTCGACCGTAGTGGAGAAATCTTTTTATTTTTTTTGCTTCAAAGATCTCTCCGCTCCGCGTTGCTTCGGTCGAGATGACGATTTTTCTCTTAAATCAGTGGTAGCCAATCAAAGGAACCGTTTAAATCTCTCGCAATCGTTTCAACGTGATAAGTACCAAAGTAAAGTACAACTCATAATACGGTCTTATTTGTTATCTAATATCGATCCCAGAAAAATGGAGGCTCAATGCCTAATGCCCTTAAATATACAAAGCCCTGGCCACGATGGTGTATTTCGTTATCGATGAAATACAAGAGGTGGCTAATAATCGTAAACTCGTACTGCCCGAATAATTTAATTGTTTCGTGCAGCTGATCTTCAGAGATTTGGTTAAAGTACGCTACAATTTTGGGGGTATCCTCATCCCATTTATTAAGGATCTCTTCCTTGGTATTGAGTGGAAGATCATGACTAAAAGGTGCTGTTTCTCTGGTAACCATTTCTTTTAAACCCGGAACATCAATTGATAATAACTCTTTAATTAATGCCGAAAAAGGTCTCATTCCACCGATCGAAAATTCGAATAGTTCTTTCTCAGGAAATTTTTCGATGGTTTTTCGGGTTAGTTTTCTGTGGCCTAACCAATGTTGTAGTAATTCGCTTTTAGTAATCATAGTTGCTGACATTTTGTTATATTAATTTAATAGAACAAAGCTAAAACTGGCCTATGACAACAGTTTGTCAGTCGAAAAATGATATATTATATTTTTTAAAAAAAATCTATTTAATATTGGTTTAAGAATAGTTTTTGAGTTGGCGTACCATTTATTAATGGGACTAACGATAGTTGTGGTTACTCAATCCTTTATTTCAAACCTCTTTCTTTTAAAAGATTTTCTATCTCCTGACTGTTATATTTCGAGTTATTGGCAAGCTTATAGATGAAAAATAAAGGGATAAGCGTCAAAAGGCCTAAAGTGTTTTTCATCACGCTATAAAATATAATGCCAGCCAGAAAGCCTATTAATACCGCATTTATTATAACTGCTGATTTCCTTTTTTTTGCTTCTAGCAAGAGTTCTTGATCGGTTAATTCAGATAGTGTTTTTTGCTCCATTTTGGGTTTATTTAGATCATTTTTTAAAGGGTATTCATCCCCTGGTTAATACTCAAATATAAATAATAGATGCTATTGGTAAAACAGAGATTGCGTTTAAAATCCTGCGTTATTAAAGGGCTTGTAAAAATAGCAAGCCATAAAAATAACCAACATTCTTTATCCCCCCATAACTTTGCATCTACAATGATACGTAAGGCATTAGGCCCGGTAGAGCTAGACGTTTTTAACCATCAAAACAGAATAGGAATTTAATAAAAGCGGGCTTTATGAATTAAAAACTTTAATCATTACATTTGCCTTTGGTGAAAAACTTTGTATTCCTTTTTTCTCTTTATCTGATCCTTCTTGGCCTAATGCCCTGCCAGGACAAGGAAGATATGTTTTCAAAGTCTCACACCGAAAGCATTGTGCACAGCGATCAATCAAAAGCTGGGCATATGCATGGCGAATCTTGTCCACCATTCTGTAGCTGTGCCTGCTGTTCTGTTGGTCAGCACTTTCCATCCGAAAAGTTAACAAACCTTATTGTTCCGACATTCCGGAAACCATACCCGGTTTTCCAGTGCTCAGCATTGAAAAAACAACCACTAGATATTTGGCAACCGCCTAAGCTCGTTTAATCAATCTTTCATCTCATGGCAATGCCCATGAAAAAGCATGCTTTTTACATGCATATTTTGCACCATGATTGCAATGATGCCTGCTATTTATTGATTTTTGATTTAAACGACAATGCTGAACAGAATAATACAGTTCTCCATCAGGCAGAAACTGCTGGTGGGAATTATGATACTGGCGTTGATTGCCTGGGGTATATACTCCCTTAGGCAACTGCCCATAGATGCCCTTCCAGATATTACCAATAACCAGGTACAGATTATTACTTCCTCGCCAAGCAACGGTGCGGAAGATATTGAACGCTTTGTAACCTACCCGGTAGAACAGACCATGGCCACTATTCCCGGAATAGAGGAAATCCGCTCCTTTAGCAGGTTCGGCCTTTCAGTTGTGACAGTGGTGTTTAAGGAAAATGTAGAGATTTACTGGGCCCGCCAACAGGTAAGTGAAAGGCTTGCCGAGGTAGAAAGGGCCATTCCGAAGGGGATTGGCACGCCCGAGGTTGCGCCATTAACAACCGGATTGGGAGAGATTTATCAGTACGTTATCCATCCCAAAAAAGGATATGAAAAAAAATATGATGCCACCGAGCTTCGAACCATTCAAGACTGGATTGTTCGTCGCCAGCTCCTGGGCGTAGAAGGCATAGCAGATGTGAGCAGCTTTGGAGGGTACCTTAAGCAATATGAAATTGCCCTTAATCCCGACAAGCTCAGGAGTATGGATATATCCATCAGCGAGATTTTTAAGGCGCTCGAAAAAAATAACCAGAACACTGGCGGATCTTACATCGATAAGAAACCCAATGCCTATTTTATCAGAAGCGAGGGATTGATCAACAGTATGGAAGACATTGAGAACATTGTCGTAAGGACCAATGAAAACAGCATTCCCGTGCTGATCCGAAATGTAGCTGAGGTGAGGATCGGTGCGGCCACAAGGTACGGTGCCATGACTAGAAATGATCAGGGTGAGGTAGTAGGGGCAGTAGTGATGATGTTAAAGGGTGCCAATTCTTCAAAGGTTATCGCAAACGTAAAAACCAGGATGGATCAGATTGCAAAGAATCTGCCGGAGGGCGTGGTTATCGAGCCATTTCTCGACCGCACAAAACTGGTCGACAGCGCTATTGGTACGGTGACCAAAAACCTGGCAGAAGGCGCATTGATTGTAATTTTTGTATTGGTACTGCTTTTGGGGAATTTCCGTGCCGGATTAATTGTGGCTTCTGTTATTCCACTTGCCATGCTTTTTGCTATATGCCTGATGAATCTTTTTGGTGTCAGCGGAAACCTGATGAGCCTTGGTGCTATAGACTTTGGGCTAATTGTAGATGGAGCGGTAATTATAGTAGAGGCATCTCTCCACCATCTGAGTATCCGAAAAAACAAAAACAGGTTAAGCCAGCAGGAGATGGATGTAGAGATTTTTGAATCTGCTTCGAAGATCCGTAATAGTGCTGCTTTCGGTGAGATCATTATCCTTATTGTTTACCTGCCGATTCTGGCATTGGTTGGTATAGAAGGCAAGATGTTCAGGCCAATGGCTCAAACAGTGGCTTTTGCTATCCTTGGCGCTTTTATCTTGTCGTTAACTTATGTGCCAATGATGAGCGCGCTTTTCCTGAACAAAACCATCAGCACCAAAAGAAATACCTCAGACAGGATCATGTCTTTTTTTCAAATCGTGTATACCCCGATGCTCAATTTTGCACTTCGGGCAAGGGTGGCCGTTGTAGGCATTGCAATAGGATTATTTGCCGTTTGTCTTATTATTTTCAATTACCTGGGTGCAGAATTTATTCCCACCCTTGAGGAGGGTGACTTTGCCGTAGAAACCAGGGTGCTTACCGGGAGCAGTCTTTCTCAAACGATTGAGGCAGCTACACGCGCTGCGAAGGTATTAAAGGCAAATTTTCCGGAGGTAAAGGAGGTGATCGGAAAGATTGGCTCTAGTGAAATTCCTACTGACCCCATGCCGGTTGAAGCCTGTGACCTGATCATTATTTTAAAGGATAAAGGCGACTGGACAAATGCTTCTACGAGAGACGAGCTTGCCGGAAAGATGCAGGCCAAATTGGAGCAGTATATTCCTGGGGTTACTTTCGGCTTCCAGCAGCCTATCCAAATGCGTTTTAATGAACTCATGACGGGCGCGAGGCAGGATGTTGTCATCAAGGTTTATGGAGAGGATTTTTCAAAATTAAGTACCTATGCCGCAAAGATCGGTGCCATAGCCAGGAAAATCGAGGGTGCCCAGGATGTTTATGTGGAACAGGCTTCAGGACTTCCACAGGTTATCATCAAATTTCATAGAGAAAAAATTGCACAGTTCGGCCTGAACATCGAAGATGTGAATACGGCTATCCGCTCAGGCTTTGCCGGAGAGGCTGCGGGCCTTGTGTTTGAGGGAGAAAAACGGTTCGATATGGTGGTTCGCCTGGAAAAAGAAAACAGGCAGTCGCTGGAAGATGTAAAGAATCTGTTTGTAACAGCGCCCAATGGCAACCAGATCCCCCTGGAGCAACTGGCTGATATCCAATATAGGGAAGGCCCAAATCAGATTCAGCGGGATGATGCAAAGCGGCGAATTACGGTTGGTTTTAATGTGAGGGGAAGAGATGTGGAAAGTGTTGTAAAGGAAATCGAGCAGAAGATTGATGCAGAGGTTAAGTTTTCGCCAGGGTATTATCCAACTTTTGGCGGCACTTTTGAGAACCTGCAGGCTGCCACTAAAAGATTGGGTATTGCAGTACCACTGGCACTATTGCTCATTTTATTGTTGCTTTATCTTACGTTTTCATCCGTTAAACATGCGCTTTTAATTTTTACCGCAATTCCACTATCGGCCATCGGTGGCGTATTGGCCCTATGGGTACGGGGCATGCCATTTAGCATCTCAGCTGGTATCGGCTTTATTGCACTTTTTGGTGTGGCGGTATTAAATGGTATCGTACTAATCAGTGAATTTAACAGGTTAAAAAAAGAAGGAATGAAGGATATTCATGAAATTATCAGAACAGGAACTTCGGTTAGGCTTCGTCCGGTTATTATGACCGCCCTTGTAGCCTCTCTGGGCTTTCTTCCAATGGCTATCTCGGGCGGAAGTGGTGCTGAAGTGCAGCGCCCATTGGCAACGGTTGTTATCGGCGGACTAATCTCAGCAACATTGTTAACCCTTTTGGTGCTTCCTGTGCTTTATATCTGGGTAGAAAAAATGGGTATAAAAAAAGTAAAAATAGCTCCGGTAGCGGGAATAATTGTAGTGTTTGTTACATTGTTTGGACTTCAACCTGCTAAAGCCCAGACTCCATTGACCCTTCAACAGGCGGTATCTTCGGCGCTGGAAAACAACAGGGCGATTAGCGGGGCTAACCTTGGTGTAGGGTTGCAACAGGCGCTCAGGAAAAGCGCTTTCGAAATGCCCAAAACTGAAGTTTCTATGCTTTACGGGCAATACAATAGTCTGGTTAAAAACGACAACAACTTTACCGTTTCGCAAAGCATTCCCTTCCCAACACTTTTCGCCGCAAATGCGGCATTAGGTAATGAACGCATCAAAGCAGGCCAGCTTCAGGTCGCTTCAAGTAAAAACGAGCTTATTTTTCAGGTGAAGACGGTTTACACCAATCTTCAGTATCTCTATTCGAAGGAGAAACTGTTGCTGGAGCAAGATAGCATCTATAAGGGTTTTGTAAAATCGGCTTCGCTAAAGTACAAAACAGGCGAGAGCAACCTGCTTGAAAAGGTAGCCGCCGAGACACAGCTCAAGGATGTGCAAAATCTGCTCGATCAAAACAGGTCTGACATCGAAATTTATAAAACGCAGCTTGCTACGCTTCTTGGCAAAGACGGGCTACCCCTAATCGCCGACAAGTTTTTAAGGGAAACCCCTGAGATTTCAATAGGAGATACGGCGCTTCTAAATGAAAATCCAGCCATTGCCTATTTCAGGCAGCAGATCGTGATTGCCGAAAAACAGCGGAAGGTAGAACTTGCCAAAGCATTACCCGATTTCACACTGGGTTACTTCAACCAGTCGCTAACTGGTTTTCAGAACGTTAACGGCAGTGATGTTTTCTTTGGCCGCGACAAACGTTTTCAGGGCTTCCAGGTAGGACTTTCCGTTCCCTTATTTTACAGGGCCTATTCAGCAAAGGCAAAGGCCGCATCAATTAACCGTGATATTGCCTCGAACGATCTGGAATTCCAGCAGCGAAAACTAACAGGCCAGTATCAGCAGTCCCTGGGCGAATACCTGAAAAACAGGAAACGTTACGATTATTTTATCACTTCGGCCCTGGCCAATGCGGCGTTGATCTTAAAAAACAGCCGGATTGCCTATCAAAATGGAGAAATAGGTTATTCGGAATATCTACTGAACCTTAAACAGGCGAACGGTATTTACGAAGGGTGTCTGATGGCCCTGCTCCAGTTAAGCCAGAGCATCAACCAGATTGAATTTTTAACCGGTAATAAACAATCATTTTAAAGCATTAATCTCATGAGGTCTTTATATAAATATTTTATCCTGCTATCTTTTCCATTTTATCTGGCTGGCTGTAGTAGCCCCAATGCAGAAAAGGAACCCGAAAAGGACGCTGTTCATGAAGAGCGCGATATCGTAACGCTTACTCCAGAGCAACACAAGTTATCAGAAATTACCCTGGGCGATATTGAGCTTAAGGAATTAAGCGGAACAACAAAAGTAAACGGGATGCTCGACCTCCCACCACAGAGCCTGGTATCTATTTCCACACCGCTTGAAGGGATTGTAAAAAGTACCAATATGTTGCAGGGAAAACGTGTAGCCAAAGGGGAACTCGTAGCGGTAATGCAGAATCCGGAATTCATTCAGATGCAACAAGATTATCTGGATTATAAAAGCCAGCTACAGTTCTTAAAGCAGGAACTCGACCGCCAGGAAGAATTAGCAAAGGAAAATGTAAATTCCAAAAAAGCATTGCAGAAGGCAAGGAGCGAATACCAGAGTGTAAGTGCAAGATTGCTGGGGCAGCGTTCAAAACTTTCCATTATGAATATCAGTTTTCCGGCACTGGAAAAAGGACAGATCCAGAAAACCTTTAACCTCTATACACCAATGGCGGGTTACGTTACACAGGTTAATACCAATATTGGCGCCTTTGCCAATACAACCGATGTGCTGTTCAAGATCGCCGATACCGAGCACCTGCATGCAGAGCTTACGGTATTTGAAAAAGATGTACCGAAGCTTAAGCTTGGGCAGAAAGTCCGCTTTGTACTGGCCAACGAGGAAAAGGAACGTATGGCTACGGTTTACCTCATCGGCAGGGAAATCAGTAAAGAGCGTACCGTGCAAATTCACTGCCACCTGGACAAGGAGGATACTCAGTTGCTTCCGGGTATGTATCTCAAGGCCTATGTAGAAAGTGGCATGAACAAGGTAGAAGCATTACCCGATGCGGCAATTGTGGAATTTGAAGGCAAAAAAATCGTGTTTATCAATCAGCCTGCTGCTACGGACAGTAGTATTTACCGGTATAGGATGATGGAAGTAAAAACAGGTGTTGCCGAGAATGGTTACACCCAGGTTTCTTTTGGCGGGCAAATTAATAATGCAAAGGTGGTGATTAAGGGTGCTTATGATTTGTTGAGCAAGGTAAAGAATGCCGAAGAGGAAGGACATTAAATGTTTAAGCTGGGTTTAGTGATCCTTTGGCAGGAATAATTGAATCTATTGGCTATTTAGGGGTGTTTGCGATGATACCTGCTCGTGCTATTTGCAATTAATGATTAATTTTTTAGTTCAGACCGGGCCAAAAATCATATCTTGAAAACTAAACGTAACTAACAGGTGTTAGGTATCGTAAAGTAAATCAGTTAATTAAGCGGTAAAAAATGGGCAATCGCACATATTGTTTACTATTTTTACTGAATAGGTACATAGCTATAGGATAAATATGAATACCAGAAGAGATTTTCTACAAAAAATGGGTGCATCAGCATTGATGCTGCAATTGGGGTCTATATCAGCATTTGCGAATGCTACCGATCAGATCGAACAGCCTTACGAGGGTAGGGTACTCCGGGTAGCCATCATGGGTTTAGGTGGATATGGCACCCGTGTAGCGGAGGCTTTGAAGGCCTGTACCAAGGCGAAGCTGGTAGGTGTAATTAGTGGTACGCCTTCAAAAATTAAGGAATGGCAGACTAAGTACAACATCCCTGAAAAGAATTGTTATAACTATGACAACTTTGATCAGGTCAAAAACAATCCGGATATAGATGCGATTTATGTGATTACGCCAAATGCATTGCACCATAGTCAGGTTATCCGCGTTGCAAAAGCAGGCAAACATGCTATATGCGAAAAGCCGATGGCATTGAATGCCAAAGAGGGACAGGAGATGGTTGATGCTTGTAAAAAAGCAAATGTAAAATTACTGGTTGGCTATAGGTTACATTTTGAACCTCGTACACTGGAGGTGATCAGAATGAGAAATGCAGGCGACTTCGGTCAAATTAGGTTTTTCCAGGGACAATGTGGTTTTAAAGCAGGCGACCCTACGCAGTGGCGATTAAACAAAGCACTTGCAGGCGGGGGATCAATGATGGATATTGGAATCTATGCCATTAACGGAGCCAGGTATATGGTGGGCGAAGAACCAATTTGGGTGACGGCTCAGGAAACCAAAACCGACCCTGTAAAGTTTAAAGAAGGTGTAGATGAAACCATACAATTTCAATTGGGTTTCCCGGGCGGTGCAGTAGCCTCATGCTTGTCTAGTTATAATATCAATCACCTGGATAGATTTTTTATGAGCGGCGATAAGGGCTTCGCAGAAATGCAACCTTCTACCGGTTATGGGCCGATCAAGGGTAGAACACATAAGGGTGAACTCATGCAACCCATAACTACGCATCAAACGGTTCAGATGGATGAAATGGCAACTATTATTTTTGAAGATAAAAAGCCGGTAGTTCCTGTAAATGGTGAGGAAGGTTTGAAAGATCTTAAAATTATTGATTCCATCTATGAGGCTGTAAAAACAGGAAAAAAGATCAAACTAACGGCTTAGCTAAGGGAAATTTTAAGGTGGTTTTATTGGACTAATGGGTCGCTTTGACCAACAAATTCATAAAGAAATAAGCTTCAAGGTTCATATATTGAAGGTCAGGCGGGAGCAAAATTCGTCCCAGGTAGATTCTCTGGGTGGTCTTTTGTTTTATCTGTTTTTCATAGATTTGATAGGATTGTTTTGGGTTTATACATAACAATCCCCGATTTTGTATCTATATTCTTAAAGTTATTGAATTTACAATAGCTTTATTTTCAGTACAGGGGGCATCTTGTCTGCTTTGATACCTAAATGTCACACATGTAGAGCCCTGAACAGGTAGTCAGATTTTTAACAAAAACAAACTTTAGAATAATGAACCAATTCACTACACTGATTTTATTGATGCTATTTTTTTCTACAGCATTTGGGCAAAAGACCGCCACAAATAAATTAGAAGATCTGTCAATTGCAGTAAAAAATGGTGCTTATCCTAACCTTGAGGGGCTGATGATAACCAGAAATGGCAAACGGATATATGAAAATTATTTTCATGGATTTGGTAAAGACAGTCTTCATGATACCCGTTCTGCTTTTAAGTCAGTAGCGGGCATATTAGTCGGTATTGCTATTGACAGGGGATTTATTAAAAATGTCGACGAAAAAGTATATTCTTTTTTTTCTGAATATAGGCCTTATGGAAATTGGGATACGCTGAAAGACAGTATGACCATTGAGAATTTACTTGAGATGAAATCTGGCTTTGACTGCGAAGAATGGAATGGGAGCAAGGATTGTGAAGATGATATGCAGACTAAGCAGGACTGGATAAAGTTTTGTCTCGACCTGCCATTAAAAAACAAACCGGGGACCCGGTGGGATTATACATCAATAAATGCAGTGCTTTTAGGTGGAATAATTGCTCATGCTTCACACATGACTGTTTCGGATTTTGCAGATATGTACGTTTTCAAACCCTTAGGTATCACGAAATATAGATGGACCAAAGATTCTATGGGCCATGAAACAACAGCAGGTTCCTTTTACGTTTCTTCCGGAGACCTGAATAAAATAGGACAATTAGTCTTAAACGATGGCGTTTTCAATGGTAAAAGAATAGTATCTAAAAAATGGATAAAAGTTATGACGGAAAAACGTCATAAAATTGAGGACTTTTCTAATGTTAAGATTTCTACAAACAGTGCAGCTATTCCACAGCCAACTTATTATGCTTATACATGGTATAACGAAGAAGTAAAAACTGAAAATTTTGCATACAACATTGTTTTTGCTTCGGGAAATGGAGGACAGTATATTATGGTGGTAAGAGAATTAGGCCTGGTTGTATCATTTAATGGAAACAGCTATAACTCTTCGAAGTCAAAATTGCCTTTTGACATCATGATTAAATACATTTTGCCTTCTTTTGACCAAAAATAGTTGCCTTCCTACATGAACCTAATGTGGTATTAAGTTTATGATAAAACAAGAGCGCATCAATTAAATTTTGATGAGGGCATCATTTCACATCAGGTTTATTCAATATCAGCAATTTTCCGGTTGCATGGCCGTAAGAAAGACAATCTTTATAAATATAGGCCTGTTTTTATTCCGGGCAAATTTCACGATCCTGATGGTGCAATGACTTTTAGGGTTTTAATTTGAAATGACCAGGAAAAGAAATATTATTAATATCCGCTGCCAGGTATTAAATACCTATCTTTAATCACATATTTTTCTTATTACCCCTCTTTTTGACAGTACATACCGTACTGTTTTGACCAATCGATACGATTTGGATTGCCTTACATAATACCGAGAATGAAATTGAAAGACCCTGAATATATAATTGCCATTGGCGCATCTGCGGGTGGACTTGAAGAAATCAACACATTTTTTGATCATACACCTTTGGATGGCGTATCTTATATTGTGGTTCAGCATCTTTCTGCAGATTTCAAGAGCCGGATGGCAGAAGTAGTTGCGAAACACAGCAAACTTTCAGTAGAGGAGGCAACGGAAGGGATACTAGTGGAAACCAACCGTGTTTACCTCATTCCTCACGATAAATTTATGACCGTAAAAAAGGGAAACCTCTATCTGCGTGAGAAGGAAAAAACAAAAAGCCCACACCTGACGATCAACACATTTTTTAATTCGCTGGCCTCAGACTATGGCAATAAGGCGATTGTAGTAGTACTCTCAGGTTTGGGAAGTGATGGAGCGGAGGGGCTTATTGCAATAAAAAAGGCCGGTGGAATGGTAATCGCCAGAAATCCTGAAACTTCAGCTTTTCCAAGTATGCCTTCCAAAGCCATTGCTACAGGAATGGTCGACTTTATCCTGGAGCCTGCTGCCATGCCGGGTGCTATTGAAGACTATGTGAATTACGCAGGAGAGATAAAAAAAGAAACCATAGATGATGACAAGAAATTGGCCATGATCGTTGATCTGATCAGGCAGCGTTCGCCACTGGATTTTTCTGATTATAAGCCAACTACCATCTTAAGAAGAACCAAACGCCGGGCAGCCTATCATGATCTTGCTACCCTTTCCGACTATTATGAATTTCTTAAAAGTTCACCAGAAGAGATTGAAGCACTCTCAAAGGATTTTCTCATCAGTGTAACTGCTTTTTTCAGGGACAAGGAAGCCTTTGATTACATACAGAACAATGTAATCCCTGGCCTATTGAAGAAGCTGGCCCCTAATGAAGAGCTCAAACTCTGGGTGGCAGGATGCGCAACAGGAGAGGAAGTTTATTCTCTAGCCATGCTTATTGCAGAACACCTTACCGGAGATTACGCCCTCACCATAGTTAAGATATTTGCAACCGATATAGATAGTGCCGCTCTACTTCATGCGGGTAAAGGAATTTATCAGGCAGACACGGTAAAGAATGTAAGCAAAAACAGGCTGGAACAATATTTTATAAAGGATGGGGACGGGTACCGCATAAAGCCTGTACTGCGTAAGATGGCCATCTTTGCCCAGCACGATCTGGTTAAAAACCCACCGTATTGCAACATGCATTTTGTCAGCTGCCGAAATGTACTGATTTACATGGCGCCCATACTACAGCGAAAAGTGTTTTCCATGCTCCTTTTCGGACTTAAAATGGACGGTTTTCTTTTTCTCGGCTCCAGTGAGAACCCAATGCCGATTATCGAGAATCTTAAAGTAGTTAACAAGCAGTACAAGATATACCGGAACATAAAACCTAAGCGGGCTCTCAGCTTTGATACTTTCTCTATGCCCGATGCCTTAGCGGTTAAACACCGACCGCCTTCCGATCCAGGCGAAGGGATTTATAATGATGTAAATACCCTGTTATCAGAAAAAATGCAGGGCATGCTAGCTGAAAATCTAGACTATCTTGCCCTCTGTATAGACGATCACAAAAATGTCATCAGGTCTTACGGGAACACCAATAAGTTTCTGGTTTCAAAGCACCTCACAACCAATCTTGAAAAACTGTTGCCTCAGAAACTGGCCATGGTATTTCATACTATGCACAATAATGTGATAAAAAGCGGAACAAAAGCTACGCTAAACGGGATCCAGGTAAATCAGGAAAATTCCACTATGCGGATCAATCTGACCCTGATGCCCATTGAAGGGAAAGCAACTGATCCGAAACTGATTATGGTCACATTTGTTGAAGATAAGTCATCTGTAGTATCCGAACAGGAGGCAACAGACTTTAATGAAAAAGTTTATCATGACGAGTATATAAAAAATCTCCAGGAAGAACTCAGAGACTTAAAGGAAGAGCTTAAAGCCACATATGAGCAGCTGGATGCGTCAAACGAGAACATGCAATCATTTAATGAGGAAATGATCTCGGCCAATGAGGAGATGCAAAGTACCAATGAGGAAATGCAGTCGGTAAATGAAGAACTTGACACCATAAATTCTGAATACCAGCTTAAAAATAGAGAGCTTCTGGATATAAATGATGATCTGAATAACTATTTTAGGAGCAATGTGAACGGACAGATCTTCATCAATGAGGAGCTGTTACTGATGAAGTTTTCACCTGGTACGGTAAAACAGATCAACCTCCTCGAAACCGATATCGGCAGGCCCTTGAGCAATATCACCACCAATATTAAATTCGAAACTATCATTGAAGATATTAAAAAGGTATTGGAGCATGGGGATGTCATCACTAAGGAAATCGAAACCAATAACGGTAAATGGTACCAGGTAATGACAATGCCGTATATACAGCAATCAGACCATAAAAACAATGGTGCAATTGTAACCTTTAATGATGTGACCGAACTGAAAAAAGTTCAACGTGAGCTTGACGTGAGTAACAGAACACTCGCAATGGCGTTGGATGCGGCCGAGATGGGCATGTATTCCATTGATGTAAATACCAGAGCTTTTATCCCCTCCGTGAGAATGAAGGCTTTTTTTGGCTACTCTGCTGAACAGGAAATGTTATATAGTGACGCACTTGCGAGAATAGGAAAAGAGTACCGGGAAACGTTTGCAAATGGTATTGAAAACAGTATCAGCAAGGGTGAAAAAATGGATATTGAATATCTACTAAACATTCCGTCGGACGATAAATCCCGTTGGGTAAGGTCTATCGGTAACGTTGTTTACAATGATGAAGATAAACCTGTTTATTTTGCCGGTCTGCTGAACGATGTGACGATCCATAAGGAAGATGAGATCAGAAAAAATGATTTTATTGCTATGGCCAGCCATGAGCTGAGAACACCGCTCACTACGCTGCATGGCTATATCCAGCTTATGGGATCAAGGACAAAAGACTGTGGTGATGAGTTCCTGATCAGCTCACTTCAAAAAGTTGGACAACAGGTTAAGAAGATGTCAGTGCTGGTAAACGGTTTTTTGAATACCTCAAGTTTTGAAGCGGGTAAGATTTATTTAAATCCAGAGACATTTGAGATGGGCAAACTGCTTCTGGAAACAATTGAGGATGCCAGAATTATTGTGCTTAAGCACAAAATTAAGTTTACATCTCATCAAGACTGCTCTATAACTGCAGACAGGGATAAGATCGGACAGGTCATAAACAACCTGATCAGTAATGCTGCAAAATATGCTCCCTCTGGAACAGATATTAAAATTTCTTTAACAGTTTCTGAAACTATATTGATTGTAACCGTAAAAGATCAGGGTATTGGTATCAAAGAAGCGGATCAGGAGAAACTCTTTGAAAGGTACTACCGTGCAGATGATATACAGACCAGGAAAATTTCTGGATTTGGTCTTGGTCTCTATCTGTCTGCCGAGATCATAAAGTTACACAAAGGAAAGATCTGGGTAGAAAGTGAAATTGGTAAAGGCTCTAGTTTTTGTTTTAGTTTGCCGATCAGCTAAAAGTGATACTGGATTAATGGCAGCATTAAATGCAAAATTAATTCAGGGTTTTAAAATAAAAAAACATCCGTCTTTTGGACGGATGTTCTTAACAATGTATGAAGGTTATTATCTTATCCTATCTTAACGTTGATTGCGTTCAGGCCTTTTCTGCCCTCTTCTACATCATAGCTTACAGAATCATTCTCGCGAATGTTGTCTATTAAGCCAGATACATGTACAAAAAGCTCTGCATCGCCATTAGCTGGTACGATAAATCCAAAACCTTTTGTCTCATTGAAAAATTTTACTGTTCCTTGTTGCATTATATTTTATTTTAATTATTCCAAATATAAACAAATTTATTGAAAATCAAAGCCTTATGTTTTAAGGCGCGGGCATTGGATATTGGCCAGCCCGATCTAAATGATCTATGATAGGGACGGACATCTTTTCTGGTCTTAGCGTCTCGCTACGACCTTAATATACAACATGGTCAAAGCCCGGCAGCAATGTTGGGCTTTATTATTTTTGGAGTAGTCCAAATTTGATTAGCCTGGCTTTGATTGCTCCATAAGTACGGGAATGCAGTTTGGCGAGTTGGCTAATCTTGATGCCTTCCTTGAAACATTCTGCAAGCAATTCATTTTCTTCTTACCCCAGGCTAAACCTTGAAGATAAAAAGCCGGTAGTTCCTGTAAACGGTGTGGAAGGTTTGAAAGATCTTAAAATTATTGATGCCATCTACGAGGCTGTAAAAACAGGAAAACAAGTCAAACTAACTGCTTAAAAGGGAGGGTTAGACACCTTTTACCTAATAAAGTGACAGCGATATAGCCCATTTAGTCTTAGCGAGACGCTAAGACTAAAGTCAAATTGATTATAGATAGACATTAACATAAAAGCCCATCTTTCAATGAGTTTTTAATCAGTAACGATTAATTTTATTATTAATTAAAAATCGGTTAATTGATCTGAAACTGCGAATCTTCTGCATCAGTCTAAAATTGTCTTCAGCCCCTGTAAAAATGTCTGAAAATGGGCGGTATTACGGAGTAATTTAATTCCAAATGCTTCAAAAATACCTAAAAACCGGTATAGATTGCTGTCTGCAAGGATTTTATCTTTGCCTAACCTTTTAGGAGGCTTTATGAGGCTGTCCAAAAGAAGAATTTCATTCTTTAATCAAGTTTAATCTTATCTACATGAAAAAACAATTATTTGTGCTGGCTGTCTTTATGGCTGCCGGCGTTGTTGCAATGGCCCAGTCTGCATCAAAAGGCAAAGTATTGCCCAAAACTAAAGTTGAACGGGAACGCAAGGTTTCTGTAAAAAATACGACTTCGATTAGGGCCTACGGAAAAGGCGATCAATTGCTGAATGTTGGTATCGGTATTGGCAGTCCGTTTTTTGGTTCAGGTTACGCTGCATCTCTGCCGGTAAATCCCAGTGTTTCTTTCGAAAAAGGTATTACCGACGAAATTAGCGTGGGTGGACAATTGGCTTATGCCAGTTCGAAATATGATTTAAATACGGCAGGCGCAAACTATAGCTTTAAACAGAATGCGTTTTATATTGGCGCCAGAGGTTCCTACCATTTTAACGAATTGCTTGAGCTTGCACCTAAATTTGATGTGTATGGCGGGGCGAGTCTGGGCTATGTTATTGCCAGTGTAAGTGACAGCGAGGGTTTTAATGGTGCTACAGGCAGCGGCATTGGCTTTGGTTTGTTTGCGGGCGGTAAGTATTACCTTTCTAACCATACAGCTCTTTTTACAGAACTCGGCTACCAGAGCCTGGGATTGCTTAACGTGGGAGTAGCATTTAAACTTTAACGATTAAAATATTTACTATAAGGAATTTACACAAATTATTGGCGCTATTATTACAGTCAAACTAATTATAGATAGATATTACCCAAAAAGCCCATCATTTGATGAGCTTTTTGGGCTATGAAAAAAAACAAACGAACACCCTCCGGATATTTTATTGCAGAGCACCATTGGATAAGACATTACTTAGCTAAGTAGGTCAAGCCACCATCATGGCCAATTTTACTAAAAGCTTTCGCGATAAATATAAGTGTACACCTGGTGATTTTCGGGAGCGTTAGGTGATTTTAAATAAAATAATCATTTTAATCTGAATTATTCTTTTAGGGTACTATAGCTTTACTTAAAAATACAATTGCTTTCTCAGAATGGCACGCCATGATGAATGTCTGTTATAGGTAAGATGATCAACAAACAGGTAGATAACTGTAAATTTTCATCCACAATATTCATCAATATTCATGCTTTTTAGTTGTAGCTTAAAACCTGTAGTTGTACGCTAAAAGTCCCTGGGTTTCATTCTCTGAAATTATAGACCTTCGCCGCCCTGCATGGAAAGTGGTTTCTACGCACTTTCTGCCTTTAAGTGCCAATCCGGTGCTATTTATTCAGTGTTTGGACACGGTATATTTCTTTGATAACGATTACTTATTGCGTTTGTAGCTGTTTAAATTATACATCTAAATGTATTAACTTAGCAAGAGTAATTTAATGATTTTAATATGAGGGTATTAGTTGCAGAAGACGATGAGTTAATGCTTAGGACAATTGAATTTCGTTTAAAAAAAGACGGACATGAGGTTATTCTGGCGCGTGACGGAAGAGATGCATTACAGAAAGTAGGTGATTATGAGCCTGAACTGATTATTTCTGATGTAATGATGCCTTATCTTTCGGGACTGGAAATCGTAGCAGCAGTTAAAGAAAATCGTCAGACCCCAATAATAATCCTTTCTGGAATGGGACACGAGGATATGGTACTTGAAGCTTTTCGTTTAGGTGCGGACGACTATTTAACAAAGCCCTTTAGCCCTAGTGAACTTTCTGTGCGGATAAAGCGGTTTGCAGTTATTAATCAGAGATGATTTATCTTAGAGTACTTCTATTGTTTTTCTTTGCTCTGGCGATCTGCCTGATCATATTTCTTTCTTTTTATTTATTTATTAGAAAAATCTGGAGAAGAGAATATGGGAAGTGGGATAGAATGATAGATATGTTACTTCGTAAAGCTATATTTTTTCATGAAGGCAATACCGGGCACCCGGCCTTAATTCCAGTAACCCAACGGTTCCAGGCTAACTTAAAAAACAGGAGATTCTATAATCGGTTTATAAAAAAAATTATCGCAGCAAAACGTAATGTATCGGGGCAGTATGGAGACAATCTCCGTCATTTATACATTCAGCTTGGTTTGGATAAAAAAGCACTCCGATTACTTAGAAGCCATAAATGGCATCTGAAGGCTTATGCCATTCAGCAGCTTGGAACGATGGGCCTCAAAGAGCATCTTCCCAGAATATACCGTTATACCAATCGTAAAAATGCCCTGGTTCGTATTGAGGCACAAATTGCCATATTGAACCTTCTTGGGGTCGAGGGGCTTCGTTTTCTTGATGTCACCTCCTACCAGATCACCGATTGGCAGCAGATTAAGCTTTTAAAAGAATTATCGACAGTACCCCAGGCGGAGTTGACCGGGATTGACAAATGGCTAAGCTCTGGGAATTCGAGTGTTATTATTTTTGCACTTAAACTAGCCCGAAATTATCGTCGTTACGAGCTTTATGAAAATATTGTGAGTTGCCTTGATCACAGCGAGCCTAATGTACGTAAGCAGGCAATCTCAACACTAACCGATATATACGTAGAAAACACTTCCGAAGTACTGTTGGCCAGGTTCGATGGAGAAACTTATGAAAATCAAATTGCTATCATGGATGCAATAGCTGTGATTGGAGATGTGCAAAATGTTTCTGCACTGTTTAGTTACCTGGATGCCGGGAAGGCCCAAATGAAATTTGCGGTTGCACGCGCCATTGTAAATGGAAGTGCTACTGGCCTGGAATGCCTGATGAGTGATCCCCGATCGAAAACTTACCCGCTAACAGATATGATTCCTCAACTAAAAAACGAAATGAAATGGTGAGCTGGCAATCGTTTTTAATAGATTTTTTTACTTATGGGTTGTTAACCTATTCTGTGTTACTTTTATCCTGCTACTTTTTTTTCGCTACGCTTTCGATTGGCGAAATTCGTAATTACCTGCGTAAAAATAGTTATACAGATTATGGGTTGCTTGCCGGCTCTACGCAGGCTCCAAGTGTCAGTATACTAGCACCAGCCTATAATGAGGGGGCAAACATTATTGAGAATGTTCGTTCTTTGTTATCCATTAATTACACTAACCTTGAAGTAATTATTATTAATGATGGAAGTAAAGACGATTCATTATCAAAGCTGATTGAGGTTTATGATCTTTATAAAGCTGATTTTTTTGTCAACAGCCAGATTGAAACCAAAGAAGTAAATGGTGTTTACAGAAGCAGAAAGGAAGTTTATAAAAAGCTAATCGTTGTTGATAAGCAAAACGGTGGAAAGGCAGACGCCTTAAACGTTGGTATAAACGTTTCGAGCAACAGCTATATTGTTTGCATCGATGTTGATTGTATTTTAGAGCAGGATGCTATTCTCAAATTGGCAAAACCTTTTTTAGAAAACACGAAAAAACGGGTTATTGCAACGGGTGGGGTAGTTCGTATTGCCAATAGTTGTATTGTTGAAAGTGGGCGTTTGCTCAAAGTTCAGCTTCCCAGACAGTTTCTGCCCCGTGTACAGACGCTTGAATATATCCGGGCCTTTTTGCTGGGTAGGATGGCCTGGGGCCGCTTAAATGGTTTGCTGCTCATATCTGGCGCTTTTGGCGCATTTGATAAAGAAATCGTGATCAAGTGCGGAGGATATAATCATAAAACAGTAGGTGAGGATATGGAATTGGTGGTAAGGATGAGACGATATATGCAAGAAAAAGGGATTGCACACAAAGTGAGCTTTATCCCCGATCCGCTATGCTGGACAGAGGCACCATCGACCTTTAAAATATTGGGGCGACAGCGAAATCGCTGGACCCGCGGTACCATAGAGACTCTGAAGTTGCATAAAGTCATGTTTTTAAATCCGAAATATGGCTTTTTAGGTATGATTAGCTATCCATATTGGTTTTTCTTTGAATTTTTGGCCCCATTAGTGGAGTTTTTCGGAATTATCGCCTTTATTGTTTTTGCCTGCCTGGGGGTGATTCAGTGGTCATTTTTTTTCAGCTTATTGCTTTTCATATTCAGTTTCGGATTTTTGTATTCAGTTTTTGCAATATTAATGGAGGTGCTCACTTACAACCAATACAAAACGAATAAAAACCTGATGGCATTAATTCTTACCGCTTTTCTGGAGCCGTTGATTTTCCATCCATTTATAGTATGGTCTGCTGTAAAGGGTAATATAGACCTATTGCGGAAAAAGAATTCCTGGGGAGAAATGACCAGGCAGGGATTTACAAAAGAAAAAGTTCAACAATGATCAGGCGTTTTAAATCAGCAACCATCGTTTTCCTGCAAATTGCCCTCGTTTGGCTTATTGCTTTAATTGTGATCAGAGCGCTGGAAGTTCTGGTTAATGGATTAATTCATCAATTCCCGGCTAAGCTATTTAGCTTTATGTTATGGTCATGGTTGGTAGATCTAAGCTTCTGGCTTAAATGGTTAATCTTTGAACTGATTGTATTTGTGCCGCTATTTTTTGTTCGTCCCAAACTGGCGACAATTAGCTTTAAAGTATTTGTTGCCATTATCATCTTCATTCAATTGCTTCTCTGCCAGTATTTCTCTACGGCCCTGGTGCCTTTGGGAGCCGATTTTTATGGCTATTCTTTTGCTGATATCAGGCAAACAGTTGGCGCTTCCGGTACGATAAAACTTCCTTTAATTTTAAGTTTTTTAGGGATGATTGTGCTTCTGGTAGTTACACTTAAGCGATTGCCCAAGCGTATCAAGGCTCCGTTATGGTTGGCCTGGTCTTTGCCTGCACTGTCCGTTTTTTATCTGATGACCAATGGTGAGGAACATCTTTTCAAAAAAAACTTTGAAGACCTTTTCATCAATAACCTCGCGCTAAACAAGGCCGATTACTTTTTTAAAAGTTCTTATCTTCATTTTTATCCCGGGGATGAGGATGTGGATATTTATGCCGATGCCTATATTGGGGATTATGGTAATGGTAGTATTGCACACAGTACTTTCAGTTATCTGGGTGGATCGGAATACCCCTTTTACAGGAAAGCGAATGATCCTGATGTGTTAACACCATTTTTCAACAAAGCGAAAAGTAAACCGAATGTTGTAATCATTGTCGTTGAGGGCCTGGGCCGGGCGTTTACCAACGAAGGTGCCTATCTGGGAAATTTCACTCCCTTTATCGATTCATTAGCCAATAAAAGTCTTTACTGGAAAAATTTTTTAAGTGCTGGTGGTCGCACGTTTGCAGTCCTCCCATCTTTAATGGGATCTTTACCTTTCGGTAAAAATGGTTTTCTTGATCTTGGGCGGCAAATGCCAGATCATCTATCTTTATTCAGTTTACTGAAGTTTAATGGATATAAAACTTCATTCTATTACGGAGGTGACGCAACCTTTGATAATATGAGTCTGTTTCTTCAAAAGAACCATGTTGATGAAATCAGAGACATTAAGTCCTTTCCGGCAGGTTACTCTAAACTGCCGGCAGAAAATGGATTTTCATGGGGATATGGAGATCAGGAACTATTTCAATATTATCTGGCAAACAGACCTTCAAAAGCCGATAAATCTGCGGAGTTGAACGTAATTTTAACAGTATCAACACACAATCCTTTCCTGATTAATGAACAGGAAAAATACAATTTGAGGTTTGAACAGCGCATGGTTGATTTGGGATTCGACGAAACTAAGAAAGATAATTATCGTAATTACAAACACCAATACGGTACTATTTTATATACGGATGATGCTTTGAAGAGCTTTTTTAACAATTATAAGAAACGGGAGGACTACAGCAATACCATTTTTGTAATTACGGGAGATCATCGTATGCCTGAAATCCCAATGAGTAACAAGATAGACCGCTATCATGTGCCTTTGATTATTTATTCGCCACTGTTAAAGCGTAGTGCACAGTTCGCATCCATATCTACACATTTTGATGTAACCCCAAGCTTGCTTGCGTATCTTCAGTCAGGCTATGGTATAGACTTACCGGGCACTGCAAGCTGGATCGGGTCGGGGCTTGATACTGCCCGCTCATTCAGGAATGTTCACAGTTACCCGCTTATACAAACCAAAACCGAGACGATTGATTTTATCCAGGATTCATATCACCTCAATGGCACATCGCTTTATCAAATAGGTGAAAATATGCAAGAGGAGTTAGTAAGAGATGACGTGAATTACGAACGCATAAAAAATGCATTCGAAAATTTCAAGCGAAAAAATGCGGGTTTGGGTTCAAAGACCAGCGTGCTGCCACCATCTATCATTCAGAAATACAGCCCGGTAAAGAAATAGCTATTTGTTGTTGTACCCGCGTTCCTGATCAAGGATAGTGGTCATCATTGGGCGATAAAAATTCCAAAAGAAGCTGGATCGTTCCATCGGGTTACTGCTGTCGTAGAATAACCATTTGAAGGCACCAATTCCTCCGAAATAAGAGGAAGACAAGCTTACTGGATTGTCGCAGAAATCTCCGGAGAAGTAATAGAAGCGATAATCGGTATTTTTGTGCATTAATACTGCAGGAAAAACAGCGGTAAGGCCATTTGCTTTCAACAGCGCCTGCCCTCTTGAGTTAACATCCATTCGGAAGCTGGCAACCTGGGTATTGATTGCTTTGTCCGGCTGAATGACGTCAAACCAGAATGCATATTTAATCTCTTCAGGCAACCCCAGTACTTTTTGTCCGTATTCACCACTGATAATATGCGGCATTGGGTTTTTTAAGTCGCGGCCATCCTCCAGAATGATGACCCTATCCTGATCGCTAACCAAAGCAATGCCCGATTTTTTAAATGGCCAGTTGTTGTTGTTTGCCCGTTTGTAATTATTAATGAGCCACTTTGGAAGTTCTTTATTTTTTGCTGTATCAAGGTTTTCAAAATAACGGCCTGTCCAGCCGGTCCAATGCATTGCGAACATATTCTCGAACTGCTTTCTGGTTTCTTTGCTTGTTGGACTTCCAATGCTATTAAATTCTGTAATAATGAGTTTTCTTTTTTGCTTCATCTGCTTTAGTAACTCAATATCCTGGCTGCTCATCCCGCCATAAACCATCCCCGAACGTTCATTATTATTCTTTTGGGTATACCATTCGTTTCGATAAATCCCATAGGTATCAGTAAAATAAACCAGGTTGATGTCCTCACTTAATTGCTGTAATTGATCATTATTAAACCGCTCCAGTCCTTTCAGACGGAATTTTTCTTTCTCCAAAGGGAAGAAACCAAAATAATCATGATCTATTTTATAAAACTTGCTTGCTGTTTTCGTTAGTTTCTGATGATTTAGCACCCATAAGAAAGAGATATGTTCCTGGCCGGCTGGTGTTAAAACTGTTTTATCGATTATTGCAGCAACCATTTTAGTTTTGGGCTTTAAATACCAGCAGAGCCACATTGTTAACGGAATGCCGGCAACAACAGCAAGGGCAATCCATGGTTTCTTTATCTTTTTTGTCATTAGAAACGTCTTATGTAGCCAATCCCCAGATCAAGTTGGTTACCTTTGGTGTTAAGTCTGTATTCCTGGTTCTCCAACCCGAGGTTAACGATGAAGATATTAAGCGATTTAAACGCTTTCCGGTAACCAAGCGTAATATTATTTGAACGAAGCTTGTAAGCTGTGTTTCCGATTAAAATATTATTTTGGGGGTCATCTGGTGATAAACCAGTGCCCAGCCGAAGGCTAAAATAATCATCAGCACCACCGAAATAATATCGGGTGGTTAAGGCGAAAGACTGAGAGACCTGATCGTTGGAAGGGGTTAAAAAAGTCCTGAAATTAAACCAAAAGTTTTTATAGTATTTCCCTATAGATGCAGTATAACTCCAGGTTGATTCGCCAAACGTTAAATAGCGAAATCCAGCTTCAGCTTCAAAGCTTGCCGGTAGGTTTGCATACAATGAAAAGCCTGCACGGTAATGAGGAAATACCCCTATGTCGTTAGAGTAACCGCCACTGATGTAAGCCTGAAAGGTATCTGATATACGAGGATATGCATCTACCTCGAACTGAAGGCCGTTGCGGTTAAAACGATTCGCATAGTTTACTCTTCCGGTAACCGAGCCCAATTTGGTTTGCCTGCTATAGTCTATACTCACAATGTGCCAGGGATCATCGAATTGTTTATCGAAGTATACAAAGTCGTAATTGAGTCCTATTTTGTTTTTGGAAGAATTTTCCCTTACTCTTGCTGCAAGTGTACGTGCCTCAGTAAGGTTAGGCGATCGTTTTAGTACCTCTTCAATAGTTGCATTCGCTTCGGTCCATTTTTTTAAGCTGTTCAGTATTTTAGCTTTTAACAGCAGAAGCTCATCGTCAGCAGGATGGAAAGTAAGACCTTTATTCACGTTGAGCAGGGCCTTTTCATTATTGTCTTCCCAAAATTCGAGGGTAGCATTAGCAAGATGCGCGTCTTTATTGTCGGGTTGTTTTGCTAAAACCATGGCAAAAGCTTGCCTGGCACTATCAGGCTGCTTGCTCCAGGTGTAAACCCTGCCTAAAAAAATCCTGATATCAGCATAGTCCGGACTTTTGGCTAAGGCCTTTTTGCTGAGTGCTATGGCTTTAGTATAGTCTTTTGATTTGAAGGCTGCTGCCCTGGCTTGGGTAAACAGCTCGTCTGAACTGCCATCCTGCGCTTGCAAGAAAGTTGAGAATAGTAGACCTGAGAATAGTAATAAATAGAATTTAGACTTCATGATAGCAAAACTAGATTTTAGCAGACAAAAATTACAAATTGCTTTGGGGAAGTTCAATGCGAAAGATTGTTCCCTTGCCTTTTTCAGAGGTGATAAACATTTCACCATGCATTTTATCGATTAAGTGTTTTACTAATGATAAGCCAAATCCATAACCTTTTTCACCTCCGGTTCCTTGTTTTGTACCCATGCCTCCCGTTAGAATTTCTACAATTTCGTCTTCGCTTATTCCGACTCCGCTGTCTGCAACTAAGATTTGTAAAATATTTGCTTCCTGCTTCACCAATAAGTCAAGTTCTACAGTTATTGTACCACCGGCTGGGGTAAATTTCACCGCATTTGAAATCAGGTTTCCATTAATCTGCAGTAGCTTGTTTTTCGAAAATATAATATTTTTTTTATCCGGGTTAATAGTGATTTTAAGATTGATTTTTTTGTAGGCTGCCTGTGGTCCGTAAAGCTCCAGAAGTTTGGCGCGAAAGCTACTGAGGTCAAACTCATTGATGCCTGGAGCTTTCACTTCATTATGATCAGAAAGTATTTCGTCGGCAAGATCCAAAAGTGATTTACTTCCGTTATGGATCAATTTGATAAACTCAATTACCTGATCTAAATTGGCATTTTTTCCTTGCTCAGTAATAATTTCAGATAAACCTATTATACCTGCGATTGGTCCGCGAATGTCATGAGCAACTTTTTTGTTTGATTCACCGGCATCTTTTAATTTGTTTTGCAGCGACTCCATGGTCTGATAGGTTTTTATCCTGTTCATGATCTCTACAGCAATGATCTTCAGTAGCTCAATCTTCTCCGGGCTCAACATTTTCAGTTTGGTATCCAACACACAAAGCGCACCGATGTTTAACCCATCATTATCCTTAAGCGGTACCCCAAAATAATAGCGAAGCGACAACGGTTCTCCAACATAAAAGTTTTTATTGAACCGGTCATCTGCCGAAAGATCGGGTACTTCGAACTGATCGGCCTGCGTAATCGTGTATTGGCATACCGATTCTTCCCGGGTCATCTGATGTAAATCAAGGCCGTGCCTGGCTACCGTCCACTGTGTATAAGCATCGATGAGGTTAATCAATGAAATTTCTGTGCCAGCTACTTTAGCGGCTAGATGGGTAAGGTCTTTGAAGCTTTCAGACAGACTTCCGTAATCAATATCGAGATCGGACAATTTTAAAAGCCTTTCGGTTTCATTATATGGTACAGGATAATTTTCAGACATTTTTTTGTTTCTACTATGAATAACCGTTTGCTTCTACACAGGCATACTATTTTCCTATCAAAAATATACCGAAGATACGATTTTGACGATAAAAATTCAGGTACACAACTTATATGTTTCTTAATTATATTCTTGCGGGCAGTAATGCGAGAATATTTAACAGGGGATATCTTACGGGGCCTAAAGGCCATGCTTCCGAAAAGAAATTATCATTGCATCTGCATCGAATTCTCCTTTCGACTATCATTAGCGCTGTGTGTCTCAGCTGAAATTAATCCCCAACTTTTTTACTTGATCCGATTAGATGATTTGAACATTAGTGGGGGGATCTTCAGTAGTTGCAGACATTAGTAATATGGAAGCGGTGATCTAGGAACTGTAAGCTGTTGCGGTGAAATGGAAGTCGCTTTTGACAAGTTTGATGCTAGCGTATTGGCTTTAAGGCAGGTTATTTCACTGAAAATTTTATACAACAGGCAAAAGATCTCAGTGAGAAAGGAGTCTATGCCACACCTTGCACCATAGAGGCATCTACAGTTACAACTTTCGGGCAATTTTTAAAGCGGAAACTTCTACCTTTGCTTTAACATTTGCCTGAAAACATTATTTGCCATCCAATTCAAAATATCTATTTGTGTTGGCATTTAAATAAGTTTCCGCTGGCTCGATATCGAATTAAAATTAATCGTCAAATTTTGAAATACTTTAAGATAATTATTTTCTGTTTTCTCATAGCCTCAGTTTTTAGCTTGGGTGGTGTGTTTGTTCTGCAATCCACCGGTTTGATTGGTAAAGCAGATTCAGATTTTAAAAACCTACCCTACAGTATCGCTATTGGTATTAATCTCTGTTTTTTTCTTGGAAGCTTCACCATTTTACTGAATCTTCTGGAACATATTAGAACTAACATCCTATATAAGGCGCTAAGTTTTTTTCTGCTACCGTGCATATTTGTATTGTTTTTATTATTGGCAATGTGGGATCAGCCTTGGCCAGGCGTGCTATTTTGCGTTCCTTACCTTATTGTCTTATTTATCTTTTTTGTTCGTTCAAAAAACAAGACATAAGGAATTGTAAAAATTGAAATCGATTTTGAGTATTTGCAGATGCAGCTCCTATTTGCACCAAATACTTTCATGATTTTGTAGGCATTGTAGTATCAGTTTTAAGCAGCAATTCAATACTATAATCCCATGGCAGACGGGTATACGTATCATTTTGTGCGTTCGTTAGTTACTCCGTAATGCATACGCATTGGTATGGCCATCTTTTTTCGGTCTATAATAGTCACTGTATTTCGCTGGAAAGTGGCACTCGGCTCATTTAAGTAGTTTTAACCTTCTGAAAAGTAAGTATGGGCACTAGTGGTCGGCTCGCCTGGAGAAACCGAATTCAAAAAAAGCACATATCGTTCGGTGAATTGCTGTAGAGTCATGCTTCAATAGGTGATAACTTTTATGAGCATTGTGAGGCAGTTTTGAATTTTGAGAAGATATTAAGGAATAAGGTTGATGGCCAGTACAGGAAAAAGAAAGACTATAGAAATAATAAATAGTAAATTTGGAAATTATCTTTACTAAATGGCTGTAGGGCGCCCGTTGAATGGCTAAATTAATTCCGTAATTAAAGTCAGTAATTTTCGATAATTAAACCTGGGGCCATCTGTTGTATCAATCCCGAATGTTTAATTGATGAAAATGCATTTGTTGTTACATCTGCAATTTCCAAACTTAAGCCAGATACCTAATATGTATAATCGACCATTAGGGTAGATAGAATAGTTGATCTATTCAGGATAGATAAGCTTTGTATTTTTGACATAATGGTAAACTTTGTGGTAAATTGTTTAACATCCTATCAGTCTACCCACAGTAGCCTAATATTTGTTGATGTTTGTAACAGTTTTGTTGCCGTTTATTCTCTCGTCTTTTTAGATTAATACGGATTTTAGCGCTAATATATTTAGGTTGTTAAATTTGAAGGATTTGAAAATTAAGCAGGTGCCAAATTGCTCTATAATCGGAGTTGTTTTGCTGTACCTGGTTATCTCTTTGGGTAACATCTTTTTTTTATCCAACCTATCCCTTTTGGAGTCCGCCCGGGGAATAAAATCAGCCGCCCATCACAATGGCAGCTTTTCTCCGCTTGCAAAGGATTCAAAAATTACCCGACAATTTAAGTGTGTCTTTGATGAGCGGAAGAAAACCGTGCTTCCCGTTCTGGAAGCGGTTATCATCGGGATTATTTTGTTTTTGGGGCTTTCGCTTTTAGCTACAAGCCTTAACAGGTATTTTCTTGAGATCAGATACAGGATTGCCGGATCAGTCCCAATTTATATTTCCAACCAGGTCTTTCGGATCTGAGATTTATCTCCGTTTTCTTTGTTGACAGGTCACTTCGTATGATGAAGTGAAGACGGCCGGTTAGTCACCGTGTTCCTGTCCTCTACGTCCGTTAAATCTTTTTCCTTAAATTTTAATTTAAAGACATGATCCGTATTAAACAGATTTTCTGTTTGTTCCCACTTTTATATTTGGGGCTGGAAAGCCATGCCCAAACCTCCCCAAAACCCATCGGAATCGTCGATGTGATAGATCACGTGACCGCTTTTTCTCCCTCCCTGGCCGCTGACTCGGCGGCGGTAGACATCCTTGCCTCCCGGTTAAAAGAGACTGCGGCGAATGCCCTTCCAAACCTGAAGCTTAACTATCAGGCAGATATGGGCTCAAACAATAACGTGGCAGGGCCTTATATGGCTTTTGGTATCGTTCCCTCCAATTCCAGGGGCGTTAGGACCGAAAGCAATACCAAGGCCGCACTTACTAATCTGGGTATTGTTTCCCTTGATTGGGAGGTGTATAATTTTGGTGCCTACAAGGCCCAGAATGCGGTAGCCAAATCAGAACTTGTCACTGAGCGTTCCAGGTTTGCCCAGCGGCGGTATCAAACCAGGGCCATTGCTATTGATGATTACCTGAGCCTTCTGAAGCTCCAGGATATGCTATCTATTCAGCAGCAAAATATTAGTCGTAATGAGCAGATCAACCGATCGATTCTTTCCCTGGCCAGAAGCGGTGTACGCCCGGGCGTGGATACCAGTATCGCTGGTGCCGAACTCTCCAAATCAAGGCTGAACTACATCGAAATGGACAATACCTATAAACAGGTTCAGCTGGACATTGCAGCAATCAGCGGGCTGAATCCGGAACGTATTGTTGCCGATAGTACAATCCTCGACCGGCTAAAATCGCTTGAGGTAAACCTATCGGTAAACCTGACCGACAGTTCAAGCCATCCACTGCTTGATTTTTACAAAAGCAATTACCTCAGCAGCGTTGAGAAGGAAAATTTGGTCAGAAAAGCCTATAACCCAAAGGTAAGCCTGCAGGCTGCGGCCTGGTCAAGGGGATCAAGCATTGATGCCAATGACAATTTCAACAGTCTCTCGAACGGCTTGGAATGGCAACGCGAAAACTACCTGGTGGGTGTAGGGATCAGCTATAACCTGTTTGATCTGCGCAGGCGCCAGCTGAAGCTCAGGACCCAAAAGGCCAGCAGTAACTTTTACTTAAAGGAACTGGAGCAGGAGCGGCTAACGTTATCAAATGCCGCCCTTCAGGCGGGCCTGGAAATCAGTACTGCGCATAAGAGACTTGATGAAATACCAAACCAGTTAAAGGCCGCCGCCGCAGGGTACCGCCAAAAGCTCTCCCTTTACAAAAACGGGCTGACCGATATCATTGAGCTCAATGCAGCCCTGACCATCCTCTACCGCGCAGAAACTGATTTTGTTAACGCAAAGTACCTGTACGTACGGGCGCTTTTTCAAAAGGCTATTGCCACCAATCAAGTAGATTCCCTGTTAAACGCATTAAAATAATAAAGATATGTCAATGGTTACCTCGGCCCTGAAAAAGCCGGTTACAACAGTGGTGATCACCGCGAGTTTACTGCTCTTTGCAGTGCTCAGTGCGCTGAAGATCCCAATAGATATTTTTCCCCAGCTTAATTCTCCAACTATATATGTTATCGAATCCTATGGTGGGATGTCCCCCCAGCAAATGGAGGGGTTTTTCTCTACCCGTCTGCAGGATCAATTCCTTTACGTAAATGGCGTTAAGAATATTACCGCTAAGAACATCCAGGGACTTACCATGCTAAAGCTGAGTTTTTACGAGAGTACCAACATGGCTGAGGCATCTGCCCAGGTTGCCTTGCAGGTAAACCGGGCCATGAAGTTCTTCCCGCCAGGCGCTTTGCCCCCGCAGGTGGTACGCTTTGATGCCTCTTCACTGCCTGTGGGCCAGCTTGTACTCTCGGCCAAATCCAGGAGCCTGAAAGAAATCTATGACATGGCCGCAACGCGAATCAGACCCATGTTTTCGTCCGTTGCCGGACTTTCAGCGCCACCGCCATTCGGTGCCAATTCCCGATCCATAACAATAAGTGTAGATCCCAGCAAGCTAAGGAGCTATAACCTGACTCCGGACGAGGTGGTAGGCGCCCTATCAAAATTCAATGTCATGTCGCCTTCGGGAAACCTTCGACTGGACAATACTATGATGGTAACTTCTATGAACTCCCTGGTAAAAACGGTCGATGAATTCAATAACATCCCCATAGCCACAAAAAACGGCGTTTCGATATTGGTAAGGGATGTGGCTAGAGTTGCCGATGCAGCGGATGTTACGGTAGATTATGCGCTGATCAATGGCAAACGGTCGGTTTATATTCCGGTAGTTAAAACCGCAGACGCATCGACCTGGTCGGTGGTGAAATCCTTAAAGGCCAAAATCCCGGAAATGCAGAGCCTCTTGCCGGACGATGTCCACATCTCCTATGAATTTGACCAGTCGGTGGCCGTTATCAATTCGGTAAAAAGTTTGATCACTGAAGGTGGCCTGGGTGCTCTGTTAACAGGTCTCATGGTATTATTATTCCTGCGTGATTTGCGAAGCAGCCTTATCGTGGTTATTACCATTCCGGTATCGATTTTAGTTGGCGTGCTTTTATTGGGCATGTTTGGTCAAACTATAAATATCATGACCTTGAGCGGCCTGGCGCTTGCAATCGGAATCCTGGTCGATCAGGCAACGGTGACGATAGAAAATATCCACCAGCACCTGGAAATGGGTAAGCCCAAACGCGAGGCCATTTATGATGCCTGTGAAGAAATAGCATTCCCGCTGCTGCTCATCCTGCTGTGTATACTAGCCGTTTTTGCACCATCCTTTATGATGAACGGGATACCGAAGGCGATGTTTTTGCCTCTATCCCTGTCCATTGGTTTTACCATGATTGTCTCCTTCATCGTAGCCCAAACATTGGTCCCGATTTTATCCAACTGGATGATCAAAGAGGAACGTTATCAGCACTATGACCATGGCAAGATACATGCCCATGCAGGAGAGGCGCTGGACGAAAGGGAAGGAGAGCAGGTAGAAAAACATCTGCAAAATGAAAAGGATGAACCGGAAAAAAATGATTTCTTTGAAAGGGTGAAAGTGCGGTTTATGGCAATCATCGAGAGGTGGATGCCGATGAAAAAAGGGATTGTTGGAATTTATTTGGTCTCCGTTGTTGTTCTTGCCGGGCTAGGCTTTGTTTTTATTGGAAAGGACATGATGCCAAAGCTCAATAACGGACAATTTCAGATCCGGATCAAAGCGCCTGATGGCACCAGGTTAGAGCGCACCGAAGAGAAGTTCAGGCAAGTCCTTTCCATCATCAACCAAACGGTCGATAACCATGTCGCAATCAGTTCGGGCTACGTGGGGCTGATCCCCAGCAGTTACGGAACGAGTAACCTGTATATCTTCAATACCGGTACCCATGAGGCCGTGCTGCAGGTAAACCTGGATGAAGATTACAAAGTAAATATGGATGAGCTGAAAGATGCGCTGAGAAAGAACATAGCGTATAAACTTCCAGATCTGCGAATCACCTTTGAGCCGATTGACATGACCGAAAAGATTATGAGCCAGGGTGCCGCAACACCGATTGAGATTAGGGTAGCGGGAAAAGATATGGGCCAGATCGAATCTTACTCTAATAGGGTTTTAGCAAAACTTAAAAAAATAGATTATCTCCGTGATATTCAGATTGTTCAACCCCTGCACATTCCGGTGGTTTCCATTACCCTTGATCGGCTTAAGGCGGCTCAGTTTGGGCTGAACGTAGTGGATATTGCCAGGTCTGTTACCGCAAGTACCTCATCAAGCCGCTTTACCGAGAAGAACCAGTGGCTGGATGAAAAAACGGCCTATACCTATCAGGTACAGGTACAGGTTCCCGAATATGTGATGAACACGATGGACGAACTCAAGGAAATTCCTTTAGTTAAAGGGCAAAGCAGTCCCGTACTTGGTGATATTGCAACATTTAATACCAGTTATGTTCCGGGAGAATACGACCGTTCAGGTCCGAGGCGCTTTTTGACTGTGAGCGCGAATATTTATAAAAAGGACCTTGGAACGGCAGCGGCTGATGTGGAAAAGGCGCTAAAGTCTGTAGGTACTCCGCCTAAGGGGTTGACTGCGGAAGTGAAAGGAATGTCAAGCCTGTTGACCGAAACGCTCTCTTCACTCCAAGGCGGACTTGCTTTTGCAATATTGGTCATTTTCCTGTTGCTTGCAGCTAATTACCAATCTTTCAAGCTTTCGCTGACTGTGCTTTCGACTGTTCCGGCAGTAATCTTAGGCTCACTGACTGCGTTATTGCTGACAGGTTCAACACTTAATCTTCAGAGTTATATGGGGATGATCATGTCTACCGGTGTTTCGGTTGCCAATGCGATACTAATCGTCACCAACGCCGAAAAACTCAGACTGGAGTATAAGGATTCAACCCGCGCTGCTATAGTGAGTGCCGGGATCCGTTTAAGGCCGATCCTGATGACCAGCTTTGCAATGATAGCAGGGATGATTCCGATGGCGTCAGGGATGGGCGAATCCGGTGAACAGACCGCACCGCTCGGCAGGGCCGTTATCGGGGGACTCTTCTTTTCAACCCTGGCCGCGCTCTTCATCCTTCCGCAGGTCTTCGCCTGGGTACAGAAAAAAAGTAGTCTGAAAGAACCCAACCTAATGCCTGGAAAAACAAGAATTTAAAAAGATAAACAACATGAAAACCAGATTCATTCCCATTATAATAATTATTAGTTCTCTCGCCGCCTGTGGCGGAAATAAGAAGCCTGTGGACATCAGTCCGGAAAAAAACGGCAAGGAAGCAAAATATGAAACCGCAAAAGTCGAAGAACAGGCACTTTCGAGTTTTACCCGTATCCCCGGGGTGCTCAAGCCTTTCAATCAGGTAAACATTTTTCCAAAGGCCAACGGCTTTGTGAAAGCGATACTGGTCGACTTAGGGTCGAAAGTTACCAAAGGTCAGCTGCTAATGACACTTGAGGCTCCGGAGCTCGAATCACAACTACAATCGGCAAATTCCCGTTACCTGCAGGCACGTGAGACCGCATCGGCGAGCAGCGAGAAATACAGGCGGCTAAAAGAAGCCGCAAAGGAAGAAGGTTCAGTATCTCCCCTCGAGCTTGATAATGCACTTTCCAGGATGAGAGGAGATAAGGCCATAGCTGAGGCCGAAAGGTCAAATGTTTCCTCAGTACGTACCATGCAGGACTACTTAAAAGTCTACGCGCCTTTTAACGGGGTCATTGTTGACCGAAATGTTTCACCAGGGGCTTTGGTATCAGCAGGGAAATCTTCTGATCTCCCTATGCTGGTATTGCAGGACCTGACCCAGATGAGGCTTGAAGTGTCTATACCAGAAGATTATGTAGACAAGGTGGACCTAAGCCAGATGGTCAAGTTCCGCTTCAATGCGCTGCCGGGAGAAGAGCACCAGGCAAAGATTAGCCGTTCTGCAAATTCATTGGGCAGTATGCGCCAGGAAATTGTGGAGGTTGACGTGGCCAATAAAGACAACCGTTTAAAGGCCGGTATGTATGCCGAGGTTGAAATCCCGCTTAAATCCGGTGCCACTTCGCTTCTTGTGCCTAATTCCGCTATAGTCCGGTCTACAGAACGAAAATATGTAGTGGAAGTTGAAAACGGTAAAGCTAAACTCGTTGACATCAAGGAAGGGATGAAGGGAACAGATATGACCGAAATTTTCGGTGCAATCAAAGCAGGAGCAGAGATCGTCTCGCCCGCTAATGATGAGATCAAAAGCGGTCAGGCGCTTTAATAATTTGTCGGGCGGAGCGAAATCCGCCCGGCAAATCTTTTTATTAGTCAGATAAGAAAGGAAAATATGAAAGATCTGGAATTCAACCATGAATTTAAAATCGGGGGGAACACATTTGCATAGATGTCCCAAAAGAAAAGTGTAACCAGGTCTATATTGAGGGAGAGCTGGTTGGAACGGTCTGGGAATACGAAAAAAGGGAATTTCACAAAATACCTGAGTCTGTCCGCCCACAGTATGATTGTTTTTGACAGAGTTTATAATCATTACCTGCAGTTCGCCAAATTCACACAAAACAACATCAATTTTGTATGCAGGCTTGAAGAAAAATGCAGTTTATGAGGTTTTGGAAGGAACCTTTTCGCAAATGCTGCCCGAAAAACAATCGGGTGCGCTCAAAGAGGAACACATTCATTAACAGTACAAGGAAGAAAAATAGAAAATTACTGTGTTTGAGAAAAGTAACCTATTGGGATGAAAAGGAGAGGGCCTACGAGTTTATTACAGCCCATATCTACAAATTACGCTGGGGCATAGAATTACTAGGGTCTGGACGTGCCAGCTTTATTCTGCGTTTTGTTGGTGTTGTAGCCTATTAGCTTTGGTTTAATCATGTAAGGTTGTAGCATACCTCTGGAATAAAAGCCTTTACTGGTTTAACTTATTATGTTTTTGATAATTTTATTCCTATTTAAAAGATTATCTTCTATTTATACAGTTCTTTTTTTATCCTGGCCTCAATATAAGAAAGTAGTATTTCTTTAATGTCTTTTTCAAACACTCTGGTAATATTTTTCTCGGTTCTGCCAAAATAGGTTTTAAGCCAGATGTCTATCATTCGCGCAAGCCACTCCCATCTCATAGGTTAAAAATGAGGCATTTTTTCCGATAATGAAGTTTAGATTGAGAGCCATTCTACAAAAATTAATTTTTCCATCCAGGGAAACTTTATCACAGCTACCGTCCAGGGAAGTTTATCCAAAATAACGTCATAAGTTTCCCTTTTTGCTTGTAATAACCACTGTCCATCCCGTGCACTAAGGATACCTTCGCGCTGTAGGTATGCCTGCCGCAAACCATCTTCTGAGAGGGTTTTCCATAAAGGGACATTATTGATCGCTGCCCGTAGCATATGATCGGCAGCGTCTTTTTCATCCTGCGTAAGCACTACATGTATGTTTATCGGTTCAAAAATATCTATCCCCGTCAACAATTTATTCAATAAGAACGATGGTTCAAATACGTCCATATTGTTTCCGTAGGCAAGGTATTGCAGTAAAAAACAAGCTTTTACTGCTGCAGCTGCATCTATAAATCCATCATTATCCGTAAGTGCCAGGGCATTAAAAAAACGAGGCAGGAATGGCCAGAGCAACACCAGGCCGGCGTTTTTAATGTATAATTTTTCGATTTCGCTAAAAGTGCTGTTAGTAAGCCATTTATCCAGATCGGTTTTTTTTAGTGGGGTTTTATCCTGTACGGCTAGTTGATTGGCGCTGTCAGCATTATTTTTAGGGGCTTCTTCGTTGCCTGTTTTCCTGGCACTAGACAATCCATCAGATGATCTTTCATCTGTATGGCTAGCTTTTTCAATACCAAACAGATCCCTGATATTATTAAAATGCTGCTGCAATTCATAAATCCTGTTTAGGGATATTCCTTCTTTAAAAGTGGCAGGGGCAAACACCTGTAATAGCTTATTTAATATCCATAATTGTTCCTGGTAGTAAGAAAGTAACTCTTGTCTACCTGCAGTTTTGCCTGCATACGCTTCAAACCCGCTTTTGGAATCAAGCAATAACCTGATCAAACGAGGAGTTTCTTTGCCTTTTGACCAGGGTGTGAGCAGCGTTAAGGTTAACAGATCGATCCACCATATTTGGCGGAAGGCAGTTGAAGTTAAAGCGCTTTTATACGCTTGGTAAATACGCTGCTGCGCAACCTCAGCGTTAGCATCCCTAACTGCCGGATCGTTAGACGTGGCTATTGCTGCTATCTCCCGCAGCAATTGATCGCCGGCATTATAAACCGATCGCTTAATAGCGGCAGGTTCTGCAAACAAAACACGCAATAAACGAATGGGTTCGTATTTCTCCTCTCTAATAACGTTGCGAAGCGCCTGTATAAAAAGCGCAGGCGTACCATCTTTCACCCACCAAGGGAATGTTCCAGTCTCCAGAAAACAAGCCACCAGCACGCTGTCAGTTTGGTTTTTAGTTGTTACCGTTGCACCTTCAATATCAAAGGCACTTATACCGCTACTTGATGTTTTTTTTATAAAGGTGGCTATTTCCTGCTCAAAACGATCTTCAAAAAGTTCTTCAAGTGTATCAATAGTGAGCACGCCGAGGTCAATCTCAAGTAAAGGGATCTGCGTGGTGCTGCCCGGCAAATCCATCCGATCTAAATATTTCTCTATCAAGGGTATGATTCGCTGCTGAAATAAGCGTGAAACCCGCTCCTGTACGGCACGTGCGTCCAACTGCTCATTGATAGCAAGATCTATCACCTGTTTCATGATGATATGCTGTTGGCGCTGCATTTTAGGCTATGGTAACGGTTACAGGTGGCAAAAACTCAGTAAATCCGGTGGTGGATTTTTTAGCTGACACATAAAAAGCGGTGGTATCCTCAACCAGCCCTGCCGATAATATCAGTATTTTTTTATCCTCAATATCCATTGTATCTATTACAAACTCGCTGCTTACCCAATTGTCCATACCTGCATCCACGTTGTAATGATCGGCAATAAAATCACCGCCTATCCGTGTATTCCCTATCCCCAGGTTACGATGATAAAAAACAGGCTCGCCAACGGGCTTATTTCCTTCTTGCTGATACAACTGGTAAATAATACCGCGTTGTGCACCGTTTAACTGTATGGAGATGTTCTTATCTTCCGGATCTTCACTGGTAAGCACTGTTAACTTAATTTTAGGATCAGGTTTTACCGGTATGATTACGCTTTTCTTTAAATACGTACCATTAGGCAAGCTTCCTGTTTTTCGGGCAATAACGCCGATCACCACATCTTCGGTAAGTATGCCGGTTACAGGCAGGTCAAGATCACCATCGGTACCCTTATATTTGTTACCCATCAGGGTCTCCGTTTCGGGAGGCCCGACCCCATCCATATCTACAAGAAATAACTGATAAGTTACCGAGCTTTGTGTGTTTGATAACCTGATAAAAGCCCGTCCGAGATGATCAATAGCGGGCCTAGCGTTGTTACTATCTTTTGCGAGCCATAAAGCCGGCAAGTCAAGATTAGGTTTTACTTGTATCGTGATCTGCATATCAAGTGTCCCCGATGATCCGGTATTAGGATCATGTACCGCTACCGATAATACAGTATCCTCTTTTAAACCATCCGTTGTTTCAATAGACAGGTCTCCCTTCTCATACAATACTTTTGCGCTAAGCGGGACATTATGGTCCCTTTTAAGGCATATATAATATTCGGCTCCTGCTTGCGGTTCTTTTATGGTTAAGGCAGTCTTCTCGTTAAAATTAAGCAGCGTTTTTGAGGCAATTACCTCCAGGCCCGTATTTACGCCAACTTTAATATTAACTACCTTGTACAGCACTTTGGTTAAAGGCGCCCTGCGACTATAACGTTTAGTGGCAACTACTTTAAAAGCATGAGATTCGCCGGTTAGCGGGATAGTATCAAGCGAAATAGCTCGCCTTGAATCATTTTTATATACCTCGCTGTAAGGAGTATCGCCTTCAAACACCTGGTAGGTAACATCAGGCTGGGGATGGCTTACTATAACGGTACCCGGCCTATTAAAATAAACCATTTCAATGGGCGTGCTTGTGGGAAGGTCGGCCAGCGGATATGTGGTGCCGCGAGACTCCAGCAACATATCAAGTAAAGTATTGCGTGCAGCCCTCAAAAGGTGGTCTTCGTTCTTCATATCTGGTTTTTTTGTGCAGCTAATCTGTTAAGAAACAGCCAGTAGGCATCTTCAAAGCGTTTGAGTTCAGCACGATTCATCCATTGGATGTATACGGTAAGATGAGCCGGCGTTTCTTCGCGGATAGTGGTTTCAATAAATTCACGAAAATTACCGGTGAAACGTTCGTTATCATTAGGGAATACAAATGTCAACTGGAAAGAATAGGGATCTTTCACCATTGATTTGTCCTGGAACACAAAAATGGTGGAATCAAAATCCCTTCGGACCCAACTAAGTGGTGATTCGTTGTTTTTAATGCGCTTTATATTGATATTAACATCAAAGTCGGCCTTGATACGAAAGTTATGTTCAAACACCATCGAAACTTCGTAGGGTGTTTTTACTCCATTATCGTTCAAAAGTATAATATCCCCATTTTGCAAGCCATGAGCGTCGCAACCGCAGATCATCATGCCATCATTAGTCTTAATAAAACTGCTGAAGTACCTGGTTTCGGTATAACTATCAATAGCGGCACGGTCGGCTTTACCGGGCCGCAATAAAATATGCTCCACCATGTGGAAGCCGTCATCATTTTTATCCGCCAGACGTTTACGTGTATAGTTTTCTATACCCAATTTTGCGGCAATCCTTTTTTCGAGTCCTGAAATATTCTGGTTTCCCCATCCCTCGGTGGTATGATCAAATCCTTTTCCTCGCTCGGCGCCAAGTACAGGATAATTCTGAAGGAATTTAAGCTTGGTTTTAACCAGCATTTCCTTATAAGCGTTATGGCGTTCCTTTTCGCGTGTAATGATGTTTTGGTCGCCGGCAATAGAGGTTAATGTTTCACGATCATTCAACCAAAGCGAATAATCTGTTAAATTCTCGCTAAACCTCGTTAAATGGTGATCCAAAAAACGATTCTTTCGATCTAATGCCAATTCCTCGTTTTCGGTCATGGCAGCCAGGCTTTCGATGTAGTCGTTTTTTAGCAGTTCATCAATATCAGGAACCACTTCAATAAGCGATTGGCTAAAATAAGTACGGGCCTCATCGTTATAAAAAGAGAACAGATCTTTAATATTGCCAACTTGCGCAAAATAATTTGCCAGCAGTTGCTCAAAAAACAGAAGATAGGCCTTTAACTGTTTGGCCTGTGCTTTTCGATGTTCGGGCACCGAATCGGGCAAGCCGGTGCTCCCTATACCATAGACCTGCGGAAAATGGTGCTGGATAGAAAAATAGTTGCCAATATCTCTTGGCTCCCGCTTTTCAGGGATAATATCCAACTCATGCATCGCCGGAAACCTTGCGGTATCAGATTTTTGCAGTTGGTTAAAATAAGCAAATACTAGTTCAGGATTTATTTTGAGTAACTGGCCGTTTTTTTTAAATTTCAGGCCATTTTTAAGGCTGCCAACTGCATCAAGAGTGGGTGCACGGCTATTATCAAGCAGCAGTACCCAGTTATTTGGCAATTCAATATCGGTATTCATCAAAACATCGGTAATTACGCGAACTCCGGGTTCGGCCATTACCTCACGAATAACATCTGATGCAAACAGTTTATTAAGACGTTTAAACTTGTCGAGTTCTGCATCATCTATAAACCCGTGCTGTAGTGTTGGCCCGTCTATAATTTCATCTATCCGCATGCCTTTGTCCTGCATTTCCTGCAGTGTATAAAAAGAGATAGATGGAGATAACCAACGGGCTACCCGGTACAAAATATTCGCCGCCAATACATTAGCATCGCCTGCATCTGCTACCTCAACCGTTCCGGTAATGGTTACAGGCTCTTCTTCTAAAACGATTAATTCTTCAAAATCCTCGCACAAGTTACGGCAGCTTTGTAACCGATGCCATACGCGCGCCCGCAGGTCAGCATTGGACGCTTCCGGATCAGCTTTGGTAACAAATACCCGGTAAAGCCCGCGTATATTTATCAGTTCGCGATCGGGCAGGTCTTCGTCCTTGGCAAGGGTTTCACGGTCTCTCAGCGATAGTGTTTTGTCTTTGCGATCAAAATAAATTTCAGGGGAAGATCGTTCTACTTTTTCTATCCAGGCATTTTTTACCCCGGTTATATCCAGCAGTACTTTACGGAAATCGTTTAGCGTTACCGGACCGCTGCTTAATATGGTAGCAGGGCTAAAAAGGCTTTTGTAGGTGCCGTTATCAGGCTGCGCAAGCAAGTCACTTGTGTCAAAACTTATCCGGTAACTCAGATCGGTAAGCGCGTAACAAAGCTGATCCAGTATGGTAATACCCGGATCATGGATGTTATGGTCGGTCCATGTTTTGCCGGCCAATTGTTGCAGGTAGCCTATGCCTTGCTCTCGCAGGGCATTAAAATCGAGTGCGGGATGCTGGTGCGGTTGATTGCTAATGGTAACCGGACTTTGTAGTTGCTGCATATTTGGTTTTAAACTATCGTAAATTAATCAACCATTACCATCTTCTTATCAAGCGATGCTTTCCACGCTAACAGCACATCTATTTTTTTAGAAAGCTCCTGGGTTGCGCTAAGGTTCAGCGTAAACAGGTGGTTATAATTAACACGCCTAAAATCAGATACTTGTTTGCCAAATACCAGCACATCTTTAAAATCATTTGCATTACCTGTTACCCGGAAGCTCTTTTCGTCAACAACAGCCACGGCACATTCTGTGTCACCATGCGGAAGAATCAGCCTAACCAGATCTCCGTTAACAAGGCGATGTGGTTCGGCCATAATAAGCAGCATTTCATCGCCCATCGCTGTAATTTTAACGGGTGCTGCAAATATATCGGCCACAAAAGATGTGTCTTGTGATATTGCTTCGGGAATAAATTCTTCAACCTCCTGGGCTATTATCCCTTTCCTGCGCTCGCTCGTTCCCTTACCAAGGTAATCATAATCTTTTATGCGAAGCCTGTTAAGCAGGGCCAGGTCTGTCTCTCCATCAACAGACAGGATGTTTCTTTTTATGCGCACGTCAGAAGACTCCTTAAAGGATCCAGCGCCTTTAAAATCTCCTTTTAAATAAAGATTGCCCTCGTGGTTTATGTAAGCCATAACTTTGGGCGTAGTAGTTCCTGCCGGCATATTTTCAAACTTAAACCCTCCGACACCAAGACCTCCGTGATTTACAAAGTGCGTTTGCCCAGAGAATCCTTCTCTGTTCCAGGTAATATAACAACCTTGCTTCTTGATAAAATCTGTTGTGCCCACCCCGCTAATATGGACCACTCCACCTACTGAAAGTCTGGCATTTTCATCACGACTATCGTCTTTACCTAAGCATACATTGCCATCTACCTTTAGTGATTTCTTTACTGTTACTAAGCCAGTTTCCCAATGTATATTCAGGTATTCCGTATATACCCTGGGATTCGAGTCTTTGTTACCGAAATCGCCAACACTAAAACTTCCATAATTGTCAACTCCCATTCTAACTGACCTGGTAATGCCGCCCTGGTTTCGGCCAAAGATCAATTGTCCCGAAGATCCATCTATACTATCATCGCCTATTTGCAGCACATTACAACCGCTAATGGTTAAAGGATTATCGGTTCCTAAGCCAACAGTGCCGTTTTTGCCGATGATCATATTTGGTCGGCCAGATGCCGCCTGTTCACCGGCCTTATTGTTGAAGAATTTGATTGGTGCATTTACAGTGGCAAATTTCATGTACATGCCATCAATAGTTGAATAAATGCCAGGATCTTTGGTGTCGCCTCCCAAGGCTCCATCACCCCACTTTATTACCCCGCCTTTTACTTTAAGTCCGTCATTAACACTAACGGTGCCAGTCACATCCAGTTTGCCGCTTATTGCCGTATCACCTTTCACTTTAAGGCCGTTATTAACACTAACGGTGCCATTCACATCCAGTTTACCGCTTATTGTCGTATCACCCTTGACTTCTAATAATCCGTTAACCTCTAAACCTTTTTTTACAGATATTCTACCCCCATGTTCAATGGTAAGCCGTTCTTCATGAGCCCGATTACCTGTGTGTCCCAAATCATAGATACATAAATGGCAATCATCGGTTACACCAATTTTAAATGCGCGGTTGCGGTTTGTATCTACTAGTCTTGCAATCACCAGTTGTCCGTTGCTATTTGTAACTGTATCATCGCCCACTTGCAGCATGCCAGGCTCGGCAGATCTCACAGCGTTAATGCCGCCAATATTTACAGCACCGGTCTTTTCATCAATAAATAGCCGGCTTGTTCCGTCGCCTGTGGCAATATTAAATCCCGGGTTGGCACCTGGTTTTCGGTTAATTTTCCAGTTGGGTGTTGGCCAGGATTCGAAGCTCTCATAAAAGGCCAGTAATTCCTGTGTTGCGCCGCCGGCCTTTACGCTCAGCGGATCGCCCAAACTTTTCCGTACACCATCATCGGCCAGGTTAATAGCCGATTCAATTACGTTTGCAAAATCATCCTGCGTCGGGATCTTGTTTGTTTGGAAACGAGCCTTTAGTTCAGCTCTGCTTTTTATTGCCATTATGATTGCGTTTAAAGGTTTATAATATTTTAACTTATCTTAAGGTCTACATCAACAGCCATGTATCCTATTCCTTCTGTAGATGTTTCCAAAAATTCTTCATCGGTAAGTACGCGGATCTCATGTGAGTCTGCAGATACCAGTATTACATTAGGATCAACAATGGAGACATCTCCTTCAGTTTCTTTATTCAACACGTCGCGGAATGTTACCCCGTCTACGCTTTGCAGCAGTTTAATAGTGCTCACATGGTCGATATAAGGCTTTTCGGCTATAAAATTAACGATCACGTTGTGATAGATGCTTCCGCCGATAACGATCTCTGCCTGTTCATCATATGCCCAGGGAGCAAGGAATTTTTTAAGCTCCTCGTCCAGCTTTTCAAGACAGTAAGCTTCCAGATATCCATATTTTATACGTACAGCTGTGCGTACCCTTAATTGAACATAGGTTGGGTTTTTTACAGTTACTGTTACAAATGGCGGAATGCGTGCGTCCAGGTAGTTGCTGATACGCAACAAGGCATCGGCCGGTAGCTTAGGCTGAAAACTATTGAACAATTGCCGTCCCTGTATACTCGGGATCACGATCACATCAACACCGCCGGTGTCTTGCATAGTGCCCGAAAAATTACCGGGCAAGCACTTCACTTTGTATATTTCAGGAAACTCCTCCAGCACCAGGCGTTCATAATCCCACATCGTAAGCGCACGGTTCTTGTGCCTTAGCCGTTCACTCACGCGCGAATAATATAACGGAACGGTTTCGCCAGGCTTGCCATACATAGATGCAAAGGGTTGTGCCAGCGTTTTTACACCGGGAAGCCTATCCATGGCGGATGTTATACTCATTGGCTTCAATGGTTCTGCCAGGTGATCGGCAGCATTATTATTGTTGATAAATACGACGCTAAGGCCCTGTGCCATCACGTCTGCCAGATTAGGGATGGAGGCAGTACCATTGTTAACTGTTGCACGCAGCCAATAAAGACTGTCAGCCATTAGCGTGTTATTATTACTTAAACCAGCCGGAATAACCAGTTCCAGCAAACCTGTATTTAATAGCCCGTTAGTGCTATCGCTTAGTATAGCCTGCCTGGGGAAATGTATCCATTGGTTATTATCAAGGTAACTCCATTGCACATTAGGTCGTTGCACGTCGGGGTCGCCGCTACCGGCAGTCAGTTGGAACAAGAGCGATAGATTTTGGCCGTAGCCCAAACCGGTAAGCCCCAGGTACAGTTCGCCCTGATCATCAAAACGAGGCATAAAAGTATTTTCTGTCGGTTTGGCATAGCCAAAGGGGCTGATATGAAAAAAGCTCCCTGTATCATCTAAGTGTTCAAAATTGATATTCACCGATGTTTTATAGCCTGCGGTTAGTTGCTTTAATATGGGCACGTAGGGCGGGTTTAACACCAGTTCTTTATATTCGGTATAGTTAAGTGCTTGCCTGGTAACCAGTGTGGGATAAGCCAACTGTTTGAAATCATTTTTTAGTTCCAATACAAAATAACGTTTCCAGTTAATCACCTCATCCCTGCTGTTTAACTGGTTCGCATCCAGATCCCTTGCACTGGCTTTGAGCCAATTTACAGGTGTAGTTATTTTGTTTTCGAGAGTCGCGTTAGTTTTATTAAATAAAGTAATCTTCTTTGACTCAAGTGGCAGGTCATGATCAATCATGGTAAGGTCGGTCAAAAAAAACTCGTTGCCGGTAACCTGTGTGTTCAAGCCGCCCATATCGTTCTTAATTATATCCCAATAGGCGCTGTAATATTTCTTAAAACTTTCCGGGGCATCCATCCAGTTGAATTTGAGCGTAAGGGAATTAATCATCTTTCCCGCTATCTCGGGATGAGAAAAATAAAATCGGTTGCCCGAACGCGGATAGGCACCAAATGGCATGAAAGGCTTTTTAGGATTGTATTCAGTATATTCGTTTTGAATACTCAGTGACTTGATATCGTTTACGTCTACATCCAGCCGGATGTTGGCTATTGTTAGCCCGTGAAATTTTTGATACCAGCTATTAAAGCCATTAGCCAGGGTACTTTGCTCGTCGCGATTATTTAGCATAAAGGCCAGTACAGGCTCATCATGCTGTAATTTGATGGTATTGTCGTCCGGTCCGGGTGCCAATATCTCGGGGTCGGTCTCGGATAGCTCAAACCGTACGTGGATCACATTGAGATATAGTTCGGTACGGGTGTATCGTCTGGTAAAGGGCTGACCCGGCATTTTGGCCTTCATAGTAGCGCGGGCACGCTTAGGGTCGATAACTTTATCTATCCTATATACCGATCCATCCTGCATGATGATATGCTCCCCTATACCCGATGCAAAAAAGATCTCTGTTGCCGAACTAAGTATCCCGTCCTTTATCGATATTCCCAGTTGTTCCCCTTCGGATTCAGGTAGTAAAAAATCACCGAAAGACATTGCCTTTTCGGTTAGTTTTTTCCAGCCCTTACCAGTGCTTATGTAAAAAAGGAAGGGCGGGGGCAGCGTACCGCGCTGGTTGATCGCATTTGCCAGTTGTACGGTTTTAAGCCTGTCGGTAGCATTGAAGGCGATATACACATCAATATTCCTTACACCTTCGCGCATTAAAAGCCTTGGCGATGCAATGGCCATACCCAGCGATACCGGTTTATTGTTACCGTTACCTGGGTGGGGGCTGGTTACACCAAAGGTTTTGAAATGCTGAACTTGTGCGCTTGCTCCCGGTATGGCTTTTACGTCATCCACAGCAACAATATCTTTCCATTCCGTTTCTTGCGGCACAGCCAAAGCAAGGTCTTTCCTTTTGGATCTTGCCGTTTCCAGCAACACGTAGATCTCTCTCCATCTTAGGTCTGTGATCTCTTTTGCGCTCAGACTTTTTACCATGTCGGTAAATTGTGGTACCGAAAGCATTAACTTGCCGGTAACATACGCAACGGCCAGCGCTTTTTGGGGTGTATTATCTTTTGCTTCTGCCTGATCAAACAAATCATTCAGCGTCTCTGTATCAATCTGGTTATTATTTAGGTCCGGTAGATGGCCATCGTTATCTCCCAGTGCTATTTGCAGCAAACCGAGCAGATCTGGTGGCCTTTCTGTAGCTTGTTGCCGGTTCCTGATCATCAGGCGACGGTAAGCTTTTTCTAGCGTTTGATATATACATTCCCAGTCTGGCTCTTCTTTTTTTTTCGGATCCGCAGACCGGACAATTTTGTTAAGTTCTGCATCTAACAGTAAATATTTTAAAGCAGTAGCAGTAAGGTTATCACCTGAAAGCTCCGGATCGAATGTATCGTATCCTAAAGCCATATTCATGATTTCTTTAAAAATCTGTAGCCGGTTGGTATTATTTTGGCGTTTTTCGCGAAGCCCAATCACTTTTTTATCAACAAAAAGCGATCTTATATTTTTGACAGCCGCCTGGCTGATCATGGTGTCTTTTTCTGTTTGATATATCAGATCTTTTCCTTCACTGTCTTTTCCTGCCATTAACTGCGTACCTTTTGGCACCAACAGTTTCTCCATATCGGCAGTAAGTTGAACAATAATATTCGCAACATCGGGTACGGGCTTTTTTTTATCCATACCCAAAAGCTCTTCATAATAAAGATCCAGGTGTTTCTTCGTAAAATCGTTCACCTGTAGTTTAATATTGTCGAGCAGTTTTAAAAATGTAACAAATAGAGCCAGGTGGGGGCTTGAAAATGGAGTTCCCTGGTGCGAAAGCGAAAGATCATAGGTGCCTTCTGCGTAATTTATCAGCCCGGCAAGCCATTTTTGCTGACCGATACTGTCTAATACCCCGCCATTTAAAAAACCACTCCAATCACCGGTTGCTTTGTTCTCTTCATTGTAAAAGTTAAGATATTTGGCAAAGCTGGTGGCAAATTCAAGCAGATCGCGTAGGGTACGCTCCTCTATGTTGATACTGTTGGGATCGGGTGCGGCAATAATGCGCTGCGACTGGCTGGTGCCATCGCGGTAAACAAGTTTTCTTGGATTTAACCCTCCGATCATGTTAATCTATTGTTATTTTAAAATTGGTGGTTATAAAATGTCCTTTGCCGGGATAAGATGGCTGGGGATCAGGCGCTGATGTCTTTGGATCTACGGCCGGCTGTTGTACCTGAAATTTTGCAATAAAATAGCGGCCTTTTAATATTATCTTTTTTGCCGAATCGGTTGTTATTAGAGACAGCTGATCCGGGCCTAGTTTCGCTATTTTAATGGTACCTGTGCCGGGTGTATCAAATGGTGGTGCCACATAATTACATCCGGCTACTACTACGCTGGCCTCGTCTCCTTCAACACATATTTTTTTGCCACCTGCCACGCTTTTGCCCGAGCCTGTTATAGTACCCGGGGCAACCGTTACAAAGGCCGCCATAAAAACTGGCTCGAACTGTACATGGTCGCCATCAATAAGGGGGTGATCAGCCATAGGTTAAGGTGTTTTAAGGCAGATCATTTAGATGCCTCGTTAATGTAAAAAGGATAAACCATATTGTACCTGTTATTGGTAGACATAATGACGTATTCGACCGAGATAAGTAACAGCCCCATTTCATCATCATCCTGGGTAACATCAACCTGCTCCACTATTATCCGTGGTTCGTTCAATAATATCGCATCTGAAACAGTTGCGGCGAGCGAATTGATAAGCCCCTGCCCAATCTCGGCAAACTGGTAGCGTGAAAGGTCGCAGCCATAATTGGGAAACATTACCCTTTCATTCATGGCAGTGGTAAGTAATATACCAAGGCTTTGTTTAATATCTTCCTCGCCGGCAACCATTTCTATACCGGCACCACCAGCAAAAAACTCGGGTGGAAAACTCCAACCCTGGCCAAGAAATGCATTTTTATTCTCCATGATATACTGATGGGGCCATTAATAGTTAGGCGACGGTTTCTATCGGTCCTGTATTTTTCATTTGTGTTTGTACCTGTTCCTGGATATTAGCAACCAGTTCAAAAACAGACACATAGCTTTGATTTCCAAGTGCTTCTAAAATCTGGTTAATTTCCTTTAAACTGAGCGTTAATTTAACTTCGTTCATAATAATTATTATTTAAATTCTATTTTATTTCCTTCAATTTTTACGGTCTTCCCTTTGATGCTTACATCGCCTTTGGCTTCAATAACCAGGTTTTCGGCAGCATTAATCACAACTCCGTCACTATTTAGCGTTATATTATTGCCATTTACATCGTTTATTTCGATGGCTTTTCTGCCTTCGCTAATTATAATATAGCTTTTATCAGAAGCTGAAATAGTTATCTGCTGTGCGTCATCATTAAATAGCAACATTAGCCCTGTTTTGCTCAAAAATCCTTTCCTGGCATTCGTATCATCCCATTCAACGGGTGCCGTATTTTTAGATCCGTAAAGCGAACCCAGTATTACCGGGTACCGGGGGTCGTCGTTAATAAACCCAAGCACAACCTCGTCATCTTTTTCAGGCCAAAAAAATGTACCCCGTTTATGGCCTGCATCCAAGGTAGCCATACGCGCCCAAACAACTTTGTCTGCGCCGGCAACACCAAACATCCGCACTTTTACCCGGGCCCGTTCAGAAGCGTCGAGTTCAATAGCCTCTACAATAGCCGTTTGCAGGCCGTTTATGCCCGGTAACAAGCCGGATGCCGGTAACGCAGTAAGTGGTGTGGTACCCGATAACCAATCGGCCCCCAGCCCAAATTGTAAATGGGTGAACCATCCGTTCTCGGTAACTTCGTGTCGTATGCCTGTAATCATGGTAACCCCTGCGAATTTTAACCCCATCCCTTCCAGGTTGATGTTGTCCATTAAATTCAAGCTGGTTATTCCATCTACCTTAAAGCTCCCTTTTAACATGGAGAGCCTTGTTCTCAGCATCCTTGCTTCCCCCCAGGCATTTTCCTCTTCAGCGCTAAGCGGCACTAAAGCTAATAGCTGCTCCGGTTTGTCTCCCGATATTTTTTTTATGCCCGCTGCCTTTAATGTACCCTGCGTTAAATCGAACGACGGGATATCTGATTTACCCACCACGCTATGGTTTGTATCGTTCCAGGTATTTGTTTGTATGCCAGCGTATTGATTACTAATATCAAGTTTCAGATCAAGATCGTAAATTACATCCACACCTAACTTAAAAGTCTTTACAGAAGGGGTAGACAGTTTTGGAGCACGTGCCGAAATGCTTCCGTTTACTGCCGTTACCAAAAGTCCGTTTACATCGGCCCTGCTTAGCAACATATCCCAATTGGTACAATGGTACTGCACAATACTTTCATGCTTAAATTTAGTTTCATCAACTTTACCCTTACCTATTCGGCTATTAAAAATAAGTTTTGCTATTAACTCGCTATCTTTTATATTTTTAAAAACATCGCTTTGCTTTATGGTTGTCATCCTGATGGCCTCATCGCTCATCTCTACCGTAAGTAAACTATTTCCCTGGTCATACCTAAGCGATTGTGTAATCACCAATCCCTTAAAAATTACTTTTTCTTTTTCAGATTGGCCTTCTTCCCTTATGCTAATGCTAATTTTTTTACCCGGGTCAAAAAAATCTCCGTCGCTAATGCTGTATTCCAGTTTTGAGTAATCACCGTCTATAAGTACCATTTCTGCATACGATATGCGGTTTACTTCGTTCGATACCGAAATACTTAACAGATTATACCCGGCGGGCATAGCCTTGTTATCGCTGGTTATGGTATAAGTTATACTACTCATAGTTGTTGCTCGATCGGCGGAAAATAAAGTTCCTGGCCCGGCACTAGGTTTCTAAAATCGACCAATTTATTTGCCTTTGCCACTTCGAGGTAATAATGTCCCGACCCATAAATTTCATGGCAAAGCAAGGGCAAGGTATCATGCGATCTTACGATCCGCTTATGGGTTAGATCGGGCGAGCTTTTATTTTCCCGTTTAATCCGTTCTGCTTCATCGGTCTCACCAAAAAAAAGGGCATCTACTTCTGCTCTTAGCGGGTCTCCCCCCTTATCAAAAAGCGTATAGGTAATTTTATAACTTTTCAGCCTGCATTTATACACCAATGTACCCCATTCAATCCTAAGAAACCGCGGCTGGTGCACTTCTCCATCCATTTCCGAGGTTAGGGCCATGAATTTTCTGATGCGTTGCGATACTGTTTCGCTTTTAGACCAGGGCCTTCTTAATTCAAATACCGGATCAAAATAAGTACCACTTAAAGGTAGGCTAAACTCTGTAACGCCCGTTCCGTCAAATATTAGCTTGAGCGATAACGTTGAAGGTTTACTTAACGTATATTTTGCATTGCGGCCTGTGGTGTTGATCCCCTGATGCCCGCCGTAAACGTTCTCATATGTAAGCGAGTATGATTCCGGGTTAAACATCACCTCAATCTTTTGCTCACCCCTGTCATGAAAATTAATTCTTGGGTAACTGAAAATGGTCAGTTTCTCAAGCTTCCAGTATACCTTTTTAACAACCGAGTTGTTTTTAATCTTATCGAATATTCCCATCGTTACCTGTTTTTATTTTTAGCAATGATCTTAAGGACTTCTTTTACACACTCCTGAATGATTTGCGCCTTATCTATAGCATTGCTTCCACCTTCTGCTGTATTGGCGTCGGTATTTACTACAGTAGCTTTTATTACCAGCTCTCTAATTTCTACAGCCATATTAAATAATATCTATTACCGGGATTTTAGGTGGTTCGAACGCGAATGGAAGAGGCAATGAGGTAAAGCTGGTGTATGATAGTTCGATGCTTTCTATCATCACCCTGTCAGACTCGGCATCCATATCAGAAATTGACCATTTGATAGGAACTGCTTTTAAAAACAGCTTATGCATTACGTGTTCACCAGCCTCGTTAAAAAGTATGATCAACACATTAGACGGATTGAAGCTAAAGCTCGAAAGCGCCATATTAACAGTAAGGCCCAAAGGCGATAAACTTGTAACCATGCCGCGATGGAGGACCAAATTACTGTAATTAACACGCTTCGGAACACGGTGCTGGGACAGGTTTTGGCCACCTTCATATATCGTTTCCATCTCTATCTCGGCCTGCATGCCTGAAACGCGCTGAAAGCGAAAATCTAATACGGAAGGTGCAAAACCTGTCTCAAGAAAATACACACCAAACCGGTGACTTAATGCGAGGTTTGAAGAAAATATGCCCATGTTTACTGAATATATTCAATTTTTAGGTTATATGCTACCAATTCGATACTCTCTATCGCTACCTCATCACTGCTGGCAGAAAAACCTGGCGTATCTATTTTCACCGGCATAGCGCCGTATATACTCCAACGGATAAGCGCCATGCCTTCTTCGTTACAAAGGTCGATGAAAATATCCAGCGCATTATTTTGAGTTAGCCAATTGAACAACTCATGCCGGCGATGCGCTATTCCCCTTTTTAGGGTAATAGTATTGATCATCGGCTGTCCACGCAGCACTTGGGCTCCTGTGGCATAACTCATGCCATGCTTATACACTACTGTTTGATATTCCATTTTAAGGCCGGATACCTCTGCAAAAGCCACATCGTGCCCGCCTATGGAAACCTTATAGTTATAAGCCGGAAGCGGATATTCATTAACCGTCCGGCCCAAGCGATCTGCGTTGTGTATCGTTAACGGGTCCATTAATTTTCTTCCATTGTTAGGCTGCTTGCCATCAATTCCATCGATTCGATAGCCACATCATCTGTACTTGCACTAAAATTTGGCGCTGTAAGCTTAATAGGGAAGGCATCTGTCACTTTCCATTGCACTACAGACTTTCCTGTTTCATCGCACAAATGTACTTTGATATCTTTTTTTACCGTTCTGTTAAGCTTTGTTTCGTTTATCCAATTGTAAAGTGCCTGCCTGCTTTTTCCTTTAACATATCCTTTTTTAAGGGTAATATTCAAAGGTTTTGGCATCCCTGGCATATACATAATGTTTGGGCCTGACCCTGCGGCGTTGATGCGGCTTTCTTTATAAGTGATTGTTTCATATGCGATCTCCAACCCCGAAACCTCAGAGAATGATATCGTGTCGGCATCAATATCCACCCTGTAGTTATATACCGGCAGCGGATAATCTGTTTTTATTTGTTCTGTTGTAGTAGCCATGTTAATAGTGTGAAGGTGTTATAGTTTAATAATTATGCTTCCTGTAACTTGTGCGAAAAGCGGAGTATAATAAACTCAGCAGGCCTTACGGCAGCCACACCTATTTCTATGATCATCCTGCCTTCCAAAATATCCTGTGTGGTCATTGTTGATCCCAATCCTACTTTCACAAAATAGGCCGCCTTGGCGGTTGGCCCGGCCAATGCTCCTTGTTGCCAAAGGCTGTATAGATAGCTATCGATCATGCTTTGCACTTTTAACCATGTGGTGGCATCGTTAGGTTCAAATACAGCAAAAAAAGTAGCCTTGCTGGCCGAATCTTCGATTAGGTTAAACAGGCGGCGAACAGAAACATAACGCCACTCGTTATCATTGCCTGCAAGTGTACGTGCGCCCCAAACAATAATACCTTTACCCGTAAAGCTACGTATAGCGTTGATAGATTTGCCACTCGTTGCATCCACATTCAGTTTATCTTGCTCGGCAGCGGTAATTTTAGTTACCGGTTCTATCACAGCGTTAAGACCTACGTTTGCCGGGGCTTTCCATACACCACGATCGCGATCAACAGATGCATAGACCCCTGCTATAGCGGCCGAGGCTGGCAGGACTACTTTATATTTAGGGTTATTCAATTCATTTTTAATAGCTGAATACAAGCCGGTATTTTTAGTTTTAATATCCTTAAGTGTTGATTCAGTTGTGGCATCGTTTAAGCCTGTTATTGTTATTTTGGTCTCATCTATTGTGGGACTTATAGAAGTTTTAAGAAAAGGATAGTATGCCGCGCCATATTGAAGGTTTTCTGACACGATTTTTTCCCTGAATATCTCTACTGCAGATTTATCTGAAGCCGCATCCGCCGGGCGCACATCCAGTATACAAAACCGGTTTTTTAATCGCTTGCACTGTGCAAGCGCTTCCTGGCAAATGGGGTAATATGTGTCCGCGTCAAGGCCACAGGCATCCGGCATTACGATCAGCGTTGGTTCGTCCTCTTTTTCAAGCGCCTTTAAGCCACTTTCAAAATCCTCTTTATCCAATTTAGCGGGAGAACTATACCCGCCAAGCGAAACGATATAGCAATAATTTCCACCGTTTTTAAAGAAAAGATCCAGCGAATAATAAAGTGTATAAATAGAACTTGTATACTCGCTAATCCCATCAAAAACTATTTGCGTGGTTTCTTTTGCCTTTGCAGTAACTACCGGTGCCGGCGGGCCACCAAAATACTGCTGAAACTCCAGCATCGTGCTGATACGGGTAGGTACCAGTTTGCGGTCGGTACCATTGTATTCGGTTTTTTCAGTGTAACCCAAAAAGGCCGGAACGGCCGTTGAGCCTTCTACTACAGAAGTAGGGAGCGTTGAGATTTCTTCAACATATACACCTGGGGTGTAATAATTTGCCATTGTTTATAGTTTAGTTCTGGTATGTTATTTAATCAAGCAGGTTAATAATTTGTATCCCATTATCATGAAGAGATGGATTAGGTAAATGTTTTATGATCACCGAATTGGTTAATTCGTTCTTTAGCTGGATATTTTTTCGCCCTTGGTTGCTAAGTGCAATGACCTTATCTGATTTGAAGGATGCGACCTTTGCCTTCGGGTAATTGTTGGTTAAGGCTTTAACTATGGCATCGGACTGGCTTTCGGTGTTTTCTTTTTTAGAGAACAAAATACCTGATAGTTTACCATCTACTACCAGGCTTGCACGTAAAGGGCCGGTAATTACATAGTAATTCCATTTTAACGACGGGGCTGGAAACATAAGCCTTAGCTTAGCCGGCAACCTGAAGTTTAACCGCAATCTAATAATGCCCAGCAAAGGCCCGTCTGTTATATCGCCAAGTTCAGTTGCAGACACAACACTGCTTACCAGCGTGGTCGTATTTTTTTTGTTGGCATTTTGATTACTGAATAGGTAGATTTCATCATTTTTTTTAGCGCTCAAAGCAGTGTAGTGATAAAATTGATTATCGGCTATAAAAAAAAGGAAATCAAAAGCTACTTCTGATGAAGGCATAGTTGCGTAAACGCCTGTATCAGGAGAATTGGCCTTAAAGATGCCTAATCCGCCGGTATCTGTTTTAACCAGCAATCCGAATTTTTTTAATTGTTTCTTGCATTGCTCAGTGGGACTAATAGATATCCCAGGGACGGGTCCGGAGTCAAAATACTCGTGCTGAATAGCCAGACTTAGGTGCTTTGTAAATTCCATAACTATATCGAGATATTCAGGTCTATCTTGTTCACATCCTGGATCACTTGTATAGATTCCTTATCGCTAAATACCAGCATACTTACCTTGTAAAGCAACGATGGTTGGTAAGACGAATGTAAGGAATTCCAAAGCTCATTCTGTTCTGCTAAAGGCAAGGCTTGCAACTCTACAGTGAATTTGCTTAGTTCGGGGCTTAAAGATGGAGTATTAGTATGATCGAACACCCGGTTACGCTGGAAAAATCTAATTACAAGCGATAATACCTTCATGGACTGTTGATAATCAGTAAACCTAACAACGAATAGGATGAGCAAATTGACCGGGATACTGGGATTGATTTCTGTTCTCAAACCGTTCCTTACTACACCGCTAAACCGGTCTGCCGAGCGGACTGATTTTTCTTCTTCGATATTAATAAGTACAAGAGTGATATTATTGAGCGGAAATTGTGATGGGTCTAACTTACCTCCATCAGGAAACGCTACTATGTCATCCGGATCGTCAATTTTTAAACATATATACTCATTGAGCTTATCCTTGAGAGTTGCTAATATTTCATAGATCATTGTTGTGAGAGCGTAAGTTTATATATTAGCAGATTGGCTATATAAAACTACAAAGAATATTTTTGAAAAAAAAATTATTCTTTGTTTTTGTATAAAATTACACTATTAACCAACAAAGATCAATAATATAATGGGGCTACAACAAATAAGCCCCATTTTTCATACCTTGGTTTTACCACAAATCAAAATATGGTGGATAAAGATAAGCATTTGGTCGGTCAGCCAGTATTTAAACAGCTGATAGGTTTTCTTCCCAGGTCGAAATTCGACAAACTGGCTATTGAACATGGCGTAAACGTTATTATAAGGCGTTTCCAGTTTGAATACAACTGATATTGATGCTGTTCGGGATCCTCTCCAGATGTGATTCGGGTAGCGAAATAGTGACGGGGCTACAGGCCTTTGCAGGCAAGCTCAACCATCTGGGCCTGTAAAGCTCTCCTTGCAAAAGTACCTTCGGAGATAGTTTGCGCGATCGGGACAATAAATTTTTCAGGAGTTGGCTGCAATCCAAAGCACGAAGGGAAGAAAAAGGATGGGCTAAAAGTGCATATGCTTATTGATGCCAATTCGTAAAGCCCCGTTTTTGTAAAAATTAGTGAAGCTAAGAGCCATGATAAGAATTTCAAAAAATACCTGAATCTGCCCGCCCAAGCAAAATTTCCAGCTCCATTGTTTTTATTCGGAAACAGAGAACGGCATCAAAACACAAATCTGGTGTACCTTATTGCCCAATTGCTGTTAATGGTGCCGAAAGCAAAAACAGCCAGCAACAAAGTATTTTCTGCCATGGCTGCACGGATAAGAATACACCTTATCAGCAACCTGGAAATCATTTGGATGGTTCAAAATAGTAGCAGAACGTATGTTAAGCGTACCAGAATTAGCAACAAATCACCATCTGTACAAACTCAAATGTTCTAATTTACATAGGGGGACTTTCTGAAAAGTAAATAAAAGCCCAATAATGAGCTTTAAAGAAAGGTTTTTGCCATGACTTTTATTTTGTTGGTTGATAAACTATTATATTAATATGCTAAATATGGGATACTCCCGGAGCTGGTAGAAAATGATCAGGCTCGCATAAACGGCTGGCAATAATATAGCTCCCTGTTCTTCAAAATAGATTCAGATAACAGGGAGCATGTTGTTATATCATGCATTTAAGCAATTAGGCCTTATTTCCTCGTTGCTTTTGGTGCTAAGGTCAGAAACATCCTCTTGCCCTCGAGTTTTGGCAATAACTCCACTTTGCCAACCTCTTCCAGACTTTGTGCAAATTTCAAGAGCAGAATTTCACCCTGGTCTTTATATACAATAGAGCGGCCCTTGAAGTGGACAAAGGCGCGTACTTTCTCTCCACTTTCCAGGAAAGAAACGGCATGTTTAACTTTAAACTGAAAATCGTGATCATCAGTATTTGGACCGAAACGGATATCTTTGATAATGGTCTGCTTGGCCTTACTTTTAATCTCCTTTTGCTTTTTTTTCTGTTCGTAAAGAAATTTACTGTAGTCGATGATGCGGCAAACCGGTGGGCTGGCGTTTGGTGAAATTTCAACCAGATCTAAATCCAGTTCTTTAGCCATTTTGAGTGCTTCTGTGAGCGGGTAAATATTGGTTTCAACATTTTCTCCCGTCAGGCGGACCTCCGGGGAGGTGATAAACTCATTTATTTTATGTTCCGCTTCTTTTTTTCTGAAGGGCAAGCGTGGCCCCCTGTAAAATCCTGCTTTTTTTAATGCCAAATTTGAAAAGTTTTAATGAAAAATTCTGTTACCTGGAGCGGTTAATATTGATAATATAGCTTTTTGCGAGGAAAAATCCAAATCTATACTAAATCATGACTCAATAAGTAGGTTTAAGCTATTCGTTTCGAATGAGGAATGAAAAACTGTTTTCAGACACCTGAGTCTGAGTCTGATTCTATTCCTTTATTTTCGCTTACGGTAACTTCATTCGTTACCTTGTCTTCAATTCTGAGCGCTTCAAAGGTGATGAGTATAAAACCGGATAAAAGAAGCACTACTGCCAAAAATCGTAATATCTTTTCTGTACCCTTGGTATTGACCATCCTGTCTGAGCAGGTAAACTCATTGATTCCAATTAGTTTTCTCCGTTCGTTTCTTCGCCAGATTGCTAAGATGAAAATAAAGGTGCCGAAAATCAGAAGTAAGATGCCGCTGACTAAGGGCATTGTTGTAAAATTAAAGGTTTCCTGTGTGTCAATCATATAAAATAGACCAATAGAAAGCTAAAAAGTTTAAAAAAAAATATTTTTCTAGCATTTATTTCGGAAGTTTATCAGAATTTTCGTGTCAATTTCTAAGATGCTTTTCTTTGTGTTGTTTTAAAGCAGTTCTTGTTAAAAAAGCTTTAAGTTTCATATCTGTTACAGTAATGTAACTGAATTTTGTACTGTGATTTGTAGTTTTGCATCCAAATCAGTGTGCTTCAATGGTTAGAACAAGAGAAGATTCCTTTTTTAAAATCCGCTCTGCTGTTCCGGAACATTTTCCGTTACTGCTATTGCTTCTGCTGGCTTTCTTTTTTTTACGTCCTTCCCATCTAACCAGGGATCTGGTTCAAAGGATTTTCTCTATTTCGACAACGTCTACCAGTATTGTGAGCCCCATTTCAGGGGAGGACCAGCAACAAGCTTCGCTGGCCGCGCTAGATCAGAAGCAGCCAAAATTCCGTAAAAAATTCCAGCACCTCAACGATGTTGCCAGTGACGTTCAGCCTTTTCAAAAGCACCTGGAGATTCACTACCATCTTCCTGTTTCAAACCTAACAGGTTATGAAACACCACATTTCTTTTGCGGGCAACACGCCTTCTTATACAGACTGACTTATTTCTAATTTTTCCTGCCTATGTACTCCATTTGCTCGGATTACATATAATTTGTTGGATTAAAAATTAAATATCAGATAAGTTGCTGTGCGCTAACCTTCGGTTATAGCCACTGCATTTGAAAAAGAAATAAGGAAAACACACGAATGAAAATTAAATGGATGGCGATCCCGATCCTTGCTGCCGCAATGCAGGCATGTACAGGGGGAACGGCCCAGAAAAAAGATAATGAGATTGCCGAGGTACCGGTGTTAAAGCTAGCCCGGCAGGATACTTCACTATCTTTCGACTATGTAGCCGATATTCAGGCCTACAAGAATGTGGACATCAGATCCAGGATACATGGCTTTATAGAAAAGGCTTTGGTAGATGAGGGAGAAAAGGTTCATAAAGGGCAGTTGCTCTTTCAGCTGAACGACCGCGAACATGTTATTGCACTCGATAAAGCCAAAGCAAACCTGGCCAGCGCACTCTCTGCAGCCAGTATCGCCCAGGTTGAACTGGAAAGGATTACAACGCTTGTAGATAAAAAAGTGATCTCTCCTTCTGAACTTTCGCTTGGAAAGGCCAGGTTCTCGGAGGCTGAAGCGCAGATCAAAACGGCTAAGGCAATGATCGATGATGCCAACCAGAAACTTTCCTATTCCCGTATCCGATCTCCTTTCGATGGGACCATAGACCGTATCCCTTTGAAAACGGGGAGCCTGATTGATGAGGGCGCACTGCTAACCACCATTTCTGATACCAAAGAGATGTATGCCTATTTTGACATCTCGGAAAATGAGTACCTGCAGTTTACGCGTAATGGAAAAGGTCGTTTCGAGCAGAACAAAGCCGTAAAGCTTATCCTGTCTGATGGGTCAGCCTATCCGATAAAAGGAAAAATACAAACGCACGAAAATGCATAGGCAACGGGTCTTTGATCGTCATCGGGCAAATAAGATACATTGGATTAAATGCATATTGGAGAATTGTGAGGAAGAAGAGATTGCATACTTTGAATTTCCGGAAACTGACGGTACTCTTAGGGAGTACTATTGGTATAAAGAGGAGAGTTTTCTAGTCATTATGCAACGCATAACGCCGAACTATATCATTGTCAGTTGTTTTCATATTGACAATAAACGGAATAAAGAATATTTTGAAGAAAGAGAAAGATGGTATCAAAATCAGGGGTAAAAAAAATGCCGCAATTACGGTAATGCGGCCAACCAGGTCCTTTTCCCGAGGGAAATGACGATACAAATATATATATATAATATATTATATCAATAAGTTCGCTACAAATATTTCCTTTTCTATCTTCTTCTTTAACATTATAATCATTATCTCTATCTTGAATACTATCTTCTCCTGTAGTTAGGGCCTATAAATGGTTCTATTATGGGTTTAGCTGAGCATCTTTATTGTTAGCTTATTTTCTGTTAATTCGACAACCTTGTTTTTGCGAGTGGTAGTTCAGTATATTATAGTCCCAATATTAGTACGTATATGAACTAAATGTTTAGATGAGACAGTCTTTTTTTGTATAATTCTTAGAGCCTGTTTAAAATTAAATAAAATTTATTTCGTATGTCAGTCTGAGCGTAGTCGAAGACCATTTCAACTCATTAATAAAGCAATCGACTACGCTACCATAGACAGAATCATTAGTACGGTCGTCATTCCCGCGCAGGCGGGAATCTTAAAGCGCTTGCATTACGATTCCCAATCGAGTTGGGAATGACGATCTCGCGTAGCCGACCATTTTGCCAAAAAGATCTGTCTTTTATATTGACTTTCTGAAATAATTATCCCTCTGTGTGAGAGCCAAAGGCCATTTATATTTGTTATAAAAATTTAAACAGACTCTTAGACGATATTTTTAAGGATGAAATACTCATTTATCAGTATTGTTTTTATGGTGAAATAGCTGCTTATTAGAATACTTAAATCAAACCAAACATCTCTATTGAAAACGCTCATCTTAATTGTGTTGAGTTTAACCTTGTTGAACTTTTCGCCTGAAAATCCCAAAACGAAAGAACCTGTTGCTACTTGTTACGGCTATAGTTCATGTTCTGCCTGTTCTAATTGCAGCCGGTGTAAACATTGTGGTGCTGGTGGGAGCTGTGGTGTATGCTCTACAAAATCTTCCAGTAATATAAAAACCTTCAGCTCCAGTAAAACGAGCCCTCGCCAGACTGCTAATTATGTTGGGCAATGTAAGGCACTCACTAAAAAGGGAAGTCGTTGCAAAAGAAATGGTAGTGGTAGTGGATATTGCTGGCAGCATGGTAAATAGCCTCTATTCAAATTATTAATCTAACAATCATTATGATTGGCAATACAATTTTTCAGATCTTGATCTTGACACAATAAAATGGCTTTAAACTGCATCATTAATAGTTACCGATAATATGAAAAAAATACTTACGCTCTTAACGCTTCTACCATTGTTCGCTAATGCACAAGTTGCAAATGATGGTTTTAATTTTGGATCACTAATCGGTGTATTAGTCGGCATTGGTGTGATGTTATTAATTTTTTTAGTGCTTAGACAGCTGGTGCTTTGGTATTGGAAAATCGATAAAATTGTTGCTTACCAAGAACAAAATATTATTACACTTCAATCTGTTTACAACACCCAAAAAGAAATATTAAAACAAGCAAAAGAGCAAACCGAATTATTGAGAAAAATTAGAGATAAAATAGAGGTGAAAACTGATTAAGAATATTTTAAATTAAGGATATGCAGAAACTACTTACTTTATTTTTACTGATAGCAGCACCATCATGCTATGCACAACTGTTGAGCCTTGATTAAGCTATAGCTGTAAGGCCGAAATCCCCACTATGCGTAGCGTTCCGCAGGAGTTCTACGGATTAGCCAATAAAAAAGCTTTTGATCCTCAGAAAGCCCATGTGTGTACATGTTAGTATATGTCTTGAGTTATCTAATGTTCAGGCTCGAAAAAAAAACAGGATAGCCGAAAACTGAATAGAGTAGGTAATTACTTATTTAAAGCATTAAGACATGGAAAAGATTAAATTAAATTTTATTAACAGATCAGGTGACACTAATAACAGCACTGTCGTAATTTTTCAACAAAATGTCGCAGAAGATTTTGGCGAGATCGCGATAGCATGGCAGGTAATTAAAAACTGCGGCAGATTAGACAATCACCCATTTGTATACTCATCAAACTTCCAGGTATCAGCAAGCGACTCTTATGGGAACTATACCCCACAATTGACAGCTTATGAAGGCCAGGCTTTTGACATGTTAAAAAGCAATTCTGGAGATATTCTTCAATTGTCTTCAATTCCTGCAACAAGCTCTACAGAGGTTGAAGTTAGAAACCAACTCATGTTAGGCGCCATCAATGCCTATTGCTACAGAGATGGTAAACTTCTTGCTGCAAAAACAGGTTTGGCCCCCGGACAAAAGGCGGTTTTTGAATTCCAACCAAGAATCTATATAGGCGTGGTTTCGCAGATAGAAGAAGGTGATGTAATGAATTCTGCCATTATTTCTCAAGTTAACTCTGAAATTAATTTGTTTGGCATTTCAAGCGCTGATATTGTTATGACTGGTGGCGGTTCTGGAAAATCGTCTGTACCATTCTATTTCACTTTAGAAAACATAAACAGATAACTGACTCAACTCATTTAAAGAGACACAATGACTATCCTTATAGCTTGTGTCTCTTTATTGCCAGGTTTAAATTTCCTGGCAAAGATGGATCATAATGTATCGTTAAAACGAGCATTTTGTGGTCAGTAATCGCATTTTGAAACTGCTTTCACTTCAAGGCCTCATCAACTAACTTCTTCAACTCAAGATAGTATTCGTGTCTTCCTTTATTATTAAGGTAAAAGGCCATCAGGAAACCAGCGGTTTTCTTTTGGTTATCAACCCACGGAAAACTACCGAATAATCCCGGACTGCTAACAGCATTACCAGGTTTGTTTGCCTTACTATTTTCTATTATCCATTCCCCGTAGCCATAGCCAAAATCACCTGCCTCGTTGGGTGCGTACACTTTGTTAACCTCACCGGTTACACGGTTAATTTGCATTTGGTTTACGCTATTTTCTGATAGGATGCGTTTGCCATTGAATATGCCCTTATTTACAATCATAGTAAGAAAATTCATGTAATCGTTTGGCGTACTGCTCGCTCCGCCTGCAGGCAATGCAACTTTGCTTTTTCCAAAATCGGTATTTTTCATATCTAAAGGCCTGGCAATTCTTTCGGCAAACAAGGTTTCGAAACTTTTGCCACTGATTTTTTCAATCACCGCTCCGGCGATTTGCAATCCTGTATTGCTGTATCGGAAAACCTTTCCGGGCTCGCCCTCCATTGGCAAGGCAGCAATCATTTGGATGGCCTCATCCATGCTATTGATTTGTCGCATTTCGCTTAAACTCTCTTTTAAATCAGGCGATTTTATGGCAGTCATGTGCGATAAACATTCGCTAATGGTAATACTCCCTTTGCCCGATTTAGATAAAACCGGAAGATATTTGCCAACCGTATCGCTAAGTGTTAGCTTGCCCTCATCAACGAAAGTCATTACCAAGGCAGCACTAAGCCATTTGCTACAACTGGCGATCTGCTGTCTGGTTGTGGCTGTATAATCACTGAAGTCGGTGGTTTTGCCTTGTCTTTTGGCTAGGATTTTTCCCATCATTTTCTGTTTTGCAGAAAGCTCACTTACGCCTTTGCTATATACAATTTTTCCATCCTTGTAGAGTAAGAGGTAAACTCTTCCACCCATTACATCGGCGTGGTGCTGTAGCCAGGTATCGATTTTAGAAAAATTTTGTGCATTTAGATTTCCGTAATACAATAAAATCGAAACCATAAAAAATAACTTCTTCATATTTTTAATTACAATTTCCAATCCTGGGGTTAACTGTACTGCCGCACTGAAATTCATACCGGCTTTGTGCATATTTAGGCACCGGATTATCGCTTACTTCTAAGGGCGGCAAAACTTCATTTTTATAACCAGGCATGGTTATTTGTTCTGTTGAACCATTTCCTAAAGCTACATTTTTGGCAGCAGCATTTCCATTAAAACTATAGTCCATCATGGCATCGAGCAGGCGATAAATGCCATAATAGTCTAAAGCATCGAAAGCGGTTCGCGTATTGGGCATGGTGTGTTCTGTGTGGTAAGTATATCCGGCAATTGTGGCTGATTTGATGTAGATGAAATCTTTTTCGGCAGGAGAAATACTGATATTTTTAAAGATATCTATCGCCAAACGATGGTCGTTAATGGTATCTTCATCATAAACCTGGGCAATCATTTTTGTATTGGCAGGGAAATTCTGAAGTTGTGCATTGGTGATCTGATAGCTGTACCAGGGCGCCATGGTGAAAAGAAAACGGGCATTTTGTCCCCAGCCAAAATCGGTGAAAGCTTTATAGGCAAGGGCAATTGAAGCGCCTCCACCAAAAGAATGCCCCATAAAGCCAACGCGGGTTTTATCAATAAGATTCGGATAATCCGTTGCAGCTTTTAAAAATCCCGCCCAGAGTGTGTTATATCTATCATCTATACTCACTCCGGTTGTTGGATAGGGAACAAAAACCACCACAAAACCTTTTTTTGCAATGAACTCGAAAAGGCCTTTTGCATAATTTTTATCTTCGCCGCCATAAGGGTGTGAATAGAAAATAGTTCCTTTAGGTGAGGTAATCCCGGCAGGATAAAAAATGGTTACATTGGTTCCGGAATAGGTTGGGTTTGCAAAATTAATCTCTGCAACCTTGTAACTGCCATCAGCTCCATATCCGGATGCAGGCCGGGAAATTGGCCCATCTAAATCATCGTCTACAGGTTCGGTTGACGGCGAATCGCCTCCTTTAGCGCAGCCTGATAAAACCAATAGTAAAAAGCAAAGTCTGAGTAAATTTTTCATATTACATTTTATCTTTTAGTGTGGCTTTTTAACGTCTCTTTAAACTTTTCGTATTGCTGATACTGGCCGGTAGTGAACACCTTTTTCAGCTCCTCATCCTTCGCCTTCTGTAAAGACATTGCTTGTTTAAAGCGTGTTATTTTACGATCGCTACTTTTTATAATGGGCTCGAACTTTTTAGCATAGTTTAAGTTTATTACTTCAATTTTACTTTGCTGTTGGGCATTTAGGTTGAGTTTAGTCCTCATCATTTCCGTTTGAAATTTAGCCCGCTCTTCGGGTGTTTTATGCTTTAAATCATTTGCTTTATTTTGAGCAAATGCGGAGGTTAAACCGGAAACTGATAAGACCAATAAAGCAACATATAAACTTGTGATTTTAGGGGTTCTCATGATTTGATTTCTACTGATTTAAAAATATGAAAATTGCTTAAGATTAGTGATGAACTACAATTACCCGCCTCCTTAAAGCAGGTTTTACCACCACAATTGGTGCGGGTTTTACTACAACAATTCTTGCTACAGGCTTAGTATTCACCCGGCGGGTATGTACTATGATTCTTTTGGCAGGAGTTCTTACCACTATTCTGCTTTGAGCGTTTGTAAGTAAGACACTTGAAAACGCAATACTGATTATTAAAATGAACTTTTTCATAATGTGTTTTTTATTAACAGATGGATTAATTTAATGCATGTTTCTGCTTTTCAGATGAAACTGAAAGATGTGGAGTTAAAGTGTGATTACCTTGGGTTGAACTTTCTGGCTTAAACCAGTTGATAAAGCCCTGTGCCACCAGGCGGAAGGGATTATAACTTAAAAAACCGGTAGTCAGGCCATACCGTACTTTTTCTGTTTCGGGTTGATAAGTGCCAAATAATTTATCCCAGATAATCAAAACACCACCAAAGTTTTTATCGATGTAAATGGGGTTGCTTCCATGGTGAACCCTGTGCGATGATGGTGTATCCATTACATGCTCAATCAGGCCCAATTTTCCAACGGCTTCAGTGTGTAGAAAAAATTGGTAGGTAAGGTTTAGCACATAAGAAATCACAATAAAATCGGTGGGCAAACCAAATAATGCGGCCGGGATAAAAAACAATGGACTCACAATTGCTGAAAACCAGTTAAGGCGATAAGCTGCCGTTAAATTCATGTGCATGGCCGAATGATGGACCAAATGAAATGCCCAAAGCGGTTTCCAGAGGTGTGATAGGCGATGGAACCAATAATAAGTAAAATCTGCGGCGATGAATGTTAAACCGAAAACCCAGGCATTATGCAGCAGTTTAATTGGTGTCAGTTTTGCAAAGAAACCCAGAATGGTTAATTGATAACCTGCAAATATGAATTTTGAAAACTGAAAGCCTGCAAAAATAGCGAGGTTGGAAAAAGTTTCCTTAACATCATAAGCGCCTTTTTCTTTCTTCCAGTTCCAGATGATTTCGGCAAGAATGAACATAAAAAGGAATAACAGGATGTAAATGCGATATGGACCGATGTGATTTTTCATTTTTATCTAAACTAAATGCTGCCTTGTTAGGACAGGATAAAGTTGAATAAAAATAAATCTGGATGTGGACTAAAAACAGGTGAAGCTGAAAAACAAAAGGGTGAAGCGATTTAAGTATTCATCCATTTTTTAAACTCAGGTACACGGGCCTTGCTGATCAGCATTTGCGTTTCGGCTATTGGTTTTACTTTAACCAACAATCTTCCGTTGAAATAAAATTCAACTTCGGTTATGGCCCTGCGGTTGATCAGAAACTGGCGGTTTGCCCGGAAAAAAGTATCCGGGTCAAGCTGCTGCTCCAGCTGTTCCATAGTGAAATCCATCACAAATTGCCTGTCGTCGTTGGTTCTGGCATAAACGATTTCATTAGCCGTATAAAACCACGAAATTTTAGCCGTTTCTACCGGTATCAGTTTATCGCGGTAATGAATAAGGAAAGACTTTTTGTGAGATTTTGAAAGGTTGCCAATTTGTGCGGCTAAATCTGTAAATACAGGCAAAACCTGTGGTGTAGCACTGCCAATCCATCTTTTGTATTTGTTAACAGCGCGATCAATTTCTTCCCCGTCAAAAGGTTTTAAGATGTAATCGATACCATTGTTTTTAAAAGCCGTGATGGCGTAATCGTTATAGGCGGTTACAAAAATTACAGGTTTATCGATATTGATTCGTTTGAAAATATCAAAAGATAATCCATCTGCAAGCCTGATATCCATAAAAATTAAGTCGTACATGCTTTCATTGCCAGCAAGCCAGGTGGTTGCTTCTTCAACGGTACTTAATGTTGAAACAATATCAATATCATGCGCTATTTCTCCCAGTAAATGGATTAAGTTCCTGGCGGTAACGGACTCGTCTTCTACAATAACAGTACGAATGGTGCTCATGGTTCTAATGGGATTTTTACCAGAAACTCGTTTCCGCTTTTACTTATTTCGATTTCCTTTTTCAACATAATCTTAAAACGTTCATTCAGGTTTGCAAGTCCCATACCGTTGCTGCTTTCGGGCGTTGGAATTTCATTGAGGTTATTGCCCAGAACCAGCAAGTCATTATCCATATACAGCTTTACATTTAAGGGCTTTGTTAAAGTTGCTGCATTGTGTTTTACGGCGTTTTCTAATAAAGGCTGTAAAGTTAAATGGGGTAATTTATAATTCATCGCTTCAGCGGGAATATTAATTTCCATTTTAAATGCATTTTCCAGACGCATGGTTACGAGCCGGGCGAATGCCTTTAACATCGTTACTTCATCGTTAAGTGTTACAAGATTATTTTTGGAACGGTTTAAAGCATAGCGAAAAACGGTAGATAAATCACGGACATATTTTTGTGCCAGGGCCGGGTTTTCCCTGATGACACCTGAGAGGCTGCTTAATGAATTGAATAAAAAATGTGGGTTCATCTGCTCTTTCAAAAGCTCCAGTTCTGTTTGCATGTAGGCCATCTTGAGCTGCTCGTTTTCTACTTCTTTATTTTTAGAGGAACGGATAAGCAGAACAATTTTAATCAGAATAGCCATTAAGATACTACTCAGGAATAACCGTACGAAGTTGCCTGCCAGGTAAGCCTTAGGCAATTGCGGCGTAAAAAATAATTTGTTTTGGAGTACGCCTCCCAAAAAAACAGCTAAAATGAATATTGATACATTTGAAATAACGTACAGGCTAATTTTATTTTTTTCACGGTAAACGCTCAGTTTTGAAAAGGGATTCAGGTTTAAATGGAATATCAATCCGCAAAAGACCAGATTGAATAAAAACTGAAAGAGTAGTTCCAAAGGATTAAAATGCCAGTATTGCGCTACAATTCCCTTTTCGCGTAAAGCCAGCAACTTCGGTGTGTTTACCAATAAGGCAATTAACAGCGAACTATACCAGGAAATTCGTTGCTCATTTTTATCCATCGCTTAAACTTATGAAAAAAATATATGAAACTTTTCCAATTATGGTGAAGCTGACAGATTTGGCGGTCAGTTGACTGAAATATGCTGTGTCCTTATTTTATATGGCTGGTTGAATGTTCATTTTACTGTTACCCTCCACCCTGTATGTTTGATTAATGAATTAGCGCTTTTAGTCCTCAATCTCAACAGAAATATTTTCACGCTAACCTAATCATGTCCTAAAGTTAGTTGGCGTTTGTTCCAATAATTTCCTTTCATGATGGAAATCTTCGAGCTTGAGCAGTAAAGTAATCAGTTCCATTTTTTCCGGGGTGGAAAGCGGCTCGGTAACATTTGCTGAAGCCATTTTAATATTTTCTATACTATTGTTCAATTCCTGCGTCCCTTTAGTGGTAATATTGATAATCCTGCTTCTTTTATCGTTATCGGTGGTCTGCTGCTCTGCCAAACCTTTTTTTAGCAACCTGTTGACAATCAGCGTACCTGTAGCCTTTTCATGAACATTCTGTCTGATCAGTGCAGTTTTGCTCATACTTCCGCCCGAGGCAAGGCAGATCAGGTAGATAAATTCATCGGGTGTAGAAAAGGCAGATTCAGCAATGGCTGTTTTTGCGTGCAGCCTGGCATAACGGTACAGATGAACCAGCGAGGTGTTGATCACGCTGTCTGCCGAACGTCCCCTGGCTTTGCCTTCCCATTGAGGGTTAGGGGCGCTTGTTTCCCTGTCCCCATGGCGGCCATTGAGCCAGCTGAGGAATGGAGCCAGTTCCGCTACCGGGTTATCATTGCTGCTTTCATAAGTTTTCACAAGCGAGATAAGTTCACTTAAAAGGTTGTACATCATGGTGCTATTTTTTATGTTTTTGAACAGCGTTGTCAGCTATCCGTTTTAAGTATTTCCTCTACAACAGTACGGGCACTTTTCATTGCGCCGTTTATCGAACCGTTCAGCAGGTAATCGCCGCATAGGTAACAATTCCTGCTTATGCGCATTGTATCCGCATCCATTTCGTTCTTTGCAGTCCTGTTATCGGGAAGGGCGTGTGGGATAGAATAGGTGGCCAGCAATTCCCATTGTGCCGAACCTGGGTACCATTGCATAAGCTCTTTCCTTATCATTTCTTCAAGACCAATTTTTGTGGCGGTATGGGCTGTTCTGACAGAAACTGAAATCAGCGACTGACCTTTGGGCGCGTATGAGGGTGCGATATGTTCCATAAAGGCAATATTGTTGATCAACTGCCCGCTGATGGCATTCAGCGCAATGCGTTTAGAGTGCGCTGTCCTTTCCCTGCTTGAAAAATACATCGTTAATGCATCTTTTTTCAAATGGCTGTCTATATCCATGGCCGATTGGGAAAGGTTTTGTGGTTCGGTTGCGATAATGATATTATCGGCCTCATAAATTTTCCCGGAGCGGCCAAAAGCCTGGCCGTTTTTTATCTCTGTGATTTTCTCGCCAAGCAAAAGTTCATCCCTATCCAGGCACCCGGCCAGCTGTTTACTGATTTCGCCCATACCCAGTGCAGGAACGGCAGCAGCGCCTTCACTAAGCATTTTAAAGACGAATTCAAACATCCTGCTGGATGTTTCAAGTTCGGTTTCCAGAAATATGCCGGAAAAGAAAGGCCTGAAGAATTTTGTGATAAACTGCTCACTGAAGTTCAGCGAAGTTAGATATGAGTATGTGCTGGTTTCTTTTCTGCTGAATATTTCTTCCACGGTACTGGAATGTAGCCTGAGTTTGAGCTTTAGCAGGCGTAGCTTATCTCCAAAGCTTCCGATAGGGGAAAAAAGGGTTTTGATCAGCATCAAAGGTTCCCTTAAGGGATCGCCTATTTTATGTCTTCCCCGTTCATCGAGAATTTCTGCCCCGGGAAGAAAGGCTTTCAGATCAAGTTTCTCGTAATTCAGGAGCTTTTTGGCTTCCGGGTAGGCGGTAAGCAGGACCTGAAATCCCCGGTCGAGGATGAAGCCACTTTTATGATCGCTCCCCGCCCTGCCACCAACTTGCTCCGATGCCTCAATGACGAGGATCTTTTTACCTGCCTGTTTTAGTAACCTGGCTGCAGATAGCCCTGCTATTCCGGCGCCTATGATGATCACATTCAGTTTTTCTATTTTCATAACTGCTTTTTATGATAACCGGTTAAGGGAAATACCGGGCTTTGCATATTGGAGCTTTGCAATACGCTGCCCCTGAAAATAGCTGTCCAGTCTCCTTACCATTAATGCCTGCGTGTTAGATGTTTGTCCTCAAACTGCCCATGCCGCCATCAATCGCGATCACCTGTCCTGTTATCCAGCTGCTGTCTTCAGAAAGCAGGAACGCAATTGCGGCGCTGATGTCGCCCGGTTCCCCGTATTTTCCCAATGGGTGTCTTTTTGCAGAGGCCTCCATTTTATCAGGAGTATTGAGGAATTTTGTGGATAGCGGGGTATTGGTCAGCGATGGCGAAACTACATTTACCCTGATCCTGTTTACGCTCAGTTCTGCAGCCAGCGATACAGCAAGCCCCTCCAGCGCAGCTTTGGAGGTTGCAATACTGGAATGATAACCCATACCTGATCTGGCAGCAACCGAGCTGATGAAAACGGCCGATGCCGAATGAACATTTTTCAGGGACTTTAATGCAAGCTGCATAGTGCGTGCTGCACCCACCACATTCAGCCTGAAATCATCTATCAGATCATTTTCGCTAATCCTTGAAAAAGGTTTGAGGTTGATGCTTCCGACACTGTATACAAGTCCGTGAAGTTCCTCCGGCAAAAAAGAAGCTAGTACATCCATATTTTCCATCACATTAAGTGGCTGATAGCGGACCGATGCAGGCCAGCTATCTGAGCTACTTCTGGATGCGGCGTAAACATTTGCACCCTCTTTGCTCAGCAACTGCACCAGATTGAGGCCTATGCCCGAACTTCCTCCGATTACCAGTATATTTTTACCTTGAAACCTCATTGGCCTATATATTTTAAAAATTCGTTTCTTGTTTCCGCATCCCTGAATTTTCCGCTGAAGGAGCTGGTTACCGTTGAGCTGCCGGCATCCTGGATCCCGCGTGAGGAGACACAGTGGTGGCTGGCATCGATCATCACGGCTACATCATCTGTTCCCATTACGCGCTTAATCTCCCGGGCAATCTGGATGGTCAGCCTTTCCTGTACCTGTGGTCTTTTGGAATAGTACTGTACGATCCGGTTGAGTTTGGACAGGCCAATTACTTTTCCTTTGCTGATGTATGCCACATGCGCCTTGCCCGTAATAGGAACAAAGTGATGCTCACAGTTACTGAAGACAGCAATGTTTTTCTCAACCAGCATTTCACTATACCCGTAACGGTTTTCAAAAAGGGTTGCAACAGGTTTATTGGCCGGATTAAGTCCGCTGAATATTTCTTTAACGTACATTTTGGCAATCCTGTCCGGAGTATTCTTCAGGCTATCATCGTTCAGGTCGAGTCCGAGGATATTCAGTATGCTGGTAAAATGGTCCGAGATCATCGAAATTTTTGTCTCATCGTCCATCTCAAAAGCATTCGCCTTCAATGGCGTACTAAAGTGTACCGAGTCGATTTCGTAATCTGCTAGGTTTTGTTCTGGCATATAATAGTATATTAATATACTAATTTAGTATATTAATATATAATATAGGTATATAACGACTTATATATCCTCCAATTTTAAAATTGTATGACGCAGGCCGGTCAATCAGATCATAAATTTTATTGTATGCTGATAAAACATTGGGTTAAAGAGCAGTATCGTAAGAAGAGGGATTGTAGAAAGAAAAAAGGGTTAGTTTTTTAATGGTATCCTATCAATTTCAAGATACGTAGAATGATTAGATGGTAGGTTGTAGCTTTGCCAACTTCAACCTCTTATTGGAACGATAAAACCCAAATCTGTAAAGTATTAATGGTTTTTAATGTTATGTTTATTTAAAATATCGCTGATCAAAGGAGTGATGTATTGAATCATCCGGTCATATCCAAGGTCGTTGGGATGGGTTCCATCTATGGTGCCTTCATGATCATCGCCAATCATGTTTTCTGAAGTGATCAAGTAAAGGTTTTTCATACCCTTTTGCAGTAAAGAAAGTATTTCCTTTTGTATATTTATATTTTGCTGTCTAACCTGTGTTCCTAAAACTTTATCCCAATAACCATTTTCCCTTATCAGGCTTTGCATTACTATTATTGGTATATCAGGATTTCTTTTGCGGATGGTGCTAATGAAATTAGCGGTTCTTTCGGTTATCAGTTCAGGATTCGTATTTGGCACACAATCCAGGATATAGGCATCAGCATCGATAGCAGCTACCATATCAGCAACTTCAGGTTCCATTTTTGCACTTCCGCTTAAACCCAAATTAATAAAGTTGATACCCGTTGCTCTGGAAAGCCTTGCGGGATAGGCCATACCAGGCCTGCTTGCACCCGTTCCCTGCACAATGCTTGAACCATAAATAAGTACTCTTTTTACAAATGGGTTATTGTTTGCAGCGATGTCTGCATTTTTTGCGATGCCGATCTCCAGTTTGTCTACCTGGTCATATAGGGGGAGGTATAACAGGAATTCTTTTTCAGTGTTATCCATCCTGCCAATCAGGATTTCCTCGTTACAAATACCTGTTACCTTGCCTATTCCGGCAAACTGCCATTTCTGTCCATTTTTTATATAAAGATCTAATCCCTTTTGTGCTGTAGGAACCATGTTTGGAAGTGCCTTGCCTGCTGAAACGCACCATTTCGCAGCGATTACATTACTATTGGTTTTGAAAGAAATCGCAATACCTGCAGAATGACTAAGCAATTGCACTACTCTGGGCGGCAGGCCTTTATATTTATTGGTATCGATTCGGTTATAAGGGTTATGGGTAGGCTCGCATTTGCCCACCAGGGTAAATCGATCAGCAGGTATAAACTTTAACTCACCTGTTCTTTGTGCGCTTGCAGAAAAAGAGGTAATAATGGTTATTAAAATTAGCAGATATCTCATAATAGATAAGGAACTGTGTCGTGAATTATTAAAATAAATACCATCAAAAGCCCATCGACAAGTAGCGCTCACAGTATACAATCAAGATCACACTTACTGTATACATGAAAGTTTAAGAGGAAAGATTAAATTTCCTCTTAAAAATCATTAAAAAATGAAAGCCAGATTTATTCTATGTAGCCTGGTGTATTGGTGATTTTTGCACCGCATAATTTAATTCAGCAATGCTACGTTAAATAGATGCATCTGGTTTTGAAAATTACCTGTTTAAAATTAACACCATCGGGTAGTGGTCAGATGCGTAATCCGTAAAAGCATCTTTAACCAGGTAAGAATTTGCATAACTGCTCACTAAAGTTCCATTCATCCATATGTAGTCTATTCTGGTAAAATTCCCATGACTACGAAGTTTAGTAGGTGCGCTTTTATCATAATTTGTTCGAAAAAGTTTCCAGCTGTCGTGATAGTCCTCGTCAATCATGCTTTGGATTGTACTGTAATCAATTTTTCCATTATTTAATACCTTAGTGCCCGGGTTATTTATTTCTGAAGCCCTAACCAGGTTCATCTTCGTTTCATTGTTGTCATAAAACGATGAATCCTGCGGCGACATATTATTAAAGTCACCCATCATCAATACTTTTTCAGTTTTTGGAATCAGTTTAGCACGATTTAATATAATTCCAATTTCCTCTTTACGTTTTTCATAAGTATTTGGATTAAGATGGATTACAAAAAAGTGATAATCGAGTATTTTAGCCTGAATAAGGTGTAATGTAGATGGTTTAGACTTGATGTCAGTAATGGGGAACTTTGAAATTAGTGCTACCGGCAATCCATTTTCGTGGTGCATTAATGTATAATTAAAACCCATGCTTTCTGCAAAAGTCTGCAAACTTGCCTTGGTAAATCCTTTCATCTCCTGAAATGCAATTGCGGCAGGCTGGAGAGTATCTACCCAGAGTCTAAACTTTGCTATCCGGGCAGAATCAGCTCTAAAGCCCTCGTAAATGTTGTAAGATAACACTTTAAAAGTTGAGGTATTGCCCGTTGCCAATGTCATGCTTGCACCAGGCCTCTTCAGCGTTGTAGCAGTGGTTTGTTCTATTTTTTCCTTTTGGCAGGAAACAAATACAAATGCCGATAATAATACGGAGACTATTGTGCATTTAAAGAAAAATAATTGCTTGTTCATATTGTTGTTTTTTAGTTTTGCCACCATACTTTACTGGTTAATTTATCGCCGCCGATTTTAGCTGCGGCTGCATCGTAATTTGCTTTATTTGTAGCTTTGGTAATTAAGGGGTATTCAAATCTTGTGGGTAATATTCCATTATTTTTTACCGCTGGTCCCTTCGGCAATACAGGATAGCCTGTTCGCCTGTAATCATACCAGGATTCGAATCCTGAGAAAAACATGGCAATGTATTTCTGTCCGATTAACCTTTCCATGTTCGCATTTGCACCGGTAAATCTGACTGTAGGCCGACTCAAATAGGTGGTTCCGGCGGTGCCATCCCAGGTGCAGTTCCATTGTTTCCAGGATGCTTCTATGCCCTTATTATAATAAGATTGTGCATCTGCCGTAATCCAGCCTTTTAATGCAGCTTCAGCTAATAAAAAGTTGACCTCCGACCAGGTTAGGATAGGGAATGGGTAGGAGCCACCCTTCAATGTGGTAGCCAGGGTAGAAGTTTTAAGTCCGCCGTTATCTGCAAAGGCAATGGTTTGCTGCTCATCGTAACCGCTCGGAATACCTACATAGGCTCCCGGGGTGTTGCGTGTGGCGTACCTAAACCTTCTGCCATCAACGGTATTGTTCATCATATCCATTAGCGGTTTTCCCATTCTCCTGCTCCCGCTAAATTCTGCGGCAGCCATTTCTAAAAAAAGGTTTATGAATGGCTTTGTTCCTGAGTATCTCATCATTGCTTCATCATCATTACTGCCAATAAGAGGGTACTTTGCAGGATTGCCGAACATTTCTGCGATCTGCCCGGGGGCATTCATCTCTGATTTATTTGATACCCTAACCAGTAAACGCAAACGCATAGAGTTGGCAAATTTTTTCCATTTAATAATATCCCCAGAATAGATCAGATCAGTGGTTTCAAAAGCTTTGTTTTCATCAAAAATTTCGTTTGCCTTTTTAAGATCAGCCAATATGCTGGTATATATAGACTGTTGAGAATCGTATTTTGGATAAAGTAAATCATCCCTGCCTCTAAATGCTTCGGTGTACGGTATATCGCCAAACATATCGGTAAGGTTTGAAACAAACCAGGCTTTCATAACCAGGGCTGCTGCCATATTATTCACATCATTTCTTTGTTCGGCACTTTTATACATTTCACTCATATCGTTGGCTTTCACATAAAGCGTTGTCCAGATGGGATCAAACTCGTTTTCCTTAAATTCATAGCGGGCAAAGTCATTCAGCGCACCTGTCTCTACGGTGTATTGCATCATTTCATTATTTAAGCGGTGAGCACGCCTGGTAATAAGCCACATGCCATCAAATTGAGCAGGTGCAAGCAGGCTTCCCGGGGCTACGCTGGTTACCCTTACCGGATCGGTATTTAGTTTATCAAAATCTTTTGTGCAGGAACTGCCCAGACTAACCGCAAGCAGGAACGATATTAGTTGAAGGTGTTTTAATAGTGTTTTCATATCAGATATTTAAAATGATGCTTTAAGTGTAGCGCCAAAACTCCTGGTAGATGGGAATTGCCCTGTTTCGAAGCCTGGTTCAATTCTATTTCTATTTAAAGTGGCGATTTCCGGATCATAGAGTGGAAATTTGGTAAATAGTAAGAGATCACGACCATACAGGCTGAAGGATGCGGAATTGGCACCTAAACTTTTAAGTAGTTTTGCGCTAAATCTGTACTCCAATGATACTTCACGAAGTTTGATAAAGGAAGCGTCAAAAATGTTTGCCTCTGCATTATCCCTGAGGTACTTTTGGTTGTAATAATCTCCAGGTGTGGCTACGATATCATTTTTACGGTAACTTCCGTCTGCATTTTGCACTACACCCTCTCCAATTATTCCGTCATATCTTCCTGGTAATGATGATTTCAGTTTTCCTGCTCCTCCTAAAACGGAGTGAGAAAAGGAATATATGTCACCCCCTTTTTGTCCGTCAAATAAGAATGAAAAGCTAAATTGGTTATAGCTCAGTTGGTTCTGGATGCCTGCTTTAAAATCGGGCACCGCTGAGCCCAATATTTTTAGGTTTTCAGTATCTATCAAAGGTAATCCCCTATCATCGTGAACGATTTCTCCACTGGGCGCTCTCAAATAGCCTGAACCATAAATATCTCCAATAGATCCGCCCACAATGGCTTTAACAAAACCTCTTGGTCCGGTGGCCATTATAATTTCACTCACATTAGGCGCCAGTTCCTTAACCAGGCTTCTGTTAGATGAATAGGTTAACATTGTTTTCCATTGCAATTTGCTTTTTTTGTGAAGGAGGCTGGCATTGACCGCGAGCTCAATTCCCCTGTTATTGATCAACCCGGCATTGAAGATCCTGCCGGTAAAACCCGTTGCCGGATCGTTGGGTACGGTTAGGATCTGATTGGAACTGTTGGCATTATAATAGGTAAGATCAAAACCCAAACAGTTCTTAAAGAACCGAATGTCTAGTCCCAATTCCCTGTTGGTAATAATTTCTGGTTTAAGACTATCACCACCAGGCAGGGTTGTTGGATTGGTATAGCTTCCTCCAAATTCTGATGGCGTTAAATAATAACCTGTCCGGTAAGGATCTGTATCATTTCCAACCTGAGATACAGAACCCTTAATCTTTAGATAAGATAATGCCCTAAAGGCAGAAAGATCAAATATTTCACTGGCTATAGCGCTTCCTGAAAAGGAGTAATAAAAGTAGGAGTTATTGGCTTTTGGCAAGGTGCTCGACCAATCATTACGACCGGTTAGGTCCATGAACAAAAAGTTTTTGTAATTAAACTGGGCCAGGGCATAAAGACTTTGAACTTCCTTGTTGGCTGGTGAGAGCACAATTAAGGGCCGGTCTTTAGCGTTACCAAGCGTATAAATTCCGGGAGTACTGAGTCTTTCAGCAGTGATGAGGTTGTTTTGGATCTTGTTTTTAAAAATACTACCTCCTGCCGAGAAAGAAAGGTCGAGATTATTGAGTAATTTTTCATCGTATTTATAAAGGAAGTCATAATTCTGTTCCTGCATCATTACCGTTTGCTCCTGGTAACGGCCAACGGCAAATCGGATACTGCTGTATGGTCTTCTGGTGGTTCTGAATGATGAATTTTGGTCGATACCACCTCTCAGCATTAAGCTCATTTTTTTACTTAAATTATAGGTTGCTGTGACGTTACCGAAAATTCGATCCTGGTCTAAAGTGTTCAGGTTCTCATATAGGATAAAATAGGGATTGTCAACAGAAGGGTTAAGCAGGTTATTCTGATCCACATCCTTAATATCCCAGTAATCCTTATAATAGGAAGCGGGGATGTTAGCCGAGCGGTACATCAACCCATACATAAAGGAATTGGTATTATAACCCGAAAGCGGTAAGTTATCACTTTGTTTATGATAATAGTTGAACCCCGTAGATAATTGAAAATTTTTGAGTTTGCTGTTACTGGAAAAAGCAAGCCTGTTGAAGGTATAACCAGTATTTGGCAAGATATACTTGTTGCGTACATCGTTGTAAGATAACCTTACTGAATTTTTACTGTCACCACCTGTTAGCGAGAGTGTATTGTTATAGGTAACGCCTGTTACAAAAGCATCTTTTACATAGTTTTTATCAGCAACCCACGGCGTTTTTTCTATTCCCCGGGTTTTGGTTACCGGATCATACTGATAGTAGAGCTGTCCGGAAAAAGCCGGACCAAAGGACCGGGTAGAATTTGTACTTGGTCCATCAGGGCTGGCACCGTAAGAGAAATAAGTATTGATGGTGTTTCCCGCACCATATTCGTACTGAAAATCAGGATAATGCAATACGCCTTCGAGGTTAGCACTGCTATTAAAGGTTACATTCAACCGTTCTTTTCGTTCAGCATTATTTTTGGTAGTGATCAATATCGCACCTGATGCAGCTCTCGAACCATACAAGGCTGCGGCAGAAGGGCCTCTTAAAACCGTTACGTCTTTAATATCTTCGGCATTGATATCACTCAGGGCATTTCCATAATCAACCGGAGGCTCAGTGTTTCCGGTTGCACCATAGCTTAACCCATTATTTCCCACCATGCCACTCAGCACGGGTACACCATCGATTACAATTAAAGGTTCTCCTTTATCAAGATCCAATGAGTTTTGTCCGCGCAACGTTATCCTAACCGTACCACCCGGACCTGCTCCTGCCCGGCTAATGTTTAATCCCGGCACCTTACCCGATAAGGCATTTACCCAGTTACCGGGAACCGTTTTCGAAATTTCCTCCCCATCAATTTTGGTTACCGCGTAGCCCAGGCTCTTTTCTTCCCTTTTAATACCCAACGCGGTTACCACTACGTTTTCTAAGGTATGCTCATGGCCAGATAGTTCGATATGAATAGAGCTACCTCCGGTTTTTACCCTTTGTATTTGCTTCGTCTCATAAGAAACATGGCTTATTTCTAATGTATAAGTTCCAGGTTGAACTGCTAATTGGAAAAAACCACTGCTATTTGTTGTTGTATGCTTGCTTAATTCAATTAGCTTAATATTAGCGCCCGGAAGCGCTTTGCCCGTTTCGTCGCTTACCTGTCCTGATATTGATGTTTCCTGACTGCCATCTTCGTTTCCTTGTTTTGCCAAAATTACGATCTTGTTGGCTTGAGCGATGTATTTCAGCTTAGTATCTTTTAAAACCTGGGTCAATACTGTTGATACTGAAACATTGCTTACATTAACAGATATATTATGGTAAGGTAAAACCAGCTCCTCATTAAAGACAACCTGAATTCCCGACGCTTTTTGTATGCTTGAAAGCGCCGTTCTTAAATTTTGATGTTGAAGCTTGAGGGTGATTTTAATCGCTGCAGGAGATTGTGCATTTGCTGGCCTCGGCATCAGTAACTGACTTCCAAGAACCAGAAGCACTAATAAGTAAATTTGTTTCATTTGAGATTTTCTTGTCGTATTTATACAGGTATATCCAAGAAATCTGCAAGTGGTAGTAGAAAAATTTGAAAATTGTTTTATTTATGGTAAAAAGCGCCTGAAAAGGTCGCCAGTTACCTGGGTCGCTTTTTAAAAGTTACCATTCTGTCTTGCTGTTCATAAGAAAGGCCATTGGCACTAGCCAAAATACTTAAGATATCGCTTATCTTTTCGTTTGATATAAAGCCCGCCGTTACGCGATAATCCTTAATTTCTGCTTGCCTGAAATGGAACTGAAGCCTATATTTTTTGGACAGCACGGCACACACGTCTGCTAGCCGGTCATTGTTAAAGGAGAGATCGCCATTTTGCCAGCTGATAACCGTTTGAGCGTCTACAGTACGTTGTATCATAACACCAGTTTGACTATCTACCGTGACCAGCTGATTGGGTAGTAACACTGCCGATCGCGTTCCTGCGCTATTGGAAACACAAACTTTTCCCCGGGTTACTGCAACCTGCAGGTTACTGAGATAACGATAGGCTTTTATATTGAATGCGGTACCGAGCACCTGCGTATTAATATTTTTTGAGGTAACTATAAAAGGATGGGAGGGATCATGGCTGATGTCAAAATAGGCTTCACCTTCTACGAGGTTGACCTGGCGGTTCGCTTTAGAAAAACGATTTGGGTAAGTTAGCTTACTTCCGCCGTTTAACCAAACCATGGAACCATCAGGCAATGAAATTTTTATGCGTTCACCTTCCAGCGCTGTTTTTTCCAGAATCACCACAGGATCTGCCCAATCGCGAATATCGTTTCGGAATATCAGTAAGCTGCCCAGCGTGATAAACAACATGGCTGCAATGCGGACTATTGGCCATAGAGATTTACGTTCGAACAATTTTTGATCGATGCTTCTTTTGATCCGCTGCTTGGTGATGGTCTCTTCAGGCTGGCTCCATTCCCAATTGCCTTTTTCGGCCTTTGCATCAAACCACTCCTCCAAAGCTTTCTTTTCATCAGCTGTACAGTGTCCCTTTCGGTAACGCTCAAGAAGTTCGTTAATGCCTTTTGAATCCATCATTTAATAATATCCGGAAAAGTAGGTGTTGGTAGTAGATATTTCAAAATATTTTTTCAAATCCAGTTAAGCGGGTACGAAATCTTTCAAAATTAGAACATTATTGAATAAAATATAATACAGACTTTAAATACAGAATCATATTTAAGCACGGTTCTAAAATGCTTTAAGACATTGCTAATCTGCTTTTTTACGGTTTTATCAGAAATCTGCAACCGATCTGAAATCTCCTTATGACTAAGCTGTTCCCGCCTGCTGAGCATAAAAACCTGCCGCATTTTGGAGGGAAGCTTTTCCAATTCAATATTGATGAGCGAATCGAGCTCCTTCGCCTCAATTACATCAGTTGCGGAATGTTGTTGCCTGGAATTGAAGTAACTGATTAAATTTTCCTCATGTTTTCCTTTTTTGAGCTGATCCTGTACAAAGTTGATCCCTTTAAAACGTGCTGCGGTAAAAAGATAACCACTAAGCGTGCGCTGATCAGCTATTTCTTCCCTTCTTGACCACAAGGAAATAAATATTTCCTGAACAATATCTTCTGCGGCTTCCTTATCGCGGATAACTTTTACTACATAGAGAAACAACTTTTGCCAGTAGGCATTATAGATATCATCAAAAGCATCCTTTTCACCACGGCATAACCGGCGGAAAAGCTCTTGGTCATCGTAAGCTTCTGGCATATCCATCAGGAATATAATTAATATCGCAAAGCTACTTTTGTAATGTTAAATCAAAGTTTAGCCAGTATTATGCTATGTTCGGTTTATTATTCTGTTTTGGGTGATAGAAATAAGCTTCGAAATTTCTTTGCTTCCGGTTGGCCGAATGAGGATGGGAGTTGAGGAATAAGTATTTCAAAGGATGCCCCGGGCGCAAGGTTGTGAGTTTTTTGGAAGGGTATACGATTTAAAAGCCATTTGCATATGGTATAATTAAGCCACTATTTTAATGTTGTAGGATTTTTTTAGATTTGATGTATAGAAAATCTCTAAGTTTAAATACGTGTCCTCTCCAATTTGAATTTAGATGTCTGATAGTTTTATACATAAGCCAGCTGAACAGCATTTAAAAAAATGACCATCACAAATCAAGAAATACAGGCCGATTATCAACATCGAATTAACCGGGTATTTGAATTTATTGATGAAAACCTGGATGCTGATTTGTCATTAAATACAATTGCAGAGATTGCTTTTTTCTCACCTTTCCACTTTCATAGGATTTTCAAATTTATTACAGGTGAAACATTAAACGAATATGTAAACAGACAGAAAATTGAAAAATCATCTTTAGCCCTGTTGCATAAAAATATAACAACATCTGAAATAGCACATCGATACGGTTTCAGTGACAATTCTTCATATTCAAGAGCTTTTAAAAAGTATTTCGGAATAAGTCCAAAAGAATTTAAACTGCAAAATCCGAATAGACATAGCAAGATTTGTCAACTTGAAAGCAAGAACGGACAAGAGTACCCCGATTTTGAAAAATACATTTGCATCATTGATAACCTTAAAAAATGGATAAAAATGAATGCAAAAATTGAAATTAAAGAAATGCCAAAAATGGATTTGGCTTATGTATCAAGTATTGGAACACAGAACCTTGAATCTGCTTATCAAACATTAATGAAATGGGCTACACCTCAAGGTTTGATTAATGAGCAAACTAAAATGGTTACAATTTACCACGACAGTTTTAAAGTTACAGAAGCCAGCAAAGTAAGAAGGAGTGCTGCAATCTTACTAAATAAACCAGTTGAAGTAAATGGCGAAATTGGGCAAACTTCAATTCAAAAAGGAAAATTTATTGTAGGCAGTTTTGAAATTGGTCTGAATGAATTCGAAAAATCCTGGACGGGATTATTTTTATGGATGAACGAAAATGGATATAAAAAAGCCGATAAAAAGCCATTTGAGGTTTATCATAACAACTTTAATGAACATCCGGAAAGAAAGGCAATTGTTGATTTTTGCATTCCAATCGAATAGTAAAGCTTGATATAACACTGTGTATTGGTAGTGGTGGTTTTGTGCTAAATATAAAATTTTAGTATTTAATAACCTCAGTATTAAAACAAAATTTAGGTGCTTATAAATTAGCCACTAACAATACACAGATCATTAAATTCAAAGCGATTAATTTTCCAATACATTCAATATGCATTTCTGTAACAAGACTTCTAATATTCAACGAATAATATCGATACTTATAGATGTTTATTCAATTCCGCTTCGCATCTGCTCAAAATCTTTAATAAGGTCGTCGATCATTTTTAGCTGTTTTTTTTGTTTATAAAATCTGTTCCATAAAGAGACTGCTGCAATATAAGCGGTAGTGATGGCCAGGGCTGTCAGGGTAAAAAGTAAACTTCCTCTTTTTGTGATTTCGACAATGTATCCAACCAGCGCCAGATATAGCAAAACAGAATATATCCACATATATTTTGTCAGCATTTTCTTCTGCCATTTGAGTTTTCCAATCTGGTTGTTCAGGTATTCAATACCCGAAATATCACGCTGATCTTTTTTGAAGTCATAACTTTTCCAGCTTAAGACGGCAAAAACAACCATCAGGGTAAAGGCCGAAGCAATGCTCATATCAAAAGGCCAGTTGTATTCGTTGTGGTAGGTGAAATATACCCAGGTAATTACCGAACCTGCAATGATAAAGCCAATACTCATGCAGATATTAGATCTGCGCAGTTTGCGCTGATGTTTTTCCCATTTATCCTGGACAACATGAGCGGCATGGTCTATGGTATTGTTTTCTACCGGCTGCGATAGCCAGCTGTTTTGAAGCTCCTGAAAATTTGTCATTTTTTATTCTCCATGAGGTTAAGTAAACGTTCTTTAATCCGGTTTATCCGTACACCGGTATTGGTTAAACTTGCACCGGTAATCTCGGCGATTTCTTTATAGCTTTTCTGTTCGAGTACAAGTGAAATGATGATGCGGTCCTGAGCAGCAAGCTGACTTATACAGAACCTGAGTTTTTCCAGCTTTGCTTCCTGTTCCATCTTTTCGGGAATTTGTTCAATATCAGGAATTTGGAATGCATCAGGAATGGGCAGATAATCATGGCGCTTGTTTTTGGAATTGAAACCAATGGCAGTATTCACTGCAATCCGGTATATCCAGGTGCTCACTTTTGATTTCCCTTTGAAATTCTGAATGCTCTTCCAGATCTGAAAAAGTATTTCCTGATACAGATCGTCTGCATAAGAAATATCGTAAAGATAAGCTCTGCAAATCCGGTAAATGCTTGCATGATTGGCCTTAACCAGCTCATTAAAGTATCCCTGCTGATCGCGATTGTTCTCTGGCACAGTTTTATTTATAATTTGGTTATAAAAGTATCCATTTCGGCTAACATCCAGTTTGGCTCATCAAACATGATAAAATGCCTGGCATTGTTGCTCACCCTTATTGTACAGGTTTTGCATTTAGCATACTGCTTTTGAAAGGTTCTGCTTACATACTCACGCGTAAAGCCAATAAACTGGGGAGATTCTTTAAAAGCAGCAAGTACCAATACCGGCACATGTATCGATGCAATTTTGTCCTGAATGTCCTCGCTCATCATTTCGGTAAAAGTATAAGCCATTGTTTTCCGGTCTGAGTTTGCGCCCCATGTCGCGATCGCATCCCATCTGGTTGAATCTGCACACAGGCTTTTTGCAACATTCAACTGATAGGCTTTGAGCTGTGCATCGTTCATCTGATTGTATTGCGCCAGCAATGTTTTTGCCTGTGTCTCGTTAAAACCACTTTGGGCATTGGGGTTCATCGCTGCAGCATAAAAAGGCATCGCATCAATCACGATAACCATGCTTAATGCATCTTTCATTTCGGCTGCAATATTGAGTGCAAGAAAGCCCCCAATGGAATGTCCAACGAGAATGACGTTTTTGAGTTTATGGATTTTGATATAATTTATTAATGCTAATTTAAAAGTGCTAAGATATGGGCCGCCACTTAATGGTGGAACACCTGCATATCCTGCGAGCGTGAAAACATGACACTCATATTTTTTATTGTAATGCGCTACTGTACTTTCCCATTCCTCACCACTGCAGGTTGCACCAGGTATAAATATCATGGCTTGCCCTTTGCCACTTACCTGTACTGTAAATGGTTCGTTCAAGCGGTTCGCATGTGTAGAAATAGCCGAGACTAAAATAAAGGTAAAAATCAAAATTGCTTTTTTCATAACCGGGTCTTTTCTTCTTTAGTAGACCATAACTTTAATTTCTTACATTAAAATTCAAATTTTATGAAAACAGGCTCTGTTTTATCCATTTGGAAGATAAAAGAATAAATTTCATCCCACGTATTAAATAAGGGGAAATGTAGCAATACATTTCTAACAAGTTTTACTGTCAGATCTAATTCCTTAATTATATCAATTGTATCTTGCGTTGGAGGAAGAGTTGCAATAACAGTTTGTTTTCAGTAATTCAGTGAGCCTAATTTCATCAACCCTGAAAAGGATTAGATTGCTGTCAATTAGGCATCAGAGAAAGCAAGGTTTCAGCTTTCAAAATAAATTCTTAAATTTCGTGTTTTTAAGCCATCTCCTTTAGCGACCAACATGAGTGAACATCAGGATAAATCAGACCTTAACAACGCAGATGCAGCGGCTGACCTTGCCCGTTTCAGGGCATTGATTGCTGCAACCTCTGATGTTATCTACAATATGAGTGCAGACTGGAACGAGATGCGTCAACTTGAGGGACGAGGATTTCTAAAGGACGCGGCCAGACCAACGACTGATTGGATGTCTTTGAACGTTTACCCGGAAGACCGCAAAAAGGTTAAAGAGAAAATTGCTAATGCAATTGCACTTAAAGGAACATTCCAGGCAGAGCACCGCGTTCTGCGTGCTGATGGTAGCGTAGGATGGACCTTTTCCCGCGCGGTTCCCATACTGGACGCCAATGGAGAAATTGTAGAATGGTTCGGAACCGCCAGCGATATCACAGAACGCAAAACAGCTGAAGAAGCTTTGAGTAAGTCCAGGGAAGAGCTGGAGCAACAAAAAAGATTATACGAAACCATCACCTCCGGCACGCCTGATCTGATGTACGTATTTGACCTGGAGTACCGGTTTACTTATGCCAATAATGCACTGCTTAACATGTGGGGTAAGAGTTGGGAGAATGCTATCGGAAAAGGCCTGATCGAGAACGGATACGAGCCGTGGCACGCCGAGATGCACCAAAAGGAAATAGACCTGATAAGAAATACTGGTGAGCAAATTCGTGGCGAGGTATCTTTTCCCCATTCAACTTTGGGAAAACGCATATACGACTATATTCTGACACCCGTTTTCAATGAGAAGGGCGAGGTAGAGGCCGTTTCGGGAACGACACGTGATGTAACTGAGCGGTACAGATTTGAGCAACAACTGAAAAAGAACGCTGAAGATTTACAGGAATTAAACGAAGAGTTTGCTACCATTAATGAAGAAATGGCATCTTCCAACGAAGAATTGATGGCTACTAACGAAGAGCTTGCCCAGGTTAATCAGGAGTTGGTTTCAGCCCACCAAACAATTGAGGAAAGCAGAACAGCACTTCGTCTTGCGATCAATGCTGCTAACTTCGGAACCTGGTTTATCCATTCCGGAACCAGGGAATTCATAACTGATGCACGGTTAAAGGAATTGTTTGGCTACTATCCTGAAGAGCCGCTATCCATTGAGCAGGCACTCGCACAAATTACAGAAGAATTCCGCCCGATAGTAGCGGCAAAACTGGAAAATGCCATTTACAACAATGGGGATTATGATGTTACCTACCCGGTAATCGGTCTTCACGACAACAAACTGCGTTGGCTAAGGGCCATTGGCAATCTAAAGGCCGATCCCTCAGGCACCTTTTCCGCTTTTACGGGTGTGGTGATGGAAATTACAGATCAGTATCTCGCCACCAAAAGGATAGAAGAAGCTGAAGAGGGTTTGAGGATGGCCGTTCAGTCGGCTGAGTTGGCTACCTGGTATATGAATGAAAAACTGGGGATTATTTCCGCCTCAGCCAGATTCAACGAACTTTTTGGTTTTAAAAATGAGGAGGAAATTACCTTCGATGATGCCGTTAGACAGATATTGCCCGAATACAGACAATTGGTAGGAGATGCGGTTGCCGCTTCGTTTAAAGATGGAGCTGATTTTAAAATCGAGTACCCGGTAGTCGGCTTCCATGATGGAAAACAACGTTGGGTACGCTCCTTAGGTAAATTTGTAGCTGATGAAAAGCACGGCAAATATATCACAGGGGTAATGGCAGATATCACCGAGCAGAAAATGGACGAAATCCGCAAAAATGATTTCATCGGGATGGTTAGCCATGAGCTCAAAACCCCTTTGACTTCACTTTTCGGCATCATACAGATTGCTGAAAGAAAGCTCAAAAACAGCGACGATACATTTTTGAAGGGTGCAATGGCTAAGGCGAATGCCCAAATAACACGCATGAGCGCAATGATAAATGGTTTCCTGAACATCTCGAGGCTGGAATCCGGAAAGATCAGCATTGAAAAAACCCGTTTTGATATTAAAGAGTTGATCCGGGAAACGGTTGAAGAGCTTGCGGTAATTTCCCCAAACCATAGTATTGTATTCGAGCATTGTGAAGCGGTCGATGTATTTGCCGATCATAATAAAATCCATTCGGTTATCGCCAATCTACTGAATAACGCTGTTAAGTATTCACCCCTGTCATCCACAATACGTATCGCCGGTATGCTAAGCGAAAATGAGCTCATTGTTAGTGTAAGCGATGAAGGTATCGGCATCAGCGAACAGGATGCGGAAAAAATCTTTGAAAGATACTACCGGGTAGAAAGCAGTCAAACCCAATATGTATCAGGTTTTGGAATAGGCTTATATTTAAGTGCAGAAATTGTGAAGTACCATGGTGGCCGGATTTGGCTTGAAAGCAAGCCGGAAAAGGGATCTGTATTTTACTTTAGTCTGCCTGTCGATAGAGGAACATCGTAGCCTGGTAAAAAAGCCATTTTATTTGACCTTCTGTCGCCGAATCCATAACATTATGGGAAGACTATTAAAAATAAGATAAAAAATCGGTTCAAGGTTGCATAGCAAAAGATCCAGGTAACAGAAATTGCCTGGACTGCGGTTTACCTAATCATTATGATCAGGCCCCTGAGCGACGTCCTCATTCTTAATATTAAAATTCCCTCTTATCATTTTTGACACTATGCCCGGCTCACCGCCGATATCAGCAAGAAGAACACCACCGATATGCAGAACGATGAAGGAAAGCATATAATAAAGCGATTTTACATGGATGGCCTCCATAATTTCCTTTGTTTCCTTCGGGCCATTTACCACCATAAAACCGGTAAAGAGTGAGGTAGCAAAAAGAACATAAAAAATAATGTAGAGCCATGACTTGAACTTATCTTTAGGAGAGGTTTGTTTTGAAAAAGGATTTTTGAAAGCAATTCCCTGAATAAAAGTAATGCCCATCCGAATCAAATATAAACCTATCAGAACATACCCGGTAATGACATGATAGCGCCACATCGGCTTGCGGATTTCTTTCCCGATTGCAGCAGCATCAGTTTCTGAAAGCTGAATTCCTTTTTTCAGGAGCGCCTGCCTCAAAATCTCTCCCATAGCATCTTTATTCATCCATCCAAGCCTTAAAAAAACAGTTAAAAGCAAGAACATTATGGCAAAGGCAATGGCCCAGTGTATCACACGGCTGGCCAGATTAAATCTTTTTTCTCTCATAACAATTTATAAATCATAAGGTTCAACATGAATTAGCGCATCTTTGATGTACAGATCTGATGCCAGAAGCTCATCTTTAACCTGATGGGCGACAGAATGGGCATGGAACACATTGATATTGCCATCCACCTCGATATGCATATCTACATAATAGTCAAGGCCCATTTTTCTTACAAAACACTTCTCCACTCTTTTCACTTCTATATGCAGAGAAGCAATATGACTGATTGCCGAAACGAGTTCATCAGCAGGCGCCTTATCCATAATCTCCTCGAAGGCAGGGCGGATGATCTTAAAAGCGTTATAGATGATAAAAAGGCAGGCGATCAGTGCTGCCCAGTCATCAAGACCTTCATAACCTTTTCCCAAGAAAATGGCTAAAGAAATCCCGATGAATGCAGCAATTGAAGTGATTGCATCACTCCTATGGTGGTAGGCATCGGCAATTACCGCTTGGCTGCCTAATCTCTTGCCAATCGAATAGACATAGCGAAAGAGGAACTCTTTTGTCAAAACAACAATCCCAAGTACAATAAGGGTATATTTCTTGGGAATATGATGCGGTGTGCGAATGAATTCAACCGAATGGTAGGCGATCCAACCTGCAGCTGCAAGCAGAAAAAATCCGATAAGGATGGCTGCCACGGGTTCAGCCTTACCATGTCCGTATGGATGGCCTTTATCAGGTGGCCGCTGTGCATATTTAAGTGCAATCCAGAGCAGCCCTGAACTGATTACATCTGCACCAGACTCGGTGGCATCGGCAATAAGTGCATAAGACTGGCCCAGGTGGCCAGAGATCCCTTTTACAAAAATCAGCACAATACTGATGATAATGCCCAACTGGGTGGTGCGGATAGCCTCCGCAGATGAGCTTCTTTTTAAAGGCTCCATAGAAATTTAAGATAAATTACAAAACAGAAATACACCCAGGTGCATAGCTAAGCTTAGTACGAAATTGATAAACGATTAACTGAATAGCGTGGCTTCAGGTTTCGGTGGCCTGAAAAGTTTAATCGATGAGGCAAAAGCGAGTTCATCATCATATGGAAAACCTGATACAGGATGTACACTTATTGCTGCCAAAGGCAGATTTGCTTTTACCGGATGCTGGAAAAGCGTTTGATGGGAGCCATGAATAATCTTTTTGAAAGGCAGTTTGAGGTCCTTGTCGGCATCATTATCCCTGATATCCTTCCCAAGGTAGTGCATGGCAATAAAGTCTGCAAAGCTAATCTTATGGTTCAGGGCACGGTGTTCGAGGAAATGGATCGCGATATATGGCGCCTTTAGTAATTCCATCGTTCCGGGATTACTAAAAGAATAAAGAAAGACCATCAGGTATATCCAAACATTTCTCACCGGGCAAAAATAACCATTTTTATCCGGAGATAACATACCCAAAAAATCGATCGGGTAATTGCGCGTAAATAAAAAACATATAGCGGTCTGGCCGGAGCCCTTGAATTTATCTGGTAAATGCCCTGTCTGTCCCATCATTTTTAAGCTGCCATTGTTTTAATATCTGGATGGAAAACAGATTATTTGTTTCTGTCTTTTTTTTCATGAGCTGAACATCGGTATTATAAGTAATTATGAAATGATAATGTAGAATAAAGCTACATAGCGACCTAAATGTCTACACTGTTTTTAATATCAATCGTTATAGTATAAATGATACAGAAATAATTTTAAATAAAATACAGATTATTTTTTCATCAAAATCTGCATTCAGGTGCGTCTAGGTTCATTGTTATAGAATCAAATTTGGCTTTAGGTGTTATATATGAGTAACATAGATAATGATTGGCTTGATATTTGGTTTAAGGTTTATGTAGCAGAGGCTGCAATAACTTATTTTTTAACCCTTAAATTTAAATATTATGGCTTTCAAAGCTAGATTGAATTTTTCGGGCAAGGAGTACGATGTACTTCATTGTGCGTATGCGTTAAACCGCGATGTGGACGCTAAAGGAAGACCTTCTTCCGGAGTTTACGGTGGAACCATTGATATTGAGATCGAGTCAACCGAAGACACCTCAATAATCGAGGCGATGGTTAACAACCAGTACAAACCTATTACAGGAACCCTTCTGATCAAGAAATCTGAAGAAGATGCCAAAATGAAAGAAGTGGATTTTGAAGATGGCTACATTGTTAAGTATTCCGAAGGAATCAACATTGTTGGCGATCATCCGATGACGCTTAAATTCCAGATCTCAGCAAGAAAGCTGAAACTCGGAAATGCAGAGCATCTAAACGACTGGCCAAAAGCCTAGAGAAAGGTTGAGGGTAGAAAGGTTGAAGGTGTAAGGTTTAAAACGCCATGCTCCACGCCAACCGCTCCACGCAATTCATTCATTTAAAAACATTTAAACTTCACTACAATGGCATTTAAAACCAGATTAACATTAGGTTCAAAGGAATTTGATGTATTACAATGCAGTTTCTCATTAAACAGGGATGTTGATGCAAAAGGTCGCCCATCATCGGGTGTATATGGTGGAACTATTAATATTGAAATAGAATCTACCGAAGATACTTCGGTAATCGAATCTATGGTTAATAACCAGTACAAGCCACAGGCAGGAAGTATTGTCTTCAAAAAAGGTGAGGAAGATTCAAAGATGAAGGAACTAACTTTCGAAGATGGTTATATCGTTCAATATAGCGAAGGTATTGCCGTAAATGACAATACCCCAATGACGCTTACTTTCGTGGTTTCAGCCAGAAAACTGAAACTAGGTAATGCAGAACATGAAAATGATTGGCCGAAAGCATAATTTAAAAATATCATAAGCTAAAAGTGGCTGGTTATGCCAGTCGCTTTTAGTTTGTAAATCTGATTTTATTTATTGATCAGGCTGATCTAAGTTAACACGCTGCTCATATCCCCGTTAACCAGATATTGCATCCTTAAGTACACATTTTTCTCAACTTTCAGCAGTTGGGTATTGGACTTTATATAGAATCTCACATGCAAATGAAATGAATCTTATTTCACTTTACATTGGTAAAAGGCACAGCAATAAATTGAGGTTTTCTCATCATTTGTTGCGGCCAAGCTTGAAACAACATGGAACAGAAACTCATCACCGAAATCAACATAGAAGATAAGGCCATTACTCATTTCGCCAGCTTCAGCCTGCAACAGGCATTTAATAGTCACCATTATTTCGAATTGCGCTTTAACCACGATCAGATGGGGGCACCTGGCTTAATCAGCCTTGATGATAGCCGTGATTTTGTAGGTAAAACCTTAACTGTATCTTTTGGTTATTCGCCAGAGCATCTCCAGTATTTTTCGGGGCTTGTTACCCGGGTAGAGTTGGCACAAAGCCACGGTTACCATGGTATATTAATTGTAAGCGGATACAGTCCTACTATATTAATAGACCGGGGCGAAGATTTGGGTTCCTATCTGGACAAAGATTTGGATACTATTGTAAAAATGGCCACCAATGATACGCCGACAAATGATTTAAAAATTGTAGCCAATGCCAGCCGTAAATCAAACATCGATTATTTGATACAATACAAAGAAAGCGACTGGAAATTTTTAAACCGCCTGTCAGGAGAATACCACGAATGGCTGTATTATGATGGGCAGCAACTCAATTTTGGTAAACCCAATGTACAGAAAGACATTGCCTTATTTTATGGTCGCGATGTACATAACCTGCAATATGCCATGGAAGTTGCACCCATTAAAAACAAACGTTTTGCCTATAATCCCAAACAGGATGAAATGCTGCAGAGTGAAAGCAGTGGAAAAACTGACGGAAATCCTGATCTGGCCCATGCCATCAAGGCTTCAAATTTAATGTACAGCAAAACCTTTAACCAGCCCTCTATGATCAGGGTAGATAATGGTATCGACATTAAAAGCCATGTAGAGAATGAAGAAAAGGCACACATTAGCGAATTGCTAAAGGTGAGTGCTAGTGGCGATAATGCCGAACTTGGTATCGGAACCCTGGCAGAAATTACCATGAGCATTAGGCAGGAGATTTCTTTTGCAACCGAAAGCCTGGGGCGGTTTTTAATTACCAGCATTACCCATAACCTGGATGGAACGGGCAAGTACCACAATACTTTTGAAGGAGTAGTTTCCACCACCGAACGGATTCTGGTAAAAAATTATGATAAACCTAACCCGGATATGCAACTGGCTGATGTGATAGATAATGCCGACCCACAGGGAAATGGCAGGATTAAAGTGAAGTTTAAATGGGAATGCAAAAACAATGATGTAACCGAATGGCTGAGGGTAATTACTCCTGATGCTGGTAGCAGTGATAAAGTTAGTAAGAACCGTGGCTTTGCGTTCGTACCGGAAAAAGGAGATCAGGTAGTGATTGGTTTTGAAGAGGGCAACGTTGCCCGTCCAATTGTATTTGGATCGGTATTCCATGGTAAAAATGGATCTGGCGGTTCAGATGAGAACCATTTAAAAAGTATTGCAACCAGAAGTGGTAATAAATTGCTGTTAAATGATAATGATGGCAGCATAAATTTAATGGATAAAGGAAGTGCAAATTTATACTTTGACGGGGCCGGAAATGCAATAACTAATGCCGCAAACTCTAAAACCATTAATGTAGGAGAAGGTCAAAGTATAATTAAATTAGATAAGGAAGGAAATTTATTAATCGATGCTAAAACTGAAATCAAAATAAAAGTGGGAGAATCTGTACTAACGATTAATAGTAAAGGTATTACCTTAGATACACCGGGAACAAATACGATAAAGAGCACAAACAATTCTATTAAAGGAAAAGGGACTTGGGATGGTGGAGATGTTTTTATCAATTAATATACCTATTCAAAAAAATTAAATACTAAATAGATGAACGCTCCTGCATATTTTAATCAAACATTTAAGAAAAAATATCTTTTCACGATTACTAGTAAATTATCGATAGGTGGTATCTTGAGTGAAAGCAAAGTTGAAATCAGATGGTTAATAGAACTAAAAGAGATATTTGATGATGGATACCTGATCGAATTTATAACACTTGATAATACAATGGTTGAGACAAATAATGAAGGATTTACAGAAATTCATCATTTGGTCAATCAATTGCAAAAAGCATTTAATGAAATTTCCTTCATATCAAACTTTGAAGGTAAAATAAATAAAATCACCAATAAGGACATTATCAATGACAAATGGAATTCGGTAAAAAAAGAGAGCATTGCCTACAATAAAAACATGACTTCTTTAAATGAGCTCTTTGCATTACAAGATGAAAACTTCAACAATGAGGAAGCCTTAAACACAATGATAAATTCCTTAGAATTTTTTGAATTTTACTTTGGTTTAATATTCGGGAAAAAAATTCCGTTAAACGTGAAATTTAAAAAAAAGAATGTATTCGGAACAACTGAAATACCATTCGAAATAGTAGAATCCAAGTCATGGATTGATGATGTTGATGATAGAATTATTACTTTTAAATCCAATAATCCTACACTTAAAAAAGATGAGCTAGAAAAGGCCTATGGTGGATTTCCATTCATTTCGATTGATCAAATAAATCCTGTATATCAATATGATGGCCAATACAGGATGGATAAAAATATAGGCCATATAAAGAAAGCTTTAATTACATTCAAAGAATATGTTTCGAATGATTTAAACTCAGAAATAAATTATAACATAGCCATATATGAGTGAGCAAGATAACGAAACGATAACTGGTATACAGACACTTCATACTAATCATTATTTAACCTGTTCTTCAGGCTTAGCTCCTGCAAAAATGAGTAGTCCACAAAGTGTGGCAAAAACCAGCGAAGGGTATTATTACTTAGTGAGCACAGGCAAGGCGACTACTAGTCTTGGCGATTTTTGTTGCAAATGGACAATCGTTTTGGCAGCTGCTATTGCAGCTGCTGGAATTGTAACTGGGGGTGCCGCGTTAGTTGCGCTGGCTGCTGTAGCCGTAGCTGCAAGTATGGCTATGTGTGGTGGTCTGGCAGCTCCTTTTCGAAAGTGGACAAACTATAATACAAAAAGGAGCTTTGGCAGTATAGATGCTTATTCTTTAACTGCCGCATCACAAATGACCTGCCCGATAGGTGGGGTAATAACTTATGCTCCAGGCATAACAGGTTTTTGGAGTGCTGCTGCTTATACAGCCCGGAATACCACATGGGCTGTCTTTGAAGGTTTTATGTGGGGTAAGCTAGCTGGAGCCGGAGGTAGTTTTGTGAAAGCATTTGGTGGAACAGCATCTGCTTCGGTGAAAACCGCATTAGCTAATTTTTTAACCTTACAAGTCAGTTCCAGAGCTATGGCAGTTGGGGATCAAGTTGTATTTGAAGGGATGCTGCGTAATGGCAAAAGTTTATCTGAGAGCGGCGATGAAGCAGTTAGCGGATTGACAATATTTGAACAGCCTTTCGTTAACTTTTACCAACGTGTAAATAACGGGTATTATACAGGTAGCTATGCTGCAAATACTGCCGATACCAATGGGCACGGAGGTGGGGCAATGCTCACTGATTTATACTATATGGGGCTATCAGCGATGGGAATGAGAGCTATGATCGCTAGTGCAAAAACAAACCCGAATATTGCAACTGGAGTAATGAAACAATCAATTCAAAAATATAATGCCTTGACCAAAGGCGTACTTTTTGAAAGAATAACGTTAGAATTACGAGGGTTAAGTTCAATATATGATAACCCTGTTTGGAGAGCCCTTTGGGATCAAGCGAAAGAAAATATTAGAAATACAGGCAATGAAAATCCTCTTACCAGATACGAAAGTGGTATGCGTGGAAGGATTCCTGGGAGGAGTAGAAATATCTCTTATGAAAGAGAGGCGTTTAGCTATGTTGAACAAGAATTTAGGAGGTTGGCAGCACAAAATGGGACACAGGTGCCTTCAGGTCAGGTACATCATAACAATTGGCCTATTGAGAAATATTCGGATAATGCATTAGATTCCAAAAACCTTTATCCAACTGAGCCCACAACACCTACTACAAATCAACATAGAGATATCCATAGGGAAACGAGTACAGGCCCTCATCCTTATAATACCCCTGTAAGTCCGATACATGAAAAACCGCTCTATGAATATAAACCTCGTCCGATAGACGATAATGATTAAAGATTTACGTATGGAAGAAATTTTAAACCAATTAGGTATAGATAAAAGGATCATTGACCTGTCTTTTGGGGTTATTAGGCCATTTGATGAGTTTAGTAGTTGGGAATATTATGGGGCAATAGACGGAAATGATAAAAGTGGATTCCCCTATCCACCGTTATTTATTCCAATTATTATTGATTATAATTCGACCCCGATTGCTGATGGGATTATTAAACATTGGTTTACAGATAGAGTTATGTCGTTTGGATTTATGGACTTTGGGAATAGTTTTCAATTAGGAGAATCATCGATAAATCAAAACCAATATATAGAGGCCTTATTTTTTGAACAATTTACGAACCAGCATCGTTCCATTATTAACAATGAGGTGCTAGATAAAGCAAAAGAACTGGGATTGTCTGAAAATCAGTTAACTGTATTTAAAAACTTAACTGATAAAAAACAACATAATACCGAGTGTTATTTACCTTCTTTTATTTCGGACCCACCTTTAAATTGTATTCAAACCGAAAACTCTTACAAAGGTGCTCATCCTAGCAATAATGAAATTCTAATAGAGCGTAATTTAAATAATGCTTCTTTTTTTGAAATTTTCCAAAAAGAATGGATCGGTTACGAATCCCCAAAAGATAGTTTTAGTTGGTTCAAAAAGAAACCTAATTTTAAGCCAGCTGAGTATATTCCAGAATGGCTTAAACCCGAGACAAACAAACACCAATTGTTTGATAAATATGTCAGTAATAACGAATATGATAAAGCCTGGCTTACTATTAATGGCCCTGGATTTACGCCTAAAGAAGTAGGTGAGCGGTTACAACAATTAAAAGCCTACTCAAGTGATGCAACCTACCATCTATGGGCTGATTTTTGGTGTAAAAAATATGGAGATATGGATACGTTTATTTTTATTTAGTGGCTGTTGTTGGTGAAATCGTGTTTTGAAGATTTCTAATGAGGGGTGTATATTCAACGGGAATATTCGATATGGCATTTATTGCGATCATGAATTAAATTGTGAAATTGAACGTTTAAGTAAGGGGAATATGTAGTAAATGCCAAAATGTATGCAGCATGGAGATTTTAATCCATCAAGTATACACACCATTAAAAAATAAATAATATGATAGATATTAATTTATATAAACAAGAAGTAAAAGAATTAACTAATCTTTTATTAACAGATTGGCAAGATATTCGAAATATTGCTTTAGATGAGGATTTGAATTTAGATACAACTTTTCTATTGGGCTTTGTTGAAACCGAAGAAGATGAGGAATTTGGTTTATTTTATAATAAGCAAAAAGGACTATTGAAGTTTGAAAAAACTATAAATTCGGTAAAAGTTACTCCAACAACAATTAAAGAAATTGAAAATGATTTTCCACAAGTTATTGTATTAACTGATATTGATAATAATTGGTAGATTCTCAAGAATAGTGTTAGAACTTCTTAATACAATTCACAATATGGAGCTATAAAATTTGATCCAGTAGTTTATTGACTGCTTTTTGCAAAATACAGTTGATGAAAGGCGTATATAGGCAGATTAATTTTTAATGAAGAGGACATAGATGAATTCAAAACGAGTTTTTTCCTAATTATGAATACTGCATTACAAAAAATAAAACAAAGTGCACAACAAGAAATCAGTCAAGATAAACTTGGTATGCTTGAAATTTCAACAAGAAATTCTATTTTCAATTTATTTAACGACAGTAAAAAATCAGTATTTCTTTTATTGCATACATTAAAAGATTATGAATATATGTGGGATGAAGCATGGCCACAGGATAAAAGCTGGAGTGATTTATTTTATACGATACTAGATTTTGTTGATCAAAATATCAAAAAAGAAGAATTAGAACCTTTTCTTAGAAAGCAGCATACCTATATGGAACGGCGATTACAGGAAAAGAAATATGATGCAGCGTATATTGGTTTGGCTTTAGTATACGCAGGATATGAAATAATTTCTGGAAACTTCATCATTCCAGTAATTGAAGATGAATTTTCTTTAGAACCCGAAGAATGGAGTTCAATGTTTGTAGCATCGCTTTCATATAACGGTGGCGCTGAAGATTTAAATGATCTTATTCCAGAAAAAAATAGGTTTTTTTGGAATAGTTTTCTCGGGAATATTCAGGATGCATATGATTTGAAAGGTTTCTCGCCAAAGGTTGTAGAGACTGAAAAAGAACAGGTTGAATTAAAAAGAACTCAGCCAAATCATATTTTAGATAGTGAAAAAACTAGATTTCTAATTAATAATCTGGATGACATATATAGCCCAATTATTAAAGAGAATAATTGGGTCGAATTCAAGGTTGAGTCGTATTATGTTAATGGAAAGCATTCAATGATTGGATTTTATAAATATGCTGAAGGATCTGATTGGGAAAAATATGATAATACAAAATTATTTCTTTTAAACAATAAACATAAGGTTAAGGATTTAGTTAAGGAACTAAGAATTAGTATGTATGATAAAAGGCCATCGGAGGGCGCCTGGTATAAGCTTGAGCTTATTTTAGATTTAAATGATACTCCGTTATTACATTTTTATTACGATACTTATTTTCAGTTTTTTGAAAAATGGACAGATCAATTAGACTTTTACAAAGACTTTAAGGACTTCAGCAGGGATGAAGAATATACGCCTCTTTGGTTAAAAGATATTATAATCTATAACAAACCCGTTTAATGAATAAGCCATCGAATCAATTAGAACTATCAATTTTTCATTAAATTGTAGATCATAATAATTAGTGGACGAATTAAGTTTAGTGGTATTTTATATCTATCGAAGGGTAAATCATCTAATAGGGTTATTATATTTGACTTAATTAATTATAGAAAAATATAAAAACCAAATAATTGGGTGCAAGCATGAAACGTTTTTTTTAAATAAACTAGATAGAGTAACAAATAATATGAAATTATGCTTTGATCATTGGAATAAAAATAGAGATGAAGGCAGTGAAATAGAAATAAATTCCTCAAATGTTAATGATATATCTAGTTATTTAACAAGACTAGATCAAAAAGAATTCACTCAAATTTCATTAAATGGGAAAACCAACTCTTTAATGATAGGCGGTGGTAAGAACGCTTATGTTTGCACATTTATGATCGGAGATAACGAACAGTATTTCAATTTGATAAATGTTAAAGACAATTCAAATGACGATGTAGAAGTTGTAACTGGTGGGCAAGGAGGAATTTTTGAACAAAAAATAGTTGTAGATCTTCCATTAGCTTTAGAAGCAATGCAATATTTTATTATAAATGAAGAAATGAGCCCACAGTTAACCTGGGAAGAGGATTAATAATGTTTTAATATGTCCGTAAATGCAATGGTATTTTATTAGACTTAATCATCTATAGAGAAACTTGAAACCCAAATAACGGGATACTAGCATGAAAGAATTGTTTTTCAATAAACTAGATATCGACCCACGTGTTATAAAACTCATTTTCAAAGAAGTTGAATTACCGCGTTTTCTTGATGATTTTAATTCATTAAATGAATACTGGTATCCGCATCCCCCTTGTTTTATCCCTTTATTTCTGAGGCATGGAGCATCTTACAAGGGAATTAATAACCACTTTTTCTGTGAAAGAAAGGTAACGTATACTGAATTTTTTCTCGAAAACGGGTATATTTCAGAAATTGCGAGAGATTCAAATCAATTTATTGCTTTGATTATCTTAAAGATGATTATAATAAAAGACGGTGTAACAGCGGATATTATATCATTTTGTGATTCAGTCGGTTTTTCAGATTACGAAATAATAGATAAGTTTTCAATTGAGTTTGGAGATGACCCAAAACACTTTGAGAAATTGATCTATTTTAAAGATAAATTACCGTTCAAAAACATCAAGAATTTAGAAGATTATAATGGGGACTTTCCATCCTCACTGGCTATTCTTAATGCTAATTTAGAAAATGCTGCGCTATTTGAGATTGCCCCTACAGAAGCTTTAAATGGAGTTGGAAATCTTCCGCCATGGCTTGAAATCAATAATGAAATTAATAATGTTGATGTTTTTCAGGATTATTTAAGTAAAAACCTTTTAAAGGAAGCTTGGCTTCTTTTAAATAAAAAAGGATGGTTACTTAAGGATGTTGCTTCATGTCTTGAAGACCTGAAAGTGAAAGCCAATGATGAATTATTTAATTTGGTAGCAGATAACTGGATTAATGGTTGGAAAAAATCAACCTTCTTAGATGGGAATTATTAGTGATGCTCTTATTTTTTACTGATGAAATAAAAATATAGATGAAGGAAGTTAAAGTAGAGATTACTTCTATGAAAAACATTTAATATATAAAAGTTAGTACCTATGGGATCAGGCGAGAGAAAATCTTCTTCGAAACGACAATCAACATTTAAAAAATTATCTCGAAGGAAGAAGAGGTAAAATCGATCCAAATAACAGAAGAAGTGCTTCCTATGAAAGAAAAGCATTTGATGCAATGAGAACTGAATTTAAAAAACTGGCAAATCAAAATGGGCACCAGATTCCTGATGGACCCGTGCATCACAACAACTGGAGTATCAAAAAGTATTCTGACAACGCAATTGATCCTAAGAAGCTATATCCGACAGAAAGTATGTCACAACATATGGATATTCACAGGGAAACAACTTCTGGCCATATTACAAGAGATCCAATCTCGCCACAACATGAAAAACCATTGTATGAATACAATCCAAGACCAATTGATGATAACGACAATTAAAGAATAAATAAGTGGAAGAAGTTTTAAAAAAATTAGAAGTAGATTCAAGAATAATAGATCTGGCTATGGGAAGAATTCCATTGTATAGTGAATACAGTGGCTATAAATATTTTGGTAAATTAAATAATGAAAAATCGTTCCCGCAGCCACCATTCTTTATTCCAATAGTGATCAATTATGATGGCACTCCGGTTTCCTACGGCATAATAAATCATTGGTTTGCTGACAGGAAGTCCTCTTATGGAGATATGGATTTTGCTAACGAATTTGACGTTGGAGAATTCGCTCTGACTGCAGATCAATTTTTAGATAGCCTATTAACAGAAGAATACGATAATCTGGTTGAAGAAGGTAATTTAAATGAGGTGAAAAGAGTATTCAAATCATCTGCTTCCATAGATTTACTACAAGATTTAAGTAAGAATGAAGCTTTTAATAATTCTGATCTTCCTTCTTTTTTCAATTTTAAACCAATTGGTTATTTTACTGAATTAGAACAAGATTTATATAAAGGAACTTTCCCTACCAATAATGAAATTCTAATAGAGCGTAATTTAAATAAAGCTTCTTATTTTGAAATTGCTCACAAGGAATGGATAGGTTATATAGAGAAAAAGAGTGGTTTTAGTTTGTTTAAGAAGAAGTCTCCTTATGAAGCAGCTGAAAATGTTCCTGAATGGCTTAAGCCAAAGACTAACAAACAGCAGTTGTTTGATAAATATGTCAGTAATAACGAATATGATAAAGCCTGGCTTACTATTAATGGCCCCGGATTTACGCCTAAAGAAGTAGGTGAACGGTTACAACAATTAAAAGCCTACTCAAATGAAGAAGCCTACCATCTATGGGTCGATTTTTGGTGTAAAAAATATGGAGATACGGATACGTTTATTTTTATCTAGTGGCCTGTTGTGCCTTAACTAACCCGCTCGGCATGTTCCGCAAGGCTATGTCGAACTAAGGATAAAAAGAGTTTTGTGAATTCATACTAAGGTTTGCGAATAAATACAACTGGATTTTGAAATCCAGGTTTATGGACAGTACGTTTAAAAAGTTGGCAGCACAAAGGGAGGTACAGATACTTTCGGATCAGGTGCGCCATAACAATTGGCATATTGAGAAATATTCGGATAATGCATTAGATTCCAAAAAACTTTATCCAACTGAACCTACAACCTCCCCACTATCCGTAGCGTTCCGCAGGAGTTCTACGGATGAGTCAATAAAAAAGAGTCTCAGACTCGGCTAAGAAAATGAAATAGCGTTAAACAAAAAAGCCCATCTTTCGATGAGCTTTTTAGCTGTAGCCGTTACTGGACAAATTTCGAATTTTTTCTTACCTGCTTTGCAGGAATTGGCGAAAGTTGCTAATTATCTTAAACATTAAAATAAGGTTCGTTTTTTTGTAATACATCTATTTTAAAGAACTTATAACATTTGTACTTTGTTATTTCAGCGTGAACTGCAATTAAGTCTTATAAATTGTTGGAAACTGAATGTTGAGAAGGCACAGTTGACTATGGAATCAGTGGCCTCGCCGATTTCTCATTCAAAATTCATTCTTTTTTTCCAGTCATATTTATTTTTATTGGCGGTATTTCGTTCTGCCACAGCACTAAGCATACTATCCATTATCTTTTTATCTATCCATTTGCCATTCAAGAATACACCAGCTATTTTTCTTGTGTTTCGTATATCCTGTAGTGGATTAGCATCCAGTAATACAAGATCGGCATATTTTCCAACTTCTACAGTTCCGATCTTGTCTTCAATTCCCAGCCAGATTGCAGGTAATCGTGTGGCCGATACCAATGCTTCTTCCGGACTAAGACCGGCTTTCACGAGGAGTTCAATTTCGTCGTGAAGCGAGAACCCCCAAACGACCCCAGGATTCCCGGCATCTGTGCCTGCAACAATAGGTACTCCAGCTTCCTTAAATGCTTTAACTAAACGCATGTTAAACTCAACCATTTTCTCAAAATAGCGAATGCGTCCAGTCGTACTTTCCTGGTTGTAAGAATTTGAATATAACCATCTGCTTTGTATGAGCGGATGCACATATTTAAGACTGGAAAGATTACGAACACCTTCAAGCGAACGCGACTGGCTGAGAATCCACTCCATCGTAGTTAAAGTCGGTGTAAACCAGGTTCCATTTGCCTTAGTGATCTTCGCATAATATTGTGCGTCCTGATCAGTGAAATCCTCGCTTTGTTTAGCATATTCTTCCGCATGAGCAACCATAGCGAAATTAGGCACAAAGGCGTCATCTATGTGGCCCTTAAACACATCCGGAATATGACCAACAACCTTCATTCCCTGCTTGCTGGCTTCATCAACGATCGCTTTATACGTTTCTACGTTCAGGTGAGCGTATACTTTTACAAATTCGTACCCCTGGGCTTTGGCCATACGTACTGTCTGTCGACCGTCAGCGGCTGTATTGGCCTTATTACCAGAACCCTCTCCTCCATCTATCAGCATTGCCAGCGCCATGCGGGGGCCGTACAGGTTTCCTTTTAAGATTTCATTTCTCTGTCCAAAATGCTCAACCCTTGCATTTAACTCAAAAGCTGTCGTAACACCGTTTACGACATATAATAACATAAAATCCTGTGTGTCCGTAAAAATTGTGGCTCCTTTTGTTGGATAACTTGAGCTTAGATTGATGTCGGCCAAATTGTGGACATGCATATCAATTAGTCCCGGAATTAGCCATTTACCTTTTCCGTTAATGATCTTAGCCTTATCTGGAACTGGCTGGTTAATGGAAAAGATTTTCTTATTTTTAATGATCACCGTAGCATTACTAATGATCTTACTTTCCATTGTCATCGGAATAATGTTGACATTTTTGATGACATATATTTCTTCCTTCTGAATATTTTCCTTTGATGATATACGCCCAAAGGATTGATCTAAAACCGTGCATTGGCAGAATATCAGGATAATAAAAAATATTAAAGATAGATGGGATATTTGTTTTTTACTCATTGTAGACATAAAGATAATTAAAATTCTACATTCCTGAGTTGTTAGTCAGTTTGTGGCGTTAAAATCTAGATTAGAGATAGTTGATCCGCAGGAGTTCTACGGATGAGCCAATAAAAAAGAGTCTCCGACTCGGCTTAGATAAAATGAAATAGCTTTAACCAAAAAAAGCCCATCTTTCGATGAGCTTTTAATCAGTAGAGTCAATCCGCGGAAAATCGAACTTTTATGAACATTGTGAAGCAATAATAAATTTTGAAAAAGTGGTCAATAACAAGATTGAGGGACAGTATAGAAAAAAGAGAAATGCTCAACCGAAATAATCAATATCGATTCAAATCTTCTGTCTTAACAATTTCCAGTAATATGAAACCTATTCTCATATTACTTGAATCTAAATTAATGCATCTCAAAAAAATATCTGACGGAAAAAAATTTCTAATATAATATTGCAATTCCACAAAGAAATCACAAAAGGGGCAGCCAATTATTTTGTTGCCTCATCATTTTTTGCTTTCAGCGTCTGGTAAAAGTAGCTGTAAGGATTTCCATGGTAAGTCTGCTCAATTTGCTTAATTGAATCATTTTCCTCCGCGTCAGGCTTCTGCTCTTCAGCCTTCATCTTAGCAATCTTTTTCCTAAGTTTCAATAACAACCGGTTTCTGCTACTGTCCAATCTTTTAAGCTGAATCCTCGAATATTTATTGTCTGTCAAAAGTTTGTAGCCGCTTACCCAACACATTTCGTTTTTCATGGTTTTGTAGTTCCAAAGTGCAACCCTCCCGACTGACATACCAATTAGCCTGCTGGCGACAGATTCATAAATTGTGTTCTTCTCACTTCTGCATAATGGGTCTTTTAAAATCAATTTTAGATCTCCAACGACCTTGTACTGTTTCTTCATTTCTTTTATCAAAGAACTTTTGCGCACCCTTATATGTCCCTGATAGTGCACTTCGTATCCAACAAAACCAATCCATGGAGATCCGGCAGCCCGGTCGCTTCCCCATTTGTAACAGTATTTTGATTTTTCCTTCCAAAAGTGAGCGTGGCTGCTATATGGAGCGGCTACTGGAATGTGAATGACAAGTTTTCGATCTTTTATCCCATGCATGTAGGCTTCGAACGCTGAAAGGCATTTTTCTCTTTTCGGATGGATGATCAGCATATCGTCGCAAAATCTCACATATAACAAATCGCCATCCTGGTGCTTCATAATTTTTCGGTCTACATTGTTCAGTACTGCATTGGCTATCAGTCCGGAGAGGGCGCCGCCTTGAGGTATCCCAATGCGCACATTGCCAAGGTGCTTATAGTATCCACTTTGAAGAAGCTCGTTTTTTACCCAACCATATTCACCGTTCGGAATCTTGAATGTCTTGAAATGGGACTGGTTATTGTTTAAGAGCAACACCATTTTATTGAAGGTGTATACCTTCAAGTAATCGAAAAGTATTTTTTTTGCATTGGCAAGGTCATCGACTGATTGTTCTCTAATCAATTTTCTGTTAAAAAACTGGTTAAATACTTTTTTTATTACCGAATGGTTGACTGTGTCGAAGAATTTTTTCATGTCACATTCTGCGACATAAAGTGCGCCATCCCCATACTGCTTCCTGTATTCCATTACCTCCGCTACTGGCTCGTGGTGCGTAGGGCACATCATCTTGCCCTTAATCAACCTTTTTGATCTGAAAGCATAGGAGCTATCAATGAATAGTGGGTCGAAAATTGCTGTAAGATATCTATTGGTAACGCTTAATATGATTTTGTCCTTTAGTCCAAAAGAAGCAATCGGACGACATATATTAACCTTAACTGGATCAGCTTTGTCCTCCTTGAGCTGGGGAATGATCTTAGGCGCTCCGATCTTATAATCTCCTCCATGTACGGCATTCTGAATCTCCTTGATGAAAGCATCGAGCTTACTAAGAAACGGAGCATCTGGTTCGCATGCTCTGTAATACCTTAGGGTGGCATATAATGACATCAATGTCTTTTCACTGCTGCTAACTGCAATGCCATCTTTAATTCTTTTTCTTTTGAGCACAGTCTTCCATTTTTTTCTGGGAGGGAAAAAACTGCACAATAGTTCTTCATTTTTCGAAGGCTTAGTGTTATGGTAGTTGTGGGCCGGATTTCCCGTATGGATGTGGATCAAATGCTCTTTGTTACGCCTGTGGGCTAACTTGACCCGCATTTTGCAAAGCATCTCCAAGATAACCCGGTCAGTAGTATAGTCCCTAAGTGGTCGCATAAAAGAAAAGATAGGGGTTCCTGACTAGAAAATACTGAACTATTTGAGCGCCTCCCAACTTTGTCGTGCACAGAACGGCCGTTAATACTTGCGACAGTGAATCCATTTTCATGATTTCTCCGCCACCTTAGGTACCCCTATCTCTTCTCCATAGCCAACTTTCTTGGCGTAAAATATTATGGTTCCAAAGCTAAACCTTCCCATCGAATTGGCAAAACAATATTCCAACATATTTTTGCATGCTGTTTCATCGAAGGCTTTGCCATCCATCTTTGATAGGGCAAGGTAATATTTTAAAGCAAGTTCGTGGGTAAATGTATTGGCCATGGCATATCCGATTTCATACCAGTTTTGGAAACTGCTGGTAATCGACAGGTTTCTCTTTGTAAGGAATCTGATGATTGCCTGGATTCGGGCCCGGCTGGACTGGCTGTTTTTGCCCTTTGGATTAAATTTCTGATCCATGGTAGCCTCTGCCGAATACGTATATTCTGCAGACTTTATCGATTCCCGAGTACGGGTTATTTCTTCTGGTGAATAAACGATTGGAAAGGAAAGGATTTTATCCTGAAGGAAAAGTAAAGGATCATGGGAGAAGAAGCATAACCTGGTCACATCGCTTCCGCTGGTATCGAGGGCTATTCCGTATTTCTCAAGAAAATAATCATATATTTTCCTAAAGCCATAGGTATGGTGAAAGTTGATTTGGGCAGCTAGGGTATCTGCAGGAAATTCAAAGTGGACGAGCCCCTTCACTCCAGCCATAGATGGCGACTCCCAAAAGGTGAAGACATATGGGTCGTCGGCAAACTGCATTTTTACCTGTTCCAACTGTTCCGCTGTAAGTTTATCTATATCGAGTACGCACAGGCCATTGTAAACTGCTATCGATTGGTGCTTCCTTTTTTCAGTAAAATCAGCAGCAAAGGTAACAGCGGGAAGTTTTCTTTTTTCCTGGTCATAAGTATCTCTATCTCCCGCAGCAAGATACCCGCGAAGCCTGTCCACCTGTTTTTTGTAGGTGCCGTTTTTGATCATATCCAGACTCTGGCCTACGGTCAGGTGTCTGGTGATGCCGCTCCAGGAATTATACTGGAAAGCGACCGGTTGAGAACGTATTTCTTCGAGCGTCATTATGGTGGATTAATTCATGGATAAAATATAAATAAGTTTGGAACTTGCCTGGTTCAAGAGTAATGAATCGCGTAAAAATGGTTAGGTGTTTTCATTGAGTCCATCAAGCATTGCCGACCATCTCGGTGTTGGTCTTTTTGTCAATATTCCGGATATCCGTTCCAGAAGCTTTGGCGAGTCCTTGAGCATCAGGTGCATTTTGCGTCCGATCACCCTGGCGCAAACCAGTTGTATATAGTCACGTTCATTAGTGTCATACATCTCCATCACATCGAAGTGATGCTCATAGATGTCCCCATCATAAAGATCAAAATAACTCTGAATGATGTGCTCGATATCACTGATGTCCTTGGTCCGTTGCGGCCTGTCATCGTTTGCAAGCAGTTTCAGCATAATGATTCCTTCCATGGAGCACACTTTTATCCTTTGTCCGTCCGTCAGCTCAACATCCTGCACGAACGGATAAATCTCAGTGAAGCCGGGCATATGGAGTACAAATGTGGGGTCAGTTAGCTTTACATTGCCGTCGGGTTCTTCTATTTTACCAAATGGCAAAAGGTCAAGCTCTACCGCTCCTTTGTAGAAAAGCTTTATGGCTTCCGACTCATGAACCTCGAAAAGGCCTGTAGATACTAATTCCGACTTTATCCTATTGTACTGACCCTGGTCATTTATCGTAATGGCTAGGTCAACGTCCTTAGTCATTCTGGTAGAAGCGAGTTCCTGGTTCACAGAAAGATTGATATCGCGTGCGACTGCCCCAACCAGGTAAAAGTCAATTTCGAATTTTGAAAATACTTCCTGAAGAACCGCGAGCATTTCCGATATGACCGGTTCTAGTATATACCTATTTAACATATTTTTCCTTTATGCGTGCCGCGGTTTCTCTGTTTCTGCTGTCTAAGCTGCTGATTAGTTCTGCATAGGCCAATAGGGGCGGAACTGTATCCCCGCCGTTGAATATTTCTTCGTTCCAGAATGGCCTGAGCAGCTCTACCTCACCATTGTGGTCGGGAACGATTTTCATTTTCTTCATCAGATCAAACCGGTCCTGGTCTGAGTAGATGGTATAGACTTCAGGCGATAGGTATTTTGTTAAAATGGCGCCGGCAGTTTCTCCTCCCCAATAGATCCCAAGGTCAGATGCCGCATGACTATGCCAATTTTCCCTGTCCTCCTTCTTGTTGAACCGGAACTTGCCAACTAGTTGCTTTGGTCTGAGTGTAACTCTGTACATGTCTGCCCATTTGTCGATTAGTATCTGCCTGTTATCAACCAGGAGCATTTCCTGTTTGTTCCTTGAACCTTCTATGATGAAGCCTTCACGTTTCATTTCATAAATAAAGTTTCCGACATTTCCCAGTGCAACACCGGCGGTATAGGCAATCCTGCGGTACGGAGCGTTCAATAGTTCTTCGTCCATCAGCACGGCAAAAATGAACTTCATGCCTGATGGTGCCCATAACTTGGTTTCTTCTATTGCTAAAGGCTGGTTCTTTTGGTCGCTCACATAGATGTACATGCCCTTGGTTGCTATATAACAATTGCCTGAACTTTCCAGGTAGCTGATCCCATTGGCCTTCATTTCATCTTTCATCGGAGCAGGTATATATCTTGATACCATCAACAGGTTCCCATTTATGGTCTTTTGTTTCTCCAATAGGTTGGCTAATGCGGCGGTTCGGATCTCCGTTTTTACCTCGACTTCTAACAGAACGCTTTGGAGGCCATGTTGCAACTCTATGATCGCATCTGCTCTTCTTTCCTTGTCTGGTCTGTCCAGCACCTTTATTTCCATCCCCGTCAGCTCCATAAGCTTGCTCAATGCTGGCAGTAATATCTGTTCATGCTTGATGTTCATAATTTTAATATGTTCATGTAACATGAACAAGCAAATATAATGAACATTAATCTTTACTACAACTTAAACTATTATTATGTTCATTAATAATGTTATGTTCATGTATCGTGAACGCGTCTTATTCATGAACACCATGTTCTCAACGAACATCATTTCCTATATAATTATGATCATTAACTTATAGATTGGTATGCAAATCTGATCCCACATTGTCCAAGTAAGCATCAGAAGAGAATTGTTAAATCCTACATATTTCACTCTCTGAATGATATAATGGAGAAAGTGTAGGAATGGATGGTGGATTACAAATGCCGTCGACCACACCAATACTTTTAATGCGATAGAAAACTCACTCAATGCACCCTTAAACAAAAAAAGCCCATCTTTCGATGAGCTTTTGATCAGTAGCGGGGAGCAGGATCGAACTGCCGACCTCAGGGTTATGAATCCTGCGCTCTAACCATCTGAGCTACCCCGCCGGGCTTAATATTTACTAAATAACGTAAATATCGATGTGGTTATTTTTAAGAGTTGCAAATATAGAATAAATATACATTCTATTAAAAAGAAATGTGAAAAATACTATAAAGTGCTATTGCTCAGTAAATTTGATTGTTTTGGTAGGCTGTTTTTTCCATTTTTAGCCTTGAGCGCAATGTTTTTTGGAATAAATAACGCAACGAATTGCCGTAAATCGGCAGGTATGTGCCAAAATTAAATTTATTCCTGGTCTTAGTATGTTATTTAGAATGTTGTTTATGGCAACTGCAGGCGTATTTCCGCCGGCCATTTGCGCTGATAAATTAATGCGTTCAACAAGATTGATTACCCCCTGGTGCTACCAGGTTCTCACCAAAGTAACCCTTACTATAGCTGATGTTCGGCAATCCTTTACCCTTTAGGTAATGAATGAGGTAACGCCAGGGTAAAGAATAGGTAAGCAAAGGGTAACGCTGGGGTTAACCTTGTATAGAGAAAGGGTAAACAAAAGGTAAAGGATGGGTAAAGGAATTTGGTGTGTCCTATACTGAAGCCAATTAATCAGTCCGGAGTCTTATTCGAAGTTACTTAACAGATTTCAACAATTACTGGCCTTTCTTAACCATATAAGACATATAAGGTTCATATAAGTTCAATCGAAAACTTAAATAGACTAATATTCCTTATATGGTGAAAGACCTGTACACCAGTTTTTTATAGCAGATTTAGTGATATTCTTTATCACCCAGCTCGGCGACTTTTTGCCTTCTATCGGTGTGCTTAGTGCTTAAATAACCATATAAGACATATAAGTTCAATCGAAAACTTAAATGGACTAAATTCCTTATATGGTGAAAGGACTTTACGCCCGCTTTTTATAACAGATTTAGCGGTATTCTTTATCCCTAACCAACTCTGCGGCCTTTGTGCCTTCTCTCGGTGCGCTTTGTGGTTAAGAATATGGAGAATATAAGATAGATAATGGAGCTTTTAGTCAGAAGCCAGTTAACCGATGAAATCAGGCCGGAGTTCAGAGTTGGTAGTCTTGAGTCGATTAACCGATTTAAACAATTAACCGATTAACCTCAATAACCAATGAGCCAATGGCAAATGAACCGATAAACTAGCCCTTGGAACCAATAAAAATTATATTGTTGCAGATATAGAATAAATTACCTTTCTTTAGAAAAATAATATTAAAAAATAGTCCGGAAATTATCCTGGTAGTGTACTAACATGGCAGAAAAGAAAAAATTTACACTAGAGTACGAAGTTAGATCGTCACCACGAATATTGTATAGTTTTATAAGTGAGCCAAACGGCTTATCGCAATGGTTTGCGGATGATGTAAATTTTCGTGATCAGGTATATACTTTTACCTGGGATGATGAGCAGTTAAAAGCCAAACTGGTTTCCATTAAAGAAAATAAACTGGTTAAATTTAAGTGGCTGGATGATGAACCTCAATGTTATTTTGAGATGGAAATTGTACAGGACGAACTAACCAACGACGTTGCCCTCTCGATCACCGATTTTACTACTGATGAGCTTCTTGCAGAGAAAAAATTAATCTGGGATAACCAGATCGATTATCTGATTAGCGTTTTGGGTGCGTAATATTATCTCCGTATTGTTTACCTTTGTAGGGTGAAAAAAATACATCTTCTATTAATAAAAGCATTTGTGAAGCCATTCATAGCAACATTTTTTGTTATGATGTTTATTCTATTGATGTTTTTTCTGTTTAAATGGATTGATGATTTAATTGGAAAAGGTTTCGAATGGTACACCATTCTGGAGCTTATGTATTATGCTTCGGCCGCCAACGTATCCATGGCGCTGCCACTATCTGTATTACTTTCTTCCATCATGACTTTTGGTACACTGGGCGAAAATTATGAGCTGGTGGCCATTAAATCGGCAGGGATTTCTTTGCAGAAAGCCATGCGCCCCCTGTTTGTGGTAATTTTAATGCTCACAGTAGCCTCTTTCTTTTTTGCCAACTACATGCTGCCCAAAGCTAACCTCAAATTTGGTTCGTTGCTGTATGATATCAGGAATAAAAAACTTTCATTTTTAATTAAACCAGGGGTTTTTAATAATGCCATTCCGGGTTATGCCATCCGTGTTGATTCTAAGGAGGAAGACGGTACGCTGCACAATATCATGATTTATGATCACCGTGAAAATAACGGCATTCCGAAAGTAATTCTGGCAAGAGAGGGAAAAATGAATAAAACTGCCGATGGTAAGTTTTTGGTGCTTAACCTTAAAAATGGTGTGCAGTACGAGGAGCAGTCTTCGAAAAACGGCATGTACAACCCCAGGCAGATTTTTACACGGAACCGTTTTAAAGAAACTTCACCGCGTTTCGATATGTCGTCTTTTGATCCCAATACCACCGACCCTAATGCTTTCGGAAACAGTACGCCAATGTTAAACCTGAAAGGGATTGTAAGAAAGCGCGATTCGTTGACCAAACAATTGGATACAATGAAAATGCGTACCATTGCTAACCTCAACAGTAACTTCAAACAGTTTAATGTGGCCAGAGGTTATACGAAGGTAAAAGCCGCGCCGAAAGAAATTGATGATGTAATATTAAAGAGCATTCCTAACGGATCGCGGAAACTGGCCCTCGATAATGCAAGCAGTACGGTTGCAAATATTATGCAGCATGTACCCAACTGGGGTCCGCGCCAAACCGATTTAACCGGCGAAATTATTTTTGCTACAGTAGAATACCAGCGTAAATTTACCCTGGCCGCATCTTGCATCCTGTTGTTTTTTATTGGTGCGCCATTGGGTGCCATTATTCGGAAAGGGGGCATGGGTTTACCTGTGGTGGTGGCCATTTGTTTCTTCCTGGTGTACCACATTATTACCACGGTGGCCGAAAAATCAGCACGCGAAGGTAATTTAAACCCTATACTCGGGATGTGGATTGCCGTAATTGTTTTGTCGCCGCTGGCTGCTTTTCTAACCTATAAAGCTACAGTAGATTCGGCCTTGTTTGATGTAAATTACTACAAGCAGCTCTTTCTTAAATTGTTTAAAAAGAGGGAAAAATAGGCCTTTTTCCTTTACTTACAGATGATATTTTAATCCAAATATTGCTCAATAAGGTTGTACATTTGTATGGGTTATTGTTTGTGGTATAAATTGATTTTAATACGCCTCACACACCATTTTGCCCCATAATGTTTATAAAATGCAAACAAAATTAAACACAATAGAAGAGGCCATCGCAGATATAAAAGCTGGTAAAGTGATTATTGTTGTAGATGATGAGAATAGAGAGAACGAAGGTGATTTTTTAACGGCAGCCGAAAATGCAACGCCCGAGATCATCAATTTTATGGCTACTTATGGCCGTGGCTTAATCTGTGCACCCTTAACAGAAGAACGTTGTAAAGAGTTAAATCTTAGTTTGATGGTGGGTAAGAATACTGCAGCTTACGAAACTAATTTTACCGTTTCGGTTGATCTGGTTGGCCATGGTTGTACCACGGGTATTTCAGCAAGCGACCGTTCTAAAACAATGCTGGCTTTAGTGAATCCTAAAACCGACCCTGAAGAGTTGGGCAGACCAGGACATATTTTTCCGCTAATAGCTAAAGATGGTGGCGTAATCCGCCGTGCAGGTCATACAGAAGCCGCAGTAGATTTAGCGCGTTTAGCCGGAATGAAACCTGCAGGTTTATTGGTAGAGATTTTAAAAGAAGATGGCGAAATGGCCAGACTTCCTGATTTATTTAAAATTGCCGAGCAACACCAGTTAAAAATTATATCTATCGAAGATTTAATCGCCTACCGTTTAACCATGGATAGCTTGATTAAACAAGAGGTGAGTATCGATTTACCTACCGCCTGGGGCGATTTTAAAATGACAGCCTATACGCAGTTAGATAATAATGCTACACATTTAGCCATTTCTAAAGGCGAATGGGATAGCAACGAGCCTATTTTAGCACGTGTACACAGCTCTTGTGTAACGGGCGATATCTTTGGCTCTTGCCGTTGCGATTGCGGTCCGCAGTTGCATAAAGCCTTAGAAATGATCGAAAAAGAAGGTAAAGGTATTGTGGTATACATGAACCAGGAGGGGAGAGGTATCGGACTGATTAATAAATTACGTTCGTATAACTTACAGGATGCGGGTTTTGATACGGTTGAAGCGAATATTAAATTAGGATTTAAAGGCGACGAACGTGATTATGGCGTGGGCGCGCAGATCCTGCGATCGGAAGGCGTGACTAAAATGCGCTTAATGAGTAATAACCCAACCAAAAGAGCAGGTTTAATTGGATACGGTTTAGAAGTGGTAGAAAATATCCCGATCGAGATTGCAAGTAATGTACATAATGAACGTTATTTAACGACCAAAAGAGATAAAATGGGCCATTCGATTATGAAAGGGTAGTCCAGTTTGCGGTTTGCAGTTGACAGTTTGGAGTCAGTTCATAGTCTTAATAACAAGCAAAAGCCAGTATTGAACTTAGGTTTGATACTGGCTTTTTTTGTTTAGTGTAGCATCAAAAATGCTGATTATTCCAGTATGATTTTGTCATCCTGAACGCAGTGAAGGATCTTATCAAATGCGTTTTACAATCATAAATTTATGGGTAATGAAGCCAGTGGTTCTTAGGTTAGAGATTCTTCATTTCATTCAGAATGACAGACTTTTCCAGTTCATTCTCCATGGATAGATTTGTGCTAAATTTTGCCTGCAATCGTCCTTTCGACCGAAGTGCAACGGAGTGGAGAAATCTATTTTGTTCGCTTCTAAGTGGATTAATCCAAAAGCAAATTTTGTCATCCTGAACGCAGTGAAGGATCTTTATGAAATGCGTTTTACAATGATAAATTTAGGGGTAATAAAGACCGTAATCCATTGGTTTAGAGATTCTTCATTTCATTCAGAATGACAGACTTTTCGAATTCATTCTCTCTGGATAGATTTCTGCTAAACGCTGCCTGCAATCGTCCTTTCGACCGAAGTGCAACGGAGTGGAGAGATCTATTTTGCTCGCTTCTAAGTCGGTTAATCCAAAAGCAAATTTTGTCATCCTGAACGCAGTGAAGGATCTTTATGAAATGCGTTTTACAATCATAAATTTATGGGTAATGAAGCCAGTGGTTCTTAGGTTAGAGATTCTTCATTTCATTCAGAATGACAGACTTTTCCAGTTCATTCTCCATGGATAGATTTGTGCTAAATTTTGCCTGCAATCGTCCTTTCGACCGGGAGTGCAACGGAGTGGAGAGATCTATTTTGCTCGCTTCTAAGTCGATTAATTCAAAAGTAAGTTTTGTCATCCTGAACGCAGTGAAGGATCTTTATCAAATGCAGTTTACAATCATAAATTTATAGGTAATAAAAGCCGTAATCCCTTAGGTTAGAGATTCTTCATTTCATTCAGAATGACAGACTTTTCCATTTCATTCTCCCCCTGGATAGATTTGTGCTAAATTTTGCCTGCAATCGTCCTTTCGACCGAAGTGCAACGGAGTGGAGAAATCTATTTTGTTCGCTTCTAAGTGGATTAATCCAAAAGCAAATTTTGTCATCCTGAACGCAATGAAGGATCTTTATGAAATGCGTTTTACAATGATAAATTTAGGGGTAATAAAGACCGTAATCCTTGGGTTAGAGATTCTTCATTTCATTCAGAATGACAGACTTTTCCAGTTCATTCTCCCTAGATAGATTTCTGCTAAACGCTGCCTACAATCGTCCTTTCGACCGGAGTGCAACGAAGTGGAGAAATCTATTTGCTCGCTGCTAAGTCGGTGGATCTAAAAATAAATTTTGTCATCCTGAACGCAGTGAAGGATCTTTATACTTAACCAAATAGCCACCGATCGGTTTTAACCATATAAGCAATATAAGATCATATAAGTCCTTTGTGTCAATTAATCACCCTTGCGGTTCGTCCTCCTGAACTTGTTTCAGTATCTATTAGACATTTAGCCTGTGGCCTTTTGAGGAGATTGCTTCCCTAAAATCAAGGCGTGCTGTCGTACCTACTCGCCATAGCGAGTGAGGGAAAATGACGCTCTCGCCCATACCAATGAACTATTGACCAATGAACCAACCTCTACCTCCTTTGGTTCCCTTTACTCTGGTTGATAATCGCGTCTTTGTTAAAAGATTTATTTGTTTTAACGGGTGCCTGGCTCTTTCTTTTCAGGTTTCGGCGGTAAGCACCAGAAATTTTCTGAACAAACTCTTTAAAAGTATCAAACTGCTGGGTATACACCAGGCCGAAAGACGTAACGTTTGCGGTTGAACTAATTCCGCTGTTTAAAAATATACTCTGTTGCGTGGGTGGTTTATTTGCCGCTTTTGCAGTCAGGCTTCCATCTTTTTTAATCAGGAAGAGTGCCTCAACCTCTCTACCTACATTATCTTTAGAGAAATCGATCACAGTAAAATCGTTCAAACTGTTTCGGTCTACAATACCCGCATTAATAATTAAACGATCGTTGAAGAACTTAAATGATGCATTGGCCTCGCTTAAGGAACGTACGTTCAAATCGACAAAATTTAAGTTTAACGAAGAAAGTACGTTATTAAACTGGTTAAAAACCAATTCCGTAGCCGTACTGGTAGCGGTTGAGCTCAGCTGGTTGCCAATCGACTGCCCACCATTTCCGGGAGCGAAACTTCTTCTGATAATTAGACTGAATGCCTGAAGATTCAGGTTGTTCTGATCGCTCAAATAGGTTTGCAGTTCTTCTTTGATTGAAGGTTGTGCAGGGAAATTGATATCTAGCTTAATATCCGGTTGTAACAGTAAACCCGTTAAGCCCATTTCTACCTCGGTATTAACCCTTTGGTTGGCATTACTGCTGGCGTCGCGGTTTGCTGCCTTGTAAAGGTCGTTCAAACTTGCCCGTAAAGCATATACCGCTTTTAAGTTAATCTGCGCGGCGGTGGGGTTACCCGTCCAGCGGATGGTTCCACCTTGCCTGATGTCGAATTTTTTGTTGATTACCTCCTGGGCCGTAAAATCGAAACTTCCGGTCTCAATAATATAATCGCCAGACATTTCGAAATCACCAACACTATTGATGTTTAAGGCCAGCTCGGCATTACCCTTTCCACTTAAATTGCCGAGGGTGGTATAGATGTTCGCTGTAGTATTCGGATCGATGGTTAATTTGAAACTTAAGGTTAAACCATCAAAGTTTGTTCTTTTCTTAACCAGCACAGTCGAATCGCGGCTCACGAAATTAATGAAATCTTTATCTGATATGGTTTCAGAACTGTTTAGCGGCAGGTTAAATACAGTTCCTTTTTCCGTTTTCGCCTTAATATCGATCTTCATTTTGTTGGTTGGGCCCGTAAACGTAAATACACCTGTGCCATACGCGCGGCCATAGTAGATGGAATTGTCTTTCGAGGTAGTGTTTAAGGCCATTAAACTGTTGGCATTCACCTTCACATTCAGTGTCGGGTAGTTAATATCGTTTAAATCTACAGTGCCGTTTGCGGTAGCTTCGTGGCCTTCCAGGTCGCTTAAGGTAAAGTTATCCAGTTTAATCACACTATTGTTCACCTCTACTTTATCGGTAATTACATAGGTAGTTTTAAGGTAGTTTACCATCAGCTGTCCCTTATCTAACGATAAATTGCCATTAATTTCTGGCTTATCTAACTTGCCTTTCACCGTTAAATCGGCTGAGATATTTCCTTTTAAATTGGATACCAGTTGTTTAACAAAAGGCTCAATCACAGTGAGCTTACTGTCATCCATTTTTACGCTGAGATCGATTTCCTTTTCTTTCAGATCAACATTTCCAGTCAGTTTAAAATTCTCCGAATTGTCGGCCACAATGCGGGTAAATACATTAATCTTTTTGCTTTCGTTGCTGTATGATGAGGTATCGGTTAAGGTACCGATATAAATATCATTAAAATTTAACGAATCGATCTTTAAGTCGTCTGTTACCCTAAGTGTTTTTAATATGCCATATAAATCAGTCTTCCCGTTAAGATTTCCACCCAATTTAACACCAAAGCCTTTGGTAAAAGGGTTCAGGGTTTTTAAGCTAAAATCTTTAAAGCCAACACTGATTAAATCTTTAGGATCTTCTGAAATTAATCCATCAATCACAACCTGTTGCTTTCCGTTGGTTAAATCGAAATTACTGATTTCTGTTTTACCATTGTTGAGCACGATCCGTACTTTCTCCTGGATGCGCCATTCTTCGTTATTGATTTTTAAGATAGAAGGTAATACGCTTAACCTTGCCGTTGTATCCTGGTTTTTGGTGAACTCTACCAGTCCGTTTAAATCGAGCTGATTGTCTTCCTCAGCGTTCGACATTTTTACGTTGAAGGCCAGACTGTCGTTCCGCAGGATGTTGGAAACGTTTACATCTTTAATAAATAAACTGTCGTTAATCTGCACACGATCAGAGGTTACAATCAGTTGAAGTTGTTGTGTGGTGGTATTTTCATCAAGGATGATGTTGTTTACCACAATACCACTGTATTTAAGTTTCTTCACAAAACCGTTAAGCGTTGCGGTATTGTTGCGCGAATCGAAATCTCCTGTTAATGTAGCGCCCTCTTCTAATTCCAGGCCTGGTGCAAATATCTGCGCCAGCGGTTCGAACTTTTTAACCTTCAGGTTGAACTGAAAAATCTGATTTTTGTATTTTATAATATCGGCCTTTAACGAAGGAATATACGTTTTGGCGATGGCTTTGTAATAAGAAACAATAGAATTTAGATCATATTCGCCTTTAATACTGGCATCTAAAATATCCGACCGGATATCCAGTACGCGACTTGCGCCCGTGCCATTGGCTGTTAACTGTACCGAATCTACGCTGTAAGTGCCTTTTGGGTTCTGCATCCTGATCTCTTCAATCAATAACTTACCCGATATGTTATTCAGGTTGGTGCCCGAAAAATTAGTGGTAAATTTAGCATCCACCATCAACGAATCTTTCAACAGTTTTAAGGCTTTTAAACGTGCATTAGAAATGGTTGCATTAAAATTGAATACCGGCAGTTTAGGGTTTAAGTTAACACCGCCATCAAATACCAGTTTAATGTTTCGGTCGTTAATGCTCAGCTTGCCATCAAAATATTTTTTATCAAAGGTGCCGTCAATCTTTACGTTATGGTACCTGTATTTATTAAAGTCGATATAATCTACATCGCCGTTTATTTTTTCGGTTAAATCTTTTAATTCCGTTCCACGGCCTTTCACATATAAAGAAGAGCTGATTCGTCCCAGGCTCTTTTCACCTAACAGATCGCCGATGTTAAAATCGTAGGTTTTTACGTTTCCGGTGTAAGATGGGACATCCTTTTTGTCGATTTTCATGTTCACATCTGAAACAATGCGGCCCAGTTTGGTTTTAAATTCGCCATAGGCAATAAAATCGTTCTGAAAACCCGTAAAACTTCCGTTGAAATTGATGTTACCAAATTTGTTTACAATTACCGGAACAATTTTCTTTTTGCTGTTGGTGATGCCCGCCAGCACTTCTTCAAGATCGGTCTTGTTTGTTCCTGCCATTTCAATATTCAGGTCCATAAAGGTTTCTTTCCATTTCGGAAGTCCTTTTAAAATAAAATCGCCTTTAATGTGTGTGGCCTTTCCAGTCCTTAATGATAGGTTTTTGGCTTTAAGGTTATTCACTAAACCCGTAATCTGACCATCAACATCCAGGTCGAGTTTCATGGTATTCAGCTCAGGTGCAAAAAATGCAACATCTTTCGAGGTGATATGGCTATCTTTAAAAATAGCTTTCATCCTCACATTATCTATGTAGTGGTTAAAATCTTTATAGCTTTTAAACCGCATTTGGTAGTAATTGGTTAAACGGCTCTGATTGGTTTCGAGCAACAGATTTTTCAGCTCTATCGCATTACTGTCTATCGTGGTTTGGGCCGTTAAGTTTTTCAGGTAAAATCCGCTACGCTCTTTAAAAGTGAGGTTTTTGATATTGGTTTTAAGCAAATGATTCCTGGTGTCCAATCCTTCAAAAATTCCACTCAGCTGTTTAACGTTTACGTTATCGAAGTTTACACTTTTGCCCTGCGTGGTATCTTTTGCCCTGTAGTTGATGTACCTGAAGGCAAACTTATTTAAAATAAGGCGGCCTAGACTTACATCAAAAGGCTTACTTTTCTTTTTCTTTACCTTGGGTTTACCAGAATCGAAGTAGTTAATGATAAAATCGAGATTAGAAGACTTATCTTTGAAATCCTTTAGGAAAAACTGGCCATCGTTAATTTGAACGGTACTGATATCAATAATCTTTTTATCAATGGATAATTTAGTAATATCGACCATAAATTGTGGCGTGCTCAATAAAGTGTCTTTTTGTAAATCTAAAACCAATAAATCTTCGAGTACAATAGATTTAAAAGGCTTGATATAAAGACTCTTGATTGATATGGTAGTTTTAAGCTCTTTAGATAAATATGCGGCAGCTTTCTGCGCAAAATAAGTTTGAACAGGCTTAAATTGTAGCGAAAAAACAAGAAGCGCAGCCAGCAGGATTATTGATGCGATTACCCAAAGGAGTATTTTAAATAGTTTTTTAATAATTTTGCAGCTTAAATATTAATAATTTGTCTGTTATACTTGCTATTGAGTCTTCTTGCGATGATACATCCGTTGCTATTTGTAACAACGGCAAAATTACTGCCAATGTTATTGCAAACCAAACAATTCATCAAAATTATGGTGGTGTTATACCTGAATTAGCTTCAAGGGTACATCAACAAAATATTGTGCCTGCCGTGCAACAAGCTTTAATTAACGCTAAAGTTACAAAACAGGACATTAATGCGGTAGCTTTTACACGAGGCCCAGGTCTTTTAGGGTCTTTACTGGTCGGTGTTTCTTTCGCAAAATCTTTTGCATTAGCTTTAAATATACCTTTAATTTCTGTCAATCATATGCATGCGCATATTTTAGCGCACTTTATTGACGATCCAAAACCGGTTTTCCCTTTTATTTGTTTAACCGTTTCGGGCGGACATACACAAATCGTGCTGGTAAAAGATTACTTTGATATGGAAATTGTGGGCGAAACATTGGATGATGCTGCTGGTGAAGCTTTTGATAAAACCGCTAAATTACTGGCCTTGCCTTACCCGGGGGGACCACTGATTGATAAACATGCACAGCATGGAAATCCTCTGGCGTTTAAATTTGCAGAACCACAAATCGCCGATCTGAATTTTAGTTTTAGTGGTTTTAAAACTTCTATTCTGTATTTTATCAGGAAGCAGGAAAAAGATAACCCTAACTTTATTGCCGAAAATTTAGATGATATTTGTGCATCGGTTCAGCATAGCATTGTACAAATTTTGCTGAACAAATTAAAGAAAGCAGCAAAACAATACGGAATTAAAGAAATTGCCATTGCAGGTGGTGTTTCGGCAAACTCTGGTTTAAGAAATGGCCTGCAACAAACAGCTGATGAATTGGGCTGGAACATCTATATACCGGCGTTTCAGTATTGTACTGATAATGCGGGTATGATTGCCATTGCTGGGTACCAAAAGTACCTGAAACAGGATTTTGTAGGGCAGGATGTTTCGCCAATGGCGCGGATGGAGTTTTAGTTTTGGTTCATTGGTCATTGGTTCATTAGTCAATAGCTAATTGTTCTTCGTTCGTCATTGCGAGAAGGCTTTTTCAGCCGACGAAGCAATCTTACAACGATAGCTGGCTGCGAGTTGATGTAAAGGACTACTGGGTGATTAATTCTCTGGATAAGATCCTGACTACGAAGTAGCTATTAGACCATTGAAAGCAATCAATACAACTAATAAAACAAGTTCAGGATGAAGACTGCTCAGGGGATTATAGCCCTTAAAGCGCATAAAGATTGAAAACTTGAGCTCGGAAACTGTGAACTGAAAACTGCGTACCAAAAAACTGAAGAGGATTATGGATACTCAGAATGGATTAACTCCTTAACTTCCGACACCCGACCTCGGACCAATAAAAACTATTAAATTAAATACATATATGACTGGAGCATCGTTAATATTTTGGATTGTTTGTGCGATACCGCTAATCGGTATTTTATATTGGTTAATCAGGAATGACAAAAACAAACTAAAAGGAAGCTGGGGTGTGATTATTTTAGGTGCCTTGGTTATCGCTGCACTTCTGGTAATTGTTTATGTAACCAAAGATTTCAGCGCAGTATTTAGCCAGAATTAATTAGGATATTCTAATTCTTATTTAGACCTATTCTTATTAGTGTATAATTTCTATCTTTGCCGAAAATTAAAGATAGATGAAAAAAACTATACTAATCGTTACCATATTAATGTGCAATCTTCTTTTGGGCTATGCCCAAAACGTGAAGATTGAAGGGCACATCAAGGATCAAAGAAATGAGGTTCCATACTCCACCATTTCTTTACCAGGTCAGAAAATCCAGGCAGATAGCAAAGGTTATTATACGTTGTATATCAAAAGCGGTGTTCCGTTTAATATTCAGGTAAACGCTGTTGGATATAAGTCATTTACGCAGCAAATTGCGGGTGTAAGGGCCGATACAATTATTAATTTTGTATTGGAACCAGTAGCCAATACGCTGGATGATGTGTTAATTTCTACTTCAAGAAAGCCGGAAAACATTAAAAATATTACCACCTCAGTTAGTATTGTAAATAAGAAAAAACTGGAGAAAGAGATGGCTATCACGCCGGATTTAAGCAGCATACTGGCCAATCAGGTTCCTGGTTTTGCGCCTACAGCACAAACCGGGAATAATGTAGGGCAAAACTTAAGAGGCCGCCCAATGCTGGTGATGATAGATGGTGTTTCGCAATCTTCGCCGTTAAGAAATGCAGAAGTAGATTTAAGGTCGATAGACCCCTCGGTACTTGAACGTATAGAAGTGGTAAAAGGTGCCACAGCCATTTATGGTAATGGTGCTGCCGGAGGTTTAGTGAATTACATCACCATGGTTCCGGATACTGCAGCAAAGTTTGCCGGTAAAACCCAGCTTAATTTAAACGGATCGCTAGTTAAAGTTAAAAACTCTGAAGGGGGTAGGATTAACCAGATGTTCTATGGAAAACTGGGTAAATTTGATTATGTGGTGAGTGGAATGTATGAGCAAACCGGTGAATATAAAGATGCAAAGGGCGATGTGGTAGGGCCAAACTACAGCTTAGGTGAAACCGATAGCTATAATGCTTTTGCCAAGTTAGGTTACGTACCGGCAAAAAATCAACGCATTCAGTTTACCTACAATACATACAGCAGTTTGCAGAACAGTAATTTTACTTTGGTAAACGGTAATCTGGCAACTGGTCAGAAAGCAACCGGTGTTTTAGGGAAACCGCTTGGTATCCCAACTGGAGTAGATTATAACCACAATTTAAATCTATCGTACAAGATTGACAGTACTTTTCTTAATTCGAGTTTGAATGCGGATGTTTATTACGAAACCCGTAAAGATGTTTTTTATGTTTCTTTAGGTCGTTTTGATGGGGGCGATGGACAATCGCTCGCCAAAAATGATAAAAAAGGAGCACGTTTGTTTTTGGAAACACCAATATTGAACCTTGACTTTTTGAACATGAATCTGGCTTATGGTGCAGATTTCATGAAAGATAAAACCGCACAGCCGCTGGTTGATGGGAGGGTATGGGTACCAACAATGGATATGACCAATATTGCACCTTTTGCGCAGGCAGATTTTAATATCTTAAGCAAGCTTGTATTTAAAACTGGTTTGCGCTATGAAAATGTAAATATAGCAGTTGATGATTACCGGACTTTAAGAACCACTGGAGCAAACAATGCTACCATTACGCCATCTTTTGATGTAACCGGAGGCAATTTAAAATACAGCACTTATCTTTTTAATGCGGGTTTAAGGTATAATCAATTTAACGTTTTTAGTCCTTTTGTAAGTTTCTCTCAGGGTTTTTCCGTAATGGATATTGGACTGGCTTTACGTGATGCCAAAGTAAACAGCATTGATAAGATCAATACGGATGCGGTAAAGGTTAATAATTATGAGGCTGGCTTTGAAAGTAAAATTGCCGGATTAACATTTTCTGCGTCGGGTTATATCAGTACGTCTAAGTTAGGTATTGAAGTGGTTTATGACCCTGCTACCGGTTTATTTAATACCGCCAGGAACCCTGAAAAAATTTATGGTTTTGAATTGGCGGCCGATTACCATTTGTTTGATCAGCTGGGTTTAGCTGCAAGTTACAGTTATACAGAAGGCAAGCGTGATATCGATAAAAATGGAAAGTTTAACGATGCTGGCGACTTGTATCTCAATGGCCGCCGTATTTCGGCGCCAAAAGTTACTGCTTCAGTAACCTATAGCCCCTTAAAGGTGTTGGATTTAACCCTAAACTATACCGGAATCAATTCGCGCAGCAGATTTGAGAAAAATGCGAACGGCATATATAATGGAAATGAGGGTGCGGTAAAAGGGTATCATTTATTCAGCTTTGCAGGAATTTATCAGGTGAAGAAGAACACGAAACTTACCTTAGGTGTAGATAATATATTTAACCAGGATTATTTCCCGGCAAGGGCACAATGGTTTATGCAACCGGGCTTTTATTCAAAAGGAAGGGGTACTTCGGTAAACTTTGGTATCTCGGTTAGTTATTAATCAGATCTAAAATAGAAAAAGAGGCTGTATCATACTATAGAATTGTCATCCTGAGGGGTAATTTACTGTATAAAATCAATATGAGTGACGTACAATCGTTTCCCTTATCCTACGGCTCTGTCTTGCCTCGGCTCGCCGCCGCCGAAGGGCTCTTTCTTTTTGGTGTCAAAAAGAAACAAAAAACACCGGCTGAAAATTTTTCTTTCGAAGCTGGTAGTTTGGCTTAGGCAGTGCAGTCCGAAAAATTTGTTAGGCCGGATTTAAGCAGAACGGGGATATCGTGCTATGGCCTAGCTGGGTGGAAATGCTAAAGCAGCTAAAATATTGATTAATAATGATTTGCAAAATAACGTCAATGTATAGCTGTCGAAGGACCTGTTTTAATGTCTTACAAGGCATTAAAACAGGCTCAACGTGACAAACAAAGTTAATTGCAATTTATGATACAACCTCTTTTGTAAATGAATATGTCGTAATTTCTATTTCTCAGCCAATTTTTCGCCTGTTACTTCGGCTTTAATTTTAATTTCCAGCTCTTCTGCAAGTTCAGGATTGTCGCTTAACAATTGTTTTACGGCATCTCTACCCTGACCAAGTTTAGTGTCTCCGTAAGAGTACCAGGATCCTGCCTTTTTAATGATGCCAAAGTCAACACCTAAATCAACAATTTCTCCGTTTTTAGAAATACCTTCACCGAACATCACATCAAATTCTGCGATACGGAAAGGTGGAGCCACTTTATTTTTAACAATTTTTACTTTAACGCGGTTACCGGAAACTTCGTCTGAATCTTTGATTTGTGAAATACGACGGATATCTAAACGTACCGATGCATAAAATTTCAACGCATTACCACCAGTGGTGGTTTCAGGGTTACCGAACATTACACCAATTTTATCACGTAACTGGTTAATGAAAATACAGCAACATCCGGTTTTAGAAATTGTTCCGGTTAATTTACGTAAGGCCTGACTCATTAAACGGGCGTGTAAACCCATTTTACTGTCACCCATTTCGCCTTCAATTTCACTTTTAGGAACCAAAGCTGCAACAGAGTCAATTACAATTACATCAATAGCGCCCGAACGGATTAAGTTATCGGCAATTTCTAATGCCTGCTCACCATTATCTGGTTGAGAGATTAAAAGGTTATCTGTATCTACACCTAGTTTCTTCGCATAAAACTGATCGAAAGCATGCTCCGCATCGATAAAAGCAGCAATACCACCTTTTTTCTGTGCTTCGGCAATAATGTGTGTAGCTAAAGTTGTTTTACCAGAGGATTCTGGTCCGTAAATTTCAATTACTCGGCCTTTTGGAATACCGCCAATACCTAAAGCAATATCTAAACTGATTGATCCGGTAGAAATAAAATCTATCGGCTCAATGGCAGAATCGCCAAGTTTCATGATGGTACCTTTACCGTAAGATTTCTCTAGTTTATCTAAAGTAAGTTGTAAGGCTTTTAATTTATCTGGATTTGCAGTGCTCATTTCTTTTTTCATTGATTGCGTAAATATAATTGATTATCGGCTAATATGCTTAAATGTTGATATTTATAATACTAAAATATTTAGCTAAGTTAAATGTTTTCTGGCTAATGTCAATAGTAAAGTGAAAATATTTTTTAAGCTTTTAATTTGTCTCTTTCGTTTTGGGCGGTTATACGTTCAAAGTACCTGCAGATGTAGGTAATTTCACAAACATCACATTTGGGGTTTCTGGCCACGCAAACGTAACGACCGTGCAAAATGAGCCAGTGGTGTGCAATATGAATATCGTGTTCGGGAAGGTTTTTGACCAAATCCTTTTCAACCGCCAATGGTGTTTTACCGTTAGTTAAACCCAAACGGTTGGCCACACGGAAAACGTGGGTATCAACCGCCATGGCCGGTGCATTGTAAATTACTGAGGCAATTACATTGGCGGTTTTGCGGCCCACGCCAGGCATTTTCTGTAAATCATCAATCCCCGAAGGCACTACATCGTTAAATTCGTTAAGCAGAATATTAGCCATACCCACCAGGTGTTTTGCCTTATTGTTAGGATAACTGATGCTTCTGATGTAATCGAAAACAATATCGGGCGTAGCTTCGGCCAGCGCTTTAGCATTAGGGAAGCGTTGAAAAAGCGCAGGGGTTACCATGTTTACTCTTTTATCGGTGCATTGTGCAGAAAGAATTACGGCCACTAAAAGCTGGTAGGGATTATTATAATGTAACTCGGTTTCTGCATCAGGCTGCTTGGCCGAAAAATGTTCTACAAAAAGTTTGTAGCGTTCTTTTTTAAGCATGTACAAATATAGGTTAAAGATGGAAAATGTAATGTGCTAAATGGAAGATGGGTTATGTAAGATGGATGATGGAAGAAATTGGGATTGAGGTAAAACTGTGATTTGCCAGCCTGAGGAATAATTTATTATATAAAAATGAATATAAATAACAGTGGATTTAAGGAGATAAATGTTTTCGAAGTATCGTCATCTCGACCGTAGTGGAGAGATCTTTTAATATAGTTCAAAGTATCTCTCCATTGCGTTGCTCCAGTCGAGATGACGACCTTTATATTGGAATCTGTCAATATAAAGTAGTTGAAGGGCTATTGTTAATCGCTATTCCATCTTCAACCGTTTAACGCCAAACTCGTGGCCCGACCCTAGAGCAATAATTATATAAACATTTCCGGTAAAAGTATAACATCCGGAAAAGCCATAACACTAGCTTTGTTTACAATAAAATCCTGTTCTGGTTGAAAAGCAAATTAAAAAGACTGCGCGCTACTGATATCAGGAAATACTTTGCTCACATTTAATTTAAACACAAAATGAAAACTTTAATTAAATTATTGACAATCTATGTCCTTGTACTAATTGTGGCTGGCAGTGTGTCAGCACAGGAAAAAACAGCAGCGCTTAACCCTTTACAGGCTTATTACGAAGTTAAAGATGCCTTAATTAGTAGCAATGCAAGCGTGGCTGGCACCAAGGCTGCTGCATTAATTAATGCGATAAAAACCAACGAAAAAACCAACGCTTCGAAAGTATTGCGCGATAAAATATTATTTGATGCCGAACACATTGCCGAGAGTAAAGATATCGAACATCAAAGAGATCATTTTACTTCTTTATCAACCGATTTTTATGCCATGATAAAAGCGGTAAAACTGAGCGATAAGCCTGTTTATTATGCTTATTGTCCGATGAAGAAAAGTTATTGGTTAAGCGAAGGCGAGGCGATAAAAAATCCATATTACGGTAATAAAATGTTAACTTGTGGTAAGGTTGCCGAAGTACTTAAATAAAACACACGCTACAAAATGAAGTTTATTTTAGTTTGTTGCCTTAGTATTTTGCTTAGTAGTTTTGCTTTTGGCCAACATCAGCACAACGAGGTAAAAGCAGCTGACCCCAAAAAAGCCCCCCGGAAAGCAAGTGATGCAGAAACTTTAGGTAGCAATAAGCAGCCGAGGGTTGTGCGCTATGATTTATATGTTGCCGATACAACCGTAACTTTTGGCGGGAAAGCTAAAAGAGCCATTGCGGTGAATGGGCAAATACCTATGCCAACGCTATCCTTTACCGAGGGCGATACAGCAGAAATACATGTACACAACAGGCTAAAAGAGTCGACCTCATTGCATTGGCACGGGCTGTTTCTCCCTAATCAATATGATGGGGTTCCTTATTTAACCCAAATGCCTATCGAACCCAATAAAACCCATGTTTACCGTTTTCCTATTATACAGAACGGTACCCATTGGTACCATAGCCATTCGGGCCTGCAGGAGCAGATTGGAATGTACGGCGTAATGATCTTAAATAAAAGGAAAGAACCCGCTATACCTACAGTACCTGTTGTTTTAAGTGAGTGGACAAATATGATGCCCCACGAAGTTGACAGGCGACTACACAATGCCAATGACTGGTTCGCGATAAAAAAAGGTACCACACAAAGTTATGCTGAAGCCATAAAAGGCGGGCACTTTAAAACCAAACTCACCAACGAACTGAAACGGATGACCGCCATGGATGTGAGTGATGTGTACTACGAAGCCTTTTTAGTAAATGGAAAAAATCAGTACCAGGTCCCAAACAAGCTCAAAGCAGGCGATAAGGTAAGATTGCGCATTGCTAACGGCGGGGCATCTACCTATTTTTGGCTCACTTATGCGGGTGGTAAAATAACGGTAGTGGCCAATGATGGTAACGATGTTACGCCGGTAGAGGTAGACCGGCTGATTATTGCCGTTTCCGAAACCTATGATGTAATGGTAACCATCCCCGAAAATAAAAGCTTCGAGTTTTTGGTAACACCTGAAGATCGTACCCAATCGGCCTCGTTATGGCTTGGCGATGGAGAAAAAGTGCCGGCTCAAAAACTACCCAAACTGAAATATTTCGAAGGCATGAAAATGATGAACGAAATGATGGATATGAACGGTAATCTGGTACAGATGGAAGGCATGAAAATGCAGAACCAGGTGATGGATATGAATACCGTAATGTATGCTGAGCTGGATGATGCCGGGACAGATACAGTTGCTTCGGATGCACATAAGGGCCACGATATGGGGAGCAACAAAGGTGCAAAAGGCCCCATGACAACATTGAATTATGATATGCTGCGCTCGCCGGAAAAAACGGTATTGCCTAAAGCCCCAACCCGAGAAATGGAGTTTCAGTTAACGGGCAATATGAACCGTTATGTTTGGACTTTAGATAATAAAACCATCTCTGAAGAGGATAAAATTCTCATCAAAAAGGGCGAAAACCTGCGGATCATTTTATATAACAACAGTATGATGCGGCACCCTATGCACCTGCATGGGCATGATTTTAGGGTGATTAATAGCCAGGGCGATTACGCCCCTTTAAAAAATGTACTTGATATCATGCCCATGGAGCGCGATACCATTGAGTTTAGCGCTTCAGAAAGTGGCGATTGGTTTTTTCACTGCCATATTTTATACCACATGATGAGCGGGATGGGTAAAATTTTCAGCTATGAAAACTCACCGTTAAACCCCGAAATCCCAAACCCTAAATTGGCGCAGCGAAAACTTTTTGCCGATGACCGGATGTTTCATTTTATGGCCGAAAACGATTTTGCCAGCAACGGAAACGACGGTATGGCCATGTTGGCAAATACACGCTGGAGTATTGGCGCTGAGTGGCGTTTAGGTTACAATAAAATGCATGGCTTTGAAACCGAAACCCATATTGGCCGGTATATAGACCGGATGCAGTGGCTAATGCCTTTTGTGGGTTTTGATTGGCGCTACCGGAAAATGGAAGCTGGCGAACCCGAAACCAATATTTTTGGCCAGAAAAGCACAAAGGATAAAAGAAGTATGTTTAGTATAGGGCTTGCCTATACCTTGCCTATGTTAGTAATAGCGCAGGCAGAAGTGTACCACGATGGTAATGTTCGCCTGCAGTTGATGCGGGAAGATATACCGATTTCTAAGCGGCTAAGGGCGAGTTTTATGGTAAACAGTGATAAAGAATTTATGGGCGGACTTAAATTTATTACCACTAAATACATGGGTATTTCTGCACACTATGATAGCGATATGGGGTTCGGCGCTGGTTTAACGCTTAATTATTGATCTAACCATTGGTAATCTCCCTCAACAACTTGTCGCATTCGGCAAAGGCATTATACAGATATTTATTGCGGTGTTTTTCTCCCTGACCGCTAAAAGAAACTGATTTCATAATCAGCCCCTGCATCCATTGTTTGGTTTGCTTGCAGTAGGACTGGTCTTCGGTTTTTAAATAATTAAAAGTATTAAATCTATTGTAGCAGGTCATGCGGTCTTTAAAATCAACCAGGTATGCAATGCTCCCCAATACATCACAACTATACCAATTAAAGGTATGGTCGGGGTCGATGGTTTTTTTACTGCTAATGGCATACATATTCATATCGGTTAGGCAATACCTTACCTGTTCTACAATTTTTACAGCCAGTTCATTATCAGTAAGATGGCCAGCCTCGAATGCATACCTGATCTGTTCGAGTGTGCCGGTTACGGTATCTTTTGACCATATTTCGGTGCTTGGTATTTCCAGGTAGGCAGCGTGCAGCTCCTGCGAAATTTTAATAATTTCGTCGGATATATAGGACGAACTAAAAGGTATTCCGGTGTTATTGGTGCTATTTGCCCAAAAGAAAAGTTTAAAGCTGGTGAGTTCCGGGTACTTGAAAAAATGAAATAAAGGAATATCATCAGTAGTGATGGTGATATGTTTTTTATTACTGTTTTTAATGGCTTTTATATTGTCCAATAAATTCTGGAGATAGCCAATCATATCTAAATCTTCATTTACACTTAAATAGCTAAACGTAACAGATAGCGATTGTTTCGGGTTGTAAAGAAATGGGACATCAAAACAATCAGATAGCTTGATGATTTGCTGAAAAGTAAGGTTGCTGTCGCCCCTGATTTTCTTATAGGCCTCATTGGTGCTTATCCCTAACTCTTCGGCTATACTCAATGCCAGGTTCTGGTATTCGGGCAATACAGCTTTAATGGCTTGAAAAAATAGTTCTTGCTGATTATCCATAAAGATTAATTTATTAATTGAATATACTGTTTTTTAATAATCAAAGGGATTATTGCAAAAGATTAAATTGCAAAATATAATTTATAAACTTTATGTGTATTATTTATTTTCTTTAAACAATAATTATTGCGGTTATTGTAATCTTTAAGATTTATTTCGGTTTGTACTATGCTTTAGATTTGGTTAAGATTAAAACGCACTGTTATGAACAAATTACGATTTATAAAAGATGAAGGCTCCGAATTCTATAAAGAATTGAATGAGCAGATTGAGCAGTATTTTATTGATAACGGGTTACAGAAAACCGGGAACGCTAAAATGTTCTTCAAGATTTTCCTTTACTTCGGTTTGGACATCCTGTTTTACACCTTAATGATTACCAGTCATTCGGTATTTGCATTTTACGCTTTTTACCTGCTGATGGGACTTTCTATTTTGTTAACTGCTTTTAATGTCTCGCATGATGCGGCTCATGGCGTTGCAGTAAAGAGTAAATTCTGGAACCGGATACTATTTTCGTTGAGTTTTAACCTCCAGGGGAACAACGCTTATGTATGGGGCAAAAACCATAACGAATCGCACCATTTATATACCAATATAGAAGGCAGTGATATCGATGTGCTGAATAATCCATTATTCAGGATGACTGAATCTCAGCCTTTGTTATGGTTCCATCGGTATCAGTTTATTTATGCACCGTTTCTTTACCTGTTCTATTCCATTAACTGGTTCTTTTTCAGGGAAATTTTGATGTTGTTTAATTTATCGAGCCGCACCATTAAAGTGGAGATTCCCCGAGTTGAGGCCATCAAGCTGGTTGTGTATAAGCTCTTATATATCGGTTATATGATCATCTTGCCTGTTTATCTGTTGCCTTTCGGCTGGCAGACGGTTTTACTGGCTTTTTTATTAAATCATTTTATCATTTCGCTATTGTTTGTGGCTGTATTAGGCGTGGCACATTTATCGGATTATGTAGCTCACCCGGTGCCTGATCAGGATCATAAATTGAATATGAGCTGGCCAAAGCTGCAATTGCTTACCTCAATAGATTATCACGCAGAAAGCAGGTTTTTAAACTGGACACTTGGCGGCTTTAATGCACATGCGGTACACCACCTGCTCCCTAATGTATGCCATGTACACTATCTTAATATTATTCCAATTTTTAAAGCGCTGGCTAAAAAACACAGGCTTACTTATATGGAAATGTCTTATGGCGAATCGCTGGCCTCTCATTTCAGGTTCTTGAAAATGATGGGTAAAAGTGAACACTTAATCCCGATGCGATATGAAGGATAAACATATTCATGTGGCGGCTGATAGTCAGTTGCTAAAAGCGATATACAAACGCGTTAGCGAAGAAGTGGTAGCCGATAAATCTGCATTTATGATGATCATCGTACTTAAATTCGTGGTGTATTTCTTAATCACCTTATTAACCTATTTAGCTTTGTACCATATCGCTAACCCGATTGGTTTTGTGGGCTGTTATGTGATCTATGGTTTTATCTCGCTGCTCTTTGCTTTTAACTTTTCACACGACTTTTCGCACAATACCATCTTTAAAAGCAAGCGGCTTAACCACATTTGCTTTGTAGCTATTTATACATTGGTTGGAGCGCATGCAGAGGCTTGGAAACTGCGCCATGTTAATTCACACCATTATGCGCCCAATGTAGAAGATTATGATTCAGACCTTAAAATATCGAAATTGATCCGTGTGGTGCCGGGTAGCAAATATTATTGGTTTCATGTATACCAACACCTGTATGCGCCATTAGCTTATACAACCTATTCGCTGTTCTGGATTTTTATTAAAGATTTTGTAATTCTATTTAGTGACGATGGTTATGGCGCCAAAAAGAACATAAAGTATTACCTGTCGTTTGTGTTCCAAAAAATTATCTATATCAGTTTGTTGCTTGTATTGCCTATGATATTTGCAATCCAGCCCTGGTATGTGGTGTTAGCTGGTTTTTTAATGATGCACCTAAGCCAGTCGTTATTCTTGTTGTTTACCTTTTTTATGACCCACCATGTAGAGGAAACGCAATATCCGAAAACTGATGCGCGGGGTTATATTAATGCCTCCTGGTTAATGAACCAGATCGGGAGTTCAAACGACATGCATCCTTTCAGTAAAACGGCAAACTTTATTTTGGGCGGTTTTAATAACCATATTGCCCATCATTTATTTCCGCATTATCATCATGTGTATTATCCGCAGATCAGTAAGATATTATATGAAATGTTAAATGAAAATGGCATAACGCCTAATTGTACCAGTTATTTCGGGGGGATAAAATCTCATTTAAAGCTGTTGAAGAGAATGGGGGAGGCAGCGTTTTGAATGAGTGAAATAATTGAGTTTTGAATGAGAGAATGGTTTGGGTTTTCTCATTCTGTCATTCACTTATTCAAAAGTTGCCGCGCAGGTTTTTTTTATTAACGGCACAGGCCCTTGATAATAAACCTGATGGAAACGGTCCCGATTTTCCATCGGGATAAGTGTACAGCAGGACTGACTATTTTTGCTTACACTTAATTCATTTTCTAAAAAAAAGAGGCTATCTCATAAATATAGAATTGTCATCTTGAGGGTTAATTAATTGTTTAAAATCAATATGAGTGACGTACAATTGTTTTCTCTTATCCTACAGCGCGGTCTTGCCTCGGCTCGCCGCCGCCGAAGGGCTCTTTCTTTTTGCTGTCAAAAAGACCAGCGAAGCTAGCTTGAATGCCGATAAAAATATAAATACACATGAAAAAACAAAAAACACCGGCTGAAAATTTTTCTTTCGAAGTTAGTAGGTGGGCTTAGGTAGTGCAACCCGAAAAATTTGTTAGGCCGGATTTAAGCAGAACGGAGATGTCGTGCTATGGCCTAGCTGGGTGGAAATACTAAAGTAATTAAATCGTTGATTAATAACGGCTTGTAAAATAACGTCAATGGTAGCTTGTCGAAGGGCCTGTTTTAAATGTCTTACAAGGCGTTTCGATACATTCGTCAAGCTCAGTACAGGCTGAGCTCAACGTGACAAATTCAAAGTGAATTACAATTTATGATACAGCCTCATCCCATCACAAAGCGTTGCTTCGTTCGCAATGACGAATATTTTTAGTGAAAAGAAGTGACTGGTACTTTAACTTCTTCGGTTGCACCTTGATTGCTTTTAATCAGCCAGAAGGCAAAAAATGCACCAACCAAGGCCATTGCAGCACCAACATAGGCTGGTGAGGTATAATCGAAGCCATAAACTAGTGGAAGACCTCCGAAGAAAGCACCCAGGGCGTTGCCAATGTTAAAACTGGCCTGACTAGCCGAGGCCGCCAGCATTTCGGAGCCTTTGGCACTCTGGATCATCAACATCTGTATAGGGGCAGCCAATGAGAAAGCGACTGCGCCGGTAATAAAAGTCATAATTAAAGCTAATGGTTGGCTTGCAGACACAAAGTGTACAATGGTTAAGGTTACCACCATGGTAAGCAGCAAAGCTGCAGATGCTTTTGCCGGGGAAAATTTATCGGCCAAACGTCCACCAATGTAATTGCCGAACATCATGCCCAAACCCGCCAGCATTAATATATAAGTTACAGCATGAGGCGAAAAGCCTGCAACATCTGTCATCAATGGAGCGATATAACTGTACCAGGCAAATAGGCCACCTGTTCCGATCGAGATCATGAAAATGATGATCCATGCTTCTCTTTTTTTGAAGAAACTTAATTCCGCTTTTAAATCGCGGTTTTTTGTCGCTTCTAACGCAGGTAACCATAATTTTAAACTTAATAAGGTTACCAAACCTACAAATACCACCACGGCAAAAGATATGCGCCAGGAGAAATTGTGTCCAATATAGGTGCCCAACGGTACGCCTATAATATTGGCAATCGTTAAACCCATAAACATTAATGATACGGCTTGTGCGGCTTTCCCTTTTTCTGCAATTCTACTGGCTACTACTGAGCCCACTCCGAAAAATGCACCGTGTGGTAAACCCGAAAGCAACCTGGCGATAAATAAAGTATTAAAAGTTGGGGCAAAAGCAGAGAAGGCATTAAAAACGGTAAACATAACCATCAAAGCAATCAAGATCATTTTTGGTGGATATTTGCCGGCAATTATAATTAATAAAGGTGCGCCGATTACTACGCCCAAAGCATAAGCGGAGATTAAATGCCCGGCCTGTGGAATGGTTACTCCTAAACCTTTTGAAATATCAGGCAGCAGGCCCATCATTACAAATTCAGTGATCCCGATGCCTAAACCGCCTAAAGTGAGTGGAAGTAAGTTCTTGTTCATAGCGCCCTTAGTGTTAAAATTACACTATGCAAAGGTAGGGCTTTTTATGGAAGGAGATTGTAAAAATTAGGACATTTATAAGGGGATGGAAGAATGGTTTCATAGTCAATAGTTCATTGTTAGATTGCTTCATGGTTGAATTGTTCAGGGCTATAGTCTCATTGTTAGATTGCTTCATGGTTGAATTGTTTAGGGCTATAGTCTCATTGTTAGATTGCTTTATGGTTGAATTGTTCAGGGCTATAGTCAGATGGTTCATGGTTGATAGCCTAAAAGTTTATGCACTTATCGGTTAGGCCGTTCGCCAATGAACTATTAACCCATAACCTAGCGAGTTTGCAATAACAAATAAACCAATGGCAAATTGACTAATGAAACAGCCAGTTTACGGTTGCCAGTGACTAATGAACCATCTAGTCTTCCGTTGGTAATAACAAATGAACCAATGGCTAGTGAACCAATGAACCATCACCCATTTTCCATACACAAAAAAAAGGTTGTCCCACCCTGTAGAACAACCTTTTTTAACTATTGTAAATTTTATAACGACCTACTGTAAGCTAAAATCTTGCTGATGGTTTCATCTTTAGGATCTTTAGCCAGTCTATCTAACTTACCTTTTATTTGATCATAAAATAAGTCGATTTCTGCGTCTGATTCAATATCAGTTCTAGGCTGAAACATATTGGGTGTAGGTGAATTTACATTGTTTTGTGATGTAGAGGTTTTTGTCATAAGCAACTAAATGTGATAAGTTTTATAAACTTAACGATTGTTCAGATGCTTTATTTCAAGTCTTCAAAAAAACTATGTAACTTTTTTACTACCCTTTGTAGGTCATCTCTTTTGTTTTAAGCATCTTACGTAAATTACTAAGTGCATAACGCATACGGCCCAAGGCTGTATTAATGCTGACATCAGTTAAATCTGCGATCTCTTTGAAGCTTAAATCTGCGTAATGGCGCATCAGGAGCACCTCTTTCTGTTCATCAGGTAATAAATGGATCATTGCTTTTAAATCTTTATGGGTTTGATCGCGAAGCATTTTATCTTCTGCGCTCTCATCATAAAACTGTAGCATATTGAATACATCCATTCCATCAGCACTGGTGATGATTGGTGTTCTCTTTTCTTTTCGGAAGTAATCAATAACCAGGTTATGTGCAATGCGCATAACCCAAGGTAAAAACTTACCTTCTTCATTATATCTCCCCGATCGCAGGGTATTGATTACCTTTATAAAAGCGTCCTGAAAAATATCCTCTGCCAAATATTGGTCTTTCACCAATAAGTAGATAGAGGTATAAATTTTGCTTTTATGTCTTCTAAGAAGTTCCTGTAATCCATTCTCGTCCCCGGTAATATATACCTTTACCAGGTCCTGATCATTATATGATTGTAAATTCATAGGTTTACCTACACTAAATCCCGTACTATTTGCTAAAAATTAATTAGTAAATGTTTAATTTCTATAGCTGCTCTCCTATGTTTTTTGAAATGTGTTAGTTTGGTTTTGAGGTTGTTAATGTTCAAAGAAAGTTATTTTTTTATCAAAAAACAAAAAATAAAATGTTAAAAAATAAATTAACCGTCTTAGTACCCTATTTTTGTATCTTCTTAAAACCCTAACCACATTCTGGGGTTATACATTTATATTCGTTACCATACATGAGCAAAAAAGAGGCCGAAAAAGATCCGCATAAAAATATTATCATAAAAGGTGCCCGGGTGCACAACCTAAAAAACATTGATGTTGCCATTCCAAAAAATAAACTTGTGGTGGTAACGGGTATGTCTGGTTCGGGGAAATCTTCGCTTGCATTTGATACTTTATATGCAGAGGGACAACGCCGATATGTAGAAAGTTTATCATCGTATGCCCGTCAGTTTATGGGCAGGATGAATAAACCCGATGTTGATTATATTAAAGGTATTGCTCCGGCAATTGCCATCGAACAAAAGGTGATTACTTCCAACCCACGTTCTACCGTTGGTACTTCAACTGAAATTTACGATTACCTGAAACTGCTTTTCTCGCGTATCGGGAAAACCATTTCGCCTGTTTCGGGAAAAGAAGTAAAAAAGGACTCAGTAAGCACGGTGGTAGACTATGTAAATGCCATGCCTGAAGATACAACGGTAACTATTTTTTGTCCGTTATATCCGCATAACAACCGTACAATTAAGGAAGAACTGGCTATTTTATTACAGAAAGGATTCTTAAGGGTGCTGATCAATGGTAAAATAGAAAAGATAGAAGCTGTTTTAGATGATGCTGATTTTAAAGATGCGGAACTTACAGATGATAAAACTGTTCAGATCCTGATTGATCGTATTGTAACCAACCAGGAAGAAGAAACATTAAGCAGACTGGCCGATTCTGCACAGACCGCTTTTTTTGAAGGTAAAGGCGATTGTTATGTAGAAGCCCAGGGTGAAACGAAACATTTTAGTGATCGTTTTGAACTGGATGGAATTAAATTTGAAGAACCTACGCCAAACTTTTTTTCTTTCAACAATCCTTATGGCGCCTGTAAACGTTGCGAAGGTTATGGAAACGTAATCGGCATTGATGAAGATCTGGTTATTCCGGATAAGAGCAAAAGTGTTTACGATAATGCCATTGCCCCATGGCGTGGCGAAAAAATGAATGTTTGGTTGCAAAACTTTATTAAAGCTGCTCCGAAATTCGATTTTCCTATTCACCGTTCATATAGTGCGCTTACTGAAAAAGAGCAGCAATTACTATGGACGGGCAATAAATATTTTGCTGGTTTGGATGCTTTTTTTAAGGAATTGGAAGAGCAGACGTATAAAATCCAGTACCGGGTAATGTTATCACGTTACCGTGGAAAAACCACCTGTCCTGATTGTAAAGGCTCACGTTTGCGTAAGGATGCATCGTACGTTAAAATTGCTGAAAAGTCAATTATAGACGTGGTACTGATGCCGTTATCGAAAGCGCTGGTTTTCTTTAACGGGTTAAAATTAAGTGTGAACGATGCCAAAATTGCCAAACGATTGCTTGCAGAGATTGATAACCGTTTCCTGTATTTAAACAATGTTGGTTTGGGTTATCTTACCTTAAACCGTTTGTCAAATACCCTATCGGGTGGAGAATCGCAAAGGATTAACCTGGCAACTTCATTGGGAAGTAGTTTGGTGGGGTCTATTTACGTTTTGGATGAACCGAGCATCGGTTTGCACCCACGGGATACGAATAAACTGATCGAAGTATTGATCTCGTTGCGTAATGTAGGTAATACCGTTATTGTAGTGGAGCACGAAGAAGAAATGATGCGCGCGGCCGATTATATTATCGATATCGGCCCTGAAGCCGGTACCCATGGAGGTAACCTGGTTTTCAGTGGTAACTACGAAGAGATTTTAAAAGATAAAAATAGTTTAACCGGCCGTTATCTTTCCGGCATAGAAAAAATTGCCATTCCGGATAAACGCCGTAAGTGGAAAGATCATATCCTGATTAAAGGGGCAAGGGAAAATAATCTTCAGAATATTGATGTGAAGTTCCCGCTGGGTGTTTTTACTGCAGTAAGTGGTGTTTCCGGATCGGGTAAAACCAGTTTGGTTAAAAAGATTTTATATCCTGCTTTACAAAAAGCTATCGGAAATTATGCTGGTGAACAAACAGGTGCTTACGATGGTATTTTTGGAAATTATGACCTGGTAAGTGCCGTAGAAATGGTTGATCAGAATCCGATTGGACGTTCAAGCCGCTCAAATCCGGTTACTTATGTTAAAGCCTGGGATGATATCCGCGCACTTTTTTCAGGCTTGCCAGCTGCAAAGGCGGCCGGACTGAAACCTGCTGCTTTCTCGTTTAACGTAGAAGGTGGCCGTTGCGATGTTTGTCAGGGTGAAGGTGAGGTGAAGATTGAAATGCAGTTTATGGCTGATATTTATCTCCCTTGCGAGGCTTGTAACGGCAAACGATTTAAACAGCAGGTGTTAGATATCACTTATAAAGAGAAAAATGTTTCCGAGATTCTGGATATGACCATTGATGAAGCGGTTGATTTTTTTAAGGATGAACAAAAAATCCTGAATAAGTTAAATCCCCTGGTTGATGTGGGTTTGGGTTATGTGCATTTAGGTCAATCTTCTAATACTTTATCGGGTGGAGAGGCGCAACGGATTAAACTTGCTTCTTTCCTGATTAAGGGCAATAATGCCAATAAAACGCTCTTCATTTTCGATGAGCCAACCACTGGTTTGCACTTTCATGATATTAAAAAATTATTAAAAGCACTGAATACCCTGATTGAACAGGGAAACACCATTTTGGTAATCGAGCACAATATGGATATGATTAAATGTGCCGACTGGGTAATTGATATCGGTCCTGAAGGTGGTGATGGTGGCGGTCAGCTGGTGTTTGAAGGTATACCCGAAGATTTAGTTAAGGTAGAGCAATCATATACCGGAAAATATTTGGCTGCGCATTTAAATTTAAATCCATAATTTCGGCAATGCTTTTTCTAACGTTTTTCATCGGCATCGTTCTCAATGCCATGGGATATATTCCCCCGGGCAATATCAATCTTACTGTTGCGCAGCTGGCCATTAACAAGGGTATGCGCCAGGTTTGGTATTTTATTCTATCCTTCTCCTGCGTAGAAGTGTTTTTTACTTTCGGTATGATGCGCTTTGCGAGGTGGGCGATGAGCGATATCAATCCAAATGAGGCGGTAAGTGAGGTGCGGTTGGGCACTTTGGTAGATTGTTTTATGATTGTAATGTTTCTGGTGATGGGCACCATTACCTGGAGAAACCGAAAGAAAGTACCTAAAACGAGCAATAAAAAAGATGATAAACGCAGCGGAAGTGTTTTATACGGATTAATTCTGGGGGTTTTAAACCCGGTTCAGATTCCATTCTGGTTGTTTTTTGGAAATTACGTAATTTTACATCAATGGATCCAAACCGATTACCTTTCACTGGTAATATTTAGTTTAGGCTCTGGTGTAGGCTCTTCTTTGGCCCTTTATGTATATGCTCATTTTGCAACGTATATTCAGGAGAAATTTGCACTAAGTAGTTTGATTATCAATAAATCTATAGCAATATTTTTATTTGCACTGGCGGCCTATCTGATTGTAAAGCAGGCAATCGTTATTCTATAAATCTAATTCAAGGTCTGTGTCTCCACAGACCTTTCGTTTAGCCTTTCTAATGAATTTTTTCATTACGAAACTATATTTTCTGTTCTGTGAGGGCACAGACCGCGGAGTAATATAATCCAAGGTCTGTGTCTCCACAGACCTTTTGTTTAGCCTTTTAATGAACGTTTACATCACGAAACTATTATTTTCAGTTCTGTGAGTACACAGACCGGGGAATATTTTGGAGATTTGTCATCCTGGATGCAATGAAGGATCTTTCTCCTTTAGTAGCAATAGCAATGAAAAACTGGGCGAAAGGTTTCGGTAGTTTCAATCATTAATCCAAAGTCTGTGTCCCCGCAGACCATTTGTTTTTAGCCTTTTTAATGAATTTTTTCAATACGGACGATTTGTTCGTGGTTCATTTTTTTGCCACGGAGGCACGGAAAGCACGGAATTAATATGATTGGTTTATGGTGTAGAATAAGGTTGTCAGTTTGAAAGGTAAATCTTATCGAAGTATCGTCATTTCGACCGCAGTGGAGAAATCTTTGAACTATGTTAAAAGATTTCTCCACTGCGGTCGAAATGACGACCATTCTAATGGACCTCTCAATGATAGTTCGTCGAAGACTAATTCAAGGTCTGTGTTTCCATAAGTTCTTTGTTTTTAGCCTCTTTAATATTTTTTTTCATCACGAAACTGTTATTTTCAATTCTTTGAGGACACAGACCAGCGAATAAACAGTTGATTACTATTTTATAATCCAGCCAATTTCTTTACCGGCATTAGCGATGAGTTGGTAGTTGCCAAAAGTACCTAGAAGGTTTACGGTTTGTCCTTCATTTAAAGTCGTTTTAATTGCTGCTAAACTATCGGGTTTATCGTAAACTTTTTGCTGGAGTAAATTTATTTTAAGCTTTTTTAAAGGTTCAGTTACCTGAACAAGGCTGTTGCTTTGAATAAAACCTGTGCTTCCATCTGGCAGTTCTGCCTTGTAATAATTTCCTGTCGCAGCATTTGCCTGTACAATTGTTCCTTTATTAATTGTGGCCAAAACTGTTGCTTTACCTTGTGGGGAAGAAAGCATTTTAACAGCAGATGAGGTTCTTAAGGTTCTATTTAACTTACTGCTCGAAGCGGTAATGGCAGCTGGGGTTTTGGTTACAGGATCAATAAAAGGAAGTGGATTTACCGCCCCATTAAAAGTATAAATACCAAAATGTAAATGCGTAGGCGTAGTACGGGCATTGCCGGTGTTTCCCATAAGTCCCAAAGTATCGCCAATTTTCACTTCCTGTCCTTCTACCGCGATCTGTTCATCTAAATGGGCATAATATAAAGTGTAATCTTTGTCTTTTGGGCGCATCCAAACCACTTTTCCACCCAGGTTATTTTCGTTTACCCGTGTTACCGTTCCTTCCGAAATTGCCAGAACAGGCGTTCTGAAATTGCCGAAAATGTCTACACCTTCATGTTTTCTAGCATCATTATCCCTTCCATCTCCCCAATAGCTTTTTATACTGTTGGTGTTTTTTGATTTAACAGGAAAAGCAAGAGATGGGCCAGCGGTAATTTCTAATTCGTACGACACATTTTGCAACAGTTCTGGTTGTAGCCTGATCAGATAAGTACCCGTTTCATCAATATCGAAAACAATCGGATTATTTAAAGTATCGGCAGAGGCAATAAGTTTTTGGCTTTGATCTGTGTTATACCAAACGTCAATATAAATCAAGGCAGCACCCGAAGGTGTTTTGTTTAGCTTAATATTCAATTTTTGTCCTTTGGTTGCACTAAATTTATAAGCAGTAGCCGGAACTTTATCAGCAGCAAAATAACCGTTTTCTTTATAGGGGATATTAATGTTTAATGCTTTTTGTGTACTCATAGTAGCGGCATTTAACCATGCTGCACCCATTGCCGTTTTATCCAGGCCAACATTCACTAATTTTTTTTGATATTGCTCATGTGGAGTAGCGGCCTTAAACAGGTTAACAGATCCTGTTTTGCAGGAAAGTATGACTGTTGCAAAAGCAATGGGAAAAAGCCACCACAAGGATTGGTAAGTTTTCATTGTGCTAAGCCTTTTTTAAGCGGTTAAAAACTGCTGCCGTTACCAGTCCACCGATTACGTACCACGCTACTGTTAATATTTTGGTTTTATCCGTTTTAGTGACAGGAGTATCATCTAACCCAACTTGATCAGGGATGTTTATTGCTCCCAAACCAGCGGTAACACCGGCGATTGCCCCTTTCAAATAAATGTTTTTGCTGTCTCCAGCACCAATAGCACTATAATATAAACCGTTGCTTATGATGTCACCAGCCAGGGTGGCCAGATAAAGATTGTTTCCGACAAGAGCGTCAAGGTTTAAGCGGTTCATCGATTTTGATAGGGCCTGTTTGCCCAAAAGGTCAATCCTGGGTGCATCAGGATCAAGCCGCCTAACACTTTCATGCAATATATTCAAGGCTGCAGCACCTGCAAAGCCAGCGAGTAAGGATTTAAGTACTTTCATAATAGAATAATCCCTGCAAGTGATAAATTGTTTTATCAGTCTAAATATTATGCCTTGCATAGCTGTTTCCGGTCTTTTTATGTTATAAAATTGATACACAGATAAGGTTCTGTTAACCTAATGATAACATGAAATTTATGTTTAAGAAGCTTGGTCACCCTAATATTGGGCTTTAATACAAAACATATTTTATCCTTATGTCTAACAGACGGTTTTTTCTGAAAAATAGTCTGGCTGCTGCGGTTGTGGCCAGTATTTCGCCGGTTTTATCTTCATTTGCCGATGAACAACATCCTGTTTCTGCTAAATCTGGTAAAGCACCCAAATTGCGTTTCGCTATCGCATCCGATGGTCACTATGGCCAGCCAGGTACGGAATATAAACTTCATCACGAAAATATTGTAAAATGGCTGAACGAATCGCATGATAAAAACCCACTGAACTTTGTCATCATCAATGGCGATCTGGTACATGATCGTCCTGATTTGTTGCCCGAAGTGAAAAAAGATTATTACGATAAACTCAAAGTTCCTTTTTACGCCATTCCAGGTAACCATGATCATGCGGACACCAGGATTTGGCAATCGGTTTTTGGATACGAGGATAATTTTTCTTTCGAAAAAAACGGGGTGGGTTTTGTTCTGGCCAATACTTCTGATACCAAAGGAACTTATTTATGCCCCAATAACGATTTTTTAAAACAGGAACTAGACAAATTTAAAAATCTGAAAACTGTTTTCGTGGTGCTACACATTCCTCCTCATTTCTGGGTGCCCGAAAGTCCTTTTGTAGACTGTCCTGATACGATTAAACTTTTGCATAGTTATGCAAACGTAAAGGCTGTTTTTCATGGGCACGACCACAGTCTTGATGCTGTTTTTTATACCGATAAACTGCCGCATTTTTTTGATGCACATATTGGTGGAAACTGGGGCACCGCTTATAAAGGTTACCGGATTGTAGAGGTTGACGAAAACGATAAGATCCAAACTTATCAGGTAAATGCAAGCGGATCGCCATTATTAAATGAAACCAAATTTTAATTGATAGATCATCGCAATGAAAAAGACATTTTTGATGCTCATTTTGGCGGGCGCCGTTTTAAATTGTGCCGCACAGAAAATAAATGAGACCACACCTGAAATTCAAACAGGAACTGATGCCGCTCAGCCTTTTCTGTTTTCGCTGAATACCTTAACTGCAGAAAATCCACGTTGGAATGTCCATTATTCGGGGAGTTATGGTGAAAGAACGAATGGACAATTCGGTTATGATGGCTTAGGGCAGCAGTTTGGTGTTAAAGGGTATTTGGGCAGCAGGTTTACCTTGTATGCAACAGCGGCAATCGGTTTTGCCAATTCAGGAGGTGTAACCTCTGCCGAACAGGCTGAAGTAATCAGAGATTTGGTGGGTGGAAAAGGCATTGCAGGCTTTAGGTTAGGTGCGGGATTAGGTTTAAGCAGAGACTGGTCTAACGTAGGCTCGGCGATTAGCCGGATTACTGCTTCATTTGATCAGACAAACTGGAGAATGGCGGGTAACCTTCGTTTCGAAAAAGCTTTTGATAAAAGCAGAGATAAGCTTGATTTTATCAGCAGTTTTGGCTATCAGCACCGTGTTTCCAGCGTGTTATATCTTGGATTCGAAGCGTTAGGGCAGGATTTGGAAGGGTTTTGGGAAAAAGACGAAGCAGAAGGTGGTGCAAAGGTAATGATCGGGCCATCAATCAATCTGGAGCCGAACCATTCAAAACTTTCATTCTCTATTTCTGGTGGACCTGTTTTTTACGCCACCCGTAGTCAGGCTCTTCCATCAGCCGCCCTCCGAGAAATAGGTTCGGTAGCATCTGGTAATGGTTACACCATCAGGGCCCTGGTTAATTTTAATCTTCATCGCTAGTGCTACTACCTTCAATTTAAGAAAAATGAAAAAATCATATTTATTATTACTGCTGTGTTCCCTTTTTATCCAGAATGGATTTGCACAAAGGCCAGGCAAAAACGAAAGCACTCAACAGATTTTATTGCCCAATGGATGGAAGCTGAGTCCGGCGGGGCATTCGCTGCAATTGGGCGATTTGCCTTTGAATATGCAATTGAGTGCTTCGGGTAAATATCTTGCTATTACCAACAACGGACAAAGCACGCAGTCGTTGCAACTGCTTGATGCCAAAACAGAAAAGATTATTGATGAAAAAGTGCTAAGCAAATCGTGGTATGGCATTGCCTTTAGTAAAGATGAAAAACACCTGTATGCTTCAGGAGGTAACGACAACTGGATTTTGGATTTTAATATTCAGAACGGTAAACTCGCCGAAAGTGATACGATTAAACTCGGCCCGGTTTGGCCAAAAGGAAAAATCAGTCCGGCAGGGATTGTTGTAAACAAAAACAATAGTAAATTATATACGGTAACTAAAGAGGACAGCAGTTTATACATTATCAATCCTGTAGAAAAGCAGGTTCTGAAAAAAATCCAGCTCCCTGCAATTGCTTACAGTTGTGTGTTATCTGCAGATGAAAGTAAGCTTTATGTATCACTTTGGGGCGGGAAATCGGTTGCGGTTATTGATCTGGCTGCTGAAAACATTGAAAGGCTCATTCCTGTAGGCGATCATCCAAACGAACTTTTACTCAATAAAAAAGGGAATACTTTGTTTGTAGCCAATGCAAACGATAATACTGTTTCGGTCATTAGTACTTTGAATAATAAGGTAATCGAAACCATTGCCACTACACTTTATGCTACTCAGTTAACCGGTTCGACTACCAATGGTTTGGCTTTAAGCGCCAACGAGAAAACTTTATACATCGCCAATGCCGATAACAACTGTTTGGCTGTTTTTGATGTAAGCAAGCCCGGGGTGAGCCAGAGTCAGGGTTTTATCCCGGTAGGCTGGTACCCAACAAGTGTAAAAGTATTGGGCTCGAAAATTTTGGTGACCAATGGCAAAGGCAATACCTCTATGGCCAATCCACAGGGGCCGCAACCCATTTCTAAGGTAGATAATAGCGGTTACCAGATGGGAAGTACCGCCAATAGCCGGCTGCAATATATTGCAGGATTGTTTAAAGGAACCTTATCTTTTATAGATGCGCCAAAGCCTGAGCAATTAAAAATATATACCAAACAAGTTTATGCCAATACTCCATTTACTGATAAACGTACGGTTACTGCCGATGGTGAAGCCGGAAATCCAATTCCGCGAAAACAGGGCGAAAAATCGCCGATTAAACATGTTTTTTATATCATTAAAGAAAACAGAACCTACGACCAGATACTTGGAGATGTTGCAAAAGGAAACGGCGATTCTAGCTTAACACTTTTTGGGAGAAAAATTACACCCAACCAGCATGCCTTTGCCGAAAACTATGTTTTATTGGATAATTTTTATGTTGATGCCGAAGTTAGCGCCGATGGGCACAATTGGAGTATGGCCGCTTATGCTACTGATGTAGTAGAAAAAACCTGGCCTACCAGTTATGGCGCACGCGGTGGCAGCACATCTTTTGAAGGCGGTCGACCAGTTACCTATCCAAAAGGTGGTTTTATCTGGGATTACTGTCAGCGGGCAGGCGTAAGCTACCGCAGTTATGGCGAGTTTGGCGATTATGGCAAGGCGAACATTAAATCATTACAGGGGCACATGTGTGCAGCTTCTCCGGGTTTTGATATGGACATTAAAGATCAGGTGCGGGTAGATGCCTGGCAGCACGATTTCGATTCTTTATTGGTTGCGGGTATGGTGCCGCAGTTTAATACTTTAAGGATTTCTAACGACCATACCAGCGGACAAAAGAAAGGGAAATACTCACCTCAGGCTGCGGTTGCAGATAACGATTTAGCCGTTGGCCGAATTTTGGAACATTTATCGCACAGTAAAATCTGGAAAGAATCTGTTGTGTTTATTTTGGAAGATGATGCACAGAATGGACCTGATCATGTTGATGCGCACCGTTCGCCAGCTTATGTGGTTGGACCTTATGTAAAAAGAAATACGCCCGTTCATACCATGTATTCTACTTCTGGATTTTTAAGAACAATGGAGCTTATTTTAGGTTTACCACCAATGAGTCAGTACGATGCTGCTGCCATGCCATTATACGAATGTTTCACAGCTACACCAGATTTTACGCCTTATAAAGTAATTCAACCGCTTATTGATTTGGATACGCGGAATGTAGCGGTGAATGAGAGCAGCAAACGTTCTGAACTGTTTAATTTTGCAAAAGAAGATTCGGCACCAGATTTAGATCTGAACGAAGTGGTGTGGAAATCGGTTAGAGGGGAACAATCGGTAATGCCGGCACCAAAGCGAAGTGCTTTTGTGATTTTGGAGAAAAAGAAAAAAGATGATGACGATTAGTCGTTATTTATGATGACATTTTTAGATTAATCTTCATTGCGAGGTACGAAGCAATCTTACAATGGTCGCTATGCTAAGCATTAGTATTGCTTCGTGCCTTATAATGATGTTTATGTAAACAACTGAATATTTATTGTATTTTTTTGACCATATAAGACATTTAAGGGCCATATAAGCTTACATGTTCTTTATGGTGTGAAAGCCTAAAGGATTATTTATTGAATTAGATGCGCTTAGGTATCTAAGGTAGTTAATTAAACTGCCTGGTTTTTAATTTTTACAACCACCTTAGACATCTTAGCTCAATGAGTTTTACAGGATGCAAATTTTAAACCTAATAAATTAAAGCGCATATAGGACTTCATTCCTGTTTTTTTCAGGCCACAGACCTGATGGTTACTCGCAACGACGGATTTTTTGAGCTGCTTCCCAGGTCTGCGCCCTCACAGACCATTTTATTTTTATACATTACATCAAGGATTTCTCCACTGCGGTCGAAAGGACGATCTGATTTAATACCAGTTTGTTAATTTAATTTCCAGTCCGGTCTTTCGAAATGGCAGGTATAACCGTAAGGGTTTTTCTGTAAATAATCCTGGTGTTCTTCTTCAGCATTCCAGAAATCGGTTTCTGGTACTACTTCGGTTACAATTTTGCCCGGCCATTTGCCAGAAGCATCCAACTCTGCAATTAATGCATCGGCCGTATTTTTTTGTTCTTCACTATTATAAAATATGGCAGATCGGTACGAGGTGCCCACATCATTTTCCTGTCTGTTGCGTGTGCTCGGATCGTGGATCTGGAAGAAATATTCTAATAACATACGGTAGCTTAAAACAGTTGGATCAAAAGTAACTTCAATGGCTTCGGCATGTGTGCCATGGTTCCGGTAAGTGGCATTATTAACATCACCACCCGTGTAACCAACTACTGTTGAGATCACTCCAGGATAATGACGGATCAGTTCTTCTACTCCCCAAAAGCAGCCGCCTGCAAGAATGGCTTTTTCAGTATTCATATATCTTTCCTTTTTTTGATTAATAAAGATACGACGAAGATGTGTAAAAGGAAAGTAAAGAAGGGAGGCTAATTGGATGACTCCGCGGGCAAGTAAAATATCAATCGATGGGACAAATAGGTAAGGTTTTTTTCCGCTCTATGCCGCGGAGGCATGGTACTTTGGAGCGCCAAAGTACCCAAAGCGCTTTGTCAATCCAGCAATGTGGCTTTTCACTGCCCCACGCACATCAAAAAAACAGCGGCACTTCGTTTTGTGTTCAATTTATATTAAACTTTGAATTCAGTGAAAAGAACACAAAACCACTGCGTTTCAGGTTTGTTCGTGCTATTTGCATTATTGTACACCTGTTTTTTTGATTCTTCAGCCACTTGGGATTGACAGCGTTCTTCGGTTAGGCCAGTGGTTTATTAACGGGAGTTAGCAAAATGCCTAAAAACAAGACAGAATAGATGCGTTCTTATAGTAGCTGCTTCGGGCCGAGGTATAATTAGCCAAACCAGCTTTTCATTTTTGAGGTTGCAGGGTGCTCAAACCTTTGTTTATAAACCCGACAGCAGCGGCAGCCTCCGATTTTTTTCTATCGGAGCTATAGCGAATGGCGGGACTGCAAACGGCCAAGAACCACAAGCCATTCGTTTCCTAATTTGAAGAAATAATGAATATGTTCCATCTTGGTCGGTGAGACACCAACCGATAGGAGTAAAGAAGGGTAGCCGTTTAGTTGTATGGTTTAGTAGATGATGACAAATGATAGGATAAGCCGCTTAGTGTCATCCTGAGCGTAGTCGAAGGATCTTTTACTACATCAAATTACATGATCATGTATTCCTCACATTGTTAAATATATACAGGGTCTTCGACTCCACTCAGACTGACAAATTTAGGCAACTGCAAGCTTATGTTTTGGAGCGCAAGGCCTGTACATAACACTAAGTTTCTTCCCGTCTTCCGCTTTTACGCTTCGCTTCCTCGTACCTCGTTGCTGCAGGGTAAACGCTTCAACCGGGGCTTGGCTAAGGTAGTATTTTATTTGTAAGGTTGCAGGGAGCACAATCCGTAGCTTATAAACCCGACAGTAGCGACAACCTCCGATTTTTTCTATCGGAGCTATAGCGAATGGCGGGACTGCAAACTGCCAAGAACCACAAGCCCTCCATTTCCTAATTTGAAGAAATAGTGAGTATTTTATTTCGGTCGGTGAGACACCAACCGATAGGATAAATTTATTGCTGTATTGTTTTATTGTTGGGATTGTCGCTAACCGCCAACCGAGAAATCCATAAAACTCACATTATTTTTACTAGAAGAGCTTACGGCAATTCCTTTGTCTGCTTTATCGGTAAAGGTAAAACCTTCCAGTTCATCCGGTTTATCGGTTTCTATCACTTTGATAACAGATTCCTGGCCGCTGGCAAGCGATTTTTCCAGATTTAGAAAGGTCAGTCGCCATTTGCGGCCTTCAACCTGGTTCTGGATTAAAACGAGTATACCTTTATCTGCAATCCAGTGTAGATTTTGGACCCACGGCGAGCAGGTGAATTTTTTAAAGAGAATTCCCTTTTCGCTTGTTTTATTGGCTTTAGATAAGGCTTTTGGATCGTACAGGCGTACTTCGTTTGCTTTATTGCCATAATCAGCTGTTGCTACAAACCATTTGCCTTTATATTTTACATATTCTGGTCGCGTACCCTGGATACAGGCATCATCTTCAATGCTTTTAATCAGGTTTCCATCTAATTTTCTGGTTTTTAAAAACCCATCCCAATTGATACAGTTGATTACAGCTTTCCAAAGAGTGCCTGCTGCATTTTGACGTACCGAATTGCCCACAAATGTGGGTAAACCTTTATGGTAGGCTATCCCGGTAGGGTGTTTGATGATATTTTCGCCTTTAACGGTGAATTGGTATTCCCGATGCTGATAAATTAAAGAATCTTTGCGGAGCTGATATTCGCGCATTACACCCACTTCTCTGTCGCCGTAAAGAAAATAATGGCCATTTTGGTGAGAAATCCCCTGGCATGCACCTAATGAGTCGATTGTAACTGTTTTCGTGATTTTTCCTTCCGTTTTATTGTACCTGGCTACAAAAAACATCACAATAAGGACTAAAACAGGATTTAGTGTTTTCATGCCTATGGATCTAACGGTTCATCAAAATCAATCTGTAAGGAAGCTGTATTTAAGTAGAATTCTGATTCGGTATCACTTAAACGTTTTCCATTTTTATAAGGATAGTAACCGAGTTCCTTTTTACAGCGTTCGGGCAGGATATCTGTAATGTAGTAGCTTTGCGATTTTACGGTACAAACCATTCCAGCTTTATCTATCGGCATACCGTACCTGAACATCAGTCTGGCACAATTGCGCAGGTTGGTGGTGGTGTGGCGGGCATGTGGTTCCATGATAATGGCACTTTCGGGGATTTGAAGCACTTCCATCAGGAATTTCTTCATTTCGTATGCTTCACTGAATTTGGTTTTGTAGGGATGTACCCGTCCGCCCGAAACCACGATGAATGGTGCTATGCCTTGCTGATATTGCAAAGCTGCTAACCTGCAACGGATCATTCCGCCAGCACTTAAGGCTACTTCTTTTTCCTCCGGACCAGCACCAGGAACCAGGATTACGCTGTAAGGATATTTTTTCCAGTCTGTTTTTTTGATCTTGTTAATGGCGGCAAGGTTTACGCCTTTAGCCATCGGTTCGTAATCGGCGGCATCATTGCGTTCGTTCAATTCTAACGCTTCCAGTGCAAATAACATGGCAGGTTCGAAAAAGAGCTTAGTATTGCCCTGCAGCGATAACAATGCACTAGCTGAGGTTAGTTCTGCATATTCTTTATCCCTTAAACTAAAGCTGATCGAGTCTATTTTCGGGTAATTGGGCTTGTTTCCTTCTACGTAAACACCAATTGCATAATTTACGGCACTGGCATCTTGTTCCCAGGCCTTAACTAAAAGGGCCTTGTGTTGCTCTTTGGCAAACATGGAATAACAACCTGAAGGGATCAGATGATTTTTTACCAAATCTCCCAATGGATTATTTTCTGTATAAAGCAGCGCCAAGCGGTTTCCAATACGGGCTATTTCCTCATTGTTGAATTTTAAAGCTTTGGCGTAACAGCTAATATCTGTTTTGCAGGTTTTCACCGCTTCATTTACCTGCGTGGTTTTTGTTTTGTAGATGTTATTCAGTACCGTATCTGTACTAAGCATTTTGTGCAGCCCGGGCAATTGCTGAAAAAGCGTAAGCAGGTAATAATTTTTGTATTGTACTTCGTTCCTGGTCTTAGTTAATTGATAAGATTGTTGCGGTGCATCCTGTGCAGCTAAACCTGTGTAGAACAGGCAGAGCATAAGGAAAGGATAGAGGGATTTCATCGAAAAAGTTTTGGAAGCAAACTTAAAGACCTCCCATTAAAGAAACATTAAGAGGGTGTTATGCCTTAATGCTTTAATAAACCGATTTAGGTGTTGTTTAATTTGGCTTAATGTTAATTTAAAGTACACGTCGAGATTGGTGTGAAGAGTTAACGTAGGGGATACATAGTGTTAAAAATACACTTATACTTTTGTCGCCGTAGAACGCTCCTCAAATTAACCTGTTAACGATAAAGGATAAGCCTATGTAAATGTGAAAATCTACGCTTCTACTTAAAAACACAAAACCCAATTATATTTCAAAACCATTACTAAGAACAAAAAGATGACATCATTTTTTTTAACCGCAGGTATAAAAAATACCTGCCGGAAATTGCTTTTGCCTTTAGGCTTACTGGCCATCTGTAATTCAGAAGCAATAGCAGTAAACCACGGTATGCTTGCCTCAGGATTACATCGTAAAACCTTTGCCTCGGTAAGTGGAACGGTTACCGACCAAAACAACCAACCTTTACCAGGTGTAAGTGTATTTGAAAAAAAGACCAAAAAAACAACGGTTACCGATGCTAATGGTAAATACGCTATTTCGGTTGAGGATGGGGCAATTTTAGTATTCTCTTATATCGGTTACGATAATCAGGAAGTTGCGGTTAACGGACGCCAAAATATTAATGTTATTTTAAAAGAAAGCAGCAATACCCTAAATGAGGTTGTAGCTATCGGTTATCAGAAGATCATAAAATCGGACGTAACAGGTGCCATTAGCAGCGTTAAAGCCAGCGAAATGAATTTAACTTCTCCAACTGTTGGCCAGGCACTGGTTGGTAAGGTTGCAGGTGTTCAGGTATCGCAAACCAGTGGTGCACCATATTCGGGTACCAAAATCAGGGTGAGGGGTATCGGTTCCATTAACGCCAGTTCTGATCCCTTATATGTAATTGACGGTTATCCGGCAGGAAACAATGTATCCATCAATCCGGAGGATATCGAAACCATCGACATTTTAAAAGATGCGGCTTCTGCTGCCATTTATGGTTCAAGGGCTTCGGGTGGGGTTGTGTTAATTACCACCAAAAGAGGTACAGATGGAAAAGGAAAGTTTGAATATGATGTTCAGGGAGGAATTTCTCAGTTGGCTAAAAAAGTAAAATTACTGGATGCCAATCAGTTTATCCAGCTTTTAATTGACGGACGTAACAATGCGTACAAGGATTTAGTAGTTAACGGTGGCAAAATTACCTGGAACGACTCAATGTTTAGTGATAACAATGCTACGCGTATCACCAATGTAGGTAGTGGAAGTAGTGTAAGCATTCCGGCCGATCTTTATAATTTTAGTACGCAACAGGCCATCCCTGCTGCCTATAATACCGATTGGCAGGATGAACTTTACCGCAATGCAGCATTTCAACGCCATAATCTTTCATTTTCTGGCGGCACCAAAGATGTAAAATACTTTTTAAGTGGCGGTTACCAGAATAACGATGGTATTGTAACCAACACCAACCAAAAGGTAACCAATTTCAGGGGTAATATTGAAGGCAAAGTGAGTGAGCGTTTACGTGTAGGCGCAAACATTTCGTATACGCAGAACGATAACCGCGAGGTGAGGGAAGGACGTTATGATTTAAGTCCGATGATGTCGGCTTTGATCTACCTGCCTTATCTGCCTGCAAGGGATGCCAATGGAAATCCGATCCAGTTTGGCATGGGTGCTTTATCCTCTCAATACGGTATTCAGAATCCTGAGAATCCTTTGGCTACAGTTGAACAAGTAAAAATTACCAGAAAGGGATCCAAAAGTAACTATAACGCCAATGCTACCTATACTATATTTGATGGATTAGATTTTAAAGCCAATTTAGGTACACAAACTTATAATGAAAAATATGATTTTTATCTGCCAACCAGTTTAAGTAATGGTAATAATCCACCTTATTCTACTGCTTCGTTAACGGCGGCGAATGCCATTGCGCAAACCCTTAGCCAGGTAGATCAGCTTGGGGAGTTTACCCTACACTACAATAAGACCTTTGGTAAACATAAAATTGATGTGCTCGGAGGATATTCCGCGCAAAAAACAACCAGCGATCTGATCCGTATTTCTGCCAATGGTTTCCAGAATGATAAAATTGGCGAAATTACCGATAAAGGCGCTGAAGCAGGATTTTTGACTTTAATTACAGATGGACCGAACAGAACAGCTAAATCTACCAATACTTTACTTTCTTATTTCGGTCGTTTCAGCTACAATTATGCTGGCAAATATTTTTTAACCGGTTCATTCCGTCGTGATGGTTCATCAAGATTTGGTCCGTTAAATAAGTATGGTATCTTCCCTTCAATAGCTGCGGGCTGGAATTTATCTGACGAAAGTTTTTACAATAATTTTTTAGGGGAACAATCGAGGGTTAAGTTAAGGGCGAGCTGGGGCTTGAGCGGTAACAATAACATTCCGAATTACAGAACTGCGCAGGAAATGAGTGCGCCGGGTGGTGTGGTTTTTGGAAGTGCGGTTTCTACCGGCATTTGGCCAAGTAGCATTCAGGATAGGGGATTAGGATGGGAATCTACTTCTCAATTCAACTTTGGTACCGATATCAGTCTGTTCAAAAATCGTGTATCAATCATGGTAAATTATTATTTAAGTTATTCTTTCAACCTATTGTTTAATAAACCGCTTTCTGCAGTTGCCGGAACACCATCTATATTAACCAATCTTACTGATAGCAGGGTACGCAATAAAGGTTTCGATTTGCAGATTGACGGTAAAATCATCCAAAATGAAGACTTTACCTTGGGTTTAAGCGGAAACATTGCGGCAAACCGAAACAAAGTTTTAGACCTGGGCGGTAACAGTACAATATTTACGGCTGGTGCAGAGCGTTCGTACATTACACATGTTACACAAGAAGGGCAGCCAATCGGTATGTTTTATGGATTTAAGGTTCTTGGACGGATTACTGCCGATAATTTAGGCAAGGTAGCGCCGTCAGCTTCTTCAACCAACCCGGCAAAAATCGGCGATTTATATTTTCAGGATACCGATGGTAACGGCATTGTTAATGATGCGGATAAAACCGTAATCGGCACGCCATACGCAAAATTTACCTATGGTTTTGCCTTAAACACCTCTTACAAAACGTTTGATTTAAGGGCATCCTTTAATGGATCGTACGGAAACCAGGTTTTAGATGGACAGGATTATTACCTGTATAACTTTGAAGGTTCGGGAAACCAATATGTAGAGGCTGCCGATCGTTACAGAAATGAAGCCAATCCGGGTAGTGGTTTAAATTACCGTGCATCGCGTGCAGGTACGCAAAGTAACAGTACCCGTTTATCGTCTTTCTATATTCAGGATGGATCTTACTTCAGGTGTACAAACATTACTTTAGGTTACAGTTTCCCAAAACAACTGGCCAATGCGCTCAAAGTGAGTAATATCCGTGTTTATGCGAGTGTAGATAATGCATTTACCATTACCGATTATAAAGGTTATAACCCCGAGGTAGATTATAGCGCAGGTAATAACCTTGCGCCTGGTGTAGATTATGGAAATTACCCATTGGCAAGGACCTATAACCTTGGTATCAAATTGACTTTTTAGAACTAAAGAAATGAAAAAACATATTTATAAAGTATTGGCCCTAAGTGCAATTTTAAGTTTGGGTGCTTGTAAAAAAGATTTTCTAAACCAAAGTAATCCAAATGCCATTGCGGTAGAAAATTATTTTAAAACAGAAAATGATGTATTATTGTCAGTAAATGGTGCTTACCAATCGTTAAGAAGCAGCAATACCCTGGGCGAAAACAGCGGACTGTTTACCGACGAGCGTTCTGACGATGCAGGAAGAAACGATAACCAGAGTAATGCCGGTGAGCCATTTCAGTTTAATGACTTCTCGTTACTTCCAAGCAATTCTTATTTAAAGACTCACTGGTTAGCACTTTATGAAGCCATTGGCAGAACCAATGTTGTACTGACAAACATCGATAAAGTCTCTTTTACGAATGCGGCTACTAAGGAGAATTATAAAGCAGAAGCTAAGTTTATCAGGGCGATTATGTACTTCGAACTGGTTAGGAAATGGGGTGCGGTACCAGTCGTAACCAAACAGCTAAGCACAGCCGATGAAGTGAGAGAGAATACTTTCCGTGTACCTGAGGCCGATGTGTATAACCAGATAGTTGCTGATTTAAAAGATGGTTTAAACAGTACGCTGCCAAACTTCCAGTCAACAGCCAACCTTGGCAGGACTTCAAAAGCAGCCATAAATGCTTATCTGGGCAAGGTTTATTTAACCATGGCGGCCACCCTGCCAAATAATAAAGCTGAAAACCTAAGCAATGCCAATACTTACTTGTTGGCCGCTTATAATATGAAAGCTTTTGGGAACCTTTCTGAAATTCCATATACTGATGTTTTCGACGTAACGAAAAAAACAACCTGTAAAGAATTGATTTTCCAGATTTCTAACAAACAGGGCGATATTAATTATAGCTCTAGCATCGCCGCCAACAACCAGGCAAAAGGAGAAACCATTAATTCGTTAAAGGTTTCTACCGGTATCGGTGGTAATGTAAAGCTAGATTTGATCAATGAATATGAAACAAGTGATTTAAGGAAAGATTTTTCTGTAAAGTTTGCAAATGATGCTACGGTAAAAGATTGGTTTATTACTAAATTCCGCGATGCGAGCCAATTGGCAACCAATAATGGTTACGGAGGCAACGACTGGATTTTAATGCGCTATGCCGATGTAATTTTAATGCTTGCTGAAGTTAATATGTTGCAGGGCAACGATGCGGTGGCGATTCAGTATTTAGATATGGTAAGAACAAGAGCAGGTATGCCAGTTTATGCAGTAGCCAAAATGGATGCGACTTATGCGGCTAAATTCCCGACTTTAAAACTAGCTATTTTACACGAACGTAGGGTAGAGTTTGCTTTCGAACACCAAAGATGGTTCGATTTAATCAGGAATTTTACTGCTGCAGAGTTGGTTACTTACTTAAAAGCGAAACCACAATCATCGTATGGAATTGCTAAGCTGGCTAACGTAACCACAAAAGACAGGTATTATCCTATTCCATTTGATGAAGTGAAATTAGATCCGGTTAAAATGTACCAGAATCCAGGTTACTAAAAGAATTGTAATATTTTAAGAAAAGCGGCCTGATCGATGATTGGGCCGTTTTTTTAGTTTGGAGTGTGTGTTTTATCTCTAAGTCTATTCAATAAACTGTGCGATTGATTAAATTTTCCCCGATTTTCTCGGGAGGCGACCATGGCAGATTCTCAAGAGGGGCGTCATTTCCTCGCATGCGGGAATCTTAATGCAATATAAAAAATCTGCTAAGGCATATTTAAACCAGGTCCTTCGACAAGCTCAGGATGACATTTTTATCATACAGATTCCCGCATGGCTTTTTAAATCTGCGAAAATCTGCTGATCTGCGGTAACCTTTTTTATTTAGTCCCGCTGATTAAAGATGATAAACGCAGATTCTGCTTGCCGAATCTAATTCACTCCGAATTTGTCACGTTGAGCCTGTCGAAACGCCTTAAGATATTTAAACCAGGTCCTACGACAAGCTCAGGATGACATTTTTTAATACAGATTCCTTCATGGCTTTCTAAGATCTGCGAAAATCTGCTGATCTGCGGTAACCTTTTTTATTTAGTCCCGCTGATTAAAGACGATAAACGAATCTAATTCACTCCGAATTTGTCACGTTGAGCCTGTCGAAACGCCTTAAGATATTTAATCAGATCCTTCGACAAGCTCAGGATGACATATTTGAATACAGACTCGAACTCAAAAGCGTGAACTGAAAACTGCATTACCTAAATAATATTCCGTGTAATTTTTCCTTTGATAATATAAAGTGCCAGGATACTTTTTTTGCTGATTACAGTATCGCCTTTAAAATTTGGATTTGAAGAACGGAGGATTAGTTTGGTATCATCAGTGTGCTGAAAGATTAGCTTTATGGTACGCAGACTGTTGCTATCTTCATCCGTCATCACCACATAAGCTTCTCCCCATTGTAGAATTTCGTAATTGGTAATTTCTTTTATCGCTATAATTTCGCCTGCGCCGTATTTTGGGTACATGCTATCGCCATAAACTGGTAAATAGGCCGTGCAATCGTTAAAAGGGAGGTAATTTACAAGATATTCTGCCCGCTGTTCTTCTACTATATGGTCTTTCGCATCTGATAGGCTCATATCGAAGTAAGGAACACCCTCTTTGCTTTCGCCAACGGCTGGTTTCTTTTTAAAAAACGGCTCGCCAATTCCATCTTCCAGCCAGGGTAAATTGACGTCGAATTTCATTTCTAACCTATCTTTAATAGCATTAGATACGTTGACCCTTTCTCTTAAAATATCTGATAAAGAACCTTGTTGAATATTCAATGCAGCAGCAAAATCCTTTTGAGTCTTAAAATGCAGTAATTCCATTAACCTTTTTAAGCGCTGATTTTCATTCATGAGAAATGTTGATAAGTTTTATGAATTAATTATAGTTTAACTATATGTTTTTTGCTAAATTCGTTAGCTAATATAATCATTTAAAAAATATACACTATGGAAGGGAACTTAAATTTTAAAAAAGAAACTGTGGCATTTATTGGTGCAATTGAAAGCTTTTTTTCATCAAATGGCGTAAGCTACCATTTAAATTTTTTAAAAAACTGGTTAATCCCTCCACAGAACGAATTCGATTTTTCGCCACAAAAGCACCCGGCACAGCTGTTGGTTTTTTACGAAAAACTGGTGCCGCTTTTCGATTATTCGGATTTAATTTTTAACCACATTGAAACCGATACCGCATTTGTGAAAGCAATTGGGGCTGATGAATGTGGTGTAGAACGCGAAACGGTACTGCTTGATTACTATCCGAAACTGTTAAGCAGCGGAGAAATGCAAAACCCAAAACTTACCTTTCTTGATATTTTCCTGTTTTTTCAATCAGATACCTATAAGCTGGTTTACAAAGAATGGCTGTTGGCCGCATTAGAAAATAACCTCGATCTGGATTGGGATCAGTATGTTGCGGAGTTTTACGAAAATACCAAAAAAATGCTGGAGGCTTGCTGGCTCATCCACGAAAGGATTATTACCAGAAATAGTTTCAAAAAGATCGATCGCTACTACCATATGGCCATATTCGAAAGTACATCGCCTTTGGCTTTCGAACAGGAATTATTTAACGATCCATTTAAAGTGATTGAATTTTTCTTTAGCCTGGATAACCTTAGCGGGCATAAAGCTTATTTAAAAAACTGGTACAAAGCTGCCCTGGCAGAAGAGCAATGTGTGAGCGATGTGGCCGATTATTTTTTCTTCTATAACCAATTTACAAAACTGCTTAATGCGGGTTATTTAATTACGGCTAAAAAGCTAACTTATCAGGTCGCCGAGGGTTCGCCCGCTGCTCAAGAGCAATTTATAAACAGCGATGCCTACCACAAAGAACTGTGTGAGGTAAATACGCTTGCTGCAGTACATATAGAAAATCCTTACCTGTTTGTGGAGTCCTATTTTATTCCCGAAAAAATTAAACAGCTGCGGTTAGGTCTTTTAGAGTGGTTGTATGCGGCTTTCAGTACCAGGAGCAGCATTAAACTAATGGATAAGGAATTTTTGTTTGAGCAGTATGAAAGCATGATGATGATTATAGAAGCTTTTTTTGTAATGATCAATAATCCTGCGTTGAATGAAAATGATGAAGGGGGTTATTATGTGGAGTAAATCTTTAAACCTCGGTCATGGTGCGCTAAAAGATGAAAGCATAGTGCGTTTATTAAAGGGCATTACGGCTGCGGTACCTGCTCAGTATATTTATCTCCATAATAACTTTTTGGCTGGTAAGGCAGCACCAGAAATGCTGATTATGGTTTCGTTTAAAAACGTGCGTATTTTAAACGAATTAACGCCGGTATTAAATATTGTGTTTAACGGGCAAATGGAATTGAGTTACCGGGTTTTCCATGTACACGAGGTGGAGCAGGCATTACTGCAGGGAAGTTTGTTTTTTTACTATGCCACCACCGCTCAAAATTGTTTATTCAGTACATCCGGAACTTTTCTAAACGGGGGCACACCAGAACTTGTTGCGGATCAGGTTAGCACTATGTATCGCCACGGAATTGATAAGGCCAATAAATTTTTATCAGGCGCAACATTCTATTTTAAACAGCAACATTTAGCATACTGCGCTTTTATGTTACATCAGGTTTTCGATTTGATGTATGGGGCCATCGAAACTCTGGTAATGGGAAAGGATAAAAAAACACACCGCATTAAAGTTCATCAATTGTATATTAAACCTTATGTAAAGCCGCTTTCCAAGTTATTTAATGATAGGGAAGAAGAGGTTAGCCTGTTGCATTTGCTTGATGAGGCTTATCTGGCTGTTCGTTACGAAAACAATTACACGATCGGTGAACCAGACGTGTTGCGCCTGTTTGAGAAGGCAGATTTATTGTATGTGCTTGCAGAACAGGTTTATCAGCGTATTATGAACAATCATTTCGATCAACAGCTTAGCAGAATAGGTATGGGTTAAGTGTTGCTGAGAAACTCAGTCTGTTTTTTTAAAAATTCTAAACGAAATATTTACGCCGTATAATAAAAATAAATCCATTGTTTTGTTCAGGAAATGAGTGTTTAGTATTTCTTCGGCAACAGCAGCCCCGTTATTCGCTTTATCCCGATGGAAAACCTGTGAAACAAGCAAGCACACCAAAATATAACATAAACCGGTGCTTAATCGGGATGCACGCTACTACCGGGTTTATGAACACTGGATTGTGCAAAACTGCGAAAATTGATGTTTGCCGGCTGTGCTATTAACCAGTAATAGTAATGCCTGCCTTGCCATCTAGACCCGATTTGAATGGTAGCTGCCGGCTTCACGCCGGCACTACAAACGAGCGGGACGAAACCTGAATAATTGTACTGAATTTGCTCTCCAAATAATTTAAAAAAAACTCAGTTTAGCTATTAAACGTGCATATTAAAGAAAATAAAATATAAACTTTTTTTCTGCCTTCCTGATCTGTTCGCAGTTCGTTTCGCTTTTTAACCCTAGGACTGCCTGCCGATCATAAATTCTGGACAGATGCACCCGTACTCTGACCAGTTTAAAAGCCTGGAGCGGGCAAACCATAAAAAAGGATTATAAAGTTGAGTATTAATACCAATAATAAATATCGTATAAATATATTTGCGATAGGATCTGTTATGAGTTCAGGTCCTGATCTCAAAACTCAATTTTAACCAATGAATAAATTCGAAAGCCGTTACGCTCAAAGCCCTAAAGAAGTTAAACAAATGGATACCGCAGCTTTGCGGGAAAATTTCCTGATCGAAAACGTATTTGAGGCCAACCAGGTAAACCTAACCTTATCTCATTTTGACAGGTATATTGTTGGTGGTGCAATACCAGTTGATCAGAAAATAGCACTTCCAAACCCTGATGATTTAAAAGCGACCTACTTTTTAGAACGTAGGGAACTGGGGATTATTAATGTTGGCGGAAAAGCTATTGTTACTGCTGATGGCGAAAAATACGAACTGGATTATAAAGAAGCTTTATACATTGGTAAGGGTACAAAAGAAGTGTTTTTTGAATCTGCTACACCAGGCGAGGCTGCGAAATTATACATCAATTCTGCCCCTGCACATCATACTTACCCTACTAAAAAGGTAAGCAAAGCTGAAGCGGAGATTGTAGAGTTGGGTACGCCTGAAACAGCAAATCATAGAATAATTAATAAGTTGTTAGTGAATAGTGTTTTGCCAACCTGCCAGTTGCAAATGGGTATGACTGAGTTAAAATCGGGTAGCGTATGGAATACCATGCCTGCACATACGCACGATAGAAGGATGGAAGCCTATTTCTATTTCGAAGTTCCAAAAGGGCAGAGTGTTTGTCACTTTATGGGGCAGCCACAAGAAACCCGCCACATCTGGATGCAGAACGATCAGGCCGTAATTTCGCCAAACTGGTCTATTCATTCAGGAGCAGGTACAAGCAACTATACTTTTATCTGGGGTATGGCCGGCGAAAACTTAGATTATGGCGATATGGATCACTGTGCCATTAACGAACTGAAATAATAATTTCTTACCGTTATCTCGATCCGATAGTTATCGGATGAAGCGTAGCGAAATGGAGAGATCTAAAAACTGAATTTTAAACATCATGTCTGACATATTTAATTTAGCAGGTAAAACTGCATTAGTTACCGGTTGTAAAAGGGGAATAGGGAAAGCTATGGCTTTAGCTTTGGCCGAAGCAGGTGCCGATATTATCGGCGTTTCTGCAAGTCTCGAACTTCAGGGTAGTGCTGTTGAGAAAGAAATTTTAGCGCTGGGTAGAAAATTCTATGCTTACCAGTGCGATTTTAGTAAACGCGAAAAGACCCTGGCTTTTGCGGCCCAGGTAAAAGCAGATCATCCTGTTATTGATATTTTGGTTAATAACGCCGGAACGATTTTACGTCAGCCAATTGCCGAACATTCTGATGAATATTGGGATGAAGTAATTGCCGTAAACCAAACAGCACCGTTTATTTTAACACGCGAAATTGGCAGGGAGATGATTGCCAGAGGAAGCGGAAAAGTAATTTTCACGGCATCATTACTATCATTCCAGGGTGGTATTACCGTTCCTGGTTATGCCGCCAGTAAAGGTGCAATTGCCTCTTTAACCAAGGCTTTTGCAAATGAGTGGGCCTCAAAGGGTGTAAATGTAAATGCAATAGCGCCCGGATATATCGCAACCGATAATACTTCTGCTTTACGCGAAGATCAGGATAGAAGCACTTCTATTTTATCGCGCATCCCTGCCGGAAGATGGGGAACACCAGAAGATTTTAAAGGACCAACAATATTCCTGGCCTCGCCGGCCAGCGATTATGTGCATGGAACAATCTTGACCGTTGATGGCGGTTGGATGGGAAGGTAGGTTAGTCCTTAGTCAGGAGTCTTTAGTCCGGAGTCGATGTTTAGGAGTATTTAAACCTCGCAGGTTTTTAAAACCTGCGAGGTTTTTTATGCAATTTGTACTGAGGACTTGGGACTCATGACTTGGGACTTAATAAAGATTATAAATCTCCTTAATATCTTTCAAAATGGCTTCGAAATCGATTTTAAGGTCGATTAATTTACCTGTATGGATATCGAAAACCCAGCCATGTACCGTTATCCCACGGTTGGTAATTGCTTCCTGCACCGCTGCGGTTTTTAATAAGTTAACGCATTGTTCCTGAACATTCAGCTCCACCAGTCTGTTGTAACGTGCGCCTTCATCCTCAATGGCATTTAACTCATCTCTATGAATGCGGTAAACGTCGCGGATATTCCTTAACCATGGGTTTAATATGCCCATATCGGCAGGTTGCATTGCCGCTTTAACACCCCCGCAGTTGTAGTGACCGCAAACCACAATATGGTTCACCTTTAAATGGCGCACAGCATAGTTTAGAACCGTCATTACGTTTAAATCTACGTTGTTTACCAGGTTGGCTACATTCCGGTGTACAAAAGCCTGACCTGGTTGTATGCCCATTAAATCTTCTGCCGTAACACGGCTATCTGAACATCCGATATATAAAAACTCCGGACTCTGTCCTTTTGATAATTCAGTAAAGTAATCAGGATCAATGGCCAGTTTATCGGCGATCCATTTTTCGTTGTTCTTAAAAACGTCTTCTACATTCATATTTGTGCTTTAAATAGGCTTTTTGAATCTGTAAATTATGTTAAGCTGTTGTTTATGCGGATATAAAATTAAAAAAGATTTTCTGATTCTGGCAGCATTCTTCGTCTGTAATTGTTGTGTTCAGATTGAAATAAATGAGCCATGCAGATTTTCTTTTGTAGATTGTTTTAACAAACTTTATCCTGAAATGTTTGCTGATTTTTGAGCTATTGAGGAAGGAAATTCAATGTAGGAATTGTCGAGGGGTGTAGTAAAGGTTTTAATGTTAGCATCGTTACGCTGACTTGTAGCGATAGGAAAGCTGCAATTGAATTAATTTCAGGTTTTATATTACAGGCAAGGATTATTTCCGACAAACAGGCCTATTGTGTTAGCTCCTCTCTAAGGCGATCGTCCTGCTGATCCGATAGCTATCGGATTTATTTTAGCATATTTCCTGGCTAACTCTAACGCAAATATTGAAATTTTCCGCTCTATGCCGCGGTGGCATGGTACTTTGGAGCGCCAAAGTACCCAAAGCGCTTTGTCAATCCAGCAATGGGCCTTTTACACAACCCTACACGCATCAAAAAAACGGTGGCACTTCGTTTTGTGTTCAATATTTTTTAAAATTAAATCATCGTTATGAACACAAAACCACTGCGTTTTAGGTTTGGCAATGCTATTTGTTCTTTCCTGCAACCGTTTTTTTGATCTCTCCGGCCCTTGGGATTGACGGCGTTCTTCGGTAAAGCCTGTGTTGTATTAAAGTTGCTTAGCAAAAAGAATAAAAACCCAAACCAGAAGACGTATGTACACGATAGGCAAAAAGTTGGTAACTTTTAATGACTTAAATGGATCATGAAAACGCACAGTTGATTTAAAATAGCTTTTGGACAATAATCACTGGTTATCCTAATCTTTCCAGCAGCTTTTTCATATTGGTTAGCTGCAGGATGTTTTTAAATTCAGGGGTATCAAAACCACCTTTAGCGATTACCTGTTTCAGGCTTCTGTTAAAGCTTCTTACAGAGATACCCAGATAGGCCGCCATGTCTTCTTTAGAGATGGAAATATGCTCATCAGCCTGCAATTTAAGTAATTTTAAAAGTGCATATTCTAAAGTATATAACTGTTGGAAGGATGCCCGCGTGCTGGTTTGGATAATTCTGGTAGACAATTCCTGGAGTAAGATGCTAGTGAACTCAACACTTTTATTAATCAGCGAAAGGAAAAGATGATCAGGTATAACATAGGCGGTAACCTCACTTATTGCCGCTACATTGCACAAACAATTGATCTTTTTTATAGCTTCTAATTCGCCAACTACTTCGCCCTTACCTAAAAATTCGATAATAAAATCTTTACCGTTTTCTTCAGAAATAAAACATTTGCTAATCCCATCCTTAATGATGTAAATATTGCTGATTTTTTCACCCTGCTCAATAAATCTATACCCTGCTTTAAAGTTTTTAAGCGTAATGGCCTCTTCTTTATTTTCGGCGCAAAAACGTTCAATAAATGACAAGAAGGTAAGGTTGGTACGTAGCATATTTATTTAGTCGAGACAAATGTCCTTTTTTAAAGGTAATGGTTGCTTTACTTTTGTGGTGCTAAAGTAAGCATAACCATGAAAAATCAAATTACTGTAATTGCTTTTGATGCTGATGATACCCTTTGGGTAAATGAACCCTACTTCCGCGAAACCGAAGAGCAGTTTGCAGGCCTTTTGGAAGATTTTATGCCGCGGCACAGCATCCTGGCAGAGCTTTACAAAACAGAAATAGCCAATTTACCACTTTATGGTTATGGAATTAAAGGTTTTGTATTGAGTATGATCGAAACCGTTTTAAGGATAACTGCAGGTAAAATAGACCTTGTTGTGATTAGCAGGGCAATAGCACTCGGGCAGGAAATGCTCAATAAACCGGTAGAACTGCTTGATGGGGTAGAAGAAGTACTTAAAGCCCTGCATGGAAAATATAAACTGGTAGTGGCTACCAAAGGCGATTTGCTTGATCAGCAACGGAAATTGACCAAATCAGGACTGGATCATTATTTTCACCATATCGAAATTATGAGTGATAAACAGGAAAGCGATTATCAAAAACTGCTTAAACACCTGGATTGTAAACCTGAAGCGTTTTTAATGTTGGGCAATTCCTTAAAATCGGATGTTTTACCGGTACTAAATATTGGCGGACATGCTGTTCACATCCCTTTTCACACCACATGGGTGCATGAACACATTGATCACACCATTGAACATGTAAATTTTTACCAGATGGAAAGTCTATCTGATGTTTTACCAAAATTAATTGAATGAAAGAAAAAATAGATATCAATACCTGGATCAGAAAAGATCATTTTAAATTTTTTAGCGCCTTTGAAGAACCTTTTTTCGGCGTAACCGTAGAGGTAGATTGTACCGCTACCTACGAAGAAGCAAAAGAACATCAAGTTTCTTTTTTCCTCCTTTACCTGCACAAATCGCTGGTAGCCGCCAATCATGTAGAGCCTTTTAGCTACCGCATTATAGATGGCGAAGTTTGGAAATACGATACCGTAAATGCTGCGGCAACCATTAACCGGCCAAACGGAACTTTTGGGTTTGGTTATATGGATTTCTATGAGGATTTTGAAGATTTCAGAACAGCAGCCAATCTGGAGATTGAAAAAGTACAGGCCAGCACTGGTTTAATCCCTTCCTCATCGGGCGAAAATGTAATCCATTATTCGGCACTGCCCTGGTTAAGTTTCACTTCTTTATCACATGCCCGAAATTATGCTTATCAGGATAGCTGTCCTAAAATATCTTTTGGCAAGCTTAGAGATGAAAATGGAAGAAAAATAATGTCGGTTTCTATACATGTAAACCATGCTTTGATGGATGGATTTAACGTTGCCCAGTTTGTAGACTGCTATCAGGCGCTGTTAAACCGCAAAGAAGTTAATGCGTATGGCTAATCTAAGCCTTGAATGAATAAAATCTAAAGGGGATTTAATATCCGGTTAATATTAGGAATTTATTTTCGGTAATGTTTATAATTGCCGTTACTGTTCCGTTTTATCTTTTGGCTATCGTAGCCATCTGTTATATGGATACCGCTTTTAAGGCCATTATGTTTTTTGTAATGTTGCTAATCGCCACATTTCTACTCTTTCTATTCATCAATTATCCTATGCCATCGGCGTTTGGTGTAATCTGTTTAATGGCATTGTTTGCTGTTAAAATTAAAGATTAATTAAAAAGATGAATTATCATTTGCATTCGAGAAAGTATTTGCTATTTTTGCTGCTCAAGCCGGAAGCTTGTTTTCAATAATCGATTTGGTCATTCTCACTTTGGTTATTGAATATTTAAATTTTGGGGGATTAGCTCATTTGGCTAGAGCGCTTCGCTGGCAGTGAAGAGGTGATCGGTTCGAATCCGATATTCTCCACAGGTACTTCTAAGTCATTAAAAAAACAATGGCTTAGAAGATTTTTTGCCTTCAAACTCTGACAGAAGTCTGCCACTAAACGCCCCGGGGACCCAAAATTCATCCCGCCCGGCACGGCGAAAAAATCAAAATTCTTCTAACGAAAAGTCTAAAAACGTTGGGTATCCCGAACGTCAGTCACAAGAAAAAAATCCAAGTGTGGCGAATTTTGCCTTCATGGAAATTCCTGAACTGCCATATACTATTCCCCGTGTCGTAAAAGGACGGACCATAATCAAAGTTCCTGCGGGAAGTACAATGGAAAAAGAGGTTGCCAGGCAAAGTTGGTATGTAGAATTTTTTTTCACAATGCATCTGAAGAGCGCATGGAGCGAATCAGGGTAACCAGGAAGCTTAATCGGATAAAAGACCCAAAGCAAAAACTCAGGAATTTTAATAACCTTTGCGAGGCTTACAAAATCGCACTCGAAGGTGGTTGGAGTCCTCTGGATGAACATGCCAACGCCCGGTTAAGAAAGGAACTGATTGGCATTGATCTTAATGAAGCGCTGTTGCTGTTCGAGTCTTACCACAAAGCCAAAGGCACCAGGCCAAAATCGCTCAGTACTTACCGCTCAACAGTTAACTCTTTTATTAAATATCACGGGGGAAATAAAAAGGTAAATACGATTACTGATTTTGAGATTACTGATTTTTTGAACTTTAAGGAAAGGGAGGAGAAGTGGGCTGGAGTAACTTACAATAACTGCAGAATAGGTCTTAATAACTTTTTTAGGTATTTGAAGGTTAACAAATACATTTCTGAAAACCCCGTTACCGATTGCGAAACGCGAAAAAAATGCCGACGCAGTCCCATCAGGTTTTTACTGAACCTGATTTCAAGGTCATCATGGATTGGCTTGATAAAAATGACAAATATTGCCAGCTCTTTGTGCGCATGATTTATTATACCTGCATTCGACCAAAGGAACTCCGGTTCTTGCAGCTTAAGTACATCGATTTGGAGGACAATACCATCACAATTCCCGGTGTCGTCTCAAAAAACAAAAAATCAATCCCCGTAAATATTGATGTAAGCTTAAGAGCAGAACTTGATAAATTACAGATAGAAAAATTTGATAGAGAATATTTTCTGCTTGGTTCTGCGGACACTTTTATTTCACACAAAATGTGCGCTGAAAATTACGCCTACAACAGGTTTAAAAAATGTTTGGAGGCAACCGGTTTGCTGGATAAAAATTACACACTCTATTCTTTTAAACACCTCTCTAACGTGAGAAAGTTTAGGGCAGGATGGACGCTTGCAGAGATTTGTTCGGCCAACAGGCATGGCAGAACCGCAAGCGGAGTTCATTGTATTATAGATGTTTGATAGGGGGATAATTAATTTGCATATTTGTTATTATCAATATTGCATTTAATGGAGTTTGAAACATTTAACCCAACAACCGAACTTTTAAAGAAGCATATTGCTTATTACTATTTCTTTAAAAGTGAAGCTTCCGATTTCTCAAGTGGCTATTATTCTTTCCCAAATGTAACAACGCCTTTAAACATCTACAAAAATGTAGATGTAGTTATCAATGGGCCAAAGGTTAATATAGCTGAAAGCGATGTTAAAAATTACCGTATCATCATTAATCAAGTGCGGGAAGCACCTTTACACGTGGAATGGAAGGGCAGCCCCAGTCGAAATGTTCAGGCCTTTGTGATGCCGTACTGGATAAAAGGAATAGGCTTTTAATGTTCTCATGCCGCGGAGGGGCGACCTGGTGGAAGGATGTTTACAGTTTCCCCCATCACAATAGCCTCATTTGGCTGAGATTAACTAAACAGCAATAAATAAAGTATAGAACACAATAAGTAAACGGATAAAATTTATGAAAAACTTCCTATTGGCATTGCTGGTCGCTGCAAATCTCAGCGCGTGTACTAGCGGTCAAACCCAGGTTGATCAAAACCCGGATATTTCCGCAGACAACCTCGCAGATGAAATCTCCAAGCACATCAAACATTATCAATCAGAAAAGATCTATATGCTGGGGTACTCCAATGACAAGTGTTACGTCGACTTGTACGTCAATGGAATTAAACTTTCAAAGGCATTTAACAAAGCATTGGGCAATTCGGCGATAGAAATCAATCCTTTTCTTTTTCAAAGCGGTAAATGCAAGGTATCCTTCAAAATGTATCCCCTGGGAAAATCCAAGGAATATGATGAGGTGTTTAAAACGTTTGTAGACGATACCAGCCTCGAGTTAAACCTATTATCTTATGATCTTAAAGATAAAAACGCAGCAGATAAAGAATACATCACTTATACGCTACCAAAGAAGAAAGAGGAGGTTGCAAAAGGATATTTCAGGGAAAAATTTAATGGCGTCGGAAAGACCTTTTTTGAGGATAGCTTTGAATTCGATATTGATCTTCCCTATCGCTCGAAACCTCCGTTTGAGGGTGCCATGGACCTGCGCAAACTCAATAAGTCTGATCTTGAATCTAAATTGTTGAAAAAATACCAGGAAGTCTGGAACGTTTATCGCAATAAAGAATACGATAATATTGCAAGGCTTGAATACAATTCATTGAAAGGCCTATATGTGTCTACCTATGAAAATGAGGAGAACGTCAGTAAAAATATCAATACCCTTTTTAAACAGATCTATAAAAATTCATCCTTTGAAATGCAGCCTTTAAAAAAATACAAACTGGAGTATTTTGCTGGCGGAAAACTTGCGGCACTGATGCTGGATACCAATGATAATCAGTTGCGCGGAAATACGGCACTATGGGCAAAAGTGAACTATGACGAGGGCGCAAGGGCGATATTTTTAAACAGATATTTCTACATTCCCGCGGGAGAAACAGAATTTAAAGTGTATTAACAATATTTTCTAAAATTTTTTGTCAAGTATTCCACCGGTACCACTTTTAATATACCCTAAACCCAGTCTCTCCCCCCGGGATTTATTGTGCATGAACAAGAAGTCTGGCGAGGTTTATTATTGGTTTCATGAAACTGATGATTGGGGACTTAAGGGAGTTGATAAATGGCCGTGCAAGATTGCTGAAAGTATAGAAGAATTTACAAATCAATTAATCTTACCTGAACTTCCTTCTCCACAAGAGGTTGAAATAGCAAAGAAAAATAGTAGAGTGAAGATTACACCAATTTCAGTAAAAACTAAAAATGAGCAGAGAGAGAAATAAGGTTTACCACCTCTTTCTTTTGAAGAGTGGAAAGTATTATTAGATTAAATGAAAGTACATATTAGAATAAATTGTAGTACGATTGACACGATTTAGTAATAGCGTGATTTGCATAAAAACACAAAACTTTTTTTGGTTCAATAACATATCGACAGCAGATGGATATCAAACAAATAGCCAGGATTTAGGTAACCATCATTCACAAGTTTTTAATTAAAATGACATCAGTAATGTAAAATTTGAAATATCGCCTTAAATTATGAAAGTAGAGAAAATATATCTTCCAGGAAAAGAAGAATTTGAATTTAGAGAATATAGATATATTCACATTAAAAGCAATATTGGTAAAATTAATAAAGGTAATTTTGTCAATGCAATAGCAGCTGCTAATACCCCATTGATTCCTAAAAGCGGAGGTGTTTTAAATGAAAATTTTATCATAATTACCCCCAATGAAAAACGGTTTTATGGATTATCATATTCAAAAGATATAAGCGGATGGAGACAGCAGATTGAAAAAGGAGCAGCTTTGCTCGATGTGGAAACTGCAGAAATAAAAAACGGAGAAAAGTTTGTAGTCAGCAATGGAGAAAATTATGATTTGAAAGATTGTAAATTTGAGCGATATAACTATTATGATGATATGGGGAATATAGTAAAATCGAACATTCCTGTAGAAAGCAGTAAAATTCTTTAAAAACAAGCTGTCACATTTTTAGTTTCTCATAATTTGTTTGATTTTGAAAATAAAACTATCCAGGCCTATTTAACAAAAGCAGTCTTGACTGCGGTTTTATTAATTTGGCCTTTTACTGTGAACAGTTCTGTATCAAACCTGAACAAGGTAAAGTTGCCAAAATTAACTAAATACCTGCCGTTAGTGGTAGATATTGGTTTACCATAATAAAGCTCATTTATTGTTGGGAAAGTAAGCAGCGTTTTGCCGTTCTTATAATCCAGTATCTGCAGCCAGTTATCGGTATCAAAAGCATAGATAATCTCCTCTTCACCGCTTCTATAACTAAAATCGCCCGCATTGCCATGTGCCAGATAGGTTATCTTGCTGAGGTAGTTGTTTGCTGGGTTGTGTATATACTGCTCATAGGTCTGGATCATATAGAGGTTATTGTTCTTTTTATTCGGAACCACTCCACCAAGGGAACCATTTACTGGAATGGTTATATCCCTGATCACGTCCTGGACAGGGTCTATACTGAAAGTGATATTGCTGAAATAAGCTTTGATAATCAGTTTGGTTCGGTCATAATTGACTTCTATCTTTCCATATTCATAGTTTTTATCCTTTTGCTTATGGTAATAAACCAGGTCGTTTTTTCGGCTGTCTATCATCTTCCAACTGGTGGCACTGCTCACCCTCGCGCCGCAGACCATTGCTCCGATGCCGGAGCTGGTAAAAGCAAGAGCCTGCGGATATATGGTCGGGTAGGTGTTATTGTCCCCGTCCAGCACTTCTAGTTTAATCTGTTTGACAATTGAACCGTCATCGGGATCCATCACATATATGTCCGGAGTATTCGTTAATAGGTAAATCAGTTTGTTGTAAGGGTTATAGACCAGTTTTCTGACCTTGAAATCGACCGGGTAATTTTTAATGACGGTAAAAGTTTCCATATCAATTTTTTGGACTATCTGCGTATCGAAAATAGAAAACCAGACTGTTTTATTATCATCGCTTACAAAGTATGTCGGCGTGCTCTCGCTCCAGACCGCAGGATAGGCAATCCGTTTAGAGAAAAAATCCACATTAAAGTTTTCGGTATAGCTAGCAATCTTATCCTTAAAGGTAGCCTGGAAAGGGTAGGACTGGCCTAATCTGCCACAGCTATATTTGAAGCGTACTTCTTTGCTCATAGGTGTTCTGTTGTAGGCGAGGTCGCTTAAACAAAGATCATATTTGGAGGTGATCTGCACTTCACTCACTGGTGCACTGAAGGTCAAGATAACCGTATCGGTAATGGGATGGGTCATCGATACACTTAATAGCTTGATTTTGGGGTACTGGATGATCGTGATAACCTTGACGGCCATACCTGCCGTTAGTGTCAGGGTCGCGGTCCTTGCAGTATCCGCCTGGTTCTCTTCCGCAACAACATAGATGCCCTTGTCGCCCAGTCCTATCGGGTTGTCAACGTCTAGCCAATCGGTAGAAAGTGTTACCATCCAGGCGGTATTGGACTTTATTTTAATGAGATTCGAAGTCTTGGTATAAGGTAGCTGATAACTGTCCTTTTCGATTTCCAGAGTTGCTTCACCGACTTCCAGGTGAAAGTCCAGTTTTGTGGTACCATCCTGGGTTACAGTAGTTCTTTTACTTTCCGAAAGGTGTTTTTCCTTGGCTGCCAGTATGCTGTAACCGCCAACTGGAATGCGGTCAAATGTGTATTTTCCTTCACCGTCGCTGAACACGTAAGTTCTCTGTTCGTTGTCCAGGGAAATTTTTACGCCGGAAAGCGGCAGTCCGTTCTTGCTTAAGACAGTGCCTGTGATAAGGCCGGTTGAGGTGATCTTTTCTTTTTCCTTTTTACAGGATTGCAGGCAGATAAAGACCAGCATAACCAAGGTCAGTGCGCTTTTTAAAAATCCGGATGTAGGTTTTTTTAAAGGGTTGAGAGCGGAATTATTCATAAACATTATTTGTGTAAAAATAGAAAAAAAACATAGAAATGATATGAAGAATAGGTGTTATATAAATCTAAACGTTTCTTGAAAGAACCAGCGGATGTTTAAGCTAAGATTTATAACGTTCCGCTACAATACTGTTGTAGTAATTTGTTGAGATGCCCTTTTTTGATTGCGACTTTAGCAAAAAAGTTGAACACCGGCTTCTGAAAACAACTTATGGTAATGCCATGGGGTTTTCTCCCGGGAGAATGCTGAGCTCCACCATACTATTGTTGTCATTTACAAAAAGCGTTGTTGCAATTGAGAATTTATTTTCCTGTCCAACCCAAACTTGTATGTTTGAAATCATCTGGAAATTTCAGACCATAACCCAGCATACGGTCAAAAGATGAATGTGCAACTAGTAGTAATCCTACGGAGGTAAGTACATCTATGTGCATCGCAAAACCAGCTGCCAGCAGAACTATTGCTACCGCACGATGATGAAATAAGTTATAGGTGAAAGCGCCTACGCGGGTATTCACCAGGTAACCTATCATAGAAAGATCAGGCGCAAAAAATAGCAATACCCACAGCCAAACTGATAATCCTAGATTATATTTCGTTAAGAAATAAATAGCTATTGCAGTTATGGCTGCTTCTTCAATTCTGATGGTGAAATCCATCACTTTTTGCTGATTCATGACAATGATTTTTGTTAGCTCAAATGTATGTGTGAAACAATGGTAAGCTCTTGACAAAAATCAAGAAACCATTTTCCTCCGTATCCGGCTAAAAGTTTCAGGTGTCATGCCGAGCATAGAGGCCAGGTATTGAAGCGGTACCTGATTAAAAAGTTCGCGGTTTTGCTCGAAGAGTTTTTGATAACGGTCTTCGGCGGTCAGGGAAATGAGGTCCATGATTCGGTTCTCCATCATTACAAAACATTTACCCGTAAACAGTTTTTCAAATTCATGCCATTTGGGCACCAGTCTTCCCATCGTTAAGTACGCTTCGTAATCGATCGTAAACAAACGCGTTGGTGTGAGTGCCTGGATATCAAATCGAGAGGTATTCCTGAACATGAAACCCTGGAGATCCGTGATGAAATAACCGGCAGTACCTATCCATTGGGTAACTTCTTTTTCTGGCAGCTTTACAAAAACTCTTAAAATACCACTTTCTATAAAACTAAGTTTATTGCAGAATTTGCCTGTTCTTAAGAAATAGTTTCCCTTTTCAATTACCTCGGGTTTAAATAATCCGCTCACTTTTTGACAGTCATCCTGACTAATGCCGAAATGGTGGTGAATATAACTTTCAAGTTCGTTCATCTATATTTTTTTATGATCAAGGTAGCTGCATTAAAATGCTCCAGGCCAAAACAGTGATCTGATACAAGTTTCCGTTTTTTGATCGTAGCATATTTGCATAGTCAATTATCAATAACAATTAAAAATACAAAGATGAAAAAGAAAATAGTAATACTTGGGGCAACCGGCAGGGAAATCGCTTTTAAATGATTACGGTCAAAAAAATGGCCTTTTCAGATCCCGACTATATATTCATCTATTCCTGGCCAATCCAGATCTGCCAAAACGATTTGAAAAAGAGGCAACACTCAACGAACCGGACAGGGCTACCATGTTTGGGGGCGGAGCGCATGGTTATGTCGATTACCCATTTTTAAATGATTAAATACATTGGCAGATATCCAACACGGTGATCAAAAAGAATGTACGGACGCAGCCTGTTTGCGTCTGTTTCATTCCGTATGCTTTGGTAACGATTAGCCTGCATTTCTGGGTACTGTTGTTCCGTTTGGCGTATCTTTCCGGTCAATAGCCAACACAGGCTTGTTGTTCCGCTGAAGGATAAAGTTGCCTTGTGTTTTACCATTTGAGATATTTTAAAGGTTTTTGATCCCTGAATATATATGATAACATTGTGGCGTGTAAAAACCGCCAGTTCAGATATGCGTTATGCCTGCTTAATTGCTTGTTCACTAAGCCATTCCAAAAACAATTTTTAATAATAAATCGATTTAGAATGTTAAAAAGCTTATCTTGGTTTGTTGATCCAGATAAGCTTTTACTTAAAACATTTTATGAAAAATACGATTTTAAATATCTTCTTTTTAACGATTTTTTTTCAGATAAACTACTGCGGATATACTTTCGCCCAAACAGCTAAACTGCCCACAAAATGGACTCAGGCAGCAATGGCTTCTTCAAACCCGTTTCCAGACTATCCGCGGCCTCAGCTGGTTCGTGGAGAGTGGAAGTCGCTCAATGGAAAGTGGGACTATATTGGAGGTAAAGAAAAAAAGGCTGCTTTAAATCCCCGTGTACCAATTGAATTCCTCACTAATAACGAGCAGATTCTTGTGCCGTACTGCCCCGAATCCGTGATTTCCGGAATCGAGCGTAAACAGGAAGTAAATATGTGGTACCGCAGATATTTTGAAATTCCACAGAAATGGAAAGGCAAAAATGTGCTGATTAACTTTGAGGCGGTGGATCATGAGGCGACCGTTTTTGTAAATGGACAAAAAGCTGGCACTCATTCCGGCGGATACGATGGTTTTTCACTGGATATTACCAGATTCCTGAAGGCGGGTCGTAATGAGCTTATTGTCTCCGCTTACGATTCCAACGACGGGACAATGCCTTCAGGAAAGAATGGGCCACGCGGGGACTATACCTTCAGTTCGGGGATCTGGCAAAGTGTATGGCTCGAGCCGGTTAGTCCGGTACACATCAAAAATATCAGACTTTTACCAGATCTGGAGCATAGCAGGCTGCAGGTGAAGGTGGAAGCTGGCACGTCAAATTTATCTGCTGTTGCCATGGATGGGAAGAAAGTAGTCTCACAGTGGGAAGGAAGCGCCGGAAATACTTTTTATCTGCCCATTACCAACCCCAAACTTTGGTCTCCGGAAGAGCCTTTTCTTTATGATCTTAAAATCTCGGTTAAAGACCGCAATGGGATGGTAACCGATGAAATTAGCAGCTACTTCGGGATGCGCGATATCAGGCTCGGCAAGGTGGCTGGCGTAGTACGGCCATTTTTGAATGGAAAGTTTATCATGCAGGTTGGGCTATTGGACCAGGGCTATTGGCCAGACGGCATTCTTACAGCACCAGGTGATGAAGCCCTAAAGTCGGATCTTGAGTTTACAAAAAATGCCGGCTTTAATCTTATTCGCAAGCACATGAAAACTGAACCCAAACGCTTTTATTACTGGGCAGATAAACTGGGAATGCTGCTTTGGCAGGATATGCCGGCGATATGGTACCAGAATGAAGATACGGCCAGGGTACGGCCGGCATTCCGCAGGGAACTTAAGGAAATTATGGACGAGCATTATAACGCCCCTTCCATTATTGCATGGGTGCCTTTCAACGAAAATTGGGGTGCCTTCGATGTGCCGAAAATTACCGATTGGGTTAAAAAGTATGATCCATCCAGACTGGTTAATGGAAATTCGGGCTTTAATAACAACCCTGACTACCAAAAGGCTGCGGGAGACCCGGGTAATGGAGACTTTGTGGATACCCACATTTACATTGGTCCTAATGATGCCTCGAAACCCGACGCTAAACGGGCAGCATCTTTAGGTGAATTTGGAGGGGTGGGGCTTTTTGTGAGGGGGCACATGTGGCCGGTAGAGAATAATGCTTATGCTTACGAACCTACCTCTGAAGCATTGACGGATAGGTTTGTGCTGTTAATGAGCCAGGTTGAGCAGTTGATGAAATATCAGGGACTCAGCGTAGCGGTTTACACCCAGACAACAGATGTGGAGCATGAGGTGAATGGACTACTGAGCTACGACCGCGCTGTTGAGAAAATGGATATCAAAAGGGTTAGCGAGATTAACAGGGCGGTAATTGCAGAAGGAAACAAACTAAATTCATTAGAGTATAAAAGGAAATAAGGTTAATTGACGCATAAGTTAATTAAAATTTTAAGCTAATTTGTAATCTCCAAAACGAATACTTACGATGAGCGACGACAATTTGAAACATTTAGGTGAGATGACCACATTGAGTGAGGTAATGAATCACTTATCCAAAGAAGGCTATACTTTCGATTTTAATACAGCTGCAAAATCCGTGGATGAACAAAATGCACTCGCGCAGCAGCCGGAAAATTTTCTGATTGATAAATTTTACAGATTTGAGGGTGCCTCAGATCCTGAAGATGAATCTATCTTATACGCTATATCATCAACAGACGGAAAAATAAAAGGATTACTTGTGGATGGTTATGGTATCTCCGCTGAGTATCCGGTAGAAGAAATTATTAAAAAAATAAAAACCAGGACAAAGTAGCGTATGGACAAACTTAAACTATACGGCGTTCCCGATTCTCAGGAAATTTATCCAATCAGGGATTTTTTAAAAAGAAGTGTTGTTGATTTCGACTGGTTTGACCTCTCGCATGACGAGCAAGGCCAGGGAATTACTTCTTTCGACAATCCACAAAAGCATCCGGTAATAGCGTTTCCCGATGGAAAAATAATTATTAATCCTTCTTTAAAAGAGATTGCCTGTAACCTGGGTTGGATTACGGAACCTAAGTACGATGAATATGATCTGTCCATATATGGTGCAGGTCCGGCGGGGTTAAGCGCTGCGGTTTATGCCGCATCAGAAGGATTGAAAACCATTCTTATAGAAAGGGAAGCGGTAGGCGGACAAGCAGGTACCAGCTCTTTAATTGAGAATTATCTTGGCTTTCCCGAGGGTATATCGGGTGCAAATCTGGCTGAGCGGGCCAGGCAGCAGGCTCTAAAGTTTGGAGTGGAAATTTTACTGCTCAAAGAAGGGATTAAGGGCACTTTTTACGATAATAAGATTCATGTCGATTTTGCCTCTGGTGAAAAACTGGTCGCGAAGGCTAATATTTGTGCAACAGGGGTGGAATACGCAAGATTGAACCTGCCGGATGAAGAACGGTTTTTTCATAAAGGCGTATACTACGGAGCCGGTGCCAGCGAAGCTTTTTTTTGCCAGGACAAGGATTTATACATCATAGGCGGGGGAAATTCAGCCGGCCAGGCCGCAACTTATTTTTCAGGATTTGCAAAACGCGTCTTTATGGTCATCAGAAAAGGAAATCTTGCCGAAACCTTGTCCGAATACCTCATTCAAAGAATTGCCAGCATCAAAAACATTTTTGTTTTGTATCATTCACAGGTTACTGCGCTGGAAGGTGAGGATTACCTGCAACGGATTAAAATAGCCAATAGCGAACAGGAAACGGAATCCTGGCATGAAACATCAAAACTGTTTATTTGTATAGGCGGAAAGCCCAACACAGAGTGGGCCTCGGAAACAGCCATTTGCAGGGACAGGAATGGATACCTGTATACCGGAAATGATGTGATGGCGCTGGATCAATATAAAACATGCTGGGAACTTGAAAGGCCTCCCTTCCACCTGGAGACCAGCGTGCCCGGATCTTTTGCCGCAGGAGATGTCCGATTCAATTCAGTAAAGCGTGTCGCATCGGCCGTTGGAGAGGGTGCAATGGCCGTTACCCAAGTGCATCAATATCTATCAAAACTATAATTATGGAAAACAATCAACCATGCAGCCATTTATCGGCTATTAAAGAATTGAAGTTGGCGAAACAGCCTGTTTGCGAAGAATGCGTAAAGCAGGGCACAGATTGGGTTCATTTACGTACCTGCCAAACTTGCGGCATAACTTTGTGCTGCGATTCCTCTCCAAAACAACACATGTCTCAACACTTTAAAATCAAGGAGCATCCTGTAGTGATTTCTTCAGAGCCCGGGGAGCGATGGTTGTACTGTTATGTTGATGATCAGGTTGCAGAATACTAAATTTTATAGGGTCATTTGACAATGAGGTAAAAGTTGGGGCAATTTATGCTCAGCCAGGCGAAAGAGGTGGTAAATGGGCTACCAGAACAGTACAATCAAACCAAAAGGCACTTAAAAAGTCATATAAATAATACGGGTATAACCAATATCTGTGTTTTTTTACATTCCTAAAAACGCTAAAAGGCAACCTCAGGGCACTTTGTTGATATTTATCAAAAGCTCTTTTATTGTTAACTTAACTTTAAAAAATAATTAATCATACCTTTGGCCCCATGAAAACCGCTCTTAAAATCATGGTGTTATCATTGTTAATGATTAATGCTAAAGCCCAATCCGTTAAACAGTTATCAGTTGAATTGTTATCAACTACCCGTGCAGACTTTAACAAAAAATTAATGAAGTTGGATTCGGTCAATCTTAGTGATCTGCCTCCATCTGTTTATTTGTTCTCCAGAGATGGTAAACACGAAGTAAACATTGGCGGCGTTACGGTCTTAACTGATCAAAAAGTTATTACTGGCATTAAAGACATGAATCTGTCTGAGGAATCATTGAAAAATATCAGCGACAGACTAAAAGTTCTGGATAAACTTCAGAAAGCCTATAGCGAAGCATCCAATGATGAATATAGGTCTAACAAAAGAAACAAGAATAACATTGTTTTCTATGATCGTAGATTTTTTGTAGTTCTAAACGCAATGAAAGCAACTTTGAAAGACTTTAAAAAGATGTATTCTGCAAGTCAGGATGATAAAACTAAAACAATGTCAGTTGCAGCAATAAGAAACCCCAACGTTGACTGGAAGTTCTATAGTCATTTGATAGAAGTTGAGCAAGAAAAGATAACAGCACTAACCAAATAGTTGTTGCCCCGGTTAAAACCTGCCATCTGTAGCGAAAGTTGTAGGTGGCTTTTGTTTTTATAGGCATGCCTGGATACTCAGTTTTTGTAATCTATTAAAATTAATTTTTGAGCACAGACCTGACACTAAAAATTAAATGAAGAATAGAATGATCTTGAAAAGGAGCGGTATTTTGTTGAATTTAGGCTAGAATTTGAGGTCCAAACCTCAGGTACACTAAAAGCCTTGTGCGGTTGGCAAGTATAGTAACATAAATCCGCTCGTTTAAGAACTGCTTTTGTAATCGAACCAACTAAAATTAAACCATTTATTTGCTTATTTTAACATTGTTCTCTCCTTAATTGGTATGCACTGTTTTAACATTTAGATTTGAGGATGAGTACAATCAAAACATCATCATATCTGAGTTTATTCATGTTATTGTTAACCGTGCTATTTTGTGGAGCAGTACATGCTCAGGGCAGGACAGAATACCTGTTGGAAAAAAACTGGAAGTTTAGCAAAGGTGATTTTCCTGAATCTAAAAACACTGCATTCGATGATACAAAATGGGAAACGGTAAGTATACCTCATGATTGGGCAATAAAAGGTCCTTTTGATGGGAATAACGATAGCCAAAATGTACAGATTGTACAGAACGGTGAGAAAACGGCATCATTAAAAACAGGAAGAACAGGCGGTTTGCCTTTTGTGGGCAAAGCCTGGTACCGTAATACTTTTGTTGCGCCTGCATTTACTAAAGGTAAAAAAGCCGTTATCTTAATTGATGGTGCCATGAGCTATCCCAAAGTATTCCTGAATGGAGAGCCTGTTGGCCATTGGGCCTATGGATACAATGCTTTCTCTATTGACATAACCGACAAAATGAAAGCAGGCAAGAATACACTTGCCATCAGCCTTGAAAATTTACCTGAAGCCTCACGCTGGTATCCCGGAGCTGGTTTGTACCGGAACGTGCATGTCATTATTACGGATGAGGTAAGTATCCCGGTTTGGGGCACCTATATTACTACACCTCTAATCAACAAAGATTTTGCACGGGTAAAGATAAAAACTCAGGTAAGTTCACTTAGTGGCAACTACACTGCTTTGAGCCTGCAAACAACTATTTTAAATGCCAAAGGCGAAACGGTAGCCTCGGCAACCAGGACTTTGAATGAGGGCGATTTGAACGAGTTTGAGCAGGATTTATTGGTTAGAAATCCTGAACTGTGGTCTCCTGAAACACCAAATTTGTATTCAGCCGTAACAAAATTATATGCCGGGAACATCCTAAAAGACGAGTATACCACTACTTTTGGAATCCGGTCTATAAAATACGAGGCGCAAAAAGGCTTCTCGTTAAACGGGGTTTACCGTAAGTTTAAGGGAGTTTGCAACCACCATGATCTTGGGCCACTTGGAGCCGCCATAAATGTTGCCGCCCTGCGCAGGCAACTTACATTATTGAAAGATATGGGTTGTGATGCCATTAGGACCTCGCACAATATGCCTGCACCAGAGCTGGTAAAATTATGCGATGAAATGGGATTTATGCTTATGGTCGAATCTTTTGATGAATGGAAGGCTCCTAAGGTTTTAAACGGCTACAGCCACCTTTTTGATGAGTGGGCTGAAAAAGATATCGTGAACATGATTCATGCCAACAGGAACAATCCTTCTGTGGTAATGTGGAGTATTGGAAACGAAGTGCCTGATCAATCTACCAAAGAAGGTGGTAAGATCGTAAAGTTTTTACAGGATATATGCCATCGCGAAGATCCAACCAGGCCGGTAACTGCTGGTATGGATAGAATCAAAGATGCCCTGGACAATAACTTTGCCTCCGTATTAGATATTCCTGGGTTTAATTATAAACCATTATGGTATGGAAATGCCTATAACCGCCTGCCCCAAGGTCTGATTCTGGGATCAGAAACGGCTTCTACCGTGAGTTCAAGAGGTGTGTATAAGTTTCCTGTTGTGCCTCAGAAGATGAAAATGTATGATGACAATCAAAGTTCATCATTCGATCTTGAATATTGTACCTGGTCGCAAATTCCGGATGATGAATTTGTGATGCAGGATTCACTCAAATATGTAATCGGCGAATTTGTTTGGACAGGTTTTGATTATTTGGGCGAACCAACGCCTTACGATGAAAAATGGCCGTCTCACAGTTCTTATTTTGGGATTATTGATCTGGCAGGCATTCCTAAAGATCGTTTTTACCTCTACCGAAGCAAATGGAATACCGAAAAGCCCACGCTGCATATTGTTCCACACTGGACTTTCCCCGGTCGTGAAGGGCAGGTTACGCCTGTATTTGTGTACACCAGTTACCCATCGGCCGAGTTATTTATTAACAACAAAAGCCAGGGCAGGCGAAGTAAAAATAAAGCCACTAATACAAGCAGGTACCGGCTGATGTGGAACGATGTAAAATACGAACCCGGAGAAATAAAGGTAGTTGCCTATGACGGGAATGGTAAACCTGTTGCCGAACAAACGGTTAAAACGGCAGGCAAACCTCACCATATTCTGTTGGAATCCGATCGTAAAACCTTAATAGCTGATGGGAAGGATCTTGCTTACATTAGAGCAAGCGTGGTAGATGCTAATGGTACCTTATGCCCTGATGCAGAGAATAGCCTGTCTTTTAAGGTTACCGGAAATGGAACCTATAAAGTGGTGGCCAATGGTGATGCAACCAGCCTGGAATTGTTTCACCTGCCCAAGATGAAGGCCTTTAAAGGCAAGCTGGTTGTTACTGTTCAATCAACAGAACAGGCAGGGAAATTAAATCTTAGTGTTTCGTCTAAAGGTTTAAAAACTGCCATACTGCCGGTTCAGACGCAATAATAACAGGATCGGACGATATTGTTTGAAATGCTTTATTTTATAAAATCAAATTAGTCATTATGAATAAATATTAATCGAACTGAAGTTTATATAATCCGATAGCGACCGAGATTTGAAAAAAAATACGAAAATTGATCGCGTTATTACCCTATAAGCCATTGAAACGGCAGTTGAAAAAACTATAGCTAATAAAATGTTTTTTCAAGTGCACAGACTGCCCTAACTCTGCTCAATGTTTCGTTACGCATTCCTAAATAGCTGGCGAGATAATGAAGAGGCATCCGGTTAAAAATCTTCGGATAATTTTTCATCAATATTTCGTAACGGTCTGAAGCTTTTGGGATTCTGGCCAGATTTGCCCTTTCTGATGCTTTGAAGGATTCTATTGCCATTAATTTCCGTCCAATGATATTGGTTTCAGGGAATCTATCGTAAAGGCTGTTGAGCAACCCATAGGGAATGGCAATCAGGATACAGTTTTCCATTGCCTGAATATATTCTGCCGAATATTTTTCCTGTTTAGCCGGATTGCTTATTGCACAAACAAACTCATCCTCGAAACTGATTCGTGTGGTGATGTCCTTTCCTCCATGCCTGATAAAGTTTCTTAATAAGCCTTTAACAATAAAATACATACATTCATTTGCATGTAGAGGTGATAGTACAAACTTAGTTTTTTTGATAGTTAACTCATAAGCTGATCCGATATAAGCATCCATATATTCTTGTGATACTGGATGATATTGTTGCAAATAATTAAAAAGGGGAGTGAGATATGGCGGGGTTCGTATGATGGACATTGACTATTGTTTATTCGACAGGATTATCTGTAGTTCTTATTGTTGTCAGCTACAATATTTTATTTACAAAAAATATATGTCTTTTATTGATATGCATATCTCCAAAAACCTATAACATGGTGTTACGGAAAAGATGATGCTTTATAAAAAATAAAAAAATTGACATAAACAAGTACATTTTTCCTCGGTGATTTTATAGGAATTGTTACCGTATTTTGTAAATTATTTTTGTTTCTTATCTGTAAGAAATTCCGACAAAATTTGTCGATGCTGTATATGATCACTTACTTATAGAGACTGAATCTACTTCCTGCGAAAGTAACGGGTTATTTACGTTGGTTGAAGTGTTTTTGATAAATATCAAAGCTTTTTGTTTCGAAATGATATAATCTGGTTAATATTACACCGAAAGGCCGTAGTTGTTTCATAAATCTTGATTAAAATATCAAATACAGGTTTTGAAATTATTTTTTAGTTTCAGGAAATGTCTTACAGTGCCCTGTTATTATTTTAATAATTTTATTATCAGGTAATTGAATAAAAAATGAGACGACAAGTCGGATTATATGTTAAGACATTGTAAATAATAAGGTGATACAGTAAATGTAATTAAAACCAGAAGAATATTTTGGCTGAGGATGGGGCGTAGAGATTTTTTGCCAATAGGACTTAGCGCGCATTAATTGCTGAAGAGATAGTAGTTAGAGCAGGATATCATACAAGCCCGGCGGAATGGCCAGACTTGTATTATTCAAAAGCAATTTCACAGAATCATAGCGTGCCAAACCTGATGAAGATAAGGTTTGCCGTTCCTGTAAACCCTTTTAGATCTATTTGTTTAATTGCCAGGACTTCCCATGCGGAATTACTGTTCTTTTGTTATAAGCAAATATTAGGGCCTGTTTAAAATTAAGTAAAACTTATTTCGTATGTCAGTCTGAGCGTAGTCGAAGACCATTTCAACGCACTAATAAAGCAATTGACTACGCTATCATAGACGTTATTCGCAAATTACTATTAATCAAAAGCTTAACTCCTTTTGTGTTTCCATCCAGCTAGGCCATATCACGGTATCCCCGTTCTACTTAAATCCGGCCTAACAAATTTTTCGGGCTACACTGTTCTGGCCGAACAACTGGCTTCAAAAGAAAAATTTTCAGCCGGTGTTTTTTGTTTTTTCACTTGCTTTTATTTTTTCAATTGTGTTCAAGCTAGCTGCGCTGGTCTTTTTGACACCAAAAAGAAAGAGCCCTTCGGCGGCGGCGAGCCGAGGCAAGACCGCGCCGTAGGATAAGAGAAGACAATTCTACGTCACTAATTTGATTTTATACCATAAATTATCCCTTAGTGTGACAGCAAAAGGCCCACTTATATTTGTTATAAAAATTTAAACAGGCTTTTATTCAATGGTAATTAAAAACTTAAATGTAGCGGTAACTTTTTTATTGGTTTCATATTCATAAACAAGTGCCTGGCTGATTGTAAATTGATCGCCTTTAGCAACATGCTGTGGAAATTGGCCCAGATCAAAACTTAATTTTGTACCATCCAGTTCTGAAAAAACTTTTGCATCAGCCCCCCAATTAATTACATTTCCACTTGCATTAAACCAATGCCCGTAACCATTCGCCGTTGTTTGGGCATTCAAGCTACCGTTGCTTTCTACACCGTAGAATTTTATTGTTTTATTGGCTAAACCTTCGGTAATTTTAGCAGGTAAAAGCGTAAAAGCCTGAACCAGTTTATCCTGATCAAAGTTTACCGTAGTTCTGGTGTAGTTAGTTAAATCAAGCGGTATTTTAACCGGAATAGAGAAGGTAACATCCTTTGGAGTGGCACCCGGATTCACAGAAAGGTCATTTATAAGTGTCGTATTGGTAAACTTAACCTTGTAAGGCCATTGGTCATCGTTAGCATTATTATCATCCCACCCGTGTTGTGTATATGTTTTCGGGGCGCCAGACACTACAAACCAGAGTTTACTACAATCAGCCGGCATGGTAAAGGTTGCATTCCCGTTTGTACCTTCGAACATGTTGCTGTACACTCTTGTACCGTTGTTAAGCAATGCAACATATCCATATCGCCAGCCCGCTCGGGATGCATCGACCTGGTTATAGCCTGACGCATTTGCTAAACCGGTAAATTGGGCGTTTAAAACAGTACCTGCTGCTGGTATTTTCAAAGGCACCAGATTATATCCGGTAGTGCCTGGGCAGCGCGCATATTTTACCTGAAAACTTCCGTCTGTTAATTTATCAAACTCGTAAGGCTGCTTGCCGATAAAGTCGGCCCCTAAGGTTTTTATACTTGGGATATCCCAGGTTGCAAATTTGGTTGCAGCATCGTAAATTTCGTCATTTAGCTGTTTAACATTAATGCCGGTTAAACGCATATAGGCCTCAATCGGATCTTCTGGTTTTATTGCGCCTCGCCAGATTCTTCCAATGATATCAATACCATGTTTCGAGGCCCAGTAATAGTGGATAAAGTAGCTTGCATACCGTTGCCCTTCGTGATTGATATGGCGATGAGCATTATCCATATAAACCCCGAAATTGTAGGAGGTAAATGCTTCGGAAGGATAACTTTGAAATGATTGCCATTGTGCCGTTTGCTCCCAAAATCCATTATTAGGTTTACCACCAAAGCCATATCTAAATCCGGTTTGGCCGCCTTGATCGCAAAAAACCTGATATTGAAAGCAGTGGCCAATTTCATGTGCAAGTACAGAGCCCACGGGTTGTACAGCTTGCGGATTGATCCATAAAGCACCGATGGTATCATCATAACCAGACCCGGTTGCGCGCCACTCATCCTGATGATATAAAAAGATAAGCATCTTATATTTATCTAGTTTCGACTTCCCAAGTTCTGCAAACTTTAGTGTATTAACGTTGATCTGATAAAAGCTTTCTGCTTTTTTAAGTAAATCAACGATGTCTACCCTATATTTTGCAGGTACATTTTGAGAACCTGGGTTGTCACTGCCATACTTGAGGTCCCAAAAAATAATAAAATGTTCTGATTGACTACTTCTTGCATAACTCCATGCACTATTTTTATTGTTAAAATCCATTTCTTTATATTCATTTGGAATATAAACAGATAGTGTATCTTTCCCCTTCAAAGGGGTAGTGGAAACTTCTTCAAGAGATTTCTCTTTTTTGCAGCCAATAAAGATAAGCATAGGTAAAAGCAGTAATAAAAAGAATGCTAATTTCATAAGCCCAAAAGTCTTGTGTAGGTCTTTTTTTAGTTTCATATAAGTTATAGGTTGTTTACTCAAACATAAGTAATAATACAAGGTTGTATTCTTGTATTTTAGCAATTAATAATCTGATATTGATATTGTTATGTGTATTTTTGATCTGTGGATTATCAAAGTGTGAATGGAATTAATTGTGCTTTTAGAAAGAGAGGCGGTGAATTATTTTCCATCATTGTTCGGCAATCTTAAAATAAAGTTTATGCACTATTTTATCGGTGCGTTGGCGGTTTATTTAGATTTTATGAGCGCATCAACAAAGGGTGGTTTTCTGCGATACTAATGCTATCCATCATACAAATTGCATCAATAGTTTAATGGAGGCCGCATCATAAATATTTTTTCTCAAAGTTTGTAAACGTCGAGTGCAGTCTGTATTAAGGTGTAATTTATTTTATAAAATCAATATGAGTGAAGTTTAATTGATTTCTTTTGCCATACAGCACGGTCTTGCCTCGGCTCTCCGCCGCCGAAGGGCTCTTTCTTTTTGGCATCAAAAAGAAACAAAAAATGCCGGCTGAAAATTTATTCATTTATTGTTTATAACTTTCAACTGCATTCATGAGGGCTTCGCCGTTTTCTTTTGACGCCAGTTGTGCGGCCAGAACAGTACAGCCCGAAAAATTTGTTAGGCCGGATTTAAGTAGAACGGGGATACCGTGCTATGGCCTAGCTGTAAGGAAATGCGAACTTGTTAAAATTCTGATTAATAATGATTTGAGAAATAACGTCGATAGTAGGCTGTTGAGTATCGAAAAACCTCGTATGGTGTTATGGTGAGCCCTTCGACAGGCTCAGAATGACAATTCTCTATTTATGATACAGTTATTATTCTTTTACTGGATTAGGTTGCTCTCCTGAGCTGAAAGCTTAAATCATTAAAGCCCGACTTTTTTTATCGATCAGTAAACCTTCGATAGCGAGAATATCAATTTCTGTATTTAAAAAGCAACATATTGCATCTTCCGGACTGGAGGCCATGGGTTCGTTCATTACATTTAAGGAAGTGTTAATAACTGCAGGGCATCCCGTAAGGTTGTAAAAAGCGGTGATTACCTTATGAAAATCAGGATGATGTACCTGGTTTACGATCTGAACCCGTGCCGTCCCATCAACATGTACTGCTCCCGGAATTAAAACTGCATTGGATGCCTGTTGGCTATTGTTTGAATAATTTTCTGTAAATAACATATAGCGGTTTTTTGAACCTTCACCGAAATATAAATCTGCAAATTCTTCCAAAATAGCCGGGGCAAACGGACGGAAGGACTCCCTAAACTTAATTTTTGCATTAAGTATTGCTTTCATCTCGCTGTTTCTGGGGTCTGCGAGAATGCTGCGGCAACCCAATGCTCTTGGTCCAAACTCTGTTCTTCCTTTAAAATATGCGATTACTTTGCCTTCGGCTAAATATTCCGCTATTTTAAGATAATAAAGTTCATGCTCAACTTCTTCATAATTTAAGCCATAGGCGGAAAGTGCTCTGATCACTTCATGCCGGGTATAGCTGGGGCCGAGTAATGACTGTTTCATTCCATCCGCCTGCGGATCCACATTTCTAACTCCAGATAAATGCTCGTAAAATACACTGTAAGCGGCACCCAATGCGCCGCCAGCATCTCCTGCTGCAGGTTGTACCCAAATCCGTTTGAAACCAGAATGTTGCCTGATGGCTGAATTTATGATACAGTTCAACGCAACGCCTCCTGCAATACAGAGATTATCTATCGCAAATTCCCTGTAAAGACTTTGAGTCAGTTTAATCATGATCTCTTCAGTTACTTTTTGTATGGAGCTTGCAATATCTTTGTGAAAGGTCAAAAGCGCTTCGCCTTTCGCTCGCACTGGATGGCCAAAAAGTTTGTCGAATTTTTTATTGGTCATTTTCAATCCTGTGCAGTAATCAAAATAATCCATGTTCAGGAGAAAAGAACCATCTGTTTTAACATCAATCAAATGATCATAAATCAGCTGTTTATATACCGGTGTGCCGTAAGAAGCTAAACCCATTACTTTATATTCGTCAGAATTGACTTTGAAACCTAAATAATAGGTGAAGGCAGAATATAAAAGTCCGATGGAGTTAGGGAAATTTATCTCCTTTTTTAAAGTCAGTTGTGCCGAATGTCCAACTGAAACAGTTGTTGTGGCCCATTCGCCCACGCCATCTACAGTTAATACCACCGCCTGTTCAAATGGACTGGGGTAAAAAGCGGAGGCTGCATGGGAACGGTGATGATCGGCAAATAGGATGGTGCGCGATTTTTTCCAGTTGGGATCTATGGTATTAAGTGCCCTGGCTATATTTTTTTTTATGAATAGTTTGTCCTTTAACCAAACAGGCATCGACTTAAGGAAAGATCTTAGTCCTCTGGGGGCGAAATTGACATAAGTTTCGAGCAAGCGCTCAAATTTCAAAAATGGCTTTTCGTAAAATACAACATGATCTACCTCTGCCAGGGAGATGCTGGCAAATTTAAGGCAGAACTTTATTGCTTCTGCAGGGAATGACTCATCATTTTTAATCCTGGAGAAACGCTCTTCCTGCGCAGCAGCAATAACTTCTCCATTCTTCAACAAACATGCAGCGCTATCATGATAGTAAGCAGAAATACCTAAAATATAAGCCATGCTGCGTGCCTGATTAGAATAAACTATAAATAAATGGGGCCAATACCGAGCCATGCGCTGCTACCAGTACTAAACCAATGGTAATCAGGATGATAAATAAGGGCCACAACCAGTATTTTTTGCGCTGGGTTAAGAAATGGAAAAATTCGACCAGTGTATTCATGTTTGTATTAATTTAGAACTGTTGATTAAGTGAGCCCATCGCCCGGCCCGATACATCTTCCCAATAAGAAACCAACTGCTTATTTTTTGTTGTTTTTAAACTCTGCTTTTTAAATAGACGTAGTAAAAGGGCAATTGGGGTTAGTATAAAGATATATACCAGGGTTAATAAAATTGTACCATTAACCATTCCCAGAAAATTACCAACTTTTATCCATATCGTCCGCATTGGTTCGAGGTATTGCGGAATAAAGAGGGCCATTATGATTAAGCCCGCTGATAGCAAAAGCATTATCTGCTGCGGGCAGGTTCCCTTCCAAAAAATAAGGCAAAGCAAAATAACTGTGGCGCCTAAAATAAATCCGAATTTCTTGTTTTCTAATTTTTTGTTGCTCATGTTACCTGCTATTTTTATTCCTATATTTTGCTGCTGTTTCATCGGCTCTGAGCTGGTGATAATAGCTGGCAATTAACTCATTGATGTTATTCGATGGAACTTCTTTTTTAAGTTTAATGATATTTTTCAGTATTCCTTCAGTTTGTGCATCCAGGTAGGATTGCTGACCGGAGCGCTTTATTCTATCATCATACTGCAACGCTTGTTCAGGAAGATCTGATTTAAAATAAAACAAAAAAAGATTATTAGCATTCCCGCGTGTTGGTTCAAGGTCATACGCTTTTTTGAAATAAAATTCAGCGGTTTCCAGGTTTGCCAGTTCAAAAGCTAAACGGCCTGCGTATGTGTAATAACTTATTTGATAGGGATTTTCCAGCAGCACAGCTTCGGTAACCTTTAAGGCTTTTTGTTTGTCTGCATTGGCCATAGCGGCTTTATACAGTTCATCCATTGCTGTCCTCCAGGTAATCCTGTCTACAGCTAATGCCCCTGCAAGTTGTTCATCTATCGAATTTCCACGGTTGTAAGCTGTTATGGGCTCATTAAAGGGCCAACCCGAACGGAGCATCATAATCTGATATGCACCATATAACGAATCTACTTTGGTAACAGGCATATTAACCAACAATTGTGCAAAAGACATTTCACTTTGTTTTTTTGCCGGTATTAAATTTCTGTTGTTAATCTGTTGATAAAAAGATTCGCTCATGATTGCATAACCCAATAAATTTGGATGAACATGCTCTAAAATGGTTTCTTTGCCAATTATTCCACTAACCTCGTTTTTCTCAAACCAGGCACGAGTATCCGCCAGGTAAATGCCTGGGTATTGCTTACATAACTTTCTAATGATTTGGTTGAAGGCTTCCGGCGCTCTGAAACGCAGCTGATCGTACTCTTTAGCCAAAACAAAATTTGTTTTTGCGGCTTTAAAATCACCATTTACGTATAATTTTTTGCCATTTCCGTATTGCTTTTCAGCTGAAAATTTGCCTGCGCTTATAAATGGTTTAAGGTCTTTTTCGTTACTTACCAGCGTACTGATTACGGTTGGGATGTGTTTTTTTGATAATAATTGGCACAATTCGTCCATATTGCTGTTAAACTGAGCTATGCCACGGTTAAAATCGGCAGATTGATAAGGTATTTGCTGGTTGGTTACCATACGTTTCATCAGGTTTTCCCGCTTATCAATTCTTTTTCCAAAAAGTTTTGCAGTAGCCTCAATGATGCGGTCTGACAACTGTACCAACTTAAGTTCACGCAGTTTAATCACCAGTTTTATCCAAGTGCTATTGCCCTTAATCCGGCTGGTAGAGCCGATACCCAAAGCGCCGTAATACTCATTATGTCCGGTGTATACCAACACCAGATCTGGTTCATAACTAACAATTTGCTTTGCAAAATCTAATACCGTGTACGAATTTACCGCGGTAAGCGAAACATTAATCACCTCGAAGTTCAGGCTGGGATATTGGTGTATCAGCCGGTATTGTAACCACCTGTGAAACGATCCGTTGTGCATGTATGGGTAGCCTGCAGTAGTCGATTCGCCAATTACAAATATCCTGTAGGTGTTTTTAGATTTTACGATGCCGAATGGTTCCCGGTTACCCTGGGTTGCATTGGCACTGGTAGAAAAAAACTTATAAGAAGCGGTAGGGTTCATCATCATGTAGCCCTGCTGATCGGGATCTTTGATAAATAATGACGGATGAAAACCATAATTGAAAATTCTCAAAAGGATTTCGATGAAGCATAAAAATACCAATGGCAGCGACAATGCCGCTGCCTTAAAGTATATTTCTTTTCCCCTGTTCATGTTTTATTTAGTGGATATTGTTTTACAACATTCATTGCCTCATTTTTTGGCTTAGAGTTTAACGGAAAGTTTACGGCCATTATAATTAACTGATTTATTAATGGTTTGATTATCAATGCTTGTTCCGTTCTTTTGACTTACCATCACAATATTAAATTTGCGTTTGCCTAACATGCCTTTAAACTGTCCTTTTCTATCTTCAACGGTAAGTGTTTTTGATGCATCGTTCCATTTGAAGTGGATTTCTGAAAATTCTCCCTTCTCGTAGTTATAACTGTCATTTTCATCCTCATATAAAACGAAATCACCGTTATCGCCAGGATATATGCGGATATCCAGATCATTCCATCTCTTTTCTGTTGCATATTGCACTTTTGGCCCCCAAGGCACAATTGAGCCTGCTTTTATGTAAAGTGGTATAATCTCCACCGGCGTTTCACGTTTAACCGTTTGGCCGCCTTTAAATACTTCACCTGTCCAGAAATCGAACCATTTGCTGGCTGCCGGGAGGTATATTTCCTGATTGGTAACGCCTTTATCGGTAACTGGTGCTACGAGAAACGAGCTTCCGAACATATACTCCGAGTTGTTTTCGAAACCTGCAGGATCGTTAGGAAATTGTGAGTATAACGGCCGCATAATGGATCCTGCATGATGAGTTACCGCCCAGGCAGTTGCATAAGTGTATGGCAGTAAGCGGTAGCGCAGGTTGATAAACTTCTCCTGGATATCAAATGCCTGATCTCCTTTTTTGCCGAACTGGTATATTTCTCTTGGTATATCGGTGCCGTGCGAACGCATCATTGGTGTAAAGGTTGCAAACTGCATCCAGCGATTATATAATTCCTGAAAATCGGGATTTTTTGCGCCACCACCTTTCACAAAGTCACCTGCGAAAAAACCACCAATATCTCCATTCCAGTAAGGTAAACCGGTTAATGAGAAATTTAGTGCTGCCGGGATCTGTTTTTTTAGTGTAGGCCAGTTAGAACCAACATCTCCGCTCCAGGTGTTTGTTCCATATCGTTGCTGACCTGCAAATGCTGAACGGGTTAACAGCAGTACGCGTTTAGTGTTACTTACTGCTCTCTGGTGATCATAAACACCACCGGTGTGTTGAAGTGGAAAAGCATTCTCTACGCTTCGGTAACTCCCCAAAAAAGTAGGCTGATCGAAATCTTTTTCCTTAATGTTAATGTGGTCTGGTTCTGTCGAATCGAGCCACCAGGCATCTATACCCAATGAGAATATGCCTTTGTTTAGGTAGTCCCAGTAAATGTTGCGGGCAGTAGGGTTACAAACATCATAAGGTTTGGTATTTGCACCCGGCGGCCATGTATCAAAGTTAATGAGCATATTCTTTGATTTAAACTCCTGGTATTGTGGGGTTTTTGGTGCAAAACCTGGCCATGAAACAATAAAAAGATGGGCGTTAAGCTGGTGTACACTATCTACCATGGCCTGCGGTTTTGGGAAAGTGCTATGCTCAAAACTCATGGCATTCCAGTTATCATCTTTTCCCCAATATTGCCAGTCCTGTACAATACCATCAAGTGGTATTTTTAAAGCTCTGTATTTTTTCACTACATCAACAAGCTCAAACTGGGTTTTGTAGCGCTCGCGCGATTGGCTGAAACCAAATGACCATAAAGGCATCATAGGAGATTGCCCGGTAAGCTCACGCATTTGGGCAACTACTCCGTCGCCACCTCCGCCAAACATAAAATAATAATCAGCGCAGTTTCCAACTTCCGAATCAAATGAAGTTTCCTGAACATTATCTGTAAAAGTAGTTGGTGAATAGTTGTCCCAGAAAATTCCATAACCTTTTACCGATTGGAAGAAAGGAATACACACCCTTGTGTTCTCTTGTTTAAGGAGTAATTTTTGCCCCCTTTGGTTCAATTTTCCATTCTGCTGCTGTCCAAGCCCATAGATAATTTCGTCCTTCTCTAATAAATAGGCCTGTCTAACCGTGTAAGTTGGATTTCCGGCATCGTTTATCGCGGTAAACTGGGTGCCATAATCTTTTTCTGTAAATAACTTCCTGCCATTCAGATCCTCAAATAAAACTTTTCCGGTTTCCAGGTTAACCGTTGCAGATATTAGTTTACTGCTGATGGTTACACTTTGTCCGTTGGTTTTAATATCAGGTGTTAACTCTTCAGGAAGTTTTATAACAGAGAGGCTTTCTTTTTTTGGCTGGCTCCCTTCTGGCTTTTTAAAAACCCGAACAATAGATGGTGAATAAAAACTTACCTCTACATCCATGGATTGAATAATGGCATGGATACCCTGCGGTGTTTTTTGAAAAGACTGGGCATGTACGGAAATGTGGTAGCTTAAAAATAATGTAATTACGGCAATAAATTTTCTTTTCATATTTAATTCAAATTTGAGGCTGGATCATAAGTGTAAATTTGTCATCCTGAGCTTGTCGAAGGACCTCTTTTAAATGTCTTAAAAGCGTTTCGACAGGCTCAGCGTGACAAATTCGACGTCAAAGACAATATGATACTACCTCTCTAATCAGGATTAGTATCCCTGGTTTTGTTTTATATTCGGGTTTTTAGCAAGTTCGGCACGTGGAATGGGTAATAATGTACGGTAATCTCCATTTGGCGAATGTGATAACCACGATTTTTTGGTGAAAACACCAAATCTGATCATATCTTGTCTACGTCGTCCCTCTGTATTGAATTCCCAGCCCAGTTCATCCAGAAACCTTCCGTACTGAATGTCGCTTCCGCCTTCTACAGTAGAAGTTAAGTGATTGCGGAGGCCATAGTCATATACGCTTCCTGACAAAAGCTGGCTACCAGTTACGGTTGCTTTTGAAGGATTGCTTAAGAAAGACCTTTGACGAACCTGTGTTACCAGTGCTGCAGCACCAGCAGCATCTCCTGTTCTTAACAGGCATTCGGCCTTCATCATTAAAACATCGGCATACCTAAGCAAAGGGAAATCGTTGTTCATCCCTACCAGGGCACCTGGTTTGAATTCAAATTTTCCTAACCTGAAACCATGTACTTCATCTGATTGATCAACACCAGGAAGCTCATTGATATAAATCAGCGGTTTCCCATTACTTGCACCAATGGTTCCCAATAAAACAGCACCTGCAGCAGTATATTGCTGCCCCTGCACATAATTGTCTTTTAGCCGGTTATCTTCCGGATCGAATGTGCTTACAAACTGTGGTGTGGCACAGATTCCGCCCCATGGCGAGTTCTTGAAGTTATACGTAGACTGGTTTTCTGGCTGAAGTGTTTCCATGTGAAGCGTAAAGGCATCGGCGTCATTAGCTGTGAATTTCTCGTCAAAAGGAATGGCAAAAATGGTTTCTCTGCTGCCTTCATTTGCATCAAGAAAAATGTTTTTCTGATTGGCTTCCAGCATATATACATTCGATGCTATGATCTCATTACAGGCTGCAATGCATTGAGCATAAGCAGGAGTGCCGATATATACATTAGCATTCAGGTAAACTTTAGCCAGCAGGGCAGTGGCAGCCCAGTAATTAAACTTACCATAAGTAGCTTGGGTGTTTTCCTTGCTCAGGTTTGGAAGGCTTTCAGTAAGTTCTTTAACAATAAAAGCATAAACCTGTGCACGTGTGCTCTGCTGTGGAAGAAATCCGGATGGGACATCAAATTTATCTACTATAGGTACCCCGCCAAAGAAATCGCAGAGTGCATAATAGTAAGATGCCCTTAAGGCACGCAACTCGGCTATGGTAGCATCTTTACCCGTAGGAATTGGAATCAGGTTTGATTGAATCTGATAAAGTACACGGTTGCATGAAGTAATGCCTCCATAAGCATTGTTCCAGATCTGGTAGCTGTTGTCCTCATCGGATGTCCATCTATGTTCATGCATCCGGCGATAGATCCCATTGTCAACCCAGCCGTTCGGGCGGGCGGGTATTACGGCTTCATCGCTTGAAATCTCGTTGGTACGAAAGATAGAGTTATTGCTTCGCCCGAGCATTAAGGGCCTCCAATAGGTGTAACCTGCGCCAACCAGGGCCGCCACATCAGAGGTATTAGGGGTAAACTTATTCTGAATAAATGCGGAGTAATTTTCATCCTTTAACTTCGTGCAGGATGCTAAACTAATAACCAGGACCACAAGTGCCATGATGCCGGTGCTCAATATAAATCTTGTTTTCATGATGTAAAGGATTAAAGATTAAGAGAAAAACCTAGTGTAAAAGTACGGGCGGTAGGATACTTATCCCTGTTATCATTACCCGGTGCCAAACCGCTCCAGTCTACTTCCGGGTCTAATCCCTTATAGCCAGTAATGGTAAAAGTGTTTAATGAAGAAACATAAACCCTTGCGCCTTTAAGATATTTGGTTTTTAGCTTGTTAAAGGTATAACCCAATACAATGTTGTCAATTTTCCAGAAATCGCCGTTTTCTACATAATAGCTGTTAAATTCTACAGGCATGTTTTTATTGAGAACAGCTGTACCAAAAACAGGATCATAAGCTGATGTCAGGCGGTTATAGTTCTGAATACCGGTGTTTTCATAATACATTCTTTGGAAATTGAGAATCTGAAAACCAAATGCACCACGCATGGTAATGCTTAAATCGAGGTCTTTATACCTGAAGTTATTGTTCCATCCACCGGTAAATTTAGGAATACCGTTTCCAAGTACTTTTTTATCTTCAAAAGCATGATTAAACTGGCTGTAAGAAACATCTTCGCCATTTTTACCTTCATAAATCCACTGACCATCAGCAGTTACGCCTTTCACTTTAAATCCGTAAAAATCTCCGATGTTATCACCAACACGCACAATATTGGTAAAAGTGGTTGCTGGCGGGCCTGTTCCCCCCGTAGTGAAAAAGTCGTTTGTGGCCTGGTATAAATCGTTAGATAAACTAACCAGTTTATTTCTGTTGGTTGAAAAGTTGAAACTTGTTGTCCATTCAAAATCTTTAGTCTGGATCGGTACAATGTTTAATAAAACCTCAATACCTTTATTTTGCATGGTACCAACATTTGCCCTTGTACTCGGGAAAAGGTTTGGTGGGCTAGGTACTTGATAATCAAATAATAATCCATTATAATTTCTGTTGTAAACATCAACAGTACCCGTAACTCTTCCTTTATACATGCTGAAATCAAGACCAATATTAGTCTCTCTTTTTTCTTCCCAGCGTAAAGCCGGATTAGGGTTCTGTGTAGGAACGAGTGTCTGGATCCAGTTGCCGTTAGATAACACGTTAGCGCCATAGCCCAATAAGGCAACAGCGCGGAAACCATCGTTCGGCTGGTTACCGGTTACACCATATCCTGCACGAAGCTTTAAGTCATCAAAAATCGTTTGATCTTTCATAAATGCTTCGTTGGTGATTTTCCATCCAACAGATACGGATGGAAAATTACCATAAGGTTTTTCAGCACCATAAAGCTGGCTGGCACCTTCTCTTCTTAAAGAGGCCATTAACAGGTATCTGTCTTTGTAGCTATAGGTTAACCTGCTAAAAAATCCAATCAGGTTGGTTTCTGAATAGTTACTTCCCAATAGTGCATCTAAAGCGCGGTTTGCACCACGACCCTGCTGAATATTATAATAACCAAAAGCATCTGTAGGGAAATCATAATTCCGCTCATAGAAATTGAGGGACGAATTATCCTGATAACTGTATCCGCCCAATAGCGTGAAACTATGGTCGCCCAGTTTTTTTGAGTATTGAGCTGTAAGCTCAAGCAATCTGTCTATACTTTGGGTAGAACCCAGGGCGGCATAGCCATTAAGTTTATCTCTGATGTTAGAAATGTGGAATTTCGATTCTGAATAACCACCATTTGAAACATATTTGGTGTATGAACCTAAGGCACTTAATTTAAGATCCGCAATCGGGTTATAAGTAATCTGCGAATTTAAACGCTGAGTGGTGTTTTGGTTAAGCCCCGTGCTTTCGAAAAGGCGTGCAACTGGGTTGTCATATTCAAAATTGTTCGGTTCTTCAAAGTAATGTCCATCACTACCAAAAAGGGGAGAGGTTGGGTTACGGATCAGGGCCTGACGGTAAACAACACCATTGAAACTTTCACCATCCTGGGTTTGGGTATATTTATTGTTCTGTACCAAAACGCCCATGTTAATTTTTACCTTATTATCAAACATGGAGTGATTAATATCTGCCCTTGCAGTAAGCGTAGAGTTGTCAGATTTTTTAAATATCCCGTTAAAATAGCGGTAGTTTACGGTAGCCAGGTAATTGGTTTGTCCGTTACCCCCGCGGAAAGTAATATTGTGGATGTTGGTAATAGGTGTTTTATTAGAAATCTCTTTTAACCAATCCGTGCTCGTGCCAAGATCGTATGATGCAAGACGCGTTCCTTCGGCAATCTGCCTGCGGTAATCATCGGCAGTAAGCATGTTGAGTTTTCTGGCAATAGTTTGTGTACTTACAGAGCCACTATATTCTACCACATTGCTATTCTTTCCTGAAGATCTTTTAGTGGTAACGATAATTACACCATTGGTACCGCGTACACCATAAATGGCTGCTGCTGAACCATCTTTTAATACATCTATTGATTCAATATCCTCCGGTGCAACCAGCTTAAGGCTACTTGGCACACCATCTACAATAACAAGCGGATCGGCATTGGCGCCAAAAAGCGTATTGTTTCCGCGAAGCCTGATTTTGCTGCCTGAGGTAGGATCGCCACTTGGCGTATTAACGGTTAGTCCGGCTACTTTACCCTGAATTAACTGGCCAGCATCTAATACCGGCGATTTTACAAAATTCTCGGCTTTAACACTCGCTACAGAACTTGTTACATCACCTTTGCGTTGCAATCCATATCCGATTACAACTACATCGGTTAAATTATTAAGTTCGGCCTTTAGCTGAACATTGATTTCAGTTCTGTTGTTGACTGCGATTTCCTGAGAAGCGAAGCCTACGGAGCTAAAAATCAATGTTTCGCTCCCAATAGGAACCTTAAGGCTATAGGTTCCATTCGGTGCGGTTTGAACACCTGTATTGGTACCTTTAATTTTAATGCTAACAGAAGGAATTGGAAGACCAGCCTCATCAGTAACTTTACCTGTTACGGAGATTTCAGCTATTTTATTTATTGTGGGTTCAACTATCGCTCTTCGCTGGATGATGATAATATTATCTTCAAGTTTATAGCTGATGGGTTGTGACCTCAGCGAGAGATCCAGGGCCTCTGCCAAACTCATTTTGTTAATTTCGATACTCACCGGATGAGTTCCGCTAAGCATTTGCCTGGTGTACAAAAACTGGTAACCGGTTTGGCGCTCAATTTCCTTGAAAATTTTTTCGACAGCCGCATTCTTTTTTGAAAGTGTTACCGTTTGTCCGCTGCTGGCTAACGAGAGCTGTAACATTAAGGAAACTAAAAGTAAGCATGTTAATTTCATAACCAGTAGCGGTTTACGCAGATAGGCCAGAAGCCTATTTACGCGTGATGCATAATAATTCATATATTTGAATGTTTGGGTTTATACTTGGTTGTACTATTGTCTGGAATACTTGGTGGCGATCCAAACGTCAGGTCAGAGTGTTACAGCACTCTGGCTTTTGTTTCATGGATGGGCCAGCCTATTTTTGTAAGGTTATGGCATAATGGTCACGCTCCTTCCCTTGATTTTAAAGTGTAACAATCCGGTCAGCTCCAGCCTGTGGAGCACTTCTTCCAAATTCTTGGATTTTGGAATCGAACCGACAAATTCTTCCTGTGTTACTTCACCCTGATATTTGACATCAACATCATACCATCTCGATATTTTTCCCATCACCGTGCCGATGCGTTCATGTTCAAATGAAAAATTTCCGTTTTTCCATCCCATCACGTGGTTCGTATCAACATTAACAATACCGATGTTATGACTTAAAATGGCCTGCTGACCAGGTAAAATTATTTTTTTTCTATCACCTTTATTTACCTCTACCGAACCCTGAAGCAAGGTTGTTTTAGGCATTTCGCCATCCCCGTATGCGCAGATATTAAAATGCGTGCCCAGTACTTTTACATTTGAGCCCTCAAAATCGACGATGAAAGGTTTGTTAGGATTATGGGCTACCTCAAAATAAGCTTCGCCTTGAAGGGCAATTTTTCTGGTATTGCCCGAAAAAACTACCGGATAAGTTATTTTACTTTCTGCATTTAACCAAACTTTACTCCCATCAGGGAGATTAACGCAATACTGTCCGCCACGGGGTGTTTCGATGGTGTTTGAATTACCCGATGCTAAAGCGGCAGCTGTATTGATTTTTGTGTATTTTAAAAGGCCGTTGCTTTGTTTTTCGATAGAATAGCCATTTTCTACAGCGAGTTGTCCATTTGTAAAATTATTTACTTCAATGCGCTTACCGTTCGAGAGAATCAGCAATACTTTGTCACTTCCTCCATAGATTGCTTTTGCATGCGGGGTGTTTGTGTTTTTTGACAATGCAATACGTTTGTTCCCATCTGCATTAGCATAGTACAAAAATATAGATGAGCAGGCTAGAACCAATACTGCAGCGGTAGCCATGAGTTTAAAGGCTGAGCGTTTCCAGAATGGTATGCTCATATCCTCTAAAGCATCTAAGCGCATTTCGATCTTTTTCGCTAAATCTTCGTTCTGTTCTACCGCTACGCTGTCTGTTTTTTTTTCGAATGATGCGCTGTACTCTTGCATGAATGCGTTTAGCTCAGGCTGATCTAATTGCTTTAACCAATTAAAAAAGTCCTGCTGTTCAGTCGCAGTCAATTCACCCTGAATCAATTTTTGCCTGAGTTGCTCAACATCCTTTTGTTCCATATCTGCTTAAGACGGATGTGGAACAAAAAAGGCCCCCTCGTTAAAGAAAAAAATATAGAAAAGAAATAAAAGGTGCAATCCTGTATAAATGTTTCAGGTGATTTCTTAGAAAAGCTATTCCGGTATAGAGTTGTTTTTTGACTACCGATTTTGATATTTTTAACTGTAGTGCAATTTCATCAAGAGAAAGGTCATCGTTTATTTTGAGCTCAACAATTCTTTTTCTTTTTTCAGGAAGCAGGTTAATGCCACTGTATAGCTGGCTTAAGGTCTGTGAATAAATTAAATTATCGTCTGTGCTAACAGAACAGTTCTCTTCAAGGTTTTTTGAAACCTCTTTTATCCTGATCTGTGTCCTGGATTTTCGGATATGATCGATTAAAAGGTTGCGCGCACAACGGTAAAGGTAAGGTTTGAAGGATCCGATAAGGGGCAGGTTTTTTCTATTAAGCCATATTTTAACAAAGATGTCCTGCACAAGTTCATCTGCCAGATCGGTATTGCCAGAAATCGAAGCGACAAATTTTCGTAAATTTTGGAGGTATTTTTTATACAACAAATTAAACGCGAGACGATCACCATCAGTTACGCGCAACAAAAGTTCTATTTCCTCTGAAACATCTTTCATCTGTTTGATAAATTTGGTTAGCATAAAAACCCCTTAATTACTAAATTGAGGCCATTAGCGCTCAAAGAAGTTACGCTATAAAGTTACGTTTGATTAACTTACCAGCGTCTAGTTTCATAAGACGTCTGCACGAATGTAGTAACACTTATTAAATAAAAAAATAAAGTAGCAGTATTTTTAACGTATTTATAACGTTTATTTTTTTTGCTTTTCAAATGTGAATAAAATAGCTCTCCTGGTTGAATTTCTTTGGGTGGTCTGAACCGGACGAGACATTTTTAAGTTAAATAAGTATTTAATATATCAATAAACAAATCAAACAACAATGAAAAAAAGATTTACACACTTATTCGGCTGTATCTGTCTGTCGTTTATTTCTCTGTTTTTTCTTGCCCCGTAATGGCGGAATCGGAAAGAACAGTTTCAGTGGAATCAGCGCTAACTTCATCTCCAAAAAATATATACCAGGTTCGCCTACTAGCACGCAATTGTTAAGTGCAAAATAACTGATGCAAGGAAGTTTAAAGGCGAAAAACCTTAATGGGGCTTTAAATCCCGTATTGTATCCAAACAATCTATTTTGTATGAGCGAAGGCAACTACACAATCGTTACGATGCTAGTGGGAGCCATACTGATCGCCTTGTCCGAACAAGGGTGAATAACCTTTTGCTTCCAGCTTCTCGCTTCTAACACGTGTACGATGAAAACCTGAGGTCAAAAATGTTGCAATTGAGAAAATATCTACTCTGATATTCTCCACAGGTAAATTTAACTGCTTTTCGGTTTGGTAATTTGACATAAGTCTACCCGAAAACGCCTCTGGATCCCAAAATATACCCTCCAGCTCGGCGAAAAAATCAAAATTCTTCTAAAAGAGTTAATTTCTATTAAAACCTTGATAACGATCGTTGTAAGGTAGATTTTCAATCATATTTCAAATCCTGGCCGTTTAGTTTTCTTATTGATAATTACATATTTTGATTTTTTAATGAAGATACTGGTTTTTAGCATTTCCCCTTCTTTATTAAAAGATGATGGGTTAAGATTGGGTTATCATTTGGTAAAATATTCATTAATAAACATAATTCATTCAGTTAAATTTATAAACGTTAATCCAACGATTATTTTTAACCTAAATAAACCTTAAAACCATTATGAAATTAACAGCTTCCGGCATCAATCTAAAATTACAATACGAGTTTCTCGGTTGTAATAATTTAACCTTACGATCCTGATTTTTCATTCTATTAGATCAGATCAATAACGGCATTAACATGTCATCAGCTATTGAATAATTTTTCACTTTATAATCCTGATTTAATTAACATTGAAAGTATCCTAAAAATGAAAAGAACGTTGCTTAGGCTTAACCAAGCCTCTAATGTTTAGTCAGAAAACCAAATGCTGGACTGAGAAACGTCTCGCAGGATTTATGCCCAAAACCACCTTAATTTAAATTAACAATTAACCTTAAACCATGTTATGAAAAAACGATTACTATTTCTATCGATTAGTTTGATCTTCTGCTTGAAGATCTTTGCACAAACAGGCACCATCAAGGGTAAGGTGCTTGGTACAGATAGTTTGCCTATTCCGGGCGCATCTGTAAGAATAAAAAATACAAATATTGGTACTTCTACTGCCGATGATGGTTCTTTCTCTATTAGTGCCAAGGGAAAAGTGACCCTTTCGGTAAGCGCTGTTGGCTTTCCGACCAAAGAATTAATCGCTTCTGATCAGCTCCCAGTTACCATTATCCTGCAAGAGGATAACAAGGCTTTGGGGGACGTTGTCGTTGTAGGTTACGGAACGCAAAAGAAAATTACTGTTACTGGCTCGATTGCCACCATTGGCACAAAAGAACTTCAACAAAGTCCGGTGGCCAATCTTAGTAATGCACTGGCTGGTAGGTTGCCAGGCTTAATTACCGTACAGAACAGTGGTGAGCCAGGATTTGACGGCTCACAATTATGGATTAGGGGTATGGCGACCTTTTCGGGAAGTCAGGCTCCACTGATACTGGTAGACGGGGTTGAGCGATCATTCTCTAGCATAGATGCAAATGAAGTTGAAAGCATTTCCATTTTAAAGGATGCATCATCTACTGCAATTTACGGGGTGCGTGGTGCAAATGGTGTGGTATTGGTAACTACCCGTCGCGGTGTTGAGGGAAAGCCACAAATTACCTTTACGGCACAAACAGGCCTTCAAGAACCAACCCGTTTACCTTCTTATCTTGACTCCTATGATGCTTTAAGTCTTTATCGTGTAGGATTGCAAAACGATAAACAGAATTTCTCGCAGTATACCGATGAATATTTGAATAAGTTTCGTGACCGTAGCCATCCAGCTTACGAATATCTATACCCGAACGTAAATTGGCTGAAAGAGTTATTAAAGCCAAATTCAAGGATGAATCAAGGGAACCTGAACGTTAGCGGAGGTACAAAGGGCGTGCGTTATTTTACGTCTATTTCTTACCTCCAACAAAACGGACAGTATAATTTTGAGGACCGGATACAGGATTATAATATCCAGGCGGTAAGTAATAAATACAACTTTAGGTCCAACATCGATCTTGACGTTACCAAAGACCTTAGCATGGAGCTGAATTTGGGAGCTATCGTATTTGATAATAATTATCCCCCAAATAGTGCGGCAACTTTATTCAACGCTCTACAATCTACACCGCCGTGGTTATACCCGATGACAAATCCGAATGGAACAATAGCTATGCTACCTGCGAAACCCTATAATCCTTATGGTTTATTAACCGCTGGTGGCTATCAGAGAAACTTCCAAAATACTTTGCAGGCTACTGCGGGCTTCAACTTGAATATGCCATGGATAACCAAAGGGCTAAGCGTTAAAGCCAGGCTTTCTTTTGATTCTTACAACTTCAGAAATATACTGAGGAGACAGGCATATTTTACCTACCAGTATTCCTTGGGCAATGATCAGGAAACCGATTTAAACAAGGGTAGCTATACCAAAGTTGGTGATGGTAATAACGTACTAAGTTATGAGGTAAATGCAAATAGTAACCGTAGGACCAATTTAGAAGCCTATATCAATTACAACCGCATCTTTGGTCAAGACCATGCAGTTACCGGGATGTTCTTATACACCCAGCAGAGCTTTTTTGCCGCTGTTGGCAGTGGTGCAGCGATCGAGGGATTGCCGTTTAAATACAACGGATTTGTTGGGCGTGCTACCTATGCCTATAAAAACAAATATTTGGGCGAGGTGAACTTTGGTTATAATGGTTCTGAGAACTTTCCAAAGGGTCAACGTTATGATTTCTTTCCGTCAGTTTCAGTGGGTTATGTAATATCCAACGAAGATTTTTTTGCGGATAATGTTCAATTCATCAATTTACTTAAGCTTAGGGCTTCTGCCGGAATTGTGGGCAACGATAAGATCGGAGGAAGAAGATTTCTTTATCAAAGTACATGGAGCCTAGGGGGAACAGGTTATCAGTTCGGCAGAAATTATGATGGAAATTCCTTTGGTGGGTCGATCGAAGACTACACCGGAAACGAGACCGTAACATGGGAACAGGCAAACAAGTATAACATAGGGCTGGACTTAGGTTTATGGAAAGATGCGCTGACATTCACCGGTGATGTGTTTTACGAACGCAGGAATAATATTTTAGCACAACCAGGTACTTTGCCCTCGCTTTTGGGTATTACAAATTTGCCGTTGGTCAATCTGGGATCGGTGGAGAATAAAGGTTTTGAAGTCGCTGTGGAATACCGTAAAAGAAGTATGAAACTAGGGTATTTTGTTAAGGCAAACTTCTCTTTTGCCCGTAACAAAATATTGGAGATGGATGAGCCTACCTTGGCAGGAAGAAGTTATATCCAAAGAACTGGTAGAAGTATCAATGATCAGTATTCGTTAATCGCTTTAGGCCTTTTCCAATCACAGGCAGAGATCAACAGCAGTCCGGACCAATCGGGCTATGGCGTTGTACAGCCTGGCGACATCAAGTACAGAGATATGAATGGCGATAATAAGATCGATGAGTTGGATGTTGCCTTTTTAGGAAAGAACTCTGTTCCGGAAAAAATGGCGGGTTTTGCCTTTGGTTTTAATGCCCTGGGTTTCGATTTGAGTGTTTTGTTTCAAGGTGCATTTGGCGGCAATGTGTGGCTAACCGGACCAGCAATGTGGCCATTCTCAGGAGATTCGGGTATATTGAGCGATATTAAGGATAATCACTGGACACCAGCAAATCCAGAAGCCAAATACCCACGTTTATCCTATGCTTCAAATAGCAATAACCATAGGGTTTCATCTTTCTGGCTAATGTCTTCGGATTATCTGCGCCTAAAGAATGTGGAATTGGGCTATACCATTCCGACAAAACTTGTAAACAAGATTGGGCTTAGAACTGCCAGGATATTCATGAACGGGATCAATTTATATACCTGGGATAAAATGAAAATTGTAGATCCAGAAACACCAAATGATTCTAGAAACTATCCTCAGCAACGTGTATTTAACGGTGGTATAACCTTTGGATTATAGTCGTCGCATTAATAAAAAATTTAATTATATTGAATATGAAAATATATTTCAACAAAAAAAACAAGCTCAACACTATTGTTTTTATATTATTGGGTTTAGCTGTATTATCTTCCTGTAAGAAATACCTTGACGTGGTGCCGAATGAACTGGTGACCGAGGATAAAGTTTGGGGAAACATTAATAATGCAAACGGGGCATTAGCAAACCTTTATAGTGGGCTACCGACCGCGATCAGTCCAAATGGTGAGGCCCTAGATGAAATCACGGCCGCTACAGATGAATCCTTCCATCATTGGGGCGCTGGTTTCCCCTCTTTAAAATATAATGATGGTGCATGGAATACAGTGGATAATCCATTTGGAAATTGGACAGAACAATACCAAAAGATCAGGAAAGCAAATCTCTTTTTGGAAAACATAGACCAAGTGCCAATTCCTGGGGATCAGGCTACTTACTATGCGACAAGAATACCCCACTACAAAGCCGAAGCAAGGTTTTTAAGGGCAATGTTCTATTTTGAATTGCTTAAGAGATATGGCGGTGTACCAATTATTACCAAGTCATATTCGGTAGCGGATGCTGAAGAATTGAAGACCGTGGCGAGAAACTCTGTAGATGAGGTGGTGAGCTTTATTGTAAGCGAATGCGAAGATGTAGCGCCAATGCTTTTAACTGTACATCCTGATGCAGAGCTTGGCCGTGTTAACAAAGGCGCTGCCCTGGCACTGGCAGCTAAAACGCTGTTGTACGCCGCAAGTCCCTTGTTCAATGGTAACCCAACCTATGCGTCCATTAAAAATAAAGATGGAAAGGCTTTGTTTAGTTCGGCTTATGACAAGGAAAAATGGAAAAAAGCAGCAGATGCGGCTAAAAAGGTGTTAGATTATTACAATAATGTAGCTCTGCCCAGAGCATATGGAAATGATGACATCAATAGCTACGCGGCGATATTTAACACACGCGAATGGACAGAGACAATATTAGCTTTCACTTTACCTAAAAACAAAGTGTTAGACTTGTCATTAAACGCTTTTGGCGGACCGTTTGGCGGTTGGGGTCAATATAGTCCGTTGCAAGAGTTGGTGGATAGTTATGAGATGAAAAATGGATTTCCAATTAATCATCCTGGCTCTGGCTACCAAAAAGATGGTGTTTGGTCCGAATGGTTTTGGGGCGGGGATGGAACGAATGCCTGGGTTTACCTGGATAACATATCTAATCGTTTTAAAAATAGAGATCCAAGATTTTATGCGACTATCAGTTTCCATAACAGCAAATGGGCGGCAGTACGCACTAGCCAAACCCCTATAAGGTTAGCCTATTGGGGAAGCAATAACGGTGTTTCTCAGGCTTGGCCAAAAAGTGGAGGTACTTATACCGTTAGTGGCTACAATGTACGTAAATGGTTAGATCCGAAGGTTGACCCTACGAACTGGTGGACTTCGCCCGACGCCCAGAGAAACTATCCTATATTTAGGTTGGCAGAATTTTACCTGGCATATGCAGAAGCTTTAAATGAATACTATGGAGGGCCAAATGCTGAAGCATTCACAGCCATTAATAAGGTGAGGGCTAGGGTAAATATGCCAGCTTTGCCGGTAGCGGGTGTAGCTGGAGATAATACGCAAGTTGGTTTCAGAAATCGCGTACAGAATGAAAAACGTATCGAATTCGCTTTTGAAGGGCATCGTTTTTGGGATGTGAGAAGATGGTTAATTGCAGAAACTGTGGATAATGGACCTGTACATGGTCTTAATGCTAGACCTACTACAGCCGAACTTACTGCCACTGGACTTGATCCACAAAGTCAGGCAGCTGGATTGGCCGCTTTTTATAAAGAAACAGTGATCCAAACCAGAGTTTTCGTGAAACGCCATTATTTAATGCCAATTCCTCAAAGGGAAATTGATGTGAATAAAGAACTAGTTCAAAATTTTGGGTGGTAAAATTTAAGTTTTGTCATGTTAAAAGCCCCATTTTGCAATCTGCAAAATGGGGCTTTTTTCGGAATTCCAGTCCAAACTGCTCTTTTGAGATTTAGTAAGAACGGTAGGAAGTTATTGCTTATGGTGTTGAGGGTTAAAGTTGGTACATTGTTTCCCTTTTTATCTCCGCTAACATGGGAAAGCGCTCCACTTTCTGTACACAAGCCAACTTTATCTGATCGAAGTAATGTAGACGGTTCTACACCACTATTTACCTTTAAAATGTTAAACTGGAATTGCTACATTTGACTGGAGGTTTTTATTTGTCAGATTTAAACATTAAACTTTAAATTTGAATATATGAGCAGACGAATATTTGATGAGCCTTTTAAAAGAATGGCTTTGGATCTGGCCCATGCGCGGGGTTCGATCTTATCATTTCGATCTGAACTGTTCCTCCAATTGCTTATTTTAAGGTCACATCCAGGTAAACAGAATGACGGCCGTATGTTTCATAAAATGGTTTAAAAGCAACATTGTCAATCGTGAATCTTAGCTGTTGTGGATCGCCTTTAATGGTTTTGCTAATGTCCTGTGCATTTAAGGTGATTTTACGCCATTCTTTTCTTGCTTCCGGCTCTTGCGCAGCAAGCAGTATCGGGCCGTAAAATAAGCTGGCTATGTTCTGCTGGTCCATAACCGGATCAAGGTGGAATTGGAATGGCATTTTTAATTCTATCATATCGCCATCTTTCCAATTGCGGCTAATTTTCAGGTAACTGCCCGGGCTGGCCGTAAACTTTTGTTCTTTACCATTAATTTTTACAAAAAAACCTTTGGTTGCCCATCCCGGTACCCGCACGTTGAGGTCAAATTTTCCACTCCCTTTAATCGTCAGTTTGGTGTGGTCTTCTTTTGGGAAATCTGTTGTTTGTTCTATTTTTATATTGCGCGCTTTCCAGTCTAGTGTAGAAGGGATATACAGATTTACGTAAAGCGCCTGGTTATCCTTGCTTTTAAAATAAATTGAATTTTGTAGCTTGGTACTGCTCTCTAATGCTGTACCGTTACAGCAGGTAAAGCCTTTCATATCCGGATTGCTAAATTGTTTAACAGAACCTGGTCTGAGCGGCACGTGATAGGTATTTGCCGGACTTTTTTCGGCAACTGATGCCAGGATATGATTGTAAAGGCCACGTTCATAATAATCCATCAACTCTGCCTTTTGATCGAAGAGAAAAAGATCGCCCGTTAACTTAAGCATGTTGTAGGTAGCACAGGTTTCATTCTGGCCCCCTTCAGAGAAACCATTTTCGTACAGGGTTGATGGCTGGGCAGTAAAACATTCGGCATTAGCCGGATTACGTGCACCTGCAACACCTCCAATACTATACATGTAATCATTCACCATTTTGTGCCAAAAATTATCTGCCACTTTGTAATACTCAGGATTGTTGGCAACACGATACATTTCTATACTTCCCACCACCTGTGGGATATGTTGATTGGCATGCAACCCACGGAAATTGTCGACATTTTTCGCCAGGCCATTCGAATGTGCGGTATCGCCAAAGAATACTTTAATGTTATCAAATAATTGTGCTGTTTTAAGGTAGCGCTGTTCACCCGTGATGCTGTACATCCGGGCCATCGACTCGTTCATCCCGCCAAATTCACCGGCAATGTAGGTGTTCCACATCTTGATGAGCGTTTCTTGTGGCAACTGGCTTAAACGGGCATATACCCAGTCGCTCATGTTTGCCGCTATTTCGAGGGCTTTTTTATTGCCGCTTACTTCGTAAACATCAATTAAGCCCGCCAGGATTTTATGCAAGGTATAATAAGGTGCCCAGATCTGGTTGTTCTGTCCGCCGTATTTAGCTCCTTTTTCCAGCATGATAAATTGATCGGGAGGGTAAGCGCTGATAAATCCTTTCCCCCAGTTCCAGTAATCAGTGCGGATGCCCTTATCGCTAAGGTCTGAATCAAAATCCGATTTGCCGGGGTCATGCGGAACAGCTGTAGGATCGGATACATAGGGGCCGCCTGCATTTTGTGCCTTTCCTGATAACATCGATAATTCGTAAAGCGTATTGACCATATCGTCCATCTTTTTCGCGAAATTAGCGTGGAGTGCCTTATCATAACCTGTACCGGCATAAGCCTGTGCAATGGCAGAAAGGTAATGGCCTGTAGCATGCCCTCTTAATTTAGTATCCTGACTATCCCATACACCTAAGGGTTCTGCACCTTGAGGTTGTTTTTGACCAAAAGCGTGGCGAAACATATACAAAAAGGAATTTGGATCGGTTTGGGCTAATGTTCTGATAAATTTATCACGGTTTTCGATAAATTTAGTTTCGTGTCCATGCGCATCGGTTTTAAGTGAAACCTGGTCCAGATGAAAAGCCTCCAGATTTGAAACCGGAGTGATCTGCTCTTTTGACGCATTTATGGTAACAAATGCTTTTGGTTTAAAATCTGTTCCGGAAACCCGGCCGGTTACGGTATATTTTCCTGGTTTGAGAACAGCCGTATTGTTTATGTCAGAAGGCCACAACACCCGTACTTTTGGGCCTTTTAATCCGTTCTTGTAAGTCCCTGGAAGGTAACCTGGTAATCGCGGTAAATTCCCAACTGCTGTTTCTATTTCAATATCCGCAACATGCGTGAGGTAAGTATTGTAAAGCTGTGCCTTGTCTTTGTTAAAGCGTGGAAGATCGTCTTCACTTTTACCGACATTCACCGCAGTCTGCTGCGCGCCTTTCTGCGAATTGTTGTAAATCCCGGCAATCTGTCTGCCGGTAAGGGGAATACGATAAATGCGGAAATCGTGCAACATGGCATTAAGATAAGGCGCGTCTGGCAACATCGATTTTCCGATATAGAGCAATTTTTTGTCTTTTGATTGCTGATCAAATACGGCCGTCAGTTCTTGTGTGATATTTTTTGCTTCGGCTACAGGCTTGCCATTTACATAAGTGCTCATAGATTTTGAAGGCGCATCGATGACTACCGTAAGATAGACCCACTTGTTCATTTCAATTGCTGCCGAAACCGCTTCCTTGCTGTTGCGCTCATTCGCTTTTAGCTGCGCCAGAAAACCTTTCCGGATTTTTGTACCTATTGGTGCTGCAAAAAAATGTTTGCCGGCATCCTTTCCGAAATCAAAAAACGATTGCCCAACCTGGCCCGACCGTAAGTAGATCCATCCGGATATGCTGAGTGATTCAACATCAGCCAGTGCCTCTGATGGAATTGTAACAAAGGAATTGTCGTGCCCGGAAAGCGATAAAACTTTTCCAAAACGATTATCATTAACAAACTCTGGGTTGGAGCCCTGAAATTTGGCATGCAGATTATTTCTTGACCAGTCTTTTAAATCTCCATTAAAGATATACCGTGCACTCATTCCTGTTTCACCGATGCCATCAAGGATCTGATCACCATTTTGCGCCAGAACGGTGTTACTTGCCGATATAAAAACTGCAAGACATAGAATGGAGCGGAGCACTTTGTAAATTTTCATATTTTCTATTATCAATAATGAGGTTGTATCATAAAATAAGTTTCCCTGAGCGTTGTTACCCTGCGCTAAACCTTACTGAGTTTGGCGATGTATCGAAATGCCTCAGGTGATGTTATGGCAGGTCTATAAACTAGCGATGACAATTCTATATGATGATGCTCCCCGTAAATGTATCTGTTTATGCTATTTTTAATTATTAAGTTTTTTGGCGATCATGTTCATGAAGTTAAAAATGAACTTTTCCTAAAGATAAAATTAAGCAAAAGGAGTAAGGAATAAATCGCTATAAATTGCAGGTATTGTGCATATTTTAACCTTATTTTATGCCAGGGATCCCGATAGTGACATGAATTGATTCCCTTTGATCTTTTTTGTATGGTGTTATTCAGACTGCTATTTCCAGATACAAAAGGTTAAAATATTGATACTATGCATTAATATACAACGGTAATCTGGGGTTTACTTCGTTTATATTTACATGCAGACCTATAACAGCCGTTTCCAAAACTCCTGACGTAACACTTAACCATGAAGAAAAAATATCTAAAGCCATTCATTTTATTCCTGTTGTGTTCTACTATTCAAATGGTACTGGCGCAATCTGCAAAGGAGGCTGTGCTACATGGAAATCCAATTATACCGGGTTATTTTGCAGATCCAACAGTAAAGAAGTTCGGAGATACCTATTATATATATGCTACAACAGATGGTAACGGTGGTGGTTTCGGTCCTTCTCAAGTATGGACATCTAAAGATTTTGTGAATTGGACCATTCAGGATATGAACTGGCCAACCACGCACTACTACTGGGCGCCAGATGTAACTCAGGGTGCTGATAGTAAGTATTATTTATATTACTGCCAGCCTGTTGAGATTTTTGGTGCTTCAGCTGATACACCTGTTGGTCCCTGGACATCGCTATTGCCTAAAGGTAAACCGATTGTATCTAATTTTATGGTGCCAAATGTGATTACGCTTGATGGACAGACTTTTAAAGATGATGATGGCCAGTATTATATGTATTGGGGTACCTGGGGCATTTATCCCAACCATGGCTGTGGAGTTGGTCTTTTAAATAAAGATATGAAATCCTTTTCCAGGCTGGCGCAGATTCCCAATACTGATGCAAAAGAGTTTTTCGAAGCACCCTTTGTGTTTAAAAGAAAAGGAATTTATTATTTAACCTATTCTTCTGGTTATTGTGAGGATGGCACTTACAGGGTTCAGTATGCAACGGCAACCAACCCGATGGGACCTTTTAAATATGCCGCTAATAACCCGATTTTAGCTACAAATAAAGACGGAACGGTGCACGGGCCAGGACATCAATCTGTATTGCAGCAAGGTGATGATTTTTACCTGGTTTATCACCGGCATAATAATCCGCATAATGATGGCGGTTACCACAGGCAGGTTGCTGTAGATAAAATGCAGTTTGATGATGAAGGGAATATACTTAAGATTTTACCTACACACACCGGAATCGGTTATCTGGCAAAAAATGCCAATCCACATCCAAATTTAGCACTAGGTAAAAAAGTGTCCGCATCCTCCAGCTATGATGAAAATTTTAAAGCTGAATTTGCCTTTGATGATCATAATGGAACATTATGGAAAGGCAAAAGCAATGTAGGGCCTGCCTGGGTGCAGGTAGATTTGGGAAAAATAGAGCATGTTAAAAGTATCCATACGCAGTTTGAATACGCCACCTGGTACTATCAATATAAGATCATGTATTCGCTTGACGGGAAAACATGGAAAATTTATGCCGATCGCAGTAGAAATACACAACATGGGAGCCCGATGATTGATTTCGGAAATATTAAGGCGAGGTATCTTCGTACAATGGTTTTACAGACTGAATATCCGGGATTGAATAAAGCGATATGGAATATTAAGGTTTTCGATGATGCGGAATATCATCCGGTAATGAATACCAAAATTAAAAAATGGCAACCTTTAAAAGCTTTTGAACCAAAAGGTTTATTAGTAGACCTGGCATTAGATAATCTCCGTACAGGCAGCGTTGTAGCAAACGTTCAAAATAAAGGAAAGTTGGGAGGAAATTTTGTGGCTGGTGGAATAACTAAACCCGTTACCTCCATGATCGGAGGTAAAAAAGCATTGATTTTTACTGGTCAGGAGCGCTTATCTTCATCAATTCCTGCACCACAGTCTCTGCTTGGAAACAGCAGTTATAGTGTAAGTATGTGGGTTTTAAATCCGGAGATTGATAAAGAAGAAACCATTATTTCGTGGACAGGGCGGGGAGGGGTTAATTTAAGTAATGCTGCCGTTGGTTATGGGAATAGTAAAACTGCAGGTGCAATAACGCATCTGGGATGGGCAGATTTAGGATACAAGCATTTGCCAAAAGCTAATGAATGGCACCTGATCAGTATTGTTTTTGATGGTACAATGGAACATATCTATGTTGACGGAGAATTGGATAGGAGCGAAAGAAGGATGCTTTTTATCAATAACCTCAAACATTTTCTAATCGGCGGAAATGAAGATGGAAGTGCAGGATTTTCCGGCGCATTGGCTTCATTAAAAATTTATGATGTGCCGCTAAGCCATGAAGAAATTAAAGCGGCCTATCAAAAAGGGCTGCGCAATAATACCGTGCTACATGTAGAGGCGAAAAATCTCGACTATGGCAATTTAGATAGATGGACAAACAACGGGGCTGCTTTGGGGGTACTTGTAATTAGCGGAAAGGCAGAAGTTGCTGATGTAAATGGGAAAATAGCGGTGGTATTGCACAGTAATGGTAAATTGCTTCTGAGCAATGAAATGGCTGAAACACCAGACTTTTCAAAACCTTTCAGTGCCATTTTTTCATTGTATTCGCAAGCCGGTTCAAAAACAGATTTATTTTTCGGCAAAGGAAATAAAATCGCCAGGATAGCAGGAACCGGAAAGTGGCAGCAGGTGATCTGTACGTATTACAAAGGGAAATTCAAGATTTTTGTAAATGGTAAATTAGCCGGAAATACCGATGCCTCTAAAAGGCAAAAAGATCAGCGTATTTTAATCGGATCTGCAATGGAAGGGACTTCAGTAGCCATATCTTCAATTTCTGTGTTGAATTATGGCCTTGATGATAGCAGCTGTAAGATGGAATTTGATTTTTGGAAACAGACACTAAATAACCACCTCACAAATGCATCATTCGCCTCTAAACCATCAGCTGTTACGCCAAATATGGTTGATATGGCTGCGGATAAACCAGTATTGCCGGGGACCAATTTTGAGTACCTTTTTAAAAATAATGAGGATAAAAGTGCGCAAAAATGGTTAAGGTCTTCAGTTTATACTGATTTTACTGTTGAGCCAGAAAAGCGCTATACTTACACTGTAAAGGTTAGAGATAACTTTGGTAATGTTACCCAAACCTCTTTGCCTTCCGTTGTTACAACAGATTCTGCACTTTTTGTAATCAGAAAGCAACATGGAACGGCATTGTCGGTTCCGGCAAGCGCAGATGGTTTGAAAGGAACTTCCTGGGACGGTTTGATTGGAAATGCGGACACCGTTGCCCAGCATTCCGGAGTATTAAAGTTGGTCTCGCACAATACATTTTGGGATGGATCAATAGCAACAGGTCCATTTGCTTACAACAAGGTGGAAGGCGATTTTACTGCCGAGGTGGTGCTGTCTGACATGTTAGGGCTGAACCAAAAGAAAGCTTATGGCGCAAATGAGGCTGGTATAATGGTTAAAGAGCCATCAAGTGTGGCAAAGCTTGTACAAAATGGCGTTATGCCAGGCTGGGGTATCGGAAACATCGTAACTGATTTTAATTCCGCGGAACGCAAACAGTTGAATAACCTGGCAGGATGGGCTTTTTATCGTCATTTACAAATACAAAGGCAGGGAAATCTATTTTTTATGCGTGGCAGCCATAATGGAAAGACCTGGGTAAATCTTCCCGGCAGTCCGATAAAAAGAGATGATATGAGTAGCGGAGTTTTAGAGGTGGGTGTTTATCATGCTACCTATGGTGATATTTCCGGTTATGCATCATTCAGTGATTTTAAGATTATCCAAAAGAAATAAAAGAGACAAATAACTAATTTTTATTGAGAGTGGCTGACCAAATTTGTCGTTAAGTTAAGCGCCGCGTTTGGTCAGTATGAGCGTAGTCGAAGACTCCTTGAGATTAATAAATTGCAAATAAATGCCCTAAGATTACGATACCATAGATGTTGTTTTGCAATTATTTATTAATGAGCGACTTGCGGAACCTATGCATTTCCTTATAGCTAGGCCGTAGCACCGTATCTCCGTTCTACTTAAATCCGGCCTAACAAATTTTTCGGGCTCCACTGACAAAGCCATCCCACTGGCTTCGAAAGAAAAATTTTCAGCCGGTGTTTTTTGTTTCTTTTTGACACCAAAAAGAAAGAGCCCTTCGGCGGCGGCGAGCCGAGGCAAGACCGCGGCCTAGGACAAGAGAAGACAATTATACGTCACTCATATTTATTTTTATAAAATCAATTACCCCTCCGGAGATGATGACCATTCTATTCCGCCTTCCTGTAGCGCTATTTTATTTTGCCACGATTACATTTGCTCCGCCTGGTAAAAGCTTTAGTTTTAATTGTTTTGCCTTGTTTAATTTCAGCTGTTTTATTTGAGGTGAACGGTCATCGGCATCCGAGTATAAGGTAATTTCAGCACCTGATAACATTGGCAGCGAAATGTCGATTGTTTTCTCCGTAGTTTCAGCATTTATAGCTGTAATATACCAGGTTTCTCCATGGCGACGTGCCAATACACAATATTTTCCGGGATATCCATCAAGAAAAACAGTATTGTCCCAGGTTGTGGGCACATTTTTCATAAAATCGATCACATGAGGCGCAACATCGCTGAGGTTATTTGGGGTGATCCCAAAATTCTGCACTGGATTCTGGAAAAGAATAGCGGTTGCCAATTGGAAAGTTTCTGTTGTTTTTCTAATTGTTCCTCCGTCATTTTTCTTGTTGTGGCGCTTATTTAAAAGAACTGGTCCGAAATCCATTGCGCCTATAGCATTTCGGATAAAGGGATGAAGGCTGGCATTGATGGCTTCCGTATCATTAGCATGTTGGGTAAATATCAGGTTCTCTGATGCCAATACCGCCTCACTTCCAACATAATTTGGATACATTCTTTCCCAACCTCTAGGCACTGTGCAGCCATGAAAGATTACCGTTAAGCCAAAAGTGTTGGCGTCAGATAAAATATCTTCATAAAGTTTCATGGTTTCCTGTTTGTCGCCACCAAAGAAATCTACCTTAATTCCTTTCACACCAATCTGCTGCATCCACGCCATTTCCTGTTTTCTTGCCGAGGCTGTATTCATTTTATATTTAGGGCCTTGTGGGGCATCATTCCAAAAACCATTAGAGTTATACCATAAGGAAATACCAACTTTTTTCTCTTTTCCGTAGGCAACCAGTTCCTCAATTTTTTTCCGTCCGATCTTGGTGTCCCACCAGTTATCAATCAGTACAAACTCATAACCCATTGCTGCAGAAAGATCGATAAACTTTTTCTGATCCTCGAAATTAATACTTTCATCTTGCCATAACAGCCAGCTCCAGGTAGATCGGCCAAAGGTATAGTTCTTCGATGCGGCATACTGTGGCGCTACAACATCGAATGGAACAGTAGTTTCAACAATTGGTTTAAGTGTACGCCCGACAGTAATGGTACGCCAGGGCGTACTGCCGGGTAATGATATCGTTGGATTTGCACTACCGATGCCATTATTTTCTCCCTTCTCCGGGAAAGCAATTTTGTAATTTCCATCTTTAGTGCCTTCGCTTAGTCTGGAACCACAGTATAGTGAATTTACACCAGTTTCTGAGAGTAATACCCAGCCATCATTCCCCAAATGGAAAAGGGCGGGAAAAGTATAACCTATGCCATATTTTGAAGGAACGCCCATGGCCTGATCGCGGTTATATTCTTCTTCATAGCTGGGTTTGGTTTTCATCCAGCCAATCATTGGGGTAGCCTGCGGGCTTAAAAATGTAGTGGTGTTTGCCGGAAATTTGTATCCGCTCAATTCTTCTTCAATGACAAAGCTTGCAGCTTCACCGGTCTGAGGAACCTGATATCTAAAGGCAATGTCGTTATTGCTCACACGGAATACTACTTCTATCTGGTTCTTTTTGGCATTCTCAAACTTGCAGATGAGCTCATTTGCCTGGTAGTTTACACTACTGATCTTGATTTTTGGTTCATTGTAACGTTCATCGATTCGTCGTAATTGTTTACCGGTTAGCTTAAGACCAGACGATAAATCTATCTGGCTCCCGCGAAGTCCCAGAGGAGATCGCTCAATCATTTCTTTTCCCTGTAATACTACATTGTAATAAAGTTTGCCCTCGTTTAAATATAGTTTAACCATCAATTTCTGATCCGGACTTGTAACGTTAAGGTCTTGGGCAAAAGATAACACGTGGCTGGCAACCAATGCCATTACCAGTAAAATGCCTTTAAAATAATTCATAGCTAAAGATTTGTGGAGTAATTTTGGGATATTCATCAACGGAATAAACTTATTTGGTTTAGATTTATCTGATCAGTTTAGAAAACGAAAATTAGGTAATATTTTTAAATGTTATGGTAACGTTTATTATTTTTTTACATAATCTTTTTCTTCTGTACCAGTAGTTGAACAAAACTGTTGCTGCTAAGATCAGGAAGTTATTATTACAAACTCGCTGTAACTAAAATAATTAACTGAATAGGATTAGATTAACCAATTTTCCATTTTATGACTTTAAAACAATTTTGGATAGTAAATCCCTGGAACGATTAAAGTGGAATAAAAACAATTCGAAATTAGCATTTAACTCAAAGGCCCCACAACCAACAGTTTTATCAATCCGGATTTACTTTTTTATCATCTTCCACCAGTCTAAGCTGAATATCCCCTCTTTAAATATCAGGAATAGGTCGTGCTGGCCCTTTACCTGATTAAGCGTACAGGAGATTGTTTCCCATTTAATATCTTTACTTTTTACGGGAAGCGTTCCAATTAGCCTGCCATTTTGATCATCAATCCTGATTTCCAGCTTTCCTCCGCCGGTAAGGGAAGTTAAACTGGCTTCAAACTTTTTAGCACCACTTTTAAAATCGACACCTTTAATTTTGATGAAGGCACCTTCCTGTTTATTGGTGGTAAAAATACGCCCGTTTACAGCGTCTTTTTCTGCTTTAATGCCTTCAGCCCAGTTTATTGTTTCAGCTTCGGTACGTTTGAAAGGATTCAAATTACCGACTTGTTTCACTCCGGTTTCCGACCACCATGGCAACTCGTGGATGGTGCCATCCTGGTTGTAGCTCAGTTCTTCCACACAAACCGAGCGCCTTTCATGATGTTTATCGGTGATCATAAAATTTAACCGGAAATTAAAACCAAACAAATATGATTTACCCTTGTAATCAATAATTCCGGGGTGATTTCCTGAAGATTTTTCATTTGGTTTCATCAGGTAACCCTTATAGTCCCAGGGACCGGTTGCATTTTTGCTCATTGCGTAAGCAATCCCTTCCGGGCAACAAGTAGAGGCATAGGCGAGATAGTAATGGTCATTACGTTTATAAGTCCATGGGCCTTCCTGGTAGTGGTAAGTATCAGCTTTGGTTTGCCCTTTTTCTTTACCTACATCTTTTACTTTAACGATTTCCCCTGAATAGGAAATCATGTCTTTATTCAACTTTACATACCAAAGGTTTGGATTGCCCCAATACAGATAGGCTTGTCCGTCAGCATCAATAAACACAGAGGGATCAATGTCATTCCACAGATGGTCATCATCAATAAGCCTTTTTCCTATAGGGTCTTTGAATGGCCCATAAGGACTGTCTGCTACCAGGACACCAATGCCATTGCCCTGTACCGGACAATACAGGTAGAATTTTCCATTACGCTCGATACATTGCGGTGCCCAGGCTCCGTTATCCTGCTTTCCCCAGGCGAAGTTTTTCAGAGATGCGACAGCGCCGTGGTCTGTCCAGTTTACCATGTCTGTTGAAGTATAAAGAAGCCAATCCTTCATCAGGAATTTGCCCATTCCAGGACCCGCATTATCTTCATCATGGGAGGTGTACAGGTATACGGTATCTTTATATACCATTGGTGCCGGATCGGCCGTAAATTTAGTCTGTATAATAGGATTTTGGGCTAAAGTGCCCAGCGTTATGAAACTTAAAAGTAAGCTTGCGCCTATTCTGAATTTCTTTACCATTTTTATAGGTGTTATTTTCATTTAGTTTTATTTTAAAGGTTGATGTGGATTTTTCTATCCATCATTCCATTTAATTTTCTTAGTTCCTGATCAAGAAACCGCAATTAAACATCTTGATGTAAGCTCCACAGCGCTGGAACCTGAGGTGATTAAATGACCAGCTATTAGCGGATCAAACGCCAGGAGTCAAAATTAAACAGGTCCTTATCTTCACCTTTGAATACCAAATACAGGTCGTGTACACCGGTAATCTGGTTTATTTTACAAAGCTGGGCTTTCCATTCCTGAGTATTTTTGGTTGATTTTATTTCCAGTTTTCCCAGCAGCTTGCCTTTTAAACTGTCTGCCCGAAGTTCTATATTTCCTTTTGAGGATAGGGAGGCTACGGTTGCTTCAAACTTTGTAGCGCCTTTGCCAAAATCTACACTACGGATTTTGATGTAATCACCATTGTCGATATTGGATACATAAATTGCCCCTGTTAGGCTATCTTTGGCAGTTTTTACACCTTCTGACCAGGCTATGGTTTCGGCTTCAACTCGGGTAAAAGGATCTAAGTTTGAGGCGCTTTTCAGTACACCTGATTTCGTGCGGTTAATTCTCGGAATGGATCCATCGGGGCTAAAACTGAATGGTTCGATACAAACCGAACGTTTAAAGCCCCCGCCCCCAGGTAAAGCCCCGTCATGATAAAATAAATAAGACTGACCTTTGAAATCGATATAGCCGGGGTGGTTGGTGAATGCACCACGATCTTCGATCACTTTCATAATGGTATCTCCATATATCCAGGGGCCTGTTGGTCCTTTGCTGGTAGAATAAGCCAAATGTTCCGGAACGCCACCCGCCGGATAAAGCAGGTAATATTTGCTTTTTTGTTTAAAGAACCATGGTCCTTCCTCATATTCTGATGGTCTTTTATCCGGATCTTTTTTCCTCGCACTAAATCCTTCTTTGTTTAGCGGCACTTTCACAATACCAACTTTTTCATCATAAGAGATCATATCCTTATTCAGTTTTACATAATATAATTGGGGATTGCCCCAGTACAGGTAGGCCTGCCCGTCATCATCGATAAAAACAGTTGGATCAATGTAGCCAAAGCCTGAAAGCAATGGCTTGCCTATTGCGTCTTTAAAGCCTGCTGTAGGCGTGTCTGAAATGGCAACACCAATGGCGTTCCCGCCATTTTTTTGGTTAACGGGTAAGTAGTAGTAGAATTTTCCATCCCTGAATATGCACTGGCCTGCCCATGCGTCACCGCGCGACCAGCTAAAAGCTTTATAGGATAAAATGGCTCCATGATCAGTCCAGTTAACCATATCCTTTGAAGAATAACAACGCCAATCGTTCATGGTGAAAAAGTTTTTCACCGTAATATCTTCATCATGCGAAGTGTATAGATAAACGGTTCCATTGTGTACCATTGGTGCCGGATCAGCTGTATAATAGGTCTGAACGATCGGGTTCTGGGCAAAACTTGTCAATATTGACAGCAGGCCCGTCAAAAGTGATATTCCAAATATTTTTTTCTGCATTTTTTGATGTTATTTTAATAGGGAAAGCATGGTTTTAGCATAACGCTCGCCAAGCATGCGGTAGCCCTGCGCATTGAAATGTAGATTATCTGCCGCATCGGTACAGCCAGCTGATGATATGATGTGTGCATTGGGAATTGTTTCTGGCAAGCTTGCAATAATTTTATTCATCGATGCGCATTTTCCTCCCTGATCCGCATGAACTACCTCGCCGGCAAGGAGTGGCGTGGATGCCGGATTTAAATTCAAATCCCTGATTAGATTCTCATAAACTACCTTCACTTTTTTTGGCCATTCCTGATCGCCGGTGTTGGATTCTCCCTGGTGCATCAGAATACCTTTGATAACCCCTGATTGCTGGGCAACTTTGGCTAACTCCACCAAACGGCCGTACGGATTTCCGCCGTATTCGTTTAAGGCTGACTTCATCCATTCTGGCGCAGTGGCCGTATAGGTTTGATAAGTATCTTTATCAAATAACTCAATTTTGCAACCACCAACTGCTACATTAATAATTCCGATGCGCACATCTTCGGGAAGTGAATCCAGGAGGGTTCTTCCGAAATAGTCCATTGGCGTTAAGCCAGTTTTGCAGCGGCACAAAGGTGGTTTAGCAGTATACCAATTTCCTTTTGTTCTGCCTAACTCCGGACAGTCAACTGCCTGCAGCACGCTGAATCTGTTATTTACTGTTGTATCCTGAGGTTCGAAAGGCGCATTTCCTTCCATATTAGATTGACCGAAGCTTAGGAAAACATATAATTTAGTGTTCTGCGCATAAGATTTTTCGCTATTGCACCACAAAGATGCAAGCAACAAGGCAATTCCTAATGGTTTGCTGTAAGCTTTAGGTTTGATCAATTTCAGAGCAACGTTATTCAGGTTGGTGCCTATCGTTTTTATCGAATATTTTAGTCCTTTTGTGATGATTTGTTTCATATTAATTTCCATCGTTTAACCTGAAGCTAAAATATTAAACGCTGCAGATTGTGAATAGCATTTTTCATCATAAAAAATGCTCAAATGGGCAAAATTTAAGGCCAGCCTGATAGCTGCGATAAACTAATTCAGCCAGTTTAAATAAAAGATTATAAGCTAAAGCATTAAAAAAAGCGGGCGTTATACTTGTTTTTTAAGTTTATAATCAACATTTCTGCTATCATATTATTCAAAGTTTCCATACTAAATTCTTCTTTTAACATAGTTTTATCCTTTGCCTATCTATAGTTTTCGAATCTGTTTTATCCGAAAAATTGCGGCAAAATTTTAACCAAATAAATGAACATTAAAGATGAAATGTTGCATTTCGAAAGATTGAGAATTGCTGTTCATCAATAATAAGTTTGTGATCAGGAAAACGATAAATAGTTAGAATACTAAATTAAAAATAATGGAAGCAGTGTCAATAAAAGTTGCCATCGTAACTGGTGGTGCATCCGGACTGGGGCTGGCAATTTCGAGGTTACTTTATGTAAACCATCGCGCATCCTGAATGGAATAATTTTTTATAACCGTATATAACCAAAAATGAATAATAATGAATCTAAAAATTAAAAACCAATCTATTTTGGCCGTTGCGCTAATTGCTGCTTTAGGTAGTTCGTGCCAGGAAGGAAACAAGCCCTCAGAAAAAAATGAAGCTGCAAAAACCAAAGCAAAACACTACCTTTCTGAACCGCTGGTGAAGGAAATTTATACTGCAGATCCTTCTGCACATGTTTTCAATGGTAAAATTTACATCTATCCATCGCACGATATAGAATCGGGCGTAAAGGAAAATGACAACGGGGATCATTTTGATATGAAAGATTATCGGATTCTTAGTATGGACAGTATAGGTGGAAAGGTTACTATTCATGATACCGCACTCTCCGTGAGTGACATTCCATGGGCGGGCAGGCAATTATGGGCACCTGATGCGGCCTATAAAAATGGTACGTACTATCTCTATTTTCCTGTTAAGGATAAAAATGATGTCTTCAGGATAGGCGTAGCAACTTCCAAGGATCCAGCCGGACCATTCAAAGCAGCCAAAGAGCCAATTGATGGAAGTTTTAGTATTGATCCTGCAGTTTTTACCGATACTGACGGAAGCAGTTACATGTATTTTGGTGGAATCTGGGGCGGACAGCTTCAACGCTGGAAAGACGGAAAATATGATCCGAATGGTTCTAAAACTGATTCTCAGAAGGAAAACGAACCTGCTTTGAGTGCAAAAGTTGTAAAACTAAGCAAGGATATGACTGCTTTTGACGGGAAAGTAAAAGATGTTGTAATCTTAGATCAGCAAGGCAAACCTTTTCTTACCAAGGATCATGACCGCAGGTTTTTTGAAGCCGCCTGGGTACACAAATATAATGGAAAGTATTATTTTACTTATTCAACAGGCGACACTCATTTTCTGGCATCGGCAATATCGGATAATCCATGGGGTCCCTTTAAATATCAGGGCACTTTCATGACTCCTGTTGAGGGCTGGACTACTCATCATTCCATTGTTGAAGTCAAAGGTAAGTGGTATATCTTTTATCACGATACACAACTTTCGGGAAAAACACATTTAAGAAACGTGAAAGTAACTGAACTTAATCACCTTAAAGATGGTACAATTGAGTTGATAAAACCCAATAAAGATTAAGTTAGCAAGTAAGAATTAAGTTAAACCTTTCTAAAAAAGAAAGCACTGGTATTACAAAGCCAGGTTTTCTGAATTTTTTCTCTTCAGGCTCAGCTCGTGCTGAGCCTGAAGATTATCAAGATGTTCTATATCGTATTATCTAAGGTACTTCGACTATGCTATCATAAACAGGTTCCAATAGAGAAATCGTCATTGCGAGAAGGCTTTTTCAGCCTTCTCGCAATGACGATTTCTCGGGGAGATCTACAACATTAAATTCTCCTGTCTCTCATATTAATTTTATTCCATAAATTACCTCTCAGGATGACAATTAGAAAGGCCCTGCTCTCCATCCGATAGTTATCGGATGGAGAGCAGGGCCTTTAAACTGATTATACGACTTAGTGTCGCCTGTTATTTTGAGTGATAGATTTTATCGTTACCGCTATAATCCAACCATTTAAAACTTGCTGTATTATCGCTCTGCTGGCCGGAAGACGTGGCGTACAAGGCGAACAGCGATCCGATAAATCCACCGGCCGCCTGTGTGCTTAAATATTTACCGTCAACATCATTTTTTAACGTAAGCCAGCCTTCGTTCCCTTGTTTATATTTAAAATCATATAAACCTCCCTTAGCTTCAATTTCAAGCTGTATAGCTGCGGATGGATTTGAAAGTGGTAATTCAGTAATTAATATCATATTTCCGGCCTTTTTATCGCCTTTAAAAAGCTGAATGACCGTTTTGTTTTCTTTAATGGATTTGCATATTAAGTAAAAATTAAATTCTCCCTGGAAAATCATTAATCCTGCTTTCTCATTTTCGGATTTCGGAGTGAATTGAAGCGCTGTGCTGGCTTTACAGAACGTATGCTGCTGACGTTTTCCAAGAAACGCCGGATTGGTTTTCTCCATAACGGTTTCAGGCTTAAGTTTCATCGTGAACCCATTTTTCTTGCTTAAGCTATACCATGAACTGTCATTTTTCCTTAAAAAAAGTAAAGATTGGTCTAACTTTTTATCAAATGTAGTCCTGTAAGAGAAGTTTCCGTTTTGTGGTGGCGCGCCTGCTTGTTTGATTTCTTTATAATCTGCTGTATACTGATATTGAACTTCCTTAAAATCGGGATTAATTACAGGCCATCCATTTGTCCATTTAACAGGTGCAATAAAGGTTTCTCTTCCGGTGTTATAGAAATTCCCTTCGTATGGACGCACAGCAAGAAAAATAGCGTAGGTTTTTCCATCAGGTCCTTCCACCAGTTCTGCGTGGCCTGTAGAGGTTATCGGATTTGGGCGGTTTGGATCTAAATCCCGCTGGGTTAGGATTGGATTGTTTTCGTAAGGAACATAAGGGCCGGTAGCTGATTTGCTTCTAAGGATAACCTGAGAATGATTTACACTTGTTCCACCCTCAGCAGCACAGATGTAATACCAATCTTCGCGTTTAAAAATGTGCGGTCCCTCAATCCATACCGGTTTTTTAGAAATATCCACTCCGCCATTTACAAGCAAATGTTCTTCTCCGCTAACTTTGAGTGTTACAGGATCGAATTCGTACGTCCGGATGGTACGGTGGCCACTGTAAAGTGGTTTATTGTCCGGGGCATCACTATTGTAAACGATATAGGCTTTATCTTTATCGAAAAATAAAGATGGATCGATCCCTTTTACATCGCGAAGCCATACCGGGTCGCTCCATGGACCTGCAGGATTTTTAGCGGTCATCACAAAATTCCCTCCCTTATCTATATTGGTACAAGTCATATAAAAGGTTCCTTTATGGTAATTAATGGAAGGTGCGAACAAACCACGCGAGGTTCCATCGCCCAGAAAAGTCATCTGCGTATTTCTATCGATTACATTTCCAATCTGTTTCCAGTTTTTTAAATCCTTGCTGTGAAAAACAGGGATGCCAGGGAAATAAGAAAAAGTAGAATTAACCAGGTAATAGTCAGTACCTACTTTAGTAATACTGGGATCTGGATAAAAACCAGCAAGAATTGGATTTGTAAATTTTATTTGTGCAAATGCTTGTGAGGTGAAGCAGAGCAAGAATAAATAAAAGATTTTTTTCATAATTGTATATTTGGCTATTGAAGAAAATATGGTCAAGATTTTTGTTGATTTTTTTACACTTAAATCTCAACCTAAAAATTGCTGCATGTATTTAATGATGTAAGTTTTCGGTTTTTAAAGTTTCACTGATCCCCAATTCGAGTCCCCGTAGTTCGGCAAGTCCTTTCAGTCTTCCTATGGCAGAATAGCCGGGGTAAGGATTTTTATCCAGGTCATCAAGCATTTGGTGGCCATGATCAGGCCGCATATAGATGGATCTGTCCTCTGCGCGCATGAGTTTTACGATTGCAGTGACTAAAACAATCATATCTGCACTTCCTTCCAGGTGATTGGCCTCATAAAAATTGCCATTATCCTCTCTTTGAACGCTTCGCAGGTGTAGAAAATGTATTTTGTTTCCCAACCGCTCAATCATTCCCTTTAAGTCATTATCTGGCCGGGCACCAAAAGAACCGCTACAAAAACAAATTCCATTGGACGGCGCAGGTACAGCTTTTAATATTTTATGCGCATGCTCTTCCGTACTCATAATTCTTGGTAAACCTAAAATCGGGTAGGGAGGATCATCCGGATGAATGGCTAACTGTAGCTCGCTTTGATCAGCCGTAGGGGTGATTTCCTGCAAAAAACTGATTAAATTATTGCTCAGTATTTCTGCAGAAATGTTTTTATATCCTTCCAGTAAAGTAAGCACCTGATCTTTAGTGAAATGATCTTTGCTTCCTGGAAGGCCCTGCAGGCAGTTACTCATCAAAGTGCGCTGCTCTTGTGGATTAAGTTTAATAAAGAAACTTTTGGCATCTTCCAATTCCTGGGGTGTATAGTCATCGGTTGCACCGGGTCGGTTTAACAAATAAAGGTCAAAAGCAATAAATGCGGTTTTCTCAAATCTTAATGCAAGTGCGCCGGTGTGGGTTTTAAATTTCAAATCGGTCCGCATCCAGTCTAACACGGGCATAAAATTGTAGGTGATTACTTTGATTCCGCAATTTGCCAGATTTTTCAGGCTGACTTTATAATTTTCAATCCATAGCTGATAAAGTCCCTGCCTCTTTTTGATGTCCTCATGTACTGGCAGACTTTCGACCACTTCCCAGGTTAGTCCACTGGACTCAATAATCGCCTTGCGGGCCAGTATTTCTTCCTCCGGCCAGATTTCGCCAACGGCGATGTGATGTAAAGCAGTTACCACTCCTGTACAGCCTGCCTGCAGAATATCGGCTAGCGTAACAATATCATCGGGGCCATACCAGCGCATTGTTTGAATCATTTTCATAGCAGAGCAGTATTGTTTTGAAGTATATTTTGATCGCAAACTATCATATTTCTAATTTGCTTTTTTAAGTTGATCTGCAATATTTTCCATTTCTTTTTTAATGGTCTGTTTCATATTTGGTTTTTTAGCCCCTGGTCTTATAAAGAAAAGATATTTCGCCTGCAGTTTATTTCGTGCAATCGATTGCCAAAAACGTTGCATAGCTTTTAATTTTTTCTTAGCTTAGTGAAGTTTAAGGTCAATTATTTTTCGAAATGCGCTCTGGTTCGGTCTCTTTCTAAATTATCTATAACCTAAGTTCATTAAAGATTTTTAAATAAATGATGATTTGTTCCGCCCAATGGTATTTTTGAACATTTTTTCCATCAATATAATCAATGGTTCCATCATCATGCGGTGCATGCACTTAAGTTTGTAGTGATAATTAATTCTGGCAGTTAATCAATTAATCCTGCCAACCAACTCTAACCAACTAAAATGAAAAGATTAATCTCCATCTTAGCAACACTGATTTTTATTCAAACCACAGTTTTCGCGCAAAAGCAGATTCCTGTGGCTCCTGAAGGTTTTGACATTAGTCAGGCAGAAATCCCCCATGGAAAAATAGATACGATACAATATGCGTCAAAAACGGTCGGAACAACCAGAAAAGCCACCGTTTATTTTCCGCCAGGATATCTGAAATCTAAAAAATATCCGGTTTTATATCTGCTCCATGGCATCGGTGGGGATGAAAAGGAATGGCTGAATGGTGGGAAACCTCAGGTCATCTTCGACAACCTGTATGCTTCGGGCAAGCTGGAACAGATGTTGGTTGTGATGCCAAACGGCAGGGCGATGAAAGATGACCGTGCCACGGGAAATATTATGGCTCCGGAAAAAGTTGCTGCCTTTGCAAGCTTTGAAAAGGACTTGCTTCTGGATCTGATTCCTTATGTGGAAAAAAATTATAATGTTTTTAAAGACAGAAACCACCGTGCCCTTGCCGGCTTGTCTATGGGTGGTGGACAGTCTTTGAATTTTGGATTGGGTAATTTAGAAACATTTGCCTGGGTTGGTGGCTTTTCTTCTGCGCCAAATACCAAAGTGCCTGCAGAATTATTACCAGATCCGGCAAAAGGTAAAGCCATGCTTAAATTGCTTTGGATTTCTTGCGGTGATAATGATCGATTGCTTAACTTCTCTCAACGTACCCACGAGTATCTGGCAGATAAAAATGTGCCACATATTTATTATATCGAACCAGGTGTGCACGATTTTAAAGTATGGAAGAATGATTTGTATCTGTTTAGTCAGTTGTTATTTAAACCTGTTGATCAGGCTTCCTTCCAAAATTATAGTCTCAACCCTTAACGCCTGATTGTTCTTCTCCATGAAAAATTTTGTGCTACTGCTGCTCTTCATCCATGTTGTTTTCTCAGGTGCTGCCCGGCAAAAACCAAAACCAAAATTAAAATTATGGTATAATAGCCCGTCCGGACAAATTTGGGAGAACGCATTACCGGTTGGTAACGGGCGGCTTGGTGCAATGGTTTATGGAAATGTTGTTAATGAAATTATTCAGTTAAACGAGCATACCCTATGGAGCGGTAGCCCCAACAGAAATGATAATCCTTTAGCCTTAGATTCACTGGCCCGCATTAGGACGCTTATTTTTCAGGGTAAACAAAAGCAGGCAGAATTGCTCTCCAATAAGGTTATTATCAGCAAAAAGTCTCAGGGGCAGATTTTTCAACCTGTTGCAGATTTACACCTGGATTTTGCCGGCCATGAGGGCTATACAGACTTTTACCGCGAGCTGGATATCAGTAATGCGGTAACCACCACCAGTTATAAGGTAAAAGATGTTGTTTATACCAGGCGTGTTCTGGCCTCACTGGCCGATGGTGTAATTGCGATAGAGCTTCGCTCGAGTAAACCAGGTGCGTTAAGCTTTACCTCTTCATTATCTTCCCTGCAGCCCTCTGCAAAAATCAACACACAAGTGCCGGGACAAATTGAAATTACCGGAACCTCAACCGCACATGAAGGCGTACCGGGCCTTGTCCGTTTCAATGGCATTGCAGCATTCAAGAACGTTGGCGGTAAAATCTCCAGCACGGAGCATACAATTGTTGTCGAAAATGCTAACGCGGTAACTATTTATTTATCTATTGCTACAAACTTTATCAATTACAAAGATATTAGCGGGAATGAAAAGTTAAAGGCCAGGGAAATGCTGAACCGTGCATTCCCGAAAAAATTTAAGACGATTTTAAAAGCCCATCAGTTACAATATCACAAATATTTTGATCGGGTAGATTTATCCCTGGGCGCTGCGGATTTTGAAAATGTGCCTACTGATGTCAGGCTCAAGAATTTCAATTCCGTTAACGACCCGCAGTTTGCGGCCCTATATTTTCAATATGGACGCTACCTGCTCATTTCGAGCTCTCAGCCTGGTGGCCAGCCTGCTAACCTGCAAGGCATCTGGAATAATAAATTATATCCAGCCTGGGACAGTAAGTATACCATTAATATTAACGCAGAGATGAACTACTGGCCCGCGGAGAAAACAAATCTGGCCGAATTGCATGAGCCTTTTTTGAAAATGGTCAAAGAACTGAGCGAAACGGGAAAGCAAACTGCTCATGATATGTATGGTGCCAGAGGGTGGATGGCACATCACAACACCGACATCTGGAGAGCTACCGGCGCTGTTGATGGTGCATTTTGGGGTACATGGAATCACGGCGGAGGTTGGGCCAGTCAGCATCTGTGGGAGCATTATCTTTATAGCGGAGATCAGGCATTTCTTAAATTAGCTTATCCAACCTTAAAAGGAGCGGCAATGTTTTATGTTGATTTCCTGGTTAAAGATCCTAAAAGAGGCTATCTGGTCATTAATCCGGATATGTCTCCTGAAAATGCTCCTGCAGCACATCAGGGCTCCTCGCTTGATGCAGGAACCACAATGAGTAATCAAATTGTATATGATGTTTTTAGCACCGTCATCCGTGCGGGAGAAATTCTTGGTGAAGATAAAGCGTTTGCAGATACCTTGAAAAAAATGCGCAGCCAGCTCCCGCCAATGCAGGTTGGGCAATATGGCCAGTTGCAGGAATGGATTGATGATATTGACGATCCAAACGATAACCACCGGCATGTATCTCATTTATATGGTTTATTCCCATCCGCTCAGATATCGCCATACCAAACCCCTGAATTGTATTTAGCAGCCAAAAAGACGCTGGTCCAGCGTGGCGATGTTTCTACCGGATGGAGCATGGGATGGAAAGTGAACTGGTGGGCAAAACTCCTGGATGGAAACCATGCATACAAGCTTATTCAGAACCAGTTAACGCCCGTAGGTGGAAACCGGGCTGGTGGCGGTACTTACAATAATCTTTTTGATGCACATCCGCCTTTTCAGATTGATGGTAATTTTGGATGCACTTCCGGTATCGCAGAGATGCTTATGCAATCAGATAATGGCGCCATTCAACTTCTGCCTGCACTGCCCGATGTCTGGAAATCAAATGGACATGTTAGTGGTTTACGGGCAAAGGGAGGATTTGAGATTGTTAAACTGGAATGGGTAAATGGCATGATCACTAAACTGGTGATTAAATCGCACCTGGGCGGAAATTTACGGATCAGGGTGCCTAATGAATTAAATTTATCCAAACTTGAAGCCAAAAATGCAATGGGTGAGAATCAAAATCCTTTTTTCTTCATGACAAAAACGCCAAAACCGATGGTCTCCAAACTGGCACCTGGCGGATCTGTTGATTTACCTGAAACTCAATTATATGATATTAAAACAGATGTAGGAAAAGTCTACACCCTGTATAAAAAAATAAAATGATTATAACACAATTTATGATTCGTAAACCAAAACTGAGCGCCGTAACGAGAAAGCATATTTTTTATCTTTTGGGTTTTATGATCAGCTGGACTGCCAATGCAAATGGCCAGGATAGATTATATGCCAATGAATTCCCTCTTCAGTCAATTCGTCTTTTAGATGGGCCTTTTAAACATGCCCAGGACCTGAATTTAAAAACACTGCTTGAATATGATGTCGACAGATTGTTGGCGCCTTACCTGAAGCAGGCTGGTCTGAAACCTAAAAAAAGTTCCTATGAAAACTGGGATGGTTTGGATGGCCATGTAGGAGGTCATTACCTTTCTGCACTTTCAACAACTTATGCCGCAACAGGAGATGGGGAATGTAAAAAAAGATTGGATTATATGATTAAAGAGCTCAAAGCTTGTCAGCTTGCAAATGCCGTAAATCATCCCGGCTGGGCGATTGGTTATGTTGGAGGCGTGCCTAACAGTGCTGAAATCTGGTCAACTTTCAAAACAGGTGATTTTAAAGCATTCGGTAAAGCCTGGGTTCCCTGGTATAACGTTCATAAAATGTTTGCAGGCCTGCGCGACGCCTGGCTGTATTCAGCTAATGAGGATGCTAAAAAGATGTTTATAGGTTTCTGTGACTGGAGTATTGAGATCACATCTAAATTATCTGACAAGCAAATGCAAAGCATGCTGGGTACCGAACAAGGTGGGATGAATGAGGTTCTTGCAGATGCTTACCAGATTACCGGAAATAAAAAGTATTTGAATGCTGCTATGCGTTTTTCTCATCATCAGTTACTTGATCCAATGTCACACAGGGAAGATAACCTGAACAATAAACACGCAAATACCCAGGTGCCCAAAGCGATCGGTTTTCAGCGTATAGGCGAATTAAGTCATGCAGATAATTACAAGCAGGCCGGTCTCTTTTTTTGGGAAACGGTTTCCCATAACCGCACACTTGCTTTAGGAGGAAACAGCAGGAGAGAGTTTTTTCCAAGCCCGGCTTCTGCGCCTGATTTTATCAATGATGTAGAAGGGCCGGAAAGCTGTAATACCTACAATATGTTAAAGCTTTCTGAAGGACTTTTCCGTGATCAGTCGTTTGGAAAATATATGGACTTTTATGAAAAAGCTTTGTTTAACCACATTTTGTCTGCCCAACATCCCGTTCACGGTGGCTATGTTTATTTTACACCTGCCCGGCCAAGGCATTATCGGGTATATTCTGCCCCAAACAAAGCCATGTGGTGTTGTGTAGGGAGTGGAATGGAGAATTATGGTAAGCTTGGGCAGGTAATTTATACCCACAGCAAAGATTCGCTTTTTCTAAACTTATTTATAGCCTCGCAGCTTGACTGGCAGAAAAAAGGTATTAAACTTGCACAAAAAACTTCTTTTCCTGATGCTGAAAAAACCAGAATCGAGATTGAAAAGGGAAATGCAGACTTTACTCTGATGGTAAGATATCCGGCATGGGTAAAATCAGGGGAGCTAAAAATACGCGTGAATAATAAAGAAGTAAAAAGCGATGCAGATGCTTCATCCTATGTTGGAATAAAAAGAAGCTGGAAGAAAGGAGATATTGTGGAGATTGAATTGCCTATGCATACCAGCCTGGAGCAATTGCCAAACCTGCCGATTTACAGCGCAATCCTTCACGGGCCGATATTGCTTGCTGCGAAAACCGGAACTCAGGATTTGAAAGGACTTGTAGCCGATCAGAGCCGCTGGGGACATATTGCCAGTGGCGAAAAACTACCTGTAGATCAGGCGCCGATATTGATAGCAAACGGCGCTGAACAGGTGATCTCAAGTGTAGTACCTGAAAAAGGAAAGCCAATGGAATTCAGCTTTGCAAACCTCAAGATCATTAATCCTGCCAAGTTAGATCTGGAGCCATTTTATAAAATCCACGATTCCAGGTATATGATGTATTGGATGACACTGAGCCAGGGCCAGTACAAGAACTATCTGGATTCCCTGCAGACTTTGGAAAAAGTAAAACTTTTACTTGAAAAAAGAACGGTAGATTTTGTGGCACCAGGAGAACAACAGCCAGAGGTTGATCACCAGTTGCTCCAAAGCGCTTCCCAAACCGGGACTTTTGCAGACCAGTTCTGGCGTTCAGCCAATAATGGTGGATATTTTAGCTATCTGCTTGAAACCAGAGGGGAAACCGACCTTAAAATTTCGCTTAAATATTGGGGCGCAGAATGGGGAAAGAAAGTTTTCGATATTTACATTGACGATAAAAAACTGCTGACCGTAGATAATTCAGAGAAATGGAATACTTCTGAATTCAAGACAGAGGAATACGCAATACCTCGCGAGTTGCTTTCAGGAAAGAAAAATATAAGGCTTCGGATTCAGACTTCGCAGGGAAATACATCGAGTGCAGTTTATTATATACGCCTGCTTAAAAATGTCGGTAATAAATAACCACTCCTCAAACAGAACATTTACTTCAATATGAAAATAACGAAAATATTAATTGGGCTCATTAGCCTGGTCATGTGCGCGAAGGCAACTGTGGCACAAACAGACCAACAGCGTATATTTAGCCCTGATAAGAAACTGGAGCTGGTGTGTAGTCCGAAAAAATTAACCTATACAGTTTCCTACAATGGTAAGCAGGTACTCTCTGATTCAAAGCTGGGCCTTATCCGCGAGGATGACGATTTTTCAAAGGAGCTTACTTTAATCAAAATTTCAAAACCAGCGATGGTGACCCAGGATTATACAATGGTCAATGCCAAAAAAAGTTCCATTTCCTACAAAGCCATCCAGACAACTTTTGAATTTAAAACCGATAAAGGGAACTGGATGAATGTCATTTTTAATGTTTCTAACGATGGAGTAGCATTCAGGTACGAATTCCCTGAAAAGAATAAAGACTTAAAACGAATAACAAAAGAGTCGACCAGTTTCCGTTTTTTAGCTGGAACAAGGGCCTGGATGCAACCTAAAGCCGATGCGCAGACAGGTTTTGAACACACTAATCCATCTTATGAAGCTCATTATAATATGGATATACCGGTGGGAACGCCATCAAGCAGTTCAAATGGTTGGGTGTACCCGGCTTTATTTAAATCAGGTCAGGTTTGGATGCTCCTCACCGAAGCAGATCTGGGACGGGGCTACTGCGGAACCTCACTGGCTCAAAACTCGGTTAATAATGAGTATTTGGTTAATTTCCCTCAGCCAGCCGAAGGTATTCCAGGTGCTGCTATACTGCCTGAATCGGCTTTGCCCTGGAAAACGCCCTGGAGAATTATGGCTATTGGCGATTTGAAGACGATTTCTGAATCCACCCTGGGAACTGATCTTGCCCAGCCAGCTCTAGCAATGGATAAAGCGTTTATTCAGCCCGGAAAGGCCGCATGGAGTTGGGTGCTTGAAAAAGATGCCGCAACAATCTATCCCGTGCAGAAAAAATATGTTGATTATGCGGCCAGCATGAACTGGCAATACAGTTTAATTGATGCTAACTGGGATGAAACGATTGGGTATGACTCTATTGCTGTGCTTGCCAAATATGCAAAGGAAAAACATGTTGGACTGCTCCTTTGGTACAATTCTGCCGGAAACTGGAATACGGTAAAATTTACGCCAAGAGATAAACTGTTAACTCATCAAAGCAGGGTTCAGGAATTTGCCCGTTTAAAAGAAATGGGGATAAAAGGCGTAAAAATAGATTTTTTTGCCGGGGATGGACTATCGATGATCAATTATTATCGGGATATTTTGGAAGACGCCGCCAGTTACCAATTACTGGTTAATTTTCACGGTGCCACCCTGCCAAGGGGATTACAAAGAACCTATCCTAATTTGATGACTACTGAGGCTGTATTTGGCTACGAAATGATTTCTTTTGGACAGGATGCAGCAAATAAGGCTCCTTCACATTCCGTGATGAGTGCAATGGTGCGAAATGTATTCGATCCAATGGATTTTACGCCAATGGTATTGTATAAAATTCCTGGAGTAAAACGGGTGACTACGTCCGCTTTTGAACTGGCCACTTCCGTGGTTTTCCTTTCCGGTATCCAGCATTTTGCAGAAACACCTTCCGGTATGTCTCATGTTCCGGATTTTGTAAAAACCTTCCTAATGGAATTGCCAAACAACTGGGATGATACCCGGTTTATTGACGGTTACCCCGGTCAATTTTATATCGTAGCCAGAAGAAGCGGCAAAAAATGGTATGTTTCTGGTATTAATGGCGAAAATAAACAAAGAGACTTATCGCTTAATTTAGCTTTCCTGGCGAATAAAAAAGCGAAGTTGATTTTTTCAGAAGGATCTGATGAGGTTAATTTAAAATCTAAGGAAATAACATTAGGTCACGATGGGAAATTGGGTTTAAGCTTAAAAGGAAATGATGGTTTTGTACTGGTTTTTGAAGATTAATTAGCTACTGGAAACTTATTATCGTCATTGCGAGAAGGCTTTTTCAGCCGACAGCCTGCCCCGATTTTCGGGGAAGCAATCTTAATGCTAGCGATAGTAAGATTGCTTCGTCTATTATAATGATATCTATGTAAGTATTGATTATCAGTGTTTTTTTGTGGACCTCATCCATGAGTCCTGATGGTTACTCGCAAGACGATGCGGTGAAGAAAAGATTAACCACCAAGACACAAAGAGCACCAAAATATAAGGCACACAATGCCTTATATGCTCTTATATTTCTTATATGGTGAAAAACTATAATAAAAGTAAGACCCTGAAACAAGTTCAGGGTGACGGATCTTGGGAATGATCGTCATTGCGAGAAGGCTTTTTCAGCCGACAGCCTGCCCCGATTTTCGGGGAAGCAATCTTTATCGTGAGGTTTGAGCGTAAAAGATTGCTTTGTCCTTCCTCCTCGCATCCGATGGCTATAGGATGACGATTTTTCTATTTGAATAATGGTAGAGGTTAGAATTTTTCAAATACGTCGGAGGATTGATGACAGATATACAAGGGTCGTCATCTCGACCGGAGCAACGCGAAGTGGAGAGATCTATCGAAACAGATTTAGCTTCGCTGAGCCTTCGGGTTCTCGACTGCGTTGCACTCCGCTCGAAATGACGGTAACAGGAGAGAATTTTTATTTGTAGATTAATTACTGTTATTTATATTGATTTATACCATAAATTATCCCTCAGGATAACATTCTTTATTATGGTACAGACGCTATATTCTCTAATTGTAATCCCTGCTTTTAGTTAATTCTTTAAGCGATTGAAGATCATGTACAGGGCGCTCAATATCAAATGGAATCTCCCTTTTACTAAACTGTTGGAAATACAGCAGACAGGCGTCTTTCCATATTTGTGCATCTCTCGACTGGGTTCTAAGTTTCGACTGTACTTCCTGAAACCGTTCCTTGTCTATTGCGCCGTCCATTCTATCCCAGTCTTTTTGAAAAGACCTTACTTTATTAACACCGCGATCATAACGCAGACAGAGCTCTGTCCATAAATCATTTCCACTTTTTAAACGGTAAGACCAGGGAACGTGATGAAACCAAAGAAGGTAAATTTCAGGACAGGTTGAAAGGCTATTTAACTTTGAGCTCAATGGCTCGTGGTATTGGTCAACCGCATCACTTCCGTTACGGGTTCTGTCAAAACCAATTCCCTGCTCATCAGCTTTATGGTAATAAACAGATGTCCAGTCTGCACGGATTTTATCATTAGAAAACCATGGCGCAGGTCCGTAATGATGACCTTCCGCAAAAATATGGTGTAAACCTAGTGGCATCATATAATCAACGGCTGCCTCCCTGCTTTCCATCATTATCCCCTGAACAGTTTTAGCAAATTTAGCGTCGGTTTTTTTTTCTTTTGAATCGAGAAAGGTCTGTTTAATCCATTCTGCGGCGATTACTTTACTTTCAAGTTTATTATTCCATGCAAGTCTTCCAAATGCATACCAGTTGGCTTGTGCAAAGGTGTGTCCGGTCCAGTTTACATCATTACCAATGTTAGCCACTCCAGCAATGGCGGTAAAATCAGTTTTGCTTAGTGAGCCATCGGTGCAGGCGGCAACAGTGCTGCCCTTCCCATTTTTAAAAGTATCATTATTTAAACACTCTTCCCATAAGGTAGAAAGGAAAACAAGTTGCTTTGAGCCACCCAGGTACTCCTGGGTAATTTGAAATTCAGGCATAACGGGCGTTTTTGTCATTCCTCCAAATAAGGGACTGAAAGGTTCTCTCGGCTGGAAATCGAGTGGGCCATTTTTTACCTGTAAAATTACATTTTTCCTGAACGCTCCATCCAGCGGTAAAAATTCTTTATAAGCTTGTTTGGTTCTGTCCTCAGGAGATGGATTGTAAACAAAGGCACGCCACATCACAATCCCTCCGAAAGGTTCCAGCGCATCCGCCATCATATTGGCACCATCAACATGGGTTCTGCCATAATCCTGTGGTCCTGGTTGTCCTTCGCTGTTGGCCTTCACCAGAAATCCACCGAAGTCTGGTATAAGGGCATAAATTTCTTTTACTTTATCCTTCCACCATTGTTGAACCTGAGGATCTAATGGATCTGCCTTTTTTAATTTGCCTATAAGCACAGGCGAAGAAAAATTGACTGATAGATAAGTTTTTATCCCGTAAGGGCGTAAACGCTCAGCAATCGCACGTACTTTCTCTAAATAAGGTTTAGAGAGAATTTTGGCGGATGCATTGACATTATTTAAAACAGAACCATTAATGCCGATAGATGCATTTGCCCTTGCATAAGCTGTCCATTTCTCTTTATCCTGCTCTGTAATACTTAGTCCGTTTTCTTTTTCTCCCCAGAATATTGAACGACCAGCATAACCTCTTTCGATGCTGCCGTCAAGGTTATCCCAATGGTTCAGGATTCTTCTGGAATAGGAAGGGTTTGAAACGAACCTTCTGGCAGGGCTGCCAAGATATTGACTTCTGAGCAGCTCGTAAGCGCCGTACAATAAACCTAGTTCTGTTCTGGCACTTATTGCGGATTCTTCCAGCTGAAATCCATCACCTTTAATTGCCGGATTGTCGCTAATCCTGAGGTTTAGAACCATGTCCGGTTTTCCGTGCCAGCCTCTTTTAAGCTCAGCAATCGCGAGGTCTACCACAGGCGAGTGACCAGGACCGGAAACGGTGACTTTAATATTGGAATTGCCTCTCAGCCACAGGGCTTGACCATCTTCTGCTTTCAATAGCGTTGCTTGTGTTAACATCAGCAATGCAACAATAATCATCCTTTTAATATATGCCATTTTTCTTTCTATCTAATGCTTTAAAGTATTTGATCCAATATTTCGGGTTGTTCCTTCCGAACCTTCGTGTTATTCATACAAACCCCGGTTCGATTATTAATATTTCTTTAAAGGTCTATTACAGACATTTCGTTCATAGCTGTTACCCTGACCTGTAGCGCAGCGGAAAGCTACGCAGTAAATTTATTTCATGGTCTATTTAGCATTAAAGATGCTGAAATAAATTCAGCATGACGATCGAGCTAGTTTCACAGGCTTAAAATGCATGGATGTTTATCGTTGCTGAAAACTCCACCAGTCTATATCTAAAGACGCAGATGGGTTTGGGCTGGTTACCAAAAGATAAATATCAATTTTGCCTTTTACCTCCCCGGTTTTCACCGATAAAGTTTGTAAGCCACTTTCGTCTTTTTTCGAAGATACCATTTTTGCGATTTGCTTTCCTGTTATACTTCCTATGCGCACTTCCAGACTTGAGCCTGAAGAAAGTCCGCTTAATCTGGCACTAAAGGATTTAGGCCCTTTTTTTCCGAAGTCCACACCCTGAATTTTAATCCAGGCGTTATTCTTTAATCCGGTAACCAGCATTCCGCCATCGTCATTGTTTTTAGTCGCAACCCCGTTTTGATCCTGCAACATTTCAGCCTGGTTGCGTTCATAAGGATTTACTGCGCCAATTTGTGTTACGCCGTTTTCGGTATAGATCACCTGGGCGATTGTACCGTCGGCATTATAATTCAATTCTTCTATGGCCAGGTTTCGTTTATAAACCGGAGGAATACCTTTTTTAATAGCCACAACTCTGTTGTGATAGGCATGGTACCATTTTCCTTTAAATTCGAATATGCCATGGTGATTATTGTTGTTGTTTTTAGGTGGTTGTGCACCGATAATGCCTTTGTAAACAAATCCGGTTGTTGGACTTTTACTCATCATATAATCAATCCTCATCTCTGCTTTCGGGTTTGAGGAATAGGAGAAATAATAATTTCCATTCCGTTTGTGCATCCATGAAGCTTCAAAAAAGGAAGGTACATGAAAAGAAGTTGCCTGACCATTTATGCTAATCATATCTTCATTAAGTTTAATTACCCGCATATTATCATCACCATTGCCTCCAAAATATAAATAGGCTTGGCCATCGTCATCTAAAAAGGCCATAGGATCAAACAACCACATATTTTTTGCAGGCTGTACACCAGGAGTTTCATTATCAATTAACTTTTTGCCTAATGGATCTTTAAACGGTCCGGTGGGAGAGGAGGATGTAGCTACACCAATCCCAGATCCGCCATTACCGAAATAAAGATAAATTTTTCCATTTCTGGCAATAACTGAGGGTGCCCAGGTTCTATTGGCCCAGGTTACGTCTCTTGGCGCCTCAAACACCACACCATGATCTGTCCAGTTTTTCATATCGCTACTTGAAATACAAACAATGGATTTCATTTTATAGCCACTATTTTTATCATCCGAATTGTCATCATCGTTCGATGCATATAAGTAAACCCTTCCGTTATAAACCAGTGTAGCAGGATCTGCCAGGTGCCGGTGGCTGGCAATATGATCATCGGCAAAGGAATTTTTTGCCAATGTGAATAACAAACAAAACAGGACTGAGAGTTTAAAATATTTTTGGTTTAGTTTTTTCATTAAAGTTGTTTCTAAGGTGTTGTCGATTATTTATCGCGGCAATTAAGTTAGTTTACCCGGATAACTTTTTTTATAATATTTCCGCTTTTTGGAGATAACTCATCGGGTTGACTACCGCCAACAGCTAATGTAATACTGCCTTTGTAAAATTGTCTTGAGCCATCCTGACCGATGTAAGACAGGTCATTAGCTTTTAAGCTGAATTTAACCAGTTTACTTTCTCCGGGTTCAAGGCTAATGCGTTTAAATCCTTTCAGGGCCTTTGCTGCTGATTTGATGGATTTTTGGTTGTTGAGTTGGTATAACTGAACCACCTCATCACTCTTAAACTTTCCTTTATTGCTCACCATAATCGACACCTCTGTGCCTTTGCCTGCTTTTAATGCCGCAGGAGCAACAAATTTTTCATATAAAAAAGAAGAATAGCTAAGCCCGTAACCGAATCCATAAAGCGGTTTGCCTTTAAAATACCGGTATGTCCTGTTTTTCATGCTATAATCGCTAAAATCCCCAAGGTCCTTATCGCTCGCATAAAAGGTGACAGGCAATCTTCCCGAAGGACTGTAGTCTCCAAAAAGAATATCAGCCACGGCTTCGCCAGTAGCCTGTCCGCCATACCATGCATTCAGAATAGCCGGAATGTTTTCAGCTTCCCATGGTATCGCAATTGCGCTACCGGTCATCATTACAAAAACAACTGGTTTTCCACTTTCTTTCAGGGATTTCATTAATGCAGTCTGAGCTGCAGGCAACATAATTGATGTTCTGTCCCCACCGCTAAATCCGGGATAATCGACCCTCATTTCCTCACCTTCCAGCTGCGGAGAAATCCCGCCGACAAATACGAAGGCGTCAGCATCTGCATGGGTTTTGACAAGCGCTTTGAAATCAGTTCTCACGTAGGAGCCTGCCCTTAAACGGACGTTTGCACTTCCCTCGCCCTGCCAGTATTCTATAACCAGGTTGTAAACTGAATCTTTTGATGTTTCTAATTTATAAGTTTTAGCGCCCCAACGGTTTCTCGACCATGCGTCAATTACATTTTTGCCGTTAATGATAAAACGGTATCCATCATCAGCATTCAATTCGAAGGTGATGGAGCCAGTGCTTGTGGGCTTGAATGTGGTGCTGTATCTGGCAGAAAAATTATTAGCGGTTAATTTATCGGCAATTTTTTCGCCTTCCTGCCAGCTGTTTTCAAGTTTTGACTCAGTCCTGGTTAACACCGGTTTGCCTTCCAGTAAAATGTTGCTAAAATATTCTGATTTAAAGCCCTGAACACCGTCAATTTTGTATTGGCTATTTAAATCCAGGTAACTTAACAGCGTATCATTGGTGAAAGAAACAGCCTGTTGGTAAACAACCTCGGTCTGCTTGCCAACTTTGTCCTGAATGCCCTGTAAAACAGTGGTGATTTTGGAAGGAGTTCCATTATAATTTCCTAAAACTGAAATCGAATTATCCGCATTAGGACCCAATACAACGATTTTTTTGAGGTTCTTTTTTAAAGGCAGCGTATGTGATTCATTTCTGAGCAATACCATTGATTCTCTTGCCATTTTAAGTGCATGTGCCTTATGCTTACTATTTTCCAGCACACTGCTCGGGGTGTTTGCATATTTAACCATCGAGGATGGATCGAACATACCCAGCCTGAAACGGATCATGAATAACCTTTTCACCGAAACATCAATATCTTTTTCTTTAATAATTCCATTTTTCACAGCGGTAATCAAAGCCTTATAAGCTTCTGTACCACAATCAAGGTCGGTTCCATGAAAAACGGCATCTGCAGCAGCTGATGCCGCATTTGGATGTGTTTTGTGGTTTTTGTAAAAGTCATCTATGGCCCAGCAGTCGGAGGTTACATAACCCTTAAAGTTCCATTTCCTGCGCAGAATGTCCGTCATTAAAAGATCATTAGCGCAACAAGGCTGTCCTTGAAAAGCATTATAAGCACACATTACACCTGCAACTTTTGATTGTGTAACCAGTTTTTCAAATGCCGGTAAATAGGTATCCCAGAGATCAAAATCACTTACTGTAGTATTAAACACATGTCGAAGCGGTTCAGGACCGCTATGTACCGCATAATGTTTGGCACAAGCGGCTGCCTTAAGGTATTTTGGGTCATCACCTTGCAAGCCCCTTACAAAAGCATCTCCCAGGGTACCTGTCAGGTAAGGATCTTCACCGTAGGTTTCCTGACCCCTTCCCCAGCGCGGATCCCGAAAGATATTGATGTTTGGCGTCCAGTAAGTTAAGCCTAGATAGCGCTCATTTGTTCTTCCTTGTTCTAGTGCCTTATTGTAAATTGCCCTTCCTTCTAAAGCCGAATAGTCGGCCATTTTATAAAGCGCCGAAGGATCGAAGGTTGCAGCCATGGCTATTGCCTGAGGATAAACAGTCACTTTAAAAGGTGTTCTTGCTACTCCGTGTAACGTTTCATTCCACCAATCGTACGCAGGAATCTTAAAGCGGGGAATTGCTGGTGCAGCATTAAGCATTTGCATCACCTTTTCATCCAGGCTAAGCCTTGAAACCAAATCATCTACCCTTTTTTCAAATGGAAGTTTGTAGTCCTGAAAAGGGTATTCCTGGGCTTTCACCAAACTGCATAAATTGCAGAAAAGGATTACAAGAAGTAATTTTTTAAAGTAGTTGTGTTTTCTCATAATTGGGCTGCTAAAAACTCATTGATAATGATTTTCTTTACATCTGGTTGCTGTACAGATTATAAGAACATTCCAATGATTTTGATCGGTTTATTTGGTTAATATTATTGTGAATAGACTAAAAAGCTTGTTTAAAATTAAATAAAAATTTATTTCGTATGTCAGTCTGAGCGTAGTCGAAGACCATTTCAACGCATTAATAAAGCAATCGACTACGCTACCATTGATGTTGTTTTTTAAGTTATTATCAGTCAGCATTTAACTGCTTTCGTATTTCCATCCGGCTAGGCCATAGCACGGTATCCACGTTCTACTTAAATCCGGCCTAACAAATTTTTCGGGCTGCACTGTTCTTGCTGCAGAAGTGCCTTCAAAAGAAAAATTTTCAGCCGGCATTTTTTGTTTCTTTTTGATGCCAAAAAGAAAGAGCCTTTCGGCGGCGGTGAGCCGAGGCAAGACTGCGCCGTAGGACAAGAGAAAACAATTTTACGTCATTCATATTGATTTTAAACAATTAATTAATCCTCAGTGTGAAAGCAAAAGGCCATTTATATTTGTTATAAAAATTTAAACAGGCTCTAAAAACTTTTTACCGGGTTCCATGCTAATTTTAAAATAAGGTTTTAATGAATACTTGTTCTGATACTGTAAGGTGAACCTATTCATTAGAATTTTATCACCTCAAAAAATGCTTTTTTTGGCATTAGATTTTTATCGAACAACAGCGGATAGTTCTTAGGTCCGCGATTGTCCAGCCAGCTGTACCTGTCTGATAAATTCCAGAATGTAACACCAGTAATGTTGGCTTTGTATTTGCGCAGCACTTCAAAAATCATTTTATATTGGCTAAGTTGCTTTTCTTCCATTTCTGGAGTGAATGGTTCAACTTCGCTGCTTGCATTGCCCTTAATTAACCGTCCGCCCTGGTTACCACTATAAACCGATACATCAAGCTCGGTGATTTGAACTTTAAGTCCAAGCGACGAAAATAGTGCAATGGATTTTTCCAGTTCAGAACGGCTAGGGTTATTTATCGACCAATGACCCTGGAGACCAACGCCATGTATTGGAACACCCTTAGCCAACAAACCCTTAAGCATTCTGTAAATTTTATCACGTTTTAATGGCTGTTCGGTATTGTAATCGTTGTAAAACAGTTGGGCCTTTGGGTCGGCCTGGTGGGCATACCTGAACGCCATTTCTACAAAATCCTCACCTGCGATCTGATAGAGTGGCGATTTCCTGAAATAAGCAGAATCATCTGCAATCACTTCATTTACGACGTCCCAGGCGTAAATGTCTTTCTTATACCTGTTTACCACTGTATTGATGTGCTCCTGGATCCTTTTTAATAAAATTTCTTTCGAAACCATATTTCCATCTTCGCCTTTAAACAACCAGTTTGGCGTTTGCTTGTGCCATACCAGGCAATGGCCACGTAACTTTAAACCATTAATCCTGGCGAAAGCGGCTATAGAATCTGCAATTTTCCAGTTGTAGGTATTTTCCATGGGATGAATAGGACCCATTTTCATTGCATTTTCAGCTGTGATGCTGTTGAACTGGTTAAGAATCAAATTCCGTTTATCTCCACTAAGGTCCCATGGCGTAATAGCTACTCCTATGGGAAAATATTTTTGGTAGTAGTCTTTCAGTCCTTTGGCATTAACTTCCTGGCTTTTATATGCGCTAAAAACTACTCCGGTAGCCAAGAGTAAGACGGCCAGGTAGGGGATGATATTTGGTTTTCTCATATTTGATCAGGGTAATGCTAAAAGTTTGCAAAATCGTATGTTTTTTAGGCTGACCAGGCTTCTTATCGTCAATTTTATGAAACAAATGTCATGTAATGAATTTATGACATGATTGCCGGGTTGCTAATCTTATGATCAACCCGGCTTACTTTGTGCCTTTTAAACATCTGTTCTTATGTTTATGACAAATATGACTGTTGATCTATCTACTTAGGCCTAAATTTACTGGATTTTTTTCTGCATTGATCATAGAATGAAATCGAATTGCCATTTAACCAAATATAATGCGTACAACTAAATTTCACATTGCCATCTTTACTGTTGCTCTTTTCGCAACTTTTTCCAGCTGTGGCAGTTACACCAGGGCTAAAAAAAATAACCCCGGCTTAAAGGATTATTATCAGTCTTACTTCAATATTGGGGTTGCGGTTTCGGGCCAAACCATAAAGGGAGAGCAGGGCGCTTTACTTTTAAAGGAATTTAATAGCATAACGCCCGAGAATGCGATGAAAATGCAACCCATTCATCCTCGTGAGGATGTTTATAACTGGACCGAGGCCGATGCACTGGTTAATTTTGCGCTTAACAACCGGCTTAAAATAAGGGGGCATACTTTATGCTGGCATGAGCAGGTACCGGCCTGGATTTTCAAGAACAGTTCAGGAGGACGGGTTGATAAAGCATTGTTGCTTAAACGGCTTAAAGACCATATCACAGCCGTTGTGGGAAGGTACAAGGGAAAGATATATGCCTGGGATGTGGTTAATGAAGTTATTGGTGATGAAGATGACCAATATCTGAGGCCTTCTTTATGGAAAGAAATCTGTGGAGAGGAGTTTATTGCCAAGGCTTTCGAATATGCACATCAGGCTGATCCTGATGCATTGCTTTTCTATAATGACTACAATTCGGAACGACCTGCAAAAAGAGCAAAAATCTATAAAATGCTTAAAAAACTGGTTGATGCTAAGGTGCCTGTTCATGGGGTAGGCTTGCAGGGACATTGGTCTGTTTTTGAGCCCAGCGACACCGAGTTAAGGGAATCTTTAAAATTATATGCTTCTCTTGGCCTGCAGATTCAGATCACAGAAATGGATCTATCTATCTATAAATGGGAGAAAAATTTAAGAGCAAAGAAACCCGGTGAGCCCGACAGCCTGACCGCAGTGCTGGAAAAAAAGCAAAGTGACAGATACGCCAGGCTTTTTTCTATTTTCAGGGAATTTAAAAAGAATATCAGCAGTGTAACTTTCTGGAATCTTTCAGATCGCTCTACATGGCTCGATCAATATCCGGTACCCGGAAGGAAAAACTACCCGCTGCTCTTTGATCAAAACCTGCAAAGAAAAAAAGCTTATCGGGGTGTGGTTAATTTTTAGTGAATAATCAGTTTTATATAAATAAATAATGAAGAAAATGTACCATTCAAGCTATTATGTTGCGATGAACTAAATTAGTTTTTTTATCTTACCGCCACTAAACCAAATAGATCATGTATCCAGACAATTTTGACTCTTCATCAGATTTTAGCTCATTTTGCAGCCATTCAACGCCTTTGAAGTTAAAATTTTATTAATACAGCAAAATACTAATTATGCTCAAAGGGTCTGCATATCAATCATTAGTTCTATTTATCTATGTGCTTTTTAGCGCTGTAAGTGCTGTGGCACAACCGAAAACGCAGCAGCCTGAATTGCGTTTCACCTCGCTCACCTCTAAAAACGGCTTATCTTCTAATAATGTAACCGTAATTTTTAAAGACAAATATGGCTTGATGTGGTTTGGTACCGAAGACGGATTAAATAAATTTGATGGCACTAACTTTACAACCTATAAACACCAGGCAAACGATTCTTCGAGTATTCAGGCAAACGAGGTTAAGGCAATTCATGAAGACCGGCGGGGAAATCTTTGGATTGGTACCAGTGGAGGTTCGCTTGCGCTTTTTGACAGAAGGAAAAATGCTTTCATCAACTATCCTGCTTCAAATACCCCAACAGGATTCAGTCACAGCCTGATCAGGTATATCACTAGTGATTATTTAGGTAAAATATGGGTGGCTACCTTTACGGGGCTCGATGTTTTTGATCCGGACACTAAAAAGGTTTCCAAGTTTCCAATAGCCGCCAACCAGTTTGGGAAACTTCCGCCAGTAATGATCAACATTCTGATGGAAGACAGCAAGCACAGGATGTGGGTGGGAACGGAAGATGGATTATTCCTTTTTAACCGAAAAAATTCTTCTTTTACCAGAATAGGATCTGCAGCCGATAAACCCGTGCAGCTGGCGGGAACTATGGTGAAATCTTTAGCTGAAGATGATAATGGAAATATCTGGATCGGCACCACCTCTGGCCTGAGTATGCTTAAACCGGATGGTATGGGTTTTGTAAATTACAAGCATATTCCCGGGGATCCCAACTCGCTGAGCAGCAATATTGTTCAAAGTATAGCCTTATCAAAAAATGGTCAGTTATGGCTCGGCACCGAAGATGGACTTAACGTTTTTGATCTCCGTACCAAAAAAGTAACGGTATACCGGCCAAATCCACGCAACTCTTACAGCCTGCGCGGAACCAGTGTAAAATATGTGTATATAGATAAGCAAGGAATATACTGGCTGGGCTTATACCGCGAGGGGATTAATAAGTTTGATAGTAACCTCAACCTTTTCAACCTGATCCGAAGCAATGTTTTCGATGTATATGGTTTAAATGCACCCGTGGTAACTTCATTTGCACATAAAAATAACAATAACATATATGTAGCTACTGAAGGCGGTGGCTTGAGTATCTTCAACAGAAATACGGCCCTGTTCCACAGAGTAGACCTGAAGAAACTTGGCTTACAGTCACCGGTACCCCTGATGTCTCTGTTTGTCAGTTCAGCTAAGAAACTCTATGTGGGTACCTTTAGCTATGGCCTGATTGTTCTGGATTCAACGTTAACCAAAGCAACCTCTGTAAGGAAAACAAATAAAGATTCCGGACTTAATTCAGACGATGTGTTTTGCATCAACCAGGATAAAAGTGGGCTGATATGGGTGGGTACCAATGGTGGTGGGATCAATGTTATGGATGCTGATCATAAGGTAGTTTTTAGGTACACAAACAAAGTTCAGTCACCCATAGATCGTAAACTTCCGCTTAATAATTATATACGTTTTATTAAAGAAGACCGGTTTGCAAACGTATGGATAGGTTCTCATGGTTCTGGCTTGGCCATGATTAATGCTGATAAAACAATTATTAAACATTATGACGAGCTAAATTCAGGCCTTAATGGTGATATTGCGCAGGCTTTTCTTGAAGATTCGAAAGGGCGGATCTGGATCGGAACTGCAGGTGGTGGCTTGAATTTACTGGATCAAAAATCAGGTAAATTTATAAATTTTGCCGAGCGTGAGGGGCTGGCAAGTGCTGTTGTCGACGCCATCGTGGAAGATGACAATCATAATCTCTGGTTAAGTACTAACAAAGGAATCAGCCGGTTTGATCCTAAAACCCGAAAATTTAGCAATTATGGCGTATACAATGGGGTGCAGAACAATAACTTTATCAGGGGAGCAGCGCTGAAATGTAAAGACGGTGAAATATTCTTTGGTGGGGCAGAAGGAATGAATTACTTCAATCCGGCCGGATTCAGAAAAATTCAAAATGTACCCCCAGTTCTTTTTACAGAGTTAAAAATTTCCAACAGCACCATCGAGGCCAGCGATGAAGGGCCGATAACCGAACATATTTCTGTTGCAAAAAGAATTGACCTGGATTACAAGCAAAATTTTTCACTGAGTTTTGTGAGTGTAAATTACACTGCACCAGAACAAAACCGTTACAGTTACAAACTCGAAGGTTTTAATAAAGAATGGATCGATGCGGGTACTACTAAAACAGTTTCCTATACCAATCTCGATCCCGGAGAATATATTTTCCATGTGCGGGCGAGTAACAATGACGGTGTATGGAATACAACGGAGTCTTCAATAAAAATAATTGTTCACCCACCGTGGTGGAGAACCATATATGCTTATGCTTTTTACCTGCTCGTTATTGCCGGTACTTTGCTTTACATTCGTCACCGGGGGATTAAAAACCTGGAGAGAAAGTTTGCGCTGGTTCAGGAGAAAACAAAAATTGAGCAGCAGATTTTGCAGGATAGAAAAGAGGCAGAGCGGCTGCATGAACTGGATTCGTTAAAGATTAAATTTCTCACCAACCTCAGCCATGAGTTTCGTACGCCGCTATCACTGATTCTTGGGCCGGTGGAGAAGCTCATTTCTGAAGAGGAGGGAGATGCTAAAAATGCTTCTCTTAAAATCGTAAAGCGAAATGCCCGTCGCTTGCTCAACTTGGTGAATCAAATCCTTGATTTTCGTAAAATTGAAGAAAATGAACTCAAGATAAATAATAAGAAAGGTGAACTGGTTTCCTTTATCGCTGATGTAATAGAATCTTTCAACGATTTAAGCGAACGTAAATCCATAAGTCTTTCTTTTCAAACCCAGTTTGACAGTTATCCAACTGAGTTTGACCACGACAAACTGGAACGTGTTTTATTTAACCTGCTCTCTAATGCCTTTAAATTTACACCATCAGGCGGTACTATCACCGTTGATTTGAAGAAAAATCAGCGCAATGAGCAGGGAGAAACTGTTTTAATTACCGTTAGCGATACCGGAATCGGCATTAGCGAAGAAGAACAGCAGAAAGTATTTGAAAGGTTTTTTCAGGCCGATACCGAAGTTTCCATTCTCAACCAGGGAAGTGGGATTGGGCTCTCCATCATTAAAGAATTTGTCAAAATCCAGGGAGGAACTATTGATTTGCAAAGCGAAGTTGGAAAAGGTACACATTTCAAAATAGCTCTGCCTTTGCCGTTGCTAGACCATATCGAAAAGCTTAATCTGGATTTTTCCAGTCCGGAAATACCATTTGAAGTTCAGGAGGAAGCTTCAGATAAAGCACTGAGCGAAACAGATGCAGAAATCCATACCATTCTTCTGGTAGAAGATAATCAGGACCTCAGGGAATATCTTCGGGATAATTTGAAGTCCAATTACCGTATTGTGGAAGCGGCTGACGGTAAAGAGGGTTGGCAAAAAACATTGGCAAACCACCCGGAGCTCATTGTTAGCGATATTAGTATGCCAAATATGACGGGGATTGAACTGTGCAAAAAAATAAAAGAAGATAAAAGGACAAAACATATTCCGGTTATTCTATTAACCGCGCTCACCGGCGAACAGGAACAATTAACGGGGCTCGAAATCGGGGCTAATGACTACCTCACCAAGCCATTTAATATCGATATCCTCAATATTAAAATCAAAAACCTTTTGGTACTCAACCGGACCCTGAAAAATACTTATACCAAACAGATCAAGATGGAGACAGCAGAAATTTTAGTTGAATCCCACGGTGATAAGTTACTCAAGAATATCCTGAAATACATTGAAGATAATATCAATAATTCACAATTGTCTGTTGAGGATTTAAGTAAAAATGTAGGGATGAGCCGGGGTTCACTTTATCATAAAGTGCTGGAACTAACCGGCCTTTCGCCTGTTGAATATATACGTTCGGTTAAACTTGATAAAGCAGCTGCCTTATTGGTTAAAAGTGATTTGAACATTTCTCAGATTGCCTATCTGGTAGGCTTTGCAACACCCAATTATTTTGCCAAATCATTTAAGTTAAAATTCGGAATGCAACCTTCAGAATATTTAAATCTGTACCGTAAGCCAGATAATTCTACCGGTATGGAAAATTAAATGAAATTAGCTTCTCTGCAATCGATTGTTCTGAACCAGGAAAAACGTTTTACCAAATCTAATATTCAGATGATTAATGCATTTATTCGTTTTTTGTTTGTGTAACTAATTGTTTGTTAGTGTTTTATGATTAAAGAACATTTATGGTAGATTTATGAACAAATATTCTAACCATCTGATGCATTTTTGAGCTATGTTTGGATCGTAACCAAATAAACTCTTAAACAATGACTAATCAATTGATCAACTTCTATGAGGAAGGCCGATGCGATCTTGCCCCAGATAAATGGGACAAACCTGTCAGCAATGTTATATCCATACTAACCAAACACTTCAGTTTACTCATTTTTTAATTCCATTTGAGCGATGTATAACTAACTGCTCAGTAATGGCTTGTTATAAAAAATAGAGAAAAAGGCTTTTGGGTAAAGTCCTCAACCAGCGAAGATTCAGCATATTCCCATTTTATCAACCCCTTTCCATTTACTGGGAAGTGTTGATGTAGAACAGATTAATCTGAAATTCATTAACGCAAGAATTGTGCAATTGCTTAGTTAAAATTAATGGGTGAGGTGATTTAAATACCGACCGGCATACACCGATAAAATAACAAACTACGGAAGTAAAATTACCCGGATCAGAAATGCTGAATATAAAAATATTGACCCAAAAACGCAATTGGATGAAACCACCAACATAGACTTGAAATGCTGCAATTGAGCATACAGATCAGCATCATTTTTTTAAAAAACTAACCAGATAAAAACCAAATTTATGACTAAAAAAATACTGCTAAATGTCCATTCTGCCTGTGTAGTAAATGGAAATCAAAATTGTCAAATCATAAGCTCTTAATTGAATATAACTAATGGAACAATACAAGAAATTGTGTAGTAAGCATTGTCATATAGAATTTTTGACACGACAATCGCTACTTAAAACCTGCTTTTCGGTGATTCTCCTGTTTTTACTGGCGAACTCGGTCAGCGCACAAGAGAAAAGAACTGTAAAGGGAACTGTTTTGGATGACCAAAAACAACCGATGATTGGTGCCACCCTTACTGTGAAAGGGACTTCAGTAAAAGCGATTACTTCTGCAGAAGGAAAATTTTCTATTGAAGTACCCATAGGAAAGGCAACCTTGGTTGTCGCATTCGTCGGAATGACAACCAAAGAGGTGGTTATAAACGATCAAAATAATGTTGTGATCTCTTTGAATGATGACCGCACCGCTTTGGATGAGGTGATTATTGTAGGCTATGGTCAGCAAAAGAAGGCAAGTGTTGTAGGTGCCATTTCACAAGCTTCGGGCAAGGTGCTCGAACGTACAGGTGGGGTAACCAACCTTGGCATGGCCTTAACCGGTAATCTTCCAGGGGTAGTAACAACGGCCTCATCGGGCATGCCTGGTGGGGAAGACCCGCAAATTTTAATCCGTGGGCAAAGTTCATGGAACAACAGCTCGCCACTAATTCTGGTTGACGGGATTGAACGTTCGATCAGCTCTATTGATATTTCCTCCGTTGAGAGTGTTTCTGTTTTAAAGGATGCTTCTGCGACAGCAGTATATGGCGTGAGGGGTGCGAATGGCGTAATTTTGGTGACTACAAAACGTGGTGCCGAAGGTCGCGCACAGGTTCAGGTCAGATCGAACGTTACCGCTAAAGTGGCTTCAAGACTTCCTGAAAAATATGATGCTTATGATGCCCTGATGATTAAGAATAGTATCATTGAACGGGAATCAATTGTGGATCAGAATGTATGGTCTGGTTATACACCTAAGGCGATCATCAACAAATACCGTAACCCGGCCAATCTTGAAGAATGGGACCGTTATCCAAATGTTAACTGGGAAGAAGAACTTTTCAGGGATAGAGCAATGTCTTACAATACCGCGGCAAATGTGTCGGGTGGTTCAAAGTTTGTGACCTATTTTGCAGGGTTGGATTTAACCAGGGAAGGTGATTTATTTAAAACATTTCCCAATCAGCGTGGTTACGAATCAAATTTTGGGTACAACCGTACCAATGTAAGAAGTAATCTGGATTTTAACCTGACCAAAACCACAAAATTTTCCACTAAACTTTTCGGATCAAACGGCGTTCGTCAGTTACCTTATGGTATGGCCGACGGGGACCAGTCTTTCTGGTCTTCTGCGTACAGAACTGCTCCTGATTCTTTTAGGCCTATTTATTCAGATGGTACCTATGGGTTTTTTCCGACCGCAACTCAGGATCAGCCAAATGCTGCATTCTGGCTGGCTTATTCAGGAGTTGAAAAGAGGACCAGTACACAGTTAACTACTGATTTTATTCTGCAACAAAGATTAGATATGGTTACCAAGGGGCTAAGTTTTAGAGGAAGTCTCTCTTTAGATAATACCTTTCTGGAAAGAATCCGTGGTATAAATGATCAATTCAATGCTGCGCAACGAAAATACGTTAGTGCTAATACGGGCATCACCTCATTTGAACAGCAAAGAAATACAGGTACTCAATTTGATTTTACTGATGCGATAGCCTGGTCAATTGCACCTGGGGAAGTCGATAAAAATGCCACTTATCGCAATACAAATTATCAGTTTCGGGTTGATTACGAAAGGAAGTTCGGAGATCATGATGTAACAGCTATGGGGCTTATGCAGCGCCAAAGAACTGCTCGTGGTGGCGCATTTCCAACCTTTAGAGAGGATTGGGTATTCAGGACAACCTACAACTTCAAAAGCAGGTATTTCTTAGAAGTAAATGGTGCATATAACGGATCTGAACAGTTTGGACCTGATTATCGATTTGCATTCTTCCCCTCGTTATCTGGCGGATGGTTGATCAGCAATGAGAAGTTTATGAAAAGCCTGAAATTTATTGATTTATTAAAGGTAAGAGCTTCCTGGGGAAGAATCGGGGATGATGCACTTGGTGGACCAAGGTGGCCATTCCGCGATTCCTATCAATATGGAGGCAATACACCGATGGGTTCGCCTGCAGTGGCAACCCCATATACCATCTACAGAATTAGTACCATGGGTAATGCAAACCTATCCTGGGAGACCGTTGAAAAACGTAATTTGGGTATAGAATATAGTTTTTTTAATGGTGCAATTTCCGGAAGTGTAGATATTTTTAAAGATAAAAGAAGTGATATTATGATCGGTGGAAGTTCGAGGGCGATACCATCTTATTATGGTTTTGGAGGCACGGCACCTAGAGCCAATCTTGGGCAGGTAACCTCCAAAGGTTACGAAATTGAACTGAAATTCAATCACGCTTTCAATAAGGATATCCGTGCCTGGGCAAATCTTGTTATGACCCATGCTACTAATCTGACCAATTTCAGGGATGATCCTGAATTGACACCCAGCTATCAGAAACAGGCAGGTTACCCCATCGGCCAAACCAGGTCTTTTTTAAACGACGGGTTCTTGTCAAGCTGGGATGATATTTATGGAAGTACAGTCCGATTGTCAAATAATCAGAACAAACTACCTGGCGATTATAATATCATCGATTTTAATGCAGATGGAATTATAGACGATAAAGATAGGACACCGTATGGCTATACCGGGAATCCTCAGAACACCTATAATGCCAGTATTGGTTTTGAATGGAAAAAACTTAGTCTGTTTGTTCAGTTCTATGGCGTAAACAATGTAACCAGAGAGATTGAGTTTCCTAATTTTCAGGGAAAAAGTAATGTCGTTTTTGTGGAAAAACCATACTGGTTTCAGCAGGATGGAGGCGGCGAAGTACCTCCGCCACGTTGGAGCGTTCTGGATGGCTTTGGCGGTAGCGGTACCCGCTACTACTATGATGCATCTTATATACGTTTAAAAAATGCAGAACTTGGATACACTTTATCTGGAAATTACATCAGCAAGCTTGGCTTAAAAAGTTGCAGGATTTATGTAAATGGCAATAACCTTTTATTATGGACAAAAATGCCCGACGACCGGGAATCCAACTTTAGCGGAAACTCAAGTGGTGGCGCTTATCCTACAGTGAGACGTTTCAACCTTGGTCTTGATATCACCTTATAAATAATTTGAAGATGAAAAATCTCTTTAAGCATACCATATTGCCCTTTATTATATTGGTGGGCATTCTTGCATTGAGCTCGTGCAAAAAATATCTGGAAAGGTCTCCGCTTGCTGACATTCAGGAAACCGATCCGTATAAAAATTTCAGGAATTTTCAGGGCTTTACTGAAGAACTATATAACTGCATTCCATTGCTGAGTTTAGTGGAAGGGCACAACAGTTTTAATTTAGGTGAAGATGAATTCTGGGAGTTGGGAGAAACGCGTTTGATTTCTTACCACATCGATCAGGGGAACTATATGGCCTGGAATAGTACCTTTTATAATTTTCTGGGAAGTGGCGGAGATCCCGCCAACGGAACAGGAAATGATCCTAACAGATCAAAAGGAAAATTATGGGGACTCTCCTGGTATGCCATCCGCAAAGCAAATGTTGGACTGGCCAACCTGGATAAACTAACTGATGCCACTCAGGAGGAAAAAGACCTGATTGCAGGGCAGCTTTATTTTTTTAGAGGCTATTTCCATTTTGTTTTAATGGAATACTGGGGTGGCTTGCCATATATCGATCAGGTATTACCCAGCGACCAGGTGCTTCAGTTACCCCGCTTGAGCTATCAGGCTACCGCAGACAAAGTTGCTGCAGATTTGCAGCGTGCCGCGGCATTATTGCCTGTAGATTGGGACCAAACTGTAGTGGGCAAGCAGACGGCAGGAAATAACAATACCCGCATTAATAAAATAATGGCACTTGGATTTCTTGGTAAAAACTATCTGTGGGCAGGGAGCCCATTGATGAACAGGGAATCTACCGGAAACAATACTTACAATCAGGACTACTGTAAGAAGTCGGCAGATGCTTTGGCCTCAGCACTTCAGATTATTGAGTCCACCGGACGTTATGAACTGGCTCCTTTTTCACAGTACCGTGATTTATTCTATACTTTTAATCAAAACGGTAAAATACCAGGTCTAAAAGAAGCCATATTTCTTGAGAATCTTGCTGGCGCCGGGGGAAGATGGAGATGGAACCAGGTAAACGATTATCGTCCCCTGGTTATCCATCAAACTGGTATCAAGGTTTATCCGACAGCAAATTATGTAGATTATTATGGCATGGCTAACGGTTTACCCATCACCAATCCTGAACAGAAAGATTCAGAAAGCGGATACGATCCTGAATATCCATGGAAAAACAGAGATCCCCGCTTTTACAATGATATCATGATTGATGGCGAAAAATGTGTGCTTACCGCGCAAAGTGTTGGCAATAATGAGTATCGCCAGTATGCAAGTCTTTTTACCAACGGACTGTTTAGAACGGCAGATGGAAACAAAAAGGTTTGGACAGGCTACATGAACTCCAAATTGGTGTCCAAACTGATGAACGAATATGATGGTTACAGAGAGAATAATACTTTCGTACTGAGTCTGATGAGACTTGCAGACGTTTACCTTCTTTATGCAGAGGCTGCTGCTACCGGATATGGTTCTCCTCAAAGTATGGCCAACGGATACGGACTTTCTGCTGTAGAAGCAGTTAACAAAATACGCACCCGGGCTGGGGTAGCCAATGTGGCGACCAAATTTTTGGCCTCAAATACCTTATTTTTAAGTGAACTTAGAAGAGAAAGGGCAGTAGAACTGGCATTCGAGGGCCACCGCTTCAATGATTTAAGGAGATGGTTATTACTAACCGAGCGCCCTTATACACTAAAAAAAGCAGTAGAATTTGATCGTGCACTCACCAATGCACAGGTTTACGCGGATCCTAAAAATGCCAGGGTAAGAAATTTCAGGGAAACAGTACTTTTTGAGCGACAATTAGGTCAACGTCATTACTGGTTACCCTTCCGTGTAGAGGATGTGAATATGTATAAGGATTTCAAGCAGAACCCAGGTTGGTAATCAAATAATTCAACAGAAATGAATAGAAAAAATATAGTGACCTGTTGCCTTTGTTTAGTCGCTTTCCTATTAAGGATCACTCAAACAGCTGCACAGGAGCAGAAAGACAGTATTGTTAAAGTGCCGTTTCGTAATGTTTCCGCACAACTTCCTAACGATAGCTTAGTAAGAACAGCATTCCGGATAGTTGCCCGGGAAGATTTGCTTGGAGGAGTTTCTACTGTGAACATCGCAGCACTTTTGAAAAAAAGTTATGGCAGTAGAGGTCTGGATAATTTACAGAGTTTTGTAGGTGGCTACAACGGGAATATATGGGGGCAAGCGCCATTAATTCTTGTAGATGGCATTCCAAGAAATGCTGCAGACGTTAGGATGGTAGAAGTACAGTCTGTAACGGTTTTAAAAAGTGCAAGTGCAGTTATGCTTTATGGAAGTACGGCTGCTAAAGGTGCTGTATTAATTACCACCAATAGAGGAAGTGTAAAGCCATTGAGTATTAACGTACGTGCAAATACCGGAATCTTTGTACCTAAGGCTTATCCAACATACCTGAACGGGGCAGACTACATGACCCTCTACAACGAAGCGCTGACCAATGATGGGATAGCAACTTCGGGAGCCGGATTTACCCAGCAGCAAATCGACAATACGAGGGCCGGAACAAATCCATACAGATACCCTGATGTGGATTTCTTTAGTTCGGATTACCTTAAAAACGCTTATTCCAAATCTGATCTGACCACTGAGGTTTCAGGTGGAAACGAGTTTGCACGGTATTACACCAATATTGGTCTGAGCTACAACAATAGTCTTATCAAATATGGCGAGCAGCAAAAAAACAGTGACTTCGGTTTTAACGTTAGGGGTAATGTAGACATGAACATTACAAAATGGCTAACCGCCTCAGCTGATGCCGTAGCCATATCCTCCAACAACTATGCTGGCAGAGGAGATTTTTGGGGCGCGAGTTCAACAATTGCCCCGACTTTTAACAGGTTTTCACCATTGATTCCCATAGACAGGCTTGATCCAGGTAATCCTGCTCTGCAGACTTTCGTGAAAAACAGTAATCATGTAATTGACGGAAAATTTTTGCTGGGTGGTCAAAGTACAAATCCGACCAATGTGTTTTCAGATATGCTGGCCGCAGGATATGTCAGGACAAAAACCAGTACTTTTCTTTATAACGTGGGGTTAAAGGCTGACCTTGCATCTTTGGTGAAAGGGCTTTCCTTCACTACGGCTACCAGTATGGATTATGCTTCATTATACTCTGAAGCCTACAACTTGCCTTACGCTACTTATCGCCCAACATGGTCTACGGTAAATGGTGAGGATGTTATCACTGCCTTAGAGAAATTCGGTGAGGATAAAAATTCTACAAATGAATATGTAGGCAGGTCAACTTATACTCAAACCATGTCGTTCCGATCACAATTTGATTATGCCAGGGTATTTGCAAATGACCATTCAGTAACTGCTACAGTTCTGGGCTGGTGGTATAAAACACAATTTTCAAGTGATATTGATAATCAGGGAGGGAGCGATTACCAACCTGTTTTAAATACGAATCTTGGATTTCAGACAGGTTATAATTTCAAAAGAAAGTATTATCTGGATTTTACCGGTGCTTTAGTTCATTCTGCTAAACTGGCACCTGGAAAGCGAAATGCGCTGTCTCCTTCCATTTCTATCGGATGGAGAATTAGCAAGGAGCGCTTTTTTAAAGAGAACGTTTCCTTTGTAGATGATCTGAAATTTAATGCTTCTTATGCCTCGGTAAACCAGGATCTGGATGTAACCGGCTACAGGGCCAATAATGTGAATGAGCCTGTTGATTATTATCTTTATCAGGGATATTACAGCAATACTGCCGCCCTTGGAGGATATTATCAATGGCGTGATGGGGTTGCCGGTGGAAGGACTACACTTTCCGGACAATCAGAAAATCTTGATCTTACCTTTATTAAACGAAATGAATGGAGGGTAGGCTTAGATGCATCGTTTTTCAAAAATCTCCTCACCCTTAATTTGAATTATTTCTCTCAAAATACAAACGGACTTCTGGCACGCGGTGTAACCATTTATCCTTCTTATTTCTCCGGATCAGGTGATTTTCGTCCCTGGATTAATTTTAACCAGGATAAACGCCAGGGTCTGGATTTCTCGCTCAATCTGAATAAGCATATCGGAGAAGTTCAGTACTCGCTCGGTTTGTCGGGCATGTTCTATAATAGTCAGGCAGTGAAAAGGGATGAGATTGTAGACCAGGCTTATCTGGCCAGGGCAGGAAGACCTCTGGATGCATATTATGGCTATGTGAGCGAAGGGTTCTTTCAAAATCAGGCAGATATAGATGCGCATGCCAAACAAACTTTTGGTGTAGTAAAACCGGGAGACCTGAAATATAAAGATCTTAATGGAGATGGGCTTATTGATGGCAGGGACCAGCAGGATCTGGGGCACACCGGATGGGCTGCCTCACCTTTTACCTATGGATTGAACCTGACGGTTAGATATAAAAACTTCACCCTTTTTGCTTTAGGCTCAGGTAGTGCAGGTGCTGTTGGCTTCAAAAACAGCTCTTATTACTGGGTAGGGGGAAGCGGTAAATATTCGGAGGTGGTTTTAGACCGCTGGACTGAGGCTACAAAACTTACTGCAAGCTATCCGCGGTTGACTACAAACAGCAATAATAATTTTCGTAATTCCACTTTTTGGTTATATAAAACTAATCGGTTTGATCTGAACAGGGTTCAGTTAACCTACGATTTCGATCGGAAGTTTTTAAAAGATTCTTTTGTACATGGACTTAGTTTATACGTTCAGGGGGATAATCTTTTAGTGATTTCAAATGAACGAAAACTAATGGAAACGAATATTGGCTCCGCACCACAGACCCGTTTTTTTAATCTGGGTGCCAGGGCTTCTTTTTAATGGAATTAAAGCAATAATGTTATGAAATTTAGAATATTTATTATCGGATTAGTTGCGCTTGCACTCGCCGGATGCAAGAAAATTCTTGAGCCGGAGCCGGAAAACCTGAAGACTATTGAGCAAATGTACACCGATGCGAATTTTGCTCAGGGTTTTCTGATTAACGCTTATCGTACCATCCCTGCTTATTATGATAACTCGGATTTTGCTACTGATGATGCCGTTACCAATCAGCTCACCCATCCTTATCTGCAACTGGCCACCGGTTCCTGGACTGCTGCGGGCAATCCAGCCTCTGTGTGGAATCAATCTTACGAGGCGATGCAGTACATCAATCTTTTCCTTGCCAATTCGGCAAAGGTAAAGTGGGCGGTGGATCCCGAAAGTTCGAAGCTTTTTAATACCCGTATGAGAGGGGAAGCCTTTGGTTTAAGAGGCCTTTATTTGTATTTTCAATTACGGAACCACGGCGGGGTTGCCTCCAATGGTCAGCTTACAGGGGTGCCGATTATTAACCAGTATCAAACCGCTACGAGCGATTTTAATTTGCCAAGGGCCAGTTTTGATGCCTGTGTAAAACAAATCTATAAAGATTTGGACAGCGCAGAGGCTTATCTACCTGTTGAATATAATGATATATCCTCGGCCGCGCAGATTCCTGCCAGGTTTAGCAATATTACCCAGAATGTTGAGACTTACAACCGTGTGATGGGCCAGTATGCCCGTCAGCTCTTTAATGGATTAATTGCCAAATCTTTCCGTGCAAGAACGGCTTTACTGGCAGCAAGTCCTGCTTTTAAAAATGCATCAAACACCGTTACATGGGCAGATGCTGCTGGTTATGCCGCACAGATTATCGATTATAAAGGCGGAGCAAACAGTCTTCCGCAAAATGGAGGTACCTATTATGCCAATACATCCGAAGTTGATGGGCTGGGTGGCGGAAATAATCCATCGGAGGTGATCTGGAGGGAAAATATAGTAACCAATGATGGTACCCAGGAAGGACAGCACTTTCCGCCCTCACTATTTGGAAACGGACTGATGAACCCTACTCAGAATTTAGTGGAAGCATTTCCGATGGCCAATGGCTATCCGATTGATCACCCAAACGCAAATTATCTGCCAGCTAATCCTTATGCCGGTAGAGATCCGAGATTTGCGAAGTATATCCTTTTTGACGGAAGTACTGCAGGTGTCTCAAATACGGTAATTCGGACAGGGAGTAGTTCTGGTTCTGATAATGGGGTGAATGTAAGGGCCACTTCAACAAGAACAGGTTATTACATGAAAAAACGTTTGAGAATGGATGTTAACCGAAACCCAATTTCTATCAGTGGAAAAACCCATTATAATCCCAGGATCCGCTATACTGAAATGTATCTTGCTTATGCAGAAGCTGCAAATGAAGCCTGGGGGCCAACAGGACTAGGTACACATGCTTATTCGGCTTATGATATCATCAAAAATATCCGTAAAAGGGCATTTGGTTTTGCCAGCGACCCATACCTGGAGGAATGTAAATCTGATGTGGGCAAGATGCGCGAGCTGATTAGAAATGAACGACGCCTGGAACTCTGCTTTGAAAGTTTCCGTTTCTGGGATCTGCGCCGTTGGAAAGTAGATTTAACCAAATTAAATGAGACTGCAAGAGGAATGGATGTGAATGGTAACGTTTTTACCCCTTTAAGTGTTGAACCGCGTGCCTTCCAGAGTTATATGTATTATGGTCCCATCCCTAATTCGGAGGTGCTGAAATATAGTCAGTTAATTCAAAACCAGGGCTGGAAATAATAAGAAATTGAAATTAAATAAATGATAAGCATGAAAATTAATCATATCTGTATGGGTTTGGCAGCGGCTATCGGCCTGCTCTCATCATGTAAAAATGAAGATCTTGTTTTTCCCGATTATACCTATAAGGCGGTCTATTTCGCCAATCAGTATCCGCTGCGAACAGTTGTGCTTGGCGAAGATTTACTGATAGATAATACATTGGATAATGAACACAAAGTTTCCATCAAAGCTACCGTTGGCGGTGTAAATGAGAATAAAGAAAAAGTAACGATTGGTGTGAAAGTGGATGAAAGCTTGTTGGACGGCCTTAACTTTACTAATGGAGGAGGTAAAATACTTGCCTTGCCTTCCGCGTATTATAAACTGGGTTCCAGCCAGATTTCTATTGAGGCTGGGAGCATTCTTGGAGGGGTCGATGTTCAATTAACGGATGCTTTCTTTGCCGATCCTAAATCTCTTTCCAGAAACTATGTTATTCCGCTGGTGATGACTAGTGTTACTGGAGCGGATTCAATATTGAAAGGTATCCCGGCAGTAACCAGTCCATCACGGGTTGTTGCCGCAAACTGGATCACTCGCCCAAAGGATTATGTGTTATATGCCGTTAAGTATGTAAACCCCTGGCAGGGAAATTACCTGAGAAAGGGAGTAGATCAGATTACGCAGTCGAACGGAGCGGTAAGTACCGTAGCCCGAAGGACTGAAAATGTGGAAGGCAATCAGGTAGTGAGTATCTCAACCACTTCACTCAAGGTTGCAACCTTACCATTAACCATTAAAAACAGCACCGGAAACAATGTTAATTTTAGCTTGGTTTTAAACTTTGCAGATGGTAATAATTGTACCGTCACAGCCAATTCAAATGATTTTGATATTTCCGGAACTGGGAAGTTTGTTTCTAAGGGTGAAAAAAATAGTATCGGTGGAACCGATCGCAGTGCTATATACCTGGATTATACGGTAAACTTTAAAAACCTTAACGTTAAATATGCGACTAAGGATACACTGATTGTTAGAGATAGAGGGATCAAAGCAGAGTATTTTGATGTTGTGAAAAACTAAAAATATCGTAAACCATACCGCACTTTATGGGGTATCGCTTTGGCCTTTTCAATTATGCTACGCAGCAAATTGGTGGGCATACTGACTTTGATTATTTCAATATCAAATTTAACTAAACTCAGCGCTTACAGAATAAAGTGAAGAGCTGGAGAAGGATTTTGTAGTGAATAAAAGTAATTTTAAACATTAATCGCAGCATTATATTCAAACGGTAAGGAAAAGATCAGTACTGTTGGATAATTTTGAATTGATAAAATATGAAAACAAAATTAATTTTATGCTGCTTCACCTGGCTACTGGTTTTCAGTTTTTCGGTTTCTGGCAAGGTTACCCTACCACAGTTGGTATCCAGCCACATGGTGCTTCAACGCGAAACTCCCTTAACGATATGGGGCTGGGCGGCAGCAAAAGAAAAAATAACCATCAGTTTTAGCGGGAAAACGTATAAAGCTATCACCGATGAACAAGGCTCATGGTCAGTGAAAATGAACAAGATGAAAGCCGGTGGCCCTTATAAAATGATTGTTAGGGGTGAAAATACAATTACCCTTGATGATATTATGCTGGGAGATGTGTGGTTTTGTTCGGGGCAATCCAATATGGCCTTGCCAATGGAGCGGTTAAAGGAAGCTTATCCGCAGGTGATTGAAAAGGATCATTTTCCTTTGATCAGAAACTTTTTCGTTCCAACCAAATCAAACCTGTCTGGAGAATCGATCGATCTTCCTCCGGGCAAATGGGTTCCTGCCACTGGTGCAGGGATATTAAGTTTCGGAGGTACAAGTTATTTTTTTGCAAAAACGCTCTTTCAAAAATATAACATTCCAATAGGCATCATCAATTCAAGCGTCGGCGGTACCCCGATTGAGGCCTGGATGAGTCGTGATGCATTTTTGACGAATCCGGCACAGACGAAAAAAATAAATAATTTCAGGGATTCGGCATTTATGGCCAATTATCAAAAAAGGCTTAAAGAGAAGAACTTAGAAAGGCCTACAACAGTTCCTGTAGTTGATGAAGGGCTTTCGGGTCCGGTGAAATGGATCGATCCGGATTTTAATGCCAGCAACTGGCGAAAATTTTGGATGCCGGGCTACTGGGCTGATCAGGGACTCCGGAACTTCAACGGGATATTTTATTTCAGAAAAGAACTGCAAATACCCGCAGAAATGAGCGGACAGCAGGCTAAGCTTTATCTAGGCCGCATCATCGATGCAGATTCGGTTTTCCTCAACGGTAAATTTATCGGCAACACTACCTATCAATATCCTCCACGCAGGTATGTTATTCCTGCCGGGCTGTTGAAAAGCGGAAAAAACATCCTGATTGTTAAAGTTGTGAGCAGCAGTGGCAAAGGCGGCTTTGTGCCAGATAAAAATTATTCCTTGTTAACTCCTGAAAAAAAGATCGACTTACGTGGCGAATGGACTTTCGAAGTAGGTTATGCTCAGCCAAGGCAAAACCAGGCTTTCCGAGGTGAGGCCGAAATGCCGTTAGTAGCGCAGAATGAACCAACCGGATTATTCAATACCATGGTTTCGCCAGCTGTACAATTTGCAATAAAAGGTTTTGTCTGGTACCAGGGTGAATCGAATACCGGAGATCCGAAAGCATACGCAGAATTGTTGCCGGCGCTGATAAAAGACTGGCGCAATAAATGGAAGCAGGGAGATCTGCCGTTTATCTACGCACAGTTGCCTAATTTTATGGAAGCCGGCTATTTACCAGAAGAAAGTATCTGGGCGGAGTTTAGGCAGAGCCAGCTGCAGGCACTTTCAGTACCTAACACAGGAATGGCTGTGGCCATTGATGCCGGTGAATGGAATGATATTCATCCGCTGGATAAAAAAGATGTCGGTGAACGTTTGGCGCTATGGGCCTCACATTTAGCTTACCACGACCAGGAGATTATTTATTCAGGACCTATTTATAAATCAAATCATTTAAGTGGATCTGAAGTAACCATAAATTTTGAACATACTAAGCCCGGGCTGATGATTAAAGGATCTGATAAACTGATAGGTTTTGTCATTGCGGGTGAGGATAAGGTTTTTTATTGGGCACAGGCCAGGATAGTGGGAGATGCTGTTGTGCTCTCAAGCCCTTTGGTTCTAAAGCCTGCCTTTATCCGTTATGCCTGGGCAGATAATCCCGATCGGGCAAATTTATACAACAAAGCCAATTTACCGGCTTCCCCTTTTGAAGCAGAAGTTGATCATTCGAGATAATCAATGTGTACCTGAAAACTTCTGCATCAAACCTTGGACAAGCTTGCCTTTGATTGTAAATTGCTGCTCTTTTAGCCATAAATCGAACAGTAAAATCGGAGACATTGCCGTAATTTTTTGTTTAACTGGATTTACAATATGGACAGCTTGTGTTAAATAAAATAAAAAAATTCAACCGATTGCATAAATTGAAATTCTAGCTCTTTTTTACCTGTTTACTCCCTCTTAATAAGTCAATTTATTAGGTTTTATTTGCGAAAATTTCGAGAATTATAACTGTTCTTATAATAATGGCTTTTTTATTCGAATGGCGCTTAATTGGTGTTTATAGGCGTTTTTTATGTTTGCTTTTTAAATTTTTAGCTTACTGATTTTTGTTTTTTACCGTACTGTTAGTCGCTAAATTCCCATGTTTTTTAGGCTGATTTTCCTGTGCTATAAGCGCAACCAGAACATTCTGGTTTGAACATTTATACTACTAATATGCACAATTAAATCAGGAGGCGTTTATCAATGTAAATACCTTTATCACAACAATAATGAATTGGATTTAAAATTTACAGTCAGTTTTTTATAGCTTGTGATTTAACTATTCGCTGGCTGATTTTTCAATTGACACTGTAAGTTTTTTTTCTATTCGTTTTTAACCATTTATAAACCATTTTATATGAGAAGTGAAATTTTACAAACTTATGTAACATCGCGCTTGAAATTTTTCAGGTGCTTACCCAAAGTTATGCTGCTAACGGCGCTGGTATTTTCAGCAGTTATTGCACAGGCACAAACTGTGGTAAAAGGTAAAGTTGTTGACGAACAAGGTAAGGCAATGCCTGGTGTGGGTGTTCTTTTAAAAGGAACCAATACCAGTACCTCATCCCAGGATAATGGAAGTTTTTCTATTACCACCACTGGGGCAAACCCGGTTTTAGTATTCTCTTACGTTGGTTATACCAGCAAAGAAATTCTGGTGAAAGATCAGAGCACGATAAATGTTACCCTTCAGCCAAGCGCAGCAGAGCTTGCCCAGGTTGTGGTTGTAGGTTATGGTACCCAGCGTAAAGAAGCCGTAACGGGTTCTGTGGCATCAATTGGGGGAGACAAAGTTCGTGAAGTACCGGCTCCTAACATTGCCCAGGCTATTCAGGGCAGGTTAGCGGGGGTTAACATTTCCCAAACCTCAACTAAACCAGGTGCAACCATGCAAATCCTCATCCGCGGTCAGCGCTCACTTTCGGCAAGTAACGAACCGCTTGTTGTATTGGATGGAATCCCATTTCCTGGCTCTATTGGCGATATCAATCCTAACGATATTAAAAGTATTGATATCTTAAAAGATGCCTCTGCGACTGCTATTTATGGTTCAAGGGGTGCCAACGGCGTAATTTTATTGACGACCAACAGAGGCCAGGTTGGAGCGCCCGCTAAAGTTTCATACAACAGCTATACAGGTTTGCAAACCTTGTTTGCAAAATACCCGATGATGGATGGACCGGAATTAGTTGCATTGAGAAAAGCATCAGGAAAATTCACCACCCTTGGTGTGGATGAAGCAAATGATGTAAATACCGACTGGCAAGACTTGTTTTATAACAAAAGTGCTATTATGACCAGTCATGATTTGGGTGTAACCGGAGGTTCAGCAACCAGTAACTATAGTTTTGGTGGTGGTTATTATAAAAACCAGAGTTTAATTCCTACACAGCAGTACACGAGGTATTCGATGAAAGCCTCGCTGGATCAGCAAATAGGAAAGCTTTTCCGCCTTGGATTTACAACAAATAACAATTACAATATTAGCGAGGGCAATCAGGTTGGAATTTACGGCAACCTGGCTAATACCCCTATTTCAAATCCTTATAATACGGATGGAAGTTTAAAAAGGACTGTCAGAAGTCCGCAGGATGAAGCGTATGTTTTTACCAATGGAATTGTTAAAAATTTACGTGACCAGTGGTTGAATGAAACCCGTGGTTTTGCCACCTACAATTCATTTTATGGAGAGGTGAAAATTCCCGGAGTTGAAGGATTAAAATACCGTGCAAATCTTGGTCTGGATTTTATCCAAAGTAACAATGGTAACTTCACAGGTGTTGGAGTGGGCAGTACCACAGCCACTACGCCTTCAACAGCAGGGGTAAGTAATTCACAAACCTATCACTGGACGCTTGAGAATTTAATTACCTATGACCGCAGTTTTGGAAAACACAGCTTCAATGCTGTTGCTTTATATTCAGCAGAACAAAATAAATTCAATTCTTCTTCCATGACTGCCAGAGATATTCCTTCTGAAGCCTTCCAGTTTTATAATCTTGGACAGGCTAACGGAGAGTTGACGATCGGCAATGGACAATATAGCCTTACAGGTCTTGTTTCTTACATGGGCAGGATTATGTATTCTTATGATAACAGGTTCTTATTGAGTGCAACACTTCGCTCGGATGGATCCTCGCGTTTGGCGCCAGGATATAAATGGCATACTTATCCGGCCGTTTCTGTGGGATGGAATATGATGAATGAATCTTTCATGAAAGGCATCACGGCAATCGATAAATTAAAAATCCGTGTAGGTTACGGTCAGACTTCCAATCAGGCGGTTAATCCATATCAAACACTTGGTTTGTTAAGTCCACGTCCATATAATTTTGGTAACAACGCCTATTCAACCGGTTATTATTTATCTCAGCTTCCAAGCCCGGGTTTGGGATGGGAATACTCTGAAACCTGGAATTATGGTCTAGATTTTTCAATTTTGAAAAACCGCATTTCAGGTACCTTTGAATACTATGATACCAAAACCAAAGATATCTTACTTAATCTTGGATTACCTTCCACAGCAGGAGTAGGCGGCTACACTGCTAATATTGGCCAAACCCAGAATAAAGGATGGGAATTAAGCCTTAATGGTGTCATTCTTGAAAATCAGGGTGGCTGGACCTGGGATTTAGGATTCAATATTTCTGCAAACAGAAACAAACTTACAGCATTAGCTTCGGGACAAACACGTGATGAAGGAAATGCATGGTTTGTGGGCCATAATATTAATGCGATATATGACTACGAAAAAGTTGGATTATGGCAGGCAGGAGACCCATATTTAAATGTGTTGGAACCAGGCGGCAATGTTGGTATGATCAAAGTTAAATATACCGGAGACTATGATGCCAATGGCGTGCCAACCAGGCCTATCGGCGCTGCAGACAGACAAATTATTGATATTGATCCTAAATTTACAGGTGGATTCAATACCAGGGTTGCTTACAAAGGATTTGATCTGAATGTTGTTGGTCTTTTCAAAAGCGGAGGAACTTTAGTAAGTACATTATATAGTTCGGCGGGTTACCTTAATTTGTTAACAGGTCGTAGAAATAATGTTAAGGTAGATTACTGGACACCTGAAAATACAGGAGCAAAGTATCCTAAACCAGGTGGTATTGCCAGCGGTGATAACCCTAAGTACGGAAGCACACTGGGCTTTTTTGACGCTTCATTCCTTAAAATAAGAACCATATCGCTTGGTTATGATTTTAACAGGGATTTAATTAAAAATTCCAATGTAAAGCTCCGCATGTATGTAACGGTGCAAAATCCGTTTGTCATGTTCTCACCTTACCATGATGAGTCAGGTATGGATCCGGAAACCAATTCATTCGGAGATGAAAACCAGGCGGTAAACTCTTACCAGAGACGAATCTTAACTATTGGAACGAACACACCTTCGACGCGAAATTATGTTGCAGGTCTAAACTTAACATTTTAACATCATTTGAATATGAAAAATATACAAATAAAAGCCATTCTGGGTATTTGGTTACTGATGGTCATCTCTTCAGGCTGTTCTAAAATCCTGGACGAAGAACCGAGGAGCATCTTTACACCTGACTATTTAAAGACCGCGACAGGGGTAAACGGAGCATTAACCGGCATGTATGCACACTTACGAAACATGTATGGTCAGTCGTATTTTTATAATTCTTTGATTACCGGTACAGATGAAGCCACCTGGGGCAAAGACGCTGATGGAAACTTCAAAGACATGGACTGCTCTGGAGTAGGATCTATTTTATCGACCAGTTATCCGAGCAGTGTATTGTGGAGCGAGGCATTTCCAAACATTAACAATGCCAGTGGCATCATCGAAAATGCTGCTGCTGCCGGTGTTTCAAATTCGTTAGTGGCTGAAGCCAGATTTTTCCGTGCTTTTGATTATTTTCTTTTAGTGCAGACTTTCGGCGGTGTTCCGCTTGATTTAGGCGCCGGGGAATTGAAATTCAATACCAATCCATCAAGAACTTCTGTAAGAAATACAGTGCCTGTGGTTTATACAAAGGCAGTTTTTCCGGATCTTATTAAAGCAATTGCCGACCTGCCTGCAACAGGAAGAGTTACTGGCGGAGTAACCAAAGTAGTTGCGCAGCTATTTTTATCAAAAGCCTATTTAACGTATGGCTGGTGGTTACAAAACCCTAACAATATTCCAACTTATCCGGCGTCTGCAAGAACTGATCCGGATGGGCACGATGCGAACTGGTATTTCCAGCAGGCTTACGATGTTGCTACTAATGCAATTGAAAACCCAGGTGCATTTGGACTAATGGATACCTATTATGATGTGAATTGGGCGGTGAATGACCGTAATAAAGAAACGCTTTTATACGCTGATCATACGCAGACAAGCGAGAAATTTAATGGTGGAAGTTTGACAAATGGAAGTGGTGGTGCACCTGATAATTTCGCCGGTTGGATGATGACCTGGAACTATACGAATATCCGTAGTGGAGGCATCAGTTCCGTTCAGCGAGAAGCCGAGCAGCATTTAGGTCGTCCGTGGAACCGTATGGCGCCAACAGTTGAAGTATTAAAAAATACCTTCGCTGATAAAACATTGGATTCGAGATATGACGGTACTTTCACCACGGTTTACAGAGGTAACTGGCCTAAAGGCTACAATCCACCATCAAGTGCGCCGGCATCATTGGTGAATGCAAACGGGCTATCTGTAGTTCCCGGAGATGCAGTATTGACCTTTTTAAATACAGATGACCCTGCAATTGCTTACCCAACGGACGCTGGAATCAGTGGTATAGGAGCAGGTATTCTACCTGGAAGAGCTGATTATGTGGTGGCTCCGGGAGGAATCAGCAGAATCGTTTATCCCGGACTTTGGAAACTGGGCCCTTACCGCACTGACAATGGTACAGGACTTGGACAGCCAAATGCGGGTAGCACACGCCCGTTCCCGGTAGCTAAATTTTCTGAGCTTTACTTCGTTGCAGCAGAAGCAGCCGTAAAAGGAGCAACAACTAAAGCTGGTAAAAGTGCACGCGAGTTAATTAATGTAATTCGTGCAAGAGCTGGTAAATGGCGTTTTGATAATAATGGAAACGTTGTTAAAGTTCAGGATAACAGTGCAGCGATGGTTGCGGCTACTCCGGCTACCATAGATATTAATTATATTTTGGCAGAACGCTCAAGAGAATATTATGCTGAAGGTTACCGCAGGTATGACCTGATCCGTACCCAAAAATGGGCTGAGCTTTCTTCTACCTATACTATTGCCGGAGTCAACTATGGCGAACACACGCCACAGACAGTAACCCGTACCATCACACCAGCATTATATCTACGTCCTATACCTCAGACACAAATAGATGGCATGCAGATGAGTGCAGATGAAAAAAAGGCTTACCAGAATCCTGGTTATTAAAAAATATTTTGGTTTAGTTAGATGGGCGGCGTCAATTGATTCCGCTCATTCTTTTTTATAAAATAGCCTGGCTTTTCTGGCAGCCAAAAGATTTTTGGGTAAATGAAATCATCGTAATTTGATTCCTGTTCTTAGCTCATCTTTTCATTCAGGCATTCTAACCTACAGGTTTGCACTATCCGGAAATAAAAAAAACCAATAGCTGATGCAGTTTCCATATCTATAATTCGCTCAAACAAATAGCTAACTCAAAACCTAAATTATTACCTAATGCAAGCTAATTCTTTTAAAAAAAGCCAGATTTTCTTTTCGCTCCTTATCCTTTTCACTTTTTGGGTTGATTACACTAAAGCGCAGACAAGTTTGGGTTTGGAAAAACAATTTATTCATGATACCAGAAGTAATAAAGAAGATGTTGCACTAATAGAAAAAGGAAGGACAGCGAATATTTTTTATGATGCGGATGATTATAAGGGCGTTATAAGGGCAATCGGCGATTTAAGTCATGACTTTTTCAGCGTTTCGGGCGTAAAGCCTGAATTGAAAAGCGTTAAGCCTTCGGAGAAAGATGTTATTCTGATCGGAACCCTGGGTAAAAACAAACTGATCGATCAGCTCATCAATACAGGAAAGCTGAGTAAATCCACCATTTCAGGCAAGTGGGAGAGTTTTATCATATCAACTGTCAAAAACCCATTTCCTGGCGTTGATCAGGCATTGGTTATTGCAGGAAGCGACAAAAGGGGAACAATATATGGTATCTATGAATTATCTGAACAGTTAGGGGTATCTCCATGGTACTGGTGGGCCGATGTGCCGCCAAAAACCAGGAAAAATGCTTATGCTGTTTCCGGAAGTTACAGTTCAGGAGAACCTGCAGTTAAATATAGAGGCATCTTTATTAATGATGAAGCCCCGGCAATGACGGGATGGGCCAAAGAAAAGTTTGGTGGGATGAACAGTAAGATGTACACCCGTATGTTTGAGTTGCTACTTCGCCTGAGGGGTAATTACCTTTGGCCAGCCATGTGGGGTAATGCATTTAATGAGGATGATCCCGAAAATCCACGCCTAGCAGATGAATATGGCATTGTGATGGGCACTTCCCATCATGAACCAATGATCCGCGCACAACAGGAATGGAAAAAACACGGGGTTGGCGCCTGGAATTATGCTACAAATCCTCAGGGCTTAAATGCTTTCTGGCAGGAAGGCATCAAAAGGAATAAAAACTACGAAAGCCTGGTAACCATGGGGATGCGGGGAGATGGAGATGAGCCAATGGTAGAAGGTGGTGATATGGCATCCAATGTTAAACTGCTGGAAAATATAATAACCGACCAGCGCAAAATCCTTTCTGAAAATATGGAAAAGCCCGTAGAAAAGATTCCACAGCTCTGGGCTTTATATAAAGAGGTAAAAGACTATTACGATTTCGGGATGAAAGTTCCTGATGACATTACCCTGTTGTGGGCTGATGATAACTGGGGTAACTTAAGGCATTTACCAACACCCCAGGAACGCAAGCGTAGCGGGGGATCAGGAATATATTATCATTTTGATTATGTTGGTGCGCCAAGAAATTATAAATGGCTAAATACTACCTCCCTGCCAAAGGTTTGGGAGCAGATGAACCTGGCGTATAATTATGGTGCTGACCGTATTTGGGTAGTAAATGTTGGTGATCTGAAACCAATGGAGATTCCGATAGAGTTTTTTTTACGGATGGCATGGAACCCCAAAGCGGTGAACCGTGAAAAGCTTGCAGGCTTTCTGCTGCACTGGGCAACACGTGAATTTGGACCTGGCCAGGCGAAAGAAATTGCAGATTTGGTGCGCTTGTACTCCAAATATACAACCAGGCGCAAACCTGAGCTGCTGGGGCCGGAAACTTTTAGTCTGGTAAACTTCAGTGAAGCGCAGCGCGTGGCCACGGAATGGAGCGTATTGTACGACAGGACAGAGCAGGTGAATAACAAGCTGCCACAGGAGTATAAAGATGCGTTCTATCAATTGGTACGTTATCCGATCCAGGCGATGAAAACGGTGACGGACTTATATATTGCTGTAGGAAAAAACAGGCTTTACTTTAAACAGGGAAGGGCTGCCACAAACCTTCAGCGTAACCTTGCCCTTGATCTTTTTAAACAAGATCAGCAGCTTAGTGATGAATATAATCTTAAAATGGCAGGGGGTAAGTGGAATCACATGATGGATCAGGTCAGGATTGGTTATACAAGCTGGAATGATCCAAAGAAAAATATCATGCCCAAAACAGAAGAAATCCAGCTTTCTTCAAAATCAGGCTTTGGGGTAGCAGTTGATGGTTCATCCGCCAGCTGGCCATCTAATGCTCCGGCGTCTATGCTTCCGCGATTCGAATCTTTAAATAAATTTCAGTCTTATTTTGAAGTTTTTGCAAAAGGATCCGTTCCAATTAATTTCGACTTAAAATCCGATAATTGGATTCGTTTGAAAAAGGAAAGCGTTCCCGGAACAAATGATTATAGGGTAATGGTAGATATTGACTGGGCCAAACTCAGTAGCGGAAAGCATCAGGGTAAAATCCAAATATCAGATCAATCTACGCAAGTAGTGATAAAAGTTGAAGCCAACAAGGCAACACCTAAGCAATTGGCTGAAGCAAAAGGAACCTTTGCAAGTTTAGGTGCTCCGATTTCATTTGAGGCTTTTCAGGCAAGTAAAAAGGTAAGCAGGAATGGCATAAGCTGGGGAGCTATTCCCGGTTATGGAAGGGGAGATGCAGGGATGTCGATTTTTCCGGTCACCTCAGCCCCGCTGGATAAACCTGGTACCCCGACTTTAACTTATCCTGTTTTCTTTTCTAAAAGCGGTGAGGTTAAAATTGATCTGGTCGTTGGGCCAACTGTAAACTTCTCCCCGGAAGGGTTAAGGGTCGGAATTTCTGTAGATGGTGCAGCCCCTCAAATCCTCACCATCATAGCTAAACCTAGTGCCTCAGGATCTGATGCAAGTTGGGCAAACGCGGTCAGGGATAATGCAAGAACATTGACTTCTTCACATTTCTTTAAAGTTCCTGGCAGGCATACCGTAAAAATATGGATGGTTGATCCGGCAGTAGTGCTGGAAAAAATAATAATCTACCGGGATAAACTACCTGCTAGTTACCTTGGACCAGTAGAAAATGAGATGTTAAGATAGTTATTCGAAATAATTTAAGAAAAATTAATAAGGCTGTCTCATAATAAGTAATGTCATCCTGAGGGGTAATTTATTTATAAAAATCAATATAAATGACTGTATTAATCTACGCGTAAAAATCCCCCTAGTTACCGTCATTTCGAGCGGAGTGCAACGCAGTCGAGAAATCTAACTAAATAGATCTCTCCACTTCGCTTTGCTCCGGTCGAGATGACGACCGTGCTAATGGATTCGGTCTATGGTAGCCTGTTGAAGGACTTGTAAAAAAGCCTTTTTTGGGTGTTCGATACTTCGCCAAGCTCAGTACAGGCTAAGCTCAACATGATAAGATTCAAAATAAATTGATTTATGAGATAGCCTCTATTAGTTCCTATGCTTCTGAAAACGCAGGATTGATAGTATGTTCAATATTCGTCTACCTAAATAACAAGGGCGCAAAATTTTGCAGGCTGCGTCTCCAGGTAAGCCATTCATGTGCTGTTTTTGGAGATTCATAATAAGTGTACCTGACTCCTTGTTTGTCTAACATCGCCCTGAATGCGCCAACGGATTTAGGAAAGGGAGCTGGCTCTTTGGTGCCGAGTCCCAGCCACAATAACTTAAGCTTCTTGTTCAACTCAGTTCCACTTTTAAACTTTCCCTCCATAAATACATCCGGATCGATTACATCTGTGTTGGGATAATTTGAGGTACCACTGAAACCACCATAGTAAGCGAACTTATCCGGATTCTTCATCACGATGCGCATCGTTTGATTTGCACCCATTGAAAGCCCGGCAATAGCCTTGTGTTCCCGGTCAGCCAGGGTGCGGAAGCGTTTATCGATCATTGGAATCACTTCTTTAATCAGTACATCTTCAAAAATTGAAATGCCCTGTCCTTTTTCCGGTGCCTCCGTTGCTTCTGGTTTAAGCGCGTAACCATTATCCGTAACGATGATCATCGGCTTTGCCTTATTTTGTGCAATTAAATTATCAAGGATTAAATTTGCTTTTCCCTGATTAACCCATCCCGTTTCATCCTCAAAGCTTCCGTGTTGAAGGTACAGCACAGGGAAACGGGAATTTTTATTCTCGTAATAACTTGCCGGTGTATAGATGAAACACCTTCTCCAGGTTTGAGTTAAATTAGAATAGTAAATATTTTCACTAACCATACCATGCGGCACCTTTTGCAAAGCATAAAACGCTTCATCATAAGCCGGAACTTCAATACCGCTGCCCAGCCTCCCTGCGCCGTAGAAATAACGACTGTTAGGATCCGGAATTGAGGCACCATCCACGTTGAGCTGGTAATAATGGAAACCTTCGTCCTGCGGTGCGGATTCACCTGTCCAGAGGCCTTCCTCGTTTTTTGTCATCTCATATTTTTTTCCACCCAGATCCAACTGAACTTTAGCCGCCTGAGGTGCATATAAGCTTACCCTCACTTTGCCTTCATCGTTTACCTGGGGGAATAATTTGCCTGGCTGATTACTTTCAGCCGGTCTGAATGCTTTTAAATCAGACTTCAGTTCAGTCTGAGCTAAACAAACCTGGCTAAATAAACAGCCGGCAAATAAGAAAATAATATTTTTAGCTTTCATGTTTGATAATTAGCGCCTGTTAAGACCAAATAAAATTTATTCGTATGTCAGTCTGAGCGTAGTTGAAGACCATTTCAACGCATTAATAAAGTAATCGACCACGCTATCAATGATTTTATTTCGTAATTATTATTAATCAGCAGTTTAACTACCCTTGCATTTCCATCCAACTAGGCCATAGCACAGTATCCCCGTTCTACGTAAATCCGGCCTAACAAATTTTTCGGGCTGCACTGCCTAAGCCAACCTACTAGCTTCGAAAGAAAAATTTTCAGCCGGTGTTTTTTGTTTCTTTTTGACACCAAAAAGAAAGAAGCCTGTCCGGCTAGGACTAATAAGAACACCCCGTCCTACGGACACCCCTCTGAAAGAGGGGAATTACATATCGCACAGGCCAATAATCTGGTCGGCCGACTAATCTATTTAAATAATAGCGGCGCAAGCTCGCGCAGGCTCCGGCGCCAGGTCTGAAATTCGTGGCCGGTATTTTCCGAAACATAAGAAACGGCATTATAACCCGCTTCTTTTAATGCCGAAACAGCATTTTTTACGCCTTCAGGACGTTCTTTGCTGCCACAGCTAATAAAAATTAATCGCGGTTTTGCTTTGTCTTTAAGCTCAGAAGGGTTGTATGTCCCGCCACTAAGCAGCGCATAATAGTCAAAAAGTTCCGGTTTGTTTAGTGTAATGGTATGCGTCTCCATACCACCCATCGATAGTCCTGCCATGGCGCGACCGTTTGCGGTTGTCATAGTTGAAAAGTTTGCGTCTATATAGGGGATAAGTTCCTCGGTTAATAAGGTTTGAAAGCCATCGATTTTAAAGTCTTTCATGCGTCCCCATTTGGTTTCATTGGTCATTCCGTAGGTCATCACGATGATAAATGGCTTAGTTTTTCCTTCCGCAATCAGGTTATCCATAATCAGGTTCGCACGTCCCTGATTACTCCAGGCGGTTTCATCTTCGCCCCATCCATGCTGTAAATACAACACCGGAAAACGTCGTTTATCTTTGCCGTAGCCTGGAGGAGTGTAAACGTATGCCCTGCGTGAGGAATTTGTACTCTTTGAAGGAAAAAGTATTTGCTGCACATTTCCATGGGCTACATTTTTATTTGCGTAGAAATCTTCATCCTTTGCAGGGATTTCAATTCCACTTTCCCATCGGGATGAGCCAAAATAGTTCATAGCGCCGGGATCATTAAATATTCCGCCATCAATTGTCAGATGATAATAGTGGAAACCCTCATCCATTGCACCCGAAGTGGTACCGGTAAAAAATCCGTCAGCAGTTTTAGTAAGCCTGGTTCCTCCCTGCCCTCCAAGACCAAGGCTTACCCTGATACTGTCTGACTGAGGTGCTTTGATGCGGAACCGGGCGTAGCCTTGTGAATTAACCTGGGGGAATTGTTGGCCTGGCTGATTGGTTGCAGCAGGTTTAAAGTCTTCTTTAATTGGCTCCGGATTGTTTTGAGCCTGGCATATGCCATAGCTAAGGCTTACTCCTAAAGCAATTATAATAAATTTGAATTTCATAATATTTGGTTATTTAAGTTATTTCAGACCCGCTGTCTTTGATATTCAGAATTAAAACAGTTTCTTAAAGATAATTGATGTATTTATAAAGGGTTGCTTAAATTGTTTAGTTTCCTAGTAGAAATGTTTAACATCATCAATTACGAGGATATTTATTTTGATTAGGGAGTTATTTGGTTTTGATAATTAGTGTTTTAGGTGATTTTCAATACATAAGTCAGTATGTAACTTTGAAGATACGTTGAATCAAATGTTTGGCTTTCGAAACGAACAAAAAAAGGCGGCCTGTAAACAGACCGCCTGAACCAAAATATAATTCTTTTTTTATTTGCTAAGGGAGGCTAATGCATTTTCAGTGTTTAAGCTGGTTTTTGTATTGGCTGCAACAAATTTGTCCATCACCAGCTTTTGTCCTTTGCCCATTACCAGCATGTGGTCGCCGGTTGAACCGCTTAAGGTTAAATCAGCGTGGTCTTCAATCACCGTATACAATCCTTCAGTTTGTGAGTTTAAATCCAGTGATGCATTTCCGCTTAGAAAAACCTGCAGGTATTGTGTATTGATTTTACCCTGTGTTTTTACTTTCGCATTATCCATTGCATGGATGCGGTAAATCTCATTTACATAAATGGTAAGTTTCGCGGTGCTGTTATCCAAAGAGGTAATCTCTAAGCCATCTCCGCTCTGCATAACCTTAACTTTGCCGGTATTTTCATCTGCATAGCTGATGCCGGTACGTTTTCCCTGTATAATGGTCAGCTCTACATTTCCTTTCACTTTGATGCGTTTGAAGCTCAATGCTTTTGAAGCATGAACAGGTTTGATGGTTTCATTTGCATGTGCTGATAATACTGCTGAAGTAGATAATACCAATGCTAAAGATGATGCGAATAAGGTTTTGAATAAAGTTTTCATATGCTTTGAGTTTTAATTTTTATACTGTTTTTATTGTTGTTTTGATAGTAAGACGTGCAAGCACCGGAAACGTTTCAGCGCAAATCGCAGCATTATACCAGCCTGGGAAGCTAATCGACCAACGCCCGGAATTTAAAGACAAAAAGAGGGTGGTCGCCGTAAGTTTTCTACAGGTTCTTTCCTGAGTGGATGAATGAGATTTCTTTTTACGTTTTCTACAATAGATAAAGTGAATTGTTATTTAACGCAGTTTTTTGTATATTTGTGGTCTGGTATTTTTTTACCAGGAACTTTCTCTGGGGCCGTTCTTGGATTTGACGGGGTGGCGAAAGTTATGTTAGCATGCAGTGCGTTGTTCGGAGAGCACTTAAAGTGAACGATCACATTTTAGTTGGCGAAAATACTTACGCCTTAGCTGCTTAGTTTAGAACTAACTAGCTTTTGTCCCTCTAACTGCTGCATTGTTGGGTTAGAATCCGGGGCATCGAAACAACAAAGCTGGCTTTAAGGAGATACGACTTAAAGTGAGATCAAGTATCTAAGGATTTAAATAAGGTCGGTTTTCAGCCCGTTTATTTTCCGAAAATCAATTGAAAAATAAGCATGTAGAAGGTATAATTTATCTCACAACTGGACAAGGGTTCGACTCCCTTCGGCTCCACAAAATTTCGGTATTACTGAAGAAAACCCAGCTATTTTATAGGTGGGTTTTCTTTGTAGAAGCATTTCGTTGATTCTACGAAATTTAAGAATAAATTTGGCCTATCTTCATGCTATATAACTATAATATAAGTTAATCGCATCGTCATCTATTGGAACATTCAATCTGATCGTTGAGTAATAAAGATTACATTTGAATATCTCAATCGGAATTTTCATAGTCAAAATATATTGCGAATGTTTGAAGTTTTGTTTTCACATCTTTTGGAAAAAATTTTACTAACCGAAGAGGAAAAGGAAATTATCAAAATATTTTTTATCCCTAAAAAACTAAGAAAAAGGCAATACCTGCTTCAGGCAGGAGACGTTTGCAAATACTTATGCTTTGTAGGAAAAGGGTTGCTACGGTCGTATAATGTAGATGACAAAGGCGAAGAACATATGAATATGTTTGCTTGGGAAGGTTGGTGGACTTCGGACATGTATAGTTTTTTTACAGGTGAAAAGGCTATTATTAATATCGATGCGTTGGAAGATACTGAACTTTTAATGATCACACAGCAGGCTTTTGAAGAGATGACCTTGAAAGTTCCCAAGATGGATCGGTACTTTCGTATTCTTTTTCAAAATAGCCTTTTTACTAAAGAGCGCAGACTAATTAGTTCCAACACACATACCGCGGAAGAAAAATACATCAATCTTGTAGAAAGCAACCCGGCACTGGTTAAAAGGGTACCTCAAAACCTCATCGCTTCTTACCTCGGCCTTGCGCCTGAAACTCTTAGCCGCATCAAGAAAAATATTGCACAGCGTAAGTAGTGGCTTGACCTGGATCAATTGTATTTTCTGATTTAGATCAAGTGCGGTAAGTTCGGTAACTGGTAATTTTGTACTATGTCAAATACAAAAGTTCCCAAAATACTAATCACCGGAGCGACCGGGCAGGTCGGCAGTAAGACTATAGATTTCCTGTTATCCAATACCGATATAGAAATTGTCGCGGCAGTGCGCTCACCTGAAAAAGCCGCTCCTTTTACTGAAAAAGGAATAGCAACCGTGATACTTGATTTCGATGATGAAAGCACACACTTACCAGCATTAAAAGGCATTGATCGCATACTAATTGTTACCGGATACACCGTTGATATGCTAAGACAAAGTAAAGCAATATTAGACGGCGCAAAAAGAGCAGGTGTTCAACACGTAGTTCACTTAGGTGCTTGTGGCCGTGACGATACTACCGTTGCCCATTGGGCCTGGCATCAATTGATCGAAAGATATATTGAATGGGCTGGATTCTCTTATACCCATTTACGCCCAGAAACTTTCATGCAAAACATATTAAGTTATGGCGGTAACAAAGCAATCGAAAATGGTATAATACATGCGTATGTTGAAGGCGCCCGCCTGAGTTGGGTGGATGTTGAAGATGTTGCACAGGTAGCCGCTGTAGCTTTATCACATCCAGAAATCCACGCAGGTAAAATCTATCGTTTAGGCTATGATGCTGTAACATTTAATGAAATGGCCGTTTTAATGACCAGCATTGTTGGCAAACCATTTCGCTATGAGCCACTTTCTCCCGATGTGTTTTTACAAAATATGATAAACGCCGGTGCAGAAATGGCCTACATGGGTTGTGTATACGATCACTGGAAACGATATGCAGCAGGAACAATCCCTGGTGCAGACGACACCTTCGATAACCTTCCGGAGATTATCGGAAAGCAGCCTGTAAAGCTTGCTGATTTTATCAAAAAACATAAAGCAGAATTCGACTATTAACGGTGAACGATAAGAGTTACGATGCCCGACGATGAAGTTAACTCAATAGTATACCAAAACAATTATAAGTCTAAATCTGCTATTAAACGCAAATCAGACAGGAAATAGTTCGAGATTTGTAAAGTAGCCACCACTGAAAAAACCGAACCCTAAAAGTTCGGTTTTTTTATGTATACATAATTATGTTAATTTATTGATTTTCAATGCCTTATTTTTGTTCTTAAGAGAGCCAGGGTTCGAATCCATCGAATTCCCAATTAAGCCTCCGAAGAGCAAAACGAGCTATTAATAAACTATAATATGGTGACTTATGGTATATTAATCAAATTGCAACTCTCTAAAATCTTGTAAAACCGTTCAAATTTTTTTAGTAGAATCTTGGCACATTTTTATCATAAAAAAATGCCACAAATATTTTGTTTAGCTGTATATATCTGCTGCATTGTTGGGTTAGTATCCGGGGCATCGAAACAACAAAGCTGGCTTTAAGGAGATACAACTTAAAGTGAGATCAAGTATCTAAGGATTTAAATAAGGTCGGTTTTCCAGGCAGAAGGCTTTACATGATATCGTATGTCTTCTTCTTCAATCGCAACCTCTACTTTATCGGTTGGTAAAACAACAAGGCTCTGTTGAGACTTTAGCGACCCAACTTCGTCATATTTTTTTCTTTAATATATTGCCAATGTCTCTCACAAATCGCACGTGCTCTAAAATATTATCACCGGTTATTTCATAACTAGCTAATGGCAAAACTACCAGCGCATAACAACTTTCATATAGATTTCTGCTAGGTTTTGTTATGAAGTTTTAAGGTTGTATTATACCATTTCCTGGATCTTCCGGCAGTATTTTCTTCTCTATTCTCTCCATAGGTGAACCTACAGGTTGAGCATCAAGGGTTTGTTCAAATTTTATTGGAAGGTTTTTAACGGTTTTTGCCGCGTATTTTACTGTTGCTCTTTTAAGGATTTTCATTTTGTATTCAATTTGGGTACCCTTACCCACACTTAGTAGATTGTTTGCTTTATTCTCAACAGATTTATGTAGCCCATTCATTGCAGAAGTAATCGGGACAATATTTTTGAAACTTCCACTGCCCCCCAATTGATCATTAACCATGTGTCCTCCAATCCAGCTACCTCCTAAAAAATTCTTTACCTTTTGTGCTTCCGCTCTTGGCCCACTCTCAACTCCAGTTGCCTGAGTTAAACCATTTATCAATCCAGAGGTATAACTATCTTTTTTATTTCTTACCGTCATTGTTTGTTTTTTTAAATCATTCTTATGGACATGAGCTTTCTTAGCCTTTGCCTTTGGCTTTTTAGCTTTTTGTATGATAAGAGATTTGAATTGATTGGGTTTGCTGGAATTGTTACGGAGAGACTTTTGATCTGCAGAAAAGTTTTTATTTTGAGATTTTAAGCTATTCTCTTTTGCTTTAGTCTGCAATGCTATTGCCCCCATCACATCCGCTTCTTTCTCCAAGCTTGCATCATCATTCACATTCACTCTTCCCTTCATCTGCAAAGTAGGTTTTACTCTACCTTGTTTTTGTTGTACAATATGCCAAGCCTCATGCGGCAAATGTCTTTCTTGTCCGCTCGCCAGATGAATCTCCGTTCCCTGCGCATAGGCATGTGCTTGTAATTGTGCGGGTTTCGCGGAGTTATAGTGAACTTTTACGTCATCCATGCTAAAATGTGAAAGGTTTTCTATACCGGTTTTAAGGTTATCGGGCAAGCTGGTATTGTTTGCTCTTTTCTGAATTGGCTGGGGCAAAACAAATTTTTGTACGGGTGTTAACGTTTTAGGTTCATTAGTTGGGGGTAACATAAATCGTTGTAATGTGGTTTCCTGCTTTACCTGGGGGCGATTATCGACCATAGTATGGCAAGCTTTTAATTGCCGCGTACGGGGGCTATTGTTAATCATATTCTGCAATTGAACTTGCGCTATGGTTTTCTGCCGGTTATCGACAAATTGATGCACTGCTTCGCTTTTGCGCGGCTGGGAAACCTGGCTGGCTATTGAAGCGCTCTTATGCTCTGTTGACTTATCTGCGTACTGGCTCATGTTTTTAAATTAAAAGCTTTAGAGATTGGATGGCTGTGGATTTCTTATCTTTTTTTACATAAAGATATAAGATTTAATCATATACATGCCAAATAGCCATGAAATTTTCGGATTTACATCTGTCACACTTGAAAGAAAATCTACATTTTCCCACCATTCTAATTTTGATTTGAATAGATTGTCAATATATTATTTTTCAAAAAGCTGTAATCTGAATACCATCTTCAATGTGCACTAAAAATATCTCATTATTTAATAATTTTTAGTCAAATCCTTTATCTTTATTGCTCGGCTTCACTCAAAACTATGGAAGTAAAAAAACATTCAGGTTTCTAATCAAGGATTGTTTAATCCTGTTGCCACTTAAAAATACAGATGCTAAACTGTTCTATGCTAATTCTGTAGTCTCACAAAGTCTGGGGATTCGGGAATTAAGGAAGAAGATTGCTAACAAAGAATTCGAAAGAACTGCCTCCTAAAAGACAATTAGAACAAAAAATACACAGCATTTTAATTGAAGCTAAAGAAAGGATTGAGAGAAGTAAGCTCTTGGGGTAGATAAATACCAGCTGTGTAAAGTCAGTACATAAAAACAGAAATCATGATTAAATCAATTGAGGAAGGGCGTAAAGAGGATGGTAACAGATCGATTGCTGATAAAATAATTAAGAGGCTTCACGACTTAGAGAAGCGCTCATTCTTACTTAAAGATTAAATTGACATTAAATCATTATGTCGAGAGAACCCGTAATGTTCTATTGCGGTCGAAATAATTTATCAATACGGTTTCCCGTAACAGCAGAACGGTTTTTTAACCTACTTTCGGAATTTAAACGATCTTTTTTAGAACATCCGTTAATATGGATAAAAGAAAAATTAAATGACAACAAATAAAACCAGCTTAATAATTTTTATTTGTTAATTTGCTAAATTAACAGGCTCGAACCGAATATAAATTCCCCCACAAGGTATACTGTAAAAGCAAATCTGATCAGTCTCTTTATTTCAAGATAGAGACTACTAGTGCTGCATTACTTTTCATCTTGAGGCTCAGGATTATTTTCTTTCAGGCGCATGCTATTTTGAAGCCGACAAGCAATTATGAAAATATTACATACTGCAGACTGGCACATAGGCCAGCTATTTCATGAATACGACCGTAGCGACGAACACCAACAGTTTCTAAACTGGCTGGTACAACTGTTACAAACAAAACAAATTGATGTCCTGCTGATCAGCGGCGATGTTTTCGATATATCCAATCCATCGGCCCAATCCATCAGAATGTTTTATACGTTCTTAAACCAGGCCACAACTGCAAATCCGGGTTTGCAAATTATCATTACTGCCGGCAATCACGATTCCGCATCACGGCTGGAAGCGCCAAAGCCACTGCTGCAATCGTCCAATGTTCATATTATTGGACTGGTTGAAAAAGATGCAGAAGGCAACATTGATTATGAAAAATTGCTCGTACCGATATACGATGCTTCCGGAAATATCAGAATATACTGCCTTGCCATACCTTTCCTGCGTATGGGCGATTATCCAACGATAGCTGATTGCGCAAATCCTTATACCGAAGGGGTAACCGAATTATATAAAGAAGCATTCGCTCATGCACAGCAGAAAAAGCAAAACGGGCAGGTCATCATCGCCATGGGGCACCTGCATACCCATCACGCCGAAATAACAGAACTGGATAAAACCGAAAGGCTCATCATGGGAGGCGTAGAATGTATTCCCGCCACTGCTTTTCATCCCGACATCAAATACGTCGCACTAGGCCACATTCATAAAGCACAACGCATTGGCGGAAAAGAACATGTCCGTTATTCAGGCAGTCCATTGCCCATGTCCTTTTCAGAAATCAATTACAAACATCAGGTCATCGTTTTTGATCTCGATCAGGAAATCAACAACCTCGAAGCTGTAGAAATCCCATTATTTATACCCCTTCAAAGAATTCCGCTAAGCCATCAGCCGCTGCATGAGGTTATAGCCCTGTTAGCGCAATTACCGGAGAAGGATTCAGCTTCAAAAACAACCCCTTATCTGGAAGTACGGATATTGCTGGATGGGCCCGAGCCCGCCTTGCGGCATAAAGTAGAAACTGCACTGGTGGGCAAAAATGTCAGGCTTGCCAAAATTGATGTGAAATATGCCGCTTCTTCACAAGAGGCACCTGAGTTTATCACACCTGAAAAACTAAACGAACTGCAACCCATTGATGTATTTGGCAAAGTATACCAATCCAGATACAATAGCGAAGTACCAACCGAAATCCTGCAGCTTTTCCAGCAAGTAGCGCAGGAAGTAAACCAAACAGCCGAATAAAATGAAGATACTAGCCATACGCATCAAAAATCTTGCTTCACTGGAAGGCAACACGGAAATAGACTTTACGGCTGAACCGCTATGCTCGGCAGGAATATTTGCCATTACCGGAGCTACCGGCGCAGGAAAATCGACCATATTAGATGCCCTTTGCCTTGCCCTATATGGCAAAACGCCCAGGTACCTGCAGGCAAGAGAAACCGGAATAGAAATCAAGGATGTGCAAGGCAGCACGCTCAGTCAGGGAGACGTACGCAGTATCCTGCGCGATGGAACGGCTGATGGATTTGCCGAAGTCGATTTCAAAGGAATAGACGGACAATACTACCGTGCCACCTGGAGTGTACGCCGGGCCAGAAACAAAGCAGAAGGCAGTATGCAGGCTGATTCGGTTACGCTAAAAAACATCACTTCCAATATCGACATTCCAGGCAGAAAGCCAGAAACCCTAAACGAAATAACACGCCTTGTCGGCCTGAATTTTGAACAATTTACCCGGTCGGTATTATTGGCACAAGGCGATTTCACCGCCTTTATGAAAGCCAACAGGGATGAAAAATCCTCATTGCTCGAAAAGCTTACCGGAACACACATCTATTCTGAAATTTCTAAAAAGATTTTCGAAAAATACAAAGCAGAAGAACTGCTGCTACGTGACCTTAATCTTCGTAAGGAAGGAATCATTACCCTTACCGAAGAAGAACTACAAGCCTTGTCAAACGATCAGGAGATTTTAGAAAGCCAGATTAAAAGCCTGGAAAACGAGATCGAAAAACTAACCGCAGAAATCAGCTGGCACGAGCAGCTTGCCAAACTGCAAAGCAACCATGATGAAGCACAAATAGCATTACGGCTGGCCACCGAAGCTAAAACATTAGCCCTGCCACGCAGGCAAAAACTACAAACAGTTGAGCAGGCACAACAAACCAGAAGCTGGGCAGATGCCCTTAAACATGCGCAACAGCAGCATACTGAAAAAACAACAGCATTTACAGCGCTAAAGGGAACCATCGCCAACCTGCAAGCGCAAAAAGAAAGCCTTGATACACAGCTCGGGCTGGCTGAAAACCATCTTTCAGAAAAAAACAAAGCCCTTGCCGATGCCCTGCCCTTACTGGAACAGGCCAGGAAACTGGATACCTTGCTGGCAGAGAAAAAAGAACAGGTAGAAAAACTCAAAGAAGAAGCTGAAAATGCTGCTGAAGCAAACAATAAACACCATACCGTACTAACCGTTAAACAAGAAGAATTCGCCAACCTTATTACTCAAATAAAAAGCATCACCGACTGGAAGACAGAAAACACAGATCGTAGCCCGGTTGCCGAAAATAAAGAGCTCATCCTGTCCAAACTGAAGGATGCCCAAAAGCTTTTGGAAACCTTGCAAACCTCTGCTACAAACCTGGCTCAGTTACAGGCCAAAATCAAGACAGACGAAGCCCAAAAGACAAGCATTGAGGACAATTGGAAGCAGCAGCAACAAAATTTAGAAAACCTAAAGAAAAGTTACGATACGCAAGCCAAAGAGTTGCTATTAACGCAAATCGAAACCTTAAACCTCCACAAAACCGAAACAGACCGTCAGGTAGAAGACACGATAAAAGCACAGGGGCATTGGCAACTGCTTTATAATGCGTTAACGGAGCTGGAAGCCTTAAACCAGAAACAGCTTCAGGATCTGGCTGATTATGAAACCAAACAGGAAACAGTACAAAAACTAACCCAGCAACTGCCTGTCGAAAAGGCGCAAAAAGATACTGCTTACCAACTCCTGCGGCAAGCCCGTATGGCTTCGGCCGAAAATGTAGAAACACTTAGGGAAGCTTTGGTAAACGATGAGCCCTGTCCTGTATGTGGCAGCACCAGTCATCCGTATGTGGTACATAATCCGCAATTGGAAAATGTATTGGCACAACTGGAAAAATCCTATCAGGAAAAAGAACAAAGCTATCGTGACTGCTATAGCCAGCACAATGCCTTGCAACAAGAAAGCAACACGCTACAACAAACTACCCAACGCCGGGGCGAAGATATTAAAGCAAAGCAATCGGCATTAGCAACCAAAAAGCAAGCCTGGGAACAATTCGATAGTGCCCGGGAAAGCCAGGCCATAGCCGATGCAAAAAAAGCAGACTGGATTGAAGATAAATTACAATCCCTCAAAACAAAACAAGCCAATTTGCAGGGGCAAATACAGGTTCATACCGACAAAAAGCAACAGCTGGAAACAGTCAAAGTTCAGATAGACCAGCTAAAAGAAAATACAGATCACCTTGCCAGCCAAATAAAAGACATTCAGAGCAAGCTATCTGTCTATCGCGAACAGCAAAGCAGCAACACCAGAGAACGGGACCAGGCAAGCACCGATCTTAATGGCGTAGAACAGCTCCTCTCGCCCTATTTTACCGCTTCAGACTGGATGGGAAACTGGAAAGCCAACCCTGTAGTTTTCGTAGAACGGATTGACGCATTTGCCCGCAACTGGAAAGAAAACACCGAAAAACTGGAGCAATATACCCGCCAAAAAGCAGCACTCGAAGCCACACTAAATGAACTCGGAAACCAGTCGAAGAGCCTTGCAGCAGAAGCCAGTAAAAAAACGGAAGCCCACCTGGTACAACATAACATCCATCTGGACCTAACCCGGCAACGCAATGCCCTATTTGGAGGACAATCTGCTGAAGAAGCTGAAAGCAGACTAAAACAGTCCCAAACCCAAGCCCAGCAACAGCTCGAACAACTTAAAGAAACCAGGCAACAACTTAATATTGATAGCACAAAAGCCCAAACCCAAAAAGAAGAATTAGCCGCCACATTAGCAACTTTGGATGCCGAAGCCCAAAAAACAGTGCAAAAAATACAGGATTGGCTTAACGATTACAACCAAAAAAACAATCAAACGCTAAATATTGATGCACTCCACGACTTATTGACATTGAGTAACGATTGGATTAACACAGAACGGGTTGCGCTGCAAACGATTGAAGAAGAAGTGACCAAAGCCAGCAGTATCCTGTCAGAACGAAAACAGGCCTTCGACAACCATAAACAAAATGGTGCATCTGAACGTCCGCTTGAGGAACTCAGTGCCCTTAATACCCTTGCAAAATCAGAGGCAGAAGAAAAGAAACATAAAAAAGGAGAAAACAGCTTCCGCCTGCAACAAGACGAAGCCAATAAAAACAGGATAGGCGACCTGCTGAAAAATATAACAACACAAGCCGCCATTACAGAAAACTGGAGCAAACTCAACGAAATCATCGGTTCTGCTGATGGTAAAAAATTCCGCCAGATTGCACAGGAATACACCCTTGATGTCTTGCTGGGTTATGCCAACATCCACCTTCAGGCACTCACCAGCCGATACAAAATTGAGCGCATCCCGTCATCACTTGGCCTCCAGGTGGTAGATCAGGACATGGGCGATGAAGTGCGTACCGTTTATTCCCTTTCGGGTGGCGAATCATTCCTGGTATCACTTGCCTTAGCCCTGGGCCTCGCCTCTTTATCATCCAGCCGCATGAAAGTGGAATCTTTATTTATTGACGAAGGTTTTGGTTCGTTAGACCCAACCACACTCAATATCGCCATGGATGCTTTGGAAAGGCTGCACAATCAGGGTCGCAAAGTAGGCGTCATCTCACACGTGCAGGAAATGACGGAAAGAATTCCGGTACAGATTAAGGTGAGTAAACAGCAGAGCGGGAAGAGTAAGGTGGAGGTGATTGGGTATTAATTATGAAAAAATATAAAAATAAGCGCTTTATAAATTAAAGGAGTTAGATCATTCGTGTCAGATGGCAACTTAAAAAGGAATACAAAAATGAAATAGAAAACAAGGATTTTGAGGTATTAAAAGAAGAGATTACATGGTTGTTAGGCCCTCGCTAAAAAGTGTCTTTTAAGTGAGCAGGTTTACGGCTGAGTGAGGTGTTTGTATCGGTATTTCCGGTGCTGGCTGCTTAACAATGTGAAATTTAGTTCGGCTTTGTCCCTTCGCTGTCTCCCGGGGGGCGGGCCATGGACTGGTATCTTTTGTTCCAAAAGGATACCAGTCCATTATCAATGGCTGAAGATTTTATTTTGGTTGCATCTATTGCGGTGCTTAATGTCCATTTCACCACGGTAACCAACGGTTTCTCCACATTAATGCCGGGTTTTAATGGCCAGCAGCTGACCGCTCGCTAGGTCCATATATCTGCCATTTTATTGCTCGTACTCGTTTGGTTCAGGCACTAAAGGTACCTGAATGACCATTTTAAATATTATCATTTGCTTACGGTATTTCGTTGCTTTACAACTGCACAATATTATTCCTTATGGCAAAGGTTACTAACCCGGTTACATTGCGTGATCCTGTTTTCAACAATAAATTATTGCGATGCCCGTTAACCGTTTTTACGCTGATAAATAGCTTTTCGGCAATTTCATCAGCGGTAAATTGTTGGCAGGTTAATTTTAGTACTTCTTCCTCGCGCGGAGAAATATAGGTGAGTAGCTTTTTGCCGGGTTTAGCTTTTTTTGCCATACTGTCCTGAATTGCTTTAAGTACCCGGCTATTGATATAACTCCCTTTTTCGGCAATAGCAACAATTGCCTGGTATACTTCTAATGGGTTACAATCTTTAACCAGGTAGCCGTGGGCTCCATTCTTGATTAATTCGGCCATAAAGTTTTCATCGTTATGTACGGAAAGAATCAGCACCTTAATTTCTGGAAACTTTTCGGCAAGTGCTATAGTCAAATGCAGGCCGCTATATTCTTTTTTATCTAGCGGCGGCAAAGAGAGGTCAACCATTAGTATATCCGGCAAATCGGTTAATTTCTCTAACTTATCAATTACAGAAAAACCATCCGCGCTTTCAAAAACAATTTCAAAAATATCCCAGTTGATCAATATGGCCTTAATACCTTCTCTAAAAAGTAATTGATCTTCCACTATACCCACTTTAATTTTACTTTTCATAACAATATGTTTAGGTTGTTAAATTACCGGGATTGTAAGGGTAGCTTTTATGCCTTTTGCGGCCCCGTTGCAGTACTCAAATTGGCCATTCATTGCTTTTGCCCGTGCCTCCATGCTTATAATGCCCAAGCCTCGCTGGGTACCTGCAGTGTCCGAAAAACCTTGTCCATCGTCTTCAAAGTTAACGGTTAGGGTATTGCTTAAGCAATCGAATTCTAAATTAACATGTTTGGCACCTGCATGTTTAATGGTGTTGTTGATCAACTCCATAATGACGCGGTAAATACCCAACGCTACCGGCCATTCAATTACCGGCCATTCGCACTTCACAGTAAAGTAAATCTCTATTTCGCCAGATTGATTAATGTTATCCACAACAGATTCAATTGTTTTTACCAAGCCAAATGTTTCTAATTGTGGCGGCATCAGTTGATGGCTTATATTTCTCACACTTGAGATGGCTGTATCCGATAGGCTGATCAGGTTTTGAAGGCCTTTAGCAGATGATGTTTCCAGCATGGTACTTTCTTGTTTCTGACTCATTAATATCAGGTTCATTTTAATAATGGATATTACGGCACCAATTTCGTCGTGTAAATCACTTGCTATCCGTTTCCTTTCTTCTTCCTGAACCATAATGCTGTTGCGTAATAGTTCATCTTGCTGTGCCGATTTTAATTCAGCCTTCTCAAGGTCAAGCTCAATCAGGTTTCTTTGAAAGTTTTGATAAAGCAATACTACGCCAACCGCTATAATAAAAAGCGCAACAGTAAAGGGTACGATGATATCAACTATATTCACTTGTATTTAACGTGTTTCCAAACAGCTATGATAAAACAGGAATACATAATTACCGATGCCAGATCATTATATACCCAAATATAATTTACCATATTTTTATTGACATTTATAATTAAAAAATTAGAAAAATAATATATCAATAAGGTTGAAGAAAGATTGATAAAAAGCCCGGAATTAATAAGTGTAACCGTTTTACCTATCGGGGTTTTATTCATCCCGGACCGGGGGTCTAACAGTGCGATAAACGCAAAAATAGATAGGATAATTAAAACAATGGCCTTGGTAATAAGTGCGTAAGTATTAAATGAGTTTACGTGCTGTAAAAAGATGCTATTAACGATAGAAAGTGTAACGAAAACGGTGACGAGAACGAAAAAGATTCTTTTATCAAGATACGGCTTCAGAAACGAATAATAAAAATGTGTCAGCAGGACGAACTCTATCGGCACATCTATATGTAACAGGAATAAGTTGTTGTGTTTAAAAAGAGACAGTATTAATTGAGAAATTTGAATAATACTGTTAAATATCAATAGCAGTTTAAATGAGAATAACCTTTGATCAAACTTTTTAAAATAAACGAATGCCAATATACCTGCCAGTAATGGCGGAATATTTGATGCTAATAATATAAAACGAACCGTGGACATATTGCTATTTTACTTCAATAACCTTTACTATTCTTGTATTGTGCAAGGCGGGCAAGGATTATTTAAATCTAAATAATATATATCGTCGGTATCTGTCATAGCGTGTTTTTGACTATCAGGGGTTACTTTAGATGTCGGAAAAATATTACAGAATATACATTCTTTACACGGGTTTACCCATAATTCTCCATTAAGGTAACATAGATTTCCGTCTTTTTTAAAATATAAATTTCGCCATGGCTTGGAAGATATATCAATTGGCCTTACATAAACTTTGATAGAGTCGTTTATAAATCCAAGTTTTGTTTCGAGCCTTATCTTTGAACATTGCACATAATTATATAGGTCGGCATTATTTAAACCAAGAGAAAGTAACACATCCGTGCTGTTAATGATGTCTCCGTTAAATGGTACTTTAATCTTATTGGTATCTAAATTTTTAAATATTATTTTAGAAATGCTGTCAAAATTTGCCATGTTTTGGTTAGCGGCTTTGTAAGTAACTAATCTGCGGCTTATCGAGTCTGGCGAAATGGGATTAGCTACTGGCCTGTTCCAACCGCAATTAATTTTACATACGATTACAACTATGCATACTGCAATAATTGCCAGAAGTAAAGGAATGATGATTTTTTTGGATAGTTTCATTGGTTTGAGGCTTAATTATTTTGTACAATAATAATCATATTATTATTACATAGCTATGATATACATACACAAACAGGTATTTATACCTATGCTTTGTATGGAGAACCAATATTTATACCTGTTTATCATATCCCTTATTTATCCTCTTACCCGCTGTTTTAACAATTTTCATCTTTACACTGTCAAAATCAATTGATAGTGGAGCAGAACCCACCTGAAAAAACGAACTGCCTGTACAGTTAAAAACAGGGGCGGCAATCCGAAAAGCCTGTAGAGTAGGAAAATTAAAAAAGTAAAATTATGTCTAATGCTTATCTTTTAGCATCGCTGTGTACATCATTTGTAAGCAGTGGTTCATTATCGCCAGTTAACGATCAAGGTAGCGGGGCAAACCAGGATGTTATGTTTTGGTTACCCGATGGGCTTTCGAGCCAGCAGTATTGTCTCGGAATGATAGCTTGTTCGGTTTCCAACTACAATAGCCCTACTCCGCCCGCGGGTACCTCCACCTATATTTTTAGCCTTCAAAATGACGACCCAAATAATTCCCTGTTAGCCAGTCCAACAGGCTTTACACCAGTATGGACTTGTGTGGATAATGATCAGCCAAGTAATTTAGGTATTTACAGTATTGATGGGCCGGCCGGATATTTTGGGGTAGGCTTTATTGCAGTGCCTGATTTTAATTCTCCGCCTCAGATAAGCGACTATCCCCAATTAATGTGCGTTCGGGGCGATCTGGTAAATTTCAATTACACAGTAAGTAACGCCATTTGGACAGACCAGGGTTCGGGTGCGCCTTTGGATGTTTCCATCTGGCAATCTCCGTTATCACAAATAGGGATAGCTACCCTTTGGAATGGATATCCAAAATCGCAACGGTTAGCAGACCTAAGTACTATTTATAAAGGATAATCACCATTCACAGAGGATAATTCGTGATCATTAAAAGGGCTTGATTAACCAATTACAAGGGCTTAAAGTAAAGCAAGAAATTCTCCTGTTGCTATCAACAGAGATTTCTTGTCCCCTTGAAGTGTTACTTAAAAATAAAAACCTCTTTAACTACATAAAAATGGAAACTAAAACACTAACTCCGCCTTCAATTCCCGTTGTGTTTGAAAACAAAACGGGCATGCCCGACAGCAAAATCTGGGTTCAGTTTCTGAACGGCATTTTCGGCGCCGGACAGTACGGTGCGAATGGCACTGTTAAACTTTCAGGAGATACTGCTTATAGCTTTGAACAGTTAAAAAGTAAAATGCCAGCTTTTCCGGCACTTAAAACAATACCGAATGTTTCCCTTAACGATTTCACCAACGGCCGTATTTACTTTAATTACGGAGATAAAGGCCTGCAGGGATTAGGAAATGGTTACCAGCCATCTCCCAATAATGTTAACGACCCTAATTATAAAAAGCAATATGCTTTTGTTGAGCCTAATTTCTTTGGTAACCAAAACAACAATATGGATTTAAGTGCCATCGATTTCTTTAGTATTCCTATCGAGGCGAGTACTTGGAAGCATGGTAAAATGGTGAAAAAACTTAATTGTAAGAGTGGCGCTGCAATTGGCGATACTATTGAATATTTAATAACGCTTTCACATTCTAAAGCAGCTGTTTATGCTCACAATTCTTTTGTGCGTGTTATTGGTCCAGGGCTTGCAGAAGGGTATCATAACTGGGATGCTTATTTAAAATATTTATCATCGCTCGCTAAGCCTACCAAAATTAAAGGGCTATTTTCGGGTTTACCCGGAGGAACTGGCCCAACAGCTCAACAAACATATAACCTCAGCGCAACATTTAACGCTAATACCAAACTGGTAATATTAACAGGTACGTGTGCTGTTGAAGGGGCTGTAACCATTTCCATAAAATTTGATGCGCTAAATGCATTAACCGGCATCTACGGTGCAAACCCACCTTATACCGTTACAGCAGGAAGTAAACAACCTTACACAACTGCTGGAATTGTTAATGATGTTTTTGGATGGATTGTTGGTGACTTATTGGCCGGGTTAAACATGGGCTTTCCGGGCAGCACTACCATAAATCCAATTAATAATATTGCACTTGGCCAGTGCACATCTAGCGAATGGTTTCAAGCTGCAATTCAGCATCCATCATTGCTTTTTGCAGGTGCCCAGCCTGAAAACAGCGATTATTATAATGACTGGGCAGCCAGCTTGTTACCTGTAACCAATGCTTATGGTTTCCCATTTTCAGACCGTGTGGGCGGTTTACTGCTTTATTTTCCACCTAAAGGTTCGGCTGGCGCTGTTGACTATCTCAAGATTACCCTTCTGGATGTTGAATTTCCGGCATAACATTACCGATATAGATGATGAGACAGAATTTATCAATAATAGCGGGTAAGGGAGCTTTCTTTCCCGCTGTTAACTCATGCCCAAGCTGGAATGTAACCCCGTCATTACCAGGAATATTTGGTTTGCAGGTGCATTTGCACAAGAATAGTGGGATTATTTAGGCATATACCCTGATAACACATTCCATGCATTGAGCACGCTATGCCGATCAGTCTTTTTCGGCGAAAATGTATTCCTGTTTCGAATAGCCCAACGCCCCAAAAGTTAAATACTTAGGGGCTTTTTATTTTAAGCAACGATTAACATAAAGTTAAATTTCATTGATCAAAGCCCCGGCTTCCTCCTAAATTACTGATATAACATAGTAATAGATGTTAACTATTCCGTTATAGAATTAAATGATTGTGATTAGTTCTTTCAATTCTCTAAATTTATATCATCTGGTTAAGTTTCAACAACGGACCGGATTTTACTAACAAAATAATATACATGGAAAAAGAATCGAACGATATCAGCAAATGTCCGTTTCATAACGGCAGCATGAAAAGCAATGTAGGTGGTGGTGGTACCAGAAATGGCGACTGGTGGCCGAAGCAGTTAAAGCTGGGCATTTTACGTCAGCATTCTAACTTATCTAACCCAATGGATGGTGAATTTAATTATGCAGAAGCCTTTAAGAGCTTGGACCTGGCCGCCTTAAAAGCAGACCTTCATGCACTGATGACCGATTCGCAGGATTGGTGGCCGGCAGATTTCGGTCACTATGGAGGTTTATTTATCCGCATGGCCTGGCATAGCGCCGGAACCTACCGGGTAGGCGATGGCCGTGGTGGTGCTGGTGCCGGATTACAACGTTTTGCGCCGCTGAATAGCTGGCCAGATAATGTAAGCCTCGATAAAGCCCGCAGGTTACTTTGGCCAATTAAACAAAAATATGGCCGTAAAATTTCATGGGCAGATTTAATGATTTTGACCGGTAATATTGCCTTAGAATCGATGGGTTTTAAAACCTTTGGTTTTGCCGGCGGTCGCGAGGATGTTTGGGAAGCTGACGAATCTGTATATTGGGGTTCGGAAACTACCTGGCTAGGTGGCGATCTTCGTTACGGACACGGCTCTGATGGTGCGGATAAAACACACGGTGTGGTGGTTACAGACGATGATGCCGACGGCGATATACATTCTCGTAATTTAGAAAAACCACTTGCAGCAGTGCAGATGGGATTAATATATGTAAACCCTGAAGGACCGGATGGAAACCCGGACCCGATTCTTGCTGCTAAAGATATCCGCGATACTTTTGGCCGCATGGCGATGGATGATGAAGAAACGGTGGCCTTAATTGCAGGTGGACATACTTTTGGCAAAACCCATGGTGCTGCTTCAGCAGATCATGTAGGCAAAGAGCCTGAAGCCGCTGGTATAGAAAACCAGGGTTTGGGATGGAATAACAGTTATGCTTCTGGTAAAGGTGCTGATGCGATTACGAGTGGGTTAGAGGTAATCTGGACCACCACACCAACGCAATGGAGTAATAATTTCTTTGAAAACCTTTTTGGATTTGAATGGGAGTTAACCAAAAGCCCTGCCGGTGCACACCAGTGGAAAGCTGTAAATGCAGAAGCGATTATTCCTGATGCATTTGACGGATCGAAAAAACACCTGCCAACGATGCTGACCACCGATCTTTCTTTAAGATTCGACCCGGCTTATGAAAAAATATCAAGACGCTTTTTAGAAAATCCTGATCAGTTTGCTGATGCCTTTGCAAGGGCATGGTTTAAGTTAACCCACCGCGATATGGGGCCTGTGGCACGTTACCTGGGGCCAGATGTACTACAGGAGGAATTGCTGTGGCAGGATCCGATACCTGCTGTTGATCATGTATTAATTAACGAAAGTGATATCGCAACATTAAAGGCAAAAGTACAGGCTTCAGGATTGAGTGTGACCGAATTAGTTTCTACTGCATGGGCTTCGGCTTCTACCTTCCGTGGTTCTGATAAACGTGGGGGTGCAAATGGTGCTAGGATCCGTTTGGCTCCGCAAAAAGATTGGGCAGTTAACAATCCAGCACAGTTGCAAAAAGTATTGGGTGTATTGGCAGGAATTCAATACGAATTTAATGTGGCACAAATTGAGGGTAAAAAAGTTTCTTTAGCTGATTTAATTGTACTGGCAGGTACAGCTGCTGTTGAAAAAGCGGCGGCCGATGCCGGACATGCTGTTAATGTGCCTTTTACGCCGGGCCGGATGGATGCATCGCAAGCACAAACCGACGTGGAATCTTTTGGCTATTTAGAGCCAGCGGCAGACGGTTTCCGTAACTACCGTAAATCTAAATCACCAGTTGCTACAGAAGAATTCCTGATTGATAAAGCCCAGTTGCTTACTTTAACAGCACCAGAATTAACAGTATTGATAGGTGGTTTGCGTGTACTGGATACCAATTTCGACGGTTCTAAAAATGGCGTCCTGACTACAAAACCAGGTCAGCTTAGCAACGACTTTTTTGTGAATTTATTAGATATGGAAACTGCTTGGAAAGCCGTTGCAGAAGATAAAGAACTTTACATCGGAAGCAGCCGCTCAACTGGTCAGCCAAAATGGACGGCAACCCGCGCTGATCTGGTATTTGGTTCTAATGCAGAATTAAGGGCAATAGCAGAGGTGTATGCAAGTTCAGATGCGCAAGGTAAATTTGTAAAAGATTTTGTAGCCAGCTGGAATAAAGTAATGAATTTAGATCGTTTTGATTTAAATTAATTAGAAATACAGCGCAAAGTTTATAAAGAGGCTGTTTAAAAAATAAATAAAATTAATTCGTATGTCAGTCTGAGGGTTAATTAATTGTTTAAAATCAAATGAGTAACGTTTAATTTATTTTGCCCTAAGGCGCAGTCTTGCCTCGGCTCGCCGCCGCCGAAGGGCTCTTTCTTTTTGGCATCAAAAAGAAACAAAAAATGCCGGCTGAAAATTTTTCTTTCGAAGCTAGTAGGTTGGCTTTGGCAGTGCAACCCGAAAAATTTGTTAGGCCGGATTTAAGCAGAACGGGGATATCGTGCTATGGCCTAGCTGGTTGGAAATACTAAAGTAATTAAAATACTGATTAATAATAATTATTTGTAAAATAACGTCAATGGTAGCGTAGTCGAAGACCCTTTCAACGCATTAATTAAAGCAATCCATTACGCTTAGCGTGACAGCAAAATGCTTTGTAATATTTGCTATAAAAATTTAAACAGGCTCTAAAGACACCATTTTGTTATGCCCCTAAAAAGTTAGACACTTTCTGGGGGCATTTTTATGATAAAGAAAAAAACAGTTTTGAATTTCTTCTTTTCTGTAAAATCCCGAAAATTTATTAGCTTTGTCACATTCCTGGTGAACAATCTTTTTAATGTTTAGGAATTATGACAGCATATATCTACATATAATCCCCTTCACAAATCGCCATATAGGCAATAATTTACTATAATTTGTTTTTTATTTGATTGACTGCCTCAAGGGCTGTTCAATTTGTTATTGTATAACATTTTATTTTCCAAAGAAGGGGTATATCCGGATCAAGGACGAATTGAGACCCACATTCAAGTTAAAGGAAATTAAATGAAAGTCCGATGGACACACATGAATTGCCGTGCAGGATTAGAAGCGCACGGCAGAAAAAGCGGTTGGTAAAAACAGACCGCGACAAACAATTAATCAGGCTGAGTAAAAGAAGATCGGAGCTTTGGATACAAAGACGGGCACTGCCGATGGTACCTCTTGAAAAGCCCTATCAAAGAGGCTGGAAAAGGTATTTTGTACTCCGTGCAGATATTGCATTTAGCCTAAGAGCTGAATTTTATACCACATTGCTGGCTAAGATCAACACAGTTGAATACCACCACGATAAAACATTTAAACGAAAAAAACGCCGTAAAGGAAGGTATGGATATGAAATCAAAAAGCAATCGCTGCGCGAACTCACGCCATATTTATGGGAAAGCAGCAGTTTAGGCCTTACCGAAGAGGAAAAATCGTGTTTTAGCCAGGTTGAAACGTACTGTGTTAGCACACATCAGCAGGAAATCAGGTATGTTTTTACCGAACCGTGGCGGTATAGGTTAAAAATTGCACCCAATATGGTTACACACAAAAAAATATTGGATACAGACCTTGTAAGGGAGCTGGATCTTATTAACAGCCACATTAAACGCAATAATTTGGGAGGACGCATGCATTCGTTAACCAATGGACGAAAGTATAACTATTGGCGATATTACCAGGCTTTTGTCAAGTACAGTAAGGTTAAAAAGATCCCGAAATACAGATCCAGGGAAATGTATTTGGAGTTAGATTTTTAAAATTTTATCAATAAGTAAAACAAAACTCAAACTTATTTGTCTTTTAATTTCATTAGTTTGTTTGGTTTAGTTTTATTGGTGGATGCGAATAAAACAAAATAATTAGCCTCATAGAAATATGGGGCTTTCTCATTTATATACCAATAGCCCGCTAATAATATTGATGGCAGTAATACTGATCAATGTTGCCTATCAGAAGCCTGATTTCCTTCCTTTAAAACTTAGAACTGATTGTAGAACTTCAATACTCTTATGGCAATGATGTGTTGAATATGACCCATCACTCGGGTGAAGACAGGCAGGTGCAGGCCAATAGCTTTGCCAGCGTATTAAATGCCTGGACTCCTCAGAATCAAAACACCCCGATTGCTGCAATCAGGGATCAATCTGCTGGGTATGTAACCAATGTAGATACCCACTGGTTAGAAGACGGTTCTTTCATCCGTGGAAAAAACCTTTTGCTGGGTTATACTTTTGATAAGACACTTGTCGAAAAATTACGCTTAAACAGGCTTCGTGTTTATGCTTCTGTTCAGAATTTCTTCCTGGCAACCAGGTATACCGGTAACGACCCTGAGGTAACTACTTATGGAAATGCATTTGCACAAGGTCAGACATTTTTCGATTATCCAAAGCCAACTACTTTCATGGTAGGACTAAACATTGGATTATAACATTAACTAAAGAAAGGATATCAACATGAAAATAAACATAAAAAATATCGCTGCTTTGTTGTTGCTCAGCGTCGCTATAATAGGGAACTCAGGATGTAAGAAGTTTTTAGATGAAACAGATCCAACCAATCTTTCGCCCGGTAATTTTTATACTTTACCAGAACACGCTGAAGCGGGTATTGCTGCGGTTTATGCAGAGATCAGGTTTATTGGAAACGGGGCTGGTATTTATTCCAACAACTGGCAGATGTTTGATGCGCCAACCGGCATACAATCTACCGGAACCGCACAAAACTCCGATCTGAACAATTTATATTCACTCATTTATGATGGTACAAACCTGCATGTTAACCAGAACTGGAATGGATTTTATAAAGTAATTGCACAAGCCAACCTGGTTTTGGATAAAGTTCCGGGCATTAACCCAATGGACAATGCACAGAAAAAAAGGATTTTGGGAGAGCCTGCTTTCATCAGGGCCTGGGCCTATTTTTACCTGGTACGTTTATGGGGCGATGTGCCTTTAATCACTAAACCGATTACCAGCCCTAACGACCCTAATTTTTCTCCTTCCCGTACACCACAGGAACAGGTTTACAAGCTCATTGTTGACGATCTGGTGGCTGCAGAAGCGGCCGGTTTGCCTTTTATGGATGCCAGTGGACGTGTTTCTACAGCAGCAATTAAATCAGAACTGGCAAAAGTATATTTAACCATGGCCGGGCAACCCCTTAACAAAGGAACTGCTTATTATAAATTAGCTGCAGATAAGGCTAAAGAGGTAATCGATTATTCAACCGGTAATCCGTCATCACTTGGTTTGTTTACTGATTATGGAGCCCTGCATGATGCGAAGAATGACAATAAAGTGGAGCATTTATTCGGGATCCAGTACAATGATGCTGCCGGAGCTGGTAACCCCCTGCAGTCATCTTATTTACCTTTGCACCAGCCATTGGTTTCTAAAATTGACGGGATTGGAACGGCTATTCCAACGGCCAGTTTTTATAGCTCGTATGAGGCAGGAGATTTAAGGGCTAAAAACAGAGAAGGTTATTTCTTTACCGACTATTATACCGATGGATTTAAAATGCCGCTGGTTAACCGCGGTAAACCTTATATTTTTAAACACTTTGATCTGATTGCAAACGGAACACTAGGCGTAGAGGGAAACAGCAGGAGCGATCTGAATATTCCACAGATTCGTTATGCCGAAACCTTGTTAATTTATGCTGAAGCACAAAACAGGGCAGATGGTAGTCCGAATGTTGCTGCCTATGCTGCGGTGAATGCAGTACGAAAAAGAGCACAACTGGCTGATCTTGCAGGTTTGAACCAGACACAGTTTGAAGAAGCCGTTTGGAGGGAGCGCTGGCACGAGCTGTGTTACGAAGGTGTTACCTGGTTTGATATGGTCCGCTTGCGTAAAGTGTACAACGAAACCACTAACAGCTTTGATAATTTTGTTGGCCACATTAATAAAAGTGTAAACCAGCCTTTGCAAACCAAACATTTATTGTTCCCGATTCCTACTCCTGAAATCAAAAACAATCCTAAACTGATTCCAAATCCAGGTTATTAAACAACAGTATTTTATTGTTCTAATGGTTGCTGTCACACCGACCATCAATAATTTTTAACAAAAACGGGTGTTCAATATTTGGATACCCGTTTTTTCATTGTCGACACCTGATCTGTAGCGCAGTGAAAGCCACGAAATAAACCGGATCTTAAGCGAGAGAGGCCGTCATTGCGAGGAGGAACGACGAAGCAATCTTACAACTATGGGTTATAGCGACCGTATAAAGATTGCTTCATCCAATGAAGAATTGGATTCGCATCCGATTGCTATCGAATGGAATGTAGTGGAATGGAGAAATCTTTGAACTGTTTTAAAAGATCTCTCCACTGCGGTCGAGATGACGATATTTCGAGGACTTTTATCGGCTTAAAATCTCCTTTCATTCATATTGATTTTTGTGAAATAAATTAACCCTGCCATTGACAATATCCATAAGAAAGATTTGTTCAATGCGCGGTAACCATCACTCCAATATTTTTCAGTCTATAATAATCAAGAATTTTACCGCCTTTAAGCAAGGTATGTATGTGTTTTAAGGCGATTCGTAAATTGCATTAAAAAAATAACGTGCAAAAGGGCTTTTTTAATTTATTAGGCTTATTTTTGCGGCAAATTATTGAACCACACAGGAGATTAATGAATCTCTGTGAACCTCAACAATCATTAGAAAAGCTAATATTTTATCAATGACAAACGACAAAAAAGAAATATTCGAAAGCGTAGCGCAACGTTTAAAAATTGAAGGTTTTAATGTAGTAAACCGCGATGAAACCCGTCCCTGGGGTGGTTTCTTTGTAATAGATGAAGCGCAGGCGCAACAATTTGCCGATACCTATTTTGATGGATTAAATGTTGAAGACCTTAAAATTGGCGGTAAATTAAGTCCTAAAATTTTAATCGTTGCACCAAATACACGTCTTTCGTGGCAATATCACCACCGCAGAGCTGAAATCTGGCAAGTGGTTACCGGTACCGTTGGTATCAAAACCAGCCAAACTGACGAGGAAGGTGAAGTGAAAAAATACGCACCAAAAGACCAGATTAAATTACAACAAGGCGAACGCCACCGTTTAATCGGTTTAGAAGACTGGGGTGTTGTTGCAGAAATATGGCAACATACCGATGCTTCAAACCCATCAGATGAAAGCGATATCGTACGTGTTCAAGACGATTTCGGTAGATAATAAATAATTTAAAAAAGAAGAGCTTGTACCATAAAGACAATTTCAACTCAAACGCTGTCATGTTGAACTTGTCGAAATACCTTAAAACGTATTTAAAGAGGTCTTTCGACAAGCTCAGGATAACAATTTATATTTGTGGTACAAATTATTCTTTTATCTAAACGCTTAATTTAAAGCGTTTTTCTACACAATTAAAACTAAACGCCCTCAAGCTACGTTTATAAAGCATACACCCTATACATGATCATCCTTATTTTTTTTCTTTGCCATTGGTTTTTATCCCTGTTTAGCCAAACCTTTTTCCTTCACCGTTACTCTTCTCACAAGATGTTTAAAATGGAGCTTTTTTGGGAGCGGTTTTTCTACCTGATATTGCTGATTTCGCAAGGTTCATCATTTTTAAACCCCAGGGCTTATGCCATCCTGCACCGGATGCACCATGCCTATAGTGATACGGAGAAAGATCCACATTCGCCACATTTTTTTAAGGATGTTTTCGGGATGATGATTGCAACGAAGAACATGTATATGAATTATCTGCAATATAAAATACAGCCGGAACCAGCTTTCCAGGGGAATTATCCCGAATGGCCGGTTGTTGATAAGATTGGAAATTCATGGGGATGGAGAATTGCATGTGGGCTGTTTTATATTGGTTTTTATATTGCTTTTGCCAACCACTGGTGGCTGTTTATCTTATTGCCGATCCACTTTTTAATGGGACCGCTACATGGAGCAATTGTAAACTGGTGTGGTCATAAATATGGTTATTCTAACCATGATAATGATGACCATAGCAAAAACTCTTTACCCTGGGATTTTTTGTTGATGGGTGAGCTTTTTCAGAACAACCACCATAAAAAACCAAATAGTCCTAACTTTGCTACCAAATGGTGGGAATTTGATCCAACCTATCCGGTAATGAAAGTATTGCACTGGATGAAGATTATTAAAATTAGAAAAGTTTAAAGTTTTAAGGCCAAAGACTAAAGACCAAAGCAGTAAGAATTCGGGTTCTCGCGTCGATTTCTCCCGTCCTGCCCATGGTCTGTGTCTCCACAGACCATCATTTAATGCTTTTTATTAGCCTGCACAAATAGGTTTTTTGCAACGGATTAATGCAGATTTAATAGATTTCCTTTTCTGCACTGTTTTGTGTTAACTAAACCTGACAGCAGCGAAAATCCTTTTTGTTCGCAGTACCTTACCTATACTGTCATGCTGAGGTACGAAGCATCTGCAGCCTATGAAACGGGTACCTGAGTCTCAGCATAACAGTACCTCAAAAAGATTGAAGCGAATGGCAGGGCTATCGTAACCGATAAAAACAGGACCCTGCTTTTCAGATAAAAACGCATTCGTTTCCCGAAATCCCGCCCATGGTCCCATCATTTAATGCTTTTCATTTAGCCTGAACAAATAGTTTTTTTGCCACGGAAACACGAAGTATATACTCATTCCGTCATTTCGACCGCAGCGGAGAAATCTATTCATTTAAATATTCGCTAAACTTCATCCGATAGCTATCAGATCGAAATGACCATGCTCCTGATCAAATCCTTTTTGCCTATCTTACCGTATATATGATAAATTGAGAAACGGTGTAGAATGGATTCAGAAGCATATTTTTCCAGGCTCGCTTTTACCTTCGGTAGCCGCAATAAACAAAGCAATAAATGAAACCGGCGATTTAACCATGGTGGATTTAAAAGATATGGGTTTGGATTATGCCCGTACACTTCATTTATGGTTTATCGCATTCAATAAAAACCTGAATAAAGTAAAAGCCCTCGGCTTTGATGAGACCTTTATCCGCAAGTGGAATTATTACCTGAACTATTGCGAAGCAGCTTTTGCCATGCGGAATATTAATGTGATGCAAATGGTTTATTCAAGACCAAATAATATTTCGAGGTAAAACGTGTAATGTAAAGATGAGGTGGATGATGGGTAAAATTTCCATTATCCATTTCCAATAGTTAACCGATTTAGACAATTAACCAGTGAACTGTTTATATTCTCTGTCATCTATAATTCCTTTTACCGGTAAAAGTATAGTGTTTGCCGGATAATGAATAGAGTTGGTGTAAAAAGTATAGCGTATTATTGTAACAAAATGCAACTTACGTAGACTAATTACAAAAGACCTACTCTTAAAATGAAAAAACTTTTACTATTAACCTTTATCCTTGGAATATTTTTTAATGCACATGCCCAGTTTCCCGGCGGATTTGGTGGAGGGCCAAAAAAATCTGCCGTTACCGGACGTATTACTGCCACTATACTAGATTCATTAACTAAAAAGCCAATTGATTACGCAACGGTGTCTTTAATTAATGTAAAAGACAACAAATCTGTAAATGGTGGCGTAACCGACGAAAAGGGAAAACTAAGTTTACAGAACGTTTCCCCTAATTCATACAAATTGATGATTGGTTTTATGGGCTACAAAACAAAATCTGTTTTGGTTACCACCACGCCATCAAAACCCGATAATAATATGGGTACAATTTATATTTCATCAAGCGAAAATACACTGGCCGATGTTCAGGTTCAGGGAACGAAAGCCATTATCGAAAATAAAATTGACAGGATGGTGTATAACGCAGAGGCTGATGGAACAAATGCCGGCGGCGACGCTACTGATGTAATGCGTAAAGTACCAATGCTTTCAGTTGACCCTACAGGAAATATTCAACTTCGTGGCGGTGCTGTTCGTGTTTTAATTAATGGTAAACCTTCAGGAACAATGGCCAGTAGTGTTGCTGATGCATTAAAGATGATTCCGGCAGAGCAAATTAAAACAGTTGAAGTTATTACCAGTCCCTCTGCAAAATATGATGCGGAAGGGTCAGGAGGTATTATTAACATCATCACCAAAAAATCAAATGCTCAGGGAGTGAGTGGTTCAGTTAATGCTGCAGCAGGAACTCGCCAGAATAATGGTTCTTTTAATTTAACGGCAAAAACAGGCCGCCTGAGTGTGAATACAAGTTTGGGTACAAATTTAGCTTATGCTCAAAAATCACAAACTGAATTTATCACCAATACAACTTACCTGGATGGTACAACAAATAATATTTCGCAAAGTGGATTTTCTAAATGGAGCCGTAACGGATATAATGGTAGTGTAGGTTTGGATTACGATTTTAATGCTTATAACAATATTAGTACGACCGCAAAGTTTAATAGTTTTTCTAACGGAGGCCCAAGTGAAACAAATTATATAATTAATAATGTGGCAGCATCTAATATTGGAGATATGGATATGACTTTCAGGAATTTAGACTGGAATGTTGATTACCGTAAAACCAGTAAAAAAGAAGGAGAAGAATTCTCTGTATCGGCACAATTATCTAGTGGCAGAACACCGACAAGTTTCAGTAATTTGCTTACTTCGGCTGCATTCCCATCGGGTTTGCAAACGATAAGTAATAATAACGGTAAAAATAATGAATATACCTTTCAAACAGATTATACTTACCCGTTTAACAAGAAAACAACTTTAGAAGTTGGTGCCAAAGCAATTTTACGCGATATACAAAGTCAGTTTGATAATACTGCTCAAGATTTTGAATATAACCAAAATGTGGGTGCAGCTTACGGCGTAATCAGTTTTGATTTAACTAAAAAATTAAAATTTAAAGGTGGAGTTAGAGCTGAGTATACCCGGATAGATTTTAATACACAAAGCAGTGGTATTCAGAAAAATGATTATTTGAACTTATTTCCAAGTGCAATTATTTCGCAAAATTTAAAAGGTGGTGCTACGATAAAACTAAGCTACAACCGTCGCGTACAAAGACCGTCGCAATCTTATTTAAATCCTTTCCGTAACGAAAGCGACCAGTTTAATATTATGCAAGGTAATCCACAATTAAACCCTGAGCTGAGTGATAATTTAGAGTTAGGATATAATACTTTTATCAAAGGGTCGATAATTAATGCCTCAATTTTTTACCGTCGCACAGTCGGCGTAATTGAGAATTCGATTTCACCAATTACCGAAAATGGTGTAAACAAGACGTTAACTTCTTACATAAATGTTGGTACTGCTCCCGTTTATGGATTTAATGTTTTTGCATCGTACAATCTTAAGCCAAAATGGACTTTAATGACCAACTTTTCAGGAAACACCTATTCTGTAACTAATAACGAAACCAATGTTAATACGGGTACTTTCTTTAACTTCAACTGGTTCGTACGCTCAGCATATGGGTTTGGTAAAGGTTATAACTTTGAGTTGTTTAACGTAATAACTTCTAAAAGACGTACCTACCAAGGTGTTACAGACCCATTTTATATCTATGGTGGCTCATTCAAAAAAGAAATACTTAAGAAAAAAGGAAGTATTGGATTAGGGGTTTTAAATCCTTTTACAAAAGACCTTCACATCAAAACTGTTAATAATGCTGTTAATCAAAGAGGTACAATTTATCAAAGTCAAAATATTTATTACCCATTGCGTAACTACACAATAAACTTTAGTTACACTTTTGGTAAACTTAAATTTACAGAGAAGAAAAAAATCAAAAACGACGATGTGAAGCAAGATCAGCAACAAGGAGGTGGAATGGGCGGTGGCGTTCAGCAGTAAAACCCAATTTAATATACAGTTTAAGCCTTTCCGATTTCTTTCGGAAGGGCTTTTTTCTTTTATGTCCCTATTCCCTTTCTTAGAAGCATTAAAACTGCGCTAACCAATTTTTAAATAATAATATTTCTGGATAATTAAGCTTGTGAGGTAGTTTATGCGTTTTTTGTTGATGTTTTTTGCGCTATTTTGCAGGTTGAAGGCTGTTTGTGTAAAATTTTGCACGAAATACAGTCGTATTGGTCATGTTTTGTGCGTGTTCTTGGTGTTAAAAATGTTATATTGCATATAACTAAAATTTCCTAAACTAAACAATTGTGATATGAGAAAAATCTTTACCTCACTTTTTTTTCTTTTTACTTTACTGACAGGCCTATCCACAATGGCACAGGTAAAAACCATAACAGGAAAAATAACCGCTGTTGATGATGGAGGTCCATTACCCGGAGCAAGTGTAAAAATCAAAGGCAGTACAACCGGTACTTCTACCGATTCGAATGGGAGCTTTACCATTCAGGTGCCATCAACTAATGCTGTACTGGTCATCAGCCTTATTGGCTATAAAACACAGGAAATTACGGTTGGCAGTAAAACCACAGTTAATGTAGGGCTGGCTTCTGATGCACAGGAACTGCAGGAAGTAAACATTTCAACTGCATTAGGGATTACCCGACAGGCTAAATCTTTAGGTTATGCAGCGCAATCTGTAAAATCTGAAGACCTGAATTATAATCACCAGCCTAACTTGCTCAATGCATTACAAGGTAAAATTGCAGGTGCTACAATTTCAAGTACGGGCGGTGGTCCCGGTCAGGGAGCAAGTATCCGGATCAGGGGAGTTAACTCTATTGATCCTAACATTTCCGGCGATCCTTTATATGTAATAGATGGAGTGCAGATTGATAACTCTACCTCTACTGTTGGGGCTAATCCTGATGGAACCGCTTATGGTTCGAGAGGGGTAACCAATAGGGCTTCAGATATTAATCCGGAGGATATTGAAACCATCAATATTTTAAAAGGAGGTGCTGCTACCGCGCTTTATGGATTAAGAGGTGCAAATGGCGTTGTGGTAATTACTACTAAAAGAGGCAAGCAGAATGGGGTAAGCGTCAACTTCAACAGTAGTTATGGTTTTGATGAAGTATTGAAATCGCCGGATGTACAAACAGAATATACCCAGGGCGTGCTGGGCGCTTATACCAACCCTCCAGGCGGAATTGGACCTGCATGGGGCCCAACCATTGCCGAAGCAAAACTGATCGATCCAACCCACCCTGATCAATTGTTCAATAACTACGACCGTGCTTTTGGTACAGGTCAGCAGGTTAAAAATTCAATTTCGGTTGCCGGAGGAAGTGAAGCAATTAAATTTTTCTCTTCCATTTCACAGTTGTACCAAAAAGGGATGATGCCAAATACCGATAATAAAAACTTCTCTGGACGTTTAAATACAGACTTTACCATCAGTCCAAAATTTAAGGCCGCTGTAAATATGAATTTCACCAATTCTGGAGGGTATACTTACAGTGCAGACCGTTTTGGCGAAAGTTTGGCTTATTGGTCGCCGCGTTATGATGTAGCAGATTATCAGAATGCAGACGGTTCGCAAAAATACTTCGGAACCAATAATCCAATCTGGGGTACAGCAAACAACAGGCTTAAAGGCGATGTTAACCGGTTTATTGGTGGAGCAAGCCTGAGTTATGATCCTGCCAAATGGCTTAATTTTTCTTACCGTTTAGGGGTAGATACGTATAATGATAACCGTGTGCGCACTGCCCGCGGACCAATGTATGCTACTGAAGCCATGTATGATAATGCCCAGGGTTTTTATGGAGAATACAATACTAAGTTTAGAACCATTAACAGCACTTTTGTTGCCACACTTACTTCTAAACTAACAGATGATATTACCGGGACTTTAAGGCTTGGACAAGAGCTTTACGACCGCAAATCGAAAGAAATTGGTACTTTGGGCAGTATTCTTGGTGTGTACAATTTCTTTAATTTAGCAAATGCTGGTGTACTTACCCCAACACAAAACCTGAGACAAAAAAGACTCATCGGTTATTTTGGGGAAGCGACTTTTGATTACAAAAATTACCTTTTCTTAACCATAACCGGGAGAAATGACATCACTTCTACGTTGCCAAAAGCGAGCAGATCATTTTTCTATCCTTCAGCAAGTTTAAGTTATGTATTTTCCGATCAGTTTAAGTTACCAACTGTCATTAATCAGGCCAAGTTGCGTTTGTCTTATGCAAGGATAGGAAAGGATGCATCCGAGTATTCTACATTTACCGGATACTCGCCTTATACCCAGTTGCCAACCGGAACAGGTGGTTTAACCATTGCGCCAAATCTTGGCAATCCCGGTCTTCGTCCTGAGTTTACCAATACCTACGAGGCTGGTTTAGAGATGTCGTTCTTTAAAAACCGTTTAGGTTTTGATTTTACATACTATTATTCATTAAGCAAAGATCAGATCATCCAAACGCAGGTATCTTCGGCAGTAGGTTATGTAACCAAATCAATCAATGCCGGCGATATCAGGAACAGGGGAGTTGAGTTGGTATTAAACGGTAAACCAATTGTATCAAAAGATTTCAGGTGGGATGTAAATGTTAATTTTTCGGCCAACAGAAACATGGTACTGAGTATGCCTAATGGCATATCGGAAATTGTTTACGGTGCCGCCAGAGGTTATGGCAATGCCGGAGTAACGATGAAACTGATCCAAGGACAGCCTTATGGCAATATTTATGGTAGTTATTTTAACCGTTATTATGGCAGTACGCCGGAAGATCCGATTGTACTGGATAAAAATCTTCCTTTACTGATTGGAGCAAACGGATTCCCGAGCATTTCAGGTGGCAAGCAAAAATTACTGGGTAATTCGCAGCCAAACTATATCATCGGTATGGGCAATACTTTCAAATACAAAAATTTCAGTTTAAATGTATTGTTTGATGCGCGTTTAGGATTTGAGAAATACAACTGGTTAGAAGATTTTTATTCGGCCTTCGGATTGCCTGATTATACTGCTGACAGAAGGTCGTATAAGGTATTTGATGGTGTATTAGCCAATGGAACACCAAACACCAAACCGGTATGGCTGGGACAGAATACCGTAGATGGTGTTAATTATGGAGAAGGTTATTACCGCATCTATTACCGGAACGTTTCTGAACCTTTTGTAAGCGATGCCTCATGGGTACGTTTACGTTCTGCAAGTTTAACGTATAATTTACCTGAGAACTGGTTGCCGGCTAAATCAATCAAAAATGCTTCACTGTCCGTTACCGGAAATAATTTATGGTTGTGGACGAAATATTATGGTGTAGATCCGGAATCGAGTTCTTTCGATTCGGGTAGTAATAATGACGGCTCTGCCGGATTTACCTATCCATCTGCCCGTACAATTATGTTTACTCTTAATGTTGGTTTTTAAATAGAATTACGATGCAAAAAATTATAAAATATACATGGTGCGCAGCTTTAATTGCAACACTAGGTTTGCAGAGTTGTAAAGACGATTATTTAGATAAATTGTCTGATAATCCGAATCAGGTTCCCGTGCCAACACTCAATGCATTGTTGGCTACATCAACTTACAAAATCGGAAATAACAATTACCTTATCGGAAGTATTGTTGCTCCATATGTGCAATATACCGCCAGTCCTTCAGCTAACGCCGCTGGTGATACCTATCAGGCCATTGATTTTAGCACTACCTGGGATGCACTTTATTTTGCCATGGCCGATGCTAACGAAATGAAAAAACTAGCAGTTGTTCAAGGCTCAAGCGAATATAAAGGTGTGGCAGATGTGATTATTGCCTATAACCTTACCCTGGTAAATGATTTATGGGGAGACGCGCCGTTTTCGCAAGCTTTTGATATCAACAACCTTAAGCCAAAATACGACAAACAACAGGAGGTATATAACCAAGCCATCGTACTATTGGATGAAGCCATTGCTGAACTTGCCAAAACCAATGCAACAGTTAAACTGGCCCCTACAAGCGATTTAATTTATGGAAAAACTCCTGCCACCGAAAGGGCAAACTGGTTAAAAATGGCTTATGCTTTAAAAGCCAGATTATTGAACAAAATAAGTAAAACCAGTTCTTATAATCCCACAGCAGTATTGGCAGCGCTGAGTAATTCCTTTACCACAAATGCAGACGATGCCGGCATGGCTACTTTTAAGGAGCGTAATCCGTGGGCGAATGTGGCACTATCCAATTCGCAGCAGTCGCTGGGTGGATGGCTTTCTGAGCAATTTATTGATGCGCTAAAAGGTACAACTTTTCCAGGTGCAGAAGATCCACGTTTAGAAAAAATTACCGACAAAACGGTGAATAACACTTACATCGGAACTGTAAATGGGGCAGGTAACCGGTTGCCTGGTGCAAACACCACAAAAGATGAATCTTATATCTCAAGTAACTCTCCATGGACCAGCAATACTGCTCCAATACTTATCGTTACTTATGCTGAACTGAAATTTATCGAAGCTGAAGCTTATTTCGATACCGATAAAACGAAAGCCTACGCCGCTTATCTGGCTGGTATTAGCGCCAATATGGATAAATTAACGGTTTCGACTACTGCAAGAGATGCTTATCTGGCCAATCCGGTAGTTAATGTTGGTGCCGCGGCCTTAACAAAAGACTTGATTTTTAAAGAAAAATATATCGCAACCTATTTAAATCCTGAAGCCTGGAATGATGCGCGCAGATATGATTATAAATATAAAGATTTCACGCTTCCTGTAAATGCTGTCTTAACCGATTTTATCCGCCGTTTGGATTATCCTCAGGGTGAACGCAGTAAAAACGGGACAAATGTTCCTGCAGATGTGGAAAGAACAACCAAACTGTGGTGGGATCAGTAACATGCTTATAAAAAACAATAATCAGAGTCCTAACTGCACATCGGTTAGGGCTTTTTTTAATTTATCTGCTCAATATTAAGTAATGAAAAAATCGCTGCTTATCCTGCTCCTGCTAATATCTGCCGCTAAAATTTTTGCGCAAAACTTTACACTGAAATCAGTTTTAAGTTATCCTTTTCCTACACAACTGGTAGCCTCGCCTGTTGGCGCTAAAATAGCCTGGGCCGCAAACGAACAAGGAAAAAGAAATATTTATACTGCTGAAGCGCCAGATTATAAAGCAATAAAAAATACCGGTTATGATGATGATGACGGGCAGGAATTATCCAGTTTATCTATTTCTGCAAATGGTAAATGGATTGTATTTGTACGTGGCGGCGATCACGGTGGCAGAGATGGCGGACCGGTTAACGCAAATTCATCTCCAATTGCACCAAAAATACAGGTGTTTGCAGTGCCTTTTGGTGGTGGAAAAGTTATTGCAATAGGTGAAGGTGATAACCCCGTTATTTCACCAAACAGCGAACAGGTGTTGTTTAGCAAAGCCGGTCAGGTGATGGTTGCCCCGATTGATGGATCGTTTCCGGCAAAAAATCTGTTTTATGCAAAAGGCATTAACATAGGTTACAGATGGTCGCCGGATGGGAAGAAGATTGTCTTTGTATCCAACCGGACCGATCATTCTTTTATAGGAATTTATACCGATCAGCAAACTTCGATACAGTGGCTGTTACCATCTTTTTCAAAAGATAACGCACCAGTCTGGTCACCAGATGGCCATGCGATTGCTTTTATCCGCACGGCAGGAATGGGTATTGAAACGGATTCGATTTTAACGCGAAAACATCAACCCTGGGCTATATGGACAGTTAACGTAAATACCGGAGAAGGAAAACAGATTTGGAAAGCTCCCGAAACAATCAGGGGTTCTTATCCTTCAATTGATGGTGGTACCAATTTGCAATGGGCCGACGGTAAGATAATATTCACTTCATACGAAGATGGCTGGCCGCACTTGTATTCCGTTAATCCTGATGGATCAGGCCGTTTATTGCTTACCCCAGGTAATTTCGTGGTTGAAAATGTTAAACTGAGCAACGATAAAAAAACATTGGTTTTTGCAGCAAACACAGGTAAAGAAACCGATGATTTAGACAGAAGGCATATTTATAAAGTAGCAATAAATAAGGCAAACATGGAGGCATTGAGTTTTGGCAAAGGTATTGAAGCCTATCCGGTAATTTCGGGAGATAACCGTACTTTTTTCTGTCTAAGTTCTACAGCAGAACGGCCGCTTTTACCAGCTGTGTTAAATGATGAAAAGGCAGTTAAACTCATCGGCGAATCACTTGTTCCTAACGATTTCCCCATCAAAGAAATGGTAATTCCAAAGCACGTAAATTTCAAGGCAGCCGATGGTAATATTGTATACGGACAATTGTTTTCTCCCAAAAAAGCAGCTAAAGATAAGCCAGCAATCGTATATGTTCATGGTGGCCCTCAACGGCAAATGTTTTTGGGCTGGAACCCGATGGATTATTATTCCATTGATTATGCTTTAAACCAGTACCTGGTGAATATGGGTTTTACGGTTTTATCTGTAAATTATCGTTTGGGCATTGGCTATGGTTTTGATTTTCATAAACCATTACATGCAGGGGCACAGGGAGCAGCAGAATATCAGGATATAAAGGCAGCAGGCGAATGGTTAGCAAATCAGAAAAACATCAATAAAAATAAAATTGGCATTTATGGAGGTTCGTATGGTGGCTACTTAACTGCGCTCGCGCTTGGAAAAGATTCTAAGTTGTTTGCAGCAGGCGTAGATATCCATGGCGTAAATTATAGGTTTAGCAATCCCGGAGCCGAAGGAAAGGAGCCTGCCCCAGATGCTGCACTAGCCGCAAGGGTAGCCACATCATCATCTCCGGTGAGTTACATTAACACCTGGACATCGCCAACATTGATTATCCATGCCGATGACGACCGCAATGTGGCTTTTAATCAGAGTGTAGATTTGGCCAAAAGGTTTGAAGATAAAAAAATCACGTTCGAATTTTTGGTTATTCCGGATGATACTCACCACTGGATGAAGTTTTCTAACGGTTTAAAGGTGAGTGAGGCAACTGCCGATTTTCTTAAAAGGAAGTTAATGGATAAGAAATAGATTTTACTGTTGCTTTTTTTCTTGCTTGACGCGATCGTCATGCTGATCCGATAGTTATCGGATTTATTTTATTAGCAGTTTTTATTGTTTTAAAGGCCTAATAGCTAATCGTGGTCAGCATTTATCATGACACCAGATAATATTAGAGCCTGTACACATTCATTAAGTCGGTCGTCATGCTGAATTTATTTCAGCATCTTTCCTGCTATTAAGACCCTGGAATGAATCCGATAGCTATCGAGATCAGGGTGATGACACTAATACTAAAATACCTAAAGAATAGTTCTTAAAAGCCACATTATTAATCGAACTCAAGTTAATACATAAACATTGTCTTTTCCGCTCTATGCCGCGAGGGCATGGTACTTTGGAGCGCCAAAGTACCCAAAGCGCTTTGTCAATCCAGCAATGGGCCTTTTGCACAGCCCTACACACATCAAAAAAACAGTGGTACTTCGTTTTGTGTTCAATATTTCTTTAAAATTAAATTATCGTTTAAGAACACAAAACCACTGCGTTTAGGTTTGGCAGTACTATTTGTTCTGTCCTACAACTGTTTTTTTGATTTCTCTGGCCCTTGGGATTGACGGCGTTCTTCGGTAAAAACTGTAATTTATTAAAGCAAGCTTGCAAAACGTATAAAAAACCAAAATCAAAAGATGTGTCCACACGATAGGCGCAGGCGGGAATCTTAAAGCGCTTGCATTACGATTATTCATAAGTTTTCCTTTATTCAACGGCATTCATTAGCACTCCGTGGTTCCCAATCAAGTTGGGAATGACGATCTCGCGCAGCCAACCATTTTGCCAAAAAGATCTATCTTTTATATTGATTTTATGAAATAATTATCCCTCTTTGTGAGAGCAAAAGGCCATTTATATTTGTTATAAAAATTTAAACAGACTCTCAATTGGAGTTAATTTTTTTTAAATTATTATTTTAAGATTAAGTCTATAAGCTGGCTTTAAGCTCTGCTAGCCAACGAATGGATACATGCTTTCATGTCTATTTCTTTTTAATCCTCTTCAAAATCATCAGGCTTAGCGGATTGAAGGAATACCCGCTAATATTATTTTGGAGCATCACTATAGATTGGTCGTAGAAAAGCGGAACAACAGGAGCATAATCCATTACGATCTGATCCATTTTACGGTACAGCTCAAACCTTTTTTCGTTATCGGCTTCGTAATAGCTTTTTTCGAACAACTGATCGAATTCTTTATTGTAAAAAGCGGTGTAATTTGGTCCATAGGGAACTTTGTTTTTTGAGTAGAACATGGAAAGGAAATTCTCTCCATCGCCATAATCGGCCAGCCAGGAACCACGGAAAAAGTTTACACTGTTTTTAGACATTAAATCCCTGAGACTGGCACTTGGACTTACATCTATTTTAGCTTTAATACCTACTGCGGTAAGCTGCCCCTGAATAAATTCGATCAGATCTTTATAAGTTGTAGTGGTGTTTAAGGTGACTTCTCCCATGCCTTTTCCTTCCGGGAAACCAGCTTCCGCTAAAAGTTTGGCAGCAAGTTTTGAGTTATAGGCATATCCTCGAACAGCCAGGCTATCAAAACCAGGCATACCTTTAGGGATAAAACCAGATGTTGCCGCAACACCAATCCCATTTCTTAGGTATTTAATCAATCGGTCACGGTCTATGGCATAATTGATGGCCTGTCTGATTTTTTTTAAGCGCAATGGCGAATTCTTCACAATCGAAAGATTGGTATCAACCAAAATACCAACATACTCAGTACATAGGTACGGGCTTTTGGTTAATGTAAATTTTCCTTTGTATTTCGAGGTCATTTTCCCGCCTTTGGTCAGGATATCATCGCGGTAACTGCCGTCTACGTTATAGTAAAAATCCAGGTCCTTTTTCAGGAAACTCATAAACCCACTTTGTTTATCGGTAATGAAACTGGCTTTCAACGCATCAAGATAGGGTAATACCTTTCCCTTTTCATCTTTTTCAAAATAATGTTCGTTTTTTAAAAGCACTAATATTTCGCCTTCTTTCCAGTATTTAAATCTGAAAGGGCCGGTACCAATTGGATGACTTCTAAAATCTTTACCATAGTGTTCTACAATTTCTTTAGGTACAACAGAACAATATTGGGTGGTCAGCAAACTCATAAAGGGTGGGAAAGGGCGTACCAGTTTAATCTGGAAAGTAGAATCGTTCAGCGCAATAAAATTGCTTTTATCTTTTACCTTATCGCTAAAAATCCACCCACCCGATGAGGCCACTTTTGGATCAATTAACCGGTAAAAACTGTATGCAAAGTCGCTTGCACTTACTTTTCGGCCTTTTCCGTTTTTAAAAATAGGATCGTCATGAAAGTAAACATCGCTGCGCAGGTTAAAAGTATAGGTAAGTGCATCTTCTGAAACCTGCCAGCTTTTAGCTATGCAGGGAAGGGTTTGCAAGGATGAATCGATCTGTACCAAACCATTAAAAATCTGGTTCGTCATCCAGATGGCATTCTGGTTGCGTGCAAAAGCCGGATCAATAGAGGTTAAACCCTGATCGAGGTTGATGTTGAATACTTTTTTGTCATGATGATCAGCATTCTCCTTACATGAAAAGAATAAGATTACACAAAAAAACCAAAATATATACTTAAATGAGCCTCTCATGCGATCAGGAATGTTATTTTTGCACAAATTAATAAATTTAATGCAGATGTCTTTTTTAAACGATTTATTTATTGGCCTCGATGAAGCTAAACAGGAAGAATTGCAGGAACGTTTAGATTTAGTGGAACACAAGATTAAATTTATGGATAAAATGCCTGTAGCCTGTATAGATACCAGTAATTATCCAGGCTATCTGTTGTCAGAAGAAATTGCATTAGCAGGAGGCATGTTAGAAACCGATATTTTAAGTGCTGTTTTTATTATTTATTATCAGCCAGGCAAAACGCTTACCGATTTAATGCGGGAAGTACCTTCGGTATTGGATACCGATTGGCCAGCCGTAAAAAACAACCGGATCATTCTGTTAAACGATGATGTAGAACGCGAGAGAAATGCCGAAAATGCCGTTTCCCTGATAGAAGATATTGCTGAAATGTTGCATCCTGGTTCCTTTATTTTCGGCCATGAAGGCGACAGGTGGATCAGGTTTGGCGCTTAGGATGTGAGATCTGAGACGTTAGATCTGAGATGTGAGACGAAAATTGCAACTTACACCATTCCAACTTTAAGCCTTTCAACACTTATCGGCTAAATATAGTATCTATTAGATGAGAATATCTGACAGTACGAGTATTGCCTGGCCAGATTATGCATCCAAAACCTTCCGCCCCCTCAACCTTCCATCCTTCAAACCTCTCTTATCTGGTATTCCTCTATTTTTCGGTAAAGTGTAGTTAATCCGATTCCCAATAACCTTGAAGTTTCAGTTTTGTTTCCTTTAGTGTGGATAAGAACCTTTTGAATGTGCTGTTTTTCTATTTGTTGCAGGTTATAATCATTCTCTATTGGTGTAAACTCAAAGAATTCGGGTGGGAGAGCTGCAGTACTTAACACATCGCCATCTGATAAAATAACCAAACGCTCGATTACGTTTTTTAACTCACGAATATTTCCTTTCCAACTGTGTCCGCTCAATATGGATAAGATTTTATCATCCATTTTTGGTGCCGATCGATTTACCTTATTGGCAAATTCTTTCAGGTAATATGTTGCCAGTGCAGGGATGTCGGCCTTACGCTCATGTAGTGGAGGCAAGGTGATGGTGAAAACTGAAAGCCGGTAGTAGAGATCAGACCGGAATTTTCCCGATAGTGCATCAGCTTTTAAATCTTTATTGGTAGCTGCTAAAATCCGAACATTTACCTGTTGTGTTTGGGTATCGCCTACTTTGATAAAAGTCTGACTTTCCAGAACACGCAACAATTTTGCCTGTAAATCGAGGTTCATCTCGCCGATTTCATCCAGCAGCAAAGTACCACCATTCGCTTCTTCCAACAATCCTTTTTTGTCTTTATTGGCACCTGTGAAAGCCCCGGCTTTATATCCGAATAATTCGCTTTCCAATAAATCCGGACTAAAACCGCTGCAATTTAAGGCAACAAATGGTTTTGCGGCCCTTGGGCTTTCGTAATGGATTGATTGTGCAAAAACTTCTTTTCCTGTTCCGGTTTCACCAAGCAATAAAACGGTCGTATCGGTTGTACTTACTTTTTTTGCCAGATCAATGGCTTCCTTTAACGTTTTAGATTGACCGATAATCGTATCAAAGCTATGTTTCCTGGTGATTTTGTTTTCGAGATCGGAAACCCTGCGCTGGAGATTTGATTTATCCATCGCTTTATATAAAAGTGGAATAATTTTCTCGTTATCGTCGCCTTTTACGAGATAATCAAATGCTCCATTTTTAATCGCCAGAACACCATCGGCAATGGTACCATAAGCAGTAAGGTTAATAATCTCTACGTAGGGTTTTATGGCTTTGATATCTTTAACCAGCGCAACACCGTTAACATCGGGAAGCTTTACATCACTGATGACAATACTAACATCATTACTTTTTAAAAGCTTCAGTCCTTCTTTTCCGGTATTAGCCTGTAAGGTTTTAAAACCTTCGAGCTCTATAATCCTGGAAAGTAAACTGCAAATTTTCTTTTCATCATCAATGATGAGGACCATCCCATTCATAGGTTAATTTTATGCTGCAATATTAACAATAAATATACCGAATAATTAACAATTGTATTAATTGGACTCTTTAGTCTTAGTTCGGAAGTCAACCAATCAATCTGAGATAAAGAATAACTTTTCAATATGGTAAAAAGCTTTTCAAAATGGTAGGATTTTGTTCATGCTTACCGAAATGTGATCTGTTTATTTAAATTTTTACATTGATAATCAGTGTTTTATTTTTCTGTTCTCCGCCCGGGTACCGCTTTTGATGATTGGCAGATATGAAATTTTATTAAAATGAACAATTCAATAATTTTTGTCAGGGTTGCAACCAGCGCAGATGCAAAATATGCAGATGAAATTGTAGCAGAAACACAAAACTCAGCATTGTTAAGAGGTTCTGGCATTGCGAAAAGAACGCCGGCTTGCGTTGTCGAAAAAATTAATGCCGGGAAAGCCGTTATCGCAGTAACTGCCGGTGGCGAATGGGTTGGTTTTTCTTATTTTGAAAGCTGGCAAAAAAATACCTTCATCTCCAACTCAGGATTAATTGTTGCTCCTAAATTCAGAAACTCAGGGGTTGCCAAAAGTATTAAAAACCGGATTTTCAGCCTCTCCCGTCGTTTGTATCCAGAAGCCAAAATATTCAGTATTACCTCTGGCGCAGCAATTATGAAAATGAATAGTCAACTGGGCTTCGAGCCTGTAACCTTCGCACAGATTACCCAGGATACTGCCTTCTGGGAAGGTTGCAAAAGCTGTGTGAACTATGCTATCCTCGAAAGCAAAAATAGAAGTAACTGTTTATGCACAGCCATGCTGTTCAGTCCCGAATACATCGATCAGATTATCGCAAGTGCCGAAAATACCCTGCAATTGAAACAAAACCACAGCCTTAAAAGCATTTAATACACCGCTATGAATACTGTAGAAAAACAACTGATCAGTTGTCCTGATTTAAACCAATTGTACAACGAAGCGATAGAACTTTTGTCTGCTTTAATCACCATACCATCTTTTAGTGGTACAGAGCAGGGTACTGCCAATGAAATAGAAGCTTATCTGGCTAAATATGGCATTAATACCATCCGCAAAAACAATAATGTATGGTGCTACAATAAATATTTCGACCATGCAAAACCGACTATTCTGCTCAATTCGCACCATGATACGGTAAAGCCGAATGAGCAATATACATTAAATCCCTTCCAGGCCACTATCTACGACGAAAAAATACATGGCTTAGGCAGTAACGATGCGGGCGCTTCCCTGGTATCGCTTATCTCCACCTTTATTTATTTTTATGAATCGACTGATCTTGCTTTTAATTTATGTTTGGCAGCCACCGGAGAAGAGGAAAATTCGGGTTTAAATGGCATCAGGAGTATTTTGGATGACCTTAAACCCATTTCTTTTGCCATAGTTGGCGAGCCAACAGGTATGCAAATGGCTATTGCCGAAAAAGGCTCGATGGTAATTGATTGTGTAGCCAAAGGCCGGTCAGGACATGCCGCAAGAGACGAAGGCGACAACGCTATTTACAAAGCCATCAGGGATATCGATTGGTTTTCACATTTTCAGTTTCCGATTGAAGACCATTTACCAGCTCCGGTAAAAATGACTATTACAGAAATACATGCAGGTTTGCAGCATAATATTATACCTGGCGAATGCCATTTTACGGTAGATATCCGTTTCGATCATAATTATACCCCACGGGAGATCCTGAATGTCATCATCAACCATACCTTGTGCAGTTTTAACGTTCGTCCTAATGTGCTTAATCCTTCAAACATCGACGTTTTACATCCGTTGGTAGTGGCAGGACAAAAGCTAGGCAGAAAAACCTATATTTCGCCTACCAGTTCGGATCAGGGCTGGCTGACAATGCCTTCTGTAAAAATGGGGCCTGGAGAATCGGCCAGATCACATACTGCAGATGAGTTTGTACTGATTGAAGAAATTGAAGAAGGGATAAGCCTTTACATCCGTCTGCTCGAATCTGTTTTTAAAGGATTGTAAATCGGAGAAACGCCATTTTTTGTACCTTTTTCGTTTCGGAGGCACTAAAGTAAAAGCTTTTTGAGCATATTTGAATTTCGCAAAACAAATAATATGTTCAAAAGATTAACTGCCATATTCACACTATGTTTACCGGTAATGTTCTGTGCGGCGCAACAAGTTCGCCCGGCAAAATCTTCAGAGATTTATAGAGAACTCAAAACCTTAAAACACCTGCCTAAGGTTTTATATTTAGCGGCCCATCCTGATGATGAAAATACAGGTTTACTTTCGTGGTTAATTAACGATCAAAATGTAGAGACAGCTTATTTATCACTTACCAGGGGAGATGGCGGGCAAAATCTTTTGGGTACCGAACAAGGTGCGGCATTGGGTCTGATCAGAACACACGAACTTTTAGAAGCCCGTAGATTAGATGGTGCGCAACAATTTTTCACCAGGGCAATTGATTTTGGTTTTTCTAAGAATACCAATGATACTTTTAAACAGTGGGATGCCGATAGCATTACTGCAGATGTGGTTTGGGTGATCAGAAAATTCAGACCCGATGTGATTATCTGCCGTTTCCCGCCAACTGCTGCTGCAGGGCACGGACAGCACGCAGCTTCTGCAGTTGTTGCCGAAAAAGCATTTAAGGCTGCTGCCGATAAAAATATGTTTCCTAATCAGCTGAAGTATGTTTCTGTTTGGCAGCCAAAAAGACTATTATGGAACACCTTTAGGTTTGGTTCGGTTAATACAACCGCAGAAAATCAATTAAAGGCAACTGTTGGACAGTATGATGCCCAGTTGGGCATGGGTTATGGCGAGTTGGCCGGTTTAAGCCGAAGTCTGCATAAAAGCCAGGGAGCCGGAACACAATCGGTGGCCGGTGTACGTTCTGAATATTTTACCAATGTTTTAGGCGATCCAGCTAAGAGAACTCTTTTTGATGGGTTAAACATGAACTGGTCAGATAAAGGTATAGCCGATATTGATGAACTGATTGATATTGTTTTGTTATCTTTTAATTACAACCAGCCTGATAAAAGCCTGCATGGGCTGTTGATGCTTAGAAAGAAAATTGCAGAATTACAGGATGTAGCCTTGAGAAAAGATAAACTGGCTGCTATCGATCACATCATTTTAAGCAGTGCAGGTTTTATGGGTGAGGTGGTCACAAACCAGCCTGAAGCTATAGCAGGCAATGGATATAATTTCCGTTTAAATTTAATTTCGAGATCAGCCACTCCGGTAACGTTAGAACGTGTAAACTGGTTAAACCAAACGGATAACCTGAACAGGAATCTGTCTAACGATTCGCTGATCACCATTGAACGTAAAATTCAGATTCCAGTCGATGCAGCACTTACCGAGCCTTATTGGTTGGCAAAACCAGCAAAAGATGCTGCGACTTTCAGTGTTGCCAACGATACCTTAATCGGATTACCAGAAATGCAATCGCCTATCAATGTGTTATTGTCACTAAAGATTGAAAATGAAAAATTTGAGATCAAACTTCCCTTATCTTATAAAAAATTAGATCCTGTTAAAGGTGATGTGGTAGAAGCCCTGCGGATTATTCCACCACTTGATTTGAGTTTTGCCGAGCCTGTTTATTTCGCTAAAGAAAAAGAAGCGTTAAGTGTAACACTCCGTTTAAAAGCAAACAAAAATATTAACTATGGTAAGGTGAGTTTTAAGATCGGTAACCAGGTTGTGAAAACCTTCCAGGGGATCAATTTGCCAGAAAATACCATCACCACCAAAGATTTTCTGATCCCGGTTGAGGATCTGGCCAAAATAAAAACCAGTCAGAATAAGCTTGAAGCGGTTTTCTCATCAGAAGCGAATGAATATTCTAAAGGACAGATATTAATTCAGTATCCGCATTTGCCAACCCTACAGTATTTTGTTCCGGCAACAACCTGGTTGATTAAGGGAGATGTAAAGGTATTGGCAAAAAAAGTTGGATATATTGAAGGGGCAGGAGACCTGATTCCCGAGTTTTTAAGACAGGCGGGTTTACAGGTTGATGTACTTACAGAAGTGGATATCCTAAGCCCTGCAAAACTGGCCACTTACGATGCTGTGGTAACAGGTGTCAGGGTGATCAATACCGAAAAAAGGATTAAAAACTGGCAAACTGCTTTGCGTAGTTATGTAGAAAATGGCGGAACCATTGTAATGCAGTATAATACCACACAGGACATGGCCTTACAGGATTTCGGGATTTATCCATTCTCGATTAGTGGCAAGAGGGTCACCGAAGAAAATGCGGAGGTTAAATTCTTGAATCCTAACCATAAACTTTTAAATTATCCGAATAAAATCACTGCCGAGGATTTTAAAGGCTGGGTGCAGGAGCGTGGAGCTTATTTCCCTGATAAATGGGATGCCAAATATGAACCCCTTTTTGAGATGCACGATACCGGTGAAGAGCCGCTTCAAGGATCTACCTTGTATGCAAAATATGGCAAGGGAAATTTCATTTATACGCCTCTGGCATTTTTTAGACAATTGCCCGCCGGAAATGTTGGCGCAGCCAGGTTGTTCTTTAATTTTTTATCGGCCGGGAAATAGAAGATAACTAAAAGCCGCAAACAATGAAAATTGGTTTCTTTTATTTAAATTTGATATATGGACACTATGCGAATTAACATATTAAACCCAAAAGCTACTAAGTTATTGAAAGACTTAGCTGCTTTAAAGCTTATTGCTATTCAAGATGTTTCCAAAAATGGATTTGCAGAGGTATTGAAAAAACTACGCTCCAAATCTCAAACCATCCCTACATTCGAAGAAATAACAAATGAAGTAGAGTTGGTTAGAGCTAAACGTTATGCGAAATCTGAAAAGTAGGATCATTCTAGATATTAATCTTTGGATTAGCTTTCTAATCTCAAAAGATTTTTCCAGGCTTGATGAAATAATTTTCTCGAAAAAGAGCATTTTAATCTTTAGCCAAGAACTATTAGAAGAATTTCTTGAAGTTGTTAAGCGCCCAAAGTTTAGGCGTTATTTTGCTCAAACAGACATTGAAGAATTACTTGAAACTATAGATGAATATGGAGAATTCATTGTAGTCAAATCTAGAATTGAAATTTGTCGGGATGCAAAGGACAATTTTTTACTTTCACTCGCAGTTGATGGGAAAGCTGACTTCTTATTAACTGGAGATCAGGATTTATTGATGATAGAAAAGATCGGCAATACAAATATTAAAACAATTTCATCATTTTTTGAAGATGAGGTTAACAAAATATAACGGATCAGAACTTTTGAATGTCGTTGTTGTTTTGTGATCTGATTTTTCAGAATGTTGTCCTTAAAAATGAAAAATCAATTCAAAAACTGGAATAACTGGTATATCCTTTTGGCACTTGCGCTGGTATTTCAGATTGTATTTTATTACCTGTTTACTAAATTCTGGGCATGAGTAATATCGATTGGGCTGTACTGATATTTACTTTACTTGCTGTGGTAACCTATGGCGTTTTTATTGGTCGCGGGCAGAAAAGCAATGCATCCTATTTAAAGGCCGATAATAAAATGCCATGGTACATTGTGCTATTAGGGATTATGGCTACACAGGCTAGTGCCATTACTTTTTTATCAGCGCCTGGTCAGGCCTATACTGATGGGATGCGCTTCGTGCAATATTATTTTGGACTGCCTTTGGCGATGATTGTAATCTGCATTACTTTCATCCCGATTTTTCAACGGTTAAATGTATATACAGCCTACGAATATCTGGAGAACCGTTTTGATAAAAAAACAAGGGTGTTAACGTCATTGTTATTTTTATTCTCGCGTGGATTATCAACCGGTATTAGTATTTATGCACCAAGTATTATCCTCTCGAGCGTTTTAAACTGGAATATTTACCTAACCAATATCCTCACAGGCGGCATTTTATTAATTTATACCTATGTAGGTGGCGCAAAAGCAATTGCACATACACAAAAACTACAGTTTTTGATTATCCTGGGTACCATGGCCTTCGCCGGATACCTTTTGGTGCAGCATATGCCTAATGGAATCGGATTTAAAGATGCACTTTACCTGGCCGGAAAATCGGGTAAGTTGAATGTAATTACCACAGATTTCGACTGGAAGGATAAATACAATATCTGGAGTGGTTTAATTGGAGGGTTTTTTCTCGCACTTTCTTACTTCGGCACAGATCAGAGCCAGGTGGGAAGATACATTACCGCGAAGGACAATACCAATGCTAAAATGGGATTACTGTTGAATGGACTGGTTAAAATACCGATGCAGTTTGCTATCCTCTTAATCGGTGCGTTATTATTTGCTTTCTTCTCATTAAAGCCGGCACCGATTTATTTCAATGAGCGTTCCTACCAGTATTTAAAAGAAACTCAGCCTCAGCAAGCTGCAGCTTTCGAGAAAGAACACGATGCATTAGCGCAGAAATTTAACCAGCAATCAAAAAATATTCTTGAAGAAAAGGAAAAGCAATCACCATCGCTAAATTCTTCGATAGAAAATTTTAAATCAACGCAAAAACAGGTGAAAGAACTGCATGGCAGGGTAGAAGAGGCCATCAACAAATCGAATTATAATGCAGAGAAAACCGATACTAATTATATCTTTTTATACTTTGTAAAAAATACCCTTCCGGTTGGGATGATCGGCCTGCTTTTCGCCGTCATATTTTTGGCCAGTTGGGGCTCTATTTCAGCTGCGTTAAATTCGCTGGCTGCCTGTTCTTTAAAAGATATACACCTCATTTTTGTTAAAAAAGAAGTAGACGACGAAACCGAACTGAAATATAGCCGTTTGCATACATTAGCCTGGGGCATTTTTTCAATAGCTGTTGCCATGTTTGCTACACAAATGGGTTCGCTAATCGAAGCTGTTAATGTACTGGGTTCACTTTTCTACGGACCAATTCTTGGTATTTTTTTAGTGGCATTTTATTTTAAAAAGATAAACGGACCAATCGTATTTATTTCGGCTATCTTATCCGAAATTGCCGTTGTCGCTGTCTATGAGTTTGATATTGTTTCCTTCCTCTGGCTCAATGTAATCGGTGCAGCAACCGTGATTATGTTCTCGATAATTGGCCTCTTGTTTGCTAACCCCAAAACCATAGCCGACAGATAAAGTTAATTTTTACGTGCAACAGATATTGAATTGCCGAGTACAAGCCTAAAATGTAATACCTTTATTTTCGACAAAATAGATAACGCTAAATATGAACGAAGCTTGGGTTGATCGGTGAAATGACCGATACAGTACTGATGAGTTTGCTTATGGCGAACAACCGAATAACTATTTAAAAGAGCAGTTGGTGCAACTCGAGACCGGAACAATACTTTTTCCGGCAGAAGGCGAAGGCAGAAATGCTGTTTTTGCAGCTAAACTCGGTTGGGAGGTTTCGGCCTTTGATATCAGTATTGAAGGAAAGAACAAAGCACTTCAACTCGCAGAAAACAATAACGTTAGCATTGATTACCAGGTGGGCGAACTTCGGGAACTGGACTATAAAGCTGAACAGTTTGATGCCATTGCCTTAATTTATGCTCACTTTCCATCGGCAATCAAATCAACCTACCACAAAACACTAAGCAATTATTTACGCGAGGGCGGATTACTTATTTTCGAAGCTTTTAGCAAGCAACATCTTGATTATCTTGCCAAAAATGAAAAAGTTGGCGGACCAAAAGAAATTGATATGTTATTCTCAATAGAGGAAATAAGAACTGATTTCGAAAATTATGAGATTATTGTACTGGAAGAAAAAGAAGTTGAACTGAAGGAGGGTGTGTTTCATAACGGCCTGGGCTCAGTAATCAGATTTGTTGGAAGAAAGAAATAATACAGCTAAATCTATAACGCAGAGACAGTAAATTTTTGCTGAATTTTTTTCGACACTAGCATTATAGTTTTTATCAACCTAAAGCCATAAATTCGTAAAATCAAAAACAACAAAAACAGATAAATATAATTCTATGAAAACGATGATTAAATCAATCGCGTTGCTATTTACAGCAATTACCGTTTCTGTAAGTGCAATGGCACAAGATGCTCAGCCTAAACCAAGTCCTGCAGCAACTGCAACAGGAAAAGTTAAAGGTGCAACCATTACCATTAACTACAGCAGTCCGGCAGTAAAAGGACGTAAAATCTGGGGCGGTTTAGAAGCCTTTGATAAAGTATGGCGTGCAGGTGCAAACGAGGCGACTACTTTCGAAACCGATAAAGATATCGTGGTAGAAGGTAAACCTTTGGCGGCAGGAAAATACAGCTTCTTTTTAATCCCTAAAGAAAGCGGAACCTGGACAGCTATTTTTAACAAAGAACCAAAACAATGGGGTGCTTACAAATACGAAGAAGCTAAAGATGCTTTGCGTGTTGATGTTAAAACCAAAGCCTTAAAAGCTACACAAGAGCGTTTAGTTTATAAAATTACCAAAAGCGGATTTGCTTTGGAATGGGATAAAATTTCTGTTCCGGTTACTATAAAGTAATAAAATAAAATTATTAAGAGCCGTCCATGTTTACATTGGGACGGCTTTTTTATGCGTTATTTTTTTGGAAATGACCGTGCAGTAATTCTTGGTAGTTTGCAGTCCCGCCATTCGCTATAGTCCCGATGAAAAATCGGGAGCTGCCGCTGCTGTCGGGTTTAGAAACAAAGGTTTGTGCACCCTGCAACCTAACAAATGAAATACTGCTGTTGCCACTTAGCCCCGGTTGAAGCGTTTACCCTGCAGCAACGAGGTACGAGACAGCGAAGCGTAAAAGCAAAAAACGGGAAGCAACTTCTTATGCTATACAGGCCTTGCGCTCCAAAATAAAAAAATCATATTTGGTTAAAGCTTTTTCTAATGTTAGTCGGGATTTGCAATCCCGTGTTAAGCGCTTAGGATTTATAATCCTGACAAACAGTTAAAACTTGTAGAACTAACATGAGGGGGCGGGATTACAAATCCAGACCAACAACTTCTGTAAAGAACCTAACACATAATATCAACTTCATGTTAAAATGTTATTTTAGGCCGATTTAAAACCACACATTATAATGAAGTTCCCTATTAAACTACTGACTTTATTACCGCTTCTTTCATTAAACGTTTTAGCACAACAAAAATCACAGATGTTTTCCGTTAAAACGGCAAAGCCTGTAGATCAGGTAAACGTGTTTTTAGGATCTTCTGCCGATCATGGGCAGATGTCGCCGGCTGCATCGGCTCCTTTTAGCATGTTGAGCATTGGTCCGCAGACTTATCCCAAAACACATACCGGTTACGAATATCTCGCTAAGAAATTTGAAGGTTTTACACACAACCGTTTCGAAGGCGTAGGCTGTCAGGGTTCGGGTGGTAATATTTTCATCAAACCATTTTTAGGCAGTGATCCGGCGAAGTCGGAGCTGATTAAGATTGAAGAAAAAGCTAGTCCGGGATACTATGAAGTTGGTTTTGAAAATAAAATTAAAGCCAGTTTTACCGTATTGGGCAAAGCCGGGAAGCATGCCTATCAATTTCCAAAAGGCAATAAAGGTTTTTATCTCGATTTGGGGTATGCTTTTAATGGTGCTTTTGTAGCCGAATCGCACGAGGTAAATGGTAATGCCCTAAGTGGATGGATTACCTCGAAAACAACTTGTGGAGCAGGTAAATATAAGTTGTTTTACTATATGGAAATTGGCGATAATGTATCGTGGAAAGTAGTAGATGATCATAAAATGATGGCCATGCTCAAAGGAGAACTGACCTCAGTGGGAATCAACATTGCACTTTCGTCGGTAAGTGTCGAGGCTGCAAAAGCGTCTCTCAATAAAAATCCGTTCAATGCTGTAAAAGAACAAAGCAAAGCTGATTGGAATACAAATCTTTCTAAAATTGCTGTAAATGGCGACCTGGAAAGTGCAAGGTTATTCTACTCACTTTTATATCGTACCATGCAGTCGCCTTATGTGATTTCTGAGGCCGACGGAACCTACCGCAATACAAAAGGCGAAATTCAGAAAGATAAAGAAATCCGCTACAATGGCTGGGCCATCTGGGATAATTACCGGACGCAATTACCTTTGCTTTCGTTAATTGAACAAGATAGGTATGCCGGAATGGTGAGTTCTATTGCCGATCTGTATAACTCAGGTAAAAAAGATTATGCCGGTCAGAATGAGCCATCAAATACGGTACGCTCTGAACATGCTATAGTGGTTTTGCTCGATGCCTATCGAAAAGGTTATCCGGTAGATTTTAATAAGATTGCTGATTCGCTAGTGAAAGAAGTAAATGGTCTGGATTATAAATCGCCGGATAAAGCTTTAGAATCGAGTTACGATAACTGGGCTTTAGCAGAAATCTTTAAGATTTTAAAGAATAAAGAAAAATCAGGTTTTTATCTCAATAAAGCACTTGAATACAAGAAATATTGGAATAAGGACTTTAAAGACATGGCCAAAAATGATGTTGACCGTATGCAAGCCCGTGGTTTATATCAGGGTACCATTTGGCAATACCGATGGTTTGTGCCTTACGATTTTAAAGGATTGATTGACCTGGACGGGGGAGAGGAATCTTATCTGGCAAAACTGGATGAATTTTTTGCCCGCGATTTATACAACCATGCCAATGAACCCGATTTGCAGGTGCCATTGATGTATAATGTAACCAAGTCTGGTTATAAATCGCAGTATTGGATGCATCAATTGGCAGCTGATACGGTAATCCAAAATTATTTTAACGATAACAGCCGCGGAATCGGTAGTTATATCGGTAAAATTTACAGAAACCAGCCAGATGCTTATTTGCGTACGATGGATGATGATGCTGGTGCGATGAGTGCATGGTATGTATTTGCTGCAAGTGGTTTTTCTCCTGCCTGCGTAGGCTGGCCGATTTATTATTTAAATGTGCCTTTATTTCCATCTTTAAGCTATAACCTGCCAAAAGGGAAAACTTTTACCATCGAAACTGAAAATTTTAGCTTGAAAAACAAATATATTAAGGCTGTTTTTCTTAACGGAAAGCCTTTTAAAAAGAACTTTATCACCCAGGAAGATATTAATTCAGGAGGGGTGTTGAAAATCGTTGCTTCGGCTGTTCCGGTTAAAATTTCGGATACCGAAAACTGGATTTCGGATCTTGAAAAATAATTTAAAAAATTAACACAAAACGACAAACTAATTCTGCATATTTCTGTTGTTAATAGTATAAATTCAAGATCATGGCACCTTTAAAATTAAGCGAAGAACAAAATGCAACACTAGGCAACAAAAGCACCTTAGAACAAGTTAATGAACAGCCTTTAGAACTTCATCCCGAAGCGTATAAAGTAAAAGGCCCATCACCTGACAAGATGAAGACGGTATCGTCATCATTAAGGAACTATGCTCACGGTTTGTACGGATTGTTGTAAAAAACGCCTCCCAAAAATCTCATCATACCAGATTATATAAAGCAGCCAGGATTTAATAAACCTGGCTGCTTTTTTATTGATTTGAAAGAAGTCAAGTTTTTAAAACTTGACTTCTTTGGATACAATTCCTACCTTACCCTTATGAAACAAAGCGCCGGAATATTGCTCTTCAGAAGAAAAGATCAACAGGTAGAATTTTTCCTGGTTCACCCTGGCGGACCGTTCTTTGCGAAAAAAGATCTTGGCTTTTGGACAGTGCCCAAAGGAGAATTAAATGAAGATGAAGAAGCTTTAACGGCTGCCATCCGTGAGTTTAAAGAGGAAACAGGCCAAAATTTAGCCGGCGACTTCATCGAACTAATGCCTATTGTACAAAAGGGAGGTAAAAAAGTATTGTGCTGGGCAGTAGAGGGAGAACTTGATCCCTCAACAATTGTCAGCAATACCTTCGAAATAGAATGGCCGCCAAGATCGGGTAAAAGGCAAAGTTTTGCCGAAATAGATAAAGCCCAGTGGTTTGCCTATTCCGATGCGGTTAAATACGTTAATGAAAAGCAAATTGCTTTACTTGATGAATTAAAATCCAAACTAAGCCGTTAATTCAAAATGTGAAATTTCCTTTTCGGCACCGTTAATGATCATCGAAATCTGGTGGTCGCCCAGATGAAATTTACGTGTGGTAATCAGCACAAATTTTTGTTTTCTGATGATATTTATTGTTGCACCAGCAGGGTAAACTCTCTCCGAAATTTTATACACTTTTTTGGTGTTGTGCCCATTTTGTTTTTTGTAGTAAATAGCGTATTCCAGTCTCACTTTTTGCTCAGTTGGATTCTCATTCAGAACAGAAAACGAAAATTCCAGGCTTTCGCCAATTTTGATCTGAGGCGTTAAGATTTTGAAATCTTTTAATAAAATTCCTGCATCATCTAAACCATAATGTTTAAGGATATCGGCATGGCCTTGTTTAAGTAATGTACGGCTGCCATGTTTAATAATGGCATCTGTTTCGACACTCAAACCCGACCAGTTTTTCGCAATGTTTAAAACAACCTGGGGATGATCTTTTGCAATATCATTTAAGCTATTGGCAACACTCCGTCTTACATATTCTGATGGATCTGTTTTAAGATTTTCTAGTATAGGTAAAATGGATGTAGGGTCTTTTTTCAGAAAGGGGATTCCCATAGCCCAGGGTAATCGCGGACGGCTGCCTTCGCTGGCTAATCTTCTCACTTTATGGCTTTCGTGCAGCGACCATTGCTGCATCCTTAAGATCATCTGATTTTCGTACTTTAATATAAAAGGACGCACCGCAAATTCGCAGCTTACAAACTGGGTTACAAATTCGAGGGCCTCCACAGAGACTTCGAAATCATCAATGCCATAGGTTTCGATATAATCAGGTAAAAACATATACGCCAGGCCATCCTCTCCGATTCCCTGGATCCTTAATTGTGTAATTGTTTTTTTGATCAGCCCGATACTTTGTGGATAATCTTCGGGTAAAAAACCATGCAAAACCTTCGAGGTATGTTTCATCCGCTCTTTAAGTTCCTTTGATTCAAATTCAGGAATAAAAATCACTTTGATAAATTTTCCCTTATCAAATTTTGGAATGCTAAACGCTAAGGCATTGCTTAAACGATCATAAAAAGTAGGAGAGTATAAATCTTTCAGTAGGCTGGCCATATTTGCGAATTGCTTTTATGCTATCAAATTTTATTTGCGACTAATTTACTAATTTTGTTAGTATTTTAATGCTCCGAACTCGAAATAAATCATTTGCAGTAGTATTTTTACCAACTGCTAAATAATTTCAGCTTTTTCTTTACCACATTTGTTTATCATAAAAACAACGATATGAACACAACAAAAATAGGTTGGATTGGCTTGGGCAATATGGGGATCCCAATGGCGGAACAATTGATAAAAGCTGATTATGCAGTTACCGTTTATAACAGAAGTAAGGATAAAGAAACTGCTTTGAAAGAAATCGGCGCATCAATTGCCGAAACACCTAAAAATCTGGTTAGCCAAACAGAGGTAGTTATATTAATGGTATCTGATGATGCTGCAATTAAACAGATTTTTAACGGACCGGAAGGCCTTTTTAGCGCAGAAATTTCAGGTAAAATCGTGATCAATATGAGTACTGTTTCTCCTGCTATTTCAAAAGAAATGGACACGCTGTGTAAAGAAAAAGGAGCACAATATTTAGATGCACCGGTTTCAGGAAGTGTAAAACAAGCAGAAACAGGACAATTGGTGATTATGGTGGGTGGAGATGAGACTGCTTTCGGACAGGTAAAACCCATACTCGAAAAAATGGGTAAAATGGCAGTACGCCTGGGCGATACAGGTGCAGGTAATGTGGCTAAACTGGCCATTAATTCACTATTGGCTTTGTATACCCAGGGTTTGGCTGAAACCGTAGTATTTGCCAATCAGCAAGGAATTGAAACTGAAGACCTGCTTAATCTGCTCAATAATGGCGCTATAGCCAACATCTTCACCAAAATTAAAGGTGATGCCATTATAGCCGATAATTATAAGCCTACTTTTGCCCTTAAACATATTGTAAAAGATTTAAACCTGGCCAAAGCAATCGGACTTGATTCACCTTTGGCCAAAACCGCATTAAATACTTTTGAGGCAGCAACCGCCAAATATGGAGAGGAAGATTTGATTGCCGTAATTAAGCAGGTTAAAGAGTAGAAAAGGTTTATAAATTTTGTCATCCTGAGCCTGTCGAAGGACAATTTTTTTGTTTTTGGAGTTGCTACATTTTTCGACAATTAAAGGTCTTCGACAGGCTCAGACTGACAACACTTCTGCTTAACTTAATGATATTATTCTATTGGTTGGTGTCACACCGACAGAAATAGATAGGTTATATGTAGTAAAAACTATTTACTCGTTATTAGCATTAGGAAATGAATGGTCTATTGTTTTTGGAGGATTTCAGCCCCGCTTTCGCTTATAGTCCTCGCTGCGCTCCGGGCTATCCGCTCCAATCGGGTTTAGAAACCAGGGTTTGTGCACCCTACAACCCAACAGTTGAAATGCTGCTGTGGACACCTAGCCCCGGTTGCAGCGTTACCCTGCAGCAACGAGGAACGAGGCAGCGAAGCGTAAAAGCGTAAAACGGGAAGAAACTTGATTTTTTGTACCGGTCTTGCGCTCAAAATAATAATATATTTCTTTTTAGAAAGAAAAACCTTACTATCTCTTTAATTTATTTTTATTTAAAGTGCTTTAAATGAGTTTTTAATAAAAAAAATAAAAATAAAAAACCTAATATTTGTATCGTACGAAAAATATCGTACCTTTAAAATATGAAAAGTAATCAAACTGAAAATAATCTGCCTGAACCTACCAAAGCTGAATTAGAAATTCTTCAGGTGTTATGGGAGTTTGGCCCATCTACAGTTCGGTTTGTAAACGATAAATTGAACGAGCAACGGGAGGTAAATTATACCTCAACCCTAAAACAGATGCAGATCTTAACCGAAAAGGGGATATTAAAACGTGATGAAAGCCAAATGAAACACATTTATATTCCTGTTGAGGCTGAAGAAAAAACAAAAGTGCAGTTGTTGGATCGTTTCGTAAATACATTGTACAAAGGTTCTGCGTCGCAGTTGATGATGCAGCTTTTGGGGAATGAGAAAACATCAAAAAAGGAAATCGAAGAGATTAAGCGGCTATTGGATAGCATGGAATAATTAATAGTTACAGATTCTAAAGAACCACAAAGATGGAATTTAAGTTAATTAACCTTTTACCTGAAAACTGGCTGCATGCCCTTGGTGCAACATTATTCCACTCGTTATGGCTAGGTGTAATATTGGCTTTGCTGGCCGGTTTAGTTATGTTTACTACCCGAAAGGCAAGTGCTTCAACACGCTATAACTTACTCACTATTTGTTTGATGTTTTTCGTTGTGGCAATTTTTTTCAGTTTTTACAAGGAACTGCAAAAGCCTGCAGGTACTACGGTTATAATTAATCTGTCCAATGGAACTGTTAATACGCCTATAATCGCAAACGTTCAGCTCGACATGTATTCGAGCCTCAACAAAATTCTTTTTTTATGGAATGCTTATGCTTATCAGATTGTATTGATATGGTTTTTAATTATATGTGCGAAAAGCATTCAGTTAATGGTGGGTTTAAATGGTGTATGCCATTTACGCAAACATAAAACCTATGCTGCTGGTAAAAAATGGGATGAAAAATTAGCTGTACTGGCCGAAAAACTGGGTTTAAGTCAACCTGTTAAAATCATGCAATCGGGTATTGCGCAAGCGCCAATGGTGGTAGGACACTTCAAGCCTTTAATTCTAATTCCATTAGGTTTACTTAACGGCTTATCAAACGCCGAGGTTGAGGCGATTCTTTCTCACGAACTGGCCCATATTAAACGTAAAGATTACCTGGTAAACATATTACAAAGTTTTATTGAAATCGTTTTCTTCTTTAACCCGGCGGTACTCTGGGTATCACAATTAATAAAAACAGAACGCGAACATTGCTGTGATGATTTGGCCATTGCCTGTGTAAGCGATCGCAAAAATTACGTTCAGGCCCTCATATTCTGTCAGGAGTTTAAGCAGCGTGCACCTGCTTACGCCATGGCGATAACGGGCAAGAAAGGTAGCCTGCTACATCGTGCAAGCAGGATGTTATTCAACACTAATTCAACTTTAAACAAAATGGAAAAAACAATATTAACCATCGCCCTGGTATCGGTAGTGGTTTGCAGTGCCGCCTTTAAAAGCGTTGGCCATGCAAAAACAGTTACCAGAAAAGAAATATCCACTTCAATACAGGTTTTACAGGATACAACGAAAAAATCTAAACCTGTTGAAGGGAAATCTGCCGATCAATTGGAAAAGGAGATCAATGCAAAATTGGACAGTCAACTGAAAAAGCTGAATGAAAAGCAACAACAAACGAAAGAAGATATAAAGGCAATACAAGCAGATGAAAAAGCCAGATTAGATGATGAAAAGGCAAGGCTGGACGATGTAAAACAGGCCAGGGAAGACGCTAAGCAAGCTGTTATTGATGCTAAGCAAGCCGAACTGGACCGTAAGCAGGCTATTGCCGATGCTAAACAAGCTGCTGAAGATGCAAAAGAATACAGGAAATGGGCAAAAGAATATAAATCGAAAGGTTATGGAATAATACAAACGGCACCTCGTCCACCAAAGGCGCCAAAAGCACCGAAAGCTGCAGTTGCTGTGCCGGCAGTTCCTGCTGTACCTGCTACACCTGCAAGCGCTCCAACTCCTCCGACGCCGCCAACTCCACCTGTTTATAGCGAAAACGGCAGTACCAGAACCAGTTCACAGCGTACCGTTACCTCAAAAACCGTAACCAATGGTGACGGACATGATTATACCAACGATATCAATCGGGAATTGATGAAAGACGGCATTATTACCAGTACCAGTAAGTTGTCGTACAAACTCAATAAAGATGAATTGATGGTAAACGGTGTAAAACAAAATACCGACGTTCAGAAAAAATACAGAAAGAGGTTTTTGAAAAATGATAACCATTCGCTGATGTATAACTTCCTGATCGAAAATAACAAAAACTAATTTTCTAAAAGCGCTAATCCAATTCACATCATGAAATTTACTCTCATGGCTTTGTTAGCCGTATGGATGAATATTGCCCTAACTTTTGCTCAAGCCCAAACCCCTCCATCCAGAATTTACGGCCGTGTATTGGATGCCGAAGGAAAAAATATAGAGTTTGCTACCGTCGCCGTGCTTAAAGATTCAGTATTGTTAAAAACTACCTTTACCGAAAAAGACGGGGGGTTTAGTTTCGATAAGTTGGCTTACGGAAAATACCTTATTAAAATATCGGTGGTTGGATCGCCCATATACCAAACTGATACATTGGTGCTGGCTGCCAGCCAGGAGATTATTGCATTGCCAGATATTAAGATCAAAGCTGGAGTAACTAATTTAAAGGAGGTGAATATTTCGGGACAAAAAGCTTTTGTAGAGCGGAAAATAGATCGTACTGTTGTTAATGTTGATGCTTTGATTTCAAATGCAGGCACAACTGCGCTGGATGTACTGAGCAAATCGCCTGGTGTAAATGTGGATCAGAACGGAACAATTTCGTTAAAAGGTAAAAACGGGGTAGCCATCTTTATTGATGATAAACCAACTTATTTATCAGGTGCCGATCTGGAGAGTTATTTGCGTTCTTTGCCTTCTTCTTCGCTTGATCAGATTGAACTGATGACTAATCCACCTGCCAAGTACGATGCGGCCGGGAACGGCGGCGTAATTAACATCAAAACCAAAAAAAACAAAACCGCCGGGTTTAACGGAGGCATTAATCTGAGTTTAAATCAAGGCGAGCTAACGCGGTCGAACAATAGTTTCAACTTTAATTACCGTAAGGATAAAATCAATGTTTTTGGAAATTTAAGTTATAACCTCAACAACAGTTTTACCGATCTCGACCTGAACCGGAAATATAAAAATGAGGATGGTAGTGCCAAATCCTACTTTAATCAGAATTCTTATTTCCGCAGGAATGGCAATACTTTTAATTTGAAAACCGGACTTGATTATTATGCAACAGACCGCACAACATGGGGGATAGTACTTACCGGCATGAACAGGATTTCGAAGCAGGTGAACAATAATACCAGTAATCTATCAAATGCATCAATGCAGTTGGATTCGGTAATCAGGGCTGAAAATATCGATCAGATTAAGTATCAAAATGCAGGTGTAAATTTAAATTACAGGCATAAATTTAAACAGGCAGGACGAGAATTAACCTTTGATGCGGACTATCTGCTCTACAAAAATAAAACCGATCAAACGTATTACAACTTCAGTTACCTGCCTGGTGGAGCCTTAAAATACCAGGATATTTTAACCGGTAATCTGCCTGCAAATATTGATATTTATACGGCTAAAATGGATTATTCGCATCCACTTAAAAATAAATGGAAACTGGATGCAGGTGCTAAAACCGCCTACACCAAAACCGATAACATTGCCGATTACTTTAATACGGCAAACGGAAAAACCAGTGCCGATTACGAAAAGAGCAATCACTTTTTGTATGAGGAGAATATCAATGCGGTTTACCTGAACATGAGCAGGGAAGGGAAGCGTTTTTCGCTCCAGGCCGGCTTAAGGTATGAAAACACGGTTTCTAACGGGCATCAATTAGGCAATCTGATCAAACCCGATTCGAGTTTTAAAAGAACCTATAACAGTTTATTTCCAACGGTTTATTTTTCTTATAAACTGGATACTGCCGGAAATAATGAGTTGGGCTTAAATTATGGACGAAGGATCGATCGTCCGTATTACCAGGATCTGAACCCATTTTTCTCTCCATTGGATAAATTTACTTATTATGTTGGAAATCCATTCCTAAAGCCATCATTTACACAAAGTTTAGAGCTTTCGCACACCTATAAAAATAAAATTACCACCACTTTAGGTTACGGCTGGGTGAGGGATGAGGTGAACGAGACCATAGAGATTGTAGATGGTACCTATTACAGCAGGCCAGCTAATGTGGGCAAAACCACGATAGCCAATATTTCGGTAAATGCAGAGATCGACCTTACTAAATGGGTTAAACTGAATGCCTATGTGGAGTATGCAAAAATAGTTTCGAAAACAGATTTTTATACCGGCTTTCTGGTTACCAATGGAAGTTATTTAAAGACAAGTCCAAATTTACAGTTCAAAATCACTCCAACATGGAATGCTGAGGTCAATATGCGTTATCAAAGTAAACTATCTAACGTACAGTTTTTTTTGGGCGAAGTACATGAGTTTGGTGCAGCGGTACAGAAAAAACTTTCATCAAAAAGCACGTTGAAATTAACCGCTAACGATATTTTCAGAACCCGTGTTTATAATGGTATAATCAATAACCTGGCAAATACAGAAGCAAACTGGGTTAACCGTCAGGATTCGAGATCGGTTGTGGTGAGTTATAGTTACCGTTTTGGTAAGACTTTTTCTACACCTGCTAAGCATGAGTCTTCTGGTGCGGATGCAGAAAAGAACAGGGTGAAGAATTAGTAAACGTGGTTCTTGTCTACAAGAACAATAGTGAGTAGAAAGCAGTTGGTTTAGTTTAGTCGTCATCCCAATCCGATAGCTAGCTATCGGATGGAGTGCAGCGTTATGGATCTGCTGCGATTTGTACCAGTTTCATATTGTTTTGACCACCTAAGCCACCTGAGGGCAGCTAAGTTTATTTCGGAAAATAAGACAAATCTAGGGCAATCAATTTCCGTGTTTTCGAGTCTCCGTGGCAAAAAAAGAATGGTTCGTGGGGATACGAAACATGGCTGCAGAGGATTGTAAAACCAATTTTTCATTGGTGTTTTTTGGAAAGCAATGTCTGTGGTGCTTAGGTTCCGCTAGTCCCGCCCTTTGCTTAATTCCGTAAAGGACAGAATAACGCTGTCGGTCGGGTTTATTTCACCCTGGACAGTAGTACTGTTCAAGCCATTTAAACCCGATCTGAGCGAGATGCCGATTTCTTCAATCGGCAGAAGCGGGAGCGGGACTGTTTTTGCCAAAGAACTTCTGTAATTGCTTTTCAAAAAGATTAAAATATTAGCTTGCATCGGTCAATAGCGGGTACAGGCTTCTCTAAATACCAGATCCAATTTTCTAAACAAACTGATTCAATACCAATACTCCAACAAGACCTAAAACAGAAACCAAACTTTCCATCATGGTCCAGGTGCTAAAAGTTTCTTTCAGGCTAAGGTTAAAGTACTCTTTAAACATCCAGAAACCTGTATCGTTTACGTGAGAAAACATTAAACTTCCGGCGCCGACTGATAATACCATTAATTCTGGCGATGCTCCCGGGCCAATTAGCGGGAGTACCATGCCCGAAGCAGTTAGTGCAGCCACTGTGGCCGAACCTAAAGTTACCCTGAGTGATGCGGTAATTAACCATGCGAGTAATAATGGCGATAAATTTAGGCTGCCGGTGAGTTGTTTCACCGTTTCGCCCATACCACTATCGATCAAAATCTGTTTAAAGGCACCGCCGGCTGCAATAATAAGGATTATCATGGCAATGCTTTTAACCCCTTCGGCACAAGATTCCATTGCTTTTGTAATGGAAGTTTTTTGAAGTGCCAGTGCAATAATAACCGAAATTAATAGAGCCGCGGTTGGATCGGCTAAAAATATAAAAAGTGGTTTACCGATATAATCTATCTTAATGCTGCTCCCAATGGTTCCGGCGATGATTAAAAATACCGGCAGCAATGCAGTAATAAAACTCCTTGAAGCAGATGGAAGGTTTTCTTCTTCACTAATTTTGAAGTTCTGGGTAGTTACCAATTGATTTTTTTTCAGAATCAATCGTGGAAAATAGATTCCGGCAATAACCGCAATGGGTACACTTAAAGTTAAGCCGTAAATTAGCGTTTTGCCAATATCGGCATGGAAAATACCTGCCAATGCAACAGGTCCCGGATGAGGAGGTAAAAAACCATGTGTTACCGAAAGGGCAGTAGCCATTGGGATGCCGATGTATAATTTTGATAGCCCTGTTGCGGCTGAAATGGCAAAAACCAAAGGGATTAACACCACGAAACCAGCATTGTAAAATAAAGGAATTCCCACCAATAAGCCGGTTAACAGCACCGCCCATTGAATGTTCTTTTTTCCGAAGGCTCCGATCAGTATGAAAACGATTTTTTTTGCCGATCCGCTGTCTTCAATCAGTTTACCCATCATCGCGCCGAGCGCCAAAACCATTACCATACTGCCTAGTGTGCTGCCTATACCATTGCTAATAGAGCTCATTACTTTTGTAGCAGGCATCCCCAATAAAAGACCAGTTATAATTGCCACCGCAATCAGGGCAATCATTGGGTTAATCTTTTTTAAGATCAGCACGAAAAGCAGCAGAATGCCGAAGAGTAGTATAAGTAATGACATTTGGTTAGGGCTTAGGTAATGTAATTAAATGTAGCTTTTACCACGGATAAACACTGATTTTATATTATCTATGTCTTCCTTTTTATCTCCCGAAATCGGGACAGGTCGTGGTTAATTTTTCATTTTTTAAGGTTTTTACTTTTTAACAGTAATTGTCCGTCCGGTAACGAGATGAAACTCGTAAACCCGGTACAGGCCATCGTCACTAATTTCTATATTTTCTACCAGGCCTGTTTTGCTAAAGGTATCGGTTACCATATCGCCGATTTTTACATCCTGGAGGATATCGTTAGGGGTATCGTTGTTTAATCTGATCATAAAGGTAAAAGTATCGATTATTAGTAAAACTTGTAGAATTGTTTCATTCGTTGTTGAACTCGTGCAGCTTGAAAGACAATGGGAATGACGGTATCCCGAGACTATTACCTGCTTGAGACGTCCCTGTTTTTACTTTTATTAATAAATCATTCTTCAGTTCCAACAAGCGCAGAGACAATCATCAAAGAGAAGCTGGTAGTGATGCGAAGCAGTATTCGTGAGGACACGAATCATGGAATCAGAACAATTACAGCTCTGTTTTCTCTGTGCCTTTCTCTGCCTTCTCTGTGGTTAACGCTTCGCACCAAACGCTGCCCATCCTAACTTTCAGTCCTTAAAATCTTCAACGGTGGTTGGTTCAGGATACTTCTTGTACTTAACACACCGGTAATTACCACAAGCAATACAATTGAGCCAAACAACAATAAGGTTGGTACAAACGGAGGCACGAAGGCGGCATCGAAAGTGAATTTGGCCAATGCCCAGCTTCCGCTTATGGCTAAAATCAATCCGGCGCCTGCTGCAAAGGCACCTAAAAAGAAATATTCAATCGCGTTTATGGCTAAAATCTGCTTTCTGCTCGCACCCATAGTTCGCAACAAAATACTTTCTTTTATCCGCTGGTTTTTACTGGTTAATACCGAAGATATTAAAACAATCCAGCCGGTTACCATACTAAAACCAGCCATAAACTGGATCACAAATCCGATTTTACTTAAAAGTTCATCCAGGAGTTTCAATACCAGATCTAAATCGATAACGGATACATTTGGGAATTTTTGTACTACTTCGCCCTGGAAACGAGCTGAAACTTCGCCCGATGGCACTCTGGTCATTAATACATGAAACTGTGGTGCTTCTTCTAATACTCCAGCCGGAAAAACGACTCTGAAATTGGTCTGCATCCGGCTCCAGTTTACTTCCCTTAAACTTCCAACAACAGTCGGGATCATCATGCCCTGAACATTAAAAAGGATCTTATCATTCAAACCAACGTTAATGGACTGGGCATAACGCTGATCCAGTGAAATATAAACCGTTTCATTGGGCTTTATTTTTCCGGTCCATTTACCAGATGTAATTTTCTCTGCTGCGGTTAAAGTATCCTGATAAGTAGCCCTGATTTCGTTGCGGTAAGCCCTTCTGTTATTGGTATCGGCACTGGCTTTCTTTCCATTAATTTCTTCAATCCGCATGGTAATTACGGGTACCTGGTTCATTAATGGTAGCTTGAAAGCTTTGGTTAAACTGTCTAATCCTTCTTTTTGGGTATTCTGGATATCGAACATTACCATGTTGGGCTGGTTAGCACCTGATGAAAGCGTAACGCGACTCATCAATATCCCCTGAACAAAAAATAGCGTACATATAAAAGCTGTTGATAAGCCGATGGAAACCGTAAGCATTAAAGTCTGGTTGTTTGGACGGTAAAGATTTGCAAATCCCTGTCGCCACAAATAGCTCGATGAGTTGGGCAAGAGTTTACGTACCAGGAACATCAATAATTTAGACAGTACAATGAGCAGTACAAAAGCAATGGCAATACTCAAGGTAAAGGCCAGTGTTTGTACCCAGGTTTTCATCTGCAAATGGGTAAAGCCGGTAATAAAGGCGGCCATAAGCAGGTACACCAACCAGGTGAGCGGATCTTTTCTGCCCCCTGCTTTTTCAAAAGATATCCTGATGGCGTTTAACGGTGAAATTTTCCGGACCGATAGGAGTGAAGGGAGCGCGAAAAGGATCGAAATAATCAGTCCTAATAAAATTCCCTGACCAACGGCTGGCCACGAAACCTGCATGGTAATTTCTATCGGCAGAAAATCTTTCAGCACCAATGGAAGCAAAAACTGTATGCCCGTACCTAATATTGCTCCTAAAACAGCAGCAGTTAAGCCAATAAAAAAGACCTGGATAAGGTAGATTAAAAAAGCATGACGTGATTTTAATCCTAAACACCTCAGCGTAGCAATCGCACCGAGTTTTTCCTGAATATACACATGAATCGCGCTACCTACACCAACACACCCTAGCAGTAAAGCGATAAAACCTGATAAAGCCAGAAAACGGTTTACATCTTTAAACGATCTTCCGGTCTGTTCTTTTCTCGATTCAACCGTATCGGCGTCAAATCCTTCTTTCTCTAATCTGCTGTCCTGCGTTTTTACCCATTCATCTATTTTCGACGGATCATTATACCTGAAATAGAATTTATTATTGATCCTACTTCCGGTTTTAATCAGATTTGTTTTATCGAGCGTTTGTAGTGGAATATAGACCGTAGGGGCGATACTTGCACCAATGCCGGTTTGGCCTGGAGCTTTGGTTAAAGTACCCAAAATGTTAAAATTGAGATCGCCTATTTTTACCGAATCACCAACTTTTGCATTAAACTGTAGCATCAGGGTTTGATCTACCAAGGCATTCCTTCCAGTTTGAAAATGTTTTGCTGCGCCTAGCGGAATGGTTTCTATTGTGCCATAATAAGGGTAATTCCCTTCAAGAGCTTTCATCTGTACCAAACGGCTGCCTCCACCTTTCTGAAAGTAAATCATCGAGGCAAAGGTTTTCTCCTGCGAGCGTTCATCGCCAAGGGTGTCGAGCATTTTTTGCATCGCTTTGCTTACACCTTTCCGGCTATCCAAAACCAGGTCTGCTCCGGTAAGTTCTTTTGCCTGAGCATTGATATCTTTTTGCAGGTTATCTTTAAAAGAATAAACGGCAACAAGGGCCGCGATGCCCAAAACAATAGATGAAATAAATAAAAATAAACGTACACGGTTTTTCCTGCTATCGCGCCAGGCCATTTTAAACAGCCACGAAAACTGAACAGACTGTTTCGGGAGGGTATTAGACATAAGTAGGGTTTTCGTCTGAAATAATTATGCCACCTTTAATTTTAATGCTTCTTGCCGTTCTGGCAGCTAGTTCAAGATCATGTGTTACGATGACCAATGTGGTTCCCGCATCTTTGTTTAAATCAAAAAGCAATTTGATTACTTTTTCGCTGGTTTCTGCATCAAGGTTTCCGGTAGGTTCATCTGCAAAAAGAATAGCAGGTTGATTCGAAAAGGCCCTTGCCAGCGAAACCCGTTGTTGCTCACCACCCGATAATTGTACCGGATAATGGTGTGAACGGTCGGCAAGGCCAACCTTGTCCAACAGCTCTAGTGCGTATGTGCGAATGTTTTTTGCTCCCCTTAATTCTAAAGGGACCATTACATTTTCGAGTGCAGTTAAAGTCGGTAGTAGTTGAAAATTCTGAAAAATGAAACCCACATATTGATTTCTAACCGCTGCCCTTTCATCTTCGTTCAGTTTCTCCAGGGCAATGCCATTCAGTTCGACTGTTCCGCTACTGGCCCGGTCCAAACCTGCACATAAACCAAGCAGGGTTGTTTTACCACTTCCCGAGGGACCTGTTATGGCCACAGTTGAGCCTGCAGCTATCGCAAAATTAATGTTATCCAAAACGGTGAGCTCCCGTCCGGCACTTTGATAAATTTTACTTACATTTCGGATGTTCAATATGCTTTCCAATAGCTGAATTTTTAGGGTTTGCGTATAGATTTTGGCCAAACATAACCAGGCATTGCCTGTTAAGGTAATGGTTAAATAATAATTAGATATAGATTAATTAGATATGTTACGAATAGATATGTTACGAAAACGATTAATGGGATTATTTGTTTTGAGTCTTGTACTGCTAAGCTGCGGAAATAAGGAAAGTAAAAGCAATAACGATAAAACTTTAGATTCGGCTGACCAAAAAACGGCAGTTGCAGCTACTAAGCAGAAGAATATCCTCTTTTTCGGTACCAGTTTAACAGCCGGTTATGGACTCGACCCAACGGAAGCTTACCCGGCACTGATTCAAAATAGGATTGATTCTCTGCAATTGCCTTATAAAGTAATTAATGGTGGATTAAGTGGAGAAACTTCTGCTGGCGGAAAAGGTCGTATTGATTGGCTACTTAAACAACGTGTGGATATTTTTGTGCTTGAACTCGGAGCGAATGATGGTTTACGTGGCTTACCTGTATCGCAGACGGTTAAAAACCTCCAGGCGATTATTGATCGTGTAAAAGCTAAATACCCGGATGCTAAAATGGTGTTGGCCGGTATGCAGGTTCCGCCAAATATGGGCGCAAAATATGCTTCAGATTTTAAAAATATGTTTCCAGATCTGGCGAAGAAAAACCAGATGGCCCTGATCCCTTTTTTATTGGATAAGGTAGGTGGTGTTCCGGAATTAAATCAGGCCGATGGTATACACCCAACTGCCGATGGAGATAAGATTTTGGCGGAAAATGTTTGGGTGGTGTTGAAAGGTTTGTTGTAAGCTTTCTCAGTTTTTAACCACAAAGATCACGGAGAAAAAGCACAGAGGGCGCTGAGCGGACTAAATTGATCAGGAACGAGTTGCATGCGGTGATGGTAAAAACCATCACCATTAGCATGACATTTTTAAAATTGAGGCGTATAAACTTCCTGTTAATATTTACCAACGAATGAAGACTTGTCCTCAAACCATTTACCAATAAGAGGAACAGGTTTTAGCGCACCATTAGCGGCATTGATAATCCCCATAATCCAAAGAATTACAAATGCATAACCCACAAAACCTAAAAAGGATAAAGCAGGTACTATACTGGCAATGATGGTAAAGGCTATATTGAAAATAATGCTGACAATAGCAATGCCTAGTGACTGTCTCAAGTGGTATTTAAGCAAAGTGTCGGCTTTATCTTTTCCAATAAAATAAGCTACTAACCAACCGATAATGGTAATGTAAGAAACGATTGAAAGGGTTTTGTTGTCCATGATTTCTGTTTTTTTTAGGTTGAAAATTATTTAGGTCAAATTTGGTGTTAATTACCACTACCTAAAAGAATCTGCCACCTACAGAGCGTCTACAGTATTTTTAAAAAACGTCTACAATACATCTACATCTGTTTTAAGTTGCTGTTTATCATGTATTTGTGTGTTTAGGTCGTTTCCGCTATTTGTCTACAATTTTATCCAGGTGCCAATCTTTATGTCATTTTTACAAGATGGAACATCAGGTTTTTTAAAAAAAAATATTATTCTTAATCGGCGTTGACATAAGTTTCTTTATCTCCTGTCTCAAACATTATGAAACAACACAGCAATGATCATTTAAGTGAGAAAGACAAACTTGCCCTGCTTATGCAATTGGTAGAAAGATATAGGTTTAATGCAACTGTGCAGCCGCAATTGTAAAGGCGCAATAACGCGAAAGCTTAGTAATAACCCCAAAAAGCTACCGAAGCGAAAAAAGCGTATGCTGGTTAATTGCCCAAAACATATACTTTATTTTTTGTTAATAATGAATCAAAAGGCACAACAAAACTCACCTTGACCGATTTAAACTTTGTGCTTACCTCCATAAAATGGACATCAAAAAAAATGCCCGGCGCATGCATATCGAAGCTTAATGCGTGCGTATAAGCCGCTACCGGATATAGCAAAAGTTGAGGGTTTGGTAAAGATGAAGACCTGAAGCTGTTATTGCAGGATATGGGGTAACATGCGCCTTGGAGCATTAATCCAAATTGTTGACTGAATTAAACTGTTTTTGTATTTCGGCGAATTGCTTTTCTTTTTTATTGATCACTGTACGCATTTCCAATTTGTGCTTTAATAATTGCCCCTGCTTTGCTATCACACTATCCCGCAACTGCTCTGTATTGGCTTTCTGGCTTTGTTGCTGTACTACAATTTCATGGCGATCAAAAACTTCCAGCTGTTTAACAGCTTCATAATAACTGATTGCTGCGCTTTTTAAAGCATTGCCATATTTGATATCATTTGTTTCTGCAGCATTTATCTTATTGATAATCTGATTAAAGGCTCTTTCTTCTTCGTTAACCACCTGAAGGGCACATTTAAAATCGCCATCAATTACACATTTTAGTTTCTTTTCGTTAAGGCCGTTTTTACCCACCATCATGTTAAATACAGCCCTATCAGCATGTTTAAGTACTGTATTTAGATGTGCTGCTTTTTTTGACTGACAAGAGATTAAACTTAAAATCAGCAGCGCTAAAAGGATATTTTTTTTTATCATGACAGTTTAAATGATTTGGTCTTCAAAATGTTTAGCTATTATTTACCTATCCTAAATTTTGAATGTTATTTCTGGTTCAGGTCGGTAATTAACAGGGGATTATCCTTTTTCAGTTTTTTGATCAGTTCTTCAACAGCCCCGATAGTGGGATTTTTTTTCAGTTCTTCTACCTCAGCATCGGTAATGCCCACCAATTGGAGAAAACTGAGTTCGCCATGAGGGGTGTCAATTTTTCCCAGTTCAGGATCCAATGCAAAAACAAAACCTGTTATTTGGGTATCAGTATTTAACCTTATTGGCCCATTGGCCGGGATGAAGTGGTTCTCCTCAAACCATTTGCCGCTCGAAAAAACATACCTGGCTAAATTATTCATCACCTGTATAGCCCAGACGGGATCATTTTCATCATCTTTAAATGGCGCTAACCTAAACGTAAATTCAAAACCCCACTTGCTAAACTCACCGCCAGCCTTTTCTTCATTATAATACAATTCGCTCATGCCGTAGCTGATGATGTGATGATGAAAGCTTTGGTGGTTGCTATCATAAATACTGGCACCATCTATCGGGTCGGTTCCGCCAGCCACATAATGGATGCCACACAAAGGCGGGTAATGGCGTGCTTCTGAAGTGCCATAAATTTTTTCCAGTTGATCATCTATTGCCTGCCATCCAGGTGTATCATCGGTTGTAAACTGTTGTCTGTATTCTTCAGTGGTCATCATAAGGTTGATTAAATTTAAAATGCTTTCAAAGATTTTGCCGTTTTACTTTAATATGGGTCTACCATAGTTAATTCCGCACAGCGATAGCAAAAAAACTAGTGCCTGACTGTTCACTTTTGTTTTAAAAGATGTTTAAGTTCAGGAAATGAAGTTGAATTTCCCTTCAAATACTTTTCCAATTAAAGGAACTGGCTTCTCTAAACTATTATTGGCGGTTACGATACCCAATAACATCAAAATAAAAGGAAGCAATAAAATAAGGTAAAAGATAAAACCCAGAGAAGGAATTATGGCCAGAATTACACTGCTTAGGACACTCAATAGGATGGAGGTAATAATAATCCCAAGCGACTGACCCAAATGATAATTAGCCAAAGAACTTTTTTCAGACGACTTTTTAAATTCCAGGTAAGAAATGATCCATCCGATGACTGTAATGTAGGCAACTATTGCAATTGTTTTCTGTTTCATAGGTTTAAATTTTAATGAATTGAACAATACAAAAATACCAGTGCCTATGTGCTCCATCAAGAAAAGGAAACCTACACTGCGACTACCAATTTTTGAAATAGTGTCTACAAGGAGACTACAAAAAACCTTTAAAACAGTTTAATTTCAATTATTTATTGTAATTCTGTTCCTGTAAAATGTTTCTTTTTATTTTTGATTATGCAGCTACCAATGAAAAAAATATCGAGTATCCTACTTTGTCTTTTATTTTTTTTTAAAAGTGCCGAAGCACAAAAGATCTATATCGATTCCTTAAATCATTTGTTGGCACAGAACAGCATTTCGAAAGAGGAAAAGGCAAATCTGCTCTGCAAACTGGCCAAGGCAAATTTTGAAAAAAACCTTCAGCTTTCTTTTCAGCAAGCCAATGAGGCCCTTAAGGTTGGAGAAGGGTTAAAGGACGGGAAGAGTAAAGCCATGGCCTACGCAACACTGGTTCATTTGTACGTGTGGAAAAAGGACTTGAAAAGTGCCTATGCAAGTTTAGACAGTGCCATGTACTATGCACATAAAACAAAAGACCGCGTTACATTGGGTTTTGTATGGTTCAGAAGTGGTTGGTTAGACCTGGTGAACGATGATAATGATAAATCAGCGGCAAAGTTGCTTAAGGCACTTGATTTTTTAAAGGGTCAGCATGCAGATGACTACGAAAGTACCATATATCATTATCTGGCCAGTTTTTATGGCTATGGCAATGATCCATCAAAACAGCAGAAATACGCCCGTTTATGTTATTTAAGTGCAATAAAAAGTAAACAGATTGACCTGTTAAATAATGCCTATCTTACTATCGGACAAACTTATTTTGACCGTTTTAAGCTTAATACGCTAAAACGTAATCTGCTCGACTCTGCATTGTTTACCTATAAAAAGTCACTTCAGCTTTCAAAAAAGCAGGAGGGCCGTATGCTTATTTACAGCAATACTGCTGCGGCAGCTTTAAATACCGCCAATGTTTATTTTCAATACTTTCCGCCTTCATATCGCGATAGTGCCGAAAAATATGTCGATATCGCAATGGGTATTGCTACAAAAACAAATTTATTGGAGGTTTTACTAAACTGCTATGGATTAAGAAGCGAATATGCGCTACGCGACGGAAATTATGATGAAGCAGAAAATCTATTGCTCACCGGATTGGGTAAAATTTCTGGCAGTATAATAAAAATGCCTTTAACTCAGGCACGGATATACCAGGGGCTTGCAACTATTGCCGAAAAAAAGGGTAACCAGCAGACTGCCTTAAACTATTTGAAGCAATATTTTAATTATTATAAAAAGGCTTTTGATGAAGAAAAAATTAACAGCACCATTAGAATAGAAGCTCAATATCAATCTGAAAAAAAAGCGCAGGAGATAGCCTATTTACACCAACAGACCAAGTATACAAAAAAACTGAATGCTTATTACATCATTTCAGGTTTGACGGGGATTGCCGCTTTGCTTTTACTGCTCATCTCTTATAATTATAAACTCAAGGCATCGATTAGAAAACAAGAGCTGATCGACCAGGGAAAAAAGGCCGCAGAATTAAAGGCACAGCTAAAAGAGGCGGAAGCTATGCAACTTCAAACGGAGCAGGTTTTACTTAAAGAGCGTCAGGAGCGATTGGAGAAAGAAGTATTGGCCAGTAATTTACAAATTGAAGAAAAAAATGAACTACTGGAGCTCATACCAGAAAAGGTAAATATTGGAAGCCATCTTTCGCTTGATGAGCAGATTAAACGGATTGTGAATCAGCAGAAAAGGATGGATAAAGAATTTGAGGAATATAAGACAGATTTTTTTGATACTAATCCTGTTTTTTTTGAACGCCTGCAAGAGAAAGCAAACCAGACACTTACGCGGCTTGATTTAAAATATTGTTCTTATATGCTAATGGGTTTAACCAATAAAGAGGTTTCCATCCGTTTAGGTATCGAACCGAAAAGTGTGCGCATGAGCCGTTACCGGATTAAACAAAAGCTGGGTTTGGGAAAAGAAGAGGATTTGAATCTGTTTCTGCAGCAGTTAGGGTAAATGCTCTTCCAATAGGCTCAGAATAACATCTTTTGCGATTTATCCCTTAGGGGATGCGTCAGTTAGTATCATTGCTTTTCTATTGGTACCGGACACCGATATCAGTTTACCTTTATCTGTATCAGGATAAAATTAATCTAAAATGGAAACAGGCCAGAAGTAAAATTTTTCTTTCGTTATACTCACGGATTTATTTATTTTTATTTAGTATGATTATAAATAAATAATTTAGATTTGCGCAATTATCAAATAAACCAATTTTTTTATGCTTAAAAATCTACAAAAGTGCCGTTTCGAGAGATTCTATTTCAGAAACAGAGGACTACTGTTTCTATTATTGCCCGTATTTTTATTATTATCATTTACTGCAGGCGCGCAGACTGCTATGCTAAGTGGTACCGTAAAAACGGCAGATGGGAAACCGGCAGATTTCATAACAGTATCCATTCCGGAATTAACTAAGAGTACAATGACCAATGAAAGGGGTGAGTTTTCATTCAGCCGTTTACCATTGGGAAGTTATAAAGTGGTTGCCAAAGCGCTAACTTCTTTGGCGCTGGAGCAGCAGGTGAATCTGGTTGCAGGCAACAGAAATAAGGTAAGTTTTATACTTTCTGAAACTTCAAAGCAATTGGAAGAGGTACATATCCTGTCGAGCAAAAGCAAGAAACTGGCCAGTAAGAAAACCGATTACGTAGCCAGGATGCCACTGGAAAATCTTGAAAATCCGCAGGTATATAGTGTGGTTAGCAAGGAACTTTTAAAAGAACAGCTTACCGTTGATATTAAAAGTGCCGTTCAGAATACTCCGGGCGCGGTGGCCTATAACTTTCCTGCGGGGGGCGTGGGCATTGCCTTTAGGGGTTTCATCAGCGGTGTTAATGCCAGAAATGGCATGGAGACATCTGCTACCCGCTCGTCACTTGATATTTCCAATGTGGAAAGGATCGAGGTACTGAAAGGACCTTCGGGCACTTTATTTGGTTCTTCTGTTTCTTCATTTGGCGGTGTGGTAAACCTGGTAACCAAGAAACCTTTTGATAGTGCTGGTGTGGAAATCTCTTACACAGGCGGAAGTTACAACCTGAACCGTCTTACTGCTGATGTGAATACCCCGCTTAACAAAGACAAATCTGTACTGTTCAGGATCAATGTGGCGGTAAACAAAGAAGCCAGCTTCCTGAGCTACGGTTTCAATAATACCTATGCCATTGCACCTACGCTGACCTATAAGGTATCTGACAAGCTTAGCTTTAACCTGGATGCAGAACTTTTTAATGCAAACAATACACGCCGTACCTACAACACTTATACCGCCAGTTCAGGGATAAAGACTCCTGGAGAGGTTTTATTGGATTACAAGACCTCTATGTTCCATGATGACAATAGTGGTAAAACTTCTGCTTCAAAAATCTTTGCACAGGCAGTATATGAAATTTCAGATAATTGGAAATCGACAACCTTATTCTCTTTTGTAGTTGAAGACGTTGATTATAGCTACCAGTCTTATGCAAACTGGACCTCACCAAGCCAGGTAACCAGACAGGTGGGTTTATGGGGGCCGATTTCGAATAACTATACCAATATCCAGCAGAATATAAACGGTCAGTTTTCAACCGGTGGAATAAAACATAAATTCCTGGGCGGTTTAAACTATAGATTCTATGACGGTAGTCGCCGTGCAGGAGGAAATGTACTTACCCTTGATAACATAGATGTAACCAAAACCTTTGCTCCGATAAGAAGAAAGGCAGTTGATGCAGGACTTATATATTATACCTCTGCCATAGCAGACCAGGAGACCTGGAGTGCCTATGCCTCTGATGTGGTTAACTTCACTGATAGGCTTTCGGCAATGTTAAGCCTGCGTTTGGACAGGTTCGAACGCAGAAAAGTGGCCGCTACAGAAGGATTTAAGCAAACGGCTTTATCTCCTAAATTGGGCTTGGTTTACCAGGTGGTTAAAAATAAGGTATCGCTATTTGGTAACTACATGAATGGCTTCCAGAATCTTGCCCCTGTAACACAACCCGATGGAAGTACATTAGTTCTCGATCCGGTTTATGCCGTTCAATATGAAGGCGGTATAAAAGCAGAGCTTTTCAATAAAAAATTAAGTGCTACAGCCAGCTATTATAATATTGCGATCGATAATGCGACCCGTGTAGAAGCCAATTTTACGTTCCAGGACGGAAAACAGAAAAGTAAAGGTATCGATCTTGAACTGATTGGGAATCCAGTTGCGGGCTTGAGTATTGTTGCAGGTTATGCGTACAATGATAACCGCATCGTAAAATCAAGCAATCCAGCCATAGAGGGTAACAAAGCAGTTTCTTCGCCAGAAAATGTGGCGAACTTTTGGGTAACCTATACCTTACAGAACAAGTTAAAGGGGCTGGGGCTGGGTTTCGGCGCCAATTATGTGGATGATAATTTCTTCACTACCGATAATACTTTCTACATGCCATCTTATACGGTTTATGATGCCACCTTATTTTATGAGCAGCCTAAGTGGAGGCTTGGTTTAAAGCTGAACAACATTAGCAATAGAAAATATTGGGACCTTGGCGGAAACTCGCAGGCACCAAGAAACGCAATGGCCAGCTTGTCATTTAAATTTTAAGTAACCAGGGAGAGGCGCTGAGCCTCTCCCGTTTTTATAATATGCTTACAGATAAACCGAAAAGCCCATCTAAACCGAGAAAATCTACGTTCCGGCGCGTCGTCGAATGGTTGCACCTTTGGCTTGGACTTAGCTCTGGAGTCATTGTCTTTGTGGTCTGTCTGACTGGTGGAATCTGGGTATGGCGCCATGAAGTCTGGCATTTTACCGAAAAGTATCAGCGTGTACCTGTTCAGGAAAAACCTTTTCTGGCTCCTTCGGTGCTGATTGCCAAATCAGGTAACTATCTCCGGGCAAAAGACCATACTGAAATTACTCTACAGGGTATCACCTATGGCCGGGCTGGTCGATCGGTGATGTGTTCCTATGGATTACCCGATGAAAAATCTGCTGAGATTTATCTCAATCCCTACACAGCCGAAATTATTAAAGACAAACGGGCATCTGCCGCATCAGAAAACTTCTTTATTTTCATCAGGGCCGGACACCGTTTTTTCTGGCTTCCCCGAAACATAGGAAGTCCACTCGTAGGTGCTGCCTGCATCGTGTTCCTGGTTATTCTCATTACCGGTCTGATCTGGTGGTATCCCAAAAAATGGACTAACAAAACCAGGGAAAAAAGTTTCAGAATAAAATGGGATGCCAAATGGAAGCGGCTGAACATTGACTTGCATAATGTGCTTGGATTTTATAGCTTCATCTTTGTGATCCTGCTTACTGTTACAGGGATTGTATTTACTTTTGAGTGGTTTGAAAAAGCGATTTACAGCGGGCTGACATGGAAAGAAAAAACGGCGTACGAAAAGCCGCCACTTTCGGATACCACCATTACCCAGATCAAGTATCAGCAGCCTGTAGATTTACTGTGGAGCAGGATGAATACCGTATACGATCGTCAGAAAATAGGTACCCTCTGGATCAGTGTACCAGAAAAAGCAGAGGAACCTTACCGTGTATCGGTCAATTTTGGAGACGGAACGATCCTGTATAATTCCCGCATTCATTATTATGATGGAAAAACATTGAAAAAACTGCATTGGAAGAGTGATAGGGCTGTTGATTATGAGAAACTCTCAGTAGGAGAGAAAATATTTCGTATGAATTTTGATATCCACACCGGTCAGATCCTGGGATTGCCAACCAAAATCCTGGCCTTCATTGCCTGTATTATTGGTGCGAGCCTGCCTGTTACCGGGGTAATTATCTGGTACAACCGCAAATGGGGAAAAAAGAAGAAAAAGAAATCGGGTTTAGAACAATCCATGGAGTAGCTGGCCAGGTAGCAACGGGGGGAGTTAGCATTAAGTTTACAAAGCTTGGCGCTATCCTGCTAAACATACTCCTTACTTCCGTAAGGAACGGAATATAGGTTTTTCATCAATTGAGTTTGCAGACATAACATTCGAAACTATTTATACCCGTTTTCCTTACAGAGTAAGAGATTGCTGCTGATGTTGAGAAATGTTCTGAAAGCTCTTTCATCGACCCGAAAATGGAACCTCGGGATAACAAATATTGATTGTAGGATTTTTAACCGCGATCAACAACTTCTAAAATACGTTTTAACCGTTCTGCTACCGTTGTATCACCCGCAATTTCTATTACAGGGCAGTTCAGGCTTCCCAGCCAATTTTCGTGGATCCCTATATTTCTGCCTGTAAAAGAACGGTCGTCGTATTTTGATGCCCAATCTATAAATTCCAGAAATAATTTGTGCCGTTGCGCATCGTCATAAATCTGATTTCCATAACGTTCTATTTCCCTTTGCACCAGGCGTTTCATCCTGATTTCTTTTGGCAGGTAAAGGAAAACCGCAAGGTCGAACATTTGTTTCCATTCCTCGCCCCAGCTTACCAGCGAGCCGCCAACAATATAGTTTTCCGATTTTCTTAATTCGTCTTTAAGCAACTGGCTCCGTAATTGGGCTTCTCTCTTTACGGTATACGGAACAGCAGATTTTTCCCAGAAAAAACTATCCGTATCAAAGTAGGGGATATTTAACCGGGCAGATAACGTTTCGCCCAAAGTGGTAGAGCCTGCACAGGATGCACCAAGAATATGGATTTTCATGGAATAAAGATATTGCAAATTGTTTTAACGGTTTGTTAAAACTTGTAATGTGGTGAGGTTAAAGGCATCTTCTTTTGGATAACTTCTCATTAAAAAGGTACATTTAATGGATTGTGGGTCATCAAGAGCACTTGTTCGCGACCCGCTTATGAGTATAAGTTTATCATCACTGCTTTCCATAATTCTCAACGTGTTAATATGCGATCCTGCTTCGATTTTAACAATAAGCCTATTGGTAGACGTTGGGCCTACTATCAAATTAAGGAACAGCCACTTTCACTGAAATACACAATAAATCACCAAAAGCAGGAAACAAACATTTTTAGTGACATTCCCAATAATTATACTCCGCCAGAGTGTTATTTATTTAAGAGTGCTATAAATCCTGTTCTGAAATGGATTTATCTTTTTATCTGAATAATAAGTTGCAGAGACAACGTGGCCAAGTATGGCATGCAATTCAAGTAAAATAGAGTTTTTCATTTTCGGATTAAAATAGATTACATAATAAAATTCCGGTGGCTGTTCAGGATCCAGATAAATCCCCTTTAAGCTAAATCCCAAAATCTTTTTATCAAGTTTTTGTAGCTCTTTGGAGCTAAAATTGGTTTCCTTTAAGTACTTGGTTGGAGCCTCATTTCTATTGTATGAAACAAGGATGTCACCAGACTTTAACCATTCCAAGGTGAAATCGCCAGCCGGCATTTTATGCATAGGCTGCCAACGGGCTCTATTGTCCTTAGTTTCCAAACTCATAGAGAGATATGGTGCCGAGACCTGTCCATATGTTCCCTGCCAAATCACAAAAAGAACGAATGTTGATAAGATATGCTTTATCATTTTAATTGGATTGAAGACCTGTACATGTGGCTGTACCGTTTAAACGGGTTCTTGGATCACCAGGATTTGAACTCTGCTCATAATCTGATTTTAACATCAGGTCATCTTTGTTAATCTCCTTCTTACAAGATGTAATGATTGAGAATTTTAAAAACATTGAGCTTAGAATTTAAAATAGATTTTTTCATTTAATTGATTTTATAATACGTTATGTACTCTGGTAGAATACTTTGATAGCACTACTTATTATGACAAGTTTGTCAACCCAATGTTGTATGTCGGCTACAAATAAATATTTAACAACTGGGGTTCCCAGTCTAGCGCAACTCTTGGTACTTAGCCGGAACAAGGCCTGACTTGTGCTTTCGTTAACTCATTAATTGTTCAAATTAAAAAATCTAAAACACCTGGAACCCTTTTGATCAGGCAAAGGAAATGACAACCCAATTATATCTTTGGAATTACTGTTCTTCTCAGTATTTGCTTGTAAATCATTTAAATAGCTGATACTGCTCATATTTTTAACATGGTTTTTTTACAAACTTTATGCTAATAAACAGAGCGCAATATGAAAAAGATCCTGGTACCTGTTGATTTCTCTCCGGCAGCAGAGAACGCAGCTAATTATGCAACTGATCTGGCCTACAACATTGGGGCGAGGATAGAACTATTCAATGTTTTTCAGGTTCCTGTGGTCTCTCCCGTTGCAGCATCGATGGTATGGCCTTATCAAGAGTACAGCCAGATGGAAGATGACGCTAAAAAAGCATTGGAGAAATTGCTTCATAAGGTCGAAAAGAAATATGAAGCTGCCTATCAAGATTATAGCCTTAAACCAGAAGTGTATGCGAGATCTGTTCGTGGAGAAGTGGATGATGAGGTTTATAAATATTTTACCGAATGTAAAATGAACCTTGTTGTAATGGGATTAAACAGTGCAAGCAAGTTCTCCAAAATTTTAATCGGCAGTAATGCCAGAAAAATGATTGAGCGCGAAATACCGCTTTTATTGATCCCCACAGGCTACCAGTTCAGGAAGCCTAAAAAAATTGCTTTCGCCACCGATTTTAGCCACAGTGACATTCCTGTTTTATGTGCGCTTGCCGAATTTGCAAAACCTTTTAATGCCGATATACTCATTATGCATACAGGTAATTCAACATCAGATCCGGCAGTTTACAAAGAAACAATGGAAGGTTTTTTGAATCGGGTTGCCGACAGAGTCAACTATAGAAATATCTACCACAGGCATGTAAACAGTAAGCGGGTTAAGGATGGCCTGGACTGGATAGTAGAAAATGGTCAGATCGATATGCTAGCGATGGTACACCGGAAACACGGCTTTTTTTATCGCTTGTTTAATGGTAGCTACACGCTGAACATGTCTGATCATATTCAGATCCCGCTTCTGGTTTTACCGCCTGAACATCGCATTCCGATGTAAAGCCGGACGATCATAGTATAAAACTTAATTGTACAAATCTATTCCTAAACCAAAAACATGTATCCTAAAACAATGAAAGCCGCTGTTATCCATCAATATGGAGAACCTCTGGCCATAGAAGAACTTAAGGTAAGACCGCTCAACCAATACGAGATTCTGGTGAAAGTAATTTCATGTGGTGTATGCCATACCGACCTGCACGCCTGTAATGGAGACTGGCCGGTAAAATCAAAAATGCCATTGGTACCTGGTCATGAAGCCATCGGTTTGGTAGCCGCTATGGGGCATGATGTTAAAAGTGTTAAAGAAGGCGATGTAGTTGGCGTTCCATGGTTGTATAGTGCCTGTGGCTGTTGCGAATTTTGTTTAACAGGTTGGGAAACATTATGCTATGAGCAGCAAAATGGCGGTTATAGTGTTGATGGCGGTTTCGCAGAATATGTAATTGCCGATTCCAGGTATGTTGCCCATTTTCCTTCACATGTAAATTTTGCAGAAATGGCACCGATTATTTGTGCCGGGGTTACTGTTTACAAAGGTTTAAAAGAAACCGAAGTAAAAACAGGCGAATGGGTTGCTATATCGGGCATTGGCGGACTAGGCCATCTGGGGGTTCAATATGCAAAAGCCATGGGTTTTCAGGTTGCTGCAATTGATGTTTCAAACGATAAATTGGAAATGGCCAGAAAATTGGGTGCCGACATTGTAGTTAATGCGCTCGAACAGGATCCCGGGGAATTTCTTAAAAAACAAACAGGGGGAATGCATGGCGTATTGGTAACTGCTGTATCGCCTATCGCTTTTAGTCAGGGGCTTTCCGCATTGCGCAGAAAAGGTACTTTATCGCTAAATGGATTACCTCCAGGTAGTTTCGACCTTCCCATATTCGATACTGTGTTGAACAGGATTACCATCAGGGGTTCTATTGTGGGTACGAGAAAAGATATGCAGGAGGCCATCGAATTTGCCGTAGATGGCAAGGTGAAGGCGCAGATTAAGTCTGCAAAACTGGAAGACATTAATGAAGTATTTGAACAGATGAAAATGGGGGAAATTGAGGGAAGGGTTGTTTTAGATATTTCGGGAACAGCTTAGTAATAAATATTCAACATTAATTTTTGAAAAATGTTAGGAAAATTAGAAGAAGAGGAAGTTGAAAAGCTCCTTAAAGAGCAATATATAGGTCGTTTAGGCTGCCACGCCCATGGGGTGAGTTACATTGTGCCCATTAATTATGTGTACCGCAGCGGTACAGTTTATGCCCATTCTGCTCCCGGACAAAAAATCAGGATGATGAGAAGCAACCCACAGGTTTGCTTCCAGATTGACCAGATCCGTGACACCTTTAACTGGAAAAGTGTAGTGTGCTGGGGCAAATTTGAAGAAATCACCGATACTTCAGAAAAACAAAACGTTTTGCAGGGCATTATCCACCGGATGATGCCCTTAACCAATACACCATCTGAGCAGCCATCGCATGGCACAGGCAAAACAGATGCGCATGATGAAGAAATTATCGTGTTCAAAATTGTACTGCACCTGAAAACGGGCAGATTTGAGGTTAATGATAGGAGTAATTGATCCGTTTAAAACAATATGCTCAGTATTTGAATTAGGACAGGATGTTTAAATGAATAAAACCTGAAATCGCATGATTTCAGGCTTTAGTTTTTTCAGGCGGAGAGAGTGGGAATTGAACCCAACCTTTAAATCTCGCTCTATATTGGGTAGGGATGGCTTTTACTGTTCTCGCTGTTGCGATTTGTACATGATAGGCTTCGGTATCTACCGTGATTTCCTTTAGCTTTGCCCTTAAAGGATCATGATCTGGAATGATAATGAAATCTCCATGTTGCATTGAGCTTGTAGTTTCTTCCGGTGCAGCCTGTTGTTTACAGGAACTGGCTATCGCCATAAGGATAATCAAAGCCGGAATGAAAAGGTTATAGTTACTTTTTATTTTCATATTGATCTGTTTGCTTTATTGAATGTTTATTGCTGTTGTGGAAATGATATTCCAGCCAGTCTGCCAGGGCAACCATTAGGATGAGGTATATAATGGCCATCATCCAAAGTTTATTGGAGCGGGTTAAAGCCATTGGTTAAATTTTTTGATATACAGGGTTTTAATGAATTGTGTGAGCACGCAGTACGCAGCCAATATGCCGATTAACCATGGGAAATAGGTAATTGGTAATGGTTCCATTTTTAGTGAAGCCGCAAATGGAGAAAAAGGAATAAAGATTCCGATAACCATAATGAGCGAGGTAAGCGCCACCACAGGCGTAGTTGCCCAGCTTTGTATAAAAGGGATCTTCCGTGTACGGATCATGTGTACAATCAGGGTCTGAGATAATAAACCTTCTATGAACCAGCCACTTTGAAACAGCTGTTGGTGCTGGGGGCTGTTGGCTTTAAACACGAAGAACATCACGGCAAACATGGCATAATCAAAGATGGAGCTGATTGGGCCGATGTACAGCATAAACCTCCTGATTCCTGAAGCATCCCATTTCTTAGGTTCTTTGATAAAATCATCATCCATTTTGTCCCAGGGAATCGAGATCTGTGATACATCATACAATAAGTTCTGGATCAGGATCTGCACCGGAAGCATAGGTAAGAAAGGCAGAAATGCACTTGCACCCAACATGCTGAACATATTGCCAAAATTGCTGCTGGCCGTCATTTTGATGTACTTAATAATGTTTCCGAAAGTTCTCCGTCCGTAGATTACTCCTTTACGTAAAACCATCAGGTCCTTTTCGAGCAGGATGATATCGGCACTTTCTTTTGCAATATCAACTGCTGTATCCACGCTGATACCCACATCGGCATCCCTTAAGGCTACAGCATCATTGATTCCATCGCCCATAAAACCCACGGTATGGCCTTTTGCCTGCAGTATTTTAACTACTCTTGATTTTTGGATGGGACTGAGTTTTGCCAGAATGGAAACATCAGCAATTTGTTCCTGTAGCTCCTGATCGCTCATTTTTTCCATTTCGGTACCCAGTAATATCCTGTTGTAAGGAATACCTACATCCCTACAGATTTTTTTGGTTACAATTTCATTGTCGCCTGTAAGTACCTTAATATTAACGCCCAGGTTCTGCAGGGCCTCAATCGCAGTTTTTGCAGAAGGTTTTGCAGGGTCAAGAAATCCGATAAAACCGGTCAGGATCATCTGATCTTCGTCTATTACAGAATAGTTCAAAGCCCTATCGTCAAACTCACGGATAGCAACCAGTAAAACCCTTAAGCCTTCTGCGTTTAATTTTTTTGAGGTGTTCAGAATCATCTGCCTTGTGTTTTCATCCATAGGCATTACTTTATCCGATTCGATATGCAATTGCTTATCATCGCCCGGGTTAAAAGTATGGCTGCATAGATCGAGCATTTCTTCAACCGCACCTTTGCAGATGAGCAGGTGCCTGCCATTGCGCTGTTTTAAAACCACCGACATTCTGCGTCTTTGGAAATCAAAAGGGATTTCATCAACTTTTAAAAAGCTTTCTTCAACTTTCAGGTAATCATGAAGTTCTACATGCTCCAGTACAGCAACATCAAGCAGGTTTTTTAAGCCCGTTTGGTGAAAACTATTCAGGTAGGCCCATTTTAAAACCTCTTCATCATCATCACCAAAAATATTCAGGTGCCGTTCCAGTACAATTTTATCCATGGTCAGTGTTCCGGTTTTGTCTGTGCAGAGCACATCCATTGCACCAATATTCTGTATGGCATTAAGGCGTTTAATAATCACTTTATGCTTGCTCATATTCACTGCGCCTTTTGCCAGGTTAGCAGTCACAATCATGGGCAGCATCTCTGGCGTTAAGCCTACAGCCACCGCAATGGCAAAAAGTAAAGCATCCCACCAGTTTCCTTTTACCAGCCCATTAATCAAGAAGATAAGGGGCACCATCACCACCATAAAGCTGATGAGCAGGTAGCTTACCTTGTTTACCCCTTTATCGAAACTGGTTTCGGCCCGTTTACCTACAATTTCTTTGCTTAATGAGCCGAAATAAGTTTGGTTTCCGGTATTTACCACTATGGCGGTAGCGAAGCCACTCACTACATTGGTACCCATAAAACAGATATTATCAAGCTCAAACAGCGGTTTTTTTTCCGCATTTCGTATAACCAGATTTCTTTTTTCAACAGGTAGGGCTTCTCCGGTAAGCATAGACTGGCTAACAAAAAGATCTTTTGATTGTATAATCCGGCAATCGGCGGGGATCATATCCCCTGCAGAAAGTATGATGATATCGCCTGGTACCAACTTTTTGATGTCCACTTCTTTTTTGCCTACAAGTTTTCTTAAAACAGTAGCGGTAGTTTTAACCATACTTTTAAGCTGCTCGGCAGCACGGTTGCTCCGGTACTCCTGAGAAAAGCGCAACAGGGAGCTGGCCAGTACCATAATACCCACCATGGTAACGGTTTTGTAGTCTTCCATTCCCGTAGGGGCCAGCCAAACATCGAGGATGAAAGATATGATGGCAATGATGAGCAGTATACCTATAAAAGGATTTATAAAAGCCTGTAAAAGCTGTTTAACCCATGTAGGCGCTTTCTCATGGTGTACCTCATTTAAGCCAAAGTGGTTTAACCTTTCCTTTGATTGAATGGCCGAAAGCCCCTCCTCGCTACTTTCGAGAATGGCAAAATAAAAGTTATGGTCTGCTCTTGAAATATTTTGTAGTTTGGTACCCGCCGCTTCCTGGTTGTTATTTAACCATGTTTTTCTGTGCTCGGGAAGGATTCTTTTGATTTCTTTTGCAACTGTCATCTGTGTTGTTTATTAAGGATGGTAATTCAATTGTTTATAAGTCATTTTCGTCGCCGGCCTTGTTCCAGCTGACCTCAGAAACCTGCTGTTCTATGGTTAAGCGGCCCGCGATTTTTTCCATCGACGCATCTTCATTGTTATTGGCAAATATTTCGGCCGTAATAATGGCGGTTACCGGGTTTTCACCATCGGTGCTTTTTAACGATCTGAGTAAAAGCTTACTGTCGTTGCCGGTAAACTGTAGCAGCAAAACGCGGACATGGTTTTCTACATCCTGTCTGCATTTAATAATAAGTACATAAGGCACTGGGACATGCGTGTTTTTTAAAGGCAGGCGGCTTAGTTTTACGCCAACAGGGCGCATAAATACATGGGTGAGAATAACGAAAGTGGTAAAAATGCCAGCTTCAGGAAGAAGTCCTATTCCACAGGATGCGCCAACGGCTGCAGAGCACCATAAAGTTGCTGCAGTATTTAACCCACGCACGTTAAGTCCATCTTTCATGATGACTCCCGCACCAAGAAAGCCAATGCCACTAACTACGTAAGAGATTACCCTACCGGCAGCGTCTCCACCTTCCTTTACGCCTAAGGAAACAAACATGCAGGCACCAAAGCAAACGAGCATATTGGTCCTTAATCCAGCCATCCTTTGGCGCCATTGGCGTTCTGTGCCGATAGCGGCACCCAACATAAAAGCTATTGTTATTCTGAGGGTGAATTCAAAAAGTGTCATAAATTTCTTTTCTATGCCCCAAACCGGGCATAAAAGAAATTTATGCCTGAGGGGCGGTTAAACCATTAATTGTTGTTGTTTTGAAATAGGGGCCTGCGTCCATTATTGTTCTTTTTTATTGTGCTGCAAAAGTAGAAAATGCCTTCTAAAGAGGCTGTTAGAAGAGAAACAGAAATTTATTAGAAATTCATTAGAAAAGATCGGGCAGTTAGCTTATCCGAGGCGGAAAACCAATAAGGATCAATACAAATAATGCAGGATTACTAAAGATGTGGGATATCAATCCTGAACGTGCTGCCCTTGTTTACAATTGAATTGAGCTGTATAGTTCCCTGATGCATAGAAATGATTTTTTGGCTGAGCGATAGCCCTATTCCATTTCCTGAGCTAAAGTCTTTGTTTTTACCCCTGTAAAAAGCGGTAAAAATGTTTGGTATATCTTCAGGAGGGATTCCTATTCCGGTATCTTTAAAACTTAAACTGATTCGTGTAGCATTAAAATCAATTTCTATGGTGCACAAGTGATTTGGAGAAAACTTGCAGGCATTTTCCATCACGTTAATAAACGCCACTTTCAATAAATACTCGTTCCCGTTAATTAAGATATCATCATCATCCTCAATTTCGCGGGCAAACTGAACATCAACTTTATAATTTTCACTGATTTTAAGTACGGTTTCCCTGGCTTCCATTAAGAGTTCGTCTGCACGGAATTTTTTCTTGCTTACGGTGTTCCGATCATAACTGGCTTTTGCAAGATCGAGCAGGCCATTTGAGAGCTTTGCCAAACTTTGAGCATCATTTAGTGAAAGTTTGATGATTTCTTTATACTCATCCGTATTGCGTTCTCTAATCAGCGCCAGTTGTAGTTCGCCTATAATTGTTGATAATGGTGTGCGGAGTTCGTGGGAGATATTGCTGACAAAACTTTTCTGACTATCGAAAGATTGCTCCAGACGATCGAGCATACCGTTAAAGGTATGTGCCAGTTCGCCAATCTCATCTTTTTGGTTTTTTACCTGAACGCGGTTATACAGATTGGTCGCCGTAATTTGAGCTACCTTATCTACAATTTCGGTTACAGGTTTTAATGCCCTGCTAACAAAGTAATAGCCAGCGGCAATAGTTAAACTGATGATGATGATAAAAGAAACAATTAAAGCATATTTAAGCGCTTGCAAACGGTTTAAGCCATACTGGTCGCTAGCAGCTGCTGTGATTACATAGGTTTTTTGATGGTGCTCATAGAGCAGGCCTACCACCTGTAACGAACCCTGATCGAAGGTAATTTCTTTTTCCTGCACAATCTGATCGATCATTTTTCGTGTTTCCTTAACCTTGTCTATCTGTACCGCATCATGGTAAAGGAGGTGAAACGAGGTGTCGTATATTGCTACCTCTTCTTCAAAAAGCGAATTGGGCGTAGTTTTATAAATGAGCTGTAATACTGCTGCAGGTACTTTTGCATCAAAAAGCAGGTTAGCTTTTGTAATTGCTTCTCTTTTTAGCTGTTTATAATACTGGTCTTTTCTGGTCTTTGCAGAGTAGATATAAATAAATATCGCAAAGGCGAGGAGCAGCGAGGCAAAAAGCGTGAGAAATAACAACAAAAGTTTTACCCTTATTTTCATATTTGAGTTTTAATGGTAACAATGTTTTATCCTTCTTTAAATATGAAGCCCATACCCGGCTTGGTATGGATCAGTTTAACACTATGGTTTTTATCTATTTTCTTTCTGAGGTAATTGATATAAACATCGATAAAATTTGTGCCCGAATCAAAAGTGTCCCAAACTTTTTCAGCTATTTCCGTTCTGGACAGTACCCTTTCTGAGTTTCCCATCATATACTCTAATAAGCGGAATTCTTTAGGTGTAAGGTTAACGGGCTCATTGTTCCTTTGTACCATTTTGGTTTCCAAATTCATTTCAAGATCGGCAAAGCGGAGGATAAAACCCTGGCTAAAAGTATTGTTTAAAGCCTGGTTCCGATTAATCAAAGCCCTGATCCGTGCATGAAGCTCTCTGAAATCAAATGGTTTTACCAGGTAATCGTTTGCACCGGCATCAAAGCCTTCAATCTTATCATCGGTGGTACCCAATGCGGTAAGCATAATAATAGGGATATTGGGAAGGCTAAGCCGGATCTCTTTACACAGGTCTATCCCGTTTATTTTTGGCAGGATCAAATCCATAAGGATCAGATCGAATGATTTTGATAAGGCCAGTTTCTTTCCCATTTCTCCATCATAAGCAAGGGTAACCTGGAAACCAAGTTCGGTCAGCCCCTTATCGATCAGCTCAGCTACCCTTTGTTCATCTTCTATTACCAGAATCTGCATATCGAAAATTTATAAGTGCAAACTTCAATATTATTTGCCTATAATTTATGTTTTTGTGTTTTAAAAATTTTGGAAAAGGGTTTTAATGGTTACAGGAGAAACATTGTTGAACAGCCGTTGAATTTGGATAGGATGCGAACGAAAGCTATTTCAAATTAATAAAACCAGAAAATGAACCCATAAATTTTACAATAGGTTTTAATTAGAGGATACTTCTGCATAGTATCATTAATGTATAATGGCTCCGTTGTAGACCTGTTTGTACATCTAAAGCTTTACCGATAAGTAAAGAATAGGGTATAGCAAATCATGTTATTTTGCCGCTGCCTGGGAGATATTTTAGTGAAAAACGTCTAAGCAGGCAAGAAACATATCTCCTTTTTTGTCTTAATCTGATAGTTTAATGGCTGAACATAGCCTCACTTAAAAGGCATAAAACCGAATTTTGCGGCGTGAAAAGGTTAAGCCATTTTAAATGATCCCGGATTAATTAAATAAATAAGTCATGAAAAAAAAGCTACTATCTATATGTTTCTTTATACTATTAATTTGCTGTGGCAGGGGGCTGGCGCAGGAACAGGAAAATACTTTCTTTAAAGAACATCATCTTGTTATAAAGACCAATCTGCCAGCCATTGCATTAAGAAATATCAATATCGCAGGTGAAATAAGCTTAAGCCCGGATAACACCGCACACCCGCTTACCCTGTATATACCGGTGTCCTATAATCCCTTTAACTATGGTGGAGATGCCAAGCTAAAACACATCGCTGTGCAACCCGAACTAAGGCTATGGAAGGGAGAAGCTTTCAGTAAATTCTTTGTAGGCCTGCATGCGCATTATGCTTACTATAATGTAGGAGGTATCTCGGGGATTAACAGGCAACTGAAAGAAAACCGCTACCAGGGAAATCTTTTCGGAATGGGGGTATCGGGAGGTTATACGCACATGATCAATGATAGGTTTGGTGTCGAATCAGTTTTAGGTTTAGGCTATGCATTTATGGATTATGACGTTTATGATTGCCAGCACTGTGGCGCTAAAACAGGAGAAGAAAGCAAAGTTTACTTTGGTCCCACAAAATTTTCAATCTCATTAGTATACAAGATTAGGTAATAACCCAAAAATTAGTGAAAACAACGGTTGAATGATGCTTAAAAAGTGTTGTAAGGCCTTTCTATACAATAGATAATAGGAATAATTAAACACAATTAAAATGAAACCATCATGGGCAAACCTTATAAACATGCGCATGATAGCTTCATCAGTAATAAAAATAAATGATATAACGATGAAAAAGTTTATTAAAAATTATGCCTTTGTGGCATTCGCTGCCTTATCAATAGCAGCCTGTAAAAAAGATCAAAAAAACGGAGTTAATTTTAGCGGAAGTAATGGAAAAGATGCCAGGCTTCAGCTCATGGTAGCAGCGCCAAAATCTGTATCTACTTATGCCGTGGCAGATGACAATGCAACTGATGCGGAGATGAAAATCAATACCATAGATGTATTTGTGTATGATGATGGGGCACCTTTCACGCTTACCTCTTATGTCCATATCGATGGAAGTGATGTTTATGAAGCCGATGGAAAAACGATCAAAGCGCAATCTCTTGATGTGAAAATCGGTGCCAAACAGGTTTTTGCGGGTGTAAACCTTCCTCAGGAAATTGTAAACAAATTAATGTCAAACTACGCCAACATGAATACCGCTATCAACGTAGATATGCCTGCTTTGGTAAACGGCGATGGTTCTGTTGCCATGTTTAACGAAAGTATCAACCGTATCACCATTTCTGAAGACGGTGTCAACAAAATAACAGTACCTGTTAGCCGTTTAGTTGCTAAAACCAGTGTAAAATCTGGACAATCTTTAATGCTTTCTAATATAGCAGGTGGTAATTTGTCTGAACTTAATTATACTATAGGTCAGGCAAATACCAAGCAAATTGTAGCTCCTTTAGTTAACTTTAGAGATGCTAACTGGTTGGCTGCAGCGCATAATGCTTCTGATTTAAAATTGGTAGACGTTGCCACTTTCCAACCGGTAAATGCTGCCTCGGCTACTGTCGGTAGCCAAAATGTGGTATATGTGCCAGAGAATACCTCTAAAGAACATCAACACAATCAGGTAACCTATGTTAGTGTAAGGGCCAAGTTTACGCCGTCTGTACTAACCGGTACCAACCCGCTTGCAGCCGATGGAACATTCTACGCCGTATTTACCAATTTTGGGGTGTACTACTTTGGTGCATTAGAAGAGGCACAGGAATATGCTACAGCAAACGGAGGTGCAGCACCAATTACTTACAATAACGGCCATTGCTACTACCGTTTATATTTAAATCCAGAAGGAAACGTAATGGGTGAAGGCAAATATGACTTACTGAGAAACGTATATTATAATGCAACTGTTACCAAAATTAACGGTTTAGGAACTCCGGGCGAAAACCAGATCAATGGCGACAACGGCACGCCTGCTAATCCCGGAAAACCATTAATATCACCAGACCCGATATCACCTACAGATCCAATCGCACCATCTAAAAAAGTAAGCATAGAGGCTACCATTACCATTGTACCATGGGCTATGCACGTTGCAGATTACGAAATTTAAAATTTGTCTGAAGCTTTTTAAAGATGAATAAGCAGATTTCTGAATTGCAGAAATCTGCTTATTCCCATAACAAAAACGGCTCTTTTAAACAGCTTTATTTAGAAAATGCAATTATACCATTTTGAATATGAGAAGGATATTTATAATTATACTGGTGCTCATGGTGTCAGCCCAAGCTTGTATAAAAGAGAATCTGGAGGATTGTGAATTTAAGATAGCTGTTTATTTTACCCAACCAGATAGCTGTAATAATCGGCCGGTTTATACAAAGAGTGGTCAGCTCACTGTTTTTGCGTTTAACCAGTCGGGTATTTTATCGGGACGTTTTTCTAATGCCGGAGTTTCTTTCGGGTTGGATGAGCAAATTACATTAAACCTGAAACAGGGGGTTTATACCCTTGTAGCAGTAGCGGGATTAAGTGACGAGCATTTTGCAAACCAAAGCCTTATAAATGGGCAGACCCGTCTTAGCGAATTTTATATCCCCTCCTATGTAATGAAAGATGGTAATAAAGAAACAGAAAATGGAGCGTTTTTTATTGGAATACTGCAACAGGTTAAAATAACACAAAACAATGCATATTCAATAGCAATGAAATTAGTGGGCAAACCGCTCAATTTAACTTTAAATGGTGGTCTGGTTAACCATAGTTACCAGGCAAGAATAAGTTATAATGCCATTGGGTATAGCTTAACAAATAATTTAACCTACAATTTTGCTACAGATCATTTTACAATGGCAAAGCTTTATACCAATGCCATAAAACAGGATGTTTATCATGCAAATACGGGTGTTCTTTGGCCTGTCGGAAATCAGGCATCCAGGTTAATAATACGCGATTTAATTAATGATGTCGACATTTTTAATGCTGATATCAAAGCGCTACTGGCCAAATTTAGCCAGGTCGATTTTAACTGTGAACCTGTAATTGATATACAGATTAATTATTCCCTTTCCCATAATATTGAAATTGTTATAAATGGCTGGAAAGTGCAATACTCAGAAATGGAGCTATAGTTTAATCATAAAAATGGGTACTAATGAAACCATCATGAGCATACCTATTGGCAAACAGTAGTGAATATGCCCATGATAGCTTCATTGCCGCTAAAAAACAACCTGCGAAGCAAGCATGAGTTCCGTTAAAAAAGATAAAATAATAACGAATAATTATATGCTGATGAAAAAGTATCTATATGCATTTATGCTGATGTGTAGTATGGCAATTGTAAGTTGTCGTAAAGAAACAGCACAATTCGAAAGTATGCCAGATGGGGCAATAAATCAAAGGGTGAAACTCATGTTGAACCTGCCCAAATCTGTGCAGCCCAAAACCTATGCCATTACCGAAAATGATGAAAACAGGATAGCATCCATAGATTTGTTTGCTTTTAAAATAGTGGATGGCAAAGAACTTTTTTCATATTATACAAAAGGAATCATACTGGCAGCAGACGGCATGTTGGGAGAGGCCGCTTTTTATGCAGATCTTGTAAAAACTACAGACGATTACCGTTTTGTAATCCTTTGTAATGCCAGGGAGGAAGTACAAAAAGCAGCGGGTTCATTTATTGAGGGTAAACCTAAAGACGATATATTGTATAGCCTGGTTAAGTTAAGCTGTGAAAAATGGACAGCAGCAACTTCTGCCAATTTCACGCCTTTCCCGATGTGGGGAGAAGGTGGGGTTGTAAAAGGAGTAAATGCGCAAACCAGTAGCATGACTTTTAGTGTATTGCGCAGTTTGGCAGCCATAGATGTAGTTTTAGCACAAGATGCAAGCAATGATTTCCGGATAACTTCGATGAGTATCTTTAACGCTAACAACAGCGGTCAGATTGTGCCTTTTTCAACCAATTACGATGTAAATCATCAATCTGTAACAGAGGTAAGTTTACCAGCTTCTGTTCAGTTTTTACCGGTTCAGGATTATCACCTTGACCAGCCTTCCACCGAACTAAAAAATGAAATTTATCTTTTTGAGAGCAAAGCGGCCTCAGATGTCTTTACATCTGAGGCAACAGGGCTGGTAATTGGCGGAAAATACAAGGGCAGTACCCAGATTACCTATTACAGGGTAGATATGGTTGATGGCAGTGGTAAGCCCATCGCATTGTTGCGCAATCACCATTATACTGTAAATATAATTAAGGTAAGTGGTGCAGGTATTGCAGATAAGGAGTTGGCATGGCGTAACAGGCCCGTAAACATAACGGTAGGCATTACCCAATGGAGTGAAGCCAATTTGCCCGATGTGAATATCCCCGAAGTTTATGAGTTAAAGGTTGGGCAGGAAATTTTTCAGGATAATGGTGGAAGAAAACGGATAAACCTTGATCTTAATACCACTTATTCAGGCGGGTGGACCGTTACTTCAAGTACAAATTGGATAATTCCAGCCGCTGGTAGCGGCCCGGCCGGCCAGGCGCAAAACTTTTCTTTTAATGTAGCCAGTAATAAATCAGGCGCATCTAGAACAGGTACACTCACTTTCAAATCCGGAATGTTAAGTAAAACCATCAAGGTTACCCAGGCTGTACCAAACTTTGCAGATAATTTGCCAGGTCTTGATATCTATGTTGCCAAAACCGATCTTCCCGGTACACCTAACTGGTACCTCGCAGCGAATGTAAAGGATGGGTCGACATCTACATTAGATGCCTTGAAAATCCAGTTAAACCCTGCCCGTACAGGCAGCTGTGCCCAGGTATATGGTGAAGGCTGGCGTTTGCCCAACTATGATGAATTAACCCGCCTTATTCCGTACCAATACAATCAGCGTAGTGCTGTTGAAAAAGCTCTTCGTGAGGCTGGGGCAACTCTTTTTGACAGACAGTATTTTTATTGGACAGGTACAAATTATATCAATAATTCCTCTGGCGCCTGGGCCCATATAATTAACGCTAATCCTGGTGGGGGTACATTAAGCTCTACAACTTTAAAAACTTCTGTGAAATACAGGGCTAGGTGTGTGAAAAGTATCCCGTTGTAATCACAAAAACTTAACGCAAAATGCGATGAAACCATCATAAGTACACCGCTTACAAACAGCAATAAATATGCTTATGATAGCTTCATAACCAATAAAAGACAAATTATAGTCCAATGAAAATATTCAGCTATAACTTAACGGAAAAATGCCCATATAGCCTCTTAAAAATAGGGTATGTAGTGGTTGCTATCGTATGGTGCATAAGTATGCTATCCTGCCGGAAACAAGAGATTCTGCCCGCACAGGTACGGAACGAAAACACAAGAGCTGTAGATTTTAATGTGCAGTTGCCTGGCCATACAGAAGCAGTTAGTACCTACGCCATTACCGAAAACGAAGAGAATGCAATACATACAGTAAACGTATTGGCATTTAAAGTAACGAATAAAGGTTTGGAAAATGAAAGTGAAACCTTTGCTTACAGCGTAACAGGAACCAGTATTTCAACACCTGATGCTGCAAATAGCGCCGGTAAAAGTTTTAAGGCGGGTCTTAAAATAGATAACGACAATAATTACCGCTTTGTAGTGCTGGCCAATGTAAGTGAGCAACTTAACGGAATAACGATAAATGAAGGGGAGCGTAAAGAAGCAGTGATGGCAAAATTGGCTTTCTCTAAAATGGGTCAATGGAATGCCACTTCCGTAACAAATTATGATGCTTTCCCGATGTGGGGCGAAACGGAACCTGCTGTTATTACTGCAAATACAACTGCATTAAACAGCATTGCAATGGTAAGAAGTCTGGCCCGTATAGATGTAGTTCTTAAAGAAACTGCCGTGTCAAACTTTCGGCTCAGTTCAGTAAGTTTGGTTAATAGCTATGCTGAAGGGTTAATTGCACCTTTGAGCAATAACTTTAATGGAAATACGGTAACATCAGAAAGCATGCCATCGGCAGCACAGCGAAACGTTAGCCCGGTTACCTATCAGGTACTTTCTCCAGGCAAAAGCCTGCAACAGGAAATCTATGCTTTTGAAAGTCCTAAAAGTTCATTACAGCCAAACCAAACCACCGGTACAGAATTAATAATTGGTGGTAGGTATAAGGGAAGTGCTGTGGATACCTATTATCGGATTGCTTTTATGGATGGGTCAGGCAACGCCATACCCTTATTACGTAATTATAAGTATTCCGTTAATATTACTGCCGTAGGCGGAGCTGGTTATGCTAGTATCTCCAATGCACAGAATAACATTCCCATAAATATGGAGGTAGAACTGAAGCAATTAGATGATGGTGGCTTAAATGTAATCAGCACAGATGGCCAGTACCTATTGGCTTTAAGCACAGATCAGGCTGAGGTGGGTGCGGCAAGCGGGCAGGTTATCCCTATCAGAATTTCTTCACTAGGTGCTCCATGGTATGCGTACCGGGACCCTAAAGATGCAGGCTGGATAAGTGTTGCTACAGAAATGGATCCTGCAAGCGGTAAATGGAGTTTGCTGATCTATATCAACAGCAGTAACCTAGGTGTTTCCAGACCCAGAACGGGGAAAATCACCGTTAGGCTTGGCGATGCAAATACAACAATTGGCAGGATCAGTAAAACAATTACCATAACCCAGCGCAATACAAATTAGGCTGTAATTGATTGGAATCTTATTTTAAATGGACATGAAAACAAAAAACTATTTATTATGTGGCTTGCTGATGATGTTTATATCCTGTAAAAAGGATGCTAACATGGTATCTCCTGTTATAAATACTTCTCCTGAAAGTAACCGTACGGTGTTGGTTTACATGGGTGGTAACAATAATCTGAGCAACGAAACTTACGACAAAATAGAGGCACTTAAAACATCTTACACTTTGGGCATGGGCAAGTTGTTGATTTTCCAGGCTGCAAAAGGCATAAGTCCGAAGCTAATGGAAATTAGGGCTGGCAATAACGGGCATGCAGAAATCAAAATGCTGAAGACATATAATAACAGAAATGCAGCCAGCTGCGGTGTATTTAAAGATGTATTGCAGGATCTTGTAAAAGAAGCGCCCGCAGATTCGTATGGACTGGTGCTCTTTTCGCATGCGTCGGGTTGGTTGCCCGAGCGTACGCTGATTATGCCCCGCACTATTTTACAGGATAGCAATAAAGATATGGAACTGCCAGATTTTGCAGCAGCCATACCCGACCATTTTTTTGATTTCATGGTTTTTGAAAGCTGTTTTATGGCAGGGATAGAGGTAGCCTATGAACTTAAAGATAAAACAGATTATATTGTGGCCTCCTCTGCCGAGATACTTTCTCCGGGTTTTATAGAAATCTACCCGAAGGCGCTGCCTTGCCTTTATAAGCCAACCGCAGATTTGATATCTTTCGCCCAGCTATATTTTAATCATTACAACCAAAACGAAGGTGATTTGCGTGCGGCTACCATTGCTGTTATAAATACCAGAACATTACCCGCGCTTGGGGCATGGGTAAGGCATCATGCAGATGATACTTTTCAGGCACACGATTTAAAGGAGGTACAGCATTTCGACAGGTACCAGACGCATCGCCTGTTTTTCGATTTCGAAGATTATTACCGTCGCTTATCTCCTCCCGAAAGCCATAACGAATTAGCCATCCTGCTACAAAATACAATAGTATACAAAGCCGCAACTCCCCGGTTTCTATTGGGTTATAGTGGTTTTGTAATACACGAATTCAGCGGTTTAACCAGCTACATTCCCCAGGAAGATTTCGGATACCTGAATACAGCGTATAAGAAATTGAAGTGGACGGTAGCGGTAACTCGTTAAAGATTATTTTATGAAGCTGTCATGATTTATAAATCATGACAGCTTCATAGCCATTGAAGAAAAAAATAAACAAATGAAAAATCTGATATTAATAGGCTTGTTTATAACTTGTTTACTTACCTCCTGCAATGTCTCCACCTCAAAACAGGCAGGCCACCAGGATAAGCCAGGTGTAACCGGTAATTTCGAGGAAACCATTAACAATACCATACAGCACTATTGGGACAACCTCAATGTGATTGATACGGCAACACTTTTTAGAAAAGAGGTGGGCGAGCAACAACTGGTTGATTATCTGTATTTGCTAAATAAAACATCGGCAGGTTCAGCTCATGATGGTTTAATCACTTTGTTGGATAAAATGTTAACCAATCAGGCCTTATTCGATCATTTTATCGGTCTTATCGAAAAATATCTTGATCATCCTGATTCTCCGCTAAGGAACGAAGAGCAGTATATTTCCGTGTTAGAGTACTGTATTAAAGATGAAAGGTTAGATGCCAGATATAAGATAAGGCCACAATACCAGTTGAGCATGTTATATAAAAATAGGTTGGGGCATGCCGCAGAAGATTTTAACTACATCACACCTTCTGCCAATAAAGGTAGTTTGTCTAAAATAGATGCTCCGCTCACATTGCTGCTTTTTTATGATCCCGATTGTGAAAACTGTAGGGAAACCATCAGCCAGCTATCCAATAGTAAAATGCTGAAAGCGATGCAGCGTAAAAAAGAATTGCAGGTATTGGCTATTTACACAGCAGACAATCTTGGGCTTTGGAAGGACTATGCCTCTTCAATACCTGCCGAATGGATAAATGGCAGCGATAAGCAGCAAATACACAAACAAAAAAAATACGATTTACGGGCGTTTCCAACATTTTATCTGCTGGATAAAGATAAAAAAGTGTTACTGAAAGATGCCTATATGGATGTAGTTATGGATACCCTGGGTACGATTGCAAATAAAAAAATTGGTTAATCAGCGATCAAGATCAATGTAAAATATATATTTATAGATATGAAATGTTTTAAAGTTCCGAATCAGGTTTGGCTTGTATTATGCTTATTGCTCAACTCAATTAACAGCCTCTCACAACAACGTAAACAGGATTTAAAAAAGGCAATCGAAACCATCGCCGGTAAACACGCCGCTAAAATAGGTTTTGCGGTAGCTGATCTCCAGAATGGGGATACCATTGGGTTTAATGGAATAGCCCATTATCCAATGCAAAGTGTATATAAATTTCATCTGGCCTTAGCTGTGCTAAAACAGGTTGATGAAGGTAAGTTGACGCTTGATCAGCAGATTCTTGTAAAAGCCAAAGATCTTTTACCCAATACCTGGAGCCCCCTTAGGGATAAATATCCTCAGGGTAACGTGTATATTCCGCTTGCCGAAATATTGGGATATACAGTATCACAAAGCGATAATAACGGTTGCGACATCTTGTTCAGGTTAGTTGGCGGGCCAGCAAAGGTAAACCAGTTTATCCACGGCATTGGCCTAAAAGATGTAGCCATTGTAGCCACAGAAGAGGAGATGCATTTGGATGAAAAAGTTCAGTTTAAGAACTGGAGTACATCTTTTTCGGCTGTACAATTGCTGAAGATGTTTTACGACAAGAAAATACTTTCTAAATCTTCTGGTGATTTTCTCTGGGATATTATGGTGAAAACTGTTTCAGGGCCAAACAAGATCAAAGGTTTACTCCCTAAAGGGACCATAGTGGCACATAAAACGGGTAGTTCTGGTATAAACTCAGCAGGAATTACAACTGCAAGCAATGATATTGGTATTGTTGCTTTACCAAATGGGAAACATTTTGCCATTGCTGTTTTTGTATCAATGACAAAGGAAGAGGAAAAAGTAACGGATCAGATCATTGCCGAGTGCAGTAAAGCCACCTGGGATTATTTTTCGAAATGACATACTTGTTTCTGGTATTGGCTATAAAACAGCCAAATCTTTAAATGCTTTTTTACTATGCTGCGCTCACCCACCGGTTCTCAGGTTTCTGATCCTCAGATTTTTATTTAAATTAGTCTTATGAGAGAAGTCATACAGCATCACGGTGTAGATTTATCATGGACAGAGGACTTATCGGTTCAGCTCAATGGTTACGTTGACGGAAACTTCATCTGCATTCCCGAAGAGTTACAATCAGGAACCTGTTATGCTATAAAAGTAAATGAATATATTTCCGTATATGTTACAGACGTTACCTATAACACCTCTATGGTTTTTCGCTACAGAAATAAAAGTAGTGATTTTGTAACTCTGCACTATGATTTTACAGAAGGTAATGCCGTAATTATTCTAAACGAAGAGCTAAAATCAGTTGGTCGCTGGGCGTATAACGAGGCTTTTGTAGACAGTTGTATGGATGTCGATTATGAAATTAAAAAAGGCAGCAAAGTTTATAGCATCACCATTTTTATTTTAAAGGAAGAAATTAAACGTCAGCTTTCATTTATTCCACAGTTCGACCAAATACTGGGTGCTTTATTTGATCCCGAGCAAAATACATTTATCCGCTTTAGTAGGGGAAGTAATCGGTCCTGGTGGATTGCTGATGAATTACGCAAAGCCAATCAGCAAGATCCCCTGTATGAAACACTCCTTAAAGGCATTGTTTATTCCTTACTTAGTGAGTATATGGATGGAATACTAACTCAGGAAATTTTGATTGAAAAGGTATCAAAAGAAGATCTGGTTGGAATTATCGAATCTCAGTCTTTTTTAATTGCAGCGCTGAGAAGACCATTTCCGGGAATAAAAGAACTATCTGCCCGTGCCTGTATGTCAGAAACAAAATATAAGACTTTATTCAAAAAAATTACGGGTAACACCGCAAACTCCTTTTTTTTAGAAAATAAATTATTTCATGCCCGTGAGATGCTCGAAACCGGTTTACACACCATAAGTGAGGTGGCCGATCATTTTAACTTTACTACGGCTTCGCATTTTACGGATCAATTTAAAAACTTGTATAATGTACCTCCTAAAGATTACCTGAATCATTTTTAACCAATGAAAGAGGGAACTTTACATATCAAACACAGGTTTGAATTAACGGCCGAATGGCAGCAGGAAATCGTAGATGGCTTGGGAAATAAGTTAATCGACGATAAATACATGATTCATGATGGCCGTGCAGCTACCGGCTTTTCTTTATTTTTAGAGGTAATGCCTGGCCTGTCGGTATTGCTGATGGATGTAGTTTATCATATTGATGTGGCCTTTACAAGGATGGCCAGTCGCGAACCTCTTTACCTGATGTATTTTGATTTGAATGAAGGATTTAGCACACGCATTGTAGAAGGTGATGGACAAAAAGTGCGCTACAGCTCAAATATTGGCATGGGATTTATAGATTCTGATACACAAAGTACGCTAATCCCTTCGCCGGGGGAAAGGTATTACAGCCTTCGTATTTTTGCGAGTAAACAGCTCATCAACTCCATTGTGGGGGAGGTTACGCTCTTTTTTAATACCCATGTGGATAGTGCCAGCCGGTTAATTCTTAATGAGCTGAAAGACCGTCCTTTCAATACACCTTCTTATGAATTGCTGTTAAAAGGCGTTGCACTCAGGGTATTGACCAATACGTTAAATAGGGTGAGGGAACTGGAAAACTCAGATCATAAAATGTCGAATACCGATGTTAAAGGGGTTATGGAGACAGTAAAGTATTTAACTAGTGATTTGTTGATGGATTTTCCGGGTTTAGAAACTTTGGCCGAGATAGCGGGCATGTCTATTTCCAAGTATAAAATTCTTTTTTCCAAAATGATGAACAATAGTCCTCAAAGATTTTTCACAAAAGAGAAACTATCACTGGCAAATAACTTGTTGCAAAAAGGCACTTTTGCTTCAATAAAAGACGTAGCCCTTGAACTTGGCTACGGCAAGCCTGGACATTTTGCTTCTGTTTACAAAAAAAACTTTGGATATCTTCCAAGCGATGTTTTTGTGAAAAAAGTAAGTGTTTAGATCATTCTAAATATTTGGTGGTTAACCAAGCTGGTGGAAAGCGAGGGATTGAGCCAAGCCTAAAATTCTACTTAAAATGGCTTGAAAATGCCCCCTGCCAGTCCGAGCGGATTGCAATTAGATAAAATCTGCTGGTGCGAGTTTTTAACTCGTACCGATATAGAAAAGCCATAGTTCTAAAATTTAGAAAGTCGCAATCTTAAACTTTCATAATTTTCGAAGCATAATAATTATAGATTATCTAAATTGCTGTAAATTAGATAAACAGAACAAAATGAGCAGAAAATATAAGTTTTATAACAAAGAGGGGCTATATTTTGTCAGCTTTGCAACTGTGTATTAGATTGATGTTTTTGTTAGGTTACAATATTTTAACATTTTGATAGAGAGTTTAGATTATTGTAGAAAAATAAAGGCATGGAAGTTTATTGCTGGTGCATAATGCCTAGTCATGTACATTTAATATTTAGAGCAAAAAATAATAATCCAGGCGATGTACTACGCGACTTTAAAGTACATACATCCAAGAAACTTCAGAAGGAGATTAGTGAAAATATACAAGAAAGCAGAAAAGAGTGGCTGCTTTGGATGTTTAAACGAGCAGGAGACAAAACCAGTAATGTAACAAATGGCCAGTTTTGGCAACAGCATAACAAGCCTATTGAGCTGTGGTCAAATGAAGTAATTGATCAAAAAGTCGATTATATTCACAACAATCCAGTTGAGGCAGGCTTTGTAACAGAAGATTACCATTGGAAGTATAGTAGTGCAATAGATTTTTCTGGAGAAAAGGGTTTGTTAGAAATTGATATGGTTTAAGTTAATTTGGATACGAGCTACAAGCTCGCACCAGCTCGGGAATCACTCACCAGAACTATGCAAATTCATGCATGTCTTGAGTATGCCGGAAACGAAAAAAGCCCGAAATATCTCTATTTCAGGCTTTTGTTTCTTCAGCGGGGATGAGGGGATGCCTCTGCAACATCTGTAAGGAATTTTGGCTATTATTAAGGGAATTTACAAGAAGTAATTTGTCTCGTAATTTAAGCCTTAAAACCGCTTAAAATAAGTTGCTTGATCAATTTACGCAGAAAAATTGACCACTTTGCCGAAAAACAAATAGCAATTTTGAGATATCCAAGCTTAAATTTCGTTATATTTCCATAAGCCGGAAATGGTAAGCAAAGTTAGTCCAGGTTGTTTTTCACCATAGCTAAAAACACAAATATATTTTGAATGACAAGACGGACAATCTGTTCCAAAGTACAATGTTGGTAAATCATTTACTGTCAATTCTCCAAAGTGAAGTAAATTTATGGAGGTTTCGGAGACAATTTTATTCTTTAATAATTCATTTTTAGCTAAAACCTTTTCATTATTGTGCAATTGAAAAATCGGGAATCCTGATTCGTAAGGTGTTATTTTAACGATATTTTCATGGCCACAGTTACAACATTTGAATTTTACTGCTGCTGAGTTACCGATCTCTGCATTACTGAATGTGTTTTTGGCAACAGAAACCTGTTTTTCAATGAATATTTTTTTTGAAATGGAATACATCTAAATAATTTTATTGTGCAATAACTACGCCCACAGCTCCCGGGTATTTTCCACTCGGGTTTTTCTTAATTGTTACTTTAATATACCCTTCCTGGGCCAATTTATTCCAGGTTTTTTGGTAGCCAGTCGCTGGATCGATCGGGATTTTCCACATGGTCTGCTTACCATTGCCCACCTGATTAAACCAGGGAATAATATCTGCTGTTTGGCCTTTGAAAGTTAATGAATTATTTAAAACTTCGATTTCATAATAAAAATCATAAGTATTTTCCGGTTGATTCAAGGCTCTTTGCCCGAAGGTATACACAGATCCATTGATGATTGGACTTGTAAAACTTCCTCCCAAGGTCGGAGCCCCTGTTCCGCTGTAGGTTCCAATCGCACCACTGTATCTATCGTATTTTTGTCCCATCGTGATTGGTGTATCATCTACTGTATTGTAACCTCCGTTTGCAGGTGGCCATTTTCCGTTTAAATTGTTGTTTATAAATAGCGTTTCCAGTTCGCCCCACTTTTGTTTCTTGTATAAATCGTAAACCTGATCCCTCATCGTCTGGCTTACAATGTTTGAAGGATCATAGGTCGCAGCCAGTTGGTTTGCGTTTTTGTAAAATTCAGTAGGTGCCGTAATTGGTGGTTCATCTAAAAGACCATCCTTATCGGAGCGGCAAGCCACAGAGAATAATGCGATGTTTAAAAGTAGTAGGTACTTTAATAAATTTTTCATAGCTGTTAATTTAGTTTAGTAAAATGATGATTTTTGAAAATAGATGGGTAATGAGAGTAAAATAATACATTATATGTATTGCTAATCTAATATTTTTTAATTATAAAAGCTACAATTGAATAAGAATATTCGCTACATATTGCCCTCCTTACTAGTGCAAATATTAGTGGGGAGGCAGCTGGGTGGAGGACTTGTGCATTCACTATATTTAACTAGCTGAGATTTTTTATAGAAATTAATATATTGATTTAATGAATGCCCAAGTCGGGCTTTTGCTCAGGCCGTGGGCGCTAAGACTTGTGCTAGATGGAGGGAGCATTAACTTTAAGGCAATTAGATTAGAATTGCAAATAGGATGCATTAATCTTCGTCAACCTCATCATTTAATATATTGTACAAGTTCTTAGGTAGAATAATAGAAGATGGAATAGGCACCAACTTAAAAGTCCCGTCCATGTATTGAATTTTAATCGCCTTTAGTTTTGCGGTTTGCACCAAATCTGAGAACCAAACATAAGAAAACTCATAAGAGCCTGTTTCTTTTTCTTTTATTGGGCCGACTGCTTTCATAGTCCTAATTGTCTGTCCTTTTGATGAAACTACATCACCAACAGCATTATAGCCGACAAAAGAAAACCAAATATATTTTATTGTTTTCTTTGCTGGATTATACACTTCTATTTTTGCACTCGTTCCGCTTGTGTATTCACTTTCATCGTAGTAACTCCAGTTCAGAACTGCCAGTCCTTTTGTTTTTGTATTGTCTAAAAATGCAAATGCTTTCTTTAAATCATTTCTATAGATTACATCCGCAGCATAACTTGCTTTAGATTTTATGCTATCTAATTCACTAGCATCCCACGTGTCAAATGCTTTTTGATCCTCCTTGTTTATTTTTAGAAAGTCGGGGTTTATGTATAGTTTTCTGTTTTTATAATATACTTCAAAAACATCTCCATATTTATACTTAATGAACGAGCTTACAATCACTAAAGTTTCATCATCTAGGTTGACATCATGATTACCATCAATCACACTTTTAACTGGAACATTACCATCCACAACCCCAAATATCAGATACTTTACTTGCCCAAAGGCTAACAACGGCAATAGTACGATTAGTGTTAAAAGTGTTCTTTTCATAATGAGTTTCAATTTAGTTCTATCTAATGTATGGAATAGGAATGTAAAACAAGTGATTATTTTGTATGCTGCGGTACGGGAAACCTAAAGGAATGCATAAACAGAATGGTGAGGCTTTAGGGTGCTAAAAAAATGGTGTAAGCAATCCAGTTCATACCATTTATAATTTTATCCTCATAGCAACAAAAGGAATAATCAAAGATAAGATTATTTTAAACGATAAACCACTCCAAAAGTACCCCCCCTTTGATACCCCTATCGAAATATAGAGCAATAAAAAAGCCTCTAACGTTATGCTAAAGGCTTAATTTGCTTATTGCATTGCGGAGAGTGGGGGATTCGAACCCGCGGACCCTTTAACAAGTCAACAGTTTTCAAGACTGCCGCAATCGACCACTCTGCCAACTCTCCGCCGCAAAAGTACAAACTTGAAGCAAATCTGCAAATAATTTCTACTTAAATAATTTAATTAATATTTTAAGCCTTGCTAATCATTTAGTTAGTGGGTATAAAAAAAGCAAAAAGCATCAATATACAGCTTTTTTAAGCCGTTTATGTTGGGGTTTTGTGTTTGTATTTTGAATTATGCAGCCTGTTTTGGCAAGATTTTTTCGTGTTCGACCGATAAAATTCCATTTCCTTCGATGGCAAAACAGATTAATCCAACCAGTACTGAAACCGAAAACCAAAATTCTGAGTAGGGTTTAAAAATGCCTCCCGAAATATTGATAAAGAATACGGCCCCGATCAGTATCGGTAAATTAATGAGACAAAACGTACGCGTATAGGTACCCAGGGTAATGGCTAAACCACCAATTAGGTGTAATACGATAATGAAATGTGCCAGTAAGCTGATGCTTATTGCTGTACCTAAAAATGCACCGCGCATGAGGTTGCTAAATGCCGGCATATTGATGTAAAAATCAATGCCCTTCCAGATTAAAACAAGGCCTAATAAGATTCTAAAATAATCTAACCATTTTGGGTGGTGATGATCGCCCCAGTTCTCGATTTTCTTAAGCATTTTCATAACTTATATATTTTGGTTAATACAATTTAAGGATAATAAAAGATAATAACAATGGCTGGCTAATTATTTGATTTTGAGATGGAAAATAGAAGGAATTGAGGTGTGAAAAGAAAGATCGTCATTGGGAGTAACCATCAGTTCAGTGGCCTGAAAAAAATAGGAATGAGGTCCTATATGCGCTTTCTAATTTATTAGGTTTAAGATTTTGCATCCTGTAAAACTCATTGAGCTAAGATGTCTAAAGTGGTCGTAAAAATTAAAGACTACGCTGTTTAATTAACCACCTTAGACACCTAAGAACATCTGATTCATTAAATAATCCTTTAGGCTTTCACACCATATAAGAACACGTAAGCTTATATGGTCCTTAAATGTCTTATATGGTCAAAAAAAATAACACTGAATATCAGTTTTTACATAAACGTCATTATAAGGTACGAAGCAATCTTACAACGATCGCTGCTAGCGTGTGCATTAAGATTGCTTCCCCGAAAATCGGGGCAGGCTGTCGGCTGAAAAAGCCTTCTCCATTAAGATGCTTCGCGATTTATACCCTTTAAAATTACCCTTTTTTCTTTCCTGCAATACTGCTGTTCAAATAATCAGTGGGCGACATTCCAAACTGTTTGGCAAAATTCCGTCCGAAATGCGATTGCGAGCTATACCCCACCATTTCTGAAATTTCGTAAATTTTCAATAGTCCTTCGTTTAAAAGTTCAGCAGCTTTTTTTAATCTTGCTAAATTAATCAGTTCATTCGGACTCAGGTTAGAAATAGATTTGATTTTCCGGTATAGGGTTGGCCGGCTCATGTTCATCTTCTCTGCCAGGTGTTCTACATCCAGATCCTGATCGCTGATGTTTTTGTTAATGATATCCTGTAATTTTTCCAAAAACAACTCATCTGCCTTAGAATGGGCAATGCTTTTCAGGTGGAGGAGGGGAGAATTGGAGAAATATTCTTTGATCTTATTTCTGTTTTTAAGCAGACTGGAAATCTGCACCTGCAAAAACTCGGGCGAAAAGGGCTTTTCTACATAGGCGTCGGCACCCAGCTCTAAACCTTCAATTTTAGATTGTAATGAATTTTTGGCAGTAAGCAGTATCACCGGAATATGGCTGAATTCCAGGGTCGATTTTACTTTTGTACAAAATTCAAAACCATCCATTTCGGGCATCATTACGTCACTAATAATGAGTTGAACAATTTCACGTTGTAATATTGCTAACGCTTCTATGCCGTTTCTGGCCTGTAAAACATGGTATTTTTCATCCAGGTCATCCGAAATGAAATCAAGGATATCTTCATTATCATCGATCAATAATACCACGTTTTTCTCTATTTCCTGTTGATCTTTCATCGTGAGCGTACCTACAATTTCTTCCATTTTCCGTTCAGGTTAAATTCAATAAGTTGATGGATGGGCAGTTCTAATACAAATATATTAAAATGGTGGTCATTAATATCCAGGTACAACTCGCCGCTATGCAACTGTGCGAGCGATTTGGAAATGGAAAGACCTATGCCCGTTCCAGTGGTGATTTGCGTTTCTTTAGCCCTGAAAAAAGGCTCAAAAATCTTCTCCTTGATTTCTGCAGGTATTTTATTGCCGTCGCTTTTAACGGAAACTTTAAATTTATCCTGTTCTGCTGATTTCGATAAACTGATTTCAGCTGTCGTTTTTCCATATTTAATGGCATTGTCAACAAGGTTGCTGATAATTTTGTAAAAAGCTTCCACATCGATATAGGCATGGAATGCTTTTTCGGGCAACTTGATGGTATAACTGATATTCCGTTGCTCGGCTGCGGGCTGAAACTGGATAAAAATATCCTTTAATATCTCGCTGATATCAGCTTTTACAAAGTTTAATGAAAATTCGCTGGTTTCGGTTTTTCTGAAATCCAACAATTGGTTGGTTAATTTGAGCAACCTATCGGTGTTTCGACCCATGATCCGTAAATTCTTTTCTATTGCGGGTACAGCATCAGCCTGTTTAATCAGTTTCTCCATCGGTCCGATAATCAAAGTAAGCGGTGTCCTGATTTCGTGTGCCACATTGGTAAAAAATTCGATCTTCGCCTGATAAACTTCTTTTTGTTTTTCATGCTCAAAAACTTCCATGCGCCTGCTGTTTTTGAGTGCAATTTTTCGATGGTACCTGCGCACCAGGAAGAAAGTGATTCCGCTTATAGCCATCAAATAAAGTAGATATGCCAGTGGGCTGAGGTAAAAAGGAGGACGTATTTTGATCAGAAGTTTAACATTTTTGGTGCTCCAGTTGCTGCTTCCTTCAACCAAAGCTTTTACTTCAAAAATGTAATTGCCAGGGGCAAGTTTGGTAAAGTAAACCTTCCGGTTGGTTTTTAAATATTCCCAGTTTTTATAAAGCCCCGTCATTTTATAAGCATACTCTGTCATTTCAGGCGATAAATAACTTAAGGCAGCAAAATCGATACTAAATGATGATTGGTTATGGTTAAGTTCGATGGTATCGGCATAAACAATCGATTTATTAGCGACAGAATCTTTCCCATGTAAACCGATTTCCAGACTGTTGACCTGAAACCCCGTTATAAATACCGGCGGCTCATAATTTGTTGCCTTTAAACTGGCCGGATTAAAACTTACCAGCCCTTTTACGCTCCCAAAATAGGTTCGGCCATCTTCATCCTGATAGGCAGAACTGTAGTTAAACTGATCAGTAAGTAATCCGTTGGCTTTAGAATAGGTCTTACTCAACCCCGTAACGGGATCAAAATGGATAAGGCCGCGTGTACTACTGATCCAGAAATTATTCACCGCATCTTCTTCGATACGGAACAGGTAATTACTGGGAAAGCCATTTTTTATTCCGTAACGTTTAAATTGATGTGTTTTCTGATCAAACCTGCAAAGTCCACCACCATCCGTAGTTACCCAAATATGCTGTTTGCTATCTTCAAAAATACTGTTTACGCTGTTATGGCTTAAACTTTTTGCATCTGTTGCAATATTTCGATAGTTCACATGGCCCGGTCTGGATAAGTTAAACTTAAATATACCGTCGTTAAAGCTGCCTGCCCAGACATTACCCTTACTATCTTCCATAACCGAATCGTAAAAAATAAAAGGGAGGCCAGCAATCGGGTCGAAATCATCTCTTTTGCGATTATAAAGATAAATCCCGTTAATGGTTCCAACTAAAATTTCACCCGACCGCGTTTTACAAAAAGTAACAATAAAATTGGTACGTAACGCATTTCCAACACCTGCCTGGTAATGTTTAATTACCTTTTCTGTTTTCAGGTCTAAAACATCTAAACCATGTTCAAAAGTGCCAATCCAGAGTTTGTCGCCGTCAACCAATAACCCATGGATATTGGAATAGGCAATACTTCCGGGTTTTCCGTCGGGTAAAAAGTGTTTAAATACGCCTGTTTTTACGTCGAGTTTGTTCAGTCCCGCATCCTCCGTACCAATCCATAAATTCCCATTCCGATCTTTTGTAATTTCCCTCACATCGCTTCCACTGATGGAATTTGTGCCTTTTTGCGGAAAGTATTTGGTAAACAGCGAAGTCTGGCTCGAATAATAGTTCACTCCCCCGAAGTAGGTGCCGGTCCAAACCCCGCCTTCACGGTCGACACAAATGCTATAAACAGCATTATCACTTAAAGAATAATCGTTATTATATTGTTTTTTGAGGTGTATAATTGCCCCACTTTCATCATTATAAATGTAAATGCCCGATTCTGTAGCAATCCAAAATTCATGCGGGCCTGTTTTTTTGATATCCCGAACAAAAATTGGCGTTTGGTCGTCGTTTAGTCTGAGTATATTTTTTGATGTTAAGGTAACAGGGTTGAAAAGTTTAACACCTTGATTGGTCGTGCCAACCAATAAATTTCCATTTTCAGTCTCTGCAATTCTGGATACCCAGCCATATTCGGTTTTGGCATTTTTTCCATTAATATTAAACTGCTGAAAATTATTCGTTTTAGGGTTGTATTTCTCTAACGTCCCCTTTCCGGTACTGATCCATACACTTCCATCCTTTAAAATCGTTACCAGGGAGGCATCGAACGGTGCATTAAGGCCAAAAGCCTGTAGTTTCCTGGTGTGCTTTTGATATAAATATATTTTGAATGAAGATAGAATCCACAAATTTCCACGCAGATCGCTCGCCAGGTCTGTAATCCGCATCCCTTTAGTCTCTTTAATAAGGGCGAAGGTTTCTTTTGTTGGATTGTATTGATACACGCCGTTGTTTGTACCAACCCAAAGTGTTTGTTCGTGATCATGGTGAAGTGCTGATATCAGATCATTGCCTAAACTGCCAGCTTTTTCGGTATCATTTCGGTAGGTTTTAAAAGAATAACCGTCAAACCGGTTCAAACCATCTTTAGTGCCAAACCACATAAAGCCGTTCCCATCCTGCACACTACAAAAGGCCGTATTATTAGAAAGTCCGTTCTCTACCTGGTAATGCCTGAAATAGTAAGGCTGCGCCCAAAGCAGGTTGGCCGAAAATAACAGGTATAAAAGGATGATGAGTTTTTTCAAGATTTATTGGTCAGTAGCTTCAAATATATTAAAGAAATGTTTTGCTTTCAGGTTAATTTGAGTTTGAGAGGATACGTAGAAAAATTGAGACAGATTCTATTTTTATTTGGGAAAGCCTTAAAGATAGGAACTCAGTTTTTATAGAAATGAAACTGCGAACTGCCAACTGCGAATTGTAAACTGATTTGGGCGTTCCCTAAGCTGCGCAAAGGTCGGGCTTTGCAGGGCTGCGCTTCGCTCCGGTGCCGATGAAGGATCGGTACTGGACCCTTACAATCCCTAACGCAAACCCACGGCTTTATAGACCTCGCAGGTTTTTAAACAGCGCAGTCCTCAATGAGGCCATTAAAAATAAATACAACGCTGAATTAAACCTGCGAGGTCTGATCTAAATTAGGGCTACAGGCCTGTGTTAAATAAACTTGATAGAACGAAAAGCCCGGATCTCAATTTTTCATCCTACCGTGTGGACATATCTTTTTTGAGAATAGTTTAGGCATTTTGCTAACTGATTTTAATAAGGCACAGGTTTTAGCGAAGGACGCAGTCAATCCCAAGTGGCAGAAGGATCAAAAAAACATGTGCAATACAGAACAAACGGCACTACCAAACCTGAAACGCAGTGGTTTTGTGTTCATAAACGATAATTAAAAGCTATAAAGGAATTTGAACACAAAACAAAGTGCCGCTGTTTTTTTGATGAGCATGGGGCAGTGTGAAGCCACCTTGTTGGATTGACAAAGCGCTTTGGGTACTTTGGCGCTCCAAAGTACCATGCCACTGCGGCATAGAGCAGTAGAAGAATGTTATGAATTATATCAAAATGATAGGAGTGTTCATCGGTAGAGAACTTGAAGAGATAGCAGGGCTTCCCTAACCGAAACGTGCCAGCCCCATCATTTCCAAAAAACAATGACCACTTCAGCAACATATCGGTAACGCGACAACTGTCAATTGCCAATTAATCTGGGCGTTCCCTAAGCTGCGCAAAGGTCGGGCTTTTCAGGGCTGCGCTGCGCTCCGGTACCGATGAAGGATCGGCACTAAACCCTTACAATCCCTAACGCAAACCCACGGCTTTATAGACCTCGCAGGTTTTTAAACGGCGCAGTCCTCTATGAGGCCATTAAAAATAAATACAATGCTGAATTAAACCTGCGAGGTCTGATCTAAATTAGGACTACAGGCCTGTGTTAAATAAACCTGATAGAACGGAAAGCCCGGAGCGAAGTATGAGTGAGGAATGAAGAGATAGCAGGGCTCCCCAAACCGAAACGTGCCAGCCCCATCATTTCAAAAAAACTGTTGCTATAAAGATCCTGAGCTGAACTCAGGATGACGCATTGAGCGGCATTCTCCATGTGTTCCGTGCCTCCGTGGCAAAATCGTCCTAATCAAATATCTGTAGTTAAGTCTCATTTTCAGTTAACTCCATGACAAAAGTCATTCAACACAAATCGAGACAAAATGGAGAAATATTGATACAAATACGTATCCTGAGCTAATGCTAAAAACTGAATCTTTGAAAAGAATTAAATCGAACTAAAACCATTTACTTCTAGTATTTAACCAAATTCCTAACCAAATATGAAAAGAAGTTTACTCTACTATGGCGGCTTTGTACGCATGGATTGGTACTTGCTTCAAAAGATGTTTTTGAAACGCAAAATCCTATCTGCTATTTTTACCTCAATTACCTTAGTCTTGCTTTCATTTCAGCTTAGTGCACAGGAACAAAGCACCGTGACCGGTACTGTTACTGACGAGAAGGGTGAAACAGTTGTGGGTGCCAGCATTAAAATTAAAGGTACCAGCACAGGGGCAACAACTGATGCTGACGGAAAATTTAAAATCCAGGTGGCAGATAAAAATGCAACCCTGATTTTTATTTATGTAGGTTATGTCAACCAGGAAATTGCGCTGGCAGGTCGTTCGCAGGTTAACGTTAAACTTAAACCCTCCAACAACGATCTTTCAGAAGTAGTGGTCGTGGGGTATAACACACAGAAAAAAGAAGCCATTACCGGGGCCATCTCCTCCATTAGCAGTAAAGACCTCGAAAAAGTACATGGCGGTTCAACCGTGAGTACAGGCCTTGCTGGTAAACTGCCCGGCGTTTCATTCAGGATGCCTGATGGTAGACCGGGATCGAGTGCCAACATCCAGATCCGTAACATGGGTAATCCATTATATGTAATTGATGGTATTCAACAGGATGCAGGGCAGTTTAATAATATCTCGCCCAACGATATCGAAACTATCAGTGTGCTAAAAGATGCTTCGGCCGCTATTTATGGTAGCAGGGCCGCTAACGGGGTAATTTTGGTGACGACTAAAAGAGGTAAAAACAGTACGCGTAATACCTTTAGTGTTGATGCTTATACCGGATGGCAGAATTGGGTACGTTTCCCTGAAACTACCGATGCTTACCAATGGATGTTGGGAAAGGCTACCGCAGAATTAAACCAGAACGGCAAAACAGATATTACCCCGGCAGAACTTGAAAAATGGAAAGCCGGAACAGAATATGGCTATCAGAGCCAGAACTGGAGAGATATCATCATTGCGCCAAATGCACCGCAATCTTCGATTAATTTAAGTGCTTCTGGTGGCAGCGACAAAGTGAATTATTACTTTTCGGGTACACACCTTGATCAGAAAGGGGTATATGGAACGGAACGTGAATTCGATTTCAACCGGACCAACATCCAGAGTAATATAGAAGCTAAAATAACTGACCGTTTTAAAGTAGGGATGTTGATCAACGGCCGTATAGAAAGCCGCGATCAGCCAGGCGTACCGGGTGGTGACGATTATTTTGCTGCACGTTTTGCGCTTTTGAGAAACAGGCCGACTGAACAGGCTTATGCCAATGGTAATCCGAATTACCCGAATGATATCGGGCACAATACGGAACAGTTTGCCGTACAGAGCAAAGCCTTAACCGGTTACTGGAAATCAGACTGGAGGGTTTTACAGACCAATTTATCAGCAAGTTACGATACGCCTATAAAAGGTTTAGAGATAAAAGGTTTATACTCTTATTACATTGCCGATAACGTGATCAATGGCCATGAGTATACTTACAATGTCTATACTTATCATCCTGAAACTGGTGTTTACGAAGAAAAAGTTGGAAGTTCTAACCCTTACCGGGAACGTAGAAACGAAAAGATATACACCAATACCTATCAGTTACAGGCCAACTACAACCGTACTTTTGGTAAACACACTGTTGGTGGCGTTTTGGTAGCGGAGCGTTTAGACCGTTTTAGAACCTATACTTTCCAGCATGCCGTACCACAGACCAATATTCTGCCTGTTTTGCAGTTCGCTGATATGGACGGACAGGATTTCGCTGATATTCAGGAAGAAGAAGCCCGTATTGGTTACGTAGCCAGGGTAAACTATAATTATGACAATAAATATTACCTGGAACTTTCTGGCCGTAGAGATGCCTCATGGAAATTTGCACCCGACAGGCGTGTAGGTTATTTCCCTTCAGCATCCATTGGTTGGAGAATTACCCAGGAGAAATTTATGAAATCGCTTTTAGGCGAAAGTACTGTCTTGAACGATTTGAAACTTCGTGCATCTTATGGTGTGCTGGGAGATGACGATCTCGGTATTGACCCTTTCGCTTACATTCCGGGCTATAGATACAACCAGGGAAGTGTGATCTTAGATGGTAAGAATATTACCACTTCAAGGGATAAAGGTCCGATTATCAATAACCTAAGCTGGCTGAAAAGCAAAATGACAGATATCGGTTTAGATTTTTCATTGTTTAACAGTAAGCTAAGCGGAACGGCAGATTATTTCTATAGAAAACGTACCGGTTTAAAGCAGGTTAAAAATGATGTTGTGGTGCCTATTGAATTGGGATACCCGCTGGCAGCAGAAAACCTGGAAAGTGATGCGCAGTTCGGAGCAGAATTCGCGTTAAATTACAGGGATAAGATCGGAGAATTTAACTACAATGTTGGTGGAAATATTTCCATTAGCCGAAGAAAATTTTTAGATCAGTATAAACCGCGTTACGGCAACTCGTGGGACAATTACAGAAATAGCTATAACCAGCGTTATACCGATATTTTCTGGGGATACGAGGTAACTGGGCAATTCCAGAATATTGATGAGATCAATAATTATAAAGTAAACATTGATGGACAGGGAAACCGCTCTTTATTGCCGGGCGATTTAATTTATAAAGATCAGAACGGCGACGGTGTGATTAATGACCTGGATCAAAGACCGATTGGATATACCACACAAGGTCAGCCGAACATCGGCTTCGGTTTCACCATAGGCGGTTCTTACAAAAACTTTGATTTTTCAGCAGATTTTTCAGGCGGAGCCTTGTACTCATGGAACCAGAACTGGGAACAGCGATGGGCATTCCAGAATACAGGTGCTTTATTGCAGAGTTTTGCTGACGACAGCTGGCACCGTACCAATCCATACGACCTGAACAGCGCATGGATTCCTGGGAAATATCCTGCATTACGATTTAATGATGGCGGACACAGCAATTACAACAAAAACTCTACTTTTTGGCTGCACAATGTAAGGTATCTGCGTGCCCGTACGCTTGAGGTCGGTTATACCATACCCAAAAAATGGGCCGAAAAAATCAAGATCCAGAATGCCAGGGTTTATGTTAACGGATATAACCTCTTTTCTATCGATAACCTGAAAGATTATGGTGTAGACCCTGAAATTGCAGATGATAACGGATTACAGTACCCACAGAACAAGTTTTTTAATATCGGTATTAAATTAACGCTGTAACATGAAAAAGACTAATCAGATGAAAAAAATTATATATGCATTTGCTGCCATCGCCTTTTTGAGTTTTGCGCAGTCGTGTAAAAAAGATTCAGAATTTTTAGATAAACAACCTACCAGTACCCTGCCGATTGATGCGGTATGGAAAGATCCAAACCTGGTGCTTACCGTTGTTGGCGATCTTTACGACCGCTATCCAGATTACCAGACGATCGAGGCATGGTGGACTTTTGCCGTTTTTGACGAAGGTTTTGCCTCCGCCAGCGGTGATTATTTCCGTCACCAGAATTTAGAGTATGGTTATGATGCCTGGAGATACTGGGACATGGGTGTTTACGGTTATATCCGTGACCTGAATATGTTTATTAAACGCGGGCAGGAATCTACCGCTTTAAAAGCAGAAGACCGCGACCGTTTCCTTGCCGAAGCGCGTTTTATCAGGGCGGGGGTATATTTCGAAATGGTAAAAGCAATGGGCGGTGTGCCGTTGATCACAACCGTTTTAGATTATAATTATAGCGGCGACCCAAGTTACCTACAGTTTCCAAGGGCAAAAGAAACCGAAATTTATGATTTCGTGATTTCAGAACTGGAAGCCGTAAAAACCATACTGCCTGATAATCCGACTGTACAGAGCAGGGCTACAAAAGCTGCGGCATTAGCCATGGAATCAAGAGCAGCATTATATGCGGGTTCAATCGCCAAATACAGCAACTCGCAGTTGAGCTTGCCAGGTGGAGAAGTGGGTATATCATCGGGTCTGGCCAATGCTTATTTTACCAAATCCTTAGCTGCCGCAAAAGAGATTATCGATGGCGGCAAATATTCGCTTTACAAAAAGAACCCTAATTTATCTGAAAATTTCGCCGCGCTTTTTACTGATAAAGGCAGTAATCCGGAAGTGATTTTTGCGAAAGATTTTAAATTGAAAACCAATAAGGTTCATGGTTTTACGATCGATAACCAGCCACGTTCTTCTGCAGAGGAAGCGCAGGGTGGACGTTTAAATCCATCGTTAAACCTTGTTCAGTCTTTCGAAAAACTGGATAATACTTATGCATCCATGGCCTCGGTTGATGGAAGTGGTAACCCGGTTTATTACAGCGGTATCACCGATATTTTTGCGGGTCGTGATGCACGCTTGGCAGGAACGGTAATTCTTCCGGGAACGCAGTTTAAAGGCAAAACCGTTGATATCTGGGCTGGCTACCAATTGGCCGATGGTTCTATCGTAACAGGCGATAACTTCGGACAGAACAAAACGAATGTTCTTCCGGGAAATGCAGGTTCTGTACAAGTGGTTGGTGCTGATGGTCCTGTAGATGGACTCGAATTCAGCGCACAGTCAGGCTTTTATGTTCGCAAATATTTAGATCCAGCAACAGGTTCAGGACAGATCGGTACCCGCAGTGATGTTTGGTGGATCCGTTACCGTTATGCCGAGGTATTGTTAAATGCAGCCGAAGCAGCTTTTGAACTGGGCGATCCCACTACAGCAGCTAACTATATTAAACAAGTAAGAGATCGTGCAGGATTAACTGTTGCTTTAACCCCGGCAGAGATCACTTTCGACCGTATTGTACACGAGCGTAAAGTAGAATTAGCCTTCGAAGGACATGAACTTTGGGATATGAAACGCTGGAGACTGGCTGATAAAGTTTGGAACGGCAATAACATGTCTGCAGCCGATTTTATCAATGCAAACAATATTGGTAGCGCAACACGCACCAGTACGCAGGTATTTGGCTTGTGGCCATACAAATATTATAACCCTGGCAACGCAAACCATTTGAAATATATTTTTAAAGTGATTAAACCAAGCCGTGTAACCGCTGCACACCGTTTCCGTATCGGAAATTACTACTCTTCAATCGGGCAGGATGTACTTAACGGAAACCCTAAAATTGTAAGAAACCCTAACCAATAAGCAGATATAGATATGAAAATTAGATTTTATTTCATGATAGGGGCACTTATTGCCGTTCTTTTTGCTTCATGTAAAAAAGATAACTACGAAGCACCTGAAGCCGATTTTACCGGGCGGATCGTTTATAAAGGAGAACCCATCAGTGTTCAATACGGTCAGGTTAATTTCGAACTCTGGCAGTCAGGTTTTGGGAATTATTCCGCGCTGAATGTTAATGTGAGCCAGGATGGAACCTATTCTGCCAAATTATTCAACGGAGATTATAAATTGGTTTTTTCTCCAAACCAGGGGCCTTTTTTATGGAAAAAGAATGCTGCCGGAAGACAGGATAGCATTGCGGTAAACATTAATGGCAGTAAAACCATGGATATCGAAGTAATGCCTTACTACATGATCCGCGGAGCCACACTTACCGCTGCAGCAGGTAAAATAAATGCTTTTTGCAAACTTGAAAAAATCATCACCAATGCCGATGGCAAGGATATTGAAAATGTATCACTGTACATTAACAAAACACAATTTGTAGATGGTAGCAATAACATTGCTACCCAGCAGATCAGTGGTGCAGCCATTTCCGATCTCAACAACCTGAACATGAGTGTAACGATCCCAGGCATTACACCTACTCAAAATTATGTTTTTGCCAGGATAGGTGTTAAAATTGCCGGTGTTGACGATCTGATTTTTACACCAGTAAGTAAAATAGGTTTTTAATTTTTTTAAATTTTCGTCATTCCCGCGCAGGCGGGAATCTTAATGAACATGTAGCCAATCTAATCATTAGGCATTAAGATTTTCAATCAGGTTGGGAATGACGATCAATTGAAGTATGTTAATAATCAGTATCTTACCTTTAGCAGATCGTATTCAATGAAATATATTTTCGCCTTTTTTTTATGCTTCTTCATATTTTCTATCGGTAAAAACGTGTTTGCAAAACCGCTAAATGATACCCTTTATCTTGCCGATCCGACCATTTTTTTAGATAAAGGCCGTTATTATTTATATGGTACCAGTAGCGATCAGGGTTTTTTGGTTTATGTTTCAAAAAACCTTAAAACCTGGAGCAAAAAGTCAGAAAATAATGGATTTGCTTTAAAAAAAGGTGACGCTTTTGGGAGCAAAGGTTTTTGGGCTCCACAGGTATTTAAAAGGGGAAATACTTATTATATGGCCTACACCGCCGATGAGCAGATTGCCATTGCCCAGAGCAAAAGTCCTTTAGGCCCATTTAAACAGGAAACATTAAAAGCCATTTCTGGAACAGGGAAACAGATCGATCCATTTGTATTCACCGATGCAGATGGGAAGAATTACCTCTACCTTGTCAAACTTGACAATGGCAACCGGATTTATGTATCCGAACTGAAGGCTGATTTTTCAAATGTAATTCCAAACACTGCAAAGGAGTGTTTATCGGGAACCGAATTCTGGGAAAATACCTCAAAAACCGATTGGCCGGTAACCGAAGGCCCAACGGTTTTGAAAAGGAAGAATCTTTATTACCTTTTTTATTCTGCAAACGATTTTCGAAATCCCGATTATGCTGTGGGTTATGCCACTTCAAGCTCACCCACGGGGCCATGGAAGAAATATGTAGCAAACCCGATTATTAACAGAAAGTTGTTGAAATTCAATGGAACCGGTCATGGTGATTTTTTCACCGATAAAAACGGGGATTTGCAGTATGTATTCCACACCCATCATAACAATCAAAAAGTATCGCCAAGGGCTACAGCTATTATAAAGGCTGCTTTTGTGAAAGATAAAAACGGTACTGATCAGATGCAGGTCGACCCTAAAAGTTTTCGCTTTTTAATGCAGGGCGCAAATTGATTGCTTTTGTAGAAATTTTGAAACAAAAAAAAGGCTGGTTTCAGAAAAGAAATCACTTTTTTTAAAGATTGAAAAAATGCAGCAGCATGAGAAAAATAGCAGGTGTAAAGCTTTAAAAATGAATAGATTGAAACTAAAATTACTTTTCGCACTGTGCTTATTGGTGATGGGAGGGTTAAATGCACAAACATTTACCAATCCCCTGTTGCCATCCGGTGCCGATCCTTATAGTTATTATAAAGATGGTTATTACTATTATACCCATACTACTGGTAACCGTGTAGACCTTTGGAAAACCAAAACCCTTGATGGCCTTAAAAATGCCGAGCGGAAAACCATTTGGAAAGCACCAACCGGAACGATGTACAGTAAAGAAATATGGGCACCTGAGGTAATGTTTTTAAGGGGGAAATGGTATGCCTATTTTGCTGCTGATGATGGCAAAAATGAAAACCACCGCATGTATGTTTTAGAAAATGCTTCGGCCGATCCGATGAAAGGGGAGTGGGTATTTAAAGGCAAAATTGCCGATCCAACTGATAAATGGGCCATTGATGGTGATGTAATTGATTTTAAAGGTCAGTTATACATGATCTGGTCAGGGTGGGAAGGCGATGAAAACGGCAAACAGGAAATTTTCATTGCCAGGCTTAAAAATCCCTGGACAGTGGATGGAAACCGCGTAAAAATTTCTACTCCAAAATTCGACTGGGAAAAAAACGGCGACTTAGGCGGAGGAGAACATGTTGATGTAAATGAGGGGCCACAGTTTCTGGTGCACGGCAGCAAAATATTCATTATTTATTCGGCTAGTGGCTGCTGGACAGATTTTTATGCCTTGGGCATGCTTTCGGCTTCAGCAAAAAGCAACCTGCTCGATCCAAAATCCTGGACGAAAGCCGATCAACCTGTTTTTCAACAGTCACCGAAGGATGGCGTTTATGCGCCAGGTCACAATTCGTTTTTTAAATCTCCAGATGGGAAAGAAGATTGGATTCTTTACCATGCAAATGATAAACCAGGACAGGGCTGCGGAGGTTTCCGTTCTCCAAGGGCACAAAAATTTACCTGGAATGCAGATGGTACACCAAATTTTGGAACTCCGGTAAAAGCGGGATTGAGCTTACCATCACCATCAAACCGAAATAAAAAATAATCAGATAAATACCGATATGAATTTAAAAAAGTATGCGCTACTTACTATCCTGAGCCTATGCATTGGAACCGGCTTTGCGCAAAAAACAAAGAAAAATCCCGAACCTGCAAAAGTATGGTCGGTAGAGAAAGCCAATGCCTGGTATAGCGAGCACAAATGGCTAACCGGCGCAAATTACATTCCATCCAATGCCATCAACCAGTTGGAAATGTGGCAGGCAGACACTTTTTTCCCTGATCTGATCGACAAAGAGCTGGGCTGGGCAGAAGGTATCGGCTTTAATACGCTCCGTGTGTTTTTATACAGTAAAGCCTGGAGCCAGGATCCGACAGGTTTTAAAAAACGCGTGGACCAGTTTTTAACCATTACTCAAAAACACGGCATCAAGCCCATGTTTGTGTTCTTTGATGATTGCTGGAACAAAACTTCTGCCATTGGCAAACAACCTGAACCCAAAACAGGTATCCACAATTCGGGCTGGTTACAGGATCCAGGTGACCCTGCATTTAAAGAAGAAGCCAACTTCCCGGAACTGGAAAAATATGTAAAAGATGTGCTTAGCCATTTTGCACACGATAAAAGGATTTTACTTTGGGATCTATACAACGAACCCGGAAACAGCGGAAAATTGGAAGCAACTATTCCTTTGTTAAACAAAACCATCAGCTGGGCACGCGCAGTCAATCCCGATCAACCGATTTCAATTGGCTTATGGAGCTGGGGTTTCGAAAAACTGAATACCATACAGCTCGCCAACTCGGATATCGTAACTTATCATAATTATGAGGCGCCAGAGTGGCACCAGCGTACCATCGACCTGCTAAAGGCAAGCGGCAGACCATTGATCTGCACCGAATACATGGCACGATCACGCAACAGCCGTTTTTCCAATATCCTCCCGATGCTTAAAAACGAGAATGTTGGCGCTATAAACTGGGGCTTCGCTGCAGGTAAAACCAATACCAAATATGCCTGGGATACCCCACTTGCCGATGGATCTGAGCCGATCGAATGGTTTCACGAAATTTTTCAGCCCGATGGCACACCATACCGCCAGGATGAAGTTAACCTGATCAAAAAACTCAATAACAAATAAATTATTATCAGTCTGAGCGTAGTCGAAGACACTTAGTTGAAAAAAAGTCCTTTAACAGGCTACCATTGGCAAACTCCAATAAAACAGTCGTCATTCCCGCGTAGGCGGGAATCTTAATGCAATAGGCTTTAAGATTCCCAATCGGGTTGGGAATGACGACTCCTCGCAGCCTATCAATTCAAAAAAAAGTGATTTATATTGACTTTATGAAACAAATAAGCCCTGAGGATGAAACTATGCTCTACTTAAATTAACAACATTCCCTAACTTAAACACTCAAATTTAAACCAATGAATAAAAAAGTATCTATTTTCTTATCGCTGCTGGGGCTCTCACTTTCCCTATCTGCACAGCAGCAAGACAAATCGTGGTCGATGGTGAAAGGGAAGATCTCTTCGCCATGGGCACAGGAAGTTAACCCTAAGAATGTGTTGCCAGAATATCCTCGCCCTCAGCTTGAGCGTACTGGTAACTGGAAAAACCTTAATGGTCTTTGGGATTATGCCATTTCCGGAAAATCGCAGCGTCCGGTCATTAACCAGGGTAAAATTTTAGTTCCTTTTGCTGTAGAATCTGCGCTTTCTGGTGTGGGTAAAACGGTTGGTAAAGATAGTTTATTATGGTATAAAACCGTATTTACAGTGCCTTCGAACATGAAAGGAAAAGAAGTTCTGCTTCATTTCGGTGCTGTTGACTGGAGATCGACCGTTAGCATCAACGGCAAAGAAGTAGGGAAACATGAAGGCGGTTTTGATCCTTTTAGTTTTAACATTACCCCATTTTTAAATAAAAGCGGTAACCAGACCTTAACTGTAGAAGTTTGGGATCCGACAGATGAAGGACCTCAACCAAGGGGTAAACAGGTTAAAAGACCTGAAGGCATCTGGTACACTCCGGTAACCGGTATCTGGCAAACGGTATGGATCGAAGCGGTAAACAAATCACATATCGATCACATTAAAGTAACCCCTGATATTGATCAGCAATCATTGGCTGTTACGCCAGTTTTAAAGGGAGCTGCTTCAGGCGATCAGGTAAAAGTTTCGGCCTGGGATGGCACGACAAAAGTTGCTGAACAAACCGGTGATGGTAGCGGTACAATTACTTTAAAAATTGCCAATCCAAAGTTATGGAGTCCTAAAAGCCCTTTTTTATACGATTTAAAAGTAGAGTTGCTCGGCAAAAACGAGAAGGTTGATGAAGTGAAAAGTTATTTCGCCATGCGTAAAAGCTCAATTGGCAAAGACCAGAACGGTATACAGCGTATGTTATTGAACAACGAATTTGTTTTTCAGTACGGTCCGTTAGATCAGGGCTGGTGGCCAGATGGGCTTTACACCGCGCCAACTGATGCAGCCTTGAAATTCGATGTAGATAAAACCAAAGAAATGGGTTTCAATATGATCAGGAAACACATTAAGGTAGAACCAGCCCGTTGGTATTACTATTGCGATAAAGCGGGAATGCTGGTTTGGCAGGATATGCCGAGTGGCGATCTGGGTAATGGCTGGGAAAACCGTCCGGGTATTTTAGATCATGGCTCGGATAAAAACAGAACTGCGGAATCGGAAGGATATTACAAAAAAGAATGGAACGCCATTATTGATGCACTTTACAATGTACCTTCGATTGTAGTGTGGACACCTTTTAATGAAGCTTGGGGGCAGTTTAAAACCGTAGAAATTGCCAAATGGACTAAAGAGAAAGATCCATCAAGGTTGGTGAATACGGCAAGTGGAGGTAACTTTCATCCGGTAGGTGACATTATCGATCTGCACAATTACCCACATCCAGCTATGCCAAGTCCTGACTATTTTGGCAAAGATTATGCCCTTGTATTGGGTGAGTTTGGCGGCCTTGGTCTCCCTGTCGACGGGCATGTGTGGCAACAGAAAAATAACTGGGGTTATCAAAGTTTCAAAAACAAAACTGACCTGTTTAACAAATACGCAGAGTTTGCCAAACGTTTAGAAGAATTAATTCCTTTAGGGCTTTCTGCCGGAGTGTATACCCAAACTACTGATGTTGAAGTAGAAACAAACGGATTAATGACCTACGATAGAAAAGACATTAAATTTTCAGAAGCACAGATGAAGGCTTTGCACGATAAATTATACCAGATTAACGTACCGGTGCAGAAATAAATTAATAGAGATAAGTCGTCATTGCTAGAAGGCTTTATGCCGCGCAATGGCGATTAATTAAAAATTCAAATACATGGTAATGATGAGAAAAAAAATAAACTTTTCCTGCTATGCTGCCTTGGCGGTAATCGCTAAACTTCTTCTGATCACGAACCTGTTATCGGCACAAAGCGTTATAGAACCCGTAATTGCAGGAGATTTTGCTGATCCATCTATTATTCGGGCGAATAACCAGTATTATGCTGTGGGTACCTCTTCGGAGTGGGCACCTCATTACCCTATTTATACCTCGAAAGACCTGTTAAACTGGAAACAGACAGGTTATGTTTTTGAGAAGGCCCCAGCATGGACATCGGGTTCGTTTTGGGCACCGGAATACGATTATCATGATAAAACCTATTTTATTTATTATACCGCGAGAAGGAAAAAAAACAACGTTTCATGCATTGGTGTGGCCACTTCAAAATATCCCGATCGGGGCTTTATTGATCAGGGTATTATTATAGACTATGGAAAGGAAGCAATCGATGCATTTGTTTACCTTGACGGCAATACGCGTTACATTACCTTTAAAGCTTATGGCTTGGATAAACGACCAATTGAGATTTTAGCTTTTAAACTCTCTAAAAATGGACTTAAAGTAGAAGGAGAGCCATTTTCTTTGCTTAAAGATGATCAAAAGATTGGTTTGGAAGGGCAGAGTATCCTGAAAAAAGAGGGTTATTATTATCTTTTTTATTCTGCCGGGAACTGCTGTGGCGCGCAATGCGATTATAATGTAAGGGTAGCCAGATCAAAATCTTTTGCCGGACCTTACGAGCTTTATGCTGCCAATCCCCTGTTAATGGAAAATGAATATTGGAAATGTTCAGGGCACGGTACCTTTGTAAAAGCTGCAGATGGAAAAGATTATTACCTCTACCATGCCTACAATAAAAAGACCAATGTTTTTTCAGGCAGGCAGGGAATGTTAGCCCAAATGAACTGGCCAGCGAAAAATGCATGGCCGGTTTTAAAAGAACAATCAGGTCCAAGCCTTAACCGGGATTTGAAACTGAACTTCACTAGTCCCCAAATTGATAAAAATTGGCAATGGGATTTTAGAAACTCGACGCCAGGAATTTTGCAAAAGAACGGGCAGCTTCATTTATCCGGGATTATTAATAAAGATAACCTAAGCGGGATAGCATTAACGGTTAGACCTATATCAACAACTTTTGAAGCGATTACGACAGTAACAAATACCAATAATGCACTAAAAGGTTTAGTGTATTATGGCGATGCAGGCTCGGCTATAGGCATTGGCATAGCTGGAAATGAAATAGAATTTTGGAAGGTAGAAAATAAAACCAGAACAGTGCTTGCAAAGGTGAAAATACCAACAACAGTTCCGGTTGAGTTTAAAATGAAAACCGCAGATGATTTAAGCTTGCTTGTATTTTTCAGGAAACCTAATGAAGAATGGCAAAATGTTCCGGTAAAGGAAAAAATTACGGTTAACTTTTTACCACAGTGGGATAGAAGCCCACGTATTGGTCTTCATTTTAATGGAAGTGTTAGTCAAGACGCTGATTTTTCCACTTTTGAATTAAAGTATTGATTTCTGTGCCGTCAGATGTTACCATCTGACGAATTTGAATTTCTGTTTATGATGCAGTGAGATACCACTAAGAAATCCGATGAAAAACTGAACTCACATTTGCATGACAAAAAAACGAAGGTTATTATGCCCTTGCCAGTCTAAACTCATTGTAACACATTATAATATTAAACCCGAGGAAAATGATGGTCTCCGAACTCACTTTCAATCTATTGATGTCAACTCCTAAAATAGAAGAAATAAACAGCGTAGAGAAAACCAGTATTGCACTCAAAAATATGCTGATAAAAGCCGAATGCAGCAACATCGTAATCCTGAATAGGTTTGCCTGAAAGAAATATTCGGCGTTGCGGATCATCTGTACCAGATTAACGATAATGAAAAAGCCGATAAGCACTACATAAATGTTCATATAGGGCGTGGCATTATCCCATGCCAACAGATCAAAATATCCTTTCGAAGCGAAATAAATAATAATTCCGAGGCAAATCAGGCCTTTAAAAGCCATCCAGAATTTTTTGCCAGAAAGCAGCAGGTATAATTTGGGGTATTTAACGCCGTCGACATAGTGGGCGATTCCCAATAATTTAGCAGATGGAGGTATAAAAGGATTAAACATGCCTAACAGTATAAGCATAATGGTACTCATAAACTGAAAAATGGCATCACTGATTAGCCGCTCCATTTTTTCCTGATTAAGTAAGGTATCGTTTGAATAGGTAAATATCGATAACGAGATAAGTATAATAACCACAAGATGAAATATTACACCAGCATAATTGCTTAAAACGGGTTTGTTTATTTGCTGTCCTTCGGTAGTCTGCGATTTGTTACCTAATGAGAATTTAGCAGATAGTGCTTTAAGCGCATTGGCAGTGCCCCTTGCCATCAGCGCAATGGCAAGAACAAAAATTCCGATACCAATAATAAAGGAGGCGATACCTGCGGCTTCAAAGCTGTATAATCCAAGTAGAAAAATAAGCGTTCCGATGCTAAGCGCCATATGTTTATACTTGATTTTGGTTAAACCATGCATGTTGAGCAGAATGGTGTAAAACAGTCCAAATGCTGCACCTATTGCGACGGCCATTAATAGTTTGGCTATGATATTTCCAAGCATAGTTTAGATAAAAAGTTGTTTGCTAACGATATCAAATTTTTACTTCTGTAAGGCCATAGAAAGTACAGGAAAAGGTTTTCCTGCTCCATCCCGCTCACTCCGTTCGTAGGTTACAAAACCAAGTTTTTCATAAAAACCTACTGCTTGTTCATTCTGCTCGTTTACATCTACCGTATTGACATCATGTTCATCTTTTGCAAAATCAATCAACGTTTTACCGAGCCCTTTTCCTCTGGCATCGGGATGGATAAAGAGCATCTGGATCGATTTTTTGTTGATGCCTATAAAACCCATTACCTCTTCTTCATACTTAACAGCGTATAATCGTACCTGATCAAAATATTCAGTTAAAATCAGAGAGCGGTAGGTCATAATATCATTCTCAGAAAGAAAATGGTGTGTTGCTCTTACCGAACTTTCCCACACTGCAATCAGTTTTTCATAATCTTTTCTACCTGCAGCTACGATTATTGCTTCTTTCATTCAATGAATATTAAATTATTTTTTTCCTGTATTTAAGGTGCAAAGTATTCGTTAAACGTTAAATGCGGTGAAAAGTTTGCGCACTAACATATAGCATTTTGCATCATGAATGAGCATAGGTGATCTCAGGTGGTCAGAAAATATTGAATAATTAAAGTCTTAAAATTTTTTACCATTAGGAAATTAAGGTAGTTAAGAATTTTTATCGCGATATCCATTCCATCTTACGCCTTCCATGTAATCACCTTCAATTCGTCACCCACGTTGATTAGCCCAGCTTTTTTGTGCAGTAAATTCTGTCCGAATATGATTTTTTTACCAACTGTACGGTAACCGGCCAATGTCCTCAATGGTTCCTGTCCTTTTTCACCTGTTTGCTGATCGATGGTAATAAGCACACATCGCGCGCATGGTTTTACTGCCGAAAATAAAACCTGACCGATTTGAAAATCCTTAAAACTGTCCTCAATGTGAGGCTTACCACCTGTAAAAACAAAATTTGGACGGAAACGGTTCATAAGAATGGGCTCATCGAGTTTTTCATTGAGTCCATCAAGAGAAGATTGACCGATAATCAGACAAGGATAACCATCGGCAAAACTTACTACTTCATTGTTCGATGCATATCTTGGGTCTACCATCCTTTTTTCCGCCATCGGCATTTTTACCAGCCTCACCTTAAATTTCAGGAAGTTAGAAAACCAATGGCTTACCGTTTTATTTACTTCGAGTGCAGTGGCGGTATCGCTCCAGATGACAACTGAAATTTGTTCCCCGGTATCTTCATCCAAAGAAAAGGATATGTTTTGCTCAGGCAATTTTTTATGAGAAATGCTTAATTTACCATTTGCAATACTTACCTGTAGTAGCGCCAGTTCAAAATGCTTCCGTTGGGTAATAAAGATACCTTCTTCGTCAATAAGCATCCATCGCCTGTCGTATTGTAAGCCGCTTTCTTCAAGTGTTGCTGACTGAAGACTAATGCCTCCCAGCGATTTGATGGGATAAATATTGATTTCAGAAAGGAGAAGTTTGTTCATGTTTTAAAGATAAATCACTTTTTTGATTTTATCTGATTTCTCATTTTTTAACAAAAGAAAAAGTCATGTTGTCGAGATGTCTTAATGTGTTTTTTATTTCTTCAATATTTGGATAAGATCTAATATTTTGAACAAGAAAGCACAATATGTTCAATTTTTTAAATAAAATGGACATATTTTGTCTTTAGTTTTAAATTAGCTCGCTTATAATTCTTGCAGTCTATATTTCATTCTGAATGAATTTACGGACTAGAAAACAACGATATCAAAGATTAATGAACTTGTAAGATTTAAAAAGCGTATTAAATGCCGGAATGACTATAAAATTTCGATATCCTTCTGCTCAAATACCTCAAATATCTGCTCATTTACCATGCTTCGGGTTAAGTCGGCTTTAGAAATATCTTTACACCAAAAATAGATGTTGATATTGCTCGTGAGTTTACTTACCGGACTGATCATAATAATAGGCTCTTTGCTGATAAAAACATTGTTGTTCTCTACAATAATTTCTCTGATCAGGCTTACCACTTCAGTAGAATTAAAGGGTTTTGCAATTGATAAAGAAATATCTACCCGCATCTGGTTATTACTGAGTGTCCAGTTGATGATGTTGTTAGATAAAATAGAGCCGTTAGGTATAATAATTTCAGCGCCCTCATCACTAAGCAGGGTACTGGCGCGCACGCCGATTTCCTTTACCCGTCCTTTTTTATTGCTCAGTTCTACAATGTCTCCTATTCGGATGGTTTTATCAAAAATAAGGATAATCCCCGATACAAAATTGCTTACAATATTCTGTAAGCCCAACCCAATTCCCACGCCCAACGCACCCAGAATAACTGTGATTTTATCGATTGGTAGCCCGGAAGCTGCAACCGCGATTAAAAAGCCACCAATTAATAACACCAAACGGGTTACCAGTAATTTCGAACGCTCTCCTTTGTTATCCTCAAAATTATCATCGCCAGTATCGCCAAAGAAATAGGCAATGTATTTTTGCAAAAAGTTGGCAATCCAGATAATACCCAAAAACAATACAATACCCCCAAAGGTAAAAGAGAAACTGCCTATAACTCTTTTTTCAGTCAGGATTTCCATTACCGATTCGTAGAGGCTGTTGAATATATTCAGGTTGGTGGTAAATATTACAAACCAGATAATAGTGGCACCAATACCTGTAAGCCTTTTAAGTCCTGCAATTACAGGCAGCCAGTCAAAATACTCCGGAAATCCCTTACGAATCCTGCTGCTTTTCATCTGCAGCAAAAAGGCTTCTACCAATACTTTCGCCAGGATGGTTAACGATATGGCATTCAAAAGTGAGCTAACCCCGGTTGAATAAAAAACCTGCGTGAGGGTAAAACGGCCAAATAAATTACAAAATGTGGCAATGATGGCAAAGCCAACATATATAAATCCTGTGACGAGGATCATTCTATATCTTTTGGTTTTTTCATCAAGTATTTTCCATACTATAACACCGTAGGCAACTGAACTGATCGTTAAGAACAGCAGGAGCCAGCGCTGGTATCTTGGCGGCATACCCAAAAGACGTAAGAACACCGGAGCAAGAAGAAGTATCACAAATATGCACCAATAGTAAAATAACTTTGGGTTTAACTTTTTGCGAAAATATACAGTAAGCAAAATCGCGAGAATAATTTCTACTGCTTCTATGTATAGTGCAGGCGCCCTCAAATCGAAAATAGGCGCTAGTGCAAAGAGCATGATGAAAGTGATTAAATAGGGCTGCGGACTAATCAGCGAAAAACTATCAAGCGTTTCTAAATGGCCACGCTTTTTTACGCTTCTAAAATTGAAGAATACCCAAAAGAAAAATATGGTACAGGTGAAAAATAACAAGATTCTGCTGCTTCTTGTATATACGAAATAATACCGCGATATTTCCTGCTCTCCTTTAATGAACTTACTGAAGCCCATGCTTTTATTGGCCGGCCTGTTTACCGACTCCCATAAATAACGGCGCTCTTTACCAAAAGCTTTAATGCTCACCGCATCGAGTTGGCTATCGGTAAGATACATTAACTCTTTAATATTGATGAGATTGGATGAAGTTCTGGCCTGTAGGTTGTTGATTGATAAGGTAGTCGTTTTCAGCAAGCTATCCATCACTAAACGTTTCTTCTTTAGTTCTGCAAATTCACTTTTAAACATAACCTGCACCGCAGGTACTGTAAACACTTTAATCAGTACAGTATCTTTACGCAGGTTAAGAATTTCGGTTTTTAATGCCCGTAATTCCTTTTCATATTCATCAAGGTCTGCTAAACAATCTTTGTTATTGCTTTGTAGTTCAGCTAATAAGGTTTGATCCATCTGCAGGTTTTGCAGATTTGGGTACCTGTCGCGCTGTGTCAAGCGGTTTTTTAGCAGTGCTAACGCGGTTTCATCCTGGATTAAATGTGCTTCTATAGGTTTGAGTTTCTTAAATGAACCAACCGTTACCGGCACTTTATTAACCGTTTCAAATACTTTTTCCAGGTGTGTAAGGTAATCGCCTTTGGTCAGCGTAGCAGAATCTGAAAGAATAGATACATCCTGCCCCTTATCTGGTAACCTGTCTTTTTGTGCAAATGCATTACCCGTTATAAGAAAGGTAAAAAGCAGGAGTATCAGAATTCGGAACAGTATCGAGAAATTATTTATTGTTATCATTGGATTACAGCAGTATTTGGAAATATCCTTTATTAAGGATATATATCGCCAAAAATAAGGATTAGAATTGATTTTATGTCCGGTGGTTTTGGCTATTTCATTTACACTGAAACATTAAAAATGTCAGAGCATTAATGACAGAGAGAATTTTATGAAAATAATACTGGAGTTTAATAAAAATTAAATAATTTCAATTAGCATTTGCTATTTACAAGTTTAAAAGTATATAAAGGAGACCTATCGTGAATAAATTTTTAATAAAATACAGTTTTGTTTTATTTCTATCCAGCTTTTCCATTACGGTAACTGCACAGGCCACGCGGCGGATTGTGAAAGATTTTGATTTCGACCTGAAAAAAGATACGATTTCCATCAATAGCGATATGCGCACGTTGGAGTGCAGCTTGTCTACACAGCACTATAAGAAAATAATAAGCAAAACCATCAGGCACCTTAATTTTGGCAATATGCTGGTGGCTACCAAAAAAGGTTTTGAGTTTTGGAACGATTACGGGCGATCGGGCTTTATAAACGTGTTCGAGTACAATAAGACAGATAAAAAAATGCAGTTGGTAGGGATGAAAAGAACAGACTACGAGTTAAGTGGTACCTACCCGGGCAAAAACGGAGGTAAATCGAGTGTAGATCTGTTGACAAACAAATACAGTGCACAATTTAATGTAGTGCGCAACAACAAGATTGTTAAATTGCCCCTGATTACAGGCATGATGGTGTTCCCGAAAACGTATCTGCAAACCTTTAGCGATGATATTAATTTTAGCTATGAAGAGAAGTGTGTAGCCATTTACAACAGTTACCAGCTAAAAAATAAATAAAAGCTGCAGGGAATTTACAATAAACAATAGATGAAGAAACAGACTAAAATTATCCTCGGGATTTTAGCGTGCATGATGATGATGGCTGGAGCGTATTGTGCATGATTATCGCGAAGGGCAAGTATTTAATTAATTCCCAATGCGCTGAATTTAAAAAAGCAAGTATCAAAAAAGATCCGGTAAACGTTTACCGAAATTCCAGGGGTAAATTAGTGGAGAGATCTTTAGCATAGTTCAAAGATCTCTCCACTACGCGTTGCTCCGGTCGAGATGACGACTTTTCCTTAGAACCTGTTATTGATACCTTGTCGAAGGGCCTTTAAATACTTTTAAGTTATTTCCACTACTTCTCCCGATTCGTCGGGAAACTCAATATGCCAGGATTTAAGTTGAAATCATATTTATGATACACCTCTTTTTTCTAATGTAACTATAATTAGCGACGCCTATGCACCACATACAAAAGTGATGCATTAATTAAATTAAGGGATCAGATTCCTGATTGCGGGGATTTTGTTCCGGAAAACTATTCTTATCGAAATGATGGTGACGATAAAAGTTTGCACGGTCAATCTCTACAATTTCATCCTCTATCCGCAATGCCGCCGGACTGCCGATCACGTTGCGGATTTGGTTCTCCAACTCAGGCGTAACTTCACCAATAATATATCTCGGCATTGCCCTGAACTGATCATGGTGAATATCGGGTAAAATAACTTCTTTTTTACCTTCACCTAAATTTATGAGGCCGATGGGGATCAGCACAGCTTTTTCCTCCAAATCTTCGCCCATATCAGCAAGCTCCACAATAACGTACCGTATTGCATTTTGCTCGGGATCGAATAGGAGGTCGCGCACCTTTCCAACCGGATCGCCAGCTTCATTTCTTACCGGCCAACCTTTAATGTCGGCCTCGCCATCTGTTAATTGATAAATACTTTTTGAGAGCTCTTCTAAATTGCTGTATACAATAGTTCCTGAATTCATAATTGCTTTTTTTAAAGGGGCTAATTAATACCATGCCCATTTTTACAACAAGTTTTTCAGAAGATGGTTTGTATGTTAATGCACCGGTTTACAAAAAATGGAGTGCTTAAACGAATATCGTAAAGTGAGTAATTGCTTGTAAATACTTGTAAATTAGTGTTTTGTGCTGTTGTTGAATTATTTGGAATACAACAAGATATTAATCAAAATAATTTTTATCAGATGGCTACCATACTGTTTTACAGTAATTGTTGTATAATAGTTAAAATAGAATCAGAAATTAATGAAGAATATAACTGAATTTAAAAATTCATTAGAAAAAGATAGGCCAGAAAGCAACATGTCGGTTCAGCTGCGGGCACTCTGGTACGATGCTAAGGGGGATTGGCATACGGCCCATAACCAGGTGGACCATTTAGGCGATGTTGCCTCAGCCCGCATCCACGCCTACCTGCACCGCAAAGAAGGCGACATCTGGAATGCCGATTATTGGTATACTAAAGCCGGAGAGAAAAGCCCCCAATTATCATTAGATCAGGAATGGGAAGAATTGGTACAGCGGATTTTATCGTGACAGGCGTAAACCACCTATCATCTAGCTCATATAAAAGTAAATGACAGTGAGTAAATTGGGGAAATGATGCTGGAAACGGTATTCATCTCCACAATCTCCAATCCTTTTTATTTGGCAGGCATTTTAAATGAAGGTGGAAGCGAAGTTTCATCCGCTGCCCAGCGTTTATTCGGACTTTTAACCATTACCAGCTCCAATTTGCCCCTCGCATTAAACTATTTAGCCTGCTTGCGTCTTACTCCGGTAAAATGTAATGCTTTTGCCAAAGATTATGCTGCAGCTTATGATTAAGCGCCGTATAAACAAAAAAAGAGCGATGAATAGATTCCATCGCTCTTAGACTGTTAAATTTTAACTATTATTTTGCTAATGAAGCAGTTTGTGTTGTTTCGTTTACTGGCGAACTCATTTGCGTTTTTATTGCGGCAAATCTGTCCAGATTCAATTTTGGTGTGCTTCCCATTACCAGGATATGTTCTGCTGTAGCTCCACTTAATTTTAAATCTGCACGACCTTCAATTACGGTATATAAACTTTCTGTATTTGAATTAATCTCGGCAACAGCATCTCCTTTTAAGAATAACTGAAGGTATTTCGAATCCAGTTTACCTGAAGTTTTTACCACTGCATTTTCAGAAGCCTGTACCCTGTAAATATTTTTTACATAAACGGTAATCTTAGCTGTATTACCATCTGCCGAAGTGATTTTTAGTGCATGCCCATCCTGGATCACTTTTACTTTCCCAGTGTTATCGTCATTATAACTTACACTTTCTTTTTGTCCTTGTACCAATGTAATTTCCACATTTCCATTTACAATAACCTGGCTGATGTTTTTAGGGGCCGACATTTTGATTGGCTGTTTCTCGTCTGCCATTACATTTGTGGAGAAAATAGCAGAACTTAAAACGATAGCTGCTAATACTGATTTTGTTAGGGTTTTGATAGAGGTTTTCATAATGCTGTTGTTTATATTTTTAATTAATATTTTGTGATTGTTTTGTAGATAAGACACCACTATCGGCAAAACGTTGCAGCAGAAAATCCTCAATTATACCAACCCAGCTTAATTCTCGACGAACAGGTTTAAAAATCAGGCGAAAAAGTGTTCGTTTTCTGAATGAATTCTACAATTGCTTGATTTTGCGGGCAGGTACTAATTTAAAATTCCAGAAATTAACCAATTACTAAATAGATATAGAATTGTCCTCCTGAGAGATAATTTATGGTATAAATCAATATGAATGACAGGTGATTTTAATGAACTGTAGGATGCGAGAAGGCTTTTTCAGCCGACGAAGCAATCTTACAACGATCGCTATTAGCGTGCGCATTAAGATTGCTTCGTTCCTCGCAATGACGGCTTTTCTATTGGAGTCTGTCAATGGTAGCTTGTCGAAGGGCCTGTTTAAGGTGTTGCAAGGCGTTCGATACATTCGTCAAGCTCAGTACAGGCTGAGCTCAACGTGACAAATTCGATTGAATTACAAATAAGATACAATCTCCTATAACTAGAATTTAATCGATAGTTTTTCGGAAATAAGCGCATTGTTTTTATAGTACTCAAAAAACCAACTTCCATTCTTTTTTAAAACTATGCCATTTGCGTTCCCGTTGTTCGAAATGTAACAATCCTCCATGGAGGTTTTTAGTAAGGTCATTACAATTTTAGGTGTTGCATCGATCAGTTGGTAGCCATTGCTTATAGGTTGTGCATATAACATCGCTCCTTGTTGTTCTGTTTTTGTAGCCATCGGCTGTTCAGCAGGTATAGGTGCAGTTTTGGTCTCTGTATTTGTATTAGCTGGGACTACACTGGTCGCCACAGTAGGGTTACCCGCTACATACTTTAAATCGTTAAAAGAGGTAAAAGCATCTTTCAAGGCAAAATTATAAGAAGTTTCATACTCTTTCTCTCTGCTTTTTCCCTCCTTGCTCTTAATGACTACAGCGCCCTTACAATCTTTAAGTAAAAGGGTAAGATTGGTAACAAACATGCTGTTTTTTTCCTGCAGTTCTACTACCAGGGCCTTGCATCTATCTGTCGCAATTTCTTCCGGTATTTCGGCATTATCAAAATAGACCGTAAAGCCTTTTTCCTCAAAAAAAGCCTTAGTCAGGGTATTTAAGCCGTATTGGTTAACCTGCTTGAGAAAACTGAATTTCTCGGGGACAATAATGTATTTGTAATTTACGGCATTAGACTGTGCCTGTACTGAAAAAGAGATTGCTAAAAGGATAATAAAAAGATATCTTTTCATAACGAGTTAATGGAGTTTGGATAAGATCCAGCCTCAATTTATAGAATGAAACGGAGAAAATCAAATTTATCTTTCCATAATACAATCCGTATTAATGAATCGGTTATTCGATCAGATCTTAATGGTAAAACAACAAAGTTTATCATCATCCATTGCATTAATCGATTCAATTGTTTATTATTATGGCGATTAATGATCATAACACTGCACTTGTCGCGTGTAATACAACCAAATATTCCAGAAAAATGGAGGAGCGCCAACTCATTGAATTAAAAGGCTGGTTTAAATTTCAGCGTATTTGCAACCAACGTTGGTAAAAAACCTCTTTCTTACTGCAAAATTAAAACCAAATATAACCTAAATCTGAGCACATGCTTAACATTCAAACCACAAAACTATTCTGGGCAAGTTGTCTAGCATTACTAGTCACCTCCCTTTCCTTCGGTATCCGTGCTGGCATAATGAACCAGCTTGGGATCGATTTTCAATTAAGTACCTCACAGTTAGGTACCATTACGGCTGCTGCCTTTTGGGGCTTTCCACTGGCCATTGTGGTTGGAGGATTTGTAGTCGATATGATCGGTATGAAACGTTTGCTGGTCATGGCCTTTATCTTTCACCTTGCCGGCATCATCCTTACCGTTTTTGCGCAGGGCTATTGGAGCTTGTTTTTATCTACCCTGCTGATTGGCATTGCCAACGGTACTGTAGAGGCCGCCTGTAATCCATTGGTTGCCGCTTTATACCCGGAGAATAAAACAACCAAATTAAATCATTTTCACTTATGGTTTCCCGGAGGTATTGTAATTGGAACACTGCTGGTTACCCTGTTTGTTCACCTTGGACTGGGCTGGAAGGTGCAGGTGGCCATGATGATTATTCCTACTTTAATTTATGGATATCTGTTTTCAAAGTTAGATTTCCCCGTTACCGAAAGGGTATCATCTGGTTATTCCAGTTCAGATATGTACAAAGCAGTACTTTCCCCATTATTTATTTTTATGTTCATCTGTATGTTCGGTACCGCTATTACCGAGTTGTTTACAGGGCAATGGATAGGCTTACTGCTGAAAAACGTAACAGATAATGCCATTTTATTGCTTACCCTTACAACCGGGATCATGGTAATTGGCCGGGGTTTTGCCGAACCTGTAGTGCACCGTCTTGCTCCTCAGGGTGTACTGCTTTTATCTGCAGTATTTGCTGCAGCCGGACTTTACATGCTGAGCACTTTTACGGGAAATTCAGTTTTCTTCGCTGCAATTGTTTTCGGTATAGGCGTTTGTTATTTCTGGCCAACGATGATCGGTTTCGTCGCTGAAAATGTTCCTAAATCGGGAGCACTGGGCTTAAACCTAATGGGGGGCGCGGGAATGTTTGCTGTTTCTATTTATACCATGTTTATGGGTAGTTTTTACGATAGCCTGATTGTTAAACATTTACCAACTGGTGCTTCGTTTGATGCATATTTAAAAGCTCCCGAAAATTCTGCATTTGCGCAGGCGCTTGCCAATGCCAAAAATCTGGCGGGTCCTGAAATTCTGCGCGCTACATTGATCATTCCAATAATATTAATTGTGGCTTTTGGCGGATTGGTAATCTACCTGCGTTCACGAAAAAAGGCCAGCGTTGTAGCATCATAATTGATGGATGATGATGTTATAGACTATCCGTCTGATATATGAGAAGAATAATAGCTACAAGTTTATGATGTTAAATTGATCATAACTTGTAGCTATTTGAGTTTTTATTTTTTCTGCCGCTGTATCGTTCTTCAATAAATTAATTATAACAAGGAACTACCTGGCGGGCACTCATACGGAGCTTTGCCTGCTTCAAAAATTCTTGTGTTTTCACTGCCTTCAGTAGTTGTTTTATTATTTAATATCCTGATCCAATTGCCTTCACGCAAGCCTATTACTTTAGTATCGTTCTGGGTTAGAAATTCCATAATCCTCGTTTCCCTTGTTTCTCCGTTATGTTTTAACTCCGGATTTGGGTCAAGATAATGAGGGTTAAGGTTAAAAGGAGCCAAACCCATACATTCAAAAGAGGCAGGGTACACGATAGGCATATCATTGGTGGTTTTCATATTCAAGCCACCAATATTGCTTCCGGCACTACAGCCCAGATAAGGTTTGCCCAGTTTAATGTTTTCACAAAGATGCTTCATCAATCCAAGCTCATGGAGTGTTTTTACCAGAAGAAAGGTATTTCCTCCACCAGTAAAAAATCCTTTGGCTGCATCAATAGCGCGAATGGGGTCATTAAATTCATGCAGACCTTTAACGCTGATATTTAGCTGGGAGAAAAATTCGCGGACTTTGCCCGTATACGCTTCATGTGAAATGCCTCCAGGTCTTGCAAAAGGAATAAATACAATTTCATCTATTCCAGCAAACAGCTTAATAATTTCATCTTTTAGGTATTCGAGGTAATTGCCGCCAAATAGGGTAGAAGTAGAAGCGAGGATGACATTCATTTTGTTGTGCTTTATAGGCAATAATAATGTTTTTCTATTAAAATAATTGTCCTTTGATCCAATAACCACCAATAGTTCTTTGTGTCGTGTTTAATACGTTACTTACTTTGATTGTACAAAAAGAAAAATTAGCTTTTGTTTAATTAAACAATTTAAATTTTTCTCTTTACTTTCCAGCATGAAAGATCCCCGCAGGAAGAAATCCTGTTTTTATGAAAATGGCATTGAATATCCTTTAGAAGGAAAGGGAATCTAGAAGCAGTAAACCACAAAAAAGAAAAAGGGCTGCTATGGATGATGAATTCAGAAGCAATCTAATTGCAGGCTAAATGTTACAAGCGATTCCCCGGTATATAATATAGTCGTGCAGATATATTTGTATTTATTATATATCTTACAGTGCCGATCAGACTCAACCTGTAGGCTAAATGCATGCAAAACAAAACCGAGCGAATCAGTGCACTTGTCGAACTCAACGAAGAACTGGAAAACTATTTCAGAAATACGATTATTCCCCAGCTGTTTGTCGATGCACATCTGATACTGAGAAAATTCACGCCTCCGGCCATGCGCCAGTTCAGTTTAAAGTATACTGATGTAGGAAGGCCTATTGAAGATATCAGTGAAAATTTTCGTTTTCCAACTATTATCGATAACATAAAGCATGTTATTGATTGCGGGGAAGTGCTGGAAAAGGAAATCCAGACAACAGACCTGCGTTGGTATCAGATGAACATTCTGCCTTATATTGTCCAGCGCGATAAGAAGACCAATGGCGTGATTATCACTTTTGTGGAAATTACCATGCGGATACGCGATTTAAAGGAACAGGAAAAACTGATTGCTGAACATGAGCTGCTTCTGGACACTATTTCGCATGATATAAAAACGCCGCTCACCAGTCTGGGCCTTACGATCGACATGCTGAGGAAACTGCCAGAAAAAGGTATGGAACGTTTTCCGGTTCTTTTGGAAAAGGTGGAAAATAGCCTGACCAAAATGCAACAAATCATTTACGAGCTAACCGATTCCCGTGAGCAGGAGCATCGTTATAAGGCAGTGGAAGAACTGCTCGATTTTGAACATATTCTGGAGGATGTTAGGCTCACACTTGCCCCGCAGATAATTGAATCGTCTGGAAGGATAAAAACTGATATCGGTTTTTCCGAAATCTTATATATCCGTCGTAAACTGCGTAGCATAATCTATAACCTGGTCAATAATGCCATAAAATACCGTTCAAAGGAAAGAAAACCGGAAATACTTATTAAAACCCATCGTGAAGGGGATTTTATGGTAATTGCCGTAGAAGATAACGGAATGGGAATTGCTCAACATAACCTAAGCGATATCTTCGGAAAATACCAACGGGTCTCGCAATCTGGTGAGGGCTCAGGTATTGGGCTGTACCTTGTTAAGGAAATTATAACGGCTTCGGGTGGAAAGATTACTGTAAATAGTAATTTGGGAGAGGGGTCTGTATTTACCGTTTACCTGAAAATCAAGAATTAATCTTTTGTAAATCAACGCTGTTTTTACAATGTAAAGAACCTTAAAGAATTGATATTTGTCATTATTTTTTTGCCTTGCGAAAGTAAAGACAAAGGCCACTCACGGTGGCCTTTAATAGGTAATTATAAAAATTAAATCTTATCTTCTATTATACGTTCTTTGATCTTAACAGCCGGGTTACCCTGGTAAATGGTGTAGGGCATCAGGTTTTTAGTCGCTATACTTCCCATCGTCAGTACTGAGTGGCTATACAGAGTTACCCCGGGGCAAACCTGGGCCGATGCACCGATCCATACGCCGTCTTCAACTACTATGGGAGCAGTTATCAGATCAAAACTGGTCGCTTTGTAATTATGATTACCCGTAATCAGAATTGCTTGTTGAGATATACAGCAGTTTTTACCTATTTTAACCTGATCAAGGTTATCGATATAACAATCGGCTAGCCAACTATAATCGCCCAGCTCCAGCTTCCAGGGATATTTAATATGGATACCTGGTTTTATACGTACTTCTTTACCGATTTTGGCACCAAATAATCTTAAAAAAGAAACAAGTACTGAGCTGAATGGCATCATACGGCTCTTAAAAATGATAATATCTGTAAAATACCACAAAAACTGTTTGATTACGGAAGCACCAATTTTAAAATTTCCGGTATCGAAATTCTTATGTAACTGCGTTTTTAACAAAATTTACTAATATTATTGAGCATTGACCGGTTTATTACATCTTTTAATCCAGAGATATAATATGGTAAAAATGGATATATATATAAGGATATTGAATGCTTCATGATGATAATTAAAATTATGGCGCTGTGATTTAAAAAATCCAAGTAATACACCCAGGCCTGCAATGCGAAGCACATTTAATACGTATATGGTGATTAATCCGATCACCAGCATTTTAAAAGTTGATTTCCATGGTGCAGGAAATGCCAGTACAAAAGCAGCTAAAAAGCTCATTACGCCTAAACCCAGGCACGAATAGTTAACCCGCAGATATGGCCCCGATATAACCATTACATCCATTTCGTTATAGATGACATAAAAGCCAAAAGCTTTAATAAGCCATACTGCAGGTACGATCAAGGCCGACTTTAAACCCTGTATATAATTTAGATGATCGGAGATAAAAGGGTTATAAAACCTGGAACCTGGCATCATCACACTGTTCATAAACAGGTTGCCCTGACTAAAAATGATGTATAACATAAACAGGGCAATCACAAATTTGACGGCCTTTTTACTTGCTTCTTTTTTTGCTTCTGCTGGAGTCATATCGGTATTATAAATTTAATGGCCTGTCTTTTAGAATTACTTTAATTTTTTTATCTACCAGTCTTCTAAACCAGAAGCCTTGAAGATAATGAAATTTAATTCCAGTAGAGCCTTCCAATATACCAAGTTTAAAAAAAATCCGGTAGCCAAAGTAAAGATAGGGACGCAATCCGAGTGGAAGTTTCCACCATAATTGTTTTAACCATGCCCGTTTTTCATCAGGGCTACCCAGTAAGTTGGGCTTTAAACTTTGCATACGTAGCTTTAACATCCTTTCAACCTCTTCTTGCGCCACCAGATCACTATAGCGTTCATGTTTGGCTTTCCAAAAAGCAATATCATTTTCTTTTAGATTTTCTTCCAATATCCAGCCTTTTTTCCAGATTTTGGTTTTACCCGGCACAATAAACCGGTGATCCATGTTCTCGTTCAGATCAGAAAAACCTATCCCTGTCCTAAACATTTTTAAAAGGTAAAACGGATAGAAAGTACCAAATCTGATCCAGCTTCCCTGAAAGAAGTTTTTGCGGTTAAAGTAAATACCATTGATATCAGAATGGTCTTCATCTTTAAAGTTGATTAGCATTTCAAATAGCTCCGGTGTAACGGTTTGATCAGCATCGAGGCCAATTGTCCAGGGTGTTTCCACCTTAAAATTTTTTAAGGCGAAATCCCATTGCCTGGGATGGTTTATAAAAGGATTTTGTTTTACCTCAGCACCATAGTCTTGAGCGATTTTCTGGGTTTCATCCGTACTTCCGCTATCCAGAATAAATACCCTGGCGTTGAGTTTTTTGATGGATTTCAATAACCTGGGTAGATGAATCTGCTCATTAAAGGTTAGAATAATGAAACTAAAATTTCGGTTCATGTAAGCGTTAAAGTGCTGATGGCTGGGCTAAAATTTTCTGGTAATAATCCATGTATTGTTCAACCAAAGTATTATCGTTAAAATCGTCATTGATCAGTAAGCGTGCAATTTCTCTGATTTTTTTTCTTTTTTCAACATCCTGATAGGCCTGAATTATCCCGGTTTTGATCTCTTCGATATCTAGCCCCGTAATCCATCCCAGGTTTTTATCTGCAACATAATCAGCCAGACCAACAAATTTACTGATCAATACAGCGGTGCCTACACCTAAACTTTCAACAATTACGTTAGCAAAATTTTCGTTGTAAGAGGTGAGCGCAGTTAAATCATGCTCTGCCATTAAATTAAACTTGTTCTCATTACTTACCAGTCCAAGCCAGATAATCCGATCGCTAATTTTCAGGTTTTCAGCTTTTTCTTTTAAACTTTGCGTATAATCATCATTCCCGTTACCGCCAATGGTTAACTGCCATGGGAAATTAATTAGGGATAAAGCCTCAAACAATAATTCGAGACCTTTCTTTTCTTCGATGCGTGAAAGAAAAATGATTTTAAAAAGGTTTTTTTGATTTTTATTGTCTGATATTTCGTTTTGAATAGTTAACTCTTTTGAGGGTAACTTAACCAGGTTGGAAATTATCCTGATGCTTTTTGGCTTTACAATTGCTGATACGTCTCTTTTTTCCTGATTGCTCGTAGCATGGATATGGCAATATTTTAATAACTGATTGCCCATTAATTTATGAATGCATCGCTTAAAAAATGAATTCCGGTTACCAAACGTATAGGTGGTAAGCATTCCCCTGGGAGACAAAACCACAGGTATTTTATACCATTTGGCAACTAAACAACTCAAAACCGAAACTAAATTCCACCAGGAATGGATGTGGATAATGAGTTTGGAGTTTTGACTTTGGAGGATTTCTTTCCTCAATTTCATTAACAGTGGAGGAGAAAAGTGACTGTGATCTTTTGTCCAGCGTTTAAAATAGCTTACTGCTACGTTATCAATTAAAATAGGTGTATCAGTGTCTAGCTGTAGTTCTTCAGTTCCATTGGCAGTTGTAGTTAATACCTTTAGGTCATTTATAGCAGTCTTATCTTTCCCATCCGCTATCTGCCTGTCGCTAAAGGTCGTTAACGCCTCACATAACTTCGCTACACTTTGTATAGGTCCACCGTATACATAAGCGGGTTTATAGGAGGCTGTAATATGGATAATTTTCATTTGTTAAAATTAGTCAAAATTTGGGATTTAATACTTTTATCGTTCTGAGTAGATAAAATAGGAACCACATAATTACATAGCCCCAAAAAATATTATTGAACATGAATTCGAAGTTATTTCCCCGCCAAAGTCCCTGAAAAATACTGTTAAACATAATTACGCAACCTAATTCGTAACCGCCAAATATCTCCTCAGCTTTATCTGACAGGTGTTGTACCAGCATTCCGTATAACAACATAAAAAAGAAAACTCCAGAGATACCAAAGCTTAAATAAGCATCAACAACAGGCCGGGTTTTAGCAGAAACTGTCGACGTTTGATGTGCCACCCCCGCATCGTAAACCCGCTGCATCGAAACGGTTTCCATGTTGGGTTTATCTGACCAAAAAATTCTGGGGATGAGTCCTTCCAAAGAATTTTCTACTATTTCCCAATCATAATAAGGATGATGGCTGGGAACATAATCGACAAATTGTGTGAACATTTCTATTTCGCTTAACCTTCTGGTAAGAAAGCCCCAGTTCGTCTCCTCAATTTTTTCTTTATTTTTAGTACTCAGATTTTCGAAAGCCTCACTCTGTGCTTCTTCTGCGCTAACCTCACCACTCCAGCTTTGCCGAACGGTATTGTTATAGGTAGGCAAGAAGTAAAGCAATACATAAGCCACAGGAATAGCCAAATAGAGGATTAACTTCTTGTAATAGGGAAAGAATACACAAGCAATTACAATAATATTGATAATAATTGGTTCCTTATAGCCAGATAATGAGGCGTGTAAAAAGTTAAGAAAGAAAATTGTGGCGCCTATACCCAGGTATTTAATGTTTTTGATTTTGAAACCTTTAACAAATAAAACTGCTGCACAAGAGATTCCGACCAAAGTAAGTGGTAAAGCGATCTGGCTAAGACCTGAAAAACTTTGTGCTAATGAACCAATTCCAAAAACAATAATGCCGAGCCAGATTAAAAAATCATCATCTTCAAAGGTTTTTATACTTTTAGCCCTGATATGCTGCTTTTGGACTAAAAGCATGCCCGTAACCAATGCCGCATGAGCCAATAAACAAATTCGCTGGCAACTGGCAATGATTGCTGTTTGTTCATTTTCTTTAAATTGTGCGCCATAATTAATCTCCGTTAAATACCTGTAACCCAAATGATCCATAAAATAAAATATAGATGTAGTACACATAAAACCTGCAAATACGAGCTGCGTGAGGAATAAGGGGCGCATAATTTGCTTGTGGATAGGCAAATCCTGCTTAATAATGGCTACCGGAGATAATATGGTGGTATAGAAGATAAAAAGTGAACCAAACCAGGCCATAAAATAAGATATGATTGGACTATTGATTAATGAATATGAAACCAAAACAGGAAGGTACAATGTTAGAATAAGTTTCGTAGGGTTGCTATTTTGCATCATTATTATCAAATAGTGTCTGGAATTGTTTCACCTGTTTTTCGAAAGTCCAATTTTGAATAATATATTGGGATTGGTTTAAAACCAGAGCGTAATATCGTAATATTTGGACGGGGTAGGTTTAATGATGACTAGTTTTATCAAGCTCGTTATTCGATAGTATGCTGTTAAAAAGGTCAATTTGTTTTTTTGTCAGATAATCTGACCTATATTTCTCAAATTCTTGCCAATTGGTTAATGGCGTAACCTTCAGTTTTACATTATTAAAATACAATTTAAACACAACAAACGCCTGATCTATATCACTCTCCAAAGTGGTTAAAAAGCCAGCATTACATTCTTCAATTATTTTAGCAGCGCTGCTTTTAGGGTGTAGAATCGCCAATAAGTTTTTTTTTGCCAAAATGTAAGGGTAAAGCTTAGAAGCCGTATAAGCGGGATCATTTGATCCGGCAACAATTAAACCATCAGCACGGAGTAAGTGATTTATACTTTGATAAAAACCAATTCGATCTGTATATTCAGAAACATAGTTTGCAAGACCTAACCGGTTTGCAATTGGCATAAGTGTTGGAATACCACTTCCATTTGGTGCATAACTGGTTCCAATAAAATGAAAATGGACGTTTTTAAATGCATCAACATTCTGATCTATTCCTTTTTTAAAAATTTTTAATAATAAACTTACTGATTGTTGCATATCAAAGCCGCCGCGGCCAACATAAACCAGATTAATTTTTCCATTATCAGTATTGTAAACAGACTCAGATAAACATGAATTTTGCTCTGCAATGTCAAAATCTGGTTCATGTGCGCCAAATGTTATAATGCTGCAGGGTTTGTGCACTAAATTAGGGTATCTGGTTTTTAATGTATTAATGTATGCTTCAGATACACCGATTAAGCCATCTACATTTCGCATGGCTATAGGTTCTAAATATTTATTTAACCGATAAGAGAACCAATGTTTTTTTGGATGTTGAGACTTTGGCTTATCCTGATAGTACTCAGAATGCCAGGGGTCTTGAATATCAATAACATAAGGAATTCCGAACTTTTTCTTCCAGAATGCGCCTAAAATGCACACGGGAAACTGAGTTGTTGAAAAGTAGATTAAATCAAAATGGTTGCTCTTTAAAAGTTTGTTGACTTTCCTTCTATAAAAATATAATGACCTTAAAGCAATGCTTCCTAATCCAAATTTGCTGGTCCATTTTTTTGAAAAGGCCTTTACTTTATGCACTTTTATTTCTTTTGGAACAGAAGTCAAGAGCAGAGGATCGTTGATCATATCATTATAGGTTTCTTCAACCACAACCACTTCTGGTTCCCAGCCATACTTCTGAAAATATGGCAAGCTCATTCTTATGCGTTGCATGTCTGCAGCATTAGAAGGAGGGAAGTAAGGAGAAATAATTAAAAGCTTTTTATTTGCCAATTGTATCTGCAATATTTTTAAGGAATTTTTTTTCTTCGTGTTCCCAGTTTAATTTACTCTGGGCATATTTTAAAGCTTTTGCCTGGTGCTCTTTCAGTAATTCTGGATTTGATAGATAATTCTGAATAATACTGGTTAGCTGACAAACCTCAGACTTATTATAAATGAAGCCCATTTCGGAATAGCTTTTAAGAATTTTTTTTTGTGCAGAAGTATCAGATGCAATTATAGCCTGGCCCGCTTGTATATAAGTAAATATTTTGTTTGTTAAGCAGATATCCCGATTTAACGGGAAGCCTGTTTCTGTAGCCAGACCTATATCAAATTGAGAAGCAAATTTTATGATTTCTGTTGAAGGAATGGGGGAATAGTAATAGATATTTTCATGTCGGAAAGAACTTTGTTCTGCAAGTTTCCTGAAATACTCCCTGATTGATGCCGTACTATAGCCAAGTAAGTGCAATTCTACATTTTCCTGATAGGCTAAAGAATTTATTACTCCTTCTAACCCTCTGTTTTTTCCAATATTTTGAGAGAACCAAAATAATTTGAGTCTTTCTTTCGTCTTTTTTAAGATTTCTCTTTCAGATGGAAAAACGTTCAGAATCGTTTTTGGATTGATTGTTGGATATAGTTTTTTATAAGCTTCACTAATTAAAGGACTGGAAGTAGTTAAGTAATCTATCTTTGGCAGATATTTGTCCTCTATGATTTTTTTAAGCTTAAAATCTCTTGAATTGTAATCGTTGGTAACTTCCTGCCTGTGGAAATCCTCTGCATCAAATCCACATTTAACATGATGAGTTTTGGCGGCTAAAACAGCTGCCGGTAATGCACCTAAATTATGTGCTATATATAAATCTGCTTTCAAGCTTTTAGCTTTACGTATAAGGTTTTGGCTGCCTCTTGCAATACCATGTTCAGCTACGTTAAAACGATGACCAAATTTAGAGACCAATATATTGGCAAGTTTATGTCTTGCTCTGCTTAGCAAATATATCCATTTGTTATTTTCTGGATTGCCGCCAACCTGAATTGACTTCCATTTTTTTTCTGCCAGCAATTGTTTATCTAAATCAGTCCCCCAACTGTTCCAATATAGATATACAACCGTAACATCGTACCCTGCTTCAAACAAGCTGTCTGCTTCTTTCACCAAACGCGGATTTAGTGAAGGCTGACCAGATGTAACAAGTACTATTTTTCCCTTTAGGCCCACCTCGTTGATGATCTCAGGTTAAAATCTTTCTTTAAAAAGAGAAAGTCGGATTGAAATAATGCACGATCATAGGGACGCCTCATCAAAGAACAAATGTCATAAACCACGAAACTGTTTTTTTCCATAAATGCAATCACTTCAGAAGCTAAAGGTGCCCCTTTATAAATATTGAGGAATGATACTTCTAACATTTTATAGATTGAGATAGTGTTTAGCAATGATTGAGACATCGAATTTGCTAAAGGCAAATGCCCTGCAGGCAGCCCGGTCAATTGTTATAATTTTTTGAAGGGCCTGGATCATAGCTTCTTTGTTTTCGACAATAAATCCATTTTTGCCTTCGGTAATTACCTCTGGCACTGAACCTCTTTTAAATCCAATTACAGGCGTGCCGCAAGCCATGGCCTCGACCATCACCATGCCAAAAGGTTCATCCCATTCTATTGGGAATAGCAAAGCTTTAGCCTGGCTCAAATAATGACTTTTCTGCCTGTCGTCTAGCGGACCAAGATAAATAATCTGCTTACCATCAAATTCTGGTTCGATCTGCTCTTTAAAGTACCTCAAATTGTCGGCGGTATCAGGAATGTTCCCGCCAATTAAAAGCCTGTTTCCTGTTTCAAGTGCGACTTCTATTGCGGTATGCAAGCCTTTTATCTGGTCCATTCTGCCCAAAAACATTAATGGGGCATCGGGCTTCACCTGATCGGCCGGATCATACTTTGAAAAATCGATAGCATTATAAACAGTTTCCCAACGGCCCGATACGTTACCCGTTGAAACGCAGTAGTCGCTGCATGCGGTAAAAATTAGGTTCCTATGTGGACAGGCGGTAACGGCTTTTATTCCTTTCTGTGCCACCGGTCTTCCATAGATCATTACCTTTTTTACATGGCTGTTGAGTACCGGGATAAGATAGGCTAAACGGCCAAAATTATGGATCAGGTCGAAATCTCTTTTTTTTATTAATAAAAACTTCCAGACCAATAATAGCTCTTTTGCTTTTTGCCATTTTGACCTTTTCAGGTTGTTTTTTCCGAAAGGATACACCTGTCCGGAGATATGAGATTCAGGGCCTGACAATAAGCTCACCTCATGACCTAAACGGGTATATTCTTCTGCAAACATATAAACCAAACGTTCATGGCCACCATATTGGGGTGGTGGAATAGGGATGCCTGGATCCATGATTAATAAAATCTTCATCCGTAAGCTTCGTTTAAAATCGCTAGTATTCTTTCAGCGCTTTTTTCCAATGATAGGTTTTTCAATATGTAATCTCTAGGTTCATATTTTCCCTTTATTGAGGATTCTATAAATTTTGGTAGTTTAGTATTGAATTCTTCTAAGTCCTTAAATTTTTCTCCACAAGTTTCATCAAAATAAGGAACAGAGCTAGCTGGTACAGGTTCTTTTTCTCCCCAGGTAAAACGATTGGTATCTAACCAAAATCCTTGATCCCAGGCAAATATAGGAACATCCATAGCCATCGCTTCCTGATATGCAAGTCCCTGGCTTTCATGCTCGCAAAGGAAGATCATCCCAATACTGCTCTTTAATATTTTTTTGTATTCCTTAATGGTGTAAGATCCATAAATTATCAATTTATAATTTACTTGATGGTTGTCAAGAATATTAAGAATTGGATTTAAAATTTCGGTTGTATTCCTTTCCTTATTCCATAAAAATTTAACATAAACTAAAATGTCTTTTCTGGCAGATGTTTTTTTGGCTTCCCAATAATAAGTATCAATGCCAACCGGCCATATTGTACAGGTATTTTCTCCATACCATTTATTATATATTCTTGCTGTCCAGGTAGAATGCTGCAGATATGTGGCTATTGGGTAATCCTCAAATAAAGTTGGCCACTCATTTGGATGAGTCATTAAACCTATTCCAGCTATAATCTTGTTTTTTTTATGGTAACCTTTTAATACATTTTTTCCTATTCCAAGTACGACAATTTTATCTCCATCTTTAATTTTGTCAAAGGGCAGGTTTTTAACGAATGATATTTTTTTTGCTTGAAGTGCCTTACAAAGATTTATGAAAACCCGCTCTAAACTGCTGATGTTTTTTTTTCTGAAAAAATGAACTAACGATCGCAGATAACGGTCTCCCCAAAACCATCGGTCTTTTAGATCTTGTTTTTTAAAGTATATGATGAGCCTACCTTTCAATTTAACGTGATTTATTTTCTGAAATTTCAGTAATTACTCTACTAAATGGTTAAGCCAGATCATTTGGTGTGGAATTGATTTGATCTGAAATAAGTGTTTATTTTTGCTATTGAATTTGGTATGGATAAGGTATGCAAAGCCTTCTCCTGGCCGTTTACTCTCATCATTTTTCTCTTTTTAGTGTCCTGCTCTAGTTCTTTAATTTTTTCGTAAAGTTCTGTATGATTTGAAAATACTTCGATGTCTTTTCCGATTTCATAAATTTGATCTAAGCCTGGTGCTAATTCGGTTAAATAACATGCACCATACATGGGGGCTTCAATATCTCTTAACCGCGAGTAAGTATTTGGGGTATTGATTGGATAATCAAAGCTTTGGTAACGATTTATGCCAAGGGTGATCAGGCTTTCCCGCGTTATTTTAATGTAGTCGTTAAAATCTGGCTTTGCTTTTAGCTTGTTTTTCACTGCACTCGAGGATACCTGACTAATTTTGCCATCTTTAATTTTATTTAAGTAGGGCTTAATCCCGAATCTGGAAATAAAATCAATTTGATTTTTTGCTTTTTTCCAGATAGGGTTATATAGTGCTTTAGCATTGTCATTCTGCTCCAGCCAGCTTGTACCACGTATATTCAAATCAAGATTTGGATATGCCTTTAATAGTTTTTCGAAAAATAAATGTCTTTGAACATCTTTTGAGCCTATAAATGAAATTTCTTTTTTTTCTATAACAGGTTGCCCACGGTATTGATAATCGACCCACATTGGCATTGGGAGATTGATATAGGGGTACCCTGCATTTTGATAAAGCGTTGTTGCCATGTATTCAGGTACCCAATTTAAATCAAATATCGCATACTCTTTTGGTGCCTGTTTAAACATTCTGATGTTATCGCAAAAGAAGTTAACACAAGGAATACCCATTTTTTTTATTTCGGAAATTGCCTGTATGTCTATTTGTTCGGGATATAAATAGCTTAAAAATAAGTCGGGTTTATTTTGTTTAATAAATTTTACAGTTTTTTCCCAGGTAAAACTCTTCCACTCATCCAGCTGATTCTTTGATTGTGGTACTAAACCTCTTGCCCAATCTACTTCCTTACACTCTGTCCAGTTACATTTTGCCTCTTCAATGCCATTTTTGATGTAATGTTCCCAAAAGCTATAAGCAGCTATAGGATGTTGGGTAGTAGATTGTAAAAACGAAAGAAATATTTTCATTGGACTCTTTTATTGCTATGAACCTTTGAAGGTCCAAGAAGGAAATGATAAACAGGCCTAAATACAAATTTGAATATCGAGGTTGCCCTTTCTTTAAAGTAATACCTAAATATAATGTCAATCTCAGCTAAAGTGCTGTTCCTGCCTGCAATTTTTAATCGTGCTTCTTCCATCAAATAATTTGCACTTTCGCTATAACTATCATTAAAATGCACTATTGCGGGTTCACACACTATCGTCGATTGATCAGCCTGATTTACTCTTTTCAGTTTAGTTTTTCCTTTTAAAACATTGGTTTTAGAGGTATTGTAGAACATTCTATCAGCTTTTATAGTTTCATTATCTGCAATAGGGTGTTGATTATATAAAGCCATTGATAGTGCAAATAGAGGCTCTTCGTTCTCCTTTCCTCTAAGCCGAATAAAACCCAGTTCATCATATCTCTCCTTTAGCTCTAATGCTTTTGCAAAAACCGATTTGCTAATGTGATTGTTCTTAAAGTAGTAAACAGATCCTACAAAAACCGGCATGGCAATAACGTTGAATTTATTAATCATCTCCTTTATGTCGCAAAAAAAATCACCAGACGTTTGTTCCTCGCCAATCGCTGTAAAATCATAGGCAGACATGGTATCAAAAATAGAATCTAAAGGTTTATAGATCAGACAATCACAATCTATAAAAAGATTTTCCTCAGCAACAATATGGTCAATTAATAAAAATTTTGAAGTAAATGATTTTTGAGATTCTTCCAATGCCAGTAATTTGACAATAACCTTTGGGTTGTTACTGAACTCTTCAAAATATGTAGTATTATCCGTTAGTACTAGCAACTTGATTGCCGATTCTCCATTCCAGATAAGGAAAGATTTTATTAGGTTTTTTGCTAGCTGAAGATAATAAATTCTTCCAACCGCAATTGTTACTACTGCTTTCTTTATCATCTTATTCTATTCGCCAGGTTTTGATAGCTATATTGTATTAAACGGATGGATTTCCATCCTAAAACAGAAGCCAGCTTGCTTAATACCTTTCTGCCAAAATCTAATTTATAGGTTAAGGGAGTTATCAATGGCAATTCATGTATTGCTTTTTTTGAAATATCTTTAAATTGGGGGTAGCTTCTGACGGCCACATCATATAGAAGGCGGTAAATCGCAAAACGGGCTGCTAATGAATCCTCTTTTGATAAAAGTTCTTTTTTTTTAGATAAGATTGACGCCAAAAGACTTGATAGATCTTTATAGGTCTTTTGACTAGACAAGTTTCCTTCTTTCTTATATTTTCGATAGTAATTGAAGACGTCGCTTACTTTTACAATTTTGGTTGAATTCAAAATAATTCTTGCAAAGAATTCGCCATCGTCATCTAAGCTTAGCTCTTCGTTCCATAGTCCTGATTTTCTGATCAGCGGCATAGGTATCAGCCATGCATTCGGTTGGATCATCGATCCTTTTCCATCAAATCCTCCCCAAAGTTTGATTAGAAATTTAACTGGCTCATCACTTGTTTTCAGAAATTCCTCTTCGTAGAGAGAAGGTGTAAATAAAGCATGTGCCTGGTGTTCATCGAAATGAACGGTACTGCAGACAGCCAAAGTATTAGTATGGTTTGCAATGGCTAACACCTGTTTTTCTATTTTATCTGTTGAAAGAATGTCGTCTGCATCTAAAAATTGTACAAAATCGCCATTTGCTTCTAATATCCCCTTGTTTCTAGTGGCTGCAGCACCTTTGTTGGCTTGCTGAAAAACCTTTATCACCTGGTTATCGAATGATTTTATGATGTCGAGCGTTTCATCTGTCGAGCCATCATCAATTACAATAACTTCTTTGTTAGCCCAGCTTTGACTAACTGCCGATTGTATAGTTTCTGCAATATGTTTTGCTGCATTATAAGCAGGAATAATAATCGAAACCAATGGTTTTTTCATCTTCTCAACCTTGGTTTTAATAACCTAATCATTTTTTCCCTGATCCAAAAGGCGGCAAAAGGACTAAATTTGCTAACTACATTAAACAGAATATTGTTGTTTGCACTTATAGAATTTAAGCTTAATTTTTTTGCAAACAATAAGGAAGCCTTTGTTTTCTCCCAATTATTTATTGAAGCAAGATTGGTCGCAATCTCTCCAAATCTTACGGCAATCTCATGATTATAAATTGAAGGCGCATTCAAAGCTGTTTTTTCCATTACATAAAACTGTGCAAGAAAACATTTTTCCTTATTGCTTTGAGACATTGAATTATGTATTCTGTAATTAATAATACTTATTTCATCTTCACTGGAAAAGCGGAGGTGATGAAGGGCGAGAGAGATATGCAACGCGGAATCTTCATTGTACAATACCTTTGGATCTAGATCATAACCGCCTGCATTTAAAAATGCCGTTTTATTATAGAGACCACAAAAAGGATTGATCTGTTCTGCAATTGCATATTTAATTGGATCGGTTTCGAGCTTATGTTTATCGAATTGTCTTAAACTGATGAATTCATTGGTGATATGGTCCCGATATTCATAATTGAAAAGAACCACTTCCGGACATTCTTCCTTAGCCATCCATTTGTGGGCCAGGCTTGTAAAATTTGGAAGTAATTCATCGTCTGCATCGTGAAAATGGATCCACTCAGATTTTACCATTTCTGCAAGCCTATTTTTTCCGAAAGAGCAGCCGCGGTTCACATCACCGTCGATAACAACTGCACCATATTTTAGGGCTACCTCATGGGTATTGTCTGAACTATAGTCATTATATACCAAAATTTCATCAAACTTTATATATTGGTTTTGGGCCGATGTTAACAATCTTGGTAAACACCAGGCCGCATTGTAGGCAGGTATGCAAAGCGCTAAAGATTTCATTAATACAAAGGGTTGTAAACTAAGTTTTTCATCCGTCTATCCTCCCAAAATTTTATTCTTCAATCTTTTGGTAATATATTTTAAAAGCTTATTCAATGGCTGTTGGTTTAGAACGATATCAATGCCGTATTTTTTATCTGATGGAAGATACAATGCCTGGTTAAATACATTGGGAGCAATCACTTCAAATTTTTGAATAACCTGAACCATTAAGTTAATGTTGTCATTAATAATATTGGTATGCATCAGGCTTTTAACCGTTTTTAATGCTTCGCTTGTCATCTTTTCATACGTACTTTGATCCATGTTGTTAACTGCTTCTATACATGAGGCAAGCGCAATATGATCATTGGAAGCATATTTAAAGCCATTTATTCCGTTTTTAATGAGTGATGAAACACCTGCGCCATCTGAACAAATTACCGGCGTGCCAACGCTCATGTATTCTAAGCAGGTGAAATTGTACATGTCCCATCTGGATGGAATAATGGCAAATTTTGCTGTTTTTTGAATATCTTCCAATTGATGGTGAGAAACTTGCCCCTGAGGTACTATTGTTCTGTTCCACACTTCAGGGAATTTTTCAAGAAGTTGATCTGATTTGGATAAACCCTCTTTAAACATGGTGTTGCGTCCATACCATTTGATTAACAATGGTTTAGTTATTATTTTAACTGCCTGGCATAAAATATCTGGTCCCTTCCATTCCTGGATTCGGCTGCATACGATAGCAAAATTCTCCTTTTGAATAAATTTAGCTGGTGTAGCGTTTGTTTTAAATAACGGTGAGATAAGATTAATCTGTTTATGAGGAAAAATGTCTTGCCAAAATGTATAATTAGACCAACTATGAGTAACTAACGCATCTGATTTTTCCAGTAAGGAAAGTTCTGTTTGTCTACACTGGTCTCCAAATAAAATTTCCTGAAGTTCCCGTTCATGTAATTCAATTTGACCCGAACTTCCATGTAAACGGGTTACAACGGGGATATTGTGGTGAATTAGCCAGGGAATGAAGCCGAGTCCAAAATCGGTACATTCTACCAGATCAAACCCTTCACCTGCGTTAACTTGTTCCCACATGGCCCACGCAGAGGCAATTGCTTTCTTATATTGCGGTATGAAATCGAATTTTTTAAACCTGTCGAGGTACTTATGGAAAAGGTCTGGTTTGAGGTATTCGACTTCTATATCATGATGCAGAATGCTATCTAATGATTGAGTATAAGCACTACCTACCACAACTTTTATTTTTGCAACATGAGATCTCATAAAATCGATATGTTGCAGATAATATGTCGAAATTCCTCCTCCTGAATGAGGGTAATATTCAGGCAGGATATAGAGAATATTTAAGTTTTTTATTTCCTTATCCACATGCTGTTAAAATTTCTGCCGAATTTATCATCGGTTAAAGTCAAGTTATTTTCCTCAGCCTTGTACTCTTCTGGCAGATCAGATTTTAGTGTGCCAAAAAAACAATAGGTATTAAAATATGCCAGCGAAAGTTCCTTTACCGATTCCTCCAAATTTTTTAAAGAAATGCCATTGTTGGCAGAATAGGGTAGCCCTTCGACATGGATATCTGTAATACTCCATATTTCTGCCGGAGTAAGATGGGTATTGATAACATTTAAGTGTATCAGTTCTTGATTTACCTCCGCAATATAGGTTTCTAGTTTAATATTTCCTTTCAGTATGCGTATAATTTTCCCAATAATCTTTTGTTTAAGTGTCCTGTTTTGAAAATTAGCCCTCGTAGTTTGAATAAGGCGTGCTGTTCTGTTTTGGTATGTTTCGGAGTCGATTGCTTCTGCAAGAGGATCATGCAGGCTTATAAATACGCCATTTGCATTTAACCTGTTTTCTATGTCTGAGATGAATTGTGGAATATCTGGAATATGATGCAAAACGGAAGAAGTAATAATGAGATCGAATTTTTCGTCTACATCTTCAATATATCCACATCTCGAATTTATAGGTATATTCCATTTCAATGAGCGTTTTTTCGCTCTCTCTAACATAGCATGTGAGGGATCTAAAAGAAACATGGATGCTATTTTTCTGCCAACTAATGAATCTATTAAAAGCTGAGCGGCCAAACCTGTTCCGCAACCCAGGTCCAAAACTTTAATTTTTTGTATTTTTTGCTCGTTTAGCCAGGCAGAAAGATGATTAATAATGCGGTCAACCTGTTCGGGAAGATTAATCCACATTTCAGCATGGATCTTATCATAATATTTTGCTTCAATATTATGGAAGGTAAGGTTAACCTTTTCATGAAAATCTTTTATCGAATCCAGATTGGACTTTTGCTCAAAAAGCGGGGTTAAAGATTTGAAAACATCGGTAGTCATTTTAGTTGTGTATTGGCTTTAATTACTGCTCAATGGGCTCAGTTATTTTCTATTAATAATTTTAGCCTGTTATGGATCTTTACCGGGTTAAAATCCATTTCAGCAAAATATCGACATTGTTTAACACATGCTGATCTGAAATCCGGATTTTTGAGTTTATTTATGATACTTACCAAATCTGTTTTTGTTTCATTATCAACATAGCTTAACCAGGAATTTTTAACGGCCCATTTGCCTATTGCTGAAGATTGGGGTGCTATTATAAGTACTGGTATACCTAAGTGACAGAATTCGACAAATCTACTTGGAAAGCTGTACCTCGATCTGATTTCTTCATTTGTATCTGAAGAATAAAAAACAATGATTACATCCGCTTCTTCAACCATGAAGTTGAACAGATCATAGAGCTCTTCAAATTTTTCGTAGAAAGAAATTTTGCCCGCATTCTGTAAAGAATCTTTGTAATCCTGATTAAAAGATCCTATCAGAATGATGTTTGTATGGGTTTCTTCGACGGCTTCATTAATTTTTTCGACTGTTTTTTCAAAAAAATGGGGTAATAGCATGCCTGAAATGGCAAAATTGAATTTTTCGGATTTTATTCTTTTACTATGAGCTATAAAGGCACCATCAGGTATTGGGTAAACAACTGATACATTTTTCCCACCATGAAGAGAGAGCACCTCTTCCATCTGTTCTGAAACCACAAAAAAATGCCTGCAATTTTCAATTATTCTGGTGATTTGTTTTCTGGTGAGAATGTTCTCTTTAAAATATCGGTTGAAAATATTATCATCGTGAAAAAAGAGATAAAATGGAATATTAGCTTGTTTTGCAATGAAATAGACGAGGTAACTTACATAATCTTCTAATAACCCGATTAAAATATCGCCTTTAGTAAAATGAAGTGCTTTGGCCAGCGATCTTGCTTGTAACCGTGTTCTCATGCTGGTTAAAAACGGAGTCCCTTTTCTTAAGGGCGGGTGCCAGAATTTTTTTTCAAGGTTAATTTGCCTGAAGCTGGTGTTTCCCTTATTAACCGGGCTACAATTAATAAAGGTAACCTGGTAACCCTCCTGTTCAAATCGTTTTAAATGTCGGTATAGTACAATACTTCCGCCCGCTGCGTTATTTGCCGGGTAAAGTGAACTTGAAATAAAAAAAATCCTTTTTTCCAAAAATTATGAAATTTCGTCTACGGCACCCCAGGTTCTTTTTATATGTTTTACCTTCAGAAAAAGAGAATTTAGGGCAGCAATTGTTACTGTTTCGTTATAGGAGATTTCGACAGCCTTTTTTTGATCTCCAATTGACTCTTCGTAGAGGCTTTTCATTTGAACAAAAATTTCGTTCGGATTTAAGGGATCAAAATATCGGGCTGCTTCGCCCAGTTGTTCAACATGTCCGTCTAATCGGCTACAAATCACTTTACAGCCCAGGTGGTAGGCTTCAACTAGTGGCATATTGGTTGGCCCGAGGAAAGTTGGCATTACCAGTGAAATCGCATTTTTGTATAACCATTTCAGTTGCGGCAGGCTGACCACACCGAGTTGGATAACATTTTTTTCGAGGCCTAAGCTTTGGATGACACTAGTAATGTAATCAATATTATTTTGATTTGCTCCTGTAAATACAAGTTTTACCTTTGGAAAATAAAATATAAACTGTTGGAAGGCAATTAGCAGATTGTAATGGTTTTTATGTGGCCAATACCTGGCAGGGTAAATGAAAAACTCGTCATTTGCTAAGATATCTACCTGCTTGGTCGCAATCTGATCTTTTACAATCAGGCCTGGAATCATCGGTATCACGTGAATTCTGTCGGGATTAACAGCACAATACCGGATCAGTTCTTTTTTGCCCGCCTCAGATTCTGCACAAATAATTAGTGCTTTATTGATATCCCGGTTTAGATTTTCGATTCTGCTCTCCAGCTTTCCGTGCATACTTACTTCAGGGAAAGCAAACATAGAAATATGGCCAAGATCCCAGTGGGTTGATATGTGCGGAAAATTATCAATCTCAATTCCCGGGTTGATGTAGTAAATTACTTCAATTCCAGCATGCTTTAAATTGTTAATTAACTTATTATTGTATTTTTTTTTGATTCTATTGCTAAATTTAATTCCGAAAAATGGTAGCCGGATACATAAGGAGTTGAGTAGTTTTGGCCATCTGGTTCTGTAAATAGGGATGAGCGACAATGCATTTGACCCGGATTTAAAGATTTGATCAATATTGTATCCAACGTGAACAATTTCAGTGCCTGAAAACGAGGTTTTGTTTAGGATTTCTTGTAATGCTTCCGTATATGCAAACGCACCACCATTTGCATAGCTTCCGCCATGGTAATGCCAGATACCTATTTTAAACAATTTTTTCATGAATGCAGGTTGTTATTGCTGTGAGCTCCTCAATGGTTAAACCTAATCCGCTGGGTAGATAAAAACCATTTCTGGCCAGTTTCTCAGCCACCGGATATTTTTCATTCTTAAATAAGCCCATTTTTTTAAATACAGGTTGTTCATGCATGCACCAGAAAAATGGCCTGGTGCCAATTTTATGTTTTGTTAAGTAATCAACCAAATCTTCTTTTTCACTTTCAGTTGGTGCTACTATTCCGAAAACCCAATAAATATTTTCTGCGCATGATGTACTGGTAAGTGGTAGCTGGTATCCTTTCTGTTTCAAATAAGAAAGAGCGCTATGATAGTTTAACCCCATATTGCGCTTGATACTGATAAAATCTTCCAGTTGTTCCAATTGTGCTAAGCCAAGCGCAGCCTGCATATTGGTCATCCGATAATTCCAACCCAATTCATTATGTACGAATCTTGGTCCATTGGGTTCAAAGCAAAGATTACGCAATTTTTTGCATCTGGCGGCAAGATGGTCGTCATCAGTTAGCAACATACCGCCTTCACCAGTCGTAATATGTTTATTGGGGTAAAAGCTAAAAATACTGATATCGCCAAAACTACCACACATTTTACTGTTATAGGTTTGTCCGTGCATTTCGGCTGCATCTTCAATTATTTTAAGTTTATATTTTTTTGCTAAGGCTAGTACGGGATCCATATCAACAGGAAGGCCATAAACATGCACCACTAAAATTGCCTTAGTTCGAGCAGTAATCTTGGCTTCGATTTGTGTTACATCCATATTCCAAGTGAGTGGATCACTATCAACCAGAACTGGAATTGCTCCTGCTGTAACCACAGATTGAGCTGGCGAAATAATTGTAAAAGTGGGCATAATAACCTCATCTCCGACACCAATACCCAAAGCCTTTACGGCGATATCTAATGCTGCCGAACCATTGCTTACTGCAATTCCATATTTACGATTGTTGTAGGTGCTGAAATTCTCTTCAAATGCGCCAACGAATGGACCTTCACTGCTTATCCACCCAGTACTGATACATTCTGAAAGGTACTTTAACTCATTTCCTTTTAATAATGGAGTATTTACCGGAATTGGTTTCATGAATTAATTTTTTTAAGGACGTAGGCAACCCCCCAGGTCAAATTTGAGGGTACATTCTTTGTTAAGAATTCTTCACTTTTTAAAATTTCAAAACCTGTACTGTACGCTAATAGGTCGATTTCATTTTTGCAAAAATGTCGCATTGGATGAATTTCCTGAAAAGAATATTGTGTCTGATCTTTTAATGAACTTACTTCTATATCGTAGTTTACTTCAACAATATTTTCTTCACTAAAGATAGATGGTGTTGCTCTTCGGATAATTTGAATCTGATCATTGCTTAATTTTTTAATCCGCTCTTCTGGTACCTGGGATACAACTGCTGGTGTATGCCAAACATCGAAAATAAACAGTCCGCCTTCACAGAGTGACTCATGAACAAGTTGAAAAGTTTTGATCAAACTTGAATTGTCAGTTAGATAGCTAATTACATGAAAAAGCGATAGTGCAATTTCAAACTTCTGATCGACTTTAAAATTAGTGATGTTAGCTTTTTGGAACCTCAGTCTGGTATTTTCATTTTGTCTTGCAAGGTTAAGCATATCTTCACTAAGTTCGATTCCCAATACTGAAAACCCCTTTTCTGCAAAGACTGATGCATGTTTTCCTGTGCCACATCCTAATTCAATAATATTTTGGGCATTCGGGAAGTATTCTTGAATGAGCTCAATTATATAAGCTGCTTCCGCAGGATAATCTTTATCGTAATACAGTAGGTTATAATACTGACTGTAAAGTTTAAAGTTTTCGTTCATTATTTAATGTTTTTAAGAATGGGGTCGAAATGCACTTTGTCTTCGTCGCCGCAGTACGGACCTTGTTTAATTTCTATGAGTTCTGAAGACTCTAACATTTCGAAGCCGTGGCCACCTGCAGCAAGTAAAATTACATCTCCTGTTTCCACCGTCCTGCTCTCGGCATAAACCTGGTCATCATTGTAAAAATCTACACGTACTTTACCTGCTTTAACGTATAGCACTTCCTGTGTAAGGGTTACTTTTCGTTCTACAAGCTTGTGCACATGCGGCGGTATAATATAACCTTTAGGCCGGTTCATATACCCCAACTGTTGCGAATAATCTTCTGGGGTGAAGAAAGTTATCCCTTCTTTATGAAAGTTTGACCTTATGATTAGTGCGAGTAACAGTCCATTTATGGTAATGCTTTCTATCATAGTTAAGCTTGATTAAAAATAAATTTACTTCTTTCAGTACTTAATGAATTGATCTTTTTTTTGAAGATTTTTGAGATCAGTTTTCGCGCAATTCTATTAAGCAGATTAACAACTTTTATGTTTGTCCATTTACGTATCGGACCAATTTTGCAAGTGATCATTAACTTACGGTAAAAGGAAATGTTAGACTTATTTATAGATATGTTTTTTGACCCGGCCCCGTAATGAATAAAATTTGCCTTGTATTTATTGGGGAGGTGGTAAAATTTTTTGCCTGGTATTGTTCTTAATTCATTTTGAAAATAGGCGGCGGAATCAAATGCGTGTACCTCTCCATCACGGATTTCCTCGTAATAAAAGTGAGATCTTTTGGATAGTTCAAATGCTTCTTTCTTATAAATACAAAACCAGGTATGGTTTCGTTCGTACAAATGCATGTTTCTATCAGAATAACTATCAAAACAATATGCAGTTTCATTGTAACAGGTACTGGCGAATAAACAATCAGGATTTTGTAAAGCGAGCAGCAGATGAAAGTAAAATTCTGCGTCTAATACTTCAAAATCTGCATCAACAGTTGCAATATAATCTGTGTTAAATTTGGGAAGTTCTGAGGTCCAGAGTTCATCATAATTTTCGTTAATGTCATCTCTCACTCTATCAATTCCTTCGGGAGAAGTAATCGTTTCACCAGCAACAAAGTTTTTATTCCTTATTTTTTCGTTATTGTCAAAGATCTGAACATAAGGATATGCCGCCCATTTTGCTGCATATTCATTAAGATTTTCTGGGGTGAGGGCATTCAAATAAATGAATAATTTAAAATGTTGTTTTTCAGAATGATTAAGCCTGTCGTATATTTTTTTAAAACTTTTAACACCATAATCTCCAAACATGCAGTCCCGATTGGTTACCAACATAAAAAACGTAATGGACTTTCGCGTTATGCTATCTTTCATTTAGTTGGTTTGTTCAATCCAGTTATCTCTCAATACAAGATCTCTCATATGATGTCTGGTCATCAACTTGATGTCGTAAGCAATGCGGTTGCTGTGATAAAAAGCCTGGGCCATTGTAATTCTCCAATTATCTTTGGCTCTTATGAAGTGCCAAGGTGTAGCTAAGGATTTATATAAAACAGCAATAAAATTATTAAGAATGTTGGTGAACAGTTTTGAATTATTCAACCCATTGGCAGCCCTATAAATTGTAAAACTGTCGCAATTAGCCTGGTTTGCAAACCTTTTATTTAAATAACTTTGCGTCATCCTGCTTTTTGGAATAATATGGTTAATGACGGATAAACCATTGTAGGCCTGCAGATAACCCAGATTAAGAAGTTTTAGGGATAGACCCGTTTCTCCATCTCCTATCCATTTGCCTTTGGTATTTTCTGGATTAAAGCCCCCGGCCTTTATTATTGCCTCTTTTAAAATTGCTTCATGACAGCTAAAAATATTAATCATCTGATCGGAAATGATTAAAGGAGTTTCATCTAGATTGAGGCTTAAGTGAGCATTTAAGCAATATTTTACTACCCAATCTGGAGGATGAATATCCCATTTTGGCAGTACCCGACCACTTACTACTGCAATTTTATTATTCAGTTCGAAAGTTTGGACCAGGTTCGTTAACAAATCAGGTTCCGCAATCATATCATCATCTGTATAATATAATACCTCACCTTTTGCGTATTTTATTGCCGAATTGCGTGCATAATGAACACCTTGCCTCGGTTCCTCGAAATATTTTATTATTGGGTATTTTTCAGACAATTCTTTTACTACCGCTAATGTATTGTCTGTTGAGTTATTATCAATTACAATAATTTCGAGCATATTAGGATAGTTTTGTGTTACAAAGCTTTCCAGGGTTAATTTTATGAAAAAATCTCTGTTATAGGTCGGAATAATAACGGAAACGGTTTTCATTTTTTTATTTGTGTGAACGTGCAAACCATTAGACCGGGATAAGATTCCAGTTATCTAATAAAATATTGCATGGAGATTCTATTTTTCCATTATCTGGAAACCATTTGTTGGGCGCATACACAGGTGCATTTTTAACATTTAAATAAGCCCCCCACCAACTAAAAGTACTATTGGAAATGATACAAATGTCTGCCTGCATTAAAAACTGAAAATCGATAATTTCCGTTGATCGGGAAATATATTTTTTGTTCAGGTATCCAAATTCGGACGCTAAAAAATCTGTATCGTCGCTAATTAATATGTAATAATTGTTTTCGCTCTCAATGGCCGAAATTGCATTGTGATAATATTCTGCTGGTAATTGTATGTCATAGTGGAAATAGTCCGATCGTCTAACGTGCATAACCACATATTTGTATCCCTGGGGCAGATCGTTAAATATATTTCTAAAATCTGTCTGATATTTTTCTTTAATAACAAATTTGGCTTTTATTTCTTCTTTACAGTCAGCGAAATAATACTCCGATTGGAAAAAGCCAGTAAATAATTTCTGATCTTTCAGTTTTAAGCTCTCCAGCTGCGGCTCCAACTGATCTGATATATATACTTCTTCATAATTTAGGATTTTTTTTAACAACGCATAAAATTTTTGTTTGAGATAAACTGAAAAAAAATCATCAAACCCTTTTAAAGAAAATATCGTTTGATCTAAGTAATAGAAGATATCTTTTGTTTGTGCAAAATATTTGGGAATAAATAAAGATTGCAGCCTCCTGTCAAAATAAAACCTCGAATTTAGTTTTTTAGCGGTAGCATAAGCAAACGCATACTGGAATAACTGATTTCCCAATCTACCTTGTAATTCAACACTAATCATTTAAACGTTTTTTAAACCAAAAACAGCCACAGCCCCAGCTTTGCTCATCTGCTTGTTTTTTGCTGGCGTTTCTAATCATACCAATATTTTCAAACTTATCAGGGATCAGAGAAAACTCAATAAGTTCGAGTTTTGAAAAGTAAGAGATAATCTGATCATATGCGTAAATGCGATGTGCGTTAAATGCTATTTTAGCTTTGCCAATCGGAGTAACTATAAGTAAATCTCCATTAACAGCCAATACCCTAACCAATTCGTTAATTGCCTTGAGGTCGCCATCATAATCAATTTCGTCTCCATATCTTCCCAGTCCAATATGCTCAAGTGTATGCATGCATGATAAAGAGTCGATCGTATTACTTCTGAATGGCAATTGTGTTAAATCGGCATGTTTGGTTTCTAGCCCCTCCAGTTTAATTTCCGCAGGCCTGTAATCATAAAATTCTACGGGTATAAATGCAGATACTATGGTGCTAAAGTGTAAGATTGAAGAAATATCGACATGTTTTTTGGGTTGGGTTTTTGCTAAAATTCTGGCTGCCCATGCAGGATGATAAGTATAGTGAGGTTCAATTTCTGTGATAGATGTTCGATCATCTAATAATGGGTAATGATCGTAAGTTTGATCGAATCTGAGATTGGTATTTCCTTCACTCAATCGGAAATTAGCTAAGTCTGCATTGAAAGTTTCAACTTTTTTTCTAAACAGTTTTCTTAGAGTGAAATAACCATACAGCTTTCCTACTGCAGTATAACGAAGTTTATTTTTAATTTTTCTTAACAATTTTCTTTGATGATTTTTTAAGGAAATAGTTTACTTTTTTCGAGTCACTATTCTTGATATTTTATGGCTGATTTTTCTGACAATTTGTTTTCTGATTGAAGGCATTGGCACTACATCAACTTTTAAATCTTCTGTTGCCAGGTTTTGAAGCAGAATACTAAATTCGTGCTGGTAGGATTTTGGAACGGCCAGTATAATATCGTTAAATACATAAATTTGACGTTCGGGTGTAAGTGCTTGCATGATTTCAGCAAGATCAGGATAATCTGTTAACGAATGCGGATGATTAGGTGGGGATAAAAACAAACGAGCATCATCAATCATGATAAACAATTTGTCGAACAGGTGTTTAAATCTGTTAATGATTTCCAACTCAACCAATAAGGGGCATTGATCTTTTTCTCCAAAAGAATGGTCACCGCACCAATGTGCATCGAGCCATAAAATGGCGTTATTTACTTTTGGAAGGAGATCTGGAAGTATACTTTTTGTATCGCCAAATAAAAGATTTACATTTTCCCTTGATTTTAGTCTTTCTTTAGTATAGTTATACCAATGTTCAGAAAATTCAATTGAATATACATTTTTGAAAACATCAGCCGACCATTCAGTAGTACCACCTTGGTAGGTACCGGTTTCTATAAAGTTGGTAATTTGATATTTTTCTTTTATAAATTCAACAAGCCTTTTATCAGGCCCCATTGTTATTAATCCCATTTCATTTTTCTAATTTCCAGTTAAATTTTTTTGCGAGAATCCCTGGTCTCTTTTCCGTCCAAAAGTTTGAAAAATCAAAACCGCCATTAATTTCAAAATATATTCTATCATTGTTATTATCAGGGTCTATAATCCAAAACTGATTGAATATTGCAACACCTAGGGAAATGTAGTATTTTCCCTCATTCAACAAGTAAGGAGTAATGGAAGTTGTGAGTTTGATTTTGCCTTTTGGAAAGCTATTTTGAGTAATTGTGTCTGTGTGAAATGACCATAATAGATTATTGCCATCAGCATCATATAAGGAAAATCCTATTTGCAACGAGCTATTAGGTTCCAAAACTTCCCCCAAAATAGAAATTTCAACTTCTTCTTTCAGGCTATATGAAGTTTTTTTAGTATTTATCATCAAGGGTATGAAATATTGATTTTTGTATTTTTTGCCATCAATATTAAGGCTGTTTGACAATTCTCTATCATCTGTAGTCAGGTATTTATTAATAACTTCAGATATATTATCCGACTTGTAACTCACAAGACCATTTTTAAGTACTATTCCACTGTTGCAAAGTTGCTTTACCGCGCCCATATTATGGCTCACAAACAGCACAGTCCTTCCCTGGCCTTTGCTTACTTCTCCCATTTTGCCCAAACATTTCTTTTGAAACTCAGCATCGCCTACTGCTAATACTTCGTCAACAATTAAAATTTCGCTTTCTAAATGTGCTGCAACAGCAAAAGCCAGGCGAACATACATACCGGAGCTATACCTTTTTACCGGTGTATCTAAATAACGCTCTATCCCTGCAAAATCTACAATTTCATCCAGTTTGCGCTGTATTTCCTTTTTACGCATGCCCAAAATAGCACCATTTAAAAAGATGTTTTCACGGCCGCTGAGTTCCGGATGAAAACCTGTTCCAACTTCAAGTAAACTCGCTATCCGTCCTTTACCCGAAATTTTACCGGTAGTAGGGGCGGTTACTTTACTTAATATTTTAAGCAGCGTACTTTTTCCAGCGCCATTTCGGCCAATAATGCCAACGGCATCGCCTTGTTCAATTTCAAAATTAATATCCTTTAAACTCCACACTATATCACTCGCACTTTTCGTGTTTTGATCGTTGCTTTCACCGATACGTAGAAATGGATCTTCTTTGCCCCGAATACGGGCGTACCAACGCTCTAAATCCCGGCTAATCGTTCCGGTTCCGATCTGCCCTAACTGATAAGCTTTGCTTAAATTTTCAACTTTTATCGCAATGTCAGACATTTAAAATATGCTTAAAATTACGCTTTCCATTATTCATATTATACCTTCCCATCTAAACTGTATCAACGAAATTCCGTTCAACTTTGTTAAAAATGATTGTGCCAACAATCAGCAGGATTAATGTAACAATCATTGCGTAAGCTAAACTAAACCAGCTAAAACTCCCTTCCCCCAAAAAGCCATACCTAAAAGTTTCAATAATTGGGGTCATGGGATTATATTTAATGATCCAGGCATAGGTTGGATATTTTTTGATGGCTTCGGATAGGGGATAGATTACGGTGGTAGCATACATCAGTAACTGCACTCCAAACCCAATAAGGAAAGCCAGATCTCTATACTTTGTAGTCATCGCAGAAATGATCATGCCTGCCCCCAGACCTAATAAAGCCATTAATAATACAATAACCGGAAACAGAGAAATTGCCCAACTGATGTTGAAACTGGCGCCGGTGAAATAATAATAAGCCATTAAGATGAGGAACAGAAGCATCTGTACTCCAAACCGAACCAGGTTACTCACTACTATACTCAAAGGCATAATTAACCTGGGGAAGTAGACTTTGCCAAAAATACCTGCATTATCTCTGAAAACAGAAGATGTTTTGGTTAAACAATCTGCAAAATAGTTCCAGGCGGTAATACCTGCCATATAGAAAAGCGGTTTAGGTAATCCATCTGTTGATATACCGGCTAAATTACCAAATATAAAGGTGAAGATGATAGTGGTAAACAATGGTTGAATAAAAAACCAGAGCGGACCTAAAATGGTTTGTTTATAAAAAGAAACAAAATCCCTTCTTACTAATAATACCAACAAATCACGGTATGCCCAAACCTCATTCAGCTTTAGGTTGAGTAGAGAAGATTTGGCATCAATTGTCCATTTTTGTTCCTCCTTACCATAAATGTTGGGGCTATCCATTATTTTTTATTGTTGCTGATTTATATTGAATGCAGGACTGATTGTCCCATTTAAAAGCAAGTTTTTTATCGATTGAAGATAGGGTTCATATCCAAATGCCTCTATGCATTTTTTTTGAAGGTTTTTTTTCTCGTTGTCGGTTTGATTTTGACTTAATAAATTGCAGATACTGGTTAAAATGTCTTCCTGATTATCAGGATCAACCAAAATACCAAGCGTTCCGCCTTTAAGTGCATCTACACTGCCATCTTTATTGCCTGCAATAACCCTCAGGCCGCTGGCTAATGCTTCTATAAATACAATGCCGAAGCCTTCTTTTTTACTGGGCAGGATAAACATGTCAGACAGTAAAAAGTGTTCAGTAAGTTCGGTTTCATCAATAAAACCTACCATCCTGATATATTCTTGAAGCTGGTTCTTTGCAATTAAATCTTCTAAACGTTTCTTTTCCTCGGCATCCCATTTTCCACCCAGCAGGTAAACCAGGTTTGGGTATTTTTCCAATAATTGTGGAAATAGCTTAATGGTGAGGTCGTATCCTTTATACTTTTCTGAAGAGGATAACCTGGATAATGAGAACAGAATTAAGTTTTTATGATCTAAATGATACCGATCCAATAAACGCTGTGGTTTTTCGAACTCGGTAGGCAGGTGATAAAAAGGATCCAGACAATTGTTTAATACTGCAATGCGATCTTCAGGAATATGATGCATTTCCATAATTTTACCTGCGGTAAAATGACTGACACATATAATCTTATCCAATTGGTTTAATATTTTGAGTTTGGATTTGGGTAACTTTCTCCAAATTTCTACGCCATGCGCCAATAAATATATCTTTTTATGGGGATGTATTTTCCTGATGAAATAAACGATGTTGATTAAGTGGATATGGCTTAATAAAATCACATTGGCTTTTAATCCACTTACTAAAGATTGCATCACGAATCGCTCCCTGTTTCCGTTAAAACCATAGAACTGGTTTTTGCTTAGGTATCTTGAATCGCGGTCAGTATTTTTATCGTACATCGAATATACGGTAGACTGAATAATTTCCTCCTCGCTCAGGTCGTATAAAACACGTGATAAACTTCGGCATACTTTTTCAATACCGCCGGTTAAACTAAAAGTTCTAAGTGTTAAAAATAAAACTTTAACTGACATGGTAAGTTTGGTGTAAAGCCAGGGCGGAGTTAGCATAAATACCTTGATCATCAGATCCTTCATGCTGCATACTATCGCACATGGCCTTTACCTTTTGATTGACCTTTTTGAACGATTTTTTGCTATTGATGATTCCTGCTATTCGACACATTGGCTTTTATTTAAAAAACAGGTTATTTATTCTGCCCCGGATACAGCTTCGCCACCTCAGTCACATTTTATTTTCAAAAATGAACTGATTATTTGTTTTTTATATTGTACTGCGCTTAAAGCATCAGTCTTTTAATTTATTATTAAATAGTTCCCTCTCACATCTTCCACCTCCCATTGTCTTTCCTTAAAGTGGTTCAACAAAAGCTATCGATGTATTGATATTTATCGAATAGCCCATATTCTGTAAACGTAAAATAATACGTTGCTTATTATGTGCCGATACCAATTCGGCAATTACGCCCTTGAAAGGCCCTGCTTTAATCAATACCTTTTCACCTGGTTTAATATCATAATCAATGAGTTCCAAATCGGCATCTGTAGCGAGTAAAAGTTTAAGATCATGAATTTGCTGGTCAGGAATATGAGCGATTTGGTGAGAGAAATAAATAAATCTGGCAATACCATTGGTCATCAAAACTTCTGAATATTCTTTTGCCGAAATATACGTAAATAGATAAGATTTAATCAAGGGCTCTTCTACGATTTTTTTACGGTCGCTCCATTGTTTAACTGCCTTTTTAAGAGGTAAATAAGTTTGGATTCCTTTTCTGTTCAACTCTTCACACGCTTTTTTTTCTGCTCTCGAACGCGTATAAACCGGATACCACCTATAATTTTGATCTATCATTAGCTATATCATACATTGATTAAACTCTGTTTGCATTTTGTCAATTAACCAATTAGCGCGTAAGCCGATTATTCCTGCTATCATCTGTTATTTCCGCTATTACAAACATTAGCTTCCTTTCTTCCAAAATTCCCACCAGTTCTTCTCCTCATCATAATAGCCACTTTTTCCGTAGCCGGTATAGTTCGAATAATAGTACGTTCCGGTATTTCCATGAGCATAGTTAGTGGTATAAATGTTTCCATGTAACTTCTCGTCACCAAATGAATTCAGGATAATCGCAATATTGTTAAGTCCATACTCTTTTGATAAACGATCAGGAATAGTTGCAGCCCTGAATTTGGAAATACCTGAACGGATTATAAAGAGGTTGATGTCAGCTTTTCTAATGAGGGGTATTGAATCTGAAACCAGGCCTACAGGAGCAGTATCAATGATAATATACTCATAACTTTCCCTAAGCTTTTCGATCAATATTCCCATTGATTTGTGATGGAGTAATTCTGAAGGATTTGGAGGCACCGGACCAGAAGTAATATAGTCAATATTATGCTTATCATCTGTAAAGATAATATCAGTTAAAGCAACCTGTTTTGACAAGTAATTACTTAAGCCAATACGGTTGTCAGAGCCAAATGCATGATGGAGTTTGGATTTTCGCAAATCTGCTGCAATCAAAATCACCTTTTTGTCTATAATGGATAAGGTTCCTGCGAGATTTAAACTTACGAACGATTTTCCTTCTCCGGAAACTTCAGAAGTGATACAGATTACCTTGGTATCCTGGTCGCTCGCCATAAAACTCAGGTTAGTTCGCACGGATCTGACCGATTCGGCAAATATAGATTTTGGGCGCTCTATTGATAAAACACTTTCACCAGGGCTAATTTTTTTGGGATATTTTAAAATTACTCCAATAATTGGGGTTGTCGTCAATCCTTCAATTGTTTCAATATCGTACAAATAGGGATTTAATATTCTGACCAATAGAATTAAACCAATGCCCGAAAACAAACCCATAAATAAATAAGAAGAATAAATTTTCTTAGGCACTGGCGAAATCGGGAAAAAAGAAGGCTGTGCTACGCTGATAATTGTAGCGCCTGAAATTACGGCAGCTGAACTGATCTGCGCAGAGAGTTTTCGCTCAAACAACATTGAAAACATGCGCTGATTAATATCAAAATTGCTCTGCAATTTCGCAAAGTCATTTTGTTTAGCGGGGATACTGCCCAGTTTTTGGTTAGCCTGGCCAATTTGCCCATTAATGTAATTAATGGTTTTTTGATTACGTTCGTGTAATAAGCGAATATTGGTTACAATGGCCTGTTTTACTTCGTTAATCTGTTTGTTAATATCCAGGATGGGCTGCGCATTGGCATTAAAGCTCTGTAACTTATCTTCTCTGTTTATAATAAGCGCGTTAAGTTGTGCAATCAAACCAGTTAAGAGCGTATTATTGGTGCCTTCTAAATTAAGGTTAAGCTGTATCCGATCCTTGTTGTTTTTTACCTGGGTTTCTAATTGCCGGATAGCAAGCTGTTGCAGTTGTAATTCGGCAATCTGGTTTTCCAGGTTGTTTAGTTTCGAATTTCCCAGTTGCCTTTCGCTACTGGGGTCGATAAGTTTATTGCTGCTTTGAAAATTAGAAAGTTTATTGCCCGATTTGCTCACTTGTGCATCTAAAAAGGCAATCTGGCTATCCAGGTAATCTATGGTTTGTTTGGCTGATCTTTTTTTAAGTGTTGCATCATTTTTTACATATTGTTTGATAATCTCGTTCAATACATCGGCAGAAAAAACAGGATTACTATCGGTATGGGTAACCCCCATGACATTGGTGTTTTTTTCCTGTTCGAATACATTTAATCCTCCTGCAGCCCTGCCGTACAAATCTCTGATTCCGTTGAATTTAAAACCGTAATTGCCTGTTGATGGTATTTCTGTTTTAATCGTGAATACCATATTGCCCATGCTAATTGGTTGACCATAACGATATTTCTTCAAACTTTTATTGTTATCATCGCTGCTTGATAGTGCGAAGGTCCGGCTGTCAATGGGTTTAACGTTGTAGGTAGCCCTGCTGAAGTTTACAGAATCCTGTGTTAAAATATCAACCTGAAAAGGTTGTTTCGGATAAAGTTCAGTAAATCGTACCCTTCCTTCTAAATAATAACTGATTTTATAATCCAGGTTCTTTAAAGCATTTAAAATCACATCTTCCGAGCGCATAATGATACCTTCAGTTTGAATCTGATCCTGAACCTGATTAAACGGCCGGTAGTTTAACGCAGAGCCAGGCAGCGAAGCCATTTGTTCCTGCTGGTCACTATCTAATTTTAGCGAAGCCGAAGTAATATAAATAGGAGTAATGCTGCGCACATAAAGCCAGGCCAGTACAAAACTGATTAATACCGTTCCGGCAACCCAATACCACCTGCTTAAAAAAATCAACAGGATTTTCCAATAGTTGATGGTTTGGCTGGCTAACATTCTAGCTCCTGTTGGTGTAGTGTTATCCATTATCGGGTTAGGGTAAAGATTAATACAGCCAGGTTGACTACAACGAGAAACGGTTGTACAATATTATTGACACTAGTCAGCTTTTCGCTCAATGCCGAACTTTTGGTTTGTTGGAGTACAATAATATCATTATTCTGAAGAATTAGTTTTTTGCTGGCCAAGCTGTTAATATCATTTAAGTTTACATAGATAATTTCGGGGTGGCTTCTGTCGCCACGAATAATTTTAAGCGTTTTAGGATCAGCCGTTTTATTAATGCCCCCTGCTTCTCCAATAATGTCAATAAGTGTCGTGTTTTCCCGCTCCAGTAAAAAATTACCTTGTTTGCTGAATTCGCCCAATAAGGTTACCTTTAAGTTTACTATACTTAATTCAATAATGGGGTCACGAAGAAGTTGTTTTGCATATAAATCCTGAATTTTGATGGCAGCATCTCTTCTGCTTAGGCCTGATACGTCTACTTTTCCAATCGCCGGCAAGTTAACTTTACCATCAATATCTACCGGATAGGAAAGTATATTATTTATTGAGCCGCCAGCTATATTCTGATTACTGTTTAAACCATTGTTTGAAGATTGAGATGCCCCAAATTCTTTATTCTGTACATTTCTGATGGCCAATTGATCATTTACTTTTATTTTGTAGTACGCATCACTAATGCCCGGGTCGTTTACCACATAAACTTGTTTAATGGTATCCGTAACGATATCACTTGGGGCATTAAATAGACTATGCTCTTTTCTGGATGCACAACTGGCAAGCGTAATGCAGAAAAATAAAACGTAAAGAAATTTCAAAATTGCTTTTGTCTGGATCATCATCTTAAATCTGATATTGGATGGAAGCTTAAGGCTAACATGCGAAAATATGGTTAAAAATCCTTAAAAAAAAGTCAACGTAGAAGCAAAGCGCCTTTTAAAATAGTTGTCTTTAAGATTTGAAAGTATCGGAGAAATAGCAGTTTATCTTTTTAATCTGTTAAATTCTAAATCAAAAAAACATCTTTAGACCATTTGATTTCTTGACTTTAATCAATTTTAAAATATTATTGGTGGAATAGATTTTCCTGTTGGAGTCTGTCATTGATAGGGATAATGTATTTTAATAAAATCAATATTAGTGATGTATAATTGATTTCTTTGCCATATACCACGCTCACATCTCGGTTCGTCGCTGCCGAAAAACTCTTTCTTTTGTAATTAAAAAGACCAGCGAAGCTAGCTTGAACACCGTTGAAAAAATAAAGGCATGTGAAAAACAAAAAATGCAGGCTGAAAATTATTCATTTGTTGCTTATAACTTTCAACTGCAAGAAGTCTTCGACTTCGCTCACCTGACGACTTAGTGCTTAACTTAATGACATTGCCTCGAGAATTGCCCGGATTACTCAGAAAAAGGTCGGGTAGTCTCCATGGATTGCGTCGTGATTTCATAAAATTTCTATCCTTGCCTGCACAACAAAAAGCATCCATCATCTGGGGTAATTCATCTTTATAATCATAAAAATATTCAATTTACATTGTCCAGTCTTGTTGATATAATGGCATATTTTATCCGATTTATAGCGGTGAAACGTTGTTGGATAATATTTTGTTATTGATAAAAATCAAGGTTCTTGTTAGCCCGAAATTAATTTTTTAAAGCCATTTTATCTCTCTATGTAGAATAGGGCTATATTTTTTAATTTTTCAGTTTTTTTAGAAGAAATACAATTGTCATCTCAATCTGTTTAGTGTTGGTGTTCATTTTGTTCAATGCCCAATTAAGTTTATTTTTGTCGTTTTAATAATACGAAATGTTCGTTTTATGAAAAATATTTACAGCCTTATATTTTTAAGTTAACCATTTATAAATTGAAACAGAATTTTTATATCCCGTTCTTACTTTTTTTAATCATTTCGTTAAAAACTTTTGCATCAGATCCAGGTCGCAACTATGGTTGTGTAATTCAAGGCTATCCAGCCAAATTGTATTTCTCTTATAGTAAAGATGGTAATCCGTATAATTGGGGGCCAAACAATAATACCAGTAATGGTTTATATCATATTTATAATAACAATTCCAGTAATTATGAAATATACAATGATACCCAGGCTGATGGATATCATTGTGGCGTTATTAATAGTAAATTTGGTGAATATCATCAGGTTGGAGAGGTTTGTTTTGTTTCCAGTGGCGGAAGTTATCTACAAGGTGACTTAGCAACTTATAGTGTGCACAATCCTACATATTGCGGTACCAATTCATTGCCTATCGATAATTATGCTGTTATCCTATTGGTATTGATGGGTGGTGGGGGCTTTTTTTATATCAGGAAGCATGGAGTTGGTTTTTTTGATCTTACTTCTGAAGTAAAGTAATGTGTTAAACTACTATTGGGTAGCTGCAATATTAAATTATCTAAGAAATTAAAATATTTCTCTTGTAGTAAAGCAAGTGCTTTACTACATCTCCTTAGCCGATAATAGCCTTCGGATTATTGAACAAAACGAACGGCATTTTTAGTTTAGAACCATAGTAAATTCGTGTATCACCATTAAAATGATGCATGAGAGGCTTTTGTTTTTTAGTAATACTTATCGTAATTTCTTTTGATATTTATGCCCAAGGTTCAGCAACAGGTTGCTTAGTGCCTTATTATAACAGGGTTTATACTTCTAATTCGCTTGAAGTATTAGGCTCTTCTCAATTATATAATAATTCTCCTTCAACACCTTTATCTGCTAACTATTGTAGTTGGACTCCAAGCAGTACAGGATCTTCTTGTGTTATTTGCGACGGAACGTTAGGCGTGGATGCATTAGGTCTCAAGGTATGTTTGTTAGGTTCATTCAGGTATGGTTCACAAGGTACATTTACAATGGTACAATGCGATCTGGACAGCCACTTCTGGATTGTAAGCGCAATGGCAGGCCTATTTGGTATGGTATTCATCAAAAGAAGAAATAGACTATAAATCATCTTTGCTCCGGATAGATAGGAAACCATTCGGCAGATGTAAAGCTATTCTTTATCTTTACGCAGTTTTTACTTTTAAGAAAGCCGAAGAATCCTGATTTGGTCACAATGAAAATATCGCTCATCACAGTTGTTTATAACGGAGAAACCTTTTTGCAGGAGTGTTTTAATTCAATAATGGCACAAACCTATTCTGATATAGAATATATAGTGATTGATGGCGGATCGACAGACAGTACACTGGATATTATTCAAAAAAACCATTCTGCCATTGATTATTTTATTTCAGAAAAAGATAATGGCTTATATGATGCAATCAATAAAGGGATTCAGCGCGCAACCGGAGAGGTAATTGGGATTTTAAATGCCGATGACCTGTTTGCCAGTCCTGATGTACTGACATCTGTAGCCAAAACCTTTACCAGCCTGCCGAAAATAGATGGACTTTATGGTGACCTCAATTACATTCATCCTGTAACGCATAAAGTGATCAGGACCTGGAAATCATACCAGAACACATTTGAAGATATTAAAAAAGGATGGATGCCCGCACACCCCACGCTGTATTTGAAAAGGGCGTTGTTTGAAAAAAATGGATATTATGCTTTGAATTTAGGCACTGCAGCCGATTACGAGTTAATATTACGTTACTTTTATACTCATAAAATTGAGGCAGCTTATTTGCCTGTTTTAATGGTTAATATGCGCACAGGAGGCGTAAGCAATCAATCTTTAATGAGCAGGATCTCTGCCTTTGCGAATGATTATAAGGCCCTGAAAAGAAATCGCGTACCGTATCCGCTTTTTGTAGTGGTCAGGAAAAAACTGAGTAAACTCAATCAATTTTAATCTTTTATATAAGTTGGATCATAAATGTGGAATAGTTATTCTGAAGCTTAATTTATTTCATAAAAATCAATATAAATGACAGGAGAACTTAAACTTAATAAAATTTCTGCTGATTATCGGGTGATCTGTTGTCTGGCCAGCAAATAACATGATATAAATCCTACATCTCATTTGATTTATATCATGTTAAAGAATTATAATAGCCGTTTTTTAAGCGTACATTGCTTATATTTGTATTACTAAGTTATCCCGCTTTGTTTGAAAATATACTGAATAGCAACACTAATTATTTCTACATAGCCATATTTATTCTGGCCTTTTCCATCGTGATAATCAGTATTCCGAGTGTGATTTATACATCTTTAAAGTATGGCCTTTTTGATAAGAACGACCTTTACCGTAAAAACCATAAACGTAATATTTCACGTTTAGGTGGCTTGGCTATTATTGGTAGCTTTACAGTTAGTATTTTGCTTTTTTCTGCTATTATTAATTTTAAAGAGGCCAATTTTTTAATTGCATCGTGTATTGTGTTGTCAGCACTTGGCCTAAAAGACGATGTTCATGGCACCAATACCAGTACAAAATTTATTTTGCAGATCGTGGTCGCCTTTATCCTTGTGTTTTTTGGAGCTTTCCGTCTAACAAGTTTGTACGGTGTGTTGGGCATAGGAGATATGGCCCCTCTATGGGGAAGCCTTTTTTCCATCGCGCTCATTATCTTCCTGAACAATGCATTCAACTTAATAGATGGCATAGATGGATTGGCAGGTGGAATAGGCATTTTAACAAGCCTGGTTTTCGGTATTTTGTTTTCTTCGATGGGGCAGGTACCTTATGCATTTATCGCCTTTGCATTGGCAGGTGCTATAGCAGGCTTTTTAAAGTACAACTGGTTTCCTGCAAAAATATTTATGGGCGATACAGGAGCCTTGATTATTGGACTTATTTCTGCAGCATTGGCTATTAAGTTTATCGAACTAAATAAGTTTACAGGCGAGAATAAACCGGCTTTTTATTCAGCCCCGGCAATAGCTGTTGCCATCCTGATTGTGCCGATATTTGATTCTTTAAGGGTATTTACGGTACGGATATTAAAAGGTCATTCTCCCTTTAAGGGCGACCGTAACCATATCCACCACCGTCTGGAAAATATGGGCATCAGAACAAACTGGATTGTAATTTCTGCACTTGGCCTTAACATATTTGTTCTTGCTGCTACCCTTGTATTGCAGAACCTTGGAAATTTTGTTTTAATCCTGATCATTATTGGTATCTGTATTGTATTTAATAGTTTACTAACACTAAGTCTCTTCCTTAAGAAGAAGAAATAAATTCTATTTTAACTATTTTGTACTCTTAATTTTTGCCTCTCAGTGCGTAATTTAAAACTGCTATACTGCATTTTCATCATCTTATATAATCAGGTCTTTGCTTTAATAAATAAACACTAATTTTGCGCTCTAATTTTATATCATGAGGCTGGCAATAAATGGTTTTGGTAGAATAGGAAGAACATTTTTACGCCTGGCACTGGCTGAAGGCTTTGAAGTGGTGGCCATTAACGATCTTGCAGATGCGAAAACAATGGCGCATTTGTTTAAGTATGATAGTGTTCATGGTGTTTTTGCAGGGAACGTTTCGGCAAAGCCAGATGCACTGGTGATTGATAACCTTTTGATTCCGGTTTTTACTATTGCATCAGCTGATAAGCTGCCATGGTCTGCATTGCGTGTTGACTTGGTCATTGATTGCACGGGCAGAAACCTCACAAAATCATCAGCCGAAAAACATATTGCATCAGGTGCAAAACAAGTATTAATTTCCGCTCCGGCAGCCGATGATATTCCAATGGTGGTATTGGGGGTAAACGATGATCATATTGATTTAACAAGTACTGTACTATCAAATGCGAGTTGTACAACCAATAATATTGCGCCCATGATTAAGATTTTAAACGATAATTGGGGTGTTGAAGAAGGTTATATTACCACCATCCATTCCATGACGGGCGATCAGAATCTGCATGATGCAAACCATAAGGATCTGCGTAGGGCAAGGGCAGCTTCATCTTCCATTATCCCAACTACAACTGGTGCAGCAAAAGCCATTACGCATATTTTTCCCGAATTGGATGGGCGTTTGGGTGGTGCAGGAATCAGGGTTCCTGTTTTAAACGGATCTTTAACCGATTTTACCTGTCTGTTAAAGAAGAAAACAACCATCGAAGAAATTAATTCGGCTTTCAAATACGCTGCCGAAAATGAATTGAAAGGCCTTATTGAGTATACTGAAGATCCGATTGTGTCGATCGATATTATTGATAATCCACATTCGTGTATATTCGATTCGCTGTTAACCTCAATTGTAGGCGATCTGGTTAAGGTTGTTGGCTGGTACGATAATGAATACGGTTACAGCAGCCGTTTAATCGATGTGGTCAGAAAAATCGATGCCTTACCTACGAAATAAGCTTTCTTTTCTGCGTTGATTTTAATGCCCAATAAACCAATACCGGTTGAAAAAACAGGCGTAAAAAACGTTTACTATCAGTATTAAGCCCAAAGGCGCTGCGTTTATGGGTGTACTGTGAAATATTCCCGGGGAATACGCCAACAAATAATCCTGCGGCAATTTTGCCTATTAAAGCTTCGTGTTTTTTCGGGGCAAGCACTAATGCGGTACCCAATGCAATTTCAACTAAACCAGAATAAACAACGGTATCGTCTTTTTTCAAAGGCACCCAATCAGGTACCTGTGCCTGGAAAGGTTTGCGCGCAAAGGTCAGATGACCGATTCCGGCAGTAATTAAACCTGCGCCAAGTAATATTCTAGCTGCTGTTTTGATGTTTTCTTCTTTCACGTTATCTGCTTTAATTCACTATCCTATAATTATCAACAAGAAACTGGAAGGTCTGTTTGATAATATGTACATTTTATCCTTGTTTTAAATGATAACCGTTTGATCAGATCGGTTCTATATCCAAAATGTTAGCACTTTATGGCTATTATTATTATCGGGTTTCAATTGCTTTATTAACTTTGCAAACGTTTGCGGCGCACTCTATAGCAATATCCTGAGATCAGGCATAAGCTAATTGATAAAAAAAGTATGGTCAAATTTATTCTCCCGGAAGAAGTTCTACCTTTAAGAAGCCTGGTTTTACGTAATGGCAAACCATTTGAAGCATGTGTTTTCGATGGCGACCTGGCTTACGATACCTTTCACCTGGGTTTTTTAAAAGATGGTGAAATAAAATCTATTGCCACATTTATGCGTAACGATTTTTTTCCGGAAGAAGGGGAGGGCTATCAGCTTAGGGGCATGGCTACACATCCCGATTCAAGCGGGCAAGGTTATGGTGCTGCACTCGTTACTTTTGCCATTGATTACCTGAAAGAATACAATACCGATTATTTATGGTGTAACGCCCGCTCAACAGCTGCGGCTTTTTACAAAAAAATCGGTTTTACTACCGAATCGCCGGAATTTGATATCCCAGGCATCGGTTTCCATTACGAAATGAAATTAAATTTAAATCAAAAATAATTAAACATGAACACCATTGACCAGTTTGACTTTAAAGATAAAAAAGCATTAATCAGGGTAGATTTTAACGTGCCTTTGGATGATGAATTTAAAATTACCGACGATAAAAGAATCAGGGCTGCATTACCAACCATCAGCAAAATTTTAAAAGATGGCGGCGCTGTTATTTTAATGTCTCACTTAGGTCGCCCAAAAGACGGCCCTACAGATAAATATTCTTTAAAACACATCTTATCTGATTTATCTGCTCTTGTTGGTGTAGAAGTTAAGTTTGCTGACGATTGTATTGGCGAAAGTGCAGTTAAACAGGCTGCTGATTTAAAAGCGGGTGAAGTTTTATTATTAGAAAACCTTCGTTTTTACAAAGAAGAAGAAAAAGGTGATGTAGCCTTTGCAGAGAAATTATCAAAATTAGGCGACGTTTATGTAAACGATGCCTTTGGTACTGCTCACCGTGCACATGCCTCAACTTCAATTATTGCCCGGTTTTTCCCGGATGCAAAATACTTCGGTTATTTAATGGCATCGGAAGTGGAAAATGCAGAGAAAATTCTGAACCACGCAGAAAGACCTTTTACAGCAATTATGGGTGGCGCTAAAGTATCTGATAAAATTCTCTTAATTGAGAAATTATTAGATAAGGTAGATAATCTGATTATTGGTGGCGGTATGGCTTACACTTTTGCGAAAGCACAAGGTGGAGAAATTGGTACCTCCTTATTGGAAGCTGATAAACAAGAACTTTCTTTAGAACTGATTGAAAAAGCGAAAGCAAAAGGTGTAAACCTGATTTTACCTGTGGATACGGTAATTGCAGATAAATTTGCAAATGATGCTGATAAAAAAGATGTAACCTCGGGGCAGATTCCTGCAGACTGGATGGGATTAGATATCGGCCCGAAATCAGTTGAGTTGTTCCAGGAGGTAATCAAAAACTCCAAAACTTTATTATGGAATGGTCCGATGGGCGTTTTCGAAATGGAAAGTTTCCAGGTAGGGACTAAAGCTGTAGCAGAAGCAGTTGTGGCGGCTACTAAAAATAATGGCGCATTCTCATTAATTGGTGGTGGTGATTCTGCCGCGGCCATTGCAAAATTCGGAATGGAAGACGAGGTAAGTTATGTTTCTACAGGCGGTGGTGCTTTATTAGAATATATGGAAGGTAAAGAATTGCCGGGGGTTAAAGCCATTAATGGATAAACGATAAATTTTCATATTGAAAAGAAAAGGCCTTGCAGAATTAATTCTGCAAGGCCTTTTTTGTTAATTATTAAAAAGTTTAGAAATTACTTACCGTGCTTGTATCCCACCATAAGCGTGAGGCGATGTCGTCTTTACCCGAGCTTAAAAATGTCGAAGCCTCTGCAACAGCTGAAGCATTTCCGGTTCTTTCTGCAGGTACAAATACCAGTCGCTTTATCCATTGATCGGCTGTTATAATTCCCCAATCCGGGTTACTGTCATTTTTTGCAACATGTGGAATTTTAGGATAACCTGTTCTTCTAAAATCAACCCAGGCCTCTAATGTATTGGTAAAAGTGGCCAGGTATTTTTGTGTAATAATTTTTTCCAGTTTCAATTCATTCGAATCGCCTTCATTCCAGGCTACAGTAATGGTAGAAAGTGCGGTGAAATTATTTCTGCTATCCTTTGGGTCGATATAGTTTATTGGTTTGCTTGTAGCATCAATCAGGTAGGCATCTACCCCTGCTGCTCCCCAATCGGCAAAGGAGAGGCGTACTCCATTTTCATAGTTGGTTTTGGCATCGCCAGCACCTGCCCAACCCCTTAATGCTGCTTCGGCTTTTAAAAAGGCAATTTCCGATGCGGTGAAGCCTCTCCGTTTTTGTACTGATTTGAAATCCGTACTCACGGTAGAATATGGAACTCTATCATCTTTGGCATTTATAAATGCTCCGCTGCGGATACCTTTATACTTATATGAAGGGTGATCAGTAACCAATGATGCATCGCTCACTTCATTAAAATATTTAGCCACGCGGCCATCTTTTAAACCAACCATAAATGATTCCATTGTTGCGCCCATGCGCGTGTCGTTCCAATCAAAACTAATCATAGAAACCGGCATAACATTGCCATTTAAAGGCAAAAGAAAATTTTCGGCATTGGTGCTAATCAATCCAGCAGCATCGGCTAAAGCTTTCTCGCCCTGTGTTTTGGCAATTGTAGGACTAACCTTAACCAAACGCATGGCCAATCGGAAGCGTACTGAATTAAGCAATTTTAACCATAAAGCGATGTCGCCTTTATAACTAGGATCAAATTTGGTAAAGCCAGTGTAAGTGCTGTTTGCTTTCAAGTTGGTTTCAATCTGATCTAACTGGGTAAACATATTATTATATAAATCAGACTCTTTATCGTATTTAATTGCACCTAAACCTGAAGTTCCATAGTTAGCGTAAATTACCGGGCCATGTATAGCTGTTAGTTTAGATATCGCCAATATCCTAACCAGTTTAGCCCAATCGCCAAATAAGGGTAATTTTTTTTCAACAGCAAGCTCAATAACCTGTTTTGATGGAGACATTACGCTACCATATATCCGGTTCCAATAGGCATCAATCCAGCGCAGGTAATAGGTTGTATTATTTACATTCCCAACATAAGGAGTTGGTGTACCCATATAACCCATCCAGTTATCATAGCATAAATCTTCTTCAATTTGATGACCCATCAGGTTAAATAACATTACTGAAAAAGAAGAACCCACTAAATTGAAATCCTGCTCTAATAACTTATCTGTGATCTGATTGGGATTTGTATTGATCTCTTCGAAATTTTTGGTGCAGGAGTTGAATAAAATCAAGGCAAGCACCATTAAACATAATTTTTTCATTACTTTAATATATTAAAAGTTCAACTTAAGATTAAAACCGTAAGAACGTGTAGCAGGAACTGCAAACACGTCATTTGCCTGATTACTATTGTTCGTACTCATTGCTTGCTCAGGATCAAATGGAGCTTTTTTGTAGAAGAAGAACAAGTTACGGCCAATTAACGAAACAGATGCAGATTTAATAGCAGAACCTTTTATTGGTATATTGTAGGCTAATGATATTTGTGCTAAACGAACATTAGTACGTGAGAACACATAAGGTTCCATAATTCCATTTCGGTCACCTATCACGTTGTAGTAATCTACCGGATCGATTGATGTAACTGGTGTATTACCTTTAATGGCATTAATAGGCATGGTTGTACCAGCATCGCGAATATCGCCTGTTCTTTTACTTACCCCGTATGCGTCTAAGAAGGCTTCGGTTTTAGAAAAGGCAACACCACCAAACTTAGCCGATACCAATGCACTTAAACTTAGGTTTTTGTATGTAAAGGTGTTATTCCAGCCCGTTATCAAATCAGGATTTAAATTTCCAACATATTCTTGTGTTGCTGTTCTGGTAGGTTTTCCATCGGCATCCAATATGATTTGGCCAGCTGCATTTCGGGCAAGCTTAAAAATATACAAATCGTTAAAAGAGCCTCCGGATTTAATGATTGAATTAAACCCTTCATCGTTACTGCCTACCTGGTATTCAGGGTTTTCGGCGATAAGTTCTACGATCTTATTTCTATTGCGCGATAAATTAAGTGTTGAGTTCCATTTAAAGTCATCATTTTTTACAGGATCTCCACCAAATGTTAACTCAAAACCTTGGTTCGCTACCTTACCTGCATTTACATAATAAAAAGTATAACCAGAACCAGAAGGAGCTGTTAAAGATAAAAATTGATTCGTACTGGTGTTTTTATAGTAAGTAAAATCAAAACTTAACCTATCATTTAGAAAACGACCTTCTAAACCAATCTCATTACTGATTATTTTTTCGGGTACCAATGTTGCAAATGGCGTTTGTGTATTTCTGTTAATACCACCTATGCCATCTGGTCCGCCTGCACCGCCTATAGTATTACCAGGGTTTACAATGTTATAAGGTACCTCGTTACCTACCTGCGATGTAGATGCCCTTAACTTTAAGAAATTGATTTCTTTAGGCATGGTTACCATTTGGCTAATGATCGCCGATAAACCAGCTGAATAGTAAAAATAGGAGTCATTTCCGGTAGTAGCTAGTGTAGAAGCATAGTCGTTTCGGCCAGCCAAATCAACATAGATCATATCTTTAAAGCCCAATGAAGCATTGGCGAATAAGCCTTGTTTCTGAACTCTGCTGTAAGTTTGGTTAATAACCAGATTATATGGCAGGTTTGCAAAACTGAAAAAGTTTGGGTACTGAAGCGGCACTGTACCGTTTCCAAAAGTCATCCCATCGTTAAAAGTATAATCCTGAATACTTGCGCCCAATACACTGTTCAAGCTTAATTTACCAAAAGTATTATCATAGCTTAAAATGGCATCACCATATAAGGCCTTGTCATTATATTTGGTATAATTCCAGGTGCCATTAGAACTTACGCTTACCGAGTTTCCGCCTGCAGCATAACGATAATCTAATAGTCTGTCATTATAATCAATGTTACCACGTACATCAAACTTAAAATGTGGTAAAAATGCGTATGATGCTTTTGCTGTAGCAATTACCCTGTTGCTGGTAGAAAGTTTTGGGTCGTTATACAATTCCCAGTATGGGTTGTTTTGTTTTTCTTCACTGGAATACCAATTTTGCTTAAACAGGTTTCTAGTAGCATCAAAAATTTGATAATTGTTTTTGTAATCATCAAAATTTCTTTCCCGTGCAAATAGATATAACCCTGTTATTGGGTTGTTGTAATAACCCGCACCAGGGCGGTTCTTCGACTTTTCGTAAGAAAATCTCACATTACCGCTTAAAGTAAGTTTGTCATCAAATAATTTTGTTTCCTGACTTAACGTAACATTATGCTTGTTGTAAGTGCTGGTTGGTACAATACCTGTTGCATAATTGTTACCGTATGAAAAATAAGTGGTTGTTCTTTCATTCCCGCCAGATACAGATACCGAATTAATCGTATTCACACCGGTCTGAAAAAAATCATCAATATAATTACTCTGGTAATTTCCTTTGGTTTTAGACCAACTCCTATCATTTCCGGCTTCAGCTCCATAACTGAACTGAAATTCCGGTAATGTAGCAGCACTGCTGAAATTGGTTATAGAATTTAAAGCAATTGAGATTTTGCCATTTTGACCTTTTTTTGTGTTAATTAAAATCACACCATTTGCACCCTGACTGCCATATAAAATGGCTCCGTTTGCGCCCCTTAAAATAGTAACTGATTCAAAATCATCCTGATTTAGCGCTGATAAACCATCACCTGCATCAGTGCCTCCGTAAGATCCCGGCTGCCCGCCTTTGTTATTTACTACAGGAACCCCATCAATTACAAAAAGAGCTTCGCTGTTTCCCGCAATTGATTTAGAACCCCTTAATACTGTTTTTGTTGAGCCCCCTACACCAGAGTTACTGATTCCCACATCAACACCTGCAGCCTTGCCACTTAAAGCTTCCATGAAATTGGGACTACCGGCTTTCGTTAATTCTGGGCCAGAGAGTTGCTGAGCAGCAAAGGTAAGTGCTCTTTTCTCGCGTTTTACACCTAAAGCGGTAACTACCACCTCTGTTAAGTTTGCATTGCCGGAAGGTTTTAGCTTTACTATTACATTAGTTAAATTACTAATGTTTATCTCTTGCGAATCCATGCCGACATACGAAATCACCAAAATTGTGGCCTCATCAGGAATGTTTAGCACAAACTTACCGTCATTTCCTGTAAGTGTTTTAGCGCTGGTTCCCTTAGCCACCACAGTTGCACCAGGGAGTGGAAGCCCAGTCTCATCAGTTACTAATCCATTGATCGTCTTAGCGAGTTTGACGCTAATACTTTTTGGAATGTTTACCATTGGAATGATGTTTTTGTTTCTTACAGTACCTTCACCCCTGGCTGCATTTTGTAAGCAAAGACCAGCTACAGCTACGAGTGCTAGGTTCCGCAGGCCTCTGGTTACGCTAGGAGTTTTGATTTCTAGCGCATTGATAGCGGAATAAATGTTACTCATTTTCATACAATTTGTTAGTTTAGTTTTAGTTTACTCTATTAAATGTCGAGCCTTAGGCATTGAAACCGCAACAAATGATTTTTTAGCACTATTGAATAAAAAACATAAAACGTTTTACGAACTCTTAACTATGATTAGTTAGGAGGTGTGAAATTTGAATAGTTTAGTTTTAGTTCTGTATTGTTAAGTGTTTAAATGTTCAAGTTTTAGGTTGTTTACTTTTAGGTTTGTACGACGATATTTAATTTTGTCGCTGTAATTTATAAAAATATTGTTACAATTCAATTAATCAAAGAGAATTTTTAGCTGCCCAAATGTATTTAACTGCTTAATAAGTTAACTACATCCACAAGAAAAAAATGGTTGGTTTACGTTGCCTGCTTATTGCAGGTATACCTGCCAAAACATTTGCTGCAACTACAGAATTGATCGCATTTATTTACTTGCTGAGCCCAAAGAGTTTTATCGGCTGATGGGACATTACTGTTGAGGTAAACGGAAAGCCGGCAACATTAAAACTATAAGGCTTAAACTGTAGCGAAAATAACCGCTACCAGAACCAAGGTTTCCTGTACTTTGGTTAAATGTTACGTCAGATAAAAGCAGTGCCAAATTATCAATAGTGATGAAGCTTACTCCAGTGGCAAGTTCGAAAAGCAACTGAAAGACTTTATACATGCGAAATAGCCAAAAAGTATTTTCAGCCGTGGGTGCAGTCAGCTGTTACCAACTGACTGCAAGAGAATGCCTAAGCGTTCATACTAGAACACTTCTAAGCCGGTATTAAGCAGTACCATATAAACAGCTAAATAACATACCAAAAAAGCCGTTGATAACGCAAAATATCGTGTTAACTTATGGCTGCCTTTTTTAAATGGAAATAAAAACAGGATATTGAATATTTCAGATAACAAGGCGCAGATGAAATTTAAACAGACCATCACACAGCTAAACGCCACAACGAAAATGGCCGGCTGGATAATGATTCCCGAGGGAAGGCCATAGAGTGCCCCCATAATAAAACTGATTAATAGGATAATCATGGCATATTTTAATCCTGATTTAAACTGGATCAGGAAATAGCTGCCCAATTTAGGAAGGGGCATTTTAACTTTCGCTGGTTTTAATTCTTTTTCAGTTACCGGAGTTCCTGATGTCTCATCTAAAGCTGCTTCATTTGTTTTACCCTTTTTGCCTCTCTTTTGTTTCCTGTAACGTGGCCACCAGATTATAAAACCTGTAATAAAAAGCGCAAGCGGCATTAGACCGGCAATAAGGGCGATAATTTGTGTAGGCCTGCCACCGAAGCTTCCGTAGTGGATAGGTGTTAACCAGCTGAGGTAAGCATTACCGACATTGGGGAAATCCTTGCGGCTGTTTAATAATGTTTTGCCTGTGTATTGATCTACAATCAACATTTCCCGTTTTCCAACCCTTGGAAGATTTCCACTCAGCATGTCGAGGCGATATGCTCCCATTTTATCTGCCGGGAAGGCAATACCGCCAATGTAAGCATTTGGCATTTTTTCCTTGGCTGCATGAACAATAGCTGTAAGTGGCAATGGGGTAGCTTCTGCATGCCATGCTGATTTAGCACCCAGGAGTTGGGCAACACCCTGCGGCGATTTTCCGCTAAGCAAAAATAACAGCGGAATAACAAGCGTAGAAAAAGTGATTGAGAAACCAGTAAGGCTCAATATTGCTACAATAGGCGAGGAGTAAAAACCCAGTGAATTGTGCCAATCATAGTTTTGGCGTTTAAATGATCCGCTAAATCTTACTGTAAGTGCCGATTTTAATTGTTTCCATTTCTTCGGAATCCATAAACGCAGACCCGAGATCGTCAGAATTAAAAGGCAGAGAGAAGCCAGTCCGCAGATATATCGTCCGGCAACCGGAATTAGCAGTGTCCGGTGCAGTTCAGTAACCACATGGATGAAAGAACTGGTATGTATTCTTTTACCACCTATTTTTCCGGTATAGGGATTAATAAAAGTTTCTTCATTACTTTTTAAATTGATTACGCTATAAGCTTCATTGGGGTTCTTGAAGTTATTTAGCATCAGGTAATCGATTTTTAGCCTGGGATAGTTCTTTTTTATGAGTGGCACAATCTCTTCCACCGGCATTTTTTGCTTTTGCGCAATTACCTCAAACAGATCTGGATTCAAAGCCCGGTCAATCTCGTCCTGAAAAACAAGTATGCTTCCTGTAATGCCTATAAAAGCAACAATTGCCCCGGCAATAATGCCAATATAAAGATGCCATTTACCAAACCACCTTTTTTGGTGTTTTGCCCAGTTTAGTTTTTTAGAATTCTGTTCTGATTTCATTTTTGAGCGTTTTACAGCTTTGCAAAAGTTATTTTGGTTTATACCACAAAGAAATCGTTTTAATTGGTATTGTGCAAATTATATTTAATAAGTCTAAATAAGATATTGGGATGGAGATATTAGCAGACAACCGCCCAATTTTTAGTTTGCTTTATTTTCCAGGACAGGCATTCTTTAATTTGGCGTGAGTAGTGATCTTTGAGACGCGATAATTGAGGAATATTATACCATAATATAAGGTATTAAGCCACTCAATTTTAAAGCTATTTAAGTTTTATGCTGAAAATTGGGCGGACCTGACACTTTTAAATAATGTATTTTTAACCTGCTTATTATCAGTTGTTAATGGCTTTTTGATTGTGCTGGTAAGCTTATTCTAACTATATTGGCTGACCATTATTGTAACAAAAAAGATGTGGAAAACTTTTTTGTGGTAAAAAGTGGTAAAAAGTGGTAGAACTATTTACTTTTACACTTGATAAAAAGTGTAGATACCACTATGACCCAACTTTTAGGAGAATTCGATTGTAAACTTGACGCAAAGGGCCGCCTTATGGTGCCTGCTGCGCTTAAGAAACAATTGCCTGATTCTGAGAAAGAAGGGTTAATTATTAACCGTGGTTTTGAGAAAAACCTGGTGATCTATCCAAAGAAAGTTTGGGATGCTATCGTTACCGATTTAAGCAAACTGAACATCTACGAAAAAAACAACAGAGAATTTATCCGTTCGTTTACCAGGGGTGCAACCGAGCTTTCGCTTGATGCAGCTGGTCGTGTGCTTTTGCCAAAATCGCTGGTTGATTATGCGGGTATAGGGAGTGATCTTGTATTGGCTTGTCAGTTAGATCGTATCGAGGTTTGGGACAAAAAATCTTACGAAGATATTTTTGATGATGTACCTGAGAATTTTGCAAACCTTGCCGAGCAGGTAATGGGTGGAAAGAAAGGAGGGGCTGATGTCGAATAATTATCATGTACCCGTAATGTTGCAGCCGTGTATTGATGGCTTGAATATTAAGCCTGATGGGGTTTATGTTGATGTAACCTTTGGTGGCGGTGGTCATTCGAAAGAGATTTTGAAACATCTCGGTCCAAAAGGAAGATTAATTGCTTTTGATCAGGATCCTGATGCTCAGGCAAATGTTCCTGCTGATGATCGTTTTATTTTTATCGACCAGAACTTCGGTTTTCTGAAAAATAACCTCCGTTTAAAAGGTTTTAAGCAGGTTGATGGTATTCTGGCAGATCTTGGCGTTTCCTCTCATCAGTTTGATGTGCCGCAACGTGGTTTTTCCATCCGTCATAATGCAGATCTGGATATGCGTATGGATCAGCACCGCGATTTAACGGCTGCTGAAATATTGAATACCTATACCGAAGATAAGCTGCATAAGATATTTGGAATTTATGGAGAAGTTAAAAATGCGAAATCTTTAGCGCGCGCTATTGTGACTTCGCGTTTAGAGCAGTCTTTTACTGATATCGACAGTTTGAAATCAGCTATTGCCGGTTATATCCCAAAGGGAAAAGAAAATAAGTATTTAGCACAAGTTTTTCAGGCGCTGCGTATAGAAGTGAATGCAGAAATTCAGGTGCTTGAAGATTTTTTGATGCAGGCTGCTGATGTGCTGAAGCCGGGTGGTCATTTGGTGGTGATGTCATATCATTCTTTAGAAGACAGGCCGGTTAAAAACTTTATGGCGAAAGGGAAATTTCAGGGAGAGGTAGAAAAAGATTTCTTCGGAAATCAGCAAAAGCCATTTAATGTAATTACACGCAAAGCGATAATTGCTACTGATGCGGAGATTGCGCAAAACAATAGGGCCCGCAGTGCGAAACTTAGAATTGCAGAAAAGATATGAACAGGTTTAGGGAAGAGATAGAAGAGGAAGAGGTTGGGCCTGAACCAGAATTAAAAGCCGTGCCTAAAAGGCCAAAAACTGCTGAGGAAAAAATGGATAGCAATTCATTTATCAGCAAGCTTTTTAATGATGGATTAGTAAGTAAAGAGGCGGCAACTGATGCTTTGCCTTATTTGTGTTTTCTGGCCCTTTTGGGAATGATTTATATTGCTAATAGCCATTTTGCGGTAAACAATGTGCGCCGTATTGATAAATTAAATAAAGAAGTAAAAGAATTAAGATGGGAGTATAAATCCCTTAAAGCCGACCTGATGTTCAAGAGTAAATTGACGGAGGTTGCTAAAAAGGTAGATACCCTTGGTATAAAAGAACTGATTGAACCACCAAAAAAAATAATTGTTAAAAGCGATGAATATTAGAGCAAACATCTTGCTTCGTGTATATCTGGCATTTGGCTTAATTGTGCTTTTTGCTTTCGCGGTGTTTTTACGCCTCGGTCAGGTGCAGTATGTGCAAGGAAAAAAATGGAAAGCTATGGCGGATAGTCTTTCTACACGATATGTAAATGTGGAAGCTACCCGTGGGAATATTTATTCTAACGATGGCAGTTTGCTGGCTACTTCGATACCGGAATATGAATTGCGTATGGATATGTTTGCCGGTGGCATAACTGATGATAAAGTATTTAATGAAAAAGTAGATTCGCTGGGATATAAATTATCGCAGATTTTTCAGGATAAAACGGCCAAAGAATATGCTCGTTATCTGCGTAAGGGCCGTCAGGATAGTGCGCGTTATTTGTTGATCCACCGTAAAGTAGGTTATGCTGATCTTAAAACCATCAGAACTTTTCCTTTATATAATATTGGTAAGTTCAGTGGCGGTTTAATCGCTGTTCAACAGAACAAGCGGATTCTTCCTTTTCAGGCTTTAGCTGCCCGTACAATCGGTTATAAAAACGAAAATGTAGCTAATGGTGTAGGTTTAGAGGGGGCGTATAAAGAATATATCAATGGTGAAACCGGAAAAAGGTTGATGCAGCGTATTGCAGGCGGTGTTTATATCCCGGTAAACGAAGAGGCTGAAGTAGCGCCAAAAGATGGTGCTGATATTATCTCTACTATTGATGTAAACATGCAGGATCTGGCACAAAGTGCTTTAGAAAAACAACTAATTAAATCGCAGGCCGATCATGGTACAGTGATATTGATGGAAGTGGCAACGGGCGAAATCCGTGCGGTAGCCAATTTCTCTAAAGTGGAAGAAGGTGTGTACAAAGAAAAATTTAATTATGCTATTGCCGGTAACCAGGATCCGGGCTCAACTTTTAAACTGGCCTCTTACATGGCGCTTTTAGAAGATAAGCTGATAGATACCAATACAATGATCGGGACAGGTTACTATCAGATCCCTGGGAAGCTGATTACGGATTCGCACCCGAAAATTGAGACAGTCACTGCAAAAAAAGCTTTTGAAACGTCTTCTAATGCTGCAATTGCAAAGCTGATCAATATGCATTATGGCAACGATCCGATAAAATTTACTGATCACTTATATGATTGGCATCTGAACCAAAAAATGGACTTACAGATTCCTGGCGAGGCAATGCCGGTGGTTAAAAATCCTAAAACAAACAAAAGCTGGAATAAAAATATGACCCTTCCTCAAATGGCTTATGGTTATGAGATGCAATTAACGCCATTAAAAATGCTTACCATGTATAATGCGGTGGCTAACAATGGTAAAATGGTAGCGCCAATTTTTGTGAAAGAGATCAGAAGGCTGGGTAATCCGATCGAGCAGTTTAAAGCAAGGGTAATTAACGATAAAATATGTTCGGATGTTACCTTGAGCAAAATCAAAAAAATGCTTGAAGGGGTAGTGACTGAAGGCAGTGGAAAGCAGGTTGTTTACAATCCATTATATCCGATTGCGGGTAAAACAGGTACTGCCCAGGTGGCTGATGCGAATAAGGGATATAAAGCCAATAAACAATATCAGGCTTCTTTTGTGGGCTATTTTCCGGCAGATAAACCTAAGTATTCTTTGATCGTCGTAATCAATGATCCTAAAGGTGCTTATTATGGTGCTACAGTTTCAGGCCCGGTTTTCAGGGAAATCGCCGACCGTATTTACGCCAGCGATATGCAGATGTACAATGATGTACCTACGCGCCTGGTTGGTAATACCGGAACACCGCCAACAAAGGCCGGACAGAGTAAAGCGACTCAGAAAGTATATAAAGCATTCGGATTTAAGCCACTTTTTGCTTCAAAATCTGAGTATTACAATATTATTGATACCAGTGCAGGAACAATTTTCCAGGAAAATAGCGAGCGTAAAGGTGTAATGCCAAACGTGTCGGGGATGGGCCTTAAAGATGCATTGTACCTTTTAGGTAACGCTGGTTTAAAGACCAAAGTTTTTGGATCAGGCAAAGTGATCAGCCAGTCTATAGCTGCTGGTACAAAGGTGGGCAAGGGATTAGGCGTACAAATAGAGTTGAATTAAGGTGTAAGGTAAAAGGTATAGGGTTTAAGGTCTTGCTACTCGATACTCACTACTTAATACTAAAAAAAATAAAAAAATGCAATTACAAGATTTACTTTACGGCGTAACGATTAAAGAATTGGCTGGTAAAACCGATAGGGAAATCAGTGCACTGAATTTCGATTCGCGTAAGGTAGGTAAAGATGATATCTTTTTTGCAATAGTAGGGACTTTGGCTGATGGACACCAATTTATTGAGCAAACCATTCAGCAAGGTGCAGGTGTGATCATCTGCGAGAATTTGCCGGAAATCCAGGACTTTACGGTTACTTATATTAAAGTAGAAAATACATCAGTTGCTTTAGGGATCATTGCTGGTAATTATTTTGGAAATCCTTCAGCAGATTTAAAACTGATTGGTATTACCGGAACAAACGGAAAAACCACCATCGCTACCCTTCTTTTTAAATTATTTAAAGATCTGGGTTATAAAACCGGGCTTTTATCAACAGTAGAGAATTATATTAACGATACTGTAGTGCCTGCCACGCACACTACACCGAATCCTATTGCCTTAAACCAACTTTTAAGGGATATGGTAAATGCAGGCTGCGATTTTTGCTTTATGGAAGTGAGTTCGCATGCAGTATCACAACACCGGATCGAAGGATTAACTTTTTCTGGTGGGGTATTTTCGAATTTAACACACGATCATTTAGATTTTCATAAAACTTTTGATGCTTATCTGAAAGCTAAAAAGGCATTTTTTGATATGCTGCCTAAATCGGCATTTGCATTGACCAATATCGACGATAAAAACGGTATGGTGATGCTGCAAAATACCAAAGCACATAAAAAAACCTATGCCCTTAAACAACTGGCTGATTTCAAAGCGAAAATAATTGAAAATCAGTTCAGTGGCTTACACCTGGATATCGATAATGAAGATGTTTACTTCAAACTGGTAGGCTCTTTTAATGCGTATAACTTACTCGCTGTTTACGGAACCGCAATTTTGCTGGAACAGGATAAACTAAAAGTATTGACCTTGTTGAGCCGTTTATCAGGTGCTGAAGGAAGGTTTGATTATATCACTTCTGCCGATAAGATTATTGGTATTGTAGATTATGCCCATACGCCAGATGCCGTTCAGAATGTGTTGAGTACCATTGCCAATATCCGCAAAGGAACCGAACAGGTAATTACCGTAATCGGTTGCGGTGGAGATCGCGACAAAACAAAACGCCCGATTATGGCCCAGGTGGCCTGCGATTGGAGTGACAAGGTGATTCTAACTTCAGATAATCCACGAACAGAAGATGCCCAGACTATAATTAACGATATGGAAGCTGGGGTTTCGCCAACCAATCAACGTAAAACCTTATCCATTTTAGATAGAAGAGAAGCGATAAAAACAGCCTGTCATTTAGCGCAACCGGGAGATATTATTCTTGTTGCGGGTAAAGGACATGAGAAATACCAGGAAATTAATGGCGTAAGGGACCATTTTGATGATAAAGAAATTTTACTTGAACAATTAAAACCAATCAGCTAATGTTATATTTATTATTCGAATACCTGCATAAGCATTATGATATACCCGGTTTAAGGTTGTTTCAATACATCACTTTTCGTGCATCTATCTCTATTATTTTATCGTTGATCATTACTACCGTTTATGGCCGCAGGTTGATAGATTACCTGCATAAAAAACAAGTTGGAGAAACGGTAAGAAATTTAGGATTAGAAGGACAGATGCAAAAACAAGGTACGCCAACTATGGGTGGTATCATTATTTTGCTGGGTATTCTTATTCCGACCTTGTTATTTGCCAATATTTCCAATATCTACGTCATCCTGATGATTATCACCACCATTTGGATGGGTGCAATCGGGTTTTTGGATGATTATATCAAAGTATTCAAAAAAAATAAGGAAGGTTTAGCTGGTCGCTTTAAAGTAGTCGGCCAGGTAGGTTTGGGCTTAATTGTAGGTACAACCATGTATTTTCACCCTAATATTGTGGTAAGAGAAACCGTGCAGGATAATGTTAAAAACACTTCTACGGTTCCGATGGTATTGCGCCAGAAAGGAGAAACCTTTTATTATACCCAGGATGTAAAATCTTCAAAAACAAATATGCCTTTTTATAAGAACAATGAGTTCGATTATGCCAAGGTATTGAAGTTTTTAGGTGGCGATTATCAGAAATATGCGTTTATCATATTTCTGATCTTTACCGTATTTATTATTACAGCGGTTTCAAATGGGGCTAATATTACCGATGGTATTGATGGTCTTGCTACGGGTACTTCTGCTGTAATAGGCATTACACTTGGGATTCTTGCTTATGTTTCAGGTAATACGATCATGGCCGATTACCTCAACATCATGTACATTCCCAATTCGGCAGAGCTGATGATTTTTGCCGGAGCCTTTGTTGGTGCATGCGTAGGTTTTCTTTGGTACAATTCTTACCCTGCCCAGATTTTTATGGGTGATACCGGAAGTTTGGCTATTGGTGGTATTATTGCCGCATTTGCACTCATGATCCGTAAAGAACTTTTGATTCCGATTTTATGTGGAATATTCCTGGTAGAACTGGTATCGGTAATTATGCAGGTTTCCTACTTTAAATATACCAAGAAGAAATTTGGAGAAGGACGCAGGATTTTCCTGATGTCGCCTTTGCATCACCATTACCAGAAAAAAGGATACCACGAAGCCAAAATTGTAACCCGCTTCTGGATTATAGGAATCATGCTTGCAATTATGACCATTGTAACATTGAAACTGAGGTAGGTTGAGGTTGAAGTAGAGGGTTTGAAGGTTGAGGGGAAAAGCTGAAAGACTAAAAGATAAAAGAGAGAAAAATAAAAAAAAGTTAAAGTGTGGAGGTATTCCTGTCTCGATGCTTGATACCAGTTACTTAATACTAGAAAAAAATAAAAAATGAGCACGAATAACATCACATCAAGCAATACTAAGTCAGCAATGACCGGGCAGGGCCGTGTGGTTATTCTTGGTGCCGGTGAAAGTGGGGTAGGTGCCGCAAAATTGGCTCAGGCCAAAGGTTTCGAGGTATTTGTTTCCGATTACGGTGTAATTACTGATAAATATAAAGCCGCATTAGAAAAGCTTGGCGTACCATTTGAATCTGAAAAGCATACTGAAGAATTAATTCTGAATGCGACGGAAGTAATTAAAAGTCCGGGTATTCCGTCTACGGCGCCAATTGTTAAAAAGCTGGTAGCTCAAGGTATTCCGGTGATTTCAGAGATTGAATTTGCTAAAAGATATACCCATGCTAAAACCATCTGCATTACAGGTTCCAATGGTAAATCAACCACGAGCCTGTTAACCTATCACATCTTAAAAAATGCCGGGTTAAATGTAGGCTTGGCCGGTAACATCGGACAGAGTTTTGCCGCACAGGTGGCTACAGAAGATTACGAATATTATGTATTGGAAATCTCGAGCTTTATGCTTGATGATATGTTCGAATTTAAAGCCGATATCGCGGTTTTGCTCAACATCACCCCAGATCATTTAGATCGGTACGATTATAAACTGGAGAATTATGCTGCATCTAAAATGCGCATTGTTCAAAACCAAACTGCAGCTGATGTTTTCATCTATTGTGCAGATGACGAAGAGAGCCTGAAAGCCATTACGCTGATTAAGCCGATAGCAAAAGCCTTTCCTTTTTCTATTACTAAAAAAGTAGCGATTGGTGCTTATTTAGAAAAAAATACGATACATATCCTTACAGAACCAAATAACCAACTAACCATGTCTATTTCAGATTTAGCCTTACAGGGCAAGCACAACATTTACAATTCTATGGCCTCAGGCATTGTGTCTAAAGTTTTAGAATTAAGAAATGAGACCATCCGCGAGAGCATGGGCAATTTCAAAAATATTGAGCACAGGTTAGAGCATGTGGCCAAAATTTCGGGGATCGATTTTATTAACGATAGTAAAGCCACGAATGTAAACTCTACATGGTATGCTTTAGAAAGTATGACTAGTGATGTAGTGCTGATTATGGGTGGTGTTGATAAAGGAAACGATTACAATATGCTTAAAGACCTGGTTAAAAGTAAGGTTAAGGCTATCGTTTGTTTGGGTAAGGACAACAAACGTATCCACGATGCTTTTGAAGATGATGTAGAAGTAATTGTAAATACTTTTTCGGCTGATGAAGCAGCGCAGATTGCCTTTCACCTGGCTAAACGTGGCGACGCAGTATTGTTATCACCTGCATGTGCAAGTTTTGACTTGTTTAAAAATTACGAAGACCGCGGTAACCAGTTTAAAGCGGCAGTTAGAGAATTATAATAGGAGGTACAATAGATGTTGCAGGCACTACTTAATAAAACAAAAGGCGATAGATGGATCTGGCTGATCATCATCCTGCTTTCGCTTATATCTGTTATGGCGGTATACAGTGCAACAGGTACTTTGGCCTATAAAAAAGGAGAAGCCGTAGAAAAACTTTTGCTTACCAAACACTTAATTTTTGTGTTGATGGGTATTGGCATGATTTATATCGCCCACCTGCTGGATTACCGTTATTACGCTGGTATTTCGAAGGTGCTAATGATTGTAACCATTCCTTTGCTGTTTTATACATTAATATTCGGAACGAATTTGAACGATGCTTCCAGATGGGTTAAAATACCCGTAATAGGATTAACCTTTCAAACTTCCGATTTGGCTAAACTCGCATTGATTACCTTTCTGGCCAGGATGCTCACTAAAAAGCAAGAAAATATTAAAAATGTTAAAGAGTCATTTATACCAATTATGGGCTCGGTTTGTGTGGTGTTTGTTTTAATCGCACTGGCCAATCTATCTACAGCATTAATGCTGTTTGGTGTAAGTATATTGCTGTTAATTATTGGTAGGATTAGTATTAAGCAGATCGCAATTGTTTGTGCAGGCGGCTTCGTGTTGCTGTTGTTCGTTTTCTTTTTGGGACCAAGGAGAAAAACTTACATGTCGCGTATCAATACGTTTATGCATCCCGAAATGCAGCATTCAGACAAAACTTTCCAGGCAGATCAGGCAAAAATTGCCCTAGCTACTGGTGGTGTTTTTGGTAAAGGACCAGGTAATAGTACACAACGCAATTTCCTACCACACCCGTATTCCGATTTTATTTTCGCCATTATTATTGAAGAGTGGGGAACCGTGGGAGGAATTGTAATCATGATACTATACCTGGTGCTTTTATACCGATGTATCAAGATCGTAACCCGGGCGCCCAAGGCCTTCGGTGCGCTCCTGGCGGCCGGATTGAGTTTCAGTCTCACCATTCAGGCTTTCGCAAATATGGCGGTAGCTGTAGGACTGGGGCCGGTAACAGGGGTTCCGCTTCCATTGGTAAGCATGGGCGGTACATCGATGATTTTTACCAGTGTGGCCTTTGGTATTATTTTGAGCGTAAGCCGCGATGTAGAAGAAAACGCAAGTGCATCTACAAAAGAGGATAAAGAGAAAGTAAAAAATAAAGTGATTGTTGGAGAGATACCAGCATTTGGATAAATAAAGACAACCACAAAGAAACAAAAGAACACAATAGCTACAATGAAACCTAGTAAAACATATCTAACCGATTTAACTTATCAGGTCAATGGGGCTGCAATTGAAGTGCATAAGGCTCTTGGAGCTGGGTTGTTGGAAAGTACGTATCATAAATGCATGAAACATGAGCTAGTGCTGCGAGGGATTTCTTTTATGACGGAAATGCTTGTACCGGTAAATTATAAAGGACTGGCTATAGATGCAAATTTGAGGTGTGATTTATTTATTGAAAATATATTGACGGTTGAATTAAAGTCTGTTGACAAATTAATGCCCATTCACGAAGCTCAAATTATTACTTATATGAAGCTATTAGGTTCTCCAAAGGGAATAATTTATAATTTCAATACAGTTAATTTATATAGTGAAGGACAAAAGACATACGTAAACGATTTATTTAGACTATTACCTGAATAATCAAATATTAGCTATTGTTCGTTTGGTGGGCAATATTTACAATAAAATAAAATATAACTTTTGTTCACTATTGTGCCTTTTGTGGTGAAGTAGTTAGCATTAAAAACAATTAAAATGAATAATTCCCCAAAAATTATCATATCAGGTGGTGGCACCGGTGGGCATATTTTTCCCGCCGTAGCCATAGCCAATGCGCTAAAACGCATGGTGCCAACCTGTGAAATCTTGTTTGTGGGTGCGCTAGGCCGAATGGAAATGGAAAAAGTTCCTGCAGCCGGATATAAAATTATAGGATTAAACATTAGTGGGATGCAACGCGGCTCGATTATTAAAAATCTGGTACTACCGTTCAAAGTAATCGGAAGTGTGCGTAAAGCTATGCAGATTATTAATGATTTTAAGCCCGATGTTGTAGTAGGTGTTGGTGGTTATGCTTCAGGACCATTATTGTATGCAGCTTCATTGAAGGGAATTCCTTACCTCATCCAGGAACAGAATTCCTATGCAGGAATAACCAATAAGTGGTTAGGCAAAAAGGCTTCGAAAATCTGTGTCGCCTTTGATGACATGGATCAGTTTTTTCCAGCTGATAGAATTTTGAAAACAGGAAATCCTGTTCGCCAGGAAGTGGTTGATATTAAAGGAAAACATTTTCAGGGTGCCGAATTGTTAAAGCTAGATCCATTGAAAAAGACCATTATGGTTACTGGTGGAAGTTTAGGCGCAGGCACACTGAATAAAGCGATTGAAAAACATTTACCCGATATCCTTGCACAAGATGTGCAGGTGATCTGGCAAACAGGTAAATATTACTATAAAGGAATTATTGAGAGATTGGGCTTAGACTATCACCCCAATGTTAGGATCCTTGAGTTTTTAAATAAAATGGATTTGGCTTATGCTGCAGCAGATGTAATTGTGAGCCGGGCAGGAGCGGGAACCATAGCAGAACTTTGTTTAATTAAGAAACCAGTGATTTTGGTGCCTTCGCCAAATGTAGCAGAAGACCATCAAACCAAAAACGCCATGGCCCTGGTTAAAAATGGAGCAGCAATATTAATTAACGACCGCTCTGCTGAAGATACCCTGGTTAAGGAAGCATTGGTATTGCTCACGAATAAAGAGCACTGCGAAACGCTAGCTCAAAACCTGGCTATGATGGCATTGCCACAGGCAGATGAAATTATTGCGAATGAAGTATTGAAACTTATAAAGTTGAAAGTCCAAAGGGAGGAATAAGTAGTAAATAAAATAAAAAATATAACTGGAAGATAGAGAGGAGGCTTTAAGCTTTGGTCTTTCGCTTCAAACTTAAAATAGAACGGTGGAAAGACAGCTTTAAGCTTTAGTCTTTCTGCTTTTAGCTAAAAAAAAATGGAATTAAGTAAAATAAAAAGGGTTTTCTTTGTAGGTATCGGTGGTATCGGCATGAGTGCGCTTGCCCGTTATTTTGCTAAACGCGGACAGGTGGTTTGTGGTTACGATAAAACCAAAACTAAACTGACCGAAACCTTAACGAGTGAAGGCATTCTTATTACCTACCTGGATGAGGTATCTTCGTTGCCTGGTGAATTTTTGGATCATCAGGATGATACCCTTATAGTTTATACACCAGCGATTCCGAAAGATTCAAAAATTTTAAACCATTTTATAAATAAAGGTTTTGCGCTTAAAAAACGTTCAGAAGTTTTAGGGATTATTAGTAAAGGAATGTTCTGTATTGCGGTTGCGGGTACACATGGCAAAACCACAACATCATCTATTGTTGCACATATTTTAAAGGATACCGGATACGATTGTACAGCTTTTTTAGGTGGAATAACCAGTAACTATAACAGTAATGTGCTTTTTGGGGAAAATAATGTGGTAGTGGTAGAGGCTGATGAATATGACCGTTCATTTCTTACGCTACACCCTGATGTAGCTGTTGTTACTTCTATGGATGCCGATCATTTGGACATTTACGGAGATAAAAGTCACCTCGAAGAATCTTTCAGGTTATTTTCCGGGCAGCTCAAGGGTGAAGGTACACTTTATGCACATGAAGGATTGCCTTTGGAAAATAGCATCAGTTATGCTGCAAGTTCAACTGCTACAGCAAAGGCAGAAAATCTAAGGGTAGAAGGTTCGAAGTTTGTGTTCGATTATGCAGATGCCGAGCAGCGCATAAAAGATATCAGTTTAATGCTTCCCGGTAAGCACAATGTCGAAAATACAACGGTTGCCATTGCTATTGCGCTGCAATTGGGAATCGATGCAGAAAAGGTAAAACAAGCGGTTGCCAATTTTAAAGGTGTTAAACGCCGCTTTGAATATATTGTGAATAATGCCAGTCAGATTTATATAGATGATTATGCACATCATCCTGAAGAACTGAGGGCTTGTTTTGATGCTGTGAGGCAATTGTATCCCGGTAAAAAATTAACGGTAATTTTTCAACCGCACTTATTCACGCGGACAAGAGATTTCGCAGATGAATTTGCAAAAGTTTTAAGCACTGTTGATGAATTAATGCTGCTGGAGATTTATCCGGCAAGAGAATTGCCGATTGAAGGGATAAATGCACAGTTTTTATTGGATAAAATTACTTTAGCAGAAAAAAAAATATGTGAAAAAGATTTTGTGGTTCAGCATGTTGAGCACACAAAACCTGAATTAATTTTAACAGTAGGCGCGGGAGATATTGATACGATTATCGAACCCCTTAAAAATACTTTGAACAATGCTTAAACGGATAAACTGGAGCGCAATTTTTACTGGCTTTGCCTGGCTAATCAGCCTGGCAGGGGTGGTGGTGCTTTTGAGTTTTATCAATGTGAAGAAACAGACTGTTAAATGCACTGATGTTAAGATTCTGATTCCCGGAGCAGATAATTTTATTGAGCGTGAAGAAATTGACGCTATTTTAAAAGAAGACCAGGGTGTGCTTTTAGGCCGTAACCTCGAAAATATCAATATTCATAAAATCGAGAAAAAACTGCAGTCTAACCCGTATATCGGATTTGCGAAAGTTTACGTTGATATGGATGGGGTGTTGCACATCGAAGTAAAACAGCGCCAGCCTATCCTTCGCATATTGAACGAGAACGGACAGGATTTTTATATTGATAACGATGGGTTGAAAATGCCTATTTCATCAAACTTTACCGCTAATGTGCTGGTGGCAACAGGTCATATTACTGAGGTTTTTGGTAGTCGCGTTGATAGTCTGCATACCCAGTTGGCACGAGATTTATATAAAACTGCCCAATACATTAAAAAAGATACGCTTTGGGATTCACAGATCGAACAGATTGTGGTTGATCAGAAAAACGATATTGAACTGATCCCGAGGGTCGGTAATCAACGGATTATTTTAGGTAATGCTGATTCGCTTGAGAAGAAAATGAAAAACCTGTTATTGTTTTATAAAAAAGCAATGCCACAGGTAGGATGGGATACTTATAGAACGATCAACATTAAATATACCAACCAGATTGTTTGCGAAAAAAGAGATTCGACAGGATTAGGAAAAAAAGCGAAAACAATTTCGGCGGCAGATAGTTTGAGGATACAACGAAGTGTGACCGACTCATTAATCAAAAGTACAATTGTGGCGGAAATGGACGATCGCCCTGAGCCTGATCAACAGGAAAAAGAAGCACTTAAAAAAAGTGAAGTTCGAAAAGTTGAACCAAAAAAGGTTGAAGTAAAAAAAAACGAACCTAAAAAGGTAGAACCGAAAAAAACAACACCAGTTAAAACAGTAGTCAAAAAGCCGGCGGTTACGTCAGCCGCAAAACCAAAGGAAACTAAACCTGCGGATAAAAAAGATAAACCGAAGCAAACGGTAACAACACAGCCAAAGCCGGCAAAATCTGAGGCCCAATTAAAAAAAGAGAAAGCAGCAAGAGAAAAAGAAATCAGGGCCTTAGAAAAACAGTATAAAACTCAGCAAAATTAACGAATATGGACAAGGCAAAATTTACCAGTCAGTCGCCCATCGTAGTAGGATTGGATATCGGTACTACAAAAATTTGTGTTATCGTTGGTCGTAGAACGCAACACGGTAAGATAGAAATCTTAGGAATAGGCAAGGCAGAATCGGCGGGAGTGACACGCGGAGTGGTTTCTAACATTCAAAAAACAGTGCAGGGTATTGCTCAGGCAGTTGAAGTAGCAAGCGGACAATCCAATGTAGAAATACAAGTGGTAAATGTGGGTATTGCTGGTCAGCATATTAAGAGCTTACAGCACAGAGGGATTTTAACAAGAAGAGAATTAAACAACGAAATCGGTAAAAGGGATATTGATAAGTTGATTGATGATATGTTCAAGCTGGTAATGCCTCCGGGTGAGGAGATCATCCATGTATTGCCGCAAGAATTTACCATCGATAATGAGCCAGGAATTAAAGATCCGATTGGTATGGCAGGGGTTCGCCTTGAAGCTAACTTCCATATCATTTCCGGTCAGGTTACAGCCGTAAAAAACATTATCAAATGTGTAAATAATGCAGGTTTACAAACTCAGGATTTAATTCTTGAGCCATTAGCTTCTTCTGAATCGGTGTTGAGCGAGGAAGAAAAAGAAGCGGGCATTGCATTGGTTGATATTGGTGGTGGTACTACAGATATAGCCATTTTCCATGAAGGTATTATCCGTCACACAGCAGTTATCCCTTTCGGTGGCAATAGTGTTACAGAAGATATCAGAGAGGGTTGCTCTGTAATGCGTAACCAGGCCGAGTTGTTAAAAACACGCTTTGGTTCAGCATTGGCTGAGGAAAATAAAGAAAACGAAATCATTTGTGTTCCGGGATTACGTGGCCGCGAACCAAAAGAAATTTCGGTTAAAAACCTGGCTTACGTCATTCAGGCGCGTATGGAAGAAATTATCGAACACGTATATTACGAAATCAAATCTTCCGGATATGAGAAAAAGCTGATTGGTGGTATTGTGATTACAGGTGGTGGTGCTTTATTAAAACACTTATCTCAGGCGGTTGAATATGTAACCGGTTTAGATTGCCGTATCGGTTATCCGAACGAGCATTTATCTAAATATGAAGACATGCCTAAAGCCATTTACGACGATCTGAAAAGCCCGATGTATGCGACTAGTGTAGGTTTGCTGATCAAAGGAATCCAGAAAGCAGAAGAGTTAATTGAAGAAATGAAACAACCTGGTGTTTTTGTAGAAAAACCAAAAACAGCAAAAGAAAAAGAGAAGCGAGGACCTGGTTTGTTTGATAAATTACTGGCAAAAACAAAAACTTTCATTCAGGATGATATGAATGTGAGTGATGAAGATTACTTAAAAAGCTAAAACTTTTCCACAAAAGATGAGTTTTCCACATTATTAACAGTTGTGGAAAACGTCTGTTGAAAAAGTGTTAATATTACATTGAGTAATGAACAGAATTTAAAAATTTTTAAACAACTGATTCATAAAGATATGCAGTTCGAAATGTTAAAAGATAAGTCGTCAATCATCAAGGTAATTGGTGTTGGGGGCGGTGGCGGCAACGCAGTGAACCATATGTACCTGTCAGGTATTACTGGTGTGGATTTTATTATTTGTAATACAGATGCCCAGGCTTTGGAATCTAGTCCTATACCCAACAAGGTACAATTGGGCGCTAGTTTAACCGAAGGAATGGGAGCTGGTTCTATTCCTGAGGTTGGTAAAAACTCAGCTATAGAAAATATAGATGATATTAAGGCCATGTTAGGTAGTACAACCAAAATGCTTTTTATTACAGCAGGAATGGGTGGTGGTACCGGAACAGGCGCTTCTCCTATCATTGCGAAAGCAGCTAAAGAACTTGACATTTTAACTGTTGCTATCATTACTACACCATTTTCTTTCGAAGGAAAAAGACGTAAACTGCAGGCCGACGAGGGAATGGAAGAGTTGAAGAAATATGTAGATTCGTACCTGGTGATTTCTAACGATCGGCTGCGCGAAATCTTCGGAAATTTAACTTTGGGTTCTGCCTTTGGCCAGGCCGACGATATTTTAACTACCGCTGCAAAGGGTATCGCAGAAATCATTACAGTTCCCGGTTATATCAACGTGGATTTTAAGGATGTGCGTACCGTAATGAAAGATAGTGGCGTAGCCATTATGGGTAGCTTTGCCGCTGAGGGCGAAGACCGTGCCTTACAGGCAGTTGAAGGTGCTTTGGCTTCCCCGCTTTTAAAAGATAACGAAATCGAAGGTGCCCGTTATATTTTATTGAACATCAGCTCTGGTTTGCGTGAGGTAACCATGGATGAGGTTTCGATCATTACCGACTATATTCAGGAGAAAGCTGGTTTATCAGCAGACTTAATATGGGGTAACTGTACCGACGAATCTTTAAGCGATAAACTTTCTGTAACCATTATTGCAACAGGTTTCCAAACCTCTGAAGAGCGCGTACACGAAGAAAAAAATAAAAAGAAAATATCACTTTTAACACCAGAAGAAGCGCCGCTAGTTCGTCCCGTTGAACCAGTAAACTCTTTCATTCAACCTAAAACGCCATCTTATGAGCCTGTTTTAAAAACGAAGGAAGAAGTTTCGCAGGCAGATCTTTTCGGTGGTATGTTTAATAAGCCGGAACCTCAAAAATTTCAGGAGCCGGAAAATAATGTGGTTCGCCATACTTTAATTGAAGAAGAATCTCAGGTTGAAGAAGCCAAAGAAACCGGATTTGAATTTGAAGTTAAATTAGCAGAAACCAACTATGTATTCGAAACGCCAGTAGCCCAGTCGGTACCTATGCCACAACCTGAGCCAGAAATCGAAATGCCGGTTGTTGGATTGGATGATGACAAAAGTGACGAATCAATGGAAGAGCAATTGAAAAAATCTAAAGAACGCATTTTACGTTTAAAAGATTTGAGCATGAAATTGCGTACAACCAATGGTTTACAGGAATTGGAAAACGAACCTGCTTACAAACGCAAGCAAATGCAGTTGCAACAAGTTCAGCATTCATCTGAATCGCAGGTGAGCAGGTTTACTTTAAGTAACGACCAGGACGGTGGTACAGAGATCAGACCTAACAATTCTTTTCTGCACGATAACGTTGATTAAAGCAAACCAAATATAATTATAGAGCCCCGTTGTAAAATCGGGGCTTTTTTGGCATAAAATTGGAGTACTAAAAACCTTAATCGGAGCCTGAAAGATCATTAGGTTGATTTTAAGACGAATAAAGCGTAAATTCGCAAAATTTCATTATAAAAAATACATAATACATTGGATATATTTGATAAGATAGCAAAGCACATGGGGCCGCTTGGCCAACACCAGAAATGGTCTCATGGGTATTTCTCATTTCCAAAATTAGAGGGAGAAATTGCACCTCATATGCAATTTCGTGGAAAAGAGCATTTGGTTTGGAGTTTAAACAACTACTTAGGTTTAGCCAATCACCCGGAAGTTAGAAAAGCAGATGAAGAAGCAGCTGCAAAATTTGGTATGGCTTACCCTATGGGAGCCCGCATGATGAGTGGTAACTCAAACTATCACGAACAGCTGGAGCAGGAACTTGCAGAATTTGTAGGTAAACCCGATGCATTTCTATTAAACTATGGTTATCAGGGCATGGTATCCATTATCGATACTTTGGTTGACAGAAACGATGTGGTGGTATATGATGCAGAATCGCATGCCTGTATTGTAGATGGATTACGTTTGCATATGGGTAAACGTTTTGTTTACAAACATAATGATATCGAAAGTGCCCGTAAGCAATTGGAGCGTGCCACCAAACTTGTTGAAGAAACTGGTGGTGGGATTCTTTTAATTACAGAAGGTGTTTTCGGAATGAGTGGTGCTCAGGGCAAATTAAAGGAAATCGTTGATCTTAAAAAAGATTTCAATTTCCGTATACTGGTTGATGATGCGCATGGTTTTGGTACCATGGGTAAAACCGGGGCCGGTACACATGAAGCACAGGACTGTATTGAAGGAATTGACGTTTACTTTGGAACATTCGCCAAATCAATGGCAGGTATTGGTGCATTCGTTGCTTCAACAGAACAAATTACCAATTTCTTAAGGTATAATATGCGTTCTCAGACTTTTGCTAAAGCATTACCTATGCCAATGGTAATTGGTTTATTAAAGCGCTTAGAATTGCTTAAAAGCAAACCTGAATTAAAAGATAAACTTTGGGAAATTGCAATGACCCTTCAAAAAGGATTGCGCGAACGCGGATTCGATTTAGGTGTTACCGATTCAGTAGTTACTCCGGTTTTCTTGAAAGGTGAACTTTCTGATGCGACTGCAATTACTTACGATTTACGCGAGAATTATAGCATCTTCTGCTCAATCGTAGTTTATCCGGTAATTCCAAAGGGAATGATCGAACTTCGTTTAATTCCTACTGCAGTTCACACGCTGGAAGACGTACAACGTACTTTAGATGCTTTTAGCGAAGTTGCTGAAAAATTAGAGAACGGGTATTATAAAGAAAATCTTTTCGCTACTGTTTAAGATCAATCAAAATTATACAGAGCCCTTTAAACATGTTTGAAGGGCTTTTTTGTATAAGTTATTTTTTTAAAATACTGTATATCAGGATTTTGTCTTTCCGATATCGCGTAATATGTTTATAAAGCCATAACATGTGGAAAAAAACGTTTTAGAAGGCTGTTTTTTATTATTCTAAAAATTTTTTTATTTCGTTAAACCCTTTAAATTAGATAATTAAAACTAAAAACCTTAGAACCATAGGAGTAATTAAAAATGAAAAAATTCGAAGAAGTAAAAAGTTTAGTGGCAGCTTTAGAAGCTGATGCAGACAAATTTTATAACAAAGGCAACAGCGCAGCCGGCACCCGTATACGTAAAGGTATGCAGGATTTGAAAAACTTAGCCCAAGCTATCCGTTTAGAAGTTCAGGAAACCAAAAATAAAGCTTAAACAAAAAATATTATTGTTAAGAGCCTCAGAATTTTTCTGAGGCTCTTTTTTTTAACCAATGTTAATTTTTTGTAAATATATATATTGCTGTTAATGTAAAATTTATAATACAAATTAACCTTTGTAAAATAAGTTTTTTAGCTTTCTTATTATTTGCTCCAGGTCGTCTTTTAGAGATAACATTTGCGGAATTTTGATGTTATGACACGTCATAAGATTTAAGGCAAAGTAATTAATTTACTTAAGTGAGCGGTCATCTGGTAGGATTGAAAACATTATTAGCAGGATAAGGTGTCAAAACATTTGCAATACAATAAGGCAGAAAGTAAGGATGTAAGTTATATATTGAATGTGCTCCGTAGCATACATGCAGTAGATCCTAAATTGAAAGAAGAATTTGACAAACATCTTTTAAAGCTCAGGATTAAAAAAGATCAGATACTCTTCAATGAGAACGAAGTATGCGAATATATATACTTTATAGTTAAAGGTGCTCTAATGGGGTGTACCACTCATAATAAACAAAAAATAACCACCTATATTTCAATTGAAAATGATTTTGTAAGTTCTATTTCCGGGCTTCACGGATCTGATTATTCTCAGGAATATGTAGTCGCTGTTGAAGATACAGATCTGCTGGCCATCCACAATAGTGAACTCAACCGTCTTTTTGCATACCATTTCGAGCTTAATTATATCGTTAGGGTTGTTTTAGGGAAATATTATAAAGCTGCACAACAAAGGGCACACATTATCCGTGTTGGAAATGCAATGGAAAGATACCTGTACTTTGCAAAAACGAATCCAGGCTATCTGGACCGGCTGCCCTTGGATCTGGTAGCTTCATTGTTGAATGTTAAAACTTCAACACTACTATCCATTCAGAAAAATTCTTCTAAAGCCAATGAAGGCAATGTTGACCTTGCAGAATTTGGGCGAAAATTGGAAAGTTATGTTAGCGACCATCAGCTGTTCAGGCAAAAGGATATCAGGCTCCATTCTCTCGCTCAAAAGATCGGTATAAGCAGTCACAAGCTTTCTATTGTGTTAAACAGCTATTTCAACAAAAGCTTTATTGATTATATTAATCAGTATCGGGTAAACTGGATAAAGGAGAGTATCCGTAATCCTGAGATTATGCAAAATTTCACACTTGAGGCCCTGGCTTATAGTGCTGGTTTTTCATCCAGAAGTGCCTTCTATAATTCTTTTAAAAAAATAGTTGGAATGAGTCCTCTCGACTATTCAAAAAACACTGGGGGGAAAAGACTTTAGCTTAACGTTTTTGTTACCGATATGCCCCTTGAGGTTACTTTTAGCTGGCTTATTGTATTGATTTATAATACTGGACAAACTTGATCCTGTTATCTTCGCCAGAATAAGCCTGATTGGCTAATTTAGTTTGACTAGCAATTTTATATATAGCTTTTACTGAATTTTGCCAAAACTGATTAACTATGATAAGAAAGATGCGTGATACAGATTGGAGTGAGGTAAGTACCATTTATCAGGAAGGAATCGACACGGGTACCGCAAGTTTTAGAACCCCAGACATTTCATGGAAGGACTGGGATTCATCACACCTTAAAACCTGCAGATTTGTGATCTTGCAGGGCCGGGAAATTGTTGGGTGGTGTGCACTTTTGCCGGTAATGGCCAATTATGACGCTGGTGGTGTTGGAGAGATTGAAGTTTACGTTAAACAGGGTTACAAGGGGCAGGGCCTGGGTTCTTCTTTATTAAACACCCTAATTACCGAAAGTGAAAAAACAGGAATATGGATGCTTCAGGCAGGAATCTTCCTGCAGAATTCGGCCTCCTTAAAAATTCATGAAAAAGCTGGATTCAGGGTAGTAGGATACCGGGAAAAAATAGGTAAAGCAAAAGGTGTTTGGCAGGATAACCTGTTACTGGAAAGAAGAAATAAATTAATTGCATGATAAACAAAAGGCCTTTTAAAATAATTTCAAAGGCCTTTTGTTATTTTTAGTATCTGAATGACTTATAATCATCTGCATAAATTCCTTTCTCAAACCTCACAAGTTTTTCATTTCGAAAAAAGAAAAATTTGTAATTCGTGCTGGCGTAGTATGTACTATAAATTCTGGTTCCATCTTCTTCATTCGCAGCGACCAATTCCGGCTTGTTTTTCTTTTTGAAATCAGATTCTGACATGCCCATCGTAAAAGTAGGTTCGAAGCCTACAAAGGCCCTACAGCTCAGCATAACCAGTGCCAGGCCAATTAAAATTAATTTTTTCATTGTGTGTTTAATTTGTGTGTATCGAAGCCAATTCAATAATGATGCCTTTAATATTTCTAAAACTTTTGTAGCATTATAGTTTTTGAGCTTTGTTTTAAGGTGTTGATTGTCAGTTGTTTTGTTTTTATATTTTTTTATTAAACACAAAAAACAGATTGTCTTCATTTGCATTTTTTCTGCAAAATCAAACAATCTGTTTTACATTTTTGGGAAATATTATTATAAGCAGTTTAAGCTATCTCACTTAGTTTTTCTATTTCTGCAATTATTGATTTTTCTAAAGGTGCAGATGCTTTAACCAATGGCAGCCTTACGGTATCGCCACAAATACCTAAATGTTTTAATGCAGCTTTAATCCCAGCCGGATTACCTTCTGCAAATGCCAGGCGAGTGAATTCTACTAAGCCTAAATGAGCAGGCAAGGCCGCTTTATAATCGCCAGCTAAACAAAGTTTTACCATATCAGAAAATTGCTTCGGTAAAGCATTTCCGATTACTGAAATAATGCCCGCGGCACCCAAAGCAATCATCGGCAAAGTAACCGGATCATCTCCTGAGATTAAAAGAAAATCTGCAGGTTTATCTCTCATAATCTGGTTAAACTGATCGAAACTTCCTGATGCTTCTTTGGTCGCAATAATGTTTTTAAAATCATGAGCCAGCCTGCAGGTAGTTTCAGGACTCATATTACTTCCTGTACGACCGGGTACGTTGTATAAAATCAAATCTAAAGGAGAAATTTCAGCTAAATATTTATAGTGTTGATAAATTCCTTCCTGAGTAGGTTTGTTGTAATAAGGACTAACAGATAAAATTGCACTATAACCTGCAGCATCGAAAGATTTAATGTCTTCAGCCACAGAGAACGTGTTATTGCCACCTATTCCGGCAACTAAAGGTAATCTGTTATTGTTAATTTCAGCAGTATAGGCCCACACCTTCTTCTTCTCGTCCTTAGTCATTGTAGCGGTTTCGCCGGTTGTACCTAAAGAAACGAGGTAATCAATCCCTCCATCTACCAGGTAATTAATCAGGTTTTTTAAGCCGTTATAATCAACTGATCCATCTGTGTTGAAAGGTGTAACTAAGGCTACACCAGTACCCTGAAATTTGTTCATTTTTAATTTATAATTATTGAATTTTGAATGAGAGATTGAATGAATGCTTTGTACATTCTATCATCCACTAATTCAATCACTCTCTCATTTTATTTTATCATTTCTAAAAGTTCGGCATCAGTGATGATTGGGACGTTTAGCTTATTCGCTTTTTCCAGTTTTGATGGCCCCATATTGTCGCCCGCTACCAGATAGTTCAATTTGCCCGAAATGCCGCTCAGCATCTTGCCTCCGTTGGCCTCAATCATATCTTTTAGCTCATCGCGGCTAAAGTTTTCAAAAACGCCCGAAATTACGAATGTTTTTCCAATAAGCCTATCACTGTCCAGCGTTATTACTTTTTCTTCAATTTCAAACTGTAATCCTGCTAATTTTAATAATTCTACCTGCTGTAAATGCTCAGATTTTCCAAAATACTCAACAATACTCTCTGCTATTCGCTGTCCAATTTCATCAATAGCAATTAAATCCTCTACAGTTGCCTTTGCCAAATTATATATATTCTTAATTCCGGCGGCCAGTTTCTTTGCTACTGTTTCGCCAACATAACGGATGCCCAAGCCAAAAAGGACTTTTTCGAAAGGCATTTCTTTCGATTTTTCAATGCCTGCAAGCATGTTTTCAATAGAACGTTCGCCGAAACGATCGAGAGTTTTAAGTTCATCTGATTTCTCGTATAAGGTATATAAATCACTAATGTGGTTTACTAAGTCCCGTTTGTAAAAGGTTTCGATGGTTTCATCTCCAAGTCCGTCTATATTCATGGCCTTGCGGGAAATAAAATGCTGGATTTTTCCCACTATCTGTGGAGGACAACCTTCATCGTTAAGGCAATAATGAACTGCTTCTCCTTCTCTCCTGATTAATTCTGTTCCACATTCGGGGCAGTTGTGTAAATAATGAACCTTTTTAGCATCAGGTAAGCGCTTATCTAAATTTACCTTAATAATTTTTGGAATGATTTCACCACCTTTTTCTACATACACAGTATCGCCTTCGTGTAAATCTAAACGCTCTATTTCGTTTGCGTTATGTAGTGTAGCGCGTTTAACCGTTGTGCCAGCCAGTAAAACAGGCTTTAAATTGGCAACTGGCGTAACTGCTCCGGTTCTACCTACCTGATAGGTTACCTTTTCTAAAACAGTTTCAACCTCGGCAGCTTTATATTTGTAGGATATGGCCCAACGCGGAGATTTAGAGGTAAATCCCAATTCCTGTTGTTGCGCATAACTATTTACCTTAATTACAATACCATCAATATCGTAACTTAGTTTAAAACGTTCGTTTTCCCAATGGTGAATAAATTCCAGAACTGCATCGATATTAGAAACAAGTTTGTTGTGTTCGCAAACATGAAAACCCCAGTCTTTTACAGCATTTAAACTTTCCCAATGGGTTTTAAATTCATTTTTATCTGTATATAGGAAATAAATAAAACCATCCAAGGGCCGTTTGGCCACTTCCTTGCTGTCTTGCATTTTTATGGTGCCTGATGCAAAGTTACGGGGGTTTGCGTAAGGGATTTCTCCCAGCTCCTCCCGTGCTGCATTTAAGCGTAAAAAAGCCGCCTTGTGCATAAAGATCTCGCCACGGATTTCGAAATGTTCAGGTGCGGAAGTTGATTTGATTTGATGTGGGATGGTATGAATGGTTTTTACATTATTGGTTACATCATCACCTTTGGTGCCATCACCACGGGTAACCGCACGTAAAAGTTTGCCGTTTTCGTAAGTAAGACTGATAGACAGGCCGTCAAATTTCAACTCACATACATATTGAAAATTATCGCCAATTGCTTTACGGATGCGTTCATCAAAATCCCGGAGATCCTGTTCGTTATAGGTATTCCCCAGTGATAACATCGGGTATTTATGATTTACCGTAATAAAATTTTTGGTGATATCGCCACCAACACGCTGTGTAGGCGAATTCGGATCGGCAAAATCAGGATTTGCTTTTTCGAGTCCGGCAAGATGTTTTAATTTTTTATCAAATTCATAATCGCCAATGGTAGGCATAGCCAGCACGTAATAGTTATAATTGTGCTGGTTTAATTCGGCCACCAGGGCATCCATTTCTTCTTTTATTGCAGTTAGCGACATAAGACAAATATAGAAAAAGGAGGAAAGGGTTTTATGGTGTGGAAAACAAAAAAAGCTGCTCTATTTAATCTTTTTTAAGATGTTAGCGTGAAATCGTCATTGCGAGAAGGCTTTTTCAGCCGACGAAGCAATCTCCTACCGTGAGTTATAGCGATCGTCGTAAGATTGCGTCGTCGTTCCTCCTCGCAATGACGACTTTTTTAGATCTCTCCATTCCACTGCGTTTCAGGAGATGACGATTTCTCTTACAAGTCTATTTTTCCTTCAATTTCTTTAAAAATATCCATATAGTCTTTTTCCAAAACCGCCTTGAAAAGGCCCAGCTGAAAAGTCAGCTGCTGAAGTTGTTTCTCACTCAATGTTTCTGGCCACAAACGCATACAGATCCTGTTAAGGGCATAACTGATGTTTTCGAGTTTTTGGTAACTCAACAGGTATTTACTGCTAATGAATTTCGCTAAAAAATCGAAAAATATTTCAGGATTTTTAAGCTTGCAGTGCTCAAGGAAATCGCTTAAAGATTCTTTTTTTACGGCATCAAGTTTATCGTAAAAATGGTTCACCTGAACCAGGTTGTGCTCCACTAATAGATGATCCAATAAAAGTTCTAAGCCAATATGGGCAAGAAACGAAGGACGGACAGCAGTATTTTCTACAATGGGCTTAATGAGTTGCTTAAGTTCGGTGGTTTTCTCAAGGAAGAAATTAGAAGAATGAAAAAGCAGATCAACAGCTAAATGCCTTTTCCAGCCAATTAGCAGGCTTTCTTCATTAGGGTTCCCTTTAAACAGGAATTCATTCTTCTGGGGATATAAATTTGCTTCTTTAGCTGCATTTTTAATCAGATCTGGCAAAACAGTTCCCATTACCACATTGGCATCATTACTTGTCCGGTCGAAATAATAATGGGATAAAAAGTTCATCTTGCAAGGTAATGTTTTCTTGTATGGTTGTAAAGGCAGAGTTCAATTATGATAACTCATTTACAAAACCAACTAATTTGCTTTAAACTAAGCTAAAATTTTATCTTTGCACGCACATTATTAAAGTGTTTGTACAATGACGAATTTTGTTGAAGAGTTAAGATGGCGTGGCATGCTACATGATATTATGCCGAATACTGAAGAAAAGTTAAACGAGGGTATGACTTCTGGTTATATCGGTTTTGATCCTACTGCAGATTCGTTACACGTTGGTCACTTAACACAGATCATGACCCTGATTCATTTTCAAAATGCCGGTCACAAGCCGTTTGCTTTGGTTGGTGGTGCTACAGGTATGGTGGGCGATCCTTCAGGGAAATCTGATGAACGTAACCTTCAGACGCCTGAAATGATTGAGCACAATCTGAAAGGGATGAAAAAGCAATTGGCTAAATTCTTGAAATTTGAAGAAGGTGGAAATGGGGCGGTAATGGTTAACAATGCCGATTGGTTTAAAGATATGAACCTTTTCACTTTCATCAGAGATGTAGGTAAACATATTACCGTGAACTATATGATGGCCAAAGATAGCGTTAAAAGGCGTTTGGAGGGCGATTCTGGTCTATCTTTTACCGAGTTCTGCTACCAATTAATTCAGGGTTACGATTTCTATCATTTATGGAAAAACGAAAACTGTCTGGTGCAAATGGGAGGATCTGATCAATGGGGCAATATTGTTACCGGCACAGAGCTGATCAGAAGAAAAGACGCTGGTACAGCTTATGCCATTACTACACAGTTGATTAAAAAGGCAGACGGAACCAAATTCGGTAAAACCGAAAGTGGTGCAGTTTGGCTGGATCCGGAAAAGACTTCTCCATATAAATTCTACCAGTTCTGGTTAAATGCATCAGATGATGATGTGAAAAAATGGATCCGCATTTTTACATTAAAAAACAAGGAAGAAATAGAAGCCTTAGAAAAAGAACATGATGCCGCTCCGCATTTGCGTATCCTTCAAAAAGCTTTGGCTGAAGATATCACCATAAAAACCCATTCGGTGGAAGCTTTAGAAACAGCTATTAAAACATCTGAGTTTTTATTCGGAAATGGTTCATTGGAGTTTTTAAAGGGTTTATCTGATAAAGAAGTGTTGGATATATTTGATGGTATACCACAATATAAAATCTTAATTGAAGAACTTGGGGCTGGAATTGATGCAGCAAGCTTACTTGCCGAAAAATCAGCTATATTTCCGTCAAAAGGAGAAGCCAAAAAAACCATTCAGGGAGGGGGAGTTTCTGTAAACAAAGAAAAGGTAGCTGAAATGGCTCAGATCTTTACTGCAGATCATTTGATAAACGATAAATTTATCGTCGTACAAAAAGGAAAGAAAAACTATTTCCTTTTAATCGCTGAATAATATGATTAAGCCCAATGAAACTGATCATAAAAGATCTGTTCATTGGGCTCGAATTTAAAATTGAACAGGAAGTTGATCTCCCGCAAGAGCTCCTGTTAAGCATATCAGTCAAGCATTAAGAGAACCGGACTATGAGATTATAAAGCAGTCTGCTAATATGATTAGCTTTGATAACGGTTGGAACAATGTTCATCAAAAATAAACGAAATCTTTAATGCAGTTAACCCGCCAGAAGGAAATTGATTGGCGTTGTTCTAATAAATTTGAGATGAATTGGTTTTTAGGAATTTTTCTTTAATCTTAAGACTTTCGATCAATCGATCGGCAGCGTATAAACTTCAATATTTTTGAGTTATAAATAAAGTCGATCTTGATTAATTAAAGGTCAATTCCAGGATTTGCTTTAAATATAACTTTGTCTTGAGAAAAAAGCTACCTGGAGCAGCTTAAATGAGATGATAATTTTAGATTACTTAAATACGTAAAACTTATTAAAACACTTATAACATTTGTATCTCTTAACTGAAATCCAAGGCATAATTATTTTAAAGATAAACCCTCTTGGTACTCTGTAGGTTTCGAAGTTTTTACACTTCGGGCAATGCACGTGGATTTTAACTGAAGTTAATTTTCCTGAGGATTCCATAATAAGTATTGGTTGGTGCGGCAAATTTATGCAAAATAAAACCTAAGAGTATTACCTAAAAACTACCATTTTGTTAACTTCATCGACTATTTCTCAGTATTATAGCGAAATATACCCAAATTCATTCTTAAGCTGGTTAATTTAAATAGTTTTTCTTCTGTATCAGTTAACAGACGGTATTTGGGCGCTTTTGCAGATGATGCTGCCTTATTCAGTAAGGTAAATATTCGTTTTAATGGCCTATCGGTCTGTAAAACAAGCCATCTAAGAATATCATAGAACAACTTCCATTGTTTATTCCATCGAATATTGTTTTATTTTTAAGATAAAATATGCTCAAAAGGGTTTTTAAAGCTATTTTTTGTTTTGTAATCCTTTACTTCTGTATCAGTTAACAGGCAATATTCAAGCGATTTTTTTAACTCATCGTTGTTCATTTCCTGGCCAATAAACACAAGCTCATTTTTACGGTCTCCAAAATCATTATCCCAATCTGCATCAATTTCAATTCTGTTCTCCTGGTAGTCCTGGTATTGTTCACGTTCATGCTGTTGCATGCTTGCCCACCAAACCCCTGCCGGATCGATGCGTAAAGAACCGCCCGCTTGCGAGAAATTAATAGCCTGTTCGGGCAAGGCAGCCAAATAGAAAATACCTTTCGAACGGATAATGTTCTGTGGAAATTCTTTATTAATGAAATGCCATAATCTTTCAGGGTGAAAAGGTTTTTTAGAGCGGAATACGGTCGAACTTATCCCATATTCTTCAGTTTCGGGTTGATGGATTTCTTCCAGTTCTTTTTTCCATCCGGCGCCATCTGATGCCAACTCAAAATCGAATAAACCGGTATTTAAGATTAAGGCTGGATTTATTTCTCCAAAGAGTGTCTGATAAATTTTAGCTGTAGGGTTAAGTTTTGCAATTAACGCCTTAAGTACTTTAAGGTCGGTATCACTTACCAGGTCAGTTTTGTTCAATAAAATAACATTGGCAAATTCGATCTGGTCGGTAAGTAGATTTACAATAGTACGTTTATCCGCCAGGTCATCAACCATATTACGGTCTGCAAGCTTATCTGCTGAGCCAAAATCTTTATAAAAATTGTATGCATCAACAACAGTCACCATTGTATCTAGCTGGCTAAATCTGCTCAGATCAATACCAGAGGCTTCATCTATAAAAGAAAATGTTTGTGCAACAGGGATGGGTTCAGATATGCCGGTACTTTCAATCAGCAGGTAGTCGAATCGGTTTTCTTTCGCCAGTTTTTCCACCTCAATCATCAGATCTTCACGCAAAGTACAACAGATGCACCCATTGCTCATCTCTACCAGTTTTTCATCAGTTTTAGATAAACTGTGTTGATTTTTGACTGTAGCAGCATCGATGTTTACCTCGCTCATGTCGTTTACAATAACCGCCACTTTTAAATCTTGCTTATTCTTTAATATCGCGTTGAGCAGGGTGGTCTTGCCACTGCCTAAAAAACCGCTTAATACGGTTACCGGTAATTTCTTTATCATTTTAATGCAATTGTGTTGCAAATATACAATTGCATTATTTTAAATGCAACTAAATTGCTTTTGTGTTTGCGCATTAAATTTATTTCATTGGGAAAAAGGAATTTACAGTATCAACCTCGACCCCGGCAGGCTTTTCGGCTTCCATACTTTAACCCATGAGTGCGCTCGGTCATTTGTAGATATGAATGCCAGCACTTGCCCAAATGCAAGCGCATTATACTGGCTTGTGGAGAGAAGATTTTGTACGAAAACCGGCCTATGTCGGCACAGCCGAAGGCTTGAGAGTAAATAAAAATTGCGCCCTTAAAGCCAGAAACTTCGGTTAATGTTGTTTCTGGCTTTTTTTTTGGAAAATTAGGCCATCGCTCCCGTTACTATAAATTATCACCTCATTTCCCCCTTGCCTTTTTAATACTCCTGATTAAAAAAAACAACATAGTAATGCAATCGATTGTTTTTTTCAAAAGTAAGTGATATATTCGGTTAGAAATTATTCAGGTATTGCTTTACATGAGTATCACTTCTAAAATAAGGTAACCAAATATTAATGCTTTAATGATGTATTGCTGTAGTAAAACCAAACGGAGGGTTGTAAGCACCCATATTTTGTCGGAAATTATATATTGCCCTATTTCGCAGATTTCATCAGTGCGATCGTAAACTTATCTTCCGCTATAGCATACCAAATGTCAATTAAGCAGTCCTGCACAAATACAATCACAATCCAGATCGCTAAAGCGTGAATCTATTATTATGATGTTAAAACGAGTATTGATTATAGGCGCAATGTCAATTTTAGTGGTATTTTTATTGAGCTCCACTATTGCAAGAGGACAAAATAATCCCAATTTTATTACCCTTAATACTAAAAATGGTCTTTCTTCAAATACTGTAAATACGATACTTCAAGATCATAATGGCCTTGTGTGGTTTGGCACCAGCGATGGACTAAATAAGTTCGATGGCACCAATTTTACCGTTTATACCACCAAAAGCGGCGATAGCTCAAGCATTCCGTCTAACAATATCTCAGCACTTTTAGAAGACCGGAGAGGAAGGCTTTGGGTAGGTACAAACGGGGGTGGCCTGGCTTATTACGATGCTAAGCAAAATACATTTAAATCATTTGTGGGGGAGGGGATCCCGAATCGTAATGCTCCATTCAATGTATTAACACTCTACGAAGATAAAAGTGGAAATATATGGGTGGGTACCTTTGGTGGATACCGGGTGATCAATTCGAAAACCTTAAAGGTAAAAAACGTCGGAATAAATACCTTAATGGGCAATGGCTCCAGTGTGCTTTCTTTTCTTCAGGCTAACGACAACAAGTTATGGATTGGTACCAATGTTGGGCTTTTGGCGCTCAATCTAACCAGCGGTGCCACCGAGAAATTTGTCCATCATCCCAATGATCTTTCAAGCCTCACCGATAACTTCATCAAAGCGATTGTGAAGGATGAAAAAGGGCGGATATTTTTTGGCACCAACAATGGCCTTAATATGTTGCTGGATGATGAAAAGCATTTCAAATCCTTTTTGCAATCGGATGACAGGCTATTTTCTGACGACATTATTTATGCTGCCAGATTAGAAAAGGGAGGTAAATTATGGCTGGGAACCGAAAACGGAGTGACTATTTTCGACACTGCCACTGAGGTTTTTTCTAATATTCGTCCCAACAAACGCGAATCCTTTGGCCTTAGCCATAAGTCGGTTAGAAGTATCTGTATGGCTAATAATGGCATTATCTGGCTGGGTACCTATCAAGGTGGCGTTAATAAGTTAGATCCAAATTTAGCACTGTTTAACCTAAAGCATAGCAGCCCTTTTGATCCCAAAGGACTTTCATCACCTATTGTTACTTCCTTTGCCGAATTCTCGAAACGAAAAATATTTGTAGGTACGGATGGAGGAGGATTACACTTTTTCGATCGTGATCAAGGCGTGTTCGAGCATATCGACATGAAGAGCAAGATTGATTTTTCCCGGAATCCATTGGCTATACTTACCTTAATGCTTGATTCCAGGGGCACGCTTTGGGTAGGGACGTACCAACATGGTTTATTTGCCTATAATTCTAAAACCAAAACCTACAAGCAATACCTGGCAGGGCCATCATCAACTGATCTTAGCCAGAATGAAATTTTCGCTATTAAAGAAGATAGTAAAGGTTTAATATGGATTGGTACAAACGGAACTGGTGTTAATGTATTTGATTATAAGACGAATTCATTTACGCAATATGGCACTCAATCCCTCCCACCTATGCTGCTCCCTGGCAATGGTTTTATACGGGCCATTGTAGAAGATCATTATGGCGATATGTGGATATCATCCAGCGGAACTGGAATAGCTGTATTTCAGCGTAGTAATGGGAAATATAAAGTATATCGAAAAGCAAATAGCGGACTTTCCAATGATGTGGTGTTAAGCTTGTTATGCGATAGTAAAGGAAATATCTGGGCCGGAACTGATGGTGCGGGGCTCGATCTCTTCAACCGCCATACTGGAAAATTCACCAATTTTAACGAAACAAACGGATTGTCTAACGCTATTGTTTACAAAATATTGGAAGGCAAAGACGGATTGATCTGGCTCAGCAACGATAACGGCATCAGTTGCCTTAATCCTGAAACAAAAAAAATAAAAAACTTCGGACATCCCAATGGTGTACAAGATAGTCCTTTCATATTGGGTTCCGGAATCAGCACTTCAGATGGTGAGCTTTATTTTGGAGGGCAAGACGGTTTCAACTATTTTAATCCACTCCAATTGCCTACCAATACTGTGGTTCCAAACGTGCTGCTTACCGAACTAAAGGTCTCAAATACCGTTGTGCTCCCTGGCGAAAAGTCACCTATTCAAGAGCAAATAGGTTTCGCAAAAGACATTAAATTAAGTTATGGACAAAATTTTTCAATTAGTTATGTAGCACTTAATTACACAGCACCGCAGCAAAACCACTATTCCTATCGCCTGGTTGGCCTGGATGAGGATTGGAACGAGGTTGGTAAAGAGAAGACCGCATATTACACGAACCTGGATCCCGGAGATTATGTTTTTCAAGTAAGGGCAAGTAACAACGATGGCGTTTGGAGTAATAAAATCACATCAATTTCTGTTCATATACAGCCACCGATATGGAGGACCACTTACGCTTATATTTTTTATGTAGTTTTAACGGGTACAATTCTATTTGCCATTCGCAGAAGAGGAATTCAGCGCATCAAAAAACAGCTCGCCATAGAGCAAGCTCAAATAAATGCAGAAGAAAGAATACTGCAGCAACGAAAAGATGCCGAACGTGCCCATGCGTTGGATACACAAAAGATCAAATTCCTCACCAACCTAAGTCATGAGTTTAGAACACCAATTTCGTTGATTTTAGCACCTGTTGACAAGTTGCTTGCCGTTAAACAAGAGTCTTCCGTAGCTGGCCAGGTAAAGATGATCCGTAGAAATGCCCGAAGACTGTTAAATCTGGTAAATCAACTGCTCGATTTTAGAAAGATGGAAGAACAGGAACTGAAATTAAACCTGCATGAGGCCGATCTCATTACTTTTATCAGTGAAGCCGCAGAATCATTCCAGGATCTTTCCGAACGCAAGAAAATTTCACTTCGCATTAACAGCGATATCAAAAGCCTGAAAACGCAATTTGATCAGGATAAAATGGAAAGGATTATATTTAACCTGCTTTCTAACGCATTTAAATTTACAAAAGAAGGTGGTGAAGTATGTCTTGACATGTCCATCAGGGCCATCGGCGATCAGGTAAAACCTCTATTTTGCATTGCAGTTTCAGATACCGGGATAGGTATTGCACATCAAAGTAAAGACAGGGTATTTGATCGTTTTTTTATGGATAACAATGAAGCCGCTATTTTAAATCAGGGAAGTGGAATTGGATTATCGATTGTAAAAGAGTTTGTAGAACTGCATGGCGGACAGATTACTGTAGAAAGCGAACCTGGAAAAGGCACTACATTTTTGGTTTCGCTGCCGGTTGACGTGGTGAAAGAAGATCATAATCAGGAAATTGACGATTCCGTTGACAGTCTAACAGACGAAGAAACGGATGAAACTTTTGGAGAATCGGTAACTGCCGAGAGTAAGATGGCTACGATCCTGCTGGTAGAAGATAATGAGGAATTTAGATTTTACCTGAAAGATAGCTTACAGCCTTTTTATCAGATTATAGAGGCGGCAAATGGAAAAGAGGGTTGGCAAAAAACACTTTCGGGACACCCTCAGTTGGTGGTTACTGATGTTAGCATGCCCGAAATGAATGGCATTGAGCTTAGTCAGAAAATAAAAGCAGATAAAAGAACAAGCCATATTCCGGTTATTTTGCTTACTGCAATTAGTGGAGAGGAAGACCAGATTAAAGGCTTAAAGTCGGGCGCCAACGATTACCTTACCAAGCCTTTTAATTTTGACATTCTTCATGCAAAGATTGACAATTTATTGTTGTTTAACCGTTCCGTTAAAAATGCATATTCAAAACAAGTGCAGGTACAGGCTAAAGAAATCGAAATTGAGTCTGGCGAAGTTAAATTGTTGAATAAAATTGTTCAATACATTGATGAAAAACTTAATAATCCGGAACTTTCAGTAGAGGAACTGAGCAGGCATGTGGGGATGAGCAGGGGCTCTCTTTATCATAAGCTACTTGAAATTACGGGGTTAACACCAATTGAATACATCAGGTCTGTAAAGCTGGAAAGGGCCGTGGAGTTGCTGGAGAAAAGTGATTATAACGTTGCACAAATTGCATACATGGCTGGTTTTGGTACACCAAGCTATTTTTCTAAGCTATTTAAAGCCCAGTTTAATATGCTTCCATCTGAATATATTAATGCAAAACGAAAAGATAAACGCGAGAAGGTTTAAAAATATATATGGGCTTTCTTTAAATAGATGGCTCACGGACGTAAGAGCCTGTTTAAAAATTAAATAAAAATAATTTGTATGTCAGTGAGGGGATAATTTATGGTATAAAAAATCAATATAAATTACAGTAGAATTTAATCGAAATAAATCTCCCGAGGAATCGTCATTGCGAGAAGGCTTTTTCAGCCGTCGAAGCAATCTTACAACGATCGCTACCAGCGCGCGCATTAAGATTGCTTCATTCCTCGCAATGACGGCTTTTCTATTGGAGTCTGTCAATGGTATCGTACTTGAAGACCATTTCAACGCAATAATAGATTTAAAAAATCGCCGTCATTTCGATCCGATAGCCATCGGTCTACTCTCAATCCTTTTCACTTTATGTTTACTAAATTAAACATTGTAAACATAGGAGCTATCGGATGAAGCGCAGCGAAATGGAGAAATCTTTGAACTATGTTGATGGAGTTGCTACCTTTAAAGAAAACGATGTCTTGGTAATTTTACCAATACATTTTGTTCGCTTGTTTTCTGTAACGGGATTGATTCAATTAAGAACATTCGTCACACACATTTGAACAAAGAAGTTCATTGATCTGTATATTTTTGAATAGCTTTGAATACCGAATATAAACGCAGTGCAAATTGAAATGCTGACTAACCTGTATGAAGAATCTTAAATTATTTACATTATCGCTCTTTTTTGTGCTAATTACTACAGTTACTGTTAATGCGCAAAAAGCTACAAATCCGATCATTTTTGCCGATGTGCCCGATCTTTCGATGATCAGAGTGGGCAAAGTGTATTACATGAGCAGTACCACAATGCACATGAATCCAGGTGTACCGATCATGAAATCAACCGATCTGGTAAACTGGAAAATTGTAAGTTACGCTTACGATACCCTCGGAAATACGGATGAATTAACTTTATCTAATGGAAAGTGGGATTATGGGCGGGGATCCTGGGCAAGCAGTCTTCGTTTTCATAAAGGCGTTTATTATGTAAGCACTTTTTCTGGCACTACCGGCAAAACGTACATCTACAGTACAAAAGATATCGAAAAAGGCCAATGGAAGCTAACATCGTTTAAACCTTCATTGCACGACCATTCCCTGTTTTTTGAGGATGATGGAAAACCTTATATGGTATACGGGACTGGAAAAATTACCCTGGTGGAGTTAAAGGAAGATTTATCTGGAATAAAACCCAATACGCAACCTGTAACGATCATCGAAAACGCAAGCCTTCCGGCAGGTACGGGTGCAGGATTACCAGCGGAGGGTTCCCAGCTATTTAAAATTAATGGAAAATATTATCTTTTTAACATCACCTGGCCACGAAACGGGATGCGTACGGTTGTTGTACATCGTTCCGACAAACTTACAGGGCCGTATGAAGGGCAGGTAGCACTTAAAGATCAAGGTGTTGCACAAGGTGGTTTAATTAATACACCAGAGGGGAAATGGTTTTCTTATCTTTTTAGAGATTTCGGATCCGTTGGGCGCATTCCGTATTTGGTTCCGGTTAACTGGCAAGATGGGTGGCCGGTACTGGGAATAAACGGTAAAGTTCCGGAAACATTGGAACTTCCGGTTAGCAAAGGCTTAATTCCCGGAATTGTAGCATCAGATGAATTTAACCGGAAAAAGGGCGACCCCGCGCTTCCACTGGTATGGCAATGGAACCATAATCCAGATCATGCATTTTTGTCGTTAACTAAACGCCCGGGATTTTTACGGATTACAACTTCAAGATTGGACACTAATATTCTTTTGGCCCGCAATACATTAACCCAGCGTACCATCGGACCGGTATCAACCGGAACCACGTTAATTGATATCTCCGGTATGAAGGCCGGAGACCAGGCCGGACTGATGCTGCTGCAGCGCAAATTTGGTTGGGTTGGGGTAAAACACACCGGATCAAAGAAAACGGTGGTTGCCGTAAGCGCCCAAAATGGTACTGTAATTGGTGAAGATGTTCCGGCCGGACAGCAAACTATTTATCTCAAAGCAAGATGTGATTTTGAGAACCGAACAGATAAAGGTTATTTTTCTTACAGCTTTGATGGCAAAACCTGGAAACCTATAGGGGAGCCGCTGCAAATGTCGTATACGCTTCCCCATTTTATAGGGTACCGTTTTGGATTGTTTAATTACGCAACCGAAAATGCTGGTGGATATGTTGACTTTGATTATTTTAGAATTGAAGCAAAATAGAATAGTTTCACGTCTGATCTTATCTTGTTAGTTTAATTAAATCATCAACATTTTGGATGACCTGCTCCGCATTAATTCATCTAAATGAAATGTGGGTAATTCAATTGTGAATGGCTTCATAATTGCCTTCGTAAACAAATATCCATAAAGGATGTGGCCATTGCGTAAGCTAATACGCGCGTCTAATCTAAAATCTTATTTATTTCTGAACATCGTATTAAGCGGCTTGGTCACTACTACTGCAACCGCTTAATCCTTTCCTGGTAATTTTCTTTATCATTATAATGCAATTATGTTGCAAATGAAGCGTTAATTATTTTAGTGCAACTAAATTGCTTTTATATTTGTGCGCTAAATTTATTTTTAATGAAACAACGGAGTTCCAAAATCAATCTCGACAGGATAGGCATTACGGCCTCAACACTTTGTGCCATACATTGCGCTGCATTGCCATTTTTAATTACCGTTTTACCGATGTGGGGACTGGGTTTCCTGGCCAATGAGGAGGTTGAAATAACCATGATTGCCATTTCATTGCTTGTTGGTATCTGGAGTTTAAGTTCGGCGTACCGCAAACAACATCGCCGTATGATGCCAATTCTGGTACTTATTGCCGGCTTTGCATGTATCGCATTGGGGCATTTTTCGGGCATTGAACCATTAGAGCCAATCTTGATTCCTGTCGGCGGCCTTATCATTGCTGCTGCACATTATATTAATTTACGAATGCTTAAATCCTGCCCATTGGGCCATCAATAGTCAATTATGTCAACGAATTACAAAATATTATTTATCACAGTGTTATCGTTTATAGCCATGTTAAATCCGGCCTGTAAACATGGTACAAACGATGGAATAGAACTTTACAGGCGTTATGCCATCAAAAATCTGGTTATTAAAAAAGTACAAACAGCAGCACATCATGATTGAGGTAAACGCTTTGGCACATGTTTATGATAAGGGGAGACGCTTAAAATTTCCATGTTGGGAAATTGCCGATATGGAACAATGGCTTCTACTGGGTGCATCAGGAAGTGGCAAAAGCACACTTCTTAATATTATTTCAGGTCTTTTAAAGCCAAGCCAGGGTGGAGTTTTAATTAACGGAACCGATTTGTATACTTTGCCTGCACGGGAACAGGATAGATTCAGGGGAAGGCATATTGGTATCGTTTTTCAAAGGCCCCATCTTATTCGTTCTCTTAATGTGCTCGATAACCTGGAACTTGCTGCGGTAATGGCTGGTTTGCCAATAGATCATGAACGAAACCTTTCGCTTTTAACTGATCTGGGTATCGCCGAACTGGCTGAAAATTATCCTGATGAATTAAGTCAGGGACAGTTGCAAAGGGTTTCGGTGGCACGTGCATTGGTAAACAGGCCCGATCTGTTGATTGCAGATGAACCTACCTCTAGCTTAGATGATGAAAATGCCAGTCAGGTAATTCAGATGCTGACTGCCCAGGCTAAAGATAATGGTGCTGCACTGATTATTGCCACGCATGACGGGAGGGTTAAAAACCATATTACTAAAACCTATCTACTCTAATGAATATTTTTAAAATCAGTAGCAAAAACCTCATCAGGAATAAACTCACAACAGTTTTAAATATTATTTTAGTTGCCTTTGGTGTGGGCATCCTGTCAATTCTCTTTTTGGCTTCTACACAGATTAATAATAAGCTGGAAAAAAATGCTAAGGATATAGACCTGGTTGTAGGAGCAAAAGGAAGTCCGTTACAATTGATACTAAGCAGTGTTTACCATATTGATTATCCAACGGGAAATATCCCAGCCAAAGATGCCTACAAATTGATGCACAACCCGATGGTTAAAAGGGCCGTTCCATTGGCGTTGGGCGATAATTATAACGGTTACCGGATTGTTGGTACTGATAGTACCTTCTCCAATCTTTATGGTTTATCTATCCAAAAAGGTAGTTTTTGGCATAAAGATTTAGAAGTAACCCTTGGTAGCACCGTTGCCATAACATCGGGGCTTAAGATTGGCGATTCTTTTTTCGGCGCACATGGTTTAACCGGTAATGGAGATGTTCATAAACAACATGCTTACCAGGTAAAGGGGATCTTAAAACCACAGGGGAATATAACCGATAATCTGATCCTCACTAATATTGGCAGTGTATATAAAATGCATGAAGAGAAGCATGCTGAAGGCCATAGCCACTCCGCTGCAAAAGAAGCCAAAGAAATTAATGATAAGCAGATTACGGCCTTGCTGATTCAGTATAAATCGCCAATGTCGGTTATTCTTTTCCCACGGATGGTTAACCAGAGTACAAACATGCAGGCTGCCTCTCCGGCGATGGAAAGTGCAAGGCTGTTTTCGCTCATTGGCGTTGGCATTGACACCCTGCAATGGTTTGCCATATTTATTATGGGAATCGCAGCGCTGAGTATTTTTATCAGCCTTTATAACGCGATGAAAGAGCGAAAATACGATCTGGCTATTATGCGTTGCCTGGGCGCATCAAAATCGAAACTATTTTTCCTGGTAATGTTTGAAGGGGTTTTGGTTACGTTTATCGGTGCCTGTTTGGGATTACTGATCGGGCATGCTGCCCTGGAGTTAATCGGGAGCTATCAGGAATCTTCGCAGGCAAAATTAACGGGGCTTACCGCAGTTCCACAAGAGATCTATTTAATCTTGATTGGGCTGGTTATAGGTACTTTGGCTTCGCTTATTCCTGCTATGCAGATTTACAAAGTTGATATTGCTCAAACTTTAAGCAAAGACAGATAAACTCAAATGTTTATGCAATGAAGAAATTGATTTTATTGGTTGTTTCTTGTTTAGTTATCCACGTAGTAGCGGCGCAGGTTAAGGTACATACCGACATGCGCACGCCTACCTGGAACCTGCTCGGTTTAAGGTATGATGCCGAAATTGCGCCAAAGAAATGGGGAAGCGTTTTTCCACCGGCATTAAAGGCATTAAACAATAAGGTTATTGAGCTGCCCGGTTACATCATTCCCACAAAAGTAGGATCGAAATTTAGCGAATTTATGTTCTCCATTGTGCCCATTGCCTCCTGTCCGTATTGTGGGTCGGGCGATATTCCATCAATGGTGCAGGTAAAAATGATGACGGCTATTCCCATTACCGAAAAACCGATCAAACTTAAAGGGATATTTATCATTAACGATTCGGGCGATGACCGGAGCGAATTTTTTCTTTTAAATGCAAAACAGTTATGATGAAAAAATATATAACGGTTTTATTGATATTGATCTCTTTTACGGCTGTTGCTCAAGTAAATGTACATACCGATATGCGCACGCCCACTTGGAACCTTATCGGCTTAAAATATGATAAACAGGTAAAACCCCTGGTTTGGCAGGCTGTTTTTCCTCCCGCTTTAAAGGCCATCCATAATAAGGTAATTGAACTTCCGGGTTATATTATTCCCACAAAAGTTGGCAATAGCTTCAGCGAGTTTATGTTTTCTATTGTACCTGTTGCCTCCTGCCCGTATTGTGGCACGGGCGATATCCCTTCGATGATAGAAGTGAAGACTTTAAAACCCATTAACTGGACAGAAGAGCCCATTACCCTTCGGGGGAAATTTATAATCAACGATTCTGGCGACAGCCGGTCTACCTTTTTTCTACTAGATGCTGTAAAACAATGAGATATTTATATGCCATTTTTATTCTGTTTTCGGTGTGTACAGCCAATGCGCAAACGCAAAAACATAGTCCAAAAGATCAGTTACGCTCTTTAAACTGGGATGTAATCGGCTCGGTGAAATTTGAACTTACCGAAAAGAACGAGCTTTTGCCCCTGTTTACAGAATCGATCAGGCGTTTTGATAATAGGGAATTTGATTTGACAGGTTACCTGATTCCTGTAAAAAGCGGACAGAAACAGCAGACATTTCTTTTGGCCACTTTGCCTATTAATCAATGTTATTTTTGCGGGCAAAACGGCATTCCGGTAATGATTATGATCGAGATGGCAAGTGCGGTACCTTATAGTGAAAAACCCATTCACGTACAGGGAATTTTAAAATTAGAAGAAAAAGATGCGAGTTACAAGCCACCAATAACCATCAAAAATGCCAAACTCATTAATTAATTGCTTATTTTTGTATTGCTATGGAAGATAATACTTCGCGTTTTGAAAAACTTTTGGTAAAGAATGGACTAAAAAGAACAGCCCCGCGTTTACAGGTGCTGGAGATTTTGAGTGGGAGAGATTCTGCAACATCACAGCCTTATTTAGAGCAGGTGATGGGAAAAGATGCAGACCGTGTTACCTTGTACCGCGTTTTGCAGGCTTTTGAAGAAAAAGGGATTATCCACAAAGTTCTAGATCAACAGGGAACCGCCAATTATGCCATCTGTTCTGATGGCTGCAGTGCGCACGAACATCATGATGAACATGTGCATTTTAACTGCGATAACTGCCACAAAATTTACTGTTTGGATACGGTTAAAATTCCGGCATTAAAAGTTCCAGCAGGCTTTAAAGTAGATCGCCTTAATCTAATTGCTACGGGTTTATGCGCCAGTTGTTCGGATAAGGTAAATTAAGAATTACTGTACCAAAAGATTACATCCCCTGATATCGGCATTGTCAAACCGGCCCAGTACTTCAAAACTTTGATCAGGATTGATCCTGCCCAGATCCTGTGTGGCAATAAATGAGCAAGAATTGAGATTAGCCAGATCAATTACATTAATGCCCCCGGTTCTGCCATTCGCTATCAAACTTAAAGGATCGTTGGTGTCGCGGATTAAAACCTGCATCCAGCTGGGGCAATTGAAAATGCCTTCACCTAAAGAATAAGCCTGAGAAAGTAACTCGGTCATTCCATATTCGCTATGAATGGCTTTTACGCCAAATCCTTTGGTTAATTGCTCGTGAAGTTCTTCACGGACCATTTCTTTACGTTTCCCTTTCATTCCGCCAGTTTCCATTACAATGAGTTCGGGAAAATCGATATCGAACTGTTCTATAAAATCCAGCAGGGCATAAGTAACACCAATTAAAACGGTTTTCTGTTTTTTTGATTTAAGATCCACGAGGGTTTTTAGCAATTCATCATGGTTGTATAAAAAGTAACCACTTTGTGGATGTCTGCTTTTTTCAATCAGATCGTTCACCATGTAGATCAAAGATGAACCAGAACGTTGTTGGTAGGATGGAAGTAGCGCTAAAAAGCAATATTCGGTAACATCTCCATAAAACTCCGTAAAAGCCTGCAGGTAACTTTGTTCGTATAGTTTTACATCGGTTACGTGGTGACTGCTTTGCACCATACCCGTTGTGCCAGAACTGCTAAAGCTAATCTCTACAGGATCACTATTACTCAGAATAGAATGGCCTTTAAAAAAACTGATGGGTAAAAAAGGTATCTGTGCAATTTCGGTTACCGCATCGGCATCAACACCTAAGTGAAAGATATATTCGCGGTAAACATTGCAATTTTGTGCCTGTAGCTTAAAAATACTTAAGGCTAGGGCGTTAAATCTATCTTTATCTTCTACAGAAAATATGTCGTTAGCGGTTAAATTCACAACGCAAAAGTACAAAGCATTATGCTATTTTCTCGTCAGTTTTTTTCGCCAGCATAGCCATCCGGAACTGATAACCACAATAACCGCTAATTCCGGCCACTAAACCACTTAATAGGCCGGTAACTAATAACAATGCCCACCACAGTTTTATACCCGTCATCACCGCTACACGGCCAGCGAGTACATTATCGTTAGGCAGGCTTTTGAATAAGGCATAACCGATCCAGAGTAAGAAAATAGCAAAGAAAGAGTGCCAGAAGGCTATTTTTCCTGTTTTGCCGATAATGCCACAAGTGGCAAAAGATATGACGATGATGATCCACCAGGGGGCAATCATTTGTAGAAGGAAACAGATTATTAATATAACAATGAAAACCATTTTAGCCTATTTAGAAATTTTTAAACGAGAAATAACCGTACCCGATTTATCATCAGGACTTTGCATATAAAACAGATCGTACAATTTACCATTTGCCCAGGTATCGATCATATTATCATAAAATTTACTTCCGGGATTACCCGATTGTCCGCCTGGATAAACACCATGCCCTTTTGGCGTTTTACCCAGTTCAATTACCATCCGCCATGAAGGTCCATTGGTTTCGTTCAGAGCATTAATAGTGCCTTTGTTGCCACCAATCTGTAAAACCTTTGAGCCGAATCCAGGTATTTTGGCCAGGTGTGGTACATTGGTCTGTTTTACATTTGCCCAGTCCCAATCTTTATTTATTGGCCCAAAGCGCCTTTCCAAACTGTCGCAGCTATATTTAAAAGCTTCGTTAACCAGATCAGATAATGTTTCTTTTTTGCTGGTCTTGATATTATCATACCAGGTTGCATTGGGTTCTTTCAAAATCATCTCTACCGTACGGTCTCTTGAGGGATAACGCATCGGAATGCCTTTCACTTCAAATTCATCTGCCCAGATATTGTACGATAAGCGTTTGGTCCATATTTCGAATACGCTGGCTGCAATTTCATCTGCATCATAACGTTTGTTCCATTTTTTCAGGTAAGCCAAAGCTTCTTTTTGTGTGGCATTTAACTGTTCATTGCTCAGTAAAGGCAATAATACAGGCACCAGGTTTTGCGCCACAATACTATAGTTGTCGGTCTGCATCAGGCGGATACTGTCTAAAGTGGCTTTGTTCATCGCCGATAAACGGTCGTTGATACGCTTGCCCCGCTCGTATGGTCCAAATTCCCAGTTAATGTAATATGGATAAGTGGTATCGGTAGAAGACTGGTTGGCTGAACTCACAAAACCGCGTGGCGGATTTTTAACCGTTGGATTCTGTGCATTTGGGATCCATCCCTGCCAATCGTACGCAGGGTCTGTTCCATCCAGTATAAATTTACCCTGATCTTTCCATTTTAAAGGAAATTTTCCATTTGGCGTAATGGCAATATCATTATCTATACTGGCAAAAACGAAGTTCTGAGCTGGTGCTGTATAAAAAGTTAAAGCCTTGCGATAGTCGTTATAGTTTTTGCCGCGGTTGAGGTAATAAAAAGTCATGAGTTCATTCGATTCATCATGCGCTATCCACCTCAAGGCATCGCCAATAGGTACATTGTCTGCCCTGCCGTATTTTGGTTTTTGAAAATATACCACCGGCCCATGATGGGTGTAGTAAACAGTATCGATTTCATCTTTTCCGCCGCGGATTTTAATCGTTTCCAATCTTTTAGTTGTGGCTTTCCATTTATTGTTGTACCAATACTCATTGTGGCTCGAATCCTTAAATTTGATCTGATAGAAATCGAGCACATCAGCAGCAACATTGGTTACGCCCCAGGCTATTTTCTGGTTAAAGCCAATAATTACCCCCGGGGCACCAGGTAAAGAAACACCATAAGTATTTACGCCAGGTGCATGTAGCTGAATCTGGTACCAGATTGACGGAAGTGTTAAATCTAAATGGGGATCGTTTGCTAAGATGGGATATCCTGATGCAGTTTTAGTACCAGATAATGCCCAGTTATTACTGCCAATACCTTCTACTTTTTCAGTTGTTTTAACCTCGCCGGTTTGAGCCTGAGTGAAGCTTTCAGGCGTTTTAGGGATTGGTAATGGAGAGAAATCCCATTTTGTGCCCACAGGTATAATCGGGTCTTCGCGGAAAGGGTAATCCGGAAAAAGATTTTTAGTCACTTCCGGGCCGAATTTTTTCAAGATATTGGTCATGTAAAATTCATCTGAACCCATGGCTAACACTGCCGACATCTGTTTTAACAATAAAGCACATTTTACAGGTGTCCAGTTTTCGGGTTTAAAATCGAGTATTTTATATTCTAAGGGATAATTGGCTTTAGAAAGTGTTTTGATGTAGGCATTGATCCCTTCGGTATAAGCCAAGATCATTTCTTTTGCTTTGGGATCGGCCATCATGCCTTTTAATGAGTTTTCTGCGCCATAAACCATGCCCATCCGGCGTTGATACCGGTCTACCTCTATCGCTTTGTCGCCCACAACTTCACTAATTCTCCCCGCGGCAAAACGGGTCTGGAAATCCATTTGCCAAAGGCGGTGCATGGCGGTTACATAACCTTGTGCCAGATAGAGATCGTGATCGTTCTGTGCAAAAATATGTGGAATCATGCGGTCGTCAAAAACAATTTCGATTTTATCTATGGCACCTTTAATCTTCGCTTTATGGTTAAACATAAAATGATTGTTCTCTGCATTTTGCCAGAAACCCATAAAAGGATTTAGAAATTTTAACAATGGAGGCGTACTGCCTAATTTGGTATTAAATAAAAAACCTAATGCTATCGGAATGACGATGCAGAAAATGGCTTTAATTTTATTCATAATGGCTAGCTAACAAGTCTTTTGCTAAGATAGGGCAAAATGACGGTTTATGTTTACTGCAAAATACAACAAACTGTATATCAATCAAAATTATAATTAAATTGAAAATTATTATGCTTACATAATTTGTTTAATTCAAAAAAAGAATTTAAGTTTATATAACTAATAATACAAATAACCAAATTAAATCGCGTATGAGCAGAGTTTTTACACAGATCTTCTATGTGTTAATATTTGTGTTTGCTGGTAATATGGCAACACAGGCACAGAGTATTACGGTAAGCGGAACCGTAAAGGATAAGCAATCTAAAGAAGGACTAGCGGGAGTTAGTTTAACCATCAAAGGCCAATCCGGCGGTACGGCATCAACAGCCAATGGAAGTTTCAGCTTTAGTACAACGGCAAAAGTGCCCTTTACTTTAGTCGCATCTTATGTAGGATATGGTACAGTAGAACAGCAGATTACCGGAAGTACTTCAGGTATTAATCTGGAAATAGAAACTGCAGTTGTATTAGGAGGAGATGTAGTAGTTTCTGCTTCGCGTACACCGGAGCGTATTTTAGAATCACCTGTTTCCATCGAGCGGATGAGTGCAGCCACCATCAGGGAAATCGCTGCACCTTCATTTTACGATGCTTTGAACAATATGAAAGGTGTAGAAAGCAGTATGCAGAGTTTAACTTTCAGGTCGATTAATACGCGTGGTTTTAATTCTAATGGTAATACCCGCTTTAATCAATATATCGATGGAATGGATAACCAGGCGCCGGGATTAAATTTCTCGGTAGGAAATATAGTAGGTATTACGGAACTCGATGTAGATAATGTAGAGCTTTTACCAGGTGCTTCATCTGCTCTTTATGGTGCGGGTGGTATTAATGGAACTTTGTTAATGACTTCAAAAGATCCGTTTAAATATCCTGGAGCTAGTTTTCAATATAAAACAGGGGTAAACCACGTTAATGACGATAACAGTAGTGTACAGCCATTTAATCAGTTGGATGTGCGCATGGCAAAATCATGGAACAATAAATTCGGGGTAAAGGCTGCTTTTTCATTTTTGCAGGCCAAAGATTGGTTTGGAAACAACTTTTCAAACTTTGATAGAGTATCAAGAACGGTAAAAAGTGGGGATCGGAGCGATCCGAATTATGATGGGATCAATACTTATGGAGATGAGTTAAGCCAAAATATGAGAAATGTGGCGCAAAGTGTGCTGGCTTCAGGAACAGCTGAATTTATTAAGAATTACGGCTTGCAGACAGGAGGAGGTGTTCCAACACAGTCTCAGATTACCAATTTTCTATCAACCAATACAAGGATGAGGCCTTTTTATGCGGGTCTTAATACCCCTGGCTTAATTCCTAATCAGAATATCACTAGAAATGGGTATCAGGAAGCTGATCTTGTAGATTATAACACCAAATCGTTGAAAGCTTCAGGTGCATTATATTACAATATCAGTAGCACCGTTCAGGCAACTTTACAGGCTAATTGGGGAACAGGGACTTCGGTTTACACAGGATCTGACCGTTATTCATTACGTAACTTCAATATCGGTCAGTACAAATTGGAGCTAAAGGGAGAAGATTTCATGTTACGTGGTTATACCACACAAGAACGTTCGGGTGATTCTTATATTTCTTCTATTTTGGGAAGTTACATTAACGAAAAATCTAAAATTTCTCAGGCTTGGTTCCCTGAATACGTAGGTAATTATGTTGGGGCAAGATCACTTGGGCAAACTGATGCACAAGCACAAATTACCGCAAGAACGGCTGCCAACTCTGCTTCAAGTGGTGGTAGTGCGTATTTTGCTCCTGGCTCACCACAATTTTTGCAGGCAAAAGATGAGATTATGAATACGACGATCAGTGCATCCGATCCGAGTAAAGGTATTTACGGTGCTAAATTTGACGATAAATCTAACTTATATCATTATGAAGGATTATATAATTTTACCAACCTTTTCAATAAAGTGGTAGAGTTTCAGGTAGGTGCATCTTATCGTTTATATGATTTAAATTCAGCAGGAACAATTTTTAACGATTTAAATGAGTCTATCGATATTAAGGAATATGGTGCATTTGGACAAATAGGTAAAAAATTCTTTAACGATAAAGTGAAATTTACCTTTGCCGGTCGTTATGATAAAAGTCAGAATTTTGAAGGCCGGTTTACCCCAAGGGTAACGGGAGTGTTTACAGTTGCTAAAAACAACAACATCAGGCTTTCTTACCAAACAGGTTACCGTAACCCAACTACACAGAACCAGTACATTGATCTGTCTGTTGGAGGTGGTTCGCAGAGATTAATTGGAGGCTTGCCAGAAATTATATTCAGCAAATACCACTTAGATACCAACAAACCCTATACTGATGTGAGTTACCGCGCATTCCTGGCTTCGGCAGCAACCACCGGAACACCAAATCCGGCATTATTACAGCAATATAATTTTGATGCAAAAGGCGTTCGTCCCGAAAGTGTTCAGTCTTACGAGTTGGGTTACAAAGGTTTACTTTTACCTAATTTGTTGCTTGATGCATATGGTTATTACAACATTTACAAAGATTTTATTACCGCAGTTGATGTATACCAGAATGTTGGAGGAAGTTTTGTGAAATTCGGCGTTCCGGTTAATGCAGAAGGTAAAGTAACTTCTTATGGTGCAGCTTTAGGTCTTGATTACCTTGTGGGCAAATGGAATGTAAGTGGAAACGTTTCTTACAACCAGATCGGAGATTTGCCGGTTAACTACATTAACGATTTCAATACGCCTAAAATCCGTTATAACCTGGGATTGGGTAATAAAGAAATTATTAAAAACTTTGGTTTCAATGTTTCTTACCGTTGGCAAGATCAATTCTACTGGAATTCTTCTTTCGCCTCAGGTCAGGTGCCTGCATACAGCTCGCTTGATGCACAGGTGAGTTTAAGAATCCCTTCAGTACAATCAGTTATTAAACTTGGTGGTTCTAATGTATTGAACAAATATTATTTTACTTCTTATGGTAACCCATCAGCAGGAGCAATCTACTACGTGGCCATTAGTTTTAATCCATAACCAGTTAATTGAGTTTTTAAAGGCCTTCTATGCTAAAAAGTATAGAGGGCTTTTTTGTGCTGTTTAAAAGGCTCGTTTATCATTATTGCTGTCAATCGCCTCGATAAGATCTTCTTTAATGAACTCCCAAACTTTTCCTTTTAAACATATTGGATCAAAGTCATTGTCTGCAGTGAAAAAATTAGTAAAGTTTCTTCTGATCATATCTTCATCGTGAGTCCATTCAAAACGTTTTTTATGAAGTTCAATCATATCATTTACGCTAGAATTATCTAGCAATTCATGCAAGTCCCAAAAATCTTTTTTTCTTCCGCCTCTTAGTACAATGTCCATCTTCATTGCAATAATTTCTGGTATGGATGCCATCCGGATGTTTTCTTGATACACAATCCATACTTTGCATCAGTAAAAAGTTCTATGTCAACTGATAAACGATGACCAAGATAAAGACTCAGTGCAGTTCCACCAACCAATCTAAACTCTGCTAATTCAGGAGCCTGTATCAGCTCTAGTAAAGTGTTTTTTAATAGTTGATTAACTGTATTCCAATACATAATTATTTATGTTAGGATTTTCTTAGGTTAAAGGCATTATCGGCAATTTTTACTTCATCTACCTTTTGTTTTCCATAAAATCTGATTATTTCATTTTTCTCATTATCATTTCCCCGCTCCATTACCCTTTTAATAACCGCTTGATATTGTTTTTGCCAGTTTATTTTTTCGAACTCAGTGTCCCAAAATAGAATCTGTCTAATAATTGACAAATCAGGTTTATCGTTTGAGGTTTTTTTGTCTTTTTCTTTTTGTATTTCATAATAAGCCTGAAGTAGAAACATCGTGCCTTCTTCCAGGCCGAGACTCTGGTCTAATTTAATCGAAAGAGAAGCAGTTATCCCTCTTTTACCTTTTGTAATGTCATTTAGAGTTTGTGGATATTCATTCAGTGAAAGTGCGAAAGGACCTTTTTTTAATCCTTTTCTTTTAAGTTCACGTTCCAAAATAATTCCAGGGTGGATTCCTTTGAATTTACTGATCAATTTTTCTATATTCAAAAATAAACAAAAATGTTTATAATTTTACATTTATAAGTTGATTTAAACGCTACTTTAATTGCTAAATTAAAATAGGATAAACGATTTTATTTAGTTTATCTTGCTATAAATTTACAGTTTTAAATGCCATGGCTATAATAATTTGATCATTCAGCTCAGCCATTTCCTTATTAAATGCCTTAGCTTAGTGTAAAATTCACACCATTAAACCATCTTTTCAAAAAAAGCTACATCCCTTTTGTAAAATATTTGTATTATAGTACTTTCTTAAGCACATCCCGGTTTAAGAGGTTATGAATTTAAAATTTGAATAAATAAGGATGGAAGCGCAAAACGACAAACCTAACGTGGCAAGTGATCTGATCGAAAAGGAACAGGAAGTACAGCATTTAAACAATCCAGTTGATATATCGGTAAAACCAATTGTTAAACAATACCTTGGTTCAGTTAAAAAGGTAAAAAAAGAGGGCAACCGCTTTTATTTTTCTGATGGTGATGCAAGAGTAGAAATTCGGGTGGTAAGCGATGATATGATCAGGGTTCGCCTGGCACCACATGGCGTTTTTCTTGATGATTTTTCTTACGCGGTACCTGAGGTAGACCAGAAAGTTTCTGTTTTTAAGATGCAGGAACATGATGATCATTATACCGTTTCTACCCATTCGGTAACCTGTAAAATAGAAAAGGCAAATTTCCATATTTCTTTCCACGATAATATTACCAATGTGATGATGGTTGATGAAGCCAACTCCATGCACTGGGAAGAAAATGTAGATTTTGGTGGTTATTATATCTACGCAACCAAAAAATGTCACCCTGAAGAGAATTTCTTCGGTTTGGGAGATAAATCCGGTAATTTTAACCTGCGCGGCAGGCGTTTCGAAAACTGGAATACCGATGCCTATTCTTTTGGCTGGAACCAGGATCCACTTTACCGTACGATACCTTTTTATATCGGTTTGCATAATCAGGCAGCATACGGTATCTTCTTCGATAATACCTTTAAATCGTATTTCGATTTCGGTTCGGAAGATGTAAATAAAACAAGTTTTTGGGCTGATGGAGGTGAACTTCAATACTATTATATCCATGGGCCACATATTATGGACGTGGTTAAACGTTATGCAACTTTAACCGGTACGCACCCGATGCCGCCAAAATGGACTTTGGGCTATCAGCAATGTCGTTGGAGTTATTATCCTGAAACAAAAGTTAAAGAAATAGCCAGGCAGTTCAGGGAGCGTAAAATTCCTTGCGACGCCATTTATCTGGATATCGATTACATGGATGGATATCGGTGTTTTACCTGGAATAAAAAGTACTTTCCAGATCCGCGGAGAATGATTAAAGAACTTTCTGATGATGGCTTTAAAACTGTGGTCATGATCGATCCGGGAATTAAGGTAGATGATGATTACTGGGTTTTTAAAGAGGGAAAAGAGAAAAGATTTTTCTGTCGCCGCAGCGACGATTATTATATGGAAGGGCATGTTTGGCCGGGCCGTTGTCAGTTTCCCGATTTTACCAATCCAAAAGTACGGAGCTGGTGGGGTAATTTATACAAGGAGTTGGTAGACATGGGGGTTGCAGGTTTCTGGAACGATATGAATGAACCAGCTGTGTTTGGTTCAGGAACTTTCCCTAACGATGTTCGTCATAATTATGACGGTTACCGTGGCTCGCACCGTAAGGCACATAACGTTTATGGCATGCAGATGGTACGTTCTACTTACGAGGGATTAAAAAAACTGATGCGCAATAAACGCCCGTTTACCATTACAAGAGCTGGTTATTCAGGCATGCAGCGTTATGCCAGTGTTTGGACGGGTGATAATATTGCTACCTGGGAACATTTAAAGATTGGAAATATTCAGTGCCAGCGTTTGTCGGTTTCTGGCGTACCTTTCTGTGGAACAGATATTGGCGGGTTTAGCGGCGAGCCGGATGGCGAATTATTTACCCGTTGGATCCAGCTAGGTACATTTTCTCCTTTTATGCGTGCACACTCTGCCGGTGATACCGCTGAACGGGAACCCTGGAGCTTTGGTCAGTTTTTCGAAGATATTAACCGTAAGTTTATCGAATTAAGATATCGTTTAATGCCATATCTGTATTCGGTATTTTGGGAACACCACCGTTATGGTTTTCCTATATTAAGGCCGCTGGTAATGCTTGAACAGGAAAATATCAGTAACAGTTTCCGTCAGGATGAGTTCTGTTATGGTGATAAATTGTTAATCTGCCCGGTTTTAGAACAGGGTGCAATCTCCAGAAAAGTTTATCTTCCAAAAGGAACCTGGTATAACTTCTGGACAAATGAAGTGTTGGATGGAGGTAACGAATACACCGTTGATGCCAAAATAGACAGTATGCCGATGTTTGTGCGTGCAGGTACAGTTTTACCAGAATATCCGGTAATGCAATATGTAGACGAAAAATCGATTACTGAAGTGATATTGAATATCTACCATAGCGATTATGAAGTAAATTCGTACATGTATGAAGATCATGGTGATACATTTGCCTATGAGCAGGATATTTATCTCGAAAAGAAATTTACGGTAAAAGGCGATACACAAGCCATTAAGGTTAACCAACGTAATGAAGGTTTGTACACGCCTAATTATGAATTTTACGTTTGTAATGTTATTGGTGTGAAATTCCAGGTTAAAAAGATCATTATCGATAATAAAGAGGTGAAAGATTTTTATAGCGATGATCAGAATATCCTGCATTTTCAATGCAATAAAAACTTTACCGATATACAGATTTTAAGTCTGTAAATCTTTTAGCCCCAAATACTGTTTAGTACTTGGGGCTTCATTTATCTAGCCAGAATACCTATGCCAGCAGTAAAAAAAGTTCCTGTAAAAAAAACATCTCAACCAATAATTGATAAACAGAAATCCGTTTGGGTACACAGTTTATTTACCGATTATGATATTGATCTTTTTCTTGTAGGAAAGCATTTTAGGCTTTATGAGAAAATGGGTTCACATTTAACTACTGTTGATGGGACAGCCGGAACTTATTTTTCAGTTTGGGCCCCAAATGCCATTCGTGTTAGTGTAGTGGGTGATTTTAATAATTGGAACAATAGTTCGCATCCGCTGAATGTGAGGTGGGATAAATCGGGTATTTGGGAAGGTTTTATTCCTGGTATTGCCAAGGGCCATGTTTATAAATATTTTGTTAAAGGCTTTGATGAATCGGAGCATTTAAAAGGAGATCCTTATGCCAGAAGATGGGAACTTCCTCCACAAACCGCTTGCATTGTTTGGGATACCGATTACACCTGGAAAGATAAAGCCTGGCTCAAAAAAAGAGCAAAGATAAATGCTTTGAACCAACCCATCTCGGTATATGAAATACATCTAGGCTCTTGGGAACGCGATCCGGCCGATCCGGAACGTATTTTAACCGCCAGGGAAGTCGCCGGCAGGTTAGTGCCTTATGTTAAGGAAATGGGTTTTACACATGTAGAACTAATGCCGGTAATGGAGTTCCCATATTTACCCAGCTGGGGATATCAGATTACAGGTTATTTTGGGGCAAGTTCACGCTATGGTTCTCCGCAGGATTTAATGTATCTGATTGATGAGCTCCATAAAGCAGATATTGCAGTGATATTGGATTGGGTCCCTTCTCATTTTCCAGGTGACAGGCATGGTTTGTATGAGTTCGATGGAACGCATTTGTACGAACACGCCGATATGCGTAAAGGCTTTCATCCCGATTGGAAATCATACATATTCAATTACGACAGAAATGAAGTGCGTTCTTTCCTCATCAGTAATGCTTTATTTTGGTTAGATCAATACCATGCTGACGGATTGAGGGTAGATGCCGTGGCATCGATGTTGTATTTCAACTTCTCCCGGGAAGATGGAGATGCCGCAACAAACGAATATGGAGGAAGTGAAAACCTCGGGGCAATACAGTTTTTGCAAGACCTGAATGTTGCCGTTTATGGAAATTTTGAGGGCGTACAAACCATTGCAGAGGAAAGCAGCACTTATCCTGGCGTAACCCATCCGGTACATGCCGGTGGATTAGGGTTTGGAATGAAATGGATGATGGGCTGGATGAATGACACATTAAAGTATTTTAAAGTTGAAACGCTCGGAAGGAAACATCACCACCATCAGTTGAGTTTTAGCATGACTTATGCTTTTACCGAAAACTTCATGTTACCTTTCTCTCATGATGAAGTAGTGCATGGTAAATCGCCAATGCTTTATAAAATGCCTGGCGACGATTGGCAGAAATTCGCCAACCTGAGAGCACTTTATGGTTACATGTTTACTCATCCGGGAGCAAAACTGCTGTTTATGGGCAATGAGTTTGGCGAAACCAATGAGTGGAACTTTACGCAATCATTGGATTGGCATTTATTACAATATGCGCCACATAAAGGCATGCAGGAAACAGTTAAGGCTTTGAACTTTCTGTATCGCAAAGAACCTGCATTGTATCATTTTAATTTTAGTTACGAAGGCTTTCAATGGCTTGATGCGGATAACACAAACGAATCTGTATTTGTGTATATGCGAAAAGGACCAAAGCCTAAAGATACTTTGGTTATTGCCATAAACTTAACTCCTGTGGTTCGGGAGAATTATAAAATCGGGGTGCCGTTTAAAACCAAATGGACAGAGATTTTTAATACCGATGATCTTGTTTATTATGGAGGCGGCATAAACAACAGAGGAGATATTATCCCTGATCTGGAAAATTATAATGAACAGGAATATTCAATAATTGTCGATCTGCCACCTTTGGCTGTAACAATTTTTAAGAGCAAGTAAAATCTTATTAACCTCATTTCGATTAATATTTATTCATACTGACTAATTTTAAGCTCATGAAACTAGAGCGATCGTCATGCTGATCCGCGATAGCTATCGGATTTATTTCAGCATCTTTCCTGTTAAACTGCCTTGCTATAAAGACCCTGAAACAAGTTCAGGTTGACGGCTATGAACTAAAAATGGATGTAGTGTGCCTTTAAAGGAATATCTTAATAATAATTACAACATATCAATTCACAAATGATAAATATTATCCGGATTTTGTAAAAAAGGAGATTATGGATGTGCTATTGGTGATTAGTCAGAAAACCGGATCAATTTAAATAAGAAAAGCTTCCCATTGCTGGAAAGCTTTCTTAAACCCTGGAGTGGAAGCTTCCAGAGAGGGTGCAAAGATACAATAACCTTTTTATCTTGCAAGTATTATTTTTAGAATAATATTTATGCTAACAAAGTTGTATGAGGTTTTGCTGTAAAGTGTTGATAGTTAGTGATTAATGTTTCTTTGTGTTAATATTTCTTCTTTCGGTATCGACCGAATATCATCGAATTTGGATTAAGGCTTGTGCCGTTAACCATAATTTGTATCTGTTCTGACAGGCATCAGTAAGTTTTGCATCGATAAACCAACATCTTAACATAATCATGGTTACTTTAACCTGAAAGTGATGCAAGCGGTTTTTCAATGTTCTTAAGTTAAGGATAAATCTGATGACGATCTTTCTATTGAGGCTGTCATTGATAGCTTATTCGAAGGGCATTTATTCGCGATTTGTCAATATTAAGAAGTCTTCGTCTACGCTGCCATTGACGTTATTTACAAATCATTATTAATCAAAATTTTAATTACTTTCGTATTTCCATACAGCTAGGCCATAGCATTGTATCCCCGTTCTACTTTAAATCGGCCTAACAAATTTTTGGGAATCCACAGGCCAGGCCTATGCAGAAACTTCACTACAAAAATTTTCAGCCGACACTTTTGTTTTTTCAAGGGCTTTTATGTTTTTAACGGCATTCAAGCTAGCTACGCTGGTCTTTTGGTGCCAAAAGAAAAAGGCCTGTCCGGCTAGGACAAATAGAACACTCCGTCCTACGGACACCCCTCTAAAAGAGGGGAATTATATACCAGCTGATATTTCAACATCATTTATATTTGGTCTTTATGAAATAAATTATCCCTCAGACTGACGACCGCAGTGCTTAGCTTAATGACATTGATCGGTACACAGGGTACGAAGGTTTAATAGTTGGCTAAAATTTCCATCCCGAAAGTAGACCCAATACCTGTAAGTAATTTATTTTGGTTGATAAATATTTATAAAACAGGTTTTTAGGTGTTGATTGAAAGGCTTTAATGAATAAAGTGAACGGATAATGTAGCGTTGGTTCGCAATACTTTTGTATTGCGAGTAAACAAACAAACTTAATTTTACGTTATCCCAAACTTACATTGAAAAGGCGCTCCGGTCAATTTTTATTGGTATTTGTGTTATTTTTTATGCCTGCGTATTTATATGCACAGTGTGAAAATACAAAGCGTACTTACGCAGATTTTCAGGGATCAATCCAATACGGATTTAAGGTATTGGGTGGGTCTTTAATTATGGGTGCCATTTCAGATGCAGGAAACGCTGTTAATGGACAGGTTAAAGATGCATCAACATTAGGCGTTGGACTTGGCCTGGAAGGATTGGCATCTTCGACCCAATTCTTACAGTTTAGCGCTGCTGGTGGTTCACCCAGATCAATTCCTGCCAATACTCCCGTTACCATAAAAATTTCACTCCCTACTGAAGTCTTAAGCGTTCTAAGCGGTGTAGAGATAGGAACATTTACAGGTTTGCATACTGTTGCTGCTGATTGGCCACTATTGGGATTGCTTGGTCCAGGTCATGATGCGGGATATGCGGCAACTACTGTCCCGATTTATAACTCAACCAATATAGCAGGTGTAATTAGCGGCTCTGGAGAGGTTGAGATTACACTCATGCCCAACCAGATATACAATGGGATTTACGTAAAAGTATCGGGCAATTTACTCTCGGTAGCATTGTCTACAAAGCTGTTTCATGCCTATGTTATGGAAACGACTACTGATAAGATTGATTGTGATGAAGTAATTGATGTTTTATCAGGAGTACAGCCTACTGTTATTGGCGGGGTGTTAAATGCAACCGGAAAGGTAACTGATCCTTTCAATTCGATAGATAACGATAAAGATAGCTATGCGCTGATGGATGTTGGGGCGTCGGTATTAAACAAAATATACCTTACGGCAATATTTAATAAACCTTCTCAGCCGAAAGATTCTGTGAGCATTATAATAGGTAAGCCAGGGGGCGGATTACTTAATCTGAATTTACTTACGGGATTTATCATTCAGCCTTATTTAAATGGGGTCAAAGCGGGCGATGCCTTCGATAATACAGGGACTTTTCTAAATCTTAGGCTTTTTCCGGGGTCAACAGATAAATATGTACTCACCTTTCCGATTACTGAGGTTTACGACCGTTTAGAAATCACTACCGGTGGATTGGCCGGTGTGCTGGGCTCACTTCAGATTTATGATATTAAAAGGAAATTAGCTAAACCACGCACATTGATTGATCCTATCGCTGAGGATACCAGAGCCATCTGTCAGGGAGAAACCACCACCTTTTCCGTTAACAATCCACAGGCCTGTACAGAATATAAATGGTATGATGCTGAAACAGGAGGTAATTTGTTGCATACCGGAGAAAATTATACTCCTCCATCCTCGCTACTTGCCGGAGATTATAGTTATTATGTACAAGGCAGCAGAACGTATTGCGTAACCGGAGTTTCTGAAAGACTCCGTGTAAAATTAAAGGTTAATCCATTACCTCCGCTTGATGTTCCGGGTACAACAATTTGCAGTGGAGCTACGGCTACGTTAGCGGTCAGCAATTCAGATATCGCCCAATATACATACAATTGGTATGCTACTTCCAATGGCGTTGCACCATTTAATACAGGAGCAACCTATACAACGCCCGCCCTTACTGCAAACATTACATACTACGTAGAAGCCATTAATACATTAACAGGCTGTAAGAATGCCGGGGGGCGCAAAGCAGTATTGGTAAATGTTAAGCCTATTGCTGTCGTAAATCCGATTATTGGCGTAAATACCATCTGTGCAGGAACTACCACAACTTTAACCAATAGTAATCCTTTGGGTGTTTGGAGTAGTAGCGATGTGGCCATTGCAACAATAGATGCGACAGGAAATGTCACAGCAATTGCGGCAGGAAGCGTTGTCATCAGTTACACCGTTGCCGATGATGTTACTTATTGTGGGAAGAAAGTGGATTTTAATTTAACCGTAAATCCACAGCCAAATTTGACTTTAGGGTCAGATCCGGGAATTTGCGAAGGACTTACTACAACTAAGATTGCTTATACCAATCCTGTTTTTAACCCGATTACCTATAGCATTTCTTGGGCGGGGAATTTACTCCCTGGCGTTTCAAGTCAAAGCTTGCCAGCAAATGAAATTACAATCAACGTTCCATCAAATACACCGGTAGCTGTATATCAAGGGGTATTGACCATTAAAAATGCAAATGGCTGCGAACGGGCTATCCCTTTTAGTTTTAGGGTAAAGCTTGTGCCACATAAACCAACAGTATCCATTAACTAAAAACAAAATAAATTATTCACTCAAACAAATTAAAATCATGGCAAAAAAAACTAAAAAACGTTATCTAAGAATCTTTGTATTCTTAATGCTCTTATTGCCACTGGGTGCCATTGCACAAACGCCACCAGATGCATATCTGTGCGGAACCGGTACAGTAAAACTTACCCCAACATTTACGGGTTATGCCCCTGCTGCTAACGATAAAATTATCTGGTCGGTCGATGGTACTCCGCAGGCTGCTGTTATATATACTACCGCTGCTGATGCAATTTACAACGTTCCCGCAACACTAGCCACTGGAAGGCATACTTACTCTGTTCAAGTTCAGCCAGCTGATGCGAATCTTTGTCCTAGTGATGCCTCTGATAATACGGTTGTAGAAAAATTACCTACCCCTCTTATCGATGTTGCAGCTCCTGGAAGTACTTATTGTACCGATCAAACAGCGAACACGGTAATTACGGCGAGTAAGGGTGCTTCAATAACATTACCAACTGGTGTAACTATGACTTATGTTTGGTCTGCAACTCTCGGTGGTACCGCAGTGGCTGATATTACAACTTTAGGTGCAGCCTCTGCTTCTGGAGATACTTTTACGCTTAAAGCAGGTGTAACTCCAGGTGCGTATGTTTTCACTGCTACTGGAAGTTATGCTACAGGTGGTGTTCAGATTGTGCCTGCAACAACTTGTACGGCAACTGAAAGTAAAGCCATAACTGTTACTGCTAAACCAGGTAAAGCAACTATCGCGGTAGCCCCATAGGTATTACTGCTGAGCTGGTTTAATCATTCTGATGTTTAACAGATTTGGAATAATTGTATTCAGTGTGCTGATGCTTGCTGCAGTGGCATGCTTTGCGCAATCTTCTAATCCAAACACGCTGAACCTTAAACCAGGTGTTGCCGTTAAACTTCGGGCTAACGGTACAGGTGCTACATCTTATCAATGGTTCAGAAACGGTCAGGCTATTCCTGGTGCTAACTTGCAAGATTATGTGGTAAATGCTGCCGGAAAATATACGGTTATTACTTTTAGTTTAGGTGGCTGTAGTTCAGACCTCTCCGAAGAGATGGAAGTGATTATGGAATCACAGATCTCAGCAGATGTTTCGATTGTTAAAAGGTCAGAAAGTAGGCAGGTAATAAATACAGAGACATTTAAATACAATTTATTGGTTCGCAACAATGGCCTGGGCATGGCTACCAATCTACAGGTGAAAGACGATCTTCCGGAAAATCTAACCTTTGTAAGTGTTGATCCTGCTGTTGTTGGTACTGCAAGTTATAACGATCAAACCAAAACAGTTTCCTGGGCTATACCATCACTTGCTAATGGCAGTTTTGTTGAACTGATTATTAATGTAAGGTCGATGAAACCTGGTAATGTGGTTAATCGTGCCACTGTTACGATTGATGAACCAGATCCCGATCCATCAAATAACATCTCTGTGGATACAAAGGAAATTACCGGACTTAAAATCCCAAATGTGTTTACCCCAAATGGTGATGGAAAGAATGAAACCTTTTTTATTGAGCGGTTGGACCTTTACAGCGAAAATCAGCTTACCATTATTAATCGCTGGGGAAGTACGGTCTATGAAAAGAAAGGCTATTTAAATGACTGGACAGCGAACGGTCTGGTAGATGGAACTTATTTCTATGTGATTAAGGTAAAAACGGCAAGTGCTCAATGGCAGGAATTTAAAGGCTACGTAACCGTAATGAGATAGATGAAAGTTAAAATGTGAGGATATGAAAAAGATAGTTTTAACGACATTGTTTAATTTATTCTGCCTTTGTCTGTTTGCTCAGCAGAATGCACAGTTTGGACAATATATGTTTAATGGTTTGTATATCAATCCGGCTTATGCGGGCTACAAGGAAGAACTCTATATGCAGGCTTTCGTCCGGGCTCAATGGACAGGTATTCAGGGCGCTCCCCAAACGCTTTCCATATCAGTAGATGAAGCAGTTAAAGAAGAAACTCTGGGTTTGGGTTTATTGGTATCTAAAGATAAAATTGGCGCGCAGAACTCGTTAAACTTATCAGGAAATTTTGCTTATCGCATTAAATTAGACCGTACTGAAACCAATGTACTTGCCTTTGGCGTTGGAATTGGTGTAATGCAGATGGGACTGAATGGGAGTTTACTAGATCCGACCGAAACTGGCGACAACCGGATTCCGACCGGATATGAAAGTAGGACTGTGCCGGATGTCAGGGCGGGGGTACATTACTCGAACGAGAAATTCTTTATCGGTTTCTCTGCCAATAACTTGCTTACACAGTATCTTCCAGTTTTTAGGGATAATAATCTCCTTAATATTGCTTCCAGGCCGCATTTTTATTTATCGGCCGGCATGATATTTCCAATGGATAATGATTTTATGTTCAAACCTACTTTTTTGATTAAAGATGATTTGAATGGGCCAACCTCATTAGATCTTAACGCTTTTTTAATGATCAGGGAAAAGCTTTGGTTAGGTGCAGCGTATAGAACCTCTGTAAAACTTTATCCTAAGCCTGTACTGCAAAACAATTTAAGGGCAAGAAGTGCCGTCGGACTGGTTGCCGAGTTCTTTGTCCGCGAAAACCTGCGGATTGGCTATGGTTACGACTACAGTTTAAATAAATTGCGTAACTATGATTATGGCTCACACGAAGTTTCCATCGGTTATTACCTGCAAACTGCAAAAAGCAGAAGACCAAAGTGTTACTTCTGATAGTTAAGCTCCTCTAAGCCTAACTCACTATTTTTTAGGCTAATCTAAATTTCGTTAAAAATATACTGCCTTGCTATTCGCTTTCTCTGGCAATCTTTGTTTTAAAGAGTTACCCTTCCAAACAAGTGTTGGTTATAAGATTGGTTTATCTGGCAATAAGCTCTTTTTACTACAGCAAAAGCGAATGATCATGCTACATTTAAAGCACACTCTACAAGAAGTATTCGGCAGCAATTTATGGTAATATCTTAAGGTGTGTAGGTGACGAAGAAAAAGCTAAATTAATTTTAGAACAAACATTCCGTGAAGCTTGGTATTATTTTCCGCAATTTGATGAGACTAGATTCAGAATTTTTACCTGGATAAATCAGTATGCGCTTAAAAACATTAGAAAATATACATTACAAAGCTTGGAGACAGCATAACGGGGTTATTAATCTACTTTATTTTTATATATCATTTAAAATTGCTATAATTAAGGGTCTAAAGTCTATCTCTGTTTATTTATGCTCGAATCCCGTAAGGTATTTTTGGTGAGCGCTGTATTAAGTTATTTCAGCGGTTTATGTCCAATAACCTCTGGATTTATCCAGGAAATAAAAAAAAATGTAGAGCCTCTTCTAGTCAGGAAGAATAAATACATTTTATCACCTCTCGATAATAATGATTATGTTTTTTTTGTAGTATCAGGTTTGGTAAGAGGTTTTATTAAAGATGGTAATAAAGAGATTACCACCTGGATTAGTTTAGGAAATGAATTGATTGGCGCGATTCAACATCCCGATGAATACCACAAGCCCTCTATTGAATATTTGCAGGCATTGGAAAATTCAGAATTAGTTGCCATTCCGCGCTTATTGATTAATAAGCTTTATGCCAATTACCAGGAAACGAATGTTATTGTCAGAAAGATTTTAGCGCTTCAGTATCATGTCGCCTCTGAGCGGGCTATAATCGCACGGATACCTTCGGCAGAAAGGCGTTATGAAAAATTCCTGGAACTAAATTCCGTTGATATATCTAGAGTACCTTTAAGGTGTTTAGCCAGTTATTTAGGCATGCGCTTAGAAACACTTAGCCGTATACGCAGTAAGTTGGTAAGGCAGCGCTGATGTAATGGGTAAAAATGTTTCTCAGTTGATTTCAATTATAACAGGTTAGGGCGATCCGCGAGGGAAATATACATACTTGAATTTATGCTCGCATATTACTATACACTTTTTTACCGGTTGATATTCAACATTTGTGTTTAGGTTACACGCTTCCCTAAAACCAAAACATATTTAGCGAAGAATTTTCGCTTTTTATTTCATTTAAATTCAAATCTTCATCAAATCTTAATCTTTCTGCCGTAATATTGTAGGCATAAGGGGTGAGAGCCTTATACCAACTTCATAAGTTGAGAGCGTTAATTTAGATAGGGGATGTAGCCAGTGGCTACATCCTTTTTTTGCGCTCATAATATTATTAAACAGAACAAGTCTTGGGCTTTCAATCAAAAATCTCTTATATGCCCATTTCTCAAAATAAAATAGTCAATGCATCAGATTAATGATACCATAATCAGATAAAAGCCAGCTTATTTAATCCATGGTCGTGTTGGTGCTCTGAGAAAGTATGGTGTCGGTGAAACCGAGATTATCTTCAACCCTATGGGTATATCAATAAAAAAATACTATGATTATCCAAAAGAAAACCAAAAACAACTGATAATTGATTTTTTTTAAACTTTTCGGTTGCAGGTTCGTGATTTCAATCATTTGCACTGATTCGCGGATTGTAGATAAGTTTCTTGTAATTACGGAATTTTTAAGGCTATTGGGTTACAAATACTCTTTAAATAAGAAAAGGGACAACTTATCCAAGCTTGTCCCTTTTTTCTAACCAAATATAAACCTGTTATGAGCCAGGCTTTGTCTTTAACTTTCTTTCTAAACCGGGGTCTATCCAGGAAGTGATTTATCTTTTTTCATTATTAACAAACATCGTTCCGTTTATTACTCTACAAATATAGTAAAAAAAATGATAGTGTAAAAAATACACTAAGAAAATTTTAAGTATTTTTTTTGTCATTTTTTATTTCCTGTTCTTTTTTCATGAGCTTTTGGGATTTAAAATGATGGTATTGCAAATATAAGGCTAAAATATGTTAACGAATTGTTAAATATTATCAATTTATGGTATTATTTAGTCAAATATTATTTAATTACTGGTAAAAAGTTTATTTGGCTTGATTTTTTTAAAATTATTTTAGTTTTTCAGTTTTATAAGTGGGTTTTGCAGGTGAAAATTTAATATAATTAATTTTCTTAGTGATTTTGAAATATGATTTTACAGGTGAAAATCTTGTTTAAAACAAAAAAGGCAACATTAATTGAATAATGTTGCCTTTTATATCGTTTGAAAATCGCTTAAAGCATTTTTTCTTTACAAACTTGCATAGTATTCTACAAATTTAGCTAATGCAGAAGAATATCCCCATTCGTTATCGTACCATGATACCACTTTAACGAAATTATCATTCAATGAAATACCAGCTTTAGCATCAAAAATCGAAGCGTGGTCATCACCAATGAAGTCAGAAGAAACAACTTCATCTTCAGTATAAGCCAACACACCTTTTAATTCGCCTTCAGAAGCTGCTTTCATAGCGGCTTTAATTTGCTCATAAGTAGCTGGTTTCTCTAAACGTACAGTTAAATCTACTACCGAAACGTCAGCAACAGGAACACGGAAAGACATACCAGTTAATTTACCTTTTAATTCAGGTAAAACCATACCTACAGCTTTAGCAGCACCGGTAGAAGAAGGAATGATATTAGAAAAACCACCACGGCCACCTCTCCAGTCTTTAGCAGAAGGACCATCAACTGTTTTTTGGGTTGCTGTTACGGCGTGGATTGTACTCATTAAACCTTCAACGATACCGAAGTTATCATTTAAAACTTTAGCGATTGGTGCTAAACAGTTCGTAGTACAAGATGCATTCGAAACAATAGTTTGGTCTGCAGTTAATTTATGGTGGTTAACACCCATTACATAAGTAGGGATATCGCCATCTTTAGCAGGGGCAGAGAAAACTACTTTTTTAGCACCGGCAGCGATGTGTTTTTCTGCATCGGCACGGGTTAAGAATAAGCCTGTTGATTCGATTACCACTTCTACACCTACAGCATCCCATTTCAAATCAGCTGGGTTTCTTTCTGCAGTTACGCGGATGGTTTTGCCATTAACAACTAAATTACCATCAACAACTTCAATAGTGCCATCAAATTTGCCATGTGTAGTATCATATTTTAACATGTATGCCATATAATCAGGCTCGATTAAATCGTTAATCGCTACAATATCCAATCCTCTTTTTAATGCGGCTCTGAAAACCAGTCTGCCAATACGGCCAAAGCCGTTTATTCCAATTTTGCTCATTGTTTTGTTAATTAGTGTAATGTTTTAATAAATTTTGTATTGGTTCTTTAATGATGCTTTTAATTTTTAAATCATATTTGCCAGCCACAAACCTTAAGCGGTCTTCGAGTTCGGCAGCCACTTTGCCTACAATATGCAGTTCACTATCTTTATGTTTCTGCGATGTAGGCAAGACATAGGTTTCAAAATATTTTTCGAAACCTTCGTCAATCAGTTTACTGATGTATTCGTGTTTGCTGTTATGGGTAATGAAATCGAAAAATGAGGTTAGAAATATATTCGCCTGTGGCTTATTATAAATACGTTCTAATATTTGAGGGCGGTCCAGATTGTGTGTTAATATAAATTTGGCCTCAATATCCTGTGGCATTTTTTTGCTTAAAAATTCTTTTAGGAGTATTTTTCCAAAATAATTCGAAGAACCTTCATCGCCCAATATATAACCTAACCCAAAGTTGTTGTTTATTGGCTTTTTCCCGTCGAAGTAAGCACAGTGTGCACCACTTCCCAGCATACCAACAATACCAGGTTGATCATAACAAGCTGCTTTAGCGGCGCCAAATAAGTCATTTTCTACTACAATTTTACTGTATTTAAAAAATGATGCCAGGGTTTTGGCCAATTCCTCTTTTCTGTCTGCTGATGATGCCCCGGCTGCAAAAAAATAAATTTTCTTTATATTTTCTGCATTGTTAACTAAGGTTACTTTTTTGTTTAAAATCTGTAAAATCGTTTTTGGATCAACAAAGCAAGGGTTCAGGCCCGTAGTATTACAATGTGCTACTACCTGTCCATTTTGTGTTATTTTCCAAAATGCTGTTTTCGATCCGCTATAAACAACTGCTACCATATTATATTGAAAGTACCTCTGTCATTTCCATTAAATCGGGCTCGAGTTTAAAAGAATGAGCAGTTAAAGCCTCTCTTATGCTGGTTAATTTTATTTCATTTCCTTTTAAACCGACCATTTGCTCCGTTTCGCCTGCAATTAACGCATTTACCGCGGCAAAACCTAAACGACTGCCTAAAATTCTGTCGAAACTGCTGGGGCTACCGCCACGTTGAAGGTGGCCAAGTATGGTTACTTTGGTGTCGTAATGATCAAAAGTTTCTTTTACCTTTTTAGCAATATCGTAAGCTCCGCCTTGTTTATGGCCTTCTGCCACAATAACGATACTTGATGATTTTTTTGTTGCTGCACCTAAGGCCAGTTTATTAATCAATTCATTCACGCTGGTTTCCCTTTCAGGCAACAAGACAGCCTCGGCACCACTTGCAATTGAACTCCTGAGCGCAATACAGCCAGAATCGCGTCCCATTACCTCTATGAAGAATAAACGGTCGTGCGCATCTGCTGTATCCCTTATTTTATCAATTGCTTCGATTACAGTGTTAATCGCTGTATCGTAACCTAAAGTAAAGTCAGATCCTACTAAATCGTTATCAATAGTCCCTGGTATACCGATCACTTTAACCCCAAAAGTTTCCGAAAAACGTTTAGCTCCGGTAAATGTTCCATCGCCACCAATGACCACTAATCCATCGATATCGTTTTTCTTTAAGTTATTGTAGGCAATCTGCTGACCTTCGTCTGTTTTAAATTCTAAACAGCGTGCAGTTTTTAATATGGTGCCGCCCAAGTGTAAAATATTACTTACAGAACGGGCGTCCATTGGTTTTATGTTGTCGGTTATTAAACCCTGGTAACCTTGCATTACACCAAACATATTAATGCCATGGTAAATTCCGGTACGAACAACAGCTCTGATTGCTGCATTCATTCCAGGGGCATCGCCTCCAGAAGTTAATACAGCTATATTTTTTATATTTGGCTCCATCTTTATAATACGAATATAGTGTGTATTTTTTACACTAAGTAATTTATTTTATTTTTTTTACTTAATATTGAAAGTCATACCTTTATCTGCTTAAAATAACTAAATTTTACTTTGGAACAAATTTTACCTCACTTAGATTCTGTATTCTCAATAGATTGTGTTTTGTTTGGATTTGATGGTAAGGAATTAAAAATCCTGCTAATTGAAAGGAATGAAGAACCATTTAAAGATTGGTGGGCACTGCCCGGTAACATTGTTGGCCCTGATGAAAGTTTAGATCAATCAGCCTCCCGGATTTTGTACGAGCTTACCGGTTTGCGCGGTATTTATATGGAGCAGTACTATGCTTTTGGCGATCCACACAGGCACCCACAAGGTAGGGTAATTACTTTGGCATACTATGCTTTGATTCGTTTGGGTGGAGATAAAGAATTACGCCCGATCAGTACTTATGCCAAACGGGCCAATTGGTTGCCAATCACCGATCTGCCTAAACTGGCTTTCGACCACCAGAAAATTTACGATAAAGGATTAGAAAAAATAAAACGACGGATTAAACACCAGCCTATAGCTTTCGAACTCTTGCCTGAGAAATTTACCTTAACACAATTGCAGCATGTGTATGAGCTTGTTTTGGGTAAAAAACTCGATAAAAGAAACTTTAGAAAGAAGATTGTAAGTTTCGGGGTATTAAAAGAACTCGACGAAAAACAAAAAGGTGTGTCGTACCGTGCAGCTACTTTGTACCGCTTTGATAAGCGTAAATACGCGAAACTTTTTGGTAAGGAGATTTCTTTCTAGCGGAGAGTGTTGAGCGGAGGGCGTTAAGCGTGGAGCGGAGAGTTGAAAGAAAGAAAAAATAATTAAACCTGTTATATAAAAAAATCCCGGTTTGAAATTTCAAACCGGGATTTTTTTTGCTAGTATATTATAATTTATACGACTCTGGACTAAAGACTCCAGACTTAGGACTGAAGCCTAAGCCTTAGGCGCTAACTCCAGGTGGTAATGTACCAGGTCATCTATAGGAGAGCGGATAATTTTACCCACACCCATTTCGTAACGGTCGGCTACAATACTTAAAATATCACGGAAACTATAGCCAACAGAACCCACACAGTTTAATTTATGGTCTTTGTAGTTAGGATAGTGGATGACCAAAGCTTCGAAAAATGCAGTAAAAGCATAATCAATGGTAGCAAAGGCATAATCCTCATAGCTATCTTTAAAATCGTATAAGAATTTACTAAAGCTTGCGCAGAAACGGTTTGGCAATGGCTTATTGTAAATGTTGTCGAAAATATCTTCGTTGGTTAAAGCATAATTATCATAAAAGGCTTCACGTAAGCCTTTCGGCATGTAACCTTTCATGTAATCGCTCAAAACGCGTTTACCGATGTACGAACCACTACCTTCATCACCCAGGAAATAACCTAATGAATCAATGTTCATGGTAATTTCAGATCCATCGTAAAGACATGAGTTGGTACCTGTACCTAAGATAGCGGCAAATCCTGGCTCGTTTCCAAGAAGTGCCCTGGAAGAGGCAAGTAAATCATGGCCTACAAAAATTGTTGCATTGATAAAGATTTGTTGCATGGCATCGGCCACAATCTTAACATTTGCAGGTGTAGAACAGCCGGCACCGTAGTAATAAACTGCTGTTAATTTCTCTCTTTCCAAGTGGTCTGGAAGAGTCTCATTCAAAGACTTTACAATGTACTCTCCTTTGGAAAAATATGGATTGTAACCTTCGGTGTTAAAGTAAATTTTTCTGCCGGCCTCGTTAATCAAACACCAATTTGTTTTGGTAGATCCGCCGTCTGCAATTACTATCATTTTATTTATTTTTGGTTTTAGCACGATAAAAGTATAAAAAGTCTTATATTTTGTATCCTTTTTTTTAATAATTTTTTAACAATTTGTTATTGTCGGAAATTAAGTGTGTAAAAAATACACTATATAGGTTCTTTAATCGCCGAAAAACCTTAAAATTATACCAGAAAAGGCATTGGTCTTTTTTTTAACGTCAAAAATATTTTACAATAAAATAGCGAAATGAACAATAGATTTTTAGATTTCAGGAGCGATACGGTAACCAGGCCAACGGCAGGAATGTTGGATGCGATGATGAATGCAAAAGTGGGCGATGACGTTTTTGGCGAAGATGAAACGGTGCATACATTGGAGACAAAACTGGCCTCGACCTTTAATATGGAAGTCGGATTATTTTGCCCATCGGGAACGATGACCAACCAGATTGCAATCAAGTGTTTTACCCAGCCTATGGACGAGGTAATCTGCGATCAGACTGCACATGTATACCGTTACGAAATTGGGGGCATTGCCTTCCACTCCGGCGCATCGGTAAGGCTGTTGCATGGCGAACGCGGAATTTTGACGCCAGAGCTGATAGAACCTGAAATCAACGAAGATAATATTCACTATCCCAACTCCAGTTTGGTTGTTTTGGAAAATACAGTAAATAAAGGTGGCGGAAGCTGTTATACCTTATCACAGATTGCGCCTATTCATCACCTTTGTAACATAAAAGGACTCAAGCTGCATTTAGATGGGGCGCGTATTTTTAATGCACTAACGGCCACAGGCGACAAGGCAAGCGAATATGGTAAATATTTTGATGGCATTTCTGTTTGTCTATCTAAAGGACTCGGCGCACCAGTGGGTTCGGTATTATTAGGAAGTAAACAAATGATCCATAAAGCACGTAAAATCAGGAAAGCTTTTGGTGGAGGCATGCGCCAGGCCGGATTTTTAGCCGCTGCCGGTATTTATGCGCTTGATAACCATGTAGAACGTCTAAAAGATGATCATGCACATGCGCAAGCTTTGGCTAATGCTTTAACTACCGCAAAATATGTAAAATCAGTAATGCCTGTTGAAACCAATATTGTTATTTTCGAAGTAGAAAAAGGATCAGCAGATAAAATTGTAAGCCAGTTAAAGGAAAAAGGGCTGCATTGCAATACCACCAGCGCGAGTACCATTCGTTTGGTAACACACCTGGATTTAAGCCCTGAAATGATTGATCAGGCTATTGAAATAATATTACATTTGTATTAGTCGGAGGTCCGAAGTCAATAGTTTTATAGTTCATGGTCAATAGTCAGGTAGTTCATTTACAATTTGCATATACACAAAGTCTAACCAAAATGCCCGAAAACTCCAAACTCCAAACCCCAATCTCCAAACTCTTAATCGCTAACCGTGGCGAAATCGCTTTACGTATTATGCGCTCGGCAAAGGAAATGGGGATTAAAACGGTTGCTGTTTTTTCTGAAGCAGACCGGAATGCACTGCATGTACGTTACGCCGATGAGGCAGTTTGTATTGGTCCGGCTCCCTCTAACCAGAGTTATTTGGTCGGTGAGAAAATTATCGATGCATGTAAACTAACGGGCGCTGAAGCCATTCATCCTGGATATGGCTTTTTATCAGAAAATGCAAATTTTGCACAAATGGTTGCCGATGCGGGACTCATTTTGGTTGGTCCTTCGCCGCAGGCTATGGAAACCATGGGTAACAAATTATCAGCAAAGGCAGCAGCACTAAAATATAACATCCCGATGGTTCCCGGAACGGAAGAAGCCATTCAGGATGTAAACGAGGCAAAACAGCGTGCAATTGAAGTTGGTTTCCCGATATTAATCAAAGCCGCTGCAGGTGGTGGGGGTAAGGGAATGCGTATTGTAGAGCGGTCTGAAGATTTTGAAGAACAAATGCAGCTTGCAGTAAGTGAGGCTACTTCAGCCTTTGGCGATGGGGCTGTTTTTATCGAACGTTATGTTACCTCGCCAAGGCACATCGAAATACAGGTTCTAGGCGACACTCATGGCAATATTGTTCATCTTTTTGAACGTGAATGTTCTGTGCAGCGGCGTCATCAGAAAGTTGTAGAAGAAGCCCCGTCAGCTGTTTTAACAGAAGAAATCAGGCAGCAAATGGGAAAATGTGCGGTAGATGTAGCCCGTTCGGTAAATTATACCGGAGCTGGTACGGTTGAGTTTATTTTGGATGAGAACCTCGATTTCTTTTTCCTGGAAATGAATACCCGCTTGCAGGTAGAGCATCCGGTAACTGAGCTGATTACAGGTATAGATCTGGTAAAAGAACAGCTAAAAATTGCTTCAGGAGAAAAATTGAGTTTTAGTCAGGAGGACTTAAAAATCAGTGGACATGCTATAGAACTTCGCGTTTATGCTGAAGACCCGGCCAATAATTTTCTGCCTGATATTGGTGTTTTACAGACCTACAGCACACCTAAAGGCAATGGAGTAAGGGTTGATGATGGCTTTGAGCAGGGCATGGAAATCCCAATTTATTATGATCCGATGATTGCAAAACTGATCACTTACGGCAAAGATAGGGAAGAAGCTATAGAGCGAATGGTGAGGGCTATTGAAGAATATGATATTACGGGGATAGAAACTACTTTGGGTTTTGGTAAGTTTGTCATGCAGCACGAAGCTTTTAAAACGGGTAATTTTGATACGCATTTTGTAGGCAAATACTTTAAGTCTGAAAGTTTAAAGGTACAGGATGAAACCGAAGCCTTAATTGCTGCGGTAATTGCTGCAAAACTGTTTGAAAAAAAGGATGTAAAGTTGGGGGATGCAGTTGTTAAAAGTACTTCGGATTGGAGAAAAAATAGATTGAAATACTAGAATAAAAAGAATCATCACGCGATAGATCGTCATTCCCAACTTGATTGGGAATCGTAATGTCTTAGTCGAGTTTGTATGTAGTATTAAGGTTCCCGCCTGCGCGGGAATGACGTGTAGAAAAAAGAGAAGTATAAAATGTTCACAGGAATTATAGAAACACTTGGCAAAGTTACTGCCATTAAAAACGACCATACCAATATCCACTTTACAGTTTCATCGGCCATCAGTCATGAGCTTAAAATAGACCAAAGTGTTGCTCATAATGGGGTTTGCTTAACGGTTGTGGCTTTAAATGATGGAACACATACGGTTACCGCAATTGATGAAACCCTCAACAAAACCAATTTAGGGGATTTAAAAGTAGGCAGTAAAATTAACCTGGAACGCTGTATGCAGATGAATGCCCGTTTAGACGGCCACATTGTGCAGGGACATGTAGACCAGACAGCAGTTTGTGTTAAACGCGAAGAACTGGATGGTAGCTGGGAATACCGCTTTAAATATGATGCCAGTGCCGGAAATGTAACCGTAGAAAAAGGTTCGGCCTGCGTAAACGGTATCAGCTTAACTGTCGTAAATTCAGCAGACGACGAATTTTCGGTATTTATAATCCCATATACTTTTGAACATACCAATTTACAAGAGGTTGAGATTGGCGATACCGTAAATTTAGAATTCGATATTATCGGGAAGTATGTTGCCAGATTAATGAATCGATAATTTTTATTACCTTTTTTAGGTTAATTGTTTGTTTTGTAGGTAGTTGATTGATAATTGGCGTTATTTTAACGCTTAATTTTTCATGACAGTGCAGGATGGTTGGTTGAATTATATTGCTGAATATAGTAGTGTTAAAATTAAAAAAATTAACGCTAACCATTTATGAACAGAATCTCCCGCATGTTAAGCGCAATGTTTACCATTGCCTTGCTATTTTTATTTACAGTGAACGCTTCAGCTCAAAAAATCTCCTTAAAAGATTTAACTGTTGAGTATTTAGTAAATCCTTTTAGTATTGATAACCCTAAACCCAGATTTAGCTGGAAAATTATTTCAACAGCAAAAAACACCAAACAAAACAATTATGAAATCAGGTTGGGTACCTCGCCAAAAATTGACAAAGTTTTATGGAAAACAGCTGTAAACAATAATCAATCGGTACTGATTGCTTATGATGGTCCTCAATTGTCATCCAAAACCAAATATTACTGGCAGGTTAGGGTAAAAGACAACCACGGAAATGTATCTGCATGGTCGCCTGTTCAGTTTTTTCAAACAGGTTTAAAACCTGAAGACTGGAGCGCGAAATGGATCGCAGTGGAAGGTAAAGATACTTCACTCGCTAGTCCACTGTTCAGAAAAGAATTTAACCTCAAAAAAGAAGTAAAATCTGCAATGGCTTATATTACCGCTAAGGGCTTGTATGAAGCCAGTATTAACGGCGGGCGTGTTAGTGATGCTTATTTTGCTCCAGGTTGGACAAGTTATAAAGATCATATTCAGTACCAGGTTTACGATGTTAAGCAATCGCTGAAGAAAGGCGCCAACGTAATTGGTGTTTCATTAGGCGATGGCTGGTATAAAGGGCGTATAGGCTTTAGTAATCAAAAACAATTTTATGGCGATACCAGGGCATTGTTAATGCAACTGGAAGTGGAATATACCGACGGAAGTAAAGAAACCATCGTAACGGATAATAGCTGGAAAACAGGTTATGGGCCGATACTGACCTCCAATATTTATGATGGTGAAACCTACGATGCCCGATTAGAACTCAGCGGCTGGAATAATATCGGGTTTAAAGAAAATACTAACTGGAAACCTGTGCAAGAACTGGCTATGGGGCCAGAGAAATTGATTGGAATGAGCGGGCCGCCGGTAACCAAACATGAAGAATTTAAAGCTTTAAAAATATTTAAAACGCCTTTAGGTGAAACTGTTGTCGATTTTGGGCAGAACTTAGTGGGCTGGGTAATGTTAAAAGCCAAAGGTGCAGCAGGTACGAAAATTACCATTAGCCATGCTGAAGTATTAACCAAAGAAGGGAATTTTTATACCACTAACCTCCGGTCGGCCAAGCAACAAAACAATTATATTTTAAAAGACGGAACCGAACAGGTGTTCGAACCTCATTTTTCTTTTCAGGGTTTCAGGTATGTAAAAATAGATGGTTATCCTGGTGAACTTAAATTGGAAAACCTTACCGCTGTAGCTGTTTATTCGGACATGAAAACCACTGGGAAATTCAGCACCTCCAATCCCTTACTAAATCAATTGCAGCATAATATTAGCTGGGGACAGAAGGGGAATTTTGTTGATGTGCCAACAGATTGTCCGCAAAGAGATGAACGTTTAGGCTGGACAGGGGATGCGCAGGCATTTGCCTCAACTGCGGCATATAATATGGATGTATCGGGCTTTTTTACCAAATGGCTAAAAGATGTTTCTGCAGATCAGCTTCCGAACGGTAGTGTTCCATTTGTAATCCCAAATGTGCTGAACCAAAATGATGCAGGTTCTGCAGGCTGGGCTGATGTGGCTACCATTGTTCCCTGGGATATGTATGTATCATACGGAGATAAAGGGATTTTGGAAACGCAATATGAAAGCATGAAAAAGTGGGTAAATTATATCTCATCAGTAGCAAAAAATAACCTTTGGAATACGGGTTTCCACTTTGGTGATTGGTTGTTTTACCGGCCAAATGATGATAATGATGGACGTGCCGCAGTAACTGATAAATACATGATTGCGCAAACATTTTACGCACACTCAACCCAGTTGCTGATAAATGCGGCAAAGGTATTGGGTAAAACAGACGACGTAACGAAATACAATGCGCTGTTAGAACAGATTAAAACAGCTTACATCAAAGAGAATATGACACCGAGCGGCAAATTGATCTCTAATACCCAAACGGCATACGTGCTCGCTTTACAGTTTGATATGCTACCTGAAAACTTACGTGCGCAGGCAGCACAACGACTGGTAGATAATGTAAGAGATTATGGAAACCACCTGACTACGGGTTTTTTGGGTACACCATATCTTTGTCATGTATTAAGCCGTTTTGGGCATGAAGATGTAGCTTACGATCTGTTATTGCAGGAAAGTTATCCTTCATGGTTATATCCTGTTAAAATGGGGGCGACCACCATTTGGGAGCGATGGGATGGCATTAAACAGGATGGCTCTTTTCAAACGGCAGATATGAATTCTTTTAACCACTATGCTTATGGCGCCATTGGCGATTGGATGTATAAAAATATTGCCGGGATTAATCCTGTATCAGCTCAACCGGGTTACAAAAACATTTTAATTGCACCGAGACCAGGTAGGAAGTTAACCAATGCTTCAGCAGAACTGGAAACGGTGTATGGTACGGTTAAATCATCATGGACCATTACAGGTGGCGTTTTTAAGCTGGATGTAACTGTGCCAGCCAATGCAAGTGCTACCGTAGTATTGCCTAAAGCAGATAAAAAAGAAGAAATAGGCTCAGGTAGCTATCATTTTGAATGCAAATATTAATCGCTAATATTGCAGCATTGTAAAAAGAACACGAAAGATCGTCATTCCCAACTCGATTGGGAATCTTAATGCGCTGAGTAGTAAGATTCCCGCCTGCGCAGGAATGACGATTTAGATTAATGATGATAAGGCCTCTATAGATGCGGCAAAAATAAATGTACAGTAAAGAAGAAGCAGCCCGTTTACGTCAACAGTTTTGGATCAGTTTTGGGCAATATATGAAACCTGTTCCTTCAGCGAGCGGTTCGACCGTAAACTGGACGAACTACAAGACTGGTGTGAAGAACATCTTCTTTAAAATGGATGTTGATGGTAAGAAGGCATTTATCAGTATTCAACTTTCGCATCCTGATTCCGAAATCAGGCACCTTATCTTCGAACAGTTTGAAGAATTTAAGCTCTTGTTTACCAATAGTGTAGGCGAAGAATGGGATTGGATTAAAGATGCAACCGATGATTTCGGAAAAACGGTATCTCAGATTTCAATTAGCATTACCGGAGTAAGCATTTTTAATCAACAGCACTGGCCAGAATTGATCTCCTTTTTTAAACCCAGAATAATTGCCCTGGATGAATTTTGGGATAATGTAAAACCTGTTTTTGAAGATCTGGTTTAATGCGTCACTTTTAATTGCGCTATCCGGTCTTTCGAAAATTTGATTTCTTCTTTATCATCTGTTAAGCTCGGTTTGCTTTTTAGATAAAGGTTATAATATTTAAGCGCATTTTTACCTTGTTTTAAGCGGGAATCGTAAAATACGGCTAAACGATAATATAGGGTGGGCGTTGCTTTAAACTGCAGTCCTTTCTTGTAGGCGGCGTTCGCGAATGTTAACTGGTTGTTTTCTTCATAAACCAATCCCAATAAAGAATAATAGCTGGAAGTATTGGGTGAAATGGCTTCATCTATGGTTTTCTTAGTGTAAATAGCCGCCTGTGGATAATTCTTTAGTGCGCGGTAACTAAGTGAAGTATAGTATAAAGTCGACTCGTTTTCCATAGCTAACGCCTCCAATAGTTTAAAAAGATCAATCGCTTTCTGATATTTTTTGGTGTAATAATAGGCCTTTGCTACATCTTTTATCACCCCCGCATCGGCTGCATCTTTCAATAATTTCTCTCCCGAGACAATTGCCTCACCGTACTTTTTAAGCTGGTTGGCAATAGGAAGTTTCGCTCTTTGCAGCACCAGGTTGTCACTATCTCCCTTAATGGCAACATTAAGTACATCATAAGCCTTTTCGTATTGCTGATAGGTGGAATGAACTTCAGCCAGATCGGCAGCAACATCCCCCTCTAAGGGATTAATCCGGTTTGCTTTAAGCAGGTAAACGAGTTTCATTGAATCTGTTGGCAATGGATACAGATTGGCTAACAGTTTGTAAACACTAAAATTATTGCTGTCTATCTGCACAATTTCCCCATAATACTTTTTGGCCTTTTCGGTATTCCCCCTTTTGTTGTTGATGCTACCCAAGCTAAAAAGAATAGGCAGGCTTTGTGGCTGCAGTGAATAGGCTTTGCTGTAAAATTTTTCGGCTTCTACATTATTGCCAGCCATTAAAAAACAATAACCAATCTGGCTGAGGGTTTTGAAATCTTTCACTTCTTCTCCATAAATACCCTTGAGGTATTGAGCAGCATCGCCATAGCGTTGGGTCTGATAGAAGTCGAAAAGTTTTTCTTTATCAATTACAGTTACGTTTTGTGCGTAAATACCTATACTTAAACAAAGCAATGCCAGTAATGTGAACAGGTTTTTCATAATGGTTAATATTTTAACTAATTTATTAGTTGTTTTTGATAATTCCAAATCCGTTTTTAAAAAATTAGGGAAACAAAACAAAATAGGGGGTAAGGGGTTTATACAGAATAGTTGAACTAAAAAATAAGACCTATGAATACTTTAAAGAAGTTTGAATTAATGGAAAAGATTGTGCGTGAACTGGAAGATTTACAAAATTCTCAGCAGGCACTTATTCAAAAAATTGGTAAAATTGAAGTAGATAATATCGAACTGGGTGATAGTCGCCTGGAAAAAGATTTACCAGATATTCATCAAAATTTAGCGGATAACTTAGACACTATCTCAGGAATTTTAGATTACTTTGCGGGTAAAACACAAAACTTTGGTGATAAAAACAATGTTGATGCTTTAAAAGAACAAGAAGCCATTAACAATGCCACCAGCTAAATTTAATCGCATATGAAATTTTTATCTTTAACCGTTGCCTTTTTGCTTGTTGGCTTATTTGCCAGCGCACAGGTATTACCGTCTTTCCAGCTGGGCATTAAAGCTGGTGCAAATTTTTCGAAATTTGATAGTGAAAACACTTTTAACAGCAATAACCGCACTGGTTTTTACGGCGGCCTTTGGGCTAGGGTAGGTGCAGCAGGCGTTTATTTTCAGCCAGAGCTTTATGTATCAGGAAAAAAAGCAGATTTAGTAAGTGATGCAACGGGAGAGGTAAATAAAGTGCGCTTTACAAGTCTTGATGTGCCACTATTGGTGGGTACAAAATTTGGTGCTGCCGGTATCGGACTCCGTTTAAACACGGGGCCAATGTTCTCATTGATATTAGATGAAAACCAAAGTTTTGGTCAGGCAGCAGGAAGTGTATTCAAGGCAGACTTTAAAAATCAAGCTATGGCCTGGCAGTTTGGTGCAGGTTTAGACCTGAAAAAACTAAGCTTTGATGCACGTTACGAACTTGGCCTGTCAAAAATAAACAAAGCAGGTTATCCTGGTACCAAGCTAAATTTGTTTACGGTTGGTTTAGGTTATAGGATTCTGTAATAAAAATTATTAAGAAAGAAAGGTGTTCATTAAAAATGGACACCTTTTTTTATGCCTTAGATTTCCTGGAGTGTATTTTCTGCCTATCTGGAAAGGCTATATCAGGATTTTTAAAAGATAAAATTTGCTTTTGTAAAATTGTTAATTACATTTGTATCGTAAACGATATAATCGTTTACGATACAAATAAAAAAATATAATATGAAAACGTTGTATGAAACAAGCGCTACCGTAACCGGCGGACGTAATGGAAAAATAACAAGTGAAAATGGTGTTTTAGAACTTGAAGTAAGAATGCCAAAGGAACTAGGTGGTACTGGTGAGGGTTATACTAATCCTGAACAGCTTTTTGCTGCAGGTTATGCAGCTTGCTTTGATAGTGCATTAAACTTAGTTATGCACCAGGATAAAGTTAAGCCTGAAGAACCATCTACAGTTAAAGCAAATGTTTCGTTGCACCCAGATGAAAAAGGAGGCTTCAAGTTAGGCGTTTCCTTACAGGTGCATATCCCAGGCATTGAAGCCACACAGGCTCAGCAATTGGTAGAGAAAGCGCATACGATCTGCCCATACTCAAATGCGACACGTGGAAACATTGATGTTAAATTGGAAGTAATTTAATTATTGAATTAAGCAGAGGCGTGATGACAGATGGAGGTGGGCCGTCATTTCGACCGTAGTGGAGAAATCTTTAAAATACCTTAAAGATTTCTCTGCTCTGTTCTAGCTAAATTAACAACCGATCTTTGTATTCAAAAGCAAGTTTCGGAGAAAATGATTTACTTAGCTGAATATTTTATTTTTAAAGAAAAACTTGCGATGGAAATAGACGAGTCTTTAAAGCTGGAAAATCAATTGTGTTTTCCACTTTATGCTGCTTCGAGGTTAGTAACCAAATGTTATCAGCCTGGGCTTGATGCCTTGGGCATAACCTATCCGCAATATCTGGTATTAATGGTGTTATGGGAAAAGGATTCGGTTAACCTAAGCCTGCTTTCGCAGAAATTGATGCTGCAATCGAATACTTTAACTCCTTTACTTAAACGCATGCAGGAAACCGGACTTGTAGCACGCGTTAGGTCACTAAAAGATGAAAGAAGCATCGTGATATCGCTTACAGAAAAGGGATTGGCATTGAAAGAAAAAGCACCGGTTTTACGGGCTCAGCTTGGCGATCATCTGGGTATAAACCTTGAAGAAATTATCCAATTGAAAACCCTGCTTGATAAACTGATCAAAAACCTGGCGGTATAAATTAGGTTTACCAATTAAAAAGGCTGCATTAGCCTTATTTTTCTGGTTCAACTTCGGTCAGCTCATAAGCAAACGACCCATTTTTCGGGATAATTGGAGTAGCCCTTCCAACGCTCAATGCTTTTATGAATGAAGCTCCGAAATAGAATATCAATGAAGAGTAGAATACAAAAAGCATAATTACGATAATCGATCCGGCCGATCCATAAATATTGCTGATGTTACTCAGTGGCAATAAAATCCTTAAAATATATTTTCCTACTGTAAAAAGGCAGCCGGTTAACAGGCCTCCGGAAATTGCTGCCCTCCAGGTTGGACGCCCGTTTGTTAAATACCTGAAAAGTATGGTAAACCAGGTGGTTACGATGACTACAAAAACCAATTGGTTGATGATTGAAGTTAAGACTAATCCGAAAGAAGGAGCACCGTCTTTTAGATAGGCGCCAATATAAGCCTGCACACTATCGGCCAGTAAACCGATGAAAAATAATATGCCTGCAAATAAGATAATTGTAACGGATATAGCCCTTGATTTAAGTGTATTAACAATCCCTTTTTTATCTTTCTGGCCTATATTCCAAATCTGTTCTAAAGAGTTTTTAATCACATTGAATAGCGTAGTAGCTACGAAAAGGAAAAATATAAAACTGAACAAAGTAACATACCAGGCTTGATCGATCCCGCGGATGTTTCTTAATGTAGTTCTAATCTGTAAAATACTTTCATTATCTAGAATACTAGCCAAACGTTCGAACAGGTGTGTAGCCAATAGCCGTCTATCAGTAAACATCCCGAATAGCCTGATGAGGATAATTAATATTGGAGGTAAAGCGAAATTGGTAAAAAAAGCAGTAGCACCGGCCAAACGTAAGGGATCATTCTGCTGAAATAAATTAAATGCTTTTCTTACGGTCGAGAAAAAAAACTTCAGATCTTGTATTATCGATGGCATTACTCCTGCGTTAAACTCAAAAGGCCGAAAATAGTAAAAATACTTTGTTCAGCCTTTTTTATAAATGTAAAGATTCTAGTGTGTTTTACTGAAAACCATTAAGGTTTTATCGCCGTTCAACAGATATAGTTTATTATCAGCTATTTTAGCGCTATTAACCTGATTAAGGGCGTGTAAGTATGCGCGTTCAGCAGCATCAGTTTCCTGACAGAACATTTTTGTGCTAAAAACGTTTTTAACGGTTATTTTATTATCAGTAATTTCTCCCTGACCACCGTAACTGTTGCAGAACGATTTTCCACTGATTCTAAGGCTGTCAGCAATGTTTAGCGTTGCTTTTGCTGTTGAGGGTAAAGTTAATCCTGGCAGTGCGGTTAATTCCCATTTAGTATTGGTAAAACTTGCCGGATCTAATTTTTCTTTACAAGAACTCAATAATAAGATCAACAATCCACAGTAGATAAGGTGTTTCATAACAAAAGGTTTATATGATTTCCTTTTTAACATCAAAAACTAAACCATAAAAGATAAAATTGCCTTTTGATTAAAACTATACTGATTCTTCAATCTTCATCCAATGGTGTTTTATGCCGTGGTAATCGAAAATAGAGATACGTTTTAAACCCACTTTTTCCAGCACGTGAATAGATCCGAAATTGCCAACATCCGCTATGCCGACAATCTCATTCAACTTTAGTTCATTAAAGCCATAGTTTCGCGCTGCAATTGCAGTTTCTGTAGCATAACCCTTTCCCCAAAACCGTTTACTAAACCGGTAACCAAGATCGTAATAATTAATATGGTTATTTGTAGCTTCTTTAATGAATTTTAAGCCCGACCAACCCACAAAATTACCTGTTGTTTTTTCGATAACAGCCCATCTCCCGATGCCATTTTCGGTATACTGTTTTCTGATAAATTCGATTTCTGCGATACTTTGTTCGATTGATTTTACAGGCCCGTTGCCAAGATAAAGATGAACATCGGGGTCAGTGTCCATTTCAAACATGCCCTCAGCATCTGTAGGCAATAATTCGCGTAAAATTAAGCGTTCGGTTTCAGCAAAAATCTTCATTTCTATGATCTTTTTTGATTAAAATTAGCATAAAATATGTAATATATGATGAAATGGGCTTTGCCTTGATCTGTGAAATTAGGGTGAAGCCATTAGCGTTTTGTTCCCGCAGATTTAAGAAGATTTGCGCCGATGGTAGAGAATGTAAAATGTAATGTGGATGATGGAATTAAACTTACATTTAACCCTGCGTGCTTGTGTCTCATCTTCGTGTTCTTTATGGTTAAAAAACTTGTACTTAAACTGCTTTTGCAACTATTGGTTTGACTGGTTTTCTTTTTAAGATCATTGAGGCAACAAATGAAATCAAAATACCTACTGGTAAAATTTCCATATAGGTAAACAATACCACCATTATTGGGTTTTTATATAACTCCTGACCTGAAGCCAATTCTTTAGCTTTGTTGGCAAGTTCTGTCGCAGATGCACCACTTTCTTTGGCTTCTCTTAACGCCTGAGCAACATACCTGTCCATAAAATCAGGAATAAATATATAAAAATCGATCAGCCATACTAAAACATATATACTAGAGGCAATCAAACTGATCAATAACCCGATTTTTAATGCTTTACTAAAGGTAATTGATCCATCGTTGTACTTATCACGATAATTTTTAATTCCTACAAAAATAAAAGAGAAAGCCAATATCATTGAAGCATAGCCAATAAGCATGCTGTGCTCAAGGTTCGGGTCGTTATAACACTTTGATATTGAGATTATCATTAATACTGATACTATTAAGCCGGCAATTAATCCGAATACAATTACATTCTTTTTCATGTCTGATTTTTTTATTGGTTTACAAGACAAAATTGGTTCAATTAATCTTTTTCACCTTCATACTTTAGGGTGATTTTTCTGAAAATCGGCTTATTTAGTACTAAAGTACAATGCGATTAAGCTATGAGGTTGAGTTTTTTAGCGGTTTCTACGGCTTGTGTCCGGCGTTTTACTTCTAGTTTTTCGAAAAGCCTGGCATTGTGTGTTTTAATGGTATTCAACGTAACAAATAACTGCTCTGCAATTTCCTGGTTGCTTAATCCTTCTGACATCAATTTTAAAACTTCTAGTTCTCTTTTGCTGATGTTTAGCTTGGCCAATGCTGTTTCGTTAAGAATGAAATTTTCAGGCTGCTCAATAAAAACCTCTTTTTCGATCAGTATAGTTTTTGGTTTGGTCAATTTTAGGGCCAGCCAAATGCCTAAAGCAGTAAAAATAATGGCGATTGAACCTGCGTAAATTTCAAGGGCATGGTTGATAATAAGAAAACGGAGTTCTAACCACTTCAATAAAAAAAGTAATACCGCGAGGAAAACCCCATATAAGATTATACTTTTATTTTTTGTGAGAAAGTTTGTTGAGCCCGGCATTGGATGATCGTTTAATCAAAAATAGGAAATTTAGTTTTAAGTCGGGAGTGTGCAAGTACAACGGTTAGGTTAAGGAGGAAGAATGGAAGATGGGAAATGTAATAGGGATGATGGAATGGGTTCTGCGGTGATCTGCGAAATCAGCTTAAGCCATTAGCGTTTTGTTCTCGCAGATTTAAGAAGATTGGCACAGATGAAATTAACTTGCATTTAACTCTGTGCGCTCTGTGCCTTTTCTTTTTGCTCTCTGTGGTAAAAAATGAGGGATTAGCATTTAGAGTTAATATCTGATTTTCGGTTAAAAAACTCGTCCAGTATCCCGCAAATCAAATTTTAGATGAAAGCCGTAATTTTTTGCTGATTTTAATAACAGAAAAATAATTAAAGATTTTAAATTAGCGAAAATATATAAATAGCTATACCCATGAAAATTACGCTTTATGCACTATTACTTTCCGTTGTTTTATCTGGCTGCGGAGGCAATTCTGAAAAAACTTTTAAAGCACGCGCATTTGCGGCGAGTGATGATTTTAATGTATTTCCAAAATCAACAAAAGACATATTAACCATTGTAAAAACCGATTCAGGAAAACTAGCCGCTGCCGATCGTTTTGCCATTAAATACAAGGATACTGTCATTACGATTGATGATGCGCCAAATGCTGAAACAAAGAAATTTAAGGTTGCTTCTTTTATCAATACGCAAAAAACAGCCGTATTGGTTCAGAGTGCAAATGAAAAAGATAAAATGGATCCTTTCTATATTGTTTATGTAAATGGCGGAAAAACAGAAGTGGTGAGTTTGAACAAGCCATCAAAAGGTGCTGAAGATAAAAAATATACAAATGGATTAGAGGAATTAACCAGAAGTAACCTGTTGGTGAACAACGATTTCTTTATCACAACAATCAACTCAAGGGTTTACCCGGTGAAGCGTCAAAAAGAAGTTGAGCGCATCCAGGGGAAATTCTTTATGTATTCTAGCGATAAAACTACATTGGCATTTTTAACAGCCAATGCTTTATATCAGGTAAATACGAAAACCGGAGAAACTTTTAACCTACCTTTGCCTGCATCGTTAACCAGTCAGCCCGAAACCTTGGTAGCAAATATTCAAAGAGACTATACTTGGGTACCAAATGAGCACGGAACCTCTTTCTTAAAGAAAAATGCTGATGATGACCGTATTGTAGATATTAAGGAATTTAAACACTAAGATTTTTGAAATTTATTGGTTAGGATTATACTATATCTTAACTCAATTAAACTCATTGTAAATTTGAGGGATGATTTGTTGTATGAAAATCGATATAAATTACTAGAGGTTAGTCGATTTTAAGCATCGTCATTTCGACCGTAGTGGAGAAATCTTTAAATTTGACTTCAATAACATAGTTTAAAGATCTCTCCACTCCGCTGTGCTTCGGTCGAGATGACGATTTTTTATTGGATTCTGTCATTTGAGTCTGTCGCAGAGCTTTTGTTAGTCGAGACAAAATATTCAGATACAATATGACAATACTTTTTGCTTCCCTTTTAATAGATTCCATTTAACCTACACCACCATTGTTCTAAAGGTAAGGTTTACCCTTGGCTGATTTACTTTTTTAGTAGGAGGAAGGCGGTGAAGCCAATTCGTTTGCGTTTCATCTTTCATCACCAACAAACTGCCGTGCTCTAAAAATAAAGTAACCGTTTCTTTGCTCTGCTTGTGTTTAAAAAGAAATCTCCTTTCGGCGCCAAAACTTAAAGATGCAATGGCAGAATTTTTCGCCAACGCTTTTTCATCATCACTGTGGTACGCCATGCCTTCATCTCCGTTATGATATAAATTGAGCAGACAAGAGTTGTAGGTCAGGCCTGTTTGTTCTTCCGAAATTCTTTTGAGTTCAAGCAGTTCTTTTGTCCACGGTAAAGCTGTTTTAGATTTATTAGAATAGGTGTACGAATAGGATTCATTCCCATACCAGGCCACTTTTCTTTTGGTAATAATGTGTTTGCCCATAATAAACGCTTCATCATTTTTCCACTCAATCGTATTCATTAATACATCGAAATAATGATCAGCTTCTTTTTTTGAAAATAATTTTCCGAAATAATTAACCGTCCCACCATGAGGAAGCAGGTTTTGGTTAATAGCTATTGTAGTGTTGAATAAATCCATTCTTTATATGCTGTTTTTAAGCAATGCCCACAGGGACGATAGCCATGTTGAATTGCTTCTTCTTCAGAACGAAAAAATATGCGGTTTTCTTTTTTCATCCGCTTTCCCGATCTACATTTAAGTAGTCCGTAAATTTTCAATCTGGCATTTCCGCCGAAGCAAATATCCTTGTTTTTAAAATGTTTTTTTAATTCTTCAGTTGAAATATCGACATGTTTGATCATGCGTGACTAAACATTGGTTTTTGCTGCTTCCCAACCAATCATGGCTGTTTTCCGGTTCACTCCCCAATGGTAGCCGCCCAAAGCACCGCTTGATTGTATTACCCGGTGGCAGGGAATGAGGAAGGCTACCGGATTATCGCCAATGGCTGTGCCCACCGCTCTGGATGCGTTTGGATTTTGTAATTGTTTGGCAATGTTGCCATAAGTAGCTAATTTGCCCATGGGGATTTTTAACAGCGCTTCCCAAACTTTTAACTGGAAATCCGTCCCTTTTAAATGCAGTTTAATCTGCTGCAGTTTGCTCCAATCGTGACTGAAAATGTATAAAGCATTTTGCTGTTCTTTATCCAATATCTGCTGGTATTGAGCCGCCGGGAACTGGCATTGCAGATTTGCAAAAGCAGTATTTTCATCGTCGTAAAAAGCGATATGGCAGATTCCTTTTGAGGTGCTGGCTACAATAACGTTACCAAACGGACTTTCTGCAAAACTGTAATTGATACAAAGGTTTTCGCCACAGTTTTTATATTCGCCGGGTGTCATGCCTTCAATGTTTACAAAAAGATCATGAAGTCTGCTGGTTCCCGATAAGCCTGTTTCTAGTGCGGTATCGAATAAACTTTGGTTTTCTTTCAGCATTTCTTTAGCATAACCAATGCTAATGTATTGCAAAAAACGTTTAGGGGTAGTGCCAGCCCATTCACTAAATAATCTTTGGAAATGAAAGGGACTGAGGTTTACTTTATTTGCAATTTCTTCTAAACCAGGCTGTGTTTTGAAATTCGCCTTGATATAGCTTATGGCTTCGGCTATCCGGTTAAAATTGATTTCTTCTTGTGCTTTCATGGTCTTGAATAATTTATATCCAAAAGTAGTTTGGAAAGAAACGGCAAACCACCCGAAACTTGCTAAGTTTAGATGGATTTTAAAATGCTGTTTATTGAATTCCGTTGTCAATTAATTTCTTCGCCCTTGCAAGATCGGTATTTCCATTGATGTCAATCTGAAGAAAATAAGGCGTTTGCCATTGTTGGGTTTTCTCTGCCTGTTTATTTGTTACTATATCCCAGGGTGGATAAACCCTAATCCCTCTTTTACCTTCTATTCCTTTTGCAGTAATAATTTTATGTTTTGCCAATATACCTTTTGGAAAAATGAACTGGCCTGAGTGTCCGGCACTATTAGCAGATATTATCAATAGGTCAAATTCATCCTGATCTGTAAATGGAGTAGTAATTCCAGCTTCATCCCGCTTCCATATGGTTACAAATTGCCCCGTCTTGGTTGGGGTGATTTTAGAAAGGCGGTGTTTAATTTTTAGTCCGTTTAACTCAAAAGTGCAAGCTGCGTATTCCTGACTTTCATTTTCAATTTGCAGATTGTTTATTTGATAATCAAGCGGGCTATAAACCAAATCGGATGCGGTTAGTAATATAGATGATAGCCGGTTTGTGAGATTTTCTTTTATAAGCATAACAATTGTAGAGAAATCTATTTATAACTAAGCTTATTGCTCTTCAATGATAGATTGTCCTTTCGATTGATCTCCGGATGTCCACTGCCAGGTTTCATGGAGTCTGATTTTGCCATTGGCTAATTGCTCCGGCTTTGAATTGCAGATTCCAGTCATTAATTCTCCTTGTTTATTTACCTGATGGTAGCGCATTTCGATATTGCCATTTTCATCTACCAAGCCAATCAAATGGCCAAAAATAATCTTTCCACCCTCATATTCTGCTGTCAGGATATTTCCTGCTTGTTTATATCTAAAAATGGTTTCATTTGATGTTTCTCCATTTTCTGTATTATTTACCGGTTTAAAAAGCTTGTTATTATAGTTTATCATATTTGATAAAACTAATCATCTCCATTAGAATAAAAAAATCACAGGCCTGGCTTCCGCAAATTTTAGGTGTTTATAGAGTAAACCGAAGCATTTTAATGAGGCTAACCTAACCTAAGCTTTCTTCTCTTTTTACCAGCAGATAGTTATCATCATTTAGCGTTAAATAACCGTATTCATAACAGAAAATATAGGTGTTCCCATTGTGGGTTTCATAACAATAGGTGTGATATTCAAAATTAAAGCCTGCTGAAACCAGCTTTTTACCAGTAGTCTTTGTTTTTCCATTTGGATTAAGCGCAACAAGGATAGCACGATTCTTTTTTAGAATGTTATTTACCCTTTTAATCACGAGGTTATCCTCAATCTTTAAACGATTGTTGTAATTGCTGCGGCAAGAATCATCGCAGTATTTTTTATCGGCCCTTCCTCTAATCAGGGTTCCGCAGTCTAAACATAAACGTTCCATAATAATTTCTTTTTTATTATGGGATGATGTTCTAATTTATAAAATAAAAGTGGTGAATGAAAAAAAATAAAACATCGTATTGAAGGTTCGGGGGTATATTATCCGTGTATAAACGTTTATAAACGACTATAAATGTTTACAATCCGACTAATTTTTGGTGCAGTTTGCAATTTTGTCCTGTCGGTTATCGAGGTGATGACTGTTCGTTAAACATTTAGAAACTTAAAATTTAAAGATCATGGAAAGTGCAACTAACAAAGTAGTATTGAGCGGATTTGCAGGAGCAGATGCAGAGATTAAAACTTTTGGAACTCAAAAATTGGCAAAGGTTAACCTGGCCATAAACGAAACCTATAGAAATTCTGATGGTGAGGAAGTAAAAAGAGTACAATGGTTTAATTTAATTTTCTGGAATGCAAAAGCCGAGCTTGCCGAAGCTCAGGTTAAAAAGGGTACAGGCTTAACTGTAGAAGGCAGGTTACAAACAAGAGTTTATGATGGTACAGACGGTAAAAAGCGCTATGCAATAGAAATAGTAGTTAATGATGTGACCATCAGGGAAAGAGAAAAACAAGAAGCTTTTTAGCTTATAGCATAATCGCATCATATAGATGTTCAATTTATATGATGCGATTTAAAGATTACAATTGAATAGAGAGGCCTGTATAAAAATTAATTCCCGCGGCTGGGTTAAAATACCTTCCATTGGCTGCGTTTAAGTCGTTGCCTAAACTGTATTTCACGTTGAGCAGATTGTTTACCCCCATAAATAGATCTAGATGAATTTTGTTGACGCTTAAATTTTTGATGCCGAATTTGCTTTCAACCAAATGATATCTTTTCGCAAAAACGGTATTGTTATCGTTTAAGGGGATTGAAGAGGTATAATTGTGTTGCACAAAAAGGTAAAATGACTTCGGAAAATTAAACTCCAAACTATTCACTAAAATGCTTTCCGGAACTCCGGTAAGTTTATTGCCGCTAAAATTAATTGTGCCGTTTACAAAATTTTCAAATCTAAAGTGGCTAAAAGTATAATTACTTCTCCATTGTAAACCTGTTAAAAAAGAGGAATTATTTCTGATGATCCAAAGGATAGTTTCCAGTTCAATTCCTTGCTGTTTGGTTCCCCCGGCATTGATAAAATACTCGGTATCGTTTTGATTTAACCTTCTAACAATAGCATCCTTCAAGCGGTAAGTGAATAAGTTTCCGGCAGCGTAAAAACGGTTATTTTTGGTTTTATAACGCAGGCCCAATTCATAATTCCAGCCTAGCTCTGCCTGTAAGTCATTATTGATATTGTTATCCGAAGACCTTACTTCTGCAATGGTTGGTGGCGAATAACCTTTACTGATTGATGCCCTGGCCGAAAAATCAGAAGTGATGAGATAAGATAATGCTGCCTTTGGCATAAACTGGGCATCGAATTTTCTTTGTTTTGAGGAAATAACGACAGGGAAATAACTCTCGTAATTATACCTGTAGAAATTTAAACTCGAAGCAAGTTCGATCAGGAATTTATTGAGGATATCGAAGTTTAACCTCAAATAAGCAAAATCCTGACTGGCTTTTAAGCGGTCTGAAGCTTGCATTGCGGTAGCCTCTCCTCCGTTATTATTGAAATTGTTGATCTGGCTTTTTGTGGCTGAACTTTCTAACCCGATCTGAGCGTTAAATTTGAAATTTTCTTTTGTCTGCGCGTACTCTAAAAATGTTCTTAAGCCAAATGTACTTTCATAGCGCTGTTCGTAATTGGTAATGAAAGGATTTTTGAAATCGGTATAAGAGGTGAATAAAGCAATCACGTGTTTTAACCGTTGGCTGATCTGATAGGAGTTAGCTATTCCTCCGTAAATAGTTTTATTGTAAATGGCAGCTTGCTGTGAAATGGCTCCTGGTAATGTTGATGTTGCGGGGCGGGCCAGTTTAGGGCTTAGGTCTAATTGTGCAGCTGTTAAGCCACCTGGAGTTTCGTAATTTAAATCGCTATAAAAAGCAAAAGCCTTTAAACTACCGGCATTGCTATAATTCCATTGCTGCAAAGTTTGAAAATATTTTCTGTCCATTGCACTGTTTTGTCGATAGCCATCACTTCGCTGATAGCCTTCGCTAAAACTGAAACTGTACTTTTTATATTGCTGTTTGATCGATGCGGTTTGATGGAAGAGACCATATGAACCGCCAGTCGCTGAAACACTAATTTCATTATTGTTTATGGTTGGGGGAGTAATTAAAATGGCACCACCTGTATTTGCACCAAAAATATTGGCTTCCGGCCCCTTATAAATTTCCATCATACCTACTGCAGAAACATCTAAAGCATTTAGGTAGGTATTTCCACCAGCATCAGTTAAGGGGAAATCATCGATGTAAATTTTAATATTTCGAATGCCAAAAGGAGACCGGAGTAAACTGCCACGGAGCGATAAACGATAGCTACCAGGCGAACGTTCTTCCATCCGTACCCCAGGTACAGTGTTTAACATGCTCACTAATGAACTGCTCGGTTGGTTTTTTATTAAGCTACTATCTATAACATTTACAGCCGATACTGATCTTATTAAGGTTTGGTTGTTATAATAGCCCTTAACGGTAACATCTTCGAGTTTTTTGATCGAGTCAGGTTTAAGCGTCTGCGCTAAGCTGGTAAAAAAAAATAAGGTAAACAGTAAGGTAAAGTTCGATTTCAAAATGGAAAGAGATTATTAGTTTAGCCACAAACCGGCAGATAAATTTACTACATATTCTGCTAGTCTGTGGCTGATGATAAATTATTTTGCAGCTACCTTCCAGATCACACCGCTAACATCGTCTGCAACCAGTAAAGCACCATCAGGCGTTAGGGTAACTCCAACCGGACGACCATAAACTTCAGCCTTATCTTGGTCGGCAATAAAACCAGTTAAAAAATCTTCAGGTTTTCCGGTTAGTTTGCCGTCTTTAAAGGGTACGAATGCTACTTTATAGCCAGAAATTGCCGACCTGTTCCATGAGCCATGTTGACCAATAAATGCACCTCCCTGATATTTTTCCGGAAATTTGTTGCCTTTATAAAAAGCCAATCCTAAAGAAGCCGTATGTGCACCAACCGCAACATCAGGAGCGATGGCTTTTTTAACCATTTCAGGATTTTTGCCTTTTAATCGGGGATCTTCATTCTGGCCAAAATATGAGTATGGCCAACCATAAAAAGCACCTTGTTTAACACTCGTAATGTAATCAGGAACCAGGTCGTCGCCTAGTCCATCCCGCTCGTTAACGGCTGTCCAAAGGATATTTGTAGATGGTGCCCAATCAATTCCAACGGGGTTTCGCAAACCACTGGCATAAATCTTTTCACCGGTCCCGTCTGGATTAATTTCTAAGATATTGGCTCTTCTTACCTCATTTTCCATTCCGTTTTCGCCAACATTACTGCCGGATCCAACAGTGATATAAATCTTGCTTTTATCGGCATTGGTAATGAGGTTTCTCGTCCAGTGGTTATTATAGCCTCCTGCCGGAAGGCTCAGGATTTTTTTACCTGTTGCAGTTATTTTGGTGTCACCTGTTTTATAAGGATATTGCCACAAACCATCAGTATTGGCTACATAAAATGAATTGCCAATAATCAGAATGCCGAAGGGTTGGTTCAGGCCATTTAAAAAGGTGGTAACCATTTCGGGTTTACCATCTTTATTTTCATCGCGGTACAGTAGAATGGTATTGGCACTTTTTCCTGGTACTTCTGATTTTGCCTTGCCTGTTACCGTATTAGCAACTGCTTCTACGGCACTTCTTTCTGAGTTGGAAAGTGCTACCAATACATCACCATTGGGCGCTATGTAGGTATTGCGTGGGCTTTTAATGTTCGCTGCAAATTTAGTTACCACAAAGCCTTCTGGTGCAACAGGGGTTTTTCCATCTGGCCAGCCAATTACCTTGCTGAATTTATTTTTAGCAGCATTGGTATCCGGAGCTGGCAAATTTACCGCCCCGGTTTTGGTTGTTATGGTGGTATCTTCTCCCTGTTTTTGTGAATTCGAACTGGATTGGCATCCAAAAAGGACGGCAGTAGAAAGCATTGATGCGTAAAAAATCTTGTTTTTCATGTTAACCGGTTTTTTGATTAAGAATTTATCTGAAAAATTATAACATCAAAAACGACGAGAAGTTTTTAGCTCTGGTATAATTGCCACAAGGCTAAAATAATAAAAGGAAAGCACCCGAGAGCACCTTCCTGGAGAGCGCATGTTATTTTTCCCTGTTTAATGCCATAATAATAACAAGGAAGTACTTTTATATTCCTTTAAATTGAGTTTTTGATTGATCTATAAAATCAGATCAGGAAATGATATAATTTGAGCTTGTGGGAGTGGAGTAAAGGAATTTGATCATAAAATTTTCCGGCGTTAATTTGAAAACCATTAATTAGAACTAAATTACAGTATTACACCTAATTTTTTAGTTAAATTTTGTTAAATCGTTTTTAACGCTAGGTTGATTTTTCCTGGTCTTTATTTAACATTGAGTTAATTTCATACTTCTCGTCCTCTCTAAAAATAAGGCCCCAAAATCTTTCTGAAGATCAAATAGCTTTTGCTCGTTCATAAGGCTTTGACTTTTAGGTATTCAGCCTTGCCACTAACGCTTTGGGTCTTGCGTTTAATTTTATGCGATATAACAGATTGAAGTTGGATTCTCCCTCCAATTTTGGCAAACCACTTGTTAGTGGCAGGTATTCTCGTATTTAGTTATAACACTAAGAAAAGAATTAAATAAATTCCGGTACAGTATTTACTCTAAAATTTGTAAGTATGACTATTGTGTTTGTTTGACAAATAATATATCAGATTTACAGTGAAATATTTGTTGTGTTTTATTCCAAAAGAATTCGGTATTAAGCCTATCTAGATCGATTGTAATAGTGTCTAAATGCTCATTTATTTTTTGTCTTAAAAAAACAATATTTCTCTTTAATTTCCAGCTGTTTGAAATGTCTGTTTCATCAGTTAGTACAAGAAAGAATCTATTTGATGCATCAAATCTTGCTTCACCTTGATTTTCATAAAACCAAATTTTTAATTCCTCAGGGTTAGCTTCAGCTTCTGAAATAATTTCCCTTTTTTGTAATTTTAATTCTGCAATAAATTGTTTTGCTTCATCTCTTTGGTCCTCATTAACTTTATTATATAGGTGAAGCTTCAGTGCTCTGTCCTTTAAATCATTAGGAATAAGTATATTCAATTTGCGGCATATTTGTTTCAATTTGGTTATCTCATTTCCATATCCTCTAATTCGTAATTTTTCAATAAGCAATTGTTCAGGGAAATAGGTCACCTTTAAATCAAACGGGATATTCTGGATAAAAAAATCAATTTTCTTTACTAACCCAACAGTAGGCAATACATTTGGATGATCCTTAAATAAATCCTCTATAAGTATTGATGTCCAATGATTATACCATGAATTTAAAGTATATCCCTTTAGGCTTGTGAGTATGCTTCCCTCGATCTCTTCACTGATTCTATCAAAAGATTGTATCTTTTTTACATAATTATCAACAATATTTTTTTCAAGACTATTGCCAAAAGACCCGCCCCAATCAAAATGTTGTAATCGACTTAATTGATCAACTAAATGTTCCTCGTTTTGAAGTCTACCAAGTCTTTCCTCTTGATATTTCTGATTAATGAATGCATTTATATGTTCATCTGTAATATTAGCAAGCTCAAAGATATGAGGGAAATATTGTCGTGATTGAAGTGTAGATATATCAATGTTGTGGACTGTACAAAATTCTTTCATAGCTTTACTACGAGACATACTTCTTAGTTTTAAAAACCTTGTACCTCGGTTATCCTTTTCTATACTTAGAAAATCATCTTTTCTGAAAAAATCATCCAGTTGCGCAAAACTCAAGTTTGTCATTTAATATCCATTTATTGCTATTGTCAAAACCGAAATTCTTAATTAAAATATCTAACAAATCTATATTTCCTATAATAAATTTTTTAGTGAAAATAATTTTCATAATTCTCAAAAATATTTCGTTTGTATCAAGAGGTTCTTGATACAACCAGCTTTCAATCTCATTTTTAAAAAGCTTTTCAGTTTGTGCTTCTGTAAGAATTATTGAATTCATACTTGGAGATTTTTCTAGTGTGATTAAAACATCACCTTTTATACTTTTCGCGCGATTTATCTGCCGAGGAGTAAACGATTTTTGAACTAACCAATCAAAATCCACTAGTTCAAAACCATTTTCTATGCACGCATTAGTGATGGCTTTCCATTCTAACCCAGACAATGAATGGTAAGTTAAAGAAAAATGGCCTCCTGATTTTAATACTCTTCTAATTTCTGAAAAAGCTTCATTAATTTCTGATTCAAATTTGGCGGTATTCTTGTTTCTAGATTTACTATCTGATATTACAATCTCTTCTTCATAATTTGGAGAAAATTTTAGCCATGAGTTCCAAATTATGCTTTGTTCAAAATATGGAACAGCATCGCCGTAAGGAGGATCCGTAAAAACATAATCTATTGATTCACTTGGTATTTTTAAACTTTTAGCATCATATTTAGTAACTTCATATTGACTATTTGCTTTAGTGAAAAGATGGTTTTCAAAATAACTTAAAAAATCCTTTTTTCCTTTTAATATTTTATTAAATCTATTTTCAAAATATTGGAGAACATTATTCTCCAAATAAGTATCTCCAATATAAAACCCAGTCATCCATGCCCCTTGAGACATATCACCTCTAGTCTTTATAGGAGGAACTAACTTTGAACAATTAGCAAGGTTAGCTGTAAAAGCTAGCTTGAATAAATCCCTTTCATTTCCAGAAGACTTTCTTTCAATTAATGCGAGAAGCCTAGCATGACAGGCTAACGTTCTTTTGGTGAATAAATCAGCAACTGTCATTCCTTTTTTGGCAGAAATTCTTGAGTTTTCAATCAATTTCACTGTTGGATACCAATCTTCAATTTTTTGCTCCTCTTCATACTTAAGATAATTTTCGATTTGGCTTTGCGTGAAAGTAATTTCTTGTGTTTTATTATTTTCAGTAGACTTGTACTTTGCTTTTACAGGAACATCTTTGTTATTTCTAAGAACATTAATAAGCTGGATTTCATTTGCTCCTAGTTTAAATTTAAACCATTCATTTACATACGAGCTAAATTCATTTTTTATTTCTACCCATTCCATTTCAAGTTTATTTAAATCAATTTCCTTTGTTAGCAATTGATTATTGATGAAATTTGCAATAGGGTTTAAGTCATTTGAGATAATGTTTCTATTTAACAAAAAAGCTTCACAACAGAATACACCATAGCCAGAGAACGGATCAAGAACTGTATCGCCTTCAACCGTAAACTTTTCTATTAAATCTTTTAAGTCATTAGATGGCTTTTTACCCCAGTACTTATGCATCTCATATCTATCTCTCTTCTGTTTTTCAGCCATCTTTATTCTTCTTATTAAATAAATTAAAATTAGCCCATCTAAACTAGTGAATAGGTAATTTTAATTTTATGCAATATAGTAGGTTAAGATGATTTTTTGAAACTTTAATTTTTAGATATTGAACCATACAATCTCTAGGTATATTGTAACATTGTGATTGCTTTTTAAATGATTTTATCTGTTTATCTTCAACTATTTAATTATTTATTTGCATTTTTTGCCACGCTTTTAAACTTTGGTTCCATTTAACATCAGTCAGTCTTTTATACGGCATTAAATCTGCGCTCTTTTCAAAAGAAACAGCAGTTCTATTTTGTTTTTTGTTCACAACTACTGCAGCATACCATATAAATTTTTCTTCATTTATCATTTCTCCCTCTGTTTTATCAGTAAAATTTTATCGTTTTCAAGGGGGAGGTATTCATATTCATAAACAAAAAATATAGATTACTATTTTTGGGTTGAAAAAGTATGTATTCGAATAGATTTAAACTTTTTCTAATCAGCTGATCACGTTTAATTAAGTTTTGCTTTCTGCATTTTATTCTTCAAAATCTTCCAATTCTTTTTGTAATCTGGATAATTTGCTTGATATACGAATAATCGTTGATTTTGATCTGTTAATAACAAATACCAATCAGTTTTTAAGTGGTACATTGTTTCAAAATATTTTTTTTGATCGGTATTGGGAAATTTTACTTATCGTAGATTATTTTACCAGGTTTTCCTGTAATTTTTTCTCGATGTCTTTAGCATTTAGTAACAATGCAGAGAATTGTGGATCGGATTTCACCAATAAGAATTTCCCATTAGGAAGCACAATGGCTGAAGTACCGCAGGTGGTTACCTCGTTAAATAATAATTTTTTTAGAAAACCGGAATCGGTTTCTATTTCCAAACCTTTGGATTTAACCGGGCTGAAACTTTTTCCTTCCTCCCGGTATTGGTAAATGGCAACATTTGATCTGGCCTCGGCTTTTTCCTGAATGTTTTTTTGAAAGGTCCATCTTACATTATTCAGGAATTCTGCGTTCTGGTATCTAAGGTCTCTCCAGCAGTCGTCTTTATTGAAATCGTATTTAATAATGATGGTGTCTTTTAAAGCAAGCCTTTCATTTTGTTTTAAGAAAGTATGCAGCGAATCGATCTGGGCTTCGGTTAATGTGCCCGCCTGATAACGTTTTTCTTCATTAATATAAAGTTTTGGGGAACAGGCATATAGAAAAATGGAAAGAAAGATAAAGGTAAATAACTGAGATTTGATTTTAGAGATAGGTTTCATTTTTGTGAGCATTAATGTCGAATTTCCTGATCAGATTTAGATTTCCTGATCAGGAGAATTCTTAAAAATAAATTTAAAACTAAAAATTTATTAGACAATACTTTTCAGTAGAAATTTCGTCATTTCGACTGAAGCGCAGCGAAATGGAGAAATCTACCTCTATAGATATCTCGCAGGCGGGAACCTTAAAGCTTATTGCATTAAGATTATTCACAAGTTTCCCTTGTTTCAAAGGCATTCATGAGCACTTCGTGGTTCCCAATCGTGTTGGGAATGACGCCCCTCGCAGTATGTCAATTCTCTAAAATCCAACTGTCATCCATGTATTTTTATGAAATAAATTGAAACTCAGCATTGACGATACCTTAAATCAATCAGCTACATTGGAGTTTCAACTCAACCTTTCAAAATCTTCACTTTCTCCGCATCAAATTCTTCCTGCGATAAAATTCCGGCGTCTAATAACTCTTTTAAATCTAACAAGGCCTGTTTTTTTGCAGCTATATCATTTTTTGGAGCTTCAGCAGTGTTTTCTGTTGATGCTGTGCTTGCAGTCTGAACACTTGAATTAGCCGCAGGGCCGTATTTCAATAGCAGTTCGGTGATTTCATTAAAGCCTTTAATATTCGAATAATCAATTGCCTTTTGCTCTTTCACATTCACAATGGAGGGATCTGCAGATTGTTCTAGTAAAAATTTAACCACATCTTTTTTACCGTTTGCTGCGGCATAATGTAAAGCTGTGTTTCCGCTTTCATCCTGAATATTCACATTAGCACCTTTTTCTAATAATAACTTTAACATGCTTAAATGCCCGCTTTTGGCCGCAACATGCAGCATGCTCTCACCACCATAATTATAATTATTATCGAAAGAGAAACTGGCCGAAATGGAAATGTTATTGGCGGTTTCTACCCACTCAAGGTACGAATACATTGAATCATCATTACCTGAAAGTGGTTTGGCATAATTTACATCCACACCATTGGCCAAAAACAAATCGACAATTTCTTTCTGGTTATTGGCACAGGCATACCAGATTGGCGATAATCCATTTTTTGAAGAGACAAATACATCTGCTCCTTTTTCTACCAGGATTTTGGTGAGCATCCGGTTGGCATCATAACAGGCAAGCAATAGTGCCGATTCGCCATCGTGGTTAACATGGTTGATGTTTGCACCTTTATCGAGGATCAATTCAACCATCGGTGTATTTTTAGATTTAACTGCAAAAATTACCGGCGAATCTCCATGTTTATTTGTTGTATTGATGTTGGCGCCAAATTCCAGTAGTTTCTGAACCACTTCTTTATTTCTCCAGGCAGATGCGATGAGTAGGGGAGTTTCTGCTTCGTTATTTTCACTGTCAACATCCAGGCCTTTATCAAGCAGCTTTTCCAAAACCTCAATCTGCCCGTTTTGAGCAGTTAAATGCAGCAGACTATTACCTTTAAGGTCTTTGATATCGACCCTTGCACCTTTATTTAACAGATATAGCGCCGTTTGTTTCTGTTTTTGAAGGCAGGCAAAATAAAAGGGTGTTTCGCCATCATGGTCCTCATAGTCTAAATCTGCACCGCGGTCGATTAAAATTTTTACCAGGTCTAAATATCCATGATGTGCAGCGTAGTGCAGTGCTGTTCGGCCTTTTTCATCCGTATAACCTACTTCTACTTCATTATTGGCCAATAAAAGTTCAGCTATTTTCCGTTTGCCGCTTTCGCATGCAATTATAAATGACATCGACATATATTAAGATTGTTTCATGAGCAGTTCAACAGTTTTTATTTTCAGGTTATCATCCGAGGCCAGCATTAAAGCCGTTTGGTCCTTATCGTTGCTTAAAGTAATATCTGCTCCGTTTTCGATCAGGAGTTTCACTTTACGATAGGTTTCTTTTGCCTTTTCAGCTTCGTGATTTACGTTATAGGCGCAAACTTTATGTAACAGGGTATTTCCCTGATCATCCGTTCTGTTGATATCTACCTGTCCACTTTCCAGTACTGCTTCTAAAATATTGGCCTGTTTTTCAGCAATTACATCTAATGGAGTTTTATTTGCGCTGTACCAGGTACTGTTTTGATATAAATCGGCACCATCGTCAATCAGTTTTTTAAGGAAGTTGATGCTACTTTCACTATTCGACATCATGCGTACATATTCGAAGAGCAAAGTTTCTCCTTTTTTACTTATCTGATCAAATGCCGGGGAGTCAAAAGTGCGGAGCGTGTCGTAAATGTTTTCACTTTGCGCATGTGCCACTGCATAAAAGAAAGCTGAATTTCCCTCCTGGTCAGTCTGGTTTGGATCTGCACCATTTTCAAGCAAGTGTGCGATTAAATTTTTCTTGTTAAATTTTATTGCGGTAATTAAAGGCGTTTCCTGTACAATATTGCCTTCGTTAATATCAACGCCTTCATTAACAAGAATATCGATATATCCTTTGAGTAATTCGCTGGTCTGCTCGTCGTTCAGATTGTATCTGCGGAAATTGCTTTTTACTACCTGATGGATGTAGTTTTCTTCGGCATTGTTTTTAAAATTAGTCGTGCATCCGGCATCGATACAGGCTTTTATTACGCCTAAACCAACTCCATTTTCGAAGAGATAGCTCAATAAAGTTTTTGCATTTACTTCATCGTTCAGGTTATCAAATTGTCCAATAAATTCGTTGAAGAAAGCAATGTCTTCATCTTCGTTCCCCAAATTGCGTACGATACTCTGAAAAATACTTTTATCAAAATTGTCGAATTCATAAACATCGGTTTCGATGGTTTTATCCTTCACCATCATGTTTAGGATTTCGTATTGTTTTTCTTTGATGAGGTTGTCGAAAATTGATGATTTCTGATGATCCTGGAGGTTTTTGGAGAGTTTTTCGCCGTTTTGCATTAAGCTTTTGGCTTCGTCAAATTTTCGGACATTTAACTGTTGATCTAAGGTAGTTTCGGTCATTTCAATTAAAAATTTTAAAATAGATAGATATATTTGCTTCACGCTACAAAAGTTTAGCCAAATAATTTGCGTGATCTAAAACTATCGGGAATGTTGCAGTGAATCAGAATGATAAAGAATGTCTTGTTAGTCGCTTATTTTTTGGAAAGCAATTGAAGTGTTCTATAGGTTAATTGCTTCCTGCTCTACCTGCTGCCATGAAAAATGGCATTCGTTCGATCAGGTTTAGTTGGGTAGTTTTCTGCTACTATGCTAATTTTCCGTGCCACAGTCCTAAGTTTCTAGCCCTGATCGGAGCGGGCATCCCGATTTTTCCATCGGGATAAAGCGGAGAGCAGGACTACCTTTAAAAATAGCGAACGACATTGCGCTCAAAGAATAACTGGCAAGCTTAATATAATATTGATAGTTTGTTTATTTTCAGGAAAGCAATTTTAGTATTGCATAGGTTAATTTCTTCCTGCTCTACCTTCTGCCACGAAAAATGGCATTCGTTCGATCAGGTTTAGTTTGGCTCTTCTCTGCTACTATGCCGGTTTTCCGTGTCAAAGGCCTAAGTTTCTAGCCCTGATCGGAGCGAGCATTCCGATTTTTTCCATCGGGATAAAGCGGAGAGCAGGACTAACTTTAAATATGGAGAATGACATTGCGCTCCAAAACAAAATTTAGTCATTAATGTTTTACTTGTCATCTGCAAAATAACGGTACATCCAAACCAGAAATAACATTGCGATGTTCCTTAATTCATTCGATTATTTTATCTTTAGGCGATTTTAAAAAGATCGGTTTACAAAGCCATAAACCGATCGGATCATTAAATAAATAAGCAAAATCAATATAACATGTCAAATACATCAAAAATTATCTACACCAAAACCGATGAGGCGCCAATGTTGGCTACTTATTCACTTTTACCTATCGTACAAGCTTTTACCGCATCAGCAGGTATTGATGTAGAAACCAGAGATATTTCTTTAGCAGGAAGAATTTTGGCCAACTTTCCGGAGTATTTAAAAGACGATCAAAAAATTGGTGATGCACTGGGAGAACTTGGTGCTTTGGCTACCACCCCAGAGGCAAACATCATCAAATTACCAAATATTTCTGCTTCTATCCCACAATTGGTAGGCGCAATTACTGAGCTTCAGGCGCAGGGCTTTACTATTCCAAATTACCCTGATAATGCGCAGAGCGATGAAGAAAAAGCGATTAAAGCTAAATATGCAAAAGTTTTAGGTTCGGCTGTAAACCCGGTTTTACGTGAAGGTAACTCTGACCGTAGGGCGCCTAAAGCAGTTAAAAACTACGCTAAACAAAACCCACACTCAATGGGTAAATGGTCTGCAGATTCGAAAACCAAAGTGGTAAGCATGACTGAAGGCGATTTTTATGGTTCGGAGAAATCTACAACTGTTGCTGAAGCAAGTCAGTTTAAAATAGAATTTGTAGCTGCAGATGGTGCGGTAACTGAATTAAAAGGTTTATCACCATTAAAAGCAGGAGAAGTGATTGATAGTTCTGCATTGAGCTTATCGGCATTGAAAACTTTTGTAGCTAAAGAAATTGCTGAAGCTAAAGCTGAAGGCGTTTTATTATCAGTGCACTTAAAAGCAACGATGATGAAGGTTTCCGATCCGATCATGTTCGGTGCCATTGTTGAAGTTTATTTCGCAGATGTTTTTGCTAAATATGCTGATCTTTTCAAAGAACTTAACATTGATACAAGAAATGGTTTAGGAGATGTATATGCAAAAATTGCTGGCAACCTGAAACAGGCAGAAGTTGAAGCCGCTTTGGCACAGGCCATCGAAAATGGTCCGGCTTTAGCCATGGTAAACTCTGATAAAGGAATTACCAACCTGCACGTACCATCGGATGTGATTGTTGATGCTTCTATGCCGGCAATGATCCGCACTTCTGGACAAATGTGGAACAAAGAAGGTAAACCTCAGGATACCATTGCGTTAATTCCAGACCGTTGTTATGCTGGTGTTTATACTGCAACTATTGATGACTGTAAAGCAAACGGTGCTTTTGATGTAACCACCATCGGTTCAGTACCAAATGTTGGTTTAATGGCTCAAAAAGCTGAAGAATATGGTTCACACGATAAAACGTTCCAAGCTACCGGAGCAGGAATTATCCGTGTTACCGATGCAGATGGCAAAGTTTTTTTCGATCAGAAAGTAGAAAAAGGCGATATCTTCCGCATGTGCCAAACTAAGGATGCACCCATTCAGGATTGGGTAAAATTAGCGGTAAACAGGGCACGTTTATCAGAAACTCCAGCTGTTTTCTGGTTAGATGATCAAAGAGCGCACGACAGAGAAATCATTACTAAAGTAAATACTTACCTAAAAGACCACGATACTGCAGGTTTAGATATCCGTATTTTGGCTCCGATTGAAGCGACTAAGTTTACTTTAGAGCGTATCCGCAAAGGTTTAGATACCATTTCGGTTACCGGTAACGTATTACGTGATTATTTAACCGATTTATTCCCGATTTTAGAGTTGGGAACTTCAGCGAAAATGCTTTCTATCGTTCCATTAATGAATGGTGGCGGTTTATTCGAAACGGGTGCTGGTGGTTCTGCTCCAAAACATATTGAGCAGTTTATCGAAGAAGGTTATTTACGTTGGGATTCGCTTGGTGAGTTTTTAGCACTTCAGGCTTCTTTAGAGCATTTATCTCAAACTCAAAACAATGCAAAAGCGCAGGTATTGGCGGATGCTTTGGATGAGGCTAACGCTAAATTTTTGGCAACAGATAAATCGCCAGGCAGAAAATTAGGAACGATCGATAACCGTGGTTCTCACTTCTATTTAGCCTTATATTGGGCTGAGGCGTTAGCGGCTCAGAGCAAAGATGCTGATCTGAAAGCCAGATTTGCACCATTGGCTAAAACTTTGTTAGAAAATGAAGCCAAAATCAATGAGGAATTGATCGGTTCGCAAGGTAAGCCTCAAAACATTGGCGGTTACTACAATCCTAACGATGAATTGGCAAGCAAAGCCATGCGCCCAAGTGAAACATTAAATACCTCTTTGGCTAGTTTATAAGCTGAGTTGTCAACTTTAATATGCTTCTAGCATGGAAGTTGACAATTCTTGAAATATTTAGCGTCCTGATTTAAAAATTGGGGCGCTTTTTTATGAGTTGTCAACTTTAATGTGCTCCTGTTACGGAAGCTGACAACTCTTTAATACCCATTTCTGTCTTTACGACACTATCTATTGGAGAATGGGTCTATTACTTCAGGCGATCTTGAGCCTCTATTAACCGACAGTTACAAATCACATTTTCCATGCGTGAGGATTTGCTTGTATAGCCCGACGCTTGCGCAGCTTGGAGCACGCCCAGATAATAACAAAATTCTTTTACTAAAGAAAAACCTTATCTACACGGCTTTGTTATAACACTATAAATTAAAGGAGACCCACACCATGGCAATTAACGAAAATAAAGGATCGCAGGATAAAATACATAGCACCACAGAAAATAGCGAAATCAACAAAGAAAATTTATCTTACGATAAAAATAAAGAGAGTTACGAACTCGATGTAAAGGGGACTGACAGCGAATATGATCACCCGATGGGATATGAAACTGTAGCTGCCGGTGCAAAAGATGATGATTCTACTTACGATGAGGCTAACCCTTATATTGGTGATGAATATGCCAGAGATGAAGATATAGCAAACGATGAGCTGGAAGAATTGGGAATGCATGTAGATAACGGAGAAAGTGTTAAACTAAGTCCTGAAGATGAAATTCTTGCCCGTACACCAGAGGATAACCGCGATGATTTAGACGAAGAAGGTTACCCAATTAATGATGAGAAAGAAAAATAGTCAGGAGATCACGTTGGTAAGATACTGATTTGACGAAACAACCATAAATAGAAAAGCAGGGTTATACTAAAAGTGTGATCCTGCTTTTTGCTTTGGTTAAAAAACTATTCATATTTACGGATTAATATCTAAATTAAACCTCCGGCGTAATTCGTCCAGCTTTGGATTTTTGTTTACGAGATAATCGTACTTTTCGCGATTTCCGTAGAGCCTGTTTTCTATCTTGCGCTCCATTAACTTATAAGTAACCTCAACACCAAAGTTTCTAAGCTCGTTCCGTAAAAAATTTAAAAGTTCAACAGACTCTTGTTGTACAAGATGCTCCTGCGTTTTACTCTCTACCGAAATCTCGATTAGCTGAGGACTTAAAAGTGTAGGGGCAAAATTGTTTAAGATGGTAAAAAGATTAATCCGGTCAGTGGCTTTCATCTTTTGGGTAAAGGCATTCCATACCTCCAGTAAACGGTCGTAACTGAATGGTTCTCTGGCATCGCCGGTAACTTTTTTGGGTCCATCATCATCATCTCCCTGGGCTACACGTTCCAAATCATTTAACGAAGGGATGAGTGTACTGATTGCGTTTGTCTTTGGAATATTGATGCTGATGGAAGTGGTAGATGGTGGTGGACCAACCCGTGGACTTTCCTTTGGCTTTTCTGTTACTGGTATATTAGGTGAAACAGGAGCATTAACAACAGGTGCTGCAGCTTGGGCCGTATTTTCAACCTCAACTTTAGGCTTTGGGCTTTCAGCTGGCTCAGCTACGACATTAGTTTTTTTTTTATCCTGATCTACGTCAGTTGCTGTGTTATTAGGGCTTAAAGGCTGTTGAGCTAGATTGACGACCGACCTGATATGGCACATCTTAATCAGTGCCAACTCTACCTGCAAACGCTGGTTTTTAGAATTCTTGTAATTCAGATCGCAGGTATTGGCCAAATTTAATGCCGTTAATAAAAACGATAATTCTGTTTGCCTGCACTGATCAAGGTACTTTTGTTTGATATTTTCACTCACCTCCAACAATTTAATGGTAGCGGCATCTTTACCTACTAATAGGTTCCGGAAGTGACTGGCCAAACCATTGATAAAGTTGTTGCCATCAAAACCATTGTTTAGAATTTCATCGAACAGGAGCAGGGTTTGGCTAACTTCTGCAGCGGTTAGGTAAGAAGTAAGTTTGAAAAAGTAATCGTAATCTAAAATGTTAAGGTTGTCGATTACTGCTTTATAGGTAATGTTCTTATTGGCATAACTGGCAATCTGATCAAACATTGAAAGCGCATCACGCAAACCACCATCTGCTTTTTGAGCAATAATGTGTAAACCATCACTTTCGAAAGCAATATTTTCGCGTTGGGCAATGGTTGACAGGTGGCTGGCAATATCTTCGACCTGGATACGGTTGAAATCAAAAATCTGGCAACGCGATAAAATAGTCGGCAGGATTTTATGTTTTTCGGTAGTGGCCAGGATAAAAATAGCATAAGAAGGCGGTTCTTCCAATGTTTTCAGAAATGCATTGAATGCACTCTGCGATAACATGTGAACCTCATCAATGATATAGATCTTATATTTTCCCGCTTGCGGCGGTATACGAACCTGCTCAATTAAGCTACGGATATCATCAACTGAGTTGTTTGAAGCCGCATCTAATTCGTGAACATTAAAGGAATGTCCGTTCTGAAAAGAAAGACAATTGTCGCATTGACCACAAGCTTCCATATCTGCTGTAGGGTTGGTACAGTTAATGGTTTTAGCAAGGATACGTGCGCAGGTTGTTTTACCCACTCCACGAGGTCCGCAAAATAAAAATGCCTGGGCAAGCTGATTGTTTTTAATGGCGTTTTTTAACGTACCGGTAATATGCTGCTGGCCAACAACGGTTTCGAAGGTGGCTGGGCGGTATTTACGGGCAGAAACGATAAAATTTTCCATCGGCACGAAAATAGGAAAAATTTAGGTGTTGTAAGATTGAAAAGTTGGAATGTGGAAAAGTTGAAATACTGAAATGATTTGTAAAAGATTGCGTAACATTTAATGATAAAATTAATCTAATTGTAAAACTTTATAAATGAGGATATTAATTTTTATTGGCGCGATAATGTTGTCTTTTGCAGGCACTTCGATGGCACAGGTTGATACTATAAATGCACAAAACCATAAATTGGTGATGAGCAATCTGAAAGAGGGAAAAAACAGTTACCTGGTTTATATGACTGATTCTCTTGAAGCGAAACGGACTATTGGAGATATATGGGAGAGAACAACTGCTTTTAAAAAAAGAGATAAAAATGAAGTTGTAGAATTTGGTTGGAAATGGCTTCACAACGATTCACTTTTCGCCACAGTAACAAACATCTGTGACCGAAAAACAATGTCTCCAATTTGTCATTACGCCAGTTATAAACGCAGAGGCGTTTTTGCATACGATTATAAAAATGGCTTGATGCAGCCATCTGACACCGTAAAAAATAATGATGCAATCAAAAAAGGTCCGGTTAAATTAGATATTCCGATCATTTCGTGGGAGCAGGATTTAGAAACTTACCCATTATTGCCAATTAAAAAAGTTGGCCAGCAGTTTGATATTTCCTTTTTCGATCCTAACGAAAAATCAGCATCCTATCATCGTTATGAAGTGGTTGGCAAAGATAATTTGAAATTGAATGCAGATATAACAGCTAATTGCTGGCTGCTTAAAATTAATTACAGCAAAGAAAGTTATGCTATTTTCTGGTTAACCGAGAAATCAAAAGAGGTAATTAAAATGAAAGAATATTATAAAGGTAACTACCGTATAAAAGTGAAGCAATATTGATTATATTAATGATACAGGTTGTAAAACTGTTTATATCTTTCTTCAAACTTGTCAAAACTGCCAAAAGTTAGTTCAATCGATTTTTCGGTATCGTAGCCTTGAGTGTTAAGTTTTATTATTTTTTTAAGCAGGTCTGTTCTTTTCGATTTTATAAAAAAGTAGATCATACTATAGGCTGTGTTGTAATTGTCGTCTATACCATGCCCGTAAAACGAACCGCTATATATTTTAAAGAAATTTTTTAACCTTTCGCTGTCTTTCGAATCTATTCCTGCTTTTATGCTCTTAATTCTGCTGCTTTGCGGGTAAGCGTATAAATTCCCCTCGCTGTCAAAATCCAGCGTTTCGAAAAACTCTGCTAATCCTTCGTTTAACCATTTGGGAGAATTTTTAAAATTAAACTGAAAAATACTGTGACTGGCCTCATGAAGTGCTACCGAAATGAAATCGCTGCTCTTGTATACAAAGGCTTCGTTAATTGCGGCAATATAAAATCCGGCACTATTTATTGGTGCGCTGTATGTTTTTTGCGCTAACCGGTAATCTTTATTTTTTCCATAGAGGTTTATTTTTACCGGGGCGGTAATGTTTTCTCTTGTCTCAAAAATTTCGTTGCAGAACATGCGTTCGTAAGCAATCAGTTTTTCTATTTTCTTTTGCTCGTTGTCGTTTATTTTGCAATTAACCAGATTGATCTCTACATATTGGGCGTAAAGAGATAGGCTGATGATATTTGCTATTACAAGCAGGATAAATTTGTTCATGTTCACCGTCTTAAGCCTCTTTATCACAAGTGTTTTTCTAAAAGTTTTTTGATCTGTCCTTTATCCAAAAATCCCAAAGCGGGGTTTACCACTTTACCTTCTTTATTAATCAGCACTTGATGCGGAATGCCTGTAATTTTAAATTTATCAGCTAAATAACGCCATTCATCATTTTTTAGCCTGTAATGCTGTCCTTTTATAGTGGGTACTAAATTCTGATAAGTAGCTAAAGGTGAGCTTTCATCGGTAATGTAAACAAATACCACATTGCTATCTTTCATTTCTTCTTTCAAAGGCCTGATTTCTGCAATTCCGTTAAGGCAAGGGCCACACCATGTTGCCCAAAAATCAACTAAAATAACCTTGCCTGCATGTTTGCTGATAATGTTATCTAAAATTTTATCCGCTTCTACTTTTGGTGTTTGATTTATAAAATATCCTCCATTTTTTTTATTGGCAATGAGCTGTTTCTGAGTTTCGTTGTTTTGGAGTTTGATATAATCTTTTAGAAATTGATTATTAATATCTGATAGGGCATAAAGTAAATTGTTCCCGTTAATTGGCGACAGTTGGGTAACAATTGGCCCGGAAATATCTTGTGCGTTCATCATGTCAACCAAAATCCCCTTGTTAATGTTAAACGCCGAATCGATTAATTTGAGGTAATAATTTGAAGCATTTTTAGTGTTAAAGATTTTAATAAAATCATCATGTTCTTTGAGCCATGCATCTTGTATGGGTTTCTCAGTACTATCTATTTTCAATGAAAGTCCGTCTGATGATATCAGTTTTTCGAAAGATTTATCCAGCTCGGTAAGCGTTATATTGTTGTCTTTGAGTGTATTAAACATAGCAGCATAATTATAAGTATAACTATATCTTTCAGGATTTATTCCTGGTAAAAATTTAAATCTGTTAATAAAAGTATTGTAGGCTCCGCTGATTACAGAAAGTTCATCGTTGATGATTTTCTGATCGAAAAAATTATAGTAGTCATCGGGATATTTTTCTGCCTTCTTTTTAGTGTCCTTATTCGCAGATTCATAATTCCAGTTGTACTCTATAATATGGCTGGCATAACCGCAAATAATATCTAACCTTTTGATCTGGTATGCTTTTTCTGAAAGGGTTCCAAGTTGGCGTACTGAATCTAATTTGTACAGTTCCGTATTTTGAAGGTCGAGTAAATAAGTTTTATAGTCGTTTGGTTTCATATCAACTATTCTTTTTTGGAGGTCCTCATAGTTGAATAAATCAGTTTTATTTAAAAGCGAAAGATCCTCATTTAATTGTGCCAGCTCACCTGCATATCTGGTTTTTTCATCACCGATAATAACAAAAAGATCTTTACCAGGCTCCAGATAGATGTCATTCTCATTGCCTATATCCGACCTCAGGAAAACTCTTTCGGGGTGATAAATCCCTACCTTGGTTGAAAAATAACCGTTTTTCTGGATTTCTATAATCTGGTTTTCCTGTTCTCCCGATATAATATTGTCTATGTACAACATCAGGGTTTTAGTAGCCAATTTCGGACTGTAGTTTTTAATATAACCACTAAAAATAGCGCTATCGTTTTTGAAGATAGGAAGTTTATAGGTTTCTTTTTGAATGATTCTTTTACAATCTGTCTGGTTTTTGCTTAACTGAACTGTTTTATTATCAATGGTAAGGTTGATCGTGTTGTTTTTTAATCCGCTAATTGAGAGCTGTTTTGTTTCTTTTCCGTTGGTAATAGATATAGTGGTATTAGCGCTGTTGGTTTTTTTAACGATATTTTTATACGACCAAATTTTATTATTGTAAACAATTTCTTTATTAAAAAAAGCAACTTCGAGATTACTGTTGTTTTTGTTATACCAGCTTGTATAAATAGCGTTTGGAAGTAAGCTTTTGCTTTCTGCTAAAGCGATGTCGTAAATCTTCCATGCATTGTCGCCTTCTTCTCCATAATCAATACTTGTGGCTTTTGCATTTACTTTTGGGAAAATGAGCTGATAGGACACTACACCCTCTTTTGGCATAAAATACTGTAATGCTAATGGTATCCCAATTGTTTTTTTGATATAATACTTAGCTGAGCCAACATTGTCCTGGAGGTAAGTATCTTTTGGTATCCTGATCCATTGGCCAGCAGGGTAGGTGATGGTGAACCATAACACAGTAGCGGTATCTGATGTTACTATTTTTGTGATTTTCAGCGTTGAACCGTTGCTGTTGAAGCCAACGGAAGGGCTGTTAATTGTTTTTTGAGCAGATACAGTAATTGTAATTAAAGATAAAAAGAAAGCCAGGGCGGTCTTTTTCAGTAGAGAGCTGTTTTTCATTGTTTTAGATTGAAAAACAAGTATAACTAAAAAACGGGTTATTGTCCGTTAAATTCTGTTAAATAAGAGTTGTAAACTATTTGATCAATGATTTTAATTCATGCCTATATTCTGAAGCACTTTTGCCGGTAAATTCTTTAAATAATTTATTGAAGTGGCTAAAGTTGTTAAAGCCACTTTCATAAGAAATATTGGCAATGCTGATGGGTTTTTCGGCCAGAAGCTTTGACGCATGCACTACACGATATTCGTTTACAAAATGTGTAAAGGTTTTTTTGGTGATTTTTTTAAAATAACGGCAAAAGGAAGGAACCGTCATACTCGACATTTCCGCCACGTGCTGTAAACTGATCTGTTCCTGGAAATGGTCTTTTACGTAGTTAAAAATCATATTAATGCGGTCGTTATCCTGCACCTGCATTTCCATCGAAAATCCGTCAGCATTTAAGATTTTATAATCTTTCGCGTGTTCAAGTTCCTTTAATACGCTGAGTAGCGTTAAAAGTCTTTCAAAAGGCGACTGATCGTCCATCATTTCTATGCTATCGCCAACGGCCCGCATGGTTTCGCTACCAAAGGCAATTCCCGCCTTTGCTTTGTCGAATAATTCATGGATGCCTTTGATTTCCTGCAGACCTAAAAAGATGTCACCCAAAAAATCAGGTTTCATCTGGATAACGGTTTCGTTTTTGTTTCCGGTATTGGTATCGGTAAAGCCACAATGGGGAAGATTGCTGCCAATGAGGATCAGATCACCTTCAGTATAATAGGATACATGACTGCCGATCTGCCTTTTGCCGGCCCCTCCGTTAACAAACACCATTTCAATTTCAGGATGGTAATGCCAAAGGTGGGCCATATTGTTGGCGTTCTCTACATATTTTGAATAATAAAATGAACTTCCAAAAGAAGGCTCAACAACTTCAAAACTTGGCTTCATATTTTGCAAAATTATTGTTCTAAAGTAGATAAAAAATATGCTTTATTATAGGTTTTGTTAAAATACCGAGTAATTAAAGGTAATATAGCATAGATATTGGCAAATATGCAATCGCCTATCTTTCAGAGGCCTCCGTACCTTAGTGGTATCATATAATGATTAACTCTAAAAAAATATTGGTTATGAAAAAGTTCTTAAAAATCGGTTTAATAGCAGCGTTATTTTTTACTGCTACGGGTGTACACGCTAACGATGATGATTTTACTTTAAAAGTAAAAGGTGAAAAAGAAAAATTTATTCGTTTCTCTGTAGATAAAGCAGAAAATGTTAATTTATCACTCATTGATGTATATGATGAAGTTTTATTTGAAGAAAACATCCATGCTTCAGCTGCCTCTAGTAAAGTTTATGATCTGAATGAGCTTCCTGATGGAAAATATACGCTTAAAGTAGAGTCGGATGTAAAAGTTGCAAAATATAATGTGGTAATCAAAAACGGCGAAGCGCTTGTTTCTGAACCGAAAATTTCTAACATAGTTAAACCTGTTTATACTAAAAAAGATCAGGTAATTACACTTAACCTTGAAAACCTGGAGAATAGTCCGGTGGAAGTTAAAGTGTATAACGAATACAATGATGTGGTTTATAATGAGGTATTCCAAGATAAATCGCAGCTGGTGAAGAAATTCAATGTTGGTAAAACAGATTCTAAAGAATTAACCTTCGTGGTGAAGTACAAGGAAGAAAGTTTTGTTAAAACGATAGATACATATTAAACATTTACAGCTAATTGATATGGGGAGATTGTCGGATAGATAGTCTCCCTTTTTCATTACGTAAGATGGAGGGATGTAAGATGGATGATGTGAGATGATTGGGTAGTGTGCATTGTTTACATTTTCCATCTTCCGTTTTACCTTATTACATTATACCTCATAAATTCTCATTAATCATTTGATTTTAAGAAATATATTGTTACTTTTGCATCCCCGTAATATACCTCGGGATTAAAAAATTAAAAACATAATTTATAACAATGAATCAGTACGAAACTGTTATCGTTCTAACCCCGTTGTTATCTGAAGAGGCTGCGAAAGAGGCATTAGCTAAATTCAAAGCAGTTCTGACTGATAACGGAGCCGAAATTATCCAGGAAGATAATTGGGGTTTGAGAAAATTAGCGTATCCAATTGAGAAAAAATCAAATGGATTCTTCAACTTAACTGAATACAAAGCTTCAGGAGATTTGATCGCAAAATTAGAGCTTCAATTAAAACGCGATGAGCGTGTGTTACGTTTCTTAACTATCCGTTTAGACAAACACGCTGTTGCTTACAATGAGAAAAAGCGTAGTGGTGCTTTTAACAAAAAAACTAAGGAGGTTGCAGCGTAATGGCAAGAGAACAAATACAATACGTAACAGCCCCTAAAGTAGAGGATAACCGTAAAAAATATTGCCGTTTTAAGAAAAACGGAATTAAATACATCGATTACAAGGATGCAAACTTCTTGTTGAAATTCATTAACGATCAAGGTAAATTATTACCACGCCGTTTAACCGGTACTTCGTTAAAATTCCAACGTAAAGTGGCTCAGGCTGTTAAACGCGCCCGTCATATCGGTTTGTTACCTTTCGTTGCTGATCAATTAAAATAGGAGGCTAGAGATATGGAAATTATTTTAAAACAAGATATTAAAGGCCTTGGTGAGAAAGATGATGTAGTTACAGTAAAGCCAGGTTATGGCCGTAACTATTTAATCCCTCAAGGATTTGGCGCATTAGCTACTTCTTCTGCTAAAAAAGTTTTAGCTGAAAATTTAAAGCAAGCTGCTTTTAAACAAGATAAAATTAAGAAAGATGCTGAAGGTGTTGCTGAACGTTTAACTGATGTTAAACTTTCAATCGGTGCTAAAGCTGGCGAAAGCGGAAAAATATTTGGAGCGGTTAACACCATCCAGATTGCTGAAGCATTAAAAGCTCAAGGCTTTGATGTAGATCGTCGTCGTATTACTTTCGAAACTGAACCTAAATTTGTTGGCGAATATGTTGCTAACTTAAACTTACACAAAGAAGTTAAAGTTCAGGTTCCTTTTGAAGTAATCGCTGAATAAGCATTCTTTAAAGAATCAATAAAAAGTCCCGATGAAAATCGGGACTTTTTTTATGGAAAATGGATAAGGTAAGAGAAATGATGGAGACGATTGAGTGAGCAATTTTATGTTTGATATTTCCATCGATTTAAGTTTTCTTCAATAGATCGTTTAAATGCCATTTTTGATAATTTTGTAACAAAGTCAACCCAAATTTATGTATTTTTTGTAACAAAGTCAGGGCATTTATTTATTTTGTTGTAACAAAGTCAACCCAATTAGTCGTATATTTTGTAACAAAGTCAGGGCATATTTATTATCAAATAATAATTACGAATATAAAATAGGCTAACATGGCATCAAATTAGCAAAGTCTACGGGAAACAATTAACGCTTCCCGCAGTAAAAAATAATGAACAATTTATTTATGTTGTACAATTAACAACATCTTCCATCATCCATCTCACATCATCCATCCTTACTATCCCTTTGGCGTAGTCGGTCTGATTTCCACTTTGCTTGGTAGTGTTCTTGCTGGCATGGCTAATAAATCAACAATCAATTTGCCCATATCCTCTGGTTGGATTTTCCAGGCATCATCTTCAGCATTCGGCTGATGATCGTTAAAATGGCTGGCAACAGATCCAGGCATAATGGTACTTACCTTTACACCATATTTTCTTAAATCGAGCATAACCGATTGGGTAAAGCCTGTTAAGCCAAATTTACTGGCATTGTAAGCCGATCCTCCGGCGAAAAAGTTCGTGCCTGCCAAACTGGAAATGGTGAAAATATGTCCCTTTGTTTTTTTGATCTCCTCTACCGAGGCTTTAATGCTGTAAAAAACACCTGTTAAATTGGTATCAATGGTTTCTTTCCATAAATTAATATCCAATTCATCAACCGGTTCAAAATGACCAACACCTGCATTGGCAATGAGTACATCCAATTGTCCCCATTTTTCAAGTATCAGATTTACAGCATCCTGCTGAGATTTAAAATCCACAACATCTGCTTCAATAGCCAATACATCACCATGTGCTACCAGCTGAGATGCAGCCTGGTTTGCGCTGTCTATTGTCCTGCTGGTAATGGCTACTTTATAGCCTTCTTTTAAAAGTGATTCGGCAATGCCGAAACCAATTCCTTTGCTTCCGCCTGTAATTAATGCAACTTTCATGTTGTTGTAACGTATGATATCGTAAAATGTTTAATTAGATTTTTTCTTGTTGTGATGAGGAAGCTCCATGATCTGGATATCTTTAAAATCTACCGGCTGTCCTTCACTTTGTAAGGCAATAAAACCCTGATTAAGGGCTTTTCCATCAATTTTAATTTTCGGATCGTAACGGTTAGCTACACCTCCGCCAATTTGTGGCTTGCTGTACTGCAGTACGGTATCGCCGTTGATAATATGTTTAACCAACGAATCGCCTAGAACAATTAATTCTGCAGATATCCATTGGTCGCCATCGTATGTTTTTGATTTGGAGTCCAGGCAATGTCCATCATATAATTTACCTTGATAAAAAATATCTGTACCTGGCGAACACATATTTCCTGTTGGGCGTGGACGGCCATCACTCAAGCCACCTAAAAACTGCATTTCGATCGAAATTGGCCAGTCTTGTTCTTTAGGCATCGTTTTCGGATCCTGTGAATGGAACATCACACCACTATTGCGCAGGGTGTAACTGGGTGCTCCTTTTTGCAGTTCGCCAACAAAACGGTACTTCAGTTTGAGGTGATAATAAGAAAATGGTGTTTTATAATAAAGATGGCCGAACTGATCATTGAAATCACCGTATTGATCATATCGAACCTGTATTGTTCCGTCTTCAACCCTAAAGGTATTTCCGTAATTTACATTGTAATCGTGGTGATGGATTTTAACATTCCAGTCTTTAATATTTTTTCCGTTAAAAAGTTTAATCCACTTTTCTGATTGGTTATTGATGTTCTTGCTTGTACTACAGCCCCACAGTGTTACAGCAATAAAAAGATAGCCTAGTTTTTTCATTTGGTTAATTCTGTTTGCGCTATTTTTAAAATGTGAATCACAAAATACGTAAACAAACTGATTTTAATGCAGGTTAAGGGTTTACCACAGGAATTTTGCATTTTGGTTTTTGTGATGACTAAAAAATTTCGCATCATTCCAGCACTCTGTATTTCCCAACTTCAGTCTCTTTAATTACCTTTGGGCCATGGCCAAAACCCGGACAACCAAAGCTAAAAGCAAGGCAAAACATCCTCTTTTAAAAAAGATTACCAATATTTTTACGAAAGTATTTTTATATTTTTTGTTTGTTTCGGTGTTTTGGGTAATCGCGCTGCGTTTTATCAATCCACCCATTACCCTTTTAATGGTACTACGAAACATTGAACGTAAAGCAGATGGGAAACCTTTTAAAACGGAAAAAAAATGGGTTAAGTTTGATGATATCTCTGATAATATGAAAAGGGCCGCCGTATCTGCTGAAGATCAGCTCTTTTTAACACATATCGGTTTTGATATGAAAGCTATTGAAAAAGCTTTTGCCAGTAACGCCAAAGGGAAAAAAGTAAAGGGCGGGAGTACCATTTCGCAACAAACTGCTAAAAATGTTTTCCTGTGGCCCGGACGATCGTGGATAAGAAAAGGTTTTGAAGCTTATTTTACTTTACTTATAGAGCTGTTTTGGAGTAAAGAGAGAATATTAGAAGTTTACTTAAACGTAATCGAAATGGGCGATGGAATTTATGGTGCCGAGGCTGCTGCACAGGAATATTATGGTAAATCCTGTACAAAATTAACCAAGAAACAAGCCGCTTTAATTGCTTCGTGTTTTCCAAACCCCAGAAGGTGGACACCCAAAAACGCAACCCCATACATCAGGCACCGCCAGTACCTGATTTTAAGAAATATGAATAGGTTAGGGCCGCTTGATTTTTAGTCGATAGTCCAAAGTCCTGAGTCAAAAGTCATTTATCGACTAAGGACTTTAGACTCCAGACTTAGGACTAACACTAATCGTGATCCTTATTCCACCTGATTTTTATTCCGCCTTTTTCGTCATCAATAGCTTTTATGTGCAATACGATTCCACGCATACGGGCTTCCCTTTTTTCCGATCTGGTTAGATTTTCATCTCCTTTCGGGTTTCTCAGTGGAATATCCATCTCTACATTTGTACCACTTCCTAAAGCGTAAATGCCTTTTACGTTAAAGTTTAAGGCGCTGGAGTTTACCTGCATTGGACTGATTTCTACTTTGTCGCCGCGCACGTTTAGTGTTCCATCAAGGTTTTTGATTTCTACGTTTGACAGGTTCCTGTTTGCAAAAGCAAATTTTCCAACCTTAACCAGCGGATCGAAATTAACCAGTGCGGCATTGTTCATATTGAACACCACTTTACCGTTTATTGATCTTGGAAGAATTTTTCCCGTGTGCGATATTTTTCCGGAAATGTTAGCCAACGCTGATAAATAACCTTTTAAATTTTTATTGGTAATGGTATTCTGTCCGAAATTATCAAACGAATAAAAGAAATCTTTCACACTTACATGGCTGATCTTTGAGTTGATCTTAAAACTATTTGAAGCCGTTTCCTGCATAATATTTCCGTTTAGCGATAACTGACCGCCGGCATGTGCCACGCTTATTTTGTTGAAAAATATCCCCCCGCCCCGCAAAGAAATGTCGGCATCAAGGTTTTTAGCCAGGAAATTATCATAAATGGCTTTATCAACCGTTAAACGAATATTCATTTTAGAAAGTTCCAGCACATTGCTCAACTCTTTGGAAACCACTTGCTTATTTCCATTCGATTTTTTCTTTGCTGTTCTCGGTCCTAAGAAAGGTAAAAACTCTTTTAGGTAGAGTTGAGGACTCGACATTTTTAAGTTCACCAATATTTTTTCGGGAGCAGTATAATATAAGTTGGCAAAATTGGCGATGCTACAACTTACATTAAGTTCGCTTTTGCCCAATTGGAAATGCCCGTTCTGGATCGATAAATCGTTCTGGTTAAAATTGATGTTTAAAGCGCTTTTAACCAGATGGAGTTTCCGGGGGATGTAAAGGATGTCGGCATCGGCAATCTGTATTTTACCCGAAACAACTGGTTTGGTGAAACTGAAATTATCAATATCAGCCTTGCAGTATAACCTTAAATTGGCCGTACCGTTTTTAAAATCAAAATCGTTCGTACCTAGTGAATTGTTTAAATTGGATAGGGGGAACTGCGAGGTTACTAATCCGGTGGCAATTGGACGGGCTAAATTATTTACCGTGAATGTATCGATCTTAAGCGGCGCATTAAAATATTTCGCGGTAAGCCTGTGGAACTTGATAGATGAGTTTTCATCACCAATAATACCGCCAACGGTATCCTGGTTGGTAAAGGAACCATCAAAATTACAAGCCGTTAATTTACCTGCCGGGATGGAAACGACATTATCTCTCACCGTTATGCCTACTTTAATCAACGGGTCTCCATATTTGCCTGATCCGTCATCAACAATATTTCCTCTGATATTGATTGGTTTTTCTATCCCGAACTTTAAGAGTTTGGAGGAGATATTGGGTGATAGGAGTAAAGCAACATCTCTGAATAAAATATCATCTACAGCTATACTAATAGCAAAAGCAGATTTATCTAATTCTATTTTAGCACCGATTTTAAAAGGATGGTCACCAATTTTTAAGATTTCGGGATTTAGTATCACTGCGTCAAGATCCCGGCTGTAACGGGCGTTTAAGGTTCCTTCCAGGGTTTTATCTTTCAAAAAGCTACCCTTTCGTGTATTAAAGGCGAAACTGTTTACCTTAGTCATTAACTTGATTTTACCTGTCCAGCCGCTATCAGGGTACTCCATTCTGCCCTTGATCTGATCGATATCGAAATTGAATAACTTGAACCTTTTTTTATTGTCCAATATCAAACTCACCTTGTTAAAATCAATCTTTTTAACCTCTAATGCGGAGGATTTTGGCGACGATTTTTTATCAGTTTTAGATTTACTTTTAAAAATACTGGTGTTGCTATAGCCTGTAGAATCGGTGTAGATGTAAATAGATGCATTGTTAATGGCAATCTGTTTAATGTTGATATTGCCCACAATAAGCGAAAGTACATTTAGCGATACATCTATATCCTGCGCTTTTAAAAGATCGTGTTTATGTTGGTTCCACAGACTATCTCTTAGTAAAACGCCATTTAAGGATACCGAAACGCCTGGAAAGCTTTTTAGAAGCGTAGGTTCCATACTGGTGGCCGTTATCTGTCCATTTAAATTTTTATTGAGTTGCGAGAGGATAGAAGCCAGCACTTCTTTCTTGTTGCGACTAATGTAAAACGCAGCCGCCAGCCAGGTTAATATAATCAGGACAACTAAAACGGATAAGATTTTTAAAGAGATTTTAAGCCAGCGCTTCATACACATTATTTGATTTAACAATATAATGTTTTTTGTTCGCTAATTGTTTGGCTTACAGTAAAAAATAGCTGCAATAGCAACAGGTCTCTTAAATTAGTTAGCCTAAAAGAGATTCCAGATCAGGATGGTACTGTGAGGTTAAGAAATGTGTAATCGTAAAAGCGGCCAAACGGTGTTTATAAAAGGGATCCTCCATCAGGATTTTTTTCAATTCAACCTCATCTTTAGCCAGGGCCAAAATGATTCCACCGGTTCGGGGCACCTTTCTTCCCGAAGCTACAAAAATGTTTTTTTTATAGTATTTCTTCAAATATTGTACATGCGCTTCCATATGTGCATCTAATTCGGTTAGCGGAACAATATATTTAAGATCTACGATGAACACAGGCTTAAAGTAAATGTGCAAAAACGGTAGAATGCCAGCTGTTTTGAAAAGGAACTTCCCACTTAGATTCAAGCTCAGCCAGGTTTTGAACCATATTGTTAAATACAATCGTTTCTGGCGTTACCTGCTTTATATTTACCAGCGTTTCAAAATCTTCCTTGCTGTTTACCACAACTTCTTCATTTACTTTATAGGCGATGTTGAAACGGTTAAAAAGGTCTACATGATACTCTTGCTCAATTTCTTTAATTAAACGAACAGAGCTATCAATAGAGCAACCGGTAACCCCCGCCTGACTTTCATCTACTGTTAGGATAATAAAAAAGCCATAGCGTATTTCTGCTTTTGCAAGCAATTCATTTCCATGCGCTTTCCACTGGTTAGTAAAAGCAGCCAATTTGTTTAAGATCTCAGTTTCTTCAGTAGAAGTAAATTTGCGATCGCTTTGGTATATCCAAACTCTTGATTGTGGAGAAAAACTCATATACAAATTTATGATTTTAATTAAATTGGTAGGATTAAAACGCTAACCTGATGAAAAAGTTTACACTGTGCTTGAAAATATCCCTTCTTTCGGCTTTTTGTATGTTTTTATGTGCTTTTTCAGACCCCGAATCCATGGAGCAGTATGCCATTTACCTTCATAAAACGCTTACCGATCATTATGACAGCAGCCAGGAAAGTGATCAGGTAAAACGTTATGAGTTAAATGTTACTAACAATGGTTTTTGCCGTTACAAGCGGTATTTTAATAACGGTAAAACGGAGTATTTCGCATTTAAGTTATCGAAATTTAAAGATATGGACTATTATGGTACCACTACTTCGGGTAAATTATATATTCATACCAAGGGTGATGACGTAATTGTGCAGACCTATAAAGACAGGGGAGGCGATGTAGACTCAATGGCTACCCAGCTGGTTATTCCGTTAAAAAATATGGAAGCTGAAGATTTAAACCTGATCCGCGATAATTTGAATAAAATTAATGCAGGGGGTTCAATTTCGCAGAAGCTATAGGTGAAGAAATTAACCTATTAAATAAGAGATATGAAGTAAAATCCATTCGCTTTTTTTAAGTTAGTCCTGCTCATCCGCTTTATCCCGATGAAAAATCGGGGATGCCGCTTCGATCAGGGCTATGAACTTAGGCATATGGCACGGAAAATCGACATAGTAGCAGAAAATGACTAAACTAAACCTGATCGAACGAATGCCATTTTTCGTGGCAGCAGGTAGAGCAGGGAGAAATTAACCTATGTAATACTACAATTGCTTTCCAAAAATAAGAAAACACTAAATCTTAATATTATTTAAGATGTAGGTTGATATTACATAAATATTAAGCTTTTCGGTTGTTTTTTGGAGCGCAATGCCATTCGCTTTTTTTATGTTAGTCCTGCTCATCCGCTTTATCCCGATGAAAAATCGGGGATGCCGCTTCGATCAGGGCTATGAACTTAGGCCTGTGGCACGGAAAACCGACATAGTAGCAGAAAATGACTAAACTAAACCTGATCGAACGAATGCCATTTTTCATGGCAGCAGGCAGAGCAGGAAGAAATTAACCTATGGAATACTGTTATTGCTTTCCTAAAAATAAAAAATCATCAAATCTTAATGTCAATAGCGATGAAGGTTGCAACAGTAGTATGTGATATGAATTAAAATATAGGCTACTTTTTTGGAGCGCAATGCCATTCGCTATTTTAAAGGTGGTCCTGCCCTCCGCTTTATCCCGATGGAATATCTTTGATGCCGCTCCGATGAACTCTGGTCTGTGGCACGAAACCCCTGCATATTAACAGCAAAAGAAACAACTTAAAACAGTATGAGGTTCAGGAAATTTTTGAATATAAGTTAAAAGACTTATATTCATTTATATTTAAACCATCTCATCTTGAAACGTAGAAACTTTATTTATTTAACTGGTGTAGGAGCAGCTGCGGCCATGCTTCCTGCTATTCCGGTTTTTGGGAAGGAGATTTCCCCCGAGCAGGCTTTAACGTATGTCGACCCTGCAGCTAAAAAAATCATGTCGGACGTGGCCTTAAATGCGGCACGATCAAAAGGTGCAACTTATACTGATGTGCGTGTAGGCAGATACCTTAACCAATATGTTGTTACACGCGAGGATAAAGTAGAGAATATTGTAAATACCGAATCGTATGGTATCGGCATCAGGGTAATATCGAATGGAAGCTGGGGATTTGCAGCAACCGACAAACTGGATAAGGATAGTATCGCCAAAGCAGCCGAACTGGCGGTAACTATTGCCAAAGAAAATGCCCGTTTGTTAAGAGAGCCTGTAAAGCTAGCCCCGCAAAAAGGATATGGTGAAGTAAGCTGGAAAGCACCGATTGAGAAAAATGTTTTTGAAGTACCTGTAAAAGAAAAGGTAGATTTATTGCTGGCAGTAAATGATGCAGCCATGAAGGGTGGTGCAGATTACATTAATTCCATCTTGTTTGCTGTAAATGAACAAAAATATTTTGCTTCCACTGATGGCTCTTATATCGATCAGGATATCCACCGCATCTGGCCAACTTTCTTTATCACAAAAATAGATAAGGAAACCGGTAAGTTCGAAACCAGAAATGCATTGAGTGCCCCAACAGGTAAAGGCTACGAATATTTAAATGCAAGGCCAGAGGATAAAATACAAACAGCTTCTGGTACGCTTTATAAAGGCCGGTACGATATGCTTGAAGATGCTACACAGGCGGCCAGGCAGGTAGGCGAAAAGATGAAGGCAAAATCGGTAGAGCCAGGCAAGTATGATCTGGTATTGGATCCTTCACATTTATGGTTAACGATTCACGAATCTTGTGGTCACCCAACAGAGCTTGACCGCGTATTGGGCTATGAAGCCAATTATGCGGGAACCAGTTTCCTAACCTTAGATAAATGGGAATCCAAAAAATTTAATTACGGCAGTAAGGAAGTTAATATTACTGCTGATAAAACCGAAGTTGGGTCGTTAGGGGCTGTTGGTTATGATGATGAAGGTGTGAAGTGTGGAAAATGGGATGTCATTAAAGATGGTATATTGGTAAATTACCAGGCCATCAGAGATCAGGCACATATATTAGGTTTAAATGCATCGCAAGGATGTTGTTATGCTGATAACTGGAGCAGCGTTCAGTTTCAGCGCATGGCAAATATTTCTTTGCAACCTGGTAAGGCCAAATTGAGTATAGCGGATCAGATCAAAAATGTTGAAAAAGGCATTTATATTGTAGGCGACGGATCTTTTTCTATTGATCAGCAACGTTATAATTTTCAGTTTGGCGGTCAGCTCTATTACGAAATTAAAGCCGGGAAAATAGTTGGTATGCTTAAAGACGTGGCTTATCAGGCCAATACCCAGGAATTCTGGAATTCGTGTGTGGCCATTTGCGATCAAAGCGATTATCGTTTAGGAGGCTCGTTTTTCGATGGTAAAGGCCAGCCTGGCCAGGTAAGTGCTGTATCTCACGGATCGGCAACCACACGTTTTAATAAAATTAATGTGATCAACACCGCTAGAAAAATCTGATAGAAATTATGCCAATCTTAACAAAAGCAGAAGCAAAGGCACTTTTAACCAAGGTGCTTTCTTACTCCAAAGCAGAACAATGTGAAGTCAATTTAAATTGCTCAGATAGCGGCAACCTGAGGTATGCCAGAAATGCAGTCTCTACCAGCGGTGGAATTAGCGCTAACAGTTTGGTGGTGAATTCGGCCTTCGGGAAAAAACTCGGTACCGCAACTATAAACGAGTTTGATGATGTTTCATTAGAAAAAGTAGTGCGCAGAGCAGAAGAACTTGCGCAGCTTGCACCAGAAAATCCTGAATTTATGCCTTTTCTTGGTCCTCAGGAATATGGTGCTGATTCACCTACATTTTCTCCGGCTACAGCAGCTGTTACCCCAAAAGAAAGAGCTGATGCAGTACAGGCCAGTTTAAAAGAGGCAATGGGTAATAAACTAAATGCTGCGGGATTTTTATCAAACAGTGTAGGCTGCTCTGCAATGATGAACAGTAAGGGTTTGTTTGCCTATAATACCTCAACCGATGTTGCCTTTAACATTACGGTAAGAACTGATGATGGCAAAGGATCGGGTTATGCCACCAGGGGATATAATGATTTTAGTAAGCTAAACGCAAAGGCCGATACGGCTATAGCAGCCAAAAAAGCAATGTCATCAGTAACTGCAAAAGCTATAGAACCAGGTAAATATACTGTTATTTTAGAGCCGACTGCAGTAGCAGTGATGCTGGAAAATTTATTCTTTTCTATGGATGCCAGGCAGGCTGATGAAGGACGGAGTTTTATGAGCAAAACAGGTGGCAAAACAAAGGTAGGGGAACAGTTGGTGGATGAGCGTGTAAATATTTATTCAGATCCCTGGAATCCTGAACTGCCAACTGCAACATGGTCTGGAGACGGACGGCCGCAGCAAAAAGTAAACTGGATAGAAAAAGGAGTGGTTAAAAATTTATACAGCTCGAGGTATTGGGCCCAAAAAACCGGGATTAAAGCGATCCCATTCCCGGGTGGTGCCATTATGCAAGGTGGAACTAAAACTTTGGAAGAATTGATCAAAGGAACAGAAAAAGGGATATTGGTTACTCGTTTATGGTATATCCGAACAGTAGACCCACAAACCTTATTACTAACCGGACTTACCCGGGATGGTACTTTTTACATTGAAAATGGAGAGATTAAGTTTCCGGTTAAAAATTTCCGTTTCAATGAAAGTCCGATTATTATGTTGAATAACCTGGATGAAATTGGAATAGCTGAAAGAACAGTTAGTGCCGAATCGGAAGCCAACTATCTTTTACCTCCATTAAGAATAAGAGATTTTACTTTTACCTCTTTATCTGATGCGGTATAACAAATCAAGAATTAACAATATGATAAAGCCTGAGCATCATCGATGTTCAGGCTTTATTTGTTTAGTTAAAAGTTGATGTTACAGTCCGTTTGCCCTTGCTGTAATCTCGGCAATATCCAACACCTTAACTTCCTGCTCTTTATCTTTTAGTTTAATACCGTCACTTAGCATGGTCATGCAGAAAGGGCAACCTGCTGCAATAACCTGTGGATTGGTTTGTAAAGCCTCGTCAATGCGTTCTACATTAATATCTTTATTCCCCTTTTCTGGTTCTTTAAACATCTGTGCACCTCCGGCGCCACAACATAGGCCATTACTTTTGCAGCGTTTCATTTCTACCAACTGTGCATCAAGTACTTCCAGCGCTTTTCTTGGCGCTTCGTAAATTCCATTTCCACGGCCCAAATAACATGGATCATGATAGGTGATTTTTTTACCTTTAAAACTTTCGCCACCTTCAGCTTTTAGTTTGCCCTCGTTAATTAAATCCTGGATCAATTGGGTATGGTGGATTACTTCGTAAGTGCCGCCTAAACCCGGATATTCATTTTTAATGGTATTGAAGCAATGTGGACAGCCTGTTACAATTTTTTTGATATTGTAAGCATTCAATACCTCAATATTGGTCATGGCCTGCATCTGGAAAAGAAACTCGTTACCGGCTCTTTTAGCAGGATCTCCGGTGCAACTTTCTTCTGTTCCTAAAACAGCGTATTTTATGCCTACATGATGTAAGATCTTGCAAATGTCGCGGGTAATTTTCTGCGCTCTTTCATCGTAACTTCCAGCACAGCCAACCCAAAATAATATTTCCGGTTCTTCACCTGCGGCCATTAACTCGGCCATTGTAGGGACTTTAAATTCCATTTGTCTAGTATCTATTTTCTAGTATCGAGTATCAAGTATCAAGACCTGATGTAATTATTATTTTAATTCAATGCCAACAAAACTGTCAATCTAGCTTTCTTGTGCCCAGTTAAAACGATCGGCTGGAGAGTATTTCCAGGGTGCCTGGTTGTTTTCAATATTTCCCATCATGGCGTTAATGCTGCCTGGTGCCTGCGACTCTTCCATCACGGCAAAACGGCGTAGCTCCATAATAATTTGTAATGGATCGATGTTTACCGGACAGGCTTCTACGCAGGCGTTACAACTGGTGCAGGCCCAAATTTCTTCTCTGCTAATGTAGTCATCCAATAAAGATTTTCCATCCTGATGTTCAGCACCATGTTTGTCAATATTTTGGCCCACTTCGGTAATGCGGTCGCGGGTATCCATCATAATTTTGCGTGGCGATAAAAGTTTACCTGTAATATTTGCCGGGCATACTGAAGTACATCTTCCGCATTCGGTACAGGTATAAGCATTCATCAGGTTTACCCAGCTTAAGTCGGTTACATCTTTTGCGCCAAATTTACCAGGTTCGGTTTCTGCAGGAACAAAAGAAGGATCGAGCATTGCTTTTACCTCATTGGTAACTGAGGCCATATTGGTAAACTCACCTTTAGGCTCCAGATTAGAAAAGTAGGTATTTGGAAAGGCGAAAAGAATATGGAAATGTTTTGAATAGGGCAGGTAGTTTAAAAACGCTAAAATCCCGATAATATGGAACCACCAGCAGCTGCGCTCAACGATTACCAAGGCATTTTCAGATGAAGGCAGGATATTCATTAAATATTGGCTTACCGGAAATGCCCCTGCATTAATATAATGGCTGGCACCCAACAGCTGTAATTTTGCATCGGCTGCATTCATGAGCAGGAAAGCACTCATTAATAAAATCTCAATGATGAGAATGTAATTGGCATCTGATTTCGGCCAGCTTTTCATCTCTACGCCACTAAAGCGCTTAAGTTTCAGGATATTCCTGCGCACAAGGAAAATAGCACACGAAACCCAAACGGTAAAGGCCAGGATTTCAAAAGACCCGATCAGAAAGTTATATAAACCACCCAAACCGTTAAAAATCCGGTGTGTGCCGAATAATCCATCGATCATGATTTCCAATACTTCGATATTGATAATGACGAAGCCGATGTAAACAAAAAAGTGGAGGAAGGCAGGGATAGGGCGAACAACCATTTTAGATTGCCCAAAAGCCACCCGAAGCATCGTCATTAATCTTTTTTGCGGTTGATCTTTTCGATCTACCGGTTTGCCTAAACGGATGTTGCGAATTATTTTACGCAGATTAACTGTAAACAGCGCAATTGCTGCAAGTGTAAGTACTAGAAAAAGGATCTGTGCTACCATGCAAAATTAGATTGTTATGCTAAATTAGGATATTAATCTAAATAAATTACTATGCATGCATAAAAAAATCAATAAAATTGTTTGTTTGTACTCATTCTAAGCAAGTATTAAGGCCTTCATTAAGAATCGTTAAAAATTAATTAATTGATAATCAGTATGGCAATGAAATAATCGAAAAAAAATTTTGCTTTTGAAAAAAGAACACTACATTTGCAATCCCAAACGGATGGTGCCATAGCTCAGTCGGTAGAGCAAAGGACTGAAAATCCTTGTGTCCCTGGTTCGAATCCAGGTGGCACCACTTCCAAAAGCCTTTCAGAAATGAGAGGCTTTTTTGGTTTACGGCATTCTTATTGAAATTGCCCTGGTTTATTTATTTGCAACAGATTAGTATAGTATTCTATTTGTTGACCACCTAAGCCACCTTAGATCATCTAAGTTATGCCATACATTCGAGAGAATCTTTATATTCCACATAAATGTTAAGTATTTTAGCATTTTTGCTTCATGCAGAAATCTACAGATGATATTATAACCCCGAGGCTAATCCTTCGTTTAATGAATAAGGAAATGATATCCAATTTCCTGAAAAATGATTTAGAAGGGGCAACGCTTTTACTGAAAGCTAAAATTCCTGTAGAAATGTTCGATCATCCAGGTAGTTTGCGATATGGTTTAAAGCAATTTGAAGATTCAGATTACTTGCCATGGTCGGCAAGGGCAATTATATTAGTGGACGAAGATCAAATGATAGGATTGGTGAGGTTCCATAGTAAGCCAAATCCTGAATATTTAAAAGAATATGCTACAAACGCGGTTGAATTAGGCTATCGCATTATTAAAGACTACCGGAAAAAGGGTTATGCAACAGAAGCTGCTACGGCTATAATGGACTGGGCAAACATAAATTTTGGAGTTGAAAATTTTATAGCTAGTGTTTCGCCGGGAAATAAAGATTCGCTTAAACTTATTTCTAGTTTAGGATTTGAAAAGATTGGTGAGGTAATGGATGATATAGATGGCCTGGAGTATGTTTTTCTTAGGAATATTATTAAGCATTTATAGGGATATGTTTTTTTTTGATTACCTAAGCCGCCTGAGTGCGTTATATAAAATAAAAATATTTTTTCAGTGCATCTTCTTGCTTATCAAAAAGATGAGGCTTTAAGGTCTTGTTTTGGCGAAAAAAACTGAAATCCTTTTTTGGAATTGAGAAAAAGAACACTACATTTGCAATCCCAAACGGATGGTGCCATAGCTCAGTCGGTAGAGCAAAGGACTGAAAATCCTTGTGTCCCTGGTTCGAATCCAGGTGGCACCACTTCCAAAAGCCTTTCAGAAATGAAAGGCTTTTTTGGTTTAGTGCCATTTAGAGAAAATTCCAAGCAGCACAATTTTATTTTTGGCTTTTGTTTCAAATTGAACTTTACAGGTGCTCACCGGAATTTTCAGCTATCTCTTTAACCTTATCCAGTGCTTTAGGCCATGTTTTTTCGAAATAATCTCTCCATTCATCGCTAATGCCCATATCAATGACGAGTTCTGTCTTGCCATCTCTTTCATTGAGGGTATAATTCTCAAGTGTTTCGCCCCAATTCCCACTGTAGTCTTCCTTGCCGTCTTTTATTTCGCCCAGATGTTTAATAGACATGTACTGGTTTGGGATACTGTCTTGAATCACAGCTACCATTCCATCTCCGTTTTCGCCCAGAAACAAAGCCTTGCTTCCTTTTTTCCAGTCGGTTTCTACACGCGATCCTTCCATAAAAGCAGCTGTCCACTTAGGGTAGGTTTCTACGCCAAACAGCGCATTCCAAACTTTTTCTGCTGTGGTATTAATTGTGGTTTTAAATTCGATCTTTTCCATGGTTTTTGGTTTTTAATCAGATAATTAGTATAACAAATTTACACAGGATCTGATTGACTTAAGCGGTGCAAAGGCGACAATTTGTGGGGGCATAAGGACTAATAGTGAAACACCGTTTAGCAGATCTTGTTAAAAATTGCTAAATATCTCAATGAAAAGTAATTTAATCGGTAGATTTACGTAATTCACCAATATATGCATGAGTGTACAATTTTGAGTTAAATTTTAGGTAGATAAAAGTTTATCTCCGAACAACTTAACGATTGCCTTATTCGTATATAGAGATAAAATTAGTATAATTCCAATGAGAAATAAGAAATTCTTTTACCTGGTAACGCTAGGTTTTTTAAGCTTTGGGGTTATTACCGGCTGTAAAAAGAGCAATACTATGCCTGATGAGCCTGTAACCCCACCGGTTGTGACAACGCCTAGCGGAACGCGGGATGAATTGACTAAAGATTCTATTTTTCTATACGGTAAAGAGCTTTATTATTGGAATACTTCGCTACCCACTTATGAGTTGTTTAAACCACGTGGATTTAGTTCGAATGAAGCGGAACTATATGCCATGACACAATATTCTTTAGATCCGGCAACAGGAAAACCATATGAATATGTAAGCACTTCCGGCGAGCCTAAATATTCGTTTTTCGACTATACTGCAGCTACTACAGGTAAAACAGGAGTGCTTAAGGCAGATGTAAATGGCTCGGCCAATGATTACGGTTTTTCTGTTCAGTATAATAATACTACAGATTTAAGGGTGAAATATGTTTATCCCAACTCGCCTGCAGCCTTGCAGGGTTTAACACGCGGTTGCAGGATAACGAGTGTAAACGGAAGAACAGATCTGACCTTCCCTGGTGCAGTTAATTTTTTAAATAATGCCATTTTTGGCACAAATGCAACGGTGACTCTTGCTTTTAATGATCTAGGCGGTAACCCGAAAACAGCTGTTGTATCCAGTAGCTTTTATAGTGTTAATCCGATCTTATTTACGAATGTTTATACGGTTGGCGCAAAGAAAGTCGGTTACATTGTTTTTAATAGTTTTACCAATAATGCTTCTGCGGCGATAAATACAGCCTTTGCTAATTTTGCTGCACAAGGGGTGAGTGAATTAATTATTGATTTACGTTATAACGGTGGTGGCTATGTTTCAACAGCTACACAAATGATCAATTTAGCGGCGCCAGCAGGCGAAACCGGTAATACAATGTTTACTTCTTATTACAATAACTACCTGCAGTCGATTACTACTGCTCAGCGTAAAGCATCCGTTCTGGCACACCAGCCGCTGTTGGATGATGACGGTAAATTACAGACTTTTACTGATGGGGTTAACAAACAATACGCCACTTATGCAGATTTAGATTATTCGCCTTCAGCTGCTGATAATATAGAGAAATTTGTAAAATCAGGTAGTTTAACATTAAACAGGGTTTATTTTATCGTAACGGGATCAACAGCCTCGGCAAGCGAGTTAACCATTAACAGTTTAAAACCGGTAATGGATGTAAAACTGATTGGTACAACAACTTACGGTAAACCAGTTGGTTTCTTTCCAATCAGAATAGATAAGGTGGATATGTACATCCCTGAATTTGAAACTAAAAATAAACTTGGCGTTGGCGGCTACTATTCTGGCCTAACGGTAGATAAAGAATCGGCAGAAGATTTAACAAAAGCCTGGGGTGATGAAACAGAAACATTGTTGGCCAACGCTCTTTCATACGCCAAAAATGGGACTTTTATAACTACAGCTGCAAAAACAGCTAGTTTAAGTACAACGACGACAGTAATGCCATCAAAATTATCGGTGACACAACTAAGAGCATTAGATGAAAAGTTAGATCCAAAAGGATTTAAAGGTATGGTGATGACGCCGGATAAGAAATTTTAATAAAAGCTAATAACGAAAATGCCCGCTTAACATATTTAGTTAAGCGGGCATTTTTATTGTGACGGTATTTACAATAATATTTTACTGCTGATATCTTTATTAATGGTGATATAACCTGGATATTTAACAGGTGTATTGCCCAGCATGAAGGTTGGCTTAATTTTTATAGTTAATAAACCTAGTTTTTCATCTTTTGACGATGATCCTTTTTGAGCAGCTTTGATAATATCATTAAATACATTGCCATTAGCTATTAATCCGTAAATGTTGCTCACCAATTGTACCGGAACGGTAACCGTTTGGCCTTGTGTAATGCTTACATTTTGATTAACGATGCCTTCTGCCAAATCAGTATTATTAACCAATATTTTATATTCGAACTGGTTTATAGCCGCTAAATTGCCCGACGGATTAGTTATTTCTAAATTCAGATTGGCTTTAAGCGGAATGTCTTTTCTGAGCAAACCCAATGCAACGCCAGGTAAACTGGTTAAACTGAAGCTTTGCTGGCCCATTAACTTTTTAACATCTGTGCCTGCAATCGATACCTGTTGTACCCCTGTAATTTTATAGGTGCAGTCTTCAAGGGCTTTTATCTGCTGTGCCTGCCTGTTTATTCCACAGCCAAAAATGCTTATGGTAAACAGGAAAAGCAATAGTTTTTCTTTCATGTTATTCATAACGCCAAAATAGTAAAACTATTTCAGCTGTAATATGCGTTTAACCAAAATTAACTAAGCACTTGGTGTAGCGGTTTCGATATCATCGCGTTTATCGTCGCTATCAGTTTTGTTTTCTTCGGCAGGTTTCTCCGTAGTATCTGCTTCTTCATCCTGATCATCCAATTTTTTCTCGTCCTTAACTTCCTCAGTTTTTAATGCCTCACTTGGTTTTTCGGTTTCCTTTTCCGTTGAAGGGATTACAGTTTCTATTTCCAGCTGTACATCATCTGTTGGTTTTGGGTGATTTGTGCCTGATGTTGTTACTGTTTTATTTTCTTCGTTTTCCATGGTGTAAATCTGTTTTAATACTTTATAAATGAAATTAGAAGGCATTTTGTTTGCTTTTATTAAAAAGCCACTACTCATTTTTTAACTTTGCATAAAATAATAAAAATAATAGTAATATGGACATCACCATCAGGAAGATAACTGCGCAAGATAACACTGCTACCGCTTCAATGATCAGAACGATTTTAAGAGAATTTAAAATAGACAAGCCTGGTACTGTTTATACCGATCCTACAACTGATGAGCTATCTATCGTTTTCGAACATCCGCAATCTGCTTATTGGTTGGCCGAAGAAGATGGAGTTATTATTGGTGGCTGTGGTATTTATCCAACGGAAGGCTTGCCAGATGGTTGTGTTGAGCTGGTTAAATTATACACCTCGGCATCTTCTCGCGGCAAAGGTATTGGCAAAATGCTCATGGAGAAAAGTATAGCATCGGCACAGCATTTTGGTTATAATGAGGTGTATTTAGAATCGTTCCCTGAGCTCTCTACAGCAATTGGAATGTACGAAAGGGCAGGGTTTAAAAAACTCGCTTCCCCATTGGGTAATTCGGGCCATTTTGCCTGTAATGTTTGGATGCTGCTGGTTTTATAGACGGTTAATTGTTGGGAATGGTTAACTGTCAAAATCGAAATCTCATCCAGTTAACCAATAAACAATTATACAATTAACCTTTCAAACTTAATTTTTGCCGACCCTGTTTTCCTCATCACTTGTTCCGGTTTTTCTACTGCGGGCGGTTTTGATTTTCATATTCCCGAATTTATAGGTAAAACTTAAGTTTATCCTGCGGCTTTCCCATTCGTTCTGCCAATAGGTTTTAATGTTATTGTATTCCAGGTTGGCTCTGAATTTACTGGTATTAAAAATGTCGTTTACTTTTAGGGCTAGTGTTGCATTTTTGTTCCAGAATGATTTTTTAGCACCAATATTTAGCTGGTAACTCCCTAAACTGCGGAAAAGGCCGGAAACAGAAGGAGAATCATAATAAGCATAAGATGATAAGCTATAGTTTTTGGGTAATGTGATCGTATTATCCATCAAGACCGACCAGTTCCACGAGAAAGCATTATAACCATTTCCCTGTACAGCTGATTCGGTGCGGTTAAATCCAGCCGAAACTTCAGTACTGTTGTTCCACCATTTGGTTACATCAAAAGGACTTCCGGTTGCCATGTAAAAGTTGGTGGTACGGCTTAGGTTTTCTGGTCGGGAGATACTTTCTTTAGTCGCATCATTTTGATAAACTACTTCCCATATCGACCCGTTATTAACTGAATAGCTCAATGTTAATATCCTGAAATTTTTAAAGGAGTAGTTAAATTCAAAGCTGTTGGCATACGAGGGCTGTAAAAACGGGTTCCCTTGCAAGGCAGTATAAGGATCGCTATAAAAAGTAAAGGGATTTAAACTGCTGTATGATGGGCGATTAATACTTTTGCGGTAGGCTGCCGTAATCAGGTTGTTCGAATCGAGTTTTAAAGAAATAAAGAGTGTTGGAAAAAGCTTCCAGTATTTTCTGTCAATCAGGGTATTCGTTCCTGATGAACTGCCATTGCCCAATGTCTGCTCCGCACGTAAGCCCGCTTTAATCTGTAAATTTTTGAAGTTTTGATCGAGTGAAAGATAACCTGCATTAATGTTTTCGTTGTATAAAAATAAATTCGTCCTTCCTGGATCGGTGATCCAGCCCGCGGTTTTAAGCGAATCAAAGCGCACATCGCTCTGCGATTTTACCCAACTACTTTTCCAGCCGGTTTCCATTTTTAGTGTTTTGTTAAAGTTCAGCGTGTAATCAGCCTTGATCGAATAGATCGATACTTTGCCCATCCCGTTATTGCGCAGATCAATTGGAATACCAATAAGCTGATCGTTTTCATCAAGGTAATTGTTGGTAAAAGTTTCGTTTTTACTATTGTCATAACGAACATAATCTGCATCAATGCCCAGTTCTCCACCCAAACTATCTGTTTTTAACCGGTAGTTTAGGTTTAAAGCGTGGTTTTTCTCGGTATTGTGCTGCGGATTGAACATGCTTGTTCCGCCCATTTTTGCGCCGGCGGCATTATAATTTACCGAATTACTGTTTACCTTGGTTTCTTCCGGAGCGGTATAACCTTTTACCATGATGCCCAGGGTATTTTTATCATCAATAAAATAATCTGCACCGGCAGAATAATTTAAACTATTCGTAATCGGGTGCCAAAAATTAAGCTGGTTATATTGTTCTTGTCCTATGGTTCTGTTTAAAGTTAACCTGTTGTATGAGTTATAATGTCCGGCGTCTAAGCGCAGATAAGTGCTCACTTTACCGATATTGTAATTCAGGTTGGTACCCGCATAAACTTTTTCATAACGGCCGTAACCACCACCCATATTCATGTTTCCGTTAAATCCCTGCATTTTATTTCTTTTGAGTTTTATGTTGATGATTCCTGCTGTTCCAGCTGCATCAAAAGAAGAAGGTGGATTGGAAATCAACTCTATTTTACTTAATACAGATCCGGGTAGCGATTTTAAATAAGTGGTTAATTCCAAACCCGTCATATAACTCATCTTACCATCAATCATCACATTAATTCCTTTTTTACCTTTTAATACAATGTTATCGTCCTTATCCAGCTTTACACCCGGCGACCTGCTGATTACTTCCAATGCATTATCACCTGCGGTATTCATCTGTTCTACGTTTACAATCACCCGGTCGGCTTTTTGATCAATTACGGGCATTTTTGATATAATGTTTACATCTTTCAGGTTTTGGGCCAAGTCTGTTAGTATAATTCCTGGAACTTTAACAGATACATCTTTCACTTCAAATGGTGCCGATTGGTTTTTGCCGTAACCCATCATTAATGCCTTAACAAGGTATCGGCCAGATTTAACATTGGCAAACTCATAAATTCCCTGTTGGTTGGTCGCCTGTAAGGCAACTGAAGCCGAATCGGGTAGGTGGATTAAAGCAACTGAAGCATAATCTAGTGCTTTATTACTTTTATCGGTAACAGTTCCTGAGATTTTAATGTTTTGAGCAATAGCGCTTTGAAGACTAAAAATAAGCAAAGCAAAAAGAGCAGATTTAAATAAGCGGTTCATCATTGTGTTTGTTTTATAATTGACGATTCAAAGATGAAGATGTCGCGTGGGTCTAAAAATTAAATAATCCCAACCCTTTAAAATATTATCCCAATGCTTTTTTTTGCAATAAAAGGTGTTGATCCTTAAATTGTAGAGGTTGGGATAATTATTTGCCGGTTTGGAATAAGAAAATAGGCAGTTAAAAAAGCTTTACATAGTTTTAGACCATGAAAACAATAAACACCATTTCCATCCATATTCTTTGCTGGATACTCGTATTAGGCTATTTTTATGGTGGTTATTTAATTGATGGTACAACATTTATCAAGGCCGCTTTGAGTATCTCTATGAATTTTATACAAGTGATAGAGTTCTACATCTGTTACTTATGGGTATATCCAAGATTTTTGAAAAAGAATAAAGTACTTCAGTTAATTGGTGGCATTTTGTTTACCATCGGGGTATTTATTGCACTTAGGTATTTAATAGAAGAAGTGCTTTTTTTAAAATGGCTTGGTTTTCATAACTACGACGACGGTACAACTGCCTGGGAATACATCTCAGATAATATTTATTGGAGTATTGGGTTCATTGTAACACCGGCTGCGGTTTATGGTATTGAGCAGAGTTTTAAATCGGAGCAGATGCATAGAAAACTTAAAGAAGAAGTGGTTAAAGCAGAACTCTCATTTCTCAAATCGCAGATCAATCCACACTTTCTGTATAATACTTTAAATTATGTTTATTCCCTGGCTATTCCCGTTTCTGATAAACTGGCCAATGCTATTTTGCGTTTATCAGATTTAATGCGGTATACACTGAACGATAGCCCGGATGGCAAAGTAAGTTTAGATAAGGAAGTGGAATATCTTGAGAGTTATGTGGCATTATTTAAAATGCGTTTTGAACCCAAATTTTATGTTGACTTTACGGCCGAGGGCATTGCCAATCAAAAAATAGCTTCGCTGATATTGATCCCTTTTGTTGAAAATGCTTTTAAACATGGTGTGGTGACTGATGAAGCTCAGCCAGTACGTATTAAACTCAAAGTACAGAACAAAAGATTAAGTTTCGAGGTAAGCAATAAGATCAGTCACGCACAAAAAGACCACTCAAGCGGTGTAGGTATGGTGAATATTCACCGTAGGTTAGATTTGATTTATCCCGAAAAACATGAGTTATTGATTTCTAATAACGGCAATACCTATAAAAGTACTTTGATCTTAAATCTGTAATGAATAATTTGTATCATTGAAACTATTCTAACATTAATTCAAGCTAATCGCCAACCCCTAACCGCTAAACCCTAACCATGATCCGTTGCCTTGCTGTTGATGATGAATCTTACGCTTCAGATATTATTGCTGCTTTTATTAATAAAACCCCTTTTTTAGAATTGGTTGGGACCACTACAAATGCTTTTGAAGCCCTTAATCTGGTTCAGGAGGGTAAGGTTGATCTCGTTTTTTTAGACATACAGATGCCGGAATTAACCGGGATCCAGTTTTTGAAAATCTGTGGCGGTAAATGCAAAGTAATTTTAACCACGGCTTATCCAGAATATGCTTTAGAAGGCTTTGATCTTGATGTGGTAGATTATCTGCTTAAACCGATCTCTTACGAGCGTTTTTATAAGGCAGCTACGAAAGCGCAACAGATTTTAATGCCTGTGGCACCTGTACAACAAGAAGTAGTTATTCAGCAGGTAACACAGGGGAATGATTTTATTTTTATCAAGGGCGATACCAAGAACAAGTTTATCAAGGTTAATTATGAAGACATTCTCTACATAGAGGGGTTGAAAAACTATGTTTCGGTGTATACCGCCAGCCAAAGGATTGTGACTTACCAGGCACTGCGTGAGCTGGAAACCGAACTGCCGCAACCGCCTTTTTACCGCATCCATAAATCTTATATTATTTCTATTGAAAAGATTAAGATGATAGATGGAAATACCGTTTATATTAACGATCAGGCTATTCCAATTGGGGAAACCTATAAGGAAGAGTTTTTTAAAGTGGTGAGGGAAGGGAAGAAGGGTGGTTAAAGGAACAGTTAAATATTGTTGAATTGTTAGATTGTTGGGATTGATCTCTGGTAAACCATTTTCTATCTTTATGTTCTTAATCCCTTAATTGTAGAAAGATAGCTAAAGTAAATTCCGTGTAATCTGTGTTTCCGTGGCAAAAAAATGGTTTAGATAGATTCTGAAATAAATTCAGAATGACTCCTCTCTTGTTTATCATCCATGTAAATTTGTGTTTCCGTGGCAAAAAAAATAGCCTGATAAATCAATCTATTGGCTCTCTGGTTAGTTTTTACAATTCAATAATAAAGCAATTCAACAATCAATTAACCAGTAACAATTCTCACCAGTTTTCAGTTGGAAAATTGCAGATAACAATTTAGCAATCTAACAATTTTAGCAATTACCACGGTACATTAAACCAGTTTCAACAATTAACCGATTAAACCAACTAATGATTAACCAATCTTGTGCACAAATTCTCCCCAATATTTCTTCTGTTTTCTTTAAGTTTGCTGCGTAAAGATTAAAATCAAAAATCACCATGCAAGAAACCAATTCGCTAAACCAGGTTGCAGAATTTCACACTACCTTTAAACATCCTATTTTAGAAAGTCCGGTTATTCCTTCAAAGCAGAGAGCCAATTTGCGCATATCGCTTTTAGCCGAAGAGCTGAAAGAATTACAGGAAGCCGTAGAAAATGATGATCTGGTAGAAGTTGCCGATGCCCTTTGCGATTTGCAATATGTTTTGGCCGGTGCCATCCACGAGTTTGGTTTGGGAGGAAAATTTAAGACTTTATTTGATGAAGTCCACCGTTCTAATATGAGCAAAGCCTGCAAAACCGTAGAAGAAGCTGAACAAACTATCCAGTTTTACTTAGATAAAGACCAGACTGAATCTTACTATAAAGAAATCGACGGGTTGTTTCTGGTGTTCAGAAAATCTGACGATAAGACCTTAAAATCGATCAATTATTCTCCGGCAGATTTAAAATCACATTTGGTTTAACCCATAAATAAGCTCGAATTGAAAAGACTAAAACAGATTGCAAACGAGCTGAAATTGACACAGGCAAATCCTGATGCAGCTTTAATGCGTGAGTTTATTTTTTACTCACCCAAAATGCCATTACGCCTACATCAGGAACAGCTTATTGCTGTATCAAAACAGTTTAGTCTCCAGGTTTTTGATACTTATTTCACCAATAACGAAGTAAGCATTAACTGTTTTAGTTGGGGAAATGGAAAACGTAAAGTTTTACTTACGCATGGATGGGCCTCAAAAGCTTTAGACTTTTATGAGTTAATTATTGAACTCCTGAAAATAGATGACCTGGAAATTATCGCTTTTGATGCACCGGGTAACGGAAGTTCAATCTCTGAATTTTCCAACCTGATGTTATATGCCGATTCGGTAAAATCTATTTCCTTAAATTATGCGCAGCCTGATGTTCTGATCGGACATTCGCTTGGTGGCATGGCCAACGTAATTGCTTTACAGGAATTAGGAATAACTCCCGATCTGTTGATCAGCATTGCGCCATTAATCAGACTGAAAGAAAACTTCGAGCAAAGTTTGGATTCGGTGAACATTGGTGCAAAACACCAGGAGATCTTCTTTTATAATTTTGCTCAAGAATTCCCTGTTCCTGCCAGCCACTTTAACCTGACCGAACTTTATCAGCTAAGTCCGGAGCTTGATCATTTTCTTGCATTCGATCCTGCTGATCATATCTCGCCATATTTATTTCTTAAAGAATTTTTGGATAAATATCCTGCCATCAACTCAAAATCATTCGAAGATGTAGGACATTACAAAATCCTCAGATCTATTAATGTGATCGAAGATATTGTGCAGAAAATATCGTCATTGATATAAGGGATCGTCCTTTCGACCGTAGTGGAGAAATCTATATCTAAAAATTACCACCAATAAATCTTACATGTTCTCAGGTAGCTTAGGTGGTCAAACAAAAAATGAAGCTATATTTTTTTCCATGAGAAGCGTTGTCAACTTTAATAGCAAATACGCTAGAAAGTTGACAACGCTAATACTATTCACTTGATATTCACTAGGTGTCAGATGATAACATCTTACACCACTCAAAAATCGGAAATGCACTAAGACTCGTTTTTTTGCTACACTATTGCTTCCGATCTCCGGACTTATCTAATTCCATCATCCATTTTACGTCTTCCATCTCTCATCCATAACAGTGCATAACAGTTAAAATTACTGTATATTCTATTTTAGAGCAACCAAATATATTAATAGCGCATGCAAGCAATTTTAGGTGTAATTTTTCATTTCTTCGGCGGCTTTGCCTCTGGAAGTTTTTATATTCCATACAAAAAAGTTAAAGGTTGGGCCTGGGAAAGTTACTGGATTGTTGGGGGAATCTTCTCCTGGTTAATCGTTCCGCCACTTGCCGCTTATTTAACCATCCCTAATTTTACGGCAATTATCACTAGTACCAACGGTAGCATTTTATGGTTAACCTATTTTTTTGGTGTGCTTTGGGGTATCGGTGGCTTAACCTATGGTTTAGGCGTTCGTTATCTGGGCGTATCGTTAGGAAGTAGTATCATTTTAGGACTTTGTATGGTTCTGGGTTCAATCCTGCCATCTATTTACTTCGATTTTTTTCCGCAGGCCGGTAAAGATACTTTTACCATGTTTCTACATACCGATTGGGGCCGTATGGTATTGCTTGGGCTTTTGGTTTGTGTTGTTGGGATTATCATCTGTGGTAAAGCAGGTATGATGAAAGAAAAGGAAATGAAATCTGGCATTACCGATCCGCATGGGATGGAGGTAAAAACAGAATATAAATTCGGACTTGGTTTATTCGTAGGGATTGTTTCGGGTGTTTTAAGTGCCTGTTTCAATTTCGGTATCGAGGCCGGAAAACCAATGGCTGATGCAGCGAATGCCATCTGGAAAGCAGCAAATCCTGCTGAAACCGGTAATTTTTTATTCCAGAATAACGTTACTTATGTAATTGTGCTTTGGGGAGGTTTAACTACCAACTTTATCTGGTGTATGGTATTAAATGCAAGGAATAAAACATTTGGTGATTATACCAATGCAAAAACACCGTTATTAAAAAACTATATTTTTTCTGCCCTGGCAGGTACTACCTGGTTCTTACAGTTTTTTTTCTACGGTATGGGCGAAAGTAAAATGGGCAATGGTGCCAGTTCATGGATTCTGCACATGGCCTTTATCATCCTCATCGCCAATATATGGGGCCTGGTATTAAAAGAGTGGAAAGGTGTATCAAGAAAAACGTTGACTACTGTTTTGGCGGGTATTTTAACCATCATCATTTCGGTACTCATTGTGGGTTATGGTAATTCAATTAAAGGTTAATAAATAAAAATTTAAATAGAATATAAGAATGTCAATCGATACGAAAAGTTATAAGCACGTAAGCTATCTATGGGATGAAGAGGAAGCCGCAAAACTGGCTGGAGATGAAGTTGCCCTATTAATTTATCGCTCTAATTTATTGGGTGCAGATTTACGCTTAACCAATTATGGAGGTGGAAATACCTCGTGTAAAGTATTGGAAAAAGATCCGCTTACCGGTTTAGAAACCGAAGTGATGTGGGTAAAAGGTTCGGGCGGCGATTTAGGTACTTTAAAGAAAAGTGGCCTCGCAGCATTATATGTTGATCGTTTACGCAGCTTGAAAAATATTTATCGTGGGGTAGAACATGAAGATGAAATGGTTGAACTGTTTAACCACTGCATTTTCGATTTAAGTTCTAAAGCACCATCAATCGATACGCCTTTGCATGGTTTCCTGCCATTTGCGCATATCGATCACCTGCACCCCGATGCGGCAATTGCTATCGCGGCGGCTAAAGACGGTAAAAAAATTACCGAAGAATTATTTGGAGGAACAATTGGCTGGGTGGAATGGAAAAAACCAGGTTTTGAACTGGGACTACAATTAAAACAGTGTTTAGATGAAAATCCGGGTATCCGTGGCATTATGCTGGGCTCACATGGTTTGTTTACCTGGGGAGATACCGCTTACGAAAGTTACCTGAATACATTAGAAGTAATCGAAATCTGTTCTGAATACCTAAGTCAAAATTATGGTAAAAAAGGCCCTGTTTTTGGTGGACAAAAGATTGAAAGTGCAGCAGCAAATCAGCGTAAACAACAGGCTGCTGCTTTAGCCCCTGTTTTGCGTGGTTTATGTTCTTCTAAACAGCACATGATCGGTCATTTTACAGATGATAGCCGCGTTTTAGAATTTATCAATTCTAATGATCTGGATCGCCTTGCTCCAATGGGAACCAGTTGTCCCGATCACTTTTTGAGAACTAAAATCAGTCCGCTGGTTTTAACACTAGAAAGTAATGCAGATTTATCAGATGTTAAGGCGCTAAAAGAAACATTGGAGCCTGCTTTTGAGGCTTATAGAGCAATGTATACGGCTTATTATGAAGCCTGTAAACATCCAAATAGTCCGGCTATCCGGGATACCAATCCGGTGGTTATTTTATATCCTGGAATCGGCATGTTTACCTTCTCTAAAGATAAACAGACCGCAAGGGTTGCTGCAGAATTCTATATTAATGCCATTAACGTAATGAAAGGTGCTGAGGCCGTTTCAGAATATACTTCGTTACCACACCAGGAAGCTTTTAATATAGAATATTGGTTGTTGGAAGAAGCGAAATTACAGCGTATGCCAAAACCAAAGCCTTTAACAGGAAAAATTGCCCTGATTACAGGTAGTGCGGGTGGCATCGGTAAGGCGATTGCTAAAAAGTTTGTTGCAGAAGGTGGTGTGGTGATCTTAAATGATATGAATGCCGAACGTTTGGAAGAAGCAGGTAAAGAGTTTGCAAACCTTTATGGCAAGGATTCTTATAGCACTGCAATTCTGGATGTAACCAGCGAAAACGATATTAAACAAGCTTTCGATGCTGCTGCTTTGGCTTTTGGTGGGGTAGATATTATTGTTAACAACGCAGGTTTATCAATTTCTAAAACCATTGCTGATCACACCGAAAAAGATTGGGATTTATTATATAATGTTTTGGTAAAAGGTCAGTTCTTTATTACCCAGGCTGCAACAAATACGATGCAAAAGCAGAATATTGGTGGCGATATCATTAATATTGTAAGTAAGAACGCCCTGGTAAGCGGACCTAACAATGCCGGTTATGGTAGTGCAAAAGCAGCGCAGCTACATTTAAGCAGGTTAAACGCTGCTGAATTGGGTGCCGATAATATCCGTGTAAATGTGGTTAACCCTGATGCTGTAATCAGCGATAGCAATATCTGGGCAGGCGGTTGGGCAGAAGGCCGTGCAAAAGCTTATGGAATTACCGTTGCAGAACTACCGGCTTATTACGCCAAACGTACCTTATTGAACCAGATCATATTACCGGATGATATTGCCAATGCCTGTTTCGCCTTTGTAGGTGGCTTGCTGCAAAAATCAACAGGAAATGTTTTAAATGTTGATGGTGGAGTAGCTATGGCATTTGTGAGATAATACAAAGAGAAATAATAACAATTTGTTCCTCGGTCTGTGTCCCCACAGGCCGAAACGAATAATTAAATTAATGGTCTGTGGGGACACAGACCACGGCGGTAAGAGTAGAACGAATTAAAAAATATTAACCACAGATAAAAAAGATTCACACAGATACAAAATCCGTGTTTATCTGTGTGAATCCGTGGCTAAAAAAGATGTGTTAATGGCACACTGACCATGGCAAAAAAATAAGTTTTTTAAGTTGTTTAACCGGTCTATGCCTGGCACAGACCGAAATGACTGTAATTTTATAATCGTCCTCGTTTGAAACGAGGATGAGCGAGAATGGCGATTGTATCGCCACAATGATTAACCTAACAAAAACCAAATATTCTTATGAATATCGAGCAGAACCAGATAGAAAAACATAACGACTCCCTTTTAACCTCGCATCAGCGTAAACTTTCATTTCTAAAAGAAGATTGGTCACAAGTTGACCTGGAAAGCGTAATCCAGAAATTGGTCGATTTTCAAATTGCCATTCCAAGCTGGGCATTAGGTACAGGTGGCACACGTTTTGGCCGCTTTGCCATTACAGGTGGTGAACCACGTACCATTGAAGAAAAAATTGAAGATGTTGGTCTGCTACATGGCCTTAACGGAGCAAGTGGCGCAATTTCGCTTCACATTCCCTGGGATATCCCTCAAAATGCAGAAGCGTTAAAAACTTTGGCATCAGGCTACGGTTTAAAATTCGACGCCATGAACTCAAATACCTTTCAAGATCAGAAAGGTGCTGCACATAGCTATAAATTCGGTTCATTGCAGAATGTAAATAAAGATATCCGCAAGCAAGCCATTGAGCATAATATAGAAGTAATTAAACATGGTATTGCTTTAGGATCTGATGCATTAACCGTTTGGCTAGCCGATGGTTCTTGTTTCCCTGGTCAGCTTAATTTTCGTAAAGCTTTCGAGAATACCTTAGAAAGTCTTCAGGAGATCTATTCAGCACTGCCGGAAGATTGGAAAATGTTTGTGGAGTATAAAGCCTTCGAACCTAACTTTTACTCAACTACGGTTGGCGATTGGGGACAATCACTGTTATACGCCAGTAAACTGGGTAAAAAGGCCTATACTTTGGTCGATTTAGGCCATCATTTGCCAAATGCAAACATCGAGCAGATTGTGGCTTTATTGTTAATGGAAGGGAAATTGGGTGGTTTCCATTTCAACGATTCTAAATATGGCGATGATGATTTAACGGCCGGAAGCATTAAACCATACCAATTGTTTCTGATTTTTAATGAGTTGGTAGAAGGTATGGATGCAAAGGGAATGAACCATGCAAAAGATTTGGGTTGGATGATCGATGCTTCACACAATGTGAAAGATCCATTAGAGGATTTATTGCAATCTGTTGAAGCCATTATGATTGCCTATGCACAGGCTTTATTAGTTGATCGAAAAGCATTAAACGAAGCACAGAACAATAACGACGTGGCAAAAGCACAGGAAATTTTGCAAAATACTTTCCGGAGCGATTTAAGGGCTTTAGTAGCCGAAGCCAGATTAAGAGTTGGAGCAGCTTTATCACCAATCGCTTTATACCGCGGTTTAGAAGTTAGAAACAAGTTAGTTAATCACCGCGGAAATACTGTTGCCACAGGTTTGTAAATAGAGAGATAGAAAATGCCTAAACCTGTTATTGCCATATTTGATGTCGGGAAAACAAATAAAAAACTGTTCTTGATCGACGAAAATTACAGTATTGTTTACGAACGGTCTGCACGTTTTGTAGAAACAGTTGATGAAGATGGCGAACCATGCGAAAATCTGGAAAGCCTGCGTTTATCCGTTTACGATTCCCTGCATCAGGTTTTGCAGTTAAAAGAGTTCGATGTTAAGGCCATAAACTTTTCTACTTATGGTGCCAGTTTTGTTTATCTTGATGAAAATGGCAATCCACTAACACCACTTTATAACTATTTAAAAGAATATCCCGAGGAGCTTAAAAAGGCATTTTATGCAAAATATGGAGGCGAGGAGAAGATTTCCTTAGAAACAGCTTCACCAATTTTAGGTAGCTTAAATTCAGGGATGCAATTGTACCGGCTAAAGCACGAAAAACCCGAAATTTTTAAAAAGGTGAAATGGGCTTTACATCTGCCTCAATACTTGAGTTATTTGATCACAGGTAAGGCCATGGCCGATATCACCAGCATTGGATGCCATACCCAACTTTGGGATTTCAAAAAAAGTGAGTACCACAGCTGGGTTACCACCGAGAAAATCGACCAGAAATTTGGTGCATTTACGCCTGCAGATTCCAGCCTGAAAACGAATTTCGAAGGTAGCAGTGTAAATGTTGGAGTAGGTTTGCACGATAGTTCTGCAGCATTAATTCCTTATCTGGCAAATTTTAATACGCCATTTGTGCTCATCTCAACCGGGACCTGGTGCATCAGTTTAAACCCTTTTAACCAGGAGCGATTAACAGCCGATGAACTTAAACAGGATTGCCTGTGTTACATGCACTTTAAAGGTAAGGCGGTTAAGGCTTCGCGGATTTTTGCAGGCTACGAACATGAAGTACAACTTAAGCGGATTGCAGAACATTTCGATCGTGCGGCTTATCTGTTTAAACATTTGAAGTTTAACCCGTCAATGATTCTGAAGCTGGCTAATAAAATTCCAGAAAACCAACAGGAACAACAGGGTTTTTCAGCAAGCTCAGCTTTTCCTGATCGCGATTTGAACCTCTTTCAAACGGCAGAAGAAGCCTATCATCAACTGATTTTTGACCTGATCAAACAGCAGATTTATTCGTTGAAACTGATTTTAAATGCAGGTGTAAAAAGAATTTTTGTAGATGGTGGTTTCGGTAAAAATGCAATTTATATGCATCTTTTAGCGATTTCTATTCCAAATATAGAGGTTTATGCTTCTTCAGTTTCGCAAGCTACAGCAATAGGTACAGCTTTGGCAATAAATGATGCCTGGAACGAAAACCCTGCACCAACGGATATGATCCAGCTAAAATACTATTCTGCCATACAACGAACCATAGATTTTTAGGGATTTCCGTATATTAGAATTTCCTACATCAATATAGTCAATTTGAAACCAGAAGATTTAATCCCCTATCTTAATGTCGACGAGTATTCGTCAACGCCAAAATACAAGCAGCTAACCAATGCCATTTTGGCGGCTATTGAAAGTGGTAAACTTCTGAAAAATAGCTTGTTGCCTTCTATAAATGAGCTGAGTTTTAGCCTGGAGATGTCGAGAGATACTGCCGAAAAAGGTTACCGTAATCTCCGGAAATTAGGGGTGGTTGATTCTGTGCCGGGCAAGGGTTATTTTGTTATCAATACTGATTTTTCGCGGAAACTGAAGGTTTGTTTGCTTTTTAATAAACTCAGTACACATAAAAAGATCATTTACGATTCCTTCACAAAAACCTTAGGAGAACGTGCCGCAATAGATTTTTATATCTACAACAACGATTTTGCATTGTTTAAAAAAATGATTGTGGCCAAGCGCGACGATTATTCGCACTTTGTGATTATTCCACATTTTTTAGAAGGAGGCGAAAATGCACACGAAATTATCAATACCATCCCAAAAGAAAAACTGGTTATTCTTGATAAATTGCTGCCAGGGGTAACCGGCGATTATGCTGCGGCTTATGAAAACTTTGCGCAGGATATTTATGCAGCTTTAGAGCAGGCTTTAGAACGCCTTTCACATTACCGCACCCTGAAAATTATTTTTCCAAAGAACAGTTATTTCCCTCATGAAATACTAACCGGTTTTTACAGGTTCAGCCAGCAATATGCTTTTGATCATAAGGTAATCCATAATATCAAAGACGAAGAAATTAATCCAGGTGAAGTGTACATTAACCTGATGGAAGATGATTTGGTGATACTGATTGAACGCTTAATTGCCCAAAAACTTAAAATCGGGAAGGATGTTGGCGTAATTTCTTATAACGAAACGCCTTTAAAAAAGATTATTTTAGATGGGATTACCACCATTTCAACTGATTTTAGCAAACTAGGTGTACAGGCTGCTGAATTTATCCTTAATGGAAAAACAGAAAAGATAGCAGTACCTTTTTATCTGAATTTGCGCAAATCGCTTTAATCTAATAGGTTCGTCTTCTCGACTGAAGCGTAGCGAAATGGAGAGATCTATCTAGACAGATTTGACTTCGCTGAGTCTTCGGGTTTTCGGCTGCGTTGCACCCCGCTACAATCTACAAATCTAAATAAAAAGGGTCGTCATTGCGAGACACGAAGGAATCTTAATGCACACAGCTATTAGCGATCGTTGTAAGATTGCTTCGTCGGCTGAAAAAGCCTTCTCGCAATGACGACTTCTCGCATCCTATTATTTCGCTAAAATCCCATTGTCATTTATATTGGTTTTTATGGAATAAACTTTTCCTCGAAATAACAATGCTTTTGATTAATTGTGCATAAAAACCCAAAAAGTCATTTTAGCTAAAACTTATTAATGATTACTTTTATCACTTAGCTATTTTAGTTTAAATGAGTGATCAGGTAACCGCGCATCAAGTATCAGAACAAAATCCTTACGATTATATCTTAAAAGATTTTAATCTGAAAAATCTGAGCCAGATTGTTATCCTTAAACATTTAAGCGGATTGATTCATACTGATGTTAAAGGTTTTTATCAGCTTTTTCCTGAGCAGATTGAAATTGATTTTGCAGCTTTTAGCGATGAAGCTTCCGGATTATCTTTTCCAATTGTTCAGGTACAGCAGAGTGAAAACGCAGTTAAACTTTCTTGTCGTTGTGCTACGCAGAAGCATAAATTGTGTGAGCACCAGGCAAGGGTTTTATACAATATCCTGCAACGGCAGGATCTGCTTATTTTTTTTGACAGCAACCTGAGAAAACAAAAGCTTGCCAAAATTGCAGTCGATTATGGATTGGAAAACGAAGATAATCTTGATCATCTTTTTAATCTTCGCTACGAAGATGGCCAGGTAACCATCCGGCCAAAAATGGATGCTCTTCAACCATTCAACAAAGAAGTCCAGCAAAATTTACAGGAACTTTTACTGCCAATAAGTAAACCCAAGCCAAAAGTGTCGGCCAAAAGCGATCCGGACAAAATGATCCTTGTTTTTGGGCAACACCGCTATTACAACAATTTAACAGTCGAATTATTCAAAGCCAAAACCACTAAAAGTGGCAAGGTTAAAAATCCTATCAAGGGAATCAATCCGGCTGATTTGCTCTTCAAAACAAATGATAATGATCAGGTAAAATTTTATAGTGGTATTACTACTTTTCAGCAGAATTACAATAATGATCAAAGCGAGGTAGAGATTGAAGCCTTAAAAGCAATCGTTAAAAATCCTCAACAGATTCCTTTTTACCTGCAGGATAGTAAACAGTCTGGGGCTATTCAAGCTTCGACCATTACGGCGGTTGATGCACATTTATTGGAGGTAGATCTGCATCTTTCGGTAAACCAGCGCGATGATTATTATGAAATTACGGGGCGGCTGATCATCGAAGGGAAATCCTACGAACTGGATAACCTGGTATTGGTACACCAGTATTTTGTTAAACTTAACCATCAACTTTATTTAATTGGCAGACTGGATTTTCTACGCGTAATTGGTTTTTTCAAAAAGCAGAGCAACAGGTTAATCCTGCATAAAACCAAATATCCGGAGTTTCAAAAAGTTATTCTGGTACCTTTAGAAGGAAGTATTCATGTCGATTATTCTTATTTAAAACCAGCTACCAAAATACAGATCGAAGAAAAAGGTTTCGATCTCGAAAATGAACAGTTGATCTATCTTTCAGAATCAGAAGATTATATTCTCCTTACACCAGTAATGCGTTATGGGAGCCTGGAAATACCTGTACTGTCTAAAAAGAAAATCCAGGCGCAAGATAAACTGGGCAATCTCTTTACCTTACATCGTGATGAAGATGCCGAACTGCAGTTTATTGGGAACGTTTTGAAACAGCACCCTTATTTCTATGATCAGGAAACCAACGATTCTTTTTATTTGCACCGCAAAAGGTTTCTGGAAGAAGCCTGGTTCCTTGATGCTTTTGAAGTATGGCGAAATAAAGGAATTCATATTTTAGGATTCAACCAGCTCAAAAACAACAAATTGAGTGAATTTCAGGCCAAAATCAATATTGAGGTATTGAGTGGAACAGATTGGTTTGAAACCAAAGTAAAAGTAAAGTTTGGCAAACAACAGGTTGCATTGAAACATTTGCATAAATCGATAAGGAACAAAAGTAAGTTTGTAACGCTTGATGATGGAACTCAGGGCATACTTCCACATGAATGGATCGAAAAATTTGTTGCTTATTTTAGTGCTGGTGAGGTAACCGAAGATGCCATTCTTACACCAAAAATTAAATTTGCTTCTATCAACGAACTTTACGAAGATGCTTTATTGGATGGTGATGTAAAAAGCGAATTGAAACTTTATAAGCAAAAATTTGAAGGTACTGATTCTATTCAAGAGGTAGAGGTGCCAAAAGGTTTAACCGCAACTTTACGGCATTACCAGAAAGACGGTTTAAACTGGCTCAACTTTTTGGATGATTTTAACTTTGGTTCTTGTTTGGCCGATGATATGGGATTGGGTAAAACCATCCAGGTTTTGGCTTTTATTTTATCACAGAGCGAAAAAGTAAAACACAATACAAATCTGGTGGTGGTGCCGGCTTCGTTAATATTTAACTGGAAGGCCGAAGTAGAGAAGTTTGCACCATCTATAAAAGTAAAAACCATTTATGCTGGCGAACGGACCAAAACAACTGATACTTTCGATGATTTTGAAATCATTTTAACCTCTTACGGAACGCTGCTTTCTGATATCCGTTTCTTAAAAGATTATCGCTTTAATTATATCTTTTTAGATGAATCGCAGCTGATCAAAAATCCGGAATCGCAACGTTATAAAGCAGTTCGGATGCTGCAGTCGCGAAATAAAGTAACGATGACGGGAACGCCGATAGAGAACAATACCTTTGATTTATATGGACAGCTGTCATTCGCTTGTCCGGGCTTGTTTGGCAGTAAACAGCAGTTTGCCGATTTATATTCAACGCCAATCGATCAGTTTAAGGATAGCAGAAGGGCAGAGGAACTGCAGAAGAAAATAAGGCCGTTTATTCTCCGCAGAACCAAAGAACAGGTAGCGAAAGAACTTCCCGATAAAACAGAAATAGTGCTGTATTGTGAAATGGGAGCCGAGCAGCGCGAAGTTTACGAAGCAAACAAAAAAGAAATTCAGGATTTTATTCTAGGCAAACAGGAAGATGAGCTGCCTAAAAGTTCGATGCACGTGCTGAAAAGTATTACCACCTTAAGGCAGATCTGCAATTCGGCTGCCTTACTGGCTGATGGAAAATCGTATTTGCAGGCTTCCTCAAAAATTGAGGTGTTGATGGAGCAGATCGAGGGTAAGGCTGGGAAACATAAAATTCTTGTTTTTTCTCAGTTTGTTACCATGCTCGATCTGATTAAAAAGCAATTGGAAAGTAAGGGAATACGATATGAATACCTTACCGGGCAAACACGTAAAAGGGCTGAAGCAGTTACCTCGTTTCAGGAGAATGCCGACATTCCGGTTTTTCTGATCAGTTTAAAAGCTGGTGGTACCGGATTGAACCTCACCGAAGCCGATTATGTCTACCTGGTCGATCCGTGGTGGAACCCCGCGGTGGAGAACCAGGCGATTGACCGTGCTTACCGGATCGGACAGCATAAAAATGTAATGGCCGTGCGTTTAATCTGCCCTGACACGATTGAAGAAAAAATTATGAAACTTCAGGCCACTAAAAAAGATCTGGTGAAAGATCTGATCCAGACTGAAGGTAGTTTATTCAAGAATTTAACCAAAAAAGAGTTGTTGGGGTTGTTGAGTTAGTATAAGTTCGCTAAATCCATTCGGATTGTCATCCTGAGCCTGTCGAAGGACCGATGTTCTATTCTCAATTGAAAAAGGTTGATGGCCCATTAACCACCGAGACCGAGTTGTTGGGCGGCCTATTGAATTAATTGTAGGTTCGTCATTGCGAGGCACGAAGATAACCGAACAAAGCGAGCTCATGAATGCCTTTAAAAACAACTGCACAGATGAATAATCTTAATGCGATCGCTATAGCCCATAGAGTGAGATTGCTTCGTCGTTCCTCCTCGCAATGACGAAGCAATAAATTAAATCCCAACCTCAAACGCATAACCCAAAAATTCAGGTACATTTACACTTTCTACAATTTTCCAATCTTTTTTTTCTGCAATAAAATTGGGTTCAGGAAGGCCCGCAGATTTAGCCGCATTAGTGTAAAATTCCATTTTTGCAGGGTGGTCTGGTGAGCAGGCATTATAGGTTCTGCCGAATGCCTGTTTTTCCAAAAGTTTTACCGCCACGCCTACCGCATCTGTTTGGTGAATCAGGTTTACAGGAGCTAAACCATTTGGTACATTACTTTTTCCGGCAAAAAATCTGCCTGGGTTACGGTCAGGGCCAATTAAACCTGCAAAGCGGATCACGGTGTAGTTTTCCGGAAATAGTTCCTTAAATAGTATTTCGGCAGCTAGAACAACCTTTCCCGAATCTGTATCTGGAGCTGTTTCGCTGGCTTCATTTACTGTTTTGTTTTCATCTGCATAAACACTGGTCGAACTGATCAACACCACGTGTTTTGATTTATCTTTTGCGGCTGCTAAAATTGAGTTAACCTTTTGAGGATAATCAAGAAGTTCAGTCGAACTACGCTTTGGTGGAATGCAGATAAACAATACATCTGCATCAAAAAAATCAGGATCTGCTGAAACCTGATCAGCCGTAAAATTGATCAGAAACGGCTGAATACCTTCCGCTGAAAGTTTTGATAACTTTTCGGGAGTTGTGGTAGAGCCTTTAACCTCATAAGACAATTGAATCAGTTTTCGGGCGAATGCCAGACCAAACCAGCCGCAACCTAAAATCGATATGGTTTGAATACTGTTTTTATGTGTTGTATTATCTTGAATCATTTGCGCTAAAGATAAACAGTTGGCTTTATAATTTCCTGTGATTCATGTCAATTCTGATTTTGATACATGGTTTACATATAAACATTATCAATAAATATTAGCCTTTATAAAGATTAATCAATAATGATTATCCCTTGTCAAGATTATAACAGGCCCTGCAACGTGGCTCATAACTTTCCTTTTCGCCCAATAAAACCGTAGCTTCATCAGCAACTGTTCGGTAACTATATAGGGCAGGGTTACCACAACAAACACAAACTGCATTTACCTTGGTAACATGCTCGGCAATGGCCATCAACGCAGGCATTGGTCCAAAAGGCTTACCTGTAAAATCCATATCGAGGCCGGCAACAATAACACGTATGCCCCTAAGGGCTAGTTTATTGCAAACATCAGGCAGTTCGTTATCAAAAAACTGAGCCTCATCTATACCCACCACCTGTGTATTGGTGCCTAGTAATAAAATGGCCGAAGCGCTATCAACAGGGGTAGAGTTTATTGAATTTAAATCGTGCGAAACCACGGCAGTTTCATGGTAGCGCGTATCGGTGCGGGGTTTAAAAATTTCGACATTCAGTTTAGCAATCTGGGCTCTTTTTAACCTGCGGATCAGTTCTTCTGTTTTACCGGAAAACATAGAGCCACATACTACTTCTATACTTCCCGAAAATTCGCCCCTTCTTCTAAAATTTTGTTCGCTAAATAACATGCCTGTTTTTTTATTCCCCTATATCCGTTCTATAATTTTTAAACCGAACAAATATGAGAATTATGTGTTATTTTTGAACACATAGTTACCAACATAAATCGACTAAAATTTCGTTTTAACTTTATGATGAACCAACAGGATATTTTCAGAAAGATCGGCAGCATTTTAACAGAATTAAATGAGCAATATCAGTTTTTAGCTCAAAATCCTCAACAATTGAACGATTTGGAACTGGAACTTTTTCTCGCTAACGCCCATTTTCTTTCTGATCATGTCAATATCGTCAAAAAATTAAATGCTACGTCAGAATATAAGCCAGCTGAAGCCGGAAACCATACGTTATTAGCCGAACAGAATACCATTATACTGCCAGAAGCTGAAAAAAGTTATGCGGCAGATGATGAATGTTTCGATCCGCAGGAACTTGAAGAGGTAGTAACAGCCCAGGAAGAGGAAGAACGTGTGGATGTAAAGCCTGAACAGGAGGTACTGGACGATGAAAGGATTGAAGAAGAAAAAGCTGCTTCGATTTTGGATAAAGATTTCTTTAAACCTGACCAGGACGACCATACTTTTGAGTTTGTACTAGGTACACATGATGAAAATGATCAGTTCGATTATGAAGCAAAATCTGTTGAAGAAATTTTTGATCGTCCTTTAAGCAAAGAAGAAGCAGAGATTTTAGCACGTAAAAAAATAATTCATGAGAAGGAAGAAGCTTCAGCTCTTCAGGAGGAGCCTCTGCCAACTGAAGAAGATGAAATTGGTCCGGAGCCTTTTTTAATTCCTCACGAAGAAGAAGCGCCTGAAATAATTGCAGATGAGGCGCCTGTTGTGGCTGCTCATGTAGAAGAGCCTATACCAGTAGCTGCTAATGAGCCTATTGAGGCACTGAAGGATGTGAAACTGGATGATCCTATTATTTCGCCGCCTGTTGAGCGTGAGCGTCCATTATTTACGCCTGAAGCAGTTCCTGTAAAACCAGCTCCACAACCCGAAGCAGCTAAACCTGCACCAAGTTTAAACGACTTATTAGCCAAAACAAACAGCCAGAATAATGAACCTGTTAAAGCTCCGATTGCTGATTTAAAACAGGCGATTAGTTTAAATGAAAAGTTACTTTTTATAAAAGATCTTTTTAATGGATATAATCTGGCCTATTCGGAAGTGATTGATATCATTAATAAGATGAGCAGCTTCGAAGCTGCAGATAGTTACCTTCAGCACAATTATGCAGCGAAAAATAACTGGGCCAATAAACAAGCAACCGTTGATCAGTTTTATGAGTTGCTTAACAGAAGGTTTAGTAGGTAGGGCGGAGAGCGATAAGTGTTTGGCGGATAGCGTTAAACATTAATTATAGGATCGTCATTTCGACTGAAGCGTAGCGAAATGGAGAAATCTGTTAATGTAGATTTCTCGGCTGCGTTGCACTACGCTCGAAATGACGTATCTTTCTTAATTACGCGAAATATCGACTTCGGACTAAAGACTTCAGACTCTTAAATAAATCCCATCCGGTTAGAATCGAGCTTTAAAAAGATAAACAGCAAGATCGTAAAGCTCCATAACGACGAACCGCCGTAGCTAATAAATGGTAGCGGAATCCCGATTACCGGAATAATACCAATGGTCATTCCGATATTGATGAATACGTGGAAAAAGAAGATGCAGGCCACACTGTAGCCGTAAACCCTCGAGAAGGTAGACCGCTGCCTTTCTGCCAGATTGATCAATCTCAATAATAAAAATATATATAAGCCGATTACAACTGAACAGCCTACAAAGCCCCATTCTTCGCCAATAGTAGAAAATATAAAGTCGGTGCTTTGAGCGGGTACATAACCATATTTTGTTTGGGTACCCTGTAAAAACCCGCGCCCCGTTGCCTGGCCTGAACCAATAGCAATCTGCGATTGGATTACATTATAACCCGCGCCCTTATTATCGGCTTTAAGGCCTAACATCAGCTCGATACGGCTGCGCTGATGCGGTGCCAAAACTTTTTCGTAGGCAATTTTAACCACAAATAAATAAGCAATGGCGATAATGGTTACCAGTACGGTAGAAATAATGATTTTCTGTTTTCGCCTGTTATTGTAGATGAAAAGTCCGCCAATAGTAGTTAGGATAAGAATCAAGATGTAAGTTGGTACCAGGAAATCTGCAACAAACAGTACAATCATCCCCAGAAAAATCAACAGGAAATAACCAGATAAGCCCTCTCGGTATAAAGGGAACATAAAGGCCAGGAAAACCAGTGCAGAACCCGTATCGGGTTGCAGCATGATCAATAAAAGGGGTGCTAATACAATCAATCCGGCAATTACAATTGATTTAATATCCCTGAATTTTGGATTGAAAGTGCTCACATACCTGGCTAAAAGTAAGGCTGTACCAAATTTGGCAAACTCTGAAGGCTGCAGCCTGAATGATCCTATGGGTATCCAGGCCTGGTTTCCACCTACATTTCTTCCTACAAAGAGTACCACAACCAACAGAAAAAGGGTAGCTCCGTAAATAAATGGTGCAAATACGTTAAATAACCTCCCGTCGAACAATAAAATCGATAAACCCAATATCAGCCCGGTAATTGCATAAATTAACTGTTTGCCATAACTGCTTGCAAAATCGAAAGTGGTTGCTCCTTCGTGATGTGGAATAGAGGCATAAACATTAATAAACCCGATAGTGCATAAAGCAATGTAGATTAAAACAGTAATCCAATCCACATTAAAAAAGAAACGGCTTCCCTGTTGTTGTATCATTACTTATTGGTTACAGGTTTACGGTTTATAATGGGTTGATTTACTTTCGGTTTGGTAGCAACGGTTTGTTTTAGTATTGCAGGTTTTATCTTTAAACTGTCTTTAACCCTTTTAAGCGAATCTGCCTTTTTTAGTTTTAAGCTATCTAATTTGGTCGGTTTAACTTTTTTTGTCTTATCGATTAATGCAGGTAAAAGATTGGTTTCGGAGAACGCTTTAACGGTATAACCATTCGAACGTGGCTTAATGCTGTCAGTTAGATATTTTTCAACCATAAAACTCGAGATTGGCGCAGCATACGAACCTCCAAAGCCACCATTTTCTACAATCACCGCAATGGCAATTTTCGGATTATCCATTGGTGCAAAACCGATAAAAACCGAGTGGTTTTTGCCATGTGGGTTTTGTACGGTTCCGGTTTTACCACACATCACAATATTTGGGATCTGAGATTCTTTTGCTGTTCCCCACGGACTGTTTACCGCATCGCGCATCCCATTAATTACAATCGGGAAATATTTCTCGTCTACACCTACATAGTTTTTAACTACATATTCTTTTTTTACTACATTTTTATCGCCTATACCTTTAATTAAGTGGGGCTTTAAATAATAGCCACGGTTGGCAATTGCCGCCATTACGTTTGCCATTTGCAATGGGGTAGAAGTAATTTCACCCTGACCAATGGCCTGCGAAATTACGGTGGTGTAACCCCAGCGTTTACCATAAATTTTATCATAATGATCAGCCTGATAAAATATCCCTTTTTTTTCGAAAGGCATATCTATGCCCAGTTTCTGGCCAAAACCCCATTTGGCAATCTGTTCATGCCAGTGTGTGTAGGTTTGACGCTGGTTTTTCATGCCATTTTTGGTGATGATGTTTTGAAAAACATGGCAAAAATAGGTGTTGCAGGAACGGGCAATGCCCCTTTGCATATTAATGGTTCCGTCTATGTGTTCGCACTTTACTTTGTGATTTCCGGCCATGTAATAACCCGGACAGAAAAAGGTCGTATTTGGATCGATTGCGCCATCTTGCAATGCCACAAGGGCATCAACCGGTTTAAACGATGATCCAGGTGAATATTGTCCTGCAATAGGTCTTACAATCTGCGGACGGTAAGGGTTTGCAATCAAACTCATGTAGTTTTTACCCCAGTCTTTACCTACCAATTGGTTAGGATCGTACCCCGGGCTACTTACAAAAGCCAGAATTTCTCCGGTTGAAGGTTCGATGGCAACAATTGCACCTACTTTATTTTTCATCAGTTCTTCGCCAAGGCGCTGGATTCTGATATCTAAAGAAGAAATTAAACGATCTCCCGATACGGCATTTATATCATATTTTCCATTGGCATAACTGCCCTGGGCAATGTTTTTTGCGTCGTATAACGTATTGATCACTCCCTTTTCGCCCCTTAAAAAATCTTCATAAGAACGTTCCAGGCCACTTTTCCCGATAAAATCGCCTGGTTTATAATATCCTTCCGATTTTTCAATATCATCAGGACTTACTTCTTTTACATAACCAAACAGCTGCCCTGCAATGCTGTCAGGATAATGCCTGATGGTTCTGTCCTGCGTTCTGAAACCCGGAAAACGGTACATAATTTCCTGTAGACGCGCGTAGCTCTGTACAGAAATCTGTCTTTCGAAAAATGTCGCCTGATAAGAAGATTGTGCTTTCGCTTTTTTTAGTTTTTTACGTACATCATCAATGGTGATTTCAAGGGCATTGGCCATTGCCAAAGTATCGAAGGGCTTAACTTCATTTGGGGTGACCATTAAATCGTAAACAGGTTCATTCTGCACAATTACCTTCATGTTACGATCAAGGATGGCACCACGGGCCGGGTACTTGTAAATTTTACGCAATACGTTACTTTCGGCAGAGCTGAAGGCCTTGTCGCTAATGATCTGGATATAAAATAACTTCCCCAGTAAAATTAGGGCGACTACAATAAATAATCCTTGAACGATATATTTTCGGTTAAATAACTGATCCATTAGCGCGGTGTTCTTCTATAGAATATAAACTCTACCAATAAAATAAGAAGCAGTGTAAAGATACAACTTAAACCGCATCTCATTAAGGTATAACCAATTTCGGTTAGCCTAAATGTTTCTAAAAAGAACAGCACCAGGTGGTGAGCAATAACGCAAAGGAAAGCATAAAGAGAAAACCACTGGAAACCCATATAACTTAACGATGGTTCCGGATCGTCAATGGCATCGCGGTTTAAACTGATAGCGATAAAAGAAATCCTTACAAAAGCCAGAACAACACAAGCTGTGGCATGTACGCCCATGGTATCATAAAAAGCATCGAGTGTTAGTCCTGTTATAAAGGCCAGTAAATACAATAAAATATTTGGAATGCCGAATGGAAGCAAGAGCAGAAATAGCACGTAGATAAATGGTGTGGAAAGGTCGTAAAACCCCATATTCTTGAGCAAAAATATCTGCACAAAAAGTAGTAAAAACCACCTGATCACATTTACAATTATGATTCTACTATTCATTCGGTTTAGCGATGCTTTCTAAAGCTTTTTGCTCATCAGCCTTTTTATCTTTAACCACATATACATATTGTAATGTGCTAAAGTCAGTAAATAAATTTAATTCTGCGGATAAGAAATTATCATTCGTGGCCACATTTGCCTTGCTGATCCTACCGACCAAAATCCCCGCAGGGAATGAGCCATAACCAGAAGTAATCACACTATCGCCAACATACATTTTAATGTGGTTGGGTACCTCTTTCACAAATGCCTTTTTAATATCGAAATTTCCGTCGCCCCAAACCAATGAGCCAAGCGCATTATTCTTTTTCAAGGTCACACTAATTTTGGTGTCTTTATGTAGTAATGACTGGATGGTGGCTAAATGTGCAGAAACATCACGGATAAAACCCACTACTCCGCGTTGAGGCGCAATAACAGCCATACCACTTTTAATCCCGTCAACTGTACCTTTATTAATGGTCATGATGTTATTGCGCAAAGTGATCGAATTTTTAATCACCTTGGCTGCCAGATAAGTGTATTGTTGATTGGTAATCGTATCTACCACTTTAACATCTTTAGCCGTATCTACCGTAGTTAATCCCAGTAACTGGCTCTTAAGCTTAGCGTTTTCGGCTGCAAGGCTATCATTAACCATACCCAGATTTAAATATCGTTTAAAAATATTTAACCTGTCGTACGCCGTTCCAATTACCTCATTGCTTGAGTTTAAGGTTACACTCCGCTGATAAGCGTTGTTTTTAACCGTTAGATAGATACCAACGATAAAAAAAATGATAAATAAGAAAAATGCGTTGTATCTGCTGATGAAAATCCAAAGGTTACGCATTGCTCATGAGATATGAGATACGAGATGTGAGATATGAGTTTGATAATTAGTCTCAAATCTCATATCTCACATCTCAAATCCAGGTTATTGCATTAAGAATTTATATCCGCCAATATTTTTAAGGGCGATGCCAGTGCCACGAACTACTGCACGAAGTGGATCTTCTGCAACGTGAACAGGTAATTTAGTTTTAGCAGCTACACGTTTGTCTAATCCTCTTAATAAAGCACCACCACCGGTTAAATAAATACCTGTTTGGTAAATATCTGCCGAAAGCTCCGGAGGAGTAATCTCTAAAGCTTTTAAAATCGCTTCTTCAATTTTAGAGATCGATTTATCTAAACAGTGTGCAATTTCGGTATAAGAAACGGTGATCTGTTTTGGTACACCCGTCATTAAATCACGACCCTGAACCGCGAAATCGGCAGGAGCATCCTGCAATTCAGGTAAAGCTGCACCAACTTCAATTTTAATTTTTTCAGCAGTACGGTCGCCAATCATAATGTTGTGTTGACGGCGGATGTAGTTTACAATGTCAGAGTCGAAATTATCTCCCGCAACGCGGATAGACTGATCGCAAACAATACCTGACAAAGCGATAACCGCAATTTCAGTAGTACCACCACCTATATCGATAATCATGTTACCCATTGGCTCTTCCACGTCAATCCCGATCCCTACAGCAGCAGCCATCGGCTCATGGATCAGGTATACTTCTTTTGCTCCGGCAATCTCTGCAGAGTCGCGTACCGCACGTTTTTCTACTTCAGTAATACCAGATGGGATGCAGATTACCATACGTAAAGAAGGAAACATCCAACCTTTACCACCGTTAAGCATACGGATCATTCCTTTAATCATTGCCTCAGCAGCATTGAAATCGGCAATTACTCCATCTTTTAGTGGCCGTACGGTTTTAATATTATCGTGGGTTTTACCCTCCATTTGCATTGCCTGACGACCTATAGCAATGACTTTGTTTGTAGTACGATCGAAAGCAACGATAGATGGTTCATCTACAACTACTTTGTCGTTATGTATAATCAGGGTATTCGCAGTGCCTAAATCGATGGCAACTTCTTGCGTAAACCAGTTAAATAATCCCATGTATAAGGTATGTTTTCTTTATTTTATCAAATCTATACTATTCCTAATGTAAAAATAGCTTTTTTATTGTTTTAAGTTTTATTTTCTTCAGTTATTAAATTGTTTTTAAGGCAATTAAAATGTTTGGAAAATAAAAAGCTAAAAGACCAAAGCTAAAAGACTAAAGTTTTTAAGTCATTAGGCTTTATCAGGATCTTCGCTTTAAGCTTTAGTCTTTCGGCTTTAAGCTCAAACTAGTGTTTAAAGTGTCTTATTCCAGTGGTTACCATGGCAATACCTTTTTCGTTTGCTTTTGCAACAGAATCGGCATCTTTAATCGATCCGCCTGGTTGCAAAACAGCCGTAATTCCGGCTTCGGCAGCAATTTCAACACAATCAGGGAAAGGGAAGAAAGCATCAGAAGCCATTGCAGCACCTTTAACGCTGAAACCAAATGAAGCAGCCTTTTCAATTGCTTGTCTTAAGGCATCAACACGTGAGGTTTGGCCAACACCACTTGCTATTAAAACATCATCCTTAACTAAAACAATGGTATTCGACTTAGTATGTTTTACAATTTTGTTGGCAAAGAACAAATCTTTTAGCTCTTGTGCTGTTGGTGCTTTATCGGTAACGGTTGTCATTTGCTCCGGACCTTCGATGATTAAATCTTTATCCTGCTCAATTACACCATTTAATAATGTTTTAAATTGTTTTTTACTCAATTCAACCTCATTGCGTTGTAAAATAACGCGGTTTTTCTTTTTGCTGAACAGCTCAACTGCTTCTGGCTGGTAAGAAGGAGCAATCAGCACCTCAAAAAACAAGTTATTAATTTCTTGTGCAGTCTCAAGGTCAACTTCCACATTGGTAATCAGTACGCCACCGAAAGCTGAAACAGGATCGCAGGCTAAAGCATCAACCCAGGCTTGTTTAACGGTAGGGCGTGAGGCAATACCACAAGCATTGGTGTGTTTTAATATCGCAAAAGTTGGATCTTCAAATTCATCGATTAAAGCAACAGCCGCGTCCACATCAACCAGGTTGTTATAAGAAAGCTCTTTACCGTTAAGTTTGGTAAACATGGCATCTAAATCGCCATAAAATACACCTCCCTGATGCGGGTTTTCACCATAACGTAAAGTTTTAGCTTCAGTTACACTTTGTTTAAAAACATCAAGTGGCTCTTCAGTATTGAAATAATTGAAAATTGCAGTATCGTAATGAGAAGAAGTATGGAAAGCCGTTTTAGCAAATGTTTTACGCTGTGCTAAAGTAGTTTCGCCATTTTGTTCTGCCAATTGCGCTTCTAAAGTAGGATAGTCGTTTTTTGAGGCGATAATCACAACATCGTTGAAGTTTTTAGCAGCGGCACGGATTAAGGAAATACCACCGATGTCTATTTTCTCAATAATTTCTTCTGGTGTTCCGCCTGCTTTTACAGTTTCTTCAAAAGGATATAAGTCAACAATAACCAGGTCAATCTCCGGAATTTCATATTCAGCAATCTGCTCCTGGTCGCCAGCCAATGCTCTACGGTTTAAAATTCCGCCGAATACTTTTGGGTGTAAGGTTTTAACACGTCCGCCTAAAATAGATGGATAACCAGTTAAATCTTCAACCGCCGTAACAGGAAGGTTTAAATCTTTGATGAATTGTTCTGTTCCACCGGTAGAAAATAATTGTACACCTTGAGCGGCTAACAATTTTACCAATGGCTCCAAACCATCTTTATAATATACTGAGATTAAAGCGTTTTTGATTTTAATGGATTGACTCATTCGACTGAAAATTTTGAGCCGCAAAGGTAGTAAAACAGGATTGTTTTTTAATGAGATTTACCGATCAATATTAAATTTTATTCCGCTATATATAATAAGGTAGCGTTGCCAGTCAGGTTAACTATGCTAAAGTTTATTTTAATAGCCTTATTAATCTGCGGCGAATCATTTATTTGCTGATCTTTTTAACAATGGTTTCTACCACACGAGGATAATGCTGGTGCTCAAGTTGCTGTCCTTTAAACTTTACCATTTCCAGGTTGTCGTTTTTGTCTATTCTGTAGCGGGCCTGGTAAATGTATTCACCTTCATCATAGCTTTCATTCACGTAATGAATGGTGATTCCGCCTTCGGTTTCGCCTGCAGCCATCACGGCATGGTGTACATGATCTCCGTACATGCCCTTTCCGCCAAATTTTGGAAGGATAGCAGGGTGGATGTTTACAATTCTGCCCGGGTAGGCGTGGATCAGGCTTTTAGGGATCAGCCAAAGGAATCCGGCCAGTACAATAAAATCAATTTCAAGATTTTTAAGCAGGTCTACTACCTCATCTGTGTGGTAGAACTCATTCCTGTCGAAAATATGAGTGGGGATTTCGAAATTATCAGCTCTCTGTAATACATACGCATCGGCATTGTTGGTCAATACCAAAGATATTTCTATTTCATTACTCCGCTTAAAATGCTCCATCAGCTTTTGGGCATTAGAGCCGGAACCTGATGCAAAGATGGCTATTCTTTTTTTCACTCAAAATCGTTTTGCCCAAAAATAGTATTTTTAAGACTGTTTTCTCTATCGAAAAGAATTTTTATTCATTTATGTTAAAGTATTATTAATGAATAATTTTAATGTATTTTTGCTGTTCGGAAATAGGGTTCAATTTTAATGAAAAAAAAGTTGAAAGTGTTTTGTAATTTAAAAACATTAATCCTATATTTGCAACCCGAATTATAGGAAACGAATAAGAAAAATAAAAGGCTAAATAGAAATGGCAAATCATAAATCTTCATTAAAAAGAATTAGAGCAAACGCAACAAAACGTTTACGTAACAGATATCAGGCAAAAACTACACGTACCTTTATTAAAAGATTACGTGCTGCAGAAGATAAAAAATCTGCATCTGATTTATTGCCAAAAGTAATCTCTATGTTAGATCGTTTAGCTAAAAAGAATATTATCCACAAAAACAAAGCGGCTAATAACAAATCAAAATTAACGAAATTCGTTAATGGTTTAAAATAAGCCAATTTTTTTACGATATTAAGGCATCCTAACCAAAAGTTAGGATGCTTTTTTTTGTCTAAAAAAATGAAGAATTACGAACAGAAAGTAGGGATAAAGTTATGGGCTGAAGAAGATCGGCCACGCGAAAAACTTTTATTGCATGGCCGAAGACATTTAACAGATGCCGAACTGATTGCTATTTTAATTGGCTCTGGAAGTAAAAATGAAACCGCTGTCGACTTAAGTAAAAAGATTTTGTCGTTTTACGATCACAATTTAACAAAACTGGGAAAAGCTTCTATTCTGGATCTTTCCAGGTTTAAAGGTATTGGAGAAGCCAAAGCACTAACTATTATTGCCGCTTTAGAGCTAGGTTTGCGGCGAAAGGAAACCACAGAAGAGGTGATTACACATGTAACTACTTCTAACGATGTTTATAAATATTTACATCAAACCTTTGCTAATCTCAATCATGAAGAGTTCTGGATATTACTGCTAAACAGGTCTAACCGGGTAATCGGTAAATTTTTGATCAGTAAAGGCGGGCAGGCAGGTACAGTAGCCGATCCGAAAATTATTTTTAAAACAGCTTTAGAAAACAATGCGGCAAATGTTGTTTTGGCACATAACCATCCTTCAGGAAATTTAAAGCCCAGCGAAAGCGACGATAAGTTAACCAGGGATATGGTTGCTTCAGGGAATTTGCTTAGTTTGTATGTGGTTGATCATCTGATTTTTGCCAATAACCGTTACTATAGTTATCGGGATGAAGATTTAATTTAAAAGATATTCGGTTGTTAAAGTACAATTAACGTTAAATTAGTATAATAGCGGCTTAAAATTAAATATCACTGGTTAGCCAGCATTAATTAAATTGTGTAATTATATTTATGAATACTCTAAAAATCATCCCTGTTTTTCTTTTATTAACGATTATGGCTTTCGCTCAGGAAAAAGCGGTTCCAATTAATATTATTACGTATAATATCCGCTTAAATGTAGCATCAGATGGTGTTAACGCCTGGCCAAACCGAAAAGACAATGTAAAAGCTTTAGTGAAATTTCACGATGCAGATATTCTTTGTGTACAGGAAGCCTTGCCTGAACAGTTTGATGCGCTTTTGGAGAATTCCAATTTCGATGTGGTAGGAGTTGGTCGTGAGGATGGTAAAAGAAAGGGCGAATTTTCTGCCGTTTATTTTGATAAAGATCGCTTCACTAAAAAAGATGGCGGAACGTTTTGGTTGTCAGAAACACCAGATGTCCCTTCAAAAGGATGGGATGCCGCACTGAACCGTGTATGCAGCTGGGTTAAATTGTACGATAAGCTGAATGCAAAAGAATTTATCGTTTTTAATACGCACTATGATCATATTGGGGTGAAAGCGAGAATTGAATCGGCTAAATTGTTGAAACAGAAAATACAGCAGATTGCACCAGCATTGCCTGTTATTTTTACCGGCGATTTAAATGTAACACCTGAAACTGAAGCCATTGCAACCATTAAATCTTTTCTCACCGATGCTAAAGAGATTTCTGTAGAGCCACCTTATGGTCCTGCAGGTACTTTTAATGGTTTTCATTTCGATAGCGACCTGAAAGACCGGATTGATTATGTTTTTGTAAACAAAGGTTTTAAAGTGCAAAAGTTTGCTGTTTTAACCGATAGTAAGGATAAAAGGTATTATTCTGATCACTTACCTGTATTTTGCCGTTTATTCTTTAAATAAATGCTGTTAAAATCTGCATCACCATTTCCTTTTCAATTCGAACTTTTCGGAGAACAATATCATTATCATTATATTTTCGAAACCCTGGCATTTATTGTTGGTGTAAGGATGTATTACTATTATAAAAAAGGCATCGTAGATCAGATTTCTGACGAAAACAGGCTTTGGATTATGTTGGGAGCCATGTTTGGCGCATTGATAGGATCTCGGGTGGTAGCTGTACTGGAAACTCCCGAGGTAATCAATCACCTAACGTTTTCAATTTTATATCAAAGTAAAACCATTGTTGGCGGCTTGCTTGGCGGTTTGTTTGGTGTCGAATTGATAAAAAAGATAATAGGTGTGAATATTGCTTCTGGAGACATCTATGTGATCCCCATTTTAGTGGCGCTGATTATAGGCCGTATTGGTTGCTTTTCCATGGGGATTGATGAACCAACTTATGGCGTTCCCACTCATTTTTTTATGGGTATGGATGTGGGCGACAGAATCCTTCGGCACCCGATAATGCTCTACGAGATGATTTATCTCCTGTTGTTAATTTTTCTTTTTAACAGATTAAAACTGGTGGAAATGATTAACGGGGATCGATTTAAACTATTTATGGTATTGTATCTTCTATTTCGCTTCTTAATCGAATTTATTAAGCCTTACCATTCATTATTTTTAAATTTAAGCAGTATTCATTGGTCTGCATTGTTTATTTTTATTTATTATTATAGATTCATCATCCGGATTTCTAAACAGATAGCTGCTAAAAAGTAAACACTATGGCCAATACCAGAGATTATATATACTACGATTATACCAAGAGCCTTTGTCCGGAATGTTTACAGCTTTGCGATGCGAAAATTGTTTTTCAGGATGCTAAAGTGTTTATGTTGAAAAACTGCAGAACGCATGGTGATAGTAAAGTGATGATTGCCGATGATGTTGAATACTACAAACAGATCCGGAATTACAATAAACAATCGGAAATGCCGCTTAAGTTCAATACCAAAGTGCATTACGGTTGCCCTTACGATTGCGGTTTGTGTACTGATCATGAACAGCATTCGTGCTTAACGGTAATAGAAGTTACTGATCGTTGCAACCTGGCTTGTCCGACATGTTATGCCATGTCGTCGCCAAGTTATGGCAGGCACCGTACGCTGGCAGAAATAGAACGCATGATGGATGTGGTAGTGGCGAACGAGGGTGAGCCTGATGTGGTACAACTCTCAGGCGGAGAACCAACGGTACATCCTGAGTTTTTTAAGATTTTAGATCTTGCCAAAACTAAACCCATTAAACACCTGATGGTGAATACCAATGGAATCAGGATTGCCAAGGATATTAATTTTGTGGAAAAACTGGCAACTTATATGCCTGATTTTGAAATCTACCTGCAGTTTGATAGTTTCAGTCCCGAGGTATTAACAAAGCTAAGAGGCGAAGACCTTACCGAAGTGCGAAGAAAGGCTATCGATCATTTAAATCAGTTTAATGTATCTACTACTTTGGTGGTAACCTTGCAAAATGGGTTGAATGATCATGAAATTGGTGATATTTTAGATTATGCATTAAAGCAGAAATGTGTTCGTGGCGTTACTTTCCAGCCTACCCAGGTTGCCGGAAGAAATGATGATTATAATGATCAGCAGGGAAGAATCACCTTAACTGAGGTACGCAGAAAAATTTATGAGCAATACCCAACCTTTACCCCACAAGATTTAATCCCTGTGCCATGTAATCCCGATGCACTGTGTATGGCTTATGCTTTAAAAATCGGTGATGAGGTGATTCCGATGACACATTTGATCAATCCCGAAGATTTGCTCAACAATTCAAAAAATACCATTGTTTTTGAACACGATGAAAAATTGAAAGAACACATGCTCAACTTGTTTAGTACAGGTGTTTCAGTAGATTGTGCCGAAGATACCTTTGGCGAACTGATGTGTTGCCTGCCCAGGGTAAAATCAGATAGTTTAAGTTATGACAATTTATTTCGGATCATTATCATGAATTTTATGGACCCGCTGGACTTTGATGTACGTGCAGTTAAAAAATCATGTGTACATATTGTGAGCGATAAATACAAAATGGTACCCTTCGAAACCATGAATATTTTTTACCGTGACAATAAAATAGATTTAATCAGGGAAAAATTAAATATGAACTAATATGGATGGTTTATTTGGCTTATTTGTAATTTATTGTCTTACCGCAATTGTACTTTTTGTAGTTGGCCTTATTCAGATTATTATTAAATCGTCCAGAAACGAACCCGTAAAACCCGGGCTAAAATTGCTTATTATTTCAGTAATTATGGTGGTAATCGGTTTTGGTGCTTGTGCAGTATTACTCGCCAACAGTTAATTTCAAAATAAATCATGGAACTTTTTATTGTATACTGGGTAATTGTCGGATTGTTATTTACAATTGGTATCATTCAAATCATTGTAAAAGCAGCTAAAAATCAACCTGTTAAGCCAGGACTTAAATTGGTTATTGCTTCAGTGATTATGCTGGTAATCGGAGCGGGGGCATGCGCGGTAATTCTATCTAATTTAAATATTGGCCATTAGTCATTTTTATTGTGTCAAGATTGCGGGTTTGGCTTTCTCCTTTAACCTTTAAATAATATCTTTGCGTTTTATAGAAATAGAGTATCAGTTCAGATTTGTCTTGATACCTGATACTCAAACTTGATACTCCAAAATGAAAATATCATATAACTGGTTAAAACAATTCGTACAGATTGATAAAACACCTCAGGAACTTTCCTTAATCCTTACCAATGTTGGTTTAGAAGTAGAAAGTGTAGAAAAAGTGCAGCCCGTTGTGGGCGGCTTGGAGGGTTTGGTTATCGGCGAAGTGTTAACCTGTGTTCAGCATCCAAATGCCGATCGTTTGCGCATTACTACGGTAAATGTTGGCGGTAAAGAAAACCTTCAGATTGTATGCGGTGCTCCAAATGTAGGCCCTGGTCAAAAAGTAGTAGTAGCCACAGTGGGTACAACGGTATATCCTTTAGAGGGAGAGCCTTTTAAGATAAAAGAATCAAAAATCAGGGGCGAACTTTCTCAGGGCATGATCTGTGCAGAAGATGAAATTGGCTTAGGAAAGTCTCATGATGGAATTATGATCCTTGACGAGGATACCGAAATTGGGATCCGTGCAAAAGACCATTTCAAAATGGATGATGATTTTGTTTTCGAAATCGGATTAACCCCAAACCGTGCCGATGCGGCTTCGCATTTAGGTGTGGCAAGAGATTTAGCGGCTTATTTCAGAAGTGAATATGAAATGCCTGATCTTTTAACTTTTAAAACAGATAACGAAAATCTGGTAATTTCCGTTGAAGTAGAAGATTTGGCCGCTTGTCCGCGTTACAGCAGCCTTACCCTTTCTGGCGTTACCGTGAAAGAATCGCCGGAGTGGTTGAAAGATAAATTAAAGGTAATTGGTTTACGTCCGATCAATAATGTGGTTGATATTACCAATTATGTACTTCATGGTTTAGGTCAGCCTTTACATGCTTTCGACGCCGATAAAATTACCGGAGGAAAAGTAATCGTGAAAAAAGTTGCTGAAGGAACACCGTTTATAACCCTTGATGATGTGGAGCGTAAGTTAAGTGCAGATGATTTAATGATCTGCAATACTGAAGCGCCAATGTGTATCGCGGGTGTTTTCGGTGGAAAGTCTTCTGGTGTTGACACCAATACCAAAAATATTTTCTTAGAAAGTGCTTACTTTAATTCGGTTTCTGTACGTAAAACATCAAAAAGACATGGCTTAAAAACCGATGCCTCTTTCCGTTACGAGCGTGGCACCGATCCGGAGATTACAGTTACGGCTTTAAAATACGCGGCTTTATTGATTAAAGAACTGGCTGGAGGCGAAATTTCTTCATCAGTTTCTGATATTTATCCAAGTCCTATCAAACCGTTCGAATTTGAAGTAAGTTATACCAATATCAATAAATTAATCGGTGCAAATATTCCTTCAACCGAAATCAAACACATTATTACAGCTTTAGGTATTTCAGCAACCAATACTTCTGATGATACTTTAGCTTTAAGAGTGCCATCGTTTAAAGTTGATGTGACGCGTGAGTGCGATATTACTGAAGAAGTGCTGCGTATTTATGGTTATGACAATATCGAAATTCCGGCAAAGGTAAATGCCTCACTTTCATATAGCGTTAAGCCTGAAAAAGAAAATACGCATAATGTAATTGCAGATATGCTTGCCGCTAATGGTTATGCAGAAATTATGTGTAACTCGTTAACTAAATCGGCCTATTCGAAAAATTTAGATGAAGCCGTATTTATTCTAAATCCTTTAAGCAGCGACTTAAATGTAATGCGCCAGAATTTATTGATGCCGGCATTAGAAAGCGTAGCCTACAACCAAAACCGTAAAAATGCTGATGTAAAGTTTTATGAATTCGGTAAAACCTACCATTTGATCAATGAGCAATATGTAGAGCGCCCAAGGTTGTTATTGTTGATTTCGGGCGCTAAACAAAGCGAGCAATGGAACCATAATGCTAAGTCATCTACTTTCTATAATTTAAAATCAGCAGTTGATGCAATCATATCACGTTTAGGTATTGCAAGCTATCAGTCTGACGATTTAAATGATGAAAACTTTGCTTACGGAATTAAATATTTCCGTGGAGATAAAACACTGGTAAGTTTTGGTGCGGCTTCAAAAGCGGACCGCAAAGTGGCTGATGTAAATGCGGAAGTATTTTATGCTGATTTCGATTGGGCAACCTTATTAGATATTGTAAGGAAAAATAAAATTGTACATAAAGATGTTTCTAAATACCCGCAGGTTCGTCGCGATCTTTCATTGTTGATTGATCAAAATGTAACTTTCGATACCTTAAAGGGTATTGCATTTAAAACCGATAAAAAGCTGATCAAGGAAATTGGTGTATTCGATGTATACGTTGGTGATAAATTGCCGGAGGGGAAAAAATCGTATGCCTTGAATTTTATTTTGCAGGATGAGGAACAAACCCTAACCGATAAGCAGATTGAAAACACGATGCAGAAATTAATCGCGAATTTAACGGCACAAGCTGGTGCAGAAATTAGGAAATAAAATATAAATTCGTATTTTTAGAAATAAATTCATGACTTCTGTTTCAGATCAGTTAGATAAGGTATTACAAAAAACAGCTCAGGTAATTGAGTTATGTAATGCGCTACAGGAAGAAAATGATTTATTAAAGCTTGAAAATCAATCGTTAAAAGTAGCACTCGATACAGCGAAAGGCAAAAATTTGGAACTTGACGAAAAATTAAGGGTTACAAAATTGGCTAAAAGTATAGAGGGAACAAGTGAAAAATCGCTTGACATTAAACAAAAAATTAACGATTTTGTGCGTGAGATTGATAAGAGTATTGCATTATTAAAAAAATAATGATGCAAAGAAATCAGAAACTAAGCTAAACAAATGGGAGAAATCTCGATTAAAATAACCATTTCCGACCGTATTTATCCACTAAAGGTGAATATGGAAGAGGAAGAAATTGTGAGACGGGCAGCAAAAATGATCAATGAACGCATAAAAGATTATCAGGATAATTATGCGGTTAGAGATAAGCAGGATCTTCTTTCTATGGCCGTGTTGCATTATGCAACAGCCGTATTAAGAACAGAAAACAAAGTACAAAGTCAGGATACTGCTGTTGCCGATAAAGTTGAAGAATTGGATGTTTTACTCAATAATTTCTTTTTAAAATAAGGTTCGTTCTTTCGGCAATTCGTCACTCTGAACTTGTTTCAGGGCCTGTTTAATAAGCTCCCGAAATAAATCCGGGAACTATCTGATCAGGATGACAGTGCCAATATTTAGCATTAAAACATAGCCGCGGCTAGTTTTTGAGTTTCAAATTTTATAAAACTTAACACTTCAATATCTATAGGGTTAAGAGGGCGTATTTCATCTGCTATGGCACCTGAAAATGGCTTAAACCCTAATTATGCTTAGTTGAGGTTTAAAATGTATGAGACTTTAAAGATTAGTTGCGGTTTTTTTTTACTTAAAAAACAAAATGGAAATAGTTGAAATATTAGGATATGTATTTGCCGTAATAGCGGGTATAGCTATCGGAGTAGTGGTAGGAAGATTCCTCCTGCGTAACTTGCTTAAACAGCAGGAAGTTGCCGCACAAAACAAAGTGAAAAAGATTTTAAAAGATGCAGAAAACAATGCAGAGATTTTAAAAAAGAATAAACTTTTAGAAGCAAAAGAAAAGTTTTTGCAAATGAAAGCGGAGCATGAGCAAGAAGTGAATGCCAAAAACAATAACATTAACCAACGCGAAAACACCATGAAGCAGAAAGAGCAATCGGTGAACCAGCGCATGGAAAACTTCAATAAAAAAGAACAGGAACTCGATAAGCACAAAAGCAACCTCGAAAAACAAACTGAACTTGCTATTAAAAAGCAAGAAGAGGTAGAAGTGCTTAAAAATCAACACCTAACACAATTGGAAACTATTGCAGGTTTATCGGCCGAAGAGGCTAAAAACCAGTTGGTAGAAAACCTAAAAGAAGTTGCCCGTACACAGGCCATGATCCAGATTAAGGATATTGTTGATGAAGCCAAGCTAACTGCGAGCAAAGAAGCTAAAAAAGTGGTTATCCAAACCATTCAGCGTACGGCCACCGAAGCTGCGATTGAAAACTCTGTTTCTATTTTTCATATCGAAAGTGACGAGATTAAAGGTCGCGTTATTGGTAGAGAAGGTAGAAATATCCGCGCTTTAGAAGCTGCAACCGGTATTGAGATTATTGTGGATGATACACCAGAAGCCATTATTTTATCCGGTTTCGACCCGGTAAGAAGAGAAATTGCCCGTTTAGCTTTACACCGTTTGGTAACAGATGGTCGTATCCACCCGGCGCGTATTGAGGAAATTGTAGCGAAGACCAAAAAACAGATCGAAGATGAGATTGTAGAAATTGGTGAACGTACCGTGATCGATTTAGGTATTCACGGTTTACACCCTGAACTGATCCGCATGGTTGGTCGTATGCGTTACCGTTCATCTTATGGCCAAAACCTGTTACATCACTCTCGTGAAGTAGCAAATTTCTGTGCTACTATGGCTGCAGAGTTAGGTTTAAATGCTAAAATGGCCAAACGTGCAGGTTTATTACACGATATAGGTAAAGTGCCCGATGATAATCCTGAATTGCCACACGCAATTTTAGGGATGCAACTGGCCGAAAAATATAAAGAGCACCCTGAAATCTGCAATGCCATTGGTGCCCACCACGATGAAATTGAGATGACTTCAATGATTTCTCCAATCATTCAGGCTTGTGATGCTATTTCTGGTGCCCGTCCGGGTGCCCGTCGTGAGGTAGTAGAAAGTTACATCAAGCGTTTAAAAGACCTTGAAGAACTGGCTTTATCTTACCCTGGTGTAGAAAAAACTTTTGCTATCCAGGCTGGTAGAGAGTTACGTGTAATTGTAGAAAGTGAACGCATTACCGATGCACAGGCAGAACTTTTAGCCGCCGATATTTCAACACGTATTCAAACCGAAATGACCTATCCTGGACAGATTAAGGTTACCGTAATTAGAGAAACCCGTTCTGTAGCATTTGCGAAGTAAAGAAAGCAATTTGCCGAATCGTCATCCTGAACTTGTTTCAGGATCTTAGTAGTAGGGGATGCTGAAATAAATTTACCTCTAACCTCGGTTCGTGTCCTCACGAAACGATACGGCAAAAAGTTAGTGAAGACACAAACCTTGGCGAATGAATTAAACAATATATTAAGCGATGGAATATCCATCGCTTTTTTTATTTTTACATAATGAGCAAGCAAACCATTCAAATTGAACCAAAGAGACCTGTAGATGTGCTTTTTGATAAGTACGCCGAAAGTCACCAAAATCCGACTAACAAACTGGTACACTGGATCTGTGTTCCATTAATTGTATTCAGTTTATTGGGTTTAATCTGGCAGATTCCTTTTCCGCATATTGGCTTTTTAGGTAGCTATAACGGTTTCTTTAACTGGGCTTCGTTCCTTTTGGCCTTTAGCTTATATTATTATTTCACTTTATCACCTGTATTGTTTTTTCTGATGATCTGGGTGGTCGGCCTAATGAGTTACATCATCGTCAAAATTGAGCAGGCGGTAGGCTTGGGTAGTGGGACGGCCTATGCCATTTATGCAGCAATATTTGTTGCGGCCTGGATTGGTCAGTTTATTGGTCATAAAATTGAAGGAAAGAAACCATCATTCCTGGATGATGTTAAGTTTTTGTTAATAGGTCCAATCTGGTTATTGCACTTCATTTGCAAGAAAGCGGGTATTCGTTACTGATTCTAAAAGTGATTAACATTTAGTTAACCTTAAAGTAAAGTAATATTAATTAATATCTAACTTGCAGTTAACACTGCGGTAATACTTTTGCCCTTATCAAATAAAGGCAAATTGGAATTACTAAACTCTTTTAAAAGAGCGGCACTTACTGTGTTAGCTTTGACGATCAGCATACTTTCGTATGCACAAACCGGAAAAATTTCTGGAACAGTTACCGATAAAAAAACGGGAGAAACCTTAATTGGTGTAACGGTTAAAATTAAAGGAACAACCAAAGGAATGGCCACAGATGTAGATGGTAAATACCTTATTGGTGGCCTTGCAACTGGAAAATATATTCTTACTTTTCAATATGTTGGCTATTCTGGTAAGGAAATTGCTGATATTGAAGTATTAGATAGCAAAATTACATCTTTTAATGTTATTCTGGAAGAGTCTAATTCTCAAACCCTTTCTGATGTTGTTATTCAGGGTTCTTTTAAAAAGGAAAGTATAAACGCTCTTTACGCACAACAGAAAAATAGCATCAGTATTTCGAGTGGTATTTCTGCTGAAATTATTCAGAAGTCACCAGATCGTAATACTTCTGAAGTATTAAAACGGGTAAGTGGTGCAAGTATTCAAAATAATAAATTTGTAGTAATCAGGGGGTTAGCGGATAGGTACAATACCTCAATGCTTAATAACTCAATTTTACCCTCAACCGAGCCAGATAAAAAAGCATTTTCATTTGATATTATACCGGCTAATTTAATAGATAATATTATAGTTTATAAAACAGCTTCTCCTGATTTACCAGGTGATTTTGCAGGTGGAATTATTCAGGTGGTCACTAAAGATGTACCTGATCAAAGTTACTTGAGTTTTTCTACCAGTTGGGGGTACAATACGCAATCTACATTTAATGATTTTACATCTAACAAAAGGGGAAGTCTTGATTATTTGGGTCTGGTTGAAAGCGGTCGAAAATTGCCTTCATCATTTCCAAAGTCCTTCCAAACCTATAATCCATTAACTGGACAAGAAAAGGTTAATTTTTCGAAATTATTGCCAAATGCATATGGTGAACAAACTTATACTGCATTGCCATCGCAAAACCATCAAATTACTTGGGGTAATCGCAAGGATTTTCAAAATGGTGGATCGTTAGGTAGCGTAATATCCTTATCTTATCGTAACTCTCAAAATATTAATCCAATTCAAAGAAATGATTATCAAAATGATTTTAGTGATATCTATTACAATTATAATGATACTCAAAATATTTTTAATACTAGTGTAGGGATATTAGCGAACATAACCTATAAAAAAGGTAAGAATAAGTTCGGATTTAAAAACTTGTTAAATAATGTACTCGAGGATACTTATACAGACAGAAATGGATTTAACACTAATGTTGACGCAAATTTACGATTTAATAACTCTGATCAAACGCGTAAAACTATTTACAATACACAATTAGATGGGGAACATCAATTTGGTAAAGCTGATCAAAAAATTAACTGGAATTTAAGTTATTCAAATATTACACGTGACCAGCCTGATTTGCGTTCAATTTATTATCGCCAGGTTGGTGGGGCTACTTCTAATGTTTATTCATTGGTGGATAGAAACAGTCGCCGTTTCTTTGCCGATTTAAAGGAAGATAACTATTCAGCTTTAGCAAATTATACATTACCATTTATTTTATTTGAAAAGAAAAGCACATTCAAGGCAGGGTATTTAGGTATGTATAAAACTAGAGATTTCAATGCTAGAATCTTTAATTATTTATACAATAGTTCTGGCTCAGCAGCATTTGATGACAGTATACTTACTTTGCCGAAGGGTAGCATTTTCTCTGAAGCAAATATGGCTACGACGGGTGGCTTCTATCTAAATGATTTTACAGGTAATACAGATTCATACAAGGCGCAAACTATGTTAAATGCTGGTTATTTTATGTTAGACAACCATTTGGGTGAAAAATCTAGGTTATCTTGGGGTGCAAGAGTTGAACAGTACTCTCAAAATATAGATTATACAGATTTAAGCGGTGTTTCTAGAAGCTTCGAACAAACATTTATTGATGTTCTGCCTTCTGCTAACTACACTTACTCGATAAATGATAAAAGTAATTTTAGAGTTTCTGCATCCAGAACAGTATCAAGACCTGAATTAAGGGAGTTGTCTCCTTTTACTTTTTATGATTTTGTAAGCCAAACTTCAACCTTGGGTAATCCAAACTTAAAAAGAGGAACGATTAATAATGCGGATTTACGTTATGAGATTTATCCAGCTGCGGGAGAAGCAGTCACCTTTTCCGTTTTCTATAAAGATTTCAACAACGCTATAGAGCAAACACTAGATGAGGGTGGTACACCAGAGCGTCGTCAAATCAATTATACTAATGTTTCAAAAGCCTATTCATTTGGAGCAGAGATTGATGTTAGAAAAAGATTTGACTTTATAAAGGATTCTGGTTTCTTTAACGATTTAACGTTTTTTGCAAATTTGAGCTACATCAAATCTGAAGTTAAATTAAATACTATTGGTCTGGCTGCACGTCCATTACAAGGTCAATCTCCATATTTAATTAATGCAGGCCTACAATATTCAAATACTCCATCAGGTGTTAGTTTAACAGCCCTTTATAATCGTATCGGACAAAGAATCTCATTTGTTGGAAATACTTTATTCCCAAGTATCTGGGAAAATTCTAGAGATGTTGTAGACTTGCAAATCAGTAAAAAACTTTTGAAAAATAGAGCCGAGTTAAAGCTTAATGCAGGCGATATTTTCAATCAAAAAAGTATCTTCTATCTTAATATGGATGATAAAACAAATTTTGATAAAAATATTGATAAAGAGTATGTCTCAACAAGATTTGGCAGCAACATTACTTTGAGTTTTAGCTATAATCTTTCATTCACTAAATAAATTAATTAATATAAATAACATGAATGTTAACGGCAAATTAATTTACTGATAACACAATGTACCTAACTTTTAAAAAATAACAAACATGAAAATTAAAAACTCATTATTAGCACTTGCAGTTATTGCACTTTCTTTTACTGCTTGTAAAAAAAGTGATAATGGAGAAACTGCAACAGGAAATGTAGAAATTGCAAATGGTGGTACACTTACAGGTACTTTCAAGGCAGGACAAAATGTTATTGTTCGCAAAGGTACAGTAAATTTATCTGGCTACACTTTTTTTGAGGATGGGTCAACTTTGACCATTGAGCCAGGTACCATTATTAAATCGAGTGTTACAAATAAAGGTGCACTAATTATTGAAAGAGGTGCTAAAATTATGGCAGAAGGTACCGCTGTTCAACCTATCATTTTTACATCTGGAAAAACTCCAGCCGAGAGAGCTCCTGGTGATTGGGGTGGTATAGTTTTGTTGGGTAAAGCAACTGTTAACGCCGCAAATCCAACAATTGAAGGTGGTATTGGCAAACAATATGGTGGCACAATAGATACCGATAACTCGGGTGTTTTAAAATATATTAGAATAGAATTTGCGGGCATAGCCGCCGACCCAGGCTCAGAAATTAATGGTTTAACATTGGGTGGTGTTGGTTCTGGTACAACAATCGATCATATCATGGTTTCGTATGGTAATGATGATGCTTTCGAGTTTTTTGGTGGAACTGTTAATGCAAAATATTTAATCGCTTATGGAACTGCTGATGATGATTTTGATTTTGATAATGGTTATAAGGGTAAAATTCAATTTGCTATGTCATTAAGAGATCCGAGTTTTGTTGATGGTGGTGATGCAGGTAATGGTATCGAATGTGATAATAATGCCTCAGGTTCTGATGCAAGTCCTAGAACTAGACCTAACTTATCGAACTTTACGATTTTAGGCCCTAATGGAGCAGCTAATACATTAGCCAACCACAATTTCGCCAACAGATGGAGAAGAAATACAGCATTTATCCTTAATAATTCAATTATGCTAGGTCACCCTAAAGGTGGTTTATCTTTAGAGTCAAATGGTACATACAGCGCGTTCATCGACGGCACTTCTCAATTCAATAACAATATTGTTTTTGCTTTAACAGCTCCATTTAAATTAGGAAGCGATGTAACAGTAGCCGGTGCCTCTGCAACAGCTATTGAAACCAAAGCATTGGCTTCGGGAACAGTTAGTATTGCTTCATCTAACGCAGCAGGTTTAACAGATGCATTTAACTTGACTTCACCTAATTTATTACCAGCTTCTGGTTCTATCGCATTAACAGGAGCAGCCTTTACTGGTGATCAAACAGATTCTTTCTTCGAAAAAGTAAGTTACAAAGGTGCATTCGGTACAACTAACTGGACTACTGGTTGGACTAGCTGGACACCCAAAACTAACGTTTACTAAGTAATAAGGTATAAAGAGTTAAACAAATAGGAAAGGCGAGAATTTAATTCTCGCCTTTTTTTATACTGTTTCTTTAACCTCTGCTTTTACTTTCTTTGCTACAGGCTTAACTGTTTTTACCTTCGGAGCTGCATGAGTAACCTTGCTCTTCTTTGATATATGGCGTTATAGAATCATCCTGAGTATGGAAAGTAACTTTTTTAGTTAATTGCTTTGCAAATTTTTCGATTACTTTTTCGATTTTTTTCGCTTTGCCGTACTGGATAACAAGTTCGTTAAATGCAAGGGCTAATTTCGATTTTAAATCTTTACGTAATTTTTTGCTTGTCGAATAATTTAGCTAACTCAATCTTTATCGGCTTTAAATTCGGAATCGATATCCTTGATAAAGAAACAGTTGATGCTTTAACTGATGGAACTTCATTGATCAAAAACAATATTCATCAATTATTTACTACAGGTAAAGATGTTGTTGCTGATGGTTCAACACCTTCATTCGCAAGCGCTGATATATTAAAAGCATATTTAACAGTTTAAGGAAATACAATTATTGATCAAGCTGCAGTATTATTAAATGTTCCTTTCAGCTAAGCTGCTCCTAACTTTACAGTTAAAAGTGGTTCTTCGGCTGCTACTGGTGCAACATTTTAAATTGTCTTATAGACTAATATACAAATTGAAAGTCCTTGTTAGGTCTGAATGAGTTCTATCGAATGTCGGTTGGACAATAGTCTTCCAAATAATTATTTGTTAGCCCTGACCATTAACCATAAAATTAATGGCTTCAGAGGATATAATTACCTTTTATGGTTACCAGATTATCCCCATAATAACTTCTCCTGTACCTCATGTTTACCAATCCTTTACCCTCTAGGTAATAAATAGGTAGAGAAAAGGTAAGCAAAGGGTAACCCTGGGGTTAACTTGGTGTACAGAAAGGGTAAACAACAGGTAAATAAAGGGTAAGCAATTTCATGTTGTTATACACTAATTTTAATCTATCAATGTTGTACTGTATTAAAATAGATGAAATGAATTAATATCTTATTAAAAATGCAGGTATATTGTTTAATTTAATGTATTTTTTGTTTGTTTGTTATTGGTGATATGTGTTGTGTAATTTGTATTTTTTATTAGATAAACTTAATGGTTTATTCATTGTAGCTTAACAATAAGATGGTTAACTTGTTTGAAGGAAAACCTAATTATGAAAAAAACATCTATTTTAAGCTCATTCTCCAGGAAAATGGGCTTGGCAGCGTTGCTGCTAACCTTAAGCATCTATTCATGTAAAAAATCTGAACCCTCTGTTATCGCGACCGAAAGCAAAGCAGAAGTTGACGCTACTGCACTCGCAAAAATCAAAGAAATGGGCTTTCAAACAGATGGTATTAAAGAATCTGGCGATTATTACGTGGTGGAAGGTGATATCCTGATTTCGAAGAAATCACTATCCACAGTTAAAAATATTGAAAAGGGAACAAATGCTGGTGGTAAAATAGCGCAGGGTAATACCAATCAGTTAATTCAGGGAAACCTCACAAATGTTATTATCACTCAGGAAGATTTCGATACCAGATGGTTCTATGCAATTAGGGACGCGATAACTGCCTGGAATGCGATAGGTAATTGCCGCATTAATTTAATCCATTCTTATAATCAATTTTATCCACCTTATACCAGTTCTGTTAGTCCTAATATTACCATTAGAAAAGTAAATATGGGGACAGGTGCATTTGGACAAGCGGATTTTCCAACCGATGCAGGACAGCCCGGAGCTAATATTTGGGTAAACCCTGTTACCAATAATGTTACCAGTACAAATGCTGACAATGGCATACCAAGAAGCCATGAGCAGGATGTATTTATGCTGATACACGAAATTGGTCACTGTTTGGGCTTGCGTCATACAGATTACAGTGGAGAAGTTAACTACGATGCTTATGGTAGGTATGTAGGCGTTAATGCTACACCTGGCACGCCCTCAACAGGCGCTCCGTCGGCAGATCCAAATTCAGTGATGAACTCTGGCAGACTTGGTACTTCAAGAACCTGGACCGATTTTTCATCATATGATGTAATAGCCGCTCAGTATTTATACCCGCCAGTAACCACGCCATTTGTAAGTACCTTTAAAAATGTGATTAATGGGCCATCTTCCAATTCAGCAGGTGCAACGGTGATTAGTACAGCTGGCGCCACATACAATGGTGGTTACTATGAATGGAGAATGTTAGACCAAAGTTTAAATGTTGTATTGCCGGTAAGCAGTTTTAGTGATTTTCCACAGCAGGAATGGTCGCACGGTACTCCTGGAACTTATTATTTAGAGTGTCGTTTGGTTGGTTTAGAGTGTGCAGGAGAGTGGGCAAGACAAACCGTAACTTTTAATTAAGTATCAGCTGATCAAAATAGATCAGTTGCAAAAAAAGCAGGATAATTTCCTTTAGAAAATTATCCTGCTTTTTTCTTTAAAACTGGTTATGCGCTAAAAAGCGATCTATTACCGTATGCGCTTAACTAAATTTTAATTTACTCGCTAACCGGCTCTTTTTTTACTGCTTTCTTTTCTGCAATAGGTTTAGCCGTTTTTGCCTTCGGAGCTGCAGGAGTAATTTGCTCTTCTTTGATATATGGCGTTATAGAATCATCCTGAGTATGGAAAGTAACTTTTTTAGTTAATTGCTTTGCAAATTTTTCGATTACTTTATCGGTTTTTTTCGCTTTGCCGTACTGGATAACAAGTTCGTTAAATGCAAGGGCTAATTTCGATTCTAATTCTTTACGTAATTTTTTGCTTGTCGAATGATTTTTCGACTTAGATTTATTCTTTTTCATTAAAACTTATGGGTTTTTCCAAAGATAAAGAATTGGAAAGTTAAATTAATATTATCATTATGTTAACGCGCAGCTAACTGCTTAACATATAAAATATTTATCATAACTTAGGTTAAATCGCATAGATTAGCATTTAATCGAACAAATATGAATTATCCAATAGTAATCGGCGTTGCAGTTCTGGTCATTATTTTAATTGCTTATCTGATCATCAGAAACCAAAAAGACAAAAAGGAGTTTGAAGAAGAGGTAATCCAATCAGAACTTCCCCCTGAGAAAGACGATAAAGAAAATACTTAAAAAGTATTTCCTGGTGCGATGCCTCCACCCAGATCTAGTGTATTCTGGAACCCTTCGAGGTATTGTAGTAAATGCCGCTCAGCATTTGCGTAAGAAGTAAATGTAGATGCCGGTTCATAGGCGTCAGCATCAGTTTTGCTTTTGTAAAATGAACTGATTTTGAAAACGAAAATTTTGTCGTCATTAATGGGCGACATAATTCTAGCCTTTATTGGGTGGCCGTTTACCTCAACAAAAAATTCTTTTATAACAGTATAGATAACAGCAGGCATAGATAAGATTTTAGATTTAACTTAAAATAAGAGGTCTAAATTACCTTAAATAGCTCATGAATCAACCTGTTATTGATAAGATAACATTTCGTTAACATTAAATTAACTTTTAATTAAGGTGTTGAATACTTATCGCCTGTTTAAAAATTGAATAAAATTATCTCGTATGTCAGTCTGAGCGTAGTCGAAGACCGTTTTCAACACATTGATAAAAGCAATCCATTACGTTCGGCGTGACAGCAAAAGGCTAAGTAATATTGCTATAAAAATTTAAATAGGCGCTAAATCTTTAGCGTTTTATGGGCTCGTAGGCATAAACCACTTCATATTTACTGTTCTTGAAATTTGAAGAAAGTTGCCCGATTTTTAAGTTTTGTGCCTGTGGTGTAGGCTCGCAGTACGAATATTTCCTGCCTTTATAAGTAATGGGTTCGCCAATTGGTTTATCGAACTGTACGGCGATAGTTAAATGTTTAGGGTAGAGCAGGGCAATCATCGGCAGGTTATATATTTCCTTTACCAGATAGAAAAATAATGCAGCCCGGTCATCGCAATCGCTGTAGGTACTTAATAAGGTTTGTTCAGGCGAGAAACGTTTTTCTTTGCCAAAGTTTTCATCGTCATCTTCGTATAAAAAACCATAACGGGTAAATCTCATCAGATAATCAACACCTTTTTTCTGATCCATCTGTTTCAGGTTTTCTTTCAGGGTAGGAATAAGAGAGCTATATGTTTCCCTGCTTAAAGGAATATTAAAATAACTCTCAAAATCTACTACCGGATAATTTTTAAAAATGGTTTGTACATCTTCATTAACTTTTAACTTAAAATGATGGACTTTTTGGCGGTAACTAAATTCGATATCCTTTTCCTGATAACTTTCCGGTTTAAAATCGGGCATTCTGGTGACCTTATAAGAGAAAGGATTTTTAGCCTCTGGTATTATAATTTTAACGGGCTTATAAGCATCAGCCTGTTTAAAAAGTTTGCCATAATCATGGTAATTCAAACACATAAACTTTTTGTTTTCGATCATGAAAAACGGAATATCGCTAATGTCCTCTTCGTTCTTTACATAAAAGATAACCTGATCATTACCCACGGCTAACCTTGCATCGTAACCGCATTTACTCAATAAAAACCATTTGTATAAAGTATAGCCAAAATAATTATCTGCTTTCGGACTAATCTGTTCCGCTGTCTTACGAATCAGTTGATAATAAATCCAGTCGTTTAAATGATATTTTTTCTGGTATTTTTCTAAAGAGGAAATAAGAGGCGCATACTGGCCGGAAGAGATGCGGCTGTAAAAGTTTGAAACGGCTGATGTTGTTGCTGTTTTTGGTATTGGAAAAACAACTGATGAATCTACGCTAAAGTTGAAAGTTCCGTCATAAAAATCGAAAGAATAATGCTGTCCCTTCGAGATAACGGTATTCATCATCAGGCAAACTAACAAAATGGTTCTCAAAACATATGTGTAAATCTCTCTTTTCAAACCGCTCCATATTTGGTTACATTAAATTTACTTATTATTAACATAAAAGCAACAATTTCTTTATGTGAACAATGGGGTAGCGCTTAACGGAAAATTAACATTGGATTTTCGTGAATTCAAATCGGGTTAATTTTTTAGTGCATAAAGCTCTTCTCTTAAATGTTTTAAAAGTGAGCTATTACAATCTTTACACGCTATTTCTTTCAAATGAATAGGTTTGCCGATACTGATTTTTAACTGGTGACCATTTTTGTTGAATAACTCTGAAATCAGCTTTGCTGTTTGTAAAGAAGGGTGTATAAATTTCAGCAGGCTAAAAAAGATGCCATTATTGCCGTGAAAATATACTGGTAGTATCGGTACATTGGCTTTGGAGATGATTTTTCCAACCACGGGATGCCATTCGCGGTCGGTAATCTGATTTTTTCTGAATTTATAAGAAGAAACTTCGCCTGCCGGGAAAATAGCAACCGGACAACCATCTTTTAAAGCTTTTAAAGTTGTTTTTAATCCGCTAATACTTGATGAATCCTGAACTTTTTCGAACGGATTTACCGCGATAATACATTTTTCAAGATTTGGGATTTTCTTTAACAGAAAATTCCCCATAAACTTGGTATCAGGTCGGTGATTGGCAAGGATACTTAATAATGCCAATGATTCTATTGCACCGTAGGGATGGTTTGCAATCGCAATAAATGCACCTTCTTTTGGAATGTTGGCTAAATCCTCATCGCTGATCTGAATAGTAACCCCCAGAACATTCAGGATATGATTGGCAAATTTTTCTCCTTCTAAAGTATTAGCATCTTTAATCATTCCATTAAACTCGTTAATCTTTAAGAACTTCATTAAAAAAGAAGCAAGACCAGGGATTGGAATATTACAAATGCCTGTTGCCTTTGAAAAATTCTCTTTAGAAATGACTGTCATAATTATAGTTCAAAATTGATTCCATTATAGAACCAACCTGATAAATGATTTTTTATTTGAGCTAAATATAAGGGTGGGAAACACTCCGTTCTCAAGAAGAAGAATGTTTATCATAGCTCATACAGAGTACATAAAGATAGAGGAATAATATGAATAAGAGTGTATTAATCAATTAAGAAATTGTAAGGAAGGGAATTCTATAAATAACATTTCATTAACATCAATTTAATAACATGAACCTACTTTTGTGGCATAAATATTTGGTTAGTATTTATAAAGTTTAGGTTAGTTGATAATAAAAAACCCAGATGGATGTCTGGGTTTTTTTATTGAATTAATTTACAGGTTTTTGCCAAGTTTTTCGAGCATTTCTGGTGGAATATTATGCGTATCAACCACTAAGAAACCATCCAGGCAGTCAGAGAATTTAGGATCGATATTAAATGAGATAATCTTTGCGTTCAGGTTCATATACTGCCTCAACAGCACTGGTACTTTAATATGTGAATTTTCAATGTCTCCGATTATGCTATCCAGATCTTTAAAAGACTCGCTGCTATCAACTAATGTATCCGTAGAAATTGGTAAAAGATCGGCTTTAAATTTGTTTCTTGGCTTCACATATTTGGCCATCTCATAATCGAAATGGTTTTTGGTAATATAATCGACAATTAAGGCCTTACTAAATTTCGAGAAATTGTTGCTGATACTTACCGGACCGAACATGTAACGGTACTGTGGGTTATCAATCAGGTATTTTAAAATTCCTTTCCACAGTAAGAACAATGGTAGCGGCTTACCCTGGTATTCTTTTCTGATCCACGATCTGCCCAACTCGATACCCTGCTTTAACATAGGGTAAAACTGATCTTTCATTTTAAAAAGTTCAGAAAGGTAGAAACCACGGCGACCCATGCTTTCTAAAATTTCATCACCTTTACCTATCCGGTAAGCACCTACAATATTTTCTAAATCTTTATCCCATATAAATAAGTGGTTATAGTAGATGTCGTAATTGTCTAGATCGATTTTTTTGTTGGTACCTTCACCCACTTCGCGGAAAGTAATTTCTCGTAAACGGCCAATTTCCCTTAAAATATTCGGGATTTTTAAAGTCGGAACAATATATACCTCATAATTTTTCTCCGTCCAAACCCTGAAATCTTCCAGAAGTGTTACTTCATTTTTAATCAAAAGCCTCGAAGTTTCTTCAATTACTTCGGCAGGTTTCTTTTTAATTTTAAATAAGTTTAATGGGTTAAAGAGTTTTTTCTCTGTATCTAAACCAATACCCAGTGCATATGTACGGGCTCTTAAAAAGTCCATCAGTTTATTGCTGCTGTTCATGTGCGAAATTTCAGATACGGCTATTGGTTTACCAATCCGTACTTTAATGGTACGCCCATGTTTATTTAAAAATTCTGAAGGTAATTTTGCTGTACGCAGGGTAGGGTGTATGAAGCTCAAAATGTTAAAGAAAACACCGTTGTTGCCATGAAAATAAATAGGTACAACTGGTACTTTTGCTTTAGCAATCAGTTTTCCAACAACAGGATGCCACATCCTGTCGGTTACCTGCTGAGCATCTAATTTAAAGGTAGAAACTTCTCCTGCAGGGAAAATACCAATTGGTATTCCATTTCTAAGCAAATCAAAAGTAGTTTTTAATCCGCTGATACTTGATGAATGCTGCACATTTTCGAAAGGATTTACAGCAACAAAAAATTCATCAAGGTTTGGTATTTTTTTCAAAATGAAATTTACCATTACCTTCGCATCCGGCCTAACCGTACACAATAGTTTAACTAAAGCCAAGCCTTCTACACCACCATAAGGGTGATTTGCGATGGCGATAAAAGGGCCTGTTTTAGGAATACTATTTAAATCATCATCATCAAATTCTATAGAAACGCCAATGGTTTCTAGTATCTTGTCTACAAATTCTAAGCCTTTAAAATGTTGATTTTGAGCAAATACATCATTAATGTCGTTCAGTTTCATGATCTCCATCATCAAGCCTGCTAAACCCGGTACACCTAGCTTATCTATCTTCGTTGCTTTCGCAAACTCAGATGTAGTTATGATCTTCATATAAATTCTTAGATTGTTGATAGGCAAAACCTATTCTGTTTTGCAATCCCAAAAATAAGATTTATATTTATAATACACATGTCATATCGCATCAATGAGAATTTGGTTTAACAAAAATTTTGGTGTTAGCAAAAGTGAATTCAACGGATTGTTGTTTCTCTTCTCTATTATTGTTGTAATTAAGGCCATTCCAACGATATATGGCTACTATCAGCCAATTTCGAACGATGATCCGAATCTTTTAGCACAAATTCAGCAGATCAGTATAACAGATCAGGCATATGCCAATGCTGTTCGCGATCGGATTGAAGACGCTAACCCTCGAAAAACAATTAAACTTTTTAAGTTCAATCCCAACACCTTAGATGCAGAAGGTTGGCAAACTTTAGGCTTATCTGCAAAACAGGCACAATCAATTATAAATTATACCAATAAAGGCGGCAAATTTTACAAAGCCGGAGATCTTCAGAAAATGTATACCATTTCGCCGGATATGTATAAAAGGATACTGCCTTATGTTAACATACCCGATCAGCCCGTCAATGCCTCAAGAAAGTACGTACCTTTTGAAAAAAAGGAATATGCTAAAAAAGCTGCGGTGATTGTTGATATTAATAAGGCAGATTCGATGCAATTGGATGAGATTAAAGGTATAGGTGGAACTTTTGCACTAAGGATTATTAAATACCGTGAACGTTTAGGCGGTTTTTACAAAAAAGAACAACTTCTCGAAGTTTATGGTTTAGATTCCGGTAAGTATGCTGAAATTAAAGATCAGATTGAAATCAGCAATACTCCATTAAAAACAATAAATATCAATACCGCAACTTTTAACGATTTAAAGCGTAATCCATATCTTTCTTTTAAACAGATCAATGCCATTATTCAATACCGCAAACAGCATGGTAATTATGCTAACCCATCCGATTTAAAAAAGATCATCATTTTAAATCAACAGGTTATTGATAAGATTACGCCTTATATTTCTTTTTAGCATCTTAAACTTAGCGCCTGTTTAAAATAAATAAAATTTATTTTGTCTGTCAGTCTGAGCGTAGTCGAAGACCATTTCAGCGCATTTATAAAAGCAATCCATTATGCTATCATTGATAGCTTCCAAAAATTCGTCATTGCGAGAAGGAACGACGAAGCAATCTATCATCCAGTGATCCATGCTATAAAGATTGCTTCGTCGGCTGAAAAAGCCTTCTTATAATGATATTTATGTAAACAACTGATATTCATTGTTTTTTTTTTGACCATATAAGACATTTAAGGACCATATAAGCTTGCATTTTCTTATATTCCTTATATGGTAGGATTATTTAATGAATTAGATGTTCTTAGGTGTCTAAGGTGGTTAATTAAACGTTATAAAAATTTAAACAGGCTCTTAAAAGCTTAAATTTAAATGTGATTTGGAAAGCAATGATTGTGCTAATCGGTTCCGAAAGCCCTGCTTTACAATTACTCTCCTGATTGAAGAAAACGAAGTGAAACGGAGTAAAGTGGAGAGCAGGGCTGAATAACGCTAAACGCTTCTGTACCTGATTTCCAAAAAAAGATAGCCAAGTTAAAAATATGTATTTTCTGTACAAGTTAATTATAGGAGTTAATTGTTTGCAAGGTTTAAAAAGAGTCCATTATGCACCATAATTAGCTTATTCGTCTATAGTTGTAAGAAAAATAGAAAAAAACTTTCTCCGTTAATTTCAAGGTTTAAAATTAACCGATAAACTAATTGAACCGAATACCATTTCATTCTGTAATTGCACAAATATTTAATGGTAACTAACTATCAAATAATTGTTTATAATTGCCTCAACTAACTATAAAATATAAATTTAATGAGCGTAAGCTTCGATTTTTCAGAAACAGAAACTCAGCAGAATGTAAAGGCCATGGTCCGCGATTTTGCAGAGAAAAACATTCGTCCACATATAATGGAATGGGATGAGGCACAGCATTTTCCTGTCGAATTGTTTAAACAGCTCGGAGAATTAGGCTTAATGGGCGTTTTGGTTCCGGAAGAATATGGAGGCTCCGGATTAGGCTATCAGGAATATGTTGATGTGATTGTAGAAGTGGCGCGGGTTTGCGGTTCAATCGGCTTATCATTAGCCGCTCATAACTCTTTATGTACCGGCCATATTTTGGCCTTTGCAACTGAAGAACAGAAACAAAGATGGTTACCGAAGCTGGCAACAGCCGAATGGATTGGTGCCTGGGGTTTAACAGAAGCAAACACAGGTTCGGATGCCTTAAGAATGATGACCACTGCTGTTGAAGATGGCGACGATTACATTATAAATGGTGCAAAAAACTGGATTACCCATGGCAAAAGCGGAGATGTTGCGGTTGTGATGGTAAGAACAGGGGAGCAGGGAAGTTCGAAAGGGATTTCGGCCATTGTGGTAGAACGCGGTACACCAGGTTTTACTGCAGGGAAAAAAGAAAATAAACTAGGCATGCGCGCATCAGAAACCACAGAAATGATTTTTGATAATTGCCGCGTACCGAAAGCCAATTTATTGGGCAATGTTGGTGAAGGTTTTAAGCAGGCGATGAAAGTTTTAGATGGTGGACGAATTTCTATTGCCGCATTGGCTTTAGGAATTGCAAAAGGTGCTTTTGATGCAGCAGTAGCCTATTCGAAACAACGGCAGCAGTTTGGACAGCCCATCGCCAGCTTTCAGGCCATTAGTTTTAAACTCGCTGATATGGCTACAGAGATTGAAGCAGCAGAATTATTGATCCGCCAGGCAGCAGATTTAAAGAACAGGCATTTACCTATGACAAAAGAATCGGCCATGGCGAAATATTTTGCCTCAGAGGTTTCGGTAAGGGTAGCAACCGAAGCGGTTCAAATATTTGGGGGTTATGGTTATACCAAAGACTTTCCGGTTGAGAAATTTTATCGCGACAGCAAGTTGTGCACAATAGGCGAGGGAACATCGGAAATACAAAAGATTGTAATTGCCAGAGAAATATTAGCCTAAGCTTAAAGACTAAAGCCGAAAGCTTGGTCAACGAAGAAACAACAAACCAAATATATTATGAGTAATCCGGATGGTTTAACTACCTCCGGATTTTTTGTTTTAAAATTTTCAAAACCAACTTTCAATTGTCGGTGTTTTGACTAAAGACTAAAGACTAAAGACTAAAGACTAAAGACTAAAGACTAAAGTAGTTTGGCGTTTGGCGTCAGTTAACCGATTTAAACAATTAATTGATTAGAGATACTAACTAATTAACTAAAGCTATGGCAAAGTATTCAGAAAAAGCTGGTGAGAAAGTAGAAAAAACCATGCACGAAATGAAAGAAGGTAAGCTAAAGAGCGGATCAGGTAAAAAAGTGACATCCAAAAAGCAGGCAATTGCTATTGGGCTATCTGAAGCCAAAAAAGCAGGGGCAAAGGTGCCTAAGAAAGATTAAAAACTTAAAGACTAAAGACCGAAGCAAATAGGTTTGGTGCGTAAACTATCTTCCCAGCGCTTTAGTCTTTGGGCTTTTCGCTCTAGCTTATTGCGGTATATCTTTCGAAGTTAAAATGCTGTCGACCACATAAACGCTAAATCCCCGCCATGGTAGGGAATGTTTATATTCTTTGTAGTGTAATTCGAAAAATTTACCACTGTTGGCCATCATTTTTTCAGCAATTTCCTGGTTAGCGATAGAGAATTCGAATTCGTTGTTCTGTAGTGTTCCTGTTTGTCGGGATTTTATTCCGCTCTGAATTAATTTGCCTTCATAGGTTTTAAATACGTAGCCTTTTTTTACTACATAGTTTAACTCTCCTGCTTTAACACCTTCACCAAAAACAAAGAAATAACGGTAGTAACAAATTGCGATTAATGCGATAACAACTATAACTGCGATAATTGAACCTACTTTTTTGCCTGTTGTCATATATGATTTTATATATAAATGTAGCTAAACAACACATAAGTTCTACTAATGATTTAAATAAAAATTCTTTTTATAAATCTTTCTATTTTTCAATATTTTGCTTACATTTGCAGCCCCGATAACACGGGAAATTTAAAAACCACGAGAGGAGGTATTTCAGCGTTATGATCATTATCAACATTAAAGACGGCGAATCATTAGATAAAGCCCTTAAACGTTTCAAGAAAAAGTTTGAAAAAACTGGTGTATTGAGAGAACTACGTAGTCGCCAAGCATACGAGAAAAAATCCGTTGCTCGCCGTACTGAAATTAAACATGCTGTTTACATTCAGAACATGAATCTAGATACAACTTCTTAGTTGTTCACGATATAAATACAAAAAGTCCTTCCGATGTTAAATTGGAAGGACTTTTCTTTTTTTAAAGAAATCAAAAACATTTCAATAAACAATTAATTAATGATTTCTTTATATCAAAACTATTTGTAACTTCATATCAATGCCCCGCAAAAAGATATTGAATGCTGCTAAAAAGTTTTATCACCTATTTAACTCACGAGAAGCGCTATTCTCCGCATACCATTACCTCTTATCAGGTAGATTTAGATCAGTTTGAAGTATTTATTAAGGCATTAGAACTGGATTTTCCTGAAGTAAAACATACTCACCTGCGCAGTTACCTGGTTGAGTTAATGGAAAAGAAAAATTCAGAAAATACCATTAACAGAAAAATATCTGCTTTACGAAGCTTTTATAAATTTTTACATCGAACCGGAGCGATTGATCAAAACCCTGCTGTTTTAATTAAGGCGCCAAAAATACCTAAAAGGCTGCCCGTATTTATAGATGCGCAGAAAATGGATCATTTGCTGGATTCTGAGCAATATTTCGATGAAAGTTTTCCTTCCCTTCGCGACCATCTGGTCATCGAACTGCTTTTTGGAACTGGTATCCGTTTAGCTGAACTGTTGCAATTAAAAGATACTGATATTGATATGTATTCAGGAACGATAAAGGTGCTGGGTAAAAGGAATAAAGAAAGAATTATTCCAGTAAATAAACAGCTTATCAATCAGGTAAATACGTATATTGACCTAAAAAAGTTGCAAAACTTTAATAACAATTTGCTTATATTAATCGTTACCAATACAGGTGCAGCGGCATATCCGAAATTAATATACCGTATTGTTACCTCATACCTAAACCATGTATCAACCAATGAAAAGAAAAGTCCCCACGTGCTGCGGCATAGCTATGCCACTAGCCTGTTAAATGCAGGAGCAGATTTAAATGCGATTAAAGAACTTTTGGGCCATGCCAGTTTAGCAGCAACCCAGGTTTACACCCACAATTCGATCGAAAGATTAAAAACAATTTATAAACAAGCCCATCCAAAGGCGTAAAAAAAGGAGGAAAAATGAAAATCGGAGTTCAATCAATCCACTTCAGTGCAGACAGTAAGTTGTTAGATTTTATACAAAAAAAAGCAAATAAGCTTGATCAGTTTTTCGACCAGATCATTAGCGGAGAAGTGTATTTAAAGTTAGAGAACGTAGAGGATGAGGCTAATAAAATTAGTGAGATAAAACTAATTGTACCCGGAGGTACCCTCTTCGCTAAAGAACAATGTAAATCATTTGAGGAAGCCACAGATCTGGCAATCGAATCGTTAAGAAAGCAGATTACGAAACATAAAGATAAAACACGTGCAAAATTAAGTGAGCATAAAGCAATTTTAAGTGAGAGCGAAGCCGCTGACTATTAGCAAAGCACAAAAAAAATATAATGCAAATGGGCGGTACAGTTAAATGTGCCGCCTTTTTTGTTTTGGTGATAACTTTCCTGGTTACCGTCAATCGATGAAAAATTGAAAAGATAATTCCCTTTGGCGGCGTCATCTCGAGCGGAGTGTAACGGAGCCGAGAGATCTATCTTGAGAATACTTTTTATTTAGATCTCTCCGTTTCGCTGCGCTTCAGTCGAGATGACGACTTTCTTTATGTCAGTTTCTTCAAATAATTTAAAGAAATTGGGAGCTATTCGTACAATTTCTATAAACCAATTTTAATTTTCTAAGCAATTCTCCGTGAAAAAATCGGCCTCATGATATAAATTTTAAATTTATTGAGATTAATCCATTTGTTATTTTCTGTTAATTATTGTGATTATAGATCGTAATCATGTTTATAAGGACAATAAGCAAAAAAAAATATTCGATTTTAAGAGATTGATTATTAAGCTCCTTCAGGTGTATGATGAACACTAACTAAAATAACTTCATTATTTTTTTCAAATTTATTTTGAAGTGAAATATAAGTGTGTATATTTGCATTCCCTTTCGGAAACGGTGTTACGCTAAGAAGAAAAGGGTTGTTCTTTAAAAAGATAAAAGTTTTAAAAAAACACGTTAATAGTATGAAAAATGAAGATTTTTCGTATCATTGCACAAAATTTAAAGCCTCCTTAGCTCAGCTGGTAGAGCAACTGACTTGTAATCAGTAGGTCATTGGTTCGATTCCGATAGGAGGCTCTTTTTATTTTAAAGTGTTAACATTTTGAAGTAAAAAATGGGGAGATTCCAGAGCGGCCAAATGGGACAGACTGTAACTCTGTTATCGCAAGATTTCGAAGGTTCGAATCCTTCTCTCCCCACACTTTAAATGAATGACCAAATGTTTTAATGATGGAATAATTCTCTCATTCTTTCATTCAATCAATCACTGATTTTTAAAAGCGGAAGTAGCTCAGTTGGTAGAGCGATAGCCTTCCAAGCTATAGGTCGCGAGTTCGAACCTCGTCTTCCGCTCCAATAAAAATTAGAAAGTGGGCAGTTATTGGTAACAGTTTTGATATAGTTAAAACTAAAGGCTGGAACTGGAAACTAAAAAGCCGACTTAGCTCAGCGGTAGAGCACTTCCTTGGTAAGGAAGAGGTCATGGGTTCAATTCCCATAGTTGGCTCAGGATAATAAAGCTTTGTTAAATCTGTTTAATATGCAGGGTAGACAAGGTTTTTTGTGTTGCATTGCATCAAAACAATAAATAAAAATTAATAAAAAGTTAACCTACTAATTAGTTATAAATAAAATGGCAAAAGAAAAATTTGACCGTAGTAAACCGCACTTAAACATCGGTACAATCGGTCACGTCGATCACGGTAAAACAACTTTAACAGCAGCTATTACAAAAGTTTTAGCTGATGCAGGTTTATCTGAGGCACGTTCATTCGATTCAATTGACTCTGCTCCAGAGGAAAAAGAAAGAGGTATTACTATTAATACTGCGCACGTTGAGTATTCAACTGCAAACCGTCACTACGCACACGTAGATTGTCCAGGTCACGCGGATTATGTTAAAAACATGGTTACAGGTGCGGCTCAAATGGATGGTGCTATTATCGTTGTTGCTGCTACTGATGGTCCAATGCCACAAACTCGTGAGCACATCTTATTGGCTCGTCAGGTTGGTGTACCTTCATTGGTTGTATTCATGAACAAAGTGGATATGGTTGATGATCCTGAATTATTAGAATTAGTAGAAATGGAAGTTCGTGAATTATTATCGTTCTACGATTTCCCTGGTGATGATATTCCTGTTATTCAAGGTTCTGCTTTAGGTGGTTTGAACGGAGATGCTAAATGGGTAGCAAAAATTATGGAATTAATGGATGCTGTTGATAGCTACATTCCAATTCCTCCACGTTTAACTGAGCTTCCATTCTTGATGCCTGTTGAAGATGTATTCTCGATCACTGGTCGTGGTACTGTAGCAACTGGTCGTATTGAGCGTGGTGTAATCAACTCTGGAGATCCGGTTGAAATCTTAGGTATGGGTGCTGAGAACTTAAAATCTACAGTTACTGGTGTTGAGATGTTCCGTAAGATCTTAGATTATGGTGAAGCTGGTGATAACGTAGGTTTATTGTTACGTGGTATTGAGAAAACTGATATCCGTCGTGGTATGGTAATCTGTAAACCAGGTTCAGTAACTCCTCACACTGATTTCAAAGCTGAGATCTATGTATTATCAAAAGCAGAAGGTGGTCGTCACACTCCATTCTTCAACAAATACCGTCCTCAATTCTATTTCCGTACTACAGATGTTACTGGTGAGATTTCACTAGCTGAAGGTACTGAGATGGTAATGCCAGGTGATAACGTTACCATCACTGTAAAGTTGATCAACGCTATCGCAATGGAAAAAGGTCTACGTTTCGCTATCCGTGAAGGTGGTAGAACAGTAGGTGCTGGTCAGGTAACTGAAATTTTAAAATAAAACCCAAAACCCCTTAATGGGGCTTCAGGTAAATAACTGAAAGCAAAGTGTTAGAGTTCACTTAAGCACTTTGCTTTCTAAATACGGGAATAGTTCAACGGTAGAATAGAGGTCTCCAAAACCTTTGATCAGGGTTCGAATCCTTGTTCCCGTGCTCAAAACAATGGTTGAGTAATTGAATGAGTGAATGATTGCATTTGAAAGTTTACTTTCGGATATTATCATTCACTCATTTACTCATTCAGTCATTCAATAAATTAAATATGGCTAAAGTAGTTGAGTTTATAAAAGAATCGTACGATGAAATGACCCAGAAGGTTACATGGCCAACCTGGGGAGAACTGCAAAGTTCTGCAATTCTTGTATTGGTAGCTTCTTTAATTATTGCATTGGTTATTTTTGCAATGGATAAAGGTTCTACATTTGTGTTAGATACTTTTTATAAATCACTTTCTAATTAATATTTACTAATGAGCGATCTAAAGTGGTACGTTGTAAGGGCTGTTAGCGGTAAAGAAAAGAAAGTAAAGCAGTACATTGATGCTGAGATCAGCCGTTTAGGTTTCTCTCATTTGGTTCCACAGGTATTAATCCCGATGGAAAAATACTACCAGATGAAAGATGGAAAAAAAATTGCCAAAGAGCGTAACTTTTATCCTGGTTATGTTTTAATCGAAGCTACTCTTGATGGTGAGCTAGAGCACATCATTAAAGGAATTAATAGCGTTATTGGTTTCTTAGGTGATAAAGCCGGTAATCCAATTCCAATGCGCCAGGCAGAAGTGAACCGTATTTTAGGTGTGGTTGATGAAATGAGCGAACAGGGTGAAACCATGAATGTGCCTTACTATGTTGGCGAAGGTATTAAAGTTATGGACGGACCTTTCAATGGTTTTTCAGGTATTATCGAAGAGGTAAACGAAGAGAAGAAAAAACTGAAAGTAATGGTTAAAATCTTTGGTCGTAAAACACCGCTTGAGCTTAACTACATGCAAGTAGAAAAAGAGTAATAAATGATTTAAAATATTAGAAGGCTTCAGGATTTATTTTCTGAAGCCTTTTTTGTTTTAGATCGATTTTAATTTATTAACCCTAGTGGTTTTAGTTTATCTTTAATATTAATAATAAAGGCTTATTCTTCGTATTCAGAAAGGAAATATTTTACGATAAGCCCATTTACTTGAAGGATTCCAAGATAAACTATACTGTTGAAACACGTTATTATTTGCATGGTAAATGGTAATAAGTTGATAAAAAGTATATCGAAGCCTAAGAGATCAGCAATAATATCCTATAGTGAAATAGAGAAAAGTTTAAAACAATTATTAGGTATATTAAATGGGAAATAGGGTTTAGCTCAAATTAATGTCTGCTGGTTAATTGATCCGGTAAATTTTAACACATTAGATATAATAAAAAATATATTTCTCTATATCTATTGTGTATCTATAAGATTATCCATATCTTTGCAGTCCTTTAAGCTTTATAGGAGCGCTAAGGAATTAAATGTTACATGCTTCCAATATTTAACATTGAGTTTTAAATAAACAAAAAACACAAAATGGCAAAAGAAGTCAGTGCAATGATCAAATTACAGATCAAAGGCGGAGCGGCAAATCCATCGCCACCAGTAGGACCTGCATTAGGTGCTAAAGGGGTGAACATTATGGAGTTTTGCAAACAGTACAACGCTCGTACCCAAGATAAAGCAGGTAAAGTATTGCCAGTTGTAATTACTGTTTATGCTGATAAGTCATTCGATTTCATCATCAAAACCCCTCCGGTAGCTATTCAGTTAAAAGATGCTACTAAATTACAGAGTGGTTCTGCTGAGCCTAACCGTAAAAAAGTTGGGTCGGTGACCTGGGACCAGATTAAAGTTATTGCTGAGGATAAAATGCCTGATTTAAATGCATTTACAATCGAATCTGCAATGAGTATGGTTGCTGGAACAGCACGCAGTATGGGAATCACCGTTTCTGGTGACGCACCCTGGAACAATTAATTAAAAAACAGTTTACAACAGTGGCGAAATTAACTAAAAATCAAAAAAAGGCACACGCTAAAATAGAAGCTGGTAAAGCTTATACTTTACAGGCTGCTGCTGCTTTGGTAAAAGAAATCACTACCACTAAGTTTGATGCATCAGTTGATATTGATGTGTCTCTAGGTGTAGATCCGCGTAAAGCGAATCAGATGGTACGTGGTATTGCTACTTTACCACACGGAACAGGTAAAACTGTACGTGTTTTGGCTCTAGTAACTCCTGATAAGGAAGAAGAAGCAAAAGCAGCTGGCGCAGACTTCGTAGGTTTAGACGAATATGTGGCTAAAATTGAAGGTGGTTGGACCGATGTAGACATTATTATCACAACACCAGCTTGTATGGCTAAGGTAGGTAAATTAGGCCGTGTTTTAGGCCCAAGGAACTTAATGCCTAACCCAAAATCTGGTACAGTAACTAACGATGTTGGTAAAGCTGTAACAGAGGTTAAAGCAGGTAAAATTGATTTTAAAGTAGACAAAACGGGTATCATACACGCCTCGATAGGAAAAGTATCATTCCCAGCAGACAAAATTTATGAGAATGCACTTGAAATTATTCAAGTAATTTCTAAATTAAAACCATCTGCTGCAAAAGGAACTTATTTTAAGAGCATTCACGTGTCTTCTACAATGAGTCCTGGAATTGCAATTGAAACAAAATCAGTAGCGGGGATTTAATCATGAACAGAGAAGAAAAAAACGAAGTAGTTTTAGAACTACAAGGACAAATGCAAGAGTATGGTAATTTCTATATTGCTGATACTTCTAGCCTTTCTGTTGAGCAGATTAATAACATCCGCCGCAAATGTTTTGAAGGTGATATCATCATGAAGGTAGCTAAAAACTCTTTAATCCGCAAAGCGATTGAAGGTTTAGATGGCGATGCTTCTGAGATATACGAAGCCCTTAAAGGTTCGTCATCATTATTATTCTCAAAAACAGCAAACGCTCCGGCTAAGTTGATTAAAGCTTTGAGAAGAACATCTGATAAACCATTGCTTAAAGCAGCATTTATAGATTCATCAGTATACGTTGGCGATGACCAATTGAATAACTTAGTAAGCTTAAAATCGAGAGAAGAGCTTATTGGCGATATCATTGGATTATTACAATCACCAGCTAAGAATGTTATATCTGCGCTTAAATCAAGCGGAGGCAAAATTGCAGGAATTGTTAAAACTCTTCAGGAAAGAGAAGGTTAACGAACACCTTAAGTTCGCAATAAAACAAAATTATTTTTACGTAAATTTTTAAAATCTTAATAAAATGGCAGATTTAAAATCGTTTGCTGAGCAATTAGTAAACTTAACCGTTAAAGAAGTTAACGAATTAGCTCAAATCTTAAAAGACGAGTATGGTATCGAGCCTGCAGCTGCTGCTGTAGTTGCTGGTCCTGCTGCTGGTGGTGATGCACCTGCTGCTGCTGCAGAAAAAACATCATTTGATGTTATCTTAAAAGAAGCTGGTGGCGCTAAATTAGCAGTTGTGAAACTTGTTAAAGACTTAACTGGCCTTGGTTTGAAAGAAGCAAAAGACTTAGTTGACGGAGCACCAAAAGAATTAAAAGCTGGTGTTACTAAAGACGAAGCAGAAGCTCTTAAAAAACAATTAGAAGAAGCTGGAGCAGTAGTTGAGATTAAGTAATCACTTAACTTAGCTAAGCTAAAAATGTATCAGACACCGACTGAAAATGTCGGTGTCTTTACCTGTTTATAAACATCTCATTTTGTTTGGTTAATGAGCATGGTTAGAACGAAACCAAACAAATAGTTTATTCTTAAACTAAAATCTTTTAGTCCATTGGCAAAGACAGTCGAACAAAGAGTAAATTTTGCAACTAGTAAGCACATTATAGACTATCCGGATTTTCTGGATGTGCAATTGCAATCATTCAGAGAATTTTTCCAGATAGATACCACATCAGACGATCGCTCTAGCGAAGGTTTGTTTAAAGTGTTTGCTGAAAACTTTCCAATAACAGATTCAAGAAATATCTTCGTATTAGAGTTTCTTGATTATTTTGTTGATCCACCACGTTACGATATACACGAGTGTATTGAGCGTGGATTAACCTACAATGTTCCATTAAAAGCAAAGCTGAAGCTTTCTTGTAATGATGTAGAACATGAAGATTTTGAAACTATTATCCAGGATGTGTACTTAGGTACGATCCCGTATATGACACCAAAAGGTACGTTTGTTATCAACGGTGCAGAACGTGTTATCGTTTCGCAATTACACCGTTCTCCAGGTGTGTTCTTCGGTCAAAGCCGTCACACAAATGGAACCAAATTGTATTCTGCACGTGTTATTCCTTTCAAAGGTTCATGGATCGAGTTCGCTACAGACGTTAATAACGTGATGTATGCGTATATCGATCGTAAGAAAAAATTCCCGGTTACCACTTTATTACGTGCTATCGGTTACGATTCTGATAAAGATATCTTGGAACTTTTCGATCTTGCTGACGAAGTAAAAGTTAGTAAATCAGGTTTAAAGAAATACATCGGTCGTAAACTGGCTGCAAGAGTATTGAAAAAATGGGTTGAAGATTTTGTTGATGAAGATACCGGTGAGGTAGTTTCTATCGACCGTAATGAAGTGATTCTTGAAAGAGAAACCGTTTTAGAAGACGAACACATTGATATGGTTATCGAAGCTGGCGTAAAAAGCATCATCTTATCTAAAGAAGATGGCGCAAGTCAGGCAGATTATACCATTATATATAATACATTACAGAAAGATACATCAAACTCAGAAAAAGAAGCTGTAGAAAACATCTATCGTGCTTTGCGTAACGCAGAACCACCTGATGAGGAAACAGCCCGTGGTATCATTGATCGTTTATTCTTCTCGGATAAACGTTACGATTTAGGAGATGTTGGTCGTTACCGTATCAACCGTAAATTAAAAATGAATACTCCTGATGAGGTTAAGGTATTAACAAAAGCAGATATTATTGCAATTGTGAAATACCTGATCAAATTGATCAACTCAAAAGAAGAGGTGGATGATATCGATCACTTGTCTAACCGTCGTGTACGTACGGTAGGTGAGCAATTGTACGCACAATTTGGTGTTGGTTTAGCCCGTATGGCCAGAACAATCCGTGAGCGTATGAATATTCGCGATAACGAGGTGTTTACACCAACTGATTTGATTAACGCCCGTACGTTATCATCAGTGATCAACTCTTTCTTTGGTACTAACCAGTTATCTCAGTTCATGGATCAAACGAATCCATTGGCAGAGATCACTCACAAACGCCGTTTATCGGCTTTAGGTCCAGGTGGTTTATCACGTGAGCGTGCCGGTTTCGAGGTACGTGACGTTCACTATACTCACTATGGTCGTTTATGTACTATTGAAACTCCAGAGGGACCAAACATTGGTTTGATTTCATCACTTTGTGTGCATGCAAAAATCAACAATTTAGGTTTCATTGAAACACCATACAAACGTGTTGAAGATGGTAAAGTAGTTGTAGATTCAGATGTTATTTATTTATCTGCAGAAGATGAGGATGGTAAAACCATCGCTCAGGCCAATGCAGAGTATGATGATAAAGGTAACTTTACCACACCACGTGTTAAAGCGCGTTATGAGGGTGACTTCCCGATTATTGAGCCTGAGAAATTAGACTTAATGGACGTTGCGCCTAACCAGATTACTTCAATCGCTGCTTCGTTAATTCCTTTCTTGGAACATGATGATGCGAACAGGGCTTTGATGGGATCGAACATGCAACGTCAGGCCGTACCATTGTTACGTCCTGAAGCACCAATTGTAGGTACAGGTTTAGAAGGTCGCGTTGCACGTGACTCAAGAACTTTGATCAACGCAGAGGGTGACGGTGTTGTAGAGTATGTTGATGCTAACGAAATTACCATTAAATATGAGCGTAACGAGGATGATCGTTTAGTCTCATTTGAAGGTGATAGCAAAACTTACCGTTTAATTAAATTCAAAAAAACCAACCAGAATACTTGTATCAACTTAAAACCAATCGTTAAGAAAGGTCAGAAAGTTACTAAAGGACAAGTGCTTTGCGAAGGTTATGCAACTGAAAATGGCGAATTGGCATTAGGTAGAAACTTAAAAGTGGCATTCATGCCTTGGCAAGGTTTCAACTTTGAGGATGCGATTGTAATTAACGAGCGTATTGTTCGTGATGACGTTTTCACTTCATTGCATATTGAAGAGTTTGAATTAGAAGTACGTGATACTAAACGTGGAGAAGAGGAATTAACACCAGATATCCCGAACGTTTCTGAAGAGGCTACTAAAGACCTTGATGAAAACGGTATTATCCGTATTGGTGCTGATGTAAAAGAAGGTGATATTTTAATTGGTAAGATCACTCCAAAAGGAGAATCTGATCCTTCACCGGAAGAGAAATTACTACGTGCAATTTTTGGTGATAAAGCAGGTGATGTTAAAGATGCGTCTTTAAAAACTCCTCCTTCAATCCAGGGTGTGGTAATTGATACTAAATTATTCAGCCGTGCTAAGAAAACTACAAAAGCTGAAGAGAAATCAGCAATTGAAAAATTAGACAAAGGATATAATAATATCACTGAGAAATTAAAAGCAGAATTAGTTGACAAATTATTCACCATCGTAAACGGAAAAACATCTCAGGGTGTATTTAACATTTACAAAGAATTATTAGTTGCTAAAGGCGCTAAATTTACTCAGAAAATTTTAGCTGAGCTTGATTATAATCACATTAGCCCTAACAAATGGACTACTGATGATGATAAAAACGAGATGATTAAAATGTTGCTTCACAACTACGGTATCCGTGTTAACGAAGAACTTGGTGCTTACAAACGCGATAAATTCGCGATCAGTGTAGGTGATGAGCTTCCTTCAGGAATCGTACAGATGGCAAAAGTTTATGTAGCTAAAAAACGTAAATTAAAAGTAGGTGATAAAATGGCGGGTCGCCACGGTAACAAAGGTATTGTTGCACGTATTGTACGTGATGAAGATATGCCTTTCTTAGCTGATGGTACTCCGGTTGATATCGTGTTGAACCCACTGGGTGTACCTTCGCGTATGAACCTTGGTCAGATCTACGAAACTATTTTAGCTTGGGCAGGCCAAGAATTAGGTGTTAAATTTGCAACACCGATTTTTGATGGAGCTACCCACCAAGAAGTAGAAGAATGGATCGCTAAAGCAGGAGTTCCTGCTTCAGGAAAAACCTACTTATACAATGGTTTAACAGGCGAGCGCTTCGATCAGACTACAACTGTAGGTATTATCTACATGTTGAAATTAGGTCACATGGTTGATGATAAGATGCACGCCCGTTCAATCGGACCATACTCATTAATTACACAACAACCATTGGGTGGTAAAGCCCAGTTCGGTGGTCAGCGTTTTGGTGAGATGGAGGTTTGGGCATTAGAGGCATTCGGTGCAGCTAATATTCTTCAGGAGATCTTAACCGTTAAATCGGATGATGTAATCGGAAGAGCCAAAACTTACGAAGCCATTGTTAAAGGTGAAAACCTACCAACGCCAGGTGTACCAGAATCGTTCAACGTATTGGTACATGAGTTACGCGGATTAGGTTTAGATATTACGTTAGACTAAGTATTAAGTATAAAGTATCGGGTATTAAGAGGGTTAATTCAATCTCGATACCTGATACTAAGTACTTGCTACTAAAAACAAAAAGATATGTCTTACAAAAAGGATAATAAATTAAAAAGCAATTTCACATCAATCACGATTAGCTTATCGTCTCCAGAAATTATTCTGGAACGCTCAAGCGGTGAGGTGTTGAAACCAGAAACCATTAACTACCGTACTTACAAACCTGAGCGTGATGGTTTGTTCTGTGAGCGTATTTTTGGTCCGGTAAAAGATTACGAATGTCATTGCGGTAAATACAAACGTATCCGTTATAAAGGTATTGTTTGCGATCGTTGTGGTGTTGAAGTAACGGAGAAAAAAGTACGTCGTGAGCGTATGGGACACATTGCTTTAGTGGTTCCTGTTGCACACATCTGGTACTTCCGCTCTTTACCAAACAAAATCGGTTATTTATTAGGTTTACCTACTAAAAAATTAGATTTAATTATCTATTACGAGCGTTACGTAGTTATTCAATCAGGCTTAATGGCTGAAGAAGGTATCAACTATATGGACTTCTTAACGGAAGAAGAATATTTAGATATCTTAGATAAATTACCTAAAGAAAACCAATACTTAGATGATAAAGATCCTAATAAATTCATCGCCAAAATGGGTGCTGAAGCATTAGAAGATTTATTAAAACGTATTGATTTAGATACTTTATCTTATGATTTACGTCACCAGGCAGCTAACGAAACTTCTCAGCAACGTAAAAATGAGGCTTTAAAACGTCTTCAGGTTGTTGAAGCTTTCCGTGGTGCTAATACACGTATTGAGAATCGCCCTGAGTGGATGATTGTTAAAATCGTTCCGGTTATTCCACCAGAATTACGTCCGTTAGTGCCATTAGAAGGTGGTCGTTTCGCTACTTCCGATTTAAATGATTTATACCGTCGTGTAATTATCCGTAACAACCGTTTAAAACGTTTGATCGAGATTAAAGCACCAGAGGTAATTTTACGTAACGAGAAACGTATGTTGCAGGAAGCTGTAGATTCGTTATTCGATAACTCACGTAAAGTTAACGCGGTAAAAACTGAAGGTAACCGTGCTTTGAAATCACTTTCAGATATTCTGAAAGGTAAACAAGGTCGTTTCCGTCAGAATTTATTAGGTAAACGTGTGGATTATTCAGCTCGTTCGGTAATTGTTGTAGGGCCTAGCCTTAAATTACACGAATGCGGTATTCCTAAAGATATGGCTGCTGAGCTTTACAAACCGTTCATTATTCGTAAGATGATTGAGCGTGGTGTAGTAAAAACAGTTAAATCTGCTAAGAAAATCGTTGATAGAAAAGATCCGTTAGTTTGGGATATCTTAGAAAATGTATTAAAAGGTCACCCGGTATTATTAAACCGTGCACCTACACTACACAGACTAGGTATTCAGGCTTTCCAGCCAAAATTAATTGAAGGAAAAGCAATCCAGTTACACCCATTAGTGTGTACTGCATTCAACGCCGATTTTGATGGTGACCAGATGGCTGTCCACTTACCGTTAGGTAACGCAGCAATTTTGGAAGCCCAGGTATTGATGTTGGCTGCACATAACATCTTAAACCCTGCAAACGGTACCCCAATTACAGTACCATCTCAGGATATGGTTTTGGGTCTTTATTATATTACTAAAGGCCGTAGAACAGATGAAACAAGGGTTGTAAAAGGACAGGATTCTAATTTCTATTCTCCGGAAGAAGTTATTATTGCTTATAACGAGAAAGAATTAGACTTGCATGCATTTATCAAAGTAAGGGTAAATGTGAAGCAAAATGATGGATCGATCGTTAATAAATTAACTGAAACAACCGTTGGTAGAGTATTATTCAACCAAATGGTTCCTGAAGAAGTTGGTTATATCAATGAGTTATTAACTAAAAAATCGTTAAGAGATATTATCGGTGAGGTAGTTAAAATGACGGGTATGGCACGTGCTTCTCAGTTCTTAGATGATATCAAAGAATTAGGATTCCGTATGGCATTCCAGGGAGGTTTATCGTTCAACTTACAAGACGTAAACATTCCGGTAGAAAAACATACTTTACTAGAACAGGCAGCTGCAGAAGTTGAAGAGGTAAGAAACAACTATAACATGGGTTTCATTACCAACAACGAACGTTACAACCAGATTATCGATATCTGGACCCGTATCAACAACAGGTTAACTACTTTCGTTATGACTCAGTTATCTTCAGATAACCAAGGTTTTAACTCAGTTTACATGATGCTTGATTCAGGTGCACGTGGATCTAAAGAGCAGATTCGTCAGCTTTGCGGAATGCGTGGTTTGATGGCAAAACCTCAAAAATCTGGTTCAGGTGGTGATATTATCGAAAACCCGATCTTATCAAACTTTAAAGAAGGTTTATCGGTATTAGAGTACTTTATCTCTACTCACGGTGCGCGTAAAGGTTTGGCGGATACGGCGTTAAAAACAGCTGATGCGGGTTACTTAACCCGTCGTTTACATGATGTTGCACAGGATATGATTGTTAACTCGGTTGATTGTGGTACTTTAAGAGGTATGTACACTACTGCGTTAAAAGATCAGGAAGATATTGTTGAGCCATTATACGACAGGATTTTAGGCCGTACTTCATTACATGATGTGTATAATCCTTTGGATAACACATTATTAGTAAGTGCAGGCGAAGATATCAACGAAGATGTTGCTAAATTGATCGAAGAGTCTCCATTAGAAGGTATCGAAATCCGTTCGGTATTAACTTGTGAGAACAAACGTGGTGTTTGCGCATTATGTTACGGTCGTAACTTAGCATCTGGTAAACGCGTTCAAAGAGGTGAGGCAGTTGGTGTAATTGCAGCACAATCAATCGGTGAGCCGGGTACACAGTTAACACTTCGTACTTTCCACGTGGGTGGTACTGCATCAAACATTGCTGCAGAATCAAACATCGTAGCTAAGTTTGATGGTGTAATCGAATTCGAAAATATCCGTACTGTTGATACACAAACAGAAGAAGGAACAGTTCAGGTGGTATTGGGTCGTTCAGGTGAGTTCAAAATTGTTGAGCCAGGAACCGGACGTATCATTGTAACCAACAATATTCCTTACGGTGCATTCTTGTTCGTAAAAGAAGGTGATAAACTTACTAAAGGTGATAAAATCTGTTCATGGGATCCGTACAACGCGGTTATTCTTTCAGAATTTGCCGGTAAAGCACAATTTGATGCCATTATTGAAGGTGTAACCTTCCGTGAAGAATCAGATGAGCAAACTGGTCACCGTGAAAAAGTAATTATCGATACACGTGATAAAACTAAAAACCCTTCAGTTCAGATCGTTGATAAGAAAGGTGAATTCATCAAAGGTTATAACATTCCGGTAGGTGCCCACGTTTCAGTTGATGAAGGTGAAGCAATCCAAACTGGTCAGATTATCGCTAAGATTCCTCGTGCAACTGGTAAAACCCGGGATATTACAGGTGGTTTACCTCGTGTAACGGAATTATTTGAAGCACGTAACCCATCTAACCCAGCTGTAGTAACTGAGATTGATGGTGTGGTAACTTTAGGTGGCGTTAAACGTGGTAACCGTGAAATCACAATCGAATCAAAAGATGGTGAAGTTAAAAAATACCTGGTTCCATTGTCTAAACACATCCTTGTACAGGATAATGACTTTGTGAAAGCAGGTATGCCTTTATCAGATGGTTCAATTTCTCCTGCCGATATCTTATCAATTAAAGGCCCTGCAGCGGTTCAGGAATACTTAGTAAATGGTATTCAAGAGGTTTACCGTTTACAAGGTGTGAAAATTAACGATAAGCACTTCGAGGTAATTGTTCACCAGATGATGCAGAAAGTTCACATTGAAGATCCGGGTGATACTATTTTCTTAGAAAACAATGCTGTTGACCGTTGGGATTTTGCTGACGAGAACGATGCCATGTACGACAAGAAAGTGGTTGAAGATGCAGGTGATTCGACAGAAATCAAACCAGGTCAGATTGTTTCATTACGTAAATTAAGAGACGAAAATTCTCAATTAAAACGTAAAGATTTAAAACAGATCACGGTTAGAGATGCAAGACCAGCAACTGCAAGTTCTATCTTACAAGGTATTACACGTGCGTCATTAGGTACTAAATCGTTCATTTCTGCGGCTTCGTTCCAGGAAACTACGAAAGTATTAAATGAGGCAGCTATTGCAGGTAAACGCGATAATATGTTAGGCTTGAAAGAAAACGTGATCGTTGGTCACTTAATCCCTTCAGGTACTGGTGTACGTGGTTACGAAAGAATCATCGTTGGTTCTCAGGAAGAATACGATAAATTATTAGCTTCGAAACAAGAAGAAGTAGAAGCTTAATAGCTAATCTTATTTAAATACTTTAAGTCCTCCCAAATGGGAGGACTTTTTTGTTTGGAATAGAATTTGTAGATTTAAATAAAAATTAGTAGCATGAGTGTTTCCGAAATACAACTCTTCCAGATATTAAAGGCGAAGTTAGGCGAGAATGAAGCAGAACAGCTGGTTTCATTTGTTAAAAATGAAGTGAAGGCCGAATTTGAGAACAAACGTGAAATTTTAGCCACAAAAGAAGACATTTCAGGTATGCAGAAAACAATCTATGTAGTTGGTTTGATTCAGTTTCTAGCTATTGTCGGCTCTGTAATTGGTATTGTAAATTTTATGATCAAATAATTTCCTTCCTCGTTTAATGAATCTTTTTATAAATCCGCTAATACACAGCGGATTTTTTTATTTTTGAGCTATTATGGAAGAACAACAAAACGAGAACCAATTAAATATAGAGTTATCTGAAGAAATTGCTGAAGGAATTTTTTCTAACCTGGCTATTATCACCCATTCAAATACCGAATTTGTATTAGATTTTATCCGCGTAATGCCGGGAATTCCGAAAGCAAAGGTAAAATCGAGGATTATTTTAACCCCAGAACATGCAAAACGCTTATTATCAGCGTTGGAAGATAATATTGAGAAGTTCGAGACGGTAAACGGCCGGATTAAAGCACAAGAGGAACCGCCTTTTCCAATGGGTTTTGGTGGGCCGACTGCCCAAGCTTAAAATGCTTGCAATTCTTACAAACAAATATTTGCTTACTATGTTAGCATAGTATATATTTGTGATATAACCATTTATAAATGAAAAAATTTTTATTGAGCGCATTACTTTCTGCTCCACTTTGGGTTTTGGGGCAGGGTTTCCAGGTTAATTTACAAGGTCAAAAGCAAATTGGTATGGCGGGTGCAGGTTCTGCATTGCCTTTAGATGAAGCGTCTGTATTTTACAATCCCGGTGCAGTAACTTTCTTAGAGAAAAACTCAGTTTCCGCAGGTGTAAACCCACTATTATTTAAATCAGCTTTTAAGCAGTCAGGTTCGAACATTACAGAAAATGTTAAGAATAAAATTGCTCCTCCATTTGAAGCTTATGCAGTATGGGGTCCTAAATCAAATAAATGGAAATTAGGATTAGGTGTTTATACTCCTTTCGGTGGTTTGGTAGATTGGGGCGATAACTGGTCTGGTAAGTATGCACTAACCTCATTAAATTTAAAAGCCATTTATTTCCAACCTACTTTGAGTATTAAAATTACCGATCGTATTGGTATAGGTGCTGGTTTTGTATACAATCATGGTGATGTAAATCTTCAAAGGGCATTACCGGTAAACTATCCCGATGGAAGATCCGGTCATGCGACATTAGAAGGCACAGGTAGTGGTTACGGTTGGAATGCAGGTCTGTACATTAAAACGCTAAGTAATATCACTTTCGCTGTTGTACACAAATCAAAAGTAGTCACCAAATTAAATGATGGAACTGCAACGTTTGATGTTCCTGAATCATTGAGAAGTGCATTCCCTGCAGGAAATACATTTAATGCTGAATTACCTTTACCTTCTACAACGACTTTAGGTATAGGTGTACCTTTGTCAAAAAGCACAACATTGGCCTTTGATGCCAGCTGGGTACAGTGGCATGTTTATCAAAATTTAACTTTTGATTATGCTATTAATACTCCTCAGTTAACGGATAAGCCTTCTGAAAGGAATTATCATGATGGTTCATCATTTAAGTTAGGTATCAATCACCAGGCATCAGAGAAATTGGCTTTAAGAGCTGGTTTAGGTTATGCTTTTTCTCCGGTTCAGGATGGTTATGTAACACCAGAAGCACCAGATGCTGATCGTTATATTTTAAGTGCAGGTTTAGGTTATACGCCTACCCGCCATTTCGAAGTTAATGCATCGTTCTTTTTTGAAGATGTTAAATCGCGTAAACAAAAGAATATCGAAACAGGCCTTGATGGTACCTTTAAAACTTTGGTTTATGCACCAGGTATTTCATTAACTTATAAATGGTAGGAGAAATTACAAATGAAAAAATATATATTAAATAGTTTCGTTGCTGCTGCCATTCTTTTTACCGCAGCCTGCAAACCAGAAATAGAAACACCTGCAGGTACAACTGCCGGACAAGCTAATTTTAGCAAATACATTGCCGTAGGTAACTCTTTAACTTCTGGCTTTGCTGATGGAGGCTTATATTTAGAAGGTCAAAAAGTTGCTTATCCAAACCTAATTGCAGCTAAAATGGCTTCAGTTGGTGGTGGAGCATTCACTTCTCCGTTTTTTAGTGAAGAACATTCAAATGGCTCAGGTTATATTTCTTTAACAGCACTGGTTAATGGTACGCCAACTTTAACTCCCATTATAGATAAATTAGCCTTTAGAGATCCTGCGAAACACTTAGATAAGTATAGTGGTGAAATTCAAAACTTAGGTATTCCGGGCATGCGTGTCGATTTATCTTTCGACCCAACGCTTACTTTTAGTGCTGCCAATCCGTATTTCGAGCGTTTATTAACAGATGCACAAGTGGGTAAAACCAATTACTTTCAGTATATACAAGGCAGAAACCATACTTTTTTCTCGCTTTGGTTAGGAAATAATGATGTATTGGGTTATGCTTTAAATGGTGCTGTTACCGTTACAGGTGATCCAACTACTGTATTAACAGATAAAGTAACATTTTCATCATTGTATGCTAATTTTTTAAATGCATTAACCGCCGGTGGTCAGAAAGGTATTGTGGCAACTATTCCTGATGTAACAGCTGTTCCATATTTTAATACGGTTACCGTAGCTGCTTTATTAAATGCTGCTAAAGCAATTAATCCTGCAGCGGCAGCTATTTATATTCAAACAGGAACAGGTGCGGTAAGGCCTGCAACTGCTGATGATTTAATTCGTTTGCCTTTCCAATCAGCTGGTTTGTTTGGTCAAGGTGCTATTCCTTATGGCTTACATCCCTTAAATCCAATTGAAAATAAATGGGTTTTGGATAAAGATGAAGTTGTTAAAGTGAAGGACTATGTAAACAGTTACAACAGCAGTATTAAATCTTTAGCTACCAGCAAAGGCCTGGCCATTGCAGATACTTATGCTTATTTTAATCAGGTTAAAACTGGTATTAATGTTCAGGGTGTTGGTATCAACGCTTCATTTATTACGGGTGGTGCATTCTCTTTAGATGGTATTCACTTAACGCCGCGTGGAAATGCAGCAATTGCCAATCTATTTATTGATGCCATTAATGCTAAATACGGTTCTACTGTACCAAACATTGATATTACTCAATATAGAGGCGTGAAATTCCCAGATGCGAAGTAAGATTTTAGTATTCATAAAAAAAGGAGCATTTAATGCTCCTTTTTTATTTTCTACCTATTTTGTTTTCAACAAAGTTGATAACTTCCGAGCTTTGATGAGGTTCAAACCAGTTGATTTCTTCATCTCTTCTAAACCAGGTGAGCTGGCGTTTGGCAAAGCGGCGGGTATTTTGTTTAATTGCCGAAACAGCGTCTTCAAGAGATAACTTTCCGTCCAGGTAATCGAAAATTTCACTATAACCTACCGTGTTTAAAGCATTGTATTTTTTAAATGGTATTAGCAATTTTACTTCATCTACTAAACCATCAGCAATCATTTGATCAACTCTTCTATTAATTCTGTCATAAAGTACAGCCCGATCGGTATTTAACCCAATTTTGATTATTTTAAACGGTCTTTCCTTTTTTGTAGCTGAAAGCATTGAGGAAAGTTTTTGACCTGTCGATAAATATACTTCCAGTCCCCTGATCATTCTTTGTGGATTTTGCTGATCTACTTTTGCGAAATATTCGGGATCTAACTCGGCCAGTTGGTTTTGTATAACTGTTAAACCTTCTTCTTCAAACTGTTTGTTTAATTTTTCCCTGATCGATAAATCGATCTCGGGCATTTCATCTAAACCATTTATTAAAGCGTTTACATATAATCCGGAGCCCCCGACCATAATGGCGAGATCATGCTTTTTGAAAATTTCTTCAAGTGTTTTTAAGCCTTCTACCTCAAAATCGCCGGTACTAAACAGTTGCGTTACGGAATGTGAGTCTATAAAATGATGTTTTGCTGCAACCAATTCCGCAGCATTGGGCTTTGCTGTACCAATGGCCATTTCCTTAAAAAATTGTCGTGAATCTGCAGAAATAATTTCTGTACCAAAATGTAGTGCCAGGTGAATAGCCAAAGCTGTTTTGCCAATTGCAGTAGGACCAACAATGGATATTAAGATTTTTGGTTGAGGCATGGGGTTTGTATAAAATAAAGGCTGCCAAATTTAAATATTTGGCAGCCTTTTGTAATATTATTTTGTTGCTAATTAATAGTCGTCTTTATGGCTATCATCTTCGAAGTTATCACTGTCAGAAAATTCATCTCCAAATTCGTCTTCTTCATTTTCTTCATCTTCATCCCGCTCTTCTTCGTTAATACCCATTTCGCCCATGGCTTCTAATTCATCGGTGTCTTCAGGTACAAAGTTCATTTCATTTAAGAAATCAAATTCACCTGCAACTGCACCAACAGCTGCGCCAGGATCGGCAATGGGTGCATTGTTGCTTTCGAAAATTTTTGGTGCTTCGCCAGTGCTTTTAGCTAAAAATGGATATTCGATATTAGGGTCGGCGTCAAGAATAATTTTTACCAGTTCTACATGGAAATCGTAAGGGCGATCGAAATTATAGATATAGTAAAATTTTTGATGTGGATCTTCAATAAAACCGCTCAGTTTAGAATTCTCCATTAAAACTACACGGTCTTTTTTACGTTCGTTTGGTAAATAGGCAATTTCATCACCTTTTAACCAATTGTCAGTACTCACATAAAAAGAAGAAGGTTTCTCGGCATTATAACCTGTAGATCTGTGAATAGCCTTATGGAGGTCTTCAAATGTTTGGTTTGATTTAATGTCGATCTCTCTCACAACATCATCAAAATCTTCAAAAGTAATTCTAAATTTATAAATAGCCATTATTGTATTTTGGAATCGTAAAAATAAAGTTAATTTATAATTACCACAAACATGATATGCCATAAAAACACCATATTCATATTGTTACGGCAATTAAATTATTTATTAACAGGATTTAATCCCATTTGTTTTGCCTGATTGAGCATAAAATTAAACGCTTCCTGATAATCGTTTGTGATCTCACCTTCCAATATGGCCTCACGAATGGCATTTTTAATTATGCCAACTTCTTTGCCTGCATCAAGACCAAAAGTTTCCATAATATCGTTGCCAGAAATCGGAGGTTGCCAGTTTCTGATTTTATCTCGTTCCTCTACGTCCTTTAGCTTTTGTTTTACCAGCTCAAAGTTATTTCTATATTTTGTTTTTTTGTATTCATTTTTTGTTGTTACATCGGCATTGCAGAGTAACATCAAGCTTTCAATTTCTTCTCCGGCATCAAAAAGTAATCGCCTTACAGCAGAATCAGTAACAGTTTCCTGTGCCAGAACAATCGGGCGTAAATGAAGCTGCACCAATTTTTGCACATACTTCATTTTTTCATTTAAAGGAAGTTTTAGCTGTGCAAATATTTTGGGAACCATGCGTGCACCGCGGTCTTCATGTCCGTGAAACGTCCAGCCGTGGCCTTCTTCGAAACGTTTGGTAGCAGGTTTGGCAATATCGTGCAAAATAGCTGCCCAGCGTAACCATAAATCATCGGTATCTGCACATATGTTATCCAGTACCTCTAAAGTATGGTAGAAATTGTCTTTATGTCCTTTTCCTTTAATAATCTCCACGCCATAAAGCTGTGCCATTTGAGGGAAAATGATCTGCAATAATCCGGTATCGAAAAGATGTTTAAAACCTATTGACGGTTTTTTAGATAAGATGATTTTATTCATCTCATCAGTAATCCGTTCCTTGGACACAATGTTAATGCGCTGTTTCTGGGTTTTAATGGCATTGAGTGCTGCCGGATCGATATCGAAATTAAGTTGTGAAGCGAAACGGATCGCCCGCATCATGCGCAATGGATCATCCGAAAAAGTAATTTCCGGATCAAGCGGGGTACGGATGAGCTTATTTTCGAGATCTTTAATCCCATCAAAAGGATCTAGCAGCTCACCAAAGTGATCTGCATTTAAATTGATCGCCAACGCATTGATGGTAAAATCCCTGCGGAGCTGGTCGTCTTCTAAAGTGCCGTCTTCAACAATGGGTTTACGCGAATCAGAACGATAAGATTCTTTTCTCGCCCCTACAAATTCAACTTCTAAATCCTGATATTTGATGTTTGCCGTACCGAAGTTCTTAAATACAGCCACTTTTGTGTTTAATTTTCGACCTACGGCTTCTGCATATTCGATTCCACTACCAACAACAACTACGTCAATATCTTTTGAAGGGCGATTTAAAAATAAATCGCGCACAAATCCTCCGATTACATAAGCTTCGGTATTGTTCTTATCTGCTATTGTTGATAAGGTTTTAAATATAGGGTTTTGTAGGTGTTGTTGCATCAAGTTAGTTATTTTGTCACGCCGAGATAGAAAGCGTCTGCGAGCTATGAAACAGATCCTTCGTGCCTCAGGATGACAATAAGAATTACAAAAGTAATAAAATTACTTGCGAATAAACTCAAACTGTCCACCAGGAGAAAGTTTCATAATAGTTGATGGCTTTTTACTGGTTCGATTTTCCTGTTCGAAATCTACTACATAATCAACAGCATCGATAATTTCAGGATCAATGTCGTCAAAGAATTTTGGCGAAGGTTGTCCACTTAAATTTGCAGAGGTTGAAACAATAGGTTTTCTGAAACGCTGGATTAATGGTGTGCAAAAATCGTGTTTAACAATCCGGATGCCTACACTACCATCAGCATTGATTACATTCTGCGCCAGATTTTTGGCATCCGAAAAAACGATGGTCAGTGGGTTTTCTGCATATTCGATCAGATCGTAAGCTACATCGGGTATTTCGGCAACATAACTTTGCAATTTGCTGTCTACATCCAATAAAACAATTAAACTCTTTTCGGCCGGACGGTTTTTTATTTTAAGCACTTTATTCACGGCTTCAGGATTGGTGGCATCACAACCTATTCCCCAAATGGTGTCGGTAGGATAGAGGATTACCCCGCCAGATTTTAATACTTCAAAAGCTTTGTTAATCTCGTCTCTTAGCATTTTGCAAAGTTAATTTATAAAGCGGAAGTTAAATAATGTTAGTGTGTATTTCCTGTGTTCTCAGATATTTCTATCTGACACTCGTAATATTGATAAAGGCATTTTTATGACCGTAACATATTCTTTATCTCAACTGATGTGTTTTAATGCGATAAACCTGTATTTTAGTAATAGGTTATTAAATAAAACATAAAATGAAACACACACTTAAATGGGGTATGCTGTTTACTATTGTAATGGCATTTACCAGTTGTATTACTGTGCTTACGGCATCAGATTACGACAAAAAGATCGATTTTTCTAAGTTAAAATCCTTTGCTTACTATGAAAAAGGAATTGATCATTTAGAATTAAACAACCTCGACAGACCCAGGATGTTAGATGCCCTTGAAACTGCCATGGTCAAAAAGGGCTTTACTAAAGCTGGCCAACCAGATTTTTTAGTTAATGTAGTGGTTTTGAGCAGCATTAATGCGCGGGCAGACTGGGGTTATAGCGGAGGCGGTTATCAATGGGATGCTGTTTCATCTTCGTACCAATGGAGAGATTCGCAATTCGGACCGCTCAACAGCAGCAAACAGTACCAATCTGGCACCATCATCATTGATTTTCTAAATCCCGAAACCAAAGCAATTATGTGGCACGGGGTAGGATCGGGCTTTAATTTTGATGATTATGAAAATAGAGAAGAAAGAATAAAACTGGCTGTAAAACAGATCTTATCGGAATACCCGCCTGTTTATTGATTTTCATGATTAATCCAATTATAAAATATTTAGTCTGAGTGATATAACGTAAAAACATAATCAAATAAAAATCGTTTTACAGATAACAATCTGATTGTAAAAAATGTTAAATGATTTGTCATTTGGTTTACAATATCGTTATATTTATGTCAGGTTATTTATACAACAGCGCACAAAATGAGAACAGCACAAAAATTATTAATGCTTTTTACAGTAGTATTGGCATTAGCAGGATGTACAACACTCCGCACCGCATCAGATTATGATAAAAATGTTGATTTAAGCGGTTACAAAACTTACAATTTTTACGATAAGGGTATTGCAAGGGTTAAGCTTAACAATTTGGACAAGCGCAGATTAATGGCTGCGGTTGAATCTGAAATGAATGCGAAAGGATTTACAAAATCAGATCGCCCGGATTTGTTGGTTAATTTGGTTGTAGTTGCCCGCGAAAAAACCGATGTGTATGGCCCAGGTTACTATGGTGGCTGGGGATGGGGCTGGCGCGGCGGATGGGGAAATCCTTTCTGGGGCGGCGGAACTTACGTAAATCAATATATTGACGGTACTATTGTCATCGATTTTCTGGATCCGGCTAAAAAGATTTTGTTCTGGCATGGACAGGGATCAGGTTTTAACCTTGATAACTTCAATAAAAGAGAACAACGTTTGTATACTGGTGTAAAGGAAATATTGGCGCAATATCCACCAGCTGCTACAGCTGCTAAATAAGTTGTAAATATTAAATTAAGAGCACTAAGGGGCTGTTGAATTTTTAAATAAATTCCGGCCCTTTTTCTTTTGTGGTTTTATAGCTTGTATTTCTTAATTGTTACTACAGTCTGCTCAATCTAAACCTGACATTCGCGGAAAGCCCGGAATCCGATCCTTCATCGGATGAGGACTTGCAGCATTGGCAGGACTAACGTTAACAGCAGCACTAACCTTGCTTTTCAAATATTAAAACTAAATTTCTGAAAATCGACCTGAATAAGTTACACATTTATTATGCGCTAAGCTATTATGAACGTAATTTAAGGATTATTAAAGAGATAAATAGCAATCCATTAACTGCTGCGTCACTAAATTGCTGTTGAATTTTTGAACAAATTCCAACCCTTTTTCCTTCATTTCTTTTTGGAGCTGAGGACTTTCCAGAATTTGATTAATGGCTTTAGCTAGTCCGTTAGCGTCGTTTGGCGAAATGTATAAGCTATCTGGTCCGCCTGCTTCTTCCAGGCAGGAGCCTGTTGCCGCAACCACCGGAACACCTGAATATAAGGCCTCTATAATTGGGATACCAAAACCCTCATAAAAGGAAGGATAAACAAAAACACTGGCCATCTGGTAAATGCCAGGCAGATCGGCAAAAGGGATGTTTTTTAAGAAGATAATCCTGTTTTTAAGACCAAGCTTTTCGATTTCTTTTTCTACAGTTTTAAAATAAGCCGTTTGTTTGCCTATCACCACGAGTTTATAATCTTCATTAAGCTCTTTTAAAGCCTGCACAGCCAATTTAAGGTTCTTACGCTCTTCGATGGTGCCAACGTTTAGGATGTATTTTTCAGGGAGTTTATAGGTTGCCTTAATGCGGCTTAAGGTTGCTGCAGCAAAAGCTGTTTTGAAACTATCATCGCAGCTTTGGTAAATAACCTCAATTTTTTCAGGACTGATCCCGTATAAATCTATGATGTCTTCTTTTGTTTTTTCGCTGATGGCGACAATTTTATTGGCACGTTTACAGGCTGATTTGCTTTTCCATTGGTATAATTTCCGGTCGATGAATTTATAGTATTGAGGGAAACGGAGAAAAATAAGATCGTGTATGGTAACGATTGATTTGATTCTTGTATGCTGTATGGCTAATGGGATTTCGTGACTGAGGCCATGAAAAATCTGGCAGCCATCCTGATTTAAGTCTTTCAGGATATTTAAAGTTCTCCATAAAAAAGGACCATTTTTAGGGAGTTTAAGTTCGATGTTATCTTTTTCAAAAAATGCATCAATCTGTCTGGCCGTTTTTACTTTTGGAGCATAAACAAGATACTCGTGTTCGGGATACTGACTTGCCAGATGCTCAATTAAAGACCGGCTATAATTGCCCAATCCGGTTAAATTATTGGCGGCGCGCTTGCCATCGTATCCTATTTTAAGTGGAAAGCTTAAAGCCGAAAGACCAAAGCTTGATTGCTCAAGTTCGTTACTTTCGGCTTTTTGTGTTTTAGTTTCGCTTTCAGCTTTCACCTTTGTACTTTCAGCTTAAACAGCTACATTATTTTCTCTCAACGCGTCGTTAAGCGAAGTTTTTTTATCTGTACTTTCTTTACGTTTTCCGATAATTAAAGCACATGGTACCTGAAATTCGCCGGCAGGGAATTTTTTAGTGTAACTTCCTGGTATTACCACCGAACGTGCAGGAACAACACCTTTATATTCTACAGGAGTTGGGCCGGTAACATCGATAATTTTGGTCGATGCGGTTAATACCACATTGGCACCAAGTACCGCTTCTCTTTCTACTTTAACACCTTCTACTACGATGGCTCTTGAACCTAAAAAGGCATCATCTTCGATAATTACCGGAGCAGCTTGTACAGGCTCTAAAACACCACCAATACCCACTCCACCACTTAAGTGAACGCGTTTACCGATCTGTGCGCAAGAACCTACAGTAGCCCAGGTATCAACCATGGTACCTTCATCAACATAAGCACCGATGTTTACATAAGATGGCATCATGATTACACCTTTTGCTAAAAATGAACCGTAACGAGCACTTGCCATAGGCACAACCCGTACACCAGTTGCTTTATAATCAGTTTTTAATTCCATTTTATCGTGGTAAACAAACGGACCGCTTTTAATCTCTTTCATCTCACGGATCGGGAAATATAAAATTACCGCCTTTTTTACCCATTCATTAATGCCCCAAGAGTTTAAAACTGGTTCAGCAACACGGATTTCACCTTTATCTAAACGCTGAATTACGGTTTCGATGGCTTCGCAATAGTTGCTATATTGTAAAAGGGTTCTGTCTTCCCAAGCGGCTTCAATTAATTTCTTTAAATCTGAATACATGATGTTTTTAAATTTTACGCAAAATAAATCAATTTTTGTTTATTAAAGGGCTAATTGTTTAAATTGTTTTGTAGTTGGGTGAGTGCAAAAGATTGTTGAATTTTTCGATTGTTCAGATTACTGGCCTTAACGGGTTTAAAATGATGAGAATGATTTAACAATAAAGCAATAAAACAATTTAACAATTCTTTACTTTTGAACCTTTATGACAGAGACAGAAAAACTTAGGATAGATAAATATTTATGGGCCATCAGGTTGTTTAAAACCCGGAGCCTTGCTACTGATGCCTGCAAAGCTGGAAGGGTGAAGTTGAAAGGGCAGAATATTAAGCCTTCAGCCATTGTAAAAGTTGGTGATGTTTATCAGGTATCGAAAGGGATTGAGAAGAAAATTATTGAAGTGGTAGAACTTTCATACAACAGAACTGATTCGCCAACAGCCCTAACAAAATATAAAGATTTAACCCCTGTTGAAGATACCCATGCCTTTAAATCGATGTTCCATGCGCCAAGCTTAAAACGCGATAGGGGTACAGGGCGTCCGACTAAGAAAGACAGACGTGAAACGGATGACCTGATCGGCGGGATGTTTGAGGAAGAGTAGTTAGTCTTGAGTCCAAAGTCTGTAGTCTGTTTGATAACTATAGACTTCAGATTAAAACCATCAATTTTCTTTCTCCAGTCTGAAATCACTGATTGGCTCATGACTCAAGACTACGGACTGAAGACTAAAATACCTCATTCTATAACTCATTATAGCAGTTTTGCCCAGTTTTTCGATCAGTTTATAATTGGCAACTGCTCCTACCGCTGCGCCAACAAAAGGCAACATCTGGGCAAGTTTAGCCAAATCGATATAATCGCGGTATTGCTGTTGAAAGGTAAGCCAATCAAATTCATCAATGTTGGTCGGTAACTGATGTGCTTTATCATCCCAATTCTGCATTTTATGAAATATATTCTGGCTTTCTTCTTTGCTCGAAAAGGCCAGTTGAAAAATGTGTAATATATATAAACGCTCGCGGTAATCTTTAACATCGTATCCGTAAACCGCGGCAATGTCAAAAAGCATCTTCATTTTTATGCCCAGCAATAACGGGAAATCCGCCAGGCTCATTAAAAAACCACCCGCTCCGGTAATTCCACCCTCTGCTGCACCGGTTTTTTTGTAATTATCAATTTTTTGTTTCACCAACGCTTCCCGGTGCATTAAGGTTAAATCGGTAATGGGTTTCGACGTGGTAAAGGTAGAACCAAAAAGAACCGCCTTAACCATTTGTTTAATCGCAGTAGTAATGGCATTGTGAACTTTATCGGGAATATAGCTGTTTATTTTTTTCTGCACTTTATCCGTCACCTTACTCAAAAGCGAAGGTTTCTGCAGAGTTTTAAACTTCCAGAAATCCAGTTCACTGTTTATTTTTTGTTCATAGGTCATATTCATTATCCTAAAATAATTATTCCTTAAAATTTAACTCAAATTGACGATTTTTTATTTGAATCTCTTTATAATAGCTTGTTAATAATCTACCCGCATTGCCGAAGTTTCCCAAAGCTTAAAAGCCGACAAAGCTTCATCCCGCATCAGTTGAATTACCGGAAGGCTCCTTTTTTCCATCGGTTTATCTAACTCTTCATAAATAAACTTATCACTAAAACCAATGTTTTCGGCATCTGCCTTGGTATTTGCATAATAAATGGTATCAATCTTCGCCCAATAAATAGCACCCAAACACATGGGGCAGGGCTCGCAACTGGTGTAAATTACACAGCCGCTTAAATCGAATGTATTCAATTCGCCACAAGCTATCCTAATGGCCGAGACTTCGGCATGTGCTGTAGGATCATTGGTTGAGGTTACCTTATTGGCTGATTTAGCAATCAATTTACCATCTTTCACCACCACAGCGCCAAAAGGTCCACCAATACTCTCGCTTACATTCTGTACAGATAGATCGATTGCCATCTGCATATATTCCTGATGTTGATTCTCCATTTTATATCTAATTAGCTCCTCTGTCATTAAAATTCTAAAATAACAGCACAAAAAAAATGCCCCGATTATTCGGGGCACCCTGGTTTAAATATCTTTTTAGCTTATTTTTTGCTGTATTCAGCATTTAAGCCTTTAATTACTTCCGATGTTACATCTAAACTTTCGTCAGCAAATAAAATAGAGCTGTTACCTTTTGAGTAAGTTAAAACCATTTTATAACCTTTTCCTTTAGCGTAACCTTTTAAATATTCTGCAACTTTATCATACAATTTTTCGTTTTCAGCAGCTTGCTCATTCTGTAAAGCACCGCCTGCATTTTGTTGGTAAGTTTGCAATTCCTGTTGCTTACGTGCTAAACGCTCTTCAGTGCTTTTACGCTGATCGGCAGATAAAGTTTGTGCCGATTGTTGGTATTGAGCAACTTCTCTTTGAAAAGCCTGACCTTTAGCCTGCATATCTGCCTGTGCATTTTTGGTCTTTCCTTCAAATTTCACTTTAAGATCTTTGAAGTATTCATATTTTGTAAGTAACGAGTCGGAGTTTACATACACAATTTTCTCAGTTGGAGAAACCGCTGCAGTAGTACCCTCTGTTTTTTTAGTTTCAGTAGTTTTAGTGTCTTTGTTCTGGCATGCAGAGAAAGCAGTTATCAAAGTTGCTGTTGCAAGTAAACCAAAGGTTTTAAAGGTTCTTCTTTCCATTCTTGTTTAATAAATTTTAGCAAACTTATATAAATTAGTTTTGATATGCAATTTAAAGAAACGCGTGTTGAGAAATGACATTTTTACGCTTGGCGTTTAATTTACTTAAAGCTGAGCGCCTAACGTGAGCTGCTCAATCTGAGAGAGATGATTTGAAAAGCAAAGCCTGTGTTTCAAACGGCTGTTAGTCCCGCTTTACTGCGTGCCGCTTCCATCGGGTTTAGGTGGCACGGCAGCTGCTACTATTTGGGGCTGCAGGGCGGCAAGAGCAAATTTTAAAACACCAAACGTTCCTACGGAACGAAAACGCTAATTAAACAATTAGCTACCGATGAACCGTCCCTAACGGGACGGCAGGGAAGTATTAGTTTTAAAAAAAACACTGTGGCATTTCATTAAGTTAATTCATCTGCGCAGATAATATATTTAACCACAGATAAAAAGGATGCACACAGCTATAAAATTGTATTTATCTGTTGTTGAAAACCGTTATCGTAATGACACTACGCAATGAAGCGGCGGGCAATTGTTTGTATTGTGAAAAAAAACGTCCCGTAGGGACGTATGCCCGGTAATTAGCTATCGATGAACCGTCCCTAACGGGACGGCAGGGGAGTATTAGTTTTAAAAAAACACTGTGGTATTTCATTAAGTTAATTCATTTGCGCAGATAATATATTTAACCACAGATAAAAAGGATGCACACAGCTATAAAATTGTATTTATCTGTTGTTGAAAACCGTTATCATAATGACACTACGCAATGAAGCGGCGGGCAATTGTTTGTATTGTGAAAAAATACGTCCCGTAGGGACGTATGCCCGGTAATTAGCTACCGATGAACCGTCCCTAACGGGACGGCAGGGAAGTATTAGTTTTAAAAAAACACTGTGGCATTTCATTAAGTTAATTCATTTGCGCAGATAATATATTTTAACCACAGATAAAAAGGATGCACACAGCTATAAAATTGTATTTATCTGTTGTTGAAAACCGTTATCATAATGACACTACGCAATGACGCGGCGGGCAATTGTTGGTATTGTGAAAAAAACGTCCCGTAGGGACGTATGCCCGGTAGAAAAAAAAATGTAATGTTTTTTTCGTTCCGTAGGAACGTTTGGTGGATAATCCGTTCATATTCAGTATTGTTTTGCCCACCTAAACCTGATTGAAATGAAAAGCTCACGCTTCTTCAGCGGGACTTGTAATGGAAAGCGGGAGGAGACATGGATTGGAATGCTGGTTTTGCTTTCCAAACCCCTTTTAATCCAATTAGAGAGGCTTTGTGTCAATCTCTTAACAGCTCAAAACTTATCCACATATTAGTTTAAATGCCAAAATTTCCGTATTTTTGATACTTATTGTTTTTAATTAAAATATGAGCGAAGAACAGGATTTAAAGTCAAATTATTCGGCAGATAATATACAGGTTTTAGAAGGTTTAGAAGCGGTGCGTAAGCGCCCTTCAATGTATATAGGTGATACTGGTGTTAAAGGTTTACACCATTTGGTTTACGAGGTTGTGGATAACTCTATTGATGAGGCTTTGGCTGGTCATGCAGATACCATCGATGTTCGCATTTTAGAAGGTAACTCTATCAGGGTTGAAGATAATGGTCGTGGTATTCCGACAGGAATCAATACAAAAGAAAACAAATCGGCGCTTGAAATCGTAATGACGGTTTTACACGCCGGTGGTAAATTTGATAAAGATACTTACAAGGTTTCGGGCGGTTTACACGGTGTGGGGGTAAGTTGCGTTAACGCCTTATCTACCGATTTAAAAGCAGAAGTGCACCGTGAAGGTAAGATCTGGATGCAGGAGTATAAAATTGGCGTTCCGCAGTATGATGTTAAAGAAGTTGGAACTACCGATAAACGTGGTACGATTGTAACATTCACTCCGGATGAAACCATTTTTACCCAAACTACAGAATACAAATACGATACTTTAGCCAGTCGTTTGCGTGAGTTATCTTTCTTAAATAAAGGGATTAAACTAACGTTAACTGATGAGCGTGAGAAACTGGATGACGGTTCTTATTTTTCGGAAACTTTCCTTTCAGAAGGTGGATTAAAAGAGTTTGTTGCCTTTTTGGATGATACCCGTACTTCTATTTTGGCCGAGCCGATTTATATTGAGGGGATCAAAAATGGGGTTCCTGTTGAGCTGGCTTTCCAGTATAACGATAGCTACTCAGAAAATGTTCACTCTTATGTAAACAACATCAATACCCACGAGGGCGGTACACACATTGCCGGTTTCCGTAGAGGCTTAACCCGTACTTTAAAAAACTATGCCGATAAGGAAGGTTTATTAAAGAACGTAAAAATGGAAATTACCGGTGATGACTTCAGGGAAGGATTAACGGCAGTAGTTTCGGTAAAAGTACAGGAACCTCAATTTGAAGGACAAACCAAAACCAAACTGGGTAACAGTGAGGTAATGGGGTCTGTTGATATTGCAGTAGGAGAGGCTTTAGGTAATTACTTAGAAGAGAATCCGAAAGAAGCTAAAATGATTATCAATAAGGTAATCTTAGCGGCTACAGCACGTGCAGCGGCCCGTAAAGCCCGCGAAATGGTACAGCGTAAGAGTGTAATGGGTGGTTCAGGTTTGCCTGGTAAACTTGCCGATTGCTCAGATAGTGATCCGGAAAGATGTGAGATTTACCTGGTAGAGGGTGACTCGGCGGGTGGTACCGCTAAACAAGGTCGCGATAGAAACATTCAGGCCATTTTGCCTTTAAAAGGTAAAATCCTGAACGTAGAGAAAGCGATGGAGCACAAAATTTACGAGAATGATGAGATTAAAAACATGTTTACGGCTATTGGGGTAAGTATTGGTACGCCAGAGGATAACAAAGCATTAAACATGACTAAACTGCGTTACCACAAGATTGTAATCATGACGGATGCGGATATCGACGGTTCACACATTACTACGTTGATCTTAACTTTCTTCTACCGTTACATGAGGGCATTAATCGAAGCAGGTTATGTTTATATTGCTTCGCCGCCACTTTATCAGGTTAAAAAAGGTAAAGAATTTGAATATTGCTGGAATGATGTACAACGCGATGCTGCTGTACAACGTTTAAAAGGTGCAGGTAAAGAAGATAGTGTGCATATTCAGCGTTATAAAGGTTTGGGTGAGATGAACGCAGAACAATTGTGGGAAACTACTTTAAATCCTGCAACACGTACTTTATTACAGGCTACAATCGAAAGTGCAGCAGAATGTGATCATACTTTCTCAATGTTAATGGGCGATGAAGTTGCTCCTCGTAGAGAATTTATCGAGCGTAATGCAAAATATGCGAAGATTGATGCTTAACCCCTAAATCCCAAAAAGGGGAATTTAAAATACAAACCCTCTTCAGGTTAAAATCTTGGAGAGGGTTTTTTGTTGTTATATTCGTCATCACTTTATCGTGGTGTAAGATGGTAACATCTTACACCATATTAAATTTTTCTAGCCTGGATGAACTATGTTGTCATAAGTCAGATGGAAGCAGCTGACTTCACCTGAAAATAGGTTATTAATTTATCGCTATGTTATGAATATGTCGCTTTTTATTTTGTAAATTTATTTACACACACAAATAAAATCAAAATGAAAAAAGCAGGAATTATTTTACTGCTATTATCGGGCTCGATAATAGTTAGTGCGCAATCACAGCGTAAAAGTCAAAAGGCCCCTCCATCGGCTCAATTGTTGAAATTGAAGGTTAGCCCTAAGCTAAAATCTTCAATGGATTGTAAGAACTCAATAGCGATGCATCCATATATTACACATTCAGTTTTTAGCAGCCCCGGAGATATTTCTACCATTGTTAATGCCAATGGAACCCATTTGACTGTGGTGAATAACGGAAATATGGCAACAATAGTTAATCCGGATGGCACGCATTCAACTGTCATCAAAAATGGTAACACATCTACTATTGTTAATCCAAATGGTTCGCATTCAACCGTGATCAATAATGGGAATACATCTGTTATTGTAAATCCTAACGGAACACATTCTACTGTAATTAATAATGGAAGCACATCAATAATTGTTAATCCAGATGGAACACATACTGTAGTTGTAAATTAATTTAGCAATATAAAAACAAAGCCATTCAAAAAAATGAATGGCTTTTGTATTATACACGATTGCAAATGGCCGCTCTTTATCCAAATAGAAACCACTGCGCTTAACTAACCATCTCAGTACTGAGATTTATTTTTAGGCTTTACGTTGACTACAAGATGTAGTAAGAGCCGACGGGAGCCAATTCTGTTTGAGGTTTGTCCTCATATATTTTATTATCGTCTAACATCTGGCAAAGATCGCGTTCAATAGTTCTGCAGATGGTTGTTGTCGGAGTATCCGTAGGTTTATTCTCGAAAGGATCCTGAAGATGAACGGCCATTTTTTCTACCAATAAAAAGAATGCTGCAATAGCAACCACTAAAGGAACTTCCATGTAACCAAAATATTCGATCAATCCGAAAGGCAACAATACGATGAATAAATGGATAGACATATTGATATACTTGCTATACGTAACGGGGAAAACGGTGTTTTTAATTCTTTCCGATCCACCCATGTGGTTACATAAACCTGTTATCGTTTTGTCTATTTCTATCTGCTGGTATTTATTGATCCAACCTTCCTGTAATGCCTTTTTTAAATCCATGGCATGTAACTCCAATATGGTTGTGGTTACATTTTTACGTTTCTTAACGAAGGCGACTTCTTCTGCAGAAAGGTATTCTTCCAAACCTTTTCGTGCATTAAAACCGCGCAACGATTGACTTAAGGCATAACACCAGGCAATCTGTCGTTTAATAAACCTGGCTTTAAATTCCTCAATTTCATCCAATCCATAAGGATTATCAACGAACGACAATATCTGACGGGAGACAGTTCTCGAATCGTTAACTATGGCGCCCCAAAGAATCCTGGCTTCCCACCACCTGTCATAAGCCTGGTTAGACCGAAATGCCAATAGAAGCGAAATAATTGTTCCTAATAAAGCTGGTACAGCAACAGGAATGGATATGCGGGTAACGTGAAAGTTCTCGTACAATACCACAATACCTATTGAATAACCAATAACAAATAGAAGTTCTTTTTTGATCTTTCCGAATATATAGGTGAGCGGAATATTATTTCGTAATAGCATAATATAAAGTTTGAAGATGATAATTAAGAATTTACTTCTTGCAACTGTGTTTCGTGTATTTTTGTGTCAATTAAGTTTTCGCTGGCATGAACTGTCAATGCGTTTAATTGAATTACTGCACAGCCTGCACGTTCCGTTAGTATTTTAGGGTCGATGCTATATTTGTTGATTGGCGTAAAATTGTATTCTTTTAAATAGGCAATACATTCTACGTCAAAAGCTTCGATAAAGTTTTTGAAAGCCGCTACTGTACTTCCGTAAAAATATTCGATCCCAATCGTATTGATCTGAGTAGGATATTTTGCTTTGGCTTGATTTATTTGCTGATAAAATTCGTCGCTCACATTTTCATAATCGCGGCTACGGCGACTCAACATTAACATATCAGTGATCGAATCTGATAGTTTAAAGGCATGTACAAAAATGATGTTCAGACTTTCATTTTTTTGATGCTGAACTAACGCATCAATAATTTTAATGCTTTCTAATTTAAAGTCGGTTGGAACTAATACTGTTTTCATCGCTATATCTTGTTTAAATGAATTGAAATATTATTTATACAAGTTTAGCAGGATGTTATTATAGCGAAATAAGAGCGAGATTAGAACGAGATTAGAGTGCACTCCTTTTTGGAGTGATAAGTTTATATTAATCGAACTTAGGTTACCAGATTGATTATTAACTAACCAATTTAAACAATTAAACCTATCGGAGAACTAACTGTTCATTGGCAATAAAACCTTAATCTCTGTGCCAACACCTTCTTGTGATTTAATGCCGATACTCCCTCTATGCAAACGGATGATATTGAGTGAAAGTGGTAGGCCAACGCCATAACCTTTAAAATCGGAAGTGTTTGATGCTCTGTAGAAAGGTTCGAATATGTGTTGAATATCAGTTTGTGGAATACCGATACCCCGATCGGTTACAGCGATAGAAAGCATATTGGCATTACTTTCTATACTAATGCTTACCAAATTCTCATTAGAATATTTGCAGGCATTATTTACAATATTGCTGATGGCCAGCTTCATCAGGTTTTTATTTACCCTAATCGAAAGCAGTTCCTCATCATCTGGAAGTTTGCTGAAATCGATCTCTATTTTACTATTGGGATGTACCTGGTTTACTGAATCTTTAATTTCCCATAACAGTTCATCCATTCTTACTTCTTCCCAGGGCTGGTTTTTTCCGTTGAAACCCGATTGTGCCAAACCTAATAAACTGGTTAAGATATGTTCCAGCCTTTCTGCCTCATCTTTAATTTTTGATAATGCCTTTTTCTGTTTTGCCGTATCTTCGATGGTTTTCATGGCCAGTTCTACCTCGCCGCTAATAATGGTTAAAGGCGTTCTCAGCTCGTGTGAGGCATTGCTGATAAAGTTATTCTGCGTTTCGAAAGCTGTTTCCAAACGGTTGAGCATATTATTGAAGGTTTGGGCCAATTGCGACATTTCATCATTTCCCTTTTTAACATCTAACCTTAAGTGTAAATTTTCGGCCTTTATTTTTTTTACACTTTTAATGATGTTTCTAAGCGGCATTAACATGTAATTAGAGAATTTCCATCCCACCACAAATGATAATATTACAGAAAGAAAAAAGCCAATAATTAAAATTCTCTGCAGGTCTTTTAACTCCCGGAAGCCGACAGGATCATTTGCAGAAACGATAACGATATATCCTCCATTCGAATTTTTAAAGAATTTACCGGCATAGAAGTGATTTTCGATGCGATAGCGGGCTACATAACCGGCCTTTATCCGGTTATAAAAACTTGCGGGTAATTCGCGGTCTAGTTTATTGGTTGGTTTGCCTGCTTCAATGATATACTCTTTTTCAGATGGCAAACGTTCCAGGTATCTATTGCGCATTTTTGCATACACCTTATTGTTGTCATCTTCGTATAGTTTAATCTGAGCGGCAATATTAACCCTGGCTTCCAGTCGTTTATAAAAATCTTCGAAGGCGAAGTCGTTAGAAAAATACCAAACAAAACCACTTAATAAAGAAATAATAATTGCCGATAAAATGGCAAAGAGTAAAGTGATTTTTTTTGCTATCTCCATTTATTTTTCCCTTAATATATAACCTAAGCCTACGGCAGTATGGATGAGTTTTTGATCGGAATTTTTATCTATTTTTTTGCGAAGGTAATTAACATAAACATCGACCACATTGGTGCCAAGGTTAAAATCTATATCCCAAACGTTTTCTAAAATATCTATCCTGGATAAAATTTTAGATTTGTTTTTGGCCATGTACTCAATTAGCCGGTACTCTGTTGCCGTAAGTACAATTTCCTGTTGGTTTCGTTTTACTGTTTTTGCACTTAAATTAATCTGGAGATCTCCTACAGAAATAATCTGATCTTGTGAAGCCGCGCCCTGATATCGCCTTAATAACATTCTTACCCGCGCAAAAAGTTCAGCAAATTTAAATGGCTTTATTAAATAATCATCTGCACCATTATCCAGTCCTTTTACCACATTTTCGGTAGTACCCAAAGCCGTAAGCATAATAATTGGCGTATTTGGTTTTTGTTCTTTAATGATTTTGCAAAGTTCCAATCCATTTATTCCGGGTAGCATGATGTCAAGAATAATCAGGTCGAACTGATTTTCTAAAGCCATCTGTTTTCCGATTAAACCATCAGGAGAAATACTTACGGTAAATCCCTCATCAGTTAAACCTCTCGAAATTACAGATACAACACTCGGTTCATCTTCTACAAGTAATAAATTCATTTGCTGGCAAATAATCTAAAAAAAAGGGAATTACAAAATCTTAATAGGTAGTTAGGCGGTTTTTAATGTTTTTTAACGCAAAGCCGACACAATTGTTTGAATTATTGCAAATTGAAGCAAAATGAATCTTACCATAAATAGAGATTTGTCATCCTGAGCTTGTCGAAGGATCTGTAAAATACTCTTTAAGGTGTTTCGACAAGCTCAACATAACAGCATTTGAGATGAAATCAGCATTATGATACAATATCAGTAATATTTTAACCACAGAGGTAACAAAGGGAAGGCACAGAGGACGCCAAGTTTTTATAGGGGCAGAGGTCATCCCGATCTGATAGCGATCGGATTGAAATGACGCCCCTGCATGGGGGCACACCATAGTTTCTACACTTTAGCCTCTGACTTCGGACGTCCGTATTTATGGCTAAAGATTTACTTGGGAGCCACTCAGCATAACAAATATTTCTTCAAAAATACTCCGTGTTTTCCGTGCTTCCGTGGCTAAAAATAAAAGTATTTGACTCATAAGTCTTCGACTTCGCTCAGACTGACAATGCTATATTACCGTGGCTAAAATTTCTAAACCCCTTTTTCCGATTTTTCTTTCAAATATTTTAACCCGTCTTCAAAATCTTTTCCGATCATTTGATCCATAAATAAGCCAAACCATTTATTGATTATTCCTTTGCTTTCTCCGCTCATAGTCCACGTTACTTTACTTCCGTTTCCGGCTTTTTCTATATCGAAACGGGTATCTGCAATACTTTCCATAGGTTTGATAAATTTTAATTCCATATCAACCATTTTATTAATTTCTACTTTATTAATCAGCATTTGTCCTGCGCCACTTTTTTTTCCATTCCATTGATAAAGATGGCCAGGCTGAGCGGTAGTTCCAGTAATGGTTATCTTAGCTTGTGGATCCATTTTCGACCAGGCATTCCACTTGTAGAATTCATTATAATCGGCAATGTTTTTATAAATAACACTGTCTGGTGCAAGAATCGTTATCGTCCGATTAACGGAGTAGCTTTTTGGTAGAAAAAAACTACCTCCAATAATGATTATTGCCAATACAGCAATAATACCGAGTAAGATTTTGAGAAATTTCATAACAATTTAGTTTGGTTAACTAAATTTATTAAGAAAGCAAGATAAATCAAAGTGAAATCAACTAAACAATTTTGATTTTCGATGGAGGCGAATTGATTTTAAAATGCATCAAATCAGCAATAGATTGCGCTTTTTGTTTAATCAGCTCTGCATTGGGACCTTCAAATAAATCGTCGACGTTCTGGAAAAAGAGATTTTTCCATGTCTCAAATTGCTCATGCTGTAGTGGCGTTCGTTCGTTCAGTGCAAAATGGCTAAGCATGGGATTGCCTTTATAAATGGCCTTTCCGAAGAGAATGCTTTCCCAGAAATCGTACATTTTTGGAAGGTGGTGCGACCAGTCTACCTTAGCGATGTCAGTGAATATTGGCCCAATCTGTTTGTTAACCGCAACATTTTGATAAAACGTATCCACTAAAACGATAATATCTACTCTATTGTCAATGTCTTTTTTCATTATACAGTGATTTTAAACTTAAAAAACCCAGAACAATCAATGACAGGAATTTTATCATGTCGATAATGATGTATAAAATATGGTGATAACTTTTGATTGGAGCATTGCCTGCCAAAACCAGTTTTGCCCTTTCATCAAGTACTGGTAAGAGCCAAAAAGTGTCTGCCATTAAAAGTATGGTAACCAAAAAAAGTAGAATACTACGGCTATTTTTTAAAGGTACGGGCAAGGAGCAGGCTAAAATGATGATAGCCAATACGATTTCAACTTTATTAAGGGCTTGGAAAACCAATTGACCGATGCCTAAACCAAGTGGGATTGTGATTCCTGGAGCCTGAAATTTTAAAGGCGCTTCCAAAAAACTAATTCCGGCGAGGAGCCCCGCCCAGAAAATAATGCAGAAAATTCCAATTAACTTTTTCATTTGATTGCAAATATCAGTTAAAGTGACACTCCAAAAATGACTAGCGTCACAAAGGTGAGGTTTTTACCTGTAAAGCCGCAATTGAAGTTTATTGTAATCTATAATCGCTTTGTATTGCATTAAAATATCGCCGCCAATAATGCCCATAATAGGAGGGTGGCCGAACTGTTGATAAGTGTCGCTAACCGATTGCAGGTCAAAAGCAACGGTTTCGTAGGCTTTGATTTTTAAGGTGCCGATTTTTACCTCTGGTATAGTGGCCTGGATGGTGGTTGTGGTGGTAAAAAGTGTGGCTGCGTTTATCTCGTCTGATACCTGAAGCGTTTCAGATAAGTGTTGTTCAATTAAAGATTTATCGAAAACACTCCGCGATGCACCAGTATCCAGAACAGCAAGGTGTTTTTCTTTAAAAACAATAATTTCCACCAAAAGGTGGAAGCCGTCGTCTTGTAAATTTATTAGTTTAAGCGGGATTGAAATTGATCTCATTGTTTTTTGTGTACTTTTATGCTTAGGTACGAAGCTGCTTATATATCCTCATAAATAGATGAATATAAAAGGACGGTTGTCATTCCCGCGCAGGCGGGAATCTTAATACAGTAGGCTTTAAGATTCCCAATCGAGTTGGGAATGACGAATCGAGGAAGGCTATTATTGTAATTTAATGCTTTCGCTAAAAACTAATTTACAGAATGATAATGATGTTAAACCAGCTTCATTTCGGCCAGTACACTATTCATATTTCTTACTGCATCGGCACTTTTATTAAATGCGGCCTGCTCGTCTTCTGTTAGTTTAAAATCAATAATTTTTTCCCATCCGCTACGGCCGATAATTACCGGCACACCTAAGCAGATATCTTGTTGTCCGTATTCCCCTTCAAGCGAAACGCAACAGGTAAACAGTTTTTTCTCATCACGTAAAATGGCTTCGACTAATGCGGCACCTGCAGCACCTGGAGCATACCAGGCCGAAGTTCCGATTAAACCTGTTAAAGTAGCACCTCCAACCATAGTATCTGCCGCCACTTGATCGAGCGTAGCTTTATCCAATAAATTGCTTACCGGTAAACTTTGGTAAGTAGCTAAACGTGTTAATGGGATCATAGTCGTATCGCCGTGACCGCCAATTACAAAACCCTGTAAATCGTTCGGGTTGCAGTTTAAGGCTTGCGATAAATAAAATTTGAAACGTGAACTATCTAACGTTCCGCCCATACCGATAATGCGGTGTTTAGGTAAACCTAACGATTTTAAGGCGAGATAAGTCATGGTATCCATCGGATTACTGATCACGATAAAGATCGCCTCTGGGGAGAATTTTAAAATATTTTCGGCAACACCTTTAACAATACCAGCATTAATGCCGATCAGTTCTTCGCGGGTCATTCCTGGTTTACGTGGCAAACCCGAAGTAATAACCACCACATCGGAACCAGCGGTTTTGCTGTAATCGGCAGTTACCCCTGTAATTTTGGTGTCGAAGCCCAAAAGGGTAGCAGTTTGCATCATGTCGATTGCTTTACCTTCGGCAAAACCTTCTTTAATATCCAATAAAATAAGTTCGTTCGCTAATTCTTTGCGGGCAATATTATCTGCACAAGTGGCACCAACTGCGCCTGCGCCAACAACCGTTACTTTCATATATTTATATTTTTAGTGGTTTGCTATCGTTAAATCTCTATCGAAGGTAGAAATAAATATAAGGTTTAAAAACGCTTTTCAAAACTTTATAATTTAATCGCGGTTTACTTAGTAAATACAAAACTGCGATTTTTTGTTCTAACAAATTATGGAAAACAAACCCATTTCTAATATCGATTACAAAGCCTTTGAGGGTAAATGGTATTCTTTATATTCTATTCCAACCTTATTAGATAAACATTGGAAACAGACTACTGAAACTTATACATTAGTAGATAACGATCATTTTGATGTATATACCACTTACCATAAAGATGGAAAGCCCGAAGAAAAATCGATCACTTCAAAACTATTTTTTGACGACAAAAAATCTGATGGTGATATGAAAGCCCAGTTTTTATGGCCTTTTAAAATCGGTTATTGGATTATAGAGCTGGCTGATGACTATAGTTATGTAGTTGTGGGGCATCCCGACGAAAAATACCTCTTTATTATGGCCCGTGAACCTAAAATGGAAGCTGATTTGTTGGTGCATATTATAGAAAGGTGCAGGCAGAAAGGATATGAGGTGAGTGAGTTGGTGAGCCAGGAGCATTTTTAAATAGTTTTCAGTTGGCGCATTACTAAAATGTTTGTCATTCTGAGCACAGCGAAGAATCTGTGATCATCATTTTAATTTCTAAAGATTTATCCATCTGGTATGGAAAGTAGTTGCAGCAGCATTTAGTTTAATTCAGTCCCGCCCCCGCTTCTGCCGATTGAAAAAATCGGCATCCCGCTACGGTCGGGTTTAGGTGGCGCTGACTGTGCTACTATCCGTAGTAAATAAACCCGATTGCAGTGAACATTCCGATCCTTCATCGGAATGTTCACTGCAATCGGGGCTGGAAACCGCCATGAAAAACCGAACCACTCATTTCCTAAAATAAAAGGATCAAAAAAGAAGAAACCGAATAATGAGTTAGGAATTAATGCTTTGAAAAGACCTCTCATATTTTTTAAGACCCGATGGGTTTGTCAACCGTATTTTGTTGATAAAATCCTGACAACTTCAACCCTCAAATTCCCTATTTTTGAAGAACCGTTATTATTCTAGCAACGGTTAATTCTTTGCCGCACAATATGTACTTAATTTTTGATACTGAAACCACGGGTTTGCCCCGCAATTACAATGCACCGATTACCGATACGGATAACTGGCCGCGTTGTATACAAATTGCCTGGCAATTGCACGATGAGATGGGGAGATTGGTTGAACATCAGGATTATCTAGTTAAACCAGAGGGATTTAACATTCCGTATGATGCAGAACGGATCCACGGTATTTCGACCGAACTGGCCGCAGAGCAGGGTATCAGTTTTGACGAAATGCTGGCCAAGTTTAATGAAGTTTTAAACAAAGCCAAATTTGTTGTGGGCCAGAATGTTGGCTTTGATGTGAATATTATGGGTTGCGAATTTCACCGTTTTGGTGTAGCCAACCGTCTGGCCGAAATGCCTGTTTTAGATACCTGTACCGAAGTTACCGCGCAGCTTTTACAATTGCCTGGAGGTAGGGGTGGTAAATTTAAACTGCCAACCTTAACTGAGTTGCACGCTTATTTATTTGGTGCTCCTTTTAACGAAGCCCACAATGCTACTGCCGATGTGGAGGCAACCACGCGTTGTTTCCTGGAACTGGTAAAAAGAGAGGTTTTTAAAAAAGAAGAACTGCTTGTTGATGTTGAATATTTCCCACGTTTCAGGGAAGTAAATCCTGGCACTATTGAAGGGGTTGGTTTAAAACACATCAACCTAAAAGCCGCATCTGATGAAATCCGCAGACGCCAGCAAAAAACGGAAGGCAGCGGGATTTCTAAACAAACGCTGGCAGGTAATAAACAGGAACTTACGGCAGCAACTTTTGTGCATTTGCATAATCATACCCAGTTTTCGGTATTGCAAAGTACCATCAGTATTCCCGATCTGGTAAAAGCGGCAGCTGCACAAAAAATGCCTGCGGTAGCCATGACCGATCATGCGAATATGATGGGAGCTTTCCACTTTGTTAACAATGTTTTAAACCATAACAAAGCTGCTGAAGCTAAAAACGCAGCTGCTATTGAAGCGGGCGAGCGCCCAACTGAAGTAGTAATGACGCCTATTGTTGGGGTAGAATTTTTTGTTTGTAATAACCATTTAGACCGTACCGCAAAAGACAACGGTTACCAGATGGTACTGTTGGCGAAGAACAAAAAAGGCTATCATAATTTAGCTAAAATGTCGTCTATTGCCTATACCAAAGGTTTTTATTACGTTCCACGTATCGATAGGCAGGTAATTGAACAGTACAAAGAAGATATTATTGTGCTTTCCGGAAACCTTTCAGGAGAGATTTCGAATAAAATATTAAACCTCGGTGAAAATCAGGCAGAAGAAGCTTTACTATGGTGGAAAGCCCAATTTGGTGATGATTTTTACGTAGAGGTAATGCGCCACAACCAGGAAGATGAAGATCGTGTAAACGAAACTTTGATTGCCCTGGCCAATAAACATGCGGTTAAACTGGTAGCCACCAATAATACCTATTACATTAATAAAAAGGATGCCAACGCCCACGATATTTTACTTTGTGTAAAAGACGGTGAAAAACAGGCCACGCCTATTGGTCGAGGTCGTGGTTACCGTTATGGATTGCCAAACCAGGAATACTATTTCAAATCGGGCGATGAAATGAAGGCGCTTTTTGCCGATCTGCCTGAGGCAATCACAAACATTCAGGAAATTCTTGATAAAATTGAAATTTACAAACTTGCCCGCGAAGTACTCTTACCTAAATTCGATATCCCTGAAGAGTTTTTGGTTGCCGAGGATGAAGCCGATGGTGGAAAACGCGGAGAGAATAAATTTTTACGTCACCTTACTTACGAGGGTGCCAAAAAACGCTATGGTACCTTGACGCCCGAGGTTACCGAACGTTTAGATTTTGAATTACAAACAATTGAGAAAACAGGTTATCCGGGTTATTTCCTGATCGTACAGGATTTTATTGCCGAAGCCCGGCGAAGAGATGTTTCTGTAGGTCCTGGGCGTGGTTCTGCTGCTGGTTCAGTGGTTGCCTACTGCCTGTGGATTACCAATATCGATCCGATTAAGTATGACCTCCTTTTTGAGCGTTTCTTAAATCCCGATCGTGTATCCATGCCCGATATCGATATCGATTTTGATGACGAGGGCCGTGGCCGCGTAATGGAATACGTAATCAATAAATACGGTTCCAGCCAGGTAGCGCAGATTATTACCTACGGAACCATGGCGGCAAAATCTTCTATCCGGGATACTGCCCGTGTATTGGATCTGCCACTTTTCGAGGCCGATAAAATTGCCAAGCTGATCCCGAACATGAAGCTGGCCAAAATCTTTACCCTCGATGAAAAGAGTTTAAAAGATGCTTTGCGCCCAGATGAATACGAACGTGTAGTAGAGCTAAAAAACTTAGGCAGTTTAAAAGATTTAAGTGCCGAAACCATACAACAGGCACAGATTTTAGAAGGATCGTTAAGAAATACGGGTATTCATGCCTGCGGGGTAATTATTACACCAAGCGATATTACTAATTTTGTTCCTGTATCAGTAGCCAAAGATTCTGATTTATATGTTACCCAATTTGATAACTCCGTTGTAGAAAGCGCGGGTTTATTGAAGATGGACTTCCTGGGGTTAAAAACCTTAACCCTGATTAAGGATACTGTAAAACTGGTAAAGAAACGACATGGCATCGACCTTAATCCGGATGATTTCCCGATTGATGATGTAATGACTTACGAGCTTTTCCAGCGTGGCGAAACCATCGGTATCTTCCAGTACGAGAGTCCGGGGATGCAGAAGTACATGAAGGAGCTGAAACCAACGGTTTTTGACGATTTAATTGCAATGAACGCACTATATCGTCCGGGACCGATGGAGTATATTCCAAGTTTCGTTCGCCGTAAAAATGGTGAGGAAGAAATCAAATACGATTTAGATGCCTGCGAAGAATACCTGAAAGAAACTTATGGTATTACCGTATACCAGGAACAGGTAATGCTTTTATCGCAGAAACTGGCCGGATTTACCAAAGGTGAGGCCGACGTACTGCGTAAGGCGATGGGTAAGAAACAGAAAGACGTTCTGGATAAAATGAAACCTAAATTTGTAAAGCAAGCGGCCGAAAAAGGTCATGATGCCGCAACTTTAGAAAAAATATGGAAAGATTGGGAAGCTTTTGCATCCTACGCTTTCAACAAATCGCACTCCACCTGTTATGCCTGGATTGCTTATCAAACAGCATATTTAAAGGCACATTACCCTGCCGAATATATGGCTGCGGTACTTTCCAATAACATGAGTGATATTAAACAGGTGGCTTTCTTTATGGAAGAATGTCGCCAGATGAGTGTTACCGTATTAGGTCCGGATGTTAACGAATCTGATCTTAAATTTTCAGTAAATGCCAAAGGCGAAGTTCGTTTTGGAATGTCGGCAGTAAAAGGTGTAGGCGAAAAAGCGGTAGAAAGTATTATAGAAGAAAGACTGGCAAATGGGCCTTATAATAGTGTTTACGATTTTGCCAAGCGATCTAATACCCGCATTGTAAATAAAAAGGCTTACGAGAGTTTTGTATACAGCGGGGCTTTCGATGCATTTGGCGGACACAGAGCGCAATATTTCTATATTGGCCCTAATGATAAAATGAATGGCATTGAAAAGATTATTAAATATGCCAACGATTTTCAGAACAATGAAAGCACTTCACAGGCTTCGCTTTTCGGTGGATCAAAAGCTGATCTGATTTTAGAGCCAAGTTTGCCTGTTTCTCCGGAGTGGGCTTTAATGGACAGATTGAAATATGAAAAAGATGCGATCGGGATTTTCCTTTCCGGTCACCCGTTGGATAACTATAAACTCGAACTCGATAAATTCTGCACCCATGGTGTCAGGCAGCTTAGTATCATTAACAAGGTACGAATGGGAGATAATAATGAAGAGGTTCTGGCCGAATTCGAAAAACTTAAAAACCGTGAACTTTGCGTAGGTGGTTTAGTGGTAGTGGCATCGCAACGCATTACCAAAACCGGTAAACCTTTCGGAACATTTGTTTTCGAAGACTATGATGATGCCAGCGAAATGGCCTTGTTTGGTGAAGATTTTCTAAAATTTAAATCATTTTTAACCGAAGGGTATTTCCTGCAGATCAGGGGAAGGGTAGGTGAACGTTTCGGAAAAGCAGGCGATTGGGAGTTTAAAATTACTGCAATCAACCTGATGTCTGAACTGCGGGATAAATTAGCGAAGAGTTTAACTATCCAGGTGCCTATTGAGCGGGTTAACGATCAGTTAATGAGAGAAATTGAGGCGATATTAGCAGACAATAAAGCAAACTCCGAACAGCAGAACTGCCAACTTAACTTCGCTGTTTTTGATAGCGAAAAGCAGATTATGCTCGATTTACCTTCGAAAAATTTAAAAATAAATCCCAACAACAAGTTCTTAGAACAATTGATGGGAATGAATGTTGTAAATTACAAGCTGAACTAGCGTTTGGTGTTTGGCGCTCAGCGTTTTGGGTTTATCGAACGCCTAGCGCTGTCCGCTTGGCGCTCACCGCTTTTACTAAAATAATGTCAAATTGACATTACAGATGTTATGGCATTACAATTGAATACATATATTTGAACATAAAAAAAATAATTATGGCATTAGAAATCACAGATGCAAACTTCGAGGAGCTTGTATTAAAATCAGATAAACCCGTATTAGTAGATTTTTGGGCAGAATGGTGTGGCCCTTGTCGCATGGTTGGTCCGGTAGTAGAAGAAATCGCAAAAGAATATGATGGAAGAGCAGTAGTTGGAAAAGTAAACGTTGATAACAATCCTCAAATCTCAATGCAGTTTGGTATCCGTAACATCCCTGCTTTATTATACTTTAAAGATGGTCAGGTTGTAGATAAACAAGTTGGTGCTGTTCCAAAATCAGTATTGGCTGAGAAATTAAATAAGCAATTGGCTTAGTTTAAGCTTAAAGCACAAAATCAAAGCCCAAGGGCTTGTAACATATTTAAAACCCAGGTTCATTTGATGGATTTGGGTTTTTTATTGCAAACATAATTTTGTTTCTTTAATAAAAAACTAACAATCATGTCTATTCACTTATTTAACAATAAAACTTTAGGTATTTTATTGGCAGGTTTAGCAATAAACTGTGCAAATATTGCCTGTGTATCGGCGCAGAATCCTGTTGAAACCAATGAGCCCTCGGCTGATTACAAGCCTGCTTTTGTCGGACAAACCAGAATTGCAGGTATAAAAACCAAAACTCCTTTGGATATTTCCATCATCAATGAAAAGTTGGAAAATCCATGGGCAATTTCAGTACTCCCCAATGGTGGTTTCCTGATTACCCAAAAACAGGGTACGATTTTGATCCTTACCCCGGACGGAAAATTAAGTAAAAAAATCACAGGTTTACCAAAGGTTGATCCATCTGGTCAAGGTGGTTTACTGGATGTAACATTAGATCCAAACTTTGCAAAAAATAGAATGATCTATTGGGCTTATTCAGAGCCTCAGGATAAAGGCGTTTTATTGGCCATTGCCAAAGGTAAACTGGCTGCAAACGAAACTTCGATAGAAAACCAGACCATTATTTACCGTGCTACGCCTGCTTATACGGGTAAACTTCAGTACGGATCGAGAATTGTTTTTGATAAAAACGGAAATTTATTTGTAAGTACAGGCGAACGTTCTGGTAACGATATCAGGATACAGGCACAATATTTAAATTCTTCATTAGGTAAAATTTTGCACCTTACCCCAGAGGGAAAAGCGGTTGCAAATGGTCCATTTGCTGGTAAAGCCGATGCCCGACCTGAAATTTATGCCTATGGACTCCGTAACCCGGATGGTTTGGCCATTAATCCCTCGACAGGCGATTTATGGGAGGCAGAGTTTGGACCAAAAGGTGGTGATGAGGTAAACATCATTAAGCCGGGTAAAAATTATGGCTGGCCAATTATTACCTATGGAACGGAATACAGCGGTAAAAAAGTTGGAGATGGTATTCAGCAGAAAGAAGGAATGGAACAACCGGTTTATTACTGGAATCCAAGTATTTCACCTGGTTGTATTGCGTTTTACAACAGTAATAGCATAGCCGAGTGGAAAGGCAATTTATTTGTAGGCGGTTTGGGCGGTTCGCACATTATCCGTTTGGTTATTAAAGATAATAAAGTTGTTGGCGAAGAGCGCTTGCTCGAAGGTAAAGGCGAGCGTTTCCGCGATATGGCAGAAGGAAAGGACGGAGCGCTTTATTCGGTAACCGATAATGGTCATTTGTATAGGATAGCAAAGAAATAATATTTAAGACCTATAAGGTTTTAAAAACCTCATAGTCTTTTAATCGGGTTATTTAGACCTCACAGGTTTCACAAACCTGCGAGGTCTTTTTTTTATCATTTTAAATCGGTAGGTTTTGCGTTAGGGATTGTAAGGGTTCCGTACCGATCCTTCATCGGTACGGGAGCGAAGCGCAGCCCTGCAAAGCCCGCCCCTTGGGTAACGCCCATATCAATTAACCGTTTGCAATTTTCGGTTTGCAGTTGGTTGTTGTTTTGCCTTTGAAACGTTGGAAGTCTTGGCTGATTTTTCATTTTTTTAATAAATCTTTTATTAGCTTTACGATATGCAGGCTGTAAACTACGAGAACGAAACAAGCTATGGTAACTTAGAATTGCTGGCCCAGCAAGTGGTAGAAGGTTTTATTACGGGTTTGCATAAAAGTCCGTTTCATGGCTTTTCGGTTGAGTTTGCGGAACACCGCCAGTATAATAATGGAGATAATGTTAAAAATATCGACTGGAAATTATACGCCAAAACCGATAAACTTTATAGTAAACGTTTCGAAGAAGAAACCAACCTGCGTTGTCAGTTTGTGATTGATGTTTCCTCATCGATGTATTTCCCTGAGCCGAAAAATAATAAACTGATTTTCTCGATACAGGCTGTAGCATCCTTAATGTACCTGTTGAAGAAACAGCGCGATGCCTTTGGTTTGAGTTTATTTACAGATGAAATACTATTAAACTCTCCGGCAAAATCGACTACGGTTCATCAAAAATATTTATTTACCCAATTAGAAGAACTGCTGCAGAAACCAAAGGTAAATGCACAGACCAATTTAAGCGAGGCACTGCACCAGGTGGCAGAACTAATCCACAAACGTTCTTTGGTAATTGTGTTCAGTGATCTCTTCAATACGCATACTAGTGCAGATAAAACCGATCAGTTTTTTGATGCGTTGCAACACCTTAAGTTTAACAAGCACGAGGTTGTGGTTTTTAATGTGGTTGATAAAACAAAAGAGGTGGATTTTAATTTTGAAAACCGACCATACCAGTTTATTGATATGGAAACCGGCGAAACTATTAAGGTACATACCAACCAGGTAAAGGAAAATTATACCGCAGCTGTTTCCAGTTACCGCCAGCAGGTTGCGCTAAAATGTGCTCAATATAAAATAGATATGATTGATGCCGATATGAATGAAGGATTTTATCCCGTTCTACAGTCATATTTGATTAAAAGGCAAAAATTAGGCTAAGCTTTTGTTTCAAAGCAAAAACAACAGTAAGGGTAGACTGTTAATTAATAAACGATTTAATTTAAACTCGATAATATGTTAGAAAAAGGCGCAACAGCACCAGATTTCGAATTGAATGCTACTCCCGATCAGAAAATAAAACTTAAAGATTTCAAAGGCAAAAATGTTATCCTGGCTTTTTATCCTGCGGATTGGAGTCAGGTTTGCAGCGACCAAATGGCACTTTATAACGAAATGTTAAAATATTTCAGCAAATATGATGCACAAATTTTTGGTGTTTCTGTAGACAGTGTCTGGTGCCACCTTGCTTTCGAAGAAAATAGAAAACTACATTTCCCGCTACTGGCTGATTTTGAACCAAAAGGTGCTGTGTCTAAAGCTTATGGTGTATATGATGATGAAGTTGGTGAAAGTAAACGGGCACTGTTTGTGATTGATAAAGAAGGAAAAATTGCCTGGAGTTATTTATCACCAGTAGCCGTTAACCCCGGTGCCGATGGTATTTTGGATGCATTGGAAGAATTAAGCAAGAAATAAAGCGATGAGTGTATTAAAACCCGAAATAAACAGTCAGGATCATATTCAAGGTGATGATTCGGCAAGTATTGCCATTGTTGAGTTTGGTGATTACCAATGTCCATACTGTGGAGATGCTTATCCCATCATGAAGGAAATTGAAGAAACTTTTGGTCATCAGATCAGATTTGTTTTCCGCCATTTTCCTTTGACAAATGCGCATGAATTTGCTTTTCCGGCTGCTATTGCTGCAGAGGCTGCAGCGTTACAAGGTAAGTTTTGGGAAATGCACGATGCCCTTTATGAAAACCAGTATCGCCTTGATGGTGAGCTGTTCGACGAACTGGCCGAAACGATTGGTTTAGATTTAGAGCAGTTTCAGAAAGATAGTGCTTCAGAAGAGATTAAACGGAAAATAGAAGATGATTTTGATAGTGGTGTACGGAGTGGTGTAAACGGAACACCTTCATTTTATGTAAACGGAACCAAGTTTGACGGAGGTGCAACCGATTTGTACCAGATGCTCAAGGAAAGTACAGAGTGATTTTAAAGAAGTGGCTGTCTCATAAATTGTAATTCGCTTCTAATTTGTCACGTTGAGCCAGTCGAAACGCCTTATGAGACATCTCAAATAGGTCCTTCGAATCTGCTACCATTGACGTTATTTTACAAATTATTATTAATCAGGATTTTAACTACTTTCGCATTTCCATCCAGCTAGGCCATAGTACGGTATCTCCGTTCTACTTAAATCCGGCCTAATAAATTTTTCGGGCTGCACTGCTTAAGCCAGCCTACTAGCTTAGAAAGAAAAATTTTCAGCCGGTGTTTTTTGTTTCTTTTTGACACCAAAAAGAAAGAGCCCTTCGGCGGCGGCAAGCCGAGGCAAGACAGCGCGTAGGATAAGAAAAGACAATTGTACGTCACTCATATTGATTTTAAACAATTAACTAATCCTCAGGATGACAATTTTATATTATGATACAGCTTCGACGACTATTATTAAAAATATCTATAAGAAACCTTCAAAATATTTCACTAATTCGAACTGATGTTATTGGCTAATTTAATAAAAAAACCTCATGTATTTTGCAATACATGAGGTATCAGATAAGGGTAACCGGAAAACTAAAAAACTAATTATGAGTTTTTAGAATTTAACAAAAATGAAATCGCTTCGTATTTTGTTATATCAAAGGTGCACTTCATTTATGAAGTTTTAGTGAAGAAACTTCATGCTGCTATTATAGCTTTACTTATGTTACAATTGATGGTATAAAGTCTTTGCAAGGTCAGATTGGTTCTTTTCTGCTTTAGTCTAAAACAATATATCTGCTTCCGCTATTTATTAGCTATATAAAATCCATCATTAAAAAATACTTTCATGGGTAAAAATGTTGCAGAACAACTGGTTGAAATGCTGGTAGAGGTTGGTGTAAAAAGAGTTTATGCCGTTACCGGAGACAGTTTAAATTATTTTAACGATGCTGTAAGAAGAAATGGCAAAATAAAGTGGATCCACGTACGCAATGAAGAGGTTGGAGCTTTTGCAGCGGCGGCCGAAGCTGAACTTGACGGGATTGCCTGTTGTGCGGGCAGCTGTGGTCCGGGCCACGTGCATTTGATTAATGGTCTTTACGATGCACACCGATCACATGTTCCGGTAATTGCCATTGCCTCAACCATACCAACAGGGGAATTTGGAATGGACTTTTTTCAGGAAACAAATACCATAAAATTATTTGATGATTGTAGTTACTATAACCAGGTAGCCACCACTGCGGAGCAAGTACCAAGAATGTTTCAAACGGCTGTTCAGCATGCTGTTCATAAAAAAGGTGTTGCCGTTTTTGGTTTGCCTGGCGATGTGGCACAACTGGATGCGGTAGAGAGCGTAACTGCAATGCAATTGTTCAACAATAAGCCAGTAATCCGCCCTTCCGACCAGGAGCTGAAAGATTTATCAGACCTGCTTAATGGCGAAAAGAAAATTATGCTTTACTGTGGCATAGGTGCCGCCGAAGCACATGATGAAGTGGTAGAATTAGCAGGTAAATTAAAAGCGCCTGTGGGGTTTTCGTTCAGAGGGAAAATGGGGATACAATACAATAATCCTTATGAAGTGGGAATGACAGGCCTTTTAGGACAGCCATCAGGCTATCATGCCATGCACGAGGCTGATGTAGTGCTTCTGCTAGGAACTGATTTTCCTTATGTAAATTTTATGCCTGTAAAAAATAAAATTGTACAGATTGATGAAAAACCCGAGCGATTAGGCAGGAGGGCTAAACTTACTATGGGTTTATGTGGGAGCATCAGCGATTCGATAAAAGCACTATTGCCACTTCTTACCGAAAAGAAAGACGAAGGTTTCTTAAAATCCCAATTAGAATTTTATCAGAAAGTGAAGGAAGCACAGCAGGTTTATGTTAAAGATCAGGGTGAGGAAAATAAAATTCAACCCGAATTTGTAGCTGAAACCATAAATCGTTTAGCAGCCAATGATGCCATTTTTACGGTAGATACGGGAATGTGCTGCGTTTGGGGCGCACGTTTTATCGATGGAACAGGCAAACGTAAAATGCTGGGATCTTTTAACCATGGTTCTATGGCCAACGCCATGCCAATGGCTATCGGAGCAGCCTTGGCGCATCCACAACAGCAGATAATTGCGCTTTGTGGTGATGGCGGCTTATCAATGCTCTTGGGCGATATGGCTACCATTAAACAATATAACCTGCCGATAAAATTGATTGTTTTTAACAACAGGGCCCTGGGAATGGTAAAGTTGGAAATGGAAGTTGATGGCTTGCCCGATAATGAGACCGATATGATTAACCCTGATTTTGCATTGGTTGCACAGGCCATGGGCTTTAAAGGAATAACCGTAGCCAGGCCTGAAGAAGTGGAAACAGCAATCAGTCATGCATTAAGTGAGGAGGGGCCTGTTTTGTTAAATGTGATGACGAATCCGAATGCTTTGGCGATGCCTCCAAAAATAGAATGGGCGCAGATCAAAGGCATGACAGAATCCATGACAAAATTAATGCTGGGAGGTAAAATGAGTGAAGTTTTGGATACGATAAAATCGAATTATAAACATTTGGGGGAAGTTTTGTAAACGTAAAATCTGTCATCTAACCAAGGTGCAGAATTCCATAAAAACGTCATCTCGACTGAAGCGAAGCGGAATGGAGAGATCTATCTAAACAGATCTCTCGACTACGTTGCACTCCGCTCGAGATGACGGAATTACTATAAATTGCCCCTTAATTCCTGCTCACGCTCTAACGATTCGAATAATGCTTTAAAATTACCGGCACCAAAGCTCTGCGCACCTTTACGCTGAATAATCTCGAAGAAAAGGGTAGGGCGGTCTTCAACAGGTTTGGTAAAAATCTGCAATAAATATCCTTCTTCATCGCAATCGACCAAAATGCCCAGGCTTTCCAATAAGGCTATTTCTTCGTCAATTTTTCCTACACGCTGAGGCATCATGTTATAATAAGCTTCAGGTGGAGCACTTAAAAATTCTACCCCACGTGATTTTAGTTCTTTAACGGTTTTAACAATATCTTTTGTTGCTACGGCAATATGCTGCACGCCTTCACCCTCATAATATTCCAGATACTCTTCAATTTGCGATTTCTTTTTGCCTTCTGCAGGCTCGTTAATCGGGAATTTCGAAAAGCCGTTTCCGTTACTCATCACTTTACTCATCAAAGCCGAATATTCGGTATTGATTTGCTTATCATCAAAAGATAGAATATTTACGAATCCCATAACATCTTCATACCATTGTACGGCTTCATTCATGCGGTTCCAACCCACGTTACCCACACAATGGTCGATATATAAAAGGCCCGCATCAGCTGGTTGATAATCACTTTCCCATACCCGGTAACCTGGCATAAATGTTCCGGTATAGTTTTTACGCTCAATAAACATGTGTACTGTTTCGCCATAAGTGTAAATACCGCTCATTTTAACTTCGCCATTTTCATCAGTTAAGGTCTTAGGCTCCATGTATGGTTTAGCACCACGTTTTGTGGTTTCTTCGAAAGCACTATAGGCATCGTCTACCCAAAGTGCAAGTACTTTTACCCCATCGCCATGTTTTTTTACATGCTCTGATATTGGATGATCAGATTTTAATGCTGTGGTTAAGATCAGTCTGATTTTACCCTGTTGCAATACGTACGACGAACGATCGCGTACGCCAGTTTCCGGTCCGGCATAAGCCAGGCTTTGAAACCCAAATGCCGTTTTGTAGTAGTGAGCCGCTTGTTTAGCATTGCCTACATAAAATTCAATATAATCTGTTCCGTTAATAGGCAAAAAATCTGGTGCCTTAGCTATCTTTTCTGCGAATGTTTGTGTTTCCATTTGTTTGTTGTTATTTAAGTCCGAGGTCAGAGATCCGAAGTCGGATGTGATATTGTTAAATATGTTGTTGTTAAAAATGTTTTAAGGTTGAATGTTGTAAAGTTTGAATGTTGGATAATTGCCCGGCATCTATTTCATCTGCACTTTATCTCCGGACTTCCGACTCAAGACTCCCAACTATCCTTCCTGCCAGCTCTTGTGGTAATTTTCGTCTTCAATATCCACGGCGTCCTGTGTAAGCATTAAAGGTTTAAAAGGATCGATCATTACCGCCAGCTCATCTGTTTTTTCTTTTCCAATCGATTTTTCTACAGTACCTGGATGTGGCCCATGTGGAATACCGCCTGGATGTAAGGTAATCTGACCTTTAACCACACTCTTGCGGCTCATAAAATCACCATCTACATAATAAAGCACCTCGTCGCTATCTACATTGCTATGGTTATAGGGTGCGGGAATAGAATCGGGATGGTAATCGTATTTTCGGGGAACAAACGAGCAAACCACAAAATTATGTCCTTCGAAAGTTTGATGAACCGGAGGCGGTTGGTGCAGGCGGCCTGTTATCGGCTCAAAATCGTGGATAGAGAAAGCGTATGGATAATGATAACCATCCCAGCCTACATAATCAAAAGGATGTGTACCATAAGTATAGGGATAAATTAACCCCTGTTTTTTAATGAGTACTTTAAAATCGCCGTACTCATCATGTGTTTGCAGGTTTTCTGGTAGTCTCAAATCACGTTCACAATAAGGAGCATGTTCCATTAACTGTCCAAACTGGTTTAAATATCTTTTTGGCGGTCTTAGCGGACTAAAACTTTCTACAATAAACAACCTGTTTTGTTCGGTATCAAATTCCATCTGATAGATGGTCCCCCTTGGAATGATCAGGTAATCGCCATAAGCAAACTTAATTTCTCCGAATCCAGTTTTCAGCTTTCCAGAACCTTCATGTATGAAGATCATCTCGTCGGCCTGACTATTTTTGTAGAAATAGTCGGTCATTGATTTTCTTGGCGCAGCCAGAACGATATGCAAATCGCTGTTTACCAGAACGGCTTTTCTGCTTTCTAGAAAATCATCTTCAGGTTTAATATTGAAACCGATTAAACTGGTGTGTTTCAGGTGTTTTTCGCGTGCAATTTTTGGCTCAACACTATAAGGCTCGCCCAAATGTTTTACCATGGTTGGCGGGTGACAATGATAAACCAACGAATATAAACTGGAAAAACCTTCGGTTGATACCAATTCTTCGGCATAAAGATTTCCATCAGGTTTACGAAAAACCGTGTGACGTTTAGCTGGAATCTGCCCCAATTTATGATAAATAGGCATAATGATATGATGTTATTATGGTTAGATAAGAAAAATCCTAATGAATTAACAATTAAAACGGCAAGGCGTTTCAATTAAAAAGAAAGGTGAATGAAATTACAGTGAATACTGAGCCATGATCAGCTTGGATAGCATCTTATAGCGACGAGCTGCAATAGCGTCGTTTACCAGATTAATATGTAATGCTTTTAAGATCATGGTTTTAATGGTACTAAGGTAAGTATTTTATTTAAAAGCTGAAATTTTAATGTGATATATATACACCTCAGAGAGAGCCGCACCGTTGGTTATTGCCAGAGGTTAACATTTTGTATTGGCTGTTAGTGCACAATAGGGATGCTGCGTAGGTTATTGATTGATTGATTACGCTCTAACAAAAACTGCAACCAAAGATTTTCCTTTCAATTAAATCTAACCTTCAGAATATATCTTTTTAAAATAATACCGCGTAAGTTTAATTTTGAATAGCCTAATTGCTTAGCTTTACCGCGTATTTAACCAAATCATATATGAAACTAGTATCCTATAAAACCGAAGACAGAGAGCATCTTGGTGTGTTTGTAAATGGGCATATCTATAATTTAAATAGCTGCGATAAGCTTATTCCTGACAACATGAACGAATTTTTGAAGGGAGGAGAGGTATTAATGGAAAGAGCAAAACGCATTGATGATCAGATTAAAGAAGGAAGCCTGGAGGCCAAAGAAGAAATTTTTTATGAGATTTTGGCGCCTGTTCCACATCCAACCAGCTGTCGTGATGGATACGCTTTCAGGCAACATGTTGCTGCTGCACGTAGAAACAGAAAGGTCGATATGATCCCTCAATTTGATGAGTATCCGATCTTTTATTTTACCAATCACAACGCTATTCAGGGTACGGGAGAGATAGAATGCATGCCAGATCATTTTGATAAACTGGATTTCGAATTAGAACTTGCTATTGTTATCGGTAAAAAAGGTAGAAATATTAAAGCTGCTGAGGCTGATGAATACATTGCAGGTTATATGGTAATGAACGATATGAGCGCCCGTACTTTGCAGATGGAAGAGATGTTGTTGAATTTAGGCCCTGCAAAAGGAAAAGATTTTTCTACCGTAATTGGTCCATGGCTGGTAACGCCTGATGAATTATTGCAGTATAAGGTTGCTCCTAAAGAAGGACATGTAGGTAATGCTTACGATCTTAAAATGACCTGCAGAGTAAACGGTATCGAAGTTTCGAAAGGAAATGCTGCTGATATGGACTGGACTTTTGCCGAAATTATAGAACGTTGTGCTTACGGGGTCGACATCCTTCCTGGTGATGTAATTGGTTCAGGAACAGTGGGTACGGGTTGTTTCTTAGAGTTAAACGGTACTGGTTTACTTAACGATCCAAATTATAAAGTACAATGGTTACAGCCAGGTGATGTTGTGGAGATGGAAATAACAGGGCTTGGTGCTTTGACCAATACGATTACGAAGGCTGGTACGGATTTTTCGATTTTAGCGTTGAAAAAAAAATAAAGTAAAGTCGTCTCTATCCGAGAGTTTCGGGTTTAGTTCAAATCTTATATAAAAGTCGTCATTTCGAGCGGAGTGCAACGAAGTCGAGAAATCTATTATAGATATCTCCATTACGCTACGCTTCAGTCGAGATGACGACATTTTTCGAGTTATAACTTCTTTTAAACTATTGCGTTCAACATTTAACTCAATAAAACCTTGCTGACCCTAAATACCTCCAATTTAACGCCTGTAGAGCTACAAAACTACCTGCAGTACGCTATCGCCCCGCGACCGATCTGTTTTGCCTCCACTATTGATGCCGAAGGAAATATAAATTTAAGCCCCTTCAGTTTCTTTAATATGTTTAGTACCAATCCACCCATCTGTATTTTTTCCCCATCGAGGAGGGTGCGCGATAATACGACCAAACACACTTTAGAGAATGTTCATCAGGTAAAAGAGTGTGTGATCAATATAGTAAACTACGATATGGTGCAGCAGATGAGCCTGGCCAGTACCGAATATGCCAAAGGCATAAACGAGTTTGAGAAAGCTGGTTTTACCATGTTGAAATCTGATCTGGTTCGGCCGCCAAGAGTTGCTGAGGCGCCAGTGCAGTTTGAGTGCGTGGTGAATGAAGTAATTTCGTTGGGCGATAAGCATGGTGCAGGAAACCTGATTCTGGCTGAAATAAAAGTAATCCACATCAACGAAGCTATTTTAGACGAAAACGGTAAAATAGATCAGCATAAAATCGATCTGGTAGCCCGTTTGGGCGGTGATTGGTATTGCAGAGTTACAAATGATAATTTGTTTAAAGTAGCAAAGCCCCTGGCTAAATTAGGTATCGGGGTTGATCGTTTACCACAATCAGTCCGCTTTTCTAAAGTATTAACCGGAAACGATTTAGGTATGCTCGGTAATGTTGAGCAAATACCCACTGATGAGGAAATTGATCTGATCAGTACAAATCCCGAAGTAAAAGAAGTACTCGATGCCACCATTGGCGACAGTACCAACCGTGAAAGGGAATTGCATGAACTGGCTAAAAAGTTTCTTTTTAATGGAGATGTAGAACTTGCTTTAAAGGTTGTTTTACTTTAAAAGTTTTAAATATGACTTAGTATTTTGCTATATTGGTACTAAAATTATAGTCGTATGGAGAATTTTTCACTGAATGAAAAGTATATTTCTATTATCTATAAGAAAATACGTCGACAGATTCCAAGTACAAATGAAATTGCATCATGGTCGCCAGAAAGACGTCCAGATGGAGAAGTAAGACTTATTTTTTCGGTTATAAGTAGATATATACATACTGATAGGATAGGCGCAGAAATTGTTACTTACCTGGTAAATCCAAAAAATAATGAACCTGGAATATTGCTAAAAATGGTGAAGTCAGGTATAAATTATACAATAGATGAATTTAAACCTTTTATTTTAAAAAGTTTTGGTTCTATAGGGTTTTCAGTCGGTGCAGAGATTGGTGTTAAAATGGAATGGGCTAAATACCTTAACAAACTGAACAACCGGCCTGATAAATTATTAAGAACTGCAAGTTATATCCGTAAAGGAACTGCAATTTCTAAAATAGCAAAATTTTCAGGCAAAGTAATGAAGAAATCAGGTATAGCATTGGATTTATTAGGTACTGCCTTTATTTATTATGATATTTTTAAGCGCAGGATCACCTTCCATAATTGATGAAGATAAAATAATTCAGTCTACAATAGATGAAATTTCCAAATTATGTCAAAAGAGCCGTCCATACAACCTATAATTTATAAATCTAATTACCCTATTAGCATTTATTTGCTTATTTTTCTACCTATTATAGGTATTTTACTTACAGTTTTTTACAATGCTAATTTTTTTGCATTGATAATCTATTTACCGATTTTCCTTATTATATTTTATACATTTTTCTCACGGTATGCTGCTAGGGTTGAAATAAATAATTCTTTCGAAATGAAAGTATATTATTTTTTTTCCTGGAATAGAAATTTTAGTGTAAATCTGTTTATTGTTAAAAGTTTTGACTATGCAAGAGGTTTTTATGATCCATTTGATGATAGAAGATTAGGCTATTTTGGCTTTTTAAGAAGGTGTTATGATCTGATTATGTTGTTCGAAAGTGATCAAAATAGGCAAAAGGAGTATAAAGTCAATTTTAGGATAGGGGTCTTTAAAAAAGTAATTAATATTTTAAATAAAGAGGCAAAGATTAATCTTATAAAATTAAAGAGTACAGAAAATATAATTTGGTGATTTTTCGGCTATGCACACAATTGCTCAGGTAGACCAGTACATTATCAATTCGGCAGCATTTGCCATACCGATTTTAGATCATTTAAGAAACCTGGTGCATAAAGCCGATGCTCGTATTGAAGAGAAAATTAAATGGGGGATGCCTTTTTTTGATTTCAAAGGCACGGTTTGTCACATGGCTTCCTTTAAGAATCATTGTGCCTTTGGCTTTTGGAAAGGCTCGTTAATGCAAGATGAGTATGGCATTTTTAAAGAACATTCGGAAGCCATGGGTTTATTGGGTAAAATAAAATCTTTTGACGATTTGCCACCTGATGAAATTCTGATCGCTTATATTCAGCAAGCCATTCAATTAAATGAGGATAATGTAAAACTGCCACCAAAAACAAAAGCTACTGAAAAGAAAGAACTGGTTATACCTGAATATTTTATGGAAGCTTTACAAGAAGACCCGGAAGCTTTAACGGTATTTCAGAATTTCAGTCCATCCAATAAAAAAGATTATGTATTGTGGCTTGATGAAGCTAAAACGGAAGCAACCAGAATAAAAAGATTGGAAACCACTCTGGCGTGGCTTGCAGAAGGCAAAACCAGAATGTGGAAGTATAAAAAATAATTAGAGGATACTTACAATTTTCATAAAACGGGCTTTATAATGACCTTCAAGATCGGTAATGGTTACCTGGTGCGCTTTACCTGAAGAGGCATGAATAAATTTAATTCCGTTTTCATCAATAGAATAAACAATCCCAACATGACCGATTCTTCTTATTCTTGAATTACTGCCTGTAAAAATCAATACGTCGCCTACTTTTGCATTTTCTAAACTGGTTTCTTTACCCGCATAGCTAAACTCTCTTGAAGAACGTGGAACTTTAAAGCCAAAATTACTGAACACGTAACTCACAAAACCAGAACAGTCGAAACCAACCTTCGGGTTGCTTGTAGCATAACGATAGGGGATACCTAACATACTTTTAGCAAAATCGATAAGGGTTGTGGAGTTTGTGGAAGAGTTATTTTCCGTAACTGTTGTATTTTTTGGAAGGCTTGCAACTAATTTCTTTACCAGTTCCTGGTATTGCGCGGGTAAGATTGTTTGGGCTTTTCCTGCTGTGGCAGACAAAATGAAAAACAAAATCGGGACTATTATTTTCTTCATATGTGGAACCAAAGATATAAAAAATATCTAAAGTCGGTTAAAATGTTGAAAATGAGTTAAAACAAAAAAGTCCGGGTTAACTTACCCGGACCTGATTAAAATATTTGGCTTCGATTAAATACTTGGGAACATAGTTTGTGCTTTGTCGCCGATTAACGGAAGCGGTTTTTGTTCACTATTATTCGCACTTATAGCACCTATGATGATCAAAATAATGTAGGCAATATAAACTACAAAACTTAAATAACCAATTAGAGCGATTGGCACAATCATGATCAATATAGTTACCGCTACATAAAGTACAATCATACCCAAATGAAGCAATAATGACTGTCTTAAATGATAACTTGACAGCGCTGTTTTGTTGTCTTTGTACATGGCAAAGTACGATATCAACCACCCGAGTAGAAAAATGTAGCTAACAACAGCAGCATTTTTTCCACTGTCGACTGTTTTAAAAGGGGAATTTGTTTCCATAGATTTTTTTAGTTTTTCAATTACTGCCGTAAATTACTAAAAATTATCATACTATGGTGTAGTAACTGCTACTGGTAAAATTTTTCCATTAAAAAATTTATGTCCGGTTTTTGCAAAATCAGCCACATATTTTCCCATTTCAAAAGCCATCACCGGGCTTTGATAGCCAGGGAAAGCTGCTTCCAGCATCTCAGTCTGTGCAGACCCTAATGCAAGGCAATTAATTTTAATTCCGGTTTCAGCTAATTCAAAAGCCAAACATTCTGTTAACGTGTGCAAGGCAGCTTTACTTGCCGAATAGGCAGAAAGCCCGGGGAATTTAACACTCCCTTGAAAACCACCCATACTTCCAATGTTTACAATGTGGCTTCCGCTTTGCATTAAGGGCAAAATATGCTGAATCATCCTAAAATGCGAAATCACATTGCTCTGTAACATCTCGCCCAGATCATTTTCTGTAGTTTCTAAAAAAGGTTTGTTAATTAAAGCACCCGCATTGTTGATCAGGATATCGATTGTACCCAAACGTTCTTTTAAAAAAGGTATCAGGGCAGTATAATCATCGTTTACAATGTCGAATTCTACCGGTAAAAAGGTGCAATCTGGATTAATGCCTTTAGCAATTTCTAAGAGTTTACGCAGCTTATCTGCAGAACGGGCAATGGCAACAATCTTGTTTTCTTTATGTAAGCTAAACTCTAAAGCCGTTTCGAAACCGATTCCGCTGCTGGCACCTGTAATTATAATGTTCATTAAAAGGAATTAAAGTTAAAAGGTTCTTAATTATAGTCCTCGTTTGTAACGAGGATTATCGAGAATGGCGATTTTATCGCCAATTATTGTATCTTATTTTGTAAACGAAAAAATATAACAAACTAAACAAAATCATTCCTTAAATTTTTTGGTAAAATACACTATTTAAGTTTCGTTGTAATTTGCCGAAATGTTTGCGTAAACTAGCAATTGGATGCTTAATTTCAATTATCATATTCTAATTTAATTAAAAAACGGCTTGTTGAATAGTAGTAATCACATTACAAATGTGATTCTCTTCCATCCTCGTTACAAACGAGGACGATAATCAATCTTCCACAAGCAGCTGGCTCACCGGGTTTTTAATCACATGTAAGCCATCATTAATCAGTTTGGTATGATCTAACTCTTTACCCGCTTTAATTTCCAGATAAACCTGAATTTCCTTTTCCAGCTGATGATAAATCTTTTTATGGTAAATAATCTCTAAAATTTCTAAGGTACAAAGCCAATCCTGGCGGTGGTTTGTTTTTAGTTGTAAGAAAATTTCTCCCAGCTGATCCAGGTTTTCATCACTTTCCCTGATCTCTCTAACCGTTTTGTATAAACCGTGTAGTTTTAAGGTTTTATTGTCGTAAGTAATCTGATGCGTTTTTTCCTTGCTAATTAATGTAATCTCCTCGTAAGCATCTTTATCGGCAGCTCCATTAAAAACTGAAACAATGGTTTCGCCTATGGCCATATCATAAATGCCCCATTCGGGTTTAAATAAGATATTCCCATTACGTTCTGTAACCGTACAATCGTTAAAAGCCATTAAAAGGAGCTTGTCGCTTTCCGTAATCATGTCCTTAACTACACCAATCACTTTAATGCCACTTTCGAATATAAGTTCAGCTTTTTCGCCTGTAATTATCCCTAAGGCCTGTAATTCAACTGCGCTATAATCTTCCAGTGCTTTTGCCGCATCTTTTAACCGACCAACGGGAGATGAAAAACCATCGGCATGGTAATCTTTTCCATGGCCCTTTAATTGTTTTCCGTTAAACGCCAATGCCGAAGCACCAGTTGTTTTAATAAAAGTTACCTCATCTTTTGTGCCGACACCTATATCAGTAAATACACCACTTACCTGTAAGCCTGAACTATAAACAGCTGTGGCTACGTTTTTACAGGCAATTGCTTTCATAATACTTTCTGTTCCACCTTTCCTAAAAGCCATGGTATTGGCAAATTCTTCCAAAACATCAATCAGGTTTTGGAATGTTTCGGTTACAAAAAGCTGCGGTTGTGGTTTGGTAATGTCGTAGGCATAATTAATCGTATCAATGTTGTACCAAAGTTTCGCTACATCATTTTGCATGCAGGTTGCACTTTCACCGATAGAGGAAAGCAAACCCGCGCCATAAATTTTTGGGTTTTCTAACGTACCAATTAAACCATATTCAACTGTCCACCAGTGCAAGCGACCAAGTAAAGCCATTTCAGAAGGCTCGCCCATATTTTCACTAATGTAGCGCAATTCTTTTTCTGCCCTGGCAATCTCAAATTCATCAGCATTTACAGCTTCTTTTAAAATCGATAATTTTCTGATGGCTTCGTAAAGTTCAAAATCTTTCGCCGAAAACATGGCTTTTGCACCAATCGAACCAAAATAACTTAAATAATTATTGTAGTCGGTATCGGCAATAATAGGTGCATGGCCAGCACTTTCGTGTATAATATCTGGTGCCGGTGTATATTCGATGTGATTAATCTGGCGGATATCTGCAGCAATTACCAGTACCCGATAGGCCTGATATTCCATAAAAGCAGCTGGCGGAATAAAACCATCAACAGTTACGGCGCCCCAACCAATTTTACCCAGGTTATCGTTCATGGTTTGCAGGTCGGGAATGTGCTCAATACTTAAACCCGCCCGTTGTAAGCCTTTTATATAAGGGTAATAAGCAACATTTTTAAGATAACTGTAATTCTGGCGCATTACATAACGCCACACCGCTTGATCGATTGGTGTGTATTTTTCGTAATTCTGGTCAACAATAAATTGTTTTAAATGATTGGGCAATTTTGCTACCTGCGCATTATTAAAATCATTAAAATGGCTCATGGTTATTTATGAAATAAGTTGGTCGGCAGCTAAGTTAGGATGTTGTTTTTATCTTAACAAGAAAGCAGCCGCATAAATTAACAGGTTAACGTAATAAAGGATTCGGGTGGTTAAAATGATGGATTAATAATTTGGAAAGGTGCTGTAGCATTTTATCGGGAGGCTCCGGTCGGGCTGTTCGCTATATTCCCGATGAAGAATCGGGGGATAGCGCTTCCATCCCGTTTATTCACTAGGGCTCGTGCTGGTTAACTTAGTTTTTTTAACGCTAGCTATATAAAACGAAAATAGAAGTAATGCTGGCCACCTAAACCCGACTGGAACGTAAAGCCCGGAACGAGGTACGTGAGGACTTGAATCGAAGGCGGGACTAAAGAAACCGAAAAGCTTGTGTCGCTGCTTTCCAAAAAGAAACAAGATTAATGATTAGGAAAGGTGCTGTAGTATTTCATCGGAAGGATCCGGTCGGGCTGTTCGCTATATCCCCGATGAAGGATCGGGGGATGCCGCTTCCATCCCGTTTATTCACAGGGGCTCCGTGCTGATTAACTTAGTTTTTTTAACGCTAGCTATATAAAACGAAAATAGAAGCAATGCTGTGGCCACCTAAACCCGACTGGTGCGTAAAGCCCGGAACGAGGTACGAATGAGGACTTGAAGCGAAGGCGGGACTAAAGAAACCTAAATGCTTGTGTTACTGCTTTCCAAAAAAAATAAAATTAATGATTAGGAAAGGTGCTGAAGCATTTCATCGGAAGGCTCTGTCGGGCTGTTCGCTATGCCCGTGGAAAACAATTATTAATCCTTCTTCCCATTTTTACCTCCAATTTTCTTTACACTAAATGTAAAGTAATGCTGGTAGAGGTAGCTGAAAAGCGCCATTAAGACTGAAACCAGTATTCTCGAAAGCATTGCCAAAGTTGGGTAATCTCTCAAAAGTTCCAGCAAAAACTTCAATAAAACATAGTTTGCAAGTATGTTTATAAACTGGAGGTTTAAAAACCTGAAAAGCTGAACCCTTCCCTTTAATTCACTATGTGTAAATATGACATATTTGTTAAGTAAAAAACTGGTTGGAATAGCAATGATATAATCTATTAATAAGGAGGCCGTTTCCCTTTGCAGAACAATTACCCCAAAGTTTACCTCCTCAGTTTTAAAAATGAAAAAGTAAGCAAAATAATAACTTAAAATTCCCAATAATAAAGTGCCACCACCCGTAGCCAGATACCTGAAATTATGGATGGAAATAAACTTTTTAAAAGGGGGGTAAAAAAAATCTATTATTGCTAAAATTGCTATACGCATTACTTAAACTATTCGTTGTTACTATTGGGGATACTACAAATTGCATAAGCGATCGTCATCCTGAATTTATTTCAGGATCTTTCCTGCGATAAAGATGCTGAAACGAGTTCAGCAGGACGTGGTGGCTTTGAAATATGCAATTTGTTGTAAAGCCGTTGTTATTGGGCGCAATTTACAATTAAATTTTTATTGCCGCCGTAATTAGATCATTTAAGCTTTTTATTGATTATTGGTGTAATATGCCGGTTGTGCTATAAAATCGATTACCGCGCACCAGGTGTAGGATGGATGTGGCTGGATGCTCACGCCAACAGTATTCAGTTTATACTTTTGATCGAGCAAATTAAACCGGTGACCAAGCGAAGGCACACCACAATCTAACAATAAATGGCAGACAATATCCAAACTGTTCGAATAGCCAAAGTCGATATTTTCGCTCATGGCCTTATTGGGGAAATAGCTGGATAAACGTTTCGAAAATTTATCGCCGTTGCTGCTTTCGTGTGTATCTAAATTATTCCTGTTTAAATCTTGCGCATGGCTACGGCTTAAAGAGGTCAGTTTATCGTTAGGGTAAAATACCGGTAGATTTTTTATTCCCCTTAAATGCTTTAATAAAGAAGTATAATAGCTATTGTTACGGGTAATCCGCAGTTCGTTATAGTTTCTATATTGCTTTACTTTAGCATTATAATTGTTAATATAATCTTCTAAAAACGTGTAATAAAACTTTTCGCCATCAATGCGGATCAGGTTCATGTACATTACTACATTTTTTTCTTCGTTGGTTAAATAAGAAACATTTGCTGCGGTATTGGCCCTTCTAAATTCGGCATCTGTCCATTTTTGAGCGCTTGCACCAGTAACAAAAGTTAAAAATAAAAGGGTAGGTAGAAATAGTTTAAGCATCTAATGGTTTTCATGGATAACGCCTTTTGATGCAGATTATTTTCTGGTTGTGGATTTGGATGGTGTTTAGCGCACAGCGTTTTGCGGTTAGTGTTGAGAAGCTACAACAAAAAATAACCACGGAGCCACGAAGACACAAAGAAAAATAACCTTCGTGTCTTGGTGCCTTTGTGGTTAAAAAAGTAGTAGATTATAAGAACATACCGCCGGATGCTTCAATGCGCTGTGCATTAATCCATCTTGCATCTTCGGTACATAAAAATGCTACTACACCGCCAATATCGTCTGGTAAGCCCACTCGGCCTAAAGCAGTATTAGCAGCTATTCCGGCGTTAAGCTGGTCGTTATCTCGTACCACGCCACCGCCAAAATCGGTTTCTATAGCACCTGGAGCAATAATGTTCGATCTGATTCCTCTTGCACCCAATTCTTTTGCCTGGTATTTTGTTAAGGTTTCCATGGCACCTTTCATTGAAGCATAGGCCGCATAACCTGGGGTTGCAAAACGTGCCAGTCCGGATGAAACATTAATGATTCCACTACCATCATTTAATAATGGCAAGGCTTTCTGGGTTAAAAAGAAAGCCCCCTTGTAATGGATATTAACCAGGGCATCAAATTGTTCCTCCGTAGTATCAGCAAATGAAGCATGGATCCCAATCCCGGCATTGTTGATCAGGAAGTCGAATTTTTCTGCATTAAAAACAGATTTTAGTACGGTTTTAACTTCTGTAAAAAAGGCATCAAAAGTTTTAGAATCGCCAACATTTAACTGTATTGCTGCTGCTGGTACACCGAGCGCTTTTATTTCGTTAACTGTATCTTCTGCTTCCTCTTTTTTCGATTGATAAGTAACAATTACACTAATTCCTTTTGCGGCAATTTTTAATGCTGCGTTTTTTCCCAGTCCACGGCTACCACCGGTTACCAGGGCAATTTTATTTTGTGTTTCCATTTTCTTTTTATTTGTTAAACAAAATTAGATGGAAATTGGCTGTAAAAATGGTGACAGCTTAAGTAAAAATGGTGACTGTTTAAGTTTTATATGGTGACAATTTCCTTATTGGTAGCTAAAGACTCGAAATAAGCCTCCCGATATTGTTTTGGTGTTTGGCCAGCGAAGTGTTTAAAAAACTTGGTAAAGTTAGATGGGTCATAAGTTAGTGTCCTTGCAATTTCAGCAATAGGCATACTTACATTCTGCAACATCGATTTCGAAATTTCCATTAAACGCTCTTCGAAAAAGAAACATGGCGAATGTCCGGTAGCAGCCTTAATCGTGTTACTTAAATGAGTAGGGTGTACATGGATTAAATCGGCAAAATCTCTTACTTCAAACATTTCTGTAGCACGGCCAGATATGATGTCGTCAAGGTGTTTATCTAATTCTTTTAAATAATCTGCCGCAATTTCATGTCGACGGGCAAAAAACTTCTGTGGAATTTTCATATTAAAGAAATTGCTGTTTAAACAAATATAATATCCGGATAAATGAATATGAAATCTAAAAGTTATTTGTGACCGAAGGATTATTAAAAGTAAAAACCATTGATTTTTAGAGCAACTGCTTTAGATTTTAAAAGTTAATACTTATTTTTTGCTAAAGGGTAGATCAAAAGTACCATCTGTAACCGTTACTGATGTATTAATCGTGGTATTTTCATTTGGTGCTTTAAATGCAAATGTTCCTTTTAATTTATCCCCAGCTTCACTTGTAATCACCAAAGTACCACTTGTAGACGTAAATGAGCCTGTAGGTTTTGGTCCTTCATATAAGCTCCAATTCCCTCGGTTACGAGATCGTATGTGCCAATGCCTTTATAATCTGTTACTGAAAGAATCATTTGTTTATCACCATTTATAGTTGCAATCGTAAGTAAATTTCCAATAATTGGAGTGTTGATTGATATTGCTTCACCGGTAAAACCAATTGTGGTACCATCTCCCTTTGCACTTAAATTATTAGTGCTGTTATTGGTTTTCTGGCAGTTTAACAGTAACCAAACTGATCATAAATTGCCCCTCGCTAATGGTTTTACTTGTTGAAGTCAGGATGTTTTCTCCCTTAAACTCAAAAGTACCTTTAATATACTGTTTAGCCAGGTAACTGGTTATCTTTATTGCTCCTGATGTATTGCCTATGTAATCTGATGATCCGGATGTATCCAAAAGGTAAATCGCCTTGTTATTATCCGATAAATTATAGGTGCCAGCACCTTTAAAATCGCTGATTATTAAACTAAAGACAGTATTAATTTCTTTTTTACCCGAGATTCGGACACTTATTTGTCCATCTTCATCATTAACCTGGGCAGTAGCTAATGTACATTGCACCAAAACACCATCAACTTTAGCACTCATGGTTGACAATTCCCATTTCTGATGATAATCAATTTCTTTTTTGCAGGAAGATGTAATTAAAAGGCATAGAAGTGCCAAAAGCGGTAATTTCACGAGCGTTAATTTATTGGGTTAATTAATATGCTAAGATAAAGAATTTAGTTAGCGCTAATGAAAATGTATGCAGCTTTTTAACGCATTTTCTGATCCTAAGTAATACCAGAACGATTATCTGCTTCTGAATCTATTAAATTGATCTATCGCATAATTTCCGGCAGCTATCTTAGCGGTTGATTCGGTATAAAGTTTATGATAATGCTATGCTGAATTCAGCTTTGATACAAAAAAGTCGCAGGGTTTAAGCCTGCGACTTGATGAAACGGTCGTCATCTCGACTGAAGCATCGCGGAATGGAGAGATCTATCTCGAGGCAGATCTCTCGGCTTCGTTGCTCTCCGCTCGAGATGACGGATTATACTTTATGCCAACAATGCCTTCCAACTCACCGCTGATCCTATGATGTTTCTTAAATCGGCAATGGCTACACGTTCCTGCTCCATGCTATCGCGGTGGCGGATCGTAACCGTATTATCCTCTAAACTCTGGTGGTCAACAGTGATACAGAATGGTGTACCCACTGCATCCTGACGGCGGTAACGTTTACCAATCGCATCTTTTTCTTCGTAAATACAGTTGAAGTCGAATTTCAAATCATCCATAATTTCGCGTGCTTTTTCCGGTAAACCATCTTTTTTGGTCAATGGGAAAATGGCTACTTTGTATGGTGCCAAGGCAGGGTGTAGGCGCAATAAAGTACGGCTATCCTGTTTATCTTCGGTGCTTAAATCCTGCTCTTCAAAAGCATTAATCATGGTTAACAGGAACATGCGGTCTAAACCGATCGAGGTTTCGATTACATAAGGAATGTAATTGCCATAAGGTTTACCATCTTCATTTAAATCGTTATCAAAATACTGCATTTTCTTACCAGAAAACTCCTGGTGTTGCTTTAAATCGAAATCGGTACGGCTGTGGATTCCTTCAACCTCTTTAAATCCGAAAGGGAATTCGAATTCGATATCCGTTGCTGCATTGGCATAATGTGCCAGTTTCACGTGGTCGTGGTAACGGTATTTCTCAGGATTGGTTCCTAAAGCTTTATGCCATTTTAAACGTGCTTCTTTCCAGTATTCGAACCATTTTGTGTCTTCACCCGGGCGAACAAAAAACTGCATTTCCATTTGCTCAAACTCACGCATACGCATAATAAACTGACGGGCAATTACCTCATTTCTGAAAGCTTTACCAATCTGTGCAATACCGAAAGGAATTTTCATCCTTCCTGATTTTTGAACGTTCAGAAAGTTAACAAAAATACCCTGAGCGGTCTCCGGACGAAGATAAACTTCATCACTGCCCTCAGCCATGGCTCCAAACTGTGTGCTAAACATCAGGTTAAACTGACGTACATCTGTCCAGTTAGAAGTTTTAGAAATCGGGCAGATTACTTTATAATCAACAATTAAATCTTTTAGCTGTGCTAAGTTTTCAGATTTAAGCGCAAGGTTCATTTCTACTTCAAGTGCTAAACCTTTTTTTACAAATCTCCAGCTTGCCTCATCAACAAATGGATATTTTGCATTGTCTAAAATGGTCGCCTCATCTTTAAAACTTGGAATCCAGGCGGCTTGCCCTTCATCACTTAAACCCAATATCTCTTGTTGAAACTCCTCAAATTTAGCTTTGTTTTCTGCACTGAAACTGGCTAATTCCGAATATAATTCGTCAATTTTATTCTCTAATAACTGATCGGCACGGTAACGTTTTTTCGAATCCTTGTTGTCAATCATCGGGTCGTTAAAACCATCAACGTGTCCGCTTGCTTTCCAAACCTTTGGGTGCATAAAAATTGCAGAGTCGATCCCCACAATGTTTTCGTGCATCTGTACCATGGCTTTCCACCAGTAGGTTTTAATATTGTTTTTTAACTCGGCACCCAATTGGCCATAATCGTAAACAGCACTTAAGCCATCATATATTTCGCTGCTCTGGAATACAAAACCGTATTCTTTAGCGTGTGATATTACATTTTTAAATTGTTCGTCGTTATTCTTTTGAGCCATAATGCAGCAAAGATAATAAATAAGGTAAAAGGTAAGAGGTAAAAGGTAAAAGGTTTTTGATCAGCGTTAAAGGAACAGTGAAATTATGGTCTACCATAAAACTTAGATGCACTTAGGTGGCTCAGGTGGTCAGGTGAGTCAGAGGGGGGAAGGTATAAGGCTTAAGGTTTTTGATCAAGCTAAAATGGGCTATAAATTTGAAAATGTTGGCATTTAACTCAAGTGTCCTTAGGTAACTAAGGTGTTAAGGTGCGGCAGAGGGTTTAAAGATATAAGACTGAAGTTTTTATAAACACAAAACCGATGCTATCGTCATGCTGAATTTATTTCAGCATCCTTTATGAAAGGAATCAGGTATATGATCAGTCAGCTTATATGTTCTTAAATCTCTTATGTGGTTCAAAAGATTGAGGAAAGCAATAGCAGAGCTTATCCGTTTCAGATTTAACATTCTATTTTAACGCTTCCATCTTCCATTTTTTCCTACTTTTGAAGCATGAAATTCCATCATTTGCTATTTTTGGTTATTGTTGCAGTTTTTATCTCATACAAACCAGAAGAAAAAAAACACCACTATATTAAATTTAATACACCTGCGGAATTACATCAATTCTTAAAATGGTCGCCAGAAAACCGTTTTCCATTAATCAGTGCTCATCGCGGAGGTCCAATGCCTGGTTTTCCTGAAAATTGTATCGAAACATTCGATAATGCTACTACTTATAATCCGGTAATAATCGAATTTGATATTGCTTACAGTAAAGATTCTGTAATGGTGATTATGCACGATGATCGGCTCGATCGGACTTCTACAGGGAAAGGGCCAATTGGCAATTATACTTACGAGGAATTGAAAGCCTTTAACCTGAAAGATGAGGAAGGCAAAGAAACAAAATTTAAAATCCCCACTTTGGATAGCGTGCTGAGCTGGAGCAAGGGAAAAGTTTTGTTAACCATCGATTTGAAAAAAGGCGTTTCTTATGCAAAGGTGATTGAAAAAGTAAGGCAATATAAAGTAGAAAGTAATTCAATTATCATTACCTATACCGCAGATCAGGCAAAAGAAGTGCATCATTTGGCGCCTGATTTAATGATTTCTGCATCTGTTCAAAAGAAAGCCGAATTAAAACGCTTAAATAATATTGGTATCCCAAATAACCGGATTGTAGCTTTTGTTGGTGTTTCTGCTCCAGATAAAGAATTATACGAATACTTACATAATAAAGGTATTACCACTATTTTAGGCACAATGGGCAATATTGATAAAAGTGCCATTGCCAGTCCGGTAAAAAATGTTTATTATCATTTGGTTAACAACGGTGCAGATATTTTATCGGGTGATAATTTACAACAGGCATCAGATGAGTTGGATAAATTTAGGTATAACAAAAAATTAAGTTCACCGCATATTAATTAGCCAAAGATGGGAAAGGATGCACACAGATCGGTTTAACCAATTATTAAATCTGTGTTGATCTGTGTAAATCAGTGGTAAAAAACACAAAATGAGTATTTCAGTTAAAAATCTTTCTAAACATTACGATAATCAAAAAGCGGTCGACTCCATCAGTTTTGAGGCTAGACCAGGTCGTATTTTGGGTTTTCTGGGGCCTAATGGAGCTGGTAAATCTACCACTATGCGTATGCTTACTGGTTATTTGTCGCCTACATCTGGCGAGGCTGAAATTTCTGGTAAAAGCATTCTTTCTGATGGCATTGAAGCTAAAAAGCATATTGGTTACCTTCCTGAAAATACGCCACTTTATACCGATATGTATGTAAAGGAATTTTTAAACTTTGTTGGTCAAACGTATAAACTTGCCAATTTATCGGCGAGGATTGACGAAGTCATCAAATTGGTAGGCTTAACACCAGAACAGCATAAAAAAATTGGGATGTTATCGAAAGGATATCGCCAAAGGGTTGGCCTGGCCCAGGCGATTATTCATAATCCGGAGGTTTTAATTTTAGATGAGCCCACTTCTGGTTTAGACCCAAACCAACTGGTCGACATCAGGCAACTGATCAAAACACTGGGCAAAGCTAAAACGGTGGTTATCTCTACCCACATTATGCAAGAAGTTGAAGCCATTTGTGATGACATTATCATTATTAACAAAGGTAAAATTGTAGCAAGCGATTCACTAGAGGGACTTAAAAAAGCACATCAGCAACAATCATTAGAAGATATTTTTAGAAAACTTACTGCTTAAATTCATGCATAGCATAAAAATCAAAATTACGTTTATTGCCTTTTTGCTTTCAAGTCCGGTACTTTTAAAAGCTCAAAATAGCCCGGGCATTGGCGTTGCGGCCGAAATCGGTTTACCATCAGGTAATTTTTCTAACCTTTCAGGAATTGGATTGGGTGCATCAGTAAAAGCTGATCTTCCGGTTGCAGAAAGTTTTGCCATAACTTTAAATGCAGGTTTTATGAATTTTTTTGGACGAAGTAACCAACTTTTCAATGTGCAGGATTTAACCTATATCCCTGTAAAAGCCGGACTGAAATACCAATTGAGTGAAAGCTTTTATGCGGAAGGTCAGCTGGGAGCAGCACTACCTTTAAATAAAGATCAGAGAACCTTATTTGCCTGGTCGCCTGGTATTGGTAATCAATTCAAACTTTCAGGAGGAAATAAACTCGATTTAGGGATCCGCTATGAGGCATGGACAGGTAGAAACAATATTGCCGGCTTAAACAAATCCGATAGTAAAGGATTTGTGGGAATTAGGTTTGCCTATTTATTTGGGCTGTGAAACAATTATTGCAGGCAATTGTTTGACTTATTTTCGTTAAAACCCTACATTTTTCCATTTCCTTATAACTTAATACAACTTTTTGGAATAAATGTTTTTAATTTAACATTCAGATAATCAATATCTTATAGTTGGTGCTTACTATTTTTTGTTTTGTTTGTAACGTTTTTGGCATCATGCTTGTCTAAAAACACAAAATAATTAAAGAACAATAATTTAAAAAACAATGAAAAAAGTATTACTATCTTTATTAATGGTTGCAGGCTTAGGTTTTGCGGCTTCAGCTCAAACAGAAGGCGCGGTTCAAAAATTAAGCATTGGTGCTGAGTTTGGTTTGCCAACTGAAAAAAATTCTAACACCTTAATCGTAGGTGGTTCACTACAGTATGAGCATCCGGTAGCCAAATCTTTAAGTTTAACTGGCTCTGCTGGTTATTTATCATTAATGCTTACAGGCGACACTAAAGACGTTTTTAAAGCATTAGGACTTCCAACAAGTACAGGTGTGGTTCCATTAAAAGCTGGTGCTAAATACTATTTTGGTGGTAATTTTTATGGTGCTGGTGAATTAGGTGCTGCAATTAGCACTGAAACTGGCGGTAGTACTTTGTTTGCTGTTGCACCAACTTTAGGCGCATCTTTCTCGGTAGCTGATAAATCTAGTTTAGATTTCGGTTTACGCTACGAAAACTGGTCAGGTAATGGCAGTTCTACTGGCTTTATCGGTTTGCGTGCAGCATTTGCATTTGGTTTGTAGTCAAACAACATAATTATTTCAAAGCCTCCAAGAAATTGGGGGCTTTGTTGTTTATCAGCTATTTAAGGTTTCATCGTTTACAAAATAATTTTAACTATCAAGTTAGTTTGTTTATCATTGTACTGTTTTTGCCAAAACAGGCAAAAGCACGGAAAATAAAAAACAATTTTTATAACAACTCTCAAAATTATGAAAAGATTAGTATTATCTTTATTAACAGTTGCTGGCTTAGGCTTTGCAGCTTCAGCTCAGACAGAAAAACCGGTAACTTTTGGCGTAAAAGCAGGTGTGGCTTTTCCAAACATGACCATCTCATCTGGCAGCACCTCGGTAAGTTTTGATGCCAAAACTTCATTTTATGTTGGCGGTACAGCAGAATTTGCGGTATCGGATGTAATTTCAATCCAACCTGGTTTAACCTTTATCAGCAAAGGAACAAAATTTAATAGTGACAGCTTCGCTTTTGAAGATAGCGATTTTGGAAGCACAGAGAAAGTTACCTTAAACTTTAATTACCTCGAATTGCCAGTAAATATATTGGCTAATTTTGAATTGAACGGTTCGGGTAAAATATTTGTTGGCGCCGGCCCTTATTTTGCTTATGCGTTAAGTGCAAATGGCAAGTATGGATCAATGAAAGAGGACATTAAATTTGGTGAAAATGATTCTGAATTTAAACGTACCGATTTTGGCTTAAATTTTCTGGCAGGTTACCAATTAAACAATGGCTTTAATATTCATGCTGGTTACGGATTAGGGCTAAGCAGTATAGCAGATACAGATATCTCAGATGAGATTACCTTTAAAAATAAAGTTTTCTCAGTGGGGGTAGGTTTTTCTTTCTAAACCAAACCGAGAAATAAAGAAGAGGTTGTATCATAAGACAATATCTCCTCAGATTTTGTCATGTTGAGCCTGTCGAAACACATAAAAGTTATTTAACTAAGTCCTTCGACAGGCTACCATTGATGTTATTTTGCAAATATTTACTAATCAGTACTTTAAATTCTTTCGCATTTCCATCCAACTAGGCCAAAGTACTGTATCCCCGTTCTACTTAAACCCGGCCTAACAAATTTTTCGGGCTGCACTGCCTAAGCCAACATACTAGCTTCAAAAGAAAAATTTTCAGCCGGCAGTTTTTGTTTCTTTTTGATGCCAAAAAGAAAGAGCCCTTCGGCGGCGGTGAGCCGAGGCAAGACTGCGCCGTAGGACAAGAGAAAACAATTGTACGTCATTCATATTGATTTTAAACAATTAATTAACCCTCAGCATGACAATTCGAAATATATGATGCGGCCTCTTTTTAAATTTAAATATTGCTGATTTGATAATACATTCATTTAATCAATTCCTTTTAAATTTGCAGGAATAAATGGTTAACTTCGGCGTTTTAATAGCAGATGTACGCAGTTTTTAAACGCGAGTTATTCAGTTTCTTAAGTTCGATGGTAGCATACATTACCATTGGCATTTTTCTGTTGGTTTCTGGCCTGTTGCTTTGGTTTTTTCCTGATACCTCAGTGCTTGATTATGGTTATGCCGAGCTTGATGGTTTTTTCAGTTTGGTACCTTATCTTTTCATGTTTCTCATTCCCGCCATTACGATGCGCTCTTTTGCCGAAGAAAGGAAAGAGGGAACCTTCGAACTTTTAATTACCCGGCCCATCCAAATCTGGCAGATTATTGTGGCAAAATATTTAGCGAGCCTGGTTTTAGTATTATTTGCCTTAATCCCAACCTTAATCTATTATTATAGCATCTCAAAATTGGGTTTTCCTGAAGGAAATATCGATTCGGGATCGGTTATTGGCTCCTATATCGGTTTATTTTTATTGGGTGCAGCCTTTACAGCAATTGGTATTTTCTCCTCTGCATTAACTAAAAATCAGGTTATTGCATTTGTCATCAGCGCGGCCTTATGTGCATTTGCTTTTTTAGGATTCGATTATAGCAGTCAGATTGCCGCATTTCAAAGTATGGAGAATATCATTCGCAACTTAGGCATTAATCAACATTATACTTCGATAAGCCGTGGTGTTTTAGACACCAGAGATCTGATCTACTTTATTTCCTTTTCAGTACTTTTTTTATTGTTCACCAAATTAATAATAGGAGGTAAACGATAATGAAGCTGAAGAATAAATGGATTAATTTAATTATCTTAATAACTACACTGGTTATTATAAATATTTTAGGTCAGTACGTTTTCTATCGTTTTGATTTTACAGCCGATAAACGTTTTACACTGAGCGAAAAAACAAAAACTTTACTGCAGAAAAATGAAAAACCGGTAATGATTACTGTATTTTTAGCTGGAGAGTTGCCACCTGCATTTAAACGTCTGCAAGCTGCCGTGTCGGATATTTTATCTGATTATAAAGCTTATGCTAAAACGGAAGTTAAAGTGGTTTTTGTCGACCCCATAGCAGGGCTTAATCAGGCTGATCAGGATACAGTGATCAATAATTTGTACGAAAGAGGAATTGAAGCGACCAATTTAAGTGTTAAAACAGAAAGTGGGTTAACGCAGAAACTCGTATTTCCGATGGCCATGATGGAAAGTGAGGGTAAGGAATTCCCCATTAAACTTTTTCAGAATTTAGATACCCGTGGGAATTACGAAGACAATATCAACCGCGCCATTGAAAATCTGGAGTATATCTTTACTTCAAGTTTAAAGAAGGTGCTTTCGGGTGATAATCCAAGGATTGGCTTCTCGGAATCAAATGGCGAACTTTCTGATTTGCAACTGGCAGATGCCATTCACACCCTATCCAATAGTTATTTGGTTGGCCGTATTGATTTAAATAGTATTGATAAGGCAGGGCTTGATAAATTGAAAATGCTCATTATTGCCAAGCCCAGGAAACCCTTTACAGAAGCTGAGAAATACAAAATCAACTATTTTGTAATGAATGGCGGGAGGGTACTTTGGAGTATCGACCAGGTAAATGCCGAATTGGATAGTTTACGTGGGAAAAGCGGACAGATAGCTGTTAATAGTAATCTGAACCTGGATGATATGCTTTTTATGTATGGTGCAAGGATTAATTATAATATCATTGCTGATCCGGCGAACAGTGCCGAAATTCCGGTTTCAACAGGAGTTGTAGGCGGACAGAACCAGATGCAACTATTGCCCTGGATTTATTACCCTGTTTTATTGCCTGACACGGCTGAAAGTGTAGTGAAAAAGCTGGATGGTGTAAAATCTGAATTTCCCAGCACGGTAGATACTATCGGGGTTAAAGGTGTGAACAAATCGTACATCTTAAATACCTCTCCTTATAACAAAGTATATAATGTGCCAAAATTGTTTAGCTTGCAAATGGTAAGCGAACAGTTAGATCCGCGTTCTTTCCAAAGTAAATCGCAACATGTTGGTTTGATGCTGGAAGGTCAATTTCCGTCGGTTTTTGCCGGGCGCCCCTTACCAGCTTCCATTACGCAGCCTTATACCTTACAAAGCACCAGTAAACCGGCTAAAATGATCGTGATGGGAGATGGGGATATTTTTAAAAACCAGGTATCAGCGCAAAACGGAACGCCCTTTCCATTAGGTTTCGATCGTTATTCGCAACGTACTTTTGGCAACAAGGCGTTATTGCTCAACATTGTCGATTATTTTACAGATAATGATAACTTAATTGCTCTAAGGAATAAAGAAGTAAAGATCAGATTGTTGGATAAAGCCAAAATTAAGCTCGAAAAAACAAAGTGGCAATTTATAAATGTGGTGGCGCCCTTGCTATTGTTAATATTCTTTGCGATTTTTCAACATTATTACCGCAAATACAAGTACGCTAAATAATTTTTATATTTTTGAAGAAGACTAAATAACATCATGAGATTTATTGTATCCACATCAACTCTATTAAAACACTTACAAACCGTAAATGGTGCATCAAGCAGCAGTACGGTTTTGCCTATATTAGAAAATTTTCTCTTCGAAATTAAAGATGGAAACTTAACTATCTCTGCTACCGATCTGCAAACCAGCATGACAACTGCTTTGGCTGTAGAATCAAAGGAAGAAGGTAAAGTGGCTGTTCCATCTAAAATTTTATTAGATACGCTTAAAACATTACCAGATCAACCGATCGCTTTCAATATCGATGATAGTACTTTTGCGATCGAGATCAGCGCCGGAGATGGTAAATATAAATTGAGTGGTGAAAATGGAGATGATTTTCCGAAGATTCCTGTAGTAGAAAATGCTTCTTCTGTAAATTTACCGGCATCAGTTTTAACCGAAGCCATAACAAAAACTATTTTCGCGGTAAGTAATGATGAGTTGCGCCCGGCTATGACAGGTGTATTTTGTCAGTTATCTCCTCAGCACATTACCTTTGTAGCTACCGATGCCCATAAATTGGTGAGATATCGCCGTATGGATAGCAAAGCAGATAAAGCAACCTCATTTATTCTTCCGAAAAAAGCCTTAACACTTTTAAAAGCTGCTTTACCTTCAACAGATATTAATGTATCAGTAGATTATAATGCAACGAGCGCTTTCTTTAAGTTCGAAAATATCAACTTAGTGTGTCGTTTAATAGACGAGCGCTATCCTGATTATGAGGCGGTAATTCCAACCAATAATCCTAACAAGCTAATTATCGATAGAAGTTTGTTTTTAAACACCCTTCGCAGGGTGGTAATTTTTGCCAATAAAACAACGCATCAGGTAAGATTGAAAATTAGTGGAAGTGAATTAAATATCTCTTCTGAAGATTTGGATTTTGCTAACGAGGCACATGAGCGTTTAAGTTGCCAATATGATGGTGAAGACCTTGAAATTGGCTTCAATGCACGCTTTTTAATCGAAATGTTAAGTAATTTAAGTGGTGATGAAGTTACTTTAGAACTTTCTACACCAAATAGAGCAGGACTTTTAATTCCGCAAACCAATGACGAAAATGAAGATGTTTTAATGTTGGTGATGCCTGTGATGCTAAACAATAGTTATTAAAAAACTAATTCATTAGTTTTGATGAGAAAGTGGCTTGGTTTTTGACCGAGCCATTTTTGTTTTAACCAACCAATCAATTAACACAAACTAATGAAAATCTATAACAATCTCCCGAAATTACTACTTTTGCTCGTGGCCTTATGCAGTACAGGTCTGTCATCCTGTAAAAAGAATAATCCAGGAGAAGTAGTTAATGGCCAGGCCAAGTTAAAAATGGTTAATGCTTCGCTGGCCGGGGATCATCAGGATTTTTATTTAGATAATGAGAAACTAACCACTTCAGCTTTAGCATTTGGCGAAACGAGCGAATATGTAAAAATACCTTCAGGCAGCAGAAGTGTTTCTTACACCGGAACAAATAATGCGAGTACAGATACTTCATTAAACTTTACGCCATCTATTACCTACACTACTTTTTTGGTTACCAATAAAAAAGGCGAACTGGAAATTGTGAATTATGAAGATAATCTGAGCAATACAGAATCAGCAAGGGCGAAAATTAAACTAATTAACCTTACACCCACTTTTGCAACAGGGATAAACGTTATGGTGCAGGGAGGCACACAATTTGTTAACGGATTGGCTTTTAAAGAAGCATCGAATTATTTTACGGTAGATACCAGCGTAAATTTAAGATATTCAGTGGTAGGTTCCGGTAGCATTAAAACGATTGAAAGCACAAACTTTGTAGGTGGTAAAATTTATACAATCTGGTTTAGTGGTACTACCGCTGCAACATTAACGGCACATATCATTACCGATAATTAATTTAAAAGTTTAATATGCTTTCTGCTATCTTTACGTTTTATTAGCATTGGCAATTTTATATGAAAAATACAGTATTGTTTTCCAAAATATTCCTTCTTTTTGCATGCGCTTTTTTAATCAGCTCTTGTATCAAAAACGATAATTTCATCAAAGGAGATGCGAAAATCCGTTTTTTTCAAGCGGCTTCTACCGATACCACTCAAAATTTTTATTTAAATGGAATACAGATTGGAACCTCGGTAGCTTATAATACAAATACAAGTTATGTTGTTATAGCTGGCGATTCTGTTTTTAACATCACAAGCAAAAACATAGGTACAGGTGTAGATGTTACTTCTTTGGCGAATCAGGAATTTAAAATTGGACAGAATTATTCTGTTTTTTATTATAAAGAAAAAACTGACGGTCCTGCAAAATTGAAAGTTTATACCGATGATGTAAAACCAGACCTGGACTCTGCTAAGTTAACTTTTTTAAACCTGGGTTACACACTTGGATCTAAAGTTGTGATTACAGATAGTACAAATACAGCTAACCCAATTGAATCTTTACTTGGTTATGGTGAGACTAAGACTTTTAAAGTAAAAGTCAATAACATCATGAAATATGCATTTAAATTATCTAGCCCTACAGCAACAAATCCACCACCTGTGGTAACACGTTTAGATTCTCTTACGATTAATAATGGAAGAGTTTACCTGATCTTGTTTGATGGTGACAAAAAAGGTGAGCTTAAAAATCGGATCATCTCATCTAACTAATTATTATTTGCTATTTTAAGCATTAATCCCTTTACTATTCATACTTTTGTCCAAAATCAGATAAATTGGAATTACTACATCAGCTTTTAGATTTTATTCTACACATTGACGTTCATTTAGCCGAAATTGTTAATGAATATCGTACCTGGACCTACCTTATTTTATTCCTGATCATTTTTGCTGAAACAGGTTTTGTGGTTACACCATTCCTTCCTGGCGATTCGTTGCTTTTTGCGATGGGTGCATTAATTGCAGGAGAACATGAAACCGGTTTGAATATCTGGATTATGCTCCTTATATTAATTGTAGCAGCGATTTTAGGAAATACAGTTAACTATAAATTGGGAAGCGTTTTGGGCGCCGGGGTATTTAAAGAAAAAAACAAAATCTTAAAACTTAAATATTATCATCAATCGCATGAATTTTTCGAAAAACATGGTGGTAAAGCCATTATGTTGAGCCGGTTCTTGCCGATTTTCCGGACAATTGCTCCTTTTGTTGCTGGTATAGCTAAAATGCCTTTTGGTCGTTTTACCTATTATAATATTATTGGTGGTGTTACCTGGATTTTCGCTTTATTAATTGGTGGTTACCTGTTAGGTCAGATTCCGGTAATCAAAAATAACTTCGAACTTGTTATCATTTTTATTGCTGTAGTTACTTTTGTGCCTGCTATTTGGGCTGCCGTTAGAAGCCGATTAGAGCCTAAAAAGGTTGAAAAAATTATTGAAGGAGAAGATCCTAAATCTTAACTAAAGTTCCCGGCCGATAAGTTTGCCATTTTGGTATTTCTTTTCGGTTTCTTTTTCTTCTTTTTGTTCATCTGGCAATATTTCGGTTTTAACCAGGTTTTTAAGCACTGGCTGTCCGGCATCTACCCAGGCAGAATACCAGAACGAACCTGTGGTTAATATGGCAGCACGCATCTGCTTTTCGACCATATTGTTCATCTTATCGTGATAAGCCTTTGAATATTCTCTGGAGTATTGTTTGAGCACGGCATTGTTCCGTTCTGAAAAACTATACTTTTGCCCGGAAGGAAATGATGTATTTAATTCTGCTTCAAAACTTAGAACGGTATCAACCAAACTATGGGTATGTTTAAGCACTTTCCAGATTTCTTGCAATGGGTTTTCGATATAATCTGCTTGTCCTACAACAAAATTGTAATTTGTAGAAAACAGTTCTGGCAAACGGCTTTCCCAAAAAGCGTGGATGCCAACCTGATTGGTGAGTTGCCCGTTATGGTTGGCTGTAGTGTGTAAAGGAACGTGTGCATCGCCAATATAATGGCCCAGATCTGCAGAATATTTTAAGATTTTTACTGAATCGTGCATTTTAAAGGCTTTAACCAAACTAAAATAGCTACGCTGTATTTGCCAGGGAATAATACCGTCGGTGTTCAGCTTTTTCAATCCATATTTAGCCAGGGCATCATCCCATTTTTTAGGAATGCTATCAATATCTTTCTCATAATTTTCCACATCCAGGTAATGTCGTGGCGCTTCAAGGGTGTCAGCATACCTCCGTTTATCCGGGTCAACAGCATGTTCGGTAATGTATTTGATATTCTTTTTATAGAAACCGATCATGTCAGAAGGCAAAGTGAAAACAGCAAGATTGTTTATCCTTTGATGCGCAAAGAAGCCCCAGGAGGTACAAAGAAATATAGGGATGATTAACGCGGTTAAAATCGTTAATCTTTTCATATCCTAAGATAAAAAAATATTTATTATTTGTCCTGATTAACTTAAGTTAATTTCATCCCGGTCGATATTGAAAATTTCTGATCCGATTTTATTTAACTTTTCACTGAAGGGCTCAAATCCATGATCTGTAATATATTTTCTTTCCTTTTCAGTAATGGGCACCATCCATAATATATTTACCTGACTATCACGGTAATTTTCAAGCTGTATATCAGGTAAGTGATTCAAATGTTTCACCAGTACTACCGAAGTCATTTTTGTGCGTTCAAGAATATTAAAAGTAACGGTGTGGCCGTTCCCAAGCCAGGAAATTCTCTTCCATGGAATGCCTGCCTGCCCGCTGATCCAACTGCCAATAAGGTTAAGTTCTGCCTGAGACAAACCTGCATTTAAGAGCAAGCCCAATTCTATTCTGTTTACCTCATTAGGGTCTTCGCTATACATTTCAGCCACTGGCATGGGTAGTAACGATAGTCCGACAGTCACAAATACATCCCTAATCTCTCCTTTCTTCAAAAATAAGCCTCTTGGCGGCCATTCGTTTCCATCTATTGCAAAATATTGATCACTTTTACCTAAATTATCTTCATATTGCTGGAGCAACTGAGGTTGAATCATCTGAAATGGATTAACTTCCAGATCCCACAATTGCCAATATTTTTTTGCTTTTCTAACCCTTTCTAACAAAATATTAGAAGATTTAAGTTCCCAGCAATATTCTCCTTCGCCGACGCAGTCTCTGGCATAACCCGAGAAACCATTCATACCAGCCCAGGATGGAATGATGGCAATAACTTCTCCCTTTTCTATTAAAGCAGCACCATCACCTTCCTCAAACCAGACAATTTCTAAATCATCTGTTTGCAGAGGTATTTGTCCTTCAGGGAACCTGCAATATGCTTTGATTAACATTGGCGGGATCCCTTCTTCCATTTGTTTTAAATCTGCATTTATCGGGGCTTCATCCAGATTTCTGATCCAGCAGGCTTTAACTCCGAAATCGGAATCTTCATCACCCCACAAATAAAAATAAGCAACCTGATTATCCTGCTCCACAATAGCGGTAATCGGACAAGCTGGACTTCTCAGTTCCATGAGCACTTCTGGTTTTTCCCTTTTAGGAGCGTTTGAACCAAATAACTTTTTTAATAAACTCATCTGATCATCTTAATTTTAAGAGTTAAAAAAACAATTTATAGATATATTAATTCAATCAGTTTAGACTTAAAGCTAAACCTTAAACAATGCATAACTTTTCTATTTCAAGTTTTATGCCAATGCTAAAGATCATCTGGTCTCATTTATTTCTGCAGGGCTTTTCTAACGGCGGGCGCAATCTGATTCCCGAAGAGTTCTATTGATTTCATCATTGCGGCATGAGACGGTCCGCCTACATCCATGTGTGCTGAAAAACGAGTTAAGCCAAATGTTTCTTCCATGGCTAAAATCTTCTCTACCGATTCGTTTACATCGCCAATAATTAAGGCTCCGCTATTGCTTCGGCCAGCGTCGAACTGGTTACGTTGATAAGGTGCCCAACCGCGTGATTTACCAATCCTGTTCATCTGGGCAGAATAAAGCGGGTAATAATAATCTGCAACTTCCTTACTGTTTTCGCCAAATAAGGAATGCATATGAACGCCTACTTCGAACTTGTTCATATCATGGCCATAGGCCTGGTACACTTTTTTGTAATATTCAAAAAGTGGTTTAAACTGTATAGGCTGACCTCCGATAATGGCAAACATCACCGGTAGGCCTAATCTCCCCGCACGCTCTACTGATTCTGGTGTTCCTCCAACAGCTACCCAAATTTTTAAATTATTGTTTACCGCCCTGGGCAAAACTTCCTGATTATTCAGTTCTGGTCTGAATTTACCTTTCCAGTTAATTTTGGGTTCTCTATTTATTTTAAGGAGTAATTCTAATTTCTCTTCATAAAGTTCGTCGTAATCTTGTAGGTTATAACCAAACAAGGGAAACGATTCGATAAAGCTGCCACGACCAGCCATTAATTCGGCTCTTCCATTTGAAATTAAATCTATCGTTGCAAAGTTTTGATACAGTTTAACGGGGTCAGATGAACTTAACACTGAAACTGCACTACTTAATTTAATGTTTTTAGTTACTGTGGCTGCAGCGGCCAGTATAATTTCAGGACTCGATACGGCATAATCAGGGCGATGGTGTTCGCCAATGCCATAAAAATCTAAACCAACTTCGTCCATTAGTTTTATTTCTGCTATAATTTCCTGAAGTCTTTGCTGGGCGGGTTGAATTTCACCTTTTGCATTGATCTGCAAATCGCCAAACATTCCGATACCTAATTCCATAGTGCTAAATAATTTTAACAAAGTTAATGGATAAAGGTGTAATGCTTTTTGATGTATGGTAAGAAAAAAGGGATATTAAACATTCTGTATGCACCCTGCAACCTGAATTTTTTATGCTGGCCCTAGTGAGTTAAACCCGATTATAGCGAGCATCCCGATCTTTTTCATCGGGATAAAGCGGTAAGCGGGGCTTTCGGAGCCGATTAGCATTGGTATTGCTTTCCGAAAAAAATCGGAATGAAGGTCTTAAGCAGATTTGAACCGTATAAGGAACATAAGGTCATATCAGCTTAACTTGGAAAGATTCTGAAACGAGTTCAGAATGACGTATCTATAGAAGCAAGTTCAGGATGGCGCAACCGTTAAAATCGGCAACTGTTAACTGAAAATTGCCAACTGAAATTACTCTATCTTCTTACCTTTCATTGCAGTAGAAATTGCGGCATCCATCACACGTTCTGCAAAAGGACGGGTAAATTCGTTTAACTCATCTGCTTTCTTTAAAATGGTATCTTTTTCCTGTGAGGCTAAAGCTGTTTTTAATGCTTCGATGTGAACTTTGGTATCTGCAATCTCAGTCTCTGTTAAATGCTCAGTATGTTTTTCAATAAAACGTTCAGCTGTGTAAAGCAATTGTTCTCCTTCGCTTCTTGCTTCAATCAGCATCCGTTGTTCTACATCGCTTTTGGCGTGGGTAATGCTGTCGATCAACATTTTTTCTACCGTATCGTCGCTCAAACCATAACTTGGCGTGATTTCGATTTCTTGTTTAACACCAGAACGTAACTCAATTGCCTGCACGGTTAAAATGCCATCGGCATTGAGTAAAAAGTTGATATCAACCTTTGGCAAGCCGGCGGGCATTGCAGGGATTCCTTTTAAATCGAATTCGGCAAGTTTTCTGTTTTCCTTAACTAAATCGCGCTCACCCTGGTAAACAGAAATCTTCATATTCACCTGTCCATCAATAGAAGTGGTGTATTGGCGACCGGCTTTAGTAGGCACTTTGCTGTTACGGGCAATAATTACATCCATTAAACCACCCATGGTTTCGATGCCCAAAGAAAGTGGGGTTACATCCAACAATAAGATATCAGAACGGTTTCCGGCCAAAACATCAGCCTGGATGGCTGCACCAAGTGCTACTACTTCATCAGGGTTGATATTATCTTGTGGTTTTTTACCAAAGAAATTCTCTACGGCCTGTTTTACATATGGTGTACGGGTAGAACCTCCTACCAAAATTACTTTGTCGATATCGGCAGCGGTTAAATCAGCATCTTTCAATGCATTTTTACAGGCTGTGATGGTTTCTTCCACTTTTGCGGCAATCAATTGCTCAAAAGTTTGTTTATCCAAAGTGCACCAGATTTCACCAACCTTTTCATTATATAAATTTTGGGTCGATAACGCTTTTTTAGCAGCTTCGGCCTGTAAACGTAAGGTTTGCATTAAAATGTTATCCTGAGCAACTACCATTACATCAAGATTGTTTTTCTCCAGCCAATAGTTTAAAATGGCCCTATCGAAATCATCACCACCTAAATACGTATTTCCGTTTGTGGCCAAAACCTCAAAAATTCCATTTTGAATCTGTAGAATAGATACATCGAATGTTCCTCCCCCTAAGTCGTAAACTGCAATCGTTTTTTGTTGCGAAGGATCTAAACCAATGCCATAAGCTAAACTTGCTGCGGTAGGTTCGTTCACAATGCGCATCACATCTAAACCCGCTAATTTTCCTGCATCACGGGTGGCCTGGCGCTGACTGTCGTTAAAGTAAGCCGGAACAGTGATTACAGCCCTGTTAACTGGTGTTTTTAAGGCATGTTCTGCTCTTGCCTTAAGTTCTTTTAAAATTTCTGCAGATAATTCTATAGGTGTATAAAAACGGTTACCAGCCTGGATTTTTACCAAAGCATCGGTATCGTCATCGATAATTTTGTAAGAAAAAATAGCGGCGTGTTCGGCTACATCTTTATAAGATCGGCCAAGAAGTCTTTTAACCGAAAAAATCGTGTTGGAAGGATCAGTAGTTAAGTATTCTTTCGCCTCGTTACCTACAATCGCTTCATTTTGGCCATTAAAATAGACCACTGATGGTACCAATATCCCTTTGCCAGCGTCGTTAATTACCTGCGGATTTTTATCTGGATTAATAAACGCCACCAAACTATTGGTTGTGCCTAAATCTATTCCAACTATAATTTCTTCCTTCTGAAACGAACCTGTAGCAAGGTTAATTGATATTTTTGCCATAGGAGCAAAAATATGCTTTTTAAATAAAGGTTATGTCATTCATTTGTTAGCAACAAATATAAACTTAAAGAAATTATGACTGAAAATAGCGTATAGTTTATTTCTAAAAACAAAATAATAACGATGTGATATTTTTGAAATTTATTATTTGTAATAAAATGTTTAATTTTTTTCTATCGGATCTGCTTGTTTGCTCGTTTTACGTTGTTTTTCTTTGAGTTTTAACATGTATTTTGTGTTTTAAGGTGTTTTTATATGAAAATTATCGCTACAATATTTATATTGCCTGTACATTTATCTAAATTAATATGAAAAAACATCTATTTTGTCTATTGCTTGGGCTTTATTTACTCCCAATAACCTCTTTTGCGCAAAATATTATAAAAGGTAAGGTCACAACATTGAAAGGAGAAGGAATTATGGCCGCTTCTGTTAAGGAGAAAGGTACAGGAAAGGGTATTGTTACCGATCAGAATGGAGATTTTCAGATTTCAGTTTCTGATAAAGGAACCTTAGTTGTAAGTGCTATTGGATATGAAACCAGAGAAGTAGTAACAACAGCCGGACCTTTAACAATTATTTTATCTGAAAGTTCACAAAATCTTGGCGATTTTGTGGTGGTCGGAACCCGTGGTAAAGGCCGCTCTTCTATTCTTACGCCTGTTCCCGTTGATGTGATTAAAATTAATCAGGTGAACATGCCTACTGCAAAAATGGATTTAACTTCAATTTTAAATGCTGCTTCACCGTCTTTTAATTTTAACAAACAAAGTGGATCAGATGGTGCAGATCAAATAGATTTGGCTACGCTCAGAGGTTTGGGGCCAGACCAGACATTGGTTTTGGTAAATGGCAAACGTCGTCACCAAACAGCCTTTGTTGCAGTATTCGGAACCAGGGGAAGAGGGAATTCAGGAACAGATTTAAATGCAATTCCGGAATCTTCGATAGACCGTGTTGAGATTTTACGCGATGGTGCATCGGCACAATATGGATCGGATGCAATTGCAGGGGTAATTAACTTAATATTGAAAAAGGATGTTGGTGTATTAAGTGTTAATACCGGGTATTCAGGTTATTATGATCCAAGAAACAACACCCATTATGCTAAAGAACTTGGGCAGTATCGCCACAGTGGCGCAATTGATGGGAATGCGTTTTCGTTAGGAGCCAATTATGGTGTTGCACTAGGCAAAAACAATGGTTTTATCAATTTTTCCGGGAACTTTTTTGCTAATGGAAAAACATTTAGGCAAAACCTGAATACAGATTTAAGTACCAAAGACGGCTTGCCTATTAATACTGTGAGGAGATCTACAGGAGATGGATCAGTAACCTCTGGCGGTTTAATGTATAATATGGAGCTGCCAATTGCAAATACAAAAACAGTCATTTACTCTTTTGGAGGTGGTAATGTAAAAGCTTCGGATGCTTATGCATATACCAGAAATTTATCAGAGCGGCCTGAACGTTTTCCTGACGGGGTTGCAGGAAATCCGATTTTACAAACCACTGTAGATGGAGAAACTTATTTTGATCCGATCATCCAGACTAAAATCCAGGATTTATCTTTTGCAGCAGGTGTAAAAGGTATCTGGGGTAAAGACTGGAACTGGGATTTAAGCAATACACTAGGCCGTAACAATTTCCATTTTTATGGCGATCAAACATTTAATGCCTCTCTTGGTGCGGGTAAAACCCATTTTGATGACGGGGGTTTTTCATTTTTGCAAAATACAGTCAACTTTAATTTGAGTAAGGCAATTCCAACTGTTGCATCGGGATTGAATTTGGCTTTTGGCTTAGAGCATAGATATGAAAACTATAAAATTTACGCAGGAGAAAAAGATTCATATTCTAACTATAACCCAGATAAAGCTACAGGTTCTCAAGGTTTTCCGGGTTATCAGCCAGGAGATGAGGTTAACGCGGGCCGATCTAATGTTGCTGCTTATGTTGATGCAGAATTGGATGCTACCGATAAGTGGCTTATAGGTGTTGCTGTTAGGGCAGAAAATTACAATGATTTTGGCTTCACCAGTAACTACAAATTTGCGACCCGTTATAAATTAACAAACAATTTTAATGTTCGTGGATCGATAAGTACAGGTTTTCGTGCACCATCACTACAACAAATTAATTTCAGCAATACGTTTACAAACGTGCAGGGAGGCAAGGTTTTCGAAGTTAAAATCGCGCCGAACTACAGCCCAATTACAAAAGCAGCCGGAATTCCAGACCTGAAACAAGAAAAATCTGTTAATGCAAGTTTAGGCTTTTCGTGGAAACCGGTTTCTGAAATTACGGTAACCCTGGATGGTTATCGCATTAATATTAAAGATAGGGTGGTTTTGTCAGGTCAGTTTGATGAAAGTATTCCAGCGTTGAAGCCGATATTAAATCAATTGAATGTATCACAGGCACAGTTCTTTGCAAATGCGGTTAACACTACAAATTATGGTTTGGATTTAGTTGTAGATTACACTAAACGCTTTGACAATAAAAGTATTAAGGTCTTATTTACCGGAAACTTAAATCATTTAAATATTGATAAGATTAACATTCCGAACGCTTTAAATGGTTCTTATGAAAATCAGCAGGCATTTTTTAGTGACAGGGAGCAAGCGTATATTAAAGCATCTGCTCCTCCTGTAAAACTGGGCTTAAACTTAGATTATGGGTTTGGTAATTGGATGGTTGGAACGCATTTTCTATACTATGGCAAAATTTCGATTTTAGGTTATGGTTATGCAAACACTTATCCACCATTGGTAGAACTGGATAATGATCCAAGCAAAACAGTTTTAGAACAGTTTAATTATTCAGGCAAAATGGTTACCGATATTTATGGTTCTTACAAAATCTCGAAAAAAGTGACGGTGTTTTTTGGTGCAGATAACGTTTTTAATATTCACCCTGATTATGGTTACGTACAAGGCGCAAAGCTTTCTGCCTACGATGGTGAAACAGGTGGTGCATGGGATGCGGTTCAGATGGGCTTTAATGGTCGGAGGCTCTTTACTAAATTGGCTTTTAATTTTTAAAAGGAACTGAACATAAATGCTAAAGAGGCTTTTGATCAGTTCAAAAGCCTCTTTTTTTTCTTTTTCCCCCACCAGATCAAAAATCCGGTAGTGGGCAAGGTTGCAATAATTAATGCAGCCATAAATGCCAGTATCTTAGTAGGCCAGCCAAATAAGCCACCATCATGAATATCAAGATTTGAATTTCGCCATTTTAAACCCAATGGCTTATTCTGATGTAACATTTGATCCGTAAGCAAACCCGTATTTGGATTGAAGTAGAAATAACTTAATCCCCGCCAGGCATCTCCTGAATTAATAATCTGAACGGTAGCCATCATACTTGCTTTTTCGTCTTCTGGATAATTTAGCAAGATCGCTTTGTAATTCCCTTTATTTAACCTGATCAGGGTATTTAAGGCCAGGTTACTGGCTAAGCTGTTTTTATGTTCAGCCGGAGATTGTACATATTCTCTTAACAGCTTCGGCTTTTTAGCTGTGCCCAATGACTTATAAATGCCCAGTTCCCACCATTTAAATGACCACACCAGGCCTGTGATAACGATTACAAATGCAAATGGAATCACATAAAAACCAAACGTACTGTGCAAATCCCAGTTAAGTCGTTTAAACCTTGCATTCCACTTAACTGTTAAGCGTTGCCTGATGTTTTTTAGCTTCTTAGGAAGCCAGATGATAAAGCCTGTAATAATGATCACCAAAAACAGGAGTACAGAAGAGCCTACGATAAAACTCCCAATAGGCTTCTTAAATAGCAAAAATTGATGAATCAGTCTGACTATACTGAAAAATTCATGTTTAAGATCAATAACACCGAGAACCTTTCCGCTAAACTGATCGATATACACATCTTTATTATATGCTACCTGACCAAGATAAAAAATTGATTTAGCCTTTTTATTGGCTTTAGAAGCTGAAAATATATAAGCGTACCGATCTGATTTTACTTCCACACGATTAAATTTTTCGTCAACTGGAAGTGCCTTCTGTGCCTTTTCTTCTAAGATATACAAAGGCAATGGTTTGCCCGCTGCCTTTGTATAAACAATATCCTGATGGAAAAAATTAAACAACTCCTCTTCGAAAACATATATACAACCTGTAAAGGCTACAATAGTAATGATAACACCACTAATCAGACCAAGCCACAGGTGTATTAAGGCAGCTGTTTTTTTAAATTTTTTCAAGATTTTAATTGAAAGTATAACCTAACGTAAATAAGTAATTTGATGGTGTACCCGGGAAAAGTCTTAAATAATCGTACCCGCCAACCCAGTGCACTTTATTCGTAATATTATTCATGTTAAACTGTACTTGTACCTTACCAACATTATAATAAAGTGCAGCGTTGAATAAAGTATAGCTTGGAATTGTTTGATTAAAATTCAAAGATAAAATTCTGGAATCTACATAATTTGAACCAGCACCAATCCCTAATCCTTTCAAAATACCATCATTAAAGTTATATTTTGCCCAAATATTGGCGGTATGATGAGGTGCATTTGGTTTCTGTATGCCAATTTCTGATGCAACAGGACTATCTGTAATCATTGCCTGATTATAAGAATAAGAAGCCAATATGCTCAATTGAGGAATAACGCGGCCAATAACATCAAATTCGATCCCTCTTGAACGTTCTTCGCCTACAGCACGCAAAAGATCTGGTTGGCCGGTAACATTTGCAGGATAAAGCACATTCGTTTGTTTAATCTGGTAAATGGCTGCAGAGGCTGTTAAGTGATCATCCAGCCAACTTGTTTTTGCACCAAATTCAATCATATTGCTTTTTAAAGGATCAAATGGTCCGCCGGCATTTGGGTTGGAAATTGCTGAAGCAGTTTGTGGCGTATAACCCATTACATAAGTTCCGTAAAGGTTAATGTTTTGTGTGGCTGAATAAACCAAACCGAATCTGGGCAATAGTGCTTTAGAGTGTGCTTTTGCTTCTGTTGGTTTAAGGTAATTGGCGAAATCGGTATAATACTCGTAGCGTAGTCCAATCAAGGCCTGTAATTTACCAAATTTGATATTGTCTTGTACGTAACCGGCGTGCAGAAAATAGTAGGTTGGATCATAAGCCGCCTGGGTAAAAAAGTTTTTGCTATCATCTTGCATGCGTTGTGATCCCATTACATCATTCAGGTTGAAAGCTGGCACGTTCGGAACAAGCTGACCGTTGTTAACTAAAAACCGTGCAATGTATTGAGTCGGATTTTTATCATAATCAGCTTTCACGAAATTTAAAGAACCCGTATTAGCCGCATTTCTATATGATAATGCGGTTAATTGTGATGCACCAACAGGTAGTTTCTCGCTGGCGAAATCATATCCGGCAACAATAGTTTGTTCTATTTTACCAGTTTTGAGCTTGTAGTTAATAAATCCGGAGAAGTTATCAATATATCTTTTACGGATTCGGTTAAAAATCTGCATGGCAACTAAATTGGTATTGGCAACTCCTGATGCATTGTAAACATAGTCATTGGCACTTCTGTGCTCATACAAATCTTCGCTGTATCCTGTCTTCATGTAAGAAGCTGTAAAATTCAGGTTCTCACTAAAACGGTGATTTAAGGAAAGTGCAACATTATAAGTTTTCTCATTCAGCCGATCGTTCCCTGTATTTAGTGAAGTTGATTGTGGCGTAGAATATAGGTTTCCATTTCCGAAAACGGATTGTCCACGATCTAAACGGCTTTTTGAATCATTGTAAACCAGGTCGAAGTTTAAACTGGTGTTTTTCGAAGGTAAAAACGTGAGTGATGGTGCAATAACCACATTTTTATCAAATTGTAAATCGCGGAATGAATTGGCATCCTCATAACCAAAGTTTAAGCGATAAAGCAATGTACTATCTTTATTTGCAGGTCCGGTAACGTCGGCAAGGGCACGGAAAGTATTGTAACTTCCCATAGAAAGGCTCAATGATTTACGGGTTTCTGCCAAAGGTTTTTTGGTTACGCGGTTAATTACACCACCCGGACTCGCATTGCCATAAAGTGCTGATGACGGGCCTTTTAATACTTCAACACGCTCCAGGTAATTGGCCAGGGGCTGTTTCCAGAAACCAGTGCTGGTACGCATGCCGTTGATTAACTGGGTATTGCTGCCGCCATTAATTCTGAAACCACGAATAGTGATGTCATCATAAAATGTGAACTGATTTACGCCGCTGAAGTTTTTAACCACTTCACCAACCCTTACTGCACCCTGATCTGCAATTAGTTCCTTACTTGCATAAGAAACCGATTGTGGTAAATCTTTTAATAAAATTTCTGATTTACTTCCAATAAATGTGGCGGTATTTTTATAGGTTTTCTCTTTCCTGCCAGTTATTTCAACCTGTTGTAAATCTGATTTTGTTGGAGATAAGCTCACATTCAAAGTGATTTTATCACGATTCAGATTAATATTTCTGCTGGTAGTGATGTAACCAACATAGCTGAATTTAATTGTAGATGTGGTTTTGCTCACAGATAAATTAAAATTTCCTTTTTGATCGGTGATTGTTTTTTCATTTCCATGATCAGCATATACATTAACTCCAGGGATCACTTCACCGGATTCATCGGTTACTTTACCATTAATGGTCACCACTTCCTGGGCCGAGGCAAGGGCATAAATACCCGTAAAAACAATCAGAAATAACAGTTTCTTATAAAGATTATACATTGAAATTTGTTTGGTTTTTATTTAGACTTATTTTAAATAATGCGCAAATCTAATATATTTCTGAAATGTTACAAAAGGAAAATAAAATAATTGGAGGATTAGGTGAGTTGGGAAGATGAGTGGTCGGTAAGATATAAGATATTCAAATAGACTATTTCTTGTTTTTTTCTTCAATCCAAAGCGACATGTATTTTGTACTTTGTACGGTGTGGTGATTTAATATCTGTCCGAAAAAGTTATTTTGTCGGTGTGTAGTTAGATCTGAAGCTAATCTTTCGATTTCTTTAATGAACTGATCAGCAAAATATTTTGCCGAATATCTTTGGTTAATGATTTGTACACCGTTCTGCTGTGCAACTTGCCAGGCATTTTTATCCTGATAAAGTTTTAGAGCTTCCTCTATAAAAAGTTCCAGATCATCTTCGATACTGCCATTCCAATCTAAATTACCTTTCATAGCTTCTGCGCCAACAGATGTAGTTACCGACGGTGTGCCAACCTGCATGGCATCTATAAATTTACCTTTTACACCTGCGCCAAACTGGATAGGGGCAAGTAATATCCGATGTTTAGCAATGGTTTTCTTAGCATCTACAGCTCTTCCTTTAATTAAGAACTTTTCGCTTTTGTTATCCAGTTGCAACACTTTTTGCGAGGAATAAGATCCGAATATATTCAAATTTGCACTTGGGAGCCTTTTTCTGAGTAGGGGCCAGACTTTGGTTTTTAAAACCTGAACGGTATTCCAATTGGGCTCATGAAGGAAATTGCCAATGAAAACAAAATCTGCCCGATCTTCAAAGGAATTCCATTTTTCGATCACCTGCTGATTGATTTCTTCTTCCAGAAATGGTAAATAATAAATCAGTGAAGGATCAATTTTGAATTGATTTTTCAGGATATCCATCTCCACTTCCGAAATAATTAAAGAGAAATCGCATCTTAAAATTGAAGCAATTTCTCTTTTAGCAGTATCTGAAAATAAATCTAAAACTTGTTTTTTTTTATCGCTTTGCTGGCGGGCATTTCTCAGGCAATGTAAATCTTCAGTATCTAAAATCCTCAATGCATGAGGGCATTCCTGTTGAACCCGCCAGCCATATTGTTCCTCAACCATAAAACGGTCGAACATGACAATTTCAGGGTTTAGTGTTTTTAAAAATGAATTAAAGCTTTCATCATTCAGCTTTATTTGCTGCTCAATAACAGGAGTTTGTGTGAAATCATAACTGAAATCGCTTTTTGATGCTGCAGAGGCAAAAGTGATTTCGTAATCTTTGTTCAAAAATAAATCGACCAGTTGAATCATCCGTGTTCCCGCTGCCGATGAAGTAGGCTCGGGCCAGACTAATCCAATAATCAATAATTTTTTTACGCTTCTAATCATTTCTACAAAATAAGCTCTTTTTTTTTGCTCCCTCAGATAAATGTGATTTTCGCAAATTAAAATCTAGATCTGCGATTATCCACTAAATCTGCGGGATATATAAACGTATCTTAAATATTCCTAATTTTGCAGCTCAATTACAAAGCACCGGATGTTAGGATTAAAATTATTGACAGACCCACGTTGGGCAAATATTGCAGAATCTAATTTAGAAGAAATTTTATCTGACCATGCCTGGTGTGAGCAAAAAGCAGCATCCAATGCGATTACTTTAATTACTCAAAATTCAGAACATCAGGATCTTGTAGATGAGTTAACAGCGATTGCCATTGAAGAGATGCAGCATTTCCAGATGGTTATTGAAATTATAAAAAAACGGGGTTATACTTTAAGTCGCGAGCGGAAAGATGACTATGTTGGTCGTTTGGTGAAATTCAGTAAAAAAGACGGAAGCCGTAATCAGGCTTTTATAGACAGACTTTTATTTGCAGCGATGATTGAAGCCCGAAGCTGCGAACGTTTCAGGGTACTTTCGTTAAATATTAAAGATCAGGAACTCGCCAAGTTTTATCATGAGCTGATGGTTTCAGAAGCAGGACATTACACCACATTTTTAAACTTTGCCCGTAAATACAGTACTGATGTGGATGTAGACAAACGCTGGAGAGAGTGGCTGGATTTTGAAGGGGAGTTGATTCAGAGTTTTGGAACTAAAGAGGCTATACATGGTTAATTCTCTATAAATGACTGATGAAGAATTAAAAGATTTTTTCAAATCTTATGACTTATTAATATCTGATTTCAAATTCTTAGCTAAAGGTATAATGAAAGATCAAACACCTATTAGCAAAGTAGACATAATAGCCTTAAGTATTATAAATAGAACAATTGCAATAGTTGAAGGATTTAGAACTTTAATTAATAATAATAATACCTACTCTGCACTACACTTGATAAGGATTCAAATAGATAATTTAATCCGCTATTTTTCAATATTGATTGCGGAAGATGATAATTATATAGATTACATTTTGAATGGTAATCAAATAAATAAGTTTAAAGATAAAAATGGTAAAATTTTTTCTGATAGATATTTAGTCGACAAAATTGAAAAATCCTATCAAGGTGTAAATCCTTTGTATTTAAAATACTGTGGGCATATTCATTTCGGAATAGAGCACATAGAACGTATAAAAATGTCATCTGATAATCTCGAAGCACTGTATACTGTTGTCGTTGGAGATTTAGAAAACTATTCCAATGAAGAAAAAAATGAGTATATTATTGATTTTACAGCGGTTTCACTTAAAATCCTAGAGATAATAGGCGATTGGTTAAAAACAAAAGAAAAGTATGTATATTAATTTTATATCTTTAATTCATTCTTATTTATATTCCAAAGCCAAATAACGATATCCTGATAGCTATCGATACCTTTTTTCTGGTTGTTCAGTTTTAAGAAACGATCGAAAGCGGCATCCATATAACCGAACATATCACCATTGTATTTTCTCCAGAATTCTTTTTCAATTTTAAAATCAGCTAAAACCCGGGGTGAAAGTTTTAAATAAAGTAATTTATAATCCTCTGGTGATTTCATCCTGATCTCGAATAAAATATACCGCAACATTTCATAATTAGCAGAATATTGATAGTTTACATCCGTGCTGTTACTTGCGGTCAGGTATCCCAAAAGATTAGCTTCATCTTCGTAAGCAATGCCTAATTGGTGCCCAATTTCGTGGCAGCTTACATAAGGTTTAACAAAGTCAGGCAAATTCATATTCATATTGGCTTCTCCAGAAAGCGGTGCATAATAACCCTCAATGCCAATTTTACTGATGATCCATGAATTTAAAACCGATTTTAAGCAAGGATTGGAATATCTGAATACTGAGTTTTTTTTCTCCATAAATGAGTAAGCAGCTGCAGATTTTGATTCGAGCTCATTAACCGTGTAAGCGGGCACTTTATTTTGTTTCAATTTTAAGGCATTGGTTTTATCAACGAAATAATTACCCAGAACAACCAATTCTTTAACATTATATTTTTCGTTGCCAATCCCTAACTCTTCGCTAATACTTGGTCGGCTATAATTTAAACCCCATACGATTTTGAAAATGATGTAGAGAATTAAGAAAAAATTTAAAATCTGTAAGGGGACAACAATTCTATCCTGCTTTTTTAGTGATTTACGCCTTTTGTAAAATCTAACGATTTTATAAAGTACAAAGCCAATCAATAAGGCATAAATGATATCGCCAATGGCGAAAGGAAAAATTGATGATATAAACCTTAATGCTGAAGAAATATAAGGATAAAAACCTGTTGAATAATATTTTTGGACAAGGGTAGGGAAGAAGCCAAAAAGGTAGATCAGCAAAGCAATTATTAAAACTGCAATGAATTTTAAATAGATAGATTTATTTTTTCGCATTTTATATTACCAGCTAAAAATAGCGACTATCATCAGGATAACAAATATAAATATCTTTCTTAACAGTTGTTGCTGGTTTGCTTTTCTTTCGAAACCATCTTTTCTAAGTTCCCAGGAAACCATAACCTCAAAAAACGTTGTTAAGGAACTAAATATAAAATAGAAGTATCAACCATTATTATTTGGTCCGCCATTCATTGATTGATTTTCTTGCTTCATCGATTTTTTGAATTTGTGTTTCAGAAAATACTGGTCCTTTTAATAAAAGATCTGAAAATTTTGTGCCATATTTTACAGCAGGCTCTTCAACTTTGTTGTCAGAAATTACATTTCTATTCTTCGCTTTTTCTTTCAATTGAGCAACAAAATCAGAAACCTCCTTCTTCATGTTTGAAGGGAGGGCTGAAATCTCCGAAAATAACTGTAAATCTGTCATTGCTAATTTCTTAAGCTAAACAAATTTAACAAATCTATCTCAAAAATGTCAAACGTTTTCCGATCTGATCGGTCGTGAATTTGCCATTTTGGTAAGCCAGGTTGCCTGATACAAAGGTATGTGTAATACTTGCCTGGAAAGTATCTCCGTCAAACGGACTCCAGCCACATTTATAGAAATTATTCAATTTGGTTACTTTCCATGAATCTTTGAGGTCTACCAGCACTAAATCTGCCCAGTAGCCTTCTCGGATGAAACCACGTTTTTCAATATCGAAGCAGATCGCCAGGTTATGTGCCGTTTTTTCAACAATTTTTTCTAAAGAAATTTTACCTTGTAAATGCATTTCTAATAATGCTGGCAAAGCATGCTGTACCAACGGGCCACCAGATGGAGCCTGCGAATAAGGCTGCTCTTTTTCTGCTAAAGTGTGTGGAGCGTGATCTGTCGCAATTACATCAATATAATCTTCCAGGACACCCTTTAATACACCTTTTTGATCATCTTCGGTTTTTACAGCAGGATTCCATTTAATGAAATTTCCTTTTGAAGCATAATCTTTATCGTTAAACCAAAGGTGATGTACACAGGCCTCAGCCGTAATTCTTTTATCCTTTAGCGGGGTAATGTTATCAAATAAGGCTATTTCTTTTGCTGTAGAAATGTGCAGGATATGCAAACGCGTTTGATAAGTTTTAGCCAGTTCGACCGCTAGTGATGATGATTTATAACAAGCCTCTGCACTGCGGATTAAAGGATGCATATCGATTGTTAAATCATCACCATATTGCGCCTTAAATTTGGCTAAGTTTTCGCGAATGGTTGCTTCATCTTCGCAATGCGTAGCTACCAGTATTGGCGCTTTACTAAAGATATTTTCTAAGGTTTTTTCGTTGTCAACCAGCATATTCCCGGTTGATGAACCCATAAAAACCTTAATTCCGCAAACATTTTTAGGATCGGTTTTTAAAACTTCTTCAATATTATCATTACTGGCACCCATGTAAAATGAGTAATTGGCCAGTGAAGTTTGAGCTGCAATTTCGTATTTATCAGCCAATAAATCCTGTGTTAAGGTATTGGGTACCGTATTGGGCATTTCCATAAAAGAGGTAATCCCCCCAGCTACAGCAGCCATACTTTCGGTAAAAATATCGGCCTTATGGGTTAATCCCGGCTCGCGGAAATGGACCTGATCGTCAATCATCCCTGGTAAAAGGTATTGTCCTTCTGCATTAATTTCCTGGGCATCAGGTGCGGATAAATTTTGACCAATTTTGGCAATTAATCTATCTTTTATCAATACATCAGCAACAATTTTTTGTCCTTCATTTACAATTGTCGCAGCTTTTATCAGGTAAGTATTCATGGTTTCAAAGGTAGTAATTTAGTGTTAAGTAGCGAGTATCAGGTATCAAGATTTTGATGCTGCGCTAATGGGGAATTATGTTTAATGCTACTGTTTTGGGTGAAATAAACCCGACAGCAGCGGGCACGAAGTAAAGCGGATGGCGGGACTTGCTGAAAGAAGAATTACTGAACTTGCTTTTCTACTAATTCTTATAAAAGAAACCTTGTTTTTTAGATGTTACTGAAACCTTCTGCCTTACACCTTCAAACCCTCAACCTTAATCACTATCTTTGTACGCTATGGCAAAATCGTTCGAAGAATTTAAGTTAAACAGGCAAATTTTAAATGCAGTTGCCGATGCAGGTTATACCGTTGCCACGCCGATACAGGAAAAAGCAATTGCTCCAGTGTTATCTGGACAGGATATTTTTGGTATCGCTGAAACTGGTACGGGAAAAACTGCTGCTTTTGTTTTGCCAATTTTAATGCAGTTGAAATATGCTCAGGGCGATCATCCAAGAGCACTGATTTTGTCGCCAACACGCGAACTTGCCATGCAGATTGCAGAGCAGGTGAAATTATTTTCTACCTATACTGATTTACGTTCTTTAGTTATTTTTGGTGGAATTGGTCCGAAAACACAGAAAGAGCAGATTGCAAAAGGCATTGATATCCTGATTGCTACGCCAGGAAGATTCTTAGACTTATATTTAGCTGGCGATATTAATACCCAGAGCCTAAAGTTTCTGGTATTAGATGAAGCGGATAAGATGATGGATATGGGCTTTATTGGTTCTATCCACCGGATTTTGGAGATTGTTCCACGTAAACGTCAGAATTTGTTGTTCTCGGCAACAATGAGCGACTTAGTTCAGAAAATTGCAGGCGATTTCTTAAATAATCCGCTTGTAATTGAGGCATCTGCACAAGCAACCCCTGCTGCAAATGTAACGCAGACTTTATATTACGTTCCGAATTTCAAAACGAAAATTAACCTGTTGCAGCATTTGTTGAAAAATGATGAGACTTTTAACCGTCTGATTATTTTTTGTAAAACAAAAACAGTTGCCGATAATATTTTCAGTTTTATTGAACGTAGGTATGGCGCTGAAAATGTTCGTGTAATCCATGCCAATAAAGGACAGAACACCAGGATTAACTCTATAAATAGTTTTAAAGAAGGTAATATCAGGGTTCTGGTGGCTACAGATGTGGCGAGTAGGGGTATTGATGTGAGTGATGTGAGTCATGTGATCAATTTCGATGTGCCGATTATTATTGAAGATTATGTACACCGTATCGGCCGTACAGGCAGGGCTTTTGCCAAAGGTGATGCGATTACCTTTGCAACTGATGCCGAAAAATATTATATCCGCAAGATCGAAAAATTGATTCGCCAATATATTCCTGTGGCCGAAATTCCGGAAGGTGTATTCATTGATGAAACCCCTTACGAAGAGCGCCAGCATATTGCAAAAGAAATCGATATGCAGAAACGTAAGGAAGATCCTGATTTTCAAGGGGCTTTCCACGAGAAAAAACATGCTGCGGCAATAGAAAAAAAGGTGAGGGAGAAAGCCAAAGCAAAGGCTGGTAAACAGGTAAAGAGTTTTAAAAAGGGCAAAAAATTCGATAAGAAAAAGTAATGAACCCGACACAATTAAAATAATTATTAATTTTCTAAATAATTATTTCAATTGTCAAAGGCTCCATCTGACAATTGAAAACAAATAAATAAACACAGATGAACTTTAGGGTTACGCCTTTAAATATTGTAAGTGCCATTGGTTTGGCTTTGGTGGTTGTAAATCTCTTTTCGGAGAAAAGTACAGCACCACGTCATGTAAATATGGATGGTTTTTACCTTCTTGTTTTAGGTTGCCTAATTCTTGTAACCTTTATTACAGATATGATTTTTCGCTTTACTTTGAAAGATATTAAGCGTATTTGGATAGTAGAATTGATATTTATCTTTATTGCAGCAATCTTGATGTTAATATTACAAAAAGTAGTTTAAAGCTGCAATGAAGTAAAACTAATATTAAGCATCTTTGCATCCGTAAAAATTAGTCGGTCTAAATCGGAGGAATCTGTTAAATCGGTGAAATCAATATTAATATGAAAAAAGCAGAAATAAAAATAACCGTTGAGTTAGATGAAGGCAATAACCCGGATAACATACTTTGGGAAAGCACAGATTCTGGTAACGCTGATAAAGTACCTGCAAAGGCGATGTTTTTATCCGTTTGGGACCACAATTATAAGAATACCTTAAAGATAGATCTTTGGACAAAGGATATGCCTGTTGATGAGATGAAACGTTTCTTCTACGAAACTTTGCAAACCATGGCCGACAGCTTTTTAAAAGCCACAAACGAAACTTTAATTGTTGAAGATTTACGCGATTACTGTGCCCACTTTGCAGATAAGATGGGGATTATTGAAGGGCAGTAGTTTTAGTCATTAGTCATTAGTCATTAGTCATTAGTCATTAGTCATTAGTCATTAGTCATTAGTCATTAGTCATTAGTCATTAGTCATTAAAAAATGCCAGGTAAGTTAGCAATTAACCATTAACTTCTATTACAAACAATTGCCAACCGGCGGAATCGTTAAAATCAGTGTAATCATTTTTAACTATGTTAGTATTAAATAAATTCAGGGCCTGGTTAGGCATTTTGTTATGCGTTATTGCAGGTTTCTGCCCCATGCTAAAAGTGCCCATTAAAGGCAATTGGAACTTGTATCAATCAGATGCGCGTTTGTTTTTGATTACTTATGCTATTATCGCCATTTCGGTATTGGTTCTATTTATCAGAAAAGTAGGGGCCTTTAGGTTTATGAGTTTTGTAATGGCTATCTGGTATGTTTTAGCGGTAATTGCTGTTTACTTTACAGCAAACAATTACACTAAATATGGCTTCGCAAATAAACTTATCGGTAAAGTTGTTCATTTCCAATGGGGCTGGATTGTACTTTTGGTAGGTGTTGTATTTATGCTTTTCAGTGTTAAACGTGGCGAAAAAATTACAGCTTAATCTTTTTCGTGTTGTTGCGAGGTTAGTTTACTTACCTCATACCCTTTAGCTTTACATCTGGCTACAATTTCATCATGGGTTTTCTTCGGCATCGTCTGATGGCGGCTCATGATGAACAAAAACTTATGATCGGGATGACCCACGACTACATAAGAATAATCGTCTGCAAGTTCGATAATCCAATAATCGACTTTGATCGGCCAGATAAATTGTCCCTGTAATTCTCCTTTATCACCATCTTCTGACGGAAACATTTTTGAAGTTCTGGAGTAAATCTTGTCATCTCCAGGTTTCTTATAAGTGGTGAGCACTTTGTAATAACCATCTTTATTCAAAGTATACCTGGTAGTTGTTTCACGACTCCCTTTATCAAAAATGGTCGGAATAGAATATAGCGAGTACCATGTTACTGCATATTTTTTTAAATTCAATTTGGCCACTGGAATATTTTTTTCCATCGGCACGTAAGTGAAGAGAACTAGCAGGAGGGAACAGACTGTTTTCATATAATCATAATTTGATATGACTTACAAAATTGACCTAATCTTGGTTTTGAGGATCTTAATCTGCAATAAAATAATCATCGGTATCTTCTTCCAATGGAATATAGATCCTTTCCCATTCATTGCCATCTATAACTTCCCAGGTATGTCCTTCTCCGGCAGTATCATTGGCAATAAGGATAATCCCAGGTTCAATCATAAAAGTTTCGCCATTGCTTACTGTAAACCGGAGTTTACCCTTAAGCGTAATTACAAATTGCCTCCTCGGTGCAGGGTGGGGGATTTTCTCTAAAGTTGATACATCAGTTTGGGCGAAAAAATAATTGGCATTGATATGCTGACGGATAGGGATTTTTCCAATTTCGAATGCACATTTGTTATCTTCTATATTAATTAAACGAATTGCTTTTAGATAATTATTTGGTGTTCCGGCTTGATCGTTATTCATCTGCTAAAATTATGGTTTTAAAATTTTAATTCGGTTTGTCCTTTTTTGGCAACCTCACGTTCATGTTGTAGCAGCCACTGTTTACGCCATAAACCTCCGGCATAACCCACCAGTTTACCATTACTGCCAATTACCCTATGGCATGGTACTGCAATCGCAATATTGTTTTTCCCATTTGCTGCAGCAATAGCCCTGATCGCTAATGGATTGTGTGCAGAAAATTTAGCGTATGAGGTGGTTTCGCCAAAAGGAATGGTCAATAAATTTTGCCAAACCTCCTGTTGAAATTCGGTTCCTTTTTGTTTCATTGGAAAATCGAAATCCCGAAGCTTTCCATTAAAATATGCTTTTAATTGGTTGGCAACTTTTATGGTCAGTTCGTTTTCTGTTAAACCAGCAATATCCTTTTCTTCAAAAGTAACGGCATGCACAAAATCCTCATCAGCCAGGATGCTTAATCTGCCAATAGGCGTTTCTATAACTGATGCGTAGTTCATATTTCTATTTTACCACAGATTTACACGGATGAACACAGATTTACTTTACAGGCTAAATTAAACTTTAAAATAATCTGAATTTTGGTTGGCTTTTAATAAACACCATCTGTGTTTATCCTCTACATCTGTGGTTAAAACTTTTTTATCCATCGCCTAAACCTGAAACAAAATTACAACAATACAACAATTTAAGCATGCAATATTTATCAATAAAAGTATCTTTGCGGTTATGCAATTGGCCAAAGAGGTTAAATATTTAATTCACAAGGAAGTATTGTTAGAGTGGCGCTCCAAATATACCATTAACGGTGTATTGCTCTATGTGGTTTCTACTATTTTTACCTGTTACCTGTCATTTGTAAGCCTTGGCGATAAATTAACCTGGAATGCATTATTCTGGATTATCATGCTTTTTGCCTCCATCAATGGTGTTTCTAAAAGTTTTCTACAGGAAACAAAGGGACAGCAGCTTTACAGTTACATTTTGGCTAGCCCGGCAGCGGTTTTGATTTCTAAAACAGTTTATAATACCCTTTTGATGTTGGTGCTTACCACCATAGCATTGGGCTTTTATACTTTGGTTTTCGATTCCTTTACGCCGCCTGATATGCTATTGTATTACGTGGCCGTGGTATTGGGCAGTATGAGTTTCTCTACTGTGTTTACCATGGTTTCGGCCATTGCAAGTAAGGCTGGTAACGGTGGTATGTTAATGGCTATATTGAGCTTTCCGATCATTATTCCGGTACTGATCCTTTTGATCAAACTGGCTAAAAATGCGGTAGACGGCCTGCCATGGGAGAACAGTTACGATGAAATTGCGATGTTGCTGGTGGTGAATGTGCTGATGGTGGCAACCTCTTTATTGTTATTTCCTTACCTTTGGAGAGATTAATATGGAAGATGTAAAACGGATGATGGAATCTACATTCAATACTCAATCATTCAATAATTAAATATAAATATGCATAAAATCTGGTGGAAAATTTTAGGTTCAATTTTGGTGATTTATACTGCGATTGCAGGATTGTTACTAGGTGTACCTCATTTAGCTATTTTAAATGAAACGATCCGCAACCTGTATTTCCATGTTCCGATGTGGTTTGCCATGATTGTTCTTTTTTCAATTTCAGTTTTTTACAGTGTAAAATCGTTGAGTAGCAAAAGCGAAATAGATGATATAAAAGCCGTAGAAAGTGTAAATGCGGGGATTATATTTGGCCTTTTGGGTTTGATTACCGGTGCGATCTGGGCTAAATATACATGGGGACAATTTTGGAGTTTCGATCCTAAACAGAATTTCGCTGCTATTTCTGTTTTATTATACTTTGCTTATCTCATTCTCCGGAATGCAATTGATGAAGAACAAAAAAGAGCAAAAATTTCTGCTATTTATAATATTTTTGCCTTCCCAATGATGGTGGTATTACTTTTTGTGTTACCCCGTTTAAAAGATTCATTACATCCAGGCAACGGTGGCAATCCTGGTTTTAACAGCTACGATTTGGATAGCCGCATGCGCATGGTATTTTATCCGGCATGTTTAGGCTGGATATTAATCGGCTACTGGGTATATACCATCCGTTTCAGAATTCGCAATATTGAAAACAAACAACAACATAACTAAAATGAAGAAGATATTTTTCTCCCTGATCTTAATGATGGCCACCATGCAGTTATTTGCACAGGATAATGGTGTAGAAATGGCTGATAGCCTTCGCAGCAATGGAAAGATATATGTTGTGGTAATATGTATCGTAATTATACTGGTTGGCCTCTTGGCTTATCTTTTCTCAATTGATAAAAGATTGAAAAAAATCGAAAAAGAAAACCACATCAATAAATAAAACCGGTCGTAATAACGATAGTCCACATGAGATTTAAAAGGAGATCAAAATTATATTGATCTCCTTTTTTATGTCTTATTTCTGATGCAAAATTTATGATATTCGTAATTTTAGGAGTGTTTCGGTTTGTTGATTAATGAGTTTAGCAATAAAATAGTCTTGTGGATATTTTTTTTATAATTTTTTTTTCATCCCGAATAACAATAAGAAAACCTATGAAAATAGTCGTTTTAATCCGGTTGAGGAATCAATATATCCTTGTTTAAACCTGTTTAAATATTGTTTTTGAACAGTTTGGTATAATCGGTATAAAACCTGTTTCAAAGCCTGAATAGGGTGGTGTTAGCTATACACTAAGTCTTTTTGCATTTGGATATGTGCAGATTTTTTAGGCAATTTTGCACTGAAAACTTATTCAATATAAAAAATAAATAATGGCTAATCTAGCAGACGAGAACAAGTTCTTTGCAGATGTTTGTAAAAACTTTGACAGTGCGGCTCAATTCACCAATCATCCGGAAGGTTTATTGAACCAGATTAAAACATGTAATAGTGTATATCGTTTCCAATTTCCAATCCGCCGCGGAAACGGTTTTGAAGTAATTGATGCCTGGCGTGTTGAGCACTCTCACCACATGAGCCCTACAAAGGGCGGTATCCGTTACAGTGAAATGGTTAACGAAGATGAAGTGATGGCGCTTGCTGCCCTAATGACTTACAAATGTGCTATTGTTAACGTTCCGTTTGGCGGTGCAAAAGGTGGTATCAAAATCAACACGAAACAATACAGTGTTGCCGAACTGGAAACCATTACCCGTCGTTATACCACAGAATTAATTAAGAAAAACTTTATAGGCCCTGGTATTGATGTTCCTGCTCCGGATTACGGATCTGGCGAACGCGAAATGAGCTGGATTGCAGATACTTATATGACTATGAATCCTGGTCAGTTAGACGCTTTAGGCTGTGTAACCGGTAAGCCAATTGCTTTACATGGTATTCGCGGACGTAAAGAAGCTACAGGCCGTGGGGTAGCTTACGCCGTACGCGAATGTGTTGAAGTAGCAGAGGACATGGCTAAAATCGGTTTTAAAGCTGGTTTAGGCGATAAAAGGGTGATTGTACAGGGGTTAGGTAACGTAGGTTATCACTCAGCTAAATTTTTAGCCGAATTTGGTGCTACAATTGTGGGGCTTTGTGAGTTTGAAGGTGCTATTTATAATCCTAATGGATTAAACGTTGATGAGGTTTTTGCACACCGTAAAAACACAGGTTCAATTTTAGATTTTCCTGGTGCTACCAGCTTTAAAAATTCGATGGAAGGTTTAGAGCAAGATTGCGATATCATTGTTCCGGCAGCATTAGAAAACCAGTTTACGGAGCTTAATATCCGCAATATCAAAGCAAAAATTATTGCTGAAGGTGCAAACGGACCAACTACGCCAGAAGCTGAAGCCATTTTTACTGAAATGGGCGGCATTATCATTCCTGATATGTATTGCAATGCAGGTGGTGTTACGGTTTCTTATTTCGAATGGCTGAAAAACCTTTCACATGTGGCATTTGGCCGTATGGAGAACCGTTATGCAGCTAACTCAAATGCAAATCTGATCAATACTTTAGAGAACTTAACTGGTAAAACCATCCTTCCGGAGCACCGTTTAATGATTGTTAAAGGCGCATCAGAAATGGAATTGGTAAACTCTGGTTTAGAAGACACGATGATCCATTCCTACCACGAAATCCGCGAAACATTGATGAACAAACCAGGCACGCAAACCTTGAGAACTGCTGCTTTTGTAAATTCAATCGATAAAATTGCCGTTTCTTATATGAATTTAGGCGTTTGGCCGTAATAAGGCCTGGGGTAGGAAGGCAGAAGGTTTAAGGCTTTCCCTCAAATCCATGTTTGGTGGCTCACCAAACAAAAAGGGATGGAATGATATTTCTAATAAGCCTTGCAGATTTAATAACTGCAGGGCTTTTTTATGGAGTAATTGTCATTTCGAGCGGAGTGCAACGGAGTCGAGATAATCTATCCAGATAGATTTCCCTTTTTAGTGACTGCAAGGTCTTTTTATTTGCTCCTGCAGATCTGGGCAGAAATTTTAGTATGCGTAAATCATCTTAGATCAGCGGGGATAAATATAACAGCGCATATTTCTGTTGTTTTATTTTGGAAATGATAGGGCTGTGTTTCATAGGAGTGGGTTAGTCCTGCTGTACCTCCTGCCAATTGAAGGAATTGGCATCCGTCCCATCAGGTTTAGGTACAATGGACAGTTAATCTGCGTAAATCACCTTGAATCTATGGGAAATACTCTACTTGTTTACCGGAATATCCACATTGGAATTAAAATTTAACGAGCTGTTGAATCCATTTTTAAACAAGTTTAAAAGTTGGATCAAGGCGTTACTATCCTCATTTAAAAATAAAAGTTCCGATTCTAGTTTGATTTTGTCTTTTTCTATACTTTTTGCTTTGATCTCCAGTTGACTAAAAGTACCCAGTTTATCCGCAATTAAGGGGATTGATGTTTGTTTGATCAATTTTTTAAAATCAACTTTAAAATAAAAGAAGTCGTCAGATGATGCCCTTTTTAAATCGGGTTTAGCGCTTTGAACTGTACTTAATTGAACAGTACCATTACTGCCTTTAAAATAAAACTGGTATAAAGGAATCATTGCGCTGCTAATCTTTCCGGTAGATTGATCTAATGCGCCAAGCGATTTAAGATAAGTATTCACTGCTTTATCGTCGGCATTTAGATTTATAGTAATCGAGGGAATCTTCCGGTCTTGAAGTATTTTTTTCTCCACCTGCTCAAAGTTATCATTGTACTCGTAGCCGACAATGGTATCTACCTGCGTAATGGTGTTTGTCCATTCAAAATCCACGTAATCTTTGTAAAATCTGAAAAAACTATCTTTTGAAAGTAGAGAAAGACTTCCAGCTGCATTTTTTTTAGACAAAGCAGGTTTAAACTTCCCATTTAGCCACATACTCACTGTACTTTGTGGATTTAAAATCCGATGCTTAGGTTCAGCAGCAGGTTCTATCCATCTATTCATCAATTCACTGTTAAAATCAATTTTTCCATCTGTAAAATTAACCTTGCTTAAAGTTTCTTCATTTTGAAAAGACAGGTGATCGGAAAAGCTGGCCATTTGCTCAAACTTGCTATCGCTAATTTTAACCATGTTTTTCTGAGCCTGTATTTCTTCCAGTATATTTTTTACCGGCTCCTTTTTCAGGGTAAATGCCAGGCTCACTGTTCTATTGTTAAACAGAAGGCAAAATGTTGAATCTGCAGACTGAAAAAAATGCGCTTCCTTTTTGATTAATGCAAGCTTTTTCAGAATAAAGCGGTTAAATGCCAAACTATCGGCTATTTCGAAACACGAGAAAAAAGTATTTTTAGCCCTTCCTTTTAACGTGTATATGTAAATGTTTGCTGGTATTTTTAGGCCTGTGTTTAAATCCGTTAACCTTTCTTTGATCCCTCTCTTGTCTGCTCCAGAATATTGACCAGGATGTTTCAGATAACTAACTGCAATGGTTTTGTATAGTTCATCAACATTAATTTTAAACAAAGCATCGGTAGAAACAGGGATGGATATCTTATTGGCCTGGATTTGTCTGTATTTGAAAAAGCCGAAATAACAAAGCAGCAGCAATATTACTATCGCTGCTGTTATTTTTAAAAATTTTTTCATGGAATATGGTTAACTGTTGCATTGCATACTGAAGGTTCCCAGCTGAAAACCGCAACTGATCTACTTTGCTGCATTTTCAATTAATGAGAATAAATATTTCAATGCATTTTCATGTCCGTTCGGAATTTCGGCGCTAATATCTGCTGAAACCAATCTGCCCTTAATCGGGTTAGATTTCATGTACACATTGCCCATTTTTTCTAAAGTACTGTTAAATTTCTTAGCGGTTTCTTCACCACCAATTTCCGAATCTGGCACTTTACCTACCAGGTTTTTAGCATTAAACAGGAAGCTGAAATTGTTTTTTCTCAAAAGGTCTTTGTGCAGTTTGTTGATTTTCTTGTTGTATTGATTATTACTGATGCTTTGCATCTCGCTTAAAGAATTGCCAAAAAACACAATTCCGTCTTTAATCATAAAGTAAATATCAATCGGGCTTTTCTTCTCCTGGATTTTATAGATATTATTTTCAACCGTTACCATATTTTTATGAATACCATATTTAATCAATTTATTGATCAACCTGGTATCTTCAGAAGAGAACATGAATAGGAAATCAGGTAAAGTTTCATTTTTGGTTTTTGTTACCTCTTTCTGATTATAATCATCATCATACTCATAAGTGGTATAAGTAACTTCTTTGGTTTTTAAACCGTTAATTACAAATAGCGCATCACCTTTAATTACCTTGCTTACTGCTTCTTCATCAAGCAAAAGACCGAATAACTCAGTGCCAAGATCAATTTCCTCTTCCATTTTACCACCCAAAAAAGAACCGTAAGTTTGTTTCATTAACTTCGGAAATTCTTCTAAATAAGCTTTCGTATCAATAGAATAGCTCATAAAACCAAGTGCTTTTTCGCTGTTTACATAATTCAGAAATTTTTTGTTCAATTTCCTGTTCATGATTTTTTTATAAGCGTCAGCTTGTTCCTGGGCCAGTTCCAAACCTGTAGAGATACGGAAACTTTTGTTATCCATAAAAAGTTTAGCGTTTAAGCTGCCATAACCTTTCATCAGTCCGGCTTTGCCATAAGTACCAAATTCTGGCGCAATAGAATTGTAAACATCCTGTAGGCTTGATACCCATAGTTCAGCAATAGCCTTGTTGTCCAAACTTGCGCTGTAAGATTTATTGGTTTCTATGGATTCGTAAGTGCCGTTAAAAATCTGATCGGCCTGTGCTGTCATCCAGGTAAAGGCCAGTCTTTTTTTCTTGGCATCCTGTTCTGCACGTTCTTGCTGATAAGCATCATATTGTTCATCAACCAAGCCATTTACCGGAGTCATGGCTGCCGCTGTATCGATAGCAAATTCCTGTTCTCTCGGTTCTTCAAAATCTGAGTCTATTTTGGCTGCTTTTTTAGATTTTTTAGCTGGTTTCTTTTTGCCGGTTTTTTTCGTTCCGACAGCTTTTTTAACCTTCTTTTTTGTGGTTGATTTTTTCTGAACCTTCGCTTTTTCAATAATCGGGGCTTCAACTACCTCAACCATAGGTTCAGCCGTAGTTGTGTAGGTAGAATCTGTAACTACAACACTACTATCTGCAATGGCTACATCATCATAATTGTTCTGAAACCTGATGTCTTTTATCCCATAACGGGCAGATTTAACCGAATCGGCAAAAAATGAACCCTTGATGCTTCCTGTTACAAAATAAAGCATGTTGTTGTTCCATTTGATGATGCTCGTGCTATCAGGTAAAACCATCGTACGGATATCGCCCTGCTGCGTAAATTTTTTCTCTTTGTTTTCAATTAAACTTTCAAATTTCTTGGCATCCTTTATCGGGATCAAAAAACAGTTGTAGGTAATGCTATCGCTCAACTGGTTAAAGTAATACATGTTTTTCTCCAGGTTGATGCCGAAATCTTCGATACTGGTGAAGTTTTTATCCAATGATTTGGAGGTTTCCGTTAATAATTTCTTGCCTACAAAAGATTCGTTAAAATCTTTTACGAACATAAGTTTAAAAACATTATCGCCTTTTATGGTAGCGACTGTGAAAGCATTTGATGGAATTTTTTTGACTAAATCCTGTGCCTGTGCAAAGTTTAGCGATAAAAATAGGGAGATGGCAATTAGAATTTTTTTCATTTAGATAGATTTTTTAGAGATAAGGATCATGTTTATTTTACCATTGAGGCTATATACATGATTTATTTAGATAGTTGTATAGTGTTTGATACGTTAATTTTTCCGTTAATTAAATCCATAATGCTGCTTTTTAACATCACGGCTTTTTTGGATTTCGACATGTTTGATACCGGATTGTTGCTACTTGTTACAGGAGATTCGAAACGATAGATGCTGGTATAAGTAGCACCGTTAAAAACCGCCTTGTCTTTTGCTTTTAATTTATTGAATTCTGTTTTAGCGGTACCGATTGCCTGGTATTTTCGGCTAAAGGTTTTGGTAGCCTTGTTATAGGTGTAGGATGAAGTATTGGTTGCCTTAATTTTTTGCTGCGCAAGAATATTTTTGGTGATGTTATTGATATTCGAAACGTCTTTGAAAGAAAAGCTGATGGTTGCGATGTAATTATTAAAATCACTCGTGCTTTTTACATTCGAAATTCCTTCTGATTTTCTCAGATAGGCAACCGCTTCATTTAATTCTTGTTGAATTTTCTGTTTACTAGGGACTTTATAGCCCTGTACACTATCTAACAGCATTACAGAAGCCACCTTTGTTTTACTCTGACTTAAGTTTATGGTGAGGATAACATCACCGGTACCATTGTTTTTTATCGAAATCTCTTCAATTACCTCAAAGCAGGAGCTTAAAATGGGTATTAAAATGATAAATAACAACAACTTATAAAACTGTTTCAAGTTCATATTAATCCGGTTTATGTTTACTAAGTGGAATGTAAAAAAGGGACAATTATCTGACAGGCCAAACTTAATAATTTCAGGCCGAACTTTTAAGCGATTTAAGATATTACTTAAGATCGGTTATAAATAGGGATCTAGAACAAATATTTCCCTTTCAAAAATCAGGTGATTGTCAATATAAAGACAAGAAAAATGTAAAAGAATGCTGGCTAAGCCTATTTTTCTATCTTTGTTGCCAGCTTTTACAACAAGTATAACCATGAAGAAAAGTGCAATCATTGGGTTGATTACCATCGCAATTTCCGTAGGGATTTTATTTAGCTTAAATGCAAATACCGACACCTATTCTAATTTCAAACAGGCAGCTCTTTCTGAGAAAGAAGAACATGTTATGGGCTATTGGGTAAAATCAATGGGTACTTACTACGATGCCGTAAAAGACGCGAACCATTTTTCATTCCACATGAAAGATGAAAAGGGAGAAGTGAGAGAGGTAATCTATGCCGGTACCAAGCCACAGGATTTTGAAAAGTCTGAAAAATTAGTGCTTATCGGTAAAATGGATCAGGACAAGTTTTACGCATCGAAAATTTTAATGAAATGCCCATCTAAGTATAACGATAACCTTGTTGAAATTAATAAAGACGGTAAGGTTGATACGGTAGGTAAGTACGGCGAAAAAAAATATAACTAAATTATTTAATGGATATTCAATTTGTAGGCGAACACCTGTTACCAGGTAAAATCGGACAATTTTTTATTGTGCTGGCATTTAGTGCATCATTACTATCAACAATATCGTATTTCTTTGCCAGTCGAGATAAAAAATTTGAAGAAAAATCCTGGAGAAACTTAGGGCGGATTGGATTCTTGGTTAATTTTGGCTGTATAATTGGTATCGGAGCAATTTTGTTCTATCTGGTACTGGGGCATTACAATGAATACAGTTACATTTATTGGCACTCCTCAAAACAGCTTCCAATTCATTATATTATTTCTGCCTTCTGGGAGGGACAAGAAGGAAGTTTCTTGCTCTGGGCTTTCTGGCAATCGTTTCTAGGTACGTTGTTGATTTGGAAAGCTAAAACCTGGGAGCGACCTGTAATGACAGTTGTAGCCTTCTCTCAAGTGTTTTTAACCTCAATGCTTTTAGGTGTAGAGATTTTTGGCGAACGCATCGGAAGTTCACCGTTTATCTTGCTAAGAGATTCGCTTGATTTAAAATCAATGGCTCCTGTTGTTTTCGCAAATCCTGAGAACTTCGCTAATTATTTAAAATTCATTACCGATGGTAGAGGATTAAATCCATTGTTGCAAAACTATTGGATGGTAATCCACCCGCCAACCTTGTTTTTAGGTTTTGCCAGTATGATTGTGCCTTTCGCTTATGGCATTGCTGCTTTATGGCAAAAAAGATATAAAGAATGGATTAAACCAGCTATGCCCTGGGCGCTTTTTGCGGTGATGGTTTTAGGTACAGGTATTATTATGGGGTCTTTCTGGGCTTACGAAGCGTTAAACTTTGGCGGTTTCTGGGCTTGGGACCCTGTAGAAAATGCTTCTTTAATTCCATGGTTAACCCTAATTGGGGCGGTACACGTAATGATTGCGTATAAAAATACGGGCCATGCTTATTTCACAGCTATTGCATTGGTATTCTTAAGTTTCTTATTGGTGCTTTATGCATCGTTTTTAACACGAAGCGGGATTTTGGGTGATACATCTGTTCACTCATTTACCGATATGGGTATGTTTGGCCACCTGATTTTATACAATGTGGTATTTGCTGTTTTAGCAATTGTATTAATTGTATTAAGATGGAAAGAATTGCCAATTACCACAAAGGATGAAGAAACTTATTCGCGCGAATTCTGGATGTTTATTGGCGCTTTAGTGGTAACCATTGCTTGCATCCAGGTCATATTCTCCACTTCGGTTCCTGTATTTAACAAAGCCTTTGGAACAAACTTTACACCGCCAATTGATGCGGTAAAATATTACAACCAATGGCAGGCTCCATTTGCGGTATTAATTACTTTGATTTCGGGTTTCTCTCAATATTTAAAGTATAAAAGAACCGACCCGCGTAAATTTTACAGCAGTTTGGTATCTGCAATCATCTTCTCGATCGTGTTAACAGCAGGTTTGGTATATGTCACAGGTATATACACCAATACCATGTACATTCTGATTACCTTTAGTTGTTTATTTGCAGTACTTTCTAACGCAGCTGTATTATATCAGGCTTTCGGTGGCAATGCAAAATTGGCCGGATCAGCAATTGCGCATATTGGCTTTGCTTTCCTGATCTTAGGTGCATTAATTTCTGCTGCGACCAACAAACCACTATCCATCAACGCGAATAATTTTATCCCGGTAAAAGATTTCGAGAAGACGGAAAAACCTGGTGAGAACATTATGTTATATAAAAACGAGCCCAAAAAGATGGGTAAGTATACTGTAACATACGTTGCCGATACTACTGTATTACCCAATACCATTTATACGCTTAATTTTAAAGTTTTAGATAAAGAAGGTAAGGTTAAAGAAGATTTTAATTTGCATCCACACGTGCAGGATAATGAAAAAATGGGTTTGATTGCTTCTCCTGATACCAAGCACTATTTAACTTACGATGTGTACACACATATTACCAGTGCAGCCATTAAAAAAGAATCGCATGATGACCATGAAGGTCATTCTGATGACGAAAATTATAAGGCACCACGTATTGTTAAGGTTTCGGTAGGGGATACCATTCATACCACAAGTGGTATTGTTACTGTTAAAGATTTAAACAGAAAACCTACTGCGAAAGATTTGGTTTTAGGACAAGGCGATTATGCGGTTGGTTTACCATTAGAAATTAATGCAGCCGGTAAAGTTTACAACACGGAGCCTATTTTCTTAATAAAAGGTAATAATACTTTTGATTTCGCCCGTAAAGTGGATGAATTAGATTTGAAATTCCGTTTTTCGAGGGTTTTGCCAGATGAGAAAAAAGTAGAGCTTCAGATTTTTGAAAAACCTCAGCAAGCTAAAGATTGGGTTGTTTTTAAAGCAATTGAATTTCCTTTCATCAATTTATACTGGGCTGGTACCATCGTAATGGTTGTGGGTTTCTTACTTTCAATTTTTAGAAGAAGAAAAGAGGCCAAAGTCGCATAAAATCATGAAAATTGTTTTATTAGGTTCTGGAAATGTTGCCACACACTTAGCAAAGGCTTTAAAAGGCAAGGGCGAAGAGATCGTGCAGGTGTACAGTCAACACCTGGATAATGCAACCATATTGGCGCAATCGATTGCAACTGAAGCCATCGGCGATTTAAATGAAATTAAGCAAAATGCTGATTTATATATCATCTCGGTAAAAGATGATGCGATTGAAAGCATTGCTAAATCATTGAAAAATGTAACTGGCTTGGTGGTACATACCTCTGGAACTACAGATATTAATATTTTATCATCACAAGTTACTAAAGCGGGTGTTTTTTATCCCTTGCAAACTTTTTCAAAAGAAAAAGAGGTTTCATTTGAAAATATTCCACTTTGTATTGAAGCGAACGATGACAGTCAATTAACGATTTTAAGCAATCTCGCTGCTAAAATTAGCCGGGAAGTATATAAGTTAAATGGCGAGAAAAGAAAAGTATTACACCTGGCAGCGGTATTTGCCTGTAATTTTCCTAACCACCTGTATGCTTTGGCGAATAAAATTTTAAGTCAGAACAATTTGGATTTCGAAATCATCAGGCCATTAATCGCCGAAACTGCCGATAAGGTAATGAGCAACCTGCCTGAAAATGTGCAGACTGGGCCCGCAGTTAGGGCTGATGAAAGCACTTTAAATAAGCATTTGAGCATGTTAACCGATATGCCCGAATTGCAGAACATTTATCAAACATTAAGCGATAGCATAAAATTAACGCTGAAATAGCATAATTACGGCTTCTGCTTATTACTTTTGCAAAATAATTATGAGCATTTTTAAACTAAAAATAAATTTTGAAGAAGCAGATCACGAATCTATTGAATTACCAATAGCAGCCGGCGAATCTGTTTTAGATGTTTGTCTGGATAATGGAATCGAATTACAGCACAACTGTGGTGGTGTTTGTGGTTGCAGTACCTGCCATGTATATGTAACAAAGGGCATGGATAATATCGAAGAGATTTCTGACAAAGAAGAAGACTTTATCGATAGGGCAGTCCGTCCGAAAATTACTTCACGTTTAGGTTGCCAGTGTGTGGTGATTAACGGCGATATCGAAGTGACCATACCAGACCAGTCTGATTTTATGGGACACTAGGTTGAGTCCAAAGTCCTTCCTTAGTCGGGAGTCGGTTAGCCAATTTAAACAGTTAACCGATTAACCAATTTCAACAATTAACTAACAAAACAACATGAATAACGATAAATTTGCTTTACCTTTTTATTGGAACGACTACGAAGATATAGCAATGTCTTTATATGAGAAATTTGGTGATGATTTTACAGAAGCCAAAATTTACCGTATCCGCTTTACTGAACTTTTAGAATGGGTTTTAGAATTGCCAAACTTTAAAGGTACTCGTGAGGAAAGCAGTGAAGGACATTTAGAGCAAATTCAATCTGCCTGGGTGTACGAATGGAGAGATAATCAGTAACTAGTCTTGAGTTCGGAGTCTTTAGTCCTGAGTCGGCGCCGAGCGCTTAACCCTAAACGCCAAACGCGCCAATGTTTCTCCAGAAATTAAAAGAGATTACCACTTTCATTTTTGATGTAGATGGTGTGCTTACAGATGGATCAGTTCAGGTTACTGATAATGGTCAGTCGTTGCGCACTTTTAACATTAAAGATGGCTATGCCATGCAATTAGCCGTTAAAAAAGGATATAACATCTGTATTATATCTGGTGGAGATGGTATTGCCATGGGCAAACGATTTTTTAATCTGGGCATAACAGATGTGTTCCTCGGAACCGGAAATAAGGTTGCCATTTTTAATCAATATCTTCAAGATAAGGGCATTACTTCAGGAGAAGTGCTCTATATGGGCGACGATATCCCTGATTTAAAAGTAATGAAACTAGTAGGGCTCCCAACATGCCCGGCAGATGCGGTAGAAGAGATAAAAGCAATTTCTACATTCATTTCTCCCTACAATGGAGGCAAAACCGCTGTGCGTGATATTATCGAAAAAGTAATGAAAGTACAGGGAAGGTGGCACGATGAAAATCCAAATGCTGCCGATTCGGGGAAATAGGTTTATTGGTTCACTTGTCATTAGTTCATTGGTAATTGCTAGTAGAGCATTGTTTATTACTCCTTCCGCGCTTGTCATCCTGAGCGTAGTAGAAGGATCTCTCTAAAAGTATTTTCAAGAAATAACTTAGCAATAGATTTCTCCGTTCCGTTTCACTTCAGTCGAAATGACGATACTAAGAAACAGAATGACGTTCTCGTTATAAATCTTCAGTTCAAAAATTTGCAATATATCAGATAATATGCGAAATTTACATTGATAAATTAATCAATCGATTGATTAATTTATCAATGTAAAAACATAATTTTTAATCATATGAGTACATACCTTGTACCTGTCGATTTTTCTAAAACAGCTGATCATGCTGCGAAATATGCGGCCAGGTTGAGTTTCGAGATGACGAACTCAAAAATTATACTGCTTAATGCCTACTATGTTTCTGAATATGAGAGCATTCTTCCTACACCTGATATGATCATTACGACTAATGAAAATATCGCCGACGAAATTACAAGAAGGCTCGAAGCACTCGAAAAACTGAAGTCAAAAATGCTGGAGATTAATCCCAATGCCGAAATAGAGGTTTCTTTAACAAGAGAAACCTTATTAAGGTCAATCATCGATCGGGTAAACAGGGAAGAAATCGAGGTCATTATTATAGGAAGTAACGGTAAAAAAGCGAAAGATGAAAGTGATATCGGTTCTAATGCGATTAAAATTTCTAAATCAAGTCCGGTTCCGGTTTTGGTTGTTCCGCCTAAGGCCGATTATCAATCGATCCGTAAAGCCATTTTAGCCTGCGATTTTAAAAAGGTTAAAGAGGTGATCCCTATGCACGCACTCAAAAATATCCTGAGCAAACATGTCCTCGAACTTTTGGTGCTCAATATTAATTCCGGTCATAAGATCGATTCCCAAGAAGAACATTTTTTACATGAGATGCTTAAAGATTTTTCTCCGGCTTATCATTATTCCGATCATCCCGATACGATTAAAGGAATCGTAAAATTTGCCAAAAGTGAAGATGCTCAGTTAATTATTGCACTTCCAAAGAAATATAGTTTTTTTGAAAGTTTGCTGCACGAAAGTGTATCTCAAAGGTTAACGATTAAATCGCATGTGCCGGTGTTATTGTTGAAAGATTGATATATTTTATTTCGCAACAGCTTAGTTACATAGCGACTTTAAACTTTCATTTTCTTTTACACTCCAACAAACTTAATTTGGACCAAAAACAACGAAAGAACAACATGAAAAAATTAATGATGATTTGCGGATTAATGCTAGGTATAGCTGGTTTCGCTAACGCGCAACAAGGTGGTGGACGGGGAAGAATGATGATGAAACCTGAAGAAAGAGTAAAACTGTTAGACGAAAAATTAAAGTTATCTGATGATCAGAAAACAAAGTTAACTACTGTTTTTACTGAGCAGGCTGAAACCATGAAAAAAATGCGCGAAGAAATGCAAGGTGGCGGGGATAGAGATGCGATGAGAGAGAAAATGCAAAAAATGCGTGCTGATAACGACGCAAAAGTTACTGCGGTATTAACTGACGATCAGAAAAAAGCTTACGAAGCCTGGCAAAAAGAGCAACGTGCTGAAATGGAAAAACGCAGACAAGGTGGTGGAAATAACTAATCCTGGTAAAATATGAAATAAGAAAAGCGGCTTTATGCCGCTTTTCTTATTTTAGCAAAAAATTAAAATATGCCTGCCAATTTCCCTCCCATTATTTTAGCCTCTAAATCGCCACGTAGACAAGAGCTTTTAACTCTTATGGGCTTAAATTTCAAAGTCGAGCTTAAAGATGTTGATGAAAGCTACCCTTCGGATTTAAGTCCGGCAGAAATTGCCGTTTACATTTCAGAACAGAAGGCTAAGGCTTTTACTGCCGATGGCGAAATAGTAATAACGGCCGATACCATTGTTGCCTTAAACGGTGAGATTTTAGGTAAACCTGAAGATAGGGCGCATGCTCAAGAAATGTTAAAAAAGCTGTCGGGAAGCAGGCATGAAGTTTTTACAGGTGTAACACTTGTTAAAGGCGATAAAATTCATTCTTTTTATGATAGGACAGAGGTTTACTGTAAACCTGTTACAGCTGATGAAATTGATTTCTACATTGATAATTATAAACCCTTTGATAAGGCCGGCAGTTACGGCGTGCAAGATTGGTGGGGTATTGTAGTGGTAGAGCGCATAGAAGGCTCTTATACTAACGTAATGGGCTTGCCAACAGAAAAGCTATATAATGAGCTGTTGCAGTTTATTTAAAACCTTTTTGTGGAATTCGCCTGAAAGTTTCATCATCTATGAAAATTAGCACGATGAAAACGAGAATTAACGAAGTTATCATAGCCGAGCCATGTTTACAGAACTGGGATGAAATGGATAAAGGAGAAGGTTTCAATTTCTGTAAAGCCTGTAGCAAAAATGTAATCGATTTCTCTGGCTACACCAATGCCGAAATTATCCAGCTATTGGCCAATTCAGGTTCTTCTGTATGCGGTCGCCTGAGCCAAAGCCAATTAAACCAGCTCAACTACCATTTGGCTATTGTTCCAACAAAAAATAGAAACTGGATGAAGTACCTTGGTGTACTAGCTATAGGCATGAATATTTTTGTGATGGATGCCAGGGCCGAAAATTTGAAGGAGCCCATTAAAATAACTAGAAGCATAAATAACAAAACCGCCGATAAAAACCCGGTTGTACCCAAAAAAGTATACGGTTATGTTATCGGTGCAGATAATAAGCCGCTTGCTGGAATAAGGTTATCCATTCTCGATACTAAATATGCCACTTTTACTGATAAAAATGGTCGCTACGAAATTCTTTTGGATAATAAGTTTGATTTCAGTAAAAACCAACTGATGGTTGAAAGCACCCGTTATTCAGCCTTTTTGACACTCGATTTTTCTAATGAGAAACAAAATAACCTCAAACTCAAAAAATCTGAACCCATGATTATGGGTAGAGTACTGATTGCGCCAAAAAAGAAATAATCCTAAATTAATATACGCTAAACTCTCTGTGAGGCTGTCTCATCAATATAGAATTGTCATCCTAAGGGATAATTTATTTATAAAATCAATATGAGTGACGTACAATCGTTTTTCCTTGTCCAACGGCTCGGTCTTGCCTCGGCTCGCCGCCGCCGAAGGGCTCTTTCTTTTTGGCATTAAAAAGAAAAAAAAATGCCGGCTGAAAATTTTTCTTTCGAAGCTAGTAGGTTGGCTTAGGCAGTGCAGCCCGAAAAATTTGTTAGGCCGGATTTAAGCAGAACGGGGATATCGTGCTATGGCCTAGCTGGGCGGAAATACTAAAGTGATTAAAGTGTTGATTAATAATAATTTGTGAAATAACGTCAATGGTAGCTTGTCGAAGGACCTGTTTTAAATGTCTTATAAGGCGTTTCGATACTTCGTGAAGCTCAGTACAGGCTGAGCTCAACGTGACAAATGCGATTGAATTACAATTTATGATACAGCCTCATTTTTTATATCAGGCTTGCCAGTACACCCATTTTCAAATCGTAAGTGGAAAGCGTTAAGCTGTTTATCTTCGATCTGCCCAAAACGTAATTGGTAATTAAAGCAGCAATTACAATCATATCAACCCTTAATGGAATTATTCCAGGCATTTCGGCCCTTTCTTTATGTGTGGCATTTATTAGTTTTATCGAGCTTGCAATATAGTCGTCGAAATTGAATGCAAAGGTTTTGGCTGTGTTGATATCTGCTTTAAGGTAGTTTTCTCTGATGATGAGTTCGGCAAAGGTTTCGAATGCTCCCGCAGATCCGATCAGCATTTTGGGCTGGTGTTTTTCACAGATGTTGAAAAGATCGGTGAGTTGGTTTTGAATATGAAATAAAATGGCGTTTTTATCCCCGTCATTTATGGGGTCTGATTTGAAAAATTGTTGCATTAAACGGGCTGCACCAATATTGTAACTTTTCTTCCAGATCAGGGTTTCTGTATCGCAAAGAATAAATTCTACACTTCCGCCACCAATATCCATAATCAGCGAAAGATCGGTAATGGCACCGCTCAGTTTAACACCCTGGTAAATTAATTCCGCTTCTTCATCACCTGTAATCGTTTCAATGGTTATTCCAGTTCTTTCATTTACCGCATCAACGAAATCTTTCCCATTTTCTGCACTTCTAACGGCAGATGTTGCCGTAGCCCTGATCTTATCAGCCTGGTAATCCGCAATAATTTGACTAAAATCTTTAAGACAATTTATCCCTCTTTCAAAGGCTGCTGGAATGATAATGTTATCGTTAATTCTTCCTTCGCCCAATTTAACGGGAACATTGGTTTTGTAGAGAATTTCCAATTCTTTACCTGCTTTTTCAGCAATAATCAAATGAAAAGTATTGGTTCCAAGATCGATAACGGCAACACGCATATTTTTTGTTTATATTTTTTTGGAAAGCTGAAGCAGTGCTTTATCGGAAACTGCAGTCCGGCTATCCATTAAATTTCGTTAATGTTGGTGCTAAATTAAAGCAAGTTCACCGAAATATCATTGCTATCAGGTTTATTTTAAACGTTAGCAACTTTTGGCAAAATAGCAAAGGGCATAAAATTATACTATTGCCGGGCTCCTTAAATAGTACCGCTAACCTTTCTTAATAAACGGGATAGTAGTGGCAGCCTCAGATTTTTTCAATCTGAGCTATAGCGTATAGCCCGGCTAACATTAAAATATACCACTGTCATTGCTTTTCCAATCCTATTTCACTAACTCCTGCAGTTGTTTCGCGTTACGTAATGCTCCAACTCCCCAGGTATTATTAAAATAAACAAAAACTTCAGTAACACCGTCTTTAATCTGATTTTTGAAGTCCGTAATTGTATTTATTTCATATTCAGATTTATATAATACAGGCTTACCGTGAAAACGGTAATAAACAGTTGCTGTATTTTGAATTACATTATCGGGTAGGGCAGATGGATAGCTTTGTCCGCTGAAGGTGATCTTATTTTTATTCAGTTTTCTATAAACTCCTTCATCAAACCAACTGGTGTGCCGAAATTCTACTACATTGTTAAACGCTGGTCTTAAATTTTCGATCAATAGATTTAACCTTTCAGCACTATAATCGAACTTCGGTGGGAACTGAAAAAGCACACAGCCCAATTTTTCCTTTAGTCCGGTTTGAATAGCCTCGTAAAAATCGTTGATAAGTTGCTCGCATTCATTCAACTGCTTGTAGTGTGTAATTAAACGCGGTGCCTTAATCGTAAACAAAAAATCGTCAGGACTTTCGTTGTACCATTTATCGAACGATTTTTGCGTTGGCATTTTATAAAAAATAGAATTAATCTCTATTGTATTAAAATGCTCGCAATAATACTTAAACCAATCTTTTTGTGCTAAACCTTTAGGATAGAAAACTTCTTTCCATTCGCGGTAATAGAAACCTGAACAACCAATTCTCCATTTCATGCATAGAAAACAGGTTATAAAGGGAAAGGTTTATCATCTGTTATAGATTGCACTGAAAATAATCAACGAGATACCAATGTAACCTGATAGTTTTGTCCGTGGTGTCAGATGTTACCATCTGATACGGTGAAAAATCAATTATCCATTTTATTTATATGGTTTTTATAGTCAGATGGTAACATCTGACTTCACAAAATCGGATCAGCATGACGATTTGCTGTAAAGCAAAAAACCGATACTTGCGGCACCGGTTTTTTAATCTATATTTATTAATTACTCGAAGTATTCTTTCATTCTTTCGAAGAAACTCTTATCATTTTTACCCGGTTGAGGCTTAAAGTTCGGGGATTCACGTAATTTCTCTAAAGCATTACGTTCGTCGCTACTTAAAGCTTTTGGGGTCCAAATGTTGATATGAATAATTTCATCACCTCTATGGTAAGAATTAACTTCTGGCAAACCTTTACCTTTTAATCGTAATAACTTTCCACTTTGGGTACCTGGTTCGATTTTAATTTTGGCTTTACCATCAATGGTTGGCACTTCGATGCTCATCCCTAAAGCAGCATCAACAAAGCTTAAATGTAAATCGTAAACAATATTATTTCCTTCACGTTTTAATGTTTCGTGAGGTGTTTCTTCAATTAAGATAATTAAATCGCCGGGGATGCCGCCATTAGGTGCTGCATTTCCTTTGCCACTCATGCTTAATTGCATACCTTCACTTACGCCTGCCGGAATATTGATGGTAATGGTTTCTTCACCACGTACAACACCATCTCCATGACAAACATTACATTTAGCGGTAATTTGTTGACCACTACCGTTACAGGTAGGGCAGGTAGATGCCGTCTGCATCTGGCCCAAAATCGTATTGGTTACTCTACGCACCTGGCCGCTGCCACCGCAGGTACCACAGGTACTTACCGATGATTTATCTTTTGCGCCAGAGCCGTCGCAGGTTTTACAAACGATTAGTTTATTAACCTTGATTTTCTTTTCGGCACCATGTGCAATTTCTTCAAGTGTTAATTTAACCTTTATACGTAGGTTAGTGCCTTTTGCAACACGACGACCGCCACGTTGCTGACCGCCACCACCACCGCCAAAAAAACTTTCGAAAGGATTGTGACCACCAAATACATCGCCGAAATTGCTGAAAATATCGTCCATGTTCATTCCGCCACCGCCATAACCGCCGCCACTCGCGCCTCCAACACCAGCATGACCATATTGGTCATAACGTTGTTTTTTCTCGGGACTGCTTAAAATTTCGTAAGCTTCAGCAGCTTCCTTAAATTTATCTTCAGCAGCTTTATCGCCAGGATTTTTATCCGGGTGATATTTAATCGCCATCTTGCGATAAGCTTTTTTTATCTCATCGGCGGCTGCGCCCCTGGTTACGCCTAATACGTCGTAATAATCTCTTTTACTCATCTTTATTTATAAAATGATTGAATGATTGAGTGATGGAATGAAAGAATATCAATTCAATCATTCAAAATTCAATCATTCAATAATTATTTCTTACGCCCCAACTACAACTTTAGCAAAGCGGATTACATTATCATTTAAGGTATAACCTTTTTCCACCTCATCGATCACTTTCCCTTTAAGGTCTTCGCTAGGAGCAGGGATATTGGTAATTGCTTCGTGGAAATCGGTATTAAAAGGTTGGTTAATGCTTTCTACATCTTTCAAACCTTTTTGCGCCAAGGTGTTTTTCAGTTTTGTGCTTACCAATAATATACCTTCTTTAACCGGAGCTACCTCAGTAGCCGTTTCCATTGCTTTTAATGCACGGTTAAAATCATCTAAAACAGGTAAAAGTGAAACAATTACATCCTTACCGGCAGTTTGCAATAATTCTACACGTTCTTTTTGTGTACGACGTTTATAGTTATCGAACTCAGCGTATAAACGTAAATATTTGTCATTAAGTTGCTGAACTTCCGCTTGCAATTTTTCTTCTGCAGATAATTCAGTTGCCTGCTCAGTTTCAACTGCAGGGGCATCAGTATTCTCTACATTCTCAGCAGTATTTTCTGATGTATTTTCAGGATTCATTATATTTTCTTCTTTATCGTTATTTTTCTTCTTATTAAACATAATACCGGGCTGAATTTTTTTGTGTTAATCTCAACTATTTTGCCATAAACGGAAATCAGCCAAGCTGTCAGATTTATTTGTATTTATCTGAACAGATTGGCTGATTAGCTGACGGATGTCAGAATTTTTTATACAATTTGTGCATCTTCGTGCACAACTCCATTCTCACATTTAATAATGCGCGAGGGGAAAGTTCGGATGATGTGGTAATCGTGCGTAGCCATTAATACCGCAGTTCCGGCCTGGCTGATTTGTTTTAGAAGGGTTACTATTTCTTCTGATGTTTCCGGGTCTAAATTCCCGGTAGGCTCATCAGCCAGGATTATTTCCGGATCGTTTAACAAAGCCCTTGCAATAACAATACGTTGCTGCTCGCCTCCGGAAATTTCGTGTGGCATTTTTTTTATTTTAGAACGTAAACCAACTTTGTCTAAAACATCTTTAATACGCTCGTTAATTAGTTTTTCATCTTTCCAGCCTGTTGCCTTAAGCACAAATTCAAGGTTTTTTTCGATAGTCCTATCAGTAAGTAATTGAAAATCCTGAAAAACTACACCCAATTTACGGCGTAAAAACGGAACCTGACTTTCTTTTAGGTTTTTAAGGTCGAAACCGGCAATATTGCCTTCACCATTGCCAATATGTAAGTCGCCATATAATATTTTAAGCAAACTGCTCTTACCTGAACCTGTTTGACCAATAAGGAATACAAATTCATCTTTTTCGATATGTAAATTTACGTTTGAGAGCACTAAATGTTTCTGCTGAAAAACATCAACATTACTTAAATGAATTACTGAGTTGCCTGCCATATTATATTTCCAATTTTGCAATCTGCCCGAAAGGCAAATCTTTAACCATTTCCATAATGTAATCTTGCTTGTCGCCAAGTCCGAGCTTTTCCAGCGATTTATCAGGTCTGTCTACCCTAAAATAAGCTAAAAGTGTAAACTTGTCATCTCTCAACTGCACGTAATCTGGAATTTTGGCTATGCCTTTAACTTTAACGATATACATTGTGTCCAAAAATAGCTATTTAAGCTGAAAGCCCAAAGGAGAAAGCTGAAAGACTAAAGTTGAGAAATTCAATTAAGGTTGTTTAAGAACTCAATCGTATTCACATTATCGGCATAATCCCAAAGTTTCGGGTGCTGACTTTGGCCAAAACCAAAAGTGTTAAAGCTTAACGGTGCTTTAGTAATAATGCATTGAATATTTTCTGATTTATCTTTTAACTTTTTTTCTACCTCTTGCAGATTATCATATTCTTCGTAAAAAATCACCGCTAAGGGAGAGGTTAAGCTCTCATCTTCTTTTAACAACAAAAAGCCATTGTCGAAGTGTTTAGCCGCATTAACAAGGTAAATAGATTTGCTATAATCGTAATTGTTATTGTATTTAAAATGGTTGATAATAGGCTGGAAACTTTCTATCCCTTCGTAAAAATTGGCGATATCATAACCTTTAGGGAAATAAAGTTTAGAAACGTTTCTGCAACCCAAACCAAAATAATCAAAAATATCATTGCCAAGGTGTTGAATATCTTCAAAACTTTCGGTACCATCTAAAACCGCCACGCTGTTTCTGTTTTTACGGATGATATTTGGAACTTTACTAAAATAATAATCAAAATAACGGGATGAATTGTTGCTGCCAGTAGCAATAACAGCGTCAAAATCTTTTAAGCGCTCTACATATTCTATTTGACCTTCAAAAGCGGGCTCTATTTTAATCAGTTCAGCAATTACAGCTTTAATCAATTGATCATCAGCTGAAGAAAGTTTAATCAGTGCAATGTTTCCAGTAGCCAATACACTTAAAATATCATGTAAACCCACCAATGGGATGTTGCCCGCCAGGATTAAACCCACCTTTTTTGGCGATGTACTAAACTTAACCGATTTGAACCAAATGGTCAAATCTGCCTCATTTAACATCTTGGCGAAAGATAAAATAGATTTTTTTATATTTTCAGCAGTAAACCATGCATTTGTACTTTCAGCACTATAAAACGCATTTCCTAGTATGTCAGTAGGCTTTGTAAGCAATAAGCCTAGTTTGTTAAACGCGATTATTATTTTTTCTTGAGTTAATGCTGACATATTTAGAATTATTATTAAATGATTATATCTTATATTTGCAAGCGCAAAGGTAAACTAAGCAAAAGAATTAGACGAAAACATGGCGATTAAAATAACAGATGAGTGTATAAATTGTGGGGCTTGCGAACCGGAATGTCCAAATAACGCAATTTACGATGCCGGTACTGCATGGCGTTTTTCTGATGGTACTAATTTAAATGGTATCATTGATTTTGGTAATCAACAAATCGAAGCAGACGCTGCCCAGGAAGCAGTTTCGGATGAAGTGTATTATATTGTATCCGATAAATGTACAGAGTGTAAGGGCTTTCATGACGAGCCTCAGTGTGCGGCAGTTTGCCCGGTTGATTGTTGCGTAGATGACGAAGATATCCGCGAAACGGAAGAAGAATTATTGGCTAAGAAAGCCTGGTTACACCAGGAAGGATAAGCTTATATTATATATTTAACTAGAAAAGTCTCACATAAGTGGGACTTTTTTAGTTAAAAAAAGTTTTTTATAGACCAAAAGTATAATCATGATCAATAAAATTACAATAGTTCCTTGTGGAAAGGAGAGTGTAAGCAAAATTGTTGATGGAATTAATCAATATAACTTAGGCAGGGTTCCTGCTCTTTCAGATATATGGACACCATTGGAATATATGGCTAAAAATGAAAATGGAGAAGAAATAGGAGGGGTTTTAGCGGGTATAGGTTATTGGAATGGGTTAGAAATCAATATTCTTTGGGTAAAAGATGAATATAGAAAGAAAGGAATAGGCACCCAAATTTTAAAATATGTTGAAGACGTTGCAAAAGCAAAAGGAGCAACAGTTGCTATGCTTGATACTTTTGACTTTCAGGCAGAAGAGTTTTATTTAAAAAACGGATATATGCCAATTGGAGAAATACCAAACTTTCCTGAAGGGCATAAAAGAATTTACTTTTCGAAAAGATTAGACCTTTAAATTAGTGTCTGATATATCTTCTGAAAACTATTATTACGGTCTTCAGTTTCCCCCAAACTAATCAACATCGAATTTATTAGGGATAATCAGCACCGGACAAGCCGATTTTCTCGCTACGTGTTCGGCAACGCTTCCCATTAAAAAATGATATAATCCTGTCCGGCCGTAAGTGCCTATTACAATTAAATCAGAACCCCACTCGTCTGATTGCTGGATAATGCCATGTGCAGCAGTATCAATAATGCTTAAATAGGTGGTTTTTATGCCTTTTCCGTATTTTGTCTCCATTTCTTTCAATAAGATATGGCTATTTTCTTCGCTGTTATCGTAGGTCTCTAAAAACACTGGCGCAAGCGTTAAATCGGGGTTTACATTGGCTGGGATAGGTTCGATAATATTTACGAGTGCTACTTCTGCTCCAAATTTTTCAGCCATGTCGTAACCGGCTTTTGCAGCTTTTTCTGAGCAGGTGCTATTATCAACGGCAATTAATATTTTTTTAAAATTCATGGCGCGTATATTTAAAAATTGATGATTATAAAAATAACAAATTTGTATGCAAAATGTTAGGCAATGGATGTATTTTATTAGTTTTACAATAGTTTAACGAGCAAGTTTAAATGGAAAATCAATACGGTATTTGTAGGGTTGCTGTGGCGCCTTTAAGAGCTGATGCATCAGATAAAGCAGAAATTGTTTCGCAACTTTTATTCGGCGATCACGTAGAAATTATTCAGAAGGAAGACCGGTGGTGGTTGATTCAGAATGGTTATGATGGTTATGAAGGCTGGATGGATTTCAGGCAATTGGCACCGATTACCCAAAATCAGTTTACAGAAATGCACGATTGTAAATTACTTGCCCCACTCAGCTTTAATAATGTGTTAACCGCGGTGGATGGAAGTTCTTATCATTTAAGTCCGGCCAGTAACCTTCCTTTTTTAAAAGACGGTTTTTGTTATGCAGGTGAAGAAAAGTTTAAACTGAATTTCGAAGCATACAATAATAGCGCTGTAAATTTTACGGATAGGGTTAGTGAAACGGCCAAATTTTTTCAAAATATCCCATATTTATGGGGAGGCAGGCATTTATTTGGTTTAGATTGCTCTGGTTTTGTACAAACCGTATTTAAAATGTTGGGAATCAAACTAAATCGTGATGCCTCACAACAAGCCGAACAAGGTGAACTGGTAGGTTTTCTGGCTGAGTGCAAAGCTGGCGATGTTGCCTTTTTTGATAACGATGAAGGCAGGATCACTCACGTTGGCATTATGCTGAGCCCAAATGAAATCATCCATTCATCAGCAAAAGTAAAAATCGATCCAATTGATGATCAGGGAATTTTTAATAAAGAACTGGGGAAATATTCGCATAAATTGAGAATTATTAAGCGATTTGTGGAATAGTAGTCAAAAATGTATCCTATATAAAAGATACATTTTTTATGCCATCTAAGTTTAAAATCCAGATCTCTAAACCTTGCCATGAAGAATGGGAGGGCATGCAAACCAATTTAAATGGTAAATTTTGCGGTTCCTGCCAAAAAACTGTAATAGACTTTACTTGCTTCACAGATGCAGCGCTGAAACATTGGTTTAATGAAAATCAGGGAAATAGTTGTGGGAGATTTAAACCTGAGCAGCTTGATCGTTTAATTCATGTGAAATCGGATTTTACAACTAGCCGATTTAAACATAGCCTGGTTGCCGCATCATTATTAGCATTGCTAAGCTTTCCAAAATTGGTTAATGCAAATATTTCTTCCTCGTACCCAACCTTCCAGACCGATAATAAAAAATCTTTAAAAGAGGATATTTTAGAAGGAAATTCTGAAGACGGATTTGTTACGGTACAAGGCAAGATTATCGATGGGGATGATAAACTCCCAATTATAGGTGCAACTGTAATGATAAAAGGCTCGAAAATTACAACGGTTACAGATCGAAATGGAAAATTCGAGTTTAAGCTGAATAGAAAGGAATTTAAGAAGAAGATTTTCCTGGATTTAAGATATATTGGCTATGAAACTAAACATGTAAAAGTAAAGCTGGTGAGAGATGAAGTTATTTTTATAAAAATGAAGATGGATAGTTATGTTTTAGGAGGATTGGCCATTATTAAGCAACCTACATTTTTAGAGCGAATAAGTCAATTGTTAAATGGCTAGGTTAAACCTACTCCATCTCCCAAACTATTACCTGCCGGTCATCACCTGTAGAAATCAAATATTTGCCATCATGGCTCCAGATAATTTTATTGATAGAATGGCTATGGCCAACACCTGCCTTTTCTAAGCTTAAAATTTTATACAATTTAAAATTTTCTGCATCCCAGAGTTTAATGCTTTTATCCTGACTGCTTGTTGCAAAATAAGGAAGGGTAGGGTGAAAGGCAATATCATACACGGTAAACATGTGCGCCGGAACGGTTTCCCTAAGTTCGTAATTCGGCAGATTCCATATTTTTAGTTGTGCATCCCTGCTGCCTGAAATCAAATATTTGCCAGTTGGATGATAAGCTAATGAAGTCACAGGTAAGGAATGGCTTTCTAGGGATTGTTTTAAACTATAATCTGCAAGGTTGTAAATCCTGATCAAATGATCTTTGCAACCAAATGCAACTTCGTTTTCGTTGGGTGCAATTGCAATTGCCCTCACGGTATCGTAAGCTACCGGGAAGCGGTAAATTTCCTTAAAATCATTTAAAGACCAAACCGCAACCGTACCATCTTCGCCAGTAGTTAAAAGCTCATTTTTACTTTTTACTGTTTGTATATTGAAAATAGGTTTGGTATGCGCATTAATCCTTAAAATTACCTTTTGTTCTTTCAGGTCGTAAACACTAAAAGCGCCACTCCGTTCTCCAACAAACAATTGCTCATTGTAGTAATGAAGGCAATAAACAGAACTTTGTACTGGCATTTTCACCTTCACAAAAGCCATGTTAAGTAGCGACCATTCTACCACGCCCTTATCATTTCCAGCACTGAAAAACATGTCGTCTTCACCAGCATTGGCTAAAGCGTAAACAGGGTTTTGATGTCCGGGTAGGGTGTGTAGGTATTTGAGCATTTCTTGAGGTTTATGGGTTTAGAGTTTAGTGTGTAGGGTTAGGCACATAGCACCTTAAACCTTATTTGTGTCTTTTCTCTAAATTTTTCGCTATATCCTGAATAGATAAACCTTTTTCTTTCAATAAAAACAACAGATGGAAAACAAGATCGGATGCTTCTCCAATAAGTTCTTCTTCCGATTCGGCTAATGCAGCAATTACGGTTTCTACGCCTTCTTCTCCAACTTTTTGCGCAATTTTATTTAAACCCTTATTGCGCATTTTGTTGATATAAGAACCCTCAACAGGGTTTTCATATCGATCATTAATGATATTTTCAAGCTCGAAAATAAAATTCTGGTTAAAATCTGTTTTAAAACAGCTGCGGCTACCGGTATGGCAGGTTGGGCCAACGGCATCAGCTTTGATTAGAATAGTGTCGTTGTCACAGTCTACAAAAAGTTCTTTAACAAACAAAAAGTTATTGCTGGTTTCACCTTTTGTCCAAAGGCGGTTTTTAGAGCGCGAAAAGAAAGTTACTTTGCCTTCGGCCTGGGTTTTTTCCAAAGCCTCAGCATTCATATAACCCAGCATTAAAACCTCTAAAGTTTTGTAATCCTGAATAATTACAGGGAGTAAGCCAGCTGTTTTATCCCAATCAAGGGTTGATATATTAATGTTCATATTTATGATGTTTCCATCATTGCTACTACGGAGCAACCTTACAACTTTGCAGGTTTCGAACCCATAGCATTAGGATTGCTTCGTGCCTCGCAATGATGAGTTAACTATTATATTCTAACAGGAATATGATTCCTTTTTAATTCTTGCTTTAAATCAGGAATCAGGATTTCGCCATAATGAAATACCGATGCTGCAAGTGCAGCATCAACATTGGCTTTTTGAAAAACCTCAGTAAAATGCTCCATACTGCCCGCCCCGCCTGATGCTATAATGGGAATATTGATCATCTGGTTTACTTTACTGAGCAATCCGCAATCAAAACCTGCTTTGGTCCCATCATGATCCATAGATGTTAACAGGATTTCACCTGCGCCTAAATCCTCAGCCTGTTTAATCCAGTTTTCGGTTTCCAGTTCGGTAATTAACCTGCCGCCATTTAAGTGGACCATGTTTTTGCCGTTTACATGTTTAGTATCGACTGCTAAAACCACAAACTGTACGCCGAAGGTTTTAGCCAGGTCTTCAATTAACTTCGGATTTCTAACTGCTGCTGAATTGATACTGATTTTATCCGCACCTGCATTTAATAAGGCTTCGGCATCGGCAATTTCAGTTATTCCGCCACCAATGGTAAAAGGAATATTTAATTGCCTGGCAACCGATTTAACCATTTCAGTCATCGTTTTCCGACGCTCGTGGGTAGCGGTAATGTCCAGGAAAACCAATTCGTCGGCACCTTGTTGTGCGTATTGGGCAGCCAGTTCAACCGGGTCACCTGCATCGCGTAAATCAACAAAATTTACGCCTTTTACCGTACGACCATCTTTAACGTCTAAACAAGGGATTATTCTTTTTGAAAGCATATTTTGTTTGGTTGTCATGCTGAGGAACGAAGCATCTTTTTCATTAGGTGCAGATCCTTCATTCTTCAGGATGACATAAATATTTATGGAATTAAATCGAACTCAAAGCCTTCAAATTCCACTCTTTAATTTCTTCGATGGTAATACGGTCTTCGTAAATCGCTTTTCCTACCACCACACTTCTAATCGGGTATTTAGCCAGTTCGTAGATATCGTCCATCGAACTTACACCACCCGAAGCAATTAGTTTGATCATAGGTGAGTGTTCCAGTAGTTTTTGGTACAATTCAATCGCTGCACCACCGAGTTTTCCATCTTTGCTGATATCGGTACATAAGAAACGGAAAAACCCTAACGAAAGACATTTGTCAACGTAATCCATCAGTTTAATTGGCGAACTTTCCATCCAGCCCGAATATTTAATTACCTCATCCAAAACGTCGATTGCAATCACAATGCGGTTGGCGTAATCGTCCTTTTTAGCAAAAGCTTCGCTCAATTGAGGTAAGAAATCAGGATTAGTGATGGCCTGTGTACCTACAATTACCCGGTGTATTCCTGCATCAAGCAAGTTAGTAACCTGATCAATGGTTCTTATGCCTCCACCATATTGCACTTTCATATCTGTTTTTTTGATAATCTCGAAAAGTGCTTTTTGATTGCTAAAATCGCCTTTAGCTCCATTTAAATCAATAATGTGGATGAAATCTGTACCATTTGAACGGTATTTTTCTATCATTTCTGGGATTGAAACGTCATATTCCGTTTTTTGGTTGTAATCGCCTTCACGAAGACGGACAACTTTTCCATCTAAAATATCAATAGCAGGTATTATGTACATTTTATAAGCTTAAGTTTGAAAAATTTTTTAATACTAGTTCGCCGGCTTTTCCCGATTTTTCAGGGTGAAATTGAACACCGTAGAAATTATCTTTTTGCACAGCTGCCGAAAATTTCAAACCATAATCAGCAGATGCGATATCAAAAGTAGGGTTATATTCAATAAAGTACGAATGCACAAAGTAAAATTGTGTATTATCTTCAACACCTTCAAATAATGAATTGTTTTTCGGGTTAACCGCATTCCAACCCATGTGTGGTATTTTGATATTCAGTGACTTATCGAATTTTTTGGTTTTAACCGGAACGACATTCAACAGGGAGGCATCACCTTCTTCTGAGTGTTCCGTAATGAGCTGCATGCCTACACAGATACCAAGAACGGGTTTCGTCAGTTTTTTAATGGCTTCAACCAGGCCCGTCCCCTTTAACTTTTCCATGGCGGCACCAGCATGGCCCACACCAGGAATGATGATATGGCTATATTTTTCGAGGTCATTTTCTGTATTTACCATGCCGTAGGTTACGTTTAAGCGGTCTAAAGCTGCGGTAAGGGAGAAGATGTTGCCTGCTCCGTAGTTTATAATTCCAACCATAGTTTTGTATTTCAGATTCCTTTTATTTATGAGGTTTGAAAATGAACGTCAGTTTTTAATGGGTGCTGTAGTCCCGCTATCGCTTATAGTCCTCTCTACGCTGCGGGCTATTCCGCTCTATCGGGTTTATTTAACAATGTTCCTGCTTTAAGGTTCTTTCCATTATCCATTATCCATCATCCATTTTACCTCTTACAACATTCCCTTTGTGCTCGGTAACACCATTTTCTCTGCATCACGTTTGATTGCCATTTTAATGGCTTTGGCGAAAGCTTTAAAAATAGCCTCAATTTTATGGTGTTCGTTATCGCCCTCAGCTTTTATGTTCAAATTGCATTTTGCAGCATCACTAAACGACTTAAAGAAATGATAAAACATCTCGGTTGGCATATCGCCTACTTTTTCGCGTTTAAATTCAGCATCCCAAACAATCCAGTTTCTTCCCCCAAAATCAATGGCAACTTGTGCCAGGCAATCGTCCATTGGCAAGCAAAAACCATACCTTTCAATGCCCAGTTTATTGCCTAAACCTTTGGCAAAAGCCTCGCCTAGTGCAATTCCGGTGTCTTCTATGGTGTGGTGTTCGTCTATGTGTAAGTCGCCTTTTGCAATTACCTCTAAATCTACACTTCCATGTCTGGCAATCTGATCGAGCATGTGATCGAAAAAGTTTAATCCGGTTTCGATTTTTGCTTTTCCGGTTCCGTCCAGGTCTAAATTAATGGTAATGTCGGTTTCGTTGGTTTTACGCTCGTGGTGAATTTTTCTGCTTCCTGCTTTAAGCAAGTTGTAGATATCTTCCCATTTCCTGGTTTCCAGAATAATCACATCCAATAAAGTTTCATGCTTATCTAGGGCTTCAGTAGAACCTAATGCATCATTCTGGCGGAGAAAAATTGCCTTGGCACCTAAATTCTTGGCCAAAACTACATCGTTCAAACGGTCGCCGATCACGAAAGAGTTTTTCAGGTCGTAATCTTCACTGAAGTATTTTGTTAATAAAGCAGTGCCCGGTTTACGGGTAGGGGCATTGTCTTTTGCAAAAGTTCTATCAATCACAATCTCGCTAAAATGAACGCCTTCCCCTTCAAAAGTATTTAACATGAAATTATGGATTGGCCAGAAATTTTCTTCGGGATTTGAAAGTGTACCCAGTCCATCCTGATTGGTTACCATTACCAGTTCATAATCCAGCTCGGTCGCAATTTTCGACAAATAATATAAAGAACGCGGATAAAATTTAAGCTTTGCAAAACTATCTACCTGCTCGTCATCAGGCTCAATATTTAATGTTCCATCACGGTCTATAAACAATACTTTTTTCATTTTAAAAATTTTCTAGAACAGTTAATAGTTTGTCGTTTTCTTCTTTTGTACCCACTGTAATCCTTAAACATCCTTCGCATAAAGTTACTTTAGAACGGTCGCGTACAATGATGCCTTGCTCCACTAAAGTATCGTAAATTTTTATGGCATCAGTAACTTCTGTCAGGATAAAATTGGCATCAGAAGGATATACTTTTTTAACAATGTTTAGTGCGGTTAGAGCCTTGCTTAAACGGTCTCTTTCTGCAACAGATTCTTTAATCCATTCGTTCACCTGAGCGATGTTTTTTAAAGCTTCAAAAGCTAAATCCTGCGTGGCCTGATTGATGTTATAAGGTGGCTTAATTTTGTTTAAAACATCGATCACTTTTGTTGAAGAAAATGCCATGCCCAAACGTAAAGCGGCAAGTCCCCAGGCCTTAGAAAAAGTTTGCAAAACTACCAGGTTTCCGTACTCGGTTAACTCCTGAATAAAGGTCTTCTGACGGGCGTAATTAATGTACGCTTCATCTACTACAACGATGCCATTAAAGTTGGCTAAAATGGTTTCAATATCTTCGCGGTTTATCGAATTTCCGGTCGGATTATTTGGTGAACAAATGAAGATTAATTTTGTGTTTTTATCAATCGTTTCTGCGATCTTTTCCATATCTAATTGGAAGTTTGGAAGCAAGCTAACTTTGCGTATTTCTACGTCATTAATATTCGCCGAAACTTCGTACATTCCGTAGGTAGGTGGCAGCACAATTACGTTATCTTTTCCAGGATTACAGAATGCGCGAAACAATAAATCTATCGCTTCATCACTGCCATTTCCTAAAAAAGTATTCTCGATTGGTACACCTTTTATTTTGCTGATTGCATCTTTCAAATCAAGTTGCAATGGATCAGGATAACGGTTATAATTAGCGGGTAATGGCGAACCATAACTGTTCTCGTTTGCATCCAAAAAAACAGATGCCTGACCTTTAAATTCGTCTCTAGCGGTAGAGTAGGGGCGAAGGTTTTTTATATTTTCTCTTACTAAATCGTTAATGTCCATGTTAATTAAAATGATTGCACAGATTACTTAATTCTTTTTCCTTCGGTTTGATTACACAGATTAGGTGATTACACCGATTTGCATTTTCTTTTATGTCGTTTTACCTTTGGACTTCGGACTTCCAACTCCGGACTCAAAGTTCAATCTAATACTAACAGCATTTTTATGCGCTTCCAGGCCTTCAGCGGCAGCTAGTATTTCAACTGTAGCGCCAATGTTATCTAATCCCTCTGCAGAAAGATGTTGAAAGGTGATCTTTTTCAAAAAAGCATCTGTAGATACGCCTGAATAAGCTTTTGCGAAGCCGCTGGTTGGTAAAGTATGGTTGGTTCCGGAGGCATAATCGCCAACACTTTCTGGGGTAAAATTGCCTAAAAAAACCGATCCTGCGTTGATAATCAATGGAATAAGGTTCTGAAACTGCTCCGTAGACAATATTAAATGCTCAGGAGCATATTCGTTGGAAAATTGCATTGCCTCATCCAGGTTTTCAACTAAAACGGCATAAGAATTGGCTATTGCTTTAGCAGCGATCTCCTTCCTTGGAAGAATAGCAAGCTGATTTTCAATTGCTTTTAAGGTTTCAGCGATGATCTGATTAGAAGTAGATACTAAAATAGCCTGACTATCAGCTCCATGTTCTGCCTGTGCAAGTAGATCAGCAGCAACAAATGACGGATTGGCAGTCTCATCAGCGATGACCAAAACTTCCGATGGTCCGGCAGGCATATCGATAGCGACTCTATTTTGAACCATAGTTTTTGCAGTAGTAACATAACGGTTGCCAGGACCAAAAATCTTATATACCTGCGGTACGCTTTCTGTTCCGAAGGCCATTGCGGCAACGGCCTGGGCGCCGCCAATTAAGAATACTTTTTCGATCCCCAGCAGCACTGCACAGTAAGCCAGATAACAATTGGTTTTGCCATCACTTTGTGGGGGAGAACACACCACGATTTCTTTACAACCTGCAATGATCGCCGGAGTGGCAAGCATTAAAAAAGTGCTCGGTAGAACGGCCGTGCCGCCAGGAATATACAGACCAACTTTTTCGATTGCCCTCGATTCTCGCCAGCACACAACGCCTGGCATCGTTTCGATTTTGTCCTCAGTTTTTAACTGCGATTGGTGAAAAGTTTTGATGTTTTGATAAGCCGTATCAATTGCATTTTTTGCTTCAGCTGGTATGGTAGATGCAATTGCTTTTAATTCTTCTGCATTTAAAAACAGCTTCTCCAAATCAACTTTATCAAATGCTTTTGCGAAGTTGAAAAGTGCCTGGTCGCCATTTTTTTTTACCGTGTTGATGATGTCGGTTACCCGTTCTTCAACCAGTTTATCGTCTTCAATCTGCCTAGAACAAAGTTCTTCAATTTTTGATTTAGATAAATCTGTATAATTGTAGATTTTCAATGTTTTATAATTTTAAATTAACTAATAGTTAATGTGAATTTAAACGATTTTACTTGATTATTTTCTCAATTGGCATAACCAAAATACCTTCAGCTCCGGCAGCTTTTAAACTGTTTATTTTATCCCAGAAATCTTCTTCGGCAATTACAGAATGAACAGCAACCCAGTTTGGTTCGAAGAGCGGAACTACTGTAGGGCTTTTTACACCAGGAAGTAAATCGACTACTTTTTGAAGGTTGTCTTTTGATACATTTAGTACCACGTATTTGTTAGATTTTGCACTGAGTACAGATCGGATACGTTGAAGCAATTCTGCAACTTCCGGATTGTCGGCTATCGATTTGTTTCCGATTAAAACCGCTTCAGATTGCATCACATCAGCGAATGGTTTTAACCCATTGCTCTTCAATGTTCCGCCTGTTGATACGATATCAAAAATGGCATCACTTAAACCTAAACCCGGACCAATTTCTACCGATCCGGAAATGGTTCTGATATCGGATTTAATACCCTTTTCCTGTAAGAATTTTTCGAGGATTACGGGATAAGAAGTAGCAATCGCTTTGCCGTTCAATTCTTCCAGTTTTTGAATATTGCTGGTGGCCTGAACAGCTATTTTTAAAGTACATTTTCCGAAGCCTAATTTTTGAAGATAATCTACTTCGGCTTTGGTTTCTACAATTACATTTTCACCAACTATACCCAGATCAGCAATGCCGTCTTGTACATATTCAGGAATATCATCATCGCGAAGAAAAAGGATTTCTAAAGGAAAATTGGTAACGGTTGAGATAAGGGAGCTTTTGTAGTTTTCGAAAGATAAACCACAATTTTTAAGTATTTCTACAGATTTTTCGTTTAACCTACCCGACTTCTGGATAGCGATTTTAAGTGTTTTCAAAGTATTGAATATAGAGTGAACAAGAAATTATTTTACGGAAAAAAGTTTTGAAGTACAAAACAAACATATCATATCGCCTATCGGCGATGGTGTAAATGTAAGTGATGGTTCAAAGTTAAATTCATAAATTATTTCTGCCAGTATCAATACGTTAGCTGATAAGCGATGGCAAATATAGTGTTTGAAATGGTAAAACAAAAAATAATGGCACTTAATTTGCCATTATGCTGTTTTTATTGCTAATAACCCATATTTTGTATTAAAATTTTACTCATTTGAAAAAGTTTCGCTTTGTAATTCTGCCATTTATTCTCTTCATTTCTGCCTGTGGGTGGTTTAAAAGCCCACCAGAGATTGGGAAAGTGCTTTCTGAGCATTTTAAGAATAAAATCTATAAAGATTTCGATACTGTAGCTTATGACAGCATTTTTGTGAAAACAATGGACAGTCTTTCGGGCAAGTTCGTTAACCCTAAAACTATAAAAGCATTTTATGCCAATAATAATGCTCAACCTAAGTTGGTTACGCAATTCTATATTAATGGAGAATTAGATTCATTAGTGAGTTATTTAGATCAAAGCAAGGTGCATGGCTTTAACCCAAAGATTTTTAAAGGGGATGAAATTAAAAGCTTGTTAGCAGTGTTAGCAGCCAATAAATTTAAAAAAGTTGAGGAAAGTTATCCTGTAATTGCCAAATTAGAGCTGCTATCGGCAAATGCTTATTTAAACTATAATAATTACCTTAAATACGGAGTCGTAAATCCCCGAACTATCTTTTCGCGTTATTACATTAAAGTAAAACGCCCGGACAGCTTGGGGATGATTAATCTTTTAAGTGGTAAAAGTCTTTTGGATACCTTAAGATCTGTTCAACCAAAATCGGTTCAATATAAAGCTTTACAGCGTGCCTATTTAAATACAGATGTGGAAAGTGATAAGCGGATTTTATTATTGAATATGGAACGTTTTCGTTGGGAAATGCCAGAGACGGGAGACAATTATGTGCAGGTAAATATTCCTGATTTTAGATTAACCTGGCTCGATAAAACAGATACCGTAATTACGATGAAAGTTTGTGTTGGTGGCAAGCGTGAGAATGGTTATGAAGATAAGCTAAAAGCCTTTGCAAAATCGGGTAATTTAGATGACAAACCGAAGAATCATGAGACACCATTATTGTTCAGTAAAATCAATTCCATTCAGGCTAATCCAATCTGGAATATTCCGGTAAGTATTGCCCAAAGTGAGATCTACTGGATGGCTCGAAAAGATCCTTATTATTTATCGAACAGCAACATTAAAGTTTACTATAAAGACAAGCTAATTGGTGAGCCTGATACCATCAATTGGAACAGGTATTCTCGTGATAAATTGCCCTTCAAATTTAAGCAGGGATCAGGTGGTGGAAATGCCTTAGGGAAGTTCAAATTTATCTTCGATAACAGCTCGAGTATTTACCTGCACGATACCAATAACAAGAATGGATTTAACCTGACTAACCGGGCCATCAGTCACGGTTGTGTGCGTATTGAAAAACCACTTGAATTTGCCGAACTTCTGGTGAAAGATTCTTACACTTACGACAAATTAAGAGCGGAAGTTGATTTGCCACCGATAGATAGTACACATGTAAAATGGTATAAAAAACGGATGGCTCAAAAGGCAGATACCACTAAGGCTTTTCAATTAAAACCAGCTTGGTTCGGGCCAAAAAAAGCTGTACCATTAATTATCACCTACATTACTGCCTGGTCGCAAAATGACAGGATCGAATACAGGCCTGATGTGTATGGTATGGATGAGAAACTTTGGACTGCAATGAAAAAATTCAGGTAGAATTTAATCAACAGTTTCGATCTTCTTGGTTAAAACGATTAACTTTGTGTTGTTTTAACACAAATTAAAGGATGATCGATCAAAATATTAAAATTGCTGTTGACGCCATTGTTTTTGGCTACGAAAAAGGAACACTTTATGTGTTGGCTGTTCAGCAGCGATTTGGTAAACTGGCCGATAGATGGGTTTTGCCAGGTGGATTTATTTTAAACGACGAGCCTTTGCTTATGGCAGTTGAGCGCGAACTTAAAGAAGAGGCTGGTATAACCGTAAATTACCTCGAGCAATTGGGTACATTTGGTGATGATATTAACCGTGACGAACGATTCAGGGTAATCTCTGTCGCTTATTTTGCCCTGGTTAATCCTAAAAATTTTGTGTTAAAAGCTGATACCGATGCCAAAGATGCAAAATGGTTTCCTATAACGGAGATTCCACAATTGGGCTACGATCATAACGCAATGGTTAATCTCGCTCATCAACGTTTAAAAAGCAAACTCACATACCAACCGATCGGTTTTGATCTGTTGGATCAGGAATTTCTCTTTTCCGATCTTGAAAATCTGTATTGCTCCATTTTAGAAAGAGATATAGACCGACGAAATTTCAGAAAAAAAATTCTAAGTTTTGGAATTGTTATAGAAACCGATAAAGTAGTTAAAATGGGTGCCAGCGGCAGACCAGGCAAACTTTTTACCTTTGATAAAACTAAATACAATCAACTTTTAAAGGGGAATTTCCAGTTCGATATTAGTTTTGCGTAAAATAAACACAAATTATTCTTTGTATTCTAAAAATGATTTTTATTTTTGTGTAAATAATACGCAAATATATGTTGAATCTTAATCCAAGTTTTACTCCGCTAGGCGAAAATAACTTAATCGAATACAAATCTTTCTTATTTGCAGGTGGCGAACCACACATTAAAATTTCAAATAATTTTGATGCTAGCCTTCCGGTTACCATTACACACCGAATAAATTCTTTTAATGATTTAGGTCTGATCTGCATTACGGTTGATGCCTTGAGAAGAATGGGTGTAAAAGAAATCGAACTTTTTATTCCATATTTTCCGGCAGCAAGGCAAGATCGGGTAATGATTCCTGGTGAGCCTTTATCGGTGAAAGTTTATGCTGATATCATTAATGCCATGGCTTTGGCAAGTGTTACCGTTTTTGATCCGCATAGCGAAGTAACACCAGCCTTGCTCAATAACTGTGTGACAGTTTCCAATCACGAATTTATAAAACAGGTAATTGCAAACATTGGAAATAACGTAAAACTGATTTCTCCTGACGGAGGTGCTTTAAAGAAAATTTATAAAGTATCTGAATTTTTAGGTGGTGCAGAAGTGGTAGAGTGCTCAAAAAGCCGCGATGTGAAAACAGGAAAACTTTCAGGATTTAAAGTATATGCTGAAGATTTAGCTGGTGCCGATTGTTTGATTGTGGATGATATCTGTGATGGTGGCGGTACATTTATCGGCTTGGCAGAAGCATTAAAAGCTAAAAATGTCGGCAAACTTTATTTAGCGATTAGTCACGGCATATTTAGCAAAGGCTTTGATGAATTAGGTAAATATTTCGAGCAAATTTTTACAACTGATTCGATCAAAGAAGTTGATCATGAAGGGGTAACACAAATAAAATTAATGGAAATTTTATAAAATAATATGAGAGCGATACTTCCACCAGCGATTATTGCACCATCAAATGTATCGGTATTCCTCGCAGGAACAATCGATATGGGGCATTCGATTGATTGGCAACAAAAATTTATTGATCGGGCAAATAAAGAAGAAACTTTGAACGATGTAGTCGTTTTCAATCCAAGAAGAAAATCCTGGGATCATACCTGGGCGCAGCGTATCGAAAATAAACAGTTTAGCGAGCAGGTGAATTGGGAATTAGATGCAATGGAAAATGCTGATGTGATTTTGTTGTTCCTTGAAGCGAATTCCAAATCGCCAATTTCGATGATGGAGTTAGGTTTATTTGCTGATTCTGGCAAACTAATGGTTTGTTGTGAAGAGGGATTTTGGAGAAAAGGGAATATCGATATCGTTTGTAAAAGGAAAGGAATTGACCATTACAATACCTTCGATGAGCTTAGTGCCGCTGTAATTGATAAGCTTAAAAAGTTGGCAAATATTAAATAAACTCAAAAAAGATGAAAACCACAGTTATCCATAGTTCAATATTCGGCCTGGTGGTTGGTGATGCATTGGGAGTGCCCGTAGAATTTAAGAAAAGGGATTTTTTAAAAAGATTTCCGGTAACGGATATGCAGGCGTATGGTGTTCATGATCAGCCGTTAGGTACCTGGAGTGATGATAGCTCGCTTACTTTTTGCTTAGCCGAAAGCCTGTGTAGTGGTTATAATTTAGATCATATCGCACAGAAATTCCTTCAGTGGTTTAATGCCGAGATTTGGACCCCTCATGGAAAAGTTTTCGACATCGGTATAGCAACAGCTGAAGCCATTAAAATGATAAAGCATGGCGCTGATCCGATTTTATGTGGTGGAGCATCTGAAATGGATAATGGAAATGGATCTTTAATGAGGATTTTGCCTTTATTGTTTTATTTGTAGGATGAAAAGGATCTTAAAGTTATTTTTAAACGCGTAAAAGAGCTTTCATCCATTACCCATGCCCATTTCCGTTCTGCTTTTGCCTGTTTTATATATATTGTTTATGGCTTAGAATTATTAAAAGGAATTGATAAAAGAGAGGCATATTTTTATATGCAGATTAAGCTTAGGAAGTTTATTGCAGAGAATGATTTTGAACAAAAGGAAATTGATCTGTTTAAAAGGGTTTTGATAAATGATATCTCTATAGTTTCAGAAAACGAGATTTATTCTTCTGGTTATGTGTTGCACAGTCTCGAAGCTGGTTTATGGTGTATCCTCAGTACCGAAACTTATCAGGATGCCGTTCTAAAAGCAGTTAATCTTGGCGACGATACTGATACAACTGGGGCAATTACAGGCAGTTTGGCAGGTTTAATTTATTGTTTTGAATCTATTCCTGAAAAATGGCTTAATACAATTGTTAAAAAAAATGAAATTGAAGAGCTCTGTAAAAAAATGAATGATGTTTATGGAAAAGCAGAAATATAGTGTTGCCGATATAAAAGACAGTACGGAATTCCTATTTTTTTGGGGACATCAAGCTCCGAAAAATGGAACGATTTCTAAAGCTTGTTTAAGCCAATGGTGGTCATCTCCATTTGTTGAAAATGATATCACCTATCAAACAGCAGAGCATTACATGATGGCACAAAAAGCGCTGTTGTTTCGTGATCAAGAGATTTTTGAAAAAATATTAACAAAAAATTCGCCGAAAGATGTAAAAGATCTGGGTAGGCAGATCAAAAATTTTGATGTAGAAAATTGGGATGCGCACAAATTTGATATTGTAAAACAGGGAAACCTGCTTAAATTTTCACAAAATCAGGCATTGAAATTGTTCCTTTTGCAAACCAAAAGTAAAATACTGGTAGAAGCCAGTCCGGTTGATGGAATTTGGGGGATCGGTTTGGCAGAAGACCATGCCGATGCAAAAATACCAAAGAATTGGATAGGGTTAAACCTATTGGGGTTCGCATTGATGGAAGTTAGGGATGAGATATCAACTAATAAAATTAATGATCAATGAAATGTTTTTTTAATCGAGCGTCATCTCGACTGAAGCGCAGCGGAATGGAGAGATCTATTTAGGGAGATTTTAGCTTTGCTGAGCACTTCGTGGTTCTCGACTGCGTTGTACTACGCTCGAAATGACGATGTTTTTAAGAAAGTTTGTGTTGGAACAGTTTATAAATAAAAATTCAAAAAATGATTTTAACCCTAATCAAAGCCGATATAACAACAATTAAAGCCGATGCGATTGTTAACGCGGCAAATAGTTCGTTGCTAGGTGGAGGTGGAGTTGATGGTGCCATCCACAGAAAGGGTGGTAAAGCAATTTTACAGGCCTGCGTAGCCATCAGAAATAAACAAGGGAAATGCAAGACCGGAAATGCAGTAATCACTACGGCAGGCAATTTACCTGCAAAATATGTCATCCATACTGTTGGGCCAGTTTGGAACGGAGAAAGTGAACAAAATAATGCTTTGCTTGCAGATTGCTACCGAAACAGTTTAACCTTAGCAGTTGAAAATGATGTTAAAATTATTGCTTTCCCTAATATCAGTACAGGAATTTATCATTTCCCTAAAGATAAAGCAGCAGATATTGCCATTAATGCAGTAAATAATTTTGCTCAAAAAGAAAAAATAGAAAAGGTCATCTTCGTTTGTTTCGACGATGAAAATTACCAGCGCTATGAAGAAAAACTTAATCGCATTAACTAATGAGATGAGTTGTTAACAGAATTATGTAATGAAAATAACAGTAAAAAAATATAAAGAACAGATATTAGAATGGCCAAAATCAGGATGCCATATTATGGCCCAATATGATGACGAAAAAATAATTGTTTATCAGGCTTACCGAAAAGAAATCGGTGGATTTGCAGTCAAAAATCAATTTTTCGGCGGTGAGTTCAGTTTAAACAGAATGACATGGATAAAACCCAATTTTCTATGGATGATGTACAGAAGTGGTTGGGGAACTAAAGAAGGGCAGGAAATTACTTTAGCCATACACCTTAAAGTGTCTGCATTTCGTAATTACCTGGAAAATGCAGTTTATACTTCATTCGATCAAACCGATGAAATTTCTCATGATGAATGGAGAAATTCTTTGGAAAACACTAATATCAGGTTGCAATGGGACCCAGACCACGATCCTTATGGTGCAAAACAGGTAAGAAGGGCTATCCAGATCGGATTAAGGGATAATTTTATCAGATCTTTTGCGAAAGATGATATTTTGTTAATTGAAGATATTAGTCAGTTTGTAGAAGAACAATATGAATTTGTTCGAAACAGCCAACTGGAAAATTTAATGACCCCTGTTGAAAAACCTTTCATTTTAAACGATGAAATATTGAACAGGAAGTTGAAAATAATAAAAGAGTAAGTCATGGATACTAAAATAACTAAAGGAATCAGCAAGCTGCTGAGCTATATTTTGAGACATTCGCCAGAAACCATAAAACTAAAGCTAGATGAGAATGGATGGGCAGATGTGAACGAGCTGATTGCCAAATTCGACCTTTATGATCTAACATTAGATTTTGAACTGCTTGAATACATTGTTGAAAATAACGACAAAAAAAGATTTGCCTTTAACGCGGATAAAACCAAAATAAGGGCAAATCAAGGACATTCTATTGCTGTTGAATTAAACTTAAATCAAGCAGAACCATTGGCACAACTGTATCATGGTACGGTTGAAAAGTTCCTGACGGATATTAAATTGCAAGGGCTGCAAAAAATGAGCAGACAGCACGTGCATTTAAGTGCCGACAGGGAAACGGCGAATAAAGTAGGTGGGAGAAGGGGAAAACCGGTTATCCTCACCATTAATAGTGGAGAGATGCACAAGGCAGGCTATAAATTTTATTTATCAGATAACAATGTGTGGCTTACAGATGTTGTGCCTGCTGAATATATCACGTTTTAAAATGGGCAGAACATTAGTAATAGGTGATATCCACGGGGGATTAAAAGGTCTCGTCCAGTTATTTGAGCGTGCAGAAGTAACAAAAGACGACAAACTGATTTTCCTTGGCGATTATGTAGATGGTTGGAGCGAATCGGCACAGGTAATCGATTACCTGATGCAGTTAGACAAAAGTCATCAATGCATCTTTATCAAAGGCAATCACGATGCCTGGTGTATCGACTGGTTGGAAAAAGATATTGTAGATGAGGTTTGGTTTGTTCACGGTGGTAAATTAACCATGGAGAGTTATCAAGACTTATCTGATGTGACTAGAAAGGAACAGCTGGATTTCTTTAAACGGATGCACGATTATTATGTAGATGGGCAGAACAACCTCTTTATCCATGCCGGTTTTTCTTCCATGCACGGACCAGAAAAGGAGCGCTATTCTTCCAATTATTCGTGGGACCGCACCCTTTGGGAAATGGCCCTGACCATGGATACCCGGATTAAAAAAGATTCGGCAATTTATCCGAAACGTTTATTGCTCTATCACGAAATCTACATCGGCCATACGCCAACGCTCTATTACAATGTTAATGTACCCATGCAGGGCTGCAATGTTTGGAATATCGATACCGGTGCTGCATTTACCGGAAAATTGACTTGTTTAGATATCGAAACAAAAGTATTTTGGCAGAGCGATACATTACAAAGCTTATATCCGAACGAAAAAGGAAGAAATAAATAATATTTAAATACATCAAAACCATGAATCCATTATTATTAACAGACGGTTATAAAGTTGACCACCGCAGACAGTACCCAGAAAATACCACATTGGTTTATTCTAACTGGACGCCAAGAAAAAGCAGGCTAGAAAACGTAAACCATGTGGTGCTTTTTGGTTTGCAGTATTTTATCAAAAAATACATTATTGAAGATTTTAACCAGAATTTCTTTAAACAGCCAAAGGAAGAAATTTTAAAGAAATATGCTCGCAGGATCAATAATTACCTGGGCGAAAACCTGGTAGGTACGCAACATATTGCCGATCTACATGATCTGGGTTATATCCCAATGGTATTTAAATCGCTGCCAGAAGGCGCAGAAGTGCCTTTGCGTGTGCCGATGTTTACGATGTATAATACCAAACCTGAATTTTTCTGGCTGACCAATTATTTCGAGACATTACTGTCAGCAGTGGTTTGGTTGCCATGCAATTCTGCTACTATCGCAAAACAGTACCGTACTATTTTGGATCGATATGCAGCAGAAACTTCATCCGTTCCCGAATTTGTAGATTGGCAAGGACACGATTTCTCTATGCGCGGCATGGGTGGGATAGAAGCTGCGGTAACTTCGGCAGCAGGGCATTTATTGAGTTTTACAGGTACCGATACCATTCCTGCCATTGATTTTTTAGAAGAGTATTACAATGCAGATTCGGATAAAGAGCTAATTGGTGGTTCAGTAGCTGCTACAGAACATTCGGTAATGTGTATGGGTACAAATACCGGAGAACTTGAAACTTTTAAAAGACTGATTTTAGAAGTGTATCCGAAAGGAATTGTATCTATCGTTTCCGATACCTGGGATTTATGGAAGGTGCTTACTGAATATCTGCCTATTTTAAAAGATGATATTATCGCCAGGCCAGGTAAAGTGGTGATCAGGCCCGATTCAGGAGATCCGGTTGATATTATTTGCGGAAATCCTGATGGCAAAAGCGAAAATGAGAAAAAAGGTGTAATCGAACTGCTTTGGGACGTTTTTGGTGGAAAAACCAACGACAAAGGATTTAAAGAACTGGTACCGCAAATTGGTGCTATTTATGGTGATAGCATCACTACTGAAAGGGCTACACAAATCTGCGAACGTTTAAAAGCGAAAGGTTTTGCCTCAACTAATGTAGTTTTTGGCATTGGCTCATTCACCTATCAATATAATACCCGCGATACTTTTGGTTTCGCGATGAAAGCCACCTATGGAGAAGTAGATGGTGAAGGTCGCGAGATATTCAAAGATCCAATTACCGACGATGGTACAAAGAAATCTGCAAAAGGTTTACTGCAGATTTTTAAAAATGCCAGCGGAGATTACGAATTGAAAGACCAATGCACCTGGGAGGAAGAAGCACAGGGCGAATTGAAGGAAGTTTTCAGAGATGGCAAATTGTTAATTGATTATTCTCTTGCCGAGATTAGAGAAAGGCTAAAGAATAGTTAACTTCGCCAAGTTTTTTAATCGATCGGCCTTTGGTTGGTCGATTAATTTTTTGAAAGATACCATGCAAAACAATTCCACATTTAACCATCAAGCCGATATTGTAAATAGTGCCATCAGATTTATAAACGCCTGGTTTAAACAATCGAAGGCCATTACAGACGAGCTGAATGATTTTTTCATTCTTCCAGGTAATAAAATTATTGGTAAGGATGTTATTATCGGTCGTTTGAAAGGTGTTTTCGGTCGGTCTGATGAATATGTTGGAGGCAGATACGATATCATCGATGTTAATTTTGAATTAATGAATGAGGGTAAAGGCATGGGCTTTGTTGAAGGGGTTGCAGGTTACAGAGATGTTATTCAAAAACAATCGAAAATTGTAAGCGGACCTTTTAAGCTGTATTTCGCGCTGTACAACGGTAGTTGGAAAATTGTAAATATCGAATTTCCGGGATTTAGTTATTGATTTGTTATCACTTAAATTTTTACCAATATTTAAGACTTAAAGTCGTCACCCTGATCCGATAGCTATCGGATTTATTTCAGGGGCCATTTTGTAAGAAAGATGCTGAAATAAATTCAGCATGACGATCGCATAGACTAAGAAACTGAAAAATAAGTCTAGCAGATTAACTCTAATCTATTCTAATTGATAATAATAAATAAGTAATATTATCCCCAATTCCATAATTTTTCTATCTTTGGTTTTTAATGAATTTCCTTTATCCGGGCTTTCTTTTCGCACTAATATCGGCTGCCATCCCGGTTATCATTCATTTATTCAATTTCAGAAAATTTAAAAAGGTTTATTTCTCTAATGTTCAGCTTTTAAAAGAAGTAGAGCAACAAAATTCTTCCAAAGAAAAACTTAAAAACCTGCTTATTCTTATATCGCGGATTTTGGCGATCATCTTTTTGGTGCTGGCATTTGCTCAACCCTATATTCCGGCGCACAACCAAAAAACTACTGCTTTAAAGAATATAGTGAGTATTTATATCGATAATTCATACAGTATGGAGGCCGTTAATAAAGATGGCAATCTGCTCGACGAAGCCAAACGCAGGGCAAAAGAACTGATTAAAGGTTTCGGTATGAACGATCGTTTTCAGCTTTTAACGAATGATTTCCAAGGGAAACACCAACGCTTGTTAAATGAGGAAGCATTTTTAAAGGCACTGGATGATGTAAAAATCTCGGCTGCCAATCGCAATCTCCAGCAGATATTAAACAGGCAAAGCAATGTTTTAACCGGAGGCGAAAATAAATACAGCTTTCTAATTTCTGATTTTCAGAAAAATATTTCATCCACAAAAAAACTCGAAACCAAAGCCGATATTCAGTATTCATTTTTGAAATTGAATGCCAATACCTTACCCAATGTTGCGGTAGATAGCGTTTGGACACTTTCTCCAAACCATCAGCCTGGCACGAATGAACGTTTGGTGATACAGTTAAAAAATTATTCTGAGGAAGAAGCAAAAAATATCCCGCTAAAATTAAGCATCAACAACCAGCAAAAAGGATTAGGCGCTGTAACCATTCCTGCAGGTAAAACTATTAAGGATACCCTAGATTTCTCAGGACTTAATGCAGGCTGGCAAAAAGGCATGGTTACCATCAAAGATTTTCCGGTAACTTTTGATGATACACTATCTTTCAGTTTTAAAGTAGATCAAAATTTCCCGGTTTTAAGCATTAATGGTACTAATGTTGGTAATTATATTAAAGCATTATTCGCAGCCGATGCTTATTATAAACTTACCGAAAACACCGAGAGTAATATAAGCTATAGCAATTTTGCCAATTATGGTTTGATTGTATTGAATGGATTGAAAAACCCTTCAACCGGTTTGGCGCAACAACTTAAAAATTATCTCAATGCGGGTGGCACAGTAGTGCTTTTTCCTGATCTCGATGCCGATATCCAGGGATACAACTCATTTTTAAGTGCATTATCGCTTCCAACAATCAAGTCGCTCAATACCACAGCTACAAAAGTTGACCAGATTGACCTTCAAAATCCTATTTTTAAGACTGTGTTTGAGGAAATCCCTAAAAATTTAGATCTTCCCTCAGTTTCACGTTATTATTCCTTTATAGAAAAAAATAGCTCCAATAAAGAGGATATCATGTCTTTACCTGGCAAGAAATCTTTTTTCTCTAAATACGGTTTAGGCAACGGCCAGGTATATTTATCTGCTTCTGGTTTAAATGCAAATGATGGTAATTTGGCCCGTCACCCGGTTTTTGTTCCGTTAATTTACCGTTTGGCACTGAGCGGAGGTAATGAAACTCCATTGTATTACAATCTGGGCAATGATAATGCATTAGCCAGTAGAAAGATTACTTTGGGTAAAAACCAGACTTTAAAAATCACTACCGACCATTTCGAAGCGATTCCTGAAATCCGTCAGGCAGATGGAAAAACATTGATTTATATTGCCGATCAGATTAAAAATGCTGGTTTTTACAACCTAAAACGTGCAGATTCGTTGCTTGCTGTTTATAGTTTTAACAATGGCAGAACCGAATCTGATATGCACTATTTAAGCAAAACAGAACTTGAGCAATTAGCTGGTAAAAGTAATCTGAAAATATTCGATACCGATAAAGATGCCGTTAAATTAATTGCCGGCGACAATAAAATCGGGCAGACTTTATGGAAACTTTGTCTAATTTTGTCGCTGATTTTTATTGCAGCAGAAATTTTACTCATCCGATTTTTTAACAACAAAAAAAAACAATATGAATCTCCTGGTTAAAAATGTAACCGTTGCCGATCCGCAAAGTAAATTCAATAGTCAACAATGCGATGTCAGGGTAGAAAATGGTAAAATTAAAAACATAGGTAAATTAACTGCCGATAAAAATGAAACCGTTTTCGATGCTCATGGTGCTTTTTTAACACCAGGGTTTTTCGATTTAAACTGTATAGCAGGCGATCCGGGTTTCGAAACGAAGGAAGATATTCAAACGCTAACGGCAACCGCAAAAGCAGGCGGTTTTACCGGATTGGCCTTATTACCACAAACCAGCCCGGTTGTACAGTCAAAATCCCAGGTAGAATATATTATTAACAAAGCCAAAAATAATTTGGTTGATGTTTTGCCTGTTGGTGCCATTAGTCAGAATCGCGAAGCAAAAGAACTTGCTGAATTATTCGATATGCAACAAGCAGGCGCTGTAGCTTTCTCTGATGGAGATAAAGCTTTGCAGGATGATGGTTTTATGAGCCGCGCCTTGCAGTATGCAAAAGGGTTCGATGCGCTGTTAATGGTTTATCCCGAAAATAAATCGATCGCAGGTAAATCGCAGATTAATGAAAGTAAAAATTCTGTGTTGTTGGGGATGAAAGGTTTACCGGCACTGGCTGAAGAAATGCATATTGCCCGCGATATTTTCCTGGCATCTTATAATGAAACTAAAATCCACATCAGCAATATTTCGACTGCAGGGGCTGTAGCTTTGATCCGTAAGGCAAAGAAAGATGGTGTTCAGGTTTCATGCGATGTAACGGCACATCATCTGGTATTTACAGAAGAGCTTTTAAGCGATTTTGATAGTAATTATAAGGTTAAGCCACCATTGCGTGGAAAAGCTGATGTAAAAGCATTAATTGCAGGTTTAAAAGATGGAACCATCGATGCCATTACTTCTCAGCACCGTCCGGAAGAAATCGAATTTAAAAATGTAGAGTTCGAAATTGCCCACTACGGCATTATTGCTTTACAAACCGTATTGCCACTTTTATTAAAAGCCGGACTGGATGTTGCTTTAATTGCAGAGAAATTGGCCATTAATCCGCGTAAATTATTAAATTTAGCTGTTGCGGTAATAGAAGAAGGATCAGAAGCCAACTTTACAGTTTTTAATACAGCCGAAAAATGGTTGTATAATTCCGCCAGCAACCACTCAAAATCGGCAAATAGTCCGTTATTGGGTACCGAGCTTACAGGGAAAGTAACTTTGGTTTATAATAATAATCAGTACTGGGAGAATTAAGGTTGAAGGTTAGAAAGTTGAGGGCATAAGGTTCTTAACCATGTCTCAAAAGATAGTAGTTCAAAAAAATATTGATAAATTAACAGGTTATAAGAATTTAAAGACTAAAGAAATAAATTACAATTTTGTTGTTCAGGTCATACAACTTATCATCCTAAAATCCTAAAAATCTTAATCATGGATAACAGAGTAAAAAAAGCACTAAGTGCAGCCATTAACAAATATGCTGAAGTTTCAGCTACTAATGTAGAAGGCTTTGAAACAGAGTTATTGGCTGCTTTTGAGCTTGATGTTAACTTTTTAGATAAAGCTACGGCTTTCGATGCGGTTTTCGATTCTCACCCAAAATTTGAAGAATTACGTGAAGTGTTTTTTGATTTATTGATGGTGAATTTCTTTAGCAGTGACGTACAGAAACTGGAAGACGATTACTTAGAAAGTGATGAATGGGCAAACATTGAAGAAGAAACTATTGACAGAGGAACCGAACTCTTAAATCTTTTACTTTACATTAAAGAGTGTAAGGACGAGGATTTAGATCCTGAATTGGGCGATTTCTTAAAAGAATTTTTATTGGTAGAAGACGATGAGTTTCAGGATGAATTTGAAATTTACGAAGAACTGATCAGTAACCAACAGCTGCCTGAAAGTAATGTTGAGGAAATTTGCAAAACAGCGATCAAGTTAAATATTAGTGAAGAAATGCAGGAACTGTTTGTGCCGTTTATGGTTTTCTTCCTGGATGTAGACGGTAGCAAAGAAACCGAAAAAGAATTAATTCAGTTTAGCAGTAACAAAGCTTTTGATGCTGCATCTTATACATTGATTACAACAATTAATAACTAAACTAAAATTTAAAATCATGGACAAAAGTGCTCTTATTTCCAAATTATCGCTTAAAAATGGATTTATGCTTGCTGCGGTTTCTATAGTATTATCGTTAACCCTGCATTTTATCGATCCGGTATTAGTATACACCAGTTTTATTGCCCAGGTAGGCATATTTGTGTTGTTTATTGCGCTACTGGTTGTTGTAGGGATTAATATACGTAAAGAAATAGGTGGTTTTTGGACGTTTGGTGAAGCTTTTAAAGCTTTTTTAATTATTTCCCTTATTTTGGCCTTAACTGCAACACTTTATAACGTTGTACTCATGAAATTGATTGATCCTGATCTTCCTGCAAAAGCAGCTGCAGCAATTGGAGATGCACAGCGTGCAATGATGGAAAAATTCGGTATGGCCAGCGAGCAGATTGATGAAGCAATGGCTAAAGCAGGTAATATGCAAGAGAAGCTTGAGCCTACATTTAAGAATATTTTTACAAGTTTTGGTGTTTCACTAGCCTTGTATGGCGTTCTTTCTTTAATCCTTTCGGCTATCTTAAAGAAAAAACAACCAGTTGTATTTGATTCATTCCCGAAAGAAGCTTAATTTCTTTTATAAAATTTTGAACGTGCAGGTTTTATCATTTAATTTGATGAAATTTGCACGTTTTAATTTAAACAAACCTCGCAGGTTTTTAAAACCTGCGAGGTTTATGCTTAAAAAATGGATATATCAGTTGTAGTACCCTTATTTAATGAAGATGAATCTTTGCCGGAATTAACGGCCTGGATTGATAAAGTGATGATTGATAATAATTTCAGCTATGAGGTTATTTTGGTTGATGATGGTAGTACCGATAGATCCTGGCAGGTAATTGAAGAATTAAGATCTCAAAACCCTGCTATAAAAGGCATTAAGTTTAGAAGAAATTACGGTAAATCTGCGGCACTGAACGTTGGTTTCGAAGCCACGCAAGGCAATGTTGTAATTACAATGGATGCCGATTTACAGGATAGTCCGGATGAAATTCCTGAATTGTACCGTCGCATTAAAGAAGAAAAGCTTGATATTATTTCAGGCTGGAAGAAAAAACGTTACGATCCGATTACCAAAACAATCCCGACCAAACTCTTCAACGCGGCTACCCGCAAAATGAGCGGTATAGAACTGAATGATTTTAACTGTGGCCTAAAAGCTTACCGTAGCGATGTAATCAAAACCATTGAAGTTTATGGCGAAATGCACCGGTATATCCCCGTAATTGCCAAATGGGCCGGATTTAGTAAAATAGCCGAGCAGGTGGTAGAACACCGTGCACGTAAATATGGTACAACAAAATTTGGTTTCAGCAGGTTTATAAACGGCTTTTTAGATTTACTATCTATTTTCTTCGTGGGTAAATTCGGCAAGCGCCCTATGCACTTTTTTGGTTCGCTGGGCGTATTGAGTTTCTTTATCGGTATCATTATGGCTTTATACATTTTATTCGAGAAGAAATATTTGATATGGCAGGGCTTAGCTTACCGTGATGTAACCGATCAGCCTTTGTTTTACTTATCGCTGGTTGCCATTGTGGTCGGTTCGCAGATGTTCCTAGCAGGTTTTATTGCCGAACTTTTATCGCGTAACGCACCAGAAAGAAATCAATATTTAATCGAGAAGAGGGTATAAGGTAAAGGTTTAAGGCGTAAGGTTTATGCGCCCAAACCTTCAACCTTTTACCTTCCACCTTTTTACCTCTATAAGCATGTTTTTCTCCATCATCATTCCACTTTACAATCGTCCACAGGAAATTGACGAATTGTTAAACACCTTAACCAAACAGACTTATTTACAGTTTGAAGTTTTGGTTATTGAAGATGGTTCGAAAAATGATGCAAAGGCAATTGTGGCTTCTTATGCAGATAAACTGGATATTAAATATTACTTTAAAGAAAATGCCGGACAGGGTTTTGCCCGTAATTTCGGCTTCGAAAGGGCTACAGGCGATTACTTTGTAATTTTCGATTCCGATTGTTTAATCCCCGCAAACTATCTCGAAACGGTTAAGAACTATTTGTACGAGCATCATTTAGATGCCTATGGAGGTCCGGATGCGGCGCACGATAGTTTTACGCCGGTGCAAAAGGCCATCAGTTATGCTATGACATCGCCTTTCACTACTGGCGGAATCCGCGGAAACAAACAACATGTTGGGCAATTTCACCCACGCAGTTTTAACATGGGCGTTTCACGTCAGGCCTGGGAAAAGGTGGGTGGCTTCATCCTTACCCGATTGGGTGAAGATATCGAGTATAGCATTCGCATTCACGAAAATGGTTTTAAGATCGGCTTGATTCCAGATGCAAAGGTTTACCATAAAAGAAGAACAAGTTTCAGTCAATTTTACAAGCAATTACACTTTTTCGGAAGGGCAAGGATTAATATTTATAAACATTTTCCAAAAGAATTAAAACCTGTACATTTTTTTCCAGCGCTATTTACATTGGGTTTTGGTTTCACCATTTTGTGTAACTTTATGTACCCTCCATTGGCATATGTTTGTAACTTCTTCTTATTGATTTACTTTATGTTAATATTTTTTCACTCCTGGTCAGTGAATAAATCGTTAAAAGTTGCATTTTTGAGCATTATATCTTCATTTATCCAATTAACTGCTTATGGTTTAGGATTTATACAGGATTTATTTAAACGAGTGGTATTTAAACAACAATGATCAATTATTTAAAAGAAAGTACGTTTGCCGTTAATGATGTAATTCAAAAGGCATGGAGCATAACCAAGAAACATTATTTCTCGATTGCTACCTTATGTTTTTTGATGTTTATTACGGCTAGTGCATCAAGTTTAATGGCCTTTTTCATTAAGGACGTAAGCAAAGCTTTAAGCGTTATCATGGTAATTATTTTTGTTTTGCTCTATTTTACCATTAATCTTTCATTGTTTAAGTATATTTTCCATTTAATGGACGATGAAGAAAGCGATGTGAAAATTGTAGATACGCTTCCAACCAGGCAACAGATCATCAGGTTTTTGGTTGCTACGCTATACTTTGTAGGTTGCATTCTTGGTGTTTACCTGGTAGTGATCTTAGTTGCCTTTCCTTTTATTTACACTGGAATTAATGTGTCAATCGTTAAAAATGTAGCCATATCAGTAGGTATAATTGCTATTTTCATTACCTGGTTAAGAATTTCTTTCTTCCCATTTTTTATTATTGATAAAGGTGCAACACCATTCGATTCTATAAAATTAAGTTTGGCTACTACTAAAGGAAATTTCACTAAGATCTTATTGCTATTGGTTGTTTTAGGTGGAGGATATTTAATTTATCTGTTGTTAAACTACCTGCAATGGCCGTTAATCGCTTTCATTGTGAATATTTTAAGTTCATTTATCATTGTTCCGCTTTCCAGTGTAGCTTTAACTGTTGCATACCGTAAAATTTCGAGCGAATATAAAGGCGATAAGCATCCGGATATTTTACATAATATCGTTTAACCCCCAGCCCCTGAAGGGGAGTTAAAAATCAGATTAAAATTTATGGGAAACGAAAAAAACGGTAGAAAGAAAAAGTCCCCAGGAGGGTGGGGGCTTAAGGCAGCATTAAGTAAACCCTTTGCGGCATTTGCAGTCTGGCAGATCAACAAATGGAAAAATAATGCGGTTAATGCCCAAAATAAGATCCTGAAAAATCTTATTGATAAAGCTAAACATACTGCATTTGGAAAGGATCATCATTTCGCTGAGATTAAAACCTATGTTGATTTTAAAAAATATGTTCCTGTTCAGGATTACGAAGGTTTAAAACCCTACATAGATCGTGTTGTAGCAGGTGAAGCTGATGTGCTTTGGAAAGGTAAACCGCTTTATTTTGCCAAAACCTCAGGCACCACTTCAGGTGTAAAATATATTCCACTTTCGAAAGAATCGATGCCAGAGCACATCAAAGCTGCCCGTAATGCCATTTTAACATATATTAATGAAACGGGCAAGGCTGATTTTGTAAATGGAAAAATGATTTTTCTTCAGGGGAGTCCGGTTTTAAATGTAAAACATGGGATCAATGTTGGACGTTTATCAGGAATTGTAGCCCATCATGTACCAGCCTATCTGCAAAAGAACCGTTTGCCTTCTTACGAAACCAATATTATAGAAGATTGGGAACAGAAAGTGGATGCCATTGTGGAGGAAACCATTAATGAGAACATGACTTTAATTTCTGGGATTCCACCCTGGGTACAGATGTATTTTGATAAATTGTCTGAGAAATCTGGAGGAAAGAAAATTGCTGAAATATTCAGAAATTTTAGCCTGTTTATTTATGGTGGTGTAAATTTTGAACCTTATCGCGCAAAGATTGAACAGAGCATCGGAAAAAAGATTGATGCCATTGAAACCTATCCAGCTTCAGAAGGATTTATTGCCTATCAGGATTCGCAAAAAGATAAAGGCTTACTATTATTGGCCGATGCGGGAATTTTTTACGAATTTGTTCCTGCTGATGAATATTACAACGATAAGCCAACGCGGTTATCGCTTGGCGAGGTTGAACTAGATACTAACTACGCATTAATTTTAAATACTAATGCAGGTTTATGGGGCTATAGTATTGGCGATACGGTGAAGTTTGTTTCGAAAAATCCATATAAAATTGTAGTTACCGGGCGGATTAAACATTTTATTTCTGCCTTCGGCGAGCATGTAATAGGAGAAGAGGTAGAACAGGCCATTTTAAGTGTGGCCAATGCAGAACAGGTAGAAATTACAGAATTTACGGTTGCACCTCAGGTTAATCCGGAAACTGGTCAATTGCCTTATCATGAGTGGTTTGTAGAATTTTCATCTGCACCAAAAGATCTGGCTGCTTTTAGCAAAAAGGTTGATGAAGCTTTGCAAAAGAAAAATATTTATTACTTTGACCTGATCGAAGGAAACATCCTTCAGCCATTGATTATACGTACTTTGCAAAAAGATGCTTTTGTAAACTATATGAAAAGTGAAGGGAAGTTAGGTGGACAGAATAAAGTGCCGCGTTTGAGCAATGATCGGAAACTGGCGGATGGGTTGGAGAAATATATTGTGTAATTAAGCTTCCCCGGTCGTGTTTTCACGAAACGAAATGAGAAAAAGTAGTTCGTGGAGACACGAACCACAGCATTGGTATATATTGATTAATTGCTACATTGTTGAATTGTTTAGTACTGGCGCCTTAACCATGGCGGTAGAATATTGTTGGATTGTTTAGCATTGTGCAGATGAAAATTGCTAAATTGTTGTTAATGATTACGTTCAACGATATGGAAAAGAATTATTTACAGTTAAATCAGATAACTGCTTATACAAAATCGTTTCATCTTAGCAATTTTGTATGGGATTTGGTATCTGGTTGGGATAGCTTTGAAAAGTATACCATCGGACAACAGTTTGTTGATGCTGTTGATTCTATTTCAGCTAATATTGCTGAAGGCTTTGGTCGTTATCATAAGAAAGATAAGATCAAGTTTTATTATTATAGCTTTGGTTCGGTTAAGGAGTGTTTAGACTGGAACGAAAAAGCAAGAGTTCGAAAGTTGGTAAATGAGGAAACGTATTCAAAGATTTTTGCAACTTTGGAAACTTTGCCGAAAAAAATTCATCAACTGATAAAATTTACAAACGAAAAATTGAAAATTTAATCGAATGATATTAAACAATTAAATTTTTAATACGAGAGAAAGAAAACAATTGAACAATATAACAATACAGCAATCTGTAAAAAGAATAACCATATTAGGTTCTACAGGGAGCATAGGTACACAAGCACTTGAAGTTGTTAGGGATCATCCTACAATTTTTAAAGTTGCCGTATTATCTGCACTAAAGAATTCAGCCTTACTGATTCAACAAGCAAAAGAATTTAAACCTGCAATTGTTGTAATCTGTGATGAAAGCAAATACAGCGAGGTTAAAGATGCTTTGTTTGGTCTTGATATTAAAATTTTAGCAGGCGAAGACGCTTTATCAGAAGTTGCCGCTTACGCTGATAGCGATGTAGTACTCACTGCATTAATGGGGTCTGTTGGGTTGAAGCCTACTATTGCTGCCATAAAAGCTGGTAAAAACATTGCTTTGGCTAACAAAGAAACTTTAGTGGTTGCCGGCGAACTGATTACACAATTGGCAACTGAACACCGGGTTAAAATTTTACCGGTTGATTCTGAGCATTCTGCCATATTTCAGTGTTTGGTTGGTGAGGAGCAAAATGAGATTGAGAAAATTTATTTAACGGCATCCGGCGGACCATTTTTGGGCAAAACAAAAGACTTCTTAGTGACCGTAAAAAAGGAGCAGGCTTTAAAACATCCCAATTGGGTGATGGGGTCAAAAATCACGATCGATTCTGCATCTCTAATGAATAAGGGTTTAGAGGTAATTGAGGCAAAATGGTTGTTTAACCTCGATGTAGATCAGATTGATGTAATTGTTCATCCTCAATCTATCATCCATTCCATCGTTCAGTTTACTGATGGATCGATGAAGGCACAGATGGGCGTTCCTGATATGAAACTGCCTATTCAGTACGCTTTAAATTATCCCGACAGGCTAAAAAACAATTTTAAGCGTTTTAACTTCTTAGATTATTCAAACTTTAGCTTTCAGAAGGCCGATATGGAAACATTCAGGAATTTAGACCTGGCATTTACTGCTTTACGAAAAGGAGGGAATATGCCTTGTATTTTGAATGCCGCGAATGAAATTGTTGTAGAAGCATTTTTGATGGATAAAATTGGTTTTCTGCAAATGAGCGAGGTTATCGAAAGGTGTATGGAAGAAATTAGTTTTGTTGAAAAACCGCAATTGAGCGATTATTTAGAAACTGACAAACATAGCCGTATCTTAGCCGGCGAATTAGTAACAAAAAGTATAGTTTAACATCTAACATAAAATTTTATAAGAAAATATGAATGGATTGATTATGGCGGGGCAGCTGCTGCTCGGATTGTCTTTATTGGTAATATTACACGAATTGGGGCATTTCCTGGCAGCCAGAGCATTTGGTATTAAAGTAGAAAAGTTTTATTTATTTTTTGATGCCTGGGGGTTCAAACTTTTTAGTTTTAAAAAAGGTGATGTTGAATATGGAGTGGGATGGTTGCCATTAGGTGGTTATGTAAAAATTGCCGGAATGATTGATGAGAGTATGGATACTGAGCAAATGGCCCAGCCAGCTCAACCCTGGGAATTCCGTTCTAAACCAGCCTGGCAACGTTTAATTGTAATGCTTGGTGGTATTATCGTAAATGTAATTGTAGGTATTTTTATCTTCTGGATGTTAACCTTCAACATCGGGCAGAATTATACGGTTAACAGCAAACTAAACGATGGCATTTCTGTAGGCACGATCGGTAAAGAAATCGGTTTGAAAAACGGAGATAAGATTTTGGCCATCAATGGGAACAAATTAATCCGTTTTGAAGATGCGATATCAAGCAAAGTATTGTTTGATGGTGCACAATTAACTATTTTAAGGGATAATAAAGCCCTTTATATTTCTGTTCCGGATACTATTTTAAACAAAATATCGAAAAACGATAAAGAGAATTTTATCTCGCCACGGTATATCATGGAGCGTGTAGATAAAGTAAGCGCACCTGATGAAAAAGCAGATAAACAATCATTTTTTGATAAGTTGTTTGGCAGAAAGTTTGAGAAACCATTATATCCTGCTTATGCTGCCGGCATTAAACCGGGCGATAGTATTTTATCGGTTAATGGAAAACAGATCACTTTTTTCGATCAGTTTAAAGAAGAAGTTTCTACAAATAAGCTAAAACCCGTTACCATTAAGGCATTGCGCAAGGGAAAAGAAGTAACATTCGATCTTAAAGTAAGTAAAGATGGAACAATTGGAATTATTCCTAACTTAAAGATGCCTGAAACTGCACATGTAGATTTTGGCTTTATAGAGTCGTTGCCAGTTGGTGCGAACATGGCATGGAGCACTTTTGTTGATAATGCAAAAGGCATTGGTAAAATGATCACCGGAAAGTTAAGTGCACGTAATATCAGTAGTCCGATTGGGATTGCTAAGGTTTATGGAAGTACTTTCGACTGGGTTAAATTCTGGACTTTAACCGGGTTAATTTCGATGGCGTTGGCATTTATGAATTTATTGCCTATCCCAGGCTTAGATGGAGGCCACGTCGTATTTCTTTTGATCGAAATGGTGCAACGCAAGCCGGTAAGCGAAAAAGTACTGGAAAAAGCGCAGATTGTGGGTTTTGTAATTCTGATCTGTTTAATGGTGTTTGCTTTTGGTAATGATATTCTAAAATCCTTCGGTAAATAAAATCAAATTTATATCATTGCCGCAGATGCGCAGATTTGACCATTCGATCTGTTCATCTGCGGCTTTTTAATTTAATATATAGTATGAGCGAAGCAAAACCAGATACTAATTATTTCGATTTTTACGAGTTACCGATCCAGTTTAATCCAGATCAAAATGCAGTAAAAACAAAGTTTTATGCTTTAAGCAAACAGTTTCACCCCGATTTTTATGCCAATGAAAGCGAAGGGAAACAGCAGGAAGTGCTAAATCTGTCAACTTTGAATAATAAGGCTTACCAGACACTGAGCAATGCTAAAAAACGCTTAAAATACGTGCTCGAGTTGAAAGGGATAGTAGAAACAGATGAAGCTTATCAACTGCCTCAATCTTTTCTCATGGAAATGATGGATGTAAATGAGGCTTTAATGGATCTGGATTTTGAGCCGGATGCAGAAAAGCTGGCACAGGTAAAAGGAGATGTTGATGCCATCGAAAAAGACTTAGCTAACGAATTGAATGATTTGATAGCTCGTTTTGATAGTAATCCAACAGCATCCGATGCACTACTGCCTTCGATTAAGGATAATTTTTACCGACAGAAATACGTTGATCGGATCAGGGAACGCTTGCCGAAATAGATGGAAGATCCCCGAAGCCGGGAGTGCGATGTCCGAGGATAGTGGTGTAAAAGAGATAGCGTCCAACTCTGTGCAATTGTGCCTTTTCTTTGTGTCCTCTGTGGTTAAAAGATGGGAAGCCTTAAACCTTTCGTCTTCAACCTCTTTAAAACACCTAATTGTAAAATCATTTTTTAGTTTTTGCCAGGCAAAAGCTTTGTTTTACTTTCGGAACAAACAATCAGATTTATGAATAGCTCCCTTTCTATTTTTCGTAAAGTAGCCGTAGCAGAAGGCATATCCTACCTGCTTTTGTTATTTGTAGCCATGCCCTTAAAGTATTTTGCAGACCTTCCTCTGTATGTAAAATATACTGGTTGGGCCCACGGATTATTATTTGTACTATACGCAGCTACCTTAGTTTTGGCCTGGCAAGAGCAAAAATGGAAGTTTGGTAAAGTAGTTCTCATTTTTTTAGCATCACTTTTACCATTTATGCCCTTTGTGGTAGATCGCAAATTAAAAGATGAAAGACCAAAATAATTGCTTTTCAGTTAGTTAAAATTAATTGAAAATAATTTTGTGAATTAAGGTTTCATTATCTACATTTGCAACCCCGTCTAAGACGAATGCCCGGATGGCGGAATTGGTAGACGCGCTGGTCTCAAACACCTGTGGGAAACCGTGCCGGTTCGACTCCGGCTCCGGGTACAAATCCCTCTCTAAATCATATAGAGAGGGATTTTTGGTTTTTAAATATCTTGTGATGTGCTTATTTGGCATCAAGCGTGATTCCTGGGATCCAAGCCAGAAAGTTGGGGAATTGAGAAGTTTATTTAATTTTGTACGACATTATTATTTTGGACATCTCATTTGGAACCGTCAAACATCAGATTTTGTAAGCGTTTATATCGTGCTGATGCGTTAATTTTTTTTAAGGAGGTTGTATTTAAATTTTAACCTTGTAACTTGTATGCGCTTAACTTAAATGCCTGCCATATGAAAAATCTGGGACACGGCTTCACGCTTGTAGACAGGAACATTTATCTGTATGATTCGGAAAAATTTACCAGCCTCAAAAAGACAATCGATTATGATTCGTTTGAGATGGTAGAAGCTTTTGAGGACAAGACTTTTTACTTCAGGGATAAAAATAGGGTGTATGTCACCAGCTATATGTGCAACGCTTCTGTTATTGAGGAAGCAAAGCCTGAAACATTTAAAGTTCTAAATGCCGAAGATGGCATTGGTTATGACGGGAACAATTATTATTGGTACGACCGGTGCCTGCCGTATGATTTCAGCAAGGCAGAAAAATATAATGAGTATTATCTGCGGGCAGGTGATAAAGTTTATTTTCTTAAAGATATTGTGGAAGGAGCTGATACAGAGACCTTCAGCATTATCTGGCAAAATGTTGCCCGGGACAGGGAAAGCCTGTTTTTTAGGGGCAGGAATGTGCCTGACGTGGATGTTGACACTTTTAAGAAAGTGCCTGGCTGTTTTGATGCTGATCATCTTGACCAAAGCCACACTTATTATGCAGCCGACCAGAACAATGTTTATTTTGTGAATACCGTAGGCAAAGCCCTGAAGAGGCTGACCGGTGTAAGGCCTTCGGAATTTTCGGTAAGGATTGTCGATAACAGGCTTTACGGTATAAGCGGTAAGGACATTTACTTTTTTGGCATTAAAAAGAAAGGCCTAGTGCTAGGATAAGGATGTTTAGGATGAGCATTTTCAAAAATGGTTATCTCGGATCATTAGTTTGGTCTTAAACTGGCAAGGCGCTAGCAATATACCAGCGCCCTTTTAAACATTAGCGTTTATCTATTTTATAGCATTCGATCTTTTTCATCAATGGCCAAATCATTGATGCTTGCGAACCGTTTCTCCATTAGCCCGAATTTATCAAATTCCCAAAGCTCATTGCCAAAGCTGCGGAACCATTGCCCTTGATGGTCATGCCATTCATATTCAAAGCGAACTGCTATATGGTTGTCAGTAAATGCCCAAAGTTCTTTTTTAAGCTTGTAATCAAGTTCATTCTCCCATTTTTTTGCTAAAAATACTTTGACTTCTTCACGGCCCGAAATAAATTCTGACCGATTGCGCCATTCTGTATTAAGGGTATAGGCCATGCATACTACTTCAGGATTGCGGCTATTCCATGCTTGCTCTGCAAGCATAACTTTCTTCACCGCTGAATCGTAGTTAAACGGTGGTACTGGGTTTTTAATTTCCATCAATCATTTGATTTATTTGTATTTGAAAAAAGAGGCCGTCTCATAAATACGAAATGTCATCCTGAGCCTGTCGAAGGACTCGTAAAAACTACCTTAAGGGCGCGTTTTGATACTTTGGCAAGCTCAGTACATGCTAAGCTCAACGTAACAACATCTAGGATAAATTGATTTATGAGACGGCCTCTTGCTTTATGCGTGTGTTTCCGATTTCTCAAGAGGCTCTACCGCTGTGATTAAATACACATAACCATCCTCTTTCAACCTGCCAACTCCAGGCACTAAGTCTTCACATTTAGGCCGTATTACACCCGAAAATCTTATTTCGGAAGGGTGGATAGAAACTTCAGTATTTCATTTCCTATCTCCTGTGCATGGGTTTCTAACGCAAAGTGGCCAGTATCATAAAATTTTACTATTGCGTTAGGAATATCTTTTTTATAGGCCTCAGCTCCGGCTGGAAGAAAAAATGGATCTTTATTTCCCCACACCGCAAGCAATTTTGGTTTATTGGTTCTAAAATACTTTTGAAACGATGGATACAGATCAACATTTGTTTTATAGTCTTTCAACAGGTCAAGCTGAATTTCTGCAGATTCTGGTCTATCCAGAAAATACTGGTCCAAAATGTAAGCTTCGGGAGCTACAAGCGATGAATCGGTAACACCAGTAAAATACTGGAATTTCGTTCCCTCCTTGCTATAAAAAGACCTTAGCGCATCTCTATTTTCCTGGGTGTCATTTTCCCAATATTTCTGAATTGGATTCCACCCCGTACTCAATCCTTCTAAGTATGCATTGCCATTCTGCGAAATAATCCCCGTAATTTTCTCTGGATTTGCAAGTGCCAGACGAAATCCGGTTGGTGCACCATAATCGAATACATAAATTGCAAACCTTTTTAAACCTAATTCATCAATAAAACCCTGCATTGTTTTGGCCAGATTTTCAAAAGTATAGGTATAAGTTGTACGATCTGGCAAATCTGTATTTCCAAATCCGGGAAGATCAGGAGCTACAACGTGATATTTTTTGTTTAACATCGGTATCAGATCGCGGAACATGTGTGATGATGTTGGGTAACCATGCAATAATAATATGGTGGGTGCTCCTGCCGGGCCTGACTCTCTGTAAAATACGCCAAGTCCGTTTACATTTACTTTGCGGTGATGAACAACTCCAACTTCTAAAGCAGGACTTGTTTTAACTGTGTTTGATTGTGCCATAGTTTCTGTTCTCCCTAATAAGCCAGTCATGATGATCGTGAAGGCTATTTTTAGTTTTTTCATTTTTCCTTTTTTTTATTCAAAAGTAAACCTGATATTTAATCTTTCAAAATGATTTATAAAGATATCATGTATCTCAATTTAAGATTTATGAATACGAATGACCTTAATTTATTTGAAGCCGTTGCACATTATGGCAGTTTTACCAAGGCTGCTGAAGCCATGTTTACCGTTCAATCAAATGTAACTACCCGTATAAAAAATCTGGAAGAGGAGTTTGGCGCACTGCTTTTTACCAGAAACAACCGCAAAGTCGAATTAACTCCGGAAGGCGAAAAACTGATTCGCTATACCAAGCAAATCAACCACATTCTGGATGAGGCAAAAAGGTCGATTGGTAAAAGTGACATTGTAAAGGGCCAGATTAAAATTGGATTTTTGGAAACCATGATGACCCTGAAAGGGCCTGAACTTGTTAATGAACTTGCCTCTAAATTCCCTTTTGTTGACCTTGATTTTAGATCCGCGATGAGAGCCAGCTTAATTAGTGATGTGTTGAATTATAAACTGGATGCAGCATTTATCCCTGCTCCACTTGACATTCCTGAACTCGAACAAATTAAAATAAAGGATGAACAGGTCGTAATTGTTGCTCCGGCAGATTGTGAAAACCTGGATGTTTTACTTAAAAAAAATCCACTTAAAACAATAGTTTTCGATCAAGGCTGCGTCTTTAGAGCTAAACTTGACTCCTGGCTTGTAAGCAAAGGTATTGCCGAATATCATAAAACAGTAATGAATTCCATTGAAGGCGTTGTAAATTTCATTGAATCTGGTATTGGATTTAGTGTTCTGCCAGAAGAAATCATAAGTACGTTTTATGGTAATAGAAATTTAAAAACATTCCCTCTGCCAAAGGAGTTGGGACTTATGACAACGATTTTGGTCTACAGAAAAGATGTGCCACTTTCCCCTGCTTTAAAAGCCTTTATCAGCATCAGTGGTGGAACAAAAAGTAACAATGTCGATAAATAAGATTGCACATTCAAGTTTCAAACTGGGTTTGAAAAGAGGAATCCGCATCGCAATCGTAAAGATATGAGTACTGTTACAATTTATGATTATTAAGCTGAAATGATGGATTCGGAATTACTCAAATAAGCTTATCGACATCACGGACTGCCAGGACAGTAGAAGGCTCTGTCCACTTGCGTCGTTTAACTTAATTTGGTACAACGCAGAAATTCGGAAACAGTTAAAAGCAGCAACAATGAAACTACATCTTTCCTCAAAATAGCGTGGTTATACTAGGGGTTCATAATTTTTTACTCTAGAGTATAGTTTAGGATACCCATAAAAAATAACTAACAAAGTAATTTCAAATTCAGGAAAGGGATGAAGTATTTATTTGTAAAGCAATAGGCCGTTAGCTGCGAAAAGATTACTTCATCAATTTCCAATAGAACATCTCTTGATCTTCTCCAACTTTCTTAAAATTAAGAAAGGTTAATATTTGTTGTGAAGCCAAATTTTCTTTTGAGCAATTCGCAGTAATGGCTTTGATTCCGTTCTGCTTAAATGCCCAATCTATTAGCCCTGAAGCTGCTTCTTTTGCATATCCTTTTTGAGTTTCACTTTTAATAATCCCATACCCTAGATCAATTTCACCATATTCATTAGGAAGGCCCTTAAATCCAATGTCTCCAATTAATGTATTTGTGCTTTTATGGAGAACCATCCAGGACTCAAATCCAGAAGGATATTTTACTTTATTCAAATGATTTAAAATTCTGGGTAAAGTATCCAAAGTCTCCAAATCCGGCCATCCGTACCCGGGTGTAATACCTAAATCTGCAAGAAATGAAGTTGAACAAGACAGTGCTTCCTCGCAAATCTGTATCGTAAACGGCAGCAATTTTAATCTATCTGTCTGGATCTGAAGTGACATAAACCTAAATGCCTTGTTGATGTTGATTAAATTTAATGAAGCACAATGTTAATCAATTATTCCCAATCGACTATATATATGCCATATTTTGTAAGATATTGAAGGAAAAACAAGTTGACTTTCTTCACCGCGGAATCGTAGCTAAACGGTATTACTGGGGGGTACTTCATTGCTACCAACTACAGCAATGAGATCGGTGTCGTTAAGAATAGCAGTATTATAGAACGATTTTACAGAAGCGGAATATACCTTCGCTTTCTATCAGATTAAACCAATTTTAATAACATTCTAGTTTAGTGGAATTGCCTCATTTGCTTCTTATGTGTATAAAATATCCCTAACCTGATTGTCATTTACATTTTAGTTCCGTTTTTTTAGAAAACATCGATTTGTTAGTAATACTATCATTTGTAATTATTTTGTAATTATAAATGATAGTTACGCTTTTTTACTTCTTGTTGTTTTATTTTGTGGTTTACTATTGATAATGGAAGTATTACTTAAATTTAAGCTAAACGAGCATCTCTATCTTCGCGATCCGGAACAGACCGCAATTGGAAAAGCTATTGTGAGTAACGCAATTGAACTCATCTTTGAGATTGGATTTGAGCAGTTTACATTTAAAAAACTGGCCAGCAGAATCAACTCTACCGAGCCTACTATTTACCGCTATTTTACCTCTAAGTATAAATTGCTTACCTACATCCTCAATTGGTACTGGACGTATCTCGAGTATGTCTGTAAAATGCATTTGGTCGAGGTAAATGATCCTACAAAAAAAATGATTTTGATTTTGGAGATCATTACCCACCATATCAATCATCATACCCAACTGCATGATTATAACCTTGATCATCTTCACCTTATTGTAATTTCTGAAAGCAGCAAATCATATCTGGTAAAAGAGGTGGATGAAATTAATAATGACATGATGTTTGCACCCTTGAAAAGCCTGTGCTTGTTTATCAGTGAGGTCATTCTTAAACTCGAGCCTCATTTTCCCTATCCGCGATCTTTAGCGAGTACGCTGTTAGAAACTGCTCACAATCAGCACTTTTTTAGCGAGCATTTGCCTAAACTTACCGATAATGCATCCAGGGAAAATCATAAAGATTATGTGCTTAAATATTTAACCCGATTAACTTTTTATACCGTTAAACCAGCTTAATATGTACCACGAAAAAGATTTTACGGTCAGCAGCAGAGCACTATTTAAATACATTACCAAAGAGAAGAAAGATGTTACAGCCATCTATGTATATGCCATTTTAAGTGGCTTGGTTCAGTTGAGCATTCCATTGGGTATACAGGCCATTGTAAGTTTTGTAATGGGGGCAACCATGGTAACTTCTCTTTACTTACTTATTGGTTTTGTAGTATTGGGCACTTTTTTAGCGGGTTTTTTTAGGGTTAAGGTGATGCAGATTATTGAGAAAATTCAGCAAAAAATATTTGTGGAATACTCCATTGCCTTTGCAAATAAAATCCCAAAGATTAACTTATCGTCTGCAAAAAAATACTTTCTTCCGGAGTTGGTTAACCGTTTTTTCGATACTCAAAATCTGCAAAAAGGAATCTCCAAGATATTGTTAGATATTCCAACGGCGCTAATTCAGATTTCGTTTGGTATTTTACTGCTGTCTTTTTACCATCCGTGGTTTTTGGTTTTTGGCGCATTGGTGGTCATCATTGTTATTGTAATCTTTAGGTTTACCATGAATTCGGGTATTCGCTCTAGTTTAGAGGAGAGCGATAAAAAGTACGAGGTGGCTTCCTGGTTAGAAGATGTAGCCAGCGCTATTAAGACCTTCAAAATTAACGCTAAATCCGATATGCACCTAACAGGTACCGATGAGCGGGTGGTGAGTTATCTCGAACATCGTACCGATCATTTTAAAGTGTTAGAGTTTCAATATAAAGCAATTATAGGTTTTAAGGTTGTTATCACCCTGGTTATGTTGGCTATTGGTACCTATTTATTGGTAGATCAAAAGCTAAACATTGGTGCGTTTATTGCCACAGAAATTGTGGTACTCACCATCATGAATGCGGTAGAAAAACTGATTATAAGTTTAGAAAGCTATTATGATGTAATTGCGGCATTGGTTAAGCTGAATAAGGTTACCGAGTTAGGAGAAGAGAACAGTGGCGAAATTGTACTGGAACAAGAAAACCGCGGCTTATCGGTAAAATTAAAAGATGTAAACTTTGCCTTCAACGATCAAAAACCCATCTTAAAAAATATTAATTTCGAAATTCAGCCCAATACCATTAACGTAATATCTGGTAGTTTGGGCGCAGGAAAAACAACATTGCTTAATGTAATGGCTGGTTTTTACGAAACCATTTCTGGCGTTATCATGTACGATAAGATCCCGTTCAAAAACCTCAATAAAATGGCTCTGCGAGATAGGATAGGACTATACACGCACGATATGGTGATTGTTAAAGGTACTTTGTTAGAGAATATTCTATTAGGCAGAAATGATATCAGTACCGAAGAGATCATGGATTTGTGTGAGCAAATTGGTTTAGAAAACTTATCAAGCCAGTTTAGCAATGGTTTTGATACGCAATTAAGCGAAACCGATACCGAAGTTTCTTACAGCGGGAAGAAAAAAATTACACTCTTGCGTGCTTTACTGGGTAAAAATAGATTAATTATGCTGGAAGATCCATTATATGGTATGGATGATGTATTTAAACGAAAGATGGTTAGTTACCTTAACAGTATCAAACAGCACACTACCGTTATCATTGTATCTAAAGCGCAAGAGCTACTTGCTATTGCAGATCAAAAGCTACGGTTAACCGATGGTACTATTGAAATCGATCAAATCTAATTTATTACATCATGAAAATCCAATCTTTCGATAAGATCTATCACATTCATAAAGATTCCCGTGTAAAGCGATGGTTTTACATTTTCATCATTTTGTGCGTGGTAGTACTTTTTTTACCATGGACCCAGAATATCCACTTAAGGGGTAATGTAAGCACGCTTTACCAAGAACAGCGTCCGCAACAGCTTAACTCACCAATTCCTGGCCGCATTACCAAATGGCACATTAAAAATGGCGATTACGTTAAAAAAGGCGATACCATTTTGCAGCTTGCAGAGGTAAAAGAAGATTATTTAGATCCTCAGTTACTTCAGCGTACCAGGGAGCAAGTTACAGCAAAGAAAGGCGTTAGAGATTATTACCAGGCTAAAATTGGTACAACCAACACACAGCTGGCGGCAATAAATGCATCCAGAACACTCAAACTAGCGCAGTTGAAAATTAAAATTGCCCAGTTAAATAACAAAGTTACGGCAGAATTGGCAGAGTTTGCCGCGGTAAACAACGAGCTTAAGCTTAGCGAAGACCAGTACAACAGGCAGAAGAAAATGTACGATGAGGGCTTGGTTTCACTTACTCAATTCCAACAAAGAAGTGTATCCTATCAAAATGCACTTGCTAAGAAAACTGCTGTAGAGAATAAGTTGGCACAAACACGTCAGGAAATTACTACCGTTAACATCGAGCAGAATGCTACCATTCAGGATTATATGGAGAAAGTAAGCAAAACCGAAGGTGAACGATTTTTGAGCATGGGGCAAATTCAGGGGAGTAGTGGAGAAATTGCCAAGCTGGAAAACCAGGCGGCTAATTATCAGGCCAGACAAGGATTGTACGCTATTGTGGCCTCGCAAGACGGGCAAGTGGTGCAACTAAATAAAGCTGGTATTGGCGAAATTTTAAAAGAAACCGAAAGCATTGGTACCATTGTGCCTAAAAAGGTAGATTATGCCGTAGAAATTTATGTTAAGCCAGTAGATTTACCACTACTGCGCATAGGGCAAAAGCTGATGTGTGTTTTCGATGGTTTTCCAGCTATTGTGTTCTCTGGCTGGCCAGATTCCAGCTACGGAACGTTTTCTGGCAAAGTAATCGCCATAGAAAATAACATTAATGCCAACGGTCTTTTCAAGGCCCTGGTTATAGAAGATAAAGGCCAAAAACCGTGGCCGCCCCAAATTAAGATGGGTGCGGGAGTAAAAGGTATTGCCATCCTTAACGATGTGCCTGTTTGGTACGAGTTGTGGCGGAATATTAACGGTTTCCCACCAGATTATTATGGTTTGAAAACAGAAAAATCGAAATCAGCAGATGAAAAATCTAAATAAAACATGGATCATCTTCCTTTTATGGAGTATTGCCCAGGTTTCTGCTGCGCAGGATACATTACGGCTTTCACACCCCGAGTTTTTATCCATTGTAAAAAAATACCATCCACTTGCTTTTAAATATAGGTTGCAAAATAACATTACAGAGGCAGAGGTTTTAAAGGCAAGGGGTAATTTTGATCCGGTAGTGGATGCCAAAAAGGGCGGGAAAACCATTGATGGAACGAATTATTACGAACAAAGTAATGCCGGATTGGTTATTCCAACCTGGTATGGAATAGAAGTAAGCGGGAGTTACAACTATATTGACGGGCAACGCCTAAACAATAGCGATACGCGTGGCGGATTATATCAATTTGGCTTAACTATACCTTTGGCTAAGAACTTAATTTATGATAAACGCAGGGCAATGCTCGATCAGGCGAAGTTTGCGCAGGTAATGACGGCAGCAGAACAGCAGGTGCTTACCAACGAGCTGTTTAGAGATGCCGAGAATGCCTATTGGCAGTGGGTAAAATGTTATGAATTATATTTAGTACAAAAAAGGGCTGTTGCCATTAACCAAAATCGCTTGTCATTAACTTTAAAAACTTTTCAGTATGGCGAGCGGGCAGCAATAGATACAACAGAAACGTTATCTCAATTGCGTGGTTTCGAACTGGAAAAGGAAGATGCCTATTTGCAGTATGTTAAAGCTACTATGGATCTTTCTGTGTATTTATGGAAAGAAGGTCAGCAACCATTTGAAATTACCAAACCCCTTTTGCCTTCTGAAAGCATTACCGTAAGCGAAGCATACGATCGCTATTCAGCGCTGATTGCGCAATTGAACGCTCAGCCTGTTAATTCGCACTTATCGTTAGTTTACTACCAGCAAAAGCAAAAAATACTGGAAAGCGAACGTAAGTTGAAATGGCAGAGCTTTTTACCAAAGATCGATTTTACCTACAACTTCTTTAATAAGGAAAATTATCAAACTACGCTTTTTCCCCTTTTCCAAAACAACTACCAGTATGGGTTAAAATTAGAAATACCGATATTTTTAAGGCAGGCAAGGGCAGATTATAGTCAGGCAAAAATGAAAGTGATGCAAAACCGGTTAGATGCCGATTTAAAACGCCAGGAGCTTAATGCAAAGATTAGCAATTATAGCAACGAAGTGGTTAATTACCGCAATCAAATTAAGATTGCACAACAAAATATCGGAAATTATAATCGCTTACTACAGGCAGAGGAAACAAAATATCAAAATGGAGAAAGTTCTCTGTTTTTGATCAATAGCCGGGAAAACAAATTGATAGATGCGCAGGAGAAGATGCTCGAGCTGCGGTTTAAATTCCTTAAAAGTTACAACGAACTTAAATTTATGAGCGCTAGTTTTGGCGGCTAGAGTCTTTAAAATACTCAAATTTCAATAACAAGTAAATCCTTTTAGAATTGAAGTCGACATCAGATCCAATGATTATTTGTTGTTAAATTCTTCCCGAAATGGAAAATAGCTCCGTTGATTTGCTTCTGCCTTTTAAAAGGTTATGTCCAACTGATGTTATGATGTAGTTATTGGGGAACTGAATTATTTTTGCCAGATCTTCAGATAAAAGCAGATCGGCATTGAAATGATTACAAAGTCCCTGGATCCTTGCTGAAGTATTGAGTACATCACCGGTAAAAATAATTTCTTTTTTAAGGGATCCGATCTCCCCGGTAGTTACCATACCGTAATGCAATCCCGCTTTGAAGCCTGGCAAACAACCATACCTGTTGTTGTACTTTTCAGTCTCCTTTTCCAAAACAAGTTTCATAGCAAAAAAGCACTCGATGCTATTATTGTTTTTTAACCCGTCTTTCAGCTTCCAGCATATAATCATTTCATCACCAGCATACTGATAAATCGTGCCAGCATATTTAATAACTGCACTTGAGAGGTCGAAGAAATATTCTCTTAACATTTCGAAGTATCGGACATGGCCCAGCTTTTCGGCAATTGTAGTTGATGACTTCATATCCAGAAACATAAATATCCTTTCTTCCTGCACAGGGTGATGGTATGTTCCCAAAAAAAAATTACGCAATGTGCCCTGGCCCAAACTAGCGCTAAATTCTGAATAGAATTGGGTAATCACAATTATTGCACCCATATAGATCATAATACCGATCATTGCGTAGTCAGTTAAAAATGCCAAAGCTGGCGATGAAAGGATTTTGAAAGTATATCCTTTCTGTATGTAAAGGGCATTAATTAGTGTAATGACAGTAAGGAAGATGATAACAATGACGAGATAAATAAATGATTTAGATACAATTTTCCTGGTGAAGCTTTTTTTGATGAACCACTTGCTAAAATAACCAATCTCCAGGATCCCGGTAAGTATCCCCATGAACATTCCTGCAGCCGGGATTGCAATTATACTTCTTCCGAAATTATAGGGGACACCGGTAGCTGGATAAGCGTCTAAATGGCCCAGAATACCTTTTTCCAGTATGCAATAAATGAGGCTAAAAATAAACCACAATACGCCGAAAGGAATAACGCGTCCTATATTTCTTTTCGTTTTTGGTGACAGCATAGAGTAGAAATTTATTTAAGCTTACCTAAAATACCTTTCCGACTCTTATTATATGTCAGAAGTACTGGTGGTAAGTTCAAGTTACTGAAATCTACGGAAAATATTTGTCAGCTGGCCGATATCCCTTAAGATATTGGTTTTTCTTGACTTTTGACAAAAGATGCGTCGGTAATCTATGGCTATTTTCGTATTTTAGATAGTCTGCGGGCAAATTAGAAATCCACTAGTGAGGATAAAAGGTTAAGACAAACATTCTACTGATATATCACAAGGAGATTTGTATAAATACAAAAGTCTGCCCGGCTAAATGCCAGGCAGACCCTGTCTTAAGGTATTAACCTTGCTAATCGAAAAGCTGTATCACTCTCTTAGAAGCTTTAGTAATATTGTACTTTTTCATTTGTGGCCAATTTAGTTAATACGTGCAACCGTAGAAACTTTTACCATTGGAACATCAATTTTTTGCGGACTTTTTATTTCCAGTAAGGTGTTTTTCTGAATTGGAAAAAATACCTCAGTCATCGCGGTAAGTCCATCGTCTGCAAACAGCTCTACAGATGCGGCATCAATAAAGATGACTATTTTTTTATAAGCTGCATTTGAAATCCGCGGAGAGAAATGCTTTTTAGCGAAATTTTTCTCAAATTCACCATTACCTGCATTACTGCGGTCAATAAAATAGCCTTTGTCCTGTTCGAAACCGATAATAAGCTTCTGGTTTTTTCCGTCTCCAAGTTCAATGCTGAAGTTACCCGGGCCATTAACCTGCATCTCAATCTTAGTGCCTTTTCCTTCTTTTAAACCTGCTGAAAGATCAAACGAATTGATTCCAGTCAATTCGTTGCGTTCAAATACCACTTTCTCTAACTTAGATATTTCATTAACAGGAGTTGAAGCAAGATAAATCTCTTCACCAACTTTTTTAAGTGTCAAATCGCGGGGAAGGGTAGTAGCGCCCCGCCAGGTTCCGGTAGGTACAACATTGGCGTAGTTCCAGTTGTTCATCCAACCCATCAGCACTTTTCTTGCTCCTGTATTGGAGAACGTAACACCTGCATAATTGTCGGTGCCATAATCCATCCATTTTTGCTTTTCAGCATCTGGTTTAAAAGTTTTTCCGTCGAAATCACCTGTAAAATACTGTGTGGCTGAACCACCGTTAGGCCCGCCCGGATTGATGCTTACCAGCAGCACCCAATGTGTTTTACCTTCAAGTTCAAGTGGAAATAAGTCAGGACATTCCCAAACGCCACCATGAGCACCCAGTTTTTCGCCAAACTCGCTTTCCTTGGTCCATTTCTTTAAATCAGGAGAGGAATAAAATGTGATCCGGTCTTTCGTGGCTAAGGTCATGATCCATTTTCCGGTAGCGGCATGCCACATTACCTTCGGATCCCTGAAATCCCAGATGCCAGGATTGGGAAGAACTGGGTTTCCAGCATACTTTGTCCAGGTTTTTCCTTCATCCGTACTGTAAGCCAAGCTTTGATATTGATGAAGTCCTGTCTTTTGATCTTCAATTTTCTTGTTGTGATGAGTAAAGATTGCGACCATCGCATTTTTACCAAATCCCGCCGTATTATCCTTATCTATGACCGCACTGCCAGAGAATATTGTGCCCAGGCTATCCGGATAGAGCGCTATCGGCTGCTCTTCCCAGTGAATCATATCCTTACTGGTTGCATGTGCCCAATGCATAGGTCCCCAAATTGTGGAATCTGGGTTATACTGAAAAAATAGATGGTATTTCCCATTCAAATAAACCATTCCATTCGGATCATTCATCCAATGGGCTTTAGGCGTAAAGTGGTATTTTGGGCGATAGGGTTCCGTATCTGAACTTTTTTGTTGCAACATCCTCGTCGATGTGCATCCATAAAAAAAAGATGCAATGATTAAACCGAAGTATAAATTTCTTTTTATTGACATTTCTGTAAGTTTAAAATAGGTTAAAAATTATTAGCGCTTACCATATGCTTTTGAGTTTCCATGCCTGGAGATTTAATTTTGTATTTCCATCCTCGGAAAAAGTTTCCAGACCAAGTTGAGTGTCAGCGGCAAATGTTGTCGCACTCACTACCTTTTCACCATCATTTGCAAATATTTCAATCGAAGAACGATCTACAAAGATATGTAAACGAAGGCTACCCTTATCCATAGCCAGGGGCAAGGCGTACTTTTTAGCGAAAGACTTTGTAAAAGCGGTATCCGTGATGAAGTTGGTACAGTTTCGGCGGTCTAAGGTAAGTTCACCAAGCTGCGGATCGTACCTTAGTTCCAGTTTTCTGCCTTCACCAACAAGCAGGTTAAATCCAAATGCCTTAGCGGTTCCAGGGGTGAATGTGGCGTCGAGTTCATAAGAATTCACGCCGGGCTTAAAGTTTTTTAAAGACTGAACACCTTTTAGCTGTAATTGTTGATGAATACCACTATCACGTAGTTGGGCAAGCTGCGGTATCGGTTGCTGAAAAACCCTCAATCCGGATGGTGTTTCTCTTAAAGTCATCACCCTGGGAATAGATTGAAATCCCTTTCCCCATTTTGATGGTGCCTTACGTGCATAGTCCCAGTTCCCCATCCAGCCTATGGCATGAACGGTGTCGGCCAGGCCATTTTTGTTGTCATAATCCCTCCAGGTTCTGGTGGCATAATAATCAGGCCCATAATCCAGCCATAAAGCATGTTCAAGGTGTTGATTGCTTAACTGATCAGAAAACAGGATATGATCTACAGCGATAAACCCGGTAGTCGTATCTTTGCTCAAATCTACAAGCTCCAGTTGTGCTTTCTTGCCTATCCAGGTGCGGACATCCCATCCGTTCCATTTAAATACCCTGGTATTATCTCCACTGGTTGTCCTTACTACCTTGCCATCTACTAAAAGATTTATACAGGTGCTGTCCGGATGATTTCCGCCCATGAGTAAAAAATTAATGGCTTTACTGCCTACGGTGAAAACCTGTGATTTTGATCGAATGACTCCATTAGAAACATTTGAAGTACTTAAGTAATGTTCACCCAAATAATCAGTAACACCAGATACTTTGTTTTTACTATTTTCAGGAAGCTTCGGCCATTTTGAGTTTTTGCCTTCAAAATCCTCAAAAACAGACCCGTTTATGCCTTTTCCAGAACTGAGGTAATCTTCAAGTTTTTTATCCGTTACGAAGGTCTTTCCGTTAAAATCACCTACAAAATACTGTACTCTATTCGGACCTCGTCCGATGATGAGCACCCATTTCTTCTTATTGCTTCCTTCAATCGGAAGTTCGAAAAGGTCAGGGCATTCCCAAAATGAGTTTTTTGCGCCCAAGCCTTCGAAGCTGCTGCAAAAAGTCCATTTTTTGAGGTCGGTTGACTGATAAATATGAATCTGCTGAACATCAGGTCTGGAAACGACCATTTTCCAACTTTTATCCTGTTCATACCAGAAAACCTGCGGATCCCTGAAAAACACTTTATTAATATCCAGAACCGGATTCTGCTGGTAATAGTCAAAACTCCGTCCCTCATTATTACTGATGGAAATAGCCTGCGTTTCGGGAAGGGAATCACCGGGAAGGTGTTTGGTATAGAAAGCGATCATACTATTCTTTCCAAATCCACCAGTGTTCATTTTGTCTACAACCACCGACCCGCTGAAGTAAGAAAATCCCATTCCCTCTTTCATAGGTCTTGGCATTTCCTGCCAATGGACCAAATCCTTCGAAACAGCATGACCCCACCAAAAAAGATGGTAAGTGCTATTATAATGAACAAGTCCATCCGGGTCGCCCATCCATCCTTTTGCCGGACTGAAATGATACATAGGTCGGTATTCCTGTGCTTTTCTATCGATTTCCTGGGCATGTACGCATCCGCCCACCAATAAAAACAGTCCGAGTATGCACCTCAAATCAAAACGATAACCAGATTTATTGTTCATCATCTTAACAATTAATGGGTTGATACTTTCAGATTAGTAACTTTTAGTTCTAAACTACTAGCAGTCAGCGACCATGGCGTTCCTTTTGCACTATAACTTCTGTTGGTTAGTGCAACCTGATCGTTTAGATAGAGTACGATGATCGATCCATCCACAATAACACTAAAGTCGTATGTTTTTCCCTGTTCGAAAACAAATGGAACACGGGTAACTTCCTGGCCATTATTATAGGCGGCAATACGATTTGATGCCGGTTCGAACCTGATTTGGTACGAGCCGCTAAGATCAGTTTTCGCATTAAAGTTTAAAGAGGCCGTTCCGCTAAGATTGCTTAAAGATAGTTTTCCTTTAACCATAGTTGTTCCGGTAACTGCTGCAAACCTGTATCCTGAAGGTGAAGAGCTTCCCGTTAAGGTATAGTTGCCAGCCGATCCGCTAATGGTGCCGATCTGAGTGCTTACTATAGCATCTGCATCTTTACTGAAGTAACTTTTTACGCTATTTGGGGCTTTCACCGCAAGCTTATCATTGCCCAGCTTAGTAATTTGCTGGCTGATGAGGTTTCCTCCCCAGGTGCGAACGCCATTGTCGTTTTCCGGATTTCGGCGGTGTGCCCAGCCGAAGGCATAACGCTCAGTACCATTACTTGCTGTTTTGCCTGCATAAAACTGATGCCCGTCAAACATATCCATTCCATCTGCCGGCTTTAACCATGGCCCTGCGGAGGATGATGCTACCCTATAATGCGTTCCCGGGCTGGTGCTCCAGTCCTCTGCAAAAAGCATAAAATATTTGTCATCAATCTTGAAAATATCTGCACATTCGAGCATCAGGTAATCGCCTTCTACAGAGAGAGGTCCTTTTAACTGCCAGTTATCACTTGCCGGATCGGTACTGGTGTAAACGAGAATTACACCTTTGTCGTCTTTTTTAGCGCTCACCATCATCCAGTAGGTAGAAAACTCGGTATTATAGAATACAGAGGGGTCTCTAAAGTCGGTTGTTGAATAACCGTCTGGTGCTTTAAGCGCAAAACCCGATTTCTTTGTCCAGCCTGTAGTTGTGCTGCTGGTGGCATACATAATCGCTTCGCGGGTGTTGCCTGAAACCAATGCGCTGTTCGTATTCTGCAACCAGCTGTTGTTTGAATTAAACCCCGTATAATAAAAGTAATTTGTGTTTCCGGCTTTTACCATAGAGCCTGTACCAATGAGGTTATCTTGGGTAGATTTATTGCCATAAGGAATCATTTCGCCATCATAGCTGAAATCGAGCAGGTTTTTAGAACTCAGCTTGTGGATAGCATGCTGACCAGTGCTACTTTGCTTCACTTGATCCGGGTCATCGTGCAGAAAAAACAGTTCGAACTGTCCGTTCACGTAGGAAGGCATCACATCACCAACCCAACCTGTTGACTGGCCTGTAGTGGAATTCGGGCTTATCTGTGGTTTCGGGAAGATGTTAAATTTCTCTTCGCTAAAAGGTTCAGCCGGGGTGTAGGTTTTTTCTTTGGTGCAAGACAGGAAAAGCGAAATCGCCATTCCTGCTAATAATATTCTTTTCAATGCCATATTAAATCACTATTTGATTGTGAATTTATTTTTTTAGATAGTCGATCGCATTTTTGGTGAGTCTGCGAATGTTCGTGATGAATCTATTACTGGTAGGCGCACCATTTTGAGGTTCTGAATACCAGTCATAAGCACCAAAGGTGATTACGACTACATTTCCCGGGCCATTTGTCTGAGGCCACTCAGCAATGCCAACGCGACCGTCGAGGTTATCGTCCCATGCTTCAGATGCCAGGTTTATTCCACCTGTCTGCTGACGCCATCCTGCACCATTCATGTAACCTCCCCAGTCCGGAAGAAACCACCATGCCGTGTGGTTAAGTCTAAATGTTCCTTTTTGCAAAAGATTAGCCTTTCCGGTATCATAAGTCTCCAGCCCTTGAAAGAGGGGATGAGATTCCTTGCCCTTGAAAGAGATACCCCAGTCGCTTCCGTTATCTATAAAACCAGCGCCAAGGGCAAAATCTCCAAAAACATTGTTTGGACCCTTACCGGCCGGCACCACGCCTAATGCTTCTACGTACCTACCCGCCATAGAGGTTAACAGCAAACTTCCGCCTCCATTTCGGTAAGCTTTCAGGGCTGTTAAACTTGCAGCGCTGGTTGCCTGAGCTGGGAGATCTTGTGCAGAATCGAAGTGCCACCAGATCACTTTGTAATTAGAAAGACGCTTTCCGGTTTCCAATGCACCAAATGAAATATAGTCTGCAGTAGGGTAGGTGGCAAAAAACCAGTCACTTGCTGCTTTTTCATCCGGGTTAGTTATTGCCGATCTTGAACTTGCTGTACCTAAAAACGCGTACTCGCTTACAGAATTGCTGATAAAGGTGACCTGGTAACTTGTGGTAAAATTACCCTTGGTAAAAGTGTAGGTTACCGGTTGATTGAAATCCTGTGCTGTGCCACTTAGCGGACTAACCACAATATCTTGCTCTGCTTCTATGATGGGTTTAATTGCAGCTAAATCTGTTCCGTCGGGAAGGATTAACGTTGCGGTACGGTTATCGTGATTTACCGATGCCTTTAAGCTGGCTACGGAAACGCTTTTGAGTGGAGGAGTAATTTTCACCGTTGTTGAATAATCCTTGAAGAGATTTCCATTCACTACCCTGAAATCTACTGCACCAGTAAAATTAACGGGTTTAGTAAAATTCATGGAACTTGTTGCGCCATCTGGCATTTCCACCTTAGGTATCAAATTTGAAATATCTGTACCAAAAGGAACATTAACGCTTATCGCACCCGTTTTTTGGTCGATAGTAGCAGCAATACCATTAATCGAATAAGACACAAGCTGTACCTGGCTGTCAAGTTTAAAATCATTGTTCTTATCCTTTTTGCAGCCTATGAATGGTAAGACCATTACAAAGACTAAAAATACCTTCAATATTTGCTTTAATTTCATTTTCTAATCATTTAGAGGTTTAGTAACCTGGATTTTGAACATAGTTGTTTTCACTGAAGAAGATTTGGTTTTGAGGAATTGGTAAGTATTCATCTCTTCCTTTTGTAAATCTTGCAGTCATGTAAATACTTCTGAAGCTCTTTTCTGAATCAAAAAACGAGTTGATCACCTGATCGGCCACACCCCATCGGATGAGATCAAAAAACCTTTCTCCTTCCAGTGCCATTTCTAAACGGCGTTCAAATCGCAAAGCTTTTCTGGCGTTTGCCTGATCCCAAACGATGTTTGTTCCCGGAACATATTGCTGAACATTGTATTTGGAGGTCGGCTGTCCGTTGGCCATCACCAGTTTTGCCGTACTTTTAGATGCCCGGTCTCTTATTGCGTTAATAATCGGTAAAGCCTCACTCTGTCTGCCCAGTTCAATTAGCGCCTCTGCTTTAAATAACATCACATCAGCTAACCTGATCATGATTCTGGCTTTTGTATTGCCAAAAAATGGAGCAACATTTATAAAACAGTCACAATCAGGTGATACATTTTCTTTCATGGAATTATAAGTTCCGTATAGTGGAATATTCCTGCTCCAGCTTGCTGTAACCACTCTTGCCGGATCATATTTCCATGGAGCGCCAGGTCTTGATATGGTATGATCTACTCTTGGATCGACTGTGTTTGTAGCAAAATCGACATTTTGTTGGTTAAAAGTATCGAATAACGGTATGCCTGTAGTTGTTGTTCTGAAAGCGTTCATCAGGGTTTGTGATGGTTTCTGGAAATCGCAGCATCCGATACCCTGTGGTACCGTGAGCATATCACCAAAGTTTACCCGGCCTCGTCCTGCGCCATCATTACTGGAAAACTGAACAGACATAATCGCTTCAGTACCATTCTCGAATGTTCCGGAGGTGAAATTGTTTGCAAAATCTGCCTGTAACTTATAGGATGAAGCCAGCACCTGATCGGATGCATCAATAACCTGTTGTAACCTGTTCTGGTCGATTCCTGTTACGGCATGTGTTGCATTCTGCGTGTAAGCCTGAAACAAACGTGTTTTCGCTAAAAAAGCATAAGCAGCAAATTTGTTGGCTCTTCCGATTTGTGGTTGGGTTGCTGGTAATGCTTCAGCAGCAGCCTGAAAGTCACCGGCAATCTTCTCCAGAATCTGATCTCTGCTTAGTGCATTGTTCTTTATATTTTTATATTCATCTGAAGGTACTGTATCATCAATATACGGGATATTCTTAAACAGGTTTTCTAACATCAGGTACCAGTATCCACGTAAGAAACGAAGCTCGGCTATACGGGTTTTAACCAAAGGGTATTCAGTTTCGCTAAATTTGCTTAACACCCTGATGCCTTCATTTGCCCGCCTGATGCCAACATAAATATTAAACCAAATGCCATCATAGTTCCACTGGTCAGGTCTGGAGGCGATGAAAGTCTCCATATTATGGAAAACATCCCCATCATTGATGCCACCACCGCCTTTATAGGCATCATCAGCACGGATATTTCCATACTGGTACATGCTAAATGCCCTGTTAATTTCATCGTTTCCTAATTGAGAATAAGCGGCGGTTACAAAACCCTCGGCCTGTGCCGGAGTTGCAACCTGGCTTTCGTTAAGCGAACCTTTAGGGCCAACTTCAAGTGCTTTTTTGCAGCCTGTGGCTAATATTAGCGAGGCAGCAAGGGTGATTATATATTTTTTCATAATAAAATCTTCAATTATTAAAATCTTACGTTAATTCCGGCTGTAACAACCAATGGATTAGGATAGCCAAATCCTGGGGTCTCCGGATCCAGACCGGTGAAGGACTTTGACTTCATTAAAATGGCTAAATTGTCTCCTCCGATGTAAACACGAAGATTCTGCATTTTTAACTTACTAATCAGCTGTTTGTTAAATGTATAGCCGATCTGAGCGTTTCTCAGTTTCAGATAAGATCCATTTTCTATAAAGTAGGTCGAAAGACGAGCCTCGAAATTATCATCTGTTAGCGCTACTGCCGGAATATCGGAGTTCGGATTGGAAGGTGACCATGCGTTTAATAACCTCGCTCCTTTATTTGAGGAAGATTCAACGGCACTCCAGAAATCCGTATAAGATTTGGCATCATTTTGTACGGCTACATCACCTATACCCTGCAGAAGAAAAGAGAAATCAAAATTTTTGTAGCTGATGTTCGCATTAAAGCCATAAGTATATTTAGGTAGGGGATTTCCAATCCAGGTACGGTCATTTACATCGATAACACCGTCATGGTTTAAATCCGCGTAACGGATTCTTCCAAGTCCCTTGTTGGGTTGTGCAGCATGATTATCTACTTCAGCCTGAGTCCTGAAAAGACCATCGGCAACATAACCGAAGAAAGATCCAATGGTTCTCCCCAGGATATTCTGTCCCTTGCCATCACCTCCGTAGGCGTTCACTACTGCCGGAGGCAAATAGGTAACCTTATTTCTAACCATATCGAAATTCCCGTTCACATCAATACTTAAATCATCTGTTAAGCGGCTTTTGTGCCCCAGGGATAGTTCAAACCCACGGTTTTGCATAGATGCACCGTTTACATAGGTATTACCGCCTTCTCCCAACACACCAATGTATGGAGGAAGCAACAATATGCCAGTGGTGTTTTTAAGGTAATAGCCAACGCTACCATAAAGTTTTTGTTTCCAGAGCGAAAAGTCGAGGGCGACATTGCTCATTTCTGTTGCTTCCCAACGCAGGTTTGGATTGGCATTCTGTGATAGATAAAACCCGGAAGGAAGTACGCCACTTTTGTTTCCATTGATATCATAAGAAGTGATATTGTAATTGGAAAGGTAAATGTTATAAATCGCGTTATTGTTAATCTCCTGATTACCGGTTTTTCCCCAGCCTGCATGAAGTTTCAGATCGTCAACAATTGAGGTATTATTCTTTACGAAAGATTCTTCGCTAATTCTCCAGGCACCTGAGAATGCAGGGAACCAACCATATTTATTATTCGCTCCAAACCTGGAAGAACCGTCTCTTCTGATGGTTGCAGATAGGAGGTAACGATCCATAAAAGAGTAATTCGCCCTGCCTATATAAGACATAAGCACGTTTTTTGCGCCACTGCCGCTGTTGTCTTTTATTCCCGTTCCGGCATCTAAATAAAGGTAGTCAGGATCTTCTAAAACAAATCCTTCCCGTGATGCCATAAAAGTATTGTTATTTTCAACAAAGTGTTCCGTTCCTGCAAAGGCGTTAAGGCGATGATTGCCTGATTCCAGGCTGTAATTCAGGGTGTTGGTCCAGGTGGTTTTCACATTGTGTGTCTGGGTGTTGATTACTTTGTTTACATCATTAACCAGGTAACCGCTCTGGTATTTTTTTTGCCAGTTCCGGCTGGTATAATCACTATAATCAATCCCGAAATTAGATTTGAATACGAAACCCTTAGCGATTTTAACATCTGCGAAGAAATTACCAAATAACCTCATGTAATCATAACCATTTTGTTGATTATCTTCCAGTACACGAACAGGATTCTGGCGATCGTTCATCCCGTCTACAGGCCCACCCCAGCCTATGCCGTCTACAGTATGCACCGGTATAATAGGTAATGCCTGTAGCGCAGAATTGATAATGTCGGCAGCAACTTCTTTTGTTTTGGTCACGCTTAGGTTCTGACCTATCGTCAAGCCACCATTAAATAACTTATAGTCTGAATTTATTCTCGCTGAAATACGGTTGAATCCGGTCGTTCTTACAATGCCTTTGTTGTCAAAGTAGCCAAGGGAAAGTAAATAGTGTCCGTTTTCAGTTCCGCTTGAAACCTGCGCATCATAATTCTGAATGATACCAAGCTGGGATATTTCTTTAAACCAATCTGTATTTGAGGTACGAAGGGTTTGTGTAGCGTTTAGAAATTCGGGTAAAAGCACCTTATTTAATACGGGCTGATTGGTGTTTGGATCAACTTTCCAGTCGAATTGATAACGCAATCCATTCGAATTAGGATCGAGGTTTTTGTTAACATAAGCCTGCCACAAAATTTTACCATAACCTTGAGCATCCAGCATATCCAACTTATTTACATAGGTAGAAAGCGATGAGTAAGCGTTCCCACTTAACTGGGTCTTGCCCGTTTTACCCTTTTTAGTGGTAATTACAATTACGCCGTTTCCTGCCCTGGCGCCATAGATACTGGCTGATGAAGCATCTTTAAGAATCTGCATCGATTCGATATCGGCCTGATTGAGTTCATGCATGCCTGACTTGGTAGGTACACCGTCGATTATATACAGAGGGTCGTTGTTATTTAAAGTTCCGATACCCCTGATTCGAATGGTTGCCGGAGCACTTGGCGCACCGTTTCCTGTAATGTAAACACCCGCTACCTGGCCCTGCAATGCTTTCATTGGATTGGCTACAGATTGCTTTTTAAGTTCATCTACATCCACAATGGCCACATCACCCGTCAAATCTTTTTTTCTTTCCGTCTGGTAGCCGGTTACCACCACATCGTTCAGGTTCGTAGCGGAGACTTCCAGTTGTGCGTCTACTACTGAAGTAGGGCCAACCTTGGAACTCACAGTTTGAGCACCCATGTAAATAAAGCGGAGGGTTTGCCCAGCCGCGGCCTGGATTATAAATTTCCCTTTTTCGTCTGTTTGTGTGGATTTACCTGTTTCTACATTATAGACGGAGGCTCCAGGAACAGGTTTTGAGGATTTATCGGTAACCGTCCCGGTAATGTTTCGGATTTGTGCGTATGTACTTGCCATAAAGCAAAACACAAGAACACAGCAAAGTATTACTTTTCTCATAAAATATGGTTTATAATGGTTAGTTTCTCTCTATATAATCAGCATTTGCCGGTTATGTAGTTTATTTGTTTTTTAACTTCTAAGCAGCAGTATGCGTACTGTTACTGGAAGATTTTGCAGTAAATAATTCGTTATAGAAAGCCTGGTATTCGTCAAAATTGTATTCAGGGCATCCGCCTTTCTTGGTTGCAATAAATGCACCCATCGCAATCGCTTTCTTAAGTATTTGTAGTGGCTGATCCTGACGATTATGGGCAGCAATAAAGGCAGCCAAAAAGGAATCTCCACTGCCAATCGTATCCTTTACTTTTACCTCATTTCCCCAAACATTATAGGTTTTATCTAAATTATAGTATGAGGCACCGAACTCACCTTTGGTTACAATAACCTCGGGGACTTTAAACCGGTCTTGTATAAACCGTACCTGATCAGCTTCTCCTTTTAAAGAACCACCAAACATGATTTGTACAATACCCAGCTCCGCCTCATTGAACTTAACAATATCTGCCTTAGATAATAAATGACCTAATTGTGCCTGGTTGATAAAGGGCGCACGAAGATTGATATCGAACACTTTAATCGCGTCATTATCCAAAAGATTATAAAGGGTATTCCTTGAGGTTTCGTTTCTGGATGCTAAACTTCCGAAAATAAAGTACGTTGATGGTTTTATATGTTTGATGAGTTGTTGACTTTGATCGATAAAATCCCAGGCTACCGGAAACACGATTTCATAACTTACTTCATTACCATTGTTCATTTTGGCCAGAACCTGGCTGGTTTCATATTGCTCATCAACTTGTAGCAGCCCGGTATCTATTCCCCAGTTTTCCATCAATTTAATGAGCTTCTGCCCATTTTCATCTTTCCCAATCCGGCTGATCAGGCTTGAGCCCATGCCCAGCTTATTGAGGTGATAAGCAACATTTAATGGTGCTCCTCCTGGCTGTGGTCCGTCTGGGAGTACATCCCACAGAATTTCTCCATAACATGTGGCTGGAGCAGAACTATAGTTTGGGTTATTTATCATATTATTCATATATCATTTAATGCATCAAAACAACATTTTCTCCGATCTGCTCCAGCGACTTGCCTTTTGTTTCCGGCATCATTTTCCATACAAAAATCAGTTGCAAGACCATCATCCCGGAGAAAAAGAAAAATATGTTTGCACCTCCAAATGATTCTGCCAGATAGGGGAAGCAGAATGCAATCAGTGCTGCCATCACCCAATGGGTAGAACTGCCAAGGGTTTGTCCTTTTGCTCTCACCTGATTTGGGAAGATCTCTGAAATGAATACCCAGATCACCGCTCCCTGAGAAAAAGCAAAGAAAGCAATGAAGACCATTACATAAATTGGGATTTCGAAACCGCTGGATGAACCGCCCAGAAAAGCAAATGCAACAAGTCCAAGAGATACGATAAGGCCTATTGAACCGATGAACATTAAAGTTTTTCGACCCACTTTATCGATGATATTGATGGCCAGTAGTGTAAAGATAAAGTTAACCATTCCAATACCTACAGTAGATAAAAGTGAAGAATGTGCACCAAGTCCTGCCATCTCAAAAATTCTTGGCGCGTAATAAATGATGGCATTTATTCCTGATACCTGGTTGAAGAAGGCAAACAGCACGGCCAGGATAACAGGTGTTTTGTACTTCCCTGAAAAAAGCCCGTCCGAAGATTTGTCTTTTTTCATATCCTCACCTGACTTCTGGATAGCGGCAAGCTCTTCATTGCAGTTTAATGGATTTATAATGCGCAGGATTTCCAACGCTTTATCATAAGCACCACGTTTGAGTATAAGCCATCTTGGACTTTCAGGAATAAAATAGATTAAAACCAGGAATATTATTGAAGGAAATGCCTGAACACCAAGCATCCATCTCCAGGATGCCTCGCCTCCCTGGCTGAGCAAATAGTTTGAAAGATAGGATATCAATATACCCAGTACAACATTGAACTGGAAAAGCCCTACAAGCCGTCCCCGTCTGTGTGCCGGAGATACTTCGGAAATATAAATAGGTGCGGTTACAGAGGATATACCTACGCCGAGGCCACCTAAAAAGCGGAATACTAAAAAGATATACCAGTTATCTGCCAGGGCGGTACCCAGCGAAGAGAGTAAGTATGCAGCAGCTACGAAATAAAGTGTATTTTTTCTTCCGAAATAATCAGATGGACGGGATCCTACAAGAGAGCCGATTACCGTACCAATAAGTGCAATGGAGATGGTAAGGCCATGTGAGAAAGCAGAGAGATTCCAAAACTGCTGTATTGATTTTTCAGCACCTGAAATTACTGCTGTGTCAAAGCCAAACAAAAAGCCGCCTAAGGCCACAACCATGGACCACGCCAGGACAGAATGTTTTTTCATAAAAAGTTTATTATTGGTTAACGATCGCAAATTAGGCCAAATGGCTTCGTGGCACTATTAAAAATCTTTCAAAAACGTTAAAAAATTAAATCAACATAAGTTGTTGTACATTAGTGATTTATGTTTGGTCTGCTTCGGCTGTTAAGTGCCACTTTAAATATTGTAACATCAGATGTTAAATTTGGTTACATGATGCCAGGCAAGGATTTACTCCTTATTTCCAATATTGAAAAGTAATCTATAGCTTTATTAAATGAATAATAAAATATTCCGGAAAATGGCTAATATCCAGGGTGTCAAACTTTGGCTTTTGGGTCTGATCACTACGCTGTTTTTCTTTAGTTCCTGTTCGGAAAAGAAACAAGAAAAAAAGTTTACCATCGGTTTTTCGCAATGTGTAGGTTCTGATTTGTGGCGAGAAACGATGCTTGAAGAAATGAAAATGGAACTTTCCCTTCGGTCGGGAACCAACTTCATTTATAAGGATGCTAACAATAGCAGCAAGAAACAGATTGAACAGGTAGAAGAATTGGTCGATAATCATATTGATCTGTTAATCATATCTCCAAATGAAGCATCTCCATTAACAGATATTGTTGAAAAAGTATATAATAAAGGAATTCCGGTAATTGTTCTTGACCGTAAGACTTCTTCTTCCCAATATACCGCCTATGTTGGTGCAGGGAATTACCAGGTAGGCAAGATGGCTGGCCAATACATCACCAAGCTGCTGAAGGGAAATGGCAAAGTAGTGGAAATATTGGGGCTGCCGGGATCTTCTCCTGCCATGGAGCGTGATAAAGGATTTTCTGAAGAGTTAAGTAAATCGCCGGGAATAAAATTGGCAGCCCAGGTTTATGGTAATTGGGTTGCCCGCAGTACACTCCAGGAACTGGAAAAGAATAAAGAAAAGATCCTGCAATCTGATGCTATTTTTGCACACAATGATGTTATGGCCGCGAGTGCAAAAGATTTTCTTCGCCATCACAAAGCCTCAGAACATATTAAGGTAATAGGAGTGGATGCACTTCCTGGTCCGGGTGGCGGACTACAGCTGATCAGTGAGGGGAAAATATCCGCCAGTGTGTTATATCCCACCGGAGGCAAAGAAGCCATTAGTATCGCTTTCAAAGTTTTAAATAAAGAACCTTTTTCAAAAGAAAATATCCTGCAAAGCTTAGTGATCGACAGTTCTTTGGTTCAACTTATGAAACTTCAATGGGCAAAGGTGTCGAGCCAACAAAGAGATATTGAACGGCAACAAACGATGTTATCCGATCAGCTTGAAATCTATGATAATCAAAAGCTGGTGCTCAATTTTATTGTGATCACACTGGTATTGGCCGTGATATTTGGCGGCCTGGCATTTTTCTCCTTATTGGAGAACCGCAAAATTAACAAAAGCCTTGAGCAGAAAAATGTGCAGATACTGGATCAGCGAAATAAGCTAATCGATGCTTCGGCTAAAATTGAGGAAGCGACTGAAGCCAAGCTTAATTTTTTTACCAATATATCCCACGAGTTCAGAACCCCGCTAACGTTAATCTTATCTCCATTGGAAGATCTCCTTGAAAGCGATAAAATCCAGAGCGGGGAAAAGCGGGAACTGACGATGATTCAAAAGAATGCGTATCGGTTACTGAAGCTGATCAATGAACTTATTGATTACAGAAAGATAGAACACCAGAAATTTCATGTGCAACCCACAAGCAATAACGTTCAGTCTTTCATGAATGAAATCATAGAAAGCTTCAGATACGGCGCGCTGAAAAAAGATATTGCCTTAAAATTTTCCTTTCCAAAGCATGATATCGTAGCCAATTTTGACGTAAATATCCTTGAAAAAGTCATTCTCAACCTGTTGAGTAATGCATTGAAATTTACTCCGGCTCATGGAAGAATACATGTGAATTTAACCACTGAGGATAATAATTTCATCATTTCAGTTGCTGATAATGGCAGTGGGATGAATCAAGAGGAATTGCAGCAGGTTTGGGACCAATTTTATCAATCCAATACCAGCGAATCGAGAGGATCTGGCCTTGGCCTTTCCCTTACCCGTGAACTGGTACATTTGCACGGTGGCAGTATTGAGGTACAGAGTAGAAAATGGCAGGGAAGTACATTCACAGTCACAATGCCGTGTGGTGAGCCAATAGATTCAAAGCTTTCTCCTGTAAGCGCAGATGACAGAAGTTTTTCACTAACTGAACAAGTAAAAGTTTATATCACAGAAGAGTTACCGGCGGAGAATAGGCAGATTGATCCGATAGGTGAGTATATCAAAGAATATTCCGTCCTGATTATTGAGGATAACCTCGACCTGTTAAATTATCTTCAGGAGAAATTTTCAGTCAATTATGAGGTTTTTACCGCCACAACCGGTAACCAGGGGCTTCATGAAGCTTTTGAAAAAATTCCTGACATCATTGTTTCTGATGTAATTATCCCCGGGATGTCGGGCAAAGAAATTGCAAAAAAACTTAAAACAGATCTGCGAACCTCCCATATCCCGCTTATTCTGCTCACGGCACAAGCTAGCCCTGAACAGCAGATCGAGGGTATAAACAGTATGGCCGATCTTTATATGACCAAACCTTTTCATTTTGACTTCCTTCAAGCAAATGTTCGAAACCTGCTTGCCAACCGTATGTTACTAAAGGAACATTACATCAGCGATATCAGCTCTGGTGCAGAGAAAAAATCAACGTTAAGCGTTCTTGATAAGAAGTTTCTGAATGATTTTGCAGGTATTGTAGAGCATCACCTGGGGAATGAGACACTTAATGTGGAAGACCTGGCGAAGATGATTGGTATTTCCCGTATTCAGCTTTATAGAAAGGTGAAAGCATTACTTGACTGCAGTATTACGGACTACATTTTGAACCGTAGACTGAAAAAGGCTACTTACCTGCTGACGAATGAAGATTATTCCATTTCCGAAATCGCCTTCAAAATCGGGATTTCCTCACCAACCTACTTTTCAACCTTGTTTAAGGGGAAATATGGAATGAGCCCCAGTGAGTTTAAGAAAAAACAGAATAATTGATGATGCATAGTTCCAGTATTATAAATTCCGGACTCTTTTAAATCATTGGTGAAGAATAATAATGATATAATTTTTCTTTGGTCAGGATGCTAAAACATGGAAAAAACATTTAAGAAGAATGATTTTTTAAAATATCTTCAATAAATTTGATAGGTTTTTTCGATGGATCTTAATCCACAATAATTATGATAAAATCAGCGCACCTGCCTGACCTCTTCACATTACAATCTATTTTTGAAGGCATTCAGGATGCCATATACTGTCATGACCTTGACTTCAGGATTACCAATTGGAGCCCGGCTGCAGAACGTATGTTTGGTTATACCGAACAAGAGATATTGGGCCAATCTGTTTTTATGCTGATTCCTGATGACAAGTATTCAGAGAAGGAAAGGCTGATGCAGGAGGTTTTGAACGATAAGCGTATCAGCCAGTACAGAACAGTGCGTCTTACCCGTTCAGGGATACAAATACCTGTTACCTTATCCCTTTCGCCGATTAAAGATGATAAGGGGCAAATTATTGGCATGTCTCAAATTGCCCATGACGTTTCCTTCGAACACCAGGCAGAGGAAAAACAATCCATGCTTGCCGCTATTATAGAAAGTTCTGAAGACGCCATTATCAGTAAGTCGCTTGATGGAATCATAACGACATGGAATAAAGGAGCAGAGCATATTTTTGGCTATACGGAAGAAGAGGCCGTTGGCCAGCCGATCACAATACTTCTCCCTGCTGATCGTTTGACCGAAGAAGAAACTATAATTGCAAGCCTGCGAGGTGGCGAAAAGGTAGACCACATACAGACCATCAGAAAAACAAAAGATGGGCGCCTACTAAATATTTCACTCACCGTATCTCCTATTAAAAATCGCGATGGAGTTGTTATTGGGGCATCGAAGATCGCCCGTAATATTACTTCGCAAAAGGAGTCTGAAAAATTAATTGCCAAGCATATTGAACGCCTGGAATTGTTAAATGTAGTGGGCAGGAGCATTAATGAATCGCTAGACCTTCAGCAAATATTACAGCAGGTAACTGATTCCACTACCAGGCTAACCGGTGCAGCCTTTGGAGCGTTTTTTTATAATCAGGTTAACCAGGAAGGGGAATCTTACTGGTTATACACCATATCTGGTGCTCGGGGGGAGGCTTTCGCGAACTTCCCGATGCCACGTAATACCGCTTTATTTCATCCTACTTTCAGCGGAGAAGGAATCGTCCGCTCAGACGACATCACCCAGGATGCCCGATATGGTAAAAATGCGCCATTTTTTGGAAAACCTTCCGGACATTTACCTGTGATCAGTTATCTGGCAGTTCCGGTTAAAACCAAATCAGGTGAAGTGATAGGCGGGCTGTTTTTTGGTCATCAGGAAAAGGCAATTTTTAAAGAAGAACATGAGGAACTTGTCCTTACGGTGGCTTCCCAGGCGGCCATTGCTATAGAAAATTCGATGCTTTTTAAAGAGGTACAGGAACTGAGTGCGAAAAAGGACGAATTCATTGCAATGGCTTCCCATGAACTAAAAACACCAATGACCTCTCTTTTTGGTTTTTTGCAGTTGGCCAATCGCAACACGGGTGAAGGTATTGCAAAAAATCTCCTTGAAAGGGCGATCAGACAACTGGAAAAAATGATCGTTCTGGTTAGTGATCTTTTTGATGTCTCCAAAATCCAGTCCGGAAAACTACAACTGAATACGGAATACCTTAACCTGGCCATCCTTATTCAGGAAATGAAAGAATCTTTTTTACAAGCCCATCCGGCGCATATTTTAATTATTGAAATGCCTGAAGAAAGCTTTGTTAATGCTGACCGGATGCGCCTTGAACAGGTACTCACTAATTTATTGAACAATGCAGTTAAATACGCACCTCAGGAAAAAACAATTGAATTGAAGGTTCAACATCTGGATAATGTGGTACTTACTTCGATTAAAGATTTTGGACCCGGTATTAGCGAAGAAAACCAGCGTCATATATTCAGCCAGTTTTACCAGGCCAAGGAAAATAAAGACGGTTCATCAGGATTAGGTCTGGGACTTTTTATATCGAAAGATATTATTGAACGCCATGGCGGCCAGATTTGGGTTGAAAGCGAGCCAGGTAAAGGTGCAACGTTTAATTTTTCTTTACCATTAGCATAAACGATTTGGGCTTAAATATGAAAGCTAACAAAGCCTTACTTCAGTCGAGATGTAATTATAAAGTGAAACCTACAGTATAAACCTGTTTTTTATAGACACTAGGGGACATGCCCGTAATTTTTTTAAAGGACTTTGAAAAGTAGGAGAGATTATCAAATCCGGTTTGTGTTGCAATATCCGAATAGGCAAGCCTGCTTGTGGCTAATAAATATTGCGCCCGTTCAATCCGTTTTTCAAGAATATAAGTAACTGGCCTCTGGCCGGTAAAAGTTTTGAATAAACGGGAGAAATAATCAGGGTGCTGATTTACACGTGAAGCCAGACTGGTTACGGATAATTCCTGCTGTAAATTTACCAGGATATAACCTACTGTTTCAGCTATTTTGGCTGGCGAATGCCGTTCCTCATGTTTCCGATGTAACTGTGGTTGAAGCAAACGTCCCATCAACTGAAGTAGTATACCTTGTGTTTCAAGGTAACTGGCTAAGCCCTGCATATTGTTCAATTCCTGGTATTCTTTATAGAAAATATTTTTCTCATAAATTTTTGGGTCATCAGACCGGTTAATGCCACGACCAGGATTTATTTCGAGCAGTCGCTTAAAAAGATCAATGTCCATCTGTGTCGCCTTAATTTTTGAAACATTGCGGCTTCGTGCAAATAGAGAAGTCCCGTTTGCAGATTCTTCAAAAAACTGCACAAAATACTGACTCAAATATCCGTTGCAATGCAGATTACAAAGTGTGAAACTGGGTATAATATACAGATATCCAGGTTCGAGTTTTAAAGATCCCGACGGGTCAGATACCTCACCGTTTCCATCATCTATATAATAAATCCGGAAATACGGACTGATTACGTTCAGGTAGTTCCATTTTTCTGTTAATTTCACATAATCTACATTGAGCAGCGAAAAGGTATTTTGCAAGACTCTTTTGATCATTTGCTAAATGTCGGATTTTTACAATAAAAAGTCTAATTTATTCAAAAATAGGTCGGATAAGATGTTTATTTTTGATTATAATACCAGGTATAAACCGTTTCGGGAGGCAGGAGTCTTGCAATTATTATTATCTGATTATTGCAACGGGATATTCATCAGCCCGATCTTCACCATATTGAAACCGGAATAGTAGCTTTTAAATGATCAAACAATGAAAAAAAGAATATTCTTAAGCATAATTACAATTTCCATGTTGTTAAATGCACAAGCTCAGCAAAAGACCACTACTACTGAGCAAGATAAATTCAGCCCTACTGATGAATCCTTAAAACAGTATAAATATCCTGATTGGTTCCGTGATGCTAAATTTGGTATCTGGTCGCATTGGGGTCCTCAGGCAGTTCCTCGTCAGGGCGATTGGTATGCCAAAAACATGTATTTACAAGGGAATAATCAGAATAAATATCATGTAGAGCATTATGGAACACCATCCAAATTTGGTTACAAAGACATTATTCCGCTATGGAAGGCAGAAAAATGGAATCCTGAACAATTAATGGCGCTTTATAAAAAAGCGGGTGCCAAATATTTTGTAAGCATGGCTTCGCACCATGATATGTTCTTTTTGTGGAATTCGAAGATACATAAATGGAATTCGGTAAATATGGGGCCGCATAAAGATGTAGTTGGACTTTGGCAGAAAGCAGCTAAAAAAGAAGGCCTCCGTTTTGGGGTTTCTGAGCATCTTGCTGCAAGTTTCAACTGGTTCCAGCCCAGCCATGGATCGGACACAACCGGCCAGTTTGCCGGTGTTCCGTATGATGGACGTGATCCTCAATATTCAGACCTGTATCATTTACCTGCCGACTCGAGCGACATCAAAGAATGGTTAACCAATAATCCTGCATGGCATAAAAAATGGTTAGAAAATGTAACAGAACTCATTGATCTCTATCACCCTGATCTGCTTTATTCTGATAGCAAAGTTCCTTTTGAAGAATATGGACGTAAAATGGTGGCACATTATTACAATCAGGATATGGCTAAAAATAAAGGTAAACTGGAAGCCGTTTACACGCCTAAAGAAGCTTCCGGAGGTAAATGGGCCCAGGATGTAGAACGTGGTGTTTTGGATTCGATCAGCCCTTTTCCGTGGCAGACCGATACATCAATTGGCGATTGGTATTACAGAACAGGGCAACGCTACAAGAGTGCAAATGAAATTGCCCAGCTTTTAATTGATGTGGTGAGTAAAAATGGAAATTTACTGATTAATGTTGTACAGACACCAGAAGGAGATTTAGAGCCTGATGTAATCAAAATAGTAACGGAAATAGGTGAATGGACCAAGACTTATGGCGAAGGGATTTATGCTACAAGGCCTTGGAAAGTCTACGGTGAAGGACCATCTACAATTAAATCGAACCAGAAAAAAGGCGTTTTCGGCGGATTGACAGACACCCGTGAATATGAAGCTACAGATATCCGTTATACAACAAAGGGACGCGACCTTTTTGCATTCTGTTTAGCTGTTCCCAAAACAGATATAAAAATGGAATTGTTGGGGAAAAATTCTAAATATCTGGATAAACCGATCAGTTCTGTTACCCTTTTGGGCAGTAAAGAAAAACTAGACTGGACACAAACAGATTCTTCACTAGTGATCAAAAAGCCGAAAAATTACCCAACCTGGGCGGTAACAGGATATAAAATAGAATTTAAGAAATAACACTATCATATTAAATCCGCTTTGGTGGAAATCGAACGCTCCACACTGGTGAGCTGGGAAGTAAATGAAATTTTATAATTACAAATGAAAAGATACTGTTTGGCTCTTGATCTGGTTGATGATGAAAAACTTATCGCAGAATATGAAGCGTACCATGTTAATGGATGGCCTGAAATTAAACGCAGCATAACTGACTCTGGAATACTGGATATGGAAATCTACCGCATTTCTAACCGCTTATTTATGGTGATGGAAACGCAAGACGATTTCAGTTTCGAAAAAAAGGCACTTATGGACGCTTCCAACCCACGGGTTGAGGAATGGGAAATGTTAATGTGGAAATATCAGCAGGCACTGCCTTTTGCAAAACCAGGTGAAAAGTGGGTGTTGATGAAAAATATATTTCAGTTAAATGGCTAGCGATAATAAAAGATAACCGCGGGCCGAAGTTGCCCCTGGTTATCTTTGGAACTAGTAGTTTGGTTGGTCTATATCAGGCTGTATATTAAGTTTTTAAAACTTGTAAAACATTCCTACAAATGCCAAATCGAATCCAATAAACTTGATTTGCAGTAGGAGGAGCGTTTTAAGCATTAATTTCAAGCCTGTATCCTTTAGACCGTATCACAACAATGTTGATCGCAGGATCGGCCTCCAGTTTTTTTCTAAGTTTTGATATAAACATATCCAGGCTACGGCCTACAATAACACCTTCGTCTTCCCATATTTCTTTCTGCAGCCGGCTTCTCTCTATAAGTTCATTAGGAGACCGCGCGAAGATGAGCAGTAACCTGGTTTCAGTCCCGGTTAATTCTATCATCTTTTCGTTTATGGTGAGTTTACGATTTTTCGCATCAAATAAAACCGACCCCAACGTAATCATGTCTGGATGCTGATCATCAATGGGTAAAGCTCTTCGCGGTTTAACAGATCTGAAAAAAATAAAACCAACAAAAGCTAAAAATGGCAGGCTGCCCAAAAGATATCCATTCTTTGCGGTATTTATGCCTGTCGGTTTCAGTTTAATGTCGATTATGTAACGTGCTCTTGGCTGTTTTCTTCCTATACACGCTATAATTTCATCTTTTTTATTTTTGGATATCGCGTAGGCATAGGCTACGCTGGAGTCGCTAAAGTTCAAAACTTTAACAACATAATCTTCTGCCAATGGGTCATTGGCCAACAAAAGTTTAGTGGTATTCACGAGGGAGATGGGGTCGAAAGTAAATTCCTTCTCAAATCTGATCTGGTACTCATTTTCAGCGACCTTTTTTATCGGAAGCACTCTTGATGTGCTGTCGCCCGACTGTAAAAGTAGTTCATGTCCGATCCGGCGGAGCAAAACTTCTCTTCTGGCGAAATCAAAGTCCTCGTTGCCGGTCATACTGAAAGCCGCACAGGTGACAGCGATAAACAAAACCAGTATGAATCCAAATAGGTATTTACCTTTCGCGTAGAAGTGATTTTGTCTATCAAGCATAGTGTCAGCTTTTTATTTACAAAGTTTACATTTTTATTTACAATTCAAATGTCTCAAGCTGGAAAATGTCAAAGTAATTTTGCTGCATCAACTTTGATAGCACATAAAAAAATAAAAGAATGTCTATCTGATTTGACTTATCAAGAGAATCTATATGTTATTTAGTAAACCCCAAAAATCATGAAAAAATTAATTTATGCACTGATGTTACCACTGGTTGTGGTGAGCGGACTAGTATTTGCTAATCGTGAAATCAAGACTGAAACTGCTAAAAAGCCGTCCTCAAAATCACTTTCTATTGCGGAAAGGAAAGCCGAAAGGAAAAAATGGGAGGCTACACCCGACGGCATAAAGTACAAAAAATGGGAGGCTTCTCCTGAAGGAAAAAAAGTGCTTGCCGGTGCCGTTAAAATAAGGAAGCATATACATGCTTTCACCAATATGGAGGCAGTTGTAACTTCTCTTTCTCTTCCGCCAGGATCAAGATTAGGTTTTGGTGTTATGGCCAGGATTAATGGTGAAGATTACATAGTAAAATTTGAGCCGGAAAAGTCTCAACTCGAGCAATTGCATAGCCTGAAAGTTAACGACAAAATAATGTTAAGGAGCCACAGCGTATCGCATGCGCCTAAGTATTCATATCCAATAATATTTTGCGAATATGTGGAACTTGATGGTAAAGTGATTTTTAAACGTGTTCCCCGAAAAGGAGGTTGCTAAGTAAAAATATATACATTGTTTTTAATGCTTGCTTTTAACATTTCTTCCAGGGGACATCTTAGCAAAAGCATCAGAATCCATAAAAAGTAAGTCCATAAGGTTTTGAACGGAATAGTTTTGGATTAAAGTAACATCGGGTCCATACCAGGAAGAAAGTTTTTCTAAACATTCTTCCTGGTTAACCTATCGAATGGACACATCTGTGCATTTTGGAGCGCCAATTATCCAAAACGCTTTGCTGTTTTCTCTTTCGTGGATGAAAAATACTCGTGCTGAAAAATCACACAATCAATTTTAAATATTTTTATCACTGACTGGGGATATATTGTATATTTGTTTAGCCACATCAAAATATTGCTTAACAGATTATTAACCAGACAATAAACAATATGAAAAAAGTAATTCCACTTACCGAATTATCTACTGAAGAATTATACAAGAAAAAACAGAGCATAAAGGGGGCATTAATCGGGCTTGGTTTGGTAATGCTTGCCGCATTTCTTGTTTTAATTTATCTTGTTATTACGGCTAAAGCGCCAAAAGTTCTGGCAACTATTCCCATATCCTGCATGCTGGCATTGTTACCAGCGTTTATTAGCCTTGGCCAGATTAATACTGAAATTAAAAACCGCAATTCAAAATAACGAATTTAATGTCATCCGATTGCCTAAATTGTACCGCTCCGGTAACACAGAATTTTTGCCCTAACTGTGGACAAAAATCTTCTACACACCGCTATTCTATCAAACATTTCCTGGCCCACGACTTTGTTCATGGTATATGGCATGTTGATAAAGGTATTTTATTTACCCTTAAAGCACTTTTTACCCGGCCAGGCCATAGCGTGCGCGAGTTTATCCAGGGCAAAAGGGTTCCTTATTTTAGTTTTGTTACGCTCATCCTACTTATCTTGACGGTATCAAGTCTCATTTCGCCGTATACCCACTTTAATATGTCTGATCTGATGCCGGAGGGAGGCAAGGCCGTGATGAGTAGTAGTGAAAAATTTATCTCCGAACATCCAAAGCTGATATTGATTGTAACCATTCCCATTTATTCCCTTTTATCTTTTTTATGGTTCAGGAAAGCGAAGCTTAATTATTCCGAACACCTGGTGCTAAATTCAAACCGTGTTATCGTAGAACTGATTGTGGGCCTGCTTATTTCGGTGGTTACTATTTTTTATACCGATACCAAAGTGATTGTTTTTTTTACTTATGGCATGGGTTTGTTTTTAGGGCTTTTTTATAGCATCTGGTTTTATTACCAGTTTTTTTCTGCTTTTAACTATAGCAAAACAGCCTTGATTTTAAGAAGTATTTTTGTTCCGGTATCGTACAACTTATTAACCTTTATAATTGGAATCGTTTTAGCTATTATTTCAAAGCATTGAATTTATTTCAGCATCTTTCCTGCTATATAAAAACCTCTTCCCGAGGTAATAATTGGTTCATATTTTGATAGCTTAAAGTTATGATTAATGTTAGCCCCGAAGTAAAGCAACAAGCGCTGTTATTTCTCTCAAGGAACCAGAAAATAGCTGCTGTTAAGGTTGTTAAAGATCACAGTGGCTGTGGTTTAAAAGAAGCAAAAGATTATGTAGACGACCTGGAAGAAGGAGTACAGCAACCTATAAGCAATCCGGCAGATCTGGATGCAGAGCTATTGGTTATTCTAAGTCAGGGCAATAAGTTAAATGCTATTAAACATTATAAGGATGCAACGGGCGCAGGCTTGGCCGAAAGCAAAGATTATGTTGAAAGGCTAATGCAGTTTAAGCCTGGCAGCAATACGGTGCAACAAAGCAGGGATACCGATATTAAAAATATCATCTCTGATAATTCCGGGAATAACCAAAATCCACTCAAAAATTTTATGATAAAACTGTTGCTCGTTATTTTGATTGCAGCAGCTTTAACCTATCTCATGTTCAAAATTTAGCAGGAACATAGTGCAATATTTCCGTTAGAATTTAAAAGTGGTGTTCAGAAATCTTATCTTGATTTCACACACAAATAAATCTTAAGAATATGAAAATCACATTAGACACAAAATCCCTTTTGCTGGGATTCTTGGGCGCTGGCTTAATGTTTACGGCCATCAGTTTTAAAAACGGACAAGATCAAACCGGGGGAAGGTACCACACCGAAGTAAATGCCAATAATATGGTCGTGATCGTGGATAGCGAAACCGGAAATTACATTATTGCCCCTCCGGTAGAGCAAACTGGAAAAACGACTTGGATAAAAGGCGAGTTTAATAAAACATTTAGTACGGCGGTAGACAATAAAAGAGAGCCAAAATAGTAAAGTTTTATTGTCGCAGTAGATCGTCATTGCGGGCGAACATTCAGCAATTCTTCATCTTAAAGTCGTCATTTCGACCGTAGCGGAGAAATCTATTTTCTAATAGCATAGATTTCTCCATTCCGCTGCGCTTCAGTCGAAATGACGATTTTTTGGATTGTCATCCTGAGCGGAGTCGAAGGATTTTTTAATTGTTTTTTTACCATATAGCTTTAGTTAAATTTTAAGATGTAATCTATGGGTATTTAAAATTAGAGCCGTCACCCTGAATTCATTTCAGGGGCTATTTTGCATAAAAGATGCTGAAATAAATTCAGAATGACGATCGCGTTAAAAAGGGTTACAAAAAATTAATCATTACGAATAACAAAGTCTACCCCAACTTCCTGCCCGTATTAATTACATTAATGCCATTAAAACGGGTAGTTGCGCTACCATGCGAAACAGCACTTGCTTGCCCTGGTTGACCTTTACCATCCGAAAATGTTCCGCCCAGGCGGTAATCGTTTTGATCACAGCATTGTACGCACGAGTTCCAGAATTCCTGTGTATTGGCCTGATAGGAGGCATCTTTAAACATACCAACAATCTTACCTTCTTTAATTTCATAAGCTAATTGTGCGCTGAACTGGAAATTATAGCGCTGTTGGTCGATAGAATAAGAATTGCGGCCAAACATATAAATGCCTTTTTCTACATTTTTAACCATATCGGCCGCGCTTAAAGGTGCATTTCCCGGAGCTAGCGAAACATTGGGCATCCGCTGAAACTGGATGCTGTCCCAACTGTCGGCATAACAACAGCCTTGCGATTCTTTTAAACCTAAAATATGTGCCTGATCACGGATGGTCTGGTAATTCACCAAAATCCCATCTTTTATGATGTCCCATTTACCACATTTTACGCCTTCATCATCGTAGCCCACTGCGCCTAAAGAACCCGTTTCCAATTTATCGCCGATAATATTTACTTCTTTGCTCCCGAAGTTGAATTTTTTCGATTCCCATTTATCCAGTGTTAAAAAACTTGTTCCGGCGTAATTGGCTTCGTAACCTAAAACGCGGTCGAGTTCTGTTGGGTGACCTACCGATTCGTGGATGGTTAAAAACAGGTGCGAAGGATCCAAAACGAGGTCGTATTTGCCTGGTGTTATAGGTTTGGCTTTTAGTTTTTCGTCAACATGCACCGCTGCTTCACGTACATCTTCCAGTATATCGTAGCGTTTTTTGTACATCGTAACCGGACCGCCTTTTATTTTTTCTTCTTCTTTAGGTTTAAGGTATTCAAAACCCATCCCCATTGGGGCGCTTAAGGCATTTCTGGTTTCGAATTTACCGCTTGCTGCATCGGTTTTGGTTAGGGTAAAGGTTGGCCAGATTCTGTGAATATCCTGATCAATGTAAGATCCGTCAGTAGAGGCAAAATATTTTTGCTCGTTGATCATAAAAAGGTTAGAACTGATATACTTTGCACCGCCTTTCATCGCCTCACTGTTTACTTTTAAGAGGAGATCAACTTTGTCGGCAACAGGTACTTCAAAGGCATTAATCTCAACCGGTGTTTTCCAGTTTACTTCGCCATATCCTTTTTGTGCCGCCAGTTGAACCGGTTCTTCCATCAGTTTGGAATTTCCTTTTGCAATGGCTACGGCAGCTTCAGCAGCTTTGGCAATGCTGGTATCGTCCATATTGTTGGTTGCTGCAAAACCCCAGCTTCCGTTGGCAATTACTCGCACGCCTAAACCGTAGGATTCAGAATTGGAGATGTTTTCTACGCGCGTTTCCCTGGTGGCCACAACCTGGTTCAGGTAGCGGCCTATGCGCACATCGGCATAAGTTGCGCCTCTGCTTTTTGCAGCGTTGAGCGCAACATCAGCCATTTTTTTCTTTAAGGCAACATCAACAGGCGTTAAAGATTCTTCAACAGAAATCATTTTGCCAAAGGCAGGAATATTGGGCAGCATACTTGCGCCAAGCCCAACACCTGTCATGTATAGGAAATCCCTTCTTCTCAATTTTTTGATTGTTTTTGTGTACGAAAGAGTTGTCATTCATAGTAGAATCGTCATTGCGAGGAGGAACGACGAAGCAATCTTACGACGATCGCTACCAGCGTGCGCATTAAGATTGCTTCGTACCTCGCAATGACGGATTTTTTTGGTGGGAACTGCTACCTTAAACCGCGTCTGATAATGAAGTAAACGTAAAATCCCTGATTTTCATTGGCGGGATTAATCCGCTTCCTGTTCTTACCGGTTTACCTAAAGCTTCTACATTGTTGAGCATAATTACCGGGCTTTCGTTAAACCTGAAATTTTTGATCGGGAATTTAATTTCTCCGTTCTCAATGTAAAAAGTACCGTCACGCGTTAAGCCGGTAAGTAATAATGTTTGCGGGTCTACAGAACGGATGTACCAAAAACGGGTAACCAATATACCTTTTTCAGTGCTCTTAATCAGGTCTTCCAAAGATTGTGTGCCACCTTCAATAATCATGCTGCGGCTAAATGGAAGTGGTTGAACATTTTTCTGTGCAGCCCAATATCTTGAATAAGACAGGTTTTTAACTACTCCTTTTTCTACCCATTGCGTTCTTGTTACCGGCAAACCTTCGCCGGTGAAGGTCGAAGATGGGATTTCGGTATTCATTGGATCGGAGTATATATTTACGTTTTCTGAGAACAATTGCTCTCCTAAACGGGTACCTCCTCCTTTTTTGCTCATAAAACTCCGGCCTTCGTCGGCACTTCGGGCATCAAATCCCCTGAACATATTGCCAATAATATCGCTGGCAGCAAGTGGTTCCAAAATAACGGTATACTTACCAGGCTCAATGGCTTTTGCGCCTGCAGAACCATTGGCTTTGCTAGCTGCAATTTTGCTAAGTGCCAGCGTATCCATTTTGTCGAGGTCATTAAAACCTTGCTCAACGTAGCCTGATCCTGTTCCTTGTTTGTTCCTAACGGTTACCGAAAAAGAAACATCGGTACCTTTATTGTAGGCGAACAAACCTTTAGAGTTCAAGATCGCGTTAAAACGGGTTGAGTTTTCCAGGAAACCGGCCGCGTCTAAACCAGCTGCTTTTGATACACTTAAACTTTTACCCACCATTTCGGCCCTGGTATCAGGCGTCATGGCAGCGGTTTTAGCATTAAAGGTATTTGATTCGGCAAAAGTCTGTGGACCTAACGGAGGCATAAACTCAGGATTTTCTGGTGCCAGCATGGCCAGTTCTTCTGCTCTTTTTACCACCTTTTGTAAGGAAGCATCATCAAATTCATTTATAGTTGCCGAACCTGTTTTTTTACCAAAAGTTGAGCTAACCCCTAAACTCATGGTACTGATCTGTCCTGCGGTAGAAACGGCGTTACGGGCATAACGGATATTCCCGCCATCAGAACCGTTTAAACCTACTTCGCAGAAATCGGCTTTAGAAAAACCGATTACTTTTTTTAATATCGCTTGGGCTTCTTCTTTACTTAATATGGCCATAATTATATTTTTCTTGCTGTATTGATAACATTAACTCCATTAAACCTGGTGGTGGCACTGCCATGCGAAACGGCACTGCTTTGAGAAGGTTGTCCTTTTCCATCATTAAACGAACCGCCTAAACGGTAGTCACTTTCGTCGCAAATGGCATTACACGAATTCCAGAACTCCTGCGTATTCGCCTGGTAGGCTACATCGTTGAGCATGCCTGCAATTTTACCATCCTTAATTTCGTAGAATATTTGTCCGCCAAACTGGAAATTGTAACGTTGCTGATCGATAGAAAAACTTCCATCGCCAATGATATAAATGCCTTTTTCAATATTTTTGATCATATCATCAACACTCAGTTTTTCTTTGCCTGGTTGTAGCGAAACATTTGGCATACGCTGAAACTGAACATCATCCCAGCCCTGTGAATAACAGCAACCATTCGATTCTGTTAAGCCGATAATGTGTGCCTGATCACGGATGGCCTGGTAGCTTGTTAGTATCCCATTTTTGATCAAATCCCATTTTTTACACTTTACGCCTTCATCATCGTAGCCAACAGCACCTAAAGAGCCTACCTGGGTTTTATCGGCTACAATATTTACTTTATCACTGCCAAATTTGAAATTTTTTGATTCCCATTTATCTAAAGTAAGGAAACTGGTGCCTGCGTAATTGGCTTCGTAGCCTAAAACACGGTCTAATTCTGTAGGGTGGCCAACCGATTCGTGGATGGTTAACCAAAGGTGTGAAGGATCTAAAACCAGATCATATTTACCTGGCTCAACCGATTTTGCCTTTACCTTTTCGCTTGCTACACGGGCTGCTTCTTTTACATCTTCCAGCATATCATAACGACCTTTATAACGCGTTACAATTCCAGTAACCTTATCTTCCGGGCGGGCATGCATATATTCATAACCTTTACCAGAAGGCGCACTTAATGCATTCCGTGTTTTAAATTTACCCGATTCGCGGTCAACTTTAGTTACGTTAAAAGTAGGATAGATGCGGTGAACATCCTGATCGATGTAAGAGCCATCAGTTGAAGCAAAGTATTTCTGCTCATTAACCGCGAAAATAACGGAATTTACAAAATTGGCTCCATTCTGCATGGCCACGTCGTTTACATTCAGAAGCAGGTCTACTTTCTCCTTTACCGGAACTTCGAAGGCATTGATTTCGATAGGCGTTTTCCAGCTTACCTCGCCGTAACCCTTTTGCGGAGCTAGCTGAACTGGTTCCCCCTGTATTTTGGCATTTGCTTTTGCAACGGCAACCGCTTGTTCGGCTGCTTTGGCGATGGCATCTTTGGTTACATTGTTTGTAGCAGCAAAGCCCCAGCAGCCATTGGCTAAAACGCGGATGCCTACACCATACGATTCGGTATTGGCTACGCCTTGAACACGTTTTTCGCGGGTGGCTACAAACTGGTTTAAATAACGCCCGATGCGGATATCGGCATAAGTTGCACCTTTTGATTTTGCTGCATTTAGTGCAACATCAGCCAGTTCTTTTTTAATTTTTACATCTACACCATCTAGCGCCTGTAAGGGATCTATGGGAGTTCCGAATGCAGAAAGGTCGGGAAGGAGCAGGGCACCCATACCCATTCCGGATAAGTAGAGGAAGTCTTTTCTTTTCAATTGGTTGAGTTTAGTTAGTTTACGATTTCAATATAGCCAATTATGAGGTGAAAACTGGAAATGGATTATAACATTTTAGTTTCAAAGGCAGAAAAAGGAGCTGTTTTTTCTATTAAGGTTTTTTTTAACCACAGATGAGCACGGGTAACCACAGATTTTTTGTTTTTTTCTTCGTTGTCATTCTGAACGTAGTGAAGAATCTTTTAATTATATGTTATTCTTGCTTGCGCTCATTTCCAGACTAGTACAGAAATAGTTACACGATTTCATCGTTGCAAACGATGTATTATTAAACGCTCGTTAAAAACGAGCGTGAGCGGAGTTTCGAATGACAGCAAGCGCGCGACTTATTTAACAGCCAAAATCCTGGCCTCGTACCATAAAAAGGCAGCAGCGAGTAAAAATCCGGCAAAAAACCACCAAAGTGATACTTCTTTCTCCAGAACAATGTCTGCTAATTTGTTTTTTGCCTCAGTAGTATTCAGCTTTTTGATAAACTGATGTGTTCCATCCAGCTTCTCCTGGTTTTTGAGTGCTTGCCAATCTGCTTTTCCATAAATATAAATCGACTCAATCGTTTGGTTTACCTGCAAGTTAGTCCAGCCTGATTTTTTAGGCCAATAAAAAGCATCCCATTGAAACGGAAGCTCCATGTTTTGCCTTGGACTGAGTAAAAAGCTATCAATTTTTAATGTTGGTACTTTGTCTGATGTTGCCAGATCTGCAATGATCCTTGTTTTTTGATTCACAACAGGGAATTGAGGAATAATGTTCACCGATTGAATATCGTGTCTTTTTCTTGCCGTATTGGCCAAAAGTTTAGACCAATAGGTTGCATAATCATTTTTTTGTCCTGAAAGTAACCAGTTGTATGTGGAAGAAAGTGTAGAGACCAGTATTTTACCATAACCGTTAATGGTGCTATTGACTATCGTTTTTCCGCTTGCCTCAATAATAACCGACTGCTCATTTTGCTTTGTCTTTAAAAATAATGCTTGTTCGAGCGGCAATGGATTAAACTTGAAATGATCTTCTGCAAGAATTAAATTAAGTGTTTTCCCTTTTAAAGGAACTTCATACCGGTTGGATTTACCACTAAGCGTTGTTAAAGCTTTTGAGCCTGCTACCTTGATCAGTAAGCCCATTCCATTATTAACAGCCATATTTATCGAGGACTTTTCACCTGGGCTTATGGCGGACAATTCTTCTTCATCAATGATCATAATGTCGAATTTTTTCAGGGATGAAGTATTGATCTGATTAAGGTTTACGCTATCCAGATTAAGGAAATTGAAAGCATATTTGTTTTTACTAATCTGACTTCTAAAAGCCAATGGATATTGGTTTTCATAGAGCCAGTTTTTTAAAAATTTATATTCGAAATCTGGAAAAGAAGCCAGTATTAGCACTTTCATAGGTGCCTGGTCACCAACTTGTACAGGAACCGGGTCTTTAGCCAGGGTATCTTTTTTTTGCAAACTGATCAATTCATAAACAGCTTTTCCTGTTTGTTTTGGGGCAGTTTTAAAAGAGAAGGCTTTGTTCGATTTTGCTTCAATAACGGTGGAGTCTACTGTTTTACCTAAACCTTTAAGGAAAAGTTTGACCGATTCATCGCCTGAATTTTGATAAGTGCCCTGAACCTGTAATAATTCGGTGGTTTTTAATTTGGCTGGCCAATTGGCAGCGATAATGCCGTTAGGATTTGGAGATGGATGGAAGTTGATCTGGTATCCTTTAAGCTGCTCCAATTCGGGTGCATTTAATCCATAACCGTAAATAGCCAGTTTTCGGATATTTGGATTCGATTTTAAGAAATAGGAGAGGTCGGAAAGAATTGCTGCCTTTTCATTTTTTAAATCTACCGATGGAAGTGCATATTTTTTCCCCTTTAGTTTTGAAACAGAATCAGGATTTGTGCCGTCGGTGAATAAAATAATTTCATCAGGATTTTGTTTTAGGTGTGTTTCATATCTGATCGGTACAATTAAAAGTACAAAACAGCTTACCGCGATGATATTGACTAAAATACGCCACATTAATCGTGCTCTATTTGCTCTGCGGATTTCTTTGTAAAGCAAAAAGACCAATAAAACTAAGCCAACCAGAACAGCGATGTATTTAAATTCCATATCTATCTGTTGGTTTTGTTAAGGTTATTAAAATAGTTTTGATACAATGCCGAAGCTGGTCCGGCACTTTGTATTTGTGGTTTGGCCAATTCGACATTGATCATTTTCTGTATGGCCTGCTGTACCAGATCAATCTCTTTAAGCATTGGTTTATTTGCTGCACCTAACCTTCTTAACCTTGTTAGGGCATTTAAATAAGTTGAGGGATGATCTGCAGCTGCACCAATCATGTATTTTTCTGTTTCGCTAAGTAAGAATTGATCTTGCCCACTAAACTTCTTGCCTGTTTTTCTGCTTTCCAACAAGGCGAGTGCTGCTTTTAAAGAAGCTGTTCGTTTTTCTTTTTGCTCAAACGACATTTTCTGCACAGGCTGTGTGATTTTGTCCAGCTCACCGCTTAAACGTTTCTCGGGTTTTAAAGCCGAAACTTTAACCGTGGTTTTTGCCACATAGGCCCGCGATTTCTGCTGCAGATCTTTGAGCAATCTCAATGCTTTATATTCGTAAGGTAATGCTTCCTGTGGTTTGTGAGTCCGTAAACGCAGTTCAGCATTCCACATTTCAGTTAAAACGGCTTTTAATTGCGCTTTCATTTCGGGTTCGAAAAAAGTGGCATCTTCAGCAATATCATGTTTATGGGCATATTTGTCCATAATGGCACTTACATCACCAAATTTTTCACCCTCAATTTTATGTTCCGCATGCTCATCGTGGTCGTCGTGATCACCGCCAATTTCAGTTTCATTCTCTTCGCCTAAAAACTGCCCGTAACGCAACCTTAATAACTTTTGATCAATCCCCAAGTCGTTACTTCTGGTTTTAAAAGTTGCAGCAGGCAATGTTGATTGTTCTTTCAATAATTTCTCGGTATCGATAATGATCTGCCTTTCGCTTCTGAAATATTCCGGAACCAGGTTAACGCCATTGGTCATCCCGGCTAAACTCATTAATTCGGTGGTATCAACAATTGAAACAAAATACACATCTGAACGGCTAGATTGGCCGTGGTTATCCATGGCTTTGATGAAAAAGTAAAGCTCATCACCCGGTTTCATACCAAGGCTTTTTAAGTCGATCAGTTTACTTAGCGTAAGGTTCCTTTTGTTATCAAAATTGGCATTAAACGGCAGCTTTTTTTCGGTAAAACTTACCCCTTCGCCTTTGCCACTAGCCATGGTTGCCGATATAAAAGCATCGTTGATCCCATAATCATCGGTGAATGATACATGGAGATTAAATTTTTGCGGCTGACCGATATCAATGGTAGTGTGCTGTTTTGGTTGCGTAATTTTAATGGTTACCGGCAGATCTGGAATCACTTCAATCTGGTAGAGGTCTGATTTTTTGTCATCAAGATCCAATTGGTAAAAACCTGATTTATTGATTGTTTTGCTGAAAGTCCATTGCGTATGTGCTGCATTTAGAGCTTTTAAAGGCACAATTTCTTTATCGTTAAAAATAAGTCTTAACTTTTTAATGCCAATATTCGTTTCGATTTTCCAGTTTATGCTTGCACCTGTTTCCGCAGCAATGGTAAACTGCTTTTGTTTCCGTTCCCCTTTTCTGGTATAGGCGGGCGGAATGATGGTGGCACTAAAAGTAGAAATCTCTGCCGGTATATTTTCTTTTATTGCAGGAACCGGATTTTTGGTTTCCTCAGCTACGGAATCTGTTTTGCTGATTTGAGGAATTTTTGTAATCCCAAAGCTGATCATCAATGCCATAACGAGTATCGATAAGCCAAAATATAACCTTTTAACAGGTTCTTTCGGCTGCGACAAATTCGGGATGATGTTTTCTATTTTGTTGCGCTGCAGTTGTTGCAGCATGGATAATTCTGTTTCGTTTTGAAGCAGTAAATCGGCACTTTCTTCCAATTCGGGGTAACGGTTATTAAGAAACCTCGAAACATCAAAATCAGTAATTTTCCAAACCGGCTTGCTGAACAATAAAATGGCGGCAACAATTGTGAAAATAATCGCAAAAATCCAGGCAGGTAAATGTAGCAGATAAAAACCTGTAACCGATAAAAGTAAAGCAATGCCAAAAGCAATGGCAAGAGTGCCGATCAGGTAAAAACTGATCCACCTTGTTTTCAGGTTACGTATCCAATTTTGTCCTTCAGTTTTTAACATCGTTTGGTTTTTTTCTGAATGATAAAATACGTTCGGTAACAAAAATCAACAATGCAGCGATCCAAAATAAAGTCCCAAGCGCCTTATTTTGGGTGGTTTTGATAGTCGATTTGGTTTTGTCAGGTTGAAAGAGGTCATTTTGCTTGGCCGATAAGCGCCTCTGATCGGAAGGGTGGTTTTCAAATCCGAAATCTGCTGTATTGTCCGCTCTGATTACAATTGGCATCAATGCTTTTACAAACAAACCATCCCAAACTAATTCATTCCATTGTGGATTAAACCGGCTGTAAAAGTGGAAGATGTGTAAAGCATTGGACTTTTCATTTGTTAATATTGCATTTCCAAAACCATCGGTCCATATTTTTTTAGCTCCATTTATTGAGGCAATTCTTTTACTCAATTCAATATGGCGGCCATCCAGGTTTATGAATGAAGATGAGGCGATTACTTTTCCTTTTTCATATTGAAATAAGGCTCCATTTGGCTTGATTGACGATTTAAAGACCGAAGAAACAGGATCATCCGACAACCAGAAACCAATATCTATTTTCCCGGAAGCAGGATTAATGATTATTTTTCGTTTTGTAAAGTTGCCAATAGCTTTTAAAGCAGCAATGAGATACTTGCCATCCGCAATTCCAGCAGCTTCGTGTATGGCAATATTTATCGGTACTTCATCTCCTGAATTTAAAGCCTGATAACTGGTATTGGACGGATTCGATTTTGCTTCATATTTTTTTCCTGCATACTCGGCAATCCAGCTGCTTAAAGTATCAGTTTGGTTTAGCGGAATGTACCTCAGTTTATAGTTAACTGTTGATAGTTCGTTGCCAAAATGGTTTAAGCGCCGATCTGCAAAAAGATAAACGCTTGCACCTACCGGAACAAAATGATTGGCCGCACTAAGTAAGGCTGTATAATTTAGACTATTCGTCTGTTTTGCTTGATTCCCAACGGTATCTTTTAAGGTTAACTGCGTAAAACCCACATTAAAATCGTGGATTTCATATCCCTTTTTTAGCAAGGAGTCAATCGTTTTTTTATGTGTTTTGAAAACCTGTTGAAAAGTAGCTTTATCTGCCAAAATCCATCCATTTTTAATATTCGCAGAAATATTTTTTTTAAAATAAGGCTGAGCCACAAGAAATGCCAGTATTACCAAAAGCAAACAGCGCAGCAATAACAAAAGCCAATCGTTAATTTTAAAACTTTTGGAACTTGCCCTCGAACTTTCACCCAGTAGTGCAATGCTACCAATCTTAACTGTTTTGCCCTGTTTTACATTCCACAGATGGATAATGAGCGGAACAATTAATCCTGCCAGCGCCAGTAAGCCTATGGGGTATAAAAAATGCACTGCTTAAATTCTAAGTTTACTTCTTTGTTTTAAAAAATCCCTTAATGCCTGATCCAGCGGTTCGTCAGTTGTAATTGTCCGGTAAAAAATCCTTCTATCCAGAAGCTTTATCCTGCTTTCTTCCAGGTAATCATTAAGTTTGTTTTGATAGTTGGTCCTTTCTTTCGTTTGATCAATCTGAATGGTTTCTCCTGTTTCCAGGTCTTCGAAAGTCGTATAACCTTTAAAATCAAGGTCCAGCTCATTTCTTGATAATACATGAAAAACCACGATTTCGTGCCTCAAAGTATTTAGCGTATCCAATAATTTGATGATTTCATCGTCTTTCTGGTAAAGATCGGTCACGAAAATCAGCAATTCGCGTTTTTGGGTACCTGCAAGCAACTCTTTATAATGGATAGGTTTGGTAAATGTCCCGTCGGGATGAATCTGCTCCAGCTGGTAAAACAACCGTGCCAAATGCTGGTAATCCTGCTTGGGTGTCATGGAGAAAATTCCCGAGTTTTTCAGTACATACAAACCAATCGCATCGCCCTGTAAATTGGCAAGGTAAGCTAAAGAGGCACCGAGGTATCTTGCATAATCTATTTTGGTAAAATCGCCATCACTATGGTTCATCGAAGCGCTGGCATCAATTAATATGCGCACAGCAATATTGGTTTCTACCTCCGATTCGCGGATATAATAACGGTCGGAACGGGCAAACATTTTCCAGTCGAGCGAGCGCAGATCGTCGCCAGGCTGATAACTCCTATACTGGCTAAACTCCAATCCCGGTCCCTTTACGGTACTTTTATTAATGCCGTTCATAAAACCATCAATCGTCATTTTCGCCGATAATGAAAGGTCTTTGATGGCCATCAATATTTTAGGATCGAGCAGTTTACTCATTAAATGTTAGCTTTTGGTTTAGAAATGGCTTTGATCAGTTCGTCAGTTACTTTGTCTGATGACACATTTTCGGCCTCGGCTTTAAAATTCATTAATACCCTGTGGCGCAATACCGGGTAAGCCATGGCTTGTAAATCTTCCATAATCACCGCATATCTGCCTTTAAATAATGCCCTTGCTTTTGCTGTTAAAATCAATGCTTGCCCGGCGCGTGGACCAGCGCCCCAGCGGACCCATTCTTTTACAAAATTTACCGTGGTGGTATCAGGTCTGGTGGCGCGGATAATCTCGCTTACATAAGTAATCAGATCATCACTAATACTTACTTCGCGGGTAATGGCCTGCAATTCCTTAATTTCTTCTGCACCGATAATCGGGTTGATTACCGCTTTTTTGCTACCTGTGGTACTGCTTAAAATCTGATTTTCCTCTGCCGCTGTAGGGTAACCGATTTTGATATATAAGAGAAAACGGTCTAATTGTGCTTCGGGCAGGGGGTAGGTTCCGGCCTGTTCAATCGGGTTTTGGGTAGCGAGGATAAAAAATGGACGATCCAAAGGATAGGTTTGTCCGCCATAAGTTACTTCAAATTCCTGCATGGCCTCTAAAAGAGCCGATTGGGTTTTTGGAGGCGTCCGGTTTACCTCATCGGCCAGGATAATATTGGCAAACAGCGGACCTTTATTAAACTTAAAAAAACGTTTCCCCGTTACGTGGTCTTCTTCCAGTATTTCGGTACCCACGATATCGGTAGGCATTAAATCGGGCGTAAATTGGATTCTTCTGAACGAAAGGTCTAAAGCCTGCGACATGGTTCTAACCATTAAAGTTTTCGCTAAACCTGGTACACCTTCCAGTAAACAATGTCCGCCCGCCATCAAAGCGATCAGCATTTCTTCAATGATCACATCCTGACCCACAATTACTTTCTGTATTTCGCTTTTTAACAGGGAGATCTTATTGATCAATATTTTTAGGTTGCTTTCTGAACGCTCCAAAACGGTTGATTTTTTAGTATGACGATATTGTGCTTCAATATAGCGCATATTGGCAGATAGTTTTAGTCGTGAGAAAAGAATATCAAAAAATTTACAAGATAATTTGGATTAAAAATGCAATTAATAAAAAATGAAGGTAATTTTAGGCTGTGCGAAGAGCTAAATTTACATTTGCGAGGTTAAAATATAATTCGGGCGATTGGGATACCGATCAGCGCATGCCATCTAATCTGTTAAATTCTCTGCTGGAGTATACCACCATTCCTTTAGACGAAGAAGAGAAAATTGTAGAATTGAGCAGTCGGGATTTATTTAAATATCCCTTTTGTTATTTAAGCGGGCATAAACTGGTTCAATTTAGCCAGCAGGAAGCTGTAAATTTTAAAACTTATGTGCATAACGGAGGCTTCGTTTTTGTGGATGATTGCAACCATGATATTGATGGTTTATTTGCCCGCTCGTTTGAAACACAGATGGGTAACCTTTTTGGCCCTAAGGCTTTAAAGAAAATCCCAAACAACCACGGTATTTACAACGCTTTCTTCAAGTTTGACAAAGGCCCGCCAACTACTTCTTTTGAACTAAACGGCTGGGGCGATGATCTGGTGCACGATTACCTGAAAGCAATTACAATTAATAATAGGATAGGGGTGCTCTACAGCAATAAAGATTATGGCTGCGAGTGGGATTACGATTTCAGGAACAAACGTTTTTTGGCCGAGGATAATACCAAGTTTGGGGTAAATATTATTTTGTATGCTATGGGTATAAACAGTTAATCCAAATCTATTTCGTGCTGTCAGATGTTATAATCTGATAGGTTTAGAACACTACATCAGGTGATAATGATCATCAAAAACCTCCATCACCGATGCTTTTATACCAAAGAATGCCAGTTTTTTACAAAACTCATTGCTGATATCTTTCGCAGAAACAATGCGGATTACTTTGTCGCAATCTTCCAGATCGATAGACCATTCTGAAATATTCTGCAACCCTGCAACGGCCAAAGCAATTAAACTGCTATCGCTGCCCGATTCTATAGTGGTAGAAATGATGGTAATGTATCTGGACATATTTTAGGAATAATAAAGGATTTCAAGATCAATTCATAGCTGCAACTGATCTTTTGTAAATGCAAACGTAGGAATAATTTGTAAACAAACCAAACGTTCGGTATCTTTGTGAAATGGAAAATCCCTATAAAAGAAAAAAAGAGCCTGAGGTAAGTAAACAGCTTATTTTAGAAGCAGCTGCAGAAATCGGCGCGTCAGATTGGCATCGCGTTACTTTTCAGGCCATTGCCGATAAAACGGGTTTGAGCAAGGGGGGCATTATCCATCATTTCCGAAACAAAGAAGATCTGCTAAAAGAATTGATGAACCAAAGTTTGGCAGAGCTTACCGAGTGGATTATAGAAGAAAAAAAGTCATCGGGCAATGAGGAAGGGAGTTTGGCTTACCTACGCTTTATTATTGGTAAAAGTAACGATTTACATTATCGGAGAACCATGAAAATTGTGATGCAGGTTGTACTCATTAACGAGGAGTATCGCAAAACATGGGATGAATGGTCTAATCTGTATATTGGAAATGGCGACGATACCAGACAGGGCATAAAACACCTGATTATGATGCTTGTAGCTGATGGGTTGTGGTATTCGGATAATCTTGGTATTTATAACATCAGCGATAAAAAGAAGCAACAAGTACTGGAAACCCTCATTAATCTTTAAACTGAAATATCTTTTGCTCCCCCAGTTATCAAACTATAATTTTATGGAAGAACCCATCGAAACTACCGTTCACCAAAATAAAACTTTTACCGATATCAATTATGCTGGTAAACAGCTGCTAAAGCGAGAATTTATTAAATGTGAATTTATAAGATGCGATTTTTCTAAAAGTGATCTGAGCCATAACGACTTTGTGGATTGTGAATTTAGCCATTGTGATTTCTCTCTCACTCAGGTAAAAGGCACAGGTTTTAGTAATATTACCTTCAAAGACTGTAAGATATTGGGTATTGATTTTTCTACCTGCAATAAATTTATGTTCTCTTTTTCTTTTAGTGGTTGTATTTTAGATTATTCTGTTTTTTATGGTGCCAAGCTCTGGAAAACAAATTTTATTAACTGCTCACTAAAGGAAGTAGATTTCGAATCAGCCGATTTAACTTCAGCTGTTTTTAATAACTGCGACCTTACCGCAACATCTTTTAACCGGACAATTCTGGAGAAAACTGATTTCCGCACGGCAAGTAATTTTTCTTTCGACCCTGCGCTGAACAAAATGAAAAAAGCCAGATTTTTGTCTGCTAACCTTTCTGGTTTATTGGATCACTTCAAACTGGATATTGAAGATTAGTCCGCTAATTTTGAATTGATTAACCAATTTCAATAATTTACCGGTTAACCAAGCTCCAACGCATAAGCTGTTTCGGCCTTTGATTGATTCAGGACCAAAAAGCTCTGGATATTTACTACATAAGCCAGTGCTCCTACATTGTCTCTGAGGAAATTGTTATAAGAAATCATATCGGGCATGGCGCCGAGCAGGATTATATGCATTGGCTGTAAAGCTGTTATATTGATTTTAACCATGGCGGTATTTCTTTGTTCTGGTTAATCAATTTACCTGTATGTAGAGTAAGTTTTATCTTTAATGATGTCTTTGTTGGTTGATTATAACAATTTCATTATCGTTAAATTTCATACTTTTGGGTTATTAACCAATTACACCCGATATGTTTATGAAATTGCTTTTTAAAGCTTGCACACTTTCTGTTTTAATCTGTTCATCTATTCTGGCAAGTGCACAAACTGTTACTTTAGATTATTTTTTTAATAGTGAAACCCGAAAAAATAAAGCGGGAGAGGTAGAGCGTTTTCATTACCTGTGGAATGAGCAGGCAATGAGTGGTTTTTCCATTTTTGGTAATGTATTTAAAAAAGAAGGATTTAAATTGGATTCGCTTGAAACAGCACCAACAATAGCTAATTTAAAAGGAAGTGATGTTTACTTAATTGTAGATCCCGATCGTCCGAAAGAAAATCCTAAACCGAATTACATAGAAGCTGACCACATTGCTGCAATTTCTGCCTGGGTAAAGCAGGGTGGGGCACTGGTAATGTTTGCTAACGATAGTGCAAACGTAGAGTTACCACACTTTAATAAATTGGCTAATGTATTCGGCATGCACTTTACCAACGAAATGCAAAATCATGTAATTGATGATGCACATTTTGAAGATGGCGGCATCGTGATCAAAAATAATCCGGTGTTTAAAACGGCAAAAAAAATATTCATGAAAGATGTATGCTCAATCGACACCAAAAACGGGGCAAAACCGGTTTTGAAAAATGCGGCTGGTGCAACGGTTATTGCCACTACCAGATTTGGTAAAGGAAATGTAATTGCCATTGCTGATCCATGGCTGTACGATGAATATGTTAATGGCCGTTTACCAAAAGAAATGGGCTTCGAAAACGATAAAGCTGCCTACGATCTGGTGGTTTGGTTAAAAAGCCTCGTTAAAAAATAATTGCTTAAAGTTTATCCAGTTTAAAATAGCCTAAATGAATCTCATCTTCTGGTAATCCTGAAGATGATTTTATTTCGATGTGGTATTTCTGTTTGGCCTCTTCACTTAAAATATCCTCAATTTTATAAATATCATCTACATCGATTCCATATTTTTCGTCGATGTGCGAATTGGCTCCTTCGATTGAATTGGTTTTAAAAAACACCGTTTTTTTGGCATCCTGAATGGCTTTAGCCCTTTCATCATGCACTGATAATACAATATGGTGCTGTTCGTATAATTTGTTTGATAAATAGCCCCCCAGGTTGATAAAGAACAATTTATGTAGCGATGGCGACGTATGCTCATCCCTTAATTTAATGCTGATCCCGTAATCATCAACTTTGGTTACTTCCCGCCATCCATCAATATGCAGGCTTGTACCTGTTCCTGGCCAAAATGCTTTAATTTCGGGCACAAGATCTTTTAGTGAATGGGCGATGCCGAAGAAATAATCGTGCTGCTCTACGTTTCTTTTGGGCGCTTTCGATCCCAGTAAAATCATATATAGTTTTAAATCGTTCATAAGTTTAATTGTTCACTGGTACATTAGCTCGATTAGTCATTCATTTAACACTGGTTGATTGACTCCAAACTCCTAATTCACTCACCTTTTAACAGCATTAATCAAAATAGGTTCTTAGAATTTTGTGATTTCCTTTATTTTTTCACCACCGAGAACACAAAGAAAGGCACAGAGGGCTAAGGGTTGAGGGCGAACTCCAATAGAATGGTCGTCATCTCGACTGTAGCGCAGCGAAATGGAGAGATCTATCTAGACAGATTTCTCGACTGCGCTGCACTCCGCTCGAAATGACGGTAACCCGAGGGGATTTACGAGGAGAAAATAAATTACTCCTCAGGATGACAACCGAGAAAGAGTATTCCTCGTTTCGTGCCTCCACGGCAATCAATTCCATCATTCCTCTTACATTTTCCATCGATTTAAAACAATTTCCTTTTTTTAGGATTGTATAAATTATAAATGGATACGAAAACAGCAAAAAAGAAAATTGCCATCATTGGTGGCGGCCCGAGTGGTCTGTTCATGTATAAAAGATTAATTGAATCTAAAGCTCCCAACTTCGAAATAGAGATATTCGAACGTAAAGATTATTTAGGAGCGGGTATGCCCTATAGTGCTGAAGGAGCAAATGTAGAACACATTACTAACGTGTCTGACAATGAAATTCCAGTCATATATAACTCAATTGAAGAGTGGGTGAAAATTGCACCGAAAGAAATTTTAGAAAAATTTGATATTAATGCGGATAAATTTAACGAGTATAAGGTATTGCCCAGATTGTTTTTTGGTGAATATCTTTCCGCTCAGTTTAAATTATTAAAAGAAGTTGCAGAAAATAACGGGATTAAAACCAATGTGCATTTAAATTGTATTGTGGAAGATATTATTGATTTACCTGGAGATAATCAGGTAGCGGTAAGTGTTAAAGGACGTGATCAAGCTCATTTCGACCAGGTAATCATCTGTACCGGTCATAATTGGCCAAAAAAATACGAAGGTAAAATTCCTCATTATTTCGATTCACCATATCCGCCCAAAAAAATTGCTTTAGAACTGAACCACACCGTTGGCATTATGGGCTCTTCGTTAACTGCCATTGATGCCTTAAGAACCCTGGCGCGACAAAATGGAAATTTTTCCGATAATGAAGATGGTACCTATTCGTACCACCTAAAGAATAAAGGTTTTAAAATCGTGATGCACTCCAGGAGCGGGCTATTACCAGCGATCAGGTTTCACCTGGAAGACTCGCATTTAGGGAAGGACGAAACGCTAAGTAAAACTGAAATCCAAAAAAGTATCAAGGTAAATGGGGGCTTTTTGCCTTTGGATTTTGTATTTGAGAAAAATTTTAAAGAGATGTTCATTGAAAAAGATCCTGTTTTTTATGAAAAGATCAAAGACATGAATCTTGAGCAGTTCGTAAGTGCGATGATGGACTACCGCGAAAAAATGGAACCATTTGATCTCTTCAAAAAGGAATATGAAGAAGCAGAAAAATCGATTGAGAAGAGAAAATCGATCTATTGGAAAGAGGCACTTGCCATTTTAAGTTTTGCGATGAACTACCCGGCAAAATACCTTTCAGCAGAGGATATGGAACGCTTGCAAAAAGTGTTAATGCCACTTATATCCATTGTAATTGCATTTGTACCCCAAAGTTCGTGCAGGGAACTATTGGCCCTACATGATGCTGGTGTATTAAATATTGTAGCTGTTGGCGATGATGCAGAAGTAAAACCCTTAAAAACCGGGGGTGCAGATTACCATTACAAAGTAGATGATAAAAAGGTTACTGTCCATTTCGATACCTTTATTGATTGTATTGGTCAACCGCATCTTTCTTTTGATGATTTTCCTTTTAAAAGTTTAATTAAAAATGGGACCATAAGTCCGGCAAGATTAAAATTCCAGTCGGCTGCTATTGGAAAGGAAGAAATGAAACATAATGATTTCGTGACCAAAAAAGGCGATAATTACCTTTTAACTGTTCCAGGTATCACCATCAACGATTATTTTCAGGTGGTAGATGAGGCTGGGCAGGCGAATAAAAGAATCTATATCATGGCCGTTCCATACATTGGTGGTTATAATCCCGATTATTCCGGAATCGATTTCTCTGAAGCAGCATCTGGAGCAGTGCTGGATCGTATTTTGAGCTAAAAACTTTTATTATTTTTTGGTTAAATATAGATAGTGTCTAATTTTAGACACTATCTATACAATTTTCTCAATACATTCCGGAAAGGTCCTGTTTTTAATTTACAGCTATTTGATGTGTTCTTTTATAAATGCCTGAGGATTATAAAACCTTTCGTTAAGTTGTTTATTATTAAATGTTAACCAGCTTGCACAACCATAATCATCAAATTTTTTCCTGATTTCTAAATGGAGATGGTGATAATCGCCTCCGTACTTTTTACTTTCCTGCGGTGTAAATAACCTGGCCAGTTTAGTGTTTTGATCAACATTTTGTCCGTTGCTAACATAAACCTCTTTAAGGTGTTTGTAGGAGGTAAACATCGTGTGGCCATTAGGGAGTTTATGCTTAACGACCACAGTACGTTGATTTTCGCCTAAATGTACAGAGCAAACTATTCCGTTCGCCATAGCGTAAACATTAACTAGTTTCGCTTTCGGCTGGGCAGGATTAATATCAATAGCGGTGTGGATATGGCCTTTAACATAACTATCCCGATGATCGCCAAAAATGCTGATGATTTTAATGTTATTTGCTTTTTTTCTGTTAGCCACATCAAAGGGTAGAAACCATTGATCTGCTGTTTTAGCCGGAGCAGTATCGGTATAATAAGGTTTCCAGCGATCCCGATCTTTTTCAATGGTCGGTGTTTCGAATAATAGTGTCGATAAAAAGATAAATAATAATGTTTTCATACCAGGGAGTAATTTAATGGCAAGATAATGATTTTATTAATATAAACTATTTTTATAGTTTAAAAAAATAGGGTCGTCATTGCGAGGAGGAACGACGAAGCAATCTTAATGCTCACGATAGTAGCGATAGTTGTAAGATTGCTTCGTCGGCTGAAAAAGCCTTCTCGCAATGACGAACTTTTTTCGTGGTGGCAGATGTATTCGTGATGGCAGATGTTACCATCTGCCACGGAGAAAAATTTATTTGATTTTTATAAAATCGTCTGGATTTACTCAAAGTCAGATCGTAACAGATGACTTCACATTACGCCAAAACATTCTCTTTCAAAGCTTCTGCCGCCGGGTTAACTAACGTACCAATCAATTCCGGAACCGGAACATCGGTGCTTTCGCTATAGCCATGGGTTAACAGTCTAACACGGTTAATACACACCCTGATAAATTCGGGTACAAACAAATCGAATTTTTGAAATTTAGGAGCAAGCTCCGGGTTTTCTTGTTGAAATGCTAAAATTACATCTGCCACCTGGCGCCAGAACTGCTTTTCATCCAGGCCAACATAACTGTGGAAAATATTGCTTAGGTATCTGAAAAGCGCATCAAATATTCCCGATAGGATAAATAAAGGTGCTAACTCATCGTTAATTTCCCTTAAAACATCTACCAGATCATTCGGTAATTTTGCTTTTGATTCTTCAGTCAGCACAATTTCTTCTACAAAATCTTTAATAATAATTCGCTCCGGCACACCGTTTTTCATTACCAAAATAGTGTTTTCGCCATGTGGACTGAAGAAAAAAGCATGTTTGTAAAAAATCCTTAACACTGGTTTAAGATAAGCCGATAAATAAGCGTTTAACCAGATTTCGGCAGTTAAACCCGATTTTTCGATCAGGGCCTCAACCATGCTTTTTCCATTATCATCTACATAAAGCAGGCTCGCCATAGTCATGATGTTTTCACCTTCTACAAGGTAATTTTCAGCACTCTCTCGCCAGATTGCACCTAAAAATTCTTGGTATTGATATGGTGAACCGGGTATTTCGCTATATTGAGGATGGGTATAAGCAACTGTAGCCACCTCGCCTAAGAGTACCACGCGGGTTTGTTTTAAGTATTCATCACCCTGTAACATGTCTTTTGCCCACTGTGTTACCTTTGGTGCAATAGCCAATTTTTTAGGCGAAAGTCCTCTGAAAATGGAGGTGTTTAAAATAGAAATGGCCGTTTTTACATAATGTTTTTTAGGTTCACTTACATTAAAAAAGGTACGGATACTGTTTTGACACATGTATTCATCCTTCCCGACACCAACTGGAATAATCAATTGATGGGCAATGTCATGCGCCAACTGCAATACGATTTTATTATTCCATTGCCATTCGTGCACGGGGATGAAAAAATAATCTTCAGGCTGCAGCTGCTGTTGGATTAATCCTTGATTAAAGTCGTGAACCTGTTTTAAACTCAGTTCTTCATTATAAAAGGAAAATGGAGAAATACTTTCGATACTTTTAAAGGCTGCCCTTGATTTATGAACAGCCAACCAGGCCAATTGCGTTTTCTGTCCTGCTTCTGGCGCATATTTACCTTGATCGCTATGGTTAAAACCGATCCGTCCTTTGTTAATGGTGGCCCATGGGTGACCGTCCATCTGGTGTTCGATGGTCTGGTAATCAGCATTAGCCAATTCATCAGCGGTTAACCGGCCTTTTTCGTGGATATATGCATCCGCATATAACGTATTTAAAGTTTCTTCCACAAAATGGGCCAAGGTAAAAGGTTTAATTCCAAAAGTTTGCTGTAGTTCTGTATAAAATGCCGGGGCGTTGTTAACGATTACACTTTCTCCGTTTACAAATTTTTTGATGCTTTGTTTGTCGATGTGCAAATAATCTAAAGTACGTTGCTGACCTGAAAAAGTATAATAGATCTCCTCAGAATCTGTTGCAATATGGAAATCAGAATTTCCTTGCTCGTCTGTATTGATCAGCGTTGGTTCTGCTAATTTCTCGTGCATCAACTCCACGATTGATTTTGAAATATAGTTTAGGTTTACCTTATCCCAAACTTCTTTTTTTAAAGGTTTTATGTGATTGAAATTGTTGTAATTCATGGTATTTAATTTTTTTATTTGTGTTAGTCCGGATTTTTAATCTGGACTTTTCGTGCTCCGGATTTTAAATCCGGCTCTCTATGATCGGGATTACAAATCCCGACCAGCATGCGGACCAACCTAAAGTTTAAGGCGTTTCGACAGGCTCAACGTGACAGTCCCGGATGAAATCCTGAGCCTGTTCAAGAACCTCTTGCTCGCCATTTACACTAAATTGTTGAAAGGCAATCCGTTTTTCTACCGGATAAATTTCGAAACCTAAAATGGCATTAATAATGGATGCATTGCGATAAGCACCCATACCCAAATCAGGGGTTACAAAACCATGTGTATGCAATTCGGCATTTTGAACAAAAATTTCGTTCCCGTTTACATCGATAGCGTAGTTGCGGTGTACATGAAACAGCCCTTCTGCATTACGTGCGATGCGGTCGTTTATCCCTGATAAGAAACCTGGCTCGTTGTACTTGTAACCAGTTGCTAATACCACAAAATCCGTTTCAACAGTAAAATCCTTTTCACTTTCGATATGAAAAAAATCGAGCTCGTATGTGCCGTCTGCTTTTACCATTAAATTGTTCAGCTGACAATTGGGCATCAATTCGGCATTGATTTTCTCGCCATCAACACTCAATTCATACAATTTATCGAAAATCTGGTTAATGAGTTCGAAGTTTATGCCTTTAAACAGCGAATTTTGTTTTCCTAAAAGCTGTTTGCGTTTGGCATCGCTGAGGTTGTAAAAATGGTCTACATACTCTGGTGAAGTGAGTTCCAATGTTAATTTCGAATATTCCATAGGAAAAAAGCGATCTGGACGTGTAAACCATTTTAGTTTTAAACCATTTTCCGTTTCAGGTAAAAGATCGTAGAAAATTTCTGCAGCACTTTGTCCTGAGCCGATAATCGTTACCGTTTTTTGATTCAACAGCGTGGGTTTGAACTTTAAATATTCTGAAGAATGTATGGTATTTTTATGCTCAGCTGGGCTAATAAAATCAGGTACTTTTGGTGCAGTTCCCGTTCCGAGCACTATTTTTTTAGTGAAAATGGTTTCACTGGTTCCGCTTGATTGATCAATTTTTTCTACCTGATAAACACCGTCAACGTAATTTATACTGATTACTTTTTGTCCGAAATGACAGTTTTGCAGATGGTTAATCGCCCATTTACAATACGCATTATATTCCTTTCGTAATACAAAAAAATCTTCTCTGATATAGAATTTATACAGACGATCTGTTTGTTTAAGATAGTTTAAAAAGCTGTACGGACTGGTTGGATCGGCCATGGTAACCAGGTCGGCCATAAATGGAACCTGTAAGGTTGCATCGCTTAGCATCATACCTGGATGCCAGTTAAATTCGCTTGCCTGATCTAAAAATAAGGTAGATAAGCTATTGATCGGGGCACATAAAGCCGCCAAACCTAAATTGAAAGGACCGATTCCGATCCCTACTATATCGTATGTTTTCTGTTCCTGCATTATATTTCCTCCGTTTCAAATTGTGCTGTTTTCATCATGGCATAAGTTTTGGCTTCAGGAAATTTATCCCAATACCAATCGCGGTAACAGAAAGTTAAATTGGCCATTTTATAAGGCATTTGGATCACTTTTTCTAATTTAAAACCTAGTCTGGTTACAAAAATGTGCATCGCACGACTTTCCACTGCTGCTTCACCGATGCATTTACCTACTTCGGGTTGTTCAAAAATGAAATCCATTAAGGCCTGGCCTGTCTCGAAACTGAATTTTTTATCCTTATCGGTAGGGGCAATCAATAAATGTGCACCGTAATCGGTAGTTAACGCTTCGTAGCAGGCACCCACACCATCACGCATTGGCCAATAAGGCTCAATCGTAAAGGTGGGTTCGCCGTTTATTTCACCAATAAAACTGTGCGATGAATCGTTAGGTAATAAAGTCCTGTAAAATAATTCTAAGTCTTTAATCGGACCATCCATTTTCCAGATCGGTTTGGCATGCTCCTGGTTAAACCAATCGTGAACCATTTCCAGATCGCGGTCGATATTAAAGGGACGGATGTTGATCGTCACATTTTCCTTTGGAAAAAACCTGCTGTACAATACCTCATTGGTTTTTGGTTTGATCAGATTTTCAGAGAAGAAATATTTAGACAGTGGATTTGGAAACTCACGGTAAATAGCCGGATTATCAATCGGCGCACTGGCTTCATCAATATTGCAAAGATTGGTCAGCAGGTTACCCTTTACTTCCCAGCTTCGGCGATTGATGATATAATTAATTAAACCTGTCGTATCGCTGTTTTCGAATTGTTTAAACTCCAGATAAACGAGATCGATTAAGGTTTTTTCATCGGCGAGGTTGTTGCTTGCAAGGGCATTTACTACACCTAATATATTGTTGATGAGCAGGTAATAGGTGAGTTTAGGGATAATGTATTCGTTTGGTACAATCGAACCACTTTCTGCGGCTATACCCGGATAAACCGCTTTTAGTTCCTCCGCTTTGGCATCACTAAAGAAATAACCCTGGTTATCCCTGAAATAAAGTTTGGCAGGATAATAATCTTTATCCAGTTCTACCATCACATTTTGCTGGTGGAACTCAAAAGCCATTCCAAAATTGTTGTACAGGCCAACAATCGGAGTTACACAAAGGTGCAGGTACTGTTTAAACCAGTTTACTGCAGTATAGGCAAGCGCTTTATTTTTGCTGATGGATGCCTCCTCGATTACATGGACAATCCTCGGTTTTTGGCCCAATAAGCCATCCTGACAAAGCGCCGCCAATAAACTTACATTTTTACCAGCATCTTCTCCTTTGAATGGATTATGCCTGATGCTGATGTTGAAACCATCAATAGTTTCACCTTTATAATTTACGGTGATAAAAGCAGGGTCGGTAATGAATTCAATTTCAGGGAATTCTGCTTTGGCTGCCTTACCATATTCTGTTTTCAAAAGTTTACTTACATCGTAACCGCGGTGAAGTTCCCGGACCAGGTTAACCCGTTCTGAATTGGTTATTTTTACATGTAATGAAAATTTAAGCATCCAATCACTCGATGCATTGTAGACCGTTCTTACGGAAGATGTTGGTGTATAGAGTTCTCCAAAATGTCCGAGATAGAAAAGGAGCTTTTCTTCCTGCATCGCTGTTACCTTAGGGAGAGTAAGCAAATATTCGGCTTCCCAAGGGTGCATAGGCACTACCTTATAATTTGGGTGTTTATCCAATAAAGCTATGACCTCAGCATTTCCGCTATCTAAAAGCTCAATCCTGAAAAAATCGGTCATGTCGAAACCTTCTGCATTTTTCTCAACAATATTTTCGGCAGAGATCAGGAAATACGCCAGTTGAAACTTTCCTTGTGTTTCTGGTGAATATTTAAACAGTTCATCCTTTTTGTTAAAACCAGATCTTCCTTTGGGTAGGGGATGGGCGTTATGACCTAAAATTAAAGATTGCTCGGCCTCAATAAAGCTCATTTTCGCAAAATTTACAGGTTTACCGTTTTGCTTAAAATAAGAGAGAAATGCTTCAAGGTTTTCTATACTGTTGGCTAAACGTTGATTTACGATATCAGCATCTGCATGCGGAAACTCCTCTGCACTGAATTGAATGGCGAGTTCCATAAACCTGTAAATACTGATCGGCTTGACCACATCGGTAGCAATATTCCGTTCAATTACCGGGAAATTAAACAGATGGCGGCCACTATCGGCATAAAATTTTAACGGTGCGTATACTTCGAAACCAATGGCTGTAAAGTCAAACCTGATATGCAAACGATCGCTTGTTGTAACCAGGTAATTGGCTAAAGATTCGTCATATTTAGGGATACCGACATAACGGCTCCAGTTGGTAAATTCTCTACAGTAACTGTTTAGAAGCGCATTAAAATTAGTTTCTTCTGAAATCTGCTGAAGCTTGATTGAGTCTAACGTATTCGTTTCCATGTTTTTTAATGATTTTAATAATGTTTTCAATATCGCTGATGGTAGTTAGCGGGTTAAGTAGGGTAAATTTGAGGTAGAACTGTTGGTTAATCTTGGTGCCTGCCACTAAGGCCTTTCCTTCATTAAACATGGCTTTTTTAATGTGCTGGTTCATGACGCAAACATCCAGGCGTACATTTTTTGGCCGGTAACGGAAAACCAGGGCGCTAATATCTGATTCATTCATCAGCTCAAAATCGCTGTCGAAATTTAAGCGATCGGCAATTTGGGCCGCCGTTTCAATAATCGTATCAAAATAACCACCCAGTTTGTTTCTGCCCATCATCCTGAGTGTAAACCAGAGTTTTAAAGCATCAAATCTGCGGGTGGTTTGTATCGATTTGTTCACCTGGTTCGGCAAACCATCCTCATCATGATCCTTTGGATTTAAGTAATCAGCGTGGTGCGTAATCAGGTTGAAAAAGTTTTTATCGCGTACCAGAAAACCGCTGCTGCTTACGGGCTGGAAGAATGATTTATGATAATCAACAGTAACCGAGTGTGCGAGTTCGATACCATTGAGTAAGCCTCTATATTTGTCTGTCAGCAATAATCCACAGCCATAAGCCGCATCGATATGGAACCAGGTATTGTATTTTTGACTTATCGACGCAAGTTCTTTAAGCGGATCAATATTGCCGAAGTCGGTAGTGCCGGCCGTGCCTACAATGGCAATCGGAATATTGCCCTGAGCAATTTCACGCTTAATGGCATCTTCCAGTAAAATGGTATTCATCCTGAAACTGCGGTCGGTTTTAATCTTGATCACCGATTTTTCGCCCAAACCTAACAGTGAAGCATTTTTCTGGATGCTGAAATGTGCCTTTTCTGAAACAAAAACCCTAAAGCGTGAGGCTTCCGGTGGCAAACCATTTAATTTGATATTGTGGTTCAGGGCGGTAATGGAATAATGATCCCTTGCCAATAAAAGCCCCATTAAATTGCTCTGTGTACCGCCGCTGGTAAAAATGCCGTCGGCTTTTTTGCAGTAACCAATCTGATCGCAGGTCCATTCGATTAGTTTTTGCTCAATTAAGGTACCGCCGGCACTTTGATCCCAGGTATCAATGGACGAATTGATGGCCGAAATCATTACTTCAGCAGCTACCGCCGGGATCACAATTGGGCAGTTTAAATGGGCAATATAAGCTGGGTGGTGAAAGGCAACCGCATGGCTGGTATAAAGCTGTTCAACTTCTTTAAGCAAAGCATCGTAGTTGTCGTGTGTTTTTTCAAATTCAATCGAATCAAACAGCGGCCTTAATTCCGACGGCGATATGCCACTAAAAGGTTGTTGATTATTGTTGAGGAATTTTTTTACCGCCTGGGTAACTTTTCCTACTGCATGCAGGTATTCTGCTTCATTTTCGTGGTGAAAAATTTCCTTTGTCGGACTTTCCGTAAGGAAATCAATTAGTTCATGTTTTTCTAGGTCTGATGTAAACATTAGTTTTTCAATTTTTCAAGGATTAAAGGTTTAAGTGGCAATAAACATCTGACCTTTTTAAGTCGATATTTTCATGAATAACTCTGGTTAGGTGAAATTAAACATGAGCTGTTTTTTATTAAAAACTTCGATTGCTAAGGTATATTTTTATTTAGATTGATTAAAAATAATATTCTAAATATTTTCAACATGTTGTTAGTAAGTAGGTAATAGATAGTTTTTGAAATATTTTAAAATCTATGCTGATAATTTTTAATTAAGTTTATTTGGATTTGATCTAAATAAATGATTGCTTTGCGCAAAAAAATAATAACCCTTAATGAAACCAAATAAATAAAAATGAAAAATCTATACTTAATTGCGATCTTAATCTGTGGATTTATCTTTAGCGGTAAAGCACAAACGGTTACCGGAAAAGTAATTGGAGAAACGGCACCGCTTGCAGGAGCAAATATTAAAGTTGAAGGCAAAGATGCCTCAGCTACAACAGGTGCCGACGGTAGTTTCGAACTGAAATTAACCGAAGGATCTTACAAATTACAGGTAAGTTATGTAGGTTATACCACCATATTACAAAAAGTGAGTTTGGCTAAAAATCAAACAGTTAACTTAACAGTTAACTTAAGTCCTACATCAAACATGCAGGAAGTAGTCGTGGTATCGTCACGTAAACCAACCAGAATCAGCGAAATACCGGGTACTGTTTGGGTGGTAGACGGCGCTAAAATCCAGGAACAGACAAGGGCCGGAATTCCGCTTAAACAAACATTAGCACAATTGATTCCGAGTTTGGATGCTGGTCCGGAGGGTCGTACTAACTACGGACAGAACCAACGTGGCAGAGATGCATTGGTGATGATTGATGGTGTATCGTTAAACAGTACCCGTGGCGTAAGTCGCCAGTTCGAATCAATAGATCCTTTCAATATTGAAAGAATTGAGGTTTTATCCGGAGCGAGTGCTGTTTATGGCGGTGGTGCAACAGGTGGTATCATCAATATCATTACCAAGAAAGGACAGGATAGTCAGCCAAGTTTTACCACACAGGTTGGTGTTCGCAGTGGTTTGAAAGAAAAAAGCGATCACGATGTCCGTGTGGCACAAGCTATTTCTGGCGGGAGCAAAGATTGGAATGGACGCATTGGTATGGCTTTCCAAAAAAATAATGCAGCCTATGGCGCCGATGGAAAACAGATTTTTACCGACATTACGCAAACCGATTTACAGTATAACCAATCGTTTGATTTTTTCGGAAGTACCGAATTTAAACTAACTGATTACCAAAAGTTATCGGTGAATGCCCAATATTACAATTCGGGTTACCGTGGTGATAAAGACCTGTTTTTAGGAGCCAATTATGCAGGATTGAGAACAACACCAGCGCTTTTGGAAATGAGAAACGGTTATTCATCAGACGTTGATCCAAAAACGAGCAGGGCGAATATCAATGTCAATTACCAGGCAAGCGACATTTTAGGCGGTCAAACATTATATGTACAGGCAGCTGCAAGAAATGAGCAGTTCAGCTTTCACCCATTTCCAGGACAAGCGTTAATACCTGGCGCACTTTATAGTGGTTCATCTATCCAAAATACCAATTACAGTGCTTTAAAACTGGTATTGAATAAAGATTGGAACAGACTGAATCTTACTTACGGTATTGATGCAGATAATGAGAATTTTAACGCACAGCAAGCTTTGTTTGATAGAGCAAAAGCCTTCGCATCTGGTGGTTTAAACAATACTACAGTGGCTACTATTACACGTTACCCAAACTTCAGGGTAAATGGTTTATCTGGTTTTTTACAGGCGCAGGTTAAAGTAACCGACTTCTTAAGCCTGTCGGGAGGTGTGCGTCAGCAACGTATGTTTGTTAAAGTTGGCGATTTTGTAGGTACTACTGCTTCTGTACCCTTGGCTTATGGTGTTGGCAGAACTGCTACGGCCATTGCTGGTGGTGAAAACCATTACGATGTAAACTTATTAAATGGAGGTTTAGTATTTAAAATCAATACAGCTCAACAGGCGTGGGTTAATTTCTCACAAGGTTTTAACCTGGCAGATCCGGCTAAATATTACGGACAGGGTAGTTATACCTTAGTAGGTACCAACTATAATTTAGGCAACTCAATTAATGTTGGAAGTTCTCCTTTAACAGGTATCAAAACAGAACAGTACGAAGCAGGTTACCGTTACCGCACAGGTGTATTTAATGCACAGGTAGCTGGTTTTTATGCCTTATCTGATAAAAACGTAAAAACGAATAGTACATTCAATATTGAAGTTTTCGATGAAAATGTTAGGAATTTAGGTGTTGAAGGTTCATTATCATTAAACCTGAAAAATGGTTTTGAAGCTGGCGTAAACGGTTTGTACATCAAAACACAAAAACAAAATGCCGATGGTACCTGGTCATTACAGGATGTAACTGTTGCAAGTCCATCAAAAATTGCAGGTTATTTGGGTTATAACGGAAAAGTTTTTGGTATAAAAGCCCAGGCTTTCCACTCATTTGATTCGAAAGGTTATGCTACAGTTGGAAATGTTGTAGTGCAAAATGAGTTAAAAGGCTTCACTACTGTTGATTTGTTGGGATCTGTAAAGTTATTTACCGGAAGTTTATCATTCGGTGTGCAAAACCTGTTGAACAAAAATTATCAGACCATTTGGAGTCAACGTTCGGTATTTTTATACCAGGCTTTGGCTAAACCGGAAACATTTAATTATGCAGGCCGCGGCCGTACGTATAATTTAACGTATACGCTTAATTACTAGGTGAATACATTGGTTGGTGACTCAGCAACCAATCGTTATTTCAATTAGTCTGTGGAATTTTTTTATCGGTCGTCATTTCGAGCGAAGTGCAACGAAGTCGAGAAATCTATCTATATAGATCTCTCCATTCCGCTGCGCTCCAGTCGAGATGACGACCTTTTTGTTGAAAGAATTGTAGGCAATGACGACCTTTTTTATTTCCGCTTCAGTTCAATTACCGTAATTTCCGGCCATATACCAATCCGCCCTGAAAAGCCCAGGAAACCGAAACCTCTGTTTACATTCAGATATCTTCCATTTTCGGTTTTGATGCCCGCCCAATGTTTATAACGGTATTTTATAGGGCTCCATTTAATGCCAAAAGCTTCAATACCGAACTGCATACCATGTGTGTGTCCGGCGAGCGACAGCTGGATTTTAGAAGGATAATTTTTTACCTGTGCATCCCAATGTGAAGGATCATGGGATAAAAGAATCTTAAAATCGTTTACATTCGTATTTTGAAGGGCTTTATTCAGATCGCCACGCTCTCCAAAACCTATACCCCAGTTCTCTATCCCGGCCAATATAATCTTCTCGCCATTTTTATGTAATTCAATATGCTCATCCAGCAAAAGTTTAAAACCCAGTTCTTTGTGATAAGCTTTCAATTGGTTTAAATTTTTGATTTTATCAATTTCGCTTGGCCATTTGATATAATCGCCATAATCGTGATTACCCAATACTGAAAATTGTCCGAAAGGCGCTTTAATCTGCGAGAAATGCCCGATGTAAGGCACAATTTCTGAAGACGCGTTGTTTACCAAATCTCCGGTGAAAACAAACAGGTCACTTTTTTGTGCATTAATCATGTCGATACCTTTTTGTACCGCTTTAGGGTTGGTAAAACTTCCGGAATGTACATCAGAAATTTGTGTTAAGGTAAAACCGTCAAAACTGGCAGGCAGATCATCAAAATACAAAGTATGTTTTATTACGCGGTAAGCATATTTTCCCTGCGTGATGCCATAAGCAAACAGGGCAATGGTTAAACAGAACATCACAAAGGCAAAATCTACCCAGTAATTACTACGGCCTGACAGCTGGAAACCTCCAGGCTGAAAATTAGTAGCCAGCGCGATTAATAAGCTGTAAACATCGCCTAGCAGCAGAAAAAAAGCAAAGACAATTTCTGCAGCAAAAATGATCAAAAATGCGTGACTGACAATCTGGAAAAACTTATTGATGCCCTGAATCCGCATCTGCTGAATGGCGTAAAGTAAAGCAAAAGTTAAACCGATAATAAATACCCAAAAAATTGGACTCAGTAAACTTGATTGATTGATGGTGCCCAAGCCCGATAATACGTACGCATTTAAGGCAAAAAACATAATTGCAACTATTAGGAGCGGCAGTAGATTGAGTTTTCTTTTCATTATTAAAAATCTGTAAATCAGAATAAAGGGTAAAAATAGAATTTAAACACCCGTAATTGCCAACTGTTACGGCTGGCGGTTATTTTTACGCTCGTTTGATTAATGCAATTTCTGTTATTATGCGTTATATTTATAAATATGATAGAATGTTGAATTAAAATCAACTTCCTGTTGCATATTTTATAATTTACTTTCTTTTATTAGCTTTGTGCGAATATGCTGTCCAAAAAAACAAAATATGCCATTAAAGCGCTTGTTGCGCTTGGTAAAAATTTAGATAAACCACCAATGCAGATTTCAAAGATTGCAGAGGAGGAGCATATTCCGAAAAAATTCTTAGAACAAATTCTGCTCGATCTGCGTAATGCTGGCTTTTTATACAGCAAAAAAGGTGCAGGCGGCGGTTATAGCCTAAATAAAAAACCTGAGGAGATTTTATTGGTACACGTGATGCGTGTAACTGATGGTCCTATTGCCATGGTTCCATGCGCAAGTTTAAACTTTTACCACAAATGTGATGAATGTGTAGATGAGAAAACCTGTGGAATTAGAAGTGCCTTTATTGATGTACGGGATGCTACACTTAAGGTTTTAACCGAAACCAGCATCGCAGATGTAATCGGTCGTGAGGATAACCTGAAGATCGGTATCGTTAATTTATAGTCTTTTTCTGTATCTAATCCGTCATGCTGATCCGATAGCTATCGGATTTGTTTCAGCATCTATTATGTATCTCTTAGACCTGTATAGTTTAAAATATTAATTCATTTATTGAGCTTGGTTTTTTTTTGGAAATGAAAGTTCCTTTTTCATAGTGGTTTTCAGTCCCGCTTTCCGTTTTATTCCGATGAAGGATCGGAATGTCCACTTCAATCGGGTTTATTTAACGGAGATGGTAGCACAATGCAGGTTTTTATAGTGATTCTCAAATTAAGATGAGTACCAAAGACTTAACGAATGGGATTAATACACTTCAATTTTTTAACTCGTTCAAAGTCGCTTAAATTGCGGGTATAGATTTCAAGGTTATGTACTAAAGCAGTAGCGGCAATAAGACTATCGCCAAGTTTAAGATTGTACTTTTTCCGAATTTCAATAGCCTTATCAAATATGTTTTGATCAGGAAGAATAATTGGTACATATTCAAAAATATCATTAAAGTACTTTTCTTCTTCTTTCTTCAATGCATGATAACCGAGTACTTCAACGCGAGATATTTCTGATACTATACAGGATTCATCAATAATTAACTCCCTTAAGTATTCGTACTCATTTGAATACGAATAAATAATTAAATTACTATCTAAAAGAAAAGCCATACCTATGAAAAAGGCAATTCACGGTCAGAACGTTGATGTTGTTGCCATTCAGCCGCATCGCCAAAAGACGAAGATGTTGTAGCTTTAAAATTAAGAATACGGTTTTTAAGATTAACCTTAACTGAATTATTAAAATCAATATCTTTCTTTTCAATAATCACATTTAATTTCTTAGCTAACGCAATAATCTTCGCAAGACTTTCTTCGTTATTTGATTTTAAAATGAGCTCCATGCTGAAATATATTATGATGAGATATAAACAAAAATACTAAAAATAAAGTTTTCAGTATATCAAAATAGAAGTAAAAACTTTCTTTCTTGACCCTTCTTTTCTACATGGATCATTATTTTAGATGAATCTGCCATATTGAAAAAATTATAAACATCGAACAGAAAAAACGAAAGTTAAATTTCAACTAATTAATAATTAGTAATTTATATTTTATTTTTAGCGTTTAGCTAATATCTATATCGTCAGGGTACATATATAATATTCTTCCTAAGTTTCAAGTTGGTATAAGTACGGGCTAAATCAATAGTCGAATAACGCGATCATTCCGCGTTAGGGATTGTAAGGGTTCAGTACCGATTTTTCATCGGTACCGTAGCGAAGCGCAGCCCTGAAAAGCCCGACCCTTGCGCCAGCTTGGGGAACGCCCAAATCAGTTAACAATTTTCAATTCGCAGTTTTCAGTTACTCTTGTTTAAGAATTTAATTTACAGATTTCTCCATTTCGCCACGCTCTACTCGAAATGACGTTTCTTTTATGTAAATTTTTTTATAATAAATTACTACTATTCCTATATACTTTATATATTTGATGTATGAACTTCAATTTTATACCTAACAAGTTAATCGTTATGCAAATGATGTATTGTTGTAAAACCCAATAACAGGAGCCTACAGTAATTTTAAGTATAAAATATGGAATGCTTCTCGGTTACAGGGAAGCATTTTTTAAATAAAGCTAACAACATATATGCAAAGTTTCAGAACAGAACTCGAAAATCCGATTGTCGAGCAGGACATTATCGATTTAGAGAATAAGATTAAAGCTTTTAGAGATGGAACCATCCACGACGAAAAGTTTAGAAGCCTCCGTTTGGCCCGTGGTGTTTACGGACAAAGACAACCTGGTGTGCAAATGGTGCGTATTAAATTGCCTTTTGGGAAGGTGACTTTTAAACAGTTATTGCGCATTGCCGATATTGCGGATGAGTACGGAAGCGGCAATTTACACTTAACCACCCGTCAGGATATCCAGATTCATTACGTGAGTTTAGATCGTACACCAGAACTCTGGGCCAAACTCGAACAAGATGATATTACGCTTCGCGAGGCTTGTGGAAATACGGTACGTAACGTAACCGCTTCTCCAAATGCTGGGATAGATGCAGAAGAACCTTTTGATGTTTCGCCTTATGCGCAGGCGGTATTTGCTTACTTTTTGCGTAATCCGATCTGTCAGGAAATGGGCAGGAAAATTAAAATCTCCTTTTCATCCAGCGATAGAGACACTGCGTTTAGCTACATTCATGATTTAGGTTTTATTCCAAAAATTAACGAAAAAGGGGAACGTGGATTTAAGGTGTTATTTGCTGGTGGTTTAGGTGCACAACCTTTTCTTGCAAATGCGGTTCATGAATTTTTACCTGAAGATCAGTTAATTCCTTTTACCGAATCTGTTCTTCGTGTATTTGACCGTTATGGCGAACGTACCAACCGTAACAAAGCACGTTTAAAATACCTGGTTCAAAAACTAGGTTTAGGAGAAGTTTTACGTTTGGTTGCCGAAGAGCGTATTGCCAACAAAGTAAAAACCTTTAAAATAGACATTAATACAATACCTCAGCCAACGTTACCTTTAGAACAAGAATATCCTGCGGTAGAAATATTAAATGAAGCCCATTATAAACATTGGTTAGCCACCAACGTAATTGAACAAAAACAGACCGGATTTTATGGCGTGTATATTAAAGTTCAGGTGGGCGATATCAAAACCGATAAGGCAAGGGCTTTTGTTGATGCTATCAGGTTATATGTGGCTGATGAAATCAGGATTACCCAGAACCAGGGATTGCTGTTAAAGTTTGTACTCAAAGAAGCATTACCTTCATTATATGCTGCCTTAAATAAAATTGGTTTTACTACAGCTGGCTTTGATAGTTTAGCTGATATTACCACTTGCCCAGGAACCGATACCTGTAATCTAGGAATTTCCAATTCAATGACCTTGGCTGAAGTTTTGGAAGAAGTAATCTATACCGATTTCCCTGAGTTTATCTACGAGAAAAGCATCAAGATCAAAATCAGTGGCTGTATGAACTCTTGCGGTCAGCATGGCTTGGCAGAGATTGGTTTCCACGGAAGTTCAGTAAAAGCTGAAGGGAAAGTGGTTCCGGCTGTGCAGGTAATGCTTGGTGGCGGTACTGTTGGTAATGGTGTTGGCCGTGTTGCAGAACGTGTAATTAAAGTGCCTTCTAAAAGAGCAACAAGTGTTTTACACTTCATTTTAAATGATTTTAAAGCCAATAACCTGGAGGATGAAAACTTTCACCAATATTATGATAGAAAAGGTAAAGACCATTTTTATCAGTTGTTAAAACCTTTGGCCGATTTAACCAACCTTAAAACAGAAGAATTTGTAGACTGGGGACACGTAGAAGAGTTTGTAACTGCAATTGGTGTAGGCGAATGTGCTGGAGTGGTGATCGATTTAGTAGCTACTTTATTATTAGAGGCCGACGAAAAATTTGGCTGGGCAAAGCAAAACTTAGATAAAGGTGCTTATGCTGATGCCATTTACCATACTTATAGCACTTTTGTAAGCGCCGCAAAATCTCTACTGTTAGATAAAGGCGTAAACAGTAGTACGCAGGTATGTGTGATTCGCGAATTTGATAACCATTATGTAGAAACCGGAGAATTTAATTTACCGACCAATTTCTCTGACCTGGTTTTACAGATCAATAAAAACGAACCAACAGCTGAGTTTGCACAAAAATATTTTGAAGAAGCCAATCAATTTTTAAATCAGATTAAGGAAAAAAGAGCGGTATTGGTGAAGTAATTGAAGGATAGAATTAGAGAATGATTGAGTTAAAGAATGATGATAAACACTTGCTATTAAACATTCACTCATTCAAAATTCAATAATTCCAAATTAAATATAAAGATGAGCGATCAGAAATTAAATATAGAATCAAGAATAACCCTTTTGGGCGCTGGTCCTGGCGATCCTGATTTGTTAACGTTGAAAGGTGTAAAAGCATTGCAAACTGCAGATGTGGTATTGTATGATGCCTTAACCAACGAAGCTTTATTGGAGCATGCTCCGGCAGAAGCCATTAAAGTTTATGTAGGAAAACGTTCAGGTGAGCATTCTTATCCTCAGGATACCATCAATAAATTAATGATCGATTATGCCTTAAACTATGGTCACGTAGTGCGTTTAAAAGGTGGCGATCCATTTGTTTTTGGCAGAGGTTACGAAGAACTTGATTATGCGGCATCATATAGCATTCCGGTAAGTGTAATTCCGGGTATTTCGAGTTCTATCGGTGTACCGGGTTTGCAGCAGATTCCGGTTACACACCGAGGCATGAGCGAAAGCTTTTGGGTAATCACTGGTACTACCACTTCTGGAGAGGTTTCTGCCGATATTTATCAGGCAGCAAAGTCAAAAGCTACGGTATTGGTACTGATGGGACTTAAAAAATTACCTAAAATTGTAGAGATTTTTAAAGCGGCTGGCAAACATCATTTACCAACTGCAGTGGTGCAGAACGGATCGGCAAAAGATGAAAAATTAGTAGTGGGCGTGGTAGAAACCATAGAAAGTTTAGTGCAGCAAGAAAATATTAAAGCTCCGGCTTTATTAATTTTTGGAGAAGTTGTATCATTACATCCATCATTTAAGAAATTAATTAAACAATATGCAAGTATTGCCTAACCAACCTGATAATGCAGCGTCTTTTTCTGAGGAAGAAAAAGGTAACCAGCTCTTTCCGGTTTTTGTAAAGCTGAACAAGCTGCGTACATTATTAATTGGTGCAGGAAATATTGGGTTAGAGAAATTAACCGCGATTGTAAATAACAGCCATAGTGCTACCATTACTATTGTGGCAGAGCTTGTATCTCCAGAAATTTATACGCTGATAGCAAATTATCCGCTCATAAAAATTAAGCAGAAAAGTTTTGACATAGACGACTTGAACGATATTGATATCGTTTTTGCGGCAACCAATAACAATATTTTAAATGAAGAGATCAGAAAGGTTACGCACGAGCGTGGTTTGTTGATCAATGTGGCAGATAAGCCAGAACTCTGCGATTTCTATCTGGGATCAATCGTTCAAAAAGGCGATTTGAAGATTGCCATTTCTACAAATGGAAAATCGCCAACCATAGCAAAACGTTTAAAGCAGATTTTAAATGAGGGTTTACCAGCAGAACTGGACGAAACCTTACAGAATATGAGTGCCTTGCGTCAAACCTTAAACGGCGATTTTTCAGCAAAGGTTAAAAAACTGAATAAGGTTACCAAAAGTTTAATTAACCCTAGAAAAAGTTTTGCCGAGCGGAACATTAAATGGTTAATCTGGGTGGCATCAGTTTTACTGATTGGAGCAATTGGTTTTTCTTTATGGAATACCGAGCCAGAATTTCAGACTTTCCTGATCAATATTGATCCTTTATTCTATTGGTTTTTAGGCGCCGGATTTTTATTTGCATTAATTGATGGCGCAATCGGCATGTCGTACGGGGTTACTACGGCATCGTTCTCGTTGGCGATGGGTTTACCTCCTGCATCAGCAAGTATGGCGATTCACATTTCTGAGGTAATGAGCAATGGAATTGCCGGCTGGATGCACTACCGGATGGGCAATGTCAACTGGAAATTATTCAAAATTTTAATTATTCCAGCGATAATTGGAGCCGTTTTAGGCGCCTACATCTTATCGTCACTTGAGCATTACAGTGCTTATGTTAAGCCTATTGTAGCGGTTTATACCTTGTTTTTAGGTGGAGTTATTTTAATGAAGGCCTTTAATATCAAGCGTAAAAAAGCCGATCAAAAAATTAAAAAAATTGGTTTATTGGGCTTTGTTGGTGGTTTTATCGATGCTGCCTTCGGCGGCGGCTGGGGTTCGATCGTATTATCGAGCTTAATTGCAGGTGGCCGACACCCCTTATTTTCTTTGGGTACAGTAAAAATCAGCCGCTTTTTTATTGCCACTTTAAGTTCGCTTACATTTTTCACCATGTTAGGTGGCAAACACTGGGAAGCCGTTTTAGGCTTAATTATCGGTAGTGCAATCGCATCGCCGATTGCTGCAAAAGTATCGAACAAAATTTCGGCAAAAACCATTATGGTTGCTGTGGGGATTATTGTAATGATTGTGAGCTTGCGCAGTGTGATTATGTTTATTTTAAAATTAATTTAGTGATGGAGAACCTAGAGGAGATAAAAGTAGCACTGGCAGGTTTAAGTACAGTAGATAAACTGAAATTTTTGGCAGATCAATATGCCGGCCGTATTATTTTTTCGACCAGTTTTGGTTGGGAAGACCAGGCGATTACCCATTTAATTTTTGCCAATAATATTCCAATCAAGGTTTTTACTTTAGAAACCGGACGCTTGTTTCCTGAAACCTATTACGTTTGGAACCGTACCTTAGAAATTTACAACAAACCCATTCATGCCTATTATCCGCTGAACGAATTATTACAGGATATGGTCAATACCAAAGGCCCGAGCAGCTTTTATGAGTCGGTAGAAAATAGAAAAGAATGCTGTTACATCCGTAAAATCGAACCTTTAAAAAGAGCATTAAAAGGAAACGAAATCTGGGTAACAGGCATCAGGGCCGATCAGAGTGCCAACCGTGAGGATATGCACGATTTAGAATGGGATGAAGGGAACCAGTTGATTAAATTTCACCCTATTTTCGATTGGACTTTAGATGATGTGAAAGCATACATTAAAGAAAACAACATTGTATACAATACGCTGCATGATAAGGGTTTTCCGAGTATAGGCTGCGCGCCATGTACAAGGGCAGTACAGCCAGGCGAAGATTTTAGGGCCGGAAGATGGTGGTGGGAAGATCAGAGCAAAAAAGAATGCGGTTTACACGCAGCTTCTTGAGGGAAGAAGTAAGATGGGAGATGGAAAATGGGGTTCAAACCTCCCAGCAATTTAACAACAACAACAAAGACAACATTTGATAATGAGTACATATAATTTTGATTATTTAGACGAACTGGAGGCCGAGGCCATTCACATTTTGCGTGAAGTAGCAGGTCAGTTTGAAAAACCGGCCCTCTTATTTTCGGGTGGAAAGGATTCAATTACTTTAGTTCGTTTGGCAGAAAAAGCTTTTCGTCCGGGAAAATTTCCTTTTCCTTTAGTGCATATTGATACAGGCCATAATTTTGAAGAAACCATCACTTACCGCGATCAGATGGTAGAACGAATTGGCGAAAGATTAATCATCGGTTCTGTGCAAGAATCAATAGATCAGGGTAAAGTTGTAGAGCAGACCGGTAAAAATGCCAGTAGAAATGCTTTACAGACCGTTACCTTACTCGATACCATTGCAAAATACCAGTTTGATGCCTGTATTGGTGGCGCGCGTAGAGATGAAGAAAAAGCAAGGGCTAAAGAACGTATTTTCTCTGTTCGTGATGAATTTGGTCAATGGGATCCAAAACGCCAGCGTCCTGAACTTTGGAACATCTATAACGGTAAAATCCACAAAGGAGAAAATATCCGTGTATTTCCGATCAGTAACTGGACAGAATTAGATGTTTGGAATTATATCCGCAGAGAGAAAATAGACCTTCCAAGCATTTATTTCTCGCACGAGCGGGATTGCATTACCCGTAATGGACAATTGATGGCTGCCTCGCCATTTTTAAACATGGATAGTGATGATATTGTAGAACGTAAACAGGTGCGTTTCCGTACAGTGGGCGATATGTCCTGCACTGCTGCGGTAGAATCGGATGCTACTTTGATTGATGACATTATTTCTGAAATCAGCGCTTCTAAAATTTCGGAGCGTGGTGCCCGTATGGATGATAAAGTTTCTGAAGCCGCAATGGAAGACAGGAAAAAAGGGGGGTACTTTTAAATTGAGTATCGAGTAGCTAGTAGCGAGTATCAAGATTGGATGCAAACTAAAAAACTTAACCTTTAAATAAACTAAGTATGAGTATGGAATTGATAGACTGCAGTATGTCTTGATACTTGATACTAATATCTTAATACTATAAGCATGAACATATTAAAATTTTTTACAGCAGGCAGTGTAGATGATGGTAAAAGTACCTTAATCGGCCGTTTGTTATACGATACAGATTCTATTTTGGCCGATCAGTTAGAAGCTTTACAGAGCTCGAACCGCAAAAATGACGATGGATCAATAGATTTAGCCATTCTTACTGATGGTTTAAGAGCAGAACGCGAACAGGGCATCACCATTGATGTAGCTTATAAATACTTTCAAACAGAGAAGCGTAAATTCATCATAGCCGATACCCCAGGACATATTCAGTACACCAGAAATATGGTTACAGGTGCTTCTACCGCTAACCTGGCGATTATCTTAATCGATGCACGTAACGGTGTAGTGGAGCAAACCATCCGTCATTCTTATATCGTTTCCCTATTGGGAATTAAACATGTGGTGGTTTGCATTAATAAAATGGATATGGTTGGCTATAACGAAACGGTTTATAGTGCAATTATAGAAAAGTACAAAGTTTTGGCTCAGCAATTAAAGCTGTCCGATGTAACCTATATTCCGGTAAGTGCATTAAAAGGAGATAACATTGTACAAAATTCTGGTAACATGGATTGGTATGAAGGAGAAAGTCTATTACATTTCTTAGAGAAAGTTGATACCGACAACCTGGACAAATCGCAATTGGCCCGTATGTCGGTGCAGTGGGTGGTGCGTCCGCAAACAGAAGAATTGCACGATTACCGAGGTTATGCCGGTAGGGTATTAAGCGGCACCTTTAATTTAAATGATAAGGTTACGGTATTGCCAGGTGGTGCAAGTTCTACTGTAGAGAAAATCGATTTTTTTGATCAAACGCTTGATGCCGCACACGCCGGCCAATCGGTTGTCATTCACTTAAAAGATGACGTAGACATTAGCCGTGGCGATACGATTGTAAATGCATCGGCTTTGCCACAGGAAACAAAACTGATTGAGGCTGATCTCTGCTGGATGGATACCCGTACCTTGGATACCTCGATAATGTACAACATTCAGCATAATAGCAAAATTACTAAATGTAAAATCAGCGAAATTCTGCATAAGGTAGATATTAACTCACTAGAGAAACATGCTGCAGAAGAATTTAAACTAAATGATATTGGCCGCGTGATTGTTAAAACCGCTGATGCTTTGGCATTTGACCTATACGACGATAACCGCGCAAATGGTTCTGCCATTTTGGTTGATACCCGTACTAACTTAACTGTTGGTGCTTTAATGTTCAGGGCGGCAGTTGAGTAGGATGGAAAATGGATAAGGGAAAATGAAAATCGACGAGATCATTATTTTATTCATTGATCCTACGATCCTGAAAATATCGATGTAGAGAACCACAACCAAATATAATAATGGAAGCTTTAGGAAAAATCTAAAGTGAAAGCAATTTCGACGGGGCGCCAAATGGTAGCCCCGTTTTTCTTTATAAAATTTTAAATGTTAATTATATTTTATTTAATAAGTTTACTTATTATATTTGTACTTATTAAATAAGTAATTATGATACAGAAAACATTTTCAGTAACCACTAAAGCAATCAGTAAAAAACAAATTTGGAAACTCATGTCGAATGTAGATGAGTGGAAAAATTGGGATAGCTCGGTAGAAAATTCGAAACTTAAAGGCAATTTCGAATCGGGATCGGGTTTTTTATTTAAACCAAAAGGCGGACCAAATGTTAACATCAAACTTGTTGAAGTTAAACCTGATGTTTATTTTAAAGATGAAACCATTTTTCCGTTGGCAAAAATGAATGGTGAGCATTGGTATGAAGAAACACCTGATGGTTTAAAGATTACTACCACAATGACCATGACCGGCGCATTAGCTTTTTTATGGAATAAAATAGTGATGAAAGATATTGTGGCAAACCTGGAAAGCGATATTCATCTGCAGATTAAAAATGCCTCGAAAAATTAAAATGGAAAACAACGAAAGATATTGGATCGTGGCAGCTTCCAAAGATCATGTAAAAAGAGGTGTAAGCGGAGGTTTTATGCAGGCTAATCATGGTAAACTGCCGCCGCTAAAAAGGTTAAAGCCCAACGATTGGGTAATTTTTTATTCTTCAAAACAATCAATGGGTGGAGAAGAAAAGTGCCAGGCTTTTACAGCAATAGGCCAGGTTAAGGTAGGCGAACCCTATCAATTTGAGTATTCTGAAGATTTTAAACCCTTTAAAAGAAATATAAATTTTATGAATTGTAACGAAGTTTCGATATTGCCACTAATTCCGGAACTTCAGTTTATAGAAAATAAGAAATCGTGGGGTTATCCTTTCCGTTTTGGATTTTTTGAAATAAAGAAAACGGATTTCGAATTGATCAATAAAGAAATGTTAAGAAAAGATGCCGGATAAAAGTTTTAGTGTTAAAAGTGCCGATGATAGTTCGGGCTTTTTGTTATGGCAGGTAACGGCATTATGGCAGCGGGGTATAAAAAAAGTGCTGGAGGTGCATAACCTTACCCATTCTCAGTTTGTGTTATTGGCAAGTTTGCTGTGGTTATCTGGCGAGAAAGAAAATGTTACGCAGATAGATTTATCTGCGCATAGTAAAATCGACCCAATGACAACCTCTACTGTTCTCCGTACCTTGCAAAGCAAGGGTTTTTTGGCGCGTAAAGAGCATAGTACAGATACAAGGGCAAAAATTGTTCAGCTTACCGATAATGGCATTTCGGTAACAAGGCTTGCACTGAAAACGGTTGAAAAGTTTGATGTTGATTTTTTTTCGGTATTGAAAAGTAAGCGACTGGATTTTAATGCGCTTGTGATTGATCTTATTGCTGAAAATAAATAGTAGAACTTTGATTATGGAAATAATTAAAACCTTTCATCTTCTTCATATATTGTATAATACAACCCAATTACAAATCACATGAAAAGAAATTTTTTATACCTCGTTTTTGCTACTGTTCCATTTATTTTTGCCTGTAACCAATCAGAAAAAAAGACTGATGCCGCAAAAAAGGATTCCGTGATCAATCAAACCTGTTATGCGGCTTTCTTCGAAAAAGACAGCGCGGCCATGATTGTAAAAACCATGGCATCTGGTAAGGTGACAGGATCCTTATTAGTGAAATATGCTGATAAACCTGAAAATAATGGTAAAATCGACGGCAAGTTTAATGGTGATACTTTATTGGTTGATTATCGCTTTAATACCGGTAAAGATTCCACCAAAGCTTTTACCAATCCATTGGCATTTTTAAAGAAAGATGGTAAACTCATTATGGGCGTTGCGCAGATTGAAACTACGCTGGGCAGGTCATATTTTGTTAAAGGCAAACCCATTAATTATGAAGCTGGCAAGTTTACTTTTGCCGAAGTGAACTGTAATAAGTACTCATATATTTTTTTGCCACGGAAGCACAGAAAACGCGGGTTTTTTTCTTCTTTGCTGTCATCCTGAACGCAGTGAAGGATCTTTAAATTGCTGCATTTCATCGTTAAGAGATTCTTCACTGCGTTCAGAATGAGAGGTAAAATTATTTTAAAATAAATTACTACAATTCCCATAGACTTTATATATTTGTGTAATTAAACAAACGTATAACGAGCATAAATTTTCTGTTATGATTTTGAATAAAGTAGAAAAAGCGAACATTGAACCCAAAATTACTTTAATAGGTGCTGGTCCTGGCGATCCGGATTTATTTAGTTTAAAAGGTGTTAAAGCATTAAAAACAGCCGATGTTGTGTTGTATGATGCAAATGTGAACGAAGCTTTATTGTGTCATGCGCCAGATGGTATTCCGAAAGTTTATGTGGGCAAACGTTCTGATGATGAATCTTTCTCTCAGGATGCAGTAAACAAGCTGATTATTGATTATGCTTTAAATTATGGTCATGTGGTACGTTTAAAAAGTGGCGATCCGTTTTTCTTTGCAAAAGGATATGAGGAAATAGATGCTGCAGAATCGTACAGCATTCCAACCGAGATTATTCCTGGTATTTCGAGCGCAACAGGCGCACCGAGTTTGCAAAAGATCCCGATGATTTATAAAGATCTTAGTGAAAGTTTCTGGGCAGTAACCGGAACAAATGCCAAAGGAGAAATTTCTGAAGATTTATACATTGCGGCAAAAACCAAAGCAACCATTGTTGTTTTAAACGGAATTGAAAAAGTAAAAGAAATCGCAGCAATTTTCCAGGCAGAAAATAAAAATCAGTTGCCTGTAGCCGTCATCCAGAATGGATCTACCCCACAGGAAAAAATTGCTATTGGCATTGTAGATACTATTGCAGAAATTGTTGAAGATAAAAAAATTGATGCACCTGCACTATTGGTGTTTGGAGATGTAGTATCCTTACATCCTCAATTTCAGCCAATACGCGATTTTTACGAAATCATCGCCGAAGAATATTAGCTATTTTTAAACCAAAAAAATATATTTGTTTTGTTGTTAAACCGCTTATGGATTTAAGCGGTTTTTTTAATTTTCAAACTCTGCGTGTATCTGCGACATTAGTAGGAAACTATTGGTCGTATTGTCCCGCAGATTTAAGATGATCATCGCTGAAATTTATGTTTCCTACGTTTGACAGGAACCAACTTTGTTTTTAAGCCAGATTGGAGCGGAAGCCCGGAGCGCAGCGAGGACTTATAGCGTAAAGCAGGGCTACAGGCCGCCACAAAGAATCAAACATTCACTTTCTAATAAAAAAAATACCTGAATTTTATCTCTCCATTCCGCTTTGCTTTAGTCGAGATGATGATTTTTCGTTTAAAATAATCAACTAAAATTATAATTTACATTATTTGCAAAGCTCAAAACAATTAGTAACTTACTTGGGTTATCTACACCAAATAGTTGATGGAAATTATACATATAAGCGCCGAGTGTTACCCTGTTGCAAAAGTTGGCGGTTTGGCCGATGTGGTAGGGGCTTTACCAAAATATCAGAATAAACTGGGCCATATTGCCAAAGTGGTTGTGCCTGCATACGATACCAAATTTATACGCGAAAGCGAGTTCGAAGTAACTTATGATGCATGGGCAAATTACGGTAATCACCACTTTCAGTACCGCATCTTAAAAGAAAAAACCAATAAATTAGGCTTTGATTTATACGTGATCCATATCCAGGGTTTAACAGACCGCCCTAATGTTTATGGTTACAGCGATGATACGGAAAGGTTTGTTGCCTTTCAGATTGCCACCCTCGATTGGATTGTACAATGGGAGCACCGTCCGGATGTGATTCATTGTCATGATCACCATACTGGTTTAGTGCCGTTTATGGTTGCCAACTCCATAAAATATAAGCCAATTAGTAATGTTCCAACAGTTTTGACCATTCATAATGCACAATATCAGGGACAGTTTGGATGGGAAAAACTTTATTATTTACCAGCTTTCGATTTATGGAAAGGCGGTTTGTTGGGCTGGGATGATGCGATTAACCCTTTAGCATCGGCCATTAAATGTGCATGGAAAGTAACCACGGTATCGCCAAGTTACCTGGATGAGATGATGAATAATGCCCGTGGATTAGAAAGTTTGTTAAGGCAGGAGCGCTGGAAATCGGTAGGCATCTTAAATGGAATCGACAGCGAGGTTTGGAATCCTGCAACAGATCCGATGCTGAGCAAAGGTTACAATTTAAAAACAGTTGAATCAGGGAAATTGGCAAACAAAACAGCACTCTGTGATGTTTTTCAATTAGATCCTTCTAAGCCACTGTTTACTTTTATTGGTAGATTAGTTGATGAAAAAGGTGCAGATTTATTGCCTGATATTTTTTATACAGCTTTACAACAGCATGGCGACAATATAAATATTCTGGTATTGGGATCAGGTGATGATTGGGTGGAAGGCCGGTTAAATCAATTGAAAGACATTTTTACAGGTAAATATAATGCCTATATTGGTTATAATGAGCAAGTTTCGCATGAGATGTATGCTGGTGCAGATTTTCTGATCATGCCATCGAGGGTAGAGCCTTGTGGTTTAAATCAGCTTTATGCATTAAGGTATGGAACTGTTCCGATTGTGCGCCGGATAGGCGGATTGAAAGATACGGTAACAGATATAGGTGATAACGGCTTTGGGATTTGCCATGATCAGACCAGTATTTGGGATGTTACCCACGCCATAAACCGTGCTGTTGAATTGTATCATGATAAAAAAGCTTTTAAAGCAGTTAGAAAAACGATGATGAAGATAGACCATTCGTGGGATAACGCAGCATTAAATTATATAGAATTATACCAAATATTAAAATAAGCTTAAACATGACTGACAAAGTTTTAGGCGTTATCCTTGGCGGTGGCCAGGGCTCTAGATTATCGCCACTAACACAAACACGTTCTAAACCGGCAGTTCCAATTGCTGGTAAATACCGATTGGTAGATATTCCGATTTCAAATTGCTTAAATTCCGGTATTCACCGAATGTTTGTGTTAACCCAGTTTAATTCAGCATCGCTAAATAAACACATTAAAAACACCTATCACTTTAGCCATTTCAGTACGGCCTTTGTTGATATTTTGGCTGCTGAACAAACTGTACAAAACTCAGGTTGGTTCCAGGGTACAGCAGATGCCGTTCGTCAGTGTATGCATCACATTGTTTCGCACGAATTCGATTACATCTTAATTTTATCCGGCGATCAATTGTACCAGATGGACTTTAAAGATATGATCGAAAAACATATCGAAGCCAATGCTGAAGTTACCATTGCCACTATTCCGGTAACGGCAAAAGATGCGACAGATTTTGGTATTTTAAAGGCCGATGAGGAAAACATGATTACCTCTTTTATTGAAAAGCCTAAAACGGGTTTAGAGGAATGGGTTTCGGATACCGGACAAGAAATGCAGGGCGAAGGACGGAACTTCTTAGCTTCGATGGGTATTTATGTTTTCAACCGCGAGTACCTGATCAATATTTTAAATGAGAATGAAGAGGAAAAAGATTTCGGTAAAGAGATTTTGCCAAGAGCGATTTCTCAGAGCAGGGTTTTAAGCTATCAGTACGAAGGTTATTGGACCGATATTGGAAATATTTCATCTTTCTTTGAGGCCAATTTAGGACTGACAGATGAAATACCTAAATTTAATATGTTCGATAGCAACCATGCTATTTTTACCAGGGCGAGAATGTTACCACCATCAAAAATTTCGGGTACTACCTTAGATAAAACCATTATTGCAGAAGGCTGCATTGTTCAGGCCAGCAGGGTAGAGCATGCCGTTTTAGGGATCAGGTCGAGAATCGGAAAGGACACGGTAGTTACCAATGCTTATATTATGGGAAGCGATCGCTATCAAACGCTTGAAGAAATTCAGGAAGAAACCAATAAAGGGAATTCATTAATTGGTATCGGAGATCGTTGTCATATCAACAATGCAATTATCGATAAAAACTGTCGCATAGGAAATGATGTTAAAATTAATGGTGGAGACCATTTAGAAGACGGCGACTTTGAACTTTATGCTGTTAAAGATGGTATTGTTGTGATCAAGAAAGGTGCAGTAGTACCTAGTGGAACGGTAATTTAAGATAATCATAACTCATAAATTAGGCCAGCCCCGATTTTTCGGGGCTGGCTTTTTTATTGCCTGATTGTCATACTGAGCGCAGCGAAGAATCTTTTATCAAACCTCTAAGGTTTTAAAACATAATCACAATTAAGGGAATTGCGAATATAAACCAGTAACTGATTTGGGCGTTCCCCAATCCCGTGAAATACTGGAAAAGGTCGGGCTTTTCAGGGCTGCGCTTCGCTCCGGTACCGATGAAGACCTGTGAAACAAGCAAGCATACCGTAATTAAATAAAAACAGATGCTTAATCGGCACTGAACCCTTACAATCCCTAACGCGGAATTATGGTGTATCTGCACCCAACTTCCGATTTGGCCCGAGTTAGTGCCCCTTTTAAACTTCTGAAGTTTTTCCCAATTAAACCTGCTATCGCTGGCCGCCATTAACACAGAACCATACATTTCAAAATGTAACCAGAATTTTCTTTCTGGAATCTTGTATCATAATATAGAATTGTCATTCTGAGCCTATCGAAGGGCCTGTTTTAGATGTCTTACAAGGCGTTTCGACAGGCTCAACATGACAAAACGAAGTGAATACAATTTATCATACAGCCTCTTTTTTAATCTTTACCCAACATTTTCCCAATAAGCTTGTTAGTAAATAAACAAAAAATATAGTCTATGGCCGAACAGCACCTTTATCAAACAGGAATTATAGGAAATTGCGCTTTCATTGCACACGTAAATAAAAATACTGATATCTCATGGCTTTGCTGGCCACGTTTCGATAGTCCGTTTGTTTTTGGGAGTTTATTGGACGAGAAAAAAGGAGGGGAGTTTTCGATTTTACCACAGGGTGAATTCACTTCTGACCAATATTATATCGAAAATACCAATGTTTTAAGAACAGAGATTACCGCCGAAGACGGGAAATACCGGATTACAGATTTTGCACCACGTTTTCGCCTATACGATCGCTATTTTAAACCACTAATGTTGATCAGAAAGATCGAACCTTTGGAGGGTAATCCACGCATTACCATAAAATGCGAACCGGTTTGTGACTACGGAAAAGGTAAAATGAAATCGAGCCGGGGCAGTAATCACATTGATTATCTGGGCTGTGATGAAAATATTCGTTTAAGCACCAATGTGTCGCTTACCTATATCATCGATGAAAAGGCATTTGTACTAAATGAGGCAAAATACCTCGTTATGACTTATGGACAAAACCTTGAAGCACCTGTAGTGAGTACGGCCGAAAATTTTCTTCGTGAAACCGTTTCTTATTGGCGCTTATGGATTAAACACTCTTCAATAGCGGGTTTTTACCAGCCCTTTGTTATCCGATCAGCCTTGGTTTTAAAAATTCACCAATACGAAGACACCGGAGCAATAATAGCCGCAAGTACAACCAGTTTACCAGAATCACCTGGGAGTACCAGAAACTGGGATTACCGCTATTGCTGGTTAAGAGATTCACATTATGTATTAACTTCGCTCAACCATATCGGTCATTTTGAAGAAATGGAGAAGTATTTTAATTACCTTTCTGATATTTCTCACGCGGAAGATACACGCTACCAACCTTTGTATGGCATTGCAGGAGAAAGGCAAATTACGGAGCATACGCTAAGTCATTTAGAAGGCTACAAAGGCGAACAACCCATCAGGATAGGAAACCAGGCTTACGAACATATTCAAAATGATATTTATGGACAGGTTTTAATTTCAATGTTACCACTTTATACCGATCACCGTTTTGTTTTTTCTGAACGAAGCGATTCGGTAAAGTGGATTGAAAGTGTACTCTCTAAAATTGAACGCACCATTGACGAAAAGGATGCCGGAATTTGGGAATTCAGAAATATTGCCAATGTACATTGTTACAGTAACTTATTTCAATGGGCAGGAGCGCAGGCGGCTTTAAAAATGGCTAAAACTATAGGAAATGAAGATTTTGAAAAACGGGCAAAGGTTTTAATCGACAAAGCTGCGGCACACATTGAAGCTTGTTATGATCCGCAAAGAAAGGTTTATACTAATGCCGTTGGAAGTCCACATTTAGATGCGAGTACTTTACAATTGATTATGATGAACTATCTTGATCCGGCTTCAGATCGGGCAAAGGATCATTTAATTGCTTTGGAAAAAGAATTGAAAACGGAGGACGGACTATTTTACAGATACTTGCATGCTGATGATTTCGGGAAGCCGAAAACAACATTTTTAATCTGCGCTTTCTGGTATGTGGAAGCGTTGGCTTGCGTTGGACGTACTGATGAAGCGATTAAGGAATTTGAAAACATCATTAAATATTGTAACCATCTACTGTTATTTAGCGAAGATGTTGATGCTAAAACAGGTAGTCAGTGGGGAAATTTCCCACAAGCTTATAGCCATGTAGGTTTAATGAATGCGGCTTACCGTATTGCTATTAAACTGGACAGGCCGATATTTTTGTAATATGTGGATTGCAAATCCACAATTAGAAGGTCTGGATTGCAAATCCAGACCAACAAAAAGCTTTGACAGCTTTAACACGCGCAACGCATATTAAAGTTGTCAAAGCTATTATAATTTATTGTACCGCAGATAAGAGATTTTCGAGGGCCAATAATCTGCGAAAATCATATTGCATCTGCGGGATTTATTTTTAACCTTATGAGATGAAAAAGGTCTGTGGGGACACAGACCTTGGAGTTAGATTTCAATAAAAGTGTCGTCATCTCGACTGGAACGCAGTGCAATGGATAGATCTATCTCAACAGATTTAGCTTCGCTGAGCACTCCGTGGTTCTCGACTACGTTGCACTCCGCTCGAAATGACGATATACTTCTTAACCCCGCTCCACAAATTCTTCCTTCACCAAACTCCAAAGCAACTTTCTTACTTCCTTAAAATCGTTTAAATAGTACTTCGCTTCAGAGATATTGTTGCCAACTTTTATGGTAAAAGCATCATCTGGTAATACCCTGAAAATATCTTCATCGGTATGGTCATCGCCAAGTGCCAAAATAAAATCTGGTTTCTTATCGTAAAGCCAATTTAAGGCTGCTTTGCCTTTGTTAACCTCCATGTTTTTAAACTCAATTACCTTATTGCCCGGCATCAATTGCAAGCCTTTATCTGCAGCAAGTATTTTCATGTGGCTGATAATTTCATTCGCCCTTAAATCGCCTAACCCTTCTTCTGCTTTTCGGTAGTGCCAAACTAAGGAATAACTTTTTTCTTCAATAAACGATCCTGGGGTGCGGTCTGTGTAGGTTTCTAATAAAGTCTTTATTTCCTGTTTCCATTGGTCGGTAAGTAATGGCAGGCTGTTCCATTTATCTCCGTACGATTTTTGCCAGGCTCCATGCTCTGCAATCAGGTCTACCTTTAAATGCCCAAACCACTGTTCCAGGGTTTCATTTCTTCTTCCGCTTATAATCACCACTTTGTTGGCGTTATCAATGGTTAGGTTTTCTATTAAATCGTAAAGTTCATCATCTGGAGAGGCATCATCAATATTTCCGGTAAAATCTACCAGTGTACCATCATAATCCAAAAACAGTACCCGATCGGTTGTTTTGGCATATTTTGCAGCAATTACTTCATTAATGGTATTTACCGCATGTTTCGTTAGTAACGATTTTTGAGAATCTTTCACTTCGTTTAATCTTAAAATAAAATTGTTTACCCAATGTTTCACATTGAATTTTTCTACAATTACCCGCATGGCTATCATGCGTTGCTGTTGCTCATCCAAAGGCATTTTTAATGCAGTTACAATGGCTTCCATAATGTCGCCAAGGTTGTTCGGATTAACTATTACGGCATCGGTTAATTCTTTAGAAGCACCGGCCATTTCACTTAATATAAGCACACCGTCATTATTGTTCCTACTGGCAATGTATTCCTTGCTTACCAGGTTCATGCCATCACGCATTGGCGTAACCAAACAGATATCTGCGGAGGCGTAAAGTGCCGATAATACCTCAATAGGGAAGGAACGGTAAAAATAATTCACCGGAATCCAATTAATAGAGCGGTAACGTGCATTTAAATTACCTACAAACTGATCAATCTGATCTCTTAACTCACTGTACTGAGGTACTGTATCACGAGAGGGTACCACGATCATAAAAAGTTCTATTTTCCCTATATACTCGGGATGGACCTGAAGCAAAAGTTCTAAAGCTTTTAACCTTTCTAAAATACCTTTGCTATAATCCAGGCGGTCGATAGAAAGGATTATTTTCATCTCTTCTTTTCCGGTCCTGAAATAATCAATTTCTTTTTTTACCTTTTCGGTAGCAGTTAAGCTCGAAAATTTATCATAATCAATTCCCATCGGGAAAGCTTCTACCACAATCTGCCTTTCGTTGCTATTGAGTACGTTTGATGATGAATTTACGGGGAGTAGGCGTGTTGCCGTGCTAATAAAGTGGCGAACATCATCAAAAGTATGGAAACCGATTAAATCAGCACCTATAAGTCCATTTAAAAGTTCTTCCCGCCAGGGGATTAACCTGAATATTTCGTATGATGGAAAGGGGATATGCTGGAAAAAACCGATGGTAGCATTAGGAAGTTTTTCTCTTAAAATTCCAGGTAGAAGGAGCAATTGATAGTCTTGAATCCAGATTTTATCTTTTCTGCCCAATACCTGCATGGCACTTTTTGCAAATTTCTCATTAACAGATTGGTAGCAGTCCCAATAACTTTGTTCGTAATGTGCGTAAGTAACCAGATAATGAAATACCGGCCATAATACTTCATTTGAAAAGCCTTCGTAATATAAATTGATTTCGTTTTGAGTGAGGAAAACCGGATATAGATTTAATTCAGCAAGTTTTTGTGTAACTTCTTCCTGACGTTCTTCCGGAACCTCGATTCCTGGCCATCCGATCCAGATGGAGTTGCCTGATTTGTACACGTCGCCAAGCCCGGTAGCAAGGCCACCTTCGCTGGGAATAAACGTGTATTCGTCGTTCTCTTCGATGATTTTAACGGGTAGTCTGTTCGATATTATAACTGTCTTCATGCTTGTATTTGATGTATCTATATCATTAAAAGCATATCAAATTGGTTTTGTTTGAATTTTTAGGTCAAAAAAACATTCAAATGATTAAACATAGTTAAACACCAATGAAAAAGTGGTACCACTTTCAGGAGTAGAAATTACTTCGATACTGCCTCTATGCATCTTCATAATGTTGCGACTGATCGTTAGTCCGATGCCCGATCCATTTTTCCTGGTGGTGTAAAACGGAACAAATATTTTTTCCAGATCACCGGCATCAATACCTTTTCCATTATCGGTTACATCAATATACAGTTTAGTGTTTTCTAAGCGATAATTCACGTTGATTTGTGGATGTGTACTATTTTCTACAGCATAAATGCTGTTAGTAATCAGGTTGATCAGCACTTGTTCCACTAATTTCAAATCAAGCTGGACCGTAATTTTTGAGGAAGTTTGTTCTACTTCCAAGACCACATTTTTTACCCTGGCAAATGGTTGCATTAATATTTTAATGTGTTTTAAAATCTCGCCGATGGTATGTGATTCGAGGTTAGGCGTTGGTAATTCTGCAATCAATCGATAGTCTTTCACAAAATCCAATAAACCCGAAGATCGTCTCTGTATGGTTTGTAAGGCTGTTTTTAAATCGTCCATTTCATCTTCAGTAAGTATTTTCTTATCGGTTACCATTTTGTTAATGGTATCAGATAATGAACTGATTGGGGTAATCGAATTTAAAATTTCATGAGAAATTACGCCAATTAATCTATTCCATGCTTCTGTTTCTTTTTGTTCAATTTCATCTTTAATGTTTTGAAAGCTGATAATGGTATAGTTTTTCCCGTAAAGGTTTAAGGGGATTACCTCTGTTGATAACTGGATCAGTTTATCCTGGATTTTTAGTTCCAAAAACCGCTTTCCGCCCGTTAAAATCTGCTCTATTTCTGTTCCAAATGCCGGGAGATGCTGTTTCAACCGGTGCCAGTACTTATAAGCGGGTACACCCAAAAGGTTTGACGCAGCCTGGTTGAAAAAGGCAATTTCCTCATCTTTTTCTTCTTTTGTATTGTTCACTACGATTACACCAACCGGAACCTGTTCTAAAATGGTTTTAATCAGTTGAAACATGGCTTCCTGTTCTAATCTGATCTGCTTGTGCACCTGTAAAATATCACTAAACGATTCGTATAATTCAGGAAAGCTTCCCCTCGTTACTTTATTTTTAAAGTTCAAGGTATGATCTCTCGTTTTAACAGCTAAGATAAAACGGTTAATATCCGATCGAATCTGATTGATATAATAGTAAAGTGAAATAATAGTACCCAAAAAAATCATTGCAACTCCTATTATAGTAAACCAGAGTTGAGTATTTTTAATCAGGTAAAACAGGAGATAGCCGAGTAAATTGATAATCAGCAGGCGGAATATTAAACGGAAGGTAAAACGTTGGTAAAACATGTTTTTAAAGCTAAAAGACCAAAGCTAAAAGACTAAAGCTTTAAGCTTTGGTCTTTTAGCTTTCAGCTTAGATTCCAAATTTCTCAATTCTTCTATACAGTGCTGCGCGGGTTAAACCCAATTCGGCTGCAGCTCTTGATATGTTTCCTTTGTGTTTATCAATGGCTTTTTGCACCATCATTTTTTCCATATCCTCGAGTGCCATTTCGTCGGGCATTGAATTGTTCTGTGCAAAACGCTGCGGACTCAACTGTAAATCATCTTCAGAAATTTCGTTTCCGTCGCTCATAATTACTGCACGTTCTAAAACATGCTGCAATTCGCGCACATTGCCCGGCCATTTATAATTTAAAAGTACATCTTCTGTTTTATGACTTAATTTACGGATTTCTTTGTGATATTTTGAACTGAAAACCTGCATAAAATGATTCGCCAACAGTAAAATATCGGTTCCACGTTTCCGTAATGGTGGCAATAAGAGTTCAACAGTGTTGATACGGAAAAGTAAATCTTGCCGAAACGTGTTTTTTGCTACCATTTCGTTTAGTGGCATGTTGGTGGCAGTGATTAAGCGTACATTTACTTTACGTTCTTTGCTTTCGCCCAAACGGGTAACCGTACGGTTCTGTAAAACGCTTAATAATTTGGCCTGAAGCGGTAGCGTTAAATTTCCAATCTCGTCTAAAAAAATTGTTCCTCCATCTGCCAGTTCGAACCGTCCGGGTTTATCTTCTTTTGCATCGGTAAAAGCACCTTTGGCATAACCGAAAAGCTCACTTTCGAACAAATTTTCGTTCAAGGACCCCAAATCAACATGCATAAAAACCTGATTTTTGCGCTGCGAGTTTCCGTGGATTTCATAAGCAAAAACCTGTTTTCCCGTACCATTTTCTCCTAAGATTAATACATTTGCATCAGTAGGTGCAACTTTAACCAAAGTGGCCTGTAGGTGTTTAATGCTATCAGCCTGACCAACGATATTTTCAAAACCACGGGTCAGGTCTTTTTGCAAGGAAGAATGTATTTTTTCCAGTTTTTTAACTTTTCTGGTCGATTCCCGTAGTTTTGAGGCCGCAGAAATGGTGGCGAAAAGTTTTTCATTTTCCCAGGGCTTTAAAATAAAATCAGTCGCACCTTTTTTAATTGCCTTAACGGCCAGTTCAACATTTCCAAAGGCTGTCATTAAAATGACTACATAATCTTTATCAATGGATAAAATGTGTTCGAGCCAATATAATCCCTCACGACCGTCACTCGCACCTTTTTGATAGTTCATATCAAGCAGGATGATATCTACTTCATTTTTGCTCAATAAAACATTGATCTCCTTAGGCGATTTACAGGTAATTACCTGCTTAACCTGCTGTTTTAAAAACAAACGGGCACTAAGCAGGATATCGTCGTCGTCATCGATAATTAAAACTGTGGCGTCTAACATAAATTTAAATTTGATGCGCTAAAGTAATAAAACTGTCCGCTCCCGCACATCAACTGTTCGATAATGAACATATAAAAATAATAAAAACTTTTAAATTATTGATTGCTAGTGTTTTAAATATGTTTTTAGGTTTTGGCACAAGCTTGGCATAAGGGAAATCGAACAGTACAACCGAACACATGGATAAGAAAATAGAGAAAAAAAGATTTAGCACTAAAACCCTGTTAATTATAGGTGGAGCAATTGCTTTTGTGGCAGTTGTAATTTATGGCTATACTTTGTCCCTCAAAAAAGTTTACAGTGCAGATGCCGATAAATTAACCATCAGTAAAGTAGAATATGGCGATTTTGAAGATGTGGTGCTATTAAATGCCAGTGTAGTGCCTTTAACTTCGGTAATTGTAAGTTCCTCAGAAGGAGGAACGGTTGCTGAAATTTTTACTGAGAATGGGGCTTCGGTTGTGAAAGGAACGCCATTATTAAGAATTTCCAACTCAAATGCCATGTTGAGTTATACCTCAAGTCAGACAGCAGCAACCGAGCAGATTAATCAGTTGCGGAAATCGCGGTTGGATCTGGAGCAAAATCAAAGGGTATTAAATCAGGATGTTTTAGATGTAGAAAATAGCTTGAGAACAGCAACCCGTCAATATAGATTAGATAGTTCACTTTTCGCCAAAAAAGTAATTACGCTACAAGAATTTAACAAATCGAGTCAGGATTTTGAATATTACCAGGGCAAGCTTAAAATTGTGCGTCAGGCAGTTAAGCAGGAAAACCAGAGTAGAAAAATGCAGCTGGCCCAGATTGATCAATCGATGGGGCAGATGAACGAAAGTTTGGAAATGATCCGTAAAAACATCGAAAATATGACGATCAAAGCTCCGGTATCTGGTAAATTGTCATCTTACGATCCGGTAATTGGTAAATCATATAATTCTAACGAAATGATCGGAAAGATCGACGTGTTGCAAGGTTATAAACTTCAGGCAGGAGTTGATGAATATTACATCAATCGGGTAAAAGAAGGACAAACCGCAAGTTGTGAATTTAATGGTAAAACTTATAACTTAACAGTAAGTAAAGTAATTCCTGAGGTTACTGCAGGGCAGTTTCAGGTAGAAATGGTATTTAAGGGCGCAGCACCCGAAGGTTTACGTCGTGGATTATCATTACAGACCAAATTGACCTTATCGGATAACAGCAAATCATTACTTCTGGCGCAAGGACAGTTTTTCCAGAGTACAGGCGGCTCTTGGGTATTTGTAGTAAACAATGGTAAAGCCACCAAGAAAAATGTTAAAATAGGGCGTAAAAACTATCTGTACTATGAAATATTGGACGGTTTGCAAAAGGGCGACGAAGTAATTACTTCATCTTACGATCAGTTTAACCAGTACGATCAGGTGGAGATTAATAAATAGGGTTAGCGTTAGACATTTAGCGTCAATTAACCAAATAGACAATAAATTAACAATATAATCGGGTCTCGATACCTGGTACTATATACTTGATACTAAAAAGCTATGATTAAAATAGAAAATCTGGAAAAAGTTTACAAAACAGAAGAAGTAGAAACTACTGCACTTAACGGAATTAACCTTAACGTGGCAGCAGGCGAATTTGTTTCCATCATGGGCCCATCAGGCTGCGGAAAATCTACCCTGTTAAATGTAATGGGTTTATTGGATAAGCCTGAAAGTGGAAGCTACAAATTTATCGATACAGAACTTTTAACGCTTAATGATAGAGAACGTTCAAATTTCCGTAAAAGAAATATGGGATTCGTTTTTCAGAATTTCAATCTGATTGATGAATTAACGGTTTTCGAAAACATCGAACTGCCCTTAATTTATAATAAAATTCCTGCCGCAGAACGCAAGAAATTGGTGAACGAAATTATCGAAAGAATGAATATTGTAAACCGCAGTGGTCATTTTCCGCAACAATTATCGGGTGGACAGCAGCAGCGTGTAGCAGTAGCAAGGGCTTTGGTAACCAAACCAAAACTGGTTCTGGCCGATGAGCCGACCGGAAATCTGGATAGCTCGCATGGTAACGAAGTAATGGAGTTGCTTTGCGAACTAAATGAAACCGGAACTACTATCGTGATGGTTACCCACTCTAGTCATGATGCCAGTTTTTCGAACAGAATCATCAACCTGAAAGATGGACATGTAATATCGGAGAAGATCAATAAAAGCAGGAATGAAGAACTCATATAGAGGCTTAGGGTAAAAGGTTTAAGGCGTATGGTTAAATCACACCTTAAATCTGCAGCCTGTACCAAAAAAGATTTTAGTTTAGTTAATAATAAGTCTGCCCAAAAATCTTCCTGGATGGGAAGATTTGGGAAGGCGAAATAGTAAAAAACACCAGATAGGCATTTTGAACGCCACACGCTGACCACCTATCTCCAAACAATAACAATATGTTCAAATTAAACTTTAAAATAGCCTTACGTAACCTCTGGAAAAACAAGGGTTTCTCTTTGATTAACATCGGGGGCTTAGCCATTGGCTTAGCCAGTTGTATGGTTTTGTTACTTTATGTTGCCTACGAGTGGAGTTATGATAAACAATTCTCCAATCACGATAAGACGTATGTAGTTTATCAAAACATGGAGGCAAGTGGTAAAACTTTTAGCTGGGCGTGGACACCCAATGTGATGGCTAAAGAAGTGCAGGAAAAAATCCCTGGCGTTAAGTATGCCACTCACACTACTTATCCGAGAAAACAACTCATTACCGTTGGTGATAATAAAATAAATAGCAGTGCAATATTTGCCGACCAAAATTTTATTAGAATATTGGACTATAAATTTCTTGAAGGTAATGCGGCCACAGTTTTAAAAAATGTAAACACCATTATTCTGACTAAGTCTTTCGCAACAAAATTATTTGGAAGTGAAGATCCTATTAATAAAATGGTAAAGCTGGAAAATCAGGAAGCATTAAAGGTTGAAGCGGTAATAGAAGATGCACCAGCAAATAGTAGTTTAACTTTTGAATGCATCATGCCTTGGACATTGTTCGAAAAACGAGAACCCTGGATGAAGGAAGGCAATTGGGGAAATAATATGTGTTTAACACTTGTTCAATTAAAGGATAATAATTTTTTTACTGCTGCAAATGATTTGATGCATGGTATTTACAAACGCAATCAGAAAGATAATACGGCCGTAGCTTTACTGCATCCTTTAACCAAATGGCACTTATACGATGATTTTGTTAACGGTAAATCCGTAGGTGGAAAAATAGATCAGCTTAAAATATTCTTATTGCTGGCCTTTTGTATCTTGTTAATTGCCTGTGTAAATTTTATGAATTTATCTACAGCACGTTCAGAGCGCAGGGCAAAAGAAGTTGGTGTTCGTAAAGCAATCGGATCAACACGTAAATCGTTAATTAATCAGTTTTTTTTAGAATCCCTGCTCATCACATTTATTGCCACCGTTTTAGCCTTTATCTTAATTGAGGTGAGTTTGCCATATTTTAATAGTCTGTTAGATATTAAACTAACAATTGATTATCATAACAGCCTGTTTTGGTTAACATTAGTGGGCCTAATGATTTTAACCGGATTAATTGCAGGTAGTTATCCGGCGCTTTATTTATCTTCTTTCGAGCCGATAAAAGTGTTAAAAGGTTTCACCCTTAAATCAGATTCATCCACTTCGGTGAGGAAAGTATTAGTGGTTGGCCAATTCGTTTTTGCTGCAAGTTTAATTATTTGCACAGCAGTAATTTATCAGCAACTTAATTATGTTAAAAACAAGCCTATTGGTTATGATCAATCCAATTTAATTCAGATAGCTGTAGTTGGTAAAATGAACGATGCAGCTAAGTTAGAATTGCTTAAAACACAACTTATAGCAGCTGGCGCAACAACTCATGTTACTTCTTTTAGTACAGATTTTACAGAAGGTGGAGATAATACAACGGGTATAGACTGGGAAGGTAAAAATCCGAATGAGAAAATTTCTTTTAACCATAGAACAATAGGGTATGATTTTGTTGAAACTATTGGCACTAAGATGATTAGTGGCAGGGAATTTTCTGCGAAATTTCCTAATGATACAGCCAGCGTATTGTTAAATGAGGCGGCTGTGCGAATGATGCAATTAAAAAATCCGATCGGCAAAGTAATTACTTTCTGGGGTGATAAAAAGCTAACTATAGTTGGTGTTGTAAAAGATTTCGTGGTAGAAAGTGTTTACCAAAGGGTGGCCCCAATGATTTTTAGGGCAAATGGAAAGTACGATGCGAGGGTTATCATTGCGCGGCTAAATCCAAATCAAAACATCAGTTCATCACTAGCTAAAATTGATGATATAGTAAAGCAAATGGAACCCAATTATCCTGTTAACCGCAAATTTGTGAACGAATCATTTGAAGTGAAATTTAAAAATGAAAAAATTCTAGGTTCACTTTCAAACTGGTTTGGTGGTTTCGCAATATTTATCTCGTGTTTGGGTTTATTGGGCTTAGCGCTTTTTATGGCAGAGCAACGTAAAAAGGAAATCAGTATCCGTAAGGTTTTGGGTGCCAGCACAGGCAATATCCTCGTATTGCTAAATAAAGATTTTATAAAACTGGTAGCCATTGCAAATATGATCGCATTTCCTTTAGCCTATATTATTATCAATAAATGGCTTTCAGGTTTTGAGTACCGTATTGCCATCTCATTTCTACCCTTTTTGCTGGCAATCCTGATTTCCCTTGTAATTGCAGTTTTAACGGTGAGTTTGCAATCGGTTAAAGTGGCCAAGGCTAACCCTATTGATGCGCTTAAATACGAATAACAGCTAAAAGCTTAAAGACCAAGGCTGAAAGCTCATGTCTCGATACCTGATACTAAATACTTGATACTACCATGTTCAGATTAAACCTAAAAATTGCACTACGCAACCTCTGGAGGAATAAAGGATTTACCTTAATAAACTTAGGTGGATTAGCCATTGGCTTAGCCAGTTGCATGGTTTTGTTGTTATATGTAGCTTATGAATATGGTTACGATAAACAATTTACAGATTATGATAAAACTTATGTTGTTTATAATAACTCGATTGCAAATGGTAAAACTTTTAGCTGGGCCTGGACGCCAGGAAAAATGGCTGATCAGGTAAAAGAGAAAATACCTGGAGTTGTTTATGCTGCGCAATCAAGTTATCCTCATCCACTATTAATTGAACATGATGCCAGAAAGCTAAGGGCTAAGGGTGTTTTTGTAGGTGCTGATTTTCTTAAAATTCTTGACTATAAATTTATAAGTGGCCAGCCTAAACAACCCTTAGAAGGACTCAATTCTGTTATTTTAACAAAAACACTGGCAGAAAAATTATTTGGTGGGGAAGATCCCATTAATAAAGTGGTAAAGCTGGATAACAATGATCTCTTAAATGTAGAAGCGGTAATTGAAGATGTTCCGGCAAACAGCAGTGTCAAATTTGATTATTTAATGTCATGGGCATTGTACGAAAAAAGAGAACCTTGGGTGAAAAATTCTCCTTTCGGAAATAATATATGTTTAACCTTGGTACAATTACAGAACCCGGACCAATTAGCTGAAGCCAATGCCGCTATAAGATATATTTATCAAAGAAATGATAAAGATGTAACTAATGAGGGATTTTTGCATCCTTTTGCTAAGTGGCATTTATATGGGGAATTTGCAAATGGTAAATCAATTGGCGGGAAAATAGATCAGTTAAAAATATTCCTGATGCTGGCATTTTGTATCTTATTAATCGCCTGCGTTAATTTTATGAACCTTTCAACTGCCCGTTCAGAGAAAAGAGCAAAGGAAGTAGGTGTCCGCAAAGCAATCGGTTCATCCAGAAAATCATTAATTGGCCAGTTTATGCTTGAGTCGGTTTTGCTTACGTTGATAGGTACCATACTTGCATTTGTACTTGCAGAAATAAGCCTACCTTATTTTAACAATTTATTAGGTATAAACCTGGTTATAGAATACCAGAACTGGAAGTTTTGGTTTGGGCTTTTGGTGTTAATCACTTTTACGGGATTATTAGCCGGCAGCTACCCCGCAATTTATCTCTCATCTTTTGAACCGGTAAAAGTAATTAAAGGGTTTAGTGCAAAAGTTGGCTCATCTGTTTCTATCCGTAAAATATTGGTTGTTTTTCAGTTTATTTTTGCGGTATGTCTAATTATTTGTACCATAGTTATTTATCAACAATTAAGCTATATTAAAAATAAGCCAATCGGATATGATAAAGGAAACCTTATACAGATAGCCGTACAAGGAAATTTAAAAGACCCCAAAAAAGCAGCACTGCTTAAAGAAGAACTATTAAAATCCGGTGCTGCAGCAAGTGTATCTACCTTTAGTATGGACATTAGTGAGGGAGGAAATAATACATCAGATATTACCTGGCAGGGTAAAAATCCAAAAGAAAAATCCCTGTTTAATTTCGGGGCTATAGGGACTGATTTTACAAGAACCATTGGAACTGAATTGATATCTGGTAGAGAATTTTCTGCCCAATTCCCTAATGATACAAATAGTGTATTGCTTAATGAAGCAGCAGTAAAAATGATTGGGTTTAAAGATCCTATTGGAAAAATTGTTAAATGGGGTACATCTGATAATACAGTAGTTGGTGTGGTTAAAGATTTTGTGATGGAATCGGCATATCAGAAAGTGGCACCGATGATTTTCTATGCTGGTATTAAAGATGGATTGGAAGTGATTCTGGTTAGATTAAACACTACAAAAAATATTAGTTCATCACTTTCTGATATAGATAATATAGTTAAGCGCATTGAACCTAACTTTCCTGTTGACAGAAAATTTGTTGACGAGTCTTTTGAAGTAAAATTTCAAAATGAAAAACTTTTGGGCACACTTTCAAATTGGTTCGGTGGTTTTGCTATCTTCATTTCTTGCTTAGGCTTGTTGGGATTAGCGCTTTTCATGGCCGAGCAACGCAAAAAAGAAATCAGCATCCGTAAAGTTTTAGGCGCTAGCACAGCCAACATCCTCACGTTATTGAACAAAGATTTTATCAAACTGGTTGCCATTGCAAACCTGATCGCATTTCCGTTGGCTTATATTATTATCAATAAATGGCTTTCGGGTTACGAATACCGCATTTCGGTTTCTGCACTGCCATTTATTGTGGCCATAAGCCTATCGGTTATTATAGCAATACTTACCGTAAGTGTGCAATCGGTTAAAGTAGCGAAAGCAAACCCTATTGATGCACTTAAATATGAATAAGCCATGCGCTTAGCGTTTGGCGATCAGCGTTGATTTACCGCTAACCGCCAAACGCTTTACGCTAAACCTCAATAATATGTTTAGACTTAACTTAAAAATCGCTTTGCGGAACCTTTGGAGAAACAAGGGATTTTCTTTAATAAATATTGGTGGCTTAGCTTTAGGGTTAGCCAGTTGTATGCTTCTATTATTGTATATATCCTACGAGTTTGGATTTGATAAGCAATTTAAGAATTACAGCACAACCTATGTTGCCCATACCAATATGAAAGCCAATAATAAAGTACACAGCTGGGCCTGGACCCCTGGTTTACTGGCACCAGAGCTTAAAGAAAAATATGCAGGTATTGTAAACGCAGCCAGATCTACTTACCCATTTGAGCAATTAATTAGCTATAAAGATATAAAGATCAAAAATAGAGGTTTGTTTGCCGATCCGTCTTTCCTGAAAATATTGGATTATAAATTTTTAAGTGGTAATGCTGTATCACCACTTAAGGATATTAACAGCGTTATTTTAACTCAATCATTATCCAGAAAATTATTTGCAAACGAAAATCCTGTAGGTAAAATTGTAAAGCTGGATAATAAAGACGGATTAAAAGTTGAAGCAGTAATTGCCGATTTACCTGCGAATAGTAGCATCAGATTCGATTATATCATGCCCTGGAGATTAAATGAAAAAAAGAACGAATGGGTAGCGAAACAGGGATGGGGGAGTAATTTCTGTTTAACCCTGGTGCAATTGCAAAATAGTAATTTGTTGGATAAGGTAAATGCCGAGGTTAAAACTATTTATAAAACCCATGATGGTAAATCGAATACTAACGAATTGTTTTTACATCCTTTATCGAAATGGCACCTGTACGATGAATTTGAAAATGGTGTAACTGTAGGTGGAAAAATAGGACAGCTGAAGATTTTCTTTATGCTGGCTATTTGTATTCTCCTCATTGCTTGTGTAAACTTTATGAATCTTTCTACCGCCCGATCTGAGAAAAGAGCAAAAGAAGTCGGCGTTCGCAAAGCGATTGGGTCCAGTAGAAAATCATTAATAGCTCAGTTTATCCTCGAAAGTACTTTACTCTCTTTAATCGGAACTGTTGTTGCCTTTACCCTGGTTGAAATTAGCCTGCCCTACTTTAACACTTTGCTAAATATTAACCTGATTATTCAATACAACGACTGGAGGTATTGGGCTGTATTAATTGGATTAATTTTATTTACCGGATTACTGGCTGGTAGTTATCCTGCATTTTATCTGTCGTCTTTTGAACCTGTAAAAGTGCTTAAGGGCTTCAGCTTCAGAGCTGGCTCAGCTATCTCAATAAGAAAGGTACTAGTGGTATCTCAATTTGTATTTGCAGCAAGCTTAATTGTTTGCACTGTGGTTATCTATCAGCAATTGAATTACATTAAAAATAAACCAATAGGTTATAATCAAGGTAACCTGATACAGATGGCAGCTATGGGTAATTTAATGAGTTCAAAAAAAATCGACTTATTAAAAACGCAGCTAATCAAATCAGGTGCCGCCCAAAATGTTTCGTTACTCAGTATGAATATTGATGAAGGTGGCAACAATACATCTGCTATTAATTGGAATGGCAAAAATCCCAATGAAAAAGTATTGTTTAACCAAAGAGGGATAGGATACGATTTTATAGCCACTACTGGTACAAAAATGATAGCAGGAAGAGAATTTAGTGTTGAATTTTCAGGTGATTCTAACAAGGTTTTGATAAATGAAGCTGCAGTTAAAATAATGGGACTTAAAAATCCGGTGGGTACAGTAATTGATTATGATGAATCCAAATCTACAATTATTGGCGTAATGAAAGATTTTGTTGCAGAATCTCCGTATCAAAAAGTTGCCCCAATGATTTTTAATCGAATTTATAAAGATGAAGGAGGAGTAATTTTAATTCGGCTAAATGAGACACAAAACATCAGCACTTCGCTGGCACAAATCGATGCGCTTGTAAAAGCTATAAACCCAGATTATCCCGTAGATAGGAAATTTGTCAGCGATTCTTTTGAAGAAAAATTTCAGAACGAAAAACTTTTGGGCACACTTTCAAACTGGTTCGGTGGTTTTGCCATTTTTATCTCCTGCTTAGGTTTACTTGGTTTAGCTTTATTTATGGCTGAGCAGCGTAAAAAAGAAATTAGTATCCGCAAGGTTTTGGGCGCCAGTACTTCAAACATCCTTACTCTATTGAATAAAGATTTTATAAAACTGGTTGCCATTGCAAACCTGATCGCATTTCCGTTGGCTTATATTATTATCAATAAATGGCTTTCGGGCTACGAATACCGCATTTCGGTTTCCGCCCTACCATTTATTGTGGCCATAAGCCTATCGGTGATTATAGCAATACTTACCGTAAGTGTGCAATCGGTTAAAGTGGCGAAAGCGAATCCGGTAGATGCTTTAAAATATGAATAAGCCATGCGCTTAGTGTTTGGCGATCAGCGTGGATTTACCGCTAACCGCCAAACACTTTACGCCAACCCTCAAAAATATGTTTAGACTTAACTTAAAAATTGCACTGCGTAACCTTTGGCGAAACAAGGTGAGCTCCTTTATTAACGTAATTGGCCTGGCCATTGGCTTGGCTGCCTGCCTAATGTTGCTCTTGTATGTTACTTACGAATGGAACTTTGATAAGCAGGCTAAAGAATCGGCTAACGTTTTTACCACCATGACCAATATTCCGGGAGATAACGGTAAGATTTCAGGAACTTTTGAAGGCTCAACTACTGCTTTCGGTCCGGTAATTAAACAAAGTTTGCCCGAACTTAAGTACATGGCGAGGATGGACTATGGGGGCAAGAATTTAATAGCGAACGGACAAAATGCCTTTAAGCGTCAATCTAAATTCGCCGAGCCTGATATCTTAAAAATGTACGATTATGAATTTATTTACGGCAATGCCAATACAGCTTTAAGTAATCCAAATTCTGTTATTTTAACTGAATCTACTGCTAAAGTACTGTTTGGAACTACTGATGTGTTGAATAAATCGGTGCGTTTTAAAGATCACTTCGATTTGAATATTACCGGAGTAATTAAAGACCAAGCCGACAACAGCTCAAACAAATTTGATTATTTAATGCCCTGGGCTTTTTATGAAACAATTGATCAAGGCGCTAAAGATCTCAACTGGAGAAATTATAGTTATGTGACGCTTGTGATGTTAAAAAATGGCGCAAATTTAGATTTGGTTAATCAAAAAATAATTCAGATAGAGAGAAAAAACAACATCGACAACCAGCAAACTCAAGTATTGTTTCCGTTGGCAAGCTTACATTTATATGGCAAGTTTGAGGGTGGCAAAAGTACTGGCGGTGCGATAGAGCAGATTTATCTGTTTGTTGCACTTGCTTTCGGCATCTTGTTGATCGCCTGTATCAATTTTATGAACATGGCTACAGCCAAATCAGAAAAACGAGCAAAAGAGGTTGGCATAAAAAAGACCATTGGTGCCAATAGAAGTTCGCTGATTCTACAGTTCTTAACCGAATCGATGATGCTGACATTTATTGCAGTGGTTTTCGCTGTTGCTATCCTCGAAATATTTTTGCCAACCTTTAACAATTTGCTGAATATAAAACTGGATATATCCTATTTCAATGGCAGCAGTTGGATCGGTATTTTAGGAATTGTTATCGCAACAGGTTTATTTTCAGGTAGCTATCCGGCATTTTATTTGTCGTCTTTCAATCCGATCCAAACGTTAAAAAGAAAAATTAAATCAAAGGGTTTCTTTACTGTTAGTTTGCGGCAGGTATTGGTGGTAGGACAGTTCTGTTTTGCCATTATCCTGATTATTTCCACGTTGGTGATTTACAAACAGATCCAGTATATTAAAAACAGACCTGTAGGTTTTGATGTGAACACCCTGGTAGAAATGCCACAGGATGGCGAACTGAAAACAAAATATGAGCTGCTGCGGTCGGGTTTGTTAAAATCAGGTGCGGTTACTTCGATGTTCCAATCATCAGTTAGCCTATCTCATCATGGTCGCAACTTTTCAGGTATCGAATGGGAAGGAATGTTAAAAGCGACAAATAACCAATTGTTTAACCAGGTAATTACCACTTACGATTTTATCAAAACAAATGGCATCAAATTAACTAAGGGAAGAGATTTTTCGGAAAAATTCGCTTCAGATACAAGTGCTGTAATGGTAAGTGCTTCGGCAGTAAAAATTTTTGACTATAAAAATCCGGTAGGCAAAACAATTACCATTTTTGGCGATAAATTTAACATCATAGGTGTTTTCGACGATTATGTTTGGGATTCGCCTTATAAATCGAATAACCCGATGGTGGTGTTTTTTGACAAGAAACAAACGGGAAACATTACGATGCGTCTAAATGAAAATAACAGCCTTCAAAGTAATATTGAAACCATCAGCAGGATTACAAAAGCTTTAAATCCGGCTTATCCATTAGAGATTAATTTTTTAAATAACGTTTATGCTGAAAAATACAATGCCGAAAAAACTTTGGGCATTCTTTCTAACCTTTTCGGCGGACTGGCCATTTTTGTTTCCTGTTTAGGCCTTTTTGGTCTCGTAGCTTATAGTGCTGAGCAAAGAACAAAAGAATTTGGGGTACGCAAGGTGTTGGGCGCCTCTTTACTTAATTTAATGCAATTGCTGTCGTTCTCTTTTGTAAAGATGATTGTGGTGTCCATCATTATCGCGATCCCTTTAAGTTACTTTTTAATGAATAAATGGCTGATGAAATTCGAATTTCACACCGAAATATCCTGGTGGATTATGCCGATAGCCGGGTTTGGTACTTTACTAATGGCATTGATTACGGTAAGTTTTCAGGCTTATAAAACTGCAAGAGCAAACCCTGTTGACGCACTTAAATACGAGTAATCCAGTTGGCAGTTTTCAGTTAACAATTTAACAATTAACCAGTTTAACAATTTATACAGTTAACCTATCATGTTTAGACTCAACTTAAAAATAGCCCTGCGTAACCTTTGGAAGAACAAAGGCTTTACTTTGATCAATGTTGGTGGATTGGCAATCGGCATGGCTTGTTGTTTGATGCTACTTTTGTACGTTAACTACGAATGGAGCTTCGATAAGCAATATAAAAATGCTGATAAGGTATATATTGCTGCATTAAATTTAAAGTTTAACGGCAAACTGGCTACTACCATGGCGGTTCCAAATAAACTAGCCAAAGCCGGCGCTTCAGAACTGCCGGGCATTAAAAGTGCAGCCCGCATGTCGATGAATAACGGAGAGAAGTTGTTCAGCCGAAATCAACATAATTTTAAACTTTCAGGGATGAATGTTGATCCCGATTTTTTAAAGATCCTCGATCACAAATTCATCTATGGAGATCCAAATACGGCTTTAAACGAACCGAATAACGTATTGATCAGCCAATCTACAGCTAAAAAACTATTTGGCGGGGAGAACCCGATCGGACAAAGCATTAAATATGATAACAGGATCAGTTTAAAAGTGACGGCCGTTATAGAAGACCTTCCCAAAAACCAGAGTATGCAATACGATGTGTTGCAACCATGGGCTTTTTTTGAACAGGAAAATCCTTCTGAAAAAGAAAATGCATGGGGCACCATTACCTGTTTAACTTTATTTCAGCTTAAAGATAATGCTTCTTTAGAGGCTACAAATGCGGCTCTAAAACATTTTATTATAGATAAAGAACCTGATTTAAAAGAAATGACTTATGAACCTTTTCTTTTTCCTTTGAGCAAACTTCACCTGTATGATGATTTTGATAATGGAAAAGTGGTTGGGGGTAAAATCGATCAGTTAAGGTTATTCGTTTTTCTGGCTATATGCGTGCTGTTTATCGCCTGCATCAATTATATGAACCTTTCTACAGCCAAATCTGAAAAACGGGCAAGAGAAGTAGGGGTGCGAAAAGCTTTAGGATCTACACGCAACACCATTATGGGGCAGTTTATGGTAGAATCATTCTTATTGTCGTTTTTAGCCATGTTGATCGCTTTCACGCTACTCGAGGTTTCATTGCCTTATTTTAACAACCTGCTCGATATTTCAATCAAAATTAATTATGGTGCAACCGGCTTTTGGGCGGTATTGCTTGCTATGATTTTGATTACCGGTCTGCTTGCCGGCAGTTATCCTGCATTTTACCTCTCCTCTTTTATCCCTGTAAAAGTACTTAAGGGATTTAAAGGCTCAACAGGTTCATTATCCATCCGTAAAATCCTGGTGGTGGTACAGTTTAGTCTTTCCATCTGCATGATTATTTCGGCAATTGTAATTTATAGCCAGATCCAGCACCTTAAAAATAAGCCTTTAGGTTTTGATGAAACGGCGTTAGCACAGATCGACCTGGAAGGGGAATGGACAAAACCCGAAAAACTCAAAACCTTTAAAAATGAGCTGGAAAGGGAAGGGGCTATTGTTGCCGGAACGGAATATGCTAACTCTTTTACCAATAGCGGTTCAATTACTGGCGATATTCAATGGCCCGGCAAACCTAAAAATGATGTCTCTATTATTAATTATAGAAGTACAGGTTTCGATTTTGCCAAAACAACTGGTGTAAAGATTCTTGCAGGGAGAGATTTTGATTCTAAATTTTCAGCTGATACGGCTACATCTCTGCTCCTCAATCAAAGTGCTGTTAAAATAATGGGGTTAAAAAATCCTGTGGGTACTGTTATCCATTGGGGCGATAACCCACCGCTTAAAGTGGTAGGAGTGGTGCAAGATTATTCTAACGAATCGCTTGCTTCTAAAATACAGCCTACAGTTTATTATTACAATGTTAAAACGAGTCGGGTTTTGCTACTTAAGCTCAATCCGAAACAATCGCTTTCAACTTCTATCGGAAAAATTAAATCGATAAGTCAGAATTTAAACCCAGCTTACCCTATAGAGGTGAAAATGGTTAGCCAGAGCATGGCCGAAAAACTTAGGAGCGAAAGGTTACTTAGTGTCCTTTCGAACATTTTTGGAGGATTTGCCATTTTTATCTCCTGCTTAGGTTTATTGGGTTTAGCACTTTACACCGCTGAACAGCGCAGCAAGGAAATCAGTATCCGTAAAGTATTGGGCGCCAATCTTTCTGATATCCTGGTTCTTTTGAACAAAGATTTTATGAAACTGGTAATCATTTCCAATGTGATCGCTATCCCGGTAGCCTATATTCTTGTTGCCAAATGGCTGGAAAAATATGATTATAAAATTACGATTAATCCATGGCCTTTTTTGCTTGCCCTTTTAACCTCTGTAATTATTGCCATTTTAACAGTAAGCCTGCAAACCTTTAAAGTGGCCAAAGCAAATGCTGTTGATGCACTTAAATATGAATAAAAGCTGAAAGCTAAAAGACTAAAGCGAATTGCTAGAGTCTTGATACCCGATACTAAATACTTGATACTAAAATATGTTCAAATTAAACTTAAAAATCGCATTGCGAAACCTTTGGAGAAATAGAGGTATTACTTCAATTAATGTTGGTGGTTTAGCCATTGCTTTGGCTGCTTTTATTTTAGTTGTGCTTTATTTTACTTACGAAACCAGCTTTGATAAAACCAATCCAAATTACAACAATATTTATGTAGTTGGACGGATTGAGCCTGATTTTAAAACGAATTACACTTCGCCGCCATTAGCCAAAGCCATTAAACAGAACTTCCCTGAAGTAGAAAATGCCGGGATTACCAAACGCGGTTTTTTCGAATTCACCATGAAGAATGGTAACAATACATTGTTTGCCAAAAACTTTATGCAAGCTGATTTCAATGCAGCTAAAATTCTCGATTTGAAACCTACAGGTGGATTAGAAAAACCTGCAGGTGTGGCTGACAGACTTTCTTATCTGAGTGAGGAAAACATGAAAGTGCTTTTTCCAAATAAAACAGATAACAAGCCTGAAATGGTAGGAATGGGACCAAGCAATTCGGGCATTACCAGTAAAATCAATGGTTCAATTGCAAATAATTTACATTCAAATATTACTTTCGACGGCATTTCAATCGGTAATGAAATAGGACAGGGAGAGAATTATGGATATAACAATTACACGACCTATATTCAGGTAAAACCTGGAACTGACGTCGCAAATCTGGAACAAAAAATTACAGACTTATACCGGAAAGAATTATTAAAAGGCGAAACTGACCAAAAAACAATAGAAGAAATAAAGGGTGTTTCAACATTTTTAGACCCGCTTGCAAACTTGCACCTCAGGCCAAAGGCCGGTAATGATGCGCCTTATAAAATACTAATTGCCCTTTTTGTACTTGGAATTCTGATCCTGGTCATTGCCTGTATAAATTTCACCAATCTAAGCATTGCTCAGGCCACAAAAAGGGCCAAAGAAGTCGGCGTAAAAAAAGTAATGGGTGCTTATCGTTTCCAGCTTACCACACAATTTCTTACCGAAATATTTATTCAATGTTTTGTTGCTACAATTCTTGCCTTAACAATAGCAGAATTAGCCCTGCCATATTTCAACAACCTTTTCCAGGTTAATTTATCCATCTGGAATATTGAAAATAACCTATTCTGGCAATTGCCTTTAATTTTATGCCTGATTACATTTGTCGCAGGCACTTATCCAGCCTTAGTATTGTCCGGTTTCAAACCTGCTTTAGTACTAAAAGGTAATTTTTCTACCAGTAAACAAAGCTCATGGCTGCGAAATGGCCTATTGATTTTTCAGTTTAGCATTGCGGTGATTTTTATAATCGGTTTGTTCATCATCAACGCACAATTGAAATATATGCGGACTCAGGATCTGGGTTTTACAGCAAATCAGGTTGTTTACATTAAAAACATAAGTCTTTTCCATAAACCTGAAAAATTTGCTCCGGTTAGAGATAAAATCTTAAAAATCCAGGGAATAAAATCAGTAACTGTAGCTACTGGTGTTCCTGATGGTAGCGAAAATGGAGGTAACGGTTATACAGTAAATGGTGTGCAGAAAAGCATTGATTTTGTCGATGTGGATTTTGATTACTTTGAAACACTTGATATTAAATTAAAAGAGGGGCGGTTTTTCTCAAAGTCATTCAGTACCGATACTACGAATTCTGTTGTGATAAATGAAAGTGCTGTTGCGAAATACGGAATTAAAAATCCAGTCGGACAAACAATAAGAGGCTGTAATATAGATTATAAGATTGTAGGGGTAGCAAAAGATTTTAAAGCACAAGGATTTGAAAGTGCCGTTCAGCCTACTATTTATGCAATTAAAAATCCTTGCGGAAATTCAAAAACGAAAATCATGGTTAAAATTGAGGAAAATAGAATGGCCGATGCTTTGGCTGCTTTGAAAGCACAATGGCCACAAATAAATCCTCAGGACGGCGAAGATTTTCGATATGAATTTTTAGATGAACTTTACGGCAAACTTTTCAAAAAACAGGAACAGTTACAATCGGTGTTTTTTGCAGCCGCATTGCTCACCATCTTCATTGCTATTTTAGGTTTGTTTGCCTTTGCAAAATACATCACCAACGGACGCATCAAAGAGATCGCAGTGCGAAAAATTTTGGGTGCAAGTGATATTCAAATTTTCAAATTAATTAATAGTTCATTTTTTATCATGGTACTCGTAGCTAACGTAATTTCCTGGCCGGTAGCTTATATCCTAACTAAAAAATGGCTCGAAACTTTTGCCTACCGGATTGATTTACCTGTGCTGCCCTTTGTTAGTAGCGCAACAATTACCATTTTATTAGCTGTAATAACCGTAAGCATTCAGGCGAAAAAAGCGGTTAAAGCAAACCCTGTTGATGCGTTGAAATACGAATAATAGCTGAAAACTTAAAGATCAAAGACTGAGGTAACTTGCTGGTGTCTTGATACCTGATACTAAATACTTGATACTACGAAAATGTTCAAACTTAACCTAAAAATTGCCTGGCGAAACCTCTGGAAAAACAAAGGTTATACGTTTATTAATGTTCTAGGCTTATCAATCGGGATGGCCAGTTGTATTTTGATCTTTATTTTTATCCGTTATCAAATGAGTTTTGATGAGGGATTTAAAAATGAGAACAGGATCTTCAGAGTTGTTACCAACTGGAAATACAATTCTTATGAAGACTTTTCCGCAGGTGTTCCAATACCTTTTTCTGCCGCCGCCAGAAATGAGATCGCAGGATTTGAAAAAGTTGGAACCATTTTAAAAAGGGGTGGTGTTATCAGCGTAAAAGATGCAGCTGGTAAAGAGAAACTTAAGTCACGAGAAGCTGTTTATTATACCCAGCCTGATTTTTTTGATGTTTTTAGTGATATAAAATGGATTTATAGTGCTCCGGAATTGGCATTGTCAAAACCAAATTCAGCTGTTTTATCAGAAAAATACGCGATTAAATTTTTTGGTAGCGTAAAAAGTGCTATCGGCAAAACCATAACTGTGGGAGATAAAACCAATTTGCTGGTTGCCGGAATAATTGAAGACCAGCCACAAAACAGTAGTTTTCCGCTTGGTGTTATAATTAGCTACGAAACCTATGCCGGCAGATTTAACGAGAACTGGGACTCTGTAAATTCAAGCACTTCGAGTTATGTATTATTAAAAGATGGACTAACAGCCAAAGATGTTCAGGCATCATTAACCAGGTTTAATCAAAAATATTATCCGATTCAGAAAATAACGGGTAATCAAACAAATAAGCTTCAGCCATTAAGAGATATACATTTTAGTGAGAAATACGACAACTTTGCAGATTCATCGATTAATAAAAGTGAACTCTATGGACTTGCTGTAATTGGCTTATTTCTCATCATCACAGCCTGTATAAATTTCATTAATTTAACCACGGCACAATCAGTTAACCGCTCAAAAGAAGTTGGCGTTCGTAAGGTGATGGGCAGTAAAAGAAAACAACTTGTAAGCCAGTTCCTGACAGAAACTTTCGCCGTGAGTCTGGTTGCCTTGCTCATCGCCTGTGTTATCACTGAACTGGCTATTCCGCCGATGCAGAATTTGTTTAAAGGCAGGATCGAATTCAGCCTGTTCGCTCATCCGGTAATATTCATTTTTATGGCCATTCTTGTTGCGTTTGTGAGTTTTCTGGCAGGTTTTTATCCGGCAATAATTATTTCGAAGTTTAATCCTGCGCTTGCCATCAAAAACAAAATTTCGCTCAATAACGGAGGTTTAAGTCTCCGGAAAATTCTGGTTGTGGTTCAGTTTTCAATAACCGTTATATTGATTATCGGAACTTTAGTAATCATTAGGCAAATGCAATATGTTCAGGAAAAATCCTTAGGATTTAATCCGAACGCTGTAGCGATGGTTGGCATACCGACTGATAGTTTAAGCAAAATCAAATACAATACTTTTAAGGAAAGAATACTTAGAATTCCGGGGGTAAAAGAAATGAGTTTTTGTCAGTCGGCCCCATTATCAAGCAATATTAATTCCAGTGATTTTACCTATAACGGAATAAAAAATGAGGATTTTGAATTGAGAAACATGCGTGCCGATGAAAATTTCTTCAAAGTTTTTGATTTGAAATTGATAGCTGGAAAAATCTTTCGTAAGAGTGATACGGCGAATGCTTGTGTCGTAAACGAAACTTTTTTGAAGAAGATGCACATCCTTAATCCGCAGGATGCGATTGGAAAAGTGATTCGTGCGAGTGGAAACACCGTTCCAATATCTGGTGTGGTGAAAGATTTTAACGACCAGTCTTTAAAAGAACGTATTTCCGGATTAGCAATTTTTCCTGGTAATGATCAATATTGGAATGTTGCGATAAAAATGGATGCTGAAAAATTGGTTTCTTCAATGAAAGAAATTGAAGCGGTTTGGAAAGAAAGTTTTCCCAATGGGATTTTCGATTCGGGTTTTGTAAATGAAAGTATAAATAGCTATTATGAAAGTGAGCAAATCATGGGAACATTATTTAAGGTTTTCGCAGGCGTGATCATCTTCATTTCCTTCATTGGTTTATTTGGATTAATTTCTTTTGTCGCTACACAACGAACCAAAGAAGTTGCCATTAGAAAAGTATTAGGCGCATCAACCATCGAATTGGTAAAAATGCTGAACGGTTCATTCCTGATTATGGTTTTTATCGCAAATCTTGCGGCATGGCCACTTGCATATTTATTCGTTTCAAAATGGCTCTCGGGCTTTGTCTATCGGGTTGATATCAGTGTCTGGCCATTTGCTTTGGCAATGGTAATATCAATGGCAATAACACTGATAACAGTAAGCATCCGCTCATATAAAGCGGCTGTCGCCAATACAATTAATGCACTTAAATATGAATAAAGCCGAAAGCTAAAAGACCAAAGCTGAAAGACTAAAGCGAGAACCAGTCTTGATACTCGATACTAAATACTTGATACTGAATTACCTGATACTAAATACTTGATACTACGAAAATGTTCAGACTCAACTTAAAAATCGCACTGCGTAGTCTATTTAGAAACAAAGTTTATGCAGCCATAAACATTGGTGGTTTGGCTATTGGTTTAACCTCTTGCTTACTACTGTTATTATATGCCGGTTATGAGTGGGGTTATGACCGGCAATTCAAAAACTCACCGCATATTTATCAGGCGATGATTAATTTAAATGACCAGAAAGGAGAGGTGATCAGAACAATAAACCAATCTCAGAATGTGATGTTGGCTGCACTTAAAGAAGAATTTTCTGAGGTATTATACGGGGCCAGAATTACCGATGTTTATAAAAGATTGGTGGCCAATGGACAAGAAAGTTTAAAATTAGATAGCAGGTACGTCGATCCCGATTTTTTAAAATTATTTGATTATCATTTTATCAGTGGAAATCCTACAAAGGCATTAAATGATCCCAATTCTATTGTTTTAACTGAAACAGCAGCAAAACGGATATTCGGTACAACAGATGTGCTTAATCAAAAAGTACGATTTGAAAATCAGGTTGACTTAAAAGTTACAGGTGTAATAAAAGACCTTCCTACCAATATTACCTATGGTTTCGAATCGTTAACCACATTTACTTTATATGAAAATTTAAACCAGTGGCCAAAAAAACCAAATTGGGGTAGTCATGATTATTACACTTTAATAAAATTAAATGAAAATACAGATATAGAAGCCTTTAATATAAAGTTAAAGGGTTTTGTAGGCAAACACTTTGCTGCTGCCAAAGAAGATGTATTTATTTATCCTTTAATAAAATTACACTTATATGGAACATTTTTAAATGGTAAAAGCATTGGGGGCAATATCAGGCAGGTGCAGCTGTTTGTTGGTTTAGCGATAGGCATCCTCCTTATTGCCTGTATTAATTTTATGAATTTGGCAACCGCCAGCACACAAGGCAGAGCAAAAGAAATTGGCGTCAAAAAAACTATGGGTGCATCCAGATCAAATCTGGTTTTTCAGTTTATGTTGGAATCATTCATTTTAACCTTAATAGGCATTCTGTTAAGCATTATTCTACTCGAATTCAGTTTGCCAATGTTTAACCGGCTATTAGGGATTGAAATTGTGTTTGATTACCTCAATCCAACCAATTGGATATTGATTTTTAGTGTTTTGGTTATAACCGGCTTCATATCAGGAAGCTATCCTTCATTTTACCTTTCTGGTTTTAACGTGATACAATCACTCAAAAAATCCTTAAATTTTAAAAAAGGATATGCCTTAACTTTCAGGCAGGTTTTGGTTGTCATACAATTTGGCTTTTCGGTGGTATTAATTGTGGCAACCATAACCATTTATAAACAAATCCAGTTTATTAAAAACATGCCTTTAGGTTACAGATCAAATGGACTGCTGGAAGTAGCTCACGAAGGATTGTTGTATGAAAAATTCAACCTGTTAAAAACAAGATTACTATCCAGTGGCGCTGTTGTAGGCGTAACACAATCATCTGGCAGTATTTCTAACAAAAACAGCAGTGTAAGAGGTCTGGGCTGGGTTGGGATGTCCGAAAGTGATAAAATGATCGATTTTGATCAGATCTACACCACTTATGATTTTACTAAAACGGTAAAAATCAGGTTGTTGGCAGGAAGGGATTTTGATCGGAAATTTGCTTCAGATACAGCGGCAATACTTTTGAGCAAAAAAGCGGTTGAAGTAATGCACCTGAAACGTCCGGTTGGTACCAGCATTGTATACCAGGGAACAAAAAGAAATGTGGTAGGGGTTTTTGATGATATTGTTTGGGATAACCCAAGTAAAGTTGCCGCACCTATGGTTATTGCTTATGCAGATATCAGTGATGTAATTACCATGCGCCTAAATCCCGACAAAAGTTTAAGTGAAAGCACTAGCATTATTAATAAGCTGGTAAAAGAATTAAACCCAAATTTCCCTGTCGAAATTAAATTTATCGATGGTTTAAACGAAATTAAACTAAAAAATGAAAAGATTTTGGGCACTTTGGCAAATCTTTTTGGATGTTTGGCCATTTTCATATCTTGTTTAGGTTTGTTCGGTCTTTCATCTTTTAGTACAGCGCAAAGAATAAAAGAAGTAAGTATCCGTAAAATCTTAGGCGCTTCAATTACAGAGTTGATGACTTTACTTTCTTTAAGTTTTTTAAAATTAATATTTATTGCAATCGTAATTGCACTGCCTGTTGCCTATTATATTATGAATAACTGGTTAATGCATTTCGAACTCAGAACAAGCTTAAATTTGTGGGTGTTTATGGCAACAGCAACACTCACACTGGTAATTTCAATTTTAACAATTACCTGGCAAACCTATCGCGCCGCAAAAACAAATGCAGTTGATGCTTTAAAATACGAATAACACCTGCGGATAGCGTTTGGCGTTCAGCGTGGATTTCTCGCTAACCGCCAACCGCTTTGCGCTCAACCTTAAAAATATGATACAATTAACCAACATCGAAAAATACTACGCAAACAAAGGCGTTAAAAATTATGTACTCCGTTTGGTAACCACAACCATTAAACAGGGAGAATTTGTTTCCATTATGGGGCCATCAGGTGCCGGGAAATCTACCCTGCTCAACATCATTGGCATGCTCGAAGAACCTACCTACGGTACTTACGAATTTTTGGGAGAAGATGTAACTTCACTTAACGAACGTAAACGCATTGAACTTTACCGCAATCACATCGGTTTTGTATTTCAGGCTTACCATTTAATTGACGAGATGACGGTGTACGAAAACATTGAAGCCCCTTTATTGTACAAAAAAATTGGTAGTTCTGAACGTGCCAGTAGGATTGCAGATCTTTTAGACCGTTTTAATATCGTGGCCAAAAAAGATCTGTTTCCTAACCAGCTTTCTGGCGGACAACAGCAATTGGTTGGCATTGCAAGGGCACTAGCTGCTCAACCATCAATTATCCTGGCTGATGAGCCAACCGGCAACTTGCAATCTGCACAGGCAGAAGAAATTATGACGCTGTTTAAAAAGTTAAATCAGGAAGATGGGATTACCATTATCCAGGTTACCCATTCAGAAAAAAATGCGCAGTATGGAAACAGGATTTTGCACATTGCCGATGGAGTGGTGAAGGAAGACTTAGCCGTATTAAGTTAGGCCAACATTAAAATATTAAGGGTAAATACAGCTTTGGAATTTAATAATTTCTATCTGTGTTTACCCTTTTTATCTGTGGTTAAATTAACTTTGCTTCATGCAAAAATCTTTTACCGATCAAATGGGCAGGGAAATTTCTATTAATTTCCCACCCAAACGGATTATCTCTTTGGTACCCTCACAAACAGAATTATTATTTGATTTAGGGTTGGACCAGGAAATTATCGGATTGACAAAGTTTTGTATCCATCCGATAGAAAAATTTGCAGAACGGACCAAGGTGGGCGGTACAAAAAAGCTGAATATCGATTTGATTAAAGATTTGCAACCCGATCTCATTATCGGTAATAAGGAGGAAAATACACAAAGCGATATAGAAGAATTAGCCGCATATTTTCCTGTATGGATGAGTGATATCTTTACTTTGGATGATGCCATGAAAACCATTGCACAGATAGGGGAGCTGGTAAACCGGCAGCCGGAAGCGAGTTACCTTAATCATTTAATATCGGCAGGTTTTAACGATTTAAAAACACTTGCCCTCCAAAATCATATTGATAAAAAGGTAGCCTATCTCATCTGGCGTAAGCCGTACATGGCCGCAGGAAAAAATACATTTATTGACGATGTTCTGCTGATTAATGGTATGACGAATGTGATTAAAGAGGATCGTTATCCTGCAGTAACGTTGGAAAAACTGAAAACCACAAATTGTGAACTTATTTTACTCTCATCAGAGCCTTATCCATTTGGAGAAAAACATATAGAAGAAATCAGGGAGACAATTCCTAATGCCAAAATTATGTTGGTTGATGGTGAGATGTTTAGCTGGTATGGAAGCAGGTTGGTTAAAGCCGTTCAGTATTTTTTCGAATTCCAAAAACAACTTTATTAATCATCCCGTTTTAATTTTTGTAAATTGTAGTATAAAATTAAATCAACCTATTTAAAAAATCATGAAAAGAATATTAGTATTATCCCTATTTGTTGCCGCAATATCTGGTTGTAGTGCGATGAAAGAAGGAAACCACACAGGTTCTGTTACTGCAAGCGGAACTATTGAAAAACTTGGGGTGAGCACCTTTCAATACGGTACACATTTATTAAAAGCCGACAATAAAACCTATGCTTTAAAAAGTGGTTCGATCAATCTTGATACTTATTTAGATAAAAAAGTTACGATTAAAGGAAAAAAGGTTGCTGGTTATCCTGTTGACGGTGGGCCGGAACTGATTGATGTAACGCTGGTGAAATTTTAGGTAAGATGGAATGCGAGAGGGATAGCGGGTTGAGTTTACTGCGTCTCACAGACCATCTCTGATCAAACTTTTATAAGTTATAAAAATTTGATTTTTCAATTTAGTTTCTATCTTTGCAATCCTTAAAACATCCTAACTGCGGAAGTGGCGTAATTGGTAGCCGCACCAGACTTAGGATCTGGCGCTTCACGGCGTGGGGGTTCGAGTCCCTTCTTCCGCACAAAAAGATAAACCGTTCCGATTTAAAAATCAGAGCGGTTTTTTATTGGCCTTAGCCCGTTAATCTTATGATGAGCGTTGCCACTCAGTTATTTTAACCAAAGATGTACACAGATAAACACAGATGGTATATTTTTTATCTGCCGTCAGTTATGTTACGCCTGCCTTTTATGCTTGAGGCTAAATTATGCTTCTTTTCCGTCCCAGAGGAGAATGTCATTATATTAAGGTTTTTAACCACAGATATATATAGATGGTATATTTTTTATCTGCCGTCAGTTATGTTTACGCCTGCCTTTTATGCTGGAGGCTAAATTATGTTTTATTCCCGTCCCAGAGGGACGTCTCATGGGTAGCCAATTGCAAATTGGCGTTTTCGTTCTGTAGGAACGTTTGGTGTTTTAAACATTAATCGCACTACCGGCTCTGCCATCTAAACCTGATCGAAGTGGTTCCGATTTTTCATCGGAAAGAACGGAGAGCAGGACTGCATTATCCTAAATGCCACCAGACCTGCTTTCCAAAAAGAATAAAGGCTTAAACAATGCCTATGTTTTATTCAGCAATCCCCTGCTTTAACCTACACAGTCTTCCGTGGTATGTGCCTCCTTACGCCATCGCAAAAGCGCCCGGCAAACCATCTGGATAAATTTTTCTCCTTAAAAACTAATTAGTTAGCCTTTTTTGATCAAAATAATCAATAAAATATCTTCAATGCCTTTTGATTATTCAATCTTGTTTCTATATTTGCAGTCCTTACAACATCCTAACTGCGGAAGTGGCGTAATTGGTAGCCGCACCAGACTTAGGATCTGGCGCTTCACGGCGTGGGGGTTCGAGTCCCTTCTTCCGCACAACAAGATAAAGGCCGTTCCGATTTAAACATCGGAACGGTTTTGTTTTTAAAAACATTGATTAATAAAAATTGATGTGCTGTGCCGGTTGTGGCGATATATGGTTTCTTCTTAAATCTCATATCTCATATCTCCCGTCTAACTGTACATCTTACTATATCTCAGAAAAAATGAATATTACACAGGAAAAAACCGGCAACTTAAATGCTGTTGTAAAAATCAAGATTGCACCTGCTGATTACACTGGAAAAGTAGAGAAAGCCATTAAAGATCAAGCTAAAAAAGCACAATTACCTGGTTTCCGTAAAGGAATGGTTCCTGCTGCCCATATTAAAAAAATGTATGGCAAAAGTATCCTGGTAGAAGAGGTTAACAACTTGTTAAACGATACCTTATCTAACTATATCGCTGAGCAAAAATTAGAAATTTTAGGTCAGCCACTTCCTAAAATGGACGATGAGCGTGAATTTAAATGGGACAATACAGATGATTTCGAATTTGATTATGAGTTAGGTTTAGCGCCGGCTTTTGATGTAAACCTTTCGTCTAAAGATAAATTTACAGAATACGTAATTAAAGCTGATCAGGAAACTTTAGAAAGCCGTATCAAAAATATCCGCCGTAGTTATGGTAAAATGACTAATCCGGAGGTTTCGGCTGATGATGATGTCCTTTACGCCGAATTAACTCAGGTAGCTGAAGATGGTGCCGTTGTTGAAGGTGGTATTACCAGTAATGCGAGTGTTCGTTTAGATCAAATTAAAGATAAAAAAATCCTTAAATCGCTTATCGGTTTAAAGAAAGATGACGAAGTTACCATCGATATTCAAAAAGCATTTGATGATGCTGCTGTAATTGCAAAAGCTTTAAATATTTCAGAAGAAGAGGCTACCGCTTTAAAAGCAAATTTCAAACTTCACGTTAAAAATGTTAACCGTTTAGAAGAGTCTGACTTAAACCAGGAGTTTTTTGATAAATTATTTGGTGAAGGTACTGTAACTGACGAAGCTGGTTTCAGGGCTAAAATTACTGAAGAAGTAGAAAGTATGTTTAAACAAGATGCTGAACGTAAATTATCAAACGATATTTATGAAGCACTTTTAACTAAACATACTTTTGAATTGCCTGATGAATTTTTACGTCGCTGGTTAAAAGCTACAAACGAAAAATTAACCGACGAAGAATTAGCTGAAGGTTATGATGATTTCGCTAAAAACCTTAAATGGACTTTAATCGAAAACAAAATCATTAAAGATAACAGCATTGAAATTAAATATGAAGATGTAGTTCAGGCGGCTAAAGCTAAATTGGATGCACAGTTCAGAATGTACAGCCCAAGCCCACTTCCTGAAGATCAACTGGCTCAATATGCTGTTCAGTTTTTACAGGAAAAAGAAAATGCAAACCGTGTTTTCGAAGAAGTGAAAGCATTAAAAACTTTCGAACAAATCAAATCTGTTGTTACTTTAGAGCAAAAAGATATTGATTACGATAAGTTTCTGGCGTTAGTGGAGAAAAAATAAAAGCGGTTGGCGTGTGGCGCTAAGCGTTTAGCATAGTGCCTAAGCTGTTTTGGAAATTATTGTGCCATTGCTATATTTAGGTATGGCTCAATTTAAATATCAATCGCTCGAAGTTTGGCAGTTATCAATCGCGTTAACTGATAAATTACTAGATATAGCTGACCGATTGTCAGTTGATAAAAAATATAAATTTGCAGAGCAGCTCAATGGGGCTGCTCTTAGCATATCCAATAATATCGCCGAGGGGTCAGGTTCGGTTTCCAATAAGGAATTCGCTCATTATCTGAATATTGCACATCGTTCTACGTTTGAGAATGCAAATATTTTAGTAGTTTTAGAACGGAGAAAATATATTTCTGACACAGAGTTGAATGATTATCTGGAAGAATTAGATAAATTGGCACGGAAATTAACCAACTTCAGAAAATATTTATTAAAGTAACCAGCGTTTTTGGAGGGTTTAACGCTCACCGCAAAACGCCAAACTCTATAATCATGAACATAGATTCACAAGAATTCAGGAAATTTGCCGTTAAACATCAGGGAATTGGCGGTTTACACGTAGATAAATTTATTGCTCAGGCTAATTTGGATCCTAAGAGCATGACACCATATATTATTGAAGAACGCCAGCTTAACGTAGCACAGATGGATGTTTTCTCAAGATTAATGATGGACCGCATTATCTTTTTAGGTGATGCCATTTATGATCAGAATGCCAATATTATCCAGGCGCAGTTGTTGTTTTTGCAATCTGCAGATGCTGATAGAGACATTCAGATTTATATTAACTCACCAGGTGGTTCAGTTTACGCAGGTTTAGGTATTTATGATACCATGCAGTATATCCAGCCTGATGTAGCAACCATCTGTACCGGTATGGCTGCATCAATGGGAGCCGTTTTATTGGTGGCAGGTGCAAAAGGTAAACGTGCTGCATTGCCTCACTCAAGAGTAATGATCCACCAGCCATCAGGAGGTGCACAAGGTGTGGCGTCTGACATGGAGATCAACCTGAGAGAAATGTTGAAATTGAAAAAAGAATTATACGATATTATTTCAGAGCACTCTGGCCAAACTTATGATTGGGTAGAGAAAGCTTCAGATCGCGATTACTGGATGACTGCCGATGAGGCAAAAGGTTTTGGTATGGTTGATGAAGTATTATCAAGAAACGCAAAGAAAGATGGCGAAACAAAATAAAGAATCCCGTTGCTCGTTCTGCCATTCTGGCAAGCATGAAACTTTAATGCTGATTGAAGGCATGGATGCATTTATCTGTGATAAATGTGTTACCCAGGCCAATCAGTTGCTTGCTCAGGAATTAGGAACCAAAGGGACTAAAAATATTCAAGAGGCGATAAATTTATTAAAGCCTCTTGAAATTAAACAACACCTTGATCAATATGTAATTGGTCAGGATGATGCTAAAAAGGTGCTTTCTGTTGCTGTTTACAATCACTACAAACGTTTAAATCAAAAAGTTGATAAAGACGAGATTGAGATTGAAAAATCGAATATCATGTTGGTGGGTGAAACCGGAACAGGTAAAACGCTTTTGGCTAAAACCATTGCTAAAATTTTGCATGTGCCTTTCTGTATCTGCGATGCAACTGTTTTAACAGAAGCTGGTTATGTAGGCGAAGATGTAGAGAGTATCTTAACGCGTTTGCTTCAGGCTGCTGATTATGATGTAACGGCTGCTGAACGTGGTATTGTTTACATCGATGAGGTAGATAAGGTAGCACGTAAAAGCGATAATCCATCCATTACCCGTGATGTATCAGGTGAAGGTGTTCAACAGGCCTTATTGAAGATTTTAGAAGGTACGGTAGTTAACGTTCCACCTCAGGGCGGACGTAAACACCCGGATCAGAAAATGATCCCGGTAAATACGAATAACATTCTATTTATCTGTGGTGGGGCATTTGATGGTATCGAACGTAAAATTGCCAATCGTTTACGCACGCAGGCTGTAGGTTATAAAGTAAAGAAAGATGAGACAGTTTTAGATCTTAAAAATCTTTATAAGTATATTACACCTCAGGATTTAAAATCTTTTGGATTAATTCCGGAATTAATTGGTCGTATACCAGTTCTTTCTCACTTAAATCCATTGGATAAAGAATCTTTAAGAAACATTTTAACAGCACCTAAAAACTCATTGATCAAGCAGTATGTGAAGCTTTTTGCTTACGAAGACGTGAAGCTTACTTTTGATGAGGATGTTTTAAATTTTATTGTAGATAAAGCAATGGAATATAAACTGGGTGCACGTGGTTTAAGATCGATCTGTGAAGCGATTATGTTGGATGCGATGTTTGATACACCAACGCAGACGGATGTCAGGGAACTGCACATCAATCTCGATTACGCGATAGAGAAATTTGAAAAGGCCGATTTTAAAAAGCTTCAGGCCGCTTAAAAAATCAAATCCTTCCCGTAATTCGGGAGGGATTTTTTGTAATATAGTATTGTTAACGCTATGCGCCATGCGCCAGGCTCTAAACCAAAAAGTATGAACGAAGAAAAAGATGTAAAAAAAAACGAGGAAATTGTAGAAAAATCTAAAAGAGTAAAAGAAGTAGAAAGTCCTGTTAAATCTGGATTAAAATCCAAAGATGAAATTGTTAAAAACTGGTTGCCACGTTATACTGGCAGGACCTTAGATCAATTTGGCGATTATATCCTGTTAACTAATTTCAGTAAATATGTAAGCATGTTTTCGGAGTGGAACGATAATGCGCCGATTATGGGTTTAGATAAGCCTATGCAAAGCGTTACCGCAAACGGCATTACGATTATTAACTTTGGTATGGGAAGTCCGCTGGCAGCAACCATGATGGACTTATTAACGGCCATTAAACCTAAAGCAGTTTTGTTTTTGGGTAAATGTGGCGGTTTGAAAAAGAAAAATCAATTGGGCGATTTAATCCTGCCGATTGCAGCAATCAGGGGGGAAGGTACTTCGAACGATTACCTGCCGGCAGAAGTGCCTGCTTTACCAGCCTTTGCGCTGCAGAAAGCGATTTCTACTACTATACGTGATCATGGTAGAGATTACTGGACGGGAACCTGTTACACTACAAACCGCAGGGTTTGGGAGCACGACAAAGAGTTTAAGAAATACTTGAAAACTTTAAGGGCGATGGCTGTAGATATGGAAACGGCAACGATTTTTACCACGGCCTTTGCGAATAAAATCCCGGCTGGTGCATTGCTTTTGGTTTCCGATCAACCTATGATTCCTGAGGGAGTTAAAACGGCAGAAAGTGATAGCACTGTGACCGAAAAATATGTAGAAACGCATTTGCGCATTGGTATTGATTCGTTAAAACAATTGATCAATAATGGATTAACGGTTAAACACCTGTTGTTTTAGTGTGTATTTAGTGTGTAATTAAGCTGACCACAAAGACTCAAAGCTCGCCAAGAATTTTCTTAGTGTGTTTAGTGTCTTGGTGGTAATTGGCCTATTTAAGCTTTAAAACCTGGCAAGTAGCCATGCGTCACCAGATCATCTTCATTATCGATGTTGTAATTACATTTGTTGTGCAACAGTACAATACGGTCAGAAACATCTAAAATAGACTTGTAGTAATGATCAGTAATAATAAAGCCTTTATCTGCTTTTGCTTTATTAATATGCTTTTTTAACTCTTCTATCCATAAAGGCGATAATTGCGAAAACGGCTCATCAAGAAGTATGTATTCCATATCGCTATAAATCATTAGTAAACATTCCATAAACCTTCGTTCTCCGCCAGATAGATTATAAAATCTGGTATTTAAATTACTGGCAACAAATTCAATTTGCTTTAATTCTGCATGTCCGCGTTTGCAAAAAGTATTAATGGCCTGCAAAATAGAAATCTTGCCTGGGATAAAGTTATCTTGAGGCAGATAGGACAGGTTTTTAGATAGGTAACCTTTTTCGTATACTTTGTTGTTTATATTAAGGTACTTGAAGTTCGCTTTGACGCTTCCAAAAATGATTTTTAATAAGGTTGATTTACCTGATCCATTCCTGCCCAATAAACCAACTACTTCGCCAATTTTACAGTTTAAGTAAACACTGCTTAATACTTCCCGGTCTGCAAAAGATTGGTTAACACTGTCGATAGAAAGTCCCTGCATGTTGATGATACAATTAAAATTCCGATAAAAACTATTAAATCATATAAAACCAGGTTTGTCATGATTTTTTTGAATCCTATGCCCTGATTTTTGAAATAATATGTAGTAGATTGATAAAACATAAAGTAGATGGCTATTGAAAATAACCAGCCAATAAATTTTATGAATAGGGCAAAGCTGTAAATCCCTGGCTCCTTAAAGCCATTTAAAATGAAAAATATCGATGTGAGTAAGCTAACCAATACATTCCATAAAAAAATGGGCTTGTATACAGTTAAGGATTTTTTGAGTAAACCAATCGACATGATTTAAAGATATAAAATCATAACGATAAATTTAGTTTTGCGTTTTAGTAATGGCCTCTTAACGATTGTATTTCTAAAATAATAATTTCGTTTTCAGATAAAATTTCATAGACTAATCTATGTTCTCTATTTATTCTTCTAGACCAAGAGCCTGCAAGATTATGCTTTAATGGCTCTGGTTTACCAATTCCAGCGAAGGGATTTAATTCAATTGCTTCTATCAAAGCTGATATTTTCTTTTGGATTAATTTATTTCCAGATTTTCGCCAATATTCTAGATCTTCAATTGCCTGTGGAGTATAAATTATTTCCACAGATCTGATGTTTTGATTTTAATTCCTTTTCCATCCTTAATGTCTTTTCTACCTTGCAATATCTTTTCTACAAATTCCGGATCATAAGGTGAATCTTCAGCTTTTCTAAAACTTACTTTCATTAGCTTTAATACTGCTTCGACAGCTGTTAGTTGCTCTGTATTTTTTGTTTCTACAATTAGTGTTGCCATATACAAATTTAACTATTATTTTTTAACCTGAGTTAAAAGTTGCTGTTAAACAAAAAAAGACCAGCCTTAGCTGATCTTTTAATACTGTATAAATCTAATCTCTTATCCTAAATAAGATTTTAAGATTTTGCTTCTTGAAGTATGACGTAAGCGTTGTAAAGCTTTATCTTTAATCTGACGAACACGCTCGCGTGTTAAGTTAAATTTCTCACCAATTTCCTCTAACGAAAGTGGGTGGTTAGAACCTAAGCCGAAGAATAAAACGATAATTTCTCTTTCTCTTTCAGTTAAAGTAGATAAAGAACGTTTAATCTCTTCAGATAAAGATTCGTTGATCAATGAACTATCCGTATTTGGCTCATGGTTTTCCAATACATCCAATAATGTATTTTCTTCACCTTGAACAAAAGGGGCATCCATAGATACGTGACGACCAGAGTTACTTAAAGTATCTGAGATTTTATCTACAGTTGTCTCTAAAATATCTGCTAATTCTTCCGGAGAAGGCTCACGTTCGTATTCCTGCTCTAGCTTAGAGAAAGCTTTACTAATTTTGCTTAAAGAACCTACCTGGTTTAAAGGCAAACGCACAATACGGCTTTGCTCGGCAATCGCCTGCAAAATAGATTGACGGATCCACCAAACTGCATAAGAAATGAACTTGAAACCTTTAGTTTCATCAAAACGTTTTGCTGCTTTAATTAAACCTAAGTTACCCTCATTGATTAAGTCTCCTAAAGTTAAACCCTGATTTTGATATTGTTTTGCAACAGACACAACGAAACGTAAGTTGGTTTTAGTTAAGCGCTCTAATGCGGCCTGATCGCCCTCACGGATTTTCCTTGCTAAAATTACTTCCTCTTCTGCTGTTATTAAATCTACTTTACCAATTTCGTGTAGGTATTTATCTAACGACTGACTTTCACGGTTGGTTATGGATTGCGTTATCTTGAGTTGTCTCATTTATACGTTTTGTGTGCTCTTTAATTATTGAAGTGTGCAAAGTTACGAAATTGTATGGCAATCCGAAAGGATAAAATGCTGAAAATGTTACCGTTTGCACATGTTTTTTACACTTTTACTTACAACAAAAATCATTCCAATAAAGTTTTTGACATATTTTCACCACCACAAGGGATTATAGCTGTATTTCGATTATTATTTATTGTAAATCAATAAATATATTTTGATTTGTAATAATTAATTTTTTATGTTTGTCTGGTAAATAATTAAATAAATATGACGTTTCTTAAATTTCTATTTCTCAGGTTAAAAAATGTGCCTGTCAATTATTGGGTGATTTTGGCCCTAAGATTTTTTGTCAGATTACTCGGCGTAATAACTGTGTTTTACTTTTTGGTCTGCCTGGATTCTGAAAGAGCGAATGGGACAAAGTATCTTTATAACTTAATTTCTACAGTTTTTTATGCACTATTTTTTGTGTTTTTAGAATGGTATTTAAAAGCTTCATTAAAAAATGATCAAAAGAATGAGGTGCTTAAATGGCTTAATATTTTAAAATGGGTTCCACTTTGTCTTACAGTAATTTTAGTATGTTTAACGGCGAAACTCAACTCCTTTATCTGGCCAAAAGAAACTGTTGAATATATAATTTATTCTTACACCCGGGTGTGGCCAATGGTTTTTATCCCAAATTTAAGTTTTATCATTATCACCCTGCTAATTTTTTATGCTTCAGCGATACTCGTTAGGAATAAGCAGCTAAAAGAGGAAAACGATTTAACGATATAACTATGAATAAACTTCTTAGAATTTTTAGGTATGCCGGATTTAGCCTGATTTTTATAGGACTGGTTTCTATAGCAAATCATTTAATTAATGCTGTTGATAATTACAACGCCGGACAGCTTTCGATTAACCTAACTGAAAATAGTGTTGTACAGCAAGTAAAAACCATTGGGGCAGCCAAGTTTACCAATAGTCATTTTGGCACTTATGCATTTAAACCGACTTTAAAGCAGGCCATTATTTTATCAGACAAGGGACTTGACGGCATTGGAGCCTATACTGCTTTTTACCTTATTATTGGAAGTGTGATTCTGTTTATAGCTTATACCAGACCAAAATGGCTTGAAAATATTACTGAAAATAGATTATGGCAATTGGTGGGAATAGGGGGGATTTTATTTTTTGCTTTAAAATTTCTGTTTTTTTTCCTGATGAAGGGTTATGTGGAGGATTTGACTGGTAAAGCATTTACATATCAGACTATGGATGCCGGAAATATCAATTTAGGTGTAATCTCGATCATTGCCATATTCAGTATTATTTATGAGTTGCTCTCGTACTCAAGGAAACTTAAACAAGAAAACGATTTAACCATTTAATATGAAAACGCAGAATCAAATTAAACTGATTAAAATAGGTTATCTGGCAACACTTTTAATCGTAGTACTGTTTTCGCTTAAAGATGCATCTAAGAGCTTTGAAGAAGGATATACAGATGCTGGCAAAGGCGGTCTGTTGGGTCTGATAGAGGGTTTATTTATATTGATTATTATGTTCTTTAGCTCAAGAGTATTGGTTTATCTCTATCGTTTTATTAATTCGATAGAGATGGGCAGTGTTTTTAGTGCCGAAAATACAGGACGGCTTACGCGTATGGGATGGTATTGCACTATGATTCCATTTCTGCTGTTTATTTACAATGCTATGGTTTATGCAAATCAATTAAATAATCGCCAGGATGTAGTATTTAAGATAATTGAAAATGTTGATTTTCAGATCTGGCTGTTGATTTTTGGTTTGACTCTTTTAACAATAGCATTTGTATTTAGAAAAGGAATTGAGTTGCAACAAGAAAACGATTTAACAATATAAGCCCATGCCTATAATTATAAATTTAGATGTAATGTTGGCCAGGCGTAAAATGTCGTTAACCGAATTAAGTGAACGGGTAGGGATTACGATGTCTAATTTATCGATATTAAAAACCGGTAAGGCGAAAGCAATCCGTTTAGAGACTTTGGAGTCTATCTGTGCAGTTTTAGATTGCCAGCCGGGCGATATCCTTGAATTTAGAGGAGAGTAAAACCTGCGAGGTTTGATCAAACCAAGGACCACAAACCTTTCTTATTAAACCTGATAGAGCGGAAAGCCCACAGCGCAGCGAGGACTTGAAGAGATAGCAGGACTGTCGTCTGCCATCAGCACTGAACCTTAAATTTCCAGAAAAAATGACCACCTAAGGCACTTTAGTACATTTAGGTCAAATTGCTATTAGATTTAGATCTATCGGGTTTTCTGACAATGATAGTTTAAGGAATACCCCGTCCTGCGGACACCCCTCTAAAAGAGGGGAATAAAAAAACCTTCCAGTTTTCACTGAAAGGTTTATGCGATATGATTAATGCTTTAGTCTTTTTTGCTTTAAGCTTATTACGCTTGTTCAGCCAATACTTTAGTTACTAAATCAGCAGCTTCTTTTAAAGCGATTGCTGAGTAAACCTGTAAGCCAGACTCATCGATTAATTTTTTAGCTTCTTCAGCATTTGTACCTTGTAAACGGCAGATAATTGGCACAGGGATATTACCAATTTCTTTATAAGCATCAATTACACCCTGAGCAACACGGTCGCAACGAACGATACCACCGAAAATGTTGATCAAAATTGCTTTAACGTTTGGATCTTTCAAAATAATGTTGAAAGCTGCTTTAACTGTTTGCGCATTTGCAGTTCCACCAACGTCTAGAAAGTTAGCAGGTTCACCACCAGCCAATTTAATAATATCCATGGTTGCCATTGCCAAACCAGCACCGTTAACCATACAACCTACGTTACCATCAAGGTTAACGAAGTTTAAGTTACTAGCACTTGCTTCAACTTCCATTGGATCTTCTTCTGTTACATCGCGCATTGCTGCGTAATCAGGGTGACGGAATAATGCGTTTTCGTCTAAATTAACTTTAGCATCAACAGCAATTACTTTGTCATCAGAAGTTTTTAATACCGGGTTAATTTCGAACATTGAAGAATCTGTAGCTTCGTAAGCTTTGTATAAAGCAGTTACAAATTTAACCATTTCTTTATGTGCGGCTCCGCTAACACCTAAGTTGAATGCTATTTTACGGGCCTGGAAACCTTGTAAGCCAACTTTAGGATCAATTTCTTCTTTAAAGATTAAGTGTGGAGTATGTTCAGCAACTTCTTCGATATCCATACCACCTTCGGTACTGTACATGATGATATTGCGACCTTTTGCACGATCTAATAATACAGAGATGTAAAATTCTTTGGTTTCAGAAGCACCTGGATAATAAACATCCTGAGCCACTAAAATTTTACTCACTAATTTACCTTCTGGGCCGGTTTGAGGAGTAACTAGTTGCATACCAATAATATCGGTTGCACGTTGTTTAACTTCTTCAAGGTTTTTGGCTAATTTAACACCACCACCTTTACCGCGGCCACCAGCGTGGATTTGCGCTTTAATTACAACCCAGTCAGAATTGTAATCTATTTTAAGTTGCTTAGCAGCCTCAACAGCTTGCTCAGGAGTATCGGCAACTATTCCTTCTTGAACGTTAACACCGAAACTTTTTAATATTTGTTTACCCTGGTATTCGTGAATATTCATTTGCTACAAAATTTGCCCAAAGCTACAATTTCAAACCCTTTAAACAAATAGCAATTGCCGATTTTTTTAGAAAATGAACGTTTTATGTTAATCGGGAAAAAGCCTGAAGTAAGGACGATGGTTATTTTGTTTGAACATCCTTTATTATATTAAATTTTTAAAATCAAAGCATGGTTTCTAGGTGTTCTACAACACTTTTTTAGCCAAATTTTTAATTTCATCTTTAATTTTTTGGTCAAAAACAGCTTTTAAAACTCCGGTTTTCAAGTTGTAAACAAAATATTCAACTTCATCTTTGTCGTTAAATTCTTTATCACCATTCGAATCCTTGACTAGATCCATTAATATTAAATCATGTTTGTCATCAATCTTCCAGCTGCTAAGGTCATAATTGTTTGGAGATATTCTTGTAAAAGACTTTCCTTGCAGGTTAGAGAGGTAAAGTTTTTTTGGATCTTTAGGGGTTAATTTTTTATCTCCATCATTATCCGAATCGGTAATGTTATAATAGATAAATTGGTCGGATAACGTTGTTTGTCGATTGTTGGGATTTTCTGAATGGCCAATGCTGAAAGAATTAATAATTATTTTTGCGTTTGTTAGCAATTCATTTTTACCTGAAATAATGTTGTAAAAGATGAGGTTCCAATGATTTGTACTCACTTCCCTTTTATAGCTTTCGTTGTCATCATTATCATTTAATTTTAGTGGGTATAGAAGGATATCTGTTTTGTTGATAATGATAGGAGAACCATATTGGATTTTGGGCTGACTCTTGGTTTGTGTGTTAGTGGTTTCATGTGTAGAGATGGTTTTGCTGTCTTCGGTACAGGCTGAAGCAAGTATGATTAGTCCTAATAATGTTGTTGTGATTACTTTTTTCATTGTCGTTAATTTTGTGAGTGTAATTTAAACAAAAATAAAGTTGTTGTGAATTTTGTCTCCCAAGGCACATAACATAGCAGAATGATAAAACGATAGTTGCATCACAATCTTAGTTTCCCGCAAACGGTGTCCCAAAAATACCAACCGCCAGTTCTGCCCAGATGAGAAATAGCAAAAGCAAAATGACAACAAGAAATATTGTTCTTAACGCGCCGGCTTTTAAATTTCTAATCACCAGTTCGATGGCCAAACCCGTGCTGAGCAATAAAATTCCTGCGGTTACAAAATCAGGTAGCGTCCAATCCACCTCATCGGTAAATTGCATAGCCACCAATGGAATGACCAATAAAAATGCCGTTACGCTTAAAATGATGATCATTCTTAGTTTACTTGAATTAAGTGTTACTTGATTTTTCATGATTTTTATAATATGATATATGATTTAAATCGTTAATAATTAAACCTTTGCTTCCCGGTGCGAAATTGCACCGGGAAAACTGAATCCAACAAAAGTTTAGTAAAGGCGAGAGGTTAATTGTAATTGTCTGTTAGTAATTTAAGCGATACCAGTTCTTTTCGATTTTAAAATTATTTTCTTTGGCTGTTGATTGAATTTCGTACTCCAGCCGCATAATTTCATTTGGATCATTTGTGTAAACAAATGCGGAATAGTGGTCCAAAAAGCCACGATTAATAAAAAAGGTTACTGTAAACTGATTTTTTGCATTTGCAAATACTAGAATATCGTTCCCCCCATTTGATAATAATGAATATTTGAATTCATCTAAATGAAGGGAAGGCTTTTCAGGATTATATTTGATACTTCGAATTTTAAGTTTTTCAATAATTTCTTCCCGCTGACTTTTTCTAAGGTGCCAATCAATTTTTTCGAAGAAATCCTCACTAAAGAGTGAAATTGTGCCTAAGGTGATACCGAAAATTAAAGCTGTAACATGAAATTTATTTGCTTTCACTCTTTTTGCAACAATCGTGTATAGTAGTAATGCTGAAAGAAAGAATCCAAAAAATATATACGGCACTAAGAATACGATAGCTTCAAACCCCGATATATAGAAGTATATAAATGGTCCTTGAAAAATAGCCAGAAGAATAACTGATAAAGCGAGCAGATTCTTTAACATATTCTATTTTTTTTGAAGATTAAGCCCAAAATATTCTGCAGTATTCCAGTCCTGTAAATTCCAAGATAACCAGCTTTGCTGCTCATAACGCTCTTTAAAATAACCAATCCTTTGATCTAATTTTCTCATCAATGCTTCTTCCGGCTGGTCTACTTTAGCAATTTCCGAGTCGTTATTCTTAGAAGGATGGATCTTTGACCGGTTTTTATCAAGAATAGGAAGTGTTTTTTCTGACAGAGAAGTTAAATAATAAGGATCGATAGAAACGGCATCAACATGATTCAGGTTATATTTCACGATTAAGACATCCCAGTTAATGAGCGTAAAAGTCAGCAATAATGCAAACCAGATATTTCCGTTCACCTTGAAAAGGTAGAATATTGTTTTCTGTCTGGCTACTTTAAAATAAACGGTTGCCAAACCAATGATACAAAGAGTGGCAAATACCAAAACACCGATTCTTTTATGCGTTAAGCCATGAAATTCGATATAATAGCCATCGCGGATGAAGACTGAGATGATCAGGATAAAATTCTGAATCATCCAGGTATAGGCCAATAACCTTAAGGTTTTACTTTTATGATAAAAGTTTAAGTTTCCCCTAAAATAATAGAGGATAACAACCATAGCCATTACAATACTGAAAATCAATGAATTTGTACCCTGATGCAGTTCTCCTGAAAAATTGCCCGAAGGTTCATAGCCAAACCAAAGTGTGGTAATATCAATGGTATTTAACATTAGCAATAAAAGGTTAAGTGCTGCGAATGAGATGATACCCACGATGTACTCCGTTTTTAGTGCCATTTTTCGGGTCAGCAAGTTGCCGGTAAATGTTTCTGCAACATTGTACCATATCGTTTTCTGACCTAAGCTTCTTCTCATCCGTATCAATTGCTCTTTACATTTCAACTCAGCTTTTTCGAGGCTTTTATCAAAAAATGCAAACAGTAAACCTGCAGTTAAAGCCAATCCAAAGCAAAAATGTATGATGCGATCAAAATTCAAGTCTTTAAAAAAGAAGTGAAATGCATTATCTAAAAAGTTGCCAATGCTCGTTAAGATTGTCTCTGCATAATGTGCAAAAACATCACTTGCAGCTGCATACAGACATGAAAATATGATTACAATGATGATGGGTATGAAAATATATTTAATCAAAGTAAAAACGGGCTTAAGGCTCACATTGCCAATACTGATTTGGCTGAGGTGTTTTATCGCATTAAACGGCACCGTTACCATCTGTAAAATGGCCGCTAAAAAAGCAGTAAAAATGGTCCTGATTTGTTGATGATGACCAAAACCAATAAATAATAGTAAGCTGATGTAATAGGTTGCCACAGATAAATCCGAATTGTTAATAACTACCAGTACTGCTGCCAGCAAATGTGCCAGGCCGTAAATTTTCAGTTTGGTGCTTTTGGCCACATCCGGATTAATAAAGGTGCTTACCAAGAGGTATATACTGTAAATAAGCAAATTGAGCGCAAGTCTTTCTTCCCAAAAGAGAAAAGTAAACAGCAGGCCGCCCACTAGGACGGAGAGTAGCAAGAGGTTGGACTTATTTTTCATTTTTAAAAGTTTTGATGATTAGTTTAGGACTAAAAAGCAATAAAATATGCTTAGGGGGATGTTTAGGAGCATGAAGAACATTATAGTCGCAATTTTTCGCCAATGGTTTTGTTGCCTGAAGCACTCGAGGAGGAGGACGAGGAAAAATACACCATTTATTACGGTAGCAAAATAAATGTAGAACAGTCCGACGAACATCAGTTCGTTAACTTTTAGCGCAAAGTATGCCAAAAGTATAATGGTGCCAATCGAGGCAGAACACACGGCCATCCATTTGCCAGTTTCAATGAGTTCAGGTCTTTTTATTTCTTTTTTTTTCATTTTTAAAAGTGCTTTGTATTTCAAAGTAAGTAGTTAAAAAAAAATAGCTTATAGCTTTCTAATCATTTTTTCAAGTGCATCTAAATGTGCTTTAAAGGCTTGTTTGCCCAACGCCGTAATAGAGTAGGTGGTGCTGGTTTTGCGGCCAATAAAACCTTTGTGTACTTTAATAAAATCAGCCTGTTCCAAAGTATTCAGGTGCGAGGCCAGGTTGCCATCAGTCAACTCAAGCATTTGTTTCAGGTCGTTAAAACCAATTTCATCATTTACCACCAGGACAGACATAACGCCCAACCTAATCCGGCTATCGAATATTTTATTTAAATCTGCTATTGGGTTTTTCATCCTTACTGACCTCTCTCATATTTAAAATACATTAAAAGACCATAAACAATGTGCAATACACCAAAGCCAAAAGCCCAAAAAAATAAGCCATAACCCACGTAAAACATGCATATCAATCCAAGTATTACCTCGCAAAGTCCCAGGTAGCGAATGTCGCTGTAGGTATATTTACTGGCATTAATAAGCCCTAAGCCATAAAAAATTAAACAACTCGGCGCAATAATGGCATAAGTGTTCGGATGGTTAATCAATAAGGCAATAATGAATAAACCTCCTGCAAACAATGGAATAAATAAGTTAATTAAAAGTGATTTAGAGGTTTTATCCCAGATGGGAAGATTATTTTTCTGACTTTTTCTATAGGTAAACAGAATGCCGCCGGCTAAAGCAATTACTAAAACAAAGATACCAAGTTTTATCAGGTTAAACTCCAGGTCCATTTCTCCATTTACACCATAACCGTAACCCCGTTTATTAATGAATTTGTTAATCTCATCATTTGCAAAATAAGCCCCGATTAAAGCGATAACGCCTGCAAAAACGCCAGATAATCCACTTAAAGAAATGAATCTTGATGACCTGTCCATCATCTGTCTGATATCTTTCAGGGTATTTAATTGTTCTTCCGGAGTGTTCATTTTAAAAGTGCTTTGTTTTCCAAAGTTAAATAAGAAAATGATATTTGCAAAATTATTTTTTCCCTTCGGTATGATTACACCGATTCAGAGATTACACCGATCCTAATAGCCCGGTCATTTGTGACTGGTTTTTCTAATTTTAGCTTTGGTCTTTAGTCTTTCTGCTTTGGCCTTTTCTCTTTAACCTTTTTTATTAAATTTGAGGCATGCTAAAAGCCACTGGAATAAGAAAATCGTACGGAAATCTGCAAATTTTAAAAGGCGTTAATTTTGAAGTACAAAAAGGGGAGATTGTAAGTATTATTGGGCCTTCTGGTGCAGGTAAAAGTACTTTGTTGCATATTTTAGGAACATTGGATAAACCTGATGAAGGATTCGTAGAATTAAAAGGTACGGTTATAAACAAATTGAGCGGCGATTTATTGAGTACTTTCCGAAATCAGAATATCGGATTTGTATTTCAGTTCCATCATTTGTTGCCCGAATTTAGTGCTATCGAAAATATCTGTATTCCTGCATTTATTGCCAAAACCAATAAAAAACAGGCTGAAAATAGGGCGCTTGAGCTGTTAGATCTGTTCGGACTTAAAGATAGGGGGCAGCATAAGCCCAATCAGCTGTCTGGAGGTGAACAGCAACGGGTGGCCATTGCCAGGGCGCTGATCAATAACCCTTCAATTATATTGGCTGATGAACCTTCTGGGAATTTAGACTCTGAAAATGCAGCAGGATTACATCAACTGTTTGTGACGTTGCGCGATAATTTCCAGCAAACTTTTGTAATTGTTACGCACAACGAACACCTTGCAAAAACCAGCGACCGTGTGGTAAGCATGAAAGACGGTTTAATTGTTTAAGGTCATGATCATTCTCTAATTCAGTCATTCGATCACTTAATCATTCATCAATTACTAATTTATTCATTCAATCATTATACCTTGAAAATACTGATAACAGGGGGGAACAATGCCAAGGCTTTGAAGCTGATGAAAGCTTTCCCCAGCCATTTTGTACTACTGGCTGATTATGGTGATGTGCCGGCGATAGTTACTGAAAACTATGCCTTTTCATCGCTGGGGCTGCTCAATAAAGATAGCATTGCTCATATTCTATTAAATTTTTGCATCACAGAAGCCATAGATTGTATTATCCCTTTACATGAGTATGAGGTTTTGCCACTGGCTAAATCTGCAGTGCTTTTCGGGGAATATGGAATCCAGGTACTTTTGCCCAATGCTGATGTAATTGCTGACTATTTAACTGCAGAAAAGATTACTCGTCAGAATTTTGCGGTGTTTATTCATGGTGACCGGATTTTTTCAACCGAAGAGGAGCTTGTTCCTAAAAATGGTTCTTCAAACCTGAATGGGGTTTTTGGCTTTAACAATGCTGATGATTTAAAACTATTTACAATTTAACATGGATGCAAACCAATACGTTAAAGATAAGCAGATCGTAATTTTTGAATTGGATGATGTGTTATTTCCAGAGAAAGATTATTTACTACAGGTTTATTATCTGTTTGCCCAGTTTATAGAGTACACCGAGCAAAAAAGCGCACAGCCCATTCTCGGGTTTATGCGTAGCGAATATGAAAATAATGGCGCAGAAAAACTTTTTGAAAAAACAGCAAACCAGTTCGGCATTGATCCAAAATATAAGTATAATTTCGACCTCCTGCATCAAAATGCACGCTTGACTTTAAAGCTTTTGCTTTATAAAAATATGCTCGAATTTATGCAGGAACTTATAGTAGACCGTAAACAAATTGTTATTGTAACGGCTGGCAACCCTGAGCAACAACTTAATAAAATTAAGCAAACAGAGTGGAATGGGCTGGAGCAATATCTAACCGTATACTTTGTTGATGAACTTGGTCAATCTAAAGCGGAAATTTTTCAGAACATACTAAACAGTAGTAATTTATCTGCAAATGAAGCGCTAGTTGTTGGTGCAAATAAAATTGATGAGCAACAATCTAAATTAATTAATTTGCCGTATATTGTGTCACTAGAAATTTACAAATAAGTATGCTTAGAAAATTTATTTCGCAAAATGCATTTTTATATGCTTTGCTTATTGTGGTTGGATTTACCTTGTCGTGTAAAAAATCGAATAATAATCCTGATGCCAATACAGATGTTGAATCCAATCTGTTGCAAACACCAACCAGCGATCGGACACTACTCACTAAAGACTCTATCTTTCTGTACGCCAAGCAAACTTATTATTGGAATAAGAGTTTGCCTACTTACGATAAATTCAATCCAAGAGCTTTTTCATCCAATGAGAAATTGCTGTATGCAATGACTCAGATTGCAATTAATCCGCAAACAAACAAACCATACGAGTATGTAGAGCGTTCAACCTCTCCTAAATATTCTTTTATAGATGATGGTTCTGTGGCTGGACAGTTAGGTGGCGTGAATGGTGATTTTGGATTTTCGGTGTTTTTTGCAGGAGATAACGATCTAAGGATTAAATATGTGTATGCTGCATCACCTGCTGCTGGTCAGGGACTAAAAAGAGGGTATCAGATTATAAAAATTAATGGTAATTCAACCATAAATACTAGTGATGCCAGTATTAATTATGTAGTGAATGCGATTTTTGGATCCAGTACTACTGTTGCCTTAACTGTTTTAAAACCTGATCAGACCACTCAGGATGTAACGGTAACTAAGGCTGAATATAATGTTGACCCAATATTATTTAGTAAGACATATACCATTGGCGCTAAAAAAGTTGGGTATATTGTTTTTAACACATTTACAACAAATTCTGCGCCTTTGCTAGATAAGGCTTTTACTCAATTTACTACAGACGGTATTACCGAACTAATTGTAGATTTAAGGTATAATGGTGGCGGATCGGTACAAACATCAGAGGCCTTTGCCAACCTCATTGCACCTTCTGAACAAAATGGAAAAGTAATGTATACCACTTACTGGACACAAACCATGCAGGATGATCAAGCCACAATTCTTCAGAACCAAAAGTTTTATGCTAAAGGCAGCGATAATGTTACCCGTTTGTATTCGTATTTCGATTATTCTTATAAACCTACAGTTGCAGCCGGAAACCAGGAGGTTTTTGCTAAACGTGGTTCGCTTAATGGCTTAACAAGGGTTTACTTTATTGTAACAGGTGGAACAGCGTCTGCCAGTGAGTTGTTAATTAATAATTTGAAACCTGTGATCGATGTTAAATTGATCGGCAAGAAAACTTATGGCAAACCAGTTGGCTTTTTCTCTATCCGTATTGATAAAAATGACTTATATATTCCTCAGTTTGAAACCAAAAATCAATTAAATCAAGGTGGTTACTTCGATGGAATGGCTGTTGATAAAGATATTTTTGATGATGTAACCAAAGATTTTGGAGATACCTCAGAAAAACTATTAGCACAGGCTTTATACTATTCGGCCAATGGAAATTTCTCTGCTTTACTGAAAGACAATGCCATTAGCAGTACCTCACCACTATCTAAAACCCGTGTTGAAGATTTATCTGGTAAAATGGACCATGAATTTAAAGGAATGGTTGAAACCAGAAAGCAGAAGTTTAAATAATTATTAATGTTTTTTTCAAAAGGGCCAGTTTTGTATTTCAAATCTGGCCTTTTTTTTATATTTATTACAATTTTTGAGTAAATAAGTATTGCTTTTTTTATAAAAAATTGATAAGCTTGTTTAACATTAATCGTTAAAGAGACTCATGCCAATAGAAATTGTAGAAAAGGAACATATCAGTTATTTAAATATCATCAATGCTAAGGAAGATCACTCCCGTGAACTGCAAACCAAACTTGATGAAGCGCAAAGGTTAGGTAATGAATTTAAATCAAAAGCCGTCATTACTTTTAATACTACCATCGGTCCAAAACGTGTTGATACCACCGTTTGGGCAGTAACAGAGAAATATATACAGCTAAAAAACAATATTCATATTCCGTTAAAAAGTTTAATTGACATTGATTTTTAAGCTTGCTTTAAGGAAATAAATCATCCCGAATTTATTTAACCTTATTACATTATGAGCACGCTACATAAAATTGCCTTAACCTTTATTAAATCTATTGGGCCGGTAACGGCCAAAAACCTTCTTGCCTATTGTGGAAGTGCTGAGCAAATATTTTCGGCAAATAAAAAGCAGCTTTTGCAGATTCCAGGCATTGGAGAAAAAACAATTGAAGCCATTCGTGGTACCGATGCCCTGGTCAGGGCCAGGCAAGAATTGGATTTTATTGAAAAACATGGGATAGAAGTATTGTTTTTTTCAGACGAGAGATATCCTAAAAGGTTAAAGAATTGTATCGATTCGCCCATCCTGCTTTATGCCAAAGGTACAGTTGATTTTAATCAGCAGCGTATAGTTAGTATAGTTGGAACCCGTAATGCAACAAATTATGGGAAAAATCTCTGTAAGGAATTGTGCGAAGTTTTAGCGCCATATGATGTTTTAATTGTTAGTGGCCTGGCTTACGGTATTGATGTAACCACCCATAAAGAATGCCTGGCAAATCATATTCCTACGGTTGGGGTACTTGGTCATGGTTTAGACCGGATGTATCCAAAAATTCATAAAACAGTTGCTCAGAAAATGGTTTTGAATGGAGGCCTGCTCACCGAGTTTCCAATCCTGACAAATCCCGATCGCTCTAATTTTCCGCAAAGAAACCGGATTATTGCCGGTATTGCAGATGTTACCGTGGTTGTTGAAGCGTCAATAAAAGGTGGTGCCTTGATTACCGCAGAAATCGCAAATTCTTACAATAAGGATGTATATGCTTTTCCGGGTAGAACAAATGACGTTTTTTCAGAAGGGTGTAATTTCCTGATCAAGACCAATAGGGCCGGATTAATCACCAATGCTAATGACCTGATTTATTACCTGGGCTGGGATGATGAGGTGAAGGTAAAGCATCATGTTCAACAAACCACCTTACAGCTAAGCCTTACGCCTAACGAGGAGCGGGTTATTAGCGCCTTAAAAAATGGTCAGCTTTCTATAGATGAACTTTGCATGCACTTGAATATTCAGCAAAGTAAACTGGCAATTGTAATCCTTACCTTAGAGATGCAGGGCGTTATTGTTTCGCTACCAGGGAAAATTTACAAGTTGGTGTAATGGGTCTAGATATTAGATTTCTCCATTCCGTTTCACTATAGTCGAAACGAACCTGATTTTGAAATTGCGTTTTACCCAATAATCAACCTATAATGCCTATCATAATTATAGATTATGCAATTAAATTCTTTTTAATTTTGATTTTCAAAATTATGTTTCAAATAAAATATAGTTTGTAAAATACTTAATGCCATTGCTTAGTTTTGTAATATGTGGTACAATAATATTTTAGAAACGATTGGCAATACGCCATTAGTTAAATTAAATACAATAACAAAAGGAGTTCCGGGAACAATTCTGGCGAAAATAGAGACTACTAATCCTGGCAATTCAATTAAAGACCGCATGGCGGTTAAAATGATTGAGGATGCCGAGAAAAGCGGAAAACTAAAGCCAGGTGGAACAATTATAGAAGGAACATCAGGTAATACAGGTATGGGCCTGGCTATGGCAGCCATTATTAAGGGTTACAAATGTATTTTTACTACAACTGATAAACAATCTAAAGAAAAGGTCGATGCTTTACGTGCTTTTGGAGCCGAGGTAATCGTTTGTCCCACAAACGTTGAACCGGAAGATCCCCGTTCATATTATTCTGTTTCTTCGCGTTTAGAACGTGAGGTTCCAAATTCATGGAAACCTAATCAATATGACAATTTAGCCAACTCACAGGCGCATTATGAGCAAACTGGTCCTGAGATATGGGCACAAACAGAAGGTAAAATTACACACCTGGTAGTTGGTGTAGGTACAGGCGGAACCATTTCGGGAACGGGGAAATATCTGAAAGAAAAAAATCCGGATATTAAAATCTGGGGAATTGATACCTATGGCTCAGTTTTCAAAAAATATAAAGAAACAGGTATATTTGATAAGGATGAAATTTATCCTTACATCACAGAAGGTATCGGCGAAGATTTCCTTCCGGCAAACGTAAATTTTGATGTAATTGACCTGTTTGAAAAGGTTACCGATAAAGATGCTGCTTTAATGACACGCGATATTGCACGCAAAGAGGGTATTTTCGTGGGTAACTCAGCCGGTGCTGCTATTGGTGGATTAATTCAGTTAAAAGATAAACTGAAGCCGGAAGATGTGGTTGTAGTCATTTTTCACGACCATGGCAGCCGTTACATGGGTAAAATGTATAATGAAGACTGGTTACGCGAACGTGGATTTTTACAGGACGAAAAATTAACTGCTAAATCAATTCTGGCTAAAAAAGAAAACACAGAGATTGTAACGCTTGATGCTCAGAAATCAGTACTCGAGGCTATTAATACCATTAAGTCGATGAATATTTCTCAAATTCCGGTAACACAGCAAGGAATGATTGTAGGTAAAATTGCCGAAAGTGATATTTTATCTGCCTTGCTTGAAAATCCTGGGCTAAAATCAGCTCCGATTTCAGAAATTATGACGGCTACTTTCCCATTTGTAGATTTGAATACGTCGATTGATAAAATTTCTTCGCTGATTAATAAAGAAAACTCAGCAGTTTTAGTTGAAGATGAATCTGGAAAGATCGAGATTATCACGCAGTACGATATTATTAATGCGATATCAGGGTAAGTGGATGTAAGATGGGAAATGTGAAATGGGTGATGGTGTAATTCATGCGACCGTCCTCCTGAACTTGTTTCAGGATCTTTCAAGGAGTTATCCCTTTCGATACGTCCTTTAGAGTGGAGTGCAACGGAACCGAGAAATCTGTCAAGTTAGATCTCTCCATTTCGCTGCGCTTCAGTCGAAATGACGAAAAACCATAAAAAAACGTCCGGTAATTATTACACGGACGTTTTTCATTATGCTATTTTCGCTTTAAGCTTTAGTCTTTCTGCTTTAAGCTTAATGACCAGGCGCATCAGCATTTACACGCTTAATTTGCGCACCTAAGGCACGTAAACGGGTGTCGATATCCTGATAGCCACGTTCAATCTGTTCGATGTTATAAATGGTCGATTTACCTTCAGCAGATAAAGCTGCAATTAACAATGAAACTCCGGCCCTGATGTCAGGAGAAGTCATGCTGATTCCGCGAAGTTTATATTTCTTATCAATACCATTAACGGTTGCACGGTGCGGATCGCATAAAATGATCTGAGCACCCATGTCAATCAGTTTATCCACGAAGAACAAGCGGCTCTCGAACATTTTTTGGTGAATGAGGACGTTTCCTTTTGCCTGTGTAGCCACAACCAAAACAATACTCAATAAATCAGGTGTAAAACCTGGCCATGGCGAATCGGCAATGGTTAAAATCGAACCATCAATAAAGGTGTCGATTTCGTAGTGTTTTTGCGATGGTACATAAATGTCATCGCCGCGACGCTCTAGTTTGATACCTAGTTTTTTGAAAACCTCTGGTATTACGCCAAGCTCATCGTAACAAACATTTTTAATGGTAATTTCCGATTCTGTCATCGCGGCCATACCAATGAAAGAGCCAATTTCGATCATATCAGGCAGCATTCTGTGCTCGGTTCCACCCAATACTTTAACGCCTTCAATGGTAAGCAGGTTTGAACCAATGCCTGAAATTTTTGCGCCCATGCGGTTAAGCATTTTACAAAGTTGTTGTAAATAGGGTTCGCAGGCTGCATTGTAAATGGTAGTGGTACCTTTCGCCAAAACAGCGGCCATTACAATGTTTGCCGTTCCGGTTACCGATGCTTCATCTAATAAAATATAAGCACCTTGTAAATTGGTGGCATCAACGTTAAAGAAAGCTTTTTTGCTATCATAAACGAATTTCGCACCCAGTTTTTCGAAACCGATAAAGTGGGTATCCAACCTTCTGCGACCAATTTTATCACCACCTGGTTTCGGGATTGCTGCTTTGCCAAAACGGGCCAACAATGGTCCTACAATCATAATTGAACCACGTAAACCACCACCTTTAGCCTTAAAAGTATCAGATTCAAAGAAATTTAAATCGATGTTTTTGGCTTCGAAGGTATAGGTGTCTTTATTAATGCGTTCAACAGTAACGCCCAAATCGCCCAATAACTCGATCAGTTTGTTTACATCTTTAATATCAGGGATATTGCTGATGGTAACTTTTTCTTCGGTAAGCAATACAGCAGATAAAATCTGTAATGCTTCGTTTTTGGCACCTTGGGGAGTGATTTCGCCTTTTAATTTAATTCCGCCTGTTATTTCAAATGCGTTCATATTTTTTTGTATTTAGTATCAGGTATCAAGTACTGATGTCGGTTTTTAACCTTCCACCTTATGCCTTTTGCCCTTCACCCTTAATATTTAGGTTTATTGTTGTTGTTACGCTGACGATTATTGTTGTTGTTGTTATTGTTCTGACGGTTTTTTCCGTTGTTGTTATTATTGTTGCTTCTGCCCCGGTTATTGTTATTATTGCTTTGACGAGGATTTTGTGCTCTAAATTCTACTTTCGCCAGGTTAACACCTTCATCAAGTGACAACAATCCGCCAGAAAGATATTTTAGATCTTTAATAATGGTATCATCGCTTACATTATCCTTATTCCAGGTAACATAAGCCATTTTCATGAAATTTGCGATGCTCTGAACCATTGCCTTCTTAATTTCGGCATTTTCTTCACGCATGGCTTTTTCAATCAGATTCTCAACCGTTTTACCATAGTGTTTATAGGTAATTCTTTGTTGAGGATAGGCTAGTGGTGCTGGTTTAATGTAAGCATTTTCAATTAATGGCTTAGGATAAGGACTGTCTACATCAATCTGATAGCCAGAAATAATGTGTAAGTGATCCCAAAGTTTATGCTTAAAATCGGCAACATCACGCAAATGTGGTTGCAAAAAGCCCATCAGGTCAATAACCGCCTGGGCATATTTATTACGTTCTTCAATGGTGGGTAATTCGCAAATATACTTCACCATATTTTGTACGTTACGGCCATATTCCGATAGAATTAAATGGCTACGCGTAGTATTATAATCAAAATTCATGTACAGATAAATTAATGGATAAATTTTCTGGCGATACGAATTATGAAATAACCAGAGGAGTTTAGGTTATGAATTCACCGAAATGTCTATTGCCAGATTTTCGTTTTATGTGTTCAAAGTTAATAAAATTATTTGATTTGTGATATTCTTATCGAATTTGTGATAATTTTTAAGTAGGGCGATCATCTATCGTCCTCGTTTGTAACGAGGAAGCAAGAGAATAGCGATTCTATCGCTTCTATGCACTTAATTTGCATTACAAATGCGTCTCTCACTAATCCTCGTTGCAACGAGAACTATTTAAAGATTATTTAATTTGTGATACGCTTATCTAAATTGTGATAATTTTTAAGTGGGGCGATCATCTATCGTCCTCGTTTGTAACGAGGATGCAAGAGAATAGCGATTCTATCGCTTCTATGCACTTAATTTGCATTACAAATGCGTCTCTCACTAATCCTCGTTGCAAAGAGAACTATTTAAAGATTATTAATTTGTGGTATGCTTATCTAAATTGTGATAATTTAAGTGTGGCGATTTTTTTGGAAATGTTCGTTCAGTAGTTCTTGGCTTCTTTAGCCCCGCTGTCCCTGCTGCCGAAGAAAAATCGGCATTCGTTCCCATCGGGTTTATTTAACTCTGGATTGTGCTTATCGCGAAAACATTTCTAGCGCCAATGAGCTAAAGCCGTTTTAAGTATTTATACAGTTGACTAAAGCCAAGCTTTACGTTAATGCAAACTCACAATAATTTCCGTGTAAATCGGTGTTTCCGTGGCAATTAATTAACTGGCTACTTACCTTAATAATCTTAATCCCTTAATGGTAAAAAGCCTTAAACTTCATCACTATTCTTAGGGTAATCAAAAAATACCAATTCTCCTGTTCCTTTGCTTACCATCTGCCACGAATCAAAAGGAAAAGAAATTAATACCATGCCTGCAGTTGGAATGTTGTAGATGTCTGCATCGCATAACTCGTTCGCAAAATCAGTAAAACCAGGATTATGGCCAAACATCACGATATGGTCTGCACCATTATTCAAATCGTTAACCACTTTCAGTAGGGCGGTGGTATTGGCCTCGTAAATAGATTCTTCGAACTGGATCTGATCAATTTGGTAAGCTTCAGCGAAAAATTTAGCTGTAGATTTGGCTCTTTTTGCAGGGCTACTAAGAATCAAGTCTATTTTAAAACCTTTATTAATCAGTCTTTCTGCCATTTCAGGAGCATTTTCTTTGCCACGTTTGTTCAACGGTCTGTCGAAATCTTTTAAATCTAAATTTCCCCAATCCGATTTGCCATGACGGACCAAAAGTAGTTGCTTAGCCATTTAATTTCTCTTTAATTTTATTTACAATTGTTTCAGGATGAATTAAATCTATACAGTTTTCAACACCACAAAGGCAGGGTTTGTTTCCATAAATAGAATTTGGCCTCGAAGGATGATCAACCTGGATACAATCACTTTCCAATTGTCCGTATCCCAAAAAGCCTGCGTAAGGATGTGTTGGCCCCCAAATGGATACCACAGGTACACCTGCAAGTGATGCCATATGCATGCCTGATGAATCCATGCTCAACATTACATCTAAATTAGAGATAATGGCAAGCTCTTCCGTTAAGTTAAAATTACCAATTAGATTATGGGTGTTTGTATATTTCTTCGCCCAATCTTCAGCTATATCCTGTTCGGCTTTTCCACCTCCAAAAATGAAAATTTCGTAACCTACCTTACTTAAGGAAGAAATTACTTCTTCCATTTTTTCTAAAGCATATACTTTATAAATATGCTGTGCGAAAGGAGAGATGCCGATTTTTTTTGTGGTTTTATCACTAAATAAAGCTTCGGCTTTTTTAGGTAGCGCCTGTGCTGATTTATTAATTTGGTGACTGAGTTTAATATTGAAACCCAATTCGCGGAAAACATCAGCATAACGCTCAACTGTTTGACGGAGCGGCTTAAAAACTTTATTGTGCTGGCGAGTCAGCGCTTTTTTCTCCGCCCTTCCTTTATTTATCCGCTTAATTTTTGTGCCTGTTAAACGGAAAAAAGTAGAAATAGCCCGGCTCCTTAAATTGTCATGTAAATCTGCTATAGCAGTTGGTTTATAGCTCCGAAGCTCCTGATAGAGTTTATACAGTCCGTCAATTCCCTTGTGAATGGTTTTAGGGTGGATAGGATGAAAGGTCAGATTGGGAATATGATCGAAAAATGGTTTAAAAGCAGGTCTGCTTACCATGATGATTTCTGCAGATGGGTTTTGCTCTGAAAATTCCCGTAAAACAGAGGCTACCATGGCCACATCGCCCATTGCCGAAAAGCGTAAAACGATAATTTTTTGGGTTGCGGCCATATTTATTGAAGTAGTTCGTTATTGGAGCTTCCTTGTCTGGTGACTCACCAGACATTAGAAATTTCTTTTGGTTGGTGCGCCACCAACCAATTAAAAGATTTGAACTGTTATGCTTTATTATACAACACCGGGTTTAAACTCGGGTCGTTATACATTTTCATTTGTTTATATACTTTCATGTATTTTTTGCCTGCTTCAATATCAGCCAATAATTCGTCAATACTGGTTGAAAGATCGTCGCGTTGCGATAACAATACATTGAGTTTGGTTTGGCATTGTGCACGGTGCTCAGCCGATGCACTTTCGCGTTCAGCTTCTTCCTGCATGTGGTAAATTTTTAGTGCCAATATAGAAAGCCTGTCTATTGCCCATGCCGGACTTTCTGTGTTGATTTTTGCATCTGGTAAAGCCGAAATTCCATGGTAAAGTTTTAAGAAATAACCATCAATAAACTCCACCATATCGGTACGTACCTGGTTTTGTGCATCAATGCGTCTTTTCCAGCTCAAACCTTCAACAGGATCAATCTGTGGATTACGCACTACATCTTCCATGTGCCATTGTGCTGTATCGATCCAGTTTTTAACGTAAAAGAGATGCTCTAAACTTTCAGCATCGTACGGGTTTTCAACCGGGTGGTCAATATCATCAAACTTGTGGTAGTCTGTAATTACCTGATTAAATATGCGGTTGGCAATTTCACTTATCATGGGGCAAAGATATTAAAAGATTCCTTACGGGTTGGTTACAATGATTATAAGATTATATAGGTTTTTCCTTACGGTTTGATTACACAGATTATAAGATTACAAAGATTTGCTCGTAAAATTTAAAACAGGTTAATTTATAGTATGTTTTCCGCCAACCGCTAACCCTTCTTGCTATCAAAATACGCCGTTATCTCTTCCAAAGAAAAAGCATTTAAACATTTATCGGCGCTTAGGCCACCTTTGCGGGCCACTAAAATACCGTAATGCATGTCGTGGAAACCTTCGGTACGGTGGGCATCTGGATTAACAGAAAGTAACACGCCTTTTTCCAAAGCATAACGGTGCCAGCGCCAGTCTAAATCCAAACGTAAAGGATTGGCATTGATTTCGATTACTACCTTATTGGCCGCACACGCATCAATAATCTTTTTATAATCTATCGGGTATCCGGCTCTGCTCAACAATAAACGGCCGGTTGGATGTCCTAAAATGGTGGTGTATGGATTTTCAATAGCTTTTAATAAACGTGCCGTTGCTTTTGCTTCGTCCATGCGTAAATTGCTGTGAACAGAAGCTACCACAAAATCAAATGTTTTAAGTATATCGTCTGAATAATCTAACGAACCATCGCTTAAGATATCGCTCTCAATACCTTTAAAAATTCTAAATGGGGCCAGTTTTTTATTCAGTTCATCAATTTCCTGGTGCTGGCCGAAAACACGCTGTTCATTCAATCCTTTGGCATAAACGGCCGTTTTAGAGTGATCACAAATCCCTAAATACTGAAGATTTAGATTTTCTTTACAATATACGGCCATCTGCTCTAAAGTATGCACACCATCACTCCAGGTAGAGTGATTATGCAAACTACCCTTTAAATCTTCATATTGGATTAAAGTTGGAAGTTTATTTGCTTTGGCCAGTTCTATTTCATCAAAATCTTCGCGTAGTTCGGGTTCGATAAAAGCTAATCCGGCCTTGCTGTAAATTTCTTCTTCATTTGCGAAAGGTCCATCGCCGGCTAAAGCCAACACTTTTTCAACATGTTCGGTGTTTCCGGTGAGTTTGAACCATTGCAAATAAAAATCAGCTTTTTCTACCAGGTAAATCTTGATTCTAAAACCTGCTTCGGTAGTGCAGATGAAAGCATTTTCAGCTTCGATAAGCGAAAGTGGACCGAAAGCAGGTAAGTTTTGTTTAAGGGGACCAATTTGTTCAGCACCGATCACAATTTCCAGTTCGTCGATAATTTCGCACGCCCTGCGGTATTGACCAGCAAACCCCAAAAGTGCACTGTTGTCAATTTTTCCAGTCCAATCAGCAAGTTGCGTAAATAAAGTTTTGGCAAAACCTTCTACCTGCGCATACAAAAACCGTCCGTTGGCTGCGAGTTTAAATTCGATGGCATTTTTAATTTCTTCCTGTGTTTTTAAACCGAAACCTTTAGCCTCAATTAAACGATTTTCGTTGCAGGCGTAGTAAAGTTCACCAATGCTCTCTATGCCTAAAGTACGCCAGATAATGAATATCTTTTTCGGTCCGATACCTTTTATAGCCAGCATTTCCACCACACCTTCGGGTGTTTTCTCCAGAATTTCGTTAAGTTCTTTTAATTCTCCTGTTTGGAGAAGTTCTATGATTTTGGAAGCCAGCCCTTTGCCTATACCATCAATTTTATCCAGTTCATCTAAAGGTTTGTCTTTTAACGCAAAAGGCAGTTTATCTACTTTAAAATAGGCATTTGCGACAGATTTAATTTTAAAAGGATTTTCTTCATGCAGTTCCATAAGCTGCGATAAGAGGCGTAAGGTGCGGGCGATGGTCTTATTTTCCATAAGGGGTAAAATTAGGAAATAATGCCTCAAATCCTTAAGGACCCACAAATTAAAACACAATTTTATTAAAATGTTGTTTTACACTCATGAAAAATATAAAATTTGTCTTTTTAGGATTAACTATAAGTTTTGCAGCATGCCAATCTGCCAATAAAAATGATCAGCACAAAACGGATTCGGTAAGTACCGTAAAATCGGCCACAACACAAGCTATGGATGAACGGTTCCTGATTGTAGCCGGTAAATCCATTGGCGAAATTTCTTTAGGAGAAAATATGGAACAGGTAGGAGAAAAACTTGGAAGACCTGATGCAGGAGATGCCGCAATGGGAAAAGCCTGTGGGATTTGGTACAGTAACGATTCTACTGGAAAACATCCTAACGAAATTGCGGTATATTCTTCTTATCGGGATACCAGTATGCTTGTAAAAGATGTAAAACAGATCAGGATTACCGCTAATAAGTTTAAAACAAAAGATGGTTTGGCAACAGGTACTACCCTTGAAGACACAAAACAGAAATTTCCTGCTATTGAAAAACTATCTTCTTATTTAAATGAAGATAAGGATACGGTTACAGTTTATGATGCCAAAAAAGAGGGGATTGGCTTTGAATTTTTAAAAGGGAAAAGTATTTCCATAACGGTTCATCCTGTAAATACTTCGGTTAACGCTACTTACCTTACTTTGCACCCCGGGTGGAAGTTGATTAATTAGGGGGAGATGTAAGAGGTAAAATGGATAATGGGCTCTTTAGCTCATGGTTTGATAGTTCATGGTTAATTGTTTGGTATGTTATACCTACGTGGCTATTAACCATTTAACTATGAACCATCAACCCTTTTATGCGAATTCTAGCCTTCCATCATCCATCTTACATAATTCCCTATTTAATAATTGCTTCAAATGGCATGCGGGCCTGAATTCCAGAGCTTGCAATTACCTTTTTCATTTGTTGGTAAAGCATATAATTATCGCCAAGTTCCTGTTTGGTATAATAAGTTTTAATCCTGTCTGTACCTTCATCCATTAGCGATTTCCATGGGTCAATTACATCCGGATATTCTACAACCTTATAATTCTTTATTTTAGCTTTTTTAGCTGCTGCTTTAATGGCATCATTAAAACTTCCAATTCTATCAGCCAGGCCAATTTGAACAGCATCAGTTCCAATCCAAACATGGCCACCGCCAATGCTATCAATATAGGCTTTACTTTTCTTTCTGCCATCGGCTACACGGCTTACAAAACCGCTGTAAATTCTGTTTAATTCATTCTGGATGATGAATCTTTCACCTGCAGTCATAGGGCGGTTGGTAGCCATAATATCGGCATATTTACCCGTTTTAACACCGTCAAATGTAATTCCGAGTTTGTTGGTCATTAAATTTTGAAAGTTCGGAATGATACCAAATACACCGATAGAACCGGTAATGGTATTCGGTTGTACAAAAATACTATCGGCAGCGCAACCAATATAATAACCGCCTGATGCGGCCACATCGCCAAAGGATGCGATAACCGGCTTTTCCTTTCTGGTAAGCACAACCTCTCTCCAGATCACGTCTGAAGCTAAAGCGCTACCTCCGGGAGAGTTTACGCGGAGTACAACCGCTTTAATGTCGTCATCTAAACGAGCCTTTCTGATCGCTCTGGAAATACGCTCTGAACCGATCTGGTTATCAGAACCTTCTCCTCCGTTAATTTCTCCATTGGCATAAATTACGGCAACTTTATCTTTTCCTTCGCCTGTGTGGCTATTGTTTTTGGCATAATCATTAATCGAAACTGCGCGAATATTCTCTCCTCTGGTTCTGCCAGACAACCCTTTTAATTCTTCTAAAATCTGATCTTTGTACTTTAAAGCATCAATCATTTTAAAGTTTACTGCATCCTGTGGCTGCTGCACTTTGTAATTATCGGCAATGTTATACAGACTATCTTTTTGGATATTTCTGCTTTGCGCAATATCGGTTAAGAAAGTATTGTATAAACCACCAACATAAGCGGTAACCTGTTTACGGTTGTAATCGCTCATTTTATCCAGGATGAAGGGCTCAACTGCACTTTTGTAATTTCCTACACGGATAACCTGCATTTCTACACCAACTTTTTCTAATGTTCCTTTAAAGAAAGTTAATTCAGAGCTAAATCCTTTGAATTCTAACGCTCCTTCTGGATTTAAATATACTTTATCAGCAACAGAAGCCAAATAATAAGCACCCTGGGTATATACTTCGCTATAGGCGATAATTTTTTTATGCGATTTTTTAAAATCGATCAGTGCATTTCTCACCTCACGCAAAGTTGCATATCCAGCATTCGGACTGCTCACATTCAGGTAAATACATTTAATGTTATCATCTGTTTTGGCTTTTTGCAATGCTTTTAAGAAGTCGTTTAAGCCTATGGCTTCTTTTTCTTCACCTCCAACAATTGGCAGGTTTCCGAATGGATTTTTAGGTGTACGCTCGGTAATGGCTTGATCTAAATTTAGAAATAATACCGAATTGTTAGACACAACAACTGTTTTGTCGCTATCAATTGAAGATATTAAACCCACTACAACTACGAAGCAGATAATAAATACAATTACTATCGATAAGAAAAAGCCCAACATAGAGGCAAATAAATACTTAAAGAATTCTCTCATTTAAATGTTTTAATTTTGTGCTGTAAAGATATAAAAATACATGATGCTTAATCAAGCTTTAGAGTACAGTACGGCTTATTTGTTACTGGGTGGAAATTTAGGTAACAGGGAGGCAAATTTGAAAAAGGCCATCGAACTATTGAACGATAAAATTGGTAAGGTGATAACCAGCTCATCTCTTTACGAAACGGCAGCGTGGGGCAAAACTGACCAGCCTGCATTTTTAAACCAGGCAATAGCTTTGCAAACTAATTTAAGTGCTTTGGAAGTTTTAGATCTTGCATTAAGTATTGAGCAGGAACTGGGCAGGGTTAGGAAAGATAAATGGGGGGAGCGCTTAATTGATATTGATCTGATCCTTTTTGGAGATCAAATCATCAATATTCCAGATAAACTTCAGGTACCTCATCCGCATATGCAAGATAGAAAATTTGTAATGGAGCCATTGGCTGAGATTGCACCAGAAGTGATACATCCTGTGCTGGGAGAAACGATTTTGTCTATCTGTCGCAATATTAATGATCCGCTTGAGGTTAAAAAGCTTTAATGTAACAGATTTTACTGCACAAGGAGGTGAGAAAGGTAATGTAAACATGTTGACACATCTTTTTTAAGTTAGTTTAGGCGTTTTGCTAACCAACTTTAATAAAGCACGGATTTTAACCAAGGACGCTGTCAATCCCAAGAGCCGGAGAAATCAAAAAAACAGGTGCACAAGAGTAAAAATGGTAGTAACAAACCTGAAACGCAGTGGTTTTGTGTTCATAACCGATGATTTAATTTTAAAAAATATTGAACACAAAACTAAGTGTCGCTGTTTTTTTGATGCGCATGGGATTGTGCAAAAGGCTCATTGCTGGATTGACAAAGCGCTTTGGGTACTTTGGCGCTCCAAAGTACCATGCCCCGCGGCATAGAGCGAAAAACAACAACATTTATCTCCAAAGTATAGTTTTTAAGATATCAAAGCTTGCTATTAGCACGAAAGATGCTGACCACGTAGTAGCTACAAGGCGATTGAAAACACTATTTCTACTTGTAAAATAAATTCAGCATGACGATCGACCTATGCAACGACGCTAAAAACAAATGTAAATTAACAGAGATGTGTTCACACGATAGGCGCAGGCGGGAACCACGAAGTGCTCAGCGAAGCTAATCTTAAAGCTTATCGCATTACGATTCCATACAATATATATCAAATTATCCCTTAGGGTAATTTATCTGGCGTTGCTCCCCTAAAATGCAGAAAAGACAAAGCAATATATAATACCAGTACAAAAGGGATTGCCGCAAATTTTAGAAAGGCAATTAATACTGCCGATAGGATGAGGAAAATAAATTTGATTTTGTTTTTCTTCCAGCTTAAATCGCTGAATTTTAAAGAGAATATTTTTATTTCGCTCACCAATAAAAAGCTTGTTATTACTGTAATGGCAATCAGCAACATGCTGGAAGCAATAATCTGTGGATAATCGTGCGCAATAAAAGGTAAAGAGCAGATAAACAAGGTATTCATCGGGGTGTTTAAACCGATAAAGTCTTCTGTTTGCCTTGCATCGTTGTTAAATTTTGCCAGTCTAAGTGCCGAAAAAACTGTAATGATAAAGCCGAAATAAGGAAGGTATTCAGATGAATAATCACTTGCCTTTAACAGGTGAAACATAATTACCCCGGGTAAAAACCCAAAACTTACCATATCTGCCAAAGAGTCAAGATCTTTTCCAATTGCCGATTTTACATTTAATAAACGGGCAACCATGCCATCAAAAAAATCGAAAATCCCGGATAAAATAACTAAATAAGCTGCAGTTTCTAAATTGCCTTTAAATGCAAAAACGATTCCGATACAACCAGATAAAAGGTTTGCACAGGTAATCGCATTAGGGAGATTTTTTTTTAGCATGGGGTTAGGCGCTAAGCGCATGGGGTTTGAAACGCATTACTCCAAACCCCAAACGCCAAACTTATTTAGCTGTTCATCGAAATTAAGAACTCTTCGTTACTTTTTGTTCCTTTTATTTGAGATTGAACAAATTCCATTGCTTCCTGGCTGTTCATATCAGCAAGGTGGTTACGTAGAATCCAAACACGTTGTAAAATATCCCTATCTAATAATAAATCATCTCTACGGGTACTTGAAGCGGTAATATCAATTGCAGGGAAGATACGCTTGTTAGATAATTTACGGTCTAATTGTAACTCCATGTTACCGGTTCCTTTAAATTCTTCGAAGATCACCTCGTCCATTTTAGAACCTGTATCGGTTAGTGCAGTAGCTAGAATAGTTAGTGAACCACCATTCTCTATATTACGTGCCGCACCGAAGAAACGTTTTGGTTTGTGTAAAGCGTTTGCATCCACACCACCAGATAATATTTTACCTGATGCTGGTGCTGTCGTATTATAAGCCCTCGCCAAACGGGTAATCGAATCTAAAAGGATCACCACATCATGTCCGCTTTCTACCAAACGTTTTGCTTTTTCTAAAACAATATTGGCAATTTTAACGTGACGTTCAGCCGGCTCATCAAAAGTTGAGGCAATTACCTCAGCCCTTACACTACGGGCCATATCGGTAACCTCTTCCGGACGCTCATCAATTAATAAGATAATTAAATAAACTTCAGGGTGGTTTTTAGCAATTGCATTGGCAACCTCCTTCAATAAATTGGTTTTACCCGTTTTAGGTTGTGCTACAATTAAACCACGCTGACCTTTACCAATTGGTGTAAATAAATCCATAATACGGGTAGAGTAATTGCTGTTATCCGTAAATAAATTTAATTTTTCAGTTGGGAAAAGTGGTGTTAAATAATCGAAAGGAACACGGTCGCGAACCTCGGCAGGGATTCTGCCGTTAATGGTTTCTACACGAACCAAAGGGAAGTATTTTTCGCCTTCTTTTGGCGGACGGATGCTACCTTTTACCGTATCACCTGTTTTTAAGCCAAAAAGTTTTATTTGAGACTGAGATACATAAATATCATCAGGAGAAGTTAAGTAGTTGTAATCTGCAGAGCGCAAGAAACCATAACCATCAGGCATAATTTCCAAAACCCCCTCATTTGTAATTACATTATCGAAATCCAGGTTAGAATAACTGTTTTCATTTTTGTGGTGATTGCCACCGCTCGGTTGTTTTTGCTGGCGGTTTTCGTCACGCTGCGGTTTTTCCTGTTTTTCTTTAGGCTCTTGTTTTTGTTTTGGAGCAACCGGAAGTACTTCTGCACTTTCTTCTATTAAAGCTGAGATTGGTTTTACACTTTCTTCTCCTTCAACAATCCTGTCAGGCTGTCTTTCCGGCTGTTGTTGGTGTTGAGGCTCGTCAAATAATGTTACCGCATCTCTTCTTCTTTCAACTGGCGCTGCAGGCTCATCTTTCGTTAACCTTGCTCTTTTTTTAACAGGCTTGTCGGCTGTGGTAGCAGCAGGCTTATCGGCTACTACCGTAGAAGCGGCGGCTGCCGCTGCAGTAGCAACTTTTGGTACTTTTGCAGCTTTGGTTTTAGGCGCAGGAGTAGCTGCAACAGGTTCGCTTTCGCTATAAGGGTCTGCACCAGCTTTAGCGGCATTTATAATTTCTTGCTGGTGTAAAAGTACTTCAACAAGGTCTATTTTTCTTAGGGAGTCGGCACCTTCAATGCCATAGCTTTTTGCTAGCTCACGTAATTCTGTTGTGAGCTTATCATTTAATTCTGTTTTACTAAACATTCTAAATATATATGTTTCAAGAAATTTTTCATTTGTTTATAACGGATGTTTTCTGTTATAAATTTGCACAGGCTTAAAAAAAATATTTGTGTTAGCGCAAGCCTGGCTTTTCATTGTGCATAAGTTCTTAAGGCTATAAAACATTAAATGAGTTCATTAGGGAATGCTCAAATTGTTTCATAATTGTTTACAAGCTGAATAAAAAGCAATATTTGCTTTTAAAAAATGGTAACAAAAAACAAGTCTTGATAAATTTTTCTGGGATATTCAGATAAACGGTTGAGAAATTATGGTGCAATTGTATGTATTTGAAACGTAATCTGCAAGCAAAAGTTTAAAATGTTTATAAAAATAATTAATGTGCGCATTATTTTGTCGCTCAGAAAACTTAAAAATCTTCATATTTGCAGCAAATAAGCCCATATATGACAAAGCAGCAACTTTTCGAGCAGATACAAAAAAAACGTTCATTTTTATGTGTCGGATTAGATTCTTCGTTAGATAAAATACCACAACACCTGTTGAAATACGAAAATCCGATTCTGGAATTCAATAAACAAATTATTGATGCCACAAAAGATTTGTGTGTAGCTTATAAACCCAATACTGCTTTTTATGAATGTTATGGCAAAAAAGGATGGGAAACCTTAATTGAAACCTGGAAATATATTCCACAGGATATTTTTTCTATTGCTGATGCTAAACGCGGCGACATTGGAAATACTTCTGCCATGTATGCCGAAACCTTTTTTAACGCTGCATCTTCTGACATGAGTTTCGATTCGGTTACCGTTGCACCTTATATGGGTAGCGATTCGGTAACACCGTTTTTAACTTTTAAAGATAAATGGGTAATTCTATTGGCTTTAACCTCGAATGCGGGGCATGCCGATTTTCAATTGCAGGAAATTGGAGCAGACAGACTTTTCGAAAAAGTGATTAAAACCTCAAAAACCTGGGCAACAGCTGAGCAGATGATGTATGTAGTTGGGGCTACACGCGGTGCGGCATTTGGCGATGTACGTAAACTGGCACCAGATCACTTTCTTTTAGTACCAGGGGTTGGCGCGCAGGGTGGAGATTTAAGTGAAGTGTGTAAATATGGGTTAAACTCGCAATGCGGATTATTGATCAATTCATCAAGGGGGATTATCTATGCCAGCCAGGGAGAAGACTTTGCCGAAAAGGCCAGAGAAGAGGCTTTAAAACTGCAACAGGAAATGGAGCAGATTTTGATTAAAGCAGGGTTGGTATAAAAAAAACTGAATATCGGTTGTTGCTTTGAGAAATAATTTATCGTACAAAATTCAATATTAATGTTAGGTTGATTGCTTTTTCTTTGTGTAAAAAATTCCTATATTTAATTGTTTATGACCAACCCTTTCGATGATATGGACTTTAAATCGTTACTTGAGCATGTAAAAAACCTTTCATCTGCCGAAAAAAAAGAACTGGTGAGGGTTTTAAATGAAGGCCAGCTTCCGGTGGTTAATGAAGAGCAGGTAGCTTATGTAAAGACACCCGCAACGCATAATTCTTTTGATGCGAAGTGGGAGGAAAGTTTATCGGCTTCTGAATTTAAAGCAGCAGCCATTCAGCATATTAATGCCTTGCCTTGGAAATAGTACGCTTCAGTCCCTCGGTTCTGCTTTATCTTAACGAACTGGTTGATGTGCTTTTTTACGAAAACTATTTCAGTATCCGCGAAAGTGCTATAGATTACGTGATCAGATTGATTGATGTCGCTGAAAGCAAAATCGTGAAGAAGCAATATTATAGTGCTCCAAAGGCTATTTCTCATCATGGCAGTTGGCTAATCCATTTTAATATCAGTCAGAAAACAACCTGGTACTTTGTATTCGAAAAAAGTGAGAATCGTTATTTGGTTACCTATGTGTTTAACAACTACTCCAAAGAAGCTCAAAATTTAAACTTATAAGTTAGTTGTAGCCAAATAAATTCATTATCTTCAAGGATGAATTTTCCGGAAGATTTTCTTCATTACGTTTGGCAATTCAGGTCGTTTGATTTTAACGATCTGCAAACCACACGTGGCGAAAATCTGAAAATCATAAACCCGGGCTTGCTTAATAAAAACTCTGGTCCCGATTTTTTCCATGCAAAAATCGAAATGGGTAATACCACCTGGGCGGGGAATGTAGAAATTCATTTAAAATCATCTGACTGGTTAAAACACAACCACCAGGTTAATCCTGCGTATGAAAATGTAATTCTGCATGTTGTTTACCAGCATGATGCCGAAATAACCAGGATGGATGGAACCATTTTGCCGGTTTTAGAACTGAAGAGTCGGATTTCAAAGGATCTGATCAGCAAGTACGAAAACCTGTTCCTCACCCTAACTGATTTTCCTTGCATTGCCCAAATAGGAAGGGTAGATGAGTTAATCGTAGATTCTTTTTTATCAAGAACATTGATTGAGCGTTTTGAGCAGAAAACAAATGCTGTTACGGAAACCTTAAATGAATTAAACGGGAATTGGGATGAGACTTTCTACCGTTTTATGGCACGTAATTTCGGATTTAAAATAAACGCTCTACCTTTTGAGTTATTTGCCAAGGCAGTTCCACAGCATATTTATGCCAGGCATAAAAACAATCCACACCAGATAGAAGCATTGGTTTTTGGTGCTGCAGGCTTTTTGAATGATCATTTTGAAGAAGAATACCCGCTAAAGTTAAAAGCCGAATTTCAGTTTCTACAAAAGAAATATAACCTTACACCCGTTGATGTTTCACTGTGGAAATTTATGCGCATGCGTCCACAAAATTTCCCAACCATTCGTTTGGCACAATTCGCAGCATTAATAGTAAAGGCCAATCATCTTTTTTCTAAAATTATGGAAATAAAGAATGTGGTTGAGCTGCGAACCTTATTTGAAAATCTGCCTGTAAGCGATTACTGGAAAACACATTATCATTTTAAAAAGGTAGCTTCCTCCGTAAATATCCAGATCGGAAAAACATCAGTAGATAATATCCTTTTAAATACCGTGGCGCTGTTTTTATTTACTTATGGAAAACATACGGCAACACAATATTTTATCAGCAGGGCAATAAAACTGTTGGAAAGTTTGCCTGCTGAGCAAAATGCCATTACCAGTAAATATACTGAAGCAGGCGTGAAGATGACGAACGCATTTGCCTCTCAGGGAATTTTGCAGCTAAAAAAGCACTATTGCGATGAGAAAAAATGCTTATCTTGTGGTATTGGAATTAAAATTCTAAAACAGGCCTAAGCTTTTCTGTTTTGTAGTAAAACTTTATACCCTATAATCTGTTTCCATATTATGGAATTTCCACACGAGCTAAAAGAACTATACCCTAATCAAATTATTGAGGTTAGGGGGAATGCAGATGCCTTAACCGTTATTTTAAACAGAGATGTCGATATCCATCAGTTTAAAGCAGAATTGATCAAAAAGTTTTCAGGATTGGAAGAACAACAAACGCTTTTTATAAAACATGAAGATAAGCAGGATTTCGAAAAATTAATTTTGGAATAAATGCGTTTTGGTTTGCCATTAAAATTTAACCAATTAAATTCCCTAAATTAGATTGCTGAAAGCAAATCCTATTTTCGGACAGTTTTAATTTAGTGTAGTGCAATTAAGATTTTTAAATAAGCTTAACATGTTCCAGAGAATTATAACTTATTTTGAACAGCAGAGTTTTGGAGTGTCTACCTATTTAGCCAGTAAGCTGAATATGAGTACTGCTAAAGTGCGTCTGTTTTTTATTTATTCGTCATTTTTGGCGGTAGGTTTTCCTATACTGTTCTATTTTTTGGCTGCTGTAGTGCTCGATATCAGGACGTACATGAAAAGAATGCGAATGCGGATCTGGGAATAAAATGTAAGAGGTATTATGGATGATGGAAAAGGGTTGCCAGATCAGACTTTTGACTAAAGACTCCAGACTAATTAATCATCATCTCTTAAAATTTCGGCAATTTCATTAAAGCCCTTTTCTGCGGCTAAATCTGCCGGCAGTTTTCCGCCTTCCATGCGTAAAGAAACTTCTGCACCGTGTTCCAACAATAAAATTATCAATTCAATATTTCCGAGTTGAGCGGCAGTATGTAAAGGGGCTAATCCTGCTTTCTGGCAAACATTTGGGTATGCACCCGCATCTAAGAGCATTTTAGTGATATTAAAATTATTGGCTGCAACTGCCGAGTGGATTGGAAATACATTGAAGCCATTTTTTGATGCCAGGTTAACCTCCGCGCCTTTTAAAACCAGAAAACGGGCTAATTCTTCATGTCCGAAATAGCAGGCTAAACCAAGCGGTGTAAAGCCATCTTCAGAAAATTCATTGATACTGGCAGGGTTTTGAAAAATCAATAGCGTAGCCGAGTCGAATTTACCAACGGCACAGGCCTCAAACAAGGTTAAGTGATCCACAAATTCAGCAATTAAATCAGCTATTTCTTGTTTTTTGTAATAACAAGCCAATAATAACGGCGAAATGTGATGAGAAGTATCAACATTTGCCAATTTTGGATTTTCAATTAAAATTTCTTTTACTGCTTGTAAATTCCCGGCCTCAATTTGTTGTTCGAGTTGCGCTATACCCATAATATTGTTTCAAAAATCGCTTTAAATTAACTAAAATTAAGGAATTGTAAACTTTAATGCCTAAATATATATAGTGTAAGGCAATCTACCAAGACCTCAACGGTTAAAAAAACTATTATATCTCCAAAAAGAACCGTCGGGTGAAAATTGCCAACTGAAAGCTGCCAACCCATTTGGGCGTTACCCAAGCTACGCAAGGGGCGGGCTTTACGGGGCTGCGCTTCGCTCCGGTACCGATGAAGAATCGGTACTAAGAAGTACCGTCATTGCGAGAAGGCTTTTTCAGCCGACGAAGCAATCTTACAACGATCGCTACTAGCGTGCGCATTAAGATTATTCATTTTTGCAGTTGCTTTTAAAGGCATTCATGAGCTCAATCGTTCGGTTATCTTCGTTCCTCGCAATGACGACAATTTTATTGGATTCTATCTATGATAGCTTGACGAAGGATCTGTTTAAATGCCTTACAGGGCAATTAGATATTTCGTCAAGCCCAGTACAGGCTTCGCAATTAGTCCTTAAGCCCAAGAACAACAGACTCATGTTAAATAAACCTGATAGAATGAAAAGCCCACAGCGAGGAGTGAGGACTTGAAGTGATAGCAGGACAGTCACAACCGAAGTGCACAGAACCCTGCTTTTCAAAATAATATAAATCATCTAAGTTAGCTGGTACCCGAGACCTTCCAGGTTTTTAAACGGCTTCAGCCCTCAACGAAACCGTTAAAAATAAATTAAACGAAGAGTTAAACCTGTAAGATCTGTAAATAAAAAATCCCGTTTAACCTCTCCAGGTAAAACGGGATAAAACCTAAAACAAAATCCGCTTCATTTGATAAAAACGTCACAACTTGTGTGTTGTTAAAATAATAGACAATAATTTCTGTTTAAGGTTTAATGCCTGATGAATATTTTTATTTAATTTAAGGCAGATTAAACATAAGGTAGAAGGATATATTTACTTTGGTTTAATTGCGTTGTTTTAAAAAGAAGAGCGTGACAGAAAGCTTGTAGCCATAATGGTTGCAATTTGTGATTTTTTTTTTTGTCAGGCTTTCGTTAATGCTGCGCAGTTTTATCTAAGTTTGTTCAATATTAAATTATTTAGGATAGAAAATGTCGGTAAGGGGTAACCAGTTTAAAACCAATACATTCAGAGATAAAGGTGCAGAAAGTGCACCCGGCAAATCATCATCAGGCAGGAAACTGAAAGAAAAAATAGATTTTTTGCCAAACTTCGATCTGGCAGATGGCCGTGCAGTTAAAATTGTAGGACTGTTTTTTGTAATATTGTCATTATATTTTCTAATCGCTTTTACCTCGTATCTGTTTACCTGGCAAGATGATCAGAGTTATGTAATTGATGCCAATGGCGGTTGGAGTAACCTTTTTAAAACCACAGAGGAATTAAAGGAAGCTGGCGTTTCCATACCTGTAGTTCAAAATTGGTTAGGTAAATTTGGTGCTTTATTATCGCACCAGTTTATTTACGAGTGGTTTGGTATTGCCTCTTTCCTGTTCGTTTTGGCCTTTTTTATCATCGGTTACCGTTTATTATTTAAAGTTAAAATCCTTTCCATCTCTAAAACATTAGGTTACAGCTTTTTCTTCTTATTGTTTATTTCCTTAACCTTAGGTTTTACACATAGTTTTTGGTCAGAATCGCCGCATTATTTGGAAGGTGAGTTTGGCTATTGGAGCAATAAATTATTAGGTGCTCAAATTGGCGCTGCAGGTGTTGCCGGGTTAATCGCTTTTGCCGGGTTAACCATATTAATCATTGCGTATAACATCGATTTTAAATTTCCGGAGCGCAAATCTAAAGAAGTTTACCTGGATAACGATACGCCAGATTATGTAAACGACATTAGAACGCAAGCTGTAAAAAACAAAACTTTCGAAGAACCTTCAGCATCTATTGAATTCCCTGTACGTGATAAACCGACGGGTGAACGTAAACAACAAAACGTGGTATTACAGCCAAGCCGTCACGAAGAAAAAGAAGAGGAAGAAACTGTAAAACCTGTGGTATTATCTCCATTGGCTGCTAATTTGCCATTGGCTACTGCAGCAGCTTCATCACTGCCTTTAGTGGTGGAACCACCAATTGAAGTAGAAAAGGAACCCGCTTTTACAATAGAAAAAACTGAGGAAGACAAAAAATCGGATGACCTGGTTGAGCAGTTTGGCAATTATGATGAAAAACTGGATTTATCTGGTTATAAATATCCAACCATTGATTTGTTAGAAAATTATGGCACCAATAAAATTTCGGTAAATGCTGAAGAACTGGAAGCCAACAAAAATAAAATTGTCGAAACGCTTAATCATTACAATATCGAAATTGATAAAATTAAGGCAACCATTGGCCCAACAGTTACCCTTTACGAAATTATTCCGGCACCTGGGGTAAGGATTTCGAAAATTAAAAATCTGGAGGATGACATTGCACTTTCGCTAGCTGCCCTGGGGATCCGTATTATAGCGCCAATGCCTGGTAAAGGTACCATCGGTATCGAGGTACCCAATCAACACCCTGAAATGGTACCCATGCGGAGCATTCTAAATACCGAAAAATGGAGCCAAACCACCATGGATTTGCCTATTGCATTAGGTAAAACCATTAGTAACGAGGTGTTTATCGCCGATTTGGCTAAAATGCCTCACTTATTGGTAGCAGGGGCAACCGGTCAGGGTAAATCAGTAGGTATTAACGCAATTCTGGTTTCGCTGCTCTTTAAAAAACATCCCGCGCAACTTAAATTCGTACTGGTCGATCCTAAAAAAGTAGAGTTAACCCTATTTAATAGAATTGAAAGACACTTTTTAGCTAAACTGCCTGGAGAGGCTGATGCGATTATTACCGACACTAAAAAAGTAGTCAATACGCTAAACTCACTTTGTATCGAAATGGATCAGCGTTACGATTTATTAAAAGATGCGCAGGTTAGGAATTTAAAAGAATACAACGATAAGTTTGTTAAACGCAAACTTAATCCAAACAACGGTCACCGCTTTTTGCCTTTCATTGTTTTAGTAGTAGATGAGTTTGCCGATTTAATGATGACGGCAGGTAAAGAGGTTGAGGCACCAATTGCCCGTTTGGCACAATTGGCGAGGGCTATTGGTATTCACCTGGTTCTGGCTACTCAGCGTCCATCGGTAAATATTATAACCGGTACCATTAAAGCGAACTTCCCGGCCAGGCTGGCCTTTAGGGTATTGTCGAAAATCGATTCGAGAACCATTTTGGATAGTGGTGGTGCCGATCAGTTAATTGGCCGTGGTGATATGCTTTTATCTACCGGGAGCGACTTAATCAGGCTACAGTGTGCTTTCGTTGATACACCTGAGGTAGACCGGATTTCTGAATACATCGGTAACCAGCGCGGTTATGCTGACGCCTATCAACTACCAGAATATATAGATGAAGCAGGAGAGGGAAGCAAGGCTGATTTTGATCCTAACGAGCGTGATAAGTTTTTTGAAGATGCAGCAAGGCTGATTGTAATGCACCAGCAGGGTTCAACTTCGTTAATTCAGCGTAAACTGAAACTGGGTTATAACCGCGCCGGCCGTATTATCGACCAACTGGAAGCTGCGGGAATTGTGGGGCCATTTGAAGGTAGTAAGGCCCGCGAGGTTTTATATCCAGACGAATATTCTTTGGAACAATTCTTGAATGGTATGGATAACAAGGATTAGATTAAACCATTTAATAATAATCTACTCTAACGTTTCAAAGAAAAACTTAAAAAAGAAAAGATGAAGAAATTAATTTCAGCATTAATGGTTGTAGTTGCTTTTACAACTTCAACTTATGCTCAAACTGATGCGAAAGCTAAAGCTATTTTAGCTGAAGTGAGTAAAAAATACAAATCGTACAACGTAGTTAAAACAGATTTTAGCTTTACTCTGGATAATCCAAAAGCTAAAGTAAAAGAAACCCAGCAAGGTACTTTATATGTTAAAGCGAATTCTAACAAATATAAAGTAGCCATGACTAACCAGGAATTGTTTAGCGATGGTAAAAGCCAATGGACTTATTTGAAAAAAGATAAAGAAGTACAGGTAAGCAATGTTGATAACAGTGGCGATGCCATTAATCCGGCTAAGATTTTTACAGTTTACGAAAAAGGATTTAAATACGTTTATACTGGCGAACAAAAAGCTGGTGCTAAAACCTATCAAATGATCGATTTAACACCAGTTGATGCTAAAAAATCGATTTTTAAAGTGCGTTTAAGTATCGATAAAGCAGCGAAACAAATTGCCAACGTGGTGTTGTTTGATAAAAACGGAAACAAATACACCTACAATGTAAAAACTTTTTCGCCTAACGTAAACATACCAGAAACTACTTTTGCTTTCGATGCCAAAAAATATCCTGGTGTCGAAGTGGTAGATTTGAGATAACAGATTCAGCAGGCAGCGCACGGTTTTAGCGCTATGCATGTAAGAAGCGATTTAATCAGGACATATCCCTGGTTAAGTCGCTTTTTTTTTATATGCATCTACGTTTATTTACATTAATGCGTACAAGCAAGAGATTGATGTTTGTAATTTTATTCCGTTTTTAGTTACGGGAACGATTGCATAGATATATATGATTTATTATACGTTTTTGTAGTTATATTCCTAATTTCATACTAATTAATAACCAAATATAATTCTACAATCATGAAAAAAAAATCAGGTATTCTCGTACTCGGGATGGCTATTGCATTATTCGGATGCAAGAAAGACAACACTACAATGGCTGATGTTGCAGGTGGTCAATCCATCGTTCAGCCAAACAAACTTGGGCTTGCAACTGCGGCGGTAAGTGCTACAGTAAGCACTGAAGCTGCTTTAAAAGCAGCCATATCAAACGCACAACCAGGTGATGTGATCACCGTGAGCGGTACCATTTACCTCACCAGCACCCTTCAGTTACTTAAAAGCGGTACATCGAGTTCTAAAATTAATTTTACCGGTGGTATATTGGATTGTTCAGGTATTTCTGGTGCCAACTGGGGGGTAAAAGTAAATGGAAGTTACTGGAATATTACCAATATGACCATCAGAAACGCACCCGACTGCGGGATTGTTTTCCAGACAGGTGGTTATAATTATGTTAATAAGGTAACTACAAATGGAAATAAAGACTCCGGACTTCAGATCTATAACGGCGGTCACCACAACAGCATCAATAATTCTACATCGTACGATAATTATGATGTGGCCAATGGTGGTGAAAATGCAGATGGTTATGCCTGCAAATTATCAGCAGGTGCAGGTAATAGTTTTAACTCGTGCAATGCTTACCACAATTCTGATGACGGATGGGATTTATACGGACAACCTTATACTGTTGTAATCAATAATTGTACTGCCACCAATAACGGTTATGGTTCAAACGGTGATGGAAATGGTTTCAAACTGGGTAGTGCCGGACAAAATGTTCCGCATACCGTTACCAATTGCAAATCCAATAACAACAAAGGAAGCGGTTACGACGGAAATGGAAACGCCGGCCACATCACTACCACAGGCAGCGGTGGTTCTGGTAATGTAAAAGGGCTTTTTAACCGAATTAATTAAGCGCGCTCTCTCCGTAAAAGGTTTAGCTGGAAACAGCTGAACCTTTTTTTGTTTTATTGAAGTAGATTTTTAGGTATAGCCTAGGGTATATATTGCCTTATTTCGAAAAGCATATGCAGTAATTCTTAGGTTGTAGCAGTCCCGCCATTCGCTATAGGCCCGATGAAAAATCGGGCGCTGCCGCTGCTGTCGGGTTTAAGTGGCTTGGGCCTTCTAAGGGACAGTGGGTTTCGAGGATCTGGATGACAGGCTACAATGAATCGTCCTCTCGACCGTAGCGGAGAGATCTTTTAATCCAGTTCAAAGATCTCTCCACTGCGCGTTGCTCCGGTCGAGATGACGCCGATTTTGGAATATTTCATTTATAGGAATGAGTCGGCGAGGGCTTTCGTAACCGATTGCTAACAGCATGCTAATTTTCTAGATGTTTTAGAAATGAACATTGCGCTACATTTTTTTTACTGCGGTATTTATGAATGCTGCGCAGATTTATCTAAGTTTGTTTCCAATGTCATTACCACTAACAAACCATACTTTAGAGAAATTAGAAGCCCTGCTTTTTGCCATGGGTTATAAGGTTCGTTATGAGAAAGGGAACTTTAAAACGGGTTCTTGTCTGCTCGAACACAATAAGGTTGTTGTAGTCAATAAGTTTTCAAATCTGGAAGGAAAAATTGCCGCATTAGTTACATTGGTAAAACAGACCAATGCCGGCGAAAACCTATTGGACGAGAAACAAAGGCAATTTTATCAATCTTTACAACAAACCGAATTATTTTAATGAAGATACAAAGCAAGGATTACTTATCTAGAAAGGAAAGTTTAAGCAGATGAAAGTTACTTTTTTAGGTACCGGCACATCACAAGGCGTTCCTGTAATTGCTTGTAATTGTGAAGTTTGCAGGTCTTCAGATCGGAGAGACAACCGCTTAAGAACATCTATTTTAATAGAAACAGCTGATAAAACCATTGTAGTAGATAGCGGCCCTGACTTCCGTTACCAGCTTTTGCGCGAAAAGGTAAAAGACCTGGATGCCGTTCTGTTTACGCACGAACACAAAGACCATATTGCAGGTTTGGATGATATCAGGCCATTTAATTACCTGCTCCATAAGGTAATTGATGTTTATGCTACCGAACGGGTGCAAACAGCATTAAAAAGAGAGTTTTATTACATCTTTGCCGAAACCAAATATCATGGTTTACCGCAGATTAATTTACACACGGTAACCAATGGCGAAGATTTTAAGATTGGCGAAACTACCATTATTCCATTTGAGGTAATGCACCATTTATTACCCATTACCGGATATCGGATAGGTGATTTTACCTATATTACCGATGCCAAAACGATATCGGAGCAAAGTTTTGAAAAAATAAAGGGTACAAAAATATTGGTGCTTAATGCTTTGCAGAAAGAACCACATATTTCGCATTTTACCTTGGGCGAGGCCATTGCCTTTGCAGAAAGGGTAGGGGCCGAAACCACCTATCTTACGCACATTAGCCATAATTTGGGTAAACACGCAGATGTAGAGCAAGAATTGCCGGCAAACATCAGGCTGGCCTATGATGGTCTTAGTTTTGAGCGTAATTAGATAAAGCCTATTTAAAATTAAGTAAAATTATTTCGTATGTCAGTCTGAGCGTAGTCGAAGACAATTTTTTATAGTTAAGAAAAGCACTTCGACTTCGCTACCACTGACGTTATTTTATAATTACTTATTAATGAGTGGATTAAAGCATTATGCATTTCCGTATAGCTTGGCCATAGCACCGTATCACCGTTCTACTTAAAACCGGCCTAATAAATTTTTCGGTCTGCACTGTTCTAGCCATAACACTGGCATTAAAAGAAAACGGCGAAGCCCTCATGAATGCAGCTGAAAACTATAACCACAAATGAATAAATTTTCAGCCGGCATTTTATTAATGGTTGTCTATTGTTTTTATCTGTATTAATGAGCTCGGCAATGCCTCGGTTTTGTTACTTTTTGATGCCAAAAAGTAAGAGCCCTTCGGCGGCGGCGAGCCGAGGCAAGACTGAGCTGTATGGCATAAGAAATCAGTTACGTCATCTATATTGGTTTTTATAAAATAAATTATTTCTTAGTGTGACAAACTAGTAGAAGTAATGTAATTTAATAAAATTTGAACAGGCTCTAAATTATTACCATTATTAAAAAACGAAACTGCCACAATAGGTACTCATTGATATTTCCATTCTATCATCTGAAATAAAAGCCATCCAGGTGTGAAATGCCCTTCCTTTATAAAAGGATGGAATTTCCAGGCTTTCCTTTTCTTTAAACCGCCTGGCTCCACCTGTTTCATAGATGGCCGTTTTGTTGTCCACATCATAAACCATTAACATCACCTGGTCATATTTCCTGGCATAATCGCCGTTAGCATTATCCGTCCAGCTGAAATGTACACCCGCATCGTCGTGTTCCAGCTTAACACCCTCCGCACCGCTGAGGTTTCCAAAGCTTAAACGCACAGCGGCATAGTCGATTTCGCCGGCGGCATTCTGGGCATTCAGCATGTTATAGGATTTTGCAACATTATGGGTGGTCATCATGCGTTTTTTCGACTCCAGGTTAAAACCAATCCGGATAAAAGCAATAATAGGACTTAAGAAGGTCTGCATCATGGTAAAACGGGATCTGCAGACCTTTTGATCAGCACTACCGGTTTTGTTTTTTATGGATTTTCTGCGTTTGCTCCTGATCACCCATTTCCCGTTCAGGTAATAACCGGTCACGGCGCCCACCGTCCCGGTGAAGCCTCCGTTAATTCCGTTTTCTATTTTTCCCATGATTGCATTAGCTGATGTTATGCAATATAATAAATTGCTGATTTATAAACAAATAAGTTGTATTTGCTTTTAATTTACGTCGGCTTTTATTCGGGTACAATTGTCATAAGTCCGACGAAACCCCGGCTTAAGTGCGTCGAAAGTCCGGCACAATGGTGTAACCGTTGTGCCGGTACCCAATACTGGAACAAGTTTACAATTGCCCCGATATTGGAAAAGGTTTACCATGTTAAGATTTGCTTTCCGGAATTTCAGTTCAAAAAATATTTTATGAATGTTGCATAGCACTATGGTTAATTTATATATTTGCAATTCTTCAAACCCAGGTGGCGATCCCGATAGTTATCGGGATGGTAGACGCCTTCGGGAATGATTATTAAATAGTAAATACCCAGGTGGCGAAATCGGTAGACGCACCAGCTTGAGGGGCTGGCGCCCGTACGGGTGTGGGAGTTCGAATCTCCTCTTGGGTACTTATCGGGATCTTGTCCGAAAATCGAAAGGATTGCTCATAATCGAGCAGTCCTTTTTTATTCATTTACAGTGCGTTAGTTATGAAGGTCGGGTCGATGAAATTAGTTCTAAATGCACCCCCACAGTAAGCAAGATTGTTTGAACAAGGCTCTGACTATTGAATGCTTCTGATATATATTACAAAGTTCGTAGATTTCAAAAAGATTTCTAAGACTTGGCAATACTCTCAGAATAGAGCTTTCGGTCTTGTCGTTTTTCTTATCCCTTGATTGCATGGTCAATTCAATAGCTGCCTTTTCTTTAAGTTTTTTGAACCAAGTCTTGTAAGTGATGTTTCAATTTCATTGTCCATATAGCGTTCCTCAAGTTTGAAGATTTTATCCTTAACAACCTTTATTGATTGGCTGATAAGCAAATGTCTTGTTCTCTATCGCAGTCCCGATGATATTTAACCCTTTACACATAAGGATACTATTTTTTGGAGTAATATTAATCAGATATATGTGTATATTTCAAGTCGTGATTCATTTCACCACTATTAAAAGTGGTTAATGAAAATTCCACAATTTGCCGGAATCTTTTTGAATTGTCCCGGACATAAACCCATAATATCTTGTATTAACATCAAATGGGAAAGCTAAAACTGTAAATTTTTAGATTTTATGCTAGATCATTTCAAGAATACTAGCGTCCCGATACACCTTAGTTTCGTCATTTAATTTTAAATCGAATTCTGAAGAAAATGCATTGACAAACATCTCTAAATCCGTGATAATATCATTTTCGATTAAATTCACTGAGGAAATATCTACATCAACGTAAGTCCCGAATCGCTTAGATGATAGTGATTGTGCAACTACCTGATCTATATTTATGACGAATACTTCACGGTAATCTTCTCCATCTTTTTTGTAAACTCCAAACTTTTCTCGGAAGGTAGTATGTTCGATAACTGGTTGTAAATTTCCCGGAAAAATAAGATTGTTTTGCCAAAGAATGTTGAACGGACTTTTTGAGACGGTATTGTCTTCATATTCTATGAAAGCTTCATTCCAACATCGTGAGATTTCGCCTAACCAATTAAATTCCAGTCTGATAGATATCTTGCTGTTTTTGTAAATCATAAATGGCATTTCTAAATTAATTGCAAATAGTTCTGACGTGGTTGCCGACCAGGTCATGAATGGACTGGTTTTAATTCGTTGTCTTATCGTGAACATTTTCTTGGTAAACGTTAAATCATCGAAATCGAAATAATGATCTATACTTTGGAAACCAGAAGGACGTAGATAACGTCTCAATATCAAGTTATTAAGGTTAGGTTCTTTTGAAAGAATAAGATCATCTAAGACTTTTCCCTCTAATCGATAAAGCTTATTTCTTAATCTCGAAAGTCCTTTGTCGTTAGATGGCTTGAGCCTTGCTTCATGTTCGAGGGATAGTTCATTAGGCTTTTCCTGGCTATTCCAAATTGTAGCAGGCCATTGGATGAGTTGATATCCACGTCGATCGATGTCCATTTTTGCATCGGCGATATTATGTAAGACCCAGTTACGATAGAACTCTAGTTCCTTAGGTGTGATTTCTGTCGTTATCTGTCTAGTTTTCATTTTTTAATTCTTGTAAACTCTTGCAAAAACGATCTAACCAAATAATTCCTTCTGCATAACATATCGCTGCAGATTCTAATCTATTTATTTTTTGCAATCTTCCAATAGGTAACCCTAATAAGTTTGACGCCATCCCAAGCTGATATCTTATCTCCCAATTTTCGTCACCGTTTTGGTTAGCAAATTTTTCAGCCTCGCCAAGACAGACGCTGACAATTTCATTCGTCCAATGCTGGTAGTCAGTCTTATAATCAAACGAATAACCACCCTCAATATCACTGATCAATACTTTTGGAGTATCATTTATAGGATGTTCAACAGGTCCGGTTACCGATATAAAGTGTGTCAGTTTGCATAAGTCGAAAAGATAATCTCCCGTTAACCAGTCTTTTGGATCAATCATCTTTAGATCCAAATCTGAACTATTAAGGTTTAATAGTATATTGCCTGGATTTGGATCGCCATGAACTATCGTGCTGAAAGGTGGATGTATCAATTGAAGTTTAGTTTGAGAAGATTCAATTAAATCTAAGTAATATCTCCATGGATTATATTCTACGTTGTTGATTATTAATCTGACCGATCTGAATCGGTTATCTTTGTTTGATGCCATAGTTAGGCGTTCCTTGATCCGCGATATGTAGTCTTGGTTTATATTAGGTATAAGTCGATTATTGATTGAACTCCTAGCACCGATAAATGAAATGCTCAGAAACCTTTCGACGCATTTACGGATAAAGATAACATCGCCTGTTTTTCCAAATTTCTTGTCATACATTAAATTTTCCATCGATACCCAGCCATCCGAAGGGTGGAAGTATTCCATAAGGTAAGCATAAGGTGCTTCGTACCTTATTGCATATATTTCTGGCCATGACTGCCTGTATTGAACTGGTAAATCTAAATTATTTTTTATGGTTCTGATGACTTTAGCTTCCTCAGATAATTTTTTCGTATTGGAGTCTACTTTCAATACAAATGGAACACTTAATGTGATTTCACCAACGAATTCTGCTGTGTTTCCTCCAGTTAATGATCTGTCTTTAAATTTTAATACACTAAGCTGAAGACCAGATGCCAAGGCCTCCCTGATCAAATCTTCCGCCACTATTCGTCCGCTTGCTTCGAGATTGATTTGTTTCGATTTACCGGAACTTGTTGGTGCTATGTCGGAATTTGGTACTGATGAATTGGGGTTGAATTGTTGATCTAATAAAACTCTAGATATTTGCTCCGCTAAAATTGAGACAATGTCGGCCATATGTATAATTATTAGATAGGTTTTTTATTCATTTATTCTCATGCCATTTGTAAATGTATGAAGAATGCACACAAAAACATAGATGTTGTAATCTTATTTGATCAGTTAAATAAATTTTTGGAAATGATTGACTGTTAGTAACTTAAATTTATCAACAATTTGATATCAACACAAAAATTGTGTTAATTTAGTTTTATCAACTAGCTCTCATCAGTCCAATGATTTTGGACATTACATGTGTAAAAATGGGTTTTATTGTTCCAAATGCATAATTAACTATATAATACTAAAACAATAATGAACAGTCTCATTGGTAAACTAGTTTTACCCTCGCAATTAAACGAACCGGAAAAATTTATTACTGCATGGATCTTCACAGATGACGGTCACCTTATAACAGCAGGCCATTCTTTTGATGAAAACCATTCCAGACTTGGCGATATTTTCCAAATTATTTTTCAAAATGATACCCTTTTTGAAGCGGAGCTTGTCGAATTTACATATGACCTTAACAAAGGTTTAGACTATGGTATTTTAAGGATTAAATCGGAAAATCCTTTTAAGAGATTTGATTTTATACCTATTGATAATTCTTGGTTTCATAAGGGTGAAAAATTTGAATTACGTGGGTATAGAGAAAATTTTCGTCCGGGTTTGATAACAACCGTTGTTGGAGAATTTATGGAGCCGATTGGATCGGGTAATTGGCGTTGGGCCCATCTTTCTCTTGCGGGTAGCAGGAAACTTGGTGGCATGAGCGGCGGAGTTGTTTTAAATATTAAGAGTGGAAAAGCGGTCGGTATTCAGGCACAACAAATTACTGATGATCAACACCTTGATTCATTAGCAACAATGATAAGTTTGATTCCTTCCGCAATCACTAAACAGGCAATTTCATCTGGTTTTCTATTTAAAAGCAAAGTTGCTCTGACGAATCCGAAACTTAATAGTTTTGATACTTCTGATCTGATCAATAGAATTTCGTTTATAATTCAAGATTTAAAGTCAACTGATATTGGTTTAAAGCAAGTTGCAGAAAGCCATGCCAATAGTTCACATCACAAAGAATTTGTCGAGGGTCTAGAATTAATGCTCAGCAATTTCGCTAGATATTTTAACAACATATTTCCACATGTCAAGTGGGACCTTACGCGTAGATCTACTGATGACCTGCAAAGAGCAAGCAAAAAAGGAGTAAATGAGTTGCTAAATAGCGATATAAGAATTTTAACAGATCTGTCTAATCATTTTATCCAAAAAGCAGATGCGGCACTAGTAGATATTGGTATAAATAACTCTCATATTCTGGCAATCACAACTGAAAAGGGTGATAAAAATTCGATAAATATAACTTCTGGCAATGGATTCGATTTGTTAATTGAAATTACTTATTATAACCCAAAATATGCGATCAATGCTTTAACGAACATTGTAACTGACGTATCTATTGATATCTCTGTTTTTTACTCGAATTATTTTCAAACAAGTCGTTTTTTATCTTTAATGCAAAAGAAAGACTTTTCATTTCAGAAAGTAACCTTTGTATTAAAATATGGTAAAGATTTAAAGTTTTACGGAAAAGATATTCCGAAGGGTATTTCATACCTGTCATTTGCATTTTTAGCGAGACCATCGATAGACGTTGATAATGCACACTTCGACATCAAAAAATACCTCGCTATATGGGAAGAATTTTATCTTGAAGGACCAAGCCCTTTAGCAGAACCTAAATCCACGACATCTGTTGTAACAGAAGCTGATGATTTAACCTCGCTAAATGGGGAGCCGGTAACAGAAGATGAATTGTTTAGAAGGATTAAGGCACAAAGGAAGTGGGGCAAACAAATTTCAGAGGCTAAACTACGCTCTCATATCCGCGCTCTTAACCACCAGAATTATGTGTTTGCGGTTTTAGTCAAGAAACCACAAAATAGGAAACAGGAAGATATGATTAGGGCAACATTTGGCGGAAAGCATTATAAGCTTTATATGTGGGCTTTTCTTCCTGGTACTTTAGCATTAGGTATAAAAAAATGCGTTCATTTATTTAAATTGTATAACATTAAAATTTATTAGTATGGCATTTTCAGGTATAATTGAGCTATTAGGCATAAAAGAATTAGCAGAATACAACACTGATGCCTTCACTAAGGAAGTAACTGATTTTAAATATAAAGTTAACCAGTGCGCCCAATTATATCCACCGCAAGAAGTAGGCAATATTTTTGTTTATAACTTTAGAGATTATTGCTATATACAGTCAATATCTTTAAAGAACTTAATAACGTTCCTTCGTCAGTTACAAATTGAAATATTAAGACTAACAGATTTTAATATCAGATGTGCATTAACTGAAGGGCAGTTGGGTTTTGAGGTAATAAAAGAAGGTGGTTTAAGTGATAGTCTTGACGACCTCATTACCACAGAAACAGTTGAAAATATCAATCAAGAAAACATAACCTATATAAGAAACATTGAGTATAGTGACACACCTGCTAGACTTTATGGTATTATAGAGAGGTTTAAGGGCATTGGCATATTCCTCGATCAAGACTTGATTGAATCACGAATTTCTCAAGAATTTTTAAATAAAGTAAAGAAGGAATTTTGCTTCGACAATTACTATTTGTCGGAAGCTCACAAGTTTAGGTACGAACATTTTATTGATTGCTGTATAAATTCTACTCAGTATTCAGAGGTGTTTGATTTAGAGAGTATTATGCAAAGAATACCGCAATCTGCTGCAAAACAACCGAAATTTAGCAGATATTATATTCCATTGTTGATAAATTTCGTCATCAGTTATGATCTTGAAAACTTTACACATCAAGACTATAAGAAATTTTTTGAACCGCTTCTTACAAAAATAAAGGGAATTGTTGGCCACGAATTAGTACTTGGTGCCATACTAAACAAATTTTTTGAGCCGGCATATCTCCATGAGTTTAAAATGGATACAGAACCTAAGCGCTTGGTTTTTGAAATGCAAAAGAAAATTGCTTTTTCAAAGATAGCTTACGCTATATTGAACGATGAGTCAAAAAATATCCAGGTACCACGCGAAATTCTACCATATTCGCGCAAAAAAAATATTAAGCAAAGATTATTTGAATTGGCTGGTTGAAATGTTAAAATAAGTATACTTTGCAAAATTGAGCCTGGTTTATAATGTCGTACCGCCTTTTAAAAATTCTACAGATATTTCAGTACGATGGTTGATCTACGGCTGGTGATGTAAAAATTTTTGATTTTTGTAATTCCATTAGGAGTTTTGCAAGAACTGTTTAATTTAGGAAATTTCAATAAAGGGGGGGCATCTATCTTTCCGTATTTCAGGAAATTGAAAAACCTGTGAAAACAGTAAAGATGTCTGGTCTTTCTGCATCTAAAGTGCTTATTCTCATTCTAAATCATTTTAGTGCCAGATTTATTCATTGTGATAAAATCTGGGAGTTTTTTAGCTCTTATTTTTAATAATTCAGCTGGTTTAATGAAAAAGATGCAGTTTGTCAACAAACTTACAGATCTTAAAAGCCGTTGAAAATTCTAGCCTGCCCGAAGGTATGACGGTTTTGAAAAATAAATCTCCAGAAGGACGCATTAAGCATTGACTTTTTAATAGCGTGTTGGTAATGTCTGGCATTTCAGCAAAAATGTCTATCCGTTCCACATTTAAGCTGTCGCCCTGAATAGTGGTGTTATTGGTCCAACTCAATGTCTGAGTCAGCCAAAACTCAGCCATCATATTTTATCAAAGATAATTTGGATAGTTAATAATTAATCGTAATATTGCAATGCATTATGGGACTTACAAAATCAGAAATATTCACCGATGAGCAGAACCAGCTTTCGACTTTGCTGAAAGCGATTGCACATCCTGCGCGTATCGCTATCCTGCAACGGATCATCATTTCCAATACGTGTATTTGCGGGGATCTGGTAGGAGAGCTGGGCTTGGCGCAGGCAACAATTTCTCAGCATTTGAAAGAACTTAAAACTGCTGGAATTATACAGGGTACAATTGAAGGGGTTAGTGTTTGCTACTGCATCAATCCCAAGACCTGGAAATTACTGGAAGATCAGCTGGGCGCATTTTTAGGCTCCTATAAAGGCGAAACCAGCTGCTGTTAACCTTTTTTTATTTACATTAATCGTTAAATTGCAATATTATGGAGACTACAGAACTAACCAATTGGCAAACGTTTAAAGCCACATTAGAACAACATCCGGAGCTGACCCTGCAATTCCAGTATGCGGAAGGCAAATGGGTAGATGCGTCTTATCACATTACTGAGATTAAACAGGCGCCGATTGTATCGGTTGATTGCGGAGGAAAGATGAATACCTGGACGGAGATCATCGTACAGCTTTGGGAGCCATTGGTACAGGAGAGCGAAAGAGCCATGCAGGTAAGTAAAGCGCTATCCATTGTAACGCTCGTTGAAAAATCCTTACCACTTAACCCGCTGGGTACAGTTAAAATAGAGTTTGGAAACTCTCAGTTTGATACCAGACAGATGTATCCCGGTGAATTCATCATTGAAGGCGACAATTTGATCGTTAACCTTGTGCCTGATTTTACGCAGTGTAAAGCCATCGGTCGCGGGGGAAGCTGCGGAACAACCGATACTGGTGAAGAGTGTTGCACTCCGTTAGTGAAGCAAGAAAAACCAAAGTTACAAATGCTGAACCTTGCCGATGCCGGACAGCGTTGTGAACCGGGTTCAGGCTGCTGTTAAATAGCGTATGGAGATCATCGAGTTACTACAGGGCCATTGGGAATCGGTAAGGACTATTTACCTGCATGGCATTGCGACGAAGCAGGCAACCTTTCAGACAGCAGCGCCAAGCTGGGAAGAGTGGGACAAGGGCCACTTGCCCAGCCTTCGATATGTTGCTGTCATTGAAGATGATATTGCCGGCTGGGCGGCGCTTTCTCCGGTTTCTTCAAGATGCGTGTATGCCGGAGTAGCGGAGGTAAGTGTTTATATCCATGAAGGACACCGGGCTAAAGGGGTTGGTACAGCGCTTTTACAAAGGCTGATTAGCGAAAGTGAGCAGGATAACATCTGGACATTGCAGTCGGGCATTTTTCCGGAGAATGTGGCGAGCATAGCCTTGCATGAAAGGCTTGGCTTTAGAAAAATAGGGTACAGGGAAAAGATCGGTAAAATGGACGGGGTATGGCGGGACACGGTGCTGATGGAAAGAAGAAGTAAAATAACAGGACAAGATTAACAATAAAATGAAGAAAATATTAGTACTCTGCACAGGAAACAGTTGCAGGAGCCAGCTGGCAGAAGGTTATTTGAGGCATTTTGCCGGAGATCAGGCAGAAATTTACAGTGCCGGAATTGAAACCCATGGTGTTAACCCAAAAGCCATACAGGTGATGGCTGAAGACCATATCGATATTTCAGGGCATACCTCTAACCATGTAGATGAATACCAGGAGATTGACTTTGATGCGGTGATCACCGTTTGTGACAATGCCAACGAAGCCTGTCCTTTCTTTCCCGGAAAAGTGGAACGTTTCCACTACAATTTCCCTGACCCGGCAAAAGCTACGGGAACACCTGAGGAAGTAATGGATGAATTCCGGCGCGTGCGCGATATGATCAAGGCCTATTCCCTGGATTTTGTCAATCAGTACTTAAACAAATAGCCATGAGTGCAAACAATTGCGCTCCGGTAGCTGAACGTAAGAAACTGGGTTTTTTGGACCGTTATTTAACGCTGTGGATTTTTATAGCGATGGCGATTGGTGTAGGTATCGGGTATTTTATCCCATCCTCATCGGGCTTTATCAATTCCTTTTCAAGCGGTACAACCAACATTCCACTAGCGATTGGCCTGATCCTGATGATGTACCCGCCGCTTGCCAAAGTGAAATACGAAAAGATGGGGGAAGTATTCAAAGACACCAGGGTGCTAAGCGTTTCTCTGGTATTAAATTGGGTCATCGGCCCGCTATTGATGTTTTTTCTGGCCATTACTTTTTTAAGGGATTACCCGGAATACATGGTGGGGCTGATTCTGATCGGTCTTGCGCGCTGCATCGCTATGGTAGTAGTATGGAACGAACTGGCGGAAGGCAACCGGGAATATGCCGCCGGACTCATTGCGCTGAACAGTATTTTCCAGGTGCTGTTGTATAGTGTTTTCGCCTACGTTTTCATTACCGTATTGCCCCCTTATTTTGGACTTAAGAGCCTTGAAGTGAATATAACCATTGGTGAAATTGCGAAAAGCGTGGGCATTTACTTAGGACTGCCTTTTGCCATGGGTATCATCAGCAGGTATACACTGATCAAGCTCAAGGGAGAAGATTGGTTCCAGAACAAGTTCGTGCCATTCATATCGCCCATTACTTTGATTGCTTTGCTGTTTACCATTGTCATCATGTTCAGCTTGAAAGGTAACCTGATCGTGCAGATACCAATGGATGTAGTTCGTATTGCGATACCACTGGTGATCTACTTTTCGATCATGTTTGTCATCAGCTTTTTTGCGGGCAAATACTTCGGGGCAGATTATTCCAGAAGTACTTCCATAGCTTTTACGGCAACCGGGAATAATTTCGAGCTGGCCATTCCTGTGGCCATTGGCGTATTCGGCATCAATTCCGGTCAGGCTTTTGCCGGTGTCATCGGGCCTTTGGTTGAAGTTCCTGCACTCATCGCCCTGGTAAACCTGGCTTTTTGGTTCAGGAAAAAGTATTATACAGTTCAGGAAACTACAAACTAAATTCACTCAGAGACATTTATCACGATGAAAATCGCACTCTTTTCAGATATCCATGCCAACCTTCTGGCTTTTCAGGCCATGTTGCAGGATATGGACGGCCAAAAGCCAGACGCAGTCTATTGCCTTGGGGGATTTGGTTGGATACCACATTTATCCCAATGAAGTGATCGATGAGATCCGAAGACGCGGGATTGCGACTTTAAAAGGGAATCACGATGAAAAGGTCGAAAATATCATTAGCCGGCCTGATCGCTTGAACGAGTCGGGTAAGAAATATGCCTATCACCTGATTCGGGAGGATAACAGGGAATACCTGAAAACACTTCCGGCTCATATTAAGTTGGAATACGTGTTGAACGGTGAAAAATTAAACCTTGTTTTTGCGCACGGCAGTACCAGGAGTATCGACGAGTATGTGCTTATCGATACGGATGAACAATATGTGATAGACATGATGGAAGAAGCCGATGCCGATCTGCTTTTCGTTGGACATTCACATAAGCCATATCATCGTACCATACCAACTTCAGATTGAGCCTTCAGGCATGTAGTCAATCCGGGCTCTGTTGGCAAGCCTAAAGATGGCGATCCAAGAGGGTGTTATGCAATACTGAGCATAGATAAAAATTCTTCGAACTCAAATAGCGAAAGCATTAAAGTTGAGTTCAGAAGAGTTGAATACGATGTGGAGACATCTGCAAAATCTATTCAAGACAGTCCGTTGCCAGATGAGTTTGCACAGGCATTAAGAATAGCAAGATAAAAGCCACGCCTGGCTTATTTACCAGTAAATATAGATCAATATGCACAGGAGCTGAGCTAAGGTTAGTATCGCTCATGTGAATAAGACCAGATTATCCGGACAACATAATCTAATCTCACAGATAGCCCCTGGGATTTGAAATAAAAATGAATCCGGTTTTTCAATAAGAAGTACGAACTTTAACCAAACCTTCGATAACCATGTTTCAAAAGATCGTAAATACTGATACAGATCGCACCACAATCATCATCCGATTAATGGTGGGAGCGGTTTTTTTTATTTCCTATTGATTTGCGCTTTATTAAGAATAATTAATTTATTGATTTGATTAATAGTGTTTTCTAGATTAAACAGAAAAGCCGTATCAATTTTTTTTGATACGGCTTGTTTATGGGATGCAACTTTCGCCTTTGTAGGGATAATAGCTATATCCTTAAATTAATAATTGGTTTTAGTTGCCAGGATCTTTCACTTTCTCCACCACATCCTGTATGTTCTGCGGTAAATTTGAAAGTAAATTATAACCCGTTGTACTTTCTATATCGCGAACAGACACAATATAGTTCTTCCAGCTTGGATTTGTGCTGTTGATGTTGGGTGTGTTGATGGCAATAACCCTTGTCGAACTACTCACGCGGCTGATATCATGATCTCCCGTTTTTAGAAGTACTGCCACTTTCCATACGTTTGCCGGAACGGTTACTTTGCCATTGTTGATGGTGTTCACTACCGATGCGCTTGCCGAACCGATGCCGCCTGTGCCATAACTTCCCATGATCACATAAACCTCGTATCCGTTCAATGCCTGGGTGCGGAGATAGCTTTCAAAAGATTCCCATGTTTTCTGGTTGTTTTTCGGCGCCTGAGGGATCATGTTGGTCATCAGGAAAGTTGCTGAATTGGCAGTATTTGAGCTTGTACGGTCACCGCTTGGACAGTTATGCCCCCTGTCAAAACCGGAATCTGAATAGCTGTTGCTCTGTACCTGGTACCAATTTGCCGGCAGGCCTGTAAATGAAGCGAAATCGTTTTTTCTGCTTGCTGCACCAGTAAAGTTGTTCGGATCCAGGTGCCAGCTTACCCAGTTCGGTGTTCCGCGGGTCATGCTGTAACTCTCGGTATAATATTTTTGATCGATCAGGTAATTTTCTGCTGAAACCAGGTTGGCCGTAGCGCCTGATGGGTTGCCGAAAAGTAGGTTGGAATTATCGCCGCCTGCCGGTGGTGCGTCCGCACCTGCATCCGGTGTGCCTCTTCCGGGGCTTGCTGTGGAGCCATCGTTATCCACAGGATCCGTATCCGCTCCACCTACGGTAATGCCCGGATCACCTGTACCTTTAAAGATGATATCATCGATATTGATCCTGGTTGTACCGGCTTTTTTGATCTGAAAGCGTATTTTGCCTGTTGTGGCCACTTTGAATGAATCGGTCACCAGTGTGGTGCTGGTTTCTGTAATATCCGTACCTAACTGCGTGAAGGTTTTACCGCCATCGGTAGAAGCCAGAAGCTGCCAGGTTGAAATGGCGTCTGTTCCATATTTAGCATGCGAAACGTAAATCATTTGAGTGCCTGCGATATCAAAGTTCATGGACAGGTAACCTGTTCTTAAGCGGACAGACTTCGCTCCGTCCCTGGCATCAGCTGCAAGATTGCCCAGCAGCGCATCGCTTAATGTCCATTTGCCGGTTAGTAGCTGAACACTATCTAATGTATAAGAGCCTTTGCTGCCGGATTCGAAAGTCTCCGTTATGGCATAAGCCATTGGCGCTTTTGGTGTTGTTGTTGGTGTTTCATCTCCGATGCTTGTTTTTTTTGAACAGGAGGATAGGATCAGGATGCCGATAAATCCTGAATAGGTAAGGATGTTTTTTAATTTCATGCTTTGATTTTAATGTCTAGTTGTTCGCGTTAACATAGATCATTTTTCAATGCGCCGCGAATGTATGGAGAAAAGATGTCTGTTGTGTTATGTTAATGTTAACATAAGGTGGGGTAATTGCAATTGGGTAGAATTCTGGTGTTTAATGCTCGTTTCGCCACGGTAACTACCTGTTTCACTACGTTCGATGATTGGTGTTGATTTCTTTGCCTGATTTCTTTGGCTAAATTGATGGGGAAGTCTCTATTAATCGGTACTTCACTGGAGTCCAAGTTTTTTAATCTTGGCTCCTGTTTTTTATTCTCTATTGATTTATGCTTTGATAAAATGATTATTATGAATAATTAATTTATTAAGTTTTGGAAAGCCCAAGTCAGCCACAACAGTTCCCAAGTGGCTAAGACTTGCGCCCAATGTCATTAAGTTAAGAGTTTTTAACACAAATGAGCACAGATAAACACGGATTTTCAAATCTGTGTGCATCCTTCCTATCTGTGGTTAAATTATTTTCTTGTGCCGTATGGCTTAACTTAATGACATTGGACTTGCGCCAGGAAAGGGTGGTAAAATGGTTTATAAGATGCGAAAAGCATATAAATATTGCTATTTTTATAAACTTAAACGATATCAATTGAAAAAAGGGAAAGAATACGAATTATTGATAGAGCAAATATACCGTGAACTCGGCGACAGTACCATTATAAAACAAGATGATCATGTTTGGGGTGAGGAAACGAATTCTTTCAGACAAATTGATTTGAGTATAAGATATAACGTTTCGGATATTGAGCTTTTAGTAATCGTACAGGCAAAAGACTGGAAGCACCCGGCCGACATCAAAGTGGTCGGAGAATTTAAATCAGTCATAGATGATGTTAAAGCACAAAAAGGAATCTTAATCTGTCGATCAGGATTTACTAAAAAGGCAATTGAGTATGCAAAAAAACTAAGAATAGACCTTCTATCTGCGCATACATCCATTAATGACGACTGGTCGTATAAACTATCCATCCCAGTAATAAATAAAAAACAGATTTTTGCTACAACATCTGATATAGTGTTACCTTGTGCTGGTGGAGAAAATATAACCGTAAATTCGAAAGGTGCGGTTTATAAAATTGGTGAAAAAATTTATGATTATGGTGGATTTTTAAGTGAAAGTATTGGAGGAACGGGCAATTTGGTAAAAAGTGGAAAAGAAATAAAAATTAGAATTCCACTACAGAACTGTTCCTCAAATTTATTCAATAATGAATGGCGAGATATGGTTGAATTGAATTTTTCTTATACTTACCTGAAAACAATATACCTAAAATCAGATCTTAAGCCAGAGGAATATAGAATTCTAAAAAGCCATACATCAGAGAAAGTTACACATTCCTTTGTCAACTTCGATAAACTGATGCCACTTATAAAAGAAAAGGAAAAGTGGAGAAGAATAGACAAATCGGAATATGAAAATTTTAGTAATAAAACCCATATTCGAATGAATTCAATTGAAATGGATTATTTCGGAACTTTCAATTTCGAATTTTTTAAATAACAGTATCTTTTATAACATTATTAATCTTATTTGCAAAATCTAACCAATTAATATTTTCTTCTAGGTTTTTGTAAATGCGATCTGCTTGAGACTAAGATTAGCCCGTTCAATAATTATATCGGAAATTAAATCCCAAAGCGTTTCTGGTGCTATAATATATTTTATCATACTAATTTTATTTGTTAAAACAAATCTGCTGCACTGATCACTTCCATTTTAAGTTTTTATGACATTAAAGACTCTTTTAAAAGCAAGTCAAAGAGTAACTTCAAATTACGTTTCTATCAGTTGTCTGTACAAGCGTGGCGTACTCCATTTCGACAACCATGATTAGAACGGGATCAGCATTATCAACCAATATGGCTACCTCTCTGGCAAACTCAATCCCTTTTTACCGACCTTCAGAGCCCTTAGAAACAGAGGGGGAGTAAATGAACTCATCAGGGATATGATGATTGATAACCAAAAGGCATCCGATAGATCCACGAAGGTTCCATACAATATCACCAAATCCACCTTCAGACTTTGTTTTGGCTCTGGCCAAGTCAATTACTTTACAGCCAGTTTTAAACAATGCCTTAGCCATATCATAAATAACTGAGTTAACATCATCCGACATCCATTTCTTTAATTCCGATTCTAAGAAGTCATTTGATAACATTGATTATTGCGTATTAAATTGTATGTTAATTTATTAATCCAGTTTTTTGTACTCTTGTAAAGAGTAGTGCGTTAGAAATCTTTTTGAATTTGTTAAATCGTTAATGTCTTACTAGGTAACATGTTAAGTGTTCCGCTCAGCAGGTAATTGAATTTTGGCATATTTTAAGCCCTCACCATCCGTAAGGGCTTAAATTTAGTTCAACCATTCCTCACTCAAAACTTCCTTTCCCATCAACACTATAACTGTAAATCACCATATATTCGGTTCCATTCTTTTGGAAATGTCCGATAGGAATATCACCTTTTTCAAAATAGGCCGATTTGCTTTCGAATGGAATACCGCAAAGCATTTTATTCGGTTCTGTTTGATGATAAACAACATCGTTTCTATGGTTTGCAATGGCGATTAATGCTGATAAACTTTTGCTCGATCCTTTTTGGTTACACTTTGGATGGTGCGGGTGCTGATTGGCCGATACCCAGGCACCAGGCACCATTGGTTTATAAAATTTGCCAAGTGGTATATCGAATCTGCGTGGCAAAAAACAAGAGGCTATTGTTCCATTTTTAGTAATGGTTCCGGTTTCTATAAAGAAATGGGTAATTCGAATCCAATGCCGGGTGAGTTGATACACATATTCCCTTATGGAATTTTGTCCATCTTCTAAAAATTCTGCCCAACCAGTGTAACGTGGCAAAGTCATCATGATTTCAGAAACATGGCCATCAATATGATGTAAGGTAGCCTTTACTGCACAAATTGCAGGTAATACATTCATGTTGGCTGTTTCAGCTGCAACCTGAGCAGGGAGCTGTGTGTTTTGATTTTTACTTTTGGTAGTTCGCATAACCGTAAAATAAAGTATCCTGGTCGCTGCGAACTACCAAATAACTCTTCACAGAGAAATTGAAAATGTGGGGCTACCACTCGACCAGGAATATTGTTAAAGAAATTTAATTGATTTTAGCTCTGTGTTTAAGTGAATGATGATATTAATTAGTAATTCGCATAGGCAATTTAGAAAAAACATCTCAAATCACAAAGAACTTTAATTATTAATTTGGTTTCTCATTAGCGTTCAAAGTAGCTTCGGTTATCCCATACTTTTTGTCCTATTGTAATCTTGCACTTTCAGTGCATAGTGGCCTAGTTTCTAATAATGAATTGGGAAAACAAATTGCAATGAAAGTCCAAAAAGACAAAGGAACGAATTCCGCTCCCTTTGTCTTTTGACTGCTCATCGGTTCTCGAAAAACCTTTTCTGTGCCATTAAGGCTTCATCTAAAGATTTTTGAATATATGCAATACCTTGTACGGCTTCCGGAGTAGAAGCTATTTGTCCAATTTCCTCTGGTTTGGTAAAGTCGATTTCCTCAATGCGTTGATTTATCCACCACAGGTTCCCAAATGGATCGAGAATCCTGCAAACCTTTTCTCCAAACCAAAGGGCGGTAATGTCGGTAACTGATGTAGCTCCAAGCTTTAGAGATTTTTGATAAACATCTTCAACATCGCTGACGTACAAATTTAGAAAACCTGGGGTCGGAGGCCAGCCTTCTCTTGAGTCAAAAAGCATAACTAATGCATCTCCAATTTTTACGACTACATGAATGATGGCTCCTTGTTCATTTGTAATTCTGCTATGAGGAACCTCTTGCGCATCAAAAGCAGTTGTTAAAAAATCAATTAACCTGGCTGAGGATGGAGAAATAATCCAGGGTGTTACTGTTGTGTAGTGCTCAGGCACTATATTAAGTTTTTTCACTTCCATAATACTCATTTTTTTATTCAAAGATATTTGCTCATACTGACAACCCTATGTCAGTTGTAAATCTTAAAGTGTAATTAAAGCAATGTTATTAACGCTGTATTTTGCTTGATCAGTTGTTAGCCTGGTTCTGGGAAGAATGAAATAAATGGAAATTAGGGTATAAATTACGATGGCTAGCCAGCTATTAACCCAGCTTAATCCAGCGCCTATCAAATAAACCACAGAAACATAAAATTACGAAAAGCTTACTAACGGTTTGCTGTTAAGTGCCTGTACCAGGCAGAAAAGCGCCAAAGCTCCGTAAACTAAGCCTAAGACTATAACCCATTTAATATCTTTGAGAAAATAATAAGCCACCAGCGGTAATACCTGCAGGGCATGCATCCCTACAAAATGCGCGATACGCAGATCGCCATATTTACGGCTCCAGTTAAGCAATGGTAAACCATCGCCATCGCCTGAACCGCCAACACTATGTGAACCGTTGGCCCCCATAATAGCGCCCTCAAACGCAAATATGACAAATAAAAATATGCCTAAACGGATAGCCCAGAGATAATAGTTGGGGAGTTTTGGAAATTCTCCCGTAAAAAATAAAATGCCGATATAGCCGTTGTACAAAGTGGCCGCAATGGCGGCAAAAGCCATGGCCGCGGTAAGCGAAGTATAAAGCGATGAACTCACATTATAGTGTGACAACTGACCACGGGCCGCCTGAAAAGTGATGTAGAACAATTCGAACCCCAGCAGGACAATGGTTGCAACAGGAACAACCGGAACAGGTTACTAGCTTGATTGTTGAATTTTTGCAAAACTCAAAATAGATGGCATATGATACTATTTCGCAGTATTTAAAGACTGATGAGACGCTAATGGCATGCAAACTTTTTCTCCAAATCGTGGACTTGGGGTTAGTGGAACCCTGTGCATGAAATCGGCTATCAATTAGATTTTGAATATCCGCAGTTGTTCAGTAAATTATAGGCTAAACCAACCTAACTCCAATGGAGTATAGGCAATCATTTAATTAAATTATTAGGGTTATGGGACTAACATCCTCCTTCTATTAACATTTGTGCTTATTATTCCCCTTCTTTGCAAGTCGCAAAACCGTTAAAGGGCATTTTATTCCCTCCGTTAATAAATGAAAAAGAAATCGAAAAAAAACGATAATGCAAAATAGCAGCCCAGCGTATACCAACTATCGCATCAATATTCCTGAAGGTTATGAAAAGGTATTTACCCACTTTTATTATGCCAAAAATAACACAGGTGAGATAATCACCAAAAAATTGATACCATCCTATCAAACTATTTTGATATTCAGTTTTGCAGAAAGCCCATATTTCAGATCGAAACAAAATCTATATTTAGAAGTAAACAAATATCTGATGCTGGGGCCTATCAAACATATCATCGAGTATGCTCTGCCCCCAAATGCAGAAATGCTATTGGTTAATTTTAAAGATGATGCCTTCTTTCGTTTCTTCGGAAATGCGACTATTGCCGAGCATTTACCTATGGTGCCAAATGAATCGGTGAACGAAGATCCTTTTATGATTTTGTGGCATGAACTAAATAACATCAATGATATTCAGGCAAAAGTTAACCATATCCTACAGTTCAGTGCACCATATTTTGAAAGCCAAAGTAAAATTGCAGAACAGCTAATAAACTTTAATGATGAAACATTAAGTCCCATCAAATCTATTGCCGGTCAAAATAAACAAACAGAACGCAATACCCAGCTTAACCATCAAAAACACTTTGGATATTCTGCCAAGGAATACAACCGATACACAAGATTTATAAAAGCCATAGCACTCATAGACCATATTGCTTTTACAAATGCTAAAATTGATTGGTTCGAAGTTGTTGGGCACTGTGGGTATTATGACCAAAGTCAGCTTATCAATGATTTTAAACACTTTATCGAGCTTAGTCCAACTAAATACCTTAAGTTTCAACAAGACATTTGCAATGCTAAATCCTGATTTCGTTTTCTTACAATTTTAACGAATAGCACTAAACTACCTTTGGTTCATCAATTAATAATAAAAACAATTTAAAAAATAAACTCATGAAACAGACAATTTTAGGCGCAGGTGGTGCAATAGGCATTGAACTTGCAAAAGCATTGGCCCAATATACCTCAGACATCCGCTTGGTTAGTAGAAATCCTGAAAAAGTAAATCAGACAGACAACCTGTTTCCGGCTGACCTTAGCAAAAGGGAGGAAGTGTTTAAAGCCGTGCAAGACTCAAAAATAACTTACGTGGCCATCGGATTTCCCTATAAAGCAAGTGTATGGAAAGAAAATTGGCCATCATTTATACAAAATGTGGTAGATGCCTGCCTTGAATATAATTCAAAGCTTGTATTTTTCGACAATGTGTATGCCATCGGTGGTAACAATGTTAACCATATTACAGAAAGCTCTCCAATAAGCCCAACAAGCAAGAAAGGTGAAGTTAGAGCAGAAGTTGACAGGATTATTTTGGAAAATATGGAGAAGAATAAATTGCAGGCACTTATTGCAAGATCACCCGATTTTTTTGGAGGTACGGCAAGACAAACCAGTGTAATGATGAACCTTGTTTATGACAATCTTATCAAAGATAAAAAAGCACAATGGTTTTGTAACGCCAAACATTGTCACAGTATGGGCTATGTACCAGAACTTGCCAAAGGAACGGCTATGTTAGGGAATACAGATGAAGCCTACAATCAAATCTGGAATTTACCCACTAGCCCAAAGCGGATAACTGGTGAAGAATGGATCAACCTTTTTGCCAAAGAACTGGGAAAAGAAAATAAATTTTCGGTTCTGCCAAATTGGTTAGTAAAAGGATTGGGATTGTTTGTGCCTGTTATGAAAGAATTGGCCGAGATGAATTATCAATATGACAGAGATTATTTTTTCGATAGTTCGAAGTTCAACAATTACTTCAATTTTACTCCGATAACCCATGCTGTTGCTGTTAAACAGGCAATAGCACAAATGAACGACATTAACAATAAAACAACGACAAGATAACAGCAACCTGGTGATATGGTAGCAACCTTTTCTAAAACCCTGCTCATCTTTTGGTAATTTATCAAACCACCACCATTCGCAAATATTTAAGCCATTTTTACCTGCAACCCTAAAAAGACCAGGATCTAACAGGTAAAATTTAAATTATTTGCCATTTGACAACTTCTAACAATAAGACACTAGCTATCTTGAGACAATGGAAAATCTGATAAATTATTTACTTCAATTTGGACAACTTAATCAGCAACAAATTGAACTAATTAAAAGCAAGGCGAAAGTAATTGAACTTAAAAAAGAAGATTATTTTTCAGAAGCAGGGAAAATCTCCCGACAGGTTGCATTCGTTGACGGTGGAATTTTACGGGTTTGCTATTACAATAATAAAGGCGAAGAAATTACAAGGTATTTTATAGACGAAAACAATTTTGCTGTTGACTTAAATAGTTTTTCTTATCAAATTCCATCTTCTGAATATGTGCAGGCGGTTACAGACTGCAAACTTTTAGTTTTTTCGGCAGAAGCTTTAAAAGACTTATCACTTACAATCATTGCTTGGAACAGCATTATTAGCGCAATAACGGCAAAGTCATTAATTGAGAAAGTAAATCGGATTAGTCCGATGCTTGCTGAAGATGCTAAGGCTCGATATATAAGTTTTCTTGACAAATTTCCCCAGCTTGCAAACCGAATACCACTTTCATTATTGGCTTCGTATTTAGGAATAACACAATCATCCTTGAGTAGAATAAGAAAAAATATTCGTTAGTTCAGTTTTTGCCATTTGGCAAATGTTGTTAAAAATTATGTTGTGAATTTTGCATTATAATTAAACTTAAATACAATGGCAACATTCTTAATGACAATCGGCATCGCAGGAATTGCTTTTGCTCAAAGCAAAAAGTTTCCACAGGCAAAAATCGTAGTGACGATTAACACACCTATTGACAGTGCTTTTAATTATATTGTTCCTGTTGAGTTATCACACATTTTTAAAAAACATAAAAATCTGCCGGCAATAATAAAGACAGATGAAAAAGAAAAGTGGTTTAAAGCAGGGTTGACAAGAACGGTTTACTTTGAAGATGGTTCTACCTCGAAAGAAACACTTTTGACAGTTGTTCCTCATACTTCATTCTCATACAGAATTGAAGATTTCACTTCTCAACTTCGCTTTTTAGCTAAAAGAATTGAAGGGGATTGGATATTTACAGACCTTGGTAATGGACAAACTAAAATTGAGTGGACTTATAAAATAGTCCCAAAAAATTTTTTTGCTCGTGGTATTATAAACTTAGTCTTGCTAAAAAATATAAAGGAACTTTTGAGAAACGCAATGACAATTTTAAAAACAGACCTGGAAGAAGACGAAAAAAAAGGTAGCAGGTAACAGCCGTTTTGCAAAAGCGGTGGTTTGGGATTTATGACAATGATTGCTAAATTTAATTTTTGTGCATCTAAGAAGTTTAGTGCTAAAAATCCCCACATTTAATATTAATTATAAGAAATGATTAGTTCTGTATGGCCGTATAATGGTCGGATAGTTGGGCATGGATGCAAAAGTATTTTGCCAAATTTTTTGTTCCGTTATAATCTGGTCAAGGTGATCTAAGTTAAAATCACCTTGATTTTTGATGCCAGACTAAATGAATTTTTTTCTCTCTAAATCTTCAATTATTGGTTCAATAAGTTATAAAAAGCGATTTAAATGTTCAAAATATTCTTTCTAAGGGCTGTTGCAATTAAGGGAGGATTAGCAGATTGTTTGAACGCTTTTGACCAGAAGATATATTGCGGAGACTATAGTATTTCGCTCGATATAGATTAATATATTCAACATTAGTGTTAAACCTTCATTTCAATATCTAAATCAGCCAAAGTCTGCCTCTTTTATATTTTGTTAAAAATAATTGGATAGTTAATCATTACAACATTGCCCGATAATAGCATAGTGAAAGAAAACCGCCTATCTTAGATGCGGCGGTTTTCTGATGTTGTGTGTCATCGTGCCATATATAGCCCAAAATATTATTCGGTCACATTTAGGGAATCGATAAGGTTGTCCTTAAAGCCAAAATTGAAATTCAGCTTTACCGGACTTCCCGGAAAGGTGCCCGAAACATTTGCTGTCAGTACACCGCTTAAGCCAGTCTGCTTATAGCTGAGTGGTTCCAGCTCAGATTTGTACGCATCCATTGCATGCTGGATCCATTGATGAATTTCTTGTTTGCCATTATGGGTTTTCCCCTCGTCATGAACGGTGGCAGATTCGGTGAAACAATCCGCAAAAGCCTTGCTATCGCAATTGTGCTGCGTTTCTATGAAACGCGATACTACTTGTGGTAATTCCATGATGATATGTTTAAGTGGTTAAATAGTTGGTACGGTTCCGCCATCGATGACGAAGTTTGTTCCTGTTAGGTAATTGGCTCTTGGCGAGACCAGAAAGCCGACCAATTCGGCCACTTCCTCTGGTTGGGCCGGCCTGCCGAAAGGTATTCCTCCCAATGCATCCATAACACTTTGCTGAGCCTGCTCTATAGTGCTATTGGAATTTCTGGCAATCTCACCCAGCCAGGCTTCCGATGCAGTAGTATTTATCCATCCCGGCGAAACGGTTAGCACACGTACACCTTTTGGCGTAACCTCATTTGATAAACTTTTACTGTAATTGATCAGGGCTGCTTTTGAAGCTGCATAGGGCAATGTGGAATCGTATAGCGGCAATTTGCCCTGGATGGAAGCGATGTGAATGATAACACCATCTTTACGATCGATCATCTGTGGTAAAAATCCCTTGTCAAGTCTCACTGGCGCAAGTAGGTTAGCTTGCAGGGTCGATATCCAATCTTCATTACTCAATGCTGAAAACCCACCGGCTGGTGTTGTTGAACTGCCAAGGTTGTTTACCAGGATATCCAGCCTGCCATAGGTTGACAGTACCTCGCTGATTACTTTTTCCGCATCTTCTGATCTGCTCAGGTCAGCAGAAACAAAATAAAGTTCCGGATCTGGTTGTTCGGCTTTGTTCCTCGCCGTAATGATTACTGTGGCACCAGCGGCCTTTAAACGTTCTGCAATTGCTTTGCCGGCACCTTTGGTGCCCCCTGTTACAAGGGCGATCTTTCCGGAAAGTTCATTGCTGTAATTGATTTGCTGTGTCATAATTTTAATGTTATTTTTGACTAAATGGCTTTTGTTTTTGTTTACAATACAAATCTAGGAACTGTGAATGCTTAGAAACATGGCCAGATACGGCCGAAATATGTTCAGATTTCCTTGCCATATTGATATCTTATTTCAGATGATATGATAAATTATTGTTATCTATGTCAACCTGCAGCAAATAGGAAAAACGCCTGGGATCTAGGCATATTGGTAATCATGAAAAATAAGAAAAAACGTATTGAGGAACTGACGCTTGATTTTCTAAAGTCCCGGCTGGATATCAATACCAAATTTAGGGGCCTGTACGTTTTTGATACCGATTCTCAGGAAATGGATACATCCTTTATCTCGCCATATCGTGCCGATCATAATTCGATTCACCTGATTACTGATGGAGAGGTGAATGTAAAGATCAATCTGCTGGACTACACGCTAAGAAAAAATGATCTTGTATTGTTTACGACCAATACTATCCGTCACTTTGGTACGGTTACCCCAGATTGTAAAGCGACCAATCTACTATTCTCAAATGACTACTTATTAAACTCAGCGATCCCGTCGAAGACCGCAGAGGCTTATGATTACCTGACAGGTATCATTAGCCCGGTGTCCAGGCTCAGCGAAGATCAGGTCGACTTGTTTAAGGCTCAACTCTCCGTACTAGCGCTAAAGATGAAGGACACGCGAGCGAATAGGTTTTATGCGGAGGATATCTTGCGGCACCTTTTTTCAGCGCTTATTTTCGAGGTTGGTGCATTGTATCAATCAGAAGTCCAGCCATACGTAGTACCTGGCAGCCGGAAGGAATATGTGGTTCATCAATTCCTTAAGCTTGTTATGAAGAAATTTAAAGAGGAAAGAAGTGTACAGGCTTATGCTGACATGCTAAATATCACCCCAAAATACCTGACTACTGCTACACGGGGGCTTACGGGTAAAACCGCGGGAGAACTAATCGATGAAATGCTCATTGTCGAGGCAAAGGTATTATTAAATGAGTCAGGGTTGCCGATCGCACATATCGCTGAATCATTGAACTTCAGTGACCAGTTCGTATTCAGTAAATTTTTCAAGAAACATTGTGGCCAAAATCCAAGCAGCTATCGTCGTAATGCCTGAGCGCATTCAATCGATTTCTAATTTACGTCGTCATTTCGACCGCAGTGGAGAACCCCAAGGCGCTGCGAAGCAAAATCTTTTAAGTAGAATCTAAATCAAAGATTTCTCCATTTCGCTACGCTACATCCGACAGCTATCGGATCGAAAGGACGATTTGACTAACGCCTCGCTTCCTGCCCATGAATTGAAAAATGTAGACGTAATGGTTCGTGACACCCTTTCCGTAGTCTTGTGTGATTACATTGTGTGTGGGCTGACTACGGATAGCTTTCACTGCACAAATGGCAGGTAATACATTCATGTTGGCTTATTCAGCTGCAACCTGAACAGGGAGCTGTGTGTTTTGGTTCTTAAAATTGTTGTTTCGCATAATAATGTTAAAAAGATCCTGGGGGCTGCGAAACAACAATAAACTCTTTTTAGGGAAAATTCAGATACGGTGCCAAACCTATAACCCAGGAATATTGTTAAAAATTGATTTACTTACTTAATTGCTTCTCTGTCTAAGTTGAAAATTCTGTTTATTATTATTTCGCATAGGCGATTTAGAAACAAAATCTCAAAACACAAAGAAAAATCTTAATTATTAAATTAATTCCCGGTTGCTGCAAACTGCCAGTTAAATTATTGAAAAATTAATTGGTGCGTCATCCCGAGGGTTAGTTTATTGCTTAAAATCAATGACAGAATATTTGACTTAAGCCGTATTTTATAATTAAAATAGCGGTTTAAGAAAAAAAGTTGCTTTTTTAGGAGCAACCTTTTCTTATTGGCTAGCCATTTAATGTATCTTTAGGATACAGGGGGCACGTATTATTTTTCAGATTTTGCAACTTCCTGGGCTTTATAGTATTGTTCGATAACAGCCTGGAAATTAGGCACCATTTCTGCCAGTATTTTTGCAAAATCTCCGGCCTCTTTCCTTCTCCAGTCTTTCATCAATTCAGGAAGCAACTCCACAATTCCAACTAACATCTAAATCATTTTTCTTCGATACTTAGGTCAAGGAATTTATTTATTAAAAAAATCCTCAGACCATGTCATACTATAAGGATCATATGAGCATTTTAGCGGCTTAAAAAATTCATCACCATCATCTTCTTGGAATGCCCTACAATCTGTACAAATGTACCTGAACTCACAGTCCTTACACGTTCGAATGTCATCTTTCTTTATCGACCATTTATTTATAAATCTATCATCTTGTAATACATCTGACAGATTAACCTGCTTGAAATGACCAAAACTTTGTTTGAGTGCTGGACAATTTTTAATGTTGCCTTTTACATCAATTGAAATTTTCCTGTTTAAACAACTATTATAGCTTTGAGACTCTAGAAACGTGCTCTTATTAATTGTGAAATATCCTGGGCTTATATATCCACAGTGAGTCTCATTGGAAACTTTTTGTTTAATGTAGTTAATTCTCTTAGTTTCCTCTTGAAAGGGATGAGATTCGTTAATGGGAGACGAATGAATTGTAATGCTTGTTAATCGGGACACTTTATTTAATAAATCTGCATACTTACTCTCTTGCACAGTCCTATCATAGCAAATCAATAACTGCACATTTCTAACAACACCTAGTCCGTTCTGAATTAAAAAGATTAAGTTACTTATAATAGATATAGGCAAAATTTGGAAGCATCTGATTTCTATCGTTTGGCATCCCATATTTTCAAGTTGTAGAATTACATTGGCTACTTCATAGTCAGAATCCGCGTCAAAGTCCAAAATTGCGTTGGTAATTAGATTGTGAACCTTAAATTCTTTTGAGATTTCAGGAAATAATTCAGGCTCCATTGTATAAAATGCATATTCTTGATCAATGAGGTGTTGAAAAAAAATTATTATCTCAGATTGATCTTCCGTACTATACGGAATCAAAAGATCATTTATGCTAGATTTATTTTCACTTGAAAGTAAAGATGCGATTTCAAGAGGTATAAAAATATAACTTCCTCTTTGTATATCGACTATAGTGGCTCGACTTGCGCCTTTCACAATTAAACAACATGCGAATAGGGATATGTAGTGATCATTCTTGTCCATAATCTACATATTTTGAAACAGGCCTATGAAACTTTATTACAGCAGACCCTTTATTGTGATAGAAATTACTCTTAAAAGTATGGGGATACTTTGATTTTCTAATATCTTTAGGAGTGATAGACAATATATTTATTGGCAAAAACCGGCGGAAAATTTTTGTAAGGTTATTCAACATCAATTTTTAATTTTTGAATAAGTGAAAGAGCAATTTTTTCTTCTAAATAATAATTGCAAGGCAATGAAACCATTCCAAACTGTCCTTTTGGATTAACCTCTAAAAAAACATACCTATTATCTATTGTTTTAATCATGTCAATCGAACCTGTATTTAAACCTACGGCATTCATAAATTTTATAACTTTATTTTCAATACTTTTCGGTAACTTAAACGGAACTACTCGATTTGGTTTTTCCTTATTATAATGTCTAAAATCAATCTTTGTCTTTTCATCTAATTGTGAAAAAATTGCCATTGTGTAGCAAATATCATCAAGGAAGAAAATTCTTAATTCAACATCTTTGTCCAAATACTCTTGTAAGAGCGAAGGAAAAAATCTTTTAGAAAAAATTTTTTTAAAAACATTCTTGTCTAGCAGTTTTGGTGTGATTTGGTATTGTTTTCGTTCATGCTTAATTATTTCGCTTTCTCCAATAGGTTTAGTTAGACATGACTTATACTTATTAAAAAACGTTTTAGCTATTTGCTTGTCATTTGTAACTAAAGTCGCTGGTATATCTAATTCTACTTCTCTTGCAATTAATAGTTGTTTGATTTTCGTTAGCCCTTTAATATGATTTGGGTCACAAAGCCATTTAACGTTATTGTGAAAATTCATATCAAAATAGCTCATAAATGCATTAAATTCAAGATTAAAAAAATCATGTAGCTTTCCTCCTAACTCATTCTTCGACAGTTTATCAACCGTAGATTCAACCATTAGTCCAAATTTCCTGTACCATACAGCTTTTGTATCTAGTAAATTAATCTTGTCCGGGAATTCAATTATTGTTCTTTCGTTATTTAAAAGGAAGTTTAATTTTTCATCCAGGATAATGTCATTATCATTTAATCTGACATGCTTTGCGCCGTAAAAATTTAACCAATCTATAACCACGTCACTGGAGTGGTCATGATGACCTGTTAAAATTAAAATCATTATAGGATACTTATCTTATGTTTTCTTATAATACGACCATTATTATCGACAACATGAACATTATATTCTCCAGCTTGCAAGGCGACTCCATATTTATAGATTTCATGTTTAACGATAAATTGATCTAAAGGGATATTATCATTTGGATTCAATGCCATAATCTGCACTAACTTTCCTTCGTCTCTTTTAGTAACTGTTATGATGGAAAATTTAGTTCCTTCTTTGGAAAGGAGATAATCTTTTCTGCCATATTTTTCCTGAGGTGTTGGCCACGTCACTAACATATCATAAGCTCCTTTAGCATCACCTCCAGAAACTCTAGGATTTTTATCCTTATCTAAAACGATATAAGGAACATCAGTATGCTTTAAGTTTATTGTAGAATCAAGTTTTTCCTTAAATTCATACATACTATTAATAGCCTGATTTATAGTGACTGGATCAATTCCGGATATAATCCTAAAATATTCAGCCATAAATATAATATTTCCACCTTTTTCCCAGATGTGACCATGGCCAGCATGCACGAGGATTTTTGCTTTAGGATCTTTTAGTAAAATATCATTCAAATTTTTAGCCTGATTAACTTCCCGGATATTATCCAAATATGATTCACTGTCACCCGTATATTCAGTTCTATCTTTACTTTCATATCGAATGAGCTTAAAACCTAATTTTATTGCTTTTTTCATTAAGTTACCCATATTTGGCTCTGCAGTATACATACCTGAATTAATTTGAGGGAAACCGAAATTTCTATATGCCAGGTCACTTTCTAAAGCTTCAACAGCCAGATATCTAAACCCCATCTTATAAAACTTATCTAAAAGATTATAAGTTAAAATTCTATGCTTTGGAGTGTTATGATCTTCGTTTATCATAACAACTTGTTTATTTGCACAATAATTAATTATATATGGAATTGCAGGAGTGAAATTGACTTGTTCACCTTTCGTAGCCCTTAACTTGCTTTTTTTCCAATTTAAATCTAATGTTTCGCCTAAAAAAGATTCGAATAAAGCTAATGATTGATCAACCAGGGTTGGTGGACTAATGCCTTCTATAAGATGATTCTCCTTATAGTAATTTTGCTTCATTTTTAAAACGGTATCTCTCGCGCCCAAATAGTTTCCCGAATCTATTAATTTGAATCCGATTTGAAATGGGTCTGCCACTTGTTGCGCAACAGTTTTAAAAGAGATAAGAGTTGTTAAAATAATTGATAAATTTTTTATATTTAATCTAATCATATCAAAATAATCCTAATTATTAACTATAAAATTAATATACCTTATAATTAATATAGTAACGTTTGTAACTGACAAAAAAGTTGTTTAACATATTGACTATGTAGTACCTTAATAAGACAATGTTTTGATAATTAATTGTTATTAAATAAAAGTTAATAAACACATTTAATTGCCAAAGAATCAGGTGGAGGGTTTAACTAAATAATAACAAAAGCAAAGTTTAGTTAAGAGCTGTTTATTATTTTTTTTAACACAAAGGGTCGTAAAATTAAAAGAAAAATTACGACCCTTTAGCATCAATGATCTACAGTGTTTGGCGAACCATCTCTGTGACCTGTTACTGATAGCTCAGTTTCAGCGGGCGGATCTACTACTGCATTGCCGCCTAAAATGTTCTTCATCTTATTCGCGTCTAGTGGCGAAAGATTTTCCAAATCGAATTTTTCGATTTTTTTCGTTGAGTTTTTCATATAGATTATTTTGAACTAAAATATGGTTTATATATTTAAAGGGTTTTAAAAAAAAAGTAACATAAGTGTTACTTTTCAATTTTTGCTTTTTCTCTTTAACCTTATCCATCGACCTAAATTCTTCTAAAAATCACTTGCAATTTATATTGTTTTAAATATCTACAGATGATAGCGTATCTCGTTGAGTTTAAATTAAACAATCCTGTTTGTCTACCGACTGAAAGGAATAAGCTTGCAGAACCTTTTTTTGATATATTTAAAACTTATTTCCCCGGACGAAACCACCTCGCCCTCTAACTTATCAGTAGATATTGTATTTGAGACGGATCCAGTGTGGCCATTGGCATTAATTTTGGACTCATTGATAGTAATTTTACTGGGAAAGCTGGTGCCATTCTTATATTGTATGTTTTAGTCCGAAGATCCAGATTGTTGGTTTTAAACAGGTTGGTGCCGATTTGCACTTTGAAAGTGCCTTTCTCAAGGTAGACTTGTGCCACACTTTTTGTATTATAAAAGCTGGCCTTCGCCAGTATTGTAATTAATACGACATATTGTGCTTTCTTAAGAGCTGTTGATGTATGCAAATATTGTGAAATATTTTAAAAGAAACGGGGAATGAACAATGCCCAATTCCCCGCTATCTAAATTAGCGCTCTCTAAGGCTAAAGTAGTATTACTAATTCTCAAAAAAGAACTTTATACATCACATCTCGAATGGGAGGCGATCGATTTTCCCATTTTACTGAAGGATCTAAAGATCGACGATCTCTCTCTTCAAGTGGAGGATGATGCGCCCAGAAAAGAACACTATCACTCTTTATACCTAATCTGCGCATCAGCCTGGCCACCCTGGGCCTTGAGATAATGATCCCTCTGGAACATAATTCGGCAGTAATACGCGGACTCCCGTAACACCCTTTACTCTCTGCGTAAATCTTGCTTATCTCTATCATAAGATGATTATCATCGATAAGCCGCTTACCCTGAGGGTTTTTTAACCAGTAATAAAAGCTACTGTTGCTTACCCTAAATACCCTACACATCCTTTCAACAGAAAATATCCTTCGGTGATCTTTTATAAATCCGAATATCTCCCGTCTCCCTTGGAAAAGATGCCTACAGCCTTTTTTAATATATCACGTTCTAGCTGGGCTTCTTTAAGCTCCTTTTGAAGCTTCCGGATCAATTGCTGGTCTTCGCTAAGGCTTGTAGCATCAGTTTTTGCAATGCCTTCGCGATCTTTCCATTTACTTAAAAGGTTCGAACTTATACCTAATTCTATTGCAACATCCTTTATCGAACCCCGAGCATGGGCCAGATCCAAAGCCATTCTTTTAAAAGGCTCATCAAATATTCGTCTGCTCATATTTTCAAATTTAAAGTTTAATATTTAAATCTGACAAATAAAACCCTCCAGTCAAATGTAGCAACTCCAGTACCTGCTGTGGTGATTGATGCAATTGTAATGGTAGTGGTATTCCGCAGGACACACCGGAGGAGGGGAAATAATTTACTTCATGTTGCCTTTAAAGATAGGGTTATCTGGAGGTGACAAATGCCAATGGCCTTACAGGTATCGAATATCAGAACTGTAGTATTCAATCTGGTATTAAAATATTTACACCAGATCGAAATAATAGCTAGCCGCTAAAAGAAAACTTTAAAAAGGATGAATCGTTTATAGAAATTTTTTAATCAATGAGTTGGCTATCTGTTAATGAAGTGGGCAAGAACAGCAAAGCTATAAATGTGAATATCTTAATGATTAATAATACATTTTTGTGTTATAATAATTACCGAGTATTAAGTATTTGAAAGTCAATAGTTAATGTTTATTTTTAATGGATTAATCACTCTACGTTATGGATAGCCTTGCCCTGGATGTAATCATCGGAGCCGTATCTGTTTGTTTCTTCTGCACTGTGCCTGAAATAGCCATTCAGGAATTTGTTGCAGGATTATTTGGTTTGCGGGCCAAAATACTCGAGAGAGGTATGGTACGCATACCTGGAGATCCATCAGGTAATAGAATTTTACCCAATAAATTCCATCGACATCGATCAACAACGTATCTCCTCCAAAATGATACTTTTTTAAGAAACACTCCCTTATATGATACGATGTTTGGTCAAACCTTCATTTATCTTTTCAGGGAGAATGAACGTAGTAGGTTTTTAGACCAGAGTGTTGTGATTGATGAAAGAAAAAAATAACAGAGCTCTGTACAAAACACAGTTCTGGGAAAGGCACGGGGGGGATGAATGAAGATATCTGTCACAATATTGGTATGATGAGACCATGTTTCAGCAGAGCAGAGCGTAAAAGTGGAATTAATATCCTCTAAATTTTAATAGCTATGAATTGGAAATACAGTGAACTTGCGAAAACACTTTCAGGATTATATTATAACCAATTAAAGATTGTACAGTTGTTGATCCGGGCAAGTTTGGCTCCGGGTGACTATGACCTAAACGAATCCGCATATATTTCTATTGTCCTGCTTTTAAAAAAATTGGATGATCAGGGCCTTATCAAGACTTTATTAACTGAAGTCATTAAAGACTATCCCAAGAATGACATTATACTGGATGTATTAGAAGATAAACCGATCCAGAACTGGCATGCAAGTGTTTATGCGGGAGTCGAACCACAGATAAATGCAGAAGAGCGGGACTTCAATTATGAGGCTCTAACCCAGAACCTAAGCACGCTCCTTCCCATTAGTTTTCTGGCTAAAGGATTAATTATGGCCAAATCTGTTGTAAGGATAGTCACAGCCGATAAAATGGGAACCGGGTTCTTGATAACAGCATCAAATATTCTACTTACCAATAATCATGTCATCCCTTCAGCCAAATCCCTTTCTGAAATTGATATCTACTTCAATTATCAGAAAGATATAAACGAAAGAACAGAACCGGTAGAAAAAATGAAACTCGATCATAATTTTTTCCATACCTCCGTTGCTGATGATTGGACTATCGTAAAGCTTTCGGGAAATCCGATCGGCTCTTATGGCTATATTGATCTATTGTCGGTTGACATCAGGAAAAATGATTTTGTTAATATTATCCAGCATCCGGGTGGAGAATACAAACAAATTAGTTTATACCATAACATGGTTTCATATACTGATGACAGTAGGATAAGATATCTAACAGATACGCTTCCAGGTTCTTCCGGGTCGCCCGTATTTAATTCAAAATGGGAGGTAGTTGCACTCCATAATAGCGGTGGATATTTCCCGATCAGGGATGGATCAAAGATTTTGTGTAACCAGGGTATAAATATCAATAGGGTTATTGATGGAATTAAGGATTTAATATGATGAGGAAACATCTTAAACCTGTTTTTTACAGCAGGCTTGTAGTTAAGCTGGCCGCATTTTATCCGACCCAGTTGACTGTTAGGCAGGTTCTAATCAATAGTGAGATACCTGAAGGGGCGATCAATCTCCAGGGAAGCGCAGTCAACATGTGGGATTCAGTTATTGGCTATGTTGAAAGCTGGGAAATGCTTACAGTTTTACTTTTTAATAGCTTGAGCAAATATGAAAATGACCAGGAGGTTTTTGAACTGCTGGATGCTGTCAAAACTGGCTGGGCCTTCCTGCCTGAACTGGATGAGTGGCAGTTTCTTCCCGGTAAGGTATCTAAAGATACCGTGAAAATTGCTATCATCAATTCCGCAGAAGATATTTTAGATTGCTCCGGATTGGTAAAACAGTTAAAAGTTTTGCAGTTGGAGGGGTTAGTGGAAGTAAATCAGGTTATTGTAGATTTTGAACCAGGTTCAGACGAAGTGGGTAGCTATCAAAAGCATATAGCTGACTCCTGCATCGTCCTGCTAATGTTATCACCTGCTTTTTTTAGTGCCGAGGATTGTCTCAAGCAGTGTTTCTTTGCTTATAAAGTTAAAAAACTGGTGGTTCCGATATTGCTAAAGGAATGTTTATATGGGAGGGTCAGGTTTTTGAAAAACATTATCCCGTTGCCCAAAGACCGCACCTTTATTCAATCATCTCCAAATAAAAACAAAGTTGAAATGGAAATATGTCAGGAGCTCGCTCTGCTGAGCGAAAAATTTATAAGGGAGGGCCTATGTCTTTAAATGCAGTTCAATGGGATTATTTTTTAAGGGAATTAAGCTTAGGGAATTGTTGTCTTATCATTGGTCCGGAGATAAAATGCCTGTTGGATTCCAAGGGCGAACTGACAACTGTTCTAAAAGAGTTCTCGATACACTTAAAGGGGAAAATGAACGAAAATGAAATCCTTAATGGCGATGAAGATGATTTTCATTTCCGTGCCAATCAGTTCCGGTCATTACGGTATACCAACAATCCCAATAGATTTGATGATGATATAAATGAATTTGTAAAACACCGCCTTAATTCTGTGCCGGATCTTTATAAATTATTGGCAAAATTACCTTTCAAAACAATCTGCAACTTGGTTCCCGATTTTTTTTTAGAAACCGCATTGTACAATACCGGACGTTTTTTTGAAAAAGAACATTACGATTTCAAGGTTCAGACAGAAAGGACAGTTTCACTCGAGAATGAAACCCAGTTTATCTACAATATTTATGGCACTTACAAGCATCCCGAATCGATAGCTGTAACCCATAAGGAACACCTGGAACAAGTTCGTAACATCGTTTCTGACGTTCCTAAAATCCCCAACGCAGTTATTAACAGGTTCACTGGTACAGGTAAAACATTCCTCTTTATCGGTTTTGATTTCAACGCATGGCATCATAGGCTTATCATGGAAAGTTTAAAGATCAAGAAACCGGAAATTGCCTATTTTCCCGAAAGCGGTCATTATCAGGTTGCGGTAGTGGCTAAAGATTTTTATGCCGGAAACTACGGTATGACTTTCCTGCCCATAGATACCGATGCTTTTATAAAAGAGATCGTGGATAAGTATGAAGATTTATTCGGAAAAGCCGATAGGAACCTCAATATATTCATTGATTATAGTGATCAGGAAGAAAAGCAATATTTAGCCTTAATACGCAATATGAAAATTGCCTGTAATGGACGGAATTTTACTTATTTCTCAAAGAATGATGGCTTTGGGGGATCGGTATTCAATATTGATGACATCTTTGCCATGACTGATGTTTATATACCTCTTTTAAGTGTTGATTTCTTGAGTGAGGAGTCCAATAACAACCGTGTTAAGCAAGCTGTTGGCAACACTAAGATTAAGACCATTTTGATTAACGCGAAGTTTGTGGCCTTAGAACGTTTATTGAATAATTTCACTAAAATGCCTAGTATTCTCCCCAGCCTCAAGACCCCACTATCCACATACAGTGAATCGGATAACAAAGTCTATGATCAGATATCAAATAAAATAAACTCTATTTTAATATAATGGAAGGTATAAAAGAAAAGGTCGTACAAACAGATCATGAAATTGACCGTTATCCAGGCCCTAAGCCATTTGACGAAAATTCAAACGCACTTTTTTTTGGCCGTTCTGCAGAGATTAAGGAGCTGTTCGAAGCAATAAATGTTCATCAGGTTTATCTTATACATGGAGAATCCGGATTGGGAAAATCATCACTGATCAATGCCGGTCTGATTCCTAAACTTAAAGAGGAAGGTTACCTTCCACTGCTCTTTAGGTTTAAACAGCGGGATAAAACGCTGATAGAAAATATTTTAAGCGAGTTGCATATAAGCTTTAACGGTGTTGAAGCCATAAATTCAGAACCGCTTCCAGCATTTCACATGTTGTGGTACTATATCAAACAGTACAATTTTGAAGGGAAAATACCTGTTTTTATATTTGATCAGTTTGAAGAGTTTTCGATATTTTCAAAGGATGAGCAACAGGAGTTTTACTCAGAGGTGGCCTCTATATTTTCCCCAGATAATAAACAGCTTATTGCAAAATTGTCAGATGGGGAAGATAAAGATCAGGATTGGTTCCTTCCGGCAAATGTAAAACTGGTATTCAGTCTGCGTTCAGATAATCTGATGGTGGTTGAAGATCTTTATAAATACTTGCCAGCCCTTCAGCGTAACCGCTTTAAACTGAAACCTATCCTTTGGGAATTTGCAAGACAATTGATTGTGCAGCCAGCCTTAATTGAATCAACTGAAAATCTTAAGTTTTATTCGCCACCTTTTATCATTGATCAGGAGGTTACCGAGAACATCCTTAAAGTTACACGGGATGGGAAAGCAGACTGTATTGAAACCACGCAGATGCAAATGATCTGCCAGGAAATTGAGTTGTTTGTTAAAGATAAACCAAATAAGAACCAAGGTAACAGCATTACCAATGATGATTTTTCTCTGGAAAAACTGTATGAAATTACCAGTCGCTTTTATCAGCGACAACTAGGTAAAATAAAGGATCTGCCGGAAGTATCTGAAATCGAGTTTAAGGCGATCAGGTTGATCATAGAAAGTAAGTTATTGGTTCGTGGTAAACGTACCCCCTTAACAAAAGATACCTTAACCGATTGCTTTATCGCTTATTTCAAGGAGAGAAAAAAAAGAACACCAGAATCAGGTGAACCTGATGAGTTGATCCTGATATATTCTCAGGATGAGAATAGGAGCATAGATAATATTATACTCAAACTATTAGAATTCCGGATTATAAGGGATCAGCCCTATGGAAACCAGGTATTTTATGAAATCAGCCACGATACGTTAATACCAGGGATATTAAATGAATTAGATGCACGGTTAAAGGAGGAGCACTTGGATCTGTTAAGGCAAGAAAAAGAAAAGATAAGTGAAGAAAATAGAGCCAAACAGGCATTTACCGACTTAAATAACAAAAAAATATTTTTAAGACGATGCCTTATTGCTTTTGCCGTATTAACAATTTTTTCTTTTGCTTTCTTTATTATTCGTAGCATAATAACCAGAAAAGAAAATGATCTGGTATTGACAGAGAAGAAAATTCTGCTTGGAGATGGTCTGATCAGAGAGGGTAAGCAGCATTATGAAAATAAGGTGCTTTCTCAGGCATTTAATTCCTTTCGAGATGCCGGACAAACCTACAATTCATTGCACGCTTATAAAATTATAGATTCCCTTCCATTTGCAGAACTCACCGCCAGGACCTTTTTTCCAAGTAGTGACAATAAGATCGTTGTTTCTTTTCTGCCGGGAAAAGCTTTCACCGTTTATGACATCATTAAGGCCATACCGAAGAAGATATTCTCTTCAAAAGGTATTGGTTATAGCCAGCCCAGTATTTCTCCCAAAGGCAAGTATCTTTATGTAACAGACCCAAGAAATACATCTTATCTGATCAGCCTCAAAAATGCCCATGTTTATGATGTTAATACAAAGAAAATTTCCGATTGGGGATATTTCAAAAATGAGTCGTGCTTTTACTATAAGACCGACCTTGGATATAGTTTTTATACTCTGCCTGGCTTTAATAAATCTTGGATAGCTGGTTTAGAGTTTTTAGGCAAACTTAATCCAATAGATAATCTGAATTTCTCATCTAACGGAAAGTATGTTTATGTGAAAAAGGGAAATCAGAATATCATTTATAATGTCGGTACATCCCAAAAAATAGCCACATTGCCAAAGAATATTTATGGCTTCAACTTTCACGATAAGCAGCCAGTATATTATTATTTCGAAAGCAATAATACATTGGTGGTCCATAATTTTGATACCAATTATGAAATGAAACTCCCAACGGCCAAGCATAGTTATGTTGGGGTTATTGGCGACCGTTTAATTGTAAAAAACAATAAAACCAGCCGAATATTCGGAATTGAACATGCATTCCAATTTTCTTACGCAATCAACCTTGCAACAAACAAGATATTTAAAGTACCCGACAACATATACAGGTCAAACATCATTGGCTTTTCGGGCGAAAAATATTTAGTCTATAAGAGGTTAAAGTCCAGGGTCTTATATAATGTAAGGAGCGGTAAAAATATTGAAATTGATTTAGCATCCAGCATCTATACAGATAACGAATCAAATTTGGTTTACTATTTAGATAGTGAAGGTTATTTAAATCAGTATAATCTAAATAACGATAGCATTCATGTATTCTCAGGGCACAAAATGGAAAAGTTCACTATAAATAATCTACGGACAAAAGTAGCTTTTCAGGATAAAGTAGGTGAAATCAAAGTCCTAGACCTTAAAAGTGGAGCAGTGAAATTAAGTGATTTTAAAGGTGAGGTCATAAGTTTTCTGGGGCCACTGGTCGAGATTCAGCCGGCCGTGGAACCATTTTCGGAATATCATGTTCTTGTAAATCCTGAAGGCTTTCAGCTTAAAGGTAAGGCGAAAGTAGATTTTTGGAGCAATGTATATAAAAAGAGGAATGACTAGTACAGTGTCGATTTCGTTTACACCTTACTGTCGGGTATATCAGTATTACAGACAAAAGTATCCTTGGCGGTGTATTTAAAATTCTCCAAACCATTCCCCAGCGCTGTCAACTATAAAACACGGGCGGCTGGACTGTTTGAAAGTAATTTGATACCATTTGTAAAAGGCTATTTTTTTAAAGCCTGATATTGCATTTTTACATAACCGTAAATAACATTTATATGGCATCTATCAACGAAAAAGATTTTATTATCAATGTAGGGCCTGGGGGCACCTTCCAAAAGTCAGGTAAGTACCAAACTGTCCCTGAAGATATTGATCGCATGTTCGAAAAATTTCAGCGCGAAGATGCAGGCAAAATTGCTGTTTTTTTTCACGGAGGACTGGTTGACGAAGCCAATGGTGTAAAAGCTGCTCGGAATATGTACCCGGTAATTTCGGAAGCCGGTTGTTCACCCGTCTGCTTTGCCTGGGAGACAGGGCTTGTGGAAACAATCGGTAACAATCTCACCAAGATCTCCGAGACTACTTTATATAATAAGTTGATAAAACTTATCCTCAAACGGGTGACAAAGAAATTGGGAATCATATCGGTTGTGGGCCGGGGCGGGCAAAATGGATTCACTGAAGAGCAGATACAGGTGGAGCTCATGAAACAGGAACCTTTTGCTGATTATAATCAGCCAGGCACTGCCGGGCGCTCTGGTAATATAAGTACCCCAGAGGAGCTTGCGGGCAGAGAGCCTTTCCTGGAAGCTGAGCTTGCACAGGAATTTGAAGCAGATGTAGCGGGTGACCTCGAATTACAACTCGCGATCCAGAAAACACAGGTTACCACGATGGAAACAGAATTGGTTACAGGGGGCAGGGGAGTAATTAGTTTTGTCGGTTTCGTTGCTCACGCCGTCAAGATTGCTTATCGGATCATCAACCGCTTTATCCAAAAACGTGATCACGGTCTGTTTCCTACCTGTGTGGAAGAAATTTTGCGCGAATTTTATATTGCCGAAATTGGGGCATGGGTATGGAAAGGCATGAAAGATAAAGCTGATGGGATGTGGGAATCTAATGAAGGGCGTACAGGTCTCAACCAGTTAGCAGGGCGCTATTTTCTGGATAAACTTGCCGCGTATAAAAAAGCTAAGCCCTTAACAAAAATTCATCTCATTGGCCACAGCGCCGGATCAATTGCCATCTGTCATCTGCTCCGTCATACCAGTACGATCAATGATAGTTTTAGATACAATCAGTTATTGTTCTTAGCACCGGCGTGCCGGGCTGATTTGTTTAAGAAAGAAGCAATTGATCATTTGGGACGTTATGATGATCTGCGAATTTTTACAATGACTGACGATAATGAATGTAGAGATAAGATGGTCCCATATTTTTATACCCATTCTTTATTATATCTGATTTCAGGGGTACTGGAAGATGAGGGCAAATCATTTGATGCCCACATCCTGGGCTTACAACGGAATATCGGGTTTGCTGATCCATATAATGTTCCAGAATTAAGTGCAATCCATGATTATTTGTATGAAGATGGGGCTTATCGTGTGTCATTTTCTGAAAACTTGGCAACTACACCTGCAGGCATGGGTACTTCAGCCCTGAAGCATGGGGATTTTGACGATGATGCGGCTACAAAGAACAGTATCACCACGATTTTGAGTTTATAATAGCTATGGCAAATTACGCGATTATTATTGGGATTAACCACTACACCGCGCCTGATAAGCAGGGGCTGAAAGCGTTGAAAGGTGCGGTAAACGATGCGCAAAAAATTTATGAATGGATTATCGGCCCTGGAGGTGTACCACCTGAGAACTGTCGGCTCATCCAGTCAGTTGCAGACCCGCTTAATCCAATAAAGAACCAGGTTGACCACGCGATCGCCGATATCGTCCGGATGGTTGTGACAAAGGATAATAAAAATGCAGACCGTTTGTATTTTTATTTTGCCGGACATGGGATGGGCGTGCAGATCGACCGTGAAAATAATGGGCTGTGTATGGCTGATTGGGATGAATACATGCGTGATTCCGCAACTTTGTCTTCCAGTGAATACAAAAAAAAGTTCATCAACGAAGGACTCTTTAAGGAAGTTGTTATATGGCTGGATTGCTGTCGTACGACTAAACTTTTCCTCTCTCCACAGCCTGGACCGGGCATTGTACCTCTCGGTCAAAATAATAATCCGCGTATGATGCTTGCTTTCGGTACCGAGTTCAAAAATGAAGCTTTTGAGGCAGAGTTTTCCATAGGCAATGATCTGGAAACCAGGGGGGTATTTACCAGGGTGCTTTTGGATGGTTTGATAGATCTTGCCCGCAATGAGAGGGGTAAAGTAGACGCAAATGATCTTATGGATTATCTGGATTTTTTTGTTCCCAGAGCAGCGCAGCAGGCAGGCTTCAGTCAGGAACCTGAGTTTTACACCAATTTAACAAAGGTCAAAACAATTATGTTTTAAAAGTTGAAATTATGTTACAGCCAACTAGTCCATTAAGACAAAGTAACCAAAGCACCTGTATTTCTTCAGAGAATAAGGAACTAACCGGAGAAGTCAACATCAGGATTTATCTTTCTGAAACATTTGCATATGTTACCCAGGTTACCCTCTTTACGGCGGGATTGAAAAAGATCGATGAACGTAATAATCATTATGGTTTTGATGATATCTTTGTCGACTATCGCGGTAAGCCAGGTCATTATGTTATCAGGCTCCAGGTCAACGGTAGGATAACAGACACAGATCTCTTGGTAGATGGGGACACAATATGTGCGGTCGGCACAATCAGGTATAAAGCTGATGTTATACTTCGGACCCCGGAACTTTATTCTGCAGCACTCTTAAATGGGGAAATGAGTTATGCCTCCTCACATGAATACTTCATGCAGCCTGCTGTCTCAATGAGCGACAGCGACACATTTACGAATTTCGACGACCCAAAACCTAATTGCGGACTTTTTATATTCTTGCGTTATCCAAATAGCGAGAGGTACAGTCAGGTGCCTTTAGCAGATGAGATCTGGTCCAAGTTTGAACTATTGGATTACAGGGGACTGCCACTGATCAGATTCCCTAACCACACCACGCAGCATGATGGACTAGGTGATTCACCTAACCAGGGCTGGCTGGCTTTTTCTGCTTTGCTGAGACCTGGTATGTATTTTTTGAAATATTCGGGAAGTGATCCACGGACAGTTCCCATCTATATTTACGAAAATTGGTATACACAGTTTTTTATGACCGTTAACGAAGCACCGCTCTATGGCTCTATCCGGATCTTTCTTGCTAAAAAACGCAAATTTAATCCCAATGATAAATTGCATTTTTACATTGATGTTTGCCTAGATAAGATTAGTAATGGTGACTTTAGCCTGAATCCGCATTTGCTAGATAAGATTGCTTATGGGAAATGGGAATCGCCTATGCTCGGAATGCTTGGTGCCTACCTTTATTTAAGCGGTAATGAAACCAAAAACGATAATTTATTTCAAAAGATCGTTTACAATCTTGAAAATGCCATCTTAAAAAATAGTAGCAATAGCCCTGATATCTGGGCGCTTAATCTTCTTAGTTACCAGCATTTCAATAAAACGTTACCCGGAGATCAGCCTGTGGCCTGTCCTGGCCTTCCCATGCTTCGTGTAGCTTTTGACACAACCCGACGCGCAGCAGCAATCTATCCCAGTCTAATTAAACAAGGTGATGTCAAGGATTTTGTAACAGAAAACCAGGTATTTGATTCACCTTATAACACATTTACCAGTCTGCCACAGCAACAGTTTAGCACGTTATTGGCGGATGAGAATTCGCTGGACATTTCTTTTGAAAATCTTAAATTAAATGCCTTTCCAGTCGTCAATAACTTAAAAGATTATCTTGATCAGCGGAATGACTCCGTTATTACATTAGAATCTATTTCACCACCTTCCAATTCAGATATTAATGAAAAGTTGCCTCAACTGTTAAAAAACCGTTCGAAGATTGGAAGATTTGGCGGCGCTGTTATCAATGCCTTGGTAAAGGATCCGTCTTTGAGCACTGAACAGATCGCTGAGCAATTGATGTTGCCTGTCAATACTGTGGCAAGGGTCCGTGAAAAATTAGGTATATAAGACTTGAACATCGTTATAGCTAGATAAACCATTGTTGTCGTGAAAAGGATTCCAAGCAAAAGCCCAACTATCAAATTGCTAGTTACTTATTCAAATACCGCCTAAAAATTTAAAGACTTATGTTCAAAGGTACCATCGCTCGAATAAAACGTTGGTATTTCGAGACAGTGAAAATAGATCTCAAAAAAATCTAATCATCCTGAATATTAATCAACTATTTCTTGAATTGAAATTTTTCTCGATTTTCTTTTTTGCGCTAACCTTTTTCTTTTTATCGACTATTTTTGGAATCGAAGCTTCATTTTCTTTTCTCAATTTCATCAATTTTCCAAGGTCATCATACTCTGTTATTTTAGTGTCTAATTCCGCAGTTCGCTTCAAATCAGCAAAAAATTTATTGCTGATTTTTAGTGTTGTTGATGCTTTATTGGGTAAAGACTTTTTAAGAAGTTTTTGACTGTTTTTTAAAAAAAAAAATATTTGTTTTTCAGATAGATATGTTCGGTGATTTCGTTTGCTAAAAATGCTCGATATCGACCTCCATCGTATTCCATTTTTTCTGGAAAGAGGCAGCTAACCAGGTATCTTTTGCATTCAAGGCTGGAATTTTTATAAAATAAATCAAGATTCGTTAATTTTTTATTGCCCTCCCTGCAATTGGCTTTATGTTCAAGATTGCCTTATTGTTGGTGTTAATCTCTGCGTGCGAAAATCTACCGTGTCAATTCAACTTCTTTTACTTTTTTTGGTCATGCCTTCGGCGAGGAAGAAGGAGATAAGGTCACCGTCCTTGAGTATCACAAATTTAATATCGGTAAAGACAATAAACTTCTGAAAGCTAAAATAAAAGAAGCGGTCGAAGAGCTGGTAATTAATGAAGTTTTAAGCAATCTCCGTGTTTCAGAAGTTCTTAGCAATATCGAGGCTCTGGAAAGCAATATCACTTCATCCAAGCGCTCGGAAGATTATAAGCAATATCTGGCTGCCGCAGGAAAAATGCTTTCAAAACTTTCACTCACCAGTTTTGCCGATGAAGTAAATGCCAGGTATTCATTTACCCAGCATGAGCACGCAGTAGAATCCAGATTTGAAACCCTGGAAACAAAATTTGCCGCATCCCCCGATAATGTATCTCCCAGTGAGGAATCGGTAGATTTTACGGGGAATAACGCAGGTTTTGAGGCTCAGATGGATGATGCGAAGAATTATTCAAAAGCTTCAACTGACTGTGCAGAGGAGATTTTTAGCGCAGTTAAAAACAGCAATGGCAGCAGATACTCATCTTTTTATGCAAAATACAAAGATGTAGTCGACAAGATTATTAAAAAAGGTTACAAGGAAACCGCAGGAAAGCTTGTGACAGAATTTTTCGATATGATTGGTGTCGATTTTCCTTTTCTCGATAAATTCATTGATCCGATTATCAATGAACCGATTGTGGCTTATATACAGGCTAAGACAGAAAAAATTTTTAAATATGCAGCAACCGACCAGGGTGAAAAGGCAGATGCTGAAATGAAGAATGTGGCGCCAGAATTCACCGAGCAATTCTCTCAGACGATAAACAACAGTTCAAAGTTCTCAGAGCTCGAAAGTGCAGTTTCTGCTGACCTCAGCCGGTCTGCGCGATTAAGTGAAATCACAAAAGCCCAGCTAAGAACAGAAGTAGCACGCGCAGATGCTCATCTTAAAATCATTTGTACTGAGAGCAGATGGGAGGGGCTTCGTCGCCAGTTTTCCCAGTTGCTAAAGGATGGGGAAGATTTTGGTTCCTTTACAAATGAACAGCTTAATCACTTTAACGATAACCTGAAAGCTTGGGAGGATTTTAAAAACAACCACAAAGTTGAGTGGTATCTATCAAGAGAAAATAACATTGAAGATCTCTTCTACACCTATTCAAGAGATAAAGCCACGATGAAAGCATGCTGGGGGGTCATTCTGCAGCAGCTTGACTTTGATAAAGCCGGATATTATTTTAGTATTATCAGTCCGGAAAAAGGAGTCATAGCCAAACCTTATAATCTTCTACGATACTACTATGGGAGTACCGGAAAAATTTCCCAGATGAATACCCTTTATGATGATGCGACCGATAATGCAGTAGGGATTGTCTGTCCTCCACACTAGACAAACGTTTTTTTCGCGATAAACTACTATCAGTTAGAATGTCAACTTTTTTGGTTCAAAGTTTTACGGTGATGGTTTCATTGAAGAGGTTATTTTCTAAAATTTTAGTTCAAATCATATAAATCCTTTCAACTTTAAATCGTCCACTGTGGGCTCAATAAGCAATAAAAAGGCTTTTAAATATTGAAAGTATTCCCGATTATCGGTACTTAACGGGAAATCAAGTTTTTTAATCCTGGCTCCGGTTTTTTTATTTCCTATTGATTTGTGCTTTAGTAAATATGATTACTAAAAATCATTAATTTATTAAGTTTTGAAAGCACAAGTCAGCCATAGCAGTTCCCCAACGACTAAGACTTGCGCCAGGAAAGGATAGATTTGCCTGCCTTAGCAGCAATCAACCAGATCTATGGGCTAAACCCGCAGTACCTATTCAAGATAAGCTAAATGTTTATGAAGAAAACAAAGCAGACTTTTTATTAGTTTAGCGTTATTAAAATCAAATCTCCGCAGATATCTTAACAACTGCTATTTATCTGATGGGCACAGACTTTATGAAAGAGCTTCTCAAACAAAATATCTCCAGTCACATATCCATTTCAGAAGATGAAAGAGATCTGTTCTGCGACCTCTTTGAGCATAAACTGATCAAAAAAAAGAGTTTTCTACTGGCAGCGGGTGAAATCTGCAAATTTGAAGGATTTGTGGTGAAAGGACTTTTTCGTGTATATCACTTAGATAAAAATGGTTTTGAAAATGTACTGTATTTTGCAATGGAGAATTGGTGGATCACCGATATTGATAGTTTTACCAATGAGAAACCTTCCCAGCTTTATATAGAAGCACTTGAAGATAGCGAAGTACAGCTCATTTATAAAAAGGATAAGGAATTTGCCTATACCAATCTTCCTAAAATAGAAAAACTATTCAGGATCATGACCCAAAAAACCCATGTTGCCCTGCAAAGGAGGATGATTGATAATTTAAGTAAAACTGCCGACCAACGCTACCTGGATTTTATTGAGAAATATCCGCAGTTATTGCAACGACTGACCAATCTTCAGATTGCTGCATATTTGGGCATCAGCCATGAATTTTTGAGCAAAATCAGAAAGAAAATAGTCAATGCCGGTTAGGTGCCGGTACATACCTTGAGGCTTGCCTCGGGGATAAAAGCGGAAAGTTTGAAAACGAAGAGTTTTCATAAAACAAAAAATTAAACGCTGTTCCACCGATACCTCAGGACTCAATGCCGTTATTTAAGCCATTGGCACAGGTAAAAAACCTTAAATAATAACATTGCCCCGGGGCTTGCCCGGGGTTATTTATTGAACTTGTTCAATCTTTTTGACCTGGGAAGGAGCGCATCTTTGTATTGTCAATTAAACAAAGGTATGAAATCAATTATCACAACATTATTCTTAACAATTTTAATCTCATCTACAATGGAAGCAAATGCACAAAGTTTCAAAACTGTTGAAACCCCTAATTTAAAACTGGAAGTTTATAACGCATCAGAAAATGCTTTTGGTGTAGCATCGGTAATCGTTTCGGGCAAAACAGATGCCGTATTGATCGACGCACAGTTTACCCTGGCAGATGCCGAAAAAGTAGCTTCGGAAATCAAAAAATCTGGAAAGAAATTAACCGTTATTTATGTTTCCCACGCCGATCCGGATTACTATTTCGGACTGGAAGTATTTAAAAAATATTTCCCGGAAGTTACTGCTTATGCATCACCTGCAACAGTAGAGGCGATCAAAGCCACTTCACAAAAAAAACTGGACGTTTGGGGTGAGCGGTTGGGTAAAGCCATTACTTCTAATGTGATACTGCCTCAGGTTTTAAAAGGAAATAACATTGACTTAGAGGGGCAGAAACTTGAAATATTAGGATTGGATGAATTTCCAGCCAAAACTTTCGTTTGGGTTCCTTCCATCAAGGCTGTAATAGGTGGTATTAATGTTTTTGGAACTACTTTTAACCTTTGGATGGCCGATGCGCAGACAGCAGATGCCCGCAAAAACTGGATTACTGTTTTAGATAAAATCGAAGCTTTACATCCTTCAATCGTTATTCCTGCACATGCCAACAATGCAAGCCCATTTGACGTTAGCGCAGTAAAACATACCAAAAGCTATATCCAGTTCTACGAAGAAGCATTAAAAACCAACAAAACTTCTGAAGAATTGATCAAAGCGATTAAGGCGAAATATCCGGCGCTTACTTTTGAAACTGCATTGCAAATTGGCGCCAAAGTAAATACTGGCGAAATGAAATGGTAAAACTTAAAATCATATTCAGCCTGATGGTGCTTTTTGCAGCGTCAGGCTGTTTATCAAATCAAAAGAAAATGACAAATCTTGAAATTGTAAAAAGCACTTATGAAGGTAAAACTTCGGAAGAAAATGGCAACAATCTTGCTAAATATGTAGCGGATGATATCTCTTGGACCGAAGCTAAGGGTTTTCCCTATGCAGGCACCTACATCGGACTGGCAGAAGTAACCAAAAACGTTTTCAGCAGATTAGGAAGTGAATGGATCGATTATAAATTCACACCTGAAGAATATGTAGCCAGCGCAGACAATGTAGTGGCCTATGGAACCTATACCGGAACCTATAAAATTACTGGTAAACCATTTAAAGCAAGAGTGGCCCACGTTTGGAAACTGAAGGACGGAAAAATAATCAGTTTCGAGCAGTTTGTAGATAGCCAGCTGGTAAATGATGCAATGAAATAAGCTCAAAATAATGGGCATTGTTCAATTATTCCTACTCATGCTTAGTTGGTAAGGGCGAATAGCAAATTAGTTTAGAACAACTTAGTTATTGTTGTAAATGAAGCTTATAGTTCAGCTATACGAAGCCTGTAAAATTGGAATTAATATTAATTACGGATAGCAATTAACCTTTGGGGTAGGGCTGTTAATTTAATGTTGGCTGGTGTCTTTAAACTGCCATAACACATTGATTATTTTCCAGCTTCCATTTAGTTTGACGATGTGCAGGTAGTCTATCCATTGATCAGCAATTAATTTTACGGATGCAGTCCGTTCTGAAACATCCAGCAATTTTACTTCTTTTTTTGGGGAGGGCGGAAACTTATCATTGTTTTTATTATAGCTTTCGGCCAGTAGAACCATAGATTCTGTGGTTGTTTCCCGAATATAGTCTTTTCCTGTTGCCTTATCTTTCCAAAATGTTCTCTTTACCATTCTTGGATGCAAGGCACCTTCCATTTGTGCTGGGTTTGGTTTGTGCTGTGATTCGATATAATCGAGGGCTGTTTGCCTTATTTCGATGCTGTCTTGTTTCGTTTGCGAAAAGATAGCGTTGCTTATGAAAATAAGTGTAATGGTAAATAAGAGGGATTTTACAGTCATTTATTTTGGATTTTTTGTTTAACAAACGGTTTTCATCAGTTCTGGCTTATTGGTCAGCATTCATCTTTAAATTTAATTTGTTGCAACTGGATGCAATACTGCCGGAAGAATATATTTTTCCAAAATCTGATCTGCCTGTTGATGGGCAAAAGAAGTTCCATACGCCGATGCATTAACCACTACCACCAGGTCAATTTGCTTAAAGATGTAAATTTTATTTCCACCATTTCCGGAGCTGTACCAGACTTCCAGATTTTTGCCGTCGATTTTAATGGTCTTATTCCAGAAAAGAAACCCATAAAAGCCCGGCCTATCCGCAGGGAGGGTTTGCAAATGGCGGAAGGACTTGTTTACCCACGATTTGGGAACAATTTGCCTGCCTTTCCAGAGGCCCTCATTGCAGTAAAGTTGCCCGAACTTCGCAAAATCTAATGCTTTTAGGCGTAGTCCTCCACCGGTGAATGGTTTACCCATAGGCGTACGTGCCCATTCGAGCGAGTCGATCCCCAGTGGGTCAAATAATTTCTTTTTCGCATAAGGCTCCAAACCGCCTGGTATCACTTTATCCATGATATCTCCGAGAAGCATTGTGCCAACAGTGAAATAAGACCATTGTTTCCCATTCTGCTTGTTTACTGCCATTGGCAGATCAAGCGCAAATTTGACGTAATCGGCAGTAGGATACATATTTTCTTCATTGCCGGGAGATTCCATCACTTCGTCATTTCCATCAAAAGCAGCGCTCATTGTTAACAGATCAACAAGTTTTACACTATCCTTTTTCGCAGATGGGTGGTCGTATTGCTTTAAATTGTAAAATTCACCCAATTTCTGCTGTTCTGATTTAAGGTACCCGTCTCTAATGGCCAAACCAAGTAAAGTACTTGTAAAGGATTTGCTAACTGAACGCGGATCGTGAAGGCTTGATCTGGAAGAACCGTTAAAATACTCTTCCAATAATAGGGAACCATTTTTTATCACAACAATTGAATTGATTTTTTTGTAAGACTGATCGAGTATTCTGGTATTGAGCTGTACAATTAGCTCCTGATTATACTTTCCTTTATACAACGGCCAACCGCTGTCTAGTTTAATCGGTTGGGGTTTTATTAATTCTGCATCAATGGGAGGAAGGATTCTGGTCATGTTAATATCTGCTGCAAGCAAAATCGGCGAATAGATTCTATGGCCTGCATCGATATAGACCCTGATTTGGATGCTCAGTTTTTTTGGTGTCTGTCCGAATAAACTTATGCCCGAATTAATCATAAAACGGTCCCACATATTCAGGCTCCACAGCCCGGATCTGCTCCCGCTAATTAAGACTACCGGGAGTGGTTTTCTAACGATTTTATCCTGTAAAAGAATGGCGCCGGGATGTAAATCTTCCTTATAAACGGGTTTGCCCTCTATCAAAAAGGAAAACTGAAAATTTCCGATTTTTAAGGCCGAATCGGCGGGTAGGCCGGGCGCCAGCTTTTCGAGTTCCTCAGCAAGTGATTTTCCGGTATTAAGCTTGAGGTAAAGGTCTTTATTACTTCCAATATTATAACTGGTAATAGCGGATTCTTTTGATATAGAATCAGTTAGGTTAGGCCGATGATCGAGAAACTCCAGGTTTTTTAATTGAGCGCTTGCGGTAAAGCAAAGGCCAATGGATGCGGCAAATACGGTTAAAAATAAAAATTGCTTCATAAGAAAATATTACCCGGCAAGGTTAGCTTTTTTGGATTCTAAAAAATAGTACAGAATTAACATGCAAAAACTTATTCTATTTTCATTTTAAGTAACGCTGATATTGATGTGGGGTAAACTGAAACTCTTCTTTGAAACACCGTATAAGATGAGCCTGGTCGTAAAAGCCACATTCAAAAGCAATCTGGATAGCAGATTTTTTTCCGGCATTGAGTTCGGCAGCTGCCCGGCAAAGCCTGATGCTTCGGATATATGCTCCAAGGTTACATCCAAAATACTTTGGAAAGTATCTGGATAGATGGACTGGGTGTATGCCTATGGTGCCGGACAAAGATTCGAGAGAATGACTTTGATTAGAAGTATCATGAAGGATTTGGTTAATTTTATCAACCCATTCCGGAGGTTGTTTATATCTGTGGTAATTCGTATTGCTGGAAAGCCTGTCTACCACATTAAGGGCGAGCGCATGAAGCGATAGTGGTGTGGTATCATCGGGGTTTTTAGTAGAAATTAAGATTTGATGGAAGAGTGATTTTATCAGGGGATTGATTACTTCAAGGCTGCCTTCGGCCATATTTTTGCCAGCAAATTCCAAAAGCCATTTAGCAGACAATTCCAGGTGCATTCCCCTGGTGTAGCCCTTAGGCTTTACATTGTAATGCGGTTCCTGGCAATTATGGAAAAGTAAAGTGCCCGGAACACATTTATGGTGATCTTTTTTATTTATTTCAGAAACCTTGCCAGCGATTAGGAAAGTAAAGTAAGCATTGTCATGATAGTGCCAATCAACGAATTCGTGAGTGTATTCCGTGTTGGTGATGATGAGCCCATCCAATTCGATGGTTTGATCAGTATTACCAAAAAAAATTCCCGATGTGAGCTGTTTCATTAATGATTTTAGCTTTAAGACACAAAAAACAGGTTGGAGTTACAAGTGATTTCTGTCTGTCAATTCCTACTGCCCTGGAGCTATGCCGTTCGAGAGTGATCTAAACGAAGATCACCTTGACAAGTCGTCGTTTTTTTAATGAACCTGCTCCTCTCCAAATCTTCAATCACAGGCTTTATAAGCAATAAAAAGCGATTTAAATGTTCAATTATTCCTGCTGACCGGTATAATCTTATTGGGTAAATCAGCTCCCCTCCTTATTTACAAGGAGGGGCTGGGGGTGGTTTTTTGAAATATGTTCTAATCGTCTCGCATATCAATTCTTCAGATTCAAAAACTTCAGCATTCTCAAATCTGATTACACTAATTCCCTTACTGTTTAAAAAATCAGTTCGTTCTTTATCGTATATTTCTGCTGAATAATCATCATGACTACTGCCATCAACTTCAATAGCTAATTTTTCTGATGGACAGTAAAAATCTAAAATATAATTTCCGACACTGTGCTGGCGCCTGAATTTTTTGCCATCAAGTTTTGAATTTTGCAGATACATCCACATGGTAGCCTCAGCAGGAGTGAGGTTGTTTCTCAGCTCCTTTCTTTTCTCTTTTAGCTGTTTAAGATTATGGATTGCCACATCACAATATAATCATTTTTAAATTAATTTTGCTCATTTACCACCCCCTTGCCCCTCCTAAACTAGGAGGGGAGTAGGAACTGCCGGGGCATGATTAGTTCCTGTTAATTGCGTTTGTATTTTGAACCCTTTAGGCTATACATTTTACAAGATAAAATAGCGTTACTCTTTATTATAAGGATGTGCTGAATAAAGGTTGGTTTCTGGTAATAAGATTTGTAGTTCGAATCTTTTGCTGTATTATCTTACTAGGTAAATCAGCTCCCCTCCTTATTTACAAGGAGGGGCTGGGGGTGGTTTTTTGAAATATGTTCTAATCGTCTCGCATATCAATTCTTCAGATTCAAAAACTTCAGCATTCTCAAATCTGATTACACTAATTCCCTTACTGTTTAAAAAATCAGTTCGTTCTTTATCGTATATTTCTGCTGAATAATCATCATGACTACTGCCATCAACTTCAATAGCTAATTTTTCTGATGGACAGTAAAAATCTAAAATATAATTTCCGACACTGTGCTGGCGCCTGAATTTTTTGCCATCAAGTTTTGAATTTTGCAGATACATCCACATGGTAGCCTCAGCAGGAGTGAGGTTGTTTCTCAGCTCCTTTCTTTTCTCTTTTAGCTGTTTAAGATTATGGATTGCCACATCACAATATAATCATTTTTAAATTAATTTTGATCAGTTACCACCCCCTTGCCCCTCCTAAAACAGGAGGGGAGTAGGAACTACAGGGGGTTGATATGCTAAATTGACCTTTTTTTGTGCTTCTATCGAAATTTGTATATTTACTGAACTAAGGTATCAAATCCCGCCCTTTGGCGATAACTGGCCCATTACCGGCAATTTTAAAGAACATGTTATGAGAAGAACATTTTTTCTGATTTCAATTGGACTGTTATTGTTTAATCTCACATTTGGTCAATCTGCGCAATATAAGCAACTTGACAGCTTATTTGGCGCGCTCTATAAACAGCAAATGTTCAATGGGAATGTGCTGATTGCAGACAAAGGGAAAATCGTATTTGAAAAAAGTTATGGCCTTGCCAATGAGCAAACCGGGCAAAAAATTAATAACCAAACCATATTTGAGTTGGCATCTGTTTCCAAACAATTTACTGCTATGGGAATTGTTTTGTTAGAAAAACAAGGAAAACTGAACTATGACGACAAAATTTCAAAATATATTCCCGAACTAGCTTTCTACGGAAATATTAGCATCAGAAATTTACTTAATCACACTGGCGGGCTTCCCGACTATATAGAATTTTTTGAACAAAAGTGGGATAAAACAAAAATTGCTACCAATCAGGATATTGTAAATGTCTTCGCGAAATACAAACCGGAAGTTATTTTTCAACCCGGCGAAAAATACGAGTACAGTGATACAGGTTATACTTTATTAGCGTTGATCATAGAAAGAGTATCAGGCAGGACATTTGGACAATTTTTGAGTGAAAACATCTTTCAACCATTAAAAATGAAAAATACGTTGATCTACAGAAGTAGATTTGAACCAAAAAAAATAGATAACTATGCTCTTGGTTATGTTACAGATAGCTTAGGACACAAAGTGCTTCCCAATAGTTTTGGGAAAGAATTTTACACTTATTATCTGGATGGAATCGTGGGCGACGGAACAGTAAACGCTACAACAGCAGACCTGTTAAAATGGGACAGAGCACTTTATACCGATAAATTGATAGATTCAAAAGATAAAGAACTCCTATTTAATTCTGTAAAAACCAACGATGGAAAAGAGACCAATTATGGATTTGGGTGGTTCGTAGGGAATTCGAAAAAATATGGCAAAATCGTCTATCATTCCGGAGGTTGGCCAGGGTATTCCACTTATATAGAAAGGCATTTAGATAATGATAAAACGATAATAATCCTGCAAAATCATTCGGAAGCAAAAATAAATTCATTTTTGCAAAAAGTAAGAACGATCTTGTATAATTAATCTTAAAACAAGAAAATGTATGCTTTTTAAGAGACGACCAGGATCGTTGATTCATCCAAATTTTAGTTTTTAGCACTTTCAAATACGCAACTCCTTTTTTTTGTTCGATATTCATCATCCATAATCTTTTACCCTGGTTGTATCCTGTAAGATACCTGAGCTTTTTCATCATTATCTTATCAATTCCGATGTCATATTTCTGCGTTATATGGTGGTATAAGGACTATTTTACCAGATCTTCCATAAACTAAAGGTTCGATCTGATCTTCTTTACATCATCGGGTGCCTCTGTCATTATCGTGCCTATATTGGCCATCACAATGACTGGTAGCTGTCTGCGCCAATTTCATCCTTTGTTGCCTCGGTGCTACTTCCCCCGTGCCGTGTTTTTCTCTGGCAATGGTAAACAGCGGGGAAGCTTAACTAGCAATATATCAATATTTTGCCGCTTTTAGTTAATATACGATCAGAATGGCCGCCTTTTGTGTTGTATATTTAAATATTACATATTTTTTATACAGCACTGTAATAAAATCCGGAATGAAGTGGGCCCACGCCTTACCAATTTATTCTGAATGCGGACGTGTATTGTAAAATCTTTTATTTAAGTATTAACACATCATAAAAATATTTTTCACGAACAGCCTGTCGATCTTCTGAGGGAATCAACCCCATAAAGATGAGTACGCTGTGTGATGAAATTTAATTAATCTATAAACCTAATCAACTAAAAAACCAAAATGAAAAAACAAATTTTATTCTTCCTGATCATTGTATCGTTATCAGGCTGTAAAAATGAATTCAACGCCATTCAGCCCACTAAGCTGCAAAATCAGGCCAGAATGGCAGCAGTTGCGCCCCAAGTTTATATTCCGCAGGCACTGAGCTCGAATGATTTTAATAATTCGGCCAGCACATGGAGTTGGTCAAGATCCCGCACTTCGGATCACTTTATTGTTTTCTGGGCCAAAGGCTATGGCAGTAACGACCCAAATTCAACTGCCGTGCCGGCAGCATATCGGGTGAACATTACTGATCTGCTGACCAAAGCGGAAGGCTTTTTTCAATTAAATGTAACTGAATTAGGTTTTGCTAATTTAGCTACATCCAATCTGAATACATATAAGATGATGATCTTTATCAATTATCAAACGGAATGGCTGGCTACTGGTTCTGGCTATGATAACGTAATTGGCGCCCTGTGGGTTAGCCCAGCTACCATGCAGCCGGTTGGTCATGTAATCGGTCATGAGATTGGACATAGTTTCCAATACCAGGTTTTTGCTGATCAGGGTGTTGGCGGGTTCCGCTATGGGTTTGGTGGCAATGGCGGTAATGGCTTTTGGGAGCAAACAGCTAATTTCCAGGGATTCCAGAGTTATCCGTCGACGGTTTTTACCGCTTATGATTTCACCGTTTATAAGGATAATTACCACCGCCATGTTCACCATGAATTTTACCGTTATGCCAGTTACTTTATCCTCTATTATTGGGAATTTAAAAGAGGGCGCAATTTTATCGGAAGATTATGGCGCGAGTCTCTCCAACCGGAAGATCCTATCCAGGCATATATGAGGCTCAATGGTATTAATATGGCTACTTTTAATGGAGAAATATATGATCAGGCTGTAAGATTTGTGACCTGGGATATTCCTTCACTCCGGACTTACGGTACCAATTACCATGGTGCTCAAACGTGGAATTATACCACGCTAAGTGACGGAAGCTACAAGGTAGCCTATAATCGTGCCCCGGGTACTACAGGTTACAATGTTATCCCTTTAACCGTTCCTGCCGCAGGTACGGTTGTATCAACCTTGTTTACCGGTATGGTTAATGCGGCCGGGTATAATCAGGTGGCAAATCCGGCAAGAGCAGGTTGGCGCCATGGATATGTTGCACTTTTAAATACCGGAGAACGCAGGTATAGCGGCATGTGGACCAACAACGCCACCAGTAGCTTTACTGTGCCGGCTGGTACTGTAAAATTATGGTATGTAGTAACCGGAGCGCCGACTACCTACGCACCACATCCATGGGATGAAAACGAAGCCAATGATGACCAATGGCCTTACAGGGTAAAATTTACGAACAGTTCCGTGTTGTAAGGCATCGCTAAATAATACGTTTTATGTAAATTAAGATTAGGCCGTCTCAAATTCGTTGAGGCGGCTTTTTTTATGTTAGCCTGGTAAATCTTTAAGAATGCTCAACCGAACACATATACACTAACTTGAGTTCGATTAATATTTGACTGTTTTTTTGATTTCTCTGGCCCTTGGGATTGACTGCGTTCTTCGGTAAAACCTGTAATTTATTAAAGCAAGCTAGCAAAACGTATAAAAAACCAAAAGATGTGTCCACAGGATAGGCCTGCGCGGGAATGACGACCATGCTAATGGATTCTGTCAATGAAGAGATTAGAATTTTTCAAATACATCGGAGGATTGATGACCGATATACAAGGGGCGTAATTTCGACCGCAGTGGAGAACCCGAAGGCTCTGCGAAGCAAAATCTTTTACATAGTTCAAAGATTTCTCCATTTCGTCCTAATAAGGTACATTAATTTTTAAACATTAATCGAACTCAGGTTAGTATGATTGTATTTAAATCCGGAACAAAAAAGGGGCAAAATTCTTTTAAAGATTTTTGCCCCTTTTTACTTTTCAAATCGCTGTTTATTTTTCTGGATCCAGCACCTGGTTTATTGTCCGTACAATATCCTGCAGGTGGTATTTCTCTAAACCCTCGCGTTTTGGAAGCACGGCTTCAATATCACCTTTGAGCGCTGTAAAATGCATTTTTACGAGTGTAGAAATGTCATTTGCCTGCACATCAACGATATTGTATTGCTGCATTTGTTGTGCGGTGTAGCCTCCTGCAGCTGTTGCTGTCAGCATTTTTTTCAGGTTATCTACATAAGCTTTCTGGAGGTTACGCCGGTAAAGGTCAATTTGCTGACCATCATAAAGCTCAGACCACACGCCTTTTTTCATATCAGAAAAAAGTTCGTCTATGGTATAAGTTGGGGTTTTGCTTAGCGTGGCATTGAGCAATTTATTTAATGAGCTTACTCCCATAACACTGCCGAGCATATCTTTTTGATAATTTAATATCAGCCGGGTCGGATCGGCAGCGATTTTGCCCGATAACGAACCCTCAATTAACCAGGTTGGGGTGCGGAACAACTGCTGGTTCAAAAAGGAAACGGCCTGCTTTTGAATCTGGGCCGGTACATTTTTATACACCAAACCTGGCTCATCAACAGTCTTTATATCCGTATAAACGCCGGCGATGTTTTTTGCCACGTGTCCCAGGTAGCGTCTGTACTGACTGGCGACTTCGGCATACATTTCTTTTGCATTTCCATAACCTTCATTTTCCTCTTTTGTCCATTCTATCAAATTGGGCAAAATGCGTTTCAGGTTTCTGATGCCGTACTCACTGGCCAGCATGGCATTGTCGCCCAAATCTTCGTTCTGGCTACGCGGATCATTTGCATCCATCTCATTTCCGAACCATAATCTCGGATTTGCAGCCACACGTTTACTGATCAGCTTGCTTAAAGGCCCGTGTTCATCCGCAGCTTTGGTGTACTGGGGCATCCATTTGTAGCCCCATTCAATTGCCCACTTGTCGTAATCTCCAATCCTCGGATAAATCCCTGCTTTCCCAATGTGATCTTCTGGCTGTGCCACGTAGTTAAAACGTGCATAATCCATAATCGAGGGGGTATGTCCATTGGCTTCTACCCATTGCTTGTTGCGCAATAGCTCAACAGGAACAGTAGAGGAAGAACCGTAGTTGTGCATCAAGCCCAAAGTATGGCCAACTTCATGCGAGGAAACAAAACGAATAAGATCACCCATCAGTTTATCGTCAAACTTCTTTCTAGCCCTTGGATCTACTGCTGCGGCCTGGATAAAATACCATTTACTAAGAATGCTCATGACGTTATGGTACCAGTTCACATGGGTTTCCAGGATCTCGCCACTACGCGGATCGTGCACATTAGGTCCGCTGGCATTTGCAATTACCGAAGGTTTATAAACGATGGCACTATGGCGCGCATCATCAATGCTCCAGGTAGAATCTTTCGGCGCTTCCTTTGCGATGATGGCATTTTTGAAACCTGCCTTTTCAAAGGCAACCTGCCAATCGTTCACACCTGCAATCAAATAAGGAACCCACTTTTTAGGGGTGGCAGGATCAATGTAGAAAATAATCTGTTTTTTAGGTTCTACCAGTTCTCCTCTTTTGTATTTTTCTACATCTGCAGCTTTGGGCTCCAGGCGCCAGCGTGTGATCATCACCTCACGTTTGATCCCTATCGGATTGGCATCAAAATCGACATAGTCGGCCGTAAAATAGCCAACCCTGGAATCTGAAAATCTTGGCTTCATAGGTATTTTAGGCAACAGCATGATAGAACTGTTCAGTTCCAGTGTAGCTGCTGAAGCACCGATTACTGCATCGCCGATAAGCGGGGATTTAGTATAGGTCTTTACGGCACGTACCTCAACATTAAGCGGGAAGGCTTTTACGCTTTCCAGGTACGACCTATCGGCGATGAGTGCACCTAGTGATAAACCTCTTTTCGTAATGGTGTTAAAGTAAAAGAGCTCATTGTCACTGTTAAGGATGTCTGTCATCTCTATTACAGTGCCTTTCATTCCTGAAATTGAATCCTTTGCATAAGCTTTGATGTCAAATGAACTCAGTATAGGTTGGATATTAGAATTCATGACAGACCGGTACATGCCGATACTGTCATTTGATCTTTCTGCAAAGGAGATGCTCCTGATAAATAATTTATGGTTTGGGCCCTTTTCAAATCTGATCACATTTTCATTAATCTGATCGCCTGCATATCCCATCATTAAGCCCCGTACGCCAGCGCCTGATTTACTGATGCGGCTAACAATCAAAATATCTCTCCCCAATAGGGAATCAGCAATTTCAAAAAAATACTTTTGCTCAATTTTGTGGACCTTAATCATGCCAGCGCTTGTGATCGCCTTATCTGTAATGATTTCTTTATAAGGTTTAGGTTCACTTACGGGTTTTGCCGCCTCTATGGTCTTCTTCGCCGGAATAGTGTTCTTCAGGGAGTCTTTGGTTGTTTTCGGAATCTTTTCCTGCCCTTTTACCAGGCTTGCAACCATCAGTAATGTTAAGCAGAGTATTGAAAATTTTTGCATCTAAATATAAGTAATTGGTCTATTGGAATTTAAAAGTAATTGCTCTGAAATATACTGAAGGCATTTCTCCCTGTTCCGCCAGGTACTCCCTTAACCACCAGCGAAATGTTCTTGAAATAGCCGGAAGTTGGCGTAAGTGTTAAGCTAAAATTTGCAATCAGCAATTCACCGGTTGCTGCATTTCGCACTTCAAAATTGTATACCGTTCTGGTGGCAGCTTTGGTTGGGTATTTACTCCATGGGGAAATTTCCCGGTAACCCAATGCTACAGGTGCTGTAACCGACGGAACATTTGCCCGGATAGGGGAGTCTGGCACATTTAACGCATCTTTTAAAATGACTTTCAGCACCGTGCTTTCCGACGACAGGTTCACAAACCGGATGTGCGAAACGCTGTCAGCAGCTACAGGTGTTCTATCCGTCTGGATATAAGGAATATCCACTTCCGCCCGCAATATTGTGTCAGGTTTTAAGGCCGTACCACAAAGATACATGGAGTAATTCATCGGTTTGAGGGTATAAGTCCCGGATAAAAGCACATCCTTACCATCTTTAGAGGAAACTGTTATCATTGCAGGAGATTCTGCCTTAGGGTAAATTAAAACACTGTTTGCAAAATTTAGCGGAGCGTTCAATTTTACGGCATCTTGCCCGGTCCATGCATTTACCACCCTTACTGTTGCAAACCTTTCTTTGCTTTCCTCCTTTTTGCAGGCTCCGATTGCCAGTACAAAAAGAAACATTAAGCTTAAATATCTTATATTCATTTTCTATCTCTTAATTTGACTTCGTGATTAATTTTGTGAAATGCCGGATTTCGTAATTTCATCTAATGGAATCGGCATAGCGTAACGCTTATCATTTGGTGGAAGCGTATAAACCACACCATCTATTTCTCTTGACAGGGTGATATTAGCGCCCTCTACATTCAGGCGCCGCACATCAAACCACCTTGCGCCGCGGTACAACAATTCCCTTCTACGCTCGAGTAAAACGAGGTCAAGTGCTGCTTCCGGAGTTGAGGCGCTGAGTACGGGAGCCAATCCTGCAGGAAAACGCTTTGTAGCCATCATATTCAAAATTTCAAGTGCCGGTTCTACTTCTCTCTTCCGTGCCAGGCACTCTGCCAAAATCAGGTAAACCTCGTCAGTTGCCAAACCGTTAAAGGGCACATAGCGTAAGGCTATATTCTGGTACAAAGCTTTGATATACTTAGCCGGATCGTTAGCACTCCTGATGAAAAAACACAGTTTTAATCTGAGGTCATCTTTATCGTAAAGGGCCATTTGCTTCGCACTCACCTTCGACTTGAAGGTATAACCGTAATCGGAGTAGTTTAAGGCATAAAAATCGTAGCCAACAGAAGCGTCGCCATGAAAAGTAGTATAAATCACTTCCGGATTCCCGCCCTCAAATGGCGTATTGGAATTTACGTCAAGGTTATTGTAGTCAAGCAGTGTTCCCTTGATCTTTAAAGCCTCCCGCGCGCTTTCCATCGCCTTATCGTAGTTCATCATGCCCAAATGAACCCTTGCCAGCAAAGCCAGGGCAGCCACTTTAGAGCCTAATGTCGGTTTTGTAGTGGACTCAGAACTAAAACTCATTTTTGCGGTTTCCAGATCAGACAAGATCTGAGCATAAGTAACCGCTAAGGATGAACGCTGCAAGGGATTATTGGCATTTACCTCCAAAGGCAAAGGGATGCCCGGTGTAACTGCTGCATTTTTCGGATCATAAGGCATTGCAAAAGCCTGTGCAATCTGAAAAAAAGTATGGGCGCGCAGAAAGTAGGCCTGCCCTTTAACATCCCCATATTTTGCCGCATTAGCAGGTGTTTTTGCCAATTCATTTAATCCTGTAATGATGGTGTTGGCGTATAGGAGCGTTTTGTAGGAATTGTTCCAGTCTAAAGAGGTTTGATAAACAGTCGGATTCCAGTTGTAACTGTTGCGAATGGGTTCATCTTTCGACTGCCAGATACTGGTAGATAAATATTCGTATTCATCGCCACAGAACATGGAAAAGCTCTGGGTATTGTTGATTACCGTGAAGTTGTTTAATAGGCCTTCAAAATCGGCCAGGCTTTCCGGGATCAGGTTGGCCATTACCGGCTTTTTATCCAGAAATTCCTTTTTACAGCTTCCTAACAAAACAGATGCGACCAGTACAATAACAAAAAGTGATTTATTATAAAAAAAAGGCTTTTTCATATGTGTAAATTTGTTTTTAATGGTTATGAAGCTATCATGATTTTTTCACAAGTTTCTATCGTGCTTTAGTGTTCAAGAACTCGCAAGCTCGGTTTACTAATTAGTGTTTGTGATTGGCAAAATCATGATGGTTTCATATCTAATTTTTTAATGGAGTAATTGATTACAATGTGGTTCTTAAGCCAAACGAATATTGTCTTGGTGATCTTGCTGAAGTCGGGAAATCCGGATCAATGGGAAGCTTTGTCGACTTCCACAACAGACCAATATTATTGGCATAGGCGTACACCTGGAGACTTTTGAAAGGCAGTCTTTTAAACTTTGTTTTGCTGATATTGTACGAAAGCTGGATATCCTGTAGCCTGAAACTGTCTCCTTTTTCTACCAGTGCATCCGACGAATCATAAGTGAGTTGTGCGTAGTTATTATAAGGATAATTCGTCATTGCCGGAACATTAGTGATCAATTCATCACCGGGTTTTTGCCATCTGTTCGCAAAATCAGAGAAGAAATAATTGCCAAAGAAAAGGCTGTTGTAGTCCAGCGCCTGACGTTTAAAATAATGACCCAGGCGGTAGGCAATTAAAAATGATAAGGATAGATTCTTGTAGTTAAAATCATTTCGGATACCGCCCGAAAATTTTGGAATATTATTTCCGATATATACAATATCCTGCTCATTGGCCGCATTAATTACTGAAGCGAGGTCAGTCGTGGCCACGCCATTGGAATAAATCATAGGTTGACCAAGTCCGTTTAAACCTGCGTAACGGTAAGTGAACAATGCGGAATAGGCATAACCCAACCTTGGAATAGTAGAATTGTTCAATACTGAATTTCTCGGGTTTTGTTTGAGGTCGAGTTTAGTGATCTTATCTATTGCAGAACTGAGATTCAAACTTGTTGACCATGAAAAATCTTTACCGGATATTTGTCTTGAATTGAGGGAGAGGTCGAAACCTTGTGTCTTTACGTCAGCAAAATTCCCGGTAAAATTTATTACACCAACCTGAGGGGCAACGCTCTGTCCGGATATCAAATCGCGGGCATTCTTCCTGAAAAACTCAATACTACCGCTAATCAGGTTGTTCTTGAATCCGAAATCTAATCCCAGGTTCGTTTGTTGTACTTTTTCCCATCTCAATTCTGCATTGGGTGGATTGTTGATCTGATAAAACGATCCCAAACCTGAATTATTTCCTGCTGATAGGCTGGCAATTGTTTTTGCTGAAGCACTAGGACTGGTATTTCCGCTGTAGCCATTAGTGAGGCGTAGCTTTAACATCGGAAGCCAGTCTATATGGTAAAATGATTCGCGGTTAATTATCCAGGCCACACCAGCGGACCAAAGCGGTACCCCTTTTTTATTTGACGCTACACCAAAAAGATTGGATTCGTCTTTACGGGCACTCGCTGAAATAATGTATTTATCGCGATAGGAGTAAGATGCGTTCGCAAATAGTGAAACAAACCGATTGGTGGTATTGTTATTTGCAAATTGTATAGGTATAGTGCTGTTTGCACCACTAAATATAGTTTGATAAATCATATTTTGGTTCACACGCTGATAGGTATCAAACTCTTTAATATAACCAAGCTCTTGCCTTATAGAGCCTACAGTGTTGGTGTTTCGGACTTCCGCTCCCGCCAGCGCCGAAATCTGATGATCAGCCCCCAATGTCTCATTATAAACCAAATTCGCCCTTACGTTGTTGTTATTGTATTTACTGTTTCTAATCAAATTGGTTCCACCATAGGGAAAATTCTGCGTAATTACTCCGGTGGCTGAATTGTAGGTGGTAAACATGTTGATCATTTCGCGTGTTTGAAACGATTCAACATCAAAAATGCTATTAGAGTTGGAAATTCCACTTCCATATTGATAAATGGCACTAAACTGTAAGGTCGGTGTAAAACTATAATTTACATCTGTTTTAATGCTATAATCCTGAATATGATTGGCATTCCTGCCATAATTATATTCATCAAGCGGGATAAAAGTCATATCAATCAGCTTGCCGCCTGCTAAGCCGGAAATTCGTGTTTTTGAATACTTATAAGGAATTTCCAGAGGATTTCCCTGGTCATCTGCCAACCTGGTATAGGGAAAAATTGCACCGGCAGGCAAGCTAAAGTTAGATCCATCCCGTCGCGTGTCAGAAAAAGAAATATCTGCACCAATTTGAAGTTTATTGTTGAAAAAACGGAATCGTTCGCTCAGCATAAAATTCTTCCGGCTTGAGTTGGATTTTTCTGCAGAATGCCCCTTATCAAAACTTCCCGATAGGTAGTATTGATTTTGTGGACCACCGCCCCTGATGCTTAAATTGTATTGCTGATTAAAAATATTATCCTGTGTATAACGGGTCAGGTCATCACGGATATCAGTATTTCTCAGTTGAGCGATCTGCCTTTCTGCTTCAATGGCGCTGATTTTATTACTGCGTTGCTGATCTAAGATACTGACCAATGGGGAAACCACACTCCCGGGATCTGAAAGGGAATAATCATAATAGCCTTTGCCGAACAAAAAGCTTTCTACATCAATAAATTCTGAAGAACTCAGCTGTGGAACAGAATACAGGTCGGACTTGCCAGCCATGGTAAAACTGGTATTTAAGGATACTTGTGGTTGTTGATTCAGTTTACCCTTTTTCAAAGTGATGACCAATACCCCATTTCCTCCTCTCGCGCCCCATATCGAAGTGGCTGCAGCATCTTTCAGAATGGTGACGCTTTCTACATCATTTGGATTGATGGAATTGATGTCTCCTTCAAAGGGATAGTTATCAACTACAACCAGAGGTTCTACTGCAGACCGAATCGTGCTTCGGCCACGAATAGAAAAACTTGCTTCATTGACAGAGTTGGAGGGATTACGCAGCGTCAAAATTCCAGGCGCCATGTTTTCAATCCTATCGATAATATTAGGACTAACCCCCCTGTTAATTACGCTGGAATCTAAAAATTCATAGGATCCTGTAGCCCGCTCTCTGGATATTTTCTGATAACCATTGGATACTACTGCAACTTCCTGTAAGCTTTCTGTATTTACAACCAAAACAATAGGTTGATCGGTAATCGCTTTAGCTGCGATCGTTTTAGCGGTATAGCCCGTGTAAGAAATGATAACCAGGGCATCTTCATCGACATTTTTAATTTCGAAAACGCCCAGTTGATTGGTGATCACACTTCTATTCAAATCTTTCAATTTTACACTTGCACCAGCCAGGGGATTTCCTTTCTCATCCACAACCTTGCCTCTGATGTCCATATTTTTAAAGACATTTATGAATGCGTCGAGCACAGTTTTTTTCTTTTCGGCTACTACGATGGTTTTGTCTTCAATAACATAGTTCATCACAGTGCCTTTTAAGCATACTTCCATGACTTCATCAAGCGATGCACCGCTAAATTTAGCCTGAATGGTTATTCCGGCGTTCAACTTATCGGGTTCCCAAAGCACATGGAAGCCGGTTTGTTTCCCAATTTCTTTAAACACCTGGGCAAGTGTGATTTTGTTTTGGTTTAAAGTAACCTTTTGAGCAAGTGCAGAGGCACTTACCTGCATGATGAAAGCCAATAATAATACAGCAACGAGTTTAATTCGCATGAGCCATTTTCTAAAAATGTGGCACGGAGGACCACATAAAACTTTAGTGGAAATTTTATACATTTGAGTAGGTTTGGTTTAGAAGTGCTTATACTTTAGCGAGCAGCGCACTTCATCTGTAGTTGATTAATTTATTAATCTTATAAAGCCAGATTATTAGGATTCCGATGGCCATCGGAATCCTTTTTTGTTGAGGCGTCGTGATTAATAGCTTTACATTTCCGTAGGTAGTTCTTTTTTCATGTTTGTTGGTTTGTTTGGTTTGGTTATGTTGATTTTGGTTATTTCATTAAAATTATAGTGTTGCCTTGTATCTCAAATCGAACGGAGCGGGTTAAGCTCAGCTTACTCAATACATGCGAAACTTTAACATACTTGGAGATGCTTCCACTAAACATCTTTTTCTTTAATTCTTCATCTTTAAACTTTACGTCTAAATCGTACCAACGGCCAATGTCGTTCATGATCTGTTCAAGTGGCTCATTGTCAAAATTAAAAAAGCCATTCTTCCAGGAAACAGCGTTGTCTGTATCCACATTTTTCACATCAATCCTGCCCGCTGTTAAAGTTGATTCCTCACCGGGTTTCAAAATGACCTGATTTACTTTAACACTTCCTTCCAGTAAAGTAGTGCTGGTACGCAAACCATTTTCATATACCTTCAGGTTAAAATGTGTTCCAAGCACCTCCACTTCCTGATGGATACTTTTAACGATAAAAGGATGTGCCTTATCTTTCGCTACTTCAAAATAAGCTTCTCCCTGAAGTTCTACATTTCGTGTTGATCCTTGAAACGATACCGGGAATTTAACGGATGATGCTGCATTAAGCCATATTTTTGTACCATCAACCAGTTGCAGCTGATATTGGCCGCCACGAGGGGTTGTGATCTGGTTTTGCTCCATTTCTGAATGTTTGCCCTGATCTCCAATAAAAGTATAAACCAGTTGTCCCGCCGCTGTAGTCGTAATCTTCACACCATTCTGTTCCGCCAATGAATCATTTACACCGTCTGCCAAAGAGATTTGTTTCCCGTTCGCAAGGGTAAGCACGGCTTTATTTGTACCCGGATCCACATCTTTTTCCATGCTCAGCGATGGAAGGTCTTGTTTAGATCTAAGGTAAATGAAAAGTGAAACTGTGAGGACCATCAGGGTCAGACAGGCTGCGGCAAGCCGGAGAAACCATATGCGTTTGTAGAGCGGAACAATTTTAGGCAGAGTCTGTTGATTGATGCGTTTTACGGACTTGAAAATCTGGAGCAGTTTAATTTCCTCTTCAACAGTAGGAGATCCTTCTTCAAAAGGAACCAAAAGCTCAGCATAGATCAAATCTTTCAATAAAAATTCATCTGCAACATCAAAATATGTCAGTAACTCCGATATTTCAGTTTCGGAGCATTGATTTTTGAGAAAATTTGAGTAAATACGCTTTAGCTTGTTTTGATCTTCCAAAATAATTGGCCTTTTTAAAGCTATTACGTTTCAAAAGTGATCAACATCTAGTCTAAACGAAAAAATATTTACTATTTATCCAGAAATGCGCTGCTGATGGCAACAAAAAACACAAGTGTGCCTGACTTTTTAAGATATTCTGCTACAGTTTTTGTTGCTTTAACAATGTGGTTATTCACTGTAGAACTGGAAATATTAAGCTCACGGGCAATATCATCATAACTTCTACCTTCAATTTTACAAGCCTGAAAGACACGCTTTTGCTGAGGTGGCAAAAGTTCTATCGCTTTTTGTATCATTTCTCCGGTCTCCCGGTAATAGATGTCTTCCTCGGTATGGGTATAAGCGTTAGTGCTGATCAATTGAACTGTTTTGGCAAGTAATTCATCCCGCGAAATTTTACGATAGGTATCATAAACCAGGTGCTGGGCGATACTGAACAAATAAGATCTGAAGGATTGATTGGAGTCGAGGAGGTGCCTTTTGGTCCAAACCTTCACAAAAACGTCCTGCGTAAGTTCATGAGCAATCACATCAACTTTTACCATTTTTAATAACTTTCTGTAAATCCTTAAGCTATAGATTTGATAAAGTTTGTCGAAAGCATACTCGTCCCCATTTCTCAGTTTAATGAGTAATTCCTTTTCAACCGTATTTTCAACAAGTGCTTCCTCCACTAATCCTAAAAAAATTTACCAGAGATGGTTATCAGGTTTATAAACAATAAGGCGGGCAAATTAACAAAAGATACTTATAATACCATATTTGTTTTTGTAGTATAAACTCGTCAAAATAAGTCTGATACAGCTTTAACAACTACTTCGGGCACCTCCTGCAAAAGAGGCTCAGTTCCAATCGCCGGAAGAGCGGGGCGGGCATGAAGCGCTTGGAAAAACCGCGTATTTCAATCAGCTCGTCTACAAAATGGTTCGAATTAAGTACCGCCACTGATCCCAAGTAGGACAAAGATTTTTTCGAAGGTCTTTGTCTCATTTTTTTGCTCCTAATTATTTGTCTTTAAGCATATATGCTCCGCGACTTCGTTGACTAAAAGTTTCCTATATCGATCCCCATTAATCAGCTGAAATAGGATTATTTTTTAACTAAATGGTAACAGTATGAAAAAGTTAAATTAGAAGAAGTAACTTTAGAGAGCGGAGAAGTACTTTCAGGAAATGAACTAAAAGACATCCTTTCAACCAGTGACGGTGGAAGTGGCGGAAGCTGCAGTGGAAGTAAGCCACCTCATTCAAAATATACCTATGATGATAATACGGGTGTAGTTCAAAGAGGATGCTGTATTTCATATCAGTTCTCTGATTTTTTTTTGCGCTAGCCCAGAAAACTAGTTGCTGGCCTGCGTAATAACAGACTAAAGGCTAAGATTGCGAACTTATCCGCAGACTTAGTATTAATAAATAATAACTTCCAGCATATTTGCGAAAATCTGCTGGAACCAATTAAAAATTACGATGTCCAGAGTATTTAAATCAAATCTATTTTACATGTTTAGCTTATTGTGTTTGCTGTTATGCAAACAATCTGTAAGTAAGATAGTTGATGTGCCCAAATTAGCGTTTGGCAAAGCGAAATTAACAGGAAGGTTAAGGGTGCCTGACGGAATAAATATAGACAGTGCATTCGTGAAAATCACCGTTTCTCATCCAATTTCGGGTGAGTTTGTCAAATATAAAGCGCTTGTCGACCGGTCGGGCAATTTTTCCATTGATGCTGATGTTGAAACAGCAGTTTCTTACATACGTTTTTCCACAAGTCTAAATCCCGGGAAACCCCTATTTGTCAAATTGAAATGCGCAGCTAATACCCGCCTTGATATTACTTATAATTCAGATTTAGATATCGAAAATATTACTGTTGAGCCTAGTATCGATCAAAATGATATGACCCGATATTATGGTCTCATTCGCAAAATGATTGAATATTCACCTACCAGAAAAAGGGAACCACTTTATGATAAAGGTACCGAGGATTTCTTGGAATATGCCAGATCTCTCTTGTCAGAAATATTAACAGTTGTAAAAAATGATACCTTGATATCAAAAGAATTAAAAAGTATGTTGAATAATGACTTTCGCCTATTTTTTTATAAAGGGGCAGTATTTGATTATGACAAAGCAATGATGGCTAACTATAGTATAACTAATGGTGATAAAGAAAAGAAGTTTGTTATCAAAGAGATTGACAGATCATATTACCGTTTTTTGAAGGAGTTAAAACTGAATGACCCCCAATACCTTTATACTTCTACATTCCTTGAATTTCAAAAACAAATTCTCTTGGACAAAACCCTGGCTGTTACCCAAATAGGAGAAACCGATATCTCCAATTGGTTGTCAAAAACAAAAATTATTTTATCTGACTTAGTTGGTTTTAAAGATGGCTTATACTATGATATTTTAGCAGCAAATGCTTATGGTAGACAGCTGACTGAAGAATTAAGGCCTTTAAGTGAAATACAGAAAAAAAATATTTTGAAATATTGGGGGAACAAAGAAATCGCGAAAATCCTATTTCGAAAAAACAAAGAGGTTGTGGTACTGGATAAATTGAAATCCCCGGCAGTTATAAACGATGCATCTCAAATTGCAGAAGATAGGATTATAGAAAGTATTGTCTCCAAACACAAAGGTAAAGTTATTTTGATCGACCTTTGGGCTACGTGGTGTGGACCTTGTTTGGAAGCAATGCAACGGTTCAGAACCACAAAAAATGAATTTCACGATAAAAATGTTGTGTTTGTATACTTAACAAACAGTTCGTCTCCCCGAAATCTGTGGGAAGAGAAAGTTAAAGGCATAGGTAACCAACATTACTATTTGAATGATGCGCAATGGACCTACGTTATGACATTCTTCGATTTTCAGGCAATTCCATCATATTTACTATTCAACAAAGAAGGGATACTCGTCAAAAAATTTACAGCTTTCCCAGAAAATGAATATGTGAAAAAGATGATTGATGAGCAACTAGATAGACCTAATAATTGACGCAACGTTCTCTTTACCCAAACTGGTCTTAGCATTCCATATGTAATTAATATAACAAATTTTCTACTTTTATTATCGTATCGCTAGTATTCTGACAGTGGTTGATTCCCTAAAACCAAAAAAATAATTTTAGCATGAAGATATATTTATCTAAATGTTTTGCATTTTTTCTAATTTTAAGCGGTAGCAGTTCCTAATTACATGCCAGAGCGCCTAAAGTACAGGTATTGGAAAGTTAGCCCTCACCATCCGTAAGGGCTTAAATTTAAATTATCAATTTCATTTTACCTCACTCAAAATTTCCCTTCCCATCAACACTATAACTGTAAATCACCATATATTCGGTTCCATTCTTTTGAAAATGCCCGATAGGAATATCGCCTTTTTCAAAGTAGGCTGATTTGCTTTCGAATGGAATGCCGCAAAGCATGATATTCGGTTCTGTTTGATGATAAACAACATCATTTCTGGTTCCTGCAATAGCCATCAATGCTGATAAATTTTTGCTCGATCCTTTTTGGTTACACTTTGGATGATGCGGGTGCTGATTGGCTAATACCCAGGAACCAGGCACCATTGGTTTATAAAATTTGCCTAAAGGGATATCGAACCTGCGTGGTAAAAAACAAGAGGTTACTGTTCCATTGGTGGTAACGGTTCCGGTTTCTATAAAGAAATGGGTAATTCGAATCCAATGCCGGGTGAGCTGATACACATATTCCCGAATGGAATTTTGCCCGTCCTCTAAAAATTCTGCCCAACCGGTGTAGCGTGGCAAAGTCATCGTGATTTCAGAAACATGGCCATCAATATGATGTAAGGTAGCCTTTACTGCGCAAATGGCAGGTAATATATTAGTGTTGGTTGATTCAGCTGCAACCTGAGCAGGGAGCTGTGTGTTTTGATTTTTACTTTTGGCAGTTTGCATAACCTAAAAATTAAAAAGCATCCTGGTCGCTGCAAACTGCCAAATAACTCTTTTCAGAGATATAGGAAATGTGGGGCTACCACTCGACCAGGAATATTGTTAAAAATTAATTGCTGTTTTTGGATCTCTGAGATTAATTGAAAAAATATATTATTTAACAGTTTGCACCACTAATTTAGAAAAATTATCTAAAATCACCTAGAAAAATCTTAATTATTAAATTAATTATACCGGTTGCTATAAACCGCCAGTTAGATTATTGGAAAATTAATGTTGTGCATGGCAGGATTACCAGCATGATAGATTGCTTCGTCGTTCCTCCTTATAATGATGTTTATGTAAACAACTGAATATTTATTGTTATTTTTTTGACCATATAAGACATTTAAGGACCGCATAAGCTTACATGTTCTTTATGGTGGAAAGCCTAAAGGATTATTGAATGAATTAGATGCTCTTAGGTGTCTAAGGTGGTTAATTAAACTGCCTGGTTTTTAATTTTTACAACCACCTTAGACATCTTAGCTCAATGAGTTTTACAGGATGCAAATTTTAAACCTAATAAGTTAGAAAGCACATATAGGACGTCATTCCTGTTTTTTTTAGGCCACAGACCTGATGGTTACTCGCAACGACGACCGGTTTTTACAATCGGTTATTGGCAATTTATTTCGGGATCTATTTAAGATGCTGACCAGAAAGTAGCTATTGTGCCTCTTTGTTTTTGCGGCCATCTCCCAAAAGTAATGTCTATCCGTCTGTTAGGTGCTTTTAAGTGTTTTAAACACCGTCTTAAAAATAAATAAGGGACGGCCTTTTTTGGGCGATACATTCATTTCGTAAATTCATTGTTTTTAACTAATTATGTGATTCAATAAATGCTTTATTTGCTTTACTGAATATTTTTCCTTTACCCTATGCTGAGTTCACTATCAAAGCGCATTTTTGATTTAATTAATGGAAGGAGAAGATAGTACAACACTCAATATCGATCAATTCGAAACGATGTTTCGCAGAAACCATCAATTTCTGTGTGCTGTGGCTATGCAATATGTTCATGATCAGTTTGCAGCGGAAGATATGGTGCAGGACTTTTTCATAGATTTCTGGCAGAGGCGCCATACCATTCAACTGACCACAGGTTTCGAAGCCTACGCGCGCAGGGCAGTAAAATATAAATGCATTGATTTTCTGCGTAAAAGTGCAGTGACTGAAAAGAGGAATTCTATGCTGGCCGCTCTGGAAGAGGAACAAGAACATCATGATGAGCAGGAATATAACGAAATCAGACATCAGCGCTATATCAAAATCGTAGAATTGATTCAAAAATTGCCGGAAAACAGGCAAAATATATTTATTATGCATGCGGTTGATAAAATGAGCTATGCAGAAATCGCTAAAAAGCAAAATATTTCAATCAATACGGTAAAAACACAATTAAGCAGGGCTTATTCAGCGCTTCGTAATCATGCAATTCTTGTTTTTATTGCCTTTTCTTCATTATCAGGGCGCTTTTAAATTTATTCTGAAAAAAAAGTAGCCATTTTATCTGTTTGCTGTCACCCATTTTCGATATAGCTACGACAGTGTATTGATATGGATAAAAATCTCAGTCCTTTTACTCCTGACTGGAACCAGCTTTTAGACAAACTGGAAGCAGATGAACAGTCATCAAATTCCTTGAGTGCCGATGAACAGGTGCTTTTAGCGGAACTTCGTGCCATCAGGGATGAATCTGCTGACGCATTGAAAACATACTCAACTTTTAATACCGATAAAAAGTGGGAGGAATTAAAAGTGCAGATTGACGTAACATCTGCTGTGCGGAGTAGGGGCAAGCTGCGTAAACTTTGGATCAGCATCGCGGCTGCGGCAGTTTTGCTCGTTATAGGGGGCAGCCTTATTTATCACAGCAATCAGCCACAGCCACAAAATATAGTTAATATCATCAGGAACGATATCGCTCCTGGCAAAAACACAGCAACACTCACCCTTGATAACGGCAAAAAAATAGTATTGTCTGCTGCTAATGAGGGTAAACTGGCGAGTGAGGCGGGGATAGTGATCAGTAAAACTGCTGATGGACAAGTTGTTTATACTGTGAAAGATGGTAAAACGGCCGCAGGTACACACATCCATACCTTATCGACTGCCATGGGCGAAACTTACCGCCTCCGGCTGCCAGACCAAAGTGAAGTATGGCTGAATGCATCCTCCTCTATCAAATTTCCTGCATCATTTGCATCGGCGAAATTACGCGAGGTTGAACTTACAGGTGAAGCCTATTTCCAAATTGCAAAAGACAAAACACACCCTTTTATTGTAAAAACCAACCTTCAGGAGGTACAGGTACTGGGTACACATTTCAATATCAACAGCTACGCTGATCATCACACAACAGTAACTACGCTGCTTGAAGGAAGCGTGCAGGTATCAAATCATGCGGAACAGGGAAAAATCATCAAACCGGGAGAGCAATCGATAGTACAGGATGGGCAACCTATTGCTGTTGCGCCTGCTGACATTAAAAATGTGATGGCCTGGAAAAATGGTTATTTCCGTTTCAGAAATGAATCGATTAAGGAGGTGATGGCAAAAATCATCCGCTGGTACAATATTGACGTAGTATATACAGGTAAAGTAACAGATGAGAAATTTAATGGTAATATTTCACGTCAAAAAAATATAAGCGAAGTACTAACTATGCTGAGCTATTCTAATGATGTTAAATTTAAAGTTGAGGGAAGGAGGGTGACAGTTATACAATAAAAATCTACTATATCTACTCTATAGGAAATTCAAAGTACATCCCTGGAACCACAGGAGGATGTGCTCCAGAATAAAATACCAGTCCGACGCTAATCGAACTGGCAAAAAAAGGCTGGGAATTAACAAAAATTGTCAAACTAACCGCTAAAAGCCGCGATCTCGAAAATACAAGGCTTGAAGCAACAACCTAACTTACCAAATGTACCAAATTTGCACTAAACCGGTGCGCTTTTTCAGCGCGCAAAATAACCTATGGAGAGTTATGAAGCTAACCACTTTACTCATGCTTGCTTTTTTTATGCAGGTAAGTGCGGGCACCTACGCACAGAAAATTACTTTGTCAGCCAGAAATGCTGAATTGTTTACCATTTTTGATCAGATCAGCGACCAGAGCGGTTACGATTTTGTGATTACGAATTCTATATTAAAGAATTCCAAAAAAGTGACGATAGATGTTAAAAATGAGGAATTAAGTGATGTTCTGGATCAGATATTTAAAAACCAGTCGCTGGAGTTCACCATCGCTAACAAATCTGTACTGGTTAGAAAGAAAGAGCCTGCATTCCTGGAAAAAATTATCAAACGATTTCAATCGATCGATATTACCGGAAAAGTGCTGGATGAAAAAAATCTGCCGCTTCCCGGCGCTACTGTAAGCATAAAGGGATTGAAAAAACAGGTAGTGACCAATAAAGATGGCGAGTTTACATTGAAGGATGTTGATGAAGATGCTGTGCTGATGATTACATTTTTAGGCTATCAAACCAGGGAAATCAAAGCTTCGGGAAACCTGGGCAATATCATCCTAACCATTCAAACAGGTCAGCTGGATGAAGTGACCGTTTCCACAGGATATCAAACCCTGTCAAAAGAGCGTGTAACAGGATCATTTTCTACGTTATCATCCAAACAACTGGATCAACAGCGTTTAAGCAGTATGCAATCGCTGCTGGAAGGCAGGATACCAGGTTACAACAATGGTCTGATCAGGGGAACCACTTCAATGAACAACGACTTGGTACAGCCTTTATACGTGATCGATGGCTTTCCTGTGGAAAACCTGAAACTGGATGCCAACAATAAGGTAGCCCAAGGCATACCGGGGCTTAACCTGGAAGATATTGAAAGTATTACGGTACTGAAAGATGCTGCTGCAGCATCTATCTATGGGGCACGTGCTTCCAATGGTGTCATTGTTATTGTTACCAAGAAAGCAAAAAAAGGCAAGCCACAAATTTCTGCTTCCAGTACATTTACGCTTTCTCCTTACAGGCAATACACGGATAACCTTACCAATTCTGCAGATATTGTTGAACTGGAGAAGGAATGGGCTGCCAATAATCCGAATTTACGAGGTGCAAATGCAGGCACCTACGCGGCCAACTTATTACAGAATGTGGCCTACCCAAGCCAGGGCATTAATGCCATTCTTAGAAATGCTGCAGGCACACTTTCACAGGCAGATCTCAATACAAAATTAGGCCAGTTGGCCTCGGGGGGATACCAGTATTATGATGATGTTGAAAAGTATAGTAAACGCAGTCCTTTTTATCAGCAATACAACCTGAGTATTGGCAATGCGACAGAGAAAAATGCATTGTACACTTCCGCTACCTACCGCAATAACAAAACGCAGGATAAATATGCGGGTGATGAATCGCTAGGCATCAATATCAACAATACCACTCAGATCAATACATGGCTGACCATGGAGTTGAGCACATTCCTGTCTTATAATGAAGGTACAACCCAACCTTACAACACCTTGTCGCCAGGTTATACCTTTTTACCGTATGACAGGCTGGTGAATGCAGACGGAAGCAACTTTACCTCTACTGCTGCATCCCGTTTATCAGCAAATAACATGGCACTGATTAATAACAACCGGCTGTACAATATGGACATTACGCCATTGGATGAACAGGCATTGAACATTGGTAAAACAAAGAATTTTACCAGCAGGTCGTTTGTCCGCCTGGGCGCAAAAATAACGGACTGGTTGTCTTACAAATCAAGTTTTCAATACGAGTATGCCACCAGCAGGCTCGATCAGTTGTATGATAAAAACTCCTATTTTGTTCGCAGCAAGGTAAATAGTTTTGCTTCTTTCAATCCTGTGAGTGGCGGACAGGCAATTTTTAATCTGCCTTACGGAAATATCAATTACAAGGAAAATCAGTTCAATAATGCCTATAACTTCCGCCAGCAGTTAAACGTTGATAAAACTTTTGGGGAGAAACATAGCCTTACCGCAATTTTAGGTTCTGAGATCAGGAACAGAAAAATTGAATATGATAATCAGTCGCTTTACAACTATAATCCAAATACATTAACCTACAGCCTGGTCAACCAGCCCTTATTGGGCAGCTACCCCGGTAATATTCTCGGCGGAGGAAATTTCACCGACAGGGATGCGGCTGTTAACAGGATCAGTACAGAGCGTTTTGTATCTTTCTACAGTAATGTTGGCTATGCCTATGATGAAAAGTATCTCTTTACAAGTAGTATCCGCTGGGACAGGTCGAACCTTTGGGGTACGAGCTCCAAATACCAGAATACACCAATCTGGTCATTTGGTGCCGGCTGGAATATCAATAAGGAATCTTTCTTTAATGCAGACTGGGTAGACAGGTTGAAATTACGTGCTTCGCATGGTATCGGCGGTAACGTTTACACCAACAGCGCACCGTTTACTACTTTCAATTTCAATCCGAACTACAACGTAGGCGGTTTGCAGGCTATTATAGGTAGCAGGCCAAACCCGTTGCTGTCATGGGAAAAAACTACGACCACCAATGCCGGTCTGGATTTCGCAATTTTCAAAAACCGTCTCTCAGGATCGGTTGATTACTACCATAAAAATGGCAAGGATCTGCTGGCCAACACTCAGGGTGTGCCAACCGAAGGCTTCGGTTATTCAACCTACGTGATCAATAACGGAGAGATGCTGAACCAGGGAGTTGAACTGGTCTTGTCTGGTGATATCATCCGTGGCAAAGACCTGACCTGGAATTTGGGGATGCAGTACGCCTTTAATAAAAACAAAGTTACCTATGTTAACGTAGAGGCACCTTTTTATGTTCTTCAGCTTGATTATCCGCAATCATTCCCACGTATCGGAAATCCATACAATGCCATTTACAGTTATCAATGGGCTGGTTTGAGTAATACAGGATTGCCACAGGTTTACAATGAAAAAGGAGAGAAGGTGCTGGCCTCACCAGCTACGCTGCAATCTATTGTGTACAGCGGATCGACCGTTCCAAAATACAGCGGATCATTAAATAGTACGCTTTCCTATCAAAACTTCAGCCTGTCTTTCCTATTGACTTTCGAGGGCGGTCATAAAATGAGGGATACATTTTTACCTGTGCTGGGATCGAGCTATAACAGTGCCCTGAACGGATACGTCACCCAAATTTCATCGGTAAATAAAGATATCGTAAACAGGTGGAGAAATCCCGGAGACGAGCTGAAGACTAATATTCCTAAAGTTGTTTTTGCTGAAGATCCTACTTATAACAGCCAGAGTGCCGATATCTACAGAAATGCTGACATCAACGTACTGGATGCGACTAATATGCGCTTGAGAAATATTTCCCTGGCTTATAACGTACCACAACTGATCGCTAAAAAAGCAGGATTGAGCAATATCCGTTTCCAGTTTAACGTGGAGAACGCCTTTACATTGGCCAAATCCAAAACTGCAAAATACCTGCTCAACGGATACCTTACTCCTAATTATGTATGGGGTGCTTATCTTAATTTCTAGGAAACCATTTTATACTGCATTTAGCAGCAAACAATATTTAAAGACATAAGTGATGAAACCGTCATGATTTTAAAAATCACAAAGTGGAATAAGTAAATCATGACAGCTTCATCACCATTAAAAACAAATTTATAAGGATGAAAAATATATTTTCAAACACCATAAAATTAGTTGCCCTCGCTTTAGTACTGAGCTTTAGCAGCTGCAAAAAATTTATTGATATCCTTCCTGTAGGAAATGGCCAAATCCCTACTACGCTGTCAGACTATGAAGCCCTGATCCGCGACGAGTATGGTAACCACCGTTCAGATATCACCCAGGCAGTGCTCTTGCTCAATGATAAATTTGAAACCAGCAGCAACCTGAATTACTATCCCCTTTACAAGGCGAATTACAACTGGAACGAATCGGCCGACAGGATTGCACTGAACAATGCCGATGAAGGTGCTTATTATAACAATTACAAAGGGATTAATACCAGCAACCTGATTATTGAAAAGGCAGCGGGAACAACAGAGGGGACGGAGGCACAAAAAGCGGAACTGATTGGACAAGCGAAAGTATTAAGGGCGATGGATTATGACATCCTGGCCAATTATTATGCAGATACTTATGAAGAAGCAAATGCAGCCACCAAATTATCTGTGCCGCTGATCCTCAGTGCTGATATTGGCGCGGCTTACACCCAGGTATCGATCAAAGAACTGTATGATTTTATGCTGAAGGATATCAATGAAGCCATTCCTGCTTTGAGCGCCACCAGCGCAACAGTACTGCATCCCAATCTCGGATCTGCGAATGCGCTGAAAGCAAGGATTCTTCTGCAAATGGGAAGATATGCTGACGCACTGGCTGCCGCAAATGAAGCCCTGAAGTACAACGATAAACTGTTTGACTGGACAGCATTTTATAATACCTACAAAACGCAGATAGAGGCTGTTAATATCTATAACAATGCGCCTTCGCCAATGGGCTTTAATTACGTGGAAAATTATTATTTCCGTCACGGTGCATCTAGCAATGCCGGACGGGAACAGGCGATCCGTGTTGACCGGGCAACCCGATTTGAACAGGGGGATGCAAGATTTGCTTCCCGCTGGAAACTCAGGACAGTTGGTGCAGATACCTATTATACCAGCATCACAACGGGTTTTTTCAACGTGGGTGGTTTAACAACCACTGAAGTGTACCTGATCAAAGCAGAATGCCAGGCACGCCTCAATGATGTTCCCGGTGCAATGTCTACATTGAACGCTGTGCGGGTGAAAAGAATCTTTGCTGCGAAATATGTACCGCTGAGCGCATCTAACACCATAGAGGCTGTAAAACTCATCCAGCGAACCAAAGGAAACGAGCTTATTTTAGGGATTACTCCTTTTGCTGATGCACGCCGCCTGAATAAGGATCCGAACTACGCTGTTACGCTGAGCAAAACAGAAGCCGGACAGGCCTTAACACTTGCCCCGAATTCCCATCTCTGGACGATGCCATTTCCACAGGGCGCCTCTAAAAATCCGGGTAATGGTACCATTAAACAAAATGTAGACAAGTAGGGAAAGTATCACTGGACAATATGAGCCTTGAAAATGTAATCACCAAGTTAAAAACAATATAATATGAACAGTTTATTTAAAAGAATATTAACCATGGTACTTGTAGCGCTGGCATGTTATGCAGGCCCGCTATTGGCCCAGAACGGAAAATATGTGTTGACCGGTAATATACCTGCTGTAAAAGATAAGATCTATCTGGGTCACGAAGTTGGAGATAAATATGTCGTTACAGATTCAGCCAAAGTTGTTAACGGTACCTTTATGTTTAAGGGAATGGTTAAACAACCGGGATTTTATAAATTGGAAAGCAAGGGCCTGAAAAACCCAATACTTTTTATATTGGAGAATTCTGCTATCCATGTGGCCAAACCAGATAGTTTGTCTCAGGCGGTTATTAACGGATCTGCTGCGCAGGATGTATATATGGGTTTTTATAATGGTCCCTGGAAAGCAATTACTGCTAAAGCAGGGGACATTTACGGCCGGCTTGATCAGGCTGAGAAAGCGGGCAAAAAAGACACCGCTACCCGTGCAGGTTTCGACCGGGAATTCAGGATCCTGGATACACTGAACATTGCAGCTGTAAAGGAGTATATTCTCAAACATCCTGCTTCGGCCGGATCTGCAGCAATCATTTATGACCGCTTTATCGGTTATCCGAATTTTCCGGTGGCCGAAGCGTTTTTTGGGCTGCTGACTAAAGACGCGCAGCAATCAGAAATTGGCGAACAAATAAGCACAGCGTTAAAAACTAATGCGAAAACCGCCAAAGGAAAAGTTGCTCCTGCCATTGCGATGGCTGATAAGAATGGAAAAATCGTGAAGTTGTCTGATTTTAAAGGTAAATATGTATTGGTTGATTTCTGGGCAAGCTGGTGCGCACCCTGCCGGAGAGAAAACCCCAATGTAGTGGCCGCTTACAAAAAATACCATGATAAAGGCTTTGAAATTTTAGGTGTATCCCTGGACTCCAAAAAGGATGCCTGGTTAAAAGCCATCGAGGCTGATGGCCTCACCTGGACGCATGTGTCTGATCTGCAGGCCTGGTCTAACTCCGCTGTTAAAGCTTATGGTGTAAAATCTGTGCCGGCAAGCTTTCTGCTTGATCCGGAAGGTAAGGTGGTAGGTAAAGATTTAAGAGGTGAGGAACTGAACAAAACCCTGGAAGGCATCTTCAAATAGGATTTACGTACACAATATAAAATAGCTGCGGCCTTTGGGTTTGCAGCTATTTTTGTTTTTAAGAAGGTTATAGGGATAAACATCTCCATGAATTTTCATTTAAGATGATCAATAATCTGCCTGATTGTGATAAAAAAATCAATCGCATCATGTTTGAAACTGCATTCAGGATACGCGAATTCGGATGGCATGGTGGTAACTCTGGCCTTAATTTTGAAAAAAATCAACTCAATTGGAAACCCTACCTGATCGGATAATTGAAATGTAGTAAGCCCTCTTTATGATCTGGGTCATAAAGAGGGCTTACTACATATATTATATTTGTCAAATAACTGAATTCCTAATGATGGTCGATAACTAATAAATCTGCAATTTAAACGCAAGTATAATCCGTGCATATAAAAAGCGTTATCGACATAAAAAGCAATCAAGTTGGCAGGCTAAGCGCTGGACGACAATGATTTATGTGTTTAAATAGGTTTACAGAGATTTATTATATTATTGAATTATAAATAAAACATTGGTGGTATTCTAAAAAAGAAATATGAAAAAAATTACATTTTTACTAGGTATGTTTTTTATCGCTTTAATGTCCTTTGCGCAAGAGAAAGGAAGCTTTGACGATTCTAAAGTAATAAAAAGTAAAATCTTGAATATGGATCGTAAATATTCGATTTATCTGCCACCTGGCTATGAATCTTCTAACCGTAGTTACCCAATACTTTACTTATTACATCCCGCTGGTCCTGCCAACACCATACCAAATCACAAATCGTGGGTTTCATACGGCGCGTTAGACCAGTATTTAAATACGGCTATTGCAAAGGGAGAAATCGTTCCGATGATTGTCGTTACACCTGATGCTAATTTCGAAAACAAACGCATCAGCTATTTTAATGATCCGGGAAATGACTTTAATTTTGAGGACTTCTTTTTCCAGGAATTTATACCACAAATAGAGAAGATGTACAGGGTAAAAACTGACAAGAATAACAGGGCTATTGCCGGTGCATCGCTGGGAGGAGCGGCAACGTTGCAATATGCTATCCGACACAAGAGTTTGTTTACGACAGTATGTGCATTGAGTGCAGCTGTAAGAGACTATGAAACGGATTACATGATTAAAAGATATCCGGGTATTCCTGAAAATAAACTCGTAGAGTGGTACAAGCCTTATAATGTTAAAAGTTATATAGATAATTTACCTTCGAAAGAAGAACTTGGACAAAAGTGGTATATCGCATGTGGCGATGATGACAAGCTATCGGTAAACAATTGTAATCTGCACATCAGCCTGGCGAATAAAGGTATCGCTCATGAGTTCAGGATACAAAACGGTGCCCACGACTGGAAGTACTGGATATCGGTAACACCTGATTTTTTGAACTTTGTTTCGGAAGGATTTAAAAAATAAACCATGGAAACACAAAGTAGTATTTAAGTCCTAAACTTCAGTTTTTTTATATCTAGCTTAAAACAGCTTTTATTGGACAAATCGCTAAGCGCTAAACAATATCGCTGAGAAAAGACCTTTACCTATTAATCAGGTTGCTATTTTAATCCGAGGGAATCGCATGATCTCCTGCTTTAACACGTACACTGCTCTGGCTTCAGGTGCATATAATGTGCATATTACCAGATCAATCACTATTTTATTACCTTTCATCATAAATCCAGGTGTTAAAAGAGAAACAAAAGAAGAGTTGATAACATATCAATTTGACCGGCCGGAAGTTTATAACAATTGCTGCTGGTGGGCAGCTGCTATCAGTTCGGCGACATTCTTGACTTCAAATTTCTGCATCAGGTTCCTCCGATGGGTATCTACTGTCAGCGAACTTAAAAAGAACTCCTGGGCAATATTCTGACTGGTCTTTCCCTGTGCCAGGAGCGATAGGATTTGCTTTTCCCTTCTGGTGAGCTGTGGCGTATTGCGCAACTGGTTTTTAGTTGGGCGGCTGATAATTTCTACTACTTCCTTACTGTAACATATATTTCCTTTTACTGCCGCAGCAATACACTGCCGAAGCTCCTCAAGTGAACTGTTCTTAAGGAGATAGCCACTGGCACCATTCTGTATGGTTTGCATAATAATGCTCCGCTCGGTATGGTTGCTGAGGATGAGTATAGTGGTAGCAGAGAATTGCGCTTTGATCATCTGGCAAAGTTCCATACCGCCAATATCCGGCAGTGTAACATCCAGGAGGACAAGATCTACAGGGTTTCTGTTTAAATAAGAAAGGAGCTGTGCACCATTTGAAAAGCCGCCTACAATTTCCAGATTGTCTTCATTTTTAAGTAGCGTCTTAAGCCCTTCAATAACAATGGGATGGTCATCTACGATAACAGTAAGCAGTTTATTCATCGATATTGGTTTTAAGTTCTATATCTATACTTGTTCCTTCGCCAGGAGCGGAATGCACTTCAAATTTCCCTTGCAGAAAGGCGATGCGGTTCTTAAGATTATCAAGGCCCATTCCTTTTTTATCAGAAAGGGTGTCCATATCAAAGCCCTGGCCATTATCTTCAAAAGTAATAAAAATAGTATTTTCGTTCTGGCTGCATTGCAGTATAAGATTGTCTGCATGGGCATGCTTGATCGCATTTGATATGAGTTCCTGCACGATTCTGTAGATGTTTAGCTGCACATTCATCGCAATATTTTTCTGAATGCCGAACATTTCTGAAGTGATACGTAAACCATCACGCATATAGAATTCGCAGAGGTCTTTTAGAGCGATTTCAAGACCAAACTTCAGTAAAGTCTCAGGCACCATATTGCGGGCAATGCGGCGCAGTTCCGTAACCGAGGTGTCCAGTTGTCCGATAATGCGGTGAAGGTCTTTATCTCCGGACATGCCGGGCTGTGTATCTGTCCAGCCTGAAAGCCCTATCTTAACTCCTGAAAGCATGCCGCCAAGTCCATCGTGAAGATCTCTTGCAACACGTTCCCTTTCAAGCTCTTCACCTTCAAGCATGGCTTTTGTAATCTTGAGCTGTTGCTTTTTTTCCATTTCGCTAAGCTGTTGCTTGTAATTAATCTCTTTTTGCTGTGCCAGCTTGCGCCGGCTCCGGGCTGTTAAAAGAACGAAAACGAGTAAAAGGAGCAGAAAAAGACATCCCAAACCAAGTATAAGCCTATACAAGTGGTCATTACGGGCATTAAGCTGTGCCTGCCTGTTCTCTGATTGAAGGGCCTGTATTTTTTGCTGGTTTCTTGCACTTCTGTATTTTGTCTCCAGCTCATTGATCTTTACTTTTGTTTGGTCGCTGTTGATACTGTCATTGGTCTGCCTGTATTTGTTCAGCCAGTGGTATGCCTCTTTATAATCCCTTAACTTTTCGCTCATTTTCGCCAGTTCCAAATAAATCTCTGCCCTGTCATTAATTTTAGCGGTCAAAGTTCCTTCCTTAACAATATCCAGTAAGATCTGTCGGGCTTCGGCATATTTTTTCTGCTGCTGATAGATGTCATATCTGCGGAAAAAAAATTGTTGGTAGATCTGTTTCTGGTTATACTTTTTAGCTAGCGGAATCCCCCTGTCTATACTCGCAAGTGCCTTATCGTATAATGTTTTAGTGGAATAGTAAAGCGCCTCATTATAATAGTATATCGGATAGTTTAAAGAGGAGGGGTATGGCTTCAGCAGCCGTTGTGCTTTTTGCAGAAGTACCTGGGCTTTGTCGGTTTTGTTGTCATAACAATAGATGCTTACCCCTGAAAGATAGGAAAACAACAGATCGGTAGAACCAGGGTTTTTGGTTTCCAGTAAGGCGATGGCTTTTTCATTATAGGCCGTCGCTTTTGAAAACTGGTAGTTGTTCATCAGAATAGTGGCGAGCTGCGTATAATAGTAAGCGATGCGTGCCGGATCGCCCGTCTTTTCTATAATAGGAATAGCTTTTTCCAGGGTTATTTTAGTCATAAAACCATAGCCCATTTTGTCTATATTCATCAAGGCATAATTAAACCATGATGCAGCCTGCTTTGCATAGGCGATTTTAGTGTTGAATGGAGAAAGTGCTTCTGCAGCTTTTTTAAAAGCATCGGATGCCTTCGCTTTGTTCCAGTTGAAATAATACTGCCCTTTAGAGAAAAGTGCTAGTGCATTTAAAAATTTATCGTTTTTAGCGGCAGCTGTACCTGCCTCAAGGTAGGCTTTACTCTTTAAGGTGTCTTTATATTTCCAGTATTCTACCAATAGAAAATTGGTGCTCGCTCTTGAGCTATCTGTAATTTTTTTCTGTAGAATGTGCTGCAGGCTGTCCAGATAATGCTGCTCATTAAGGGGAACCTGCTGTTGGCCAACAGATTTAAATGAAACCAAAATACCTATCAGGAATAGAAAAAATTTTGTCATGGTTAAAAAAGAAGTTTATTCATTGGCCGTAGATCAGGTTATATTTTCGGTAAGGAAAATTTACCTGTAAATATCAGACATAATTCCCAACTCATTGTCATTTCATCCATCTGTTATAGAAAATACCTAAAAACCAGTAGAAAAAAAACGATAAAAACCGGTATTTCTTTTGGTGGCCACATCCAATAGCTTTGCTCTTATACCAAAATTAGCATGAAACTATGAAAACATTACCCTCGAAAGAAGCTTTTTTAGCTAAATCTACCATTGTCCGACACGACAGCACTTAAACAGTGCTTTGTCTATACTATGTTTTATATTCATCTCCATGTGTCTTTCGGCAAGTAGGCAACAGGGCAGGAGAGGCAATTGACATTACCGATGGTACATTTAATCTTCCTTATGAAACCACTATTAATCCATAAAATGAAAATCATGAAGCTAAAAAAATATGTCCTTACACTTTTCTATGTGGTATCAGCAACAGCTATAGTTTCTGCACAATATAAAGAGCCTGAAAAGAAAGATAAGGTCGAGATCTTCCGTCCGGAGATCGCATTCGACTCCCTGCAGGCAAAAAAAATGCTGGCAAAAGGTACAGGTACGATAAAGGGAGTTGCTTTTACCAAAGCTAAAAACAATATGGGCTTTAAAGCCGGTCAGCGGATCTATGCCAATAAAATCAAAGTAACCCTTTTTCCCGTTACCCCTTATTTTGAGGCCTGGTACCAATTAAGAAAAGACAAGGAAAGCCTTAGAAGGAGGCGCTATGTTTATCTTTCCGACCAAGCCTACAGATATAGGCTCGAAGCAATTACCAATAGTGATGGAGAATTCACTTTTCCCGAGATGAAGCCGGGAAAATATTTTCTACAGGGGGTTCTTGGCTATACTCATTATGGTACATATAACCAATATACAGGCAGTGGCTACAATGGCTATGGACAGACAGATTATTATCAACAGAAAAACTATTCGGTTGACCATGAAGACAGGATTGAAGAGTTTGTTGAGGTAAAAGAAAACGGCGAAATCGTTAAGATCAAACTGCATTAATTTCACAAAACAATAAGCCTATATTATGCGAACAGATAAAAAAATTACAGGCGTGCTGCTCACACTAATGTTGATTTCCGGAATTGAGGCGCATGCACAGCTCGGCGGACTGCTCGACAAAGCAAAAGAGAAAGCCACAAAAGCCATTGAAAAAAAGATTGACACAAATAGTGCTTCAGGAAAATCCGGAGCTACCGTTAACTCAGGCAAAAGCAATATCGTGACTGGTGATTCGCTGGTTTTCGCGGAAGATTTTTCGGCATTTCAACCAGGGGCTACTGCCACAAGTTTCAAAACCAATGGAGCGGCTAATGTCGTTACAGTAAGGGGGCAAAAAGGGAAATGGCTTGATTTAAGGGATAAAGCGATCTACAAATTTTCCCACCAGCTCAACTATCTCCGTCGCTTTACCTTATCTTTTGATATTATCGCAAAAGCGGACCAGATTAAGGACATTGCTCCACTGTCGTTTGGTTTTGCAAGTGATAACAGCGTCAGGCAGTATGCAAGCAATATTGGTACCTACGTACAGCTGCATTATTACGATGCCAACCAGGTTAACATAGGCAGTAATAAGCCTGAAAAATTCGTAAATACGACCTTTGATCTTGAACCCTGGATTAACCGTCCGCTTCATATTGTTCTCTCGGTTGATGGAGAACGAATGGCTGTATATCTCAACAATATCAAACTTGCTGATACCGTTTTGTTTAGTCATGCTGCTGCTAAAAACTTTTATATAACGGCACCCTGGGAATATGCTAATGATGCGGGGGTGCTGGTTAGTAACTTTAAGGTTTCAGGATTTAGGAAGTAGACCTAAAATATAGCTCCAGTCTGTGCAAATTCATCAATCTATTGATATTTCATTGATAGGGAAGGGGTATCGTTGTAACCTCAATTTCCTTTTCTGCGTCTTAATCATAAATATCTATTATGACAAAATGTAAGTATTCCCTTTGCCGGATGGTGTTTCTGTTTTTGCTGATCAGCTCTGCGCTATCCTTACGCGCACAGCACCTTGAAAAGGGGATTGATAGTTTGATTGTAAAGGATTTTAATGATCCAAACGGACCAGGAGGTGTATTTATGGTTTCCAGGAAGGGAAATCCGATCTATCAAAAGGCTGTTGGTAAAGCGAACCTGGAACTGGGCGATAACCTAAGCCCTGAAAATGTTTTTGAACTGGGATCTATGACCAAACAGTTTACAGCAGTAGCTATTCTTATGCTGGAACAAGCGGGTAAACTTAAAGTGGAAGACCCTGTTCTAAAGTACATTCCGGATTATCCAAATGGAGAGAAAATAACCATACACCATCTTTTAACGCACACTTCGGGAATAAAAGATTTTACAAAAATGAAAGCGTTAGCAGATATTGCGCAAAAGGAAATGACGCCTAAAATGATGGTTGATTTTTTTAAAAATGAACCTGCCGATTTTGCACCAGGAGAAAAGTTTGAATACAATAATTCCGGATATGTACTTTTAGGTTATCTGATAGAAATCATTTCCGGAATGCGTTATGAAGATTTTATCAAAAATCAAATTTTCGATAAAGTTGGAATGAGCCGGTCATATTATGCAAGCGACAGGAAAGTTATCAATAAAAGGGCGTACGGGTACCACAAAAAAGAATCCGGATATGTCAACAAAACCATGATCAGTTTTAGTGTACCCTTTTCATCGGGTTCACTAATGTCGACAACAGGCGATATGTTGAAATGGCAAAAGGCATTAAACGGTCATCTCCTCCTTGATGCGAAAGAAACAAATAAGGCATTCAGCAAATACAAACTGAACAATGGAACGGAATATACTTATGGTTACGGATGGCATATCCGCGATATAAACGGAACTCCAACCCGTGAACATGGAGGCAGCATCTTTGGCTTTAAAACTATGGCGGTTTATATCCCTGGCGAAGATATTTATGTAATAGGACTGAGCAATTGCGACTGCAATTCGCCGACGAGGTTAGTAGGAGAGATAGCTGGATTTGTATTAAAGGGCGTTAAAGAAAAGCGCTGGTAATTAAATAGGCCACGCGCCATAAAAAAGTATTGGATGGATAAGACCGATCATAAAATTCTTAATTTAACATGAAATATAATTTTTATGAATAATTACAAGCAAATACTACTGCTTTGTGTTGGAATAATGGTTTTCACTATATCTGTTTACGCCCAACGCAATGCCGGAAGCAATAACATTGATAGCCTGATCGGTAAAAAGATGTCTGAAAGTGGGATTGTCGGACTCGCTGCAGCCATTATTGTTGATAAAAAAGTTGTCTGGAAAAAAGGGTATGGATTTTCCGATAAGCAAACTGGTGCAACTTTCACCACATCAACTTTGATGAATATTGCATCGGTTTCCAAAACGGTAACTGGTGCTTGTCTCATGAAAGCGGTAGAACAGGGGAAAATTTCACTGGATGATGATATTAATAGTTACCTTCCCTTCAAAATTCATAATCCTTATTTTGCGGAAGAAAAAATAACCCTTCGAAACTTATCAACCCATACTTCAGGGCTTACCGACAGGTATCCCTTCTATACCGATAGCCTTTACTTTAATGGTAAAGACTCGCCGGAGGCATTGGGTGATTTCCTAAAGAACTATTTTATTCCCGGTGGAAAGTACTACTCAAAAGAAAACTTCCTCAACCATAAACCAGGAACATTCCGTGAATATTCCAATATCGGAGCAGCACTCGCGGGTTATATCGTTGAAGTAAGGACAGGTCTAAAATTGAACGAATACAGTAAAAATTATCTGTTCGATCCCTTGAAAATGGAAGATACCGGATGGTTTATGGCTGAGGTAAACCTGAAAAAGCATACAAAACTTTACGAAAAGCAAGATGATAAAGTCAGGGAAATACCACTGTACGGTTGTACCACTTATCCGGATGGAGGTGTGCGCACATCTGTAGATAATCTTAGCAAATTTTTTATCTGTTTGTTAAACAACGGGAAGTTTAAAAACAGGCAGATATTAAAAGCTGAGACCGTAAAGGAAATGCTCAGGTTCCAGTTTAATGATGCTAACAAGCCGGAAAATGTAAAACCGCAATCACTCAATTCGGGTATTTTCTGGGCAACTAAGATGGGCGGTACCAGGATCGGGCACAATGGATCGGATCCCGGGGTAAGGGTTTTTATGCTTTCTGATTTAAAAAAGGAAGTTGGCGTCGTCCTGTTTATGAATACTTCGTTGAGTGAAAAGGAAGAGAATAAATTCTTTGAAATCTATGAAGATCTTTATCAATACGGCGTCAAACTTAAAAATAAAGATATACGAAACCGGTAAAAATAATGATAACTGAAATTTGTACAATCAAGATGAAACAAACATATAAACAGTTGATTAATTATGCTCTATTACTGTTTATGCTGGCCATTAGCAGTTGCAAAAACAGTGTGCGTGAAAATACTGCGGTAGATAAACGCGAAAAGAAGCTGCTAACAATAGTTAAGGAAAAATGGCATTGGAACAGTGGTAAAGATCAAGATACAACGGCGGGATATGCCCAGGTTGTTAAATCCGGTAAGGTAATTTACATATCAGGCGTTCCTACAAATGACCTGAGTCCAAAAGGGATCAGCGAGGTTTATGAAAAGCTCAATCAATGCCTCAAAGCCTTTGGTGCTTCCTCAAAAAACGTTGTTAAAGAAACGCTTTACACTACTGATATTGAAGCGATGAAAAAGTATAATGGTGCAAGAAAAGCGTTCTATAAAGACGACTTTCCTGCTGCAAGCTGGGTTCAGATAAACAGGTTATATGAGCCCGATGCAAAGTTGGAAATCGAACTAATTGCGCATCTTGAAGGTGCAGAGGAATAACTATAAATAATAGTCATTTCTTTGCAATGGCTTCAACGTTTATTATAAGTTGCCGGCCATTTGCAGCATGCTAAAATGCAAGCTTAAAAAGCCACAATACTGCTTTATCCGATATGATGAGGAAATAGAAAATCCGACTGTATCAGAAAAATCCCTGCTAAAACAAACACCATTTTTAATAAAAAAATATGAAGACTTTTCTAAAATGGACCAAACGTATAGGCTTGGGCTTAGTTACTTTGTTAATATTGTTACTCCTGATCGGATTTATTTTTGAAAGAATCTCACGGAATGCTGCTGAAAAAATTAAACCTGATGGCCAGTTTGTAGAAGTTGACGATCATCGTCTTCATGATTACAAAAAAGGGAACGGCGGACCAACGATTGTATTTGAAACTGCATTTGATCCTGCCGGACATCTGCAATGGTACAATATTCAACAAGAATTACCAAGCTCATACACGAGCATCTCCTATGACAGAGCCGGAATTTTATGGAGTGAGCGAGGCAAAAATCCAAAATCAGGTGAGGAAATGGCTAAAGAATTACATCTTTTACTGGAAAAAGCCAAGGCCCCAAAACCGTATATTCTTGTAGGCCATTCCTTTGGAGGCACATTGGTTCGTTTTTTTGTTAACAAATACCCTAAAGATGTCGCAGGTGTAATATTTGTAGATAGTCAATGCCCTGATGATGAAAGATATTTATCTCCTGAACTATTTAAAATGGTCAATCAGGGGCTGCCAGGTGGCTTTCTGAAATTCGCGAACACTTTTGGACTTGTGAGATTGATGTTTAAAGGTATGTTTCCCAATAACAAACAATATGAATATCAAAACACCATAATGCCGGCTTTGCTTTACAAAAGCGCTGATGCAGTGCTGGAAGAGCAGGATCAGATGCGTTCCATCAAAAAAGAAGCATCAAAAATAAAATCTTTTGGCAATATTCCGCTTTATGTATTGACCGCAGCAGATAAAAAGCGCTTTGATTCTTCCATTAAGGATCGAAAACTAAAGACAGAAATGCTAAGTGCATGGAATAAAATGCAAAAAGATTTTCTGCTACTTTCCACGGAAAGCAAACAGATCCTGGTACCGAACAGTGGTCATTATATTAACCAGGAACAGCCAAAAGTGATCGAATCTGCCATCAATGATATGGTGAATAAAATATTACCGCAAAAATAATCAGCAATTCAGAACAAAAAGTCATAATGGAACAAGGCTAATGAAGTAGACGTCGTTTCATTTAATAGCGTACAATACAGAAATCATTTCCGGGTTGCGATAAGGTTATTTATTGGAATTGCTTTGCCTGGCAGTCAATATACTTATTGCTAATTACAAAACATATACTCAAATCTGTCAAAAATAAGAACCCTTATAAGACCATGTATCAAGGTTAATTAGTATCTATGGTTTTGTTTTAGTGTCAAACTTCAATATGTCTTCAGTATCTTATGCCATATTTGCATATCATGAAGATTCTCATTATCGAAGACGAACCTGGCCTGCAGCGAAGTATAGCACAATATCTCCTGTCAGAAGGCAATTTGTGCAGTATGGCCTCAACCTATATTCAGGCACTGGAAAGACTTGGTGTATATGAATACGACTGCATTTTACTCGACCTTACGCTGCCCGATGGTGAGGGGCTTCAGATACTGAACTACCTTAAACGCATGAACCGGAACGAGGGGGTAATCATTATATCAGCGAGAAACTCCATAGATCAAAAGATAGAAGGTTTGAGTCTCGGTGCTGATGATTACTTAATCAAGCCCTTTCACCTCTCGGAGTTAAATGCCAGAATACTGGCCGTTGTTCGTCGCAAAAGCGCTCATGGCGAAAGGCATATTGAATTTAACGAAATCAGGATAGATCTGGATGCTAAGGAGGTGCTTGTAAATGGTAAAGTGCTTTACATGACCAAAAAAGAATTTGATCTGCTACTCTATTTTGTTTCCAATAAAGGTAAAGTAATCTCGAAATCTGCGGCCGTTGAGCACATCTGGGGCGATGATTCGGACATGGCCGACAGTTTTGATTTCATCTATACTCATATTAAGAACATCAGGAAAAAACTTACCGATGCCGGAAGCAGGGATTACTTTCAGTCAGTATATGGTATTGGTTATAAATTCACAGAAGTATGAAGTTATTTACCAGATATAACAGAATATTGGTAGTCATTAGTCTTTCGGGACTGCTGCTAATCGGATTTCTTTTTTACCGGATGCTTGTCTATTATCTCGACAGGCAGATTGACCATGACCTTGTGGAAGAGATCATGGAAGTAAAGGAATATTCGGCAAAAGGCAATTTCTACCAGCCGCATGAATTTGAGGATCTTATTGTTCAGTATAAAAAGGTAGAAAAAGTTAATTCTTCCAGCAGCTATGCCGATACCGTATTCTATAATCCGCTTAAGCACCGGAAAGAAACCGCGAGGTACCTTAAAACCGAATTCGAATTGGTTGGACAGCCTTACCAGGTCCTGGTCATCGCTTCGAAATTTGAACGGCAGGAGCAGATCAGGAATATCTGCCTCATTATCCTCATTCCGGTGCTGCTGCTTTTTGCCCTGGTACTATTGGTGAATAGGATTTTGCTCAAAAAAATCTGGGTACCCTTCGAGCAGCTCTTAGAGAATATTACGGCATTCAATATTAATCATGAGCGGCCGTACGAGCCTGTAGAAATGCCCGTGGCAGAATTCAGGCAATTAAACGAGGTTTTGGTAGCGCTTTCAGGAAAGGTGAAATCTGATTATAACGAAATCAAGCTTTTCACCGAAAATGCCTCTCATGAAATGATGACGCCCCTTGCTGTGATCAATTCGAAGCTCGATAACATGCTCCAGTCAAATGTACTGGGGAAAGAAGATGGCGAAACACTGGTTGAACTGTACAAGGCCACCTCCCGTTTAACCAAGCTTAACCAATCGCTACTACTCCTGGTTAAAATTGATAATAATTTATTGCAGGACGAAGAGCAGATTAATCTGAAATCGCTTATTAAAGAAAAGCAAGTTTACTTCCAGGAACTTATCTCTGAGCGCAATATCACTGTAGAAAGTACATTAGCCGATGTGAGCATTTCTGCAAGCCGTAGCTTACTTGAAATACTGATTAATAACCTTTTCAGTAATGTGATCAGGCATAATTACGATGGTGGTAAAATTGAAATCACTTTGGATGCAGATAAAATAGTATTTGCCAACACCGGGCACAATAAAGCGCTTGATCCTGAAAAAATATTTGACCGTTTTTATAAGGATAATGCCTCAGAAGGTACAGGGCTGGGGCTTGCCATACTGAAACAGATCTGCAACCGGCAACGTTACCAACTTGATTATTCCTATTATCAGGACCTGCACACCTTCACAATTACATTTAACCATCAATAAAATACATGTCCATTATCGAACCTGCCAATCGGGAAATCGGAGCAATCAAAAAAGGTAAGAAATATGCCCCTGCCACTCGTTTGTGGCACAGGCTAAATTTCATCATCATTTCCGGTTCACTATTCACCGTGCTGATCAACTCCACGCTCTTTGATGGAACGCAACGTAGCTTTGTGAAAAATGAACTGATAAATGCAGGAGTCTCAATAAGCGATAAACAGGCCGGTGCAGTTACCCATGGCCTGGAAGATCAGGTATGGGGGATACACATTTATTTTGGCTATGCATTAGCTGCGCTTTTTCTGTTCAGGTTAATTGCAGCGTTTTTTATGCCTCACTCGCAAAAACTCTTTCCCAAGCTCAAAAAAGCTTATCAGGCTTATGTTATCTTAAAAAAAGAACGTGAAACAGCAAAGCACGAACTGGTGGTAAAAGGACTTTATCTGATTTTTTATCTTTTGTTGTTGATCATGGTTGCTACTGGCTTATTGCTAGCCTTCGAAGATTACACAGGCATTCCTGAAAATATTAATCACAGCATAAAAGAATTTCATGGTTTCTGCATGTACCTGATACTGGGTTTTATTGTTCTTCACCTGGCAGGAGTTTTCTTTGCCGAGCGGAAGGATGGAAAGGGAATTGTTTCGGATATGATTAATGGGGGAGAAAATTAAGGCGGATGGATTATTTAATTTAACATAAACGCTAAACATATGGGTAAGTTCCATCATGAACAACATTTAAAAAGCTCAGCATTCATTTCCGATATCGTGATCGGCATGAGTGACGGGCTCACCGTTCCATTTGCACTTGCCGCCGGCCTGAGCGCCGCGGTAAGCAGCAATTCGATTATCATTACCGCCGGCATTGCCGAGATCATTGCCGGCTGCATCGCTATGGGGCTGGGCGGCTACCTGGCGGGAAAAACAGAGCAGGAGCACTATGAAAGTGAGCTAAAAAGGGAATACCTTGAGGTTGAAAATGTGCCCGAAAAGGAAAAAGAAGAGGTGAAGGAAATCTTTGCTGAATATGGCCTGGACAGTGAGGCACAGGATCTCATTGTAGATCAACTGAGCAAAAATAAAGACCATTGGGTAGATTTTATGATGAAGTTTGAACTTGGCCTGGAGAAACCGGATATCAACAGGGCACGCAACAGTGCCCTTACTATAGGTTTTTCTTACTGTGTTGGTGGTATGCTGCCCTTGTCAGCATATTTTTTTACTTCAATGCCGCAAGATGGACTTATCCTCTCCGCTATGCTGACCACCATCTGCCTTTTCGTATTTGGCTATTTTAAGAGCAGGGTAACTGGTCAGCCGCCTGTAAAAGGTGCTTTGAAAGTTACAGCGATTGGGCTGATTGCTGCCGGAGCGGCATTTCTGATTGCAAGACTTATTACTTAGGTTGTGTTTTCATTTTTCGCTCCTTAGATCATCATTAACAAATATTTAACAGATTTTGATTCAAAACTTCAGAATGTCTTCAGACTTTGTCTATAGTTTTGTTACAAGCAATCGGTTTTATCCCTATTCCCCGATGAAAGGATAGCCAAAGCCAACGAAACCCTAAAAACTTTTTATAGATAGAATTTTACACAGATTTTATTCAGTAAATCCCGTCGATAACGAAGGGCTATCCATCAGGATATTGACTGAATATTTTATTGCATTGCTCATTTTAACTATAAAAAGAACATGGACAGAAAATATTTTCTTAACAGCATCGGGATGAGTGCTGCGGCCTTTGCACTTATTAACTGTGTCGGTTGCAAAAAGACTGATGGCAGTAGTTCTACAGACACCACAGGCCCAACTGGTGTAAATTTTACACTTGATTTAAGCCGGGCAGCCAATGCAGCACTACTAAGCAACGGTGGCTCATTAGTGTCAAATGGGGTTATTGTGGCTAAAACAATGGTAGGGGCTTATATTGCCGTGCAGCGATCCTGCACCCATGAAAGTTATACCCTCATTTATCAATCTGCAAACAGCCGTTTTTACTGTTCCAACCACGGCGCAACCTTTTCTGAAAACGGAGCCGTAACCAATGGTCCGCCTTCACACTCATTAACCGTTTACAATACCCAGCTTAAGGGTAATACTTTAAAAGTTTATTCTTAAAAATTATGAAACTACTTTTTGTTGCCCTGTTTGGGCTATTTGCTATTCCTTTATCGTGGATGGGGAACTTTACTGAAGCACAAAAACAGGCAAAGATAACACATAAGCAAATCCTGATTAATTTTTCAGGTTCAGACTGGTGCGGCCCGTGCATTCGCCTGCGCAAAGAGATTTTAGAATCCGAAAGCTTTGAACAATATGCCGCTGCCAATCTTTTATTGGTAAGGGCAGATTTTCCAAGGCAGAAGAAAAACCAGCTTCCTAAGGAGCAAATTAAACTCAACGAATCATTAGCAGAGGTATATAACAAAGATGGTAAGTTTCCTTTTACTGTCTTGGTTGATGAAAATGGAAAGGTGCTCAAAAGCTGGGATGGATTTCCTGATGAAAGTCCGCAGGCTTTTGTTTCTGAAATTGATAGACTAAAAAAATAAGCTTCAATGGGCAAATCTGTTTCTGTAAACCGGATACTAAAACTCATGGGAAACCGGTTTGAGTTTACTTTGATTGCTGAGCATGAGCAGGAGGGTAATGCAGCGATAGACGCTGCCGTAGCGGAAGTGCGAAGGATAGAACACCTGCTCACCACTTTCAGTGATCTCAGCCAAACCAGCCTGATAAACGAACATGCCGGTTTAAGTCCGGTAAAGGTTGATGAAGAAGTGATCAGTCTTATTGAGCGGTCTGTCAGGATATCAGAAATTACCGATGGGGCTTTTGATATTACCTATGGGTCTATAGACAAGAGGCTCTGGAACTTTGATCCCGATATGACCAGTCTTCCTGATGAAGAAACTGCACTAAAATCTGTCGGACTGATTGATTACAGAAATATGATCCTGAATAAGGAGAAATCGACTGTGTTTTTAAAAAATAAAGGTATGAGGATCGGCTTTGGTGGAATTGGAAAGGGCTACGCAGCTGATAAGGCAAAGTTGGTGTTGCAGAAACTGGGTATCAAAAGCGGAATTGTAAATGCAGCAGGAGATCTGATTACCTGGGGAACCCAGGCCGGTGGCCATCCATGGACGGTAGGTATTGCAGACCCCGAACAGACCGATAGACCTTTTTCTGCACTAAAAATCAGTGATATGGCGATTGCCACTTCTGGCAGTTACGAAAAATTTGTGACGATTAATGGCAAACGCTATTCCCATACCATAGATCCCAAAACCGGACTGCCGGTAAGCGGCGTAAAAAGTGTGAGTATCATCTGCCCAAGTGCTGAACTTGCTGATGCGTTGGCTACACCGGTTGTGGTAATGGGCATAAAAATAGGGCTGGAGCTAATTAACCAGATTAAGCAAGTGGCCTGTATTGTTATCGACGATAATGATCGGGTATATACCTCAAACAATATTAATGTGATATAAATATGAAAATTTCAAAAACATTTTTCCTTTCGACGGTTACCGCGATTTCGCTGGGCAGCATGCTTAGCGCCTGTAGCAGCGTAAAGCCTTATCAAAAAAGTAAAGTTAACGATGCAGATATGATCCTTTCGGCGCGCAAGGCCCAAAAATTTGAGCAGAGTTTCCAGCTGTATCGTGAAGGTGCATCGGGCGCCAATGGCGGCAAAAGTGGAGGGGGGTGTGGTTGTAATTAATTAGCGGCGGAAATGAGAAAAATATATCTTCATGTGCTTTTTATGTACTTCGGTATCTTAAGCACTTATGCGCAAACCAGACCTGATCCTGCAAAAGCAGATAGTAGTAAATACCAATCACGCAAACTCAAAATTGATGAGATTAACCTGGTTTCGGCATATTACCACCAAAATGGGAATAATTCTGCCGTTACAGGCGGTATTGGTACTGAGAAACTGAGCGATTTTGCAAATACAATTGATTTGCAGATGTCGAAATTTAACAAGAATGGAAAGAAAAACACTTTTCTGTTCGAACTGGGCGTAGACCATTATACTTCAGCATCATCTGATAAGATTGATCCAAGTACCATTTCTTCAGCATCATCGGCGGATACCCGTATTTACCCATCCTTAAACTGGACACATTCTAATGAAGAAACCGGGAATTCCTTTGGCTTTACAGGATCTTATTCAACAGAATTCGATTACCAATCAATGGGAGCAGCCTTTAATTTAACACGTTTATCAAAAGACAAAAATACCCAGTTTGACTTTAAACTTCAGGCATTTTTAGATCAGTGGACGGTCATCCTGCCGATTGAACTGCGAACGGGCAATACAGGTAAGGGGCACGAACAATACGATAGCGCGCCGAGGAATTCATTCAGTGCATCCTTTTCGCTCTCGCAAGTAATTTCGCAGAAATTTCAGGCTTCACTAATTCTGGAACCGTCTTATCAGAAGGGTTTGCTAGCCACTAAATACCAGCGTGATTATTTTACTGATGGATCCTTGCGTTCAGAAACTTTACCGGATAAGCGTTACAAACTTCCTATTGGGCTGCGGATGAATTACTTTTTGGACGATCGTTTTGTGATCCGCACTTTTTACCGTTATTATATGGATAACTGGGGTATAAGGGCACACACTGCTGAGGTTGAAATACCGGTTAAGATTAATTCATTCTTTTCTATCAGCCCTTTTTATCGCTACAACAACCAGGTAGGAACCAAATATTTTGCAGCCTATGGCCAGCATTCGCCATCAGAACAATATTTTACCAGCGACTATGACCTATCTACACTCACCAGTGATTTTTATGGCGCAGGTATCCGTTTTGCTCCGCCGAAGGGTGTTTTTGGCTGGCAAAGACTCAACATGCTGGAATTGCGATATGGACACTATTCGCGGTCAACAAGTTTGGTCTCCAATATTGTTTCTTTAAATCTTAAATTCAAATAAGACCAAATAATTAAGGGGTGACAATCCAAAACGTTTGCCCTGTTTACCAATTTTATATTAGGTTAAATTCACTGGGAATAAAGGGCTATCATCTTGTTCCTGGTGAATTACTATTAATTGATGTTTAATTTATTCCTAGCCTATAAACACAATAAGGCATTAACCACAAATTATATTGATGCATTTAATGATCAGAAAACTCTTTACTGATTGATCCCAGCAAGTCATTATTATTTGATTTTTTAAAGATCACATCCTGGCATTTATTGAACAGGATAAACTCTTTTAAATTTTCTATAAATTTATCAATAGTTTTTTCATCAATTTCAACCGGCTCAAAATGGAGATTATGGATGATTAGTGTTTTCTGTTTGCGGTTGGCTTTAGCGTCCATCCTTGCGATAAATCTCTCTCCAGACAGAATCGGGAGTGAGAAATAACCAAATTTTCGTTTTGGAGCCGGTACAAAACATTCAATCTGGTAATCAAAGTCGAAAAAATCCTTTAAACGGGCGCGAAATACATTCAAGGTATCGAAAGGTGAAAGAATGAACACCTCATCTGCTATACCAATATTAATATCGGTGCCCGAAAGCATATATAATGGTCCTTTCACTCCATCTACAATAACCGTTTTAACTTCTCCCGACTGAAGCATCCTTTCCAGTTCTTTTTTTACCAGGTTACCTTTTACACGGCGTGAACGCCAGGCCATTTCTTTTACAGAAGAAATTCCCAGTGCACCGAGGGTGCGTTTGACCACATAACGTGCATAATCTTCATCTGTCGGCATGGTTTGATCGATATCATGGGGCACTACATCCAAAGGCAGGTGGTAAATTTTTTGGAAAGCGGTATTGCGGCTGATCATCAGTTTGCCTTCCAAATAAAGTTTTTCCAGTGCCACCTTTGCAGGCCGCCAATCCCACCAACCCGAACTGGCCTCTATACGGTCGTTCTCAAAATCGCCAACCATTACTGCTCCTTCACGTTCAACCTGATCTAAAATCTGGGTCATTAAATTCAATTCTCGTTTCGTAAGGGAAGTACCCAGTGTTTCAAATGCCTTTTTAACTGGTAATGAAAAGCGAAAATCGTGCATGGGCAGAAATCCGGCGTCAGAAGTGAAGTATTCAAAAATATCACCCTGTTCACCAAGTTCTGCAAGCCATTCTGTTTGATAATCAGGTACACGGGCAAACATGGCATGATGGTGGGCACGTTCAACCACATAGTTGGTATCTAACTGTATATATCCCAAATGGTCAATTACCCTGTAAACTGCCTCAATACCAGTTCCAAATTGTGCTTTTTTTGAGAGTCCTGCCGCGTGTAAAATGATTCTTCTGGCTTGCAATCTGTTCAGTACAATGGCTTCCATTTCACTAATATATCGATCATTTATCGGGCATCAAAAACAGGCTTAATCCTTTTGCCACTTCGATAGGCTTGATATTGCCATTTGACCTGGCATTCTCCACTTAAGTTCAGAAATCAGCGTTGCCAAAAATATCATTCCGCCACCAATTAATAACCTTGATGTAATTTCTTCTCCTAAAATAAAATGTGCTGCAAAAGCTCCGAAAATGGGTTCGAAAAGATAGATGATAGACACCCTTTCGGCGCTAATGTACTTTTGAGAAATATTAGATATGGTGTACATATATGCCGTTGAAAATAATGCGCAAAAGACAATCCCAATCCAAAATGTTTCTTGTTGAGGAATCCAGGTAGGGTTTCCTTGAATAAATGTTAATATAAAAGTTAAAATGGCACAAGTAGCAAACATAGGGACAATGGTAGGCACAATATCGTCGGCTTTCGATTCCTTTTCAATCTGGATTAAATATATGGCAAAACAAAAAGCACCGATAATGGTGTATAAATCACCGGTTCCGATACTGAATTTATCAGTAATAGAGATTACAAAAAGACCTATTAACGCGGTGCATGCGGCGATCCATATTTTGAGTGCAGCAGCTTTTTTGTAAATAATAAGTTTAATCACCGGAATCATTACAACGGTTATTCCGGCAACAAATGAACATTGCGATGCTGAGGTATGTGTAATGCCCAGTGTTTGCAAATAAATGCCCAGTACCAGCGGAATAGCCAAACCGGCGCCTCTTTTTATAGTGTTGGCATCGATATTTTTTACATGTTTCCAAAAAATAACCGATAATACCATTGTGGCCAGTAAAAAACGGTAGAACAAAAAGAGAACAGGCTGATGCTGCCCGATAGCAAGTTTAGTAACAGGAAATGAAACTCCCCAGAACGCGGTACCCAGTATTAGTAAAATCAAAAAGAGGTTTCTTTTTTCCATCAAGATACTTTTAATTCATTATCGCTAACCAATACTTTTTTCATCATCAAATCTGTTTGCTCATCACCTCCAAGCCAAAACTTATGTTTGCCGAAAGGAGTAAAGCCGTTTTTTTCGTAAAATCTTAAAGCCCTGTAATTTTCTTCCCATACGCCCAGCCACACATAACTGGCTTGCATATCAAGCGCAATATCAATGGCTTTTTGGAAAAGCAACTGCCCAACTTTCTGACCGTAAAATGCTTTCAAAAGGTAAATCCGCTCAATTTCAAGTGCATCAAGGTTTAGTTTTTCGGTTTGCGCTTGCCCAATGTTGATCTTTAAATAGCCGATAGCTTTTCCATCAAGCAGCGCGAAATAAAACTGAGAATCCTGATTACTCAGTTCCCCTTTCAGTTTTTCTTCCGAAAAGCCTTTTTCCAGGTAATCTTTCATGTTTTTCTCACTATTTACCTCCTCAAAAGCTTCAAAAAATGTTGTTCTCCCAATCTCCTGTAATTTTTTGATATCAGCTGCTGTTACCCTTTCAATGATGATCTGCTCCATGGCACGAATGTAACAACTCTTTAAATGTAATAAAATGCTATTTTTTCATTTATTAATGCGTATTTTGCATTAATGGATCTTCAGCGAATTAAGTATTTTCTGGCTCTGGCAGAACAACTTCATTATTGGAAAACGGCAGAAAAGGTAAATATTACGCAGTCGGCCCTCACCAGGCAGATTCAGTCGCTTGAAAATGAATTGGGTCTGCAGCTTTTCGAACGTAATAAACGTAACGTGAAGCTCACCCCAGCAGGTAAATTCTTAAGAGAGAAGTGGGAAGTCGAATTAAATGAACTCGAATATATCCATCAGTTTGCCAAACAGATCCATTTAGGCGAGCGCGGAACCATTACCATCGCACACCCTGACTCCATATCGGCTTCTATCATGCCTGATATTTTGGCGAAGATAACGCAGGCATTTCCACAGCTTCAAATTAAATTGGTACAGGTTTTATATGAAAATCAACTCGATTTTTTAAAAAATTATAAGATTGATCTGGCCATCACGAGGGATATCACCAGTGAGCAGGGTGTTAAATCAAAAAAAATATATCATGATCACCTGGCTTTAGTGGTGCCATTGGAACATGCTTTCAAAAATTTTGAGGATTTATCTAAGGAAAGCCTTAAAGCCCAGAAATTTATACTACCTACCAAGGATGAAGGCAGTAGCTACAGTGAAATTATTCAGTCACTTTTCAAATCTTACGATTTTGTTCCGGATGTATATCTCCATTCAGAATTTGGGTCTACAATTATCGCCCTTGTTCGGAAAGGTTTGGGAATAGCCATTTTACCTGATTCTTATATGCACCATCAAAGTCCCGGCTTACGTTTTATTCCCTTGCCTTTTAAAACCGATATATTGATTAACTGGCGTGCCGACGATCACAATCCTGTGCTTGCCAATATTCTAAAACTCGTTTTTGGAGATTAGAAGCATGATTTGGAATGACGTTTTTCCTTAGTTACCAAAAAAATAGTGCAAACACTTTTTAACTTGCCAGTGAAAAATAATTGTGCTGATAAACCTCTTGCATAACAATAGAAGAATAAAATGAAAGAATTAGTTGAACTTTCAGTGAAAACCATTATCATTAATAGAAATGAATTTTTAAGCGTAAAAGGAAGTATAGATACAAATGTGTATTATATCGAAAGTGGCAGCTTACGATTATTTGTTTTGGATGATGATGATGAGCAAGTAATCAGATTTGGTTACCAGGATAATTTAATTGTTTCGATGGATTCCTTTTTAACAGGTAAGCCCTCAAATTATTTTATCCAGGCTATTAAGAAAACAGTAATAAGGGTGATAACAAGGCAACAGGTTGATAATTTTATAAAAAATGAAAAAAATCAGATCTATTGGATAAAAATTTTAGAAAATCTTGCTTTACAACAGCTTGAACGTGAGATCGATATTTTAACAAACTCGCCGATAGAACGATACAACCGGGTTCTGAGCAGGAGTCCACAGCTCTTTCAGCAGATTCCGCTTAAACACATTGCAAATTATCTGAGGATGAGCGCTGAAACCCTATCGCGTTTAAAAAAATCTTGACCTCAATCAATATTTAATTATAAAAAACCAAACACCTTTGCATCATTACTATTAAAAAATATTGATGATGAATGCACAAAAAATTATTAAAACCTGCAGTCAGGTTTACATCGGTTTTTCAATCCTGAGTTTAGCTTATGTTAGTATTTCATCCATTTGGAATCCGCAGGCAACCATGGATTTAGTATCCATCCAATTGTCCAATACAGATGCTATAAGTTCTATAAGGGGCATATATGGAGGAGTTGGTTTACTGATTACTTTTTTGTTGGTTTATCTTTTGTTTAATGATGTTAGGAAAGCGCTTTTTTTTCTTCTACTCTTTTGGGCTGCCTATTCCATTTCGAGGTTGATAACAATTTGGGTTGATGGACCTTTGGGTAGTTTCGGTTCACAATGGTTAATTATTGAATCAACTTTTAGTATTTTAGCTTTCGTATTGCTGCTTTTGTATGCCAGAATCAAGAAAGAAGCAGAAAATGTTTCTCAGCAATAGTTTGCTCAGAAAATGATCGTTTTAATGCGACAGTTATTACCTTGTTTTAGCGTCCGTTTAAATTTTTATAACAAATATAAATGGCCTTTTGCTATCACAGCGAGTGTAGTCGATTGCTTTATTAATGGGTTGAAACGGTCTTCGACTACACCGGCCCACTAAGCAAATTATATTTTGATACATCGTCATTCCCAACCCGATGGCTATCGGGTTAATTGGGAATCCTAATGCTATTGTAGCGCGCTTTAAGATTCCCGCCTGCGCGAGAATGACGGGAAACGAAATAAAATTCTGACCTTAACTACTAGATTTTACTTTTGAGACAACCTCTTCTCTACTGCGGTCCAAATGATGCCCGTTGTATATCTGTCATCAACCCTCTTATGTATTTGAAAAATTCTAACTCCTGCCATTGACAGATCTTGTAATAAAGGTCGTCATTGCGAGGCACGAAGATAACCGAACAAAGTGAGCTCATGAATACCCTTTAAAAACAACTGCAAAAATGAATAATCTTAAAGCGCACGCTGTTAGCCGATCGTTGTAAGATTGCTTCGTCGGCTGAAAAAGCCTTCTTATAATGACGATTCTTAACGACTTGTTAATTCGTTAAAATCCCCTGTCACTAATATTGATTTTTATACAATAAATTAACCTTCAGATTGACATACGAAATAATTTTATTTAATTCTTAAACAGGCTCATCATCTTAATTGCAAAAATATTATCAGTGGATATAGTTAGGAATTATAGTTTTTTGATGATCATGCGGGCTGCCTTTATTTTAAAACAATATTAAAAGAAGAAGAAAGGTCTCTAGTCAACGCTATTTTTAATCAAAAAAAAATTTTATAGCAGTATATAATTTACATATTTTAAGCAAAAAAAGCATTCTGTTTAAATAACTTTGTTTTTCAACTAAAAAAATCGAGAAATCGATTTAGCCTATCTAAAACCAAATAATTTAAAATGCTTTTAATTATTCTCAACATTATTTTTTGCATCTCATTTTTAGGCTTTGCCTATGTAAATTTAAATGATAACGATGCCTTTCTTTGGGTGTCTATCTATTTGAGTGCTGCTATTTGCTGCGGATTGGCTGCGGCGGGTAAATTTTATCCTTTCGCTTATCTGTTTTTAACTGCTTTCTATTTAATTTATGCCATCATCCTGTTTTTTGCAAAAGATGGTGTTCGAGATTGGATTACTAAATACAGACGCGAGAGTCTCGTGCAGAGTATGCAGGCCACAAAACCTTACATCGAACAAACGCGGGAATTCTTTGGCCTGTTAATTATTGCTGGCGCACTATTGATCAACTATTTTATTTCTGCCGGGATTTCCGCATAAATGCCATTATACAATTTATCTTATTATGAGAGAAGATCATATGAAGGCGGTAAAGGAAATAATAGCGTCTGTTGTTAAAAACAATATCAATTTAGTGGCTGAAAATTGGCCGGAACAATTTATACTAGCTACAGACCAACCTGCACAGTTAGCTAAAGTATTTGTAATGCTGCCACGTAAAACAGGAAAATTACCGGTTGCAATTAACGATGATCAGCAAGAAATACTCCATACAGCAGGCTTTGGGTATATCGGTAACTGGACCATTGACAGGCTCTCCCGCGTTTGGTTGCTCAGCACTTTAAATTCAGAAGACAAAGATACATTCTATTCAACTGTTGATCGTTTATTCCCAGCCGCAGAAATAAATGAGGCGGTTGCCTTGTATTCGGCCTTGCCATTTTTAGCCCATCCTGAAATTTGGGTGAAACGTTGTGCTGAAGGCATTAGAAGCAATATCGGATCGGTTTTGGAGGCGATTATGGAAAATAATCCCTATCCTTCCGGAAATCTGGATGAAGCTGCCTGGAACCAATTGGTGCTGAAAGCGTTCTTTACCGAAAAAAACATCAGCTCCATTATTGGTTTAGATCAACGGGCTAATCCGGATCTTGCATTAACGTTGATTGATTACGCAAAAGAACGCTGGGCTGCCGGGCGAAAGGTAAACCCACAACTTTGGCGCCTGGTTGGTAAATTTATCAATGCCAAAATTTTTGAGACCCTTAAAGTCGGTTTGCAGCATTACGACCAGATTGAGCAACGTGCCATTGCCCTTGCCATTTCAGAGTCTGGTTACCAGCCGGCAAAAGATTATATCAATACTTTTCCTGAACTGAAGCTGGCCCTGGCCGATGGTAGCTTAAACTGGAATTCATTTTAACCCACAAAAATTTAACAAAAAGATATGTGTTGTAGTAGTTCAATACAAAGAGATAAAGCAATGATGGGAGCGCCTGAAGCTTTCGATATCAATGCGGTAAAGGGAATGAAGTTTTTCGATCCACATGTTCACATGACTTCGAGAACAACAGACGATTACCAGGCAATGGCCGATGCGGGAGTTGTTGCTTTGATCGAACCCGCATTTTGGTTAGGGCAGCCACGTACCGGACTGGATAGTTTTAGAGATTATTACAGTAGCCTGATTGGGTGGGAGCGCTTCCGGTCTTCTCAATTTGGCATTAAACATTATTGCACCATCGGTCTTAATTCAAGAGAGGCCAATAACGAAAGCCTGGCCGAACAGGTAATGGAAATCCTGCCGTTGTTTGTTTATAAAGAAGGTGTTGTTGGTATTGGCGAAATCGGTTTCGATGATCAGACTGCTGCCGAAGAAAAATATTACCGGTTACAGCTGGAACTTGCTAAAGAAGCAGGTTTGCCTGTACAGGTACATACGCCGCATCGCGATAAGAAAAAAGGTACACAGCGCAGCATGGACATTGCTTTGGAGCACGGCCTCGATCCTTATAGCGTAATTATCGACCATAATAATGAAGAAACGGTAAAAGAGGTGTTAGATAGAGGCTTCTGGGCTGCATTTACCATCTATCCGTTTACTAAAATGGGTAACGAGCGGATGGTAGAAATTGTAAAACAATATGGCGCAGAGCGGATTATGGTAAATTCTGCTGCAGATTGGGGTATCAGTGATCCATTAGCGGTACCAAAAACTGCGTCGTTAATGAAAATGCGTGGTTTAAGCGATCAGGATATTGAGTTGGTTACTTACCGCAATGCAATTACAGCTTTTGCGCAGAGCGGGCAGCTGAATGAAACAGATTTTAACGCACAGATAGATCTTACCGGGAAATTTGAAGGAAATACCATCTTGCGTGGCGGACAACAGCCAAAAACAGATAAATCGTCGATCATCATTAGTTAAAATATTGAAAAGAATAATTATCTATCTGCGCATGATGCGCCCTGCAAATATCGTGACTTCAGTAGCTGATATTTTAGCAGGAATTGCCATTTCTGATGTATTGGACAATGGAGTTTCCATTCCATGGTTATCTATTGTACTTTTGGTCGTATCAACAGCCTGTTTATATGGAGGAGGAATCGTTTTTAACGATGTTTTTGATGCCGATCTTGATAAAATAGAACGCCCGGAACGGGTCATCCCCAGTGGGAAAATCAGTTTGCAACATGCAACCATATTAGGAAGTATATTACTTTTTGCCGGAATTGCTTTGGCTGCTTTAAATAGTTTAACATCAGGCGTACTGGCCCTTTTGGTGGCCGTTTTTGCTTTGTTTTATAATAAATTTGGCAAACACCATTCTTTTTTCGGACCGTTGAATATGGGCCTGTGCCGTGGGTTTAACCTGTTATTGGGTTTGAGTATTGTGCCTGCAATGCTTCACAATCATTATCTGGCTATTATTCCGGTAATTTATATTTTCTCTATCACCATGACCAGCCGTGGCGAAGTACACGGAGGCCATGCTAAAAACTTGTACCTGGCCGCCTTTCTGTACGCAACCGTGATCTGTGCGATTGCTTATTTAGCTTTTGTAAACGAAAGGTTGTTGTTGTCGCTGCTGTTCTTGGTTCCTTTTGCCTTTATGATTTTCAGGCCACTTTTAAAAGCCATAAAAGAGCCTGTTGGTAAAAATATCGGAAGGGCAGTAAAAGCTGGTGTAATTTCCCTTATCTTGATGGATGCCGCATGGGCAGTAACTTTCGATGCCCTAATTTTGGCTTTTATAATTGCAGCGCTATTGCCATTATCCATCTGGCTTTCTAAATTATTTGCCGTTACTTAACCATCAAACACACACAATTGATATGGAACATTTACATCAATCCTTTACTGTACAATATAATTATAATATTTTCTTTACCTCATCGCTTTTTCTGCCTGAAAATGAATTGTTAAGCCGTTTTTTAGTGAATCTAAATCCTTCTGTAACGGTAAAGAAGATTTTATTTGTAATAGATGAAGGTGTAGCAAATGCACATAAAGACCTTAATACCCAGATTAAAACCTATTTTGCAAAATATAGCCAAACCCAGTTAATTCAGGATATTTTGGTTATCCCGGGAGGAGAACAGGTAAAAAATGATACTCAGTATTTTGATCAGGTATTGGAAGCCATTAATCTTCATGGCATCGACAGGCATTCGTTTGTTGCTGCCATTGGTGGTGGTGCTTTGCTCGATATGGTGGGTTATGCAGCTACAGTTGCACACCGTGGTATTAAACACATCAGGATTCCAAGTACCGTGCTTTCGCAGAACGATTCGGGCGTTGGGGTTAAAAACGGGATTAATTATTTCAATAAAAAGAACTTTTTAGGCACCTTTTCGCCACCGGTTGCAGTTTTTAATGATGAGGTATTTTTAAGTACTTTATCCGATCGCGATTGGCGTTCGGGCATAGCCGAAGCCATTAAAGTGGCACTGATTAAAGACCGCGAATTTTTTGAATGGCTGGAAGTAAATGCCATTGCCCTTGCAAACCGGGATCCTGCAGCCATGAACTACCAGATCTGGAGATGTGCAAAACTCCATATAGAGCATATCCGGAGTGCCGATCCTTTTGAAAATGGTTCGGCCCGCCCACTGGATTTTGGCCACTGGAGCGCGCATAAATTAGAATACCTGACGAATTTTGAAGTGAGGCACGGCGAGGCAGTTGCCATGGGCATTGCTTTAGATACCGTATATTCCAATTTATCGGGCAGGATTAGTGCCGAAGATGCACAAAGGGTAATTTTCCTGATTCAGCAACTTGGTTTCGAATTAACACATCCTTTGTTACAGGTTATCGAAGGGAACAGCCCGATTTTACAGGGATTGGAAGAGTTTAGGGAGCATCTTGGCGGCGAACTGACGATCACCTTGCTTACTGGGCTGGGCAGTGGCGAGGAAGTTCACGAAATTGATGCTGATATTTTAAAACAGGCTGCAGCAATATTAAATAATCAGGCCGCTATTATTCAACACTAAACTATGAAATTAACTTCCGGACATTTAACCTTCTGTACCAATATTTATGCAGGCGAAAACTGGATGGCGCATTTTGCCGTGTTAAAAGATAGTTTTCCAATATTAAAAGCACAATTATCGCCAGAGGCACCGATGGGTATCGGTTTGCGCCTTTCCAATCTCGCCAGTATCGAATTGCTGGAAGAAAATCACCTGGAAGCATTTAAACAATGGCTTACACAGGAAGGTGGTTATGTTTTTACCATGAACGGATTTCCATACGGAGGCTTTCACCATACCAGGGTTAAAGATCAGGTACATGCACCAGATTGGACAACAGGGGAACGTGTTGAATATACACTCCGTTTGGCCGAAATCCTCTCACAATTGCTTCCTGCTGATATGGATGGCGGCATTTCAACCTCGCCATTGAGTTATAAACCATGGTTTACAGCTACTGAAGCCAGAAAAAACGCCACAGCTGATGCAACAGCTAATATCTTAAAGGTGGCCGGGGCTTTACATTATATACAGAGCCAAAGCGGCAAAGTGATCCATTTGGACATTGAACCTGAACCTGATGGTTTTCTTGAATCGGGTCCGGAATTTATCGATTGGTACGAAAACGTGCTTTTACCTGCCGGGAATGAGGAAAGCCTGATCAAAAACCACATTCGTTTGTGTTATGATGTTTGCCATTTTGCAATCGGTTTTGAACCGCATACAGCCATCATTAACGAATTGCAGCAGAAAGGGATTAAAATTGGTAAAATCCAGATCAGTGCTGCACTAAAAGCTAAATTGCCGGCATCTGTTTCAGAAAGAACTGCGGTGTTAGATCAACTGAGCCGTTTTGATGAACCCACTTATCTTCATCAGGTAATAGCCAGAAAAGATGACGGTCATTTAATCCGTTACCCTGATCTTAAAGAGGCCCTTGCAGAAAGCGAAAATCCAGCGGTAGCAGAGTGGAGAGCACATTTTCATGTTCCTATTTTTGTTGAAGATATGGGCCTGGTACAATCTACACAATCAGATATTACCGAGGTACTAAACCTGCAAAAAAATAATCCTTTTACTGCTCATTTAGAAGTAGAAACCTATACATGGGAAGTTTTGCCAACGGCCTTAAAAGCGCCCCTGAACGATTCCATCATCAGAGAGCTGGCCTGGGTTAAAAATTTATTATAAATCATAAAATATGCATAAAACCGTTGTTATCGATATTGTAGCCTTATCTGCTTCTGTAATTGGAGCACATACGCCTTTTCTTCAGAAATATATTGCCGAAAACCATTTAACAACTATAGAACCCTTATTGCCGGCAGTTACTACGGCAGTACAATCAAGTTATTTGACGGGTAAATATCCTTCAGAAAATGGTATTGTAGGTAATGGCTGGTACGATCATGCGGATGCTGAAATTAAATTCTGGAAACAGTCTAACAAACTGGTAAATGCTGAAAAAATATGGGATCGGGCTAAAAAGGAAAATCCTGATTTTACCTGTGCCAATATGTTTTGGTGGTACAATATGTATTCAACAGCCGATTTTTCGGTCACACCACGTCCAAATTACCTTGCTGATGGCCGTAAATTACCAGATTGTTATTCGCAACCTGCCGAACTGCGCGATTACCTGCAGGATAAAATTGGTCAATTCCCCTTGTTCCAGTTTTGGGGACCTGGTGCAAATATTAAATCAACAAGATGGATTGCAGACGCTTCGATGGAAACTGAAAAGCTACATAATCCTACGCTTACTTTAATTTATTTGCCCCATTTGGATTATTGTCTGCAAAAGTTTGGCCCCGAGCTGGATAAAATCAGCACAGAACTCAAAGAAATCGATCAGGTTGTAGAAGAATTGGTGCGTTTTTATGAAAGTAAAGGCGCGCGCATCATTTTGCTTTCTGAGTATGGCATTGCACCTGTAAATAACCCGATCCATCTTAATCGTTTGTTCAGTGAGAACGGCCTGATCCAGATTCGTGAAGAAAGAGGATTAGAGTTGCTTGATCCGGGCGCTTCTAAAGCATTTGTAGTGGCCGATCACCAGGTTGCACACGTTTATATTAACGACAAAGGCGTAACTGAGCAGGTAAAAGCCTTATTGAAAAATGTACCTGGTATTGAATTGGTGCTTGATAAGACAGCACAAGAGAAACACCACATTAACCACGAGCGTTCGGGTGACCTGGTACTGGTTGCACAAGAAAACAGCTGGTTTACCTATTATTTCTGGTTGGATGATGCTAAAGCGCCAGATTATGCAAGGGTAGTTGATATCCACAAAAAACCTGGGTACGACCCTGTGGAAATGTTCATGACCTCTAAATTGAGGGCAGGCTACAAACTTTTAAGGAAAAAAGCCGGGTTCCGTTATGTGATGGATGTAATTCCGCTTGATGCTACGTTGGTTAAAGGATCACATGGCGGCATTAATGGCGCTGAAAAGTTTAAACCTGTTCTGGTTACTTCAAAAGCGATTGATAAAACCTTAAAAGCTCCAGATGTTTATCAGGTGATTTGGGATAGTTTAACGGTTTAAGTATGTTGATTCTTAATTTCGTCATTGCGAACTGAAGAGAGGAACTTGTGTAAAGGAGTGAAGCAATCTTTTTGATCATAAATACAGGATAGATTGCTTCTGCTCGTTCAGATCCAGTCTTATAATGAAATTTATGTAAGCGGCTGATATTCAGGTTGTTTTTTTTATATGGACCATATAAGACATTTAAGGGCCATACAAGCTTACCTGTTCTTAGGTGTCTAAGGTGGTTAATTAAACAGCGTAATCTTTAATTTTTACGACCACCTTAGACATTTTAGCTCACTTGAGCAATGACGAGATATTTATAATATTCTTCTAATTTTCCTTAAGATATAGGCTAAAATAGGATTAGCTATTTCTACTGTTCCCTCACGAAACGGTATCCACAACCCTCAATACAGGGAGGATTAAGTTCAAGGGATTTTGCCGAAACTTTGTAATAAAAAGTCAATGGCATTTGGTAATTGTTGCTGTAAACCTGCATTTTTACACTGTCCAAAATCCTGAATGAAAATAAATTTGGAAAGGCATCTCCTTTAAAATTTCCAGCTTTATCTGAAGATTTTTCTAAAGTAAGATATTTAATTTCACCGTTTACTTTTGTGTACTTACCCGTTCCATTGCCAATATCGGACATGGCTTCCGTTAGTTTCCATTTGCCGTAAACTTCGCCTGGCCCGTCATTATTGTTGTCTGATTTTTTGCAGGATACATCAATAATGCCTGCAACCGCTAAAAGGAGTAATACTATCTTTTTCATAAAGCTTTAATTTACAGCTTATACGTTACAAAAATCAAAAACGCTACTGAATAGTTGTTTTTCATTAATTAAACATTTTCCTAAAAGCCAGGGGCGATACCTTGGTTTTTGCTTTGAATAATTTATTAAATGATTGCGGATGTTCAAAGCCACGCGATGAACCAGTAATAAACCAAACTTTATAAGCTGGAGCGGTAGTATTGTCCTGATTTTCCATAATTTTCGACTTAAATAAATTGATAATCCAAAGGTGAGCATGGTTCAATGTCATTTTGTAGTCGAATTGAGGGCTTTTGTAGCCAAAATGAGAAAGAAACAGGGAGTAGCTTAGCTTGATTTTAAAACAACCAAAATGAGTATAACACTCAACATCAGAATAAAAAAAGAAAATTTAAAATAAACGGTAAGAAAAGGGAATTTTTTTTCTTGCGCACCATAATGGATTAAATTTTCCTGAAGTTGTTGTACGTATTTTTCGTTTTCCTGTTGATCCCGGCTCAGCTGGTTAAAATCTTTAAACTTTTTAAAATCCTGTGATGTTCCCGGCACCAGTATCCAAAGTTTTTGATCAGTTTGCAGGTAGATAACATTTAACAGCAAGGCATTTTTCCTGATCTGGTAGTGCTTAACATTGATGAGGTTATCAGCAACAACAGGGCCATTTTCCCATGTAATGTTAATGCGGTGATACGCATTGTAGATAAAAAGTATACCAATGGCTATTGCTATGGGCAAGATAATTTCTTTGGTAAGGATGGCATCTACAATTTTGGGATAGGGGAGTGAATTGTAAGGATCAAGTTCTCCAATCAGCATAACCAGCATTAAAATATTGATCAGGTTGAAAACAAGACTAATAATAAAATAAGCTTGTTTTAAATCAGCACATTTTAGGTGTACTGGAAACATTTTCTGACCAAGTCCATAGGCTTCGGGTAGTACAGTAGGGAAATTAGCAACTTCCTGTTGCATTTTTTTATTCCGATAACGGATAATAATGCCCAATACCACGATACAGAGAAACGCTATTCCGATAAAGAGGTAAATGGTGTATTGTGAATTCAAATGGCTAAAAGAGATTTAGATGTTACTGTTTCAAACTTTTGTAAAAGACAAATAAACAGGCATAAATGTTTTTCTGGCTCTTGCTTTTCGGTTGTTTAATATTAGGTTGTTTTTTAATCCGTGTCCTGTATCCTTACTGAACATTAAAACATATTTTATTTCGGTCTGTGGAGACACAGACCGAGGAGTTGGTTAATAACATTGGTGGGGACACGAACCATGGCGATGGAAAAATTCACGCTTTCGGTGGTAGTTTAATGATCTTTCATTTGGAGCGCAATCCCTCTGCAAAAGAAGAAGTATCTTCCCGTTTTCCGTTTTTACGCTTCGCTTCCTCGTGCCTCGTCGCTGCAGGGTAACACTTCAACCGGGGCTAGTTGGGCAAAACAGCATTTCATTTTTGGGGCTGCAGGGTGAAGAACCCTTGTTGATTAAACCTGATTGAGCGGAATAGCCCGCAGCGCAGCGAGGACTATAAGCGAAAGCGGGGCTGTAAACTGCCAAGAACCACAAGCCACTCATTTCCTAATTTTAATAAAACTCTTTCTTAATCGTCATTCTGAATTTATTCTATTTCGGTCTGTGGGAACACAGACCGAGGAGTTGGTAGTTTTTGGCAGATCAGTTTGTTTTTATTTGTGCTCAAGAATGCTGGCGCATTTTGGAGTGCCAAAGTACCCAAAGCGCTTTGCGTTAAGTTGAAAGTATATGTCGTTCCAGAAAGCTACTGTTTGAAAAAACAAAGGAGTTAGAATAGTAGTTCTTGTTCGTAGGCTCGTCATTTCAACCTTAGTGTAGTACCCGAAGACTATGCGAAGCAAAATCTTTGAACTTTCAATAATCATAGTTCAAAGATTTCTCCATTTCGCTGCGCTTCAGTCGAAATGACGTTCGGCTTTGGGATTCTGCCATTATTATTTGCCGGGAACCCAATGTTTAATAATGGGTATTTTAAGCTCCCCACTTTCGCGATAATGACGAATTTCCTATTGGGATCTATCCCAGGCATCTTCCATTTTACCTTCTCTATCTTCCATTGTTAAAGGCTTACACCTCTTTTCCATGGGATAAAGTCATCCTGGTTAAGCTGTACAGCTTTTGGGATTTCTTCGCCACTGGCCACTTTAATACAGTATTCTAATATATCTTCGCCCATTTCATTAATGGTTTTTTCACCATTAATTACTGGTCCGGTATCGATATCGATAATATCACTCATGCGTTTAGCCAGGATTGAATTGGTGGCTACTTTAATGGTTGGACAAACCGGATTTCCTGTTGGTGTGCCTAACCCTGTAGTAAATAAAATTAAGGTTGCGCCGGCAGCAGCTTTACCTGTAGTCGCTTCAACATCATTTCCTGGTGTACATACCAGGCTTAAGCCTGGTTTAGTGGCAGGTTCGGTATAGTCTAAAACATCTACCACAGGAGCGGAGCCGGCTTTACGCGCAGCACCAGCCGACTTAATCGCATCAGTAATTAAACCATCCTTAATGTTGCCCGGAGAAGGATTCATGTAAAAACCCGAACCCACTTTATGTGCTAAATCATCATACTCTGTCATTAAACGAATAAATTTTTCGGCAGTTGGCTGATCAATTGATCTATCGATCATTTCCTGCTCTACACCACAAAGTTCGGGGAACTCTGCCAATAGAACCTTTGCACCTAAGGCTACCAATAAATCGGCACAGTAACCAACCGCAGGATTTGCTGAAATGCCGCTAAAGCCATCACTACCGCCACATTTCACGCCCACACACATCTTGCTTAACGGCGCCGTCGCACGCTCTTGTTTATTAATGAACATCAATCCTTCAAAGGTATCGCGGATGGCATTTTGGATCAATTGCTCTTCGCTTTGTGCTTTTTGCTGCTCGAAAATTAAAAGTGGTTTATCAAAATCAGGATCAAGGGCAAACAGGTCGCGTTTAAAATCTTCTACCTGCAAGTGCTGGCAGCCCAAGCTTAAAACCGTTATACCGGCCACGTTGGGGTGATGGGCATAAGCAGCCAACAATTTGCTCAGCGTATCCGAGTCCTGTCGCGTTCCGCCACACCCCCCATTGTGTGTGAGGAATTTAATTCCATCTACATTTTTAAAGGTGCGGCTGGCTTTATCTACTTTAGGTTCAAAACTAATATGATTAATGTCTTCTCCGTTTTCATAGGCCTGAACCAGTTTGTGGGTGTAAGATTTATATTTATCATCTACGGCATAACCCAATTCACTATAAAGCGATTCTTTAATAATATCCAGATTTCTGTTTTCGCAAAATACAGTCGGGATAAATAACCAATAATTAGCGGTACCCACTTCGCCATTTTTACGGTGATAACCATTAAAACTGCGGTTGGCATATTTACTTACATCGGGCGCTTCCCATTTGTAATTAACATTACGATAGGCAAATGGCTCTGCAGCATGTTTGGTATTCTCCACATTCATCCGCATACCAGCCTTTACCTCAAATTGTACCTTTCCAACCAAAACGCCGTACATCATTACCTCATCGCCTGCTTTCATATCCTGCATAAAAAATTTATGCTTGGCAGGGATTTCATCAACAGTAACGTAGGTATTTCCTTCATGCACTATTTTGGTGTCCTGAGGTAAATCCTGTAACGCAACCAAAACATTATCAGCATTGTTAATCTTGATGACTAAATTTTTCATTGTCAATTTTATACTTCTAAACTAATTTCTTTTTCAATATGATTGGGTTTCCATCCTTTCCAGCCGAAGTAGAAAACCACTAAAAAGCATACAAATGGTACCAAATAGCCATATTGTATATTATGTGTGGCATCTGATATCAAACCTAATATCGGCGGTAAAAAGGCGCCACCAACAATAGACATCACAATTAACGATGAGCCCAGTTTTGTGTCTTTACCCAAACCTGCTATACCCAAAGAGAATATGGTTGGGAACATGATCGACATAAAGAAAGAGACACCGATTAAAGCATAAACGGTAACCATTCCACTTGCAAAAATAGACACAAGAGTAAGTACAGCACTGATTAAGGCATAAAGCATCAATAGTTTATGGGCAGCTACGTATCTCATAAAGAAGGTTCCGGCGAACCTGCCAATCATAAAAGCCAGGCCTGCAGCACCAGCATACCATTTTGCTGCATCCTGACTGATACCTGCCGATGAGGTAACAAAACTGATGAATAAACTCAATACGCAAACCTGTGCACCCACATAAAAAAACTGACCGATAATGGCCCAACGCAAATGGCTATGGCCTAACACATGTGAAAAACTACTTTTTTCCTGTGCATTTTCTTCTTCTTTGATATCGGGCAGCTTGGTAAAAATAAACAGGATAGCGACTACAATAATCAGGATGCCTAAAATTAGATATGGCGCTTTTACCGTCGATGCCTCTTCGAGTATATAAGCCTGTTTTTCTAAGGGCAACATTTTCGCCAATTGCGCATCGGTATATTTTACTTCGGTAAAAATAAATTTACCACCAAGTACTGGCGCTAAAAATGCAGCTAAACCATTAAATGACTGAGAGAAATTTAAACGCTGGGTAGCTGTTTCTGGCGGGCCTAACACGGTAACATAAGGGTTTGCAGCTGTTTCTAAAAAGGTTAAACCACAGGCGATAATAAAAAGTGCACCCAGGAAAAAGATGTATTGTGCGGTATTGGCGGCGGGTATAAATAATAAACAGCCGATAGCAAATAAAACAAGGCCTAATATTATCCCGCTTTTATAACCGTACTTACGCATAATGTAACCTGCGGGTAGCGCCAATAAAAAATAAGCGATAAAAACAGATGAATCGACCAGGGTAGATTCGAAAACGTTTAGCTGAAAAGCTTTACGTAAATGCGGAATTAATACCGGATCGAGATTGTGGACAAAACCCCAGAAGAAAAAAAGACTGGTGACCAAAATTAATGGGAATAAGTATGCTTTGCCATTTTTTGGCGTGTCAGATACCTGAAAGTTCGTTGATGGTGTGTGGCTCATGTTTTGTTTGGTTATAATGGTTTAAGCTTGTTCTTTTTGGTTAGTTACTGTATTACAAATTAAACCGATAAGTATTAATAAAAATTTAACTTTATGATCTAATTGTTAAATGATATTGGCTCTGTTTTTTACATTGCAAAATAATTTTGCATATTAGATTGATTTTTTTTAAATTTTATGAAACCGCATTTACTTAATGTAGCTACCAATTCAGTAGATTCTTTTAGCGCTCGAAGGGATGTTTTGCCCGATATCAACAACCGTTGGCATTACCATTCTGCTTTAGAACTAATCTACGTTAAAAAAGGCAGAGGTACGCAGTTTATTGGCGATAGCATTAAAAATTTTAAAGACGGCGATGTGGTTTTGCTGGGGAGCAATTTGCCACATTATTGGCGCTTTGACCCGGAATTTTTTGATGAAAAGGCTTGCGAACCGGTAGACGTTTATGCGATTCATTTTAAGGAAGATTTTTTGGGTAAAGATTTTCTCGATCTTCCCGAAAATCAGGAACTTAAAAAAGTTTTACTTCAATCCACACAAGGAATTCAGTTACAAGGAATTTCTAAAGAAAAAATTGCCGGTTTGATGCCGCAGATTATCGAATCAACAGGTACAATGCGGATCATAAAAATACTCGAGGTATTAACAGAAATAGCCAATTGCGAAGAAAAAAGCACATTGGTTTCGCTAGGTTTTAAACCAAACTTTTTGGAGAACGAGAAAGATAGGATCCAATCTATTTATAACTATACCATTAGCAATTACAAGAATAAAATTGAATTAAAGGAAATTGCTGCGGTAGCAAAAATTAGCCCCAATTCATTCTGTAAATTCTTTAAAACTAAAAGCAGAAAGACGTATACACAGTTTCTGAATGAGATTAGAGTAGGGCAGGCCTGTAAATTATTGATTGAAAATGATCTTACTGTGAAAGAAGTCTGTTACGACTGCGGATTTTATAATTTTACCAGTTTCCACAAATACTTTAGGGAAATAACGGGTAAAACTCCATTGAAATATCAACAGGCTTTTTCTAAACAATAATTACCGTTAACAATAGTCGATTATGGGCTTTCGTTTGTATTTTAACTAAATATTTTTCGGTAAAATCGCTAATCCGAAACCAGAAAAAAGATTAAATATTTTGACTTGAAAAGAGACGTTAATTTTGATGACGGGAAAAGAACTGATTAGAATTTTTCATCATCGCTGGGAATCTGCTCAGCGGAATAATAACAGTACAATATTGATCCAAAAGAGATAATATAAAATACGGCTGTGATTAAAAGGAATGTGTTCATATATAGATATTTGGTTAGTGTAATTATAAAGTTAAGTTATCTCAAATAGGAGAGGATACCGCATTTATTTTAAAATAATTACTAACATAGTTGATTTTTAATGTTGAAAACTATTTATTTAGTTTTTTTATTGCGCTAGTTTACCTGTCTACATACCTAATATTGATGATTTATCTGGGCTGAAATTTATCGCGGTATTGGGTTGGGGTCATCCCTACTGATTTTCTAAACACTTTTCTAAAGGCTTTTGGATCGTTGTAACCTGAATTATAAATCACCTCCGTCATTTGCTGTGCGGTTTGCTCCAGTAATTTTTTAGCGGCTTCGATACGGGTTTGTTGCAGATACTCAATAGGGGTAATCCCAATCACCTGCTTAAAACGGCGTACAATATTTCTTCTACTGGAAGGAATATCTTTAATCATCTCCTCAATAGTAGCCACATCCTGATAATTATTCTCGATTTTTTCTTGTGCAGAAGCAACAATATTATCATTGTGATGACGAATAGGCTGGAAGGTGCTAAAGTATAATTGGTTTACGCGGTCCATATCGATCGCAAAAATCTTCGCCACCTTAACAGCCATATCTTTTCCGCAATGAAGCTGTAGCAGGTGTAACAATAAATGAAAGGTAGAGGTGGCACCACCGCTTGTAAATAACCTGCCGTCTTGTGTTACCGTTTTTTCTGCCTTTAAATGCACTAAAGGAAATGCCATAGAAAAAGCAGAACAGGCATCAACATGTGTGGTCGCCGCTTTGCCATCCAACAATCCAGACGCAGCCAGTAAAAATGCACCAGTACAAAAAGTTGCGATTTCTGCCCCAGAGTAGTACTGTTTGCTCAACCATGGGATATAACTTTTATTGGCCGAAATACATTCCTTAATATCATTGGTGGCAAAAGATGGGATCAAAATAAGATCAACATCGGAAGCTTTTTGCAAGGGGATACAGGGATGTTCGCTAAAGTTATAATTTTTATCATCCGAGGTGATTAAACTGATATTAAAAGGCGTTTCGAGCTCATCTTTGCGATAAAAGCCATTTACGGTATCAAAAACATCTAAAATAGCTGCTACGCTTAATAATCTGAAGTTTTGGGGCATTAAAACACCTATTTGTATCATTTGGTTAAAAATTTAGGTATCATAAATATATAAAAATTGTCTGAAATGCCCCTTAATATTGACTTTTACGGCAAGGGTAGGCATCAATATTAAGCCATAACTTTATTCATATACTAACCACCTGATAAAATAATATGAAAAGCAAACCAACCAGTAGCAGAATGTACGGTATAATTGTATTGTACGAAATGCAAACAGATTTTTTATTGAGGGCTTTAGATGGGATAGACCAAAAAGATGCGCAAAAAAGATTAGATACAAAGGCAAACCATATTGCATGGATTACTGGTAGTATGGTGCAAGGACGGTATTTTCTGGCTAAATCGTTAGGTATCGATCTTCCATCCATCACCGACGAACTTTTTGCCAATAACAAGGGCATTATCGATGATGCGGTTTATCCGCCGCTTGCAGATTTTATAAAAGATTGGAAAGACATTTCTCCAAAGCTGCAGGAAGCTTTAACCCAGGCTACGGATGAAAAACTGGAAGAGAAGCTCAACATACCCGGAATGGAAATTACCCTTTTCGAAATGATCAGTTTCAGCACCTATCGGGATGCGAACTGCATCGGACAAATTGCCTTGTGGCGTAGGTTATTGGGCTATCCAGGAATGAATTATATGTAAGTTATGGAAAAAGTAATTAATGAAGCCAACGAAACCTTATTGGCACTGGAAAACGCTTTCTCAAAATTTGATACCTCATTGGTGAATAAAGTACCTTTTGAAGGCAGCTGGACCGCAGGTCAATTGGCTGAGCACCTTGTTTTGTCGAATTCGGGCTTTTTACAGGTTATTAATGGCCCTGTAAGGGAAACAGATAAACCAGCCGATTTTATGGTAGCGCAAATTAAAAAGGAATTTTTGAATTTTGATGTGAAGTACGATTCGCCTAAAGAGATTTATCCTGAAAATAGAGCCTACAACCCGTCTGAATTATTGGAAAATTTAAGGCAGATCAGGGTGGGGATATCGGAAGCGGCGGGAAACCTGGATTTAACTAAAACCTGTAGCGCTTATGAACTGCCCGGTTATGGTTTTCTTACCCGTTTGGAAGCTGTTTATTTTGTGATCTATCATACACAACGACACGTACATCAATTAAAGAATATTTATAGCCAGCTATATAAAATTGATTTTTAATTAAATTTATGAAAAACAACAGGCTTAACTTATTAAATCCATATATCGGTAAATGGAAAACAGAAGGTTTAACAAAATCGGGTGATGTAGTTGCCGGAACAGATATCTACGAGTGGGTTGATGGTGGCTTTTTCTTAACACATCAGGTAGATGTTATGTTCGGCGATAAAAAGGTAAGATCGTTAGAAATTACACATTACGACGATATGGAGGATGTTTTCAGGTCGCAGTCTTTCGATAATGCAGGTAATATTTCGATATCTACCCTTAAAATTTACGATGATATCATTTTAATATTTGCGGATAAAGAAAGGTTTAAAGGGAATTTTAAAGCCAATACCATCGAAGGGATCTGGGAGCAATTTGATGGCAAAAACTGGGTGCATTGGATGGATATCAAATTAACAAAAATTTGATCATAACATCATGCTGAACCTGTGTAAGTATTTAAAAGGCTGGTTAGATCTTGAAACAAGTTAAGGATGAGGCCAGTTTGTGGAATTTGTCATTCTGAATGCAATGAAGAATCTTTATTAAAAAAGTTTTTAAGGTCAGTTTTTCATAGGTGAACGATTCTTCGCTGCGCTACCATTGACAGACTCCAATAGAATGGTCGTCATTGCGAGGCACGAAGCAATCTTAAAGCGCACGCTATTAGCGATCGTTGTAAGATTGCTTCGTCGGCTGAAAAAGCCTTCTCGCAAAGACGATTCTTCACGCACTATTAATTCGTTAAAATTCCCTGTCATTCATATTGACTTTTATACAATAAATTATCCCTCAGAATGACAGCAAAACGTACTGTTTACTCCTTTCGAATCCGCCCAGGTGATAAATTAATCATCCTAGATGGGAAAAAAACAATATAAATAGTCAATGGCTCATTGTTAATAGGTTATTGTGTATTAACCATCAACCAAAACATATTGACTTATTATTATCTCCATGTACCAATAAACAAATGACTAATGAACAAATAATGAACCAATAAATTTTATTATTTTTAACTATAGAAACCAAAATTAATCAAATATGAAAATCGCAGTTATTATTGTACGCGTGCTTTTAGCCGCCATGTATCTTTTTGCTTCTGTAAGCTATTTTCTTAATTTAATGCCCAAGGCTCCTGAAATGACAGCGGCACAAACTAGTTTTATGACTGGCTTAATGGCATCTGTGTACCTTTTTCCATTGATCAAAATAACCGAATTGGTTGGTGGTATACTATTGCTTATCGGCCGTACAGCACCTTTGGCCGCATTGGTTATTTTCCCGGTTACCTTAAATATTTTTCTTTACCATGCATTTTTAGGTCCGAAAGATTTACCTATGGTTGGCGTGATGCTTATATTTAATTTATTCCTCTTTTATGCCTATCGCGCTAAGTATCTGCCAATCGTTTCAAAGTAAATTTTAAATTTTTTAAAATTTTTCATAATTTTCTCTTTATTTGGTGTTTCGATATAAGGTGTAATTCATTATCTTTAAAAACTAACTAGAAATAAAAAATATGAGAAAGTTCCCATTTTTAATGCTGCTTTTTGTTGCAGTATCGTTTTCTGCATTTGCACAAAACAAAGATGCTATTGTAGGCAAATGGCTTAATCCATCGGGTGAAGGGCAAATAGAAATCTACAAAAAAGGCGATAAATTTTATGGGAAACTGGCCTGGATAAAGGAGCCAAACATCAATGGTAAGCCTAAATTGGATGTTAACAACCCTGATGCCAATCTGAAGAAACGTGCCTTATTAAATCTGGAAATATTAAAAGATTTTGTTTATGATGATGGCAAATGGACAGATGGAACAATTTATGATCCCAAAAGTGGCAAAACATATAGCTGTAACATGTCTTTAAAGAGTAACGATGTGTTAAATATCCGCGGATATGTGGGTATCTCACTTTTAGGAAGATCGGAAACTTTTAGACGGGTAAAATAAGAACAGATGAAGAAATTAATATGGTGCCTTTTATTGGCACCTTTTTTTTGCGCTGCGCAGTCGTATTCGATAAAACCCTTAAATGAGCATACCAAAACCAGTTTACGCGGATTAAGTGTCGTATCAGATCAGGTTGTCTGGGTGAGCGGCAGTAATGGATCAGTAGGTAAAACCACTGATGGCGGCAAAACCTGGACCTGGGTAAAACCCAAAGGTTATGAAAAAATCGATTTCAGGGATATCGAAGCTTTCAACGATAAACAGGCGATTATTGTGGGCATTGCCTCGCCGGCCTATATTCTGAAAACCATTGATGGTGGCGAAACCTGGACAGAAAATTATAAAAATATAGATTCAGCAATATTTTTAGATGGTTTGAGTTTCTGGGATAAAAATAAAGGAATCATTTTCGGCGACCCTATTAATGATAAAATGCAGTTGCTTAAAACCGTAGATGCAGGTAAAACCTGGCAGGATATATCTGCAAACCTCAGAACTAAATTAACCAAGGGAGAAGCCGGTTTCGCAGCCAGCGGAACAACCATTAAAACATTGCCTGGAGGTAAAACCTGGATTGCAACTGGTGGTACAGTCGCTAACATTTACTTTTCTCCTGATTATGGCCAAACCTGGCAGGTATTTAAATGCCCTATTTTACAGGGCGAGGGAAGTACCGGTCCTTTCTCTATCGATTTTTTAAACGAAAGAACAGGTGTAACCGTCGGCGGTAATTACTTAAAAGACAAAGAAAATTCGAATAATGTGCTTTTAACGAATGACGGAGGCAAAACCTGGAAAAAGCCAGTTTCGCCTGTTTCAGGCTTCCGATCGGCCGTAACTTATATTAATGCTAAAACCTTGATTGCAACCGGTACTTCAGGCACAGATATTTCTACAGATGGTGGTCAGAACTGGAAACACATTTCAGATCAAAATTTTAATGCTGTTCAAAAAGCCAAAAAAGGTAAACAAATTCTTCTGGCAGGAGAAAAAGGTGCTATTTATCAGCTAACTACGAATTGATAAAGGAGGCATGACAAATTCATTTTTATCTCACCTCATCGTCCTGCTGAACTTGTTTCAGCATCTTTTTAGCAAGAAAGACCCTGACCACGAAGTAGCTATTAGACCTTTAAAACAATAAAAACTGCTAATAAAATAAATTCAGGGTGACGAGAGGTTGTGAAATTTGTCGTAAACCCATTAAAAAATTTCAGCCCTGTTACGTAACAGTTTTATTGATTAATTATCTAATCAGTGAAACGATACAAATAAATAAAAAAGATTGAAGCATTGAGATTGATAAAATTTTGTTTCTTTGCTGTCAACTAAAACTTTAATTTAAACATACACACTCGTTCAATGGATTTTTTGCATACAATTTTAGGTGATGATATACAGGCCGGATTATTAATTATTTTAAATTTAATTGTGATCGAAAGCTTGCTATCGGTAGATAATGCTGCTGTTTTGGCAACGATGGTAATGGATTTGCCAAAATCGCAAAGAGAAAAGGCTTTAAAATACGGCATTATCGGTGCTTATGTTTTCAGGGGTATTTGTTTATTCCTGGCAGCATGGTTGGTTAAAATCTGGTGGTTAAAACCACTTGGCGGTTTATACCTGTTATACCTTGCTTTCGATTATTTTAGAAAAAAGAACAGTAAAAAGAATGAGGAAGAAGAGGAAGTAGATAAAAGCAAAAGCTGGATTTATAAATCGACTGTTGGTTTAGTAGGTACCTTTTGGGCAACAGTTGCTTTGGTAGAAGTAATGGATTTAGCCTTCTCTATTGATAACGTTTTTGCTGCGGTAGCCTTTACCGATCATATCTGGTTAATCTATATCGGCGTTTTTATCGGGATTTTGGCCATGCGTTTTGTGGCGCAGGCTTTTGTAAAATTAATGGAAAAATTTACCTTTTTAGAAACGGTGGCTTTTATCGTAATTGGTGTTTTGGGTATTAAGCTTACCTCCTCATTATTTACGCATTTTTATCCCGGGTCGCCAATTTCTCACGTTATTGAAGGAGAAAAAACAGATCTTTTTGTGTCTATTTTTACCGTAGCGATTTTCATCATACCGGTATTAACCTCTGTTTTGTTCAACTATCCTAAAAAACACAAAAGCGACATTGTTATTTCTGAAGAAGCCGAAGAAGTATTGGATAAGTCTTAAGGCTTATCTGTCATAAATCTTACAATCAACCGTTTCTGATTATACAATCAAATTTGTAATATTAGAATCTATTAACAGATTAGTAAACAAGGTGCAATGGCTTTTTACAAACATTACTCATTCGATCTTTGGTTAACGTTGATTAAATCTAATCCAACATACAAGCAGGAACGGGTACAGTATTTTTTTAGGAATTTTAATGGCAAGCATAAAAGCATTGATGAAATTGCCATCACTTTCCGTCAGGTAGATTTAATGGTAAACGCCATTAATGAAAAAGCTGGTAAAAATGTTGATGCTGAAGAAATGTATTTAATGATTATCAGTATGATCAATGACTACGATTTCAACTTTAATGATGTAGACCTTAAAGTACTCGATCATGACATGGAGCAGATCGTATTTGCACACATGCCAAAGCTTTACTGTGGTGATTGTTTGGATGTACTGGCAAAAATTAAAGAATCGGGCAAAAGCTCTACCAATATATTGAGTAACACGGGTTTTATTAAAGGTAAAACCTTAAAAAAAGTAATTGAACATCTAGGTATTGGTCGGTTTATCGATTTTCAGCTTTATTCTGATGAAGTGCGAATGTCGAAACCCAGTACAGGTTTTTTTCAGTTAATGTTAGATCGCATCGACAGAACAAAACACCCCGAATTATTGTTAACAGATGTCATCCATGTTGGAGATAACCCCCATGCCGATGTTCGCGGAGCAGAAGCAATGGGAATTAACAGTATGCTGATCAATTCAAACAATTTATCTATCTCAAACCTACTCTATGATACCGTATAATTTCTCACTTCATAAAATAGACAATACAGCCGATTTTGGCTTTAGTGCCGACGATTATAGTCGCTTTAAGTTTGGCGATGACCTTGTTGCCCGATCTTTCGGGAAAGACCTCGCTGATGGTTTTATCAGGTATTACCTGGCCGATAATCTAATCACCGATCAGATTGTGGTCATTTCCAGTCCTTATAGTTTTATTCCTACAGCAACTTTTGCCATGAAAAACTATTTCGTTAGCCAGCTTAACCGTTGGCTGGTAGAAAATGGCAGTTTAGCGGTAGAGGAAACCAAAGTGCATAGAACCATTACCTACAAAGAAGATTACGGCGAACTAAGTGCTGAAGAAAGGCTTTCGCTAATCGGTAACGATTCGTTTCATATTGATAAAGATTTTCTGGTGGGCAAAACACTTTTGTTTCTGGATGATATCAGGATTACGGGAAGCCATGAACGCATGATCTTAAAAATGGCAAAAGAATATGGTTTAAATAACGAAATGCACATGCTTTATTTTGCCGAACTGGTGAATAAAAATATCCATCCCAATGTAGAGAACTTTCTGAATTACCATCAGATCAAATCTATTTTCGACCTGGAAGAAATTATCGATGGTGGAAATTTTTGTTTCAATACCCGTATTGTGAAATACATTTTAAATACTACTTCGAGCAGTTTTACCATTTTTTTAGAACGCCGGAGTACCGATTTTATCAATCAGCTTTACGATCTATCTTTGGGGAATAACTACCATACCATAGAGGCGTATTCGAAAAATTTACATCTTATAAAAGACTATATCAAAAACAATAATTATAAATTAATTTAAATATGGCTATTAATTTGCAAAAGGGGCAAAGAGAAAATATCGATGCACCTAAATTTACAATAGGTTTAGGTTGGGATACCAACAGCTCTTCAACAGGTTCTGCATTCGATTTAGATGCTTCAATTTTTTTACTAAACGATCAGAAAAAACTAATTTCAGACGAAAACTTTGTATTCTACAATAATTTGGTTTCTCCGGATGGTTCCGTAGAACATACAGGTGATAACTTAACCGGCGATGGCGATGGCGACGATGAGCAGATTAAAATTGATTTAACCAAAGCTGATGCTAAAGTAAGCGAGATCTGTATTGTGGTAACCATTCACGATGCTGACAACAGAAGACAGAATTTTGGTCAGGTTAGAAATTCTTTCATCCGAATTTTTGATGCGGTAACCAATGAAGTGATCTTAAAATATGAATTAGAAGAAGATTTCTCTATCGAAACAGCCGTAGAATTTGGAAGAATTTACAAACGTGAAGGCAAATGGAAATTTGAAGCCGTTGGCGTGGGCATGAAAGGTGGTTTACAGGATTATTTAAATAAATATCAATAATATTATGGCAATTAATCTTCAAAAAGGACAGCGCATCAGTCTGGAAAAAAGCAATGGCAGCAAACTTCAGAATGTTTGTGTAGGTATTAACTGGGGCGCTATTGAAAAGAAAGGCCTTTTCGGTTTCGGATCATCAAAAGAAGCTGTAGATTTAGATGGAAGTTGTGCATTATACAACGAAAATAAACAACTTTTAGAGGTAGTTTATTTCGGTAACCTAAAATCTAAAAACGGTTCTGTAAAACACAGCGGAGATGATTTAACTGGCGATATGGGTGGCGATGATGGTTTAGATAACGAGATCATCACTCTTGATTTTTCACAGTTGGATGCGAATGTAAACTATGTTGCCTTTGTATTGAACAGTTTTAGAGGTCACGATTTTGGCACAATTCCTTTTGCTTCCATTCGCATTTATGAAGGAACAACAAAACGTGTTAACGAGGTTTTTGCTAAATTCGATATTGCTAACGGAGCAAATTTTGCAGGTCACGTATCGATGGTAATGGGTGTTTTTTACAAGAAAAACGACGAATGGAAATTTAATGCCATTGGCGAACCAACCAAAGATAAAAAACTGGAAGATACCGTTAAAACCGTAACTCAAAACTATTTATAAGCCATAAAGCTGGTAATTAATCAAACTATGGAAACCAACCCAAACGTTACCCAAGCCCTTACTCCGGTTAAACTGGACAAGGACGGAAATGTTGACCTCGAAAAAATAACAACCGAGGAAACAGCAAAATACCAGGAGATTGGAAAATCTTTAGAACCATCAGATGTAAATTCTATCCTGAATTACGGAAGCGATGCCCAAAATTCAATGGAGAAATACAGTAACGAGTTTTTATCGTCTGTACGTACCTACAATAGTGGCGAAGTTGGCGGTTTAATTAACGAACTGCTAACTGAACTGAATTATATTGATGTTTCTGAATTGGAACAGAGTGGCTTTAAGAGTTTCATCTCTAAAATCCCGTTCTTAAAAAGTTTAGTGGTTGACGTGAAGAAACTTTTTCAGAAATATGATGTGGTGGTAAATAATATCGATAAAATTACCAACAAGATTAAAGCTGGAAGGTTAAATTCAATTAAAGACAACAGTTCGCTGCAAACCATGTTCGATAGCAATGTTGGTTACATCCACCAGATGGAAGAACTGATTATCGCCGGACAATTAAAATACAACGATCTGAGCATTAAATTAGCCGAAATGGAAGGTCGGCCGGCAGATTATCAGGATTATGAAATTGCCGATTTAAGGGATTTTATTAGCCGTTTGGACAAAAGACTGGCTGATATGAAGATCGTGCGATTCATTATGTTACAATCTTTGGCGCAGATCCGTGTGGTGCAAAACAACAATACTTCAATTGCAGAAAAAGCACAATCGATTGTTTCGACAACCATTCCGGTTTGGAAAAATCAATTAACGATTGCTGTTGCATTACAAAGGCAAAAGGCCAATGTAGAGATGCAAAAGAAAATTTCGGATACCACCAATACCATCTTACAGAAAAATGCGGAGATGCTGAAACAAAACAGTATTGACGTAGCCAAAGAGAATGAAAAAACTGTGGTATCTTTGGAAACCTTGAAACTAACCACTTCATCGTTGATTGAAACGCTTAATGAGGTGAAACAGATTCATGAAGCAGGTGCACAAAGCAGACGTGTGTTAGATGGCGAACTTAAAACCCTGGAAGCAGAGTTGAAAAAGAACGTAACGAGGGTGAATTAATGAAAATATGGATGAATACCGTTTAAATATTCTCAAAAAATCAAGCGCAGAGATCAACCGTTTACAGTTGCTCTCTGTGTTTTTTGATGATGAGGTGATTTATAAAATTTACTTACGTAGTCAGGTTATTCATCAGCTTTTTGCTAATAATGAAGAGCTGGAGATCGAAAAATTAGATCTTTTCCATCTTCAATTTACCGATAGTGTAGTCGAACTGCTCAAAAAGATTAAAAAGAGCAATGAGAAAAATGTATCGCTCATCTACGATGAAATTGACCTGAACGAAGAACTGATCGATCGAATGGCAAGCACGCTCGTTGATCAGAAAAGTTTTCAGCAGGATAAACAGAAACAGTCACTTAAAATTAACTTATCGTTGCGGAAGCTGTTCAGTGTATTGTCTGAACTCAGTTCCGATTTCCCATTTTCTAAAAATATCAACGTTTTTAGTTCTAAATACGCCAACGATTTTTATTTCGATCTCACTACGGATCAATTTGCTAAACTGATTGATTTTCAGGATAAACAAGTATATACCAATGTGTATGCAACCATCGAGAAAAAACTGATGGGTAAATTGTGTAAATACGATTTTCGGACTGAATTTTACATTGGTTTAAAATCAGGTGAGCTGGTTATAGAAGTATATAAATTTTTAGATATTGACAATTATTACCTGTTTTTCCCAAGCAGAAACCTGTTCTTGTTTTGCGATTTAACCATTTTTAAAGATTTGGATATGTCCAATAACCTTTCAGAACGGGAACGGATTATACAGGAACTTCAATATAAAAACGATAAACTGAAAAGTAACGCTGCGGTTTTAAAAACTGCCATTCCACACGAGGTTGTTAATTTATTAGAAGATAGTTACCATAAAATATCTGATATTAATTTCCTGAACCACCTCAATAATTTCGATGTGCAATCGAATATTTTGAAGACTATGTTGAAAACGGATTTGTTTTAGGCCGGTTTTTGCCACCTAAGACATCTGAGCGCAGCTTAGAAGTGTCTTGCCGATTAATTATCACTATCGCAAGAAATCGTCATTGCGAGGAGGAACGACGAAGCAATCTTACAACGCTGGATAATTGAACTGTCGCATTAAGATTGCTTCGTCGGCTGAAAAAGCCTTCTCGCAATGACGATCTTATGATAGAAATTATTATTACCGCGTCAACACCGCCAATTTCTGTTTAAACAAATCAATTGTTCTGCTCCAGGCTAGTTTTGCGGCAGCTTCGTTATATCTGGTAGGTGAAGTATTGTTGTTAAAGGCATGGTTTACACCATCGTAAATGTAAATTTTGTAATCAATTTTATTTTCTTTTAAAGCTTGCTCATAAGCTGGAATTCCGGCATTAATGCGTTCATCCAGGCCGCCATAATGCAGCATTAAACTCGCTTTAATTTTAGGAACATCTGCTACATTGGCCTGTGCGCCGTAATATGCCACAGCCGCCTGTAATTTAGGATCGTTTACCGCTAATTTATTGGCCATTCCACCGCCCCAACAAAAGCCCACACAGCCTACTTTACCATTGCCGTCTTTTCTATTGCGTAAATACTCCAGGCCTTTTAAATAATTCTGTAAGTTTTTTTCAGGATCTAATTTGCCTATCAGCTCGCGCCCCTTATCTTCATCTGTTGGTGTTCCGCCAAGTGGCGAAAGCGCATCAACACCAAGCGCCAGGAAACCTTCGGCGGCAACACGTTTGGTTACATCAATAATATGTGGATTTAAACCTCTGTTTTCATGAATTACCAGTACACAGCCTAAGTTCTTTTTGCCTTTTGGTTTGGCCAGCACAGCTTTCATTTCACCATCAACACCAGCGTAGGTAACATCTTTAACTTCGATATCATCAGTGTTAAAATCTGCTGCAGCAGCATAATTATTCTCTAGCATCGGCAGAATAGTCATGGCTAATGCTGTGCTGCCAGCCAGGACGGCCAGTTTTCTCATAAAATCTTTTCTGCTTACCTGACTGTGCGTATACTCATCGTACAGGCTAATTATTTTCTGATCCATCTTATTGATTTTGAATTGCCATACAAGATAAAAAAGGATTACGAGATTGTGGCAGCATTGCCTAAAAGTTACAATACATTTCTTCCCATTTTTTAATCAGTGTTACGCGGTGTTTCGTGTAACGAGGGGTTAAAAAAGCATTCGACCAATCATCGTAATTGTCGTAAAAAAACTTCAAAAAGAAAATATGGAAGGTAATACCCAGATAAGGAATGGCTTTTGATTCATCGTCAGTTAAAGGACGTACTTTTTGATAAGCATTTAGAAAGGTTTCGAAATCCTTATCAGCCTGTTCTTTGGAGATTAGCTTATTAAGCTGATGGAAGAAATAATGGTTAAGGAAAGTCATCAAATCATTAATCAGGTAGCCTTCCCCTGCAAAATCGAAATCAAAAAAGGTAATTTTTCCCGCTTCATCAAAATGGAAATTCTTTGGAAAGAAATCATAATGGCAATAGCCGTAGCTAAACTTTGAAGTATCAAATCCCTCGAACTTTTTAACAATCTTATCGGCAATGTTGGTTAGGTAGTCAAATTCTTCAGGCATTTCCGTGAAATGAGGTTTTAAATCGCGCAAAGGCTCAAATAAAGTCGTTTCAAAGTTGAATACCGGTCTTGGGTTATTCAGTTTTATAGAAGAAGTGCTTTTGTGCAAAGTGGCAATGTCCTGCCCCAATTGAATAAGCTGTGCATTTTCAAGATCTAAAATCACTTTTCCTTCAGCAAAGGAAAACAGTACACCGTTTCTTGTTCCTTCTATGGCATTAAACTGTTGGATTTGTTTCTCAAACACATCCGTTATCGGGTAGGAAACTGAGTTTCCATTTGTCTTTAAAATATTAAGCAATTCTACTTCAGCTTCAATTTCGTTGTGTTTACGGTGTGCATCGCGGTAAATTTTGAAGATATATTTCTGATTCTGATTTTCCAGAATATAAGTATCGCTTACATTACGGATGAGTAACCGGCATGTTGTGGATGGATCTAACTGATAAGTTTCAATTAAATAATCTTTTAAAGCAGCGGCTGATAAAGTGGAGTATTGGGCAGGGAAAATAGTTTGCATAATTAGCGCTTTGGGGTTTCAAATATAAATTTTAGAAATGACATCTTAGCCATTAATTAAGACTACCTTACGAACCTTAGGCATATCGTTTTAAGATTAATACAATCTGTTGAAAAAAATATTTGATTGCCTTATCGATAGTTTTATCGAGGATAAAGTGGGGATTGCCGAGAATTTTTTAAGTATTTCTTTAGCAGCACACCTTAAAGATAACCTGATCGGGTTATTTGAAAACAAAAAACTTTTAAATGCTGGTGTGGGTAATAATTTGGTTGTGAATCAGGATAAACTGATCAGAAGTGATATCATTTACTGGTTAGACAAAAAGCATAACAACCAATACGAAAATGATTTTTTCGATCTGATGGACGAATTTGTTGCCTACTTAAACCGTAGCTGTTATACGGGTATTACTGGCTATGAGTTTCATTATACACTTTACGAATCGGGTACGTTCTATAAAAAACATATCGATCAGTTTCAGAACAATGGAAGCCGGCAATATTCGATGATTATGTATCTGAATAGCGATTGGAAAATAGAAGATGGGGGAGAGCTGCGCATTTATCATGTTGATGAGGAACAGAATATCTCACCCAATAACGGTAAAAGTGTTTTCTTTAAAAGTTCAGACCTGGCACACGAGGTGTTGCTTACCCATAAACAAAGGATGAGTATTACAGGTTGGTTAAAGATCGGTTAGTCGCTAATCTTAAATATCGAACAGCTGCTTAATCATGCTTTTGAAATTTTTGCCGATGGGTACCTGCTGGCCATTTTTAAGTACAAAAGTATTGCCTTCCAGGTAATCGACGTATTTTTTATTGAGGATAAAAGATTTATGAATCCGGATGAAATCGATTGACAACTGATCTTCAAAACTACCCAATGTTCGTGGGGTGAGTAAAAAAATGCCGTCTTTCCAGACTTTCACATAGTTACCCAGGCTCTCTAAATATTGGATTTCATCGATTTTAATCAGGATATATTTCTTATCTACTTTAATCGAAACCTGCCCATTGTTTTTAGGTTCTGTTTTTTCAACTTGAATAGGGATTCCTGTTTGTTTTTTGAGGTTATAAAATTCCAGCGCCCGGTTAACGGCTTTTAAAAAACGATCGAATCGGAAGGGTTTTAAAAGGTAATCGCAAACGGCCAGATCAAAACTTTCTAAAGCGTATTCTTCGTATGCTGAAGTAATAATAACAAGTGGTTTATGTTGCAACGTTCTTAAAAAATCCAGACCGTTTAGTTTTGGCATCCTGATATCTAAGAAAATTAAATCTATCTGTTGTTTACTCAAAAAATCCAGGGCTTCTGTAGCACGGTAGCAGTGGCCTGTAATTGAAATAAAAGGAATATCTTTTGCATACTCAGTAATTACACCGTGTGCAAGAGGTTCATCATCTATTACTAAGCAACGTAAGCTCATGTTAGCTTGAGTTTTAATTCCGCCTTAAATATATCAGCAATGGTGGTAATTTCCAATGTATAACGGCTGGGGTAAATCAGTTCGAGTCTCTTTCTCAAATTATCAATCCCAATTCCTTTAATTTCGTTTACCTCTTCAGGATCGAAAGAGTTCTCGCAACTGAAAATAAGCGTGGTATCATTACTGATTAACGACAGTTTTAAAGTAGCCGCATCTTCTGCTGGTTCTATACCATGTTTAAATGCATTTTCGATAAATACAATAAGCAGCAGTGGGGCAATATCTATCTGATCGTTTGTAATCTGCTTTTCAAATTCGAAATGTAAGGTTTTGCGCAAACGGATTTGCTGCAGTTGAATGTAATCATTAATATAATCCAGCTCCTGCGAAAGTTTAACTGTTTTTTCCTGTCCTTTGTAAATGGTATAACGCATCAGTTCTGATAATTGCAAAATACTTTCTGGTGTTTTATCCGATTTTTGCAGGCTTAATGCATAAAGGTTGTTAAGCGTATTAAAGAAAAAATGTGGATTAAGCTGTTGTTTTAATAAATCGAGTTCAGTTTGTGATTTTTCTTTTTCTAAAGAGAGGATCCTGTTGTTCTGTTTCCCCCATTGCAACGCCAAAACTACTGGTAAACTGATGAGCATAATGGCAAAGGCCCCAAATGCATTTTCAAGCTCGAAAGGATTATTTACGAATATACTCCGGCTAAAAACCGTGTTTATTGGCAACAAAATTAACAATTGGGCCAATAGTGGATAAAGAACAGCAACAGTTGCTGAAAGTGATAAAAGGTAAACGAACAAACCTTTCTCTTTAAGGATTTTAGATACAAGTAAACGGCTATTGATCAGGAAAAGCAGGTATCCACATAAGTACATGATCAGGAATTGTGAAAAGAAGCCTAAAAATGTCCCAAAATTGAGCAAGAGTAGTTTAATGTCAAATTCGAAACCAACCAAACGGAACCCCTTTCTTTGGTAAACTGGATTGTCTAAACTAGAAACGGCCATTACTGATATCGTTGCTGCGAGTAAAATGATGGTAATGAGAACGGCATTCTCCAGGCCGATTTTTTTGATCCACTTAATGTGCTGTACTTTGTTTTGGTAGTATTGATTAGCAATCAGCATTAATTCGAGGCTTACTGCTGCCAAAGCGGTTAAAGTAAAAACACCATCATCAAGCTTAACGATTTGCAGGTAAAATGCAATAAGTGTAAACAGAGGAAGTGCGATTAAGAAACAAATACCCCAATAAATAGCATAATGTTTTTTGCTTAGCCTGTTTTTTAATCTGGCTTTAGCAAAAGAAAAAACAAATACGGGGAGCAAGCAGAAACCCAGAGCCAAAATGCAGCTGACATAGCTTAACCAAATATTGTTGGTTAAGCTGTAAGTGTTAAATATGGCTATCCATAACAAAAGGCCAATAAATATGAAAAAGTCCTGGTATTTATAACTGAATTTTAAATTCTTTGTATTGAGCATTTCGTATTTAATGTATCCGTGAGTTCACATACCACACTCGTATTATTATTTCGGTTCGTGGAGACACGAACCAATGCGATAATATTTTTTGTTTTAATCTTTCCATCGCCGTGGTCTGTGTCCCCACAGACCAATTTTTCCATTCTTTAAAATTAAGAAACTTTGCAGTTTGTTTAAAATATAGATGACGAAAGGTTCATTTTTCATGACGAAAGGAATATCAGGTTATTTTTTCCTTTCATCATCATTTCAGCTTCCTTCGTCACTTAAATTTAACAGATCGGTTTAATCGGTATAATTTGCTTCCATCTTATTTAAAATAAAATGGTACGGCTTAAAATACAGCAACTTACAAAATCTTATCAAAATGGGGTAAAGGCCCTTGATGATGTTACGCTGAACATTGCAAATGGCATGTTTGGTTTATTGGGACCGAATGGGGCAGGTAAATCTTCACTTATGCGTACGCTTGCAACCTTACAGCTACCAGACGCCGGTAAGGTTCATTTTGATGGAAATGATGTGCTGCAAAATCCCCAGGAAATGCGAAATAAACTGGGTTATTTGCCACAGGATTTTGGCGTTTATCCTAAAATTTCAGCGCTTGATCTGTTAAACCACCTGGCTGTTTTAAAAGGCCTGCAGCATAAAAACGAAAGAAAAGAACAGGTGACCTCACTCTTGCAACAGACCAATTTATTTGAAGTAAGAAAAAGGTCTGTCAGCACTTTTTCCGGTGGTATGCGACAGCGTTTCGGCATTGCGCAGGCTTTATTGGGTAACCCGCAGTTAATTATTGTCGACGAGCCCACCGCAGGTCTTGACCCACAGGAACGAAACCGTTTTCATGATCTACTGAGCGAGATCGGCGCTGCTCGTGTGGTTATTTTGTCTACCCACATTGTGGAGGACGTAAATGACCTTTGTCCTGAAATGGCGGTACTGGCCAATGGAAAGTTGATTTTACAAGGCAAACCTGCAGAACTGACCGGGAAATTAGATGGAAAAATCTGGCGAAAGATAATTGATAAGTCAGATCTGGTTCAATATTCGTCGGTTTTTAATGTAATTTCTACCAAAATTATATCGGGAAGGTTAAATGTATTCGTACTTGCAGATGAAATTCCTGCACCAGGTTTCGAACCTGTTTACCCTGGTTTGGAAGAGGTATATTTTTCTTCATTATTTGGCTCTGCCAATCAAAATCCGGAGGCGAGGTTATGATTATAGATTTACTAAAATTTGAACTGAAATACCATTTCGGGCAGATCTCGTTCAAAGTGGCCGCTCTTTTGTTTTTTATGCTGGGATATTTCTGTGTAGTGCAGGGTGGATTTGGTTCTGATGGGGTGTATAAAAATTCGCCCTATGTCATCACCAACATCATCGCTCTGCTTTCACTTTTCTCTATCTTTTCGGGTACATTATTTAGTGCCAATGTGGTGCTGAGGGATAGTATGTACAAAATGGAAGCAGTTGTTTTTACCACTTCGATAAAAAAGCTTCCTTATTTTATGATCAGGTTTTTAGGCCTGATCATTTCGGTTTTTAGTTTATTGGTATTGGTGGACCTGGGGATTTATGTAGGCACTTTTTTTGTTGATACCGATCGGTTAGGTAGTTTTCATCTCAGCTATTTTCTACAGCCACTATTAGTTTTTGCCTTACCCAATGTACTATTCTCAGCAGCAATCTTATTTTGTACGGCGATATTAACCAAAAGTGTACGTGCAATCTACGTAATGGGTGTGTTGATTTACATTTTGTATATGCTGGCTTCGATATTTGGCAATTCCCCTTTGTTAGCTACATCGACAATGAAAGCTGGCAGTCCAGATATTTTACCCCTACTTTTAGATCCTTTTGCGCTAGCCTCCTTTTTTGGCGAAACCAGAACCTGGACTGATCTACAGCGCAATCAACAATTGTTCCCTGTTGAAGGTGCATTTTTACTGAACAGGTTACTTTGGCTTGGTTTTACAGCCTTGCTAATGCTGGTTACCTATCGTTTATTCAATTTCCGATTGCAGCAGCGACGACAACTAAAAATTAAGACCGTTAAAGCAGAACAGATTGAGCTGATTCCTTACCGTGCTTTACCGGTATTATCAAATGGTTTTCGTTACCACATGAACACGTTCTTTGCGCAGTTTAAACTCGAAATGATATTCCTGTTTAAAAACATCCCGGTTATGGTAATGCTCCTGTTGTGGGTGTTTATATTCGGGGTGGATTTGAAAGACCAGCTGTTTAATGGTGTTTATGGTATTCATAGCTATCCGGCAACAGGCATCATTATCGAAGAAATACGCTCAATGAAATTCGGACTCATCCTGATTATTTTTTATGCTGCAGAAACCATTAGCAGAGAAAAATCAGTAAGTATTCATTCGTTGATTTACAGTACACCTGTTCAGAATTCAGCTTTTTGGATGGCAAAAGCCCTGAGTCTTTTTACGCTGGTTTTCATCCTCGTTACTTTAAATATTGGAATTGGTATTGTGCTGCAGCTTACTCATGGTTATTTTCAGATCGAATTGCCCTTGTATTTATCGTTGTACTATTACAGCGCATTCCCTTTGTTGCTTTTTGTGGTGCTCATTATTTTTATCCAGAATTTAAGTGTAAACAAGTATCTAGGTATGTTGCTGAGCATGATCGTTGTTTTCCTGATTTCGTATGCTGACAGGTTTGGCTTAACACATTACCTTTTTCGCTTTGCAACAGTACCTGATTTATTACATTCTTATTTTAACGGTTTTGGCTATTATACGGGTGCATTTAACTGGTATATGCTGTATTGGTCGGCTTTTGTAATGGTTCTTGTGGTTTTAACCGTTGGATTGTGGCAGCGTTCGGCTGAAAATAAGGCTAAAGCGAGATTTGCATCCATAAGTTTGGCATTGAAGCAGCATAAATGGATTACCGTTTTAGCCTTGCTAGTCTGGCTTTCCTGTGGCGCATTTATTTATCATCAAACCAATATCATCGGGAAGTATAAAAATAAACAGGAGCAGTTAGATTGGAGTTTGGCTTACGAGCAGAAATACAAAGCGCTGGCAAGCCAGCCTCAGCCTTTAATTAAAACTGTTAAAACGAATGTCGACCTATATCCAAATGAAGGAAAATATACCATTAAGGGCACTTACCGTTTAAAAAATGAATCTAAAATACCTATTGCCAAAATATGGACTTATGTGAGCCCTGCTATAAATTCATTTTCAATAACCATTATAGGAAGTGAAAAAAGCGAAAGAGATGAAACATTTAACCAACAGTTTATTACTTTAAAAACACCATTGCAACCTAATCAGGAAATAATAATGAATTTCTGTGTTGAAGTAATCAGAAATGGATTTACATCTTTTGACAGTGAAAATTCAATTGTGAAAAATGGGACTTACATCGAGATGGAGAAATTTGTACCTCAGTTGGGCTATTGTTATAATTTTGAGAGCGAAGATAAACGCGCCCGGAAAAAAGCAGGTTTAGCCGAAATAGCCAGCAAGCCCACTTTTAACAAAACATACGAACTGATCGATTTAGAAACCACAATTTCTACAGCCGTTGATCAGCAGGTAATTACTGTTGGTGAATTGCAAAAACAATGGATGGCCAATAACCGAAGGTATTTTAAGTACAAAACTTCGATCCCCATAAATTTTATGTTTGCGTTAAGCAGTGCGAGGTACGTAGTAAAAAAGGAAAAGCACAAGGGAGTAGAGCTCAGGGTGTATTATCAGTCTGGACAAGAGTATAACCTGAAAAGTATGTTTAAGGGACTTAGAGATGCCCTGGATTATGGTAATCTGAATTTTGCTAAATATCCGTTAAAACAATTAACCATTGCCGAGATTCCTCAATATAAGGGTGCTGCAACAGCTTATCCCGGATTAGTTTTCAGTGCAGAGAACATTAATTTCCTGAGGAATTATAGTCAGAAAAGTGCCATTGACCAAAGTTACACCATTGCCGCGCATGAAACTGCACACCAGTGGTGGGCAAATATATTGACCCCTGCAGATGCTGCAGGTTATGCCATGCTCACCGAATCGTTGGCTAAATATACCGAAAATGTGCTGATTGAAAAGGCTTTTGGTAAAATGTATTTGAGAAAATATTTAGCTTATGACAATAGCCTCTATTTTTTAAACCGAAATAACGGTGAAAAGGAATTGCCACTGGCCAAAACTTTAGATCAGGCTTATGTGCATTACCAAAAAGGAGGATTAACGATGTATGCGGTGAAGGAATTATTAGGAGAGGAAAAGTTTAATGCAGTATTAAGGCAACTCATTACCGATCATGAAAACCCGAAACCAAAAGCTACAGCTGCCGATCTGGTGAATGCGATTTTAAAGGAAACTTCGCCTGAACAGAAGAAATTTATAAATGATTGTTTTAATGAGGTGGTTACTTACAATATGGGGATCAAATTGCTTCGTTGCAATGCCTTGAATAATGGAAAATATAAAGTTGAACTAGAAATTGCTACTGAAAGAATAAGTGATGGTGCTAAACAAAAGCCTGATCTGGAAATAGATTTGGCCTGTTTTGATCAATTGGAAAGTGATTGGGATGCAAATACTAAATCAGTTTATTTTCAAAAGTATCACCTCACGCAGAATAAGACCAGGCTTTCAATTATAGTGAATCATAAACCGAAGACAGTTGTAATTGATCCTTACGGCTATGTGTTAGATGGTGATAGAAGTGATAATATCGTGGTGGTGGAATAAAGTAGCTTAGATTATTCTAGTTGTAGCATCTCGCTACAACATGCGATCATTTTTATAGGATCTTAGCTAGACGCTAAGACCAGATTGCGTCTAGATGAAGATTACTCAATTAGCTCTAAACACCTTTGGCGTACACTGCATCTGACGTTTAAAAAATATATTGAAATTTGCCGGATATTCAAAACCCAAACAATAGGCAATCTGTGCGATATTCCATTCTGTATGTTTCAGCAAGGCCACGGCTTCGGTAGCGATCCTTCTCGAAATGTGCTCAGAAGTTGTTTTTCCGGTCACTTCTTTTACGGCATGGTTTAAGTGATTTACATGTACCAACAAGCGGAAGGCAAAATCGTGCGCTGTTTTTAACTCCAGAATATGCTCTGTAGAGCCAATTGGGAACTGCCTTTCCAATAATTCAATAAATAATGAAGTTAGACGCACAGATGCATTATTCTGTTTAAAAACAATGTCTTGTGGTTTAACTTTTAGTGCTTCGTGAACAATAAGCTGCACATAGTTTCTCAACAGGTCGTATTTATGGATATAATCGCCATCCATTTCTTTCATCATTTTAGTGAAGACATCTGTTAAAATAACTTCCTGTTCTTCGCTAATGTGAATTACCGGACTATCATTAATGCGCCACAATAAAGAATCGCGGAGGGTTTCATTACGGTTATGGATAAAATTCTCTGTAAATAAACAGAAGAATCCGGCAGGTTTTGGAGAAGTACTTTCCCATGAATATGGAATATTCGGATTGGTAAATAATAATGCCCGTCCTTTAATTTCGATCTGCGCATCAGGGTAATGCAAAATTCCATTGCCAATGATCAGGGAAATTTTATAAAAATCTCTCCTGCTGAATGCAGATGGTACGTTGGTACAAACATTACCCCGGTTAAAAACATTAAAGTGCCCGATGTCGTTAATCATACCTAAACTTGGCGTAGGAATTTCGGGTCGGGTGATTTTTAATTTATTGTAAAAATCCTCTAATGTTTCCTTTTTTTGAAGGGTAGAAAGCTCTTGATTTTTTGATAACATATTTTAAGTGCTTAATACAAGTAAAGTTATGGTTTAATCGTCATTCCTTCATGCATTTCCTCAGTCGGTTCTGCAACTAATTTGTCACCTTCAGATAAATCTCCAAAAACTTCGACTTTATCGTCGGTCTCCCTTCCTTTTTTAACAGCTACTTTAACCGTTTTATTACCGGCTACTTTTAATACAAATAATCCTTCGCTGGTATCCAATAAAGCTTTTTTAGAGATGATAAAGGTACTGGCATTTGCCGGTAACGGGATGTTGACCTCTGCCACCATACCTGGTAATAAAACCTTTGAAGCATTTGGTACATCCATTTCAATACGTTCTGAACGTAAGCGTAGATCCAGGGCTCCTGATAAACGTTTCACTTTAGCTTTAAAGGTTTGGCTGGGCAAAGATTTAACCGTAAAACTAATCTCATCACCAGCTTTTAAATAACCGGTATAAACCTCAGGAATGGAAACAGCCAGACGCAGGTTTTTCTGATCCTGTAAAGTGAACAAAGGTAAATCTGAACCTTTACCTGTCGGACCAACATAGGCGCCTAAATTCACATTTCTTGCTGAGATAATTCCACTAAACGGTGCCCTGATGGTTAAATAATCCTGAACTGAACTCACCTCCTTATAGGCCGCTTTTGCTGCATCGAGCTGTGCAAGGTCTGCATTTTTTTTGGCCATCGCTTGGTCCAGATCGTTGGAAGAGATCGTTCCAGGGGTTTTACTGGTTTCGTACAAACGGTTGTAATTCGCTTTGCTGGCGGTATAAACAGCTTCCTGTGCTTTTATGCGCGATTGTGTTGCTGCCAGTTGTGAACTCATTTCAGGTGCTTCCAGCGTCATTAATAACTGACCTTTGCTTACTTCTGTGCCGATATCGACCTTTAAGGTTTTTACAAAACTGCTTACTTTGGCGTATAAATCAACTTGCTGCAAAGCAATTAGTTCGCCAGGTAAACTCAGTTTAGTGGATAGTTTCTCTTTTTTAAGATTGAAAGTGGCTATCGCTGCTTCTTTTTCTTTCTTAGGTGCTACTTTCGATTCGGAGTGCCCACAGCCATACATGGCTGTTAGCACTAAAAACCCTGTACTTAATAATCCTGTTGAAAATATCTTCGTATTCATTTGTGATGATGATTTATTTGTTTTCTGGTAAACCTTTAATGTAATGGATGCTTTCTTCGTCTTCCGGATCAAGCGACATCGAGTTGGTTGTCTGTTTTCCCTGAACCCATGCAAATACCAATGGCAATATAATGAGTACGGCGAATGTTGAGGCCAATAAACCACCAATAACTGCCCTGCCCAATGGCGAAACGGCTCCTCCGCCTTCACCATGACCGATAGCCATTGGCAACATCCCTGCAATCATCGCGATACTCGTCATGATAATCGGACGTAAACGTAATGCAGCAGCTTCGCGTGCCGATTCGAGTGCATTGCCATTGTGTTTTCGTAGTTGCTCTGCATTGGTGATGAGCAATACCGCATTGGCAATAGATACCCCCACCGACATGATAATCCCCATATATGATTGCAGGTTTAAGGTTGATCCGGTTATGGTTAATAACAATAATGAGCCTAAAATAACTGCCGGTACAGTGGCTAAAATAACCAATGGAACTTTAAAAGACTGGAAATTAGCGGCCAGCATCAGGAAAATTACCACAATGGCTACAAATAAACCCGATTGTAAGCTGCCTAAAGTGTCTGTTAATACTTTACTCAAACCAATTGCGGTCACATTTAATCCCCTTGGCAGTTCGCCAACGTCCTTAATGGCCTTTTCTACATCTTTTGATGCCGTACCCAAATCGGTATGGTAAAGGTTTGCCGTTACCGATAAGAAAGGCATAGCACCAATGTTGTCGTTTTCGCCGGCCGTGGTATCAGGCGTAATTTTCGCAACATCGCTTAATACTGGTCGTGCTGAATTTTTCAATAAAGGAATTTCGCCGATATCATCTTTACTGGTCATTTGATTCAGCGGTACCTGAACCTGCACACTATAAGGTAAAGATGCCTTTTCATCCAGCCAGACATTTTTATCCGTATAACGCGATGATGAGGTTGAGGCAATTAACGACCTCGAAATGTCGGCCATATCTACCCCGATCTGTGCTGCACGGGTTCTGTCGATATCAATATTTAATGAAGGATATTTAATCGGCTGTGCTAGCTGAACATCGCGCATGTAAGGGATTTCCTTTAATTCTGCCAGGATTTTATTTGCATACTTTTCATTCAGTTTTTTGTTTTTGCCTGCAATACGCACTTCAACAGGGGTAGGAGAGCCTTGACTCAATACCTTATCCGTTAACTCTATCGGCTCGAAAGAAAGTTTAACATCAGGCAGCACTTTTTTGATTTTCTCTCTGAACTGATCCTTAAAATCGTCCATATCTTCTTCAAAGTCTTTTAAACTTACCTGGAAAACAGCTTCGTGCGGACCTGCCATAAACTGGTAGATCGGATTTACAGAAAACTGTGCAGGGTGTTGGCCGACGTAAACGGAAGAAATGCCCATATGTTCTTCGCCAACCATCTTTTTCAACTCAGCTAATACCACATTTGCTTTTTCTTCGGTACGTTCTAAACGTGTTCCATCGGGTGCACGTAAACGCAACTGGAACTGACTTGAGTTCACTCTTGGTAGAACATCGCGACCAATATTAGCCAGTAATAGTGTTGCTAAACCGATAATGATCACCAAATAAACTAAAACAACAGATTTTCGGTAAGGCAGTATCCGATCAAGGAAACGCATGAAACGGTTCCTGAACCTATCGAAGAAACCAATTTTACCATTGCCATTAAAATCTTCACGTTCAACGAGCACTCTTTTCTGGTTCAGGGTATCTTTTTCCGATTCGAGTGTAATGCCGGTTGCTGCAAAATCAGCTTCATCCTGCGTAATATCAGGGTGATGTTCATTGCCTTTTTTAGGATGTGCAACCATCAGCCAGTTGGCCATGATGGGTACGAAAGTTTGTGATAAGAGGAATGAAACCACCATCGAAAAACCAATTGCCAATGCCAGAGGTAAGAATAACGCCCCTGGGATCCCAGTCATAGTAAAAGCCGGTGCAAATACGGCAAGAATACAGAAGAGAATTAACAGTTTAGGGAAGGCGATTTCTTTACAGGCATCCCAAATGGCCAGGGCCTTGGGTTTGCCCATATCAAAATGCTGGTGGATGTTTTCTATCGTTACTGTCGATTCATCTACCAGGATACCAATGGCCAAAGCCAGCCCGCTCAGCGTCATAATGTTGATCGTTTGTCCGAATAATTTCAGGAACAAAACACCAGCAATAATGGATGTTGGAATGGTGAGAATTACGATCAATGCCGCACGTTTATCGCCCAGGAAAAGTAAAACCATCAGGCCTGTTAATATTGCACCGATAGCGCCCTCACTAATCAGGCTTTTTACCGCATTGATTACATAAACAGATTGGTCGAACTCATAAGAAAGTTTGACGTCTTCTGGTAAAGTGTTTTGGATGTTCGGCAGATTTTTCTTTAAGTTTTTAACCACATCCCAGGTAGAGGCATCTCCTGATTTGGCAATACTTAAATACACCGAGCGTTTACCGTTGATTAAAGCATAACCAGCTACTAAATCGGCCCCGTCTTTAACGGTGGCTACATCGCGGAGTTGCAAATTTTGTACACTGCCTTTAAATAAGGGGATGTTTTCAAAATCTTTAACCTTTTTAATGGTATAATTGGTTGGTGTGATGTAGTTTTTATCGCCAATCCTCACATTTCCTGAAGGTGCAGTCTGATTATTTAGCCTAATGGCTTCAACCACCTGGTCTACCGTTAGGTTATGGGAACGCAAAAGTGACGGATTTACATTGATTTCTATCGTTCTGGGGCTACCACCAAAAGGGGCAGGAGAGAGCAAACCTGGTATAGCGGAAAAACTAGGCCGCACATAAGTATTGGCCAGATCCTGCAATTCGTTGTTGGTACGGATAGGACTGCTTAGTACCAATTGCCCAACCGGAAGGGAAGAAGCATCAAAACGGATTACAAACGGTGGTTGCGAACCTGGTGGGAAAATGGCCTGGGCTCTCGTAGAGAGGGCACTTAATTCTGCTGCTGCCTGGGCCATGTTGGTGCCTTCGTAATAGGTTAATTTCATTAACATTAAACCCTGGGTATTTTTGGTTTCGATGCTTTTGATACCATTTGCAAAAAGAAGGATGTTAACATATTGCTTGCCGAAATAAGCCTCCATCTGGTCGGGTGTGTAACCGCCAAAAGGGTGGGCAATATAAATTACCGGAAGGTTCATTTGCGGAAGGATATCAACCTTAATCTGATTGATGGCCCCAATACCGAAAAAGAACAGTCCAGCCACTAAAACTAAGATGGATATGGGTTTGCGAAGTGCGAAACGTATTAAATTCATTTATATAGCCAGATTAAAATTCGTTGATAAATATGTTGTAATTGCCTAATGCTGCCGATTTTAACAGCAAGGCCTGCCAAACATTGGTAAAGGCAATATCCCGATCGGTTTCGGCACGGTTTAAGGTAAAAAGGGCCTGTGTAAGGTCGACTAGTGTAGTGAGCCCGTTTTTATACAAAATGCTCCTTTGCAGATAAGCATCAGATGCCGCTTTTACCTGAACGGGTGCTTCCCTGTAATTGGCTAATGCATTGGTTAATTTAGTTTCAGCAAGGGCCAGCTGTGCTTTTAACTGTTGATCAACGAGGTTATACTCTTCCTTTAAGCCCTGACTAATATATTCCTGTGCACGTACTTGCGGACGGTTTTTAAGTAAGGTTGAAAGGTTCCAGGTCATTCCTATGCCAATCAAATAGTTTCCGCGGGTAGGATTGATACCATCGGCATAACTGGTTGAATAGGCAGCCTGATCTAAAGCATAGCCTGGGCTGAAACCGGAACCACGGCCTTGCATCACACCGAATAAGGTAAACGTTGGGTAATATAATTTTCTGAAATAATTAACCTGTTGCTGGCTAACATCAACACGGTTTTGGTAAAACTTTAACAATGGATGTGAGCTTTTGATCACTGTATCTTCGAGCAAATTGCCAGGGATACGTGTAATTGAAGCAGTGTCTAATTCGTATGATGTTGCGGTTAATCCCATTAAAACGCCTAAGCGATTAGCTTGTTCCTGTTCCAGATCTTTAGCTTTAGTGAGCGCGATTCTGGCATTAGAAACTTCAGCTTTTGCGAAAGAAGAATCAACTCCCGCAATTAATCCGTTTTTAGCTCTGATTACGGCCGTATTTTTAAAGGTAACTGCGCGATCAAGATTTTTCTGTTGCGATTTGCTTAACCTTTGTGCAGCCAGCAAATTTAAATAAGCGGCAGAAACACGGATTTCCTGTTGGAATTTTTCCTGTTCCAAGTCATTTTTGTCTCTCTGGTAAGCAGCGTCTGCAATTTTAATACGTTCTCTGATTTTTCCAAAAGTGAAAAAATCCCAGTTTACGTTGGCCAGGTAGAGTCCGCCAAAAGCGGCATTCCAGTTTTGTTTGTCTAAAGCAGGACCAGAGGAAGCGGTTCCCAAACCACCTAGACCATATTGTGGTCCGTTTTGCCCGTTTATGGTTCCATAATCTTGTTGGGCACTTAAATTGAAGTTGGGTAGATACTCTCTTTTGGCCTGTTGAATCGATGATTTTGACGCATTGGCATAATTATCTTTGGACTTAATGGTCCCGTAATTGGTAATTGCAGTGTTTACTGCTTGCTTTAAACTTAGCGTTTGAGCGCTTGCACCAATAGAGAAACTAATAAATAATAATAGTGAAGAATAAAATAAAGATATGCGTGGCATAGTGTATAATTTACACGGCAAATGTAAATTATGGCGGCAATTTCAAAGTATTCCGTTCAAATCAAAAATTATGCGAATCAAATAATAATAGAAATGTTACTTAAGGCTGCTATGTGGGCAATTTCTGTAAAATAAGAAGAGGCTGTATCATAAAAATGAAATTGTCATCCTGAGGGTTAATTAATTGTTTAAAATCAATATGAGTGACGTATAATTGTTTTCTCTTGTCCCAGGGCACAGTCTTGCCTCGGCTCGCCGCCGCCGAAGGGCTCTTTCTTTTTGGCATCAAAAAGACCAGCGAAGCTAGCTTGAATGCCATTAAAAACATAAAGACACATGAAAAAACAAAAACTGCCGGCTGAAAATTTTTCTTTCGAAGCTAGTAGGTTGGCTTGAACAGTACAGCCCGAAAAATTTGTTAGGCCGGATTTAAGCAGAACGGGGATATCGTGCTATGGCCTAGCTGGATGGAAATGCGAAAGCAGTTAAATGCTGATTAATAATTATTTGTAAAATAACGTCAATGGTAGCCTGTCGAAGGACTTGTTTAAATATCTCGTAAGATGTTTCGTCTGTTTGTCCCGATTCTTTGTATCGTATGGACACAATTGCATTCATCACGCATCACTCCCGTGAATACGGGAATCTTAAAGCTTCAGATATTGCTCATGAAACTTTCTTGTTGTATTAAGATTGCCAGTCAAGCTGACAATGACGGTCGATGCTAACAATATTGCATAAGATGCGTCCACACAGTAGGATTCTTGAGGAGTTTCAAGGTAACAAATTCGAACGGAATTACAAATATGATACAGCCTGTTATTAACAAGGCGTTATGATTCCTCTGTATAACTTTTAAAATTATCCAGAATGGCCTGCCATCCGCCACGTTGCATTTCGATGGGGGTTGGTCGATTCGGCATCGAAAGTTTCGGTTATCCTGGTTTGTTCGCTTAATGCATCAAAAGTAATGCTTACCGTTCTGCCATCTTCCATAGTATATTCTATTTTTCTATGCTGATCAACCGTAGTATAGGTTCCTCCGAAATCAAAACTCATGCTACCATCTTTTGCAGCCATGGTGCTTTTAAATTTACCGCCAACTTTTAAATCGTTTTCCGAATAAGGGGTATGCCAATCAGGCGAAGCAAAACTCCATTTCATGATGTGATCAGGATTATTCCAAAATTCCAAAACTTTTTCTACGGGTGCATTTATTGTCGTTTCTACGGTGATCGATGTTTTATTTTCCATGTTTTAAAGGGGTCTAATTTTTTAATAAAATTATGAGAACTTTAACAACTCAGAAAGCGTAAATGCGACAAAATAGGGGGTAATATCCCACTGTTCTCCAGTTGAGTTATGCTTAGGGAAATAGTAAGCGCATGTAAAAAGATTGCAGACAGATTAAGTACTGCGTGCAATCTCTATATGAATAATTCAGCAGAAATCACTGAAAGTAGGGGGGTAACTTAATATTAGTGCAAATCCGTATAAATAAAAGTAACCGTGTCTCTTGAAACCAGGCCGCTCATATTTCCGCCTGTGTAAACTGCTTTATAGCTTGATCCTTTTTTTAGATCGTAGGCCTTAAGTAAATCGGCATTTGCAACCAAGCTATCTCCCGGATTTACCTTTGTATAACTAGAGGCCGGAGGTGGCATTACTCTTTTGGCCATTGCACCTTTGTACTGCGCTTCTTCTCCTTTTTCATTGGTAATGCTTAAATAGCTGCTCATTAAAGGCTCAAAGGGGGTATGCCAGATACAGAAGCTTTTGGTGCTATCGGCATTGTTATGTACTACAAACCTCAGCAGCAGTGGATCGCCGGTAGCTACATTGCCATTTATTTTTAATTTAACTTCAAGCGAATCCGTTTTACCGGAGGTGGTTTGGGGCATACTGTCGCTTTTACCATTTGCTGTATTTCTGGTGGCCTCGCTGCAGGCAGAAAATAATACTAAAATTGCAGGGATAATTAATTTAATGTTTTTCATTGAAGTTTTTTTTAATAAGCAAATGAACGTTGATATTGTTTGAATTATTGAACTAAAACGATTAAGTGATGCAAGTATATTGAATTATTCGCAGTTTAAATAGATCTGGATTGCAAATCCGGGGCAGCAGAATAAATTAAAAGCTGATTTCCAAGTAGCAGGTACCATAGCAAGAGTAAGCTCGAACTCCATTGCGTGTACAGATCGATCATTTTTTCTTCTCCATTATCTATACGGTAATGGAGCGCACCGGCATCCGGACCAGATAAAATAGCAATCCCCATAGCATTGCCCTTAAAATCACATCGCAAGTACGAAATGAGTGAATATTTTTTCATCGAATTGTCCGTTTGTGCACAAACTTCGTTTATAAACCCGTTAACAGCGGCAGCCCCCGATTCTTCATTGGGGCTATAGCGAATAACGGGACTGCTGGTTCTGAAGAGCTACTGAACGATCGTTTTCAAAAAAATAATTATTAATATATGGCAAGTTTTTCTTTATATGGAGAGCAATTTGGTACAGCTATTATTGTTTCTCCCCGCTTTCCGTTTTGCTTCGCGTCCACTTCAATCGGGTCTAGGTGGCCCAGCTTGTAATAAGATTATAGGCTGGACGTCGTGGAAAACTGAACGATCGTTTTCGAAAAAAATATGAATTATTAATCTGCAGCCAGTTTTTTCTTTCTCCTAAACCTTTTCACCTGCCCCATATGCTCTGTCGGGATATTATCTCCCAGTAATTTACCCCAGGGTTTAAGTCCGTCAATACGATCAAAGATGATTTTCATTACCGCAATAAATGGAATGGAAAGGAACATGCCGGGGATACCCCAAAGTGCAGCGCCCATTAATACAATAACAATTGAAATAAGGGCGTTGATTTGTACTTTACTTGACACAATGCGTGGTACAAGAATATTATTATCAATAAACTGGATCAGCGCATAAGCGCCTATAATTAAGAGTTGGGTAGTAAAACCATCCTTGGTTAAAGTAGCCATTAACACCGGTAAGGCGATTGCGATAATGCCGCCAATGTAGGGCAATAGGTTTAGTATTGCGCCGATAACGCCAATTAAAATGGCATTTGGTACGCCAAGGATAAGCAGGGCGGCAGAGTTCATTACGGCAACAATAGAAGTTTCGATCAATAAGCCTACAATATAACTTTGGATGGCCGCTTTCGTTTCGCCCAAAATTTCGGCAACTTTTTGTTTATTTTCTTCTGAAAATACTTCATAAATGAAGTTTAAAATCAGCGTTTTGTATAATAAAATTAGAAAAGTATAAACCGGGATCAGGAAAACCACACTTAAAATTCCCATCAAACCACTAAGCGTTTGGCCGATCAATGCTTTACTGCCATTAGCTGCATCATTAAGCATTTGCGTTTGCTTTTGTGTTGAAATGCCGAAAGTAGTTTGTAACCAAGCCCTTATTTGCTCAAGCAACTGCGATAACTTTTGTTTAATGCTATCGAGGTCATCAAAAAAGTGCGCTACCTGCGATGACAAAAAATAAAGTACGGCAACCACCACCAGCAAACCAATCAGCATAGAAAGGATAATACTAACCATTTTGGGCATTTTTCTTTCGAAACGATTGCTTAATGGGTTTAGTAATATGGCAATCAGGGCAGCAAAAGCAAGCGGCACAAGAATATCTCTCAGCACACTCATTATAAATACCGTAATTACTAATCCTAAAAGAATTACAGGTGCTTTGATGTAAAATGGGTAGGTTTTAAGCATTTTTTAGATAAGTTAACCGTTCAACAACCTATAAAGTAATCAAATTGTTTTAAAGTTTTTAGCCGTTTAAGTAGTAAGTAAGAAAGGTATCATTTTTTTTGGTCTCAACTCGCAGAAATGGCAAGCAATAGCCATTTATTTTATAAATTTAACACCACATCATCATGATTAAAAATTACCCATGAAAAATAGCTTTTTGATAACCGCCTGTTTGTTTTTATTTAGCCATGTTTTAAGTGCTGCGGAAGTAGATACTGCTTTAACCTATAGCAAATCGATGAACAAAAGTATTAAAGCTGTGGTAATTAAGCCCGATAGTTATAAAAGCGGAAAAAGATATCCGGTGGTGTATCTGCTCCATGGAGCGGGGGGTAACTATGCTGAATGGGTTAAAAAAGTACCTGGGATTAAAAACCTGGCCGATCTATATCAATTTATAGTGGTATGCCCTGATGGGAATGTAACCAGTTGGTATTTCGATAGTCCGGTAGACCCTGAATGGAAATACGAAACCTATGTGGCTAAAGAATTGGTGAGCTATATTGACGAACATTATAAAACCATTGCTGAAAAAAAGGGCAGAGCCATAACGGGTTTGAGTATGGGCGGACACGGTGCGTTATACCTGGCCATTAAGCATCAGGATGTTTATGGTGCAGTAGGTAGCATGAGTGGTGGTGTAGATATTAAACCTTTTCCAAATGGATGGAATATTTCAAAAAGGTTAGGACCAGAGGATGAATTTCCGGAGCGGTGGAAACAAAACAGCGTAATTGATATGATTTATCGTATTAAACCCGGATCGCTTGCTATTGCCATTGAATGTGGGACTGAAGATTTCTTCTATAAAGTGAATGTACGTTTGCATGATGAACTTTTGTATCACAATATTCTTCACGATTTTAGCACCAGGCCGGGTGTGCACAATTGGGGTTACTGGGCCAACGCTATTAAGTTTCAGTCTCTGTTTTTAAGCAATTATTTTAATACAAAACCTTAACATTTAGGCTGCAAGTTGTGCATTTATTTTATTAATCAGGTTATTGACATCGAATGGTTTAGCGATGAAATCGTTAGGGGAGCAAACATTACCTTTGCTATCATTTAAGTTATGACTGGCCGAGATCATGATTACTGGTATGTGTAATGTTGATTGATCTGATTTAAGTAAATTGCAAAGATCTCTGCCATCGAAGGCGCCCAGCATCACATCAAGCAGAATTAAGTCGGGTTTAAATTCGTTGATCCGTTTGCTGAAATGGCTTACATCCATTAATCCACTTATGTCGTAGCCTTCCAGCTTTAAAATCAATTCTATTACCTCTAATATTTCCTCATTATCATCAACCACTAGTATTTTTTTCATTTTCTTGCTACCCATCAGGTTATTTAGTGCATTAATGTTTTGTAAATTACTGTCTTAACAAAATTAAACTTAAAAGGTTTCAATAAGTAAATAATAATCAATAATATTAAATGTTTCTGCTTTTGTGTGGCTAATTATACATGACGCATTAAAACCAATACATCATTTTATGTAAAAATTAACTTTTAGATTACATACAAAATAAAGACTTACCATATTTTTGACCGTTCTCGAAATCTTATTTATAAAACAGGAAACGAAGATTTAAAACCAAAAATGAAATACTTAGTCAAAGAAATCAGTGACGGAAACTGCGATATTACTTTGTTGCCAGAAAACCTGAATGATAGAAATCTTTTAGCCGAAACTACGAAAGGCCTTCAGCAAGATTATCAGGAAGCTATCCAATCGCATTATGAACATGCTTTAAAGAATGAAGTTCATGGCAATGCTGCATTTGTTTCTCTAAATAACGAAGAAAGCAATTATCCGAAAAGAGTAAATGTGAATTACCAGATTATTTTAAGCTAAATTAGCTTAATTTACTGGGTCAAGGCTTTCTTTAATGGTAAAGAAGGCCTTTTTTGTTTTATTTCTAATCTGTAATATGAATTTCTTCTCCAGCCCGGTTACATAAAAGCTTTTTTTATTGCATTAAGGTTTGAATATTTGATATTTGTTTATCATTATGAAATTAATGGCATTAAAAGAGAAACCTTTGGTTAAATGACCATATTTGAATCTAATTAGAACATCATTCTTATTGCTTAGTATATTTGAAATGAATTGTGTTTTCTGGATGATGCTTAGGCGAACACTAATTGATGCTAAAATAGTTAAGCGGAAACTTAAAACCATGAATATGCATTTTGTTTTTAGCCTGACTAACAAGCAAGAATATGCTGCTGATTAATAACAGAAAGGCTGATCAAAAGAGCAGCCAACACATTATGGCCACAGACAACTAAATTAAAAAACGCAAATAAATGATCACTTTAAACCACACCAATCTTGAACCCCAATATGCCATTGGGATTGATGTTGGCGGCTCTTCGCTCAAATGCGGTGTAGTAAGCGAGCGAGGAGAAATTTTGTATTCCACGCTGATTCCACTAAAAAAAGCAAAAACTCAGGGTTCAATTATCGCACTTATTGTGGAAGCGATCCAAACCTGCGCAGCAAAAGTGAAACATCCTGTTTTGGGTGTGGGGATAGGATTTCCTGGAACGATATACAATAATAGAATTATTGCCGGTGCCGATAATCTGCCGGGCTTTAAACAACTGGCCCTGGGCGAAATTCTTCAGGATGTAACCCGTTATAACGTTATTATGGATAACGATACCAATTTGATGGGGCTGGGTGAGATGTGCTATGGTGCTGCTAAAGATTGTGGTGATGTGGTTTTTCTTACCGTTGGTACAGGGATTGGGGGAGCTGTTATGATTGACAATAAACTGTATGGCGGATTTAGAAATAGGGGAACAGAATTGGGACATATTATTGTAGAACATAATGGTTTAGCCTGTGTGTGTGGCATAAAGGGATGTTTGGAAGCCTATGCTTCAGTAACTGCATTATTAAAACATTATCGATTTATTCATCCGGGCATACCCGAAACAGCAGAAGTTGATGGTCGTTATATTATAGAAAAATACCTGGCTGGTGAAGAGTATGCCATGAAAGCAATGGGTAGGCATTTCGATTACCTGGCAACAGGCATCACCAGTTTTATTAATATTTTTAGCCCTGAAAAAATTGTAATTGGGGGTGGCATAAGCGAATCTGGTGCCTTTTATGCGAGAGAAATAGAACGTAGGATCAAGACCTTAGCTGTTCCGGTATCATCAGCCAATGCCTTGGTTGTTCCGGCAAAATTGGGCAATAAAGCAGGTTTGCTGGGCTGTGCAGCAAATGTTTTCCGAAAATTTAAAGCATTCGATTACGCAACGACTTAAATTACGATAGAAGATTGGGATTATACATAAGGAATCTGCATCCTGACAGATGAAAGCTTATTTGCCGTTATTCCTTATCTTGTACTGTCCAAACCAGGTCTTTCGTTTGATACCCCAGATCATTTGCTTTTCTTAAGTAATCAGCCTTTACTGTGCACTGTCCTGAAAGTGGTGTAGAATAATCTGGACTATGTGTACGATTACAACTATACTTGACCTTGTATGAATATTAACAATAAAAAATTCAAAGGAACAAATTATGCAACGCTCCAAAACGCAAAGTTAAGAATGGCATGGGGAGATAAATTTACGATCCTTTGGGCCTCTATTAATTTTATTGTCGTTTAGCCATATTGGGAACCTTAATATTAAGTCCACGTTCATTATATAACGACACCAATAATTGGGATCAAAATATTTTCAAAGAAGATAACATTGCCCGAATTATTTTTTACCATTAGTGTAAATGAATGCTATTGCCCGACAACGGCTGTCTGGCATCATTAGCGGTATTAGCTGCTATCAGATTTTTGTCAGTTGTCGAAGATTCAGTCAATAATTTAAATTCGCTACCGGTTTGTGCAAGGAGAGGGCCTGGGAACGATTGTAAAAAGTTGGTAGGGATCAGATTTTTACTGATCCCTTAATTATCGGTTTTTGATTAGTGTTTAATGATAATCTGCTTTTTGGTAATTTCCTTTCCTTTATAGACATGAAGAAAATACCTCCCGTTGGGGAGATCTGCTGTTGTTAAGGTAAGCTTTGTCTGTTTCCCCTTATTGGGCAATGATTTTATGACTTTTCCCCGATCATCCAATATTTGGATTCTATCTGCAGTTTGAACTGTTAGATTTTTATCTGTTCCAACCTGCTCAACAGAAATCTCTTGGTCAGCGGGATTCGGATAGATACTTATGAGTCCCACGCCCCCGCAATGCTCCGTGGAAACGCCCAGATATACCGGATCTCCCAATCCACAGGCATTCACGCCACGGACAGAAATGAAGCTGGTAACCGGATCAGGTCCCGTTTTAATCTGGATAGAAAACCCGATAATACTTGGTGCATAGAACTGATTGCTCCCTCCGCCGTAATTGGGTGAACTCCAGCCTGGGGGAAGGACCCAATACCAATTGGTCAGGTAGCCGGTAGTAGTTGAGCCGGAGGCCTCGATTTGATAGGTGGTGTTCGGGCAAAGTCTGAAATTTCCATCCTGGGGATCCATGATATATAAATATTCTGGCGCAGGCGGCGTTCCATCTCCAACATATTTGGTAATGACTATCGGACAGTCGGTAACCCCACTAATTGTACAGGTGAGTGTTTGATAGCCCGATTCGTAATTACTTGATGCCAGGGTAATGCTGTTAGAGGTTGGGCCTGGGGAACTGGTAATGATAAAAGGAGAGGCGATTGACCAGCTATAGCTTGCTCCCGGGATACTGGGCAGCGAATAGTTTGCGGAACCGCCACAGGTAAGTTTGTCCGGTCCCTGCATCTCAAAAAAAGAACTGGCAAACAAGCACATTCCATAATTGTTAATGTGTGAGCTGATCGAACCGATCTCTGGCGTTGAGAAATATAGTGGGATGGCTTTGGTTCCCTGGCACATAATACTGGCGTTAGCCGTATTACAATTGACCCCATTTTCATGAACCGCGCCAAGATCGTGCCCGATCTCATGGGCGGTCGTTGCAAACAGATCTATCCTATCTCTGGTAAAGCCATAAGATTTACTTACATCTCTACAAATAGTGCCTATTTCATACACCCTGCCGGTTACCCCCGGTGCGTTGAAGGATCTGCCGGTAAATAGATGGACATGACTTCTGTTCACGTTTGCAAAATGGCTGTTCCAGTATCCGCGGAGTTGATCAACAAGGGTTTCAGATCCTGACTCTATGGTGGGGTCTCCTGAATAGGGATCCGAAGAAGTAGTCCATACATTTTGGTAAACAACCAATACCTCAAAGTTAAAAGTAGAAAGGTAGGCATCCTGGATCATGTTGATAATAGCCAGAATCTCCGCATTGGTGCCTGTTCCATAACTCTGGAAGAATTCGAAATCCGCTTCTGTTGCTATCCGGAGAAACCTACAGTTGGTTTCAAGTCCCTTAGGCTGTGGAGTTACCTTACTGTCGATGCTGTTCTTGAGGAAATCTTTCTCCATTTTGGTCGTAACGCCGCACAGTCCGTCATAACCGGCAATTATATCCTCCTGCTGGTAGATTATGGTTTTTGAGCGGTCTGCTTTTTCTGAAAGGCGGTACTTGCCAAGCTGTTCGATGAATAGCTTTTTGTTTCCCTGGGTGATATATCCTTTGATCATATCATCACTTATTGTGAGCCGCACTTTATTCTCGGGCCGGCCCAAATACCCCTTATAAGTTCTCACCTCGGGCTGTTGTTGGGATACCGGCTTACCATTTTCAGATGACTGGTAGTCAAATGAGATAACATTGGACGGTTCCAATATTAAGTTAAGGGCGCTATCTCCCAGCTTGAGGGTGAGTTGTAAATTGCCTTTAGCCTGGCGTTCAGCGCCAAGAGATTTTAGATCGAGATCAAAGAGTTGGAAAGATTTAAGATACTTGGCTAGTGTATCATGACTGGATTTGCTGATCGAAGCAGTCTTGGACGACAGGGTAGTCTGGGCTAGTGACCTGAAAGCTCCAATGGCTAATAAAAGGAAAAGAAACAATGATTTTTTTTTCATGAGAGTGCGTGTAAGAAGAGTTATTTTTATACTGAACTATAGTGTCTGGCTATATTGATGCACCATAAATCCTGAACAGCCTGTTCGCACAGATTATGGCAAACAAACAGCTGTTAGAAATAGGTTGTTTAAAAACGGATAGCTGTAAGTTCTGCGTTGATCGAAACAGCATCTGTTTCGGCCGGTAAAACTTCAACTTTTGCGCTAAACGTTAATGTTTTAGATTCCTTTGCCTTCAAGGGATATTTAGCCGCTGGATAATTGCAAAGCAGAAGGGGAAGCTTTTGACTGCCAGTAACAATTATATACCTATATTCTGTAAGTATAATACCGCTGACCTCATTGGTGAAATATACTGTGCCCTGTTGGGTTTCGATACCGGTGAGTTTGCCCGTTAGGTTACATTTTTCCAAAGCAATGGATTCAGAAGCTGGGATTTTGGAGCACTGTGTTAAAGAAAGGGACAGTAATCCCCAAATAAGAAGATAAGCGTTTTTCATTAGGATGTTATGTTAGTTCATGATTTAGTTTATTTTAGTTGGTTTCGAAACGCAATTGGTTGTTGGTGAGTTTTTTGCATAAAAATAAAAAATGTAGGGCGCATGGTCAACTTTTTTAATAATTGTTAAGGAAGTTCCTTCCACTCAAAAGATTTCTAGATTCGCAAAAAAAGTGTGAACTTCAAAGCGTTTGCCATGGGAGTTTTGTCAGGATTTGCAGCAATATACCCAATGTCAAGTGCCAGCCTGGAAAATACAATTCCCGTTCCTAAAGTCAGATATCTCCTATTGCCCTTGCTAGGGCTTTCATAAAAATAACCACCTCTTAGCGCAAATTTATTTTTAAAGAAAAACTCTATTCCTGTAGCAACGGATATTTCAGATATTTCCTCACTTATTCCACCATCGGCATCAGAAAATGAAGAGAAGATCGCGCTCGGTACAGATTTGTCGAGGTACGATCTGTTTTGCTGATCTGGTCCGTAATAATTGGGTGAGGGAACAAGAAGTTTGTTTAGGTCGAGAGAAAGGGTAAATTTATCAGCTCCTGCCATTGGCAGACAAAGCGAGGATCCAATCTTTAGGTTAGTGGGGAGAAACTCTTTTTGTTGGGCCGAGTAACTTATTTTTGGTCCAATATTGGAAATATCCATACCTACAGAAAAAAGGAGATTCCTATCCACCAAGGTGACTTCATTTTTATATATAGCTGATATATCCACGCCGAACCCGCTTGCATTACCGGCATTGGTATCACCAAGAAAACCAGATGACCTTAGACTGGAGTTAATGAACCGGCCTGTTAGGGCAATAGCCAGTTGATCTCCAAAAGTTTGTGCATATGATAAATCAATTGCCATTTCCCGGGGATTAAATGCCCCAACTGATTGTCTATCGTCATTGACAAGTTCAAAAGTACCCAGTGAGAGGTAACGTATTGTTCCTCCGATCGATTGTTTTGCGTTCACTCGGAAAACAGTACTCAAACTTGAAAGAGAGATTCCGTCAGCTAGCGATTTCATGATCGGGCTGTAGGAAACTGCAGAAACATTTCGTGCCTCGCTGAAGGCAATTTTGGATGGATTGCTGAAAAGGCTATTTTTGTCGTCCAAAAACGCTACGCCCGATTCCCCCATAGCGCCTGTTCTCGCATCTGAATTGATCAACAGAAAAGGAAAGGCGGTATGTATCGCTTTTTGAGGAATGCTGACAGATGTTGCAGCCTGCTGGCAAAAACAAGTCACTGATGAAAACACAGTCGCCAGTAAAGCAAAGGTAAATCTTATGTTTTTCATATTAATGGCGAACAATTACCTGTTTTTTTATCGTTTGCGTCCCATCATTGATATGTATAAAATAGGTTCCATTCGGAACTGACTCCACATTTATTTTGGTTGAGCCGGATGATGATGAGCCTGTCCTGATCGTTTTTCCCGTGTTGTCCAAAAGCGTAACCTGAAATGCCTGTTTCTGATCAACGGTTTTTGAGGAACCGCCAGAATTTTTTGACACTTCGAATTCTGTGCTGGATGGATTTGGGGAAATTAGCCAGGAGAAACCGCATGGTGGATAATAGGTCGCATCGTTAGCAAGTAATTTTGGCGAAATTCCACAGCTCGTTTTTACCCGAAGATTAAGGGTTATTGGGTTAGCAGGGAATTCATATATACTAAAATCGGGACTTGTACTCGGAGGATACTCGGCCCCATTGTATATCCAGATATATTGAAGGTTCGGCGTCACGGGGGTGATATCAAAAGACGCCTCCCAGTCACTTCCGCCAATACAGGCCGAATGATACATGCGTATGCTAACAGCGGGAGCAGGAACGCCGACTATAACTTTGTATTCGCGGAAAACAACATCATTCAGGGAAGCCCTGATATAACCATTTTCGCTTGAATTTATGCTTATAGGAGATACTGTAACCGATCCGGCGGTGCTCGAAACGATGTTTAATTGAGAAGAAACCGACCAGGTAATGGTATAGCCTGATGGCAGGTTTGGCATATTGTATGTCGCGTTCTGACCATAACAGATGTTGCTGGGACCAGTCAATAAACCTCTGTCAAGCGGAGCAATCTCAAACAAATCCTGATTAGGTGACAGCCAATACTTGAGCTGGGTATGGGCCAGCGGCTGTAGGTCCCATGATTTGCCGAATTTTCCAAACCGGTCGTTTAAAGTTGGGTTGCTACAACTTGACGAACCTCCCCTAAGCTGACCGATCACCTGTTTTGACTCGTTGAACAAAGGAGCACCCGATGATCCCCCTTCGGTTACCCCAAGGTTCCACTCAACTCCCCACATGTTTGCACTAAAAGTGCTGGTCTGTATCAATCCGGTAAATGAAATCTTCTGCACATCCCCTGAAGGATGGTGGATCGAAGCACCCCAATTTGGAGGGGTGTTGGATCTATTCCAGCCGTAAAGGCTCAAATTGGACTCAATTGGGAGTGCATTAAACAGTTCAACCAATGCAAAGTCCGTTCCTTCATATGCTGCACGCCAGGTTGCACCGTAAAACTGCCATACTGAATTCAGAACTGATCCCAGGCAGGTCTCTCTGCGGTAAAAGAACTGGAATGTATAATTACTGGTCGCATTGACTTCGTTTGCATTTAAAGTTCCATCATTATCACTATCCAGACAGTGGAAAGCAGTCAGAAAAAACGGCCTTCCATCGTTGTTTTCATTGTTGACCAATGCGCCGGTACACTGGGATCCACCAGTGAAGTATCTGGCCGTTGGTCCTCCGTCCCAATCCTCCCTGCAGGCAATGTCGACCATACATGGTTCTGAATCATTTAGACCCTTGGCGCTTTGCTGGCTTTTATAAACATCCCTGTATCCGATAATCACTTCTGATATGACAATCTGGCTAACAGTCTTTAAAGACTTTGTATCCTTTTCCCTTAATAGTACTGTAATCGCACCTCCCTTTAGCGGTGCAATCCCATAGGTTCCCTGTTTATTGTTTTCTTTGGATGTGATAGGACCCAGGATCATATCATGATCTTCATTGTAGATATATAACAGTGCTGATCCCGATAAAGCAAACTTGCTGAAGTTCAGACTCAGGGATGAAGCTCCCGGCGAACTGATTTTAAGCTCGGCATAACTGCTTTCTCCGTCGGACCATGAGGAGCCTTCCGAGATCGAAATACTTTTTGAAACTGGTTTTCCATAGAGAAACGGAATTTTTGCCGTATCGACAATGGCTTTTTCTTTTGAAAAGTCAGTGGTTACCACAATGGTTTTAATCATGCGTTTGATGTTTAGGTTTTTGGGCAGAAAGCTCATAATTAAAGAGGTATCGGTCGATTCCCTTAATAAAACCTGTGCATTTACGCTAATGGTGCCTATTAGGATCATCGTAAAAATGATCAGAGCTGTTTTTTTCATTTGTGAGACGTTAGATGAGTAGATAGGTTAATTTGTTAGGTCAGTTTGCTACACGTATTATATTTTTTAAACGGATTTTTAAAATGTTAAAATTTACTGGATCTGTGACGCTGCATTCCTGTTGGGTCGATTTTCCATCCAGATAAAATTCGAAAAGGTAGCGTTTGCCAACGATTTTGGAGGAGTCCGGAAGTTGATAGGTTTTGACAACATTGGAATATGCTTTACCGTTGTAGGTGATGTTTTCTCCATATGTTTTGTTTCCCGTGTTAGGTTCTGCAAATTGGATTAGCCATGCATTTTCGGATGGTATGCTTTGGCAGTTCTCTGAACCTATAACAGAACCAACAGCATTTTCATAATCCGGTTGAAATGGTGGCTTTTCTTTACAGCTGGAATAAATGAGGACCAGAAGTCCGAGTACATGTAGTTTTTTGAGCATAGATATTTAGTTAAATTCTGTAGTAATAAATTCCCTGTAAAAAGAAGGTGTGAAATCATATTAATACTACAATTGACGAAATTAAAAATACAAATAAAATAATTTTTTACGGCAATATTTTTTTGTCTTTATTTTCTGCTATCTGAATTGCCAAATCTTCTGTGAGAAACAACACAGATAATAATAAAGCTAAAATTCACATATTTAGTCTTATAGCTATTTTGTTAACCAATAAATGAGTCTTTTGTAGTTTCCGTATAGGTATTAAAGTCACTACTAATTTGTGTTCATACTTATAAAACGTATTAATTTTCAATACGCTACAGTTCAGCTTAATTATTTTCAAAAAGCTGTTATGGTTTTAAAGATAGTACTGGAAACCTTCATCTAGCATCTGTATCCCTGTTGCCAAACTTTATACAATATCAACTTGTAAATATAAATTTTGGTCTTGTCTGCTCATTCATGATATGAAATCAACCAAAGAGAAAATTACGGCATGTAGTTTCAACAACTTGCCAGGATTGAATCGGGGAACCTATAAGGGGGATTTTGCTAAAAACAGAAAAAACATTCGTAGAATCATTTCGACGAAAACGGATAAAAAGGCCGTGAATTTCGGGTGCATCTTCTCTGCGAGCGCGTAATGTTCAATTAACGGGTATGGAGCAGTTTAGGACACTCTTGCTAATAAAACTGGTCTGCAACGTTTCCACTTAAACTTTTTAAACTGAATTCTGGTTACGGGATCAGGAACATCCTGTAACCAGAGAACGATATTCTTTTCACAAAGGAATAGATATAACCGGCAAAAATGAAGTTTTCCAATTTGTTAGGGTTTGAGACTACACTTCATCCAAATATCGATCAAATCGAAATGATACCAGAATTTTGAAATCTGTCATCAAATTAAACAAGCTTTATTTTCCGTTATCCTTGTCTTGTACTGTCCAAACCAGGTCTTGCGTTTGGTACCCCAGATCATTTGCTTTTCTTAAATAATCAGCCTTTACTGCGTCTGGAATATATCTCGTCCGCGAAAGTATCCAAAGATAATCCAGGTTATTTCCGGCTACCAGGGCGTACTGGTAATCTTTGTCGATGTCAATTACATTGTAACCGGCGTAAAACGGACCGAAAAAGGAGACTTTTAACCTCGCTTCGTCATCACTTTTCACAAATTTGGCTTTTCCAATACTTTGTTTCCATTTGTTTTTCACCATGTCATATCCCTTATTGTCGACCTTGATAGACCCGTCATCATTTTTAGAATAGGTAGCAGTCACATTCTTCAGGTTTTTTTCGAACTTGAAATCCATTCTGGCAATTTCGTACCAGGTACCCAGGTATTTATCCTTATTAAATGGCTTAACTGCTGATGCCCCTTTAGGGATTGAAACCTTACAGCTTGCATAGGCAGCCGCTATGATCGCTAGTGTTGCTAACAAAAGCGTATTCTTGTATTTTGTTGTCATTATGGTGATTTAAATAACTGCAACAATGGGGAGGCACAAATGTTTGGGTCTTCAGATAAGATTGAGATTTATTCCGGTTTTGGTAAGCTTTTTGAGCGTGGGCATTTTTGACTGCAATAGATAACATGTTCTCAGTTCTTCGCTCATTTTGCACGCCACACAAACGGGCGTTACAGATTGGAAATGTTTTATGGCGTACCAGTACAATCGGTTGGCTATTCCAAGCGACCTGAAAGAGGGTGTCTGGTAAACGATCATTTAACCGTTTTTTTTAAAAGAACCTAAATGAAAAGGGTTGCCCTTTTTTGGAGCAACCCTTTTTATAATATGGGATAATCCCATCCGTACTCGGGGCGGGAATCGAACCCGCACGCCTTTGAAAGCACAGGATTTTAAGTCCTGCGTGTCTACCAGTTCCACCACCCGAGCATTAGCCTGTTCCGAAATCCTTCGGTAGGTTAACTTTAAAATAAATGCCTTCTGGTAGGAAGGCATTTTAGAGCGAAAGACGAGATTCGAACTCGCGACCCCGACCTTGGCAAGGTCGTGCTCTACCAACTGAGCTACTTTCGCAAATTAATACATCTGTTGTATTCCTTTGGGGTTGCAAATATAGGAATTAAACTTTTTGAATCAAAAAAATAAAATAAATTTTTAAAATAAAATTGTTAGTGCTTCAAAATCAATGAAATAAAAATAAAGTCTTAGCAAGGTGGATCACAACTTTAAACCTTCGCAATTCCAAATTTTTTGCTTAATCCCTTAAACAAAAAAACCTTTCATTTCTGAAAGGTTTTCGTTCGATTTTTTTGTGTGTACTCGGGGCGGGAATCGAACCCGCACGCCTTTGAAAGCACAGGATTTTAAGTCCTGCGTGTCTACCAGTTCCACCACCCGAGCATTAGCCGCTGCCGATCTCCATCGGCTTGGTTAACTTTAAAATAAATGCCTTCTGGTAGGAAGGCATTTTGGAGCGAAAGACGAGATTCGAACTCGCGACCCCGACCTTGGCAAGGTCGTGCTCTACCAACTGAGCTACTTTCGCATTTACAAAACTGATGTTGTTGTTTCGTTTTGGTGATGCAAATATAGGCAGATTTATATTTCTGTCAAGAGATTTCTTGTTAAAAATTTAATATTTAATTTAAATTGCTGGCTTTCAGTACCAGTAAAATTAAATCAGTTTCAAAACCTTTTGCCTGAAGGTAGCTCATCAGCTTATTTTTCCGTTTGAACGCATCATTTTCAGCCAGACTTTCTGCTTTTTTAACCGCTAATTTTTCTATCGTTTGCAAATAATCATCTTCATCGATACTGTAAATTGCTTTTTGTAAAATTTTATCAGGAACGCCTTTCAATTTTAAACCCTGTTTAATTTTAACCCGGCCCCAATGTTTAATGTTGAATTTGCCCGATGCATAACTTTTGGCAAACCTTTCTTCATTCAAAAAATTATTGATGATCAGGTCCGTAATAATTTCTTCCAGTTCATCTCCCCGCATGCCCCATTCTACCAATTTGTACCGCACCTCTTTTTGTGAACGTTCCTGGTAAACGCAAAAACTTTCGGCTTTGGCCAAAGCTTGTTTTTTATCTAATAATACTGCCTCTTGTTTACCGCTTTTCATAATTAATTACTGAAATTCGTAAAAATAAAAGCGATTACCGTATTTTTCTGAATATAATACAATGCAAAATCCAATATATACCGTTTCCAAAATAGCCGAAATTTTAAATGCCGCTCCCAAATTAGTTGATGGCGAGGCGATTATTCGTTACCTGATAATTGATAGCCGTTCCGTTTTAGTGCCAGAAAATTCTATGTTTTTTGCCTTGTCTTCACACCGCGATGGACATGAATTTATTAAAGATGCCTATGCAAAAGAAATCAGAAATTTTGTAATTACCGAAGCGAAATACATTAACGAATATCCAGACTGCAATTTTTTATTGGTACATGATGCCCTGGAAGCGCTACAAAAATTAAGTGCTTATCATCGGAATCAATTTGATTTAAAAACAATAGGTATTACGGGCAGCAACGGGAAAACTATTGTTAAAGAATGGTTATATCAGCTTTTGGCAACCGACTTTAATATTGTTAAAAGTCCGAAAAGTTATAATTCGCAAATTGGCGTACCGCTTTCGGTTTGGCAGATTGAGGCTGATGATACCTTAGGCATTTTTGAAGCTGGTATTTCTGCGGTTAACGAGATGCAGCATTTAGCCGAAATTATCCGTCCTGAAATCGGAATCTTAACCAATATCGGAGAAGCACATGCTGAAGGATTCGGTTCTAAAAAAGAAAAACTCACAGAGAAACTGAAGCTCTTTGCAGCATCTGAACTATTTATTTACTCGCCTGAATACGTAACCGAAGTACGTGCAAAAGATTTGCCCGGTAAGAAAAAGTTTAGCTGGAGCAGCAAGCAGCCTGCTGACCTGCAGATTACTACTGTTGAACCCATTGAAGGGAATTGCTATTTAAGGGCCATTTATCAGAATACGGAAATAGAGTGTATGCTGCCTTTTAAAGATAAAGCTTCGATAGAAAATGGCATGATCTGCTGGGCAACTTTATTGGCTTTAGGTTATACTCCTGAACAGGCCGATCTTCGTTTGGAGAAACTGAGCCATGTAAGCATGCGTCTTGAACTAAAAAACGGAATCAATCAGTGTTCCATTATTGATGATTCTTACAGTGCTGATATTTCTTCATTGGCCATAGCGCTGGATTTTTTAAATCAACAGAACCAGCATCCCAAGAAAACCGTTATCCTTTCCGAATTATTTGAAACCGGAAGGGAAGATCTTGATTTATATACCGAAATAGCCGGATTGCTCTCGCAGAAAAAGGTAAACAGGTTAATTGGTATCGGAACACATATTTCGCGTTATGCCGATCTTTTTAATTTCGAAACCCAGTTTTTTGAGGATACCAATGCTTTTGTGGAGGCTTTTCCGGGTTTACAGTTTAACCACGAAACCATATTGGTAAAAGGAGCCAGGCGCTTTGAATTTGGACGCATCAGTAAACTGCTCACCCAAAAGATACACGATACGGTTTTAGAAATCGACCTGAATGCCATGGTAGGCAACCTGCAGTTTTACCGTTCCAAAATTAAGCCTGGTGTTAAAATAATGGCCATGGTAAAAGCTTTTTCCTATGGAAGCGGAAGTTTCGAAATCGCCAATTTATTGCAGTTCCATAAAGTAGATTATCTGGCGGTAGCCTATGCCGATGAAGGTATTGCTTTGAGGAAAGCCGGAATTACGTTGCCCATTATGGTGATGAGTCCTGAAGAATCTGCTTTTGAAGCGATTATCAAACACAGGCTCGAACCTGAAATTTATAGTGTTGAGATTCTGAACAGCTTTTTAAATGCGCTATCCGATTATGATTTCGATTATCCGATCCACATTAAAATAGATAGTGGCATGCACCGCTTAGGTTTCGATCAGACTGAAACGGATACCTTATCGGATCTGTTAAAGGATTCGGCAAAGGTAAAAGTGCAGAGTATTTTTTCTCACTTAGTGGCTAGTGATGCTGCGGAGCATGATGGATTTACACAACAACAGATTGAAAGGTTTAAAACTATCGCTAATCAGTTGATAAATGTTTTAGGTTATAAACCGCTGCTTCATATATCCAATACTTCTGGTATTTCACGCTGGCCTGAAGCGCAGATGGATATGGTTCGTTTAGGGATTGGTTTATATGGTTTCGATTCTGCTTTGGCCAATAACCGTGGTTTACAGACGGTAATGGTGCTTAAAACTACCGTTACCCAGGTAAAAACTTTAGAAGCAGGCGAAACCGTAGGTTACAGCCGAAAAGGTATGATGCAAAATGGCGGAAAAATTGCCACTGTAAAAATCGGTTACGCAGATGGCTACACCAGGTATTTTGGCAATGGCGTAGGTAAAATGCTGGTTAATGGCTATTTAGTGCCAGTAATAGGCTCAATCTGCATGGATATGACCATGTTGGATGTTTCAGGGATTGACGTTAAACCCGGCGACGAAGCCATCGTATTTAATCAGGAGCATACCATTATGCAGCTCGCCAAAGATATCAATACCATTCCTTATGAAATTTTAACCAATATCTCGCAAAGGGTTAAAAGGGTTTATTTTTATGAGTAAGAGCTATGCTAAATTGTTTAATTGATATATTGTTGGCTGTATAGCGTTAACAATTGAGCAATTAAACAATTCTAACCATATTTTTCCTAATTTTGCACCATGAATAAAGTCGGGAAAGCTATTTTAAACTATCTGATTAAAGGTTTATTAATTGTTGTACCCATTGCCGTGAGTATTTTTATTGTGGTTTGGGCAGTTACAACAGTTGATAGCTGGTTGAATGTAAACAATATTTTAGGTGTAAATCCCAATACGGGCGAAAGCCGGAATATCCCGGGTTTAGGTTTGCTGACGGTTTTAGCCCTTATTTTGCTGGCCGGTATTTTTGTAACCAATTTAGTAACCGAACCCATGTACAATTGGTTTCAGCGGATGATGCAACGGTTGCCATTACTTAACTTCATTTATTCATCCATAAAAGATTTAACAGAGGCTTTTGTTGGCGATGAAAAGAAATTTAACCACCCGGTATTGGTAGAAGTGGAGGGCGGTTTGAAAAAGATTGGCTTTTTAACGCAGAATGATCTGCATAAACTCGATCTGCCTGATGAAGTAGCTGTTTACTTTCCACTTTCTTATTCTTTTGCCGGCCAGCTTTGCATCGTAAAAAGAGATAAGGTTGCCGATTTAAATATGACTGCTGCTGACGCGATGAAATTGGTAGTAAGTGGTGGTGTAAGCGGACTTTAATCATTTCTAATCTAGTCGTAGCGTCTCGCTACGAGACCGAATAATTCCATAAAGTTGAGATTAATACTTTTTATTGTCTTAGCGAGACGCTAAGGCCAGATTGGAGATCGTTTCGTCGTTATATCTGATGACTGCCCGCGCACAATAGCCCTGATGGAAATGAAAATCCCTTTTGGGTACCTGTAATTGTTGGTATAGAATAATTCCCAAAAGGATTGGAATGTACAGCAGGACCGGAACCGCCCTATTGATTACAGGTATTAGCGCTACAAAAAGAAACGACTTTAGCCCTAGTGTCTCGCTACGAGACTGAATAATTCTATAAATTGAGATTAATACTTTTTATTGTCTTAGCGAGACGCTAAGACCAGATTGGTTGTAGCGTCTCGCTATGGCATGTCAATAATTTTATTTTTATAGTGTCTTAGCGAGACGCTAAGACTAGATTGTTGGTTACAGATTCTTCGCTGCGCTCATAATGACAACTAAAAAATACTTTTAAAAGTAAGCATGCAGAATATAAAAATAATCAGGCCAAAAATCAGCCTCGAATAGTATTCTCTTATAAAAAGGCCACATAGTACCAGCATGTCATCATCAACATTGGTATGGATCAATCCATTTCCTGTTGATGCATTAAACAGGATCTGTTTGTCTTTATGGTTGTTTAAAGACCACCGACTTAACCAGCTGTTTTGATAACTCCAATCGAAATTTTCGCCGGAAGCAAACACTATCCTGGCTTTAAAACCAAGCCAGTCGTAAGTAATTAAGGCTAAAACCTTATTCTGGTTGTCTAGGATTTTAGTTTCTGGTTTAGAAAACCCTTCACTTTTCAACAGGTAAATGCCTGCCTGAGTAGTGGCTATTGCCGTATTTTTCCAGGAACCAAAATTGATTGAAAATTTTAAATAGCCATTGTTCATTACCTGATAATTACTATCAAATAAACCTTTTCTCCAATTTAATATCTGTTCCATCTCACAAAAGGGCTAAGTTTTTACTATTTATGGGCGAAGTGTTGTTATTGTGATGATCGGTATAAAACATGCAATAACTAAAATGGCCTGTTTGTTATAGATCTGCTTAATAAACAGACCTGCTATGATTAGTAGTTCATTATCCGTATCAGACGATAATGTACCACTGTTGCTGCTGGAGTTATACATAATATGCTCATCCTTATAATTGCTTACCGTCCATTGCGAACCCCATAAACTTTTTGATTTCCATTCATACTGCTCACCGGATTTTAAGCTGATTACCGCTTTTGACTTCCAGGTATCATAATTAATCACCGCAACTACTTCATTTGTTTTTCTATCGATTACCTTTGTTCTCGATTGCCAGAAACCTTCGTTTACAAATTGATAGTTTTTATCTTCAAAAATGCTTTCTGCATCGCTTCTCCAGCTGCTAAAAGAAATCATACCTTTTTGAACACCATCTGCAAAAAGCTGAAAGTTTCCGTTAAGCCAATTACTTTTCCAATTGATAAATTTCGACATATTAATTGCGTTTTATTTTAGATAGCAGTGTTCTTCAGTTGTTACAATAAATGAAGACATAAAAAAAGTGCTTATTGTTTGTAAGCACTTTTCAGTTATCAATTATCAGTTTGCAATTTTCAGTTAGCCATACTAATGAACCAATGGCTAATGAACCATTAAACCAACCTAAAAATTCGGTTTAAGTACATATTTATCGTAGAAACGGAAAATATGCTCTGCAGCTTCTTCTGCTGTATCTACCAACCTGAAAAGGTTTAAATCTTCTTCGTGGATATTGTGTTCCTTCTGCAGCATGGTTCCTTTAATCCAGTCAATTAATCCACCCCAATAATCAACGCCAACTAATACGATAGGGAAACGGGCGATTTTGCCGGTTTGGATTAGGGTTAAGGCTTCAAATAACTCATCCATGGTGCCAAAACCACCTGGTAATACGACAAAACCCTGGCTATATTTCATGAACATCACTTTGCGCACAAAGAAATAATCAAACTCCAGTAATTTATTATGATCGATATATTTATTGTGGAACTGCTCAAAAGGCAACTCAATGTTTAAACCTACCGATTTTCCACCGTTGGTATGCGCACCCTTGTTACCCGCTTCCATAATACCTGGGCCACCGCCGGTAATTACACCATAACCTCTATCGGTTAATAACTTACCGCACTGCTCGGCCAATTGGTAATATCGATGCGTTTGAGCGGTACGCGCTGAACCGTAAATGGTAACACATGGGCCAATTTTAGCCAGTTTCTCAAAGCCATCTACAAATTCGGCCATGATTTTAAAAATTTGCCAGGAATCTGTTACTTTAATTTCCTGCCAGTCTTTGTTTTCGAAAGCACTTCTAATTTTTTCTTCACTCGTCATATACTGTTATTCTAATATTAAAATTTGGTTTGCGCATCAGTTTTTTTACTGATGAACAACAAGCCTATAAATGTGATTAAACCGTTAATCAAAATCAGTTCAACACTAAAAACGTAACCGCCCAATAATTTGGTCGAATTCGTTGCAAGCAAGTAACATAAAAAAGGTGATAATAAGCAAACTATTGGGACTAATTTATCGTGAAGGCCACGTTTTTTTACAAATAATCCAAAACTATATAATCCTAAAAGCGGTCCGTAAGTGTAAGAAGCGATGGTAAAAATTAAGCTGACTACTGATGAACTGTTCAGCGCATTGATCACGAGAATCACCAGAAACATCAAAATAGAAAAGGCCACGTGTACGGTATGGCGTTTTTTTACGGCGTCTTTGGCATTTACATTTTCTGCCTTAGCCATGCCTAAAAAGTCGACACAAAAGGAGGTGGTTAAAGCCGTTAAAGCCGAATCGGTAGTGGCAAAGGTTGCAGCAGTTAAACCCAGCATAAATATAATTGCAGGTATAGCACCCAGGTTATTCAATGCAATTTCAGGAAACAATAAATCTGTTCGGGGTTTTCCGGTAATGTGATCTAAAGGAATATCGATGCCATTTTTTGTGGCGAAAATGTATAACAATGCGCCAACACTTAAAAAGAAAACATTCAGGATCACAAATACGCCAGTAAATGTGAACATGTTTTTCTGTGCTTCCTTGATGGTACCCATGCTCAGGTTTTTCTGCATCAGATCCTGGTCTAAGCCCGTCATGGCAATGGTCACAAAAATACCACCGATAAACTGTTTACTGAAATAGAACTTATTGGTCAGGAAATCATCTAAAAAGAATATTTTCGAATAACTACTGTTTTTTACTGTCTCAAATGCCTGCGGAATATTGAAATTCAGGCTGTTGCAGATGAAGTAAATGGTTAAAAAAACCGATAAAACGAGGAAAAAAGTTTGTAAAGTATCGGTAATAATGATGGTTTTTAATCCACCTTTAAAAGTGTACGACCATATCAATGCCAGCGAAATCAATACCGTTAACCAGAACGGAATGCCATAATTATCAAAAATAAAACGTTGTAAAACAATTACTACCAAATACAATCTTGTCGCTGAACCCAATGTACGGCTCAATAAAAAGATCGATGCTGCGGTTTTGTAGCTATAATGGCCTAGTCTCTTTTCGATATAGCTATAAATAGATGTTAAGTTCATCCGGTAGTAAAGCGGGAGCAAAACTGTAGCGATGATGATAAAGCCAACCGCATTCCCCAGCACAAACTGGAAATATTGAAACTGGTTTCCGCTGGGTGCGCCAACTTCTCCCGGTACGGATATAAAAGTAACCCCCGAAAGTGCAGTGCCGATCATTCCAAAGGCCACCAGGTACCATTTAGAATTTCTGTTGGCAACAAAAAAAGTGCTATTGTCTGACGATTTTTTTGAGGTTACAAAGGAAATGACAATCAGTAGCAGAAAGTAACCAATTAGAAAACACAAGAGTATGGTTGGTGACATAGTTTTATTTTAAGCTGATAAATGTAAAGAAAAGTATCAAATCAAGCAATATTCCTGAGTCGGAAGTCCGAAGTCGGAAGTCCGGAGTCCGAAGTCAGAAGAGAAATCAAGTCTCACTTCTAAAGGGGGTAGGGGGATGAAAATAATTCGACTGTCAACATCCAGATTTACTTTACCAATGAACCAATATCCAGTTTTCAGTTGGCAATTTGCGGTTACCAATGAACCAATGACTAATGAACTATTGAACTAACAAACCTTTTTACCTATTTTTGCACCATGAATTTTTCATCCAAACTGCTCGAAGATGCGGTAAACGAATTCTCAAAACTTCCTGGTGTAGGGCAAAAAACAGCTTTACGTTTGGTGTTACATCTTTTAAACAAAGAGCAGGAGGAGGTAAATCAGTTTGGCAATACTTTTATAAAACTTAAACAACAGATTAAACATTGCAGCACCTGCCATAACATTTCTGATTATGCGGTGTGTGAGATCTGTACTTCGATAAAACGCGATAAAGAAACCATTTGTGTGGTAGAAGATACTCGTGATGTAATGGCGATTGAAAACACCGGACAATATTTTGGCGTTTACCATGTTTTAGGAGGCTTAATTTCTCCAATGGACGGTGTTGGCCCTTCCGATTTGTTTATTGACGGATTGGTGGCCAGAATGGCAGTGGGTGGAATTAAGGAAGTAATTTTAGCGCTCAGTCCGAATATGGAAGGCGATACCACTTTGTTCTACCTCTATAAAAGACTAAAAGAATTTAATGTTCCGGTAACCACCATTGCGCGCGGAATTGCATTTGGCGGCGAACTTGAATATACTGATGAAATTACCTTGGGCAGATCGATTGTAACCCGCGTGCCTTATGAAACCGCGATGATGAAATAGTCATAATATAACCTATAACAAATTATAATAAAGTGGCATCCAGTCTTGATACTCAATACTCGCTACTCAATACCTGTTACTACAAATGAACCTAAAAAATAAAGTTATCATCATCACCGGGGCATCGAGTGGAATCGGAAAAGCCTGTGCCGAAGAATTTGCAAAACGTGGCGCCAATTTGGTTTTAGCTGCACGCCAATACGTAACACTTTGCGAAATCACTGCAGAACTGGAGAAAAAATATGGCATCAGGGCGGTGGCGGTTCAGGCTGATGTAAGTAAAGAAGCCGATTGCGAACTGATTATCAAACAGGCTTTGGTTTCTTTTCAAAAAATTGATATTCTGGTAAATAATGCCGGATTATCCATGCGTGCCCTGTTTAACGATCTGGATTTATCGGTGCTAAAAAACCTGATGGATGTGAACTTTTGGGGAACCGTTTATTGCACGAAATATGCCTTGCCTGAGATTTTAAAAACCAAAGGAACGGTGGTTGGCGTTTCATCAATTGCAGGTTACCGGGGTTTACCAGGTAGGACAGGTTATTCTGCCTCTAAATTTGCGATGAATGGTTTTATGGAATCATTACGTACCGAATTACTAAAAACTGGTGTAAACGTTTTATTGGCCTGTCCTGGTTTTACGGCTTCCAATATCAGGGTAACCGCTTTATCGAAAGATGGTGCTGCGCATGGCGAAACCAGTATGGATGAAGGTAAAATGATGACATCAGGAGAGGTAGCGGGCATTATTGCCGATGGTATTGAACAACGCAAACGTACGCTCATTATGACCGGACAAGGGAAATTAGCCGTTTGGATGAATAAACTTTTCCCTGCATTTGTAGATAAAAAGGTATTTGATTTATTCGCGAAAGAGAAAAAACCACTGATTAAGGCTTAAGGTAGAAGGTTTAAAGCGTAAGGTAAATAGATTAAAGGCAAAAGCCATGTCCAGATGATTAGTCAGATGATTTTTGGTGGGAACCAATTGTATAAGGATATTTTGGATTTTATACAAAAGACATCTTCGTAAGCGTTGTCAACTTTCTTGCCTCTTTGCTATTAAAGTTGACAATCCTGGCGTAATTTTAAGAGGTCTCGTCATTGCGAGGTACGAAGCAATCTTAATGCGGTAGCTGGGCTTTCTTTTTTCTGTTCCAGAAACCCAAGTTCACTAAACCCGGTAGAAGTGAAAATCCTTTTTGTTTGCAGCAACCTTGAATAGACTGTCATGCTGAGGCACGAAGCATCTGCAAGCTATGAAACAGATCCTTCGTGCCTCAGGATGACAGTATCACAAAAAGATTGAAGCGGATAACGGGACTATCGCAACCGATTAACACTGCAACCTGCTTTCCAAAAAACAAAACAATTTTTTAAAAGAGGAAAAAGACCTTTACACCGTCCGCGTAACCTTATCCAGTTTACTATAATCCATCACCATTTTGCCCTCTTCGTTATGGTAATACATTTTCTCAAACCTGGCATCCATTTCTATTTCTTCATCCTGATAACTGGTTCTGGTGTGGATGGTCTGCGAGAAAGTATCATCAAAAGCTTTTAGAATTACAAAAACTTCCACTTCGGCATGTTGCAGCTCGGTTAACGATTTTTCGAAAAACGGACTTTCTTCCGTAATCGGGTGTACCAGGGTCCAGTTTAAAGAGAGGATGCCGATTTTATTGCGCTCCAATGTCAGGGGATAGAATTTTCTTACATGCTTGCCGTCAACCGTTTCATTGTACGACATGACCATCTGCACTTCAACTTCGATAAGCTGATTACGACGCAGGTTAACCAAACGACACATTAAACCATGGCCTTTTTCGTAAGGGGCAATTACCATTTTTTTGCTGAAACTCACTTTAGAAGTAGGCCGGCTAAAACGGCCATACAATAAACCTGTTGCTAATGCAAAAGCAAGCAGGCCCAGCATACTTTCGAAGGCAGCCAGAATGCTTGTAACAAAACCCTGCGGAGAAATATGACCATAACCCACGGTAGAAATGGTTTGAGCAGAAAAGAAAAACGCATCAAAAAACTGATCGCGAAGGGTTACACCTTTGGCTCCTTCTAAGTTTTCGATACCCACTACGTTATATAAAACTGCGAATATAGTATTCACAATGAGGTAGGCCAGTAGAATGACGAAGAAAAAACGCGGCCAGCTCATGGTAACCAGGCGGGTATAGGTATCATCAAACTTAAACCAGGGCAGGCCGGTACGCTCAATATTTGCCGAACCATCGGGGTTAAGCATGCGCTGGTTTTTGGTTACCGGATTAGATCCGAAACCTAAATCATCATTAAAGTGTACTTTTCTTTTAAAGAAAGCCATATATTTTTAGAAAGATTTTGGAATTATAAAAAACTATGTCAATATTTGCTTTATACAAACATGATAATTAAAAACTTAAATAACAATTGGTGGTGGCATAACGAAATTCGTTAGGCAAATTCTATTGTTATATATTTTAAAATATTTTAAACACAACGAAGAGGATTGCCCAAAAAGCAATCCTTTTTTTATGCAATTTTTTTAACCATCGCCACGGTTCGTGTCTCCACGAACCGGAATAAATATAAATGGTTTGTGGAGACATAAGCCAGGGCGCAAAAAATGAATTTTTGAAGGATCGTCATGCTGAATTTAGTTCAGCATCTACGTGAAAGATTCTGAAACAAGTTTCAGAATGACGATAAGAGGTATACAAAACATGAAAAAAATATTAAACCATTTATTTGAGAACAAGAGTTTTAGCAGGGAAGAAGCTAAGAATATTCTAATCTCCATTTCAGAAGGCGCTTTCAATTCTTCGCAAATTGCCGCTTTTATTACCGCTTATGCCATGCGTAATATTACCGTACAGGAGCTACAGGGTTTTCGTGATGCGATGTTGGATATGTGCGTTAAAGTAAACTTATCGGGTTACGAGCTGATTGATCTTTGTGGTACCGGTGGTGATGGTAAAGACACTTTCAATATTTCTACCCTGTCCTCATTTGTAGTGGCGGGTGCTGGTCATCCGGTGGCCAAACACGGTAATTATGGCGTTTCATCTGGTTGTGGCTCCTCTAACGTAATGGAATACTTAGGCTATACGTTTACCAATAACGAAGATACTTTAAAACGTAATTTAGAAACTGCAGGGATCTGTTTTTTACACGCGCCGCTGTTTAATCCGGCGATGAAAATTGTAGCACCGATTCGCAAGGAACTGGGGGTGAAAACATTTTTCAATATGCTGGGTCCGATGGTTAACCCCGGACAGCCGAAATACCAGATGGTAGGGGTATTTAGTTTGGAACTGGCGCGTTTATATGCTTATTTATATCAGGATACTGATAAAAGTTATACTATTGTACATGCATTAGAAGGGTATGATGAAGTTTCGTTAACCTGCGATGTGAAAACCTTTTCGAACAAGGGCGAGCAGATTTTAACGCTTCAGGATATGGGCTTCGACAGGGTTGATGTGAATGCCATTAGAGGTGGCGATACGGTAGAGTCATCAGCCAAAATATTTGTGGATGTGTTAAACGGCGAAGCCACCGATGTACAGAACAATGTTGTGTTGTGTAATTCGGCATTGGCCATTAAAACAATAAAACCTGAGTTGTCTTTTGCCGATTGTTTCTATGAAGCGGAAGAATCTTTAATGAGCAAAAAAGCATTAAACAGTTTCAAAAACCTATTGGCATGTTAAAGTTGAAAGTTTGCGGGATGCGTTTGGCAGCGAATATTGCTACGGTTGCCGAATTGCAGCCAGATTATCTGGGTTTTATCTTTTATGAAAAATCGCCAAGGTTGATCAGTGATGTTTCTGCTGAATTGATCAAATACATTCCCTCAGAAATTAAAGCCGTTGGGGTTTTTGTAAATGAAGACCTCGAAAAAGTAAAAGATAAAGTAAACTTACTGAAGTTAAAAGCTGTTCAGTTACATGGCGGTGAGTCTCCTGAGTATTGTGAAGCATTAAAATCTGAATTTACTTTTTTAGAAGTGATCAAAGCTTTCGGAATAGATGAAGATTTTGATTTTTCTGTTTTGGAACCATATTTAAAGGTAGCAGACTTTTTCCTGTTCGATACCAAAACCAAAACATACGGGGGGGCGGGAAAAATGTTCAATTGGTCTGTTTTAGACCGATACACTTATACCAAACCTTACTTTTTGAGTGGCGGCATTGATTTAGAACATACATCGGCCTTAAAAGAAATAAATGATGAGCGCTTATACTCCCTGGATATCAATAGCAGATTTGAAATTGAACCTGGTTTGAAAGACGCGGAGAAGATTAAAGAATTTATAAAAGAAATGAATAAATAGACTGTCATACTGAGGTACGAAGTATCTGCAAGCGACGAAGAACTGCTGCCGATATTTAAAGATTCTTCGTTCCTCAGAATGACAAAATTTACGGATATGAAATACAAAGTAAACGAAAAAGGATATTATGGAGATTTTGGTGGCGCGTACATCCCCGAAATGCTTTATCCGAACGTAGAAGAATTGCGTCAAAACTATTTAAAGATTATTGATGATGCCGGTTTTCAAAAGGAATTTCATCAGTTATTAAAAGATTATGTTGGCCGTCCTTCGCCTTTATATCTGGCTAAAAGGTATTCGGAAAGATTTGGTGCCAATATTTTCTTGAAAAGGGAAGATTTAAACCATACCGGTGCTCATAAGATCAACAATACCATCGGACAGATTTTATTGGCCGAGAAGCTGGGTAAAAAAAGGATTATCGCCGAAACAGGCGCTGGTCAGCACGGCGTGGCTACGGCTACGGTATGTGCTTTGCGTAACCTTGAATGTGTGATTTACATGGGCGAGGTCGACATTGAGCGTCAGGCGCCGAATGTGGCCCGAATGAAAATGCTGGGTGCAAAGGTTGTTCCGGCTAGTTCTGGAAGTAAAACCCTGAAAGATGCGACTAATGAGGCGATGCGCGACTGGATCAATAACCCGGTTGATACGCATTATATCATCGGTTCAGTGGTGGGGCCGCACCCTTATCCTGATATGGTAGCAATTTTTCAATCGATCATCTCCGAAGAAACCAAAAAGCAATTATTAGAGCAAACGGGTAGCGACCAGCCTGATTATGTTTTGGCTTGCGTAGGTGGTGGAAGTAACGCCATGGGCATGTTCTACCACTTTATGGATGACGAAAATGTTAAACTCATTGCTGTTGAAGCAGCCGGAAAAGGGGTCTCGAGCGGATTTTCGGCAGCCACCACTTATTTGGGTAAAGAAGGTGTTTTACACGGCAGTAGAAGTATTTTAATGCAAACACCAGATGGGCAGGTGGTAGAACCACATTCGGTTTCGGCAGGATTGGATTATCCGGGTATTGGTCCACAGCATGCACATTTGTTTAAAACCGGCCGCGGACAATACGTTTCCATTACCGATGAAGAAAGTTTAGATGCCGGTTTACTTTGTACGCAACTGGAAGGGATTATCCCAGCTATTGAAAGTGCACATGCATTGGCTTACTTAGAAAAAATGGAATTTAAAGGTGGGGAAAACGTAGTGGTTTGCTTATCTGGCAGAGGTGATAAGGATCTGGACACTTATATTAAATATTTTAACTTATAGATGTGAGATAATAGATATGAGATATTAGACTTCCTGTCTGGTTCTCAAATCTCAAATCTCAGATCTCATATCTCAGAAAATGAATCGAATTAAACAACTCTTCGCATCGAAGAAAAATATATTATCAATTTATTATACCGCTGGTTATCCAAATACTGGCGATACTTTAAAAATTGCTGAATTACTAGAGAAATCAGGTGCTGATATGCTCGAAATCGGGTTTCCATATTCCGATCCTGTTGCAGATGGACCGGTAATCCAGGCCAGTAGTAAACAATCACTCGATCAGGGTATGACGCTTAACCTGCTTTTCGAACAGTTGAAAGACTTGCGTAAGACCGTTACCATTCCTGTTTTGTTAATGGGTTATGTAAACCCTGTTTTGCAGTTTGGCGTAGAAAAATTCTGTGAGGCCTGTGCCGAAGTAGGGGTAGATGGCTGTATCGTTCCCGATCTGCCTATGGTAGAGTACGAGGAATTTTATAAAGATTGCTTCGAAAAACATAACCTGAGCAATGTGTTCTTAATTACTCCTCAAACGGCTGAAGAACGTATCCATAAAATTGACGGTTTAACCAATGGATTTATCTATTTGTTATCATCGTCGGCTACTACAGGTAAAAATCTTGAGGTTGGTAATACTACCGAAGCTTACTTTAGTAGGATTAAAAACCTGAATCTGAAGAACCCAACCATGATCGGTTTCGGAATCAGCGATAAACAGACTTTTGATAAAGCTTGTTCGTATGCCAATGGAGCTATTATTGGTACGGCTTTCGTTAAAGCCATTGCTGATGGAAATTTGGAGGAAAGTGTAAGTACGTTTATGAAGAAGTTTAAGTCTTAGTATTTTTCTTTTCTTCCATAAATCGTCATTGCGAGGTACGAAGCAATCTTACAACTATGGCTACTATCGAGCGCATTAAGATTGCTTCCCCGAAAGTCGGGGCAGGCTTTTTCAGGTCGTCACCCTGAACTTGTTTCAGGTTCTTAATGGTTAAAAATTTACTAATTTCTTTTCACCATATAAGACATGTAAGAACATATTAGGTATTGCGCTTATATGTAACTTATATGTCTTATATGGCTCAGTCTTTTGACGGCTATTACTAAGGCACAATACTTTGTGTTCTTTGTGCCTTTGTGGTTAATCCTTTCTAGGCTACATCGTCATTCCCAACTTGATTGGGAATCGTAATGCTCTGGTAGGGTTTTTAGGTTGCATTAAGATTCCCGCCTGCGCGGGAAAGACGACCTTTTTTAGTAATCTTATCACTATAGGTATAGCGATCGTAGTATGATTGCCTGTCTGTTTCAGGTAGGCTTTATACATCGAAATGGCGGATTTTTTTGTACATTAGTCCCATTAAAATCTCTTTATAAAATATAACTCAAACAGAATTCAATTCTGACATGCCCATATCGTTCTGATCATGGGTATAAACTATTATTTTCTAAAATTTTATAAAGAACATCATGCAAGATTTAAAAATTGCTTTAATCGGTGCTACAGGTAAAGCTGGTATTTACATTTTAAAAGCGCTATTGGCGTAACAATTCAGGGTAAAAGCCCTTGTTAGGAATCCAGAAAAACTTCAGATCCATCATGCTGCGCTGGAAATTGTAACCGGCGATGTTAAAGATGTGGAAACGGTACATGCCTTATTGAGGGCTGCGATATCATCGTCAGCGCCCTGGGAATGGGACAACCTGCCAGCGAAAAAACAATCTTTACGCAATCAACAAGTAATATCCTAACGGCGATGAAAGCCCTTGATCTGAAACGTTACATCGTCATAACCGGTATCAATGTGGATACTACTTATGATCAAAAAGACGCTAAAACTCAATTTGCAACCAAATGGATGTACGATAATTATCCGGTTTCCACCGCAGACAGGCAAAAAGAATATGAACTATTGGTTGAAAGTGATCTCGATTGGACTTTAATCCGATTGCCTTTAATTATGCAAACTGACGAACAAACGGTTATAGGCACAAGTTCGGTTAATTGTGATGGCGATCAGATTAATGCTTCTAATTTGGCGCGGTTTATTATTGAGCAGTTCGGGGAGAAGGCCTTTGTAAAACAGGCACCTTTTATCTGGAATAGTTAGTTTTTTTTACCACTAAGGCATGAAGTCACTAAGAAATTTGCTTTGTGTTCTTTGTGACTTAGTGGTGAATCTTTTTCTTTTCTGAATCGTCATTGCTAGCAACGAAGCAATCTTACAACTATCGCTACTAGCGATCGCATTAAGATTGCTGCGTCGGCTGAAAAAGCCTTCTCGCATCCGATAGCTATCGGATGACGATCATTCTCAGACCGTCACCTTGAACTTGTTTCAGGGCCTTTTATGTAATAGATCTCTCCATTTCGCTGCGCTTCAGTCGAGATGACGACCTTTTTTATTTATTGAAATTTGTCAAGGAGAACTTTTAATGTATTTGTGGTCAATACTTAGGCGATGTTTTCTCCAATCCTCATAACCCATCTCAAATTTCACTTCACCTTTATTTACCATGCCCACATTTTTCCAGCCTTGCCGGGTATAAAATTCTTGTGCACGGGTATTGGGAGATGTACCCAACCAAACCATTTCTTTAGTTTGATCGAAATACCAATCCATCATTAAGCGGTGCAGTTCTTTGCCGATGCCCTTGCCTTCAAATTCTGGCCGAAGGAATAAAGCCCAGATATTATGTTCTTTTAAATCTACAATGGAGAAACCCACTACTTCTCCATCTACTTCGCAAACCCAGCCTTTACCACGTTGGGTAATAAATTCTTCACAATCCTGGTCAGTAACCAAAGCAGGATCGGACAAAATGTTCTCTTTTACGGTATGCCTGACAATTTGGATCGCAGGGATGTCAGTTGTTTTTGCTTCGCGAAAAATCATTTTTTATAAGTTCCTGAGAAAATTAATTTATTTGAAAAAGCCTTTTAAATGCTTTAATCGTTGATTATCACTCGTAAAGCTAAACAATAAAATGTTTATGACAAATGAATGATTGTGAATTCTGGAATTGGTTCTACATTTGCTTAACGGTGTTAGATTATTTACACCTAATATTCCAGTCATGGGAAGTAAAGAGAGAATTCTACGTTTAAAAGATGAAACCAGAACCAAAATTCTGGATGCTGCCTTGAACATTGTTCAAACAGAGGGATGGCAGGCATTGAGTATGCGTAAAATTGCCGACCAGATTGAATATACTGCACCAATTATTTACGAATACTTTTCCAACAAAGATGGCATCTTACTGGAACTCACCAGAAGAGGATACCTCATTTTGGCCAAAGATATCCGCGAAGCCAGGGATAAACACGAATCTCCGGAAGATAAAATGGAAGCCATGTGGATTGCCTACTGGAACTTCGCTTTTACCCACAAAGAATTTTATCAGTTGATGTATGGTGTAGACATGGTTTGTTGTAATGTTAAAAATTCGATGCCCGAAGCTGAAAACTTGAGTAGTATGTTAGGGGATGTAATCGAATCTTTATTTGATAAGAAACCCGTATCTGAGGATGACATCTGCAGAAAATATTACACCTATTGGTCGATCATTCACGGTTTGATTTCCATCAACTTGGTGCGCCCGAACGGAAGAACAACAGACGAACTAAATCAACAAATTTTAAAAGATGCCATCAAGGGCATTACATTATCGATTAACAGTTAAAATATTTTTTTTACACAGTAATTTAACACTGTTAGATTATTTATACACTATAATTCCAATTAAATTTAATCATATGAAATCTCTACACCGCTTGCACCCCTTACTTAACACTGTTAAATGGTTTAATAGTATTAAGTTGCTGTTAACAATTTCTCTTCTATCTATAATTTTGGTGAGTTGTAAGTCATCTCCTGATCAGGCTGCAGCTGCACCGCCACCACCAGCACTGCCTGTAAGCGCGATTAACGCCAGCACAGAAACTACCTATATTGAATATCCGGCTTCTATTCAGGGCGCTGTTGATATCGATGTGCGTCCGCAGGTAAGTGGTTATTTACAAAGCGTTTTGGTTAACGAAGGCGCTTATGTAACTGCCGGACAAACCCTGTTCAAAATTAACGAAAACCCTTACCGCGAGGCTTTAAACAATGCCAAAGCAAGTTTACATGCTGCAGAAGCGGCTATTTTAAACGCCCAATTGGAGGTTGATAAATTAACACCACTTGTTCAGAATAAGGTAGTTTCTGATTTCCAGTTAAAAACAGCTAAAACGGCTTACAAAATCGCACAGGCAAATGCCGAACAAGCTAAAGCTAGTGTGGCTTCAGCGCAGATTAACTTAGGTTATACCAATGTTAAGGCTACAGTAAGTGGTTACATCGGTCGTATTCCTAAGAAACAGGGAAGTTTAGTTTCTCCGACTGATCAGGTTGCTTTAACGCAGTTATCTGATATCCACGAAGTACATGTTTATTTCTCTCTTGCGGAAAACGATTTCAACAACTTTAATGCAAACTACCCTGGTAAAACACCTGCCGACAGGATTAAACATTTACCAGCGGTTGAACTTTTATTATCCGATAATTCAGCCTACCCGATTAAAGGTAAGATTGATATGATCGATGGTCAGTTTGATAAAAACACAGGTGCCATTACTTTAAGGGCCAGTTTCCCTAATGCAAGTGGCGTTCTTCGCTCGGGTAATACCGGTAAGATCCGTTTAGGTTTACAGCATGATAATGCCATTCTGGTACCGCAGTCATCAACAGTAGAAATGCAGGATAAAGTATTTGTATTTACCGTAGGCGACAGTAGTAAGGTGAAAAAACAAGCCATTACCATTGTGGGTAAAGCCGGCGAAAATTACCTGGTTAAAGACGGGGTAAAAGCTGGCGATCAGATCGTGTTAAGCGGGGTTGATAAGTTACAGGAGGGCATGGTGATCCAGCCTCAAAAAGCAGCAGATAAAGTAGCTGTTGCAAAAACAAAAAATTAACAAACCATTAAAGTTTAAGCAATCATGTTTCAGAAATTTATAGACAGGCCTGTACTTTCAACTGTTATTTCCATCTTATTGGTAATAGTTGGTATACTAGGCTTAACAAAGTTGCCCTTAGAGCGCTTTCCAAATATCGCACCTCCGTCGGTATTGGTAACAGCGGTGTACCCTGGGGCCAATGCCGAAACCATTTTACGTTCGGTAACTCCATCATTGGAGGAAGCAATTAACGGTGTGGAGAACATGACCTACATGACCTCCAGCGCCAGTAACGACGGTACCCTGGCCATCACGGTTTACTTTCAACAAGGTACCAACCCCGATCAGGCAGCTGTTAATGTGCAGAACCGGGTTTCGCAGGCCACCAGTCAATTGCCTGCAGAGGTTGTACAATATGGTATCACCACTACCAAACAGCAAAACAGTTTTATTGGGGCTATCGGGGTCTACTCTGAAGATCCAAAAAAATACGATGCCGTTTTTGTAAATAACTATGCGCAGATCAATATCATTCCCGAACTTAAACGTATTCCGGGGGTAGGTTCGGCCAGTGTATTTGGTGGTATTAAAGATTATTCGATGCGTATCTGGTTAAACCCAAGTCAATTGGCTACTTACAAAATTACACCTAACGAAGTGATCACTGCCATTCAGGATAAAAACCTGGAAGCGGCCCCTGGTCGGTTTGGGGAAAGAAGTAGTGAGGCCTTTGAATATATCATTAAATATAAAGGTAAACTGACCAAACCAGAGGAATATCAAAATATTGCGATCCGTTCTAATTCAGATGGTTCTATATTACGTTTAAAAGATGTGGCCCGTGTTGAATTAGGTGCCTATAGTTATGGTAGTGTAAACCGTTTAAACGGACACGATGGTATTACCATTGGTGTAATCCAGTTATCAGGCTCTAATGCCAACGAAATCCAGATTGCCATTGATAAACTGTTGGCAAAACTATCAAAAGATTTTCCGGCGGGCATTAAATACAATCAGTTTTACCGTACCAAAACCGATTTGGACGAATCCATTAACCAAGTGGAACACACGCTGATTGAAGCCTTTTTACTGGTGTTTATCGTGGTATTTATCTTCCTTCAGGATTTTAGGTCTACTTTAATCCCGGCTATTGCGGTTCCGGTGGCGATTATCGGTACCTTCTTTTTCATGCAGCTGTTCGGCTTCTCTGTTAACCTTTTAACCTTGTTCGCACTGGTGCTGGCCATTGGTATTGTGGTAGATGATGCGATTGTGGTGGTAGAAGCGGTGCATGCCAAAATGGAAGAAAACCCTTCGCTTAGTCCGAAAGAGGCAACCACCCAGGCGATGAGCGAAATTACCGGGGCCATTATATCAATCACATTGGTAATGGCGGCAGTATTTTTACCGGTTGGTTTTATGACCGGCTCAACAGGGATCTTCTACAAACAGTTTGCTTTAACTATGGCTATCGCCATCATTATATCAGCTGTTAACGCCTTAACCTTAAGTCCTGCATTGGCGGCCTTATTCTTAAAGAACAAACATGCAGAGGGCGGTCATACTTCGCCTAAAAAAGGTTTTGTAGAAAAGTTTTATGCAGGCTTTAATGGTGGGTTCAATTATATGACCAACCGTTATATTGGCGGCTTAAAAGTGCTTATCCGTAATAAATGGATCAGTATGGGCGGGCTTGCTTTAATCGTTCTGGTTACCGTTTTCCTGGTAAGCCGAACAAAAACAGGCTTTATCCCGACAGAAGATCAGGGTTTTGTGGCGATTGCTGTAGCCAGTCCATCGGGAACATCATTGGCCAATACCAATAAAATGTTAAAACAGGCTGAAGCAGAGTTGAGAGCGATGCCATCAGCAAGATTTGTGATGTCGCTGGCGGGTTATAACTTTTTAACCGCATCGAACAGCCCTTCGGCCGGACAGATTTTCTTATTGTTAAAACCAAACGACGAAAGAGGGGAAGTTAAAAACATCGATGAGATACAAAACATTGTAAGGGCCAAAATGGCAGCCATATCTGCCGGTACCTTCTTTGTATTCAGTTTCCCTACGGTTCCGGGTTTTAGTAACGTGGAGGCCATGAACGTGATGTTACAGGATAAAACGAATGGCAGGCTGGATAAATTTAGTGGTGTAGCGAATAACTTTATCGCTAAGTTAATGGCGAAACCAGCTATTGCTTATGCTTTTACTTCGTATAAAGCAGATTATCCGCAGTTACAACTGGATGTGAACGACGAAAAAGCCGATCAGCTGGGTGTAAGCAAAAAAGATATCTTACAAACCATGCAGACCTATTTTGGTACGGCACAGGCCTCAGATTTTAACCGCTTTGGTAAATATTATAGGGTAGTGGTTCAGGCAGATGTTGCCGACAGAACCGATCCTGCAAGTATCGATCGTGTGTTTGTGAAAAACAAGGCCGGTGAAAGTGTGCCAATCAGTACCCTGGTTAAATTAACCCGTGTATATGGTTCGGAAACGGCTTCCCGTTATAACCTGTTCAACTCTATCGAGGTAAATGCGATCCCTAAACCAGGTTTTAGTTCTGGTGATGCAATTAAAGCGATAGAAGAAACGGCTAAAGAACAATTGCCAACTGGCTATGCTTACGAATTCTCCGGACAAACACGTGAGGAAATTTCTTCAGGCGGACAGTCTACCGTGATATTCCTGCTTTGTCTGGTATTTGTGTACTTCTTATTATCAGCACAGTACGAAAGTTACATTTTGCCATTGGCGGTAATCCTTTCTATCCCTACAGGTGTATTTGGTGTGTTTGTGGTATTGGGTTTAACCGGTATCGAAAATAACATTTATGTACAGGTAGCGCTGATTATGCTAATCGGGTTGCTGGCTAAAAACGCCATCCTGATTGTGGAGTTTGCCGTGCAGCGACGAAAGGCAGGACTCAGTTTGGTTGATTCGGCGATAGAAGCCGCCCGATTAAGGATCAGACCGATTATCATGACCTCACTGGCCTTTGTATTCGGTTTATTCCCGATGAGTATTGCAACAGGTCCATCGGCACAAGGTAACCACTCCATCAGTATCGGTGCAGCAGGAGGGATGGTATCGGGTGTAGTTTTAGGTTTGTTCATCATACCGGTACTTTTTGTCATCTTCCAGGCTTTACAGGAAAAAATATCAAAAAAATCAAAAAATGAGGTTGTTCAGCACCATGGAGAACCTGTAAATAATAATCATGTAGTTTATGAAACGGTTTAATATTATTACCATTCTGCTCCTTGCTTTAATCTGGAGCGGATGTTCGGTTTCGAAAGATACAGCCTTGCCAAATGTAGCACCAGGTTTGTTCAGAAACGGATTGCCAAAAGATTCTTCAAGCATTGGCACGATGCCCCTGAAGAGTTTTATCAACGACCTTACTGTTCAGCATTTAATTGATACAGCGCTGGTTAAAAATTACGATATGCAAATTGCATTGAAAAATATCGATGCAGCTGAAGTATTGTTTAAACAATCGAAATTGGGTTATTTACCTGAATTGAAATTGCAGGTGGCGGCGAGTTCGAGCCGCCCGTCTGATAACAGTTTAAATGGTTTAAGCCTGAACCAGTTTACAGGCTCAACACACATAGAAGATTATAATGCCAATCTGGGTGTGGTTTGGGAAGCTGATATCTGGGGAAAGATCCGTAATCAAAAAGCTGGCGCTTTAGCCAGTTTTTTGCAGACAGAAGAAGCACGTAAAGCAGTTCAAACGCGTTTGGTTGCCAATGTAGCGCAAGGTTATTACAATTTGTTAATGCTTGATGCACAATTGGAAATCGCTAAAAAGAATTTAAAGCTTAACGACAGCACACTGAGGATTATCAATTTACAGTTTGATGCTGGTCAGGTAACCTCATTGGCTATTCAGCAGGCGCAGGCACAACAGCTAAATGCGGCACAGTTAATCCCCCGTTTGGAGCAGAATGTAACCTTACAGGAAAATGCTTTAAGTGTATTGATCGGTACGTTGCCTAAAGCCATTAACCGCGAAAGCCGTTTAGATAAAATGATTATCCCACAGGATTTAAACGCAGGTTTTCCTTCGGCGATGTTAAGCCGCAGGCCTGATATTAAAAGTGCAGAACTGGCTTTAACCATTGCCAATGCGAAGGTTGGTGTAGCGAAAGCAAGTTTATATCCATCGTTGGTGATTACCGCTAGTGGAGGCATCAACTCTTTTAAAGCGAGCAACTGGTTTAATGTACCGGCATCCTTATTCGGTTTGGTTGGGGCAGGGATTACCCAGCCGATTTTTCAGAGAGGTCAGTTAAAAACTTCTTTAGAACTGGCTAAAATCGACCGTGAGAAATCGGTGATTCAGTTCCGTCAATCGGTATTAAATGCGGTTGGCGAAGTGTCTGATGAGTTAACGAAAGTAGAAAAGTTAAAAGCACAATACAGCATCGCTGAAAAAAGAGCGCAGACTTTACAACAGGCTTCAAGAAATGCAAGTTTGCTGTTTAAGAGCGGTATGGCGAACTACCTGGAGGTAATTACGGCACAAGGCAATTTATTGCAAAGCGAACTGGAATTAACCACCATTAAAACAGAGCAGTTAAATGCAGTTGTTGGTTTGTACCGCTCGTTAGGAGGCGGCTGGAATTAATTTGCACAAACCTATAAGGCCTTAAAGACTTTATAGGTTTGTGTATAAATTTAGGCACTAAGGACGCGAGGTTCTTGGTGCTTTTTTATTTGATGCTGTTATCCTGAGCGCAGCGAAGGATCTTTTGATTGAAAGATTCTTCACTGCGTTCAGAATGACAATTAAAGATTTTCTTGCCCTTCGCGCAGTCTTGCCTCGGCTACCGATGAAAAATCGGTACAGGTCCACCGCCGCCGAGGGGCTCTTTCTTTTCTCTTGATAGAAAAGAAACAAACCTGAGCGCAGCGAAAGCATGCCTACCTTAAAAAACAACAACGAAAAGGCATAACTGAAAGGCTTGGATCTGATGTCGGATAAATTCGTCAAAGCTTTATTGGTCGTCAGCACAAGCCTCTCCCGAAGAATGTTCGGGACAAGCTTACGAAAAATCGGGGAGGGCGTGCTGCCTTCTGGGTAGTGGTAGGTTGAAAGGAGGTGCAAAAGCTTTAACGTTTTCTCCTTCCATCATCTCCTAGGCCGGATAGCAGGGTGCAGATAGCATGATATATAGGCATAATTTCTAATACGGTGGTCATCCGATGGCTCCTAAAATCCGCATGTTGGTCGTAATCTGAATATTACTAATTTCTAAAAATGAATATCACCTGATTTTATCCCTCGATAATTATATTTATATGCTGAAGTTCATTTTCTTCTTTGAACTACTTATATTTACAACAACTTACTCTCAATGAATTATGCTAATTTTACGTTGTAATTTGCTTTCCTTCTTTGAACTACTGATATTTACAACAACTACTTTTAAAAATATTTTATACCTTTTAACAGAAATCGGAAAACCGAAATATGTTTTTGAAGAGGAAGGGGATAACCGTGATGGATATTTTTTTTGTAGAAAAACAGATTTCAGAAAAAACTTACAAGTTTACAGCGTTAGCTCCGGAGTATCTTTGAGACGTAATGCGATTTATCAGAATGAGCGATTATGTTTCATCACTGATAAATATGGCCATGAATATGATTGCGACACTTTTTTAATTATCCCAAAATGGGAAACACAGGGCGATATTGCTAGTGTTGAATGTGAGTTTCAAACGGAAACAGTTGTCAAAAAAATAGCACACGGAACTACAATTACAACGGCTGAGATTTCAACAACGATTTAAATAACGACTATAATAATCAACAAAATGGCTAACAATGAAAATTTAAAAAACGCGATTTCGGCGGTAATAAAAAGCAACAGAAATAACGAAATCACGGGCGACATACTAAAAGACGCTTTCATATCAATTATTAATCAATTTGGAGCGGGTGCGATAATAGCAGGATGGGCAACACCGACAACGGTTCCGATTGATAGTGATATTAATGCGGTTTATTTTGCTAACACAAACGGTACTTACACAAATTTTGGAGGCTATGTTTTGACTAAAAATGAATTTGTTGTTTTTTCAAACAAAACAGGTTCTTATAGTCCTATTGGTATAATAGAGAAATCTGACCCTGCAATTGCAGCGTGGACGCCTATAGCTTTTTCAATTGGTTCACAAGTAACAAACGTTGGTAAAATTTGGAAAGCAAACGCAGCGACATTAAGTACGGATGTGCCAGGAACCAGCAGTAAGTGGGTTGAATTGGGCAGCGCTTATGTTGATGAAACGAATATAAAGAATTTGTTATCACTTTCACCACCTCCCGCACAAGGCAATATTATACTAAACGACCCAGGCACATACAATCAAGTCACATTCGATGGGTTTATCGGAACAAGGTACTACGCGTCGGTTAAACCAACTTACTACGCTGGTGCTTTTAACGGGGTCGTAAAAAGATTTTTTGTGGGCATGAAAGGTGCTGAAATTGGTAGGGTTGTTAGGTTTTACGTGTTAGGAAGAACGGGTACTACCTATCTTTGTAAATATGAAAGCGGTGACGTAGCGGCTGAACTTGCTGGCTTAAACTCATACAATCCAACAGTTATGCCCACTTACACAGTAGGGGATGTTATAGCAATAAAGGTTGTGGCCGCAGAGGGTTCAAACATAAAATTCTTAGACGCCGGCGCAACAGAAGAGTGTATAGTATTTTTCAATCCTCTTTCGGTTGGGAATTCTGTAACAGTATCATCAGGCTTGACAAGAAGGTACGATGTAGGTGCTGAAATTACAGAAGAAAACAATTTGGTTTCTTATAAATGGGGAAATCAGCCAAATGGCTATTCTAAACTAGATTCATCAGGATTCATAGAAAAAAAACAACTCCCTAATCAAATAACAGGAGATAAAGCCCATAACGAAACACCTACTACTATTTATTTACCAAATAAAAAATCTTATGCTATTGCGAGAATATCAGGAGGCGTTGAGAATTATAGCTTAACCAACAGCACAATTGGCGGTACAAAGGGTTCTGGTTTTAACAATATAATAATAATACCTTATGAAATTGCTAGTAAGGGTTTTGTTAATGGCGGCATCTTAAATGAGGTAAGAATAGGCGCAAACACAAATGTATTACCTACATCGAAACTTCAAGCTTGGATTGTTAGGGTAGTATCCGGTAGAATAAATTTGGTAGAAAAAGTTGGCGAAATAGACGGCTCTGTTGCCGGAAGGTGGCATGTATTTAAAGGCTTATCTGTTATTGTTCAATCAGGAGATTTAGTGGCAATAAGAGGGGTTAATCTTCCTATGGACTACTATTCAGGAAGCACAGGACAAACGCCATATTCTTCATATCTGTTGACGTCTAGCGCCATAACTGATATGACTTTGAACGTCTTTGACGAGCCTATAACGGCGCCATCATCGGGAGGAGGTGTGGGTTTTGCTATTGAAGCGGACATTTCTTTATCAAGTATGGGCGCAAAAGATAACCCTGGAGGATCGCCATCGCTTGATAATAATCTTCACTTTAAAAATAGTATAGGAAAAGCGCCCGATTTATTTTGGCAGGGAAAAAAAATAATTTGGGTTGGCACAAGTATTCCGGCTGGAAATGATGGTGGTTTCCTTTCGTACCCCGAAATCGCTGGCAGATATTTAGACGCAAATTTGACTAACGAATCGGTAGGTAGTAGTGGCATGGTTTGGGATGGCACGCGCGCGCTATCTTTATCCGCAAAAGCAGCCGAATTGGTTGCGGCTTTTGGAGTTAATAGCGGAACCTATAGTTACGAAACTAAATTGATAGGAAAAAATGCTGACCTTATTGTTTTCGACCACGGATATAATGATAGACTAAAAGTTACAGGATCATTTTTAGGCACATTACCTTTCACTTCAAGAACGGGTAAAACGTCTGGCTCAATTTCATCGCAAATACTAACAGGCGTTAACACTCTTTTTTCAACAGAATTTAAGGCAGGTGATAAGCTATATGATTTCAGGTTTAGGTACATAGGAAAGGTGCTGTCTATTGAATCAAATACTTCTATGACACTAACGGAAAACTCCTTAGTGGCCGTATCGAATGCCGATGTTTTTTACGGAACAAGTATGGATAGAACCACCTTTTACGGATCATTTAACTATGTTATAGATAAATGTTATGAAGATAAGCCATCGGTATCAATTATGTTTGTTACATCTCCAACTGCATACGCGTATCAGCAGACCGGAGCAGACGGTAGGGTTACCAATACTAACGCAAGGGATGCCGTTATTGCTTTAGCTAATGCTTATAATGCCCCGTGCTGCGACTTATTTAATCTTATGGGTTATAATGGTTCTAACTGGCCTGCTAAAATGGCAGACAGTGTACATCCTAACGGATCCGAAAGGGTTAAAATAGCTAATATACTGTATGGTTTTATTAAAAATTTTGTAGTTTAAATTTTTACGGGCTTAAAAGTTAAAAAAACAACATAAAATGGCGATAGAATTACCAAGTGCTGAACAAGTAGATTTGGCTGATAGTTGTGACTTGCTTTCCCTCTTTGAACTACTGATATTTACAACAACATCGGGGATGCCACTAATGGCCCCCGATACGTTGTGATTTGCTTTCCTTCTTTGAACTACTGATATTTACAACAACGGTCATGCTCTCCTATAATTCCCGCATTGGGTTGTGATTTGCTTTCCTTCTTTGAACTACTGATTGAAAAGTCTGCCAACATTTCAATTTATTTACACTTCTTTACGGTTTTCCGTATTCCGAATATTAAAATAAATTTTATCTTTGATATCGAAAGCAAATCACAATAAGGATTATTCCGTTGTGAAAACATTTGGGTTGCCTCTTGTACACAAATCAGGAGGCTTTTTTATGACCAAATTTTTTTAAAAAATATTCAAAGCAATATAAACACTTATTTATTTTCCTCAACTTAGCGGCATTAATAACCCATGCCTCCAGATAAAAGAACCCCAATAAATAAAAGTCCGGTTGCCAGAAAACCTGCCGTTAGGAAACCTGCAACCAGAAAACCCACAACAGGCAGAAAAAAGAAAGCTGTGCTTTCCGTTCAGCTTAAACTGGTTATTGCAGGTTTATTGTTGATTTTGCTTTCTCCATTTTATTACGGCTATGTATTAAGAAGTTTTGCGGCTACCTGGCGTTGGGTTAAAGACTGGGGGCAAGACCCGAATTACAGAACTTACGAAAGTTTTAACATCAAGATCCCAAAGAAATATACCGTTCACGGCATTGATGTTTCTTACTATCAGGGTAAAATAAACTGGCAAAAAGTAAAGGAAATGAAGGAAGACGAGGTGAGTATCCGTTTTGCCTTTATCAAAGCCACAGAAGGATTGATGCTGGTTGACCCGTATTTTCAACGCAATTGGCGTGAAGCCCCAAAAGCAGGGATTATTTGTGGCGCCTATCATTTTTTTAGGCCTAAAAAGGACGGTAAAACGCAGGCTAAATTTTTCTTACAAGTGGTAAATATTGAGAAGGGTGATTTACCACCAGTTGTGGATATTGAATCTTTAGATGGTGTTTCTCCGCTAAAAATGAGGGCAGAACTTTCTGATTTTCTCAATTATGTAGAAATGAAAACCAAGGTGAGACCCATTGTTTATACCGGGCTTAAATTTTACGAAGATTATTTAGCTGATCATTTTGATGATTATCCTTTGTGGATTGCCCATTATTATCAACCAAAGTTGAGAATGGATAAAAGCCGCTGGAAATTTTGGCAGCATTCTGATAAAGCTAAAATTAATGGTATAGGCCATGTGGTTGATTTTAATGCTTTTAATGGTGATAGTTTGGCGTTGGATAGGCTATTAGTTCATTAGGCGTGATGCATAACCGTTTTCGTCATTGAGAGTAACCTATTAGGCCAGTGGCCTGAAAAAAATAGGAATGAGGTCCTGTATGCGCTTTCTAACTTATTAGGGTTTAAGATTTTGCATCCTGTAAAACTCATTGAGTTAAGATATCTAAGGTGGTTAATTAAAGACTACGCTGTTTAATTAACCACCTTAGACACCTAAGAAAATCTAATTCATTAAATAATCCTTTAGGGATTAACACCATATAAGAAATATAAGAACATGTAAGCTTATATGGTCCTTAAATGTCTTATATGGTCAAAAAATAATACTGAATATCAGTTGTTTACATAGATATCATTATAAGAAGGCTTTTTCAGCCGACAGCCTGTCCCGATCTTTCAGGGAAGTAATCTGCTTAGCAGGTTCAATAGGTCGTTAATGAATCGGTAATTGATCTCATAACTTGATTGTTTAAATCGGTTAATCGACGCCAAACGCTCAACTCCAAACTATCATGCTAAACCGTCCAGCTTTCACATTTCTCTAAGAAAAACTCATCTGCTTCGGCGCCGATACCAATTTCTTCGGGAACATCAAGAAAGTAACCATTATAGGTTAGTCCACCAACAACCGGATCAACTAAATGCCCCAGTAGCGCTGTATCTAAGTCAAAAAATTCAACGTTAGGACTGGCCAAGGCAAAATGCAGGTTGGCACTTAAAGCAATCCTGGTTTCGAGCATGCTGCCAATCATACATTTTACACCATGTTTTAAGGCTTCTTCATGGATTTTTTGCGCTTCTAAAATTCCCCCGGATTTCGAAAATTTAATGTTTAAATAGGTTGTAGACTGGCTGTTGATCAGTTTTCGGGCATCGTGGTGGTTGTAACAGCTTTCATCGGCCATTAATTTAATTGGCGAATTTACATTCAGCTCGGGTAATTTATCATCATACCAGGTGCGCATGGGTTGTTCGCAGAACTCAATATTATATTTTTCCAGTTCGCCCAATGCAAATAAAGCGTCATCAAAACTCCAGCCCTGATTGGCATCCAGGCGTAAGGTTAAATCTTCACCTACCGCTTCGCGGATGTGTTTTACCCTTTCTATATCATCATGCACTTTTTTACCCAGCTTAATTTTTAAGATGCGGCAACCCTGGCTTTTATATTTCAGAGCTGTAGTGGCCATTCCCTCCGGTGTATCAATGCCAATGGTCATATCGGTTTCAATGGTGCGTTTTGTTCCACCAAGAAATTTATACAGGGGTAAGTTGGCATCTTTTGCTGCAATATCAAACAAAGCCATATCGAAAGCACTTTTAATGGTATTGTTATGATCGGCATAACCCAATAAATCGTTCATCCGCTCCGGAATTTCTAAAGGATCTTTACCTTTTAAAATCGCTGCGAAATCTTTGGCCATCGCAATACAGGTTTCCTGTGTTTCACCAACAATCATCGGGAAAGCAGAACATTCTCCAATGCCGTGGATACCTGTATCAGTATAAATCCTGATCAACACATTCTGTGCAAAATGCATGGTTCCGGTTGCAATAACAAAGGGCTCCATCGGTATGCTAAATCGGTATATTTCGGTATGGGTGATTTTCATTTTTTAGGGTTGAAGGTAAAAGGTGTGAGGTTTGTTAATCAAGGGTAGTACAGTTTGTCCGGTTCAATTCTTGACGCTTTGCGTCAATTTTTTGATTAAATAATTCGTTTTGCAACTAATTCCATTCATCTTATAGATTTCCAACTAAAGTATAAAAACAAAAACTAAATCGAAACAGGTTTGTAGAATATTAATAGATTTACGCCTCGAAATAAAAATTCCATTTTCCCGCTTACGTTTATATAACCCGTCATGTCTGAAACCAATAACTTAATCCACGCTTCATCACCATATTTATTACAGCATGCCCACAATCCTGTTAATTGGTATGAATGGGGGGCAGAAGCATTAGAAAAGGCCAAAGCAGAAAATAAGCTCATATTGGTGAGCATTGGCTATTCGGCCTGCCATTGGTGCCATGTAATGGAGCGCGAAAGTTTCGAAAACCATGAAGTAGCCGAAGTGATGAACCAGCATTTTGTATGCATTAAAGTTGATAGGGAAGAACGTCCGGATATTGATCAGATTTATATGTATGCCATTCAACTCATGACAGGTAGTGGCGGCTGGCCTTTAAACTGCATCTGTTTGCCAGATCAACGCCCAATTTATGGAGGCACTTATTTCCGGAAAAACGATTGGATTAATATTCTGGAAAATGTTGCTGCACTTTGGGCAAACGAACCCGATAAGGCCATTCAATATGCGGAGCGCCTAACTTCAGGCATTAAAGACAGTGAAAAGATAATTCCAGCGCTTGAAACAGAAGAATACACTAACGATCACCTTACTGAAATTATCGATCCCTGGAAACGCCATTTCGATATTGGTTACGGAGGTTATAATCGTGCACCGAAATTCCCCTTACCCAATAATTGGGTCTTTTTATTGCGTTATGGCTTTTTAAAAGATGATGAATCGGTTTTTACAGTTGTTTGTCATACGCTCGAAGAAATGAGCAGGGGAGGTATTTACGATCAGATTGGAGGAGGTTTCGCCCGTTATTCGGTTGATGATAAATGGCATGTACCGCATTTTGAGAAGATGCTTTACGATAATGCACAACTGATTAGTTTGTATGCTGAAGCTTATCAATGTACTAAGTTCGATTCTTTTAAACAGACCGTGGTAGAAACTGTAAATTGGGTTTCTGATGAGATGACTTCTGCAGATGGATTGTTTTATTCGGCATTAGATGCGGATAGCGAAGGAGTAGAGGGCAAGTTTTACATCTGGGATAAAGCAGAATTCGATCAGGTTTTAGGAGAAGATGCCCAATTAATCGGTGCTTATTACAACATTACCGAAGATGGTAATTGGGAAGAAGAACAAACCAATATCCTGCGCAAAACCATCAGCGATGATGATTTACTTGCGAAATTTGATATTACGGCTGAGGTACTTTATGATAAGGTAAACGCAGCTAAAACAAAATTAATGGCTGTGCGGAGTAAAAGGATCAGGCCAGGTTTAGATGATAAATGTTTAACAGCATGGAACGGTATGATGATTAAAGCACTGGCCGATGCGGCTCAGGTTTTAAGTCACAATCAATATTATGAAAAGGCCTCTGCTGCGGCTAATTTTATCTTAACTCACCTAAAATCGGAAAAAGGAGGTTTATACCGGAACTATAAAAACGGAAAAGCATCTATTACAGGTTTTTTAGATGATTACGCGTTTTTTATCGAAGCTTTAATTGCATTATACGAATATGATTTTGATGAAAAATGGCTGGAAGAAGCTAAATCGTTTACTGATTATGTAATCGCTAATTTTTATGATCCGGATTCACCCATGTTTTTTTATACCTCTGCCGAAAGTGAAGGTTTAATTGCCCGCAAACATGAAGTGATGGACAATGTAATTCCTGCTTCGAGCTCCGTAATGGCACAAAACTTAAAAAAACTGGGATTGCTTTTTGATATTGAAAAATATAATGAAAAAGCTTCTGAAATGCTTGCTGCGGTTCATCCGAAGATTAAAAGTTATGGCTCTGCCTATTCAAATTGGGCCATTCAATTACTGAATGAAATTTATGGCATAAATGAAATTGCCATTACCGGTTTAGAAACGGATGTTGTTAAATTAGAATTAAGCGGGCATTATATTCCGAATAAAATTACATTGGGTGGAACAAAAAGTAACTTACCGCTGTTAAAAGGTAAGCAAAGCAATGAAACAAAAGTTTATATTTGCCGAAATAAAGTATGCCAGTTGCCGGTTAACACTGTTGAGGACGCATTAGAGTATTTACAATAAATTAATTTAAATGAATATTTCACCAAACTCTGTAGTAGCGTTAACTTACGAATTGCATACTACTAACGAAGAAGGACAACAAGTTTTTGTAGAAAAAGCTGATGAAGAAAATCCTTTAGTATTTTTATATGGCGTTGGCATGATGTTGCCTAAATTTGAAGAACACTTAACCGGTTTAAAAACTGGTGATGAATATGGCTTCGAACTATCTGCTGCAGATGGTTATGGTGATATCGATCCGGGAGCTTTCGCCGATCTTCCAAAAACAATGTTTACCGAAGCTGGTGGCGAATTGCCAAACGTTGGTGATGTGATTCCATTGCAAGATAACAATGGTAACCAGTTTAGAGCTGGTGTTACTGCTGTTCACGACGAAACCATTTCAGTAGATTTAAATCACCCAATGGCGGGTAAAAATTTAGTGTTTAGCGGTGTGATTTTAAATGTACGCGAAGCTACTCAAGATGAATTGGCTCATGGTCATGCTCACGGAGCTGATGGTCATTCAGGTCACTAGTTAATATAAACGATTTTAAAGAAGTCAAGTTTTAAATAGCAGCTTTGCTATTTAAACTTGACTTCTTTCGTTTAAATATCCTTGTTCTAATCCTGAAAAACCTCTTCTAAAATAAGTTTAAAGCCTGGTATAATCGTTGTGATAACCTCTTCGCCCTCAGTGAGCAGTTTGGTAGGCTGAAACTTGCCACTATCATCAAGGATATACCTGAAAAATGTTTTATCCGAAGAACTCACAATCCAGTATTCTTTAACGCCTGCTTCTTCGTAAACTTCATATTTGTTGATCAGCTCTTTTTTATTGTTGCCAGGTGATAAAATCTCGACAACTATATCCGGTGCGCCAATACACCCACGTTTATCCAGTTTAGTCGGATCACAAACCACCACAATATCTGGTTGCACTACAGTGAAAACTTCTTTATCATCTACACTTTTCTTGGCTAAACGGACATCAAAAGGAGCGGAATAGACACGACAGGATTTTCCATTTAACGCATTGTAAATTGGTCCAAAAATATTGGCTAAAATACCCTGGTGAATTCGAGAAGGAGCAGGACTCATTTTGAACAAGTGTCCTTTAATAATTTCTAAGCGTTCCTCAAATTCGAAGCGCAAATAATCTGCATAACTGTAGGTTGCAGAAAAATCGACCTCGTTAAGCGTCTTAAATGTAGGTAGTTCATCTTCAGTTGGATATGGCTTCATGTTTTTTGTTTTAATCCTGAAAAACCTCTTCTAGGATAAGTTTTAAACCTGGTATAATCGTTGTGGTTACCTCTTCGCCCTCAGTGAGTAGTTTTGTCGGTTGAAACTTGCCTTTATCATCAAGGATATACCTGAAAAATGATTTATCCGAAGGACTTACAATCCAATATTCTTTAACGCCTGCTTCTTCGTAGACTTCATATTTGTTAATCAGTTCTTTTTTGTTATTGCCTGGCGATAAAATTTCGACAACAATATCTGGTGCGCCAATGCAGCCACGCTTATCCAGTTTAGTCGGATCACAAACCACCACGATATCGGGTTGCACAACAGTAAAAACTTCTCTGTCATCCTGAGTTTTCTTGGCTAAACGCACATCAAAAGGCGCTGAATACACTTCGCATTGATGACCATTCAATGCATTGTAAATTGGTACGTAAATTCTTCCTGATATTTTTTGGTGCATCCTGGAAGGGGCCGGGCTCATCTCAAAAATGTAGCCTTTAATAATCTCTAAGCGCTCTTCAAATTCAAAGCGCATATAATCTGCATAACTGTAAATAGCAGAAAAATCTACCTCATTAAGGGTTTTAATTGGAGGTAGCTCATCTTCGGTAGGGTATGGCTTGATATTTTTCATATGAGGTATTTAACCAAATATACTAAATATCTTAGTTTTTTAAAAATCAATTTTCAACCGCAGTCCACCATTGGTAAGGTTAAGGTTTTCTTTAGAGAAAGTTTTCATGGGCAACCTTAAAAAAGGCTCGATAGCAATGTTATTCTTTTTGGATATTTTTTGTTTGTAGCCCAAAGAGAAATTGTAGAATCCGATATATTTATCAGGATCTAAATTCGCTTCAGGTTGAGGCTCCACAGTTTTTTCTTTCACAATTAAGGTTTTCGAATCTGCATAACCATTTACTGCCGGAGAAGAGAAACTCTGAACCTGATTTATAATATAGCTGTTTTGCTGCGAATTATTTAAAACAGCAAGTGCAGAAACCCCAATATTGGTATAAAGTTTATCATTGATATTGTATTTTAATTCTAATGGAACATTAATTCCACGCACTTTGGCATCAACTGATGCCAGGTTTTTGCCTGATAAGGTTTGTGGTGCAGAAGCATCTAAAGATTCTGTTGTACTAATAGAGGCATACGATACGCCAGAACTTATTGATAATTTGTTGGCGATGGCATACGACAAAGAAAATCCATAATTCATGGTTACCTTATTGTCATTACCCATAGCAGGGGCAACGTATACATCAGGCTGCCATTTAGAGTTACCACTTACTTTATCGGCTGGTTTTTGTTGGTTTGCATAGCTATCCTGAGCAAGCAACTTTTCGAAATTTGTTTGTGTACCGGGTTGAGGTTTCTTGTTCTCCGTTAAAATATTGAACTGTTTGGATTTCAGGTTGGAAAGATTAACACCAGCAAGTTTACTATCCAAAAGATTATTATTTACGGGAGTTAATTCTTCTGCTGTATTAATAAGAGGATAACTGGTCTCCTGAGATAATAATGGGTTTAGGTTTTCCGTAATTTTTGTTGAACGAATGGTAGCTATATTATTTGCAGCAGTTGCATTGTTGTTTAATGATGTTGGATTGGTTTTAGTTTCAGTAACTACATTTGTATTTCCATCGGCTGCAGGGATTTGCTGCGCTTTAGGCTTAATTACCAAAACTTGTTTTTTCTGATCTATATTATTTTGTGCAAAAAATACACCTCCGAAGATTAAAATTAAGGCAGCAGCAGCCCACAAAGGCCAGTAAGCAATGCCTCGTCTCTTGTTTTTTTTCTCCGAAAAGCGCTCCCATGCACCATTAGAATAAGCTTCCTCATGGTTTTGGAGTTGCGCAGTAATATGCTCAATTAATTCCTTATCCATTTTTTTCGTATGAATTAACCATGGTATTTAGGTAAAGGGTACGTAACTTATTTTTAGAACGTGTAAGGTAAACACGACTGGAACTTTCAGGAATGTTTAACATCTTCGAAATTTCATCGTGGGCAAAGCCCTCAATTTCATATAAGTTAAATACCAGTCTCTGCGTATCTGGTAAATGATTTAGTAAATTCAAAATATCATTAACGTGTAGTTCCGAAGCAATCGAAACCTGGGTAGCCGGATGTTCGCTTTCTGCTAAATCATCAACATAGAACTGAACTTTCGAACTCCGAATCTTGTCTATCGCCGTCCGCGAAGCAATCTGGGCAATCCAGCCTTTAAATGATCTTTGTAATTCTTCCGGATTCTTTGGTGCTTTGAAGCCACCAACATGTTTGAAAATCTTGATAAAGCTATCATTTACAAGCTCTTCACTATCCGAAGTATTCTTGGTATACCTTAAAATTATGCCCATTAAATAGCCGTAAAATGATTTATACATCATTTCTTTACAGCTATTGTCGTTTTTTACACAGCCTTTTAAAATTTCCTCAAAACTGAGTATTTTTTTTATCACCCCCGTAAAGGACTATTTATTAAAGGTTTATCATGATTAATTATTGCAAATTTAAGAAAAATAACACCACCCAGTTTTTGGGCAGTGTCTATTTTCGCTTTCACAGGTAGAGTGAATATTTTATTTGTTCGTCATCACTGATAAGCCAACGCCCGTACTATCGGTTTTGCTTGATAAGCCCTTAGCCCAGATGGTATAAATTTTGCCTTTTTCGATTTTAACTGCTGGCAAGCTAACTTTAACTGTTCCGCCTTGTTTTAATTCAAAAGTGTAGCTGTCATTTGGTGTAATATTGCTAAAAGTAGTGAACTCTTTAAATGCTTTTGCGGCAAATAATGGTGTATCTGTACCTGCAATGCCCAAATCAAATGGTGCAGAACCCGGACTTAAGTTTACAAAACGAACTTTAGCCTTATCGGTTTCAGGTGCTTTTAAATCATCCTCAAGGATTAAAAGTTTTGTAGATTTTAAGGTATCTACTACGAAAACCGAATAAAATGATCCTGATTTTAAGGTAGCGTTAGCAGTGGTTAAATATTTTAAAGTATCCTTTTTTGCAACACCAACCAATCTTATTCCCGGATAAGCAGCATAATAGCCAAGATCTTTAGTATAGGTAAAGCTGTTTATTTTTTGGTTATCCAATATAAAATCAAGCGCAGCCGTTCCTGGTGATGCATGAATAAAGCCAATACCTGCAGCTTCTATCGGATCATTGTTAAAATCCTTTTTGCAGGCAGTTATGGTTAAAGTTATAGCCAGGAGAGAGAGTATAATTTTTGTCGTAGTGCTAAAATTTTTCAAATCCGTTTTCATTTTAATGTTTTAAATCAATCTTTAAACAAAGTTGGTTAATGGCCATTAACGCTTTTTTCTTGTAAAACGATTAACAGAATGAAAACGCTACACCAGTGCTGATTTTTTTTGCAAAAGAAAAGCCGCATGGTTTTCATGCGGCTTTAAACAATATTTTAAGCGTAAAATTAAGCGTACATTTCTTCCCTTAATTTGGCAACATCACTGCTGTTGATATATTCATCATAAGTCATCAACTTATCAATAGTACCTTTTGGTGTAATTTCGATAATGCGGTTGGCAACGGTTTCTGTTAACTGGTGATCTCGTGAGGTGAATAATATGGCACCCTTAAAATCTTTCATGCCATTATTCAGTGCCTCAATAGATTCAAGATCCAGGTGATTGGTTGGCTCATCAAACATTAATAAGTTAGCTTGTTGTAACATCATTCTGGAGAACATACAACGCATTTTCTCACCTCCTGAAAGCACTTTTACGTTTTTAAGTACTTCTTCGCCTGAGAATAACATTCGACCTAAAAAGCTGCGTACAAATTGTTCATCGGCATCGGTACCAGAGTACTCACGTAACCAATCTACCAGGTTTTCATCTTTACCTGCAAAATATTCAGAGTTATCATTCGGAATATCTGCGGTGCTAATGGTAACGCCCCATTTAAATTCGCCTCTATGGTCTGTATCTCTTCCCGTTAAAACATCATAAAATGCTGCGGTAGCTAAACTGTTTTGAGATATCACTGCAATTTTATCTCCTTTATTTACCATAAAGGTCACTTTGTCGAATAAAATACCATCATTTCCACTTTTGCCTAAAGCATCAACCTGTAAAATCTGGTCTCCAGCCTCGCGACCGGTATTATTGAATATAATGGCCGGATATTTTCTGCTCGATGCTTTAATTTCGGTGATATCTATTTTATCTAAAGCTTTTTTACGGGAAGTAGCCTGTTTTGATTTAGAGGCATTTGCACTGAACCTACGGATAAATTCCTGTAGCTCCTTTACCTTATCTTCCATTTTCTTATTCTGGTCGCTGCGTTGTTTTAATGCCAGCTGACTAGATTCGTACCAGAAAGTATAGTTACCGGTGTAGATGCTCATTTTGGCAAAATCGATATCTACGATATGCGTACAAACCGCATCTAAAAAGTGCCTGTCGTGAGATACAACCAAAACAATGTTCTGATAATCGGCTAGGAAGTTTTCTAACCAGGCAATGGTTTCGATATCCAAATCGTTGGTAGGCTCATCCAGTAATAAAATATCCGGATTGCCAAACAGGGCCTGTGCTAATAAAACACGTACTTTTTGTGTATTATCCAGCTCCTTTAACAATTTGTAGTGATTATCTTCAGTTATGCCTAAATTGCTCAACATCGTTGCCGCGTTGCTTTCCATGTTCCAGCCATCCATTTCTGCAAAAAGATTTTCAAGCTCTCCGGCGCGTTCACCATCCTTCTCAGAGAAATCTTCTTTCATATAAATGGCATCTTTCTCTTTCATGATGGCATAAAGTTCTTTATGGCCAATCATTACGGTTTCTAATACCGAAAACTCATCAAATTCGTAATGGTTTTGCTTTAAAACGGCCATTCTTTCACCTGGAGTAAAAGCCACACTGCCAGAGGTTTGATTCACTTCTCCTGATAAAATTTTAAGAAAAGTAGATTTACCTGCGCCATTAGCCCCAATTACACCATAGCAGTTGCCTTGGGTAAATTTTAGGTTAACATCTTCAAATAATGTGCGTTTGCCGTACCGTAATGATAAATTAGAAACTGAAATCATGCTATAATTGAAATAAGCCGCAAAGATAGGGAAAAAGGTTGAGGGTAGGAAAGTCTTTAATTGTTTGATTGTTTTATTGTTGAAAGGTTTGGAGGTTAGAATGTTGAAAGGTTTAAAGTTGAAATGTGTTTGAATGTTGAAAAGTTATAAAGTTTGAAGGATTGGGAAATGAAGGGCTAGGTACTTTGTGTCTCAGGCAGTCCCGTTATCCGCTTTACTGCGTTGCACTCCGTGTTCGCTACTACCGGGTTTATTTACAAAGGGGCGAAGCTTCTGGCCAATTGAAATAAATCTTTTATTACGGAACATTAATATATTGATTTTAGTAAACTGTTTCAAAGTGGGGGTACGTCATTCTCGCGCATGCGGGAATCTTAATGCAAGCTTTAGATTTCCAATCAAGTTGGGAATTACTACTTATCTTAAGGTAATTTGTAGCAAAAAAATAGAATTTCTGATAGGGATTTAATCTGTTTCTCTCCAGCAAAAAGTTTATTTTAGCTGCATGCTTAACCACTCCTTGCTCGAAACCATAAAAACCACCCTTCAGAAAAGCAAAGTAGAAAAATTAGCAGCCATCGCTTCAGAAGATACCTTTTCGGTAAAAGACCTGATCGATTTAAGTTTTTATCATGATGAGCAGATCGGGTTTCGGGCCGCATGGATTTTGGAAAATGTATTTGCTAAGCATCAGCAAAGATTTCTGCCCTATGCGCTTTATTTTTTGGAGAAATTTCCGCAACAAAGCAATTTATCTGCATTGAGGCATTATGTTAAAATACTGGCTTTTATGACCAGGAAAAATGCTTCTATGGAAATCAAGAAAATTCTTGCCGGTTATGATACCGATCATCTGGTAGAGGTTGTTTTTGCATGGTTAATCGACGAAAAGATTCCGGTAGCTGTTAAATCACATTGTTTAAACATTTTAGCTAATCTAAATACCAGGCACAATTGGATTAAGGAGGAGCTGTTACAAACTATGGATTTTCTGGTAGACAAAGAAAGCATAGGCTTCTTTGCGAAAGTTAAACAGATCAGGAAGCAATTATCAGTTCGCGGTTGACAGTTATCAATTTACAGTTTTAAAACGCTCACCCTTCCGGCTTCTATCTTATTTTCAGTTAACATAGCGTCAAATCTTTTAATTGATTTCAAATTTGTTTTTCTCTTTCAGCTTTAGTCTTTGAGCTTTTAGCTATTTTTACCAAATGAGTACAACATACGATACCGTTTCAAAAGTTATAAAAGAACGTCGCAGTATTTTTCCTGCCAGCTATATCAAAAAAGAAATTCCGGTTGAGGTAATCAACCAGATTTTAGAAACAGCCAATTACGCACCAACACATAAATTAACGCAACCATGGCGTTTTGTGGTCATCAGAAAAGCTGGATTGGCAAAACTTGGCGAGGAACTTGGTAAACTATATAAAGAGTTGGTTTCTCCTCAACATTTTCTTCAGAAAAAGTATGATAGTTTTGCCGAAAAAACGAGCCAGGCTGATTGTATTATTGCTATCAATATGCAGGTAAGTGGTAAAATACCTGAGTGGGAAGAGTTGGCTGCGGTTTCCTGCGCGGTTCAGAATATGGCCTTAACTGCAGAAAGTTTACAGGTTGGTGCATATTGGAGTTCCCCGCCATTAATTGACGATTTAGGTGATTTCTTAAGTCTGGGTGAAAATGAAAAATGCATTGGCTTATTTTACATGGGTTATCATAACGAAAAACCCTGGACGCCGAACCGAACTTCGATGGAAGAAAAGGTGAGGTGGATAGAGGGGTAGTCATTGAGTCTTTAGTCCTGAGTCTGCTTCTTGGTTAATGGTTTGATAGTTCATAGTCAATGGCTATTATAACTATGAAGCATGATGAACCATCAACCATTCTACATCACCCATCTTTCATTATCCATCTTATATCTTCCATTATACATCATATATGTCTGCATTAAAATCCAAACTTTATCAGCTTTGCTTAACATTTATTCAAAATAGGATAGAAAATATAGAATATTCCCTGCAACAGGCCCGTCAGGCCTCAAACGATGATACGAAAAGTAGTGCGGGTGATAAATATGAAACCACACGCGAGATGATGCAGCAGGAAATGGACCGTAATAGTAAATTACTGTACGAAGCCGGGCAGCAGAAAATTGCTTTACAGCAGATTGAAAATGTAGAATCAGATCGACTGGTTAAAAACGGAAGTTTGGTGCTCACTACCGAAGGTAATTTTTACATCAGCATTAGTGCAGGCGAATTAAATACCGATGGACAAAAATTCTTTGCGGTATCGCAGGCTTCGCCGATAGGGAGGTTTTTGATTGGAAAAGCTATCAATGAAAGCTTTAAGTTTAATGGTAAAGATTATATTGTAAAAGAAATACTGTAAAGCTTTTAGTTAGCAATTTGTAGTGAACAGTTCAATACTGAAGTGATAAGCGATTCTATATTATCGTTGGCACTGAAAATCTGCGTTTAAATTTGTGTCATCTGCGGGAAACCTTTTTCATATTTATTCCCGCTGATTTAAGATGATAAACGCAGATGATAAGTTTTCAGCTAACCAGTTCTAACAGTTAACCAATAATCAACTGAAAACTCCTAATTGTAAAGCTACTTAACCCCCATCCGTTGCGCAAAAGCCGGCACCAAATAAGCCTTTAAATCCGAATAAGGAATAAACACTACAATTTGCCCTTGAGCGTAACTTGCTACTTCGTATGGGTTATACATAAAAGCGATGCCGTTCGCATTGAAATAAAAGTTATTATTTGGCTTTATAAAATCATCAAAAAGCACAGTGCTTAAGGCATCTTTGGCTTTAATATTATATTCTTTGCGAAGATTGCGTTCTAAAATACCCTGTAAAGTATTCGAATCTATTTTAACAATGTCGCTCAACACCATTTGTTTTTTGTTCTTCACGTCCAAACAATACATTACGCTGCTATAATTACCATGTGCTCCGCCGGTATAAGCATCGGCCAGGAAATCGATTACCACATAACCATTATCATTATAATTAACCGATTGCTGACTGTTGTTGGTGTAGTTCATCCAGGCCTCATAATCATCACCATTGCTATTTTGTTCGGCAACCTGCAATTTATAATCTTTAAAATAGTCTGCAGCAATATTTTTAAAACCAATTGTCCGTTCAACCTGCGCTTTTATTCCCAATATCTTTTTAAGTTCAGTATTTAACCAGTTGCCATATTCATCTGAATTTTTACTTTCCAGGTATTCAAAGCTGATCTGCGCAGCTGGCGATTTGGCCTGGTTGGCAAAAGCTTTAACCGAATCTTCGTAAATGCCTGCATTGAACTGATAACTTCCTTCAGGATATTTTTCTTTCAGGGCAATCGGGTATTTTTTTGTTTCATCGCCACTTTCCCATGTGCCGTCAAAACCATTTCCATTCCATTTTAATTTTAAATGTGGTGATTTTGAATCCTGCGTAAAGTATGATTCATAAAAACTATACTCGGTAAGTACCATGCTATCTTTACCGATTAGCGTATCGGTTGAGAGGTTAAGCCATGAGCCATCGTAATAATAAAAACCGCTTACATCATCATCAACTTTTTGCAGATGCATGACTACCTTTTTGCCTGCAATGGTGCCCTCTAACCGCTTATAGAAACTCTCGGTAAGCCCGGCTTTTACGTTAACCGTACTATCAGTAGTTCCGGTGGTATTGGTTCCATTTTTAGGATTGTTACAGGCCGATACGATTAGTAATCCGAAAAGGCAAAAAAGAAAAGAATACTTCATAGGGCAGACAAATTAACTAATTTGGAAGATTGTAACATTGGGATTTTTATCATCCGATTGCGCCAACCTTCCAAATTTAAACCTCTTTACTAAGATTTTGTTTTGTTAAAACTCTTATTGATGCTGTAATATAAGTTTTTTGCCGTGTATCTTCCCGGATCAATTATTCTTCTGATGGTGTAAAGCGGGTATTTTTCATCCCTTGCCGTTGAAAGTATAAACGCAGCTTTAAAGCCATGTTCTTTTAACTTATGTAAGGTTGATGATTTGAAAACTCCGTAAGGAAAAGCAAAATATTCTATTTTTTTTCCAGTAATCTGCGCCAGTTTTTTTGTGGGTTCATCAATTTGAGTCGTCCAGTCGGCATCGGTAAACTGTGCAAAGTTTTTATGATCATAAGTATGGCTGGCGATGGTATTTCCTTCGTCAGCTAATTGTTTAATCTGCTCTTTAGTCATGTAACTAATGCGGCCTTTTTTGCCGATTGATACCGTCATGATAAAATAAACACCTTTAAAGCCGTACTTTTTCAATGTAGTGTTCCCAATGGTAAATTGGTCTTCATCCGTATCATCAAAAGTGATCATAATTGGCTTTTCGGGTAATTTAGCCCCGTAAACCAGGTAATTGTATAATTGATCAGGTAAAATAGAGTGATAGCCGCTATCAGCAAGCATTTTCATATGCTGCTTAAATTTATCAGGGGCAATAATATCGTCATGTGCTCTTTTACTATCACTGGCAATATTGTTCCTGATCTGGTGATAACACAGTACAGGGACCTCTCTTTTTGCCAAAATGGTTTTGTTATCGGCAGGTTTGGTATTTACTGAATCTATTTTGATTTCTTCAGTAGCAACTTTCGCAGCAGTTTTTCCTTTTGCACCATCAGATGACTGGCACGAGGCCAAAAATAATGTAGCAGCACCTAAGAGCAGAAAAGTCCTCATATTCGTTCAATAACGTTGTGCGCTTAGTTAAAAGCTATTTTTAATGCTGTTGCTTAATGTTTTTGGCGACCAGTAACCACTCGCAATAATCCGGCGGATGGTAAACAATGGGTCTTTTTCATCACGTTTTGTTGATAGTTGAAAAGCCATTCTAAAACCACGTTTTTTAAGCTCAGGGATGCCTTCTGCATTCCATAAGCCAAAAGGATAGGCAAATTCGGTCATTTTTTTGCCTGTAATTTCTTCCAGTTTTTTGGTTGGTTTGTCTAATTGTTCTTCCCAATCCTTACCTGCGTATTTTTTAAAGTTTTTATGGTCATAAGTATGGCTGCCAATCACATTTCCTTCGTCTGAAAGTTGTTTAATCTGCTCTTTGCTCATGTAATCTACAAATTTGCCTTTTTTGCCGATAGAAACGGTCATGATGAAATAAACCGCTTTATAGCCCAGTTTATCTAACGTTGGGCGTACAATGGTAAACTGATCCAGGTCTGTATCGTCAAAAGTTAACATAATGGGTTTACTTGGCAGGGCTGCACCGGTGTTCAGGTAGGCATAAAGCTGATCTGGTAAAATAGTGTGGTAACCGCTATCGGCCAGCATTTTCATCTGATCTTTAAAGTTCTGGATTTCTACAATATAGTCTTTACCCACTTTACCATCAGTTGGTTTCCAGTTTCTTACCTGGTGGTAACATAAAATTGGGACTTGTTTTCTGGCTAAAATGGTTTTAGCATCAGCAACTTTAATTTTCGAAACATCAACCGGTGTTCCGGTACTTGCTTCTGTTTTGGTACTTTGTGCGGCAGAATCTTTATTAGCAGAATTTTCTGTTTGAGATTTAGATTGGCAGCTGGCAAATAAGATTGCTCCGGCTGTTATTAAGGTTAAAAAGCTGTATTTCATTATTAGGATATATAACTACAAAACTATGAAATCCATTAATTATTTATCCATCAAAATAAATTGTGTTAATAATTAATTTCAGTTGCAGGAAATTATGCTAACTATCGCATTTATTACACATCAGGACCTGCTTAATATCCTTTAATTAAATAATTTAGCGGCTCAAACAAATTTTGATGAATAAACTTTACAAACTCCTGCTCGGCGCGCAGTTTTTATCTTTAACTGTAGCCGCACAAAACAAAACGTTTACCATAACCGAAAATATTCAGCCACAGCCTAAAGCCAATTATCAGCTTGCATCGCGTTTTTCGCCAAATAAGTTGAAAAAAATGGTTTATTCTACCACTGTAGATCCGCATTGGCTAAAATTGAGTAACCGTTTATGGTACACTTTCGAAAGTCCAAAAGGAAAATTCTGGTACCTGGTAGATCCGGCAGCAAAAAGTAAAAAACTAATGTTTGATAATGCTAAGCTGGCAGCAGATATTACACTAATTATTCGCGATCCGTTTGATGCCGAACATTTACCGCTCGAAAACTTAAAATTTGCTGCCGACGAAAAAAGCATTTCTTTCGAAATTAAAAGCAGTGTAGACGAGCTTAAGAAAGACAGGAAAGATAAAAAAGCTGCAGATTCTATGCAGAAAAAAATATTTTCCTTCAAATACGAACTGGCCAGTGCAAAATTAACTGAGGTACCAAATTTCAGTAAACCAAAGCCAAAACCATCATGGGGATCGGTAGCGCCCGATTCTTCAGCCATTATCTTCTCCCGTAACTACAACCTGTATTGGATGGATAAAGACAACTACAAAAAAGCAGTTAAAAATGAAGATGACAGCACTATTGTAGAGCATCAACTCACTAAAGATGGCGTTAAATTCTATTCGTACGGAAGTGATGGCGATGGAGAAAACAATGTGGAGAACGAAAAAAACAATAAAAAACGTCGCGGCGCTTATGTACTCTGGTCGCCGAATTCGAAATATTTTGTGTTAGACAGAACCGATTCCCGCAAGGTTAAAGATCTTTGGGTAATTAATAGTGTTACACCTGGTCGTCCAACTTTAGAAACCTATAAATACCAGATGCCGGGAGAGGCCGAAGCCCCTCAGGATGAAATTTTGCTGTTCGATTTTGCTGCAAAGTCTTATAAAAAACTGAGCGTTGCTGCATTTAAAGATCAAAGTATTTCGGTATGGGGCAAACCATCATTAAATAAAGACCGTGATAACGAATTTCGTCCGTCTATTTGGTTGGGTAACGATAGCAGGTTCTATTTTTCGCGTACCAGCCGCGATTTAAAACGTATCGACATCGGTACTGTTGATATTGCCACCGGAAAAGTTACACCTTTAATAGACGAACGCTTTAATACTTATGTTGAAGTTAACCGTCCGGGTTTGGTTAACGATGGTAAAGAGTTGATTCATTGGAGTGAGCGCGATGGCTGGGCACATTTTTATCTTTTTGATGGAAATGGGAAGCTTAAAAACCAGATTACCAAAGGTGCTTTCCACTGTGAGAGCATCGTAAATATCGACGAGAAAAAACGCATTCTTTATTTTACGGCAAATGGCAGGGAAGGCAAAGAAGATCCTTATTATTTACATTTATACAGCATCAATTTTGATGGCTCGAACATGAAATTGTTAAATGCCGGCGATTTTGACCATCTGGCGAATATGAACGATAACAATACTTTTTTTGTTGATAATTATTCGAGGGTAAATACTGCACCAAAAGCGACGCTTTATGATGGAACAGGCAAAAAAGTAATGGATCTTGAAACTATAGATCTTTCGTTGCTGATGACAGCAGGTTACAAATTCCCTGAACCTTTCAAAGTAAAAGCAGACGATGGAATAACTGATTTGTACGGTGTTATGTATAAACCTTTTGATTTCGATCCCAATAAAAAGTACCCGATCATCGAATATGTTTACCCAGGGCCACAAACAGAAGCGGTAAACAAAGCTTTCAGCAAAAGCATGGACCGTACCGAGCGTTTAGCCCAATTTGGTTACATCGTTATTACGGTAGGTAACAGAGGAGGAAACCCTTCGCGTTCTAAATGGTACCATACGTATGGTTACGGCAATCTGCGCGATTATGGTTTAGCTGACAAAAAAACTGCTGTTGAACAATTGGCCGCCAAATATTCGTACATAGACGAGTCGAAGGTGGGTATTACCGGTCACTCTGGCGGTGGTTTTATGTCTACAGCGGCCATGTTAGTTTATCCCGATTTCTTTAAAGCTGCGGTTTCGAACGCAGGAAACCATGATAATAGTATTTATAACCGCTGGTGGAGCGAGAAACACCATGGTGTAAAAGAAACCATTTCATTAAAAGGCGATACTTCATTTAAATACAGCATTGATAAAAACCCTGATTTAGCAAAAAACCTAAAAGGACATTTGTTATTGATGCACGGTGATGTAGACAACAATGTACATCCGGCAAATTCTATCCGTGTAGCCAATGCATTAATGAAAGCAGGTAAACGTTTCGATTTCCTGATTATTCCAGGTCAGCGCCATGGTTTTGGAGATATGACAGAATATGCTTTCTGGAAACTAGCCGATCACTTTAACAAATATTTAATTGGCGATTTTTCTGACCCGAGTGATGTTGATCTGGTAGAAATGGATAGAGATATCGAACAGAACGGAAAATAATTCATTTAACCACAGATAAAAAGGATGCACACAGATTCAATTCGTGTTTATTGGTGTCTATCTGTGGTTAAATATTTTTACTACAAGCCATCTGTTTTTTGGAAACAATTTTCCCGCCATGGTTTGTATCCTCACAAAGCATTTTTTATAACGATAAGTCGTCATTGCGAAGCTAATTTTTTATTAGCTGTGGCAATCTACTCAGTAAGTATTTGTTTTACTGTTAGATAGTTTTTTGGAAAGCAGGGCCTGGTAGTTCTTCGGTTATTTCAGCCCTGCTATTGCCTATAGTCCCGATTTGAATTTTCTTAAATACAATATTTTCTTAAATCGGGAGCTATTTGGCGCTATCAGGTTTAATTATTTTAGGGTTGTGTTCCAAATCTAAACCTTTCGATTGCAAAATTTTCCCTTTTCGCAATGGATTGTGCCCTCACAAACATTTTGTTATTTATTTAACCACAGATGCACACAGATCAATCCGTGTTGATTTGTGTGCATCTGTGATTAGTAGTAACTTGTTTAATAAGAGTCAAACAAAAAAGCCCCGAAAATTTCGGGGCTTCTGATCTGTTAAGGTAATCCGTTAAGGGGTTTTATTTGTAAAGGTAATTTACAGCAATTACATCATTTGCATTAAAAGTGCGGTTGCCGCCGTTAGAACAGGCTAACATGAATGAAGCTGCATCAGGATTAGAAGGCGTTCCTGGTATTCTTACAGCGCCAACATTCGATGCGCCTTCATTGCCTGCGCCACTTGCACCACAGCTAAAAGCACGGTTCATGTAATCTGTATGACGGAAACCAATGCAATGGCCAACTTCGTGCTGGATTACTGAAGCCAGGTACAGCAAATTAGGATTGGAACCATACGCAGCTGAATTGGTGTTCATTCTGATCTGGTTAAAAGGCTGACCTGAAGAAGTAGGGAAACCAGCAGAACCTAAGGTAATAAAACCACCGCTCGGACCTTCGTTAAAACCTATCACATTAATGTTTCCTGTTGTTCCGGCATTAGCCCTTCTGAAAGTGATACGTAAACCCAACGAGTTGTATCTCGAAATCATGGTGTTTACAGCATCGCTATATACCTGAGGTAAATTGGTTACCGACACCGTAATTACACGTGGCAAAGATTTAACCAGGTTTGTAGTTCGGTATTGTTCAGTTTCGGCAATATTTAGGTTTGCATCAGTAGATGGTTCAGCTAAATTGTCGTCAGTTAAAAGAATATCGCCTTCCACCAAATAACCTTCGTCTATCTTGCGGATATTGTCGGTACTGAAGCCTAAGGATTTGATCTGTGATAACTTGTCTGCTGAAATTTCAGTCTTGCTTTCTACTGCATTTTCTGTATTATTACTCTTACAAGAGTAGAGGTTCGTGAGTAGAAGACATGCTGCTGCAATCGATAAAAAATTAGTTGTTTTCATCTTAGTTAAAATTAATTTAGTTTAGGTTGAATTAGTTAGTTAATAATGTTTGTGGATTACCTTATAAATCCTAATTTAGGGAAGATAAACCATGTAAACAAAATTTTATAATAAAATAATTATTGAAAGTCATTACTGTATTTTTAGTTTTATCTTTTTGTCTGTCTGTTCTTAGTTTAAACGCACAGGTACAACCTGGTGGAATAGAGAAAAAAAATGAAAAATATATTTCAAGAACGGGTAACGCTTTAAAGTTAAGTAACGATCAACCTTTTTTGATCAGGTTCAACCGTACCTTAACAGCGGCCGAAATTCAATTATTGAAACCCCAAAAAAGTCTTTCAGGCGATTATTTTATCGTCGAAAAATCGAATATTTCTAACTTTTCCAACGATATAATTTACCAGGAACAAGCCAACGGACTTTGGAAGGTGAGTGATAGATTGATGAAAGTGCTGAATAAAAGCAATAAAAGAAACGATTCTATCCTGGTCCGACTGGCCTTAAAAAATATAAATGCGTTACCAGAGGCTGTTTCAGGTTCCAATATAAAATCAACTGATACTGTAAATCACATTTTTACTGTTTACCTATCATCAAGCGATTTAATGTTGTTGTTGGAGCTTAATGATGTTTTATATGCCGATATTTTACCTGTTGCCAAAGAGGAGGAGGTTATAAATGGCCTCGACCTGACTTTAAACCAAATTTCTAACGCCAGAAATCTTTTCCCTGGCATTGATGGTGCGGGTATAAATGTTTCTTTTAAAGAAGGGATGTACGATGCTACCGATCTTGATTTATTGGGCAAAACGGTAACCGGAGCTACTATTGGCAAAACGCCTACCACTCATGCTACCATTATGGCAACTTTAGCTTTAGGAAACGGTAATTCCTTTATCAGGGGTTTAGGTGCAGCACCAAAGGCCAAACTTGCCTATTCTGATTTCACTAATCTGATGCCCGACCTGATTACTGATTTAAATAAACTTCAGGTTAGCATCCAAAATCATTCTTATGGTACCGATGTTGATAACGATTACGGAATAGAGGCTGCAGCATACGATAAACAGATTTTCGAAACGGATACTTTGATGCATGTTTTTTCTGCCGGAAATAAAGGAACAAGCACACCTTCAGTGGGGTTTTACCAAGGTATTACTGCCCGTGCCAATTTAACGGGTAATTTTAAGCAGGCGAAAAATCTATTGGTGATAGGAGGGATCAACAGAGAAAATATTTCTGAAAATCTGAGCAGCAAGGGGCCTGCTTATGATGGTCGTGTAAAACCTGAACTTGTTGCTTTAGGCGAAGACGGAACATCAGGCGCTGCAGCAATTACAAGCGGGTCTATTGCTTTGCTCGAACAATTTTACCGGCAGAAACATAAAAAAGCCCCTTCTGCATCGCTCATCAGGGCAACAGTGATTAATTCTGCCGACGATTTAGGCACACCGCAGGTCGACTTCGTTTATGGCTATGGAAAACTCAATGTAGCCCAATCGTTAAAAACTTTAGATGAAAACAGGGCGTCATTGTACGAAGTGGCCAAAAATCAGGATTTTCTTGTTCCTTTGGCTATTCCTGCTAATGTAGCCGAAGTGAAACTGACTATTGCCTGGAACGATCCCCCTGCTGTTGTAAATGCAGCACAAAGTTTGGTTAATGGATTAGATTTAAGTCTTGAAATTCCCACAGGGAGCCAAATCCTGCCCTGGGTATTAAGCAGTTTTCCTCATTTAGATTCCCTCTCAAAACCGGCAGTGCGTAAGGCAGACATAATCAATAATGTTCAGCAGATTACCCTTGATAATCCATCCACCGGTGCTTATACTATTCATGTCAAAGGCAATAGGATTGAACAAGGTAATAACCAGCCTTTCGCATTGGCTTATCGTTACACATTCAAAAACACTTTTTCTTTTACTAGTCCTGGAAAAAACGAATACTTTTTTGCCAATGAAGATAATTATATTCGTTGGGAGAATACTTATACAAGCCAAACCGGAAATTTGTTGGTGAGTTATGATGGAGGTACTACATGGAAATCAATTGCTTCGGGTGTCGATTTAAGTACGGGCTTTTACCATTGGAATCCACCAGATTTGTTTGTTACAGCAATGATAAAAATGGAAGTGGAAGGAAATGTAATATTGAGTCAACCGTTTGTTATTTCCAGTCCCAGGATATTAAGCGTTGGCTATTTTTGTAAAGATGGTTTGGTGCTTAACTGGAACCCACAACCAGGTGCAAAAGACTACACTTTGTACAATGTCGTAGATAATATCCTTTCCCCGGTATTAACCCTTGCTGATACGATAGTAAAACTGGATACAAGCAAGATTAAGAGCAAATATTTTGCTGTGGCGGCAAACGGTACAGATTTTACGGGGCTGAAAAGTTATACGATCGATTATACACAGCAGGGGATCGCCTGTTATGTGAGAAATTTATTTGCATCAGTGGCTGATGATCAGCGGATAAGAATTGACCTGAGCATAGGCACTACTTTGGATTTAAAGAACATCATCTGGGAAAAACTGACAGGTCCAAATACTTTTAGTGTTTTAGAGCAGACAAAACCCATTTCAAATCAGCTTAATTATACCACCTTTGATGATAAACCGAAAGCAGGAATCCAGTTTTATCGTGTTACTTTCGAAACGGCTAACGGTCAGGTACAAAGCGACCTGGTATCGGTGGTTATCCTGAAAGAGGATGAATTTTCTTTTTTCCCTAACCCTGTAGCTGATTATTTAACCATTCTGAGCGGATCATTTGAAGATTATAGTCTGTCTGTTTTTAACATATTAGGGCAGAAAGTTTTCGAAGAAAAAGCCACGAGTTCGAATAAATTTGCACTCAATGCTTTATCAACAGGGGTTTATGTAGGGGTGATTAATAAAAATGGGCAACAATTGAAGAAATTTAAGCTGATTAAGAAATAACTCTAACTATACATGTTTTGCGTAAATCTTTGCGATGAGCGGGAGGATATGTTTTTTCCAGCAGATTTAAGATGATAAACGCTGAAATATAATAACAAAAGATTTTAAGCCCTATCTGCGTAATTTGTGAGATCCGCGGGAGACTAATTGCACGTTTATACTCACATTTAAGATGGAACTCCTGATTTCTTCGTAATTTTCAGAAAATGCGATTTATTTAAAAACAATCCTTTATAAATGAAAAAACTCCTCCTACTTTCCAGTTGCACACTTCTGTTCTTTGGTTCCTGCAAGCAAGGTGCAAAAAGCACTGGCGCTGGTGCCGATTCTTTAGCCATAAAAGCCATTAATGATTCGAGTTTAACCCAATATTTATCTGTTATTGCTGCTGATAGTTTGGAGGGAAGAAAACCCTTTACCAAAGGCGAAACCAAAACCATTAATTATCTAAAAGCTCAGTTCGAAAAACTAGGCCTGCAGCCAGGCAATGGAAATAGTTTCTTTCAGGAGGTGCCGATGGTAGAAATTAAATCGGTACCTGAAGATAAAATGGTATTGAAAGGAAAAAATGCTTCGCTAACATTAAATTATCTAACTGATTTTGTTGCTGGTACCCGCCGTGTGCAAGATGAAGTGAGCATGAGTAACTCACAGCTTGTTTTTGCAGGCTATGGCATTGTAGCTCCGGAATTTGGCTGGAACGATTATGCGAACCTTGATGTAAAGGGAAAAACGGTAGTGGTGTTGATTAATGATCCTGGTTTTGCAGATTCTACCTTATTTAAAGGTAAAAATATGACTTACTATGGCAGATGGACCTATAAATTTGAAGAAGCTGCCCGTCAGGGAGCAACAGGGATTATTATTGTTCATGATACCGAGCCAGCTGCTTATCCGTGGACAGTTGTTCGAAGTGGTTGGTCGAAATCTAAACTTACCCTGCAAAGCGAAGATAGTGGAATGAGCAGGGCTGTGGTAGAAGGCTGGATTACTTTAGATAAGGCGAAACAGCTATTTGCATTGGATGGGAAATCATTCGATCAATTGGCTTTAAGTGCCCGGAAAAAAGGTTTTAAGGCTGTTGATTTAAATATTACCACCTCACTAAAAGTCAAAAATACCATCAGGAAATCGGTTACGTATAATGTTCTGGCTAAAATACCAGGCGATAAACGTAAAGATGAAGCTATTATTTATTCGGCACACTGGGATCACCTGGGTGTAGGAGAAAAAGTACAAGGTGATTCTATTTATAACGGAGCTGTTGATAATGCAACAGGAGTAGCTGCTTTATTCGAAATTGCTTCGGCATTTAAAAAATTGCCTAAAGTACCTGGACGTACCATTTTGTTTATTTCCTATACAGCAGAAGAACAAGGTCTTTTAGGATCTGAGTATTATGCCAAACATCCTGTTTTTCCACTGGACAAAACCGTGGCCAACATCAATATGGATATGATGGGTATAGCGGGTAAAACGAAAGATGTTGTGGTGTACGGCTTTGGTCAGTCAGAATTGGAAGATTATGCTGCGGAAGCAGCTAAAAAACAAGGGCGGGTAATCGTGCCAGATCCTGTTCAATCATCTGGATTGTATTACCGTTCTGATCATTTTAATCTGGCAAAGGTTGGTGTACCTTCATTATTTACCGGTTCGGGTGTAGATAACATCAAAAACGGCAGAACATGGGGATTAAAGCAGGTGGCTGATTTTACCAAATTCCGTTACCATTCGCCACAGGATAATTTCGATGCCAAAAACTGGGATTTATCAGGTATTGTAGAAGATGTTCGAATGCTTTTTGATATGGGGTATCGTATCAGTAATGAAACTTCGTATCCGAAATGGAAAGACGGATCGGAATTTAAAGCCATTAGAGAAAAGAAGTAAACAAAAAGCGTCCCGATGGTAAACCGGGACGCTCTTCGAAAAAAAAAGTCATTTATTAAATTTCCCTTAAGGGAGAATTAATTAAAAGTAGAACTGTACACCTAATCTTGGTGCGAAAGTATCAGCGTTTAAACCGAAAGTATTGGTTTTAACTTTAGCGCCAGTTCCTTCAGCTTTAACAGTATAGTTGTCGTAGCTTAAACCTTTAACCGAAAGTTCGATACCAATTCTTTTTGTTGGGAAAAACGCAAATCCTGGAGCAAGTTCTACACCGATTTTAGTAGTAGTACCGGTTTTAACAGCGTTATCACCGTTCGCATCAGTTGTTTTTAACTGACCGAAAGCCAAAGGCACAGATAATTGTCCGAAGAATTTAAATTGATCCGATAAACCAACATAGTAACGTCCGAAAGGAGAAACTTTAAATGCACCATTCTCTGTTCTGCTGCTCACTTTTTTATCGTATTCGTAACCAACACCGGTACCAATTGCAAAATTATCGCTGATAAAATAACCAGCACTTGGTAATACGCTAAAGCTAAAATCTGCTTTTGGGGCGCCATCTACTTTTGTAGAGTTTACACCTACATTACCACCTAACATAAAATTTCCTTTTTCAGTTTGTGCTTGTGCACCATAAACTAAACCTGCTACTGCTACTAAAGATAATAATAGTTTTTTCATCTTTTTTATTATTTATTTGTGATTAAAATATAGTCAATTTTACTTTTTTAATTTTTGACTATATTTGAATAAAAGTCAACACTTGTGCCAGAAAACTTTGTCTGCGTCATCAAAAAATCAGTTTTTGCTCAACTGCTTAATGCACAAACAGATGTAAATTTAATGTTAATTCAATATTATTTTCGTGTGACGAAAAATCAATCGATTGATTAATTTTTTAGGCATGACAAATTGACAATCTGACTTTTTTTGTATAAATGTCAGACTTTACTTTGTCCAAAATGGCAGAATTTTAGGAGGAGTTATTATGGTAGTGGATTAAACCTTACAGGCCGAAATGAGGTTTTCTATTTTCTTTTGGATAATTGAGATTGTTTTTTCATCATTTAAATTTCCATCCGCATCGAATTTATTTTGAGCCTGGGCAATTAAAACTTCTGGCTGTAAAACCGGATTCATATTCAGGAATGTAAAAACAGGCAAAAATGCCATTTGCATTCTAACGGTTCCCCACATACCTTGGGTAGCACCCATTACCGCAACAGGTTTATGCATCAAAGGCGAATCTTTGCCACGGCTTGCCCAATCAATGGCATTTTTTAATCCACCTGGAATAGAATAATTATATTCAGGAGAAACAATGATAAAAGCATCAGCAGCGGCCAGGGCCTCCCTAAATTTCATTACGCTTGCAGGGCGTTCTTCGGTTTCTGGCAAATCATGGTCGGCGTTATAAACGGGGATGTCATCATAGGCCACAATTTCAAATTCGATACCTTCAGGGATCAATCCGCCTGCCACTTTAAGTAACATCGCATTGTAAGATCCTTTTCTTAAACTTCCACATAAACCAACAATTTTTCTGTTCTTTTCCATAGCTATTAAACCAGAACATTATCAAAATGTTTGGTTTTTGCAAGGATAATCGGTGTAGTTTAAAAATTTATAATAACTATTTTTGGCATGTAAGCTATTCGTTATGACTGAAAATACATCTACCACTTCCATTATTGAAAAAACCGTTTTTCCGATCCTTTTTGCTTTAAGTTTTTCGCATTTATTAAATGACACCATACAATCATTAATTCCTGCAATTTACCCGATCATTAAAACCAGTTATCATTTAAGTTTTTCGCAGATCGGGTTAATTACTTTAACTTTTCAGTTAGCCGCATCGCTGTTACAGCCTTTTGTGGGTTTATATACGGATAAAAAGCCTCAACCGTATTCTCTTGCAATAGGGATGGGATTTACCCTGATCGGTTTAGTTTCGCTTTCCCAATCTACTCATTTTTATACCATATTAATTTCAGTTTGTTTTATTGGGATAGGTTCTTCTATATTTCATCCGGAAGCCTCCAGGATGGCGCATGCCGCATCTGGAGGAAAGAGGGGATTGGCACAATCTGTTTTCCAGTTGGGAGGTAATGCCGGTAGTTCTTTAGGTCCACTATTGGCCGCCTGGATTATTGTTCCTTATGGGCAGTTCAGCGTGATCTGGTTTTCGGTAATTGCACTTTTAGCTATTATCATTCTAACCTATGTTGGCAATTGGTACAAAGGATTTATGCTTTCGAGAAGTAAAAAGATCAATATTCAAACTGTTGTTAATCAGTTTTCGAGAGGGAAGGTGATCTTTTCGGTGTGCATTTTACTCTTGTTAATTTTCTCGAAATATTTCTATATGGCGAGTTTAACCAATTATTTCACCTTTTACCTCATCGATAAATTTCATGTTTCGGTGCAAACCTCACAGATTTATTTATTTGTATTCTTATTCTCGGTAGCTGCAGGAACGTTGCTTGGCGGACCCATAGGTGATAAAATTGGACGAAAATATGTGATATGGGCTTCGATATTGGGTACAGCACCATTTGCATTATTGCTGCCACATGCCAGTCTGTTCTGGGTTGGTGTGCTCATTGTTCCAATTGGGATGATTTTGGCATCGGCATTTTCGGCCATTTTGGTTTATGCGCAAGAGCTCATCCCAGGAAAGGTAGGTTTAGTTGCCGGTTTGTTTTTTGGCTTTGCCTTTGGTATGGGGGGTATCGGATCGGCCTTGTTGGGTAAATTAGCAGATTCTACCAGTATCGAACATGTATTTAATATTTGTGCGTTTCTGCCTTTGATCGGTTTGTTAACCGGATTCTTGCCGAATATTGAAACGAAGAAGAAATAGAAAAGCCCATCCATTTTTAAGGGGATGGGCCAAAGCTTTGATAGTTGAAGAGGTTAAAATAGGATATAAATCTTAAAGCCCAGGTTATTGATAAATCCCTGGCTGCTTAAATTGAATGAGGTATATTCGCTTTTGGTAAAAGCGTTATTGGCGCTAACCTCATTTTGTTCTGTTTTGCTGTAGGCAATATCTGCCGATAACAAACTTGTTTCTAATGCAAATCTTTTAGAAACAAACCAGGTGATACCTCCATATGCGCCTACAGCGTATTGGTTGGAAGTATAATTGGTTACTTGTGGGTAAGTGTTAGTAAATTCGCTGTTATTTTTACTGTGTGTATAGCTGGCTTTCCCACCTGCATAAGCAAATAAGGTTTTTACAAGCGGGAAATAGTGCTGATAACTTAGGTTACCGCCATAGCTTTTTTGCTCCTGGTTATTTATATTGTCGTTCCCATAAGTATTTTTATTTAATCCATAAGTCAAATCCAACCCAATTTTATTGTTGTCTTTAAAAAAGTAACCATAACCCAATGTGAATGAGTTGTTTTTCACTTTGTTTTCATAGTTGTTTCCAGAGAGTTTGTTGGTAGTTGAATTAACGCCAAAGCTTAAAGCGTTTGTTCCTTTTGTTTGCGCGAAACCGCATAGGGAGATACCCACAGCCATAGCTGTAACTAATAATTGTTTTTTCATTTCATTTGTGTTTTTTGTGTATTCAATAATAAAATAAAAAAATGAAAGTAACTATTTTTTTAGTTTGTTTTTGTTTAAGCTGTTGATTATCAGTGATAAAAAAAAAACACCGATCTGATTTGTTAGATCGGCGTTCGATATATTAAGAATAATGGGATTGTATTTTACTTCGAATTTGCATTCAGTATGAAATAATACAGTTCAGTAGGAGAAAAATTGAAATCGCTACCTGTTTCGCCTGTAATTGATTTGAGCTTTCCATTTTCTTCTGGAAAAATGCTTCTGTAATATTCGATTTGGGCACCGCCAATTGATTTGATCTTCCCGTTTTCTTCAGGGAAAATGCTTCTGTAATATTCGATGGAGACATTACCAATTGATTTGATTTTTCCATCTTCCTCGGGAAATATACTTCGATAATATTCGATTGATATATCCCCGATTGATTTTACTTTTCCATTTTCTTCAGGAAAGATGCTTCTGGAATATTCAATTTTTTTATCACCAATAGATTTAATTTTACCATTTTCCTCTGGAAAAATACTTTTGTAATATTCAAATTTCTTATCTCCAATCGATTTAATCTTTCCGTTTTCTTCGGGAAAAATGCTTTTGTAGTATTCAAAATTGGTATTGCCAATAGATTTGATCTTTCCGTTTTCTTCAGGGAAAATACTTTTGTAATATTTTAATTCTGTGTTTGCTGTAGTTTGTGCTTTTACACAAAATGCATAAGTTAAAAGTAGGGTTAAGCTTAAAACCTTTAAGTTTAGCCGGCTGAATATATTTTTCATGAAATCTAAGGTTAGAAGTGAATATTGATCGTGAAAGTAGGTGTAAAGTTATCAAGTGCAAATCGCAAGTTGTTTTTCTTATCAAAGTTGTACAGCGATTCTTCGGCATAATAATTTTGATGGAAAAAACTTAAAATAGGAAACGAAAACTCGATACTCGAATCGTTGGAAAGCATATAAGCAAAACCTGGACTTAAACTTGCCCCAAAGCCTTTTGCACGCGCATCGGTACGGATAAGATAACCTTCATCGTCAATTCTATTGAATGTGTTAATTTGGAGCAGCAAATTAGCCTGTGCAAAAAACTTAAACCGATTTTTAACATCCACATATTTCCGTATGAAAGGAGATATGCCGAAGCTAAATTCTTTTGGACCAAAGCGGTCTTCGTATCTTCCATCTTCTTCGTCCCAGGAAATATAACTTTCGCTGCGTAGTTTGGAAAGATTTAAGGGAAGCTCTAAACCTACAGCAAAATTATTGGCAAAAAAATAGCCTCCCCTTGGTGTAGCGGTAAAAGTGTTTAGGGTTTGTGATGTGTTGTTTTGTTTTGAAGTTCCAAAACTTAGACTGATTCCGGCAAAGCCGGTTCCTTTTTCAGTTTGGGCATAGCTGCGCCAACTGACGGCGCATAACAGCGCCATGATGATTAATTTAGGTTTCATTTTATTTGTGTTTTTGTGTGTAATCAATAATAATCATTATTGAGACAAAATGCAAGAAAATGAACTATCATGTTAGTTACTTTTTAAATAAAAAATCCCACAGATTTAGCTGCGGGATAATATGCGTTAATGTGGTAAATAAGTAACGAATTCTTGCGGGATCCAGGTTTTATAGTGATGCATTTCTGCTTTTGCTTTTTCGCTCAACGGTATTTTCCATATTTCGAAAAACGACGATAAATTAGTATTGGTAGTTTTGCAGATGGTTGTATACCAGAGGTCTATCCGTTGTTGGTTGTCTAACCTATTTTGATAATACTTTCTAGGGTCCATTTCGCGGTATATTTTATTGGCTTTGATAATAGACTCCCATCCAAAATGTTCAATAATTTGGATGTACATGCATAAAGCGGTAAAGGGGCTCTTTCCCCATTTTTCAAAAGTAGGCTTGTTTTGAAGATAATTATGGATTTTCTCCTTTACTTTATCTCTACTTGCAATTCCATCGTGATTATATAAGCCCTTTTTTAATACTTTATCATATACATATATTGTATAAAGGTTAGTGGTTACTTCACTAACTTCATCCATATCAAGACCCCAAAATTGATGGCGATGGCCTAACTCGTGGAAATGGCCCCAGCTTCCTTTCTCTTTCAGTATTTTTTCGTTTAGCATCAATTCGCAACTTTCATCGTCGGGGGCCACAATTTTATCCCAAATCGTAAACATATAACCATAAGCAACCTGATTATCAATGATTATTCTTTCGGGATGTGTTCTGGTTTGACTAATAACGGCTAAATCGGCATCTGCATCCATTATTTGGTTCCATAATTTTAATAACGACTCAGGATTTTCTAAGTTTTTAATGCGATAGGTTGGTACGGTGAGTATAATTTTATCTGTAGCTAATTCTGTCCATGGCGCAGGATTATTTTTGATGCTTGCCCACTCGGTCAGATTATTTTTTTCTAGTTTGTAATAGGGAGCTTTAACCACACCATTTGCAATAATACTTATCGATTTAAGTGTAGAACTGTCTGGAATTCTAATGTACAACAATCCGCCATAAGGTGAAAAAACGGTTGTCGTATCTTTTTCCAGTTCAAATGATCTTGTTAGATCGAAACCTGATCTTACCAGGTTATCCGTATGTTTTAAATCGTCATTATGGATGCCGATTTGTGCCTTCAAATATTGGGTTTTATATTTGGGATCAATTACAACGCGAACTTTTTCGCCGGCCGGCACATAAACGCCTGTACTGTGTAACCTAAAATAGTTTGGATAAGGGTCAGCTAACCCTTGCGAACCTACTTTAACGGCAATATCAATAAACTCGGTAGTTCTTTTTGCGTTTTTAGGTACTTCGCCTGGAAAGACCTTACTTTCAGGATAAACAAAGTCTGTTGCTTTATCTACATTATGGCTTTTGTCAAAAAGATATTTTGAAAATTTATAACCTGCTTTTTTTGCTGGTGTGGAAATATCAAGTGGATTTTTGAGCGTTGGAACAGCTAATGTATCACTAATCACTAAAATGGATTTTAACTTTTTAATAATTTGACTGGTATCAGCATTGTTTGAAAAGGTAAGTTCAAGATTTGGCTCTATTCCATAAGCATACTCTGTTGGATCAATGTCTTTAAAAGCAGGGTTTGCCAACTGTTTAAAGATAGCTTTCACACTAAGATAAAAAGGAACATCTTTTAAATTCAAGGTATCGTTAATGTGATTTGCCTGAATTAAAGTATAAGCGTTAAATATCCCTGCCTTGCTGAGTAAACTGTTTATTTTAACCAGGTCGTTGAGGTAGGATTTGGTGTGGTCTCGATGTTTAAAAATACCTGGATAGGGGGAGCCATAAATGAGTTGACCGCCATCTCGTATATATTTTTCGATTTTTTGTTGTGCAGTTGTATTCTTAACATCTTCTGTTAAAAAAAATAAACTGGTATTGGGCTGAAATTTGGCGTTTTCAGTAAAATAAACTCTCGCTTTATTGGCTTTTAAGAAACTAATTAAGGCGGGGTCTGCAGATTTGGTTACAGCTACTTTAAGTTTGTTTGGTTGAGTGCTTGCATTTTCGAGTATGTTTTTTAATAGTTTTTGAACATTTTGATCGCTCAATAATTTGCTTTCAAAATATGCTGATGAGCCAATAGCAAAAATCTGTCCTTTACCTAAGGTACTGGTCATGATTATTGTAGTTAAAACTTCTACCTGTGGGGCAAGCCTGTGTGTTGCTACGATATTAGGTTCTTCATTCGTAGTATAAAACGCCGAAACAAATTTGCCTGTATCGGGCATGGGTAAAGACTTGATGTCTTTTAAAAGTGATGATTTTTGAAATTTTGCGCAGAGGCATAACTGGCGAGGAATACCAGAGTTAAGAGCAGATAGGTTTTTAGATTCATTTTCAAGAGCTTGTATATTACAATTTTAAGCATCTAAAATTGCTATAACAACATCGCGTATGTTAAAAAAAGCTAAATAACTTCTTATCTTAACTATTCAGGTTTTAAAATTATAGCAAAAAAGAACTTATATCATAAATATAAATTGTCATCTTAAGCCTGTCAGGACCTATTTAAATAATGTTTTTAGGTGTTTCGACAGGCTCAACATGACAGTATCTGGGACTGAATTGCCTTTATAATTTAACCTCTTTGATTTAAACTGTTTTAACCAGCGTTTTGGTTCAGGAATACAAATTTATGATCGAACATATCTAATTTAATTTTGCTGTCTTTATCGATCTTACCCGCCAATATCTCTTTCGACAACTCATTTAAAATTCTTTTTTGAATGACCCTTTTTAACGGTCTTGCACCAAACTGAGGATCGTAACCCAATTGTGCCAGCCAATCTAAAGCTTCATCACTGGCATCCATTTCTATACCCATTTCGGCCAATGTTTGCTGTACCTGTTTAAACTGTAAGCTTACAATATTTCTGATTTCGCTGCGGTTTAACGGGGTAAACATAATCAGCTCATCAATCCTGTTCAAAAACTCAGGACGAATGGTCTGTTTTAATACCTCAAACAATTCGTTTTTGGTTTTGGCAACTATCTCATCGCGGTTTTCGTCGCTTAAATTTTTAAAGTTATCCTGAATTAAATGTGCACCAATGTTAGAGGTCATGATGATGATGGTATTTTTAAAATTCACCGTCCTTCCTTTATTATCGGTTAAGCGACCGTCATCCAATACCTGTAACAGGATATTAAATACATCGGGGTGTGCTTTTTCAATCTCATCAAGCAATACTACAGAATATGGTTTACGTCTAACGGCCTCTGTTAACTGTCCGCCTTCATCGTAACCAACATAACCTGGAGGCGCCCCGATTAAACGCGACACGGCATGGCGCTCCTGGTATTCACTCATATCGATACGGGTGAGTGCATTTTCATCGTTGAATAAAAATTCGGCAAGGGCTTTTGCAAGTTCCGTTTTACCAACACCGGTAGTGCCTAAAAAGATGAAAGAGCCGATTGGTTTGCGTTTATCCTGCAAGCCCGCACGCGAGCGGCGGATGGCATCAGAAATGGCTTCAATTGCTTCGTCCTGACCAGCCACGCGCTGGTGTAACTCTTCTTCTAAGTGAAGCAATTTTTCGCGCTCACTGGCAATCAGTTTCGTAACCGGAATCCCGGTCCAACGGCCAACTACGCCTGCAATATCATCGGCTGTAACTTCTTCCTTAAGCATACGGCTATCGCTTTGCTGGCTTTCCAAATCGGCTTTAAGCTTTTCAACTTTATCCTGGGCTTCTTTAATTTTTCCATAACGGATTTCGGCCACTTTACCGTAATCGCCTGCACGTTCTGCCTGTTCGGCTTCTAACTTATAGTGCTCAATCTGCTCTAACTCGTTGTTTACCGCATCTACCAGATCTTTCTCGCCTTGCCATTTGGCTTTAAATTCATCACGCTCGGCTGAAAGGTTTGCAATTTCTTCTGAAAGTTCTTTAACCTTTCTATCGTCTTTTTCGCGTTTAATCGCTTCGCGTTCAATTTCTAAACGCATAATTTCACGGTCTAAAGCATCCACATGTTCTGGTACGCTGTCCATCTCCATTCGCAATTTAGATGCAGCCTCATCCATTAAATCGATGGCCTTATCTGGCAAGAAACGATCAGAGATATACCGCTGACTCATTTCTACAGCAGCGATAATGGCTTCATCTTTAATCCTTACTTTATGGTGGGTTTCGTACCGTTCTTTTAATCCACGGAGGATAGAAATGGCGTCCTGGGTGTCAGGTTCTTCCACCATTACCTTTTGGAAACGACGCTCCAGGGCTTTATCTTTTTCTAAATATTTCTGGTATTCATCTAAAGTTGTGGCACCAATGGCACGCAGCTCTCCACGGGCAAGGGCAGGTTTCAAAATATTCGCTGCATCCATTGCACCTTCACCGCCACCAGCACCCACTAAAGTGTGGATCTCATCAATAAACAGTACGATTTCACCGTCGCTTTGCGTAACTTCTTTAACTACAGCTTTTAAACGCTCTTCGAATTCGCCTTTATATTTTGCACCCGCAATAAGCGAACCCATATCAAGAGAATACACCACTTTGCTTTTTAAGTTCTCAGGCACATCACCTTTAATAATCCTAAAGGCAATTCCTTCGGCAATGGCAGTTTTACCCACACCTGGTTCACCAATTAAAATCGGATTGTTTTTGGTCCTTCGTGATAAAATCTGGATCACCCGACGGATTTCTTCATCGCGGCCAATTACCGGATCCAGTTTTCCACTTTCGGCATACTCGTTTAAATTCCTTGCATATTTGCTCAGAGCCTGATAAGTGGCTTCGGCATTCTGATCGGTTACCCGGTTATCACCACGTAATTCTACAATGGCTTTTTTAAGGTCTTTTTCATTAACGCCTTGCTCTTTTAATAATTTTGAGGTGCTATCGTTAACGGCTAAAATGCCTAATAATAAATGTTCTACAGACACAAATTCATCTTTAAACTCTTTTAAAAACGTCTGCGCTTTCTGTAAAACGCTATTTGCATTAGATGACAGATAGACATTACTTCCACTCACTTTCGGGAATTTAGCAATCTCTGCATCTAAGTTTTGATTTAGTGAATTAAGGTTAACGTTCAGTTTCTTTAAAACATAAGAAACTACATTTTCATCAACAGTGAGCAAACCTTTAAGCAGGTGTGCCGTTTCAATAGCCTGTTGCTGATTGCCCTGGGCTATTTCAGAAGCCTGTTGAATTGCTTCCTGGGCTTTTATGGTAAAATTGTTGAAGTTCATATTTCATTTTAGGTCAAAACAAATGCCATATCTGTTTTGATTTTACAATCGGAAATTTTGTCGGTAAGCTTTTGTTTTAAGTGACTAAATTGCTGGTTTTTAGTATTTTATGCTGAAATTTTGTCGTGCTTTCGCTTGCTGTCATTCTGAGCGCAGTGAAGAATCTTTAATAGATTGGTTTGTAGTGAGAATTGCCAACTGCCAATTGATTTGGGCGTTACCCAAGCTGCGCAAGGGCCCAGGCTTTTCAGGGCTCCGCTGTGCTCCGGTACCGATGAAGGATCGGTACTTAACCCTTACAATCCCTAACGCGGAATCATTGGTGTCATTCTGAACGCAGTGAAGAATCTTTATCCACAATGTAAAGACTTGAAGCAATATTAATCGATGAATCAGTAATCTATCGCTTAAAGATCCTTCGTGCCTCAGGATGACAGACATCCATAGAAATATCGGGGCCTTTCAGGGTTTCACTCCGGTACCAATGAAGGATCGGTACTTAACCCTTACAATCCCTAATGCAGAATCATTGGTGTCATTCTGAACGCAGTGAAGAATCTCTGTCCACAATACATGGACTTTGAAAGCAATATTAATCGATGAATCAGTAATCTATCACTTAAAGATCCTTCGTGCCTCAGGATGACAGCATTAAAAGAATAAAACCATTAAGAACCACCGAGATCCGAAACTATTTTCGGGCTTTATGTTCAATGATGTACTTACCAGCTGCTAAATCTATCTTCCCAATGTTGTTTATCTTACCATTTACATAAATACCCATGTCACGCGTAAGCGGTAGGTTAATGGTTGCAGTAGAGTTGGCCGGAATGGTGATATCATATCTAATTCCATCATTAGTTCTTTTCCAGGCGCTTATAATCTTTCCATAAGGACCAATATGACTGGCTTCGAAATTATCCAGGCCTTCCATGATATGTGGATCTAAAATGATATGTTTAAAACCAGGCTGTTTTTCATCAGGTTTGATACCACCCGGTGATTTATATAACCAGGCACCGATTTCGCCAAACATGATGTGGTTCATAGAAATGTCTGATTTTGCATCTATTGGCCAGTTCTCGTATAAAGTGGTGGCTCCATTTTCCATCCACCAACCCCAGCTTGGATAGGTTTTTTGTGCCGCAATTTTATAGGCAATATCGCTGTAACCATTTTCGCTTAACGCATTTAAAATGGCTTTCGTGCCTAATAATCCAACATCCAGGTGGAAACCATCGGCTTCAACACGTTTCGCTAAATTTTCGGCAACCAAAGCAACAGATTCTTCAGGAACAATTTTCCAATATAACGGAACACTCATTTCGGTTTGGATACCAGTGTTGTAAATCCCTTTTTCTTTATTCAGGTACTTTGCATTAAAAGCATCTTTTATTTTTTTAGCAAGTGCTGTATATTTAATGTGATCATCATTTTTACCTAAAATCTTGGCGGCTTTAGCCAATATCACTACATCGGCATAATAATAACAGGTGGAAGTGAGTTCTACAGGAGATTTAGATTTTACCGGGATCCAATCGCCCAAACCCCAGGTGGTTAAACCTGTTGGGTAGGTTTCATCAATATGGTTCACGTATTTTCTGATATTTTCGTAACAGTCGCCAAGTAGTTTTTTGTCTCCATAAAACAGGTAAACGTTCCATGGAATAATGGCAATGGTACTGGTCCAGTCTGGTCCGTTGCCCCATTCGTAACCCCAGCCATCTGTAGGGATTATGGATGGTAGTACACCATTTGGCTGTTGTTCATCCCTGTGATCGGCAAGCCATTTTTCGTAAATGGTAATGCCGTCAAAACCATAAAGACCTGTTTCTATGGCAATCTGGGCATCGCCCGTCCATCCATTTTTTTCTCTCTGTGGACAATCTGTGGGGTAGCCAAAGAGATTAGATAAGTAAGAATTATTGGTGGCATAGTAGATTTTATTAATGATCGGCTCCGAAGATTTAACATCACCAACAACCGGTACATCACTATGCATAAAATAACCTGTGAGATTTTCTTTTTTCAATTCAATGGGGGCAGAGCTGCTTACTTCTACATATTGAAAACCCTTATAGTTAAAATGCGGCATAAAACTTTGTGCACCTTTTCCGTTTAAAATCAGGATATCCGTTTGGAAAGGATCAGTATTATCAGTCGGACGGTAATGGGCATCTATATTGGAAATATCCACATGTCCGTTAGGATATAAACGCTCGCCGTGTTTTAATTTTATAACAGTTCCTGCCGCACCGCTAACTGTTATTTTACTTACACCCGAAATATTCCTCCCCAAATCAAAAAGGTAGGTGGTATCATTAAACTTTCTTAAACTTTTGCTGGCTATTTCTTCAACATTGCGGATAGGATGCATGGCCTGTGCAACAACGTTTTTAGATGGTACTGAACGGTAAATCACATTTTTCCAATCTGTATCATCAAAATCTGCGGTGTTCCAGCCTGTTTTTTCTAAACGTGCGTCGTAATGCTCGGCGGTATAAATACTATTAAAAATAATTGGGCTTAAAGCTGTTTTCCATTCTTTACCCGATTTAACGATTTCCGTTGTGCCATCTTCGTAAGTAATGCGTACATCAAGACAAAAAGCTGGCCTGTTGCGCCAAGGCGCGTGGTCGAAATCCCATACTGCGGTTGACTGGTGATTGTACCATCCATTGCCCAGCAGTACGCCAATCGCATTTTTGCCTAAAGTAATGGCATTCGTTACATCGTAGGTAACATACAAAGTACGCCTATCAAAGCGGGTGTACATTGGGTCCATACGGTGATTGCCTATTTTTTTGCCATTTATAGAAAGCTCGTATAAGCCAGCAGCAGCAATGTATGCTCTGGCTGACTTGATTTTTTTAATTGCGGTAAAGGTATTCCGGAAATAGGGTGCAGGCTTAAGTTTTGTATTTTCGTTATCCGAAATCCACGCACCACGCCAGTTTTCCATTTTCATCATGCCCGTTTCAAAGCTGGCGATATGTACTTTGTTTGGTTTTCTTTGACTTCCATCCGCAATATCAATCCTCCAATAATATTTGGTAAAAGGTTTTAGTAGTTGGCCCGAATAAATAACCAGATTATCATCTGATTTAACCCAGCCCGTATTCCAAAGTTTTGCCGAGGCATTAACAAGTGTGGCAGAATCGGTATCTAAAAGAATGCGGTAGGCTGTTTGTCTGGCTCCCTGGCTGGCATCGTTCATTTGCCATGTAAAACGCGGATTTGGATTGTCCAAGCCGATCGGGTTTACCAGATATTCGGTTTTTAAAGCGGTAAGCGATTGAGCAAATGTTTTGGAAAAAGGGGCAAGGGCAAAAACTAAAGCAGTTACCAGTAGAAATCTGAGTTTCATAGTTTAAAGGTTATTCAAAAACTAAGGTATTAAAATAATGTGCTGATAGGAGAACGCAATGGAATTTTTACGCATAAAAAAAGACGAGGTTCAACTCGTCTCATTTATCTGTGTAATCAAGGAAATCTGTGGTAATCAAATACTATCCTAAGATTTCTTTCAATTTTTCCGTTTGGTGATCGGCCAGCTTTTGTAGTGGACCTGATGCCAGCATTTTCATCATCATGTTTAAATCAGCTGAAATAATGTGTTTTGCTGTCGTTGTTCTGTTTCCGTTATCTGCTACAGTCCACTTTAATTCTACATCAAAAGGTGCTTTTTCACTCGGAATCGCTATTATTTCCTGGTTTTCAATCCGGCTCGAAATTTTGATGGCCAATTTTGCCATATTCTGGATGGTAAACCGTGCATCATCCTCAGTAGATTCCCAGTTGTAAATGTTTTCCGGCATCAATTGCTGATGATTATTCATATTGGATAGAAAAGTATAAACCTCAGCAACTGGTTTATTAACTTCTACTGTGCTTTCGATAACAGTCATTATATATTTGTATAGATTTTTTTTTTGCTCGAAACTTAGGACTCTGAACTCAAAACTCGGCCTTGTCCCCATTCTGAAGGATTTAAACGCCATTTGCTTAATAATTCCATATCACTCTTGGCAATTATGCTATGTTCGGCAGCATAATCGATTAAAGCGCCATAGCTTGATAAGGTTAGGTAACGACATTTTGCTGCTGCGAAATTTTCATCTGCTTTTTCGAAACCGTAAGTGAAAATTGCTGCTAAACCAGCAACCGATAAACCTGCAGCTCTCAGTGCTTCAACAGCCTGTAAACTACTTTTTCCGGTTGAAATTAAATCTTCGATAACCACCACCCGTTGGCCTTCAACCACTTCGCCTTCAATTAAACTTCCGGTACCATGTTCTTTAGCTTTTGCTCTAACATAGATAAATGGTAAACCCAGTTCTTGAGCCACTAAAACACCTTGAGGAATTCCAGCTGTTGCAACACCTGCAATAACATCTACCGAACCAAATTCTTCTTGTATGGCCTGTGCAAGTTTCTGGCGGATATAAGTTCTAACCTGAGGATGGGAAAGAGTAATTCTGTTGTCGCAATAAATCGGCGATTTCCAACCAGATGCCCAGGTAAAAGGATTATTTGGTTGTAATTTGATTGCTTTTATCTGTAATAAAAATTCCGCTACCTTTAATTCAATATCACTTTTATTATACATGGCTCAAAATTACAGATTTATTTGTGTTTGTCATAACGTTTATTAAGTCACTTTGTTTTTAGTGAGGGAAGAATATCTGGTTTTGAATTAACAACGACTTCCTAATGCTACAAATATCGGAAATTTTGATGGATGGTAAAAGTTATATTTTGCCATCACTTACTAATCAACACTTTAAATTCTTAGCTTTTTTAAAAACGCCAAATAAAGGTGACTGGTACATTTACTACTCTATTTGGGATTTTATTGAAGGTAAATGGAAGCCAGTCAAATTTTATACAAAACAATTAAATAATGCTGCAGCACTGCAGTTACCGTTAAAAAAAAGAACAGCAATGCGTTACTCTATAGGGTAATGATCAATCAAGCATTCAATGGTTACATCCAAAAAAGAGATGGTGAATTTCATAGGTTGGATGGAAGTGATATACACGATCTAATCTTTGCAAGAATTTGTAAACAGTTGGAGATATAAGTTATTTTTTCATTAATATTGGATTTATCTATAATCCATATTAGAATCTAATCTTACATTAATAATGAATATATATTATATAAATCAAGAACTAAAGTATGCACGTGAGGATTTTGAAAGTTTTGTAAACTCTTTTCAAAATAAAGTAAATTTCAATCCTTTAGATCCTGAAAGCTACAAATATTGGAATACATTTATTGATCATGTTTGTAATAGTTTCAATAAGGTTGAAAACCTAAACAAGACATCCAAAGGAGAATTTAGAAAGGTTGTCGGCGAAGCTATTAATCTTAAGAGAACTGATCCATTGTTGTTGTACGTTAGAGAGTGTAGAAACGCTTATCAACATTCAAATCAGGAAATGTGTACTATGGAAATTATAAGTAATATACCTGTTGATACCTTTGAATTAACAAGACTTGATACTGACGAAAATGGGAATGAATATCCAGTTGAAACTACAACTCATAATTTATATCCTTCAGCAATTTTACTGAAAACAGTGGTTAATAGAGGTGTCGCCTATATTCCTCCAGGCTATCATTTAGGTAATAGACTTAAAAAATATCGTGATCCAATAGAAGTGGGATTACTAACAATTAAATACTATGAAGGATTATATAATCAGCTAGAGAATTTATAACGTTAAGGTAAATAAACAATAATTTTCTCAACTCTAATCCACTAAGTATTTTTTATTTATAAAATTAAAGGGCTTATCTTTGATCTGAAGATTAGATTTAATTTTCTAGTTTAGCGAAAGATAAAATATAAGGATTTTTGTAGAAAATTTGTAGAAAATCCAAATAAAAATCCCTTTCAGATTGATTCTAGAGGGGTATATTTTTTCTACAGAAATAAAAAAAACCACTTTAAATACATTTTGAAATGGATGGCTCAAAATTACAGATTTATTTGTGTTTGTCATAACGTTTATTAAGTCACTTTGTTTTTAGTGAGGGAAGAATATCTGGATTTGAATTAACAACGACTTCCTAATGCTACAAATATTGGAAATTTTGATGGATGGTAAAAGCTATTTATTGTCACTTCCTGTAAATCAGCACGATAAAGAATAGCTGACTTTGAAAATAGATTATGAATAACTTACGATATGCTTAAAGTGTGTGCAGTGTAACAATCGATCGACTGGGCAGTCCTCACAACTCTATTTCAATAAATAATGATATTAAACGGGAAAACACCTGGTTAGTCCACCCAGCGCACTAATGTTTACCCCATCTTTTTTATAAAGATGATGCTGTTAAATAAATAGGTAAGCATTGTTGTTCTGATCAGTACCTTCGTCATCTTAATCTGTTACTGAATACACTGATAGCCCTTTTGACTCGAAATTGGTTAAATCTGTCCCATTGTAATTGGTAACTAAAATATTCACGAGTGATAAATCATTAAATTTTAAATACGATGTTTTTCCTATTTTGCTGGCATCACAAAGCATATAAACGCAATCGCTTTGCGATGCCATAGCCAAAGTATTCGAAGCTTCTTGCTCACTACCTGCATACAATCCTTCAGCAGTAATCCCATCTACACCTAAAAAGGCTTTAGAAGCATGGTATCTGGCAATATGTTCCTTTGCCATAGTTCCATGAACGGCCTGTCTGGCTGTATCAACCTCACCTCCAATAAGGTTTACGGCTACCGCGCTGTGCTGCAACTCATTTACTACCGGTAGCGAATTGGTAATTACCTTTATTTTTTTGTTTTTGATAAACTGGCATAACCTAAAGGCCGTGCTCCCGCAGTCGATGAATATAACATCGTTATCCATAATGTCTGCTGCAGCTCTTCTACAGATCGCATCTTTGGCTTTTAAATTTACTGCCGCTTTATTTGCAAATGAAACCGGCTTAATCACTTCACTTATTTTCATGGCACCACCATGTGTACGGTAGAGGAGCCCGTTAGCAGCCATAGTGGTCAGGTCTCTTCTTACGGTAACTTCAGAAACACCAATTTTAGAGCTTAACTGCCGAATCTCAACTTCGCCAAAAGCTTCTAAAAGTTCAAGAATTTTATGCGCTCTTTTTTGAAATGTCATATATAATGATTTAATTCGATCAAATTTAATCATAATCAATCAAAAATAATCATTATGAAACATATAAATATCCTCAATACCCAAATATTATCCGATAATTGGTACACACTCAAAAAAGTAACTTTTGAGATGACTGGAATGGATGGTGCTAAATCTGTTTTAGAACGTGAAACTTATGATAGGGGGAACGGCGCTACAATCTTATTGTATAATAGAGAAGCCAAAACGGTTGTACTTACCCGTCAGTTTAGGATGCCCACATTTATTAATGGTAATGATACAGGTTACCTGATTGAGTGCTGTGCCGGACTATTAGATCAGGATAATGCGGAAGATTGTATCAAACGGGAAACGGAAGAAGAAACCGGATTTAGAATCGATAAAGTAGAGAAGGTTTTCGAAGCCTATATGTCACCTGGCTCGGTTACCGAACTATTATACTTTTTTGTTGCAGCATATTCAAATGAGATGAAATTGCACGATGGAGGAGGACTGCAGGAAGAAAATGAAGATATAGAAGTTTTAGAAATACCCTTCGAAAAGGCGCTTGAAATGATGAAATCTGGTGAGATAAAGGATGGTAAAACGATTATGCTCCTTCAATATGCTCAATTAAATGAATTGATGCGATAATGCATTGTTTGAATTTTGCAATGATTTATTTGAATTGTATAACTGTTCATAACAAACTGCTGTTTACATTTGTTATGTCTAATTAATTTAAATTTTTATGATAGCAACAAAAGGATATGCGGCACAAAATGCCGAAACTGATCTCGCACCGTGGAATTTTGAGCGCCGGGAAGTAGGGCCTCATGATGTTCAGTTCGAAATACTTTTCTGCGGGGTTTGTCACTCAGATCTGCACCAGATTAAAAACGATTGGTTCCCGGGAATATTCCCAATGGTTCCTGGTCACGAAATTGTAGGCAGGGTGGTAAAGGTTGGAGATCACGTGAAGAAATTTAAGGTGGGTGATCTTGCTGGTACAGGATGTATGGTAGATTCTTGTCAGGTTTGCGAAAACTGTAAGCAGGATTTAGAACAATATTGTTTAGAAGGAAATACCCAAACATACAATGGTTTGGAAAGAGATGGTAAAACACCAACTTATGGTGGATATTCTGATACGATTGTAGTAAGAGAAGAATTTGTGCTTCATGTATCAGACAAATTAAACCTTGCTGCTGTAGCACCACTTTTATGTGCAGGTATTACCACTTACTCTCCATTAAAACACTGGAAAGTAGGGAAAGGTCATAAACTGGCTGTACTTGGCTTAGGTGGTTTGGGCCACATGGCGGTGAAATTTGGTGTAGCTTTTGGCGCTGAGGTAACTGTATTAAGTACTTCACCAAAGAAAGAAGAGGATGCTAAAAAGTTAGGTGCCCACCATTTTGTGGTAACTACTGATCCGGCGCAGGTTAAGGCCGCAAGGGGCACATTCGATTTTATATTGGATACCGTATCTGCAGAACATGATTTTAACATGTACCTTTCTTTACTGAGAACAAATGGTGTACACATTTGTGTAGGCGTTCCACCTAAGCCAGCGGAAATTGCAGCTTTCAGCTTATTGGGTGGCAGAAAAAGTCTGGCAGGATCAGGTATTGGCGGTATTGCTGAAACTCAGGAAATGTTAGATTTCTGTGCGGAGAACAACATCGTGTCGGATATTGAAATGATCGATATGAAAGATATTCACACTGCTTACGAGCGTATGGAAAAAGGTGATGTACGTTACCGCTTTGTGATTGATATGGCTACATTGTAGTTCAAGATCGTAACAAAAGTTATGGGGATTTAGAGATAGCAATATTTCTAAATCCCTTTTTTATTTAAGGATGGCTTAATAATCTAAAGCATCTCCATTTTTCTTTACGAATTCGGACAGAGTGACGTGGTGTTGGGATTCTACTTTCGCCAGTTGTCTTTCGTTTTCAGTTAATAGGTTCTCCAGCGTGTTCAGCGAATCTTTGAGATAAGATATCGATAACATACGTGAAATCCTGTTTTTGATTTTATCGGCAAGGAACAATTCGACCAATATCAAGCTGATCAGAAAAAGGTAATGGTTGAAGATAATATTATTGGTACTCTTGGAGAAAGTAGGGAGACCTATCATGCCAAAAAATAAATCTATAATTAAAGGAATACCGATAATAGCAAGAAGCGAAAATCTGCTAACTTTTAAAGTAATTCCTTTTTCAGCATTCTTGATCTGTTCGTTAAAGGCCGAAAATTTGCTTTTAAAAGGAGTTTCCCTGTTATTCTGTTGCTGCTCTAATTTTTGAAGTTCTTTACCGTGTTCGATATCGATTTTCCGTACCTGCTCTACAATATGAGTTTCGGCATTGTTCAGCTTTTCCTGATCTTCCACAATAGATTCCTGTTCGGCAATAATTTTGTCCATTACCAGCAGGTCTTCTGGAATGCCATGTCGAAGTTTCTGTTCTGCAGCTACAATCCGGTTATCCAGTTGTTTAAACTGTCTTTTAAGCTCAACAATTTCTTTGTTAAAATGCTCTTTTTTTGAGGTATAGCTACTTTCGAGGCTGTTAAGTGCCGAAACATATTCGAAATCTCTCAGGAGTTGTTCGTTACTGGCAAAACGCTGATAAAGCCCATTTAATTTGATGAAGAGCTCACCTGTTGATTTTTCCGGGTTAGAAAGATCATTTCGGTATGCTTCCAGATCTTTTTCTGATAATGAAGGTATGGGCATAGTAGATTAAAAAGCTAAAATTATGAAAAATATTTATCGTTAAAGGAATTATAAGTGCTGTTTTCCCTTCAAATATTCCATTATTACTATTAAACAATTTTTTTTACAATCTAGTGTATCAAGGTTTTGATGGAGGAAGGTTTTTTATGTAAATACAATCTTTTAGTATTCAGTTATTTAAAGTCAGTATTTTAATTTGGTTGAAATATTTTTTGATTTTTTTTTACTTTTTAATAAATTATTCTATATTTGCAGCAAGCAAGGGGTGAGAGCCTTGCATCAATCTTTGATTGAGAGCGTTAATTTAGATAAGGTTACAACATTAATTGTTGTAACCTTTTTTTATATCCTATAAATAACCCGACAATTTTTCTACTTTTAGCGCATTGCAAAATATATAGGTTTCGCAAAAAGAAATCTTAAAAAAGCAGCATCGCTATTTTAAAGTGTGTTAAAAATATATGCCAAGAAATTATAGAATTTACATCAACGATAACACTTTGTTTATCTCAGATTTTTTGCCTGAGCAAAAAGAAAAAATTCAGCAACTGGAATTTCAGGATTTTAATCTGGAAACATTCTACAAAAAACTAAAAAATGGCTCCAGAAAGAGTTATATTTTTTTGACGAAAAACCCTCAGGAAACCTTTAAAAAGTTAAAGAAAGATTGTACCATTATAAAAGCGGCTGGTGGTTTGGTAGAGAGTGCTAATGGTAATTTTTTGTTTATTTTTAGAAATAAAAAATGGGATCTGCCAAAAGGAAAGCTTGAAGAAGGCGAAAAAATGAAGGAAGCGGCTGTTCGTGAGGTAGAAGAGGAATGTGGAATCAGGGTTTTTAAACGCGAAGAAAAGCTTTGTAAAACCTATCATGTTTATCCGATGGGCAATAAAATGGTGATCAAGAAAACCAATTGGTACAAAATGAAGGTTAAAGGCGAACCAAAATTAGTCCCTCAAAAAGAAGAAGGCATTGATGAAGCAGTTTGGTTGGATAAAAACCATATTTCGCCGGTAGTTAAAAATACATTTCCATCTATTATGGATGTGTTGAGGTTCGGAGGAATATTGTAGCTGGGATCAGAAATTTTAACCACAGATCGTTTTTTGCCGTGGTGTCAGATATTACTATCTGACACAGATTAAAATAAAAAATCGGCGGTTAATATAGCTAGCTGTCAGATGGTAACACCTGACAGCACCAAAGCCATCTAAATTTTAGCCACAGATAAATGGGATGAACACAGATCTAATTGCGCAAATTATTCGTTATCCAGTTCATCAATTACTTTTTTAACCTGTTTCAGGTATTTTCCGTAATAAAACCATGCCCATAGTTCGGTAATGGCACCGATAATCAGGATGGTAATGAAACAGTTAAGCAGGATATATACTGGCGACAACTTGCCTAAAATGCTTGTAAAAAACCAAGCTTTTTCTATAAATAAGTAGGCAGCAAGAAACCCTACTGAAATAAAGGCCACAATGTAAGTTAAAGCTTTGTACAGCTCAATGTTCAGTTTCATTTCGTAATAGAACCAGAGGATGTTTTTGCGGGTGTCCATACTCATATCGTAAGAGTTTTTATAGAATACATAAAATTTAAAGAAATAGTAAGCCGTAAAACCACAGGTAATGGCATAAGTGATTAGGTATACCCGATTAACAGTAGTTGAAAAACCAAAAAAATGAGGTATTAAGGCCATAAACCCCAGGAAAAATAGTTGATAGAAAAATTCATGTTTCATTTTTGCCCTGATTTTATCGATAGGAGTGTGCGCCTGTTTTATTTTAAGCATATCGGTAGAAATGTTGCTTCCCTCAGGATTTTCAGCATTCCATTCGTTTTTTAAATCGTCAAAATTCATAGCCGTTTTTCTTTATGATGAATTGTAATTTTTCTTTGGTTCTGTTGAGTTTAACCCGTGCATTAACCTCACTTATTCCCAGGTTTTCGGCGATATCGCGATGGGATTGGTTTTCGAGAAAAAGGAAGATTAATGCTTTTTCAATAGCGTTTAATTCTTGAACGGCAGTGTATAAATAAGCCAGCTTTTCTTCTTTTCCTTCATTTTCGTTTACATCCATTATATCGATATTCTCATCCAATGGTGCTTTATCGACTTTTCTATTGTCTTTTTTAAAGTAGATTAAGGCTGTATTGAGGCATACGCGGTACATCCATGTGGTAAACTTGCTGTTTCCTTTAAAAGTAGGGTAGGCTTTCCATAGTTGCAGTACAATTTCCTGAAACAGATCACGTTGTTCTTCGGCATCTTTCATATACATTTTGGAAATCTTATGTATAATCCCTTTATGCTGATTGATTAAGTTGAGAAATATGTTTTCTGCTTCTTTCATTGTATACCAATAGGTAACCGATTTTTGAAAACGTTACAGGTTAAGTTAAAAATAATATTTAACCACAGATAAAGGGGGAAAGCAGATAAGATTCCATTAGATTGGTCGTCTTTCTCGCGCATGCGGGAATCTTAATACAAATAGCTTTACATATAAAAAATCGTGTTCAAGCGAGACGCTAAGACTAGTTGTTGCTAAGACCAGTTGTTAAAATACCCCGTACTGCGGACACCCCTCTGAAAGAGGGGAATAATGTAAATAAGATGAACCTGGATTTAAATCTGTGTTTATCCGTGCGCATCTGTGGTTAACAAAAGCTATAGAAAGTCAAGTGCCTCTTTGGGTACAAATGGGCTCACATCGCCGTGGTTTCTTAAAATATCGCGAACAATGGTAGAGCTAATGGCAGAATATTCGGGTTTGCTTAACAGTAAAATGGTTTCTACTTCAGGCATCATAGTTTGGTTGATCTGTGCAATAGCCCGTTCATATTCAAAATCAGCAGCTGAACGGATCCCACGTACCATATAGGTAGCACCTATTTTTCTACAGAAATCTACGGTTAAACCTTCATAGGTTTGGATTTCGATGTTTTGATAGCCTTTAAAAACAGTCTGTAAAATCTGAAGACGCTGTTCGGCACTTAAAAAATTCTGTTTAGAACTGTTTAGCCCGATACCCACAACAATTTTATCGAAAAGTGGGGTAGCACGTTGTAATATGTTTACGTGCGCAATAGTGATCGGATCAAATGAGCCTGGAAATAGCGCTATCTTCATGATTCAAATATAGATTTTTATGGTGGAATTATTTACCACAAAGATACGAAGAACACAAAGCGGGTTATTTTTTTGCCACGGAAACACGGATTGCACGGAATAGTCTTTGGTTTCGGATTTGATACCATTAAGAAATTTAGGACATTAAGGTGATTTATGGCACTATAGCTTGAGCAGACCGTCCATTTTAAGCCTGATTGCAATGGAAAGCCCGGAACCCGATCCTTTATCGGGTGAGGACTTGCAATGAAAAGCAGGACTGAAGACCGCCACAATACGCTGTGTGCTCAATTCTAAAAATAATTAACTATGCGCCGTTAAACAATGACTAATGAACAATTTAACTAAACTCAAAAAAACTGAAAGAAGAATTGCCGTATTTTCTGGTTTCGGTATAACCCGGCTGGCTGTTTAGTTTCATATTACTCTGGTGCTCTACAACGAGCAAGCCATCGGGTTTAAGCAATTGTTGTTCTTTAACCATCACCGGAATCTGCGGAATGTTTGGCATATTGTAGGGCGGATCCGCAAAGATGAGATCGTAAGCGCCGGTCATCTGTTTTAATAACTTGAAAACATCGCCTTTACGGACATCAACCTGATCGAACTGGTATTGTTTTGCGGTGTTTTTAACCCAGTTTACACAACCATAATCCATGTCAATAGCCAAAATATTTTCTGCACCGCGTGAGGCAAATTCGAAGGTTAAATTTCCGGTGCCGCAAAATAAATCCAATACGGTGCAGGTTTCGAAATCATATTTGTTGTTCAGGATATTAAAGAGTGCTTCTTTGGCCATATCCGTTGTTGGGCGTACCGGTAAATTTGCGGGGGGCTGCAAACGGATGCCCTTTAATTTGCCACCAATTATTCGCATAAATCTAAAGCAAGGAGACCGCTGAAATAGTGTTTAGGCATATCGGCCAGTAATTCGCTATTTTGTTTTCCAGCAGGGAAGAAGAAATAAAGTTGATTGAAATATTTTAACAAACAGTTGTAATGTTCGTCGTCGTCGTTAATAATACCCTGAATGTAAACAGGAATGGCATCATTTAAGCCCAATTGTTCAATCATTAACAAAAGGAAGTAATTAAACTCTTCCCCATTTTCTGATTCGTAATGGTTCTGAAAAACAACCTTTTTATCTTTGGTATACAATACGTTGAATGATACTGCAGTAAAATCGATCAGTAAAGATTCGTCAGCTAAATGGCTAAATAAAGCTACCAGCGGTTCTGATTGTGGAAATAAATCGGTTTCCTGTGGTAAATTTGCTTTTACTTCATCATTTAAACAAAAAACAGTGTTAAAACCAAGTTCTTTGTTGTGTTTGGTATAAACTTTAGCATCCGAACCGAGGTATTGGGCATAAACAGCTAAATTTTCATCATCAAACCACTCATCAGGGATGAAAATGAAATTGGAGGTATGTATTGCTGCTTTAACCGTTCCGTAATTTAAAGAAAGGTAGTGATCTGTTTCAAAAGCCAATTTGAGGTCTTTCTCAACATCTTCACAGCCCTGTTTATCAAAAATGAGGTTAATCTCCTCAGTATCCTTATTTACCACGGCATAAGAAAAGCTGTCATTCGTTATTTTTAACAATAAATGGCAGTTTGCAGATGCATTTGTGTTAAAGTTTGGGTCGACCAATAAGAGACTATTGTTACTCATTGAAACAAAAATAGAGTTTTTTAAGGATTAACGGTAAGATGAGGTTAAATTTTTGACTTTACCACAGAATTATTGGCTAATAGCTTAAAAGGAAGTTTGCTACTTTGTTTTTTTTACCACAGATAAAAAGGATAAACACAGATCATTTGTGTAAATTCTTAATTTAATAAGTAAACTGATATATCATTAGCCACGGAAACACGGAGCTCACGGAAACAATTCCTAGCCATTTTGCTTTGTAGTTGCCCAATGAATCTTTTTACCACCTGAGACACCTTAGTTCACTTTAGTGAATTCATATTCGCCAAAAAATATACAATTAACTTTGTGTTCTTTGCGCCTTTGTGGTTAAAAGAACATCAAATATATCTGTGAAGATCTGTGGTGAAAATGTCTGTGGTTTTTTTACCAAAATCAAACCTTTCAACTATTCAAAAATCGAAATATTCGGCTTAAATTCGGAACATGAGTTATAAGCCTACCTATAAAGCGGCAAACACGATTGCAGCAACGATAGAACAACATTTTGTTAAACTGCATAAAAATGCAATTGCACAAGGTGAGATAGATTTGGCTACTCAACCAGATCAAAAAATAATTGAAGCGATAATTGATGTTGCTTTTTGGAGCAGTCTGCGTAAGGAGGAAGGGCATTCGCCACGGATTTCGATTGCTTTTTTACCACCAGAGCAAACCTCGAAACCATTACGGTTTGCGAAAAAACTAGCGTTAAACGCGAATACATTAACCAAAATAGCACCTGGGATTGAACGTTCCGGAATTCATCTGGGCGTGTGGGAAGAGAATGGTGAACTTTATATCTGGGGTACAACCCTTAATATTCCGAACTTTTGTTTTGTAGTTGATGTTTCTGAACCTGGTTTAATTGTGATTAAACACCGGAGGATTTATGGCATTGGCAAGTTTACCAACGTTGCGGTACTAAAAGGGGAGCAGATCCGTATTGTTGACGATAGAAGCTGTACAAATAGAGATTGTCCGCCTATTTTGCAGGCTTTATTAGATCTGACTGTTTTGGCCAGCTGGAATGATCCGATTAATATTTTGATCCAGTTTTCGGTTTCGATGCGTGCGCATGGCAGGGGTGGGGCATTATTGATTATACCTAAAGGAGATACGAAATGGGAGGAATCCATTATCCACCCAATACAATATTTGGTAGATCCTCCATTTTGCGGACTATCAAACCTGGCGAAGCAGAACGGAAATCAAAGCGAAATTTTCTCTCAGGGCGCTGTTCGCCGTGAGGTAGAGCATTTGGCTGGTTTAACCGCGGTTGATGGTGCAACGATCATCAACGAAGAATTTGATCTGATTGCATTTGGTGCCAAAATCGGTCGCGCAAAGGGGAAACCTACGGTAGAGCAGATTGCTTTTTCAGAGCCGATTGTTGGTGGAGAAGACAAAATTCTTTATCCCGGACAACTTGGTGGTACCCGCCATTTTTCTGTTGCCCAGTTTGTAAACGATCAGCCTCAGTCTATTGGTTTAGTAGCCTCTCAGGATGGCCATTTTACCATTTTCAGCTACAGTAAAAAACAAAATATGGTAATGGCACATCGCATTGAAACACTACTTCTATAATTTAAATTGCTTAATTGTTACATTGTTTTATTGTTGAGGTAAGGAGCACTTAGAAAAGAGCATTACCTTTGCCACCTAAACCGTATTGCAGCGGCATCCCCCGATTTTTTCATCGGGGATATAGCGGAAAGACGGAAACCGGAACCGATTAGCATTGCAATTGCTTTTCAAAACAAAAAAAAGATTGTTTAAAACGGTAGTGGTAAACAGTTAACTGATTTATACAATTATCTATTCAGAAATTTCCCTTAAATGATTCAGAACAAAAGCCAGCTTATTGCCTCAGCATACGAACATACACCTACCAAAGAACAATTGATTTTTTGCGAACGGATGTCGGTGTTTTTGCAACAGGAGGATGAGTACCGCTGTTTTGTGTTGAAAGGTTATGCCGGTACGGGTAAAACTACTTCTGTAGCGGCCTTGGTTAAGGTACTGGCTAAATTTAACCTGCGTAGTGAACTGCTGGCTCCAACAGGAAGAGCGGCAAAAGTTATGAGCCAGTATTCGTACCGGAAAGCTTTAACCATACATAAAAGGATTTACCGGAAGCGTTCTGCCGCATCGCCAGAAATGCAATTTCAGCTGGCACCAAATCTCTCCGAGAATACGCTTTTTATCATTGATGAGGCTTCGATGATCGCTGATGAATTTAATGAAACAGGCTCTTCAATATTAAGAGATCTGCTGGAGTTTGTGTACAATACCAAAAACTGCTTTTTACTTTTTGTGGGCGATACGGCACAGTTGCCTCCTGTGGGGAGCTTAGATAGTCCGGCATTGAACGAACAATACCTAAAAGATAAATTTGCCTTAACGGTTTCGTCTGTAGAACTCAAAGAAGTGGTTAGACAGGGAAAGAAATCGGGTATTTTGGCCAATGCTACGATGTTGCGGAATCAGATTGCCAAAAATCCTGAAAATCCGATGCCTAAATTCCTGACTAAAAACTACACCGATATTTACAACATGGCTGGTGCACGTTTGGTAGAAGGACTGGAGTATGCTTACCGAAAATTCGGTATGGAAAATACCCTGGTGGTTTGCCGTTCCAATAAATCGGCCAATGTGTATAACCAGCAGATTAGAGCAAGGTTGCTGTACCGCGAAGAAGAATTAACAGGTGGGGATCAGATTATGGTGGTGCGGAATAATTATTTCTGGCTGCCTGAGAACGAGGATACTGCTTTTATTGCCAATGGAGATATGGCGAAAGTAATTCGCGTAAGGGGAGAAGAAGAACGTTATGGTTTCCGTTTTGCTGATGCTACATTGGAGTTTATGGATTTCCCCGCTGCAGGACAGATTAGTTGCAAAGTAATGCTGGATACACTCAATTTAGAAAGTGCGAATCTTCCATACGAACAAAATAAGAAACTTTTTGACGGGCTTAATGAAGATTATGAGCATATTGCCAATAAACGGCAACGGATGCTGGCCATTAAAGCCGATCCTTTTTATAATGCGCTGCAAATTAAGTTTGCTTATGCGGTAACCTGCCATAAAGCGCAGGGTGGACAGTGGGATGCTGTTTTTGCTGACCAGGGTTATCTTACAGAAGAAATGATCGATCTGGATTTTCTACGATGGCTATATACCGCTGTAACGAGAGCGAAAAAAGAGTTATATTTAGTCAATTTTGCGCCCCAGCTTTTCGCGAAGACAGCGCAGGAGGACTATTTTTAAAACCTGTCGTCATGCTGAATTTATTTCAGCATCTTTCCTGCTACAAAATCCTGAAATGAATTACCTTCGGTGAGCTCGCTAAGGCTCGGTTCAGGGTGATAGTCAAAGCAAGATGAAGCCAAGAGAAATTTAGATACTAACCAATTATACTATGAAATTTGCTTTTAGTCTTAAGAACAAGCTAAAAATAGCTTTCCTGCTTTTCTGCATCATGTGCTGCACTTTGCTGATCCGTTTTTTAGAGGATAAAAGTGTAGAGAAGATTAATGAATCTTTTATTTCAATGTACAATGACAGGCTTGTACCGGCAACAGACTTATATTTTATTGCTGAAAATCTGCATTATAAAAATGAGATTCTTCAGGAAATATTATTGGGAAATGGTGCTGTTCATCCCTCAACTGGTATGGTTAAAATGAATAAACACAACCGTAAAATAGATTCTATGATCAATAAATATGAACTTACTTTATTGGTAAAGCAGGAGAAAAGTTTTTTAAACGATTTTAAAAAGGCATTAACTGTTCAGCAAGGACTGGAGACTAAAATTTTGAACATGGCTGGCACAGAGGCTAAGGCAATTTATGAGTCCGCGGGTAGGAATGCAGCAAAACAGACTTTAGCTAAACTTTCCGCCCTCATTAAAATACAATCTAAAGTTGGGAATGAGCTGATTAAAGGATCAGAAATTTTTGTTTCAGGAACCAAGGTTTACTCTACTTTACAGGTTATTTTGGCAATAGTAATCGGAATTATGATCGTGGCCATTGTTTCGGCTTCTAATGCGGTGAAAATTCAGAGCGAGAAGTTTAATTTGAATTAGATTTTTAACGCTTTGAAAAGGCACGAAGCAATCTTAAAGCACACGCTGTAGCGATCGTTGTAAGATTGCTTCGTCGGCTGAAAAAGCCTTCTCGCAATGACGATTCCTCGCCGGAACATAGCAATAGAACCTATCCAGTGTTAATCTGTGTTTCTATTGCTAGTAACAAGTTTCGTCATCTCGACCGTAGTGGAGAGATCTGCGAGCAGATTTCTCCATTCCGTTTTACTCCATCGGATAGCTATCGGATCGAAATGACAATTTATGTAGGGTTGATTTTATTACTATTCAGCGTCTTCGTCTGTTAGTAACCTGATCGAATCGTCAGAAAGTACGATTAAACGCTCTTTATACAGTGAGCCAATGGTTTTTTTGAAAGCGCTTTTACTGATCTGGAAACGGTGATAAATATCTTCAGGAGAGCTTTTATCGCCCAGTTCAATTACACCGCCACTCTTTTTTAGCTCCCTTAACATCATCTCTTTGGAATCAAGGATATGTCCGTAACCGCTTGGTTGTAAGGTTAAATCGATCTTGCCTTCTACACGGATTTTCTTGATCCAGCCTTTACGCATTTCGCCTGGTTGGATATTATCGAAAACCTCATTGTTGTAAAGCAAACCGATATAAGTATTGTTGATAATGGCGTTGAAACCAAGATCGGTTTCTTCGGTAATCAATAAGCTTACTTCATCGCCCTCTTCAAAATCGAAGCCATCTTCTTCAACAAAATCATATAATTTAGAAGAAGCCAACAAGCGGTCGTTGCTTTCGTCTAAATACAGGTAAACCACATATTTATAGCCTTTTTGCATTGGCCTTTTTTGTTCGCGATCCGGAACATATACATCTTTATCAATACCGAGGTCCATAAAAACGCCATCATCACCATCAGAAACAACTTTTAAAAAGGCAAAATCGCCTACTTCAGCATAAGCTTTCTGGGTGGTTCCGGTTAAGCGGCCATCTTTCTGTACAAATACGAAAACCTTAATGTTATCGCCAATTTCTACACCATTCGGAACGTATTGGTAAGGCAGAATGACCAGTTTATCACCATCGGTTAAGTTTAATCCAGCTTCTGTTTTGCTTAAAATCCTTAACTCATTGTATTTTCCTATTTCAATCATGTTATTGGGGTTTAACCATTTTCTTCAATGGCTTTTCCTACAAAGGTAGCAATGTTTAGGCGCAAATTGGTTTTTAAATCTGTAGGAGTAGTTTAACCACAGATAAAAAGGATGCACACAGATATTAATATCTATGCATCTGTGATGAAAAAACTAACCTAATATTTGTTCCTCGCCAGGCTTACCATCGATAGATTCCAAAAGGATTGTCATCATTGCGAGAAGGAACGACGAAGCAATCTATCATGCTAGTGATCTTTGGTATAAAGATTGCTTAGTCGGCTGAAAAAGCCTTCTCGCAATGACGATTCTTCGTGGCCCATGCGCTATGGAATGTGGCTACTTCAAATAGGAATGAAAAAAAATATATATTTTAGCAACTTATCTAACATTAAATCTACAATATGAACAAGCAGATTCCTCCATTTTTTTTAAGCGACGAATATTTTATTGACGAGAAAGTAAACTTTTTAAAGTTTGCGAACGAGTACAAAGTTTATAACGATCAGGGTACTCAGATCGGAATTATTAAACAGCGTATTTCTGGCTGGCACAAGGTTCTAACCTTATTAGTTGATAAGCGCATGATGCCTTTTAAATTGGAAATTACTGATATTAACGATCAGTTACAGGCAACTATTACCAGAGGCTGGACATTCTGGATGTCGAAAATTTTTGTTACCGATCCGCTTGGTGTTGAAGTGGGTATTATTAAACAAAAATTTAAATTATTTAAACCAACGTTTACCATTTCGAGCCCAACTTCGGGAGAGGAGATTGCAAAAATATCCGGCGATTGGAAAGCCTGGAATTTTACCATCACCAACAATGCAGGTGCCGAAATGGGCAAAATAAGCAAAAAATGGGCTGGTGCTTTGAAAGAGGTTTTTACCACAGCCGATAAATACAATGTTTCTATCGATCCCAGTTATGCAGAAAGCAATCAAAAAGTCGCAATTGTGGCCACTGCCATTACCATCGATATGGTTTTGAAAGAGAGTAAATAAATGGGTTAATTGTATGAATGATTAACTATTGAATGGGGCGGGTAATTAATATCAATTACTCGCCTTTTTTACGTAACCTTCTTTAGCTATAACTTTCTTACAAACGATATCAATTAATTCGGCTAAATTTGGAACCTACAATTTAAGGTATCTTCTCATTGATATGGAAAAAACCAAAGAAGCCAAAAAGCCAAGTATTTTCAGTTTACTTGGAAATTACAGGGGCTTAATTTTTATGCTAATCCTGTTTGCGCTGCTCAGTAACGGTATCAACTTACTTTTACCAAAGATTATTGCCAGTGGCATCGATTCTTACACCAATAAAACTTTCAATCTTCAATCCATATTGCTTCAGTTTTCGCTGGCCATTGTTCTGGTTTTCATTTTTACTTATTTGCAGAGTATTGTGCAAACTTATGCTTCTGAACGTGTGGCAAGAGATTTAAGAACCAGGTTATCCGATCAGATTTCGAGACAAAGCCATGCTTACATCATTCAGGCTAACCCATCAAAACTGCTAACCAACCTTACTGCCGATGCCGATTCGATTAAAATGTTTGTTTCGCAGGCTATTGTTTCTATCTGTTCGTCTATATTTTTAATTGTTGGAGCAAGCATCCTGCTCTTAATGATCAATTGGAAATTGGCACTTTGTGTAATTGCGATTGTGCCAATTATTGGCGGCGCGTTTTTTTATGTATTAAGCAAGGTAAAAGTGCTTTTCAAAAAAAGCAGGGAAGTGATCGACTGGTTAAACAAAGTAATCAGCGAAAGTATTTTAGGTTCGGCTCTGATACGTGTAATCAATTCTCAAACTTTAGAATACCATAAATTTTTAGATGCAAATGCCAAAGCGAGAGATTTAGGGATATCTATCCTGCGAATGTTTGCAGCCTTGATTCCGGTTATTGTTTTTACAGCCAATTTATCTGGTTTGTGCATTTTGGTGCTGGGGGGACATTTTGTAATTACCAATTCGATGACCCTGGGAGAGTTTACTGCTTTTAGCAGTTACCTCACACTCATTATCTTTCCCATTTTGGTAATCGGTTTTATGAGTAATGTTATTGCACAGGCTACGGCATCTTATCAAAGAATAGAAAGTGTACTCAACGCGGCAGAGATCAACCATCCGGGTACATTAACTTCACAGTTAAAGGGCGATGTCGAAGTGAAAGATATTAGTATGAATTTTGGCCAGAAACCAATTTTAAAATCAGTTTCATTTTCTGCCAAAGCGGGTTCTAAAACGGCCATTATTGGGCCTACAGCTGCAGGAAAAACGCAATTGCTTTATATTTTAACAGGTTTGATTGATGCTGATTCGGGAGTGGTATTGTTTGATGGTGAAGAGATTAAACAATACAAGCAAGAGAATTTTCATCAACAGGTTGGTTTTGTATTTCAGGATAGCATCATGTTTAACATGAGCATACGGGAAAATATTGCCTTTAGCGATACTGTTACAGACGAATCGTTGGTGAAGGCCATAGCTACTGCCGAACTTAAGGATTTTGTAGATGCTTTGCCAGACCAATTAAATACGATTGTTTCAGAACGGGGGAACAGTCTTTCGGGTGGACAAAAACAGCGGATTATGTTAGCAAGAGCCCTGGCTGTAAATCCGAAGATTTTATTATTGGATGATTTTACCGCGCGTGTTGATACCAATACCGAGAAAAGAATTTTGGAGAACATCCAGAATAATTACCCTGGCTTGACTTTACTTTCTATTACCCAAAAAATAGCTTCTGTTGAACATTACGACAAAGTGATCTTGCTGATGCAGGGCGAAATCATTGCAGAAGGAACCCATCAGGAATTGTTGAAAAGCAGTCCTGAGTATGTTCAGATTTACAATTCACAACAGAGCACCAGTAATTATGAACTACAATCTTAACCAGCTTAGTGCCAGGCAGGAAAAGCAATCGACTTATAAAGCGCTGAAAAGCCTGCTTAAACTCATTTCAGCCGAACGTAAAAACCTGCGTTTGGCGCTTATTGCCATTTTAGTAAATTCAGGTTTATTGCTTTTAGGACCGTTATTGGTTGGTCATACGGTTGATACCTATATTCGCACCAAACAATTTCATGGTGTGCTTATTTTTGGCGGCATCTTGCTGGTGATGTATATGATGGCCATGGTTACCGGTTACATCCAAACCCGGTTAATGGGCGGAATAGGCCAGCGGATGTTATACACTTTACGCAATTCCATTTTTAATAAATTACAGGAATTACCCGTTTCGTTTTTTAACCAGAACAAAGCGGGTGATCTGATTTCGAGGGTGAATAATGATACAGATAAACTGAACCAGTTTTTTTCGCAATCGCTAATGCAGTTTATCGGTAGTATCGTAACCATGATTGGTGCCGGTATTTTCCTGCTTTCGATTAATCCTGAACTTGGCGCGGCAACACTTTCGCCAGCGGTGGTAATCGTTCTTTTTACAGTGGCTTTATCGCCCTGGGTAAAAGGAAAAAATGCTAAAAATTTAAAAAGTGTTGGCGGAATGAGTGCTGAAATACAGGAAAGCCTGAACAACTTTAAAGTAATTATCGCCTTTAACCGCAGGGATTATTTTAGGAAACGTTTTAACGAAGCCAATACCGAAAACTATAAAACAGCGATTGGTGCTGGTTTAGCCAATAATATTTTTGTTCCTATTTATGGATTATTATCTAGTATTGCGCAATTAATTACCTTACTATTTGGTATTTATTTAATTTCTAAGGGCAATTTCACCCTGGGTTTATTGGTGAGTTATATTTCTTACACCACTAATTTTTATAATCCGCTGAGGCAGCTGGCGGCTCTTTGGACCAGTTTCCAGGTCGCTATGGCTGGTTGGGACAGGATATCGCAAATCCTTTCGTTAGAGAGCGACTTACAACAGGTTAAAACCAACGAAAATATTACTTCTGATGCTTTGCTTGAGTTTAAAAATGTTCATTTTTCTTATGATGATAGTAAAGAAATCCTGCATAATATCAATTTAAGATTCGAAAAGGGTAAAACTTATGCTTTAATTGGACCAACAGGAGGTGGAAAAACCACAACTGCTTCATTAATTTCACGATTATACGATGCTACAAAAGGTACTGTTTTATTAAATGGCAAGGATATCAGGTCGTTTTCTGCTGAAGAACGAACACAAAAAATCGGGTTTATATTGCAAGAGCCATTTTTATTTACCGGAACCGTAAAAGAGAATATTTTGTACGGTAATAGTCAATATAAAGAGGTTAGCGATGAAAAGCTGGAGAAAATAATTGAAGAAGCTAACCTGAATGCACTTTTAGCCATATTTGATGAAGGGCTAAATACGCAGATTACTTCAGGATCAGACAGTATCAGTTTGGGCCAGAAACAGCTGATTGCTTTTATGCGTGCGGTGCTAAGAAATCCTGAATTATTGATTCTTGATGAAGCTACAGCAAATATCGATACGATAACCGAACAACTTTTGGGCAGTATTTTAAATAAACTTTCGAAAGAAACAACATTGGTAATTATAGCCCACCGTTTAAATACCATCGAAAATGCTGATGAAATTTATTTTGTAAATGAAGGTGAAGTGCAAAAGGCCGGAACGCTGAACGATGCATTAAATATGTTACTAAAAGGGAAGCGGGTAAGTTAATATCTTTACCGTATAAACCTATCAGGTTTTTGAAACCTGATAGGTTTATAAAAAAAAAAATACAAATGAAAAAATACTTCTTCTCTCTGGCCTTTTCGGCGATAAGCTTCGCTTCTTTTGCACAAAGTGCGGAACAAAACCTTTTTGTGCAGGACAGTTTAAAATTGATTTCAGCACAGTTTAAGTTTACTGAGGGTGCTTCGGTTGATAAACAAGGGAACGTTTTTTTTACTGATCAGCCCAACGATAAAATCTGGAAATATGATATTAATGGCAAACTGAGCCTATACATGGATAAATCAGGTAGGTCAAATGGAACTTATTTTGATAAGAAAGGGAACTTAATTGTATGTGCCGACGAAAATAACCAGATCTGGTCTATTGATAAAAACAAGAAAATAAAAGTGCTCTTCAGTGATTATGAAGGCAAAAAAGTAAATGGTCCAAACGACATCTGGTTGGATGCTAAAGGTGGTATATATTTTACCGACCCTTATTACCAACGTGATTACTGGATGAGGAAATCGCCAGAAATTCAGGGTCAAAAGGTGTATTATCTGCCGAAAGGAAAAAAAGAAGCAATCATTGTCGCTGATGATGTAATTAAGCCAAACGGTATTGTGGGTACGCCAGATGGTAAATTCCTGTACATTGCTGATATGGGGAACAATAAGACCTACCGTTATGGCATTGGCGCAGATGCCAAATTATCTGACAGGCAGCTGATCGTTAACCAGCATTCTGACGGGATGACTCTAGATAACAAAGGAAATATCTATTTAACCGGAAAAGGAGTGGATATTTACAAACCTACAGGTGAAAAAATAGGACATATTGATGTACCTGAAGAGTGGTGTGGTAATATATGTTTCGGTGGAAAAGATAAAAACCTGCTATTTATTACGGCCTCAAAATCATTGTATGTTATTCCAACTAGTGTAAGAGGAGTGGAGTAATATTTTATTAAGGCCGTTTAACTTGTATAAAGCCCAAATAATAACGATGAACTGAACTGAAAAAAAATCTGTTCACTTTATTCAACCTCTAAAAATATAAATCGCATTAAGTAGTTTTGAACTTCCTACTTATAGGGATAGACGACTATGAAAAAGCCCTCTCAGGATTGAAGGGCTTTTCTACTTTTTTATCTATATCATTTTCATTTCTAAATTGTATAGGTCCTGTTACAATCAATCTAACATGAAATAATTTTTTAAATTAGCATATATTAAAAAAACCTGATAAGCTTATGGAAAATCTAAAAGAAGAAACCAAAATCAAAGCTTTCCTCACCAGGATAAAAACAGAGTGGCCAGGAGTGGTAGAACGCTTTGAGCTTAAAACAGGCAGTGTAATATATGTTCATTTAAAGGAGGGTATATCAAGCATGGATTTTCTTGGTAAACTTTCCAGAAAGATAGAACGTTTTGTAGATTTCAGCATGCCTATTATCTTGTATCATATTGAAAGTGATGGCATGAATTTAAGGTCGCATCCGATAAATTGGTACTCTTCTATTACACAGAGAAAAACTTTTTAATGCGTTAAAACATGTTTTGTTAATACCTTAAACTGTAAAATGTCAGCCATAATCTTTGCCATTGTAATCTTTTTTTGCATAATTAACAATTTTGTTGGTCAGTAATTTGGGTTTTTGGGTTTTAATCCTATTTTTGGTTTTAATTTAAAACATCCAGTATAATGAAAAACGGAACAGTAAAATTTTTTAACTCAGAAAAAGGCTTTGGTTTTATCAAAGAAGAAAACGGATCTGAGATTTTTGTGCATGCATCAGGCCTGATTGACGAAATCAGAGAAAATGATACAGTTGAATATGAAGTTCAAGAAGGCAAAAAAGGCCTTAATGCAGTGAAAGTAAGAGTTGTTTAATTCTTCCCCAAAAGATTTTGAGCAGGATTTAGTCCTGCTTTTTTTTTGGCCCAAAATTCGGTATCCACCTATTTAATACTGTGATTTATTTATGGTCCAAAATGTCTAAAAAATTTCTTTCTCATTTCTAGCTAATTACCTTTTTAAAATATTTTAACCACTCTTTACATACTTGTTTTGTGGATTGGATTTTTATTTTTGCTATGGTCGATCTATCCGGCCCGAACCAAACAAATTAAATTTTTTGCAACTCTCTATTTTTTCAATTCAGGAACCTGTTAGCAGCAACAAAATTCTAGACCGGGGCACATTTATGGCCGCAGCACAATTTGTAACGGCACTTAACTTTGCTGACGAATTTGAGCTTTTAAGTTTATCGGCTATGAATACTCAGCCGGGCAATGTCAAAAAAGGCGGGCTGGTATTTGTACGCAATGGCAAACTGAAAATGCATCCCGAAATTTATGATCATTTAGCACTGATATCGATATCTTCTATCTGTGCAGGAAGTATTTATTTCCATGGCCGTGATAAAATTGAGGAAGAAATTATAAACCTCCCTTATAGTGATGGCCTTTTAAATTTGAAGGGTGCGGAAGAGGATTATATGGCTTTTAAACGTTTGTGCAGCCCTGTGTCGCGTTTTTTTTTGCTACAGGCTAAAAAAGTGCAATGGTCTGCAATCCTGTCTACCTTTCGGTTTTTTATGATGGAAGGCATTTGGGATGTGGTTAATTTTGTTGCCCAGGCACTCCACGAGGCTGATGCCGATGTACTTGCCTGTGCACAATTATTAGAAAATATGCAAAAAGAAAAATGGTATCCAGGTTTTTATCAGTCGCTTCAGAATTTTAGAGCCTCACGTTATCCTTTAAGTAAAGCTGGTTTAGCATCAGAATTGCCAGAAACGTTTTAAATTATTTCAGATAATTTTCTAATAAAGCACCTATGTCTTCTCCAAGCGCTCTATTGCCCATATTATTGAGTTTTTGTTGAGAAGAATTATGCTTTTCAATATAGGTAGCCTCTGTTTTATTAAATTTAAGATAACCCTGTTCAAAATAACGTTCTTCAATTTCGGTAGAAGAATCCATCGATCTGAACCATAATTTAATTAACGATCCTGTAATTTTATCAAAGTATAGCCAGTGGTAAATCGCCTCTGCATCTGCACCATCAGGCAGGCCAAGACGCTGAATTTCCACGATAGCAGTATCAGAATTTTGGAAAAAGTATAAAATCTTGTATTTAGACGACATGCGGCAAAAATAGAACTTAATTTTTTATCGCAAAAAAGATTTTGCTGTTTAGGTTTAATATTATTGAATTTGTGCCGGTCAGGATCTATGATCTTGACTATTGATTTCCGGATTTATAATCCGTGTATAGTTCTAAAGCATTGTTGCAAGAATTTGAAATCCTGTTTAGCTTAAAGATTCTTCACTGCGTTCAGAATGACAGATCAGTAGAGGATTGAAAATCCAGATTAACTCTGCTCGTTGGTCAGGATCTGTGATCTTGACCCTTGTTCTGCGGATTTGTAATCCGTGTATAGTAAGCATTGCTGCAAGAATTTGAAATCCTGTTCAGCTTAAAGATTCTTCACTGCGCTCAGAATGACAGATCAGTAGAGGAATACAAATCCCGACTAACAATAGGTATAATATTAATGTTTCTCTCCTTTAATCACCTTAAATAAATGCAAAACCTGGGGGAATAGGGCATCCATGCTTTCTTCTACACCACCTTTTGAACCTGGGAAAGTAAGCACCAGTGTTTCTCCTATAAAGCCTGCCACACCACGCGAAAGCATGGCATAAGGCATGCGCTCTTGTCCGTAACGACGAGCTGTTTCCATAATCCCTTCGATATTCCTATCAATTAAAGGTGCAATGGCTTCTGGAGTTACATCGCGGGGTGAAAGTCCCGTTCCTCCCGTGAAAATGATTAAATGATAACCATCTTTGCTCAATTCGCTTGCTTTATCGCGGATGATATTCATTTCGTCCGGTACGATTTCATATTTCTCTGCATTGATATCCCATTGAGTGAGCCTCAAAATAATGGCCTTGCCAGAACTATCCTGCGCTTTGTTTTCGAAAATAGAATCTGAACAGACCACAACAGCAGCTTTTAGTCCAGGAAATTTGGCATTTTTAAGGTCAGATTTTCCGCCGGATTTTTTTAAAAGCCTGATGTTCTCTATTTCAACACCTTTATCAATCGGTTTTAACATATCGTACATGGTTAAAGCCGTAACTGAGGCGCCATGCATGGCTTCAACTTCAACACCTGTTTTATAAATAGTATGTACTTCTACCGTAATAATAATGGTTAAACCCACAATTTCGTAGGTAATGGCGGTATATTCAATCGGAAGAGGGTGACAATCCGGAATTACATCACTCGTTTTTTTTACCCCGAATAAGCCGGCTGCACGGGCGAATTCAAATACATCGCCTTTGGGGATTTTGCGCTGTTCAATGGCATCTATGGTCTCTTGCTTCGATACCTTTACCGTAGCGGTTGCAATAGCAATCCTCAGGGTGCTGGATTTTTTTGTGATATTTACCATGTTAAATATTTTCTTTCCACTGATGGGTTTCGTCTTCGAATATTTCTTTTCCCCAGATCGGTAATTCTGCTTTTAACCGGTCTACCACTTCACTACAGGCCGCTATTGCCGGTTTACGGTGTGCTGACGAAGTGAAAACAAAAAGGCAGATTTCGCCTGTTTTAACTGTGCCTAAGCTGTGGTAAATATGCATGCAATGGAGTGGGTATTTTTCGAAGATTTCTTCTCTGATCTGATGCATTTTTTCGAGGGCAAGGTCTTCGTATGCGGTATATGCTATCGCTGCAACACATTTACCGTCAATTTCATCTTTTCTTACCTGGCCCATAAAAATACTATGACCACCAATAGCTGTTTTGCTGTTGTGTCTGGCAATACTGTTGGCTATAAAAGCAGGTTCGATTGGGCCATCTACAAATATGTTCTTTATCTTTTTTTCGCTCATGTCAGGGTTTGAGAAAATGATCTCTCCATTTTACAATACCACCTTTTAAACTGTATATTTTTTTTGCATCGCCATATTTTTCCTGCATGGCCTCTGCTGCAGCTACACTTCTAATACCGTGCTGGCAGATTAAAACGACATGTTTTTGGTAAAACTCTTTATTCATAAAAGCACCAAACTCAGACATCGGTACTTGTGTAAAAATCTGTTTGTCCAAAATTGGTACTTCGTGTTTTTCCCGTACATCGATTAAAATTATAGATTCTAATTGCTGAAGTTTCACCAGTTCGCTGGCATCAATTTCTATATATCCCTGTGGCCCTTCGCTGGTATCCTGATAATCCATATTTAAAAATTCATCAACAGTTTTGGGAAGGATATAACCTCCTCCGTGGCTAATATTGATGGTATATTGTTCTTGTGTAAGTAAGTTGTAGCTTAAAATTTTATTGGTTAACGGTTTCCCGATTCCGGCAATTAGTTTAATCGTTTCTGCAGCTGCCATAGTGCCCAATATGCCGGGTAATACACCTAAAACCCCATTTTCAGCACAATTGGTTACTTCTCCTTTTTCGGGCGGAATGGGGAAAAGATCACGGTAATTGGTACTGGCTGCTAAATGATCGGGGGTGTTAAATATGGCCAGTTGACCTTCAAAGCCGGAAACTGCCGCAAATATAAGTGGTTTGTTCAATAACGCACAGGCATCATTAATCAGGTATCTGGATTCGAAATTGTCTGTACCATCTAATATGTAATCGTATCTGGATAGAATATCGAGGATGTTATTTTTCTGCAACCGGATGGGGTGACGGATGATCCCGATCTGAGTATTCATTTCCTGCAGGCGTTTTGCTGCAACCTCTACTTTCAGCTTTCCGATATCAGCCGTAGTAAAAAGAATCTGTCTATGTAAATTAGATAATGAAATGGTATCATCATCAACAATTCCAATGTGGCCAATGCCGGCAGCAGCCAGGTATTGCAATGCAGGACAGCCTAAGCCACCGATGCCAATAACAAGAATTTTAGCCCTTAAAAGCTTTTGTTGTGCTTCCTCCCCAAATCCTTTAAGGATAATCTGTCTGTTGTAACGCTCTGCACTCATATTCCTTAACCCCCTGAAAATGGCGGCATTATGGCTATTGTAGCCTGGTTTGTAATTTCGGTATTCTGTTGAACAATATTTTTGTTCAGGGCAAGTTTATATTTTATGCCTTTCAAGGCTGGAAAACGATCTTCGAGATATTGTTTAAAAGCATCGGTATCAGCAATGCCATCAACTTCAATTTTTTGATTGCTGATAAACTCGGCGATTTTGCCAAAACTGATCATTTCGATTTTCATGCTGCTAATTTACCTGTAAGATGTTAATTTTACTCAATCCTTTTATAAATCTTCTTGTGTAGCGAAATGTCCGTTCGTGATGCTTATATTTCGATACTATTTGTATTGCATCTGGCAATTTAAAATTGCCAGATTATCCAGATTAACGAATTTATAAGCGCTTAAATTGTTTAAAGTGTTTGTTAATGGCTTTCTAACCCTTCATTCGATGGTATAAATTGCCTGCTCTCTTGTGCATTTACGGCAAAACTTAAAAATAATAAGCCGATGATCAGGAATTTCATATTATGCATGTGTAAAGAGTAATTTATAGGCAGCCAGGGCCAATACACAGGCCAGGACATTTTTTAAAACAGTTTGAGGGAATTTTAGCGCACCAAAATAAGCCCCACAAAGGCCACCAACGAAAGCCACGCCAACATAAGTGAGCATGTGGTTATTAAATTCGAAGCCTTTAATGAGTTGACCACCTAAGCCAGCAACCGAATTAACAAAGATGAATGCTGCGCTAATGGCTGCGGTTTGTTTTTGATCAGTCCATTTTAAAAGCAGCAGGATAGGAGAAAGGATAATCCCTCCACCGATACCAATCATGCCCGAAAGTAAGCCGATAATACCACCAATGGCAAGCGATAGCGGAATATTTGATGGTTTGAAGTCTTTTGGATCAGTATTTTTAAAGAAGAAAAAACGGATGACAGGGATAAGTAAAAGCAGTCCTAAAATCTTTTTATAAATGGAACTTTCGATTACCATCATACCGCCAACAAAGGAAAGCGGGATAGAGGCAAGTGCGAAAGGCCAGAAGCTTTTCCACTTAAAATGACCACCACGGTAAAACTGGATAAAGGAAGTGGAAGAAACAAACAGATTTAATAATAATGCTGTTGGCTTCATAATGGCTGGCGAAATGGCAAAAATAGCCATCAGCGCAAGGTAGCCGCTTGCCCCGCCATGCCCAACCGAGGCATATAAAAAAGCAACAATAAAAAGTAAACAGTAAAAGAGGATAAAGCCTTCTTGCATAGTTAGCCAGGTAAAATCAATACGCTTAGGATGTCGTTTTCTATGAATTGTTCTTGTGTTTCATCCAGGCAGATCAGGCAATTGGCCTGTGCAAAAGAGCTTAACCGGTAAGATTCTTGTGCGCTGAGTGGAGTAACTTTTCCGTTTTCATATTTGCCTTTCAGGAAATGCATTAGCCCTGAAGGTTTGGAATAAGGATGTGTGAGCTCGGCCTGGACCTCAATTACACTATTATTTTTATGGGATAATGCTTTAATAGCTGGTAACACATAATTATAATAGCAACTGAGAACAGATGAAGGATTGCCTGGAAGTCCGAATATTAATTTTTGATCTTTGGTTCCAAAAAACAAAGGTTTGCCGGGTTTCTGTTTCACTTTATGAAAAACCTGTTTGATGCCACAAGATGAAGCGGCTTCAATTACAAAATCATAATCGCCAACACTTACACCTCCGGTAAGTAGCACAACATCACTGTTTTCTACTGCATTTTGTAATATGTTTTTAAGGATTTCCAGATCATCATCTGCTTCATAAACAACAATCTGTTCAATGCCTTCATGTTTTAAAGCAGCAGATAGAGAATAGGAATTCGATTCATATACCTGCCCAAATTCGAGGGCTTTTCCCGGTTGCTGTAATTCTTTTCCAGTTACAATAACCGAAATCTTTGGCATGGGGTAAACACTGACTTCGTTGATACCAATGCCTGCGAGAAAGCCAATGGCAGCAGGACTAAGCAGATTTCCACGTTCCAGCGCCAATGCGCCAGCTGTAATTTCTGAACCTTTATCCCGCACATTTAAGCCGAATTTTAAATTGGGATCTTGTAAAGTGATTTTCCCGGCGGTGCGCGTAATTTTTTCCTGCATTACTACCGTATCGGCACCTTTAGGTAGTGGAGCTCCCGTAAATATTCTGCTGGTTTCGCCGTTTTGGATGGTCATAGTGGTTGCTGTTCCAGCCGCCATTTCGCCGGTTAAGGTGAGCTCTTGTTCGTGATCTGCAAACTTAATTGCATAACCGTCCATTGCAGATTGGCTAAATGCCGGGATATCGTATTTCGCATAAACATCGGCTGCAAGAATGTGCCCTGATGCCTTTGCCAAATCAATTGAAATGGGGTTTAATGTTGTGATGTGTTGAGAAATGAGATCTTTTGCTTCTTTAACGCTAATCATGAAAATTTTATCCTCCAATGGTAATCATACTTCTGTTTTGAATGGTCGTGGCATCAATTTTTTCGAAATTGCTTACCAACTGTCCACCCAATGCTTTCTTTTTGCTCGATATCGCCGATTGAATTAGTGGAAGCACGTCTTCATTTTTCCGCAATGCGGTAAGCAGATCAGTTTCACTATCCGAAAAAAGGCAGTTTTTGAGTTTGCCATCTGCAGTTAGGCGCATGCGGTTGCAGGTATCGCAAAAAGGACTGGTCATGGTGCTGATAATAGCAAATGATCCTTCGTGACCAGGAATCATAAAACTTTTGGCCGTATCGTGTGGCTCTCCTTTAACTGGCAGTACCGTGAAATCTTTTTCAATCACCGATAGGATTTCATCTAAAGAAAACATCTTGTTGCTCGTCCATTTGTTACCACTAAAAGGCATAAACTCAATAAACCTGATCTGGATGGGATTATGTTTGGTCCAACTGATGAAATCGGTTATCTCGTTGTCGTTGAGCCCTTTCATCACTACCATATTTATTTTTACTTTTATTTTATGCTGCAAAAGCAATTCGATATTACTTCGTACCTGATGGAAAACATCTCTTCTGGTAATCATAAAGAATTTCTCAGGTTGTAAGGTATCCAGGCTGATGTTAATGGTTTTAATTCCGGCTTCTTTTAATACAGGCAACATTTCTGCAATGCGGGTACCATTTGTAGTAATAACGAGCTCGACCGGAAGTTTACCCAATGCGGCAATAATTTGGGCTGCATCTTTTCTCACCAAAGGCTCTCCACCGGTAAGCCTGATTTTTTTTACGCCATTGGCCACAAAAACTTCTGCAAGCTTAATAATTTCGTCTGTTTGCATAAGCCTGGAGGCAGGAGTGAAGTCGTATTCTTCTTCTGGCATGCAATAAAAGCAGCGAAAGTTGCAGTTATCGGTAAGCGATATCCGCAGGTAATCGTGTATTCTTCCAAAAGAATCTGCTATCATTGCTGGCTGATTAAATTGTTATAATCTGTTTCTGTATCAATATCAATTCCTCGTTGTTCGAAAACGACTGTTTCCGGATCCTGCGGATACTTTTCCTTCATTGCTTTTTGATATCTGTAATTTCTTTCATTAGAGAATTAATGCAATAGAGGATGCAATTTAATGATAATCTGTCACAAATAAGCAAAAGGAAGATATCCCTTTTAAGAAGTATTATGAATAAAAAGCTTGGATTTTTTGATTCTATTGTGCAGTCAGATGTTACCATCTGACTGATAAGTAAATAAATGTTTATTTATCTCTTAGACTGGATTAAGTGTCGGATAGTAATATTTGACGGCACTGCAATATCATACCTACAATAATTACCGAATATTTCAATGTCAGGCTTACAAAGGCTCTGAATGAAAGATTTCAAGATTAATACAGCGCAAACCAATACTGTTAAAGAGTTCTGTAATTTCTTTTGTCCAATCTCTTGGCGAATCTACCCTGAGAATTTTATCAGAATCCCATAAATCAATATTCCATTTAATTTCTTTGAACTGGCTGTTCAGCAATGGGCTGATTACGTTTAACTCGTTATCCGAGGATACATTTGTTTTGAAAACGGCTATCATATAGAAAAGTTTTTAGGTTTGTTGGAACTGTAGACGTACAACTTTAGAAATTACTTTAAGTAGGAGTGATTTTTTATTTTTTTTATTTAGCTCAGTTAAACTAAACAAGCATTTCTAAAAACATTAAATAATTTGTAAGGATCTTTCATCTCGTACGACTAACAGTTTAAACATTATATTTATATAAGATATTACCAAACATGCAAAACGAAACGGACAAAGGCCTTACAGCCAAAAGTCTTCACTCAGATCCGATTAGTTGGGTAGAAAAATATGCCGATTATCTCTATGGTTTTGCGATGTCGAGATTAAGAGATGAGGATGTGGCCAAAGATTTGGTTCAGGATACCTTTTTGGCAGGATTGCAAAGACTAGATGGTTTTGAGGGGAATAGTAAAGAGAAAACCTGGTTAACCGCCATTCTTAAAAACAAGATAGCCGATTTTTACAGAAAACGTTCTGCTAACGGGCTAAGAGATTTGAAGTTAACAGATGCCGAAGACGAGCAGCAGGATTTCTTTGACACTGAATCTGGGCACTGGAATGAAAAATACCGTCCACAGGCCTTTGGTTTGGATGTGGGTAATCCTTTGCTGATGAAAGAGTTGGGTGATATATTAAATGAATGTCTGGCCAAACTTCCGGGATTATGGTTTTCGGTATTCTCAATGAAACATATGGACGATCTGGCTTCAGAACTGATCTGTACCGAACTTAAACTTACTGCGGCTAATTTCTGGGTAATTATGCACCGCACAAAACTTAACCTGAGGGCATGCCTTCAAAAAAACTGGAACTGATATGACGAGCGCGCTAAAAAATATAATCTATAATTGTAAACAGGCTACTTTTCTGATCGAAAAAAGAATCGCCGGAAAAATTACGGCTGCCGAAAAACTACAATTACATGTACATTTGAGAGGTTGTTCGGTATGCAAAATTTATCAGCAGCAGAGTATATTAATTAATAAGGTGTTTGTAGGCCTTGAAAACAGCGATTTTAAACTTGATGAAACCTTTAAAAAAACATTAAAAAATAAGATTGAAAAAGAAATGAATAAAAATTAATTTTCGCTGTAAGGTTAATGCTGCTGGTTCGACTAAGAGAAAAAAAACATAAAAACAAAATGAAAAGAATTATCTTATTTACAGCGTTAGCTGTTGTATTATCGCTGCAAACAAAAGCACAAAAGGGTTTAAAAGAAGGTGATAAAGCACCTATGTTTAGTGGAATGGATCAGAACGGGAAAATCGTGAGTTTGAAAAGTGTACTTAAAGCACACCGTTCTGTGGTATTATTTTTTTATCGCGGACAATGGTGCCCTTATTGTAATAAACACATTAAAGAGCTTCAAGATTCTTTAAGCTTGTTAAGTGGGAAAGATGCTTATGTGATCGGTGTTACACCTGAAACGAAAGAAAATATCGATAAAACCATCAAAAAAACCAGCGCTGGCTTTTCTATCCTTCAGGATAAAGACGACGCGATTATGAAAGCCTACAACGTTAATTTTATGATGGATGAAGCTACCTTTACCAAATACAAGGGCTATGGGATAAATTTAGAGGATAATAATGGTAATACGCGTCATACTTTACCTGTTCCTGCAACCTATATTATCGATCGTTCTGGTAAAATTAAATATGTTCATTTCGATCCCAACTATCAAAAAAGAGCTTCGGTAAAACTTTTGCTTTCCAAACTTTAGGTAGCGTATAGCATATTTTAAAATTTAATTGATCAATTCGAGATATCCATTTTGGTTTGGAAATGAAAGGGCAGTTATTCTGGCGGACAGCAGCCCTGCTTTTGGTACAATGCCCAATAAAGAATCGGGCGCTTTCCCCGTCAATCAGGTTTATGGTGAACGTTTTGCACCTCGTAATCAAAACTGAAATGTTGTTTAGCCATTTTGCCCTGGTGAAGTGTTACCCAATGTCATTAAGTTAAGTCATACGGCACAAGCGAAAATAATTTAACCACAGATAGAAAGGATACACACAGATATGAAAATCCGTGTGTAATCTGTGGTTAAAAGCTCTTATCTTAATGATATTGAGTGATAAATTTGGGTTATTGGCTTGTTTAATTGGTTGAACGATATGGTTTTAATGAATGAATAATAATCTCATCAAATTACCTCCGTTCCCCAATCTGTTGCCGCCACATGGAATAATACAAGCCTTTCTTTTCGAGAAGTTCTAAGTGGCTGCCCGTTTCAGATACCTTTCCTTTTTCCAGCACATAGATTTTGTCGGCATGCATAATGGTCGATAGTCTGTGGGCAATGAGGATGGTCATTTGCTCTCTTCTATCAGAGATTTCGCGAATGGTTGCCGATATTTCTTCTTCGGTAAGCGAATCTAGTGCCGAGGTAGCCTCATCAAAGATCAACAACCTTGGTTTTCTCAATAAGGCCCTTGCGATAGAGATCCGCTGTTTTTCGCCCCCAGATAACTTCATCCCATTTTCACCCAATACGGTATCAATTCCCTGCGCAGCTTTGGCAATAAGTGCTGTAGCTGAGGCCTTTCGTAATGCTTCCACGATCTCTTCTTCGCTTGCTGTAGGATTAACAAAACGCATGTTTTCCCTAATTGAACCTGCATAAAGCTGGGTATCCTGTGTAACAAAACCGATCTGTCTCCTTAATGGATTGTAACGTATGCGTTTGGAACTGGTTTCGTTGAAGAGGATTTCACCATCAACTGGAAGGTAGAGTCCTACTAATAATTTAACAAGGGTAGATTTACCAGAACCTGAAGGACCTACAAATGCCACAGTCTCACCATTTTGGATTTCGAAGGAAATATCATCAATAGCATTGTAACCAGCAGTTTTATGTCTGAAAACTACATTTTTGAATTCGAGCCTGTTAAGTGCATCAAGCTCTACGGCATCATCCGGACGGGTTTCTATCGGTTTTTGCATCAGGTTGTCGAATGTTTTAAGCGAGGCATCTGCTTCCCGGTACAGAATGATCATGTTGCCCAAATCCTGAAGCGGCGTAAAGATTGCCGTGGAGATAAATTGCATTGCAATCAGTTCTCCTGTACTCAATATTTTTCTGAAAATCAGCCATAACAGGATAAAAAGCACCGATTGCTTTAGCAAGTTGAGCAGATTGCCCTGTAAAAAAGAGAGCGTGCTCACTTTCCGGGCTTTTAACATTTCGAGATCAAAAATTTTCAGGGTCTGCACATTCAATCTTCTGATCTCGGCAAAGGTTAAGCCTAAACTTTTTACCAATTCGATGTTGCGCAGGCTTTCGGTAATTACGCCGGCCTGTTTATCAGCCTGTCGGTTAATGGACCGTTGGATAGCTTTTATTTTTTTAGAGAGCAGGCCGGTTAGAGAACCCAGTACCAATACCCCAATAAAAAATACAGGTACCAAAAGCCAGTTCTTGTTCAGGCTGTACCACAATAAGAAACCAATTCCCACTAGCGATGAAAAAAGGATATTGATAAATGCATTGATAAAACGTTCTGCATCTGTTTTTACTTTTTGAAGTACCGACAACGTTGTTCCGCTGCGGCTTTCTTCAAATTCCTGAAACGAGAGGCGGAGCGTTTGTTTGAGGCCATCATTAAAAATATTCATGCCAAAACGAGCCACAGCCTTCCTTGTCGTAAATTCCTGTATGGAGCGGCAAAGCCTGGCCACCAGTGCAATGGCTAGCGCAATGAGCAGCCAGTAGGAAACTTCACTAATAAGCTGGTGTTCGCTTAAATGATGTTTGTTGGTAGAATAATCGTCTATAATCTTTCCAAAAATAATGGGATCGAGCAGGCTTAAAAGCTGTGCTGCAGCGGCCAGTAACAGCGATAGTATAATGAGATTCCGGTGAGGCCTCAGGTATTTTAAAAGTATTTTCATCTTTAGCAGGAATACAGATAGGGTTAGGCAATTAATAAACGCTAATGGCTTACAATAGTTTCAATAAGATCGGCTTTAGGATACTGTTTTCTCTCCGGAATAAATTAAATTTGTAAGAATTTCAGCTAGCAGCAGATGGTAAATTGAAGGTAGAAACTATCGAGGTTAAGCTAGCAGATATTTCCGGTCTTTGGAACCTTGAGGTTGCGGACGTTAAACGTTTAGTGGTAATGATATAGGAACAAAATAGTTATGAACGATTTTGGATTTTTAAGATGATGATAAGCCTGGAAGGGTCGTCAGCAATGACGACTTTTCTTTGGATCTCTCCATTTCACTGCGCTTCAGGAAATGACAATACTTCCAATATAAGCTTCTCAGCTTACTTTCGTGTAAAATCATCCATTAATTGCATGGTAATCAATGCATCTTCGCCACTACATGGATTTTGTCCTTTGCCTAAAAAGTAATCGACTACTTTTTCGATCATAGGTTGTTGAACATGCTGTAAAGGCTCAAATACATATTCTTCAGTTGATTGATCGGTTGTAACCGTAATTTTATTGCCAAACATGGGGAAACTGATGTGACCTTTTGAGCCATATATTACGCAAATATCGGCTTGATCTTTTGAAGCAACAGAGAAACACCAGGTACCGCTGAAAACAATGCCATTTGCGAAAAGGATATTTCCTGCAACCAAATCATCAACTTCGGTATTTTCCTGTTGTCTGGTGGAAATACCCATGGCGTTTTTTACATCGCCGAAATAATAAGTCATGAGATCTAATTGATGCGGAGCCAGGTCATGAAATAAACCACCACCGGAAATAACTGGATTGATCCGCCAATTATCGGCTGTTTTGGCAATTAGCACAGGGTTAGGCGATTGGAGCATTTTTAACCGGACTAAACGAACATCGCCAATGGTATGTGTAGCCAATAGTTCTTTAACTTTTAAGAAAATTGGTTGGGCACGACGATAATGGGCCACGCAAAGTTTAACCTTTAAATTATTGGCTGCATCAGTCATGCGCTGAGCTGCACTGGCATCTAAAGTCATGGGTTTTTCTACATATACCGGCTTGCCAGCTTTTAAGGCTTCAATGGTATAAGCTTCGTGCTGTAGGGGTGGAGTAGCAATGTAAATGGCGTTAACCTCCGGATCGTTAATCAGTTGAGAAGCATTATCATACCATTTAGGTACCTGATGCCGTTTTGCATAATCGGCAGCTTTATCACCGTCGCGACGCATTACGGCAACAAGTTTGGAGTTGTTTACCTTATTAAAAGCTGGCCCGCTTTTTACTTCAGTCACATCTCCACAGCCAATAATGCCCCATCTGATTTCTTCCATAATGTAATCGATTTAAAAGGTTGAATTTAGAAAATATTGTCTGGAAAATTGCTCAATTGATAGAAAGCTTTGTAAAAAAGAAAAGGGATTCACTTTGGGAGTGATCCCTAATCAACTAACCAAACAAACTATTCCGGAAACCACGCCGGAATCAATTTATAAACGAAAGAACCGGGAGATTGTTTTAATGGATGTGTTTATTTGTTAATTTTTTAAAAAAAAGAAAATAAGACCATTTATCCGAAATTAGTCTCGCTTTTTTTAGCTTTGTATTATGCAAAATCTTTCCAAGAAGCTTCAGATTGATCTTATAGAACTTAAGGCAAAATATGCTTTTATTATGGATGAACTGGAAGTTACATTTGCCGATGCTTACCTTTCTAAATTACAAGCTAAACAACGCCTGGCGGAGCAGATGATGATAGAAATGGAAAGGATCCTGACTGGTGAGTCTTGAGGACATGAAAACTAATTGGTCAAGATAAAGAGATAGTTTTTGATCTAACCTTAAGGTAAAGAAGCACTATATCATTAATCTGGAACTGTCATACATGCGTGCCCCAATTTCAATCGTAATTTGCCCGAATTGAAAAAATAATGGAAACCATACGATTTAGGCTACCTCTTTTTTAAAGCAGGGGGTATGCTAAAGGTTGGTTTTTTGTCGGCGTCTTTAAAGTCTACTTCCATAAAATAGTGTTTTTGTTTAATGATGTAATTATCGATAAACCACAGAATATCAGGCAAGTTTTCAGTCATTGGTGATCCGGCTATTTCGTGCCCCATATTTTGTACATACTGAAAATAATACGGATATCCATTTTTTTTGAAAGTTTGCGCAAGATATTTAGAACCAAAAAATCCTCTGTTCAGTAATCTCACCTTATTATAAGGTACAAGGTTATCGGCTGTGCCATGGAAAAGCATGGTAGGTGCTGGTGGTATAGCATATTTTGGCGCGCCATGATAACTTAGTATTGCCCCGGCAAAAGAAATTACACCTTTGTACTGAAAGTGCTGTGGTAATTTAGCTGATAATGCGGTTGCATTCCGCTTGTTATAGTCGGCATGTAGCGCGGTAATAGCGCCAGCACTTGATCCTGATAAAATAATCATAGCCGTATCAATACCAAGTTCTTTCGCATTTTTGATCAGATAAGCTGTCGCGTCGAAAACATCAGTCGTAGCGGTATCAATAGCTGCTTTTAAATTTGAAGTATTAAATGGACTTGGAAATTTCTTCCCCTTAAGACCAAGTCGATAGTCAACTGAAACTACCTTATAGTGATGTGCTAATAAAGTGTTAAAATATTGATCAAATAATTTGCTATCTCTGCGGCCCATTACAAAGCCGCCACCAAATATAAAAAGTACTGTTGGCTTAGCTTCTGTTATTTTACCACTATAGTAAATATCTAACTTTAGTGCACCTGAATCGGTTTGCGAAAATGTTTTAGTATTTATGTGATATTTTTTATCCTGGAGTACAATTTGCCCTATGGAGGATAAAGAGCTGAATAAAATTGCCAGGAACAGCATGCTTAGTGGATATACTTTGTTATTGGGCATCATCTATTTTTTAAGAAAGAGGTTAGCTATCAGTAATTTGACAGGATTTTTTAAGCTAATTTATTGCTTTTTTAGCTTAGGTGCAATTAAATATACAAGATTCTGCACCACTGAATTAATCAGTTATAATTGCAATTGCACTATCTTCTATAGCCAGTTAACCTATATATTAAAATGTTTTTACAAATAACACCGTTTCTAAAAATAGGTGCAATAATTGGTGCTGTACAATTTCTAAATTGGGATTTGATAAAGTTTAAACTGTTTTCATCGTAAAGGTTAGAAGGTACAATATAATATGCATTTTCGCCAACAGTTAATTCCTGTTTGGTTTGATTCGACCAATAATACTGGTGAAGATCGAATATTTCTCCTATGCCATAGGTATGCAAACCAGTTTTAGCGCAAACATAAAAATCTAAATGAGCTGCAGGGAACCACTTTGTAATCACAATGGTATGGATTGGTTTATTCTTTATTGATGATTTATCCAATCGATAAATAGAATCAATTATTCTTCCTGTTTCTTTCCAGCTGTATAAATCTAAGGTGGGATCGCCCGCGCCCAAATTCTTGGAGCCTTTTTGTGGCGAAAACGTGCCCTTGTAAAAGTTAATTGTAATGAGACCTGCACTTACCACGAACAAGAAGAACAGCATACTTGCACCAATAATGGCTTTTGCTTTTGACAGACTAATAGATTCCAGTTTCAATGCAGAAAGAAATATTAAACAGCTATATGCCGGGCCTGACCAATGCGGTAATGTATCTCTAAAAATTGAAAGAAAAATCAGTGTTGCAATAAGAGGAAGCGCACAACATAATAACAGTCGTATTTCGCTTTGAAGGAGAAGATGGTTGGTTTTGATGAAACTAAAAATAGCTATCCAGGCCAGAAAAAAAACAATCGGATTGTTATAGAATATTTGTCCGCTAATTTCTCTGGCGAAGGCTAATGGGTTTATGCCAGCGTGAAACAGGCTAACCCGATTACTGTGGTAGGTGTAGGTAATGAAATGATGCTGGATATTCCAGATGATAAAAGGAGATACAATAATCAAACTAATTAAGGCAGAAACATACATGCCTTTTTGCACCATCAATTTCCTATTGCTAAACAGGGCGAACAATACAACGGCTACCCATAAGTAGATGCCATGAATCTTACACATCATACAAAGACCTGTTGCCACGCCGAACCAGCACCATAGACTTAATGTGGGTAAGCCCAGCTGAATAGATCTGGTGATTTTAAGTAACAAAAAGATGCTCCAGAGCCAGAAAACCATTTGAGGGCTATCTGGCAAAATAAATGTCCCAGCGATAATGCTGCAATAAAAAGACGAAGAATAAAGTAAAACGGCAAACCAACCTACTCGGGCATTAAGGAGTAATTTGCCTGTTTTGTATACGATTATTGTGCCAATTGTTGATGATATTATGGCGCCGAACCGAACAGCCAATTCGTTGTGAATGTATAAATTTATTGTGGTTGCTCTTATTAACCATGCCACAAAAGGGGGATGATCAAAATAGTTCCATTGCAGATTTAAAGCATAGGTCCAGTAATATACCTCATCGTTTCCGAGCGCTGTTGTTGAGGCTATGATCAGTTTGATCACAGTCATCGCCATTATAAAAAGCCAAAGTTTAACTGGAATTTCTTTCACTTAAATGGGGTTAACCTGATTGGTAATTTTAAGCTGTTTATATCTTCTGTTTAGCTTAGCTGATCTGAAAAGTTTAAGATCGTATACCTGATGATAGCTTAAGATTGCACAAGTTATACCGGTTATTGCACCAAAAATTACATCAATCAGAAAATGTTGTGCCAGGTATATGCGTGAATAACCAATTAAAAAAGCAAAAAATAAACAATAAGGAGAGATTTTCTTTTTTTTGAAAACCAGCACCAATACTGTGGTCAAGGCAAAAGCAGATGCAGTATGGCCAGAGGGAAAAGAATTATGATTATACATGCTCACTCCCTCAACAAAATGATTGTACTGAAATAAAGTCTGCTCAAAATAATATTTAGGCCTTGGCATGTGGAATATCCTTTTTGCGATTTGAATAAGCAGTCCTGAATAAATATAAGCAAGGGCCACGGTCATTGCTTTTTTCTTTTTTCGAATTGCAAGCAGGACTGTTGCGACCAGAATACTGATTAAACCATCTCCGAGATTAGTGATATACTTTAAAAAAATATCTAGCCAGGCTGTATGAAACCGGTTAAAAATGAGGAATCCATCTGTTTTAGAAAAGCTGAAATTAAAAATGAGTGCCAACAGCAGTATTGATATCGCAGTAAAAAAATAGTAATGGAGTTTGGTCAGTCTTTTTATTGTACGCATATCTAATTCTTTAACGCAAAACTATTAGCTATACGTCATCTAAAAGTTAAGCAAACATCATGTTTATGTCACGCTGACTGATTAAGAGTTTTTACAGGTCATGGTGTTAATTGAATTAACATTGATTATGAGCTCATAGGAGGTAGTTCTTTTGAAAAAACCCCATAGTTAACATTTCTTAATAAGTTAATATGAAACTACTGATAAGTTAAAATGCTTTGTGTTGCTTTGCTGCCATAGAACTAAATTAATTATGCAAAACAAACAGATAAAGGTGAGTCCAGATTTACAGCAGTTTATTGATAAGTTTGAACCCAGCAAATTTAAACTTATGTCGGGTGGGATTGAAATCAGGGGAATAAACGATATACATAGAAATGTTGCTCAAGCCAGAGAAATTATAGAAAGATTAAAACTTCGCTTAATTGTTTCGCATAACGCCGAGATGCTTAGTTATCGTGGTTTTGAAGTAAATAACCTTTAAACAACAAAAAATTGGAGCGTTTGCAAGGAAGATTTCTGTTATTAATAAATACTTGCTGCTGTTTCGTTTAATTATTGTGCCCAAAGAAAGGAAAATATGCAATCTTCTATAATTTGATATATTCCGCATGAAAATTATTGCGTATCACCAGCGAGGTTGATTGTGATTAACACTTCAAAATACTTGCCTTTCTGGCCAGCGGAGAGTTCTGCCTTTTCTGCATAGGTATGAAGCAACCTTTGCCGGATGTTTTCAAGGCCTGTATGAAACCCGGTATCATTAAGCCCCGTGTTAATCAGGTTACTTGTTTGAATGCTAAACAGTCCTTGCTGCAGTTTTACTATAATTTTTCCCGGATCTTCAGGTTGGCTGAGGTTACCATGTTTAACCATATTTTCGGTTAAACTAAGTAAAAGTAGTGGCATTACCTCTGTAGATTCGGTTTTCTGATCATAATTAAAATCTATAAATAAGTCGGGCTGCTTTATTCGGCTAAGCAGAAGTAGGTTTTCGACTTGACGGATTTCTGCTTCCAATGGCATAATTTCCGGACCATGTTCACATTCTAATGCGTAGCGCATCAGTTTTGAAAGATATCGCACCGCTTCTGCAGCCCTGGGCTCACTCTTATGTGTACTGTTATATATATAGGTTAAGGTATTGAACAAGAAATGTGGGTTAATTTGAGCTTTGAGGTAGGCATTTTTAGCGTTAGCCAGTTCAAGCGTTATTTGCTTTTGCTTTAACACTTCTTCAATTGCTTCTTTTTCCAGCTCTACCGTTCGCTGTTTCTGGTGGATATAACTTTTGATAAAATAATACGCTGTTGAGAATAGTAGAAAATAGATGCCCCGCCATACTGTTACAAACATATATTTCCAGTCTGTAATTGTCAATTTACCAACAGAAAAAGTTGCTGTTTTTGAAAGAGAACGGTCTGCAAGGTATGCGAAAACAGTGTGCAAAAATACTTCAAATACTGTCAATACAATTATGCTTAAATAAACAGGTTTTTGTGGTTTCAAACCTTTTCCTAAAACCAATTCGGCATGAATGTAGAAGAGTGTTATATTGATAATATAGTGAATACAATAGTCTAATATGGGAGCATTTATTTTAAGGATCAATGAGACAAGTACGTATTCATAAATAATGAAGGTAGCCCATGAAATAATATGCCAGCGATAATTTTTTAGCCAGTTTTTCATTTTGTTTTTAAGTTAAAATTTGGTTTTACAACAGTCAACAATTGCTTTACGTAATGTAGTCTTTTAGGGATTTTGGTGGGGCTAATTTTCGTTTATGAAAAGAATTACAGACTTAAAATCGACCCGGAAAACTGCGTTTGTTTTCCGTTCACAAAAAGCAGCTAATATGCGCTTTCAAAAGAGTGATCCAACAAATAGTACAATCACAGCGATTACAACATTTACAACTCAATCAAATTTGCAAATGTCAATCCCTTAAACGTTTTGAGACAAGGGTTTGGTTTTCAATAAAATCCATAAATGCCTCTTTGTATTGTGGAGTCATGAGTACTTCGTACTTTCCAAGGTCGATTTTGTGCCCATTGATTTCCTTTACAAAGTTGGTGTTAATCATGTACGATTTGTGAACGCGGTAGAAGTGCTCATTGTCCTGGAGTTTTTCCTCCATCTCCTTTATGGTCATGTATACTGAATAATCATTTGTTGGGGTATAAATGTGTACATGGTTATTTGATCCCTGGAGATAGATGATGTCCTTTTTGAGTACTTTGGTAAGTTTGCCGCGTTCACCATTTGTGCGTAAGAAAAATGCTTCTTCATTTTCTTGTACAAGACGCTGTGTATCATAACATTCTGAAAGTACCTCATTAACTACTTCTGCAAAATCTCCCATGTTAAAAGGTTTTAAAAGGTAATGTTTTGCCCTAACCTTAAAAGCATCCAGTGCAAATTCTGGATAGGATGTAGTAAAAATAATGTTATGTGATTTATGCTTGAGGTTATCAGCAAGTCGCAGGCCAGACATTGCTGGCATATCAATATCCAAAAAGATTAGCTGTTTATTGCTTTCAATACTGATTTCGCTTAGGGCTTCTATTGGTTTAGTGAAGATACGGTGGACTTTTAGCCTTGGCATTTCCGCAATATAGTCACTTAAAATGTTAATTGCGGTAGGATCATCATCAATGATGATGCATGAGATAGAATTTTTCATTAAGATAGATTTAAGTAGATAAAGGCAATTTAATAAATTATTCTTAAATGGAGTAGTTGGAAAATTAAGAATTTGATACTAAAATCTTAATATGAATCAATTATTCAGGGATGTTTTAGTATGGAGATATTAAAGAAATCAATAACATTTCTTGATCTTAAATAGTTTTTTGTGAAAATGACCTTAAGCATTACTGCCGGAATATAAGATCAACCATAAAAGATTCGTTGGGCTATATGATGGGTAGAGAGGGAAAAAGAAAAGGAAATCAGGCAACACGCTATCTTGTTATGTTATAAAATTTTAATGTATTTTAAACGATATAAATGATCAGATTTCAATAGTGTCCTAAAGGTATTTGTTTTGGTAAGGCTCATTTCAATTAGAAAATGGCGGTTTTTTCTGTGATTATTTAGAATAGAATCCCTTGTATAAAAAGATTAGGTTCAACTCTTGGTGGTTCATCGAATGGTTTATTGAACCATTTTTTGGAGGCCTATTTTAACAAAAAATATGAGGGTGTTTCGTAAACTGTGTCAGTAGTTGTAATTTTAAACTATCGACATACATTATGGCAACACAAGATAATTTTGATTTTGAATCCTTTAAAAAGGATGCTATAGCTGGCTTATATGCCGGCAAAAAGATGACTGGTACCGATGGGGTACTGGCACCAATGATGAAACATTTTTTGGAATCGATGATGACTGGTGAACTTGAACACCACATCTCCGAGAGTAAGCTTTCCGGCGAGGCTAACCGTAAAAATGGTAAGAGTAAGAAAACGGTACGGAGCTTTAACGCTGGGGAGTTTGAACTGGAAACCGGCAGCCCAATGTGATTTAGTTAAGGTTTATACTGCTCTGCGGTAGTTCGTAAACGTCTGATATTTACCTCTTTTTCTTTTTACTGTTGTTCTAACCACATGCCTTTCAGGTCGAACTGGCTCAATATTATTCATAAATAAGCGTTCTATTTCGGTCAGTATTTCCAAGCTGTTTCCAGTTTGCAAGAAGATCTTAAGAATTCTATACTTTAGCATCGCCCAGCTTACATTTCTATTTAACTTATACTTATAGGCTCGATTTTCTGAAATATGTTTTAGTTTCTCTTCACACTGTTTTTCAATAATGCTCTGCAGATTTGAGACAAATAGTCCTGCGAGATAATCCTGTTGAATACATATCACTTTATGTCCACTTAATATTTCCATCTGCATCTGGTTTTTTTGCCCTCCGAAAGCGGTATCGATCTTCCATCGCATAAAGTATAACTCCCTTAATTTTTTTTGTGTAAACCTTGTCTCATCATAAAGATTAGTAAGTAGCACCTCTGTTTCCCCATAGGTCAAAAGTATTTTGAGCATCCTAACCTTGATCCCTGTTCCAAGTGTTACAATGTGCCCCTGACCCTTTAATTTTTCAATCGCCTCATAATAAGGATAAATGGTTATGGTGATATCTCTTTGATTGCTGGAAACGAAATTTTTAACCTCTTTACTAAAGGTTGTTTTGCAGCGCATCAGGAAATGTTTGGGCCTTTCTTCGCTTATCAGTAAATACATTAAGCTATAGCTATGGTATCCACGATCAAATAATGTGATACTATTCCTCAGCAAGAAGGTTGATGTGATCTGTAATGATCGCGTTTTCACTATAGGACCTGGGAAAAATGTCACCCCACAGCGTTAATCCATTTAGAACATCATATATCTGCATTACCCTGGCCATCGGAACCCCGCCATGTTGATTGTCAGCCGAACCGAAATATGCTAATGCCTCAGGGCTGTTTGGTACACTAAAGTTCGAGCCATCTACTGCCAGCAACCTGAAGCCTTCCCAAAGCTGTACATCGCTACGAAATTGGTCATAGAAACATTCGATCAGCAAGTCGTTCCAAACCTTGCAGAATAAAGGATTGAGTTTAGTTCGCTGCAAACAGAAAGCACCCTTGGTACAAATTAAGTCAGCCTCGCCAATACTTCCAAAAAACGATTGCAACTCGATACTTAGACTGCGTTTAGGAAGATTGATCAACATACCTACAACCTTGGACAGAGGCAATTTCCGTTCACGGCTAAAATCTGATGGACTTTTTGTAAAGAGGGATCTGATTTCAGAATTGCTTGCCACCATGTTCAGGAACAATTTAAGTTGTTCGATAATCTTTATATTTGCTTTAACCATTGAGTATTGTTTTTAGTCGAACACAAAGAACTGAAAAAATCAGTTCTTTAACTCGATGGTTTTTAAAGCAATATCGCTTAACTAAATGACATTGCGCGACCGCCTGGTACCTTCGAGCCTCTTTCGGAGGCATAAATTTTGTTTTTGACTACTTAAACAAATTAGAAATTGATAAGCTTTGCCATGCACACCTGCCCTGCGTTGCTGCCCAAAGCAAGTATTCATGGAAAGATGTTTTCTACTCCCTTAAATCTGTTTTTCTCTGTGGCGGCGATAGTGTCGAAGATCTCCATACCCACTTAAAAAGTCATTTTGTCGACAATCCTTATCTTAGACTGGCAAGCCCCGATACTGTTTTGAGAAGACTCTCCGGGCTTACTGAAGAAACAAAAACCTGTGTAACCAAGCGAGGGGTGGTTACACATCAATATTGTACCAACCGGACCCTGGAGAACTTTAACCTGGAAGTCCTCAAAAAGATAGGGATCCTTGATTCCCGGGAACTTACCCTTGATTATGATAACACGATCATTTTCAATGAAAAACAGGACAGTAAAATGACCTACAAAAGAGATTATGGCTATCAGCCAGGTGTTTGTACCGTCAATGAGCAATTTGTACTTTATATCGAAAACAGAAATGGGAATTCTGATGCAAAGTCATTCCAAAGGGATACGCTCGAAAGAATTTTTAACCTGCTTGAAACAAAGAAAGTAAAAAAGATTAAAAACTTTCGGGCAGATGCAGCATCCTACCAGTATGACGTGGTTACTTTGCTGTAACAGAAGGTAGAACACTTTTACATAGGATGCAAAAACAGCTATGTCGAGAAATATTTTCCGCAAATTAGCAACTGGAAAGTGATGGAGGACAAAAATGGCCTGCTGGAAGTAGGATACACGGACATCATTCCCTTTATGAACCAGGCCAGGTAACAAAACCAACAGCCACAGACATATAGGCTGATTGCCAAACGAAGATTGAAAAAAGATGGCCAGGTAGATTTGATTACCCAGGATGCCTATGAATACAGGGGGATCCTAACCAACAATTTCGAAACGGATGTTGTTGCCCTTGTCCATTTTTATAACCAGAGAGGGAGGATGGAGCGGCAATTTGATATCCTTAAAAATGATTTTGGATGGAATAGCATGCCTTTCTCTACATTGAACAAAAACCTGGTTTTCCTATATTTTACAGCGATCTGCAGAAACATATATAATAAGGTCATTGATTATTTTTCACAAAAGGTAAAAACGCTGAAGCCATGTTTCAGACTAAAAAAGTTTCTTTTTAGGTTCATCATCCGGCCGGCCAAATGGGTTAGGCAGGGCAGACAGCTGAAATTAAGAATTTATTCAATAGACCGTAGCTACCCATAGCACCAAGACCACTAAAAGAAATAATAGCGCTAATATGTTACCTGAAATATAGCCAGGAGGGGATCCCTATTTCATTTTTATGCCCAAAATAAAATTTCGACCCCAAATCTGTTCAGAAATGCCAATCAAAAATGAACTTCCAGCTAAAAATACAATTATCACGGAATAAAATCAGGTGATATTCATTTTTAGAACGTAGTAATATTCAGATTACAACAGACATTAGGAGCTATCCGATCAGCATAACGGACAAGGATTATTATGGCTTCTTGCCAATATTTACCCTGATATTCACTTCAAAATCGCCATCGGTATAACCACTGATTGCTGAGGTTGCGGTATTGTAATAAGCCATGAAATATAAGGTTGATTTGTAATTCATGCCAAAACCAACGGTAGCATTTTGCGTATTGTGGTACATCGCCATTACATAGAGTTTATCGTTGGCAAAATTGGCATTTAAACCGGCATCCCATAGGTTATCATAATTTTTAATGCCCCTGTAAACACCTTTAGGTTCCAGGCTGATGCCATTAATGCCCGATCCCAGCATGAACTTATAACTTACCGCCGAATAAAATGTAGGTTTGTTGGCAAAGTTTAAATCGTCTTTTCTGAAAACGGAACGCATGTTAGGCACGGCACCCTCTACGGTTAATCCTTTCGAGGTATAAGAGATCCCGAAATCGCCATCAAGGTAATAACCCCGATCGTTAAAACGGGCAATGGACGGATCGTTAATATCGCTGTTTTTTACACTGCTTAAATCCAGTTTATCCTGACTTGCACCGAATGAAATCCCAAAGTTTAGTTTCTGATCGTCGCTATTTAAGGGAAGGTGATAGGCAAAGGTTCCAACGGCTTTGGTGCGCTGGATGCCGCCCGATTTCTCATTGTAGATGTTTATACCCCAACCCACTTTGTTTACCTGCTGATCTAAAGTAACGCTCTGTGTAATGGGTGCACCGGGAATGTTAGACCACTGCTTGCGGAAACTTCCGTTGATGTTAAATCCTTCGGTAATACCCGCCATTGATGGATTAACCAGGTAACGGTTCTGGAAATATTGTGCATTAAGCGGAAGGATCTGTGCTTTTACCGACCCTAAAAATAATGTACTGGCTGCAAATAGAAACGTTACGCGACGCATTTGCTTTATGTTTTTGGTAATTGCTCTCATGTCTGTAATTAGTCTCTGATGATGTTGATAAAACCTTTGAATGTACCGATGCCCTTACCGAGATCGATGATGTAGTAATAGGTGCCTTCGTTTAGCGGGCTTCCGTTTATGGTTCCATCCCAATCATTGGTATAAGTTTGCCTGGTATATAAAACCCGCCCGGCCTTATCAAATATTCTTAAGGTATTGTTTGGATAATAATCGATGTTTTTTACGATAAATTTATCATTATAGCCATCACCATTAGGTGTGATTACTGTACTGGCTTCTAACTTATAATCTTCGGTTACGGTTATTGAAATGCTCTGGTCACTTACACAGCCACTGGCATTGGTAACGGTTACTTTATAGGTGCCGCTTTGTTTTGGCCTGATGGTTACCGATGCCGTATTTTGCCCGTTGGTGATTTCGGCACCTGTCCAGCTGTATTGTACTCCGCCTGCAGCGGTTAAAATCAGGGCATCGCCTTTAGAGATCGTTACACCTTTATTGCTGCTGATGGAAACTACAGGTAAGGCATTTACGGTTACAGTAGCGGTTCCGGTTTGTGCCTGGCCGCAATTTGCATCTTTAACATTTACTAAATTATAGGCAAAGGTACCGGCTACATTAGTAGGTGCCGAAACCGTTACCGATGTGCTTGTTGCGGTTGTTGTTACCGTTTTACTAGTTCCGCCATTAATGTTATAGGTAAAAGTATAGGGTGCAGTTCCGTTTGCCCCGGTAAAGGTGATGGTTTGAGCGGCTCCGTTTAAGCAGACTGCTGATGTACCGGCAATACTTGCTGTAGCGGTTGAAGTAACCGTTAATTTGAAAGTTTTAGTGGTTTTATCCATGCCACCAAAATCTGTTCCGCCATTATCCATTACGGTAACGGTAATATTGGCAACACCGCTTACATTGTTTTTTAAGTGATAAGTAATCGTTCCTTTATCGGTACCGTTCGCTGCTGCGGTTAATACATCGAACAGGTTAGCGTTATCTGAAGTAACAGAAAGTGTAGTGTTTTGCGTGGTTTCAGCACCAGCAGAAATTCCGGTTGAGGCAATACTTTGGTTTTCTGGCGAATAACAAACCGCCTGGTTGGCTACTGCATCGATTGTGGGTGCACCATTGCCGAATAAATACCTCGTTTTAATCGGATAGTGATCTGTTGTGGTAGAACTGTAATTGGTCACCAGATTTTTAACGGCATCTAAAACCTCGGCCGAGGCGGGTATGTAGTTGAGGTTTAAGTTTTTCGTGATGATGACGTTATCGATTACGGTATTAAATCCGGCGGTAGATTGTTTTCCTGCCAAACTTAGTGGTAAGGTTACAGGGAAATAATTACTTGCATCCTGGGTGAAATCGGAATAGGAAGTGCCGGTACCTGCAGGCATTGGGGCAATGGTTTTATCAGCATCCAGTACATCGTTAAAATCGCCAAGAATAATCACTTTTTTACCGGCCAGGTTTGCATCCAGCCAATCTTTCAATTGTTTATTTCCGCCTTTCCTACGGTTATAGGCATCAATCTGATCCGCTGTTGGTCCTGTATTTGCTTTGGCATGAATTTCGACAAAATAAACCGTATCCAATTTATTATTGATCTTCACCTGTGCCTGCATCATGTAAGGGAAACGGCCTGACGACCAGTTTTTGTAGGCGGTACCATCAACACTGGTTGCGGGTACAGCAGGGTTATAGGTATCTCTTAAAATTCCTAAAGTAGAAATAGGCTTAATGAGATCGGTGCGGTACATAAAAGCCAGTTTTTGTGCCAATGGATAGTCGGCATCTGCTTTATTATCGGCATAAGATCCGAACTCGCTGAATAAAACATTGTATCCGGCGGGTAAAACGGTGTTTCTGAACAAAGTGGTATCTACTACCTCTGCAAAACCATAAATATCTGCATTGAGGTTGTTCACTATGGTTTTCACATTAGCCGCCTGTAATACATCGTTCGATGGATCCTGAGCCGGACTACCAAACCATTCGATGTTCCAGTTCACTACTTCTAAAGTGTTGGCAATATCGAAGGTATTTCCGCTAAAGGCAACGGTTTTGTTTGCCGAACCGGGAGTAGCAATGTTTACATTGCCGGTATAACTGGTATTCACCACAGTTGGTGAAAATTTAGCGTAAACTGTTGGCGAAGTATTGTTGATCTCGGCTTTTGGATAAGTGATGGTATTGCTATAGGTTCCGGTACTCGTTTTTGACAACGTAAAATTGGCCGGCGCGGTTAAGGTGACATCGCCCGTTAAGTTGCCTGCAGAGAAACCAAAGCTATTTGCAGCAGAAGTGGTATTAACCGCCTGGAAACCGAAACTAAGGCTCGATGGCGAAGTAGTAATGTCGACCGCTGGTGGCGTGCTTGAATTGGTTACTGCAAAATCATCAACCGTCCAACGGCTGGCCGAAGAAGTAGTAGAATTATACACAATGGCTACATAAACCGGACTTCCCTTGTATGCCGATAAGTCTATATTGTCAGATTTGGTCCATTTATCGCTACCCGTTTCAGGGAATTTACCATCTAAACTGGTCCATGTGGCCAGTGCAGGGTTACCCGAGCCGGTATAGTTTGTAGAAATTTTGAGTTGTAATTTATCTCCCGCGAAAGCAGATCTCGTCCAGAAAGATAAAATAGCGTAGTTAAACGAAGTGATATTTAAGGCCGGCGAAATCAACCAATCCTCATTTAAAACATTACCACCCGCATAACCATTAATCTGGAGGGCATTTCCTGTGCTTGCTGCACCATTTGGGTCGCTGGCATCATGTCCGAAAGTAGTGGTACAGCCCCAGGTTTGTGCACCGGTTACACTATATTGATAAAAACCATCAGATAAGGCTGCACTACCTACGGTGGTGCAGTTCTCAAAGCTGAAAGCTGTTTGGTTAGGGTCAACCGCCGCGCCGGTTAATGAAAGTGAAACCGAAGTTGCGCCAGCACTGGCATGTAAAACGGCACCACTTGCATTACCCACAGCTGTTGGGCTAAATTTTACATACACCGTTTGATTGGTGGCTAAATCGGCTACACTATAACTTAATGTGCTCGAAAAAGTAACGTTATCTTTAGAAATAGAATAAGGAGCTGTTGTTGTTAAAGTAGTGGCATTGGTTAAGTTTCCGGCAGAGAGTACATAGCTTTTTGAAGCTGATGTGGTATTTAATGCCTGGTTACTGAAAGCCAGGGTTTTTGGCGTAACAATTAAATAGGGGCCAGTTGTTGAAGCAGGCTCGGTTACCGAGCTATTTTGTGGATTTGGTGACCTCACTACAAAATCTGACGAATTTTCGTCACTATCGTATCCATTACCTACAAATTCTTCTGTACCGCCAATGCCCATGGTGGTGGCGTTTGATGTTGCGCTTGCTTTTCTTTCTATTGATGAAGTATTGGTTGTAGCCGGTGCCGGGGCAGTACCTTCAAAACCATTTGCTGTTCCATAACCAACTTTATCAATAATATTTGCACTAACCGGATTGGCACCTGTTTGAGGGGTAGCAGAATTGCTTAACAATACTTTTCCTGTTGTACCCGATAAGGTGAGTGTACCAATCTTATCAGGTGTTGGTAAATCTAATGTACCACCTGTACCCGCTGCCAGTTGGATCAGGTAAAAACCTTTTGTGGCGATAGAACCCGATAAGGTGCTTGCTGCCCAGTTACCCGTACCTGTAGCACTTGCATACTGCACGCTCCAGCCTGTTAAATCGACAGCTGAAAGTGTTGGGTTATATAATTCGATAAAGTCGTTTTTATAGGTAGCGCCGCTGTTACCGCCACCGCCATAAACTTCAGAAATAACCAGATGATTGGCACCGGTTGGTTCTTTTATCGTAGAGTTTTGTGGGTTTGGAGCCGTAACTACAAAATCGGTACTGTTATTGTCGGTATCGTAACCGTTTCCACTAAACTCTTCGGCACCCCCAATGGCTAAAGTAGCCGCTGTTGAAGTTGCACTTGCTTTACGTTCAATTGAAGTTGTATTGGAGATTACGGGGGTAGGTGCGGTTTCGAAACCGGTGGCTGTTGGGCCAAAGCCTACTTTATCAACTACTGCAGTGGTTGATGGGTTGGCACCGGTTAAAAGCACATTTGAATTGCTTAAAATTACTTTTCCGGTGGTGCCCGAAAGGGTTAAAATCCCAGTTGCATCTGGTGTAGGTAAATTAACGGTTCCACCTGCTCCAACAGCTTCCTGAACCAAATAGAAACTTTTTGCAGGTATACTGCCTGTTAAATCTGTTTTGGCCCAAGTTCCTGTTCCGGCTGCATTTAAATATTGTACGCTCCAGCCTGTTAAATCAACTGCGGTATTACCCGGGTTATATAATTCTATAAAGTCATTTTTAAAGGTTGCGCCGCTGTTTCCACCACCACCGTAAATTTCAGAAATGACCACGTGGGCTGGGGCAGCAGGTGGCGTTGTACCCAGGCCTGTGGTAGTAATGTTCTGCGTGGTTGCGCCGGTGCTTGCAATACTGATATTGCCCGAAACTGCGGTAGGTGTTGTTGGACTAAAACGTGCCGAAACTGTTTTGCCTGTAGCAAGCTCTGCCGCGGTATAAACCAAAGAAGTGCTGTAGGTAACATTATCTTTTGAAAGATAAAAAGGTGCTGTTGTGGTAATATTCACCACATCGGTTAAGCCCGTTGCACTGAGGTTGAAGCTTTGCGCAGTAGAATTGGTACCTGTATTTTGGGAGCCAAAATCGAAAGCAGTTTGGTTTACCGTTAAAATGGTTGATAGTCCATTTCCGCTTACCGCAACATTAACAGCGCTGGCACCGGTGCTTGTATTGGTAATATTGCTACTGGCATTGCCGCCTGCGGTTGGACTGAAGCGTACATAAACCAATGGAGATGCGGCAACCTCGCCTGCAGTATAACTGATGGAATTGCTGAAAGTAGTATTGTCTTTAGAAACAAAGAAAGGTGCTGTTGAATTTACTGAAACAGCAGCCGTTAAATTGGCTCCTCCTAATGTATAACTTTGTGATGTAGAATTTGAATTGATGTTTTGATCGCCAAAAAGCAATGTTGTATTTGAGGCTGATAAAACGGGTGTGGCTGTAGTACTGCCTTTTGGTGTGATGCTAAAATCGTCGATAGTGTAAATGCCATCGCTTCCTAAATCGTCGGTGTCTGTCCAGCGGATATAAAGCGTAGCGCCATCTGCCCAGGTAATTGTGGTGATGCTTCCCGAAATAGCCGTTTGATTTGCAGGTAAGTTGCCATCAATGCCAGCTGCTGTGGTAGTTGTTATTAGCTTTTCGTTAAGGTTCATGCCGGTAAGCGGGAGCCAGGTGGCCGATGCATCGGCAATACTTGCGGCATTAAAGCTGTATTCGAAATTTAGTTTTTCGTTAACAGTAGCATTTGAACCAGTTCTCCACTGCTCCATTACGCCCGATAAATCAATTGAAGTTACGGTTGCACCCGTGTTGTTTTGGAAACCAGCGCCAAACCTCGGCGTTAACGAGCCAGAGGCGAGACTTCCTAATGAACGGTCGGCCGCTCCGGCTGTTCCCGCGTTATAGGCAGCGCCACTATTTGACGAAGCGGTGTAAACTGTTAATGCTAAAGCCGAGCCAATGGCTGCATTGTTTGTGCCGCTCGCTTTAAGGGCACTCCATCCGGCAACTATAGAAGTTCCTGTTGCGGTTATGCCATCAAAATTTTCTGATTTTGCTGTATTTAATGCCGTTAATGAAACCTGGGCAGATAAATAGTTTGAGAAAACCAGAAAAAGTAAAATGAGAAGTAAAGGTCTTTTCATATAAGTTTTGTTTATAACAAATGTATAGGCAAAAGCCTTATAATCAGATTAACTTAATGTTAATTTGAATGATTGTGGAAAAATAAATGTAATAAGGAGTAATTTTCTGATTCGGCAGACGTTATTGGGCTTTTTTGAATATTCTGGTTTGAATATTCGAACTGCACCATCATTGACAGATTAGAATACAAGGGGCGTCATCTCGACTGGAGTGCAACGGAATGGAGAGATCTTTGGACTATGTTAAAAGATCTCTCCACTACGGTCGAGATGACGATACTTCGAGACCGTTTATCGCTTTAAAATCTACTGTTTTATGAAACAAACCATCATCACGACTTTGGTTGTTATCATGATATTGCTGTTTCCTACTGATTTAAAGAGATAAACGCAGATCTTATCATATAAAGGTTTGCGCCCGGTGGTTACAAGCATTGTTTATTAAGCCTGATTGGAACGGAAAGCCCTCAATCCGATCCTTTATCGGATGAGGACTTGAAGAGTAAAGCAGGGCAGGAGGCTGCCACAGCGAACCAGAACCTACACTTCCAAAAAAAATAACGCTAATATATGCCTGATAGACAAGTTGTCTAGCTTTACAATGCAGAAGATCTACAAATACTCTTCAATATTACCTTTGCCCTCACGGATGATTTCAAAGTCTCCTGTGGTACAATCAATTACGGTAGAGGCTTCGTTATCTCCATAACCACCATCAATTACCAGGTCGACCAAATCTTCGTATTTTTCATGAATCAATTCCGGGTCGGTAGAGTATTCAATAACATCGTCGTCATCTTTTATGGAAGTTGAGAGGATCGGATTGCCGAGTTCTTTCACAATGCAGCGTGCAATATTGTTATCGGGCACGCGGATACCGACCGTTTTTTTATTCGAACTCAATAACTTGGGTACATTGTTATTGGCATTAAAAATAAAGGTGAACGGTCCTGGTAAAGCTTTTTTTAACACTCTGAATGTAGTGTTGTCAATCGGCTTGATATAATCAGAAATGTGCTTTAAATCATGACAGATAAAAGAGAAATTAGCTTTCTCTGGTTTAATGCCCCTAATGCGGCAAATTTTTTCGATTGCTTTCGGATTGGTAATATCGCAGCCCAAACCATAAATGGTATCGGTAGGGTAGATGATTAAACCGCCTTTTTTCAGCACTTCAACAACTTGTTCAATGGCCCTTTCATTTGGGTTTTCTGGATAAATCTTAATAAGCATAGCGTAAAAATAACAAAATTAAACGTTTGTTGTTTAGAGAACATATTAATCATACAGATTCTAAATATGTACAAATAGTTGTACAGTTATTTTATAATCTTTACTTTTGATTATTATAATACATTACCATGGAGATCACAAATTATACCTCATTCAGGCAAAGTTTAAAGTCTTATTTAGATAAGGTTTTTACTAACCATACTCCCTTGTTTGTTACCAGAGCGAAAGGGGAAGATGTTGTAGTTCTTTCTAAGGCAGACTATGATAGTATGCAAGAAACTTTTTATCTGTTAAAAAGTCCAAAAAATGCGCTTAGGCTAGAGCAAGGATTAAAAGATTATGAGAGTGGTTTAGCTAAGGAGCAGGACCTGATTGATAATGATTAAATTATTTCTTGATGGATCATGGGAGGATTATCTCTATTGGCAATCGGTTGATAAATCGATTCTGAAGAAAATAAATGCACTGATAAAAGAAATCGAACGCACTCCTTTTGAAGGTGCCGGCAAACCTGAACCATTAAAACACCAATATTCCGGATGGTGGTCGAGGAGGATTAATTTAGAACACAGACTGGTATACAAAGTAGAAGATAACAAAATTATTTTTCTACAGTGCAGATACCATACCTAATAAATAACAAAACATGAGAAAAGCTTTCGTCGCGATTGCCGCATTTTTAATTGCCCTAACCATTATGCTGGGCTTATATCATCCCTTTTTATGGTGGACATTCATTTTTACAGGTCCTTTTGTGCTGCTTGGTGTTTATGATTTATATCAGCCTAAACACAGTATCGTAAGAAATTACCCTGTTTTCGGCCGTTTAAGGTATTTTATGGAAGAGTTGAGGCCGAAAGTATATCAATATTTCGTAGAAAGCGATACCAACGGTACGCCTTATAACAGGTTAAACCGCTCTTTAATTTACCAGCGCGCTAAAAAAGATAACGATACAATCCCTTTTGGAACGCAGTTAAATGTTTACGATAATGGTTATGAGTGGTTGAGCCATAGTATTGCGGCTATATCACACCATGAATTAAATTTAGATCCACGTGTTACCGTTGGCGGACCAGATTGTAAAAAACCTTATTCAGCCAGTATTTATAATATTTCGGCCATGAGTTTTGGTTCATTAAGTCAGAATGCCATTTTAGCTTTAAACGGTGGTGCTAAAATGGGCAACTTTGCACACAATACTGGCGAAGGTGGAATAAGCGATTACCACCGTAAGCCAGGAGGTGATTTAATCTGGCAGATTGGTACAGGGTATTTTGGCTGCCGTAATACCGATGGTACCTTTAATTATGATGCTTACGCTGAGCGGGCACAAACCGATCAGGTAAAAATGATCGAAATTAAACTTTCACAAGGTGCCAAACCTGGGCATGGTGGGATGTTGCCAGCTAAAAAAGTGACTTCGGAAGTCGCCAGGATTCGTTTGGTGCCCGAAGGTAAAGATGTCTTGTCTCCGCCGGCGCACTCGGCTTTTAATACACCTATCGGTTTACTGGAGTTTGTTAAAAAACTTCGCGATTTATCAGGAGGTAAACCAGTAGGATTTAAATTGTGTATTGGTCGTAAAAGCGAGTTTTATGCCATTTGCAAAGCCATGGTAGAAACCGGAATCTATCCTGATTTTATTACTGTTGATGGTGGTGAGGGTGGTACAGGTGCGGCACCACAGGAGTTTTCGAATTCGGTAGGTATGCCTTTGCGCGAAGGTGTGGCTTTTGTATATGATGTTTTAAATGGTTTTGATCTGAAAAAACACATTAAAATTATTGCTTCGGGTAAAGTGGCAACAGGTTTCGATCTGGTTAAAAACATAGCCCTTGGTGCTGATATGTGTAATGCTGCCCGCGGAATGATGTTCGCTTTAGGCTGTATTCAGGCTTTAGAGTGTAACAGCAATACCTGCCCAACAGGAGTAGCTACCCAGGATCAGAGTTTAATGAAAGGCCTTGTGGTAGAAGATAAAACAGTCCGCGTTAAAAACTTCCATAACCTAACCGTAGCTAGTGCGGTAGAATTGTTAGGTGCTGCGGGTTTAAGAGAAACACATCAGTTAAGCAGGGCGTATATCAACAGGCGCGTAAGCCCAAGTGTAATGCAGAGTTATCTGGAGACTTTTCCATATATCCCGGCAGGTAGTCTGTTACAAACACCTTATCCAACCCGTTATGAATTGGGAATGGCACTGAGCACTTCAGCCAGTTTTGCTCCGACAGATTATAAGGTTTCGGCAGTAGATTATTCGCACGCCAATCCGTATGGAGATACCATGCATGAGGATGGCAGATAAATAGTGGATGACTTCCGAAGTTTAAAAGGGTTAAGTGTAGGCAGAACTTCGTAAGTCTTTCCATGGCACTAAAAGAAGTCAAAAAACGAAACTGCCGCAATACGTACTCGCAGATATCGCCATTCTGTCGTCTGCAATGAAAGCCATCCAGGTGTGAAATGTCTTTCCTTTATAAAAGGAAGAAATTTCCAGGCTTTCCCTTTCTTTTGACCGCCTGGCACCACCCGTTTCATAGATAGCCGTTTTGTTGTCCACATCATAAACCATTAACATCACCTGGTCATGTTTCCTGGTGTAATCGCCGTTAGAATTATCCGTCCAGCTGAAATGTACACCCGCATCGTCGTGTTCCAGCTTAACCCCCTCCGCACCGGTGATGTTTCCAAAGCTTAAACGCACAGCGGCATAGTCGATTTCGCCGGCGGCATTTTGGGCATTCAGCATGTTATAGGATTTGGCAACATTATGGGCGGTCATCATGCGTTTTTTCGACTCCAGATTAAAACCAATCCTGATAAAAGTAACAATAGGGCTTAAAAAGGTCTGCATCATTGTAAAACGGGATCTGCAGGCCTTTTGATCAGCACTCCCGGTTTTGTTTTTTATGGACTTTCTGCGTTTGCTCCTGATGACCCATTTTCCGTTCAGGTAATAACCCGTCACGGCGCCCACCGGCCCGGTGAAGCCGCCGTTAATTCCGTTTTCTATTTTTCCCATCATTGCATTAACTTATGTTATACAATATAGTAAATTGCTGATTAATAAACTAATAAGTTGTATTTGCTTCTGATTTACGTCGGGTTTTATTCGGGTACAATTGTCATAAGTCCGACGAAAGTCCGGCTTAAGTACGTCGAAAGTCCGTCGCAACGGTTACGCTGTTGTATCTGTCTTATACAGTGTCCTATACTGGAATAAGTTTTGTAAGATTCTGTCAATGGTAGTTTATCTCAGGGTTTTAATAATGCAAAAAAAAGAAGTCAAGTTTTTAAAACTTGACTTCTTTGATAATGGGCTATTTGTTTTTCCCTAAACCCTAAACCCTAAACCCTAAACCCTAAACCCTCCTAAAACTCTGCATTTTTCGGGAATCTCGGGAAAGCGATTACGTCACGGATGTTGGTCATTCCGGTTACGAACAATACCAGTCGCTCAAAACCTAAACCAAAACCCGAGTGCGGTGCTGATCCAAAACGGCGGGTATCTAAATACCACCAAAGTTCTTCCTGTGGAATGTTTAAATCTTCCATGCGTTTCGTTAAGCGGTCTAAACGTTCCTCACGTTGCGATCCGCCAATCATTTCACCAATGCCGGGGAATAAGATATCCATGGCTGCAACCGTTTGTCTGCCTTCAGCATCTGGTTCATTCTGGCGCATGTAAAATGATTTAATGTCAGCTGGATAATCGGTTAAGATTACCGGTTTTTTAAAGTGTTTTTCTACCAGGTAACGTTCGTGTTCACTTTGTAAATCAGCACCCCATTCATCAATCAGGTATTTAAATTGTTTCTTCTGGTTTGGTTTAGAAGATTTTAAAATCTTAATTGCCTCTGTATAAGTTAAACGTTCAAATTCGTTGGCTAAACAGAAATCCAGTTTCTCTAACAAACTAAATTCGCTACGCTCGTTCTGTGGTTTTTGTTTATCCTCTTCCGCTAAACGGGTATTTAAGAATTCTAATTCATCTTTGCAGTTGTCTAAAGCATATTTAATAACATACTTCATCATGTCTTCTGCAAGCTGCATGTTGTCTTCTAAATCTGCAAAAGCAACTTCAGGTTCAATCATCCAGAACTCTGCTAAGTGACGTGTAGTATTCGAGTTTTCTGCCCTGAAAGTAGGGCCGAAAGTATAAATCTGTCCGAAAGCCATTGCTGCCAATTCACCTTCCAATTGTCCGGATACGGTTAAGTTGGTTGCACGGGCAAAGAAATCCTGCGAGAAATCTACTTTACCATCTTCCGTGCGTGGTGTATTGTCGAAATCTAAAGTGGTTACTTTAAACATTTCGCCAGCACCTTCCGCATCACTTGCGGTAATTACAGGGGTATGCATGTACACAAAACCACGTTCGTTGTAGAATTGGTGAATGGCAAAAGCCAAGGCATGACGCACCTTAAAAACGGCGTTAAAAGTATTGGTACGGAAACGCAGGTGAGCAATTTCGCGTAAAAACTCTAAACTGTGTTTCTTTGGTTGTAATGGAAACTTTTCAGGATCGCTATCACCCAAAATTTCTACCGTTGTTGCTTTAATTTCAACAGATTGACCTTTACCAAGCGATTCAATCAATTTACCGGTTGCAGAAATGGCCGCGCCGGTTGTTATTCTTTTCAACAGCTCATCAGGCAAATTATTAAAATCGATCACAACCTGGATATTGCTCATGCAAGAACCATCATTTAATGCAATAAACTGATTATTACGGAAAGTTCTAACCCATCCCATAACCGTTACTTCTGTGTCAAATGCTGTCGACTTTAATAAATCTTTAATTTGCTGTCTCTTAATCATATTGTTATTTGTAAAAGGCGCAAATTTAGAAAAAAAAATGTATCAGTTAGCAGTTTTCAGTATACAGTTTTCTGTTTTTTAGCATGAATCCGCTACCAACTGAAAATTGCGAACTGTTAATTGGGAACTGAAAACTGCCAACTGTTATCGTAAATTCTTATCTTGAAAAGATTTATAGATAAAATAATTTTAACATATCCATCTACAGCGCCTCATGAATAAGTTTGATATAGATAAACAAACCCTAACTGATTTAAATATATTTGAGGTTCATGGCTTAAATAAAAGTATTTTTTCGCTGTTCAACTTTACATTCACCATTAAAGGCAATGATAAATTATCTGAAATTTTCAAAATGCCTTCCACAGATATTCAGATCATTACAGAAAGACAAGGGTTAATCAGATATCTATCCAATTATAGCGACGATTTAAACTTTGACCATACCAACATAGACTTTATTGAAAGTTATCTGGTGCAAAATGGTAAAATCAAATTCTATTCAAAGATTTCCGCATTAACTAAGTCTATCAATTATTTCTTTTATCCAAATCAGGCATATTATGTAAAAGAAAAAGGCATAAAAGAAATTATTTCTTTGCTTAAAAAGCTTAAAGAAGTTTTTGCAGCATTAGATCAAGAGGTTAAACCTGTGCTGGTTAAAGAATTTAATGAGATTGTTGGGGTTTTATTTAAGCAGAAACTAATTAAAGCTATTGTTGATCGGGATGAGAAAAAGATTAACTTATTCGAATTAGAAGCGCTTGATTTTATGTTTAGGGGAACTGAGTTAAGGACAATCAAACGGTTTTTAGATTTAGTCTATCAGATTGATGCTTATTATGCTGTTGTTAAGGCATCCAGGAAATACAATTTGACCTTGCCAAATGTAAATGCAAAAGAGTGCCATCTGCGTATTAATGGTGTCTTTCATCCTTTTTTAAATCATCCGGTTGCTAATGATATTGAATTTGAAATTGGTAAGAATGTATGTTTCCTAACGGGAAGTAATATGGCCGGGAAATCTACTTTTTTAAAATCTGTTGGGGTTTCTGTCTATTTGGCTCATTTAGGTCTTCCGGTTCCTGCAGCATATATGGAAACAGGAATTTGGCAAGGATTGGTGTCGACCATAAACTTGCCTGATAATTTAAACGAAGGGTTTAGCCATTTTTACAATGAAGTTTTAAGGGTAAAACATGTTGCAGAGAAGATTAAAGTTTCTAAAAATATTTTTGTAATTTTTGATGAGCTGTTTAGAGGGACTAATGTTAAAGATGCATTTGATGGATCATTATCTGTAATTAAATCATTTTCTGCAATAAAAGACTGTTATTTCATGATTTCAACTCATATTATTGAGGTTGCCGAAATATTAAAGGAGAATGAAAGTATCATGTTTAAATATCTATCTACCAAAATGGAGCACAACAAACCTACATTTACCTATAATCTTATGAATGGAATTACCGATGAACGGATAGGTATGTGGATTATTGAAAATGAGAAAATCGATGAAATTTTAAGCAGCAGAGCTATTAGGTAAGGCCCTGCCGCTTTATTTTTTAGTCGATTGAATTGTTAACCGCCAACTGAAAACTGCCTACTGCTGTTGCTGCTGTTGCTGCATGGCTTCCATATACTGCTGATAGCTGTTTTTGGTTCTCTCGGTAGTTATTGTTCCTGTGGGCTTGCTGTAATTCACTTCTTTAGGCTGGAAATACGTTTCCTGATCGTTAAAATCTTCATCGTTATAACCTACAGATACATTTACTTCCATAATGTGTTCGAAACCACCTTTGTAAACCCCTTTTACAGGTGAGCAATCGGTAAAATTCCGGCCAACGGCCAAACGCACATGGTTTTCGTTTACAATGCAATTATTGGTCGGGTCTAAGCCCAGCCAGCCATATTCGGGCAGGAAAGCCTCTGCCCAGGCATGGGTTGCACCTTCGCCCCGCATGCCGTCTCTGTTCGGGCAGATATAGCCGCTTACGTACCGTGCAGGGATGCCTGTTAAACGCAACATGGCTGTTAATACATGGGCAAAATCCTGGCAAACCCCGGCTTTTAGTTTTAAAATTTCATCAATAGTGGTGTCAACTGCTGTTACCCCTTTAATGTAGTCGAAATTGTTGAACACATGAGCACAATATTTTATAGCGGTTTGGTAAGGCGTATCTTCAGTGTGCTTAATGTTTAAAGCTGTCTCTTTTAATTGAGCGATACCCTCAAAACTTTCCTGTCTTACATAATCGATATAGGGCACTTCGAATTTTAGGGCACTTAAACTGTTCCACTGCTCGCTGCTAAACATATCGTCTTGCGGCAATGGCTTCGGGAAGGTTTCTACACATACCTTCGAAAAGATTTTAAGTTGGGTGTGCGGTTCGTTTTGGGTAAAAGTGCCCACCTCGTTTCCGTAGTAATCGATAAAAATTTCAATTTCCGGGCTTCCGGAGATATTCAGGTCGTGTTTAACTACTTTCTGAAAATCATCTTTAATTGGAAATAGAATAATCTGATTCGCACTATCCCGAACAGGTAATTCGTATTTATAATTGGTGATATGTTTGATTTTGAAAATTGGCATATTGGTTTTTATTATTATAGGTTACCACAGATAAAAAGGATAAACACAGATGGGAAATCAATAAAAGAATAATATCTGTGTTAATCATGTCCATCTGTGGTTAAAAAAAACTTATGAATTCGCGAAATAATATTCATTTAACAGGTTTCCGATGCCGAAAAGTTCTGCCCTGATTTCTGTAAGGTAATGGTGTAATTGCTCTTCGTTCATGGTATTAACCGAGCTATAGGTAATCATACTTTTTAAACGTCCTATTTTAAAAGACAGGTTATTATAGTGTTCGATATTGCTTTCGCTCTTTAGCCGGTTAAAATACCGTTCAATATTGTTCATGGCATATAATGCTGAACGTGGAAAATCGTTGTTGAGCATCACCAGTTCGATAATGTTTTTCGCATCAAACCCTTGCCGATAGGTTTTCAGGTATAATTCATAGCCGCCTAATGATAATAACAAGTGTTTCCAGTAGGCGATATCGGTCAACAGATCAGGATTGCTGCTGATCGAACTGAATTTAATGTCGAGGATATCGATAGATTGAATACTTCTTTCTAAATGTTTACCGATTTTCATGAAACTTCTGCTTTCCCCGCGTTCCATTACGCTGTCGGCTGTGCCATGATATAACATTACCTGTTTAATCAAAACATCCAGGGCTGTTACAGGATCATCTTTTTGGACGTACCACAATAATTTTTCGTCTTTTACCGCATGGTAATATTCATTTAAACATTGCCATAAGTCTTTTGGGATGTGTTCCTGCACACTTCTTGCATTCTCACGGGCAAGGGTAACGACGTTTAAGATCGAATTCGGGTTATCGCGGTTTAACAAGAGGTATTCGATCACCGCACGGCTATCGTGCTGGATATTCAATAGTTCATTTTCGTCATCTGAGGAAAAAATCCTGATTACAGGTTTCCAGGTGAATTCCTGTATGGTATCCTGAGAGGAAGCGTAATTTATTTTTAACATGCGCAGCATACCGTCGCTGCGCTCAACGTACCTGCTTAGCCAATATAGGCTTGATGCCACTCTACTTAACATATGCTGTATTCTAAGAAGTTAAAACCCATGTATCTTTACTGCCACCGCCCTGCGAACTGTTTACCACAAGTGAACCTTCTTTTAAGGCTACCCGGGTTAATCCACCCGGAACAATCGAAATACCATCTGGCCCATTTAAGGCGAATGGACGAAGATCGATTCTGCGCGGAGCCAGTTTCCCATTAATAAAACACGGAGCAGAAGACAGGCTGATGGTAGGTTGGGCAATAAAGTTGCGGGGATCTTTTAATACCTCAATTTTGTATTCCTCTGTTTCCTGTTCAGTTGCCGCATGTCCCATTAACATGCCGTAACCACCACTTCCGTTGGTTTTTTTGATCACCATGGTATTGATGTTGGCAAAAACATAATCAAGCTCATCCTGATTGCTCAACTGATAGGTGGGTACATTTTTTAAAATGGGCTCTTCGTTCAGGTAATATTTAATCATATCCGGAACGTAGGTATATACCGCTTTATCGTCGGCTACACCATTGCCCACCGCATTTACTATGGCTACATTACCCTTACGGTAAGCGCCCATTAAGCCGGCAACACCTAAAACACTATTAGGGTTAAATACCAGTGGATCAAGATAATCATCATCTACGCGGCGATAAATTACATCAACCTGCTGCAGGCCTGTAGTGGTTTTCATAAATACCTTTTGGTTTTTAACCACCAGATCACGCCCTTCTACCAGTTCTACCCCCATCAAGCGCGCCAATGTAGTGTGTTCGTAATAAGCAGAATTGTACATGCCCGGACTTAAAAGAACAATTGTAGGATTCGAAATCGCCCTGGGGGAGAGGGCCATTAAATTTTTATACAATATGGCAGGGTATTCGGTTACGCTCCTTACGCCGCATTGCGGAATAAGATCAGGAAAGAGTCTTTTGGTGATTTCCCTGTTCTCGAGCATATAACTTACGCCTGAAGGTGTACGAAGATTATCTTCGAGCACATAAAAAGTACCGTCGTGATCCCTGATCAGGTCTATTCCGGCAATATGGATATAAATATCGTGTAATACATTTACATTGTGCATCTCTCTTAAAAAATGCGGACAAGAGTAAATTACATTTATGGGTACAATTTGGTCTTTTAAAATAAATTGATTGCTATAAATGTCTTTTAAGAAAAGATTTAATGCTTTTAGTCTTTGTTTTATTCCTTTTTCTATAAAAGACCACTCTGTTGAGGTGATAATTCTGGGGATGATATCAAAGGGAAAGATTTTTTCGATGCCTTCGCCGCTATCATATACGGTAAAGGTTATTCCCTGACTCATAAATAACTTTTTAGCGAGTTCTTCCTTTTTGTTTAGGTTTTCGAGCGACTCTTTAGAGAAATTGCTGATGAAGTTTGCATAGTGATTTCTGTAATTATCACCATTTAGAAACATCTCATCATAAGTTTTGGGATGATTTAAGTAATTTTTTATAAAATCTTCTATCATTTTTCTATAATATTTCCTTAAATTATAATTTTTTGAGTTAAAAACTAACTTTTATGTAGTAATATTTGTTTTTGTTATTAATTATGTGTGTTTATTTAATTTATTTGTGTCTTAATGTGTGTGTTTTAGTTTTTTTTATTAAAAATTTTAATTTTTTTAATAAAATTATTTGCTGATTTGAATAAAATTTGTACTTTTGTGATGCTCGTTAATTATTATTATATATTTGGTTTAAAAAAAGCGCTGGTAACGGCGCTTTTTTTATAAAACTTTCAAGACTTATTCATAATCAACATAAACCAAACAACCTAAACCAAGAAGCTCCAGCAAAACTGGGGCTTTTCTTTTTTATATCATGTCAATAACTATCGGATAAAGCGTGGCGGAAAGGGTAGTAGTTTCGTCATCCTTGCGCATGCGGGGATCTTGCTTAATGCTTTATACTTAGTAAAATCTTTTTAGATCAGCGGTCCATTTCTGCGCGATTAGCGGGAAACAAGTGAATTTGCCGTGTAAGGTTTTCCCGCAGATTTAAAGGGATAAGAAACGCAGATTTAACAGATATTGAGTTAAGGATTAAGAAATGTCGTCATCCTCGCGCATGCGGGGATCTTAATGCGATATGCTTTTCCTTTTATGACTTGTAAAATCTCTCTAGATTTGCGGCCCTTTTCTGCGCGATTAGCGGGAAACAAATGAATTAGCTGTGTAAGGTTTTTCCCTCAGATTTAAAGGAATAAGAAATGCAGATATCAACAGATATTGAGTTACGGATTAAGAGATGTCGTCATCCTCGCGCATGCGTGGATCTTAATGCTATGACTTAATAAAATCCTTTTAGATCAGCGGTCCATTTCTGCGCGATTAGCGGGAAACAAATGAATTAGCTGTGTAAGGTTTTTCCCTCAGATTTAAAGGAATAAGAAATGCAGATATCAACAGATATTGAGTTACGGATTAAGAGATGTCGTCATCCTCGCGCATGCGTGGATCTTAATGCTATGACTTAATAAAATCCTTTTAGATCTGCGGTCCTTTTCTGCGTCATCGGCGGGAAACAAATGAATTTGTGGTTTAAAGTTTTTCCGCAGATTTAAAAAGATAAGAGACGCAGATTAAGCAAGTATTGAGTTGAGGATTAAGAAATGTCGTCATCTTCATGCATGCGGGGATCTTAATGCGATATGCTTTTCTTTTATGACTTAATAAAATCCTTTTAGATCTGCGGTCCTTTTCTGTGTTATCAGCTGGAAAAGGATGAATTAGCCGTTTAAGGTTTTCCCGCAGATTCAAAGGGATAAGAAACGCAGATTAAACAGGTATTGAGTTAAGGATAATGTCGTCATCCTGGTTCATGCGGGTATCTTAATGCGATATGCTTTTCTTTTATGACTTAATAAAATCCTTTTAGATCAGCGGTGCTTTTCTGCGCGATTAGCGGGAAACAAATGAACTTGCTGTATAAGTTTCCCGCAGATTTAAAGGGATAAGAAACGCAGATTAACAGATATTGAGCTAAGGATTAAGAAATGGCGTCATCCTCGCGCATGCGGGGATCTTAATGCTCTAGTGTTGCTACTTCAACAAATTTTTTATTAAAAAAAAAGCTACCCGATTTGGATAGCTTTTCAATATATGTTTTGTTGTTGTTATGCTTCTGAATAAGTGATTTTATTCACATGTTTATCAATTTCCCATCTTCCTGTGCCTTCTTCGCCAATTACTTCGAATAATTCTAATGCCCTGCGTGCTTTATACTCTTCTTCGCGTTGCTCTTTCAGGAACCAGTTCAAGAATTCCATAGTTACAAAATCCTGTTCTTTATGGCATTTTGCCGCCAGGTTTTTAAAACTTTGGGTAATCGAAATTTCTGCTTCCAAAGCATCTTCGAAAACTTCTCTAAATCCGGCAAAATCGGTTTTGATGCCTGAAACTTCCGGAGATATTGCATTTCCGCCCATATCCAATACATATTTGAACAATTTCAATTGGTGTACTCTTTCTTCTTCAGATTGTTTTAAAAAATAATCTGCTGAAAAATCGAATCCATTTTGGTCGCACCAAGATGACATTGATAAATATAGTGATGAAGAGTGAGCTTCTTTTTTGATCTGCTGATTTAATAATGTTTCAATATCCTGTGATATTAAACATTTAATGCGCATTAAGTCTTTCATAATTTTCTTTGCTTAACTAATGATACAAAGATAACAGCAAATTAACCAGATTGTGTGATTTATTTGCTATATGAAATTAGTCTAAATTGCTGATAATTAGTTATTTATAATTAGTTTAAATAAGGCGAAAGGGATGTGAAATGTAAGAGGGAAAATGGAATAACGCGAGACGGATAGTTGTTGAGGATCAGAAGGATAAAGGGAGGTTTTTGGTTGACAGTTTTCAATTGGCAATTTTCAGTTTTCAATTGATTAAGTCCATGTGAATAACTGAGGATTAAAGAATGGCGTAGGATATTGAATCCAACTCGCGATCGTCATCTTGAGTTGGTCTCAGGATCTTTCTGGTAACAGATACTGAAACAAGTTCAGTATGACGCGCCGAATGGAATGACCTACCAATTTCTACGGTTAATCAATTATTCTGACCATTAAGAAGTTAAGGGAATTAAGGTTTAAGCGATGTTAGTGTGCAATTGTGGCCATAAACCATGTATTATCAAATTACTGTCCTTTAGGCGATTTGAACAATTAACCGATTAACCAATTTGAACTTACCAATAAACTAACGACTAATAAACCAACCTGTACAGGCAGTCGCTGATGATGTGGTTGAGTTTGAACATGGTGAAAGTACCATGCAACAGATCTTTTAAAGCGATAATTTCTAAAGCACTTAACAAATAGATGTGTTCGCAACCATTAAAGGTTACCAGTTCGAAATCAGCTTTCCGGGTATTTAAAAGGAGCGCTTCAATATCAATCTGTTCTACAACAGCTTTTAATTTTTGAAGAGACAGACAGTTGTAACGTGCAAACTTACCTCCAAAATCTACATAAAAGCAGTTTAATTTATCTGATTGATAAACAGAACCCTGGGTATTTGAGAATACGTTAACCAGTTCGTTAATATCGATACATGCTTTTTCCATCGGTTACAAAAATTGGCATTATTTAGATTAAATACAAATAAAAGAGAAAATAAATTTTGAAGGTGCTGAGTGCGGAATGTTTTTCGCGTTGCCAAACCGGCGCCATAAAATATTGTACGTTTTATTTTACTATTGGTAGAAGGCCAAAAGTGGTTTACTTGTTAGAATGTAGTAGCTTATAACAATTTCCGGTTAAAAGAAATGAGCTATAATGCCCTTATATTCCTTAAATGGTAAATATCTGAAGCTGGTACATAAAGTAAAATGTCAGAAAGTATATCGCATATTTAAACCATATAAGTTATGTAAGGAAATATAAGCAGCGTTATGCCTATCCCTAAAGTAATTTTAGTTACTTAAATTGGTCAATAACTGTGGTGATTATTCGCTAACAATTGATCTTAAAAACCATCTGATGGTATAATCCTCCCATAAATTGTTTTTCGTTCTGGATAACGAAATTCATTTTTTCGTAAAGCCTTAATGCATTTGGGTTATTTTGTTCCACCAATAAGCCAACGGTATGGTGGCCAAGTTGTTTAGCCCAGTCTATACCCGCTTTAATCAGCTGTTTTCCAATTCCTTTTCCCTGGGCAGAAGGAGCAACGCTGATACTGTCGAGATAAAACTCTCCGTTTTCGGTTTCAGTGTCTTGATTAAGGCCGCTTGCATGGTGGTGTTCGGCTACATAATGAAGAAATGGTTTGCGGAGTTCGTGCAGTTTTCCTCCATCATAAGCGTTCAGTGATCCCAGAACTTTCCCTTCTTCTTCAAAAACCAGCGTATTTTCATAACTGTATTGATTGCCCCGCTGCATAAAGAAGTGTTTTAAAATTTGATTGATCACATTTTCATCTTCAACATTGGTTAGTTTCTGTGCCAGTTTGCCCATCGCCTGGATAATCAATGGCACTACTGCTGTAGCATCTGAAGGGCTTGCTGGTCTGATCATTATATTTCACTTAACTTAAAGATTTCTGCCACGCGGATTCCCTTTTCGATGCGTTGCAGGGTACAACACTCGTTAATGGGATCGTGCTCTAAGTATAATATATAGTTGTTGTTAACCGCTTCTTCTAAAAAGGCTTGTTTTTCTGTCAATGTTTTTAAGGGGAACATGTCATAAGCCATAACGTAGGGCAGGGGCAAGTGACCTACTGAAGGTAAAAGATCAGCCATGTACACAATGGTTCTGCCTTTGTAATTGATTTTAGGTAACATCATGGCATCAGTATGGCCGTAAGCAAAGCTGATATTGATATCCTTTTGCCATTCGATATTTTCTTTTTCGGCCACAAATTTAAGTTGTCCGCTTTCCTGGATCGGTAAAATGTTTTCTTTTAAAAATGAAGCTTTTTCCCTCGCATTTGGTTCTACCGCCCATTGCCAATGCTTTTCATTGCTCCAATAATGCGCATTTTTAAACGCAGGCACCAGTTTGTCATTTTCTCTCACTATTGCCCCGCCTACATGGTCGAAGTGCAGGTGTGTAAGAAAAACATCAGTAATATCGGCTGTATTAAAGCCTAAACGCGCCAATGATTTTTCCATCGAATCATTCCCATGCAGATAATAATGACTGAAAAACTTTTCGTCCTGTTTGTTTCCAATTCCGGTATCCACTAAAATCAATTGCTCGCCTTCTTCTATTAACAGACAACGCATGGCCCAGGTACAAAGATTGTTCGCATCGGCAGGGTTGGTTTTTTGCCAGATGGCCTTGGGTACAACGCCAAACATTGCGCCGCCGTCTAATTTAAATAAGCCTGTGTTTATGGTGTGGAGTTTCATTTTTGTAGGATCAAGTATTGAGTATCAAGAAGCTAGTATTAAGTATCAAGATTGGAATTGGCTAAAAATAAGAAAACCCTTTAGGATTAGCTAAAGGGTTTCTATATATTTCGACTGTAGACTCTGGACTATAAGTGTATCACTTCGCCGTAGGCATCAGCGGCAGCTTCCATAATGGCTTCGCTCATGGTAGGGTGAGGGTGAACAGATTTAATCATTTCGTGACCAGTAGTTTCCAGTTTACGGGCAACTACTATTTCGGCAATCATTTCAGTAACATTGGCACCGATCATGTGCGCGCCTAATAATTCTCCGTATTTCGCATCGAAAATTAATTTTACGAAACCATCTTTAGCACCGGCAGCACTTGCTTTACCAGAAGCTGAGAATGGGAACTTACCAATTTTTAATTCGTAACCTGCTGCTTTAGCTGCTTTTTCAGTATAACCTACTGAAGCGATTTCCGGAGTACAGTAAGTACATCCCGGAATGTTGTTATAATCTAATGCTTCAACATGCTGACCAGCGATTTTTTCTACGCAGATAATGCCTTCAGCAGAAGCAACGTGCGCCAATGCCTGTCCGCCTACTACATCGCCAATGGCATAATAGCCTTTAACTGAAGTATTGTAAAATTCGTCGGTAACAATTTTGCCTTTTTCCGTTTTGATACCCGTTTCTTCTAAACCAATGTTTTCGATGTTGGCTACAATACCTGCTGCTGAAAGCACGATGTCGGCCTCGATAGTCTGCATGCCAGAAGCTGTTTTAACAGAAACTTTACAACCTGCACCGCTGGTATCAACCGATTCAACACTTGCAGAAGTCATTACGTCGATACCTACTTTTTTAAGGCTGCGCAATAATTGTTTAGAAACGTCTTCATCTTCCACCGGAACAACGTTATCCATAAATTCTACGATGGTTACTTTGGTACCCATAGTCGCGTAGAAATAAGCAAACTCTACACCAATTGCACCAGAACCTACCACTACCATGCTTTTTGGTAATTCAGGAAGTACCATTGCCTGGCGGTAGCCGATAATTTTTTTGCCATCCTGTTTCAGGTTAGGCAATTCTCTTGAACGGGCACCTGTAGCAATGATGATATTTTTAGCGCTTAGTTCCTGTTGAGAACCATCTGCACCTTTAACTTCTAATTTGTTTCCTGGTTTTACTTTACCAGTACCCATAATAACGTCAATTTTATTTTTCTTCATTAAAAATTGAACGCCTTTGCTCATGCCATCGGCAACACCACGGCTGCGTTTTACCACCGCAGCAAAATCTGCTGTTGCACCTGAAGTAGTAATTCCGTAATCAGCAGCATGATTAATATATTCGAAAACCTGAGCGCTTTTTAAAAGCGCTTTAGTAGGGATACAGCCCCAGTTTAAACAAATACCACCTAATGATTCACGCTCAACAATTGCAACTTTTAGTCCCAACTGAGAAGCTCTGATTGCAGCTACGTAACCACCTGGGCCGCTGCCTAAAACAATAACGTCGTAATTCATCTGTTTTTTAATCTATTTTAAAGAGATTTGTTTTTAATTGTTTTATACCTGTAATCTGCTTCATTATCCCTTACTATGGGTTGCCTACAACCTGATTACAAAAGTTAAAAGATTTTCATCCCGCAACAATCGCTCAAAACTAAAAAAAAAATGTCAATTGAATAGGGCAATGTTGAGATAGCTTTTAAAAATTACAATGGATGAATATTGCTTTGAATATTTTATGCTAAAACAGTAGCTATAATTAAGTTGATTTACAGAATAATATATTGGTTAGGTAACAAAAAGTTAAATAACCGGGATGTTATGGTTAAAAAAAGGCGTTAATATATATTATTCGAATAATACCAATATTAACATAAGTTTTATGCTTAAATTATAATCAACTGATTGTTTCTTTATTAAAAATTTAGCTTTATTGTCAAAGTGTTGATAAACTGAAAGTTATAATCTGCGCAATATGTGTTAAATGTTGAAAAGTTTTGCCTGACTTAATAATTATTTAACATTGAATGTTAAAATGTGTTAAATTTTATTGGGTACATTTGCAGCATAATATCATTAATTAGATTACTCAACAACAAAAAACATTTAAAAAAACAAAGTATGAAGAAATCTTTACTTTTAAGATTAGTACTGGTTATTGTTGCATTTGTAGGTATTACTTTTGGTGCTAATGCACAGGTAACCTCATCATCAATGGCAGGAACAATTAAGGACGCTAAAGGCGCCTTACCTGGTGCAAGTGTTAAAGCTACACATACGCCAACTGGTACAGTATATTCTGTGTCTACCAATAGCGATGGCCGCTTTACTATAGCCAATATGCGTGTTGGTGGTCCATATACTGTTGAAGTGAGTTTTATTGGTTATAATCCGGAAAAAATAACAGATTTAAATTTAAAATTGGGTGATCCTTATGTTTTAAATATTGTTCTTTCCGACAATAGTAAGCAATTAAATGAAATCGTGATTACTGGAAAAAATGATCCGGTATTTAACAGTAAAAAAACTGGAGCTTCAACGAATATTAGCAAGGAACAGATTCAAAATCTTCCATCACTTTCAAGATCTTTGACCGATTTTACACGTTTAACTCCTCAAGCAAATGGCAATTCATTTGCTGGTGCTAACAATAGATTCAATAACATTAGTATTGATGGTGCTGTAAATAACGATGTTTTTGGTTTAGCAGGTAACGGAGCACCAGGCGGTCAGGCTGGTACACAACCAATTTCTCTGGATGCGATTCAAGAATTACAAGTCGTTTTGGCTCCGTTCGATGTTACTTTAGGAAACTTTGCAGGTGGTGGAGTTAATGCAATTACACGCTCTGGAACCAATAAAGTTGAAGGCTCTGCTTACTTTTTTGGCAGAAACCAAAATACGGTTGGTAAAAGTGTAGATGGCTTAAATACAAAAGCTGCTCAATTTTATGATACACAATATGGTTTTCGTTTAGGTGCACCAATTATAAAAAATAAATTATTCTTTTTTATAAATGGTGAAATGGGCAGAAGACAAGAGCCAACATCATTAAATGTTGGTGACCCAGGTTCAGTTTTATCTTTAACAGATGCTCAGAGTATTGCAAATACTTTACAAACGAGATATGGTTATGATGCTGGTAGCTACGATGCGGTAAATAGACAAACTCAAAACAATAAAATTTTTGCACGTTTAGACTGGAATATTAATGCTAAAAATCAATTAACGATTCGTCATAATTATATTGATGCATTTGATGATAACATCAGCAGAAGTACTACTCAATTCCGTTTTGGAAACAATGCATACAAATTTAATAATACGCAGAATGTTTCTGTACTTGAATTAAGAAGTGCAATTTCTCAAACAGTTTCTAACAACTTAATTGTTGGTTACCAAAGAATAAGAGATTACAGATCAACTGCAGGATCTTTATTTCCTCAGATTCAAATCAACAATATGAATGGTATTTCTGGTAACTCAGTATTAGTGGGTTCTGAAAGGAGTTCTACTGCAAATGAATTGGATCAAGATATTATTGAATTCACTGATAACGTGAAGATTTTTGCCAACAAACACACTTTTACATTTGGTACGCATAACGAATTTTTCAAGTTTAGAAACCTGTTTATGAATAACTTCGCTGGAAGTTATACTTATAGTAACTTGAATGATTTTACTACAAATGCAAAACCAAATATTGCTGCAGCTACCTATTCAATTGTTCCAGGAGAAGCTTCACCATCGGCTAAATTTAGCGCTGCTCAATTGGGTTTCTATTTCCAGGATGAAATTGATGCCTTTAAAGGTTTTAAGTTAATTGCTGGTTTGAGAGTTGATGTACCATTGTTTTTTGATGATCCTGCTGCAAACCCTCTTATTCCTACATCTTTTCCTAACCAAAGAACAGATCAAACTCCAAGCGGTCAGATTTTGGTGTCACCGCGTTTAAGCTTCAACTGGGATTTAACAGGTGATAGATCTTTACAATTAAGAGGTGGTGCGGGATTGCTAACTAGTCGTGCTCCATTTGTATGGTTGTCTAATCAATTTACAAATAGCGGAATGTTATATGGTGCAGTAAATGCTACTAATGGTTCTGGTACTTTCATTGCAGATCCAGCAAATCAAAAAGCAGCTGGTGGTTCAGTACAAACCTACGAAGTGAACTTAGCTAATAATAACTTTAAAGTACCTCAAGTTTTTAGAACAAATATTGCTGCAGATTTTAAATTACCAGGTGGAATTACCGGTACTTTAGAAGCTTTATTTAGTAAAACTGTCAATAATGTATTGTACAGAAACATTAATATGAAACCTGCAATTGGGACGATTAATTCTAGTATAACAGGTGGTGCAGACACTCGTCCATTATTTAATTATCCAACAACTGCTGGAAAAGTAAATACAACTTTTACTAACGTATATTATTTAGACAATACTGATAAAGGAAGTACTTACAATTTAACAGCTCAACTTCAGAAGTCATTTAACTTCGGATTATTTGTATCTGGATCTTATACTTACGGAAAATCTAAAGATATCAACTCTGGAGCAAGCAGTACTGCTTCTTCGAACTTCGGATTTGTTCAAATTGTTAACGATCCCAATAACCCTGACTTAGCTTATTCTAACTTCGATGTAAGGCATAGAGTAACAGGTGCTTTAAATTATAGCGTGAAATATGGTAAGAGTAATTCATTTGGAACTACATTCTCATTATTTTATGTAGGTAAATCAGGTTCACCATTTACATACTTATACTTTGGTGATCTTAATCAAGATGGAAACAACCAAAATGATTTACTTTATGTGCCTAGAAGCGCTAGCGAAATTAAGTTAACAACTTTGACCGTAGGAACTGGAGCAACAGCGCAAACTTTTACCCCGGCTCAGCAATGGACAGCATTGGATGCGTTTATTAATAGTGATCCTTATTTAAGTTCTAAAAGAGGTCAATATGCAGAGCGTAATGGTGCAAGAATGCCATGGGAACATCAATTTGATGTTCGCATTATGCAGGACTTAGGTATTGTTGGAAGTAAAGGAACTAAAAACAGCTTACAGTTATCTCTAGATATCATTAATGTTGGTAATTTGATCAATAAAGATTGGGGGAGATTATATTCATTGTCTAACAATGCATCTACCTTAATTAATTATAACTATAATGCTACGACGGGTGGTGGATATACTTTCCGTGCTCCTACAGGTGGTACCGCATATCAAGTTTCTCCATTTGCTTCAAGATGGCAGGCACAAATCGGTGTTCGTTATAACTTTAACTAATACTTAATTCACCTTATATATTATAAAGCCCCGATCATTCGATCGGGGCTTTTGTTTTTTACTACTATTTTAAAACAAGCTGATTGTCTATTCAGGGAAGTTTTCGTGTAATAAAATAACTACTTCATGTAAAAAATAATAGTTGCTTAATAGTAGATACGTATTTTTATAAAGGAAAACAAAAAAGCTATTATGAAACGCACGCTCTCTACGAAAATATTCCTTTTCGCCAATTAGATTATAATGTTTTGCTTTTAAGCAATTCATCCCTCCAAATCTGATTCAATTTTAATACCTAAACTTTTGTGCTTTTTATAATAGATCATCCATTGTTTTACCTAACGATTAAATCTATATGAATTAAAACAGCTAAACATGAAAAAAATCTATTACGCTATTGCAGTACTCATTATTTTTTTGAGTGCATGTAAAAAAGAAACTTCTGTAAAGGAAGAACAATCTCAAAACACTCCAGGAAAAGTGATCACCTATCATCTAAAAAATGGTGGAGAAGTAACTGTATCGATTAACAACAAAGGAGAATACGTTGTTGGAGGTGATGTTATTTTATCAAAAGACCAGATTGCCTATTTGGAATATAATAAAGTAGGCAGTGGTAAAGAAACAACACCTAGGAGTACATTTACCGGAGAGTATCAAAAGTTATGGCCTGGTGGAATCATTTACTATGTGATTAATGATGCCAGTCATAGTTCAGATATCTTAAATGCGATGAGCGATTGGGAGGCCAGTACGCCAATACGTTTTGTACAACGAACTAATCAAGCTAATTATGTGAATTTTCAAGGAGCTCCACCCAATGGGGGAGGAGATTCTCAATTGGGTATGGTAGGTGGGCAACAGCTCATTAGATTATCCGCCGGTGCAGATAAATCTACGGTTATCCATGAAATTGGTCATGCCGTGGGGCTGATGCACGAACAAACCAGAACTGACCGCGATCAATATATAAATATCGATTTTTCCAATATCAATAATGATTGGAAAGATCAATACAAAACTTATGATGTGCTAGGTAGATCTGGATTTCAAATAGGAACATTTGATTATAATTCGGTGATGTTATATCCTTCAAGTGTGCCTGAAGCAAGAGTAGGTTCAAATACGTCACCACAAATGACCAGAAAAAATGGAACTACTTGGGGGTATAATTCTTATCTATCTCAGGGGGATATTGATGGTGTGAACTATTTATATAAAAAGTTATATATGAGACTAGTTTTTGAAAGTGTGAGCAATGAGCAAACAGACAATACTTATGCCTATGAAAGTGCAGTCTATTTGAAGTTTTATACTGATGAGACATGCACAATTCCAGCTATTCTCAACTCAAAATTAAAAATTTCCTATGGGATTATAGTGAGGACATATAATAGAAGTAATTTGATAGATAGACATCAGCTTTTAAATTATGTAACATTTGAGCCGGGAAAGGATAGCTATTATATTGATTCGTCTACTGCTAATCTTATAATAGATTACGGCCTTGAAAGTGGTACATACGAAGATGTTTTGCAACCAACGATATATCATCCAAATTACTTCTATACCTATTGGTAGATTTTTTGTAAACGAATAATTAGATAAAAAGCAAAAATAAATATCTAAAGACACGCGATTTACTTCTATAGTAGTACATAAAAAATAATACTTTTCAAGCCCAGTACGTTTCAAAAACCTGCTGGGTTTATTAATTTATTCCTCTCTGCCAACCAGTTCTATTGCAAATGTTGGAAGACACATCGCTATGTATTTACAAGGCAAAAAGGATTACTATACCTCATAGGTGATCCTTATTTTATTAATGTACTTTGCTCTTTCTCAAGTAAAATATTTCGTCATCGATTTCAAATTGTTTTTACCAAAGATTATATATTTGTTGGTTAAAGTATATTTAATAATCAGTAAAATACATATTAAGTTTTTGTTTTTTATTGCAGGTTTTTGTATATTATATGTAATAATACCCCTACAAATATGTGGGGGGCTAAAAAAGCAACTAGAATATATGGTTATGGACCAAGCTGGTGGTTACAAGTTCTAAGTAGTTTCCTATTTTACTTAGCGTCTTATCTCTTAATTATAAACAAAAGTCCCCTTTTCGCTTTCGATAGTTACCTGTTTCTGATCGCCTTTTTCTACACGACCGATGATCTGCGCATCGATATTAAAGCTTTTCGAAATTTCGATAATGTGATCTGCAATTTCTTGTGGTACATATAGCTCCATACGGTGGCCCATATTAAATACCTTGTACATTTCTTTCCAATCCGTGCCCGATTGTTCCTGAATCAGGTTAAACAGTGGCGGAATAGGGAAGAGGTTATTCTTGATGACATGGATATCATCATTGATGAAATGTAATACTTTAGTTTGCGCACCGCCACTACAGTGTACAATGCCATTGATCTGGCTGCGGTAGCTTTCTAAAATCTTTTTAATTACAGGTGCATACGTGCGGGTTGGCGATAATACCAGTTTACCAACGGTGGTTTTGCCAAAACCTTCAATCTCGATTTCTTCTGTTAATTGTTTCTTACCAGAGAAAACCAGGTCGAAAGGAACGGCCGGATCAAAACTTTCAGGGTAGTTATTGGCAATAGCTTTCTCAAAAACATCATGACGGGCAGAGGTTAATCCATTCGATCCCATACCACCATTGTATTCGGTTTCGTAAGTCGCTTGTCCGGATGAGGCTAAGGCCACAATTACGTCGCCAGGTTTAATGTTATCATTGCTGATAATGTCTTCGCGCTTTAAGCGACAAGTCACCGTAGAATCGACGATAATGGTTCTTACCAAATCGCCCACATCTGCCGTTTCGCCACCTGTTGAGTAAATAGAGATGCCCTGTTCGCGTAAGTCGGCTAAAATTTCTTCTGTTCCGTTAATTACAGCCGCGATTACTTCACCTGGAATCAGGTTTTTATTCCGCCCGATGGTTGAGGATAACAAAATATTATCGGTAGCACCCACGCAGATTAAATCGTCGATATTCATGATAATGGCATCTTGTGCAATGCCTTTCCATACGGAAATATCTCCGGTTTCTTTCCAGTATACATAAGCTAAAGAAGATTTGGTACCGGCGCCATCGGCGTGCATGATATTGCAATAGGCCTCGTCACCACCTAAAATATCTGGGATGATTTTGCAGAACGCTTTAGGGAAAATTCCTTTGTCGATGTTTTTGATGGCATTATGCACATCTTCTTTTGAGGCAGAAACGCCGCGTTGATTGTACCTGTTATCACTCATGTTGCCGCAAAGATAGTTTTTTAAGGTGGAAGGTAAAAGGGGAGAAGATAGAAAGGTGGTAGAAAGTCCGAAGTCTGGATTCCGAAGTCCGGAGTCGATGGTGCAGATATTAATTTGCGTTGGGTTTTACTTGCACGGGCTTTTCTTAACAATATAATTGAAAAAGGTTTTGGAAGTGAAAGTTAGTTTTCTATAGGAGCCTGTAGCCCCGCTTTTACTTCTGCTGTCTCTACTTTATATAGAGTGAACGCAAATATTTAATTATTTTTTGCTCCTATGCCGCAGGGCATCAAACTTTTGAGGCATCAAAAGTATGCAAAAATGCTTTGTCAATCCGGCAAGGTGGCTTCTCAATACCCACGCTCATCAAAAAAACAGCGGCACTTCGTTTTGTGTTCAATTTATATTAAACATTGATTCATTGCAAATGAACACAAAACCACTGCGTTTTAGGTTTGGTACTGCCGTTTGTGCTATTGAACACCTGTTTTTTTGATTCTACTGCCACTTGGGATTGACAGCGTCCTTCGGTAAAGCCTGTGGTTTTTCAAAGCGGGTCAGCATGATGCCCAAAACTATTCGTAAAAAAGTTATCGATAAACGGTAGGACTTTATATAAGGACGGTAAAATCGGGCTTAGGTACAGCGGGCTGATTCCTTGTGGCTGGGGTTTTCCCTGCACAGACCAATGTTAAATAAACCTGATTGTATAGATGCTGTAAACGATGAATTAAAGACATAGAAAAAATTTACAGCAGGAAGAAAAGCAGGACTGCTGTAACCGATGAGCACAGGTATTGCTTTCCAAAACAATTTGAACTAATAACATGAATGGTATACAAAGACCAGCTATTGCAAAATTAAGTTTCTGTTTTTTTTGGAAGTGAGCGTTCATTTTTCATGGCGGCTTTCAGTCCCGCTTTTCCTCCTGCCGTTTTAAATTTCGGGTATTAAAAAAACTGTCGATTAAAACGGCATCCGTACAATCGGGCTTAGGTACAGCGGGCTGATTCCTTGTGGCTGGGTTTTTCCCTGCACAGGCCTATCTAAAATAAACCTGATTGGATGGATGCTGTGAACGATGAATTAAAGACATAGAAAAAATTTACAGCAGGAAGGAAAGCAGGACTATTTTAACCGATGAGCACAGGTATTGCTTTCCAGAAAAAAGCCTTTGCCAACATAAAGCAATTTCGATTAGATCCTGAACCAAGTTCAGGAGGACGCTACTTCGGAATCGCAGCTGATGGGCTTACGTAGTAGCGATCGTTGTAAGATTGCTTCATCGTTCATCTTCGCAATGACGGATTTATGAAAACAAAAAAGGCGTAGAGTATAAACCCTACGCCTTAAACCTTTTAGCTTACGCCTTTCTTATTTCATGAATAATAATTCTCTGAATTTTGGTAAAGGCCAAACGCTATCGTCAACAATTTGTTCTAATTTATCAGCATGGTAACGGATGATATCGAAGTAAGATTTAACTTTCTCATCGTAGGCAATCGCTTTTTCGCGGGTATCTTCGATTTTGTTGGTTACTTTACGTTCTTCTAACATCGCATCGATATTGGTTTTCACAATTTCTAAATGCTCAGTTAATTTTTTAACGATATCAATAGAAACTTTGCTATCTACACCAATTGCTTTTAATCCCTGTACGTTTGCGATCAAAGAGTTTTGGTAAGCAATTGCAGCAGGAATGATAGCGGTGTTCGCTACTTCACCCATTACACGTGCTTCGATCTGAAGTTTTTTGTAGAAGTTTTCTAACATGATTTCATGACGGGCATGAATCTCACGTGCACTGTAAATACCAGTTGTAGCAAATAATTCAGCAGATTTTTCAGTTAAATAAGCATCTAAAGCTTTTGGCGTAGTTTTGATGTTTGATAAACCACGTGCTGCAGCTTCATCTTCCCATTCCTGGCTATAACCATTTCCTTCGAAACGGATGTTTTTAGATTCTTTGATGTATTTTTTGATCACGGTTAATAAAGCGATGTCTTTTTTATCACCTTTTTTGATCAATTTATCAACTTCAACTTTAAATTTAACCAATTGCTCGGCCATAATTGCGTTTAAGATCGTCATTGGAGCAGAAGAGTTTGCTGAAGATCCAACTGCTCTAAGCTCAAATTTGTTACCTGTAAATGCGAAAGGAGAGGTACGGTTACGGTCGGTATTATCTAATAAAATCTGAGGGATTTTAGGAATACCTAACCAAAGTGCATTATCTTCTTTGATTTTTTTGCTGATACGTGAGTGCTCAATCTCATCTAATACATCGTTCAGTTGTGAACCTAAGAAGATAGAGATAATTGCAGGTGGCGCTTCGTTAGCACCTAAACGGTGATCGTTGCTTACTGATGCAATACTTGCACGTAATAAATCGGCATGCTCACTAACTGCTTTGATGGTGTTTACAAAGAAAGCAAGGAACATTAAGTTATTTTTAGGCGTTTTACCTGGTGCCAATAAGTTTTTACCTGTATCTGTAATTAACGACCAGTTGTTGTGTTTACCTGATCCGTTGATACCTGCATAAGGTTTTTCGTGTAATAAAACACGGAAGTGGTGACGACGGGCAACTTTTTCCATCAAATCCATCAACAATTGGTTGTGATCGATTGCTAAGTTGATTTCTTCATAAATTGGCGCACACTCAAATTGAGATGGTGCAACCTCATTGTGACGGGTTTTTAAAGGAATACCTAATTTTAAAGCTTCGTTTTCGAAATCTACCATGTAGCTGAATACACGCTCAGGGATAGAGCCGAAATAATGATCTTCTAATTGCTGGCCTTTAGCAGACATGTGTCCGAATAAAGCGCGACCAGTTAACAATAAATCCGGACGGGCGTTGAACAACGACTCATCAACAAGGAAATATTCTTGCTCAATACCTAAAGATGCATTTACTTTAGTGATGCTTTTATCGAAATACTGGCAAACATCAACAGCAGCTTTATCTAATGCGGCTAATGCTTTTAATAAAGGTGCTTTATAATCTAACGCTTCCCCTGTGTAAGATACGAAAACAGTAGGGATGCAAAGGGTTTTACCTGCTTTACTTTCCATAATGAATGCTGGAGATGATGGATCCCAGGCAGTATAACCACGGGCTTCGAAAGTATTACGGATACCGCCGTTAGGGAAACTAGAAGCATCTGGTTCTTGTTGAACTAAAGCGCTTCCTGCAAATTTCTCGATAGCTCCATCTCCACTTGGCTCAAAAAATGAATCATGTTTTTCAGCTGTTGTACCTGTTAATGGCTGGAACCAGTGCGTATAATGCGTTGCGCCGGCACTCATTGCCCACGCTTTCATAGCGGTTGCAATTTGGTTGGCATCGTCTGAATTAATTAACTCACCCTGGTTGATAGATGATATTAATTTTTCATATACGTCCTTAGATAAGAAATCTCTCATTTTTTTCTTATCAAATACATTAGCGCCAAAAAAGTCAGAAATTTTTGCCGCTGGTGCTTTAACTTCTGGTGAAATTCTGTTTTGAGCCTCTTTTAATGCGATGGTTCTTAAGCTTTTCATTAATTCGTTATGTTTTTTGTCAAAAATAGTATATTTTATTAATTCTCGTAAAAGAATCGTGTTGTTTTTATGAATTTTATTGAAAATGAAATAAAAAAATGTTTTTCGGGTGAGAAATTTCATTTTTTGTAAAGAAAATAGATTTTTCGAATGTTTTATGGAATTGAAGATTTCGCTGCATCATGGTATAAAAATAAAAGCTATGTTCAACTCTTCAATTAACGTATACAAAACCGAGTGGCTCGATCTTGTATTTGCAAACCGCAACAAAAACTATGGTGCTTACGATTTAAGGTCAAAATCTTCAAAGATTATGACAAGGGCCCTTTTTGTATCTGGAAGTTTATTTGTACTTGCCTGTTTCTCTCCCTTAATTTATGCAAAATTGGTTCCTAAAGAAGAAGCGGTTGTAGAAACGGCAAAAGTTATAGACTTAACGAATGTGATTCACCAGATGAAACCGGATATGCCTAAACCAGAGGAGAAACCAGAGCCAAAAAAAGCAGAACCGGTAAAGGTAAAAACAGTAGCCTTATCTAATAATATAGTTGTCGTAAATAAAGTAAACCTTCCGGATCCGCCAACAATTAAAGAAATCGAGAATGCTGTGATCAGTGATAGAACACAAGATGGGCTAGTAGCTCCAAATTTGGTTATTCCAGATGCAAAAGGTAATGGAACAGGAACCGCTAAAGAAGGTACAGGAGAAAGTTCAAATGAAGTTGTTGGTTTAAATGGTGTTGACGAATACCCTGAATTTACCGGAGGGGCCAAAGCCTGGTCTAAATATATGGAGCGTAACTTAAGGTACCCGTCAAGAGCTCAGGATGAAGGCGCAGCCGGAAAAGTATTTGTGAGTTTTGTGGTGGAAAAAGATGGTTCAATTACTGATGTATCGGTAATTAAAGGAATCGGTTTTGGCTGTGATGAGGAAGCAATTAAAGTGATTAAAAAATCGCCGCTTTGGAAACCTGGAAAAAATAAAGGCGTTCCCGTGCGTGTAAGGTATAATATGGCCATTAACTTTCAGATTTCTAATTAGAAGGGGATGGATGATGTGCGATGGAAGATGTTGGATGGAAAATGGATGATGAATGATTTCTATTAACGCTCTTGGTTTTTAGGGGGATGTAGGGTTAGGTAAATTGAAACGGTTTGGGCGGTGCCCAGACCGTTTTTTTTCGATCCGTCGGGGTTGTTTCATAAATATGAAATGTCTTCCTGAGCTTGCCGAAGGACTTGTAAAAGTGCCTTTTTGGGCGTTTCGATAAGCTCAACGTGACAAAATCTAAAGATAATTGATTTATTAGACAGTCCCCTTATTAGCATGATAGATGCTGAAATAAATTCAGCGTGACGGTATTCCCCAGTTTGTCATTCTGAGGGTTAATTAATTGTTTAAAATCAATATGAGTGAGGTATAATTGTCTTCTCTTGTCCCACGGTGTGGTCTTGCCTCGGCTCGCCGCCGCCGAAGGGCTCTTTCTTTTTGGTGTCAAAAAGAAACAAAAAACACCGGCTGAAAATTTTTCTTTTGAAGCCAGTTGTTCGGCTAGAACAGTGCAGCCCGAAAAATTTGTTAGGCCGGATTTAAGCAGAACGGGGATATCATGCTATGGCCTAGCTGGGCGGAAATACTAAAGTAATTAAAGTTCTGATTAATAATGATTTGTAAAGTAAACATCAATGATAGTGCAGTGAAGAATCTTTAGCGATGAAATACCTCTATCGTCAATTTAACCATTGCAAAACCTTGATAAATTAAAAGATGTAAACACCTGTTAAAGATTCTTCGTTCCTCAGAATGACAGATTTTTGTAGAGAGATTTATCCGAATTAGATTTTCGATTCCGTTCGCAAGGAAAAAAAAATGGATGATGGTTTTTATTCCATCATCCATTTTACATCATCCATTAACTCTTATCCCTTGTTTTCAATCCACTTGCGTGCATTTACAAAGGCTTCCATCCATGGGGAAACTTCGTCTTTACGGCCTTGCGGATAATTTGCCCAGTGCCATTGGAATAATGAACGCTCAATGTGCGGCATCATCACCAGGTGGCGACCGCTTTCATCGCATAACATTGCGGTGTTGTAATCTGAACCATTCGGACTGGCCGGATAAGTTTCGTAAGCATATTTAGCTACGATTTTATATTTGTCTTCTGCGTATGGTAACGAGAATCTGCCTTCACCATGTGATACCCAAACGCCTAAAGTACTTCCAGCCAGGGTAGATAACATCACTGAATTATTTTCCTGTAAGGTTAACGATGTGAAAATACTTTCGTGCTTGCCGCTTTTGTTGTGCAGCATTTTAGGTTTTTCTGCGTGGTCTTTATTAATTAAGCCCAACTCTACAAATAACTGGCAACCATTACAAATACCTACTGATAAAGTATCAGGACGGGCAAAGAATTTCTCTAAAGCTACCCTTGCTTTTTCGTTGTATAAAAATGCTCCTGCCCAGCCTTTTGCTGATCCTAAAACATCAGAGTTGGAGAAACCACCCACTGCACCGATAAACTGAATATCTTCTAAAGTTTCTCTTCCAGTAATTAAATCGGTCATGTGTACATCTTTCACATCAAAACCTGCCAGATACATCGCATTGGCCAGTTCGCGTTCGGAGTTACTTCCTTTTTCACGAATAATGGCTGCTTTAGGTCTAGGTTTAGTTTCGTCGATTACCGGTTTTTTACCATCGAAAGTAAGTGGGAAATTGTAATTTAAAACGTGGTTTTTATAATTGTCGTAACGCTCTTTTGCTAAACCGTTACCTGTTTGTTTGTTATCTAACAGATAAGAAGTTTTAAACCAAACATCGCGTAAATGGTCGATATCAAAGTTGAAACTATCTGTAGCATTCTTAACTTCCAGCTTAGCTGATGTATTTACCTCACCAATTTTATGGAAAGTAACGCCAGCCTGAGCAAAAGTTTCTTCAACTGAAGCATCAGCCTGGAAAACGATACCGATATTCTCTGCAAATAATACTTTAATACTATCCGCTTCTGCTAAAGAAGACAAATCGATCGAAGCGCCTAAGTCGCGGTCGGCAAAACACATTTCCAATAGGGTTGTGATTAAACCACCACTACCAATATCGTGACCAGCTTGTATTTTATCAGCTTTAATTAACTGCTGCAAGGTATTGAAAGCTGTTTTAAATTGATCAGCTTCTTTTACATCAGGTGTTTCTGTACCTATTTTGTTTAAAATTTGTGCGAAAGATGAACCACCTAATTTATAAGTATCATTAGAAAGGTTGATGTAGTATATCGATCCGCCATCTTTCTGCAATACAGGTTCAACTACTTTGGTGATATCATCACAATTTGCCCCGGCAGAAATAATCACCGTTCCAGGTGCAATTACATCACCATCTTTGTATTTCTGTTTCATCGACAATGAATCTTTTCCGGTTGGGATATTGATTCCTAAATCGATGGCAAAATCAGAACAGGCTTTTACCGCTGCATATAAACGGGCATCTTCACCTTCATTTTTACAAGCCCACATCCAGTTGGCAGAAAGTGAAACACTTTTTAATCCATCTTTTAAAGGGGCCCAAACAATATTCGAAAGTGATTCGGCAATGGCATTGCGGCTACCAGCAGCCGGATCAATCAAGGCTGAAAGTGGCGCATGACCAACTGAAGTGGCAATCCCTTCTTTACCCTGAAAATCTAAAGCCATTACACCACAGTTATTTAATGGTAATTGTAAGGGGCCTGCACATTGCTGTTTGGCTACTCGGCCACCCACACAACGGTCTACTTTATTGGTTAACCAATCTTTAGCAGCCACCGCTTCTAATTGAAGCACTTGTTCTAAGTAAGTATTTAGTTGAGTAGTATCGTAATTAAGTGCACTGTATTTACGATCTACCGTGGTATCTTCCATTACAACTTTGGGCGAGCTGCCAAACATATCGGCCAACTCAAAATCCATAGGTTTTAAACCGGTAGTGGCCGATTTGAAGGTGAAACGGTGATCGCCGGTAACTTTACCTACAGTATACATAGGTGAGCGCTCACGGTCGGCAATTTTTTGTAAGGTTTCGATGTGCTCGTTGCCAATTACCAATCCCATTCTTTCCTGCGATTCGTTACCGATAATTTCTTTAGCCGAAAGGGTAGGGTCGCCAACTGGCAATTTATCCAGGTTAATTAACCCACCGGTTTCTTCAACCAGTTCTGATAAACAATTTAAGTGACCACCTGCACCGTGATCGTGGATTGAAATGATCGAATTGTGATCGCTTTCTACCATGCCACGAACGGCATTTGCAGCACGTTTTTGCATCTCAGGGTTGGATCTCTGGATGGCATTTAATTCAATGCCGCTTCCGTGCTGACCGGTATCAGCAGATGAAACTGCTGCACCACCCATTCCGATTCTATAATTTTCACCACCTAAGATCACGATATTGTCGCCTTCCTGTGGTTTAAGTTTTTGCGCCTGGCTGGCTTTACCGTAACCAATACCACCGGCAAGCATAATTACTTTATCGAAGCCAAGTTTTCTGTTGTTTTCTTCATGTTCGAAGGTTAAAACCGAACCTGTAATTAGCGGTTGCCCAAATTTATTGCCAAAATCGGTAGCACCGTTTGATGCTTTGATCAGGATATTCATTGGCGTTTGATACAACCATTGTCTTTCTTCAACGCCTTGTTCCCATGGGCGGTTATCTTCTAAACGCGAAAGCGCAGTCATATAAACGGCAGTTCCGGCTAAAGGTAAAGAACCTTGGCCACCAGCCAAACGGTCTCTGATTTCGCCACCAGATCCGGTTGCCGCACCGTTGAAAGGCTCAACTGTTGTCGGGAAATTGTGTGTTTCTGCTTTTAAAGAGATTACTGAATCGAAATCGCTAGTGGTGTAATAATCGGGCTCATCTGCACGTTTAGGTGCGAACTGCTGTACTTTTGGGCCTTTAATAAAGGCTACGTTATCTTTATATGCCGAAACAATATCGTTCGGATTTTCTTCAGAAGTTTTGCGGATGAGTTTAAACAATGAAGTAGGTTGCTCCACACCATCAATTACGAATTTTCCGTTAAAGATTTTGTGACGGCAATGTTCCGAATTCACCTGCGAGAAACCAAATACCTCAGAATCGGTCAAAGGTCTTTCTAGCTTTTTTGCTAATGTATTTAAGTACTCAACTTCTTCATCACTTAAAGAAAGGCCTTCCTGTTTATTGTAAGCCGCAATGTCTGTAATTTCTAAAATCGGTTCAGGTTTGATGTTGATGGTGTATACCTCCTGATCAAGCTTGTCGTATTTTTGAGAAAGCATCGGGTCGTAATCAGCAAAGTTTTCGTCTACCCGCTTAAATTCTTCAATCCTGATGATTCCCTGCATGTCCATGTTCTGGGTAATCTCTACAGCATTGGTACTCCAGGGGGTAATCATTGCTGCTCTTGGTCCAACGAAAAAACCTGTCAGGGCTGTTTCTTGCGAGATTTTGGCACCGCCAAATAACCATTCAAGTTTAGTAATATCAGTGGTAGAAAGCGCTTTGTCTGTTTGTAGAACAAAAATCGCCTGCGATTGACTAAGGAAGAAATGAATCATGCTTTTTTTTTGAAGTTGCAAAAATAGCGTTTAAAATTTAAAAAGCTTGTTGCAGCGTGCAATATAATTGCGCTTTTATTACTTTTGACGTTAATGTAACTCACAGATCGTCATTTCGAGCGGAGTGCAACGCAGTTGAGAAATCTGTTAAGATAGATCTCTCCACTCCGCGATGCTTCGGTCGAGAAGACGACTTTATTTAGAAGAAATTTTATAGAAATTGCTGCTGCAAATGTATTTTCTTATTAAATCAAATTTATGTTCAATAAAATCCATCACATTGCCATTATTTGTTCTGACTACGAAAAATCGAAAGACTTTTATGTAAATAAATTGGGTTTTACTGTTTTAGCAGAGGTTTACCGTGCGGAAAGGAAATCGTATAAGTTAGATCTTGCCGTAAATGGTGTATATCAGATCGAGCTTTTCTCTTTCGAAAATCCGCCTGCACGTCCATCCCGGCCAGAGGCACAGGGTTTGCGCCATTTGGCTTTTGAGGTGGAAGATATTGAGAAGGAGATTTCGCGGTTAAATGATCGGGGGATTGTGACCGAGCCGATCCGCATTGACGAATTTACGGATAAACGTTTTACTTTTTTTGCTGATCCGGATGGTTTACCACTAGAACTGTACGAGGTTTAAGATGAGTGTTTTTAAATTCAAGCAGTTTGAAGTAGACCAAACGGGCTGCGCCATGAAAATTAATACAGATGGGGTTTTAATTGGGGCTATGGTAAATCACCATGCGCCTAAAAACATATTGGATATCGGAACAGGTACCGGTGTGATTGCATTGATGTTGGCGCAACGTTTTCCTGACGCACATATACATGCAGTAGAAATAGACGGACTAGCAGCAGAAACAGCGGGAAGGAATTTCCAGTCGTCAGTTTTCAGTGAACGGTTAAGTATTAACCATATCGCAATTGAACAATATAACCATAATGAAAAATTTGATCTGATTGTTTCCAATCCACCTTTTTTTGTGAATGATTTAAAGAATGAGGAATTTAGGAAAGGAATAGCAAGGCATGCAAGTGAAGATTTCTTCAGCTTATTGGTTGAAAAATCAAACTCACTTTTGGCTGATAATGGGCAGATTTGGCTTATTTTACCGGTAAAACAGGCGGATGAAGTGATTGCAGTCGCATCACAATATGATTTATCGCTTGCTGAACGGATCAATATACATTCCGATGAAAATAAGCCAACTTTCAGGCAAATGATCTGTTTGAAAAAAGGCAAAACGCTTTTAAAAGAAAGTGATTTTAATATTTACCAATCTTTAAAGGAGCATACCAAAGCATATCAGCTTTTACTGAAAGATTTTTTTCTGGCTTATTAGAGTTGGTTTAAAATTAGATAAAATTATTTCGTTTGTCAGTTTATAAAGATTCTTCTAGCGCTCTATGCCGCGGGGCATGGTACTTTGGAGCGCCAAAGTACCCAAAGCGCTTTGTCAATCCAGCAATGTGGCCTCTCACCTTCCCACGCTCATCAAAAAAACAGCGGCACTTTGTTTTGTGTTCAATTCTTTTTAAAATTAAATTATCGCTTATGAACACAAAACCACTGCGTTTCAGGTTTGTTGGTGCCGTTTGTTTTATCCTGCAACTGTTTTTTTGATTCGTCTGCCACTTGGGATTGACAGCGTGCTTCGGTAAAACCTGTTTGTTTTCGAAAGGAAGTTAGCATAATGCCACAAAATCTATAAAAAAAATGTCCTAAGTAAATATGGGAACCACGGAATGTTCTGCCAAGCTAATTTTAAGCTTATTGCATAACGGATCGGAATTAATTCTCGATGACGACTCCTTGTAGCCTATCAATCCAAAAAACTCCCCAGTCATTTTAATTGATTTTTATGAAAAATTAAATAGGCTAATTTAATGGCTGAAAATTATGCCCTTTCTGATATAATTACAAATAATCTCATTATCATTTGTAATTTAGGAGGCATAATCTCACCTAAATTAAAATGAAACGTATTCTAAATGTGTTCTTGCTGTGTTTCATGGCAATATCTTCTCTTGCTCAATCCAAAAAACAAAAAACCGGCGATCCTTTAGCCGGGATTGATACTTTGCTAAACAGAATCTTGAAAGATCAGCAGGTAGCTGGTTTTGCAGTAGCTGTGGTAAAAGGAGATCAGGTTATTTATAGTAAAGGTTTTGGTTACCGCGATGTCGAAAACAAAAAACCAGTTACGCCTAATACACTTTTTGCTATTGGTTCCAGCACTAAATCTTTTACTTCAGCACTCATTGGATTGCAGCAAAAAGAAGGAAAGCTATCATTTGATGGCATTGCCACTTCTTATTTGCCGCAGTTAAAGTTTTATAATGATAATATGAACAACCAGATTACTGTGCGCGATATGATGTGCCACCGCACCGGTTTATCGCGTTATGATTTATCGTGGTTTATTTTTAATACTTCCAACCGCGATAGCATCATACAGAGGGTGCGTTACATGGAGCCAACTGCTCCTTTGCGCGAAAAATGGCAATACAATAACTTTATGTTTTTGGCGCAGGGTATGATTGTTGAAAAACTGACCGGAAAAACCTGGGAGCAGAACATTAAAGAAAAGTTTTTCGATCCTTTGGAGATGAACCGTTCCAATACTAATATTTTTGAATTCGAAAAGGATAATGATGCTTCTTTACCCTATACCATAAATGATAAAGGTGCTATTGAAAAGATCGATTATTTTAATATAGATGGAATGGGGCCAGCCGGAAGCATCAATAGTAGTGTAAACGATATGACGCATTGGTTAAAAGTGTGGATTAACGGCGGGACTTATAAGGGAAAAGAAATTTTACCCGTTTCTTATATTAGAGAGGCCGCAAGCTCTCAAATGGTAAGAGATGGAGGTCTGCCGGCAAAGGACAATGATATTTACCTGTCTACTTATGGTTTTGGCTGGATGATCAACTCCTACCGAGGTCATTATATGGTAGAGCATGGGGGTAATATTAATGGTTTCTCGGCTAGTGTATCCTTTTTTCCGACCGATAATTTGGGTATTGTAGTTTTAACCAATCAAAACACCTCAGGTGTTCCGGAAATCGTATACAGCAGTATTGCCGATAGGGTGTTAGGATTGAAAACTATCGATTGGAATGGGAGGGTTACTAAAGCTAAAGCAGAAGCGAAAGAAAGGGAGAAGGCAGCTAAAAAAACAGCTGAAAGTGCCCACGTTTTAAATACCAAACCTTCACATCCTTTAAAAGATTACGATGGGCTTTTTGATAATCCTGCTTATGGTGTAATCAATGTATCGTTTAAAAACGATACACTTTTTGCTATGATGGGAAAAGAGAAACTTTTGCTTAGGCACTATCATTATGATGTGTTCAGTATCAGCGGTATCGATAAAAAAGGGAAGATTGATACTGCAGAAAGTGATTTGCGTTTTAATTTTATCAGCGGACAAGACGGCAAAATTGAAGGGATCAGTATTCCGCTTGAGAGGGCAATGAAACCAATCATGTTTATATACAAACCAAGAACTGTTGAGTTGAGTGCTGCAGACTTAGAAAGTTATACCGGTACTTACGGCGAAAAGGGGATGGCTAAGGTGTATTTAAAAGGCAAAATTTTATTTGTTTCAGTGCCTGGTCAGCCAGAATATGAAACCATTTCGGTAGGAAATGATACTTTTAATTTTAAAAATCTAAAAGGCTTTAGTTTAAAATTCGAGAAAAAAGAGGGCATATCAAAAGCTTCGTCCGTTTCATTTATACAACCCAACGGAACATTTAAACAGTTAAGACAAAACTAGAAGAACAACCAGATCATCGGACTTGATTATGATCTCTTCGCGATGATAATATCCTATAATGAAAAATGATGATTTATTGGGATTTGTTTACCGTTTAAGCTAAAAAGCTTCTTTTTTATAGCTGTTTTTAAAAGGACGAAAAATAATTTACCCGCAAATAAAAGTGTAAAACACAATGGATATTAACTTTACATCATGAAAAAAATAGGATTAATTTCTGATACACACGGTTTTTTAGATGATGCGGTTTTTAAACACTTTGATGGGGTGGACGAAATTTGGCATGCCGGAGATTTTGGCCCCAATGTAGCCGAACCTTTAGCCGCGTTTAAGCCTTTGCGTGGGGTGTTCGGAAATATAGACGATGGTACGATCAGAGCGGAGTTTCCTGAGCAAAATCGATTTAGCTGCGAAAGTGTAGATGTATGGATGACGCATATTGGTGGCTATCCGGGTAGATATTCTTCTTTTGTAAAGCCGGAAATATACACTAACCATCCTAAATTATTTATTACCGGGCACTCGCATATTTTGAAAGTGATGTATGACGAAAAAATAAAATGTTTGCATATAAACCCCGGTGCAGCAGGTAAACATGGCTGGCACAAGGTGAGAACCCTGATTAGATTTTGCATTACTGATGAAAATATTCATACCTTAGAGGTCATAGAGTTATCGGGTAGATAATGTAAAATGTACACTAAGTATGGTTTGTGGCGTTAAAACACTAGGACAATTTATTATAGAAAAACAGGCAGATTTTCCTTATGCCAAAGGCGAACTCTCCAGGCTGCTAAGAGACATTGGTATTGCCGCAAAAATCGTAAATCGGGAAATAAATAAGGCAGGTTTGGTTGATATTCTTGGCGATATGGGCACTACGAATATCCAGGGAGAAGAACAGAAAAAATTAGATGTTTATGCTGATAAGCAGTTTATTGCTGCACTAACCAGTGGTGGTGAATGCTGTATAGTGGCAACTGAAGAAGAAGACGAGATTATTCATATTGAATCGCCGGTTTCGCAGAATGCCAAATATATTGTTTGTATCGATCCATTAGATGGCTCTTCAAACACGGATGTGAATGTAGCAGTTGGCACTATTTTTTCCATTTACAGAAGGAAATCGCTTGAGGGGAGGGCCAGTTTGGAAGATGTATTGCAAAAAGGTACACAACAGGTTGCTGCCGGTTATATTATTTATGGCTCATCAACCATGCTGGTGTACACCACCGGAAAAGGTGTTAATGGTTTTACGTTAGACCCATCAATCGGCGAGTTTTGCCTTTCGCACCCGCAGATGAAAATACCGGAAACGGGCTATATGTACTCGTTAAATGAAGGTAATTATGTGCATTTTCCTGATGGGGTTAAAAAGTATATTAAATACTGCCAGGTAGAAGATGAGGCGACCAAACGGCCATACACATCCCGTTACATCGGATCAATGGTAGGCGATATTCACCGGAATTTAATTAAAGGCGGGATTTATATTTACCCTACAACCTCACGTTCGCCAAATGGAAAATTAAGGTTGCTATACGAATGTAATCCAATGGCTTTTATAATTGAACAGGCTGGGGGCAAGGCCAGTACAGGTTTTGAGCGGATCCTCGAGATTAACCCAACTGAACTGCATCAAAGGGTTCCGATTTTTATCGGATCAAAAAAAATGGTCGAAAAAGCCGAAGAAATGATGTTGCTATACACGGCAAAATCGATCTCTGTTGAGGCTAAAGTAGATGCTAAACTGGAAGATTTAAATATTATCGGTGGATTGGATTAAAGCTGTGCTTTACTTCTTTCTACCTCAAAAAAAGTATCAATCGCTAAATTTTGCTTGTCTTGCGAAGCAAAAACAGCTAAACGGTCGCAACGCTCATTCTCCGGATGATCGTTGTGACCTTTAATCCAGATGAATTTAACTTTATGAAGTTTATATAATTCAAGGAAACGCATCCATAGGTCTTTATTTTTTTTGTCTTTAAAACCTTTGCTCACCCAGCCGAAAACCCATTTCTTCTCCACTGCATCTACCACATATTTTGAATCGGAGTAAACGGTTACCTGTTGATTTAAGCTTTTTAACGCTTCTAATCCTTTTATTACAGCCAATAGTTCCATGCGGTTATTTGTGGTCATTCTAAAGCCACCACTTAATTCTTTGTAGTGTTGTCCTGCTCTTAAAATTGTACCCCAACCACCTGGTCCGGGGTTACCGCTAGCTGCTCCGTCTGTATAAATTTCGATCATAAACGCTGTAAAGTTATGTTTTTAGGTTTAAAATAGCTTGTTTTATCTGCTGATGAAATTTTTTTTCAATTTCAAATAATTGAATGTTAAGGAATTAAAAATTTGTTGTAAAAACTTTGAAAAAAATATTTGCAACGAATATTAAAAGTTGTACTTTTGTGACACTAAAAAATACGGTGGTTGTAGCTCAGTTGGTTAGAGTATTGGTTTGTGGTGCCGAGGGTCGTGGGTTCGAGCCCCATCAGCCACCCTTTATGGGGCAAAGTCTTTAAAACAGATTTTGCCCCTTTTTTTAGCATGTAATTCTTTGTTTTTCAGGTAGATAAGCTCTGCCGCTTCGTTCATCTTTGTTGTTCGACATCCCCCTCAGAATAGGTCAATTTTTCTGGATATAACTCCCTACTAGGTATCTTTTGCCCTCTACGCCCGCATTTTCATAAAATTTGTCCAATTGCCGTAAGCCGTCAATTGCCTCTTGCGCTATTGGTTTGATGTCTAAAATCACGGCTGGTAGCCACAGGCCTGCAAGTTTTGGAGCTCTTGGACAATCAGCGGGTTGATTTGATTTTAATGGACATTCAAATGCCGGATATGGACGGGATAGAAGCCACTAGGCAAATTCGCAGGGAACAAAAACACCGGGTAATCATCTTGGCGATGACAGCAAACGCTATGGCTGAAGATGCGGTGTTGTGTCTGGCAGCGGGAATGGATCATTATATTTCCAAGCCTATAAGTATTGAAAAACTGATAACTATATTGCAGCAGGTATCGAGGGAGGTTAGGTAAAGACGATGATAACGTGTGAGGCGTAGACTTGTGTTGTGTTTACGATGGACTGGGAGGATCATAGTATCGGATGCCTTTTTGGCACCGACGGTTTGGGAACAGGGTACGCTTCGGAGCGCTAGGAATCGAGCGGGGCCTTGCCCCCTAAGATGGGCGAACAGATCGAGCAGGTTTGCAGTTTTCCCATAACTGGTGAATTTGCCTTACTGAACGGTTTGCCTGTTGTTTTTTGTTTGCCGTTGTCACCGCAGTTACTACAACGCTTGCCTTTGCAGGTGGGAGAACAATTGCGCATTGCCTTTTACGATGAGGCACTCAATCAGTTGGTATTGCACTTTCACGAGTTCTTTTCTTGAAAAAATAAGCGATCTTAAGATTTGCAGAAATTCGCTAGTTTGATTGCAAGTTGTTTCTAGAGTTTTTTTCTAATAATAAGTTATTGTTCTTTTGATTAAATTTTTAGATTCTCTGGTTGATTTACGATCAGTTGAAATTTTGTTGTTTTCTTCTGTTTTTTCTATCCAATTGTTGTTACAGTCGTATTTGTATGTTATTAATTTTATTTCTTTTTTAATTTCATCAGAAATTGAAATACCTGTCCTTTTTGTTAAATCTCCATTTTCATTATATTCATAAAAAAATTCGTAACCATCCGTGTAAATATCATTTTTGAATTCTCTTACCAGTTGATTTTTAGAGTTGTATTCAAATTTTATTTTTGTATAAATTTTATTTTCATTATCTATATAAATCTCTTCGGTTACTTTATTATTTTTATTTAATGTGTTTTCTTGACGATGTGAAAAAGTGAATGTTTTGCTATCTTCATTATAACGGAAAATCTGTTGTATTTCTTTATTCTTTTCATAAGAGTAGTCCACATAAAAACAGGTTTTATTTAAGATTTCTTTATCATCTTCTATGGCTTTGAAAATTTCTTTTTTACGTTTATTGTTAGCATCATATTCATAATTCCACTCTTTGTTTTTTGCACCGCCTCTTAATGCGCTAAAACCATTATTTTTTATCAAAACGTCATTTTTATAAAAAAATTCGTTTACTACAATTGCAGTGTCTTTTTCTTTTATATTTAAAACAATTGATTCTTTTATAAGATTCTCTTTTTTGTCATATTCATTGATTTTATCTTCTCCAAATGTATAGGTTCTTTCAGGTTTGGATCCAGAAAAGTCATAAAATGTTATGTTCTCAATTTTAATATGTGATTTTCCTTTAATGGGTATACAATCTGTTTTTTCTTGTCCATTACACGACATTATAAATGGCATATTAAGTAGTATTAAAAGTTGTTTCATCAATTGTTTCTTTAATCTGAATTTCGTTTTGGTTGTTGTAAATAATAATTCATTGTCTTACTTTTTAATCAGTTACTATTTTTTTTCTACCCGCTTGAATTGGTCGTTATCTACACTTCTGTTTCCACCTGAAAAAATAAAAATTATGGCTTCGTTTACCTTTCCGGTAACCAAAATTAAATTTCCATTGCAATCATTTCCAATAATTGTTTTAGTTTCATTGTTTAGATAAAATATGGGAAAAAATGGGTATAAAGTTTGTTTTTTGTCGATTGAAAAAAAATTATCTTTAATTTTTCCTTTTAGATTAAATTCTTCAATTACGTTTTCATCTGTCTCATTCAATAATTTTATATTGATGTTCTCATTGTCCAATAAAGTTAGTTTAACGTTATGATTTTCTTGGTTTAGTGTCGTTGGTTTATCGCTGTAACTTGATTTAAGTGTTGTCCACAATTTTTTTGGCAAACTATCTTTTAACCCATTACTGTAAATGCCGTTAAATTTATTCTTGTCAAAATCAGAAATTTTAAAATTATTTTCACGAATCAATTTTTTAGTCGAATAACAACTGGATAATGAAATCATAAAAATAAGCAGCATTATTTTGATTGTTTTCAATTCTGTTTTTTTAATGGTGAAATTTTTTTCGCTTTTTATTGTAATAATTACTTATTAATTTAAAAAATGGTTTAGGTATAGTTCTGTGATATATAATATTCCTATAAAAATTATTATTCCGATATTAGAAACAGCATATTTTACTTTATCATTACTAAATAATTTAAACATTTCAATCAATAGAAAAATCCCAAGTACTATCAATAAAATAAATGCTAAAAAAAGAGATTCATTTATTCCAATGCCACTATTTCCACTTTGGGTATCAGGAAAAAAAATTAAACTAGCAAGAATTAAAATGGGAATAATCCCAAATGCAGTTCTAATTAAAATGTGTTTTTTTAAATCTTGTTTCATTTTGTATTATTTTTAGTCGTTCCTGAAATTACTGCTAACCATTGTGGACTTGGAGATTTGGCAGATTAGAAAGCCTAAACTTTCAATCATCACTAAATTTTAATAAGTAATAAACTTATTTTATTACTTAACCCACCACATGAACAAACCGATTTTAGCAGTAGTTTTTATTTATCTATTTTTTTAGTTCTTTATATAGTTCAACAGGAAGTTGTTGTTTTTTTGTGTTTTTTTCATCATCTATGTCAATAAAAGCATTTACTCCACAATCGTCAACTTCAGTAATATTATTACTATTGCAAGACCAATCGCCAATGTTTTTTACTGTAATACCTAAATCGTCAATACAACCAGCGCTTTCGAGCATTCTAGAAAATTTCGTTTTTTTGTAGTTTGTTAATTTATCAAAATTGGTAGAAATAGAAAATCCGCGCATTTCAGGATTGGCAAATTTTACAATTCTATAAACTGGAACCCCACCCCAATCTATTGTTTTCCCTTCTGGCAATTCAATCATAATTAGTTTATTTTCATTCATTAACTTCTCTTGTTGGCCTTCTTTAAAAAAATGCTCATAAATCAATTTTGTGCCTTTTGGTACTAGAATCTTCTTAACAGTTATTTGTTCATTAGTAATAAAAAATGGATTCTCTGAATTTCTTCCTCCAGTAGGATTTCCCATGTTACTTATTCCACCTAATACATATGTAATGGTGTAATAAATGGCTATAATTAATACTATTCCACCTAAAATCAAATAATTTTTTTTGCTCATATCATTTTTGAATGTACTGTAATGTGTTATGAGTTCTGCCAAAGTCTTGTCGCTAGAAGATGGTTGCAACTTAGTAGCAGACTATTTCGTGCCAAGACGAATATATGATAAAATACGCTAATTCCACTAAAAATCTCCCTTACACTCAGGTTCGTTCGCTTAAGTTTAGAGGTTGTTTGAGTTAAAAATGTTTAAAGCTAAAACGATGTCTTTGTTAGCTTAGTGTGACGAAGCAGTTGAATTGTGTGCGTTCAGCTTTTCGAAATGGGTGCCATCTAATAGCGCTTTTTGACAAAAGAACGGGAAAGGATTGGGTATTAGGATCGTTTAACTGTTAGCCCGCAGTTAGGCTTTCGTCAGAGAATAATTAAATAGAGTTGTGTTTTCGGCTAACAAGGAAATCATCTGGGCTTATGACAATAGCAACGCTGGTGGTTCTACAGGGGGACTTTTTCATTATGATCCGGATTATGATATTGGTGGTCTGTTGATTCCGTCAGCAGAGTTTAAATCTCTACTGGCAGATAACGACTTACGTAAGACATTCCTGAAGATGAATGAGGTTTCTGGTTTTGTGGAAACTACCAAATACCTGTGCAACAATTACGATGAGTATACTTATGCACCAATGATTTATGTGCGATTGGCTGAGCTCTATCTGAACCGGGCAGAGGCATCTGCAAAACTCAATGATTTTGTAAAGGCGAGGGCGGACCTGAAAGCCGTGCATAGCAGGGCTGGCCTGTCTGGTGCTGATATTGATAATTTGACGAATTCCAGCATACTTGCTGCAGTACTGAAAGAGAGACGGATGGAGCTGGCCTTTGAAGGGCATGGAAGTTACGATTACTTCCGCAATGGCTTACCGATGACGAGGATTGCGGCAGACAATAACGGAACTGCTAGTACTGTTAGTCCGAATGATGCTGTAGTGGTCTTCCAAGTACCAAGAAACTAGTTAAATTAAAACCAAAATAACATGAAAAAATTAATAATTTCTGCTTTAATACTTCTACCCGCGCTGGGTTGGGCTCAAAGTGGCGGATACACTATAGCAGGTAAAGTAAAACCACTAGGCATTGCTTCAAAGGCCTATTTAATTTATGCTCCAGATGGTGCCAACAGTGTTAACAGATTCTGCTGAAGTAAAAAGCGGCACCTTTCTATTTAAAGGAATCCTTGCTCGGCCGGTGCAAGCGCAGGTGATCCTTGATCATGCTGGGAAAGGATTAGGAAGCATCGACCATAGCGTTGATGCAATAAATCTATATCTCGAAAAAGGAAACATCGTGCTTGCAGGTGCAGATTCCGTTAAAAATGCAACGATTTCCGGTTCTAAGCTGAACGATGAATATCTTAAATATATCTCAAATTTTGCTGCTCAAGAAAAAGCAATTCAAGCTTTGACTGAAGAATGGAAGACTGCGTCTCCGGATAGGAAAAAAGATCCTGGTTTTAGGCCAGGACTAGAAGAGAGATTTTCTGAAATTTCTGACGAAAAACGGGCAGCTCAAACCGCATTCATTAAAAAGAACCCGGACTCTTATTTTAGCCTGGAGGCCTTACCAGAGGTTGCCGGGTACGAGTTTGATCTTACTAAAGTAGAACCCTTATTTATGGGGCTTTCGCCTGCATTGCGTGCAAGTGCAGAGGGTGTAAGTTTTATGAAGTCTATGGATCGCAGCAGAGCGACATCTACAGGAGCTATGGCTCCCGATTTTATACAGAATGACGTAAATGATAAACCAGTAAAACTGTCGGATTTCAAAGGTAAATATGTGTTGATTGACTTCTGGGCTTCCTGGTGTGGACCTTGTCGCGCAGAAAATCCTGATGTGGTTAAGGCTTACAACGCGTTTAAAGATAAAAACTTCACTGTATTAGGGATATCGCTAGATAAACCTGGTAAAAAAGATGCATGGCTTGCTGCTATTGCTGCCGATGGCTTAACCTGGACACAAGTTTCTGATTTGAAATTTTGGAACAATGCAGTTGCCAAGCAATACAATATTCGTGGAATTCCCCAAAACTTCCTGGTAGACCCAACAGGGAAAATCGTTGGTAAAAGCCTTCGTGGAGCAGATTTATATAAAAAGCTTGAAGAACTTTTAGGGTCAAAAGGAAGGAAGTAGAAATTTTGTGGCTAATTTTCTTAAATGTAATATTTGCTATGGAGAAGCACAACGGTGTTTTCAGTGGAGCAGTTGTAATATTATATTGGTAAATTTCATTGAAATATTAACAGCAAAAAACAAGGAAAACTAGCGGAATTCCTGAAAATGTAAGAAAAGAAAAAATAACTTATTCATCAGACTACTAGATGAACTTAGGTTCAGTGGGATAACTGGTCATGCTGCAAGAAGCTTATATAAAGTTATTATTAACGAAACAAAATTCCAATTGTCGGGATACTACTAGGGATGATATAACATCCCTAGTAGTGATGAATTTCAGACGATATAAAATCATTTTCGTGGACTAAAATAGTTTAACTTTTTAGCAGCGTTCCAAGCTCATCCATTTTTCTTTTCAAATCCGCCAACCGCTTCAAATCACCAATAAAACGGGTTGAAGTTTGTACCATAAATGACCCCTAGTTTTGAGAAGCAGCCTGAAAAGGCTGCTTTTTTTGTTTATAGGGTTCGAGTCCCTTCTTCCGCACGCTATCTATGGGGTCGATCGATCAGTATCTTTTATAATCTTCAAAACGTCATGTAAATAATCTTTGCATGATTAAGTTGTCATGTATAGAAAATTAAATTATATTTACATGATAAAAGTCTCGGATATAAAAACTTTGCATGAAGAAATTGGCCAAATTGAGAAGTGATGTACCTTTTAATGAATTGCCGCCATTGCCTCCTGATCAAATTAAAGTGGAGACCATTCCTGTTTTAAGACAAGTCGTTCAATCTTCAATAGCCCTTTCGGAATTAAAAGGACTAGCCTATACACTCCCTAATTCTTCTATACTTCTGAACGCTGTAATACTTAAAGAAGCTCGTATGAGTTCTGAAATTGAGAATGTAATTACAACCCATGATAAGCTCTATCAAGCATTATCTGCAAGTGGCCCGCAGATAGATCATGCTACGAAGGAGGTTCTACGCTATAGGGAAGCTATGCTCGCCGGGTTTAAAATGATCGTTCAAAAAGGATTTTTGAATACAAACGGAGTATTGGCTATACAGGAAATACTGGAAGAGAACAAAGCAGGACTAAGAAAATTGCCTGGAACCTCATTAAAAAATGCGATTACTGGTGAAGTTATTTACACTCCACCCGATGATTATGATACAATCCTTACATTAATGAAAAACTTAGAGGAGTATATAAACGAAAGTGATGTACTTTCTCCATTGATTAAACTAGCGGTTCAACATTACCAGTTTGAAAGCATACACCCATTTTATGATGGTAACGGTAGGACGGGAAGAATTATTAATGTTCTTTATTTGTGCCTGCACGGGCTTTTAGATAGTCCTGTACTTTATTTAAGTGATTATATCATAAAACATAAACCTGATTATTATAGATTACTTGGAGAAGTTAAGACCAAGGATAATTGGGAGGAATGGATATTATTTATCCTAAAAGCTATCGAGGAAACTTCTAAACAAACCACTGATCAGATTAAATCAATCAATCAGCTCTTTTCAAAATTACAGAATAAAATAAAGGAAGAAGCATCTAAGCTATATAATAAGGACTTATTAGAGTTGTTATTTGAACAACCATACTGTAAAATAGAATTTGTTATCGATCGACTTAATGTTTCAAGGATAACAGCTTCTAAATACCTTAACGGATTAGAAAAGATCGGAATATTGCATTCTAAAAAAGTCTGGAAGGAAACCATATATATCAATATCGAGCTATTTGAGCTTTTGAAAAAATAAACTACTAGTGATGTTATGACGTCACTAGTAGTGATGAATTCAACCCATATGAAAATCATTTTAGTGGACAAAAATTGTTTAGCGCTTTAATAACTTTCCAATCTCGTCCATTTCATCCATTTTTCTTTCTAAATCGGTCAACCGCTTCAAATCAGCCACAAACAGCGTTGAAATTTGTACCATATTCCACCCGAAGGCCCTTTAAGATATCTTAAAGGGCTTTTTTATTTTTAGATCTTTTTCAAATCATTGAATAGAAAGGATTGAAGCCAATTTTTGGTTCGAGCCCCATTTTGGGATCAAGCAAAAAAGTTGGGGATTAATTCTAGGCATAAATTTTAGCTAATCTGAATAAGAAGAATTTTACATTTCTCACACCCCTGAACTGTGTTCTAAATGCTTTTATTTTAGCGTTGAAAGATTCAGCAGATGCATTTGTGCTTCTATTTGTAAAGTATTTTAATATCGTTTCGTAGTTGTTCTGGATTGTTCTTGAAATCTTGTTAAAGAATTTGAATCCGGCGGCTTCTACCTGATTATACCAAATAGCCAGCTTTTTAAAAGCAATTATCCTGTTTTCCTATAAATTATTAGCGCATTTATTATTTAAATTTGAATCTGATAACATTTATGTTGGAAAAGATTTAATTATCAAACAATGATAGAAAATGACACCAAACGACTTTCCAGACTGACTGCAATTCTGATCCAATTGCAAACGAAACGACTTTTGACAGCTTCGGAATTGGCCAACAAATTTTCGGTAAGTGTCAGGACAATTTATCGAGACATAAAAGCATTGCAGCACGCTGGTGTTCCTGTTTTAACAGACGAGGGTAAAGGCTACACCTTAATGGAAGGTTATCGAATTCCGCCAGTAATGTTTACCGAAAGTGAAGCGAATGCATTGATTACGGCTGAACAACTGATCCTAAAAAATAAAGACGCTTCTTTTGTAAAAGAATATTCAGAAGCGATTAACAAGATAAAATCTGTTTTACGCAACAACACCAAAGACAAAGTAAACTGGCTTTCCAACCGAATTGTATTCAGGCAAAACTCAGGCAACAACCGGACAAGCGATTATTTGTCAGCAATCCAATTGGCTTTGACAAATTTTAATCTGATTAAAATAAGATATCATTCGTATGATAATGGCCAAACAACAGAAAGAAACATTGAACCTTTTGCTGTTTACAGCACACAAGAAAATTGGTTACTTATTGGTTTTTGCCTTTTAAGACAAGACTTCAGGTCTTTTCGCCTGGATAGAATTCAAGATTTTACGATACTCAACGAAAAGTTTGAACCACATCAAATGACCTTGCAAGAATATTTTGAAATCTGCAAAGAAAAATATTCTTTGCAACCCCTGACATAGGGTTGTCTCTATCCATTTTTAATTTCGTGGCTTAACAAAAAATAGTTAAAAATGGACAGAATAGACATTGAGCCTTTTAAAGTAATCGGTATTTCGGTAAGAACCACGAATGAAAACAACCAGGCTGGAAAAGATATTGCAGATTTGTGGCACAAATTTATGAACGACAAAATTTTGGAGGCAATTCCAAACAAAATTGACAACACCATATATTCGATATATACGGATTACGAAAGTGACCATACAAAGCCTTATACTACCATATTGGGTTGCAAAGTAACTAGCTTAGAAACTATACCTGAGGGAATGGTAGGCAAATCGTTTGACGGCGGACACTATATAAAACTATCTGCTAAGGGAGATTTAATGAAAGGGTTGATTATCAATAAATGGTTGGAAATTTGGCAAATGAATTTGGAAAGGGTATTCACTGCCGACTTTGAGGTGTTTGGTGAGAAAGCACAAAACCCGGCAGCAGCAGAGATAGATTTTTTGATTGCAGTAAAATAGAGCAAGATGATGGATCAACTTCATAACTTTTATCTGAATAAAGAGGAGCCAAATAAGAGTTGTTTACTTGCATTACGCAATATTATTCTTAAACAAGACACAAATATTACTGAAACGCAGAAGTGGGGTATGCCCTGCTTCTGTTATAAGAAAAAAATGCTTTGCTATTTGTGGACAGATAAAAAAACGGACGAACCTTATCTGCTTTTAGTAGAAGGGAAATTTCTTGACCACCCCGAATTGGAAAAAGGCGAACGTTCCCGAATGAAGATTTTCAGAATTAATCCTCATATAGATTTGCCCATACATACAATTGAAATCATTTTACAACAAGCATTGGACCTATACCGGATGGGCATCATTAAAATCAAGGGTTAAGCCTTATTTCTTTAAAAGAATATCTACCTGTGCTTTAAAAAGCTTTCCAATGGGTACCGTGTAGTTATCAATAAATAACTGATTTCCCTCTATACGCTTGATGTGTTTTGGAACTACCATAAAAGATCTGTGTACCTGAACAAAACTATCAACAGGCATGAGCTCCGAGATGGAAGCTAGTTTTCCACGCGTGGTAATAATTTCTTCTTTGAGCACAATTTTTATATAGTTGCCCGAAGATTCAACAAACAAGATATCATCAATTACAATTTGTATATGTTTGTTATCTGAACGGAGAAAAATTCTTTCCTGCTTTGCATTGCTGACAGCATTTTGAATGTTGGATAGTGTTTTGGGAGTATCGACCCGTGCCTTGTTAACCGCCTTCAAAAAACGTTCGAACGAAAAGGGTTTCAATAAGTAATCAACAATGTTTAGTTCATAACCCTCTAAAGCGTGTTCTTTGTAAGCTGTGGTCACGATTACTTTTGGTAAATTGGGAAGTGTTTTTAAAAAATCAAAACCCTGTAATTTAGGCATATTCAAGTCCAGGAAAATTAAATCTACTGTATGCATACTGAGGTATTCAATGGCTTCGATGGCATCATAGCAGTCTTGCATTAATTGCATATTGGGCAACAACGAACAATATTTTTTGATGATCTCGTGAGCAATCGATTCGTCGTCTACTATAATGTATCTCATACTCATAAAATAAGTTTCAATCTAATTTTGTAAATAGCTGCATGGTTAGCTATTTCCAATTCATGTTTGTTCAAATAAACTAATTCTAGTCGTTTTTTCAAATTATTCAAACCAATACCTCCACTCGCAGACTTTTCTTCGGAATCAAAATTATTTTCTATTTCGAAATCGATGTAGCTTAAGCCAGCTTTTAAACGAATGTAAACAAATGCTCCTTTTCTAAGTCTTTCTACCCCATGCTTAAAGGCATTTTCAACCATAATAATCAATAACAATGGCATAATTTTAATGCCCGGGTCTTCTACATCTACGTCAAAGCGAATATCAATAGTCTTGTGATACCTCATTTTATGCAAATCCATGTAGTTTTCAAGGTAGGTAATTTCATCCGCCAGGCTAACCCAATCCTTTTGTCCTTCGTAAATGCTGTAGCGCATCATGTCTGATAATTTAAGGATTAACAGTTGCGCTTTAGCAGGGTTTAGTTCTACTAATCCGTATAAATTATTTAAGGTATTGAAAAAAAAGTGCGGATTAACCTGACTTTTCAGGTGCATTAATTCGGCCTGGGTTTTATCTTTTTTTAGGCGCAATATGATTTTGATCTGAATAACTAACCAGCGGATCATCCAGACAATCATCGATATGAAAAACAGTAAAATGTAAATGTGATAATCTTCTTCTTTTCCAAAAAAATCGTTAAACACCACAATTAACAGCGTGGTAACGAGGAAAAAGTAAGGCACTAGCTTTTTAATAAATTGCTTATTAACTAGTTTTTGGCGTAAAGTCATTTTACAAAACTACATAATAATTGAGGTGGTAAATAGAATTGTTGCAGACATATCTCATGGTGTGATGAATGCACGATTACTAGTGGCAAAGTGCTTTTGTCCCTCAGTACTGGCTTTTCAAACCCCCACGCCATTCATCTATCCCAGTTGTTCTTTTATCGATTTTATTGCGCATAATATTGGCTCAAAATTTAATCAATTATGCAAGAGCTCATTATTAGCAATCTTTCTAAAACATACAAAAACGGTGTAAAAGCACTTCAAGATATATCATTGCAAATACCCATAGGGATGTATGGCTTACTGGGGCCAAATGGCGCAGGTAAATCTACCTTGATGCGTACCATAGCCACTTTACAGGCAGCTGATTCTGGCAGTATCACGCTAGGTGGTATCGATGTTTTAGCACAGCCTAACGAATTAAAAAAGGTCTTAGGTTATCTGCCGCAACAATTTGGAGTCTATCCGGCATTATCTGCCGAGCTCTTATTAAACCATTTAGCGGTGCTGAAGGGGATTTTGAATAACAAAGAGCGTAAAGAAATGGTACAGGCGCTACTACATAAGGTAAACCTATATGAAGTGCGAAAACAAAAATTGGGCGGGTTTTCCGGAGGTATGAAACAACGTTTTGGCATTGCCCAGGCATTGCTAAACAACCCCAGGTTACTGATGGTAGATGAGCCAACAGCAGGCCTGGATCCTGTTGAACGCAACCGTTTTTACAATCTATTAAGTGAGGTGGGCGAAAATACCATTGTAATTCTTTCTACACATATTGTTGATGATGTAAAAGAACTGTGCTCCCGGATGGCCATTATTAACAAAGGAAAGGTACTTGTTCAGGGCAATCCCGTACAAATTATGGAAAACTTGCAGGGGCGATTGTATGAGAAAATGATACATAAAAACGAATTGGAACAATACAAAAAAGAATACCAGCTGATCAGTGATCGACTGTATTTGGGAAACCAGATAGTTCATGTGCTGAGTGATACACATCCGGGACCTGGCTTCAAACTTATTGATGCCAATTTGGAAGATGTTTATATGTCTCAAATTTTTAACGCTTAACCTACAAACTTATGTTTTACGAATTTTTCATCTTTGAAATTAAATACAGATTAAAGCGACCTGAAACTTATTTCTTCTTTCTGCTGCTATTTTTGTTCTCGGCAGTAGGCGTGGAGTTTGTTTTTCAGGGCATAGATTTAGGATTGGTAAAGAAGAATGCGCCATTGGTGATTGCCAAAACAATGGGTGCAATTACCGGATTATCGATGATTATTGCTTCGATGATTATGGGTGTTCCGGTACTGCGTGATTTTCAGTACGATGTTACTTCGCTCATCTATGTTAATCCAATCGCTAAAAGAGATTACCTGCTGGGTCGTTTCTTAGGGGCTTTTGTGATATTACTTTTTATTTTTAGTGCTGTGTTTTGGGGAATGATGATAGGAGAATTTCTACCTTGGAACAAGCCCAACGAATTTTTCCCTTTTGAATTTATTAATTACCTGCAGCCCTTTATATGGGTGGTTTTGCCTACGTTGTTTTTTGGTGCTGCGGTGTTTTTTGCGACTGGTGCACTCACTAAGAATTTAATGGTTGTGTATACGCAAGGTGTGGTCATTTTTGTATTGTTTATGATTACCAAAGGAATTACGAATGAAGCTTTACAGGCTTTGTTTGATCCCTTTTCACTCACTACCTTAACTCAAGCAACTAATGGCTGGAGCGTAACAGATAGAAATACCTCACTTATTCCTGTATCAGGTATTATGCTACTCAACAAATTTTTCTGGCTGGGTTTGGGCATTTTAGCTTTGACGATTGGCTACATCAAGTTTAAATTAATAGTCGTAAACGAAAAGGTTTCCAATAAAAAGCAACAACAAAAAGTTAAAACCATGCCGGTTATCTTTGCTAAGAACCTACCATCGGTTACACCTGTTTATCATTTAAAGGCACAATTTACCCAGCTATTGCTGAACACCTGGTTTCATAGCTTGTCAATTCTTAAACTCAAATCGTTTTGGGCCATTATTTCGTGTTGTTTCGTTGTTATTTCGGTTAATTCGGTAAGTTTAGGCACTTCTTATGGCGTAGATAGTTATCCAACCACGTATTTTATTATCGAAGAATTGCGGGAGATGTCCATTTACTTCTTTATGATCATTTTAGTTTTTTATGCTGGCGAAATCATGTGGAAGGAAAAAGATGTAAATCTTAATCTCATTCATGATGCTACACCGCTCTCTGGTTTTGTTAATCTGAGCAGCAGATTTATGGGATTACTGCTCATTTATGCCATTGTGATGCTTTCGCTCATTGCTGCTGGTGTGCTTTTTCAAACATTTAACGGCTACTATCATTACGAATTGGATGTCTATTTCTTCGGATTTTTCTTAGAGCTATTCCCATTTCTGGCCTTATACACATTTGCGGCCATATTCTTTCAGGCACTTACGGGTAACAAATTTATGGGGACGCTCGCCACCATCGCCTTTGCCATCATCAACGTGGCTATTGGCGTATTTGGTTTAGAACATGCCTTACTTAACTTTGGCGGACAGGCACTGGCCAGCTATTCTGATATGAATGGTTATGGTCACTTTTTAACGGCCTACATTTGGGTAAAAAATTATTGGGTATTGTTTGGTGTGCTGCTCTTGATTTTTGCGAGTATCTTGATGGCAAAAGGAAACGAAACGAGGTTGATCAGAAGATGGAAAATCGGATTAAAACAAATAGGAAAACCATTGAGGGTTTCCAGTTTAGTTTGTCTCACGCTCTTCATTTGTATTGGAAGTTACATTTTTTACAATACAAATGTGTTAAATGAATTTTGGACCAAGGGCGAGCAAATCGATTTTAGAGCTGGTTACGAAAAAACGTTGAAGCAATTTGAATATATTCCGCAACCAAAAATTACTGCTGTAAAGCTAAAAGTTGATTTGTTTCCTTCACAGAGAGCCTATCAAATTAAAGGTGAATATCTGCTTACCAATACATCTCGAGTTCCTATTGGGCAAATTCATGTGCAAAAGCTCCTCGAATCAAACGTATCATTAACTGATGTAAGTTTTGATCGTGCTGTAACAAGAAACAACAGGTATAAAAAATACCATTACACCATTTACCAATTGAGCCAAGCCTTAGCCCCGGGCCAAACGCTAAAAATGAATTTTAAACAAACCTTGCAATCAAAGGGTTTTGAAACCGATAACTCTGATATAGATGTAGTTGATAACGGTACTTTTTTTGACAATGCGGTATTGCCGGGTTTTGGTTATCAAAAAAAATATGAACTGCAGGATGAGGATGATCGAAAAGATTTCGCACTGCTACCAAGAAAGCAAAAAGCCACGCGTGATGATATAAGAGAATTGACAAATGCACGTAGTGGAAGTGATTCTGATGGCATCAACCTGGATATTCTCATTAGCACAGATGCGCCACAAACAGCACTCACTTCCGGCGACTTAGTGGCAAAATGGAATGCCAATTGTCGCAATTATTTTCATTATAAAACCAATCAACAAATCATCAATTTTTATCCTATGGTATCGTCTGATTATCAGCTGATTAGAGATGCTTATATCCCGATGGGAAATACTGTAAAAAAACCTGTTGATTTAGAGATTTATTACCAAAAAGGGCATGAGTACAACTTGAAACGCATGATGGAATCGATGAAAATGTCTTTAGATTATTACAGTAAAAATTTCAGTCCTTACCAATACCAGCAACTCCGTATTGTAGAGTTTCCAAGGTATAGAACCTTTGCCCAATCGCTACCTGGCATTATTCCTTTTTCGGAGGCTATTGGTTTTGTGATGAACATTGATGATCAAAAAGATGTGGACATGGCATTTTACGTTACTGCCCATGAGGTGGCGCACCAATGGTGGGGTTTACAACTGGAAGCTGCAAACGTACAGGGACAAAATATGATTTTAGAAACACTGGCACAATATTCGGCAATGATGGTGCTTAAAGAGAAATATTCCGGGAAAAAAGTGCAGCAATTTTTAAAGTTCCAATTGGATGAATACAACGAAGCTAAGTTAAAGTCCAGCAAGAAAGAGCTACCATTGGCCTTGGTTGAAAATGAAGAACATATTTACTACAACAAAGGCGCAATTGCGATGTATCAATTGCAGCAACAAATTGGGGAAGAGAACGTGAACAAGGCTTTACATGGCTTTTTGGCTGATTGGCGTTCTTTTAACAACCCGAAAAAGGTAAATCGTTATGCAACTACGTTAGATCTAATTCAGTATTTTCGGGAAGTGACGCCAGATGCGAAGCAACACTTTTTAACAGGTTTGTTTGAGCAAGTTGGAGATATGAAATAGGATGCTAGTTAACAGGTAAAAACATTTTCTTTTGTCAGTCTTGCAATGGTTGGGCTAGTTAAATGACTTCCTGTATTCAACTGGTGTTTTGCTTGTTTTATTTTTAAACAACCTGTTGAACGATTGAGAATATTCAAAACCTAACTGAAAAGCGATTTCACTCACGGAAAGTTCTGTTGTGGTCAGGAGGTCCTTTGCATATTCGATCAGTTTTTCATGAATCAGTTGTTGTGTGGTTTGCCCTGTAATTTGTTTAAGGCAGTCACTTAAATATTTGGTAGAGAGATTTAATTCCTGAGCAAGATCATTTGCTGTTGGCAATCCTTTGTTATTGGCATTTTCAAAATAGACATTCAATATTTGCTCTACCCTAACTAGCATTTCGCTGCTGTTTATTTTTCGGGTAATAAACTGCCTGTTATAGTAACGGTTACAGTAGGACAACAACAAATCGACATAAGCAATAACAACATCCTGACTAAAATTGTCTATGGGCAGCAGGTATTCCTTTTCAATACACTCAAATATATTTTCAAGTGCCTTTTGTTCTTCCTCGGAGACCAACAGTGCTTCGTTAACAGCATAATCAAAAAAGCCAAAGGTTTTTATTTTCTGACTTAGTGGATGAGGTCTTAAAAAGTTGGGGTGAATGGACAAGTGCCAGCCAGCAGTAGCAAAAGAAAAATCCTCATCAATAATACTCACCTGTTTTGGGGCAAAACAGGAAATGATACCTTCATCAAAATCAAATCTATTTTGCCCGTATTGGATCTTGCAGGGACAAGCTTTTTTCAAAGTAACCTGGTAAAAATCAGTTATTATCTTGGTGCGTTGGTTATTCTTGATCTTAGGGAAATCCTCGAAGCGTATCATACTGAACAGCGGATGCCTAGGTTTTGCAATTCCAAGCAGATCGTGCTGTTGCGACATCGTTTTAATGTGTATGGTTTGGTAATCGGCTTTCAATTCAAACTTGTTTTAGTCAAATTTACACATTATAGCCCTAATTTTTTGCGGTACATTTTCGCAAAAATACTTGTAATCAGTCTATTTGGTAGTATGGCTGTCAATTTTACAGTAAGGCGGTTCAATTTACCCGATATAGCGAAATTTTTTCTGCTGTCTAATGCATTTAACGCTTCCTGCGCAACTTGTTGGGGCGTTTGTGTGGGCGCATTTTTATAGTCAGCACTCAAACCCACTGCTTTTTCGTTGTCGATACCTGCTGCACTGTTAAAATTAGTTTTGGTTAGTCCGGGGCAGAACAGTAATATATGAACCTTGTGGGGTTTGCATTCTTGAGTGATGGCTTCGGTAAAAGACCGCACAAATGCCTTGGTGGCCGCATAAGTTGCCATATAAGGAACTGGTGCAAAGGCAGCCAAAGAGGCTATATTCACGATAGTGCCCTTTTTTCGCTGTTGCATTTGAGGTAAAAACAGATGCGTGAGCGCTACCAGGGATATGATATTTAGCTGTAGCATATTCAGTTCTGAAGGTAAGGATAGTTCCGAAAACTCACCTCCTGATCCGATGCCTGCATTGTTAATCAGCATTTCTACTTCCAATCCACGTTGCTGTGTTTCCTCAAAGACCTCTTCCGCAGCTCCGGTTTTTGACAGGTCGGCTGCAATAAACTGGGCCTGAATGCCAAATTGCCCGTGCAGTTGTTTGCAGAGTTTTTCAAGCTTTTCAGCATTCCGTGCAATAAGCAACAGGTTTTGTTTTCTTTGTGCGAACCCATTTGCAATGGCTTCGCCAATTCCGCCTGAAGCTCCAGTGATTAATGTTACTTTCATAATTACAATATTTTAATTACACAAAGATGGGCAGGCGAATTCGCTTAAATGTATCCGCAAGTCGGAAGCTTGTGTCTGAAAGGCGGTTCTGAAACCCGGATTTGCAACGCAAATGAAATTGCTAATTATAGTGCCCGCAAGAGTTGAAATTATAGATCATTCGCAAACGCATATATCAACTCATTTTCTAAATTCCAAACAGTAAAGATATGGAAGCTTTTAATGGTAAAATTGTAGCTATAAAAATAGACAATAAAATTACGGGGCTAAATGCTTTGGTCGCTGAAAAAAGGTTTATTGAAAAAAAGTCAATGAAATTAAACAAAGTAATGCGAAATAATAATATTTGATTTTTGAACGCCGTAAATATCTCAGATATTCGAATATTGGTAGTTTAGAGTGCTAATTAGTTTCTGTTACGGGCATAGCAAGTAACGAAAACTAAACCATAAACGTTTTGCAGCTACCCGAAGGTGGCGATTTCGAAGCAATCACTGTCAACCAAGCAGAAACTTTGATAGATGCATAAAGCTTGATTTAACCAATGAACCGCCACTTTTTGGTAGCTGCTGTTGGTGGTAATTATATTTTATATGAAATCATTATTGAGGTCTTAACTGTTCAATGATTTTAGCGTCAACCCAATAATCTTTAGTCTCCCAATATGTACTTCCATCCTCCTTTACTTTTTCTTCTGACCTTGTAAAAAGCAAATATTTTCCGTCAGGTGTTAACCTCGCACCATTTTCTACTAATTCTGAATTTATCTTATCTCCCATATTAATAGCTGAACCCCATGAACCATCTTGCTGTTGAAAACTGATATAAATGTCAGACTTACCATATCCATCTTCTCGTTCGCCATCCCATATTAAGTAGGATTCATCAGGTGCTATAAAAGGGTGGGCGACCAATTTCCCTGAGTTAATCTCCTTGCCGAGTAGTTTTGGTTCTTCACGTTTACCGTCTTTAATCCTTGATATACGGATTCCTTCATCGGTTTTATAATCATCAAAAACAATAGTCCCATTAGCGGATGTTGACAACACCATAATGCCCAAATCTTTTCTGTCGAACATTGGGCCCAGGCTTTTTAGCTTTGACCAACCAGAATCTGTACGTTCAATATAGTTATGCCTTGAGTATAAGATGTTGCTATTTTCAGCACCACTGGGTTGAAAAGTATATTTACTGGCTCTGTAATAATTTTCTTCCTGGCGATAAACAACAACAGCAGGCTGAAAAGGGTCATTACCTGAGTAAGTGAAGTAAAACTCTTCCATATCCAAAGAGTCCTCGTTTCCTAGTTTCCAATCTTCAGAAGTACTCTTTTTAGGAACAAAAACTTCAGGATTTAGTCCTGGTGGCTTATACCCAAAGTATAGATTTTCGGCTATCGAAGAATTATTCTTTTTTGTTTCTGGTTTCTTAGTGTTGCAAGCATTTGAGAATATTACAAATGCCAGTGCTAAAAGTTTAATTATGTTTTTGTTCATTGTTCAATTAGTTTTAATTGCCGCCAACTAACTTCTTTTTTACTTAATGATTTCTAATTTCTGAATCATTGCTTTTGCTGATTCTGAATTGGGATCTAATGCTAAAGCTTTCTTGTATGATTTTAGCGCGTTTTCTTTATCGCGGTTTATAAAATAGGCTTCACCTAAACTATCCCAGGTATTTGCATTATCTGGAAACAATCTTGCATTTTCTTCGAATACAATAATAGCATTATCAACTGATTTTTCCTTTAAAAAAGCATAGCCAATTTTATTTAAAAGAATATTCTTATTGCTCTTCGCAGTTTTGTTAATGGCATCTACATAAGCATTTACCAAAGCTGTTTTTTCATTTGTTTTAATGTCTGGATGTACACCTTTTCCTTCCCAATTGGTTTTTGTTACCGGATGAATGGCTTGGATGTACGGCATAGAAATTGTAAACTCATCGTTCAAATTAATTCGTTTGGTTCGGTTCGCACCTCCGCCCGTAACCTCACCAACTACGGTTGCTTTACCTAAATGTTTTAACGTGTAGGCAAATGCCTCAGCTGCAGAAAATGTTTTCTTGCTCGTTAAAATGTAAATAGGCTTACTCGTACTTCGTTTTCCAGCTACTTTAACCAGCGAATAAAGTTGGGTTTTTGTGTTAGTTTTTCGTTCATAAAAATCACTTAATAAAACAGGTGTTTCGTCAAAGAAATAACTGGATAATAATTGCATCATGTCGGGGACACCACCTCCATTTGTACGCAGATCGATAATAATTGCATTTGTATTGCTTAAAAAATTCATCGTAGCTGTTGCGGTTTCTTCAGCGTATTTTATATCTGCAAACATGCGTAAATTCAGATAGCCAATATTTCCCTCTAATATTTTTGCTTCTGTAAATCCATAATTAATTTCTGCCATTTGCATAGCCATTTTTTTCCCGGCTTCAATTTTCATTTCTTCCGAAACAACACGCCTTTCTTGTAAAATATGTTCTGGTTCAAATCGTACTTTAAGGTGTAGGTCTTTACTTATACGTTGTAAATCTTCGGTTAGTGTTTTAGAAAACACATCAGGATCGGTGATTTTATCATAATTCTTCGAATTCTTATCCAGCTCAATTACCATTTTCTTCGCTAAATCTGCATCAATATATGATTCTTGTAAATGTGTTTTTATAGAAGTAATAACAGTATTTTTTTCTTTCGCCTGCAATTCATTTTTTTTGTCTTGCGCTATTACGGCTTGGCTATTAACAACTAGCATTAAGAGCATTATTCTAAAATAGGTTTTCATCATCTTTGTAATTTTTCAACAAACTTATGGGCAAAAAAAATGGTGAAAAGTTTTTTTCATAAACATAGTGGTAACCGTCACATACAGTTGATTTATGCATACAAATCAGTTTGACGTAGAAATGAATATCGTTTGCGCTATTTTTGAGTGAGTTGGTGCTTATTGTAAAATAAACAGCGCAATTATCTTTAGTTTTGACTTATGATTGCATTTCTCAAAAAATACCGGGCCTTTATATATGGGTTACTGATCCATCGGTTATTGGTTGTTTTTTTATTGCACTTCAATTTAATTTATATAGACAATTCGGCAATATTGTCAAATGCCTTGAGTTTTATTATGAGTTGGTTACTCATTTCCTTGCCAATCCACTATTTTTCATTTTTAAAAAAGCATAAAACAGTTAGCTTAAAGTTGGCTGTACTGCTTTTAATTTTTTTTGCGATTATCGTAAATGATGCAAATTCTAAAATAGCCGACAATCCGATAACCTTTGTTGGATTGGTAGGCATTGGTCTATATTTTTTTTCCATTGTCGCAGCCTCATATTTCAAGAAAAATGCATTAATTATAGTCAGTTTTTACATTTTGGCATTAGGGTATTTCTATTATATAAGAGTTTACATCAATGATGAGCATACTTATCTGCAACAAGAAAAAGAGATTAAAATCATCTTAACTGCTCCTTTTTTTGTAATGCTTTTAACCTGGTTATACCAGCAATGGAAATGGTTAAAAACTGTAGAATCAAAGAAAGCTAAAGCAGAATTATCCTTATTAAAAAGCCAAATTAACCCACACTTTTTTTTCAATACTTTAAACAATTTGTATGGACTAATAATCGAAAAATCTGATGATGCCCCAACTGTTGTTTTAACATTGTCTGACCTGATGCGTTATACCATTTATATGGGCAAGGAAGATCTTGTACCCTTAAAAGATGAAATAGATTACTTAAAAAATTACATTGAATTGCATAAAATTCGATATAGAAAAGCTGTTGATATTGTTTTTAACTATGCTGAAGTTACGAATTGTCAGGTTGCACCACTACTATTCATTATTCCTTTAGAAAATGCATTTAAACATGGCGTAGAAAGTTTAACAGAAAATGCATTTATCCATATTCGAATGAGCGTTGATAATGGCATAATTGATTTTGAAATAGAAAATAACTTCGAAGAAACTGAAGTGAATAAAAGCGTTGGTATTGGAATAGATAATTTAAAACAGCGTTTAAAATTATTATATCCAGATAGGCATAACATTCAAATTGAACTTAAAGATTCTGTTTATAAATTCAATCTAAAAATAGAAACCAGATGATACGCTATTTAATTATTGATGATGAACCTATCGCACATCGGATTATTGAAAACTATGGTGAAAATTTGCCCCATTTGGTAAAGGTAGGAAATTGCTATAATGCCTTTGAAGCTATGCAGGTTTTAAATGAAAGTGCGGTTGACTTGTTATTTTTAGATATCAATATGCCCAAACTATCCGGTTTCGATTTTTTAAAATCACTAGCCAGTCCGCCCAAAATAATCGTCACTACAGCTTACAAAGAGTTTGCTTTAGAAGGTTACGAACTTAATATTTCAGACTATCTGCTTAAACCATTTAGTTTTGAGCGTTTTATAAAAGCAATTAACAAAACAATAGATGCTTCGCCAAATAAGAAAAGCATGGCAAACCTGATAACCGAAACTAAACCAGATGTGGGCAGCTTTTTTCTAAAAGGTGATAAAAAGCATCATCAAATTCATTTTGAAGATTTATTATTTGTAGAAGCTTATGGGCATTTTACTAAAGTGTATTTAAAGGATGATATGATTATTAGTTCCCAAAAAATTTCTGATTTTGAAAAAATGCTACCAACATTAGATTTTTTAAGGATTCATAAATCCTTTATTGTTTCAAAAAATAAAATTAGATATATAGAGGGCAATAGGGTATTAATCGATCAGCACAAAATACCCATTGGACAAACCTATAAAGAGAATATTAATAAATTTTTCTAAATAGTATGTTCAGTTAATTTGTTTGCCTTAAAGGCAATTGGTTTAATTGATGATCTCTATTAACGGATAATCTCTCCAAATCTGCCTATTTCAATCAATTCGTCCACAAAATGGTTCGAATTACGCACCGCTACTGACCCTAAGTTTTGAAAGCAGTTCTGAAAAGAGTTGCTTTTTTGTTTAAGCCGTTTATTTCAATTAATTATGTAATATTTGATCATATAAAAATCGTTAATTTACGAAATTAAGTGATTTTTGACGCCTGTTTTTAAGCGCTTTAACACTTAAGTTTTTGATTTACTAAAGTTGTAAAAACCCTTAATTTGTGATTTTCCAATCTCTTCATAAATTTGCGGACATGATGCGAAAACTTCTTCTACAATGTTTTTTAGTTTTAATTGTTACAATCCAGGCAAGTGTATCGTATGCGCAAAAAATATTTTCCATACAAACAGATCCCAGAGTTGAAGCACTAAGCATATTTTACACACTGGCTACCGCTGATACACTCGAAACGAAACCGACGCCATCAACTTACTATCGTGATGTTAAAGCCTATTTTAGAAAGTATAATGATAATCCGTCTTTAAACTGGTATAGAAAACTGGAAAATTGGGACGGACCTGATATGGCTTCGTTAGGTCTTTTTTTGTCAAAAGCGTATCCATTTAAATTAGTCATTAAGCCTGATGTCAATTACGTTAGGAATGCACCATTGGATACATTTCTATTTCGGTTCAATACTTTCTACAAAAATTGTCAGGTAGCAAAATTTATCAAAAAACATTTGCCAGAATACGATCGAATCAATAAGAAAGCAGAATTATATATCAGGAAAAGCGGGATACTTAATTCTGTGGATTCCTTTTATAGGTCGAACCGAAACGGTGAATATATCATTTACACTGATATCTTATGCAACCATGGCAGTAATGCGGTCTCCACAAAGGATAAGAGCTTTGCAGGAAAGATCATAACTAAAGCCGGTTATATTGAAGATAAATCAAAAAAGCTGACAGATGATGATCCGGTAAACTTTGAACCGGCATTAAATGTGGTTGCTCATGAATGTAGTCATATCTACCTGAAAAGCTTCGTAACTAAATATCATGATCGATTATCTAAAATCAAAAATAACTTCCTGACCACAGCTAAAGGAAAAAAAATGCCTGATGAGCAATGGGAAAATGAAATTGACGAATTGCTTGTGAGGACTTGTGTCGCAAAAATACTAGCTCAAAAATTTGGAAAGGAAAGCGGTGAAGCAGAGATTTCTAATCAGGCAAAGCATTTTAAATGGGCAAATGATTTATATCTGTTTATGGATAAATACACGGAGCATAGCGACCGATATAAAAGCATTGAAGATTTCTATCCTGAATTGGTTTCTTTTTTGGAAAACAAAACCAATAGCTAAATTTGAGGCTTTTAGAGGATGAAAATTCAAAACATCATACCATATTGATTTTTTTGTTGTTAGTATGCTGTGCAAATAATGGCAAAAAATTAAGTTGAGATGTTTAAGACATGAAATAACTTAAAATGTTAACGACCTATTTTGAAAAGAGAGAAAAGTAACACGCTTATTTAGCCAAAGAATTCAAAATATACGTTGATTATCTTCCTGAAATCATTTCCTGAAAAGAAATGCAGTGCTGGTGGGGGTATAAAATCCACATAGTTTGTTTAGTGTGAATTTGTATATGGCCTTAACTTTCAGTTTGTTAGCTGGTTTTTGGCCCACGAGCCAGAATTTCCTGTAACTATTGGCCAAAATCACCGTCTTTACCAGTATCTTATTAATACTTTTTTATATGAAAATTTCAGCACGTATTTTAATTATCCCGATCTTATTTAGTCTGGCCTTCACCTCAGCGCACGCGCAGGAATTATCTGCTTCTGACAGTATTGATGTTTTTCTGAAAACCAAAATGCGGGAACGCAATATTCCTGCGCTCCAGATAGCTGTGGTAAGAAATGATAAAATGGTTAAGGACACCACTTTTGGTGTCGCCAACCTGGAGTACAATATCAAAGCTAATAACGAAACTGTTTTTTCCATCAATTCTATTACCAAGGCCTTTGTTGGTATTGCCATTATGCAGTTGAGTGAAGCGGGTAAGTTGAAGATCTCTGATCCTATATCTCTACACTTGGATGGTTTGCCTGAAGCCTGGAAGAAAATTACCATTAAGCAGGCAATGAGCCATATTTCTGGCCTGCCAGATATGATGGATGCCGATGAGCAGGTTTTGGGACATAACGATGAGCGAGAGGCTATGGAAAAAGTTAAAGCTTTACCGATGGCTTTTAATGCTGGTGAAAAATTTAGCTATAACCAGACTGGCTATGTGCTTTTAGGACAGTTGATGACTAAATTAAGCGGCATGCATTTTACGCAATTTATACAGGAACGTCAATTTGATGTGGCGGGAATGCCCTTGACCCGATTTGGCGATTCGTATGATGTTATTCCGAACTATGCAGGTGCTTATACAATGACCAGGCAAATGGGCGATAACTTTGTCCGGAATAAAGTGCCGGGTCATGCTTATATGCAGTTTCCGGTCTTTTTTAGAACTGCCGCGGGTATTCAATCCACTGCAACTGATCTGGCCCATTGGATTATGGCTATAAATGGTGGAAAGTTACTGAAGAGACCGTCCAGTATTGATTCTTTATGGAAGCCGGCTGTGCTGAATAATGGTAAAATCGGCGGCTTCAACCACCTTACAAACGGCTATGCGCTGGGTTGGCCCACTGTTACCCGAGAAGAGCATCCTGCTGTTGGCCCGGTGGGCGGAGGAAGATCTGCTTTATTTGTTTATCTAAAAGACAACCTTTCTATTGTCGTACTCACCAACCTGATGCAGGGAAACCCGGATCAGTTTATTGATGAGATCGCAGGTTATTATATTCCGGAAATGCACCAGGTTAATGGCTTTGGTTTGCCATCAAACCTAAAAAAGCTGCGGGCTGAACTGTTAAAAAAGGGTTTTGAAAAAGGTGTTGAGGTGGTTTCTGAATTAAAAAAGAAAGACCGATCTTTTCAGGTTTCGGAAAATGAGCTAAACGGCTGGGGTTATCAGCTTTTGTCTCAAAAGAATTTTAAAGCGGCATTGTCTGTTTTTAAATTAAATGTGGCCCTATATCCTCAAAGTGCGAATGCTTACGATAGCCTGGCTGAAACATTTGAAATGTTGGATAGCAAGGCTGAGGCATTGGCAAACTATAAAAAGTCACTGGCACTAGATCCGAAAAATAAACACGCAGCCGAGCGTATAGATGCACTTGCAAAAAACTAGTTAATCTGTACTTGCCATATATAACCTGTTTTATTCGATAAAATATCTTGTATTAACTTTTATAAATATTAATATATCGAAGATAAACCCATGGGTGGGAATTTCAACAGAAAAGTCCTGGATAGTATTAAATTAATAACAATCTTAGCTTATGATGTAGTTTAATATGTTTTTCTTTGTATAAGAAAAAAAAGGTATTTTGCATTTTTGCACTTACATCTGTTGTGGATTTGCCAAGTATACACTAACTGCTACAAAATTTTAGGTAAAATTTTGTCTTTTTACATAAACGCAAAGTTACATTTCAAATAACAATTAATTATTAATCAACATTAAAATCTAAATTATGAAAAAGACAATTTACCATTTAACCTTATTCTTTACCATTATTCTCATTTTTTTGACGTCATGCTCAAAACGAGATAGTCAAATTGATAATATCATTACAAATGATGCTCTTGGCATCAGGGAAAAAGTAGCATTATTAGGCTTCGATACTACCAATATGATAATTAACAATAAAATTATCGTAGTTGAAGGGGATATCGTTTTAACGAAAGAAAATTTGATCAAGGCAACCCCCCGTCAAGCTACATCTGTTGACTTATCAAATGGGGGTTACCCAATAAATTATTCAAGGCATAGAGACCTTAAATATTACATCGCTCCAACGCTTTCTTCTTGGGTAACAGGAATAGAATCTGCTTTTAACAATTATATAGGTTTATCCGAAGTTAATCTTCGTTTTACGAGAACCTTAAATGTTAACGAAGCTGATTTGCGCATAGAACAAGGATTATCACCGTCATCGCCATCAGGAGCTGTAGCCGATGCTTATTTTCCATCCAATGGATTAATTGGTTTCAGAATTGGTGTTAATACATCTTTTTCCTCTCTAAGCGATTCTCAAAAGACTTTTGTTATATCACACGAAGTAGGCCATACCATCGGATTCAGGCATACGAATTGGTTTGCAGCTGAAAGTGCCAATGGAGTTAGCAATGGTATAACAGTCGGTGCGTATACAATCCCCGGAACTCCTAATTCCGGCAATAATCCTGATCCTAATTCTGTATTTAATTCTGGTGCAGGTTTGCAGCAGGTACCAAATTGGACTAATTTTTCTTCATTTGATCTGACTGCATTGAAAACTCTATATCCAAGATTTGGGTTTGCAGAACTAACAACGAATCCAAATGGTTCTTTTCCAGTTAGTGTAGGCACTCAAATATCTGCAAGTGTTTACATACCGAATTGGCGAGAAGGGGGATTGACATATGAATGGTTTGTTCAAGGAGCTACAATAGTAAGCAATAACGGATCTTCAATAGAAGCAATAGTAACAGATGCCGATTCTGCTGGTATCTATTGTAAGGTAACCAATAACCACGGAGAAAGTACTGCAGTATCAAGGTCATTTGGATCGATAGCGATCGATTAACGCTTAAAAGAACTCGTTTTTAAAATTGTTCATTAGCATTAAGCCAAAAAATCATCCGGTGAATAGCGGTAAGACCGGTATTCATCGGATGACTTTACATTTACCGAATGGTTTCCTATAGCAGCTTCGCCCTAATTATTTTTTTACAGCGATGAACATGCGTTGCCCGTAAGTGTTGCCCCTGCGCCGTTTGATGCCGTTACGGTAGATTTTACACTAGAAGCATTTAGTATAGTCAGGCTGTAAGGTGGCGTAAATGCATTTACACCATTACCTGAAGTATTTCCGGTTACGGCTGTAAAAAGATTATTTTTTGCCTGAACCGCTGTTGAGGTATTGTCCATCAAATCAATTGGGTTTTTCACGTTTTCAAAAACGTTTGATTCCACTAAAATATTGGCTTCAAATCCGGCCTGAATACAGCTTTTACTTACCGTACTGTTAAATAAATTATTTACAATATGCACTTTGCCAAATCTTACACGGGGCATTCTGGCTACAGCACCCTGTGCCCACCAGCAACGTACAAATGTAATCCGAAAGTGACCTCTGTCTGCAGTGGCGCCATCGCTTGATCCGATCAGGTTTGAGAAGCGGTGATCATTAGAACCGCCCGAACCACCTGATTTTGGTGGTTTGAGGTAAGAAAATTTGCAATAAGATACCGTGATGTAATCTGAAATGTTTTTGAGATCAAAATTGCCATCCACACCATCTCTAAACTCGCAATGATCAACCCAGATGTTATTGCAGGCATCAACGGTTACATTGTCTTGTCCGTCAATATCATAAGCACCGGGGCCTTCAAAAATGATATTTCTGATGATGATGTTGTTACATCTTTTAACATACATAATCCCTGAATTGTCTTTTGTTTGATCGGCCGAAACAAGTTTGGCACCTGATGAACCAAAAATAGTTTTTCCGCTCTGGTCCTGAAAGGAAATTCTCCCGCCGGATGGAATGGTAATGGTTCCGTTAACCTGGATCACCTTCACGCTGGCATTTTGAATGGCTGATTTCAGTGCGGTATAGGTGGTTACTACGGTGGCCGTTACTTCGCCGCCACCGGTTGTTCCACCGTTTTGCGATGCCCAGCCCTTTGATGGGCAAACGGCTTCAGTAACAGCCATTGGTGAAGCAACGTTTTTGTTAGTGATCTCATTGCTTTCAGATTGATTACTTTTTTTGCACGCGGGTAAAGAAAATGCCATGGCAATAGCCGTCAGGCATGTTAATAAATACTTGTTTCTCATGTTGAATTTAATTTGGTTAGAAGAATTGTGTTGGAATCATGCGGGCTTTCTCGGTGCGTCGGAATATATCATTCGGTATGTATTTGTTAAATTACAGTTAATGAATATATTATTGTCTTTTTGTATTGAATATATTTGTGCAATCGTTCACGGGATCGATTGCGGGATCATTGTGCTCGTAAAGTATTGGTCAATAATAGCGAAGTTTGTAGGGAGCTTTAACGTTTTCTCCTTTAATATTTCTTAGGCAGGATAGCAGGAAGGCATAAGAAATTCCCGCAAAATTATGCATTAAAAACATTCGCGGATCATTTTGGATCTGTAGTACTATTCCATAATGTAATAAATAATATTTATTATTGTATTACCGGGTATCCCGTAAAGTTTGACAATCAAATAATTTTTAACGCTTTGGTAACCGGGTGCAGATCATCTGTATTCGCTTGCCATTTCTCTCTTAAGCATGAAAAATAATGGCATTAGTGTGATCATGCCCACTTACAGGCATGGCGCATTTATCTCAGGTGCAATCACCAGTTTGCTGAACCAGGCATTTCAGGACTGGGAATTGATTATCATCATTGATGGAAGTACTGACGCTACCCGTGAGGTGGTAGAGCATTACCTCCACGATCATCGCATCAGGTACTTATATAGTACTGATAATGAAGGCCTGGGTGCTGCCATTAATAAGGGGCTTGAACAGGCATCATATACCTATATCAGCTATCTACCTTCTGATGATTTATACTTTAAGGATCATTTACAGTCGCTATGGAATCTGGCACTGGCTAATCCGGATGATGCTTTTTTCTGTTCGGGTGCAAAACACAATTATAAGGATGATCATACTGGCAGTAGCGGGCAGAAAAGTTTTGGCGCCTTTATAGATATAGGCTATCAGTTGGTACAGGTGATGCATAAAAAAACAGCTCACAGGTGGTTGGAAAGAAATGAGTTGGTGACCGATAGCCTGCATGATATGTTCTGGAATAAACTGCTGGATGGGGCAACGCCGAAGTTTACCATGGAAATTACAACAGAATGGGTTTCCCATCCGGGCCAGCGGCATAAAATCATCAGTGAGCGCTGGGGTGGGGGAATCAATCTATACAAGCAGTTTTACCAGGTCAATCAAAAAATCAGGTTTAAATCCGCTTTTGGCGGATTGATAGATGAAACTACTGAATACCTGGACTTAGAGGAGCTTCCTGTAGTATCAAGAGACCTGCCATTAAAAATTTTGCTCGTTGGCGAGTTGTCCTATAATGCCGAACGGGTTCTGGCTTTTGAAGAAAAAGGCCATCAGTTGTATGGTTTGTGGATGGATGAACCTTCTTTTTATAATGCAGTTGGTCCGCTTCCTTTTGGAAATATTACAGACATTCCAAAAGATAACTGGCAGCAGGCGGTTAAAGAATTGAAACCAGATATCATCTATGCACTCTTAAATTTCAGGGCGATACCATTCATTCATCAGGTGATGCGTGCAGATTTGGGTATCCCACTGGTGTGGCATTTTAAGGAAGGACCATTTTTCTGCAGGCAAAATGGCCTATGGAATAAAATGATTGATCTTTTTCAATATGCCGACGGAATAATCTTTTTAAATCCGGAAATTAAACGCTGGTATGAACAGTTTTTTCATTTTGAGGTGCCTTTCAGTATGATCGTAGACGGGGACTTGCCGCATATCTCAAGGTTTAAGGGAAAGCCAGGCAGACTGATTTCAGAACAGGATGGAGAAATGCATACCGTGGTTCCGGGAAGGCCGATGGGGCTTTTACCAGCTGATATACAAGAATTGGCTAAAAGAAAGATTCACTTACATCTCTATGGAGATTTTTACCATAGTGTTTATAAATCATGGATAGATGAGGCCAATGCATTGGCCCCGGGCTATCTCCATCTGCACCCGGCCTGTGTACCGCAAGATTGGGTAGAAGAACTCTCGAAGTATGATGCCGGCTGGCTGCACGTTTTTGATTCTGAAAATAACGGTGAATTAATGAAAGCGAATTGGCTTGATTTTAACTTTGCGGCGAGGATGTCGACATTAGGAGCAGCCGGACTTCCCATGATCCAGCGGGATAATACCGGGCATATCTGCGCTTCCCAGGCTTTCACCAGTAAAAATGGATTTGGAATTTTTTATCAGTCATACGATGATCTGGCTGCACAGCTTGGTAATAAGGCAGAAATGAACCGCATGCGGCAGGAAATATGGCATAAAAGAGAAGTGCTGAGCTTTAACCATTATGTTGATGATGTTTTATATTTCTTCAGAAAGGTAATAGAATCAAAGAAACACGTCTTTAAAAGCTGATTGAAGGATAATTATTCTTACGGGGAGGGTAGCCTTCCCTGGCTTTAATTAACTGTGTTAATTTTTTCTGCTCATAAAAATGCCCCATAATTAGCTAAATTTTGGGGGCAGTGCAATATGGTAACTTGCTTCATTTTTATTCCAAAGCCTGATTTTTAGTGTTTTTAATCAAATATTGAAGCAATATGTTGCTCGCAAAGCCCAAAGGAAAGCGTCATTCCATTTCCTCCTAATCCGTTGATGATAGTTACATTTTCTTCTGCTTTCAAAATAAGCTCTGTTTCGCCAGCGGTCATTTTAGGGTATATTCCGTTCCAGCTCTGAATAACCTGTGTGTCTTTAAAAGTGGCAAACGTTGCAAGGTATTTTAAGATGAGCTGGTTAATGAAATCCCGGTCAAAAGGATCATGGGTAAGTCCGTACTCATGCGAGTCACCAATGGTTATCTCTCCTGTATGATTCTGTGCAGCCATCACATGGATTCCCCATTTCAGGTATTCAGGATATTCCTGCTGATATCTGGCTTTCAAATCCGGCAATGAGTTTGCGGCCTGAAATCCCGGGTAGTGAATTAAGCTTAAACTGCCGCATAGCGCCGGTCCGATGCGCCAGTTTTGTGGCTGAGATGCGATGCGCATCATCTGCAGTTTACATTTCGTGATGCCGCTGGATTGAAATAATGCCGGGTAAAGGGTTTCAAATTCAGCCCCGCTGCAAATAAAAATCTCATCGGCCTGCCAGGTGTTGTTTCCGGAAAAGGCCATACTATTTTCTATATTACTGATTGCGGTATTCCAGTGAAAAACAACCTTGTGTTTTTCTGCAAGATATTTTGCAACTGCGCTTATAGCCTCTCGTGCTTCCAGAATCATCTCGGTTCCGCTCCAGAGCGCCCCTTTTAAACCATTGGGATTTACACCATCAGATTTTCCTAAGGTCTGCGCCGGACTAAGCATTGCGCAATCACGAAGTGTGCTATTTACTGCGGCATATTCTTCGAGTACCTGAAGTTCATCATCTTGATAGGCTAGATGCAGCGAACCCACTTCATCATGCCAGATACCGGCTTCATCGCAAATTTCTTTCCATATACTCCTGGACAGCATAGCTCTTTCAAATAGCGGGCCTGTGGGTTGACCGATTGGCCACACCATTCCGAAGTTTCTGATGGATGCACCTATAGCCCTTTCATTACGTTCAAATACGGTTACCTGGTAACCCCTTATTGCCAGGGCACGGGCGGTGGCGAGACCGACTATTCCTGCGCCGATGACGATTGCAGTTGGTTTTATCATATATGAGAAAGTTTTAATGCGGCGGGCAAGGACTTTTGTCGCCGTGCAGCCTGGTGAAAATAAATTAATGATAAAATGGCACACAGTGCGCCTGTGGAACCAACATAGAGAATTCCATGGGTGAAAAAATGTTCCCAGGAGATGCCTGGCCTTCCAAATTCCTTGGTAAGCAGAACCGTCACGCTGGTCAGGTAACCAATCGAATCTGCCAGATACATCACAAAACCAACGTTGCTTTTTACCCGAAAGGTGGCAATCATTCGTTCGAAAAAAATGGCATTATAGGGCACATAACCCAGGTAAAGACCGAGGCCAGCCATTGTCATCCAGGCAACAGGGCTCAGTAACTGCATCCTGAACAGAATTGTGGAAACAGCTATAAGCAGGCAGCCGCAGATGATCAGCAGGTGGATAATGCTGAATGCCCTGAGGTTCTTTTTAATCAAAAAAAGTAAAGCCATTGCAAACAGGACGGCTAAAGATATTTGCCCGTCAATTCTGGCGTAAATATTTTTATCCATGATTCCGATACCTCGCCAGATTTCAACTTCAAAATTATCACGGATATCCCGCATTACAGTTAAGAGTACATAGATAATTAACGTAAGGATAATGCCAGGTAAAAAACGAATAATGAAGCTTTTTCGCTCTTTGGCATTCATTGGTTTGCGCTCCGTTCTTGAAAGCGTATCTTCTTTTGTGGGTGGAGGAAGTATATCAAGCAGGGCGACAAATAGGGCAAGCGGGAGAAAAAATAGCGCTCCAACGCAAAAAGGCATCTGGTATTCGCTTATATGATAAGTGTGGATAAGGGTTTGGCCGACTGTTTTCACAAATCCGGAACCAAAAATTAAACTTATAGATAGGACGGAAGCCATAAATTCGGTTGAACGGCGACCTTCAAGATAGCCAAAAACCAGGCCCCATATTAAACCAAGTGGAAAGCCGTTTATGAAAAGAAAAGGAATATTATAAGGAGGAGGTATTAAGGCAAATCCCAGCAAAGCCAGCCAGGAAATACCCACTAATATCATTATTGTCAATCCCCTTTTTTTGCCTTTAAGTTCAGCAATAAATCGGATGCCATAAAATTTGCTCAAAGTATAGCCTAAAATCTGCGCAATAACCAGCCAAACCTTATAATCAATGTGCAGATAACTTTGGTCTCCAAAAGTCCCAGCAGCAAATGCTTTACGGAAGGCATACATGGAAGAGTATGCACCAAAAGCTGACACAGCTGCAAGTACCGAAGTCAGCCAGTACGGCCAGCGGGCAACAACTTCCTTAATTTTCATCAGGGTCATCTCTAATCGATAATATCAAGGATCTCTGCAATGTCGTCAATAATGTGCGTCGGCTTGTAAGGTTCAAGTTCGCTGCGGGTAAACGCACCTGTGGTAACCGCAATCACGTATTTGCAATTGGCGTTCTGCCCCTCTCTCACATCAACTTCTGTATCTCCAACCTTTGCCACTTCAAGCGGACTGGAAACCCCGCTAAGTTTCATCAAGTGGTTTATCATATCCGGGCTCGGGCGACCTTCTTCAACCTCATCTGAAGCAATCAGGAAATCAAAAAGTGCTTGTTCCCGCCAATACAAGCGTTCTATAATCGTTTCTGCAATATCTTTGGAAAAACCAGTATTGAGCCCGATTTTAATGCCGGCTGCCCGTAAAATGCGCATGGTGGACTCAACATTTGGCAATGCTTCCAGTGTATGTGTGCGCTGATAGTAATCGATCATCAGGCGGATAAATTCCTGATGAATTTCATTGATAAGATCAGGCGTTATTTTCTCCGCGGCAGGCTCATACTTATGCAGCATTTTGGTTATTGCTACGCTTTTTTTGTAACCCATTAAAGGATTTATCTCACTATCGGGAATCAGGTAGCCAAATTTAAATAAGGCTGTTCTGAAAGTTTCTGTAACTTTATTTTCATCTCTGACCGTTGTACCGGCCATATCAAACACAACAAGTTTAATGGACATTGCTAAATTATTTTGTTTAGCAATATTAAACTTAGTTTATTAAGGATAAACTAAAGTAATGTTAAGTTATTTTTAAATTTATTCCTCGTTTTCGAAAAAATAGATGACCAGCATAATTGCTTTAGTTTTGCCGAGATTCTTTGGGGTGTGGGGCATTCTCCCATCAAAGAGCATCGAATCTCCTTTGTTTAAAGTATAGGTTTTTTCACCAAAAATGTAGGCAATGCTTCCTTCTAATATGTACTTGTACTCAAAGGCTTCAGTTTCTACCTGCGGGCGGTATGCGTTTGGATCAAGTTCAAGCAGTACAATGTCTACAGTCGATTTTTTAATAGACTGGGTGAAGATTCTTTGGTAGTGAAAGCCTTCCGCATGCTCTTTTTCAAAATGCTCATATTCTTCCTGCTTTCTGATGATCAGTGGAAAAGGATTTGCGCCAGACTGGATATCTTTAAAGAAAATGTTAAGGTCAATTTCAAGTGCCTTTATGATATCAATCAGTACAATTAATGACGGAATTGTGCGGCTGTTTTCGATTTGTGAAATAAGTCCTTTACTCACCTTAGCCCTGGTGGCCAACTCCTGTACGGTTATGTTTTTTTCCCGGCGTCTTTCTTTGATACGGTTACTAATCTGTATCAGCACATCGTCTTCCATCTTATTTTTTATTTGGTGATCGGCGGAAATTAGATAATAAATTTAAACCCGCCAAGAATTTGTGTGCTTTTTATAAAGTTCAATGACATTATAGAAATTTAATGCTTAGCTAATATTAAACGACTTCTTTTGCATTTATTTGTTATGGAAAATTTTTTAAGCCCGGAAGATATTGTGAAAGAGGTTTTCGCATTGTATGAAAATCATGGTCACGAAGATTATATAGGAGAACCTGTTTCGCAGCTTGAGCACATGTCTCAGGCAGCAAGCCTGGCAGATGCTGAAGGTTACGATGATGAGGTTGTGCTCGCAGCCTTTTTTCACGACATTGGCCACCTGTGTGTTTCCGGGGCGAAGGCAGGCAGTATGGATGGTATGGGTAATATCAATCATGAGAAACTTGGCGCAGATTATTTGCTCGCCAGAGGTTTTTCTGCCCGTCTGGCCCGTTTGGTTAACGGACATGTTTTGGCCAAAAGATACCTCACTTATAAACATCCTGAATACTTTGATAAACTTTCTGAGGCAAGCCGGACAACACTCAACTTTCAGGGCGGCAGAATGACAGCGGCTGAAGCGGCTGAATTTGAGCGAGATCCAGATGCCACTTTAATCATTAGGATGAGGTATTGGGACGATGAAGCAAAGTTAACCGAGGTGCCCGTGAATAACCTTTACTACTTAAAAGAAATTGCCTTAAATCATTTAAATCAAAATTTATAGGTACTTATATTTCCATAGTGTTAAAATTGTTTTACCGAATTGTATTGGATTAGTTACCAAACAAATCGCTTTAATTTTAATTAAACATTTCATTAAAGTTTACTTAATCTAAACTTAGTTTACAAATAATAAACTTGTTCTAATATTGCTAAATAATTATAACTAAAATTATTTAGCAGAAAATGGAACATTTTTATCCTCATCTCAAAAGGCTCACACTCTTAATGGTGTATTGTCTTTGTCCTTTTATTCTCCTGGCCCAAACAAAAATATCGGGCACGGTTAACGATGGAACAAACCAACCGCTTCCAGGTGTTAGCGTAATGCTTAAAGGCACCAAAACCGGAACAACTACCGATATTTATGGTCGGTTTATCATTAATGCCAATGCCGGCCAGATCCTGGAATTCAGGTTTCTTGGTTTCGTATCCCGCGAGGTACCGGCTGACGCAACCAATCCTATGGTGATTACACTGATGGGTGATAATAAAAATTTAGGGGAGGTTGTGGTAACCGCGTTAGGTGTTAAGAAGGATAACCGCAAAATTGGTTATGCCGTTTCTACAGTAAAAGGCGAAGACCTGACACTAGCCCGCGATCCAAACCCGGTTACTGGTTTAATCGGAAAAGTAGCTGGTTTATCTGTAGGCCCGTCAGCAGAATTACTTGGTGCGCCAAATGTTTCCATCCGTGGAAATACAATCTCACTATATGTGGTTGATGGTTTTCCAATCAATACCGACACCTATAATATAAGCCCTGATGACATTGAGTCTTACACGGTTTTAAAAGGCCCGGCAGCAGCGGCACTTTATGGCAACAGGGCATCTTATGGTGCTATTTTAATCACCACAAAAAAAGGCAATAAAAATAAAAAAGGGCTTACAATTGATGTTAACAGTAGCACCGTATTTAATAAGGGCTTTCTGGCATTTCCGCGGGTTCAGCATGCTTACGGAGCAGGAGAAAATACTTTTTATCAGTTTGTCGACGGTAAAGGCGGTGCTAAGGGTGGGGTGGATGCAGATTATGATATCTGGGGTCCATACTTCAACGGACAGCTGATTGCCCAATATGACAGTCCGGTAATCAATGGTGTACGACAGCCAACGCCATATACTGCAAGGGGCGCAAATAATTTGAATAATTTCTTAAGGACGGGGTCGCAAACCAATAACAATATTGCGCTGACTTCTAATGGTGAAAATTATACGATTCGTTTCTCCGCATCCCAGCAACATCAGAATAGCTATATTCCTGAACAATACCTGGATATCGCCAACGCAAATATTTATGCGTCTTTCAATCCAAGTCCAAGGTGGAAGTTTGAAGGTAACATCAACTTTAACAGGCAAACAACTGATAATTTTCCTGATGTTCAATATGGTCCAAACAGTTTAATTTATAATCTTGCTATCTGGACAGGTGCAGACTGGGATGTAAATGCTCCTGACATCAAGGCGGTTTGGCAACCTGGAAAAGTAGGCATTCAGCAACAATTTGCAGAATATACCCGATACCATAACCCATGGTTTATGGTTGAAGAATGGACCCGGGGCCACCACAAAAACAATACAACGGGTTACCTTTTAGCAAACTATAAACTTAATGATCATTTAAACGCGACCATTCGTTCGCAGATTGATACTTATGGTATTTTACGTACTGAAAAAATGCCCTTTTCTGCTCACCCTTATGGAAGGGAAGGAAACGAGGGGGATTACAGGGAAGACCGACGCGACCTATTTGACAATAACACGGAGTTGATGTTAAACTATGACTATACGATTAAAAACTTTTTGAATTTAAGCGGTTTAATAGGTGGCAACATGCGCAACATGTCTTATAATTCGAGCTGGGTTTCTACTGATTATCTGAACGTGCCTGAAGTGTATGCATTTAGCAATTCTAAAAATCCGGTACAGGCAACAAGTTTTAGTTCCGATATGCGGGTTTTGAGTGCTTATTATTCATTGGATGCAAGTTTTGGTAAATATGCGACAGTGTCAACCACTGGCCGGATAGATAAATCTTCAGCTTTCCAGGTGCCAACAACTTATTTTTACCCGAGTTTGTCATTAGCAACAGTAGTTTCTGATTACATCAAAATGCCCTCTTTTATTAGCTATCTGAAAGCCCGGGCATCTTACTCAAATATCCGTTCTGACGCTACATCAACAACAATAGGCCCGGCGCCATTTAGTTCGATTACAGCATTCGGTGGCGGTACGGCTGCTTCGTTGTTTAATAATCCCCTGGGTTACGGTACAACCTATACCTCGCCGTACAACGGTCCGGATTACTCGCTAAATACTTCTTATGCAACCAGCAAACCCTACAACAACCAGACAGCAGGTTATGCATCTGATTACTTATATCAGAACGGTATCAAAACTTCAACCCGTATCAATTATGAAGAAGGCTTTGATATCAAGTTTTTAAAAAGCAGGCTGGGTTTTAGCGGGACTGCATTTCAGTATATTGATGGTCCAAGAATTTTGCCGAATGCAATTTCGACAGCTACAGGTTATACTATTGAATACCTGAATGCTTTAAAAACAAAGAAAACAGGTTATGAAGGTTCCTTAAGCGGAGATGTGTTTCAAAATCCTAACGGATTCAGCTGGAATGTATTAGCGAACATATCAACTTATAAAGAGGTATATAAAGAGCTTCCGCAAGGACAAAGTACTTATGCAACTTTCTTTAAAGAAGGGGATAGGACTGATAAACTATACGGAACGGCATTTGTTCGCACGCCGGATGGTAAAATTATTAATGATGCGGCAGGAAAACCGCTGGTGAATCCGACCGCACAGTTTTTAGGTAATGAAATCGGGAAATTCAGCTGGAGTATATACAATAAGTTCCAGTATAAAAATTATAGCCTGGGCGTTCAATTCGATGGCTCGGTTGGTGGCGTAATTATCGACTATATGCACAATAAAACTATGCGTGGCGGATCAAATGCCGAAACCGCAGAAGGGGCACTCGGTGCTGCCCGTTACCAGGATTGGCAGAATTTTGGTAAGGCCGGTTATAATGGTTCTTATATCGGAGAAGGTGTTGTGATCTCAAATGGTGGCTCAATAAATTACGATTCCAACACCGGTGCAGTACTTAACTACGGTGCTTTACAATATGCTCCGAATACCCAGGTTGCTTTTGTACAGGATTATGTAAGCAAGTATTATAATGTGGATGAAGCCAACCTGATGAGTAAAACTTTCACCAAGCTAAGGGAAGTAACACTGGGCTATACTTTTCCAAAAGAATTACTGGCTAAAACCTTTATCCAAAAAGCATCAGTATCTGTATATGGACGTAATTTGCTGTATTTCTATAAAGATAAACGCTTTAAAGATGTCGATTTAGATCAGTACAACTATGCCACTGCTTCAACAAGTTTACAATCACCAACCGTTCGAAGTTACGGTATCAATTTAAACGTATCATTTTAACTCAATTAGCTGACTATTTCAATGAAAAAGACAATATATGTGTGCTCGTTTGCCCTTGCCCTGATGGTGAGCGTAACGAGTTGTAAAAAGAATTTTGAAGAACTCACTTTAAATAACAATAAGCCAAATAGTGTGCCTGCACCACTATTGTTTAATGGTATATTAAATAACCTGCCTGATCTGCCTGATGGCCAGAAGGAAATTTATAGCCAGTACTATTTGTATAACTATGATTATTACGGTAACAATCGTTACGATTTCGGTAGTGGTGACGATTACTATGCCACTTTGAAAAACGTTTTGGCAATGGAAAAACAGGCAGCTGCTACAGGTGGTGCGGCAGTAAACCCTTATGAAGCACTGGGTAAATTTTTTAAGGCTTACTTTTTTAGTAAAATGAGCCTTGAGATGGGAGATATTCCAATGAGCCAGGCTTTGAAAGGCCTTGACGGACTTGAGCCCGTGTATGATAGTCAGAAAGCAGTAATGCAACAATGCCTTGCCTGGCTGGAAAGTGCAAATGCTGATCTTGACTTAATCATTAAAAACCCTTCGAGTGCAGGTACAGGAACAGGCGCAATACTGAGCAATGATATCTTTTTTAATAACGATTTAACCAAGTGGCAGAAAACAGTCAATGCCCTTAGAATTCGCCTGTTGGTACAGCTCAGTAAGAAAACTTCCGACAGTGACCTTGCCATAGCCACTCAATTTTCGACCATTCTGGCTAATCCTGCAAAATATCCGCTGATGAGCGGAAATGCTGATAATTTACAGTACACCTTTATTGCACCTACCAATTACTATCCGATGAATCCGAATAATTTCGGACAAAGTGGTTCAAGAAAAAACACTTCGGCAACTTATATCGGATTATTAACACAACTCAAAGACCCCAGGGTTTATGTGACTGCTGAGCCTTCGCGGGATAAGGTGGATAACCTAAAACAAAGCGCAACAGATTTTGCCTCCTTTGTGGGTGCAGATGCAAGCCTTGATTTGGGTGTAATGTATAACAACGCAGGCTTGCAGAAATATTCTTTTATCAATAGAAAACATTTTTATTCCACTTATACCGGAGAACCAAGTGTTCAGATTGGTTATCCTGAACTGATGTTAAATATTGCCGAGGGCATTAGTCGCGGATGGGCTTCAGGTAATGCTGAAACTTATTATATAGCAGGGATTAAAGCATCAATGGCATCTTATGGTATCCCTGAAAGTGGTAGTTTTACTGCTTATTTTTATCGTCCGGGATCAACCAGCGTAACTTCCCTTTCGAATTACGATACTTTTAATATTCCGGTAGATTTTAATAGTTATTATAATCAGTCGGGCGTAAAATACGTTCAAGGTGCTACGGGTATCAATCAGATTTTGCAACAAAAATACCTGGCCTTATTCAGGCATTCAGGGCTTGAATCCTATTTTACATATCGTAGAACAGGTATACCCGCTTTTACAACCGGTCCGGGTACTGGAAATGGAAACCGGATTGCCTTACGCTTTAAATATCCATCGGCAGAGCGTACCTCAAATGCTAAAAATTACCAGGCTGCGTTGAGTAGCCAGTTTGGCGGTAACGATGACATTAATGGGGTGATGTGGATACTTAAATAATTTACACGAGGCTGTCTCATAAATATAGAATTGTCATCCTGAGGGTTAATTAATTGTTTAAAATCAATATAAATGACGTACAGTTGTTTTCTCTTGTCCTACGGCGCAGTCTTGCCTCGGCTCACCGCCGCCGAAGGGCTCTTTCTTTTTGGCATCAAAAAGAAACAAAAAATGCCGGCTGAAAATTTTTCTTTTGAAGGCACTTCTGCAGCAAGAACAGTGCAGCCCGAAAAATTTGTTAGGCCGGATTTAAGTAGAACGGGGATACCGTGCTATGGCCTAGCTGGATGGAAATGCGAAAGTAGTTAAAATACTGATTAATAATAATTTATATTATAACGTCAATGGTAGCTTGTGGAAGAACCTGTTTAAATGTCTTACAAGGCGTTTCGATACTTCGTCAAGCTCAATACAGGCTAGGCTCAATGTGATAAATTCAATTACAATTTATGATACAGCCTCTAAATTAAACGAATATGAAAAAGTTAATGCTATTTATGCTTTGTTTTGGCGTATGGGCAGTTTGTTTCCCGCAGTCCGGAAAAACCAAAAACTTAATTATTGTTACTTTGGATGGAATGCGATGGCAGGAGGTATTTTCTGGTGCAGATTCTGTATTGATAAATTCTAAGTATACTGAGGATAAAGATGAGGTTAAAAAGAAGTATTGGTCTTCTTCTGCTCTGGAGCGAAGAAAAATGCTCTTTCCTTTTTTATGGACAACGGTAGAAAGCAAGGGACAGCTCTACGGGAACAGAACCCTGGGAAATACAGTAGCGCTTTCCAATCCCTATCATTTCTCTTACCCGGGCTATAATGAGTTGTTTACAGGTTTTCCGGATAAGCGGATGAATACAAATGATGCCATTGCAAATCCAAATTTAAATGTGCTTGAATTTATAAACAACCAGCAGGGTTTTAAGGGAAAAGTCGTTACTTTTTCGTCCTGGGAGCGGTTTCCTCAGATTTTAAATACAAAACGCTCTGGTCTCCCGGTTTATTCTGGTTATGTGCCGGTTAAAAATAAAGATGCAAATGCCAGGTTAAGTTATTTGAACGAAATGCAGCATGATGTGCCGCATTATCTGGGAGATTCTACCCGATTGGATTTTATAACCTACGAATTTGGAAAGGAATATTTAAAGCAATACAAACCGCGTGTGCTCTACCTTGCTTTTGATGAAACGGATGATATGGCTCATGCCGGGAACTATAAATTTTATCTTGACCGTGCGAGACAGGAGGATGGTTACATTAAATCACTTTGGGAGATGATTCAGAAAGATCCTTTTTATAAAAACAATACCACCTTGTTGATTACCTGTGATCATGGTAGGGGAAATGATCCTCTGGATAGCTGGAAGGATCATGGTGCAGATGTGAAAGGTTCGGAAAACACCTGGTTTGCTGTTTTAGGACCTGATACTCCAGAAACAGGTGAAATCAAGACGCCAACAACGATTTATCACAAACAAATTGCACAAACTATAGCGAGTTTGCTGGGGCTTGACTTTAAAGCTTTTGCGTCGCATGAGGTAGGAGATTCCATAAGAACAGTTATGAAATAAATAACTTCATTGCTTAGTGCTATTTATGTCTGGTTCTGCGTTTTTTTAAAAAGGCTGTATCATAAATACAGAATTGTCATCCTGAGGGATAATTTATTATTAAAAATCAATATGAATGATAGATTTTTTAGCGGATTATAGTGGAATTGCAATAGTCCAATAGACTGGTCGTCATCTCGACCGGAGCAACGCGCAGTGGAGAGATCTATCAAAAAACAGATTTCTCGACTGCGTTGCACCCGATAGCTCGGATCCGCTCGAAATGACGGCAACTCGAGGGAACTTTCGCTGATCCATTTATGGGGCACAAAGTCTTTAAAAGAGATTTTTGCCCCTTTTTTAGACTTGTAATTCTTATTCAAGTCGATATTAAGAGGACTGTCGATCAAAAGAACAAAAGGGACGAACACAGTACAATCGTCTTCTAATCCAATCAGTTTGGTTAGATGTGGTAAAGTTTAATAGCTGTTAAACAGTTGGCATCACAATAAAATGTAAACTATTCCCATAAATCCATTAAACTAACTATTCTGCGGTTGTTATTGTGTGATGATTTAATACATTTAGGCTATGGAAAATTTGAGCCAGTTAAAAGAGTTGAAATCGTCACCCGAGTTAGTGGAAAAACTCTACCAGCACAGTATAATTAAAACCTATGAGGCTGGCAGCATTATTCTTAATGAGGATGCACATATCAGGTCTATTCCTATTGTTGTTAAAGGCAGTATGAAAGTGATGCGCACGGAAGAAGATGGCCGGGAAATTTTATTATACTATATAAAAGCTGGCGAAAGCTGTATCATGTCTTTTTTAGGTGGTATGCACAATGAAACCAGTAAGGTAAAAGCAGAAGTGGAAGAGGATGCTGAAATCTTGTTTCTTCCGGTAGATAAAGCATCGCTTTTTATAAGAGAATATCCGCAGTGGCTAGATTATATTTTCCGTTTATACCACAAACGTTTCGAAGAACTTTTGGAGATGGTTAACGCCATTGCCTTTAAAAAGGTTGACGAACGTTTGCTTAACCTGCTCCATATAAAGGCAGAGCTCACTGCAAATAAAGCCATTGCCATTACCCACGAACAATTGGCTAATGAATTGGGTACGGCACGTGTGGTGGTTTCCCGACTGCTTAAACAATTAGAAGACCAGGGGGCAGTAAAGCTGGGCAGAAACAAAATTATGCTTGTGTAACCAAAGTAACCGTAATCGTTTTTCATTTGAACTAGCTTTGAAATTATAAAAGCAAAAAAATGGAAATTACAGGTTATTCAGCTTCGATCCTTATTGGCATATCACTTGGTTTAATTGGTGGGGGAGGTAGTATTTTAACGGTGCCTGTGCTGGTTTACCTCTTTACCGTAGATACAGTTCTGGCGACAACTTACTCTCTTTTTGTGGTAGGTTCTACCAGTTTAGTTGGCTCATTTTCTTATTTTAAAAAAGGACTGATAGCTGTTAAAACTGCAATATTTTTTGGCATACCATCTATCATTGCTGTTTCCTTAACCCGTCAATATCTGCTGCCCTCCATTCCGGAATATCTGATAAATTTCGGAAATTTTGCGCTTACCCGATCTGTTTTGCTGATGTTACTTTTTGCTTTCCTGATGATGATTGCCTCTTATAGCATGATTAAAAAGGAAACCGAAGAACAATCTGCAAGTCATCAACCTTCCAGCAGCATTTGGGTAATTGCACAAGGTATTATGGTAGGTATTGTAACGGGCCTAATCGGTGCTGGTGGAGGTTTTTTAATCATTCCGGCATTAGTTAACCTGTTGAAATTGCCTATGAAAACTGCTATTGGCACTTCATTGATTATCATTGCTGTAAATTCACTCATAGGCTTTGTATTTTCCTTGAGGCAAAGCCAAATCAACTGGTCTTTTTTGCTTACCGTTACCTTAATTGCCATCGTTGGCATTTTTATAGGCAGTTACCTATCTACCAAAATAGATGGTAAAAAGTTAAAGCCAGCTTTTGGCTGGTTTGTGCTGGTAATGGGCATTTACATTTTGCTTAAAGAAACCATATTAAAATAAATTCTTTATGTAACTAAAGTAACTTTATTACAAAATCATTAGTTGCAACTTTGTAGTCAGATTTAAAACCAAAATTTATGTTTTTTCAGCACGTATATGATAAAAGTTTAGCTCAGTCGAGTTATTTGATTGGCTGTCAGCTTAAAGGTGAAGCTATAGTAATTGATGCACAACGTGATATGGATATATATCTAAAGATTGCAGCGCAGAACAACCTTAAAATTACGCACATTGTAGAAACACATATTCACGCCGATTTTTTAGCTGGCTCCAGAGAATTGGCATTTGTAACTGGTGCTAAACTTTATTTATCAGATGAAGGTGGAGCAGATTGGCAATATCAATTTGACCACGTTGGCGCAAAGCATGGCGATGTAATCAAAGTTGGAAACCTTACTTTTGAAGTTTTGCACACCCCAGGCCACACACCAGAAAGCATCAGCTTTTTGTTAACCGACCATCCTGCAACGAGCGAACCTGTAATGATCTTTACCGGGGATTTTGTTTTTGTAGGCGATGTTGGCCGACCAGATTTGCTGGAAAAAGCAGCAGGAGTACTGGGCAGTCAGGAAAAAGGTGCCAAACAGATGTATCAATCTGTGCAGCGTTTTGCAGAACTTGCTCCGTTTATCCAGGTCTGGCCTGGCCATGGTGCTGGTTCGGCCTGTGGTAAAGCACTGGGGGCAGTGCCAAGTTCGACTGTAGGTTATGAGAAAATTAGAAATTGGGCTTTCCAATACGAAAATGACGAAAAAGGCTTTGTAGACTATTTGTTGACTGGACAACCAGAGCCACCAAAATACTTTGCCATGATGAAACACCTGAACAAGGTAGATCGGCCATTGCTTGTTGAAGTACCTCAACATGTGAAATTATCTGCGGAAGTATTTAAGAGGGCTTATAAAGACTGTATCAAAGTGATAGATACCCGGAATAAGGCAGATTTTGCTAAGGGCTTTATTGCAGGCAGCATCAATATTCAGCACAACAACAGTTTATCTACCTGGGCCGGTTGGGTCTTAAACTACCAGGAGCAATTTATCTTAATTGCCGATGCAGAACAGATGGAAGAAATTACCAGAAAACTAATGCGTATTGGCTTAGACAATATTTACGGTTTTGTGAGTAATGTTCATGATTTAGATATTGAGCTACAAACCGCTGATGTAATCGATCTGGATACATTTAAAACCTATGTAGGCAGTGAAGATGTTCAAATTGTAGATGTACGCGGTTTAACAGAATACAATGATGGACATATTGAAGGTGCAGAACATATTTTTGTAGGTACTTTACAAGATAACCTGGATAAAATTAGTAAGGATAAACAGGTGGTGATCCATTGTCAAAGTGGCGACCGTGCCGCCATTGCCTATTCTATTTTAAGGAAACATCATTTTAATCAGGTAAAAAACTATTCAGGCGGAATGAAAGAGTGGTTGGCAAATGGAGGTAAAACTGTATAGTTATCGGATTATTTCATCATTTTCGAAACAACAAATAGTATAAATTTAGTTAAGTATTAAATATTAATATGTTAGAATTTTTAAAACAACCCTGGCCCTGGTACATAGCCGGTCCGCTAATTGGGTTAACCGTACCAGCATTGTTGATACTCGGCAACAAGTCATTTGGCATCAGCTCTTCTTTAAGGCACATCTGTGCGGCCTGCCTGCCTGCAAACATCTCTTTTTTTAAATACGACTGGAAAAAAGAAGCATGGAATTTGTTTTTTGTGTTTGGAATTTTAATAGGTGGTGCCGTTGCAATCAGACTTCTATCTAATCCGAATCCTGTTGAAGTTAACCCAAAGTTAGCCGCAGAATTAGCAGGCTATGGCATTACCAATTACGATAACTTAATACCGCTAGACATTATGAATTGGCCAGCGTTAATTACATTGAAAGGTTTTCTGCTTATGGTAGTTGGTGGGTTTTTAGTGGGTTTTGGCACCCGGTATGCTGGTGGCTGTACGAGCGGGCATGCCATTATGGGTTTGTCTACTTTACAATGGCCGTCACTGGTAGCCACTATTTGCTTTATGGTTGGCGGCTTCATTATGGCCAATTTAATTTTACCTCACATTTTAGCCCTCTAAAAAATCACAATGGTACAACATAAAAACACAGATTTTGAAACCCGCTCTTTAGATGCGGTGTGCGTAAACGAAAGTCAATTAACACACAAATGGTACCACAATATCAAATACCTGGTTGTGGGTGTATTGTTCGGTATTGTCTTCGTTAAGTCGGAAGTGGTAAGCTGGTTCCGGATCCAGGAGATGTTTCGCTTGCAATCGTTTCACATGTATGGCATTATTGGAAGTGCAATAGTGGTAGGGATGATCTCTGTTTGGTTGATCAGGAAATTCAATATTAAAACCATTTATGGCGAAAGGATCGAATTTCATCCAAAGACTTTCAATAAAGGCCAGATATATGGCGGCTTGCTATTTGGCCTGGGTTGGGCAATTACAGGAGCCTGTCCGGGGCCACTTTTTGCACAAATTGGCACGGGTGCAACAGTTATTTTTGTTACACTGTTAAGTGCTATTGCAGGTACCTGGGTGTACGGATTACTCAGAGACAGGTTGCCACATTAATTTATCGGTATGCTAAGAAATAGGTTGTTACCGATGTAGATAATTGCTTAACCTTTCGATTCTTTATTGATCTAGATCTTTCTAAGTGCGAATCCCAAGCTGTTGCATAAGTTAAGTTACTAAAGAAATTTCACCAGGCTGATTCAGGGAAATGCGGGTCAGTTTATTGATGGGATTGCAGGTTAATGGCTTTGGCTAAACGACTGGGGTTATCAGTTTTTGTCTCAAAAATTACAACGCATGTATAAATGCGATTCTGCTGTTATTTTTGAACAGTTAGAGATGTAACCAGAAAGAAGCCTGTCCGAAAAATCGAACAGGCCATTTATGATGCAATAGCCCTTACTAAACTTTAATAAGAGACAAGTGTAGTAACGCTGGATGCAGCCAGGTTTATACCAAAACTACCGCCTGATACAGCGAAGTTGTTTGAGCTAAGATTGGCCGAGCTGGTTGTGAAATAGCGGTTAAATCCGCTCACTGTTATCCCTGAATAATTGAAATTTTGGTAGGTGGTTGATGGATTTTGGTTTACAATAACCAGTACTAGTTTTGTACCACTTTTATAAGCAGTAACATAAACACCTGTACTCGGATTTGATGTACAACTGATTTTTGTATATCCAGGACGAACATACCTGGCGTAGTGTGCCATAATGTAGCCAACTTTTTGAATATTGCCGCTTTCGCTGATTGGGCCATAACTTCTTCTGATGTACCACCATACATAGGCACTCCATCCGGAATTCATACAGTCGTGTATTTCTTTGGCAGCAGTCATGGCATTTGACCAGTCGTCTCCACTGATAGTTGAATTTGTATAGTGTTCTGTCATCCATACGGGTTTACCGATGTTGCCAAGGTTGTAAGGGGTTTTACCATATATATGTCCGCAAACGAAGCTGGTTTTAGATTTCGCCGTGGCATTGCTTAGGTAAGTGTTAATGTAGGTTTGATTCATCTGGAAGGGTTCAGGTGCCATAATCGGGGCACCACAATTGCTGCCCTGGGCAGCAACAAAGTCTGCTACTTCCGGAGCGGTGAGTTCCATAGATTCATAATTAACTTTATAATCTGGTTCATTTGTAGGACTAATCGCAGCAAGCCCGCCGACTGCGGTGTTAAATGCACTTAAATGTGCAGCATAATTTGCGTAAGATGCTGTTTTTATTTTGCCGCCTACAATACTTCCGTTGGTCTTCATTGATGCAGGTGCTGACCAGGCGGAGGCAATCGCTGAGCCGCCGAACGACTTGCAGGCATCTATGGTCGCTTTTTCAGCGGCAAATTCTGAACTGGAATTGGGAACCCGAACCCGGACGATGCTAAGTCCGATGCCACTTGTAGGTGAGAACGCGGTATTTCTTTGGGTGCTTGTCAGATCGCCGGTCCAGGCAACGATATTTGCTCCGCCAAAACCCTTGATGGTTTGTTGAACAGTTGAAGCATCAATTTGTGCTATGCCCTGAACGGCCAAAGCAGCTGTGGCTCTACCCATGGAGTCAGTTTTCATAGCGGCCAATGCTTGCTGAGTTAATTTTGGATCTGGGCTGTTGATCTCGTTTTTAGAACAGCCCGCAAACAATAGCGCTGATGCGAGCGCGCATAATAGTGTTTTTTTCATAATTAAATTCGGTTAGATGTTTAATTGTCAATTTTAACCAACCTGACGATTTTTAAATGCGTCAAATAGTTTTTTTTAAGGAAGAGATGTTGAAGAAAAGAATTATAATAGGTTTTATATTATGATTATTATTAATCTCCAGCATTTCATAACAACAAATCTATTCTTATTCTATTGCCAGACACATCATTGCTGATTTTGTACAAAACTGAACCCTTAAATAGGCGTTGGTAGCTGGTTTTCGACTCACCAAATACGATAGCTACACATCACCAATTCAAATAACAGGTAGATCAGGATGAAACTAAAAATGATTTACTTATTCCTTTTAACGCTCCTATACATTTCTGCAATCGCTCAAAAGAGGTTTAATGTGCAAAACCATCCTGGCATGTAGCTCTATAATCGCCGGATTGGCAAAAAAATGGAGATCAGAAGTCTGATAAAAGCTGCAGTCAGTTGGGTTTTAACAAACATGCTGCAGCTAATATTATGCTCGTGGTTAAATTTATCGGGGTTACTTTTTAGACTCAAAACCATACAAACCATTTTGGTAGAGGTATGATGCCATCTGGTAATTGGATATAGCCTCATTAATCAATTTCTGATCTGCTGGTATGGCTACAGCATTTCCATTAATAAAATCGGGTTTGTAAGTAGCCGCTTTTTTATTCGGATCGAGAATAACCAGTCTATTGTTTTTAATGTAACCTAAACTTTGGTAAGTGCTTATAAATGCCCTTTCTTCGCTATCTTTCATTCTAAATACATCCTGGCCAAAAAACTTACTGTCGTAGCTGAAATTCAGGTAGCCCAAAATGGTTGGGCCGATATCAATCTGTGCGGTAAGTTTTCCGAATTTGCCTGGTGCAATGTGCCCAGGGCTGTAAAAAATCATGGGAATATGATATTTATCTACCGGTAGTTGTACTTTACCAGCACTAGAAGCACAGTGATCAGCTACAATAACAAACAAGGTGTTCGCAAACCAGGGTTTTTGTTTTGCTTCGCGAATAAACTTACCGATAGCGTAATCAGTATATTTAACTGCCCCCTCTCTGCCCGTGTGCGATGGAATATCAATCCTTCCTTCAGGATAAGTATAAGGGCGGTGGTTAGAAACCGTCATAATCTGTGCGAAAAAAGGTTTCTTATTTTGATAATCCTTATCCAGCTCGCGTAACGATAGCGTAAATAAATCTTCATCGGCAACTCCCCAAATATTCGAATAATGGATTTCTGAATCCTGAAGTGAACTTCTGTCCGTTACCTGATAACCATTATTAGAAAAAAACTCGTTCATATTATCGAAATACCCATAACCACCATAAATAAACCTGCTGTTGTAGCCTTTAGAACGAAATATGCTGCCTAAGGTGAACAGGTTTTTATTATCCGGGCGTTTAACAATCGACTGCCCTGGAGTAGGTGGGATGCAAAGAGAAAGTGCTTCCAGACCACGTACAGTACGTGTTCCCGAAGCATATAAATTATTGAATAACAAACCATCTTTTGCTAACGAATCTAGCTGTGGCGTAATGTGTTGCGTATTGCCAAATGCACTCAAAAACTCAGCACTTAAACTTTCTACACTGATTAGTACCACATTCATTTTGTTTTCAGTACCGGTGTTGCCGATTGTTCTGGATGTATTTTTAAATGCTCCGTTTTTGGAAGTAGAATCTTGTTGCAGTAAATGACTTAGAATAGCTGCTGCATTGTTAATCGGTAGTGTTTTATAGAAAGTATTATAATCCAGTTGATTGTTCCAGAAAGCAAATCCAAAATCGTACATACCATTACCCGAAAGCTCATTTACATATTGATTTTTGCTGTAATACTTCCATTTGTGGCTTACCCCAAAATAAGTAAGCACAGGAAGGCACAAAAGAATCAGGGCAATTATGCTACGTTTGCCGAAACTGGTTTTATGGGTTGTAGAGGAGGTGATGAATTTTCTTAAGCAATAAACAATTAGCAATGTAGCAATAAACAGGCCTGCCATAATGCTGTTAATGGGGTAAGATTGGCGGATATTTCCAATAACTTCTGTTGTATACACCAGGTAATCGACCGCTATAAAATTATAACGGACCGAAAATTCTTCCCAGAAAAACCATTCTGAAATGCCATTGAAAATAAGGGTGAAAACAACAAAGAAAAAATAAATGAACAATATTACCTTGTTGAATTTACTGGCATACCATTTAGAAGGAACGAGCCATAGGTAAATTACAATCGGAATTACTGCAAAAGATGCAGCAGCAAGATCATAAAATAGGCCAATAAATATGATTTTAAGAAGATTCAGTACCGACCAATCAACACCAGATGCACTGTAAATTAACAAGGCCAGCCTCGTAATCAATGAAATGCTGAGCAATAGTACTGTGGCTAATAAAACAGGTCCGAATCTATGGTGGAATAACTTATTTGTTTTTTCTTTAATGCTCATAGTGAATGGTGGATCCAAGTTTGAATTTTTCTTGCCACACTTTGTTTAATAAATGGCGAAGGTAATTTTCAATTCTGAAGAAATCCTGAAGTTTGGTTAGGATTTAAAGGTATAATAAATATTGTACTTAATTACTACCGGATTTAGACTTTAGGAGGCTTGTAATAATATCTCGCCCTGTCCTCATTTTTGGATAGCCTGTGCCGATATTATTTGGAGGTTGTGGAAAGGTTTTTGGTTTCTTTTTTCTATAAATAATACTTTTATAATTATCTGAAAACGAGCATTCATACCTTCGTAGCTGTTGCAGTCCCGTTATGCACTTCAATCTTTTTATTGCAAATTTTACACGAATAGAAGGTGATTATGTTTATGCAATAAAAAGGATTTCCATTACTACTGGGTTTATTGTTGAATGGGGCTGTGGTATTTAGTACCACTTTATTTATAATAGTTGATGTTGATTTTATCAGAAAGTTGTGGTCGTATCATCCAACTCCCCTCCTTATTTTCAAGGAGGGGATGGGGGTGGTCTGCAATTAGTTCGTGCATTTTTTTGTCTGAAAATGAACATGCATACCTCCGTGGGTGCTGCAGCACCGTTATGCATTTCAATCTTTTTATTGCAAATTTTACACGAATAGAAGGTGATTATGTTCATGCAATAAAAAGGATTTCCATTACTACAGGTTTAAGAACAGAGTGCAGTTCCTGGATAAAAAGGAAGCTATTATGGCCTTCTATCATTCCCGTATATGCGGAAATCTTAATGTAAGCAACAAAATAAAAGCACAACAGGAAAATAAAGCGTGATGGTAAATGGAATTTTATTTACTAATATTTTTAGTAATTTTGTTGTAAAATTGAGTTATGAAACTAAAAGACTCAATACTGCATAACAAAACTAAAATTATTTATGAAAGAGTTAATTGAACTAATAAAACGCTATTTGTTGAAAGAGGCTGCAACTTTAAATCAAATTACTGATAAACCAAGAAAACCTAAGAAGAAGTAAAAATCTATATATTCTAGCAAAATGAAGCTTAAAGAACTTACAATAAAAAGTGAGTTAGAACAGAACTAGGAAAACTATAAATACGAAGAACAAGCTAAGCCATGTAACTTGCTTACCATCTATCAGGAAGCAAAAGCTGCCAAGCATTGGATATACGACCCGAAATTAAACGCGGGGAAACACCAGAAGAATTTTTAGAGCTTGAAGAGAGAATTACAGATGGCGAACCTAAGCAATTGGAGCGTCTGCAGATTAAAGATCCTATGGAAGGGATTAAAGCTGCCTATGAACAGTTTCAGTGGTTAAAGGATAGGATGGATGTGTTTGCTAAGAAAGTTATTGAATATTACAAACTTTGAAAAGGATAGATTCCAATGATCATATACATATGTGGGGTTTTTATTAAATTTGATTTTATCAAGCTGATGGATAAATGAAGTTAGGATAAAAATTTACTTAATGATATTGCAGCGTACTTTATAAAGTGTAATTTAAAGTTGGTTAACTATTATTTATAAAACTGAACAAATTTTAATCAAAGCTAAGTTTAATTTAAAATAAGAAAAATATGCAAGAAGTAAACTTAACTTCGGATGAGAGAGAATTCGATTATGCATTTAAGTTTAAAGGTGGAATTAGAAAGGATTTTGAAGTGCCGGTGGTCTTAAAAGGGGCTCAAAATGCGATTGATGTTTTAAGAAAATTGAAACCGATTCTTCCAGAAGCTAATATTAATATCGTGAATGATAGTACTTTTGGCGCATGTGCAACTAAGGTGGATATGAAATATTTTATCGGAATAAATTATGGAACATATATGCTTTTGTTTGCACTCTTTTGCAGGATGTTGGGAAATAAAGATATATTATCTAGTATTGGGAACTCTAGCAATGAAATTGATCAAGAAAAATTATTTAATATTCACATCCTTGATATTAATCTTTTGGCAGCGATTACGGAACCAGTTATTCCTGTAGACAGTACAAGAAAAGCACTTGCTTTTTGGTTAGCCAATAAAGCGTTGCACACCATAACGATACATGAGTATGCACATATTATAAATGGTCATTGTGATCTTATGTTGAATATTAATAGTAATGGTATAATAACTGAAAATTTACGGCATAATTCTATTGTTTCATCTGAAGATATGATGTTGAGCCAAACTCTTGAATTTGATGCAGATGCTTATTCCACATTAAAAGGTTTAACGTTATTAAATATGGAGTGGAATCAAAAGGCTTTTGTAGATGAGCTCAATAGCGTATTCAAATCCTTTACTGATATGCTTTCTATGTGGTCTTTTGCTAATTACTCGATTTGGAAGTTATTTGGAGTTGGTAATTACGATCTTGATAGGCTAAGCACCTATTCCCACCCGCCCCCAAGCATAAGGCAAAGATTAGCTTTAGATCTAATATCTACTATTCACCTAGATTCAAATAAATGTGATGAAGTAGTTAGTGCATGCCTAAATGCTGCTTTGGAAGCGGATCGATCATTTGAAAAATTATCACAAACAGTAGAAACTTTAGAAGGCTGGAAGATGAATCAAGATCCTAGGTGTGAAGAACATATGGAAAGTTTAAGGGGAAATTGGAAAAATGTAAGGCCATTATTAGTGACTTACTCCATTAATGGCCTGGCACCAATACAAGAATAATGTCAATATCAAGCCTTTGAAGGATATATTATTGATGTATTAATGTAAGTTGTTAATATTTTTCTTATCTTTATAGTGCAACCAACGTTGGAGAAATCCAGCAACTTTAATTATTTATTATAAGCCCAGGCATACTGGTGAAAGTCTAGCATCACTTCGGTTTTCCGACGTTGGTTGCAGTGACCTGGGCGCGTATTTAACTTTTTTCAAAATGCAACCAACGAAAAATCAAATTGCTTTAGCTGAGCTTAAGTTCAGTTATCAAGCGCTCAAACGGCCTTTAGAAGTAAGTAAGGCTAAGTTTTCTTTTAAATTTTTAAAACGTATAAGCGGTAAACCATTGTCCAATCATGAAAACGAACGGTACGTGTTATTTGTAAACGAAAAACAGCATGTTTTTTCTTGGTACAAATTTCAAGACTTTGGGATAGCGGGTAACTATATACAACAGGTAATAGGTTTAGCGCTAGCGTGTAATGCTTATGGTATAGTCATTTTGAAATACAATCACGAGAGACCTCTTTTTATAGATTCTGTTGATGAACTCTTTGTAAGCACTTGTTTTGATACCTGCGAAAAGGTAAAAATTGATATTATAGATTATATAATTTGTAACCCGAAAACATATTTGAGTTATAGAAAACAATGCCTTAAAGATTAAAATACAAGGGCTGTTTCAATTAAATCGAAACAGCCTTTGTATAAAAATAGATGCCAAATAAATGTGTTCTTTTCGTTTTACTATAAATGGACCAATGACTCAGTTTATAAGCTAATTTATAATCATAAATTATAAATTTCTGGAATTTATAGAGACCAAAAGAAACTTTTGCAGTGTTGTTCTAATAATAATTTTCCCAAAATTAATTCTTATTCTATTATCATTAAAGGAAGTTGGACTAAGATTATATCTTAACTATTCTTGTGCATTTGCAGACTCTAATCTAGATATCAATTTCTTCTGTAATTTAACTGTTTAAAGTAAATAACTGAAAGCATTAACAAGAGGTTAAGGCAGGGGTTAGTTTTTCCAAAATAAAACTGCTTATATAAAAATTACTCAATCGTTTGCGCAGATATTTATGTTGCAATGCTCATTTGCTTGTTCTACTTTTAAAATACAAATCCAGTAAACCCAAAAAACAGCACAAATGCTTACTCATTTGCTTCAAAAAACACTTGTTTTAAAGCTATTAACGGGCTTATGTTTAAATAGCTGGTCCCAGAAAGAAATAGCTGTCAAATCTTTTGAGCTTAGTGAAATGCAATATCTGATACGGTGGAGAGAAATGTATGTTGTGCAAATACAAAAAAACGGGTGGAAACAACGTTTGCAAACGGCCAAAGCAACGGGGTTAAATACGGTTTGTGCTTACTTATTTGGAATATGCATGAAAAACAGCCCGATCAGTTTACCTGGGTCAAAAACCTTTTAAAAATATTTAGCCCATTAATGCGCTGTAAGTAAACGGGTTTTGGTGTGTAAAAGTGCGAAAGAATAGCAAGTAAAACGTTTGTTCAGTATTAACCAGATCAATTAAAAACTAAACAATAATATTAAAAAACACAAATGGAACGTAGAGAATTTATCAAAAATGGTGCATTTACGGCTGCGGGTTTAACCATCCTGCCAACCGGGAGTTTATTTGCATCATCAGACAGTGGAAAAGTAAGATTAGGTTATATCGGTGTGGGAGCACGTGGCATGAGCCATATTTCTGAAGGTGCCTTAAGAGATGATGTAGAAATTGTTGCCATTTGCGATACGCAGGAAAGCTCACTTAAAATCTGTCGTAATTTTATTGCCAAAAAGGGCAGGCCTGCAGCAACAGAATACACTGGTGGCTTAGATGCTTATAAAAAACTTTTAGACCATAAAGATATTGATGCCGTAATTATAGCAACACCCTGGCAGTTTCACCGCGACCAGGCGATTGATGCCATGAAAGCAGGTAAATATGTGGGCTGCGAAGTAATTGCTGGTTTAACAGTTCAGGATCACTGGGATATTGTAAACACTTCTGAAAAAACAGGCATGCCGTATATGACTTTAGAGAATGTTTGCTACCGTAGAGATGTAATGGCGGCTTTAAATATGGTTAGGCAAGGCCTTTTCGGCGAGTTGGTGCATCTTGAAGGTGGCTACCAGCATAACTTAAGAAACGTACTGTTTAATAACGGTAAAGATTATTATGGCGGTGGGGTAGAGTTTGGTCCAAAAGCCTTAAGTGAGGCACAATGGCGTACGCAGTTTAACATCGATCAGGATGGTGATTTATATCCAACCCATGGTGTTGGCCCCTTAATGCAATATGCTAATATTAACAGGGGAAATAGTTTTACCAGCCTCGTATCGTTCAGCTCTAAAGCCAGAGGATTGTCCGCCTATGTAGAAGAAATGTCTCCCGGCCACCCTAATGCCAAAATTAATTATAAAAATGGCGATGTAACGACTACTATGATCAACTGTGCAAATGGCGAAACCGTATTGTTAAGCCACGATACACACTTGCCACGTCCATATTCGATCGGTTTCAGGGTGCAGGGAACAAAAGGTCTTTGGATGGATGTAAATAAATCAGTATACATCGACCATAAATCAAAGAAAGATGATGTATGGGATCCTGCTCAGGAGTGGTTTGCCAAATATGATCACCCACTTTGGAAAAAATATGAAACAGAGGCTGTGGGAGCAGGTCACGGCGGTATGGACTGGTTTGTATTTAACGGATTTATCCAGGCGGTAAAGCAGAAAAAGCAAACGCCGATTGACGTCTATGATTCAGTTACGATGAGTGTAATTACGCCACTATCTACCAAATCTTTAAAAGAAGGAAATATGCCACAGAAATTCCCTGATTTTACCAAAGGAAAATGGAAAGATCGTAAAAATACTTTCGCTTTAGATGATAGCGGTTTTTAGTTCTGTTTGGGGTAATGCCCAATGTCAATAAGTTAAGTCATTCGGCACAAGCAAAAATAATTTAACCACAGATAGGAAGGATGCACACAGATAGGAAAATCCGTGTTTATTTGTGCTCATCTGTGGTTAAAAGATTTTAACTTAATGATATTAGGGTAACGCCATATCCCTTACCCGCATAATTTAATAAGCAACTTAATCCAGGGGTTATTGTTATTAATTCCTGGAACAATTTTCATTCAAATAGACTACCATATTATGTTTCAAACAGTATTAGGTGCTTATGGACTTAACGCAGAAAAATTTAAAATTGAACCTTTCGGCTCGGGATTAATTAACCATACCTGGAAAGTTTATAGTGAAAAATTAGCCTATATCTTGCAAGAGGTGAATACAGCTGTTTTTCGCCAGCCTCAAAATATTGCTCAAAATATTAAGACCATAAAAAAATATCTCGATCAAACAGCCCCTGAATATCTGTTTGTTGCCCCAATAACCGCGGCAAATGGAGATGATTTTGTAGTTATTGATAATCATTTTTACAGAATTTTTCCATTTGTCGAAAATTCTTGCACTGTCGATTTTGTACATCAGCCTGAGCAGGCTTATCATGCTGCCAGGCAGTTTGGTAAATTTACCCGGATGCTTAGTGCCTTTAACGTACAAAAATTAAAGCCTACCATCGAAGATTTTCATAACCTGCCTTTACGCGTAGAACAATTTAAAAAAGCATTAGCACAAACTAGCGATGAAAGGATTAGTGAGGCAAAGTTTGCCATCGAAGAAATTATCAGACATTACAATATAGAAGAACAGTTTGTCAAAATGGTAGATAGCGGTGCACTTAATTTACGTGTGATACACCACGATACCAAAATTAGCAACGTATTGCTACAGGCCGAAACTGGCATAGGTTTATGCGTAATTGATTTGGATACCGTAATGCCGGGATACTTTATTAGCGATGTGGGTGATATGATGCGTACCTATCTCTCTGAGGCCAATGAAGAAGAACAGGATTTTAGCAAAATAGCCATCAGGACAGATGTTTTTGCCGCAATACATAAAGGTTACATGGAAGAAATGGACCAGGTTTTGGCCTTTACCGAAAAACATTTCTTTATTTATTCAGGTAAATTTATGATTTATATGCAGGCGGTAAGGTTTATAGCGGATTTTTTAAATGGCGACATTTACTATAAAACGAATTATCCTAAACACAACCTGTTGAGGGGCTTAAATCAGATCGATTTACTGAATAAATACATTGCCAAAGAATCTGAATTTGAAGGAATTATTAAAAAGATTAATGAAAGTAGTGTGAATGATGCTAAAACTACATTAAACTAATGTGGTAAGGTGTTCAGTTTTTTATGCTTCAGCGTTTAGGCTGGATATTCTTTAACTTTATAGTTTCATCCTCAATACTGTACGTAGCGAAATACCCTATGCTAGTTTGATTTAGCCTGGCTGAATAATCTGACTGCAATTCATCCAAATTAGGCGTTTTTTTGATTTATTATTTTTAACGAGTCTAAATAATGTTAGCTTTGCCGAAATTTAGAAATTGCATGAAACACCAATACATAAAATTTTTCGCCACTGCTTTTATTATGTTGTCAACAATTACCCTCTTCGCACAAACAGGGAAGGGAACAATTACCGGAAAAGTTGTCGATTCGTTAGGAAACAGTATAGCTTTTGTCAACATACAGGTTAAAAAACAAAATCTTAAAACCACTTCAGGTAAAACCGGAGCATTTAAGTTAATGGATGTACCAGCAGGAAACCAACAAATCAGGATTTCGATTACCGGCTACGATCAACTCGAACAAGTGGTGTCAGTTACAGCAAACGATACCACCCAGGTAACTTTTGTTTTAAAAGAGCAGCGCTCAGAACTCAATGATGTGATTGTTTCGGCGAGCAGAAGACCTGAATCTTTATCGCAAACACCATCTTCGGTAACGGTGCTTACCGCAAAGGAATTGAATACACAATCTGCAATCAGTCCAAATTTGGCCAATATCCTTTCGTATAGTGTACCTGGATTGGGTTTCTCTACCAATCAAACGGGTAATTCTGGCCAGACTTTGCGTGGTAGAAATGTTTTGGTATTAATTGATGGTATTCCGCAATCTACGCCGTTAAGAGCTGGAGGAAGGGATATCCGCAGTATAGATCCTTCAGTGATTGAACGTGTAGAAGTAATTAAAGGTGCCACCGCGATTTATGGTAATGGTGCAGAAGGAGGTTTGATTAATTATATTACTAAAAAGGCCGACCAGGGAAAATCATTCGGAGGTTATTCTCAAGCCGGGATTACAGGAAACTTAAAAGGCGATAGCACCATTGGCTATCGTTTTTCGCAACAGCTTTATGGTAAAACGGGTAAATTTGATTACCTGGTAAGTGGGATGTTCGAGAAAACCGGCGTTTACCGCGATGCTGAAGGTTTGGTTATCTCGCCGGAATATGGTTTGGGCGAAACCAGATCTTACAACGGATTTGTAAAATTGGGTTATAACTTTACGCCAAAACAACGTTTGCAGGTGATGTATAATTATTTCAGCTCCAGACAACACTCGAAATATATAACTAAAGATGGTGTTTACGGTCAATCGCCGGCTATTGGCATTTATGGAACAAGGCTGGGCGAAGATGAGGGAACCAGGTTTAACCACAATGCTAATTTACAATATACCAATCAACAGATTTTTGGTAAAACTGATTTAACGGCCAATGTATATTACCAGGACTTTTATACCATTTATTCCAACTCCGCATCATTTTTCGGAAGCGGCCAATCGGCTATTACCTCTACTAAAAAAGGTGCAAGGATAAACCTGAACACACCTTTTAAAGTTACGGATCAGGTACCTATGCAATTGAACTATGGTTTGGATTTAATGAACGATAAAACTGCTCAAAGTTTAACTGATGGTCGTTTATGGGTGCCAAATATGAATATGGTGAACTTTGCACCTTATTTACAGGCTTCTGCAACTTTAATCAATGATTTAACCATAAAAGGAGGCTTAAGGGTCGAAAATATTAACATTGATGTAGACGATTTTAATACCCTGGCTACCGGTGCAAACGGTGCAGGAAGTATAGCGGTACAGGGTGGCAAATTAAACTACAATGCTTTGGTGTTTAATGCCGGAGCACGTTACTCAAAATTTAAGTTTTTTAATCCTTTTATCAGTTATGCGCAGTCTTTCTCGGTATTTGAGTTGGGTAGGGTGTTAAGGGCGGCAAAAAGCAATACTTTATCGCAGTTAGAAACTAAACCAATTATCGTAAATAATTACGAAGCGGGTTTTAGCAGTAGCGTAGGTAAACTGAATTTTAGTGCCGCTTACTATTACAGCACTTCTAAACTGGGTGCCAATCTTTTAGAGGTAAATGGCACCTATATTTCTCAACGTATTCCTGAGCGTGTATATGGATTTGAAATCCAGGCTGATTATCAGTTACTACAGGAGCTAAGTATCGGTGGTAATTATGCACAAGTAGAAGGTAAAGGCGATGTAGACAATGACGGTAATTTTAACGGAGAGAAAGATGTGTATTTAAACACAACGCGTATCCCACCTTCAAAAACTACTGTTTATCTTAAGTATTCGGGAATTAAAAACTTAAGTTTGGATGTAAACTGGATGCGTGTCGGAAATCGCGACCGTTTTAAAACCAATGCTGCTGGTAAATATTTAATCGGCGAAGGTCCGGTTAAAGCCTTCAATTTATTTAATGTTGCTGCAGTATATCAGGTTACACAACCATTAAAACTATCGTTAGGAATAGAAAATTTATTGAATAAAGTTTATTACCCTGCTATTTCTCAGTTTTATGGCAGCAATGTAAATTATGTGAGAGGGAATGGACGCAGATTTAACCTCTCACTAGGCTACGCTTTTTAGGCAATGAAGAATAGGAAATTTAAAAATACCATCAGGACCGTTCATCTCTGGCTCGGCCTGGCAACTGGCCTGGTGGTATTTATGATTAGTGTAACTGGTGCGCTTTATATCTTTGAAGAAGAAATCAGGGATTTTACACAAAAAGATTTCCGCTATGTAGAGCATCAGGAGAAGCCTTTTGTAGGTTTAGATAAAGTTATTTCAGGATTCGAAAAACTTTCGCCGAAAGATGAATTAAGGCTGATCAGAATTGAAGATGCCTTACCAAATGCAACGGTAGAACTTACCAGTAAAAAGGGTAAGGTTTACTATTTTAACCCTTACGATGCCACTTTAGTTAAAAAAGGTGGCGAAGATTGGCTTCAGGTAGTAGAACATCTCCATATCTCGCTATTGCTGGGTAAAACCGGGAAATTCATCATACAATGGTCGGTGGTTATTTTTGTACTGATGCTGATAACGGGACTTATACTCTGGTTTCCTGGCCAAATGCGCTTGTTAAAACAATCCTTAACCATTAAACGAAAAGCATCATTTAAACGACTGAATTATGATTTGCATAATGTATTGGGTTTTTATGCTTCAGTTGTGTTACTGATTACCGCTTTGAGTGGTTTGTACTTTGCATTTAAAGAGGTGAAAAATGCAGCAAGCTTTTTTACGGGGAGTAAATTAGGACAGGGCAAAGCTATCGTTTCGGCCAAACCTACGCGTATCGATTCGGTACCTGTACGCTACAATAAAATTTATACCGAAGCCAAAATTAAATATCCTGGTGCTATTTCCACTAGTTTTTCGTTGCGTGGTAAAGGCGAACTGCGATTACGAATGATTTATCCTTACCGTTGGGCGCGCAAACAGAATACCTTTTTTTATGAGGAAGCTACTGGTAGCATGATCAGGGCCAAACTATATAAAGATTTTAACGGTGCCGATTTAATAGAAGCCACCAATTATGATCTGCACACGGGCAGGCTTTTGGGCCTTCCGAATAAAATTCTTTCTCTTCTGGCAGCTTTGGTAGCAGCAAGTTTACCCATTACAGGTTTTATCATCTGGTGGAAGAAAAGGAAAAAACACAAAAAGAAATCATGAAATTTTAAATGCTGATTCCGCATAGGCTTTAAGCTGATTTAGAACCGATTGGCAAAACTCATGTTGCATAGTCAAATCAAGGTTTGCAACGGGTTCAAAAATTTAAGTAAGCGTAACGGGGTTATCTCCTGTATAGATGATTAGGTTTTATAGCTTGTTGTCTAAAGTGTACGCAATTTACTTATGCTCAGTGTTTTGTTATAAGTTTCGATAAAATAAAAACTTTCATTTCCGTCTTTTTTGAGTATAATATACAAAAATCAAATTTAACTTTGGGTATTGTTTTTATTGGCATGAATTTTTGATTTCTATACTAAAACTTCGAATACCAGACATCTAACTTTCGGCCTTGTTCCATTTATCATTAAGGAATTAAGAACATTAAGGTTTATTGATTAATCCTGGAACGATCGCTATTGGTTATTGCAAACTGATCATTGGTTATTATTTTCCATGATCCCTTTTCCATCTTACATTTCTCATTCCTCGATCAAACAATTTTTCGGCAATGTCGTATACTAAGTCCTTAACTTCAAGCTTTACGTTTCTTATTGTAATAAGGTCATAAAATAATTCGTTGAAAAATAATATTATCTTTTGCCAAAAAAAAACTGTAATTTTCTTTTGGTATTTATCACCGTTTAAATCCTCTTTTAAATAGGTTAATTGCCTTGAAAAAATAACAAAAAAAAACGCTGTCATGACCTCTAAATCAGGCTTTACCAAACTTAGTATCTCCGAATTTGAACAATGGATCGCCAACTTAAAAGTGGCCAAAACGATTTTATATATTCAACAACACCATACCTGGAACCCGAGTTACATCTCTTTTAAAAATGATAATCATTTTGAGTTGCAGTTGGCCATGAAAAATTATCATGTTAACAATAATGGTTGGATGGATATTGGACAGCATTTTACAACCTTTCCTGATGGCAGTATTTTAACCGGGAGGAGTTTGGAACAAACGCCCGCATGTATTTTTGGTTTTAATGCTAATGCCATCTGTATAGAAAACCTTGGTAATTTTGATTTAGGTAAAGATACCATGACAGCTGCCCACAAAGAAACCATTGTAAGAATTACAGCAGCTTTATGTAAAAAATTTAACATCCCGGTTAATAGCAATAAAATTGTTTACCATCATTGGTTTAACCTCTCTACGGGTGAACGCAATAACGGCACTAAAAACAATAAAACCTGCCCGGGTACAAATTTCTTTGGAGGCAACAAAGTAGCCGATTGTGAAAAAAACTTTTTGCCGCTTGTTACCAATATATTAGGCACTGTTGCTCCCTCAACAAATGTTTCCGTATTAAAATATGTTTATGTTACTGCCGATACCTTAAATATAAGAGAGGAGGCGAATATCCAAAGCAATAAAGTAAAAGGTATGGATGCAGCTACTTTGGGGGCTATCCTCAGGGTTTACGAAATTAAAAACGGCTGGTATAAAATATCTTCTTCTACCAATAACTGGGTAAATGCCTCTTATACAAAAGATGTAAAACGCTATACCATAAATACCAATGCGCTAAACGTGCGCAGTGGCCCAGGTACCAACTATCCCAAAGTTGGTTCATTATCTAAAAACCAGGAAGTATTCGTAATCGAAGAAGAAAATAACTGGTTTAAAATTTCAGCAGATAATAAATGGGTCAAAAAAGAGTTTTTAACTATAATGAGGTAGATTAAGAATTTAAAAATAAGACTGATTATTAATATTACACATGGTATTATTTATTGCTCACTTTAACTGTTTTGTTTTAAGCAATATTTAATAGTTCAGTTTTAGTCTCGTTGTAAGTTGGTTTCTATTAACTTACAACTACCTTTTGGTTTTTAAAATTAGTCATCAACATATTAAACAGTGATGTTTATCCATGGCTTAAACGGCCCATGATGTTACTTGTGCGCTATTCTTATAACCGATTTTTACAAATGACACACATAATGAAAACCTATAATTGATCACACTCTATGCTCTCTACACAAGCACAAGCCAAAAAACTAATTATCTCAAACAGTGATTACATTCATGTTGTACAGTTTGATGAAATTGTTTTCTGCCAATCCGATGGATGTTATACCCATATTAACCTGCATAATGGACAAAAGCACACACTAGCCAAATCATTATCCAAAATCTGCGTGCAGCTTTCTTCCAACCAGTTTATCCGGATCAGCCAAACCTATCTCATTAATAAGGCTTTTGTAAATAAGATCGACCGGAAAAACAAGAATCTTTACCTTTTAGACCGCATTATTGTTCCTTTTACCATTTCCCTTAAAAATTTAATGGAACTCATCAGCGATTCCATCCATCCTAAAATTAATTTAACAGATGCGGATAATGGCTAGAAATATATCAATACTTAACGGTTAGCGTAGAATACTTAAACGTTGCTTTTTGCATTTCGGTTTGGGTACAATTCGATCTATTTTTAACTATTACTTTAAGCGAAAAAGCTTAAAAATGTAAAGTTAATCCAGAAACCGATGCCCGATCATTTTTGCCTGTATGGACCACCGTTTACCTTAAGTGGTGAAGTATATTTTAGCGACAATAATATTAGCTTTCAGGTTGATTTTAGTAACCCTGCTGATCAACAGAATATATTAGCATACGAATGGTATTTAAACGATACCCTCGTAATAGACGAGCGTAATGCCGGCTTTACAGGCAAAGTATATTGCGGCGGTCATAAAGTAGGGGTAAGGGTGTTAAGCAGCGAAGGCTGGTCGGGTATAAAAAGCCATTCTTTTTATACCTGCAAAGCACCTCTTGCAATCATTATTCAGGGACCTGATTTTATCAACGAAGGCGAATCAGGTACCTACCTCGTTTTACAGCAATTATCAGATAACACTGTAGAAGATCTAACTAGTAAATATACTTTTACAATTAACGGAGGAGCTAGTTTTAATGGCAATGTATTAACAACCATTAAAAATGAAGGCAGTTTCAGCGATGAAACCCTTACCATTACTGCTACTCCGGTTACAGGTAATCCGGTCACTAAAGAGGTAACCGTTAAAAATACTACTCAGTTTAATTCTGCTGTTCTGGTAGTAGATTTATTCAATGATACCAGTCTGAATGTAATTGGTTTGATCGATAATCCCGAAGTAACCGTTAACCACCAGCCTGTTTATACCGGAAATAACTTTTTACCTGTATCAGTAATTGCTGAAAACGCCTATATGCTGGCATCAGACCTGATACCGGGATCAGCCACCAACTGGCGCTTTGAGTTTAACTTAGCTAAACTGATAACACAATATCCGAATACAACCGATTTTGTATTTTACATTAAAGGCCGTGGTGCGGCAGATCAAAGCTTAAGCGGAGCTTTCAGCTTAAAAACCAAAGAAGCTAAAATGATTATGTCTGGTGGTACTGGTAGTTATGTTCCGGATGTAGTTGGCGGTAATACAAATCACTACACCAACTTTACTACCTATGTAGCAAAAGGTGCTAATGGAAGTTATTTAGAAGAAAATTTGCGGAACATTATCCGCTTCAACTATAATTTTCCAAGTGATACCTTAACTTTTACTGCTGAGCAGATCATTATACCTGATTTTGACTATATGGCTGTCCGCTATCATTGGCTGCAAGGTGCGGGGAAGGACCTGGATATATTCGTTGGTTTTGAACAGACCGGAACGCCTTTCGATGGCATGTATGTCGGCTTTGGCGGACAGAACCGTACGGTTCCCCACGATACGGTTCCACCAAGCGATGCTTATCTCTGGTGGGCATCTGATAACCGGGGGCTGTCGGGTATCGAGGCCGTACTCATTGGTATGAAGAAATTTGTGTCTGCACAACAAAATTCTACAAATATCATACAGGTTGGTCTGTATGCGATATGGTACGATCCAGTTGAGACAGGCGATTTTAGCATTGAACTGGTAACCTATAAAGGGGGTACAATGCAACTAGTAGACACCAACTTCGTTAATGATGGTGGAGTCCAGGTTTCTAACGATACGATTGCGTTAAACACAATGAAACATAGCAAGAGTGGTATGCTATCCAATTACTTTAAATTAGGAAGCCTGGTATATAATAAAACAACCAAAACCGCCACGCTTAATATAAATAATAGCAGTTTGTAGAGCAAAATACCACAAATTAAATTGTACAGCTTGCCAAGATATTTTTAAGCATGACTCCATTTATTCCGACATCACACTTTTTTACCGATCCTGCCACCATTACCCAATCGGCCGCGCAGGCCTTTGGTCCCGTCTCCGAAAACGAGTTTAACCTTACGGCCAAATTTACCAGTACCGGTGCACAGGCTTTTGCTATATGTAAAGGTGTGGTATTGGTACAGCCACAAGGTGGTGAGGTGGTAAACTTAATATTGCGGCCTTACGAGCAGCCCATTAACGGGCTTAATATCCGTTATTTTATTTACCGCGGATTAAAAAAGAGCGATTTCTTTAGCGGCGAAAATGTATTGGCCGATGGCAGCGAAGTATCAGGCTTTATTAAAGGTATCAATAAGAGTTTTGCAGGTTTTTACAAAAATGAAAATGTACCGCCCTTCCTGGCGAAATATATTGGTTTCGATCCTACACAGCAGGCGGCAAATTTACCACTCGACCAGTTTTTTTTTAAAGATTCTGAATATGTAGATAATGCCGGCCAGTTTGTAGAAAAAGCGGAGACTGCTTTCGAACTGCCCATGGTAGCCAAAGGTACCTCCTTGGGGCATTTTATTGCCGGCGAATGTGGCATTGATGTAGTGCTTAATTATGGCGACTACCAATTACCTGCCCCCAATGCCGAATTTAATTTCGACCTTAATTATGCCAGGGCAGCAGGAGCAAGCATCAGCCTGGTAACCATTACCGACGAATTTCAAAAGAAATTGGTGAAAGAGCAAATTACACAGTTTTTAGATGTTGCGGCTTTTTATGGTTTTCATTGTGGCAACGGCTCGGTTAACATTAACGGTACTGCTACCAAGGGCGAAGCCATATACACTGCTGCAGTAAGTAAGTTTAGTACCAAAAACAAACTTTACCTCTATATCCAAAGCGACCGCTGCCGTTCGTACAATTTTTATGGCAACTATTTAATTAACAGTACCGATAGCAAAAGCTTAAAACTGGGTACGGTAGAAACTACTTTAAACGAACAAGCTTACCAAACCAATGGCTGGCCTTTACTCATAGATGAGGCTGCACACACGCCTGCTACCGCAAACAACTCCTTGTTTTTGCAATTGGTTACCGATAATGGAGCCAATAGCATGTTGTATGGGCAGGTAGCCAACATGGTTAACGCCACCAAAGAAAACTTTTTTAATGCAGAAGGCTTAAAAGCCCCTAACGCTACTGATGGTACGCCCAGTTTATTTACCAAAACCATTGTACTGGCCAACCTTGCGGTGGGCGGAGATAATGGCAGCCTAAATATAGCCAGTTTTAATATCCTCATTTATCAAGGATCTGCTTATCCTTATATTTTAGGGCAGGAAACCGATGACCAGAATGTAACCACCAACATATTAGGCTTGCCCAATTTCTTTGATGATGTATTCGATCAGCTTAATGCCACACCATTATTAAAAGCCGCACAGGATAATGATTATGCGGTGCTTTCTTCGCAAAAAGTAAAACTCATTAGCCATTATCACAATAATACCCAGCTGGGTATTTCTGCCTTGCAAACCTTAAACATTAACGATGTAATTGAAACCGATGATCCGCTTACTCCGTTGTTAAAACGCGTAACCTATATTACCGAAGCCGTTGATGTACTCAACTCGGCACTTTCGGTAACCGGAACACTTACACCCGATACCAAATCCAACCCTTCGGTTTCGGGTGCGGTGGGCAGCAATAAAACTTACCAATTGCCTGATGCCTTTTATTATAGTTTGCAGCCATTTACCGATAGTGCTGAAATTATTAATGGGTTACAATTATTGGCTAAAGATGGCAGTACACCTAATAAAATTATCCTGGGGCTTACCCAGGTAGAAAACGATTTGCTTAAAGCGCTAATCACCACAAACAGCTTAATTAATGCCAGGCTTTTCCTGATTGATCTTTTCGAAGATGGAAACGAATTAATCTCTGCCGAAAATATTACCTATCAAAAATATAAAGCGGGTATAGTGGGAGACACAGTTGCTGGCGAACTGAAATTGTACCTGCCAGCAACTGATGTGATGGTGTATTCGATTGACCGGAAATATCATTATTCGAAAAGATACAGTAATTATATGCCAGATCTATTATTAGATTCTCAGTTTTCATTCATAAATGAGTTGATATGACAAAAGTTACAATATTAAGAACTGATGGGACGGCAGTACGTTTAGATGATAAATTCACTGAATTGAAATTTGACACAGAAGGATTTCTAATTGGCTTTACTTATGACCAGTCTACTTATAAATATCTTCAGAATATTGATTTTAATATTAAAGATAGAGGTAAGTCGAATAGACAGGGATATTACGCAGAAGTCAAATTTCAACTCTATATGGCGTCAATGTATAATGCGGGGTATCAGTCACCACCGATCAATTTCAAGCCTGGATTTCTCAAGGCTTTCGATTTTTCTGAATTTGAAGTGAAATCAAAAGATGAAATTACAGTTGAAATAACTGATTTTGGAGCACCTTTTAATTACTATTACAAGGAGAAAAAATATACTTTTTTTTTGGAGAATTCAGAGGGTGCGAATTTCTTGAAAAAATACAAGCGCGCAATTTTTGATGAAAATGCGAATTTAATAGGATTTAAAATTGATATTCCATCAAATGTTCCACCTCAGATTGTTGATCAGAATTTGATGAACAAGCCAAGTGGTTATTTTTTTGAATGGAATTATGGCGATAATGTAGATAACTGGCAGATCAGCAATACGGATAAGTCCACATACAAAAAAATCGTTACACTGGCTGCACATAAGACCTACTTTATAATTGAGGATATATTACGCAAAATTATTACAAGCAATTCATTAGGGAGGATATATGGGAATTCAAATTCTGGTACAGCAACTGATCCAGATCCGAACGAACTTGATTCCTTGGAAATCTTGGTGTTTAATCTATTGTGGAGCTGGGGCGAATTTTATGACCCATTAGCAGATTCAGAGTATATTTACAAACATGGTAGTGTAGTTTCTATTCAATCAGCAAGCTATTTAAAACCAATTTATCACGAATTTAATAACTATTTTCAGAGCCTCAGCCAATTCTACCTTACCTCATTTAATGAGCTTGAAGTTTTAAAAACATTGGATGATAGAGAGAAACTAGAAAAATTACTCTATATTTTGCCAGTAAGCGCTCTGAAACTTGTTCCTTATCCGTTGAGAATTCTTTCTTTACAGACATATATTGTAAATGGCCGTGTTTCTGAAGAGGATGAGCAGCATATGGTAAGGCTGATATTATCAATTGAGAATTTCAGGGCTGATAATTTTCTGGATTTTTTGTTAAAACGCACCAACGGGACAAACATTAATTTTGAAGTAATTTACAAATTATTAGATGATGCCCGCATCGAAAGATACCCTGTTATCGAGTGGTTTGTTGATGAACAGACCAACCGTAAGTACTATGCATATGCGGTTTACAAGTTATGGAAGGTTTCCAAATATAACTGGAATTATTTTCCGACAGGAACAGCGCATGATGCTGAAGAAATAAACGATCAATCCTATTTTAGGATAAATGATCAACTATACAATGAAAACAATATTTTAGAATTTTATGTTCCAAAAGGAGTTATACAAGAGGGAAAATTTTTAGAATTGAAAGATGCTAGAAAATATTTTACTGAAATGCAGGATATAGCTATCCATATAACCAGTAGAATCACAGGTTTAAAGCTTAGTTTAAACGGAAACAAATTAAATGATCAGAACTTTTCCGAGAGTAATGACCTTGGTTATTTTCATATCTATCATCCCATGACACTGACTGGATATCAAACTAACTTTGAACTAGAATTTCCGCAAGAAAGTATGGTGCCTGCATTTCTTTATCATTATGCTGAAGAGTATGATGAATTGGTAGATTTTGATGCTGGAATTGCACTGGCCATCAACGTCGGGCTTGAAATTGCACTTTTTTTTGCAACGGGAGGTGGTTCGATCCTTAACGATTTGAAATACTTAAAATATATTACAAAACTAGGCCAGGCCATTAGAGGAGGTATACTTCCTCCAACTGAATTGGTAACCATATGGCGAGCTGCGGAAGGGGTTTCTCAGGTCGTCGCAGTATCTGCTAGCACAATTAGTAGCTACCAAGGTTATTTAGCTACAAAGGCCAATGATGAAGCTACCAGAGCACATCATTTAGCGATACAGCGTTGGATGATAGGCCTGATGTTTACTTCGATAGGTGCTACCATCTATGCCCGCATCAGAGCTGTGAGAGAGGCTGACAAGATATTAAAGATTATTGAAAATTTCCCCGCAGGGGCACACGGGGTACCGCAAAACATAATCGATTTGCTTACAACTTTGCGAGGTAAGCAGGTTGTGCTGGCTGCTAATTTGGAGGCTAGGCTTGATGCCATTAACGCAAATGGTATTATAGACGATGTTATTGCAAAATTTAACCAGTTGGATAATAATGAAAAATACTTATTTTTTGAAGATTTTGGTAAACTTACAGAGGAAGGGTGGGTAAAACTAAATCAAAGTGCTAATACTAAAATAGATAATTGGCTACTTTTGAAGAATAACAATATTATCGAGGCTAAAAATCTCGAAGTGATATCAAGCCCGAGTTTTGTTAATGGGTTCTTGAGCTATTATGGTGAGTTTGGAACAACCTTAGAGAGTATAAATGATGTAAAAAGACTGAAAATTATAAAAGAGATTGCTGGTGATGTTAATCTTTTCAATAAATTTAAAAATAATGCAGGCTCGTTTGAAGCTTTTATAAAGTATAGGATTGAAACTAATTTCATTGAAAAATTTCAATCGCTGATTAAGACGGAAAACCAGACAAAATTGTTCGATTTTTTAAAGCGATATGGTAATACCTCAGATGAGGGGTTTAGGTCAATACGTGATAATCCAGACGATTATATTGAGCGATTAATGAAATTTCAAGAAGCGACACATCATATCGATTATTTCAATGTGAGGAGAACAGAAATGTTACCTCCAAAATTCATAGACGGAAGCACAGGGAAGCCAATTAGAATTCATGAAGTAGATAACTATATTGAATTAGAATTAAAAGTAAGTAAAAAATTAAGAGCATCGTTAGAGCATGAGGCGGGTGATTTGATAGATGATACTACTGATTTAAGTTATGATACAATGGGAGTCGAAAGTAATATTGAGGAATTATTTATAAGTGGCAAACAAACCTATAGCAAATGGTTAGGAAGATTAGGAGATAAACAAAATATAAAACCTAAAGGTTTTTTAGGTTCAATTGATGCTCATTTTAATAAAATTAGCAATCCTAAGGTGGGAAGGCCTCCTTTAGATTATGTCGCCATTGATTATAAATATTTTGATAATCTCTCGGCAGCAATAGGAGAAAGTAATCCTAATTATTTTAAGGATTATATTGATAATATTTTAACTACACATTTTTCACAATATAGTGATCAGATTATTAAACTAAATTATTAAAAAAATGGCGGATACTTTTGTTACTTACAAAAAAGGTGAAGGATTTTGGATACATGAAGATTTTATTCAACTAGCTTTATGCTACATAGTACAAGAAATTTCGAAGAATCAATATGATATTTCGAATAAACAAGAATTATTAGAAGACTTAAATGTTGACATTCAAGGTTACACCCATGGATATATGAGTATCGGATTATTTGAATACATTAATTCGATTTCAGAAGAACAAAAAATGATTCAAATCCTTCAAAATTTAATAATTATTATACAAAACAAAGGAACATATATTTCTGTAGCAGAGCTTCAATCGATTTCTACCGAAGATGAGGATTTTAAATTATTATACAGCAGAAAGCCATTTCCAACGTCTGAATTGATAAAGATTCTTGACGCACTTATAAAAATGTTACAAGGAACTTGGGATTCTACAAATTATAACATGGATATTAATTATCAGTACTAACATAGACTTGTTGTAGAGTTCTAATCAGGTCATGGCTTTTAGTTATGACCTTTTTTAATTAAAAACCAATGCTTTTCTATGTTGTTTTGAACCATAATTTATTGTTGCAGGTTTTGTATGTAAATAAAGATTGGTTTTGGCAACGCTACAGCGCAATAGATTACAGCGGAGACAAAGGACTGAGCTATTTTAGGAGGTGACAGACTGCAAAGCCTGAACTGTCGACTGCAACGTCTGAACTATGAACTGCAAGTATAGAACTATCAACTGCAAGTATAATGTTGTTAACTGCGCTGATAATGCTGTCATCGGCAGGTATAGAACTATCAACTGCAAGTATAATGTTGTTAACTGCGCTGATAATGCTGTCATCGGCAGGTATAAACCTATCAACTGCAAGTATAATGTTATTAACTGCGCCGATAGAACTGTTAACTGCAAGTTCTGAACTACCTTCATTTAGGCGTTTTCTGAGCAAAAACATTTTGTAGATTGATTTATTGTATTTATCTTGCCTATGCTAAATGATAATTAACATATTTTACTAATCTTAACAAGGGAAGCAATTAAGTAAGCAATTCAATTTTTAACAATATTCCTGAGACGAGCGGTAGTCCCGCATCTATATTTTCTCTGTAAAGAGTTAATTGTCGTTTAGCAGCGTCTCAGGATCTTTTTATCAATGTTATGCTAAACGACAATTGTAAAAACCCAAACACACAGCTCCCAAATCAGGTAGTAGCTGTAACAGAATTCCGTAAACTGATTGAAACCTATTTCGATATGATTAGTTTATCGGATGTGAATCAATTCCTTACTGAAATGCTTAGCGCAGCTATCGGGCCCGATCCGCGCTCTGGCAAACACAAACCCATTACCATTGCCAACGCCCTTTATGATGTAAACAATATCATCAGCCTGCTTACCAAAACAAAACTTTTAGCCAATGAAGAAACCTTTCAGCATGATGCCGTAAACCTGAGTTATCACCTACAGGCTGTTGGCCAATTTGATGTGGAGCATCTTTCTGAACTATTATATGTTGGATTAAATGCCTATATCTTTCAGGAGGATGATTTTGAAGGCGCAACTTTAAAATTTTCTGCCGAAATTACTGCCGCATATAAAATGATTTATGATTGGCTGTCAGAATGCGATGCCTGGTGTAAGTCTGTTGAGTGTTATGAATATAATGAAACTATCGGTTTAGCAGCTACACCATAAACGTTCAAATTTTAATTGGCCATTTAACTTATACAGCTATGAGGGAAAACTCCCCTCCTAATTTAGGAGGGGTGCCCAAAGGGCGGGGTGGTTGCTAGTGGTTATATCATTTAATTTCGGTAAGTGAGATACCAACCGATAGATAAATTTTTTTGCCGCTCTATGCCGCGGTGGCATGGTACTTTGGAGCGCCAAAGTACCCAAAGCGCTTCGTCAATCCGGCAATGAGCCTTTTGCACAATCCCATACTCATCAAAAAACAGTGGCACTTCGTTTTGTGTTCAATATTTTTTAAAATTAAATCATCGTTATGAACACAAAACCACTGCGTTTCAGGTTTGTTAGTGCCAGTTTACCTGAACCGCACCTGTTTTTTGATTTTCCGGGCTCTTGGGATTGACAGCGTCCTTAGTTAGAATCCGTGCTTTATTAAAGTCGGTTAGCAAAAAGCCTAAACTATTCTTAAAAAGATGTGTGTACACAGTAAAAAAGGCGGGGTGGTTACTAATGGTTATATCATTTAATTTCGGTAAGTGAGATACCAACCGATAGATAAAAAAACCTACTGTCATGCTGAGGTACGAAGCATCTGTAACCTATTAGTTTAAATACTAACGCTCATTGTTTAAGGTGTTTTTCGAGTATGTATTGGTTTATGTGGGGCCAACTGCAAGCTCCCAATTTTAATAAAATCCCTAATACTAGGTATTTCCCTGGATAGCGCACGCGTGCCACAAGAGTTGGATTACAGGTTAAGATAAATCGTCATCTCGACCGCAGTGGAGAGATCTTTTAAATATAGTCCAAAGATCTCTCCTCCGAAGAAATTCCTTTGGAACACTACGCGTTGCTCCAGTCGAGACGACGATTTTTAGTATCAGTCATTGATAATATAGTCAAAAGGTATTTACCAGCTCCCGCATCATCGACGCTTGACTTAGGGCTGAGGGTTTCTTCACTGCGTTCAGAATGACAGTATCTATTTGGTGTTTCTATTTCTTAAACCCGCATCATCGACTTTGGACTAAGGACTCTGGACTTAAAGACTTTAAGCTAAATTCCTATAAAATCCCCATTACTAGGTATTTCATTAGCGTTAACAATAACGTAACTTAGGTTTATTAATTTGCAGTAAGCTAAATGCTTGATCATTAAATCTAAATAAGCCCTTACCATGAGTACCGATATTGTAAAAACCTACATCCTGAACAGAAGTTCAGAAGAAATTAAATTAAGCCTCATTATTGGCGGCATTGAGCAAACCGGCACGAGTTTGATTACCCTTAATGAAGACATGGTTTTAAAAGATTATCAGGGCGACCTGCACCAAAAGGTAATCGGGCAGAATGATAACCTGCACCTTAAAAAACTAAACATCATTACCGTGGTTACCGATACTTCACCAAATCATAACCACACCGATTTATACGTGCTGTTAGAAGGCGGTTTTGTAACCAAGGGTTATAAAATGGAAGAAGAAGTACAGCCCGGTGCCTCTACAGTGTATACCGCAGAAATCACTTTTTATCAATTTTAACGCTTATGAAATATCTCATATTAATTGCCCTCAGCATATTTGGTACTACAGCCTTCGCACAACAAGCAGCTAAAAACGACGATAAAGAGATTAAACAGGTTAAATTCGACCTGCTTAAAGCACCCAGTTCGCCTGCTTCAGCACTATTGGGTTTCGCCGTGTCAGATATCGAAAAACCGACTGATTTAAGCGATTTTATGCTTTCGCTACAGTCAGCTACTTCATCTTATACTAAACTTCCTTCCAGTTATGCGATAGATATTGCACCCTTTTACCTGTTCCGTAATAAAGGGGCAGATTTTAGTACCACAGGTAAAAACGGCTTACAGTCAACTAAATTCAAAGATTATTTAAGGCAGAGTTTTGTGGTGTCGCTAGCCTTGCGCAATCCAGATTCGGCTTTTAATAACTTTAAACCAACCAGTACTTATGGTGCACTGGGTTTAAAATTTTCCATCATCAGGCCGCAATACAATACCGAAACCAAACAGAAATTAAATTCTATATATGAAAAACAGCGGGCATTGCTGATGATCTATAAAATAGGCCTCGAAGAAAAAAGAAAATCGGCACGTTACGAATTGCTGGGCATCAGAAATATTTACCTGCTCGATTCAATTTCTCACCTGCCTTACTTAACCGAAGAAGAAAAGAAAGCGCATGCGGTAGCCATGATGGAAGATACCTCCAGTGAGTTTGCTAAAAATGAATTGGAGAAAAGCGAACTGAACAAAGGTTTTAAAAAAGAAATACAGGCCGAGCTGGCTAAGCAGTCGAAACTGGAAGCCGATCTGCAGGAAGAAGCCAAAACTTTTACGGGTAACCGCGAAGGTTTATCGGTTGATATTGCCGGTGGTTTAAGTACAGAATTTAGGGAGAAAAGATTTGATAATTCTAAAATATTCAACTCGGGCGTATGGACAACCTTTGGTTACAACTGGGCCAACGGCAGTTCTATTTTGGGGCTGGCCCGTTACCTTTATAATCCGGATGAAATATTTGCATTGGATAATCTAAAAAATAACATTGGTAACATTTCTACCTTCGATACCGGTCTGAGATTTGTTTTTACAAAGAATAAATTCGGTGGAGGTGCAGAGGCACTTTACCGGAGCATTTTATCATCAGCCACTGTAAAACCTTCGTGGCGGGTAGTGGCAAATGCCGATTATGCCTTATCAGACAATCAAAAAATCATCTTCTCTTTCGGCCGTAATTTCGACGGAACAGTAACCAAAAACGGAAACCTCGTAGCCGCATTAACAGTATTGTTTGGCATTGGTACAAATAGGTAGGGTTTGTTAGTTCATTAGCCATTGGTTCATTAGTTCACTGGTGAATTGGTCATTGGCGAATTCATCATTGGTGAATTGCTATTTGTTTAATCGACTCTGGACTTCAGACTAGGGACTAAAGACTAAACTCTAAATAATGGGTCAAAATGTGCCAATACTTAACGGTTGCTTGCGAATACTTAAACAATGCTTTGCCGCCTTTCTTTTGGGTAGTATTCGCTGTATTTTTAGTTGTTGCTTTTGTTAATAACGGGTCTTGGTAATCCATTTTGGAGTAGGCTAAATTACAGGGCATGCCTATTTTTAAGAACCGAAGCATAAAATTAATTACATGCCAGCCAATCAAGTTGTAACCAGAAGATTTTATCCAGCCCTATCGGAAGTAATTACGGTAGATGACCTGCCGGAATTTTTACATTTTGCAGAAAATGGGTTGAACCTTTTGCTTGATAAGATTCATTATAAAAATCTTCAGTATTCAAAAAGTCAGCGCGGCGATTCGGCATTTTATAGTTTAGATATTGTAACCAGTAACATTGGCCTCGATTTACCTTTTGGTTTACGTTTGGTACTTAATCCTGATGAGGATGGCGATTCGAATATCTCGTCTTTCCCCATTTCCATACAGTACCAATGGGAGATGCTGGCCTTTTTACGTTCTTTTAAAGTTCAGAATTTCGCCTTCACACCGGAAGCATTTTATGAGCTGGGCCTTCAAATATTTAAAATTACCGAAGATGAGGTCATCGCACACATCCTGAATTATTTTGTTGAAGATAATGACACCGAAACCAAATTTGAGCAATTGCTCGATGCGGTAAATGTAGTTTATGGAACCAATTTAAGCCTTCCGCCAGATGAAGAGCCAACGGTTGATGCAGTGGTTGCCTTAATTAACAACGAGGTAAATATTCCTAAAAGTGTTTCTGCAGTGATGTTTGGTATTTACATCTTAGATACCGGAGAGAACGAAACCCGTGAGCGGTTACAGCAATTTTACAACCGATTAGTTCCAAATGGAATAGAAGATTATATTAAACAGCTGATTACGCCAAAACTTAAGGCTACTTTAAAATTATCGGCAGGTATAGAATTTCCTCGGAACATATTAAAACCTGTAAATGAAAATGGGGCTTTGATTGATGGGGAACCAACCTCAATGTTTACTTTTGGCGAGGCCACGTTTTATGCCGATACTGAATCGGGTATAGGTGCTGATGTAGAATTGGCAGGTAATCTGGTACCCGAATATGCCCAAATAGGCAATACAAACCTGTTTATCGGGATTAAAAAAGCCAAGCTCGACCTAAGCAAAAAAAGGAACATTGCTGAAGCAGATGCTGCAGGGTACGGACCAGATTTTACCGGCTTGTATATAGAGAGGGCTACTATTGGTTTAAGCCGTTTCGGCAAACAAAGCACCACAAAAACCAGCGTTGCTTTAATTGGTGAAGACATGCTGATCGGTACCGGTGGAGTTTCGGGTAAAATCTCACTGGAATCTAACGGCGCTTTATATCATGACTTTGGTTTGTTCGAGGCAGAATTGAACCTGTTTTCAGTCACCTTTAAAAAAGGTGCCATTGTAGAATCCGATATTGCAGGTAAACTCACCATTCCTGGTTTTAAGGATACTACCGGGCAGCAGGCCATAATCGATATTCGTGTACACATTCAGGATAATGGTGATTTTGAACTTACCGCCAAACCACAACAAGGCTTATTGCCGATTACACTGCCGAATGTTTTTACCCTAAATATCAGAAGTTTTAATCTTGGCAAAGAAGCCCGTGGTTTTTATATCCAGATAGCCGGAACGTTGGATTTTATAGCCGATATTCCAGGCTTAGGGCAGGTATTGCCCAAAGATATCGAGATTCAGAAATTAAGAATCTGGGATGATGGTGAAATTGAATTTGATGGTGGCAGTTTTGTCATTCAGAAAGCCTTTAAACTTAAAGTTGGTCCGGTTAACCTCGAAGTTAGCCAGATTGCTTTTGGTGCCTATACCAGGCAGTTAAAGGGTATAGAACGTAAATACCGTTTCTTTGGTTTTGATGGAATGATCAATACCGGTAATGCCGGTGTAAATGCCACTGGTAATGGTATAAAATATTACTTTACCATCGATCACAACGACACCGATAAATCTTTTGATAGCTTTACCAGTATAGATGGTATTGGGATCGACCTCACAATTCCGGGTAATGTAAGCAAAGAAAAAGCTGCTTTTATATTAAACGGTTATTTGAGCATGAGCAATCCCGATCCTGCCATTCGTGACTCTAAGGCCGGATCGGAATACACCGGTTCCATTAGCTTCTCTATGCCGAAACTCCGTTTAAGTGGTTCTGCTGCCATGACCTTAACACCGAGTGTGCCATCCTTTGTCGTCGATATTGGTATGGAACTGCCAGGCCCAATTCCGCTTGGGGCAACAGGCCTGGGTATATATGGTTTCAGGGGAATCATTGGCAGGCATTATATTGCATCTAAATCGGCCACCAAACCTCCATTGCCAGATACTGCCAGTTGGTGGGAATACTATAAAGCTAAAAGTAATACTACCGGCAGAGAGGGGATAGAACTGGATAAATTTGCTGATAAAGCGGGCTATTCCGTTGGGGCAGGGGTATCTATTGCAACCTCTTTTGATAATGGTTTTACCTTTTCTACCAAGCTCTTTTTATATTTAGGCTTACCCAACCTGTTTCTATTACAGGGACAGGCGGGAGTGCTGCGTTCACGTATTGGATTAAATAAAGATGTAGATCCACCGTTCAGCGCTTTAATTGCTATAGATGATAAGTCCTTTATTTCCAGTTTAGGTGTAAATTACCGCTTACCTGAAGGTGGCGCTTTTGATGGTGCTATATTTAGCCTAAGTGGTAAGCTCGAACTGGCTTTCTTTTTTAACAATGCTTCGGGATGGTACCTTAATGTAGGTAAAGATCAACCTGAAAGTGAAAGGATCAGGGCGAGGATACTTACCCTCTTCCAGGGTTATGCGTATCTCATGATCTCATCACGCGGTATTAAAGCGGGGGCAGGGGCAAGATTCGATTTTAAGGCCAATTTCGGTATTGTAGAATTTGGTTTTGGTGCCTTCGTTGACCTGGGCGGTTCCATTAGCTTTAAACCGATACAAATTGGCGGTTACATCAGAATGGGTGGCTATGCCTATATCCGGATCCTGAGATTTAAGTTTTATATTTCGATTACCGTAACCTTAGGTTTTGAGGCACCAAATCCATTTAACATTTATGGTGCATTGGAGCTCGATTTAGGCTTGCCGTGGCCGGTAAGAAAACTCGGCCGGATCAAAATAACGCTAAGCTGGAAATTTAATAACAATAGAGAACCATTGTTCGATCCGATACAGATATTAAGCCTGCCCGATCCTGCAACCGGCTATATGCCTGCTGCGGCAACCAACATGCTCTCAAGCGAAACTTTCCCGATCAACTATGTAAATTACGAAATTACAGGGAGCTCGGTAAATATTCCGGCGCCAGGGGCTGGCGGTTGGCAGTATAACTTTAATGACGAAAATGCGCTAACGCATGTAACCATACCATTAGATAGTTTTATCGATATCGATTTATTAAAACCGGTAAAACCAGTGGCAGGACTTATTGGTGGGGCAGGTAATCAATTGCCCGATGGTTATATAGAAATGCTGCCACCACAAAAAGGAATCAGTAGTCAGGTACGTCACGAATTACAGTTGCTTGGTCTCGAAATTTATGCCTGGAACGAAAACGGAAGTTGGCAGCCCTACAATATTTATGAAGCTGTTACCGTTATCCGTGCCGATAATACAGGTACTGGAGCCATCGACCTTAGTAAATTGAATAATGCGTACTGGCAGTTTAACGAACCTAACCGGTACAACAAGATCAGGGTATTATCGCAGAATATGTTTAGCTATAGTAATGGCATGAGCAATTCTACAGCCAATCTCGATGCTTTAAACTTTCAGCGGAAAGATCTATTCTGTTATGAAAATGTATCTAAGCTTAACGTCGTGAACTGGATCGGTCAGCCATTGAATAAAGTGTATCAGCCAGCCGAAACCTTTTACATTAAAAACGTTGCCTTTAGGTTTACCAACATTGAAGGGCAGGTACAGAACGACGCAGGCTTTGGTAATACCGTATTGCAGCTGGCCCAAAGTGGCGGTTCTTTAAGTGTAATTTTACCCGAAGCCGTGACTACCGTTTCGCTCGACTTTGGAGCCAACGCCAATGCGCTCCGTGTTGATTATGTACAACATCAGTACCGCATAGGTTATGATATAAACCCGCTAAAATATATGGGGCATAACTTCGGTGATATATTGGTGCCAAAAACGGTAAAATATAATGTGCAGGTATTAACGCAGTATCTGGGCGATACAGAAAGCAATACCAGTTTAAATTATAACAATTTAAACCAGCCCATTAACGAAGTGATGATCCATTTCGAAAGCAGGTATCCGTTAAATTTTGAAGGTGATATTGTATTGGGTGGTTACTTTAACTTACCTGCAAGCTACATTTCAACTACAGCTTTTCCAAATGGACATGAGTTTGATGCCGGTAAAGCATTGGTTTACGCAACCATTTACAATAAGGCTTTTACTGCAACGGAAGTATTAATTAAAGCATATAATAACCCGGTAGGGGTTGTGGGGCAGTGGCCATTGGATAACCGTGTGCCTATTGTAGGTAACCAGAATGCCCTTGTTGCCGGAAATCCCGGTATGATAAATGGTTTTTATGGAAAAACCAGCAGCAACGAGTGGCAGTTACATCAGGCCTATGATTATACCGCTAATAGCGATGCCCTTTTAATTCCTTTTGAGCCTGAATTAAAAGTTGAAGAAGGTAATTTTGCCTTCGAGGTTACTGCTGTTTTTAATCCTTTTGAAGCAGGTGTAAGTACGCTTTTCTCAAGGGTTACGCAAGATCCTACAACAGGTAAGAAAAAAGGTTATGCACTGCATCTGTATCAGGATGCACCTGGCAATGCAGATACTATTTATGGTGCCGAACAGCCTGTTCCATCATTCAAAATATGGTTTACCGCCTATCAGGATCTTGGTCATTATGGATTAAGTGCTTCAGAGAAATATACATTGAACTGTGATACTGGTAAACTGACTGAAAAACAATATAAACAGATCTTGATCTCGGTAAACCGTAGCGCCGGAACCATCGATATTTTTATTGATAAAGTGCTGAAAGCAAGTGAAGCCATCCCTTCCGAACTGGATTTTGTTGCTCCGGTAATTAAAATAACCAACCTAAACCAGCTAAGTTATTTAACAGAAGTATTACAGCGCAGGCTGGAAGAAAATAACATTACCCCCACCGGTTTTATTGATGAGGCAGAATTGTTAAGCAATAACTTAAATAAAACCATACAGCCGGTATGGCGCCCTGATACAACCTATGCCATTGTGGTTAAAACACGCGATGTGATACGCGATGTGATAGAAGAGAATGCAGAAGAAGAAGAAGAAAATGCAGACGCAGCCGTACAAAAGAACCATATTTATGGTTTTAAAACCGTTGGGCCGATTGGGCACTTTCAAAAGAAAAATGCCATTTATAAAGCACTGAAAGAACAGGATAAAGCAGCTGCATTTAAACTGGCTGATTTAAAGCACTACATTGATTACGAACGTTCTTTCCCTGATGCACAAAGCCGTTACGATTTAAGCAAACCTGTATTTTGCCATGATCCGAAAGTAAGCCTGTTGTTTGTTAAACCTTATCTTAATGCCATGTTCTCTGATTGGGATGGTTATTTAGGTCTGCCAACCGTTAAGAGTACTTTACAGCTGCAGCTGCTGGATCCTTATGGCGCAATTTTAAGCCCCGAATTAATCTGGGAGCAATTGCCTGATGAGGAAATTACCAATGCCAACTTTATGAAATTACCACCCGATCAGCAGCTGCTGTATTTCATGAACCGCGCAGCGCTCGAAGATTCTTGCAATGTAAACCCTGTAAGTATTAAAAAGCGTAAAAAACAGGGGGCATACCATTTCCCTAACCTTGAGCCGAACCGTTTGTATACCGCTTTATTTACCGCAGTATATCAACCGCTTGGTGAGGTAGAACAAAGGGCGGAGATTCACCGTTTTAACTTTAAAACATCCCGTTTCAGCACCTTTGCAGAACAGGCCGGAAGTTATGTGCTGAACAGTACCACTGGGTCTGAAAAATATGCGGTTTATCCACTAAAGGTAAGTTTTACACAGGCCGAAATTGATGGGACAATCAAAAAACTGATTGATGATAACCTTGAAAATGACGCTGCTGAAGTAATCAGGTATGCGGCAAAGTACGATCGTTTGGTGTATGGCGGTTTGACAATTAAAAACCTCGAACCGATTGAAACCACGGTGATCCATCCGGTAATCAATATTGATCCTTTGGATTCAGGTAAACGCTTATTGGGTATATTGATCAGGAACCCTGAACCTTTTAACAATCCAAAGCTACCGCTTGATTCTTTAAATAATACGGTTGGTTTATCGCTTAGCCCTTCGGGACAAGCCGTGCTGGCGCCAGAAGCATTTATTTATATCCATGCACAGGATACCTCAGCAGTGTTTATCAGCAATGCAGGATTAAATATGCCGGTTGGCGATACACAGTTACACTTTAAATACAAAATATTTAACGGTAATGATTATGAAACAGATTCTGAAAGTTATAATGGGCCGATCATCCGAATAACGCTTTAACAGTTTGCTGAATTAAAACATGAACAATAATTTATAAAAATACTTTCAAAATGGCGTCTGCGAACAACTTCAATGCTTATTCATCCGACTATACCCGTATAACAGATTGTCTTTTTGCTATACAAGCTTTAGAAGCGAGTGGAAGCTTAAATACCCAGACAGAATTGCTGCGGTTGCTGCGCCTGCTGGAGCAGGATGTATTAAAAAAATTATATGTAATAACCGTTAGAGTATTAAAAGTAGTAACCAACCCTGATAGTACCGTTTATATCGGGGGTGATTTTAGCGAAAAGAATTTTTCTGAAAAAGATTTTAACATAGGTGCTCTGGTGATCAACCCACCAAGCAATCGGGATTACTTTTATGGTGATTTTGATAGGGAAGATTTTCTGTCTAATGATTTTTATGTAGGCTACCTGGAAACCAGCGGTAAAGGTTACAGTACCATTTTTAAGAGCATTTTAAACATGCTTGATGAGATTAACAATTATCGTGAAGATACCTTTAGCGAGGAAGACCGTTATGCTTTAAACGAAGCATTGGAAGCATTATTGGCTGCCTTTAAAGTGATAAAGGATTTATTGACCCAATTGGCTTTGAACCCTTGTGGCCTGGATGATACTTATTTGAACAATACGGGTGGTATTTACCTTCAGGCAGCTGGCTCTGACGGTGCCAACGGCATTGCCCAGGGTATTCATTTAAGATGGAGCCTTACCGGTGTATTGGGAGATAACCATTTGCCCAAAGGAGACTACTATAATGCCCAGAACAGCCAGTTATCAGGCTTTAACCGAAAGGATGATTATGTCAAGGTATTCCGTACGCAATATATAAATGCGCCGACCATATCTATTGATTTTGAATTCAACCGTCCTGTTATAAATTTTAAAGACAGACAGTGGATATACACGGTTAACAATAATTTTAATGGACATAAAATTACCAACCGCGTAAAGCTGACCTTTGAGAATGCCAATGCTTATAGCGAATTGGGCAGAACAATTGACCCATTGCTGGATTATTATCGGTTTTTATCCTCCTACAATGAAATCATCACTTTAGAAATAGAAGGTAAAACCAGCTATTCAGTAGGGTTCCATTTTAATAATACCAGCAACGAAAAGGCAGTACTTAAGGTGAAAATGCTTTCGCAGATTGTTAATGAACCCGATAACACTATTGAAGTACGTAAAACTATGTTACTGGATACCCTTGGGGACATATTTGAATTCGCAAAAGCAGATAATATTGCCAAAATATCGATTAAAAAATCAGCAAATGCTGTCATTGAGAACTTTTATTTCTCAACCTACCATGATTTTTTAACTACCCGCCAAGAAACAGACTGGATGGAAGTAGGAGGTGGTTTTGGCCTTTCTTTAGATGATGCCGTGGTTTTCGATCGTTTGGAGGATGAAAACTATCCTATCGATCACCTCTGGCCACATTTTAATGATGGCACTACCGTAAAGGTGGCCAATTATCAGGATAAATGGTTAACTTCCAGAGCTGACAGCCTCTCGGTAAAAGAAGTGTTAAACAAATACCTTCAGTTAAGCCATACCAACCCAAGAGCAGAGGAAATGGTTTCTAATGTAGATCAGGGACAGCAGAATGAAGGTTTTATGATCAGTTACCTGGATATCATGAATATGCAGGCATTGGACTATCATTTCGCAAGGATGTTAGGCCTGGGACATATCGATACAGTAGATAACGATGGAGACTATTTTTATCAGGCACGTTATACTAATAAAAGTAGTTTAAACTCATCTGGCACCTCAACTTATGTGTATACCAGTTTACCCGTTACAAAAAGAGATTACCTGCTGCCCGAAAAACCTAAAATGCGACCAGTGGCTTATCAGTTTTTGGGCGATAACGACAGTATGAACGATATGCTTGATGGTAATGGTTATGCAAATTTCGATTATGCACGTGTAGTTAACATAGGCAGGATGCCTTTTACTGACGAACTGGTTGGTCATGATTTTTTTACTAATCTGAATGCCATCGAAAACCAGAATATTTTCGAAAATCCGAAGCCGGTATTTTATGGTTTGGAGTATCGGGCAGAAAATCAGTCAGCCTATGTGAAACCTGAAATTACCAGCGGTAGTTTTCCTGGCGAACATCAATATTATGCTTATGATAATGCCAATCCGCAGGGTGTATTAGAGACTCAGCCATTAAGAGATGATGTATTGAGTTTGTTTACTCATTTCGAAAAACAACCTGGTAAACATTTTTATGCCATTTATGGTATTAACTGGTTCTCCAGGGTTTCTGCACTGAGTGATGAGGTACATACTGATGCTACTGAATTTGCAGCGGTAAATACATTATTACCGCCAAGCGATGTTACTGTGCAATATGTTCAAAAAGAGGATCCTTTATTGTTTACCACTACTGCTGAGCAAAATTGGCTGGCCGGACGTAAACAGGTATTTGAAGGTCAGGATATTGGCTTTACGCGTGTCACTTTTAACTGGCTGGATATATTAGATGCCACCAGATTAATTGATCAGTCGGCTGTACAGCTTAATACATTGATTAAAGCAGACCATGTTAAGGCTTATTTTAATCCTGAATTACCCTTAATCATAACCGGACAGATAAAAGATATTATTCATGAATCTGATGAAAAAATGATCAGGTTAATTGTTGGTAGTTATAAACAGATTGATGGTACACTAATAACACCTAATGTAGCTTCTGGTGATTTTTTTAGGTTCAGCAATAGCTTATTAACTACGCCCAATGGTAAATACCGTGTGGAGAATGTCGTAAACGGAAGTACAGGGATAGAGATTATTATTGAGGGTATTAGTGAAAGTGGGGTAGTAGATGATGAAAACGAAGCTGGCTCTTATTCGACCCAAAAATTTGCAACTTTCCCCGAAATTGGAAGCAGATTTTCGGTTGCCGAAAACTTAAGTAATCCCGCAAACTGGGATCCGGTTACGGAGTCCGTTCAGTTAAAAAGTTTTGCCGATGCAAATAATCCGCGTATAGAACGTATTACTGATTCAGAAGGTAAAGAAACCATTTATTGGGTAGGTGGTATCCATAATCAGGCAACTGTTACACCATTGTTCGGCGCTGAGTATCCTGATGGCTTATTGGGTTATTATAAGATCAAATTTGATGGTACTGGAAATTTAAATGACCACCCACAAATTAACCTGCCTTTTGATGTCAACGATCCCAATAAAAACTCTCCCGATCAGTTAAGGCAGGCACATGTTGAATGGTATAAAGGATTGATCAGGATACCAACTGTAAATGCAGATCCTGAACCAAAACTGTTGGAGGTAATCAGGATAGAAGAAACACATCCGGTAGAGCTATATGTTTACGATCCAGGTTACCAGGAAGACCCTATCCGGGTTTCGGATCCTACCGCTTTAACCGTTTCGGTAAATTTCCATCCGGGTTACAGGGTATACTTTTTTCCGGAACCTGGACCTAATCATACCTTTAACGCCACAAATATACTTCCTTTTGGAAGCGATAATGATAAACGTACACAGCTTGGGCTACAAACAATAGATAGCAGGGCCGAAAGCAACAACAGTATTTCGGATGTTTCAGTACCTGCCATATTACTTGCCCATAAAATTGAAGAACCCGCACAGTTTGAAGCACCTGGTACATTTGGTTTAAAAGTACGCCCCGATGCCACAGGTAAGGCTTCATTTACTTTTGACGTTAAAATTGAACCAACGATAAATGGTATAAAACGTACTCCATTTGGTTTTATGTTCTACAGAACAACCAACGAGGATGTATTGGAAGCGCTATACAAACCAGCTACCATAACTCAGATTTTGAAAGCACTGGCAGATCTTGAAGAAGATCTGTTTTATAGTCAAAGGTATTTAGAACTGGTTAATTTAACTTTTAATCCAGCTAACACAGATTCATTTAAGATATTTCCTGCAATACCAAATGCTTATGGTTTTCCTAAACCTGATAAGGTGGGGCTTGTTGATGAAACACATGATAGTTTAGAACTTAAGAAATTAAAATATTTTGCTGCCATACAGGAAACGTTATTGCCCTTAACCGAGCAGCCCCCGATCCTGGCTTTTATTAAACAAGGCTTGCAGACCGAAAATGCGTTGCCTGTGATCCGGGATTTGGATGGGAATTTACTTGATGGCACAGATACGGCTTTTAATCCTTTCCCAATGATCAGGCAGTATAATAAGCCATCGCAGCCTAATACCACCTATATCCGCTTTACTGATTATTTTTTAAGCGGAGCTTCGCGAAAGTTATATTTCTTTGCCGGGGTAGAGGTAACCAATCAGTTAGAACCAAGCTTGCTAAGTCCTTTTGCCGGACCAGTAAGCATTCTGCAAACTTTACCTTCAGCACCGCCTTTGGTTACCAGGTTTGCCATTAATCTCGATTCTTTCTCTGCAGAAAGCGGTGCCTCAGTTGTTTTTAATATTGCACCAATCTCTCCTGAAGACCGTATTTCGAAAATCAGGATTTACCGCTCAAAAGATAAAGATAAGACTGTTACGCTTCAAGGTATGGAATACCATGTAGATCATAATATTCTAGCTGAGGATATGGAAGGTTATGAAATTAACGACGATTTTAGTGATTTAACTGTTGCCCCACTAGGTGATACTGTCTATTATCGCCTGGCCGGTATCCGCACCATTATCAATGAAAAAGAGCAGGAAGAAGAAGTATTATCATTAGGTACAGATATAATACCAATCACCTTGCCCGATTATCTAAATCCTGAAGCACCTGAGCTAACTTATCACGCTGCTGAAAATAAATTAAGCTGGCCGGCTACAGCTCACAATGCTAATTATTATGTATATAAACAAAATAACCGCGGTAATTGGGAAAAAGTGTATAGCGTTGAGCCACCGACCTCGTCTACAGAAATGGAATATATTTTGCCTGAGCCGTTATTAACTGTAGATGAAGATGGCGATAAACTTTATTACCGTTTTAAAGTACAGGTGCAAAATACCTCAGGTCTTGTTAATCTAACTGATAAAGAATTAACTGTATAATATTATTTAAAAATTAAACTAATGGCACAGATACCACCAATTACAGATGCTTATATAGATGAAATTGTTAAAGCATCAGATGCGTACAATCCAGCGTTAAATAAAAGCCAGGGAGTAAAACTTAGGGAACTGATCAAAAAATTAAGAGATTATTTTACGCAGGAAATCCAACAGCCTTCTAACGGAGATTATATTCAAGTGTCGCCAAGTGAACCACAAAATGCCAGTATCAATATTACAGGTGATTTAACTGCTGGTCAGTCTATTATCGCACATCAGGGGTTTTTAAAAATGGCCCTTCCGTATTATATACTATTAGTGATGCCAACGGTTACATTGGTTTATCGTTTGAAGCAAAAGATGGCCCTCAGGTACAACTTCGCTATCAGCCTAATGCCTTAGGGAATGGGCTGGTGATTTATGATCCTGCAAATCCAAACAATACAGGCTTGGGTAATTCTGATTGGCGGCGTATTCTGTAGATGGTGATGCAATTCAAGTGAATCCTTCAGTACCACAAAATGCCAATATCACTATTACTGGTTATTTAACTGCAGGCCAATCTATTACGGCTGAGGGTATTGAAATCACAGATGCTACTAGAGGAATTGTTTTGAAATCTCCAAATGGTAATCGTTGGAGGATCACTGTATCTGATTCCGGTGTTTTAACTACAGCTGCACTTTGATTAGAAAAGCAAATACATAGGAAAGATGGCATCAATATATATCTAACAAAATGATTTTTTATTTACGTCACATTAATGATCTCTAGCTACTTTTTTATCAAACTCAAATATCGTTCTCATGAAGAATTTTCTAAGAGTCCTTGCCGGCAGTTTTATTCCCGCTTTTGAAAAAGGAATATTTGAAATCCGTTTCAGCTTTAAACGTTTAACGGTAAGGACATTGGTTCACGATTTTATTTCGGTAGCCGCTACCATTGGTTTTGTTATTTTGCCTGCATTTTTAATTGGGTTTATCTTTCTGTTACTACCTCAGGGTAGAGATACTCTTTTACTCGTGGTAGAAAACTTATCTACCTTTAATTTTGGGCCGCTCTTTTTTTTACTATTGGGTATTGCAGCCTGGAGCATGGTATCGGAAATTAGTGTACGCTATGCGATTTATATTTCTGATAATTCGGGTAAAAATTTGAGTGATGATCGGGTGGCCTGGCGGAAAACTGTTCAAAAATTACTTGCTGCAGCTTTTTTGTTGTGGCCATCATTTATTGTTTTTGTGAGCATGTTTTGGTGCATGCTCAGCGCCACTTATATGGAGAAAGTACCACGGTTTTTATGTTTTGGCATCTGCTTTATCCTGATTTATTGGTTAATGTCTTTTTTATCCAATCAATACTTCCGTAAATCGGGTAAAGCAAGCGCCGGAGTTTATCTGAAAACGAAGCTGGGAGAACGGTCTTTACCTGATCGGGAGCAGAAATACCTTCGGAAATTATATGGCATCTATCAGGATTTTATTTATACCCTACCTAAGGCATCCAGTTTTCAGAAAAAATACAAGGAAGAGTTGCAGGATTTTTCAGATTGTTTTACAAAATCAACTAAAGATTTTACAGAGGGTTTTCCTCAAAATCCAAAAGTACTTATTGAAACACGCATTGTACCAGCCGAATTTAACCTAATTGACAGAGAGAAACTGTTAAAAGGAAGAGGTGAACTCTATAAGTGGACTTATCAGATTCCTGCATCATTTTATAACGGCTTACATCGCCAGATTAAACTATTTGCTGGAGTTTCATTTCTGTTATTCCTGTTAATAGCATTTATTCCTGGTTGGTGGCCTGTATTCTCATGGATTGGAGCTCCAGCCTTAATCTGTTTTGCTTTTGCATGTTACACAGGTATGTATACAGGACTCCTTTATTTAGATAAATCTCTGCTAAGAAAATGGAAAATTTCTGTCCGTTTTCTGCTGGTCATTATTCTGGTAATCTGCTCTTTCTATAATCAGGATCATCCTGTACGCATGAAAGATCATAAAACAAATGCACGTGAAACTGTTGTGAATCAGTTTGATAAGTGGTTTTCTGGCTACAAAGGAAATATTGATAAGCAAAAGGGAAAAGGAAACCAGCAAAAAAAATATCCTGTTATTTTTATTTGTGCCGAAGGTGGTGCTTTACGAACCGGTGCATATACCAGTTTATTCTTATCTAGTTTAAGTGCGAAATTGGAAAAAGAAAAAAATATTGATTTTAAAAAATCGGTATTCGCCATGTCAGGAGTATCAGGTGGAGCTGTGGGTTTAGGATTATACAATGCTTTAACTTTCGAAAATAATATTCAGATCCCCTCTAAAACATCAATTGAATTATCTAAAAGGTTTTTTCTGCATGATACTTTGTCGCCCATAGTAGGAAAAATGCTTTTTGGAGATTTTCTTAACTTATTCTTGCCTATACATATTGACTTACTCGACCGTTCGATTGCACTCGAAAAATCTTGGGAAGAATCTTATCAATCCATAATCGATAAAAATCAGGAGAATGTATTTTCCAGAAGTTTTGCGACAAGAAAAATAAAGCCAACACAACCCTTACTAATCATTAACACTACAGAAGTTGAAACAGGGTTACAATGCTGGGTGAGTAACCTTATTCCCGATAGTTTAGCATTTAAAAATCAGCGGGATTTATTGGCAGAAAAGGTAAATGATCTAAATTACAGCACAGCGATAAATTTTAGTACCCGTTTTCCTTTGTTTTCTCCGGCTGCAAAAGTTGGTGGGGTAAATGGTAAAGCTCGCTTACATTATCTGGATGGAGGTTACGTTGAGAATACGGGCAGTGCTTCCATGTTAGAGATACTTCAATTATTAAAAAGTAAGTCAACTTACTTTAATCAAATCACCCCGATAGTAATCACCTTACTTTTTAGCGAAGAAGATAAAACGGCGCCCAATATCAGATTTGGCAATGAGTTAGTAGAAATATTAAATGCATTAACTCATGCAAGATCTGGAAATAGTAAGATTAGCAGGTTTCGCATCAAACAGTTTTTAAATGAGGATAGCATAGGTTTTGCTATTGATGAGCCATTAACTGCTGAAGAAAAAAGTGTACCCATGAACTGGGTTTTATCTGCACAGAGTATGAACAATATCACGCGCGATGTACAAGATAAGTTAAATAATACTTCAGAAACGGGTATAATTACCAAACTGCTTAAGGATAATTTAAAATATCCGCAAATAAAGTAGTTGAAAAGTTATTTAACGATCATCCCGGTTTTCGTATTCTTGTAAAAAAAATCTATGGAAAAACCACTTGTTAATATCACTTATTGCCCTAAATGTGGCTGGATGTTACGTTCGGCTTACATGGCACAAGAAATTTTAACCACTTTTGTAGACGATGTGAAGGGTGTAACTTTAATTCCAAGTGAAACATCTGGCGTTTTTACGGTTCATGTTGGCGCGAAACTAATTTTTGATAGAAAGCAGATGCAAAGTTTTCCTGAAATTAAACAACTAAAACAGCTTATTCGTGATGAAGTCAATCCCACAAAAAATCTCGGGCATTCTGATGTTAAATGATTTCTGGTCAGTATACTGATTAATTTAAATAAGTTAATATACTGCGTTAATGTAGTGAAAATATTGCGCTATTAGCTATTTAATCCTAAATCATAGCAGCTAATGGAGTATGAGAAAATACGTATATTCGTTCCATACCAAATAATACTTCAGTACTGTTTTCTCTATGTTTCTTATACAAAAAAAAACTGCCTGCTTCATGCTATTTTTATGGATGGGCGCAGGTATTGGTTTTGCCCAGTCTTTAACTGTTCCACTTAAATATCTTGGGGTAGAAAGTGGTCTGTCAAACAACGTGGTAAATTCCTTGTATCTGGATCATTATGGTTTTATGTGGATGGGTACTTACGACGGATTAAACCGTTACGATGGTTATCATTTCAAGGTTTTTAGAAATGGGTGGGGAGACGAACATTCATTGGTAAATAACCATATTACGGTATTAAATGGAGATGAGAATAACAGGGTTTGGGTAGGTACGCAAAAAGGAATTTCATATTATGATTATGCAGATTCCAAGTTTCATCAATTGATTTATCTGGATAAGGGCATAAAAAGTGAAGTAAGTGATGCTATTAATTCAATTGCAATAAGTAAGGCTTCAGTTGTTTATGTGGCTACTGAAGAAAAAGGCCTGTTCATGCTTAAAAAGAATAGTGGCACAGCAGAACGGATCCCGTTTGGCAAAAATTTCGATTTTACGGTAAAAGCTTTATATGCAGATGAAAATCAAACCCTCTGGCTTTTTATAAAAGATGTTGGGCTTTGCAGATATGATCATGATAAAAACACACTTCGTTTAGTAACTCCTGCCGTACGCTCGGTAACTTGTATTACCAAAGGTGCTAACCAAATGCTTTGGATTGGAACAGAACACGGACTTTTTCAGTTTGATAAAGGCAGAGGTAGCCTGACCAGGTTCCACCAGCGTTTAAGTAATGAAAATATTATGAACTTGTTGTTTGATCGGAAACAAAAACTCTGGATTTCGACCGACGGGGGAGGAATTACCGTTTATGATACAAAAAATCAGAAAACGAATTACTTGTCTGCAGGAAAAGAAAAAGGCTTACTGAGCAGTAATTCTGTTGCACAGGTTTACGAAGACCGCGAATCCAGAAAGTGGATAGCAACCTTACGTGGCGGGGTGAATATCATTGATCCGGAAAGTGAGCAGTTTACCACGATTAAACATGATCCATTAAATAGAAATTCCTTAATTAACAATTTTGTGCTCTCCTTTAGTGAAGATGAGCACAAAAACATCTGGATCGGAACTGATGGCGGTGGTTTAAGTGTTTGGAACCGGAAGCAAAATGTGTTTACTAATTATGCTAAAAGCAGCGATCCGAATTCCTTAACCAGTAATTTTGTTACCAGTATTTTAAATGATACCGATCACAATGTTTGGGTGGCCAGTTTTAGCGGGGGGATAGACCGGTTTAATAAAACAACCGGAAAATTTATCCATTATAACTGTTATAATACTTTTAAAGGTATTGATGATATTAATATTTGGAAGCTTTATCAAGACAAACAACAAAATATTTGGGTAGGAACCACGAAAGGTGGTGCATTATACCGTTACAATAAAAGTGCTGATAAATTTGAACTTTTCGACCATAAATTAAAAGATATTCACAGCTTGTTCCAGGATTCGAAAGGCAGGCTTTGGGCTGGGAATTATACCGATCTGATTGAAATAGATCCAGTCAATAAAAGACATCATTATACAAAAATCAACTTTGCCATTAGGGCTATTCAGGAGGCTTTAAACCATCAAATATGGATTGGTACGGAAGGTGGAGGTTTACTGCTTTTTGATCCCGAGACCAAAAAAATAAAGCGATATATCCAGAGTGATGGATTGCCGGGTAATTCGGTACTCAATATCCTCCAGGATAAACAAGGCAATTTATGGTGCAGTACCTACAACGGCCTATCGAAATTTGATGTTATACACCATAACTTTAAAAACTATTATGCTACTGATGGTTTACAGAGCAATCAGTTTAATTATAATGCAGCACTAAAGCTTACTAATGGTGATTTTTTATTTGGTGGAATTGGCGGTTTCAACCTGTTTTCGCCCGATAGCATAAAGAAAAACAGAAGGATACCTAAAATGGTGCTCACAGATTTCAGAATCAATAATATTCCCCTCGACCAGGATTCAGGTTATAAGGATATCTCTATTGTTAATTTAGCCCATATAGAAATTCCATATAATGCTGCGGTGATTTCTATCGATTATGCAGCCATAGAATTCTCTTTTCAGGACCAGATTTCGTATGCTTATTACCTGGAGGGTTGGGACAGAGACTGGAATTATGTAAACAAATTGAGTACCGCTTATTATTCCAGATTAAGTGAGGGCGAATATAAACTGCACATTAAAAGTACTGATACGGAAGGTGCCTGGAGCAACAACGAAAAGATCGTGTTCATTCGGATTTTACCTCCCTGGTACCGTACCTGGTGGGCCTATACCATTTACCTCATCATAGGATCTTCCTTATTTTATCTTTTTCAAACCTATCGCAATCGCCAGAGAAGATTAAAACACGAAGTGGAGCTTACCAATTTTAAAATGGAGCGTGAAAAGGACCTGAATGAGAAAAAATTAAATTTCTTTACCAATATTTCGCACGAGCTGAGAACGCCGCTAACCCTGATCGTCAACCCGATTAAAGATATTATCCATAAAAAAGACCCGGGGCAGGAAAAGAACGATTTAAGTGTAGTTTACCGCAATTCGAGGCGTTTATTAAGCCTGGTAGATCAGTTATTGCTATTTAGAAAAACGGAAAGTGAAAATGATACCTTAAAAATTGTAAGGATCAACCTCTACAAATTTACAAACGAGATTTTCCTCTGCTTTAATTATCTGGCAAAGCAGAATCACATCGAGTATATATTTGAGTGCGAAGAAGAGGGTCTGGATATTTATGCAGATAAAGACAAACTCGAAATTGTTTTTTTTAATCTGCTCTCTAATGCGCTTAAATTTACCCCAAAGGGCGGTTTTGTAAAATTTAGTGTTAAAAGCCTTGGTATGCGTGTGCATATTGAAGTGAGCGATAGTGGTCCGGGCATACCAGCGCATGTGGGTGAAAAGTTATTCGATAAATTTTATAAGGTCATGTCGAACGAATCGCTGAAAATGGGTTTCGGTATTGGTCTTTACCTGGCCAAAAACTTTGTAGAATTGCATCAGGGTAAAATTTCGTTCCGCTCCAATAAGGGGATGGGTACGATATTTTTGATCGATATTCCGGTTGGAGAACCAAATTTGCAACAGAGTGGTGTTTTTCAAAACGAATTAACCTATGTAAATGAGCTTATTGCACAGGAGGAAGAAGCTGAAAATAATGACACCGAGAATGTAGGCAACCTCGAATTGCTCATCTCCGATTTACACTCTATTTTGGTTGTTGATGATAACCTCGAAATTATAGATTACATCAAGCAGATTTTTCAGGATAACTTCAAAATTTACAAGGCCGATAACGGTACCGATGGACTAAAACTTTGTAAAGAATATTTGCCTGATATCGTGATATCTGATGTAAACATGGATGGCCTCAACGGTATCGAACTCTGTAAGGCGATTAAAGACGATTCTGCCCTAAGCCATATTCCTGTAATTCTGCTAACCGGCGACCCTGGTCCGGAAGTAAAACTTAAAGGAATTGAAGTTGGTGCATACGATTTTATAGGTAAACCTTTTGATAAAGAGCTTTTTACAGCTAAGATTAATAGCATTATTAAAAACAGGACCAATCTTCAGTCTTATTTCTACAATGAAATAACCTTGAAGAGTGATGCCCACAAAGTCTCTCAGGAGGATAAGGGCTTCCTGCAAAAATGTATTACGATTATCGAAGAAAATTTGATGGAGGACAGCTTTAATGTAAAAACACTGGCATCTGATCTTGGAATGAGTCATTCTAATCTCTATAAAAGGATCAAAGCTACTTCAGGTCAATCGATAAATGGTTTTATCCGTTTTATCAGGTTAAGAAAAGCCGCCGAATTATTAATCAACACCAATTTAAATATTAACGAAGCTGCCTTTAGAGTTGGGATAAATGATAGTAAATATTTTAGAGAGCAGTTTCAAAAGTTGTTTAAATTAACACCATCAGAGTTTATAAAGAAACACAGGAAAAGTTTTCATAAATACTATAATGTTAATGCTACAACATAAAAGTTACGCTATTTTACGTTTTAAAAGGCATTTAGCTTAAAACACCCCCTGCAAAGTATGATTTAACCCCCTGTATAAAGCTTAAAAATTTCGGTACTTAGGCTTTGCCAAATGTAATACCGACCAGTGTAAACGTATAATGTATCAATACCTCAATAAAAATATATTTCTAATCTGTGTGTTCGTCAGTGTTAGTCTGATAAGTGTTGCACAAGAAACAAAGCTGAGTACTATTGCCAGCAACGGTTGGGCAAACAATTCAGTAAATACTGTTATTTTTCGTAAAAATGCTTTAATTAGCTTTAAAGATAGCCAGTATGCTGCATATTATGATCACGAACAAAATGTGGTATTGGCCAAACGCAAAATCAGCTCTAGTCGCTGGACGTCGGTTATTACACCTTACAAAGGCGATGCTACCGATGCGCATAAATCAATCAGTATCATGGTTGATGGGGATGGTTTTCTTCACGTTGCCTGGGGCCAGCATAATAATAATCTAAACTATGCCAAATCAGCTTCAGCGGGTTCATTAACTTTAGGCAATAAAGAAGTTATGCTTTCCACAAAGGAAAATAAAGTCAGTTATCCTGAGTTTTATAAGCTGGCTAATGGCGATCTTTTGTTTTTTTACCGCGATGGGGGCTCTGGAAACGGAAACCTGATGATTAATCATTATAGTTTAAAGACCAAAAAGTGGACACGGATACAAGATGGGATGATTGATGGCGAAAGACAGCGTAATGCCTATTGGCAGGTTGCAGTAGACCGGGTTGGAACCATTCATTTATCGTGGGTTTGGCGCGAAAGCCCTGATGTAGCCAGTAACCATGATTTATGTTATGCAAAATCAACCGATGAAGGCATCACCTGGTTAAAATCTACCGGCGAAAAATATCAGCTTCCCATTACCGCCACAAATGCAGAGTATACCGTAAAAATTCCACAGAAAAGTGAGTTGATTAACCAAACATCAATGTTTGCCGATGCGAAAGGTAAAGTATTTATTGCGGGCTACTGGCGCGGAGCGAATGAAACCGGGCCTCAGTATCACCTTGTCTTTAAAACAGATAGCAGCTGGAAAGTAAGTAACCTGAATTTTAGAAAAACAACGTTTAGCTTGAGTGGTACCGGTACCAAGCGGATTCCAATTTCGCGACCACAGATTATCGTTTGGCCAAATGGAAAACATTATGCCGCGGGTTTATTGTTTAGAGATGCCGAACGCGGAAACAAGGCATCTATTGCTTTAAATGATCATCTTGGATCAGAAAACTGGATAATTAAAGATCTGACCAAAACAAGCATGGGCGATTGGGAACCTACGTATGATACTGAACTTTGGAAAACTAAAGGTATATTGAGCCTATTTTTACAAAATGTTACCCAAATAGATGGCGAAGGAAAGGCAGATCAGGCACCAACAAAGGTCCAGGTATTGGATTGGAAACCAAAAAAATAAAATAACTACACGAGAAATGAAATATTCACCAACAAAATATGCTATTCTTTTATTGCTGATATGTTTATCAGGAAAAATAATCGCACAACCTAAAAAAACTTCTGGTCAAAAAGCCGGATCAAAAGAGAATGTGGCTTACTTATTTACCTATTTCACCGGAAATTCGAAAGCAGAAGAAGCCATTCGTTTTGCAGTGAGTACCGATGGTTATCATTACAGCGCATTAAATAACAATAATGCAATCATTTCTTCAGAAAAGATCAGCAGCACTGGTGGCGTTCGCGATCCACATATTTTACGCAGTGAAGATGGCAAAACCTTTTACATGGTGGCTACTGATATGGTTTCGGCTAACGGCTGGAACTCGAACAGGGCCATGGTATTGTTGAAATCAAATGATCTGATCCATTGGACATCAGCAGTTGTTAATATTCAAAAACGTTTTCCGAATAACGAAAACCTGCTACGCGTTTGGGCGCCGCAGACCATCTATGATAAAACTGCCAAAAAATATATGGTTTATTGGTCGATGAAGAACGGCGATGATCCTGATAAAATTTATTACGCTTACGCCAATGCGGATTTTACCGACCTGGAAAGCACTCCAAAGCAGCTCTTTTTTAGTCCAACCAATGGCTCTTGTATTGATGGAGATATTATTTATGATAAAGGAAAATACAACCTGTTCTTTAAAACGGAAGGTAACGGCAATGGCATTAAAAAAGCAGTTTCTGATAAACTAACAGAAGGTTATGTATTACAGGATAAATACCTTCAACAAACTAAAGAAGCGGTAGAAGGAGCCGGTGTTTTTAAACTGAACCATGGCGATGAGTATATCCTGATGTATGATGTATACATGAAAGGCCGATACCAGTTTACCAAAAGTAAAGATTTGGCAAATTTTAGTGTGGTAGATCAAGATGTTACAATGGATTTTCATCCAAGGCATGGAACTATTTTGCCGATTAATCAGCAAGAGTTAAGCCGGTTACTCAAACAGTGGTATACTGTGGGGTCTGTTCTACAGACCGTAAAAAACAAGGCAATCAACCCAAATAATATTGTGCTGGATAGTGTGAACCAAAAACTTTATCTCCCTGTAAATTATGGCACAGATCTAAAGGTTTTTGATCCGCAGTTTAATACCTTTAACCAAATCAGCATCCTGCCAAAAGGAAAACTGGATTTTTCTAAAGGACCTGTAAAAATTAAGGTGAGCATTCCTGGTCATCAAGCTAAAACCTACGAGGTAAGTGTTGCCGTAGCGAATAACCCTGTGCTAAAAGGTTATTATGCCGATCCAGAGATTTTATATTCCAATAAAACTGCTAAATATTATATCTATCCAACCAGTGATGGATTTAACAATTGGAGCGGTACTTATTTTAAAACTTTTTCATCAACAGATCTGGTTAACTGGAAAGATGAAGGCAAAATATTAGACCTTGAAAAAGACGTTTCATGGGCAAAAAGGAATGCCTGGGCACCTACTATTATCGAAAAGAAAGTAAATGGAATGTATAAATATTTCTATTATTTCACAGCTGCGCAGAAGATTGGTGTTGCTGTTGCTAACGATCCGGCGGGGCTATTTAAGGATAGTGGAAAGGCTTTAATTGCGGACAAGCCAAATGGAATTAAAGGTGGTCAGGAGATTGATCCGGATGTGTTTAACGATCCTAAAACCAATAAAAGTTATTTGTACTGGGGAAATGGCTACATGGCCGTTGCACCATTAAATGATGATATGATTTCGGTTGATACCAGTGCGATTAAAATTATTACCCCAAATAGTGATTTCAGAGAAGGTACGGAAGTATTTTATAGAAATGGGAAATATTACTTTTTATGGTCGGAAGATGATACCCGAAGCGAGAATTACAGGGTAAGATATGGTTTTTCTGACTCGCCTACAGGGAAAATAACCATCCCTGAAAACAATCTGATTTTGGCAAAAGATGCAACTCAGGGTATTTACGGTACAGGGCACAACAGTGTAATCAAAGTAAATGTCAGAGACGAATGGTATATGGTTTACCACCGTTTTACCCGGCCAAAAGGAATTTCGATGGGAGACGCTGCGGGCTTCAACCGCGAAGTTTGTATTGACAAGATGGAATTTAATCCTGATGGAACCATTAAACCTGTAAAACCAACTGTAAACGGCATTAAACCAATACACTAATGAATTTAAAATTATATAAAGTGCTTTTCTTACTCTTTTTCTTAACCAGCGGAGCGCTAAATGCCCAGAACCACCTGTCAAAAGAAGAAGTGCTGGAAATGATTAACCGGGCAAATACTTATTGGCAAAGCAACAATAAACCCGAAGTGCGTGCCTTTTGGGATCACGCAGCTTATCATACCGGGAACACGGAGGCCTATAAGGTTACCAAAAACGAAGCATACCGAAAATATTCGGAAGATTGGGCCGGATACAACAAATGGATGGGCGCAAAATCTACCGATAAATCCAATTGGAAATATAAGTATGGCGAAACAGATGAACATGTACTGTTTGGCGATTGGCAAATCTGCTTTCAAACCTATATCGATCTATATCACCTGAAACCCGAAGAATATAAAATTGCCAGGGCAAAAGAGGTAATGCAATACGAAATGAGTACACCTAACAACGACTATTGGTGGTGGGCTGATGGCTTGTATATGGTAATGCCAGTAATGACCAAACTTTACAAAGTAACTGGCGATCAAAAATACCTGGATAAACTCTATGAATATTTTATGTATGCCAACAGCATCATGTACGATAAAAAGGAAAAGCTTTATTACCGCGATGCCAAATATGTTTATCCAAAACATAAAAGTGCCAATGGCAAAAAAGATTTTTGGGCAAGGGGCGATGGCTGGGTGTTTGCAGGTTTGGCAAAAGTGCTAAAAGATCTGCCACTTACAGATCCACACCGGAATGAATACCTAACCAAATACCGCAATATGGCCAAAGCAATTGTTAAAAGCCAGCAGGCAGAAGGGTACTGGACCAGAAGTATTCTTGATCCGCAACATGCACCAGGTCCAGAAACCAGTGGTACAGCTTTTTTTACTTATGGTTTGTTATGGGGGATAAATAATGGTTATTTAAAAGAAAAAAACTATTTACCTGCAGCACAAAAAGCATGGTTATATCTGGCTAAAACAGCATTACAACCTGATGGTAAATTGGGTTATGTACAACCGATAGGGGAGAAAGCTATTCCGGGCCAGGTGGTTGATGTAAATTCTACATCGAATTTTGGTGTAGGTGCATTTTTATTGGCAGGAAGCGAAATGTACCGCTATTTATCAAACGAACACTAAATTTTAAAGAGAAAATGAGACTTAAAAATATCTTGATTACAGGCTTATTGATCATCATGGCTGGTGGATCTGTTTTTGCACAAAAGAAAGCCAAAAATACTAAAGGTGCGGCGCTAACTGACAGGCAGTTTTGGTTGCAGCAAATGGATAAGATGGTTAAGCCAGTTTTGTATAACCTGGCTAAAGACAGCTTGCGTATTGCGATGCCAAAAATTACTTCTGTTCATATCGATAATAAAGAACACCGCATTAAAGTACAATATGTGGAGGTTTTGGGTAGGGTTTTAAGTGGTATTGCACCATGGTTACAGTTAGAAGGAGGTTCAGATGAAGAAGTTGCCTTAAGGAAACAATATCGTGAATGGGCTATTCAGGGCTTAAAAAATGCATTAGATTCTAATGCCAAAGATTTTATGAACTTCGATATTGGCGGGCAACAACTGGTAGATGCCTCCTATGTGGCACTGGCTTTGGTACGTGCACCATGGCTATGGGAAAACCTGGATAAGAAAAACCAGGCATTGATGATGCAGTCTATTGTAACGACCAGAAGATTTAAGCCAGTTTTTTCTAACTGGTTACTGTTCTCAGCAATGAATGAGGCTTTTCTGGCTAAGTTCGGTTATAGTTGGGATCCGATGCGTGTTGATTATGCCCTGCAACAAATGGAGCAATGGTACATAGGCGATGGAATGTATAGTGATGGAACATCATTCGCCTTCGATTATTACAATAGTTATGTAATCCATCCTTATCTGGCAACTTTGGCCAACATCATTGGCACTAAAACGAGCAGTTATAAGGAAATGTTCGGGAAAATTAAAAAGCGTAATGAGCGATATGCTATCATTCAGGAAAGATTAATCAACGCCGATGGCACTTATCCTGCAACTGGTCGCTCTATTATTTATCGTGGAGCAGCATTTCATCATTTGGCTGATATGGCCTGGAGAAAAGCATTGCCTAAACAGTTAAGTGCGGCGCAGGTACGTTGTGCTTTAACAGCGGTAATCAGGAAAACTTTAGAGAGCCCTTCAACCTATAAAAATGGATGGTTAACCATCGGTTTATATGGCGATCAGCCCAATCTCGGCGATTTCTATAACAACCAGGGCAGCCCATATATTGCTTCAAATATCTTCTTGCCTTTAGGGTTGCCCGCATCAGATCCTTTTTGGGCTAACCCAGCAGAAAAATGGAGTGCACAAAAGATCTGGAGCGGCGAGAATTTTGAGAACGACCATAGTGCCAGTTTAAAATAAGTAATAGTTGGTATACAATTAAAAAGATGTAAGTAATCACTGCTATATACTATTAAAAATTAGTTAAAATGATGAATAAGAGAATCAGTTTTATTTTAGGATTTATCGCCTTTAGTTTGGGCTTCAGCAGTTTTGTTTCTGCCCAGCAAACCTATACTTCTTTTACCCCGGGTAAAATCTGGAAAGATGATAAGGGTGTTCATATCAATGCACATGGCGGTGGTATTGTCGTGTATAAAGGCATTTATTATTGGTTTGGAGAACATAAAATCGAAGGAGAAATAGGAAATACGGCACAGGTAGGCGTGCATTGTTATTCATCGAAAGATTTATACAATTGGAAAGATGAAGGCATTGCCTTGCCGGTTTTAAACGATTTGACCAGTGATATTGCCAAAGGCTGTATCCTCGAAAGGCCTAAAGTGGTGTACAACAAGAAAACTAAAAAGTTTGTAATGTGGTTTCACTTAGAACTTTTGGGTAAAGGTTATGCAGCAGCCAGATCAGGTGTAGCTGTTGCAGATCGCCCAACCGGGCCATATACTTTTATCAGGAGTTATCGCCCAAATCCAGGTAAAATGCCTTTTTATGCGTCAGGTACAGCCGAAAAAGATATAGTAAACTGCCAGCAACCAGCCAATAAAAGTGATGGCTTTTTCTGCAGGGATTTACCTGGCGGGCAAATGGCAAGAGATATGACCGTTTTCGTTGACGATGATGGAAAAGCCTATCATGTATTTTCTTCTGAAGAGAACTTTACCTTGCATTTAGCAGAATTAACACCAGATTATTTAGGGCATACCGGAAAATTTATCAGAATTTATGTAGGACAGCAAACAGAAGCACCAGCTTTGTTCAAGAAAAATGGAACTTATTATATGGTTGGTTCAGGCTGTACAGGCTGGGCGCCAAATCCGGCAAGATGGTTCAAAGCAAGCAATATCTGGGGGCCCTGGACTTATATGGGGAACCCTTGCCAGGGCGAAGGTGCTAAACTAACCTACGGTGGGCAAAGTACACATGTATTGCCAGCACCGGGTAAAAAAGGAGATTTTATTTTCATGGCCGATAAATGGGCACCAAAAAACGCAATTGATGGCCGTTATTTATGGTTGCCGATCAAATTTGAGAATGATAAAATTTCAATAAACTGGGCAGATGAATGGGATCTGAGCGTATTTAAAAAGTAAATAGAAAACAAAATTTTCATATAAAACCTGATGATTGGATTGCGTAAAGCAAGGCAAAAAGGGACTTTTTTGCCCGAAATTCGGGGCATCTTAAAAACAACTTTTAAAAAAAAATGAAAGCAAAATTACTATGGTTAATGGCGATATGTTTCTCCTTATCGGCTTTTGGCCAGCAAGCTAAACATACGTTTAAGCTGGGAGAAACAGACTTTTTACTAGATGGAAAACCTTTTCAGATTATCTCTGGTGAGTTGCACTATCCTCGTGTGCCAAAAGAAGCCTGGAGAGCACGTATGAAAATGGCCAAGGCAATGGGTTTAAATACCATTGGTACTTATGTATTCTGGAATTTGCACGAACCGCAAAAAGGAAAATTCGATTTTTCAGGTAATAACAACATTGCAGAATTTGTAAAAATTGCCCAACAGGAAGGCTTGTGGGTTATTTTAAGGCCAAGCCCTTACGTTTGTGCAGAGTGGGAGTTTGGTGGCTATCCTTATTGGTTGCAAACCGAAAAAGGTCTGGTGGTAAGAAGTACCGAACAGCAATATTTAGAAGAGTATAAAAAGTATATTATTGAAGTTGGTAAACAGTTGGCGCCACTGCAGATTAACCATGGTGGTAACATCATTATGGTGCAGGTGGAGAATGAATATGGTTCTTATGCTGCCGATAAAAACTATTTAGCTATCAACCGCAAAATGTTTATAGAAGCCGGTTTTGATGGATTACTTTATACCTGCGATCCTGCAGCAGATGTAAAGGATGGACATTTAGATGGGTTGCTACCCGCACTAAACGGCATTGATAATCCAGCAAAAATCAGGCAATTGGTAAATGAAAATCACAATGGCAATGGGCCATATTTTATTGCAGAATGGTACCCGGCGTGGTTCGATTGGTGGGGAACCCCTCATCACACTGTTCCAGCAGCACAATATACCCAAAAGTTAGACTCTGTTTTAATGGCAGGTATTTCGATTAATATGTACATGTTCCATGGAGGGACCACCCGCGATTTTATGAATGGTGCCAACTACAAGGATATTTCGCCCTACGAACCACAAACCAGCAGCTATGATTATGATGCACCTTTAAACGAGGCAGGAAATGTGACTGAAAAATTCAAGGCATTTAGAAGTGTGATCGAAAAACACCTTCCGGCAGGACAAAGTTTACCCTCAATTCCAACTGCAAAGCCCAGCATGGCCATTGCACCTTTTAAATTGGCGACAAAAGTAGCTTTGTTCAATGCATTGCCTAAAGCTGTGAAAAACAGTACACCTTTAACTTTCGAGGATCTAAGTCAGGATTATGGCTATGTATTGTACCGCACCACCATTCAGGGAGGTAAAAAAGGCGAACTGCAACTTCAACAATTGCGCGATTATGCGCTCATTTTTGTTAATCAAAAAAGGGTAGGTATTTTAGACCGCAGACTAAACCAGAATACATTAGCATTAGATCTTCCGGCAGGAGAGGTACAGCTTGATATTTTTGTGGAGAATATGGGCCGGATAAATTTTGGAAAGTATTTACTCGAAAACAAAAAAGGAATTACCGAACAGGTTACTTTTGATGGTACCGAGATTAAAAAATGGTCGATGTATGGCTTCCCTTTTAGCAACGATCACCTGACCATGACTGGTTCATCAAAAGCTAATGGAAATGGGCCAACATTGCAGAAAGGTTCCTTCCAGATTTCAACCGTTGCCGATACTTATTTAGATATGACCGATTGGGGAAAAGGAGTGGTATGGGTTAACGGACACAATTTAGGTAAATACTGGGCAATTGGTCCACAGCAAACGCTTTATATTCCTCAGGAGTGGCTAAAAAAAGGTAAAAACGATATTGCCGTTTTAGAACTGATTAAACCTGATCAGAATATTTTAAAAGCAATTGACAAGCCAATCTTAAACACGCTTAAAAAATTAAACGTAGACTAAACGTTTAAAAATCTTCAAATTAGGGGTTAAAAAGGAAATTTTGACAAAAAGTAACAATTTAACCCCTACTTATTACCGTATTACCCCTCACTGTACTGGGATTTTATGTTTACTTTGTTGCAATCAATCCTTCCTTATTCATGCACAATTTCTACATCCGGTCAGATTAAATATTTACTGAAATATTTTTAATAGACTACAATTTGAATTCCTCTCGCGGTTCAATTATTAACTAACCAAATAATCTTAAAAAATGAAAAGAAAACTACTAGACACATCTAAGTGTGCGGTAATGTTTTTGTTTGTTTTAATCCTATCCTTAGGTAATTCAAACAATTCAATTGCACAAACAATCGCTCAAATCTCAATTTCCGGAAAAGTAAAAGATAATAAAGGTAACCCCGTTCCAGGTGCATCTATTAGTGTTAAGGGAACTACTCAGGTGGTGGCCAGCGATGCCAATGGAAATTTCAAGATATCAGCCCAGAAAGGACAAAGTTTGGTCATTAGTTTTATAGGTTACGTAACCAATACAGTATTGGTAGCTAATGACACACAACTGAGCATCGTCCTTGCAGAGGATAAGGATAAAAACTTACAAGATGTAATTGTTGTAGGTTATGGTACGCAAAAGCGTTCTGATGTTACCGGTTCAATTGTTTCTGTACCTAAAGCAAGGTTGTCGCAATTACCTGTAACAAATGTTCTTCAATCCATTGAAGGTGCAGTAGCAGGGGTAAATGTTAGCACTACATCATCTGTTCCTGGAAGTCAGCCGAATGCGCTTATTCGTGGGCAAAACTCTATAACAGCCAATGCAGGTCCTTATGTAGTGGTAGATGGTGTTCCGCTAACTAAAACAGGTGGATCGTTAAACGATATTAACCCCAATGATATTGCATCGGTAGAGGTTTTGAAAGATGCGAGTGCTACCGCAATTTATGGTACCAATGGCTCAAATGGCGTAATCTTAATTACCACAAAAAGGGGAACAACTGGTAAACCGGTTATTCGCTACAGCGGTTATGCAGGTATCGATGATATTGCACATATTTTGCAGCCAGGAAGCGGTGTAGATTATGTTCAAAAATATGCTGATATGCTTAAACAAACCGGCCAGGTACAACAAAGACCAGTTCCAAATATCGGTGAACTTCCTGCTTATAATGCCGGTACCACAACCGATTGGGTTAAAGAAGCAACCCAACAAGGTGTAATTCAGGATCATAATGTTAGTATTTCGGGTGGATCACAGGATGTTAAATATTTCATTTCAGGCGATTATCTTAATCAGAAAGGTGTAATTAAAGGTTATGATTTTAAACGTATAGGTTTGCGTTCTAACCTGGATGTTAATGTAACCAGTTTTTTAACTATAGGTACATCATTATTCTTAACCAGTAATAACTTCGACGGTGGAAGGGCAAACCTGTTATTAGCAACGGCGATGAGTCCCTATGGTCAGGAATATAACGCAAATGGAACGTATGCGATTTACCCGATGAGTCCGGAGCAATTGTATACGAATCCACTGTTAGGTTTAAAAACTACTCAAATCAGAAGAACAACCAACATTAATGGAAACGGTTACGCTGAAGTTAAATTTCCCGGTGCTTTAACCGGTTTGAAATTTCGTTTAAATGCAGGTTACACTTACTTCCCTGAAAAAAGAGCAAGCTATATCGGCCGTTTAGCTAATGATTTAAATGGTACAGCAAGTAGTTTCAATGCCTCTACAAACAGTTATACTGTTGAAAATATCTTAACTTATTCTAAAGACATTAAAAAACACCACTTCGATTTTACGGCTTTATACAGTGCTCAGGAGCGTCAATACAGTTCTACTACAGCTGGTGCAGTTGGTTTTATCAATGATGAATTAGGTATGAATAATATGGGTGCCGGAGCTACACAAACTAGTGGGTCTAACCGGGATAGATATGGATTGAACTCACAAATGGGTCGTTTGTTTTATTCTTATGACAGCAAATACTTACTGACTTTAACTGCACGTAGAGATGGTTCTTCAGTTTTCGGCGCAAATACAACCAAATACGGTGTTTTCCCTTCTGCTGCAATTGGCTGGAATATCATTAACGAAGACTTTATGAAAAGCGCCAAGGTTTTCAATAACCTGAAACTAAGATTATCTTATGGTAAAACAGGTAATGAGGCTGTAGATGTTTACAGAACCATAACCACAGAAGGTTCTTTACGCTCCCCATTTAATGGGATAAGTACGATTGGTGTTGCTCCAAATAACTTAGGAAATACATCATTACAATGGGAAACCACAAAAACGGCAAATATTGGCTTAGATTTCGGTATTCTTAACAACAGGATTAATGGTAGTATAGAAGCATATCAGAATAAAACATCAGGTCTTTTATTAAACAGAGCTTTACCAATTATAACGGGTTACTCAAGAGTATTAGAAAATATTGGTAAAACAACGAATAAAGGTTTAGAGATCACTTTGAATACACAAAATATTGCTGGTAAAGATTTCCGTTGGGAAACCATGTTTGTTTTTGCGACTAACAAAAATAAAATTACAGATTTATATGGCGATGGAAAAGACGATTTAGGAAACAGATGGTTTATAGGTAAGCCAATTAGAGTAGTGTATGATTATCAAATGACTGGCGTTTGGCAAACGGGAGAGGACGTTTCTAAACAAGACCCAACAGCAAAACCAGGAAGCCTGAAATTTGCTGATTTAACCAGCGACGGTAAAATTACTGCTGATGACAGAACGATTCTAGGTCAAATTGATCCAAAATGGACCGGTGGTTTAACCAATACTTTCCACTACAAAAATATCAACCTGAGTATTTTTATTCAAACTGCGCAAGGTATGACTAGAAACAACCCGGATTTAAGTTATGGTGATGAAACAGGAAGAAGAAATACACCTGCTGAAATTGGTTACTGGACGCCTGAAAATATGAGTCAGACAAGACCAGCATTGTCTTACAACAACACTTTAGGATATGGCTATGCATCTGATGCAAGTTACACCAGAATCAAGGATGTAACTTTAAGTTATGTTTTCGCACAGTCAGTGTTAGATAAACTTCACCTTGGTGGCTTAACCGTATATGCAAGTGGTCGTAACCTGCACACTTTTACCAAATGGGTAGGTTGGGATCCTGAACAAACTACTTACAGTAGAGGATCAGGCGATGGCAATGCAAATCAGCAGGCATTCGCGGCAGACTGGACAAATAATTATCCTTTAACAAGAACTTTCGTATTGGGTTTAAATGTTTCATTACGTTAATTTACAATCATCATGAAAAAATATATAACCATAATTGCATCATTATCAGTGTTTTTTGTTGCGTTTTCATCCTGCAAAAAAGCATTTTTAGATGAGAAACCGTTTTCATCATATACACCATTAACGCTTACCGATTCACTTGGATTCGAAGCCTCGTTAATTGGTTTATATAACCATACAAGTACAATTTTTTCCTGGGCTGATCAGCAGGGCTGGCCAAGCGTTTGGCAGGTTGGAACTGATGTTGCAAATGCAACCAATAACCAGCAAGGCGTAGAAATTCCTTACTATAATTACGCAACGCTAACGCCAACGGACAATGGAGCTGCCCGTACCTGGAACAGAAACTACATCATGGTTAACTTAACCAATATTATTGTAGACGGAGTCGATAACCCCGGTTTAACAAGCTTAAGTGCAAAAGGTAAAAGCCTGGTAAGTGCCGAAGCTAAATTTTTCAGGGCTTATGCTTACAATAACTTAGCAACTTTGTTTGGTGGCGTGCCATTGATTGTGCATGCATTAGCGGGGCCTAAAATAGATTTTGTAAGGGCACCAATAGCTGATGTAAATAATTTTATCGTTTCAGATTTAGTGTATGCTGCGGCAAACCTTCCTGATATCGAATCAGTAAAAACAAACAGCAAAGGGAAAATGTACGGCAGAGCGAATAAGTTTATGGCGATGCAATTGCTTGCTGAGGTTTACCTTCGTATCGGCAAGCCTGATCTGGCAGAGCAACAAGCCCAGGCCATTATCAGCAGCGGCAAATTCAGTTTAATTAAAAACCGCTATGGTGTTAAAACCAGCCAGGCCGGAGATTATTATTCTGATATGTTCCAGTATGGCAACCAGAGAAGATCTCAGGGCAATACAGAGGCTATCTGGGTACTGGAACAGGAAAATCCGAATGTTGTTGTTGGTGGAATCACTGACAATCCCCAGCAAAGAAGGGTTTGGGGTGCTGCTTATTACAACATTGCAGGTATGGCTATTGCCGATTCGTTGGGTGGCCGTTCTATTGGTAGATTGCGTTTGAGCAACTGGGTGCTTTACGGTCTGTACAAAGGAAATGATATCCGTAACTCTCAATACAACATCCGCAGAAGATATTATTACAATGATCCGAATCCTACTTATGCAGCCAGATACGGAAAACAGGTGCCTTTCACAGGTCCGGATACTTTAATTAATATTTGTCCGAGTACAACCAAATGGGGTGCTTTCGATCCTAACGATACTTTTGGTTATGCAATGATTAAAGATTTTATTCTAATGCGTTTAGGCGAAACTTATTTATTACTTGCCGAAGCACAGGTTGCACAAGGTAAAACAGGGGATGCGGCAACGACAATTAACGTGTTGAGAACCAGAGCAAATGCTGCACAGGTTAGCGCTTCTGAAATGACAAAGGATTTTATTCTTGATGAAAGAGCCAGGGAATTAATTGGTGAAGAAAACAGAAGAATGACCTTGATGAGAACAGGTACTTTGGTAGAACGTGCACTTAGATTGAACTCGAACGATGCTTCAAAACCAATTACCGGCCTAACGACAAAAAACTTGTTATTGCCAATTCCTTTGAACGAAATACAGTTAAATAAGGATGCTGTATTAACCCAAAACCCAGGCTATTAGCCTATTTTGGTTAGTATGATTAATACGCTCTTCGGGTCTTTCTGTAAAGAAAGGTTCGGAGAGTTTTTATTTACAGCCGTTTTTAAAGCAGGGTAACCTGGTTAATCTGTTAAATCAATATTCATTTAAGAAAATGGATTATCGAATCTTTCTTTTCTGAAATTAACTTTAAATCAACGTTTAATTTCTACCCGAAAAGCAGAAAACGGTATAAAATGCCTTGAAGTCGAAGGGCAGAAACAAGTTCAGAAAAACGACTACACGCTAAATAAAAAAGGGCTATGAAAATTAAATCATGGCCCTTTTTCTTATATTTTAAGAACTAGTTCTGAACTTTTATTTCAGTTCTTCTGTTCAACATTCTACCTTCTTCGCTGCTATTGCTGCTAATAGGCTCTTTCTCACCATGACCAACAACAGTGAAATTATTTCCGTTTAAACCGGCGTTTATAAAGTATGATTTTACGGCATTTGCACGATCAACCGAAAGTTGCATGTTGTGCTCAGGTGTACCTTCTGCAGAGGAATGGCCATTAAGTATAAACTTTGTGTTAGGCGATTTTTTCATTTCTGCTACTGCTTTATCCAGAATTGAGAATGATGATGTTTTAAGTACAAATGAATTAAACTCAAACTGGATGTTATCTAAGTTAAAATTGGGCTTTTCAACTGGAGCAGGTGCTTCTTCTTTCTCTGGTACAGGCGCTGGTTTTTTCTCTTCTACTGGTGGTGCAGGCTTTTCAACAGGTGCCGGAGCAGGTTTTGCTGCCAGTTTTTTTGTTTTGCAAGAATACATGGTTAGCGTAAACAAAGCCAGGAGAGTCGTAAATAAAAGGTTTTTGGTAATGTTCATGTTTTAAGATTAATTTAAGTTTATTGTGTGTTTGTTGCCCAAACATACTAATAAATGATTATAGCTATAACGATGTTTTTTTTAAGAACTTATATTTAATGTATTAATCCTGTTAATAACTTCAGTTTTACTCAAACATATTTACATCAATTTTCCTTTATGTATTATAACATTTTTATATGGATCGTTTTGAAAACAAAATTGCTTTAATTACCGGAAGCAGTCAGGGAATTGGTGCTGCATGTGCCTTAAGGTTGGCCAAAGATGGCTGTGATATTATTTTAAATGGGCATAAATTTGATGAGCGGGGCGAAAAACTTATCAAAGAAATACAGGACATGGGTAGAAAGGCAACTTTTTTGGAAGCCGATTTAAGTAAAGCCAATGCAGCCACCAAATTGATTACCGATGCAGTTGCCGTATTTGGCCATTTGGATATTTTAGTCAACAATGCGGGGGTAGAAAAAAAAGCCAGCTTTTGGGAAGTTACAGAAGAAGATTACGACCTGATCATGAATACCAACTTAAAAGGTGTTTTTTTTAGCATCCAGTCGTTCGTAAATTATTGTAGAAAAAGCAAAGTGGCCGGAACGATAATCAACATGAGTTCTGTACATGAAGAAATCGCATTTCCGCATTTTGCTGCCTACTGCACGAGTAAAGGAGGTTTAAAGATGTTAACCAGAAATCTTGCTTCAGAATTAGCCCAGTTTAATATCAGAATTAATAATGTAGCTCCCGGAGCTGTTTCAACTCCGATCAATCAGAATTTATTGAACAATAAAGAACAGCTGGAAAAGGTACTTCAAAATATCCCGTTAAAACGAATGGGCAAGGCAGAAGATGTGGCCGCGGTAGTGGCATTTCTTGCTTCTGATGATGCGGCCTATGTAACCGGATCAACTTATTATGTAGATGGGGGATTAACCTATCATTATGAAGAACAATAGGCTAATCGTATTATAAATTAATTTAAACCTTTAAATTTGGCATTAAGTTTAAGAAAGCCTGCGAATTGGCATTATATTTCTTCTTATCTAATTTAAAATAGAATGCACCTTTTTTAGAACCTGTTCGGTCTTTTTCGGCCAGCTTAATTAATAAACCTGTAGAGGTAATTTTACGGCTAAAATTTCTGGTATCGATTTTAGTGTCGTTTACCTCCTCAAAAAGAATATGCAGCTGTGGAATCGTAAATTTTTTAGGCAGCATTTCGAATAATATTGGATGAAGTGCAGCTTTATACCTTAATTTTTTGCGCGCATCAGTAACCATTTGGTTATGATCGAAAATAAGTTTTGGCCGGTCGTTAATCAAAAACCATTCGGCCTCATAATCGTCATTTAACTGTGCCTCATATTTGTGGATATCAATGAGGGCAAAATATCCAACAGAAAGCGTTCTTTCGATGGGGTCGCGGCCAGGCTCTCCATAAATCTGCATCTGCTCCAGGTAAACGCCTTCTAAACCTGTCATTTTTTTGAGTACCCTATTTGCTGCATCATCCGGACTTTCATCGGCGCCTACAAAACCTCCCATTAAACTCCATTTATTTATTTCGGGTTCTAAACCCCGCTTAACCAATAGAATTTTAAGGTGTTCACCGTCAAATCCAAACACGATACAATCAACAGCAACAAGATAATGTGGCTGCCTGGAATATTCAATCATTTTTTATCAAGGTTTTAAAGGGCTTAATATGTTCAAATTTTTACTAAAATAAAAATTATTATTAATTGTCGTTTTGACAATTAATAATAATTTTATAATTTGGCCGACTAGATGGGAGAGCCACCTGGCCTTCTTTTTTCTAACCAGTTGAAAAATATAAAATGAACCAAACATTCGAACTTGACAGTAATCCACATACCCGGCTTAATATATTAACCGGCGAGTGGGTATTAGTATCACCACACCGCACCAAAAGACCATGGCAAGGTAAGGTTGAAGACATCGCACCAGATAACCGCCCCGAATATGATCCTAAGTGTTATTTATGCCCGGGAAACGGTAGGGCAGATGGCGATAGCAATCCAGAATATACGGAGAGCTTTGTTTTTAACAATGATTTCGCCGCTTTGTTGGAAGATACACCTGCCGGTGATATGAACGAAGATGATTTATTGGTGGCTAATAATCAGAGAGGGCTTTGTAAGGTAATCAGTTTTAGCCCTAAACATAATCTAACGCTTCCTGAAATGAGTGTCGAAGCCATAACTGCTGTGGTTAACGTTTGGCAGAACGAATTTAACAGCCTGGCTGAAAACGATTGGATTAAATACATTCAGATTTTCGAAAATAAAGGCGAAATAATGGGCTGTAGTAACCCACACCCGCATGGACAGATCTGGTCGCAGGGCGATATCCCTTTAGAAATTGCCAAAGAAACTGAGCGCCAGAAAACTTACTACGCCATCCATAGAAGAAGTTTACTTGCCGATTATTTAAAGCTGGAGCAAAAGAAAAACGAGCGCATTGTATTTGAAAACGATCATTTCGTGGTATTGGTACCTTTTTGGGCAGTTTGGCCATACGAAACCATGATCATTAGCAAACGACATGTAAACAGCATCAAATTGTTTAGCGAAGCGGAAAAGAAATCATTAGCCGAAGCGATTAAAGTATTAACAACCAAATACGATAACCTGTTCGAAACATCTTTTCCTTACTCTGCAGGCATGCACCAGGCTCCGGTAAACAATGGTTATTACCCAGAATGGCATTGGCATATGCATTTTTATCCGCCATTATTACGCTCCGCATCGGTTAAAAAGTTTATGGTAGGTTACGAGATGCTTGCCAACCCTCAGCGAGATATTACCCCTGAGTTTGCGGCAAACCGCCTGAAAGAAATGTCTACTATACACTATAAAATCAGCAAAACTGAAGTCTAAAATATTCATAATGAATGCACAACATTTAAAAAATACATTTAAAAAACTTTTCAATGCTGAACCCATTTTAGTACGTTCGCCGGGAAGGATTAATATTATAGGCGAGCATACCGATTACAATGGCGGTTTTGTAATGCCTGCTGCTATAGATAAAGCCATTTATGTAGCCATATCAAAAAGAGAAGACGATGAAATACATTTATTTTCTGAAAGTTATCAGCAATTTGATATTTCATCAATCAAAAGCCTGAAAAAATCAGAAAATAGTTGGGCCAATTACATTTTAGGTGTTGCCGATCAGTTAAAAGAAAGAGGTCACAAGTTGGGCGGCTTTAACTTTTATATTGATGGTGATGTGCCTTTGGGCGCTGGTCTATCGTCGTCCGCTGCTGTAGAATGTGCTACCGGATTTGCGCTTGATCAGCTTTTTTTGCTTGACGTTCCAAAAATAGATATTGCTTTAATTGCTCAAAAGGCAGAACAGACTTTTGCTGGTGTTAACTGTGGTATTATGGATCAGTTTGCCTCTGTATTTGGTAAAAAAGATCAGGCCATCATGCTTGATTGCCGATCAATGAAACATGTTTATATCCCTTTAAAGTTAGATGGCTACAAACTTTTGCTTTTAAATACAAATGTAAAACATGCTCTTGCTGATTCGGCTTACAATAAAAGAAGAGCCCAATGCGAGCAAGGTGTAGCCTGGGTAAAAGAACATTATCCTGGTGTTAATACATTACGCGATGTAGACCTTAGCATGTTAGAAGCGCACGTTAAGCCAAAAGATGAAGAGGTATTTACAAAATGCAGTTTTGTAGTGAAAGAAATAGGGCGTTTACTAACAGCGGCAGAGCAACTTGAAAACGGTAATCTGCAGGGTTTAGGAAACCTGATGTTTGAAACGCACGAAGGTTTAAGCAAAGATTATGAAGTAAGTTGTAAGGAATTGGATTTTTTGGTTGAAGCTGTTAAACCACTAGATTACGTATTGGGTGCCAGGATGATGGGTGGTGGTTTTGGTGGTTGTACCATCAATATTGTTAAAGAAGAAAAAATTGTGGGTTTAATAGAAGAGCTATCTTCAAAATATTTATTACAATTCGGGCTCAAGCTGGATGCTTATACCGTTCAAACCGATAACGGAACCAGTTTATTTAATTAAAATCTTTAATCATCATCGGCTTATTGGTCGCACTTTACAGTGTATATTGGTAAACGATTTAGATCAACAATTATTTACTTTGACAATCTTTTTGGGGTAATGCTTAGTAGATTGTCAAAGTTTATTTCTTAATGATAAATGCAATTAGTCCAAAAATTCAGGGATCGGGATGTCCGAAGTTTAAGGTAAAAAACGACTCTGTTTTCTCTGTGATTTCTTCTCTGTGAACTCGGTGGTTAAAAAAACAAAATTATCCTTCACCTTCCGTAGCCAATTTTTTCACCAGTCACGGTAAAGTAAGATACTGCCCGATAAGTGTGAAAAGGACCACCACTACAGAAATAAAGTTTATGTAAAATTAGCTAGATGGTAGAGGTCTTTCGCATAATGATTTGAGGGTATCGTCATCCTATGGCTATTAGATACGAAGCTGATCTTGCATTGGATAAATCAATCTTTATAGCAGGATAGCCAAAAAAGCAAGAAAGATTAACATTATTCTTGAGCCTTTCAGTAAAGGCAGATTTAATACACTAGCGTTGTAATCTGGGCCTTTTACTTTTAAAAGTTGGGTTGGGTTTTGGTTTTACTGCTTTAGCACCACCTTCCTCTTCGGATATTTTAACTGTAATGACATTACCTTTAAATGTTTCACCATTTAGAGTTGATACGATGTTTTTGGCATCGGGAAGACTATAAATTTCCAGAAAAGCGTAACCTTTACATTTACCCGTTGCCCTGTCTCGAACAATTTTAATTGTTTCTACCCTACCATGAAGGCTAACCAATATTGCCAAATCCATCTCTTGGATATTGTCAGGAAGGCCGCCTATGAAAATCTTAATCATTAATTCTTTTATTTGAGAGAACATTTGGGGCTATAACTATTAAATCCAGCGTTGTTCTTTATGAACTGCAAAATAAGTAAAATGATGTTCTTACCCAAAATAATTTGTATGAATTTTGTCTCATTAGCCATAAAATTTGTTTGAAGCAGACCTGTATATTGATGTTGACCGGTAGAAAACGTACATTCGTTTTCTAATCATCAAAAAATAGGTTAAAATATGAGCGCGCGCAGGTTAAGATCTATACTTCTCATCACACTACTACTTTGCATATCTCCCTTTATACAAGCTAAAATTTTATTACCCTCAGTTTTTAGCAATAACATGGTTTTACAGCAGAAAACCAATGCTTCAATCTGGGGCAAATCAGACGCAGGTAAAGCAGTTAAAGTAACGGTTTCATGGAATAAAATTAATTATGGCGCAATTGCCGATGTCAAAGGTAATTGGAAAATTAAAGTGGCAACGCCAGGCTACGGAGGACCGTATACCATCACCATATCAGATGGAGAACTGTTGGTGCTCAATAACGTATTAATTGGCGATGTATGGATCTGTTCAGGGCAGTCGAACATGGAAATGCCACTGGCAGGCTGGGGCAAAATTCTCAATAATGAAAAGGAAATTGCCGAAGCTAAATATCCCAATATCCGTTTATTACAGACGGAACATGTTACCAGTAATTTTCCACTTAATGATGTTAAAGTGGCCAATGGCGGTTGGCAGGAATGCAGTCCAAAATATATTGCGGAGTTTTCTTCTACCGCATATTTCTTCGCCCGCGAAGTGTATGAAAAAACTAAAATCCCTATTGGCCTGATCCATACTTCCTGGGGCGGTACAATTGCCGAAGCCTGGACGAGTGCAGAATCCTTAAAAAAGATGGCAGATTTTTCTGCTGCAGTTGATAAGATTCAGAAATCTGCTAAAAATCCATCTTCAATTTCTTATGAAGAAAAGCTGAAAAATTGGATTAAAATCACCAAAGATAAAGATTCAGGTAATCAAGACGGACAGATGAAATGGGCTTTAGTAGAAAGTAGCAATTGGAAAAATATGACTTTGCCGACCTTATGGGAGGACGCAGCACTTAAAGATTTTGATGGTGTGGTTTGGTTTACAAAAAAGGTTACCATTCCGGAAAACTGGAAAACGAACAGGGTAAAGCTTAATTTGGGTACTATTGATGATAACGATATTACTTTTATAAATGGTGTAAAAGTGGGCGAAACAGCAGGGTATAATGTTGCGAGAACGTATGCAATACCTGCTAATTTGCTCAAAGTTGGCGATAATACGATCACTGTAAGGGTTTTTGATAGTGGAGGCGGAGGTGGTTTATATGGTGACGCTAAAGATTTAAATTTAACAAATGGCGCTTCCGTGAAAATTTTACTGGCTGGTGAATGGAAATATAAGATAGGTTTGGATTTTAAAAATATTGAACCTAAGCCTTATGAAGAAAACGGCGCTAACCGCCCAACAGTTTTGTATCATGCTATGATTCATCCTTACCGCCAATTCTCCATCAAAGGGGCTATTTGGTATCAGGGAGAAGCTAATGCCGACAGAGCTTACCAATACCGTGAATTATTTCCAACAATGATCAAAGATTGGCGTCAAAAATGGGGGCAGGGCGATTTTCCATTTTATTTTGTTCAGTTGGCCAATTTTATGCAAGTTGATAATTTGCCAGCACAATCTGCCTGGGCAGAACTTAGGGAGGCACAGCAAAAAACACTCGCTTTGCCAAATACGGGCATGGCCACAATTATTGATATTGGCGATGCAAAAGATATCCACCCTAAAAACAAACAGGAGGTAGGCAGAAGACTGGCATTAATTGCCCTTGCCAAAACGTATGGACAAAAAATAAATTATTCCGGCCCCGTTTATCAATCAAATAAAATTGAAGGAAAACAGATTGTTTTAACCTTTAGCAATACAGAAAACGGATTAAAAGCCGCAGATGGCACGGCACTTACGGGTTTTGCCATCGCTGGAGCAGATAAGAAATTTTATTGGGCTAAAGCAAGTATCAAGGGAAATCAGATTCTTGTCAGTAGCGATCACGTAGCAAACCCTGTTGCTGTTCGTTATGCATGGGGAAATAATCCTGTTTGTAACCTGGTTAGTAACGATGGCTTGCCAGCGTCGCCATTTAGAACAGATACGTGGCCAGGTATTACCTTTGGAAAAAAATGAATTTTTCGTAAAGCAGGTTTAATGCTTTTCTGTCAGAACAGTCCTTCTTTTAGTTACTATCTTTTGTGAAGGTATTGCTCAATGTCATTAAGTTAGGGGGGAAATCGCAAAAATGTCATCCTGAGGTATGATTTATTATTAAAAATCAATATGAATGACAGATTTTTAGCGGATTTTAGACTCCGAGGAATCGTCATTCCCAACTTGATTGGGAATCGTAATGCAAGCGCTTTAAGATTCCCGCCTGCGCGAGAATGACGGCCGTACTAATAGATTCTGTCAATGGTAGTATAATCTAAGGGCATTCATTTGCGATTTACCAATCTCAAGAAGTCTCCGACTACGCTCAGATTAACGATCGTGGTGCTGAACTTATAATATCAAGGTAAGTTTCAGGCTGTTGCTTATGCTACAAAAGTCTAACTACCACATAAGGTTTATTTAACAGTTATACTACTCGAATATACGCTTACTAAATCGTTTTAATATTCATTCATTTTTATTAGTTTTATAAAATATTATCTAACCAATAATCCCTTTATGAAAAGAATAATCACTTCTATCTGTTTCGTGGTATCCTGTCTGTTTGTCCATACTTTACGTGCCCAAAATTTAACTGAATTTAATAAAGCACCTTTAAAACAGCACGTTTATGTGCAATTACCAATAGGCAGTATTAAAGCAAAGGGATGGTTGTTAAAACAGCTGGAACAACAAAGAGATGGTGCAACCGGAATGGCTGAAGAGTTGTATCCTGAAAAAGATAATCTTGGTAAAAATTCCGATTGGCTGGGAGGCGATGGAAGTGGATGGGAGCGCGTCCCTTATTATGTTAAGGGTTTAGTCGCATTGGCTTATACGTTAGATGATCCTATGCTAAAAGCGAAAGCGCAGAAGTATATCGATTGGACTTTAAGCAATCAACAAGCTAACGGATTATTTGGTCCACCGAAAATGAAAGACTGGTGGCCGCGCATGCCAATGATGTACGCTTTGCAAAGCTATTACGAGGCCACAAATGATAAAAGGGTTATTCCATTTCTCTCCAGATATTTTAAATATGAACTTGCCAATCTTGATGCTGATCCGTTAAAAGAATGGGGCAAAGCAAGGGCGGGCGATAACATGGAAATTGCCATCTGGCTTTACAATAAAACCGGTGATCAGGATTTATTAAAACTTGTAGAAAAGTTAAAACGACAGGCGTACCCCTGGATTGATATTTATAACAATAACGAATTTTACTTCTTCGGTGACGATTTTCAGCCAAAACACATGGTTAATGTGGCTCAGGCTTTAAAATTTCCTGTAGTTTATGCCCAACTTCAAGATCTTCCATCTAATCTTGAAGCACTCTCTAAAGGTATCGCACATATTATGCACGATCACGGTCAGCCAGAAGGTTTAGGTTCCGGAACTGAATTCCTGGCAGGCACAAGCAGCATAGAAGGGGTAGAAACCTGTACAGTAGTAGAATGGATGCAGAGTTTAGAAACTGCGGCAAAGGTTATTCATGATGTAAAAATTGGTGATCAGTTGGAAAAAGTGGCTTTTAATGCTTTGCCTGCACAGTTTAGCCGGGATTTTAAAAATCACTCCTATTACACATTACCCAATCAGGTGCAGAGTATTCATGGCGAGCATGGTTTTAATCAGGATTATGCTACAGGTATTGTTTCCAGTCCATATTCAGGCTATGGCTGCTGCCGATATAATATGCATATAGGCTGGCCTTATTTTGTAAAAAGTAGTGTAGTAGCTACTCCGGAGAAAGGTTTGGCGGTAATTACTTATGGTCCTATGGAAATAGAAACTGTAGTAGCAGAAAACAAAAAAATAAAAATTACCGAAGAAACCAATTACCCTTTCGAAGAACAAATCAGGTTAAAAGTAGAACTTGCCGCCAGTACATCATTTCCATTAATTTTAAGAATTCCAGCCTGGAGCGTAAAACCAGGTATTAAGTTAAACGGAGCAACATTAAAAGGCGTAAAAGCTGGAGAAATGTTTACTATAGGCCGCAAATGGAAAAATCAAGATCAGTTAGAACTGAATTTTCCAATGGAAATCACTACCAGGGCACAAGTAAACAATTCTGTAAGTGTAGAACGTGGACCTATTGTTTATGCACTGGAAATTAAGGCGGTAAATAAGGTAACCAAAACGTATCCAGTTACTGGCTTTGCAGATTACGAAATCCATCCGGAATCGGCATGGAATTATGGTTTAATGATCAATAAAAGTGGTTTAAGCAACGCTAACGTACTAAAGTCGGAAATGCCAGAGAACCCTTTTATTGCAGAAAATGCACCGGTTAAAATAAAGGTTCGGGCAAAAAAGATTCCGTCATGGGGTTTAGGTTACAATAAAGTGTCTGCTTTTGATGTGCCCTTTAGTCCAATTGCATCAGCTGAAAAACAGGAAGAAGTTATCCTGGTACCCTACGGGTCTGAAAATATCCGCCTAAGCTGTTTTCCTGTAATCGGTGAGCCAAAAAAAATAAATAAAACTTTGGTCGAAAACTTTGATGAGGGAATGGCCAGCAACTGGGTTTTTTATGGCGGTGGCTGGTTTTGGAAAGATGGACAGATAAACGCTGCGTCGAATGCAGGCTCTGGAGGCTACGGCATAAAGGGATCTAAATATGTGGCCAATGGAACAGACTTTAAAGATTTTGTTTATCAGGCAGATGTTAAAATCAATACCGCAGGTGATGCTGGTTTAATGTTTAGGGTTTCTAATCCTGCTATTGGTCCTGATGCCTACCATGGATATTATGTTGGCTTAGACCAACTTAATGGAACTGTAATATTTGGAAAAGCCAGCGGACAAAAATGGACCGTAATACGTTCAGGGAAATATCCTGTTGAAATGAACAAAATTTACACTTTAAAAATAGTGGCGAAGGCAGATAAATTTGATGTCTTTATAAACGGATCAGTTCAGCCTGTACTTTCGGCAACAGATAATCAATACCAATCGGGGAGTATAGGATTAAGAACATATAACTCTTTGGCAAGCTTCGATTCTGTAAAAATTAACACCTTTTAACATCAGCAGCAGCCGACGTAAAACTTTACGGCAAGGAATTTGCTAATGCAGTGGTAACAAATAAGGTAATATTATGAAATTATACAAATCAATTCCCATAATGCTCTTTGCCCTTGCACTTGTTGCAGGTTGCGTAAGCAATAAAAAGTATGCAGAACTTCAGGATACCTATGCTAAGTTAAGAGATAGGAATCAGGAGCTCAGTAACAAATACCAGGATAGCCAGCGTGAACTTAGCGGAAGCACCAGTAGGGTTAAGAGTCTGGAAGAGCAGATCGCATCAGAAAAAGCCAATGTAACGGCACTGCAAGATGCTTTAAACAAATGTTTAAATTCGAGTAACCAGGGAAATGTTAACATTTCAAAACTGGTTGATGAGATTAACAGTTCAAACAAATACATCAAACAATTAGTGAATGCTAAAAATAAAAGTGATTCACTTAATATGGTGTTAACTAATAACTTAACAAGGTCATTAAGCCGTGAAGAGTTGGGTGATGTTGATGTTCAGGTACTTAAAGGCGTAGTTTACATCTCTTTAGCTGATAACATGTTATATAAATCAGGTAGCTACGAAGTTTCTGATAAAGCTGGCGAAACTTTAAGCAAAATTGCCAAAATTATTAAAGATTACGATACTTATGATGTATTGATAGAAGGTAACACCGATAATGTGCCAATTGTTCAAACAAACATCCGCAACAACTGGGATTTAAGTGCCTTACGTGCTTCATCAGTAGTACAGGTATTGCAGACGAAGTATGCCGTTGATCCTAAGCGCTTAACCGCTGGTGGACGTGGAGAATTTAATCCAATTGCCGACAACAATACGCCAGGAGGAAAAGCCAAAAACAGGCGTACACAGATTATCATTACGCCTAAATTAGATCAGTTTATGGATCTGATTGGAAAAGCACCTGAGCAATCTCAAAAATAAAAGTTTAAAATAATTTAAGCACATAAAGGGTTGGAATTAAGTTTTCGACCCTTTTTTATTTGTAATGCTTTTCTTTTTGATATTTAAATAAATATATCCTGATAACCAGACTTCTATGACTGTTCTAACCATTAATAAAGGTATATTTGTTTATATCAGTAATACTATCACTTCTTTTCTCTCGCTGATGTACCATTGTAGTATTCGCTAATCTTATTTGGGTGAGTATTCCTTATTCCAGCCACCGAATTGTTTAAGCAATGATGATTGGTCTTAGCTAACAGTAAACATTTATTTTTATGAGTAGAGACAAAAAGAAAGAGGCCAGTCTAAATAAAAAGGCACCCTCAGATTATCAATCGGGAAAAGGTAAAACAGCAAAAACAGAAATTGATCCTTTCGCCAAAAAACCTGGTAAAAATGGCAAATAACGATCAAAAAGCTCAGGCTAAAGTTTTTTTGTATGAATTGAACAATACCAGGCACGAATATGGTTTTTCTGCAGACGAAGAGTGGACATTGGATTTAGCTACAGATAGTCAGCGAAAGGTTCTCGAGCATAAATATTACCCCATGTTATCTTTAACTGTGGTACCAGAAAACATTATCGGGATGCTTGATCTTTTGGAAGATAAACTTGGAAATGCAGTTGGCCATATTAAAGATAGCCTCAGCCGTAAAAAGATTTCAAAAGAATCAACACACCTTTTGGCTTATTGTATAGCGAGATTAAAACATTAAAACACGGAATTGGCTATTTGCTTGCATTAATTCGTTTTAGTATCAGTCATAATTGGGAGTTGTTCAAAAAAAAAGATTTGTGTATTTTTAATTATACGTAAATTAATTATAATTGCCTATTATTTATAAAAAAAATAAATTCTGCAATGGGAGTGAATAGAAAGGGAGACGTTATCCAGATTGACTTTGAAAATGGGCATGGGATCATTATTGATGAAAATGGCCAGGATATCCATTTTCAATTAGATGACGTGTCTGATCGAATTAATATAAACTCGAAAATAGTTTTTGAAATTGAATTACACGAGCGTGGCTTGGTGGCGGTTAACGTTAAATTAGCAATGGAAGAGATAAAAGTTTAATTCCACACCGACTGAATAGATATTCAGGGCATCAAATGGTCATTTGGGATGGGCAAGCTGAAATAAAATGTAGAACCTTGCCCCAACTTGCTTTCTGCCCAGATTTTTCCCCCATGCCTTTGAATTACTTCGGCACAAATGTACAGGCCAACTCCAAATCCTGCAATTGTTTTAGTATCAGGACTTTCTACACGGTAAAAACGGTCAAAAAGTTTGGGTATATTATCTTCTGTAATGCCTATACCTTCGTCTTCTACACTAACAACCAGATAATCCTTTTGTATTTCGCATTTTATTGCAATTAAAGATTCTTTTTTCGAGTATTTCGCTGCGTTGCCAATCAGGTTATTAATTACATTGCCAATTTTGTCCATATCAGCATGTAACATCATTTCTTCCGGACCAATTACCTGGATAAAATGGCTGGGTAAAACCATTCTGTTTTCTTCAGCAATAGTTTTAATCAAATCAACCAGATTAAAATTTGTTTTATTCAATAAAATTTTACCCGATTCTAATAAGGAGACATTTAAGAAACCATCGATCATTAATGACATTCTCTTTAACTGAACATTTATCTTATCCAGTATCTGAGTAGGGAAGTCGCTATCCGTTTCTTTGAATTTAAATTGTAAAAGCTGTACATAAGCGCTTAAAGATGTTAAAGGAGTTTTAAGCTCATGACTTACCATACCGATAAAGTCATTTTTTCTAATTTCATCCTGTTTATGTTCCGTAATATCCAGAACTGCTCCGGCAATATAAATGGCTTTTCCCTCCTCATTATAATAGGCTTTTCCTGCAGTTCTTAACCATTTACGCTTTGCACTTATACCATTCAAATTAATCTGGTATTCGATATTAAAAGCATTTCGGTGGTGTAATGCACGTCTGATACCGCTTGTAAGACGTCCAATGTATTCGGGGCTGATCAATGATTTGGCTTCCTCAATACTCAATCTGTTGTTCTCCAGTTCGTAAATATGTTGTGCCCTTTCTGACAGTAGGATCTGTTTGTTTTCTAAGTCGATATTCCACGAGCCCATTTCTGAAGCATCCATGGCTATTTTTAAAATATCTTTAGCCTTAAGTAGTTCTTTTTTAAAGTTTACCTGCTCTGTGATATCTTTGATGATCACTAAAATTCTGTTTACTTCGTTTTTATCATTTTTTAAAGGTTCATACAAAGCGATGAAATAACCGTCTGAAACTGCTGTGGAGAGTTTTAATTCGTTGAGTGTTAATGGTTGTTCGTTTTTGAAAATGTCTTTTACACGCTTTACAAGCGCCTGCTGTTTCTCAAATTCCGGCCGTGCCTCTTCTAAAGGTAATCCGATAACTTCTTTTCTGGATTTACCCCAAATTTTTAATATGTTATCGTTTGCATACTCTGTAATCAGTTCCGGACCTTTTAATACACACATGCCTAAAGGTGCCTGCTCAAAAAATCCCCTAAAACGTGCTTCACTTTCCGAAAGTTCAAATAAAATATGCTCAAGGTCATTTTCATCCATTGGAATTTCCCTTAATGAGCAAACGAGGTATTCAACCGGACGGTCATTTTGTAATACTGGAGAAAATTCCAATTCCCACTTCACGTTTGGTGAGTTGGAATAGATGGGATGAATAATTAGCGTACTTTTTGCCTTAAGCTCACTAACTTTCTGAACTGTTTTAATTAGAATATTCTTTTCAGCATCAGATAAGAGGTTTGGGATAATGTCAATATCATATAACTTTAATTTTCCACCCACGCGCTCAATTAAAGCCTGGTAAGCATCGTTATGTTCTACTACCACCAATATTGGCTTTACTTTAAAAATGATTATAGGACTTGTAGAATGTTTTAATAGTGCTTTTAAGAATGGAGAAGCTAAATCTATCATATATTTGAGTTGACACTTTCTCAAATATAATCCTTACACAGTTAATCGCCAACCGATTTTTAAGGAATATCTAACATTTATCAGGTAAATTGGTGTAAATGATAAGTGTAATAATTTTATTGTAAGCTGTTGCATTCCCTTATTTAATTTGGAAACCCTTTAAGCTATTATCAATAAAACATTTCAGATGTATGGCTTTGTTCTTATCTGTTCTAAAAATCTGCATACGATTTTTAAGATTTATAGATAAAATGATGTTATAGAAATATCAAAAAAATGTAAAGTTAAGGTTGTAAAGTGATAAGCAAAAACTTAAATTGAGTCATTAAAAGATAATTAAGACTGATTTATAAGACAATATTAAGCATCATTCTATTGAAAAGTGACCATTTTTAAGCATTAAAAAAGTTTTTGCCTATTTTTTTTAAAAATTATTAATCTGATAATCAGTTATTTGTGTTTAATTTTTGGGTTTAAAATTTGATTTAAGTGATTTAGCATTTCTCCATTACATTTTTTTAAAAATTTATATATATTTGTTCTTACCCTTTCGAGGGTATGTTTTTCATAGGTAGATGTAGGGTCAGAACATTGTTCTGGCCCTTTTTTGTTTGAATAGATTTAGAAAATTATTTTTGTGTTATGATGAAAAAGAAAGTGATTGTTGCAGTTACCGGTGCCAGTGGTTCAGTTTACGCAAAGGTTTTATTTGATCAGTTATTAAAATTAAAAGATCAGATTGAGGCTGTTGGTGTAGTGATGAGTGATAATGCGAAAGAGGTTTGGCAATTTGAACTCGGCAATCAAAACTATAACGACTTTAAAAACTTTACTTTTTATAATAAGAACGATTTTAATGCACCTTTTGCTTCAGGCTCGGCGAAATACGATACCATGATCATTGTTCCATGCTCAATGGGCACATTAGGACGTATTGCACACGGAATATCGAACGATCTGATTTCAAGGGCTGCAGATGTGGTACTAAAGGAGCGGAGAAAACTGATTGCCGTAGTACGCGACACACCTTTTAGCTTAATCCACATCAACAATATGAAAACAGTTACCGAAGCCGGTGGCATTATTTGTCCGGCTAATCCATCTTTTTATAGTCTGCCTAAAAGCATCGAAGAAGTAGCCGGAACGGTTGTGAGCAGGGTATTGGATTTAGCAGGTTTCGAACAGGAAAGTTACCGGTGGCGGGAGAAATAGGTTTCAGTTAGCAGTTTTCACCCGATCGTTTATAATGAGCTGAAAATCGAAAAACTAGAAACAGCATTGTTAATAAACTGTAATTTACCTTTAATCTCCAATCTCATATCATAATACTCACATCTATTTTATTATCTTTGCAGCCTCAATGAAAAAGGTCGCATTTTATACATTAGGTTGTAAACTCAATTTCTCCGAAACCTCAACCATCGGTCGTTTATTTACCGATGCAGGTTATGCTTTAGTAGAATTTCAGGATCAGGCCGATGTTTATGTGATCAATACCTGCTCTGTTACGGAGCATGCCGATAAAAAGTGCCGCAAAGTTGTTAAAGAAGCTTTAAAGTATTCACCAAATGCCTTTGTAACCATTGTAGGTTGTTATGCACAGCTAAAACCACAGGAAATTGCCGAAATAGAGGGAGTTGATATGGTTCTGGGTGCTGCAGAAAAATTCAGGATAGTTGAATATATTACCGATTTAACCAAACAGCCTAAAACGCTTATTCATCAGCAAAATATAGAGAAAGTAAACCATAATTTTATTGCCTCTTATTCAATTGGCGATAGAACACGTACTTTTTTGAAAGTACAGGATGGTTGCGATTACCCTTGTACATACTGCACCATTCCTTTAGCACGCGGTGCAAGCCGTAGCGATACCATTGAAAATGTGGTTAATCGTGCAAAAATGATTGCAGATAGCGGTGTTAAAGAAATTGTATTAACCGGTGTAAACCTTGGTGATTTCGGAATGAGAAATGGCCAGCGTGAAGATAAATTTTTTGACCTTGTTAAGGCTTTAGATGAGGTAGAAGGAATTGAAAGAATCCGTATTTCATCTATTGAGCCAAACTTATTGAGCAATGAGATCATTCAGTTTGTATCTACTTCTAAAAGGTTTGTTCCACATTTTCATATTCCCCTGCAATCAGGTTCTGATAAAATTTTAGGTTTAATGCGCCGTCGTTACCGTAGCGATTTGTATGTTGAGCGTGTTGCTAAAATTAAGGAGGTAATGCCTCACTGTTGTATTGGCGTAGACGTAATTGTTGGTTTTCCTGGCGAAACGAAAGAAGATTTCCTGGATACCTATCAGTTTTTAAACCAACTTGATATTTCTTATTTACACGTATTTACTTACTCCGAACGCGAATTAACAGCTGCAGCCGAAATGAAAGGTGTTGTGGCAGGAAGTGAACGTAATGAGCGCAGTAAAATGCTCCATATTTTATCTGATAAAAAACGCAGGGCTTTCTACGAATCACAAATTGGTGCTGAAGCAGAAGTGCTTTTCGAAGCAGATCAGAAATCGGGTTACATGCACGGCTTTACTAAAAATTATGTGAAAGTACGTGCCAAATACGATCCGGTTATGGTAAATGAATTAAAAGCCGTTAAGCTTTTAGAAATTACTGCTGATGGAGAAGTAGAAGTAGCAGAACTGGAAACTGTTCATGCACATCATTAATTTAGTCCTGAGTCCTAAGTCATTAGTCAGAAGTCTTCAGTCAAATATCCTTTAGTGTCATTCTGAACGCAGTGAAGAATCTTTTACTATGAAAGGTTAAACCGTTTAGATAATAAAACATTTTACCATCACAATATAGATCCTTCACTGCGTTCAGGATGACAAATAAGCGGAGAAAGACAATCTCTTTTAGAATCTGTTTTTTGCACTTAATAATCCCCCAAGAACTACTGTAATAAGTTAATTAAACCTGATCGGAGCGAGCACGAACCCGATGTTTTTTCAATCGGGTGAGTAAAGTGGAGAGCAGGGCTGCAATAACCGATGAAATACCAAACCTCTCTTTTCAAAATAAAAAAGATTGATTTTTACCTCTTTCTTCAAATTTTAGATCTTGCTCTTTAGTCTTTCCGCTTTAGTCTTTAAGCTTTGGTCTTTAACCTTTGGTCTTTAACCTTTCAGCTTTGCGCTTTCTTTCCTATCTTCGCAACAAATTATTTGTATGTTTCCTACCGTTTCACATTTCTTAGAATACTTGTTCGGCATTAATTTACCGCTTCCATTTAATACATTTGGTGTTTTTGTAGCGCTTGCCTTTGTTGCCGGTTATTGGGCTTTTACCAAAGAGCTTAAACGTAAAGAGGCATTAGGCATACTCCACCCGATTAAAAAGACAATTGTGGTCGGTAAACCTGCTACTACATCCGAATTGATCATGAACGGTCTTTTTGGCTTTGTTATTGGTTATAAACTGGTTTATGCGTTGTTAAACTATAAACTTTTTGTAAATGATGCACAATCGATTTTAATGTCGGCCAAAGGAAATATAATTGGTGGTTTGTTTTTTGCAGGTTTATTTGCTTACTGGGATTATACCGAAAAAAATAAGCACAAACTAGACAAACCAAAAGAAACACAGGTAACCATTCACCCATACCAAACCATGAGTAACCTGATTGTTTGGGCGGCTATTTGGGGCTTTTTAGGCGCAAAATTCTTTGATAATTTAGAGTATTGGGATGATTTTGTTCAACACCCGATAGAGCGCTTATTATCTTTTAGCGGCTTAACTTTTTATGGTGGCTTAATTTGCGGCGGTGCAGCCGTATTAATTATCGCCAGGAAAAACGGAATTAAGCCTTTACAGATGCTTGATGTAGGTGGCCCGGGGATGATGCTGGCTTATGCAGTAGGTCGTATTGGTTGTCACTTAGCTGGCGATGGAGACTGGGGAATTGTAAATCCTAATCCAAAGCCATTTTCATGGCTTCCCGATTGGTTGTGGTCTTATAAATACCCCAACAATGTAGTAGGAGAAGGCATTCCAATTCCTGGTTGTACCGGAAAATTTTGTAACGAACTGGCACAAGGTGTATATCCAACACCGATTTACGAAGTAATTATCTGTTTAATTCTTTTTGCCTTTTTATGGCGCATCAGGGATAAAATAAAAGCACCAGGTTTGATGTTTGGTATTTATATGATCTTAAATGGTATTGAGCGTTTCTGTATCGAATTAATCCGGGTAAACTCAAAATACCATGTTTTTGGTTTGTCTTTTACACAGGCAGAAATGATTTCAACTTTTCTTGTAGTAGGTGGGATTGCACTAAGTGCTTATGCTTTGAGGAACAAAAACCAATTGGCTCAATAAACAGCCTTATAAATTCATTTAAAATCCAACAACAACCTTGTTCTGTTGTTAAACAGTTATGAATTACGAATTAATATGCAATAAAGTGATCTCGATTGTAAAGCTTACCGGAAATTTTATCCGTAAAGAGGCCTTGCAGTTCGACGTTCAGAAAATAGAATACAAAGGCTTGAATGATATGGTTTCTTATGTTGATAAAACAGCAGAACAGAAATTGGTTCAAAATCTTGAAAAATTAATTCCCGATGCAGGTTTTATAACCGAAGAGAAAACCATTAACCGGACAGGTAAAACCTACACCTGGATCATTGATCCTTTGGATGGTACAACTAATTTTATCCATGGCATTCCGGCTTATGGCATTAGCGTAGCACTTTATGAAGATGGATTACCTGTAATTGGTGTTGTTTACGAATTAAACAGGGGGGAGATGTTCTATTCGTTTAAAGGCGGACTTGCTTTTATGAATAAGAAAGAAATTAAGGTTTCTGTAAACCCTGATTTGGGTTCGAGCTTGTTGGCTACGGGTTTCCCATATTATCAGTTTGATAAACAAGAGAAATACTTAAAATTATTAGCCGAAATGATGCAGAAAAGCCATGGGGTACGTAGAATTGGTGCGGCGGCAATAGATTTAGTATATACAGCCTGCGGACGTTTTGATGCTTTCTTTGAATACAATCTGCAGCAATGGGATTTCGCAGCAGGATGCTTTATTGTTCAGCAGGCTGGCGGAGAGGTATACGATTTCTCTGGTGGAAATGATTACTTTGAAAAAAGAGAGATATTGGCTACCAATGGAAAACTTACCGCTGAAATGTTAACCGCAATTAAACAGTATTTTTAATGATGTTACCCGCACAGATCGTCATTCGATCGTAGCGGAGAAATCTTGTAGTTGAATATCGTAAAAAAATATCTCCATTCCGTTGCACTTCGTCCTATAGCTATCGGATTTATTTCAGGGTCTAGCCTAGCAGGAAAGATGCTGAAACAAGTTCAGCATGACGAGAAAGAAGAACGTATAAAAAAGGTCGCGATTCTCATCGCGACCTTTTTACTATATACTATGAAAAATGCACAATTTTAAAGCGCTTCCGACACTACTTCTGTAACTTCAGGTACCATTCTCTGTAATAAGTTTTGGATGCCTGATTTAAGTGTAATGGTAGAAGACGGACAACCACTGCAAGAACCACGCAGCTCTACAGTAACCACACCTTCATCAAAAGATTTATAAGTAATCGCACCACCATCCTGTTCAACAGCCGGGCGTACATAATCATGTAAAATCTGTTGAATTTTAATTTCAGTTTCCGTACCTTCAAAAGCAGGAGCTTCTTCGGCAGTTGCTTCTTTAATTTTTAATTCCGATTCTACAGCACCTTTAACAAATTCTTTTAGAATAGCTTCGATATCTGCCCATTCTGCATCATCTGTTTTGGTAATGGTAACAAAATTACTGGCAAAAAAAACGCCGGAAACGAAGTTGAACTTAAATAACTCTTTAGCAAAAGGCGAATGCTCAGCACTCTCTTTAGTTGCGAAATCCTCACTGCCATTTATTAACAGTTTATTTACCATGAATTTCATGGTCGCTGGATTTGGAGTTTGTTCTGTATATACGTTAATCGTCATGTCTTAATCAATTTGAATAAACAAAATTAACAATTACTCAGCAATAAAGCCTTTATTGGCTGTCTGCTTAACGTCAATTTAATTTTACTAAAAAACGCCGGTGTAATTAAAAGGAGTAATGGTTCTCAACTGCACTTTTACAGCTTCAGAAACCGCTAAACCTTCAATAAATTCGGCAATACTTGCTGCATTGATTTTTGAATTGGTTCTGGTTAATTCTTTTAAAGCTTCATAAGGGTTAGGGTAATTCTCTCTCCTTAAAACTGTTTGAATAGCCTCGGCAACAACTGCCCAGTTTTCATCTAAATCTGCATGTAAAGCAGCTTCATTTAATAAAATCTTATTTAGTCCACGTAAAGTAGAATTAATGGCAATTAAAGTATGTCCAAAAGGAACACCAACATTTCTCAATACGGTAGAATCTGTTAAATCTCTCTGTAAACGCGAGATCGGTAATTTAGCAGCAAAGAACTCGAAAAGTGCATTTGCAATTCCGGCATTTCCCTCTGCATTTTCAAAATCGATCGGGTTAACCTTGTGTGGCATTGCCGATGAACCAATTTCTCCGGCCTTGATCCTTTGTTTGAAATAGTTTTTGGAAATATACGTCCAGATATCTCTATCCAAATCGATAATGATGTTATTGATGCGTTTTAAAGCATCGCACTGGGCTGCAAACTGATCATAGTGCTCAATCTGCGTGGTATGTTGTGCACGGGTTAAACCTAATGTTTCATTTACAAATTTATTCGAAAAATCAACCCAGTTTACTTCTGGGTACGCAATGTGATGGGCGTTAAAGTTTCCGGTTGCACCACCAAATTTTGCACTATTCGGGATGTTTTTTAAACTTTCTACCTGGATAGCCAAACGGTCAGCGAAAACCAAAAACTCCTTACCTAATTTGGTAGGAGAGGCCGGTTGTCCGTGGGTATGTGCCAGCATAGGAATATCTTTCCATTCTGTTGCCAGGGCATTTATTTTTTCGATTAAAGAATCAATCGCCGGGTAGTAACTTTCGCTCAGCGCCAGTTTAATAGAATAAGGGATGGCAGTATTGTTGATGTCCTGAGAGGTTAAGCCAAAATGGATAAACTCTTTATAGTCTTGGAGAGATAAAGCATCGAATTTGCTTTTGATAAAATATTCAACCGCTTTAACATCGTGGTTGGTTACTTTTTCAGTTTCTTTAATTTCTAAAGCATCAGCTTCTGAGAAATTTTTGTGGATTTTGCGTAATTCAGCATAAAGATTTCGATCAAAATTTTCTAAGCCAGACAAGTTGATTTCGCAAAGTGCGATAAAATATTCGATTTCTACAAAAACCCGGTATTTAATTAGCGCTTCTTCAGAAAAGTAGGCGGCTAAACTTTCGGTAGTTTTTCTGTAACGACCATCAACAGGTGAAATAGCTTGTAGTGATGTTAAATTCATTATGCGGATTATATTTTTGCCGCAAATTTACTACAATTGATGGATTTTAAGGTCTTGATACCTAAAATAAAAAAGCCTTAGGCATACTAAGGCTTTTTTAAATGGTTTGATAAAACTATTTTTTAGTTGTATCAGCTGCTGTAGTGTCTTTAACTGTTGTGTCTTTTACTGTAGTGTCTTTAACTGTTGTATCAACAACTGATGTGTCAACAGCAGATGAATCACCGCCTCCAGCTTTTTTTTCTGAGTTACAAGCAACAACAGATAAAGAAAGAGCTAAAGCTAAAAAGCCAAATTTAAATGCATTTTTCATTTTTTTCGATTTGTTTGGTTTAAAAAAAAATTAATTACTTGCTAATTTATATAAAAAAATAAAAATTAACTCGTTTATGTTAAATAAAAAAGCTCATAATCTGAAATTATGAGCTTTTTTTGTATAAAATTGTGAAATAAATTAGTGTTTTACTTCGGTTTTCTCTGTAGTAGCTTTAACTGTAGTGTCTTTTACGGTAGAATCTTTAACTACTGTATCAACTTTAGTCGTATCAGTAACAATTGTAGAAGAATCTGTAACTGTTGTATCAGTACCATCAGCTTTTTTACCTGATTCGCCGCAAGCAGCAACTGTTAAAGATAGAGCTAGGGCTAAAAAGCCTAATTTGAATGCATTTTTCATGTTGATATATGTTTTAGGGTTAATATATACCATTAATACCTGAAAAATGAAAAGGTAACCCGCTTTTGGGGTAAAATGAAAAAACCTTTGAAAAATGAATTCCAAAGGTTTTTTTATAAAAAAGTTAAACTAGTGTTTAACTTCAGTTTTTTCTGTAGTAGTTTTTACAGTAGTATCTTTTACTGTAGAATCTTTTACTGTAGTATCTTTTGCAGTAGTGTCAGTGATTACAGTTGAAGAATCAGTAGCTGTAGTATCAGCACCTTCTGCTTTTTTCTCTGAGTTACAAGCAACAACTGATAAAGATAAAGCTAAAGCTAAGAAGCCTAATTTGAATGCATTTTTCATTTTGAATATTTTTTAAGTAATTAATTAATTTACCTGTTAATACCACTTATTTAAAAAGGTAACCCGAAAAAAGTAAAAAAAAGTAAAAAAAAGTAAAATAAAATAAAAAAGGCTTCCGATTTGCACCAGAAGCCTTTTTTTATGAGTAAAGTTAGACTAGTGTTTAACTTCTTCTGTAGTAGTTGTAGTAGCTTTTACAGTTGTATCTTTTACTGTAGAATCTTTTACTGTAGTATCTTTTGCAGTAGTATCAGTAACGATAGTAGAAGAATCAGTTAAAGTAGTATCAGCACCTTCAGCTTTTTTTTCTGATTTACAAGCTACAACTGATAAAGATAAAGCTAAAGCTAAAAAGCCTAATTTGAATGCATTTTTCATTTTTGAATTTTTTTAGTAATTAATTTCTTATTAATGCCGCAAAGGTAAAAAGGTAACCCGATAATTTTCAGAAAAGGTAAAATATTTTTTTCTGGCGATTTGGGTTACCGTTTGCTTTTAGTTTGTATTAAGCAATTATAGTAGCAATAAATATTTTTTTGTCTAATATTGGGTTACTATTTATAGAAAAATGTATTAACTAGTGAATAACAGTTTAAAGAGTTCAGTTCCAACAGATAGAGAGGTAATTTTAGGTATTCTAAATAACTCAGAAGATACACTTAACAAGTTATACAAAGCGTATTATGCGATGGTTTTGCAGTTTATCCTAAACAATAACGGTGATGAAGATGATGCAAAAGATGTTTATCAGGAAGGCATAATAATTTTATATAACAAAATTAAGGCTGGTAATTTTGAGCTCAGCAGCAAGCTGAAAACCTATATTTATTCGGTTTGCAGGCGTATTTGGCTAAAAAAACTTAGTCTAAACAGTAAAAAGGCCGGTAATATTACCGATTATGAAGATGTATTTGCTGTTGAAGAAGATGTAGAAAACCATGAAGAGAAAGATGCTTCTTTTGCAAAAATGCAATCGGCACTTGATCACCTGGGCGAACCTTGTAAAACCATTATTCAGGATTTTTATATCCACAATTTATCCATGCAGGATATCTGTGAAAAGTTCGGTTATACCAATACTGATAATGCAAAAACGCAGAAATATAAATGCCTGCAAAGGTTAAAGAAAATATTTTTTCAACCATAATTTGAAATGAGAAACGATTTGGAGTTAGATGCAATTATTGAAGATTATCTTTTAGGTAAACTTAATGCACAGGAAATGGAAGCTTTTGAACAGTTACGTCTTAATGATGCCACAGTAGATCATAAAGTAGTTTCGCATAAGTTCTTTTTAGCATCTATGGATACATTTGCAGAACAGCTGCGCTTAAAAGAACAATTAAATCATATTCATTCAGAAATTGATGTGGAAGGTCTGGCTTCAACACTTAGGCCTCATCCTTCACGTGTAGTTCAATTGTGGCGGAAACATAAATCTGCCATTGCAGTGGCAGCATCTTTTGTTGTACTTTCTCTGGTTTCTATCTACTCTATTCAGCACAGCACTCAACAGGCAGAGCGCTACAGACAGTTAAGTAATCGGGTAAATAATGCCATTAAAACACAAAATAGCTTAATTAGAAACATTAAGCATAACAATGCAACTTCTGATAAGCCAAGTACTCAGAATAGTTTTGGTGGGACTGGTTTTGCCATTTCTACCAATGGTTACATTTTAACTAATCTGCATATCATTAATGGTGCTGATTCTTTATATGTTCAAAACAGTAAAGGAGAATCATTTAAAGTAAAATCGATTTATACAGATCCTCAAAACGATATCGCAATTCTTAAAATAAACGATAAACACTTCAGTAACTTATCTTCTATTCCTTATACTATTAAAAGAAATACCAGTAACATTGGCGAAATTGTATACACTTTAGGTTATCCAAAAGATGATGCTGTACTTGGAGAGGGCTACGTGAGTTCTAAAAATGGTTTTATTGGAGATACCACTCAGTATCAGGTAGCCATTTCGGTTAATCCAGGTAATAGTGGCGGTCCGGTTTTAGACAATAACGGAAATTTGGTTGGTATTATCAGTGGCAAGCCAGATCAGACTGAAGGCGCAGCCTTTGCCATTAAATCAAAATATATCTTAGAGGCAATGAGGGCTATTCCCCAGGATTCATTGGGTATCAATAAACTTTCTGCCAACAAAAAGAGCTTATTGTCTGGTTTAAAACGTACCAAACAGATCGAAAAAATACAAGATTATGTATTTATGATTAAAGCATATTAAAATAATACCCCAAACAAATTAATATTTTTGAACCCTGTTGATTTAAATCTTCAGGGTTTTTTATTGGAATTGTAATTTGGAGGTCTGAAATTAATATTTAATCTATGTATTTACTATAGTATTGTTTAGATTTGTTATAGTCAAAATTAAATTAATAATATCATGAGTATAAGATTAGGCGATACCGCACCGAATTTCAAAGCCGATACCTCTATTGGCGAAATAGATTTTTACGATTATTTAGGCGATAGCTGGGGCGTGCTTTTTTCTCACCCTGCTGATTATACGCCAGTTTGCACAACCGAACTGGGTAGAACGGCTGCGCTAAAAGGCGAATTTGAAAAACGAAACGTTAAAGTTCTGGCTTTAAGTGTTGATTCTGCCGAGTCGCATAAAGGCTGGATTAATGATATCAACGAAACGCAAAATACTTCTGTTGAATTTCCAATCATTGCCGATCCGGATAAAACTGTGGCCAATCTTTATGATATGATTCACCCGAATGCTTCAGAAACATTAACTGTTAGATCATTGTTCGTCATCAGTCCTGATAAAAAGGTGAAATTAATCATTACTTATCCGGCATCTACCGGAAGAAATTTTAATGAAGTTTTACGTGTGATTGATTCTTTGCAGCTTACCGCAAATTATAGCGTAGCTACACCAGCCGACTGGAAAGATGGGGAAGATGTAATTGTGGTAAACAGCATTAAAACGGAAGATATTCCGGCTAAATTTCCGAAGGGGCACAAGGTAATTAAACCTTATTTGCGTACAACACCTCAGCCAAATAAATAAATCGAGTTTTATAGTAACGCAACATTCTTGTTGAACGGAGCAAAATGGCTTGTGTTAAATTCGTAAATTATTATATTTGGTAGTTTTGTTTCAATATTAACGCTTAAACTGGTTGTTTTATTTGTATTAATGCGCAATTGTTTAGATTAAATGCTGATCAAGGCTTAAAAGGTTTATTTATTTATACAATTTTTTATTTTTTTATGGCAACCGGAAAAGTTAAATGGTTTAATACGCAAAAAGGCTTCGGGTTTATTGTGCAAGAAGACAATAAAGATTTATTTGTGCACTTTAAAGATGTTTTAGGTGGAATCGAAAGCTTGAAAGAAAACGACATAGTAGAATTTGAAGTGGCTGAAGGCAGAAAAGGTTTACAAGCAGTAAACGTTAAGAAAGTTTAAGCAATAATATAACGATTATTTCTCAAGCCTACAAAAAGCTTTTCTAGAAGAAAGGCTTTTTGTATTTTGTAATGCCATGTTTGTCATTCTGAACGCAGTGAAGAATCCCTGACCTATGAATACTGGCTTCCGGACTGTGCCTTTGCACAAAGGTCGATTGGCATTTATGTTAGTTGCTCCTACTAGCAGATTCTTTATTACGTTTAGGATCACGACTTACTAATATGATATAATGGGTTCTGACCTATTTTTTTTGAAAAGCAGCAGTTGTGGTACTTCTGTTTCGATAGTCCCGCCATTTGCTTAATCCCGATTGAAATCCCTCTATGGATAAAATATAATACTCCAATCGGGATAACGCTGTCTGTCGGGTTTATTTTACAAACAACAGCTGTACTATTTAAGCCAGCTAAACCCGATCTTAGCGGGATGCCTATATTTTTCATCGGCAGAAGCGGGAGCGGGGCTGTAGGATCGCAAATGCTTCTGGACCTGCTTTCCAAAAAAAATAGTTGGTTTTGATTTAATTTTTTTAGTTAAAGATTCTTCACTGCGTTCAGAATGACAGAATCAATAGAGTGGTCGTCATCTCGACCGGAGCAACGCGAAGTGGAGAGATCTATTTAGGCAGATTTTTGCTTCGCAGAGCCTTTGGGTTAGCTCGAAATGACGATGCGCGGAAACCTTAATAATATTGAATAATCGAAGCCTTCAAAATCACATTTTCTCCATTTGCAATCTTTGTAAAAATCAAGAATTGTTCCTGATCTGACTTGATTTTATATTTCTTTACTAAATCTTCCGGTTTTGCAGGGTAATTACGAACAATTACATTCCCTTTTAAATTTGTCTCCTTTTTCAGTTCTCCCGTGTTTAATATGTCCTCGATTTTAAATATACGTCCAGGAAAATCTTTATCTACAATAGCCGAACTAAATAACTGCGTTTGAGGATGTAGTTTTAAAAGATTGTAAGTTGTGCCAATTAAATTAAAAGCACCTGATTTTAATAAAGCAGCATCGGGTTCATATAAGTAGTCATCGATATTTAAGTTTTCTGCAAATTGCGCTGAACCATTTGAAGATGACCTGTAAAAGGAAAAATCTTTTTCAATCCCGTTATTTAGCGTTACAGCTATAATTTTCGCGTCTTCGCGGTAATTTTTATCAATTACCCATAAAAGTTCTTTACACTCATTTTTTATACTTACAATGTGTATTTCACTCACCTGGCTCAATTCGGCTAATCCAGCTGAAATATCAAGCAGTGGCGCTGTTTTAACAATTATTCTGGAAGATTTTTCTAATAATATTTCCAGATGGCCTGCAATATCTGGGGTACAATCTTTTAACATAAAAACTTTACCCTTTTCGGCTCTTCGGGCTGGATCTACATAAATCGTATCAAAAGTAGTATCACTATTTTTAATATACGCAATGCCGTCTACCGCTTTAAATTCTATATTGGTTGCATGTAAAGCCTGTGCATTATGCTGGGCTATGGCAGATAGTTCGAAATTGATTTCGCAATGTGTAACCGCTTTTACCTTTTGCGAAAAGTAATAGCTGTCAATTCCGAAGCCTCCGGTAATATCAATCAATGTATCACCTTTAGCAAGCTTTGATTTGTATTTTGCGGTAATTTCAGAAGAGGTTTGTTCGATGGATAATACAGGAGGATAATAAATGTTTTCTGTGTGGAACCAGGTTGGTAATTTCTTCTCCGATTTCTTTTTGGCAGTGATTTGTGTAGCTAGCTCGGCTGGGCTAATACCTTCGAACGGACTTTTTGCTAGAGCAATCTGATTTACATCTGCATTTAAATTGACGCTGATATAATCTTGTACGGCTTTGGCTAAAAGTTTATTGTTCATTGTTTTAGGGTAGTATCAGGTATTAAGTAGCAAGTATCAAGTATTAGGTAGCGAGTATTAAGTAGCAAGTATCAAGGTGAACTCATCTCTTCCAACCCCGGACTTCCGACTATTTATTTTTCATCACCATCTGACAGGTATGCCGGCTCTTCACCTCTAATAAAATATCTTTATCAACTGTTACACGATCAATAGTTTGCTGGTTGTAATAACGGATGGTAACCAGTTCCAGGCCCTTGTTATATTTTACGGTAAATTCTTTTGAAAGGTCTTTAATCAGTTTTTCAATCTGGACAGGATGATCATCAACACTTACCGAAAAGCTGATCGCAGAATTAAGCATAGTATTGATTTTGATCCTGTGTGTATGGAAAAGTTCAAAAATATTGCTCAGATTTTCTTCAATAATAAATGAATAGTCTTTTGGGAAAATAGAAATCAGCGCCTGATTTACCTTAAAAATAAAAGAGGGTATAGGTAAGGGATTATTTTCTTTGGTAATTGCTGTTCCAGAGCCTTCTGGCTGGATAAATGACCTTACAAAAAGTGGAATCCCTTTGTTTTGAAGTGGTTTTATAGTTTTTGGGTGGATTACCGTTGCGCCATAATAAGTAAGCTCAATGGCATCATGATAAGAAAGCTGTGCTATTTTTTCCGTTTCATCAAACCATTTGGGGTCTGCATTTAATACCCCGGGAACATCCTTCCAGATGGTTAATGCAGCGGCATCTAAACAGGAAGCAAATATGGCTGCCGAATAATCAGAACCTTCGCGACCTAATGTTGTAGTGTAATTTTCGCTTGTTCCGCCTATAAACCCTTGTGTTACAATAATATTTTCTACTAATAACGGCAACAAGTCTTTTTGGATAATCTGATTGGTCTTTGCCCAGTCTACTTTACCTTCTTTATAAGTATTATCGGTCTGGATATAGTTGCGTGCATCTGCCCAAAGGGTTTTATTCCCCATTTCGTTTAACCAGGCTGCTACAATTTTAGTAGAAACGACCTCGCCTATAGATACAATCTGATCGTAAATATAATCAGGATTGTTATCAGGTTCATCCTCAATTAACCAATCGATCTCTACAAAGGTATTGGCCACATCATCATAAACAGGATGGTGTTTTCCCTGAAAAAGTTCGTCTATAATGCTGAAATGGAAATGTTTAATTTCTTCAAAAATTGCATGTGCCTCATCATTTTGCGAGAGGAAAGCATCGGTAAGGTCTTCCAGTCTGTTGGTGATTTTGCCCATGGCAGAAATTACGATCAGCAGATTTCCTTTTTTGTAATCGCGTACAATATTGGCGAGATTTTTTACACCTGCCGCATCTTTTACCGAGGCACCTCCAAACTTAAAAATATCCATATTAAAATGCCTTGATCTGTTCTTTAGAGAAAGCCGCGTTTAACCAGCCGCTTTCTAAATTTGCTTTATATTTATTGTAGAAGTTGATTGCTGGTTCGTTCCAGTCCAATACTTGCCAAACCATGCCACTATAGTTGCCATTTTTAGCCTCCTCTATTACTTTTTCGAACAATACTTTACCCAAGCCCTTTCCTCTAAATTCTTCTGTTACAATAAAGTCTTCGAGGTATAATCTGCATCCTTTCCAGGTGGAGTAACGTGTATAGTATAATGCAAAGCCTACAATCGTATCATTTACTTCTGCTACATAAGCTTTCCATACAGGATTTTTACCAAAACCAGCATCAATAAAATGCTCCAGACTAACCGTTACTTCTTCAGGAGCCCGCTCATAAACGGCCAGCTCTTTAATCAGTTCCAATATTCTTGGACAATCTTCTGCAGTTGCAAACCTGATATTGAAATCCATATTAGTTGGTCGAAATATCGTTTTTAAAATGTTTGATTATCCTTTTTCCGAAAATACTGCTGCCAATGCGGACCATAGTACTGCCTTCCGCGATCGCGATTTTATAGTCGGCACTCATTCCGGTCGATATTTCTTTAAAAGAATCCTCTTTACGGAAGAAACTCACTTTTATGCCGTCAAAAAACACTTTTAACTCATGAAATTCGATCGTAATCTGCTTTTCATTCTTGGTATTGGTGGCAATTCCCATTAATCCGACAATACGGATGTTTTTTAATTCAGCAAACGCTTCATCACGCAGAATTTCGATCACTTCATCAAAGCCGAGTCCAAATTTAGTATCTTCATCAGCAATGTAAACCTGTAATAAACAATCGATTACGCGTTTGTTTTTTTTCGCTTGCTTATCAATTTCCTGCAGCAGTTTCAAACTGTCTACTCCGTGTATCAGTTTTACAAAATGCGCAATGTATTTTACTTTATTGGATTGCAAGTGGCCGATGAGGTGCCATTCGATATCTTTAGGGAGCTGCGCTTCTTTTTCAACCATTTCCTGTACATGGTTTTCTCCAAAAATGCGCTGTCCGGCGTTGTATGCTTCTAAAATTGATTCTATCGGCTGTGTTTTTGAAACTGCAATCAGTTTTGCCCCATCTGATTCAACTTCGCTTTTATATTGTTTAAGATTATCAGCTATGCTCATTTATAACTATTTTTGGTAAAATTAATAACCTTGCCGCAATTTGGGCAAAAAATAATATTTAAATTAAGCATGAAGAGATTAATATGGGTTTTAATGATAGCTATATTATGGTTTGGCTGTAAGCCTGGTATACCTGATGGCATTATTAAACCTGATAAGATGGAGAAGATTTTATACGATATGCACATTGTTGATGGGTATCTTTCCAGCATTTATGTGGTAGATTCTGCAAAGAAGGTGGCTGCAGGTTATTATAAAGGGATTTATAAAAAATTTGGTACCGATTCTGTCCAATACAATAAAAGTTTACTCTGGTATAATACCAATCCGGTAGCGCTGGAAGCTATGTATAAAAATATTCAAAAAATGTTGACTAAGCAAAAAAAAGGAACGGAGTTGGCCGATTTAATGATTAGGAAAAAACAATTTAAAACTGATTCGTTGGTAATAGCAAAGAAATTTAAGGCCGATTCTCTTGCCATTAGAAAAAAAATGAAACCAGATTCTTTATCAAAGGTTAAAGCTGTGGCTGCAATTGCCAAAAAGAAAAAACAGGCCGATTCACTTATAAATATAAAAAAAGCTGGAGTAGCGAGCGCAATGCTCACACCAGCCGTAGTACAATAATATGTTATATCCCGAAAATTGTTTAGAACGTTTAGGTTTTGTGGAAATCAGGCAACTGATCAGCAAACATTGTTTAAGCCCTATGGGACAAACGATGGTGGAAAAGATGCAAGTGATGAACCGTTTTGATCAGATTGATAAATTTTTACGTCAAACAAACGAGTTTAAGAGTATTCTGCAAAATCAGGAACCCTTACAGATCAATACCTTTTTTGATATTAAATCGCTGGTTGAAAAAATCAGAGTGGAAGGTACTTATCTTTTAGAAGATGAGTGGTTTCAGGTATATACTTCCTTGCAAACTGTCTTTTCTGTTCTCCGTTTCTTCGAAGAGCGCGCGGAAGTGTACCCTACATTGGAAGCTTTATTTGAGCATCTGCCGATCGAAAAAAACATTCTGCGTAAAATAGAAACTGTAATCGATGCCAAAGGAAAGATTAAACCCAATGCATCGAAAGAATTGCAGGAAATTACCTCAGCTATTTCGAAGGCGGAGCAAGATGTGCGTAAACGCATGGATTCTATTTATAAACAGGCCATTGCTAATAACTGGGTTGCTGATGGCAGTTTAACCATCCGCGATGGCAGGATGTGTATCCCGGTTCTGGCTGAGAATAAACGCAAATTAAAGGGCTTTGTGCACGACGAATCGGCCACAGGGCAGACCGTTTATATTGAGCCGGAAGAGGTTTTTACTTTAAATAATAAGTTACGCGATTTAGAATTTGATAAGCGCCGCGAAATCATTAAGATTTTAATTGCGTTAACAGACGATCTTCGTCCGTATTCGCCATTATTGCTTTCTTACCATGGTTTTTTGACCAAGCTTGATTTTGTGCGTGCAAAAGCATTGTTTGCTTTAGATATTGAAGCTGAAATGCCCGGGTTATTAAAAGAGCCGAAAACCAAACTGATCAATGCGAGACATCCTTTATTATCAATCTCTTTTGCAGCCGAAAGGAAAACGGTTACACCATTAAATATCCATATCGATGCAGAAACGCGTGTAGTTTTAGTCTCGGGACCGAATGCTGGTGGTAAATCGGTTTGTATGAAAACGGTTGGCCTTTTGCAGATTATGTTACAGACAGGTCTGTTAATTCCCGTTGACGCCAATAGTGAGGTTGGCATTTTTGAAAATATTTTCGCCGATATTGGCGACGACCAATCGATAGAAAGTGATTTGAGTACTTACAGTGCGCACCTGAAAAAGATGCGTTATTTTGTAGAGCACGCTTCGCCAAAAACAATGGTATTGATTGATGAGTTTGGTACGGGTACTGATCCGCAGTTTGGCGGGCCAATGGCTGAAGCTGTTCTTGAGGTGTTGAATAATAAAAAGGTGAGAGGTGTAATTACCACCCACTATTCTAATTTAAAGCTGTTTGCAGGAAATACACCTGGATTGGAAAATGCATCGATGCTTTTTGATAATGCAAAGATGAAACCGCTTTACATTTTAGAAATGGGCAAACCGGGAAGTTCTTACGCTTTCGAAATTGCACAGAATATTGGTTTGCCAAAAGAAGTGATCCAGCTGGCGAAAGAGAAAACAGGATCTAACCAGAACCGGGTTGATACAATGCTTGTGGATCTGGAAAGAGAGAAGAAAAATATTTATGATGCGAAAGTAAGTTTGGCCAATCAGCAGAATAAAGCCAAAAACCTGGTTGCGGAAAATGAAAAGCTAAAAACATTTTTAGAGGAAAATAAAAAAATCCTGATTAAGGAAGCGAAACAAGAGGCGCAGAACATTATTAAAAATGCCAATAAACTGGTAGAAAATACCATTGCCGAGATCAAGGAAAAACAGGCTGATAAGGAAGTAACCAAGGAACTCCGCCAAAACCTGCAGCGCGAACTCGTTAAAAATACTGTACCAAAAGAGCGTCCTAAGCCAGTACCAGTAGTTGTAGGAGGTGAAATTGGAGTGGGGGATCTGGTTAAATTTACAGATAGTGAAACCATCGGTCAGGTTTTAGAAATTAACCGCAATGAACTGGTTTTGGCAATTGGTGATTTACGTTCTACCGTTAAAAAGAACCGGGTACAAAAGGTGAGTAACCGGGAAGCTAAAAAAGTGGTTCAGAGCAGTGCTAATTCTTTTGCAGGGCGCATGAATGAGGCAGTCTCTGGCTTTAGGGCTGAACTTGACCTTCGTGGGAAGCGTACAGAAGATGCCCTGTTCGAAGTAGAGAAATATTTAGACAAAGCTATTATGCTCGGTTTTCCCTCTATTAAACTTATTCATGGTAAAGGTGACGGAATTTTGAGAAAAATGATCAGGGAATATTTACGGAAGTATAGCCAGGTAAACAGAATGGAGGATGAACATGCGGATAGAGGCGGAGATGGGATTACGTATGTGTATTTGAATTGATTCGGATGGGTAATGTAGGAATGTAAAATGGATGATGGAGGATTTTGACTTTCATTCGCCTATTCCGTCATTACGAGGCACGAAGCAATCTTACCACTATGGGTGATGGCGAACGCTTTAACATTGCTTCTTCCGTTTCTTCTCTCAATGACGACTATTCTCATTTGCGATAAAATCGCAAAATTATTTATTAGCTCCTTTCTAAGGAGCGCAAGCGCAAGTAGATAAATCTTCATTTTCAACTCGATTTGGGAGCCACAAAGTGCTAATCGAAGATAATCTTAATGCTTTTAGTTGTGGTGCAGGATGTTACCATCCGGCACTAAATTACATTTTTTGAAATCTGTCAGATGGTAACATCTGACAGCAATACAGAAAAACTAAAACTTTTATAACCGTAACTATGTTATTTTTAAAATGTTACGGTTATGAAAAAAATCTTACTCTGCCTTTTTGTGGTATTGTTTACCACAACTTGCAAAAAGAATGACGATGATAGTAATGATGATCCAGGTACACTACCTGATGTAACGTTAAAATCAAAGGTTATTGTTTCTGGGTTAAGTTTACCATGGGAAATGGTTTACGGACCTGATAATCTGATCTGGTTTACTGAAAAAGCAGGGAAAATCAGCCGTTTGAATCCTGCTACAGGTCAAATTACACCCTTATTAACCATTTCAGAAGTACGTACCAATGGAGAAGGTGGTTTGTTGGGCATGGCCTTACATCCTGATTTCACTGCTAATCCTTATGTTTATGTGGTTTATGGATATGGAAGCACTTATAAGTCCAAAGTGGTCCGTTATACTTATAGCGGAGGTAATTTAACCAATCCATTAGTTTTACTCGATCAGATTCCAGCTGCCTCCATACACAATGGCTCACGCTTATTGATCAGCGGCGGTAAATTGTTTATCAGTACTGGTGATGCCTCCGATACTGCCAATCCTCAAAATATAAATTCATTGGCAGGCAAAATTTTAAGGATCAATTTAGATGGTTCTATTCCTGCAGATAATCCTTACCCAAATAATCCGGTTTGGAGTTTGGGACATCGTAATCCGCAGGGACTGATTCAGGTGGGCAACAAAATATTTTCCTCTGAACATGGACCGGATTCTGATGATGAAATAAATATTATCGAAAAAGGAAGGAATTATGGATGGCCGAACATCAAGGGTTTTTGTAATGAAAGTGGCGAACAATCGTTCTGTAGTTTGAACAATGTGGCAGAGCCATTAATCAACTGGACACCTACAATTGCACCAAGTGGTTTGACTTATTACAACAATGATTATATTCCGCAGTTTAAAAATTCGTTGTTGTTAGCGGTGTTAAAAGGTACGAAACTGATGCAACTGAAATTAGATGATACGCAGACAAAAATTATAGGGACTAAAGATTTTTATGTGAATACCTATGGAAGAATACGAGCTGTTTGCCAATCACCGGAAGGAAAGATCTATCTCTGTACCAGTAATGGAAATGATGATAAAATCATTGAAATTGCGAAATAAGCTTATTTATTTTTATTACCAGGGCACTTTTTACAGCGTTTGCCCTTTTTAAATTTCTCACAACATTTTTTGTGCTCAGCCGTGCAGCTTAGGATAAATCCCATGCCCTTTTGGAATTCAGGGTCTGTAGGTAATATAAACAGGCTTTCTTCTCTCTCGTAAATCATTGCAACACAAAGGTAATAGTTATTTAGATTAATTCCAATCAATTTATATTCCTAATAGATTTAAAAAATTTTAAATGCTGCATTTTTGATGGCAATTTGTAATTTAGCGAACTAACCAAAAATTCATAAAATGATAAATAAAGTGGTATCTGGAGCTGAAGAGGCTATCAAAGATATATCAGATGGTGCAACCCTAATGCTTGGTGGTTTCGGGCTTTGTGGTATTCCGGAGAATTGTATAAATGCTTTGGTGAGCAAACAGGTCAAAAATTTAACCTGCATTTCCAACAATGCTGGTGTTGATGATTTTGGTATCGGTTTGATGCTAAAGCAGCGTCAGGTTAAAAAAATGATTTCTTCTTACGTAGGAGAAAATGCTGAGTTTGAAAGGCAGTTGTTAAGCGGCGAACTGGAAGTAGACCTTATTCCTCAGGGTACTTTGGCTACCCGTTGTCTTGCAGCCGGATATGGCATGCCTGCAATTTTTACCCCGGCAGGTGTAGGAACAGAAGTAGCAGAAGGTAAAGAAGTACGTAATTTTGATGGTAAGGATTATTTAATGGAATACGCATTTGATGCCGATTTTGCCATTGTAAAAGCATGGAAAGGCGATACCGCAGGGAATTTAATCTTTAGATCTACCAGCCGGAATTTTAATCCAGTTATGGCTATGGCAGGTAAAGTTACCATCGCTGAGGTGGAAGAATTGGTAGAAGCTGGCGAATTAGATCCGGATTATATTCATACTCCTGGTATTTATGTGCACCGCATTTTTCAGGGTAAAGATTATGAGAAAAGAATTGAGCAGCGTACGGTGAGGAAGTCTGAAGTATAATAGCATATTAGTACATTACTCATTCTATCAATCAAAATTCAAACGTTTAAAATTTATGTTTTCAAAAGAAGAGATCGCACAGCGCATCGCTAAAGAAATAAAAGATGGATACTATGTTAACCTTGGCATCGGCATACCTACGCTGGTGGCCAACTATATTCCAAAGGGAATTAATGTAGTATTACAATCTGAAAATGGTTTGCTGGGCATGGGGCCATTTCCTTTTGAAGGGGAAGAAGATGCCGATTTAATTAATGCTGGGAAACAAACCATTACCACTTTACCAGGATCATCTATTTTTGATTCGGCCATGAGTTTTGGGATGATCCGTGCTCAAAAAGTAGATTTAACCATTCTGGGAGCCATGGAGGTGTCAGAAACTGGAGATATTGCTAACTGGAAAATTCCCGGTAAAATGGTTAAAGGAATGGGTGGAGCAATGGATTTGGTTGCCTCGGCCAAAAACATCATTGTAGCCATGCAGCACATCAACAAAGCTGGTGAAAGTAAATTGTTGCCAAAATGTACCTTGCCGTTAACCGGTGTGAAATGTATTAAAAAAATTGTAACGGAGCTGGCGGTTTTAGATATTTTACCTGAAGGTGGTTTTAAACTTTTGGAGCGTGCACCCGGCGTGAGTATCGAATTTATACAGCAATCTACGGCAGGTAGATTGGTTGTGGAAGGTGAAATACCTGAAATGAGACTGGATTAATTAGTGGTTTGTGGCGACACAAACCACGGCAATTAGAATGATCGTCATTCTCGCGCAGGCGGGAACCACGAAGTGCTCAGCGAAGCTAATCTTAATGGATCCTGTAAACCTATCAAGACATTACGATTCCTAGTAAAAAGAGAATTCAAGTTTTAAAAACTTGAATTCTCTGGTGTTTACTGTATATCCACCAAAATGCTATTCCTCAAATCATTCGAAATATTTTCCGTGATGGCGATAATTTCGTCTGGCTCATTGGTATTATTCATGACTACCTTATTGCATTGTTCACGGTAGGGTAGCAGGTATTCTTTATACGCGGGTACTACATGGTTGTGCCATTTGTACAATACGTCATCTTCCGGATAACCCCTTTCTAAACCATCGCGTTTGATACGGCGGTCCAAAGCAACTTGTTCATCCGCATCAACAAAAATGGTATGATCCAGTAAAGCGGCGATTTCTTTAAAATGGAGGATAAAAAGCCCCTCTACAATAATAATAGGTGCTGATTTAATTTCCAGTATTTTAACTACAGCCAAAGGGTTATTGAAGTTGTATTCTTTTTTATAAACCACTTCACCGCTCATTAATTGTTTAATGTCTCTCAAAAACTGTTCACTGTCAATGGTTAAAGGAAGATCGAAGTTGTATAATTTGTTTTCTTCCTGTGTCATGTCACCGGCAGGGATGTAATAATCATCCTGTGATACCAGGGTTACTTCATCTTGTTTAAAATGATGGAGAAAGCAGTTTAGGAAAAATGTTTTGCCCGATCCGCTACCACCGGCAATGCCAATTATGAATGGTTTTTTGTTTAAACTCATTGAGCACTATATGTTAAATTGCAGAAAAAACGTTTGTCTAAAGCGCCCAGTGAATCGGCTACAGCTTTAGTCATTACAATGATAACATCTTTTGTGGATTCGTTCTCTGTAAATTTACCAACAACTTTGGCAAAGGTAGTGCGGTTGGTCATTGGGTTGGTAATTTTGATTACCCTGCCCACAGGCGCTGTACGGTGCAAAACCAACATTTTTGTTCCGTCCATATCTTGGTCTTCAATCCAAACTGCGGCTCCTTTTTCTTCGATCTGACTTAAACCATATACGCTCGGATCCCGGCGAAGTTTAGGGTCTTTAACCATAGTACTGTCTGGTTCATTTTCCTGTTGTTCTTTTGATAAATCATTTACCGATTTAGGTTGTGGTGGTTTAGGAATAATCAGTTTCTGGCCTACCTTGATGTTGTTATCGTCCAGTTTATTTGCTGTTCTGATCTGATAAGCCGTTAAATTATATTTTTTAGCTATAGAGAAAATGTTTTCGCCAGTTGCTACCGTATGGATAAAACTTTCTTCTTTGGCTTCTACCGGTACTTCTTTTGTTTTGGTTTCAGCCTGTTTTTCTTTTGGTACCTGAACATCTGCAATGATGCCGCCAGGAACTTTTAAAACCTGCCCGATAGTAATGGCATTATCAGGAAGATTGTTCATTGTTCTAATCTGATAAGCAGTAATTCCATATTGCTTGGCAATGGTGAAAATGGTTTCATTCCTTAAAACGGTGTGTGTGCCTGCTGTATCACTGGATTTATTCTCTTGTTTAGGCTTCTCTTCAACAGTAGCTGAAACTGCTTTAGTTTCGTCGATGTTTTTTGTCGCCGGGATTTTAAGTTTCTGACCAATACGGAGGTTATTACCCGAAAGGTTGTTGACTTTTTTTACTTCTTCAACCGTAGTGCCGTATTTTTCGGCAATTTTTCCTAAAAATTCTTTACGCGCAACAGTATGCTCAATCATAGTTTGATCTGAAGCAGGAGTGCTGTTTACAGGTGATTCTGTATTGTTTTTTACAGGTGACGTAACTGGTTCAGTTGCCGCGTTCTGCGCTCCGTTTTTTGCCGGTATTTTTAAAACCTGACCGATGCTTAAATTACTGCCCTTTAAGTTATTTAAAGTCTTAATTTCATTTATGGTTGTGCCATATTTTTCGGCCAGCATATTTAAATTTTCTTTTGGCTTAATGGTATGCTCAATCACATTGCCAGTTGCAGCAGTTTGAGCCTGCGCATTGTTAGATGATCCTGTTGCTGTAAAAGGAATATTTGTAGGGACTTTGATGATCACACCAACCTGTAGATATTTGTTTTCGTTAAAAGCCATAATATCTTTTGGCGATACATTGTATCTTCTGCCAATAGAATAATAAGTGTCTTTTGCTACGGTTTGGTGAACGATCAGTTTTTTGCCTTTATTGTTTTCTACACCGATAGAGTCTCTTGCTGTATTGGCTTTAGCATTTGCAATATTAAGTGCAAATAACACTACAGCAGATAAATATATTTTATGCATTTATTTTTATCTAAATTTCTAAGTGAAAGGGAGCAATTATACGAATAATATTGTTAACCATCTTTAGTTGAACTGTTGGTTTTTATGTAAAAATAAGATCGTATTAATTTTTTTGAATTGATATATAATTCATATACAAACGTTTATAGTATCCTTATTTTGTTTTTATTAAATATTAAACGATTTAATAAATAACGTATTGTTCAAGAGACAAAATTGAGTAAAACTTTTATAAATTTGGTTTGTTACGTTGACAATAAAAACATTATAAATCATAACAAAATGGACGCTAAAGAAATAAGCTTAAACGAGAAAGAAGTTAAACCAGTTGTAGATCTGTTAAATGATTATTTGGCTAATTACCACATTCATTATCAAAAATTAAGAGGTTGCCATTGGAACATTAAAGGTCAGAATTTTTTCACACTTCATGTTAAGTTTGAAGAGTTATATACCAATGCTCAACTAACTATCGATGAAATTGCTGAGCGTGTATTAACCTTAGGTAAAGCACCGCATAGCCGTTTTGCTGATTATATTAAAGAATCTAAAATTAAAGAGATTGATACCATTGGAATGAAAGACCTTGATATGGTTGATGCTATTTTAGATGATATGGCTGCATTGATCGAATTGGAAAGAGAACTCTTAGAAGCTACTGATACTGCCGGAGACGATGGCTCTAACGATATGGTTAACCGTTTTATGCAGTTTAAAGAGAAAAATACCTGGATGTTACGCTCTTTCGCAGGTAAGAAATAATATCTTATTAGTAGGTTAAGTGGCCCTATATAAGTAGATTTATTGTAAAATCTGCTTATACAGGGCTTTTTTGTTTCATAGAAAGTCTAATTATTTATCTTTGGGCATGGCGTACAAAAGTTTAGCAGAATGTGTTTCCGATCTTGAAAAGCACGGTCATTTAATCAGAATAAAAGAAGAAGTAGATCCTTATTTAGAAATGGCAGCCATCCATTTGAGGGTTTACGAAAAGCAAGGACCGGCACTGTTATTCGAAAAAGTTAAAGGAAGTCTTTTTCCTGCAGTTTCTAACCTGTTCGGAACTTTAGAAAGATCAAAATTCATTTTTAGGGATACCTTACCTAAGGTACAGCAATTGGTTTCGTTGAGAAACGATCCTATAAAGGCATTGAAAAATCCATTCAAATATGCAGGTTCGGCAATGTCTGCTTTATCGGCTCTGCCTTTAAAAACACCGTCCGCGAAAAATAAGTTTTTGAAAACAAGCATCAGTCAGTTACCGCAGATTGTAAACTGGCCTATGGATGGTGGCCCATTTGTTACCATGCCACAGGTTTATACCGAAGATGTAGATAAACCGGGTGTATTAAATGCCAATTTAGGGATGTACCGCATTCAGTTAGGCGGAAACGATTATATTCAGGATAAAGAAATTGGTCTGCACTACCAGATCCACAGGGGAATAGGCGTGCACCAATCTAAAGCGAACGCCCTTGGACAGCCTTTAAAAGTGAGTATTTTTGTCGGAGGTCCGCCTTCACATCCTTTGGCCGCAGTAATGCCATTGCCTGAAGGTTTGTCGGAAATGACTTTTGCCGGTGCGCTTGGCGACAGGCGTTTCCGTTATTTTTATGACGATGAAGGTTTCTGTATCTCTGCTGATGCCGATTTTATCATCACCGGAACCGTTTATCCAAACGAAAATAAACCAGAAGGACCTTTTGGTGATCACCTTGGTTATTATAGTTTAACGCATCCTTTTCCTTTAATGAAAGTGCACAATGTGTACCATAAAAAAGATGCAATATGGTCGTTTACTGTAGTTGGTCGCCCGCCGCAGGAAGATACCAGTTTTGGCGCATTGATTCATGAGATTACCGGTTCAGCCATTCCACAGGAAATACATGGTTTAAAAGAAGTTCATGCGGTTGACGCCGCTGGTGTTCACCCTTTGCTTTTTGCCATTGGTAGCGAACGTTATACGCCATATTTAAAAGAAAGAAGACCACAGGAAATTTTAACCATTGCCAACCATATTCTGGGTAAAAACCAGTTGAGTTTAGCCAAATACCTTTTTATAGCGGCTAAAGAAGATAATCAGCAATTGAGTACGCATCATATTAAAGATTTTATCAAACATATATTAGAGCGGATTGATTTAACCAGAGACATCCATTTTTATACCAATACCACTATTGATACGCTGGATTACAGTGGAGACGGATTAAATAGTGGTTCGAAAGTGGTAATTGCTGCCGCAGGTAATCAAAAAAGAGAATTGTGGAGCCATTTCCCTGAAGGACTGAAGCTAAGTGATGCTTTTTATCAACCCAAAATTGCCATGCCAGGCGTTTTGGTTTTATCGGCTAATAAATACCTGAATCCAGAGAAAACAGCTGCAGAAATAGCGCTGCTGAATATGGCCCTGATCGATCAGGATTTATCTGGTCTGCCTTTAATTATATTGGCCGATGATGCTGAGTTTACCGCTGCAACGATTGATAACTTTGTTTGGGTAACTTTTACAAGAAGCAATCCGGCAGCAGATATTTATGGTATTAACGATTTTACGATCAACAAACATTGGGGCTGTAAGGGTTCGATGATTATCGATGCCCGAAAAAAGCCCCACCACGCACCCGAATTAATAAAGGATGGAGTGGTAGAGGCTAAGATTGATGAAATGGGTAAAGAGGGGGGAGCGTTATTTGGGGTGGTATAAATTTAAAAGCAGATTCAGTTAGTTTTATCTGCCCAAAATATATGTCGAATAACCAACTTGCAATTGCGAAAAATTATTCTTGATATTTCCTATTTCCCAATTCATCCTGAACCGACCAAATACTTTACTCTTAGGGTTAACCTGTATGGTCATGAGCATTTCTGATGTATTAAGCCAAGCATGGTTTTTAGGCTTTAATATGGAAGCATTATCTCTATCAAACCCCACCATTTGAACAACTTGATTTAAAGGTTTAAAGTATATCCATTTATTTGCTATTGAAAAGTTAAATTGTTCCTGAGGAAAAAATTTAATTTTAATTTCAGGATAAACCTGTAAGGTACTAACTGAAATATCTTTGGTAAATTTGGTTTTGGTAATGGTTGTACCATTAATTGTAGTTAATGAATCTATAGTGTCCGTAAATCCAAAACGTGCGCCTAAATTAAAGTAAATATGAAACTTTCGGCCAGGGTTATTTACAAATGCAAGATTCAGATCTGTTCCTACAGAAAGCCATTGATATTGATATAAACTTAGCGCATTTGCATATCTATGATATTGATTACCAAATTGGTTTATATTTGTACCACCAGTGTTAAACCGAACGGAATCTAAATCGTGGAGATTAAGTTTTCGATTATGTTGCTCAATTTTAGAAAGGGTAGCAACCGGTGAGATGTATTGAAAAAAACCACCGCTTTTATAAGCCCAATAATATAAAAATCGTGGTGCTCGGTGTTGATAGGTGTTTGTATTAATTCGTTTAGCCAATTCAACCTGAATAATACCATTTGGCTTTTCCTCATTAAAACCTTTAAAATCGGAATAGAAATGTGCTTCAAAAAGTTTACTTGTTTCTTCTTTGTGTAACATGATGGAAGTTCCACCTGGCATTTCATTCAAAGAGGTATCTTTGGGGCTATAATCTCGCCTACCGGGTTCTTTCCTATAATTATATGAAATGACATCGCTTAAATTCAATAAAAAAACTTTTGTTTTTTTTTGTGCATAAGGCGACGATTTTTCTTCATATAAGTTATACTTGTTGAAATTTCGAATATTATCTTCAGAAGACATTCCTACAGGATATTCCAAAATATATTTATGTGGTTCCTCATCTTTTTCAAATTTTACATACGCAACAATACTTTCGAGGTATCCTTCTGATATTTCGGCATCAATTTTAACTAGCTTATACCGGAGATCAGTTTTAGCCAATGAGAATTTATTACTGTCGGGATTAAAATAATTTATATATAATTTAGCATAAGGTTTAACACTAAATAATCCCGCCTCGGGCAATTTATTTTGTAAAATAAGTTGAAATTTGTTAAAAAGCTTGTTCGCAAATGTTTTCCAATTATCTTTTTCGAGTTTCTTTACAGAATCCGGAAGATTACAAACGGTGTCAAATGTTTGAACGAACCTTGTTGCAAAAGCATCAATATCTTGTGAATAATTGACATATTTTTTAAGTTCAGTATCCTTATCATCTTTTATTGTTACTTGTATGTAACCATCTTTAGGTTCACAGCTAATTGGGAAACTTTTTCCATTTACGATTAATTCCATAGTTAACGGATAGGTTTGGCCGAAAACTGAAAAGGAAATCAAAAGTAATAAAGTAAATATTGAATATATTTTCTTCATGATTTCGTTAGTTTAATTGTTAGAGTTATTCACAAATTTCAGTCGTTTCGAACCAAACACATTCGCCCGATGGATCAGACATGCACCTGTGAAGCACCCCATTGATACAAACACTATCACCACATTTACATGGAGATATAAGTTCAACATGATTAGAGCTATTGTCTTTTGCTATAAAACCAACAGTATGTTTTTTTACTGTTTCGTTTTTGAATTCAAGTGATAAGAATTGATTTTTTTTCTTTTTTGCCATGATTGATACTTTTTAATTATAAATGAATTTTACTGAAATTGATAGATTAATTATCATCCTGATTGGCAGAAGGAGCCAATAAACCCGCCAGTGCTCCGATTACCGCAGAGCCGATTGAAGCGATAATGGTAATTACTTTATCTGCAGCCTGTATTTCTTTAACATTGATTAAAATACCAGTGGTAACTACTAATAAAACCAAACTAAGTGCACTAACAACCAGTCTGTATATCCAAACATCATTTTTAGGGTTAGATGCTGCTTTTTTGATTAATGTATCCTTTGGGTCAGCATCAAATTGCTGCTTTAATTGAGGATTTTGGTCGAGGTCTTTAATAAAGCTTTCGACTTTGTTTAATGAGAGTTTTGTCATGATTTTAGGTTTTTAGTTTTTACTAATTTTCATCTGTTCTTTTATAAGGTTTATAAATGACCTGTTTTATTTAATTATTTTTCTTATCAAAACTACTGCTCGAAACATATTCAAATCAAGCGTGAAAACATTAGGATTTATACGCGTGAAAAGCGCAATGAGTTACCGTAAAATCGCGGTATTTTTAAATAAATGTACCTACGATTAAGTAATCGAAAAGCTGGATAAAAGCTGTTTAGTGCGGCTTTTTGAGTTTGAAAATGAGTTTGTTGTAAGGTTTTATATTGATTGTCTATTTTCTGTTTCAAATAAGGTTCGTGTATATTTAGATATAACTTATTTATAAACCTCAAACTAAATTAAAAGCTATGAAAGAGAATTTAACTAATTTCAGACAAAGACCATTACCAATTACTTATGTAACAACTTCAGAAAGTGAGAAAAGAATACAATGGTTTATTAATTTTAAATACCCTATACTTGATGCCTTAACCAAACAACAAGAAGGGGGGGCTGAAAACAAAAAACTGGATTTTATTGATCTAAAAACAGCAGTTGAATTTTTTAAGCGTATTCTTGTGGATAGCCCAAGTCGCAACTCTGTAAATGGGGTGAGGGCATATTTTGCCTCTCCATCTAGCGATGGCACGGTAAGTCCCGGTAAATGTGGCAAACTTACCCTCATTTTCGTGGCTGCTATTGGTGAGAAAAACTCGGATATAGGTTCATACTACGGATTTAAAGATGGGAATTTTGTTGTTATACCAGAAGATGAAGCTAGAGCAGCAGTTCACAATTTTCAAAAAATAAAAAGAAATAATCTTTTTAGTACCCTATCTGATGATGATATTCGAGACGATTGCAAAGAAACAAAACATTTGTTGTTTAGTATAGATCAAATAGAAGAAACAATTGCTGAGATGGAATATCAAAGTCAAAACCATGGAGATATAGTAAAAGGTTTTGGTATTCGTTTTTCTTCTTATACAGATCAAGATTATCGATTTGAAAATAGTAAGGTTGTTCAATATCATAAAAGGCTTACTATTGGTTTCTCCTTTATAGATTGGCAAAATGAAGATATCGGAATTAAACAAATTGATCCTGTGGAATTTAAGGAAAGACTTACAGTCACAATAAGCAAGGAGCGATTCATTGGAGATACCTTTGATACAGGTGTTCCTGCCCCACCTCCTCCAACCAATGATAATATGGCAGCATTAGATTACGAAATTTAATTAAGTCAAGATGTCTACACTAACTTATTTTTACATAGCATCGCTGGCTTTAGCAACGTTAGCAGGAATAATAAAATTCCGTAAGGATTTTCCTATTCATCTAAAAGTTATTATTTTGTTGTTGCCTTATGTTTTGCTTGTAGAAATAAGTGTAGTGTTTTTTAGAAACCTGATTAAAGACAATAATGTATTGCCACAGTACAATGTCGTTATGCTGATTGAGTTTCTGATATATGCCTATTTTTTTAAAACAATAATCGTTTCAGCATTTCTGAAAAAGGCAATATCAATCTTTATGATCTTGTTCCCTGTATTCTGGTATATTTCAGTGTTCTTTATATTTAAAATTACAGAATGGAATAGCTATATTTTTCTGGTAGGTGGCACTTTTACAATTATCTGGGCTTTAGTTTATTGCTATCAGTTGTTAACCTCAATCGAAAATGTGAGACTTAATAGTTGTAGCGAGTTCTGGATAGCACTTGGCATCATTATCTTTTATTCTAGCCAAGTTCCTTTTATGGGTATATACAATTTTCTGATCGTCAATTATCCATCATTAATTATGAACTTTCAGATTGGCCTTCAGGTAACAAATATTATTATGTACTCTTTATTTACGTATGCTTTTTTATGCAAAAAGACCATTATAATGAAGTATTCTTAGCGGTTTTACTCACTACAGTTATTTTTCTGTTCTTATCAATAGCAATTGTTTTCCTGATGCTCTATTTTCAGAAAAAGAAATTCCAGTATGCAAAAGAAAAAGGAGAACTGGAAAAGCAATATGGCGAGCAATTGCTGCAATCTCGGCTCGAAATGCAGGAGCAAACATTTGAAATGATAAGTGAGGAAATACATGATAATGTTGGGCAGTTACTAAGTTTAGCTAAACTACAATTGAGTATTCTGGAGCAAAAAGAAACCAGTGATAAATCATTGATTACTGAAATTAAAGTAAATTTGGGCAACGCCCTTACCGATTTACGTGATATTGCAAAAAGCTTGAGCACAAGCCGTATCCAGGAGTTAAGTTTGTTGCAGGCGGTAGAACAGGAATTACAGCGCATAGGCAGGGCAGGAGTTATTGTTTGCAAGGTTGAGGTAACCGGTAACGAACAGCAGATTGCAGAACAGAAGAAGACTATCATCTTCCGGATTGTGCAGGAAAGTTTGCAAAATATATTAAAACATGCCCAAGCCACCGCAATCGATGTTGGATTTGATTTTTCAGAACAGCTAAACATCACTATCGAAGATAATGGTGTCGGTTTTTGTGCGGGTGAAAAAGATAAATTTGAGACTGGGTTGGGGCTTCAGAATATTGTAAAACGCGCTACACTGATTATGGGAGAAGCTACAATCGATAGTGTGATTAATAATGGAACTAAAATTACCTTAACTATTCCTTATGTCTGACCAGATTAAAAATATAGCCTTAGTTGATGATCACGTCTTGTTTAGAAAAGGATTGGCTGCTTTAATCAGCTATTTTCCGTCCTATAACATATTATTTGAGGCTGCTAACGGAAAAGATTTTATCAGACAGTTAAAAATATACGATGTACCTGATATCGTGTTGCTTGATATCAACATGCCCGAAATGGATGGATATAGTACGGCTTCATGGCTGCGGACAAATCATCCGGAAGTAAACATACTTGCTTTGAGTACCATGGATGCAGAAACTGCTATTATTAAAATGATTACCAATGGCGCCAAAGGTTATGTGTTAAAAGATGCTGAACCTGAAGAGCTTAAACGTGCTTTTGACGAGGTGATCAGTAAAGGGTATTTTTATAATGACCTTGTGACCAGGAAAGTCATGCAGTCGCTGAGTTCGTTAGCTACAAATTCGAAAATCTCAGACTTCGTAAAACTTACAGAAAGGGAAATGGAGTTTCTGAAATATACCTGTACTGAAAAAACGTATAATGAAATTGCAGCTGAAATGTTTGTGAGTCCGCGTACAATTGATGGTTACAGAAATTCTTTATGCGAAAAATTACAGTTAAAAAGCCGTACAGGATTGGCTTTGTATGCCGTGAAGCATGGAATAGTTAAAATTTAGAGGTTTTTAAATCATATAATCTTCACAAACTGTGCTTAAAATTAAGTCACTAATTGGAGATAATTTGAGAATCTAGCTAAAATTTTCGATTTTTAACTAGATCATCGAAATATGCTTTCAAAATTTCAAATCCTCTTTACCTGTATCATGCTTTTATTAGTAGAGGTAAAGGCGCAGGATGTAAAACTAGATAGTGTGGCTTTAAATATTAACCATTATGGTTTAGAAACGGCTCAATCTAATCTGTTTGTTCATTTCGACAAAACCGTTTACACCAATAACGATCAGGTTTGGTTTAGCGGGTATTTGCTAAAAACCATTACCAACTTAGATCAATACCATACACTTTATTTATCGCTGATCAATAACAGTGATAGTAGTGTAGTAATCCAGGATAAATTTTTGATTGAAAAAGGATTTGCATTCGGTGCACTTACCTTGCCTGATTCGCTGCCGGGCGGTTCCTATCGTTTTGTAGCGAATACCATATTAAAAAGGATAATCAGCCAGATGGCGGATTCGTGCAGCCCATTATCATTAAATCTACTACTGTAAATCCATTAACAGCCAATATTTCTATTTTTAAAGCTTATGATGAGCAGAGCAAAAATGGAATAGCATTGTTAAAAATTTTATCCAGTGACAACCGTTTCGTTGAAAATGCAGAAATAAAATATCAGATCGGTAAGGATAAAAAAACATTGCTCACCGGTTCAGCTAAAAGTAGTGTAATTGGTGAACTGATGATTAACTTTCCTGCGGATAAAATTACACGGGATAATAACCAACTTAATGTTTCCATCAAAAAAGGTAAAGATATCAGGCACATTAAGTTTAATCTTCCGGTGAGGAGCCGTTCAAATTATCAGATTCAATTTTACCCCGAAGGTGGTTACCTGATTGATCGCTTAACTTCGAATGTAGGTTTTGAAATTAAAGACCTGGAAGGCACTGCAATGAAAGCGACGGGTATCTTGTATGAAAATGACATAGTGATTGATACCCTTAAAAGCAATTCTACAGGGCTTGGTTCATTTTCAATCTGTCCAAAGCCATCAAAAAAATATTACGTTAAACTTTTTGACAGTGAACAGGAAGGTAACAATTATCATTTACCTGCGGCATTAAAACATGGAGCTGTTTTAACAGCAGGAACAGCAATAGCCGAAAATGATTTCAGGCTACAGCTGGTGGCCAATAATAATCAAAAAGTTCATATTCTGGTGCATAATTTCGCTGATGTTTTTTTGCATGCCGATTTGATATTAGCGGCTAACAAAACCCAAAATTTAAGGTTTAAGTTAGATTCCGTTCCTATTGGATTAAATACCGTCACCATTTTAGATAGTAATTATCGCCCAATGGCCGAAAGGATTTTCTTTGCACATTATGATCAGCTTAATCAGACCGAATTATCTACTGATAAAAATGAATACGGCACAAGAGATCAGGTGAATTTAAAATTGAATGTAAGTGGTAAAAGTAAAGCTCCGTTGACGGCACTGGTGTCTGTTTCATGTACCCAAGCCAATTGGGTATCAGTTGGAAATAACCAGAATATTATCGATTATTTTTATTTACAACAACATTTAAAACCCCTTCCTAACCGACCGATGGGTTTGAAGTATGTGGATCAGGATTATCTGAATGATGTACTGCTGGTTAAAACCTGGAGCAGATATAAATGGCCTGAAGAAGAGGTGTTTAATAAAAAAGCAGCGCTTTCGAGCTTTGATTACCATGGTGAAATTACCAGAAGAAAGAAGTTACTGACCAGCCCCCTGGGTTTAACAACAATAGCTGGGGAAAACCTTAATTTTCTGGATACAGACAGTGCGGGCAGATTTAATATTCCATTTGATCATCTCCTGATTAAAGAACCGAAAACACCGGTTTGGCTGGGAATGGTTGCCGATAGATATGATTTGTACTCGCTTGAAATAAATAATCCGCAAGAAGAACTGACAAAATACATTGTACAGCAAAATTTTGAACTTCCCAATGTAAGAGCTGAGATACTTAATAATGGTTATCAAAGCATCACTTCAGCTGCTGGTATCAAACTTAAAGAAGTTGTGATTAATGAGAATAATCAAAATACCGATTATGCCGAAAGAACTTATAATAAATGTGGTGATTATGTTTGCAGGTATAACATTTTAAACTGTCCTAACCATCCTGCGGATGTTGGCAGTAGAAGTCCGGTAAATGGTAAAACTTATTCCAATGGGAAAGGTGGTGAAATGATTTACCAGGGGTGTTTGGAGGCAGAGCGTAAACCTAATATTACCATCCTCAAGGGAATCAACCTTGCTAAAGAGTTCTATGTGTCTGATATCAATAACAAAAATGAACCTATCAATTTTTCAACGGTGTATTGGAACTACCAAATAAAGATAAAAGGTGAAACATCCATTAGTTTTAATACAGGCGATTTAACCGGACCGTTTAAAATTATTTTACAGGGCGTAACGGATGGGGGAGTGGTTTATGGGGAGAAGGAGATTATGGTGAAGCGTAAATAAAAATTTTTAAGCATACACAGGTTATACTTTCAATTTTAATTAACTACTTTTTTGTTGATGCTACTTTGTGTATCTGCGAATCGCCTGATTTTTAACTAACAGAAATCGGTGCTGAAAATCTGGTTGGTTCAAACAACAATCAGTAGGCAGAAAGCCTAAATATCAAACATATTGCTTCAACATCATTTCGGTTGTTCAAATTTTATTTGATCAGTTAAATAAATCACAATTTATTAACGTATTTAAGAAGATTGTAACATTTGCGTTAATTTCTGGTCAATACGTGTTAAAATCAGCATTCTATCTGGCTTTTTATAAACCTAAATTTGGTCATACTACTAACTAAACTGAATACAATGACCAGATTAAAGATTACTTTGTTCATTTTGACTATGCTCTGTTGCGTGCAGATTTATGGTCAAACGCCACTGATTAGTGGCAAAATTATAGATGTATCGGGGCAACCAATTCCAGGTATATCGGTAAAAGTTAAAGGAACAGCCGTTGGTAGCTCTTCCGATGCAAAAGGGCTATTCTCAATTAAAAGCGGAAACCCGGCTACACTGGTTTTTAGTGGCATTGGTTATACAACCAAAGAATTTGCTTATAATGGGCAAAGCAACATAACCATCACTTTAAGCGAAGACCAGCAAAACCTGAATGAGATTGTAGTGACTGCACTAGGTGTAAAGCGGGAAAAACGTAACCTTACCTATAGTTCTCAAGAGGTAAAAGGTGAGCAATTGACCCAGACCAAAGAGCCTAATTTAGTAAATGCTCTGGCCGGTAAAGTTTCGGGTGTTCAGATTACGAGTTCTTCGGGCACTCCGGGTAGTTCATCGCGTATTGTAATCAGGGGAGCCAATTCCCTTTTTGGCAACAATGAAGCTTTGATGGTAATTGATGGTATTCCGGTTAACAATGATGAAACAGGTAATCTCAACATGGGGCCAGGCACCAACCGTATTGCCGATCTTGATCCAAATATTATAGAAAGCATCAATGTGTTAAAAGGTGGTGCAGCAACAGCGCTATATGGATCTGACGGTGCAAAAGGTGTGATTATTATCACTACAAAAGCAGGTAGCCTGAATAAAAAGCCTTCCTTGAGTTTTTCATCATCATTTTCTATGGAGAAACCACTTTTGCCCGAAATCCAGAATAAATATTCATTAGGATCTAACGGCGTATATTTTGATGGTGTGAACCAGAAAACAAGTACTTCATGGGGAGCAAGGATGGATACCCTGAAAATTAATGGTCAGCCTGCACAGGTATACGATCAGTCTGATTTATTTTTCAAAACCGGAAAAACATATACCAACACGGTAGCCGTAAATGGGGGTGGAGCTTACAACTCTTATTTTATATCGTATACCAATTTTGCTCAGGATGGAACGGTACCTGGCACTTCGTTCGACCGGAATACCGTTTTTGGGAAATTCAGCACCGAGATATTAAAGGATCTCAATATTACCTTTTCCCTTAACTATGCCAATACCAAAAACAATAGGCTGCCTGAAGGATATGCCCTTGAAAGCCCTGTATGGACTATTTTTACAGCGCCAGTTTCCTATAATCTACAGCCTGCCCTCAACCCGGACGGCACGCAGAGGCTGTTCCGTTTTTCCAGGAACAACCCATATTGGGTATTGGATAACATCAGCAATACTTCGGTAGTAAACAGGTTTTTACCAACTTTTAATGCTGATTACAAAGTATTGAACTGGTTAACTATAACGGAACGTTTTGGTGCTGATGTTTATGTTGAACAGGGCAAATATCATGAATCGTTGCTCTCGGTTTCGAACCCTAATGGCCGGATCGTAAACAACAACACCAATTTCAGGCAATATAATAATGACCTGATCATCGGTGCCAACAAAAGTTTTGGTGATTTTACCATCGATGCGCTATTGGGCAACAACATATTATCAACCTATACTGAAACTGCCTATGCCAACGGCCTGGGTATAACCGTTCCAGGGTTTGATAACATTGGATCTACATCAAATATAAATTTTAAGGAAACAAGTTATCTGACCAGAAAAATAGGATTCTATTTACAGTCTAATATTGATTATAAAAAATTCTTAATCCTCTCCCTTACCGGAAGGTACGACGGCACTTCTGTACTGGCCAAAAACAACAGTTTTTATCCTTATGGTTCTGCTGCTACAAGTTTTATCTTTTCCAATTTCTTTTCGAAAGAACTATCGGATATCATGAGTTTTGGGAAATTAAGATTATCCTATAGTACAGTGGGGAATGCCAGCATTGGGCCATATAACCTGCTTACGCCGTACGAATCATTGCCGATAAGAAACATTACCTTTCCTTATCAGCAACAGGCTGGCTTTTTGATCAGTCAAACCTTAGGCAATCCGAACCTAAAAAATGAACGGATCAATGAATTTGAGATCGGTTTAGAAACAGGTTTCTTTAAAAACCGTTTAAGCCTGGAGGTTACCTATTTCGATAAAAAGACAAACAACGGGATCATTCCTAATGTAGCACTGGCACCGTCAACCGGGTTTAACGCTACGAGTGTAAATACAGCTGTAATGCGCAACAGAGGTATCGAGCTGCTTTTAAATGCAAAACCTATAAAAACGGAGAATTTCAGCTGGGACCTGACCCTGAATTATAGCAGGATCAGAAATAAGGTCCTTTCGATCAATAATAATCTGGAGCGCCTCGACAACGGCTTTACCGTTATTTTTCCAAACCAGCCTTATGGGGTAATCTTTGGTACCCGTTACGCCAGAAACAGTGAAGGAAAATTGTTAATCGGTAATGATGGGTTACCATTTGCTGCAGATGAACAGGGTATAATCGGTGATATTAATCCAGATTGGATGGGCGGTATTGTTAATAATTTCAAGTATAAACAGTTTACGCTTAGTTTCTCTTTTGATATGAAAAAGGGAGGCGATATCCAAAACAATGTGGATGGTTACGGCTATTTCTATGGCACACCAAAAGTTACCGAAGACCGTGGTCCACGTGTTGTTGAGGGTGTAAATGCGACTACAGGTTTGCCGAATACAGTGTCTGTTTCAGGACAGGCTTATTACCAGAGGGCCAATGGTGTATTGGAATCGGTTATCCAGGACGGTACTTATGTAAAATTGAGAAATGTTAGCATGGGGTATAACCTAAAACCAACATGGCTGCAAAAAACACCTTTCAAAACTATTGGCTTGCAGGTTACGGGTAGAAATTTGTGGATATATGCACCACACTTTACAGGTGGAGACCCTGAAGTAAGTTCTTTTGGTTCTTCAAACGGATCTCAGGGGATTTATTCCTTCTCAACCCCAACATCCCGCTCGGTAGATTTCAGTTTAAGATTAACATTATAAACCCAATACATAAAAAAGAATCAACATGAAAAAGATATATTTCATTTTAAGTTTTGCATTTATGATGGCTTTTGCCGGGTGCAAAAAATATATAGATGTTAACTATGACCCCAACAGACCGATAGATGTTAAAGAATCGCTCATGTTACCGCCTATTCAGATTCTGATCTCCCAGAACATCAATGCATCAGGCGATGGAAATTTAAGTGTAGTGCTACAGCAATACCTTCAGGTAATGGCACTAAACCAGGTGGCACCAAACTTCGGTACTTATCAGATGTATAATATTGATATGAACGGTGACTGGAACAATGTATATGCGCGTACGCTGAAAAACCTAAGCCTCTTAAATGTAAAAGCAGCTGCAAACGGCAATTATAATTATACTGCGATTTCTAAAATACTCACTGCGTATACTTTGGGCTACGCAACCGATGTATGGGGAGATATCCCCTACAGTCAGGCTTTCAAGGGAATCGATGTTGCCAATCCTACTTACGATACCCAGCAACAAATATACACCGAGATACAGCGATTGTTAGATGATGGGATTGCAGATATCGGTCGCAATGCTGGTTTGGCTGCTGGCAGTGACGATCTGATGTACGCTGGCGATATGGCAAAGTGGAGAAAATTGGCTTATACTTTAAAAGCACGTTATTACATGCACCTGAGTAAAGCACCAGGAAATACAGCTTCTGCGCAAGCACAGCTGGCTTTGACTGCATTAACTAATGGTATGCAAAGCAATGATGATGATGCTAAAATTGCTTTCAGTGGTGCAGCAGGGGCAGAAAATCCATGGCAGCAGAATTTTCTGCCAGGCACTACATTTGTGCTGGCCAACACCTTTGTTGATGATTTTACTACCAGAAACGATCCAAGATTAAGTAAAATGGTTAAACCCGCCAAACAAACCGGTTTATATACGGGTCGGCAGATTGGTTTAGAAGAAATTGGAAATCTGGAAGCTTACTCAATCCCTGCCGATTTTTACGCAGGGGCCAACGCCAATAATTACCTGGTAAATTACACCGAGGCATTATTCATAAAAGCCGAAGCCACGCTCGTGGTATCGGGTTTTGCAGCTGCACAACCTTTTTATCAGGATGGTATCAAACAGCACATGACTAAGGTAGGGGTGAGCACAACCGATATGGATACCTACATTGCTTCGCGGGGGACACTCAGTAGTACAAATGCGCTTCGTTTAATTATGGAAGAAAAGTCGGTTGCCAACTTTCTTAATGCTGAAAATTATACAGATTGGCGTCGTACTGGCTTCCCGGTTTTAACCAAAGTTAAAAATGCACTCTCTGAAATTCCGAGAAGGGTACTTTATCCAAATACCGAAATTACAGCAAACCCACAACCGCAACAAAAGGCTAAAATTACCGACAGGTTATGGTGGGATGTTAATTAAATAGACATTAGTTAGTTAATAATGTTGAGGATACCCGATTGGGTATCCTTTTTTGTTGTAACAAAAGCGCCAGTTCCCTTATCGAAAACTGGCGCTTATTAATTATTTAAGAAAAATTATTATTAAAATCTTACCCCAAAAGTTAAGAATACATTATTTCTATTGCTTTTAACATCTGCAACAGGTTCTGTATAATCATCTAATAAATATGGACTTGAACTGAAGTTTGTTTTGTAGTTCTGATACGCTAAATCAAAATAATAGTTATCAATACGGTATCCAATACCACCGGTGTAATACTGACCCTGGTAAAATTTATTATCTCCACCTTTAACGCCGTTTCCATTTACACCATAACCAGCACGTAAACTCAATTCATTGGTTACTTTTACTTCTGCACCAACTCTATAGTTAACAGCTTCTTTATATGAGGCTTTGATAAAAGCATTATTGTCGTTTATTGTTGATGGATCTGAGCCGTTAGAAGCTGAAAAACGCATTGAAGAATAATCCACATAATCGACATCAGCTGATATTAATGCAGTACCTGCTATTACATAGCTAATACCGGCCGAAGCTTTTAATGGCGTACGTAAGTTATAACTGAAAGTATAATATTTAGTCGGGTTATTTGAGTTAGAAGGTGCATTTGTTGCATTTCCAGCTAAATTTGCTTGTAAAGTCTCGCCTGTATTATCTTCAATGTTCATCCAGGTGGGGGTCTGGAAATTTATACCAATTCTTAATTCATTAACCGGTCTGAAAATCATACCTAGTTTCAGGTTAAATCCACCACCTTTGGTTTCTTGATTTCTGAAATGCGTTAAGTTGTAATTTTCATTTCCGGTATATGCAGGGATTGATAAGCCATCATCAAAAGTGTTCACTATCCCCGCTTCGGTAAAAGTCGCATCGCTAATGTATTTCACATTTACAAAACTAGCGGTTGCGCCGATATATACTTTGTTGCCAAAGTTGAGGGCACCTGCCACATTAAATTCTGATGTTGAACCTAATCTGGATTCATCCCAATTTTGTTTAAAACTCGCATTGTTATAAGGTTCTGCTGAATATCCATTTGGAAAATTGGGTGCATTTTTATTAATTAAATAGCTATTATACGCATCTCCAGCTATTGAATTATCAATTCCACCACCATTGGCCTGATCTACGTAAGAATCCCTGATCGAGCTGTTTGTGTTGGTGCCGTTGTAACTGATGTTATTTAAAAAATCGTTATTCCGGGTATAGCTTAAACCAAATACCGTACTTACTAAACCTTTATCTACATCAGACCCTTTCATTTTGGCAGCAGGACTGTAAAATACTACGCCAATATTGTTCAGGTTAATCTGACTTTTATTAGCTTTCATATTATTCCCTAAATATCCACTATTGTTAGATACTGAATTGAATTCCGGAGTAATGCTAAATTCTGATTTGGTAAATAAACCTAAACCAGCGGGGTTGGCATTAATTGAACCAATATCGCCTCCAACACCAATTTGCGCTCCGCCCATTCCTTTAAACCTTGCCGAGCTTCCATAATTGGTTTGCGAAAAACGGAACGCATCGGGTGCATAACTTTGGGCGTATGTTGTTCCCATAGCAGCTACTGTAGCTACTAGAGAAGCCAGGATGATTTTTTTCATTTGTGTGTTTAGAATTTATAATTAACCTCTTCCAGCTCTTGATGGTCTTGAGCCACCGCCGCCTCCGCCGCCATTAGAACCACCGCCCCCGCCGCCATTTGATGGTGGAGGTGAATAACTTGGTCTGCTCTCGGTTCTTGCAGGGGGATTATAGCTCTCGTTTCTGGTAGGTCTGCTGCTTTGTGTACCTTGAGGTGCATAACCATTATTCCTGGTAGGTCTGCCACTTTGATTGCCTTGGTTTTGAGTATACCCACCTTGGTTTCTTGTTGGTCTGCCTGCATTATTGTTTGGTGCATAAGATACGCCGTTTGGATTGCTTACGCCAGATCTACTTGGTCTGCCTGCGTTTCCTGCGTTACCATTTCCATATCTTGGTACGCCTCTGTCATTACTTCCAGGTCTAGCTCTGTAATTACCTCTATTGGTATACACACCACCACCATAGTATCCGCCGCCGATACCCCAGCCTCCGCCGTAATATCCGCCGCCCCAACCGTAACGGTCATAGTAAGAATTTGGTCCCCAGGAGTTCCAGCCATAAGGATTGTTCCATCCGAAGCCATAATTGCCGTAATAGAATGGATTATTCCAGATGCTGCCGTAGCCCCATCCACCTCCAAAGCCGCCACCCCAGCCACCTAAGCCGTAACCGTTACCCCAACCCAATCCAAAACCTAAATAGTTAGATGGTCCGTAACTGTTGCCGTAATAATAGTTATCAAAATAGGGGTCGTAATAGCCCTGGAAACTGTATCCATTATAAAAACGGTTTATCCTTGAAGAATAATCCATGTCGTAATATGGATTACTTGTTCCATAATATTCATCATATTCTTCCTGTCCCTGGGCCTGATATTGCTGGCCTTGCCGGTTCTGAGGTTGAGGTGCCATTTCCACCTCCCTGGCTTTCGCCACAGTATTATAAACATCATCAGCAGGCTTGGTTTGAGCCAGTTTTGATGTAGAGCATGAGGCCACCAACCCTGCGGTGGCAATCATGACAATTGGTAAAAATTTAATTGGTTTCATTGTGTTTATATTTAGTTGTGTGTGTTCACGAATGTAATAAACAAGTTCCAAAAGTAGTTAATTCCTAACTATTTACTTATTCTAAAAATGTTAAATCACAATTGATATTAATTGTTGATCGTTTGTAGGCATAAATTTATAAATTTGCTATCGAATTTTACACTTTTTAACTTACAAATTACGTTCCAAATACATAAGATGAGCAAAGAAATTACAAGTAGAGAAGCCGATTATTCCCAGTGGTATAATGATATCGTACTAAAAGCAGATTTAGCAGAGCACTCTGCTGTGCGTGGATGTATGGTTATTAAGCCAAATGGCTATGCTATATGGGAAAAAATGCAGGCAATACTGGATAAAATGTTTAAGGATACCGGACACCAAAATGCCTATTTTCCATTATTCATCCCAAAGTCATTTTTCTCTAAGGAAGCCTCTCATGTTGAGGGCTTTGCGACAGAATGTGCAGTTGTAACACATTACCGGTTAAAAAATGACGGTAATGGAAATATTGTCGTAGATGAAACAGCTAAATTAGAGGAGGAATTAATTGTTCGCCCTACATCTGAAACCATCATTTGGAATACTTATAAAGGCTGGATCCAGTCATACCGTGATTTACCCATACTGATCAATCAATGGGCGAATGTAGTAAGATGGGAAATGCGTACCAGATTGTTTCTGCGTACTGCCGAATTTTTGTGGCAAGAAGGGCATACAGCACATGCTACAGCTGAGGAGGCAATTGAGGAAACAGAACGTATGCTCCATATCTATGCCGATTTTGCCGAAAATTGGTTAGCCGTTCCGGTAATCAGAGGTCGTAAATCGCCAAATGAACGCTTTGCGGGTGCTTTAGATACTTATTGTATTGAAGCCTTAATGCAGGATGGCAAAGCTTTACAGGCTGGTACATCTCACTTTTTAGGTCAGAATTTTGCCAAAGCTTTTGATGTTAAGTTTACGGGTAAAGATGGGAAATTAGATCATGTTTGGGCTACTTCATGGGGTGTTTCTACCCGTTTAATGGGTGCATTAATTATGGCCCATAGCGATGATTCCGGATTGATTATTCCACCAAAACTGGCACCAATTCAGGTGGTTATTGTTCCGATTTATAAAGGTGATGAGGATCTGGCCAGAATTTCTTCGTATGTAAATGAATTAACCATGCGTTTAAAAGGATTAGGCGTTTCGGTGAAATATGATGACAGGGATACACAACGCCCGGGATTTAAATTTGCTGACTATGAACTAAAAGGTGTGCCGATCCGTATTGCAATCGGTGGCCGTGATCTGGAGAATAAAACGGTAGAAGTTGCCCGCAGGGATACCAAATTAAAGCAGACTATACCTCAGGAAGGATTGGATATTTACATCGTAAAATTGTTGGAAGATATTCAGCAGAGTATGTTCAACAAGGCATTAGCTTATCGTGATGAACATATTACTGAAGCTAACAGTTACGAAGAGTTTCAGGAATTGTTAGATACCAAAGCTGGTTTTATTTCAGCACATTGGGACGGAACGCCAGAAACGGAACAAAAAATAAAAGAAGAAACGAAAGCAACAATTCGTTGTATTCCTTTAGATAATAAACTGGAAGATGGAGTTTGCATTTATTCAGGCAAACCATCTATTCAGAGAGTGTTATTTGCAAGAGCTTATTAGGTAGATGTGAGAGGGGAGATATGAGATTTGAGAGAAAAATAAATCTCATGTCTAATATCTCATATATCCTGTCTCATATCTCATATCTGGTTTCTCAAATCTTAAAAAAAATGAAATTCGCAACTAAAGCCATCCATGCAGGCCAGGAGCCTGATCCAACAACAGGTGCTGTAATGACACCGATATATCAAACCTCTACCTATTGGCAAAAATCTCCAGGAGATAACAAAGGGTATGAGTATTCGAGAGGCACCAATCCAACGCGTAAAGCTTTGGAAGATTGTTTAGCTGCTTTGGAAAATGCTAAATACGGTTTGGCATTTTCGAGTGGAATGGGCGCTACAGATGCTGTACTAAAATTATTGCAGCCAGGCGATGAAGTAATTACCGGAAATGACCTTTATGGCGGTTCTTATCGTATTTTTACTAAAATCTATACCAAATACGGAATCAAATTTCATTTTCTGGATCTTTCTAAGCCAGAGAATATGCTGCCGTACATTAACGATAAAACGAAACTGGTATGGATTGAAACGCCAACCAACCCAACGATGCAGATTATCGATATTGAAGGGGTAGCAAAAATTACCAAAGAGAAAAATTTAATCCTGACGGTTGACAATACCTTTGCGTCGCCATACCTGCAAAACCCTATCGATTTAGGCGCTGATATTGTGATGCACTCGGTAACCAAATATATTGGCGGTCACTCTGATGTGGTAATGGGCGCTTTGGTAACCAATGATGAGCAATTGTATAAAGACCTTTGGTTTATTTACAATGCTTGCGGTGCAACGCCAGGTCCGCAAGATGCTTTTTTGGTTTTAAGAGGGATTAAAACACTTCATTTAAGGATGAAAGCACACTGCGAAAACGGCGAACGTATTGCGCACTATTTAAAAACACATCCAAAAGTTGATAAAATCTATTGGCCGGGTTTCGAAGATCATCCTAACCATGATGTAGCTAAAAAACAGATGCGTGGCTTTGGAGGTATGATTTCGATTACCTTAAAAGGAGCTGATCTGGAAGAAACATTCAGGATCTCCTCTAATTTTAAGGTGTTTACGCTTGCCGAATCTTTAGGTGGGGTAGAATCACTGATCAATCACCCGGCTACCATGACACATGGATCTATTCCGAAAGAGGAAAGAGAAAAAGTTGGTGTTACCGATAACTTACTTCGTTTAAGTGTTGGGGTAGAAGATATTGATGATCTTTTAGAAGACCTGGAAAGGGCATTGGCATAAAATTTCAACCGGGCATTATGGTCTGCATTTGCCCGGTTTTTAATCTTTTTGTAAAGCCAGCTCTGTTCTATAATTTAATGTTTGTCCCGGCTTTACACTACATCTTTTTTGTTGAAGTGCCTGCTTCATTAAAATCTGCAAAACAAAAAAGGATACCGTTTCAATCCGGTTTAAGTGGCCAGTGTTGTGCTGCTATTTTTGTTTAAATAATTACTGATATGCAATTTCTGGAGCTGAAGAATTTTCTTGATAGCAAAGTTGAACAATATAACCAGCCTAATTTTATAGCAAACGATCCGGTTTGTATTCCACATCTTTTTGAGAAAAAGCAGGACATTGAAATTTCGGGTTTTTTTGCTGCGGTTTTGGCCTGGGGGCAACGGAAAACGATTATCAATAAATGCCGGGAGTTGCTTAACCGGATGGATAATGCACCGCACGATTTTGTGCTAAACCATAGTGATGATGATTTAAAACGTTTGCTGAATTTTAAACACCGCACCTTTAACGATACGGATCTGCTCTATTTTATTTCGTTTTTTAAGCAGCATTATAAAAATTTCGAAAGTCTGGAACAGGCTTTTATTCCTCAACAGGATATTTATAGAACTGAATACCTGGATATTTCTTCGACAGAGCGAAATATAGAGGTTTCTTCTGAAGTTTGTTATACCGCCGATCTTCATTTTTCAATAGAACAGGCATTGAACCATTTCAGGTCCTATTTTTTCTCGTTGGAAGATTTTCCGCACCGTACCAGGAAACATATCTCTTCACCGCAACAAAAATCGACCTGCAAACGCTTAAATATGTTTTTAAGGTGGATGGTAAGAACTGATAATAAAGGCGTTGATTTTGGGATCTGGAATACGCTAAAGTCTAAAGATCTGATTTGCCCATGTGACGTGCACGTAGACAGGGTTGGGCGCTTGCTCGGGCTCATTAACCGGAAGCAGACAGATTGGTTAACCGCCGTAGAACTAACTACTCATTTAAGAGCGTTTGATCCTTTAGATCCGGTTAAATATGACTTTGCTTTATTTGGTCTAGGTGTTGAAAAGGAGTTTTAAGGTGTTTTTAAATTATTAATAAATAAAAACTTCTTTTTTAAAATCAATGTTCTTATTATTACGTAATAATTCTCTTATTTAAAAGCGAGGATCGTCTATCCAAGCAGTAATTTCTATGATCGCAGTTAACTTGTCTGATGAGGAGAGGTGGAAGAAATACAATAATATTTCGCCTTTAATTGATGTTTTTAAAAAGTTTCATCCACTAAATGATGAAATAGAAAGAGGCATTAACCAGCATACATTTCCCATTAGTTATAAGAAGAATAAATACCTGGTTTCGCCAGTTGACCGTAATAAATTTTTGTTTTTGATTGTAAAAGGGGTGGTAAGGGGATTTATAAAAGATGGAAGCACGGAAATTACCACCTGGATTTCAAAAGAAAATGAAGTGGTAGGAACGATACGTAATTTATGGGGGGAAGGCGATTCGGAAGAGTATTTGCAGGCATTGGAAGATGTAGATTTAATTGCCATTCCGCATGTATTATCAGATTACCTGTTTGAAAACTTTACTGAAGCCAACATTGTAGGCAGAAAAATGATGGAGTTGTATTACCGTTCTGCAGAGGAGCGTGCTTATCTTTGTAGAATTTCTTCTGCCGAAAAAAGATATAAACGATTCCTGGTTTCTTTCCCTGGCCTGATAGACCGCGTTTCTTTAAAATACATTGCATCTTTTCTGGCCGTCAGGCTGGAAACACTCAGTCGTATCCGGGCTAAGATCTAATCATTCTTTTACAATTTTCTAACCCATCACCATTCTTTTTTGCCTCTGAAGTTTGGTACTTAAAATTATTCTGTGTTGCTGATCATATAGCTTCAGTGGGTGTTGCTCAAGTAGATGTATTAGCAATGGTAACAGTTGCGTAATTGATTAGGCTTTTGAGGAACTGTTATTGCTATTGCCTTATTTAATTGCCGCAATATCTTAGTATTGATTACAGGTTTAGGAGCTTTGGTGTTAACTTATAGTATTACAACATTTGGCAGTAATACTATTTTGACCATTAACAGCTGCGGTTACACTTACGATTTCTCAGTTGGCTATTAATAGGTTATAGCAGTAGAATGCATGATATTTCCTAATCATATTCGTCCTTTAAGTCTAACATTATATGGGCAACTCTTATGTTTTATTAACAAAATTATTGAATTGTGTATAATAATATTTACATTTTTTACCGAAAAATTAGCTACAATTGCGTAAAAAAAATAACTTTTTACTAACTTGCGCAATATCCTTAATTATTATCCTTAATTATAATGAAAACAAAAAATGCTGTAAGTACTTTCACCGTACTCATCGCTGATGATCATGAAATCATCCGACGTGGATTAAAAGGTTTAATATCAGACTTTTGGTCTGGTGTTGAAATCATTCATGCGTCTACTTTAGAGCAGGCGCTTGTGGAAGTAGAAAAATCACCAAGTTTAATCATCATTGATGTAAACTTGCCTGGAGGTAACAACCTTAAGGTAATCGATCAAATTAAGTTGGTTCAGCCTAATGCTAAAATCCTAGTATTTTCTTCTTTAAATGAAAATATTTATGCAGTTCCTTATTTAAAATCAGGGGCTTCTGGTTACCTGACCAAAAATGCTGAAGAATCAGAGATTGTGACTGCAATTACTACAATTTTAGCTGGCAGCCGCTACTCAAGCCGAAATGTTAAAGAGAATATGTTCAATAGCATATTAGGTAACGATGCCGATAATCCTTTCACTAAACTTTCGGGCAGAGAACTTGAAGTGGCAGAACTTTTAACAAAAGGTATTGGTGTATTGGAAATTTCTAACCAGTTAAAGCTTCAAATGGGTACAGTAAGTACGTATAAATTGAGGCTTTTTCAAAAACTGAAAATAAAAAGCATTATAGAACTAGCTGAAAAGATGAGTATTTACGAAAGATAAAAGAGTATTATACTCTTTTATCTTTCTAAGCTTTTTTACTTTTATCTACAGTACCAGGCCCACTCTCTCCTGATTCATTAGGTGTAGAGCCAGCCTGACCAAATTTTTCTGAAGAACCCTGTCCGTTTTGATCGAAGGAGGCCTTTTCTTTTGAGCTTCCTTCATTTTTATGATTTTTTTTTGCCGTGTTTTTATTGTCTTTAGTTTCCATAGGATAAATGTTTATTACTAGTTTAACATTTTAAAACAGACAAAGTTTTTATTAACGCTCTGAGTTGATTGTATTCCCACGTTCCACTGTATTATTTTAGTGCTTCTTATATGTTCGTGAGTCTGGGTACTTATTAACCAGCGATCGTGATGGTTTTCTCGCGAATATCAAACATTTTAGTAGTCTTATAACATTTCTAGCTCGCTGTAGTATTAAACTAAAAGCTAAAATTGTAGTATTTGTCAAGAATTAATCTATTTCCGTGGTTCGTGTCCGCACGCACCAACGCGTTGGTTTCTCCCATAAACGTCAATCGTTTTTTTAGTCTGAACCCATGCTCCTGCCTAATCATGATGTAAATTAACAACAAAAAAACTAAAATTGTTAGTATTTTGTTAAGAATTAATCTACTGTAAATCTTTATTAAGCTAAAATTATTAGTAATTTTGATTTCAATCATCCCCTTATAATACGAGAATGGATAAAGAAAGGCAGATTATTCATATGGATCAGGATGCATTTTTTGTATCGGTAGAAATCAGAAAAAATCCCAAATTGTTGGGTAAACCCGTAATTATCGGTGGTGGCGGCGATAGGGGAGTGGTAGCTTCGTGCAGTTACGAGGCACGCCAGTACGGCATACATTCTGCGATGCCCGGCAGGACGGCAAAATTGCTGTGTCCCCAGGCTATATTTTTAAAAGGCGATATGGAGGAATATTCTAGGGCATCGCACGAGATTACCGAGATTATTGCCGATAAAGTTCCTCTTTTCGAAAAAGCCAGTATTGATGAACATTATATCGATATGACGGGTATGGATCGCTTTTTTGGCTGTATGAAATTCGCGTCAGAACTCAGGCAAACCCTTATTAGAGAGATGAAATTGCCCATTTCCTTTGGTTTGTCGATCAATAAAACCGTAGCCAAAATAGCCACCAACGAATCTAAACCCGGTGGCGAACGGCAGGTCACTTTTCCTGAATTGCGGCCCTTTCTCGATCCCCTGGCTATTCACAAAATTCCGGGTATTGGTCATGCTACCTATAAAAAATTAAGCGAAATGGGTGTTCGCGAAATCCTTACACTTACGCAGATTCCACAACAGCTCATGTTTAAAATTTTAGGGCAACATGGTTTAAGTTTGTGGCAAAAAGCAAATGGGATCGATCTTTCGCCCGTGGTGCCTTACCGCGAAAGAAAATCAATCGGTACACAGGCCACGTTCGAAAGCGATACCATGGATATGGCTAAATTGAAAGCCATTATAACCGGAATGGTTAGCGGACTAACCTTTCAACTGCGTAATCAGAAAAAACTAACCGCCTGCATTACGGTAACTGTGCGTTACACCAATTTCGAAACCGTTACCCAGCAGGAGCGAATTCCTTATACCTCGCTTGATTCATTTCTGATCAGCAAAGCACATAGCCTGTTCGAAAAGGTATATTCAAAACGGATGCTGCTGCGCTTGGTGGGTGTAAAACTTTCGCACCTGGTGAGTGGTTACGAACAGATTGGTTTATATGATATCGCCGAAGAAGAATATAGTCTTTGCCAGGCCATGGATAAGGTGCGTAACAGCTATGGTGCCGAAGCCGTAGTAAAAGCCTCTATTGTTACCCAACCACCCCGCGATGAAAAAGGAAAAATAATTAAGTACAATCCCCGTAAAAAGAAAATTTTAATCGAAAACCAAACAGAAGAAGAGCCGGAAGTAAGGAAACGTTCAAAAATCAGAAGTTTTATGAGCGAAAAAGGAATAACGGGTACTAAATCTTACGAGTAGTTATGTTTTTGAATGTTCATTCTTCTTACAGCCTGAAATATGGTACGCAGAGCATTGATCAACTGATTGCTGCTGCACGGCGTTTAGGGATCCATCAAATGGTTCTTACCGATATCAACAACTCAACGGGTGCAGTAGAGTTTATTCGCGAGTGTTATAAGCAAGGCATTGCCAAAGAAGCCGACGAAATACACAGGGGCAATATTCCTTATCAGATTAAACCTGTTGCAGGAATCGAATTTCGAATCGATAACAAGCTGTTATATGTAGGCATTGCCAAAAACAGAGAAGGCATGCGCGAGCTGAATGAATTTTTAAGTCACCACAACATCTACAACCTTCCATTGCCAGAGGTTCCGCCCCAAATGGAAAATGTGTACATTATTTATCCTTTTCATAAAACTTTTAATCAAACGTTAAAAGCAAACGAATATATAGGTGTGCGTGGAAAACAGCTGAATCTTTTATATAAACATCCCCTTTTGGGTCAGAAAGAAAAACTGCTGGTGTGGCATCCCGTTACGGTAGGCGACAAAATTACTTATCGGTTGCACGAATATTTAAGGGCTATAGAACTCAATACGCTTTTAAGTAAAGTAGCTGAAGAACAAAAATGTGATCCCGATGAATTTCTGATCCCTGAAGCCGAACTGACACAGCAGTTTGAACAATATCCTTTTATTGTTCAAAACACGCAAAAGCTGATCAATAGTTGCGATTTAAGTGTTTATTTTGAGGATGGTAATACACCTACCTCCAAAAACAAGTTTTTTTATACAGGAGATTTCGAAGGAGATAAAAAAATGCTTCGGGAGTTGGCCGAAGAAGGACTTAAATATCGTTATGGCGAAAATAATGAAGAAGCCCTTAAGCGTTTGGAAAAAGAACTGCGGATTATCGAACTTAAAAATTTCTGTGCCTATTTCCTCATTACCTATGATATCGTACATTATGCAATGTATGAGCGGGGTTTTTATCACGTAGGCCGTGGCTCGGGCGCCAACAGCATTGTAGCCTATTGCTTGCGCATTACAGACGTAGATCCGATTGATCTCGATCTGTATTTCGAACGGTTTTTACACGAAAAACGGACAAGCCCACCAGATTTTGATATCGATTTTTCATGGGATGAAAGAGAAGTGATACAGCGTTATATTTTTGAACGCTATCCTAAATGGCATGTTGCTTTTTTGGGTACCATGAGCACTTTCAAAGACAGGGCAATTATCAGGGAAATTGGTAAGGTGTTGGGTTTACCCAAAGGCGAAATAGACAGTTTTACCGATCCTACTAAAGAGCGGGAAAATTTGCTTAATGCTACTTATCAGAAGCTTTTGGCCGTGCACCGTTACATGAAAAGTATGCCCAATCAACGTTCTATCCATGCAGGAGGAATTTTGATTTCAGAAGAACCGATTACCTATTATACCGCATTGGATATGCCGCCAAAAGGTTTTCCAACAGTACAATGGGATATGTATGAGGCCGAAGCAATAGGTTACGAAAAATTCGATATTTTAAGTCAGCGGGGCATTGGACACATCCGCGAGGCCGTGCAATTGATCAAAAAGAATAAAGGAAGAGCTATTGATATCCATGATTTTCCAGCTTTTAAAAAAGATCAGAAACTAAACGATATCCTTAAAGAAGGGCAGCCCATAGGGTGCTTTTACATCGAATCGCCAGCCATGCGGCAATTGCTTAAAAAGCTGAAATGCGATAACTACCTTACCCTGGTGGCCGCCAGTTCCATCATCCGTCCAGGGGTGGCCAGTTCTGGCATGATGAAATCCTATATCGAGCGTTACCATGCGCCCGATAAAGTGGTGTACCTCTGCGAGGTGATGAAAGAGCGGCTTAGCGAAACTTATGGCGTAATGGTTTACCAGGAAGATGTAATTAAAGTTTGCCATTACTTTGCTGGTCTCGATTTGGCCGATGCCGATGTGTTGCGCAAGGCCATGAGTGGTAAATACCGCTCTAAACTGGCTTTTGATGAACTAGTGAACAAATTTAAGGTTTCGGCCCGGCGCCAGGGACATTCAGAAGAATTGGTTAACGAAGTATGGCGGCAGATTTCTTCTTTTGCCGGCTACAGTTTTTCAAAAGCGCATTCAGCTTCTTTTGCCGTTGAAAGTTACCAGAGCCTTTACCTTAAAACGTATTACCCTATGGAATTTATGGTCGCGGTACTCAATAACTATGGTGGTTTTTACAGTAGATGGGTTTACGTGCACGAACTGCAAAAAACAGGCGCCAGGGTGCATTTACCTTGTGTTAACCATAGCGATGAGGTGGTAACCATAACAGGCAAAGATGCCTACCTGGGTTTTATCGGCATTCAGGGATTGGAAGAAAAAAATATCAGGACCATCCCGCAAGAACGTAAAGCAAACGGCGAGTACCTTGATCTTGAAAATTTTGTGAAAAGAACCTGCATTTCCCTCGAACAGGCCATTATTTTAATCCGGTTAGGGGCATTGCGTTTTACCGGGAAAGACCGTAAAACTCTGCTTTGGGATGTACACAATTACCTTGGCTTTAAGCAGAAAAAGGTAAACCATGCGGAGCTTTTCAAGTTAAGTTACAAAACCTATCAACTTCCGGCATTAGCCGATTCCGAACTCGAAAATGCTTACACAGAACTAGAGTTATTGGGTTATCCACTCAATTATAAAATGTTCGATTTTCTAAAAACCCCTTATCGGGGCGATACCATGGCAGCCGATATGCACAAACATTTAGGTAAAACAGTAAGGATGGTAGGGAACTATGTTTGCGAAAAAACAGTACACACTATTAAAAACACCAAAATGTGGTTCGGTACTTTTTTAGATGCCAACGGCGATTTTTTTGATACTACCCATTTTCCCAATAACACGCCCATGTATCCTTTTAAAGGAAAGGGCTGTTACCTTATTTTAGGTAAAGTGGTAGAAGATTTTGGCTTCCAGAGCATTGAAGTATTAAAGTTTGCAAAGTTAGATATCCAGATGAACCCGATAGCGATTTAAACCGTTTCGTACTTATCAGAACTCCGCTTTAAAAAATGGGAATGATATACTGATTCAGTATATTATTCAGGATAATTATAGAGAAGCTCTTCTGCCGAAGTAATCCTTCGGCCGTTATAAATGTGCGCTTTAAAATTGCTTCCCCGAAAAGCAGGGATAGATTGTGCCGCGCAATTACGCTCACCCTATTAAGATTTGTCATTCTGAGCGTAGCGAAGAATCTTTCTTAATGAAATGAGCTTGCAGTTGGTCGTGTCATTTCGAGCGCAGCCGAGAAATCTGCTTCATCCCATTCTATTCGAGTCTGTCAATGGTGACAGACTCGAAGGATCTTTTCATAGCAAAACTTATATGTTCCTTAAATCCCTTAAATGGTCAAAACAATAAAAGTTCAATCGTTATAACTTTTCAAAATGCATTCTTAACATCATGAGCCGAATAATCTTTCTAATCGGCTCATGATTTGGCTTTTTTTTGAGCCGAATAAATTGTATATTCGGCTCATGCAATATAATTGGGAGCTACCGACATGGCCAAATTTTACCTTTTCAATCAAAGAAATTGAACAATACCTTTATGATTTTGCTCAAGAAACTGGTGAAGTTAATGCCTTATTAAAATCATTACCAGATGATGTCAGGCAGGAGACATTATTGGAAATGATATTGTCTGAAGCAATAAAGACTTCAGAAATTGAAGGAGAATTCCTAAGTAGAAAAGATGTAATGTCATCTATTAAAAATAACCTCGGACTTAATAAAACACCTGATGTTGTTAAGGATAAACGTGCTTCTGGGATTGCTGATTTAATGATTGATGTAAGAAACACATTTTGTGATTCCTTAAGTGAAAAAAAAATGTGGTATTGGCATAGTCTTTTATTTGCGGAAAGTAAGTATATAACTGTAGGTACCTGGCGTAAAAGCAACGATTCGATGCAAGTTATATCAGGAAGTTTAGGAAAAGAAAAAATCCATTTTGAAGCACCACCATCGCATCGTGTTGTAATTGAAATGAAAGCTTTTATTACTTGGTTTAATGAAACTAAGCCACAAGGACGTATAGAAATTAAAGATCCTATAATAAGATCAGCTATTGCACATTTATATTTTGAAACAGTTCATCCTTTTGAGGATGGCAATGGTCGTATTGGAAGAGCAATTGCTGAAAAAGCAATTGCCCAAACATTAGGAAGGCCAGTAATGCTTAGTTTATCTAAAATTATTGAAAGAGATAGATCTGCATATTACAAGGCTCTGAAAAAAGCTCAAAGAAGTAATGAAATTTCTGACTGGTTAAAATATTTTGTAAATATTGCCTTACAGGCACAAATAGATGCAAAGCAGATGATTGATTTCACACTTCGTAAAATCAAGGTTTTTGATTTATTTAGGGAGAAGTTAAATGATAGAAAGAAAAAAGTGCTGCAGAAAATGTATAGTTTTGGCGTAGATGGCTTTGAAGGTGGAATGACCGCTAAAAAATATATTTCCATTACTAAAACTTCGAAAGCTACTGCCACAAGAGATTTACAGGAATTAGAAAGTTTGGGTATTTTAATCGCTTTTGGCGGCGGTAGGAGTGTGCATTATAAAATTAAAGATTCGTAAAAAGATTAAACCATGATCCATTTTAAAGCAGAAATAGAGCGTTTCGAAACCATGGGCGAGAAAACAGGCTGGAGTTATGTGTTTATTCCGGCAGCACTGGCCAGCGAAATCAAAGCAGATTGTAAAAAATGTTTCAGGGTAAAAGGGAAGATAGATCAATTGGAGATTAATGGTATGGCAGCCATGCCAATGGGAGAGGGCGATTTTATTATTGCCTTAAAGGGCGAAGTCCGTAAAAAATTAAGAAAAGAAGCCGGAGCAAGTGTTGAACTTTATTTAGAAGAAGATAAGGATTTTAAAATAGAAATGCCCGAAGATCTCGAAATCTGTTTATCAGAAGAAGAACATTTAATCCAAAATTTTTTAAAACAGCCTAAATCGCATCAGAACTATTATATCAACTGGATTAACCAGGCTAAAACTGAACCTACCCGTACCAAAAGAATTGTAATGACGGTTAAAGCCATGGATAAAGGGCAGGATTTTGGCGCAATGATCAGGGAATCGCAGGGGAAGTCTTAATTTATTAGTTCTAAGTCTGTAGTCCTTAGTTGGAAGTGAATAGAACCAGGTGATGTGGATTTAAGACTCTGGACTCTGGACTTCGGACTTAGGACTTAGGATTCCCGACTCCAGACTCCCTTTTATAACTTCTAAACCAACTCCAAACTTTCATCTGGATTACACCTAAAAAAGCTTCTCTGAAAATACGGGTGCTCATTTTTGATGTTCCTTCGGTACGGTCAGTGAAGATGATGGGAACTTCTACTACTTTAAAGCCAAATTTAATGGCGGTGAATTTCATTTCGATCTGAAACGCATAACCAACAAACTTAATTTTATTTAATGGAATGGTTTCCAGTACAATTTTGCGGTAACATTTAAAACCCGCCGTAGCATCCTGAATGTTTATCCGGGTAATGATACGCACATACATTGAAGCAAAATATGACATTAGAACCCTACCCATTGGCCAGTTTACTACATTTACACCCTTAACGTACCTGGAGCCAATGGCTACATCTGCACCATTTACACAAGCTTCGCGTAAGCGAGCCAGATCATCCGGGTTGTGAGAGAAATCGGCATCCATTTCAAAAATATAGGCATAATCGTGTTGTAATGCCCAGTTAAAGCCATAAATATATGCTGTACCCAAACCTTGTTTACCCGCACGCTCTTCAATAAATAAATGCCCTTCGTATTCTTTTTGCAGCGATTTTACAATTTCAGCAGTTCCATCAGGAGAACCATCATCAATAATTAAAACATGAAAAGGTTGTGTTAAAGAAAAAACCTTTCTAATGATTTTTTCGATGTTTTCCTTCTCGTTGTAGGTGGGGATGATGACTAAACTATCTGACACGCTTGTTGTGGTTTTTTTAATAATGAAGCTTTTGGCCTTTATATTTGATATTTCTAGTTGGCAATTGCTTTTAAACTGCGAAAGTAAATATTAAATATGAAACCGTTATGAATTTTCGTTAATTCCACGTGATTTGTCCCCCCGCGGTCGTCATCCTGAACTTGTTTCAGGATCTATTAATGCCATTATTTCCCAATATATCTTAGATCTTATTGTTTCCCGCTGATTTCGCAGATCTGCGCAGAATTAGATTTAAAGTCACTAAACCATTGTTCCTAAACCCGACAGCAGCGGTAGCGCCCGATTGAAAAGAGGGACTATAGCGAATGGCGGGACTGAAGATGCCAAGAACTCCAGTCCTTTCCTTTCCAAATATTAAAGTATATGCCCATTTTTTCTTAAAATACTTGTCGACAGTCTGAGTGTAACGGAAGACTCTTCCTTTTATACCTTTATAATAAAAAAGATTCTTCACTGCGTTCAGAATGACAAAGAACTATTACCTCACTTCCTGCATCAATCTCTTAACCAGTTGCGAAAAAATAATTAATGCCAAACCTGCAATTAAAGAGTACAAAGCCAATGCTTTGTAACCTTCGGTATAAGCCATTAATTTAGTTGGTAGTGAAGCATTGTCGATACTCGACATTTCTGCACCCAGTTTTCCGGCAGCCAATTGCCCAAAAGCACTTGATAAAAACCAAAGTCCCATCATCATGCCGAACATTTTCTTTGGCGAGAGTTTGGTAATAATCGACATCCCAATTGGCCCTAAACAAAGCTCGCCAAGGGTTAACAATAAATAAGCCAGCGTAAATACATTTAACGAACTAATGCCTTGTACATTGGCGAAGAACCTGGTGGCATAAAAAACGTAAAAACTTAAAGCCAATAACAGGAAGCCGATCCCAAATTTTACCACCGTATTGGGCTCTATTTTACGTTTGTATAGGCCAAGCCATAAAATGCCGACAATCGGACTAAAAACAATAACAAAAAACGAGTTAACACTATTGTTTACCACATTGGGATCGATATTAAAAAAGAGGATTTTATGATCCAGGTTGTCCTTTGCAAATAACGAAAGCGAACCGCCACTCTGTTCAGATATGGCCATAAAAATGAAGTAACAGAAGATAAAGACGAATGCCGCCAATAGTTTATATTGTGCTTTTTTATCTTTTATTTTAAAGGTTTCGTATAGGAAATAAACCAGGGCAACAACGCCTATGGTGTACATGAAATAATCAGTAAAGGCCGTGTTCTTTACCATGATATAAATCAATGGAATACACAGTATCGAACCCACATAAACGGCTATTTCCCATAGCTGCTGTTTTGATTTTTTAAGGTGTAGCAATGGTGAACTCCCGATAGGACCTAAGTGTTTTTTGGTAAAGATGAACGTGCCTAAGCCAAACATCATTACCAGGGCGGCAGATAAGAAACATAAATGCCAGTTGTAATATTTACCCAGATAAATACAGATGGCACCACCCAGTAAGCCACCTACATTAATACCGGCATAAAAAAGTCCGTATCCTGCATCTCTGCGATTATCTTTCTCGTGGTATAATTCGCCAACCATTGATGAAACATTGGGTTTAAAAAAACCGGTTCCGATAATGGATAGGGTAATGCCTATATAAAATAAATCGTGTGGAGAGAGAGCCAGGATTAAGTTTCCAATAATCATTAGCGTTCCGCCCCAGAAAAGAGATTTTCTGAATCCTAAAATCTTATCGGCAAAAATACCACCTATAAAAGTGAAAGCATAAACAAAGGCTTGTATAGCACCGTACTGCAGGTTCGATTTTTGGTCGCTTAAACCCAGTTGTTCTACCATAAAGAAAGCCAATACCCCACGCATTCCATAAAAACAGAAACGCTCCCACATTTCTACCAACGATAAATGCCAGAGTTGTTTCGGGTATTTTCCTTCAAAATTCTGAATCTCTTCTATTGAAACTGTTTTTTCCATTAAATAGGTTTAAAAATTAAAAGCCCGATAAAGATCGGGCTTTTAGGTAAAAGTTATTTTTTTATTAGTGAACACCGTGCATCCATTTGCGCAGAATAGGGCTTATGGCAAACATAATTAAACCTGCTACAATTGGTATTATGGTGAATATTAGGAAGAAAGTCGAAATTGAATAAGCAGCGCTTATTTTGTCAATTAATGATCCTGTAGCTCCGGCCAGGTAATTACCAATGGCAGTACAGGTAAAAAATACACCAAACATTAAACCCACAAGGTTTGAAGGTGCAAGCTTACTTACATACGATAGTCCAACAGGAGAGATACATAACTCGCCAACAGTATGGAAGAAATAGGCAAAAATTAACCAGAATAAACTTACTTGCGCTGAAGTGGCTCCTTGTGGAATAGACGAACCGCCATAAGCTAAGCCTGCGAAACCAATACCTACAAAAATTAAACCGAAGCCAAATTTTACTGGCCCGCTTGGGTTAAATTTGGTTTCCCATATTTTAGAAACAATAGGCGCCAGGGATACGATAAAGAATGAGTTTAATACACTAAACCAGGAAGCCGGAACTTCGGTACTTACAGACCCCATTTCTCTGCTTACTTTCCAGATGGCCAATACCCAGATAATGGCAAAACTCAATAATGTAAATAAAATAGTTGCTGGATATTTCTTGAAAATTTTGCCTGCTAATGAAAACAGCACAAAAGTTACGGCTACCAATGGAAATATGGTCAGGATGGCATCAACCCATTTAAAGGTTGTAGCTGCTCCTCCTGTTAAGTTTCTTAAGGTGTAATCTTTTGCAAAAATCGTCATCGATCCGCCTGCCTGCTCAAATACCATCCAGAAGAAAATGGTAAAAATAGACAAAATGGCGATTACCCATAAGCGTTGACTTCTAACTTTTTTAGGAATTTCTTCTACCGTTGGATCTGCTTTTTCTACTGCTTTAGTTTTATCAACTGCCGAACCAATTACACCGAATATTTTTTGTCCGAAATAAAACTGTAGCATTCCGAAAAGCATAAATACGCCAGCTAAGCCGAAACCATAATGCCAACCTACTTTTTCGCCAATATAACCGCACATTAACATCCCGATAAATGCACCGGAATTGATACCCATGTAAAATATGGCATAAGCACTATCTTTTTTATCGCTAATAGGGGGGTAAAGTTTACCTACAATTGAAGAAATATTTGGTTTAAAAAATCCGTTACCAATAATTAATAAAAGCAAACCAACATAGAAAAAATTGGTGCTAACCCCTTCAAGAGCCATTGCAGCGTGACCGAGCGTCATAATAAAAGCACCGATAATCACCGCTTTTCTATAACCTGTAAATCTATCGGCAATTAAACCACCAAGTATTGGTGTAAAGTATACCAAACCGGTATAAATAGCATAAAGCTGTAAGGCTTCAGGCCGTGGCCAACCCCAGCCGTTTTTGCTCAGATCGCTAATCAGGAACAAAACCAAAATGGCCCGCATTCCGTAATAACTGAATCTCTCCCACATTTCGGTAAAAAAGAGTACAAAAAGGCCAACCGGATGGCTAAATAATTTTTCAGGAGAAACCCCTTGACTGGTTAAGTGGAGGTCTAGTTCCTTATCATGGTCAATACTAATGGTTTCATTAGATGTTTGCATAAAACATTTGTTGGTTTTAGTTTATGAATTCAGAATTTGTGTGTTGTTTAAGCTAGTTAGCAGGGCGCAATATAGTGAGCGATTGCCAAACTCACAAATTTTTAAGTAAGGAGTAAGGTAAATGGTTTGTTAAGAATTAAAACTTTCTGATGGGTTTAACATTTTTCTTTGGGTCTGCATAAAGTTCATCACTCGAATTTGGATCATTGTTAAGGATAATATCTTCTTGCAATTTTAGCCTTCCACCGATAATTTTAAAGCCATCAAAAGTGCCGTCTGATCCGTAATATTCAAACTTTCCCTTAATTTCTGGATCAAAAGAAGCAAGATGGTCAAATACAATCATGCCTGCTTTCAAATCCGTTTTTAAAGTCATGGCATTTGATTTAGCATACTCAAATATGATCCTGTTTTTTCCTTTTAGTTCTTTGCCGTCAAAAACAGGCGCGCCGAAGGTGAGCTTATCCTTATCAAAAGAAAGAATATCGATTACCTTTTTAGTGGTCATTTGGGTATTACCCTTCCAGCCTAAAAGTATATAATAAGGCAATCGGTTTCCGCTGGTTACCGGAACAATTTCGTAATACCTGGCACCAAACCATTTCTGATTATTGGTAATGACATTGGGATCGCCAAGATTTTCGGTCTGATCAATTAAGGGGTAAAGTTTCAACGGGCCATTTTTTGTATTCATCTGAATGGCGCCATAATAGCGGTATGTGCCGTTTTCGAGCAGTACATACCAACTCAAAATCCTAAAAGCCTGATCAGGTGATTTAATTACCGATACATTTTTAAGCGAATCTAAAGGATAAGAAAAAGAATTAGATACTTTTAATGCCTCAACCAATGTTTTTACAAAACTGCCGTTTATATCTAATTTTTGAGCATCGCTTTGCGCAGAAACAACCCTTGCCGATATTTTAATCAGTGTATCCTGAAAAACATTTAAAGTATTTGGTGATTGCTGTGCTTTTACACTAAAGCCTAACGTTCCAATAATTAAAAGGATGTAAAATCTGATAACTTTCATACAATCAAATGCGCCATACGCTGCAAAACCAAAGATTATAATTTCTCGATAACGAGTGCACTTGCGCCACCACCACCATTACAGATTCCGGCTACACCGATTTTTCCGTTATTTTGCGCCAAAACCGAAAGTAAGGTGACTACAATCCGCGCACCCGATGCGCCAAGTGGGTGACCTAAGGAAACGGCACCACCATTTACGTTAACCTGGTTGTCGTTTAGTTCTAAAAGTTGATTATTTGCGATAGAAACTACAGAAAAGGCTTCGTTGATCTCAAAATAATCTACATCTTTTATGTTGATACCGGCTTTGTGTAATGCTAATGGAATTGCTTTTGATGGTGCGGTTGTAAACCATTCTGGTGCCTGTTGTGCATCAGCGTAACCCAAAATTTTAGCTAAAGGTGTTAAGCCTAGTTCTTTTGCTTTATCTGCACTCATTAGAACCAATGCCGCTGCGCCATCGTTTAAAGTTGATGCGTTTGCTGCAGTTACGGTTCCATCTTTTTTGAAAACAGGTTTAAGTGAAGGTATTTTATCAAATTTAACCGCTGTGGGCTCATCATCGGTATCAACCAATGTAATCTCGCCTTTACGGTCTTTAACCTCTATGGCTATAATTTCATCGGCAAATTTCCCTGAAGTTTGTGCGTTTTGTGCTCTTTTGTACGATTCGATGGCAAAATTATCCTGTTCTTCGCGACTAATGTGGCATTCGGTAGCGCAAAGTTCGGCTGCAGACCCCATGTGGTAATCGTTGTAAACATCCCAAAGGCCATCTTTTACTAAACCGTCTGTAACCTGTCCGTGGCCCAGGCGATAACCGTTTCTTGCCTTATCCAGGTAGTAGGGAACATTGCTCATGCTTTCCATGCCACCAGCAACAATAATTTCATTATCGCCATTTGCAATGCTTTGTGCGGCAAGCATAATTGCTTTTGTACCCGAAGCACATACTTTATTTATGGTTGTGGCAGGTAAATCTGGTAATCCGGCAAATTTTGCAGCCTGTGTAGCAGGTGCTTGTCCAACGTTAGCTGATAAAACATTACCCATATATACTTCCTGGATCTGTTCTGGTTTAAGGCCAGCTTTTTCAATGGCTGCTTTAATGGCAAAACCACCGAGTTGAGTAGCAGAAAATTGAGCTAATGAGCCTCCAAAACTACCTATAGGTGTTCTCACAGCTGATACAATAACAACTTCTTTCATGTAAACTAATTTTTATGAATTTTTGGTTAGGCCGCTAAGTTAGTCAAACCCCGCAGGTTTCCAAAAACTATGAGGTTTAAAAATAACGTTTAAGGAATGATTTTAGCACATTTGAAATAATAAGTTTTTAATAGGTTTTGGAAAGGTGCTGTAGTGTTTCTTGGGGTTGGTTTAGTCCTGCTGTTCGCTGTAGCCCTCATGCTTCGGGGCTGTCGCTGCCATCAGGTTTAAATTACCTGGGCTGGTGGTTCTTTGGCCAGGTTGCTTTTCCAGTGCTGATTACTCCCCTCCTTGTTTTAAGGAGGGGTGCCCGCAGGGTGGGGTGGTTAAATAATGTGAGGTTATTTGGAGCCCGATCCTTGCTTAGCTTGGGGAACGCCCAATTCAGTTAGCAGTTAGCAGTTAGCAGTTAACAGTTATCGGTTGGCAATTTTCAGTTTTATTCTTCTTTTGCTTTTCCCTTCTTTCGCGATTTTAATGCCTGCGTGAGTAGAAACTCGATCTGCCCGTTTGTACTTCTAAACTCATCGGCAGCCCAGGTTTCCACTTCTTTTAATAAAGCAGGACTAATTCTTAATACAAAAGCTTTTTTATCTTTCTCCGCCATTCTTATTGTATTGCTTGTATATTATACCTCGTTTTTAAATTAATCAAAAACATCTCCAGATCTTCTATTTTATTAGAACTGAACAACAGCTTTTTACCGTTTTTAAATTCCAGTTGCAATCCTCTGTTTTTATCGTTTAATAAATAAGCCTTATCTTTAATTTTAAACCAGAGCCGATTTTTTACGCCATAACCCCCGTATTCAGAAAATGCATCGTACTTCCTGATGTACGCTTTTTCAATACGCTCCCAACGGAAATGACTTGATGTAAAGTGAAAGGGGGGATACCGGAAAGAAACCTCTTCAGGTGTTATTTTTAGGGTGAGCTTATGCTGTTGCACTAAAAAAATGATTAAAAACGGAGATAGGAGCGCCAAAACCGGGGCGAAGTACATTTCTTTAAGTTCAGCGATACTTAAGCCGTTATTCTGAAAAATAAGTAGGGCCGCTGTTGGAAATATAGTGGCTGCCGTAACCAGATAAAGCCACCAGATCTTCAATCCATGTTTTTCTTCAAATTCCATTAGCTTAATTATACAAAGTTCCGGTGTTTACTACAGGTTGTACATGGCGATCCCCGCATAAAACCACCAATAAATTGCTTACCATGGCTGCTTTACGCTCTTCATCCAGATCAACAATCCCTTTTTGTGATAATTTCTCTAATGCCATTTCTACCATACCTACGGCGCCTTCAACAATTAATTTACGGGCTGCAATTACTGCTGTGGCCTGTTGGCGCTGTAACATGGCACTGGCAATTTCCGGCGCATAAGCCAAATGCGAAATCCTGGCCTCTAAAACTTCGATGCCTGCGCGGGATAAACGTTCGTTCAGCTCGTTTTCTAAAAGTTCACTTACTTTTTCAGCGCCATCTTTTAAGGTAATGCTGGTTTCTTCCCCTTCAGCATGGTCGTATGGGAAGATATTGGCTAAATGCCTTACAGCAGCTTCACTCTGAATGTTTACATATTGCATGTAGTTTTCTACAGAGAAAACAGCTTTGGCAGTTTCGTTTACTTTCCAAACCACCACAGCGGCAATTTCGATCGGGTTGCCCAGTTTGTCGTTAACCTTTAACTGCTGCCCGTTTAAATTGTTGGCTTTTAACGATAAGCGTCTTTTTGTGGTTAAGGGATTTACCCAGAAAAAACCATCGGCTTTTACCGTGCCGATATATTTTCCGAACAGGGTAAGTACCATCGATTGGTTGGGGTTAATGATTAAAAAGCCCGGAAATAGTAAAAATATATCTATGGCTAATAAAATCCCTCCCCAGAGAAAAATTTCTGAAACAAAGCAGAAAATGGAAGCAGCCAGCAACAATATGCTTATTGCGAATGTTAAATAACCAGATGGCGGATTAATAATTTTTTCTTGATACATAATTGATATTAATTTGATATCATAAAGTAAAATATAAAATCTGGTAATTGCAAACAAAACCCGTAAAATGTATATTAGATAAAAATGCTATTTTTGACAGTACAATAATTACATCGTTTTGGCTAAAATCAAGAGAAATTCACACAAGATCCTTTACCGGAAATATTCATCAAACCTGAAATATGTGATGATGATATTTACCGTTTTCATTATTACGCTATTCCTGCCCAAACAACCCCGGTTTAGATATGAGTTCGAAAAAAATGCGGTATGGAAAAATAAGGATCTGATTTCGCCTTTCAGCTTTGCTATTTTAAAAACCAACCCGCAGGTTAGTGCAGATAAAAAAAATGCCTTAAAAGATATTTTGCCCGTTTACCAATTGGATAGGGGCATTACCGCAAATGCATTGGAAGAGTTTGCCAATGAATTTGATGTGAAATGGAAATCAAAACAGCTTAACGAAAAGGACAGGGATGTATATAAAAGTGCTGCCTATAAATTGTTGCAGCGTATTTACCAGAGAGGAATTATTGGCTTGAATGTGAAACACCAGGCCGGGGGTAAAAACTACGACTTTTCTCTGCTTGAAAACAATGTGGCACAGGAGAAAAATACACAGGATGTTTTTACCGCAGAATCGGCCCTGATATTTTTTAAAGATAATTTTAAGGCCCCTAACCAGGTAATGGGCGATCTGGTGGCAAACCTCGCAATTGATCATATCACTCCGAATATTGTGTTTGATGAGCGGTTAACGCAAACCATACAAGATAATACGGTTAACAATATTTCTACTACGAAAGGGATGGTGCAAAAAGGCGAACTTATTGTGGCTAAGAATGATGTGATTGACGAAGAAATTTATCAAAAACTGGAATCTTACAAAGCTACTTACGATGCGCAGACCAAAACAATCGGCAGCAGGGCATTGGTTTACCTTGGGCAGGTGATATTGGTTGCCTTTATAGTGGCTATTTTAATGTCGTTCCTTTTTCTTTTCCGGAAGGATATTTTTGCCGATAACCGTCAGCTTTCGTTAATCCTCATTGTAACCACAGGGATGCTGCTTGCTTTAACCTGGGCCATTAAGATGGAAATCCCAAGTTTGTACTACATTCCGTTCTGTGTAGTGCCTATTATCATCAGGATCCTGTTTGATACGCGTTTGGCACTTTACCTCCATATGCTGGTGATTTTAATTGCCGGTTTCTTTGTGGCCAATAGTTTCGAATTTGTATTTTATCAGGTTACTGCGGGTATGGTTGCCATATTCAGTATAAAAAACTTCGTCAAACGCGAAAGATTCCTGGTTTCAGCCTTATTTATTCTGCTGGCTTATTTTGTTTCTTTTATAGGCATTGCCTTACTGCGCGAAGGATCTTTCCGCGAAATAGAATGGCTGAATTTTATTCCTTTTGTTTTTAGCGTACTTTTATCGCTTTTGGCCTATCCGTTAATTTACCTGTTCGAACGTATTTTTGGTATCACTTCGGATGTGGCCTTAATTGAGTTGACCAATACCAATAATAAGTTGTTAAGAGAACTGGCTTTTAAAGCGCCTGGAACCTTTCAGCACTCTTTACAGGTAGCCAACCTTGCTGAAGCTGCGATATTTAAAATTGGAGGTAATTCTGTGCTGGTAAGGGCAGGGGCCTTATACCACGATATTGGTAAAGTAGACAATCCACAGTATTTTATTGAAAACCAAAATACCGCTGTAAGTCCGCATGATAAATTACCTTATGAACAAAGTGCGCAGATCATTATTCAGCATGTGCATAAAGGAATTGAGATTTTAAGAAAAAACCAGATTCCTGAAGCGATAATTGATTTTATCAGAACGCACCATGGAAATACGCGTGTTGATTATTTTTATCAATCGTTTTTGAAAAATACACCGGAAAAATTTGTCGACGAAAATATTTTTCGTTATCCCGGCCCCATACCTTTTAGCAAAGAAACAGGTGTGTTAATGCTCGCCGATTCGGTCGAAGCTGCCTCAAGAAGTCTGAAAAATCCCGATGCGCAGAACATAAATGACATCGTTGAACGTATAATTAACTACAAATTGGAGCAAAATCAGTTAGATGACTGCGATTTGACGTTAAAAGATATTGAGACTATCAAATTGATATTCAAGACGATGCTGATGAGCATCTATCATGTGCGTATAGATTATCAACAAATTTTGTAATTTTTTTTTGTTGGATAACTTGTTTTACTATATTTGCAGACCTCAAAACAACGCCGGTAGGGCAGAAAAGAGAGGTTTGAAGGAGAGGTGCCTGAGTGGCCGAAAGGAACAGTTTGCTAAACTGTCGTACTGGTAACGGTACCGCGGGTTCGAATCCCGCCCTCTCCGCAAAGAATAAAAATTTGCAAATAAAAATGGAATTGTCAATTTAAATCCGTTACTTTGCAATCCCTTCGAAAAAGGGAAATAAAAAAAAGAAGATACCAAGTTCGGGATGTAGCGTAGCCCGGTATCGCGCCTGCTTTGGGAGCAGGAGGTCGTAGGTTCGAATCCTGCCATCCCGACAAAAAGTTGATCCACTTTTAAAACAGGATTAAAAGATCGATACCAAGTTCGGGATGTAGCGTAGCCCGGTATCGCGCCTGCTTTGGGAGCAGGAGGTCGTAGGTTCGAATCCTGCCATCCCGACACAAAACAAAAAGCCTTTAGATCGTTAGATTTAAAGGCTTTTTTGTTTGCGCCCGGCATGTGCGCAAACTCGGATCAAGTCTATTACTTCCAGAATATATTCGATTATTTTTAAACTTCAATCTTTAATATCTTACCAAGCTCACCCATGCTGTTAATATTTATTTCTTCAAGTTTTAGTGAAGGTATCGCCTTCATTACCATGAAAAAGTGTTCGTTTACATCTTTGTAGCCAGTTTTCAGTAGAAAATAATTCAATAGAATACATCTTACCGACGTATGAAGAAAGTTTAAGTATGTATCGTTATAGATGTTTCTCTCAGGATTGCTTTTGACAATTTCAACATGCTTGGATTTACATAATGCATAATCAGGACTATTTTTACATACTGCTGTATTAAAGGGTTGGCACCCACCACTATGAACCATACAATTTCGATGTCTGTACCAGATAGTTAACAAGTTATCAATTCTGTCAACATTGATCGATTTTAACGGCAACAAATTTGATAAGAAAGGATTCTGCTTCAGACTATCTCTGAAATACTCTCGAACTTTATCTTTGATAGTTGGCTTTGGGTTGCTATTACCAATTTTAGAATTACCATTTGCTTTATGTTGAATTTTTGATCCATCTAGATAAGTCTTTTTAAGAACATTTTCGGGGTACTTCTTACTTTCTGCTAGAACTTCAAGTATCGTCCAAAGTTTAGAATATTTAATCTCTACATGTTGTTCATTAACAGCGTCCCTGTAAAGATTTGTCAACAGCGAGAAAAAAGGATCATCTTGTATTAGCCTTAGAACTTTTTGGTTTAGGTATGGATCCTCCCCAAACATCTCGCCAGACATAATATTATTCGCACTAAAAGTTTCGGGCTTACTATAAAATAACTTCTTGGTTTGCGAATCTATTACTATCGCAGATATGATTTCTCCCTTTGTGTCCCTGGTCAGCGAAAAAGATTGAAGTAGGTTTTGGGTAATGCTTTCAGATATGTTATATGCTTCTAACTCATTTTTCGCGAAAATTTTTGGATAAAAAATTACCACTCCTGGATTTTCATATTTAATCCTATCGTTTGGGTCATAACTAATACATACATCAAGGCCGATTTCGTTCGCAATAAACGAGTTTATATAGTCGTAAATATTTGATATAGAGTATTTTGAATATGGAATAATTTTAAGTTTTCCATATGTAAATTGTTTATCTAGATATAAATTCTTAACAAAAAAATATGATGAAAAAAAGTTTTGGTTGGATTTATCTCCCAATCCACTAATAAAATTTTCATTTCTGTTCTTTTGAATATTTTCGACTTCGGTGAAAATGGCTTCTTTTACATCTTCGTTGTTGGAGTATATTCTAAAATGACGTTGCTGAACATGTGCGTCTCCGTAGTCGTCAAATTTCAAGGGAAACTCTGAATCTATTTTTTCGTTTTTCAGTAGTTCTATATCGCTAAAAAAATAAATTCCTTCCTTGAGTATGCTGGCTTTCAACCTAAGTATGTATAGATTATCTCCATTTTTTATCAAGTCTTGGGTAAAAGAACCCCTAATTACATTGTATTCTGATGAGGGGTCAATTTTTGCAATCTCGTATTTGATAAAGTTGAACTCCGAAACGTCTTTAGAAAAAGTAAGCTGAAATTCCATGGTTTGTTCTATTTGGAAATTGCTTTCTTTTGATTCAATAATTATGGTTTTTTCTTCCATTCTTTAAAATAATTCTTCCGATTGCCGCGCGATTCTAAACTATCAGTTGTTTAGCTAATATATGAATTATTGAACTAATAATAACTCATTATGGCCTCAAGTTAACCCATAATTGAGATTTTATTTCACTTTGAAGCAATTACTACAAATATTCTGGTCAATCTCCGACCAGTTGTGAAATTTCTTCCGGCAGACCGTTGAGAGTAATTTTTATGGATGAAGTTAGCAAACTTTCTTATTGTTTCAGGTTGTTCGAGTTCCATCATTGTAGTTATCAGCATTGGCCATCTCTTTTGACTGGCTGTAAAATCGTAAATAGGCAAATATGGAGGTGCCTAATATAGGGAATTGCCTACAAGTTTTCATACTGCTCCTTGCCCATTATTCGCTTAAGATCCCTCACCACATCGAAAGCCACCACGCTACCGCATCCCTTGAACAGAACGTCGCCCAAATTAGGATTTCCCTCCTCCCAAAAGAAAGTTTGAATAATTGGACAATCCCTTTTCCATCACATCGCAGAGGTCTTTGTTGTAATAGGCGTATGCCGTCTTAAAGACACAAAAAGCCTTTAGATCGTTAGATTTAAGGGTTTTTTTGTTTGCGCCCGGCATGTGCGCAAACTCTGGATCAAGCGGAAATTAGTATCATTCATTTTTCCTGGAATATTCTGGGGTGAAAACATTGTTCAGTATATCTTTTTACCTATTCGGCGTAATAATATTCGGCATATAAAACGCCATTTTTAATGGTGAATTTTGCAAATGGTTTTTCCAGTTTTGGTACCGCTATTAAACGAAAAGTCTCCTTAGTTCCATTGTCGAATTTGCAGTCCACATCTCTTGCCCAGATCATTTCGAATTCGGTGTTGCTAATCTTTTTTACCGGATAGAAATACACGCATTGACCGTGGTACTCAAAAGCCAGCGAGGTTTCTCCAATATTTAGTGTAACCATTTTGTGGATCTGTCTGTATTTTTTCACAGAGAAGCCTGAACTTCGGATCAGCAGACAGTATTCAATGCGAAAAGGCCAGGCAATTACAGCGGCCGTCTTTTATTTCTATTGATGATAAACAAAATAATAACGAGAATTACTCCTGCCAATACCACCCATACTATTGCCTGACCGACAATATATCCTAATCCAAATGCTATATTTCCCACATTGGGAGTACCTTGTTGTCGGCTCGCCTTATCTGCGGTAATCTTTAAGGAATTGAAAAATCGCTCCCGGGCGGGTTTAGACATTTCGTCTTTATCTTTATCTGTCTAGAAATCAACATAAAGCATTTTGTTGTTCAGGAACAGCATCCTTTTAAAGCGTAAATTTGATAATTTGGGATTGTTGGTTATATACTTAATCTCATATCCTTGCAACCCATCGATATGGTAAGGCTTTTTACTTACGAGTTCGCCCTTTGATGTGTTTAATGTTCCTCCAATAAATCCGGAATAAAGGCTGTCAAGTTCGTTGTGACTGAAACCTGCTCCGTTGTTAGTAAGATCAGAAAGGCCGGCAAGATAAAAGCCTGATGAATCACGATAATGATGTACATGTTGGCCTAAGGTATCAGTGGTTTGAGGTTTGTCAGGGAAGTCAATTGCGGCTATATCGCCCAGTTTTTGATGGAAAAATCCTTTCCTAAACGAGCATAAGGCGATAAATAACACCAAAATTGCAAATATTTTTTTAGTCATAAAGGCTTTCTGGTAATTTTCGTAATTGATTGAATGATAAGGAACAACACAAGGTAATCATTGCAGCCAAAATTCACGAAGAATTGCGCATCTATATTTTATGGTTTGATATCAAATATGCTAGAGCGTTAGCAGGAGGGAAGGCAACTATTCCATGACCCTATACAACCCAAAACCGGGGGAATAAAGGTGTTTTATGCCCTGCAATGTAATCACTTGTGGCAGAATCAAGTTCTCCCCCTTGAACTTAAGGTCGCCTAACTTATAATAATACATGTATACCGGAGAGGGGAGCGTGCCTTGTTGCCATCGAATTAGCACATCGTCATCAAATTTCTTCACATCTTTTGCAGTTCTTGAAAATTCACTGTTAAAAAGATAGTCGTTGCGCACAAATAGTGTTTCATCTTTTATTTCAAAAATATTACAACGTTCCTGATGCACAGTTACATATTCACAAGGTTTGTAACCGTATCTCTTTAAAAGTGCTGTTTCATATTTATGAAAGTGCCAAAAGTTTTAAACTGTCATTTTCAATTTTAAGTTCTTCCGACTTTACACTCAAGCTGTCGGTAAAAACTACATTTTTGAAGTCCTGGGATTTGCGATAATCCGGATAGAAGTATTTTTTACGATTAAAATAAAGATTACCTTTTTTATCTATGAAAAAAGGCAGATCCCAATCATAAGTTTTCTCAAAAATGATCCGTTTGTTTACGTCCATTATTTTAAATGGAGCGTCACTTCTGTCTGGTTTCAAAAAAAATCTGTCATCTTCTAAAAAGATAATTTCACTTAAATTTTGCATGTCTGTAACCAGCTTAAACTTACGCTGATCTTTAAGTAATTCGGAAATTAAAGGTACTTCCGGATGGCTGTCTTTCTTTGGAAACGGATTACATGCCGAAGCAAACATCATCATAATCAAACCAGCAAATTTACTTCTCATGGTGCGTTTTTTAGCGTTGTAATCATAACAAAAACTGAACCATAAGCATGATTGCCGGTTTGCTAAGCATCTGGTATGTTTGTCTCTACAAGTTTAATGAGCTTTTCAAGGGATTCCTGCCAACCAAGATAACACATCTCCAGAGGTATCATCGCAGGGATGTTTTCCTGTAATATTTCTAAGTCTGTACCTACGGATGTTTTTGTGAACCAGATGGTATTTATAATGGTACCAGTCAGATTTAAATCTTCAAACTTATCTGTGTATTTTAACAATTCATTCGGAACTACCTCCAGGTACTCGCCACCAAAGGCGTTAGTACTTCCTGTGGTGAAATTCTGGAAAGACATTTTAAATGTGCCGCCCGGCTTTACATCCATGTCATAAATAATACCGAGAAATCCATAAGGCGGCATCCACGATGCAAGTGCTTTAGGCTCGGTAAAAGCACGGTACACCTTTTCAGGGGATGCTTTAATCACTCTGTGTAATGAAACGCTGTTGTCTGACATACAATTATTTTTATTTTAGAATTTACTTTGCTTAACAAAGATGACGTTATTACCAGGTAATTTGCAGGGTGATATACGACAATTTAAAGGGGATATGGGACAATATCTTTCTGTGACAACATGGTGCTGGCCAACTTTCAGTATAGCGACCACATATACCGAACCTGGGTTTTTAATGTTATGTAATTGAGCATATAGTAGATGAATTTTATCCGAATCAGGATAGGCTAAGTATCACAACTTACATCATCCCAATCTTGTTCACCATACCTGATTAGCCAATTTAGGGCATAGTGCCTTTCATACACTACACCAGAAATAGCTTCTTCAAGTTGGACGTTTGCCAATCTTGCATCTACACAAGCCCAGTCGATTCTGTAGTAAAGGTCATTTGCATCCAGAATTTCAGCTGCAGATCTTGTTTCAGCTATGGAATTGATAAAAGTATTTGGGTCTTTTCCGGCACCAACAGGATAATCTTGTTCAGGGATGTCATTTAAATCGCAAAGTTGGCCAGGGAAATTAAGTTTATCAACCTTACCTAAGGCCCACATCAGCGTGTAAATACATTCGCTTTTCCAACTTTCCGTATTTTTCCGCTCTTCGGTAGGATGACCAAGGAATTCTTTTTCTTCAGGTGTGGTTTGTGCCCATAAATCGTATTGTTGCAAATAGGCAATTGCAATATCAGCCGGTATCACATTATTTGCAACAAAATTAGTGACGGCCAGAATGCATAACCTGGTCGAAATTTCTTTTGGTGTCCTTATTAAAGTTTCACTTTCAGCGTCGATGCAGGGTAAACTTGAATTAACTTTGATGCCTCTCACGTTCAGTATTGCTTCACTTCTTTCTTTTCTTCTGATTTGATCGTCAGATAATTGAGATTGTTCCTTATCAAAATATTTCGACTCAATATTAACACTAAGTTTTTCAATTTCTGAATTTCCTGAGGTATCCAGGATTAGATCTAAATTGTGATCTAAAAAGTGTTGTCTGCCAGACTTGCTGATTAAAGTGCCTGGCTGTGTGAATATAACCGCATCAAACTCAGTTGCGAGTTTTTGAAGTAATGGTTTTATGTCTTTGCTCTCCTGCGGTTCCTGTTCTACAGAAAACTCGCTATTTATAGTAGAGACTTTAGCCAGTATCAAATTTTTCAACTGTTCATTTGATGCCGGTAATGCTGTAATATATCCGTAAAGGCCTTTTAAGTTTGCCGTTAGCGGACTGTCGTCAATTTCCGGAAGCTGGTAGGAGGGGAACGCCCTTTCACGATAGCTTACTTTAATCTTAATAGATGGACTAAATAACCCACCTTTTATAACCAGTTGCGCTATTTTATCTTCACCTGGATCACTTATGGATAGTGTCGCTTTAGGAAATTCTTTCTGAAGCAGGTCTGTGATTTTTTCAAACCCCAGGTAGTGGGAATAATACGTACAAATCATATAATTACTTTAAGCCGGTGATGAATCATCGCAACAAAAACTGAACCATACATGGGATGAATTTCGCTATTTCCACAGCTTATTATTAAAGACCTCATGAAATTACCAAGTTGCGCTGGCAAGAAAATGGAAAACTAGAGGCTGTCTCATAAATATAAAATTGTCATCCTGAGGGATAATTTATTGTATAAAAATCAATATGAATGGACAGGAGAATTTTTAACGAACTGTAGACTGTGAGGAATCGTCATTGCGAGAAGGCTTTTTCAGCCGACGAAGCAATCTTACAACGATCGTTACTAGCGTGCGCATTAAGATTGCTTCGTGCCTCGCAATGACGATTTTTCTATTGGAGTATGGTCAATGGTAGCTTGTCGAAGAGGCTGTTTTAAATGTCTTACAAGGCGTTTCTGGCTGATGTTCTTTTGTGCCAGATAGACCAGTTTCAGGAGGCTCAAGCAAAAAAGTTCGGGGCGAGCATAATATGCTTTTTTAACAAGAATCGATCAAACCAGTATTAACAATCAATATTTCCGTTCTCCAGGTGGGCGATACGGAATATTTCCTTTGTAATGATTGCGATATTTTCTTTTAGCTCATCCAGAGAGCAGTTTATGATGCCGGTAGGAATAGGCAGTTCCATAAGTTCTTCCAGAAATTCTATTTTTAACGAACAGCCTGGAGCATCTTCTGCGCTTCCTTTTAGCTGTGAGAAAATTTCACTGGCTTCTTTTTTGTCTTTGCCGAGAGAAAATTTGCCATAGGTGATTTTTCCACCTGGCCCCTGAAGGCTGATGTTGATGGTGAAACGGGTTTCCATAGCTAAATGTTGTATTTTTTTAACAGATTTGAGTACATTATGAATAAAAAGTGCCGCATTTAGCGGCACTTGGGGAATTATTGTATTTCGATCTGTCTGGCGATCGCTTTAGCCTCTTCCTTTTTGGGAATGTTGAGTTTGAGCACGCCATCCGTATAAGCAGCCTGAATTTGCTCAACGTTAGCACTTTCCGGAAGGGTAAATGATCTGGTAAATGCCGAGTAGCTATATTCCCTTCTGTTATAGATTTTACCTTCAGTATTGTTTTCGGTGCGCTGCTCAGTAGAAATGCTCAGCATATCCCGTTCTACGGATACCTTGAAATCTTCTTTCCTTAATCCAGGCGCCGCAAGTTCAATGTGATATTCTTCATTCGACTCGGAAATGTTAACCGCAGGTACAGTGCTTAAACGACGGTCGTTAAAAAAGGTATCACCTAATACTGATTCGAAGATGTCATTAAAGCCTGGCAATAATGAACTGTTCTTTTTTTCTGGATTGAATTTAACCAATGTCATAGTTTTTTCTCCTTTTAATGTTTTAATAATAAATGGACTATAAATCAATTAATTTAACGCTTTAACCTTATTCCAAAGGTTACATTTCCAGTTAATCAAGTGCTGTGCCAAGGTGCTCAAGGCAGGCTGGCGAACGGTTTTCTCTGAAAAATTTTCATCTTTTATGAAATTTTTTCAGAGTCATTGCTGAAATTTTTTCAGTTTTACCCTCCTGTATCTGGCCGCTCTTAAATTAGCGAAATGAAATAATTGTAGCGCTAATGGCTCAATTGCAGTTCACCGTATTTATCTGCTTTCTCCATTTTTACTTATTCTTAAAGCATTTCAGCAGGCAACATCGGATAATAGCAACCAAAAACCGGATACATTATACGAATAACATCTTTTTCGAGCCCCTGCCTCGCTGATCAATTAGCCAATACACCATAAAATCAACATTAGCGCGTACGTTCAAAGTAGATGATATGGTTATCGAAGTTACCCTGATAAGGATTCCCTTTTGCCCGGAAACCATTGGCGACAAGAAATCGCTGACTGCTAGAAGTTGCTGTGGTAGAAAATATAATACCATGATGATCGCTGATTTTATTGAGTAACATCCGTTTTAATGTGCTGCTGATTCCCTTTCTACGAACTGATTCACGAGTGAATGAATAACCGATTTCTAAAAATGGTTTGTCTATACCTGCTGTAATACCAGCTTTTTTATACACTTCTTCCAGGTAAGATAGACATGGTCTTTTAATAGCCGAAATGCCGACCAGTTTTTTGCCATTGTAGCAGAATGCAAGAAACGCTGCATTGAAAATCTTTAAGGGCAGATCAACAGGCGAAACTTTATTTCCCTTTTTCAATAATAAATAGAAGTGATGGAGCTGGATCATCGAACAATCGTAGGGTCTTTTGATTTCAAAATGGCAATTGCCGAGAAAATTCGGCTGCTCATGATAGTCCTGATCAAATACCAGGTCGGTAGATGTATTGTGGTTCATCAGAATAAATTTAGGTAAGGGTAGGAATGGCCGGTTTTTTATGGCAGCTTATTTGTTTTTGATACTTAATGATGTACGTAAAGGGCCTGATAAGGCAAGCATTTCGCACACTTTATCATTCCAGTCTATCAACGCATCTTCAGGTGAGGTTCCAAGGCCCGAAACATCGTGTTCCTCTTCAAAGGATAATACTGCATAAAAGCAATCACCATCCTGATATACGGAGGGTTTAAATTGCATCACAAAAGTGGGTAATCTATATCTGTTATAATCAAAATCTACCAGTTTTCCTGGTATCGTTCTGGCTTGCTGTTTCATCGCTTAATGTTTATGGAAACATTGTTATTTACCTGTTTTTTTACTTGTTGTATGCAAACGTACCTGTAAAGTAGCCAACCAATGTTTCCTTAAGGTTAGCCGATTATTGTTTATTTGTTAAGTGTTTGATGGAGATGTGTTTTGGAGGAAAAAAGCCCTGATTATATGTTTTCTGGAGATAATGGCAATATTTTCTTTTAGCTGATCCGGCGGGCAGTTTATTGTGCCGATAGGAATGGGCAGTTCCATAATTTCTTCCAGAAATTCTATTTTTAACGAGCAGCCTGGAGTATCTTTTGCGCTACCTTTTACAGTATCAAATAGAATGCTCCATGAGTATCAGACAATAATATAAATTGTTAAAAAATGTTAAAATATTTTGAAAAAAAAGTAACTTTTTTTTGTTTTGAGGCCTCGTCAGATAATAAGATCAGAAAACATTTTTTAGAGCAATCATTAATAATTTGGTTTAGATTATGTCACTACAATTACTACCCGAAGCCTTGCGAAAAGGCTTATTTCGCACACTTTTATTAATTACTTTTTTTGTGGCGACCAAGCCACTTCATGCGCAAAATAGAGAAACTCCGAAAGGCACATCCGAATTTTCCGCCAAGCTGATTAACATCGAATCTGCTGTTAACGAACCGTTCCGTTTTTCAGCGTCGCTGCACAATGGATCAGCTAGTCAACAAGTTTACGAACTTAAGTCGGAATTGCCCGTAGGATGGCAGATTAGCTACCGTGTGGACGGTAGCCTGGTAACCTCTGTAAATTTAGCAGGTGGCCAAACACGGGAGATCGCCATAGAAATTACTGCACCCAACAACGCTGCTACCAGGAAGTACCTCATTCCTGTCAAAGCCGTATCCTCTTCGCAGACCCTGCCGCTACAACTGGAAGCGGTGGTTAAGGGATCTTATGGTGCCAGCCTTGGTACGCCTAGTGGAAGGCTGAGTGAAGAACTTACGGCTGGTTCTCATAAAGATATTGAGCTTGAGGTGCATAACACGGGCACACTGCCACTATCCTCGCTGAGTATTTCTTCACAACTGCCTACTGGATGGGAAGCCAGTTTTTCGCCAAGTCAGATTGAAAGACTCGAAGGTGGTAAAAAGGCGACCGTTAAAGTGACGCTAAAAGTGCCGGATAAAACAATTGCCGGAGACTATAGTGCCACCTTTACCCTGGGCGGTAACAATGCCAATGCTCAGGCCCCTTTCAGAATCTTTATCAAAACCTCTGTGCTTTCTGGCTGGATTGGTATACTCATTATTGCACTGGCAGTTGCAGCAGTATATGTACTCATCCGTAAGTACGGTCGTAGGTAGCCATTTTTTTAAGAAACCTTAAAATCTTCAACCAGAAAGATGGAACCTATCATAGATTTAAAGAACCTGTGCAAAAGCTATGGTTCACATGTCGCTGTTGATCAGCTTAACCTAAAGATTCCCCATGGCGAAATATTCGGGTTGCTGGGGCCAAACGGCGCAGGTAAGACCACCAGTATACTCATGATGCTTGGCCTGACTGAACCCGATAGCGGTTCGGCCATCGTTTGTGGTTATGATGCCACACGAAATCCGATTGAAGTAAAAAGAAAAGTAGGCTATATGCCCGATAATCTGGGCTTTTATCCACAGTTAACCGGTCTTGAAAACCTGGTGTATATGGCAAGGCTTAACGGGTTGCCTGAAAAGGATATCATCGAAAACGCCCGGCGATTTATGGAATTGGTAGGGCTGAAGGCAGCCTCAGATAAGCCAGCCTCCAGTTATTCCAGGGGGATGAAGCAAAGACTCGGGTTGGCTGAAGTGCTCATCAAAAAACCGGAACTAATTATCCTGGATGAGCCAACTTTGGGGCTGGATCCGAACGGAGTGAAGGAGTTTCTAGAACTTATCAAATCGTTGCAGCAGGAACAAGGCTTAACGGTATTGCTTTCATCACACCACCTTCACCACGTTCAGCAGGTTTGTGATAGGGTAGGTATATTCGTGGATGGAAAGTTGCTAGCCACCGGCGATTTGCCTACACTTTCCCATGAGCTCTTCGGGAATACAGGTGTAGAGACGAGTATCTATCTGACTCAAGTACCAATGGATGCTGATGTACTGAAGGATAAATTCAGTAGTTTTCCGGAGCTTAATAGTTTGACTATTAGTGGTGTGAACCTGCAATTTAATACTACTGAGGACATTACCCCAAAACTCATTCGCAGGCTTATCGAATCAGGTCTAGATATCCAGGCCGTAAGCCAAAAACAATACGGACTGGACGAGATTTATGAGAAATATTTTGAAAAAAACACAAATTTAACCCCAGAGCATGAAAGCGATTAGCGAAAGCCATTATTGGGCAACAAATAAAAATAATTCAAAGGAAAATTACCAGCTCAGTCCTTTTAAGGTAATGGTGAGAAAAGAGGTGTCAGATCACGTACGCAGCTGGCGTTTTATCCTGTTGCTTGCGCTGGTGGTGCTCACATTTTTTGCCTCACTGTACATTTCCATGTCCAACATCCGGGCAACCTTTACCAATACAAACGACCCTGATCATGCGTTTTTTTACCTAAAGCTGCTTACAGCCACAGATGGCTCAATGCCGCCTTTCCATATTCTGATGAGTTTTTTAGCGCCGTTGCTTGGTATCACTATGGGTTTCGATGCCATTAATTCGGAACAGAACAGCGGTTCGTTGACAAGATTGTTAGCCCAGCCTATCTACCGCGACAACATCCTGCTGGCCAAATTTTACAGCGCAATGCTGATTATCGCAACGTTATTTATTTCCCTCACATTGCTGATGATTGGCGGCGGACTGTTTCTTACCGGGGTAAGGATTGAGCCTCAGGAGTTTCTGAGAATTCTTGCCTTTGCCTTACTCACCATGGTTTATGTCGGTTTTTATTTAAGCCTGTCTATCATGCTTTCGGTTGCTTTTCGCCACGCCGCCACTTCAGCCTTAACTGCGCTGGGCATCTGGCTGTTTTTTACGGTATTTTATCCAATTGTGGTTAATCTGGCAATCAGGGCCTTTTTACCGGATGCTGCTTATCTGACCCAAAGTGAGACGATGGCCTACAATGAATTAATTCTGAGTATCATGCGTATTGCCCCGGGGCAGCTCTACAGCGATGCTGCAACTACCATGCTAATGCCATCTATCAGGAGTCTTGGGCCAATGAGCATGGAGCAGCTTTCCGGCGCCATTCCTTTGCCGCTTCCACTACGGGAGAGTCTGCTGATTGTGTGGCCGCAACTTAGTGGACTATTAGCAGGCAGCATTGCTTGTTTTGCACTCTCTTATTACCTTTTCATGCGTCGTGAAATCAGAAGTTAATATTAGGAGGATTGAAGAAGTCAGCATCTTTCTTAGAAATTTTTGCATTTATCGTCACCCTGATCCGATCGCTATCTGATTTATTTCAGAGTCTTAATGAAATGAACAGAAAGATGCTGACCACACTGTAGTTTTATGGTGTGGCAGGTTGATCCTGGAGATAAAAGATCAATTTCCCACCCTGGATCAATGATTGGTGTGTAATTTGATTTTTGGTAAAAGGCTTACCATTAAAAATGATTTTTGAGCTATAAATAGATTTTTTACTCTTTTTAATAGCGGTTATGGTTAATTTTTTGCCATTGTTAAAGGAAATCACAGTTTGTGTAAACAAAGGACTGGTTAGTTGGTAATTTCCTGAAACGGGGTCTACCGGATAAAAACCCATTGCCTCAAATACATACCATGCCGACATTTGTCCTGCGTCGTCATTGCCACTTAAACCACCAGCGCCGTCATCATATTCTTCGGCTAAAATGTGGGATACCTGCAGCTGGGTCTTCCAGGGAGCAGCGGTATAATTATACAAAAAGGGGATCTGGTGACCAGGCTCGTTGCCGTGCCAATATTCCTTTTTGTCGAAAAGGGAATCCAGTTCATTTTCGAGGTTTTTACTTCCGCCCATCAGTTTAATTAGTCCAGGCATATCATGTGGTACATAAAAAGTATATTGCCTTGGCGTTCCCTCCGTAATATAGGACTCACGGCGATCAGGATAAAATGGCTTATACCAACTGCCATTGGCAAAGCGGCCCCTGGCCATCCCTACCTGTTGATCGAACACGTTTTTATAATTAGATGCCCTTTCCATCAGCTGTTTATAATCCGCTGTTTTACCCAGATCTTTCGCTACAGTAGCCAAAGCATAATCATCGTAGGCATACTCGAGCGTTCTGCTCACCTGTTCCCGTTTGTGAAAAGCATCCGGAATGCTGTCTTCCATAGGGATATAACCATATTTAAGGTAACTGTTAATGCCGCGGCGGCCTTTGCCATTGAGGTAATCAGCCGAATCTGGCATTTGAAAGGCATTTTGGCGCATCAGGCGATAGGCTTCCTTTACATCAAAACCACGAATCCCCTTGTTATAGGCCGAAGCCAGAAAAGCAGTAACGTGGTCGCCAATCATGGCTGCGGTATAATTATTCCAACAGGGGAAAATGGGCAGCCAACCACCTTGTTGCCCTTTTAGAACCAATGAATTTGCAAAATCGTTAGTCAGATCGGGTTTTAATAATTCTATAAGCGGTAATTGGGCGCGGTAAATATCCCACATCGAAAAATCATCGTAATAATTTCCTTTTGTCTGTGTTTTTTTGATGTAACTGCCTGCAAATTGAGGGTAACCACCATCTACATCGTTAAATAAACGGGGGTGCTGCTGTGCATGGTAAAGTGCCGTGTAGAATATCCGCTTATTTTTTTCATTAGGGTCGTTAACCTTAACCTGGCCAAGCGACTGCTCCCAAACACGACTTGTTTTAGCCACAACGGTTTCGAAACTGGCCGTATTGATCTCGGTTTCGAGGTTAAGTTTTGCTGCAGCTATGCTGGTAAAAGAAGTACCGGCGTAAATACTAATGCTTTCTCCTTTTTGTAGTTTAAAGCCCATATAGGCCCCTAAATCTGTCTGGTTTTGGATGGATTGATGTGCTGAAACATTGCTTCCGCTAAATACACCACTTCTTGTAAAACCTTTTTTAATGCGGATGAAAAAATAGCCGCTAAAGCCTGCCGGTTGTCCCCAGCCCTGGTAAATGCGGTGAACAGGGTTGTATCCTGAGATTTCACCTCTTTGGCGGTCAATTTTAATATATCCTTTACCCTGATCACTATTCGGGGTAATTAACAGATAAACACTATCTGCCTTTAATGCTGTAATTTTAATCAGGCCACAACGCAAAGTGGCGGTAGCCTCCGTTTGGAGGTTATAGCCGGGTAAAATTGTTTTGTAATAAGCAGGTGTAGCTACTTCACCCTGATGTGTATAATCAACAGCGTAATCTGTTGGGCTGGTTTTCAGTTTGCCAGAAATGGGCATAATGGTAAAGCTACCATAATCCTGCGTACACGAGCCACTGATCCAGTGACTGGCCCTGATGCCATAAAATTTCTTATTGTTGTAATAATAGGGGGCAAGGCATTTTTTTTCCGAAAGCTGAGTTTGTGGCGTCCACTGGGTCATGCTAAAGGGTGGCGCAACGGCTGGTATGGTATTGGCCAGCCGTTCCGTTTTGTCTTCTATATGCTGGCTGGCTAGTGTGGTACTTGCGGATGTACCCGAAAATGGCTGCACATATTTGATTACAGATTGCTGCGCAAAGGTTTTATTGCCAACAAACATAAAAAGCAATAAAATACGGGTATAAAATGTTAATCGGACTTCCCGGTTTTGACTTCGTTTTGTAAACGGTTTAATCATTTTTATATCAGAAAAGCTAATCATCGCAGCGTTTTTATTGCCTCTTTCTAGTCAATTGGTAGTTTAGGATTTTTAATGGATACCTGATCTGTTTTTTTCAAAACGATGCTGTTATTGTGTGCTGTTTTTTAATTTCCACAACGAGGTTTACTGGTGTATTATGCCCATGGTTTTGCGGTATTTCTGATACATTTCCATAGCGACATTTACCGGGTTTCCAACGGTTTTGGTTGGGTAGTCTTTTCGTTGGTTTACCCATTTCCATTCCCAGTTGCTTACTTCTTCATTAAATTGGCTGGTATTAAAATCACTTTGCTGTTTTAGTGATCGTTCGGCACGGGCAAAGAAAAGCTGCCACCTTGGTTTATAAAAATCGGTTAACAAACCGCTCCATTGCCTGCAGGCATACTCATTCAAGGGACTTTTAGTATCGCCCCATAGGGTAATCAGGTCTTTGGCATTCATTTCGTAAAGTGCTTTTTCGGCCGGGGTTTCTCCCCATTGTCTCGCATCACTTACCCATGGGCCAAGCATAAAATCTTTTCTGGTTCCCAATAGCCTGTCCATATCATCAATCAGCTGTATAAATTTGCTGCTTTCTTTTTTAAACGTAACCAGGTCTTTTTTGCGGTAGGCCGCCACCATGTTTCTTTGTACAGGCAAGGCATAATTGGCCATTACCTGTCGGGTGATATCAACCAGATCGTATTGAAAGCCATCGCTGGTTTTGCAAAGCGGTGCGGCTTTTACAAATTCATCCCAGGCCGGCAGCAAATCTTTTTCCTGGTAATTTAAGGTGGTTTTTGCCCAACGTGTTAACGAATCGAAAGTAGGTCGTGCCTGAATAATCGATTCTGCACCATCTCTGATATATTTATCGGCCGGAACGTTGTAAACGGTTTTACGCAATATTTCCCAGCCTTTTAAAGCATTTACATTACTTTTTCCGTAGCGGTTGCGCACAAATTTGGGTAACCAGGTTTTCAAATTAATGGGTTTAGACTGCCAGGCATTATCCATCATTAACTCATAAAGTACCGGATTTTGTTCTATGCCCTCCATGCTCAATCCAATACCTTTCATTTTACCACTTTGTGGATCATTGAGCGCCTCGGCCGGGGCAGTTGCCACTACATCCATCCGCCCAAAAAGATTGGTATTGCCACCAAAATTGTGCAACATATTCCAGATCCATGGTTTACCATAAAAGCCTTGTGTCCTTTTCCAAACCGGTTCTATTTCGGTAGCCAGGTCAAGTAAAATCATTTTATCGTTTGGTACGGCCTTTAATAAGGCCTCTGTTTGCGGCTCTTTCCAAAATTTTCGATCACTGTAGAATAACCATCCTTGCATTACCCAAATGGCTTTCGGATCTGCTTGTGCCATACCGTCGTAAATCCTTGCGCTCAGTTTACCTAAAAACTCCGGATCGGCAGAAGGCGGCTCATTCTCATTAAAAGTATCGGCTGAGTAAAGGTGATCGGTACCCAATAATTCGGTTTGTTTCTGCAGGAATTTCTTCCCGATCTGCGCAAACATCGGATCTTCAGAATCAAGGATGTAAGTATCGGCAAAGCCATTGGTCCAGTTGGTGGCTTTTAACTTTGCTTGCGGGAATTTGCTTTTAAATGCTGCCGGCACATGTCCGGTAAAGGCAGGCAGTACCGGTTTCATCCCCAGCGACCTTTGCCGGGCTAAAATTTTCTTTTGTAGTTCAAAGTGGCTTTTCATCCAGCTTACCGGAAGCGGACCACCCCAGCCATCAATATTACCCATCCAAAACCACGAGAAATAAGCAGGGCCGGTAAAAAAACCTTTAAGTTCTTCATCCGAAAAGCCCATTTCTTTGTATAAAAGGTACCAGGTATATTCTTCGCCGGTAATGGCAAGAGGCATGTTGATACCATGAAGAGCCATCCAGTCTATCTCTTTTTCCCAACGCGACCAATCCCACCAGCTCATACTGTAATTAAAAGTACAATAGTTTAAATAGTAACGGTAATCGTAGGGTGTTTCCTTTCTTAATTTCGTTTTTACAGCAGGCAGGGTAACAGGCAGATTTAAATTGGTGCCATTCCAGGTAATCTGGCAGTGGGCATATTCAGTCAAATAATAATAAAAAGCCGAAGCCAGGGCAACACCGCTGCTGCCACTAAGTACGATCTTATTGTTTTTGCTCTCAATTTCAAAAACATCCTTGCCGTTTGCTGCAGCAATACTTTTGGTAACGAATGCCTGGTGTTGTTTGGGTAAAATCCGTGCAATAAGTTGATTAGATGAGACCAGGTATTCCTGAGACCACAGGTTAGTGAACGGTAGTACGAGCAGCACTACGAATAGCATTTTTATTTTCATATCAAATTTTTAGGAACCACTTTTTATCGAAGAGGAACTTTAAGCCAAACAATTGTATTAGGAGTACACCGGTCCATACGCCAGCCTGTTGCCACGAGTCGGGGATGGTATTGATGATTCCGCCGAAGAGGAAGTTAGAAGTAGATTCGAAATTAAACAGACCGTGAGCAAAAATATAAATTAATATGGAATTGGTACCCATCCATACCATGGGCATGCACCATTTTTGATAACTGCACACATCGATAAAATAATAGAAAAGTGCAAAAAGTATGATGCTCCAGCCGCCTGCAAAGATGACAAAGGTGCTCGTCCAGATGGTTTTGTTGATCGGGAAAAGGAAGCTGCCCGCAAGCGCAATTAACAGTAATGCAATACCCGCAATGATTAAATACAATACTTTTTTATTTGGATTGGGACATACTGTTTTATTCTTGATAAATGTGCCGGTAAATATACCCAGCATGGCCGAGCAAATGGCCGGTATAGTACTCAGTAAACCTTCGGGATCGTAAACTACCCGGTGAAGCTTACCTGGAAGCAACAAACGATCTATATAAGCAGAAAGATTGCCCTCTGGCGTAAAAATGCCACTGCCAAAGCCTGGAACAGGCACAAAACGCATAATGAGGTAATAGCCAACCAGGATAGATACAAACCAGATGACTTGTTTTTTAAGTGAGTTATTGAGGTAAATTAAAGCGGCAAAGAAAGTGGCCAGGCCGATACGACCCAGTACACTGGCAAAACGGATCTGCTCATAACCTTTCCATTGCAGCATGCCGTTAACTACTGCACCCAGTAAAATTAAAATCAGGGTTCTTTTAATCAGGGAATAATAAATTTTACCTGTTGAAGCCTGCCCGGTCTCTTTTTCCATGAAATACTTCTGGTAAGAAAAAGGCATAGATACCCCCGAAATAAAGATAAAAAGCGGGAAAATAAGGTCGTAAAAGGTAAAGCCATTCCAGGGCGAGTGGTGTAGCTGATTACTTATGCCTACCAAAATCTTTTCGAACAGGGAAAGGTTTGGGGTGCTTGCAATGGTCCAGTTGTGCGGATCCCGTACTAGTGCATGGTCTTCTTTAATGCCATTGGCCAATCCATGAAAAATACCTTCGCCACTCACAATCCAAAACATATCAAAGCCACGTAAGGCATCCAGCGATAGCAACCGCTTGGGTTTATTTGCTATGGGTGCTGTTGAAGATATGGTATTGGTTGGTTGATCCATGATTCAGATTATTTTTTAATCAATGTATTATAAATAATCTCCCCCTGATCGTTAATGGCTTGTACGCGTAATTGGTTGTTGGTAACCGAGAATAACATGAAGCCATATTCAGATGCCACCATTTCAGCATCGGTAATGAGTTTTACTGGTGTTTTTTCAGAAGCTGAACCAGAAATAAAATAATGTGTTTTTCCGGCAGGTTTAATATACTGCATACTGTGTTCGTGACCGGTAAGATACACATCTACGCCATATTTTTCAAAAGTTGATTTTAATGAATTGCGCACAGCTTTGGTATCATACGCATCGGTGCGGCTGCCGCCCGTATAAATAGGGTGGTGGCCCACAACAATTTTCCATTTAATTGCAGGATCGGTATCCGCAAGTGTTTTAGCTATCCAACGTTTCTGCGCGGTGGTATCCTGTCCTTTAACATTCGGACCATATTCGGCATTACTGTAAAATTCGGGTATAAGTGGGTTGGTATCAATAAAAGCAATGAGCACCTGGTTATTAAGGTCACCATTGATGGGAAATTTCTTAGCGTAATATCTGGCCGGCATTTTCCACCTGCGGCTGATTTTGGAGTATTCTACCTGTGCATCAGGGCTTGATTTATAATCATGGTTGCCCAGTACAGGGTACCAGTCCCATTGCAGTGAAAAATCGGTATATATATCTTCGAAAGAATATTTAAAAGAAGGGTCTTGAGCGCTGATTACGCCACTGGGATAAAAGTTATCGCCGGTAGAAATGATAAAATTAGCCTTTACTTCAGAAGCCGTAATACCCATTTGTTTGGCTACCTGTTTTTGATGATCGGCGCCATTCCGTCCCCAATCGCCCATGGCGATGAAATTTAAAGCATTGCTTTCTTTGGTCAGGTTTTTTGTTGTTGAAGAGGCCTGAGGTGAATTTTTGGTTAAAGTTTGTGCATGTAATGAACCCGAAATAACAAGGGGGAAAATCAGTAGTAATTTTTTAATCATAAAGGCAGATTTGTGCTATTGCAAGTTTAGGATAAAAAAATAAGAAGAGGCTATTTCATAAATCAATTTATCTTTGAATTTTGTCACGCTGAGCTTGTAGAAACGCCTTAAGAGATAGTTTCACAAGTCCTTCGACAAGCTCAGGATGACATGATGTATTTATGAGACAACCTCTTCTTATAAAGTTGCTGGATATTTCTAATTGTATCCTGGATTCTGTTTTAGCTTAGAATTTAAAATCATCGCTGAGGCCGGAATTGGCATTAGGCGATGGAAGGTTTGCGCATCCGTTTTGAAGCCCCATGTACCTTCATACTTGCCAAAGCGAATCATGTCGTTACGGTGCCAGCATTCCCAGGCCATTTCTCTGCAACGTTCTTTATACAAATCTTCAAGGGTAACTGAGGTCCATGCTGGTGAGGTTGTACGAACTGCTCTTAGTTGATTAACCAATGATAAAGCAGTTTGACCTTGTGTAGGTGTTGCACCTCTCAATATAGCTTCTGCTTTCATTAACAAAATATCAGAATACCTGAAAACCGGTACATCATTATTCTGGTTTCTGCTGGATGATGTGCTGTCACAGTAAAATTTATTATTTCTGTATCCCATATTCCAGGCTATTTCATCGTTTCCTGCATCGAATGGTCTTGATGCATCTCTAAGGGTTACGGTTGGTGTAATATCAACCTGGTAAGTGAGTGCAGCTGAACCATCAGAACCTGCATAAAATTGATCGTATCCTTTTTTTGTGGTAGGTACTGTTACCGGTGAGCCATCATAATAAGTCTGTAGCCCCTTTATCCATTGTGCATTCCTTTTATCATTAGGGTCATTGAAATTAGCATAATATTCGGGCAAGGTACTCATTGGTGCACTTGGCGTAAATTTTAAGCTGTATTTTTTCTGTAAGGAACGAGGCATGGAGTAACGCGAATAAATCATGGTACCATTACTAAAACCCGGATCGAAAGGGATTGCGAATATAAATTCTTTGATTTGCGGCCCGTTATCAATAAAGAACATCTTTTTAAAATCGCTTTCTAAACTGTAAGGAGAACCTGAGGCACCAATAATGGCATCGCACATGGCTACCGCTTCATTGTATTTTGGTGTATTAATATAAACTTCTGCATTCAGGTACATTTTAGCCAGAATAGCATAGGCTGTATATTTATTTGGGCGGCCATAGGTCGCTGCTCCTACAGCGCTGCTTAAATTAGGCAATACTTCTTTAAGTTCTGCTTCAATAAAATTGAAAACTTCCTGGCGCGATTTGGTTTCAGGAGGCGTTGTTTGTCCAAAAGTAGTCACAACAGGAATGTTTCCCCATAAATCCATCATCAGGAAAAATGCTAAGGCTCTTGTAGCCCTAACTTCAGATACAGCTACTGTTTTTGCAGGAGATTCTGGAGCATCTTTCAGTAAGAACAAGCTTTGATTTGCTTTACTGATAGTTGCAGAAAGCCAGCCCCAGCCACTATTAATATGGCCATTATCTTTATTCCAGGTATGCTTATGATGGTTTTCAAATACGCCACCATCGTACCAGTTACCGCCCCTGGCAGGCATAATGGCTTCATCAGTACTTAAAGATTGCATAAAGAAATAATCGGTACTCCAGTTTTGGCGAAGCTGTACATACACCTGACCGGTTAGCTGTATAAAGTGTTGGTCTGTTTGAGGAAATGTTTCAGGAGTTAGCTGTGTTTCCACTTTCAAGTCCAGTTTATGGCAAGATGTGAGCAGGCTTAGAGATAAAGCTGTACCTGCTATGTATTTAATAAGATTTTTCATCTTTTGTGATTTTTAATTAAATGATACGTTTAACCCGAATAAAAATGTTCTGGTTTTAGGATAAAAGTTATTGGTATCTACCCCTGGAGCAGTACCGCCCTGATTAATTTCCGGGTCGATTCCTTTATAGCCTGTTATTACAAACAAGTTATTCGCTGTAGTGTACAAACGAATAGAATTTACACCAGGAATGATTCCTTTTTTGAAAGTATATCCCAGTGTTGCGTTATCTAAGCGTAAATAGCTACCATTCTCTAAGAACCTGCTAGAGTATTTAGGAGCGTTAAAATCAGCTGTTGATTCATTTTCAACCTCTACAAGGATATTGGTAAACTGGGCAGTGCTCGGTCTAAACAAATCAGCACGGGTAACGTTCATAATTTTAACGCCTAATGCCGCTCTCATAAATACACTTAAATCAAAATTCTTATATCTTAAATTGTTTGACCAACCTAACAGCGCTTTCGGTTGCGCATTGCCAAGAATATAATAATCGGTTTTGTTGAGCGGGGTCTTTGTTATGTTTCCTGCAGCGTCATAATACTGTGAAACACCATTTGCATCTTTACCTGCATATTTAAAGGTGAAAAAAGTTCCGATTGGCTGCCCTGGTTGTAGTATTTGAATTGTTGCACCACTTTGTCCGGCACCGTCAGGAGAAACGGTAAGACGATCCTCGATGTTGAATCTGCTATCATCCGATAATGAAATAATTTTATTTTTATTATGGGCTAAGTTGAATCCTGTAGTCCAGCTGAAGTTATCGGTGCTTACTGGCGTACCATTTAAAACCACCTCAATACCTTTGTTGCTCAAACTACCAACATTTGCCGTATAAGATGGTGCTGGATACAGGTTATTATCTACAGGGAATGTCAAAATCAGATCAGTTGTTTTTTTATCATACACGTCCACCGATCCTGTTAATCTGCCATTAAACAACCCAAAGTCCAAACCAATATTGGTTGTCGCGGTTTTCTCCCATCTTAAATCAGGGTTTTCATTTTGGATTGCACCGTATGCACCTTCTCTTGGAGAACCATTGTAATAAAACTGACCCACATTACCATATATGAGCTTGGTTGTCAACGGTGCAAATCCAAGAGAGTTACCCGCAATACCATAACTACCTCTCAATTTAAGGGTTTTGATTATGCCTGCGTTTTTAAAGAAATTTTCCTGATCAATGTTCCATGCCGCACCTACAGATGGGTAATAACCCCATGTTTCATTTATTCCGAATACATTAGACCCATCTCTTCTAATCGATCCCTGAAGGAGGTATTTGTTTTTGTAATTATAATTTACCCTGGCAAAATCAGAGATCATCAAAATTTCCTGATAAGTTGTGCCCGGGTTATAATCAACCCTGAAATCAGTTACCGCGTATGGGTTTCCTAAACTTAAGTTGTTGTAACTTACCTGGTTAATCGGGAAGTTTGTTGAGGTAGCCTGAAAACCATCATTATTTAGCGATTGTTGATAAGAATAACCCACCACGGCATTAATATCATGGTCACCAAATTTTTTATTCCAGGTTAAATAGGTCTCTATAATTTTATTGGTGCTCTGATAGGCATTTCTTTGTGCAAAGCCATCTTTACCCACCAAAGTTACGAAGCTCGGCGTTGCAGGTGGCTCCGGCGTATTACGAACATTGTTATACCTGGAAGTATAAATGCTGTTATAAAATGCACTATAAATATTTTGGCTATTCTGGTAGGATGCAGAAACATCGTAAGAGAAACCGAATGGTAATTTTAAGTTAACGGTTAAATTTCCTAAAATATTTTTATTCTTCAGGTTCTCTGTACCGTTTTCAAGCATAGAAACCGGATTATAATAGCTGGTTTGGATCAGGTTATCAAAATAAGAGCCATCAGGATTTTTTACCGGCGCTGTTGGCAGGTAAGTAAGCATTTGCGACAGTACCGTATTGCGATATGGAACCTGATTAGCGTTGGTTACCGAATTGCTAATGTTCAATCCAATCTTCAACTTATCGTTTAAAGCTTTTTGTTCAATTCCGATGCGACCGATAAATCTATCTAAATCGCTGGTTTTGATAATACCTTCTTGTTTAAAATAATTTAAACTGGCATTGTAGGTGGTTTTTTCGGTACCACCACTTAAAGAGACGTTGTGGTTGTATGATAAAGCATTACTACGTTGTACCTCATTTTGCCAATTGGTATTAGCACCTTTATCATTGGCTGGTGTAAGGGCCGAATTGCTTTTCGCCAGGAATGCCTTTAATTGATCAGCATTCATCATGTCATATCGGTTAGATACGTTTTCTACACCAAAGTAACCGTTGTAAGCAATTTGTGTTGCACCTGCTACACCTTTTTTGGTGGTGACCATAATTACACCATTGGCAGCCCTGTTACCATAAATAGACGCAGCGGCTGCATCCTTTAACACGTCGATAGTGGCGATATCATCTGGCGCAAGAATCGAAATGTCGGCACCAACTACGCCATCAATTACAAATAATGGCGATTGCGCACCGTCACGCAGGGTAGATGCACCACGCATAATGATTGCTGCATTTTTGGTAGGATCTCCATTTTTGGTAATGTTTAAACCCGGTACCTTACCTTGTAACATCTGGCCAATATCACTAATAGCCCCCCGATTCAAATCATCGCCTTTAACCGTAGAGATGGAGCTGGTTAACGCTTTTCTTGAGCTTTTACCATAACCAACCACAACCACATCATTAAGAGCAGCGGTAGATTCTAAGATAGTAACCTTATAAGTAGATGCTGTACCTACGGTAAGTTCCTTAGTTTGATAGCCCAGGAAACTGAAAAGAATTTTGTCACCGGTTTTTGCTGAAATGCTGAACGATCCATCTGTACCTGTAGAAGTTACTTTCGAAGTACCTTTTACTGAAACAGACGCACCGATTACAGGCTGGTTTGTATTATCTAATAAATTTCCAGTAATTTTTCGTTCAGTTTGCGCGTAGGCAACATTGAACACCTGGCTGATGAGTAAAAGCAGCATAAATAAGCCGCTATACTTTAAGCGTGTACATTTAAATCTCATGATTTTTGTAAAATTAGATTCATAAATTGTTTATTTGGTTATTAATGTTTGGAGATAGAATTAAAATTTAATAGTAGCCGGTAAATATTTAGCCACCAATGCTTTGTAATAAGGTTGCAGTTCTTCCCAGCTTTTCTGATTGGGGTTTTTAGAATATAAATCGTAAGGGTTAAACAGGTTAACCCATTTAAACATTTCATGGTCCTTTTCATTCATCAGGTGATCGTATGCATTTTCCCTGTGCTGTGAATAAAAAGAATGGTAACGGAGCATATATAAACCTGGTTCTGGCAAATAGGGTTTCATCATGTGGTACACATATTCATCGTGCCCCCAAGACATATCTACATTATCCAGCCCGCAATTTTGAGTATAAACACCCAATTTGGTTTGATAAGTTTCATTGTTGTAATCGGGATTCTGACTGAAAAATTCAGGATAAACAATTTTATCTGAATAAGCACAACCTACCGGGAAAGTATCGCCAACTACAGCCCATTGTGGCTCTCCGAATAAACAAAGCACTTTACCCATATCGTGGATTAAACCAACCAACACCATCCAATCAGGGTGGCCGTCGTTTCTGATGGCCTCAGATGTTTGCAACAAGTGCTGCATCTGGTCTAAATCGGTGTCAGGATCAGAATCGTCTACTAACTTATTCAAAAAATCAAACGCACTCCAGATAGGCATCTCTTGTTTGTCGAACTTTAAGTAATCTGCTTTTTTCTGCTTTACGAAATCGTATGTTTGATAGGTATGGTTAAGCCTGTAAAATTCTTTTACACTATCCTTTTCAGTTTCTTCGTAATTTCTGAACTGCTCTTCTTTTTTGTCCGCATTTATGTTTTTAGGATCCGGATAGCGGGTTAATATATCCTCTTCCCATTGATCAAGATTTTGCAACGGATTTTGGTTGTCCTTTGAAGATGCACTTTGGTTTCTCATAAGGCTAGAAATTGATTTGAATAAAATTTTGTTGGTTGTTGGGTTAAAGTTGAGTTTTTGAAAGCTTAAAATTTTATGTTTGGCCAACTTTATTTACTTAAACGATTACGTAAAATCTTATTTTTGACTGCGGAATACGAATTAAATTTTAATTTAAGTGGTTGCAATTTGTTGCTGGTTTAACAAATGCCGCTCTTCCCGGATGGATGATGGCGAAACGGACAAAAGAAAAAAATTGACGATGATGTTACGATTATTTTATATTTGCGTGTACGGCCAGCTATTTATTCATCATTGAAAAGATATCGGGCTGAATCAGCTAACTTATTTTTAACTTCAACTTCCTCTGTTTATATCCGTATAGACAGGAAGCTACTGTTTTTGATGGAGGTGCTGATGAAAAAGAGAGGGGTTGGCCTGTCGTAATTCTCACGGTAAGGCCGGGTAAACCTCAAAAAACTAACAAACAAAATAAAGATATGGCGGAAACAGTTAATATTAAGCGGTTGGCTCAGGAATTGAACATTTCTATTGCAACCGTTTCTAAGGCCCTAAACGACAGTCATGAAATCAGTTTAAAAACCAAAAACAGGGTGTGGACTTTAGCTAAAGAACTGAATTATACACCAAATCCGGCAGCGAGTAACCTTCGGAGCAATAAAACAAAAACTGTTGCAGTAGTTATCCCCTGCGTAGCCAATAATTTTTTCTCCTTATCCATAATGGGAATTGAAGAAATAGCCCGACAGTATGGTTATCATGTGCTCATTTATCAAACCCACGAAAATATAGAGGCAGAAAAAGCTTTTACCAACAGTTTGTTAAACGGAAGGGTAGACGGTATTCTTACTTCTGTATCAAGCAGTGAATACAATAGTGAATATTATGCCAATTTGGTTAAGAAAATTCCGCTGGTATTTTTCGACCGGGTGTATGAAAACCTGGATGCGGTTAAAGTAACTACTGATGATTATGAAATTGCTTTTCAGGCCACTGAACATTTAATTGAGTGTGGCTGTTCCAAAATTGCCTATTTATTTGGCCTCGAAAATCTTCCCGCAGGTAAATCGAGGTTTGCGGGTTATCTCGACGCACTAAAATCACATGGGATAACGGCTTCGGATGAACTCGTGATTAGATATCATGATGATGAAGAATTTAACCTGTCACAGATCAAAGAATTGCTTAGGAATTATAAACCCGATGCACTTTTTTCTTCTATTGAAGAATTCATCATTCCTGCTTATTGTGCCTGTAGAGAATTGGGTTTGCAGATTCCGGATGATGTTAAAGTACTCAGTTTTTCTAACCTGAGTACGGCAAAGCTCTTAAGTCCTTCGCTTACAACAATTTCGCAACCTGCCTTTGAAATTGGACGTGAAGCAGCAAAATGCCTTTTCAAAATCCTTCACAATAAACAACTGGACGATGAACAGAATATCATATTGAAATCTGTATTGACCAAACGCGAATCCACAGGTTGTTAACAGGATAAATTTATGTTATTGCCGGCTGATAGGCGAAAACGTTTACGTAATTAAATAATTGAATTAAACCTTCAACATTGGGATTTTTTCTGACTTTTAAAAAAACCAAATGTTAAAAATCCTTATGAATCACTTGTCTGTATTCGATTATGTTGTTTTTTTAATGTATTTTATCATTGTTTCGGCGTATGGCTATTGGGTTTATCGAAGCAAGAAACAAAAACGTACTGATACGAAGGATTATTTTTTAGCAGAAGGCTCACTCACATGGTGGGCAATTGGTGCATCTATCATTGCTTCTAATATTTCTGCCGAACATTTTATTGGTATGTCTGGTTCGGGTTTTGCCATGGGCCTTGCCATTGCCAGTTACGAATGGATGGCTGCTGCTACATTAATTATTGTAGCCATATTCTTTCTGCCCATTTACATTAAGAACAAAATTTACACCATGCCACAGTTTTTGTCTAACCGTTATAATAATACGGTAAGTACATTAATGGCTGTTTTTTGGTTACTTGTTTATGTATTTGTAAACTTAACTTCCATTTTCTTTCTTGGTGCTATCGCTATTGAAACGATTACGGGTATTCCTTTTAATATCTGTATCATTTTTCTGGCCATTTTTTCAGCCATTATCACCCTTGGGGGCATGAAGGTAATTGGTTATACCGATGTAATACAGGTTTTTGTTTTAGTGGCAGGCGGACTGATTACCTGTTATATGGCGCTTAAACTGGTAGCTGATAAATTGGATGCACCCAGTGTTTTGGCCTCTCTTCCTTTGTTGCGGAGCGAAGCATCTGATCATTTTCATATGATATTTTCTAAAGGAGATAAATTTTACAACGAATTGCCTGGTATTGCGGTACTGGTAGGCGGTTTATGGATCAATAATTTAAATTATTGGGGTTGTAACCAGTATATTGTTCAGCGGGCATTAGGAGCCGATTTAAAGACCGGGCGTAGCGGATTAATATTTGCCGCGTTTTTGAAATTACTTATTCCGGTAATTGTTGTTATTCCGGGTATTGCAGCCTACGTGCTTTATCAACGTGGTTATTTCCAATCCGAAATGCTTGATGCAGCCGGTACAGTTAAACCCGATCATGCTTACCCGGTCCTCATGAATTTATTGCCCGCAGGAATAAAAGGGCTGGCTTTTGCTGCACTTACTGCCGCTATAGTAGCCTCACTTGCCGGAAAATGCAATAGCATTGCCACTATTTTTACACTTGATATTTATAAGAAATTTATTAAACCCGAAGCTTCAGAAACACGATTGGTTTCCGTTGGTCGCTGGTCTGTGGTTGTCGCATCTTTAATTGCTATTGTTATCGCTCCTGCATTGCGCAGTTTTGATCAGGTTTATCAGTTTATTCAGGAATATGTTGGTTTTATTTCGCCGGGTGTTTTTGCTATCTTTTTACTGGGCTTTTTCTGGAAGAAAACGACTTCACGTGCAGCGCTTACCGCTTCTTTATTAACCATCCCTTTATCTACTTTTTTTAAATTCCTGCCTACCATAACAAGCGGCGCTATTGCACCGATTCCTTTCTTGAACAGAATGTCGTGGGTATTTGTTATTATAATGGTTTTAATGGTCGTGGTAACTTTAACTGATCCTAAAAGTAAAGATAACCCACAGGGGCTGGAAATTGACAGCAGCATGTTTAAGGTTACTCCGGCATTTACCATTGCCTCGGTTATTATCTGTGGTATTCTTGCAGCGCTTTATACCGTCTTTTGGTAAACAAGTCATGGCTTAAAATAACCCATTGTATATTTATAACGAATTGAAAAATGAAGATTAGAATTTTACTTTTTTTTGCACTGCTGATTTCTTTCAGTGGGATGGCCCAGAATAAATTATATAATATTAAAAATTATGGTGCGGTTGGCGATGGCAAAACCAATGATGCAGTTGCCATTCAGAAAGCCATAAACGCCTGTTCAGCAGCAGGGGGCGGGCAGGTAATTGTACCCGCCGGGCATGTATTTTTGACCGGTCCTTTTAACTTAAAATCGTTTGTTGATTTAAGGGTAGAAGGTGGTGCTAAACTCCTGGCTAGTCCTGATGAAAAACTATATACGCAAAGTGCTTTTAGAGAAAATAAAGGTGAAGGTACCATCTGGATTGGTGGAGAAAAGCTTGAACAGGTAAGCATTAGCGGCACAGGGGTGATTGATGGGAATGGAATTTCGTTTATGGGGGAGGAGCTTAGCGACTCGTATGTTTTAAAACCTTTTAATATTGTAGATCCGCGACCACATTTGCTTACGCTAACCGGTTGTAATAAACTGAATATAGATGGGGTAACTTTTCAAAATTCTGCCTACTGGACCGTTCATTTAATAGGCTGTAATGATGTTTCGATATCCAATATAACATTACTCAACAGTATTAAAATCCGCAATAGCGACGGAATTGATCTGGATCACAGTAAAAATGTGCGGATTACCAATTGTTTTATCGAATCGGGCGATGACTGTATCTGCTTAAAAAACAGGCGTGAGTTTGAAGAATATGGCGCCTGTGAAAACATTGTTATTAGTAACTGTACCATGACTTCCAGCTCATGTGCCATTAAAATAGGTTCTGAAAATATGGACCGGATCAGTAATGTACTGATCAATAACTGCAATATCAGAAAGAGTAATCGCGGTATTGGTATTCAAAACCGTGATGAGGGTACCGTAAATAATGTGATTTTCTCTAACCTGTTTATTGAATCGAAACTTTTTTCGGATGTATGGTGGGGCAAGGCAGAGCCGATTTATATTACCGCTTATCCAAGAGCAACCAGCAACAATAAAGATGCTGGCTGGCGTTTGCCGAAGGGACAAACCAAGGGCAAGGTTGGAGCAGTTAAAAATATTTATTTTAGTAATATCAGATGTACCGGAGAAAGTGGTGTATATATCAGTGGCGAAAGCCCTGATAAAATTTCCGGGATCTATTTTGACCAGGTTAGTGTTTACCTTGATAAAACAACAAAAGAAGCAGGAGGGATATATGACCGCAGGCCAAGCAATGTTGAAGGGCTTGTTAAAAGTGCGATTGCGGGATTTTATTTTGAAAATACCGGATACATCAGCCTGCTTAACAGCAATGTGGTATGGGGTATAAATAAGCCAGGATATGCAGGAAAAGCTTTGGAGGAAAAGAATGTGAGTAAACTTAAAACAGTTAACTTTAGCGAAACTACAGTAGAGAAGTAAAGAAATTTTAAATACCTGGGCTGTGTTTGTGAGCCAGCCCCTGCTGCGTTTTTAGTAGATTAGTTTATCTGTTGCTTTCCGGTTTTATTGGTATCAATTTCAGCTAATGCAGCTGTAATTTCATTAATCGTTTTGATACTGAAAACATGTCGGCCAGTTAACCACCTTTTGATTTCATCAGGATTAATATCCAATATAGAAGCAAGTTCGTTTTCAGTTGAACCTTTTACGGCAAGTAATGCTGTAGTTTTAAGGGCAACTTCGAGATTTAGCTGTTCTAGTTTCTCAATTGCAGGATTTCCGGTTTCTTCCAGCCAGATAGAAACAAAATCGTTTTCTTCCATTTTAGTCTTTTTTACCTTTTAGCGCAACGGTTTGTCTGAACGAGCAACCAGCTTTTAGGGCGGCAAATTTAGTGATTAAGCGTATCATTGCAAACCAGAATCAAAAGAAAGATTTTAATCAAATTAAAGTTTAAATTAAATCAATTTAAAAATGGCATCAGATCAGAAATTCGTAGACTTTGTTATCGATCAGATTGGTTATTCCGGACAGGTTACCTGTAAGAAAATGTTTGGTGAATACGGTTTGTATTTTGACGATAAGTTATTTGCGCTGGTGTGCGATAACAAATTGTTTGTTAAGCCTACTTTATCGGGAAGAGCGTATATAATTGACGTTGTGGAAGCACTACCTTATCCTGGCGCAAAAAATCAATTTCTAATAGAAGAGCAGTTGGAAGATAGTGATTGGCTAAAAAAGCTGGTAAGCATCACTGTAGCTGAGCTGCCCGAGCCCAAACCCAGGAAAAAGAAATAAGGTCAGAATTTAACTTTAGTCCTGATGTATGAGTTACTAAAAAATGTATTAGCTGTTGTAACCGTGCTTAAATTTCGTAACAAGCTTGTTTTATTGCCTTAAATTAAGCGGTTTTAGTACTGACGCGGATTGTTGTCGTACATATTTTAGTTATATTAGAAGTATGAAAAATTTAGTCCTGTTTCTATTATTATCACTTTTTCTTCGTCCTTTATTTGCACAGCAAACGCAAAAGCCGATGCTTTACGGCAACAGCTGGATGGCCATCACGGGAAAGCCAATGGCAGCAACAGCAGGGGCAATGATCTTTCAACAAGGAGGAAATGCTGTTGATGCAGCATGTGCCATGTTAGCTGCTACTTGCACCATGTGGGATACCTTGAGCTGGGGAGGAGAAACACAGGCACTGATTTACAATCCGAATACAAAAAAGGTGATCGCCATAAATGCGATGGGCGTTGCCCCAACCGGAGCAACCGTAGCCTTTTTTAAAGCTAAAGGTTATAGTTTTCCGCCAGAATACGGTCCTTTGGCCGCCACCACGCCAGGTACGCCCGGCGGCTTGATCTACATGTTAAGTAAATACGGTAGCATGAGCCTGGGGCAGGTTTTGGCACCTGCCATGCAGATGGCTGCAGGTTATGCCATAGAAGCACAGGCTGCAAACAGTATGGAGCGCGATAAAAAAATGATTAAAACCTGGCCTTATAGTAAAAAAGTATTGTTGCCACATTTGGGCGAGAAACGTGAGGCGCCGGAAGCAGGGGAGATTTTTGTTCAAAAAGATTTGTTAGCCACCCTAACCAAAATGGTTGAAGCAGAACAAGCAGCGTTAAAGAAAGGCAGCTCCAGACAAGAGGCATTAATGGCCGCTTATGATCGTTTTTATAAAGGAGACATCGCGAAAGAATTTGTTCGCGGAAGCAAAGAACAAGGTGGTTTAATTACCATGGATGATCTTGCGAAATGGAAACCGGTTGAAGAAGAAGCACTAAGCACCGATTATAAAGGAATTAAAGTGTATAAATTAAAACAGTGGACACAGGGTCCGGTTTTACTCCAGGCATTGAATATATTGGAGAATTTTGATCTAAAAGCAATGGGCTATAATAGCTCCAAATATATCCACACTGTTTATCAGGCTATGAATCTGTCTTTCGCCGACCGCGATTTTTATTATGGAGATCCTAATCAAAATCCTGCTGAACCGATAAAAGGTCTTTTAAGTAAAGATTATGCAAAACAACGGGCCTCACTTATTCAGGCAGATAAAAATGATGCAAACATAGGTCCTGGTGATCCTTATCCGTATGAAGGCAGGAAAAACCCTTACTTAAATCTGTTAAAGAGCAGGGGTTTTAACCTTGATACATCCAAACGAAATTTTGCACCAAAACATGACCTGGGTAACAATACGCCAAAAGAAATTTATGAAGACCGTTTATGGCGGGGAACAACATCTATAGAAGCTGCAGACAAAGCAGGTTGGGTGGTATCAGTTACCCCAAGCGGAGGCTGGCTTCCGGCGTGTATTGCAGGTAATACTGGTATTGGAATGAGTCAACGCATGCAAAGTTTTGTGCTCGATTCTGCCTTAAACCCCTTCAATGTTGTTGCGCCTGGCAAACGACCAAGAGTAACCTTATCGCCCTCATTATTTCTCAAAGATGGTAAGCCTTTTATAGCTGCCGCAGTTCAGGGTGGTGATACCCAGGACCAGAACTTGCTGCAGTTCTTTTTAAATATGGCTGAATTTGATATGAATGTTCAAAGGGCAACCGAAGCAGCTAATTTTAACACCAATCAACTTTGGCTTTCGCTAGGTGGTACTAAAACGAGCGACAGAGAACCAAAGCCTGGTCAGATCTTGTTAAATGCTAATACCAAAGAGGAGGTGCGTACTGAACTAAAAAAAATGGGATATACGCTCAGTTTTTCAGAACGTACCAGTGGGCCAATCAATGCTATTTATTTTGATTGGAAACACCATAGTTTGCAAGGTGGCTCGAGTAACCATGGCGAAGATTATGGCATTGCATGGTAGTAAATTAGAATGGTAAATAAACTAACTTGAATTGTATTATTTGATAAAAATAACGAACAAATGTGCCGAAAACACGCCTAGTATTGAAATTTACAATGCACTTAACGACTAAGCGTAATTACAGTTTAATATCTATAATTGTATGCTTTGGTTAAGATTTGTATTTTCTGGCTCTGGATTGCCCGGTGCTTCGGCTAACGGTGCTATGCCACAAGCTGCCCATATAAATTTAAAAATATTTAGGAATTCGCATTGGATATCCCTTTCAGATTTTATTTCGTTTTCCATGTTGTGCCGCTTTAATCTGCTTATAAAACAAAGAAAGGCTGGTTTGTGTTTGCTAAAATAATGCTTTAATGTAAGTATTATGTTTCGCAAATGTTAAGGATTAGCTTAATTATTCCGGAAAACCTGCTTGAACAATTGCTGGCAAGGTGCACCTGCAATTGCTTCCAAATGTCCTTGTATATTGAAACTACCAGGTGATCCGTTATTTTTACTTAAATGAGCACTGTAGGTTAATAAAAGCAAGATTAAATTAGCATTGTTTGGTTCGATTTATAAAATATATTGGATTATTTCCTGAAAAATTTTAAATTGCTAGTACAATCTAATAAATTATAATCCCTCTCAATGAATAGCTACGCCAACAAAACACCTGAAAACAAAATAGCTGATGTTGCCAATTTTGTGACTAAATCAGCAAGCAAGATTAAACTCCCTTATAATTTTGCAGATAACAGACCAACAGCTATTGCGCAGCTAAAGTTACAGCAAGCCGTTAACAATAGCCTCCGGCTAAATGGCTCAACTGCGGGCAGGGTTATCCAACGCATGGAGGAAGAAAAAAGTATTGGTGAGCGGCTCAGCAAAAGGTCAGCATTTAAAAAAATGACCGATCGGCAAAAGAAACTTTTTGGAGGAATTGATGGGGATGCTGCAAGAGCTGGCCGTAGAAGTGATGCCGCAGACCGCTCCAATGCAAAAAGGCAAGAATTGAGGGACGCAGTGCGGCGCAATTTATGGAATGGTAGAAGCCGCCCGGCTTTTACACATGATACGCTTAATCAGATACTCGCAGGTACAGACTCCAAAGCACGTAAGAAGGATGGTGTTAAAGTTTACCGATGCAAGGACGGCAAATTCTATCCACGTAAGAAAGACCGGGTAGGTAAGGAACCTTTTGTGAGTATAGACCACAATAAAAACTGGAAAGAGTATATTCTTAGCACGGCTGAACCAGAAGAGGATGGTAATATCAGTAAAGTTTCTGCATCAGTAGCCTATAATGACTTGACAAATCTGGTATTGATGTCAAGCAATCAGAATTCTTCAAAAAATGGTCCTAAAGGTGTATTCGATTAGGTTCTCAATGGTATACAATAAAGTTGAATAAATTATTCCTGTTTGCTAAATTATCATTTGGTTTCGCATAGGTCATTATATTTCAGCAGGTGTTTGCGTATTTCACCTTTTTGTAAAAGGTGAAAATACGTCCTCTATACTTCATTTCTTTTATTGATATTTGATACAACCAGGAGTTGTGATGATGATAGTGTGCTGGTTTCAAAATAAACCAAATAACATGTTAAATGAGAAAGTAATAGTTGTAGGATACGACGATACAGCCAGTTTTTTAATTTTGCTGGATAAATTAAAACGATCCATAACTTTTACCTATCATATTATTTCAGCAACCATGGCCACGGGTTTAACGGGTATACTGGGTTCAATGAAACCAGATCTGGTTATTTTATCTTTCTCTAATAATCAATACATGCTCAACGAAATAGGGACATTAACTGTAAAGTCGTTAGTCCCCATATTGTGCATAACAAGAAGGAGTGAAAATGAAATGCTAAACTGGCCTTTTAATCATATTGTATTTAGCTGTCAGCAGGAGTACCTTCATCAGGCTTCTTATCTGAGTTCGAGGGTTAATTCTATTTTGTTAATGAAAAAAGAGCAGCCAGCGCCGCCAAGAGTGATGGGCTTTGCGGATACGGCCATTGCTACTGCCGATCATAACCGAAACTTAAGCCGTTATGTAATGGAACTCGATCAGAAAGTAGATGTACTTTTAAAAATAAAAGAGCGCATTGGCGAGCTTTATCCAAATGTAGATGACCGAACCAGAACGGAACTGATTTCTATCGTTAATACGATTAAAATATCTGCGAACGATTATAAACTCTGGGACGATTTCAAACTGTATTTCGAAGAAATTAATCCCGGTTTTTTACTACAACTTACAAAAGCTTACCCTGCATTAACCTCAATAGATCTTAAATATTGCTGTTACCTTAAAATGAACATGAGTAATGATGATATTAGAAATTTACTGGGTATTAATCAGGAAAGTGTCCGCACACACAAGTATCGGCTTAAAAAGAAAATGTCATTGGCAAGAGACCAGGATCTTGCTGCACATCTAAGGGCAGTAGATCAACATAAATTGAGTATGGCTTAGGTGTCTGCCTCAACTTACTTTGTCATTCTGAACGCAGTGAAGAATCTGTATTTTACCTCCTCAATCTCTAATATAGAATCGGCCTGAATCGAAGCTTATTTTTGTTCCTGTGTTAATAGGTTTAAGATTTTTCGCTATGCCACTACTGATGTTGTTTCGTAAATTATTATTAATCAGTGTTTTTAACTGCTTTCGCATTTCCATCCAGCTAGGCTATAGCATGGTATCCCCGTTCTACTTAAATCCGGCCTAACAAATTTTTCGGGCTGCACTGTTCTGGCCGCAGAACTGCATTCAAAAGAAAAATTTTCAGGCGGCATTTTTTTTTTCATGTGTATTTATGTTTTTATTTGCATTCAAGATAGCTTCGCTGGTCTTTTGATGCCCAAAAGAAAGAGCCCTTCGGCGGCGGTGAGCCGAGGCAAGACTGCGCCGTAGGACAAGAGAAAACAACTGTACGTCATATTGATTTTGAACAATTAATTAACCCTCAGAATAACAGCATACCACAACCTATTTCCCGTCTACGATTTGTCTACGCATTATTTTCGGTCAGCCTTCAATGTATATGAAAAGTATACATCATTAGTGCTGTTTTTAAATACAAGATATCTAATTTTATATCATCATCCCATTGCAATTATCCATCACAAACAAACTGATTCAATCAAAGATGCTAGTATGATTAACGAGGCGCTCCAATTTACTTGCGATACCCTGGATCAATTTCTAAGGAATCGCTTTGGTTTAGATGAATCAAAAGTGATCAAGAATACGCTGATCGATAGCAATGGAAGTATACCTGGTGCAAATCAAAATAAAATTGTAATCTCGCTAATCAATGTCGAAAAGGAAACCGCTAAGCCCTTTAACGTGCGCAACCATCAGCTTAGTAACGGAAGTTATGTAAATGTGAATCCCGCTGAAAGATTTAACCTCGATGTTTTGATAAGCTCCAATTTTGACGATTACAGCGAAACACTAAAATTCTTGAATGCGGTAATCTTATTTTTTCAGGTTAATGCGGTATTATCTGCAAATACTTCTTCATCTATACCAAGGGGACTTGATAAATTGGAATTTGATATAGAAAAACTCAACTATCAGGAAATGAATAACCTGTGGTCGGCTATGGGGGCAAAATATCAACCCTCTGTTATTTATAAGATGCGGTTAATCACCATACAGGGATTTGAAGCAGATGGGTTTGTAGGTGCAGTTTCGGTAATGGATAATCAGGTAACGCAATGATCGAAAAATATCAACGCCTCTTTCAGCTGGATGTATACCACAGTTATTTCCAGAAAAGCATTTGCCGCTGCCTGGAATTTAATGCCGATAGTGCTACCGAACAATTGATGAAAAGGTTCCGTCTTCTTATCAGGAGGCAGATTAATGGTATAGGTTTGTATGGTAATGCTTCGCAACCTCTGAAAGAGCTATTAACTTATATAGAACAAGTTACCGGACAGCATGCTTTTTGTTTTGAAATGAGGACCAATAACCCCGACTTTAACTTTTTTACCGAACTGCCTCCCAATTGGGTAGGACAGCTTTTATATGATAGCAGTAATATTACTGTAGATGATCAAAATATACAGCTCAATCAAGAGCTGTCCGGCAACCCGGGTACGAACTGTATAGGAAAAGTAACCCTGCGTTTTGCTGATATTTTAAAATTTGATAAGGATATGGGAACTGTGAGTTTCGACATTAAATTGATGGCAAGGGCAACACAATGGCAATACTTTATCATCAATAGAAATGCGTTGCCGCTGGATAATCTTGCCATTTCAGGAAAAGAGCCTATTGATTTTGAAGGACCGGAAAATGTAGTGATGGAAACCAGTCAAAATGCGTTGTTGTTCTCTTCGGGAAGCAAGCTCATTCCATTAAGCGAGGTACCCGTACACAAATTCGACCTGATCAACCATCCGCCATCAAACGATAATAAGACTGTGCAGCCACAAATAATTATTAAGGGCCTGCCAACCCCCATACCCGAGTGGATAGGTAAGGTAACGGATAATGCGGCTGAACAGCTTTCTTCACCCATGTATGTTTATTTATAAAACCAATAACCGCTAAAAATAAGTTATGATTGCATCAAACATTAAGTCTCCCGGTGTTTACATCAATGAGCAAAATGCCTTTCCCAATAGCGTAGTCACGGTGGCTACTGCGGTTCCGGCATTTATAGGCTATACGCCCCAGGCCGAATACAATGGTAAATCGTATACCAATGTGCCGTATAAAATTACATCATTTGCCGAGTTTCAGTCGATTTATTGTTACCCTAATCCGGCACCACCTGCAAGTCCGGCGGTACAGTATAGCCCCGAATATTATTTGGTACAGCAAAAAAGCCAACCTACCGATCGTGACTATATGATCATCAATGGTTTATATTATTCCATTTTGCCCGATCCCAATACCATTTATTACATGTACAACAGTATTGAACTGTTTTATCAAAATGGAGGTGGTGAAGCGTATATCGTATCTGTAGGTACTTATGGCCCTGCATCTGCACAGCCGATGGGTGTAGGACAGCAGATTATTAATCCAAATGTTTCCTTATCACAGCTTCAAGACGGTCTTAAACTTTTACTTAATGAGCAGGAACCTACCATGTACATCTGCCCGGAAGCCACTTTGTTATCCGTAGATGAAAATGGCACCCTGATGGGAAATATGTTGGCGCAAAGCCAGGACATGCAAACAGCAGTATCAGTTTTCGACATCATTGGCGGCCGAAACCCCGACCCGATAACCTATTCTGCCGATATTGATACTTTCAGGGAGCATACAGGTGAGCAGGGCTTAAGCTATGGCGCTGCGTATTATCCTTTTATTGGTACCACCATTATGGAAAGCACCGATATCAATTATACCAATCTTTTTGGCGGCGATGTTACACTGCTTGAACCACTGTTAAATCCACCATCAAACCCCAATCCAACGGCAGCAACCATCCTTCATAATATCGAAAATCCTCCGGGAGCACCCTTAACGGTAACACAATACAATAATGCATTAATTAATGCGAGTAAGGTATATGCCACCATTATTAAAAATGTACTGGCACTAGCCAATATTCTTCCGGCAAGCGCAGGCATGGCGGGCGTAATGACCACTATTGATAACCAGGAAGGTGTGTGGCAGGCTCCGGCCAATACTTCCATTACTGCTGCGGTATCTTTACCCATCAATTTATCAGAAAGCCAGCAGGGTAGCCTTAACATCGACCCGGTTTCAGGTAAATCCATCAACGCCATCCGCTTTTTTAACGGCATTGGTATTTTAGTATGGGGCGCCAGAACGTTGGATGGAAACAGCCAGGACTGGAGGTACATTTCGGTAAGAAGAACCATGATCATGATCGAACAATCATGTAAACTGGCGGCACACTCTTACGTTTTCCAACCCAATGTGAAAAATACCTGGGAAGCAGTTAAAGCAATGATCAGCAGTTTCCTTAACACGATTTGGAAAGAAGGTGGATTGATGGGAGCAACCGCTGCAGATGCCTTTTCGGTAGATTGCGGTTTAGGTACAACCATGACCGCCGATGACATCCTGAACGGATTTATGAACGTAACCGTGCGTGTTGCCGTGGTACGCCCTGCAGAGTTTATTGTGCTTACTTTCCAGCAGGAAATGCCGGTTTCCAGTTAACAGATTTATACATTAATTTAAAAAGATAATATTATGGCAGATGATGGAAGCGCACAAGGCGCAACATGGCCCTTACCGAAATTTAGGTTTGAGGTTGATCTTGGTACCGAATTAAAAGGTGTTGGATTTCAGGAAGTATCCGGAATGGATGTCGAAAATCAGGTAATCGAATACCGCAAAAGCAACAGTCCGCTTTTTTCTACAGAGAAAATGCCAGGATTGGTAAAATACGGCAACGTAACCATGAAACGTGGAATTTTTGTTAACGATAACGTTTTCTGGGATTGGCACGCAGAGATTAAAATGAACCTGATTAAAAGACGTACAGTGCTGATTAAACTGCTCGATGAAGCAGGTAATGTAACCATGCAGTGGCAATTAGATAATGCATGGCCGACAAAAATCAGCAGTACCGACTTAAAATCAGAAGGAAATGAAGTGGCCATTGATACATTGGAGATTGCGCACGAACAGTTAACCATCACGAATGGCAAGTAATACTTATCCGGTAGGGTTTTATTTCATGGTTTGCTTGAAAGGGGAGAATGCAGCCTTTCAGGAGGTATCAGGAATTTCTAAGGAGTTAGGCATAGAAGAAGTGGTCTCGGGTGGGGAAAATCGGTTTAAATACCGGCTCCCCACTACTTCATCGAGCCAAAACCTGGTACTTAAAAGAGCGCTTGTTCCGGAAGGATCGGGCCTTGTTGATTGGTGTGTGAGCAGCATGGATGGCGGGCTTGGCGTTACCATTCAAACCAACGATATTTCGGTTAGCCTTTTAGATGCCAACGGAGATATGCTGGTGATGTGGACTTTCCATAAAGCATATCCGATAAAGTATTCGGTATCTGATTTAAAATCTCAGGAAAATGCCCTTGTAATCGAGTCTGTCGAACTGGCTTATACCTATTTCGAGATTACGGATAATGGAACTAATACTTCTAACCTATTTGATTAATCATTATGCCTGTAGAAATAAGAGAACTTATAATTAAGACGCAGATATCAACCAGCGAAGCAAACCACCAGGCTCGAATCAGTGTAGAAGATGTTAAACAGTTGAAAAAGCAACTGCTGGCTGAATGCAAGAAAATGATCACCGAACGCACTAAAAGAGGCAGTAATGTACGTTAGTTATGGGAAGTCTGGAACCATTGAAAATTACCGGTTATACGGATGAACAGTTTACCAAACGTTTTCCCGGTCCGCCGTACCTGATGATGCTCAATCCCGAGTCTATTAAATGGCAACGGAGCATTGAATATAACCATCAGCAGGCACCCGATTCCAGTGCACCATCACAACGTTACAAAAGTACGCCAAGCGATAAACTGAACTTTGATGTGGTGATTGATTGTACCGGAATTGTTGACCCTAAACGGGTTGATATGGCCAAAGAGATCAGCACGTTAGAAAATATTATTTTTACTTATAACGGAACCATTCACCGACCGAATTTTGTTAAAGTGCAATGGGGTAAAGATCTCCTTTTTAATGGGGTACTAAATTCCTTTGATATCTCTTATACTTTGTTCCGGCCTGATGGAAGCCCCTTGAGGGCCAAAATTTCGCTGGGTTTTGGACAATATATTTCCCCCCAAACGGTAGAAATACAGGATCAGGACGAATCGCCTGATATCAGTCACCTCGTTACCGTAGTAGAGGGAGAAACATTGCCCGAACTATGCGAAAAGGTATGGAATAATGAAAAATATTACATTCAGGTAGCCCGCTACAACGGCCTTAATAAATTCAGAAACTTAAAAGGAGTAGAAAAACTGATTTTTCCGCCCATCATTCCAAAAATATAATGGCATCATCATCCAATATTCCTAGTGGCAATTTAGCCACCTATACCGTTAAAGTTGCAGGCAATACAGTTCCTGGAGAAGTAAATGTGCTATCTGTGCGGGTAGAAAAAAGAATAAACCGCGTTTCTACCGCAATAATCACCATTTTAGATGGCGAAGCAAATACCGGAACGTTTGAGGCGAGTTCTTCTTCTGTTTTTGTACCTGGTAACATCATCAGTATCGAGGCCGGTTACGATTCGTCCAACACTGTAATCTTTAAAGGGATTATTACCCGTCAATCTATCCTTATTAATGACCTTGTCGGTTCAGCTCTGGAAGTAGAATGCAAGGATGAAGCAATAAAAATGACCGTGGGCAGAAAGAGCCTCACCTTTGCACAAAAAAAAGATAGCGATGTAATCAGTTCCATCATCAGCAGTTATTCTTCCTTAACGCCTGATGTAAGCGGAACAACTACCGTTTGGCCCGAGCAGGTACAGTTTTATGTAAGCGACTGGGATTTTATGCTTTCGCTGGCAGAAATGAACGGCTTGGTTGTTACCACACTTAACGGTACCGTCGCCGTAAAAGCACCAGGCGCAAACCCTAGTCCGGTAATAACAATTGGTTATGGTCGCGGATTAATGGAATTCAGGGCAGATATGAATGCCATAACTCAGTTAGAGAGTGTAAAATCAAGCACCTGGGATTATAAACAACAGCAGGTAGCCAGTGCTGAAGCGCCAAACAACTATGCCGGACCAGGAAATATCTCCTCCAAAACATTAGCTGAAGTAGTTGGCCTGCCTGAATATGAATTGCAAACCACCGCAGCGATGGAAACAGAAGAGCTTAACAACTGGGCCAAAGCGCAGATGCTAAAAAGTGAGTATGCCAAAATACAGGGAGAGGCTAAATTTCAGGGTACTAACCTGGTTGATCCCGGTAAATTTATGACCTTGAATGGTCTTGGCGATAGGTTTAACGGCGATTATCTTATTTCTGGTGTTATCCATGACCTTTCTGATGGAAACTGGCTTACTGAAGTTTCTGTAGGCCTTTCGCCTCAATGGTTTATCGAAGAACCTGATGTAATGGCACCTTCAGCTTCTGGCATGTTGCCTGGCGTTAGGGGTATATTTAATGGTACCGTTAAAAAAATGTATGATGATCCCGATTCGCAGTACCGCATTTTAGTAGACGTACCTCTATTTGACCAAACCGGTCAGGGCATTTGGGCAAGATTGGCTAATTTTTATTCAACAAGCGGTGCAGGTGCCTTTTTTCTGCCCGAAGTAGGTGATGAAGTGGTGCTGGGTTTTTTAAACGAAGATCCACGCAACCCTGTGATATTGGGTAGTATGTATAGCAGTCCGAAAAATAAGCCTTATACAGGCCTTAACCCCAATGAAAAAAACTCCATAAAAGCAATTGTTTCCAAATCGAATATCAACATCGAATTTGATGATGAAAATAAGGTGTTAACCATTGCCACCCCGGACAAAAACACAATGATTTTCAGCGATAAGGATAAAAAAATCACCATTCAGGATGAACATAACAATAGCATTGTCATGTCAGCAAGCGGGATTACCATCAAAAGTGCTACAGATATTAATATACAAGCAGATCAAAAAGTGAATATCGCAGGTACACAGGGTGTAACTGTAAAAGCGCCAACAGGAGATGTTGCGGTTAGTGGTTTAAACATTAAACAGGTAGCCGACAGCCAGTTTTCCGCAGAAGGATCAATGACCACAGAAATTAAAAGCGGGATGGAACTGAGCCTGAAAAGTGCAATGATTATGATTAATTAATTTTAAAACAGACGAAATATGCCACCAGCAGCCAGATTAACTGATTTTCACCAATGTCCAATGGTAACGCCGGCACCTATACCACATGTTGGCGGACCGATTATAGGACCAGGCGAACCTACTGTATTGATAGGGAAATTACCAGCCGCGAGAGTAGGCGATATACTGGTTTGTGTAGGACCGCCCGATAGCATTATAAAAGGCTCAGCAACGGTAATGATTGGCGGAATGCCGGCAGCCAGAATGGGCGACCCAACTGCCCACGGCGGAACAATTATGCTCGGTGCATTTAATGTAATGATTGGCGGTTAACGAGATGACAAAAGAGACAAATAAAGCAGATCATCATTTTCTGGGTTCAGGATGGGCCTTTCCGGTTACTTTTTCGGTTGGTAACCACCAACTGAACCTGAGTGCTTACGAAGAAAACATTAACGAATCGATTGATATCATCCTGCAAACCAGAAACGGTGAACGATGTATGGAAGGTGGCTTTGGTAGTGGCCTGCAACAGTTTCTTTTTAAAAAAATGGATGAGACCCTGAAAGGTGAAATAAAGGAAACCATTACTTATGCCTTAATGTATAATGAACCCCGCATTACGGTAACCAATGTAGATGTACAGTTCAGTGATGTTAGGGGAGGTGTAGTAGAGATTTTGCTCACCTACATGTATAACCAGACCAATACCCGGCACAATTATGTTTTCCCGTTTTACATTAACGAGGGAACCAATTTAATTTAAAGTATGAAATTAGTTAACGCGAATAGCATCTTAAATTCAGTTGCTGAAGCCCTGCACCCTGGCGCTTCATTAATTGATGGACGGACGGAGCAAGATTGGCTCCGCTTTCTGTCTGAATTTGCTACGCTGATTAATTTTTACGATCAGGATAATGTGGTACATGGTAACTGGGAGCCTTTTATTTTAAAAGACCCTGTTTTTCTAATGGCCACCATTGCCGGAACTAATTTCACTAAATTATACAACCTTTACCTGCATACCTGCCATAAATTAGAAAGGCAAAATGATTTAGGCGATACTTTTAACCAGCTTTTCGATCAGCTAACCTTTATCTTCATCAAGATTCAAAACTGGATGCATTACATGCAACAGTCGGCAGCCAATTATCCGCTTAAAACTTATGTAGGAGAGCAGATCAGGGACACTTTTGCTGATGCATTACAGGCCATTATTGATTTGCGGCAAGCCTTATTCAGCAGCGCCATGCTGGTGGGCATAGTTCCAACTAATCCCGCCATTATTTGGAAATTAGATACTTATGAATACCGGATCTGGAGAGAAGGAGTATTTAAAGGCCCTTATTGGAAATTAATGAGTTTATTACCGTTTGTAAAAGATAATGCCATAGTGGCCATTTTTAAGGCGGTAACACACATTGGTGATGCACTGTTTAATTTTTTACAGGTAATTGTTAAGCAGGCCAATATTGAATACGACCATTTATCGAAGTTAAAAGGCAGCTTTCCTGATACTACTTTGCTGCGCACCTTTATTCATCTTTTAAAGGTACAGCAAACGCAGCTTAACCAGATTAGTGATAAACACTTAAATTTTTATTATCGCGATATTTTAAAACAAACCGAACGTAAGGCAACAGCAGACCGCGCTTATTTAACGGCTGGTTTAGCCATTGAAACGGCTGTAGTCAATTTACCAAAAGGCACCTTGTTTGATGCCGGTACCGATCCACAAAAGAATCCCATTGTATTCGCCAGTACGGATGATGTAATTTTAAATCCGGCAGTTATTCCTTTGGTTTATACCTTATCGAGGGCACCAGCGGCTAACCAACTTTCATATCTTCAGTTACAAACGATTGCTGATCCGGGCGTGGTGCAAAAGGATCCTGCAGGGGCAGTTTTATCATGGGATACTTTGGGTAATCATCAACCCAATCAAGCAATACAACAAGCACTGGGCATTGCATTTGCTTCACCCATGTTGTTGCTAAGAGAAGGCACAAGGCAACTGAAACTATCTTTGACTTATAGCGGAACAGCAGACCTGAACATGCTACGCGATGCAAAGTGTTACCTCAGTACATTAAAAGATTGGTTTGAGGTGAGTGCTGATTTTCAGCTGAATGAAACGGATCCTGAACATGCTATTATCATTACGATTGTACTGCAAAGTACCGATCCGGCGATTGAACGTTTCCTGATCAATCCGGATGGTGTTGTAAGTGACTGGCCAATGTTTAAGCTGGTGTTTAACCAGGTTACGCCTGCAACCGTGGCACCACCCATATTGCAGCGCATGAAAATAGAAGTAAACGTTACCGGTATGGAAACCTTTCAGCTCTATAACGATTACGGTGCACTGAGTACCAAAGTAGCTTTTCCGTTATTCGGCCCAACTCCGGCTTATGGCAGTAATTTTATTATTGGGAGTAATGAAATTTTTAGCAAGCCGGTTAATTCCTTAAAACTAGCCTTAAACTGGTCGGCATTACCACCCGATTTTTCATGTTATTATCAGGCTTATAACCTTTACATCAACAAAAAACTCAATATAGCTGCAATAGCTAAACCTTCGTTATGCGAAAAAATATTTGGAAAGAAACAAGCGGATCCAGTGCCATTTCCGGAACTAACCGAACCTTATAATAATAAATGTTTTGTGGTGGGCTTTCAGGTGCTGGAAGAAAAGAATTGGAAATCAGCGCTGTTTAATACCTTGCCTCCGGTAACTCAAAAAACAGCTGATACGGTAACAACTGCTTCAATGTCAGATCAGCCTGTTAATGAAGCGGCTACAAATCTGCTTTTTGTGGTAGATAATGGCGAAATGGATTCTTTGAGTAGTTATGAATCTACCAGTATTCCACTTTCCGCCTGCAACCCTGACCTGCAAAACCAGCCTATGAAATTTACAGAGGCCAGTACCGGTGGTTTCATAAAAATGGACCTGCAAGGGCCAGATTATGGCTTTGGCCCGGCTGTTTATCCCAATGTAGTATCGGCTGTTGCAATTTATAACTCACAAATTCTGTACAATAATGAAAATGTGACCTTTGTTGCTGCAGCACAATTGCCTTTTACACCAAAATTAAAAAGTTTTAGCGCAAGCTACGCCGCTGCTGTTGAGTATGTATTTAACAGTGAAAGCAAGGATGCCGCAACGATTAAGGATTACCCGGTTCAGGCATTCTTATATACCCCTTTTGTCAATTATGTGGTGTACGATAACCTGAATCAGCCGCCGGCTCAAAAATATACCATAGGAGATGTTACAAACAATCAATTAGGTATTCCCCTATATGCTTCATATAACTACGATGGTTATTTATACCTTACTGTTGATCATTTAATTCCAGCCAGCAGTTTTAATATTTATTTCGAATTGACGCGGAAATATGTAATGAGAAGCCCTGTGGCAGCAGAGGTTAGCTATTATTATCTCGGTACTGAGGGTTGGGCACCACTTATAGTACTCACTGATGGAACCGATAACCTTACCTCTTCGGGCATTGTGACCTTAAGTATACCGGCCAACATTACTTTAACAAGTATGCTCATGCCACCAGAATGTTATTGGATTACCATTGTAGCCAACGATATTAGTCACATAGCCGCAACCGTTTTATTAAGCACAAATGGCATCAGTGTACAGCGTTTAGATACTGCACCAACCGATGCGGTTAACGTTCCTGTCATAGCGGCAAATACGATTACCAAAACCAAAAGTCCCTTGCCAAAAATCAGTACGGTGCAGCAGCCTTTTCCTTCTTTCGGCGGCAAAGTGGCAGAAAATGCCCTAGCCATGAACTGGAGGGTAAGCAACCGCATTAAAACAAAAGACAGGGCCACAACTGCATCTGATTATATACGACTGATTAAACAGGAATTTAACGGCATTTACGACGCCGCAGTGATTTATAATCCGGTGTTAAAGTGCACCCAAATTTACGTGGTAAAAGCGGTGGATAGCTGGATGGCAGCTCATGCATTCCTTCCGATGGTAAGTGTAAGTGAAGAAGAAAATATTCAGCGCTACCTAAAGCAAAAAACTTCGGCTTTTTCGGAGGTAAAAGTATCTAATCCTGATTTTCAGTCCGTAACCGTTTATGCGGTAATTACTGTTCAGCAGGGCTATGAGTTTTCGGCTGTTCGGCAAACTTTAACCCATGCATTGAACATTTACCTTTCCCCATGGATTAAAAGTACCAGTACCCAGGTAGAAATTTATCAGGAGATTACCGATGTACAGGTGGCTGCGTTTATTAAAAATTTGAATGGTGTGGCTGCGGTAGAAAATGTGGCTTTTAAAACCTGGATGTACCACCCCGAACTTACCGGAACACCAGTAACTGCCAGTTTGCAAACGAGTATTAGCCTGATCAAAAAATCGGCCTTGTTTATTTCTAACCTGGTTCATCAGATCAGCCTTAAACCTCTGGTATTATGAGTGAGCTGAATTTCATCATTGATCAGCCCCTGCCGCTCAATCAGGATTATGCTGCACTTAAAGCTGAGGGGCTTGCCTACATCCAGTTACACAGCGGGCATGAGTGGACTAACCTTAATAATGTTGATCCAGGGGTTACTATTCTCGAACAAGTATGTTATGCCCTTACCGAATTGGGTTATTGCAACGATTTTCCGGTTGCCGATATTTTAACAGATCAGGATGGAAAGCTTGAAGTAAAAGATCAGTTTTACCTGCCTGAAGAAATTTTAACTACCTCACCTATAACCATCACCGATTACCGTAAATGTCTGATTGATGGTGTAAGCGGGGTAACTAATGTTTTGATTGTTCCTGTTTTTGGCAATAATCATGCTTATCAGGTTTATTTGCAACCAAATACAGCAGTTGAAAAGGAAGAATTATGTAATGCGGCTTTCATTTACCTCAATAAATGCAGGAATTTAGGCGAAATGTTTCTACCACCGCTTTGTTTAACTGATGATTTTCATACCGTGGCAGGCAAAATAGAAATTGCTGATGAAACGCAACTGAAAAAAATATTAGCTGAATTGCAGCAACGTGTACAGCAGGCCATATTTCCAAAAGTGGTACCCTTGGGTTACAATTCGAAAGAAACGGATGACGTACCTACTGATGAAATTTTTAACGGACCTCTGTTGCAACATGGCTGGATTCCTACTTCCGCGCTTGGTGAAAAGAAAGATCAGTTACAACTGATCGAATTGCAACAACTGATCCTGGATGTGCCGGGCATAATTGGTGTGAGCGGTTTAAACTTCGATCAGCAACCTTTAGCTCAAGAAATCCATACCGATAGTGATCATTTGCTTGAGATCAACTGGTCCACCTCTTTAGATAATGGTCTTGAAATTTATTGCAAAGGCCGGAGGTTGTTTAGCGCAACAAATTTGCTCATGTTAGCAGCCGTTAGCAGCCCACAAACACCTGGGCCGGGTCCGGTTTTTGGTGCAATACCAAGCCTGAGGATTACGCTCCCTGGCGGAATTTTCAGGGATATCAATTCTTATTATTCTATTCAAAATACTTTCCCCGAAATTTATGCAGTAGGCGCAGATGCTACGGTTGATAATGCCAGTGATTTTCAGAAAGCTCAATCAAGACAACTTAAGGGCTACTTAACACTTTTCGATCAGGTTTTGGCTAACCAGTTTTCGCAATTGGCTAATTTAGGTACCCTGTTTTCCTTTAAAAATGCCAAAAGCGGAACACCTTCCGACCAGGCATTTTTTTATAATACGAAGAACAGTTTGGAAGAAATCCCGTCCCAGTATCCGGTGCCTTACCTTGTTTTTTCGCCAACTTATTTTTATCAGTCGCTTTATTCAGTTCCACATATCAGGCCACTGCTAAAAGATAATGAGCTCTATAATTTTAGCATTGGTGCAGAAACTGAGCAGGAAATGGAGTATGCTAGCTGGCTAGCCTACCAGAAAGATCCCTACAACCCTTATATTAAAGGCCTAATGGATATGGTGGAAGATGATGCCACTAATCTGCTAAGAAGGAACAACATGTTGGATCATTTGCTGGCCCGACATGGCGAATCACCAATGTTGATCAATACCATCATCAGTGGTTCTTATTACGCCGGAGAAAGTTTAAAAGACCAGGTGATTTTTAAAAGTCTCTACCTGCAAAATTTAGGATTACTCACATATTTCCGGGTAAAGGCCTACAATTACACCAGCGCTGAAAAAGTAGCTGATTATTTTATTGACGTTCCTAAAGATTTTAATATCAGTGTGATGGGTGGTTATACGAATGATTTTATCTTTAATTCTGCCGCGACTGATCGGATGGAAGCACTAGATACCGTAGATTTTATCAATTATTCTGCTGTAGAACTGAAGTTAAACCTTCTTTTTGGCTTAAAGCCACTTTATTGCGACTTTATGGAAAATCAATTCGATGAAACGGCATCAGCAATGGAACTAAAGCTGGCCATCTGGATGATTTTAGAACGTAAAGGCTTGCTGCTGATCGAAACCGGATTGCTTTCCCCTTATGTTCCTGTTCCTGCAAGCATGGAGCAGGTAATTTTGATCTTTCCGTCATTTATTCCACAGATGAATTCCGAAGCATTTAAGGAGCGCTTAAGCCTGTTTTTAACAGAAGCCATGCCCGTTCATGTTTCTTACCGCTGCCTGTTTTTAAATACCAGCTTATTAGAAATACTGATTGTAGCTTATGCCGATTGGCACAATGGATTGATTTATCCCGCAAATCCTTTAAATAAAAGTGTAGCTGCCAATGCTAATAGTCTGATGAAAGTAATTAACTTAACTTATACCCAAGCAGATGCCTCAAAATAGCCATAATCTGATTTCGAGGCTTACATGGGATACCGTGTTTGATAGCAAAGCACAGGGAGTAGCGCTTCAGGAGCGGTTAAGCAATTGGAGCGGTTTTCATTTGCAGCAAGAAATGGCAGCTGTTTTTGATAAATTTTGCCCGCCTGGTCAAACCTGGAAAATCCAGTCACTTGAACTCGATTTAGGCATAATCAATTTCGATCAGTTAGAAACCGAACTTCCCATTAAAATTCGTCAGCAGCTGAATGAAAAACTGGTAGAAATGATTCTTTATTCGCATCAACGGGGCAAGCAGATCGAAATTCTGGATGAAAAAACATCCCATCTGCAGCTGATGCGGTATTTTTTATGGAATGGGGCGCTGCCATGGAATCACCAGGCTGCCGATGGTTCTGTAAATCAGATTTTGGCCCTTCAACTGCATCAGAATAGGGCAGAGCTGGTGGATATGTTAAAAGAATCGGGATTTAGTTCGGAGCAGGTAAGGCGGCGGATGGCCTGGCAATTTAGTGAGCCGAATATGATCAAAGTCATTGAGGCCATAGAACCCAATGTTAATGGGCAGATTATTCTATTTTCGAACGAACTGACTAAAATTCAGCAGAAAGAAACCGTGGTTCAGGCTGCCAGCACTACAGATTTTAAGAAAAATGTATGGTTTTGGGTACTTAATTACCTCTTAACCGAACGTGGAACGGTATTTAACCGGATCCAGTTTATGAAAAGCAGCATTGTGCAAATGGCTGCGCACTATAACATGCAGTACGATCAGCTGTTCGAACTGATAGAATTGGCTGTGGCAAAGCTAGCCAGGAGTTTAAGCCTGCAGTCTGATTTTATCCTTACCCTGCAACTCCTGTCGAAGGAAAATCGAGACCAGCAAAAAAACAAGACCAGACAAGTAATTGAAGATGTCGACCATTGGTACTTATTAGAGACCCTTTTTCTTGACCAAAACTTAAGGCATACAGCCGGAAAAGCCGCAACATTTAATGATCTGGTTAGCGCTTTAGCCAAAGAAGATGCTGTGCGTTTTAAAACACTCATCAGTTCTTTCGGGAGTAAAAGTGATTTTTGGCTGCCTTTAATTAACGATTTATCCAACCACAGCCTAAAAGTCGTTTTTACGGCTTTCAAATATAGTAAACCGGTAATTTTAACAGAAAGCATCATTTTCTTAAACCGGTTAATGGGCAGTACAAAGCAGCAAACCGAACGTAACCAGTTATGGTATGAAGGTTTGATGTTTATCCTCCGTCAAGATCATACATCCTTTACTGAAACGGCCTTTCTTCAGGTTTTGATAGCTGTTTTGGCACAGAATAAACAGCTATCTGCTATGGCCTTGTTAGATCAGTTATTGGTTGCAGAAGTGCCTGTTACGTTAAAAACATTGCGCCACACCTCGCTCTACCACCTATTAACAACTGTTTTTAAGTCAGAAGTTTCGCGGATGCCCGTATTGCAATTTAAAAAACACCTCGAACAGCTTATCGCCCTATGCCATTTGCAGGTAAAGGGAGGAATTAAAAACCGGAAAAGCTTCGAAACCTTAAAAAATATACTCGATAATTATGCAAGGCTATACCCAAAAGCCCTTAAAGAAACGTTGATGGCTACGCCTGATGCAGAAAATTTAGCACCGATGCTTCCGGTATCAATAAGTGGTAAAAACTTTACCGCATTCTTGCTTCCCCAAGGAGTAAGCTGGACCACTTTGCAGGAAATTCCCCAGGCTAACCAATCTGGACAAAACGAAATCTGGTTGGCTGAAATGCAACAGAATCCTAATAAATTGCTTGAATTTGTAAAAAAGGAGATCATAACCGATCACCAGTGGCTTTGGCTTCAAAAAGTGGTTGGTTTTGATGAATTACTGGTTATCGTGGGCAATTTACACCCTAATCGCCAACCTATATTTGATGTTTTAGGTCAGTTTTACCGTGTATTGGGCACCATTTCATTTAGCAATATAACTGGCAGTGAAATACAGTTTATCCTGTTCAAAAAAGTAACCACAGCATGGATTTCGGGCAATTGGAAGTTAATTGCTGCTGAAAACATCTGGAACGAACTGATCTGGGAGTTGTGCGGCAAGAGGACGGTTCCTAAAGCAGCATTTATAAGCCAGATGGGGGCGCACAAGCAAGCCCTGCCACCACTATTGCAATTGGCGCTCGAATCGCTGATTGTTCAGGATCGTTATGCTGATGAACCCAATAATGAAAATCCTAAAATAATGCATGTAAAACTAGTTAAACCCATTATGATGAAAGAAAAAGCCGATAACTTAAAAGGAGCAATAAGTGTTAAAAATGCTGGACTGGTTATCGTTAACAGTTACATAGCCATACTTTTTGAACGGCTAGGCCTTACACGCGATCGTAAATTTATTAATGTCGAAAGCCAGCTACAGGCTGCGCATTACCTGCAGTACATCGTAACCGGACAAGGACATACTGAAGAATCCTTTTTGCCGCTCAATAAAATTTTATCCGGGATACCGCTGGTTCGACCAGTAATGGAAGGAATCAGCATTTCAACAGAAAATAAACAAGTCATAGATGGATTAATAACAGCCGTAATTGGCCATTGGTCAGCCATTGGTAGCTCTTCAATAGATGGTTTTAGAGGCAATTGGTTGGTAAGGGATGGATTACTTGCCGAAAGAGAAGAGCGATGGGAGTTAACGGTAGATAAACGGCCGTACGATCTTTTAATTCACAGGTCTCCGTTTTCATTCTCAATCATTAAACATCCATGGATGGATAAACCACTTCACGTAAACTGGTCTTATTAATATGGAAAGAATAAACGCAGATCAACTGGTTTACCATCTGGATAGTAGCTAGTGCTTATGATTTTGAACCTACATTAAACATTAAATCAATTTAACGAACTAAGATAGAAATTATGAATTCTTACAATGAAAACCTACATTCAGCTATCGTAAACTCTTTGCAGAGTCTGGATATCGAAGAACAAGACCTTTATTCGCAGGTAAATGCAGCAATGTTTACCCTTTACCATGCAGAGGGTGCTACCATTGCTGCAGAACAGAACCTAGCTATAGCAACAGATACTTACCAATCCAAAACGGCCACACAAAACCAGGCCACTAAGGATAATAACGTTCTGGTAAACCTTTTGGGCACTGCCACACAGGCCAATCAGTTTGTTAAACAATCTACAACCAATATAGCGGTTTCTGCATCCAATGTACAGATTGCAACCAATTCAATTGTTCGCCTGGCTGGCGATATGGGTAGTATTTACAGCATTTTAAATGCCGCAGATTTTGACAGTAGTATTTATATGCTGGCAAGAGAGGCCAGTAAGCTAATAAACGAAACCGCTTACGACGCAGAAGTAACCTCTCAAATGGCTATGGAAGCTTCTACACTTACTGCAGAAGTATCTGCGTCAACCGTGCTTGATATGGCCAAAGCCACTAATGGCCTGATGAGTTCGGTACTGAAAATTACAACCGCCGATTTTAATACTGCTACCCAGAATATTGTAACGGATAGCACTGCAATCGCTGCAGTACGGTCGACTGAAAAACTGGATGAAGGTGCATTAGAAATGATCAATATCTCTTATAATGCTACTAAATCTGCCTATGCACTTACCAACAAGGAATTAAACCTGAACCTGAATGTAGAAACCAATACCGATAACCCGCTTAGTTTTACGGTAAATTTTGACCTGATTGAAAGCCCGTTTCCAAGCGGTAAGACAGATGAAAACCCGATGTACCCGGTAGAAAAGTATTACATCATGGTGGTTAAGGATGCTAAAAAACAAACTTTTTCTATTTCTAATGCAGAAAATATCCTGTCATTAGGCAATAGTGAGGTTATTAAGGTAACGCCTGTAAGCACTTCACCGGTAAGCCAAAAGGTTGATGTTTACTATAACATTAAGGATGGGGATAAACCACCTGTAACCGATTCAGACAATAAGCCAATTGGACTGGGAGAAGATTATGTGGTATTCGTAATGGCCATTTTTACAGACGATTATAAAAGAAAAACCAATTGTTACGACGATTATTTATCAGCGCCATCTCAGGTATTTACCCTAACTACCGAACTACAGCCGGTAGCTGGCAAAACGATTAAGGTTGTGGCTTATGATGATAAAAACTTGACCGATAACGAACGTCGCCTTGCATTAGCGGCTAAAAACGACCAGCTTAAAAACTCAATTGGTACGGCAGATGATAATGCTATTGTTGATTTTACATATTTGATGACTTTCGAAACGGAAGAAAACCCAGATCTTGATATAGAATACCGTTGCATGTTTTTGCCTTTCAGTGCAAATGCTTCCGATCGCTTACTCACCGTCGAATCGCTTGATTTTTTGGTTAAAAGTGAACTTCCATTAATGGAAGAAATTACCATCGCACTTGATCCTGTAATTGCTGCTTTGCAGGAAGAAAACTATACCAACGAACTTAAAATAGGTTTATTGGAAACCGAACTAAGCAAGCTGAATGAACAAGTTACAGCCAATACTAAAAAAGATGCGCCTGTTAGCGAAGAGGATGCAGAAAAGCAAAAATCGTTGGTTGTAAACCAAAAAACAATTACTGCGCAGTTAAAGGAACTGCAAAAAAGCCATGATGCCAATGTGAAACAATTCCATAAACTAACGGCGCAGAAAGACAAAATGGCACATTCTATATCGGACGAAACAGTTGCCAAACCGGGCTTCCTGTTTAACGTGGCGATTGCGGAACAGGTGTATGCAGATAGTTATATCGTGGCAAGAAAAAATACAGATAAAACAACTGATGTTGCAGTACAGTGGATTGCTTTTATTGGCCCTGATGCGACTGATAATTTTGGTAACAGGTTAATTAAGGGCGACCAGTATCTCCCTGTAGCGCTTTCTTATTCAACAGCAGCTGCAGAAAATGCAGACGATTTTGTAAATGCCCTGTCTGAAATGGATAAAACAGAATATTTTAAGTATTAACGGATCATTAAATTATATACATCATGAAAACGCCAACAAAAAATATAACTGCACCTATTCTCGAACGCTATAGGAAATATGGGGTTACCGAGCGTAAAAAAAACGAACTTGATGCCTTAACCATCCAGGTGATGGATGCGCAGGGAAATGTAGCACAATATCAGTCTATTGTTAATGCATTAACCACAAAGTCTAATGATTTACAGGGCTTTTTAGCCACTGCCACTAATAATAAAACACAAGCCTACAACAATAAGATTTTGATCGATCAGCTGGTGCAAAGTGCTGCCGACCTCCAAAGCAACTCTAAAATTGCTTTTAACGAAATGGTTGAGGCTAATGTACAGACCAAATTTCTGACCGCAAAAATAAATACGGTGATTAATAAACTGATTTATAGCGCGGAAGTAATTAATAAACTGGCAAATGTTATTGTAAGGAAAAAAGCACTAAACCCATTAATTTCTGACGAATTGGTGAGCATGGTTACGATTGCAGGTGCAGATGCCAACAATGCAGTGGCCTTAACCCTGGTGGCTTTACAGAGTGCCTTTGTGGCACAAGCTACCGAAATGGAGGCAGAAACAACAATAGGGTTGGAGTACACGCAATCTATAGGCTTTACCGAAATGATTACCGGATACGCTAACGCCGATGGACTGGCTTCTCTTCAGCAACTTTTTTACCAGGCCTATGCCGTTGCCAAAAAGAATTATACGTTAGCAGAAAAAGCTAATTTTACCGCTGCTAAACAATTAAATATGGCAAAAGCGAGCCTCAATACAGCACAGGTTAAACTTAAATCGCTTCAATCTGGTTTGGCGGCAGCCAATGCAGCAGCTTTAGCTTCTTAATTTGTTAAATTTAAATGCTAATCCACCGTTTCTTTTATATTGAAACGGTGGATTATATATCCTTTTCGATATGGAAAATGTGTACATGAATTTTTACCAGAATTTTTATAGGCGTAGCGGCGGCTTTATCCCTGTAGCGCCATTAGGCCAGTCTGTTTTACCCGGTGATTTCTTCCAGATCAGAAATGGGCAAATGATCGTACTTGGAAACATTTTTCGCAACAAGGTTATCGAACTTCAGGATATAGAAATTGGGTATAATAATAAGCTAAATCCTACAGGGTGGAGTTTTAATGATGGCGTAACCAAACCTTATTCAGGTCGTGGAAGTGGTCGTGCCCCTATAGCTGGTGAATTTGAGTTTAGTAAACAAATTCTTGCTTTCGCAGAAAAGGGTAGTTTCATTTTTAAGGCAAATGAGCCCGAATCGATCCGGATGCTCAACTGGAATGATATTCAGCAAGCCTTAATTATCAGGCTTACACAAACTTATTATTCGTTCAGGGAAGTTTATGTGGTTACCGAAGTTGCGACTACCAACGATTGGACACTTGCAGTTTCGGGTGCAGATTTAGCTGAACTCGAAATTGCAACAGATGAAGAAAATTTCGGTTTGGTTGATCTCTTTGGTCATCATTCTTCAAAGACCATTCAATCTAAAGACATAGAATTTTATCACCGCGAAGAAAGACGAAAACCCTCTTTTTATAAAGCTAAAAAACTGGTGGTAAGGGAAGAAAAGGTCGAAACTTTAGTTTCAGAGCTCATTGCCCAATGGCGTGGGTACAACGAATGGGCACTGGGCTTTTACGAATACGATTTTCATTACGACCATCACTATGTTAACGATCAGAGTGCTTACTCGCAAGGCAATATACTCGATCTCCTTGCTCCAAACGAACTGAACCCAAATACCGCTCTGCTTTATTTTAAATGGGCGGATGCAAACCTCGATGATGTAGAAAAACTATTTAACCAATATGGAGAATAACAATGCTTTAACGGTACTTAGACAAGAACTTGATTGGTTAGAAGCGGTAATTGCCCAATGTATGGCCACTTATTTTTTGCAAGAGGGGCACGAAAAAGACTGGATGGAAATTCCTTTGCCCAATCTTTCACTTAGTGATAGCCCTTATGCCGATATGGTTGAAAAATGGAACCTGGATATTTACGCAAGGCTTGCCATTGCACTCAGCATGGCACCACACCTGCGTCCTGAAATTCTTGATACTTTTTTTACCAAAAATCAAATGCACGACAGAGGTTTTACCGAATTTGGAGGATTAACGACTAAAGATTATAATGGTTTTTTACCTACTGGCGAAACCCTTTGTTTTTTACTTACCGTTAAGCATCCGGAAATGCGCTACAAGCTCATGGAGCTACTCGGAAAAGAAAATATTCTTTATAAGGAAGATGTACTTATCCTTACCGAAACAGAAAGTCATTTGCCATGGTTAAGCGGGCAGCTGAGTTTAAGCAGAAGCTGGTTTAATTATTTCCTTACCGGAAAGAAACTGATGGCCGAAAACAGTGCTTCATTTCCCGCTCAAAAAATCAGTACGGCGATGGAGTGGGAAGATGTAGTGCTCAATCATTTGGTGCTTACACAGATTAATGAAATTACTGCCTGGTTATCGCATGGCCACACCCTGATGGAAGATTGGGGATTAGCCAAAAAACTGAAACCAGGTTACAGGGCATTATTTTATGGTCCTCCCGGTACAGGTAAAACCTTAATGGCTACTTTAATCGGTAAAACAACCGGGCGTGAAGTATATAAAATAGATCTGTCCATGATCGTTTCCAAATACATCGGAGAAACCGAAAAGAATCTTTCGAAAATATTTGATGTGGCACAGCACCAAAACTGGATCCTGTTTTTTGATGAAGCTGATGCCCTTTTCGGAAAGCGTACCCAGGCCGACTCGGCTAACGACAGGCATGCCAACCAGCAAACAGCCTACCTTTTACAACGAATTGAAGATTTTCCTGGCGTAGTTATCCTGGCTACCAACCTCAAGGCCAATATGGATGAAGCTTTTTCGCGTAGGTTCCAATCTGCTATTCACTTTACCATGCCCTCTGTTCAAGAACGTTATCAACTTTGGCAGAAAGCTTTTTCAGGTGTTTGCAAACTTGATGAAAGTATTAACCTGGAAGCTATTGCCGAAGAGTACCAACTGGCAGGTGGAGCAATTATTAACGTATTGCGCTATTGTGCCTTATCGGCCATTACTAGAAACGATACCCTGGTAAACCAGCAAGAGCTCCTGGCAGGGATTAAAAGGGAATTTAAAAAAGAAAATAAAACCGTTTTCATTACAAATTAAAGCTTACAGGATGAATATCTACAAAGACAATGCTCAGGAGCATAAAAACGAATCTGTTTCCTCCAATTTGCCTAAAAAAAGCCATAATAAGGCTATTTTTAAATTTGACGATAAACGGCCTCAGGCAGTTGCACAACTGAAATTGCAAAGTGGAGCTGATGACTATGTTCAGCAGCAGGCACATCCTGTTCAGAAAAAAGGCACCGGTGGCAAGTTACCCGATAACCTGAAAAACGGTATAGAAAACCTTTCTGGCTTATCAATGGACGATGTAAACGTACACTATAATTCAAATCAGCCCGCACAGCTACAGGCCCACGCTTATGCACAGGGAACAAATATTCACATAGCGCCCGGACAGGAGAAACACCTGCCTCACGAAGCCTGGCACGTGGTACAGCAAAAACAGGGAAGGGTAAAAGCTACCTTGCAGCTAAAAGGCGAAGTAAATGTAAATGATGACAAGGGATTAGAACATGAGGCCGATGTAATGGGAGCGAAGGGAATGAGTACAGCCCATCAAATTGAAAATCACCCAGTTCAGTTAGCTAAAAACATGTCAGGAGGCCATCAATCTTTATTTGCAGGTATTGTGCAACGGAACTTAACAACAAAAAGCAGTTTGCATGGTGATAAAGTAGATGGAAGCATGCCAGCTGTTAGAACTGAAGTGACCAGAGTGATTAATGAAAACAAGAACGGAGAGGTGCTTGATGATATTGGTCGGTTACAAACTTCTATTGCCTCCAGAAAAGCAGAACAGGCTACATTTAAAGATAAAACTGATCCTGAGTATATAAAGCATGCTGCCAGAATTACAAATGAGGAAGCAGAATTAGCACGTTTACAGGTTGCCAGGATCCGACAATTGGCAAACAGGCCTAAAGCAAAACCAAAGCCTCAGGCAGATGCAGATGGCTGGACAACGGTTTAATGAATTTACAGCAACATATTATCGCTTTTCAATACCCTAAAAAACTAATCACTACCTCGTCGGTTATTGATGGATAAACATGCCTATCCTGATGAACGTATAAAACAACCGGGTTTCGATAGCCCCATGCTTTTGGCAGAGGGCTATCGAAATATTTGTTGTTTTTATTTAAAAAGCGGACAATTAAAACGCACCGTCTTCTTTAACCATTTTATTAATGGCTTTTTGTACCTTGATTACATCTGTTTCAACTGTTTTTCTAACCGCTGCATCAAATGACGCTGCAAATTCTGCACTGATAGAAATCTGGTCTTTTTCATTCAGTACATTGAGTACAAAAGCATGGCTTCCAAATTTAAATCCGCTTTTTATTCTGATCACGTCTTTTTCAAAGATTTTCAAAAATTCGTAACTGTTGCTGATCTGATCAAAACAATCTCTTACCGCTTGAAAAACAAGGTGTGTTTCTATATCCAAACCGTTTATAATTACCGTAACCGAAGTGAGGTCATTTAGCTCCGGAAGAAGGTCTTCGCTGTAAATAATGTCTTTCGGGTCCAGGATTACAACCGTTTCTTTATCTGCACTTTCACCTGCCTGTTGTGTTAATTGTATAGTGGCGTTACCGTCTTTTAGGGTAACGGAGCTTGCAGAAGTTTGTTCAATTTTAATATCGCCAATGGTATCTTTTATAATGCCTACAACAAGTTCTAGCGCTTTTGATTGGGTATTGTTCATTATGGTATTTTTTGCAAAGGTAATGCTTGCCTACGGTGCCGGATAATTATCGTTTAAAATAATATAATATTTGTTGCTAAGTATTTTATTTTTAATGACTTAATTTTTTTATGTTGACTGGTGTTGTTTTATTTCAACTGTTTGTTAAATGACGAAGGTAAAGCTGCGGATATCCAAAAAGGATTTCGTGAGGGTAATTGCTTCATATCCTCGTAACCGATTTCTGATATGTCATCTTCATCAAACTGATAAATGCTGGCTCCCGGATAGCAGATGTGCGGAGGGGAGCGCCCGGCGATAATAAACTAGACCTGGCCCGCTTTTTCCAATTGATTAATTCATTTCATGTAGTTCAACAGTCATAAAACCTTTTTCTTCACTATACAGCAAATATTCAATTACAATAAAAACAAGCGTTTTTTTAGGGAAAATGCCAATTTCTTCATCTAAAGGAATCATTAATTGCTTTATTAGTTAAAAAAGTACCCTAAATATGCTGTTTGCAGTTATAAATCACCTTTTTATGTGCTAAACCATGATTTTCAGAATGGAAACCTGAAGTTCAACTTCATTATAACTTCATAAATCTGTATTTATTTCGCCTTCGAATTAAATCATTGCGTAACCACAATTTATTGAAATCAATTAAGTATCTGCAAACCGGTCGTAGATAGCTTTTCATTATAAATTGATTGCCAATGAAAACTAATTAAAGAAAAAAATAAATCAGATTAAAACCATTAACGAAAAAAAATGAAAAGAGTTCTCATGTGCTTAGGCTTGTGTACTTTGCTTTACGTAACAGGTTGCACCTCGAAGAAAGAAGAAAAGGAAGAAGTAGCTACTTATGCAGTAACCACGCCGTTAAGGATGGATACTTCCTTTACCAAAGAATATGTTTCGCAGATTAAATCCGTTCGGAACATAGAAGTTAGGGCCCAGGAAAAGGGTTATCTCCAAAATATTTATGTAGATGAAGGCCAGCATGTAAAAGCAGGTCAGCTGTTGTTTAAGATTATGCCTAAGGCAGCTCAATCTGAGTTGCTAAAAGCACAGGCTGAAACTAAATCGGCAGAAATTGAACTGGAAAACACCAAATTACTGTCAGATAAAAATATCGTTTCTAAAAATGAGCTTGCTATGGCCAAAGCCAAACTGCAATCGGCTAATGCCGAAACTTCTTTGGCTAAATTCCATTTGTCTAACACCGAAATCAGAGCGCCATTTGATGGCACCATCGACCGTATTCCTTTAAAACTGGGTAGTTTGGTTGATGAAGGTGCTTTGTTAACCAGCCTGTCAGACAATAGCCAGGTTTTTGCTTACTTCAACGTATCGGAGCCGGAATATTTAAACTACCAGAGCGCTGCAAAGGCAAAAGGGCAGCAGGAAGTAAGTTTATTACTGGCCAATAACGAGTTGCTAAAATCGAAGGGTAAAGTTGAGGTGATCGAAAGTGAATTTGATAACGAAACTGGGAACATTGCATTCAGGGCAAGGTTCAACAATTCCGATAATTTACTAAGAAACGGCGAAACAGGTAAAATCCAGATGGTTGTTCCTTTAAAAAATGCCATTGTTATTCCACAGAAAGCAACTTACGACATCCAGGATAAAACTTATGTTTTCGTAATTGATAAAAGCAATAAGGTACACTCCAGGGCCATTACCATTGCAGGCGAGCTGCCGGATTTATACATCATCGGCGACGGCATCACAATAGAAGATAAGATCTTACTTGAAGGTGTACAGAAAGTTAAAGACGATGATAAAATTGCCTTTAAATTCCAGCAGCCTCAGGATGTGATGAAACAATTGAGATTGAAAACAGAATAATCTAAACCCCTCCATACTTATTTTATGTTTAGTAAATTCATACAAAGGCCCGTCCTTTCTATCGTAATATCGCTTATTATTGTGTTTCTCGGGGTGCTGGCCATCAGCTACCTGCCGGTAACACAATTCCCATCCATTTCACCGCCTAAAGTAAATATTACGGCAGAGTACCCCGGGGCAAACAACGAATTGTTGATTAAATCGGTGGTTATTCCGCTAGAGCGTGCACTTAACGGTGTACCGGGAATGAAATATATTGCTTCTGATGCAGGTAATGATGGTGAAGCATCAATTCAGGTAGTATTTAACCTGGGTACCGATCCCAATCAGGCCTCGCTTAACGTACAGAACCGTGTAGCGGCCGTTACCAATAAACTTCCACCTTTAGTGGTTCGCGAAGGGGTTAAAATTACCCGTGAAGAGTCGAACATGTTGATGTACATCAACTTGTACAGTAAAGACCCTAAAATGAATCAAAACTTCCTGTATAACTATGCCGATATCAACTTGCTTTCCGAGCTAAAAAGGGTTGATGGTGTAGGTTTTGCCGATATTTTGGGAGATAGGGATTATGCCATGCGTATCTGGTTAAAACCAGACCGTATGCAGGCCTATAAAATTTCTGTAGATGACGTAATGAAGTCGCTTGACGAACAGAGTTTAGAAGCCTCTCCAGGTAAAACAGGAGAGAGTTCGGGTAAGCGTTCGCAGGCTTTTGAATATGTGTTAAAATATTCAGGTCGTTTTAATACCAAAGAAGGATATGAAAACATCGTGGTAAGGGCAACTCCCAATGGAGAATTGCTTCGCTTAAAAGATATCGCTGATGTAGATTTTAGTGCTTCTGCTTACAATTTATACTCTACCTTAAACGGTAAGGCATCTGCTGCGATCGTTTTAAAACAATCTTACGGCAGTAACGCCAGTCAGGTTATTAAAGATGTTAAGGCTAAAATGGCCGAGATTAAATCGGCTTCATTTCCTAAAGGTTTAGATTACGAAATTAGTTACGACGTTTCCAAATTCCTGGACGCATCTATAGAAAAGGTAATCCACACTTTGGTGGAGGCTTTTATACTGGTGGGTTTAGTGGTATTCTTATTCCTTGGCGATTGGCGTTCAACCCTTATTCCAGCCATTGCTGTACCGGTATCCTTAATCGGAACCTTTGTGTTTATGCAGTTCTTCGGCATTACACTCAACTTAATTACCCTATTTGCTTTAGTATTGGCCATTGGGGTAGTGGTAGATGATGCGATTGTGGTAATTGAGGCAGTACACGCCAAGATGGAGCATGACAGGCACCTTTCGGTACTCAAAGCTACACAACAGGCCATGAAAGAGATTGGCGGAGCAATTATTGCGATTACTTTCCTGATGGCATCGGTATTTATTCCGGTAGCATTTATGTCTGGTCCGGTGGGTATTTTCTACCGTCAGTTCTCTATTACCATGGCAACGGCAATCATTCTTTCGGGTATTGTGGCTTTAACGCTTACACCGGCATTATGTGCCATTATGTTGAAGAACAATCACGGTTCAACCAAAAAGAAAACCATGATCGACCGTTTCCTTGATGGTTTTAATAATGGTTTTAACAAACTTTCCGGTAAATATGAACTGGTATTGAGCAAAGTGGTAAGCCGAAGGATATTAACCTTTGGTATATTAGTTGCCTTTTGTTTGGGTGTTTGGGGATTAAGTGGAAGTGTACCATCAGGATTTATTCCTAACGAAGATCAGGGGATGGTGTATGCCATTATCCAAACGCCTCCGGGATCTACTTTGGAACGTACCGACCAGATTGCTGAGAAGCTGCAGAGCATGTGTGAAGACATTGACGGTGTAAAATCAGTTTCATCATTGGCAGGATATGAAATCCTTACCGAAGGTACAGGATCGAACTCGGGTACCTGTTTAATTAACCTGAAAGATTGGAGCGATCGTAAACATTCAGCAGCAGAAATTATTGAAGAGCTTGAAGAGAAATCAAAATCTATCCCTGGTGCAACCATCGAATTTTTCCAGCCACCAGCAGTTCCGGGTTATGGTGCAGCAGGCGGTTTCGAGCTTCGTTTATTGGATAAAGCAGGTAGTGGCGATTACAAAAAAATGGAAACCGTTGCCAAAGATTTTGTACGTGAGCTGAATAAACGTAAAGAGCTTTCATCCGTATTTACTTTCTATAGTGCGAGTTTCCCGCAATACATGCTGGATGTTGATAACGACATTGCGCAACAAAAAGGAGTAAGTATTGATAATGCGATGAATACCCTGTCAACATTTGTAGGGAGTAATTACGAAACCAGCTTTATTAAATATGACCACCAGTACAAGGTAATCGTACAGGCCTTGCCTCAATACAGGGCTTTACCAGAGGATATCTTAAAACTATCGGTTAAAAATGACCGGGATGAGATGGTGCCTTTTTCGGCCTTCATTAAAATGCGTAAAGTTTATGGTTTATCGGAGATTACCAGACACAATATGTACAATGCTTCAGAGATCAGCGGACAATCTGCTCCAGGTTATAGCTCGGGTGAGGCCATTAAAGCCATTACTGAAGTAGCCAAGAAAACTTTGCCAAGGGGATTTGGTATCGATTGGGCAGGTATTTCTAAAGATGAGGTATCAAGAGGCAACGAGGCCATTTACATTTTCCTGATCTGTTTAGGTTTCGTGTACCTGGTTTTGGCCGCGCAGTATGAAAGTTTCATTTTACCACTTTCAGTAATCCTTTCTTTACCGGCCGGTATTTTTGGCGCATTCCTCTTCCTTAAATTATTGGGACTGGAAAACAACATTTATGCACAGGTGGCCATGGTAATGTTGATCGGGTTATTGGGTAAAAATGCGGTGCTGATTGTGGAATTTGCTACGCAGCGCCAAAGTCAGGGAGCAACAGTGCTTAAAGCGGCAATGGAAGGTGCAAGTGTGCGTTTCCGTCCGATTTTAATGACCTCTTTTGCCTTTATCGCAGGTTTGATCCCCTTGATGATTGCAACAGGGCCTGGTAAGATCGGTAACCGTACCATTGGTTCGGCTGCTGCGGGTGGTATGCTTTTCGGTACCATTTTCGGTGTAATCGTGATCCCTGGGTTATATTATATATTCGGAACAATTGCAGCTAAACACAAGCTCATCAAAATTGAAGAAGAACATCCGTTAACTGAAGAAATTGAGAATAATGTTTAAGAATAATCTTTATAAAGGCCTTGGATTGGTGTTAATATGCGCAGCATATACCGCCTGTAAGCTACCGGAAGTAGCCCAACGTGCCGAAAATAAAAATGTACCTGTGAGCTTTAATGGCTCACAGGATACAGTAAGTACAGCTGGTATTCAATGGCGTAACTTTTTTACAGATCCTAACCTGATCAACCTGATTGATACTGCACTTAAAAATAACCAGGAGCTAAATATTACCCTTCAGGATATTGAAATTGCCAAAAATGAAATCAAGGCCAGAAAAGGAGAACTCTTACCAAGCGTAACCTATGGCGCTGGTGCCGGATTTGATAAAGTGGGCCGTTATACCAGTTCGGGTGCCGGCGATGCTTCTACAGAAATTACGCCAGGCAAAGGTGTGCCAGAAGTACTGCCTGATTATCACTTCGGTTTACAGGCCAATTGGGAAGCGGATATCTGGCATAAACTGCGTAATTCTAAAAAAGCGGCCATTAGCCACTACCTTTCGACAGTAGAAGGTAAGAATTTCGTAATTACCAATTTAATTGCCGAGGTAGCCAATTCGTATTATGAGTTATTAGCGGCCGATAACCAGTTAGAAACGGTAAAAAAGAATATCGAACTGCAGAGCAATGCTTTGGAGCTGATGAAAATCCAGAAACAGGCTTCAAGGGTTAATGAACTTGCGGTGCGTAAATTTGAGGCAGAAGTGCTAAGCTCAAAAAGTTTAGAATTTGATATTCAGCAGAACATTACCGAAACGGAGAATAAAATTAACTTCCTGTTAGGCCGTTATCCTCAACCGATCGTCAGAGACAAATCTAATTTTACAGATTTGGTTCCGCCAACTGTACAAACAGGTTTACCTTCACAGCTATTGGCTAACCGTCCGGATATTAAACAGGCGGAGTATGAACTAGCCGCTGCTAAATTAGATGTTAAGGTAGCTAAAGCACAGTTCTATCCATCATTGGGTATCTCCGCTGCAATTGGTTATCAGGCTTTTAATCCTTCATATTTATTAAGAACACCAGAATCTTTAATTTATTCTTTAGCCGGAGATTTAGCCGGGCCACTAATCAATAAAAATGCGATAAAGGCAGAATATTTAACAGCAAATGCCAAACAGTTGCAGGCAGTTTTTGATTATGAAAAAACCATTTTAAATGGTTACATTGAAGTTGCCAATCAGTTATCAAAAATTAGCAATCTACAGAAAAGTTATGATCTGAAGTCAAAACAGGTTGCTGCACTTACACAGTCGATTGATATTTCGAACGATTTGTTTAAATCTGCCAGAGCCGATTATTTTGAGGTATTGATGACCCAACGCGATGCATTACAATCGAAGTTAGAGCTGATCGAAACTAAAAAACAACAGTTAAATGCTGTAGTAGATATTTATCATGCTCTGGGTGGCGGATGGAGATAGTTAAATTCATATAAACTCATTTCATTATTATCCTTATAAGTTAAGCTGTTCCAAATCGGGGCAGCTTTTTTCTTTTTTGTCATTCTGAGCGCAGCGAAGAATCTTTAGCTGCTAACGCTCGTTTCTATCCAGCGTTAAATACCTTTCGGTATCGTCATTGCGAGGAGGCCCTTTCAGCCGACAAAGCAATGACGATCTTTCTCTTAGGGCTGTCAATGTAGCACAGCGAAGAATCTTTATAGTGGCTAACGCTCGTTTCTGAAGTGCGCAAACACAAGAGCAGGTTTTTACCCTTTGTTCATTTATTTATCATAAAATTCATTTTGCAAACAATGACATCTGCCTGCGGTTATCTTTATCATTGAATTTATCATCATATCTGAAATAAAATGGAAAAAACTACATTTAAATTTGGCGAATTAGAAGTTAACCGCTTAGGCTATGGCGCAATGCAATTAACCGGAAATGGTGTTTTTGGCGAAGTAGAAAACCGCGAAAATGCAATCACGGTTTTGCGCGAAGCAGTGGCGAATGGCGTTAATTTTATTGATACAGCGGAGGCTTATGGACCAAAATTTAACGAGACGCTTATTGCCGATGCTTTATCACCTTTTCAAAAAGGTCTTTTTATAGCCACTAAAGGCGGTTTTGATCGACCAGGTCCAAACAATTGGGTGCCTAATGGTGCACCAGAAAAAATCAGACAGGATATTGAAGGAAGTTTACAGCGTTTAAAAGTAGATTCAATCGATTTATGGCAACTGCACCGCATTGATCCCAATGTGGATGTCGCCAAAACCCTGGCGCCTGTGGTAGAAGCCGTGAAAGAAGGTAAAATAAAAAATGTTGGCTTATCAGAAGTAACCATCGATCAGATTAAGCAGGTGCAAGACATTCTTCCGATAGTTTCGGTTCAAAATTTATATAACCTTAGCAACAGGCAGTGGGAGGGTGTTTTGGATTTTACAGCAGAACAGGGTCTGGCTTTCATTCCATGGTTTCCGTTAGCTTCTGGTCCGCATAAGTTAGCCGATAAGATTAAAGCAATTGCCGATACACATAACGCTACAACCGCGCAGATTGCTTTAGCCTGGTTATTAAAAAGATCATCAAATATCCTTTTAATTCCTGGAACAAAATCTGTAGAACATTTAAAAGAAAATTTAAAAGCCGCAGAAATTGAATTGACTGAAGAAGAATTTGAAAGTTTAGCGAAGTAAGATGATTTGTCATTCTGAGCGCAGCGAAGAATCTTTTTCTTTTTTGCAGGTTTTAGCCTACTTTACTGGTCTTAGCGTCTCGCTAAGACCTTTTTTTATTGCAATTAATTTTTTCGACGGAAGCACAGAGAACACGGAAAATCCCCGCGATCATTTTTGACTTGAGTGCAACGCAGTCGAGAACTACGAACTGCTCAGCGAAACTAAATCTGTTTACATAGATACATTAACTCGTGTCGTCATCCTGAACTTGTTTCAGGATCTTTATTTGATAGAATGATCAAGTTCAAAGATCTCATTTACTGGTCTTAGCGTCTCGCTAAGACCTTTTTTATTAAAATTCATTTTGCCACGGAAGCACAGAGAACACTGAAAATTCCCCACGAACGTCCTTTCGAGCGGAGTGCAACGCAGTCGAGAAATCTGTCTAGATAGATCTCTCGACTGCGCTGCGCTACAGTCGAGATGACGACGATTCTAATGGAATCAATGGTAGCGCAGCAAAGAACCTGAAGGCTCTGCGAAGCAGATTTTTTAGTATGAATACATTAACTCGTGTCGTCATACTGAACTTGTTTCAGGATCTTTATTGGATAGAATGATCAAGTTCAAAGATCTCACCACTCTGCATTGCTCCAGGAGATAATGATCGCGCCTTTGCGTTTTTACGCACTTTGTCATGCTGAGCGGAGTCGAAGCACCTCTCAAAAAAAATGATTGGAGAATGTATTAAAAAAAATATAAAAATTATTCCTTTAGAAGTTTGATATTTAAACATGAAAAAAGTCTTTCTAACCACCATCATTTTATTTTCTATCCTATTTCAAAAAGCCATGGCGCAAAATAAACCAGAAAATACCCCCGCTATTTTAAATCATATCGCTGTTTATGTAGCCGATTTAAACAAAGCCACTACTTTTTACGAAAGTGTTTTCAACCTTAAAATGATTCCCGAACCTTTTAAAGATAACCGACATACCTGGTTTACCTTAGGGCCAGCCGGACAGTTGCATTTAATCCAGGGGGCAAAGGGAAATGAAACTTTTGATAAAAACGGACACTTGTGTTTCAGTGTTCCGTCAGTTGATGAATTTGTAAAAAAGCTGAATGCCAAAAATATCAGTTTCGAGGATTGGCCAGGAAAGAAAGATGGAATTACCCTCCGTGTTGACGGCGTAAAACAAATTTATTTTAAGGATCCGGATGGACATTGGCTTGAAGTGAACGACGCCAGGTAAATTCTTTGCTACGTCAGACCTTTGTTTTGCTACATCATTTATATTTATTCCATATCCTGCAAGACTATGAAATTTAAATATTTTTATGCACTTTTTTTGATCGTTGGTTTTATCACGCCATCAAAAGCACAAAACGAAAAAGCTGAGGCTGAATTTAAATCCGTAATGGAAAAATATCAGGCTGTTGGCGCTTCCGTAGCGGTAGTCAAAAATGGCCAGATTATTTATACCCATTCGTTTGGTTTAAAAGATTTGGAGAAAAAACTACCTTTAACCGATCAGGATATTTTTAGGATTGCTTCGATATCTAAGTCTTTTTCAGCAACATCTATTATGCAGCTGTTAGAAGCAGGTAAAATTTCTCTCAATGATGATCTTGGAGATCTGGTCGGTTTTAAAATCAGAAATCCAAAATTTCCAGATCAGAAAATTACTTTAAAGATGGCGTTGTCGCATACGTCCAGTTTAAACGATTCGCAGGGATATTTAAATTTCGATGTGATCAATCCCGATAAAAATTCAAATTGGGCCAAATGTTATAATGATTATGCCCCGGGAAGCAAATTTGATTATTGTAATCTTAACTTTAACCTGATTGGTGCAATCATTGAGAAGAAGTCGGGCGAACGCTTTGATTATTATGTGAAAAACCACATTATAAAGCCATTAGGACTTTACGCTGGTTATTATATAGATTCTTTGGACAGCACACGTTTTGTGAATTTGTACGAGTATCATCCAGATACCAAAACTTATACACCTTCTCCAGGTGCTTACGCGCCGAGGCGGAAAGAAATTGCCAATTATGTGATGGGTTATACCACACCGATTTTTTCGCCAACAGGAGGAATGAAAATTTCGGCTACAGATTTAGCTAAATACATGATGATGCATATAAATTATGGCACATCAAATGGTGTTAAAATAATCACCAAAAAAAGTGCTAAAATGATGCAAAAGGCCTTAACAGATGAGGAAGGATATGGCCTGGCCATCAGAACTGCAGATCAACTTATACCCGGGGTTAAGTTAAAAGGACATACCGGCTCTGCTTATGGGTTATATAGTACCATGTTGTTTAATCCCAAAGAAAAGTTTGGATTTGTTATTATTACGAACGGAATAAATGCAACCTATACAGATGGTTTTCCCGATTTCAGTCGCGCCGCCATTAACAGTTTGTACCAATCTTTTTTTAAATAGCTTAAAGCAGGTTAGATAAACCATTTTTATTAAAGAAAGCGGTTAAAGTTCTAATGCCTGCCTTTGGATGGTTTATATTGTTACCTTTTGCTTTTTGGTCGAAAATACTTTTAACAGGTTGCAGATCAATTAAATGTGATGATTCTGTATTGGATTGACCGACCGTTACCGGATTTTTGCCTTGATTTCTATAATACATAATCTTTACTATTGATTCACAAACCTTTGATAGGTACTTCCTGATTTAATTTTTTCCATCGTGAAGTATTCTTTCAGTTTGGAGAATTCCATGCTGTGAAGTGCTTTTACAGCTGATTTAAGTGTTTCAGTGCTTATGCCCAATCTGGCGGCCCAATAGTTGCGGTCTTGTTCGTCTGCAATCTCGATAAATTCTTTTCTGGCATTCATCGAATTAAGTTGATTTTCCATTTTTATAATTTTGGTTAGTACCATATAAAAACAGAATATTTTCTTTTTGGTTTTCAAATTTTGTCAGTTAATTCTCAAAAAATCGTATTAATCTTAAATTTTAGTTAATCCCTAAAATTGAACTCCCGAAAAATGGCTTTAAAGCAATAATTATTTGACAAATTCGGTCGTTTTCGGTATTTAACTATCATCACTGAAAAGAGTAATATTTTCTTTACAAAACACCCGCTGTCATCAGCCTGCCTTATTTTCTGGTATGGTTAAAGGTTATTTATAATGCTACCAATAATAGGTTCACTTATGCGGAAGAAACAGAGCCTGAAATGGTTATTGCGCTAACAGATTAAGTTTAAAATTTTATTTTCTTAAAGGTTTTAATGCCCGTTTGCAAAGACGGGTGTTAAAACCTTTTTCGTTACAGGACTGTTTTATAGCTGTCTAATCAGAATATTTATGGATGATAAACAAAAAAAAGGTGGTTCTGATCGGTCAAGAATCAACATTGACGAAGCTTATGAGCTGGATTATTGGTCTAACAAGTTTGGCGTGAGCAAAGATAAACTTAAAGCTGCCGTAGAAACAGTCGGAACCTCTGCCGATGCAGTTGAAGATTATTTGAAAAAGTAAAATATTGATTATGAGTTTGAAAAAGTATGTTTCCAAACGCGATTTCTCAAAAACTACAGAACCTAAATCGGGTAAAAGCAGCGATCGTAATAAATTACATTTTGTAATTCAAAAACACGATGCATCCAGGTTGCACTACGATTTCAGACTCGAAATGGAAGGCGTTCTAAAAAGTTGGGCGGTGCCAAAAGGTCCATCAACCGACCCGAAAACTAAACGCCTGGCCATGATGGTAGAAGACCATCCTTACGATTATAAAGGTTTTGAAGGCATTATCCCGCAGGGCGAATATGGTGGAGGAACCGTGATTGTGTGGGATGAAGGTACCTATGAACCGATTGAGGCTATAAAAGGTAAAAAAGCACAGGAAAAACATCTTTTAAAACAGTTAAATGAAGGTTCGTTGAAAATTAAATTGAACGGAGAAAAACTTCATGGCGAATTTGCTCTGGTTAAAACGCATGGCATGGGCGAAAATGGCTGGTTGCTCATTAAACATAAAGATGATTATGCCTCCACAAAAGATATAACCAAAGAAGATAAATCGGTTCTTTCCGGAAAAACCATCGAAAAGATGGAGAAGACGTCGGATAAGGTTTGGAAAGAAGGAAAAGAGCAAAAAATAAAGCCCGAAAAAAAAAATCCCGGGCCAAAGGTTAAAAAAGAAACAAAACCAGTAGGGGATGATAAAAGCATGGATGTAAAAGCCATTCTGAAAAAAGCGCCAAAATCGGCCATGCCTGAAAACATAAAACCCATGTTGGCCACATTGGTTGATGAGCCATTTAATGATCCAAACTGGCAATATGAAGTAAAATGGGATGGATACCGGGCCTTAGCATTTATCAACAAAGGAAAAGTAGAACTCTTTTCGAGGAATAATAAATCATTTAACGAAAAGTTCTATCCCATTTATGACCTGCTTAACGAATGGAAAATCAATGCCGTTTTGGACGGGGAAATTTTAGTGTTGAACGACAAAGGCATATCCAATTTCGGTTCATTGCAAAACTGGCGAAGTGAAGCTGATGGCGAACTCGTTTTTTATGTATTCGATATTCTTTGGTATGAGGGCAAAAACCTGATGGAAATACCGCTTGATGAGCGTCAGGCTATTTTAAATGATGTACTGCCGACCGATGATGACCGTTTGCGTTTAGGGAAAGTTTTCAAAGCCAGTGGTGTCGATTTTTTTGATGCCGCTCAAAGGATGGGTTTGGAAGGCATCATCGCCAAAAAAACGGATAGCACTTATGTTCCTGACCGAAGATCGAAAGAGTGGTTGAAAATTAAAGTGCACAAACGCCAGGAGGTTGTTATAGCTGGTTTTACCAAAAATGCCGATACCTCCAAATCTTTTAGTTCACTTTTACTCGGTGTATATGAAAAAGGAAAATTGCAGTATGTTGGCAAAGTAGGTACCGGCTTTTCGGATAAACTGCAAAAAACAATGATGGAGCAGTTTAAGCCGATAATAGTAGATAAAAGCCCTTTCGAAAGTATCCCCGATGTAAATAAACCCTCACGTTTCAGGCCAAATCCACCAAAGGCCAAATCCACCTGGTTGAAACCACAATTGGTTTGCGAAGTAGCTTTTACGGAAGTAACCGAAGACGGTGTTTTTCGTCATCCTTCCTTTCAGGGAATGAGGGATGATAAAAAAGCGAAAGAAGTGGTAAGAGAAATAGAAGCGCCAACAGAAAAAATTGTTGATGACGCTAATGAAGAAAACCCACATAAACAGGCAATAAAAGCACCAGAAGGTAAACAACCTAAAACTTTGTTGAATCCGAAAGATGAAACGCAGGTGAGAAAAATAAAAGGCCATGAACTTAAATTTACCAACCTGAGCAAAGTGTATTGGCCAGAGGATAAAGTAACCAAAAGGGATATGTTTAACTACTATTATCAGGTTGCTGAATACATTTTACCTTATCTTAAAGACCGCCCTCAATCGCTAAATCGCTTTCCTGGCGGAATACATGGCCCTAGTTTTTACCAGAAAGATGTAAAAGGAAAAGCGCCGGATTGGGCCGAAACTTTTCCGTACGAAAATGGCGAAGGCGAAAAAAAGGAATACCTGGTTGGAACAGATGAAGCTTCCCTACTCTGGATGGCCAGTTTGGGCTGTATAGAAATGAACCCCTGGTTTAGCCGCGTGCAGCACCCTGATAACCCTGATTATTGCGTAATCGATCTCGATCCTGATAAACACACTTTCGATCAGGTGGTTGAGGCTGCCCTTGAAACCAAAAAAGTGCTTGATGCCATTGAGGTGCCCAGTTACTGTAAAACCTCAGGCTCTACCGGTATGCACATTTACATTCCTTTAAATGCCAAATACGATTATGATCAGAGTCAGATGTTCGCTAAAATCATTGTAAATCTGGTACATAAACAGATCCCTGATTATACGTCATTAGAACGGATGATAGCTGCACGAAAAGGGAAAATGTACCTCGATTTTTTGCAGAATAGGCCAGGGGCAACCATCGCCGGACCTTATTCTTTACGGCCAAAAGTGGGAGCAACGGTTTCCATGCCTTTGCATTGGGATGAAGTAAAACCTGGTTTGAAGATGAAAGACTTCAATATTTTTAATGCTGTAGATCGTTTAAAAGTTGAAGGGGACTTGTTTAAAGGTGTTTTGGGCAAAGGTATAGACTTAAAAAAAGCCATAAATAAGGCCAAGAGTGTTTTTGGATAAAGATGAATGATCTTTTCCCGCTTTCATTATATTTGAAAAAAATTAAAATAATGATCGCACACCACGTTTTATTCTGGCTTAAAGCCGATACCACCGACGAGCAAAAAACTGCTTTCCGCAATAGCTTACAAACATTAGAAAACATAGAAGTTGTTAAAACTTTTCATCTTGGCATACCAGCCCAGATTGAGCGTGCCGTTGTAGATACTACTTATACCTTTAGCTTGTTTTTATTATTTGAAGATTTGGCTGCGCATGATGTTTACCAGGTTCATCCATTGCATAAAGCTTTCTTAGATGAATTCAGAGTTTATTTCGAAAAGGTTGTTATTTACGACGCAGCATAAGATTTAATGCCTTCGATAAACCGGAGGCATTTTTTTATGGTTGTATGCTGTGTTTTCTTCAGCGTATCGTTAAACTTTTTTAAGAAATGTTCAACTGGTTTATGAAATGGCAGATTACTAATTAAAAATACAATTTTATATAATTATTTATAATTCCAAAAACCAAAATGTTTTTGATTGCGTAAATGTTTTAAACCGCGATCATTATGGAAAAAACAGCTACATTTATTAAAAGAGCCTCAATTAATGTAAACCAGTTGGATAGCATTAAAATTGGTGATTTTTTATCTGATGAATATGGTAAATCAGGCAAAGTATGTGAAATCGAAAAAATAAACCGTTCCGGTGAATTTCATTATTACTTTAAATTATCTAAATCGGGCACAATCTTAATTATTCTATAATTCTTTATTAGTTCAAGCATTTAGTGGTTTTCTGTTATAGATGTATCTTGTAACCATTGCTTTTCTATATCCGTTAATCATGTAGTTTTGGCGAATATGCCATCCTCATTGTTTAAGATAAAATCAATGTCAGGGATAATCATGTGAAAATTTAGTCGAGGGTTTAGAAAAACTTAAGCTTTTGTTATGCGTATATTGGGTTATATTAATTCGAATTATGCCAGATAGCGAAGACCATTTTTATTCCAATTTGCCCATTCATAAAATGCCATTACATCAGTTATTGGTTAAAAATCAATTATTTGAAAAGGTAATTTCAAGCTGGTGCGTAATCATTACCGATATCAAGCGTTCAACAGCTGCTGTAAATTCGGGGCTGCACGAGAATGTTAATCTTATTGCTACGGGAAGTATTGTTGCCGTGCTCAATATTGCGTTTAAAGCCAATATTTCGGTTCCATTCTTTTTTGGTGGCGATGGAGCCACTTTTATTGTTCCGCCAGGTATTGTAGATGATGTAATGAAATCACTGTTAAAATACAAAGAGAACACTTTACTGAATTTTAACCTCGATTTAAGAACAGGGATTATACCCGTTGCAGAAATTTATAAAAATGGTCATACCCTTAATATTTGTAGATTTAGCAGCGCTGAAACATTTTCTATACCCATAGTTTTAGGTGATGGTCTGGCTTATGCCGAACAAATTATAAAGGGAGAGAATTACCTGTTGGCTGATCATCATACCGCAAGCGATGAAATTGATTTAAGTGGAATGCAATGTCGCTGGGACAAGATTGAACCACCCGAAAACAGTGATGAGGTGGTTACTTTAGTGGTTATTGCATCAGAAATAGCGCAACAGGCAGCCGTGTTCAGCAAAGTAATCCTTCACCTTGATCAAATTTACGGAAGTCCGGAAAAGCGTCAGCCCATTTCTGTTCCTAAATTGATTTTCCGAACAAGCTTTAATAGTTTGGGTAAAGAGATGAAGCACCGCCTGGGAAAGATTAAATTTCTTGAACTCATTAAATCATGGTTCATCAACGTTTACGGATATATTTATTTCCGGACAGACCGTGGTAAAAAATACCTCAGGCAACTTGTCGAAATGTCGGATACACTCGTGGTAGATGGCAGGATAAATACGGTAATTACCGGTACGGCAAAGCAACGATTGGCATTGGAGCAAGCCCTTAACCAGCTTGAAAAAAACAATGAAATTTTGTATGCTTACTATGTAAGTGGCGAATCGGTAATGTCTTGTTATGTAAGGGACCTGGAAGATGACCATATTCATTTTGTTGATGGAGCAGATGGAGGATATACTCAGGCCGCAGGAATTCTTAAACAGAAAATACTCGATAAATTTAACGCTTTGCGATAAAAGTCAACAATTTGACATACTATTTAACAGACTAACCAAACATTTGTGAATGCTGACTTGTATGATACTTAGTTCAATTTGATTCATCAAAATATCAGCATAGTCTACCATATATGAAAAGTTATTCAAAGGTTTTAAGTAATGATCAACTTTTAGAGGTTCTTTTCTTATCAAAAGATGCAACAGCTATATACACTTCAGAACAAATTGTAATTGAAATGGCCAACGACGCCATGATTTCTTTTTGGGGTAAAGATCGCTCTGTTATTGGCAAACCCCTGGAAGATGCAGTGCCTGAGTTAAAGGGACAGCCTTTTATTAATATGCTGAAAAATGTATTGCTAACAGGAATTACGGATAATGGTGACGCTATTCCTGCCGAAACAATGAGGGATGGTAAGTTACAGACCGCTTATTATACCTACGAATACCGGGCCATTAAGGATGATTCCGGAATCCCTTATTGTATTCTTCATACCGCTAGCGATGTTACTGATATGGTGAAGGCAAAAAAGGCAATCAAGGAGACAGAATTGCAACGTGAAGCACTAGATCAGGAACAGATTTTAATTGGCATTAAGGAAGACCAGCAAAAGAATGATTTTATCAGTATGGTAAGCCATGAGTTGAAAACGCCATTAACTTCTATCAGTGCTTACGTACAGTTAATGCAGAGTCGAAGTTTACCAGATACTTTTGTCACAAGTACTTTAGCTAAGGTGCAAAAGCAAATCCGGAAAATGAGCACATTAATCAGTTCTTTTTTAAATGTAGCGCGTTTAGAATCAGGAGAAATTCAATTGAATCTATCACATTTTGATCTCAATAAACTGATTCATGATCTTGTTGAAGATTTAAGATTAATACATCCCACTAATCAGATTGATTTTGAAGGGGGAGATGCTAAATTAATTTACGCAGATAAAGATAAAATTGGCTCTGTAATTTCAAATTTGATTAGCAATGCTGTAAAATATTCAGATCAGAACAGTACTGTTTTGATTCAATCGGCAACCATAGAGAATGAAATAAATGTTTCTGTAACCGATCATGGCATTGGCATCCAGGCCCATGATCTGGAAAAACTTTTTGACCGGTTTTATCGTGTAGAAAGCCAACAAACTAAAACCATTTCGGGTTTCGGGATAGGTTTATACCTTAGCGCAGAGATCATTAACCGTCATAACGGCAAAATATGGGTAGAAAGTAAGTACGGCGAAGGTTCTACCTTCCATTTTGAGATTCCAATTGTTTCTTAGTTGATATATTCAAATAAAAAACACAATCTTAAATGCTCATTTGTTACTGTTAAATGAGCATTTCATCTATAAACCCTGTAAACGGGGCAATCATAAAAACTTATCAGGAAGATACTGAAGCGTTAATTGATCAGAAAATTGATCAGGTACATCAGGCTTGGTTAAGTTATAAGGAAACCGATTTTCAAAGCCGCTCAAAGCTACTCCTGCAGGTTTCGAAACTTTTAATCGAACGTAAAGATCAGCTGGCTGAACTTATGGCGTTAGAAATGGGCAAACCTTTAAAAGCTGGTGTTGCCGAAGTTGTCAAATGTGCTTCTGTTTGTGAATATTATGCAAAAAACGGTGCTGAATTTTTAGCCGATCAAATCATAAAAACCAGTGCAACCAAAAGTTATGTGAGTTTCCAGCCTATTGGTGTAGTATTGGCCATTATGCCCTGGAATTTCCCTTTCTGGCAAGTGTTTCGCTTTTTTGCGCCAGCTTTAATAGCCGGCAATTGCGGTGTTTTAAAACACTCATCAGGTGTTACGGGCTGCGCCATAGAAATAGAAAAAGTAATTGTGGATGCTGGCTTTCCTGCCAATGTTTTTAAAACACTGATTTGCAGTAGTAAAGCCATCCCAAAAGTAATCGAAAACCCCTATATCAAAGCCGTAACGCTTACAGGAAGCACCGAAGCCGGTAAGAAAGTAGCCGAACAAGCAGGGGAATTAATTAAAAAAACAGTTTTGGAACTTGGTGGGAGCGATCCTTATGTAATTTTGGAAGATGCTGATTTGGAAAAGGCGGCCAAAATATGTGCGGAAGCCAGGTTAATTAATAACGGGCAAAGCTGTATTGCTGCGAAACGCTTCATTGTGGTCAAAAAAGTTGAGGAGCAATTTACCCAGCTTTTTAAAGCCGAAATGGCAAGTAAAAAAACTGGCGATCCCTTACAGAACGATACTGATTTAGGACCAATGGCGAGGGCAGACCTTCGTGATGAATTGCATCAGCAGGTTTTAAAGAGTATCGAACAGGGTGCAAAATGTATTCTGGGTGGAGAAATCCCCAGTATGGAAGGCGATAATGCCTATTACCAACCTACGATATTAACCCATGTAAAAAAGGGCATATTGGCTTATGATGAAGAAATATTCGGTCCGGTAGCTGCAATTATCTCCGCAGAAGATACTGAAGATGCCATCCGCATTGCCAATGATACCAATTTTGGACTGGGTGCTGCCGTTTTTACCGAAAATGCAGCATTAGCAGAAGATATTGCGCGAAATAAACTTGCAGCAGGCTCTTGTTTTGTAAATGAAGGTGTTAAATCAGATCCAGCATTGCCTTTTGGAGGCATCAATGAATCTGGCTACGGCCGTGAATTAAGTATGTTCGGTATTCATGAGTTTGTGAATATCAAAACAGTGTACATCAAATAATAATATCCGATATGAAAGCAGTTAGAATCCATGAGTTTGGCGGACCAGAAGTTTTATCCATAGATGAAATTCCGGTTCCCCAGCCAGCACCAGATGAAGTATTGATTAAAGTGCATGCAACCAGCGTAAATCCGGTGGATTGGAAAATTAGAGAAGGACAAAGGAAAGAGAAATTTCCAGGAAAATTACCTTTAACCCTCGGTTGGGATGTTTCCGGAACAATTGAAGCATTAGGCGAAAAAGTGAGTGCTTTTAGAAAGGGAGATGAAGTGTATGGCAGGCCAGATCCAACTAAAAACGGTGCCTATGCCGAATACATTGTGGTAAAAGCCAACATCATTAGCATTAAACCCACTAGCATAGGGCATACTGAAGCTGCCGCAGTACCCTTGGCAGGTTTAACGGCGTGGCAAGCCTTATTCGATCATGGTTTGTTAAAAGCCGGACAAAAAGTACTGATTCACGCTGCAGCCGGTGGGGTAGGAACCTATGCCGTACAATTTGCAAAATGGAAAGGAGCTTATGTAATCGGTACCGCATCAAGCGCTAATATCGATTTTTTGAAGCGCTTAGGTGCCGATGAGGTAATCGATTATAAAATGGAAGATTTTGAGACCGCTTTAAGTGATGTTGATCTGGTTATAGATACCATTGGTGGAGAAACGCAACTCAAATCGTTAACTATATTAAAAGATGGAGGAAGGGTAATTACCACTTTAATGCCAGAGTTTGTGGCAGAAGCAAAGGCGAAAAACGTTCATCTTATCGGTTTTATGGCACAATCAATTCCTGATCAGCTAGCTGAAATGGCCACTTTGATCGATTCTGGTAAAGTTAAACCCATTATAGAAAAAGTTTTGCCTTTTACCAGCGCCAGACAAGCTCAAACCGAAAGCGAGCAGGGACATACAAGAGGAAAGATTGTATTGCAGGTAATTTAGGGTAGGGAAGTCTGAATTTGGATGTCTGAAGATTAATAAATAATTTATCTTAATATCGTTCTCCTGAAGAAATTCAGAAGGACGATATTATTCAAACTTTAACTCTTAATGATCTTAACAGCTTAATGGTGAAAAAAAACACCTAAATCTCTTTTTGAGTGCTTTGCGTCTCTCTCAACGTCATTTGTGCTGAAAAAAACAAATATTACTCCAAACAAATGTCCTTACTAAAATCATTCTCCGGTACGTCGGCAGACTGTGGTTGAATAATGACAAACTTGATCACGTTATATTCTGATTTTATTTTATCCCTCAACCTGTCTATTGCATTGGTTAAATCGGTGGTGTTTAATTCTGCTTTAAACGTAAGAATGAGCACCAGCAATACTTCCTTTGGCGATTGATATTGGGATAAAATGCTTGTTACCATAACCACATCCTGATCATTTTCTGCCAATTCTTTTATCTTCTGCTGTGTTTCTGGCGTTAAACCTTCGCCCATTAATAAACTACGGCTTTCCCTGGCCAATATAAAGGATACGAAAATTAAGAGTGTACCTACCAAAACGGAAGCCAGTCCATCTAAAAATGGAAGATTTAAATTGTGGCTTAACACCATAAATATAAAAACAATCAATAATCCTAAAACGGCAGCTCCATCCTCAAATAATACTAAAAAGCCAGAGGGATCTTTGCTTTTAATAATGGCTTTCCACCAGGGCAACCCTTTACGTGTTTTGTTAAATTCCTTCATCGCAATGATCAAAGAGGCACCCTCAAATAAGAAAGATAAACCCAATACCACATAATTCCAGGTTGGATTGCCCAAAATTTCAGGATGACGGATATGCGCAATCCCTTGCGAAATAGAGACCACGCCACCTAAACCAAAAATCATGATAGATACAATAAACGACCAGAAATACAACTCTTTACCGTAGCCAAATGGGCGGGATTTATCAGGTGGTTTTATACTTCTTTTTAAGCCATAGAGCAATAAAAGCTGGTTGCTGGTGTCAACCGTAGAGTGAATGCCTTCTGCAATCATTGATGAGCTGTTGGTAAATGCCCCTGCAATGAATTTGGTTACTGCAATTAATAAATTGGCCGCTAATGCGCTGTAAATAGAATTGTTGGCTCTTGCCATAGATTAAGAAATGTAAAGGATTCATTTCTTAAACGGTTTTAATTTGATTTGGTTTTGAAAAGTATGAGCGGATATAATCATCCTTTCGATCACTCTGGAGAAATCTTTTAACAAGTTCAAAGATCTCTCCATTTTCTTATGCTCCATCCGATAGCTACCGGATCGGGATGACGGTTATTTTTGGGATTTTTAACCTAAAATCTCATCAATCAATTTGATTTCAGTTTCACTAAATTCAATGTTATCTAATGCTTTAATTGAATCGGTAATCTGCTCTGGTTTACTGGCGCCAATCAGAACAGTAGTTACCCTGTTGTCTTTCAGGATCCATGATAAAGCCATATGTGCTAATTTTTGTCCCCGCGATTTAGCAACATCATTAAGTTTGGTAATTATCGCTAATTTCTCTGGTGTAATATTACTTTCTTTCAGGAAAATACCACTTGTAGCAACTCTCGAATCGGAAGGAATGCCGTGTAAATATTTATCGGTAAGTAAACCTTGTGCCAATGGCGAAAACGGAATACAACCCACACCATTTTGTGCTAAAACATCAAGTAAACCATTTTCTACCCAACGTTCAAACATAGAATATTTCGGCTGGTGGATTAAACAAGGAGTACCGTTGTCTTTTAAAATTTTAATTGCTTTTGCAGCTTCTTCCGCCTGATAATTTGAAATACCCACATACAAAGCTTTGCCTTGTTGAACTAAAAGACTTAAAGCGCCCATAGTTTCTTCCAAAGGAGTTTCAGGATCCGGCCGATGGTGGTAAAAAATATCTACATAATCCAGTTTCATGCGTTTTAAGCTTTGGTCTAAGCTAGAAACCAGGTATTTTTTCGAACCCCAGTCACCATAAGGACCATCCCACATGGTATATCCCGCTTTGCTCGAAATAATCATTTCGTCACGGTAGCCTTTAAAATCTTCATAAAGGATTTTTCCGAAAACTTCTTCAGCCGAACCAGGAGGTGGGCCATAATTATTGGCTAAATCGAAGTGGGTAATTCCATTGTTAAAAGCAGTATAGATGAGATTTTTGCTATTTTCAAAAACGTTTACATATCCGAAATTATGCCATAAACCCAGTGATATTGCGGGCAATTTTAAGCCACTGTTCCCACAACGGCGATATGGCATTTTGTCGTAACGATCTGTTGAAATGATTTGGTTCATATTTTGGTTTTGATTGCCACAATAATAATCAGTTTTAGCGGATTTTAATGGCTATTCGTTAATATATTCCAGCTTGTAAGTGATGATTATAGATCAGTATTTTCGTCGCTGCAAATATTTGGCGAAACTGATTAAAGGTTGGGAGTGAAACAATAATTATAAATACTGCCTTCGTTTCCTTAAAAGTTAAGATCCGGTATTTTAAGATTTCCACATTTTGTGATTATCAATTCTGCAAATTGTATCGTTGCTGATTTCTTAGGTAAATTATTCTATAAGATATGCTTTTTACTTATTCTAAATCGTTTTATTTTTGAAATTAAGTGATATATTTATAATTGAAATCTAAACCAAATATTCCATTTTATGAAATTAAAATCATTAGCAGGCCTCGGCGTTCTGGCTGCAATTGGGTTTGCGTCCTGCCAATCTGAAACCAAAAAATCTTCATCAGCAGATAGTTTGAAAAGCGATTCTGCTGAAGTTGTAAAATTAGTCCCCGATTCTTTTAAAAAGGAAATTGATGGTAAACAAACAGCATTGTATACTTTAAAGAATAAGAACAATGCGGAAGCAATTTTTACCAATTACGGCGGACGTTTAGTGAGCTTATTGATGCCAAACAAAGACGGAAAACTGGTGGACGTGGTGGTGGGATTTAAAAGTGTTGGTGATTACGAAAAATCTACCGAACCCTATTTTGGCGCAACTATTGGCCGATATGGCAACCGAATTGCCAAAGGTAAATTTACGCTTGAAGGTAAAACCTATTCGCTGTTTACCAATAATGGCCAGAATACCCTTCATGGTGGCAAAAAAGGCTATCAATATGTAGTTTGGGATGCGAGCCAGCCCAATCCCAATACTTTGATGCTACATTATCTATCAAAAGATGGCGATGAAAATTTTCCTGGTAATTTAGATGTTAGGGTAACTTATACCTTAACAGATGATAATGAGTTGAAAATGGATTATGAAGCTAAAACAGATAAAACCACAGTGGTAAATTTAACAAATCATGCATTTTTTAATTTAAATGGCGATGGAAGCGGTGAGATTTTGAATCACAAAGTGCAGATTTATGCAGATGAATATACCCCTGTTGATTCTACTTTAATCCCGACAGGTAAAATGGAAAAGGTTAAGGGTACGCCCTTAGATTTCACCACCGCAAAAACTATTGGTGCTCGTATAAATGATAAAAATGAGCAATTAACTTTCGGTAAAGGTTACGATCACAACTACGTGCTTAATAAAACCAAAGCAATGGGCATGTTCCATGCGGCTACGGTTAAAGGAGATAAGTCGGGTATTATAATGGATATTTATACGCAGGAGCCAGGTTTACAGTTCTACAGCGGAAACTTTATGCAGAGTAAAAATACTTTTAAAACTGGTGCTAAAGATGATTTTAGAACTGCAATTGCAATGGAAACACAGCACTTTCCGGATTCTCCAAATCAACCTGCTTTTCCGTCAACGGTTTTAAAGCCAGGAGAGGTGTATAAAACGAGTTCTATCTATAAATTTACCAAATAATCATGTTGAGGATCAATATATCCCGATAATCATAAAATAAATACGGCCTGTAGAAATGCAGGCTGTACTTATTTTAGAAAAGATCCTGCAAAATGGGATCAGTATAATCTTCTATAAAAGCAAAAACGTTATGGTAATCAGAAAATTCTTCCCTGGTGTGCATGGTGGTTAGTACAACACATTTCATCCCCGCATTTTGGGCGGCTTCAACACCTTTTGGTGCATCTTCAAAAACAATACATTGCTTAGCTTCAATACCTAAAATTTCAGCCCCTTTGGTAAAGGTTTCCGGATCTGGTTTACTATTCACAACGTCTTCAGCACTTACTATAGCTTTAAAATAAGAGCGGATATTTAAGTTATCAAGAACGAAATTAATGTTGAAAGGAATAGCTGCCGAACCAATTGCCATTTGAATGCCGGATTGTTTTGCTTTTTCGAAAAAATCGCCTAAGCCAGCTATTAACGATAAATGTTTTTTATATGCCGCCTGATAGCGGTGTTCCTTCTCGATAGAAATCTGATCAATTTGTTCCTGTGAGAAATGACCAACACCAAAAACACGTTCCAACAGATCCTGGTTTTTGCCATACATTTGTTTTTTAACGGCATCGAAGCTGATACTTGCGCCTAAATCTTGCGTAAGTATATCATGCCAGGCACGATTGTGGAAAGCCATATCATTAATCATGGTTCCATTAAGATCGAAAAGGAAAGCTTTAGGTTTATCGTTCGTCATGGCGGCAAAATTATCAGATTTTTTTATGATTATGATAAAATACGGTTATCATTACCGAAATTTAACTCATCAAGAAAGAGGAACAGTAAGAAAGTGTTAATCTTTTTGCTTTTTAAAATAAAAGTAACAAAGTGGGAATAGGCAAATCAGGCCTAGCAGAAAACCCCCAACAGTATCTGTAAACCAATGTGCACCCAGGTAAATTCTGGATGGGGCAATGGTGATCATCAAAAATGCTGATAAATAAGTTACTATATTTCTGGTTAGCTTGGGCACATCTTTCAACGTATTCATCAAAATAATTAAGAACCCAAAAAAGAGCGTGTAAGAAAGTACATGTCCGCTAGGATAGCTTTGAAACCGGTTTACTTCCACCAGTCGTACGTAAAATGCAGTAGGGCGAGGACGGTTGATTACATTTTTTATACCCAGAATAATTAATCCAGATAATAAAACTGTTGAAATGAATATTCCCTCGCATTTATATTTCTGATAGTAAAATATGATCGCCACTATTACTACCGAAAGTAATGAATAGGGAAGTTCGCCAAAAAAGCTGATGGCCAACATCAATTTATCCAACCAGTCTGCGTGGTATTGCTGAATAAATAGCGAAGTTCTAATGTCAAAATCTAGTATGGGATGCCGAGCAATAAAAAAACTTAAACAAGTAAAGGCAGCAATTAGCAATGCGAGTATTAAAATTAGTGTATTTCGTTTTAAAGTCATAGGTAAATCAAAAAATCAAAACTATGGATTTTATGGCAATAGAATAAAAAAAAACAGGCTTTTTAAATTAGATACGTTTTAATGGCCTAAATTGTTAAAAAATATTATCTTTAATGCTTTAACGAATCTCACATGCAAGAAAATCATTCCACAGAAAGTGCGCCAGAAAGCCATTTTAACGAAAGCCTGTGCGCAAACTGTCAGATAAATGTATACGAGCCTGGCTATGCCATTAATTTATGTTCTGATTGCCGAAAAAGTTTAATAAAGTATCCCATACCCAAATGGATTAAATTTTTCGCGCTCGGCATCTTAGCGGTTATGGTGATCAGTTTGTTACGCACGCAACAATATATTTCTGCTGCAGTCCATTTAGGTAAAGCGGAGAACGCAATCGATCAAAAACATTTTATAACGGCACAACGCGAGTTGAGTTTAGTATTAAATAAGTTCCCGAAAGACTTTAATGCCAATGCCTACATGATGGTTGCAAGTGCCTATAATTTTGATTTTGAAGCATACCAGATTGCTTTTGACAAGATAGCGGATATAAAAACAGAGGATGAAAACTTATTGAGCAAGGTAAATGCGGCTTCTGAATATATTGCCCAGTCGTTCCCTAAGGACACGTTGATGTATAAACGTATTGTTGCCGTCGCCAAGGATAAAGAAAAATTATTGGCTATGGTAGATAGTACTGACGAAATTGTATTAAAAACGCATATCGCAAACTTTTTATTCGAGACAAAAGATTATGATCGGGTAGATGATATTGTAAACAAGGTATTGGCAGTTGATCCTAATTTTTATCAGGCTTTGAGTTTAAAAACTGCTGTTAAAAGAAACACGGCCAAATATGATGAAGCTTTGGCCCTTTGTGATCGATTATTGGCATTTAACGCCGAAGATATTTATGTTTTATCGCAAAAGGCCAGAATTGAACTTAAACGAAAACACGATAGAGAGGCTGCCGTTTTTGCTTCAAAAGCCCTGTCCCTTGATCCTGATAATGACAGTGCCATTGAAGCCACGGCGATGGTAGACTATTTTGCCGGCAGGAAAAAAGAAAGTTTGGCGAGTTTGGCTAAAATAAAGGCCCATGAAACTCACTCGGGAGATAGCACCATATCGAAACGTTTATCACCCATTATTTTGGGCTCAGAAATTTATAGGTAATTAGAAGATAAAATTATGTTTGTTCCAGGTATATTAATCAGTATTGCTACTTTTCCGGGCGTAATTGTACACGAGCTTGCCCACCAGCTTTTTTGTAGATTATTTAAGGTTCCGGTATTCGAAGTTTGCTATTTTAGAACGGAGAACCCTGTAGGTTATGTTTTACACGAGCCCGCACCAAAGGTTTATCAAACGGTATTTATTTCTGTAGGGCCGTTTATTGTTAACTCACTGTTGTGTTTTATTATTGGTTTTTCTGCTGCGTTGCAGTTTAAATTCGACTCGGCCAATGTTTTAGATTATTTACTGATGTATCTGGCCATTTCTATTGGTGCAAATGCATTTCCAAGTACAGGAGATGCAAACAGTTTGTGGAATGCGGTTGTAAAATCAAAAAATACTTCCTGGTTGTCTAAAATAGTTGTGACTCCAATAGTCGGTTTCATATATGCCGGTGCATTGGGATCTTTCTTTTGGCTCGATATTATTTATGGTGGTGCCGTTGCTTTAGGTTTACCTTATCTAATCATTAAATTTTTGGTGTAATAAAAATACAATCGTGAGGAATATTCATCAAGGAAATAAGACGATTCATCAAGGAAATACGACTATCTGTATAATCTGTTATAATAAGTTGAAATGATTTTTAATATTCGGGTCAGATAATAAGGATATCTATGCTTAACAGGTTGGCAGGATTAATTTCCTGCCGACTAAAGAAGCACACCCTTCGACAATTTATTCACAAATTATACTTTTTGTGTTAACGCTTCGGCCCAAGCCTACCTCCTTTAAAAGAGGAGGTGCTTAGGTTGTTACCATATTTCCGTTTTAGCGCTTCAAGTATTTCAGGTTGTTATTTTACCTGTATCTTTCTTTAAATTATAGATAGGTTATCGAGTATTTTTGTGGCTATCCATTTAATATCCGTAATTTGGTTTTTTAATTTGCAGAATGCAAATCCTAAGACTGATGAAGACTAAACTATTTTCATTTATATTCTCCCTTGTATTTGTAATTCAGCTATATGCAGAATATAGCAATAATACAAGCTTGCGTACTTTTTCTAAACCGCTGATTGTGCTGGTACTTTTGGTATGGCTATATGTTGCTACAAATTTGAAAGGCCGTTTCCATAAAAGGATTTTTACAGGATTAATTTTTGCATGGGCAGGAGATCTGTTATTGATGCTGCAGGATGGGAGGACGAGTTTTTTTATCTTCGGATTGGCTGCTTTTTTAGTTTGCCATATTTTTTACATCAGGGCATTTACGCTCGATCATAAATCGAATCCAAGTCATAAAACACCCTATTTTTTATGGGCTGTGGGTGCATTTGCCATTTTTTGCTCAGGTCTGTTTTTCTACCTCCAGCCAAAACTAGGAGCAATGCAGTTCCCTGTTTTAATGTATGCCATTATCATCTGTGTGATGGCATTAATGGCTGTTAACCGCTATGGAAAAGTGAATATTTTTAGTTTTAAACTTACTCTTTACGGTGCGTTGTTTTTCTTGCTGTCTGACAGTTCTTTAGCCGTTAATAAATTTGCGCAGCCCATTCCACAAGGCGGTGCGCTGATTATGGCTACTTACATGATTGCACAGTATTTTATTGTTTACGGTACTATTGAGCGCAAGTTGGTGGTAACGCGGACGGAAGTGTAGGGAGTTGTGGCCTGCAATTGGATTTTTGTTTTTTTGAAAAGCAGGGTTCTGTGTTAATCGGTTACTGTAGTCCTGCTATCGTTCCAATCTTTTTAACAGGTGCTGTCAGTGCATTGAATACGGAGGAAGCGTATCGGTTACAGATGCTTCGTGCCTCAGCATGACAGTGTATTTATGGTCGTTGCAAATTAAAAAGGATTTTCACTATATCAGGTTTATAAAACTCAAGGCCGTAGAGGAAAGAAAAATATAAATCACTACCTACATCTTCAATCCTCACCTTTTAACTTCCACCTTTCTTTTCCTTATCCAAAACCGTAAAAATCTGTACCAGGCGTTCTCCATTTTCATCAACTAATGTTAAGGTATGTTTACCTGGTGGCGGACTAATGGCCAATTGATGAAAATTAGTGGTGGTGCTTACGTATTCATTATCAATGTGCCAATATATTTTAGCACCTGGATTTCTGTGTGCTGCATTAAGCACAATTTTGCCTCTTGATCCATCCTGTTCTAAGGGAATGTACACTATCGCGTTGTTTTTTGGATAAATGATTTCCATTACACTATTTCCGCCCGAGAGTTCACAGCCAGCTTTAAAAGGAGGGAGGGATTTGTAATCGCTATTTTTTATTTTATAATAATATTCCATGGCCGGTGGTAAAATAAACCAGCTTTTGTGCCGCATATAGGGTATGCTTTCGCATTGGTCGGTGACCCTAAAAGTACCTGTTCTGTCTAAATGGACCAATTTGTGAAAAGGACAAATGGCAGTTTTTTCTCCCGAAACAGGGACAAACTCTTCTACAACATCAGTGCAATATTCTGCTGCCTTGTAACCGCTTTTTTTGCAAATTTTAAGCTTTTTAAGCTTGGTTTTGGGCGTTTCAAACCATTTTCCATTAGGTAATAACCTAAAAATATCAAAGAGTACTGGTGCGGCTGCTTCTATTCCTACCAAACCTGGTCTGCCTTCGCCATCTGCATTACCCACCCAAACACACACTACATAATTTGGAGTTAAGCCAACGGCCCAGGCATCGCGAAAACCAAAACTGGTACCAGTTTTCCAGGCTATTCTTTGCGACGAGGAAAATTGTTCCCATAAACCTTCATCTCCCGGGCGCATCACTTCTTCCATGGCATTAAAGGTTGCCCATATTGCACCATGATCTAAAAATGAGTTGCGCTGATAGTCTTTTTCTTCTTTAGTTATATTATTAAAGTAAGTTGCCTGTTTATAGTCTTCAGGATTGTAAAGGCCTTTGTAGGTATTGAAATGATTAAGCGTACGCACCATACCCATGTAAGTATTGGCCAAATCCCACATCGTAACTTCACTGCCACCTAAAATTAATGACAGGCCATAATGATCTGCTGGCTGGTTCAGTGTGCCTATTCCCAATTTTTTTAATTTATCATAAAAACGTTCGTATTTATATTGCTGCAACATTTTCACTGCCGGGATGTTCAGAGAGCGGCTCAGCGCCTTATCTGCAGCAATGGCGCCGTCATAACCCAGATCATAATTTTGAGGCGAATAACCTGCTATTTGAGTCGGGATATCTGGAATTAAGGTGTGCGGCAATATGAATCCATCATTCATCATGCTGGCATAAAGCAAAGGTTTTAAGGTACTACCAGGACTTCGTGGGGCTTTAATCATATCTACGTGACTTTGTAGATCAGCATTTTCCGGCTGGTAAATATTACCTACATAACTCACCACATGACCAGTTTTGGCATCAAGCACTAAAGCCGAAATATTATTAATGTCATTGGCTCTGTAGCGGTTGTTATAGCGTTTTAATATCGAGTTTACTTTCAACTGGATGTTTTCATCCAATGTGGACGTAATCCTCGTAGAATTGATTTTTAGACTTGCTCTTTCCGCTTTAAAACGGTTTAATAAATGGGGCGCATTTTGTGGTAGGGGCATGGGTTTGCCTGGAACAGGCTCTAACTTAGCTAAATTAGCCGTTGCCTGATCTATGTATTTTAACTTGCCTAACTTATCTAATAAATCGTTTCTTTTTTTGATCAGCCTGCTCGAGTTTTTACCGGGATGAACCAACGACGGGCTGTTGGGAAGAACGGCTAAAGTAGCCATCTCACCCCATGAGAGCGTTTTGGCATCGCGACCATAATAGCGCCAACTTGCAGCTTCTAAACCCACAACATTACTTCCAAAAGGCGCGTTAGCAGCATATAGGCCAATAATTTCTTCCTTTGAGTATTTTATTTCTAAGCGTAATGCTAAAATTACTTCCAATAGTTTTTGCCAAACCGTTCGGTCTTGTTTTCGTGATAAACGGATTACCTGCATGGTTAATGTACTGCCGCCACTTACTACACTTTTTGCCTGCCAGTTTTGTCGCATAGCCCTGCTCATGGCCAATATATCTACGCCAAAGTGGTTATAGAATCGTTTATCTTCAAAAGCAATAATACAATCCTTAAATTTTACAGGAACACTATCGGCTACCGGGAAGCGCCACTGTCCATCGCTGGCAATTGCAGCACTCAGTAAATTGCCATTGCTGGCCTCAATTACATAAGAAGTAGGCGTTTTGAAAAGTTTTGAGGGTAATGAAAAAAGGAAAGCCAAAAGCAATGCAAAGCAGATGAGATCGGAAATGAGAAATGCTTTTGGGATTTTGTTCATGTAGATTTGCAATTGAAACCTATCAGGTTTTTAAACCTGATAGGTTTGAAATTTATTTGTTAATTTATCTAATTTCGGTTCGTGGGGACACGAACCGAGGCTTGAGAAGTAAAGTTCTTTTGTTTTTATATGCCATGGTTTGTGTCTCCACGAACCATTTTTACTATTGTTTAAAATTCTATCGCCATGGTCGTGTCTCTATCGCCATGGTTCGTGTCTCCACGAACCATTTTTATTACCAATTTTTAAAATTCTAATCTTAAATCCTTTAAAAACGAATAATCAGTCTCATTCTTTTCATAAAAAGAGGCAGACGAATATAAATAATCTTCAGGATCCGTTGCTAATTGCTAGTGTTCCGTACACGGATTGTTGTGTAGGTAATCTAACTTTTGATAAGCAACTTCTGGAGTATATAAATGTATTGCTAGTGAATCTCTCTGCCAAAATTCATAATTTTTATTAATGGAATTTTTATAAAAATGAATAAGCTCATTTGGACTTAATAATTTTTTGAACTCGTGTGCCGTATATTTTAAAAATGAACCTTGGACTGTTTCTTTACCGTTAAGTTCATTTGTTCGCCAAATAGTATGTATATGATTGGGCATGATAACAAAGGCAAAAATATCAAGTTTGCTTAATTTACTCAAATGCTCGAATGAACTTAAAATAATATGCTTAAACTCATCTTTTTCCAATAATTTCTGCCATTTGTTAATGGTAGCTGTCCAAAAATAAATTTTTCCGATTTCAATGTAATTCTTTCTGCTGGCTTCAAATAATTTATCCATTTTTATTAGATTTCAGTTTATGGAGATGCAAGCAGGGAGTAGCTGTGGTTTTATTAAATTTTGGTTCGTGGAGACACGAACCGAGGCTTAAGAATTAAGGTTCTTTTCTTTTTTATAACCAAGGTTTGTATCTACAAAAATTAAACCTCGCAGGTTTTAAAAACCTGCGAGGTTTGAAGATATCTACTTCACCACCTGCACCCACTTACCTGCTTCTGTGGCCGAGATATCATTGTTATACATCGCCTCACATTGAACAGCCGATAAATAATATTTGCCTAAATAAGATGCGTTCAGCAATACCTTATACACCAGGCTTTCGCCTTCTCTTACATTAAAGTAAGTGAAAACGCGGTCATCCCTAATGTCCTGATAGGTAAAAGGAGATGAGGCTAAAATACTTTGATTATCGTTCACGCGTGTATTGATAATTTCCCACCCGGAAGGAAAAATTTGGGTTAGTGCCATTTGTTCGTAGTAACCCATTCGCCCTGGATTTTTTACAGTTACTTCTGCATAGAAATCTGTTCCTTGTTTTAAAGTAGTAGGATCTAAAACTTTTCCGTTTAAACGTTTGTAAATCACATTCATATCCAAAACTTCAGGACGGTTAGGTAAGAAGTTGTTCTGACCAGCAACAGGCTGTCCTTCTAAAACCAAACGAACAAAAAGTACATTATTTCCATTATTAGTAACCGAAGCGGTATTTCCCTTAAAGGTTACAGGTATACTATTAATATATTGAGTAGAATTTACAGGAGCTGATTTTCCATCCAATACATATTGAAATTGCAGTTTATTTGCCGATTGGTTAGATCCACAGAATTTAGCAATAGCCAACAAACTATAAGCGGTTGTTTGTGTACTGTACCAGGTATTTTCGCCAAGCTTGGCTGCTAAAGGCTGTAATAAACTGGCTGCTTTTGCTTTCTGACCCAGTAGGGTTAACGTTTCTAAAATCATCGCTTCATCGCGTACATCAGATCCATAAGTTCCACCTAATTGTTTGTAAGCCTGGATGGATGTATCCAAACCTCTGATCATGTTTTGTGCCACCTCATTTTGCCCGGCCAGTTTATAAGCCGCTGCCAAACGCCATTTCGCTGCCACAGATAAATATTGGAAAGCTTTTAAACGGTTCATGGCAGCCATTTCAGGTTTTTTAGCCAGTGCCAGCATGTATAAACGGTAGGCTTGTGATAAATCGCCACCATAGAAATTATTGCTGTTTGGTGCCCAGTTTGTGGCTTTTGATTTTTGAAAGCGCAATAGCTCATCCAGAAGGCCAACAGGTAGGGTATAACCAGCATTTTGTGCCTCAACTAAGAAATGGCCGGCATAATTACTTCCCCATTCGTCGGATGTGCCTTCTCCAGGCCAGTAAGATAAACCACCATCAGTAGTTTGGAAACCTTTTAGTCTGTTTATGCCAGCTTTAATATTTTTCTCTGTTCTGGCTTTCTGTTGTTCATTCAATGGGCTCAACCGATCTAAAAATAGTTGTGGAAATATGCCCGAAGTCGTTTGCTCAACACAGCCATGGGGATATTGAATGAGGTAACTCAATCTTTTACCAAGGTTAATCGCCGGGATAGAAGATACCTCCAGTGAACCAGAATTAGTACCCGTCATTCCGATCGGTAAATAGTTTACAGCCCATTTGGTATGCGGCTGAACGGTTGCAGAAACCACATTGGTTACATAAGGGTTTGGATTTCGGATGTCCATTTCCACATCGTAAACCGTTTTTTCGGAACCACTCTGCGCGATTACTTTTACCTTGGCAATACCTACATTATTCGGCGCTTTTACCTCGAAAGAAGTCATCTGCTCACCCGTTTGTTTGTAGTAAAGCTGTTGTTTGTTACTGCCTTGAACAATTAAATTACTGGCCTGAAGCTGTACGGATACCTTTTTAAGGTTATTCTCTGTAGCGAAAACGGTTACAGGGAGCGTAAAACTCTCTCCCGGGCCGATTACCCTCGGTAGGGTAGCCAGAACCATTAGCGGCTTTTTAACCTGAACCGATTTTTCTGCAAAGCCGTAAGCTGCATCCTGTCCGGCAACTACCATTGCCCTTACCGCACCGATATATTGTGGCAATTTAAATTTATGTGTTTTACTTTCGCCTTTGCCAATGGTAAATGGCCCCATAAATTTAACCACTGCTTTAAAACGATTGGCTTTAGCCGGATTAAGGTTTTTATTGATGCTACCATCACCGCCAATGCTTAAAATACGTTCTAAATTTCCACCCCATGCGCCAAGTACATAGTCGAATAAATCCCATGTTTTAACGCCCAAACCTTCGCGGGCATAAAATGCACCATGCGGATCTGGTGTTTTAAATCGGGTTAAATCCAATAAACCTTCATCAACCAGGGCAATGGTATAGGTCATTGCTTTACCGTTTTGCTCGCCGACAGTAATGGTGTTTTCGGTTTCCGGTTTAATTTTATCGGCCATTTTAATGGTCGGTTTTAAAATGGTTTGCGGATCTTCTATAGAAAGTGGAATAGCACCATACATTCTAATTGGCAAATCGTTAACCGTTTGTGCATGCGGTTGTAATAAAGTGATATTGGCAAAAACATTTGGCGCCATCTCTTTTTCTGCCTTAAATTTAAATTGCGTTTGTCCGGCTTTGGTATCTACCCAGAAGGTTTTTAATACCCGGCTTCCATTTTCAATTGAGATTAGTGCTCTTCCATTTTTGCCCGTTGGGATGGTTAAGGTAATATCTTCTCCAACGGTGAATTTTTCTTTATTGGCCGTGAAAGATAACATAGAAGCCTCTGTTGGGTTGCTGCCTTGTTCGCGTTGTGCCCAGCCTGGCCAATCTACATAAACAGATTTTCCTGTAACATGCCCACCATTTACATCGCGTACTAAAATTAAATAACGGCCCCATTCTGGTTCATCAATACGTAAATTCCAGCTTCCTTTTCCGTTGAACAGGTTAACCTGATGACTTTCTACCAGTTTATTGTACTGGTTTTGGGTGAAATTGGCGTAAGTGTATTGATCATCCTGTTCCCACCACCAGCGCCATTGTGTTTTATATAACTCTACTGTAACGGTTTTGGTGCCGCTCAATAATTTTCCATCGGTATTTACATTAACGATTTCAATTTTATGCTCTTTTCCGGTAACCAACATGCCACTTAAACGATCGCCCTTCTCAGCACGGATGCCTAAATAGCTATTGTACACATGGTAAGGAATGCTGAAATTATCGATGCTGAAATTGCCTCCCGGTTCGAAAACTTTTGTTGTAAAGTTTGCTCTTAATACACCAGGAGCTGTATTGTTCTCATTTAGATTGGTGTTAATCTGAGCGGTACCGTTTTGGTTTAAAGTACCTTCGAAAATGGTTTTAACCTGCGATTCAAAGTTAACCGTAGGATTATCAAAACTAAAACCCTCAAAGCCTTTAAACTTGGTTTCGGTAGTATTTAAGTTTACATCAACCTTAGCTTTTAAGTTTTGCGCAACGGCACCGAATAGCCATTTGGCTGACAGGGTAGCAGCTGAGGTTCCTGCGCTTAAATATGTTCTGTTACCAACGTTGAAATCAATTTTCAAACGGTTTGGCATTACGGTTTCAATTTTTAAGGTTTTGGTAAAAGTAGCACCGCCTGCTTTCACTTTGGCCATCCAGTTACCAGTAGGTGCCGTACTTTCTGTAGCGGTTTTAAAGGTGTAGAACCCATTTAAAGGCTTGCCATTAATCAATCTTTTGTAAAGCTGGCCTTTAGGATTATAGAATTCCATGGTTACCGGATAATTGGCCGGAAGTTTTTTTAGTTTATCTTCCAGAACGAAAGAAACAAATAAACTGTCGCCAGGTCTCCAAACGCCGCGTTCTCCATAAATAAAACCTTTTAAACCACTTTGAACTACATCGCCTCCCACATCGAACCTGCTTAAAGGAAGCGAGCTGCCATCGTCTAATTTCAGGTAGCCACGTTCTGAACCATTTTTAGCGATCAATAAAAATGGCTGGCGTTTTAAGTCAAAACTTGCAAAACCATCACCATCAGTTTTAGTCGTAAAAATGATCTGTTTCTGGTAATCCATTAATTCGAGGTTTATACCACTCAATGGTTTTGCCGTTAATAAATCGGTAGCGACAATTAGCATGCTGTTATCGTTACCGCGTTTGGCCACTAAGCCTATATTCGAAGCAATTAAATTCCTGCTGGCCCAGCGCTGGTTGGTATAAAAAGATGGTGTACATGGATTGTCTTTATCGTTCCATTTGTAATTAGAAGGATAATAATTATTATAACGCTTCCAAAAATCATCGTCCTCATCAATCTTTTCACCATAACCATCATAATCCCCATATTCGCTTTCCTCATCGCCACCATCGCCTTTTTCTACTCCGGCTTTGCAATTGTAAGCGTTATATTCCTGTCTGAAAGCAATGGTAACACGATACATCGCACCAGGCTCCGTACGGATCATTTTATCCAGATCGAGTGTAAAGCGATTCTTTTTATGAAGGTTAAGCGCTTTGTCTTCATCTAATCGAACGGTTTTCTGTAAAATAGGTTTCGCTACCCTGCGCAGTTCATTGCCATCCTTATAGCTATTGGTCTGGAAGAACTGTGGAATATTATTTTCGTAAATTTTGATTACTGTTACATCAACCGCTTTTAAATTAATTGCTTCGAATGGTAAAACCAATTTTCCGGAGTTCGGTAAAATGGTACCTGCACCTGCAATGGTAACCGATGGAAGTTTATCTTCAAAAACAAGATTAGCTACTTTACCGGTGGTTAGCGTTTTGCCATTGATATTTTCGACCCCTGCATTTACACTTAAGGCATAATTGCCTTTTAATTCTTCAGGAGCGTAAACTTTAACCTGACTGGCATCAATGGTATACCTAACATCGCTTAGGTTACCAAGGGTGATCATACCGGTTAAATCCTGACCTACGCCAATCGGCTCAGAAAACTGTACTAATGCATAATCTTCTTCCCCCTGAATGGCTTTCATATCAAGGATTTCAAATTTATTTATGGACGGAACACGAACTTCCAGTTCTCCTTTCTGATCAGCATCAATGGCATCACCATCCCACTCTAATTTTAGATTTTGGTCGTTACCAGTCTTTTTAATGCTATCAATGGTGAATTTCGAGGTGTTTTTGGCCGGATCATGCTGCCACTTGATTTTTAACTTTTGGTCAAAATCCAATGAAACGGTTTTTTCTATTTTACTGGTTTCTTCCACATCGGCAGTAGCCACTTCACCTGTAAGTTTCATGTAATCGAGAGAAGTGTTGTTCTGCGAAACCAATCCGTTTTGAGAAAGCATGATCCCCGGGGTAATTACTTTAAATTCAAAATCGAAATCTTCAAGCCCTTTTTCTGTAGCAGAAACTTCCGAAAGCTTAAAGGTAGCCTCGTAGTTTTTGCCTGGTTTGAGGTTTTCATCAGGTCTGAATTCAACCGTTTGAGGATCTATCCAATAGGTTTTTCCAGAGATAGAAGGAGAGAAGTCGAAAAGTTCGCGGCTATCTGCTTTGCCTAAATCCTGCATGCCCGTTGCGGCATTAGCCAGGTGGACGCGAATAAAACTCTTTTTCGAAATGGTACCTGAAGTATAGGCTTCGATATATTTCGCATAAGCCTGGTTTTCCTCGTGGTTTTTCTTTTTTCTATTGAAATAGATAAATACGATTGCCACTATCGAAACAGCAAGCAGGCCAATAAAAATAAATTTCTTTTTTGAGGACGATTGATAGGTAGATGGTTGTTCCATAAATGAAATTCGTTAAGATAAATGGGAATATAATGCTGCGGTTGCCGCAATTGTTATGCCGTAATTTATTTGGATATGCCGAAATTCCGCTGTTCTTTCTAAAAATTAACTAAAATCGACGTTAAAAGAAATAATGTTGAAAATTAAAGCGAATGGTTTGTTCATTTGCATGGATTTGGATAAGTTTACAAGATAAATCAAATACAACCAGATATGATCAAGAAACTCTTAATTTTTTTGTGTTTATTAATTTCTACACATTTTTGTTTTGCACAGAAAGCTGAAGTAGAAAATGCAGTGACGCAATTGACCAAACTGATGGTTAGCCCAGATAGCGTGGCTTTGGATAAAATGGTGCTTAATAATTTAAGCTATGGGCATTCGGGTGGAAAAATACAGAATAAACAGGAGTTTTTACATTCTTTACTTTCTGGCGAATCTGATTTCGTAGATATCAACTTAACTGATCAATCGGTTATTATTCAGAATAAAACAGCCTTGGTTAGGCATACCTTAAATGCTAAAACGAATGATAAAAATGTCCCGGGAAATGTAAAATTATATATTCTTTTAATCTGGAGTAAAGAAAAATTAGGCTGGAAGTTGCTTGGAAGACAGGCGGTTAAGGTTTTGTGAGTTTTTTACAATTTCGGAATCCGATTCCGAAATTGTAAATTTATAAAGCGGTTAAGGTGCCTTAGTTGAGTACCTGGTCTTGAGTCATAAATCGGTAGTCAAAGACTCTGGACTGAGGACTTAAGACTCATGACTACTTTATCATCACTCCCGGTCTATTCACCAATGGGATTTTAATCAGATTAGAATCGATGATGCTTTCGGGAAGGAAAATAAATTTTTTGTCGTAGATGGTGCTATCTATGTAGTAGCTTAGCCAATATTCGTTCGTTAAGCCAAAAACTTCGGGATCAATGGCTTCTACGCCAGCAAAAGAATTTGCTTCCATATCACCAACAAAGTGCCTTAACACAGATGTTTTTACCTGTTTCCCGTCTTTTTCACCATAACCCTTGGAGCTGATTAAAACATTTGTTATGGGTTCGTTTTTTAAATTGACGAGATAAACCGTCCAGCTTTTTACTTCAGGTGTTTCGCCCATTAATACAACGGCCATTGCGATATCTTCAACTGTATTTTCTGGTAAATCTGCTTTCAACTGGGTTAACTGTTTAAACTGCTTAATCGGTTAATTGTATAATTTATTTTAGGATGATAGAATCCTACCATCCTAAAATCATTTAATCCTGGCCTATTTTTTCTTCGCTACTGCCTTTTTTGCCGGCGCTGCTTTTTTCTTTGCCGGCGCTTTTTTCTTCGTTTCAAAAGCATTAGGTACCTGCTCCACAATCATTTTCTTAACGGTTTCCAAATCAATATCAACCAGTTCTTCTGGAGTGTATTTTTGTTTGGTAGCCTCATTGTATCTCAATTTCAGCATCAATTTGCCAAAACGGATGAATGGTCCCCAACGGCCATTTTCAATAGAGATTTTTTCAGCATCCCAGGTTTTAATGTATCTGTTGGCTTCTTTTTCTACTTTTTTGCCGATTAAGGTATTGATATCTTCTTGTGTTAAATTGTCGAAATCGTATCCTTTTGCCGGAATATTGATGAAGAGATCATTCCATTTAATAAACGGACCAAAACGGCCTTTACCTTTTGTAACGCCTAAACCTTCATAGTGGGCAATAGGTGCATCATCATCCATTTTCTGTTTGATAATTTCTACTGCTCTATCATAAGTTACCGATAAAGGCTCCTCATTTTTAGGAAGTGAAATAAAACTTTCGCCCCACTTTACATAAGAGCCAAAACGGCCAACCCCGATCATTACCTCTTTACCTTCAAAATCAGGTAATTGAAAAGGAAGTTTAAACAGTTCCAATGCATCATCCAAAGTAATGGTGGCTACCGATTGATTACGCATTAAACTGGCATAACGTGGTTTTTCTTCCTCATCAAGCTCGCCGATCTGCACCAATGGTCCAAATTTACCTACTTTAGTGTATACATTTTTGCCTGTGGCAGGATCTAAGCCTAATAAACGTTCACCTGTAGCGCGTTCGGCAGTTTCTAAAGTGGTTTCTACTTCACTATGAAATGGATTATAGAACGAGTGCAGCATTTTAGTCCACTCCTGTAAACCTTGCGCAATTTCGTCAAATTCCTTTTCTACTTTGGCTGTAAAGTTAAAATCAACAATGCCTTTGAAATGTTCCACTAAGAAATCGTTTACCACTTCACCAATATCAGTTGGGAAGAGTTTTGATTTCTCGGCACCGGTAATTTCCGATTTGATTTCTTTTTTTACCTGTCCGTCTGCTAAAACGATAGATGTAAATTTACGTTGTTTACCATCTCTGTCTTCTTTTACCACATAACCACGGTTTTGTACCGTAGAAATGGTTGGTGCATAAGTAGACGGACGGCCAATGCCCAGTTCTTCTAGTTTTTTAACCAAACTGGCCTCTGTATATCTTGCCGGCGGACGTGAGTAACGTTCCGTTGCCTGCATTTCTTTTAAAAATAATTCCTGCCCCTTACTTAAAGGAGGTAAAATTGAACCACCTTCTTTTTCTTCGTTTTCTTCATCGTCAGTAGATTCCAGGTAAACTTTTAAGAAACCATCGAACTTTAATACCTCACCTTCTGCAACCAAATGTTCTTTTCTGGTCGAAGCGGTAATCTGCGCGGTTGTCTTTTCAAACAAAGCTTCACTCATTTGCGAAGCAATGGAGCGTTTCCAGATTAAATCATATAAACGTTTTTCTGAAATATCTCCATCTACAGTATGTCTGTCGAAATATGTCGGGCGGATGGCTTCGTGAGCTTCTTGCGCACCAGCCGATTTGGTTTTATAAACGCGATGTTGGTGGTATTTATCTCCATAAGCAGATTTAATCTCGGCAGCAGCAGCATTTAAAGCGGTTTCTGATAAATTTACAGAGTCTGTTCTCATGTAGGTAATCTTACCCGCTTCGTACAGTCTTTGCGCCACCTGCATAGTTCTCGCAACCGAAAAACCTAATTTTCTGGAAGCTTCCTGTTGCAGGGTAGAAGTGGTAAAAGGAGCGGCCGGATTGCGTTTTGCCGGACGGGTTTCTAAACTCGTGATATCGAATTTAGCATTTACACAATCCTGTAGGTATTTTTCGGCATCTGCTTCGCTTTCAAAACGTTGTGGCAATTCTGCCTTCACCATTTCTTTTCCTTTGCCGGTAGAAAACTGAGCGGTAATTTTATATGCAGCAGCTGCATTAAAGTTCAAAACTTCTCTTTCTCTGTCAACAATTAAACGTACGGCAACAGATTGTACACGTCCAGCAGAAAGTGATGGCTTTACTTTTTTCCATAATACAGGAGAAAGTTCAAAACCTACCAAACGGTCTAATACACGGCGTGCCTGTTGGGCATTTACCAGATTATAATCAATCCCACGGGGACTATCGATTGCTTTTAGAATTGCAGGTTCGGTAATTTCATGAAATACAATACGTTTTGTTTTCTCTACTTTCAGGCCTAAAGTTTCGAATAAGTGCCAGGAGATGGCTTCTCCCTCGCGGTCCTCATCGGATGCTAGCCATACCATTTCGGCCTCTTTAGCTAGTTTTTTTAATTCGGCGACAACGTTTTTCTTGTCGGCGGGTACCTCGTAGGTTTGGGCAAAATTGTTCTTAATATCAATCGCCATATCGCCCTTAACTAAATCACGGATGTGGCCATAACTAGATTTCACAAGGAAATCTTTGCCTAAATAGCCTTCTATAGTTTTAGCTTTTGCGGGTGACTCGACGATTAATAAATTTTTGGCCATGAAATACGTTTTTGTGCAAATAAAGCTATAATTAAAGCATAAATCCAAACCTGAGAAGAATTTAATATATTTTTTTTATCAATTAAGTGATAAATATGTTGGTTTATAGGTCGATTTTAATCTGGTTTTAATCTTTTTTGTTTTTGAAAAGCAATAACAATGCTGTTAGGTTAAGGTTGGGCCCGCCCCGTTTCTGTCGATGAAAAATCGGCATCTCACTTCGGTCGGATTTAGTTGGCTTGGCTGGTGCTGCTATTCAGGTTTTAATAGCGTTTTGCCAGTATGAAGCGATAAGAACAGACTTTGTTAATTAAACCGGATAGAGCGGAATAGCCCACAGCGCAGCGAGGACTATAAGCGATAGCAGGGCTACAACTGCGAAGAACTACTGCGCGCTCATTTCCTGATCAAAAGAAATAATGATTTATGATAAATAGCTGCCTCAATGGCAATACCTTAGGTGTTTTAATTATGGATATCACATAATTTACAGCCACATTACATCAAGACAACCGATTTGTACTTATATTCGTATATAAAAATAAAAACAACGATGATCAGCACAATTCTAATCCTATTAAACTTATTGGTATCTCCACCAAAAAATGTTTACGATTTCAGCTTTAAAACCATTGATGGTAAGGAAATTAAGCTTTCTAAATTTAAAGGCAAAAAAATCCTAATTGTTAATACAGCATCTAAATGCGGTTTTACGCCACAGTACGAAGATTTAGAAAAACTTCAGAAACAATATGGTAAAAAGGTAGTATTAATCGGTTTCCCGGCAGGTAACTTTGGCGGACAGGAATTTTCTACCAATGCGGAAATTAAAGAGTTTTGTACCGGAAAGTATAATGTTTCGTTTTTGCTTGCAGAAAAAAGCAGTGTTAAAGGCGATGACATCAGTCCTTTGTTTAAGTATTTAACTTCTCAGACGAATACTGAAGAGCAAGGCGATATTAAATGGAATTTTGAGAAATTTTTAATCAACGAAAAAGGAGAATTGGTACACCGTTTCCGTTCAAAAACAAAACCTACTGACGAGGCGATTATTAAAAACCTGTAGAAGGATGTAAAATGGACAATGTAAGAGGGAAGATGTATTAATCTTTCGCTTCTTTAAATAAATTAAAAGGTAAAGTGGTTTAAGCCATTTTGCCTTTTTTTATGCATTATATATTATGGGATTGGAAATTTGTGAAAAAGAAAGGGGCTTAAATCCATAAGCCCCAAATAAACCAAACAAACTATTTATGAAGTTTATATAAAACGCCTGCTGAGATAAAAAGTTTTCTAGAAAAGTAAATTTATTGTTGGTAGATATAGTGTTAACAGCTCAATCGCCATTGATAACGTGAAATAGGCGGTACTGTAACCGAATTGATGGAAAAAGCCAGTATGTTTTTGACGCTGAGATGTTAAAACAGGTTAAGCTGTTCGGGTTGGTACAGGCTAGGGTCAAAGCTGTAAACTTCAGGTTTATTTTGCCTGTTGCTAACGTAATAAAGCGCTGTTTCCTCATGTCTTGAAGCTACTTTTACAAAAGTATCGCCAGCCACATTTTTAAAAAGATTTTCAACCAACTCTGCGTTATTATTATCTTTTGATAAGTGGCTCAATAAGAGATGGCTCATGTATGGCGCCTTGTGATTGATGAAAAGTTCCAATGCCTGTGTATTGCTCAGGTGGCCATGTCCACCCGTAATCCTTCTTTTCAAAAAATAAGGATATTTACCACTCTCCAACATCTGTGCATCGTAATTGGCTTCCAGGAAAGCGGCATGACAGCTTTTGAAATGGGTAATTAAACGATCGCATACTGCGCCAATATCTGTAAAAACACCAACCCTTACGCCATTACTCTCAACAGTAAAACTATAAGGATCAGCCGCATCGTGAAATTTAGAAAAGGCAGCAATCTTTAAGTCGCCAATATGAATGTGCTGTTGATGGCTTAATGAAAAGGTATTGTTTGCATCCAAAAGAAGCCGGCTGCTTTTTAAGGTAGCTGTACTGATGTAGACCGGGAGTTTATATTTTTTAGCAAAAACAGCTACCCCTTTAATATGGTCGCTGTGTTCGTGCGAGATAAAAACTGCTTTTACTTTGTCTATAGGTAAACCCAAACGGTTCATCCGGATTTCAACCTCTTTACAGGTTAGGCCAATATCAACCAAAACGGCTTCATTATCATTACCTATATAATAACAATTGCCATTACTGCCCGAATTGATTGATGTAAAATATAATGCCATTTTCAGTTTGCAAGATAAGGCTTATTTGGCGAAGCAAAAAAGAAAATTATACTCTTGCACCGTTGTGTTCTACTAAACGCGAAAGCAGGGGCAGGAAAGCCTGGATGAGGTTGATTTCTTCGGAAGAAAAGATTTTTTCCATGGTTTGTACCAGCCATTCTTCTTTTATTTTTCTAGTTGCAATAATGTGTTTTTCGCCAAGTTTGGTTAAGCCGATAAAAACCTTTCGTTTATCCTCTTCGCTTGGGAAACGCTCTACACATTTGGCATCAAACAGGCGGTTAATGATCTGCGAAATAGCTTGCTTGGATACTCTTTCCATGTCTGCCAGTTCTGTAGAAAGCATTTTACCATGCTGTTCCAGTAATGACATGGTCAGTAATTCAGCGTTACTAAAGTCCGAACTTACATTCTGCTTGCGTAGCTCTCTGGTTAAGCGGGTAACAGTGCTCCTTAACTTTGCGGCAATCTCTTGTGTTTGAGTAGGCATCTTATTGGTAAATAAACTTTACAAATATAAGGTTTAATTTTTATAGATAAACTAAGTAACTTTTATTCGGTGTGTAAATTATGATGTTTTCGTGATAAAAAGGAGTTGTTTTGGTTTTAGAGTTTAATCAAAATTTTTTACTTTTGTAAAGTTACTTTACTATTTTAATCATGGGTATTTTTCGTTCGTTAAGACATTACAATTACAGGTTATTTTTTACAGGTCAGGCTATTTCACTAATAGGCACGTGGATGCAGCGTGTTGCCATAAGCTGGTTGGTTTACCGTTTAACAGGTTCGGCATTTTTGTTAGGACTGATTACTTTTTTGAGTTTAATCCCTTCGCTGGTACTGGCACCCTATGCAGGTAGCTATGTAGACAGGCATAATAAATACAAGATATTAGTAATTACCCAGATCATTCTGATGCTTCAGGCTGGTGCTCTTGCTTTAATGATCTGGTTTAAGGTGTACGATATATTCTGGATTGCAGCACTTTCGCTGGTTCAGGGCCTGGTGAATGCTTTTGATGTGACTGCGCGCCAATCGTTAATGGTAAATTTAATTGATGATAAAGAAGATTTGCCAAACGCCATAGCGCTCAACTCTTCAATGTTTAATGCGGCCAGGCTAGTCGGGCCGGCATTGGCAGGCGTAATTTTAAGTGCCTGGGGAGAAGATATCTGTTTCCTGGTTAACTTTGTAAGCTTTATTGCGGTGTTAGGCTGTTTAGTCATGATGAAACTGAAACTCACAGAGCACCAAAAATCGACAGAAAATATCTGGATTGACCTGAAAAAAGGTTACGATTATCTTAAATCATCTCCGGATTTGGCCTCTATGGTATTAATGATGGCTGCATCGAGTTTATTGGTAATCCCTTTTACTACTTTATTGCCTGTTTTTGCAAAAGATATTTTTAATGGAAACGCCACAACATTTGGGTGGTTTGAAAGTGCTGCCGGACTTGGGGCCTTCTTCGGGGCAATTTACATGGCTACTTTAAAGGCAGGTCAGAATCTACAGAAAATTGTAATGATGTCGGGTGTACTGTTGGCTATTTCTGTCGTGGCACTGGCCATATCTCCATCGTTAATATTGGCTTTAATCTGTACCGGTATGGCTGCTTTGGGTTTAATGGCGCAAAACTCATCTATTAATACCTATTTGCAGACCCACGCCGATGATGTAATGCGCGGCAGGACTTTAAGTTATTATATTATGGCTTACCAGGGGGTATTGCCAATTGGTAGTTTGTTAATGGGCTACCTGGCGCATCTTTTCGGCACGCAAGTGGTTGTGGCTTTCGAAGGTGTTGCAGGATTATTGATTGTGGCAGCGTTTGTATATCATGAAAAACATAGAAATCAATTGAATAGCAGTGCAATGTCGCTGAATTAATATTTTCCTTGAAACTTCTCCAATCGTGGCGTCATCTCGACAGAAACGCAGTGGAATGGAGAGATCTGTAAAAACAGATTTTGCTTTTTTTACCATTAAGGAGTTAAGAAACATTAAGGTTTAGTGCAAATTGTTTCCCACAGATTAAGCAGAAAAGAAACGCAGATTTTTACAGAGTAGGTTAAAACGCCAAACGCCAGCCGCTATACGCTACCCGCATTTAACCCGTGCACAATCAACTTACAATCGACCATTACTTTTTGGTAATTATGAATATCAATTTCTTTGTTAATCAATTGTATCAATAATGAAATTGCATTTTCACCTACCGATTCGGGGTTTTCTTCAATAGAGGCGATAGGGGGCGAATCGAGATAACTGATGAAAGAAGTGTTGCCAAATCCTATACACTCCACTTCGTTGGTTTTGAAGTGCTTTGTGGATCTTAGGTACTTGATCGCGTCGAATAAGATAGGTTCTTTAAAAGCCACAAGCGCAGTGGGTTTATTTTCGGGATAAACAAATAAATTCTTAATTGCCGTGATTGTATTTTCCTTATCAAAATCGGTGTAAGCAACTAATTCTGATGAAAAAGGCACCTCGTTATCTTTTAACGCATTGATATAGCCATTAAAGCGATCGTGCGTGAAATTAATCATTTTGGGACCACCCAAATAAGCGATCTTCTGATGCCCTCTGTCTATTAAAAGCTTAGTAGCCTGGTAACATCCCTGGAAAGTATTGCACAATACTTTGTGGCAGTTGAGGTTAAAACTAGGGTTCCGGGTATAATACACCACCGGAATGCCTATGTTTTCGAACTGGTTTAGGTGTGTAAAATCTTGTGTATGCTTCGAAATAGCCACTATTAAGCCATCTACCCGGCTCCGCAATAACATATTTGCAGATTGAATCTCTTTTTCCAGTTCATCGTGAGATTGACTGATAATCACGTTGTATCCATTTTGTGTGGCAAATTGCTCTATGCCATAAATACTCCTGGTAAAAAAGTGATCTAAAAGATTGGGTAAAATAACGCCAATAATGCGCGATCTCTTTTCCTTTAAATTGATAGCTGATTTATTCGGCGTAAAATGAAAATCGCGGGCCATTTCCTGAACGCGCTGCCTGGTGTATGCATTTATAGTCGGGTAGTTATTAAGGGCTTTTGATACTGTTGAAACTGACATCTTTAACTTATCAGCTAAGAATTTCAGTGTAACAGGGGTATTGTTCGTCATCTTTTCCAATCTCAGTACATAATTAAGAAAAAAAGCAATTATTTCAAACGTTTGAAATGTATTTTTGGTAGATTTTATGGCGTTTTGGCCTTTTTAAAACCATTTAATCTTTTAAGCTTTTCTAAATTCGTTACCACAATATAAACCAGGCAAAAACAGAATATTGCTTAAATTTAGGCTAACGACAGAGAAACCGTCCGCAATTAATTGTTAGTTTTGAAACGATCAATTAATAATATTAAAACTTAAGTTATGCTAAAAACAACCTATAGCGTATTTTTAATCTGCTTTTCGCTCCTTTCATCATTCAGTTACGGTCAGGTTACCGCTATACAGAATATTCAGGGTCGGAAAATCCAGAGTCTTAATGGTAAATGGAATTATATTATCGATCCTTATGAAAATGGTTATTACGATTATCGTCATGATCCTTATGATCAGTCGAATACCGGATCCGGAGGTTTTTATGATGATAAAGTTCAGAAAGATAAGTCAGAGCTGATTGAGTATGATTTCGATCATTCGCCTCAAATGAATGTTCCGGGTGATTGGAACTCGCAATCAGAAAAATTAGAGCTTTACGAGGGCAATGTTTGGCTTCGCAAAAAGTTTGATGCAAAACCCGAAAAAGGGAAAAAGTATTTCGTTTACTTTGGTGCGGTAAATTACGAAGCCCATGTTTATCTTAACGGTAAAAAACTAGGAGTGCACAAAGGTGGATTTACACCCTTCCAGTTCGATGTAACCAATAATTTAAAAGCTGGCGAAAACTCCCTGGTGCTTAAAGTTGATAATATCCGTAAACAGGATGAAATTCCAACTGTAAATACCGATTGGTGGAATTATGGTGGCATAACACGTGATGTTTTTTTAGCAGAATTTCCTGAGCATTTTATCAGTGATTACAAACTTCAGCTTGTTAAAGGAAATAATAATCTGTTAAGTTTTTCAGCAAAACTTGCCGACGCCACTGCCGGACAAGAAATTACGCTTTCTATCCCGGAGCTTAAGCTCGAAAAGAAATACAAAACAGATGGCGAAGGTAAAATTGCTGATGAGTTTACCTGGAACAATTTAAGCTTATGGTCGCCGGAAACACCAAAATTATATGCAGTAAATATTAAAACCGATAAAGAAGATATTAATGATAAAATTGGTTTCAGAACCATTCGGGTTGATGGCGATAGCATCCTGTTAAATGGTAAATCTGTTTTTTTAAGAGGAATATCACTACATGATGAAAACCCTCTTTTAGCCGGGCGTTTGCGCTCAGAAGGGGATATGCGGATGATGCTGCAATGGGCAAAAGACTTGAATTGTAACTACGTTCGCCTGGCACATTACCCGCATAACGAAGAGATGATTCGCCTTGCCGATGAAATGGGACTATTGGTTTGGGCCGAAGTGCCTGTTTACTGGACCATTAGCTGGACTAACCCGGCTACCTATGCCAATGCCAAAAAACAATTGACAGATTTAATTGTACGCGATAAAAACAGGGCAAGTGTAATCGTTTGGTCGATTGGGAATGAAACCCCGCTTAGCGATGCCCGTTTAAGTTTTATGAGCAATTTGGCAGAAACTGCCCGTGCCTTGGACGATACCCGTTTGGTAGCTGCCGCTTTAGAGGTACACCGCGAAGGGAATACGATCATTTTAAACGATCCTTTGGGCGAAAAAATTGATCTGGTTAGTTTTAATGAATACGCTGGTTGGTACTGGGGAGGTAATCCATCCGAAATTACCAAATACAATTTCGATATCAAATATAAAAAACCTGTGGTCGTGACTGAATTTGGTGGCGATGCACTGGGCGGATTCCACGCTGATGAAAATACCCGCTGGAGCGAAGAGTACCAGGAGGCATTGTATAAAAACCAGATTACCATGTTGAGCAAAATCGGTGCTTTACGCGGGATGACGCCATGGATTTTAACTGACTTCAGGTCACCAAGAAGACAACATCCAATTTATCAGAATTTCTGGAACCGTAAAGGATTGATCAGTGAAACAGGCAAGAAAAAGAAAGCCTTTTATGTACTGAAGGATTTTTACGACCAGATGCAGGTTAAATATAAATAATAGATGAACAACCGTAATCTTTTGATTCACGAAAGGATATAGAATAAATAAAAGAACTAATTAGATGATAAAAGAAATAGAGAGTCTGTTTTCGTTAAGGAACAAGGTAGTAGTGGTTACTGGTGCTACAGGTGTTTTGGGTGAGGCTTTTGTAAATGGATTATGTGCCGCGGGTGCTGTAATCGTTGTGATTGGAAGAAACGAAGAGGCTGCAAAGCAAAGGGTTGCTGATGTAACAAAAGAAGGTGGAAAAGCCATTTATATTATTGCTGATGTACTGAATGAACAGAACCTGCTCGATGCGAATGAAACCATTATCAAAGAATTTGGCCGTATAGATGCTCTGGTAAACGCCGCAGGTGGAAATGTGGCAGAAGCCGTGATCCAGCCTGGAAGTGATATTTTTGAACTTAATATTCCAGCCCTGAAACAGGCATTTGACCTCAATTTATTTGGAACCATTTTGCCTACGCAGATTTTTGGTAAAGAAATCGCAAAAAATGGGGGAAGTATTGTGAATATTTCATCTGTTTCGGCTAACCAGGCCATTACACGCGTATTGGGTTACTCATTGGCCAAAACTTCAATAGATTGTTATACCAAATGGATGGCTGTAGAACTGGCCAACCGCTACCAGGATAAAATCAGGATCAACTCAATTGTTCCGGGCTTTTTTATCACCAACCAAAACAGGGCTTTACTCACCAATGCAGATGGTAGTTTAACCGCAAGAGGGCAGGCCATTATTTATAAAACACCATTTAAACGTTTCGGTGCTCCTGAAGAATTAATTGGTGCATTGGTATATTTACTAAGTGATGCCTCTAAATTTGTAAACGGCGAAAATATTAAAGTGGATGGTGGATTTACTGCATTCTCTGGCGTTTAAATATCAGAGTAATGCTCCAACTATTATCGGTGTAATCATATAAATCAGTATAATCATATATTATATAATGAAAAAATTAGAACAAACCTGGCGTTGGTATGGTCCAAACGATCCGGTTAGCTTACAAGACGTTAAACAGGCTGGCGCTACAGGCATTGTAACTGCATTGCATCATATTGCGCATGGCGAAGTTTGGCCATTGGAAGATATTCAGGAAAGAAAAGCCATTATTGAAGCTGCAGGTTTAACCTGGTCGGTTGTAGAAAGTGTTCCCGTACACGAAGCGATTAAAACGCGTAGGGCAGATGCCGGGCAGTATATCGAAAATTATAAAACCTCTTTGCGTAACCTTTCTGCCTGCGGAATTAAGATTGTATGTTATAATTTTATGCCGGTTTTAGACTGGACACGTACGCAACTGGACCTCGAAATGACCGATGGATCGAAAGCGCTTTATTTTAACTGGATCGATCTGGCTATTTTTGATCTTTACATTTTAAAGAGAGAGAGTGCAGAAGCTGATTATTCGAAATCTATTTTGGATCGTGCTGCAGCTAAATTTGCTACTTTATCAGAACAGGATTTGGTTGATCTCCGTATCAATGTATTAATGGGAATCCCTAACGAAAAAGAAATCGAACTGGAGACCCTGCGCAACAGTATTAATGAATACAAAGCCATTGGCACACAGGGCTTAAAAGAAAATCTGAAATTTTTCTTATCCGCTATTGCTGAGGTTTGCACCGAGGAAGGCATCAAAATGACCATTCACCCGGACGATCCGCCTTATGCTATTTTAGGTTTGCCAAGGATAGCAAGTACACTGGAAGATTTTAATTACATCATTAAAGAAGTAGACCAGGCATTTAACGGTGTTTGTTTCTGTACGGGTTCTTTGGGTGCCGGTATGGGTAATAATGCATTAGAAATCTTCAATGCGGTTAAAGAGCGGGTGTATTTTGCGCATTTGCGGAACGTCAAGAAAGATGAAGATGGTAGTTTTTACGAAGCAGATCATTTAGGTGGTGATGTAAACATGTATGAAATCATGAAAGCATTAACAGAAGAGAATGCATTGCGCGATAAATCGATTCCTTTCCGTCCAGATCATGGTCACCAAATGTTGGATGATCTGGCAAAAGAAACCAATCCGGGTTATTCGGCTATTGGCAGGTTAAGAGGTTTGGCCGAACTGAGGGGCTTAGAAATCGGGGTTACAGGGAATTACTAAACAAATTTCCTGGAGAAACACATTCTCGATCTATCCCCATTTTTTTGTCATCCTGAGGGATAATTTATTGGTGTAAAAATGAATATTAGTTACAGATGATTTTTTGTGCTATGTGCCGGCGAGGAATTGTCATTGCAAGTAACCATCAGGTCAGTGGCCTGAAAAAAATAGGAATGACGTCCTGTACGCGCTTTCTAACGTATTATGTTTAAGATTTTGCATCCTGCAAAACTCATTGAGCTAAGATGTCTAAGGTGGTCGTAAAAATTAAAGATTATGAAGTTTAATTAACCACCTTAGACACCTAAGAACATCTAATTCATTAAGTAATTCACACCATATAAACTTATATGGTCCTTAAATGTCTTATATGGTCAAAAAAATAACACTAAATATCAGTTGTTTAAATAAACATCATTATAAGGAGGCCTTTCAGCCGACAAAGCAATCTTACAACTATCGCTAGTAGCGAGCGCTTTAAGATTGCTTCGTGCCTCGCAATGATGATCTTTCTATTGGGGCTGTCAATAGTAGCGTAGTCCGAAGGATCTTTTTAGCGTTTAATTTACCACAGATAAACACAGATTTATTTGTGCGTATTTTTGTAATAGTTGCGCTTGTATACGCCTTTCGCCAACCGCCAAACAATACCGTTTATCCTTATTATCCAGAAATACACCCCGATTGCCAAAATTTTAACTCACCTTTGCTTGTGGCTTGAAATTTGAGTCTCTTAAAATTATGGAAAATAGCAATAATCCCAAGAAGAAGATCTTAACGCCTTCTGTTGTGCATGACGATTTACCAGAGGTTAAAAAGCCTGAGCATTTGAGGAAAGTACCGTTAGATCAAGATAGTGGATTGCCTGAAAATCCAGAAAGGAATTATCACCACGAAGAATTAAAGAGCATAACCTCCAGTCATGACGAAATCCGGCATGCAGATGACGATATCTGGAACGGGGAAGACGCTTAAATTAAAATTCTAATCATTTTTAGCTAACTTATTCCGATCTTTTAGCCGGGAATACGGTGTTTAATGTTGTTTTTTGTGAGCAGAATTAAAATTTATTTAGCCTAAATTAAATTTTAATTGCTTCGCTCTTAATTACTTATTTGAATTGAGAAAAGCAGCTTCTAAATAGTTTAAAATATATTTTTACATATTAAATAGAACTTCTATATTTGCAGCTCATTAAAAAATGAGCCTCGGTAGCTCAGCTGGATAGAGCGTCGGTTTTCTAAACCGAGGGTCAGGGGTTCGAGTCCCTTCCGGGGTACGTTTGAAGGCTTCTAGTTAAAAACTGGAAGCCTTTTTTTATTTCATTTATATACTTCTTTAAGTTGGGTCAAGTAGAAGAGTATCAATTGATAATTTCTAATCAACCTGAATTTTTGCGTATTTACATATCTAAACCATCATATGCAGATTTTTCCCAACTCTTAAGCTCTTTGGCTGTTAAATAACTTGATCTTATGTCTTTCTTACCATGGGTTTTTGCAAGAGGCCTCAAAGCTTTTGATTGATCAGTTTCATATCCATCATCATCAACGTTTCCGTCAAAAGCAGCACCCAAACTTCTATTCCTTGATGGATCTCCAGGCCTTAAATTAAAAGGACTATTGTTTAATGCTTTAATCAGAGAACTTTCATCGGTTATGTCTTTCACATCATTATAGTAGCCTTTGAAGCCTTTTTTGTATTTGCCAAAATCACGTTCAGGAATGGTTACTTTTTTTATAACCTGCTTAATAAGAAAATGGTCTTTGCTGGTCACAATCGTCTTAATATCTTTTAAAGAAAGCCTATGAGCCATATCGTATTTCTTGGCTTTTACATGACCATTGCCGGTTTTCCTGATTTTTGCTGCAGGACCGGAAAATGATGGTCTGCCTCGGCCAAATTGTATAACATTAGAAGAAGTTTGGTTACTTTTTGTATTGTTCTCGAAGGTTTTGAACTGGATGGCTTCGTAGCGATTATTTAACGTCTCCTGAAATTGCCGCTGTGCAACAGCCTTTGTTCTATTATCTACAAATTGTGAAACTGCTTTCTGCTGGTAGTTTTTCTGTGAATAAGTATGATTAGAAGTTTTACTTTCGTTATCTGTTTTTTGTTTAGCGTAAGTGTTCATATTTGAGATAGCGTAATATGTTAAATCGACAAAAACTTTTTTTAACTTTAGATAAGACTAATATAGTTATTAAAATGTCAAGTGTGTTTATGCTTTAACACTTATTTGCCAAATTTTCCCTGACCCCGTTTGAGGAAAGGATTGGTTTAGGAATTATGATCACTACCTTACCATGTGTGCATATCTGAGTATTTTCAAGGTATTTCAGCTAATAGTCAGCTTGATAGCGGGGGGGGAGAGGAGATTCGTTTAGAACACTCATTGCAACTTTATTCCGAATGTCATTTCGGCTTATACTTCATTTTAGATGAATTGTGGTGTTTATGCAATGCCCATTTTTATATAGTTAAATCTAAAATCACCTGGATTTATACCTCCTCGAATATGTGTTGGTTAGTTAAAAGCCTGACGAAATTCCAGCGGCGACGAATTCGTTTTCTTTTTGAAAAGCGTACTAAAAGATTGCGGGTGCTCAAAGCCCAGCGCATACGCAATCTCGCTAACCGAGAGGCTGGTTGTGGAAAGTTTTTCCTTGGCTTTTGCGATCAGTTTTTCATGGATATGCTGCTGTGTATTCTGCCCGGTGTGAACCCGGAGCAGGTCACTCAGGTAGTTCGGTGAAAGGTTCATTTGCTCTGCAATAAATTGTACCGTGAGCAAAACCTGTACGTCGTTGTTAAAATAATCATCGATCAACTGCTCGAACCTGGTTAGTAGTGCTGAATTATTATTCTTGCGGGTCAAAAACTGCCGCTCATAAAAACGGTTGGAGTATTTTAACAGGCTCTCGATCTGCGTGAGAATGATCTCTTGGGTATATTTATCGATATGCTGGCACTCCTTGTCGATTTTATGCAGGATAGTGATGAGGTCATCTTCTTCTTCGGCAGACAGATGCAGCGCTTCGTTAACCGCATAATCGAAAAAACCGTAGTGGTTAATCGTATGGGCCAGGGGATGCTGTAGCAGGAAGTCCGGGTGAAAGATGAGGAGGTAACCAGACCCGCATTCCATATTTTGCAGGTCCAGTTGTTGTACCTGGTTAGGTGCAGTAAAACTCAATACTCCTTTATCGTAATCGTAATGTTGCTGTCCGTACCTGATCTTGCCTTTGGCTTCACGTTTGAGTGCCACGCAATAGAAGCGGTTAACGAAACCTTTCCAGATCTCGTCTTCCAAAAAGACACTTTCCGCCAGATTGATCACGCTGACCAGCGGGTGGCGAGGTTCTGGTAAGGATAGCAAACGGTGAAATTCTGATATTGAGTTAATGGAGTTCATAAAACAAATTTAATCAATTAAGCCCATACTGAACTCATCATAAGGTGCTCCGGTATCCGTACCCAAAGGCACGATGTTTTCCAGTTGCGCAAGATCCGACTCAGTTAATACAATGGTTGTTGCCGCAATGTTTTGCTCCAGGTATTTCCGTCGTTTAGTTCCCGGGATCGGAAGGATGCCCTTGCTCATGATCCAGGCCAATGCCAGCTGCGACGAAGTAATCTGCTTAGCTTCAGCCATTGCTTCGATGGCTTTCACCAACTCAATATTTTTGTCGAACTGTGCACCCTGGAAACGCGGAATTGCCCTGCGGAAATCGTTTTCAGGTAGGTCATTTATACTTTTGATCTGTCCGGATAAGAATCCACGTCCTAGTGGTGAGTAGGCTACAAAACCAATGCCCAGTTCCTTTAAGGTTGCCAGAATCCCACGTTCTTCCACTGTCCGCTCAAACAAAGAGTACTCGCTTTGTACGGCAGTGATCGGGTGCACGGCATGCGCCCGCTTAACCGTTTCAGATGAAACTTCAGACAAACCGATATAACCCACTTTTCCTTCTTTAACCATCTCGGCCATTGCCTCAACCGTTTCCTCGATCGGTGTGTTTTTATCCAGGCGGTGCAGATAATACAGATCAATGTAATCTGTATTCAGGTTTTTGAGCGAACGTTCCAAAGATTTCTTTACATATTCTTTCTTACCATTAATTGCCCAGGTTACCTTATTGTTATCATCGATCTCCCAGCCAAATTTGCTCGCTAAAATATACTGATTACGTTTGCCACTGATCGCTTTGGCGATCAACTGTTCATTCTTCAGCGGTCCGTACAGATCGGCAGTATCTAAAAAATTACCACCTAATTCAAGCGAACGGTGAATCGTCGCGATGGCTTCCTGTTCATCTGCTGGGCCATACATATGCCCCTCTTCAAAGCCCGTCATGCCCATGCATCCAAGGCCAATTGAAGGCACAACCAGACCCTGGCTGCCCAATGCTATTTTTTTTATTTCCATGATCCAAAGGTCGGCAAGCCAAATTATAAGCATGTATGCAAACCCCTGAAGCTTGTAAGCAAATCAAGGAATGATTTTTTTAATGTCTATATGTTTTGATTTATGAGAAGCTTAAAAATTAACTCTTATTTTTGTAGTTCATATCGGCTATATGGCTTCACTAAAAATGGATAAAAAAAAATCTGATCGTCCACAGATTGCGGTGGTCTCCACTTTTTCTGATCTTTTGGATACAGATTTTAAGGGAGATATTAACGCCGTTTGCTTGCATAGAGACCTGTTGGGCGATTTTAAGGAAATTGTGTGCAAACTTGAATTGAAAGCGGATCTGACGGAAATATCTATTGAAGATCTCCAGGCACTCGAGCTTTCAGAAAAAGGAAGTATGGCCAGGGCGGTTATCCAGAGCGATTTTCAGCTGTTGGCAGATTCCGGAGCATCGCCTTCCCTTAATTTAATTAAAGGTTACGAGCGGGATGAGGAGTTTGATTTCATTTCAACAGATGTATATTCTTTTCATGTAGACCGATCGCCCATTGGCACAGATACTTTTTTATGTACCTACTATGGTGCCGCCAGCGAAATTTTAGCCAATCATCAGGCTGAGCAAAAAGTACAGGTGCCGGAAATCCGGCAAAAGCTCAGGGAATTGCATAATGGTACCGAGGAAGATTTTGATAGCTTTTTGACGGAACATTATTTTGAGCTGCATTATCAGGCCAAGCCAGGTGGAGTACCTGTAAACCTGGGATTGGGCCATTTATGGAGACTTGCCGTAGATCATCCTGAGAAACAGTGTTTACCCTGTATCCACCGGGCACCAATAGAAAATGATGGGGAATATAGATTGTTGCTCATTTGCTAAATTAGCCAGGCTAAGTTTTTAAGCAGATAGAATGTTATGGTTTTCTGTTTTTCTCAGGTGCTAATGACATCGGTAAATATGTGTTATGGCTTTTTCATCAATATAATTCAAATATATTTGCGATATGTTTAATAACGGCATCTTTTTGCCTATCATCATAATTGCTGGTATTGCTTATAGTACCCTGGCCAAAAAACTCACTGTTCCGGCTGCGGTGACTGGAGGTATGCTGGCCTGTCTTATTTATATTGCTGCTGGTTATACAGGCGTTGCGATGATGAGCCTGTTTTTTATCATGGGTTCTGCAGCCACTTCGTGGCAGAAGCATAAAAAGCAGCCTTTTGCCACAAACGCGGAAACTAAAAATGGCCGTAGCGTGCTGCAGGTGCTGGCCAACGCCGGGGCTGCTGGTATTGCGGCTATAGTAATTTTGTTTTATCCCTCCCTCACTTATTTAATGCTTCCGGCAATGGCGGCAGCTTTTGCTTCGGCTACTGCAGATACGCTGTCATCCGAGCTGGGGATGGTTTATGGAAAACGGTTTTTTAATATTATTTCTTTCCGGCCCGACCGCTGCGGCATGGATGGTGTAATCAGTCTGGAAGGAACGTTGATCGGTATTGGCGGTAGCTGTATTATTGCTGCAATTTATGCGCTGGGAAACGGATGGAATATTAACTTTTACTTTATCGTTATTGCTGGTACGGTAGGAAACCTGACGGATTCTATTTTGGGTGCTGTACTTGAGCGCAAAGGTAGAATCGGCAATGATATGGTCAATTTTTTGAATACATTAACAGCCATGCTGGCGGTATTAATATTGAAAATTATTTTTATTTAAAATTGCTGTGAATATTTGGATAAAATGTAGGCCAATGCAGATTATGCTATCAATTACTATTAATAATTTCAATGGTGAAAATCGTACTCACCTTTAATATCAGGCCGATTATACCTTACTGCCTTAATTTTTGAAATCATCTTTTTGCATAAACAAAATTTATTTTTCGCCAATTTATAATAAGTTTTTTCGCGATATTTATACTATTGTTTATTCCATAAGATCATGAAAAAAATCATTTTTGTTTTACTGCTTGCAGCCTGTGGATTTTCAGGTTACGGGCAAACCTACAAGCCTATTACCAGCAAGGATAAAACCTATCTGGGAACATTAAAAGGAGTGAGTTACACCTATAAACAGGGCGTTGTGACCCTGAAGAATAACGGCAACTATAATTTAGGTACAGTGAGTATTGTGGCCTCATCGAAAGTGGACAGTACCCTGTTCGGGATTGTTTTGTTTGACGAAGGGGTTGAAAAAGGAGAGACTGTTAAAGCTGAATTTTATTTTACCACCGGCATTGGTAAAAAGGAACATGAGGTGCCTTTAAAACAGGTTGATCAGAAGAATCTGGTACTGTCTTTTGATACGGCGACCCGGGCTGTAAAATAATCGTTTGCGGTATTACTTTTTTAAGTGTTGATTTTAACTTACAGGTCAGTGCATTGTTGGCAGTTTAGCAAAATAAGCCTGATTGCCCCGGAAAATAGCCTATATCTGTATCGATAATTATTGAGAATCAATTTTCCATAACATGTTATAAATATTTAACACTGGCTTAATAATCGATATTTAGATTTGCGCTATAAATATTTGGTTAGTATTTATAAGTTTAGGTTAGTTGATAAGAAAAGCCCGGATGGATATCCGGGCTTTTTATATTTTAAGCATCATTTCGATACATTTTCATTGAACTAATCTATTTTATAAGGACTGGTCAATCCTTAATAATACTTAAGAACTGATTGATGTAGTTTATTTCACACCGGTTACCATATAAATACTCTGACCAACAGCACCTTCATAACCAAATACCAATTTATATTCGTAAAATTTTTCGATTTCGCTTTTAAAAGAATCAAAAGAAGGCGTTTCTTTTGATGCATATTTAGGATCCCATTGAAATTTACTTCCAATTTTTAAAGTAGCTTTATTACCGTTATTCGCATGGTTGATGATTAATTGGGTAGGGGTGATGATGTTTTCCATATGTCAAATTTAATAATCTTATCTATTTAAATTAACGCCTAGTCAGCAGAATTATTTCCAGACCAATGTAACAATTAGGAAACCGTATCGGGCGCATATCGCGTTAAGTCAATAGGAAAATAGAAAAATGATGGTCTTCAATTTGCCAGATCACCTTAGCATCTATATAAAATGATATAAAAATACCACGTCACCCACATATGCTGGTTTTGGCTGGTCTTTAATTACAAGAGTAGCCTGAATGGTAACTTTAGTTATTCCTCTCAAATTACTGATAGAAATTAATTTAGCTTTTAACTGCACTTCGCTATCCACTAAAACGGCCTGACCAAATTTAAAGCGTTCAATGCCATAATTAATTTCCATTTTAATATTACGTACATCTGCAATCTGCTTCCATAAATAAGGAATTAATGACAAGGTTAAATACCCATGTGCAATTGTTGCCTTAAAAGGTCCCTCATTTTTAGCTTTCTCCGGATCGGTGTGTATCCATTGATGATCCAGGGTTGCATCGGCAAATTTATTGATCTGTGCCTGGTCTATAGTATGCCATTGCGAAACACCCAGTTCTTTACCCAGATGCGATTCATACTCTTCAAAATTATTAATCACCAACATATATTCTGTTTATCTTTTTATAGGATTAGTATTGTTTACAACTCCCTTAGGTATAACAGTCCTTCAGGTATTATAGTTTCACTCACTTTTTTGCATCCAATTATAATCATAATAACCGTGTTTTTGACGATATACGGATAAAAATTTTGAAGGGATTTTTCTGACGATTTTAGTCTAATCAGTGCAGGTTGTTTATAATCAGTTAGATATAGATTGTAAGGCGATTTTGAGAATTTATATATTGTTACTAAAATTTACTGTCCGCTTGCGAACAGTGTTGTTCGTTTATGAACAGTAGTTGTATTTTATTCGCCTTTTCCTCGTTTTAAACCGCATATTTATATTTGGCATAAGAATGGAGTTGTTTGCCGAAATTTAACTCTATGTTCAGATTAAACTTGAAAATTGCTTTTAGAAATCTGATTAAAAACAGATCATATACCTTGATTAACATACTTGGTCTGTCTGTCGGGATGACTAGTTGCATTTTGATTTTCATATTTATCAGGTTTCAATTGAGTTTTGATACACACTTTAAAAATGCAGATCGGATATATAGGTTTGTAACCGATTGGAAATATAATAATTTTGATGATTATTCTGCAGGTGTACCCATACCGTTTGCTCCGGCTGCTAAACAAGAGTTAGAAGGAATAGAGAAAATTGCAAGAATTTCGCGCAATAGTGGTGTTATACTTGTACGCAATGGTAATGGTACCGAACATTTTAAAGCGGTAAAAGATGTATATTTTACAGAGGCTGACTTATTTGATATCCTACAGGTGAAATGGCTGTATGGGAAACCAACCCAATCGCTTTCAGAACCCAATACTGCAGTTATTTCGGAAAAAACCGCTAAAGCTTTCTTTGGTTCTGCTCAACAGGCCATCGGTAAAAGTTTTACCTTTTGGAATTCCATCCAGCTAAGAGTAGTTGGTGTAATTGCCGATATGCCAGGCAGTAGTAGCATTCCATTGGAGATCATGATCAGTTATCCTACTTTTTATGGCAAAAATAATCAGGATTGGGATTCTGTAAGCACTTATAACGAATGTTTTGTGTTGCTAAAACCTGGTGCTTCGATGGCTGTATTTGAACAGTCGTTAGAACGAATGAACGATAAATATCTAAAGCAAAAAAAGCTTGCCGGCAATCAACGTAGTCATCTTCAGGCTTTATCTGATATTCACTTTAGCGAACGTTATAATAATTTTGCTGAAACAAATATTACCAAAAAGGAAGTGTACGGCCTGGCAATTATAGGTCTGTTTTTAATGGTTACGGCCTGCATCAACTTTATTAATCTGGCAACAGCGCAGTCGGTTAACCGTTCAAAAGAGGTGGGTGTACGTAAGGTGATGGGGGCCATGCGCAGGCAGCTCGTGTTTCAGTTTTTGGCTGAAACCACAACGATAACAGTTATTTCTATGCTTTTGGCCTGTATCTTTTCAGAGTTGATGTTACCTTTTTTATCGCATATTTTTAAAGGGGAAGTTTCATTATCTTTATTTACGGATCCTACAGTTTTTATCTTTTTGTTTTTTCTGGTTGTTCTGGTCAGCTTTTTGGCAGGATTTTATCCGGCAATGATTATTTCGGGCTTTAGTCCGGCTTTAGCCATTAAAAATAAAATAAGCATCCAATCTGGGAATCTAAGTTTGAGAATGATATTGATTGTGATACAGTTCAGTATTACCATTGTACTTATTATTGCCACAGTTGTCGTCATCAGGCAAATGCAATATGTGAGGGAAAAACCGCTTGGCTTTAACAAAGATGCGGTAGTTCTCCTTGGTTTCCCAGGAGATAGTGCAAGCATGAGCCGTCAACAACTGTTTAGGGAGAAACTGCTTCATGTTCCGGGCGTAGAAAAACAAAGCTATTTTGTTAGGCCACCACTTTCTGGTATGATGAACACCACAAATTTTTATGTTGATGGCAGAGAGAACAAAGATTTTGAAGTTCGCCTGAGCATGAGCGATGAACATTATTTTGATCTGTTCGGACTACAGTTTGTGGCGGGAAAAGTTTACCAAAAGAGTGATACAGCTAATGCGTACATTGCAAATGAGACCTTTGTAAAGAAGATAGGTATTGCTAGCCCACAGTTGGCGCTTGGGAAAGTAATCTCACAGAATGGAAGAACAGGGCCTATAGTTGGTGTAGTTAAAGATTTTAATGACCAGTCACTTAAAGAAAAAATATCGCCAATGGTTTTTTACCAGGAAAAAAGGCAATACTATAATATGGGACTTGAGCTTGATGCCAGGCAGATCAGCCCGGCCATGAAAGAGATAGAAAACCTTTGGAAAAGCAGTTTCCCTAACGAAGTGTACAATGCCAAATTTATGGATGATGATATTAACAAGTATTATGAGTCAGACCGCATTACAGGTCTTTTATTTAGGATATTTGCAGGTGTAATTATGTTTATCTCATTTATAGGTCTTTTCGGACTGGTTTCTTTTGTTGCGGCACAACGTACGCGTGAAATGGCCATCAGGAAAGTGCTTGGCGCTACAACGTTAGAGTTGGTAAAAATGCTGAATAGTTCATTTATCAGGATGGTTTTTGTCGCTAATCTAATTGCATGGCCGTTAGCCTACATCCTGGCAAATAAGTGGTTGTCAGGTTTTGCATACCGTACTTCTATGGGGTTTTGGCCATTTATATTGGCTATGGCAACATCAATGGTGCTAACATTGATTACCGTAAGTTTCAGATCTTATCGTGCGGCAAATGCAAATGCTATAAATGCACTTAAATACGAATAATCTTTAAATTATTTCAATTGTATATAACCCAAAATACTCAAGTGTTTTAAGTACTACCATATCTACGTGTGTTACGCTGAGTGTATTTGAAGAGCCTTTTGCTTGATTATTTCCCTTAAATATGTCACCCTGAGAGTTAATTATTGTATAAAAATCAATAAAATTAAATAAGAATTTAAAGGGATTAAATCACCTCGGATTATCGTCAGCAATGACAACCTTTCTTAAGAGATCTGTCAATTGTAGCCTAATCGAAGGATCCATCTCTGCGTAAATCTGCTAATCTGTTGGCGACATACGCTATAGTTTTCTGATAGATCAAAAAAAAGCCGGAAACTGTAAGCATTCCATACCACCTCTCTCCATTAAAAAAGACTTTTCGTCTTACGCTAAACGCTTATCTACCTTTATCTTAAATATCATCTAAATATTTTATTTGATATATTTAAATTAAAATTTAGATTTGTCTAAAATTATATTTAGACAAATCATTTTAATTCATGAAAGCCCCGTTATTATATTGCTTCTGTTTTTTTATATCACTAAATGCCATTGCCCAAAAGGCTACAGTTAAGGGAATAGTGACTTCTCAGAATAGTCCTGTAGAAAATATTAACATTAAAATTTTAGGAACTAATCAGTCAACAAAATCTGGAAGTTCAGGTAGTTATCAATTCAACGGAATCCCTCCTGGGAATTGCGATCTGGTTTTTTCAGGCATCGGTTATCAGTCAAAGCGAATTAGAATAACTTTAAAAGGAGATACGACTTTGGTTAATGCTGACTTATTAAGTTTAGCATCAGATTTAAACGACGTGGTAATTACGGGGGTAAACCGGGCAACACAATTACGGAAAAGTCCTGTGCCTATTGCTGTACTTTCTAAAAAAACAATGGATCAAAATGTTAATACAAACCTGATAGAAGCCATTGTGAAAGGCGTGCCAGGAATTACAGCGGTTACCACGGGCCCAAATGTTTCTAAGCCTTTTATAAGGGGTTTAGGTTACAACCGTGTGTTAACTTTGTATGACGGTTTAAGGCAGGAAGGGCAGCAGTGGGGCGATGAACATGGAATTGAGGTGGATGAATATGGCATTACGAGGGCTGAAGTTGTAAAAGGTCCGGCCAGTTTAACTTATGGTTCAGATGCATTGGCTGGAGTAATTAATATGATTCCTTATACGCCGAATTTTGAAGATGGAAAGTTGAAGGGAGATTTTACTGCAAATTACCAAAGTAATAATGGGATGATTGGTTCATCGCTCGGATTGGCCTACATTAAAAACGATTGGAAATATACCTTTAGGGCGACCGGGAAAACAGCACATAATTACCAAAATAAAATTGATGGTTTGGTGTACGGAACAGCTTTTAGAGAATACAATTTATCTGCCAGTGCCAGAGTAGATAAGACCTGGGGTTTTACTAAAACAGCAATTACCTATTACGATAATTTGATGGAAATTCCTGATGGTAGCAGAGATTCTTTATCGAGACGATTTACCAGACAGGTTTTGGATGATGGAGACGATATTAAAAACAGACCTGTTGTGCCTGAAAGTGAATTGAATACCTATTCCATCAATCCCTTGCATCAGCACATTCAACATTACCGTTTTTATAACACCAGTCAGTTTAAATTTGGAACGAGTGATTTAAATGTATTGATTGGCGGACAGCAAAGCGTGAGGAGAGAGTATAACCACCCTACATTACCAAGTCAGGCAGGGCTTTATGTAGTGTTAAACACTTTTAATTACGATCTTAAATACAATCTGCCAGACTTTGCCGGGATCGAAAGTACTATCGGGGTAAATGGTATGTACCAGGGAAACAGGAGCAAGGCCGCTACCGATTTTCCTATTCCCGATTATGATCTTTTCGATATCGGTGCTTTTTATTTCGCAAAGAAATCGATGGGCAAGATAGATGTTTCCGGCGGAATCAGAATCGATAGAAGGAATATCAATTGGGGCGATTTTTATGTAGGTACGAATGCACAAACGGGTTTCGGCGAACAGGTAAGCCCCAATAACCCCACCGGCAAGTTGCAGTTCCCTTCCTTCAATAAAAACTATTATGGCTTATCAGGAAGCCTGGGCTTAACTTATAATATTTCAGAAAAACTTTTGATTAAAGCCAATATTGCAAGAGGGTACAGGGCTCCAAATATTACAGAAATCGGTTCGAACGGCTTAGATCCAGGCGCACATATCGTGTATTTGGGTAACAGGACTTTTAAGCCTGAATTTAACCTTCAGGAAGATATTGGCATTATTGCTTACTTAAAAGATGCTGATATTAGTGTAGAACTGTTTAATAACAACATTCAGAACTACATTTATCAATCGCGCTTAACTGATGCCAGCGGAAATCCGGTGGTTATTGTTCCTGGTAACTTAACCTATCAGTACCAACAATCAAAAGCCAGGTTATACGGTGCAGAGATTTCTGTAAATCTCCATCCAAGGGCTTTCAAATGGCTAAGTTTCAATAATAGTCTCGCTTATGTAGTCGGGTTGAACCAGAACCAGGAACTGTTAAATAAACATGGTAGAGACGCGAAATATTTGCCTTTTATTCCGCCATTACAAGTGAGAACAGAGATCAAAGCAACAGCGCAAAAGCCTGTAGGTATTTTTGATAAACCTTATATTAAAATTGATGCTGCTTTTTTCGCTGATCAGGATAAATTTTATGCGCTGGATAATACGGAAACCTTTACCTCAGGTTATACTTTAATCAATGGTGGAATAGGGTCAGCGCTGAAAACAAGAAAAGGAAAAAACATCTGTGATATTTTTCTTCAGGCCGATAATATTTTCAATATCGCCTATCAATCAAATTTAAACAGGTTGAAGTATTTCGAATATTATAACCGCTCGTCCAATGGCCGGTCAGGGATTTACAATATGGGCAGGAACCTAAGTTTTAAAGTTATAATACCAATTTAAGAATGGAGGATAATATGGATGATGGAAGATGTAAGAGGGGAGATGGATGACTATTAGGTGGACTTGCCCATTATCCATCTTACATGATTACATTTTCCATTTTTCTTTAGCGCCATTAAACCTTTTTTCTGCCAGCCGTTCCATCTTATGGACTATGGACTATGGACTATGGACTATGGACTATGGACTATGGACTATGGACTATGGACTATGGACTACCGATTATGCTCCATTTTTCCTACTTTTACCTCAACCATCTTACATGATAACATTTTACATCTAATGGAACCATCTTTAAGCGAACAGCGTTTAACTTTTTTAAGGCAATCAATTGGCAAGGTAATTTCCAATTCGCCTTCAAACTTTATGAACTGGCTGGCTCCGGTTTTAATTAAAGCAGAACATGGTATCTTGGTGTGCCAGTATACCATCCGTAAAGAAATGACCAATCCTTATCAAATTTTGCATGGTGGTGTAACCGCAGGTATTATAGATGATTTAATTGGTGCCACTGTTTTTACGATGGGATTAAATGAACGGTATACAACGGTGAATAATTATATCGATTATTTTGCCACGGCCAGTGAAGGCGACGAAGTTATTGCAGAAACCTCGATTGTAAAAAGAGGACGCACGATATTAAATCTGCAATGTGAAATATTTTTACCCTCAAAAAAGCGTTTAATTGCTAAAGGCTATTCCAATATGTTAAACATAGGTTAAGTTTTTTCTGATAGTTTAAAGATTAATTATTAATTCCTTTAAATTAACGAAACATTCTCGTTTATAATTTGTTGTACATTAACCAAAAATATAATGAGCCATGTTAGAAAATTATTCCACCCTGCAATTCGATGTGAGAGGCAAAATTTTTAAGGGATTTTGCATGCGTATTCAAGATGATTTTCATGAAACCTATGCCGTTGTTTTAGATGGCTATCATTCTTTCTGTATCTGGCTAGATAATAAAACAGAAAAATGGTGTGCTTCGAAAAACGTAGCAATTGATCCCGATGCCATCGATGAAATTATCCACAGGATATCTATTCCTCAAACATCTTAATAATTTACCTAATAAAAATATTGTAGTATAAATCCTGTAGCTGGTCTGCAGGATTATGCTGCTTTAATTTATATTTTCTCCTTTTTCCTGCGCTTATTTTGTCATTCTGAATGAAATAATCTTTAAATGAAGGCGAATTGAAAGATTTCCAATTTTCCCGAAATGAATATCTCTGATGCCTAATGACTATTAAAACAGATTGCTTCGCTGGATGAAGAATCGGTTTCGCAAGGAGGTTGATACACCAATGACTAATTAACGGACTTTACGCAAAAAACATATAACTAAGCGCTATGGCCGTACAAACTCCAACTAAATCGGCCAGTAACATTGAGCCAATGGCATAACGTGTATTTTTTATGCCAACAGAACCGAAGTAAACCGCTACTACATAGAAAGTGGTATCAGAAGCACCTTGAAAAACCCCCGATAATTTACTTGCAAAAGAATCTGGTCCGCTTGAGATCATGGTGCTTACCATCATTCCACGCGCAGCACCGCCACTTAAAGGCCTGATTAAGGCTGTAGGTAATGCGTCAACAAATTTGGTGTCAGTTCCAAAAAATACAAACATGCTTTTAATTCCGCTCATGATCACATCAAAAGTCCCGCTGGTTCTCAGCATGCTTACCGCAACTAAAATTCCAACTAAATAGGGGATAATTTTCAATGCGGTTTCAAATCCACCTTTGGCACCATCAATAAAAGCATCAAATACATCTATCTTTTTATATAATGCTCCTAATACGATCAATAAAAAGATCAGCAAAATTATTCCACCGCTTAATAAGCCTGAAAATGATTTTATACTTTCGGCATTTAACTTGCTCACATACCAAACCAGTAAGCCAACTACTGCCGAGATACTTAATACCCAAGTAATGATAACAGGTTGAAATAAGTTTATTTTTTGTTTAAAAGATACGATGAGCATGGCAGCCATGGTACCAACAAATGTTACAATTAAACAGGGAATGAAAATATCGGTTGGATCTTGTGCATTTTGAGTAGACCTGATGGCGATTACACTCACTGGAATTAAACATAAACCTGCAGCGTGTAAGCATAAAAACATGATCTGCGAATTACTGGCAACGTCCTTATTTGGATTAAGCTCTTGTAAACTTTCCATCGCCTTTATACCAAATGGTGTAGCCGCGTTATCTAAACCTAATAAATTGGCTGAGAAATTCATAATCATGTGCCCCATCGACGGATGCCCCTTTGGGATTTCGGGAAAAAGTTTCGAGAAAAAAGGGCCAATAATCCTGGACAATAAACGGATACCGCCTGCTTTTTCGGCGATGCTCATTAGCCCCATAAATAAAGCCAATGTTCCGATTAATTTAATGCAAAGGTCAACCGCAATCCAGCAGGTTTCAATGATGCCATCTAATTTTAAAGGGTTTAATGGGTCAGATGATTTACCGATGACCATCCAGTTAAAAATATCGCTATGTCCGAAAAAGAAACATTTAATACTCGCTACAACGATAGCCACAATAATAAACGCTGACCAGATTCTGCTTAATGCCATTAGGGTTGTGTAGTTTTATTTGAAGCCGTTAAAATACCTTTTTTAGTCGAAACTTCATAGAAGAGAGTTTGGAGTTCAGAGTTACTGGCGATAGCCCTATACGATTCAATAGTAGTAATGAATTTATAGTAATTTATCCAACGAAAAAATCCATGATACATATTACTTGTATCATGGATTTAGATTCTTAGTTGTCAATGTTGGATTGTCATTTTCTGAATTAGCACTCCAAACTCCCAACGCCAAACTCCTAACTCAGCTAAGGTTTATCATCCGTTAATTCAAAACCCCATGTTTTTCCTTTTTCGGTAGCAGGAATTCCACTTGTCATCCAGGCCGGAGCTTTCGCACCTTTTAAGTAATAGTCGAAAAATTGTTGTTCCCGGATTTGAATATCCTTGCGGTTCTGGCGTTGAACCAGGTTGTGCGCTTCACCATTGTAATTTAACATCCAAACGGGTTTGCCTAAACGACGCAGGCCTGTAAACATTTCGATCCCCTGATACCAAGGCACAGCACCATCTGCATCATTAGCCATGATCACCACAGGTGTATTAACTTTCGGTAACATAAATAATGGTGAATTCTCAATATATAATTCAGGTTTTTCCCAAAGTGTTGCACCGATACGGCTTTGTGTTTTCTCGTACTGGAACTGACGGTTCATACCGGTTTCCCAACGGATACCCCCATAAGCCGAAGTCATATTCACCACAGGTGCACCCGCCCAGGCTGCTGCATACATGTTATTTTGCGTAATGAGATAGGCTACCTGATAACCACCCCAGCTTTGACCCTGGATGCCGATTTTACTACCATCTACCCAGCTGTTTTTTTTCAGACTTTCCACACCTGAATTGATGAATTCAACTGCTGATTTACCTGGATGACCAGTTTCATAACTAATATCGGGTGCGAAAACTAAATATCCGTTACTCACGAAATAAGAAATGTTTAGGCGCGAAGGAGTAGGAGCCGGCGCTTGATAAGTATATAACCCATCCGTTAGTTTTTCGTAGAAATAAGCAATCATCGGATGCTTCTTATTTGGATCGAAATTTTCGGGTTTATACAAAATACCTTCGGCTTTATAACCCTTTGGTGTAGTCCACTTAACCAGCTCAGCCGTGCCCCAATTGTAGTCTTTTTGTTGAGGATTGGTATTGCTTAATTTGGTTTCCGTTTTGAAATCGGTGGTGATATAAACATTCGGCGATTCTACATAACTGGCTTTATCGTAAATGTAAATATCAGCATCTTTAGCTTTTACCAGGTTGGAATATTTAAATTTAGCCATTACAACCAGTTCAGGTGCTTTAGCTGAACCTACGCTGGTGTGGTAAAAACCATTTTCTTTTGTCAAATTGTTAAAGCCATCTAACCAGACCGTTTCGTTTGCTTTTACAAATTTGCTGTCTGCATTGCGTTCAAACCTGTTATCCTGTTCTACTCTTTCGTAACGGAAAGTAAGGTTATTGGCTCTTCCGAAACCGGCAGTAATGTTTTTTGGTGCCGTTTTTCCATCTGGAGAGAACGACCAGATATCATATTTATCGTAAATCAATACGGCTTTATCACCTTCAGTCCAGGTGGCTAAACCATAAGCAGAAGGTAAGTCAGGTACATCATTTTCTTCATTAACAAATTTTTCTGTTAATCCGGTTGTTAGTACAGTTAATTTGCCTGTGGTTATGTTATAAGTATTCCAGCTACCCGCTTTTCTATCAAAATATAAAACGTAGTTTCCGCCAGGAGAAGCCATGGCATATCCGCTTAAATTATCAATGATTTTCTTTTTCTGACCATTTTTAGTGTCAACTAAATAGTAATCTTTTGTGGTAGAACCGCTCCATTGCGATTCGATCCTACGGCCATAGTCTGTAGATGCTAAAACCACATTTGCATCACCTTCCGCAACCATATTGGCATCAGGTAGTTTTAGATCTGTTAATGGAATTACTTTAGGATCGCTACTGTAAACATCAATAACGGATAAATAACTTTTTTTGCTGTCCCTGTCCGCATTTTTAAGCTGCATCGGCTGCAGGTAATCGTCTTTGTAGTTCCAAACATCAACTTTGGCCACTTCGAAATCTACGATTGTAGTGTCTTTTGGCTTTTTAATGGGAGAGATGCCAAAAAATAATTTCTTGCCGTCTTTACTAAAAGTAATTTTACCATCGCCATTAACCGACCATTTTGCAGGCAGTCCGGGCATATCAAAATCAACCAGTATCTGCGCTGTATCGAGTGTTAAAGAGTTGTAATAAATATTGTAATCTTTTATTTCTTGTTTCTCCGGACTTTGCTCACCCACAAAAGCAATATGTTCGCTTTCCTCATCAAAAGTGAAGTTTTTAAAACTTCCTTTCCCTTTAATCAAGGTTTTTAATATGCCTTTTTCTGTATTTAGTAAGAATACACCCTGAGGGGCCGTTTTGTCTTTTTTAGATCCACTGCAGGCAAAAACCAACTGTTTGCCGTCTTTACTGAAATAATAATCGGTAACGAATTTATAGGTTTTATCTGTGCCTGTTAAAAGGTTTTTCACTACCAGATCGGTTCCTTCTTCGGTTTTGCTTTTTCCCGCAGGTTCATCATCGGCAAAATCAGTTTCGCCATCTTTTTTCTCAGCAGGTTTTACTGTTTTCTTTGCCGTATCTGGTTTTTCAGTTAAATAGGCCATTACCCCAGCGCCTTCTTCAGGGAATTTGAAAGATTTTACCCTTGCTACTTTTGTAACAGCACTGGTAGTAAGGTTGGCAATGCCCAACGAGTCTTTTGGTAATTCATCTGTCTTTTTCTTTTTAATTTTAGCCTGACGTAAGTCTTTATTTAAAGGACGGATGTTAAATGCTGCGAACTTAGAATCGTTGCTAAATTGCGAGTTCATCCCTCTTGGGATATTTATCTTTGCATTCGTTTTAACATTAGTAAGGTATAATTGTGCATCTCCTTCTTGTTGTAAGATGCTGTACATAGCCCATTGACCATTATTTGATAATTGCTTTGTGCCTACTGATTCCCAGGTATCATATACCGAATGATCTAAAGGTTTCTTTTGTGCGTAGGCAAAGCTGACAACGAAAAACAGAATAATAGTTAGTCTCTTTTGCATTTTTAAATTTATTAATTTGTTGGTTGAGATTTAATCTTCTAAAATTGGAATTTTTTAGCTTATTAGGAAACTTGTATACCAAATTTTACAATAAAAAAGGGAATTGGAAAGGTAAAACGTAAGATGGGATTTGTAAGAAGTCTGGGAGCGGAGGAACGAAGTTTAAGCTTTCCAGAATTAACGCCTAACGCCATGCGCTTAGTGCTCTTAGCTCAACGCCCTCTGCTCAAAACTAAAAACCCTCAATCACTTTAAGCAATTGAGGGTTTTCTTATAAAAAGGATAAATTACTTTTTAGCTTGTTGTTGCTGACGCATATAGTCATCTAAACGCTGTTGAAATTTAGATTTTTTCTTTTTCTCGTCAGCTGGTCTGGCTTTGTTTTGCTGGATTAGCGCATGAATTTTATCGTCGTCAACCATTTTACGGATTAAGAATTGCTGTCCGAAAGTCATTAAGTTGGCTAAGAAATAATAATAGTTTAATCCGGCAGGGTAGCTGTTCAATACCCCTAAGAAAATAACCGGCATAATATAACCGATGTATTTCATTTGGCCTGTTGCTCCAGAAACCTGGTTATTGAAATAAGTCATAATTAATGTAGAGATGGTCATCAATACACACATTAAACTTAAGTGATCGCCAATTTGAGGGATTTTTACGCCAAATTTGATAAACTCATCATAGGTTGATAAATCTTTCATCCACAAGAAACTTTCACCGCGTAGCTCGAATAAGTTCGGGAAAAAGAAGAAGAAGGCCATTACCAAAGGCAGCTGTAATACCATTGGCAAACATCCACCCAAAGGATTTACACCTGCTTTCTTATATAGTTTTAAATATTCCTGTTGAACCAATGTTGGGTTATCTTCACCTACTTTAGCTTTAATTTCATCCATTTCTGGTTTCAATACACGCATTTTAGCCATTGATAGGTATGACTTGTAAGTAAGTGGTGATAAAGCAAGTTTTAACAAAATGGTTAATACCAAAATGATTAAACCGTAGTTCCAGCCAAAGCTGTTTAAGAAGTTAAATACCGGTAATACAATAAAGCGGTTAATGTATTTTAAAGGCCAGTAACCCATATCAACCTGCTGCTCTAAATCATAACCTTGTGCTTTTAGGGCAGAGAATTTGTTGGTTCCGAAATAGAATTCCATTTCATAAGCCTGGTTAGCCGTATGCGCATAAGGCAATTGCATATTGGCATCATAAAACTTCACCTGTCCAGGAGCCGTTGGGATTTTAACCTCTAAACTTCCCTTTTCGAAAGCTTGTTTAGAGATTAAAGAAGCTGAGAAAAAGTGTTGTTTAAAAGAGAACCATTGGATTTTACCTTTCGATAATTCTTCTTTCTCATCTTTCGAAACGCTTAAGTGGTTTACATCGCCATCTAAATATTTGTAGTATGGTGTAGAATACCGGTGTTCACTATCGAGTGATTTTTCTTGTTGTAATAAGATAGTCGACCAATTTAAACCAATAGTATTACCTGCAATTACCTGTTGTAAACCAACTAAATTAACATTGAAAGCTACGTTGTTGCTTAAGGCCTTTAAATCGTAAACATATTCTACGTAAGCATTAGCGCCATAGTTGGCACGCATGGTAACCGTATTGCCTGTTTTTGTCGAGGTAAAATATAAATCGTTGGTATTAATTACTTTACCAGCTACATTTAAATTTAAGCCAAACTTGTTTTCGCTACCAGCAAATAAAATAAGTGGTTTACCGGTAAAGGTTTTCTGTCCTTTAACTTCAACAGATGTAATTTTACCACCTTTATTGCTTAAAGTGATTAATAATTTTTCGTTTTCCAGAACCGTATTGGCTTCAGTACCCGTTAAAGCAGTGCCAAAAGGGCCTTTTAGGGCTAAAGAATCTACAGCTGGGTTAGCAATCGCAGCAGTTTTTGTTGTGTCTTTTTGAATTGGGCTAACGCCAATCTTTTTTAGTGAATCGGCTCTTTTTGTAGAGTCGATTCTTACTTGTTCTCTTTTTACTTCAGCTTCATTTGGCTTCAAAAAGTAGAATGATCCTGCCAAAATGATCATGATCAGGAACAGTCCTGTGAAGGTATTTCTATCCATTATTTATGTATATACTGCTTTTAATTCGTTTTCTTTTTTGCAAACTCCATCGCAGCGGCGACAAATTTAACAAAAAGTGGGTGAGGATTAGCAACTGTTGATTTTAATTCTGGGTGAAACTGTCCGCCAACGAAAAATGGATGATTTTTTAGTTCCACAATTTCAACCAAATTGGTTTGCGGATTCATACCTGACGCAATCATTCCTGCATCTTCATATTGCTTTAAATAAGCATTATTAAATTCGTAACGGTGACGATGACGCTCATTGATATGCGATTTACCATAAATAGAAAAAGCTTTTGTTCCTTTTTTAATATCGCAAGGATAAGAGCCTAAACGCATTGTTCCACCTTTATTGGTTATTTTTTTCTGCTCTTCCATCATGTTAATGACCGGATTTGGCGAATTTTCTTCAATTTCTGTCGTGTGTGCATCTTTCAAACCTAAAACATTACGGCCAAATTCGATAACTGCACATTGCATACCCAGGCAAATCCCGAAGAAAGGGATATTGTTCTCACGAACATATTTGATGGCATCAATTTTACCCTCAATACCGCGGCTACCAAAACCCGGTGCAACTAAAACACCTTGTAAATGACTCAATTTCTCTTTTACGTTATCCGGGAAAATACCTTCAGAGTGGATATATTCTACCCTGACTTTACATTCATTTTTCGAACCTGCGTGTACAAAAGATTCGATAATTGATTTATAAGCATCAGGTAATTCTACGTATTTACCAATCAAACCGATTTTTACTTCGGCAGTCGGGTTTTTTAAACGGCCAAGGAAATCTTTCCAGCTTTCCATATCCGGATCGTTCTTGGTAGGCAGTTTTAATTTCGATAAAACAGTTTTATCCAATTGCTCTTTTAACATCAACAATGGCACATCATAAATAGTAGATGCATCCATCGATTCGACTACCGCATTGATGTTAACGTTACAAAATAATGCAATTTTTTTTCTGATATCAGCGCTGATGTGGTGTTCTGTTCTGCAAACCAATATATCTGGCTGTATTCCGTATTCCAATAAGGCTTTAACCGAGTGTTGTGTTGGTTTGGTTTTTAATTCACCGGCAGCAGCTAAATAAGGAACCAGGGTTAAGTGAATAACAATTGCATTGGAGCTGCCTTCTTCCCACTTAAACTGACGAACAGCTTCGATAAATGGCAGAGATTCAATATCACCAACGGTACCACCAAGTTCGGTAATTACAATGTCGTATTCTCCGCTATCTCCCAAAATGCGCATGTTACGTTTAATCTCGTCGGTAATATGTGGAACAACCTGCACCGTTTTGCCTAAATATTCGCCTTTACGCTCTTTACTAATTACGTTTTGGTAAATGCGGCCAGTAGTAATGTTATTTGCCTGAGAAGTTGGAACGTTAAGGAAACGCTCATAATGACCAAGATCCAAGTCGGTTTCAGCACCATCTTCAGTTACAAAACATTCGCCATGTTCGTATGGGTTTAATGTTCCTGGATCGATATTAATGTACGGATCGAATTTTTGAATGGTTACACGGTAGCCACGTGCCTGTAAAAGTTTAGCTAAAGATGCGGAAATGATGCCCTTACCTAAAGAGGAAGTTACACCGCCCGTAACAAAAATATACTTTGTCATGATTGATAATTTGTGGAATTAACCAAGCTTTTTAAGCCTGTTTAATTGTTTTTGTACGGGATACAAAGGTACAAAAAATTATCACTCGATTGGGTTTTGTATGAATATTTTTTATTGGATTTATGTGGTTGATATTGAATATTTTAGGCGAGATGCCTCTTAAAGTATCAGCGTATAAAGTTCTTTTTTAATATCTGCTATCTTTCTGGGATTCTTTTTATCATCATAACGCGTGTAAAGGTCGACCATTTTTTTGAAATCTTTTTCCGTATCGGTTCTCTTTCCCTTTGCCGGAGGTGCGATGTTTAAAATCGGAACATTTTTCGCTTCAACCTTGATAGCAAACCAGGTGGTGTTGTAACGAGGTATGGCCAAACCCAATATCATTCCCGGTAAACCGGTAAATCCCTCCGGGCCACCTTTTAATAAAATCTCATCAGTATAAAAGGCCACTACAGTAACAGAATCGTTTATTACGGTTGTCGCCTTACGGCATTCGTAACCAGCAATTTGGCGTACATCATGCATAATTTTCCATTGGAGACGGGGAATAGTGTCTTTTAAAATAAAATCCTCGCCATTTATTGGCTTTCTGATTACCCTTGCTTTTTTGCTGAAATCTGTATACATTTCATTGGTATTCTCACCAGCAATAAAGAAGAAATTATTATCGTTTAAGGTTTCCTTCGGTTTAACCTTATAAATGGAGCTACTATCGTTAAAACTATAATTCCAGCTGGAAGTCCTGTACTTGCTCATTTTATCTTTGGCATCGTCTGACATCCAATCGTTTTCTGCCAATTGCTGCTTTTGGTTGATCTTTTTTTCAAATGTTATTTTAGCACTTCTGATGAAAACAGCTTGTGCCCTGATTATGGTAACTGCAAAAAATAAAATTATGCTTAATCCTAAATATTTCATCTGATGTTATTTTTTGTCTTGTTTAACAAAGTTTCCGGTTAAATTATAGGTGACACCGATCAGGACATACCTTGGAATAAAACTGTTGGTGTTCTCACTAATACTGTTGCCGCCAACATATCGATTGTAACCGATTCTTTCAGCTAAAATATCTGAAATCGCTACTTTTAATTCCAGTTCCTGGGCTTTAAGCATCTTCTTTGATAAATAGGCATTCCAGATGGCAACATTTACCGGCTTGCTGAACGAAGCGTTGGCAGGCTGGTATGATAATGATATTGAGGTATTGAATTCGGTATTGTATGGCAGTTCTATCGTACCGGAGATTTCGTGGTTATGGTAAAAGTTTTTACCATTATTTATGGAGCCGATGGATGAGCGGCTGTTTGAAAAGGTAAAGGACGGATCGTACTGAATTTGAAATTTATCGCTGTAATAACTGAAACGAGGGCGTAAACTGATACTGTTGTTTACATTTTCATTCAGTTTATTGTTTAAAATAGAAACCGAGTTTGAATGGTTATAACTGGCATTTAAGCCCGTACTAAAATTAATTTTGCTGAAACTTTTATTAAAACTTGCACCGGCGTAAAAATTGTTATTGCCATTCAGATTGATGTAACTACTTGTCGTTTTGTTTACCTCATCTACTGTACTCGTACTCGCTACTGCATTTTTGGTAAAACTGTAGCCCATACACATATGCGTACATTTGCGATTTTTGCTGGTAGGTGTTTAAATTAAAGCCAAAATTATTGTTGAATGATGGTTTTAAATTTGGATTACCTTTTATTTCGTAAAGTGGATTGTTTATTTGCCTGATGGGTTGTAGTTGATCTAAGCTGGGCTGTCGCGTATTTCCGTTATAGTTTAAGGATGCACTTGTATTTTTACCGAGTTTATAGTTAAGGTTACTCTGTGGTGCCCAGTTTAAGTAATTTCGGTTAAATTTGTTGCTGCGGTCTAAATCATTCAGCTCGAATGTTGTTTGTGTAGCCTCTGCACCGCTAGATAAAGTAAATTTCTTCGCCCGATATTGTAATACCACCTTGCCTATATTCGAAAAATTATTAAAATCGAAATTATTACTTAGCGAATCGATCCGTTTATTATTTAATGACTTATCGAAAACCAGTTTATGGCTATTGGAGTTTACCGTTTTAAAGCTATAGGCGGTTTGCAAGGATAATTGTTTGTTCAGCGGTTCAGTATACGATATTCTTGCACCAAGTGAAGTTTCCTTGCCCGAGTTATCATTGAGGAAGTCCTGAGTGATCGGCGGCCCTTTAGGTACGCCGTTGTCATCATAATAATTGGTGACACTTTTACTGTTGCCGAGACTGGTGCCGTTTTTGGTTTCTGGTTGTAAATCGATAGACAGTGTCCTTCCTTTTTTGGCAAACTTTTTCGAATAATTGATATTGCCGTTAAACAGATTGTCAACTCCGTTGCTATTGTTTGTTTGATCACTGTTGTTTACAAAAAATCCTGCTCCGTTTTTGGTTTCGTTAGTGCTTTTGTATTCATTACTGTTTTTGTTTTTGCTCGCAGCAAATGATATCTTTAATGTAGACAGCGAGTCTATCTTAACATCAACGCCTCCTTTTAAACTCTGTCCCGAACTCTTAGTTTCGCTGTTTGCACTGCTGGAACTAAAGAAATTTGTTCCATTTGGCAATAGTGACTGGTTTTTAGAAGTCGTTCTATCTATAACATCCCGATTGTTGCCTTTATAATTGAGTTTCAGACCTACTTTATTTTCATTCCATTTATCGGAGAAATGTGCGCCATAACTGGTGATATCAGGCAAGCCGTCTGTTGGCGAGAAACCATCATCATCTCGATTGCCGTACATAATCATAACGGTACTGCCATCATCGCCAACTTCAATTACATCATAATCATTTCCTTTTAATCTGCTCATGGCTTCACTTGCTTTCGAATCCTGGTTGGTATTAGAGTTAAATCCAAAGACTGCAGCTTTTAATTTACTTTTGTAGATACCAGCCATGCCCCCAACGTTTTTAAAATGATTTAAATCACTGTTGGCATCCAGCGTGCTCAGATAGCCATTTTTAGCATTCTCCTTGAGTTTAATATTCATCACCTTCTCTTTGGCATCACCCTCTTTTATTCCCGATAATTCTTCCTCTTTGGTTTTTTTGTCGTAAACCTGAACTTCACTAACTGCATTAGCCTTTAGGTATTTCTGGGCCAGAAGCGGATCATCGCCAAAAAATTCTTCTCCATCAACCAAAAGAGTATTTACATCTTTTCCACCTGCTTTTATTGCACCATCTTTATCTACTTCAATTCCAGGTAATCGCCTTAACAGATCCTGCAGGTTGGCATGTGGCTTAACTGCAAAGCTATCTGCCTGGTAGGTTATCGTGTCGCCTTTCATGCTGATGGCCTGTTTTTGTGCCTTGATTGTCACCTCATTCAAAAGTGTGGCTTTGCTATCCATTGCAATATTACCCAGGTTAAATTTAGATGAATCTGACAACTGGATGTCTCTTATATAATCGGCCATTTTAGGAAAGGTGATGACTAAAGTATAACTGCCTTTTTTTAGGTTAGCTAATTCGAATTCACCGTTGGCTTTGGTCCGCGTATCCGTAACTAGGATAGAATCTTTGCTTGATACCAGCAGGATAGAACTGTTTTGTAATTTTTTCTTCTCAACCGTATCAACAACGACGCCTTTTATGCTTGCTTTTTGTGCGAGTGCTGGAAAAAATAGTAGTGAAAAAATAAAAACCGGGAAGAGTTGCTTGAGCATGTATGTTTTAGAGAAACGTTAAATAATCTGTGTTTGGTTATGTGCTCTAAAATACAACTATTTATTTAGTTTATGAATAAATGTTAAAATATTTTTTTATGGTGGAAAGAGGAGGGAAAGCTTAATGTACAGAATGATGGCATTTTATTTCCCTGCTGCCAAAATCAATTTTTTGATGAGTACAATCTGTCCTAAATGATAATAACTGTGTTCAATTACAGCTTCTATATTCCGCAGGTGAGTGCCATACTTTTCTGTTACAAATATCTCGTCTAACTTTTCATCTGGCATTTTTTCTACTGTGATAGCAAAAACTGAAGCATTTGTCAAAAAATCATTGACTAGTTTTTTCCAGTCTGCTTCTGAATATATAGGTGGAAGATTATAACTGTACTGGTCTTTAATTTCTAAAGGTCCACCATTAAATACATGTAAAAGTCCAAGCAGATAATAATTAATATGATAGGTTAGGGCAGCAATGGTATTTAAATTTTCTACCTGATGGATGGCCTGTTGCCAGGTAATTTCTTCTAACTGATCTCTATAATTGGTATTAGCTATCCAATAACCATTTAAAAAAATCTCTCTTAAGCGATTTGCTATAAAATCAGATTTTTTCATCGATAAACTTTTAAATAGTTTTGATTAACAACAATTATAATAAATTTTCACCTTCTGCTCTTTTTCGCTCCAGGCAATATAAATGTTGTTCTCTTTTCCTAAACGGTATTTAAAGCCATTTAAACCTGATTTTTTTAGTTCCTCATAAAGGGCCTTATCCGGTGTGTATTTATCCGCCTTATCTTCGGGCATTACTGCTGGCTCCAGAAAATTATCATCGCTGAAAAAGTCGTCTGCAATGGTTTTTAGGAAAATAACCTGGTCTTTCTCTTTCGAAAGGTCAACGTTAGGGTCGGTATTGTTAACCAGTTCTGTTCCCTTTATTTTAGCATTGTAAATCTCTTTTCCATCAGCATTTTTGATCGTGAAATTTAATACCATTTCCTCTGGTTTTCTGCCGGTAAGTTCTATCCTAAAAGTGTCCAAACGTTTTAAATCAGAAAAAGATTTAGCCAGACTTTGGTTCACATTTTTAAACTCAATGGCATTGGTCTCTTTTTTGCCATTCGAATTACAGGCAACAAGCGCTAAAAGACAGATAGCAAGGAAGAGCGGTATATTTCTCATATTTCAAAACTACAAATTTTATCAGGTGGTTTAAAATTAAAAGGAGTAGCCACCCGATAACCACAATTGAAAATCGAAATATCAATCAGGCAATTTGTTTAAATTATTCTGAACATTAAAATAATTTCCCTAGCCTAACGGTAATGAATAGTATGTTTCGTTACAGGTAAACTAAAACACGAAAATTTTGGCGATACCATTAAATATTATTGGATTAGATCATTTTGTTATTATATTTGTGTAACTGATTACGTAATCTATTTTGTTATGAATTTTTTTGAAGAAGTAGGTAAAGTAGCCATTGGCAGCAGGTTAAGAATTTTGACCGATAAGGTGACTGAAGATGCAGCACAAATTTATAAGTTGTATCATATTGATATGCAGCCCAAGTGGTTTCCTGTATTTTATGCTTTAGTCCGGGAAAAAGAAAAAACAATTACCAAACTGGCTAGAGATATTGGCCATTCTCATCCATCTGTAAGCAAAATTATCAGTGAGATGCTGAAAAAAGGTTATGTCAAAGAAAGTAAAGACAAAGCTGACGGGCGTAGAAATGTAGTGAGCCTTTCAAAAAAAGGAGTGGAGATCTCTAAAGAAATAAAAGATCAGATCATTGATGTAAATGCCGCTATTGAAGAGATCTCGGCACAAGCGCAGCATAAACTTTGGGAAGCAATAGGCGAATGGGAATTTTTACTGGAGCAAAAAACTTTATTAAGAAGGGTAATCGAAAAGAAAAAGGAAAGAGATAGTTTAAAGGTTGAAATTGTAGATTACCTGCCCGAATACCAGGAAATATTCAGGTCGCTGAATGTAGAATGGATTTCAACGTATTTTACCATGGAAGAATCTGATTATAAAGCTTTGGATGATCCTCAGGGTTATATTTTAGATAAAGGAGGTTTTATTCTTGTTGCGCTTTACGAAGGCGAACCCTTGGGCGTTTGTGCGCTGATTAAGATGAATGATGAAGAATATGATTTTGAACTGGCCAAAATGGCCGTATCGCCAAAAGCCCAGGGAAAAAATGTTGGGTTTTTACTGGCGAATGCCATTGTTGAAAAAGCTAGGTCATTAGGTGCCTCTAAAATTTATTTAGAAAGCAATACCATTTTAAAACCGGCCATAAATCTTTATCACAAATTGGGTTTTAAAAAAGTGGCAGGTAAGCCTACTCCTTATGCACGATGTAATATTCAGATGGAGCTGGCGGTAAAATAGTCTGAAGTCGGTAGTCCGAAGAAGATTGATCTCAAGTCATTAGCATTTGGCCGTGAACCATCAAACTATCAACCATGAACCAACCAATAAACTAATGACTAATGAACATCAAAACCTTAGTCGTGCTTCAGCGCCTCCAATAAATTGTTTAATTTCAATAAATCTTCAGGGGTATCAATAGCAACAGTTTCAAGGTCGGTAACTTTGGTTTGGATATAAAAACCATTTTCAATCCAGCGCAGCTGTTCCAGACTTTCGGCAATCTCTAATGAGGATGGAGGAAGTTTGGTTATGGCTTTTAACGACTCCGTGCGGTAACCGTAAATCCCGATGTGTTTATAAAACTGGTGTTTCTCTGCCCATACACCCGGTTCACCATTTCTGATAAAAGGAATTGGACTGCGACTAAAATATATCGCCCGGCCATTTACATCAATCACCACTTTAGGGCTATTGGGATTGTATACACTTTCCTGACTTTGAATAGATTTGATTAATGTTGCTAACTGTACTTTTTCTTCAATAAAACAGCTTGCCAATAAATCGATCTGGGCAGGTTCGATAAAAGGTTCATCGCCCTGGATATTGATCACGATATCGTATCCCGTTAAAGTTTCAATCACTTCTGCGCACCTGTCCGTTCCACTTTGGTGATTAGAGGAGGTAAAGATAAATTCTCCGCCAAACCTGGTCACTTCATCTGCAATCCGTACATCATCGGTGGCAATTACTACTTTTGATAAGCTTTCGGCTTTCGATGCTTGCTCATAAACCCTCTGGATCATGGTTTTTCCGGCAATATCCACTAAAGGTTTTCCCGGAAAGCGGGTAGAGGCATATCGCGCCGGAATAATGCCTATAACCCCTAAATCCCCACGTGGGGACTTTAAATTTTTACCGATCATATATTGTTGCGATAGAATTGATAAAAAACAAATATAAAGATCAATGCAATAATAATAAAAGATACAGGATGAGCGAAATTAAATGTCCAGCCCAGCAATTTTACACGCTTTGGAACAATTAACCTGGAGTCTTTTTTGTTGAAATAAAAAGTACCCCATTTCCAATTTTCTGGATTTTCATGCTCGAAATCTTTTTGCATATTTATCGCATTAAATATTTAAACCATTTATTATGAATGCAACTCCCCTTTAGGGACTGGGTGTTAAAACAGTCCGTTAATCTCTGCCTCTATAGATTGGATTACCGTTCCTAAATCTTCGGGATTATTGGTGAAATCTAATTTGTCTTTATCTAAAATTAATAATTTCCCGAGTTTATACCCCTTAATCCAGGCCTCGTATTTTTCGTTTAGTTTAGAAAGGTAATCGATACGGATACCTGCTTCGTATTCACGGCCACGGCGCTGAATATTGTTAACCAAGGTAGGTACCGATGCACGCAGGTAAACCAATAAATCTGGTGGTTTAATAAAAGAGGTAATATTATCAAAAATAGCCCTGTAATTATCATGATCGCGGGTGGTCATTAAGGCCATATCGTGGAGGTTCTCTGCAAAAATATGTGCATCCTCGTAAATGGTCCTGTCCTGGATTACATTACGTTTATTGACTTCAATATCAGTGATTTGCTGAAAACGGCTGTTCAGGAAATAAATCTGAAGATTAAAGCTCCAACGTTTCATGTCGCTGTAAAAATCTTCCAGGTAAGGGTTATTGTCCACAGCCTCATATAAAGCTTCCCATCCATAATTCTTAGCCAATAAACCTGTTAAGGTAGTTTTACCGGCACCTATATTTCCTACAATTGCTATGTGCATATTTTTTTGCGTTTTGCGGTGAGCGTTTTGCGTAAGGCGATTATAGCGCCAACCGCCAGCCGCTTACCGCAATATTAATTAAAAACTTTTAAACCCGATTAAACTGCGAACCTCTCTGATGGTTTTTTGAGCACTTTCACGAGCCTTTAATGCACCATGTTTAGCCACTTGCCTTAAATAAGAATCATCTTTGGCAATGTCCTGAATGCGTTCACGCATAGGCGCAGTAGCAATAATCATATCTTCTGCCAGTTGTTTTTTGAAATCGCCGTAACGGATCTGCATTTTGTTGTAAAGCTCTTCAAAATGCGCATGCGTATCAACACTCGAAACTACCTTCATTAAATCGAAAAGATTCTGGATCGGTTCAGGTTTTGGTTGGTTTTCTTCCGTCGGACCACCATCACTAACCGCTCTCATTACTTTTTTACGAATAGTTTCAGGATCATCAGACAGGTATACCGCATTGGCTTCGCCTTCTGATTTGCCCATTTTTCCTTTTCCATCTAAGCCTGGTACTTTAACCAGTTTATCAGAGTAGCTAAAAGCATAAGGTTCAGGGAAATATTCGGTATTATACAATCTGTTGAAACGGTTTCCGAAAGTACGGGCCATCTCTAAATGTTGTTCCTGATCTTTTCCAACAGGTACTTTGGTCGCCTTATGGATTAAAATATCGGCTGCCATTAATACCGGATAAGTTAATAAACCTGCATTAACGTTATCGGGGTTGGCACGTACTTTATCTTTAAATGAAGTACTACGCTCTAATTCACCCATATAAGCGTTCATATTTAGGTATAAATATAGTTCCGCAATTTCGGGAACATCACTTTGTATATAAATGGTGCTATTTTCTGGATCTATTCCACTTGCCAGGTACTCAACCAAAACATGTTTAATATTTCCATGTAAATCGGCTGGAGTTGGATGTGTAGTTAAAGAATGTAAATCGGCGATAAAAAAGTAGCAGTTATATTCGCTCTGCATTTGAACAAAGTTTTTAACTGCACCATAATAATTACCCAAATGTAATTTTCCTGTTGAGCGGATGCCGCTCACCACTGTTTCTTTCATAATGGCACGAAATTAAAAATAAAATACAAGCAAATCATAATCGCCTTGATTTTAATGATAAGATTTTTAGTGTAGTCGTCCTCTCGACCGTAGCAGCGTAACTTGCGATCGCTATCTACACTGAATTTTCAATAATTTAATCATCATTTCGATCGAAGTCCCGTTTCGTGGTCGTCATCTCGACCGTAGCGCAGCGTTGTGGAGAGATCTATAACAACAAATCCCTTCCCTCTAATGGTTAGAGTCTCACCGACCACAAGAATTTATTTAATAGATTTGAAAATGAAAGCCAGCATTTCATCGGAGGTTTCAGCCCTTCTTTCCGTTGCAAGTCCTCGCTGCGCTGTGGGCTTTACACTTCAATAAGGTTTATAAACAAAGGTGTCTGCAAGCATGGAGCCGTTTTTACCTGCTAGCATCATCGGATCGAGAATCCTCATCAAGCGGCCGTCATCTCGACCGGAGCGAAGCGAAGTGGAGAGATCTGTGAATTGGCTGTTTCTCACCGCAGTCTTTATCCTTAGTTTGAAATATCAAACTATTTTATATTTTTGGTATATCTATGACCAACTTTCTAAGGCAAGTACACCGGATATGGTTTTTATTCTGGATATTGTTTTTCTTCGCTCTCTTTTATCCCCTTTACTACATTACTTCACGTAATGAAAAATATTACGGTATTTTAAACTTTTTCCGTAAAGCCAATAGCTTTTTATGCAGCCTGTTTTCGGGTGTTTTTTTTCGCTACCACTACGAAGAAAAGCTTATTCCTAAACAAACTTATATTTATTGTGCCAATCATACTTCCAATCTGGATATTATGATTTTTTGCATCATGGGGCATGGAAAATTCCATTTTATGGGAAAAGATGAGTTATTGAATAATCCTGTATTGGGCATTTTCTTTAAAACCATCGATATTTCTGTAAACCGCGACAGTAAAATTTCTGCTTTTAAAGCATTTAAAAAAGCTGGCGAAAACCTTGAAAAGGGGATGAGCCTGGTCATTTTTCCGGAGGGTAAAATTGATGACCATTATCCACCGAAGTTAGGCGAATTTAAAAATGGCCCGTTTCGTTTAGCCATTGATAAAAATATCCCTCTGGTGCCTGTGAGTATTACCAATGTTTGGAAAATTAATTGGGATGATGGCGCAAAATATGGAAGTAAGCCGGGAATTTGCGATATTTACGTCCACAAACCCATAAATACCTCAACGTTAGCTGATGTTGATTCTGATGTATTGAAAGAAAGGGCTCACAGTTTGATTGAGAGTAAGTTAATTTAGAATATGAATTTAGACGCAAAAACCATCCATAAAATAGCCGATCTGGCCCGAATTCATATTGATGAAAAGCAGGTGGATACACTGATTCCTGAAATGAACAAAATTTTATCATTCATGGAAAAGTTAAATGAATTGGATACCTCAGATGTAAAACCTTTGGTTTATATGAACGAATCGGTAAATGTTTGGAGGGAAGATGTAGTTAAGCAGGAAATAACTACAGCTGATGGTCTGAAAAATGCAGCAAAGCATACTGACCAATTTTTTATGGTTCCAAAAATTATTGAAAAGTAATGGTGTAATCGTCATGCTGAATTAATTCAGCATTTTTAAGCTTAACATTTGTGCAGTAATTTTATCCCTCTTGTAACATCTTACCCTTTACGCTTGTCTAAAAAAGAAAAAACATGGAGAAACCACTCATCACTATAAAAGAAATTGGCCGTAAATATGTTATTGGATCTGAAGTGATTCACGCTTTAAAATCAGTTTCTTTAGATATTAATAAAGGCGAATTTGTAGCATTGATGGGCCCGTCTGGTTCTGGTAAATCAACCCTGATGAATATTTTAGGCTGTTTGGATACGCCGTCAAGCGGAACATATATTTTAAATGGAACGAATGTAAGTCAAATGAGTGATGATGCCTTGGCAGAAGTACGCAACCAGGAAATCGGCTTCGTTTTCCAAACTTTTAACTTATTGCCACGATCAACTTCTCTTGATAATGTTGCTTTACCTTTAATTTATGCCGGAACAAGTAAAAAGGATCGGGATGCAAGGGCAGCTAAAGCATTGGAAAATGTTGGTTTAGGCAATCGTATGGATCATAAACCCAATGAACTGTCAGGTGGTCAACGTCAGCGTGTGGCAGTGGCCAGGGCTTTAATCAATAATCCTTCTATTATTCTGGCCGATGAGCCTACCGGTAACTTAGATACCAAAACATCAATAGAAATTATGGGACTGCTTGAAGAAATTCACAGTAAAGGCAATACCATTATTTTGGTTACGCATGAGGAAGATATTGCGCAGCATGCCCATCGCATTGTACGTATGCGCGATGGTTTGATTGAAAATGATTATTTAAACACTGATATAAAAAATGTATCTCCACGCTTGCAGGCATTGAAGGATAACGGTAGCGATTGGGAGAAAATAAACTAGCACTAAGGTGTAAGGCTTAGGGCGTAAGGTTTAAGGCTTTTAAAACCCTATACCTTAAACCTTTTGCCTTTAACCTTTCTAAATGAAAATCTACACTAAAACTGGCGATAAGGGCCAAACATCACTTATTGGTGGTACGCGTGTACCTAAATATCATTTACGTATCGAAACCTATGGTACTGTTGACGAGTTAAATTCGTACATCGGTTTAATTATGTGTCAGGATATTGAGGTATGCGACCAGAAACTGCTAAAAGAGATTCAGGATAGGTTATTTACCATTGGCTCGTCGCTGGCTGCAGACCCGGAAACTTCTAAAATGAAGATTCCCGATCTGCACGATACTGATATTACCCTGTTGGAAAATGAGATGGATCTGATGAACGAAAAGTTGCCTGCCCTAAAACATTTTGTGTTACCTGGCGGAAATACTGTTGTTTCTTACTGCCATATTGCACGCTGTGTTTGCAGAAGGGCAGAACGTTTGACAGTCGAGCTTGCAGAAAATAGCTTTGTAGATGAGCGGGTAACAGTTTATCTGAATCGTTTAAGCGATTATTTATTCGTTTTGGCACGAAAACTGACGGTTTATTTTGAGGCTGAAGAAAAAATTTGGATTCCTCGGTTATAATAGTGGAAAAATAAGTTTGTTTTGCTCAAAAATTTTAATATACTTTGCGCAATAATAAGAACAGGAATTTAATTGAATTGACGATATGTATTGGACATTAGAATTAGCATCGCACTTGGAAGACGCACCATGGCCTGCAACTAAAGACGAATTAATTGATTATGGTATCCGCTCTGGTGCCCCGGTAGAAGTAATTGAAAACTTACAGGCATTAGAAGATGATGGCGAACCTTATGAAACGATTGAGGAAATTTGGCCTGACTATCCAACTAAAGAAGATTTCTTCTTTAACGAGGACGAATACTAGGATTTTAAAACAGATAAAAAAACCTTTCAGTAAAACTGGAAGGTTTTTTTATTTATTATTTTAATGATGTAAATCAGTAGGATAAGCAAAATATTTACATTTTTTAAACAAAATCTAAAAGCCGTGTGTTAATAATGCAAAATGTAACATTACTAAAAAAATTAACACTATGGGAAATTTATTGTATTTAGTCGCAGTAGTATTGGTAATACTATGGGTGATCGGATTTGTATTTCATGGCTTCGGCGATGTTGGTGGTATCATCCACGTATTATTGGTAATCGCAGTAATTGCCATCTTATTAAAAGTAATTGGCAGGGCAGCGTAAAAATATATCGCACCGACATTCATTCGTTCAGAAGTAGGGAACACTTTGAAATAGATGGATTAAAAAAAGGAGTTTCATTTTTGGAACTCCTTTTTTATGCGATTGTTATGCTACTTCTTTCAGTTAAAAATGTTGTTATCAATTGTATTGTAGCTAAGCTATGGTCACGTATTTTTTATATAATAGACCTGAAATGAACTACTTTTGGTTAGATCGCCAAAGTTCTGCTATCAATGACAGATTTAAAAAATCGCCGTCATTTCGATCCGATAGCTATCGGATGAAGCGCAGCGAAATGGAGAAATCTTTAACATAGTTCAAAGATTTCTCTACTACGGTCGAAATGACGAAACTTCGGAGCTGTTTATCTCCTTAAAATCGATTGTCATTTATACTGATTTTACAAAATAAATTATTCACCGTGGTGAGAGCAAGTGTTTAAAATAACAGCACAACTTCTCTCTAAGGGTATATTTTTTCGAATTTAAACTTTTAGCTCTTTAATAACAATTCTGCCAGCTCAAGATCAATAGGATAGGTGATTTTAATATTTCCTCTTTCTCCTTCGATGATATTAATTTCATACCCGATAGATTCTACCACACTTGCGTCGTCGGTGAAATGGGCTTTAAACTCCTGGTTGTAGGCTTCTTTAAGAATATTATGGCTAAAAGTCTGAGGTGTTTGAACCAGAAAGATTTCATCACGATTTAATGCCGTCGTTTTGTCGTTTCTAAGCAAGCGTACGCTATCGCTGGATTGTACTGCCGCAATAACATTTCCCTGTAGCTCAGCTGCTTTAAAACAGTTGTCTATAAGGGATTTGGAAACGAGTGGACGAACAGCATCGTGAATGGCAACATAACTTTCCTCTTCAATAGCGGAGATTGCATTTTTTACAGAGTAAAAACGCTCTGTTCCGCCGTCGATAACCTGGTGCGGGATATGGAAATTAAATTCTTCGCATAACCTGGCCCAGTAAGCCTGCTGATCTTTGTTTAGAACTAATAAAATTTTGGGTTGAGTATCGCTTTGTGCAAAAGCTTTAATAGTATGCATTAAAACCGGAAGGTTTTTGAGCAGTAGAAATTGTTTTGGGGTTTCTGTTTGCATCCGATTGCCAGAACCGCCTGCTACAATTATAGCGTAGTATTTCATGTTTGAGCGTTTAGGGGTTGGCGTTTAGCGCTAAACCGCTAAACGCCAACCGCAAAACTTATATAATTAGCATGGCATCGCCATAGCTGTAAAATTTATATTTTTCTTTTACTGCAACTTCGTAAGCATTCATTACATTTTCATATCCGCCAAATGCACTAACCATCATCAATAAAGTAGATTCCGGGGTGTGGAAATTGGTAATCATTGAGTTAGCAATACTAAAGTCGTAAGGAGGGAAGATGAACTTACTGGTCCAGTCGTTAGCTGCTTTTAAGGTTCTGTTAGCAGAAACAGCCGATTCGATAGCACGCATTGAAGTGGTTCCTACCGCACAGATTTTTCTTTTATCCTCTAAAGCTTTGTTTACAATGTTCGCATCTTTTGGTTCGATGATAAACTGCTCCGAATCCATTTTGTGTTTAGTTAAGTCTTCAACCTCAACCGTTCTGAAAGTTCCTAAACCAACATGTAAAGTTACTTCTGCAAATTCTACACCTTTAAGCTCAAGGCGTTTCATTAGCTCACGACTGAAGTGTAAACCAGCAGTTGGAGCTGCTACTGCACCCTCGTGTTTAGCGAAAATAGTTTGATAACGTTCTTTATCCTCGGCAGTAGCTTTACGTTTAATATACTTAGGAAGAGGAGTTTCACCTAAAATTTCAACGTTTTTTCTGAATTCTTCGTCAGTACCTTCAAATAAGAAACGGATAGTACGACCACGTGATGTGGTATTATCTACAACCTCGGCAACCAATAAATCGTCGTCGCCAAAATATAATTTATTGCCTACGCGGATTTTACGTGCCGGATCTACTAAAACATCCCATAAACGTAATTCCTTGTTTAATTCACGTAGTAAGAAAACCTCGATGGTTGCACCTGTTTTTTCTTTATTGCCATATAAACGGGCTGGGAAAACCTTGGTGTTGTTTAATATCATTACGTCTTTGTCATCGAAATAACCTAAAACGTCTTTGAAAATTTTATGTTCAATTTTACCGCTGTCTTTGTGTAAAACCATCAGGCGAGCTTCATCGCGTTGTTCTGCCGGATTGTTGGCAACTAATGATTCAGGTAAGTTGAATTTGAATTGTGATAATTTCATTCTTGATGAATTTTTTGAGGTGCAAAAATACGAATTTAATTTTTCTTTTTCGTATTTTATCAAACGCAATTTGTGTATATTATGTTTTGAACATTTTAAATCAAATAATACAGTGTGATTAATGCATTGTAGACGTAAAATTAATTAGTTTTGAAGATAAGCTGTAACCTTTTGAGAAGCTTTGCATCTAACCTTTAATTATGATAATCTTTAGGCTAATAGGCGAGAGTTTCCGTTTTGCATTTGATGCACTGCGCCAGAATAAATTGCGCACCATGTTATCGCTTCTGGCTATAACAATTGGTATTTTTACCATTATCGCTGTATTTTCTGCAGTAGATACCTTTCGTGGTAAATTGCAGGCCAGTGTAGATAAATTAGGTTCTAACACCATTTATGTTCAAAAATGGCCCTGGAGTTTTGGCGATAATTACCCATGGTGGAAATATATGAACCGTCCTCAGCCTTCGTTGCGCGATTTTGAAGCTCTCCGGGAACGAATTGAAAATGCACAAGGCGTTACCTTCGAAATATCGACCAGCGATAGGACCATCAAATATAGAAGTAGTTCGGTTGAAGGGATTTCAGTGTGGGCGGCATCGCACGATTTTAATAAAACCTGGAATTTCGAGCTTCAGGATGGGCGCTATTTTACTGAAAATGAAAGTAAAAACGGATCACCTGTTTGTATTTTAGGTTCTGATATTGCCGATGGACTTTTTGATGGAGATGCGGCGGTAGGTAAACAGGTCCAGATTTTAGGAAGAAGATTGACTGTTGTTGGTGTTTTTAAAAAAGAAGGGGAAGACATGTTGGGTACTTCTCTTGATAAAAATGTAAATATTCCCATTGCTTTTGCAAAAGGTGTTTTAGATATCCAGAGTGAACGTTATGGTCCACAAATTACCGTTCGTGGTAAGGATAATGTAAGCTTAGAAGAAGTTGAAAGCGAATTAAAAGGCTTAATGCGTTCCATCCATAGAATTAAACCAGGCCAGGAAGAAGATTTTGCGTTAAATAAAACCACTATTATTTCTAACCAGTTAGATTCGATGTTTAAAATGGTGAATATTGCCGGTTGGGTAATTGGTGGATTTTCAATTTTGGTTGGTGGTTTTAGTATTGCCAATATCATGTTCGTTTCGGTTAAGGAACGTACCAATATTATCGGTATCCAGAAATCATTGGGCGCTAAAAATTATTTTATCCTGCTTCAATTCATATTTGAATCCATCTCATTATGTATTTTAGGTGGTTTGCTGGGTTTATTACTCGTCTTTTTACTCGCGCTGGGGATTGGTGCTGCCACAGATTTCCATATTATATTGGGCTTGAATAATATTGCCTTAGGTATTGGAATATCGATCATTATTGGTACGATCTCTGGTTTTTGGCCTGCATATTCAGCCTCGAGGTTAGATCCGGTAGAGGCGATTAGAAGTTAATTCAGTTGACAGTTTTTAGTTAGCAATTTGCAGTTGTCTGCACTTACCGTAGTGAATAAACCTTATTGAAGTGGAAGCCCGCAGCATAGCGAGGAATATAACGGAAAGAAGGACTGGATTCTCCGATGGGATGCTTGCTTTCATTTTCAAAGTATAAAGAAATACTCTTATGAGGTCTGAATTAAATAAGAAGATTTCTGGCGATAAAATCGCCTTTCTCATTAATCCTCGTTACAAACGAGGACTATAGTAGTTGACAGTTTTTAGTTTCAGTTGCAATGCCCATTGTTCATAAACCTTATTGCAGTGGAAAGCCCACAGCGCTGGACTTGCAACGGAAAGAAGGGCTGAAACCTCCGATGAAATGCTGGCTTTCATTTTCAAATCAAAAATATTATTCTAGTGGCCAGTGAGGAACCAAACACAAAGGGATTTGTTGTTATAGATCTCTCCACTACGCTGTGCTCCCGTCGAGATGACGGCCTTGAGATGGGAATGTAGTCAAGATGATGATCATACTATAGAAAATAAAACCCCTCATTAAATTTTAATTAACGAGGGGCTTTTATTATATGAAGTCAACTGAAAACAGCCAGTTGCAAAAGACTAGGCTAATTTACCTAAAGCTTCTTTAATTCTTCTTAATGCTTCAACTAAACTCTCGTCGGATGCTGCATAAGATAAACGGATATAGTTATTGTTTCCAAAGGAATCGCCACCAACGGTTGCTACGTGACCAACGTTTAATAAATATAAAGCAAGATCTGATGAATCTTTAATTACGTTTCCATCTGCATCTTTTTTACCGAAGAAAGAGCTGATTTCAGGGAAAAAGTAAAATGCCCCATCAGGAAGATTTGTTTTTACCCCTGGAATTTCGTTTAACAGGTTATAAACCAATTCTCTACGGCGTAAAAATGCTTCTTTCATTTCTAAAACACTTGCTAAACCTTGCTCGTAAGCAACAATTCCGGCTCTTTGTGCAATTGAGCATGTTCCGGAAGTTGTTTGTCCTTGCAATTTATCGTTGGCGGCTGCAATTTCTTTATTTGCTGCAATGTAACCTAATCTCCAGCCTGTCATGGCGAAAGCTTTAGAGAAACCATTAACAATGATTACACGGTCTTTAATGCTGTTGAATTGCGCGATAGATTCATGTTTATCAACAAAGTTGATGTGCTCATAAATCTCATCAGATAAGATGTAGATATTTGGATGTTTTTCGAAAACGGCAACCAGGGCTGCTAATTCTTCTTTGCTGTAAACTGATCCTGTTGGGTTACAAGGCGAAGAAAACATAAATAATTTCGATTTCGGCGTAATGGCTGCTTCTAATTGTGCAGGAGTAATTTTGAAATCACTTTCGATATCTGTGTCAATAAAAACAGATTTTCCTTCTGCCAGGGTTACCATTTCTGAGTAAGAAACCCAGTAAGGTGTAGGGATAATTACTTCATCCTCCGGATCAATCAAAGTTAGAATAACATTTGATAAAGATTGTTTTGCACCTGTTGAAACAACGATCTGCGAAATATCATAATCCAGGTTGTTTTCTGTTTTTAACTTGTTTACGATTGCCTGGCGCAGGTCTGGATAGCCCGGTACCGGCGAATAACGTGTATAATTTTCGTCTAATGCCTGTTTAGCAGCATTTTTTACGTGATCAGGTGTGTTGAAATCGGGTTCGCCAACGCTTAAACTAATGATGTTAATGCCCTTAGACGCTAATTCGCGACCAAGTTTAGTCATTTTAAGGGTTGCAGATTCGGAAAGACTGTTGATTCTTTTGGATAAGGTGCTCATGGTTAATTACTTTGAGCGCAAATATATAAACCAAATATTATTCTGCACTAAAAAAGACATAGTTTTTCTTATTTAATTTATTCGATAAGCGTATTTTTGAAAAAAATATCCTTGTGTCGGTAAAAAAGAAAGCGATAATAATTTCTCTGGTGGTGAGTGTGGTACTGATGCTGGCCAAGTTTTTAGCGTATTTTATTACGGGGTCAAATGCGATCTTAACGGATGCAGCAGAAAGCATTGTAAATGTAATAGCGGGCAGTTTTGCCTTTTATAGCATCTACCTGAGTACGCAGCCCCGCGACGAAAATCATCCTTACGGACATGGTAAAGTTGAATTTTTCTCGGCTTTTGTTGAAGGAATATTGATTTTGATTGCTGGCGTGGTGATTATTTTCAAATCATCGTATAACCTGATTTATCCCCATGTAGTGGGGGAGCTTTTAACCGGAACGCTTATTATTGGTGTTACGGGCTTAATTAATCTGATTGTTGGTTTGTACCTTATAAACGTTGGTAAAGATGAGCATTCGGTTACCTTGCAGGCCGATGGCAAACATTTATTAACTGATACTTATACCAGTGGAGCGATTGTGATTGGATTAATCTTAATTCAGTTAACAAATATTATTTGGTTGGATAGCTTACTCTCCTTTTTCGTAGGCTTTTACATTGTTTATTCTGGTTATAAACTCACCCGTGGTTCGGTGGGAGGATTAATGGATGAAAGCGATTTTACCCTGGTTGAAGAAGTAGTAGATGTTTTGCAGAAGAACAGGCACAATCCCTGGATTGATGTACATAACCTGCGTACGCAGCAATATGGCCCTGAATTTCACATCGATTGCCACGTAACATTGCCCTATTATTTTGACTTAAATAAAGTTCACCGCGAAATCTCTCAGATTGACGAACTGATCAATAAAAATGGCTTTCGTAAAGCAGAGCTTTTTATACATGCAGATCCATGTTTACCTGAATGTTGTCATTATTGCCACATGAGCGAATGTCCGGTAAGGGCAGAGGCCTTTAAAAAAGAAATTGTGTGGACGCCTGAAATAGTAATCAAAAATAAAAAGCATTTCGAAAATGAGCTACTTTAATGTTAGGGTTTATGGTTTGTTAATTAACCAGCATGATGAGGTTTTGGTGAGTGATGAAGAAGAATATGGTTTCCGTTTCAGTAAGTTTCCTGGTGGTGGTTTAGAGTTTGGTGAAGGCTTAATTGATGGATTAAAACGTGAGTTTATGGAAGAGTGTAATGCTGAAATTGAAGTATTGTCTCATTTTTATACCACAGATTTTTTTGAAAAATCATCATTTAATGATAGCCAGGTGATTAGCGTGTATTATCTCGTTAAAGAAAAAGCTCCGTTGCAGCTGGCCTTTAAGGATACGATTTACGATTTCGATGGATCAGGCGAAATTCTTCAGGCTTTCAGGTGGGTGAAAATAGAAGATTTAAACATCGAAGATATCACCTTTAAAACAGATAAAACCGTAGCTCAGCTTTTAAAAAATCAATATTCAGTTAAAGTATAATTATGATGCCCGATAATTCCCAAGTCTCCACTTCTTTCTCCGAACTCAATCTAACAGAACGCGATAAAAAGGTAATCTGGCATCCTTATACCCAAATGAAGAATGCGCTACCGCACATCCCGATTGTGAGGGGTGAAGGGGTGTACGTTTTTGATGAGCATGGAAAACGGTATATCGATGCGGTTTCATCCTGGTGGGTTAATATTCATGGCCATTCGCACCCTCACATCGCACAAAAAGTAGCCGAACAGCTCACTGTACTCGAACATGTAATTTTTGCAGGTTTTACGCACGAGCCCGCAGTATTGTTGGCAGAAAGGTTGTTGCCAATCTTACCTGGGAAACAAGATAAAGTTTTTTATACGGATAACGGATCAACAGCAGTAGAGGTAGCCTTAAAAATGTGCCTGCAGTACTGGGACAATAAAGGTACCCCAAAAACGAAGATTTTAGCTTTTAAAAATGCCTATCATGGCGACACCTTCGGCGCTATGTCGGTAAGTGGCCGCAGTATTTTTACGGATGCTTTTAACAGTTTATTATTCGATGTAGAGTTTATTGATCTGCCTGATGAAAGCAATATCTCAAATCTAACCTCTCATATCTCAAATCTTACAGATACCGCTTGTTTTATCTTCGAACCACTAATTTTAGGTTCTGGTGGAATGTTGATGTACGAGGCGAAATACCTTGATGAACTGGTTGCTGCCTGTAAAAAAGCAGGTATCTTGATTATTGCTGATGAGGTAATGACGGGCTTTGGCCGGACAGGCACTTACTTCGCCTGCGAGAAATTAATTCATAAGCCCGATATTATTTGTTTAAGCAAGGGTTTAACCGGCGGAACAATGCCTTTAGGTATCACAACCTGTACCGATGAAATATTTGATGCCTTTTTAAGTGACGATAAATTAAAAACGCTCTATCACGGACATTCTTTTACCGCTAACCCTATTGCTTGTGTAGCTTCTTTAGCAAGTTTAGATATATTGTTGCAGAAAGAAACACTGGCCAATATTAAAAGGATAGAGGCTAAACACGCTTTGTTTTTACAGGAGATTAAAGCGCATCCTAAAGTTAAAGCAGTTAGACAAACGGGTACCATTATCGCTATTGAGTGGGAAACAGGAAATGAAACCTCTTATTTAAGTAATCTGCGTAATTTATTGTATGCCTACTTCTTAGATAAGGGGATTATATTAAGGCCATTGGGCAATATTATTTATATCCTTCCACCGTATATAATCAGCGATGAAGATCTGGATTATATTTATGCAGCCATAAAATCGGCTTTAGAAGAAGTATAGGTGCTTTTAGGTCATAGCGAGACGCTATGGCCAGTATTAAGTTTTTTCGAAATGTGGTGATTCAATAGCTTCATCAGAAGATAGACCGTGAGTTATAAAAGTTAAACTATCCATCCCTTATTGCGTAAAAGAAATTGTCGAACTATTGAATATTTGCTTCGGCAATCGGCTATTAATTTTAAAAGCTAACACTTTAACAGGTTTTTCATCCGTGTCGTAAAAATAAAGCGTATTGGTAGTCAGTTTAAATGGTAATTCATTGGGCATATCGAAATGATATCTGGCTTTGAATTTTTTATTTGGACTATAAAATATAAGCCAGCTATTTCCGTGGTACACCATAGCAGCCTTTATTCGGCTAAATTCTTTAACTACATAAAATCGATTTTTTTGGTTTTTATCTGTTATTTTTCCTAAATATGTAGATCTGGTATCACCATTTTCCGTTTTTTGAAATATCTCCTTCCCAATATTCTTTTCAATGAATATTACATTTTTTGCAAAACATAAAGTAGATGAAAGTAACAATAGCAAGATTATTGCAGAATATCTTATTAGCATTGAATTAAGTTTTCTACAATTTATACAATTTCTGTGGATGTTGTTCAGCGTAATTCAGAATTAAATTTAAAATATAACTATTGGATTGATAAATGGATAAATCGTTCTTGATCGGCGCCAATCCATCTGCCAGGTAATTTTTGTCGGTAAAATAACCCATTCCATAAAATTTCCCGTTTTCTACTACTAAACAACTAAATTCTTCCTCTTTTCTGCCTTCGTCTACCAATGCGAAACTTGGTTGCTGATTTTGAACATCACTTAATGCTGAATTTAATTTTTTGTTGTAAACGGCCACGGTTTCTATTCCACTACAGGCACCAAAACATTGCCCATTTTCATGTGCATAACATTTGGTTGCTGTTTTTTGCAAATAACAGAGCTTAGCACAAAGTTGGTATTTATCAATTAACTGTGTTAAAAAGTTATAGCCTTCCAATAAACTGTTAAAACTCTGTATGGCATTATTATTCTTTTTATGTTTATCAACGGCTAAACGCAGGTACCCGTTCTGATCTTCAAAAACGTATAAATCGTATTTATGCTCATAACGTTTCATGGCCCGGTTGTTTTCAGGCCAAAGGCGCTTAATTTCATTGGCTTCTAAAATTAAGGCCATCAGTTCAGTTCCGCAGATCACGAAGTCGACATGATGTATGGTACGCAAAAAATCTTGTCGCTGCCGGTTCGGAGTGTTACCCGTAAAATGACTGGTTACGCGTTTTTTAAGGTCTTTGGCCTTACCCACGTAAACAATTTTGCCTTTACTGTCTTTAAAATAGTAAACCCCAGGCTGATTGGGCAATCTTAAAATAGAAGCTTTATCTAAGTGCGGCGGTAAAACCTGCTCTTTAGAAGTTTTCTTTAACATTTCTGGAATGATCCCTTCCAGATCATTATCCAATAACATATTAAAGAGGATACTGGTAGCGTCTGCATCTCCTGCTGCCCGGTGCCGGTTTTGAATCGGTATCTGCAAGGCAGTACAAAGTTTCCCTAAACTATAAGATGATTTACCAGGAATTAGTTTTCTGCTCAACCGTACCGTACAAAGCTTTTTGCATTGTAAATCATATCCTGCAGCTGCTAAATGATGCTTCAAAAAGGAATAATCGAAGTTTACATTGTGTGCTACAAAAACCTTATCGCTTAAGAGTTCATAAATTTGTAAAGCAACGTCATCAAAAGCTGGTGCATCCATCAATATATCATCATCAATACCGGTAAGTGCCGTAATGTAATCGGGTACGGGCTGCTTAGGATTAATGAGGGTAGTGTAAGATTCAACGATTTTGTTGCCATCATGAATGTTAATAGCAACCTCGGTAATGCCATTTGCTGAGGCATGACCACCAGTGGTTTCGATATCTACAACTGCGTATAACATTAAAATAATTTGAAATACAAATCTATGCTAAAATAATTAGTATAAAAATAATTTTGATTATTTCTTTAGTATAAAAAAAGCGGTTACATATTTAACGTAACCGCTCCCGTATTTTGTATGTAGCTGTTATTTAAGTTTATTGAGCAGTTTGCTTAAATTAGGTTTAATACCAATAGAAATTGGCACAGTATTAAAAGCCCTGTTCTGGATCTTACTAAAACCATACATGTAACTGGCCTCCACAAACAAATTAGCGCCACCAATATTGTATTCAATTCCGCCACCACCTTCGGCGATGCCTAAACCATTTGATTTATTATCAAGGGTAACCTGCAAAGTTGACGCATTAACCGCTGCCTGTGGGGTAAGGATAATTCCACCACCTGCACCTGCAAAACCATAAAAGGCCCATTTATTTACAATTTTACGGTAACCCAATGCCACATTTAATAAATAGGTGGTGGCTCTTCCTTTTTGAATCGTATAGGTGTATCCCGCATCTGGTGTAATCTGATTAAAAGTAAAGGCGTGTAAACTTACTTTGGGGTAAAGGAATAAACCGCCTTCGCCTAAACCCAGGTTTAAACCTAATGATGTTGAAAATTTAGGCTTAAAATAATCGGAAGTTTCACCCATTGGGAATGCAAACCCAATTCCACTCATGGAGTAAAGTTTGTCGGGCCTGTTTTGTGCCATTACTTTGGTTGATACCATGGTAACCAGCAATAGAAGCGGTGTTAGTAGTTTTAATTTCATATCTGATTTTTTAATTTTCGGTTAAAGCATCTACTTTTCTGAGTAAATCTGCTATATTAAAAGGTTTTTCTAAATAATCATCGGGTTGGTATTTTTGTGATGTGATGTAGTTCTCATCATATCTCGCCGATGCCATTATAATTGGTATATGCGCTGTTTCAGTATTTAACTTTAATTCTTTAAATACGGCACGGCCATCCATTCCATTTAACATGATATCCAAAATGATCAGATCGGGTCTAAAATCTCTTATCGTTTTAAAAATATACCGTGGGGAAAGTAGTGGATAAACTTTATAATGTTCGGTTTCTAATACTTCCTGGAAAACTTCTAACACATCTGGATCATCATCCACAATCAGCACTCTTTTCAAAACAGACAATCAATTAAATAATAAATAGATTATCCTAATACAAAGTTTTGGATGTAATGTTTTGAATATACATTAAAATGAATTGGCAATGCTGATGATGGGCGATTAAAAACTATATGCAGGCATCAGAACCGGGTTTTTCTTGTGGCAAATTATTCTTGATAAAATTTGCGAAAAGTTCTATGAAGGTGTCTGAGACGGTAAACGATATCTCACCCGAGAGCAGTATTTTGTGATTAAGTACACTTTTGATATGCTGTTTTGCAATCACAACAGAAGGAGTAATCTGAATAAATGCGGAATGCTCTTTTAGCATTTTCAAGGTCTTGATAAAATTAGATTTCGAACTCAAAAAAGCATTTTTTGTGGTTTTAAACTGAATATCGTCTCCTATTTCTTCAACAGCAATCAACTCATTCAGATCTATTCTTACCAGGTCGCCATTTTCTCCATGCAAAGGGATATAAAAGAAATGATCATCTAAAATGGAAAAAGGATGCTTTGCTTTTTTTCCGGTTGGGTAAAGGTTATTTATCGTTTTGGCTAAATGTAAAATAGAGTAGGGCTTAAGCAAATAGGCATCCGCCTCAACTTTAAAGGCATCAATGGCATACCTTGGGTGCGCAGTTGTGAAAACGAGGAATGTCGTTTTTTGCCTTAACAAGCTTGCAAGTTCGATTCCGGATAATGAGGGCATTTCGATATCCATAAAAATAATATCAACAGGGTTAGACGCCGATATCTCTGTCAGGGCTTTGAGCGGTTCAGTGAAAATTTGGATAAGCTCTAAATCAGGCAGCTTTTCCATATATGCCGTCAAGCTCTCTAGCGAATGAGGATCGTCATCAATAGCAATACAACTTATCGACATTTCTTATAGTTTAGTTGATGCAAATTACAATTTCAATGAGTAAAACGAAAAAAAAACATGTTTGCAATGTATTTTTATGTATTCGGCAAGGAAAAATAGCTTTTTTTTGAGATGATGTATGATTTGAAAATTTTAATTAAAATTATTAAAACAGTTCCTTATTTCATTTTAAAAACATATTACTTTGAAATATTTGTTTAACGGGCAACAGGTTGAATTAGGGAACAGGTTGAAGCTAAACGCCTGCAGAAGCGTAATAGTACAAAAATCAAAGTCAAAAATTCAATAAAAAAACATTTAATTGCTTGTATAATAATATATTGTATTTTGAAACGTATTAATTTATAGATATATTTAATAACAGAATAATTATCCTCAATTATTAAAACAATATCCCATGGAAAATAGAATCCGCAACCTCAACAGATTAAACGTATCTATCACAAAAAAGGTTATCGAACTGCAGGAACAAGGTTACGACTGTGATTTTCTTTTGCTGGCCAATGGTAGTTTGCAATGTATGCAAACAAATTTAAATTATCCGTTGAGTACAGTAGCTATTAAACAGAGAGAACATGGCTACGATTTCTTCAGCCAATCTTATAAAAATGTTCATACCATAGAAACTGGTAATGGTGAAAAAGGTGTGTTACTTACCGAAAAGCTATTTTAACTTACTGTTTCCTGGCCTTCTGATTTATGCTTAACCTAAGTTTGAAATTTACTATATCCTTTAGTGCCGATTATAGGCCGCGAGAATGAAACAAAGATGACATGCTTTCGAAGTCCTGTCTTAATGCCATCTCGTTCGTTTCAACATTTCTTCAAGTCAGATATAAGCTGAGCCTAACGTGATAAAATTTAAGGAAACTTGCTTTTTATACAACCTCATCGAATCAAAGCGTTCAATTCTTCTTTTAAAATAAATTTCTTGCACATGGAGTAAAAAACTTTTTTTTCTCTTTTTTGTTTAAGTTTTATTGAATATATTTAAACAAAATAATGACTTACTCAATTGCAGATCTTGAACAGCTTTCGGGCATCCATTCTCACACCATCAGGATCTGGGAGCAACGTTATAATGCGTTGAGTCCGTTGCGATCTCAGGGCAATACGCGTTTATACGATGATCAGCAGCTTGTAAAACTATTAAACATTGTAACCTTAAATAAAAGCGGCTTAAAAATTTCTAAAATCTGCAGTCTCTCAGATGAACAGATTGATGAACTTCTCGACCAACAATTTTCTCGTCCTGCTGATGATAAGCAAGATGATTATTATGTTTCTCAACTTATAAAGTATGGTCTGGCTTTTGATGAGTCCTCTTTTAATCATTTAATTGATCAATGCATCGATCAATTTGGGCTTTCTGACTGTTACCGGAAAATAATATATCCTTTGTTATTACGCCTGGGTTTAATGTGGCGAAAAGACGATATTTGTCCTGCGCACGAGCATTTTTTATCAAATATTATCCGTCAAAAAATATTTACCCATATTAATAATCTTCCTTTAACTAATCAATCAGGTCAGCGTTGGCTGCTTTTTTTACCGGAAGACGAAGATCATGATATTGGGTTGCTTTTTGCCAATTATATGCTGCGGATGCAGGGTCATCAGGTTGTTTTTTTAGGTAGCAAAGTCCCGTTGGATTCGATTAGCCGAATATTTTCAACCTTAAATGTTGGCCATGTTCTGCTTTTTATGATAAAATCTCAATTAGCGTCTGCAGCACAACAATATATCGATCAATTGTCTGAAATATGCCCGGACACTAAAATCCACCTTGCTGGAAATAGTGAGGTTATCGGTAAACTAAACCATATCGATCACATCAACTGGATTAAAACGCTTGATGAATTTGAAAAAACAATAGAATACCCTGTTTTACATGAAAGAAATTTTTGATCAACTATCTGCCGATTGTAGCCGGCTTACCACTAAATCATATAGTACGAGCTTTTCGTTTGGAATTTATTTTCTTGGTAAAGAACTACGCCAACCCATACATGCTATTTACGGCTTTGTACGTTTAGCAGATGAAATTGTAGATAGCTTTCATCATTATGACAAGAAATTTTTATTAGCAAAATTTAAAGAGGATACTTTTGAAGCCATTAACCTGGGCATAAGTTTAAATCCCATCTTAAATTCATTTCAAAAGGTTGTGAATCAATATCAGATAGATATGGAACTGATTGTTCTTTTTCTAAGAAGTATGGAAATGGATCTTTCCACACAGAAATATACTCCTGAACTTTACAACGAATACATTTTAGGTTCTGCAGAAGTAGTAGGATTGATGTGCCTAAAAGTTTTTACCCATGGGAGCGATGTAGGTTATGAACAGTTGAAACCTTATGCCATGAAATTAGGTTCTGCATTTCAGAAGGTTAATTTTTTAAGGGATGTTAAAGCTGATCATCAAACACTTAGCCGTAATTATTTTCCTAATGTTAATTTGGCATCATTTTGTGATAATCAAAAAAGAGAAATCGAAGAAGAAATTGAAACAGAATTTGCGATGGCACTAATTGGTATTAAGCTATTACCTGCTGCTTCCAGAAATGGCGTATATTTGTCGTACATTTATTATAAAAAACTATTTGCAAAGATAAAGCGCTTAAGTGCTGAAAAAATCATGACTGAACGGATCAGGATTTCGAACACCCACAAGGTTGGTTTGATGTTTGATTCGATTATCCGTAATAAGTTAAATGTAATTTAAATGGAAGAGCAAGTTATTCTAGTTGACCTGGATGATGTGCCTAGAGGGCAGATGGATAAGATGGAAGCGCACGAAAAAGGTATGTTACACCGTGCTTTTTCTGTTTTTATTTTTAATTCTAAGTGCGAACTGTTGCTGCAGCAAAGAGCACTGCACAAATACCATTCGATGGGCTTATGGACGAACACCTGCTGCAGTCATCAGCGGATTGGAGAGAGTAATATCCGCGCGGCTAAAAGGAGGTTGATGGAAGAAATGGGTATCGATTGCGAATTAAGCTTTTTGTTTAAATTTACTTATAAAGCAATATTTGAAAATGGCTTAACGGAACATGAGATAGACCATGTTTTTTTTGGCATGAGCGATAAATTACCCGTTATAAATCTGGATGAAGTAGCATCCTTTAAGTATGTGGATTTGGAAACTTTAGCAAAGGATATTGAGGTTAATCCAAATGCCTATACACCATGGTTGAGAATCTCTTTAGCTCAAGTGATCGCATACGCATCAACAGCTAAAACAAAAAACGGGCATACAGCCTAAGCCATATACCCGTATCTAAATTAACGCTCTCGAGGACAAATATAAGGCTACTTTTGAAAATTCCTAAAATTTAATATTTCTTTTACTTTAAGATTATAGTTGGATGTAACATAAAAGGTTTTACTATAATTTAAATGCTTAGTATTTAGTGTTTTATGTTTTTCACTAAAAAAATAGGCCGAAAAATATTTTTTAGCTAGAGGTATAGTTTTTGGCATTTTTCGCAAAAGTAAGTCTGACGATGTGTTTTGCCAAGTTCCTTTTTCTCTATTTTGTGTTTAAGCGGGCACTCTTTCTTACTGTATACCTCCCAATGCTTACTTAATGTATTTTCCTTTTTCCATTTTAAAAAATCGAAGCTATAATTCCTGGCCTCCTTAACCAATGCCTTTAATTTTGCAGGTGGTAAATTTTCAATTTTAGTCAGGGGATGTATGCGGGTACGGTATAAAACCTCATTTTTAATAATATTACCCACTCCACTAAAAATTTGCTGATCGAGCAATATGTCGCAAACCATTATCTGGGGATTTTCTTTCAATGTTTTAATAGCTGCGCTACTGCTCCATTCATCAGCCATCACATCGTTTTCCCAATTGTAATGTTTTTTAACGTTTCCTTCCAAAAGGTCAACTTTGCAGGTATAGAAATTTAATTCATCTTTTTTAAAGATCAAGCCCAGCTTTAATGGTGTTTTTTTACGTTCGTTAATTAAATAACTGCCAAATAACATAAAATGAATGCGGATGGTGAAATCGTTAAAACAGATCAGGAAATGTTTACCCCAGCTTTTAAAATCCTGGATTTTTTGATGGAGCAATCTATCTTTGTCGAAATCTTTTACATTACCTGCCACTTCCAGTACTTCTGGTTTGCCCAGATGAAGCTCCTTGATTAAATCCTTTAATATTACGATTGATGGACCTTCAGGCATATTATTCTTCCCCTAGTTTCTGGAATTTATATTTACCTTTAATATTGCTGTTAAAATATCTTCCTTTTGATCCGGATGCTTTTAACATCTTGTAAATCTTTCCGGGAACATTCTTGTAGAGATAAACCATGCCAGTTACAAAAAAGATTTTTAGTGTTTCTGTAGCTACATCATAATTAAAATATTTGATTACTGATGATGGCATAATATCAGGTTATACCTTATAAAACAGCGACCGTTATAAATGGTTTCAATCATTCTTGAGTGTTGCTTCTTCTTTTTGAGCTTTGATTTTTTCATTCTTCAAATCGATACGGATAATGTTGTATAAGCTCATATAAACGTTTGCTATCCATACTATTGAAAAAAAAGAAATAATATAGCCGCGCCAATCCGGATAAATCAATGTGAATTTGGTAATAAAGAGCAATATTAAGGTTACATAGTGACTAAAGCAGTATTCGCATGTAAATACATAAAAAAATTTCCTTTTTAACAGTTGGTTGCAGCTTTTAGAGCGATTTACGCAGAATTCACGTGCTTCTCTGAAAATCTCTTCTTTGGTAACTGTCCACGCGATGCAAGCTACAGGCAAAGCCATAATAAAGAGATAATAAAGGTGTGTTTCCATAGTAATTAAATCGGATTATAAATACAACCTTAAACAGTAGAAAATGTTTAATTAAGCAATGAACATTTTAATCACATTTATGTTAAATAAAATATAGCTAATTATTTATTTTATGGAAAGATCAGAAATTATATCTCTATTAGAGGTAATTAACCAACAGGTAAGTTCTTCAGTTTTAGGTGGCATGGAAGAAGAATATGAAGAGTTGGAAAGCATGGGACTGATTAAAATTAACCGCGAATCGGTACAATGGTCTTCTGCGATAACTCCTGCCGGCATTGCTTATTTGGGGCACGATTGATTCGGTTATTTAACGCCGAAAAATCGTTTGTCAGTCTTGGGGTTAATTTATTTTATAAAAATCAATATTAATGGACAGGAGAGTTTTTAACGAACTGTAGACTGTGAGGAATCGTCATTGCGAGAAGGGTTTTTCAGCCGACGAAGCAATCTTACAACGATCGCTACTAGCGTAGGCATTAAGATTGCTTCGTTCCTCGCAATGACGATTTTTCTATTGGAGTCTGTCAATGGTAGCGTTGTCGAAGACCCTTTAAATAAATTAAATTCTTAACCATATAAGAAATATAAGATCATGTAAGGTTGCGTGTTCTTGTATGGTTAAAATGATTTGGAATCTGTGTAATCATTCAATATCATGATTATTTTAATTTGACTACTATTAGTGCCCAATAGCCCTGATGGCAATGGAAATCCCTTTTGGATGATTGTTGAATTGTCTGATTTAATGATTTTAACCAAAAGGATTGGAATGTACAGCAGGACTGAACCCTCAATAATGGTTACTGACATTGCGCTTCAAAAAAACAACTGGCAATTTTTAACGATTGATCTGTAGACCTCCTACCAATATCTTTACGACTAAACTTTGACTAATTTATTGTTGGAATTCTGCTAAATTTGCAACAAGTTTAGAATTGTGCCTAAATAAAAATAAATGGCTATTCTATCTGCAGATATGAACGATTTACAACTTAGAACGGTAAATGTAACCAGATACGTTACACCTTTGCGCGAGGGTGGCTCTATGCCTGCCATTGCGGAGGCGGATGATAACTTTTTATATGTACTGAAATTTAGAGGGGCAGGCCAGGGTACCCGGGCTTTAATTGCCGAACTAATTGGTGGCGAAATTGCCCGTTATTTAGGTTTGCGGGTACCTGAATTGGTTTTTGCCAATCTGGATGAAGCTTTTGGGAGAACAGAGCCTGACGAAGAAATTCAGGATTTGCTAAAAGCCAGTGTGGGTTTAAATTTGGCATTGCACTATTTATCAGGGGCGATAACGTTCGATCCAACTGTAACTACGGTAGATGCTAAACTCGCCTCGCAAATTGTATGGCTTGATTGTTTTCTAACCAATATGGACCGTACCTGCAGAAATACCAATATGTTACTGTGGCATAAGGAACTTTGGCTAATTGACCATGGTGCTGCATTATATTTTCATCATTCCTGGCAAAATTGGGAAGAGCAGGCTATTAAGCCGTTCTTTTTGGTAAAAGACCATGTATTGTTGCCATGGGCTACTGAACTGGATAATGTAAATGAAGAATTTAGTAAACTACTTAATGCTGAGAAGATCGAAGCGGTTATTAATTTAATTCCTGATGATTGGTTGGAAGGCGAAACGAACTTCGAAAGTAAGGCAGAGCACCGTAATGCCTATACGCATTTTCTTACTAACAGGTTGGCTCATTCAACTATATTTTTAAAAGAAGCACAGCATGCAAGGGAAATTCTTATTTGAGTATGCTGTGATTCGCGTAATGCCCAGGGTAGAACGTGAAGAGTTTATTAATGTTGGTATTATTTTGTTTTGTGCCAGGCAAAAATTTCTAAAAAGTGTTTTTTTCCTGGATGAGAAAAGAGTAAAGGCTTTTTCTGCAGAGATAGATTTAGAAGAGTTAAAAGAGAATTTATGTGCTTTTGAGAGAATAAGTACGTCTGCGAAAGGATCAGGTCCCATTGGTCAATATGACCAGGCTTCCCGGTTCAGGTGGCTTACGGCAACCAGAAGTACCGTAGTGCAGTGCTCTAAGGTACACCCAGGCTTTTGCGATGATGCGGAAGAGACTTTATTGAGGTTGCACCAGGAACTGGTTCTGTAGCGCCATGCGCATGGCGCTAAGCGTTTGAATTAACTTTATGAACAACTATTTTCTGTTCCTGAACAATCTATCAATCTAACAATTAATCAGTTTACAATTGGCAGTCTTCAGTTATCAAGCAATCAATATAACAATCAAGCAATAAAATAATTTACACCATTAACCATCTAGCCTTGCCAAAAGAATATTTCAAAAAACTTCAGGATCTGCTCGATACCGAACGCAACGAAGATTTACAATCCTACCTAAAACTTACTGAAAATACTTCGGCTGCCGATAGGAGGGCCTTGGGTTTAACGTGGTATCCTATTGCAATCAGGAATACAGAAATAGGCCGTGGCGATTATTTAACCGTTGAACTGGAAAGAACTACCCATCAGGATTTTTCCCATCAGTTCCGCTTTGGTTCTGCTGTGGTATTATTTTCTAATCACGATGCCAAAGAAGATCGAATAGAGGGCATTATCAGTCATCAAAGTGGTAGCCGGATGAAAATTAGCTTCCGTGTTGATGAATTACCAGATTGGACCAGAGATGGCAAACTCGGCGTAGATTTACTTTTTGATAATAACAGTTACGACGAAATGCAGAGCGCCCTTAAACAGGCTACGCATCTGGCGGAGAATGAATCAGAAAATAAACTGATCCGTATTTTAACAGCAGGAGAAAAACCATCATTTCAGGGAGAAGAGAAATTTATCATTCCCAATACACTAAACGACTCGCAGCAATTAGCAGTGAATAAAATTGTAGCAGCCGATCATCTGGCTGTAGTTCATGGCCCGCCAGGTACCGGAAAAACAACAACGCTTGTTCATGCTATAAAATCATTGATTAAACACAGCGATCAAAAAATGCTGGTGGTAGCCCCAAGTAATACTGCTGTTGATTTACTTACGGAGAAGTTAGCTGCTGAAGGGTTAAAAGTAATCCGTGTGGGCAACCCGGCAAGGGTTTCAGAAAGATTGCTTGCAGCTACTCTGGATCATCAAATGGCCGATCATCCGGAGATGAAAACCATTAAAGCTTTAAAAAAACAGGCCAGTGAGTATAAAAATATGGCCCACAAATACAAACGGAGTTTTGGTAAAGCAGAACGCGACCAGCGTAAGGCACTGTTTGATGAAGCACATAAAATTGGAAAAGAAGTAGAAAAAACAGAACAGTATATTATGGACAATCTGTTTACTAAAGCACAGATTATTACTGCTACACTGGTAGGGGCTAACCATTATACCGTTCGGAATTTAAAATATAATACGATTGTGATTGATGAGGCGGGACAGGCCTTAGAACCAGCTTGCTGGATACCAATCTTAAAGGCGCAAAAAGTAATATTGGCTGGGGATCATTTCCAGCTTTCGCCAACTATAAAATCAAATGAGGCAGCCAGAAATGGTTTAAGTAATACTTTATTAGAAAAAGCGGTAAATCTTCATCCAGAATCAGTTGTATTGCTAAATGAACAATACAGGATGAATAAAGACATTATGGGTTATTCATCCCAGGTATTTTACAAAAATGAATTAAAAGCCCATCAATCTGTTGCAGATCATGTATTATTTACTGGCGATGAACCGATTCAGTTTATTGATACGGCAGGTTGTAGTTTCGACGAAAAGTTAGATGGAACCAGTACAACCAATCCAGATGAAGCCGCGTTTCTGGTTAAACATTTAGCACACCTGGTTGGCAATTTATCCGCTATTTATACAACAGATGCCTTTCCATCTATTGCTATTGTTTCTCCATATAAACAACAGGTTCAGATTTTAAATGTCCTGGTTCAGGAAAATGAAATTTTAATTCCATATCGACATAAAATTGCGGTAAATACCATTGATAGCTTCCAGGGGCAGGAACGTGATGTGGTTTATATCAGCCTGACCAGGAGTAATGCCGATGGAAGTATAGGGTTTTTATCAGATACGAGGAGAATGAATGTGGCCATGACGAGGGCCAGGAAAAAGCTGGTTGTGATTGGCGATAGTGCTACCTTATCGAAATCTAATTTTTATGCGGAGTTTATCCAATATGCAGAACAATTGAATGCCTACCGCAGTGCCTGGGAATTTATAGACCTTTAGGCTAAACCTTTTCCAGTTTCTTTTCTTCTGCGAGTTTGCCCGATATACTTGCCCCTGCAATTAATAGTTCGTGCGTAATGGTTTTAGTGTATTCTGTAATTTCAGATTTAAAATCTTTTACTGATGAACCGGAACGTATTTCTTCCAGTCTTTTTTCCCATTGTCCGGTAAGCTCTGCCTGCGCAATCTGTTTATCTTTAACCACTTCGTAAACAGCCAAACCTTTATTGGTAGGTACGAGATTTCGCTTTTCCCTTGTAATATATTCTCTGGTAATTAACGTTTCGATAATGGAAGCACGGGTTGCGGGCGTACCTAAGCCACTATCTTTCATGGCATAACGTAATTCTTCATCTTCAATCTCTTTGCCACAGGTTTCAAGCGCTTTTAATAACGAAGCCTCGTTATACATTGGCTTTGGTTTAGTCTGTTTTTCTAAAAGAGATTTTTCGGTGATAGGCAATTGTTCTCCAACGGCAACCTTTGGTAATGCTGCATTGTCTTCATCTTTTTTATCATCTTCAGGATCGTTAAAAACAGCCCGCCAGCCTGCAGAACGGATTACCGTTCCATTAGCCACAAAAGTAACTCCGGATTGAATGGTTATTTTGGTTAACTCTTTGATACATTCCTGATGAAATGCCTCGATCATACGTCCAACAACCATATCGTATACAGCTTGTTTATCCGGACTCAATCCATAAGCCTGTTCGCCGGTCGGTAACACAGCATGGTGATCGGTTACTTTTTTAGCGTTAACACTTCGTTTATTTAAAGCAATGGTTTGCAGAAACTGTGCCTGTTTTCCAAAATCAGCATGATCGGTAAATTTTGCAATCAAATCTGGAACACCGGCAAAAACATCATCGCCAATATAGCGCGATCCGGTACGCGGGTAAGAAACCAATTTGCTCTCATACAGGTTCTGCAAGATATTAAGTGTTTGATCGGCAGTATATCCTTTTTTCTTATTGGCTTCCTGCTGCAAACTGCTTAAGTCGTGCAGTAGTGGAGGGGGTTCTTTTCTTGGTTTAGCTTCTACAGCCGTAATGTTTCCACCTGTTGGAAAGCCAGAGGCCACATCCTCTACAAGCGCAAATAACTTTTCTACCTCTTCCTTTTCCTTATAATTCGAGGTTGATATAGCCTTAAAAACCTGTTCATCTTTAGCCAGTAAAATGCTAATCTGGTAATAGGTTTGGGGAACGAAATTTTTAATCTCTAAAAAACGGGCACAAATCATCGCGAGGGTAGGTGTTTGTACGCGTCCCAGCGAAAGAACTGTTCTATTGCCTGCAGAAATACTTAGTGCCTGTGTAGCATTCATGCCCACCAGCCAATCCGATTCAGAGCGACAATGGGCCGAATTAAATAAAGTATCGTAATCTGTTCCGGGTTTTAAATTTCTGAATCCATCTTTTATAGCTTCATCTGTTTGCGAAGAGATCCAAAGGCGTTTAAATGGTTTTTTGCATTTCAGGTAATAATAAATGTACCTGAAAATCAATTCACCCTCACGCCCCGCATCCGTTGCTACAATAATTTCACTCGCCTCATCAAAAAGTTTTTTTATCGTATCTAATTGTTTCCGAACAGCCGGATCTTCAACAAAACCATCTTTCGTTTTAATTTTCCTGACAGCAAGTTTAAACTTTTGTGGAAGCATGGGTAAATGTTGCTTCCTCCAGCCAATAAAACCATAATCTTGAGGAGGAGCCAATTGTAATAAATGTCCAAATGCCCAGGTAAAAGAATATCCTTTACCTTCAATGTATCCATCTTTTCTGGTGGTTGCTCCGAAAACTTTAGCAAGTTCACGACCAACAGAAGGCTTTTCTGCAATTACAATCTTCATGAATGGGCTTATCTTCTCAAGCGCAAAGATGATTAAAATATCGGCAACAGATTAAAAAAATTACTCACAATGCCTTTTAATACTCATTTTAGTAAACAATTATCAGATAACTTTGTCCATCACTTGAATCGTTAATTTTTATATCGGATTGATTAACAATTTAATAATATCACCATCTAACTGCTTGCAATTATTTTAATGAATGGATAAAATTTACGAACTGAAAGGAAATAAAATTAAAGTTGGACTTGAGCCTCAATTAATCCGTGTGTACAGCAATGCTCAACTTTGGGCTTATCTGGCGGGAAAAGCAGATGCAAGGCTTGAGCGGTTCGAGCTTTTGGTAAATACAATTAAAGCCGACTATGAACAGCATTTTGGTAAAACACTTGCCATTTCTAACGCTTCGCTTATTGTAGAAATCCTGGTACATGTGTACTGCGATTACCTGGGTTTATACTTTAACCGTATTGTACAAATAAGATGGATTCAGGATTTCGTTAAAAAACTGCTCAAACGTGCCGAGGTTGTAGATTGTGGTGAAAAAGAGGTAGACAGCAACCGTTGGGTTTGGGATTTGCTTGCAGGCAGCAAATCACTTTTCATTAACATCCTGCCGAAAAAACTAAATGCCAAAAATATTAAGCACCATTAATCCATTTGAGCTGCTAAAATCTGTTCCTGATTTAGTATAACACTTGCAGCAAGTGTTTCATTTAAAAATGATGAATTGTATTGCTGGTCTGAATTATTGATAAACAGCACCGTCCGGTCTGAAATGGTATTGATGACCTGATCGGCGAGTTTAGCAGGAACAGCAGGGCAACCCTGGCTTCTGCCCAATCTACCCAATTGATCGATGCTTTTTTGACTTACATAACTGGCGCCATGAACCACAATTGATCGTTCTCTGGCATTGCTGTTAAAACCTTGATCCATGCCATCCAACTTGATCGAACGACCGTGTTTGCCACTATAAATTTCGCCGGTTAAATAGAAGCCTAAACTGCTCTGGTTTGAGTTGATGTTATTCGAGAAAGATGAAGGCTTATCGCCACCACTGTTTTGCCCATGAGCTACCCAGGTATTTAATACCAGTTTTTTGCTTGCAAGATCGATAATGTATAAACGTTTTTTAGTGCTTTCCTGATCGAAATCAGCAATTGTTAAAATAGATTTAGCATGTAATAAACCAGAATATTTCATGTTATAAAACCCGGTTAATGCCTTTTCGAAAACCTGTTCATTTAATCCTGCAGAATCTAAATGAATTTCGTGGTATATATTTAAGATGTATTGATTGTACAGACTGTCTGCCGCTATATTTTTAATCGTATCTTGTTGTGTTTGGGGTCGATCTATCGCTTTCCAACTTGTTCCGACAATGCTCATGCCCACTAAAAAAATCGTAGCAATGTCCAGGATGTATTTCTTCATTCAGTATGGTTTAGTTTGATGTTAAGTTATTTATACGGTTGTTTTGCTTAAATGTTGCCCAAATCAATTCTGTAGTGCTACAATTACATTTGGTTTTACATTCTTGTGACTTAAGGCATGAGCATATAGCTTTTAGGAATTTAAATTTAACTGCTGAAAATGGATATCGCTAACAATCGCTTTTATTTTGTGTTATGTATTAAACCTGTATTATGAAAATTTTATTAACCGGAGCGAACGGTTATATCGGCACCAGACTAATCCCTTTATTGTTAGAAGAAAAGCATGAAATTGTTTGTATGGTTAGGGATAAGCGCAGGTTTGTTTCAGCTTCTGATTTAAGTGATCAGGTGAAGGTTATTACAGGTGATTTACTGGATGCAGAAAGCTTAAACGAAATTCCAACAGATATTGATGCCGCATATTACCTTGTCCATTCCATGTCTTCAAGTGAAACAGGTTTTTCTGATATGGAGAAAGCTTCTTCCGAAAACTTTTCGTCAGCGATAAGAAAAACCAATTGCAGGCAGATTATTTATTTAACTGGCATTGCCAATGACGAACATTTATCTAAACATCTGGGATCAAGGTTAGCGGTAGAAGAAGAACTTAAATCATCAGGAAAAGCATGTACGATTTTAAGAGCAGCTATTATTATCGGCTCGGGAAGTGCCTCATTTGAAATTATTAGAGATTTAACTGAAAAAATTCCTTTCATGATTACACCCAAATGGGTGGAAACGCTTTGTCAGCCTATCGGTATCCGCGATGTATTGTCTTATCTGGTAGGTGTTTTACATCATGAGAAAGCATTTAATCAGACATTCGATATTGGCGGACCTGATGTGCTAACCTACAGGCAAATGCTCTTGGGTTATGCTAAAGAACGTGGGTTGAAACGATGGATCATTACTGTTCCGGTACTAACACCCCGACTATCTTCTTTATGGTTGAATATGATTACACCTGTACCTTATTCATTAGCCCGTAGTTTGGTAGATAGCATGAAGAATGAAGTAATATGTAAAGATAACCGTATCCAGGAAGTTGTACCAATAAAATGTTTAAGCTATGCAGAAGCTTTGCACTTAGCTTTTGAAAAGATCGACCAGAATTCTATTGTTTCGAGCTGGAAAGATGCCTTGAACCGTGGTTATTTAAATTCTAATTTTATGGATCAGATTAAGGTGCCACAAAATGGAACCTTAGAATACAAAGTAAAAATGCCATTCGAACGTAAAGCAGAAGAGGTATTTGAAAATATCTGGAGTATTGGAGGGAATAGGGGTTGGTATTTCATGGATTGGCTGTGGCATTTGCGTGGCTTTTTAGATAAAATGTTTGGTGGAGTAGGTACCAGAAGAGGCAGGACCAGCAATACCGATTTACAGGCAGGAGATGTACTCGATTTCTGGCGCGTACTGCTTGCCGATAAAAAGAGTAAAAGATTGTTACTGTATGCTGAAATGAAAGTGCCTGGTGAGGCATGGCTTGAATTAAAGCTGGTAGAGTTTCATGGAAAAGCTTTTTTATCACAAATCGCTACTTTCAGACCAAAGGGGTTATGGGGTAGAATGTATTGGTATGCCATGTGGCCATTCCATATTGTTTTATTTAAGGGGATGGCCCGGGAGATTACCACTTACAAGCCCGATAATTAAATCTATTTGCCTATTTTTGCTGCATAAAGAATGTAAAATGCCAAACGAAGAAAATGATTACTCTTTCTGGACCAAATACAAGAGATTTGCTTCAACAGAAATTTTGATGTACCTGATCATGATCATCGGTATTGGCCTCGGGATTATTTTTTTAAGCTAAAGTCTGTTTTTTACGAATGTTACAGGTATATCTCAGCCTATTTTTTTAAGCTGAGCGCTAATTTTAAATAATCAGCAGCATTTACCTCATTAACGAATTTCGAAAACTCATTATACTGCGCTGCAGCAAATGTGCCATCATTGAGTATGAATTTCCGGTAATAGGTTAGTTTGTTGCCCTCTAAACTTGCCTTGCATACATATTCCCCGAAAGGGCCTTTATAAGATTTGTCTTGCCCAATAATCAATTCCTTAATTACATTATCTGGCAAGGTATAAACAATGGTATCTTCATCTGTATATCCGCGGTTAATGTAAACGGGTAGAGTTCTGTTCTTTATTTCAGGGATTGACCTCTTCTGATTAAAAGCATTGAGCTGTAAAAACATTTTATTCCCATTCACAGGAGCGTAATTTCTGATATTAATGCTTACTTCCTCTGTTAATTTCGGCGATATATCTTTTTTCTGCGCAAGAGAAACGGCCTCGAAATCGATATTATCAATGTTATAGGCTTCTTTTAATAATTTATGCTGTTCGGTTATCGATTTCCCAATTAAAGATTCCTGATTTTCATATTGTGAACCCGAATAAACAGTATTCATTTTTCCCGATACACTGCCGTCTAACTGAACCGTTAAGTCAGCCCTACGTATCTGCAAGTTCTCAGCGGTTGTTAATTTTGGCGTATGCAATAGTTTGCCTCCATCGGCAGTACAGGCCAGTACCAGTCTATCATCAGTAAAATCGCTTAAAAAGCCGAAGGGAATTTTTTGGCTCGTGCATTCTAACCAGGTGGTATCACCCTTTAATGGCATACATAGAATGATATGATTGCCTTGCACCATACTGGCGTAAGTTGGATCCATACTTTTCTTTTCGGAACCAGCTGATACTACGCAGTAATAAGAATCTATATTTGCTGCACTGAGCAGGCTTTGCATGTAATTTACCAAAGCTTTACAGTCGCCATAGCCCAAACGGTCTACTTCACTTGCTGCAATGGGTTGAAAACCACCGATACCAATCTGTACGCTGATATACCTGGTTTTATCTTGTAAATACTGATAGATTTTACGCGCCTTATCTTTGTCCGTTTTTTCATCTTTTACCAGATCTTTTACCATTTCAATGGTAGCAGGTGGCAGGGCTTTGCGTTCTGCTAACAAATCGTCATAAATCCATTTACCCAGCTCTTTCCAGTTGGTATAACTGCCTTTATGGTTGTAATAATAAAACGTTTGCGGCGCAATCTGGATATTGGTTGCATAGGTTTCGTGTGCCGGGCTATAGGGTTCTGTTCTAACGGCCAGAATATTATTTACTTTCCAGATTGTTTTTTTCTGTTTCTCATCAGTTAAAACTTCTGGTGTTCCGCAATAATTCTGGGTTTTAATTCTTACCTGGTCTATCGGCTTACAAATAAAAGTATAGGTACTTTTTTCCACTGAAACATCATCTGCTGGTTTAGGATTCCAATCAGGAATAATCAGATTTTGCTTATTTCTAATTTCATAATTGTAAACCAGGGTGTAAGGATATTGGTTTACTGATGGCAGGTAGTGTTTTACGCGGCTATCAACAAATAAGGAGAAACCATCGGCCGCACTCATATCAGCAAAATCATTCTGAGAAAACTTGTTGGTGAGTTTGCCAACGCTATTGTAAACTTCTCCTTTTATGCTTTTAATCGAAATATTTTTATCGTAATAAATGACCAAACGGGCCTCATCCTCTCCATTTTGGTTAAAAACTGTAATGGCTTTTTTTACATTGAGCATTACGTTATCAGGTGAGCGCATGTCGACAGTTATTTCCTCATTGCGGATGCAGGCATTGGCGCGGTTACGAAGGTTGGATGGAATTAAATCAACATCATAATTGTCTTGTGCAAAGCCAGCAAAAGAAACTAAAAGGAAGGAAAACACGGTAAATAGGAATCTCATTTAATTCGCCTTTTTTAATAAAAACTCTGTTTTCTGGTTCTGGATAATTTTGCTATAAAATTCCTTTAAGAAAAGATATTCTTCAGGCTGATAAATAGCATTGTTAAACTGTAAAACCTGACTTATTGAAATGGTGTTTTCATCTAAACCCGTTTGGAATAAATATCTTCCACCTACATTAGGCAATGCTATGGCCATGTCTTTTGGTTTTTCCAGCAATTGATATTTTTCTGGTAAAAACACATTGATGATAATCCGTTCATCAGACGCTGCACCTAAATCAACAGGGTAGGTACGTTCGTTTAAATTAAACGGATTTTTTGAAATGGTATTGATAAAAAACGGGCTGAAATAAAACTGGTCTTTATTGGTGCCATCATTTATGGTAAACTCTACCTCATATTTTTCTATCAGAGAATTTTCTACACTATCCAGGTTCGAAATTTGATGATCCAGGATCTTAATTCGGGTTAACCGTTCATCCAGTTTCTCTACATATTCATCAGGAGAACTGTAACGTAGAATATCTTTACGTTTGTTATATGCCGCATAACCCATTGTATGGGTGGTTAAAGTGCCAATAATTTTTCCATCGGTAGTCATTTTTCCCGTAAGGATATAACTGGTAATTGCTTTCTGGCTCGCCGTTAAATCGATCCAGTAAGATGGTTTTTTTAAGTTGATTACCCTGCCTTGATCGTTAATACACCGTAACGGTAATAATCCGAAGGGTAGAAGTGGTTCAGTAGCATCCAATAAATAACTTTTATCGGCAATATTTACTTTGGCTACCAGGTAATTAAAATCACTCATAACCGGATAAAGCTTATTTACTGTTCCATTATCACGGGTAGAAAGGATAACAGCCTCTGCATCTAAACCAGCTGCAGAAAGTGCTGCAATTAAGCTCAGGTTAACATCTGCTACGTTGCCCGATCTGTTTTCTAATGCCTTTTTGATGTTATCTTCTGCGTACTTTCCGTAATAATTATTCCACTTGATCTGTTTTTTAATGTAATTATAAATGGTTTTTGCTTTATCCAAATCGGTAGTAGTTCCTTTTGTGATTTCTGGAATAAGGTCTTTAAAAATGTCTTTCCTTTTCATCTGGTCGCCCAGTGTTTTATAGGATGACAGCTCATAATCAATATCTTTCCACGTTTTGGTATAGGACGTTTTACTACCATTTAAATTTTGAACATCCGAAAGCTCGAAATAGATGGCCGATTTGAAGTTACTCGGAGCAGTCATGTTATCTTCCTCAATAAACGCCGGAATATTTTTCATCACGTAGGTGATTTTTGAGCAATCAATAGCAACGCCTGACAGCCTTAAACATTCTTTGCTCAATTCTGATTTTTGATCAGTCAGTTTTTGAAATCCACGTAAAGAAACGTTATAGTTGTAGATCCCTGGAATATAAACCAAATATTCGCTAATCACCTTTGGAATGTCGCCTTGAAACTCCCATGTTCTGAAATTAAATAGGTTGGGCGATTTTAACCTGTAACTATATTCAATTATTGAGCCTTCTTTTAGGTTTGGAAGGGTAAACTTGGTCAGTCTGGTGTATTTTGACCGATTTTCGGTGAAAATGGCTTTTCTATCCATAACCGTTTCTACAAAATTATTAAAAGTAGAAGCTTTTAAATCACTGATCGTTTCTTCGCGGGATTCATCTTTATAGGTTGGAATAACAATATTAGCTTCCTTAAAGCCTTCTTTATTGTAGATTTTAATTTTTACATGGTGTTCAAAAATCAACTCTAAACTGCCTGTATTGTCGTCGCGTTGAATTGATGCGGTACCAAATTCTTTTAAAACAATGGCATTCGCATTACTGTCTATTTTTTTTCTGTCGAATTCGTAATCATCGTAGGTAATTGCTCCGAAGTTAAAGTTTTGAGCATGAGTAGTTAATGATAAAGACAGGAGGAATAGTATGGGAAATATTTTATTCATTTGAGCGTGTATAAATTGTTGCAATTTAACCCTACAAAGTAACATTCTAAAATAATTTGAAAATTAAATTTATAATTAATAAAGCTGTTTTACAGAACTAATGAAACCTTTTTAGCATTTTTGAAAAAAAGAATTTGACATTCCGATTCAAATCTAATGTCGCCAATCTCACATCATAAGAAATGAAATTAAATTTAAAGCGCCCTTTAGCATTTTTTGATTTAGAAGCTACTGGAGTTAATGTTGGAGCTGACAGGATCGTTGAAATAGCGATTTTAAAAGCCATGCCAGATGGTTCTGAACTTGTTAAAACCTGGCGCGTAAATCCTGAAATGCCAATTCCTTTGCAAACTTCATTAATACACGGTATTTATGATGAAGATATTGCAAACGAGCCTACCTTTAAAACTTTAGCAGCAGAAATCGCTGAATTTATTGGAGAAAGTGATCTGGCAGGATACAATTCAAACAAATTTGATATCCCTATGCTTTTAGAAGAATTTTTAAGAGCTGAAGTGGATTTTGATATGAACAACCGAAAGTTTGTTGATGTACAGAATATATTCCACCAAATGGAGCAACGTACCTTAAAAGCAGCTTATAAATTCTATTGCCAGGAAGATTTAATTAATGCGCATGCTGCAGAAGCAGATGTTATAGCAACCTATAAAGTTTTACTTGGACAATTAGAAATGTACAAGGAAACCGAGTTCGAAAGCAAACAGGGCGTAAAAAGTATTCCGGTTGTAAACGACATCGATGCATTACATATCTTCACCAACATTAATAAACCTGTAGATTTTGCTGGTCGGTTGGTTTACAATGATAATGATGAGGTATGTTTTAACTTTGGTAAACACAAAGGTAAAACCACTGCTCAGGTATTTTCTGTTGAGCCCAGCTATTATGCCTGGATGAAAAATGGCGATTTCCCTTTGTATACAAAAAAGAAATTAGATGAGGAATGGGCAAAGTTCAATGCGAAGAAAAACGAGAACAGGGCAGCACGACCTCAGAATAATACGCCAGCCAATAAGCCTCAATATCAACAGAAACCTCAGCCGAAGCCAGAAAAACCTGCAAAGCCGATCGATACGGATATGTTGGAACAATTGAAGATGAAATTTGGCAAGTAGATAATGTTTAACCACAGATAAAAAGGATAAACACAGATAATTTAGTAATTGGAAGAGCTTAATGCTATAACAGAGAAGATTATTGGAGCTGCTTATACAGTCTCAAATACGCTTGGTTGTGGTTTCTTAGAGAAAGTTTATGAGAATGCAATGTTCTTGGAAGTAGTAAAGTCTAACTTATCTGTGCTCAAACAACAGCCATTACATGTTTTTTACGATGATCAAATTGTAGGTGAGTATTTTGCAGATTTAATGGTTGAAGAAGAAATTATTTTTGAAATTAAAGCTATAAAGGAATTAAATGAGATTCATCAGGCGCAGCTGATGGATTATTTGGTTGCTTGTAATTAAAGATGTGGATTGTTAATCAATTTTGGTAAGCCAAGAGTAGAAATTAAGAGAATGCTAAATGGCTATTAAACTTTGTATAAAATCTGTGTTTATCTGTGTCCATCTGTGGTAAAAAAATACATCATGAAATCTATAAAAATATTTTGCCTTCTATTGTGTACTACAATTTATGTAAATGCGCAAACCACTTTACCGATAGAACCGGTATTTCAGAAAACCTATCAGAAAGAAACCAGAAATGCGAATGGGAAACCCGGTAAGAATTATTGGCAAAATACTTCAAAGTACGATTTGAATGTAGATTTTAATCCTGACAGCAGGTTATTAAAGGGGAAAGTTCAGGTAACTTACACCAATAACAGTCCTGATACTTTGAAGGAAATCTGGTTTAAACTTTATCCAAATCTGTACAAAAAAGGGACACCAAGAAAATCAAACCTGTCAGAGTCTGATCTTGGTAATGGGGTTGCGATAAAAAAAATGGTTGCGAACGGAAAATCAATCACAGATTTTAAAATTGATGGAACAAATATGACCGTTAATGTTCCTGCGGTTATACCAGGCAAAACCATTAGCTTTTCTATTGATTACAGCTATACTTTAAATAAGGGATCACATGTACGAACAGGTCAGGTAGATGAGGGTTCTCATTTTGTAGCCTACTTTTTTCCCCGGATAGCAGTTTACGATGATGTTGATGGGTGGAATAAATTTCCTTACACAGGTGCTGAAGAATTTTACAATGATTTCGACCAGTTTAATGCTTCAATTACGGTGCCGGGAGGTTACGGTGTTTGGGCAACAGGAGATCTGAAAAACCCTTCGGAAGTTTTCCAGAAAGATATTGTTTCTAGAATGTTAGCTGCTGAAAAGAACGATGCTGTAATAGATGTGATTACAGCTAAAGATTTAGCCGATAAAAAAGTAACGCAGCCTAATGCTTATAACACTTTTAAGTTTGAAGCCAAAAATGTAACCGATTTTGTATTTGCTTTGAGTGATCACTACTTATGGAAATCGAGCAGTTTAGTGGTTGATCCTAAAACGAAAAGACGAACCCGTGTGGATGCTGTTTTTAACCCGAAACATAAAGATTATTATGAAGTAATCGATTTTGCCCGTAAAACAGTAGAGTCTATGAGCTATACTTTTCCAAAATGGCCTTTTCCTTATAACCATGAAACGATATTCGACGGTTTAGATCAAATGGAATACCCAATGATGGTGAACGATAATCCTGTTGACAATCGCACAGATGCCATTACCTTAACCGACCATGAAATTTTTCATACTATGTTTCCATTTTATATGGGTATAAACGAAACTAAGTATGGCTGGATGGACGAGGGCTGGGCTACAATAGGCGAGTGGTTGATTTCTCCAATGATTGATTCTACCATTCTAGATGAATATGGTGTTCAGCCTACTGCTTCTTCTTCTGGTGGAAAAGACGATACTCCGATTATGACCTTGACACCTGATTTAAAAGGATCAGGCTCTTTTACCAACTCTTATCCTAAACCTGGGTTAGCTTATTTGTATGTTAAAGATTATCTGGGAGATGAATTGTTTACTAAGGCTTTACACACTTATATTCAAAACTGGAATGGAAAACACCCAATGCCCTACGATTTCTTTAACAGCATAAATGAGGGGGGTGGTAAAAATTTAAATTGGTTTTGGAAAGCCTGGTTTTTTGAAGATGGTGTTACTGATATGGCCGTTAAAGCTGTAGATAAAACTTCAGATGGATATACGGTAAGCATTGAAAATAAAAGTGTTAAGCCTTTGCCTGTTGATTTGACGCTAACTTATGAGGATGGTTCTGTTGAAAAGAAACACAGTACCATCGGCGTTTGGGAAAAAGGTGATCGACAGGTGAAAATAAATATAACAACTAATAAAAAGTTATCTAAAGTAGTGATGGGGAACCCGCACACGCCGGATAAGGTTAAAAGTGATAACAGTTTTTCGGTGAATTAGAATAGGATTTCAAGGAAGTCAAGTTTTCTGGACAATTTGTTTATTCAAACTTGACTTCCTTTGCATAGGCAAATTATTACAGAGATGTGTATTTATATTTATCGTCATCCTGAACTTGTTTCAGGATCTATTTAACCTAATTCTTAATGAATAGTTGTTGCTATGAATCGTCATCTCGACTGGAGCAAAGCGGAATGGAGAGATCTATATAGTACTAGGGTGTTCGGGTTCACGATTGACAGATTCCACTAGAATGGATCTTCATTGCGAGGAGGAACGACGAAGCAATCTTTATAACATGATCACTAGCATCAAAGATTGCTTTGTAGGCTGAAAAAGCATTCTCGCAATGACGATATCCTTATGTTGCTCATTCTCTTAAAACTATGTCAATTATATTAATTTTATAAGTAAATTATCCCGCCGACTGACTATTGATATAGATTTCTCGACTTCGCTCGAAATGACGGTAAACATTATTCAGGTTTCAGAAAATCGATATTCCTTTTCAGTCCGTTAAATTTGGTACGCTTAACTGCCGAGCCTTTAAAAACCTTTTTAAAAACATCATCTGTAATTTCGGTCAGGTCTTTTGCGTTCAAATCCAGTAAGCCATTCTCAGGTTTAAAGGCTTCTTCATTGTGTGCTTTAGAGAAACGGTTCCACGGGCAAACATCCTGACAGATATCGCAGCCAAACATCCAGTTGCTCATTTTATCTTTAAACTCATTTGGGATTTCATTTTTGAGTTCAATGGTGAGGTAGGAAATGCATTTCGTTCCATCAACAACCTGTGGTGCAATAATGGCATCAGTAGGGCAGGCATCTAAACAGCGGGTGCAGCTTCCACAGTAATCGGCCTGGTATGGATGATCGTAATCCAGTTCCAGATCAACAATCAATTCAGCAAGGAAGAAAAAAGAACCATCGGTTTTACTGATCAGGTTGGAGTTTTTACCAATCCAGCCAATTCCCGATTTTTTCGCCCAGGCGCGGTCTAAAACCGGGGCAGAATCAACAAATGCTCTTCCGGAAACTTCCCCAATATTTTCTTCTATAAAATGAGTCAGTTCTTTTAATTTCTCTTTGATTACGGTGTGGTAATCCTGTCCGTAAGCATACTTGGAAATTTTCGGTGCGTTGGGGTCTGACTGTTTTTCTTCAGTATAATAGTTTAGCGATAAGGAAATTACAGATTTAGCGCCATCAACCAGTAATCTGGGATCGAGGCGTTTATCAAAATAATTTTCCATGTATTTCATTTCGCCATGACGGTTTTGGTTGAGCCAATTTTCCAGTCTTGGCGCTTCCTCTTCAAGGAATTCAGCTTTAGCAATGCCACAGGCCATGAAACCCAGCCGCAGGGCTTCATCTTTGATCAATTGGCTATATTTCGCATAATTGTTATACACCGGTCTGCAAAGATAAGGCTTAGGAATTAAAACATTTTCATTAATCACTTGTTCTAGCTACAGAAACTAAATTAATTAATTATGGTTCGCCCTGATTGGTGTAACACTATACAGGAGAGCTTAAAGCATTAGCTATGGAAAATATAGATCCACAACATACGGAATCAGGAGCAGCTCCGAAACCGATTGAAAAAGATTATGAAAGTCATAAAGAAGATCCCGGACCAGCAAAACCAGCGGTTACAGAAAAGGACGAAAACGGAGGAGGACAAGCTTTGAAATGGGTGCTACCTCTGGCTGTAATTATTGGCCTGATTATCTGGTTTGTAATGAGAAAATAATTAGCTTTAGATTAAAAATGAAATGCCGGTACATTAATTTGACCGGCATTTTTTATATGGTAATTATTTTAAAAGTTTAACCTGGTAAAGATCTTTACGCCTGTCTTTTAACACCTTTACTGTTCCATAATGATGTAGTTCGTCTAATAAATGTAAGTCAACGTCTACTACCAGTACCATTTCGGTATTTGGCGTTGCTTCTGCTTTGATCGCGTTGGTAGGAAAAGCAAAATCGGACGGGGTAAACACTGCTGATTGAGCAAACTGAATATCCATATTATTCACCTTAGGTAAATTACCTACGCAACCTGCAATAGCCACGTAACATTCGTTTTCTATTGCTCTTGCCTGCGCGCAGTGGCGAACACGGGTATAACCGTTCTGTGTATCGGTTAAAAATGGTACAAATAAAATCTGCATCCCCTGCTCAGCATAAATGCGGCTCAATTCTGGAAATTCAACATCATAACAAATCAAGATGCCTACTTTACCACAATCGGTATCGAAAACCTGCACCTTATCGCCACCAATCATGCCGTAATATTTTTGCTCATTTGGTGTAATGTGGATTTTCCTGTACTCATCTATTTTGCCGGTACGGTGACAGAGGTAAGTGGCATTGTAAAGTTTACCATCCTCAATAAGCGGCATACTCCCGGTAATAATGTTTGTATTGTAGCTCAATGAATATTCATGCATTTTTTGTACAATCTCTTTCGTTTTTTCGGCAAGCTTTCGCATCGCCTCAATTTCTGGTAAGTGATTGTATGGTTGCAACAGGGGGGTATTAAATAACTCAGGGAACATCACAAAATCTGATTTGTAACCGCTCAAAGCATCAACAAAAAATTCTACCTGTTCGTAAAATGCATCCATATTTGGGAACAAACGCATTTCCCATTGCACTAAACCTAAACGGATTGTCATTGCCGAACGTGCCGAAGCATCAATGCCCTGGTAATAAATATTATTCCACTCAATTAAGGTGGCATATTCTTTTGATTCTTTATCCCCTGGTAGATAATTCTTTAATACTTTTCTGACGTGAAAATCATTCGAAATCTGAAAAGTTAATGTAGGATCGTAGATCTCTTTTGCCTTTACCTTATCTATATATTGTCTCGGGCTTAACTTCTCTGCATACTCATGGTAACCAGGAATTCTTCCGCCGGCAATAATGCTTTTGAGGTTAAGGCTTTCACAGAGTTCTTTCCTGGCTTCGTATAATCTTCTGCCTAAACGCAGGCCCCGGTAATCGGGGTGCACAAAAATTTCGATGCCATACAGAGTGTCGCCATTTGGATCGTGTGTTGTAAAAGAATAATCACCAGTGATCAGTTTATAGGTGTGCCGATCGCCATACTCGTCGTATTCTACAATAATAGCCAATGAACAGGCCACAACTTTGTCATCAACTGCTATACAGAGCTGCCCTTCAGGGAAAATATTTATAAGTTTTGCAATACTGGATTTCGGCCAGATGGAACCACCCATACTGTCGTAGGCCTGGAGCATTGATTCTTTAAGATCTTCGTAATCTTCGAGCGTTAGTTTACGTAATTCAATATTCATAATGTTTGATTTGTAGCTATTGAACACAAAAGCTGCGTTAATGTTTTCTTGAAAATGTTAATAGGTTGTGAGGTTGTATTTTTGAGTATTCTTTTCTGGAATAAATTATTAAATTTAAGTAATGACGGAAAATAAATTATCATATATCATTCGAGGGAGTATTTTTAGAGTTTATAATACGCTTGGACCGGGCTTACTCGAATCTGCTTATGAAGCTGCCTTAAAATATGAAATTGAAAAGGCAGGGTTATTTGTGCAAAGACAAGTTTCATTGCCAATGCACTATGAGGAAATTACCATTGATGTTGGGTATAGATTAGATCTTTTAGTAGAAAAAAAGGTGGTTGTTGAATTAAAATCAGTGGAGTTTATTATGAATGTTCATCATAAACAGTTGCTTACTTATTTAAAGTTATCGGGTTATAAATTGGGATTATTAGTCAATTTTAATACTGATAATATTGCTGATAGTATTTTCAAAAAAGCTTATCGTTTAGATCTTTAACGACCATGTCCCATTTTCCCCACAGATTTAGCAGATCAAGCTCGCAGATTTAAAATGATTTTTTTTGATCTGTAGGTCACATGTGCTATCTGTGATGATCTGCGTTTTTTATCATTTGGATCTGCGGGAAAAAAGCATAAATTATTAAAACAACTTCCCGGTTTGTCCAGGATAATTTTTCTTTAAGTGCTTGTAAGCCGCTTCGGTAACTTCTCTACCGCGTGAAGTACGCATGATATATCCTTCCTGAATTAAAAACGGTTCATAAACTTCTTCAATAGTACCTTCATCTTCTCCAACAGCCGTCGCAATGGTTTTTAAACCTACCGGACCACCCTTAAATTTGTCGATAATGGTAACCAGAATCCTGTTATCCATCTCATCTAAGCCATGTTCATCCACATTTAATGCATTTAAGGCATAACGGGCTATTTCGGTATCGATATTTCCATTTCCTTTAATCTGCGCAAAATCTCTTGTTCTGCGTAAAAGCGCATTGGCTATCCGGGGCGTACCACGGCTACGGCGGGCAATTTCATATGCACCTTCATCACTAATCGGTGTTTTTAATATATCAGAAGAGCGTAGCACAATTGTAGTGAGTAGCTTAGCATCGTAATAAGCCAAACGGGCATTAATTCCGAAACGGGCTCTTAAAGGCGCTGTTAACAAGCCGGAACGCGTAGTGGCACCAACCAACGTAAAAGGATTAAGCGATATCTGTACGGAACGCGCATTCGGGCCGGTTTCGAGCATAATATCGATTTTAAAATCTTCCATGGCAGAATACAGGTACTCTTCCACAAGGGGAGATAAACGATGGATCTCATCAATAAAAAGGATATCGCCTTCATCCAGGCCAGTTAATAAACCAGCGAGGTCGCCAGGTTTATCCAATACCGGACCAGAGGTTACTTTGATACCAGTAGCCATTTCATTGGCAATGATATGAGAAAGTGTAGTTTTGCCTAATCCGGGAGGACCATGCAAAAGAACATGATCTAAAGCTTCGCCACGGAGTTTCGCCGCCTGAACAAAAATCTTCAGGTTTTCCATCACTTTTTCCTGTCCCGTAAAATCTTCGAAAGCCTGCGGCCTTAAAACCCTTTCAATATCACGATCGGTAGGGGTCAGGTTGCTTGCTTCAGGGTCCAGGTTCTCATTCATACGGCAAATATAAAATTAAATGCTAAAAAAATTAGGATCTTTTAAATTTATCAGAAATGACTAGTTCTTTTGATCCTGCTGTGTATTGATAAAAGCCTTCGCCGCTTTTAACACCTTTTTTACCTGCGGCAACCATATTTACCAGTAAAGGGCATGGCGCATATTTAGGGTTACCAAAACCATCGTTCAATACTTTTAATATGGCCAAACAAACATCCAGACCAATAAAATCAGCTAACTGCAGAGGTCCCATAGGGTGTGCCATTCCAAGTTTCATCACGGTATCAATTTCATACACACCAGCTACACCTTCATAAAGCGTGTAAATGGCTTCATTGATCATCGGCATTAAAATGCGATTGGCCACAAAACCAGGATAATCATTTACCTCAACAGGAACTTTCTCCAAACTTTGAGAAAGTGACATAATGGTATTGGTCGTCTCATCACTAGTGGCATAACCTCTTATTACTTCTACTAACTTCATTACCGGAACCGGGTTCATAAAGTGCATTCCGATTACCTGATCACCTCTTCTGGTTACGGCAGCAATTTGCGTAATGGAAATAGAGGAAGTATTGGAAGCAAGAATAGCATGTGCAGGCGCATACTCATCTAAATCCTTAAAAATTTTTAATTTTAAGTCTACATTTTCGGTAGCAGCTTCTACAATTAAATCGGAACTTTGAACACCATCCTTAATTGATGTGTAGGTAGAGATGTTATTCAGAGTGACCGCTTTCTGATCTTCTGTTAAGGTTCCTTTGGCAACCTGCCTGTCTAAATTTTTGGTAATGGTTTGTATGGCCTTGTCCAATGCAGGCTGATTGATATCAATCAGGTTGACTTTATAATTGAATTGTGCGAAGGTATGGGCGATGCCATTTCCCATGGTGCCAGATCCTATAACTGCAATTTGTTTCATCCTTTAGGAGATTAGAAAAAGAGAATTTACGAGTAAACGATTAGTTGAAATAAAGATCTTGCTGTAAAGCCGATCTCTTTTGATTTTTATAAATAACCTTATGGTGCTAACCTGGTTTTAGTCCAGAGGCCTTTTATCAATTCGAAGTTTATCCTATCGTGTAACCTGCTTCTTCTTCCTTGCCAAAACTCTATTCTTGTCGGTTTTACAATATAACCTCCCCAGTGTGCCGGTTTCGCAATGCTTTTATCGGAACTTTTAGCTTTAAGCTCTTCAACTTTTTCTTCCAAAAATGTCCTGTCCGGAATAATCTGGCTTTGTGGTGAAACTACCGCTCCAATCTGACTGGCAATCGGTCTGGTGTTGAAATAGGCTTCCGATGTTTCTTTATCCAATTTTTCTACTGTTCCTTCAATTCTCACCTGTCTTTCAAGCTCCGGCCAGAAAAACACCAAAGCTGCATAAGGATTGCGTTTGAGTTCTTTTCCTTTGGCACTCAGGTAATTGGTGAAAAACCTAAAACCGTCTCCATCAACCCCTTTTAACAGCACAATACGGGCATCTGGCCGGCCAGCTTTATCAGCCGTAGCTAAAGTCATTACATTAGGCTCATATATCTGGGCATCAACTGCGTGTTGAAACCATTTTTGAAACTGGACAATCGGATCTTGGTCAACGTCAGATTCGTCCAGCGAAGCGCTTTTGTAATCTTGGCGCAGGTTTTGTAGAAATTCATTTGTAACTTGCATTTAACAAAAATAGGCATCTTTTACGGTGTAACAAATGATTATCATCATGCTGAACAATATAAAACCAAAAACTGGCCGCTTGCTCATCTCAGAACCATTTATGGCCGATCCGAATTTTAAAAGATCCGTTGTGTTGTTAACCGAACATGGTGATGATGGAACAGTAGGTTACATTCTTAACCAGGTAGGGAATCTGATGTTGAACGACGTAATTCAGGACTTATGGGATGCAAAAAATTACATTTATTTCGGCGGACCTGTTGCTGCAGATACTTTGCATTTTATTCATAGGTGTTACGATAAATTACAGAGTGGGGAGCCAATTGGGAATGGATTGTATTGGGGAGGTAATTTTGAAACCCTTAAAATCCTGTTAAATACCAATGCCATAAGCCAGGAGGAGGTGAAGTTTTTTATGGGGTATTCAGGCTGGGATCATGGACAACTTGACCAGGAAATTGATCAAAATGCATGGATGGTGAGCGACACCTTTAACCCTGATCTCATTTTCAGTAATGATGATGAAAAACTTTGGCGGGATGTAATTGTAAACCTTGGCCCGAAATATGCACACATCAGTAATTTTCCGGTAGATCCAAGTTTGAACTAATCAGTTTTCAGTTGGTAATTGGCAGTTTTCTGTTGACATTTTTTATATAAAGTAGTCGTCATCTCGATCCGATAGCTATCGGATGAAACGCAGTGGAATGGAGAGATCTGCCTAGATAGATTTCTCGACTACGTTGCACTCCGCTCGAAATGACGACTCTTTCAGTTTATAATTGACGTTTAAGACTCAAGACTATCAGCGCTTTCTTCAACTTTTCTTCTCAACTCATCTTTATAAGCCTGCATTTTAACCGTTAAAGATTCATCAGCAGTTGCTAAGATTTGAGTTGCTAATAAACCTGCATTTTTAGCCGCGTTTAAAGCAACTGTGGCAACAGGAATGCCATTTGGCATTTGTAAGATTGATAAGATACTATCCCATCCATCAATAGAGTTTGATGATTTAACCGGAACACCAATAACAGGCAATGTTGTGATAGAAGCTACCATTCCTGGCAAGTGAGCGGCACCACCGGCACCGGCAATAATTACTTTTAAGCCGCGGCCTTGTGCTTCTTTAGCGTAATTAAACATGCGTTCTGGTGTTCTGTGGGCAGACACAACCGTGATCTCGTAGTTTATTCCAAATTCTTTTAATACATCAGCAGCATCTTGCATCACAGGTAAATCTGATTTGCTACCCATGATAATTCCTACTAATGCCGAATTTGAATTTCCTTGACTCATATCTATTTATATTTCTTTTTTAACTTCTTTTAAAATTTTGTATTTCCACCTCGCTATTAGTTCCCCCTTCAGGGGGCTAGGGGGCTTATGCGATTACCTTCAATGTTTTTTGTACAAACCTTGCTTTTTCGATTGCTTTTTCCCTGTCAATATCTACAATGGTTACATGGCCCATTTTGCGGAAAGGTTTTGTGTATTTCTTGCCATATAAGTGAACATAAACGCCATCAATGGCTAATATTTTTTCCAGATTTTCATACCTGGCTACACCTTCAAAACCTTTTTCGCCAAGTAAATTAATCATAATGGCATTGGTAATGCTGTTGGTATCGCCTAATGGTAAGTTATAAATTGAGCGTAAATGCTGTTCAAATTGAGAAACATAGTTACCTTCAATAGTCTGATGACCGCTATTGTGCGGACGGGGAGCAACCTCGTTAACCAATAATTCGCCATCTTTGCAAACAAACATCTCAACCGCTAAAATTCCGGTAATATTCATCGCAGAAGCTATGTTTTTGGCAATATTTTCGGCTTTTTGCTGCAAACTTTCAGCAAAAGTTGAAGGGGAAATTAAAAATTCTACCAGGTTGGCTTCAGGATTAAATTCCATCTCAACCATTGGGAAGGTTTTCATATCGCCATTGGCGTTACGTGCCACAATTACGGCTACTTCTTTTTCAAAATCGACCAGTTTTTCAATAATACAAGGTGCATTAAAAGCATTGTCAAGATCTGCCGCGCTATTGATTTTCATTACTCCTTTGCCGTCATATCCATCTTTTCGAAGCTTTAAAATGTATGGAAAAGGGATGCTACTGTTTTCCATATCTTCTTTCGTATTCACAATCTGGAAAGGAGAGGTTGGGATATCGTTTTCCTTAAAAAACTGTTTCTGTACACCTTTATCCTGTATTAAGCGGATCACCCTTGATTGCGGAAATACCTTTTTACCTTCTTTTTCCAGCTGCTCAAGCGCATCAATATTTACCTTTTCAATTTCAATGGTAATAATATCAGCTTTCTTTCCAAAGTTGTAAACGGTGTCAAAATCGGTTATGGAGCCATTTTCGAAATAATTTGAAATGTGTTTGCAGGGAGCATCAGGATCCGGGTCTAAAACTAATGTAGTTACATTGTAATTGATTGCTTGTTGAATGAGCATTCTGCCCAATTGTCCGCCACCTAAAATACCTAATTTTAATTCGCTAATCTGTTTTGCCATGCGCTTGAAAATAATGCTACTTTTGTGCAAAAGTAACCATAATAAATTTTATTGATGAATGCTGATGCAATAATTATTGGTGCAGGTGCCTGCGGATTGATGTCTGCCGTGCAGGCAGGCTATTTGGGTAAGAAAGTAATTGTGCTTGAGAAAAACGAAAAACCTGGGGCCAAAATTTTAATTTCTGGTGGCGGCCGCTGCAATTATACCAATCAATTCACATCAGCTGAGCAGTTTATATCTGCCAATCCACATTTTGTAAAATCGGCATTTACCCAGTGGACGGTTGACGATACCATTGGCTTTTTCGAGACTTATGGCATAGCAGGCAAAGAAAAAACTTTGGGTCAATTATTTCCTGATGATAAAAACGCGAAAGATGTGGTACAGGTTTTTACCTCCATTTGCGAAGATTTCGGACAAGAAATTAGGTGTAATGCCGATGTAAAGGATATTGAAATACTGCCTGATGGCTTTAAAGTAAGTTATGAGAAAAATGGTAAAACCGTAATCTTAATCGCCGAAAAGCTGGTAATTGCCACCGGAGGCTTGCCTATCCCAAAAATGGGTGCTACCGATTTTGCTTTACGTTTCTCCAGAAAACATAACTTAAAAATTATTGAAACGGCTCCGGCTTTGGTTCCTTTAACCATTACCGGGAAGGATGAAGAATGGTTTGCACAACTTTCTGGTAATTCTGTTTTCTGCGAAGTAAGCAACGATGAAATTTCCTTCGAAGAGAATATCCTCTTTACCCATTGGGGATTAAGTGGACCTGCTATTTTGCAAATCTCTTCTTTTTGGAGAAGAGGTGAAACTGTTAACCTTAATCTGTTGCCACATCAACATATTGTCGCACTATTGGACGAAGAAAGGAAAAACAACGGTAAAACTTTATTATCTACGCTGTTGAACCGGATTTATACCAAGAAGTTTACCGATGCCTTAGGTAAGTTTTTGCCTTTAAATAAGCCTGTTGCTGCATTAACCAAAACAGAACTCGATTTAATTGAACAAACGATCCATCATTTTAAGGTTAAACCCGCAGGCGATAAAGGTTATGATAAGGCTGAGGTGATGCGCGGCGGAATTGACACCAACGAAATTTCTTCTAAAACGCTGGAGTGTAAAAAAATCCCGAACCTGTTTTTTGGTGGCGAATGTTTAGATGTTACCGGTTGGCTGGGTGGTTATAACTTTCAATGGGCCTGGGCCAGTGGCTTCGTGATTGCGCAGAATATTTAACGGTTGCTAAACCTATCAGGTTTTTAAAACCTGATAGGTTTGTAAGTCGCTCAGGTGGTTAATATTATTTTGGGAATGAGCGGTTGTAATACTTCGGATTTGCAGCCCTGCTATCGTTCCAAGTCCTCACTCGTTCCTCGCTCCGGGCTTTCCACTTTATCAGGTTTATTTAACCTAAAACAGCGGTTCTTAGGGGCGAGCTAAATAAACCTCGCAGGTTTTAAAAACCGGCGAGGTTTGCTCCGTTACAAATAAACATTCGGCATAATTTCCCATGCCCAGGGTTTTTTAAAAGTCTTAAATGTTCTCAGTTGAGAAAAATATAATACCTCACTTGTTCTACGGTTCGCAATATCTCTTCTGTGGAGGTTACCAACAGTGGTAAATAATTCACGTGTTTTAAAATCGTAAACCCTCTCGGTCATATCGCCGTTGTTTTGGTTGTAATAAAGGTTAATCGCACTGGTTAAAAACCAATCTTTGTTTTCGAATTTAAAAGTATAGCCCAATTCCCAGCGCCACTCTGATCCTCCTTGAAAACGGAGATAAAGTTGTTGATCTTTAATCGCAATCTTTTGCAGTGGGTCGCCCAGTTTACCACCTTCTTCCGAGCGTAAGATAAAATCGTTGTTCTGTGTAGATAAGCTTAAAACACCTGTCGATTTATCTTTAAAAAATATGGCCAGAATCCTCGGTTTTTGTGTTTCCTTAATAATTGCGCTGCTATTGTCGCCATAAACCCGGGTTTCATCAATTGCTTTATTATATTCAAAAACTACTGCTAAATCGGCTAAACCATCATTGTTCAGGTCGCCGTTAACCTGGTCGATAATCATCCAGTTGGCTGGCGTAAACTGTTCTACAGAAGATCCTTGTGTTTTAATTTTAGGGAAGATAAATGTTTTTTGCGCAAAGCTGAGTTGCGCGCAGAGCATCAGGATGTAAAAACAAAAAACTTTCATTCAGATAGAAAAGGTGTTGATGTGAGTATAAAACGTGTTTATCGGGGTTTTAGTTTGTCATTAAGTTCAAAGACAATTAACAGCCACGGAATCACAGAAAACACGGAGGATTAATCGCAGTTCATTTTCAGTTAGTGCAATAGTGTTAAAATTACAGCCTTAAACTTCTAAAATTCCCGTACTTTTGCAGAAAAAACAATTTCTTTTGAAAACCGAAATCCTTGCCATTACGCCGCCATTTACCCAACTGAATACCCCATATCCAGCAACGGCGTATATAAAAGGTTTTCTGAACACCAAAAATATCAGCACTACACAGGCCGATTTAGGAATTGAAGTAATTTTGGAATTGTTTTCTAAAAAAGGACTACAAGATTTATTTAGGGTAGACAATCAAAAACCTAAAAGCGACAACGCTAAACGTATTTTTGCTTTACAGGATGAATATTTAAAAACCATTGATGCCGTAATCGCCTTTCTTCAAGGGAAAAACCCAACTTTGGCCTTACAGATCTGTAGTGATGATTTTTTGCCTCAGGCTTCACGGTTTGCTGCTTTAGAAGAATTAGACTGGGCCTTTGGGGCAATGGGTACGCAGGATAAAGCAAAACATCTGGCCACACTTTATCTCGAAGACATATCTGATTATATTGTAGAGTGCATCGACGAAAATTTTGGCTTTAGCCGCTATGCCGAACGTTTAGGCAGAAGTGCGAATTCTTTTGACGAGTTATATGGTGCCTTATTAAAAGAACCTACTTACATCGATCAGATCCTGATTTCGGTTTTAAAAGAGAAAATTGAAACGGTTGGGCCTCAATTATTTTTGATTTCTGTCCCTTTTCCGGGCAATTTATACAGTGCTTTTCGTTGCGCGCAATGGATAAAAGCCAATCATCCTGAAATCAAAATTTCTATGGGCGGCGGTTTCCCAAATACCGAATTAAGGTCGTTGTCAGATGTACGGGTTTTTGAGTTTTTTGATTACATTACATTGGATGATGGCGAGCTGCCAATCGAATTGTTGTACCATAACATTACGCATCCTATCCCAGCTGAAGCCCACTTTTATAAAAGAACTTTTCTTCTTGAAAATGGTAAAGTAGTTTACCGTAATGATGCTTTCAGAAACGATTATAAGCAAGCAGACGTAGGCACACCCGATTATACAGGCCTGCTTTTGGATAAATATATTTCAGTAATTGAAATTGTTAACCCGATGCACCGCATGTGGAGTGATGGACGCTGGAACAAGCTTACTATGGCCCATGGCTGTTATTGGGGCAAATGTACCTTTTGCGATATTTCACTTGATTATATTAAAGTTTACGAGCCTGTAGCCGCTAAGTTGATTGTGGACCGCATTGAGGATTTATATGCCAAAACAGGACAGAATGGGTTTCATTTTGTGGATGAGGCAGCACCGCCTGCACTGATGCGTGAAGTAGCTTTGGAGATTATCAGAAGGAAATTAGCAGTTACCTGGTGGACGAATATCCGCTTTGAGAAAAGTTTTAGTCAGGATTTATGTTTGTTGCTCAAAGCTTCCGGCTGTATTGCTGTTTCAGGTGGATTGGAAGTGGCATCCGATCGTTTGTTAAAACTGATCGATAAAGGTGTAACCGTAGAACAAGTAGCTAAGGTTACCCGTAACTTTACCGAAGCAGGAATTATGGTTCATGCTTATTTAATGTATGGTTATCCTACGCAAACTATACAAGAAACGGTTGATAGTTTAGAAATGGTACGTCAATTATTTGAAGTAGGCATACTACAATCGGGTTTTTGGCACCAGTTTGCCATGACGGCACATAGTCCGGTGGGGATGTATCCTGAAAAATTCGGGGTGGTAAAAGATACAGAAGTGATTGGGAGTTTTGCCAATAACGATATCAATTATACCGATAAAACAGGGATTGATCACAATAAATTCAGCTATGGATTAAAGAAATCACTCTTCAATTTCATGCATGGCATCTGTTTTGATTATGAGCTGCAGGATTGGTTCGATTTTAAGATCCCAAGGACAAAAATTCCAGCAGATTTTATTGAAAAGGCTTTGAATGATGATGATCATTTTAATACCAGGCCTACAGCCAAAGTGGTATGGATAGGAGGAAAGCCTTCGGCAGATTATTTCACCAAATCCAAAAAGGGAAATACATGGGAAATGGCCTCACTCACCTTCCACGATAAAAAGGAAACTTTTATCGTTCAAACCAATAAAAAAGAAGGAGAGTGGTTAACTGCTATCTTGAATAAAATTTCAATCTCTAATGAAAAAGTATATACTTTTCAGGAAATTAAGACCGATTTTGAGACAGAATTGGAAAACTTTGAACTTTTCTGGTATTCGAAACCCATAAATACGTTAAGGGAATACGGTTTGTTGGTTTTATAAGCTACTGTGAGCTTTAAAATAGCGATAATATGTTACGAAAGCTCGTCATTTCGACCGCAGTGGAGAAATCTGTCTTGATAGATCTCTCCATTTCGCTACGCTTCAGTCGAGATGACGATTATCTATTAAAAAAGAGCGCAACCATCGCTAAAATTACATTTTCATTTTAAAATGCGTGAGAAAATAGATAATACAGATGAGTATAATCGAATTTATGATCAACAACAACCACAAAATAACAGATTTCCGGTTTTTCATTACCGCGATAAAAGAAGTGATGTAAGACATTGCAATCAACGCGAGGAATAAATTTACGGTTTGGATGCCCAGGATGTAGTAACCACTATAAGAGAAAACGATCACACTGAGTAGTAGGAATACAATTGATGCGATAGTGTAAAGTTTGTTTGGTTTCATGCTATGTATTCTAAATTAATTGTTTTTCTAACCTTTCAGTACCTAATCTATTTCGATCTTTTTGCTAGATAGTCGGTTAATTTTAATTACTTCTCTTCTAATTGATACTTTAAGTGTTGTTCATTCGAAACGTGAACCTGTAAGAAAATAATATTAATACAATATCTCATTACTACTCATAATCTGTTGTAATATTTTTGACCGTATAAGGAATGTAAGATCATTTAAGCTTATATGTACCTCACGTGTCTTATATGGTCAAAAAATGTTTCCGAAATTTGCGGATTAGTTTTAATCACAGTGCGGAACGGTAAAAGTCCAGGTTTCTGATTCTCCATTTGGAATGATGTAGCCATTTCCCCTGATATTCTCGAACCACAATTTGCCACGAAGTTTTTCTCTTGTACCTACTTCATTTAAGGTAGCACTATCATAAAGGCGGCCATTGATCATCACATATTTGATTTTTTCAGAATTTCTAATGTCATCCAAAGGGTTAGCATCCATAATCACCATATCTGCCAGTTTACCTACCTCTAATGAACCAATTTCTTTGTTCATGCCCAAATAGCTCGCGCCATTTAATGTTGCAGCCCTAATGGCCTGCAGCGGACTAAAACCACCCTGAACCAACATCCACAATTCCCAATGTGCCCCTAAACCCTGGATCTGTCCGTGTGCGCCAAGGTTAACCTTTGTACCACCATCGGCAATCTGTTTGGTCGCTTTTGCAATACCAATGTGATTATAATCACTGTATTCTGATGTGGTCCTGCGTCTTGACCTCGCGTCTATAATGGATCGTGGGGTGTAAGTCATTAATTTTTCGTTTTCCCAGACGTTGGTTCTATCGTACCAATAATTTTCGCCCCACTGACCGCCATAGGCCACAATCAGCGTGGGAGTGTAGCCCACTTCGGTATTGTTCCAGAGTGTGGTTACATCTTTATAAACTGGTAAAACCGGAATACTATGTTCAATTCCGGTGTGCCCGTCAGCAATCATATTCATATTGGTGAAAAAAGTAGAACCTCCTTCGGGTACAACTTCCATTTTTAGCTGTCGTGCGGCTTCTAAAATCTGTTGACGCTGCTCCCTACGCGGTTGGTTGTACGATTTTACCGAAAAGGCCCCAACTGCTTTTAACCTGCGTAAATTGGCAAGAGCATCATCTAAACTGTTAATCACTACCTTAAAATCGCCATCGGCACCATATAAAATGGAGCCTGTAGAATAAACCCTTGGACCAACCATTCTACCTGCCTTAAGCATTTCGCTCTGGCTAAAAACCATTTCGGTATTGCTCGATGGATCGTGTGAAGTGGTTACACCAAAAGCTAAATTAGCCATATAACTCCAATCGTTCTGTGGTGTTATCCCATCCGGGCTGGTGCGCAAGTGGGCATGAACATCAACAATGCCAGGCATAATGGTTTTGCCGTTTACATCAATTACTTTGGCATTAGCAGGGATGTTTACCGCATCAGCTTTTCCTATTGCCGTAATTTTATTTCCATCGGTAATGATGATTCCATTTTCAATTACTTCATCACCTTTCATTGAAATGATTCTGGCACCTTTAAGTGCCACTATCCCGCCAGGTACATCAGATTTTAAAACCAGATTGATATCGATAGATGAAGCTTCTGTTTTAGGCGTAGTGCCATCAAAATTGAAAGCACTGTTTACATCAATGGTGAAATATTTCGGTCCTAATGTCCAATGCAGGCTTTTACTATCGTTGCTCCATTGAATGTATGTTCCACCGTCGGTAGTTACTTTGGTAACCGGAATAGCATTATTACCTGCCGATGCATCCTGTGCTGTACCAATATTGATCATCGGTGTGATGTAAACGTTAAATAATTCGTTAAAGGCCACCCACTTATTGTCAGGACTGATGACGAACTGATTGGCATATTGTGAAGTAAAGTGTGTTCTTTCGTTAGCGCCGTTTAAATCGATGCTTTTTAATGCCTTTTTACCATCTGCATAACTCTGGAAATAAATACGGGTATCAGTATTATTAAACTGTGGACGGATACCGTTATCAGAAACTAAAGTTTTTGACCCTCCATTGGCTGGCATGATGAAAATTCCGGTTCCACGGCCATAATTATAACCTAAAACGTCGTTGCCACTTCCTTTTCTGAAAACGATTTTATCCCCCTTTGTTGAATATTTAGGGGAGTAATAAAAACCTTTTTCGTCGGTCAGGGTGATGGTTTTACCTGATTTGAGGTCAGTTCTTTTTATTGCTCCACGTAATTCATCGCTCCAGGTGGTATAAACAACATATTTTCCATCCGGACTAAAAGCCGGTTCGAATTCGAAATCCAAACCATTCGTTAATCTTTCTGGTGTACCAGTTGGTAATTCTTGTTTGTATAGATATCCTGCCGCATTAAAAACGATGGTTTTTCCATCTGGGGAGGTGCTAAGTTGCCTCAACATTTTGGACGAAAACTCATTGCTGAAAACCTGCTGTTCAAAATGTAAAGCCTGTTGTACAGTTTGAATGGTATTGGCCTGAAAAGGAATGGTACTATTGATCAATGTACTTATTTCGATTTTCCTGATTTTTCCTTTTGCATAGTAAACGATGCTTTTGCTATCCGGAGTCCAGGCGAAATTCGGATAAACGCCAAAAATCGCCCAGGTTTCCTGCTGATCGTGGGATAAATCTTCATTGACTGGCCACTCTTCGCCCGTTTTAATGTTCTGAACATATAAAGTAGATTTTAACCTTACCCGTTTTACAAATGCAATTAAATTTCCATCAGGAGAAACCTGCGGACGACAAGCACCTCCTTGCTCATCAATTAAGGTCATTAATTTACCTGTCGTTAAATCCAGCTGGCGAATGGCATAAATAGTCCCATTAGGATCTTTACTGTATTCGAAATTTGGACCAGGGCTCACATCTTCGCTAAAATAAAGATATCTTCCGTCCGGCGAAACGTTGGGTTCACCAGCATCCTGCTGATCATTTTTACGTTTGGTTAACTGCACACCATCGCCACCATTTATGCTATACATCCACATTTCGCCGGCGCCTAACGATCGGCTGGCCGTAAAGTGTTTTCTAGCCACCAGATATTCGCTATTGGGCATCCAGGTAGCATTATTCAATAACCTGAAACTCTCTTTGGTAACCTGTTTTTTACCCGAACCATCACGGTTCATGATCCAGATATTATCGCCTCCACTTTTATCGCTCGTATAAGAAATGTACTTCCCGTTAGGGCTAAACCTTGGTTGTACATCCCAAGCCACACCTCCGCTGATCAGTTTAGCTACTCCACCGCTAATGGGCATCACGTATATATCGCCCAGTAAATCAAAAACAATTTCCTGTCCGTCGGCACTTACATCGAGGTTCATCCAGGTACCTTCATCCGTATTTAAAGTGAAGTTTTTTGTTGTGCCCAGGTATTTTTCGATATCCCATTTTTTTTCCTGGGCATAAGAACTGAAAAATAATAGTGAAAGAGCGGATAAAAAATAGAGGTGTTTCATTATGTATTAGGATGGTTATTTGAATAATTCGTGTATTTTTCTTTGAAGTAATTTTTTATCTGGTAGTTGTGTTTTGTATTCTGCGACTAAAGTCGGAGATAGACTTCTGCTCAATGCATATTCTACCACTTCGTTATCTTTATCTTTGCAGAGGAGAATACCAATACTTGGGTTTTCATTTGATTTTTTAACATCTCTATCTAAAGCTTCCAAATAGAAATTTAACTGACCTAAATGTTCAGGTTTAAATTTATCTACCTTTAATTCAAATGCAACTAAACATTGTAAGCCACGGTGGTAGAAAAGAAGATCAATATAGAAATCGCTATTACCAACCTGTATTTTATATTCTTCACTAATAAATAAAAAGTCTTTTCCGAGTTCAAGAATGAAATTTCTCATTTCTAAAACTAAGTTTTTCTGTAGATCGTTTTCGCTGTGAGGTTCGGAAAGATTAAGGAATTCAAATACATAAGTATCTTTGAATATGGTTTCAATCTCGTTTTGTAAAACTCTCACCACTGGCGAGAGTTTTGTATTTCCCATTATAGATCTTTCGTAATGACTAGCAGATATCTGTCTTTCAAGCTCTCTCTTACTATATTTTTCTTTTAGACAAAGTTTTAAATAGAATTCTTTTTCCTCAATTGATTTTAACCTGGAAAGAATAATCAGATTGTGAGTCCAGCTAATTTCTCTCAGCAGTGTTGAGAGTTTTGGATAATCTTTATAACTTTCATAAAACTGTTTCATTCGCCAAAGGTTTTTATCCGAAAAACCTTTTAAGCCAGGTTCATTCTTTGATAAAATTCTGCTAGTTGCTTTACTACTGATTGTCCCCATTCGGCGTTTTTAACTCGGTTGTGTATATATTCACCAATATTCCAATATAGGTTTATTAATGTAGAATTAACAGTTTTCAATGCCACTGCCCGGGCATTTTTAATTAAGCTGACAATATCTGCAAACTGCGTTTCTAACATTTAATCCTTCTTATTTAGCAAAGTTAATAATCTTTTCTAAAGATGATTTTTTTCAATTTCCAACAATAATAAGTGGTGATTTTGGATTAAATGTATAGTTTTGATACTGCCGATTTATGACAGCAATAGAGATTTTACAAAAATATTGGGGACACCAGGCTTTTAGACCTTTACAGGAAGATATTATTGCTTCGGTTTTAGCAGGAAAAGACAGTCTAGCCTTGTTGCCTACCGGTGGGGGAAAATCAATTTGTTTTCAAGTTCCGGCTTTGGTGAATGAGGGGATTTGTATTGTAGTTTCTCCCTTAATTGCCCTGATGAAAGATCAGGTAGAAAACCTTAAATCGAAAGGGATTGAAGCCATTGCTATTTACGCTGGTATGGGAAAACGGGAAATCGATATTCTCCTTGACAACTGTATTTACGGAAAAATTAAATTCCTTTACTTATCTCCTGAGCGTTTATTAGCTGATTTAGTGCGTGTTCGTATTTCCTACATGAATGTGAACCTGATTGCGGTTGATGAAGCGCATTGCATTTCGCAATGGGGCTACGATTTCCGTCCGCCGTACCAACAGATTGCTAAACTCCGCGAAATTTTGCCTAATGTTCCGGTGCTGGCACTTACGGCCACAGCAACTGATTTTGTAAGGAAAGATATTATCGAGAAACTGGAAATGAAAGACCCGCATGTTTTTGTTAAAAGTTTTGGGAGAGACAATTTAAGTTATGTAGTTTTCGGTAATGAAGATAAGTACAAAAAGCTGATCGATATCTGCCAGAAGGTAAAAGGTACAGGCTTGGTTTATGTACGTAACCGGAGAGAAACTGCCGAGGTTGCTAATTTTATAAACAGGAATCAGATTAAAGCTGATTTTTACCATGCCGGGTTGGAACGTGATGTCCGCTTCTTGAAACAGGAAGAGTGGAAGAACAACAAAACCCGTATCATGGTGGCCACAAATGCCTTCGGCATGGGCATAGATAAAGCAGATGTTCGTTTTGTAGTGCATTTAGATTTACCAGAAAGCTTAGAGGCCTATTACCAGGAAGCAGGTAGGGCAGGGCGAGATGAAAAAAGAAGTTACGCCGTTCTTTTAGCCAATCAGTCTGATGTTTTGGGGCTAGAGGCCAGGTACCTCGATAGTTTTCCATCTCCTGATGAAATCCGAAAAACATATCATTATTTAGGAAATTATTTTCAACTGGCATTTGGTGCCGGCGAAGGGCTAACCTTTGCTTTCGATATAGCTGATTTTTGTAAAAGATTTAATATCAGTGTTTTGAAAACCATTTCTGCATTGAAATTTTTAGAGCATGATGGTTATTTAACCTTATCAGAAAGTATTTTTTTACCATCGAGAATAATGTTTATTGCCAGTCATGAAGATATTTACCGTTTTCAGATTGAAAATAAGGCTTACGATGGGATTATAAAGACGATTTTGCGTTCGCATGGCGGCGCTTTCGATGGTTTTGTTAAAATTAATGAGGCGGATTTAGCCAAAAAAACAGGACTGTCTTATCAAGAGATTATCGCTTTGTTGAATAAGCTGCAGGCCATTGAGTTGCTGACATATATTCAACAGACCGATCAACCACAGTTGCAGTATATTAGACCAAGGGTTGATATGGATCATTTTGATCTGGATGTGAAATACCTCGGGCTGAGAAAAGAGATTTTACACAAGCAGATTAATGCGGTGGTGGCTTACGCTACGTCTAATTTGTGCAGAAGTGTTCAGTTGCTGAATTATTTTGATGAACATCACGCTACAAAATGTGGCGTCTGCGATGTTTGCTTAGCTGAAAAAAGAGCCGAAAACCAGAACCAGGTGGGTGAAGAAATTGAATTTGAAATTATTTCTTTACTACAAAAGCAAGCGCTAAGTCTTGATGATCTGGCTACTAATATTAAAAATGGTACTGAAGCTGAAAGAATTGATGCCATCAGGGAGTTATTAGATGCAGGTAAGATTAAAACTGATGGGAAGAAGTATTATCTTTAGATGTGAGAGAAATGCCTATCAAGTTAGCAATAAAATATTAGTTTTGTAATGAACTATTTAATCAGTAGTATCCAAACAATCAGTTTAGTCTTCCGAGAAGCGAAAAACAAATGATAGAAAAAGATAATAAGAAAACCATACGCTCCTGGGCTTTCTTCGACTGGGCAAATTCTGCCTATAATTTAGTGATTACCTCAACCATTTTTCCTGTTTACTATGTTGCAATTACTACAACAAAATCGCATGGTGACGAAGTGATTTTTTTTGGTAAAACCTTTATCAATACCGTTCTTTCTAATTATGCGCTTGCTTTCGCTTACTTATTAATGGTGGTTTTGTTGCCTGTACTATCTTCCTATGCGGATGCAAAGGGCAAAAAGAAATTCTTCATGAAATTGTTTACCTATATCGGATCTTTTGCCTGTATGGGTTTATTTTTCTTCAAGCTGGAAACTTTAGAAGCCGGAATTATTTGCTTTGTGCTGGCTGCAATGGGCTATGTGGGCGGTGTAATGTTTAACAATGCCTATTTGCCCATAATTGCTTCAACCGATAACCAGGATAAAGTAAGTGCCCAGGGATTTTCATACGGCTACGTGGGTAGCGTGATATTGCAGTTAATCTGTTTTGTTTTTGTGCTAAAACCCGAACTGTTCGGAATTACGGATAAATCATTGCCTGCTCAAATATCATTTTTGTTGGTTGGTATCTGGTGGTTTTTATTCGCTCAGATTCCTTTTAAAGCTTTGCCTAAAGATGTGCCTAACGCAGGCTCTGTAAACAAGGGGATTATTAAAAGCAGTTTCGGTGAATTTGCAAAAGTGTGGAACCAGCTAAGGCAAATGAAGTTTTTAAAAACTTATTTAATTGCCTTCTTTTTTTATTCGATGGGTGTACAAACCATTATGCTTGCTGCTGCGGGTTTCGGCGCCAAGGTTTTAAAAATGGAATCGGGCAGCTTAATTGCCGTTATCTTAATCATTCAATTGGTGGCAATCTTAGGCGCATGGATGATGTCGCTTTTAGCCAAAAAAATGGGTAACATTAATCTTTTAATAATTGTAGTTTTGGTTTGGGTAGGTTGCTGTATTTATGGCTATTTTATAATTAATTCTACTCAATTTTATGCCTTGGCTGCCATTGTCGGCCTAATTATGGGTGGAATACAATCTTTATCACGTTCTACTTATTCTAAACATATTCCGGAAAATACAACCGACACCGCTTCATTTTTTAGTTTCTACGATGCCACAGAGAAATTGGCAATCGTAATTGGCCTGTTTAGTTTTGCATTTATCGAAGGTTTAACACACAATATGCGCCAATCCATCATCGCTTTGGCATCATTTTTTATAGTGGGATTGGTGTTTTTAGTATTCCTGAAAAAAATCGAGCGCAATGAAACCGCAAAATTGTAAGTTTGCAGACTAAAGAATTTGTTGATGAAAGTAGAATTGTTTGTTCCCTGTTTTGTAGACCAGTTATATCCCGAAACCGCTTTTAATACTTTAAGGTTATTAGAAAAATCAGGGTGTAAAGTAGAATACAACTCGAAACAAACTTGCTGTGGTCAGCCGGCATATAATGCGGGTTATTGGGATGAAGCTAAAGAAGTGGGCACAAAATTTCTGAACGATTTTAACGAAAACACCTATGTGGTGGCCCCATCGGCATCTTGTGTAGGGATGGTAAAAGGTGGATTTAACGACCTTTTTACCAATACCATTGTACACAACAAATGCCGTAATTTACAATCGAATATTTGGGAATTATCTGATTTCCTGGTAAACATAGCCAAAAAGGATTATTTCGGTGCAGAGTTAGAAGGTAAAGCCGTTTATCACGATTCGTGCAGTGCTTTACGCGAATGCAAAATAAAAGATGAACCTCGTCAACTGCTGTCTAAAGTACATGGTTTAGAAATGATCGAGATGGAAGATACCGATATGTGCTGTGGTTTCGGAGGTACTTTTGCCGTAAAGTTTGATGCCATTTCATCTGCAATGGCCGAGCAAAAAGTTAACCACGCCTTAGCACAACAAGCTGATTATATTATTTCTACCGATTTATCCTGCCTTTTACATCTTCAGGGTTATATTGATAAAAATAATCTGGCGATTAAAACCATGCATATAGCCGATGTATTATGTAATGGCTGGTTGGAAAGTACAGAATACTAATTTAAACCTCGCAGGTTTTTAAAACCTGTGAGGTTTAACTCTTATTCCATTGTCTGTGGGACACATACCGAGGAGAATGGTTTTGCGCGATAAATCCGCGTTAGGGATTGTAAGGGTTCAGTACCGATCCTTCATCGGTACCGGAGCGCAGCGCAGCCCTGAAAAGCCCGACCTTTGCGCAGCTTAGGGAACGCCCAAATTAATTTGCATTTTACGGTTTTTATTAGGGCTCATATCAAAACCACTGCAATTGCTTTTCAAAAACAAGCTCTATTGTAAAAAACAAATTACATCTTCCTTTAAACACCCTATTCAGCCATTGATTTTAACACATTTAACAAACTTTACGTTACAATCAGCAATACCTTTGTTAAACCTTTTACAGGATTTCTTATCTAAAGAACAAAACAAAATCATCAAAATGAAAAAAATATTCATCGCTTTATTAGGAGTAATGTCGATTGCAAGTGTTGCAAATGCACAAAAAAAGACTTCTGGAGCAATACAATTCGAAAATACCATAGATCCGGCCGCTATGGCATCTGCCAGCGGTATACAGTTAACCGACCAGATGAAAGCCAGAATGCCTTCGTCTAGCAAAACCAATTTCGAGTTATTATTTACCGCTACAAATGCCAGTTATATGCCTGTTGAAGAAACCGAAGATAGCAATGGTGCGGGTGGCGGTGGAATGGGCCGTATGATGATGCGTTTTGGTGGTGGCGGCGGAAACCGTGAATACTACTATACTTTCGCGGATAAAGGCCTTACCGAGGTGTTCGATTTAAACGATACCACTTATTACATGCCGAGTAAATTAACCTTATCTACTTCTGGTCCGATTGGTTCGATGAGGATGGGTGGTGGCAACCCCAGAGATACCACGAAGGCGCAAGCTTCTCCGGCACCAAAAATAGAAGTGGTGAAAACAGATTCGACAAAACAGATTATCGGTTTTACTTGTCATCAGGCGATTGTAAGATCTACACGAGCGATCAAGATATTGGATATGGATAAAAATGTTGTGGAAGAAACTAAAATCTGGTATACAAAAGATTTAGGTTTTGATTTTTCTCCAAACCCAAATATGTGGACAGAAGGTGCCGTTTTAGCTATCGAAGGTAGAGGTAACAGTTCAATTGCTAAAAGTATTGAGTATAGAAATGTGAGCACAAAAGATGTAACTGCACCTAAAAAAGCAAAATTGATCACCGATGAAGAATACAAAACTAAAATGGAAAGTATGATGAAACGTTTTAGGCAGAACAGACCTGGCGGTGGTCAGAGAAGAGCATTTGGAATGAATTAATTCATTCTGCAAGACTTCCGAAATTTGTGCTTTCGGCCAGCCTGAAGGCTAACTTCTGAAGTCTTATCATAAAGCCTTGAAAATATCAGTTTTCAGGGCTTTTTTGTATCATTTTTGAAAGGGTTCTCTTTAGTTTTTGCAACTAGATGGAGAATAGCTATTATTGAGGTAAGATAATAATTAGCCAAATTGATTACAGCGGAAAACAAAACAAACTTATTAGCAACCCGGCCACATTTCGAAATTTTAGACGGATTGAGAGGCATAGCTGCCGTTGTAGTGGTAATTTATCACTTTATGGAAATCGCCATTACCGATTACAATAAGAATTTTCTTTCCCACGGTTTTTTGGCGGTCGATTTCTTTTTCTGTTTATCGGGTTTTGTAATTGCTTATGCTTACGATACAAGAGTAGAAAATATCGGACTGTTGCAGTTTTTTAAGCTAAGACTGATCCGTTTGCATCCCCTGGTTGTTATTGGCTCTATTTTAGGTTTGTTAACCTTTTTATTTGATCCTTTTAGCGATTTTTATAGCACTTATGGCTTCGGTAAAACGGCTTTGTTATTTTTAACTTCAGCTTTCCTGATTCCTTATTCGCTAATGCCAGAGCGTTATACCAATCTATTCTGTTTAAATGCACCGGCATGGTCACTTTTTTGGGAATATATTGCGAATATCTTTTACATCCTCATACTTTACAAACTGAATAAAAAAGTACTGATTGCATTTGCATTAGTTGGGGCGGCAAGCCTTATTTATATAGGTGTAAAGGTTCCCAACGGCAATTTAGGTGGTGGCTGGGGCGGACAAAACTTTTGGGATGGAGGAGCGAGAGTAATGTACTCATTTACAGCCGGAATGCTGGTTTACCGTTTCAATTGGATCATTAAAAATAAACTTGGTTTCCTGGGGATGATAATCCTCTTGCTTATAGCCTTCCTTTTTCCTTATAGAGATGCTTATAACTGGATTACCGAGCCGATCATTGTGTTGTTTTACTTTCCGTTTTTGGTTGCCTTAGGTGCTGGGGCAGCACTAAATCCTGATTCAAAAAATATCTGCAAACTTTCTGGAGAAATATCGTATCCCTTGTATATGACGCATTATCCGTTTGTTTGGGTATTTTTAACTTATGTAGCCGTGGTTAAACCTGCAATGTCAACCTTGTGGGTAATTATTCCTGTTTCGGTATTGATTTTAATCGTGCTGGCTTATCTCATTATGAGGTTTGTAGATATTCCATTGCGTAAATATTTGAAAACCAAACTTTTGCCTTAATGTTATGATTAGTTACGGAGATACGAAACAAGGCGGTAGTAAATACTTAAACAAAATTTTTAAATGATAAAAGTATATGAGAAATTTAAAGCTTGCTTTACTCTTTTTCCCACTAAGTTTATTATTCAGTTGCACATCATCAACCAGTGATTATGCCTATAACGAAAAAGTAACTTCAATTTTTTTGCGTCAGATGAGGCAAATCGACGAAACTGACAGCGTTTTTAAAGATACTGCGAAAGTTTATATCAAAGGATTCCCGGATTCTATTTCATTATCGCATAAAGCAGAAAACCTGATCAATAATTCAAAAATGGAACTTGCTGATATTGCAGATCTGAAACCAAGTAAAGCAGCCGAAAAGTTTAATGAAGGAGTTGTAGCCTACCTAACCGCTATAAACGATTATGGGGAAAAGGCGAAGAAAATGCTGCAGGCAAAAACGACTGCCGAAAAGAAAAAACTACATAATCAGCTGATGTTGAAGTATGAAGAACTCAATACTTACCCTGATCGTGTATTGGAGATACAGAAAACATATCTCGATGAGGTGGGGCTTCAGCCAAAGTAGAATTTTAAGACACTCAGTTTAAATAGCAGGATAAAATTCGTACCTTTGCACAAAATAAAATCACATTGTAAGTGATCTTTAAAACTTTTTATTCAAACTTTAAATCATAGTTGTAGATGATTAACATTACTTTACCTGACGGTTCTGTCCGTCAGTACGAAAAGGGCACTTCTGCCCATCAAATTGCATTGTCAATTTCTGAGGGCTTAGCCCGTAACGTATTAGCCGCTGAGGTTAATGGCGAGGTTTGGGATTCAACAAGACCAATCGAATCTGATTCATCAGTGAAATTGTTAACCTGGAATGATACTGCCGGGAAATCAACTTTTTGGCATTCATCAGCCCACTTAATGGCTGAGGCTTTAGAAGCGCTTTACCCAGGCACCAAATTTGGTATCGGTCCGGCAATTGAAACCGGTTTCTATTATGATGTAGACTTTGGCGACCGCGAATTTTCTTCGGATGATTTCAAAGCCATTGAAACCAAAATGATCGAACTGGCCAAACAAAAGGAAACTTTTGTACGCGAAAGTGTAAGCAAGGCTGATGCGGTAAAATACTTCACCGAAAAAGGTGATGAGTATAAATTAGACTTAATTGATGGCCTGGAAGATGGTAAAATTACTTTCTATACCCAGGGCTCATTTACCGATTTATGCCGCGGTCCACATATTCCGAATACTGGTTTTGTAAAAGCAGTAAAACTGATGAATGTGGCTGGCGCTTACTGGCGAGGTGATGAAACTAAAAAACAGTTAACCCGTATTTATGGGGTAACTTTCCCTAAGGCGAGCGAGCTTACTGAATATCTTTTGATGATTGAGGAAGCAAAAAAACGCGATCACCGTAAATTAGGAAAAGAGCTGGAATTGTTTGCTTTCTCTGAAAAAGTAGGGATGGGCTTGCCTTTATGGTTGCCTAAAGGAACTGCTTTGCGCGAACGTTTGGTTAATTTTTTAACCAAAGCACAGGCTAAAGCAGGTTACGAACAGGTTGTTACTCCACATATTGGTCATAAAAACTTATATGTAACTTCCGGACACTGGGAGAAATATGGTAAAGATTCGTTCCAGCCAATTAAAACTCCGCAGGAGGGAGAGGAGTTCTTCTTAAAACCGATGAACTGCCCGCACCACTGCGAGATTTACAAAACAAAACCGCGTTCTTACAAAGATCTTCCGGTTCGTTTTGCAGAGTTTGGTACGGTTTATCGTTACGAACAAAGTGGCGAATTACACGGTTTAACCCGCGTACGTGGCTTTACTCAAGATGATGCACACTTATTCTGTATGCCAGAGCAAGTGAAAGAGGAGTTTAAAAAAGTGATCGATTTAGTGCTTTATGTGTTTAAATCATTAGGTTTTGAAAGTTACACTGCTCAAATTTCGTTAAGGGACCCGGATAATAAATCGAAATACATTGGTTCTGATGAGAACTGGCGACTATCTGAAAATGCAATTATCGAAGCAGCTGCAGAAAAAGGCTTAAATACTGTTGTAGAATATGGCGAAGCTGCGTTCTATGGCCCTAAGCTGGATTTTATGGTAAAAGATGCTTTAGGTAGAAAATGGCAATTGGGTACTATACAGGTTGATTATAACCTGCCAGAGCGTTTCGAACTGGAATATACCGGTAGCGATAACCAAAAGCACAGACCGGTAATGATTCACCGTGCACCGTTTGGTTCATTAGAAAGATTTATTGCCGTTTTAATCGAACATTGTGCCGGCAACTTCCCGTTATGGTTAAGTCCGGAGCAATTTATTATTCTTCCTATTTCAGAAAAATATGAAGAATATGCAAAAAAAGTTTTAGATGAACTAAATAATTCCGATATTCGCGGGCTGATTGACTTTCGTGATGAGAAAATCGGTCGCAAAATACGCGATTCGGAAGTTAAAAAGATCCCATACATGCTCATTATCGGTGATAAAGAAATGGCAGAAGGAAAAGTTTCTGTCCGTAAACATGGTGAGGGAGATTTAGGCGAAATGACGTTGGAAGAGTTCAACAATTTATTAAGAAAAGAAATAACAGTTTAAATTAAAATAGTACAAATTTGGCATTAGGAAGACCAGGATTTAACAGGGGACCACGTCCGCCTTTTAAGAAAAAAGAAGCAGAGCATAACATTAATCAGTATATTAAATCGCCTGAAGTGCGTTTAGCTGGCGATAATGTTGAACCGGGGATTTATCCTTTGGCAAAAGCTTTGGCACTTGCTGATGAACTGGAATTGGATTTGGTAGAAATATCTCCAAATGCCGTACCGCCAGTTTGTAGAATTATTGATTACAGTAAATTTGTTTACGAGCAAAAGAAAAAGCAGAAAGAAATTAAATCTAATGCGAAACAAACTGTAATTAAGGAGATTCGTTTTGGTCCTAACACCAACGACCACGATTTCCAGTTTAAATTAAAGCATGCAGTAAGCTTTTTAGAGAACGGTGAGAAAGTTAGGGCTTACGTGCATTTTAAAGGTAGAGCAATTGTTTACAAGGAGCAGGGAGAGATTTTATTATTAAAATTTGCCCAGGCTTTAGAAGATGTAGGAAAAGTAGAGTTATTACCTAAGTTAGAAGGTAAACGTATGTTCCTTACAGTTGCGCCTAAAGTAGCAAAAAAATAAAAATAGGTTTATAAATTAAAAAACAGGTTATGCCAAAAATGAAAACCAATTCCAGTGCTAAAAAGCGTTTTTCGCTTACTGGAACAGGTAAAATCAAAAGAAACAACGCATACAAAAGTCACATCTTAACAAAGATGAGTACTAAACGTAAACGTGCCTTAGGTCAAACAAGTATCGTATCTGATGCTGATATGGGTAACGTTAAACGTATGCTTTGCATCGGAAAGTAATTTATTAATTCACCAGGTATCAGGCTTTAAGCTTCCGGTTAAACGGAACGCCGCTTACCAAAAAACAACAACAACATGCCACGTTCGGTAAACGCAGTAGCTTCGAGAAGAAGAAGAAAAAAGATCCTTAATTTAGCCAAAGGTTATTGGGGAGCAAGAAGTAAGGTTTATACTGTTGCTAAAAACACAGTAGAAAAAGGTTTGCAATATGCATACCGTGACCGTAAAGTTAAGAAAAGAGAATTCCGCGGATTGTGGATCCAACGTATCAACGCTGGTGCACGTCAACACGGTATTTCTTACTCTCAATTAATCGGTAAACTAGCTTCAAAAGAAATCGGTTTAAACCGTAAAGTATTGGCTGATTTAGCAATGAATCACCCAGAAGCTTTCAAAGCTGTAATTGATGCAGTAAAATAGAAATTTTCGCTTAGGCGATAATCATATTTAAAAAAGGTTCCGATGCAAATCGGGACCTTTTTTTGTTAAACAGACTTACGAGGTCTACCTGCACTATGCTCACCAGAGCTCGTAAGTCTTGCAACGCGAATAATGGCATAATAGGTACTGAAAGTGGTTCTATATGATGGATTTATCCTAAAGCTGTCGTCATCTCGATCCGATAGCTATCGGATGAAGCGCAGCGGAATGGAGAGATCTATCAAAATAGATTTCTCGACTTCGTTGCACTCCGCTCGAAATGACGGAGACTTATGGATAGACTTACGAGGTCTATTTGCACATTGCCCATCAGACCTCGTAAGTCTGAAAACGCTTAACCTAAACTATTCGTAAATCTCATTCTGATTCCGCTTTGAAAATTGAGGATAATTTTAAAGATTTCAATCAGCGTTACTTTTTCAATTTTAGTCAAACTATCAATTTCAATAAAGTTATTGGGAGCAGCCTGGTCATTAATAATGAGACTGGCCTGGTGTTTTAATCTTAAACCCATCAGGTAATAGTACGATTGCGAAAGTTCGTTAAATTGCTCTTCGCTAAAAACACCCAGTTCTTTTAAAGCCTTTAAACGCTCGCCGGTATTTTCTTTCTGAAAAATCCTGTTTTGTAAAGCATAAACCCTGGCTAAGTCTACAATAGGGGTCATGGCTGTTTTAATATCAAAGACTTCTTTTTTATGGATTTTTTGCGTTCTAATATTTCTAAAATAAGTGAGGGGCGGCTCGTAGAGTAAGGCATTTTTGGCCAGGTATACGTAGAATTTTTCGATAGGTTTTTGTAGCTCCTCATCAACAAAAGACCTTAGACTTTCCATAATTGCCAAATCACCATAAATGGCTCTGCAATCGAAAAATGCAGCAAATTTTACAGCAGCCTCAGGTAAAGCCTCTTCTATCCAGTTTTTGTAATTATACTTCCAGTGTGATAGTGAATGCGTCCAGTTAGGGTTGGTGGCCATATAATCACCATCGCAATATACAAAACCCACAAAATTTAATTTATCAGATACCTGGGTAGCAAAGTCTAGAAAATAAGTACGTACAGCTGCTCTATTGTCTTCTCCGGTATCTTCATAAATAATGGCGTTGTCCTGATCGGTTTTTAAGCTAAGTTCTTTTCTCCCTTCACTACCCAAAACCATAAATACAAATTTTGCAGGTGGCGGACCTAATTTGGCAATTACCTCTTCAATAATTTTAAAAGAAATGGTATCGGCAATAGTGGTAATTACCTCGTTTACAATTTTCGAATGTACACCTCTGGTCAGCAGCTGAGAAACTATGCCTGGTACTTTCTGCCATTTTAGTTTTAAATCGCTGGTATTTACGGCCGATTTTACCGATTGGATAAAAACTAACGGAGATTCTGCCTGCTCGCTTAACAGGCGATTCCTGCTTAGAAAACCTACGTAATTACCATTATCGTTGACCAATAAATAGCGCGATTTTTTGCTGAACATCATCAATATCGCCTCATACACATAGGCATCAGGAGTTATGATGACAATGTCAGTGTCCATTACTTCGTCAATCGGCAAATTTGCATTCAGTTGTCTGGCAATTACATTATCTCTTAAAGTAATATCGGTTACGAAGCCCAGATAAACGTCCTGATCATTTTTAATAAATAGGCAGCTGGTTTTCTGTTCAGACATTTTAATTGCAGCTTCAAAAATAGGTGTGCCAGGACTGCAACTCACTATCTTTTTGAAAGTAATGTCTCCAATACGGGCGGTATAAATTTGATCAGCTAGTTTATCTTCCATTAAAAAGTCCCTGTAAAATTCTTTTAAACGAAAATTCTTTTTCCTTTTTCTTCTCCAGGTTAAAAGTATGTTCCTGATGGTACACTGAAGTTAAGCTAATTTTCCCTGTTTTTAGAAGATGAAAGAAAATCTTTGCTGTGTTTATCGTATCAGATAAAGCATTGTGGATATTTTCGGGTACTTCATTAAATAAAACAGTGTAAAATTTATCCAGTTTTAAATGACTGATCACCGTATTGGTAATATAGGGCGCGCTTGCCTTCATCGTACAGAAAAATGTCAGGTTTTTAAATATGTTTTCTTTTCCGATGCGGTATAATTCAACATTTACCATGTGATAATCGAGTTCAATAAAATGCCCGATCACTAGAGGTTTATATTTTTCTATATCTTCAGAAAATTTCAGCATTACATTTTCTTTTTCCTCACCGTACTCATTCAGGTATTCGGGGGTAATTTTATGGATTTTTAATGCCGCCTTATCAATGGTGAAACCGGTATTTTTAATGTAGTGATTCTCCCGTTTAATTTCCTGATAAGATTGATCATAAATAATCCAGGCAATTTGGACAATATAAGGCCAGTTCTTTTCTTTAGAATAAGGTGCCGTCCAATTTTTAGGCAGGCCTGAAGTTTCGGTATCAACGACGAGGAAGTATGCTTGCAATTTTGAATGGTTAGCGTATAAGATTGATCTATTTCAAAGGTAATTATTTAAGAACATAAACTATAATTATTCACGCATCCTTTCAATAAAGGCGATTTATAAGTAATGGGAAATATTTAAAAGGGGCTATTTGGATATACTTAGGAGATGAGCAAGTGGGTAGAGCTGCTTTTCAGTAATTCTTCAGAACCGTCATTTGTTCGTGATGTCAGATGTTACCATCTGACATCAAATAAGTTTTGTAACTGAAATTCTTTAATTCTAGTTTTTGGTTAATGAATCTAGATTTGTTTATAGTCAGATGGTAACATCTGACTACACAACTAAAGCTGTATTCGTGATGTCAGATGTTACCATCAGACCCTAAATAAGTTTTGGAATTGAAATTCTTCAATTCCCATTTTTGGTCAATGAGTTGAGACTTTTTATAGTCAGATGGTAACATCTGACTACGCAACTAAAGCTAGAATCATAAAAAGAGAGTTGTCAACTTTAATAGCTTTTTCGCCAGAAAGTTGACAAACTCAAATGCCATTATTTGCTAATCAGTAAAAATGCCACAGCGGCCAATATCGATCCGATAATTGGACCAACAATGGGTACCCAGGCATAACTCCAGTCGCTACTTCCTTTTCCCTTCATTGGGATTAAAAAGTGAACAATGCGCGGGCCTAAATCTCTTGCCGGATTTATGGCATATCCAGTTGTTCCTCCTAAACCCAAACCAATTACCCATACTAAAAATGCTACCGGCATTGCGCCAATTGAGCCTAAGCCAATAGGAGTGGTAACGGTTTCTTTCGTACCCATACTGGCATCTGTAAAATAAAAAATTACAAATATTAAAACGAAAGTGCCGATAATTTCTGATAACAAGTTAGAGGAGACATTTCTGATGGCAGGAGCGGTTGCAAAAGGAGCGGCCTTTAAACCCTGATCATCAGTGGCATCGAAATGGTCTTTGTAAATGAGCCAGACCAAAAAAGATCCTGTCATTGCACCAGCTAACTGCGCCATGATGTAAAATGGAACCAATGCCCAGCTAAAACCTTTTCCGATAGCAAGTCCGAGGGTTACAGCTGGATTTAAGTGTGCCCCACTATTAGGGCCGGCAACAACAACTCCTACAAATACGGCAAGTGCCCAGGCCGTTGTAATCACAATCCAGCCACTGTTATTGCCTTTAGTACCCTTTAACACTACGTTTGCCACTACACCATTCCCTAAGAGAATCATTAAAGCGGTACCAATAAATTCCGCGAGATATACGTTCATTATAAAATTTTAAGCGATTTGTAAATTAATATATTAGGTTCAATTAGATTAACAGCAATTTGTAATAAGCCCAAGGCCCTGCTTTAAATGTCTTACAAGGCATTTCGATACTTCATCAAGCTCAGTACAGGCTGAGCTCAACGTGACAAATTCGATTGAATTACAATTTATGTTACAGTCTCGGCGACAGTTATTTATTAACCCTCAGCATTAACCCTGGCCGCTTTTACGGCCCTGTTCCAGCCTTTTATTCTTTCGCTGTTATCAATTCCTTCCTCAGCAACAAAGGTTCTGTTAATTTTCCATTGGGAACGGATTTGATCGATGCTTTCCCAGAAACCGATAGCCAATCCGGCCAGATATGCAGCACCAATGGCAGTAACCTCTGTTACATCTGGTCTGATTACTTTACAGTTTAACAGATCGGCCTGAAACTGCATTAATAAATCGTTGGCCGTAGCACCGCCATCTACGCGGAGTTCGGCAATATTTACACCTGCATCAGCCTCCATGGCTTTCAATACATCCATGGTTTGGTAAGCAATGCTTTCTAAAGCGGCCCTTGCAATGTGCGATTTATTTGTTCCGCGTGTTAATCCGGTTATCGTTCCACGGGCGTGTTGATCCCAGTGTGGTGCACCTAAACCTGCAAAAGCGGGCACTACATATACACCATCGGTATCTTTTACCTTTTTGGCGAGGGTTTCTACATCTGCAGACCTTGAAATAAAGCCCATTTCGTCCCTAAGCCATTGCACAACCGCACCGCCTATAAAAATACTTCCTTCAAGTGCATAATTAACCTGGCCGTTAATTTGCCAGGCAATGGTGGTTAAGAGATTGTTGGCAGAAATTTTTGGCTTTTCTCCTATATTCATCAGCATGAAACAACCTGTGCCATACGTGTTTTTTACCATGCCGATTTCGGTACACATCTGACCAAAAAGTGCCGATTGCTGGTCGCCTGCCATGCCTGCAATTGGAATTTTAGCTGCCAGTATTCTTCCGGCGGTTTCGCCATAAACCTCGCTTGATGATTTTACCTCCGGCAGCATTGCTTTTGGAATGGAAAATAATTCGAGTAGTTCTTCATCCCAACTCAAGGTGTGGATGTTATAAAGCATGGTACGTGAGGCATTGGTTACATCAGTAACATGTTTTTCGCCTGCTGTCAATTTCCAGATTAACCAGGTGTCTATCGTGCCGAAAGCCAGTTTTCCTGCTTCAGCTTTTTCGCGTGCACCTTCTACGTTTTCCAAAATCCACCGGGCTTTGGTTGCAGAAAAATAGGCATCGATAATGAGGCCTGTTTTCTCCTGGATTTTACCCGCCAGACCTTTGGCTTTAACTTCGTCGCAATAGGCAGAAGTACGCCTGTCTTGCCAAACAATAGCATTATAAATGGGCATTCCGGTTTCTTTATCCCAAACTACTGTGGTTTCGCGCTGATTGGTAATGCCTATGGCGGAAATATCGTGTACTGTTAGACTGGCTTTTACAATTACTTCGGTAACAACGGCTAATTGTGTCGACCAGATTTCCATCGGATCATGTTCTACCCATCCGGGTTTGGGGTAAATCTGCGTGAATTCTTTTTGCGCAATTGCAACAATTTCACCGTCGTGGTTAAAAATAATGGCTCTCGAACTTGTGGTTCCCTGATCTATAGACAAGATGTATCTGCTCATAATTAAGAATTTGGTTAGCGGGCTAAAGCTAATTCAGCTATTTCAGGAGCTGAATGATAAATATAACCATCTGCTAATTTATTAAAAGTTTCAATTTGATCGGCCTCCCAGTTTTCATCTGCCGATAATTCTTTGGCTAGGAGCGAGGCAACCCGTGGTGCCATATCCTTTGCAGCCTGTGCATCGATAAATAATACCCTCAGCCTTCTGCTTAAAATATCTTCTACGGTTTCGGCCATTTCGTTTCGTGCAGACCAAATTACTTCGGCTTCAACAAAAGGAAAAGATGGATGTAACTGCTGTCCGAGACTTGGATTTTGTTTAATTAATGTCTCAATTTTATCACGGTCTGAGCCATATATCGATAAATGATGATCTTCTTTAATCATTTGGCTTCCATGGATACTGAGATTTTCAGTTACACATGCTTTCGGTTCTAAACCTGCATGGGTAATGGCCAAATCGACCGTTTCTTCAGCCATGCGGCGGTAGGTAGTCCATTTACCACCGGTAATTGTAATTAATCCTTTTGCAGAAACAATCAGTTTATGGTCTCTGCTAATTTCTTTTGTACTATTTCCATCACCATTGGTAGGAGCGGCCAATGGGCGCAGGCCTGAAAATACGCTTAAGATATCCTTTTCCAGGGGCTTACGGTTAAAATAATCCGCTGCTGTACTCATGATAAAGTCTACTTCTTCTTTTAATGCCCTCGGCTCAAGGCTGTGCTCATCCAGTGGGGTATCGGTGGTGCCTACTAATAAATGTTCATGCCATGGAACCGCAAATAATACACGCCCATCGGAAGTTTTCGGGATCATTAAGGCCGATTCACTGTTTAAAAAGCTTTTTTCCAATACCACGTGCACCCCCTGACTGGGGCGTACCATCTTTTTCGAATCCGGATTGTTCATGTGCAGGATATCATCTACAAAAACACCCGTGGCATTAACAACTACTTTGCCCTTAAACTGTGTTTTTAAGCCTGTAATGGTATCTTCCGTCTCAATTCCTATAACGGTTTCGCCATTTTTTAATAAACCGGTTACTTTGGTGTAATTTAATAATGCAGCACCTTTTTCGATAGCGGTCTGAGCGATATTGATCGCTAAACGGGCATCATCAAACTGTCCGTCATAATACCTGATGCTTCCTTTTAAACCCTTCTCTTTGATACCAGGCATCATACTTAAGGTTTCTTTTTTAGAGAAAAATTTAGATTTCCCGAAGCTATATTTCCCCGCCAGCCAATCGTAGAGCGTAAGTCCGGTTAAATATTTTATAATAGAAAACCAATCGTAGCATGGGATCAGGAACGCTTCTTTATGTACTAAATGTTTAGCGTTCTGTTGTAATAATCCACGTTCTTTAAGGGCATGCCTTACCAGTCTAATATCTCCCTGCGCCAGGTAGCGTACGCCTCCGTGCACCAGTTTTGTGCTCCGACTCGATGTTCCTTTTGCATAATCAGCCTGTTCTACCAATAAGGTTTTGTAACCACGGCTGGCCGCATCAAGCGCTGTGCCCAGGCCCGTTGCCCCGCCACCAATGATGATCAAGTCCCAATTTATGTTTTCTGCTACCAGCGGCTGATGTAATCTTTTCATTTTTATATTTAAAAGTAATAAAACGAAACAATTCGCAATTATAAGAAATAGTAAGCGAAATAATATAATATGTACGTTAAAAATTTATTAAATATTTGTATAAAATATTTTAAAGCATGTTTTTATTACTAATTTGCAGCACGCTAATTAAATATATTATGATGAATTTGGCTGAGAGGCACCAGTTTATTTTAAGTCGACTGCAACGTGATCAGTACATCAATGTGGTTGATTTATGTAAGGAACTGAAAGTGTCGTCGGTAACAATAAGAAAGGACTTAAAACTACTTGAAGATAAGAGCCTTCTATTTAGAACACATGGAGGTGCAACCGTAAACAATCCATATACAGTAGATCGTCCGGTTAATGAGAAAGAGAAAATACAATCTACCGAGAAGAATAAAATCGGAATGGCTGCCGCCGCATTGCTAAACGATAACGATTCTATTGTGATTGCATCGGGTACTACAGTGCTTTATTTTGCTAAGAACATAGCACCGGCAACAAACTTAACCGTGGTTACGTCTGCATTAAATGTGGCTTTAGAATTAATGCGCGAGCCGAGTATTGAAGTAATCCAGTTGGGTGGCCTGCTAAGGAAAAGTTCTTCCTCCGTAATGGGCGCTTATGCCGAACAGGTTTTACAGGATTTTTATTTCAACAAATTATTTTTAGGGGTAGATGGCATTGATCTGGATTTCGGATTAACCACCACAAATGCTATGGAGGCGCATTTAAACCGCAAAATGATTGGTGCTTCACAAAAAACAATTGTACTGGCCGATTCTACCAAATTCGGTAAAAGAGGTTTTGGCAAGATCTGCGGATTAGAAGAAATTGACCATATAATCACAGATAAAGGAATTTCTGAACAAATTGTAAAACATTTAGAGGGCTTGGGTGTTACTGTAACTATCGTGTAGCGCGTTCCACGCGAACGGTACATCCCAAACATATAATTTGAACATGGAAAAAAAACGAATACACATTTTAGAAGACGATCAGGAGATCAGAAACGTGATTGAAATCTTGTTAAAGGAAGAGGGTTTTGAATTACAGCTTTCCTCATCTTTTGCAGAGCTGAAGAAAAATATCCAGGATGCAATGCCTGATCTTTTCTTGTTAGATGTAATGTTACCAGATGGAAACGGAGCAGAAATCTGCGAAGATTTAAAAACGGATATTTTTACCAAACACATCCCGATTATTGTAATGTCTGCACAGAACAATAGCGAGCAAAAAGCGATTGATGCATTTGCAGATGATTACATCAGCAAACCTTTCGATATTTACGATGTTTTAGAACGCATTAATGCACAGTTGAAAAGAAGTTCAGAAAACCGGACCAAAGTTTAACCGAAACAAAACATAAAAAAAGAGAGAAGCTTAACCGGCTTCTATCTTTTTTTGACTAAGATTTTTCTAGTATTCGATTACCACCTTACCAATGGTTTTACCACTTTCCAATAAACGGTGGGCTTCTTTTAAGTTTTCTACATTAAATCCCTTTAGTGTTTGGTTTAGGGTCGTTTTAAGTGTGCCATTGTCGAATAATTTGGCCAGTTCATTTAAAATGTGATGTTGCTGTTCCATATCATCAGTTTGATACATGGAGCGGGTGTACATCAGTTCCCATGAAAAGGTAACGCTTTTGTTTTTTAATTTGTTTAGCGCGATTGGAGTGGCTGAGCCTGTTATCGATACGATATGTCCCTGCGGTTTAATCAACTCAACCAGGTCATCCCAATAACTGTTCAGGTCTACAAAATCGAGAATAAAATCCACTTCCTTAAAACCTGCCGCACGTACTTCTTCAATCAGGTTTTTATGATTTACCACTACATCGGCACCCATGGCTTTACACCAATCTTTTGTTTCTGGTCGCGAGGCTGTGGTAATCACTTTTAAGCCGCTTATTTTTTTCGCCAGCTGTATGGCAATGGAGCCAACGCCTCCTGCACCACCAATAATCAGGATGCTTTTTCCTTTATCTTTTTGCTCGCTGATGCGGATGCGGTCGTAAAGTGATTCCCATGCCGTAAGTGCGGTTAATGGCATAGCGGCTGCTTCAGTGTCAGTTAATGATGTAGGTTTTAAACCTACAATACGTTCATCAATCAATTGATATTCGGCGTTTGAGCCGCTTCTCGTTAAATCTCCGGCGTAATACACTTCGTCTCCGGTTTTAAAAAAGGTAACGCCTGCGCCAACTGCTTCAATTGTGCCAACAGCATCCCAGCCAATTACTTTGGGTGTATCCAGTACCATGTCTTTCGCGCTGTTCTGGCGGATTTTAAAATCAACCGGATTTATGCTGATGGCCTTTATTTTTACGAGCAGGTCGCGTCCTTCTGGTTGTGGAACAGGTGTTTCAAATGTGATAAAACTTTCGTTTTCGCTTATTGGCAGTGAGGTTTTAAATCCTATAGCTTTCATTGCTGATTAATTATTTAGTTAAAGATATTGTTTTTGTATAGCAAATATAAACTGATATAGTTTTGTAAAACGTTGGCTTTTTTAAATCGCAAAAGGAAATGATCCTTAAAGCCATAGAAGCTCATTTGTGAGGTGAAGTATTAACAGGATGCATTAACAAGCATTAACAAAAAAGTGATCGCGCTCATTTTTTGCTTTGAGCCTTATCATCACTCTATCCATTAAAGCAAGGTAGTTTTGCTGTAGAAATTATTTGATCCTTAGTCATATCGGGATCATTTTATAGCAAAAAATACCATGTTACACTCTTTCCATATTCCCGTTTTGGGCCTGGGTTACTCTATCGATACCCCATTAAAAGTTGCCAGGTATGGCATTTCTTCCGTACTCTCTATTGTTGATGATGAACTGGTGGAACGGATGCGTGCTTATCACTCACAAAACAGATCCATGGATTTCGAGGCGATTGCTAAAGGTGAAACCGATAGTCGTAGCCGACGCATTACCGCATACCTCAACTTTTTATCCGATTGCATTGACCACGATTTTAAAGCTTTAAAACAGCAGGATTTTAAGCAGGGGAATGATATCTGCCGCTATTTCGAACTTTTGCCCGATAACTCAAAATTAAAGCATGGTTACGAATTGATGATGGAGTATACTGAAGGGGAAACCAAACAAAGCTTTCAATCCGTACTGAAAAATGCCATGCGCATGGGCAACATTGATGTTAACATTATGGCCAAGGTGGATAAAATGAACTATGTTAATGGCGAATACACTGGTGATGTAAATACCGATGCACTAGCGGCTTTACGCGGTTTTGCAGAAAGTAAACTCAATGCCTCAGTAGTACTTTCCGCAGGAATGAACCCCAAATTATACAGCTATATGGAGCATTTTACCGACTTTTTTCCAGGTGAAAATGCTTCATTAAAAAAGAGGATTATCTTAAAAGTAAGTGATTTCAGGTCAGCTTTGATCCAGGCTAAATTTTTGGCCAAAAAAGGATTATGGGTATCAGAGTTCAGGATCGAATCCGGGTTAAACTGTGGTGGCCATGCCTTTGCTACAGAAGGGTATTTACTGGGACCGATTCTGGAGGAATTTAAAACTAAAAAAAGCGACATGTACCAGGAACTTTTTGAAATGTATCAGCTTGCCTTGATGCAAAAGGGGATTTCAGTCGAAAAGGAACTTAAACAAAAGATCACGGTGCAGGGTGGAATCGGAACCGCTGCAGAACATCAATTTCTACTGCAGCATTACCATCTTGATGCCACAGGCTGGGGAAGTCCTTTTTTATTGGTGCCGGAAGTGACCAATGTAGATGCAGATACCTTATTACAACTTACCGGCGCAACAGTACAGGATTTTTATTTAAGCAATGCCTCTCCACTGGGGATCCGTTTTAATAATTTTAAGAACAGTACCATAGAACAACAGCGCACCGAGCGGATTGAAAAGGGCCGGCCCGGAAGTCCCTGTACCAAGAAATACCTCTGCAACAATACTGAATTTACTGAAGAGGCCATTTGCACCGCATCGCGGGAATATCAGCACTTAAAGATCAAAAGCCTTAAAACAGCCGGACTAACTGCCGATGAATACGAAAAACAATTTAACGATGTTACAGGAAAAGTATGTCTTTGCGAAGGGCTCTGTTCTTCCACGTACCTGAAATATAATATCCTTAAACCCAAAGAAAATAAGGCGGTGGCCATCTGTCCGGGACCAAACCTGGCCTATTTCTCTGATGTATATTCTTTTGATGAGATGGTTGGGCATATTTATGGTAAAATTAACCTTCTGGAGCAAGTAGAGCGGCCGCACGTTTTTATCAAAGAGCTTAACCTCTATATCGATTACCTCCAGGAAGATATTAAGCAGCAGTTGCAGCATTTCAGCGATAAAAAGATAAAGCAGTTAAATGGTTTTAAAATGCAGTTGGCGGAAGGGATCAATTATTATAAAAAACTCTTTAGCGAAATGGCAGATCATGCTTCTGATGAGTTTAAGCAATTATATGAACAGTTGGCAAGTTCGAAAAATAAACTCGATACACTGATTATTGGCTAAGAAAAAAGATCGGCAATACTTTTATCTATATTTACGGGGATATACTTGAAGCATAATGGATAGATCGAAATTTTTGGATGCAATTATTGAAAATGCTATTGATGGGATTATTACCATTGATAACAGGGGGATTATTGAACATTTAAACCCCGCTGCGCTTGAGCTTTTCGGTTATGGCAGAGAAGAGTTGGTAGGGAAGAACATTTCGGTTCTGATGCCTGAACCCGATCATTCGCGTCATGATGGATACCTGTCCAGGTACGAACACACGGGGCAGAAACACATTATCGGCATCGGGAGGGAGGTTTCGGGCAAGCGTAAAGATGGCTCTGTATTTCCGTTCAGGCTCGGGGTGAGCGAAATTAAATTTAGCGACCGTAAAATTTATACAGGTTTTATCCACGACTTGAGCAAAGAAAAAGCCAACGAAGAGCAGATTAAAAGTTATACCGAAAAACTTGAAGTTAAGATAAAGGAACGTACGCAGGACCTGGTTAAGCTCGTGTCGGAACTGGAAATGGCCAAAGAAAATATGCGTGCACTTTTTCAAAAGGAAAAAGAACTCAATCAGCTTAAAACCAGGTTTGTTTCTATGGCTTCGCATGAGTTTAGAACACCGCTCAGTGCGATTCAGCTTTCAGCATCACTCATTGATAAATATACCACCAAACAGGATGTGGCCAGTGTGGAGAAGCATACTTTAAAAATCAAAAATTCCATCAATAACCTCACTACAATCTTAAACGATTTCCTTTCGCTCGAGAAACTCGAGGCCGGTAAAGTGGAGGCATCGGTCCAAGCTTTTAACATCATCAGCTTTGCCGAAGAAATAGCTGAAGAGATGCAGATGATGACCAAACAGAACCAGCATATTATTTACGAACATACCGGAACAACCGCAGAGGTTTACCTGGATCCGAACCTGTTGAAGAATTGCATCATCAATCTGATTTCCAATTCGATCAAATATAGTGGCGAGGATACGCTCATCCAGTTCAATTCAATTTTAAAGGATGATGAACTGATTTTAGAGGTTAAAGACAATGGGATTGGTATTCCGGCAGCCGATCAGGGCAATCTGTTCGAACCATTTTTCAGGGCGCACAATACCGGCGATATCCCGGGAACGGGACTGGGGCTAAACATTGTAAAAAGATATGTTGGCCTGATGAATGGCACGGTAACCTGCGATAGCGAGCAGCATTCGGGTACGGTATTTACACTTACCTTTCCCTTTAAAAATAATTTTATAATTTAAGATCTATCCCATGAACAAGAAAGTTTTAATTATTGAAGATAATGACGACATCAGGGAAAGTACTGCTGAAGTGCTTGATCTGGCAGGTTATAAAACTTTTATGGCTAAACACGGAAAAATCGGTGTTGAAATGGCTGTTAATCATCTACCTGATGTAATTCTGTGCGATATTATGATGCCTGAACTGGATGGATATGGGGTTTTGTACTTGTTGAACAAAAATCCTAAAACGGCCAATATTCCTTTTATTTTCATCACCGCAAAAACAGAGCGGGCAGATATGAGAAAAGGCATGGAAATGGGCGCAGACGATTACCTCACCAAACCCTTTGATGATACGGAACTTTTCAGGGCGATAGAAAGCAGGTTTAAAAAAAAGCAGCAGGCCACCAGTTTTAGTTCAACAGAAAGTAATAGTGAAACGGTAATGGACGAACTGCGCAAAAAAGGTAAACCGAGAGCGGTAAACAGCAAACAGGTGATTTATATTGAAGGCGATGAACCAACACACCTCTATTACATTAATAAAGGGCAGGTGAAAACCTACAAACGTTTTAAAGATGGGAGGGAACTTTCTTCAGGGCTTTACCATGATGGAGATTTTTTTGGTTACGAAAGTTTATGCAATGGCGATTTATACGCAGAAAATGCTGCAACGCTAACCGAATCAGAAATTATCCATATTCCCAAAGCAGATTTTATGGAATACCTGCTCAGTCACCAGGCCGTATCTAAAACATTTATTGATCTGTTATCCGGAAATGTACGCGATAAAGGAAAACAGATGCTTCAGCTAGCCTATTCATCTGTAAGAAAACGCGTAGCCGAAGCCTTATTACAGGTTGCAACAAAATTTGGAGATGGCACGGCCGATAGCTGCACCATCCGCATCTCCCGCGATGACCTGGCCGCACTGGTAGGTACCGCCAGTGAAACTGTAAGCAGAATGCTGGCTGATTTTAAAGATGAAAAACTGATCGATAAAACCGGTAATGCCATTAATATTTTATCTATCGAAAAACTCAGGAATATTAAACAATAGCGTTCATTGGTTCATTAGTGAATTAGTTCATAGCCACATTCTTCATCCGATAGCTATCGGATGCGAGGCTGGGCAAGCGGGAGCCGAAGCAATCTCCTGAGAATAAGTTCATTGATGATTGGTTCTTACGGAGATCGTCATTTCGACCGCAGTGGAGAAATCTTTTAACTTAACTCAAAGATTTCTCTATTTTGTTACGCTTCATCCAATAGCTATCAGGTCAAAATGACTACCGAATTGGTGTGGTGCTTTAAGATTCCCACCTGCGTGGGAATGACGATCGCATTATAAAAATTGGCTGAGTTTTAATTAGTTCAAAGCCACATTCTTCATTACGAGGCCGGGTAAGCGGGAGGCGAAGCAATCTTCTTAACATTAGTTCATCGGTCATATGTTTCTTTTTAAATCTGTTCATCCACTCCAAACGCCAAACTCTACACCTAAAAAGTAACCAGTATCATTTTTTTCTCTAAGCATTCTCACCTGTTGCCTTACGCTTCCTTCATAGTTTTGTATATATAAACACTGTATATGAAAGCTATAGCTTATAACATTAAGCCCGATGAAAAGGAATGGTTGGTACTGGCCAATTATAAAAAACACGATATCACCATAATTGCCAATAGCTTAACAGCCGATACGCTTTCATTTGCAACCGGCAAAGAGGCCCTTTTGGTTTTTAATAACGATGAGCTGAGTGGTAACATGATATTGGAACTTAGAGCGCTCGGTATCAAGTATATTGCAACTTCATCTTCACAAACAGATCATCTCGATCTTCCTGCTGCCGGGCTTGCCGGTATCAAGATTGCCAATGTGCCATTGCTTGCCGATCAGGCTGATACCAAAGCGAGGATGGAGCAGGTTATTAAAAATCTAGATCAGTGGGCTGCTGGTAAATGCGTGGGCAAAGCCTGCTGCTGCCAGAACGATTGTGCGACCGCTAAAAAACTGTAAAGATGGAAAGTGCCGAATTGCTTAAAAAATATAATGTAGCCGCTCCACGTTATACCAGTTATCCAACCGTTCCGTACTGGGATATTGAGAACTTTAATGCAAATGGATGGCTGGGTAGCGTGGCGAATACTTATGCCGGCTATAAAGAGGAAGGGATCAGTTTGTATATCCACCTTCCGTTTTGTGAAAGCCTTTGTACCTATTGTGGTTGTAATACCCGTATTACAAAGAATCACTCGGTAGAAGTACCTTACATCCTGGCTTTACTTGCTGAATGGGATATGTATGTAGGTGCCTTGCGTGAGAAACCTAAGTTAAGAGAAATTCACCTCGGTGGAGGAACGCCGACTTTTTTTAGTGCAGAAAACCTCGGGCTGCTCATTAACGGAATTATGCAAAATGCTACTTTGGCTTCCGATGCCGAACTCTCTTTTGAGGCGCATCCGGCCAATACCACCAAAGCACATTTAACAGCACTTTACCAGCTTGGTTTTAGAAGATTAAGTTTGGGGATACAGGATTTTGATCCCAAAGTTCAGTTTTTGATCAACCGCTTTCAAACACCTGCTCAGGTAGCTAGAGTAACTTGCGAGGCAAGGGAAATCGGTTATACTTCCATCAATTTTGATCTGATTTATGGGCTCCCCGGGCAAAGTATTGATGGGTTGGAGCGCACTATAAGCGATGTGATTACCATGCAGCCAGACCGCATTGCCTTTTACAGTTACGCCCATGTACCCTGGTTAAAACCCGGACAAAGGCACTATACCGAAAAGGATATTCCGACCGGAGATGAAAAATTTGCACTTTACCAATTTGGCAGAAAGTTACTGCTTGAGGCCGGTTACGAAGATGTGGGGATGGATCATTTTGCTCTGGAAAGCGATCTTTTGTTTCAATCGATGGCAACAGATAAACTGCACCGGAATTTTATGGGTTACACCAGTCAGCATACCCATTTACTTATTGGTCTCGGTGTTTCATCGATCAGCGACAGTTGGACAGCCTTTGCGCAGAACCCTAAAACAGTAGAAGCTTATCTGGATAAAATTGCACAGAAGTTATTACCTGTAGAAAAAGGACATTTTTTAACAGATGAAGATCTTTCAATAAGAAAACACATCCTTAATATCATGTGCAGGGCCAATACTGCCTACAGCGAAGGCATTCCCGAAAAGGTATATGAGCGGCTTTTGCCCTTGCTGCGCGATAAACTGGTATGGGTAACTGAAAAAGAAATCAGGATTACCACCAAAGGAAAATCCTTCCTGAGAAATGTCTGTATGGCATTCGACGAGAAGCTATGGCTTAAGCAACCTAAAACACAACTATTCAGTTCATCAATATAAGAAACGATTACAATGGAAGATCAAAGTAAAACCACAACCAAAGCCATTTGCTACCACTGTGGAGAGGATCTGCCCAAGGTAAAATATCAAACAGATGATAAAGATTTTTGCTGTGCGGGCTGTATGGCTGTTTTCAAAATCCTTTCCGAAAACAACTTATGTAATTATTATGTGTACAACAATAACCCCGGCAGGCAATTAAAAAATGAAAGCCATTTAGAATACCTCGACGATCCTAAAATTATCGATCAATTGCTCGATTACAAACATGAAAGTTCGGGCATCATTACGTTTTACATTCCCGCCATCCATTGCAGCTCCTGTATCTGGTTATTGGAACACCTGTATAAAATCAATCCAGCTATTTTCAGCTCAAGGATCGATTTTCTTAAAAAGCAGGTAACCATCAACTTCAACCATGAAGAAATTTCGCTAAAACATTTGGTAGAAACCTTAAATCAGATTGGTTACGAACCCTTAATCAGTCTGCAGGATGTAGTAAAGGCCCACAGCAGTTCGGTTGATAAAACTTTAGTGCTGAAAATTGCTGTCGCAGGGTTTTTAATGGGCAATGTGATGCTTTTTAGCTTCCCCGAATATTTTGGTTTATCGGGTTTTGAAAAACAGTTCCAGTCCTTATTCGGCTGGTTAAACCTGGCATTCTCCATTCCAGCGGCTTTTTATTGTGGGCGGGATTATTTTACCTCGGCCATTACCAGCATCAAACACAAACACATCAATTTAGATACGCCTTTGGCACTGATTATTGCGGTATTGTTTTTACGCACTGCATTTGAGGTCATTTTTGCCACCGGACCAGGTTTTGCCGATACGTTAACAGGTTTGGTTTTTTTGCTCCTCATGGGGAAATGGCTTAAACAGCGTACCTACCACCACATTTCTTTCGATCGGGATTACCGTTCTTATTTTCCTATTGCGGTTACTACATTAGAGAAGGGTAAAGAAAAACCTGTATCCATCAACGATATCAAAATCGGTGATAGGTTGTGGATTAGAAATGGAGAACTGGTGCCTGCAGATGCCATTTTAATGAAAGGTGATGCCTGGGTGGATATGAGTTTTGTTACCGGCGAATCGGAGCCGATACATAAAGTACTGGGCGAAATTATTTATGCAGGGGGGAGGCAAACCACCGAAGCCATAGAACTCGAAGTGATCAAACCGGTTTCACAGAGCTACCTTACCGGACTCTGGAATAATGAGAATTACAAAAACAACATCGAAAAACAGAATTTTAACGATTCTGTTGCAAAATATTTCAGCCTCGGGGTATTTCTGATTGCATTTGCGGCTACAGCGTACTGGTTGTTTCAGCATGATAGCCATAAGGCCTGGTCGGCATTTACCGCTGTTATTATTGTGGCATGTCCCTGCGTACTGGCTTTAAGCACGCCTTTCACTTTATCTGCTATCTTATCTGTTTTTGATAAAAAAGGATTTTATGTAAAAAATACAGATGCGGTTGAAGAACTCGCCAAATGTGATACCCTGATTTTCGATAAAACAGGTACCTTAACCAGTAACGAAAATGCTGAAATCTGCTTTAGTGGTTCCTTAACAAACGAAGAAAAACTGATTGTTGCTTCGCTGTTGCGCAACTCGACCCATCCCTTAAGCAGGCATATTTTAAAGGCTTTAAATGTGGAAAGATTTTATTCACTTAACGATTATAAAGAGGTGGTGGGTAAAGGTTTATCCGCTCAAATTAATAGCCATACTATCTATGCCGGACATTTATCCATGTTACCTGTAACCATAAAATCGGTTGGGGAAACTGGTGTGCATATTGTGATCGACCATAACTATAAAGGTTGTTTTGATATCAAGCAGCAATGGCGGCCCGGATTGGCTCAGCTGGTTTCGAAACTCTCTAAATTTAACCTGCAGGTGTTATCGGGCGATACGGATAAAGACCGTTCCATGCTGACAACCATTTTTCCTGAACAGAGCACCATCAGGTTCCGACAACGTCCGCATCAGAAACTGGACGCCGTTTTAAGCCTCCAGGAAAGCGGGAATACAGTAATGATGCTTGGCGATGGCTTGAATGATGCCGGAGCTTTAAAGCAGAGCAACTTTGGGATCGCCTTAACCGATAACATCAATAATTTTACGCCAGGCTGCGATGCCATTCTGCAGGGTGGCGGATTGAACCTCTTGCCACATTTTATCCAGCTCAGCAAAGATGGGCTTAAGGTGATCAAAATAAGTTTTGCCATCGCCATTGCCTACAACTGCATTGGTATTTATTATGCCGTACAGGGAACGCTTTATCCATTGGTTGCTGCGGTGCTGATGCCCGTTAGTACCGTTACCATTATATTATTCACCACCCTGGCCACCCGTTGGTTTGCCCGTAAAAATAAACTGATATGAATATCCTCTACTTTTTGGTTGGCTGCAGCGTTTTAATGGCACTCATTTTTCTTGGTGCCTTCTTTTGGGCTTATAAAACCGGACAAAACGATGATGTGCATACTCCTGGTATCCGCGTATTGTTCGATGACGAAGTGACTGCCGAAAAAAGTGAAGAAGATCACTTTTCCAGCTAACCGCCATCATCCTTTATCTCCTGGCTGCAGGATACCTTTGGTGTACAAAACATACAAAATTCCGCTTCGATTATGCAGCTAGAAAAATTTACTTACGATAACAGGATTGTCAGAAACTTTGGCATTGCCACCCTGGTTTGGGGAATTATAGGGATGACGGTTGGACTGCTTGTTGCCATGCAGCTCTTTAAGCCGGCAATGAACATGGGCAACCAGTACACTACTTTTGGCAGGATAAGGCCTTTGCACACCAATGCCGTGATTTTTGCCTTTGTAGGGAATGCCATTTTTATGGGCGTTTATTATTCGCTTCAGCGTTTACTTAAGGCCAGGATGTTCAGCGATGTGCTAAGCAAGATTCATTTTTGGGGCTGGCAACTCATCATCTTATCGGCCGTAATTACCCTTCCACTGGGTTTTACCACCTCACACGAATATGCTGAACTTGAATGGCCCATCGATATTGCCATTACCGTTATCTGGGTGGTTTTCGGCATAAACATGTTCGGTACCATTATTAAAAGGAGAGAGCGCCACCTCTATGTGGCCATCTGGTTTTACATTGCCACTTTTGTTACCATCGCGGTATTGCACATTGTAAACTCTTTTGAACTGCCCATTTCTTTTATGAAAAGCTACTATGTGTATGCGGGCGTTCAGGATGCACTGGTACAATGGTGGTATGGGCACAATGCCGTAGCATTTTTCCTTACTACACCTTACCTGGGCATGATGTATTATTTCCTTCCAAAAATGGCGGGTCGACCTGTTTACTCTTATAAACTGAGTATCCTGCACTTTTGGTCGCTCATTTTTATCTACATCTGGGCCGGTCCCCATCATTTATTATACACCTCATTACCGGGTTGGGCACAATCATTAGGCGTTGCTTTTTCCATCATGTTAATCGCACCAAGCTGGGGCGGTATGATCAACGGTTTGTTGACCCTTCGCGGCGCCTGGGATAAAGTAAGGGAAGATGTGACCCTTAAATTTATGGTAGTCGCCCTTACCGCTTATGGTATGGCCACTTTCGAAGGTCCTTTATTGTCGTTAAAACAGATTAACGGGGTAGCGCATTTTACCGATTGGATTGTAGCCCACGTACATGTTGGCGCTTTGGGCTGGAATGGCTTTTTAACTTTCGGTGTATTGTACTGGTTAATCCCTCGTATTTATAAAACAGAACTTTACTCTAAAAAACTTGCGGGTTTCCACTTTTGGATCGGTACTTTGGGTATCCTTTTTTATGCCATCCCGATGTATTGGGCAGGTTTTACACAAGGTTTGATGTGGAAAGAATTTACACCTGAAGGTTTATTGAAATACCCTAATTTCCTGGCTACAACCCTGCAGATTATTCCGATGCATGTTTTACGTTCAATAGGTGGTGCACTTTATTTAACCGGGGTAATTGCAATGACTTATAACCTGGCCAAAACCATGCTGGGCGCTAAACTTGTAGCCAATGAAGCTGCCGAAGCTATGCCATTATCCAAAATTGTAGTAGATAGTAGTCCTGCAGATAAGGCCTGGCACAGGGTACTGGAACGCAAACCAATGAAATTTATGGTGCTCTCGCTGATCATTATCCTCATTGGGGGAATGGTAGAAATGATGCCGACTTTTACCATCCAATCTAACGTGCCCACTATTGCAAGTGTAAAACCATATACTGCGCTAGAATTACAAGGGAGGGATCTTTACATCAGGGAAGGTTGTGTAAACTGCCATTCGCAAACCGTTCGACCTTTCCGTTCAGAAACCGAACGTTATGGAGAGTACAGTAAGGCTGGAGAATTTGTTTACGATCACCCGTTTTTATGGGGCAGTAAACGTACCGGACCAGATCTTCACCGTGTAGGCGGAAAGTATTCTGATGCCTGGCATTATAACCACCTGGTTGATCCGACTTCAATGTCTCCGGGAAGTATTATGCCGCCATATCCATGGCTTATTGAACAACAACTGGATATCAGCACTACTGCAAGTAAAATCAGGGCCATGCAAACATTAGGCGTTCCATATCCCGAAGGCTATGATAAACACGCCAATGAGGATTTAAAAATTCAGGCCGAAAAAATTGCGTTAGACCTGAAGCTGAACAATATCAAAGTTAAAAGCGACCGTGAAATTGTGGCCATTATTGCTTACCTGCAACGATTGGGTACCGATATCAAAGCCAATAAAGAAACCATTCCTTCAAATCAATAGAATATGTTCAATCAGATCAAAGATTTAGCCGGTGGCGAAATATACCTCGTTACCTCTCTGCTCATGTTCATGGTGTTTTTTGTAATTGTTGGTGTTTACCTCTTCAAATTAAGCAAAAACCATATCAAAACCATGAGCGAAATCCCTTTTCAAGACAACAAAACCAATCAATATGAAGAAGATTAAACTATTGTTATTTTCACTGTTTTTATCAGCTGCAAGCTACGCTGCTGAACAAAAAACAGCAGAAGCTATAGTACCTTCTCAGCCTGGATTAGGACTTAGCCAAACTGAAATACTCATTATACTGCTTTTGCTTTTTGCATTGGTACTGCTTTTTGTTTCGCTAACGTTGCTCAATGCATTTAAAGTAATGTACCAGGAACAGTTAAACCCCACTAAATATAGCGGACCTGTGAAGGAGGAGGCGCTCGATTACGATAGCTGGTTGAAACAAAAAACGGTAAAACCTTCTTTATGGGCAAAATTATTGAGTTTAAAGCCCATAGAAGAAGAAAAGAACCTGGTGATTGATCATTCTTATGATGGCATTAAGGAGTTAAATAACCCTGTGCCGGCCTGGTTTAACTTCCTGTTTTTTGGTACGATGATTTTCGCTGCAGGTTACCTCTTTTATTACCACATTGGTGGCTATGGCGATCTGCAGGATAAAGAATACGAAAATGAAATGGCCAAAGCACAAGTAGAAAAAGCTGCATATCTCGAAAAATCGGCCAATACCATTGATGAAAACTCCGTAAAGTTTGATAATACGCCAACCGTACTGGAAGATGGGAAAACGATTTTTAATACCAACTGTGTAGTTTGCCATGGCGATAAAGGGCAGGGCGTGATTGGCCCGAACTTAGCCGACGATTACTGGTTACATGGCGGCGGAATTAACAATGTGTTTAAAACCATTAAATATGGAGTTCCGGAAAAGGGAATGATCAGTTGGGAGAAAAATCTTAATCCTAAACAGATTAGTGCTGTGGCTAATTTTATCCTGTCGTTAAAAGGAAGCAATCCAGCGGGTGCCAAAGCCCCACAGGGCGAAAAATACGAAGCGAAAGACTTAAAAGACAATGAGATGAAAGCAGCGAAAGATAGTGTAAATCAAGCCGATGTTACCAAAAAATAAATCGGAAAGTAAGGGCAGGGGTAGAAATTTCATTTACCCTAAAAAACCGTCGGGTAGATTGTACAACTACCGCAAATGGGTAAGTTATGTACTGCTGTTATTTTTGTTCTCCTGTCCGTTTCTAAAACTCAATGGTGAGCAATTGGTACTACTGAATTTCATCGAAAGGAAGTTTGTTTTCTTTGGATTGATTTTTACCCCACAGGATTTTTACCTTTTCGCACTGGCCATGCTCATCTTTATCATCTTCATTGTATGTTTTACAGTAGTATTGGGCAGGCTGTGGTGCGGATGGGCCTGTCCGCAGACCATTTTTATGGAGATGGTGTTCCGCAGGATAGAATATTGGATAGAGGGCGATGCCAATAAGCAAAAGAAACTGGATGAAGGACCCTGGAACACCGAAAAGATATGGAAAAAAGGAAGCAAACATTTTATTTTCCTGATCATCTCTTTTGCCATTGCCAATACCTTTCTGGCTTATATGATCGGCTCTGATGTGCTATTTAAAATCATCACCGAGCCCATTGCTGGCCACGTTTCAGGTTTTATATCCATCTGGCTGTTTACCTTTATATTTTATGGCGTATTTGCTTACGTGCGCGAAGTGGTATGCACTGTAATCTGTCCTTATGGAAGGCTTCAGGGGGTGCTGCTCGATAACCAGAGCCTCGTAGTAGCTTATGATTTTACCAGGGGCGAACCCCGTGGACGCATACAGCGAAATACATTGGAACAAAAAACAGGCGATTGTATTGATTGTGGACTCTGCGTACAGGTTTGCCCTACGGGGATCGATATCCGCCAGGGAACACAGCTCGAATGTGTTAATTGTACCGCCTGTATCGATTCGTGCGATGAAGTCATGTTGAAAATAGATAAACCCAAAAACCTGATTGGGTTCTTTAACCAGGATTTTATTGCAGAGCGGAAACCTTATAAAATTGGTTTAAAATCTTACGGCTATGCAGCGGTTTTATTCGTGGTATTAATGGTTTTTTCTTCGCTGATTTATAAAAGAGAAAATATCCAGACTACCGTTTTAAGGGCCAGCGGCACTTTATACCAAAGCAGAGGGACGGATAGAACCAGTAACCTGTACAATGCAGAGTTGGTGAACAAAACCAATAAGGCGGTAAAATTTACTTTCAGGTCGAAGGATAGTAGTGATCAGATCGATTTTATTCAGCATGCAACTATTTTACCAAAAGAAGGTACCGTGCACCTCACTTTCTTTTTGATCAGGAAAAATAATTCAATTAAAAAATACAAAACAGATGCGGTTTTCGAAGTATTAGCCAATGGCGAGGTGTTGAGTACCGCGACAACTAGTTTTTTCGCACAGCCGGGAAACGAATGATTGAATATTGAACGATTGATTCTGCAATTGGCCTTTAAACATTCACTCATTCAAAACGCTCTCATTAAATTTAAAAACAAAACGTATGAACTGGGGAACAAAAATAGTAATGGGGATGTTTGCATTTATGCTATTTATAGTGGGGATGGTGATTTACATGTTCCATGTGCACGGTAGGGATGCCCTGATTGAAGAAAATTATTACGAAAAGGGAATTAATTACAATGCCGAATACGATGCCAAACAGAATGTATTAAATGATGATGCCAGGCCTAAAATTACCATTACCCATACCCAAATTGTAATACAGTTAAAAGACAGTGCGCAATACGAGCTGGTATTGATGCGGCCCGCCAATAGCGATGATGATGTTAAACGGAAAGGAAATACCACAGGAGCTTCGCATCTTATACTGGTAGATAAAACAAAAATGGCTAAGGGGATGTGGTTTATGAATCTTTCATGGCATGCTGGGGGCAAATCATACCTGTTTAAAAATAACATTACCTTATGACCGACTATCTGCCATTGGCATTTTTAATGGGACTATTCGGAAGCCTCCACTGCGCGGTAATGTGCGGACCCATTATGCTGGGCATGCCCTTCAGAAAACAGGATTTCTTTGATAGTGCGGTTCAGCTTTTGTTATATCAGTTGGGTAGAATTACTGTTTACACCGTTTTGGGTTTGCTGGTTGGTATTTTAGGAAACAGCATACGCCTGTTCAGTGATCAGAAAACGCTGAGTGTACTAATTGGTTCTGTATTAATTATATTTACGGCCTTACAGTTCAATAAAAGGTATAGAAACCGGTTTTCGATGATTCAGTTAAAGGCGATGAATCCGCTGAGCAAATTAATGGGTAAGGTATTCAATTTAAAATTATGGGGATTGTTTGCGGGTATGCTTAATGGCATTATCCCCTGTGGCATGGTTTACCTGGCCTTGGCAACGGCATTAAATACGGGCAATGTTCAATCGGGTGCTACTTTTATGTTTCTTTTCGGCCTCGGAACCACACCATTAATGCTCATGATCTCGCTTGGGGGAATCTTTTTGAAAAAATACATCCGTTTTAATACCAATAAGCTTATCCCCTGGTTAATGCTTTTTATGGGTGCTTTGCTCATCATGCGTTCTGCCGATTTAGGCATTCCATTTTTTTCTCCCAAAAACACGGGCGGCTATGGCCATTCGATAGAGTGCAGGTAGATAAGTTTGGAGTTGGGCGGGAGTTACGCATATACTAGCGCAAGTCTTAGTGGTGAGGATAATGTGGGCTGGCTGACTTGTGCTATTGAGATTAAGCTTTTATATTTAAGTATGAGTACAAAATATAAGTTGCATGATCCAACAGAAATATATTTTGTTTCTTTTGCCGTTGTGGGTTGGATTGACGTATTTACACGAGCTCTTTATAGAGATATTTTGTTAGAAAGTTTATCTTATTGCAGAAAAGAAAAAGGACTTAAGCTCCATGCCTGGGTAATTATGAGTAATCATGTCCATCTAATTATAAGTAGTAAGGAAGGATACTTATTGCCTAATATTATGCGTGATTTAAAGAAATATTCGTCCTTTAGGATTTTAAAAGAAATAAAAGAGAGCATTACTGAAAGCAGGAAGGAATGGATGCTCTACTTGTTTTCGAAAGCCGGGCAACAAAATGGCAACAATAAAAATTTTCAGTTTTGGAGGCAGGATAACCATCCAATAGCGTTAGATCCAAATCTTAATATGTTTGACGAGCGGATTAATTACCTTCATAATAACCCAGTTGAGGCTGGAATAGTGGCAAGTCCCGCTGACTATTTATATAGTAGTGCTATAGATTATGAAGAAGGAAAGGGATTGATTGAGATTGACCTGTTAATTGGCTAAATTTCAAGTTCGGCATGGCACTAAGGATTTTTTATAGAATTGGAGTAAAGGATGGATAGAGATTGATTTAACAAAAGCACAAGTCAGGCCATGGCATAGGCTGGAGGCGCTAAGACTTGCGCTAGAATCGGTCGATTAACCGATTGAATCATCGACCATTTAAAGAAATTAAGAATTTAAGATTTAGATAAATTTTATAATACGATCGTCATTTCGACTGAAGCGCAGCGAAATGGAGAAATCTGTAATCTGAGTTAAAAGATTTTGCTTCGCAGAGCCTTCGGGTTCTCCACTGCGGTCGAAATGACGATTTTTGTAGGAACCAATGATCTGTTAACCGATTTGCATTAACCAATGACCAGTGAACTAATGAACCTAATTCATTACTGCGTGCGTTTCTTCTCCTCTTCACTCGCCGAAGTTCTTTTCCTCGCTGCTGTCGGATTACCGCCCAATCGGTACGAGAAACTTAAAGTAGCACTGCGTGTATCACTTTTCTCATAAAAACCATTGCGTTGGTTTTCATAGTTTACGTCAATTCGATAGGCATTACTATAGAAGATATCGTTTACGGCCAGCCTTAAAGTTCCTTTACCTTTTAATATACTTTTGCTCATACCTGCACTCACATCATAAAGCCTGGCAAGCTTATAAATACCCTGTATGGTAGGAGAAGAGTACCATGCGCTGATTTCTGCTTTTAAACCCTGAGCTTTATTTAATGTAAAAGCATGGTTAGAACTTAGGTAAATGCCCCAAACATGATAATCGTAGCGGGCCTGTAAATATCCCGACTTTTCCTGGCGGTAGGAGCCCTGTGCATAATTGTTGATTTCCCACCACGAAGCCGGCTTGATCGGAAAGGATGCTGAAAAACCTATTTCCTGACTCAAATTCAGATTCCGTTGGGTATCATAAAAGAGTTTTGAGGTGTTATCCTGTACCGTAATATTACTAAAATAATCAACTACCCGCCTCAGGTAAAATGAAATGTTATATTGCTGTTTGTAGGTATAACCCAGTTCGCCATTGTAAATAAAGGCAGGTTGTAATGCAGGGTTTCCTTCCAGATAAGTGTAAGGGCTGGTGTAAGATTTAAAAGGATTAAGTCTCCAATATTCAGGACGGCTGATTCTTGAATTATAGGAGAGGCTGATTTCATTGTCTTTATTCATTTTATACACCAAGAAAAGTGTTGGGAAAAGTTTAAAATAGTTATTCTGATTGTTGGTGTTTAATACGACCGATTTCCCATTTGTTCGGGTGTATTCGCCGCGCAAACCGCCCTCAAAGCTCCACTTGCCTACATCTCCTGTAATGCTGGCATAAATGGCTGATATATTTTCGGCATATTCAAAACGGTCGCTACGGCTGCTTACCAATTCGGGACCGGTAGCTGAATTATTGTAAAAATCAAAACTGTTGCGTGTGCGGATACTACTGTATTTCAGGCCCGATTCAAAGGTCCATTTCTTCCAGAATTTATCCGTATAATCTATTTTTCCGGAATAAATATCAATATGTTGATCAGAAGGCGTAAAAATATGGTATTGATCAGGAAGCGGATTGCCGTTACCAGATATGCCGTAAGTATCTACCTGCTGGCTGTTATTATTCTGATATGGCACATAATCTAAGTCCACATTAATATTCCGGCCGTTGGTATCTAATTTGATCTTGTAATTGAGATTAAAACTATATTGGGAGGCTTTTCCGTTAGAAATGTTTTGGGTATGAAGGATAGAATCGGGTACTGCAGAGTGGTTGTTAACAATAGTCGTTAATGTACTATTCGGTCTGTTGTTTGCACCATTGTAGCCATTTACCAAAATGCCGATTACCTGTTTATCAGTAAGATTGTAATCAGCTCCTATTTTATAACTATTAGCATTCCCGGATCGTAGGCCCGATTTTTCATTCCGCCAATCCGAATAGTTTTCAGGCGAGGCGAAAATGACATATTCACTTTCTGTATGGTCCTTTTTGCGTCGGCTATAACCATAACTGCCGTACACATTCAGTTTGTCTTTTCTGTAATTAAATACTGTACCTGGATTGTAACTGCTATAGGTTGATTGGGTATAACCGCCGGAAAGTACCACGTTAAAGCCATCACCTTTTGGTTTTTTAGAAATAATATTAATTACCGCACCGCCCTGGGCATCATACCTGGCTGTAGGATTGGCCATAATCTCTATTTTGGAGGTGTTGTCGGATGGCAAACTTCGGAGATAAGCAGCCAGATCTTCGCTAGAGAGCCTGATGGGTTTATCATCCATATAAATGACCACACCCTTGTTGTTGGCTGTTACTCCGCCATCAAAACGTGTTTGTACTCCCGGAGCTTTCCCCAGCGCATCCCAAACCGTAGCACCACTGGCAATAATGCTGTTTTCGACATTAAATATCACCCTGTCTATTTTTCTTACAATAACTGGTTTTGAAGCCGATACCGTTACCTGGTCCAGGGTTTTATCGTCATTGTTCATCATTATGGTTACTGAATCCATCGGAAGATTTAGGGCTTTGCTTATATCCTTATATCCAACGGCCTTCAACAGTAATACGTAATGGCCTTTTAAAGGCTGCTGAAAACTGAACAGGCCGTTTTTTGAAATCTGGATGGCTAAGGTAGAATCTGCATGGCGCAGGCCAATGGTTACCCCATCTATGGGTTCTCCATTTTTATTGGTTACCAAACCATTACGCAATTGTGCAAAAGCAATTAAAGGAAAGCAGAAGAATAGGAGTAAGGTTAACTTTTTCATGTTTCAAAACTAGTTTCTAACCATGTAAAGCAGCGTTAATCTCGGTTAAATAAGGTTAAATTTTTAGTTCGTACTTCCATTGATAAAATGATTTGTTCATTTTAGGAGAATGAAATGGCTTACATCCAGATATGTTTTTCCTTTGGCAGTAATCACGCTGATCATAAGCCTCTGTTTGCAATGTGCCTGGATACGGCAATTGTACCTGGCACAAAAACAGGATGTTAAAAGCAAACTTGAATCTATTGTAAGCAACGCCTCTAAACAGATCGTTTACCGAAGCGTGTCCAGGGGGCGCGAACGGAGCAGTCGTTTTAAGCAGTTTTTTCTTTCTTCAGAATGGTTTTCATTGAGGCAGGCCTTTGATGAACTGACATTAGATAACCTGCATAGCCAGTTTCATTATGGGATCGATAATGATAGCACTGTCGTTGAAATGAGGATGTCTTTTCTCAATGATCCGAAAAAACACTTTAAAATATCTTCATCATCAAAAACGGATAACATGTCTCCACGTCAGGTTTCATCAGATGATCAGAGAGATTTGAAAAGTCTGGATAGCCTGGTGAACCGTCAACTCCAACAGTTTGGCCTCAGGATCCATAGGGATTATGCCTTATACGATTATTCGAGCGGAAAATTGATCAAGACAGTTCCTTTTACCAAAAGCAGTATTTCTTTTATCAGCGAGCGTTATACCTACAACTTAAAGTTCTTGCACAGATACCAGCTTGTAGTGGACAATATTTTTTGGACTGTTGTTTTTCAGATGCGTTATTACCTGATCTCATCCTTTATGATGCTGGTCCTTACCGCTGCAGCATTTTACTTGCTCATCAGACTGATGAAAAACCAGCAGCTTTATGCACAGGCGAGGATGAGTTTTACCAGCAATATGACGCATGAACTCCAGACCCCGATCTCGACAATTGCTGTGGCCCTTGAATCCATTAGCAAGTATCATTTAATTGATGAACCCGAAAAGCTAAAGAATTATATTAATATCAGCCGTCACGAATTGCAGCGCTTACAGTCGATGATTGAAAAGGTACTTAAACAGGAGCAAATGGACCTGGGGAAAACGAAACTGCAGTTTAGCCTATTCGATGTTCAGCCACTATTGCAACAGGTTATTTACGCCATGGATATACAGGTGCAGGAGAAAAATGCAGAACTTTTACTTTTGCAATCGGATGAACCTGTTTTTATCAAAGGTGATGCCATGCATATTTCGAATGTATGTTATAACCTCATCGATAATGCATTGAAATATTCTCCTCCTCATGCTAAAATTGAGGTATCCTGCAGCATTGCTGATCATGAATTAACTATCAGTTTTAAAGATAACGGCCCGGGGATAAATGAAATTTATCAGCAGCAGGTTTTTGAACGCTTTTTCAGGATTTTTAACCAGGATAATATACACAATGTGAAAGGTTCGGGACTTGGTCTTCATTATGTAAAACAGGTGGTAGAGCTCCACGGCGGACGTGTTGCGCTCCAGAGCAAAATAGGGAAAGGATGCAATTTTATGGTTATTTTGCCATTATATGAAGAAAATTAAGGTTTTGTATGCAGAAGATGAGCCTTTTTTGGCTCGTATTGTTTTCGATGGCTTAAGCAGTAGTGGTTATGAGGTAAATCTGGCTTTGGACGGGCAATTGGCCTGGACACAATTTCAGAAATATAAGCCCGATATCTGCGTGCTTGATATCATGATGCCGCAAAAGGATGGCTATACGCTGGCTACCGAAATCCGTAAATCAGATCCCAACATTCCCATTATATTTTTAAGCGCAAAGGCCCTTACCGAAGATGTGGTGATGGGATTTAAGAACGGAGGTAATGACTACCTTAAAAAACCATTTAGCATTGATGAACTGCTGGTACGCATGGAATCTCTTTTAAAGAGATTTGGACATACGCAAAAGGAAGAAAGTGAACTCGCTAGAAAATATCAGTTCATGAACTGTGAACTCGATCCGGTTGCCCAAAGATTAAAAACGTCTGTAGGTGAATATTCACTTTCTTATAAAGAAACCGTTTTGCTCGAATTACTGTTGAAAAATCGCAACAGCATTTTGGAACGGGAGGATGCTTTGATCAAAATATGGGGAGAAGACAGTTTTTACAATGGCCGCAGTATGGATGTTTTTATGGCACACCTGCGCAAGCTTTTAAAAAGCGAACCAGAAATACAGATCATCAGTTTAAGGGGAGTGGGGTATAAGCTTATTTGTTAATTGTTGCTTCCTCCTATTGAAGTAATATGCTGTACGCGGTCAGGCTTTGATAAACTCTCCATGCTCACATACAATTTCATTGCCACAGTTTGTAATGGCATCCAGAACGGGAATAAAACCTTTTCCAAAATCAGTTAAACTATAAATAACCTTAATTGGTGGCTTCGTACCATACACTTTCCGCAGTACCAAACCATCTTTTTCCAACTGTTTTAATTGAAGACTTAATGTCATTTCGGTGATGGAGGGCATTTCCTTGCGGAGCTCGCTGTATCGTTTAGGTCCGTTTTTTAAATGATACAAAATAACCGCCTTCCATTTTCCACCAATTAAATCCATCGTAAGGCTTACTGTACAAGGGTACATTTTCCCTTTTAGTTTAACATAATCTCCCGCACATTCTGTTTTCATCTTCAATTTTTTAGTCCTATCTGTTTTGATAGTTATTGCAAATGTAGATTACTCAAAATACTTTTGCAACTATAATAATGATAGTTTAAAAAATAAAGAAAAATGTTACATACTTCAATAGAAAATAACGCAACTTCACAAATTGAAAAACCACTCGTTACCATTGTTGGTATTTTGGGCAAGCAAGGTTATAGTGTTGCGCGTACACTGCTAACAAGCGGCGCTTACCGTATTCGCGGTATAACCCGCCGGCTTGATGCCCCGGAAGCAGTTGAGCTGGCGCAAAAAGGCGTTGAACTTGTAAGCTTACCGCTTAGCCTTGGGTATAAAAAAGAGTTTACAGAAGCATTTCGTGGCGCCGATAGTATTTTTCTGATGACACCGAACATTGCCCCGCCGGCTACCTACGAATTTGAATTGGGTAAAGAACTGGCAGATGCAGCCTTTGAGGCGGGGGTAAAACAGATCATTTTTAGTAGTTTGGAAAATGTAGATAAGTTAACAGGTGGAAAATTATTCGCACCGCATTTCACAGATAAAGCCAGGGTAGAAGCGTATATCCGCACTTTACCTGTAAGAAGTTCATTTATTTATATGGCTTTCTTTTTTACTAATCTAATGGAATTTTATAACCCTCAATTAAAAGGCGATACGCTTGTATTTCCGATTTATCTACCGAAAGATTTTGCTGCGCCTTTCGTAGATCCGCTTACTGCAACCGGACCTGCCGTTTTAGAGATTCTTTCAAATCCGGATAAATATTCAGGCAAATCCTTACCTGTAATCGGCGATATCATTACCCCACAGGAAATGGTTGATACCTTTACTAAAGTTACAGGTATAAAAGCTGAATACAGTTCGGCATATAAAAGGCAGGAAATACTCCGTTATTTCCCTGAATTTGCTTCAAATGATGTTTTGTTGAATGAGATTTTAGGCATGGCAGAATTTGCCGTAGAATATGGTTACTTCAGTAACGAGCGTGACCTGGAATGGAGTCGGCAGATCAATCCGGGCACCCTAAATTGGGAAGCGTTTTTACGCACAACCAATTGGAAAGGGCAGAAACTGATGTACTAAAAAATCAAGTGAATTTTAAACTAAAATGTGGGCGAAATATAGAAACCCATCTCCCAAGTCAATTGACGGATGAACCGATGATCTCATTTGTTATCGATAAAAATTTAAGCAGGTTTTTCCTATCAAAAAGAAGGGTGATAAAACGATCACCCCTCTTAAAAAAAAGTTTCATGCCTCCAGGATATTCACCATCCTCACCAAGCTTTTCTTTCTTGATTTTGTATCTGCTAAATTTTAATGTACTTTGTTGAGGGGTTGTCCTGTTCATAACCAAATTAAAGGGCAGGCCTTCCACCTCTATTGGTTGATCCTCAGGAATGATAAAAAACATTTCTTCTATGCTTTTGTCATCCCCAAGACTACAGTATAGTTCCAGCCCTGATCTGGTGAGCCACTTTGCATAAGGCTGCTCGTTAGCATCTTCATAAAAAATAGTTTTTACGCCTAATATTGCAGAAATTTTATCTGGTGTTTGAGGAAAGATAAATTCAGCATTTTTATTTAAGAGGGCCTTAAGACCAGCATTTTTCTGTGCAAAACAAAATAGCGGGAAGATTTGAAATAGCAATATTAATCTGAATGCAGTTGTTTTCATAATATGTGGATCAGAATGGCAAATAATCTATAACAAAGATAAAACTTTTTAAACCTTTGTTGTATGGTAAGGTATTTAATAGATTCTTAATTGTCCTTTAAGATAGTTGCTTTTATATGCCTGATGATGATTTCTTCTTGCCTAAGTGTTTTCTCCAGATTCAATTTTATTTTTTCCTGTAGGGCGCACTAAAACGAGCCGTCATCACTTCAATTATGATCAGCTTATCCGTATTCTCTTTGGTTGCCATCTTCCCCAGATGTCTTTTATGGGTTGCCGGGTGTAAAGGCTTAGTCCTCCAAATTTTTCAGTCATGCTTTTGTGAAGCTTTCCGTTTCTGGCGATTGTTCTGGTTGCTGTTCCTGCTTATCTGCAAGCCGTTCAATCAATGCTTTAGCAACAGGCCCTGCTGATAATGGATTCTGTCCGGTAATTAACAATCCATCAATTTCTACATGGGAAAGGAAGGGTACTAAACTATTTTTTATTTCAACCCCCAGTTCTTCCATTTTTGTTTGCAGCAGATAAGGAACATGGTCACCACGGCCAACTATTGTTTCTTCGGTATTGCTAAACGCCGAAATTCTTTTGCCCTTTAAAAAACCAGGACGTATGTTTTCGGCACTAAGCAATGCGGCCGGACCATGGCATACCGCTGCCACGGGTTTGCCAGCGTCTAAAAAGTCATGAATCAGGATACCACTATTATTGTCGACAGCTAAATCCCAAAGTGGCCCATGTCCGCCGGGATAAAATACCGCATCATAGTCACTAGCCCTGATCCCATTCAACGTGCTGGTATGAGAAAAGGCATTTTTAGCATCATCATCGTCCTGAAATCTACGATTAGAGCCTGTGATGTTTTCGGTCAGTTCACTCATCGGGTCTACTGGCGGTCGTCCTCCTTTAGGGCTTACCAGATCTACCCGATAGCCAGCGTCGATAAATTCGTAATAGGGATCGGTAAATTCGCCAATCCATACCCCGGTTTTATCTTCAGTATTTTGCATGTCGTGATGAGAAGTCATCACCATTAATATTCTTTTCATAATGTATTATTATTTTATGTCTTCAGGATCAAGTTCATTACCTTCTTCATCTATACGCTGGTGTTCATCCCAATTGGAATCTTGGGTGTTTTCAGTTTGTGGGTTTTCAGTTTGCTGTTCTGCATTTTCCTCTTCTTGTTCTTTTGGATCTTTCATGTTTTTCGGATTTTAGTATAAAGAGATAACAAGTTTAAGCGACTAATGGTTCGCTAAAGCTGAAAAGAAATGCTTAACAGCGTAAAAAGATTTGGATTTTGGTAATACACACCTGTTTTAACCACCTGATCTAAAATTGCCTTAATTGTTTAAACCTTATCGCCATTAGCATGTTTTATTAAGAAAAACGATTATGAACGATAACATTGAACCAAGAGACAATGATGCTGAAGACAGCAAAGGCCAGTCGCAAGTAAGTCCGAATGAGGAAAAAGAAGTCGATGACAATGAAGTACAGCGAGGCCTGACCGGCGAAACAGATGATGAGGAAGATGTTGGTGGAGACATTGCAGGTAATGCTGGTGGAAATACTTAATTATTAGGTCTGAAGAACCTTTGTTCCTCAATTGGCGTATTTTATTTGTCTATGCCTTTTCCCACTTTTCCTAAAATAGCGCAACATTATCTACGCATATTTTTGCGACATTAGCATTAATGTTTTAGTTTATATATGGTTGGTGACTAGACGATTTTTAAATTTTTGTTCAAGAAATCCTGTGCACTTCTTAAATCGGTGTTAATCTGTTCCTTGGTTAAATCAGAAATTGAATGCAGTGGATCATCTGTAAATTCGCTCACTAAGCTAACTTCTGCTTCAGCTCCATTAGCCCCGGTATTTCCAATAATATTAAAAATCCCTTCTACTCCCTCGTTAACAAAGCTATACTTTATTTCAAATTGTTGTTTGCCTTCTGTAGGGATCTCTGCAATTTCTCTATATTCACGTGCCTGTATGGTTTCAAGGCCTTGTTTCACTAATTTTATAGCTTCTGTTTTTTGCTCTTCTGTCATAATCCATTAATTAGATTTAATAGTTAACATTTAAGAAAGACTAAAGTTTGATTTTAAGCGACACGCTTGTAGAAAACAGCTGTTAGCATATTAATTTATGATATAAGCATTGTATTGGAAGCATAAATTTGCTGGTTTTGCATGGCTAATAATTTATAGATCATGAAAAGGATTCATTATTTTAGTGCTCAGTTGTTTAAAATTAATGGCACAATAAATGCCAAAGAGAGATATAACACTAAAAAATGATGCATAAGAAGTTGCTCTCCATAACTGTGTTCGTGTTACTGTTTTTCCGGGCATTATCCCAGCCATTTTCGCTTAAGTCCACTAATGGCACGAAGCCTTTCAGGCTGGATATTTACTTTGGCACTGATGGCAAGGGCGCATTTGTCCAATATCATGGTCAACAAGGCCTTATCGCTTTACAGCTAAAAACCTTGAGCAGCCAGGAAAAATCAGCGCAATCCAAAATAACTTATGTATGGGATGAGGTGATTGGAGGAAAGGCAACCGGTAGTTACGGACTTACCCGGGAAGCTGGAAAATTATCAGGCGTATGGTACAAACGGGCTAAAGATGGCAGGCGGTTTCAGTTGGAGCAGATCATAGCACCCGGTGACGAAGCAAGAATTGATAAGTATCTTCTTCATGACGTACTGATTTCCTTCAGGCATACATCTGACAACCTGCTCACCTTCAGTTATAGCGATGGTAATACAATTAAAACCCAGCTTCCAGGATTTGACCATCCCGATCCCCAGCGGTATGGCACGATTGCCGATTACAATTTCGATGGTTTTGATGACGTTGCATTTTCCATACCAGACGCAGGCATGGGTGTTTACCGCACTTTCAGTATTTATCTGTATAATCCCAAATCGAAGCATTTTAGCATACTTGCTGAACCCAATGCACCCCAGGCGAAATGTTCAGGTCTTTGTGATGTGGTACTGGATAAAAAGAATCGGCTTTTAATGTCCTCATGCCGGGGAGGCGCAACCTGGTGGAATGATATTTACAGTTTCTCCCAGCAAAATAACCTTATTTGGTTAAGATCAGCTAAACAGCAATAAAATATATACAGATTTTAGCGGTTGGCAATAGTAACAATTAAGTCCTCATAGAATGATATACTTCGATTATTAAGGTGTTCAATATTATTTGGAAAAGCTGGGTTCGGTGCTTTTAGGTTATGAAAGCCCTGCTCTCCCTCCAAGTCCTCACTCATTGTTCGCTTCGGGCTTTCCGTTCTATCAGGTTTATTTAACAAAACTCAGTTGTTTTTGGCTACAAACTAAATCGCTCAATAGCTTACCGGGACAAAATTCCGCGTTAGGGATTGTAAGGGTTCAGTACCGATTAAGCATCTGTTTTTATTTAATTACGGTATGCTTGCTTGTTTCACAGGTCTTCATCGGTACCGGAGCGAAGCGCAGCCCTGCAAAGCCCGGGCCCTTGCGCAGCTTGGGTAACGCCAAAATCAGTTGGCAGTTAGCGGTTTACAGTTATATTAGCTACTAGAAGGTCAAATCCCCCTTTAGGGAGTTGGGAGTTAAACCCCAATCCTTTGCTCAATCTTTTTAACGCATTTGTAGGCCTCGGCAAGAATCACATCGTTGGCAATCGTCTGATCTACATTTAGCGCATTTAACATCGAAATGGTTAAACAGGCAATAATGCCATTATTACTTGCTATACCGATTGGTACTGAAATATCGGTCACACCTGAAACCGAATCACTATTTTTAAAATAAGATCCCGTTTGCTGAATATCCGTTAAAGAACTTAAGAAATCTTCTTGCTGCGGTTTGGCATATTTCTTGAAAATTGCGTTGTTTTTTAAGGTTGCTATACGCTCAGCTTCGGGCATATAGGCCAATAAAACCTTGCCTGATGCTGTTAATGGTAAGGGAAATAAATTCCCTTCTTCAATGGAAAGTGCAATTGGGCCAGGGCTTTTGGCATGGATAATCACCATGACCTGGTTCATGTATAAAATACTCAAATGGCACGATTGGCGGATGGTATTGGCCAGTTCTTCCAACGGAAACTGTGCCGCTTTACGCAGCTCATCAATAGGTGAGTGCCGGTGTGAAAGATAAAAAAGTTTTAGTGATAGCCTGTACTTGCCCGAAACCTCATCGCGTAAAATGTAACCCCTACTTTCCAAACTCATCAACATCCTGTATATTTCGTTGGGTGTTTTCTCAATACCAATTGCAATTTCAGTTTGAGACAATGGGATCGATTGTGCTGATAAATATTCCAATATATCAAGTCCTTTATCCAAAGCAGGGGCCTGGTACTTCGATTCTTTTTCGTTCATGCGGGTTTAAATTTGGCTGTAGCGTATTTTTTACAATTTCAAACTTACAAAATGCTTTCTTATTTATACAACAGAAGATTTTGCATAATTTAAATATGAATATATGTTTTCATATTTAAAAAAAACATTTATATTTGAATTAGAGATGGTAATTTAAAGTTACGGAATTTTAAAGGCTTAATTCAAAAGAATTGAGAATTTATTTCTCCAGAAATTATATCACTGATAACCATTTATAAACCTAAGCAAACGCCGAAATGGTGTAGATTAAATGATGAGTAAACTCTTAATCTTTTCCTGGCTTTACCTGTTAAGCATTCCGCTTTTTGCGAAAGATCTTAAGGTTGCTCAGTTGGATGGTGAATATCGCAATAATCCGATTGGAATTGATGCACAATCGCCGGGTTTAAGTTGGGAAATGCAATCGTCAAAACTATGTGCATCAAGTCATTGCGAGGCACTCTCTGTTACGGCTTTTCGGGGAAGCAATCCTAATGCAGAAGAAAAGCCCACCCATAGTAGTAAGATTGCTTCCTACCCTGCAACGATGACCTCCCGTGTTTATGCCGTTCCTGAACCTCGCACCAGAATTAGCTTCAACAAGGATTGGAAATTCTTCTTAGGTGATGAGCCAAATGCAAAATCATCCTCATTTAACGATCTGAAATGGAGAAAACTCACTTTACCACACGATTGGAGCATTGAAGGTAAATTTGATGAGAAAAATCCCGCGAAACCTGAAGGTGGAGGTTTACCCACTGGCATAGGCTGGTACAGAAAGGAATTTACAGCACCGGCTAACTTTAAAAACAGACTAATCACCGTCGAATTTGATGGTGTATATAAAAATAGTGAGGTTTGGATTAACGGACAGTATCTGGGCAAAAGACCTTATGGTTATAGCTCATTTTCTTACGAGATCAGTAAGTTTTTGAAAACTGGAAAAAATAGCGTTGCGGTTAAGGTCGATAATTCTGCACAGCCCGATTCGCGCTGGTATTCCGGTTCAGGAATTTATAGAAATGTGTGGTTAACCTCAGCTGCAGCAGTTTCAGTAAAATGCAATGGTGTCTTTGTGAAAACTACTGTTACAAGTGGCGATAAAGGTCAGAGCATTGAAAACAGGATTTTATCTCCTGTTGAAAGCCTGGCATCAATCGCTGTTGATATCGAACTCGAAAATAAATTCAAAGCAAAGGGCAATTATAAAATCCTGACCACCATTTTCGATGATAAAGGATTGAAAATCGTGCAAAAGCAATGGCGGATTTCGGTTGATCAGAACACTTCTAAGTTGGTTACAAATGGTTTGGACATTGCAAATCCCAAATTATGGTCGGTTGAACGGCCGGTTATGTATAAACTGGTTACCGAGATTATGCAGGCCGATGGAAAAATTATCGACAGTTATACTACACCATTTGGAATCCGGGAATTTAACTTCGATGCACAAAAAGGATTTTCATTAAACGGCAAAGCAATGAAGATTTTGGGTGTTTGCCTGCACCATGATTTAGGTGCTTTAGGCGCTGCAGTAAATGTTCGGGCTATGGAACGCCAGCTGGAAATAATGAAAGCAATGGGCGTAAATGCCATCCGTACCGCTCATAATCCACCAGCTCCTGAGTTTTTAGATTTATGCGATAAAATGGGTTTCCTTGTGATGGATGAAGCTTTCGATATGTGGGTGAAAAAGAAAACCAAAAACGATTACCACTTAAATTTTCCTGAATGGCACAAAAGCGACCTGGAGGACATGATTAAACGCGATCGCAACCACCCATCTATTATTCTTTGGAGTATCGGCAACGAAATCCGCGAACAGTTCGATAGTACGGGTGTGGCACTTACCAAAGAATTGGTGGGTATTGTTAAAAATCTGGACAAAACCCGTCCGGTAATTTCAGCACTAACCGAAACAAAAGCAGAAAAGAATTTTATCTACCAGGCCAATGCGCTTGATATTTATGGATTAAACTACAATCACAAACTGTATAAAGACTTCCCTACAAATTATCCAGGAGTCAAATTTTTAGCAACGGAAACTACTTCTGCGCTAGAAACCAGGGGTTTTTATGATACAGCCGATACGATCCGCCGCTGGCCTAAAGACGGAAAAACAAAGTTTACCGAAGGCAATAAGGAATGGTCGGCATCTGCTTACGATAATGTTTCGGCATATTGGGGTTCCACACATGAAGAAACCTGGGCAGCAGCTAAAAAATATGATCATGTAGCTGGCTTATTCGTATGGACAGGTTTCGACTATTTGGGTGAACCGCTTCCATATCCCTGGCCGGCCAGAAGTTCTTATTTCGGCATTGTCGATTTAGCAGGTTTTCCGAAAGATTCATATTACATGTACCAGAGCGAGTGGACGAATAAACCAGTGTTACACATTCTGCCTCACTGGAACTGGAAACAAGGGAAATCAGTTGAAGTATGGGCTTATTACAACAAAGCAGATGAAGTAGAACTTTACCTGAACGGAAAATCCTTAGGTAAAAGATCAAAACATGGTGATGATTTACACGTGCTTTGGAAGGTGCCTTTTGAGCCTGGAACATTAAAAGCGGTATCACGTAAAAACGGGAAAGATATTTTAGTGCGGGAAGTTAAAACCGCAGGAAAGCCGGCAAAAATTGAATTAATAGCCGATCGGAAGAATATCAAAGCCGATGGCAAAGATCTGTCATTTGTTACTGTCCGCATTTTAGATGCTGCCGGAAATGTAGTGCCGGATGCTGATAATCTGGTTGATTTTAAACTAGATGGAGTTGGCTTTATCGCTGGCGTTGATAATGGCTTTCAGGCAAGTTTAGAGCCTTTTAAAGCCAATTACCGCAAGGCTTTTCATGGGGTATGTTTAGCTATAGTACAGTCAACAGAAAAAACGGGAACGATTAAGCTAACGGCATCATCAGCTGGTTTGTCGCCTTCATCGATAATTATAAAAACAGGTAAATAGAATAACAGAAATGATTCTATCGGTTGGTGTCTCACCAACCGAAACAAAAACAACATGGTTGGTGAGACACCAACCATTAGAGGGAAAAAAACTTGATTCCTTGGCCGTGGTTCGTGTCCCCACGAACCATAAACTTAAAACCTATCGGTTGGTGTCTCACCAACCGATAATAAGTAAAATAGAAACATGGTCGGTGGATACACCAACCATTAATTGCAAATAAAGTGGAGAATACAATTAATTTAAAAGGAATAACCTGGAACCACAGTCGTGGGCTTTTGCCGATGGTGGCTACGGCGCAGCGATTTTCAGAATTACACCCAAATGTAAACATCAGCTGGGAAAAAAGAAGTTTACAGCAATTTGCTGATTTTTCAATCCAGGAATTGGCAGAACGATTTGATCTGTTGGTAATCGATCATCCCTGGGCAGGTTTTGCTGCCAAAACAAAATCAATTGTGCCTTTGAATCTTTACCTTTCTCCGGAATATTTAAAAGGCCAGGAAGAAAATTCTGTTGGACAATCTTACGAAAGTTACTTCTATGAGGGTCATTTATGGGCCTTACCAATAGATGCGGCAACTCCTGTAGCTGCTTCAAGACCTGATTTGCTTGCTGAAAAAGGACTACAACTACCTCAATCTTTTGATGATTTATTGGCACTTGCCGATAAAGGTTTAGTTGCCTTTGCAGGTATTCCGATTGATGTATTAATGAATTTTTATACACTTTGCTGTTCTTTAGGTGAAGATCCCTGCCAAAATGATGAGGAAGTGGTTTCCACTGAAACAGGTATTAAGGTTTTGAAAATGTACCGGGAATTGGCTTCAAAAATGGATAAAGCCAATTTCAACAGAAACCCCATTCAGGTGTATGAAGCGATGACTTTAAACGACGAAATTGCATATTGCCCTTTCGCTTATGGCTATTCAAACTACTCGCGTAACGGTTATGCACGCAAAACCTTGCATTTTCACGATATGATTTCTTTAGATGGCAAAACCAATCTGAGAAGCACATTAGGCGGAACTGGTTTAGCCATTTCTGCTAAATGCGAAGCATTGGAGATGGCTGCCAAATATGTAGCATTTGTGGGTTCACCAGCTTGTCAATCCACCTTGTTTTTTGAAAGCGGTGGTCAACCGGGGCATTTAGCGGCCTGGAAAAACGAAGAAGTAAACCGTCAGAGTCAGCATTATTTTCGGAATACTTTACCTGCCTTACAAAGAGCTTTTCTCCGCCCACGTTACCATGGTTCAATGTATTTTCAAGACCATGCAGGAGATGTGGTGCGTGATTATTTAATGAACGGTGGAGATGAAATACAGGTTTTAACAGCGATGAATGAATTATATCAAAAATCTAAAAGTTTAGTATTATCATGAACAAGCCGTTAGAAGGACTTTTGATTTTAGAGTTTTGCCAGTTTCTGGCAGGTCCGTCGGCTGGTTTAAAACTGGCCGATTTAGGCGCACGTGTAATCAAAATTGAACGTCCAAAAACCGGCGACGCTTGCAGGCAACTATCCATTAAAAATCTTTTTATAGATGAAGATAGTTTACTTTTTCATACGATAAACCGAAATAAAGAGAGTTATGCTGCAGATTTAAAGAATCCTGAAGATTTAGAAAGATTAAAAAAATTAATCAGCAAGGCCGATGTGATGACGCATAATTTCCGTCCTGGTGTGATGGAGAAAATTGGCCTGGATTATGAAACAGTTCGAAAGGTGAACCCTAAAATTGTTTATGGTATGGTAACCGGTTATGGCAATGAAGGACCTTGGAAGAATAAACCAGGTCAGGATTTATTGGTTCAATCCGTTTCAGGTCTTGCTTTTTTATCAGGAGTTGACGTAGACGGACCAGTGCCTTTCGGACTTTCTGTTTCTGATATCATGTGCGGAAACCATTTGGCGCAAGGTATTATGGGCGCTTTAATCAAAAGGGCAAAAACCAATAAAAGTGTGTTGGTTGAGGTGAGTTTGTTGGAATCCATTTTAGATGTACAATTTGAAGTATTAACCACTTACCTGAACGATGGCGGGAAATTACCCGATAGAAGCGGAGCAAAAGGAAGCGCGCATGCTTATTTAAGCGCTCCTTATGGCATGTACGAAACTTCCGATGGTTATATTGCAATGGCAATGGGTAATCTTCCAAATATCTGTGCAATCATTAATTGCGATATTACTGATCTATATATAGAAGCAGGATCGGCTTTCGAAAACCGCGATAAGTTAATTGTTCGCTTAGCTGCAACGTTTAAAAAGGAAAATACAAAACATTGGGTTGATCTTTTGGAAAGTCATGGTATCTGGTGCGCAGAAGTACTGAGTTATCAAACTGCTACAGCCATGAATACTTATAAAAGTTTACAGATTGAGCAGGAGTTAGATTTAGCTGATGGCAAAAAAATAAAGACAACCGTGAGCCCGATCCGCTTGGATAACGAAAAATTATTTGCTAGTAAAGCCGCACCAAAACTTGGAGGAAATACGGCAGAGATTAATAAAGAGTTTGAATTAAAATAAAAAACTTAGTCGTCATTCCCGCGCAGGCGGGAATCTTAAGGCTTATTGCATTACGATTCCCAATCGAGTTGGGAATGACGACCGATAAAAGATTGCTTCGTGCTTCACAATGACGTAGTGCGAAATTTAAAAAATAAAATTATGCTACCGCTTGAAGATTATTTAGTTATCGATTTCAGCCAGTTTCTTTCTGGACCATCGGCAGGTTTGCGCCTCGCCGATATGGGTGCGCGCGTAATCAAAATTGAACGTTTGGGTATTGGCGATATCTGCCGCACACTTTATACTTCGAACCTGATTATGAATGGCGAATCATCAGTTTTTCATGCCATCAACAGAAACAAAGAAAGCTTTGAAGTTGATTTAAAAAGCGAAGAAGATTGCGAAATGGTTCGCGAACTGCTAAAAAAAGCAGATGTAATGATTCATAACTTCCGTCCAGGTGTGATGGAACGCTTAGGTTTCGATTATCAATCGGTTATCGCTTTAAATCCTGCAATTATTTATGGTGAAATATCAGGTTATGGAACCGCTACCGAATGGAAAAATAAGCCAGGTCAGGATTTACTTTTACAATCGGTTACCGGCCTAACTTCTTTAACAGGAAATGCCGATAGCGGTCCTGTTGCCATGGGGTTATCTATTGTAGACATGCTGGCTGGCGCGCATTTAGCACAAGGACTTTTAGCTTGTTTATATCGAAAAGCCATAAAAAATGAAGGCGGATTGGTACAAGTAAGCATGATGGAATCGGCTTACGATTTTCAGTTCGAAACCATTAGCACCTTTATGAATGATGGTGGATGCTTACCCGAACGCTCAAAAAAGAACAATGCAAACGCATATTTAGGTGCTCCTTATGGGATTTATCAAACAGAAAACGGATATTTAGCCCTGGCAATGGGTTCAATTCCACAGTTAGGCAATTTGCTCGGATGCGAGCAGCTGGAAGATTACGTTGAAGTGAGCGAAGCGTTTGATAAACGGGATGAGATTAAAACTATTTTAGCCAATCATCTTCTATCGGCCACCACCGAAAGGTGGCTTTCCATACTGGAACCGGCAGATATCTGGTGTGCCGATGTTTTAAACTGGAATGCGCTAATGGCGCACGACGGGTTTAAGGTGTTGAACATGATTCAGGAAGTGGAAATGATCGATGGTTACAAATATGAAACCACCAGATGCCCGATCCGGATTGATGGTGAGTTGCTTACCTCATCAAAAGGCTCGCCTAAATTAGGACAGGATAATGAGAAAATTATCAAAGAATTTATAACACAGCATACAACTGCAAATGCATAACCAGGTAGAAACTTTCAGAATAGCCGTCCGTAAATTTGCCCCTTTTGAATCTGCCATGCAGAAATTCTGGGATCAATATTGTATAGTTTCGGGTTGCAAACTAAAGTTGGAAATGGTGGTGATGGATTTACACGAGCTTTACGACAGTACCATTACCCAAAAAGGTTTAGCCAAAGGCGATTTCGATATTGCACACATCAGCACCGATTGGATTTTAGAAGGTTATACCAATCATGATTTTGAAGTTTTAAATCCTTACATCAATAAAAATAAACCCGACGATTTTCCGAGAGGGTGGAGCAAGTCGCTGCTAAGTTTACAGCGTTTTGGCTGGGAAGTAGTAGGGCTGCCTTTTCACGATGGGCCTGAATGTTTCATTTACCGCAAAGATCTGTTTGAAAGCGAAACTGAAAAAGCCAACTATTTAGCGCAGTATGGAAAGATTTTAGATGTACCGAAAACCTGGGAAGATTTTCATCAGATTGCCAGGTTCTTTAACCGTCCTCAGGATAATCTTTACGGAAGTATCTTCGCCTGTTATCCTGATGGCCATAATACTGTTTTTGATTTTTGTTTGCAATTGTGGACCAGGGGTGGAAGCCTGGTTGATCAACATGGCCATATCCAGATCAATACCCAAGCGGCAATTGACGGGCTTAATTTCTACCGCACGATAGTGAACGACAAAACCGCTGTTCACCCAAAATCAGCACAATTCGAATCTGTTGCTGCAGGAATTGCGTTTTCGCAAGGTGAAGCTGCAATGATGATCAATTGGTTTGGTTTTGCAGCCATGTGCGAAGTAGATGCAAATTCAAAAGTGAAAGGCAAAATTGATGTTGAACTTTTACCCTCAGCCATTAATGAAAAATCAGCTTCTTTAAATGTTTACTGGCTTTACACCATTGCCAGGGGGAGTAAAAACAAAGATATCGCATACGATTTTCTTCGTTTTGCCCTAAGCAGGGAACAGGATAAACAGCTCACCTTAGAAGGCGGAATTGGTTGTCGGATTTCAACCTGGACAGATGAAGAAATCAATCAAATCATTCCATACTATCATAAACTCGAAGCTTTACATGAAGTAGCCAATATGTTACCACAAAAAACAAATTGGGCTGCAATTGCAGCAATAATCGATCAGATGGTTTTGCAGGCCATAAATACAGATCAATCAACCGAAGAATTGATCCGACTGGCACAAAACCAGATTAACGAAATTGACAAATGAGCATTGATATAAAATATAAACCAGAATTACCACAAAGCAAACAGCCCATCATCATCATTGGTGCAGGTGGCATTGTGGCCGATGCGCATCTTCCGGCCTATAAAATTGCAGGTTTTGAGGTTCACGGCATTGTAAACCGAACCAAAGAAAGGGCGCAGAAACTGGCAGATACTTTCGGCATTCCGAACGTTTACAATTCGGTTGCTGAAGCTGTAAAGCTGGCTCCGGCAAACGCAGTTTATGATCTAACCATCATGCCCGAACAATATATTGAAACGCTAAAACAGTTGCCTGATGGAAGTGCCGTACTGATCCAAAAACCAATGGGTGATGATTTTACACAGGCAAAGGAAATCCTCAATCTGTGCCGGTCGAAAAACTTAAAGGCAGCTATAAACTTTCAGTTGCGCTTTGCACCATTTGTAAGTGCTGCAAGATACCTGATCGATGAAGGATTAATAGGCGAACTGTACGATATGGAGGTTCGGGTGACGATTAAAACGCCCTGGGAGATTTTTCCTCATGTAATTATTCATCCGCGTTTAGAAATTCAGTACCACAGCATTCATTATGTAGATTTAATCCGTTCGTTTTTGGGTAATCCGGAAAGTATTTTGGCTAAAACATTAAAACATCCGGCTAAAAGTTTGTCATCATCCCGTTCTACCATTTTATTCGATTATGGAGATACCATGCATGCGGTGATTAACACCAATCATGATCACGATTTCGGTCCAAACCACCAGGAAAGTTATATTAAATGGGAGGGAACCAAAGGTGCGATTGTAGCGAAGATTGGTTTATTGATGGATTATCCGCATGGTGTACCTGATGTTTTTGAATATTGCATTGTAGAAGAGGGGAAATCATCAGAATGGCAAACTGTAAAACTGGAAGGCTCCTGGTTTCCAGAGGCTTTTATCGGCACGATGGCCAATTTAATGCGGTATAATGAAGGTTCAAGCGATGTTTTAAATACTAGTGTCGAGGATGTGATTCAAACCATGGCTGTGGTAGAAAGCGCGTATAAATCGAGTGATATTGGAGGCGTTAAAGTGAAGGAGCAATTAAATAAATAAGAATATCGTCCTCGTTTATAACGAGGATGTACGAGAAAAGCGATTGTATCGCTTAAATAAGCAAATTATGTATTTCAAATAAACAAATTTTAAGATTACCGAAGAAATTTGTTTTGCGAGAAAGATTGCTTCGTTTCGATGAAAACTCGCAATGACGGAATTATAAAATTAAATCGTCTTCGTTTATAACGAGGATGTACGAGAAAAGCGATTATATCGCTTACAAAAGCAAAATTATGCATTTCATATAAACAAATTTTTAAGATTACCAAAGCAATCTATTTTGCGAGAAAGATTGCTTCGTTTCGATGAAAAATCGAAAACTCGCAATGACGGAATTATAAATTAAATCGTCTTCGTTTATAACGAGGACGTACGAGAAAAGCGATTATATCGCCTAGATAAGCAAATTATGTATACAAAATAAACAAATTTTAAGATTACCGAAGAAATCTATTTTGCGAGAAAGATTGCTTCGTTTCGATGAAAAATCGAAAACTCGCAATGACGGAATTATAAAATTAAATCGTCCTCGTTTGTAACGAGGATGTATGAGAAAAGCGATTGTATCGCTTATAAGAAACTAAAACTATGTATTTCAAATCAACATTTTTTGAAGATTATCAATTACAGGATAAACGTGTTACGCTAGGTCGCACAATAACAGAAACTGATTTTGTCGTTCACGCAGGTCATACCGGCGATTTCTTCCCTCACCACATGGATGCAGAATGGTGTGCTACACAACCGTTCAAACAAAGAATCGCACATGGAACCATGATTTTTAGCATTGGGATCGGTTTAACCGCATCAGAAATTAATCCGGAGGCCATGAGTAAAGGATACGACAAACTGCGCTTTGTAAAACCTGTTTTTATTGGAGATACCATTCACTCCGAAATTACCATTTCTGAAAAAGGAGACAGCAAAAGACCGGAATATGGTACTATAACCGAACACGTAGAAATCATTAACCAACACGGAGAAGTGGTATTAGTCTGCGATCATCTCTTAGTCGTGAAAAAGGTCCATTAGTTCAACGGTCAATAGTTCATTCGTCTGGGTGCCTATAGCGACAGTTTACCAGACATGATTACAACACCAATGAACCAATGACTAATGAACCAATCAACTATTAAGCTAACCAACTATAGAACTAAACCAATGAACCAATGACTAATGAACCAATAACCACACAACCAGAAATTGTAACCGACGGCGATCCCTCATCAGGAAAGAAGTATCTATTACCATTTATACTCGTAATCAGCTTGTTTTTCCTTTGGGGAATGGCGCATAACCTCGATTCGATTCTGATTCCCCATTTAAAAAAAGCCTGTAATTTAAATAATAAACAATCAACGTTGATTGATACCTCTGTTTTCTTCGCTTATTTTTTAATGGCTATTCCAGCCGGAATGATTTTGAAAAAATGGGGATATAAAGCAACCATGATCTCGGGTTTACTTGCTTTTGCTTTTGGTGCATTTTTATTTGTACCAGCTGCCAACAACCTGTCCTACATCACATTTTTGATCGCACTTTTCATCATTGGTTGCGGTTTAACCATGCTCGAAACTTCAGCAAATCCTTACGCTGCCGTATTGGGCGATCCTGCAAAAGCAACAAGCAGATTAAATCTGGCTGCATCTTTCAACGGATTGGCTGCAATGGTTGCACCAATGATTGGCGGATTGTTTATCCTGTCGGGTAAATCGCACACAAAAGAAGAGCTGGCTGCGATGACTGAAGTTAGCCGAAATAACTACTTCCTTGAAGAGGCCGCGTCGGTGAAAACACCTTATATTACGCTTGGAATAGTGTTATTAGTTATAGCCGCAATATTCTACTTTATTCATCTTCCGGAAATTAAAACGAAAAGCATTGATGGTGAAGCAAAGGGAAGCTTTTTCGGTTCACTACGACACAAACATTTAAAGTGGGCAGTTGTTGCTCAGTTCTTTTATGTTGGCGCGCAGGTTTGCGTAACCAGTTTTTTTATTAGAATGGCCCAGCAAGGCGGCGGGTTTGACGAGAAAACAGCTGCATCTTATCTGGCAATTTATGGGTTATTATTTACTGTTGGCCGCTTTGCAGGAACCGCGATTCTTCAGTTTGTGTCATCGAATAAGCTGCTCGCTATCTATGCGGTAATCTCTATTTTATTGTGTTTGGTAGCCATATTAGGCAAAGGATCTTACGTGGTTTATGCGCTGGGTGCAATAGGCTTTTTTATGTCGATTATGTTCCCAACCATTTTTGCGTTAGGAATAGAGGGAATCGGCGACGACACCAAGCCAGGGTCATCATGGTTGATTATGTCGATTGTGGGCGGAGCCATTTTACCATTTGGAATGGGAAGTTTAATCGATATGTATGGCGATAATATTCAGATCGGTTACAGCATTCCATTGGTGTGTTTTGTGGTTATTCTTTATTTCGGCTTAAGAGGGTATAAAATCGCACACAAATAATATAAGTTGGTCATTACGTTAGTAAAATAAAGTCTATCTATATTTTTAGTAAAAGTATTTCTGTTGAAGAGAAAGATTGCTTCGGGTAGTAAAAACACCCCTGGGCATGACCATAAATTTTTAAAAAATGAAATTGAGGTTTAGTAAAATTCTGGTATCTGTGCTGTTGTCAAGCTTTTTCCTGGCGTTAAATGCTGATGCGCAACAGAATGAAAATGCTAAATCCTGGGTATTTTGGTATTGGGTTAAAGGAGCGGTATCCAGAGCAGGTATCACTGCCGACCTTGAAGCGATGAAATCAAATGGCATAGCAGGTGCTTATTTAATGAGTATCCAGGGGCCAGATAAAACACCGGTTTACTCGCTACCTGCAGTTCAGTTAACACAAGAATGGTGGAAAATGGTTGAATTTGCCATGAGCGAGGCAAAACGTTTAGGTTTGAAATTAGGCATGCATGTGAGCGATGGTTTCGCATTAGCTGGTGGACCGTGGATTACACCAGAACTTTCCATGAAAAGAGTGGTGTGGTCTAAGATAAACATCAGTAATTCAAATAGTAAAATCACTTTACCTCAACCAGAATCAAAAGAAAATTATTATAAGGATATAGCAGTTTATGCATATCCGTCTCCCGTTGGTGAAAACCTCTCTACGACAACTGTTATTCCAAAAATTACTACAAGCAATGGAGCTGATGCCACGGGCCTCATTCAGCCACAGAATAAGAAAAACTTTGGTTCAAATGAGCCATGTTATATTCAATATGAATTTGCAAAGCCCTTTACCTGCAGAACCATAAGCATTAAAGTCAGCGGAAATAATTATCAGGCGCAACGTTTGGCTCTCGAGGTAAGTGATGATGGGAAAAATTTCCGATCCATAGGTAGGTTGGAAGCCCCACGACATGGCTGGCAGGATACTGATGAAGATGTTACCCATTCCATTGTACCTACCACCGCCAAATTATTCAGGTTTATTTATGATAAAAAGGAATCTGAACCAGGTTCAGAAGATCTGGATGCGGCCAAATGGAAGCCATCGTTAAAACTGGTCAATCTGGAGTTATCATCAGAAGCAAAGATCAATCAGTTTGAAGGTAAAAACGGTTCTGTTTGGCGGGTGAGTAAAAGAAGTATCGACGCTGAAATTGCTAAGAATTTATGTGTGCCGTTGAATAAAATTATTAATCTTTCAGATAAATTAAATAAGGACGGAACTTTAAATTGGAAAGCGCAGAAAGGCAATTGGACAATCTTAAGAATTGGCCATACTTCAACAGGACATACCAATGCAACTGGTGGCGGTGGAAAAGGATTGGAATGTGATAAATTTAATCCGGAAGCCGTAAAATTACAGTTCAAGAATTGGTATGGGGAGGCATTAAAGCATGGCGGACCAGAAATCGCTAAAAAAGTTTTAAGCGTTTTTCATGTAGACAGCTGGGAATGCGGCAGTCAGAATTGGTCACCGGTATTTAAAGCCGAGTTTTTAAAGCGTAGGGGCTACGATTTAACGCCTTATTTACCCATCATGACCGGATTACCTGTAGAGAATGTATTCGTGTCCGAAAATTTCCTTTACGATGTTCGAAAAACGATCTCAGAATTGGTTGTAGACCAGTTTTATAAAACGCTTGCCAAGTTGGCAAAAGAGAAAGGTGTAACCTTTACTGCCGAAAGTATTGCACCAACGATGATGAGTGATGGTTTAATGCATTACAAAACTGTCGATATCCCAATGGGCGAATTTTGGTTAAATAGCCCCACGCATGACAAACCAAATGATATGTTGGATGCCATTTCTGGCGCACATATTTATGGGAAAAACATTATCCAGGCAGAGGCTTTTACAACAGTCAGAATGGACTGGAATGAAAACCCGGCAAATATGAAAACGCTACAGGATCGTAATTATGCCTTAGGGATCAATAAATTGGTATATCATGTTTTTACACACAACCCCTGGACTGGTCGCAAACCAGGAATGACTTTAGATGGGGTTGGCCTATATTTCCAACGTGACCAAACCTGGTGGAAAGCGGGAAAAGCATGGATAGAATATGCAGAACGTACTCAAAATTTACTTCAGCAGGGTAAACCAATTGTCGATATTGCCGTTTTTACGGGTGAGGAATTGCCACGCCGTTCCGTATTACCTGATCGTTTGGTTGAAACCTTACCCGGCATTTTTGGCGTAGATGTAGTAGAAGCAGAGCAGAAACGACTTGCCAATATTGGTGAACCTTTAAGGCAAATTCCTTCCGGTGTAACCCATTCTGCAAACATGGCCGGTCCGGAAAATTGGGTAAATCCTTTACGTGGCTACGCTTATGATAGTTTTAATCCAGACGTATTAAATACCGCAACAGTAAAAGATGGTAATGTGGTTTTCGAAAGCGGTGCCTCATATAAAATTTTGATAATACCAGGCAACATGAAAATGAATCCGAATTATCAGTATATGAGTTATCGCACTGTTAAAAAACTGCTGGAATTGATTAAAGCTGGTGCTAAAGTAATTATTGGAGATAAGCCATTGTATCAATCTGAAATTAAGCAAGTTAAAAAAACTATTTTTGATAATATTGTAGAAGAGATTTGGGAGGGAAATTTTGAGTCTTATAAAAATAATGGTCGACCAGTTTATAAGAAAGATTTAGGTTTAGGTCAGGTTTTTAAAGCACCGTTCTACGGAGAAACTTTTGATGCCTTAGGTTTAGGAAGAGATTTAGAGGTAAGCGACTTAACAGATGACAAGGCTAAGGGAAATTATGCAAAGGGTATAGGTTATGCACATAGAATTGATGGAGAAAAGGAGATTTATTTTATCACTAATCAGGAAAATAGAAAAAGAGAACTTTTTTTAACTTTAAGAAGGGGTAAAAAATCTGTACAGACTTATGATGCAGTAAGCAATACCTGGGTTAAACCCGATAAACTCAACGACACTATTGCCGGAACAAGATTAAATTTAACCATGTATGCAAATCAATCAATCTTTGTGGTTTTAGATACGCCAGGTGTTTATTTACCCAATTCGCAAAGCGCAGAGAAGCAACTAAGGGATGCGAAAGCAAAAGAGGTCAAAAAAACTGATATTGATATCTCCAAAAACTGGCAGGCAAAATTCGATACGGCATATGCGGGCCCATCAAAACCTGTCATTTTTAATGAATTAACCGATTGGACATTAAATACAGATAGTTTGGTTAAATATTATTCGGGAACTGCTGTATATAGCAAAAGCTTCATCTTTAATGGAAATCTTAAAGGTAAAATCTGGCTTGATTTGGGAGCGTTTTCCAGCATTGCAGAAGTTAAAATCAATGGTATAAATTGTGGTACTTTGTGGACTGCTCTGCATCGTTTAGAAATTAGTAAAGCCATCAAAAATGGTAAAAATCAAATTACGATTGAAGTGACCAATACCTGGGCTAATCGTTTAATAGGTGATAGTAAATTGCCTGAAAATAAAAGAATTACCAAAACAACTGCGCCTTTCCGGTTAGAAGGTAAACCTTTAAATCCTGCGGGCTTATTAGGTCCGGTAGTGATACAAGTGGAAGAATAATTGAGCATTAAATATTTCAAATAAATGAAAAAAATAATTGTACTATTTCTTGTTTTGGTTCAAACTGTTGTTTTCGCGCAACAAAAGAAAGCAAAGGATAATTTTAATGTCCAGATCAGGTTAGAAAAAGGTGATTTAAATAAAGATGGTTTAGCTGACAAAACCGTAATAACAATGGATACCATCGATGCATCCGTTCCCTTGAGGTTGCAAATATTTTTTCAACAGCCCAATAAAAAATTTAAATTGGTTTTCTCTTCAACAAGTGTAATTGAACCCCAATACATAAACGGCATACATACTAAGAATTCAATACCATATTTTTTTATTGAAGGAGGGTATTTATTAATGAACTCCGAAAAAAATGATGTCCGATTTGAACATAAATTCATCTATAAAAACGGAAGTTTCCAATTGATTAAAATCTCCAGCGTAGTATATGATGGGCAAAATTCGACAACCGAGACCGTGTTTGATCTTGTGTCTGGAGTGAAAACAGCAACTACAACTCCGTTAGGTTCTACAAAAGAGTCAAATAAGTACACAAATAAAATAATGATAAGGCCATTGCCTACGCTTCAGAATTTAAAATCTTTTGGCAATAAATTATACTGGTAAAATTCAATTAAACAGAAGAACAATGAAAAAGTTACTTCATATTAACAAATATTTTGTCTCTCAGGCTTTACTAATTCAGGTATTTACTGTTGCGATGCTTTTTCTAATAGGAAATTTAAAAGCACAGGATAAAGCTTTGGTGAATACATCAAATTCTCCATATGCCAAATACGTAGTTTCAATATGGCTGATATAGCCTGGACAAAAGGCTTTTGGGCCGATCGTTTTAAAGTAAAAACAGAAACCATGGTGCCGAAATGATGAGTCTGACCGGTAACGTAAAAATAGGAGAGCCAAACAACTGGAAAAATGTGTTGTACAGGCCGATTGAAGATAAAAATACAGCCACTGAAATAAAACTGGTACCATACTTTACCTTGGGAAACCGTGGCCATTCGGAAATGTCGGTTTGGTTGCCTGTGAGTAGATGATATTTATGTTTTACTATATAAGACATGTAAGAAAATATAAGGTTATAGCGATTAATAGTTATAAGGTAATAAACTAAGATGCGCTCAGGTGGCTCAGGTGGTCGATAAATAAGAAACAAAAAATATACTATTGAGCTTATATACAACTTAAATTTCTTATATGGTAACTAAAACTAGGGAGTCTTAAGTGATGAAAAATAATAACAAATGAAACTAAAACTTTTAATTTTCTTAAACCTCGCATGTGGCCTTGTTGCATCAGCCACGGTAAAGCCTGCATCCATCTTTACCGATCACATGGTTTTGCAACAACAAAGCAAAGTGGCCATTTGGGGCTGGGCCAAGCCGTCAACCAGGGTAAAAATCAATACTTCCTGGAATAAACAAAATTATACGGTTACTGCTGATCAGCGTGGTAAATGGAAAGTCAAAGTTTCAACACCATCAGCTGGTGGACCATACGAAATGGAACTCAATGATGGCGAAAAACTCGTTTTAACAGATATCCTGATTGGTGAAGTTTGGTTTTGTGGAGGGCAATCAAACATGGAAATGCCAATGAAAGGTTTCAAAAGCCAGCCTATCATTGGTTCAAATGAGGTAATTTTAAAATCAGCGAATAAAAATATCAGGTTATATACCGTTCCCCGCTCCTCAATCAATGAACGACAAGAAAACAGCAAGCCGTCTGATTGGAAATTAGCTGCGCCAGAAACCGTTTCTAATTTTAGCGCTACAGCCTATTATTTCGGCTCTCTGTTAAGCGAAATGTTAAATGTGCCAATCGGGATTATCAACGACAGTTACGGTGGTTCAACTATTGAGGCCTGGATGTCGCCCCAGGATTTAAAACCGTATACAGAAATCAAGATTCCTTCAAAAGGAGATAGCATAAAAGAAGTGAGCCGCACACCAACCACACTGTACAATGGCATGCTTTATCCGGTAATTGGTTATGGCATAAAAGGGGCGATCTGGTACCAGGGCGAATCTAACTATGAACGACCAGACCGTTACGAAGACCTTTTTCCGGCAATGGTATCCTCGTGGCGTAAAAATTGGGATAATGGCGATTTTCCATTTTTCTATGCTCAAATTGTACCATACAATTACGCGCAGCTCCCGCCATATCATGTTGGTGGAAAATATAATTCAGCCTATTTACGGGATGCACAACGCAAATCTTTAACTAAAATACCGAATTCCGGAATGGCTGTTTTATTGGATATTGGCGAAGAAAAATCAATCCATCCGGCAAATAAGAAACAAGGCGGACAGAGATTGGCTTATCTTGCATTGGCGCAAACCTATGGTATAAAAGGTTTTGGTTTTGCAAGTCCGAATTACGAATCATTAACGGTAGAAAAGAATACAGCTGTAGTCAAATTTCAAAATGTACCGAATGGGTTAACTTCTTTTGGTAAAGAACTATCTTTATTCGAAATTGCAGGTGCCGATCAGAAATTTTATCCGGCAAAAGCGGCCATAAAAGGTAGTAGCATAACGGTTTCAGCTCCTGAAGTTAAAGTACCTGTTGCTGTTCGTTATGCCTTTAAAGATTTTGTAACCGGCGACTTATTTGGAAATGATGGCTTGCCTGTTTCCTCTTTCCGTACCGATAACTGGGATAATTAATAATCGAATAATGATTTTTACCACGAAGACACAAGAAGCACTAAATATTTTGGCTGAGAACTTAAATGCTCTTATTTGTCTGATATGGTCGAAATTCATCAAGCTTCCTGCCTTAGCTGCTCTCAGGTGCCTTAGGTGGTCAAACATATTAGAAACAACAAAATTAACCACAAAGGCACAAAGAATACAAAGTATGTGCACAAGGCGCTTAAGTGTTCTCACATGGCTTATATGGTTGAAATTCATTAATCATGCTACCTTAGCTGTTCTCAGGTGCCTCAGGTGGTCAAACATATTAGAAACTACAAAATTGACCACGAAGGTACAAAGAACACGAAGTATGTGCACCAGGCGCTTAAATGTCCTCACATGTCTTATATGGTTGAAATTTATTAAGCATGTTGGCTTAGCTGCTCTCAGGTGGTCAAACATATTACAAACAATAAAATTAACCACAAAGGCACAAAGAGCACAAAGCATGTGCACCATGCGCTCAAATGTCCTTACATACCTTATATTGTTAAATAACATAAACCTAAAAAAAACAACTCTTTCCTTGGTGTTTGTGTCTTTGTGGTTGATAAGCACAAATGCTTTTTCGCAAGAAAAAGACAATATAATTTGGACCTCACAAAGTAATAATTCATCAGAATCGATGCCCGTAGGAGGTGGTGATATCGGCTTAAACCTTTGGGTAGAAAAAGGTGATGTTTATCTCTACTTATCACGCAGTGGAACATTCGACGAAAATAATACCTTACTCAAACTTGGTCGCGTAAAACTGAGCTTAAGCCCAAATCCATTCGAAGGAAAAACATTCGAACAAGAATTGATTTTAAAAGATGGCTATGCTCAGATTTCAGGCAAAAATGGCAGCTTAAATGCTCAAATTAAGGTCTGGGTTGATGTGTTTAATCCGGTAATCCACCTTGATGTAAAATCAAACCAAAAAATAATTACCCAAGCCAGTTACCAAAGCTGGCGTTTCGAAGACCGCATCACAAAAGGCAAAGAGAACAATCAGAATTCGTATAAGTGGGCACCCCAGGGTATTGTTAAAACATTTAAAGACGAAATAGCTTTTAAAAACAACACCGTTCAATTCTATCATCAAAACAAAGCTGAAACCGTATTCGATGTTACTGTAAAACAACAAGGATTGGAGGACAGGAAAGCTGATCTATTTAACCCTTTAAAAAATCTCATTTTTGGAGGCTCTATGCAAGGCAACAATATGGTGCCTGCTGGAAACTATACCGGAATATACCTAAGTAAACCATTTAAAGCCTGGATGTTGAGAAGTAAAAAACCTTCTGCTTCAAATTACATCACCATTAAGTTAAATACATCAAAAACGGCGTCGATTAGTGAATGGGAGAAAGCTTTAAATGTTGTAAATAACAAAAATAACCAAAAAGCCAGTATAAAATGGTGGAATGCTTACTGGAAAAAAAGTTTCATTTACATCAATGCTAAAGACGAAACCGCAAATCAATCTGCTAGAAATTACCAGTTGTTCAGATATATGTTGGGTTGTAATGCTTTTGGTAAATACCCAACGAAGTTCAATGGCGGACTTTTTACTTTCGACCCCCAATTAACCGACACGACATTAAAATATACACCCGATTTCAGGAACTGGGGTGGTGGAACGCATACCGCTCAAAACCAACGCCTGGTATATTGGCCCATGTTAAAAAGCGGGGATTTTGACCTGATGAAACCTCAGTTCGATTTTTATCTGGATCTGTTGAAAAATGCAGAAATCAGAACAGAAGCCGCCTGGGGACACAAGGGAGCAAGTTTTACCGAGCAATTAGAAAATTTCGGATTACCAAATCCTGCTGAGTATGGCTGGAAACGCCCTGCCGATTTTAATAAGGGTATGGAATACAATGCCTGGTTAGAATACGAGTGGGATACTGTATTGGAGTTTTGTATGATGATTTTGGAAACCGAAAGATATGGCGGCAAAAATATAGAAAAGTACATTCCTTTAATTGAAAGCTCACTTACTTTTTTCAAAGAGCATTATACCTATTTAGCCAAACAACGTGGGGCAAAAGCTTTAGATGCCAATGGTCATTTGGTTTTATACCCGGGGTCTGCAGCTGAAACCTATAAAATGGCTTACAATTCCACTTCTACAATTGCAGCTTTAAAAACGGTTTTGGAGAGATTGATTGAACAACCTTCTTTGTCTGAAACTAATAAAACCGAATGGACAGCGATGCTGAAAACCATTCCGCCAATAAGTTTCAGGACTTTCGATGGACATGCTACCATTTCTCCTGCTAAACTTTGGGAGCGCATCAATAATACCGAAAGTCCGCAGTTGTATCCTGTATATCCATGGGGCACTTATGGAATTGGTAAACCTGGTTTAGACACTGCGATGAACACTTTTAAATATGACACCGACGTGCTGAAATTCAGTAGTCATGTCGGATGGAAACAAGACAATATTTTTGCGGCAAGGCTTGGTTTAACCAATGAGGCTGCGAAGCTAACCACCGCTAAATTAAAAGATTCAGGCAGGAGGTTTCCTGCATTTTGGGGGCCAGGTTTCGATTGGGTGCCTGATCATAATTGGGGAGGATCGGGAATGATCGGTTTACAAGAAATGCTGATGCAAGTTGATGGGAAAAAAATATATTTGTGCCCGGCATGGCCAAAAGATTGGGATGTTCATTTCAAACTTTATGCGCCATATCAAACTACTGTTGAAGGCACTTTAAAAGGTGGAAAATTAATAGATTTGAAAGTATTGCCGGAATTAAGGAAAGCAGATATAATTAATATGATTAACTAATCGGTATCGTCATCCTGAACTTGTTTCAGGATCTAATCAGCACTGAAGACCCTGAAACAAGTTCAGGGGGACGCTACAAAAAAAAAATAAAAAACATGGATTTACAATTAAAAGAAAAAGTTATTATCATCACTGGTGCTGCAAAGGGCATTGGTCGTAGTATTGCAGAAGTGTTTGCCAAAGAAAATGCAATTGCGGTAATCGTGGGTAGAAAAGCAGAAGACAATCAAAAAGTAGTTGATACAATAACTGCAAATGGAGGAAAAGCCGCGCAGTTTGTGGCTGAGTTATCCAACCCAGATGATTGTGAAACGGTGGTGAAAAACATTGTAGCTCAATTCGGAAGAATTGATGGTTTAGTGAATAACGCAGGTGTTAATGACGGTGTAGGTTTAGAAAGTGGAAATTATAAAGACTTTATGGCTTCATTACATAAAAATGTGGTGCATTATTATTTGATGGCACACCACGCGCTGCCAGAATTAATTAAAAGTAAAGGGGCAATTGTAAACATCACCTCTAAAACAGCAGAAACAGGACAAGGAAATACTTCAGCTTATGCTGCTGCTAATGGAGGTAGAAATGCCTTAACACGGGAATGGGCAGTAGAGTTGCTTAAATATGGAATCCGTGTAAATGCAGTTGTGGTTGCCGAATGCTGGACGCCCGCTTACGAAACCTGGATTGAAACTTTGGATGATGCTGAAGAAAAGCTAAAAGAAATCACTTCTAAAATTCCATTAGAAAACAGAATGACAACAGCTGAAGAAATTGCAAATATGACAGCTTTTTTAATGTCGAATAAATCAAGCCATACCACCGGACAGATTATTCACGTTGATGGTGGTTATGTGCATTTAGACAGAGCTTTGGCAAACGCTTAATCCACTTACAACGTCATTTCGAGCGGAGTGCAACGTAGTCGAGAACCCGAAGGCTCTGCGAAGCAAAATCTATCTAAGCAGATCTCTCCATTCCACTGCGCTTCAGTCGAGATGACGATTTTTCTTATTCAATCATTAAAATAAAAATGAAAACCCTTACCTGTACCACACCTGGAACCTTTGAATATTCAGAAACGGAAAAACCTGAACTAAAAAAAGACCATTCGATTATAAAAATTAAAAGAATTGGCATTTGCGGAACTGATTTACATGCCTTTGAAGGCACCCAACCTTTCTTTAATTACCCAAGAGTGTTAGGTCATGAGTTATCTGGCGAATTGGTTGAAGCCGATGGAGCAGATGGTTTTAAAATAGGAGAGGCCGTTACTTTTATCCCATATTTTAATTGTGGCGAATGTATTGCCTGCCGGATGAATAAACCCAACTGCTGTGTTAAAATGCAGGTTTGCGGGGTACATGTAGATGGCGGGATGCGCGAATATTTACAGGTTCCATCCAGAACACTTTTACACGGCGAAGGATTGAGTTATGATGAACTTGCTTTGGTTGAACCTTTAGCCATCGGCGCACACGGTGTTCGCAGGGCAGATGTTCAGCCAGGAGAATTTGTACTGGTTATCGGTGCGGGGCCAATTGGTTTAGGTACAATGGAATTCGCCAGAATTGCCGGAGCCAATGTAATCGCTTTAGATATTAACGAAGACCGTTTAGCATTCTGTAAAGATAAACTGAAGGTGGAATATATGGTTAATGCCCTTTCACCTGATGTAACGCAACAACTTAGTGATATTACCAATGGCGATATGCCAACAGTAGTAATTGATGCTACAGGTAATCAAAAAGCAATCAATAACGCTATAAATTATATGGCACATGGGGCAAGGTTTGTTTTAATCGGATTGCAAAAAGGAGATTTGATTTTTAATCACCCTGAGTTTCATAAGCGCGAATCGACATTAATGAGCAGCAGAAATGCCACCATTGAAGATTTTGAGCATGTGATAAAATCAATGAAAGCTGGTTTGGTTAATCCTACCAATTATATTACGCACCAGGTAAAGTTTGAAGAAGTAAAAGATGAGTTTGAAAGCTGGTTAGATCCAAAAAATGGGGTGATTAAAGCAATGGTTAGCATAGAATAACCCTCATGTTTATAATTAAAAGAGGAATTTTAGTGAATTGATAGTCGGTAGAATCGTCATTCCCAACTTGATTGGGAACCACGGAGTGCTCATGAATGCCTTTGAAACAAGAGAAACTTATGAATAATCTTAATGCAATAAGCTTTAAGATTCCCGCCTGCGCGGGAATGACGAACTTCTACTGAAATCTGTAAATGGTAAATGAACGACAAGCAGTTGAGAAATCTATTTTAGATCTCTCCATTTCGCTGCGCTTCATCCGATAGCTATCGGATCGAGATGACGACAGTTCTAGACAAATCTTAAATCGTCCTCGTTTGTAACGAGGATGCCCGGAAAAGGCGATTTTATCGCCCAAAGTAATTTTAATAGACATACTTTAAGATTTCCGAAGTTTCCATTTCACCAAGCCGTTAACACTTCGGAAGTGATAAAAAAAGGCCGGTAATCCTAAAATTACCGGCCTGAACATTGAGCGTTAGTTAATCAAAAACTATTTATAAAAAACTTCATTCCAATGCAATTCATTTCTGAATTGATTGATTTTGGTATCAGCACCAATGTTTACATATTCTAAACCCGCAATATTGGCAAAATCCAATAAATGCTCAGTGGTTAAATTCTGACTATAAGCGGTATGGTGTGCACCACCTGCATAAATCCACGCTGCACAACCCGTTTTCATATCAGGAAGTGGTTTCCACAATACACGGGCTACCGGTAAATTTGGTAAATCATGTTCAGCTTCTACAGCCTTTACTTCGTTCACTAACAGACGGAAACGGTTGCCCATATCAATCAAAGATGCATTTAAAGCATCACCACCGGCAACATTAAAAACCAAACGGGCAGGATCTGCCTTGCCACCAATGCCCAATGGATGAACTTCTAAACTGGCTTTTCCACTCGCTAAAGAAGCATCAACCTCAAGCATGTGTGAACCTAAAACCATCGAATTTGCCGGATCAAAGTGGTAAGTATAATCTTCCATAAATGCATTACCACCGGCTAAACCTGCACCCATTACCTTACATGCACGTACTAAAGCTGCTGTTTTCCAGTCACCTTCACCAGCGAAACCATAACCATCGGCCATTAAACGCTGTGCTGCTATCCCTGGCAACTGAATCATACCATGTAAATCTTCAAAAGTATCAGAGAAACCTTTAAAGCCACCATCAACCAAAAACTTACGTAAACCCAATTCAATTTTAGCTGCCTCGTAAACTGATGAGTGTCTTGCACCGCCAGCTTTTAAATCATCGGCCATTTCATAAGTAGCATCATATTCTTTCAGCAAAGTCTGAATATCATCTTCACTAATTCCATTAATTACTGCTACTAAATCACCTATGCCATAAGTATTTACTGCAAAACCAAATTTCATTTCAGCTTCTACCTTATCGCCATCTGTAACGGCCACATAACGCATATTATCACCAAAACGGGCAAATTTAGCGCCTTGCCAATCGTGCCAGCCTGCAGCAGCCCTGCACCAGGTATCGATCTGTTTAGCCACTTCTTCATCCTGCCAATGACCAACAACCACTTTACGATCTTTACGCATACGCGACACCATAAAACCGAATTCACGATCGCCATGTGCACTTTGGTTCAGGTTCATAAAATCCATATCAATGGTATTCCATGGAATGTCTCTGTTAAACTGTGTGTGTAAATGCAATAGCGGTTTTTGCAAAACATTCAACCCCCTGATCCACATTTTAGCCGGAGAGAAGGTATGCATCCAGGTAATTACCCCAATACAATTCTCATCAATATTGGCTTGTTGCAAGGTTTCGAAAATCTCTTCCGTTGTTTTTACAATCGGTTTGTACACAACCGAAACAGAAATACTTCCGTTCTGGTTTAACGAATCAGCCACTTGCCGTGCATGTTCTGCTACTTGTTTTAAGGTTTCTTCACCGTACAAATGTTGCGTACCCGTAATAAACCAAACTTGTAATTTTTTTAAATCAATCATTACTATCTATGTTATTTTTAATTTATTCAATTCCCCTCGGTATGTGTCCTCACAGACCGAAATGTTTTTCTCTTCCGTGGCCTATGTCCTCATAGAACATTATTCATATTCTTTTTTTGAAAAGCAAGGTTCCGTATTCATCGGTTACTGCAGTTCTGCTTTCCGTTTTATCCTCAATAGCAGTACAATTTTAGCCAACTAAACCCGACCGTAGCGAGATGCCGATTTTTTTCAATCGGCAGAAGCGGGGGCGGGACTGTTGTAACCTAAATGATGCTGCCATTGCTTTCCAAAGCAAATCGCTAAATATTTTAATCTATTGTTAATATTTAAAAAATTGTTTGGTGAGCCACCAAACATGGAATCAGCACCACTACAATTGCTTTCCTAATTCTTTAAACTTTTATGCCACTTTATCTCTGTATTCAAGACTGAAGACTTTAGACTCATGACTGTGGACTAATCTAACTCTGTCCATAATAAGCCCCGGCACCATGCTTCCGCTCATAATGTTTTTCAATCAGCGAATCTTTCAGCTTTGGGGCCTGCGGATTAATCTGCTCGGTTAATAAAGCCATTTGTGCTACAGTTTCCAAAACCGCGCTGTTATAAACTGCTTTATCGGCCGTTTTGCCCCAGGTAAATGGAGCGTGGTTACCCACTAAAATCATTTCGACTTCTTTATAACTCAGGCCTAAACTTTCAAAATGGTTCATAATCTGGAAACCGGTTTCGTACTCGTAGTTTCCTTTAATCATTTCATCAGCCATAGGTGGCGCACATGGAATATCAACAGTTAAATGGTCGGCATGTGTGGTTCCGAAAATTGGAATTGCCCTTTGTGCCTGTGCCCAGGCCGTACCATAGGTAGAATGTGTATGTACAATCCCCCCAATTTCTTTCCAGTGTTTATATAAAACCGCATGGGTTTTGGTATCTGATGAGGGGCGTAAATTGCCTTCAACTGTATTTCCGTCAAAATCTACAATGACCATTTTGTCCGGCGATAGATCTTCGTAAGGTACACCGCTTGGTTTAATCGCAAATACCCCTCTTGCACGGTCGGCAGCACTTACATTACCAAAGGTAAAAAGCACCAGTCCCAATTTAGGCAATTGCATATTGGCCTGGTAGGCCTGTTCTTTTATATCCTGATAGTTGCTCATGATAAATAAGGTTTTACATCTTTTTTATTGTATTTCTCCAGGTATCTGCCTAGTCCCAAATATTGTTGGTAATGCTGGCGGTAAAGTTTTTGCTTTTTAATATTTGGTTTATATTCTTTTTCAAAACCTGTTCCCATAGCTGCCATTGCTGCTTCAATATTCGGATAAACACCTGCTGCAACTGCAGCGAACATTGCCGCACCTAATGCACAGGTGTGTTCGAAACGGTGAATTCTGATTGGCATTTCCAATACATCGGCCATCATTTGCATGATATAGGCAGATTTTTTTGCTACCCCGCCAATGCCGATAATCCCTTTTACAGGTACACCTTGCTCTTTAAAGCGATCTACAATAGCTTTAGCACCAAAACAGGTGGCAGCAGCTAATGCACGGAAAAAGCGTGGTGCGTCAGTTCCTAAACCTAAACCGGTTATCGCACCTTTAAGTTCCTGGTTTGCATCCGGTGTTCTGCGACCGTTTAACCAGTCAATCGCGAGTTCTGCATAATCAGTATCTTCTAAAGCCTCAGCTTGTTTACTTAAATTGGCAATAATTTTAGCCTCCAGTTCTTCTTTTAAAGCAATTGCTGTAGCTTCATCTATTAGTGCCGATTCGGTCAATAAATGATTCAACGGCCAGCTGATTAAGTTCTTAAACCAGGCATAAACATCGCCAAAAGCAGATTGCCCCGCCTCTAAACCTGCCATTCCCGGAATTACTGAACCATTAACCTGTCCACAGATACCGTTAATCAATTTGCCATCTAAATCCTGGTTAGGTGCAACGAGGATATCGCAGGTACTTGTACCCATTACTTTACTCAGGTAGTAAGGCTCAATTTGTCCGCCTACCGCACCCATGTGCGCATCAAATGCGCCAACACCAACAACTACATCTGTACTTAAGCCCAGTTTAGTTGCCCATTCTTCGCTCAATGTTCCTGCAGCAATATCAGAAGTATAGGTATCGGTGAATAATTTATCTCTAAAGCCGGCTAAAAGCGGATCAAGACTACTAAAGAAATCTTCCGGAGGTAAACCGTTAAATTCTTCTGCCCAAAGTGCTTTATGCCCGGCAGCGCAACGACTGCGTTTCATTTCTGTGATATCATTTCCACCACAAAGTAAAAATGGAATCCAATCGCAGTGTTCTACCCAGGACGCTGCAGCTTTTTTAATACTTGAATCAACCCTTAAGATATATAACAATTTAGCCCAGAACCATTCTGAAGAATAAATGCCACCAACATATTTAAGGTAATTCGTAGTGAATTTTGTAGCATGCTCATTAATCTCGGCCGCTTCTTTAACTGATGTATGGTCTTTCCAAAGCACAAACATAGCATTTGGATTATCCTCAAAATCTTTGGTTAAAGCAAGGGGAGTACCTGTTGCATCAACAGCAACCGGGCTTGATCCGGTTGTATCAACCGAAATACCTTTTACCAGCTTTGCAATTTCTGCACCGCCGGCTTTTGCAAGGCAATCTTTTATGGTGTGGGTTAAACCTTCAATATAGTCTAATGGGTGCTGGCGGAACTGATTAACAGCGGGTTTACAATATAAACCTTTCTGCCATCTTGGATAAAGAAAAACAGATGATGCGATTTCTTTTCCGTTTGCGGTATCGACTAGAACAGACCGGACAGAATCTGACCCGTAATCTACTCCAATTACATAGTTTGCGTTGCTCATAACAATAAATAAATGTCTAATTAACGTTTATTTATTTGAATTTAAAAATTTAATTATTCTTTTCATTAAAAACATTAATTCTAGGAGAATAGCTTTACCATTTTTTATGGAATATCCGTCCCTTAAAAAGGCAGACGCCAGGGAAATCGCTTTTAACTTTTCTCTGATAATTCTTCCTCTTTCTGTGCATGTCTAAGCATTATGTTTGCCACGGAAGCACGAAAAACACGGAAAAACTTTAATCTCCTCAGTGATTTCTGTGCTTCCGTGGCTAATTAATTTTTGCAAATGTTTTAAGAGCAATTTCCCTGAGGTAGACGCTGAGCTGGCGTTACTCTTTTTTCAAAAGGGGATATAAAAACTTAAAAGAATTAGAAACCGCCTGATGCATGATTGTTGCATGATTCTCTTGTGGTAAATAATCGAAATAGACTTTAACAGTGTTGTTTTTAAAACCTTTTATCTTTTCGGCCAATACATTTGCATCCACCTCCATTACCCTGGGAATTTCGGTAGGCGTTAGTCCTTCTTTACCAACAGCAATGTAAACCGCGGTTTGCTGGTTAAAGGTACTTTCACTGATTTTCGAATCCTGATTGAGCAACGAACCATTGTTCCACCATAAGCTTGGACTAATAATAATGTATCGATTAAAAAGATCAGGCTTTTTGATTAAAATTTCGGAAGCCAGCAAACCTCCTAAAGATTGACCGATAATGGTTTTGTTTGTATTCGTTTTATATTTTGACTGAATATAAGGCTCAAGTTCTTTTTCAATAAAAGAAATAAATTTATCGGAATGGCCAGTTGTAGGATAGTTTTTCTTATCGCGCTCAATCGATGTAGGAAATGTAAAATCCCTTTTACGATCAACAGTTGCAATGCCAACTACAATAGATTTTGGAACCTGATTTACCCATTCGAAACTATTAAACTGTACAAGCCCTGCAATATGAATGAAATCTTCATCGGCAGAACCATCGAGCAAATAAATTACCGGATATCTGGTACTGTCGCTTTGATTATAACCTTCAGGAAGGTATATGTTCAGGATTCTTTTCTCTGCCAGTTCTCCCGATTGTATTTCATCTATTACGCCAAGCACAAAAGGTTTAGTGTTACTTGTGAGTTTCTTTTTTTTTGTTTGCCCAAAAGCCATTAGCTGGCAAAAAAACAATAGCGCAATTAAAAATATTTTATGGGGATGCTTTTGTAGTTTCATTAGATAGAAATCATGTTTGTTGAACAGATCTGCCGAAAATTAATGATTTCTTTGTATCTATTGACTAAAATGCGGCTAAAAATATCTTCTGGAAGCTAAATTCTCAGCCCAATCGGAACCAGGCACAGGATTTCCGCCACGAAAACCCAACCTTTGTTTAATAAACCTGATAGAGCAGGTTAGCCCGGAGCCCGATTTATGCATAGTCTATGTTGTTTTTATTGAGTGCTTGCTTGTTTCACAGGTTTCATCGGGGGAGGACTAACAGAGATAGCAGGACTGCCGTCCCAAAGAAAACCTGCCGTGCATTTTCAAAAAAACAATCGCTGCTCATACCTTTTTACAAATACCCAATATTTTTTCCCGGGCATTGCAATAATCTCGATTTAACTTTAGCTTGCGGGCATTAAAATTCAACCTGTTATTACATGGCCATTAATCTTCAAAAAGGACAACGCGAAAATTTAAGTGCTCCAAAATTTACCATCGGGCTGGGCTGGGATACCAACAGTGCTTCGAGCGGTTACGATTTCGATTTAGATGCCTCTGTATTTATGCTTGGCGAAAACCGGAAATTGATTGCTGATGAATATTTCGTGTTTTATAATAATTTAATTTCTCCGGATGGCGCCCTTACCCATACAGGCGATAATTTGACAGGAGAGGGAGATGGTGATGATGAAGCGATCCATGTTGATCTTACGGTTGTGAACCCTGCGATCAGCGAATTGTGCATTGTGGTAACCATTCATGATGCTTTGGCACGCAGGCAAAACTTCGGGCAGGTTAAAAACTCTTTCGTACGCATTGTAGACACCAATGGGGTAGAAATTATGAAATATGAACTGGAAGAAGATTTCTCTATTGAAACTGCTGTAGAGTTTGGCCGTATTTACCGTCGCAATGGAGAATGGCGTTTTGAAGCCGTAGGTGTAGGAATGAAAGGCGGACTTCAGGATTATGTAAATAAGTACCAGTAAATAAATAGGTTAACATTCCAGTCTCTGGAGGTTAGTGTACACTAGCGAAGCAGCATTAAATTAAAAAAGCGAATGACAATGCGCAAAAAAAAAACGCCTATATTTTCATATAATATACTACTGGTGCAACCTGCATCATGATTAACATTAACATTTGATGGCTTATTATCAGGAAAGCAATTGCAGTATTCCATAGTTTAATTTCTTCCTGCTCTACCTTCTGCCATGAAAAATGGCATTCGTTCGATCAGGTTTAGTTGAGTCATTTTCTGCTACTATGTCGGCTTTCTGTGCCACAAGCCTAAGTTCATAGCACTGATCGAGGCAGCATCCCCGATTTTTCATCGGGATAAAGCAGAGCAGGATATATCAGATAAGCCAACACGAAATATTCCTTTATATTTTACCGCAACATCAGGGCCCCATATCAACTTATTCTTCAGGAATATGTACAGGAAAAAGTAAAAAATTACAAGCCCTGACAAACGGTTGTCATGAGCAGCCGATACCTTCGTTGCACAATTAAAATAATTAGCAATGAATTTAATATCCACCCGCATTATTACGGCCCAGATTGAAACTCTCATCAATTTTTACGAACAGGTAACAGGTTTAAAAGCCACCAGATACACGCCTGATTTTGCCGAGTTAAAAACCCCAGGCGCAACCCTGGCCATTGGGAGCATACGCACTTTACAATTTTTTGGTGGCGACAGTGTTGCCCAACCTGCACAAAACTGTAGCATGATTATCGAATTCAGGGTTGATGATGTGCAGCAGCGTTTCGAACAATTAGCGGTTTCCTTAAAAAGCGCAATCGTACAGGAACCTACCATTATGCCCTGGGGCAATCAATCTTTATTATTAAGAGATCCTGATGGCAATCTGGTGAATCTTTTTACTCCGGTAACGCCCGAAGCTATAGAAAAGTTTAAGGGTAATTAAACCAGATATGATCTGCCGACTATTTACAGGTTAAATGATATTTTTACGGGAAATAAAAAGGGGCTGCCCGATCATTTTCGAACAGCCCTTTGTTTTTTTTAAAATTCCTGACCTGATAATATTATTATGTTAAAACGGATACGAATAGAGTGTAGGGCTACTTTTAGTATCTTTTGCAACACTGTAACTGCCATATCCATAACCAAGATTGCGGTTTGTCAGGTTATATACAATAAAATCGAAAGTCATATCCGAAGGCACTCTAAACGATACAAATCCGTTAGCGTCCGTTACCCCTTTAAGGGTTGAGGAATTAACCACATCAAAAATATTACCCGAATTAAGTTTAATGTCATTAACGGGATAAGCAACCACTCCCATGTTTTTTAAGGGAGTTCTGTAGTCGTTTCTGGAGATCAGTGTAAGGTTTAGAAAGCCTGAAAAATCAGAAACTTTAGTGCTCTTTTTTTTATCTGTATCGGCAACAACCTGAATAAATTCATTGGTACGGTACCTCAATTTATTGACAATTACAGTGTCTGCAATTACAAAGTAATTTTTAGGTAAAAGGTCAGAGAAATAAGCTACGCCGTCCTGATCTGTAGTTATTGTACTAATTAATGCATTTGGAGCCGGGAAACCTGGATTTAAACTCACTTGTTCATCATATAAGGAAACTTTAATACCAGCTAAACCTTTCCCTGCATCATCTACAAGTTTATAACTCAATTTGCCAGAATTTACCCCATCAACTAATTTAACGTTGGTAATCTTCTTACAGGAGAGTGCTAAAATAAACAGCCCGAACAGGACCATAATTTTACATTTCATATGCTATAAAATAAGCGCGTTTGCGATCAAACTATTGTTGATAGATATTCATTAAATAGTTAACCGTAGCATCTTTTTGTACCGATACGCTATTATTATAATTGTAAGAAGCATTGGTAACCGTATTATAAAGATACACGGAGTACTGCTTATTCGAAGGGATTTTGAACGTGATCAAACCCGTATCGTTGGTAACTCCCGAAAAATCGGCAACTTTTAAATTGGCAGCGGTAGTTGACGCATAATTGAATTTATTTGACGGGATTATAATCACACCTATGTTTTTTAAAGGCTGATTATTATTGTAAGATCTAACTGTAAGCGCAAATGTTCCTGAATAATCGGTTACTTTTGTTTCCTTAGCCTTAACAGCACCAGTACGCACCTGAACATACTCCTGAACCAGATAAGCTACGTTATTAACTTTCGCAGAATCGGCAACAAGCATGTAATTGTTTGGATTAAGGTCTCCAAAGTCAGCCAAACCGTTCGGGTCTGTTAAACGGGTTTCTAACAGGATATTGTAGTTTGAATAATAAGTATCGGTGCGGTCAAATAAAGATACTTTTACATTTGCCAATCCTTTGCCGGCATCGTCAGTTAGCCTATAGGTAAGTTTTCCGCTGGTTGAAAGTGTCACATCAACATTGGTAGTTTTTTTGCAGGCGGCGAAAGCTGCAACTAGAAGAATTAAGAGGGTTAATTTTGATTTCATATACATATTTATTTTGGGCGCAAATATAGAATAATGATTGAGTACTCATTAACTATTTTTATTAAATTATTGACATCATAAATAGCGGTTTGATAATCAGTGGAGTTAGAAGATTATGTGTAAAATTAAATGCTCAATTTAAGAGCCTGTTTAAATTTTATTCAATTACATTACTTCTACTAGCTTCTCACAAGAGCGAAGTCGATTGCTTCTCTTAACTACAAAAAATTGTCTTCGACTACGCTCAGACTGGCATACGAAATAAATTTTACTTAATCTTAAACAGGCTCTAAATGAAATGCGTCTCCATTCTTAGATAAAATATAAAATTATCAGTTAAACAGGAGGCAATCTTTGGGCAACCTTTGCCGGAATATCAAGACAGGGTTGAAATAATACTATAAGTACACTAGATATTTCCAGGCAAAATCGATGTTTGGACGTAGATAATGAATGTGCCATTAATAACCTAAAGCATTCATTTTTAAGTTAAATGTATTAATGTATTTTTTGTTGAAAAATTACCTGTCAAGCCATTTTTTAAATTCGGATACCTTGTTTTTACTGATCAATATTGTTTCATCGGGCTCTGGTGCGACCACAATTTTCAGTTGGTTTTTGCCATAGATATAAATGGTTTTGATAGCGTTAAGACTAATAATAAACTGCCTGTTTGCACGGTAAAAGGTATCTCCGTCAAGCTGTTTCATTAACTCATCAAGGCTCAACGCAGTAGTATAGCTTTTGCCATTGTGCGTAATGATATTAACAGCAGCACCATCGAAAAAGAAAAAGGCTATCTCAGTGATATCAAGGTGGATCAGTTCGTCTTTTAAATAGGTAATCATCCTTTTTCGGGCAGTTTCCTTATCTGGATTTAGCGAAACTACAGCATTTTCCTGTTGCAATCTGGCCAGTTGTTCATTTAAGCTGGCCAAAGTGTTCACTTTTTCATTTAAGGTACTGATCTCTAATGAAACCGATTTTTCATACCGGCCATAAATCTGCCTGATCAGCATTAAACAGCTCCCGATGATAATGACCGCAGTGGTTAAAAAACAAATGATAAACTGTGTGTAGAGACCCGATAGTTTAGCCTGTAGTACTTCGATATTAGCATGTGCCGCCACGATCCAGTCGCTGCCCTTTACCGGATAAATATTTACGATTTCTGAACTCCTGTTTTTCGCTTCCGGAAAACTCCGCGTACCACCCAGGTTTTTCTGTTGCGCAATGGCTTCATTAAAAGGTATTGATCCATTTCGGGACTGAAGCATAGAATTGTCCTCCGCTATTTTCTGGCCGATGAGTGCCGGATTGGGGTGGCAAAGTTCGATTCCGTTTTTATCATACATACAGATAAACTCGCCCTGGGTATCGGTATTTTCTATGCTTTGCTGCAGGTTGCGGATCACCTTTTGCTGCGCAAGTCCGCTTTGCAGCTGCTGTTCAAGCAAGCGTCCAATTTCCCTGCTTTCCCTTGCACCCGATTCCAGTTTGCTGGCCCATAACTTTTCGGCAGCACTGTTATAAAGGTAACGGAAAGAAAGGTAACTGATCAGTGTTACCATAATGCTTACGGTAAGAAAAAGTAGCAGGTGTAATCGTCCTTTTAACATAGGGGTTAGTTAAAAATCGCCAGAATAATTTATTCGATTTTAGAGGTCAAGGTCTTAAAAAGATCGGACTATTCAAAGCGGTTTATTCGCCTTTAAGGCTAAATTTATCCCTCTCATAGGATTGTAATAGTGTATTGGGTGCTTTGAAGGCTAATTTTGATCAGATTAAAAAAATAATCCATGAAACTCAAATTCAAAATCGTAATCGGCATCCTCAGCCTGGTATTGCTGGCGCAGCTGATCAGGCCAGAGGAATTACATTCAGCAAAAGCACAGCAAGTTAAAAGGCTTGCAGGTGTACCGGAAGAAGTGGCAAAGGTATTGGAAACGTCCTGTTTCGATTGCCACTCTTCCCAAACCAGCTGGCTTTGGTTTGACCGGCTCACGCCTGTTAATTTTTTGGTGGCTTCGCACATCCGTGACGGCAGAAAAGCGCTCGATTTTTCACAGTGGGATTCGCTCGCTACCCCAAAACGTAATGCCATGTTGTATTTCGCCTTAAACGGAATGCTTTCAAAAGAAATGCCTTTAAGCAGTTATACAGCACTGCATCCTGCGGCAAAGTTAGATCAGAACGATATCGATCTGCTAAGGGCTTATCTGTTAAATACTGCCTTAAGTAAACCTGCCAGTACAAAAAGCAATTCGAAGGGAGCAGCGCAATCATCTGTTATGGAAGTGAAAAGATCGCCAAACGGAATTGCTTATCTGCCCAATTACCGCAACTGGAAAGCAATAAGTACTACGGAGCGTTTCGACAATGGCACCATCCGCATCATTTTTGGCAACCCGGTAGCGGTTAAAGCCATACATGAGGGTAAAACAAACCCATGGCCGGATGGAACCATTTTTGCCAAAACCGCATGGAAACAGGAGCAAGGCAAAGACGGAAGTGTTTATGCTGGCCAATTTGTTCAGGTGGAGTTTATGATTAAAGATGTTAAGCAGTATGCCGGTACAAAAGGCTGGGGCTGGGCGCGGTGGAAAGGGGAAAACCTTTTGCCTTATGGTAAAACGGTGAAATTTGATTCAGAATGTATCAGTTGCCACAGGCCAGAACGTGATCACGATTATGTATTTACCACACCGTTTGATATTAAGGACTTAAACAAAAAATAAGATGAGATTAATATTCACCGCAGGGCTATTTGCCCTTATGATATTGTTGATGACGGGCTGTAAGCCAAATTCCGTTGATCGGATCAATACTGGAGCTTCGATAACGAGCATTTCCAGACTTCCTGAAAATCCTTTGGAGATGATACCGATGGCCGTTAGCTTGCAGCCACAAAGAAAAACTATGTCGACGCTTTATGGCAACGGCATTGCCGCAAAACGTTTAAAGGATGATGCAGATTATGCTGCCGGTTCGGTACTTTACCTGGTTACCTGGAAAGGAAAAGCTGATCCGGATTGGTTTGGTGCCCGTATTCCGGATCGGGTAATGGCCATCGAAAGTGTTTATTTCGATCAGAATGGACAAAAAAGCTACACTTTTTTTAAAGGACCGGCCTGGAATTCTGGTTTAGACCTGAAAAAGGAGGAAAGGCTGTCCATCATTCTTTCCATACCAGTTGCCAAATCGCCTTAATATTTCATTGTAGATATGATGTATGGAGATTTTAGTTGCTGGTTACTCTTTCGGCTATATGCTTTAGCGTAACTATGGTCTTTTTGAGAAATGTAATAATCACACTACAGAAACCATAATTTTAGTATATTAGGATAATCAAGAGGGATGATCACCCAAATCAATCAATCTGATTAAAAAACTCCAAAAAGAATATTCCAATTCCACCTTCACGCCACATTTACCCCACGTTTAGGCCGCCTTCCGGCCAGGTCTGCTTCGTACCTGCTTGCACACTGCTTCACACTTACTTCGGTTGAGTTGTAGTCCTGGTGTAGATTCGGTAGGTCAAAGATTTGCGTCACTTTAGATTGGTGGGTTAACTATGGCTAAATAACAGGTAAGAAGAAAGTAAGCCTAAGGTTTTGTTGGTGTATAGCTGTGTCGGAGCAGCCGGGTAAAAAGGGCAATAAACGGCTGTTATGGATTTTAGCATAGCGATCTTTTTAAATAAAAAATCCGCCGAGGCGTTGGAAAAAGCCTATGCGGAAGAAGTTGCCAGAGAAACGGCTGAAGAGGCGAAGCAAGCCAGAAAGCGGCTGCATTCGCTGAAAAAGA
>NZ_RCCK01000011.1 GCF_003664035.1 Pedobacter alluvionis
GCACCGATCGTTAAATCAGCACCAACATACGTCAAGGTATAATTGCTGTTCAAGGCTAATGTACCCTGGTTGATTGCATAGGTACCCACATTTTCTCCAGGCAACCTGGTCAGGCTTCCGCTGAAGCTATCCCCTGTTACCAGTGAAGGTGCAGAGGTATAAGTCAGTGCAGGATCTGCATCGCCATAAGTTTTGCTTTTCGCTGCGGCCGTTACTGTTATTGTTTTCGCACCGATTGTTAAATCAGCACCAACATAAGTTAAGGTATAGTTGCTGCTCAAAGCAAGTGTTCCCTGGTTGATGGCATACGTACCTACATTTTCTCCAGGCAACCTGGTCAGGCTTCCGCTGAAGCTATCGCCTGTTACCAATGCAGGTGCAGAGGTATAAGTCAGTGCAGGATCTGCATCGCCATAAGTTTTGCTTTTTGCTGCGGCCGTTACTGTAATAACTCTTTGCGCAACAGTACTGGTTGGTATAGTGATAACTGGACTGTTAGTGCCCGTACTGGTTAATGTTATATTCCCTGTAATATTTGTATTAGCAGCAGCAGTTGCTGTTAATCTTACATAAACCGTACCCGATACCGTACCCGAAGTACCGATGATAGCAGAAGTACCAAAATTTGTACCATCAGCACTTACTTCAAAATTAGCTGTTGATGATGGAGTAGCTGTAATACCGGCAGTTAATCCTGTAGCTGATACGTTTACACTAGTTGATGTTGATGCGGTTCCATAAATTGTACTTAACGCTGATGGAAAAGTCCCGGCTGAAGCGGTAATTTGAGATGCCTGAGTGTAGGTAATGGAAAACTGACTGGCAGCTGTGTTGCCATTGCCTGCTGCATCCAGTGCTACGTTAGCTGCGATACTAATAGTTACTGCACCATTGGCTGTTGGCGTGGCATTAAAAGTATAAGTTGTTCCACTTCCTGAAAAACCACTGATGGTGGCATTTCCTGGTGTAATATCTCCCGCTACAAAACCGGTTACGGTCTCCGAAAAAGTAACTGTAAATGGAATTGGCGAAGTACTGGTCGATCCGCCAGATGCACCTGCAGTGCTCGTAATCGCAACGGATGGACGCTGCGAGTCAACCGTAAAAGTATTGGTGGTACTGTTTGCACTTACTGCATTACCAGTTTCCTGTGCAGTCGCATAAACCGTATGCGAACCTTGTGCCAGTACTGCAGGCTGCGTGAGTGACCAGTTCCCACCAGTTGCTGTTGTAGTACCTAAAGAGGCTCCATCTACATAAACCGTAACGGTTGCATCTGCCGTTGCAGTACCTGTATAAGTTGGGGCAGTTGTAGTGATTAAACTGCCATTGGCAGGGTTGGCTACTGTTGGAGTTGCTGTTACTGTCTGTCCGTAGGTAATAGAAAACTGACTGGCAGCTGTGTTGCCATTGCCTGCTGCATCCAGTGCTACGTTAGCTGCGATACTAATAGTTACTGCACCATTGGCTGTTGGCGTGGCATTAAAAGTATAAGTTGTTCCACTTCCTGAAAAACCACTGATGGTGGCATTTCCTGGTGTAATATCTCCCGCTACAAAACCGGTTACGGTCTCCGAAAAAGTAACTGTAAATGGAATTGGCGAAGTACTGGTCGATCCGCCAGTAGCACCTGCAGTACTCGTAATCGCAACGGATGGACGCTGTGAGTCAACCGTAAAAGTATTGGTGGTACTGTTTGCGCTTACTGCATTACCAGTTTCCTGTGCAGTCGCATAAACCGTATGCGAACCTTGCGCCAATGCTGCCGGCTGTGTGAGTGACCAGTTCCCGCCAGTTGCTGTTGTGGTACCTAAAGATGCTCCATCTACATAAACCGTAACGGTTGCCCCCGCTGTTGCAGTACCTGTATAATCTGGGGCGGTCGTAGTGATTAAACTGCCATTGGAAGGGCTGGCTACTACCGGTGTGGCTGTTGCTGACTGTACATATGTAAACTGGTCGCTGGCACTGGTCGCACTGGTGCCCCCTGTTGTAGTGACGCGGACATCAACCGTGCCTGTTCCTGCCGGTGCGGTCGCCGTGATCTGTGTTGCCGAGTTAACGGTAAAGCCTGTAGCCGCCGTAGCGCCAAAGGTCACCGCGGTCGCCCCGCTGAAGTTGGTGCCGGTAATGGTTACGCTAGTGCCTCCGCTGGTCGGGCCACTGGTTGGACTCAAAGCCGTTACCGTTGGTGCGGCGACATAGGTAAACTGGTCGCTGGAACTGGTCGCGCTGGTGCCCCCTGTTGTAGTGATGCGGACATCAACGGTGCCTGTTCCTGCCGGTGAGGTCGCCGTGATCTGTGTTGCCGAGTTAACGGTGAAGCCTGTAGCCGACGTAGCACCAAAGGTCACCGCAGTAGTCCCGCTGAAGTTGGTGCCGGTAATGGTCACGCTAGTGCCTCCGCTGGTCGGGCCGCTGGTTGGGCTCAAAGCCGTTACCGTTGGTGCGGCGATATAGGTAAACTGGTCGCTGGCACTGGTCGCACTGGTGCCCCCTGTTGTAGTGATGCGGACATCAACGGTGCCTGTTCCTGCCGGTGCGGTCGCCGTGATCTGTGTTGCCGAGTTAACGGTGAAGCCCGTAGCCGCCGTAGCACCAAAGGTCACCGCGGTCGCACCGCTGAAGTTGGTTCCGGTAATGGTCACGCTAGTGCCTCCGCTGGTCGGGCCACTGATTGGGCTCAAAGCCGTTACAGTTGGTGCAGCGACATAGGTAAACTGGTCGCTGGCACTGGTCGCACTGGTGCCCCCTGTTGTAGTGATGCGGACATCAACGGTGCCTGTTCCTGCCGGTGAGGTCGCCGTGATCTGTGTTGCCGAGTTAACGGTGAAGCCTGTAGCTGCCGTAGCGCCAAAGGTCACCGCGGTCGCCCCGCTGAAGTCGGTGCCAGTAATGGTCACGCTAGTGCCTCCACTGGTCGGGCCACTGGTTGGGCTCAAAGCCGTTACCGTTGGTGCGGCGACGGCCTGTCCATAGGTAATAGAAAACTGACTTGCAGCTGTGTTGCCATTGCCTGCATCATCCTGTGCTATATTGGCCGCAACATTTATCGTTACGGCACCATTGGCTGTTGGCGTGGCATTAAAAGTATAAGTTGTTCCGCTTCCTGAAAAACCACTGATGGTGGCATTTCCTGGTATAATATCTCCTGCTACAAAACCGGTTACAGTCTCCGAAAAAGTAACTGTAAATGGAATTGGCGAAGTACTGGTCGATCCCCCGGATGCACCGGCAGTGCTCGTAATCACTACTGATGCCGCCTGATTATCAACGGTAGCATTAGCATCATCGGCCGTAGTTGTAGGCCCTACTGAATTTGTTGCGGTTATTGAAATATTTCTGTTTGTAGCATCAATGGTACCGGCTGCAATTGTATAGGTTGCTGTCCAGGTGCCGCTATTGTCGGTAGCTGAAACTGCAGCACCACCACCGAACTGGCTAAAATCCATTGTTACGGCAGTAAGGCCCGAATTATTATCGCCGCTGGCTGTATTGTCCCAGGTTCCGGTTACCACATCTCCTATCTTAAATGCACCACCTGTGCCACTTGCACCGCTAATGCTTATCCTGGAGGCAGTAACAGTTGGTGCTGTAGAACTGCTCAGGTTAAATTGTTTTATATTACTAGAGCTAAAACCCAGACTAAAGTTATACGGTGTACCAGATGAAGTTGTATTGACCCAATTTGCCGTATTGGTAATATCCGCTAAAATAGTGGCTTTTGACCCACTTGATAAGGTAGGATTATATTTTACATTGGGATAACGTGAATTAGCTGTACTCGTAAAAAAGGCAGTAGAATAACTTGTACCTAGATCAGATGGTAATTCGCTATAAGCTGGAAGCTGATTAGTGGGCTCAACACTGTTGGGATTTATATGCCATCCGTTTGAAGAAGTCCCAACAGCAACATTTAATCTGAGATTATTAAAAGCAAAAATAAATGAAGGACTGCTTTCACTTCCCTGGTAGATTAATAACTGATCACCCGTTGCTGGATTCCATGGGTTGGCAGAAAGAGTAGTGTTAGTCCACGAGTTCGAAAGTATAGAAAAATCTGCTGGAAGCGAACTGCCATCCCCTTTTGTTCCCAATACTTGCCTGTTAGCTAAGTCAATCTTGAAAATAATCACCGTACCTGCTGATATTGCTACTGAAGGCTGCCATTGCAAAGTTCCCTCATTTGTTGTTGTTACACCTACAAAATGTCCTGCAGTTGAGCCATAGGTATTTACCCATCCGCGGTCGGTAATATAAATCACCTCATTCGCAGCAATAGTATTAAGTGCCACTACCGCAAAACTACGTATGGTTGTTCCGGCATCTACGTCACCGTTCATTCCAATTACCGCAAGATCCCCTTTAGATAAAGCGGCCCTGGCACTTAATACACTGATTAAAAGCACCGGGATAATGAATAAAAAATGAAATACTTTTTTGTAAAATTTCCTCATATAATTACTTTTCTAAATCTTCAATACTTGCAGTAGAAATAAAAAGTATAACCGGGATTGAAGTTTACCGGTTATACTGATAAATGATTGTGGATAAGCTGGTTTTTAGTCTCTTGAAGGAAAAAGTCCTTGTATACAAATCACATAATAAAGGGCCATTGAGGGTTGCCTGTTCTCATGGACGGCAGGTGTTGCTGAGCCAGAAGCTGCAATAGCCATGTTGGTTAACTGCGGCCCGGTTACACTTTGTATACTCAGCGTGCCATTAGCCATTGGCGCTTGTTGTGCCGGCGCTTGTGGTACGCCATATAACATTTCCCCCGATGAAATTGGCGCACCTAAAAGATTGCCTGTAGGGCTGGGCTCATCATATTGGTCAGCAGATGCTTTAACGGTTACAGTTGCTGTACCTGCTGCAGGTATATATGCTAAATTATGTATATGAGCTGACATTTCCGGCAGACCGATTGTTACTGATTCTGTGCCGTTTGTGTCACCTATGCTGTATGCTGAAAGCCCAGCCCCCTGACCTGTACCTACAATAGTTCTTCCCTGTAAATCAGGCAATTTAAATGTGTTTGTACCATCGCCTCCATAATTAGTACCAATTATAGCATAAAGGGTGGTGTACGCACGTATTGCTAAAGTTTGGCCACTACATGCAGACCAGTTCATCGGTACAAACGTTCCGGCGAACATCCTTACTTCTCCTATAGTTCCTTCCATTTTTGATAAAATTTAGTATGAATCAATTTATTTAGTTTCTTGAAGGGAAAAGTCCTTCTATACAAATGATGTAGTTTACAGCCAGTACCGGTTGTATATTATTGTGTGGCAAGCTACCACCTGCTGCACCGATGGTTACTTTTGGTATTGGCGGTGAGAGATTGCTAACCTGTGCAGCATTGCTATTCAGGTTAACCAGATTTGGAGAATTAGCCGGATTTGCATAAACATTGTCAATATTCGTTGAGTCTTGTGCCAGATAATTACCCACCGGACTATTTTCAGGACCAGGAGCAGCGACTGCATTTAATGAAATATTTACTGATGCTGCAGTGGTACTGTAAGTAGGGGTAATTTGGTGCGTATGGGCTGGCAGCTCCATTGAAGTCAAAGTATGACCTTCCTGTCCGTTTACCTGTCCTAATTGATAAGCGCTAAGGGCAACGCCCTGGCCTGCTCCTACTACTATACGGCTGGCAATGTTGGGTAAATTGAAAGTATTCACACCGTCTCCACCATAAATGGTACCGATGATTGCATATAAAACTTGATATTGAGATAAGGACATTTGTTGCCCTTGGCAAAACATCCAGGTTCTTGGTGCGAAAGTGCCTGCAAATGCACGGATTTCGCCAACTGTTCCTTCCATAATTATTTTATTAAGGTTTAGTAATTAATTTCTTGATGGAAAATATCCTTGTATACAGATAATGTAATTGAGTGCAATGCTTGGCATGATGTTATTATGCCCGGCACTGGCTCCTGCGGGTTGTAATGCAACAGTCGGATTGGGAATGTTAACATTTGTAACCTCTAAAGAGCTATTATGTAAAGCACTCAAAGTACCGCCGGTAGCGAAACTGGCCATTTGAGCGGCTTCCTCCTTGCTGATAAAAGCATCTAGCCCATTCTCTTGCGTACCTCCGCCTGGGTTGGCATAGAATGTAGCATTACCGATACCATTACCCGTTGCAGGTGTAACTATGGCGGTATGCGTATGCGCAGGTATTTGATTTACGGTAAGTGGTACCGTTTCTACGCCTATTTTTTGCCCTGGTGTTGTATAAACAGACAAATTTGCACCTGCTCCTAGACCTATTACTGTTCTGCTTCGCAAATCAGGCAATCCGAAAGTGGTACGCCCGTCTCCGCCGTAAAACGTACCTACTAAGGCATAAACAGCCTGGTTAGTGCTAACGTTTAACAGCTGCCCCTGGCAAAGCGCCCAGCCTCTAGGCGCAAAATCGCCGGCAAAAATCCGGACTTCAGCAATTGTTCCTTCCATATAATATTAATTTAGGTTTATAAATTTTTCTCCTGTTTGTATCCCCATCTGAAAGAGCTTACTTCCTGAAAAATAGCCCTCGCGCATGTGCAAAATATTGATTTTTAAAAAACGATTTTCCAGGCATGCCACAATCAATCCATAAATTGCATCGGCATAAACTATTGTGCCCGGCTCTGGCTTCGCCCCTTCCGGCAACTGAATCTCTGCCGGTGAAACTTCCAGGATTCGTATTTCAGCATTTTTAATCCAGGCTGTAGCACCATCATATTTTGGATTGGCTGCATTAATCAGACATTCTATTTCGTCTGCAGAGTGCTGTTTCCAATTGATCGCAAGCTCCCGGTGACCGGGTCTTTTTTCATACCTCGCCATATCTTCATTATTTTCATTTATAACAGGCAGATGATTACTGTTATTCACCAGGGCAGGTAGTGCATCTACGGCCATAAAGCCTAAACGCTGGCAAAGCAACCCATAATTTTCACCTTTTATAATGGGTAGCTGCTTTGACCACAAAACCGGACCTGCATCTATATCTGCCGTCATTTGATGTACAGTGAGGCTAGCAAAGCGTTCATTGTTTCTGAGTTGCCAGAATATCGGATCAGCTCCACTATACTTTGGTAATTCACCAAAATGAAAATTGAAATAACCATTACGTACCATTTGAAGCATATCATCAGGAATTAACCAGGGAAAACCAAATACCCAAACCGCATCCACATCTGATGCTGTTAGCCACTTTTGCATTTCCTGTTGCCACGATATTTTATTCAACTGCAATACCTGATCGGTAGACAAGCCCATAGCCAGCAGCGGTCCCAGCAATATTTTGCTGCTTCGCTTCAGTATAGCCACACCACCTAAAAGCCCCTGGGCAGCTAATGCCTGGACAGTTGGAAATGCGAGCGAATCTGAGTTGCAAATAACCGCTATTTTCATATTATATGCCTAGATAAGGGTTCATCCAAAAGGAAGAGGTTTGGCTGTTGATCCGCTGTACATCTTCATGATTAATATTAATCGTCTCCAGTTCACTAATCAGCTGCCGGGATATTTCATCTTTAATTCCGCTAAAAGTATTTTTGACCAGGTAAACCCTACTTTGCATCGCATTTGAGCGGGGTTCAATTTCAACACGTCCACGTGCTGTTTCAATGGCAGCTTCGGCAAGGGCTTTTTGTAAAGATTTTCCGCCCTGGTCTTTAACCGCCTGGGCAATTAGCAGACCTGTTTCAAAGCCAAACTGCGTAAAAGGATTTGCCATTACCTGACTTACCTCATCAAGCTGCTCCTGTTTTAATTCACAGTTTAACGATAATGTAGTATAAACTTCAACTGGCTCAGCTGTTGTAAATGGCTCCAGCAGAAACGGCAAACCAAGTAGCGGAGTTGTTTTATGCAAACCCTGCTCCACATATTGTGTTAAGAAAATTTCAGCTTCTTTTCCGCAAAAAGTAGCCAGTATAAAATCAGGTTTGTAAATGTGTATATGCTCAAATACAGCAGCAATATCGCCTGTTTCTTTGGGGTTTGGTGTCGGCGCAATAGCAAATGGCATAGTTACCCCACCAGCTGCCGATTCCATACCAGCACTTAACATGCTTTGAAATGAATATCCACAGTCGTACAAACCAGATACATACATTCCTTTTTTACCAAAAGTCTGAACTCCCCATTGGCCAATGGACCATAACTGCTGCCAGGTATGAATGGAATTAAGGAACATGTAATCGTTAAACTTTTCAGGATCTGGCAAATGCTCACCAATGTTATTCATGATGAAAGGCCGTTTAATATTTGCTATCTTTTCTGAAAGATCAATACCTACCTTATTGGAAACTATTCCGGTAATTACGTCGGCATCATCAAAACTAACCAGTTTGGTAAGTGCGGCCTCAGCTAGTTCACGGGAACCTTGTCCGATAAATTCGGGCACAATTTCTAACTCAACCTCCTGGTTTAGCTCCTTAAGTCCATTTTTTAACCCTGTACTAAAGTGCTTAGCCATAGGCAGGATACTTGAATTGGAAAGCAAAACGCCCACCGTTAATTTTTTAGTTGTCATTAATTCTAATTAATTTGCCCACATGCGCAACAGATTACTATAGTGTTGCTGTAATACAAGATATTCTTCTTCAACCAGTGCTTTGCTACGGAGATTTTCAGTGACCTGAAAAATTTCAAATAACATTTTTCTGTATACTGTTTCTTTAACGAGTGACTGCACCCAGCTTACCGCAACGTTTCGCTCTCCCCGGGTAACTTCCCGTACGCGATGAACCTGCGTGCATGGATAGCAAATAGCGTCACCTTTATTTAGCTTATATAATATATTGCCATTAGCAGTCTGGAGTTCCAGTTCACCTCCATCATATTCTTCGGGATCATTCAAAAAAATGGTTAGGGCGACATCAGTGCGAATCATATTGCCCATAACCGGACTATCCACATGCCAGCCATAGTGCATGCCTGGCTTATAATTACTGATAACAAAGGGATGAATACTGTGTGGTAAGACCGCATTTCTGAATAAGGTATTGCGGTTGAGTGCAGCTAAAATATTTTGTTGAATGGCTACGTGCTCCTGTGTTTGAGGATTAAGCTGCAAGTTGCTTTTTACTTCTTTTGCAGCACTATATGCCGTTAACCTGCCATCATCAAATGCTCCGGATTTAAAAAGAAAACGAATATCGTGAACTTCAGTTTCGCTAAGCAAATCTGGAATATGCAAATACGTATTATTTAAAATACAAATATTATTTACATGTGCGTTTGTAGGTTGAGAGTCCATTAAGAGTAGCTAATTAGGATAAGTGTAAAGCTATCAATAACTTTTATATTTTAATATCCTATTTATCAAAAATAATTTGACAATTATCAACAACTTTATTAAAACAATTTATCTACTTAAATAGACGCATAAGCTCAGATTTCAAAATTATTTATATGTTTATGCTGAGATTACCCACATTTAATTACAATAAGTACCAATGGACACCTATATTCTGGGAACAGGCCTATCACATGATGGATCAACAGCTTTATTAAAAAATGGCAAAATCATAGTTGCTATTGAGAAAGAAAGGCTTAGCAGGATTAAACATGACGGAGGTAACGATTTTGATACCGTCCAGTATTGCCTTGATTTTGCAGGGATTAAGGCCAGTGATTTAGCATTAATTGTGCAAGCCTCAAACTTTGAAAATAACATCTCACCAAGCCAATATGCCGGACGCCGGTATTTCGATAAACATATTCAAATACCTGTGATCACCCTATCCCATCATCTGGCACATGCCTGGAGCGCAGTAGGCATGTCGCCGTTCAAAGAATGTAATGTAATGGTAGTTGATGGTGCGGGCAGCCCTTACAACCAGTGTTTAGATCTTGAAGACACAAAGGTTCCACCCTATCTATTTAGTAGTGGCATGTATTGTGAAAAAGACAGCTTTTATTATTTCGACGGGAAAGATTTAACTCCGCTGTTTAAAGATTTTTCAGAGGTTAAATTATATCAGAACACGGCTTCATTAAAACTACCAACCAATTATCATTCCATAGGCGGACTTTATCATGCAGCCAGTCATTATTGTTTTGGCAACCTGAATGATGTTGGGAAACTGATGGGCCTGGCGCCCTACGGCGTTATAAATGGGAAACCACCACTATTTAAGCTGGAGAATGGGTTAATAGAAGTACTTTACGAAAATGTTGATTTGTATTTCAACAAGCCTTCATCAGGATATGATGCTTTTAAAAAAGATTTTACCCACTATGCCGACATTGCACGCTGGGTACAGGACGAAACTGAAAAGGCAATCATTTATCTCTTTCAGGAACGGTCTAAACTTCAGCCGCATGCCAATTTCGCTTATGCCGGTGGAGTGGCCTTAAATGCTGTGGCCAATTATAAATTACGCCGTTCGGGCATTGTAAAAAATCTATACACCCAGCCCGCGGCGGGAGACAACGGACTAGCTATTGGCTGTGCCTATTATGGCTGGCACAAGATTCTGGGACAGCCAAAAGCAACCATTCCTGATCACGTTTTTTTCGGACGTGAATACGCCAATGATGACGTGGAACGAGCCATAGCAGATGCCGGAATTAATGATAATCCGGCATTTTTGATCAGGCAAACACCAGATTTTGTTTCGCTTACAGCTGCCGAACTTGCGCTTGGCAAAGTGGTAGGCTGGTTTCAGGGTGGGGCCGAATTCGGACCGAGAGCATTAGGCCACCGGAGCATATTGGCAGATCCGCGTATTAAGGATATAAAAAACCACATTAACAGCAAAATAAAGTTCAGGGAAGATTTCAGGCCTTTTGCTCCGTCAGTTAGAATTGAAGATGTACAAAAATACTTTATTCATGGGTGGGAAAGCCCATACATGATATTGATTGATGAGATAAAGCCTGAATGGAAAAACCAGCTCGAAGGTATTGTTCATCAAGACGGTACCTGCCGGGTACAAACCGTAACCAGCACTTTCAATCCTGATTTCTATCAGCTCATTGGAGATTTTGAAGCAAAAACAGGCATCGGCGTTTTATTAAACACATCTCTCAATCGCAAAGGAATGCCTATAGTGGAAACGCCTGCCGAAGCTTTATCGCTTTTTTTATCCGGCGCAATAGATGTATTGGTATTAAATAATTTCATAATTTGCAAGTATCATGATTTGCTTCTCTAAATTAAACCTCAACATTGACGTTCATTTGCTCCAACATGAATTGAACGATTTATTAACCGGCAATAATTGGATGCCGCATTACAATACTGCCGATTATACAGGTAACTGGCATGTTTTGCCTTTGCGTACCCCCGGTGGAAACAGCGATAATCCTTTTGCCGATCTTTTTAATCACAAAAATTTTGAAAATACAGCGCTGTTAAATAAACTACCTGAAACCTGCCGTTTTTTAGAGAAACTTGACTGTGAAAAACTTTCTGTGCGGCTGTTAAATCTTCGCGCAGGATCGGTCATTAAAGCACACAGAGATATTGAACTGTCCTTTGAACATGGAGAAGCACGTTTGCATGTGCCCATATTCACTAATCCAGGTGTTGAGTTTTATGTAGATGAAGAGCGCATTATGATGAACGAAGGCGACTGCTGGTACATTAACGCGAACATAAAACACCGTGTAGCAAATAATGGTATTGCTGACCGGATACACCTGGTTATTGACTGTAAGGTAAACGATTGGCTTACCAAACTGATTACTGAAGGCAGAAAAAAAACAGTCTTTTTGAAAAAAGATCCGGAAACCTCACAGCAAGTAATTGAAAGCCTGAGAATGGCAAATACAACACATTCAATTCATCTGGCCGATCAAATGGAAAAGGAATTAAACAATAATCAGTTAATTGCTAAACTTCTTGACTTTATTTCAGAGATCGGTTTACAGTACCAACTGGAAAAAATAAATGAAGATACCTTTTTACCTGGTCTTAAACTAAGAGATGGCGTATTGATTGTTGACACTGAAAAGCTGTTGTATCCCGGCGATATTTTACATGAAGCTGGACACCTGGCCTGTATGCCGGCTGAAATACGCATGGATATGAGCGATTCGCTACCAAACAACGACCTCAATAACGGCGGCGAGATGATGGCAATAGCCTGGTCGTATGCTGCATCTGTACATTTGGATATTGACCCTCATATCGTATTTCACGATAAAGGATACAAGGGTGGAGGGCAAAGCCTTGTGGACAACTTTACCCAGGGCCATTTTTTCGGCGTTCCTTTATTGCAATGGAATGGAATGACCTATCCTTCAGGCCAGGAAGGTAGTCTGTCTTTCCCGCAAATGAAGAACTGGACATGTAAACAAAATATGTATATCAACCATAAAGCGGAGAAATAAAGATGACATCAGATTTTACTTTACCACAATCAACAGCACTCAGCACTTCGGGCCTGATGCACCTGAAGCGTTTTTGGAGCAAAGTAATGCTTAGAAGAGTCAACCAGTTTGATGATGAACTTTGGAAAAAAGAATGGCAACTGGATAAAACTTTACTGAGTGTATTGGGTCTTGGCATTGAGCAAACACTCACCTACCTTTTTCAGCATGCGCCTTCATTTGAGGAATTTGAACACTGGATCTTGCTTACATCGGGTATGCCGCCCGGAGAACAAGTTAATAAGTTTAATAATTTGCTTCATAAGTTACCTGAATTTACCCAGACTATTTCATCGGTTCTCAGTAATGAAGAGCTTACTTTTTGGGAGCAAAACGGCTATTTAATCCTGAAAAGTGCTGTTCCAAAAGAAGATTGCCAGGAAACTGTTGACGTGATTTGTGATTTTCTGAAAATAAAACTCAACGACCCCGAAACCTGGTATGGACCACATACTTCAAGGCAAGGAATAATGATACAATTGTTTCAGCACCCGTTATTAAAAAAAAACAGGCAATCAGAACGAATCAGAATGGCTTATGAACAGCTATGGCAGCGTACCGATATCTGGGTAACAACAGACCGCGTAGGCTTTAACCCACCAGAGACTGATCAATGGAAATTTCCCGGGCCTGATTTACATTGGGATTGCAGTCTCGACCTTCCTATTCCATTCAACCTGCAGGGCTTGCTGTACCTTGCAGATACCGCTCCTAACCAGGGTGCCTTTACCCTGGTTCCCGGGTTTCACAATCGCATATCAGAATGGCTCCGCTCCCTTCCTGCTGGCACCGAACCAAGAACAGAAAACCTGCATGCACTTGGCAGTTTACCTATTGCTGCAGAAGCAGGAGATTTTATTATCTGGCAGCAGGCTTTGCCCCATGGCAGCAGCCCAAATACTTCATTAAAACCACGGTTTGTGCAATATATTAATTATCAGCCTGCAGATATAAGCCAGCAGAAACGCTGGTTATAGGTTTCTGCCAACATTGCAAACAAGCAAAATCAGACGCATTGTTTCTTCTTACTGCTGAAAATTTTATTACATTAATTTATCTTTTCATTTTGCTTTTAAATGAAAATGAAAAGCTATATTTGATATAACCTGGTTTGAATAACAAAGACTGACTCATCTGTCAGAAATTATTAAAGAACAGGACGTTAATGCACTCAACAATCTAAATTTTTCGATCATTTATCGTAATGCATTTATGGTATATGAAGCATTGACGTATGGGTACAACAAGTTAAAAACTTAATTATATCTAAATATGGCAATTTTCAATCCGGCATTTAAAATTACAATGGGTAACGAAGGCGGTTATGCTAATAATCCCAATGATAGCGGAGGTGAAACCTACGCTGGCATCGCAAAAAATTTCTGGCCAAACTGGGTGGGCTGGCCTGCGGTAAATCAAGCAGTTTCAACACATCCGCAAAATATCAATGCCACGCTTGCAGCCAATAGTGAGGTACAAAATCAGGTACAGGCTTTTTACAAACAAAATTTCTGGGATACTATTGGCCTGGATCAATTAAACGGGCAACAGCTGGCCAATCAGCTATTTGATACCGCTGTAAATATGGGCGTTGGTACAGCCTCCCGTTTCCTGCAACAGGCCGTAAACAATATCAGCCCAGGTAAGCTTACCGTAGATGGTGTGGTTGGGCCGCAAACCCTTGCTGCAGCCAACGGTATCGGGCAGGAAGCACTGTATAACCAGGTGATTCAAATCAGGAAACAGCGTTACCTGGCCATTATCGCAAATAACCCTTCTCAGGCACAGTTTGAGCGTTCGTGGTTTAGCCGTTTAACACCATTTAATCCGGCTTTGTCCTAATATAGTCTGAATATTATGAAAAGAATTTCAAGACTGATATTGGCCCTGATCGCTACAGGGCTAATTACTGGTTGTAAAGGAAATAGTCATTCTTACGACCTCCATAAAACATTGGCAATCATTACCATATCAGGAATAATCCTGATTTTTATTGCTTTAGCTTTATTTTCAAATATGCTCCGTGATGAAGTGAATGATGAGCCTCTCTTTGATGCCAATGCTGCAAAAATAAAAAAGCAAAAACGATTGCGGATCTTTAAAAGTACCAATCCGTTTAGTCTTTCGAGAGTACAATTAGGTGTATGGACAGTAGTCATATCATGCAGTTACATCTATCTACAACTTTGCATGGGTAATTGCAATGATACGGGATTAAATGAAACGGCTTTGATTCTAATGGGAATAAGTGCCGGTGTGGCAGCCGGAGGTACTATAATCGATAAGCGGGAAATACAAGATGGCCGCTTCAGGCATCAGAACAGCCCTTCAGAAGGTTTTTTCATTGATATTCTTTCAGATAATAACGGTATAAGTGTACACCGTTTCCAGAAGGTGATCTGGACTGTAATTGCTGTTATAATTTTTCTGAATAAAGTATACAGCATAAAAACAGGTTGTGCTTTACCCGAATTAAGTCAGACACTTTTATGGCTTACCGGTATAAGCAGTGCTGCTTATTTAACTTTAAAAACACAGGAGAATGGCCCTTCAATTGATCCTGCTGCTTCTAATGGCGGATTATCCGGTACAGGACCAATACCGCAACAAGATATGACTACAGTTCAACAGACAGCCCCTGCCACCGCTAATTCCGCACAGCCTGCAACAGTTACTTCTACTATAGCCAATCCGGCAATTGCTACAGGTGAAGTAACATCTTTCCCAAATAATGATAATACAACTACTCCCTAAAATAAGCTATGGCATAACAAAGAAAGCGGCAGGTTATTCTGGCGCTTTTCTTTTGAAAATGCTTTTTTTTTTAAAATGTACAGGTGAAGCCAGGCTTATCAGACATTACATATTGAAATGTTACTGTTATATCCTGTTTCTCGTTTTCTAACTTACACACGGCTAATGGCATCGTTAGACTGCAATTGTAAGTTGTCAATACCTCTTTACCGAATACCGTTATTTCGGTAAATAAATCAAGTCGGTTATGGGTTTCAGAAGCAGGTACCTGTAAAACCACTGGCTGCGGAAGCTGGAATTCCCGACTGGTACTATACACCAATCCTGCTTTTATCCTTTTGGGCTGATAATCCGGTATTGTAAAATGGTTGTATTCTTCTTCCCATCGGGTTAATACAGCTTCAACGGTTATGTTTTCCGGAATGAAAATAGCTTGTGGATTTAGTTGAGGAATAAGATTATTCATAATCGCCAGCTGGGGCTCCTTTCTTAACGCATTAAGCATCGTTTCTGAAATAACTATATCAAACTTCACATCTTCAGGAATTTGATAACGTGTTGCATCAGTACAAACAAAATCCATTACATAATCAAGTACACCCAATTGGCTGTATAATAAGCGTGCAGCATCAAGTGACTCAGCATTAACGTCCAGCAGGATAAACCTCACCTGCTGTGCGGTAAAAAGTGTTGTTAATGGTGTAAGCAAAGTAGCGTAAGGGCCACATCCTGCATAAAGTATATTAACTGTCTGATTTGGCCGTTCACTTAAAAACTGGCAGATGGCCTGATATATACCTCTTAAAAATTTACGCGTCCGATCAATCTCCATCAGGCAATGGGCTGCCTTTATGGTTGAAACCGCCTTACCACTTGGCAGATCAATATCTTTATCCGTAATATCACCTGCATTTACCCCTGTTGTACCAGCAAAAAGCAAATGGAGCTGATCTATCGCATTTTTAATATGCAAATAGTCCTCTTCAAAAAGTAAGGCATTAGTTGCGGCAGAAATGCTTTCGTTGCGTTGTTGAGTCGTTAATTCCACGTATATTTATACCTAATGCTAAAAGTAATACCAAACTAAAAGATTAAATTTAGCTCAGATTGATCCTTAATTATTAATTTATTTGAGCGTATTAAATACGGCATTTTAATTTATTATATAATCTTCGAATTTGGTATAGTGTTTATTTCCGTAGAAATCAACCATACAAAATCCTACCTGATAATTTCCTTTTGGTAGCCTTAAAAGTTTGATATCTAAAGCGGAGGGATCAATAATAGTAAGTTTGCCCAATTCAATACTCATTGATTCATCCAGGGCATTTTGACCCAGAAAAACAATTTCATCATGAGCTTGCAGGTCTTTAATCTTATCGGTAATGCCATCAGCAGAGATCTCCCGAAATCCGATCACTTTAGCCAAATTTTCCCCATCAACATTAAAATATTTTATAATCAGTTCTGCTTGTTTTCCATTCCAAAGCACAGGTACATTGTAAGATACACCTGATTGATTGGAAAGCCCCATAAATACACAAACATTGATATCGTTAATGCTGATCCACCTGGAATCCCATTTTTCATTACCCCCATATAAGGTGATATATCCACGGTGATCAACATTTGTATCATAGGCATCCAATCCATACGACACCAGCGTATGATCTCCTATTAATTTTCTGATATTTAAGTAAATCTTATTGGTGTTAACCAACATGGCAGCATTTAACTTTCTTCCCGAATCACTAACAAAAACGCTATCAGCACCGCCCCCAATTAATTCAGCTACATAATTTTCGATAAATTTTTCAAACGCTGTACTGAAAGGCGTTTTCAAATAATCATTTAATTGACTGGCCGTTTTTCTATTGTAATAAGGAAAATATACCGAAAGCCCCGAAATGGCATCTTTATCTAAATTTTTTGAATAAACATTGAATAAAACTGCATCCCGCATCTTTTTCTCGAAATCACTAAACAATGTGTCTGTACTTTTAGCTGCTATCTTAAAAAAGCTAAAAATATCAATCATATCTTCAGCCGCGAACGAAAAAGACGGCAATCCGAATGATTTGGACTTGGCCCGGTAATTTGACTTCTGTTTAAAAGCTTCCTTTGCGGGGTACGTTGAATTTAGATTTGCAGAAATGTTACTGATTAATTTTCCTACACTTATATTTAAAGCATCTACTTTATTAAGCGCTATTACAGACAATGTTGCCTGGAGATAGGGTTGAGACGAATAAGTATCAATATACGATTTTGCAATTCCCTCCAGAAGTTGAGCTGTTTTTAGGTTTGGATTGGTAGATAAGGAGTTGATGATATATTGATAATTCCAACCGTTACCAGGTTCGAGCTCTTGTGAGGCCACCATGTATTCAGCATAGGGCGCCAGTACAGTGGCGGTTTCAATGGTTGCCATTAAACAGGCATCAAAACCTATAAAATCCAGGTTCAAATCATTCTGGCTACGTTTCAAATCAGCAAAAGCCTCTCCCATTTCACGCAGCGACAGGGAAATATCTTCAGGAAATAATTCATCATATCCAAAACCGTGTACACTACCTCGTCCGTGATTCCAAAAAATCAAACCGTATCTTTCTGCCGGAAAGTTCTTTTTACTATAAGCGATAAAATCAACCAGGGTTGATGGGTTTCCTATACTTTTGTTTGCCGTAACTTTTACTTTTTCAAAACCGTCTTTAGTAACCTTGCTATAGGTAAGGCTATCACTGGAAATCGGCGCAGAAAGATGCCATTTTTTAGTCCCGCCATGCAAAATCACTGTTGCAAAATTATCATCAACGTTTTTATAGGAATGAGTAATTTCATTAATGTCTTCACTCGCCAACTGATGTTTACTTTCCAGGTCAGATCCATTCATATAGATCAGCAGTACAAAACTGCGTTTAGGCTCCAGGTTTTGAGCATGGCTTGTACCAGCGTAAAATATTAGTGCAGCCAATATTAATAGTAAATGGCGACTTTTTCTAATGAAACCCATTATCTTCTTGGATTAACTTGTGGAGGATTTCTAAATTGATAAATGGCTGCGGCCACAGCATCTTTAAATTCCTCACCATATTCATTCGTATTATCCGGAAATGTTTTCTTTAACAATTCTGATAATCCATCTGCATAATTCTCATTGGCTTGATCTATACTAAAATCGCTGTTGGCCTTAAATGATCTTTTAACTTTATTATTGTCTTCAATAACGTCATCCACTCTTAAAAACAAAGAACGTCTTTCGCTTCTTAAACTTCTTGCAACTGTTTTCTGATCGTTAATTTCCCTAACAAGGTCTAAGAGATCGGTCATCTGCTGGTCCATTTCACTTGAAATGTTTGCCCTGGCCTGGTTATCGCGTACCAATGTAATTACATCATCCAATGAACTTACAAACTCATCATCAAAGGCTTCCACACATTGGCGCTGTATCACTTCATTCTTGAGTTTCACCTCTTCTATTTCGCAAGTGTTTTGTTGCCAATCATCAGGTTGTTTTTCATATTCATCCAGGTATTTCTTATTCGATTCGAACAAGAAATCTTCTATCATTTCATGAAATTCCAGCAAGTCGTAATAGTCTTTTTTATTTTGCGCAATGCTTTGCAACTTAGGCGTTAATAAATTATAATCCGTTTCTGAACTTAAAGTTCTAAAAATACCGTTATTGATATTTGAGGTCACTTCCTTCGTTTTAGCTGATAATTTATCCTTCACAAAACCGGTGATCAAAGCACCAATATCATTCATCGCTTTATCCACATCTAACGAACCTTTTAACTTGATATCATTTCCAAAAACAGTTAACTCAAGTTCCGCTTCTATTTTCCTGGCATTAGACGTAAATTCCATACTTAATACAAACGATTTGATCCAGAGTAACCTGGTAATGGCGCTTAATATATTAGCTACTGCCTCTAAGGCTCCTGATGCGACCTTTCCTCCAAGGGTTAGTGCGGCCTTTGCTATTTCCAAAGCACCATAGGCTACGCCAATAGCCACATTAACACCCACCTTTAAAGTTTCATAATATAAAATCTGAGCTGAATAATAAATTTTATCATCCAGGCGCCACCAGGAAGCATCTTCTCTTCTATCAATATAACCCCGGATGTAATCGTTATATTCATTGATCGTATTACTCAAATTTAAAATCTGCTGTTGCGCTTCGGTCAATTTCCGGGTTGCATTTTCTATAGAGTTTTGAACGCTCCTGGCCGCATCACGCACGGCATTCTGCGCTTCTTCCAAAAGTTTGATAAATCCACTGGTATCGAATACCAAACGTGAACTAAACCCACTGCTCGAAAAATCTGCATAGTTTCCCTCCAGATGAAATAAAATTTTAAAGCCAACATATTGCAGTTCAAGATCAATGTATATCTTTCTGTCTTTAAGAAGCATCAAAGCATCTAATTGAAAGATATTTAAGATATTAACATAAGCACTTAAATAGAATTCGAGTTTTTTTGATGCACGGTTGATGTTTAAATACAGTACAGGGCCTTGAGCATCTGCCTTTATTAAAGCGCCAGCCAAACCTCCTTCTACAGGTTCCATAGGCATGGCCTTTCGGGATCTTGTCAATTCGAATATTCCCTTGATCTCAATTTTTGAAATTTCAATCAATGCCAGGATAGCATTACCAGGCTCTATAAGAAAAAGCCCTCTGGCTTTTACATTAAAGATTTCGATGGTGCCGCACAGAAAAAAACCGACATTCATCTGATAGTTTCCTATTTTGGTAGGCTGAGAACATATAAACAACTGGCAGTTTAAAGAAATGGCTCCGGATGAGTCGACACGATAATGCCGCATGGTTGAAGTATCGGTAAAGATAGATTGACGGCTGGTTCCCAACGCAGAAACCTGAAGATTTTCTGCGCCAGGTATGGCGAGTTCAGTGGGCAGGCTTGAATTAAAGTTCTTCAGGATTTCCGCTTTATTGGCCTTATCCGGATGAGATGGATACTCCCATTGGGGCATTTTAGCATTATTGATTTCAAAATCGGCTAAAGCCACCACATCAAGGAATTCTATGCCAGGAAAATCAACTTCCGCAATATCTACAATAATGTCCTTTAGGGAAGTCCTTCCCTTGGTAGAGGTGATTGCCGCGGTAATTAGCCCGATATTAGCCTGGCTAACAATAAACCCTGCAAAAATAGAAATATTATTGGTCGTTACCCGACCAGTCATCCCAAAAGTAAGCCCTGTGGCCCCCACACCAATCATCAAGCCTAAATCGCTCAGGCTGATCCTGGTGTTTAATGGTATCCTATAGTTTGAAGAAGCAGACAAGGTAAATGAGGAGACGGATAGGTTTCCGGCAAGAATAAAGGTTAACACATCGTCTTTTAAAGGAAAATTGAGCTTCCCTCCTGCTTCTAAGTAGAAACCATAATCCTTTTTAATCCCGAAGTATAAATTTTCAATCTCATAACCATCCTTTTTGATATCGGCGCTGATGAGCATCGCTTCAAATTTTGAAGCGTTCAGTGCTGCTCCTATAATCAGATCGATATGATCCAGACCAATTAATTGATAAAGCCCCTTTCCAAATGCACTTTCACTATTTTTCAAATCAAATAATGAGTTGGCAACCAATTGGTAATTACCATAGCGATCTGATAGGACCATTTCGGGAAAATGATCCGACGCATTTCGCTTCAAATATTGGTTGATGGCAAGGGAGGCTTTGTTTCTAACGATTAATGCTACTTTTTTTATACTAAAAAAAGTCATTGTGTCGTAAATGAACTGCTCTAATACATTTCCATCCCGAAAAAAAGTGGTATCTATGCTTAAAGACAACTGTTTAACATCCGCAAGCACAACCACATTGGTATAAAGCGAAGCTTTACCACCTGATATATTTTTATTATACAGAATCACCACAGACCAGATATCGGCAGATTTAAGCACCTGTGCTTTAAAAGTCCCGGGTAAGTTATTAAACAGCGTAAATTGGCTAGACAGTCCATTAACACCTAATTCATTGTTATTTAATAAATCTTTGATTTCAGCCCGACTGGTGTCAAGCTCTCCTAAAATCAATTTTTCATTGTTCCTTACAATAATGGTTACTGATGCATCTAACTCAAAAATCTTCCCGGTAGCAGAAAAAGCGAAGTTGGTATGGTTACTCATTTGAAATCAAAAATTATGCTCTTGCGACTGTGCTTAAAAGATATAGATCAACTTAGCTGATACTTATCATTTAATATTATTTTGCTTCAGCTATTTTTTTTTCAGGTGCATCAAGTTTCTTAACTAAACTTTCAATGGTATCTAAATTTAGTTGCTGCAATATCACATTCTTTTTGGTATTCCAGATTTTAAACGACAATTTCTCAATTTTCACGAATCCTAAATCAGGAATGGCACTTCCACAATCCACCTCAACGGCAAAGGCATATTCCGTATCATCTCCATTTTTATAGATATAAGCTGTTTTTAATGTGAATGTTAAGTTTTCTAAATTAAATTTACTTCCTTCTTTAGATTCGTTACTTATAGCGGTAAGGCTGTCTTCTATTTGCTTTGCGTTATCGTCATTGATAAAAGCTGCTTTAAAATCATCCATCATTTCTTTTAAGCTAACGCTTTTAACGTCCTTGATATCCATAGGCGCTAAAAGAAAAGCAGATTTCTCTCCTGTTTTCTCATAAACTGCTACTAATTTCGTTTTAAGTAATTGGAACTGTATGCCCAATTGAAGACTCATTACACTCATTTTTTAAAATTTGTTAATTTTCCCTACTCTTATGGCTTTTCGGATGATGCCCCGTTTGCGCTGTGGTCTCTGGTCTCCACTTTTGGTTATGATAAGATTATTTAGCAGATCGGTGTAGCTTGCTTAAGGCATCAACCACCAACCATTAATGTTTTCAATAATTAATAGCGCTACAGTTAAAACAAAAATATGAACCTGCAAAAGTTGGCTTACAATTTAGCCTGTATTGGGCTAAGCTTCTCAAAGCACACATTGGGATTATTGTTTTTTGCATATCAACTATATCTATGGTCGTTAAATCCATTTTTTAGACACAACTAAACATCAGCCACTTTATGGCTAACAAAAAGATTGGTCTTTAGACAATACAGCTGCAACGAGAAAGAGTTGTGACTTGAGAGCGTTGCATATCCGGATTGTTCCTTCAGAATTACCGTGGGATAATTCTGAACAGTTATTGCATCATTAGCAATTCACTGATTCACGAATATAATATTTTTATCATTCCAAATAAACATACTGAGCAAAAAATAATATTAAAACAGCACCCGGAAGAAGATGAAAATTGGCAGCTAAGCCATTACATCCAATGTAGTCATCATGGTGTATAGGCACCGCTGAATTGCGTTAAACCATCTTTCCGCATGGCTTCGATAATTAAACAGGTATAGGTAAAATCCCAGCTTGAAGTAACCTCTGAATTCTGATTAAGGCCATAAGGCCAGTAATGTTGGCTATCACCACTAATTTGGGCGGTATTGTCATTTGTGATCAACCTCAATATTGCAGTTACACTTGGTGCCTGCAGTTTACCGTTAACAAGCGTACTGCTCCACCACGAAGAAGTTCCGGTGCCTAAAGTGTGCGAAACTTCATGAAGCATTGTTCTGAGATTCTGATAGGAAGAATTGGTTCCAAACCGCATCCAACCCTGATTGTTGGCATCGGCTGTTGGTACACCATCAACATAATTAAGATATACATGTTTAGTAACAGAAGTATAGTTATTGAAATACCAGACTGCACTATCAATAGCAACCTGTAGCCTGCCGTATGCAGCGAGTTCTTCTGCGCCAGGGTTTTGAGATTTGTTAAAGGTATAGGTGAAGTTACCTTTTGCAATAGTTTTAAAGGTAACGTCATTACTATAACTTGTCCCTTTAGCATTAATGGCATAGGCCCTTGCATAATAGGTTGTTTTTGGGCTAAGGTCTTTTAAGCTCACCCTAAATTTACCAAGTCCGGCATTATTATGCTTCACTTTGCTGTTACTGATTGTCGGATTAGGTGAAGAAGCATAAACAATTCCTCGTTCTGTTACTGCATCACCACCATCTGTTAACACTTCAATATCTGCTGCTGCTACGGTTGAACCTATAATATACATGGGCGAAAAACCAAATGTGGCACTGGCGATACTGGCCGTGGTTAGTTCAATTTCATTGCCATAAGCTATACCTGCTTTATTTACGACAAAGGCCCTTACGTAATATTTGGTTGAAGCGGCTAGGCCCGTGAGCTGACTTGCAAAAACACCTGCACCATTAATGCTAACAACTCCAACCTTTTTGCCCTCAATAGTTGGTTTAGGTGATGTACTCCAGCAAATCCCCTGGTCGGTAACAGCAGAACTTCCCTTATCGGTGATGATTCCTCCGCTCATTGCACCAGTGGTTGTAATGTTAGTAAATGCAGTAGTAGTTAAACTTGCAACCTGAGCATTAGCTTCGGTTTTTGTTCCCGATGTTTCTGGTGCGTTTTCACCCTTTTTACATCCGCCGAACATCGCAAACATTAAACATGCTACAATAAGATGTTTTTTTGATTGAGTCTTCATAAATACACGTTATTAATATTAATAATTAAGACAACCTTAACAGAAATAGATTATCCAGGATAGTTAAATAATTAATGTCAGATGAACCTAATTAGAAATTATCGCTCTGCTGTATTTAGCGAAGGATATGATCAGTAGAAAGCGAACACGATAAAAGTATATCAGGAAATTAGATGCATTCCTGATAACTAAGAGACATTAATATAATATTAAATAACCAGCAGACTTCTTCGGAAGTCTGCTGGTTATACTTACAGGTAAACCTGTTTAAATAAGCCAACACTGCCAACTTTAATATATTGACCTGTGTTTGCTATTGAAACGGCAAAACCTATTGAAACAGTAGTTTGCTGTGTAAGCGTAAAATCTAACTTTCCATCTGAGATATTTGCGAAAGCTATCGATGCTGAAGTGATGTCAGCAACATTCGGGAGCGTGTTTCCGGCAGCAACAGAGATAAATCTTGAGCCTCCACTGTTTTGATCTATTCCATTTAAACGGAAGCTGTAAGTGCCAGCCGGAAGTGTAATTGTTTGATAAATCAATCCATTGGTAACAGGCGTAGTAATTCCCCAACCAGATTCAAATGACAATACGCCCACACCACTGCGCAATTCATAACCGCCATAACGATTACTGTTGATATTTTTAGCGCCAGCATTACTGATCCAGTCGGCTAGTGTACCCCATCTTGATCCGTCCCAGGTATCCCTGTTAAACGGGCCCGCGTTTTTTAGATAAGTTGATGTTACATCTTGTTCAACATAGCGTGGAATATACCTATCAACGAAGTCTGTTTTAAAAGTATCTACACAACTCGTATCAGGCAGAAATAATGTTCTATATTTCATACTTGAACTAGTTTTGAAATTCGCTAATACAGTACTGGTAGCATCAATAGGCACCTTTATGGTAACTGTTTGATTACTGTTATTTGTATATTGTACTTCTGTAGCAAATACCCCGGTTAACCTATCCATTCCAAGCCAATCAATTTTTGTTACTCCATCAGAACCTGTTTGTGCCAGACTTATCCCTCTGTTACTTAGGGATGCTTTGTAACGATCTCCATAAGACATACCAGTTTTATTCACAGGAATCGAACGATTTCCATCCTTATCATAAGTATAAATGGTAAAACTTTGCAAACCCTCTGCTACATTTGGAACAAAAATAGTTAAGCTGTCAACTGTATTTTTCTTAACTACCGGGATAGACAAAGAGTCTTTGAAATTATTCCAAAAAACTTTACACAAAACTACTTTAGGATCAGCAAGAAATAATGCCTTCAGTTGCACTCTATTATTTCCAGAGCTAATTTTAACAGAATCAATTTTTCCAGGATATGAAATTTCTCCTCCAGCTACATACTTCTTATAATCGTCAGCTTTAGTACAGGCTGCGAAAATACTTACAACTGCAAATAGGGCTGTAAGTCTCATCAGTTTTATTTTGTTAAACATGTTTATTCTTTTTATTGATGAATTTAACCTTACCTCGGATCTCCGTAACATTGTAATTCTGCAATACTCATAAATGTAGTACCCTGCCAATTACTGATGGACTTTATGCGTATATAGCGAACCTTCTTCACATTACCTGCAGGGAATGTATAACTAATGCCTGCATTAGCGAAAGCATAGTCTTCTGCTGTTTGCACACCATACGCACTTCCCGAAGGTTTTGCAGAATCGAAAGTACCTAATAGGGTCCAGTTATTGTAACTACCATCACCTGGTGGGTTATCACTTCCCCAAATTTCAAACTTTTTAATATTCCCTCCATAATAGTACGTTCTTCCTGCATTCAAATATTCAGGATAATTCCAGATCACGATACGGCTCATAATCGCAGACTGACCTAAATCAAAAGTTACCCACTGAGGAGTTAATGTACCTGTACTGGTTAATGAAACATTTGGCCAGTTGATGATATCACCATCCCACATTTTTGCTAAGCCAGTTGCAGTATACTGTTGTCCAACATCAGTAGGCAGGTTGACTGCTCTATATAAATTCTTAGCTAAAAGGGATTCATACAATGGCTTTAAAGTAGTATACAAGGTATCTGTATAATTCAACCACCTATCTCTTATCGTAACTGCAAATTTCTGCGAAGTAGTATCTAAACCTCTGATCGACTTATCAATATCAATTGCGGAGGTATAAATGTTATTTTTTGGATCGCCAACATATTTACCATCCTGAAATCGCAATACTTCAATGGAAAGATCGGCTTTGGCAGGATTTGTTGCCTGAAAATTCAAACCTGCAAAATCAGGAAGAACATTTAAACTTCTAAAAACCCCCCAGATTGGATTTTCTAAAGGTTTAATTTTAACTACTACAGGATCGGAGGCAACCTCACTCCGATTTACTGCATATAATTTGATCTCATGAAAATCTGTATCTCCAAACCCCTCAACAAGCAAAGAATTATTGTAGTATGAGGACTTTACTTCCATCTGTTGACCATTCTTGAGACTATATATTGCTTTCACATAAAGCAAATCTTTATCTGAAGGCAATTTATACGATAATTTGGCGTTACCGGGTCCACTTTCTACAGTCACACTGCTTACCTGACCTGGAGGTGTTGTGTTATTTTCAAGTGGTATTAATTCATCTTGCTTGCAAGAATACATTAAGGAGATACCACTAATAAAAACAAATAGTAATTTATTTAATGCTTTCATTTTTATAATTTTAATTATCGTTTATTACCATCCAGGATTTTGAACCAATTTTCTATTAACTGTTAAATCATACGTTCTTATAGGCCACAAATAATCTCTGGGCGATATAAAATTCTGATTAAATATTGTTCTGACACGATAATATTCTTCTGATGTAGGTTGATAAATACTCCAGCCTGTAATTGGCTGATTAAAGAGCTCAGCGGCTCTCTTCCAACGTTTAATATCCCAGTAGCGACTTCCCTCGAAGGCCATTTCGATCATCCGTTCTTGTTGAATGATTTGACGCATACCATCTTTTGTAGTATATTTTGCTGGACTCGTAGAGTAGTTCGACCATGATACCTCTACAGATAGCAAACCTGCCCTGGAACGAATTCTGTTGATATAATCAAAAACTTCCTGAGAAGGAGAACCTAAACTCTCATTTAAGGCTTCAGCGTACATTAAGTATAGATCCGCTAATCTAAGTTCAGGCCATGCATAGGATCTGTATGTTACATTATTCTCAGAATGAGCCATGTTCCAATCAACAACCTTTTTAACAAAATAACCTGTTTCATTATACCAGCCAAAGTTATTAGCTCCTGAAATTTGATTAGATTTAGCTTCTACAGTATAGGTGCCTTCATCTGTATTACCTGGACTATCATACTTAAAGAAAGTACTGCCATCAAAGGCCAAATCAGCATAAAAACGCGGTTCCCTATCGAAATTTAGCCTCGCAGTAGTATAACCTTCTTTTATATAAAATCGTTCAGCCTTAACTGCTTTTCTCAACGAATAGCGATTGGTAAAATCAAGGGTCTTATCTTCATTTATAGGAACACCATTTTTACTGTAAAACATCTCTGCTATTTTAATCGGAGGAGCAAGTTGCTGTCTGGCCTGGCCAACCGGAACAGGATTTGCACCATCTAAGCGTGGCATTGCAACTCCTTGTAAAAAGCCTGTTGTACTATTCGGATTACCCCATACCGTTTCAGAGTTCAGTCCAAAACGTTCTGTGAGCGCTCCTTTTATAGTTAATTGCCTTTTAGTAGAGTCAGAAATTTTCATCGCTGTTGTGCCAGGGAAAGTATATAGTTTGAAACCTGCAGCTTCTGAGGCATCAATGGCAGCTTTTGCAGCATCAGCTGCTTTTTTCCATTTATTGGCGTCATAAGTGGTATTAAATAGTGCTATCCCATCTTTATCTTTGAAGCCCGAGTAATCTGAATTTCCATTAAATAACGGACTCGCTGCTGTTAGTAGCACTTTTGCCTTAATAGCTAAAGCTATTGGCTGTGTAATACGACCTAATTCGAGCGTTTTATCCCTTATACGTTGAGGTAAATCCGGAGTAGCCTGATCCAACAGACCAACAACGTAATTAACACAATCATCAAAAGGCATACGCTTAACCTTCACCTCATCTTCAGAAGCACTGATTGGAAGATTTGTATCTACAATTGGTATTGGGCCATACATTCTCATCAGTAGAAAATTATAATAGGCTTTCAAAAACTTAACTTCAGCAATCCAGCGTTTGCGTTCATCTAATTGTAAATCCGGAATCTTTGTTTCATCTGAAACATTTTCCAAAAAGATATTACAATTTCTAATGGCTTGCCAATAATTTTTCGATAGTGACCTATCACCATCACTCCATGAATTAAATAACGGATTAGCCGCATTCTGATTTCCTCTGGCTATTCTCCAGCCTTCAGAGATAAATTCACGTTCATCTAAGGACGTCCATATTTCATCACCAGTCATATATCCCATGTTGGCTAAGGGATTTCCGTTCGAAGGCATGAAGGAATAGCAGGTAAACAAATACTTTTCTGCTTCGTTTCTTAAGCTAAAAGCATTGTCTAATGTCGCTACGTTATCCGGAACAATATCCAGATATTTTTTACACGATGCCAACGATAACATAAGCAAAAATGCGATGGCACCGTACCGTATAGCACTGAGTTTATTGTTTGTTTGGATTAAAATATTTTTATTTTTCATAATTCTACAAATCATCCTAAAATTTTAAACTTAGACCTACATTATAAACTACTTGTAGTGGATAACCAATTCCATTACCTCCCATTTCTGGATCCCATAATTTATAAGCACTTAAAACTGCCAGGTTAGTAGCACTTAAATAAAGTCTTGTTGTCTTAATACCCAATTTCTGTTGCAGCTTAGTTGGAAGATTATAACCTATCTCTGCACTTTTTAATCTTAAAAAGCTACCATTTCGCATCCACCATGTAGATGTAGGTAAATTATTTTGAACATACGTACTACTTAAACGTGGCCATAACGCATAGGTATCGCGATTTTGTTCAGACCAATGACTATCTGCAATTGCTTTTAGCAAACCAGTTTGTATCGCATTGGCATTGTCAGTAAATTGATTATTGATCATTTCCCGCCCTAATACAAATGGAGTGATATTATATGGATTGATAAAGAATGATGAACGCGCTGATCCCTGTAAGAATACTGAAATATCGAATCCTTTATAGCCGATTGTGCCGCCAAAGCCATAGATAATTTCAGGAGCCGTAGGTAAGCCTATAGGCACCCGGTCAGCATCCGTTACTAAACCATCGCCGTTCACGTCCCGGTATTTGATATCTCCGCCACCATAAGTTAACCCCGGCACTCCCCCTAGCTGTACGGGTGAATTTTTTGCTTCCTGATCATCAATAAATAACCTTTCTGCAATTAACCCGTATGATTGCGCAGCAGAGTTACCAGCAATATAGCGGTAGGCTTCATTGCTATCGTAACTAGGTTCATCAGCAATTAGCACCTTACTTGCCGCGTATGTAAAGTTTCCTCTCAATTGTAAAGATATTCCATTACCAAATGTTTTGTTATAATTAGTATTGAAATCCATACCTCTACTTTCCATTTTGTTCGTATTAGCACGAATATTGGCCTGTAATCCCATCGTACTTGGGATAAATGTACGTGAGGTTAAGATGTTGGAGCGGGTTTGTTTATAAACCTCAACAGTAAAGTTTAAGTCTCTGAACAAGGTCAAATCCATAGCAAGATTAAGCTGTTTAGAGCGTTCCCATGTAATTAAGTTATTTGGATATCTTGAAACCGAGATACCAGGTCTGTAGTAAGCTCCGTCTTCACCAAATTGTGCACCATAGCCGCCATTCTCCATTTGTACTGATGAAAGATAAAAGAATCTATCAGTAGACGTCCCTATTATATCATTACCGGAAAATCCATACGTACCTCTGATTTTTGCTGATGTAATCACCTTTTCAAGTGGTTTAAAGAACTCAGCATTTGAAATGAAATAACCTAAACCGAACGAAGGAAAAAACCCAAAACGATTATTAGGGGCGAAGCGTTCAGTTCCATTATAACCAAAGTTAAATTCTGCAAGATATTTACTATCGTATGTATAGTTAACACGTCCGGCTACACCTTGATTACGTGAAGGCAAAGATGATTGTAAATCCCCGGCATTACCCGACAGAAAGTTTCTCATGGTCGTAATTAACATGGAGCTTACATCATGTTTTCCAAAAGTTCTTGCATAATTGGTCGCTAGTTCAGCATAAAATATAGAATTCAAGTCCTTTGAACCTTGTGAATAATCAAGATATTCGGTTCCGAGAGGCCTGACTAATGAAGTATTTCCGCCATTCAATAAACTTAGTGATACACTACCATCAGGTTGTGCTGTTGAAGAATAGTAAAAAGGATTGTATCTTCTTGAAACATCAAAATAAGAGTACCTACGCGCATAAGTCATAAAGCGAACGTTCAAGCCGGGAGTAAGGTCTTTCAAATCTTGCTTTATTTCGATTTGTGTCTGTAATGTAGAAGAATTCCGATCCTGATAACCTCTTACCATTTCTGCGTAAGGGTTCATATAAAGATTTCCGTTAGGCGAAATTACATTACCAAATAACGGGTGTTTGGCATAAGATTGATAACTTGATGGATAAACAGCTGGAAAGGCTACAGGATTAGACCACAATGCCCTGTTAAATGCGAGTCCACCACCACCTACAGGCCCCGTATAATCATCAAATTGACCAGATACTAATATATCGGCAGTAGTAGTGTTAGTTAAATTAATAGTTACGTTAGAACGAACAGCATAATTTTTCAGCTTAATATTACTATTAAAATTATTTACGTCATCTACCTTCAATACACCATTATCAATATTATAAGTACCAGATAGATAATAAACAACTTTAGAACCACCACCGGTGATGTTTAAATTAAATCTTTGGTTGAGTGTATATTTTTTAATTAGCTGATCAATCCAGTTATTGTTTGGGTATAAAAGCTCGTTCTCTCCAGCGGCAGTAGCATCTATCTTATTCCGCTGGTATGGTAATTGAGATAGCCTGTTACGTGTTAATGCACCTTCATTTGCCAGGTTCATATAAGTCACGTTATCTGCAAATTTAAAGTTTCGGGTGTTACCTGAAACAGAATTCTCTGCCCGGAAGCTAAACTGAGTTTCTCCGGCCTGACCTCTTTTAGTTGTGATTAACAGTACGCCATTAGCACCCCTGGCGCCATATACAGCAGAAGCCGCAGCATCTTTCAACACACTGAATGTAGCCACATCATCCGGTTGTAAACGGGCTAAGTCGTTTTGAGTTGATTCCGCGCCGTCAATCAAAATCAAAGGGTCTTGTTTGCCGGCACCGAATGTACCCAAACCTCTAATGAAAAAAGAAGCGTTATCTGATCCTGGCTCTCCGCTTCTTTGGAAAGCAACCATACCCGCTACCCGACCAGCTAACATGGTAGTTAAGTTACTGGTTGGTCCCTTTAATTCTTTTGGATTGATTGTAGTAATGGAACTTATCAAACTTGCTTTTTTCTGTGTTCCATAACCTACTACTGCGACCTCTTCAAGTGAATTCGCATCTGATTTAAGTACAATATTAATCACATAGGTTCCATCAGCTGATTTTTCATAATCTGCAACTGTTTTAGTTTGTGGTTTATAACCCACCAGGCTAAAAAGCAATTTACCTGATCTCGGTAATTTAATAGTGTACCTCCCCTGGTCATCCGTGGATATTCCACGAATTGTTCCGGATACCTTAACGTTTGCCCCGGGTAAACCGCCTACAGTATCCTTCACTAGCCCCTTAACAGTTACTTCACTTTGTGCAGAAGCAGAAAAACAAAAGCCCATGAACATCATTATGCCCACAAGCGTTCGGAATACGCTTCCACGGAAAAATAAACAGCCCGAATTTTGAGCCTTCTTTTTGTAGATTTTTCTCATTGTTTGATTTTAGTTTGTTATAGTTTGTTGATTAGTTTATTCATGAGCCTACCAATCATCATACGGTCATTTCCTTATGATGGCAGACATGCTTACTTTGCAAAACTCAGCTGAAAGCTTTTCTAGTTACTGAAAAAGCTTAATGATAATTAGGCAAAATCATCTATATATAGATAACTATAAATAGGTGTTATTCGAATGTTTAGGATAGTTTGTTTTTCTTCATATCTTCATTGTTATATTTGGTTATAACAAATTAACTACTAAAATCCCTACCCGAGTGAGGGGCAATATGGTAAATTTAAGGGGCCAAATTAATACAAAAGGACTATCAAATGCCTTATTAAGTGAATATTATAAAATTAAAACGTTGGACTGACTCTTAATTTTTTCGCAAAGAATAAGATTACTGAAGAATGAGGTTTTGAAGGATACAGAAATGATTTGTTGCTTAAATCGGTTCCTCGATAGCTTAGCTACAGGTCTTTCAGATGATTACCTTTAAATTAGCAAAACTTAATTAAAAGAAACTACACAGATACCAGCTCTTCACTTCGATATTACTAAATAAAATGTGCCCCATCCATCATCAAATTTAGGATATACTTAACAAACCATTTTGTAATGGGCTTGTTGTTTCTATCTTTGTACCCGGTCTTGGCATTGCCGCTTCCGGAAACTTGGGCGAATTTTAAAAAGCAGTTTTTTTTTTATAAAAAGTCCCCGTTTCGAAACAAAATTGCCTTTAAACATTCTAAAATAAGAAGCTAACATGTCTGACGAGAAAATAATCTTTTCAATGGCAGGAGTAAATAAAATTTACCCTCCACAAAAACAGGTTTTAAAAAATATTTACCTTTCTTTCTTTTACGGAGCCAAAATCGGAGTTATCGGTTTAAATGGTTCTGGTAAGTCATCTCTTTTAAAAATCATTGCCGGTTTAGATAAATCTTACCAGGGCGAAGTGGTTTTCTCACCTGGTTATTCGGTGGGTTATTTAGCGCAGGAGCCAATCTTAGACCCGGAAAAAACTGTTCGCGAGGTGGTTGAAGAAGGCGTTGCCGAAGTTACTGCCATTTTAAAAGAATACGAAGAAGTGAATGAGGCCTTTGGTTTGGAAGAAAACTATTCTGATCCAGATAAAATGGATAAGTTAATGGCCAGACAGGGTGAACTTCAGGATAAAATCGATTCCCTAGGTGCCTGGGAAATTGATTCGAAATTAGAAAGGGCCATGGATGCCTTACGTTGTCCTGATCCGGATACTAAAATTGGTGTATTATCAGGTGGGGAGCGCCGCCGGGTGGCCATGTGCCGTTTATTGCTTCAACATCCTGACGTATTATTATTGGATGAGCCTACCAACCACTTGGATGCTGAAAGTATCGATTGGTTAGAACAATTCTTACAAAATTACGAAGGAACCGTTATTGCAGTTACCCACGATAGGTACTTCCTGGATAACGTTGCCGGATGGATTTTAGAGTTAGACCGCGGCGAAGGCATTCCCTGGAAAGGAAATTACAGCAGCTGGTTAGATCAGAAAGCAAAGCGTTTATCACAAGAAGAGAAAACAGAAAGCAAACGCCAGAAAACATTAGAACGTGAGTTGGAATGGGTACGCATGGCTCCAAAAGCACGTCATGCAAAATCTAAAGCCCGTTTAGCCAACTATGATAAATTAGCTTCAGAAGATGGCAAAGAAAGAGAAGATAAATTAGAACTGTTCATCCCTGCAGGCCCACGTTTAGGGAATGTGGTTATTGAAGCCACAAACGTTACCAAATCTTATGGCGACAAAGTATTATTCGATAATTTAAACTTCTCCCTTCCTCCCGCAGGTATTGTTGGGATTATTGGCCCCAATGGTGCAGGTAAAACCACTTTATTTCGTTTAATTACCGGACAGGAAGAAGCAGACGCTGGTACTTTCCGCGTAGGCGAAACGGTTGAACTGGGTTATGTAGATCAGATGCACAATGATTTAGATGCCGATAAAACGGTATATGAAAACATTACCGATGGATTAGACAATATACAATTGGGTACTAAAGCCGTTAACGGACGTGCTTATGTTTCAAAGTTCAACTTTAATGGTGGCGATCAACAGAAAAAAGTTGGTATTCTATCGGGTGGTGAGCGTAACCGCGTGCACCTGGCCATTACCTTAAAAAAAGGAGCCAATGTATTGCTACTGGATGAACCAACCAATGATATCGACGTAAATACTTTACGTGCACTGGAAGAAGCTTTAGAAAACTTTGGAGGCTGTGCTGTGGTGATCAGTCACGACAGGTGGTTCCTGGATAGGATCTGTACACACATTCTTGCTTTCGAAGGTAACTCTGAAGTTTATTTCTTCGAAGGTAACTACTCAGATTACGAGGAAAACCGCAAGAAACGCCTGGGTGATGTTACCCCAAAACGAATCAGATACAAAAAATTAGATTAATATAAAGTCCCGATAAAATCGGGACTTTTTTGTTTGAGATGATTGCGTTAATAAAAAACTATTAATTGTTTCTGACTGGAAATATTCTTAGAGATTGAAAATAAATTAGCATAGATATAACTTAATCGCATCTAAAGTTTCAATTATTTAAATGTGTTACTGTTCTCAAAGAAGTCAAGTTTTTAAAACTTGACTTCTTTTATGCATACCATTATATAGATGGCTGAAAAGGATTTAGCCTTTGGTTTTCTTTCGCTTTGCGTTTGCCCCTGAAAAAGAAATACAGGTTGATAAATAGCATAATGCCCAGGTAAATGGCAAAGCCACCTATTTTAGAACTTAGCGCTTCAACCAGACTGCGGTAATCGTTTGCACTGATGGTAATCTTCATAATGAGGAGTGCGAAACCGATATTGAGCAGGTAAAAACCCGTTTCAAAAAGTTTGTTCGTTGCGTTGGCAATCTCTTCCCTTCCCTTAAAAATATCCAACATATATATCTTACTGTTTTTGAAAAGCGTTTTTGAAACATAAAAAGTCAAAAAAAGTGCAATTGGTAAATAAAATGCATAGCCGATTAAAATTTTTGTCGTTTCCATAATGAAAAGTTTAAGTTGTTATTTTATTAATTTATGAATGGTTTTGGTAAGCAAATAGATATTTAAATAATGAAGAATCGACAGGATGCAAACAATAGTCGCCACTTTTAACGCCATCACTTCTACGAGCTGCTGCGATGAAAGAATTGTCTCCCAGCCTACCAATGTCATGGCACAATAGCCAATATTGACCAGGTAATAAGAGACCAATAGTGACTTATTAATCTGTTGACAGAGATCCAGGTGATCAGGAATGAGTTCGGCTACGAAGATATTTCCATTGCGGTAACATATCTTCCCTACCACTACGATGATGAATACGATAACCGTTATAAAGATGGCATATCCGAGTATATTGTAGTCCATAACCAACAATTTAATTATTTAACTTTCAGTAAAAATTGAAAATATAGATTAAAAAAATAAGCCTGTTCTAAGGCATTATATAAATCTTTTTATCTCATTTTCTCTTTCACGATGTAAAAGTAAATTAAATTTATTAAACTTTCAAATATTACTGAAAATTAATTAAAAACAAAGTCGCATGTCATTACGAATGGCAATTAAGGATTTTATTAGTTTCCGATTTATTAAAGATTCTTCACTGCGTTCAGAACGACAGCAAAGGAAAGGTAATTTTATTTACGCAGTTGCTCCCTCAAGCTATCGTCATTTCGAGCGGAGTGCTCAGCGAAGCTAAATCTATCCAGGCAGATCTTTCCGTTTCGCTGCGCTCTGGTCGAGACGACTTGCCCTGGATTTGACAGCTATCAGATACAATGAAGGAACTTTTACTATAGATTTCAACTTTACCAGAAGATTCTTCACTGCATTCAGAATGACATAAACAGGAAAGTTGGTTCAGTTTTACGGTAGTCAGGCTTCTACAAAACGCTAACCAATAAACTAATGACTGATGAACCAATGAACTTCTAGTGTCTATTTTTCAAAGCTTTTTTAATCGCCACATCCGTTACCCCTTCCATTATTTTATAACCGGCGAGGTTAGGATGAACCCCATCAACCGTCAATTCGGCACGCTGTCCCTTTCTTTCATCAACCAATGGTGTCCAATAATCTAAAATGGTATAATTTCTCTCTTTGGCATAGGTCTCAATCTTTTCGTTTAAATCAACGATGATATCGGCTGCCTTAATCTGCTTATTCCATGGATATTCATAAACAGGCAAATATTTACAAAGTATTACCTTAATACGGTGTAATCTTGCCAGTTCTGCCATCGATTTAATATTATCCATAATCTTATCTATAGTCACATGGCCTGTATTGCCTGCAATGTCATTACTACCAGCCAAAATAATCACCGCTTTTGGCTTAAGGTTAATCACATCCTGCCGAAAACGGATCAGCAGTTGCGGCGAAATCTGCCCACTTATTCCCCTATCCACATAAGTATTCCGGCTAAAATATTCAGGATTTTTCTGTTTCCAGAATTCGAATATCGAACTCCCTAAAAAAACAACCCTTTTTTCTTTTCTGGTTGGTGGTGGTAAAAGCTCATTTTCTTTCTGATACTTCGTTAACGCTGCCCAATCGTCGGCAAAATTTTCTTTTTTGGGTTTATTGTTTAACGAATCTACTTTCTCATCCTGTGCGAATAAAGCATGGCCAGAAATCAGTAAAATAAAAAGCAGGATTTTATTCATAAGGTAAATTGCAAAATATAACGAAACACTAAACTAAATAATCTGGATTTAACTATTTATTCTTCAGTATTAATGTTACTGTTCAATCTGCCTTTTTTACCCCCAAACCGGCTAAGGTTATAACTTAATGTTGCCTGTATAAAACGGCTGATAAACCTTGTTCTGTTCTCAGAAATGGAATTGTTCGTAATGCTTGTGCTGAATAGTGCACCTTGATTAAATAAATCGTTTGCCTGGACAGAGAAAAGTAAATTATTGCCTTTCAGAAAAGAAGTATTCAATCCCATATTTACCAATAAAGGATTTCCGGCATATAAACTATATCCAAAATTTAAACTTTTAGAAGCCGATGCATTTACCCTAAAGCGTTTACCGGGAATCCAGCTTGCACTTCCACTCAAGGCCACAACCTGCACATTTTTGATATTCTGGTTCATTACAGAATAGGTATTGGAACTGAAACTATAAGATGCACTGGTATTGAAAGCATATTTTTCCTGGTTGAGGTTAAATTTAAAAGCATTAGAAACATTAATGCCACTACTGCGGTTAAGTACATTATCGGTGTAAAAAACATTGTGGCTGTAGGCAATATTCCCGTTTATGGATAGGGAAAGTTTATTGTCCAGTATCCTTTTGTTTACGGAGTAATTAGCGCCGATATTATAAATGCCGTTCACATTCTCATAAGTGGTTTGCTGTTTTAAACTGTTTAGCGTATCCCGAAGAAAGACCGTATTGCTCACCACACTGTTGATAGCAAAGCTACCCGATAAACCAGCCATAATGCTCAAGCCTGATTTAAGCCCAAATTTATTATAGCTAAAATCAGCCGTATGACTCGATGTTGCTTTAAGATCCGGGTTACCGATAATCAGGTTCTGCACATCATTATTATTCCTTATAGGTTGCAGTTTGTTAAAATCGGGTGAAGTGGTATAGCCATTGTAACCAAAACTCAGGTTTCCGTTATCTTTAATCTGATAGCTTAAATTGGCCGAAGGAGAAAAATTTAACTGATAGTTTTTAAGTTCCTGCCCTGTATTCTGGTACTTTCCAATGATGATACTCGGCGAAAAATTTAGCCCAAAATTATAGCTGATCCTGTTGCTATTGGTATTGTAACCGATGCTGAAGTTCTGGTTAATGAAATTGGATACGTAATCCTGTCCCAGCGAATCGACCACAAATCGATTTCCCAAAGGATTGGTCACCGTTGTAGTTTGCAGGTTGCGGCTTCTGCTTACTGAGAAACGGTAGGAAAAGTTGATAAAACTATATCCACTGGTATCATTTGCCTTTTTTAAGGAGTTTGAAAACTGGATATTTCCGCCGAAGTTCGAATTTGCAGTATTGTTATCCACCAAACGGTTTAATAACGAATCTTTAACCAGTACATTAGTGGTTTCGTTGTAATAACGGATGATATCGTTAATGGTACTGTTGCTATTTCCACTATTGCTGCCAAAATTGAAACCCATGGAAAGCGAACGCTTGTTATTAGCTAAACGCCGCGACCAATTGATGCTACCGTTAAGATTTGGATTGCTATTTCGGGAACCTGAGTTGGAAATAAGGTCCTGCTTGATATAGCCTGTTTTATTAGAGGTAGAAAAAGCCTCATTCCTGGTATCGGCCAAAGAGCCCGCTAAGGAAGCATTGAAATAATTCTTTTTTGTAGCGCCGTTTAAACCCAGGTTAATGTTATTGGTCAGCGATCTGGAATTATTGGCACTTTCCCTTAAGTCGTTGATGGTTCCCTGCGGATTAAATGTCTCAAGGTAATTACTCTGAATAGATTTATTGGTTCCGTTACTGAAATCGTAACTGCCATTAATACTAAATTCTTTCGAAATTTTATCTCTGATATTACCATTTAAGGCTTCATTATTCGATTTGGCAAACTCATTATTGGTCGTACCAAAACGGCCACCAAAACCAATCTGTTTTGTTTTTTTCCATATACTGCCTTTGGTTACCAAATTATGCGCATTATTGGTGGCAGAATTCACATTCATCCCCCCAAAAACACCCTTATCCATACCAGGTTTGGTAACCAGGTTCAGCATTTTTTGAGGTGTACCGGTTTTGATCCCGGTAAAATTAGCTTCATCACCATAATCATCAATTACCTGCAGTTTGGCAATGATATCTGCCGGCAACTGCCTGATATAATCTTCTACATTGCTGGTAAAAAAATCTTCGCCGTTAACCCGCAGCTTGGTCATTTTTTTTCCCATTGCCGTTACAGCACCTTTATCATCAACCTCAATGCCCTGTAACTGCTTTAAAAGATCTTCTACCTTGTCGTTTTCCCTAATGGTATAAGCTCCTGCGTTGTATTCTATAGTATCTTTTTTAATTTTAATGGGGTCTACTTTTACTTTAACCTCCACATCATCAAGGCGGATACTTTCCATTTTGAGCATAATCGGATCCAGATCGGAACTTTTTTTGGAAGATTCGATTTCGTAGAGTGATGTATAAGGTTTGTAGCCTAATGCAGTGACGGAAAGATAGAACTTATTTCGGGTTACTTTTGCAAATGTAAAGTTTCCCTTCGCATCAGAATTTGAGCGGAGGGTATCCTGATCAGTAATCAATCGGATATTTACGCCTTCAACAGGCTTCTTTAGAGAATCGATTACATTACCACTTATTTTAAACTGAGACTGAGCGAGAGCGTTAAAGGAAAATGTGATCAGTATAAAAAATAATAAAAAGCATAAATTATTGCTTTTTCTCATCCCTCGGACCTCTTTTATAAATTACAAGACCATTTAAAAAATTGCGCAGAATCTGATCGCCGCAAGGTTTAAAATTCTCGTGATCTTCGTTTCTGAAAATATCACCCAGCTCAGCCTTTGTCACTTTAAACCCCACCAAATCGCAGATAGTAATAATATCTTCTGTTTTTAATGATAAGGCTACTCTAAGTTTTTTTAATATATCGTTATTGCTCATTGCTAATGGTAAGTATTATAATGTTGGAATGTTTTAATGTTGCAAAATGCTTAAAATTTTTGATTTAGCTATCCAGACTGCCGACTCCCGGACTCATCTTCTAACTCGCTATCTCTAATTTAAGTTTCTTTCCTTTAATTTTTTCGCCGTTTAGTTTTTTTAACAATTGGGTTATCTTACTTCGTTTTACAGCCACATAACTGGTTGTATCTTTAACTTCTATCAGTCCTAAATCATCCTTTGCCAATTCTCCTTTTTGTAAAAACAGGCCCACAATGTCAATTTTATTAATTTTATCTTTCTTACCATGTGCCAGATATAAGGTTACCCAATCACTCTCCTGTGGTAAAACATACCGGTCTTCCAAAACTTCCTCCTCAATATCATCGGGCAGGTATTTGTAGTTTTCTTCGCTGGTTAAAATGGCATAGGCAGTTCCTTTTGCATGCATGCGCGCCGTGCGACCATTGCGGTGAATATAGGCATCTTCGGTATAGGGCAATTGATAGTGTACAATATGTTCCACTTCCGGGATATCAAGACCACGTGCAGCCAGATCTGTTGTAATTAAAATCCTATGGCTACCATTTCTAAATTTAAGCAAGGCTTTTTCGCGATCAAATTGCTCCATTCCACCATGAAAAACATCGTGTCCTAAACCATTTTCAAACAATAAATCACTTATCCGATCTACCGTTTCCCTGTGGTTACAGAATACCAATGTATTTTTACTGCCTATTTTGCTCAGTAATCTGAATAGGTAATCTAACTTATCGGCTGCAGGTACTGTTATTTTTTTGAGCTTTAGATCTGGTTTTGCTTCTATATTTTTTGAATAATCAACTTCAACAGGTGCATTTAACTTTACAAAAGCCGGAATTTCTTCCATTTTAGTGGCAGATGTAAGTATACGCTGTTTTAAAGAAAGCAGCGAGCCAATGATATAAGACATATCATTTTCAAAGCCAAACTCCAATGCTTTATCAAATTCATCTAAAACTAAGGTTTCTATAAAAGACTCGTCAAAGTTCTGATGCTCCAAATGGTAAGCGATCCTGCCAGGTGTTCCAATCAGGACGGCTGGTGGGTGTGCGAGGTTATTTTTTTCTATCCTTACCGCATGACCTCCATAACAGCAGTTTACCTTAAACGAAGTGCCCATTTGTTTAAAAACCTGCTCAATTTGAAGTGCAAGTTCTCTTGAAGGAACCAGAACCAAAGCCTGTACGCCTTTAACTCCAGTTTTTAAATTGGAAAGCAATGGCAATAAAAAGGCCAACGTTTTCCCCGAACCCGTTGGCGCTATTAATATTACATCTTTACCGGTCTTAGCTGCTTTTACAGAAGACTCCTGCATCTCATTAAGTGCAGAAATGTTTAATTTTTTTAAGGCATTTTCCATCATTCCGCCATAAAGGTAATCATTTCTCTTCAGGGCGAAAACGGTAGCCTTAGTTAGGATTTTAAAAATCTGCTCCGCAGCTTCCGAAGAGTAGAGAAGTTAAGTCTTTTGTCAAGCAATATTAACATGCTGCCGCGTTTAGACATAGAAGATATTACCTTTTCATTAACGGCATCAACCGAAGATAAGATTTTGTCTGCCAGTTCATCTACAAATTTATTAGCTCTGCTATTTTGTAATAACTGGAGCTCTTGAATTAATTCTGCTCTCATAATTAAGAATTTTAATGAATGTACAAATATTAACGGTCCGAATAATAATTTGTTTCAATAAATTAGAAGTTCATTCAAACTATTATGATTAACTTGTTGATAACTAACTTTTTGTTAGCAAATAAACAATCCTGGCTTAACATATATTTAATTTTTAGCGCTTATTTTTATAAAAACCTGATTGCCATTCGTTAACCTCAAAAAATACAATGTATGACGTGGAAAAAATTTAGTGGTGAAATTATTCAATCTTCAATCCTGGAAGAAGTAGAAAATGCGATTATCAGAGAAAGTGAAAACGGCTTTAAACTTAAAGTTTGCATCGGTACCGATTCGCAGGTAAAAGGTGCAGTAACCGATTTTGCAACTGTGATTGTGCTCTTAAGAGAACATCATGGCGGTTTTATGTACATCCATCAGGAAAAGAGTACGCAGCAGGTTAGCATCAAAGAAAGAATGTTAATGGAAGTACAGAAATCTATCGAAACCGCTTATTCCATTTGCGATTTACTTGACATTTATGATGTGGCTTTAGAAGTACATGCCGATATCAATACAAGTCCGTTATTTAAATCCAACAAAGCACTAAATGATGCCATGGGTTATATTTTAAGCATGGGTTTTATTTTTAAAGCTAAACCGGAAGCATTTGCAAGCTCTACCTGTGCAGATAAAATGGTGCATTAGGACGGAAGATGTGGGATGGAAAAGGGATGATGGTTTAGTCCGGAAGTTCTGTTTCGGAGATACTAAGCCTATTGCCTTTATTCCCAACATTGTTAAGCCAAAAATAAGTTGTTTTCAGTCTGAGGATTAATTAATTGTTTAAAATCAATATGAGTGACGTACAATTGATGTCTTTTGCCATACGCCTCGATCTTGCCTCGGCTCGCCGCCGCCGAAGGGCTCTTTCTTTTTGGTGTCAAAAAGAAACAAAAAACACCGGCTGAAAATTTTTCTTTTGAAGCCAGTTGTTCGGCCAGAACAGTGCAGCCCGAAAAATTTGTTAGGCCGGATTTAAGTAGAACGGGAGTACCGTGCTATGGCCTAGCTGGGCAGAAATGCTAAAATGATTAAAATACTGATTAATAACAACTTGTTAAACCACGTCAATGATAGCCTGTCGAAGACCTTTTATAGTCGAAATAAAAGTAACTTTTCCTTTGACCGACTTAGGATAACGCTATTTTTTGTTTTCTTCTTGCTACCAGGGCTGGAGTAACGAATCTATAGCGCCTAACTCTGCGATCTTTTTGTTTCCCTTTGCAAACTTTGCGGTTAAACCCAACAAAACCGCATCTTTGTTGTTGTAATTTAAAACAAGCACTTGAAAACTTATAGATTAGAATTTACGCAGAAACTTCCAATAGATTTAGATACTGCATGGGACTTTTTCTCTTCACCCTTAAATCTGGCAGAAATTACCCCAAAAGACATGACTTTTGATGTTACCTCGCCAAATATGGCCAACACCAAAATGTATCCGGGTTTAATTATTACTTATAAGGTCTCTCCTCTTTTTGGAATTAAGTTAAGCTGGGTAACCGAAATTACCCATGTTAAGGATAAAGAATATTTTATAGACGAGCAGCGTTTCGGCCCATTTGCTTTCTGGCACCATCAACACCATTTCGAAAAAATAGACGGAGGCGTTTTAATGCACGATACGTTACACTATAGCATAGGTTGGGGACCAATTGGCAGCATCGCAAATGCGATAATTGTGAATAATAAAATCAACGGGATTTTTAAGTTCCGTTATCAGAAAGTTGAAGAACTTTTCGGTAAGTTTTAACTCAAAGCTTTTACCATTTTTTGGTAGAAATGGTTTCAGTTTTCTTCCTGGTTTTCTCTACTTTACTGGTTGCTAAATACTTCTTAAAGTCATCACCGAATTTTTCTATTTTGTTATAGGCGCTATTTAAAATATCTTTCCATGCACCAGCATTAAGTTTACCTGGTGTACGCTCTAAAGGCACTCCAATTTTAGTAGTGGCTACAAAATTCCCGTAACGGTCGCGCTGGTATGGGATAAACAGCAGATCGGTTAACCAAAACCTGTATTTGCCATTACGTGCCTCAAAAACAAAATTATAACTTACCTCTCCGCTTGGATGGCCAGCCACTAAAATTGTTTTATCGATCACCAGAGTTCCTTTCGCCAGAACAGAAGAATCGGTAACAGTTTCTTGTGTCATCGATTTTTTATAAGCCACATTAACAAAAGATTTAGACCTTTGCAGTAAAGTATCTTTGCTTACCGCTTGCGAATCTACCACCTTATAATAGATAAATTTACCGTTATCATCTTTAGAAAACTGTTTCTGCTGTGCGGATAATTGAACGGAAAGAAAAGCAAGAGTAATAAAAAGAAGGTGTTTCATTTGAAATCGGTTAATAGACAAATCTAAATATTTAAAGGTAAGAAAAAGCCGTCCCGATTTTACATCGGAACGGCCTTATATTAATATTTTTATTTCCTTAAAAAGCGTAAACTGCTGCCAAAGAGAACTGGCCACCGTTTGGAGCTAAAGCACCACTCTTGTTAAAGAAAGGTTTATCACTGTTATGGTCTAATCTTACTTCTGGGATAAATGTTAAACCACCAGATTTAATGTTTGCTGTAAGTGTTACTGCAGTAAAAGCAGTAGCCGGAACTGCACCCGCGGCTTTAAATTTAAAGTACTCACCTCTTAAACCTAAAGTTACCGCATCCAATACAGCAAATTGAGGATATAGCGCTGCACCTGCGTAACTTCCTGGTACCGAACTATCTTTGATATCATAATTAGCGGCATTTAAACCCAATTTAAATTTCTCCGTAATTTGATACGAAGTAGTTAAATCTACAATAGTTCCGTATCCGCCAAAACCAGCGCCAGATAAAGCATTGATATAAGCTGTCCAGCCTTCAACAGGAGCAACCATTAACTGGCCACCAATAGCCGAAACACCTCTCGAAGCTGAGTAAACGTTCCAATCGTTAAATAAACCAGCCATTAAACTTACTTTATCGCTGAATTTATAAGTGGCTTTAATCCCCGCATTCTGGAAAGGACCATTGGTAAACAGGTATGAAGTAGAATAGTTAAAGTTTCCAACCGGTGAGATTACCTCATATCCAATGAATGTACCCATGTAACCTGCTGTCATACTAAACTGATCGGTAAAATCGTAGTTAACATATAAGTTTTGAATATTAAAAGACGAACCTCCAGCTGCCGCATCAGGAATAGATTGCGATTGTCCTCTCGGGCCAAAAGAAAGTTCTCCAACAAATGAAGCTTTACCTGTTTTTTTCTTTAGGGCAATATCAATCATACCTAATGATACCGAGTTGTGATCCGTTACAAAAGATGTTTTTCCATTTAATGGATTTTTAGCAAAATCATATTTAAAGTACGTATCTACCGACCCTGAAATTTCAAGTGGTGATGTTGTGGTCTCTTGCGCCAGGGCACACGTAGTGCTGGCCATTGCAAAAATAGCGGTTAAAAGTTTCTTCATGTTTGAGCTTGTTTTGAGTTTAGATATATAAAATCCTTAAGAAATTGGTTCTGTTAGCGGACTGTTTTTTTCGATATAGATCGCTCTCTCCTCTACCAGTAAAGTACCTTGAGAGTATTTCTCATCATGTTGAGAAGCATCAAGACCTAGCTCTTCTTCTTCTTCAGAAACCCTGATTGGATTGATCAGATTTACGAATTTGAAAATTACGAATGATACAACAAAACTGAATATGATTACAATCACCGCACCTTTTAATTGTGTGATAAAGAAAGCCGGATTGCCATAAAACAAACCATCAGCACCCGCAGCATTTACCGTTTTTGTAGCAAAAACACCCGTTAACAACATCCCAACGATACCACCTACACCGTGGCAAGGGAAAACATCCAATGTATCATCTAAACTGGTTTTTTGTTTCCATGAAACCACAAGATTGGAGATTACTGCGGCAATAGCACCAATAAATATACTTGATGAGATACTTACAAAACCTGCACCTGGTGTAATGGCTACTAAACCAACTACCGCACCGATACAAAAACCCAATACTGAAGGTTTTTTACCTCTTGCTACATCGAAGAACATCCACGATAAACCAGCGGCACCAGCAGCGGTATTTGTAGTTAAAAATGCAGAAACAGCTAAACTACCTGCGCTTAATGCAGAACCGGCGTTAAAACCGAACCAACCAAACCATAATAAACCTGTACCAATTAATACATAAGGGATATTAGCCGGCGGAACTTCTTTATGCTCTAAGTGAGATTTTCTACGTTTTAAAACCAATGCACCAGCTAAAGCGGCCATACCTGCGGAAATGTGCACTACAGTACCACCAGCAAAGTCTAACACGCCCATTTTAAACAAGAAACCTTGTGGATGCCATGTCCAGTGTGCTAACGGTGAGTAAACAAATATGGCGAATAAAACAATAAATAAAATATAGGAAGTAAAACGGATACGCTCAGCAACGGCTCCAACTACCAAACCTGGTGTAATGATGGCAAACATTAATTGAAACACAGCAAACAAAGAAAGCGGAATAGTTAAGTCTGCTCCTCCCTGAAGATGTGGTGCTCCGGAATTTACACCTTTAAAGAACAGGAATGTGGAAGGGTTTCCAATAAAACCGCCAATGGTATCACCAAAAGCTAAACTAAAACCTACAACTGTCCATAAAACTGTGATTACTCCTGCCGCTACCACACTTTTAATCATGGTAGACAATACATTTTTACGATGAACCATTCCACCATAAAAGAATGCAAGGCCTGGAGTCATTAAAAACACTAGTGCAGCTGCGATTAATATAAAAGCAATGTCTGGTCCACTATACTTACCTTCATCAAAATTAGGAAGAAGTGGAATAAATAGAGCGAAAATTGCGACAATCATCAAGATCGCAAAAGGCGCGAACTGTTTAAAGGAGAATTTACCCATAGTTTTTTAGCTTAATTTGTTTGAAACGTTTAAATAATTTAAATATGCTTGATTTATTTTTATAAAAATACAACATATTGCATTTTTTACACCATTTAATCTAAATATTTTAATAAAAACGATTAATTTTTGCAAAACAAAACAAAAACTAACCATAAAAATAAAAATAACAAAAAATACAGGTTATTTTAATACAAGTTTTTGATAAAAACAAAATCACATATTAACTACTATTTACACTATTTTAGCTAAAATTTTAAAAAAACAGATCAAAAAAATTAACAAAAAACAAAAAACCCATGAAAATCCATAGGTTTTTAAAAAAATAACAGAATAATTTAAATTTCTAAGAAAAATAAGCAGACCCCTGCACAACTCCTCTTTTTTCAATTTCTTTATCCATATAGGTCTGAATTGCCGATTTATTAAGCCCCCAGTTAGGCGCAATCAACAAATCCCAATCTGAAATACCAAAAAGCCGCTGAATCACAATATCCGGACGCAATAAAGGAATTAACTCACAAAGTAAATCAGTATACTCTTCAAGCGAAAACAATTTAAAAGGCTCTTTTTTATATTTAGACCCCATTATCGAACCCTCTACCACATGGAGGTGGTGAAATTTCACAAACTTGATTTGCGGGAAACGGTTAATTTCGTGGATATAACCATGCATTTGCTCTCTGGTTTCCCAGGGGAAGCCAAAAATGGTATGCACACAGAGATCGAGTTTACTGTCTTTTAAAAGTTCTACTGCAGCAACAAATTCACCATGACTGCAACCTCTGTTGATCTGATCAAGGGTTTCATCATAAATGGATTCCATCCCCATCTCTAAATCTACATCAAAACGATCGGTATAACTTTCCAGTAGCGCAACCTTTTCGGCATCAATGCAATCAGGGCGTGTACCCACTGCAAAACCAACAATATCTTCTGTATTAACCGATAGCGCTTCATCGTACATCATCTTTAAATAATGCACCGGCGCATAAGTATTGGTATTGGGCTGAAAGTAAACAATATACTTATCAGCTTTATAAGATGTTTTCGCCCTCAACATGCCCTCTTCGAGCTGATCTTTAATATTTGGATTTTTACGCGATGGTTCGGGTGTAAAAGAATCTACATTACAATACGTACATCCACCAAAACCTTTGCTCCCATCCCGGTTTGGACAGGTAAATCCACCATCTACAATTACTTTAAATACACGTTGCCCCTTATACTTTTCGCGCAAATGCGTGCCGTAATTTTTATATCCCTTTATACCTGAATCTACGAGTGTTCCCATTTGCTGCAAAAATACGCTTTTTGTTTGAGAGGTAAGATGAGATTTGAGAGATTAGACATGAGATGTGAGATTGGGCAAACATTTAGCGGCTATTAACGAATAGCCCTGTAAATTTAAAGCTGACTAAACTTATCTTATTTTAGATAGATATGTGTTTGCATCTTTATTTCCGAGCTGATTTGCCTTTTGCAAATGTATTATTGCATTTTTGGTATCTTTCTGCATATAATAAACCATGCCGAGATTATATTCTACTCCCGAATAATATCCCGCTAATTCATTTTCACCATTTTCTACTGCTAAAGCTTGTAGCAGATGATATTGGGCTGACTTTAAATCATTAAGGTGCAATTTACATTCCCCTAATAAAGCATGTGCTACTGGAAAACCATTGTTTATTGATTCCTCAAAATATTTACTGGCTTCAGTATATTTTTTTTGATCATAATACTCAAGCCCCTTATCAAACTGTTCTATTCCTTTACCTGATTTCAATTTTTGATTTATCGCCGTTATATTTGTTTCGTCATTAGAATTGAATAAAATCTTATAGCCAACAAATAGCATGAATGCTGTAAACAAGATACCAAATATGATCAGCTTATTACCTCTCAAAGGTTGTTTTTTTTCCATAGCGGTTAATAAATAGTAATTAGTAAAATAAATATTCCGATTAATACATAAGAAGCATTTGATAATTTTTTATGCAAATTATTTATATATCTATAGTCTTTTTTTAAACTCATCAGCACAAAAAACAAATGTTAATACCAAGGGTATGGCTAGATATAAAGTTTGGTTATTAATAATATAAGAAATTATTTGAGCTATTTTTCTAATGCATTTGGCCGATGGTCTGTTATATAATAAAGACGTTTATTCTGTTTTATCACGCTAAACCATTAGCCAAATAAAACTTAATTCGATGATTAGTATTAAAATTTTATTCGGCCATTTTGTAATCATTAAAATAGGAAACAGGCAGACAATACACGAAATAATAGCAATCAACATAATCGTGTTTGAAATTGATGTTCTTGTGTATTCATACAGAAAAATATCCAAAATGCTCTTTTGATTATTGATATTAAAAATTGGATAATAGTAAAATCCTCTTTGATTAGACTTATTAATTAATGGAGGTGGAGAAAATTTCTCATCTGCCGTATAAAATGAAATTGTATCCAACTTCTGCAACTTATTTAAATTGACATCAAAGAATTTCCCTCTATATACCTGATAGAATAGATCATTATGAGATTGTAATCTAAAACGCAAATATGTTCTTCTTCCTTCTTTATCTAACCTAATTTCACTTACCACCCCTCTGTTTAATGTTAATTCCTGATAAGTTATAACACTCATAACTAACACCTTAAAAAATAATATCGATGTTAATAGAATACTAAAGAATAAAATTTTATTTGTGATCCAAAGATTTTTGAACATACTATCTTTTTTAAGCTTTTTTAGCAAATACACCTAATTTCTGTTTAGCAATCGCTTCCGGATTTGCAGCAGCATCTAACAAAGCCCGTTGATCCTGCTCAATAACTATGTTACTTACAGTCTCGAAAATCGTCCCAGCCCAAAAAAGTTGCCCAGCAGATGATCTAGGGTCAAATCCATTTATAAATCCTTTTCCTCCATCCCTTAAATTTTTGGTGTGACGTGAGGTTAACTCTTTTTGCCCCAATCCCCTATTAAATGATGCTTTTTCTCTTTGCATGCTTTTCCATTCCTCACTACGTCTGTAATTATGTTTGCCGTACTGCTTCCTAATTTCTTTTTCTCTAGCATTAAACTTATTTTTATTGTAAGGATTATTTAATGGACCTGCATTTGGATTAACACGTTGTTTTTGAGCATTTTCCGTGCCTTTTCTAATAATTTCTTCCCTATTATCATGAATTCCCCTTGCTTCTACTCCAGTTTTTACAGAATTTTCATCACCGCTCATTTTTGGGGCATAATAACCTAAATCATTTGGTGCGCCATAAATACCTTCATTAAAAAGAGGACTATCTTTTTGACTATCTGTCATTTCTCCATTTACTTGATTCTTAATTTCATCTTGGAGAATGTTAACGCCAACATTCAAGAAATATCCAGAAGTCATACCTGCCATATAACCCCCAAACCCAACTTGTGCGGAAACGCAATAAGCACCATAACCACCAAGCATCCATCCACCTATAAAAGACATTGCTATTTCTGTTGTCGCTTTATTCCTAAAAATTTCTGCTTGTTGAGAAGCTATATTCTTATCGTAAATAGGGATAATTGTACCACCAATTGGACAACTGAAATAGGATTTATCAGTAAGTACATTTTTCTTTTCTACATAAACTTTTGGGTGTATTTTTTTCCATCCACCGCCATTAAATAGATTAACAATAGCACACATACTTAAACTAATACCTGTTGCAATCATAACCGTGAATAAAATAGCAGCTAAACTTCCACCTGATGCAACCAGTGCACCAGCAACCAGTGCACCAAGAATTAAAGCGTACTTACACATGAAATCACCAAACCGATCTTCTTTTGTTGCTATCAATCGGTTTTTTTTATCATTGTACACAGTTCCCTGACTAAACACAACCAATTCAGATTTCATCATGCCGCTACTGCAAACCAAATATACCTTACTCGGCAATATTGCTTTTTTCATCTTTAAGTTCTTTAATGTTACAATCCATGAACATCTCTATACTACCAGCTTTTTCAAAAACAGTTGCATTCATTTTTTTCACTAATCCGCTTTCATTTTCAATATCATAAGTTGCCTCGAAATCGTAGCTATATTCTTCCATATCAAATTTTGCAAAAGGATAAGCTTCTTTGTAGACTTTTCTTAAGTTATCTATATTAATATCATCAGGTTCAATTCCTTGCATCTCTAATTCGCTTACGCCTGTTTCATTGTGGTAACGCTTAAGTTTCACTTCAAAATCTAATGGAATAATTTGATCTTTAAATAAGGTTGAGTTTTTAAATTTCCTGTTTAGCGAATATGTTTGCTTTGCCTTATATTCTTTCCAATAACCAATAAACATCATTACATAAATTGTATACCCCCTATTTAAAAATTCAACCAAATCAAAATCACTTAAATATTCATCATCACCACCTTTAAGAATTAATTCTTGCTCTTCTGGCTTAAACATTAAAAACTTTCTATCATTTAGTAGATCAGAACGTACAGCTAACCATTTTTCTTTAAGTTCTTCCCTATTTAGTAAATTTTGTATTGAGCCATATATATCTAATTTTAAAACAATATTGTCTTTAACAGATGCTATTTTATACAGTAAGTCATTAAAGCTATTTAGCTCTTCAATATTATTATCCAAATGGCTTTTTAGAATTTCGATTTTAACAACCGAATGTGCCCCTGCATCCTGCACTGTTAGTTTAAAATCTGTCATGGTAGATGACTTACTCACGATAATATCATCAATACGCATTAGAGACAAGGATTCACTTCTATAAATCCTGCTTGCATTAGATTTCTTGAATGCCAAATCATGTAATATATTTGTCTGAGGTGCATCAATAACTTCTTCTTTAACATTTGGCTCATTATCATCAGACAATAAACTCCATCTCTTATAGTCTACTGATTTATTTTCTTCGTTCATAATACTTAGTTAATATTTACATTTTTGCCATTTAAAGTGTGTTCTCCCTTTGCATCGGTTAAAATTGTGCTCGCCCCTGTATTTACGGTTGTAGTTCCTTTTTTGCCGATATTAACATTAGTTCCCGGTGCAGGCGGAGCTTCTCCCTTGGCCAACTTTAATCCTTGACAATCTGCATTTACGTTAATTGAATTGCTCCCAATAATGTTTATATCTTTTCCTATTAAAGTAATCGTACCATCGTTTGCCAATGTAATACTACTCAGACCCGTTTTTAGTACAATTGTTTCGGTAGATTCTGCCGTAATCAATCCCGGACCATTTTCAATCTTCACGAAATTGTTCTTGTTAGTTCCTAGCTCAAGATGATGTCCCAAATCATCAAAGGTAAGTGCACTTCCCTTTCTTGAAGTCATGCCTTTAATGTTGCTATTCTTGAATCCACTGCTATCACCACTTTTGCCATGGTACACGCTACCCATTACTACAGGCCTGGCCACGTTGCCCTCTTCAAAAGCAACGACCACCTGATCGCCCTTTTCAGGGATGACATGGAAACCCCTGTTTTTCCCTGTATCGCCACTTCCGGCATTGGGGCTAACAACCCTTAACCATTCAGTTGGGTCGTTGGTTTGGCATTCCCACTTAAATTTAACCTTAATCCGGCCCTGCCCCTGTGGATCATCATTATCAATCACATCGGCCAGCTGCATATCGGAATGTGGTTTTTCGTAATTTCTTACCATCAAACGCTCGGTTGTAGCCACTACACCTTCAAAGGTATTGTGGTATTTGCCGGTTCCATCTATATCATGTTTGATTTTGGTGATCAGGAATTTACCCAGACTTTCTGTAGAGAAGCTAAGTTCTTTACGCAGGCTCATCATAATTTCGGCAAGGGTACCAATACCAAGTTCGGCATTGTCACCACTGGCATTAACTTTAAGCAATTCGCTGATGTGGGCCTTTTCTTCGTTTTCTACATGGCTTTTAATGTCGCTACTATTGTCAACCCTGATTAATGAAGGCTGGTTAAAGGTTTTGCTGTACATCGAATTAGAGGCGTTAATGGCATGCGCCAAATCTGGATTTCCGTCTGCTTTCCCTGTACTCTCGCTATGCAGCATTTCATCCTGCTTAGGGTTATAAGCAAAACGTTTATATTTTATCGGCGAAACTTCCATGGCGTATTGCAAGTTTTGCACATCGCGGCCATAAAATAAGGCCACTTCTTTTTGCTCATCGGGTTTACCAAAGTTGAGTTGTTTACCATCGTAAAAAAACCATTCGTGGTACTCGCCAGATAAACGGTTGAGAAAATCGAAATCGCTTTCGCGGTACTGGATCAGATAATCGATGGGCGATTTTCTTGAGGCATTGGCTACTATAGTCAGGTCATTTGCCGGGGTATCTTTGGTAGCCAGTTTTACTATGGTATCTAAATCTTTATCCAAATAGGATCCTAAATCAGGTCCACGGTCTATCAATACAGTTGGACTATAGCCACTTACAATTAAAACACCGTGATAGCCGTGGCTTTGTGCCAATTCAACCCGGGTAACCAGGCCGGCAAAGTGCTGCATTTTTTCTGGCGTGTAGCCAAAAGAAGCGGTTAAGGTTTTACCTACAAAATCTCGACTGTCGTCTAAACTGACCAATCCGGGTGCACCCATTTGATCGTGATTAAACCGCAGCTCGAAATAATGGTGATCATTAAAAGCTTGCTGTAGGGAAAAGGAGGCAAAATGAAGAATGGCTTTGTCTTCTATATTGATTTCGGAGATTAATTTATTTTCCATAGTAGTTATTTTAATATTGCATTAACATTCCCAAAGGTATATTTCTGAGGTCCGGGGGTCCAGAAAATAATCCTGATACAAACATTTATAACCATCCCATAAGGTAAAGTGGCCTGTTGCATCACTAAATTTGGTTTTAAAACATATAATGCCGGTTTTGTTGCTAATCTTATCTGTAAAATCGCGTATCTCTGACTGCGCAAAAAATTTGCCTGATTTTAAAATAAGTGAGTGGTTACTTTTATTGTATTTATGGTTCAGATAATCGAAAAATTCGGACACACGGAAGCAATAGCGTTTTTGATCGGCGCCTGCAATAGTTTCGAATTTCTTGGTAAACGCATACCGTTTAGGAATTGCATGTACCTTTACTTTTTCCTGGGCCTGAAATGCTTGTTTTGTGGTATATTTCCAGCTTGGGGTATTTAGGGTGAAAATATTATTATCAACACTCAAATAATTAAATGCCCTGCTCATTCTAACCACACAGGTATTGGTAATGTAGGCTGCATTAACAGCACCACCAATAGTTGCTTTAACCAGGTCGCTACTTGTTGTAGGGTAATTGGTTCTTAAATCGTTAAAAGCTGGCAAAGAAAGTGGCATATTATTTTCTGGTCAAAAGTGAATCAAGGTATTTGTTGCCAATGAATGATGCATTTTCCAATGCGTAGAGAAACACATCTTTATCTCCTGATGAAACAGGTGATTTAGATTTGTCAAGAAAAACTATCAAGGTATCGTTTGGGTGTTTAACGTATTTCATATCGTTCATGGCCATATATTTTAGGCTATCTCCGGCTTTTAGCCTGCCTTTAAAAGATTTCAATATTTTAGCGCTAAAAATCTTTTCCGAATTGTAAACAGAATCGACCGTGGTTACATTTACCAAAACGATGTGCAAGGCTTGCTGTTTAAGATTCTGTATTAATGATTTTGGTGGATCCTGATATTTTTCTTCTGCCAACGGCAGATTTTTATCTACTATTGACGATGAATCTTTAATAACAACGGTAGATGAAAGATTTTTGCTTTTATTTTGCTTACATGCCGCAAAAGCAATACATAAAAATGTTAATAGTATGATGCAGGCATATTTTCTGTTATATGCCGATTCAACTTTACCTGTTCCAGAAATAAGTCTGTTTTGCATGAAGAGGTTATTTAAAAATTTCTAATGGTTAAGAAGGTGTTTTGGTTTTATTTCCCTTCTTTTTGTGAGCGTAGTATAAAATCAGGCTGGGCATTAGCTTGTTAGCTATTACCCAACCTATACAAATACTATGCTTTTGGCCAATCGTTTTCGTGTTCTGCATTGCCGAGTTTTAGTTTACGGGCAGATACTACGAAGCTTAAAGTCATCGGGGTATTGTCGTTTACCGCAATACCTTCGTTATACTGGATGATGTAACCATCTTCGAAAGACAGTTCCTTCATTTTTGAATCTTCTTCGCCTTTTTTGAAGACCAATGTTCCGGAAAGCGGCTTGTACTGGTTGTTAACCATTGATTCAATTACTGAAGTATCTTCAGTTGATTCGATTTCGATGTGGATGGTACCACCATAAACACCTGACGATGGACGGCCTTTTGCATCAACATCTCTATTTAATGAAAAGCTGCACTGTAGTACATCAAATTCTTTTGATCCTAAGTTTAAACGGGTTTTGAATGCCATTGTAGTAAAATTTAAATGTTTTTGAAAAATGAAATGAATTGCGGTTGGCGGTTAGCGTGGAGCGAAGAGCATGGTGCTTAGTGTTAGGCGTTTTAAACCTTACACCTTCAGCCTTTCTACCCTCAACCTAACTAAGCATGGGGCTTGGCGCATGGAGGTTGGCATTTAAATGCCTTAAACCCTAAACCTTACACCTTCTACCTAACTAAGCATTGGGCTTGACGTGTGGCGGTTGGCGTTTTAAACCTTACACCTTCAGCCTTTCTACCCTCAACCTTTCTCTAGGCTTTTGGCCAATCGTTAACATGCTCGGCGCTTCCTAATTTAAGCTTGCGGGCTGAAATCTGGAACTTGAGCGTCATCGGGTGATCGCCAACAATGTTGATTCCTTCGGAATATTTAACAATGTAACCGTCTTCGAAGTTAACTTCTTTCATTTTGGCATCTTCCTCTGTTTTCTTGATCAGAAGGGTTCCTGTAATAGGTTTGTACTGGTTGTTTACCATCGCCTCGATTATTGAGGTATCTTCAGTTGATTCGATCTCAATATCGATGGTACCGCCGTAAACTCCGGAAGAAGGTCTTCCTTTAGCATCTACATCACGGTTTAATGCATAGGCACAGTGAAGTACATCGTACTCCTTGCCCGAAAAGTTTAATCTAGCTTTGAAAGCCATAAGTTTAAAATTTAAAGGTTAAAAATTTGGTTAAGGTTGCTGCAGCTACCACTTTCCCTAAACCAAATATCAGGCCAACAAATACACTATACTATTGATTAACAACCAATAACTCTTAAATAAAAAAACGAAAATTACATAAAAACCTGCTTAAAACCATACTAGAACTAACATTTTAGGTTTTTAATAAATGTGGAAAAATCATCTATAATGAAGTTACAGGCATACAATGATGTAAAAAATAAGTATAAAAATATATACAAAATTTAGGCGGCAGGTGTTAACTAAACCCCATAGCAGCGAATAAGCTTTGATTTTTTCTAAGCGTTTGAAAATTTAGTTCATTCATTTTTTTAGAAAAGCAAAGCCTGTAATTCTTTTTTGTGTCAGTCCCGCCATATACTCATACGCCTGCAGGCCTTAGGCGCATGGCCGGTATCCGCTATGTCGGGTTTAGAAATTGAGTTTAATGCACAGCTTTAAGTTAACTAAACCCGGTAGCAGCGAACACGAACCCGATTTTTTTCTATCGGGTGAGTAAAGCGTATAACGGGACTTTCGGAACCGATTGAAACAGAACCCTGATTTTCAAAATGAGTTTTTAGCGGCTGGATCTTGAGCGGTAAGATTAAGCATATGTTTTAGGATTTAGGATTTAGGATTTAGGATTTAGGATTTAGGGAAAACACCCTGCTACTTTCAGAGTTTAAAAATTGAGTTCTCTTTTTTAGAAAAGCAAAGCCTGTAGTTCTTTTTTATGTCATTCCCGCCATATACTCATACGCCTGCAGGCCTTAGGCGCATGGCCGGTATCCGCTGTATCGGGTTTAGAAAAGTTAGTTTAATGCACAGCTTAAAGTTAACTAAACCCGGTAGCAGCGAACACGAACCCGATTTTTTTCTATCGGGTGAGTAAAGCGTATAACGGGACTTTCGGAACCAATTGAAACAGAACCCTGATTTTCAAAATGAGTTTTTAGAGGCTGGATCTTGAGCGGTAAGATTAAGCATATGTTTTAGGATTTAGGATTTAGGGAAAATACCCTGCTACTTTCAGAGTTTAAAAATTGAGTTCTCTTTTTTAGAAAAGCAAAGCCTGTAATTCTTTTTTGTGTCAGTCCCGCCACATGCTCATACGCCTGCAGGCCTTAGGCGCATGGCCGGTATCCGCTATGTCGGGTTTAGAAATTGAGTTTAATGCACAGCTTTAAGTTAACTAAACCCGGTAGCAGCGAACACGAAGCCGATTTTTTCTATCGGGTGAGTAAAGCGGATAACGGGACTTTCGGAACCAATTGAAACAGAACCCTGATTTTCAAAGTGTAAAAATGAGGCTGGTGAGGCTAGATATGAGATTTGAGACCTAAAAGTTGGTTGACAAGCAATTATCCTTTAATGTGTAGAGGCTGTATCATAAATTGTATTCAATCGAATTGTCACGTTGAGCTCAGCCTATACTGAGCTTGACGAAGTGTCGAAACGCCTTGTAACACATTTAAAAAACGTCCTTCGACAAACTACCGTTGACAGACTTCAATAGAAAGGTCGTCATCTCGACTGTAGCGCAGCGAAATGGAGAGATCTATTTAGTTAGATTTCTCGACTGCGTTGCACTCCGCTCGAAATGACGGTAACTAAAGGGATTTTTACGCATAGATTAATATTGTCATTTATATTGATTTTTATAAAATAAATTATCCCTCAGGATGACAATTCTATATTTATGAGACAACTACTCCTGTTGTTCTTTTTTATTAATCAAAAAGTAAACAGGCACACCCAGCAAAACAATTATTAGTCCCGGCCAGGTATATTGTTGTTTATAAATTAAAAGCAAAATGCAAAATGCTGCACCGATTAATAAATAAATTATTGGCGTAACCGGATATAACCAGGTTTTGTAAGGTCTTTCTAAACCAGGTTGTTTTATTCTTAGATAAATCACACCAAAAACAGTAATCATATAAAAGAGCACAATAACAAAGGAGATCATATCTAAAAGATTACCATATTGCCCACTCAAACATAAGGCAGATGCCCAAATGCCCTGCATCCAAAGTGATCTTTCAGGAACGCCGTTTTTATTGTTCTTAAGTGCTGCCTTAAAAAACATGCCGTCTTTTGCCATGGTTTGAAACACCCTTGCCCCTGCCAATACGATTCCATTAACACAGCCGAAAGTAGAAATCATTACCAGCAAAGCAATTATGATTGTGCCAACCCCACTACCAAAAATTTGTTCTGAGGCTGCAACAGCAACCCGATCATTTAAGGCAAAAGCAATACTATCCCGGTTTAAGGTATTGAGATAGATAAAATTAACCAATAAATAAAGAATCATTACCGCTGAGGTGCCCAAAACCATAGAACGCACTACATTTTTTTTAGGGTTTTCGATTTCTCCTGAAACAAAAGTTACGTTTTCCCAGGCAACGCTCGAAAATACAGAACCTACCATTGCAGCTGCAATTCCGCCCATTATGGCCATTCCGGAGATAGATTCCCATCCCGATTTCAGAAAATTGCCGCTGGGATCTGTTTTAAGATTATTGAAAGCGCCCCAGCCAAAGCTCATGTTTCCTGTCCAAAAACTGTTTTTCACCAAAAGAAAGCCTAAAATAATCAAGCCAATTAAAGCGACAATTTTAGAACCTGTAAAAATATTTTGCAAAATTTTGCCGCCCTCAACACCTTTTGTATTGATATAAGTTAAAAGCAAAATTACTCCGATAGCCAAAATCTGAATCCAGGTAATTTTATAACCGCCGCTTTGGAAAATTGGAGCAGCATCATTTAATGCAGGGATGAGGTAAGCCGTAAATTTACCAAAAGCAACAGCAACAGCCGCTATAGTTCCGGTTTGGATTACAGTAAACAAGCCCCAACCATAAAGAAACCCCATCATTTTACCAAAAATCTCTTTCAGATAGGTGTATTGCCCACCCGCCTTTGGAAACATAGAAGAAAGTTCTCCATAAGAAATTGCAGCTGCAACGGTCATTACGCCGGTGATTATCCAGACTACAATTAGCCAATAACCAGAACCTAAGTTCCTCATGATATCGGCACTAACAATAAAGATACCGCTTCCGATCATTGAGCCCATTACCAACATTGTGGCATCAAAAAGGCTTAACTTTCTTCTGGAAGGTCCATCTTCTTTTTCAATTTTCATTTTTTAGTCTGGTTTAGTTTGTCGCTAATTTATTTAAAAAAAAGAAATTGTAGGATATTATTTTATGATGACAAAATTTTATTCGCAGGTGCTGTAAAATTTTAACCACAAAAATATTTTGTTATCTTGCTAGAGTGTTGCTAGCGAAGAGTTTGGAGCAGAGCGCTTAGCGAGAGGCGTTGGCGACTAGCGTCGATTAACCAGTTAAGCAGTTTGGGGTTTAGCATTGGGCGTTTGGAGACAATTAACCGATTTAAACAGTTAACCAGTTGACCCAATTACAAAATGACCAGGTATCAATAACCAATCAGCAATGACCATTGAACTAATGACTAATGAACCATTGAACTAAATAAACAACTAACCAAATATAAAAACCAATTATTAACTATGGAATTTTTACAAAACAATTTAATTTACTGTATCCCGGCGCTGGGCCTTGTTGGGATTATAGTTATGATGATTAAAAGCGCCTGGGTAAACAAGCAGGATGCGGGTGATCAAAACATGCAGGAACTTGCGGGCTACATAGCCGATGGCGCTATGGCCTTTTTAAAAGCTGAATGGAGGGTATTGAGCATTTTCGCTGTTTTTACCGCTGCACTCCTGGCCTATTCAGGAACCATTACTGAAATAAATGGTATTCCGATGCATTCGAGCTGGATTATCTCCATCTCTTTCCTAATTGGAGCAGTATTTTCTGCAACAGCAGGTTATATCGGTATGAAATCGGCCACTAAAGCCAATGTACGAACCACTCAGGCCGCCAGAACGAGTTTAAAACAAGCCTTAAAAGTATCATTTACCGGAGGTACGGTAATGGGTTTGGGTGTTGCCGGACTAGCCGTTTTAGGTTTAGGTGGTTTGTTTATTATATTTCTTAAGCATTTCAACGTTGTTTCGGTTAACAGTACTGAAATGAAAACTGCAATAGAAGTTTTAACCGGGTTTTCTTTGGGTGCCGAATCTATTGCCTTATTTGCCCGTGTTGGCGGTGGTATCTATACCAAAGCCGCTGATGTTGGTGCCGATTTGGTGGGAAAAGTTGAGGCCGGAATTCCTGAAGATGATGTGCGCAACCCTGCTACCATTGCCGATAACGTGGGCGATAACGTGGGTGATGTTGCCGGTATGGGTGCCGACTTATTCGGCTCGTATGTAGCCACTATTCTGGCTACAATGGTTTTAGGGCAGGAGATTGATGTAAAAGATAATTTTGGAGGAATGTCTCCTATCCTTCTACCCATGGTAATCTGTGGAATGGGCATTATATTTTCGATCATCGGAACCTGGTTTGTCACCATTAAAGATGAAAAATCAAATGTTCAAAATGCGTTGAACCTGGGTAACTGGTCGTCAATTGTGATTACAGCCGTAGCTTCATTCTTTATTGTGAAATGGATGCTGCCTGAAACGCTTAAACTTCGTGGATATGAATTCTCGAGCATCAATGTGTTTTATGCCATTATGGTGGGTTTGGTAGTGGGTACGATTATGAGTATCGTAACCGAATATTTCACCGCAATGGGCAAAGGACCTGTAAATTCAATTATCCAACAATCCTCAACCGGGCATGCCACCAATATTATTGCAGGTTTAGCAGTTGGGATGAAATCTACCGTGATCCCTATCCTGGTATTGGCAGGTGGAATTATGGCTTCCTATCATTTCGCCGGTTTGTATGGCGTGGCTATTGCCGCAGCGGGTATGATGGCAACCACAGCCATGCAGTTGGCAATAGATGCTTTCGGACCGATTGCGGATAATGCAGGTGGTATTGCCGAAATGAGCCAGCTCCCTCCTGAAGTGCGCGAGCGTACCGATAATTTAGATGCAGTAGGTAACACCACCGCAGCAACAGGAAAAGGTTTTGCTATTGCGTCAGCTGCGTTAACCTCTCTGGCTTTATTTGCTGCCTTTGTTGGTATTGCAGGCATTACCGCGATAGACATCTATAAAGCACCTGTTCTGGCAGGTTTATTTGTTGGCGGAATGATCCCTTTTATTTTCTCTGCTTTATGTATTCAGGCGGTTGGTAAAGCCGCGATGGATATGGTGCAGGAAGTGCGTCGCCAGTTTAGGGAAATCCCCGGTATTATGGAATACAAAGCAAAACCCGAATACGAAAAGTGTGTGGCCATTTCTACCAAGGCCTCTATCCGTGAAATGATGATGCCTGGTGCTATTGCTTTAATAACCCCCGTAATTGTGGGCTTTACCTTTGGACCAGAAGTTTTAGGCGGTTTATTGGCCGGTGTTACCGTAACTGGTGTATTGATGGGAATTTTCCAGAGCAATGCCGGCGGTGCATGGGATAATGCTAAAAAATCTTTCGAACAAGGTGTAATGATTAATGGTGAAATGCACTATAAAAAATCAGAACCACATAAAGCTTCTGTAACCGGAGATACTGTTGGTGATCCTTTTAAAGATACTTCAGGCCCTTCGATGAACATTTTGATCAAATTAATGTCTATCGTTTCACTAGTTATTGCTCCTTACATCGCAGTTAAGGCAATTGCAGGCGAACACCGTACAGAAGTTCGTAAAGAAATCAGAATTGAGCAAAAAACCGATGGTTTGGGCAACACAAAAACCGATACTTTAATCAATACAACCGATACTTTAGCGCATTAGTTGTAAAAACCTGGATAGAAAAAGCATAAAAGGGATTTTTAACTTAAATCCCTTTTACATTTTCGTAATTTTTATTTAGGTTTGGAGCTGAAATAATCTAAACAAAAACTAAAATATGGGTTTATTTACTAAGAAGCCAATGCATTTGCTGCTAGAAGAAGCAGGAGATTCAGCCAAAGGCTTAAAGCGTACACTTAGCGCCGGTGCATTAGTGGCATTGGGTGTGGGCGCAATTATTGGTGCTGGTCTATTTGTTAGAACAGCAGCTGCTGCTGCACAAAACGCCGGGCCATCTGTTACCATCGGCTTTATTATTGCTGCAATAGGTTGTGCATTAGCCGGTTTATGCTACGCAGAATTATCATCATCTATTCCGATTTCAGGTAGTGCTTACACTTACACTTATGCCACCATGGGCGAGCTTATGGCCTGGGTAATTGGCTGGGATTTGGTGTTGGAATATGCCGTTGGAGCTGCAACAGTAGGTATTGCCTGGAGCGAATACTTAAATAAATTACTGGTAGAGGTATTGCATACTTCGCCCATACCGTATGAGTGGTGCCACTCGCCTTTCCAATCGCACCCTGATGGAACCGTAAATGGTATAATTAATCTTCCTGCATTATTTATTGTAGCCTTATTGAGTTTACTTTTAATTAAAGGAACTTCAGAATCAGCTTTTGTAAACGGAATAATCGTAATCACAAAAGTAGGTATCGTTATCCTGATCATTATATTGGGTTGGGGCTTTATACACGAAGCAAACCACCATCCATATATTCCAGAAGCGACTACTTATGTTGATCATGCCGGTATCAGCCATAGTTTTGGTGGTTTCTGGGGAGTTATCGGTGCTGCAGGAACAGTATTTTTTGCATTTATCGGCTTTGATGCAGTAAGTACCGCAGCGCAGGAGACTAAAAACCCTAAAACCGCAATGCCAATCGGTATCTTAGGTTCATTAGCAGTATGTACTGTTTTATACATCTTATTTGCACACGTTTTAACAGGTATCGCTCCGGTTGAGTTCTTCAGAACCAAAGGTGGTGAGGCATCAGTTGTAGCTGCAATCAGCGAATATATGACAGGCTATAGCTGGTTAGCTAAATTGGTTACCGTAGCTATCTTAGCAGGTTTCTCTTCTGTAATCCTGGTAATGTTATTAGGCCAAAGCCGTGTATTCTATTCGATGAGTAAAGATGGTTTATTACCAAAAATGTTCAGCGAATTGCACCCTAAATTTAAAACACCTTATAAAGCAAATTTAGTGATCCTGGTAATTGTAGGCTTATTTGCTGCATTTATCCCAGGTGATGTAGTGGGCGATATGACCAGTATTGGTACTTTATTTGCCTTTATGTTGGTTTGTGTAGCGGTAATCATCTTAAGAAAAACCGACCCCGATCTTCCTCGTCAGTTTAGAACACCTTGGGTACCACTAATTCCAATTCTTGGTGTGGTTGCCTGTGGCTTAATGATTCTTGGTTTAGGCTGGACAAACTGGTTAAGATTATTTGGCTGGTTAGCTTTAGGCTTTATCATTTACTTCGGATACAGTAAAAAGAATTCACATTTGAAAGATGCTAAATAAGCTATATTTCTCAAAAAAATTAAAGCCCCGATTTAAAGTCGGGGCTTTTTTTATGTTAAATAATTGTTAAAAAACTACCTTTGCAGAAAATTGATAAGATGTACCGCAATTCTGCTAAAATTAAGAGCGTTTATTTCTCTTTAACTGTTGTTTTACTATTCATATCCACATTAGGCTATGCACAAAGAACAATTAACGATGTAATGGATTCTACAACGGTAAACCATTTGCTTATTATATCAAAAAAATATGGCTCATTATCGTTCAGTGGATATTTACAGCCACAATTTCAGCTTGCGCAATCAAATGGTACACAGGCAGAATACCAGGGAGGGAATTTTGGCGAATTTACCAACAACCGGTTCAGATTGAGAAGAGGTCGCTTAAGAGCCGACTATATGATGCTCACAGAAGATGGGAGTCCTTCTACCTATTTTGTACTCCAGTTTGACGGTACGGAACAAGGTGTGGCCATCCGCGATTTTTGGGGACGTTATTACGAAAACAAATGGAAGATACTGGCAGTAACACTTGGCCTTTCGGGCCGTCCGTTTGGAAATGAACTGCAGTTATCGTCTTCAGTCAGGGAAGCACCGGAGCGCGGACGGATGTCGCAAATTTTAATGAAAACAGAACGCGATCTTGGGGTTACTTTTACCTTAAACCCTCGGTGGAAAGATGCCAGACTTAAAAACTTTGTATTCGATTTTGGCATTTACAACGGCCAGGGCTTAGCCGGGCCTGGAGAATTTGACAACAGTAAAGATTTCATTTTCAGGTTAAGCCATAAAACTTATGCATTTAATAAATTTACCATTGCGGGCGGTATAAGCACGCTACAAGGCGGGCTAAATCACCGCTTGCCCGTAAGTTATAAGATGGACAGAATCAACGACCAATGGAGAATGATGAAGGATTCGTCGGCCAATACCATCAACAAGGTTGCCCCACGGAGATATTATGGTGCCGATATTCAGCTGGCCACAACAACCAAGAGCTGGAAATCTGAGCTGAGGGCAGAAGTAATATCAGGCTTACAAACAGGCACATCAACAACCTCAACCACACCGGGCTCTTATCCTGTTGATAGTAAATCGGTAGCACTACCCTATTATACCAGAACTTTTAATGGTGCATACCTTACGTTTGTACAAACTTTAAGCAGTACCGACAACCAGCTTATTTTAAAGTATGATCGATACGATCCGAATGCAAAAGTAAAAGGACTTGATATTTCCAGCGACCAGGGGCTATCTCCTGCCGATGTTCGTTTTGATACTTTTGGCTTTGGTTTTTTACACCACTTTAACCCACATTTTAAAGCAGTGCTTTATTATGATATCATTAAAAACGAATCGACCCAGATTCAGGGGTATACTGCTGATAGAAAAGATAATGTGCTTACGTTAAGAACACAGTTCTATTTCTAATAAATAATGGTACAATTGAGAAATTGATACAAATTGCGTTACCTTTGCTTAAAATTGCGCTGCTATGAAATTCGATTTTATGACGTTCAACTTAAGCCAGATCCTATCCACAACGATGGTGCTCTTCGCTATTATTGATATTTTGGGTGCCATTCCCGTTGTAATCGAATTACGTAGAAAAGCAGGACATATCGAATCGGAAAAAGCATCGCTGGTGGCAGCAGGTTTAATGATCATTTTTTTATTTGTTGGCGAATCGCTATTAAAAGTAATTGGATTAGATGTAGAATCTTTCGCTATTGCAGGCTCATTCGTTATCTTTTTTATCGCCATGGAAATGGTATTGGGGTTAACCATTTTTAAAGAAGAAGCACCCGAAACGGTGTCCATCGTTCCATTGGCTTTTCCTTTAATTGCCGGAGCCGGAACAATGACTACCCTACTTTCGTTAAAAACAGAATACCATACTCAAAATATACTGGTGGGCATTATACTCAACATGTTGTTTGTCTATTTCGTGCTGAAGAACACCAACAGACTGGAAAAACTTTTCGGAAAATCAGGCTTAAACATCTTACGTAAGGCTTTTGGGGTAATTTTATTGGCCATTGCGATTAAATTGTTCAGGAATAATACAGGGCTTTAGCAGGTCCGGCTAGATCGTTATTTCGACTGAAGCCTGCCAATTCTTCATTGGCAGCGAAATGGAGAAATCTTTAAATTCTAAGTTTAAAGATTTCTCCACTACGGTCGAAATGACGATCACTCTATTAAATGACAATCCTTCCAATCAATCTGTAACAATAATTCCATATATTCATCTAAATATTAAAGCTTACATCATGAACAGCTTTGAAGAATATACCTTAATTATTGGAGCCATTGCCGTTTTAGTAGAGGCGGTGAAATACGTCAAAAGGAATTTCAGATCCTGGTTTGAACATACGTAGTATATATTGAATCGATTTCTATTTTCTTAATAGATTCGTCATTTCCAACCCGATAGCTATCGGGTTGATTGGAAATCTTAAAGCATTAGGATTCCGGCCTGCGCCTATCGTGTGGACACCTCTTTTTTAATAATGGTTTGGTTGGGCATCATGCTAGCTGCCTTTAATAAACCACAGTCTTTACCGAAGGACGCCGTCAATCCCAAGTGGCGGGAGAATCAAAAAAACAGGTGCACAATAGCCCAAATAGCATTGCCAAACCTGAAACGCAGTGGTTTTGTGTTCATTAGCATTGAATTCAAAATTTAATATAAATTGAACACAAAACGAAGTGCCACTTTTTTTTGATGAGCGTGGGCGGTGAGAAGCCACATTGCTGGATTGACAAAGCGCTTTGGGTACTTTGGCGCTCCAAAGTACAATGCCCCGCGGCAAAGAGCGGAAAAAATCAACATTTATCCCCAAAACTATTGCTTCTTAAGGAATGAGGACCAGTTAATGGCAGTAAAGATGCTGAAATAAATTCAGCATGACGATCGCCTTAGGAATATGTGCTATAAAAAACAAATGCAGCCAATGTAGATGTGTCTGCATGATAGGCCTGCGCAGGAATGGTGGTCAGAGCTAAAACTATCGATCATGAAATCCCAAAATCTTCTAATCCTGGCCCCTCTTAATCAACCTTGCCACAAACATCGTATCAGCATTATTTTCGTAACCTTTTATCAGTTCCATCTTTTCCAATTCTAATGGAAGTGTATCGAGTATATGCTGCACAACAGCTTCATTCTCTTGTGCAAAAGCAGAACAGGTGATATAAATTAAAGGTTTACCTGGTTTTAAGTATTTTACCACGTTCTGTACAATGCCCTTTTGGATGGTTGCAAACTGATTGATTTTACGTTCTTCGAAAAAAGTAAGCATTTCTGGTGTTCTTCCCCAGGTTCCTGAACCTGTACAAGGCGCGTCTAAAATAATTCCGTCAAACTGATAATGGTGCAAAACCTGATCATTGTTCTGCAAAAGATCCAGTTCTTTTTTATGGTATTTTTTAATGCCAGCCAAGCGGAAACGTTCATCCAGGTTTAATAATATACTTTCTCTCAGATCAGAAACCAAAAGCTCGATCACAGGCTCCAAACTATGCAACAGCAGGGTTTTGCCGCCCGATGCGGCACAGCAATCCCACCATTTGTCCCATTTATCAGGCTTAAAATATAAGCCAGTGTGTTGTGAGGATAAATCCTGAACCTGATAACTTCCCTCATTTAAAAGGGTTTCAAGCTTGGTTCCATTGGGTAAAGCCAGGGCGGTATCAGTAATCGCTTTAACCACAATATTTTCACCTTCCAATTTAGAGCTAATTGCCGCAGCATCTTCAGCTTTCACCCGGATAAAAAGATCGGGCTGTTTAAAGAACGAGGTAAAAAATGCTTCTTTATCAATGTCGCCAGAAAGTGCTGTATGGAAAGGATAAACGTCTTCCGGATTAAAATCGGGATATTTAACTTTAATTAGCGTTAATTTTTCCTCAAGCGACAAAGTGATATTTTCCTTTAAATCTGGTAAATTCTTCTCCACCAGCAAGCTTAAAGTATCGTGACACAGAAAATCTGCAACACTCAAACGGACTTCCTGAGGAAGCGTTGGTAAAGCTTTTCCTAATCTAAAAAAGCTATAAATATGCCGGGTAGCCCATCTCCTGTCTGACGAACCCATTTGCTTATGCTGTTTAAAATAAGCGGGAAGAAAACGATGTAAAGGCAAACTTCCATCATAACTATTTAAAATCTGTTCAAAGGCTCTTAACTGATGATCTGCTCTCATGCAATAATTAAAATGGAAGAAAATGATAGATTACTCAACTGGGCTTAAAGCAAAGTTTTTAAACTTCAACAGCATTAAACTGGTGTTAATATAGCCTAATTTTTCGTCATGGATAAATGAAAAATTATTATGCAGCCCTCTGTACCTATCCTTTACAATATAATCTCTATAATCTTCGCCGTAAGTTACCAGTAGTTTGCCAAAATAATAGCCAACATCGAATCCTTTAAAAGCATATTCTCCTGGCTCAAAACCATATCTATAACGGTATTTCTTGATAAAGGTTACTACGGAACTATTTTTATAGTCTATTTTATAGGACGAGCTGATGATCGCATTCAGATCCTGCAGTTTATCGGTAGGGTAATTCTGTTTAACCCAGTTCGGGTGCCCAAAAAGCGAGATGTTATATCCACCTGCCGCAAGATGTTTTAATTTATACAGTTTTTCGATAGTAGGGAGTACAAAAGCACGGTCGGATGAGGTAATCACCACGGCATATTGTTTGCCTTTGATCATCCTTGTTTCAAAGGTATAAACCGAAGCATACTCCTGCACCATAAATTTGGTATTGGTTTGAAGATAGTTCCTTATTGGTGCTGCAAATTGCTCGTCTTCCGTTTTTTTAGGATTAATCAATACCACTATCGTATTAGCGGGATTGTAATTTTTAGCCAGATAGGTTGCAATCTTTTTACCATGTAAGCCAATATTATTTACAATCGACACCAGATTTGGATTGTTAAATTCAGCAGGTTCGGAGGCGGCCAATGGAGATACAATGATTGCATTATTTTCTTTGGCGTAATTGGAGATAAACTTTAATCCTTCAGGAAAAACAGGACCAATGATTAAATTGCTTTGTTTAAAACGCTCATTTCTGTACAAAAGGGATATATGTGCATTGTCATCCTCTGTATCGAAAACATTTAGTTTAAAATTTAAACCCAGGGCCGCGGCAGAATCCAACCCCAGTTTAAAGCCCTGATAAAAATCGATAGGCATCGCGTATTTCTCGATATCGGCTTTTGTGGCTGTTTTTAATTTCAGCTCGTTTAATTTAAAGGGAACAAGCAGGGAAACACTTGCCTGTGAAAACTTTTTGACAGGCTTTTTATCTGCAGGTTTCTCTTTTTCATCCGGTTTACTCTTTTCGGGCTTGGGTGTCCTGATTTTAGGCGAACATGCACCCAAAACTATCGTAAACAAAACCAGCAATCCATAAACCTTCTTGAAATTCATACCTATCGTTTTTAACAAAATATGCTAGCAAAGTTTATTCCACCTTGCTAGCATCACATTTATTTTATGCAGTTTGGACTCCAAACTGAAAACTCACAACTGAATTATTCCCACTCTATCGTTGCAGGTGGTTTAGAACTGATATCATATACCACTCTATTAATCCCTTTAACTTTATTGATAATTTCGTTAGAAATTTTAGCCAGTACCGGGTAAGGTAAATGGCACCAATCTGCGGTCATACCATCAAGCGATTCAACCGCTCTCAATGCAATTACATTTTCGTAGGTGCGTTCATCGCCCATCACCCCTACCGATCTTACGGGTAAAAAGATGGCTCCGGCCTGCCATACCTGATCGTATAAACCTGCTTCTTTTAAATTATCGATATAAATTTTATCGGCATCTTGCAAAATGGCTACTTTTTCAGGAGTAACCTCTCCAATAATGCGGATACCTAAGCCTGGTCCTGGAAATGGGTGACGACCTAAAATAAACGATTCTAAGCCTAAAGCAGTACCTACTCTTCTTACTTCATCTTTAAATAAGGTTTTAAGAGGCTCAACTACTTTTAGTTTCATAAAATCCGGCAAACCGCCTACATTATGGTGCGATTTAATGGTTGCTGATGGCCCTTTAACCGAAACTGACTCAATAATGTCCGGGTAAATTGTACCTTGTGCCAACCACTTCACATCCTGAATCAGATGAGATTCTTCGTCGAAAACTTCGATAAACACACGACCAATGATTTTACGTTTTGTTTCCGGATCTTCTACTCCAGCCAACTGTCCCAGGAACTTATCCTTTGCATCAACCCCTTTAATGTTTAGTCCGAAATCTTTATACTGCTCTAAAACACTTTCATATTCGTTTTTACGCAATAAACCATTATCAACAAATATACAGTGTAGGTTTGTACCAATGGCTTTATGTAAAAGTACCGCAGCAACACTGCTGTCAACACCACCTGAAAGCGCCAGAACAACTTTATCATTACCTACAGTAGCTTTAATATCGGCAATTGTGGTTTCAACAAATGCAGCAGAAGTCCAGTCCTGGCTACATCCGCAAATATCAACCAGGAAGTTCTCTAAAAGGATTTTCCCATCAATACTATGCGTTACTTCAGGGTGAAACTGGATGGCATAAGTATCAGAATCCTTAATGTGATAAGCCGCTACCTTTACACTGTCTGTACTGGCAATCAGTTCAAAATTTTCAGGAATATCGGTAATGGTATCGCCATGGCTCATCCAAACTTGTGAACCGATGTTGATGCCTTTGAATAGTTTATTCTCCTGGTTTACAAAATTCAGGTTAGCACGGCCATACTCGCGTGTTGAAGATGGCTGAACTGCACCACCAGAATGTTGGGCAATATATTGTGCACCATAACAAACTGCCAATAAAGGATATTTTAAATGGTATTTTGATAAATCAATTTGAGGTGCATCTTCCTGGCGAACAGAGTATGGGCTACCTGAAAAGATAACACCTTTTACGTCCTCGGTAATCTCAGGAAGATTGTTGTATGGATATATTTCACAGTAAATATTTAGTTCGCGAACCCTACGAGCGATGAGTTGTGTAAATTGCGAACCAAAATCGACGATAATGATTTTTTCTTGCATCCGCAAAGGTACCAATTAGATATGAGATTTGAGAGGGGAGATTTGAGATTTTTGAAGGAAAAAGTCCGGAGTCGGTAGTCCGGAGTCTGAAGTCAATTAAGCGATTTAAACAATTAACCGGTTAACCTGTATACAACTTGCAGGTACTAATGAACTAATAATAAATGAACCATTGAAACAATAATCACCAAACAACCTTTAAACCTACAGATTGGTATTTATTGATATTTTCATCTTTACTAATTAAGATTATATTTTTTTGAATAGCTTGCCATATTAACATCCTATCAAAAGGGTCTCTGTGCCAGTCTGCGTTTAATTTATAGTGACTTGCTGCTGATTCTGGCAAAATTGGTATCAACTCAAATCCCAAAGCCTTTGCCTGACCAATCAATTCGTTAGGTTCTAAACCAATAAGATTGAGTTTACCCAAAGCATATTTAAGCGATATTTCCCAAAGACTAATCGCACTTACAAAAATCGTATTCTCGCTATTTTCAATAACAGAAAGTGCTTTTTCTGAAAGTCTCTTTGTATCAATTATTGTCCACAAAAACACATGTGTATCTAATAAATAAATCATAATCCCAAAAGCTCTTCATCTGTCATTGCAAAATCATCATTAAAAATCACTTGAGCTTTACCTTCCAACGGGCCTAATTTCCTTTTATTTTTGCTTTTGCCAGATTCTGGCAGAAAATAGCCAATAACCTCTTTTTTTCTCCCATAAGTTACTGCAATGCCAATACCCGCCTTAACATCTTCAAGTACTTCAGAAAAGTGAGCTTTAAATTCTCCAACCGACATTGTTTTCATAGTTAAATATTTTGTAATCAAATATAAACAAAACTTGTCAAGTTGTCAAGATGAAACTGCACTATGTTTTAGATATAAGCTTTATAAGTCAATGTACGACCTGCCGTCACAAATGAACCAATGACAAATGAACCAGTGAACCTCTAAGATTCGATCAAAATTACCTCTACCCCAAACTTCCTCAAAAAGTCAACACCTTCATCGCTTGGCAAACCTTTGTAAGCCGCATAAGATTTAGAATAATATACCAGTTTAATACCAGATGATAAAATTAGCCGGGCGCAGGCAATACAAGGCGATAAAGTAGTGTATAAAGTACATCCTTCTATTTTCGATCCATTTTTTGAGGCATAAAGTATCGCATTTTCTTCTGCATGCAGGGCTAAAGAGCAGCTCCCCTTACTATCGCGTGCGCAACCATGCTCTGGCCATTCCTCATCACAATTGTGCGTACCGGCTGGTGGCCCGTTATAGCCAATAGAAATAATGCGGGTATCTTTTGTTAACACTGCACCAACATGCGCACGTACACAATGCGAACGGGCTGCCAAATCGGTGGCAAGGTTCATAAATATCGAATCGAAACTTGGTTTATCTGCCATATAGAAATTAAAAAAGCCACAAAGAAATTAATCTCTGTGGCTGCAAAATTACTTTATTAAAAATTAATGTCCGCCAGAAATTTTCTGGTCGAAGTTAATCCCTTGTGCTCTTAATATCGATGCCACTTTCCAGGCATAAAATGCCAGGTAAGCAAAACAGATGATCCCTACGATGTAACTGTGTTGAATACCTGTAAACTCTGATACTGCACCCTGTGCCCAGCTAATGATACCACCGCCCATAATCATCATAATCAGGAAGCTACTTCCCTGACTGGTGTGTTTACCTAAACCGCTTACTGCCAAGGTAAAAATACAAGGCCATAAAGTGCTACAGAATAAACCTACACTGGTAATGGCATAAACACTTACCATGCCTTTAGTAAACATTCCGATTAACAACGCAGTAATACCTATTGCCGAAAAGATGAGTAACATACGTGCCGGATTACCCTTACTTGCCATATCTGCAGCAATTAATACTAAGATAATTAAGCCGTATATATAAAAAGGAGCCAGGTCATGTTTCGCAATAGCATTTACGGCTAAAAAGATACCAAATGCCAAATAAGGTGCAATAAACCTTAACACTTTTTGCGTGCTTACGTTATCGGTAAATGCTTCAACAGCACCTGTCCAACGTCCAATCATCATACTTGCCCAATATAAAGAGATATAAGGAGCAATATCTTTAATGGCAAAACCAAGATCTTTTTCCATGTAAGCAGGCAAATTACTTGCGGTTGATACCTCAACACCTACGTAAACAAAAATAGCAATCATGCCCAAAACCAATTGTGGATATTGCAAAGCTGATCCCTTAATCGATTTAGTATCATCTGCTGACGCTTCAACCAAAGCAGGTCTATCAGGCAACGATGACATTTTTAAGAAAATTGCCACTGCAATAAAAGCTACTCCCAATATTAAATAAGGAATTTTAACACTTTCTACACTGATGTTCGTATTTGCATTTGCAGCAGAACCAAAAATGGCGAAACTTACAATCAGTGGTCCAATGGTTGTACCAAAGTTATTAATACCACCGGCAAGTGTTAAGCGTTGCGAGCCTGTTTTAATTGGTCCTAATGCAATAGCTAACGGATTCGCAACAGTTTGCTGTAAGGAGAAACCTAATGCTACAATAAATAAACCAGAAAGCATTAAAGGAAATGAATGCAGATTTGCTGCAGGATAAAATAATAAGGTTCCAAGTGCAGAAATAACCAAACCTAGTGCCAGCGAATTTTTGTAGCCCAATTTGTTTACTATATCTTGCCCCATGATAACAGAAATACCATTATATATTAAGGCGCCCACTGTATAGGCAATGTAAAATGCCAATGAAACCAATTGGCTTTCGGCCTGCGATAAATCAAAAGCCTTTTTAAATACCGGGATGAGAATGTCATTACTGGCGGCAACAAAGCCCCAAAAGAAGAATACAGTGACCAGTGGAATAAATTGCGCCCACTTGGTTTGCGTTTGTTCTGAATTCATATTATAAATCTAGTTTTAATGGGGCTAAACATAAATAAAAAAAACTAATAACCAGTATTTTTTATGCAACCTATGCAACAAAAATAAATGTTAAATGTTTAGGTATAAAGTTGCATATTCGCATATTCTAAACAACACAATGCATGTTTGAAGCCATATTACTAGGTATAGGAGCAGGGATTATTTCGTCGTTTTTAACAGGGCCGGTTTTTTTTGCAATGATTAAAACGAGCATAGAAAGGGGCTTCAAAGCTGGTTTCTCTTTAGCCGTTGGTGTAATTATTAGCGATGTGGTCTTAATTGGCCTGGTTCTTTTTGGTAGCCAGTTTGTCGATTATAAAGCCGAATTTGACAAATACGTTGGCAGTATCGGCGGTATATTTTTACTTGCAGTTGGCATTTATTACCTGGTTTCTAAGATCACCGTACATTACGATAGCACCACACTACAAAAAGTGAGTAAAAGAGGTTATGTGCTTAAAGGTTTTTTAATGTGCATCCTCACGCCTTCCACCCTCATGTTCTGGATTATTGTGAGCGGCATTATCTCCGTTAAGCTCAACAACATGCTGAATGAGAAATTAGTCTGCTTTTTTATTGCCATGGCCACACAACTCAGTATTGATGGCGCAAAGAGTTTCTATTCCAGTAAACTCCGTTATAAAATCAAAGAAGACGCATTAAAAAAATTAAATAAAATTGCAGGTGTGGTCATTATCTTCTTTGCCGTTTGGCTGATCGTTAAAACTTATCTGAAGTTTTACGCATAATATATTACATACTCAGCTTAGATGCGCTTAAATGCCTTAGGTGGTCAAACATTTTTAGAAAAGCAGGTTCAGTACCACTATTATTGTTAGTCCTGCCAATGCTGCAAGTCCTCGGCAAATGAAGAATTTGCCTCCGGGCTTTCCGCGAATGTCAGGTTTAGGTAGGAAAATGCAGTAGTAAAAATCTAAATAGTCGCGAAGTATCGTCATCTCGACCGTAGCGGAGAGATCTTTTAATATAGTCTAAAGATCTCTCCACTACGCTCTGCTCCGGTTGAGATGACGATTTCCTCCCGCCGTGGTTCGTGTCCTCACGAACCGCTAAAATCATCAACCTTCGCCCTCCAACATCAGCGATTGTGCCTTATGGTTAAAAGTTTTGAAAAGCAGTTGTATTGCTACTATTAAGCATCACTCCTGCCGCCGTGGTTCGTGTCCTCACAAACTACTAAAATCATCAACCTTCGCCCTCCAACATCAGCGATTGTGCCTTACGGTTAAAAGTTTTGAAAAGCAGTTGTATTGCTACTATTAAGCGTCAGTCCTGCCAATGCTGCAAGTCCTCAGCAAATGAAGAATTTGCCTCCGGGCTTTCCGCGAATGTCAGGTTTAGGTAGGAAAATGCAGTGGTAAAAACCTAAATAGTCGCGAAGTATCGTCGTCTCGACCGTAGTGGAGAGATCTTTTAATATAGTCTAAAGATCTCTCCGCTACGCGTTGCTTCGGTAGAGATGACGATTTCCTCCCGCGCCGTGGTTCGTGCCCTCACGAACCGCTAAAATAATGCAATAATAATGAGCGCAAAAAAATAGCCCATATTACTATGAGCTATTTGTTATTCTTGTTCCCTTTATGGGATTTAGGGGCTAATAAGCCCTTTGATTATTTCCTTCTTTCCAGTTCACAAAAGCTTTATTAACCACTTTATTACCACCTGGTGTAGGGTAATTTCCTGAGAAATACCAGTCACCTTTGTTTTTCGGACAAGCTTCATGCAGGTTCTCTAAACTTTGGTAAATCACTTCAACCTCAGCAACAGTACCTTTTGGGGTAATAATCTGTGCAATTTTAGCTGAAATTTCTTCAGGAGTAAAGGGTTTATAAATTTCCTTAACGTGGTTTACAATTTCCTCTTTAGGTAAAAATAACGAAGCTTTACATTTAGTGTAAACATCTTCGATCACCTGCCACATCCCACGCTCGGTAAGCAACTGGATTGCCGCATCGAAAGCCACGAACTGTCCCATTCTGCTCATATCGATACCATAACAATCAGGGTAACGGATCTGAGGTGCAGAAGAAACAATAATGATTTTTTTAGGGTGTAAACGGTCCACAATTTTAATGATACTCTGCTTTAAGGTAGTACCACGAACGATAGAATCATCCAACGCAACTAAAGTATCCTGGTGGTTATTGATAATACCATAAGTAGTATCGTAAACGTGCGCCACCATTTCACTCCGGTCAGCATCCTGGGTAATGAATGTTCTTAGCTTTACATCCTTAACCGCAAGTTTTTCTACACGTGGTGCTAAAGACAACAGGTCTTCAAGCTGCTGATCTGTAAGTGTTTCCTTTTTATGTAACAGGATATCTTTCTGGTGCCTGCGTACGTATTGCTGAACACCATCAACCATTCCGAAAAACGCCACTTCTGCCGTATTTGGAATAAATGAGAATACTGTATTTTTTAAATCGTAATTAACCGCCTGAAGAATTTTATCACTCAATAAACGGCCAAGCTGTTTCCGCTCACGGTAAATTTCAACATCACTTCCTTTTGAGAAATAGATACGCTCAAACGAGCAAGATAACCTTTCAGTAGGCTCACGGAATTGCTCCATGCTTACCTCGCCGTTTTTCTTGATGATTAAAGCATGACCCGGATCGATCTCTTTAACATCTTTAAACTGGATATTGAATGCGGTTTGTAAAGCTGGTCTTTCCGAAGCCGCTACCACAATCTCATCGTCATAATAGTAATAAGCCGGACGGATGCCTGCAGGGTCGCGCATAATGAATGAATCGCCGTTACCCACCATACCACAGATCGAATAACCTCCATCCCAGGTTTTGGCCGAGCGGCGAAGAATATTCGCGATATCTAAATTATCAGATATTTTGTGTGTGATTGCAACGTTATCATGCCCTTCTTTTTTATACTGATCGAAAAGCTCCTGGTTTTCATCATCTAAAAAGTGACCGATTTTTTCCAATACCGTTACGGTATCTGCTTTTTCTTTTGGATGCTGACCTAACTCGTACAATTGCTCCAATAACTCATCAACATTCGTCATGTTGAAGTTACCTGCAATTACCAGGTTACGTGTCATCCAGTTGTTTTGCCTTAAAAAAGGGTGGCAATTTTCGATGCTGTTTTTACCATGCGTACCATAACGCAAATGGCCCATTAACACCTCGCCGATAAAGCTTACGTTGTTTTTGAGCCATTCTGTATCCTGCATTAATTCAGGCGTGTTTTCCTGGATATCGACAAATTTGTTCTGTACATATTCGAAGATATCTGCTACCGCATTAGATGCCATGCTCCGGTATCGGCTAATGTACCTACTGCCCGGTTTCATATCCAGTTTAATGGTGGCAATACCTGCGCCATCCTGGCCCCGGTTATGCTGTTTTTCCATTAAAAGGTATAATTTGTTAAGGCCGTAAAGTGCTGTACCGTACTTTTGCTGGTAGTAAGAAAGTGGTTTTAACAGGCGAATAAAAGCGATTCCGCATTCGTGTTTTATCTGATCACTCATTGTGTGGGTTTGAAGCCGCAAAGTTATCCTTTTAAACCATTACAACCTAAACAAAAATGTTTTCTTTTGTCACAACGGGGTTAATTTGGAATCATACAACTTAACTGTTATTTAGAAGTATTAAAATAATTTAAAACGATAAGTTATTAAAAGGGTTAAAATTAAGTATAGCAGAAAAAGATGCAGTTGTTGCCTTTTCAGAAGCATTATCTTCTCCTACAGTACTGACCAGGGTAGCGCAATTGCTACAGTAATTAGCCTGGAGTGTTGAGTTAGAAGTTTGGAGGAAATTAAACGACATTCAGACAAGACAAACAAAAAATTGTTTACCCTTTCTTTACCTGTTGTTTACCCTTTCTGTACACCAAGTTAACCCCAGGGTTACCCTTTGGTTACCTATTCTTTACCTTTTGGTTACCTAAAAGGTAAAGCCAGGGTCTGATTAAGGGCTTTCCTTAGTGAGTCAGGGCCGATGCTGCCCGCCAGCAAGTACGAAGCACACCTGTTCAAGCATAGTCTTAAAATACATTCTTTTCTGGTTCCAAAGCGAATAGGCTTGCCCAAAGAACATTCTCAATCCGTTAATATTTCATCTTAGTGAACAGTGCTAACCAGACATCTGTTGAGAGTTAACAATTTGCATTTGACAGTTAACCGATGCCAGCTGGCGATTGGCCGTCAACAATCAAACAATCTGGCAATTCAACAATCCATATCCATCACATCTTATTTGATTTCAGCGCTTCTCCAAAAAAAATAGAGGCGTGTTCATCAAAAGCCGCAGGATCACCGCTGGTATAGAAATGTCTTTCGTTCCCTTTAGCTAATTTTTCTTCGATCTCAGGATGTCGTTTCAAATAATCAACTAAACTGCTGGCTACAATCTCACCTTGCGTTAAAACGCTTATATGACCCGGAAATACTTTTTTCAGTTTAGGCATTAATAAAGGATAGTGTGTACAAGCCAATAATACACAATCAATAGCTGCCGATTGGCTCAATAACTGATCGCAATATTCATTGATAAAAAAATCTGCTCCCGGCTCTAAGTGTTCGTTGTTTTCGATCAGCGGAACCCACATTGGACAGCTTTGCTGGTAAACCTTAATCTCAGGAAAAAATTTATTGATCTCCAAAAGATAAGATTGAGAATTAACCGTTCCCCTGGTTCCCATTACCCCAACTTGTTTCGTGATCGTATATCCATCAATAACCTCTGCCGTAGGCCTGATTACGCCCAATACCCTTCTATCCGGATACCTAGCAGGAAGATCGATCTGCTGGATTGTTCTGAGCGCTTTTGCTGATGCCGTATTACAGGCCAGGATCACCAAATGGCATCCTTTAGCAAAAAGCCATTCTACGCATTCTAAGGTATATTTATAAATGGTCTCGAAAGAATGATCGCCGTAAGGCGAGCGGGCATTATCGCCTAAATAGATATAATTATAATCGGGCAATTTATCGGCAATAGAACGGAATACCGTTAAACCACCATAACCTGAATCGAAAATACCTATTGGCGAAGCCTGCATTGTGTTGGAAGTTATTGCTAAATATTGAAAAGTTATATCTTTAAAACGGTCGTCATCCTGAACTTGTTTCAGGATCTGCTGCGCTGAAGTCAGCCATCAAAGATGCTGAAATAAATCCGATAGTTATCGGATCAGCATGAGGAAAATCCTAAAAACAAAAAAAGCGGAACTAAGTTAAACTTAATTCCGCCTTATATCTTGAAATGGTAGGGAGACTCTCGACTCCGAACTCACCACTCGTGACTATTTTTTAGGTGCCGCTGGTTTTGCTGCAGTTGCAGTGATTCCTAATTTAGTTTTTACTGAAGCAGTAATATCATCACCACCTTCCCAGAAAACTAAATTGTTACCACCTTGTCCGTTTGCGATATCGAAAACGTAAGCTAAACCTTTTTCTTTAGCTACAGCAGAAATTGCAGTTGCAACTTTAGCCTGGATAGGTTGGAATAATTCACCTTGTTTGGTGCCTATATCTTGTGAAGCTTTAGTACGCGCATCAGTAATGCGTTTTTCTAAATCCTGTAATTCCTGACCTGCAGCTTGTAATTCTTTACCTACTGATTCTTTGTTAGCTTCACTTAAAGTTTTTTGTTTAGCTTCTGCAGCAGACATTTTGCTTTGATATTCTTTGATCATTGCATCGATATCGGCTTGTTTTTGTTTACCTAAGGTTTCTAAAGTAGTTTGAGCTGCTTTAGCTTCAGGCAAATTTGCAAAAACCTCCTCTGAATTAATGTGACCCAATTTTTGTTGTGCACTTGCCATATTCGCTGTAAACAATAACCCTGCTGCTACAAAGAATACGTTAATTAACTTTCTCATCGTTTTATTTTACTTTTTATTTTTTTCTAATTGTTTTCCTTCAAAAAATCAGGGGCGAATATACTAATTATTTACAGTCCCTGGTTTATAACCTAATTTTACAATTACATCATTACTAACGTCGTAACTGCTACTTGCATAAATCATCATTGTTGCTTCACTGCTCTTGTCAAAAATGAAGTCTAAATATTTGGATTTTGCAATCTGTTTAATAGCCTCGGCTACTTTATCCTGAATAGGCTTAATTAATTTCACCCTGCTTTGAAAAAGATCTCCATCGGGTCCAAACTTAGAACGTTGAAATTCTTTGGCCTGTTTTTCTTTTTCTATGATTTCGTTTTCACGTCTTTTGCGCATATCATCAGTTAACAAAACCTGGTCTGCCTGATAAGCCTTGTACATCCTGTCAATTTCAGAAAAATTCTGATCAACCTGTTGTTGCCATTGTTTAGATGCTACATCTAACTGACTGAGTGCCGATTTATATTCTGGTAAATGTTTCAAAATATACTCCGTGTCTACATAAGCAAACTTCTGTGCAAAAGCACCAAAAGAAGTGCAAAGCAGGAATGCGATAAAAAGATACTTCTTCATTTGTGTGTGTGTTAATGATATAATAATAACCTAAGCTTTCTTTAAACTCCTATTGCAATGATTTATTGCATAATTAGTTAAATTTTTACTCTTTATCAATTAAAATCCACCTAATTGTTGTGCGATACTGAAAGTGAAGTTTTGCTTACCACCATCAGCTACTCCCGGGATCCTGTCGAATGCATGTCCGTAATCAATACCCAATAAACCAAATATAGGTAAGAAGATACGTGCACCTACACCAACTGATCTTCTCACATTAAAAGGATTAAAATCACCAAACCTGTTCCAGGTATTACCGGCTTCTGCAAAGGCTAAAACAAAGGCTGTAGCTTGCTGACTTGCTATAACCGGATAACGCGCCTCTAGTACATATTTCGTATAAATAGGGCTACCAGATTGTTGCGCAATTCTTGGATCAGAACCATTTGGAATAACGGTATTGTTTGCATAACCACGCATGGCGATCAGTTCAGATCCCTGTAAGAAATCGAATCCCTGCATACCATCACCACCCAATTTGAAACGCTCAAATGCGGATTGACCTACTGCCTGGCTATATTGCCCTAAGAAACCGAATTGTGCCTGCGCCTTAACAACCAGGTTACCTGCAACACGTTGGTACCATTGCGAATCGAATTTCCATTTATGGTATTCGGTAAAACGGTATTTTTCTTTATCAGATGCCGTTGCATAGTTCACTTTATTAAACAGTGAATATGGTGGCGTTGCCTGAACAGTGAAACGGATAAATGATCCCGATTTAGGGAAGATTGGCGAATCTCTTGAATCGCGGCTGATTTCTTGTGATAAACTTAAGTTATAAGATGTACCTGAGCTAAATAAATAACCTGTATAGTTATTTAAGATATACTGTTGTAAACTCACTGCGTGGGTTAACTGGAAGTAGTTATCCGGCCAGTTTAATCTTCTACCTAAACTAACAGTTACCCCGTTTAAACGGATTTTTTGAAATAGCGGATCACTGCTGCTGATGCCGTTAGATTGTAATGAGGTAAATGCACTCACGCCAAAGCTTACCGGTTTCTCGCCACCAAACCAAGGTTGTGAGAATGAGAAGCTATACGATTGGTAATATTTACCGTTGGTTTGTCCACGTAAGCTTAATTTCTGTCCATCACCTTTTGGCAATGGTTTATAAGCTTTTAAATTAAATAAGTTACGTAATGAAAAGTTATTGAAAGTTAAACCTAATGTACCAATAATACGGCCACCACCAAAACCACCTGATAATTCTATTTGATCTGAAGGTTTCTCTTCTACTGCATATTCAATATCTACAGTACCATCTGCCGGGTTAGGGCGAGGTGTAGGTACCGTTTTAGACTCGTCGAAGTTACCTAACTGACCAATTTCGCGAATGGTACGGATTAAATCACTTTTGTTAAATTTCTGTCCCGGTTTGGTACGGATCTCACGTAAAACAACCTTATCATTTGTAATGGTGTTCCCTTTTATAGTAATGCGGTTGTTGGTATATTGCGGTCCTTCGTACATGCGTAATTCCACATCAACAGTATCGCCATAAATTTTGGTCTGTACCGGATCGATATTAAAAGTTAAATATCCATTGTCGGTATACATACTGTTAATGTCGCCACCGTTTTCGCCACCGCCATTTAATTTTTTATTTAATTTTTCTTCGCTAAAAACATCACCTTTTTCAATGGTTAATACTTTTTTCAAAATACTATCCGGATAAATGGCATTACCTGCCCAGGTAATATTACCAAAATAATACTTTTTACCTTCGTAAAGGTCCATTCTGATATTAACTTTTTTCTTATTATACTGGTAAATGGTATCTTTTAATAATTCCGCATCACGATAACCTTTCTCGTGCATTTTAGCAATCATTTTAACTTTGTTCTCTTCGTATTTTTCTTTTGCGAATTTTCCAGAGCCCCAAAAACGCCACCACGCAAACTGTTTAGGGTTTTTAAGGTATTTTCTCAGTTTTGCTGATTTGAAATCTTTATTTCCCGTAAAATCGATATGTTGTACTTTAACGCGATGACCTTTATCAATATATGCTTCTAATACCACACTATTTTCTGCATTCGGATCTTTACGCGTTTTGTAATCGATCTTGGTAAAGAAGAAGCCTTTATCTAATAAATATTTTTTAACAATGGCCGATGTGGTATTGTATAAGTTATCGTTTACGATTTTACCCGTTTTATCATTTAACTTTTCCTGGATAGCAGTTTTTTCAGATTTACGAATACCTTTTAAATCTATAGAACTTAAGCGTGGGCGTTCCACTACTTCAATTTCAAAATAAACAGAATCCTGAACAAATTTTGTGATGTTAAGTTTAACATCATCAAACAAACCCTGCGCCCATAACGTTTTAATTGCATCAGAAGTTGCTTCTCCGGGAAGAACGATTTTATCGCCTTTAGTTAATTTAGACAAGGTAATTAATACTTCTTTATCTAAATATTGGGTTCCGGTTACCGTTGTGCCTCCAATAATGTATTCTTTTGGACTAAAATAATCGAGATCTAAGCCACCAACCTTTAAAGAAGGGGTTACCGGAGCCTGACCTTGTGGACGTACTTGAGCGAAGGCCGGAGCGGCTAAAACTAGTAGAATTAAAACTTGAAATATTCTTTTCATTAAAATTAGTTGTTCAGTAATGACCAAAAGGTAACGGTATTTTATAAAGCAGAATTTCTTTACGCTGTTCCCTTATTATGGTTTCATTTATCGTATAAAAGTGGTGCTAAGTTAGCTTAAACGCTTGTTAAAAAGTGTTAAAAGAAAAATTAGTTTAATTGCTCGCTAATTTTACCAAAACGGCGTTCGCGTTTTTGATAGTCTACAATGGCCTCGAAAAGATCTTCACTTCTGAAATCCGGCCATAAAACATCAGTAAAATAAAACTCGGTATAAGCCATTTGCCAAAGCAGGTAATTGCTGATACGGTGTTCGCCACTGGTCCTGATCATGAGTTCAGGATCGGGCATGTTTACAGTTGTTAGTTTCGATGAAAACAGTTCTTCATTAACATCATCCAAAGAAATGGCATTGTCTTTTACAGCTGATGCAATTTTTTTAGCGGCCTCTAAAATCTCCCATTTCGCACTATAACTTAGTGCCAGTGTTAAGGTACATTTTTCGTTATGGGCTGTTTTTTCCATGGCTTCCTTTAAATCATCTATACACTCCTGTGGTAAAGATTCAATATTGCCAATGGCATTCAGCTTAATATTGTTTTTATTAAGTGTTTCGGTTTCTTTATTGATGGTAGAAATCAGAATCTGCATCAAAGCATCTACTTCTTCTTTAGGCCTGTTCCAGTTTTCAGTAGAAAAAGCATATAAAGTAAGGTATTCAATACCCACCTCAACACAACCTTCTACAATATCTTTTACAGAAAGTACACCTTGTTCATGTCCGAAAACCCGGATTTTGCCCTGGCCTTTTGCCCATCTTCCGTTACCATCCATGATTACGGCAATGTGCTTTGGCAGGCGGCTATAGTCTATTTGTTCTTTAAATCCCATTAATTATGTCAAAATCAGCTTAAAAGGAATAGCATTTTGAGGATACAAAGGTAAAAGATATGCCAACACTAACAAATAGATAAGTGTCCCTTTTTCGAAAATCGCCTCTTTGGGTTCCCGAATGTCCAATATGATAGCGTGAAGGATCGGATAAATCAACCTGGCTTGGGCCATCTCCAACAAGCACAGGGTTAACCGGATAACGGCCACTTACATCATCAATATAATCGGTAGTCGGTGTTCTATAACCCAATTCGGTAAAAACGCTCCAGGTACCTTTGTAATTGTATCTTAATCCCACACCATACGGAATGGTTAAAACTTTGTTATTATAGTCTTTTTCCTGGCCTTCAGTTTTTAGTTTATCTAATCTGTACCTTTCGCCATTAACTTTTACAGTCGGTTTAAACATCAGTAAACCCACTCCCGTAAACAGGTACGGCGTAAATTGACGTGTTCCGCCACCAATGCTAAAATTAAAAAAATTAAAATCGATCAGGCCGCTAAGTTCGTTCAGTGATGTTTTAAAACGCAGGTTTCTTTCGCGGAACTGCTCGTTGCTGGAATAGGAATCATCAGCTTTTATCTGCCCGAAAGTATAATTTAAACGGACACCCAGGTATTGGTTAAAATTGCGCTTTACATATAATCCGCCAGACAAACCACTGATATATAATGGATTCTCCTGATTAAGATCGCCCATATAACCGGCGCCACCAGCCATGCCCCCAACTTCCCAGGAAGGTTGACCAATCACTTCACGCTGTGCATGAACGAACTCCCAGCTAAAGATGAGAAAGAGGATAATTAATAGCTGTTTGCCTGGCGCCATACTTAGTAGTTACGGGTATCAATGCCCCATAATAATTTATTCCTTAACGTGTTTAAATAGGTTTCATTATTAAGGCGGATAAGATTTACACAGAAATCTGCCTTTTTTATGCTAATTTTTACTGAACGCTCTACGGTGACGGTTCGGCTATCGCACGAAACCAAAAATTTCGATTCGCGTGCTTCTACCTCAAAAGAGAGTTTATTATCATCTGGTACAACCACCGGCCTTACATTTAAGTTATGCGGTGCAATGGGTGTAATTACAAAATTTTCAGAATCGGGATAAATGATTGGGCCACCACAGCTTAAAGAGTATGCTGTAGAGCCTGTTGGGGTAGCTATAATTAATCCGTCGGCCCAATAAGAGTTGATAAACTCGTTATTCATTGAAGCGTGGATAATCATCATAGCCGAATTATCGCGACGGTGAATGGTAATATCGTTTAACGCAAAGTTTTCTTCACCAAATAAACGATTATCGGATTCTAAGGTTAAAAGTGACCTGGAATCTAAGGTATATTCTTTATTGATCAGCGCATTGAGTGCTGATCCGATTTCGTTTTTGTTAATACTGGCCAGAAAGCCCAGGCGGCCAAAGTTAATCCCGATTACGGGGATGCCCGAATTGCGGATCAAAGATAAGGTATCGAGTAAAGTACCATCTCCACCTAAGCTCAACAATACATCAGCATGGTCTTTGAGTTCGGTATGGTTATGAAAAATAACGGTATTTGATGGCAATTTAATTTTACCATGAAGGGATGTTTTAAATTTAGAATATAAAACAGGCTGAATATGGTGTTCAGCTAAATGATTAAAAACCTCTTGTACATAGGGCAAAACCGTATCATTAAAATCTCTGCCGTAAATTGCAATCCTCATAAAGCAGGTTTATACATTTAAATAGTTCATGAAAGAATCGTAACGCTCCTGCGATCCATCATCAATCTGGGTATTATTGTAAACCTCTTTAACCAGATAATCATATCTTTCGAAAGAGGCTACCAATGAAGTGATTTCTGTTTTATTTACTTTGAGCGTTACTTCCAGGCGTGTGGAATCTTCGAAAGAATTTACATAAGAAGAGAGTACCTGTGCATTATCGGCTTCAACAATCTGTGCAATATGCGCCAGAGAATTATCACGGTTACTAATCTCCAAAACGATAATTCCGCCAGGTTCATTTACGGCATACTGTTCGGCAACAGCATTTACCATATTACTGATCGGAATTAAACCAGCATAATTTTTCTGTTGATCCAGAACCGGAATAACGGTTAATTTTAACTGGCTAAATAACCTGATTACATCATAGGTATGCGCATTACTCAACACAAAAACATTAAGCGTGTTTACAGCGCTATCGCTTAAAAGTGTATCGTGATTATCAATATTTAATAAATCATCTTCAGAAACCAAACCCAATAAAGTTACCTCATTAACAACCGGCAAATGCTTCAGTTTAAAATCGTTCATGCGATCTAAAGCTCTCTGCACCGTATCATCGGTTCTTAGTGATGGAATTGAATCTGATATGATTTCTGCTGCAAACATTTATTTCAACAATATTCTATCTAAAAATTTTTCTAAATAAGCGTTAAATACCTGTGGGTGTTCCATCATAGGCGCATGCCCACATTTTTCAACCCAGTTTAATTCTGAGTTTGGCAATAACTGGTGGAATTCTTCTGCCACTTCCGGCGGAGTAACCTTATCGTTTTTGCCCCATATTAAGGAAACCGGTATAGTAATCTTCGAAAGGTCTTTAGACATATTATGGCGTATTGCCGATTTTGCCATGGTTAAAATACGAATAACCCTTGATCTATCGTTAACCGTTTTAAAAACATCATCTACCAGTTCTTTAGTTGCCGTTGCCGGATCGTAAAAAGTAAATTCTACCTTTTCTTTAATATAATCGTAGCTCTCCCTACGCGGGAAAGATCCTCCAAAAGCATTTTCATATAAACCAGAACTACCTGTAAGTACCAGCGCTTTAACAAATTCCTGATGTGCAACGGTAAATACCAGACCAACATGGCCGCCAAGCGAATTACCAACAAGCACTACCTGGTTTAAATTTTTATATTTTAAAAAACGATGAAGATATCTCGACAATGCTTTTACGCCCAATGTTAAAATAGGGAGGTCGTAAATTGGTAAAATTGGAATAATTACACGATAGCGATCTTTAAATTGTTCGATAACCAGTTCCCAATTGCTTAGTTCGCCCATCAGGCCGTGTAGCAATACCAATGTCTCGCCTGTTCCGGCTTCAATGTATTTAAATCCGTCTTCTTCTATTATCGGGTAAGTCATATCTATTTTAGATGGTATTGTGCTACTAAGTTAGTAGAGTAAAATTAAATTTATGCATTTATATGCCATTTTTCTGAAATAAAATCGAAAACGGTATAAAAACCTATTTTTAGGTATCGGGAAACAAGTATTAAGTATCGAGAAACAAGTATCAAGATACATATTTTATAATAAGCTTCCAGCTTTGGTCTTTCTGCTTTTAGCTTTAAATTAAGCTAGTTTTTCTTTAACAATTTCCGCAATTAATTTACCGTCAGCCTTACCTGCAAGTTCTTTATTTGCCATACCCATTACCTTACCCATATCCTTAACCGATGTAGCACCAGATTGTTTTATTACTGTTTCGATAATTACAGCAACCTCTGCCCTATCCAGCTGTTTTGGTAAAAACTGGTTAATCACTTCAATTTCTTCTTCTTCTACCTGATACAAATCTTCGCGATTTTGTTGCTTATAAATGTCAGCAGATTCGCGGCGTTGTTTAATCAGTTTCTGAAGAATTTTTAGTTCAGTTTCTTCCGTAATTTCTTCTGAAGATCCTTTCTCTGTTTTAGCTAAAAGTAAAGCTGCTTTTATAGCTCTTAAACCTCTTAACTGTGCACTGTTTTTAGCCAACATGGCTTTTTTTATTTCCTGATCTATTGTAGTTGATATCATTTCTTTTAATTGTTTAATTGCTGGATTGCTAAATTGTTAACTGCAAATTGCCAACTGAAAACTTATACTCTATTTATAATCGTTGCGGTAGCCTGTGCGGTTGGCATAATCAGCATATCGTTAATGTTAACATGCTTTGGCCGGCTCACAACATACCAAATGGCATCGGCAATATCGCCGGCAATTAGCGGCTCCAGGTTTTCGTACACCTTTTTCGCCCGGTCTTCATCACCTTTAAAACGTACCACCGAAAATTCTGTTTCTACCATGCCCGGATTAATTTCGGTAACCTTAATACCATAAGGCAATAAATCGATGCGCATGCCTTTACTCAAAGCATCTACAGCATGTTTACTTGCACAATATACGTTTCCATTTGGATAAACTTCTTTCCCGGCAATAGAACCGATATTAATAATATGACCCGATTGATTTGGGATCATCCAGTTGGAAACAATTTTGGTTACATAAAGCAAGCCTTTTACATTGGTATCAATCATGGTGTCCCAATCGTTGGTATCACCTTTATCAATGGGATCTAAACCCTGACTTAAACCTGCATTGTTGATCAAAACATCAACCTTTTTCCATTCTGCCGGCAAAACTTCTAAAGCAGTGGTAAGATTTTCTTTATCGCGCACATCTGCCAAAACCTGTTTAATCGTAATGGCATATTTGTCTTCTAAATGGTGTGCAATTTTAGCCAGGCGATCTTCTCTGCGGGCCAATAATACCAGGTTATAACCTTGTTGAGCGAATATATGTGCACAAGCTTCGCCAATACCAGAAGTTGCACCTGTAATTAATGCGATTTTAGACATTTTTATGAATTTTAAGTCTGGGTAATCCTTTAAGATAACATTCTTGATTTACCTGTATCAGCAAAGGTAAGTTTTTTTGAATTGCAGGGCTATTGAAAAATCAAACTGAATGTTAATTGACGTAATTTCAACTTATCTATCGGGTTGGCATAAACGGTATTGTCGTGCTGAAGCAAATCGTTGGCCGAATACGAAAGTTTTATTTCGGGCGACATTTTAAAATACTCGAAATAAATATCGAAACCAATACCTGTTTCGTACGACAGGTAATTTCTTTTATTTTTTAAAAATTTCTTTACGGCCGCTTCGCCTTCATCGAAGGTTTTCTTTTTCGAAGCTATATCTATAGAATATTTAGCACCACCCAACCAATATACCCTGAAATTGTTCAGCCGGTTCGATTTTACCTTTATGCCTAATGGAAATTCGAACATCGTAGCCTGAACTTTCTTTTCTTCCACCGTTTGGAATGTCGCCATTGGCTCATACTCGTAAGCTACTACCCTATCGCTAAAAATTAGCGAAGGCGTTGCCCTGATATCGAAGTTATCAGAGATCATTCTATTCATTACAAAACCCAATCCAAAACCCTGAGATGGTGGGCTGGAAATAGAATTTAGTGTTGAAGTGAGCGGAACGCCTGAACTTGGATCGTAAGATGGATCAAACGAAGCTGGCACCTCATAAAAAGGAGATCTCCAATTTGGCTTTTTAAGGATTTTGTATTCGGATGAGATATACTGAAAATTAAAACCAAAGCTCCAATCTTCATCATCTATTCCGCCACCCCAATTTTGAGCAAAGGTGGTTGCAGAAACCATAAAAAATGAAAGAATGAGGCTTAATTTTCTGATCATTTGGTTCCTACATATATCGAACTTATTCCAAACGTTAAAATTCTTTGTTTGGTACTTTTAAACCCAACTTTTTCCATCAGGCTGGTAAAATCTTCCCCATCTGGAAAAGCGGCTACCGATTCGGGCAAATAAGTGTAGGCTCGATGGTCTTTAGAAAAAAGTTTTCCAAATAAAGGCAATACCTGTTTAAAATAAAAACTATACAATTGTTTTACCGGGAAAACCTTTGGTTTTGAAAACTCCAGTATCACCATTTTTCCGTCAGGCTTTAATACCCTGTACATATCAGTCAATCCTTTTTCGAGATTTTCGAAATTACGCACACCATAGGCGCAGGTAATGGCATCAAACGTATCATTTTCGAAATGCAGGCCTTCAGAATCGCCTACCTGAACGGTAAAAACTTCATTTAAGCTGCGCTCGTTGATCTTCTTTTTAGCCACATCGAGCATGCCTTCAGAAATATCAACACCAGTTACCTTTTCCGGATGAAGCTTTTTAATGGCTTCAAAAGCAAAATCGCCAGTTCCAGTAGCTACATCAAGCATAATCCTGGGTTGGATGGAAACCAATTCTTTAATGGCTTTTTTACGCCATAATACATCAATCCCTAAAGATAGGAAATGATTTAAAAAATCGTAAGTGCCAGAAATGTTGTTAAACATGGTTGCAACCTGCTCTTTTTTAGTTGCATCTTCTACCTGGTATGGAGTAATATTCTGATTCATGATATGGAGCAAAGATAGAGAAAAGTCGGGAGTCTTTAGTCCGGAGTCCGAAGTCTTTGGTGCAAAGTATTCAGTGTAATGTCAAAAATCATGTTTAAAAAATTATCGATTTGTACTTTAGACTTCCGACTTCCGACTTCGGACTCAAAACCCTACCTTTGCACCATGATTATCAAAACGGCAACATTTGTTTGCAGCAACACCCAGATTTCGGCACTACCGGTACCAACTATGCCCGAATATGCATTTATTGGTCGCTCTAACGTGGGTAAATCTTCATTAATCAATATGCTGGTTAATCAGCATGGATTAGCTAAAACGTCTCAACGTCCTGGAAAAACACAGTTGATTAACCACTTTTTAATTAACGAGGCCTGGTACATTGTCGATTTACCGGGTTATGGTTATGCCAAGGTTTCTAAAACCAGCAGAGAGAAATGGGAAAAATTTATCCGTGCTTATATCACCAAAAGAGAAAGTTTACAATGTGTTTTTGTACTGATAGACAGCCGTTTAGAACCTCAGGGCATTGATATTGAATTTTGCTATTGGTTAGGTGAAAAACAGATCCCGTTTTCGCTAATTTTTACCAAAGCTGACAAACAAGGGATGACTACCACACAGAAAAATGTAGCTGCCTTTAAGAAAAAATTAGGCGAATTTTTCGAAGAGATTCCAGCCACTTTTATCAGTTCTGCCGAAAAAGGGACTGGCAAAGATGAAGTTTTAAATTTCATTTATGAGGTGAATAAAGATTTTGTTGTACCAACAGATTATAAGAAGTTTTAAATGGTTCATTAGTCATTAGTTCATTGGTCAATGGTTTGATAGTTCATAGCCGATAGCCTAAGTTTAGTGGCCAATAGCATGTCTCGAGCTTGAATTAACGGATGATTTTTTAAACCATATAAGCTATGAACCATTTAACCATGAACTGTTAACCGTTACATTCAAACGATTTAACCATTAGCCAAAATAACAAATTAATCAGTTAACCGATTTATACAGTTAACCCTTTCCAATAATGAAAAAATACTTTTCACTCGTATTATTCGCTCACTCCGTTTTTGCGCTTCCATTTGCCATGATTGGTTTCTTTTTGGGCGTAACCACAACAGAAAATCCATTTTCATGGTATAAACTCATTTTAGTTTTGCTCTGCATGGTTTTTGCCAGAAACTCGGCCATGGCTTTTAACCGGTATCTGGATAGAAACATTGATGCAAAGAACCCGCGTACTAAAATGCGCGATATCCCTGCAGGTAAAGTTTCAGCAAATGAAGCATTGATTTTTGTTATCGCCAATTGTGTACTTTTCGCCATTACCACCTATTTTATTAATCCGCTTTGTTTCTATTTATCGCCAGTGGCTTTGTTCGTGGTTTTGTTTTACAGCTACACCAAACGTTTTACTGCGCTTTGCCATTTGGTATTGGGCTTAGGCCTGGCGCTTGCCCCTATTGGTGCTTATATTGCCGTAACCGGACATTTCGCCTTAGTACCTGTACTCTACTCCTTAACCGTATTATTCTGGGTAAGTGGATTTGATATTATATATGCGTTACAGGACGAAGAATTTGATCGTGAAGAAAAATTACATTCCATCCCATCAGCAATTGGCATTAAAAATGCTTTGAACGTTTCGGTGTTATTGCATATATTTTCTGCCACCTGTGTTATTTTGCCTGTGTTTTTTACATCCTTTAGCTGGGTATATTATATAGGTATTGTGTTTTTCTGTTCAATGCTGATTTATCAGCACTTGTTGGTAAAACCAAATGATATCAGCAAAGTAAACAGGGCATTTCAAACCTTAAATGGTTATGCATCGGTGGTATTTGCAGTATGCTTTTTAATAGATGCGTATTTAAGACATAAATAATTGAGTAAATGATTGAATTTTGAATGAGAGAAAATAACATTGCGCCATAAACCATTCACTCCTTCAATCATGCTCTAATTCAATAATTAACTATGATGATAACTAAGAAAATCAGAACATATATCCCACAGGAACTAAACATTACCTGGGAAAATCTGGAACCACTTTTTACTGAACTGCAAAACCGCGAAATAAGCAGCGCCGCTGAGTTAAAACAATGGTTAAAAGACCGTTCGGAACTTGAAGCTGCCCTGGAAGAAGACTTTGCCTGGAGATATATCAGAATGAGCTGCGATACTGCAAATGAAGAATTGGTTAAAAACTTTCAATATTTTGCGACCGAAATAGAGCCAAAAATTTCTCCTTTAGCCAACGAATTGAACAAAAAATTTGTCGAAAGTCCATTTATGGATGATTTGGACAAAGAAAAATATTTCGTGTACAGTCGCGCCATTAAAAAAGCCCTTGAACTTTACCGCGACGAAAACATTGAACTCTTCACTGAACTTCAGGTAAAACAACAGAAATACCAGAGCACTACAGGCGCCATGAGCGTTGAGCTTAATGGGCAGGAATATACCCTGGAGCAAGCCTCCATCTTTATTAAAGATTTAAACCGCGAGGTACGCGAAAATGCCTGGAAAACCATTCAACAACGCCGTTTGGTTGATAAAGATGACTTAAACATTTTATTTGATGAGCTGATTAAGCTACGCAATCAGGTAGCTTTAAATGCTGGCTTTGAAAACTATCGCGATTATATGTTCCAGGCTTTAGGCCGTTTTGATTATAGCCCGCAAGACTGTTACGATTTTGCCAACGCAATTGAAAAGGAAATTGTTCCGATTTTAAAAGAACAGGCTGAAAAACGCCGTGAGGCTTTAGGTCTGGAAGTACTAAAGCCATGGGATTTAGAAGTGAGCATCAGTGGCAAACCAGCGTTGAAACCTTTTAACAACGGCGGAGAACTGATTGATAAAAGTATTGCCTGTTTTAATGCCATTGATGAAAAATTAGGTTCAAAATTGGCAACCATGAAGGAGAATAACCTTTTTGATGTGGAGAGCAGAAAAGGCAAGGCACCTGGTGGTTATAACTATCCTTTAGCAGAAACCGGGGCACCGTTTATCTTCATGAATTCGGCAAATTCGCTGCGCGATTTAACTACAATGGTTCACGAAGGAGGGCATGCGATTCATACCTTTTTAACGGCAAATTTAGAGTTAAACGACTTTAAACATTGTCCATCTGAGGTGGCTGAACTGGCATCGATGAGTATGGAGTTGATTTCTATGGATAATTGGGATGTTTATTTCGACAACGAAGAAGACTTAAACCGTGCTAAAAAAGAACAGCTGGCCGATGTTTTGAAAACATTGCCCTGGGTTGCAGTAATTGATCAGTTTCAACATTGGATTTACACCAACCCGAACCATACCGCGGCTGACCGTGAAGAAACCTTTAAACAGATTTTTAACCGTTTTGGCGCAGGCTTTGCCGATTGGACGGATTTAGAACAGCAGTTTGGAAATGGCTGGCAAAAACAACTGCATTTATTCGAAGTTCCCTTTTATTATATCGAATATGCAATTGCCCAGTTAGGCGCCATCGCCGTTTGGAAAAATTATAAAGAAAATCCGGAAAAGGCTTTAGAACAATATTTGGCTGCACTTGCTTTAGGTTACACTAAACCAATTAACGAGATCTATGAAACTGCAGGCATCAAATTTGATTTCAGCGCAGAATATGTAAAAGAACTGGCAAGTTTTGTAAAAACAGAACTGGAAAAACTGGGATAAGGCAGAAGGTTTTGAGGTAGAAGGCTTTTACCCCTCAATAGGAATATAATAAGGGTCGTGGCATTTTGCCACGACTTTTTTGTTTTTATAACCACAGATAAAAATGATGAACACAGATTAATATTAGTTCTGGTCTTAGCGTCTCGCTAAGACTGAAGTTTAATTCTTTATCATGGGGCATCAATTAGCCTTAGCATCTCACTAAGCATTTTTGCCACGGAAACACAGAGGACACGGAACTAAGCAAGAATGCGGAACCAGCACTTAATTTCACGTTTTTTCCGATAATCAAACCGATGTTTTATCTGCTGTACTAAAATAACAGACCTGATGGAAGTGAAAATCCCTTTTGGGTATTGGATAAATTATTTTTATCAACTATTTCCCAAAAGGATTGTAGCGTACAGCAGGATGGAACCCTTGCCATGAAATACAGACACTGCTCTTCAAAAAAGAATCTTTATTCCAATCACCATAAAAGCATCTTATCTGGTCCTAGCGTCTTAGTTCTTTCCAGGGAAACATAAAAACAGATTTTGCAATAGACGCTTCGACTCCGCTACCGTTGACAGCCCCAATAGAAAGATCGTCATTGCGAGGCACGAAGATAACCGAACGAAGTGAGCTCATGAATGCCTTTAAAAGCAACTGCAAAAATGAATAATCTTAAAGCGCTCGCTACCAGCGATAGTTGTAAGATTGCTTTGTCTGCTAAAAAAAAGCCTTCTTGCAATGACGATTCCTCTTATCTGGTCTTAGCATCTCGCTAAGACTTGAGTTTAATTCTGTCAAATGGCATTAACATCTTGCTAAGCGTTTTTTGTCACGGAAACACAGAAGGCACGGAAATTAAGTATGTAAAAAAATGTTAATTGGGTTAAACATTGTTAAAATCTACCAATTAATGCAACTAATGATCTAGTTTTGTTTAATTCCTAATCAGATAAAAGGAAAAACTAACCATCAGGTCCTAATTAACAATGAAAATATTCGCTCCCTTCTTCACGATACTTGCTTTATTTTGTGTCAATCTGCTTTATGCCCAAACCATAAAAAACCATGTTACAGGAACAGTTGCCTCTAAAAACAACACAAAAATTTTAGCTACGATCACATTTAAAAGTGCAACAGACTCTTCCTTTATCAAAACCGTGACCACTAACGAACAAGGAAATTTTACATTGGATAATTTCCCACCGGGTAAGTGTACAGTAGAAGTTAAATCACTTGGTTATAAAACACTTTTAGAAACTGTAGAGTTAGCGCCAGACAAAACCGATATCAATTTAAGCTTTACGTTACAAGCGGATATAAATGAACTGGAAAGTGTTGTTATTGCTGGCCGCAAGCCTCTAATAAAACGCCATAATGATAAAACGGTGATGAACGTAGAGAACAGTATAGTTTCGACCGGAAATACTGCCCTCGAAGTGCTTGCTAAAATGCCTGGTGTAACGGTTAATCAGGATGGGATAATCAGTATCAGAGGCAGATCTGGCGTCAATGTGCTTATTGATGGAAAATCGACCTATTTATCTGCCGAACAGTTGGCTACAAGGTTAAGATCGTTAAATAGTAACGAAATAAAAACGATCGAACTGATTACCAGTCCTTCTTCTAAATACGATGCTGAAGGAAACGCGGGGCTACTCAATATTCGGTTAAAAAAGAACGCCAGTTACGGTACCAATGGAAATGTTGACTTAGGTTTCGGATATGGCAAGAATCCAAAAAGCGATGCCGGGATATCCATTAACCATCGAAACAAAAACTTTAATATTTTTGGCAGCTTTGCCAATAACAACAATAAAGCCACCGAAAACCTGGACATTTTGAGGGTAGTAAATGGCAGCGATCAAAATACCTATTTCCATCAATTGAATACACAGACCAGATCCACACATAACAACAATTACAAAGCCGGGATTGATTATTTCATCAACGATAAAAACACTTTAGGTTTCCTCGCTACAGGTTATTTTAACAATGGTCAAGATGCATCTAATGGCCTTACCGCTATTGGGCAAAGTTTTACGAAGGTTGATTCCTCTATTGTTGCTGATAACCCCGCAAAGAATAAATACCGCAATCAGGCTTACAACCTCAATTACAAAAGTGTTATGGATACATTAGGTCAGGAATTTTCTATCGATTTAGATTATGCCAAATACCACAGTGAGGAAAATACCATTTATCAAAATTCCTTTTTAGATCAAAATGGCCTGAACTATAAATCGCCGGCCATCTTTAGAAATGCTACCCCATCTTTTATTAAAATCAAGGCTGCAAAAATTGACTATGTACTTCCAATCAGCGCGAAAACTAAATTAGATGCCGGCTTAAAAAGTAGCTGGGTGAGTACAGATAATGATTTTCAATTCGAAAACCTGATTGGAACAGATTGGAAGAATGATGCAGGCAGAAGTAACCGCTTTATTTACGACGAAAACATCAATGCCGCTTATGCAACCCTAAAGCATGAATTTAAATCAACCAGTGTTGAAATTGGTTTACGAACGGAACAAACCAACTCAAAAGGAAATTCGATTAACGACAATAAGATTGTAAAACGCAGTTATTTTGATTTTTTTCCAAGTTTTAACATCAACCAAAGCCTAAATACTAATCATGAAATCGGGTTTTCATACAGCAGAAGGATAGATCGACCTGATTATAAATCACTTAACCCTTTTGTTTATTTTGTTGATTTATATACTTTTAGTCAGGGAAATCCCTTTCTTAACCCGCAGTATACCAATTCTTTTCAACTGGCTTACAATTATAAAAAAACATTAAATATTTCATTGGGATACAGCATCACCAACGACTTAATTATTGACGTTTTACTGCCAGATCATGAGAAGAAAACACTGTACCAAACCGTGCAAAACCTCGATAAACAATACGCTTACGATTTAACAATCGGCTATCCTACAACCATTACCAAATTCTGGAGCATGGACAATACACTTACCAGCACCTATAACCAGATCAAAACCGCAAATTTAGGTGATGTTGTATATGACAGAAAGAAAGTGAATTTTATGATCAATAGCAGTCACACTTTTAGCCTAAGCCCGTCAACATCAGCAGAACTTTCAGCAGAATATGCCTCTTCGCAGATTTATGGCACTTATGCCATTAAGCCCTATTATGGAGTGGATTTTGGAATCAAAAAATCATTCCTCAATAAAAAACTCAACGTTAAACTTGCGGCCAATGATGTTTTCGATACCAGAAAAGCAAGAATCAGCAGCGCACTTTCAGGTTTAGATTATAACCTCACGCAAAAACAAGAAAGCAGGGTTTACAGACTCAGTTTAAATTACATTTTTGGCAGCAGCAGTATTAAAGGTACCCGAGAGCGAAAAACCAGCGTAACTGATGAGCAAGGCCGGATCAAATAATAAATTACACTTCATCTTTTTTTCGAATCCTCAGAATAATAAACATCACTAAAACCGATATTAGGATCATGATCAGATAACTGTAGCTCAAGTTACGTTCATCTTTAGCAGGAATCAGGTTTACGATACCATAACTCAAAAATGAAACAATTACATAGGTAATCCCTCCTGTTAAGCCGCCTGCAATGCCTGCATTTTTCGGGAATTTGCTCAGACAGAAAGTAAAGTAATTATTAAAGGTAAAGCCTGCTCCGACATGGATCAAAAAAGCAAAGAAAATTAACGACCAGATATTAGAAACAAAATTTAAGCTTACAATCATCAGGACTACAAAAGCTACCTGAAACAACGAATTGATCATTAATCGTTTAAAAAAAGGTTTATTAATGGTGGCCTTGCCAATAAAACCACCAACCATCCACGCAAAACCTAAAAATAAGGAACTATAACCTGCAATAACCGGCGAAAAATTAAAGTGGTGCTCAATAATAAACGGACCGGTCATGTTGTAAACCATCACCATACAATAGGCTAAACCCAACATCACGATACCCAGTGTAAAACTTGTTGTTTTGATCATTTCGATATAAATACCGGTGATTTTTTTCAGTTGAAAAGCGGTAAAGTGCTTTAGTGTTTCGCCACTAAACAACAACTCCAGAACCGCAAAAACAAGTGCAAAACCAGCTAAGAAATAGAAATTAGATTCCCAGCCAAATGCTGTTTGCAAGTAACCACCAATAAAAGGTGCTACAATTGGTCCGGTAGACCAGATGATAGAAAACAGACTGAGGTAGTTTTTTAACTGATCGCCTTCGAAGAGATCGACAAAGTATGCCCTTTTAGCCACCACAATTGCACCTACAGTAAGTCCGTGGATAACGCGCATTACATAAATGAGATAAATGTTATGGGTTGTGGCAATAACAATACTTGCCGCTGCAAAAATCAATAACGCATACAGGCAGATCTTATACCTGCCAAAGCTATCGAGCACGCTCCCGATAAAAAGTTGCGAAACACCATAGCTAATTAAAAAAATACTTAATGTAAGTTGAACCTGAACACTGCTTACCTGCATTTCGCCTGCCATAGTTGGTAACGAGGGGATGTAAATATCGGTAGCAAAACCTGACAATGGAATTAAGGCAAAGGCCAGTAAAGTAGCTAAACCCTGGTGACGTTCCTTAATGTATTTTATTTGTGCTGTATTTGAATTCATATTGGTACTATAATCGCATATAAATATTCCAATCAAACATCTATTTCCGCGTTCTTAGTTATCTGATTGATTATTGACTGCAAAAATAAGACTTTCACCCGCCCTAAAATTATGCAAATCAAACAAAGGATTATTCATGGCAAATAATTACAAATTTTTACTTTAATCTAATAAATACCACTTTTTAAGACGTCATTTTAATGTAGGAACTTAGTGTATTGAAAATTATATCCTGCTTTAAACGTTTTTAACCAAACTTTTTATAAGTTTGAGGAAACAAGCAAACAAAAGATGTTCGAAAAGCTATTCAGAAAGAAATCTATTTCCAAGATATTAAAAGATGCGGCAAACGGCTATGGCGACCACGAAAATACATTACATAAAACACTCGGTGTACGCGATTTAACAGCTTTTGGAATTGCAGCAATTATTGGAGCAGGAATTTTTAGTACGATTGGCAAAGCAAGTGCAGACGGCGGTCCGGCGGTAATCTTTTTATTTATTTTTACAGCGGTAGCCTGTAGTTTTGCAGCTTTTGCTTACGCAGAGTTTGCTTCAATGGTACCTGTTTCTGGTAGTGCCTACACTTATTCTTATGTGGCCTTCGGAGAATTGGTGGCCTGGATTATCGGATGGTCGCTCATTATGGAGTATTCCATCGGTAATATTACTGTGGCGATATCCTGGTCTGATTACTTTACCGGACTACTTTCTACCATAAAAATACCGCCGCTCGGCATAGATGGCATCCATGTACCCGATTGGATGACAATGGACTATTTAAGCGCTTATAACGGACATAAACATGCTGAAGCACTATTGGCCGCCGGCAAAAACCTGGCAGATTTAGATCCGGCTACAGCTTTAGCGAATAATGCATGGCTCACCGCTCCAAAAATCGGTAGTTTTCACATCGTTGCAGATATCCCTGCCTTAGGCATCATTATTTTAATTACCTGGTTAATTTATCGTGGCATGAAAGAGAGTCGCAATGCCAGCAATGCCATGGTTGTGGTTAAGCTTGCCGTAATTCTTTTGGTATTGGCAGTAGGTATATTTTATGTAGATACAAAAAACTGGGATCCATTTGCGCCTAATGGTGTTGCAGGAGTTCTAAAGGGCGTTTCGGCAGTGTTTTTTGCTTATATCGGTTTCGATGCCATTTCTACAACTGCCGAAGAATGTAAAAACCCACAACGCGATTTACCCCGTGGAATGATGTGGGCCATTATTATCTGTACCATCCTTTATGTGGCAATTGCCTTGGTTTTAACTGGTATTGTTAAATCAGACACTTTAGCCGTTGGCGATCCCTTAGCATTTGTTTTTGATCAGATTAACTTAAAATTAATGAGCGGTATTATTGCCGTAAGTGCGGTATTTGCCATGGCAAGTGTACTTTTGGTTTTTCAGATGGGTCAACCACGGATCTGGATGAGCATGAGCAGAGACGGGTTATTACCAAAATCTTTTTCTAAAATTCACCCGAAATACAAAACACCTTCATTTGCAACTATTGTGGTAGGTTTTGTGGTTGCTGTACCATCATTGTTTATGAACCTGACCATCGTTACCGATCTTTGTTCTATTGGAACACTTTTCGCTTTCGTATTGGTTTGTGCAGGGGTTTTAGTATTACAGAATAGGCCTGATGTTCAGCGTGGAAAATTCAAAATACCTTATGTAAACAGTAAATTTATTGTTCCTGTTGTTTTAATCGCGACCATAATTTTTGCATTCACAAAGTATGGGAAAGAAACTAAGGCATTCTTTTTAAATTCGCCTAAAACCATTCAAACCGTAACTTTTGTTACTTCTCTAAGTGGCGATGAACTAAAAATTGTTAAAGAGGAAATTGTTAAAAATGCTGCACCACAAATTCTACTGACAGAAAAAGTAGATGCAGAATCTTATCTAAGTGCATTACCTGCTGATCGTTACGAGCAGTTTATTGCAGCCTCAAAAATACCTGTAGAGAAAAAATACGAAAGTGGCTGGGGTTTATTTAAGCACAAAATCCCAATGTGGATTTTCTTGATTATTTGTGTGGTCATCACCTACTATTGCATTACCAAAAACCTATCATTAATTCCTGTTTTGGGATTGATTAGTTGCTTATATATGATGTGCGAACTTGGAATTTCAAACTGGATCGGTTTCGGCATCTGGCTGGTAGTCGGTTTGGTGGTTTATTTTGCCTATGGTTACAGACATAGTAAACTGGCAAATCCAGAGGTTTAGTTAATGAAATACAATCCTTTAATACATCATCGAAGATCGATCAGATTAAAGGGTTACGACTATTCAAAAGCAGGGGCATATTTCATCACGATCTGCTGTGAAGATAGAATCAATAGATTTGGAAAAGTTTCAGGTGATGAAATGATCTTAAATCAGTCTGGAACTATCGCTTATAACGAATGGGTTAATTTAGCGGAGAGATTTCCGAATTTTGAACTTGATGTTTTTCAGATCATGCCGAATCATATGCATGGCATCATCGTCTTATCAGATCAAACTACTGTTGGGGCGACCCTTACGGTCGCCCAAGAAGAAGACAAAATAAAAATGGCGACCGCAAGGGGCGCCCCGACAATTGCTGACATTGTTGGAGCTTACAAATCAATTGTTTCAAATGCATGTCTGCAGTTGTTCAAATCGCATAATAAAACAATGGGAAAGCTCTGGCAGCGTAATTATTACGAACACATCATTCGTGATGAAAGAGCATATCAGAACATTTCAAATTACATCATCAATAATCCCGGCAAATGGAACGAGGATAAATTCCATTTATAAACAAAAACCCCCTTTCTTGAGTAGAAAGAGGATCGTATTTATTTTTTCTTGATAAATGCCATTGCGGTAATCATCACGAGGCCTAATCCAGATGCGATCATGTAGTTATTCGCATGATCAAGATGGTATATTTTGGCTGCAGGACCTGCTATAAATAGCACGGTACCCAAAATTAAAATCGCAGTCCTCATTTAATTAAACCGGGAGTCTGTGTAATTCAATATCATCAGGCGTAACGAAAATCAAAGGCACCTTCTCTACATCAACATAACTGCTATCCAAACCAAAACTTCGCTCCTCAGACAAACTCAGTTTTTTAAGGATAAAATAGTAATCCATAATCTGTCTCTCGTAGAAACTTAACTTGGTAAACTTAGATAAATGTTTTTCCAACAGCACAAACCTGAAATCGCCTGCAATTTTATGTTTGTTTAATGAGGTGTACTGGCTGGTAATATCGATCTCTCCATTTTTCACTAATTCTTCAACCACTTTACGGTATAGTAAATTTACACGTTGCTCAATCCTGAAACCTAACCTAAAGTCGATCCTGATTAATTTACCCGGAATTAAGAATTCAACTTTATAATCTAAAGTATATGGCTCATCCATTACGTCAACGTGTACCAGCCAATATACGTCAGCGCGTTTTGGCTCTTTTTGAATAATGGAATAGATAATTTTGGATTCGATCTCCGTTTTAAAGTTGGCACTGGTTAAATAAACCAACTGAGAAGAGTATTTCGGAACCGATTCATCGCTGCTCAGTTCAGTTAAAATCTCATAATAATCCTCAATTTCTACATATTTAACAAAGCGGTTTTTGATTTTCCGGGCTACAAACCAACTCCACATCACCGTAAATAAGAAGGAACCGATTAATACGGTTACCCAACCGCCATGTAAGAATTTAGTTAAATTACTGATCAAAAATGTACCCTCAATAATGACATAGGTAAAAAAGAATAAAGCGATCAGATATCTCGGAAAACGCCTGCTTCTCAAATAAAAACTCACAAGGATGGTGGTCATTAACATAGCGATGGTTATAGATAAACCATAAGCCGCGTCCATTCTCTCTGCTTTTTGAAACAGGAATACAATACCGCAGCAACCAATCCACAACATCCAGTTAATAGAAGGAACATATAACTGGCCTTTAGAAACTGATGGATAGACAATTTTAATTTTTGGCCAAAGGTTTAAGCGTACTGCCTCCGCAATTAAGGTAAACGAGCCACTAATTAAAGCCTGACTGGCAATTACTGCCGCCATAGTAGCGAGTATAACCATTGGAATTTGAAACTGATCTGGAACGATCTGGAAAAATGGGTTCATTTTTGCCCCTGGAACATAACTGCCGCTATTCTGCAAAATCCAGACACCCTGTCCCAAATAATTTAGGATAAGGGTTAATTTAACAAAAATCCAACTGATTCTAATGTTATTTCTGCCGCAGTGACCTAAGTCAGAATATAAAGCCTCTGCCCCGGTTGTACATAAAAACACACCACCCAGAATTAAAAATGCCAGTTTGTTGGTCACCAATAAATGAATGGCATAGTAAGGGTTAAATGCTTTAAGGATGCTGAAATCTTTAATAATAAAAGACACGCCCAAAACACCTAGTACAGCAAACCAAACAAACATTACCGGACCAAACAGCTTGCCTACCATATTGGTACCGAACTGCTGGATAATAAACAGGATGGTTAAAATGGTGATTACAATTGGAATAACCGGTACATCAAATTTACTGGTAAGCCCTTCAATGGCTGATGTAACCGTAATACTAGGTGTGATAATACCATCTGCAAGTAGTGCACAGCCACCTACAACGGCTGGTACCACCAACCATTTAGCCTTTTTGCGCACCAGGGAAAATAAAGAGAAAATACCACCTTCCCCTTTATTATCGGCCCTAAGGGTGATAATAACATACTTAATGGTGGTTTGCAAGGTTAATGTCCAAATAATACAAGATAAAACGCCTAAAACGTTTGTTGGATTGATATCTTGCTTTCCCCCTAAAATTGTAGTAAAAATTGCATTTAAGGTATACAAGGGTGATGTACCAATGTCACCAAATACAATTCCTAAACTAATTAGAACACCGCCGGCGGTTAACGCATTGACATTTTTATGATTTGACACTTCGTTGATTATTTAAGTGCGGCAAAAGTAAACTAACTATAACAATTTAACAACCAAATTATTGTGTATTTTCAACACTATGAAAATTAAATTTTATTGTTAAATTGTGTTAAATTATGGGTTTTAAACAAAATGTTTAATTTCTTTGTTTTAAATTAATACATTTGCTATACCAATTTGATGAAACTCTACACTAGGATAACGTTACTCACAAAACTCGCCTGCACATTGTGCATTGTTTTGTTATGCAGCTTAAATTCCTGGTCGCAACAGAGTGATAGCATTCACATCAGCTTAAAAAACAGAACAAAAAAAATAAGCCGAATTCCTGAAATCAAAGCCAATATTACACCCTACAAGCCGTTTTACATGACAGTTGGTGGCTCCGGAATGTTCAATACTTCTTCTACTGTTCCTAAAAATGCAACAGTTGTAGCAAAAGATAAATTGTTAAGTATTTTAAAAATATATCCTAATCCGGTAGAAGATCAGGTAAATATTATTTTATCTATTGGAAAAGATGGCACCCAAACAACGATCAAAATTATCGATTTATTGGGGAATGAAGTAGCAACACTTTTGAACGAACGTTTAAATGCCGGCGAGCATAATAAAAATTTTGTCGTTCCTAACAGAATTAACCCAGGCATCTACTTTTTAAGGGTTATTGCAGGCTCAGAAAGCCAGGTAAAACGGATCTCAGTTTTATAACACCATTTTCTTTTCTATTTTTGATTGATGCGGAATTAATTCCTGTCTATTTTATCATATTTCATATTCTTAAGAATGAAGATCATCGCCATTGGCAGAAATTATGCCGAACACGCAAAAGAACTGAACAATCCAGTTCCAACCACACCAGTAATTTTCCTTAAACCTGATACAGCTGTTTTAAAAGATAATAAACCTTTTTACCTGCCCGATTTTTCTGATGATATTCACTACGAGCTGGAAGTGGTATTAAAAATCTGCAAGGAAGGGAAACATATTGCCGAGAAATTTGCTGCTAACTATTTTGATGAAGTTGGATTAGGAATCGATTTCACTGCACGAGATATCCAGAGCAAACATAAAGAGAAGGGATTACCCTGGGAGTTGGCCAAAGCTTTTGATCACTCTGCACCGATCAGTATTTTTCAGCCTAAAAGTGATTACGAAGACCTTTACAATTTAAATTTTGAGTTAAAGATAAATGGCGAAAGCCGCCAGGTTGGCCATACTAAAGATTTGTTATTCTCGTTCGAGAAGATAATCAGCTTTGTTTCGCAATATATTACTTTAAAAAAGGGAGACTTAATTTTTACCGGCACACCTCAGGGCGTTGGAAAAATAAATAAAGGCGATAAACTGGAAGCCTGGTTAGAAGGAAAACAACTTTTAAATTTTGATGTAAAGTAACGAATGATTAAAAACCCGATCCAAAATAAGTTTAAATTTTCCATTTCAATTTGTCTTTTATTTGCTTCGACCTTAGTTCAGGCGCAACAGATTTATAGTACGAATAAATACCCGATTACAGATTTCAGACAACCTTTAGATATCAGTCCTCCTGCCCTGGCGGGTTCATTCGGCGAAATCAGAGGCAATCACTTTCATTCCGGAATCGATTTCAGAACCAATCAGCGCGAAGGTTATCCTGTTTATGCAGTAGCCGATGGTTACATTTCGAGGTTAAGAGTCCAAAACAGTGGTTTCGGACAGGCCTTGTACATTAATCACCCTAATGGGTTTACTACTGTTTACGGCCACTTACAGCGTTTCGCTCCAAAAATTGCTACGATTGTTAAAAATCTTGAATATGAAAAAAAATCGTTTGAGATTGATGAATTTCCTGATGCTACATTAATCCCGGTACATAAAGGCGAAATTATTGCCTGGTCTGGTAACCGTGGCAGTTCAGGCGGACCGCATTTGCATTTCGAAATCAGAGATACCAAAACTGAAGAAACCATAAATCCGCAATTTTTCGGGATCATCATTCCGGATAATATTCCGCCTGTTATACATGGATTGTATGTATACCGTTTAAATGGCAAAACCTTTAACGAAAATACACCAAAACAGGCCATTGGCTTTAGCGGAGCAAATGGCATTTATAAAACCGCTGCCCCAATTAGTTTAACCGGCGAGGTTGGTTTCGGTATCGTAGTAACCGATCGGCATAATGGCTTATCGGGCACCAATGGTGTATATTCTATTCAGCTCGAAGTAGATGGCAAAAAAGTATATACTTCTGCACTTGAACGTTTTGCTTTCGAAGATAGTAAAGCAATTAATTCTCATATCGATTATCCTACCTACCTAAATACCAAAAGAAGTATCCAGAAAAGTTTTGTTGAGCCTGGCAACCCATTAAAAATTTATAGCGGTTTAATCAATAATGGCCGAATTAATTTTAACGATGGCGCCACACATCAGCTTCGCTACATCATCACCGATTCGAAAGGAAATTCATCTGTTTTGCCTTTCACGGTAAATGCGGGTTCAGCACCTAATGCAGCGCCGGTTACCCCCCCTGGAATAATTTTTCCGTATAATAAGGTGAATGAATTTAATACCGACGATATTAAGGTAGTTTTCCCGCAAGGTACATTGTACAGCGATTTAAATTTCACTTATAAAAAGCTGCCCAAACCAACGGGAAATGCATGGTCGGCTGTACATCAGGTTCACAATAGGTATACCCCATTACATATTGGTTTCAATATTTCGATTAAGGCAGATAATCTTCCGGAGAACTTAAAAAACAAAGCTTTGATTGTAAACTCAAATGGCTCATCGCAAGGCGGATTTTTCGAAAATGGTTATGTCAAGGCTACGCCAAAAAACTTTGGCAGCTTTTATATTGCAATCGATACCATTGCGCCGAGGATAATACCAGTAAATATCTCAGAAGGAAAAAACATGGCTGGTTTATCTAAAATATTTTTCAAGATCAGCGATAACCTATCCGGAATAAAAAGTTTTAATGGCTATATCGATGGTAAATGGGCATTGATGGAATTCGATACCAAAACGGCAACCTTATGGCACAGTTTCGATGAAAGAACGGCTTCCGGAAAACATACACTTGAACTGGTTGTGGCAGATATGAAAGAGAATACCCGAAAATACAAGGTAACATTTATTAGATAGGGATAAGATATATTGGATTTAGTGACCATACGATACCAACTTTTCACAAATTAAACCAAGAAATGTCATCTTTTAATATATATCCAACAGTATAATAGCATAAACTGTTTAAATTGCAAGCATGAATTAAACATGCTATCATTCAAAATTTAGTCGTTTAATTATACTCCATCATTAAAGCATTCAAATTCAATCATTATAAATATGGCAGAGTTAAAAGAAGGTGATCAGGCACCGGCAATTACATCAAAAGATCAAAATGGAACTGAAGTTTCGCTAAGCGATTATAAAGGCAAAACAGTTGTACTTTATTTTTACCCAAAAGATGATACTCCTGGTTGTACCGCCGAAGCTTGCGATTTCAGAGATAACTACCAGGGTTTACAGGCCCAAGGCATTGTAGTTTTAGGCGTTAGCGTCGACGATGAAAAATCGCACCAAAAATTTGTAACCAAACACAATTTACCATTTACCCTACTGGCCGATACCGATCAGAAAATTGTAAATGACTACGGAGTTTGGGCAGAAAAAAACATGTATGGTAAAAAATACATGGGCACGGTTCGCACTACTTTCATTATAGATGGCGATGGCAAAATTAGCCATATCATCAAAAAAGTTGACACCAAAAACTCAACACAACAAGTACTCAATTTAATCAATAACTAATTATGATATAGCGGTTAAAATATTAACTTTGCTATGTAACAACAACCTCTTATTTTAATGAAACATACAATTAAAGAGCTAGAAGATATTGCCTCTCAAATCAGAAGAGATATCGTAAGAATGGTTCATGGATGCCAATCTGGCCACCCAGGTGCTTCGCTTGGATGCGCTGATTTTTTTACCGCTTTATATTTTGAAGTGTTGAACCACAAGACAGATTTCACAATGGAAGGCGCGGGCGAAGATTTATTCTTCCTTTCGAATGGACATATTTCTCCGGTTTGGTACAGTACACTGGCTCATGCTGGTTATTTCGATAAAAGCGAACTGGCAACTTTCCGTAAACTTGACTCTAGATTACAAGGTCACCCGACTACCCACGAGCATTTACCAGGTATCCGTATTGCTTCAGGCTCATTAGGCCAGGGCTTATCAGTTGCCATTGGTGCAGCGCTGGCTAAAAAGTTAAATGGCGATAAATCTCATGTTTTTGCCTTATTGGGTGATGGAGAATTACAGGAAGGACAAAACTGGGAAGCAGCAATGTTCGCCCCTTTCAATAAAGTTGACCATTTAATTGCATCGGTTGATTATAACGGACAGCAGATTGATGGCCCTACGAGTAAAGTTCTTGCCTTAGATGATTTACAAGCTAAATTCGAAGCTTTCGGATGGCACGTAATCAATACTGACGGTAATGATATGCAAGCTATAGTTGAAGGTTTACATTATGCTAAAACCTTAACCGGAAAAGGTAAACCGATCATGAATTTAATGAGCACACAGATGGGTGCCGGTGTAGATTATATGGTGGGTTCACACAAATGGCATGGTACTGCTCCGAATGATGAGCAATTAGCAGTTGCATTAGCGCAATTACCAGAAACTTTAGGGGATTACTAAATTAGATTGGAGACAACAGATATGAGATGTGAGTCTCATGTCTAATGTCTAAAATCTCATATCTAAAAAACAATGAAAAAATATACATATACAGAAAAAAAAGATACACGTTCGGGTTTTGGAGCTGGCTTACATGAAGCCGGAAAGAAAAACGAAAATGTGGTTGCCTTATGTGCCGATTTAGTTGGATCGCTTAAAATGGATGCTTTTATTAAAGATTTTCCGGAGCGTTTTACACAGGTTGGTATTGCAGAAGCAAACATGATCGGTATTGCAGCAGGTATGACAATTGGCGGTAAAATTCCATTTACAGGTACTTTTGCCAATTTCTCTACAGGTCGTGTTTACGATCAGATACGCCAATCGGTAGCTTATTCTAATAAAAACGTTAAAATCTGTGCATCTCACGCAGGTTTAACCTTAGGCGAAGATGGTGCAACCCACCAAATTTTAGAAGATATAGGCTTAATGAAAATGTTGCCGGGAATGGTTGTAATCAATCCTTGCGATTACAATCAGACTAAAGCAGCAACTATGGCCATTGCAGAATACGAAGGTCCGGTTTATTTACGTTTTGGTCGTCCGGTAATTCCAGTGTTTACAGATCCAGATCAAAAATTTGAGATCGGTAAAGCATGGATGGTTAACGAAGGAACAGATGTTACTATTATTGCTACAGGCCATATGGTTTGGAAAGCGATTGAAGCTGGTGAGAAATTAGCTGAATTGGGCATAGATGCCGAAATTATTAACATCCATACCATTAAACCTTTGGATGATGAAGCCATTTTAAAATCTGTTAAAAAAACCGGATGCGTGGTTACCTGCGAAGAGCACAATAAATTTGGCGGCCTGGGCGAAAGCGTAGCACGTTTGTTAACTACAGAATTACCAACTCCACAAGAGTTTGTAGCCACTAATGATACTTTTGGCGAAAGCGGAACTCCAGATCAATTAATGTCTAAATATGGCTTAGATGCTGTAAACATTGTTGAAGCGGTTCAAAAAGTAATTGGCAGAAAAAAATAGATGTGAGAAATGAGATGTGAGATTTGAGACATTGCGTCTAAGTGAATCTCACATCTCTTATCTCGTATCTCACATCTAAAAATACAATGAAACAAGTTGAAGATTCAGAAATTCTTGCCATGTTTGCTGTCGAGCATACGCGTAATGAAGCCTTTAACCTGTTACTAAAAAAATACCAGCAAAAAATATACTGGCACATCCGCAGACTGGTTTTAAACCATGATGACTGCGATGATCTTTTGCAGGAAGTATTTGTTAAAGTCTGGAAAAATCTCGATAAATTTAGAAGCGATTCTCAGCTCTATACGTGGATTTACCGTATTGCCACCAACGAATCGATTACCTTCTTAAATAAACAAAAGCAGCGCAACAATACACCTTTGGATGAGGTATCGTCCGAACTTGCCGATAATCTGGTGGCATCATCATATTTTAATGGCGATAAGCTTGAGCTAAAGTTGCAAAAAGCAATTCTCACCTTACCCGAAAAACAACGGATTGTCTTTAATATGAAATATTTTGATGATATGAAATATGAAGAGATTTCGGAGGTACTGGGAACCTCGGTTGGCGCACTAAAAGCGTCATTTCACATTGCTGCAAAAAAAATTGAAGCTTTTATTACAAATGATGAAGTAGACTATTAAACCTTTTCACTTTAATTGTATCATATATCTGTGATGAACGAAAATAGAGAAAATAACGATTGGATGAACGAGGCTCCTGCACTTGCAGCTATGGGGAAACGTAATCCTTTCTCCGTTCCTGATGGATATTTCGAAAATAGTGATGAGGCCATTTTTTCTGCCGTATTCCTGGATGGATTGAAACAGAAAACCAGTAAAAACAATTTTGAAGTTCCGTCGCATTATTTTGAAAATTTAACGGAACAAATACAAACCCGGATTGCCCTGTCTGAAATGCCTAAGGCAGAAAATAGCTTTACAGTACCTGAAAATTATTTCGACAAACTACAAAGTAGAGTTACCGATAGGATTGCAGCATCGGAACCTAAAAAGGAGGCTAAAGTTATTCCTTTATGGCGAAGAAACATCGTTAAATATGCAAGTGCGGCCTGTTTCTTATTAATGGCTTCATTTAGCATTTATTTTTACCAGAACAGCACCAATACCGTTCAGCAAGTACAATCTGCCGAAACAGTAAATGAACAAATGTTATATGATATTGACGAAAGCACGATCATAGATCATTTAGAAACACAAAACATTACATCATCTAATATAAAAACTACTTCTGCGTCAGATACAGAAATGGAAAACTACATCCTGAGTAACTTCTCGTCAAGTGATTTATCTCAGGAACTAAATAATTAATACAGAAATGAAGAATTTACTTTTTGTTGCTTTGATATTTTTATTTCCATCTTCCTTACTTGCACAAAGGCTAAGGGGAGAAGAAATAGAATCACTTAAAATAGCTTTTTTCACTCAAAAACTGGATTTATCTCCTCAAGAGGCTAAGATTTTCTGGCCAATTTATAATAGTATGCAGGCAGAACAAAATGCCCTGCGCAAAGAACGCATGCAAAAAATGATCTCTTTCAGAAAAGTGGATGAAATAGATAATTTAACCGATGCACAGGTACAGGGCTTAATTACCAGCGAATTTGATTTTAAACAAAGAGATCTTAATCTCGATAAAAAATATTACAACAAACTTAAATCGGTATTGCCAATAAAAATTGTCGGGAAGTTTTACCGGACCCAGGAAGGTTTTAAACGCGAGTTACTCAACCGATTTAAAGGCGGCCAAAAGCAATAAAGAAAAAGACTTACAGCAATGTAGGTCTTTTTGTTTTAAAGCACTCTTTCATTTCCGTACTTTTGTGCTATGCTTACCCAACGTCAGTTGTTTTTACAACACAATGCACAAACCTCTCCAGAGCCGCTTATGCTCGAATTTGTAAGGGCAAAAGGAATCTACATTTACGATGCGCAGAACAAAAAACACATCGATCTTATTGCCGGTATCGGTGTAAGTAATGTTGGTCATTGCCATCCTGCGGTAGTGAAGGCCATTCAGGATCAGGCAGAAACCTATATGCACCTCATGGTTTATGGCGAATATGTACAAACGCCTCAGGTAAATTTTGCCAAAGCACTTGCCGAAATTTTACCCGAAAGCCTAAGCTGTACCTACTTTTTAAACTCTGGAACCGAGGCTGTGGAAGGTGCCATGAAACTTGCTAAACGTTATACCGGCCGGAAAGGATTTATTGCCTGCAAAAATGCTTATCATGGCAGTACGCAAGGCGCAGAAAGTTTAATGGAAAGTGATTTTTATTCTTCTGGATACGGCCCTTTCTTGCCACATGTAAGTTTTATTGAGCATAACAACCTTGCTGATCTCGAAAAAATCACTAAAGAAATTGCTGCTGTTTTTATTGAGCCTATACAAGGCGAAGCCGGAATAAGGGTTGCTGATTTACAGTATATGCAGGCTTTAAGAGCAAAATGCACAGCAACAGGCACATTATTAATTTTCGATGAAATACAATCAGGTTTTGGCCGCAGCGGTAAAATGTTTGCCTTTCAGCACTATAATGTGGTGCCAGATGTGTTGCTGTTGGCCAAGGGAATTGGAGGCGGAATGCCAATCGGCGCCTTTATCAGTTCACTGGAGATTATGTCTGTATTATCACATACCCCAATTTTAGGTCACATGACTACCTTTGGCGGTCATCCGGTTTGCTGCGCTGCCGGGTTGGCTACTTTACGTACCCTAGTTGATAGTCACATCGTTGATGAAGTTGAAGAAAAAGGTCAGTTGTTTAAACAGCTTTTAAAACATCCTGCCATTAAAGAAATCAGGGGCAAAGGTTTAATGCTTGCGGTGGAGTTTGAGAATTTCGAGATCAATAAAAAAATCATTGATGCCTGTATTTTAGATGGCGTATTGTCAGACTGGTTTTTACATTGCAGCAATTCTATGCGGATAGCTCCTCCGCTAATTATTACTAAAGAAGAAATTGAAGAAGCTTGCAAGACCATCTTAAAAAACATTAACTTAGTTGCAGGGTAAAGTATAGCGCATAATAAAATGCTGAAAAACAAAACTACTAACTGTTAGCTGAAATGAATGTATTAATCGTTGAAGATGAAAAAAGCCTGGCGCTTGAAATGGATGAATTCTTAAGTAAAGAGGGATTTATTGTAGAGCACGCCTGGAAAAAATCTTCTGCTGAAGAAAAGATATTTGTAAATAATTACGATTTTATTTTATTAGACCTGGGCTTACCAGATGGTGATGGTTTTGAAATTTTAAAACAGTTAAAAGCCATGAAAGACCGTGATGACGCTGTAATTATCTTAACTGCCCGTAGTGCGGTTGATGATCGTATAAAAGGCCTTGACGAAGGCGCAGATGATTATTTACCAAAGCCATTTTCACTAAACGAACTATTAGCGCGAATGCACGCTATTACGCGTAGAAAACATAAGTTAGAGAAAAACGAGGTAAACGTTCACGATTTCATGCTCAATATCCAAAATAGAACCGTTTCTTTTGGTGATGAAAGATTAAACCTGACCAAAAAGGAGTTCGAGATATTTAACTATCTGGTGTTGAACAAAAATCGCGTGGTATCAAGAATGAGTTTAACTGAACATGTTTGGGGTGATATTTTAGAAGTCAATTCAGATTCAAACTTTGTTGATGTTCATGTTAAAAACCTGCGAAAAAAACTTTCGGGGATTAGTCCGATAGATTGGTTTGAAACGGTAAGAAGTATAGGATATAGGATTAATTGCTAGTGCGTTTAGGGTTGGGCGTTTGGCGCTTAGCGTCGATTAACCGATTTAAACAATTAATCCAACGATAAATGAACCCTCATCCATCTTACATAAAACATCATCCATCTAAATGAAGTTACAGGTTAAGTTTTCTTTATATAATGCAGTAACCAAAATTGCTATCATCTTGATATTAGGTGCTATCATTTTATTCTCATTAGACAGACTTGCTTATAACCAGCTAGACAACCGTTTAATCAAAAAGAAGAACAAAATCATCAAAAATTTAAATAATAATGAGATCGACAGCCTTTTAAATAAAGAACAATCATTTACCGACTACAATATTTTAAAGGAAGAATTTATTGTGTTAACGGATATACCCGACAATCAAAAAGATTCTACTTCAAAGGTATTTACCGAAAAAAGAGAGATAGAGGGCGACATTGAAGTATACCGTATTTTAAACTACAAGTTCTCTTACCATACAAACTGGTACAACTTAGAGATTGGGGAAACAATGACAGCGCTTCAATCTATTAAAAATTCGATCCGTTTTTATATGCTGATTGTACTCGTTGCTGCATTGTTAATTACCCTGGTGGCCGACTTTACCTTCTCTAACTTTCTGCTCAAACCATTTTACCGCATTATTGATAAAAAAATCAACCTGGTTGATGATCCCACTCATTATAATTACCAGAATATACCTACCAGTACCAGTGATTTTAAAATCCTAGACAATAGCATAAACTCTTTAATGCGTAAAATAAATACACTTTTCGCTTTAGAAAAGCAGTTTATCGCCAATGTTTCGCATGAACTGCTTACTCCTATTTCTATTTTAAGTACTCGGTTTGAAAATATGCTCAACACCCCGGATATTCCAGTAGGGCACGAAAATAAAATATACGCCTCATTAAAAACCCTTAACCGCTTAAAGGTAATTATCAATAGTTTGTTACTCATTTCGAAAGTTGAAAACAACCAGTACCTAAAAACAGAAGAAATTAGCCTCCAACAGGAAATCGATGATATATACGAAGATCTTGAAGATCGGATAGCTGATAAAAACATCAGTTATAGTGCCAACCTTTCAAAAGACTTTCATTTTACAGGAAACAAAGCACTGATACACACCCTTTTAATCAACATCATCAATAATGCAATTAAATACAATGTTGATAGCGGAGTTATTGCCATAACTGACAAAACCGAAGATGAACAATATATCCTCACGATCAGCGATACCGGATCAGGGATGAGCCCAGCGTTGGTAGAAAATGCTTTTGATCGTTTTAAAAGAGGAAATAGCGAAGAAAATGGCTTTGGTTTGGGGTTGGCCATTGTGCAAAGTATCGCCAGATTCCATAAAATAGATGTTGATATCAAATCTGAAGAACATAAAGGAACGAATATTTCCTTATCTTTTTCAAAATGATGCTGCAGATAATGCTATTACCCCTTCTGTAAATACACGCTTATAATCAAACAGGTCAGGATATGAAAGACGGGAAGGGTGATATTTTTGGCAAGGCCTTTGCTTACTACTAAAATCAATCCGATAAGCAAAAAAAACATCTTAATGAAAAACATCATCCCAATAATTGGAGCCGCCACTTTATTCATGGCATCTTGCCAGGGCGGAACGGCAAAGAAAACACAAGCCAAAATAGATTCTACTATAGTAACCAATGCAGCGGCAACAACCGATTCTACTCAATGTTATCAGTACATTAAAAACCGTGATACCGCTACCCTAACGCTGAAGACAATTGACAATAAGTTAACAGGCACTTTGGGCTATAATTTATACGAAAAAGATAAAAATGCAGGCACTATAGCCGGGGTTGTTAAAGGCGATACCATAATTGCAAACTATACTTTTCAGTCTGAAGGCAAAACATCAACCAGGGAAGTGGCTTTTTTGAAAAAGGGCGATCAGCTAGCAGAGGGATTTGGCGATGTACAGGAAGTAAAAGGGGAGACCAAGTTCAAAGATCTAAGCAAACTAAAGTTTGATGGATCGATGACTTTTGACAAAATTAATTGTAAATAATACATCGTCATCTCAATTCATAAATCGTCATTTCGACCGCAGTGGAGAAATCTTTCACAGTTTAAAGATTTCTCCATTTCGCTGCGCTTCAGTCGAAATGACGACCTTTCTTAGCTTTTATTCACTATTTACTCACAGCATCCTTAGCCGCCGCACTCCACTCTTCAGTTAATTTAAGCATATAATCAGAATACTTTTGTATTTCGTCTGGCTTTAATTTACTGGCCCATCCTGTTGCCTGATTTGCCCATGCCGTGTATTTATCGCTTATGGTTTTAATTTCTGCAGCATTTTTACTTTTCACAGCTGCAACATATTCGTCTTTTAATTTGCTGTATTCAGCCAAACCTTTGTTTACTTCTTCACTTGAGAAAGTGGGAACGTTTGTTTTAATGGTTTCAGTGGTGGTAGTGGTAACTTTGGTAACAGTATCTCCGTTTACGGCAATTTTGCTCGAATCTTTGGTCGTTTCTGTTTTTTTTGTGCTGTCGCAAGAAACTAATGTGGTAGCCAACAGGCCAACTGCTGCAAGAGATAAAATGGTGTTTTTCATTGTTGATTTGTTTTTAGCCCGAAGATGTCTAAATACTGTGCCAAATCATAAAAAATCCGGTTAAATACTCAACCGGATCTCCTTTAATACTTAATGTATAGTGATTACTACTTATAAATCTTCAAAACGTTCCCAAAAACCATCAACAGGTAGTTTGGCGAATATGTTTACGGGTTCTTTTTTTACCGGGTGTATAAACTGTAGGCGACGGGCATGTAGGCAAATACTTCCTTTTCTGCTTCCACGTGGATAACCATATTTATTATCGCCCATAATCGGACAGCCCATTGATGAGAGCTGAACCCTGATCTGGTGTGAGCGGCCTGTTAAAGGATCAACTTCCAGCAGGTAATAATCGCCTACCTTGGCTTTCACTTTATAAGAAAGCTCAGCCCGCTGACTGCCGGTAACTTCCGTGTTATAATAAGAAACCACATTTTTCTGTGGATTTTTAACCAGCCAATGCACCAAAGTAGCCGACTCTTTCTCTGGCTTGTTCTTCACCACTGCCCAATAGGTTTTCTTTACTTCCCTATTTTTGAAAACAGCATTCATCCGTTCTAAAGCCTTACTGGTTTTGGCAAATAGAATTACACCACTCACCGGCCGGTCTAAACGGTGTACCACCCCCAAAAAAGCACCATTTGGCTTATTGTACTTTTTAGCGATATACTTTTTTACCTGCTCATCCAAAGGTTCATCGCCAGTTTCATCAACCTGTACAATATCACCTGCCCTCTTATTAATGGCGATTAAATGGTTGTCTTCAAAAAGGATGTCGTTATCGGTAATTGGCATCGGTTAGTTTATTGGTTCGTTCGTCATTAGTTCATTTGACAAAGCAAATCTTCTATTGCGAATTCTATTGGTTAATTTGTTAGTTGTTAAAGTTGGATAGTTTATCTGTGCTTGAAAAAACTCCAAACTCAAAATGCCCACCTCCAAACTTAATACTGTTCTTTCTCGTTCGGGAAATCGTTTCCTTTCACATCACGGATATAAGATTGCGCCGCACCCAAAATTTCATCATACAGGTTGATATACTGGCGTAAAAAGCGTGGTTTAAATCCTTTGGTTAAACCAATCATATCATTTACTACCAAAACCTGTCCATCACAGTTTGCTCCGGCACCAATACCAATAGTTGGAATATTCAGACTTTCTGTAACTTCTTTGCCAAGGGCAGCAGGAATTTTTTCTAATACGATTGCAAAACAACCAGCAGCCTGTAAGGCCAAAACATCTGTTTTTAACTTATTTGCTTCTTCCTCTTCTTTTGCACGAACGGTATAGGTTCCAAATTTGTAAATTGATTGCGGTGTTAAACCCAGGTGGCCCATTACAGGAATTCCTGCTGTAATGATGCGTTGAACAGATTCAATAATTTCTTCACCGCCCTCTAATTTAACACCGTGGGCCCCTGATTCTTTCATAATCCTTATCGCTGAATTCAAAGCTTCCTTTGAGTTTCCCTGATAGGAGCCGAAAGGCAAATCAACTACCACAAAAGCACGTTTTACGGCCCTGATTACAGATGCAGCATGATAAATCATCTGATCCAGGGTTATGGGCAAAGTTGTCTCATGACCAGCCATTACATTCGAAGCAGAATCGCCAACCAATAAAACGTCTAATCCTGCATCGTCAAGGATGGTCGCCATCGAATAATCGTAGGCTGTTAACATCGATATTTTTTCACCACGTTGTTTCATTTCCTGTAAAATGTGCGTAGTGATGCGTTTGATTTCTTTATGTACCGACATGGGATTTGTTTTGTGTTGTCAAAAGTATTGTTTTTTCTTTAATTAAGCTGAAAGACTAAAGGTAAAAGACCAAAGCTATCTAAGGCAAAAATCATTTTCATTTAAATCATGCTTCACTACTTTAGTCTTTCTGCTTTTAGCTTCAATCTTATTTCACTTTTCTCTTTACATTTCCGATCTTAAACCCTATCTTTGTACCCCGAAATGGAAGGGATATATTCATCTTTTTTTGCACCCTGCAAATACGGCTTTAATGCCGAAAGCCATTCTTTTTTCAACTCTTTTTTAAATCAAAATCCATATTGTAATCACCATGACTAACTACACCAAGTTACCTGCGATTTTATTACTGGCCGATGGCACAGTTTTTTACGGCAAAGCGGCCGGAAAAATTGGAACTACTACTGGCGAAATTTGTTTTAATACCGGGATGACAGGTTACCAGGAAATTTTCACCGATCCAAGTTATTTTGGACAGATAATGGTTACCACCAATGCACATATTGGTAATTATGGTATCCATAAAGATGAAATCGAATCGGGTTCGATCAAAATTGCCGGTTTAGTCTGCAAAAATTACAATATCGTTTATAGCCGTAAAGAAGCAACAGAATCTATCCAGGATTATTTCCAAAATGATAACCTGGTTGCCATTTCTGATATCGATACACGTGCGTTGGTTCGTCATATTAGAGATAAAGGCGCTATGAATGCGATCATTTCATCTGAAATTACCGACCTGGAAGAATTAAAACAAAAGCTGGCTGAAGTACCATCAATGGAAGGTTTAGAGCTTTCTTCTAAAGTAAGTACAAGCGAACCATATTTTTATGGTAACCCTGAGGCAAGCCTAAAAGTGGCTGCCCTTGATTTGGGTATCAAGAAAAACATTTTACGCAGTTTCGAAAACCGTGATATCTACGTTCAGGTTTTCCCTGCTAAAACCACTTTTGCCGAAATGGAAAAATTCGGTCCTGATGGTTATTTTATTTCCAACGGTCCTGGCGATCCATCGGTAATGCCTTATGCGGTAGAAACCATTAAAGATATATTAGCAGAAGATAAACCATTGTTCGGTATTTGCCTAGGTCACCAGTTATTGGCCGAAGCTAACGGTATTGGTACCATGAAAATGTTTAATGGTCACCGTGGATTAAACCACCCTGTTAAAAACATTATCAAAAACCACTGCGAGGTTACTTCACAGAACCATGGTTTTGGTGTAATTCCAGATGAGGTTAGAAACTCTGATAAAGTAGAAATTACACACGTTAACCTGAATGATAAATCAATCGAGGGAATCCGTGTGAAAGGTAAAAAAGCATTCTCGGTTCAATATCACCCGGAATCTTCTCCAGGTCCACACGATTCACGTTACTTATTCGATGATTTCGTTGAAGTAATGAAAGGTGAGCTGGTTTGGTAAGTTTGAGGTAGAAAAACTAAAGCTTAAAGACCAAAGGTTAAAGGTCAAAATACAATAATAAGATCTGCGGATTTGCGGCAAAAATAAGCTGCCGATCCGCAGATTTCTTTTATAACCCCTTTTCGCCTGCTTAAAACATCATTTTACCGACATTTTCTGTTAACTGCATTAAAATTCATTTCCTATTCATTTAAAGCTGCTTACATTCGCAACATGGAAACAAAAAAAGCCATTATCAGTGTTAAAGACCTGGTAAAAAAATACGATGATTTCGTGGCCGTTCAAGGGCTTAGTTTTGAGGTGTATGAGCATGAGATTTTCGGTCTGCTTGGCCCTAATGGCGCTGGAAAAACCACTACCCTCGAAATTATCGAAACATTGAGAGCTAAAACATCGGGTGAAATTATTGTTGATGGTTTTTCTGTTGATAAACAGCCGCAGGATATTAAACAGATTATTGGTGTACAATTACAGGCAGCTGGTTATTATCCAAATCTAAACCTGATTGAACTGATTGAACTTTTTGCAGGGTTATATGGCGCCAACATTAAACCCATGGAAATGCTGGAGAAAGTGAATCTCCAGGATAAGGCTAAAGCCAAATACAAAGCACTTTCAGGCGGACAAAAGCAGCGTTTCTCTATCGCTACAACGCTCATCAATCAACCAAAGATTATTTTTTTGGATGAGCCTACAACAGGCCTGGATCCACAGGCCCGCAGGAATCTTTGGGATCTGATTAAAGAAATCCGCGATGCAGGAACAACCGTAGTTATTACCACACACTATATGGATGAGGCTGAACAGCTTTGCGATCGCGTTGCTTTTGTAGAACGCGGACAAATTATCGCTCTGGATACGCCTGATAATTTAATAGACCAATTAGTAAACAGTGGTTTTGAGCGCAAAAAAGAGGTTAAAAAGGCCAATCTGGAAGATGTTTTCATTAATCTTACAGGTCAGGAATGGAGAGAATAATTTAAATTCTTTTTTTGAAAAGCAAAGGCAGCATTACAATTAACGTTACTCCCGCTTTTCGCTACAATCTTTTTGTAAATCTTATACATAGGTAATAAAAGCATCTAAAACAAAAAGGATTTACACTACAATCGGGTTTAAGAACATAAAACAGCACAACTATTAATCAAATAGTAAATGAAAAAATACAATAACCTTACAGCAACCCTGGCCCTTGCCAAAGCAAGTTTCCGGTCGATTATGCGGAGTCCATCGGCAGTGGTATTTACACTTGCTTTTCCTTTGATATTTATCCTTGTTTTTGGCTTTTTGGGCGGTGGCGGAACCCGTATCGATGTTGGGGTAACACCAGGCTCTGATGTAAATAACCCGATAATGGGCATGTTGAAAAAAACAGGAATGATCCGCCTGGTCAAAGATAAATCAAATGCCGAATTTGATAAATTACTTGAAAAGGGCAATGTCGACGCCATGATTGATGTACATAGAAAAGTAAATTCTGCCGCCTATTCGGTTAATGTGGTTTATACCTCTGCATCAAGAGATAAAGGCGGGATTTTAAAATCGGTTTTAAACAATATTTTTTACGATAAAACCTTAAAACCAACGGTAGCAGAAATAAAAGAAAGCACGATTACTGGCCGTGAGTATAAAACCATTGATTTTATTCTTCCAGGTCAGTTGGGCTTTTCGCTATTAAGCACAGGCGTTTTCGGAACAGCATTCGTATTCTTAAGTCTGCGCCAAACCCTGGTAATCAAGCGTTTTTTCGCAACTCCCGTAAGGCGTTCGAGCATTGTCATAGGCGAAGGAATTGCCCGTATTGGATTTGCCTTAATTGGTGCATTATTTATCATTTTAATTGGCCATTTCTTCTTTGGCTTTACCTTGGTACATGGTGCACTCACGGTCGTCAATATGCTTATACTGGCCACAATGGGTATAATCGTATTTATGGGCTTTGGCTTTATTATTTCGGGCATTGCCAAAAGCGAAAGTATGGTACCTCCAATATCAAATATTATTACCCTCCCACAGTTTTTATTGTCGGGAACATTCTTTTCCATCGAGGCTTTTCCAAGTTGGTTACAGCCGATTAGCCGGGCCTTACCACTTACATATTTAAACGACGCCATGCGCAAAGTAGCTTTTGAAGGCTTAGGCTTATGGGATGTAAAATTCCAGATTATGATCTTATTGCTTTGGGGTATTGGCATTTATGCCGTAGCGGTAAAAGTATTTAAGTGGGAATAAGTACCTTAAACACATTTTAAAATGATAACGTAACGTTATCATTTTTTTTTGAATAATATATTAATATCGGATAAGTTTATTTTTAAGTCTAACCGATAATTATTAACTTTGGGTATGTGGGATTTTGATTTAAGCGATTTAGAAGAGCTATTACCGCAAATAGAAAGGTTATACGAAAAAAAGGCCAGGTTAGAAACTTCAAGGCCATTGCCTAATAGCGCCCTACACCGTATTAAAGAAGACCTCACGCTGGAGTGGACTTACAACTCAAACAGTATAGAAGGAAACACCTTAAGCCTGAAAGAAACCCAAATGGTTTTACAGGAAGGCATGACCGTAAAAGGAAAATCACTTAGGGAGCATTTCGAAGCCTATAACCACGAAAAAGCCATTGATTACTTATATACCTTAGTCAATAAAAACTACACCTTAAGAAGCATCGATATCCTATCCCTGCACGGCTTGGTATTGCGAAGCATTGAAGATGATTATGCGGGTCGTTTAAGAAATGGCGGAGTACGTATTGTAGGCGCAAACTTTACACCCCCCAATGCAAATAAGGTTTCCGATTTATTAGATCAACTGATCACTTTTATTAACGATAATCCACTGGGGTTAAATGATATTGTATTGTCTACTATTTTCCACCATAAATTGGTTTGGATTCATCCTTTTTTTGATGGAAATGGACGTACCGTAAGGCTTGCGATGAATTTACTACTTATGCGAAATGGCTTCCCTCCTGCTATCATCCTCAAAAACGACAGAAAGAAATACTACGAAGCACTTAATCAGGCTAACAAGGGCAATTACCATAAACTTTGTTTATTGATGCTCCAGGCCTTAGAGCGTTCGTTAAATATCTACATAAATGCCTTACCCGGAAACAATTATGGGGATTACGAACCTATATCACAAATTGTCTCAGAACCTGATGTTCCTTATGGCCAGGAGTATGTGAGCCTATTGGCAAGGCAAGGCAAAATAGATGCCTATAAAGAAGGCAGAGATTGGCTTACCACAAAATCTGCAGTACAAAGCTATATCAAAACACGCAAGAGAAAACGTTAACCTTTTTTAACTTTTCAGTGAATGATATTGCTGTAATTTTACGGAAAAATTTTTAATGAAAAGTTTGATCATCTTTTGCAGTATTTTATTGATTGCCAATACTTCGAGAGCACAGTTTAAATTCCTGGCAAACAACAGTTCTGACCAATACAAGGCTAAAATTTTTGTTGATAAATGTGAAGGGAATGCTTGTGGTGGAAAAGCCACTGTAATTGTTTATGATAAGGTGACAGACCGTGAAATAGATACTTTTCATTCAGATGGTCTGGAGTTTGGTTTAACCGAAACACAGAATGCTAAACTCGGGTGGCTGGAACTTGGCAAATATCAAACCCCTTTAATTTTTGGCGATTTTAATTTTGACGGCCTTGAAGATCTTGCCATCAGAAATGGCAATAACGGCTCTTATGCCAGCCCGTCATACCAGGTTTATTTAACCTCAAAAGAAAACAAATTTCTGTTGAGCAATGAACTTACCAAACTGGCAAGCGAAAACCTGGGCATGTTTGATATTGATAAAAAAACAAAGCAAATTGCTATTCATCAAAAAGATGGTTGTTGTTTTGATAAAACCATCAACTACAAATTTGACACTAAAAACGTACCATACGAAGACTCATCGGTAATTGAAGATTCGAGCATTGCCGATATTGTTACTGTGATTACTCAGAAAATTGTTGACGGCAAAATAAAAAGAACCGTGCAAAAATTTAAAATGAAAGATTATTATAATCAATAAGTCGAATTTTCAACCACAGATGCACACAGATAAACACGGATTTCTGGGTATCGTCACCCTGATCCGATAGCTATCGGATTTATTTCAGGGTCTATTGTAGGAAAAATGAGGTTGGATCATAAAGTTTTTCTAGTGGTAGCATCTAGCTACGATATACCAATAAGTTTATTGTTTAGGGTCTTAGCGGGATGCTAAGACCAGATTGCGTTCATTTCAGCGTATATTGCAGGAAAGATGCTGAAATAAATTCAGCATGACGATCGCCTTGTATAACTAAATACTTTAAAGTGCTGCTTTTACCAAAAATGGCAATATTTCTTTCTGGAAACTTACAAAGTTCTTACGCACATCTGAATCGCTAACTGAAGTAAATGCAAATGAAAACACGATACTTTTACTTGCTTTTAGCAGAAAGGCCAGTCCTTCTCTTCTTGCCGGATTATTCTTAAAGTTATCCAATTGCAGATAAGCGGCTAAAAGTAAGGCCTCAAGCTGATCTGATAAATGTTTTAAAAACTCCTGCGAATTCGCATTTTCACGAACAAAATCCCAGCCGATAAACTCATTACATGCGGTAAATGATAAGCGGCTTGTTTTCATCACCAGTGCTTTTAAGTGCTCTTCTTCTGATGCGTAACTTAATTTATTGTGCAATATTTCGTAAAGATTCTGATCCAGGTAATCCATCAGGATACTATCTAAAACCTGCTCTTTGCTCTCAAAATATTTGTAAATCGTTGCTTTAGCGATACGGGCCTTTTTTGCAATTTCGTTTACACTGGTTTTATGATAACCATATTTTCTAAATAGTTCTTTGGCAGCCTTTTTAACTGTTTCTTTTATTTTTTCAGCTTCCATTTTAATTGCTTACGTGTAATAATGTGTTGCCTTGCAAAGAAATATTATAGGCTTTTAGACTTCTTTCGGCGGGCGCTTTTTGTGGACTTCCATCAAGCAGTGAAAATTTAGCTCCGGAACAAGGGTCGGTTGCTGTTACACCACTATCATCGGGCGCTACCTTGCAGATCTTCTCGGGATTTACGGTACTGCAGCGATCGAAGGCCACATATCCTCCAAGTGGTGTTTTTACAATCAGTAATCCACCTACTCCGTTGTTTGAAACTACCAGGACATTATTTACTGCTTTTAAGCTAAATTCAGTTATCGTTACATTATAATTAACAGGCACATCAGGAATGTAACCTCCATCTTTACCGCAACCTGTAGCCATTAGCAGTACAAACAATATACCGTACAGATATTTCATCATTAAATTAAAGCCGATTTAAATTGCTTTAAGAAACGTGCATCGTTCTCAGAGAATAAGCGCAAATCTTTAATTACATATTTCAGATTGGCAATACGTTCTATTCCCATTCCGAATGCAAAGCCACTGTATTTTTTTGAATCAATTCCACAGTTTTCCAAAACATTTGGATCTACCATACCACAACCCAAAATTTCTACCCAACCGCTGTATTTACAAAACTGGCAACCAGCACCTTTACAAATGGTACAAGAAATATCCATTTCTGCAGATGGTTCGGTAAAAGGGAAATATGAAGGGCGGAAACGTACTTTTGTACCTTCTCCATATAATTCCTGAACAAAATAAAACAAAGTCTGTTTTAAATCGGCAAAGGATACATTTTCATCAACATACAAACCTTCCACCTGATGGAAGAAACAGTGTGCACGGGCAGAAATAGCTTCGTTACGGTAAACACGGCCTGGCATAATTGCCCTGAATGGTGGCTGGCCTTGCTCCATCATGCGTACCTGTACCGAAGATGTATGCGTACGTAAAGCAATATCGCCTTTCTCTCCACCTTTTTTAATAAAGAAAGTATCTTGCATATCTCTTGCAGGATGCTCTTCAGGGAAGTTTAGTGCCGAGAAATTATGCCAATCATCTTCAATTTCAGGCCCCTCTGCTACCGTAAAACCAAGTTTGGCAAAAATCTCTACAATTTCTCTCCGTACCAAGGCTAAAGGATGGCGTGAACCAATCTCGAAACCTTCGCCAGGCAGAGTTAAATCCAATTGTGAATTTTCACTTTTAGTATCAGTGCTTTCGGTTGATTCTTTTAAAGTTTGGTATTTTGATTCTGCAAGTTGTTTAAATTCGTTTAAAACCTTACCCAATGATCTTTTTTCTTCAACAGAAACAGATTTGAATTCGTCAAAAATCTCTTTTATGATGCCTTTGCTTCCTAAATATTTAATACGGAATTGCTCTAACTCGTCTGCTTTTTCAGTTACGAAAGCATTAATTTTATCGGTATATTGTGTTATTTTGTCCTGTAACATGGCTCCAAATATACAGCAAATTATCTAATAATTTTAAGGTAAGTGGGTTCAAATAATCTGTTTACAATATCCTTATAAAAGAAAATGAACCCACAAAGCATAAAAGCCGCTTAAAGCGGCTTTTGTAATTATAGTAGTTCTATAAGTTTTAAATTACGCCTAATTCTTTACCTACTTTGGTAAACGCAGCTATGGCTTTATCTAAGTGATGTTGCTCGTGCCCGGCTGATAACTGTACACGGATTCTCGCTTTACCCTGAGGAACCACCGGGTAAAAGAAACCAATTACATAAATGCCTTCTTCCAACATTTTAGCAGCAAATTGTTGCGCAATTTTAGCATCATATAACATTACCGGAACAATAGGATGAAAACCTGGTTTAATATCAAAACCGGCTTCGGTCATTTTCTCACGGAAATATTGAGTATTGCTTTCTAATTTATCTCTTAATGAGGTGGTTTCGCTCAACATATCCAATACCGCAATTGATGCCCCTGCAATTGCTGGCGCCAAGGTATTAGAGAACAAATAAGGACGTGAGCGCTGACGTAACATGTCGATAATTTCTTTCTTGCCTGAAGTAAAACCACCTGATGCACCACCTAAAGCTTTACCTAAAGTACCAGTGATAATATCAATACGGTCCATCACATTGAAATGCTCGTGTGTTCCGCGGCCGTTTTTACCAATAAAACCTGTACAGTGCGACTCATCAATCATGATCAATGCCTCATATTTATCTGCTAGGTCTGCGATTTTATCTAATGGAGCAACTGATCCGTCCATCGAGAAAGCTCCATCGGTAACAATAATCCTGTGTCTGCAATCTTTGGCAGCGATTAATTGTTTTTCCAGATCTTCCATATCGGCATTTTTATAACGGAAACGCTGTGCTTTACACAAACGCACCCCATCTATAATGGATGCATGGTTTAACTCATCAGAAATAATGGCATCTTCCGCATTGAACAAAGGTTCAAAAACTCCTCCGTTTGCATCAAATGCAGCAGCATATAAAATGGTATCTTCAGTACCTAAAAATTTGGAAATTTTAGCTTCCAGCTCTTTGTGCACATCTTGCGTTCCGCAGATAAAACGCACTGAAGACATTCCATAGCCATGATCATCGATTGCTTTTTTAGCTGCTTCTATCACCTTTGGGTGAGAAGAAAGGCCTAAATAATTATTTGCACAAAAGTTAACTACTTCAGCACCGCCACTTACTTTAATGTCAGCACCCTGAGGTGTAATAATAATACGTTCGCGTTTAAATAATCCAGCGTTTTCGATTTCTTCAAGTTCTTTTTGCAGAACAGGTTGTAATGTTTTATACATGGCCTTTTTATATGGTTGATTTGATGCCAAAGTTATAAAAAAAAGTCTTTTCCGACCCAAAAAGGCAATTTTATACCTACATTTTGCGGACAAAAGTTTTGACTGATTAGACGATCTATGCACTTGTGTAATATTTATTTCTAAAATCCGCCTTTCCAGATTATTTTTTTCGATCTTAACAAACTTTAACATACACCTATGTGTATATAGTCTTAAAGTTATTCGATCTTTATAGCTTACTAATCTAACGTATGATAAGAATTTGCGCGCTCCTATTTTTTTGCGGCCTCACCAATTTTGTATTTGCACAACATTTTACAGTTACTGGCATAGTTAAAGATACGAACGGACAACCTGTTCCATTTGCATCGGTTTATTTAAAAAGCACCACTACGGGAACCTCTGCAAATATTGACGGAAAATATTCGATTAAGCTGAAAAACGGTGAGCATACCTTAAGTTTTAGAGCTGTAGGTTACAAACAGCAAGAGCATATTGTAAATGCATCGGCAGATCTTGTGCTTAATGTAGCACTAACGGCAGAAAGTTATACTTTGGAAAATGTTAACATCAGGGCCAATGCCGAAGATCCTGCCTACTCCATCATCCGTAAAGCCATTAAAGAGCGAAAAGCACATTTAAATGAAGTGAAAACATTTAGTTGTGATGTTTACATTAAAGGAGTGCAAAGATTAAAGGGTGCACCGAAAAAATTCTTCGGACAGGATATACAGAAAATTTTAGAGCTGGATACCAACCGGAAAGGCATTATATACCTGTCAGAATCGCAGAGCAAGTTTAATTTCAGACGGCCAAATGATGTGCATGAAGAAATGATCTCCTCAAAAGTTGCGGGTAGGAACAACTCATTCAGTTTTAACAAGGCATCTGATCTGATCATCAATTTTTACGATAACTACCTGCTCGAAAATAAATTAAGTTCAAGAGGATATATTTCACCAATTGCAGACAATGCGCTCTTCTATTATAAATATAAATTACTGGGCGAAAGCAAGGAAAACGGAGAAATCATCCATAAAATAGAAGTGATTCCCCGCCGTGAAAACGACCCTGTTTTTAGAGGGATTATCTATATTATTGACGATAGCTGGAGAATTTACAACACAGATGTATACCTCACCAAAAACGCAGGGATCAACTTTATCGATACACTGAACATCAGCCAGCAGTTTACCAAGGTTAATGAGGTTTACATGCCTACTGCTATTAATTTTCAATTTGCAGGTAATGTGCTAGGATTTAAAATAGCTGGTTATTATGTGGGGATTTATAGCAATTATAATCTGGACCCTAAATTCCCAAAAAACTTTTTCAGTGGAGAAATCTTAAAAGTTACTGAAATGGTTAACAAAAAAGATTCCGTTTACTGGAAAAATAACAGGCCTATCCCTTTAACGGAAGATGAAAAAATCAATTATGTAAAAAAAGACAGTATAGCGAAGCTAAAAGAATCAAAAAAATATCTTGATTCTCTTGAAAGAGAGAATAATAAATTTGGTATTGGTAAGCTTTTGCTCAGGGGAGTAAGTATTAATGATCGGTATGACAAGGAATATTGGCAATTCGACCCCGTATTAAAAGCTATATTCTACAATACTGTAGAAGGATTTGCCATAAAATACGGTGTGACCTACAGAAAGGATTTTGAGAATAGAAGATCTTATTCTATTCGACCTGAATTGCGGTATGGTTTTGCCAACCAAAAACTTACCGGAAGTTTAACAGGAAGTTATTACTACAATCCGCTCAAGAGAGCAAGTGTAGGTGCATCTTTCGGAAACGGCATCTTTGATTTGAATAATTTAGGCTCAATGACACAGCTGGGTAACACGATCAATTCGTTATTTTATGAGAAAAACTTCGCCAAGTTTTACGAAAAGAGTTTTATAAATATCAATACCACCCGCGAACTGGCCTCTGGCCTGCAGGGAAGTGTGGCTGTAGATTACAACCGGAATAAAAGCCTCACCAATAACTCAACCTTTAAATTTATAGATGCGAAAGAGCGTGAATTTACTTCAAACAACCCTTTTAACCCGACCGAAGACACACCGCTTTTCCCAACCTATAACGCTTTCAGCGCAACGGCAAGTTTAACCTATACTTTCGGGCAGAAATACATTACCCGTCCGGATGGTAAGTTTTACACGGAATCAAAATTTCCTAAAATTACGGTATTATATAAAAAAGGATTTAATGGTGTATTAAACAGCGATGTTGATTACGATTTCGTGAAGCTTGAGGTTTCTCAGGACAGGATTGGATTGGGATTGTGGGGTTACACCTCATTTCTGGCAGGTGTAGGCAAGTTCCTGAACAACAAAAACATGTATTATCCTGATTTTAAACATTTCGCAGGTAACATCTCCACCATCTTCCCTCCCAATTTAAGGAAATTTCAATATTTAGATTTTTATCAGTTCAGTACTAACCAACAATATTTTGAAGCCCATTTAGAGCATAATTTTGCGGGTTTCTTTATGAATAAAATTCCATTGTTGCGTAAAGCAAAGCTAGAAGAATTTATCGGTGGAGGTTATTTATCTTCTCCTGAAAAAAGAAATTATAAGGAATTCTACTTCGGTATTCAACGTCTGGTATTGCGGGCAAGTTATGGCTTCGCTTACGATGGCGCAACCAAGTTAACGCAAGGATTTAGGATATCTTACGGCTTCTAGAATGGAAGATGTTTGATGTAAGATGGATGATGGCAGGCAACACACATCCATCTTACATTTTCCATTTTTACATCTTACATAATTCCCTTATCTTTGCACCGCTTTAAACGCCGTTTGCAACGGTATCAACAGCGTTATGAAAAAATATCAGACACTACTTTACTATTGCTATAGTTACATAGCGGAGGCAGAACAATTTGCTGCCGATCATCTTAAATTTTGTAAATCGTTAGATTTAGTTGGGCGTATTATTGTTGCCGACGAAGGTTTAAACGGGACCGTTTCTGGTACTGCTGAAGCCTGTAAGGCCTATATGGAAGCTATACATGCTGATGAAAGATTTGCCAAAACTGAATTTAAAATCGATAACGTTGAGGAACCTTCTTTCCTGAAAATGCACTGCCGTTACAAATCGGAAATTGTACATTCTGGTTTAAGGGATACTTCGATTATTGATCCGAACAAACAAACGGGTAAACATTTAGAGCCGGTAGATTTCATGAAAATGAAAGATGATGAGGATGTAATTATCCTTGATGTGCGTTCTAATTATGAACATAACCTTGGTAAGTTTAAGAATGCGGTAACGTTGGATATTGAGAATTTCCGCGATTTCCCTGAGCAGATTAACCAGCTTGCCCAATATAAAGACAAAAAAATATTAACCTATTGTACCGGAGGCATTAAATGCGAAAAAGCTTCTGCCCTATTGTTGCACCATGGCTTTAACGATGTATATCAGTTGCATGGTGGTATTATTAAATATGGTAAGGAAGCCGGCGGAAAGGATTTTGAAGGCAAATGTTATGTTTTCGACAACCGTATCGCTGTTGACGTAAACGAAGTAAACCCTACCATTGTTTCGGTTTGTTATAACTGTGGTAAAACCACACCAAAAATGATCAACTGTGCTAATCCTGAGTGTAACGAGCACATTACCCAATGCGATGAATGCGGTAACGAACTTCAGGGCTGTTGCTCAACAGCATGCACTACGAACCCACGTAAACGTCCTTATGATGGTACAGGTTATTATGTGAAGGTTCCGCAGCCTGTAGCGGTGAAAGGGTAAAGAAATTAAACAGAAAGATCGTCATCTCGATCCGATAGCTATCGGATGAAACGCAGTGAAATGGAGAGATCTATTGAGATAGATTTCTCGACTTCGTTGCACTCCGCTCGAAATGACGGCAATTTTAGGAACTATTGAAATTACGATCTTTTTCGCGTCTGATTTCTTTACATCTACCTCTGCCCGCCTATATTAAACAATTTTTCACTTACTTTGTGTAATAATGGCTTTATCGAGTAACCATTTTATGCTAAACTATTTCCGTTTTTTATTACTGCTTTCCTGTTTTACTATAAGCGCCTATGCATCAGAAATTAAAAGCATTGGTGTACCCTATATCGAAAATTATCCTAAAGCTGTTTATTCATCAGGGAACCAGAACTGGAGTATAGCAAAAGATAAAAATGGAGTGATGTACTTCGGCAATGCGGAAGGATTGTTAACTTTCGATGGCCGTTACTGGCAGAAATACCAGTTGCCAAACCGACAGATTGTAAGATCAGTAGCTACAGATAACAAAGGAAGAATTTACACAGGCAGTTTTGGTGAATTTGGTTTCTGGGCGATTAAAAACAATAAATTAGGCTACAACTCGCTTATCAATTTATTGCCAAAAGGCATTAAAATAAATGACGAGGTATGGAAAATTTATGTTGATCAGGACCGTGTCATCTTTCAGTCTTTCTCCAAAATATTTATTTATAAAAACAATAAAATCGAAGTGGTAAAATCGCCATCTTCTTTTTTGTTTTTACATAAAGTACGTAATAAGTATCTTATTGAAGTGCTTGAAAAAGGTTTATTCGAACTGGTTGGCAATAAATTAATCCACATTCCGAATAGCGAAAAGCTGGGTAAAGAGGGCATTCTGTCCATCCTTCCCTATAAAACTGATGGTCTTATTATCGGCACCAGTAAAAACGGTTTGTTTACTTACAACGGGAAAGATTTTGCGCCCTTAAACACTTCAGCCAATAGCTATTTAAAAACCTATCAGCTTAATAACGGAGTAAGTTTACTCGGCAAATATTTCGCTTATGGCACCATCCTCAACGGATTAATTATTATCGATGAAAATGGAAGGGTGGTACAGCGGATCAACAAATCGAGCGGTTTACAAAACAACACGGTTTTAAGTTTATACGCTGATAATGAACAAAACCTCTGGACCGGGCTTGACAATGGAATCGACCGGATAGAACTCAACTCTCCCTTATATTTCTATTTTGATAAAACCGGTCAGTTTGGAACGGTATACTCCAGCATTATTTTTAACAACAAAATTTACCTTGGCACCAATCAGGGTTTATTTTACAGTGAGTGGTCGCCTGATAATCTCCTGCCCTTTAATTTTAGGTTGATCCCAAATTCGCAGGGACAAGTTTGGGAACTGACTATTATTGATAATGAACTGATCTGTGGGCACAATAGCGGTACATTCAAAGTAAATGGTGATCAAATTAACTGGTTATCCAGATCTGCTGGTGGATGGACAATCAAAAAGCTAAACTCCAACCCAAATTACCTCGTTCAAGGGACTTATACCGGACTTTCGCTCTTTACAGAATCTCCAGGTTCGGGATTAAAATTTGTAACAAAGATTACAGGATTTGATGCGCCATCCAGATACGTAGAGCAAGATAATAAAGGTGATATCTGGGTAGCACATGCCTATAAGGGTTTATACAAATTGAGTTTAAGCCAAAATTACAGCAACGCAACCAGTGTTAAATATTTCGACGAAAAGAATGGCCTGCCTGGCAATTACAACATCAATATATTCAATTTAGAAAACAAAATTATCTTTTCTTCTGATGCGGGTTTTTATACTTATGATGAGTTAAGTGATAAATTTACCAAGTACGCAGCATTGAATAAAGAGCTCGGGTCATTTCAATCGTCCAATAAAATTATCAATGCTGGCGGCAAAAAATATTGGTTTATCAACCATGGCAAAACGGCTTTGGTTAATTTTAGTGAGCCAGGCAAGGTAGAAATCGATTCCAATCAATTCAGTATTCTGGATGGCCGCATGGTACAATATTATGAAAACATCAGCCGCATCAGCAACGCGATTTACCTGATCAGTGTAGATGATGGCTTCGTAATTTATAACCCAACTGCGCAACTCAACCAGCAGAAACAAAAACTTCCTGCCGTTTTGATCAGGCGTGTAGAAGATATTACCGATAAATTTTCGCTCATTAGCGAGGCCGGAAATAATGCTGAAACAACAGAAATTCAAAATAGCAGAAATAACATTCGAATTTCTTATGCATTGCCCTATTACCGCCAGGCAAAGGTTAAATACCAGATTTATCTTGAAGGTTACTCCCGTACCTGGTCTGACTGGACTTATGCCACCCAAAAAGATTTCACCAATTTAAGTGCTGGAAACTATGTTTTCAAGGTTAGGGCAAAGATAGATGACAGTACGGTGAGTGAAGAAACCGTTTATAAGTTTACCATTTTGCGCCCTTGGTACCTGAATAACTGGGCCATACTGCTTTATGCCATCCTATTTGTAATCGTATTGATTATGGGGAAGAAAATTTATGAAAGGAAGCTGCAAAGGGATAGTCAGAAAATAAGCGATCGCTTGCAGGCCGAGCAGGAAGAAATATTAAGGCAGGAAGCAGAAACCAATGAGAAACAGATCATCAAACTTCAAACAGAAAAACTGCAGGCAGAACTGGCTTCAAAAAACAGGGAACTGGCCAATTCTGCCATGACATTAGTCTATAAAAATGAGCTGCTCCAAAAATTGAGCGACGAGATCACTAAGTTAAAGGATGAAAATGGCAAGAAACTTTCTGACGATCAAACCCGCAAAATTCAGAAAGTAATCAATGATGGCATGAACGACGAGCGCGATTGGCACTTATTCGAAAATAGCTTTAACGAGGCGCATGAAAGTTTCTTCAAGAAATTAAAAGCACAGCATCCTGATCTTGTTCCTAACGATTTAAAGCTATGCGCCTATCTGAGGATGAACATGAGTAGTAAAGAAATGTCGTCGTTATTGAATATCAGTTTACGTGGGGTAGAGATCCGAAGGTACCGCCTCCGTAAGAAGCTCGAAGTACCTCATGATAAAAATTTAACTGAATTTTTGATGGAACTTTAATGTGACATCAAGAAACAGATTTTAAAATCAAAAATCTTCAATAACTATCGTTGGGAAACGTTTGCATAAAAAATGGTTTTGAAGTTTTTTCTTTTATATCATTAAATAACCACTACATCATTACCTCTCATACGCAATTTTTAAACCCCACAAAATACTTAGTGTTAATTGTACACTTGTGTGTATGTTAATATTATGTTAAAATCCAAAAAAATGCGTTTTTAGCCTAAAATCGCATTTGGTTTAATGAATTGAGATACCCCACAAACCTGTATGATGTATTAATGTAGAGGTAAAAACACTTGCACATCAGCAAAAACAACCTCACATTTAACTAACAATTAAACTAAATTTATAATAAAGCATGAAAAGAATCTTTACAAGAATTTCTGTTCTCGCTGCACTTTGTTTGCTAACAATTAACGTAGCATTTGCGCAAAACATTACCATAAAAGGTAAGGTAATTGATGGGGGTGACAAAACACCTTTACCTGGCGTAACTATATTAGTTAAGGGCACACAAACCGGCACGCAAACAGACGTGAACGGTGGCTACTCCATTAGCGCACCGGCGAATGCCACATTAGTATTTAACTTTGTAGGCTACACAGCGCTTGAGCAGGCTGTAAATAGTCAAACCACTATTAATGTATCATTAGCCTCATCAACACAGCAATTAGAGCAGGTTGTAGTTGTAGGTTACGGTACGCAGAGAAAAATTGATGTTACTGGATCTGTAGCCAGTGTTAAGGGCGAGGATATTTCAAAACAGATCTCAACAAATCCTGTCGGTGCTTTGCAAGGTAAAGTAGCAGGTGTTTCTATTACCAATACTGGTACGCCAGGAGGTTCACCTACCATCACCATTAGAGGTACCGGTACCATTTATGGTAAAACAGTACCATTATATGTAGTAGACGGTGTGTGGTATGATGATATTAACTTTTTAAATCCTTCTGACATTGCCAATATTAGTATTTTAAAAGATGCCTCTGCTCAATCTATTTATGGTATCAGGGCTGCCAATGGCGTAGTTCTGGTAACAACAAATAAAGGTAAAAAAGGTGATGCAGTAATCAATTATAATGGTACCGTGGGTTTTCAGAAGGTGACTAATAAGGTTGAGATGGCAAATGCTTCAGAATATGCTACTGCAGTAAACGAGGCCTATGCACTTCAAACTCCTGCAGTTGCCCCATTATTTTCAAACACCAACCTTGGAGAAGGAACCAACTGGTATGATGTAGTTTTAAGAGATGCTTTGATTACCAATCACCAACTTTCTGTTAGCGGTGGAAGTGAAAAATCTACTTATAACCTATCTTTAGGTTATTTGGATCAGGATGGAATTGTTAAAAACAACAATTATAAAAGATATACAGCCCGATTATCAAACGACTTCCAGATTTTCAAACCATTAAAAATCGGATATAATGTAACAGCAGCTTCAAGCAGGTCTAAAGATGCACCATCAACTATCTTCAGAGCCTTGTATGCTGCCTCTCCTGTTGTTCCGGTATTTAATGCTGATGGAACTTATGGCGATCCTAATGCGTATAACTTGGGTAATGGCAGTAACATGAACCCTCAAGCTACTTTGGATTTCTTTAATCAGCAAACCACAAAATACAAGGTTACCGGAAATATATTTGCAGAGTTGAAGTTCCTGAAAGACTTCACATTTAAAACAAGCTTTGGTGGTGATTTTAGTCAGGACGAAGTTCGAGGTTATATTCCGGTATACAAAGCAAGTAATACGCAACAAAATACCAATAGTAAATTGGATATTGATCGTATTGAAAACAGAAACTGGATCATAGAAAACACTTTAACTTATGATAAAAAGTGGAACGACCACAGTTTAACAGTGCTGGTAGGACAAACTGCCCAGCGTAATAAAATGTATACGATCAATGCAGATGCATTAAACGTTCCATATTCATCAGAAGGAGATTTGTATTTAGCACTTGGTGACGCGTCTACCAGAAACGTTACAGATCTAGGTGAATTATCAACCTTTGCTTCATACTTTGGAAGAGTAAATTATTCTTATAAAAACAGGTATTTATTAAATGCCTCAATAAGAAGAGATGGTGCATCACAGTTTTATGGTACGAATAATTTATGGGGGAATTTCCCTTCTATTGGTGCAGGATGGGTGATAAGTAATGAGGAATTCATGAAAGATCAAAAAATATTCAGCAATTTAAAACTTAGAGGAAGCTGGGGTAAAGTAGGAAATGCTGGTGTTCCAATTAACCCTACAGTATTAAGAGTAAATCAGGATCCTGGATTTATTGCCTTTTTTAATGGCAGTCCTTATACCGGTGCCAGTATTGATTCATTTGTTCCACCAACATTATATTGGGAAAGAAGTGCAGGTACGGATATTGGCTTAGAGATGGGTTTTCTTAATAACAGATTAACTATCGAAACAGATTATTATAACAGAAAAACTGAGCAATCAATATTTGATATTCCAATATTAGGAAGTACAGGTGCTAAAACCCCAACTCTTGTTGCAAATCAGGCAGATATTCAAAACCGAGGCTTCGAATTTTCTGCAACTTGGGCTGATAAAACTGACGGCGGGTTTACTTATTCCATCAGTGGAAATGTTGGCATGAACGAAAACAAAGTGATCAATGTAACATCTGGAGCAAATCCAATTTACAGAGGCGGCGCAGGATTAACCAGCGGATACTTATCAACCAGAACAGTGAATAATCGTCCGATTGGTGAGTTTTATGGTTATCAGGTTGAAGGAGTTTTTCAAACAGATGCTGAAGCTGCAGCTTGGCCAGGTTTTAAAAGAGGCGATTTTAAATACGCTGATATTAATGGCGATGGAGTGATCGATTTAAGAGACAGGGTAGTACTTGGAAATCCAAATCCTAAATTTACTTATGGTGTGAACACTAATTTTGCCTATAAAAATTTCGATTTAACATTAGATATTCAAGGCGTTGCTGATGTTAGTGTATATAACGCGAATTTGGGTAACCGTTTCGGTAATGAGAACTTTACGAAAGATTTTATCAACAACCGTTGGACGGGTGCTGGAACATCTAATACATACCCATCTGCCGATTTAGCTGGCGGATTAAATAATGCACCAAATTCTTTTTATGTAGAAAAAGGTGACTATATCCGGTTAAGAAATATCCAACTAGGTTATACATTACCAAACGCCATAAGCAGTAAAATGAAAATGCAGCGCTTAAGAGTATTTGTAAATGCCCAAAATGCACTTAACATCTTCGGATACAAAGGCTTTAGCCCTGAAGTTGGTGGAACACCTACAAATGCAGGAATAGATACTAACGTTTATCCATTATTCGCAACATATAATTTCGGCGTTAACGTAACTTTCTAATCGACATCAAAATGAAAAAAAATATAAATATACAATCATGCGTAATTGCAGCCGCCCTTGGCGCAATGCTCTTTACAGCATCATGTAAAAAGGAATTTTTAAATGTTCCCCCTCAAGGTCAACAGCCTTCTGCTACGTTTTGGCAAAACCAGGATGATGCCTTAAAAGGCGTAAATGCAATTTATGCTAATTTACGTAGCTGGAACAATGTAGCCTTTAATGCAATTGCTATAGAAAGTACCGGTTCTGACGAAGCTGATAAAGGGAGTACACCTACAGATGCAACTTTTTTCAATCTGTATGATCAGTTTACTGTTACCGCTACACATGGCACATTACAGGATTTCTGGACAGGTCAATATCAAAACATTAATCTTTGTAACCAGGTATTGGATAATGTACCAAATATCAATATGGATGCCTCACTTAAAGCCAGATATTTAGCTGAAGCAAAATTTATTAGGGCATATTCTTATTTTAGACTTGTAAGAGCTTACGGAAGAGTTCCTTTAAGACTAACAGTGCCTAAAGAAAATACAGAATTTAATATCCCACAGGCTGAGAAAGCTGCCGTGTATGCTCAAATTGAAAAAGACCTAACAGAAGCCGCTGCTGTATTACCACAATCATACGGTTCTGCAGATTTAGGGAGAGCTACAAAAGGCGCAGCACTTGGCATGAAAGCTAAAGTTGCCATGTATCAAAACAAATGGGCAGATGTACTTGCACTGACCAACCAGGTTATGGGCTTAGGATATGATTTGTTTCCAGATTTTGAGAAAGGTTTCAGAACACAAAATGAAAACAATATTGAGTCTTTATTTGAAGTTCAGGCAGAATTATTACAGAGTAATCCAGATGCTTCAAATTCTCAATATAGCCAGGTTCAGGGTGTAGCCGGAGTTATGGGATGGGGTTTCAATACGCCATCTGAGGCACTAGCAAATGCTTTTGAACCAGGAGATCCACGCAGAGATGCAACGATTTTATTTAAAGGAGAAACTACCCCTCAGGGCGATTTAGTCCCTACCACTGTACCAAACGAAAGATACAATCAAAAATCGTATGTTCCATTTGCAACGCGGGTATCTGGATTTAACGAAGGTGCTCAGCAAAATTTCAGGGTATTAAGGTTTGCAGACATTCTTTTAATGAATGCAGAAGCTGCCAATGAACAAGGCAACACCTCACAAGCATTAACTTCACTAAACAGGGTTCGTGCACGTGCAAGAGGTGGAAATAATAACATTCTACCAGATGTTACCACCACAGATAAGGATGCATTACGCCAAGCGATCTGGAAAGAAAGACAAGTAGAACTTGCAATGGAAAATGACCGTTACTTTGATGTTATACGTCAGGGAAGAGCAGCAACAGTTTTTGGCCCTAAAGGTTGGAAAGCTAACAAAAATGAAGTTTGGCCAATCCCTCAAAACGAGATTGAGTTAAGTGGAAATCTGTTAAAACAAAACCCTGGTTACTAATACATCTTTTGATAAAGGTTGTCAGCAAATGCTGGCAACCTTTTCTTCCTTACCCTAATACTATGCTAAACATTATCCCAAGCAAAATTACTTGCCTACTGATAACAATCTTGTGTCCTTTTTTGCTCTTTGCAGCCTGTAATAAAAGCAAAAACACAACTGATGTTCCTGATTTAACGATTAAAAAAAACCTTTCCGATATAGAATTATTAGATCTCGTGCAAAAACAGACCTTCCAATACTTTTGGGATGGTGCCGAACCAACCTCTGGCGCGGGCAGAGAGCGTTTCCATGTAGATAATATTTATCCGGAAAATGATAAAAACACAGTAGCTACAGGTGCAACAGGTTTTGGTTTAATGGCCATTTTAAGTGGGATTGACAGGAACTATGTAACCAAAAAAGAAGGATTAGACCGTTTGAATAAAATATTGGATTTCCTATCCAAAGCCGATCGATTCCATGGCGCATGGCCGCACTGGATAAATGGTGAAACAGGCAAAGTACGTCCATTCGGACAAAAAGACAATGGAGGTGATTTAGTGGAGACTTCATTTGTTGCGCAGGCGCTGATCTGTATCAACGAATATTATAAAAATGGTTCTGAACCCGAAAAAGCATTGGCAAAAAAAGCCGATGACCTTTGGAAGGGTATCGATTTTAATTGGTTCCGCAACGGACAAAACGTATTGTACTGGCATTGGTCGCCAGAGTACAACTGGGAAATGAACTTTCCGGTACAAGGCTATAACGAATGTTTAATCATGTACGTAATAGCAGCTTCCTCCCCTACCCATACCATACCTGCAGAAGTTTATCACGAAGGCTGGGCAAGAGGTGGTGCAATTAAGGCAAATTTCGACCTTTATGGACATCATATTCCATTAGATTATCAGGGTGCAAAAAATTCAGTGGGTCCTCTATTTTGGGCGCATTATTCCTATTTAGGTCTAAATCCTAAGGGATTAAAAGACCGTTATGCCGATTATTGGCAAAACAACGTAAACCAAACACTGGCCATACACGATTACTGTGTAGCCAATCCAAAGAAATTTAAAGGTTATGGCGAAAATAGCTGGGGTTTAACAGCAAGTTACTCGGTTAAAGGTTATGCCGCTCATAGCTTACAGGAAGATTACGGTGTAATTTCTCCAACCGCAGCCATATCATCTATCCCATATACCCCAAAAGAATCGATGAAGGTAATCAGACACCTTTATGAAAATTTAGGCGACAAAGTTTGGGGCAAATACGGCTTTTATGATGCCTTTTCAGAAACAGATAACTGGTATCCTAAAAGATACCTGGGCATTGATCAGGGTCCAATGGTAGTGATGATCGAAAACTATAGATCAGGACTGCTTTGGAAGCTATTTATGGGAAATAAAGATGTTCAAAATGGTTTAAAGAAACTGGATTTCCAGTTTCAGCCATAATATTGAGTTGTATATAAATGTTTAGCCACTATATATTTTAAATTAAATCTACAGAACCATGAAAAGAGTAATTTTAATACTAATCACAATGATTGGGATCACGTTTGTGAATTCAAGTTTCACAACACTCCCAAAGCACAAAGTGGCGGCAACAAAAAACAATAAGAAAGCAAAATTTAATACGGTAAACGTAACGGCTACAAATTCGACCAGCGATGGCGTACATGTAACACTTCAAAACACGACAAGTGGAGGTGCTTATTATTTTTTCATCCCACCAAATACACCAAACGGAGTTATTTTAGGACAAATCCCTGAGGGTTCTGACATTTATACTGTCGGCTTAACCTCAACAGGCGGTGCCCACAACATGTGGATTTACTGGGAACACAAATCTAATGTTACAGGATTGAGTGCAAGCGGAATGGCACTTGGCTGCCAAAGCTGTGCCCAGATTAAAATCTTTTAACTACCCCTTTACCTAATGGCTAAACATTTATTCAAAATATTTTTAATAATAACCCTGCTCTGCGGTAAGTTTACAGCTTCTGCACAGCAAAAAACCTATTGCAACCCCATCAACGTAGATTATGGTTATACGCCTTTCGAATCTTTTACCGAATGGGGAAAACACCGTGCCACTGCCGATCCGGTAATCGTAAATTATAAAGGTGATTTTTACCTGTTCAGTACGAACCAATGGGGTTACTGGCACAGCGCCGATATGCTGAACTGGAAATTCCATGAAAGAAAGTTTCTTCGCCCATGGAATAAAACCAAAGACGAACTCTGTGCACCTGGTGTAGGCATTATTGGCGATACCATGGTGGTTTTTGGTAGTACTTATACCAAAAACTTCACCTTATGGGGCAGTACTGACCCCAAAGGAAATAAATGGTTTCCATTGGTTGATTCTTTAGAAATTGGTGGCTGGGACCCATCTTTTTTTACCGATGATGATGGCAAGTTTTATATGTACAACGGAAGCAGCAATAACTACCCCATGTACGGTGTAGAATTAGATCGTAAAACTTTTCAACCAAAAGGCACCCGCACACCAATGTACCTGCTTGAAAGCTGGCGATATGGATGGCAGCGTTTTGGCGAATATATGGACAATACATTTCTTGATCCTTTTGCCGAAGGTGCCTGGATGACGAAACACAACGGTAAATATTATTTTCAATACGGGGCGCCCGGAACCGAGTTTAGTGGTTATTCTGACGGAGTAGTTGTTGGAACCAAACCTTTGTTTTATGATAGCCCATTCACCCCGCAATCTGATCCCTTAAGTTATAAAGGCGGAGGATTTTCACGTGGCGCAGGTCATGGCGCAACCTTTCAGGACAATAGCAAAAATTACTGGCACATTTCTACCAGCATTATCTGTGTAAAAAATACCTGGGAACGCCGAATGGGGATCTGGCCTACTGGTTTTGATCAAGACGATGTAATGTGGACGAATACTGCCTTTGGCGATTATCCACTTTATTTACCTGCTGAAAGAAAAGAAGGCGGTCCTGCTGGACCTGGCTGGATGCTCATTAATTATAAAAAACCAGTAACTGTTTCGTCTACTTTAGGAAGTTTTAATGCCAACAATGCGGTTGATGAAAGCATTAAAACCTACTGGAGTGCCAAAACAGCCAATAATGGCGAATGGATCCAGACTGATCTGGGTAGCCTTGCCACCGTTAATGCCATCCAGATTAATTATGCCGATCAGGATGCGGAATTTTTAGGAAAACAGACCGGAATTTACCATCAATATAAAATCCTATCCTCAACAGATGGCAAAAAGTGGAGCGTCTTGGTTGATAAAAGCCAGAATAAAACAGACGTTCCGCATGATTACATTGAACTCCGGAAACCAATAAAAACAAGGTTCATTAAAATGGTAAATATCCATATACCTACCGGAAAATTTGCCATTAGTGGTTTACGTGTTTTCGGAAATGGAAACGGTGAGAAACCGACAAAAGTGAAAAATCTGATCGTTTTAAGGACAGAAAAAGACAAACGCAGTGCCTACATTAAATGGGAACCTGTTGATAATGCCTTTGCCTATAACCTTTATTACGGTACCGCACCTGATAAACTGTACAACTGCATCATGATCCACGATTTTAACGAATACTGGTTTAAAGCAATGGACAGCCAGAAAGCTTATTATTTTTCTATCGAAGCGATAAATGAGAATGGTGTATCGGCAAAAACCGAGGTAAAGAAAGTTGATTAAAATAAATGATCACGCTCGTTTGTAAGGCGTGTGAAAATAGAGAATCGCTTTAAGCGATTAATGAAAACACGATAAAATCGTAAAGCTAATTAGGCTCTCGCTGGAAACGAGCGCCAGCTAAAAGTTGATTAATAAAGAATAAAACACATATATAATGAAGAGAGCGAATATCCTGGTTGTTTTTTTAACCCTGTTTGTACTGAACGGATCGGCACAGACCAAAAAGCCTGTTTCTGCAGAAGAGGCAAAGATGAACACCTTCATCAGCAACCTGATGGCGAAAATGACTGTTGATGAAAAAATTGGCCAGCTGAATTTGCCAAGTTCTGGCGATATTACAACGGGACAGGCCAACAGCAGCGACATTTCTAAAAAAATTAAAGCCGGACAAGTTGGTGGTTTATTCAACATTAAAGGAGTAGATAAGATCAAAGCGGTTCAAAAAATAGCGGTGGAAAACAGCCGTATGAAAATTCCATTGCTTTTCGGAATGGATGTTATCCATGGATACAATACCGTTTTCCCAATTCCTTTAGGCGTTAGCTGTATCTGGGATATGGCAACCGTGCAAAAATCAGCCCGTATAGCTGCCATAGAAGCGAGTGCAAGTGGTATCAACTGGACATTCTCTCCTATGGTCGACATTTCGAGAGATCCACGCTGGGGCCGCATTTCTGAAGGCAGCGGAGAAGATGCTTATTTAGGCTCGCAAATTGCCGCAGCAATGGTAAAAGGCTATCAGGGAAAACTCCAAGCCAATAACGAAATTTTAGCCTGTGTAAAACATTATGCACTTTACGGAGCAGCTGAAGCAGGTAGAGACTACAATACAACCGACATGAGCAAAGTACGTATGTACAACGAATATTTCCCGCCATACAAAGCCGCTGTTGATGCAGGAGCAGCCAGCATTATGGCTTCTTTTAACGAAGTTGATGGCATTCCAGCTACAGGAAGCAAATGGTTGATGACGGATGTTTTGCGTAACCAATGGGGCTTTAAAGGCTTTGTGGTAACCGATTATACCGGTATTCCAGAAATGATTGCGCATGGCATGGGCGATTTACAAACTGTTTCTGCCCTGGCTTTAAATGCAGGAGTTGATATGGATATGGTGGGTGAAGGTTTTTTGAGTACTTTAAAAAAATCTTTAGCTGAGAAAAAAGTAGGTATTGCTCAGATCGACAGGGCCTGTAGATTAGTACTTCAGGCAAAATACAAATTGGGTTTATTTACCGATCCTTATAAATTTTGTAATGCGGAAAGAGCAGAAAAAGAGGTTTTTAGTCCGGCTAACCGCCAGGTGGCACGCGAAGTTGCAACAGAAAGTTTTGTGCTGTTGAAAAATAACAACAACCTGCTTCCATTAAAAAAATCAGGTACTATTGGCTTAATCGGCCCGTTGGCAGATAATACAGCCAATATGTACGGCACCTGGAGTGTTGCTGCCCTTTTTGACAAGTCGGTAACAGTACTTCAAGGTTTAAAAAATGCCTTGGGAAATGATGCAAAAATATTAACCGCTCGCGGTGCCAATTTCCTGGCAGATTCTGCTATGGAGCAGCGTTATGTAAACATCCACAACCCAACATACAAACGTGATCCACGTACCGAAGCTGAAATGATTAAAGAAGCTTTAGAAGTGGCGAAAAAATCAGACGTTATTGTGGCTACTATTGGCGAAGGTTCTGAATTTACTGGCGAAAGTAGTAGTGTAACCGACATCCAGATTCCTGAAACACAGAAAAACCTTTTAAAAGCTTTGGCTAAAACAGGTAAACCAGTAGTATTGGTACTGTTTACAGGCCGTCCATTGGCATTGAATTGGGAACAGCAAAATATCCCTGCAATTTTAAATGTATGGTTCCCAGGTAGTGAAGCAGGAAATGCAATTGCTGATGTACTTTTTGGCGATGTTAATCCATCGGGTAAACTGAGTGCAACCTTCCCTCAAAATGTAGGTCAGGTACCATTATATTATGCACATAAAAACACTGGCCGACCGTTGGCAGAGGGTAAATGGTTCGAAAAATTCCGTTCCAATTATTTAGATGTAAGCAACGATCCTTTATATCCATTCGGTTTTGGCTTAAGTTATACTACATTTAGCTATAGCGATGTTAAATTGAGTTCAAATACCTTAACTAAAGGAAAATCGATCACGGCATCGGTTACTTTAAGCAATACAGGCAAATATGATGGCAAAGAAGTTGTTCAATTGTACATTCAGGATCTTGTTGGAAGTATAACCCGTCCGGTTAAAGAACTAAAAGGTTTCCAAAAAATTAATTTAAAAGCCGGAGAAAGTAAAACCGTTACTTTCAATATAACTGAGAACGACCTTAAATTTTACAATTCTGCGTTTAAATTCGTTGCAGAACCAGGTGATTTCAAGGTATTTATTGGTACAAATTCACGCGATGTAAAAGAAGCATCTTTTACGTTGAAATAAAGACAATTAGGTTTGGTTATAAACCCTGAGCTATTGTAAAGTAGCCAGGGTTTTCTATTTTTGTTGAATGAAATTATCATGAGTTACCAATCACACCCTATAAAAACAAGTGATGAGAACTTCATCACCACAATAAACAAATCGAACTTGCGAGCTCAGTAATACCAGACAAAACAATAAATAACTAATTAATAAATAAAACAGATGAAAAAGATTATTCTAACCATTTGCTTTCTTTTTTCTGTACTCTTTTTAAACGCTCAGGACTTAAAAAAATATGACAGGGGAAGCTTTATTAAGGGAAAGGATTCTATATACTACAGGATTTTATTTCCGGAAAATTTTAATCCCGAACAAAAATATCCTATCGTTTTCATTTTGCACGGAAGTGGAGAAAGAGGTAACGATAATGCCAGTCAACTGGTGCACGGTGGTAAATTGTTTTTAAAAAATGATGTCCGCAAGAACTTCCCCGCCATTGTAGTTTTTCCTCAATGTCCACAGAATGATTTTTGGGCCAATGCTAATTTTGGTCAAGATGCCAAAGGTAAAAGAAAAATCAGTTTTGTTGAAGGCGGTAAACCCACCAAAGTAATGCATGCGCTGCAGGGAATGGTTAAAGATTTTCTAAAAAAACCTTTTGTAAATAAAAACCAGGTTTATGTTGGAGGCTTATCAATGGGTGCAATGGGTACGTACGAGCTGTTAAGGAGAGAACGTCGTAAATTTGCCGCAGCCATCGCCATTTGTGGTGGCGATAATACCAATAACATTAAAAAATACCAGAAAACACCATTGTGGATCTTTCATGGTGCTAAAGATGACATTGTTGATCCGGCATTCTCAATTGCCATTGCTGAACGTTTAAAAACGGTTGGCGACGAGGTGAAATTTACGCTTTACCCTAACGCAAACCACAACAGCTGGGACAGTGCCTTTGCCGAACCGGAATTATTGCCCTGGTTGTTTTCACATAAGAGAAAGTAGGTTAAATTAAACCTCGCAGGTTTTAAAAACCTGCGAGGTCTAAACACCACAAAACCAAAAAAGGTCCCGATATAAAACCGGGACCTTTTCTGTACATATTCTAATTGATATTACTCAGCCATATTGTGGTAAACCGCCTGCACATCATCATCTTCCTCTAATTTATCAATCAATTTTAATACATCAGCAGCCTGCTCTTCTGTTACCTCATGGTGAGATAAAGCAATGCGCTCTAATTTTGAACTTTTTAACTCGATGCCTTTCTCTTCTAAAGCTTTTTGTAAAGAACCGAAGTTTTCAAATGCACCCTGTGCTACCGCAATATCATTCCCTTCTTCATCAGCCTCAACATAAAGTTCTTCTAAACCAGCATCAATTAGTTCGAATTCTAATTCTTCTAGGTCTAAACCTTCAGCAGGTACAAATCGGAAAACAGATTTGCGGTTAAAAACAAAGTCTAATGATCCGGTTTTGCCCAAAGAGCCGTCAGTTTTGTTAAAATAACTACGAACGTTTGCTACGGTACGATTGGTATTGTCGGTAGCTGTTTCAATTAAAACGGCAACACCATGTGGCGCATAACCTTCGTATACAATTTCCTCGTAATTGGCCATCGATTTATCAGATGCACGCTTAATTGCTGCCTCTACCCTATCTTTAGGCATGTTTACCGCTTTTGCATTTTGCATTGCTGTACGTAAACGGGAATTGGTTTCCGGATGAGGTCCAGATTCCTTAACCGCCATTACGATATCTTTACCAATACGCGTAAACTGAACCGCCATTTTGGCCCAACGCTTAAATTTTCTCTCTTTTCTAAATTCGAATGCTCTTCCCATTTTTTGAGTATGAAGTATTTTAGTATCGAGTATGGAGAATCGAGTATCAAGGCGATGTGTTAAACCTTATGCCTTATACCCTACACCTTCAACCTCTCTACTTATTTTTTTAAATTATTTAACATGTCAGTTGTCAGTTTCGATAAATCGAACTCTGGTTTCCATCCCCAGTCTTTTGCTGCGTAATTATCATCAATAGAACGTGGCCAGCTATTTGCAATTTGCTGACGGGGATCGTTAGCGCTGTAAGTTAGCGTAAAATCCGGAATATGTTTTCTGATTTCTGCTGCCAAAACCTCTGGCGTAAAACTTACCCCACCAAAATTATAACTGCTACGCACCGAAATCTGATCTGCAGGTGCATCCATCAGTTCAATTGTTCCGCGGATAGCATCATCCATATACATCATAGGTAATTCTGTTTCCGCATTTAAGAAACTCTGGTAACTGCCCTTTTTCAATGCATCGTGGAAAATGTGGATCGCATAATCTGTTGTACCACCACCCGGAGCAGCTTTCCAGCTAATTAATCCCGGATAACGGATACTACGCACATCCAAACCATATTTTTGATTGTAATATTCGCACCAGCGCTCACCTGCTAACTTGCTGATTCCATAAACGGTGTTTGGATCCATTACACAATATTGTGAAGTATTATCTTTTGGCGAATTTGGTCCAAATACCGCAATAGAACTCGGCCAATATACTTTTGCTGTTTTATATTCTAAAGCTAAATCTAAAACATTCAATAAACCGTTCATATTTAAATCCCATGCCAGCTTTGGATTTTGCTCACCTGTAGCTGATAATAAAGCTGCTAAGAGGTAAACCTGTGTTGGTCTGTACTTATGGAAAATGCCATTGATCATTTCTTTATCCAGTACATTCACAAATTCAAACGGTGCAGAGTTTTTGATATCATAATCCGGCCTGCGTATATCGCACGCAACAACATGATCATCACCATATATTTTACGTAACATGGTTACCAACTCGGTACCAATTTGCCCGTTAGAGCCTAAAACAACAATTTTTTCGTGCATATTTTTTTTGAGATTGAGCAAAGGTAAAAAAATGAGATAAAAGGCAATAAAATATTTATAGATAAGAAGGGGTTAATCGGTTAATTGTTTGAACTGGTTAATTGCAGACCAGGTTTATTAACTGTTGGATTGCTAAATTGTTAACTGCAAATTGCCAACTGAAAAACGTTGAGCATGGATTAATTGTTAAATTGTGAACTGTAAACTGACAACTGAAACCTGTGAACTACCGACTGAAACTTTCAACATTATTTTATACATTTACTACACGCTTATCGAATAACCAAATAATAAATGACTCACCCAGAGCCTGAAAAATCTAAAGATTTAATGAATCGCCTAAAGCTGGGCGATAAGCAGGCTTACGAAAAAATATATTTCACCTATAGTAATGAGCTATTATTAGCAGCCTACAAAAAAACAGGCGATAAGGTAATCGCTGAAGAACTGGTACAGAATATCTTCATCTCTCTTTGGGAAAAACGGCAGGAAGCACAGATCAGTAATCTCCAGGCCTATTTGTTCGGTGCATTGAAGTTAAGTGTAATCAACCACATCAGGAGCCTGGTGATGCAGAATAAATACATGGAGTACCAAACCCTGACCTATTCAGAAAACCATCAGGATACCGCGAATCTGGTCGATCTTCATGATCTTTCTTCCATTATCGAAAAAGGCATTAATTCGCTACCCGAAAAAACACAGGAGATCTTCAGAATGAGCCGTTATCAACACCAATCTACCAAAGATATTTCTACTGGTTTAAACATCTCCGAAAAGACGGTAGAATACCATATCACCCAATCTATTAAGAGGATAAAAGAATACATCAAAAATTTTTATATCTTTTTATAACTGATTATCAGACTTTTAAAGTTTATTTTCATTTTTATCACGCACAGCTTTAGGGTTTAGCTGCAGTTGTGTTACTTGTATAATATAAGGCCAAATATCTTTTTTATGAACCAGAAATCATTTTACGATTTACTAAGCCGTTATGAAAACGGAAATTGTACTGAAGCTGAAAAGCTTTGGGTAGACAAATGGTATCATAACTTAAATAACCAGAATTTTAAAGATTTATCCTCACCTGCACTCGAAGAAATGCAGGTGAATACCTGGCTTAACATCAATAACATTGAAAGCAAACCTACATCAGCGCTTAAGGTTAAAAGGCTTTGGCCAAAATTTGCTATTGCAGCATCTATTATCATTGCGTTTTTTATTGCCGGTTTATATTTAAGCAGTTACAACCACGCTGAGCAATCTTTTATCGATGAAAATGAAGGCTTAAACTTAATCAGCAAAACGAATGAGAGTGATAGCAGCCTGGTGGTATCACTCAGTGATGAAAGTACAGTAACACTTAAACCACAGGCGAACATTATTTATCCGAAGGTTTTTGCAGCTAACAAAAGAACGGTTTATTTAAAAGGAAGTGCATTTTTCTCGGTAAGTAAAAATCCTAAGCGCCCGTTTTATGTGTACAATCAAAAATTGGTTATTCGTGTTTTGGGTACCAGCTTCTGGGTAAAATCATCAACAGATAAACTTCCGGCTCAGGTTGCGGTAAGAACAGGAAAAGTTCAGGTAGCCGAAAATCAGAAAAGCTCACTCTTCACTTTCTATAAAGAAAAACTGGCTAAACCAATTCTGCTAACACCAAACCAAAAGGGCATTTTTGCCCACCATAAATTGAATAAAACATTAGTAAACAAGCCTATTCCGTTGGCAGAAGCCTATAACATACCCACAAGTTTAAGCTACAATTTTAAAGAAGAAAGCATTAAAGAAATTTTCAAAACCTTATCTGCAGCTTATGGGATAGAGATAAAATCTGACAATGAGCAGATTTCGGCCTATACTTTTACCGGAGATTTAAGCAAAAAAGGGCTATATGAGCAGCTCGACCTGATCTGCGGAACCATTTCAAGCAAATATTACATCCAGGGAACCAGCATTGTGGTTTCCAATAAAAACTAACCAAATATATAAACATGATGAAGAAAAACCACAACACCAACAGCCCATAGCCGCGGCTCCATTTTCCATAATATTTTTCTAAAAAACAAAGCCGACAATGTGGGGCATTGCCGGCGAGTTAAATACATCAGAAATGTATTCATGGTATTTCTATGTCCAATAAATCCAATCATTTAATGAACAATAACCAAATTTATGAAAAAAAATCAACTTATTTCGCTGGCGATATATGCAATGAGAGTTTCGATTTACCAAATACTTGCAATAATAATTTTTACTTGTGGTGCTTTTGCCAAAAATGTCGACGCCCAGGATTTTCTGAATAAATCAATTTCGATCAAAGCCGATCAAACAGATATTAAAACCATTATTGAAAAAACAGAACACTTAGCCAATGTTAAATTTGTTTACAGTCCGCAATTAATAAACTCCAACCGTAAAGTTTCTATTAATGTGGTCAATCAAAAGCTTAAATACTTTCTTGAGAATTCGCTAAAACGTTATGACGTGGGATATAGGATAGTTAAAGATCAGATTTTGCTCTATTCTATTCCCGCCAATAACAACCTCGAACTTTTAAAAGCTTTCGAAGGCATTGTAACCGGAAAAGTAACCGATAGCAAAGGTAATCCTATTCCAGGCGTTTCGGTTACCGTAAAAGGAAAATCAATCGGAACCACCACCGACGAAAATGGTGCTTTTGCTTTAAAAGGCCTAACTGTTGACAGTCGCGTATTGGTGGTGAGATATGTAGGTTTCATATCTAAAGAAGTTAACCTGTCTCCCGGCAATGCCGATGAAAACCTGAGCATCAGCCTATCAGAAGATAATCTACAATTGGAAAGTGTAATGGTAACCGGTGGTAATCCAAAGAAAAAATTAGAAAGCAGTGTGGCCTTAACCTCAGTGAGTAATAAAGATATCACCAACAGGGCGCCATTAAACAGCACCGATTTATTAAAAGCCATACCAGGTTTAACCGTAGAAAGTACGGGTGGCGATGGCCCAGGCAACGTTTGGGTAAGGGGCTTTCCACAACAGGGCGGTTATATTTTCTTAGGCATACAAGAAGATGGTTTACCGCTTTTACCTACAGGTTTCAATACCAACCCATCTATAGATCAGTATTATAAAACAGATTTAACCATTCAGAACATCGAAGCAATTAGAGGGGGAAATGCCTCAATTATTCAAGCCAATACGCCAGGTGCTGTAGTAAACAACATCAGTTACGTGGGCGCCGATAAACAATATGGCCAGTTTAAATTTACCACAGGTTTTTCACAAGGCTTATACCGTTTTGATGGGAATACCGGAGGAAAAATAAACAACCAGATCAAATACAATATCGGTGGTTTTTACCGTACCGATAATGGTGTGGTAGATCAGGGCTTTAATCCGGCCAACCAAGGTGGACAGATTAAAGGCAACATGACGTTTAATTTCAAAAACAATAAAGGCTTTTTCAGGGTGTATGGTAAATACCTGAATGATAAAGTTCAGTTCTTACTAACCAGTTATTACCCTTACGATGGTACCGGAAGACCAACTACTTACCGCGATTACAATATGGCAACGCAATCAATTACGCCAACTCAAACAGAATGGAGTTATAACGATCCGGCAGCAGGAAGCCATAATTTTAGTTTAACAGATGGAATCCATACCAAATTAGGGTCGGGAGGTTTCCAATTCAACTACCTAACAGATAATGGCTGGCAGATTGTTAACAATTTCCGTTATCAAAATACCCATACCAACTCTACCTATACTGCCCCTGCAGGAATTGTAGCTAGAACAGCAGCAACACCTTATTATTACCCTGGCGGTTCAGTAGCTCCTTTCGTAGCGGGAGATTACGTAATTACCTCTAATGCACAAGGACAAATTAATAGCGATGTTCAGATTGTTGATTATCTGGATTTAAGAAAGAAAATAAAAAACCACAGTCTTAGCATTGGATTGGGTATCCACCAGTATAACCGGGATGATTTACGTTATGCTTTCCGTTCACTTACTGAATTTAAAGAACACCCAAGCATTTTATTACAATCGCCAACAGCAGCAGAGCGCACGATCCAAACTAAAAACACTTTTATTGGTGATACCAGAACCCTTTCAGTTTATGCAGGAGACGAGATTACAATATCCGAAAAATGGCGTTTAGATATTGGTGCCAGAATTGACAATCAGAATGTTAAAGGCGACCGACCTTATTATGCACAAAATGCAGATGGATCAGTAAATACGACTGCGAGTGCAACCCCTACAATTTTAGGCTACACACACTATAACGAAACCTTAACCAATTGGGCAGCTTCAGTAGGTGCAAACTACAAAATAAACACCACTTCAAGCATTTTTGCAAGGGCTACAAAAGCTTACAATGCACCAAACATTGGCGATTATAATGCATCCGCCTATAACGCAGCAAACATTAAAAAACGTCCGGTTTATTTGGGTGAAGTAGGTTTTAAATATGCCAAAAACAACCTGGCTATTTTTGCATCAGGAAGTTATTCTGCAATTAAAAACACATCGTTAACGATTAATGTTCCAACAGTTGCCTCGGGTTTACAGGCATTGGTAGCCTTTGGGTCTACACGTACCTGGAGTGCCGAATATGAAGTTTCGTACAAAATTGGCAAGCCACTAAGCTTGCGTTTAACCGGAACACTGCAAGACTCTAAATACACCGATTACGAAGCAAACACAAGTGGCAACGCTGCTGTTGCGGCAGAATTTGGAAACAGAATTTACAGTTTCACAGGCAATAGAACCGAACGTGTTCCTGTACTCAATACTGAACTTGGTGCCAACTATGACTATAAAAACTTTAACCTGTACATAGCAGCTAATTATGTTGGCAGTCGCTTTACCTCCCCTAGTGGCAGTTACGAACTTCCATCCTATGTGGTAATGAAAGCTGGTGCAGGTTATAACTTTACTAAAAAGATTTCAATAAGATTCTGGGCAGACAACCTGTTAAATGCAAAAGTGCTGACAGAGGGCGATGTTCGTGGAGATCAGTTCAGAGATTTCTCAACCGTAACCCCTGGTCAATTAATGATTGGCAGAACTTTACTTCAACGTACCTTCTGGGGATCATTAGCTTATTCATTCTAACAAATAAAACCGGAGTTCAAGCTCCGGTTTTTTTATTCTAAAACATCATGACAACAAGAAGATCATTTTTACAAAAAGTAAGCTTTGCCGGGGCAGCAGCTTTTTTAAGTCCATCCGTTATTACAACAGCTTTAGCACAATCAGCGAAGGTTTCAAAAATCGGAATTGGTCTTTTCACCCTACGCGAACAATTAACGGCAGATGTAAAGGCCACTATTGAACAGGTAGCTAAAATCGGCTATAAGCAAGTTGAAACCTATTACGGCTATCCGGGTAAATATGAAGTAAAAGGGTTCTGGGGACTGGAAGCCAAAGATTTCAATGCATTATTAAAAGCCAACGGCCTCTCCTCTCCCAGCGGACATTATAACGTAACGGAGTTTTTATCCTCTGGCGACGATAAAGTATTAAAATCGCACATCGAAACCGCAGCCACTGTTAACCAGAAATATTTTGTTATCCCTGCCTTACCGACCGATATCAGGGCCAATGGAACATTGGACGATTATAAACGCATGGCTGCAAAATTTAACCAGGCAGCCGAACTTTGCCAAAAATCAGGCTTAAAATTGGCCTACCACAACCATAACTTCGAATTTAAAGATCAGGGAAATGGGGTTACAGGTTACGAAACCTTGCTTACAGAAACCGACGCCAATATGGTAGGTTTTGAACTCGATATCTTTTGGGCAGTAAATGCAGGTTTAAACCCGGTTGATATGTTCAAGAAAAATCCGGGCCGTTATAAAATGTTTCATGTTAAGGATATGGACAAAGCAGATAAAGCCGTTTTCGTAGAAGTGGGGTCTGGCAGGATCGATTTCAAAAGCATTTTTGCCGCATCAAAATTGGCTGGTGTAGATTATATTTTTACTGAACAGGACATCATTAAAAAGGAACCCTACGAGAGCATTACTGAAAGTTATAATTACATTAAAAAAAATCTGCTTTAGTCCAATTTTATCCTTAAAAATCTATGTTTTTGAATATATTAGTAAATAATATGTAAGCCTATACTAAATGTATTTTTTACACCAAGTAAATTTGAGATAAAAACATGGTTTAAACAGCAAATAAGCTGCAAAAATATTATTATTTGGAATAATTCTACACAGTAACAATCCTATTGCCAACTGATAATTTAACTTAAAAATTTATTGTTTACGCTATATTTTTTCTAATATTACTAATTGAACACATAAATAACCAAAATATAAAATCATAAAGACGATGCACAGAAGAGAAGCACTCAAAAACGTTGCATTTTTGCTGGGAGGAGCAATCTCAGCAAGTACAATGGGCGTGTTATTTGAAAGTTTTACACTCCCCGAAAATGAAAAAAACTTCGTAAGCTATTCACTTGAAGACGAAAAGATCTTTGCAGAATTTGCTGATGTTATTGTTCCGACAACCAAATCATCTGCAGGTGCCAAAGCCGCAGGTTTAGGTAAGTTTATTCCAATGATGATGAAAGATTGTTACCCTGCCACCATGCAAACCTCCTTTGCACAAGGCTTTAAAGATCTTCAGGCAAAATCAATGAAAGATTTCGGAAAAAGCTATGTCACTTTAACACCAGCAGACCGCAAAAAGTTAATGATCGATTTGAGAGCAATCGCACTTGCACAAAAAGATGGCAAATCAGAAGAGAACAAAGATTTAGCTTACTTTTTTATCACTGCAAGAGATTTAACCTTACTCGGTTACTATTCTTCAGAAATTGGTTGTACCAAAGCGAGGGAATATGTCCTTATTCCGGGCCGATATGATGGCAATGCGCCTTTAAAACCTGGACAAAGATCCTGGGCAACCTAATTTCTAACAACAACTACAAAACATCATGAATTTAAATACCAATTTAAAAGCAGAAAATACTTACGATGCTATCGTGATAGGATCGGGGATTAGTGGCGGCTGGGCTGCAAAAGAACTTACTGAGAAGGGATTGCGCGTATTGATGCTCGAAAGGGGAATGAACATCGAGCACATCACCGGTTACGAAACGGCAATGAAAAATCCATGGGATTTTAAACATGCCGGTAAACTTACCGAAGAGCAAAAACGTACCCACCCGGTACAAAAAAGAGATTACCCTTACCAGGAAGCAAACGAAAAATGGTGGGTAAACGACCTAGAATGCCCTTATACCGAAGATAAACGTTTCGATTGGTACCGCGGTTTCCACGTTGGTGGAAAATCGTTAATGTGGGGCCGCCAGAGTTACCGTTTTAGCGATCATAACTTTGAGGATAACAAAAAAGATGGTCACGGAAATGACTGGCCAATCCGGTACGCCGAACTTTCTCCCTGGTACGATTATGCAGAACGATTTGCTGGCATCAGTGGTTCTAAAGAAAACTGGCCTACCTGCCCGGATGGCGAGTTCTTACCCCCAATGGATTTAAACATTGTCGAAAAATCGGTAAAGGCCCGCGTTGAAGAACATTATAAAAAAGAACGTATCATCATGATTGGCCGGGTTGCCAATCTTACTGTTCCGCACAAAGGCCGTGGCAATTGCCAGTATAGAAATTTATGTAGCCGTGGTTGTCCCTTTGGTGCATATTTCAGTACGCAGTCTTCTACCCTACCTGCGGCAATGGCAACAAAAAGATTAACGGTTAGACCATACTCCATCGTAAATCATATCATTTACGATAAAGATACCAAAAAGGCAAAAGGTGTAATGGTAATCGATGCCGAAACTAATAAAACAATGGAATTTTATGCAAAAATCGTTTTTGTTAACGGTTCTACATTAGGTTCTACATTCGTGCTGTTAAACTCAACATCCGAAGCCCATCCAAATGGATTAGGTAATGGAAGTGGTCAGTTAGGTCATAACCTAATGGATCATCATTTCCGTTGCGGAGCATCTGGAGAAGCGGAAGGTTTTGATGATAAATACACCTATGGACGCCGTGCAAACGGGATTTATGTACCTAGATATCAGAATGTTGGTAACGACAAACGTGATTACCTACGTGGTTTCGGTTATCAGGGTGGTGCAAGCCGATCAAACTGGCAAGATGATGTTGCAGAACTTTCATTTGGTTCAGGACTTAAAGAAAAAATGACCAAACCAGGTAAGTGGACCATGGGCTTAGGTGGTTTTGGAGAAATGTTGCCTTACTACGAAAACAGGGTTTATATAGATAAAACCAAAAAAGATAAATGGGGTCAACCTGTATTGGCCATTGATTGCGAATACAAGGAAAACGAGAAAAAGATGCGTGTGGATATGATGAATGATGCGGCTGAAATGTTAGAAGCATCAGGTATGAAAAATGTTAAAACCTACGACGGTGGCTGTTATCCAGGTATGGCTATTCATGAACAGGGAACAGCGAGGATGGGTAACGATCCAAAAACTTCGGTATTGAACAAATGGAACCAGATGCACGAAGTAAATAACGTTTTCGTAACTGACGGATCTTGTATGCCATCAATTGCGTGCCAAAATCCTTCATTAACATTTATGGCATTAACTGCGCGCGCTGCAGATTATGCAGTAAAAGAATTAAAGAAAAAGAATATCTAGAAAGGTTTAAGGTAAAAAGGTTTAAGGTGTAGGACTTAGTGTCTCTATGCCTTAAACCTTTAGCCTTTACCCCATACCTGAAAAATGAAAAGAAAATTAAGAATGGGCATGATAGGCGGCGGAAAAGACGCCTTTATCGGTGCCGTACACCGTTTAGCTGCCAATATGGACGGCCTGATCGAATTATCTGCCGGAGCTTTAAGTGTAAATCCTGAAATTGGATACGAATCTGGAAAAATACTTTTTCTTCCCGATAACAGGATCTACACTAATTACGAAGAAATGCTGACCAAAGAAAGTGAATTGCCAGCAGACGAAAGAATTGATTTTGTGACCATTGTTACTCCAAACTTTGCCCACTTTGCTCCTGCAATGATGGCCCTGGATAAAGGCTTTAACGTCGTGATTGAAAAACCGATGACTTTGACTTTAGAAGAAGCTAAACAGCTGCAGGCTAAAGTAGAAGAAACCGGACTAACTCTTTGTTTAACACATACTTACTCTGGATATCCGATGGTTAAGCAGGCCAAACAAATGGTAAACGAAGGCGAATTGGGTGCCATCCGTAAAATTATTGTAGAATACCCTCAGGGTTGGTTAAGTACACTTTCTGAGCGCGAAGGCAATGCACAAGCAGCCTGGCGTACCGACCCATCTAAAACCGGAAAAAGCGGTTGCATGGGCGATATAGGTACACATGCAGCGCACCTTGCCGAATACATTTCGGGATTAAAAATCACTAAAATTTGTGCTGATTTAAATATTGTAGTGCCTGGAAGAGCCATTGATGATGACGGTAACGTATTGTTGAAGTTTGATAATGGAGCTAACGGCGTATTGGTGGCCTCACAAATTGCTGCTGGCGAGGAAAATGCACTAAAAATCAGGGTTTATGGTGAAAAAGGTGGCTTAGAATGGCACCAGATGGAACCAAATACACTAATTGTAAGGTGGTTAAATGCGCCTGCCCAGATTTACAGAACAGGTAACGGCTATATGGGTAGTTTTGCGAAACACAATACCCGTACTCCAGGCGGTCACCCTGAAGGTTATTTAGAAGCATTTGCCAACATTTATAAAAACTTTGCACTTACTGTAAATGCAAAATTAAATAATGAACAACCTACAGCAGAAATGCTTGATTTCCCTGGCACTTCAGATGGAGTCAGAGGAATGGCATTTATCGAAAATGTGGTGGCTTCAGGCCAATCAGATCAAAAATGGTTCGACTATAAAATATAATAACCCGGCATGACAACGATAAAAGGACCAGCAGTATTTTTAGCACAATTTATAAGCGACGAAGCTCCGTTCAATTCACTTGACAGCATTTGCAAATGGGCTGCAGATTTAGGATTCAAAGGCATCCAGATGCCAACACTTGATGCTCGTTTTATTGATCTTAAACAAGCGGCAGAAAGCAAAACCTATGCTGATGAATTAAAAGGCAAAATTGCAACTTATGGTTTAGAAATTACTGAACTTTCTACACACTTACAAGGACAATTGGTGGCAGTTCACCCTGCTTACGATGACTTGTTTGATGCTTTTGCACCAAAAGAAGTACACAAAAATCCAAAAGCCAGGACAGAATGGGCAGTACAGCAGATGAAATATGCTGCCAAAGCATCACAAAATCTGGGCTTAAATGCACATGCTACTTTTAGCGGTTCATTATTGTGGCAGTATTTCCACCCTTGGCCACAACGTCCGGCTGGATTGGTTGAAGAAGGTTTCGCTGAATTGGCAAAACGCTGGACACCGATCTTAAACGAATTTGACCAATGTGGGGTTGATGTTTGCTACGAAATACACCCTGGAGAAGATTTATTTGATGGCGAAACTTATGAAATGTTCCTCGCTGCGGTAAATAATCATCCTCGGGCATGCTTATTGTATGATCCATCTCACTTTGTGTTGCAACAATTGGATTACATTCAATACATCGATTTTTACCACGAACGCATCAAAGCCTTCCATGTAAAAGATGCAGAATTTAACCCTACAGGCAAACAAGGTACTTTTGGTGGATACCAGAGTTGGGCAAACCGAGCCGGACGTTACCGCTCACCTGGTGATGGACAAGTTGATTTTAAAACCATTTTTAGTAAATTAGCCCAATATGATTTTAAAGGTTGGGCCGTTATGGAATGGGAATGCTGTATTAAAAACCAGCAAGATGGTGCCCGCGAAGGCGCAGAGTTTATCAAAAAAAATATCATTAACGTAACTGATAAAGCATTTGATGATTTTGCGGCATCAGGTAGTGACAGCGCTTTCAATAAAAGAATATTAGGATTATAAGAATAACAACACACACAACACGAAACCTGCATAGGCAACAACGAATAAAATATTAACGCCTATGCAAATTTGAATGCAATAAAACACACACAACATGAAAAAAACATTTTTAATTTTAGGCGCTGTAGTCATTTTTATGGCGTCGTTTTCAAAAGCCGATTTAGCGAAAGAGAAAACCGTGGTTGCAACGGCAACAACAACAAATCATGCTACTTTTCAATCAAATCCAGGTGAAAAACTGATCAATAAATCAGATTGTCTAGGTTGCCACAACAAGACCAACAAAATTATTGGCCCTGCTTACGTAGAGATCGCAAAAAAATATCCTGCTACAGAAAAAAACATCAATATGTTAGCGGATAAGATTATTAAAGGTGGAACCGGGGTTTGGGGCAATATGCCAATGACCGCTCATGCTACTCTTAAAAAAGACGACGCAAAATTAATGGTAAAGTATATTTTATCTTTAAAGAAAAAATAGTCGAATTCCGTTAGCAAATCGATTTACTAAATATGAAAACAGAGCAAGAAAATAAAAACACGAGTAACCGTCGTGATTTTATTAAAACTTCAGCAATCGCTGCAGCAGCCTTTATGATCGTTCCACGCCATGTTTTGGGCGGAACAGGTTATTTAGCACCGAGCGATCGCTTATTAGTTGCCGGCATTGGTGTTGGCGGAAAAGGTCAAAGCGATTTAGATATGTTTTACAAAAGTGGAAAAGCAGATATCGCTTTTCTGTGTGATGTAGACGATCGCCGTGCAGCCAATAGTGTAAAAGCTTTCCCTAAAGCAAAATATTATAAAGATTGGCGCGAGATGTTGGATAAAGAACATAAAAACTTCGACGCTGTCTCTGTTTCTACTCCAGACCATAACCATGCCATCCAGGCTTTAGCAGCAATGCAGTTGGGCAAACATGTTTACGTTCAAAAACCTTTAACACACGATATTTATGAAGCGCGGATTCTAACCGCAGCTGCAAAAAAATATAAAGTGGTTACCCAAATGGGTAATCAAGGCGCATCAAACGACGGTCCGCGCCAGATGAAAGAATGGTACGAAGCTGGTTTAATCGGCGACGTACATACGGTTTATGCCTGGACTAACCGCCCGGTTTGGCCTCAAGGTATTCCCTGGCCGAGCAAAAAAGCAGAAATCCCTAAAGAATTAGACTGGAATTTATGGCTGGGAACGGCTCCTGAAAAGGATTATGTTGATAAATTGGTTCCATTTAACTGGCGTGGCTGGTGGGATTACGGAACCGGTGCTTTGGGCGATATGGGTTGCCACTTAATTGAAGCTCCGTTTAGTGTATTAAATTTAAAATATGCTAAAGAAGTTGAAGCAAGTGTGGGTTCTGTTTATGTTGATGAATTTAAGCGCGGTTATTTCCCTGAAAGCTGTCCTCCATCAAGTCATGTTACCTTAAAATTCCCGAAAACGAATAAAACCAAAGGTGATGTTACTTTACATTGGATGGATGGTGGTATCCAGCCAGAACGCCCGGAAGAATTAGAAGCAAACGAAACTTTTGGTGATGGCGGTAACGGTACCCTGTTTATTGGAACAAAAGGTAAAATGATGTCGGAAACGTATAGTGCGAATCCAAAATTATTGCCTTTAAGTAAAAACAAAGACATTAAAGTTGCACCAAAATATGCACGCGTACCAGATGGTGCAAACGGGCACTACAAACAGTGGGTTGAAGCAGCAATTGCCGGTTATGGCAAACAGGAAGTGAGCTCGCCTTTTGAAATTGCAGGTCCGTTAACAGAAGCTTTATTGATGGCCAACCTGGCAATCAGAAGTTTCGATATCCAAAAAACGGTAAATGATAAGATTACTTATCCAGGCAGGTACACCAAAATGTTATGGGATAATGATAACATGAAAGTGACCAATTTTGATGAAGCCAACCAGTTTGTAAAACGCGAATACCGTAAAGGCTGGAACAATTTAACTCTTTAATTATCACAAACCTCGCAGGTAAAAAAACCTGCGAGGTTTTATTCAAAAAAAATGAAAAAAATCTTTCTTTCTGCTTTTATCATATTAGCAGTTACGCAAATATCAAAAGCACAAAAAGGCTTTAAACCACTGTTCGATGGTAAAACTACAACAGGCTGGCATACCTACAACAAAACTACTGTTGGTAGTGGTTGGCAAGTTCAGGATGGTGCATTGCACTTAGATTTAGCTAAAAAAGGCGCTGATGGCGGTGGCGATTTAGTTACAGACAAAGAATATGGCGACTTCCATTTAAAATATGAATGGAAAGTGGCTCCAAAAGCAAATAGCGGTCTGATTTTTTATGTTCATGAAGAACCTAAATACCATGCTACCTATTCTACAGGTTTAGAAATGCAGGTTATTGATAACGATGGCCACCCGGATGGAAAAATTACTAAACACCGTGCTGGTGATTTGTACGACCTGGTAAAAAGTTCATCAGAACCGGTTAAAGCAGTTGGCGAATGGAACAAAGCAGAGATCATTAGCAAAAAGGGTAAATTAACTTTAATTTTAAATGGTGTTGAAGTAGTAAAAACCACCCTTTGGGATGATAACTGGAAAAAAATTGTTGCAGGCAGTAAATTTGCAACATGGGAAAACTGGGGAACCTTTAAAACCGGTAAAATTGCCCTGCAAGATCACGGAGATGAAGTTTGGTACAAAAACATCTCTATAAAAGAACTATAAAAATGGAAAATGTAAGAGAGGAAATGTATAATGTGAATGACAAAATCCCTCTTACTAAATCCAGTTAAAATATTATAAAATTGTAAGATGAGTTACTGGGATACGTTTCCATCATCCCTCTTACCTTAACCATTTTACATAATTACTAGCCAAATGAATAGCACTACTCGCTTTAAACTTTCTGCCATGATGTTCCTTGAATTTTTTATCTGGGGCGCATGGTTTGTAACTTTAGGAGCTTTCTTAAACAATAACCTAAAGGCAACCAATTCCGAAATTGGTTCCGTATTTTCAACACAATCCTGGGGCGCTATTATTGCTCCATTTATAATTGGCCTTATCGCCGACAGGTATTTTAACGCTGAAAGAATTTTAGGTGTTCTGCATATCATTGGTGCTATTTTAATGTACCAGATGTATAGTGCGCCTGATGTAAGTGTTTTCTACCCTTACGTTTTAGCTTACATGATTTTGTTCATGCCAACCCTTGCATTGGTAAATTCGGTTTCTTTTAACCAAATGAAAGATGCCGAAAAAGAATTCGCAAACATCAGGGTATTCGGTACAATCGGCTGGATAATCGCTGGTTTATTGATCAGTTTTGCCTTCCATTGGGATTCTCCGGAAGGAATTCAGGCAGGATTATTGAAAAGTACCTTTTTAATGGCTGGCATCGCCTCTTTGGTATTGGGATTATTTAGTTTTACTTTGCCTGCAACTCCTCCAAAGGTTGCCAAAGATGAAAAAATAAAACTACGCGACATTTTAGGATTGGACGCATTGAAATTATTAAAAGATAAAAACTTTGCTGTTTTCTTTATTTCTTCTATCCTGATCTGTATCCCATTAGCCTTTTATTATCAAAATGCAGGCCTTTTCCTGGCTGATATCAAAGTTTCCAATCCAACAGGTAAAATGGCCATTGGTCAGGTTTCTGAAGCATTATTTTTATTAGCTATTCCTGTTTTCTTTTCAAAATACGGCTTTAAGAAAACAATTATAGTCGGTATGCTGGCATGGGCGGTACGTTATGTACTGTTTGCTTATGGTAATGCTGGCAACTTAAGCTTTATGCTGATTATAGGAATTGCGCTACATGGCGTTTGCTACGATTTCTTTTTTGTTTCCGGTCAGATTTATACCAACTCAAAAGCGGGAGAAAAATTTAAAAGCGCAGCGCAGGGTATTATTACCCTAGCAACTTATGGCGTAGGTATGTTGATCGGCTTTAGGGTTGCGGGATTAATTACAGATATGTATAAAACCGGAGAGGTAACCGATTGGAAAATGGTTTGGATTATACCAGCAGGAATTGCAGCTGCAGTTTTCTTATTATTCGCCTTACTGTTCAATGATAAAACTAAATCTGAAACAGAAGCTAAAGCAGTTTAACATGGCATCAAACGTAAATAGAAGAAATGCTTTAAAGAACATCATCGCAGGAACTGCTGCAATTGGTGTTTCTTCAGGATTTTCAGCATTAGCAATGGACAAACCAGAATCAAACGAGCCACTTAGGCTAAAAGGAAATATCAACCATGCCGTATGTCGCTGGTGTTTTAGTAGTTTTGATGTAGAAGCACTTTGCATTGAGGCAAAAAAAATAGGTATTAAAGGGATTGATCTGGTGGGTCCGCAAGATTGGCCTACCTTAAAAAAACACGGTTTAGAATCGACCATGTGCAATGGTGCCGAAATTAATCTGGTAGATGGTTTTAACGACGAAAAATTCCACGAAAAATTAATTCAAAATTATACCGCAATGATTCCGCTTGTTGCAGAAGCTGGTTATAAAAACCTGATTTGCTTTAGTGGAAACCGTCGTGGCAAAGATGACGAAACAGGCTGGAACAATTGCGTTAAAGGATTAAAACAGTTAATCCCATTGGCCGAAAAGCACAATGTGGTATTGGTAATGGAGTTGTTAAACAGCAAGGTTAACCATAAAGATTACCAATGCGATAGAACATCATGGGGAGCTGAACTTTGCAAACGCTTAGGATCTGAAAACTTCAAGTTGTTATATGATATTTACCATATGCAGATTGATGAGGGTGATGTGATCAGGAACATCAGAGATTACCATCAGTACATTGCCCACTACCACACTGCTGGTGTTCCGGGCAGAAACGAAATTGATGATACACAGGAACTGTATTACCCTGCCATAATGAAAGCCATTGCCGAAACCGGCTTTAAAGGTTTCGTTGCACAAGAATTTATACCCAAAAATGCTGATAAAATGGCCTCCTTAAAAAAGGCGATCTCAATTTGCGACATTTAAAAATATACCTATGATATCAAGAAGAAGTTTTATACTCAATAGTAGTATGGCTGCAGCGGCAGCACTTTTGGCTCCATCGTTCGCTTTTGCTGCCGATAAAAAAGCAGTAGGCTTACAATTATATTCTTTAAGAGACGAATTGCCTAAAGATGTAAAGGGAACCATTGCCAAAGTGGCAAAAGCTGGCTTCAAAGAAGTTGAAACCTATGGTTTTTCTATAAAAGATCAATTTTGGGGATTAACGCCTAAAGAATTTAAAGCGTTATTGGATGCAAATGGCTTAAAAGCACCAAGCGGCCATTACGGTTTGGGCACTTATCTGACTGATGGAAATACTACAGAACTTAAAGCGGCAATTGCAGCAGCAAAAGTACTTAAGAGCGAATATGTAACCATTCCATGGTTAGACGAAAGCATCAGAAAAAATGCTGATGACTATAAGAAAATCGCAGCCAGGATTAACGAAGCTGGAAAATTAACAAAAGCAGCTGGCATCAGATTAGCTTATCATAACCACAACTTCGAATTCGAAAAACAAGGTAATACTACCGGTTACGAAATCCTGTTGAAGGGAACAGATAAAAAATTGGTTGATTTCGAACTTGATTTATACTGGGTAGTACGCTCAGGTAACGATCCGATTAAATTATTCAAAGAAAATCCGGGCCGTTTTACCATGTGGCATGTTAAAGATATGGATAAAGCCAATCCAGCCTTAAATGCTGAAGTGGGAACGGGTTCTATCAACTTCAAACCGATTTTTGCCCAGGCAAAACTTTCTGGCATGAAACATTTCTTCGTAGAGCACGAAACCAACTACAAACCAAATCCAATGGCATCTGTTGCAGCAAGTTGTGCATTCATTAAAAAAGAAATTATTTAATCTATTAGGCAATGAATTCAAGAAGGACATTCTTAAAGCAAGCAGGATTAGCTGCCGGAGCGGCATTATTAATTCCATCATTTGCTTTTGATAAAGCAAGTAAAAATGTTGGTCTGCAATTGTACACCCTACGCGATGAGTTGCCAAAAGATGTAAAAGGCGTTATCGAAAAAGTAGCAAAGGCCGGATACAAAGAAGTTGAAACCTATGGTTTTGCCAATGGAAAATTTTGGGGCTTGACGCCTAAAGAATTTAAAGCCTTACTTGATGCGAATGGCTTAAAAGCACCAAGTGGTCATTACCAGATGGATGATTTTGTAAAAACAGGAAATACCGATAGATTAAAAGCAGATATCGAATCATCAGCTGCAATTGGTGGCAAATATTTCACAATTGCCGGCGCACACGTTGATATGAGCAAAGGTGCTGATGGTTTTAAAAAAACCGCTAGTGATTTTAACAAGGTAGCTGAAATTGCTAAAGCTTCGGGATTAAAATTCGCCTACCACAACCATGATTTTGAGTTTAAAAATTTGGGTGATACCACAGGCTATGATATATACCTGAGCGAGACAGACAAAAATTTAGTCAATTTCGAAATGGATTTATACTGGGTAGTACGCTCAGGTAATGATCCATTAGCATTATTTAAAAAATACCCTGGCCGTTTCCCAATGTGGCACGTAAAGGATATGGACAAAGCCAAACCTGAATTAAATACAGAGGTAGGTAAAGGATCAATTGATTTTAAAAGCATTTTTGCCCAGGCAAAACTTTCAGGCATGCAACATTTCTTTGTAGAGCACGAAACCAATTACCAGCCAGATCCAATTGGCTCGATCAAAACAAGCTGCGATTATATCAAAGCCAATTTGATTTAGATTTATCCGAGCCCCGCAGGTTTTTAAAATCTGCGGGGTTTAACACACGCTTGTCGTCCTCTCGACTGAAGCGTAGCGAAATGGAGAGATCTATCTTCGTAAATCAAATCTTCTCCTTTCGTTAACAACCCAAACCTCATTAAAAGATTTCACTATCATTAGGAGAATTGTCTCTGTTTATCTAAACCTGATAGAACGGCAATACTTTTTAATTGCTATGCCTATAAATCTTGTTGTCTGCAACCGATGAAACAGATGCTTCGTGCCTCAGCATGACAGTTGTTGTTTAAAAAGATTATAGTGATAGCAGGACTGTCGTAACCGATATGCACTAAAACCTGCTTTCCAAAATAAAAAACATCCATTGACTTCCGAAGTTGCCCACTACCCATGTCATTAAGTTAAGGTTTTTAACCACAGATGTGCACAGATAAACACGGATTTTTATATCTGTGTGCATCCTTTTTATCTGTGGTTAAATTATGCCTACTTAAACCGAGGACTTAACGTAATGACATTGCTTCCTTGCCCAACCCCGGCGAAACTTCGGAAGTCTGTGCTCATACTTTATTCTCCAACCATATTTTCTATCGAAAACCAAAAATTTCAAACATTAAAAGCAAATTTAATTGGCAACAATAGGGATATCAGCTTAATTTTTAGCATATTTGAATTCATATCAAATAATTAATAATATAAAAAAAATTAAAATGAAAGTAGCAGTAGTAGGTGCAACCGGATTGGTTGGCACTGTCATGTTAAAAGTATTGGAGGAAAGAAATTTCCCTTTAACAGAGTTGATTCCCGTAGCATCAGAAAAGAGTGTTGGTAAGGAAATTACTTTTAAGGGTAAGAAGTTCCCAATTGTTAGCATGGATACTGCAATCAGCATGAAACCAGATATCGCTTTGTTTTCAGCAGGCGGAAATACTTCATTAGAACATGCACCTCGGTTTAAAGAAGCCGGAACAACCGTTATCGATAACTCTTCTGCCTGGAGAATGGATCCTGCAATTAAATTAATTGTACCGGAAGTTAATGCACACGAACTTTCTATCGATAACAAAATTATCGCTAACCCAAACTGTTCTACCATCCAGATGGTGGTGGTTTTAAAACCTTTGCACGATAAATACAAAATTAAACGTGTGGTGGTTTCTACCTATCAATCGGTTACCGGTACAGGTGTTAAAGCGGTTGAGCAATTAATGAACGAGCGTAAAGGCATTGATGGCCCGAAAGCTTACCCTTATGAAATCGACTTAAATGTTCTTCCCCATATTGATGTTTTCCTGGAAAACGGATATACCAAAGAAGAAATGAAAATGGTTAAGGAAACGAATAAAATCATGAGCGATGATAACATCAAAGTTACCGCTACAACTGTTCGTATCCCGGTAATGGGTGGTCACTCAGAATCAGTAAATATCGAGTTCGAAAATGATTTCGATTTAGCCGAAGTGCGTAGCATTTTAGAAAAATCACCAGGCATAATCGTTGTTGATGATGTAGCCAACTTAAAATACCCAATGCCGAAAGATGCACATGAAAAAGATGAGGTTTTTGTAGGCCGTATCCGTAGAGATGAGTCAGCTCCTAAAGCTTTAAACCTTTGGATTGTTGCCGATAACTTACGCAAAGGTGCCGCAACCAATGCTGTTCAGATTGCCGAATACCTGATTCAGAAAGAATTGGTTTAATCAATAAATAACTTAAGAAAAGCCTCGATTTATTCGGGGCTTTTTTATGCGCTCCAACCATGAAACATATTCCGATTGCTTTAATATACTCCAGACTGCTTATCGGTTTTGGAATCATTCTGTTAAGTGTTTTTCACGTTAGCCATTATTCCTTTTTAGCCATCACCCTATTATCCATTGGTTTGCTAACCGATGTTTTTGATGGAATTATTGCCCGTAAACTCAATATCTCTTCCGAAAAGTTAAGGCGGCTGGACTCTGGTATTGATCAGGTATTTTTTATTTCAGTAGCAGTTGCCACTTACATCCAATGTCCTGATTTCTTTAAAACTAACCTGGTCAAATTAATTGTCCTTGGTGCTTTTGAAGCCTCAACTTATGCATTAAGCTATATTAAATTCAAAAAAGAAATTGCCACCCATTCTATCGGCGCAAAAATCTGGACGCTAACCATATTCGCCACCTTGGTCGAAATTATGGTGCATTGCGAATCGGTCGTGCTCTTTGAAATTTGCCTTTGGCTCGGCCTGGCCACCCGGTTAGAAATACTTGCCATTGTTTTCACCCTCAAAAAATGGACAAATGATGTACCCACCATTTATCATGCGGTGAGATTGAGGCAGGGAAAGGAAATTAAGCGCAACAAATTATTCAACGGGTAAAGTGAGAAATTTAAAAACATATAATTTAGCGATCATAATCACTAAATTATATATAAAAAAGAGATCGTAATCACTAAATTACATATAATTTAGTGATTAGACTTAAGATTTTGCTATATTTGAGATAATCAAAATTTGTAAGATGATTATCAGAAATCTACAAAACCATATAGAATCGAAATTTTTTAAACAAAAAGCTATTATTGTTACTGGTGCAAGACAAGTGGGTAAAACTACTATGTTAAAGCAACTCGTAAAAAAAACAGAATTGTCCTTTGTTTTCCTAAACTGTGACGAAGCTAATGTACGTACCACATTAACCGACATCAGTATTGAGCGGTTAAAATCAATTATCGGTGCTAACAAAATCATTTTTATCGACGAGGCACAACGAGTTACTAATATTGGCTTAACGTTAAAACTGATCGTTGATAATTTTACTGATGTTCAGTTATTGGTTACCGGTTCTTCATCATTAGATCTGGCTCTTGGCATAAAAGAATCGCTGACAGGCAGAAAATTCGAATATCACCTCTTCCCTTTTTCAGTTGCAGAACTTGTTGAAGACACTAATGTGCTTATTGAAGAACAGGCTTTAGAAAAAAGATTAATTTATGGTACTTACCCCGATGCGATCAATTATCCTGGTGAAGAAAAAGAGTTGTTATTAAATTTGGCAAACAGTTATCTTTTTAAAGATATCTTATCACTTACGGGCATCCGAAAACCTTTACAGCTCGAAAAACTGGTACAGGCATTGGCCCTACAAATAGGGAATGAGGTTTCTTATACTGAACTTGGCCAAATGATTGAGGCCGATAAACTCACTGTTGAGCGTTACATCGATCTATTAGAACAATGTTTCGTTGTATTTAGGCTAGGTGCTTACAGCAGTAACCTGCGGAACGAAATTAAAAAGAGCAAAAAGATATACTTCTATGATACAGGAATCCGAAATGCGGTAATCGAAAATTTTGGCATGCTCGGCTTACGTCAGGATGCGGGTCAGTTGTTCGAAAATTATATTGTATCCGAATACATAAAGGCCAGTAATAATAAAAGAAAGCACGCCAAATATTATTTTTGGCGCAGTTTTCAGCAACAGGAAATTGATTTAATAGAAGAAATTGATGGAAAAATAAATGCCATAGAGATTAAATGGAATGAGCATAAAAAAGTAAAGTTTCCTTCAACTTTTTTAGACGCATACCCCACCAATGAAACATACGTTATAAATAAAGCTAACTATACCAGTTTCCTGGTATAAAATAATCGCCTGCAAAAAAATGAAATTTCTCAAAATATTGTTCCTATCGCTGTGCTTAACAATCGCAGCAAACGCTCAAAACAGGATCCAAAACATCGAAAAAGCTTTTAATAATTTATTAAACGATGAGCAGGCAAAACATGCCCTTGTCTCTCTTTGTATTTTGGATGCAAATACCGGTAAAACGCTTTATGCTAAAAATGAGCAGATTGGTTTGGCTACCGCTTCAACACTAAAAACCATTACTGCCGCTACTGCTTTCAGCATTTTAGGAAAAGATTTTCAGTTTCAGACTACCTTGGCCTATACCGGAACCATTACTACAGACGGAATTTTAAAAGGAAACCTCATCATTATCGGTAGCGGCGACCCTACTTTGGGTTCGTGGCGCTATCAAAACAAAGAAAATACTGTTCTAACGCTATGGGTCGCGGCCATAAAAGCCGCAGGCATAAAAAAAATTGAAGGCGCGGTAATCGGTGACGACCGTATTTTTGGCACACAAACCACACCTGAAGGTTGGGTTTGGCAGGATATCGGTAATTATTATGGCGCTGGCACTTCGGGTTTAGCCTGGCGTGAAAATCAGTTCGATATCCATTTAAAGCCAGGGAGCAGCACAGCAGATGAAGTGAAAATTGTAAAAACTGTTCCGGCTACACCCTATGTACAGTTGGTAAATGAACTCAAAACCGGTGCACCTGGTACGGGCGATAGAAGTTATGCTTTTCTTCCACCTTACAGTAACGTTGCCTACCTCCGTGGAAGCTGGGGAATGGGCATTACCAAAAAAGGCATTTCTGTAGCCCTCCCCGACCCTGCTTTTGATTGCGCCTACCGTTTACAGGATACTTTGAAGAGATTGGAAATTTCGACCGATCAGCAGGCCACAACGGCAAGGTTAATGACCTTGAACAATCAGGTCATTCCTTCGGTTACGCAAAAAATAAGCACCATCAGTTCGCCTAACTTAAGTGAGATCACCTATTGGTTTTTAAAGAAAAGTATTAACCTATATGGCGAGTCACTTTTAAAAACCATTGCAATAAAATCAGGCAAAGCAGGTACAACAAGTAAAGGCGTTGAAACTGAAGTCAACTTTTGGGCTGATAAAGGTATTGATAGAACAGCATTGAATATTATCGACGGCAGCGGACTCTCACCAGGCGACCGAATTACAACTTCGGCAATGGCGAGTGTGCTTTTTCAGGTCCAGAAAGAAAACTGGTTCCCTTATTATTATAAAGCACTGCCAGAATACAATGGCATGAAAATTAAAAGCGGAACCATAAACGATGTTTCGGCCTTTGCAGGTTACCATACGGATGCGGCCGGTAACAAATATGTGGTGGTGATCAATATTAATAATTATAGCGGAAACAGTATCAACAAAAAGTTGTTTAAGGTATTAGATGAATTAAAATAAACCTTATTTAAATACTATGACGCTTTTTGTAAAAAACCTTCAAACTGTTGATGGACTTATCTCTAACCTGTACAAGGATGTTTCGATAGAAGAAATGACTAAAAAAGTTACCGAACTGATGGAACAACAGGGATATCAGGTAACTAATGATCAATTTGGCAATTTAATTTTAGAGAAAGGAAGCCGAATCAAAAGGCTTTTATTAGGTGCATTTGCTACCTATTTTAAATTTAGTGTAACCATGTCACAAAGTACTGAAAATGAACTTACGGTAAATATTTTTCAGCAGTCTAGCGGCATGTCGGGTGGTTTAATCGGTATGAACCAGATCAAAACAGAGCTTGCCAGGTTAAACTTTTTGTTTTCGAATATTTAGTAAAGAAAGATTTTGGCTAGGATTACTATTGGATTTTCATAGAAAAGTCGTCATTTCGAGCGGGGTGCAACGCAGTCGAGAACCCGAAGGCTCTGCGAAGCAAAATCTGTCTCAATAGATCTCTCCATTTCGCTGCGCTTCAGTCGAGATGACGACCATTTCAGACACCAATGTAATTATCATTCAAATAGTTCCTTCTAAACACACCCCAAGCTACAATCATATTTATAGGAATGAGCACTAAGCCTAAGCCAAACATAATACACACATAAAAAAGCAAAAACAGGCCAAAAACGCCAATCAAAAATCCTTTAACCTGAATCCCATTCAGCAAAAGCAAACTTCTAAATAAAAGGATAGCGGAAAAAGCAAATGCAGCTAGTTCGAATGAAGTTATCAGTCCAAAACGGGTAGTCATCCAACATATCTCGGGTAATAATAAAATGAGATAATTTAGGCAGAAGCTGAAAAATACCCTGACCTTACTAAAAGGAAAATTGGGCAAAAAAGATAAATACCGGTCATTAAAAGTCCTTTCCTGATAGATTAGTACTATATGCGCTACAACAATGCAGGAAGTAATGAGCATTAATAGCTTCGAATTATCTTTAATATCGGAGAAAAGCATAAAAACGCTCGAAATTAACACCCACGAAAGCAGTTTGGTTAATAAATAAGCCAGTTTAGACCGGTTAAAAACCTGAAAGCTATACAATAAAAAAACAGGTTTATTCCATTGCCTACTTATCCGGATTAACCAGGTAGGTTTATTAGCTTCAACTAAACGATTATTTTCTTTTAGAATGATACAAGCAACAGCGATAATCAACAGCAGCTGAAAGAGCAGAATTCCGATAGAAATTAAGTAATAACCAAATACGATCCCAATAATAATGGCATATAAAGTATAACACCATACCGGAATAAATATATAAGCCAACACCATAAACCAGTAAAGAAACTGTTGTTTTTTTGAAGATGAAGTAAAACTGTAATACAAAAATTCCTGTTGTGGCAAAACAAGCTGGGTTAGAACATATTTTAAGCTTTTATAAGCATATAATGAACTTGCAACAAGATAAAAGACCATAATCAACGGATTGCTCACCAAACTAATGGTAAAGAAAAACTGCCAAAAATCGATCTGATCAGGCATAACCGTACCCAAAGTATTGATGAACAAACAATAACTGATCAAAATCACGAAAACGAATACCAGCATACCTGCATGGGTCCGGTAAAATCCATCAACAAATATTTTTCTTAAAACAGGGTTCGAAAGTGAAAACATTAAAAGTTCAGGGTTAATTTTTTATCCACAATATTAATCTGTTTAAGTCCGGGTAGTTTTAACTCATCTAAAGGTTGATGAGATGATAAAAGAAAACTGATCTTTTCTTTCTTATGTTTTTCGTTGATCCAACGGAATAATATTTCAAGAGATTCGGCATCGATCGTATTTAAAGGTTCATCCAACAAAATCAATTTTGGTTTCCCCAGGAAAGCCAATACCAGCGAAAGTTTTTTGAGCATACCACTGGAATAGGAACCTAAAGGATTGTTGATATAGCCCTGCATCCCCATTTCTGCAACCAGGATTTCTGCCTGACCAGCTCCAGCACCCTTCGCTTTTGCAAAAAGAGTAATCATCTCCGTTCCGCTTAAAAATTCGGGAAATAATGGCTCGGCAGCTGCAAAATTGACCAGTTTTCTGTAGGAAACACCATGATTTTTTAAATAAACAGTGCCCATTGCAATGTCGCCTTTAAAAGATAATATCCCTGCAATTGCTTTCAAAAAAGTACTTTTTCCGGTACCATTGCTTCCTTTTATCCAAAAAATGCCCTCAGGAAGCTTAATATTATCTATCTTTAAAACAAGATGATCGAAATAGGATTTTTCAAATTGACTGAAGTGTAACATAAAAATATTTCATTTCTGACTTCATGTTTATTAAAAAGTTACAGCCTTATCTCATCCCGACAAAATTTTAAACTAATGCAATTAATTTTACGCCCTTACCAACCAAGTGATATCGAAAATCTGGCTAAACACGCCAATAATTTTAACATCTCTAAATACCTGACCAATAAATTCCCTTTCCCATATGAGAAAAAAGATGGAGAGGCTTTTATCCAGTTGGCTTTAAGTCACTCCCCGCTACAGATCAAAGCCATTGTATTAAACGGTGAAGTAATTGGATCGATCGGGGTGCACCAGCTCACAGACATTTACAGCAAAAGTGCAGAAATGGGTTATTGGATTGGTGAGGAACATTGGGGCAAAGGCATTGTTGCGCTTGCCGTGCAAGAAATGTTGAAATACGGTTTTGACACCTTCGATATTGAAAGAATTTTCGCAAGAACAACACATACCAACCTGGCTTCGCAGCAGGTTTTAAAGAAATCGGGCTTTATTTTCGAAGCAGAATTAAAAGGTACCATTTTTAAAAATGGAGAATATTTTGATGAGCTGATTTTTGGTTTCAGGAAAAATCAATTGATCTAAATGCTGCATTAAAACTTTTGCTAAACCCGAAGCTTATTGCGTAAATTCGCACAAACCAAAAACAACAAAGTAATGAAATTATCGATCAAATCAATAGTGCTGTTTGTAGCACTTTTGGGTGCAGCAGATTTTGCAGGTGCCCAGGAAGTAAAATTTCCACAAGCCAGTAGTGGTCAAACCATCATCCAGGATTTTGGATTAGGCAAAATAACTTTAAGCTATTCTCGTCCCAATGTTAAAGGCCGCAAAATTTTTGGCGGAATGGAGCCTATGGGCGCAGTTTGGCGCAACGGTGCAAATGCAGCAACACGCATTAAATTTACCGATGCGGTTAAAATTGAAGGCAAGGATTTACCCGCAGGAGAATATGGCCTGTTCAGTATTCCGGGTAAAAACGAATGGACCATTATTTTTAGCAAAATTGCCGATCAATGGGGAGCATACGAATATAAGGAAAGTGATGATGTGCTTCGTGTAAAAGTAAAAACTATAGCTTTAAAAAATAAAGTAGAAACTTTAACCATGCAATTCTCGGCAGTTAGCGAAACTTCTACAACTCTAAACATGATGTGGGAGAATAGTGCCTATAGCGTTAATATTACAACTTCTATTGATGAAAAAGTAATGGCCAATATTGCTGAAGCGATGAAAGGTGAAAAGAAACCATATTTTGCGGCTGCACAGTATTATTTTCAACATGGAAAAGATTTAAAACAAGCTTTAGCATGGATGACGGAAGCAGAAAAATCAGATCCAAAAGCACCCTGGTTTAAACTATGGAAAGGCCGTATCCAATTAAAAATGGGGGATAAAGCAGGTGCAGCAACTACTGCACAACAAGGTATCGACGTTGCAACAGCTCAAAAGGTTGATGAATATGTACGCCTCAATTCTGAACTTTTGGCTGAAGCTAAAAAATAAATAGATTCTATTTCGGTCGGTGTCTCACCGACCGATAGATACAATCGATATGAGTGACATATTCGATTAATCATTTTACCCATCAGCACGGTCTTGCCTCGGCTCGCCGCCGCCGATGGGCTCCTTCTTTTTGGCGTCAAAAAGAACCAAAAAACGCCGGCTGAAAATTTTTCTTTGGAAGCGAGTAGGCTGGCTAGGTCGGTGTTACCCGAAAAACTTGTTAGGCCGGATTTAAGCAGAACGGAGATATGGTACTTTGGCCTAGTTGGGCGAAAACCCGAACTACAGATAAAATACTTAAAGTCAAAACACTACTAGTAAAAAAACTAATAGTAACATTGTGTAACCAGACATTAATTAAGTGTGGTTTTCCCTATAAATTACCGAACCTAAGTAATTTAAACCCGATTGAAATGGAAAGCCCACAACGAGCGAGGACTTGTAATGGAAAGCGGGACCAACCCCAACCGAAGTAAAATACTGCGTTTGCTTTTCAAAAAAGCATGAATGGCCCACGCTATAAGGATCATGAGTTTGACGGCCAATATTAACTTAAAATTAACCATCTATTAACTCAGACAACTATCATAACATTAAGCCTCAAAACGCTTTATTTATTTAAAAATTATACTAACTTTGATGTTGCGCTTAGTAATTGTACTTTATACACTAAGCAGGTTAAAAAATCAATAAAAAATCAAATAAAAATGAGCATAATCGTTAATGTCCATGCCAGACAGATTCTCGATTCGAGAGGCAATCCAACAGTAGAAGTAGAAGTAGTAACAGAGGCAGGCGCTTTTGGCCGCGCTGCTGTACCAAGCGGTGCATCTACTGGACAATATGAGGCTGTTGAATTACGTGATGGTGATAAATCTACATATTTAGGTAAAGGAGTTTTAAAAGCTGTAGAAAATGTAAATACTAAAATTGCTGATGCATTAAGAGGTATTGATGTTTTTGAGCAAAATACAATTGATAAAATCATGTTAGACCTGGATGGTACCGAAAACAAAGGTAACTTAGGTGCTAATGCTATTTTAGGTGTTTCTTTGGCTGCTGCTAAAGCTGCTGCTGATGAAATCGGTCAACCATTATACCGTTACATTGGTGGTGTTAACGCAAACACTTTACCAATTCCGATGATGAACATCATTAACGGAGGTTCTCACTCTGATGCACCTATCGCTTTCCAGGAATTTATGATTATGCCGGTTGGCGCTCCTTCTTTCTCTGAGGCTTTACGTTGGGGAACTGAAGTTTTCCATAGCTTGAAAAAAATTCTTCACGACAGAGGTTTATCTACTGCAGTAGGTGATGAAGGTGGTTTTGCACCAACTTTCGACGGTACTGAAGATGCAATTGAAACGGTATTAAAAGCAATTGAAACGGCAGGTTACAAACCAGGTTCTCAAATCTGTTTAGCTTTAGATTGTGCATCATCTGAGTTCTACAAAGATGGTAAATATGATTATACTAAATTTGAAGGTGCTACTGGTGTAATTCGTTCAAGCGAAGAGCAGGCACAATATTTAGCTGATCTTTCTGCAAAATATCCGATTATCTCTATCGAAGATGGTATGGACGAAAACGACTGGACTGGCTGGAAAAGCTTAACCGATAAAATTGGAGACCATGTTCAATTGGTAGGTGATGATTTATTTGTAACCAACGTTACGCGTTTACAACGTGGTATCGACGAGGCTACTGCTAACTCAATCCTGGTAAAAGTAAACCAGATCGGTTCTTTAACTGAAACCATCAATGCAGTAACTTTAGCGCAAAACAGTGGTTATACTTCGGTAATGAGTCACCGTTCTGGCGAAACTGAAGATGTTACCATTGCTGATTTAGCTGTTGCATTAAACTGCGGACAGATTAAAACTGGTTCTGCATCACGTTCAGACAGGATTGCAAAATACAATCAATTATTACGCATCGAAGAAGAATTAGGTGAAAACGCACGTTTCATCGGTTCAAAATTCAAATACGCTAAAAAATAATTTCAATCTATATTTGTCATTCTGAGCTTGTCGAAGAACTTTTTGATAGGTGTTTCGACAGACTCAACATGACAATTCTATTATTGTTAACAAGTTGAAAAACTTATTTGCAAAACATCCTGAGATTTTAAATCTTAGGATGTTTTTATTTTAATACTATATTTGTTCTGAGTTATGTTCATTATCTCAAATCACATATCTCAATACTCATATCTCAAACTATGAAACGTTTAATAGATCTTTTCCGCAATAAATATTTCCTTGCTACTGTCGCTTTTGCGATGTGGATGCTATTTTTCGACAAAAACGATATGATGTCGCAGTACGAGTACCGCAGTCAGGCCAATAAACTGCAGGAAGAAAAAGAATATTTCGAGAAAGAAACCGCCCAGGTTAAAAAAGATCTGAATGAACTGAATACCAACCTGAATACAGCTGAAAAATTTGCCCGCGAAAAATACTTCATGAAAAAAGATAATGAAGATGTTTTCGTAATTATCCGGGAAGAGAAAAAGGATTAGTTTTTAGTTTGCAGTTTTCAGTTGGCAATTTAGCCATTCAACAATTCAAGTTACGGTTAACTAGTTTAAACAACTTATACAATTAACCCTTCTAATGCTCCACATTCTTTACATTATCGCCATAACTGCCGAAGCCATGACTGCAGCACTATCTGCTGGCAGACGTGATATGGACTGGGTTGGTGTTTGTATTATTGCCTGGGTTACGGCATTGGGCGGTGGAACGGTTAGAAATGTATTATTTGGCCATTACCCAATGAGCTGGGTAGAACATCCGGAATATTTAGTGATTACAGCGGTAGCGGCTTTACTGGCGGCATTTATCGCCTCTATTATGACTAAACTCAAAAAGCTTTTTCTTTACCTTGATGCTTTGGGTTTAGTGGTATTTACTATCATTGGTTGTCAGGTAGCGCAGCAAATCCATTTGCCTTATTTAATTGTACTGTTTAGCGGAATGATTACCGGTTGTGCCGGTGGGGTACTTCGTGATGTACTTTGTAACGAAGTTCCATTTCTCTTTAGAAAAGAAATTTATGCCAGTGCAGCGATAGTTACCGGCGCCATTTATATCGGCATAGAACATTTTCATGGAAGTGAGATGTTGGCGACCATTTCGGCTGCTGCTATTGGATTAGCATTACGCTTACTTTCCATCCGTTTCGAATGGCACATGCCCAAGTTCGTGTATAGGGATGAATGGCACTAGGTTAGTTTTTCCGTGGTGTCAGATGTTACCATCTGACACTATCAAAGTTAAAACACCTTCAATTATTTACAAGAAGATATCTATCAGTCAGATGGTAACATCTGACTGCACATCCACCACCCAGGACTATCAATCAAAAATATCTCTATAATCGGTGATGTTAATAGCATTCTCTAAATTACCTAAATAAAACGCAGCACTACTGTACTTATAATCTTCAGGATACTCATTAAAATTCCAATGAGATTGTAATGGATTTTGATGAATATACTCTAATTTAATTTCGAGAAGCTCTTTACTTCCAATCCAAACATCATCAAATCTATCTTCCCAAATTTTAAAAACCTGTTTATCATTTTCAACTCTTATCAAATTTAGTAGTGGGCTTTTATTGTATTCAAGATATTTTCTTATTTCAAAAGCGCAAAACTTTTTCAGATCACGCATAGTATCCGACAATTTATTTTCATCATTAAAATGGAACAAAACATGGAAATGGTTAGGCATAATCACATAGCCAAGAATTGAAATCTTATATTTTAAAGTGACAAAATTTAAACTATTGGCAATTATCAATTTGCACGAATCACTTTCAAGTAGTTTTAAATGTTTGTAACAACTGGTGGTAACAAAAAAACACTTTTTATCCAGAAATGAGCTTCTGTTTCTTAACCCCATAATTATTGTACTTTTTGTATCGTGGTGTCAGATGTTCCATCTGACACGTTTCGAATTAATTGAATATCATCATTATTTGCAAAAAAACAATCTACCAGTCAGATGGTAACATCTGACTGCACATCAACTAAAGCTCTCCATTTCTTTTCCTTAAAAACCACTCTGTACTCAATAAGATCAGCACTAAGCCAAATAACCATTTCATACTAATTAGTTCATCGTACTTGCGATCTTCGTAACTGATGGTTTTAATGTTCTCGTTTTTAGCAATCTCGTCAGCTATTTTAAGCAGGTTTTCGGGCATAAACAACTTGCCATTGCTTTGTTTAGACATCGTATTTAAAAGCTGGTGATTGGCAGTTGTCTGTTGGTATTCTGCAATCAGTGCATTTACATAGAAACTGCCCGAAGCGGTGAATTTCTTTCCTCCCAGTTCTGCATTAGCCAGGTAAGAATAATTGCCAGCGGCCATGGTTCCTGCATCTAATTGATAGCCATTTTCTGTTTTAGAGAAGATATAGTTAAATACTTTTCCAGCTTCATTTTTTACCAAAAGTTTAACTTCCGGCTCATTAACAGGTTGATAATTATCATTATAAAGCGTGCCATTAAACTGGATCGATTCATTTTCATCGTAAGCCGATTTAGAGGTAAAAACCTTAAATCTTCGTTTATCATCTTTTACAGACAGGTACTGAACCGTTTTTGAAATCAGATCATTTAAAACCGATTGATTACTTTCATTTTCAGCCTCTGAAAGTTTCCAGCGCCATAGCCCCTCTCCCATCAGATAACCTGCCTTTAAGCCATTTTCATTTGCAAAGAACAATAATGGTAGCTGGGTACTCACTTTGCCAATACGCTGATTGAAAACGGGTGTTGCCCCTGCGTTTACGGTCAACCTTCCAAAGGGACCAAGCAAAGGATCGAAAGTTGAAAACTGTTTTTTATCTTCTTCAGTTAGATTAAAACTGGTAAAACCATTGGCAAAATCAGCATACACTTCCTGAATAGAACCATTAGCAGCGCCTAAGTTGACCTGATTTTGAATTTGATTAAAAGCATTTACATTGCTCTGTGCACCCAAAATATACCAGACAGGCTTCTTCAAACCAGCTAATTTCTTTAAAAAGATGGATGAAATGTTTTGGACATCGGGCAATTGATATAAGATGATTAAATCGAATTTGGATGGATCTGTTGCGTTTAAATCATCGGCCAGGGCAAGTTTAGCTTCGTAATGTTTATTGAGTGAAATAGCTTCTTTTAACACGCCCAAATCGGGATGTGGTGCAACCGCTGCAAGCAATACTTTCTGTCTGCCGTCAATCACCTCCACATAAAAGGTCTGAACGTTATTTCGTGTAGTGATTTCATTTTTTAACGCACCCAATTGAATAGTGTATTTCTGCACACCAATTTTACCGGCATGGATTTTAACAGGAACCGTTTTAACAAAAGAATTGCCACTAATCGGTATGTTTTGCTCTTCAATCTTTGCTCCATTCTGACTAACAGTTAAAGGCGTATTTTCGCCATTGCTTTGAAAGGCCTGAACCTGAACTTCGATCGTGAAATCATCATCCAGGTATACAATGTTACTGTAATTCACATTCGAAATCAGCACATCCCGCTTCGGGATACTATCTCCCAGGGCAATGGTATAAATCGGCGCATTGATCTGATTGATGCTGTAAAGCGGATTTCCACCGTGATTGAAAATACCATCAGTGGCTAAAATTATCGCACCAACATTTCTGTTGGTGTATTCGTCTCTAACTTTCTTAAAAAAAGCGGAAGCATCGGTTAATTTACCCTGATTTTTAAAATCGAAACCATCGGCTACCTGATCGCCAAAGTGAAGCGTTTTCACCTCGTATTTGTCTGATAGTTTATCTTGTAAAGCTTTAAGATGTTGTTCGTATAATTTTTGGTCGAAACCTGTTGCCTTAACCTGACCAATAGAAAGAGAATTATCTTGTCCGATAATAATTACCGGTTTATCTAATGTATAATTTAATGTTTTGATGAGGGGAGCAAATATTAACCATGCAATGGTGGTTACTGCGATAATCCGCAATGCTGTTAAACCATACTGAAGTTTTTTATCTAAATTTTTGTTGCCGCGATACAACAACCAGGCGTAGAATAAGCCCAGCGCCAGGCAACCGAGAAAAAACAAAATAGATGTACCTGAAAAAAAACTGTTCATACTTTTATAAAGATGGTAATTTTGAGGAAATTTTCAAGGTTATTAACCGCAAAGTGCGCAAAGAATTTACGCAAAGTATCGCAAAGATAATGTGCACCCTTCATTTTTTAAGCTTAGCGACCTTTGCGCCATCGTAATAAGGAAATCTCAGCGGCCTTTGCGGTTAAAAAAGATAAATTCGTTAGTTTTAACAAAATCAATCCTTATGAAAATAATCTGTCTAACATTTCTGCTATCTCTAAGCCTTATGGTGAATGCCCAAAATAATTTTAAAGCCACTCAAATCAAATTTGAAAGAGTAGAGAAAGCATACAGCGAAAAATGGGAAACATTGAGAAAATTTGTTCAGGCCGGTGGTTATGGAGATAAATTCTCCATGGTGATCAATGCTTATAAAACGGAAGGCAAACTTGAAGTGTGGTTAAAGAATAATTCGGCTAGAACCTATTCTTTGTTCAGAACTTATGATTTTTGTGCGCATTCTGGCACCATTGGCCCGAAAGTGGTTGAAGGCGATGGACAAACGCCAGAAGGTTTTTATTACATTAATGTTTTTAACCCGATGAGCAATTTCCATCTTTCCTTGGGCGTGAATTATCCAAATACTGTAGATTATGCACGAACGGGAAAAAATAGAAAACCTGGAAGTGATATCTATATCCACGGCAATTGTGTTACCGTTGGTTGCATTCCTTTAACAGATGAAAAAATTAAAGAAGTATATGTTTTGGGAGTTGAAGCCAGAAATGCTGGTCAGGAAAAGATTCCTGTTAACATCTATCCTTTCAAAATGACGGAAGGAAATATGAAAAAATACGTTGCTCAATTTCCAGCGCAGGCAAATTTATGGAAATCATTACAAGCAGGATATTCAGCTTTTGAAAAGAATAAAACCCAGCTGAATGTGAGTGAAGCTAAAGGGAAGTATATTGTAAAATAACAAAGAAGTCAGGTTTTCCATAGCACAATGACCATTAAAACCTGACTTCTCTATATTTATATAAAACTGGAGGAAACCCTCCACCTTAAACCTTCATACCTTCTACCTCCCTACAGCATCCCGCCGCAAACAGATAAAGTTTGGCCAGTTACATAAGCACTCATATCTGAAGCCAGGAACACGCAAACATTTGCAATATCTTCAGTCTCTCCGGCACGTTTTAACGGAATATCTTTTTCCCAACCTTCAACTACTTTCGGATCAAGAATATCTGTCATTTCGGTACGGATAAATCCTGGTGCAACCACGTTGGCCCGGATATTTCTAGAACCTAATTCTTTAGCAATTGATTTGGTAAAACCGATGATACCTGCTTTTGATGCAGCGTAATTAGCTTGTCCGGCATTACCTGTAGTACCCACAATAGAACCCATATTGATAAAAACACCTTTACGGGCTTTCATCATTATTTTAGAAGCGGCCTTGGTTACGTTGAAGATTGATTTTAAGTTGATATTAATCACATCATCCCAGTTTTCTTCGCTCATGCGCATCAATAAACCATCCTTAGTAATGCCCGCATTATTCACTACGATATCAATAGTACCAAATTCGGCTACGATATCATTGATCAATTGTTCAGCTTCAGCAAATTTAGAAGCATCAGAACGGTAACCTTTAATCTTTGTTCCGAAGCTTTGTAATTCCTGCTCTAAAGCCTCACCTTTTTCTACTGATGATAAATATGTAAAAGCTACATTAGCGCCCTGTTCGGCAAATTTCTCTGCTATTTTCCGGCCGATTCCTTTAGATGCGCCTGTAATTAATGCTGTTTTTCCTTCTAATAATTTCATTATGAAATGTTGTAAAGTTGAAATATTTTAATGTTGTAAAGTTATAATTTATAGCAATAAAAGATTATGCTTTTTTCTGGCTAAGCTGAAAAATGTTCCCCTCTATGTCCTCCCCATCGCAAAAAAGAAAATCAATGCCTTCAAAAGATTTGATATCTTTCATTTTTGCACCTCTTTCTATAAGTCGTTTTCGAACCTCTTCAATATCTTCTTCAATACTAAAAACTAGTTTCACATTACTTTCTGCACGAAAAGAGTCCTCATTTCTGAATGATTCCCCAATCCGATGAAAAGCAATTTCGATGACTCCCGCGTTAAAAACCAGCCACTCGTTTTCAATTTCTTCTATTAACGAAAAATTAAAAATAGACTGATAAAAGACCTTTAGGGCACCAATATCATTACCAAATAAAATTATTCTGCTCAGTTTCATATCAATAAATTATAACGCTGGTTCCTGCTGACTTAAACAATGAAAACTTCCCAATCCCCAAATAATATCGACTGAGTTGATTCCAATCACTTTGCGATCAGGGAAACAGCCCTGGATAATATCTAAAGCTTTCTGGTCATTTACATCATCAAAAATTGGCACAATCACCGCAACATTAGCAATGTAAAAGTTCGCATAAGATGCAGGCAAACGTGTATCATCGTAAATTACTGGTGATGGCATCGGCAATTCAACAATGTTCAATGGTCTGCCATCTTTCAGCTTCATGGCTTTTAAGGCCTCCAGATTCTCTTGTAATAAGATATAATTTTCATCAAGCGGATTGCTTTCTACAACCGTTAAAACCGTATCCTCGTTCACAAATCGAGTAATATCATCAATATGGCCATCGGTATCATCACCTACAATTCCATCGCCTAACCATAAAACCTGGTCCTGTCCATAATATTCAAGCAAATACTTTTCGATCTGCTCTTTGGTTAAATGCGGATTGCGGTTTTCATTCAACAAACAAGCTGTGGTGGTTAAAACCGTACCTGCGCCGTTAAACTCTACCGAACCTCCTTCCATTACAATATCTGGAGTAAATAAAGGGAGATTGAAATGTTTGGCAATCTTTGTCGGAATTACATCATCCAGGTCAAATGGAGGATATTTTCCGCCCCAGGCATTGTAACCCCAATCTACAACAGCCTTTTCATTTCCTTTTAGCAAAAATGCTGGACCGTGATCGCGGCACCAGGCATCATTGGTTTCATTGAAATAAAATTCGATCTGGCTTAAATCGGCATCTACTTTTGTCAATTCTGAAATGGCAAAAGCTTTCATTTCTTCATCCTTAACATTAATACGCACTTTTTCGCCTTCGGCAACAGCTTTGATAAATTGGCAATATGGTTCGTAAATAGTCTCGATTTTATCTGGCCAAGAGGCTTCTTTATGTGGCCAGCTTAACCAGGTTGCCTCATGTTTAGCCCATTCGGCAGGGAAAGCATAACCTTGCTTCTTTGGAGAATAATCGAACTGATTGATATTTAAATCTTTTCTTGGAGGAAAGTTTGACATCTAATTTTAATTTATAAATGAATGGTCCGTGAGGACACGAACCATGGATTTGGATGGTCGTCATCTCGATCCGATAGCTATCGGATGAAGCGCAGCGCAATGGAGAGATCTATTAAATAAAATAAACTATCATCCATAGTTTTTCGCTTTAAGCTTTGGTCTTTAACCTTTCCGCTTAATCCCCATCAATATACCTTTTCGTAATCGGTTGGTAAGAATCAATTCTTCTATCTCTTAAAAAAGGCCAGTGTTTCCGGAAGAAATCAGACTCTGATAAATCTAATTCTACCACTTCGGTTTCTTCGTGATCGTGCGAGCCTAAGTAGAGCAATTTGCCCTGTGCATTTGTAGCAAAACTTCCGCCCCAGAATTTCATAGCGCCATCTTGCTCAAAACCAACACGGTTTACACTTACCACCGGTACACCGTTCGCCACTGCATGTGAGCGTTGAATGGTTTGCCAGGCATTGTATTGATCTTGATTGGTTTCTTCATCCTGATCAGTAGCCCAGCCAATTGCAGTTGGATAGAACATGATATCGGCACCCATTAAGGCTGTAATACGCGAAGCTTCAGGATACCATTGATCCCAACAGATCAGGATACCGATTTTAGCAAATTTGGTTTCGAAAACCTTATAGCCTAAATCGCCTGGGGTAAAGTAAAATTTTTCGTAGAAAGCAGGATCATCAGGAATATGCATTTTGCGATATTTACCTAAATATGAACCATCAGCATCTAAAACGGCGGTGGTATTGTGATACAAACCTTCGGCACGTTTCTCAAACAATGAAGCGATAATTACCACACCCAATTCTTTGGCTACAACCTGCAATGCATCCGTAGAAGGACCAGGAATAGCTTCTGCCAGGTCAAAATTGTCGTAATCTTCAACATCGCAGAAATATAAAGAAGTAAAAAGCTCCTGCAAACACACAATCTGTGCCCCTTTTGCAGCCGCTTCCCTTACTTTCGCAATCGCTTTATCTAAATTTTCTTGCTTATCTTTAGTACAACTCATTTGCACTAAGCCAACTTTTACTTTCTTCATTTCTTAAAATTATTGGATGAGAGAATGGTAGAATGAGTGAATTTCACATCATTCAATCATTAAAAATTCAGTCATTCTAAATTAGGTTGCAAAGTTACTATTTTGTTTAAAAGTAGAACGGCATAATTATGTAATTGTTTTTCTATTTCTAGGAAAAGCAAATGCAGCATTTCAAACGTTTGTCAGTCGGGCTATACATTATAGCTCCGATGAAACCTGTGAAACAAGCAAGCACGCCATAAAACAACAAAGATAAGTGCTTAAATCGGAGGCTGCCATTTCTATCCCGTTTAGATAGCATGGTTATTGCAACCATTAACGATAACCCACCAACCGACAAAGCACCAACCAGGATCATTAACTAATAAAAAGAAAAAGCCCCGATTCCATCGAGGCTTTCCAATCTGATTAACCAGATTAAGGGTTGATATTATCCTTTTTAGGTTTAGCTTTAGTTTCTACAATTTCTGCAACCGCTACCACTTCTTTACGTGCCTGAGGATCCATTAATTCCATCAGTTTTAAGCCTAATAAGCCATCCATAGCTGATCCTCCATGATTACCGCCAATCAGTACATCAGGGATCAGTTTCACATTACCTTTTGATAATTCTTCGGTAATTTTATAACGGGTAAAGTTTTCGCCACCCAAAGCTTTAACAGCAAGTTCGTAAGCTTCGGCGGTTGATTTACCTACGGCCAGAATTTTACCTGCTTCGGCACTACCGGTTAACGAAATCTGCTCTGCCTCTGCTGATGCACGTAACTTAATCGCTTCCGAATCGGCTTGTGCTCTTGCTTTGGTTGCTTCTGCTTCAGCATGTGCCCTCATTTTTGTAGCCTCGGCTTCTGCTCCTACTGCGAGTTTTACACCAGCGGCATCACCTTCCGATTTTTTTACGGTTGCACTGGCGGTACGTTCGGCAATCTCTACACTTTGTTGTGCCTTTACGATATCTTTCTGCATATCTGCGATGGCAGTTTCTTTCTCCATCCCCTGACGTGTTTCCTGTGCCTGTTTCTGGGTTTCATAAGTCACTTTTTGCTCTTCCGCAATTTTACGGTCGGTTAAAGTTTTCATTAACGATTCTGGCGGAACAATGTCACCGATCAGCGTATCAACCGCATTTACGTTATATTCGTCAAGCACCTTACGGATATGTTCTTTTGCCGATTCTTGGCGCTCTTTTCGGGTACTTAAGAAAGCAATTACATCACTCCCCTGTGCCGAGTTACGGAAATAGTTACCAATTGTGGGTTCTAAAACCTGCGAAACCAGGTTAACCATGTTTCCAAAACGGGCAATTACCTTTGGTGCTTCTGTAGTAGGTACGTGGATAATCTGCGCTACATCCAAATTGAAAGGGAAACCATCTTTAGAACGTACGGTAATGGTTGAGAGGTTTTTGTCCAGATTATGCGCCTCACTCCGTGCAGATGCCCAGTTTAACACCAAATTGGTTGTGGGTACCAACTCTACCTTCATAATGTATTTGTTAATCGGATATTTACCAGGACCAAGTGGCTCTAACCAAACGCCTTTCGAGCCTTTACCAACAATGTTGCCATGTTTAAAATCAGCACCAGTTAAGTCATTTCCATCGGTACCAATAAATGAGATCACGACGCCAACATAACCGATTGCAATTTCGGTCATAGGGATTTCCTCCAACTGGATTGCCCATGGATTAAGGTTGTAAGATCCTGCCAGGATTACCTGAGGCTGCAACCCACGGTTACCGCCTTGTTTTATAAAGGCATCAAAATCCTGAAAATTATTGTGCCCATCAACAAGTTTACCCGCGATCTGATTGGCTTCAATCGGTAAACCATCCAGCGTGGTCACAATCCCTACCATGCTTTCCTGGATCCGGATCATATCGGTTACCGAAACCTGAAACAACATGGTATTGATACGATAAGAACCTGAAGTAATATAAGAGGTCTGCCTACCTCGCTGACCACCATTATCAAGAAATTTCACGGCATCCTGAAAATTATCAGATTCTACCCGCTGCCCGAGGATATTTCCCGTTGGGATTTCCGAACCATCTTTGGCCATAATCAGTCCGATTTTTCCTTCAGGAATGATGGTAAACTGTTCCATCGTTACGCTGTACTGCCAGAACCACATTCCGAAATACAATCCTGGCGCCAGTGTTTTTCCCTGGAAACCAGCTTCTCCTTTAACCGCGATGATGCGCCCATCGGGTAATTCCCGATCAGAGCCAAAGAGCACGAATTTTTTGGTAATCAACCCGATTCTGTCTTCAGGTACGATGACCATCCCGAATAAGAAACGTAAAATATATTTGTATAAAACGATGCACAACAGTGCCACTAAAACCCACCAGTAATTAGAAATGAGCGCTTCCATAATGTTATAATTTTTTTCTTTTTTTTAACCTGATAAACCATTTATCAAGCACGATATAGATATCAAACGGCGTGCTTTGTTACCATTTTTAACACTTATTTTCAAACTATTTTTCATTGAATTTAAGGCCTCAAAAATGACTTAGGATCTAGCAAAAGCGAAATTCCACCTACAGATGACATTTTGGAGAATACCCTGACTGAACGCTTATAAAGGCCAAAAACTAACCTTTTAGGTTTTGATTGATACCTGTAGGAATTTTAATTGTATAAATTACAATTAATAAGAAAAATATGTCCTTTTTAAGACCTATACAACTGTCCGAATTGAGATACACCAATAAATCAATTTTAGTGATTTATTTAATATAAGCGACCTGAGATAAATGTGTTTCCAAAAAAGAGCAGAACCCAGGTTAACTAAACCCGATTGCACGAATGCCGATTTCTTCAATCGGCAGAAGGAAAAGCGGGACCAGAACCAACCCAAAAGTACAGGAACCTGATTTTCAAATGATTTTAACGAAAAAGATACGAAAATCACAATTGTTACACGCCAATCTCTTCTCTATACTCCTGTTGCAATTCGAATAAGCATTTCGCACACAGACAGCCATCATACAGTTCGGAGATATATTGTACTTCGTTAATGCTGAGCTGCACCACACTGCACTGGCACTTGGTATATGAATTTGCCTTGCACTCAATAGCACTGTTACATCGCTCGCAAGGAATGATTTCGTGTTTGCTATGTTTCAAGGTTGAAGGCATAAGGGGGTAAGGTTTAAGGTGAAACCTATTATGATACAAAAGTAAGGACAAAAAATAAGGTTTTGAGCGTTTGCCCAAAACCTTACGATATTATTAGATTCGTCATCCTGAACTTGTTTCAGGATTTATGTCCTACAGATGCTGAACTAAATTCAGCATGACGATTGCGCGAGACTAGCCAGAGCAGCTGATACAGCCTTCTTCCATTGAACAAACTGGTCCGTCAACGATTTCTTCTGCTACCTGATCTTGTGTCATTTCAGCAGGAATAACTGCTTCAATTGCTTTACCGCCCTGGTTTTCTACTGTAAATTTAACCGCTTGCGAAGCTGCTTGTGTACGCAGGTAATACATACCGGTTTTTAAACCTTTCTCCCATGCATAAAAGTGCATTGAAGTTAATTTTGAAGTATTTGGTGCATTTACGAACAAGTTTAACGATTGCGATTGACAGATATAAGCACCACGGTCGGCAGCCATATCGATGATGTTACGCATCTTAATTTCCCAAACGGTTTTGTACAATTCTTTAATGTAATCAGGAATCGTATCAATAGCCTGGATTGAACCGTTAGCCAATATGATCTGGTTTTTCATATCGTTGTTCCACAAACCTAATGCTACTAAATCTTTCAACAAGTGTTTGTTTACCACCACGAACTCTCCACTTAATACACGACGGGTATAAATGTTAGAGGTATATGGCTCGAAACATTCGTTGTTACCCAAAATCTGCGAAGTAGAGGCAGTTGGCATTGGCGCAACCAATAATGAGTTGTACACACCATCTTTCACTACTTTTTTGCGTAATGCATCCCAATCCCAACGGCCGCTATCTGGTGTTACATTCCATAAATCGAACTGGAATTTACCTTTTGATAACGGAGAACCTTTAAAAGTTTGGTAAGGACCATTTTTCACAGCTAAATCATGTGAAGCTGTCATTGAAGCGAAATAAATAGTTTCGAAAATGTCTTTGTTTAGCCGTTTAGCCTCATCACTTTCGAAAGGTAAACGCATTAAGATAAAGGCATCAGCCAAACCTTGTACACCTAAACCAACCGGACGGTGACGCATGTTTGAATTTTCTGCTTCCTGTACAGGATAATAGTTATGATCGATGATTTTGTTCAGATTTAAAGTAGCCTGATAAGTTACATCGTATAATTTTTGGTGATCGAAAGCACCGTTAATTACGAAACGAGGCAATGCCAAAGAAGCTAAGTTACAAACGGCAACTTCATCTTTAGAAGTATACTCAATAATTTCAGTACACAGGTTAGAACTTTTAATGGTTCCTAAATTCTGCTGATTAGATTTACTATTTGCTGCATCTTTAAACAACATGTATGGCGTACCGGTTTCAATCTGAGAATCTAAGATGGCAAACCAAAGTTCCTGAGCTTTAACCGTTTTACGTCCACGTTTTTCAGCTTCGTATTTAGTATACAAAGCTTCGAATTCAGCGCCGAAACAATCTGCCAAACCTGGTGCTTCATGTGGACAGAATAATGTCCAATCGCCATTATCTTTAACGCGTTGCATAAACAAATCGTTAATCCAAAGGGCATAGAACAAATCGCGCGCACGCATTTCTTCTTTACCATGGTTTTTACGTAAGTCTAAGAATTCGAAAACATCAGCATGCCAAGGCTCTAGATAGATTGCGAAAGCACCTTTACGTTTACCTCCACCCTGATCTACATAACGGGCAGTATCGTTAAATACACGTAACATTGGGATGATACCGTTACTTGTACCGTTTGTACCACCAATGTACGAACCTGTTGCGCGGATGTTATGGATGCTTAAACCGATACCACCTGCACTTTGCGAAATTTTAGCGGTTTGTTTTAATGTATCGTAAATACCTTCGATGCTGTCATCCTGCATGGTTAACAAGAAACATGACGACATTTGAGGTTTTGGTGTAGCGGCATTGAACAAAGTTGGCGTAGCATGTGTAAACCAACGCTCGCTCATTAAGTTATAAGTTTTGATGGCACTTTCGATATCTTCTTTGTGGATACCAACAGAAACACGCATAAACAAATGTTGCGGGCGCTCTACAATCTGACCATTAACTTTTAAAAGGTAAGATTTTTCCAACGTTTTAAAACCGAAATAATCGAAACCGAAATCGCGGTCATAAATGATAGAGCTATCTAAAATATCTTTGTTTTTTTCAATAATCTCATAAACATCATCAGCGATCAGAGGTGCAGCTTTCTGCGCTTTCGGGTCGAAATATTCGTACAACATTTTCATCGTACCCGAGAATGATTTAGTGGTGTTTTTATGCAGGTTTGAAACCGCAATACGCGATGCCAGCAGCGCATAATCAGGGTGCTTTGTAGTTAACGATGCAGCAGTTTCTGCAGCAAGGTTATCCAGTTCAGAGGTGGTTACTCCATCATATAAACCTTCGATTACCTTTTTGGCTACATCAATCGGGTCTACAAGGTCTGAATTTAAACTATAGCACAACTTTTGAATGCGGGCTGTGATTTTGTCAAATTGCACCGCTTCTTTGCGGCCATCTCTTTTTAGTACGAACATATTTTATGAGATTTTTTAGTTAATATTTAGTAGCGAGTATTAAGTATCAAGACTTAATGATCGCTTTATATTTTTGTTATTTATTAGTATCAAGTAGTGAGTATCAGGTATCAAGATTAAAACTTTCTACCTTTTAACCCTCTACCTTAAAAGTCTTCGTCTAATGAAAACGCTTGTTTATTATTATCAGCAGAGGTTAATACGCCACTTTTCTGATAATCGCCTACACGTTTTTCGAAGAAGTTGGTTTTACCCTGTAATGAAATCATTTCCATAAAATCGAATGGATTGGTTGCATGGTAGATTTTTTTGTAACCCAGCTCCTGTAACCATCTGTCGGCCACAAATTCGATATATTGACTCATTAATTTTGCATTCATCCCAATTAAAGCAACTGGCAATGCATCAGTAATAAATTCTTTTTCAATTTCTACCGCATCGCTGATAATGCCATGCACTTGTTCTTCGCTGAGTTTATTGCTCAACATGCTGTACAACAAGCATGCAAATTCGCAGTGAGAACCTTCATCTCTTGAGATTAATTCATTACTGAAAGTTAATCCCGGCATTAAGCCACGTTTCTTCAACCAGAAGATAGAACAGAAACTTCCGCTGAAGAAAATACCTTCAACCGCAGCAAAAGCCACCAAACGTTCGGCAAAAGTTCCGTTTTCGATCCAGCGTAAAGCCCATTCTGCTTTTCTTTTTACCGCAGGTACGGTATCAATAGCATGGAACAAACGGTCTTTTTCTTCAGGATCTTTAATATAAGTATCGATTAACAGGGCGTAGGTTTCAGCATGGATGTTTTCCATCATAATCTGGAAACCATAAAAACAACGTGCTTCCGGCAATTGAACCTCACTCATGAAGTTTACAGCAAGATTTTCGTTCACGATACCATCACTAGCAGAAAAGAAAGCAAGGATGTGCGAAATAAAATGTCTTTCGCCATCATTTAAATTGTCCCAGTGTTTCTGGTCGTCAGAAAGATCAATCTCTTCTGCCGTCCAAAAACTAGCTTCGGTCTTTTTATACATTTCCCATATTGCCGGATACTTAATCGGCAAAAGCACAAATCTGTCTTTGTTTTCTTGTAGTAATAATTCCTGTTCCATACGCTGATATTTTTAATTCTATTTAACAGAGCCGACAAAGACACGCATTCATCAATTTTATATGATGATTGTAATGTCTTTTATCAAAACGCTGTTGTGAAAGTGCTAACCCTATTGCCTGACAAACAACTGAGATTTTAGTTAGGAAAATTTAAAATTTCAACCAGAGTGATGTACGTCTAAATTACTAAAAACTAAGCTTTTATATTTGTTTTCAAGCGCAAGAAGTTAAAGAACTTTGTTGTAACAAATATATATACGGCGGCCCTTTTTAGTGTACCAAAGTTGTTAACACCCCACCCAATTGTTGGGGAAAAACGATCAGCCAAATATCATTTTCAAGCGAAAAAAAAGCTAATCGTTTCTTTTCAAGGGTTTAGCAAACCAAAATGAGTGTTAATAACTTAAATTTGAAGGATATAACCAGAGTAAAATAGAGCTAAAAGGAGTATTCTCAACCATAGAAATAAAACTTCATTACTTATATTTTTATCACTATAATAGATAGATTCATATTCTCAGCTTCAAGTTTTTATATATCTATAAAAAGTAAAGTAAGTCTTTTACGCTAAATAATATATTCCTTATAAGTTTTTCATGATCTTGTTAAATCATTTACACCGATTAAGTAAAAGATAACATTCATTATTATAGCATTAACTAGGAAAGTTATAAAGATAATTTTAAGTCAGCGATTCAACATATTTAGCTTAAATATTATAAAATGTGAATTTCTGAGCTCATTATCAATTTCAACATCCCGAGTTCAAAAACCCTATTTAAATAAAAATAAGACATATTATTAAAAATAAAACATAAAAAAAACGTTTTTATACTCCCTAAAAACATACGAATTTGTGAAATTTGTTAAAAACTTTCGAAATAACTTTGCAAAGTTTTTAGCTATGTTTACACCAATAAAAAATCCCCAAGAATGCCATCTTGAGGATGTACCATTAAACTTGCAAGTTTAATGTTTCTATTTGCTTTACCAAGGCACTTGCTGGTGAACTTGTTTAGGCTTATTATTGTTAAAGAAATTAAAAGCACCTATTAGGTGCTTTTTTGTTATAACAAAGATATATACGGTAGCCCCTTTTAGTGTACCAAAGTTGTTAACACCCAGTTCAATTACTGGGGAAAAACGATCAGCCAAATATCATTTTCAAGCGAAAAAAAAGCTAATAGTTTCTTTTCAAGCGCTTAGTAAGCCAAAATAATTGTTAACAACTTAAATTTGAGGGGTATTTTGAGCCCTAAAAAGAGCTAAAAGGAGTATTACTCAACTGTATAACTGAGGCTTACTTTAGCGATGCCTTTGCGATAGATACCAATCTGTTTGGCAGCACGTTCAGACAAATCTATGGCCAATCTTTTCGAGAAAGGACCACGGTCATTTACCTTTACTACTACCGATTTTCCGTTATCAGGATTGGTTACTGTAATCATGGTTCCGAATGGCAGGGTACGGTGGGCAGCCGTTAGTTTTTTTGCCCTGTATTTGGCGCCACTGGTGGTGCGGCGGCCTTCAAATTTTCTGTGATAATAAGTAGCGAGAACTGTTTTTTTGATACTATCAGGTTCGTTTGATGAACCAGAATCTTGTGCTTTACCTTGTAAAAACAGGAAACAAAAACTTAATAACAGCAGATACTTCATAGGCTAAATTTTCTTTATCGAGCCTGCAAATATAAGCATTTAGTTTATAATCAATAATTTGTGGAAAAACTACCTGGTTTTGTGCATCAAAAAAGGCGTACAGCTTGTCGCCATACGCCTCTACCTAACCCTTCTACATCCACCTTATTTTTGATCCGGCACGAAATTCATGGAGATGGAATTTACACAATGACGGGTGTCTTTATTGGTAAATCCTTCGCCTAAAAATACGTGACCAAGATGCGCACCACAATTGGCACAAACTATTTCTGTACGGGAACCATCAGCATCAGGAATACGCTTTACAGCACCTTTAATTTCGTCATCGAAAGCAGGCCAGCCACAATGTGCATCAAACTTACTTTCTGAACGATATAAGGCCGCATTACAACGTTTACACGTGTAAGTTCCTTTATCTGTTGTATGCTCGTATTTACCTGTACCAGGGTATTCTGTACCTTTATTTACAATTACTCTTTCTTCTTCGGGTGTTAATGGATTCCAGTTCATTTTCTTCTTTGGTATGATTTGTTCTGTTTCCGTAGATTGTTTTACAGCTTTCTTATCTTGCTTTTGGGCACAAGCAGAAAGACTTGTTATTAAAACAACAGCAGAAAGCAAAAATAGTTTATTTAACATCGTTTTCATACTTCAATATACGCTATAGATTCTGCTTTGGTTTGCTGGTTTGAGAGAATGTAGTAGTGTTTACCTCACCCTGACAAAGTTTGACGAGTATTGTCTTTGTGCTGTCCCTCTCCTGGAGGAGAAGGATACAAAGTGAAGTGGTTTTAACCCAAAGTTAAGCTTAACCAAAGGCATTAAAGATTCCTGCCTGCGCAGGAATGACGAAAATAAAAAACAAGAATAAAGCCCAACTTTGTGTGCTTTGCGCCTTAGTGGTCGAACGCATTCTTCGCGAACTTTGCGGTAAAAAAACAAAAAAAGCGTCCCGAACTTAATCGAAACGCTTTTCTATAAAGAGATTTTTAAATCTTATTTTGCTAATTCTTCTGCCATTGCAGCACCGATTTCTGCAGGGCTTTCTACAACACGGATACCACACTCACGCATGATTTTCATTTTAGCAGCTGCAGTATCATCAGCACCGCCAACAATAGCACCAGCATGGCCCATTCTACGTCCCGGAGGCGCAGTTTGACCAGCGATGAAACCAACAACAGGTTTAGTACCATGTTCTTTGATCCAATGGGCAGCTTCTGCTTCCATTCCACCACCAATTTCACCAATCATGATGATACCATGAGTTTCAGGATCGTTCATTAATAATTTAACTGCTTCTACAGTTGGTGTTCCAATAATTGGGTCACCACCAATACCGATAGCTGTTGTAATACCTAAACCAGCTTTAACAACCTGATCTACCGCCTCATAAGTTAAAGTTCCTGATTTAGAAACCACACCTACATGACCTTTTTTGAAGATAAAACCTGGCATAATACCAATTTTAGCTTCATCAGCAGTAATTACACCCGGGCAGTTAGGGCCGATAAGCGTAACATCGCGATCAGCAATATATTCTTTAACCTGAATCATATCCTTAGTTGGGATACCTTCAGTAATACAAACAATAACTTTAATACCACCTTCGGCAGCTTCCATAATTGCATCAGCAGCAAAAGCTGGTGGCACAAAAATGATAGATACATTTGCACCCGTTTGATCAACGGCATCTTTAACAGTATTAAAAACAGGCTTTTCTAAATGCAATTGCCCACCTTTGCCAGGTGTTACACCACCAACTACGTTTGTACCATAGGCCAGCATCTGCTCAGCGTGGTAAGTTCCTTCGTTTCCGGTAAAACCCTGAACGATAACCTTAGAATCTTTATTTACTAAAACGCTCATGTATCAATATTTTTTTTGTGCAAAGCTAATATTATTGAACTGGAATTCAAATCTAAAACCATATTATTTAGTCCGTTTTTTCAGGAAAATGTAAGGAAATGCTTTATGGCAGCTTTAGTCTGATATACGAAAGACCAAAGCGGAAAGACTAAAGCTAAAAGCGATAATTGACTATTGTAATGCATAGTGCTCCACATAATTTTAGGCCCCATACCTGGAGCAGGCCCTTCGGCTATAAACCTGACAGCAGCGAACACGAAGTGTAACGGAGTAAAGCGAATGGCAGGGCTTCAAAGGCCAAGTACTACAGACCGCTCATTTTCAAAAAATATTATCGCTTAGGATTAGAAAATGAACAGTTCAGTTCTTTTGGAAGGCTTCAGTCCCGCTCTCCGTTCTTTCCGATGAAGAATCGGAACCACTGTGATCGGGTTTAGCAATAAAGTGCTGGTGCCTGTGGCAACATCCATGCAAAACGCCTATATTTACCTTTAAAGCTGAAAGACCAAAGCAAAAAGCTAAATAATATCAAGATGAGAAAATCCATATTAGTTTTAATCGTTATTACTGCAATCTTCATTTCGTTTAAAGCATCTGCACAAAATGGCGATACCACTAAATATATCCTCCAAAACGATGTTGAAGTAGCCAAAGAAGAACCAGGAACACATAATGGTGGAGGTAAAACCATCGGCTTTAACTTTTTCGGGGAGGCAAAAAGCCTCAAAACAGCATTCCGCAAAAGGATTCTGAAGCCAGGCTCTTCCATTGGTTACCATTTGCAGAAAGAAGATGAGATTTATTATGTGATCAGTGGAAACGGAACCATGCAGATGAACGGAAAAACCTTTGCAGTTAAACCAGGTGATGCTATTTTAACCCGCCCGGGCAGTTCGCATGGTATTGCCCCAAATGCAGGTAATGTTTTGACTATTCTGATTGTTTATGAGAAGAAATGATGATATGCGGGTAAAGCAGGATTAAAAGAAGATTAGTTAACAATTCTCAGTTGGCAGTACAGTTCTGAGTTTCTTACTTGCGTTAAAGACTTCTATACTTGTGGGTGTCGTTACTATTCAACAACGTCTGTCATTAATGAAATCTGTCCTCAAAAAACACAGCAATTGTTGGCTCATCATTTTACCTAAAGGATTGCAAATCCTTAGTTCTCGAATCGGAATTGCAAATTCCGACTAACGAAGTTCAAAACAGACCCTGAAATAAATTCAGGGTGACGAGTAGACAAAGAATAATTAAATCCAGAAACAATCCCTAAAAAAGATACAAACGAAAAGCCGGACCAACTTTAATCGTTAATCCGGCTTTGCTTTACTATTTACCAAACTAAAGACTTTTGCCTTCAGCTTTGGGCTTATCTGTCTTTGGTTTCGCTTCAGTTTTCCATCCTTTTACCCACTCTGCCTGTGCAGCTTCATCATGGAAAGTCCAGGCTACAAAGCGGCTTATTTTTTGTCCCTGGCTCATTTGAACAGTGGTTACTTCAAAAGCATTTGCTTTAACCAATGTGCTATAGATACTTTTCAAATTGGCACTTTTTGACACCAATGATGTAAACCATAACACCTGATTTTTGATCTGCTCGCTCTGAATAATCATCTGCTCTACAAAAGCGCGCTCGCCACCAGGGCACCAAAGTTCGGCCTTATTCCCACCAAAGTTTAATACATGTTTTACTTCTTTTTCGTTACCACCCAGGTTACGCCATTTCTGACGGGTGCCTTGCTCAGCTTCTTTTAGTGAAGAATGAAACGGCGGATTACAAACCACGGCATCGAAACGCTCTGTTCTACCCACAATCCCTCTGAAAATACCCAGTTTTGATGATTGCTGACGAATTTCTACAGCTCCCTGCAGGGGTTTGTTAGCTTCAATGATACGTCTTGCCGAATCAACCGAAAGTGGATCTATTTCTGAACCTACAAAGCTCCAGCCATATTCCTGGTGACCAATAATCGGGTAAATACAGTTTGCACCTACGCCGATATCGAGTACATTAATTTTAGCGCCTTTTGGATTTTTCCCTTTATTACTCGATCCCAAAAGATCGGCTACATAATGGATATAATCTGCCCTGCCCGGAATAGGTGGACAAAGGAAATCCTGAGGAATATCCCATTGCTGGATATCATAAAAATATTTCAACAAAGCCCTGTTTAGTGCTTTAACGGCATTTTGATCTGCAAAATCGATAGAATCGTCGTTATGTTCATTTTTAAAAACGAAACGTCTTAATTCTTTTGAAGTTGCAATAAGTTGTTTGAAATTGTAACGCGAACGGTGTTTGTTACGTGGGTGTAACTCGCTTTTTTCTTTGCGGTTATTTTGTTCTTCTTGAGCCAATGTGCTATGGATTAATTAAACAAGCTGTGTGCATGTTTCTACTGCAAAGATACATAAAAAAGGTTGAAGGTGTGAAGGTTGAGGGCAGAAGGCTTTCTAATGCACCTAAAAACATGGCTTTAATTACAAGAGATCAAGAGAATCGTCATGCTGAATTTAGTTCAGCATCTTTCCTGCTATTAAGACCAGAAATGAATCCGATAGCTAGTAGGATCAGGTGAGACTTCGAGAGGATAACTCCAAACTAACCATTTGCTTTCGACTCCCTGAACGCCTTACGCCAAACGCTCGACTCCAAACTATCCCTCCTCTGCTTTTTCTATCGTTGCAGGTTGAATCGCTTTCAAATATTTCTCCTGGTCAAACTGGTTTTCGCTCTTAGCAATTACGATAGTAGCCACGCCATTTCCGATTACATTGGTTATAGCCCTGGCCTCGCTCATAAAACGATCTACACCGATTAATATGGAAATATGTTCAATCGGCATAATTTTTAACGCAGTTAAAGTTGATACCAAAACGATAAAACCACTTCCGGTTACGCCCGCAGCACCTTTCGAAGTAACCATGAGCACGCCTAAAACGGTAATTTGCTGTCCTAATGTTAAATCTACATGAAAAACCTGACAAAGAAATATAACAGCCATCGCCAGATAAATTGCCGTTCCATCAAGATTAAAAGAATAGCCGGTAGGAATAACCAAACCAACAACCGATTTATCGCAACCAATAGCTTCCATTTTCTGCATCATACTTGGCAAGGCCGATTCGGAAGAAGAAGTACCCAGCACGATTAAAATTTCCTGACGGATATATTTCAGGTATTGCCAAAGACTAAATTTATAGTAACGGCAAATTCCGTTTAAAACAATAAAAATGAACAGGATGCAGGTTAAATAAACTGAGCCCATTAGTTTGGCCATGCCCACTAAACTTTCCAGGCCATGGGTACCGATGCTGAAAGCCATTCCGCCGAAAGCACCAATTGGTGCTAAACGCATAATCACCTTCATGATTTTGAAGAGCACTTTCGATATTTTATCGAAGGCATTTAAAACGCTAGCTCCCTCTCCGCCCAGTTTGTTCAAACCATAACCAAAAAGAATGGCAAATAGCAAAATCTGTAAAATGTTTCCTTCAGCAAAAGCGGCAATCACATTATGCGGGATAATATGCAGAAAGAATTCTGCCCAGTTCATATCTTTAGCCTTCTCGGCATAACCTACAATTTTCGTAGCATCGCCAGCCTTAGTGATCATTCCGACACCTGGCTTTAAAACATTGGCCACCAATAAGCCAATTGCAATCGCTACTGTGCTTACAATTTCGAAATACAACAGTGCTTTGCCACCTACCCTACCTACTTTTTTCATATCGCCCATGTGTGCGATTCCTAAAACAATGGTAAAGAATATAATTGGTGCAATTAACATGCTAATCAGGTTAATAAAACCTTCACTGATTAATTTTGCAGTTGGCGCAAAACCAGGAAAATAAGTACCAACACTTATCCCAATGATGATGGCAATTAAAACCTGAAAGGTTAAATTGGAGAATATTTTCTTTACAAATTCTATAAATGTCATCTTTATTTTTTTAGGTGTTTTGGCTTGCTATTGAATATTGAACAGCGTAATTTTAAAATAATTTTATTTATAAATACTGACTTCAATTTTCCCGTCGGCAGTAATTGCGCCTCTGTACATTCCCTCGGTATTAAAGGGCATAGTCATATTTCCTTTTTTATCTAATGCAATTAAACCACCGTCGCCTCCCATTTTACCTACTTTATCTAAAGCAATTTTCGATGCCTCTGCAACAGATAATCCCTTATATTCCATTAAATCGGAAATCGTCTTGGCCACCACATTGCGGACATAAAACTCGCCCCAACCGGTACAGGAAATACCTGCTGTTTCATTATTGCAGTAAGTACCTGCCCCAATAATCGGTGCATCGCCCACCCGTCCGTATTTTTTGTTTGTCATACCTCCTGTTGAAGTTCCGGCAGCTAAGTTGCCTGCTTTATCTAACGCTACACAACCCACGGTACCGAATTTGTAATCGTGGTTTTTACTTCCAAATAACTCTGATTTCTTACTTCCATGATCTAACACCGCTTTGGTAGAATCTTCTTTAATAGCCTGTTGTAAGCCATCCCAGCGTTCTTTAGTCCAGAAATATTTAGGATCAACAATTTCCAATCCGGCTTCTTTTGCAAATTGATCGGCACCTGCGCCAACCATCATTACGTGTTCTGATTTTTCCATCACGGCTCTGGCAGCAGAAATTGGATTTTTTATTGTAGTTACTCCAGCAACCGAGCCTGCCATTAAAGTTTTTCCGTCCATTATGGCAGCATCAAGCTCATTTTTGCCATCATGCGTAAAAACAGCACCTTTACCGGCATTGAAATGAGGATCGTTTTCTAAAACATGAATGGTTGCTTCAACAGCATCAAGGCTTGATTTACCTGCTTTAATTTCTGCATAACCCGCATTTAATGCTTTTGTTAAGGCAGCAATATAAGCAGCCTCTTTTTCGGGACTCATATTTCTTTTGAGAATAGTGCCGGCACCACCATGAATCACCATTACGTATTTTTTCTGCTGTGCAGAAACCTGCAAGGCTAAAGCCGAAAACAAGAATAAGGCAAGTAATTTTAACCGTTTCATCTTCCTATTGGGTTTAAGAAGCCGTTAAATTAAGAAAATCCTTGAAAATAAATACGTTTAAACTTTAGCTATCCCTTTGGATGAGAACTGCAGATCGTAAAGCTTTTTATAGTAACCATTTAATTTTAACAGCTGCTGATGCGTGCCTTTTTCTTTAATCTCACCTTTATCGAGCACAATAATCTGATCGGCCTTTTGAATGGTGGATAAACGGTGGGCGATTACGATAGAAGTTCTACCTTCCATTAAATTATCAATGGCTTTCTGGATCAATAATTCCGTTTCAGTATCAACTGAAGAGGTAGCCTCATCTAACACCAAAATAGCAGGATTGTGCACCAGTGCACGGATAAACGAAATCAACTGTGCCTGCCCTGCAGAAAGTGTAGCCCCTCTTTCCATCACATTATACTGATAGCCACCCGGTAAACGTTCGATAAAATCATGTGCACCAACTTTTTTGGCAGCATTTACCACTTCTTCGATGGTAATTTCAGCATTATTGAGTGTAATGTTGTTTAAAATGGTGTCCGAAAACAAAAAAACATCCTGAAGTACAGTGGCAATATTGCTTCTTAAGTAATCCAGCTCAAAATCTTCAATATGAATGTTATCTACAGTAATATCTCCTTTTTTCATCTCGTAAAAACGGTTCAGGATATTAATAGTAGAAGATTTACCCGCACCTGTAGCACCTACTAAGGCTACGGTTTCGCCAGCCTTCACTTCGAATGTAAGGTCTTTCAATACGTAGTTCTCATCGTTATAGGCAAACCAAACCTTTTCGAACTTGATATTTCCATCTAATTTGGCTGGCTTTTGCGTACCATTATTTGGCGTAGTTTCATCAGTGTCTAAAACTTTAAAAACACGTTCGGCGCCTACCATTCCCATCTGCAGCGTATTAAACTTATCTGCCAGTTGGCGGATTGGCGTAAACACCATACCCAGGTAAATAATAAACTGTGTAATGGTTCCAGGCGTTACATCCAGTGGTTTGGAAAGAATGCTTTTAGCGCCATACCACACCAATAAACCCAACGACATAGCCGAAATTAACTCAACAACCGGAAAAAAGATAGAGTAATACCAGTTAGAACGGATATTGGCATCGCGGTAGCGCTTATTAATGGCGTAAAATTTTCTGTACTCCTGTTTTTCTCTCGCAAAGTATTGCACAATAGAAACGCCTGTAATGTGTTCCTGCAAAAATGTATTCAGGTTCGATACCTCATTCCTGATTTCCTGAAAGGCCACTTTAATCGCTTTCTGAAATTTGCGGGTAGCCATGATTAACAATGGGATGGGCAATAGCACCACTAAACTCAACTCCCAGTCTGTGTATAACATTACGCATACAATTACCACCACCTGCAAACTGTCGCCGATCATGGAAATTAAACCTTCAGAAAAGATATCTGCAATGGTTTCCAGGTCTGAAACCGTTCTGGTAATTAATTGTCCGATGGGTGTTTTATCGAAGAATTTTAGACGGAGTTTGGTAATGTGATTAAAAACATTGATCCTAAGATCGCGGATAACCGACTGACCTAGTGTATTGGTTAAAAGTGTATGGTTATACTGGATCAAAGTCTGTAAAATCAACATAAAGATCATCAGCATGGTCATATTTACCAAACCAGAATAATTACCTGCTAAAATATAATGATCGAGGGTATACTTAATTAAAAACGGACGTACCGGAGAAATAGCCGCAAGCAGAATGGTTAAAATAACCGACCATACAAAAACGGCACGATAAGGCTTAACGTATTGAAAAATACGCTTCAGTAATCCGGTGTTATATACGTCGCCTGTAACTGCCATGCTTATGGTTTAAGGTGTAAGGTTTAGGGTATAAGGCCTTACACCGTCTTAAAAATTTAAATTATACTATCTTTTTGTTGTAATTTCACGTTTTCTATGGCGGCCGCTACACCTTCCGCCTTCTACCCTATATAAGGGTATTCTATCTTCACTAAGTACAAACCACAGGCAGGTACCGATTGACCGGCCTTACTGCGGTTTTTACTTTCTATTATTGCTTTAAAATCCGTTAAATTTATTTCCTTTTTACCGATCTGTACCAAAGTACCCATAATGGCCCTTACCATATTGCGTAAAAAACGGTCGGCCTGAATGGTAAAAACCAGTCCATCTTCCTTTACTTCGAAAACAGCTTTAGTTATTTTACAGTTGTTTGTAAAAGTTTGGGTATTCGACTTACTAAAACACGAAAAATCGGTATAATTTAATAAAAGTACCGCCGCCTCATTCATTGCATCAACATCCAGTTTATCTTTAACCAACCATGACCGGTTAAGTTTGAAAGGATTTTTTTCAAAGTGAATGTAATATTTGTAAGCGCGGGCGGTTGCATCAAAGCGGGCATGGGCATCATCATGCACCGGAATAATTTGTTTTGCTGCAATTTGATAGGGCAGCATGGCATTAATACCGGTTACTGCGCTTAAAACCTTAGCCTCTTCTACACCTTCAACATCAAAATGGGCATAAAAATCAGTTGCATGTACCCCAGCGTCGGTTCTACCGCAACCCAAAGTTTCGATAGGCTGCCTAAAGAAAACAGACATCGCCTTATCTAACAATTCCTGAACGGTGATTGCATTAGGTTGTGTTTGCCAGCCATGATACAAGCTGCCATCGTAAGCGATTTGGATGAAATACCTTTTTTTACTCAAAGCGATGCAAAAGTACAGTTTAACAGGCAAAAGGCAAAGTGTTGAGTAGGGCGTTTGGCGTTGAGCGATTAGCGTTCAGCATAAAATTTTCATTCTAAACAGCAATTAATGCAGCTTATCAAGTTATACTCCCATCCGGGAACTTTAATCTTTCTTTCTTTTCTCAAAAAAGCCTAGATTTGTTGCTATATATTTTACATTCATGATACAAAGAATACAATCAATCTGGTTTTTTTTAGCGGCTTTAACCTTGATTTTAATGCTGTTTTTACCCATTGCAAGCAAAGAAATAGCGGGAACAGAATCAGCAGTATATTCGAGTGGTTTATTTCAGATTATTGCAGGAAAAGCAGGTTCTCCTTTTAAAATACTCTCCTTTTTACCCCTGTTAATTACCAATATTGCCATTGCTATTATCTGTTTTGTAAATATTTTCAACTTCAGAAAACGTAGCTTTCAGAAACGTTTCGCAATTGTTTCGATCATATTAATTATCGGTTTTGCTTTCTGGTGCAGTGTTTATGCACAAAAACTTCCTGGCGGCATTGAAGGTGCAAGTTTTGGTGTTGGCGCCTATTTGCCTGCTCTAGCTATCCTATTTGTAGTATTGGGCATTTTCGGCATCAATAAAGATGAAAGATTAATCCGTTCGGCAGAAAGGTTGCGATAATTCTTTAATTTCAGCAGAAAAATCAGCTAACGAACATGCAAATTAAGTTAAATCATACCGTTTATACTTTTTCGTTGGTTTTGATTTTCGGAATCTTATCTTGCAGCAAGCGTATTAACACTTTCGGAAAAACCAAAATCGATAAAACTGCTGATTCAAGCTATCTCAAACAAAGAATAGCAGAGATCAAAGGTTTAAATACCAATGTTTTTGCCAAAGCATCATTCAAAGGCACAGCCAATACCGCAATTGTATACCGATTATTAAAACCCAATAACACCAAAGGCAAACTTCCATTGGTGATTGTGTTTCATGGATCAAACGCAGTTGGAAATGATAATACCAGTCAGTTGGGTATTTTGGCAAAACTATTTGCAAGCGACGAAATACAGGCGAAATATCCTGCTTTTATTTTGGCACCACAATTCCCTTCACGTTCGTCGAATTATGTGTTAGATCGAAGCAGAAATGTATTGACTTCGGTACCACAACCCTGTTTAACAACTGCCTTACAGCTGATCGACAGCTTAAAAAACACTTTAAACATTGATGAGAAAAGAATTTACCTCATCGGTTTTTCGATGGGTGCATCTTCGGTGATTAATGCTTTAGCATTAAAACCAGATGTATTTGCCGCAGGGGTCAGTATTTCTGGCATACCTCAATTTAACCAGGTAAATGTACTTGCAAACATTCCAATCTGGCTGATCCATGGCAATATAGATACCGAAAACCCTTTCAATAGCGACAAGCAATTCTTTGAAGAGGTAAGCTATAAAAACAAAACCAGATTTTGGGAATTCGACAATCTGGCCCATAACGATATTTTTGCTCCAGCAATTTTAACGGACGAGCTACCCAATTGGTTATTTAAAAATAAACGTAAATAGCTACTATTGCCCCGACACCTAAACCCGGTTGGAGTGAAAATACTTTTGATAAACCTGAAAGGTTTGAAAAAGATTGAAACAGAAAACGGGACTGCCGTAACCGAAAGCCTGTTACTGCTGCTTTCCAAACAAAAAGCAAATTCCCCCATTGCAATCAAGACCTCCATTTAAGCCTCCTCCATTCCTCATTTTCCATCATCCATTTCACACCCCCTCTTACTTCCTTATTTTCAAATATTTAGCTTAAAAAACTATTTACCTGATTATCTGTAAAATACAAAATATTAACCGTACCTTTGCGGCTCAATTAAAAATAAAAAGACGAATGACAAACCCATTTCAATTATTGGGGATAAGTGATGACGTCGTTAATGCCGTAAAGGATCTTGGATTTGAAACTCCAACACCTATTCAGGAGCAAAGTATTCCTGTACTGTTAGAAGGCACTAATGATTTTGTTGGTTTGGCCCAAACAGGAACAGGAAAAACAGCCGCATTTGGTTTGCCGCTGTTAGAACTAATCGATTTTAAAGTTAACAAACCACAGGCATTGATTTTATGCCCTACCCGTGAGTTATGCTTGCAAATCGCTAACGACCTTAAAAACTTTTCTAAAAACATTGCTAATGCCCACGTTGTTGCCGTTTACGGTGGCGCGAACATTATGCAACAACTACGCGAAATCCGTCAGGGAATTCAGATCGTAGTGGCCACGCCCGGCCGTATGTTGGATATCATTGGCCGTAAGGCGATTGATTTTTCAAACGTTAAATATGTTGTGCTTGATGAAGCTGACGAGATGTTGAACATGGGTTTCCAGGACGACATTAACGACATTTTATCAACTACTCCTGATGACAAAAAAACCTGGTTATTCTCGGCTACCATGCCTGCAGAAGTTCGCCGTATAGCTAAAAACTATATGGATAATCCTGTTGAATTAACCATGGGCACAAAAAATACAGGTAACGTAAACATCGAACACGAATATTACATTGTTCGTGCACGCGATAAATATGCTGCCTTAAAACGTATTGTAGATTTCAACCCTGAAATTTTTGCCGTAGTATTTTGTAAAACCAAATTGGATACGCAAGATGTTGCAGAGCACTTAATCAAAGATGGCTACAATGCTGATGCTTTACACGGCGATTTATCGCAACAACAACGTGATAAGGTAATGCAACGTTTCCGCGAACGTAACATGCAGTTGTTAATTGCTACTGATGTTGCAGCACGTGGTATCGACGTTAACAACGTAACACACGTAATTAACTACTCTTTACCTGATGAAATTGAAAGTTATACCCACCGTTCTGGCCGTACTGGCCGTGCTGGTAAAACAGGTATTTCAATCTGTATCATCAACTCTAAAGAAGTTGGAAAAATCCGTCAGCTGGAACGCATCATTGGTAAACAATTTACCAAAGCTGAGTTACCTACAGGATTTGACGTTTGTGAAAAACAATTATTCTCTCTGGTACATAAAGTACACAATGTAGAGGTTAATGTAGAGCAAATTGATCAATACATTCCTCGTATAATGGATGAATTTAAAGATTTATCTAAAGAGGATGTAATCAAACGTTTTGCTTCATTAGAATTTAACCGTTTCTTAGATTACTATTCTAAAGCACCTGATTTAAATGCAGCGGTTGGTGACGATCGTGGCGAAAGAGGTGAACGTGGCGAAAGACGCGGACGTGGTAGCGAAGGTTACACCCGTTTATTTATCAACTTAGGTTCAGTAGATGAATTTACCCGCGGCGATATGTTATCTTTTATCTGTAACAATGGTAAAATTGGTGGCAAAAGCGTTGGTAAAATCGATTTAAAAGGTGTTTTCTCTTTCTTTGAAGTGGAAGATGCTGTTGCTGATACCGTATTTGAAGGTTTTAAATCTGTTGAGTTTAACGGTCGTCAGGTACGTATCGAGAAAAGCGGAGATGGTGGTCGTGGTGAAGGCGCTGGTGAAAGACGCGGTGGCGGTGAAAGACGTAGCGGCGGCGGCGGTTTCGGAGGAGAACGCAGAAGCGGCGGTGGCGGTGGTTACCGTGGCGGAGGTGATAGAAAATCTGGCGGTAGCGGAAGACGTGAAGGCGGAAACAGCGGTGGCGGTTTCAGAGATTTCTCTGGTCGTAGTCGTGACGAAAAAGGTGGAAACACTGGTGGTAGCGGACGTAGAGAAGGTGGAAGTCGTGAAGGCGGAAGCGGCGAACGCAGAAAAAAATGGTAAATCACTAAACCAAATATTTTACAAACCGGTCTTGTTTATTCGAGGCCGGTTTTTTTGTTTAGAATCCTTAAGAATCGAATTGTTAGTTTTAAACCAGACCCAAAATAATTTTTATTTAAAAGATTTTAACTTTTATATTTTATAAGTGTTAAAGAATTCTATTCCCCGACTACAGCCAAGCGACAACCGTTGGCAGTCATGTATCACATACACACAACAAAGGTATACCCTAAGCAAAATACAATAGCATTTGATTAAAGCCTTAATTTTTCGTAAATTAGTGTATTGAAAGAGCAGCAGACTACCGAATTTGATTTTGTAATTGACAAGCTTACAAATTCTATTGAAAACGCAATTTCAGGCGAAGTGTTTGATACATCAATTATAAAATTGACGGCATTTGATACCAAAATTATTAAGAAGAGCGAGTGGGTATTTGACTGGCAAAATGAGTTAAAGGATGAAACTAAGCAAGTTTCCAAATTGACAACAGTTAACAATTTAGCTATAATCCAGGGACTTATAAGCTTTACCGACAAAGACGACCACATTTTTATGAACATAATTGAGAGTGCAAAATTCAACAAGGGAAAAAACAAGCTTTATAAAGGGGTTGCTGGAAATCTAATTGCCTTTTGCTGTAAAACTGCATTCCAACTAAATTAAGACGGAATTGTTTCCTTTGTAGCCAAAACCCAACTTGTTTCCCATTACCAGGAGACATTGGGTGCCAAGATTTATGGTGGGAACAGAATGTTTATCGATACTAAAGAAGCATTTACTTTGGCTAAGAGATATTTTAAAGATTTTAAGTTATGATAAATTTCAAAAAGATGGACGACAAAGACTTTGTATTCGTAAACGAAACTTTGACAGAAAAAGAAGAAAAAGAATTTAGCGATTTTCTAAAAGCACGTAAAAAAAAATCTGTAACGACTAATGTAAGGACGAATTCTAAGCCTTATATGGGTAATAGCACGAACCGCTAAAAAGAGGTTTGGCAAAAATCTTCTATGATGTCCCAAATTGCATAAAGGTTTATCTCAAAAAGCTACCATCGCTAAACTCCGGAGTATTGGCCGTTACTTTATTGGCCATATATTAGGCAATTTTAAAATCAAGAACAAGTATTAAACCTTAAATGCAATATGAATATTGGAAAAGAATTTGAAGAATACATCAGGTATATTTTTTTTCATATTTTAAACATAAAAGATGAAGGCATTGAAATCAAGGAAAGGCATAAACTACAAGGACTCAGTGGAGAAATGCATGAATTTGACTTATTTTACGAATTTGATAAATCAGGCATTATACATCAGGTAGGGATAGAGTGTAAAAATACTAACCGCCCCATTGAAAGATCAGAAATACAAGTTTTTGTCGATACGCTTAATAATTTTAGAAATATTGTAGGCATTTTTATTTCTAAAAATGGGTTTCAGTCGGGGGCAAAAGAGTATGGTAAAAAACACGGACTTATTTTAATGGATAATGACGACCTGCCAACATTTGCTCAAATGTTTGCTGATAGAATAAAAACGGTTGCTTTACCCGAAGAATCCTATATAGGAGAACCATTTTGGGCAATTATGGAAATAAATGATAAAAATAGAGTTACAGGCTCTTATTATGCTACAAGCAGACCATTCCTACATATTCCTATTTACTTCTCAAGACGTCATGCGGAATCAATGCTTGAAATTTTAAATAAAAATGGTATAGCAAAATATGCGGTTAGAGGCCTGCCTCAATTTGCATTAAGAAAATTTATTATTACCACCAAACTTATGAATATCCGCATTATGATCTGCCTAAAAGACAGAAATACGATTAAGGCAACAGACTTTTTTGCTTTTGAAATTTCAAATGACGAACTTCAGAAACAATATTACTATGGAAAGCAAATAGACTTTTCTCTTTAATATTACCCAAAGAAAAGCGAAAATCCAATATCTGTTTTATGCAAATTGGAGCTACCTTGAAGAAATAAATTGAGCATCTGTAATTCTATTCTGCTTTTTGTATGAGATTTCAACTGATGCAATTTTAATCCCGACAAGTATAAGACCGTTTTTCATTATCGGCAATTTTCACAGATACTCTACTAAGACAGTCACAATTTTTGGGACATTATTTACTTCCCAATGGGAACATATACCTTTAATCAATATCATTAATAAAGCCAAACTTCGACATCCAATTTTGTCCTAAAACTGGAACCGTAGAAAGTGCCTATTAATTATTTAACAATTGTAAAATAGTTATGTAGCTTTATATTTATCCTTAAATTGCACTACTTTCGCTCATTATGCAGGCAAAATACATTTCCTATCAGGAAACTGGTTCATTTTCAAAACTGGTTCTAGATTATATTAACGACGAAGAGCAGCTTAAAGCTTTTTACAGTTACCGTCCCGATATGGCCGGTTTAGCCAGCGCAATTGAGCATAGAAATTTCCCTGGAGACCGGACTACCTTAGTGCAGGTTTTGCAAGATCAATACCTGCATTTACAACCGAATAAATCGGTTACGAAAAATATCGAACTTTTGGGTTTAGATAATACTTTTACGGTAACTACCGGTCACCAGTTAAACTTATTTACCGGACCGCTTTATTTTATTTATAAAATTGTAACCACCATAAATTTAGCCATTGAGTTAAAAATGGCCCATCCGGATAAAAACTTTGTTCCGGTTTATTGGATGGCAACTGAAGATCACGATTTTGATGAAATTAACCATGTAAGTGTTGATGAAAAGAACATCAGCTGGATACAACAGACCAACGGTGCCACCGGAAGATTAAGCACCAAAACCGTTGCTGCTGCGGTAACGGCATACAAAGGTTACTTAGGCATTTCCAAAAATGGAAAACGGATTGCCAAATTGGTAGAACAGGCCTATTTGCAACACGATAATTTAGCCGATGCAACCAGATTTTTGGTCAATAATTTATTCGAGAAATATGGCCTTGTGATCGTGAACGCAGATGATGCGCAATTAAAAAAACAATTTGCCAATATCATTACCGAAGATATTATCCAACACAATAGTGCTAAAAACATCGACGAAAGTTCGAAAAGCCTGGAAGAATTTGGCTATAAAACCCAGGTTAACGGCCGCGACATTAATTTCTTTTACCTTATAGATAATTTACGCGAGCGTTTGATCTTTGAAAAAGGAAAATATATTGTAAACCATACCGATATCAGTTTTACAGAAGAAACACTAAAAGCTGAAATCGAATCGCATCCTGAACGTTTTAGTCCGAATGTAGTGATGCGGCCAATGTACCAGGAGGTTATTTTACCTAATATCGCTTATATAGGTGGTGGTGCAGAGGTAGCTTACTGGATGCAATTAAAAGCAAATTTCGATTTCTACAAGGTCGATTTCCCGGTTTTACTATTGCGTAATTCGGCTTTACTGATAGATAAACGCAGTGCCCAGAATTTATACCATCTAGGTTTTTCTTTGGAAGACATTTTCCTGCCGGTTGAAGAACTAAAAAACATTTGGGTAAAGCGGAATACCACCGCTCAATTGAGTTTAGCCGATGAAACCAGGGCCATTAACAGCATTTTCGATCAGATTAAGCTAAATGCCTATAAAATAGACAAAACGCTTTCTGTATCAACTGATACGGCAAAACAGCGGGCCAATCACTTATTGGCCAACCTTGAAAAAAAACTTTTCAGGGCAGAAAAAAGGAAACATGAAATGGCGTTATTACAAATTGATAATGTCAAAAAAAGGCTTTTCCCTAATGGAAGTTTACAGGAGCGTACTTTGAATATAGCGCCCATGTATGTCAATTACGGAGAAGATTTTCTTTCATCCTGCATAGAAAACTTCGAACCATTGGGTGGCGATTTCACTGTTTTATTACCGTAAATGTAGTCCGGAGTCGGGAGTCCGAAGTCCGGGGATCAAATCTTGACACTTAATACTAACATGACCTTCATTACTTTTACCGAAACGAACCTTAGGGCTTTTACTTATAATGTTTTTAAAAAAATGGGCTGTTCTGATGAGCATGCCGATTTAGCAACCGATGTATTGATTCGCTCAGACTTAAGGGGGATCGACTCGCACGGCGTTGCGCGATTAAGTGGCTACGTACGTCTTTGGGAAAAGCAAAGGATCAACGCCACGCCTGATATTAAAATCGTACATGAAACACCAACTACTGCCACTATAGACGGCGATGCAGGTTTAGGCTTAGTGGTTGCACCTTTCGCAATGAAGGTCGCCATCGAAAAAGCTGAAAAATATGGTAGCGGATGGGTTTCAGTTAAAAACTCCAATCATTTTGGAATTGCCGGTTATCATGCTTTAATGGCGGTAGAAAAAGATATGATCGGCATCAGTATGACCAATGCCAGCCCCTTGGTTGCACCTACTTATGCCAATGAACGTTTATTGGGTACCAATCCCATGTGTTATGCTTTCCCGGCAGGAAAATATCCGCCCGTAGTTGTGGATATGGCCACCGCCGCTGCTGCTAATGGAAAGTTAGAAATTGCTCAAAGAGCAAATAAAAGCATTCCTGATGGCTGGGTTCAGGATAAAAGCGGTGAACACTCTACCGATCCTAACGAATTAAAAAACGGCGGTTCGCTTTTGCCTTTGGGAAGCGATAAAGATCACGGCAGCCATAAAGGCTATGGGTTAAGTGCTACTGTCGACATTTTATCAGCAGTGTTATCCGGCGCAAATTACGGCCCTTGGGTGCCGCCTTTTGTGGCTTTTCTAGAGCCATCGGCAAATCCGGTTGGCGAAGGACTTGGTCACTTTTTAGGCGCTATGCGTGTAGATGGTTTTAGACCAGCCGCAGACTTCAAAGATCATTTAGATAATTGGATAGATCGCTTTAAAAGCGCAAAAACAATAGATCCTGATAAAAAGGTAATCATCCCAGGCGAACCGGAGCATGAATTTGAGCAGGAAAGGAAGATCAGTGGTATTCCATTAATCGATGTTGTGGTAAAGGATCTGAATGAACTTGCTTTGAAATTGGGGATAGCTGAGTTAGGTTAAAGATCCTTCGACTACGCTCAGGATGACAAACGCCAATAGACTGATCGTCATTCTCGCGCAGGCGGGAATCTTAAAGCGCCTGCATTACGATTCCCAATCAAGTTGGGAATGACGATTCCTCACAGCCTATAATTTGCTAAAAAATCCGTCATTCATATTGATTATTATACAATAAATTACCCCTCAAGATGACGACCGCATGGAAATTTCGTGTTTTCCGTGTTTCCGTGGCAAAAAACATCCAATCGAATTTATCATTCATTTTACAGCTTTGATATTAGATCCTGAAATAAATTACGAACGACAGATTTCAATAGAAAAGTCGTCATTGCGAGGCACGAAGATAACCGAACAAAGCGAGCTCATAAATGCCTTTAAAAACAACTGCACAGATGAATAATCTTAATGCGCTCGCTAGTAGCGAAAGTTGTAGGATTGCTTCGTCGTTCCTCCTTATAATGACGTTTATGTAAACAACTGATATTTAGTGTTATTTTTTTGACCATATAAGACATTTAAGAACCATATAAGCTTACATGTCGTTATATGGTGTGAAAGCCTAAAGGATTATTTAATGAATTAGATGTTCTTAGGTGTCTAAGGTGGTTAATTAACCTGCATAGTCTTTAATTTTTACGACTACCTTAGACATCTTAGCTCAATGAGTTTTGCAGGATGCAAAATCTTAAACATAATACGTTAGAAAGCGCATATAGGAATGACGAAAAACAAAAAAGCCGCAGATTTAACCAGAATCTGCGGCAACTATTAATGATATCGTTTATACCAAACTGTAGAAGGTATTTTTTAAGGCTTAACGGTTAAGTTATCTTTTAAATAAAGTGCCTTACTTGATGATCCAATCATAATTCTGTATTCCCCAGGAGCTACTTCCCATACGTTATTAATATTGAGTGTTTGCAACACCTCTTTATCTAGCTTAAATGAAACTATCTTTGTTTCACCAACCTTTAAATGTATCCTCTGGAAAGCCCTCAGTGCAAGGACAGGTTGAGCCAATTTGCTTAACAAAGGTCTCATGTACAACTGCACTACTTCTTCACCATCGTAATTGCCAGTATTTTTAAGTTCGAAGCTTACAGTAGCGGTTTCATTTTTAGTAATACTTTTGTGGTTAAACTTTAAATTGTTGTAAGAAAAATTGGTATAACTTAATCCATATCCAAATGGAAAAAGTGGTTCGCCACTTAAGTTGTTATAATCATCGCCTCTTCCAGTGGGTTTGTGGTTGTAAACCAAAGGCAACTGCGATTCGTCAATCGGGTAAGTAATTGGAAGTTTACCTGATGGATTTGCTTTTCCGAGCAAGATATCGGCAACGGCAGCTCCCCCTGCTTCGCCTGGGTACCACACGTTTAAAACTGCATTTACTTTATTTAACCAGGGTTGCATATTGATAGCACTTCCGCCGGTTAATACCACAACAATAGGCTTCCCGGTTTTTGCGAGTTCTTCCAGTAACAACTCCTGGTTGCCTGGCAAATTTAACATTGCCCGATCCAAAAATTCTCCTTCTTTTATACCTGCAACGAATACAATTGCATCGTTATTTTTTGCCTCAGCGACTGCGTCGGCTATTTCGTTTGATTTCCTGATATTATAATCCCAAATCAGTTTGATTTTACCATTGCCTTTAGGTTCAAAAAATTCAACCTTAATGGCATACTCCTTATTTTTCCCGAAATGAAACGGAACTGTCTTGGTACTGAAAGACTTTTTGTCCCAGTTATCAATCATCAATTGGTCTTCCAAATATAATCGGTAACCATCGTTCCCCTCTAATCCGATATTAACATCAGCATTCTGCGGCACCTTAATTTTACCGGCCCAACTCACGGAATAATCATCCACTTGAAGCTGGTCATCTGGTGGGTATAATGTCCAACTGAAATTAACTGCCTTATCATTTACTTCTTTAACGGGTTTCCCGGAGAAGTGAAGCCCTTTATAATAACTTCCCATTAATCCAGCTTTCTGATTGACAGAAAGAAACTGGCTATCTATAGGAATATAAGACTGCAGTTCCCGGCTACTGCCTTTTACATAATTAACCTTAACGTTATTGGCTACTGCGTTTTTTAAGCCGTCCAATATATTTATCTTATTGTTTCCAGTACCGCTATAGCCACCTAATCTGGCTTCAATGGCGTCTTCGCCTACCAGTAGGATCTGTTTTGCACTTTTTAACGGAAGTGTATTGTTATCATTTTTTAGCAATACAAAAGATTTTAAAGCCGCTTCTTTGGCCAGATTACGATTACTTTGATCGCTTAACATCTTTTCAGCAATACTTTCATCCACGTAAGGATGCTCAAACAGACCCAGCTCAAATTTAGCTTTCAGAACCCTTGACAATGCATCATCTATTCTCGATTTTGGAATGCTACCATCTAAAAATGCAGGTAGAAAAAGTTTGTAATGGTTATAATCTACCTGGAAGATTACATCAAGACCTGCGTTAATTGATTGTGCTGTGGCATCTTTATAATCTTTGGCCGTAAAATGTAAAACATTGGCACCTCCAACTGCACCTGCATCAGAAATCACGAAGCCCTTAAAGCCCCATTCCGTTTTCAGTTTCGTGGTAAGCAACCATTTATTAGAAGTTGCAGGCGTACCAAAAACACTATTATAGGAAGTCATTATTGAACGTATACCCACATTTTTAACTCCGTCTTTAAATGCTGGAAAGTGGATTTCTTCTAAAAAGTGTTTATCCATTTCAATAGGATAACTATCGCGTCCACCATCGCCTACATTGGCAATAAGATGCTTTGGTGTAACAATGATATTCTGCCTTTCTATGGCATTCATAAAAGCATGTCCCAGCACAATTGTTAAATATGGATCTTCTCCATAAGTTTCTTCTACCCTGCCCCATCTTACATCTGTTGCCATATTGATTACAGGCGCCAAAAGATCTCTCAAGCCACGTGCCCTAGCCTCATTTGCAATAGCGGTACCGATTTTGGCCACTAAAGTCGTATCGAAACTTGCAGCCAAACCAATTGATTGCGGGAAGGCCGTAGCACCTTGCCTAACCAAACCGTGTAAAGCCTCATCAAATGGAATGATTGGAATGCCCAAACGGGTTTCCTCAATAAAGTATTTTTGAATCTTATTTACCTTTTTAGCCAAAGAAAGTCCGTCTTCGGAGGTATTGTAAGTCAACATCTGTTGTGCATTACCACTTCCTTGTGCAGCTGCACTTACCTGCAAACCAAAAATACCCTGCTTAAACTGATCTTTGTTCTTTTCGGTTACATCGCCTGGAATCATAAACAACTGCCAGAATTTCTCTTCAGGTGTCATTCTCGAAATCAGGTCTCTTACCCTTAAATCGATACCTAATTTTGGATTTTTATAAGGTAAAACCTGCCCTTTTTTAACCTGAGCAAAAAGGCCGCAAGAGAAAAAAAGTGTGGGCAATAAGTATAAGTATTTTATTGATTTCGGCATTGCTAATTAGTTTCGGGTGTAAAAGAAAAAGTCAAAGCTATTTTCTCCTCTGTTTTAGGGAAATTGAAGTGTACCTTACCGTCTTTCAATGTCCATTTTACCTTTTGGTTGGTACCTAAAATGGTAATGAGACTTCCTTTTTTAGGCATACTTCCTTGCCATGAAATTTCCTTGTTTGTCGTATTGTTAATTAAACTGATGCCGTAAATAGTTTTACCATCTTTACTTTGCGTAAACCAGTTCTGTCCATCATGGTAGTTTTTGGTAATCCTTGTTCCGTATATGGCTACGCCGTTTTTGCTGGTCCACTTCCCAATTTCCTCTAATCTGGTAATCACATTATCAGGCAGCGTTCCATCAGCTTTTGGCCCAATACCTAAAAGTAAACTTCCGCCTTTGGCCACAATTTCTACCAATTTATGAACCACTTCTCCTGCCGATTTATATTGATCGTTGGGTACAAAACCCCAGGCGCCCCCCAAGGTCATGCAACTTTCCCATGGGTAATCCAATTGCTTTTCAGGGATTTTCTGTTCAGGGGTTTGGTAGTTTTCAAACTGGCCATGTACCGTTCTATCCACCACAATTAAACCAGGCTGTACTTTTCTGGCATCAGCGGCAATCTTAGGCATATCAATATCCTGACTCCATTCCGGAATTGGCGCCCCCCAGGAAAGCACTTCTTTGTTTACACTAGCCCTTGGACGAACCCAGCCACCATCTAACCATAAAATATCAATGCTTCCGTAATTGTTCATCAACTCGCCAATCTGGTTTTGGGTATAACTTTTGAACATATTCCAACGCCACGGATTTTTTCTGATATCGTAATTGTTATTTCTATCTGCAGTAGCGTATTTGTCCCACCAATAGTATTGAGAATGCCAGTCAGGCTTAGAAAAATAAGCACCGATCATAAAATTTTCCTTACGGAAAGCATCGAATACATATTTAGCAACATCTTTTTTAGGGTTGTTGGCAAATGGACCTTTTGCAATGCTGAAATCGCTTTCTTTGGTATCAAACATAGCGAAGCCATCGTGATGTTTGGTGGTAAAAACCAGGTATTTCATTCCAGCATCCTTACCTGCCTTTGCCCATTGCTCAGGATTGAATTTTGTTGGGTTAAATTTTTCGCTCTGGCCCCAATACCATTTTTTATAATCTTCGTATTTAATAGTGCTATCCCTTTCGATCCAGTCTTCAGAGCAGATGGACCAGGATTCTATAATCCCTGGAACAACGTAAAGCCCCCAGTGAATAATCATTCCAAACTTTTGGTCTTGCCAGGTATCGAGTTTCTTTTTTACTGCCTCATCTTGTGGCCATTCATAAATCTCAGATTGAGGCATAATGTCGTTCTGCTGGGCAAACGAATTCACCGCAAACAGCACAAAACAAAAAAGAAAGTAAATTTTTAGTTTCATAATGAGGTTGTAAAAATCCCTAACAAAAATTGGCCGGGACATTGTGTGTAATCAAATAGCTAGCTATGCAAATAAGGCATCCAAAAACTTTCTTTTGAATCTGAACTTCTGAACCTACATTGCCACCAACAGCAGAAAAATTGTCGCATTATTGGTTTTTTCATCGTCAGGAAATGGTAATCTGTTGCAGATGGTAGATGCATAAGTAACTTAAGCACTTTAAGTACATTTTTTTCATAATTTGTTTAGGTTATTGTTAGTTAAGAGATGATTCAAATTTGGTTTAATTATTCTTTTTTTATTGGCTCATAATCTCGGGAGTTAGTTAAAGATATCATTTGTTTGCTTGGTTTTAATTATTCAAATAAGCTATTTTCTACCATCAAGCTAGCTGCTGCCAATAGTTCAGCCTCATCGGTTAATGTAGATAACTTAATTTCCGTCTGTTCGGCCACTCTTGGTATACAAAACTCGTTAATAGCCTGTTGTATGGGAGGGAGCAGCATTTTCCCTGCTTTTGCACCACGGCCACTTAATACAATCCGTTCCGGATTCATAATATGGATTAAAGTGGCTAATCCTTTACCTATCTGAAATGCGGCATCAGCTAATATAGAAATGGCTACAGGATCTTGTTTTACAACTGCATTTAAAAAATGATCTACATGACTTTTACTTTTGTCATTAAAAAGGGCTTTCAAGCTCGTTTCTTCTCCATTTTTTACCGCTGATTCTGCCTTTTGAACCATCACCAAAAGAGAGGTTTCAACTTCAAGGCATCCTCGCTTACCACAAGAGCATAAGGTATTTGAATTAGATAAAGGGATATGGCTAAATTCGCCGGCGTAACCACTACTACCCCGGTATAGTTTGCCATTAATAATCATCCCCAAACCTGTACCCCAGCCAATGTTAACAACTAGTACATCTTTTAAATTTCTTGCTTCACCAAAATTTAATTCAGCTAAGGCAATCAAACTCGAGTCGTTCTCTATATAAACAGGTAAACTTAATTTTTTAGCGAGATAATCTTGCAGGCTTATATCGTTTTCAATTTGCATAAAGGAATAGTTCATTCCCTTTTCTGCATTCACAAAACCCGGCATACCAATACCAATTCCCAATAAATTTTCTTTATCGATTGTTGATTTCTTGATGCAACGGTCAATAAATTCAATTAAAGTATCGGCACTTTTACGCTCGGTCATATCTAAATCGATTAGCTGCGTTGGCAAAATCTGGTTATTGGACAGATCGTATATAGTTAACTGACTAGTTAACTGATCCATGGCCACGGCTATGATGTACCTTTTGTAATCGGGATTTAATAAAAAATTTAAAGGGCGACGGCCTCCGGTAGATGGTGCCAATCCCTGCTCTATTATTAATCCATCTTCTATTAAAGTATTTACAGTAGAAGTAATTAAAGGCAAGCTTTTTTTGGTACGTTTACTTAAATCGGTGAGCGATGATTTTTTTTCATAATAAAGCAGCTTGATGATGTCGGCCCTTAATCGTTGCGCTTTCTTAGTAGTTGCTGACATTTCTTTGATTTGGTTTATAAACCTATAAAAAAAAGAAAAGAAAAGCAATCTTTTTAAAAAAATTAAAAAGATAGATTAAATCTTTTAAACTAAAAAAATATGAAAGTTGATTGCCGGTTTTTAAGATAATTTAAAGTACAATAGCATAAATAACTGATCATCATTTACAAGTATCAATTTGATCATGCTTTAAAGAGGCATTCCATACATTTTTACAGATAACAGAAATTTAACTAAAAAAACATATTTATGCTTAATAATAGATCAGAAGGCTAGTTTTATTTGTACTTGTCTTTTTTTGCAATAAAGCTATTGCCATTTGAAGTTTCCTTCTAATTATTTTTTTTGGCTTTCTAAAATATCAAGGCTTTTATTTTCATCACCTTCTTCATATTTTAGAAATATCAGTAACATAGTAAGCATTTCGTCTGTAGATTTCATGTCGTTTGCAGAAAATACCATTTTTGGAGGGTTATTGGGATTACTTGGATTATCCTTTGTATTATCATATGTACCTTCTATGGTAAGTACCGATCCTTTAGGAACTTTAATTAACTTATTAAATCGATATATTTCTTGCCATCTAAAATCCCAGGAAGGGATGGATATCAGTTTAATGGTATCACCAGCAGCCGTAACAGCATAAGATTTAAAGCTTTTACCTAACAAATGCATATGGGGCCATATATACAACAAAGACTGATCCTGAGGAGTTAAAATTTTAAGATTAAATTTTTTTACAGAATCGGCCTGGATCATAAAATAAGGGTCGATAGAACTTTCCCCAACTCCACCAGACCCTAAACTCACTACATTTACTACCCGCTTAATTGGCGTTTCTTTAAAAAAAAGATTTATACCTGATATATCTTCCTCATCTTTAGCAAGGGGGGCATAATGAACAGTTAGTAAAACAACTCCTCTCTTTGGCATAACCCAACCTAAATCGGCAGGATAAGACTCAAAGGAGGTGCCGGGTATCCAACCACCATAGTAGGTCATTTCTTTTTTAAACAGCAAATATTGATCGTAATTAATTCTAGAATCGTCGGTTAGATTTACAAAATCTGCAGCCTGATTAATATCTATATTATCAGCCACCGGATGTATAGCAAAGTTAGCATGGTGGATGATTTTCTTATTGGCAGAAACAAATTCCATTGCCGCAACATTTTTTGCAGCGGTCATTTCGAATGGAATTTTAAATACAATGAATCTTTCTTCATTATCTCCCTTAACAACAAATGCTTTTTTAACTTTCAATGTAATGTCAGGTTTTCTTGAGTATTGAGTTCCTGAGATAAGCTTGTTGGTTTCTGCTTCGCTATTTTTACTCACTCCTTCCGGAGCCTTATTATCTATCCAGCTTATAATGGTTTTCTTTTCGCTGTCAGTTAAAGACCGGTCATTCGCAAACAAACGGTAGTGATTATCGGGCTTCCAGGGAGGCATAAACCCTGAAGACACAACATCTCTTATAAATGAAGTTCTTTTGGCAACATCAGCATAGGTTAATAATGAAAATGGACCGGCCTCTCCCGGACGGTGACAAGGCGCGCATTTACTACGGATTATTGGCGCAATGTGCTCATGGTAAGCAACTTTTTGACTGTATGAATTTTTAAAATAACAGCAAAATAATAAGACAATAATAATTTTATTAAACATACTAAAGATCGTTGATAAGGCAGCCTACAGGAGCAGTTTCCATATATTTATAACTCGGTGTATTTATTTGGTTAAGGACATCATCTAAATAATGGTCTGTAATGACTTTTCTTTTCACACCAAGTTTTGCCTGCCAGTTGTCTATTAAGCCTTTATACCTCATGTTTCCCCTTTCATCTATCACAATTGCTTCCGGCGTAACTTTGGCCTTCAAAACTTTTGTTAATGTTTTATTCTTATCTAAATAAATATCAAAGACAGCTTTATAGTCATCAGCAAATTGCCTGATATCTGGTAGCGTATAACTTTTTCCGGGCACAACTCCAACAACATTAACCTGAGGATATTTTTTAGCTAGTTCATTTAATGTAAGCATGTAATTTTTGCAGAGAGGGCATTCTGGCGAGATAAATATAAATGCAGTATTCTTTTTTAATACAACCGCCTTTTTACCGTTTACATCAACAATACTGCTAGTATTAATTTGCTCCCAAAGCAATTTATTGGGTAAGGCAACCTGCCCAAAAGAATTTGTTTGAACACAAAAAATTATAAAAGCTAAGGTTATAAGTAATTTCATAATACAAAAAGAACTCCTAAATTACATTAGGAGTTCCGTTAATTTATATAAATAAATTTTTATTTTTTGTCCCACCAAACTCTTCCGGTGATATCGCTTGGTCCTTGACCGAAATCGGGATCAGCCTGCATCAATTTGTAAGCATCAACAATATTCTGATAGTTTAAATTGGTTGGTGCAGGGAATGGCAAACTTGCTCTTCTTGGAATAACCTGTTCTGTTCCACTAGCTATTATTTTCTCTAATTTGAGTACCGTAGTTGAATTAGGCATACCTGTTCTTTTATAAATAGCCCAAGCTTCATTAGGCTGTTTAAAGAAGTCTAAATAAGCTTGACCAATAATCTGATCTAATCCTTTAGCTGCGTCATATTTAATGTCAGCTTTAGCCATATAATTCGAAATTTCGGTAGCTGTTAGCGGAACATAGCTTAAATTGCCACCTCTATCCACGATTTTTGCCTTATTGGCCAGATCATCATAAAAAGATATTGAAGCTGCAACTCCTTTATTATACCAGTCTTCGGCCGATTCTGTTGTAACAGTTCTAGCAGCTAATTCTGCACGCATGAAACAAACATCAGCATATGTAATTAATGGAAACATATTTATTCCTGTACCTCCGTTTTCACCGGCAGCAAATAGCCTTGGCTGAAGCAAAGATAAAGAATCCATAGTTTGATTTACATTTTGACCGGTATTGCTTACTACCGAAATAGTGATGTTATTAAAGAAGTTTGCAAATGCCGGACTTGATGAAACATCAGGGCTTGAAGGAACACCATAAAATCTTCTGGTATCAAAAACAGCATTAGCAGGAATTTTATTTTGGGCTTTTGCTGCATCGAAATTTTCCTGGCTAAATAAGTTTTCCTGGTAAAAGAAACGGATCCGAGGATCTGAATTGGTGTACATAAAATCTACCACTTGTTTTGGAGCCCTTAAATTTGCCGCAGACCAATCGCCTCCATCAGCATAAGTTGCATTGGCCTTAAAAACCCAACTATCGGCTGCACTATTAATTAAACCACCCGGCGCGGCAAGGATTTCTAAAACTTTTGTTTTCATTTTAGCTGCATCTCTTTTCATTAATCTCATAGCCATACGTAAGCGTGTAGAGTTGGCTACTTTAATCCATTTGTCAACAGCACCCTGATAAAACAAATCATTTGTACCTAATGAAGTCTGTCCAACCGATTGTGGTGTACTTAGCACCGTTACCGAATTTTTAAGCTGGGCATCCAATAAATCGAATAAAGCTTGTTGTGTATCATACTTTGGAGTTTCTGTCCCCCCATATCTCACCATGTTGGCTTCAGTATATGGAATGCTACCAGTTACATCAGATACATAAAAAGCATAGTATGCTTTAACAATTCGTGCGATTTCTGTTTGGTATACTCTTTTAGCCTGTTCATCAGCTGGTAATTTTTTAATCAGCTGTTCCATATCCGCCAAGTTACCTCCTACTCTTGGATAAAAAGTGCCATATCTAACATTCCTTAAGTTTGCGGCATCGGATATAAAAGTAACACTATTTCCATTTAAAGGGGTCGTCATTTGCATCCACGGCATAATGGCCCTAAAATTATCATAGTACCACTCAAATCGATCAGCATTCATGTTCGCAATGGAGTTCATAAACTGCTGTTCTGGAGTAATCACATCCAGTTTTAATGGATCAGTGTTCAGTTCTACAAACTGATCTTTTTTACATGATGATATTGAAATCCCTACCAAAGCTACTAGCAAGAGGGCTATCTTATTTGTCGTTTTCATTCTTTAATTTCTTTAACTGTAAATTACTATAAGGCTGCTCTTACTGAGAAAGCAAATGTACGTACATACGGCATACCACCATATTCGGCGAAAGAACCGGCACTATTACTAAATAAACCTTCAGGATTTAAATGGTCAGGCAGGCTATTATAGATATAGAATAAGTTCCTTGCCGTTACGCCAAGATTAACCTGTTTGAAATTAATTTTATCGGTAATTCTTTTTGGCACAGTATAACCTAACGAAACTTCTCTTAGCGCAACCCAGCTATTTTCGAAAGTGGAGTATTCCCTGATACCAGTAGACCATTGGGTTAGTCTGGCATAATAAATCCTCGCACTAACCGGTTGTACTAATCCTTTATCTACCGCCTGTTGGAATGTTAAACCACCAACGTTAACATTATTTAATAGAGTTCCTTTAGCAAAAACCCCTTCTGGAATAACACCATCATTGGCAATAACATTGCCTTGAGCATCTTTTCTTGGTAATCCACCAAAATCAGCAGAACGGCCAAACAAAGTACTTTCGAATGCACCAAAATTGGTTCCATATTGATGAGTACCCGAAGCCAATAAACCACCCACTTTAGCATCGATCTGGAAACCCAAATTAAAATTCTTATAACGGATGTTGTTAATAGAACTTGCATTAAATTTCTCCATCATACTACCTAAGTTTTTATTACCCTGCCCCGCATCGCTACTTCTGAAATAACTACCATTGGCTTTTAACAATTTTTGACCATTGTTAGGATCATCGATGTTATTGCCCTGTGCATCTGTGGCTTGATAAGTAGCATAACCGTAACCAGTGTAAATGCTACCATACTCTTGACCAGCAACTGCAACAGAGGTCATATCAGCACCAAAAGCATAACCTAAAGTGTATGAATCTACGCCAGGTGCAAGTGAAATAATTTTATTTTTATTTCTTGCAAAATTGATGGTAGAAGTCCACTCAAACTCCTTAGTTCTGATCGGCACACCCGTTAATAAAATTTCGATACCCTTATTTTGGATATTACCTGCGTTAAATAATTTCTTTTGAACACCTGATTCAATAGGTAATGCTAAAGACAAAATTTGATTTGTTGTATTCTTTTTATAGAATGAAAAATCAACGCCTAAACGATCATTAAAAAACCTCAATTCAGTACCCAATTCAAATTCTTTTGTTAATTCATTTTTTAGGTCCTGATTTCCCAAAGTATAATCTGGGTAACCATATCTAGGCATCTGTTTTCCAGTCTCATCAGTGTAAGTACCCAAAAACTGATATTTACCTGCACTGGTTGTAAATGGCGATGTTCCCATACCTGTATAACCAAAATTGGCCCTTAATTTACCATAAGAAAGGAAATCAAAAGCAGGTTTATTCTTTAATGATTCAGAGAATACATAGGCTAAACCCACTGAAGGATAAGTATAACTGTAGTCACCATGGCCGTCAGGATAAGTTAATGTAGATGACCAATCGTTTCTTGCGCTGAAGTTTAAGGTAAGCATATTTTTATAGGTCAGATCGCCATAAGCATATACTGCATCCGTTCTTTGGCTACCATCTGTGCTATTTTCTACAATCGTATTATTTACAGAATTACCCAAAAAGAATTTTCCAGGATCCTTTAAACCGCCGTCGGTTCTCGTTTTAGTATACTTATTTCCAAAGTCTCTGGCTGTTTCAGCGCCGATACTCATGTTGAAATCAAAATCCTGACCAAATTTCTTATTACCGTTTAATAAGAACTGTAGTCTACTACTTTTTTGATTTGATTGACTTAGTGCATATTCACCACCAGTAAAACCAACACCGTTACCTATATTTTTTGTTTCCCCATTTGTGTTAACCTGGTTTAAAGTTCCTCTCACTAATGCATTTAACCATGGTGTAATATTAGCTTTAACATCTACATTTCCCCTGAAAACGTTTTCGCGTTGCCTAACATTTTTTTCGTAGATGCCAAACCATAAACCAGATAAGCCATAAGGATCATCATTACCAGATAATTGTCCACCTCTAACCGGATCTAGATAATGATCTTTCCAATAATTGGTATCATAACTTCTTGGAGTACCATATACAAGTGCGAACAAAGGATTGTCATTATTCGACTGACTTACTGGGTTATAACTATTGCTGATTGTATAGTTAACACCAGCGTTAATTTCGAAGATTTTACCAAATTTACGTGATCCCCTAAAATCGATTGCATCACGATCAAATTTATTGTTTGGAAGAATACCCGTGCTATATAACTTTGAATAAGACAACCTGAATGTTCCATTTTCATCTCCACCCTGAAACGCCAAATTTGAATTGCTATAGTTACCTAATTTATAAGCATCCAACAGGTTATTAGGCTGAGCATTCCAATTGATCATTCTGCCATCAATATCCTTCACCAGGCTACCATCAAACCGAGGTCCAAAGCTCCAAAAATAATTAGGTCCATCTACTGCAGGAGTACCTGATGCATCTTTTGTAAAAGTTGGATTAATACCTGCACCAAATTCGTTCTGTAAATCCATTGTTCTGTAAGCTTGTTCAATGGTTTGAGTATGTGAGAATGAAATACCTAAACCTTGGCCGCCTTTACCTTTCTTAGAGGTAATTAAAAGCACTCCATTTTGAGCCCTTGAGCCATATAGTGAGCTTGCTGCTGCACCTTTCAAAACAGTGATACTTTCATAATCATCAGCATTAAGGTTTTTCATAATATTACCAAAATCCTGAGGTGCGTTTCCATAAGAATCTGCACCCGTAACACCTGGCTGAATAAGAACTCCATCAATAACAACCAATGGCTGTGTATTTGGACTTAAAGAGGAGTTACCCCTGATTCTGATCCTTGAAGAAGATTGAGGGCCACCAGAGCCCTGATTAATCATCACACCAGCAACCTTACCTTGCAAAGCATTTACAATATTCTGCTCGTTAGCCCTTACCAGATCTTCACCTTTCACTTCCTGGATTGAATAACTTAACTTTCTGGTTTGTTGTTTTACGCCAAAACCTGTTGTTACTGTAACCTCCTCAAGTGATTTTGAATCTTCTTTTAATGAAATATTAAAATTTTTGTTACTACCAACCAGTATTTCTTGGCGTAAGAAACCTACAGCAGAGAAAACAAGTGTTTCATTACTCGAAGCGCTGATGCTAAATTTACCGTTTCCATCAGTTTGTGTGGCTTTTTGAGTACCCTTTACAGAAACGTTCGCCCCTGGCAGTGGCCCAGACGAATCCTTCACGGTTCCCGTAATAATAGTTTGTGCATGAGCTGCAATTGCAAGAAACGTAAGCAAAAGCACACTCAAACATTTAAAGTACATTTTCTTCATGTTTAAAAGATTAGTTAAATAAAATTGTTTGGGTTTGTTGGTTTTTTGAATTTGAACGATTTAATATGATATAATAAAATTGGATAGCATAAATAATTTTCGATTTTCATGATAAATCGATTTAAAACGCAATAAGATCATTAAAGTGATTTCCGCTTGATGGTATTCCTATAATACCAGATGGTTATATTGGATAATGGGATTCATAAATTATTGGTGTTTGATTAGTTATAACAAACTTAATAAAAAAACATAAAACGGCGTTATTCTTTTTAATTTTTTTAAAAAGATAATTTTAGCAAAAAAAAAGCCTGCATAAAGCAAGCTTTTTCTAAAAAAATTATATTTTATTAATGAATTCCCATAAACAACCTGCTCCATCTTATTTTATGTAGGAAAGATGCAGTACTATCCCAGCTCATCCAAACAAATAAGGCCTTACCAACAATATGATCTTCGGGTACAAAACCCCAATAACGCGAATCGGCCGAATTGTGGCGGTTATCGCCCATCATCCAATAGTAATCCATTTTAAAAGTATAGGTAGTGGCAACCTTATCGTTAATATACCAAACACCTGCCTTTTGCTCTACTTTGTTTCCTTCGTAAGTTCTGATTGCCCTATAATACAGAGGCATGGTATTGCTGTCGATTTTCACGGTCCATCCTTTTGAAGGGATTTTAACAGGACCAAAGTTATCCCTGTTCCAAACCCTGTTTGGATCGTTTGGAAAAACGCCACCCGGAACGGCTCCGGCAGGATCGGGACTTAAGGTCACTGATTTCACAAAATCAAAAGCTTTCAGTTTTTCCACAATTTCTGGTGAAGCATCTAAAATGTATGTCTTATCTGCAATAGCAGGTGCACCACCTAAATTTAAGTTAAATTCATCAAGCGCTGCATAATTAAAGTCCATGGTTTTAAACTCGATGCGATAAGGCATCATACCTGTGTTCTTTAAAGGCTCATTTTTGCCATTTACATTGGCAACACCATTGCTCATCGAAATTACATCGCCCGGAATACCAATACACCTCTTAATAAAATTCTCGCGTTTATCTACCGGACGATCTACTATTGTGTAGGTGCTCCTCACCTGTTCGCGGCCCATACTACGCACCAAAGCGTAATAACTTTCTGCCTGGTTTTCTACTGCAACCGTATCTCCTTCAGGAAAGTTAAATACCACTACATCGTTTCTTTTAATTTTAGATAAACCTGGCAAACGGTGATATTTCCACTGCACACCATCCCAATAAGCTTTGGTGGAAGTGGTTAAAGGCATCGTATGATGCGCGAAAGGAAAAGCAACCGGGGTCATCGGGATGCGAGCACCGTAATTCACTTTACTCACAAAAAGGAAATCGCCGATAAGCAAAGATCTCTCCATCGAACCGGACGGAATGGTATAAGCCTCTATAAAAAATACGCGGATGATGGTTGCAGCCACTACTGCAAAAACAATTGCATCAACCCACTCGCGGGTTTTAGTTTTTTTCTTCTTTGGGGCATCTTTTTTTCGTTGCCAGAATTTATAATTCATATATCTTATTTTTGGTTTCGCGATTTATTTAATCGGCTACCTGTTATCTGTAATCCTTTGGTGTGATTTCACAGATTGAGTGATTTCACAGACTATATTATGCTTTGGTCTTTCAGCTTTACGCTTTCAACTTTATTCAAAAATATCAGTAATATTAAAAAATCCTTTTTTATCTTTCAGCCACTCTGCTGCTACCACAGCACCTAAAGCAAAACCAGCCCTATTATGCGCAGTGTGTTTAATTTCTATTTCATCCACTTCGCTACTGTAAATTACAGTATGTGTACCAGGAATATTTTCTATCCTGTGCGATTCTATCAACAATTGTTCTGCTTTGGGAAACAATTCTACGTCAGTTCCTACCACTTCGTTTAACCACTCTTGTTTTCTTTCCAGGTTATCTACAATCCCTTCTGCAAGCGTAATGGCTGTACCACTTGGCGCATCCAGTTTTTGGGTATGGTGTATTTCTTCAACCTGAACTTCGTAGGCAGGATAGTTATTCATCAGCTTTGCCAAAGTTTGATTAAGCTTAAAGAATAAGTTTACGCCAATACTAAAGTTAGACCCGTAGAGCAATGTATTGTTACTATTGCTGCAATCGTTTTTTACTTCCTGGAGTTTGCCATACCAGCCGGTTGTACCCACAACTATTGGTACATTGGCATCAAAACAGGCGTCAATATTTTTTAAAACCGAATCAGGCGTACTAAAATCTATAGCCACATCAGCTGATTTTAAATTTTGTCTGGTTAAATCTTCCTGGTTATCGATCGTTATTTTTAAAACAATTTCGTGGCCACGTTCCACCGCAAATTTTTCGATAATCTGCCCCATTTTACCATATCCCAAAAGCGCAATTTTCATCTTTATGTTATTTTCAGTTTCTGTTCTTATTTTTTATCCTTATCCCTAACAGCTAATTGCCACATCATCACAATTTCAAATGTAATATCCTTTTATTGATTTTCACGATGGTTTCGGCTTTAAAATGTTAACGATAATTTTAGTGCAGGCGTTGCATTTAAACCATATACCGAATTGGTATTAATCATCGATGGCATTACCTTAAAAGAAAGGTTATCGTCAATATTGAAGAAATGCAAACGGGCTGCAACATAGGCATCTACTATATTGGCAAAATAAACCAAACCGTAAGAGAACAAGACAATCTGTTTATTCCTCCTATACGTATCTTTACGCTGGGTGATGCCTGTTGTAGAATAACGGCTACCAAAAGGACCGTTAGGATCAGGCTGACCGTTATTCGCGTCGCGATATTGTAATTCTGTTAGCGATAAATCATATTGTTTGCTACTTTCGATGTACGACATGGTAAGCACGGTTATCCCACCATAAATAGCCGCAATTTTGCCGCCGGTATACAGCTTTTGAAAAAACTGACTTTTTCCTGCTCTTGTACCATAACCATCGTTTAGCAATTGCATATTATACAATTGCCCCCAACCTGGTATAATCATCGATCTGAAAACAGCTTTTCTACCGGCAACTTTACCCGGATTAACATACTTGGCTTTCATCGAATCCTTTCTCGTCATCGGTTTTTTAGCCGCAGTATCTAAAGACTTAGATAATTTAATTTTCGAGGTATCTGCAGGTTTTAACAACGTATCCTTAACCTGTGCCGAGGCTAAGTTTACAAGGAAAAATGTAAATGCAGCAACCAGTATGAAAAGTTTAGTCTTTTGCATTACCAGTCTAATAACTCTAGAATTCGGTTTAAGTCATCATCGCTCATAAAAGGAATTTCTATCGCTCCTTTACCATTCTGAGTTACTTTTAACTTTACTCGGGTAGCAAATTTAGAAGCGAGATCGTCCTGTAATTTTTGATATTGAAAAGAAACAGCTTTTTCTTTCGATTTTTCGCCGGCTTTTAAAGGTATGTGCTGCAGATTACGTACAAGCTCTTCTACTTTACGTACGGATAAGCCTTTTTCTAAAATTTCCTGGTGAATAAACAACTGTTTGTCCACACCATCAACATTAATTAAGGCCCTTGCATGCCCCATGCTAATTTTCTGATCGCGGATGGAAGCCTGAATAGCAGGAGGAAGTTTTAACAAACGCAGGTAATTAGTCACCGTGGTACGGTTTTTACCTACACGTTCGCCTAATTGTTCTTGTTTTAACCCCACCTCATCTATCATCCGTTGAAAACTTAATGCTACTTCAATGGCATTTAAATTTTCGCGCTGAATATTTTCGATCAGGGCCATTTCCAACATCTGTTGATCGTTGGCACTGCGGATGTAAGCAGGAATCTGTGTTAAACCAGCTAGTTTTGACGCCCTGAACCTACGCTCACCTGAAATGAGCTGGTATTTGTTTGCGCCAAGTTTTCTAACCGTAATGGGTTGTATTAAACCCTGTATCTTGATCGAATCGGCAAGCTCATTTAATGCTACCTGGTCAAATTCGGTACGGGGCTGGTATGGATTGGTTTCAACTTCAGTTAAACTTACATGACTGATATTACCAATCTGCTCGGTTTCGCTCACAGCATTTACCTGCTGTTTCGGCGGATGAGCAGATTCGCTATCATCTAAAAGCGCACTTAACCCTCTTCCTAAACCTGTTTTTCGCTGAAAAGATGTCATCTATAATTTATAAAGTTGCTGTTCCTATGTTTTCTTCTTCCTTTAAAAGACCGTTTTTCTTCACAATTTCGCGGGCAAGGTTAAGGTAGTTAATGGCACCTTTGCAATTTGCATCGTGCATAATGACCGAAACGCCATAACTAGGTGCTTCACTTAAACGTGTATTGCGCTGAATAATGGTATCGAAAACCAATTCATGAAAATGCGTTCTCACCTCTTCTACCACCTGGTTCGATAAACGCAAACGCACATCGTACATGGTTAATAAAATACCCTCAATCTCCAGATCAGGGTTTAAACGGTTCTGAACGATTTTTATGGTATTTAGTAATTTCCCCAATCCTTCTAACGCAAAATACTCGCACTGAACAGGAATAATAACCGAATCAGCTGCTGTTAAAGCATTGATGGTAATTAAACCTAAGGATGGAGAACAATCGATGATAATGAAATCATACTGATCTTTGATTTTCTCCAAAACCGCTTTCATTTTATACTCGCGGTTGTTGAGGTTAATCATCTCGATTTCCGCACCAACCAGATCAATGTGGGCAGGCAGTAAATCTAAATTTGGTGTATCTGTTTTTTGGATGGCCTGTAACGGGTCAATATCATTAATGATACACTCATAAATACTGTCTTTAATATTCCGGGGATCGAAACCGATACCTGAAGTTGAATTTGCCTGAGGATCAGCATCTACCAGTAAAGTTTTATATTCTAGTACGGCTAAACTCGCAGCCAGGTTTATAGATGAAGTTGTTTTACCAACGCCACCTTTTTGATTTGCTAATGCAATAATTTTGCTCATCTATGTATCCGAAATTTACTTAACGTTTATTTGGGCTGTGTTATTTATGCGTTTTAATTGGCAAAAAGTTCTATTTTTGCGTTGTTTACGGCCTTTTTCACAATCAGCTAAGATACAAACTATATGGCAATTTTAGCAAGAAGCTTGTTTGGGTTTTACACATCTTATTAACAATTATCCATGATCACAATTATAGCCGCTACCAACAGGCCCAATAGCAATACGCTAAAAGTTGCCAAATATTACCAGAAGCAACTAAAAGAAAAAGGTGCCGATGCCAATCTGTTCAGCCTGGAGCACTTGCCTATAGATGTTTTGAACACGGATATGTATGGCAAACGATCGGAAGCTTTTCAGGAAATCCAGAACATGATTTACCAAACCGAAAAGTTTTTGTTCATCATGCCAGAGTATAATGGCAGTTACCCGGGAGTATTAAAAGTATTAATAGATGCCTCTAATTTCCCTGATAGTTTTTACGATAAAAAAGCAGCATTAGTGGGCATTTCATCGGGCAAATATGGCAATATACGTGGTGTAGATCATTTTACAGGCGTTTGCCACTATATTAACCTGCATGTTTTACCCTTACGTTTACACATTCCGAATATAAAAACCGAATTAGATACAGAAGGCAACTTAAGCCAACCAGATACGATTAAGTTTACCAACGAGCAGATAGAGAAGTTTATCAAATTCTAGTCTTTATTCATTTTTATGCGCCTTGCAGCCTTAAATCTTATTACCAGCCGTGCCACCTAAACCTGATGGAAGCGGCACGCAGTAAAGCGGACAGCGGGAACTACACCAACCTAAATGCTTCCAAACCTGCTTTCCTAAAAAACAAAATTCAGATCTAATGTTTTTTTGCTTTTGGAAAGCCAAACCTGTGTTTCATAGGAACATTTCTCCCTGCTCTTCGCTTTACTCCGTTGCACTCCGTGTTCGCTACGATCAGGTTTATAAACAAAGAACAGTGCTGGAAGACCCAAAGAATAATGTAATGGCGCATTATTTCAGCACCATGCAACTCCAAATATTATTACTCGCCATACCACCTAAACCCGATGAAAGCGGCACGTAGTAAAGCGGACAGCGGGAACTACACCAACCTAAATGCTACTTAACCTGCTTTCCAAAAAACAATAGTTTAATCTTCTTTCGGAAAGCCCAGCCTGCATTTTCATAGGAGTGTCAGTCCTGCTCCGTTTGTAGTGTCGGCGTGAAGCCGCCAGCTACCACTTTAATCAGGTTTAGGAACAAAAAACAGTACTTTGAACTTTCAAAAGTAAAATTTCATTTTGATAAAAACCCTTCCAAAATGAAAAGGTTTTTTTGCTTTAAACAACCACAAAAACGCCCTATAAACCTAAAATACAACAACTTAAACAACAAGACAATATACTGGCATAGCTATTGACTACAGGCTAAACAGATGCTATTTATTTAACATTTGTTATATAACTTAGTTAATCAGGAAACAGATTTAATTATAACCTATTTTTACACAAAAAAGAGTGAAATTGCCTTACGTTAATAGCGAAAATTTCTTAGCCCTTTGCGGTTAACTACAACACAATGAAACCATCAATGATTTGCAAAATTTCACAATAAATAAGTAAATCATGATAGCTTGATCACCATTTAAAAAATAAAAACAGATGAAAATAAAAACCAAGCTTCGCCTCGGATTCGGGTTTCTCTTTATAATCGTTTTATCATTCGGATTAATTGCGCTCTTTTTCTTAAACGAGCTTTCCAATAAATCGAAGGTAATTCTTAAAGACAACTATAAATCGTTGAAATATGTTGCCGCTATGCGGAATGTAATCGATCAGAACCGACTTCCATTAAGCAGCACTCAACTGGCTGTATTTAAGGAAAACTTGCAAAACGAAGGATTAAACATTACCGAACATGGCGAAAAAGTGGCTTTCCAGAAATTAGAAGCGGCTTTTAACTTATTAACCAGTCCGCAATCGTTAACCATCAAAGAAAATAGCATTAAAAATTTACGCGTTGCACTACAAAATATTGAACAGGTAAATTTGAAGGCCATTTACGATAAAAATGAGTTGGCTAACGAAACCGCATCAAGGGCAAACCTCTATATTATGATCGCCGCGACGCTGAGTTTTATCATCCTCTTTACATTTATTGTCAATTTCCCGGGTTTTGTAGCCAATCCACTTGCCGAGTTTAGTGCAGCAATTAAGCAAATCAGTCGTAAAAATTATAAACAGCGTTTGCATTTCGAAAACGAAGATGAATTTACAGAACTGGCAAACTCCTTTAACGGAATGGTGGTTAAATTAAATGAATGGGAAAACAGTAACTTATCTAAAATCAAATCCGAAAAGTCGCGCATCGAAGCCATTATTGCACAAATGCAGGATGCCATTATCGGCTTAAATGAGAAGGGTGAAGTGCTTTTTTTAAACCATCTGGCCGCAAAACTGATGAGTCTGGATGAAGACAAGGTTATTGGTCAAAATGTAGCCGAACTGATACAAAAAAATGAGTTGCTTAAACGGATTATTAAACCTGAGACCAACGATAATACCTTAAAAATTTATACTGATGATAAAGAATCTTATTTCCTGCTGGAAAATCGCGAAATCATCATCCCAAATTATGAAGAGCAAGACAATAGCACATTAATTGCTTCATCTAAATCTGCAGGAAGCGTTTACACCTTAAAAAATATTACGCAGTTTAAAGAGCTTGATGAAGCCAAGACAAATTTTATTGCAACCGTTTCGCATGAGCTGAAAACACCGCTTTCATCGATTAAAATGAGTTTGAAATTGCTCAACGATGAGCGCGTGGGCATGATGAACGAAGAGCAGCACGAGTTACTTAACCACATTAAAGAGGATAGCGACAGATTGTTAAAAATTACCAGCGAACTGCTGGACCTCTCGCAGGTAGAAACAGGTAATTTAAAACTCACATTTGCCGTAACCAAACCTGAAGAAATTGTGAGTTATGCTATTGATGCTGTTAAATTCCAGGCTGAACAGAAATTGATTCAACTGGTGCTTAACTGCGACCAAAACTTACCAAATGTAAATGCCGATATTCAGAAAACGGCCTGGGTAATGGTTAACTTTTTATCTAATGCATTGCGATACAGTTCAGAAAAATCGAAGGTAATTATTGATGTGTTTCAAAAAGACAATTTTATTGAATTCTCTGTCCGTGATTTTGGAAAAGGCATTGACGAAAAATACCAAAAAAGACTATTCGACAGGTATTTCCAGGTACCAACAGATGGTCAGAATAAATCGGGTTCCGGATTGGGGCTTGCCATTTCTAAAGATTTTATCGAAGCCGAAAACGGAAAAATATGGGTGATAAGTGCCATTGGTGAGGGCAGCAAGTTTTGTTTTAGTTTACCGGTTGTAGAGTAGATTCTGTTCTTTTTAACCGCAAAGGGCGCTAAGTTTACGCAAAGTGTCGCAGAGGCAAAATGGAAGAAATAAGATAAAAAATGGATAGTGGAAAACGGCATCGCTGAACGCAACACGCCCTGCGCTACACAATATACGGCTCCATTTCCTTATCAATACTTTTACGCAATTCCATTAATTTAATGGCATAACCATGCATGGCAATTTCTTTCTCGGTTTTGGGTTTAAAAGCCGGAATTGCCTTCGGCTGCCCATTGTCATCTACTGCAACAAAAACAATAATACAGTGGGTATTCTTCACAAAATCGGTTTGACCTACTGGTTTAGAAAAAGCATCAACGGCAATATGCATACTGGTTTTACCGGTATAAATAATGCGTGCCTCCATTTTAACCAAATGCCCGATATGAACCGGGTGAAAAAACCTGATTCCGCCAACATAAACCGTTACACAATAGGTTTGGCTCCACTGCAAGGCACAGGCAAAAGCAGCCTGATCAATCCACTTCATCATCATCCCACCATGCACTTTACCTCCATAGTTAACATCAGAGGGTTCGCTTAAAAATTGAAGTTCGATGTGGTTTTTGGTTCTGGCCATGGTAATAATGCTGTTAAATTTGCTTTTTTAATGTATTTGCTAAGATATTATAAAATAAGATATTTTTCTGCGGTCAGCTGTTATGATCTGTTAAGGTGACCCGGCACAATAAACTGCAAAATACAAAAAATAGTCCCGCAGATTAAGATGATTACCGCAAATTGATTGTTTTTTGGTTATCAGTAAAATCTACGTGTAATAATCCTACTGGCAGCCACCATCCTGAAGGTCGGAATCCTTAAGTGTCAGTTGGTAACAGCTGACACCACAGCCGCCTCCTCACGTAACTCTTTCTTATAATCTTCGGCCATGGCTTCATCCATCTAAAAAAAATGGGCACAATTGGAACATTTTATTTCGGTAGGCATACATTATTTACCGCAGCGAGCACTGTGGATTACAAAGGTATTAAAGCTTTTTATGAATGTGTAAAGGAGTTTTGCACCATCGTACCTTAAAGCACTTTCGATCTGATTTCATGACCAGCGGCAAGGATTTTACTGACGGGGCATTTTGTTGCAATTTCTTCCAGTCTGATTTTCTGTTCTTCGTTAAGCACACCGGTACAGGTAATTTCTTCCAGAAATATCGTTTCGCCGTTTTCGGTATCAATGTTTACTTCCACCTCGATTTTATCAATTGGCCATTCTTTTCTATCGGCATACATCCTTAAGGTGATGGCTACACACGAAGCTAAAGAGGCCATTAATAATCCTTTCGGGGCAAAACCTTTGTGTGTTCCTCCTAACTCTAAAGGTTCGTCTACTATAATATCATGAGAACCATTGGTTACCGAACAGGCATAATGTTCTTGATTTATTGTTGCTTTTACCATGTAAATTGATTTTAGTATTTCAAATATTGTGCTTTAACTTTAAACTTAAGTAAAAGTCTGGTCTTTTTTTTAACAGATGTTGGAATTTACAGCAGGGGCAATCCCGTCATTCGCAATAATTCTTAATTTCAATCAGGAGTTACTCCTTGTTGTTGTATGTTAAGAAAGATGCTAATTCCAATTCAAAAAACATGAAACATTATAACGTGCTAATTGTTGCTTTTAAAAAACACTACTATATGAAATACAGAAAGTTAATCGGAAAATATTTAAAGCACGAAACGGATAACAGTGCAAAAATAGCCCTTGCCTTAGTGGCTGGTTTAGCAGCTGGCGCAGTAATTAGTATTTTATTTGCTCCGGATAGCGGTGCAGGCACGCGTGGAAAAATTGTTGGCGGGGCCAAAAACCTGCGTTATGGCTTCCAAGACAAATATAACCTGTTAAAAGAGAAAGTTTTTGGTGTAGAAGCCATTGAAGAAGACATTGTTGAGCATGAAGTGCCTCATTTTAAGCACACTGTTGCTAAAAAACGTAAATCAGATGTGAAAGAGATTCTGGAAAATGCCCATGAAAATGGTCAGGTAGAGGAAGGACAAGGATAACAATATAAAGAGATCAATGTATCATTTGCATGGATTAATTAATCCATGCAATCCTTTTTACCTATAAACAATTTCTTAGTTTTACGGGATAATATCTCCATATGATTTTTATCCTCTCGAAGATTCTGCTTTTCCTCATTAAACCGATAGTTTGGATTTTTGTGCTTTTGATTTTTGCAGTTGCATCTAAGCAACCTAAACAAAGGAAAAGGTATTTATTATATACCTTGATTATCTTTTTCTTTTTCTCCAATGGTTTTATTGCTGGCAAAATAGTAAACGCTTACGTATCAGGCGACTATCCAAAATCCCAAAAATACGATGTTGGCATCGTACTGGGAGGTTTCTCGGGTTTAAATAAGCGAAATAATGAAATTGCTTTTAATGGGGCAGGAGATAGATTGTTCCAGGCAATTGCACTTTATAAAAAAGGATATATTAAGCAGATATTAATTAGTGGCGGAAACGCCAATATAATAGACTCACAAGTAAAAGAAGCTGATTTAGCCTTTAAATACTTAAAACTGATCGGCATTCCCGATACTGCAATCCTGATTGAAAAGCGAAGCAGAAATACCGTCGAAAATGCCAGGTACAGCATGGCGCTCATTACTAAAAACAACCCAAATGCTAAAATTCTGGTAATTACCAGTGCATGGCACATCCCAAGGGCAAAACTAATTTTTGATAAACAAGCCAAGCGTAATATTGAATATTATCCGACCAATTTTATGGGAAATACCGAATTTGAATTGGACAATTTAATTATTCCAAACGCTACTGCTTTAACAACATGGGAGTTGTTATTTAAAGAATGGATTGGATTAGCGGTAGACAGTTTTAGAGCCTAGTTTTGTTAATAGTAAAGTCATTAGTCAGCAGTAGAAATTAATGAACAACTGACCATTGAACTAATGAACTGCCTTATCCTTCAATCGCTTTCCAAAGCATATCTTTCAGCTCTAAAATATTCTTTTCAGCTACTGATGAGATAAATATCGATGGGATATTTGGCAAATCCTGTTTCATTTCTTCCATCAGTTCTTCATCTAACATATCCGATTTGGTAATGGCTAAAACGTGTGGCTTTTGCATTAATTCAGGATTGTAAGACTCCAGCTCACTTTTAAGGATTTCATATTCTTCTTTGATAGAACGGCTTGTATCAGCCGGAACCATGAACAACAGCACCGAATTTCGTTCTATATGACGCAGGAAACGGTATCCTAAACCTTTACCCTTTGATGCACCTTCGATAATTCCAGGAATATCGGCCATTACAAAAGATTTTCCACCTCTGTAACTTACAATACCTAAATTAGGAACAATGGTAGTAAAAGGATAATCGGCTATTTCTGGCTTAGCCGCCGAAACCACAGAAAGTAAAGTTGATTTTCCTGCATTTGGAAAACCAACCAGGCCAACATCGGCTAAAACTTTTAATTCTAAAATGTTCCAAACCTCCTGTCCCTGCTCACCTGGTTGTGCAAAACGTGGTGTTTGCTGAACAGAATTTTTAAAATGCGCATTACCCAAACCTCCACGGCCACCAGCTGTTAAAATCTTAGTTTCGCCATCTTTGGTTATTTCGAAAAGGATTTCTCCGGTTTCAGCATCTTTGGCAATGGTACCAAGCGGAACCTCTAAGATTTCATCCTTACCTTGTTTACCGAATTTATGGGAACTACCACCAGCACCACCATCTTCTGCGATGATATGCTTACGGTATTTAAGATGCAACAATGTCCAGATATGAATACTGCCTTTAACGATAATGTGGCCGCCACGACCGCCATCACCACCGTCAGGGCCACCCATTGACGTTAAAATATCACGATGTAAATGTGCCGAACCTGCCCCACCTTTACCAGAACGGCAACAAATTTTTACATAATCTACGAAATTCGAACCCTGTGACATATTTTAATATTGAAATGTTTTATTATTGAAACGTTGAAATGACAACGTCTTTAAAATTAAAGAGTTATAACGTTTTAACATTATAACTCCTTTTATGTTTTGAATAACGGATCGGGAATTAATTAACGCCTTTCCTTTATACTGCTATCTGAACTTTATACTTTATACTGATCAATTACAGCGCAAAGATCATTATAAACTGTTTCTATTTCACCAATTCCATTTACTTTATTCAACTTTCCCTGCTCCTCGTAATAAGGCAATACATGGATCGTTTTGTCAAAGTATTCTGAAATTCGCTTTTTCAGTTTTTCAGCATCATCATCTGGACGACCACTGGTTTTATGACGCTCAGCAATACGTTTTGTTAACTCGTCCTGATCAACATCTAAAGCAATAACACCAGCAATTTTACTGCCTTTACGCTCTAAAAATAAATCAAGCTCAATTGCTTGCGGAACGGTACGCGGAAATCCATCAAACACAAATCCCTTAGCATCAGGATTTTTATCTACCTCTTCTTCAAGCATGGCAATTGTAATGGCATCAGGAACCAATTCTCCGTCAGCTAACAATTGACTCACTTTTTTTCCTAATTCGGTTTCTCCTTTAACGTGTGCTCTAAAAAGATCGCCTGTTGAAACGTGTACCAACTGATATTTTGCAATCAGTTTTTCAGATTGGGTGCCTTTACCCGCCCCTGGAGGGCCAAAGAGAACTAAATTAAGCATTCAAGTTGTTTAGGTTATCTTCAAAAATTAAAAAAGCCTTATTCCTATGGCTCAGTTATAAGTAATATTCAAATCACTAAATAATAGGCCTAGACATTGCTTACTTTCAAGGCTGCAAATATATAATTATTAATTTAGATGCCATTTAAAATTGATAATTTATTTAGAAAAGCGCTATTTTAATGACATTTACCTTATTCTAAGAAGAATCTTATACCATTTTTATATTTGACCGAATTTCCCTCAAATACTAAGTCACATAACCAAAAGATTCTTTTTAAATTTCCATAAAGAATTTAAATGTTTGAAACAATTTCGCAGTTATATGAACCCATCAATATAAAAAAGACAATCCCAATCAATGCATCCTAAATTTAAGTGAACTTACAGGGCTTATAAATAGTAGAAACCAAATAGCCAATAACATCATTTAAGATATTTTTTTAAGGCAAAATTTAACCGATTTCATTTAAACAATTGGTCATAAATTCAATTTTTGATCAATCTCTGCCTCGTTGCCTATTACAGTTCAATGAGTAACTATCCAATCTAATGGAGTGCCTGAACCTCTGAGAGGTTCCCGGTGAGCACCGGAAGTTTTTGTCTGGCCCACTCCCTTAATGCAGGATCTTTTGCCCCTTCTGAAGAAATCGCATTTACGTGAAATCCGATAAGCTGCTGATCCGATTCAACAGTTAGCCGAACCAGTTCCTTCTTAAAGCTATCTCCTGTCAGTTTTTTTAATTCTAAAAGCCTTTCACGGTTTTGATCACTGATAGCAATGGAATAATCAGATCCAGTTATTCCTAACAGTAAATTCAACTCCAGAATGTATTTTTTTAAAAGCTCTACCCTCTTTTTTGCAAGTGCAGGAAAACGCGGATCAGCTGTTACTTTCAAAAGTTCCACATTCAGAAGCTCCTGATAGTTGTGCTCAGGCACAGCCACTTCATAGAAGTCTTCCGATGTGACCATATATGCTCCTGTATCTTCCTTATGACAGGATGTACACAACAACCAGCAAAAAACAAATCCATACCCTATCGGCTTGAAGTGTCGCGAAAAAAAAAGATGGGTACAAAAAGCAAGTCGAATCTCCATGGTTCTCTATTTGTTCGAAAAGCCTTTTTATTAGCTGATTTGCAGTATACTGAGAAGAGCAGTTAACAACAGCAGCAGAATAAAAAAGGAATGGTTTAAAAGAGGATAAAAAATGAGGCTGTATCATAAATTGTAATTCAATCTAATTTGTCATATTGAGCCTGTCAAAACGCCTTGTAAGTCACCTAAAACAGGTCCTTTCACTTCGACTACGCTCAGTACAAGTTCACTCAGGGTAATAATTCTATTTTATGATACAGCTTCAGGTTTCATTATAAATTAGGGCTTTAGAACGACCTTAACGCAGTCTTCTTCCTTCTCATCAAAAATTTTATAGCCACGTGCGGCATCTTCAAGGGGAAGTGTATGGGTTATAATATCATCCAGCACTACTTTACCCTCATCTACAAGCCCGATCAGCTTATCAATATAGTTGAGTACCGGTGCCTGCCCCTGCTTAATGGTAATACCTTTATCGAATATCCTAAAAAGCGGAAAATTATCATAAGGAGATCCATAAACGCCCATAATAGATACGGTTCCCATCCTTCGGACAGCCTCAAAACACATCTCAAGGACTTTGATTGATCCTTTTTCAAAATTTATCGTTGCCTTAACCTTATCTATAAAGCTGCGTTCAGGTTCAAAGCCAACTGCATCAACACATACATCGGCTCCCCGTCCACCAGTCATTTCCCTGATGGCTGCTACAACATCAACTTTATGTGGATTGAGGATGTCGACATTGTTTACAGCTTTTGCCTTTTCCAATCTGTAGTCAAGCGGATCGATCGCAATTACCCGGCTCGCTCCATTAATCCACGCTGCTTTCTGGGCCATTAAACCCACAGGCCCTGATCCAAAAATGGCCACCACCTCTCCTCCTTTAAGCTGTGCCCAGTCAATAGCCGACCAGCCTGTAGGAAAAATATCGGTCAGAAAAAGTGCCTGCTCATCACTTAAATGTGCCGGAACAATCCGCGGACTAATATCTGCATAAGGTACCCGTACATATTGTGCCTGGCCGCCCGAATATCCGCCATACAGATCGGTATAGCCAAATAATGCGCCGCCTTTTTGGCTCATCAGATCCCCATTAGGGCCATAGTTTTTAAAATTCGAATTTTCGCATGCCGGAGATGCCTCATGTGTACAAAAAAAACATTTACCGCAAGAAATGGGAAAAGGAACCACTACACGGTCGCCCCGCTTAAGATTGGTAATGGAAGCACCAACTTCTTCTACAATCCCCATAAATTCATGCCCCATAACCAACGGTTCTTTTTGTGGAACTGCACCGCTTAAGATGTGGAGATCGGAACCGCAAATGGCAGTTGAGGTGACTTTCAGAATTACATCCCTTGGATCCAGAATTTCCGGATCGGGAACATTGTCTACCCGGATATCGCCAGGTTTGTGAAATACTGCTGCTTTCATAGTATTGATTTTAAGATATTGATGTTTAAACCTTGGTAAATCACCGGTGGTGTTAAATAATCAACAATGAAAAATCAGCTATGGTTTAGGTAATTTTCATTTTTAAAAACATTCAATCTGGTTTAATAAATCACCCTCACCATGCTTATTCTGGTTTGATTGGCTATAAGTAACAAATTAAATAGTAGTTACTAAGAATGCTTTTACGCAATAAATTGATCACACTAACTGAATGGATCAACTTTTTCTGAAGCTTTTAGCGCCCATAAAGTTCGGCTTCTGCTTTCAGCCAGTCTATGGTTTTCTTATCTATAAATTGCTTATTTGCCCTCCAGGTCCAATTCCCTGTTGCCTTACCAGGTATATTCATCCTCGCAGTTTCGTCTAATTGCAGAATATCCTGCATGGGGATAATGGCAATTTTGGCAATTGAAGCATAACAGAGCCTGATCAGGATGACATTGATATTTTTTTCATTAACCGCTGCACCTACATACTTCGAAAGCCGTTTTCTAAGGTTTGCATCTGTTTCATTTTTAAACCAGCCCAGGGTTGTATTATTATCATGCGTTCCGGTATAAACAATAAAATTTGCCGAATCGAATAGATGTGGAATATGCACCGATCCGGCTAAATCGTCGCCAAAAGCAAATTGCAATACTTTCATGCCCGGCAATCGAAACTGTCTTCTCAACTGTTCCACATCCGCTGAAATTTCACCGAGGTCTTCGGCAATAAAAGGGAGTTTGCCCAATTTCCTTTCCATTGTTTTAAAAAATATGGCACCAGCTCCAGGCTTCCATGTACCATCTACGGCATCTTCATTACTGGCCTTAACCTGCCAATAATTAGAAAAGGCCCTAAAATGATCTAAACGGAGGAGATTGTACAACTGTTGGTTTTTCTTTAACCGGTTTTCCCACCATTTAAAATCATCCGCTTTCATCTTTTCCCAGTTGTATATCGGCATGCCCCAGAGTTGCCCTTTTTCATTAAAATAATCAGGAGGAACCGCAGCAACCTCCGTTCTGTTTCCGTTTTTATCCAGTAGAAAATTTTCACGCTGCGCCCATATTTCAACGGAATCATAATCGAGGTAAAATGGGAGATCCCCAATCAGGCCTATGCCTTTCGCATTTGCATATTCTTTTAACCTGTACCATTGGTGATAAAAAACAAACTGGTTCCATTTTATTTCTTCAATTTCAGACTGATTGCTTTTTTCAAATTCAATGATGGTTTCGGCATCCTTTAATTTAAATTTTTCTGGCCAGTTAAACCATTCTTTACCCTTAAAATATTGCTTTATGCAAGTATAAAGCGAAAAATCAGCTAACCAACTTTGCTCATTTTCGCAAAACAGATTAAATTTATTTACCAGGCTTTCGTCACCACTAATTTTAAACGATTGATAGGCCTTATTTAAAATTCGCTGTTTCATTTCTTCTACTTTTTCGAAATCTACAGGCCCTTCTTCTGGTAACATACAGGCATTGAGATCGCTTTCGCTTAAAAGCGATTGTTCAAATAAGCATTCAGGACTGATCAGCATCATATTTCCGGCCATGGAAGAGTTGCTGGAATAGGGCGAATACCCAGTTTCTTTTTTAGTTGGATTAATCGGTAAAACCTGCCAGTATCGCTGACGTGATGCAGCAAGAAAATCTACAAAATTATAGGCGCCGGGGCCTAAATCGCCAATGCCAAAACGGGATGGCAAAGCACTGATGTGCATAAGTACACCAGCAGAACGCGGATTATTATCTGGAATTAACTTAATTACCGCCAACTGAATGTGGTTAAACAATTGGCTGATCAGGATACCTTCGTTTAGGGGATCTTTGTACTCTTTTTTCCCCGTCAGCAGGTTTTGCCACCCAAGAGGTGCCTCATTTGGCAACAATACCTGGGTATCTTTCCAATCAAAATTATCAGCTGCTACATTTTGATTTTTACAGCATTTAGCAAAACCCAAAGGAACGACGGTAATTAGCCATTGTTGTTTATATTGCCTTGCAAAAGCACAAATATGCTGGCTATATTTACCCTGAACCTGCAAAGGAAGGTAGGCTCCACGTTCAAAAACTTCGGCCTCAGATTTTCTGATCTTTAGCAAAGTTTTAGTTAGCCACATTTTAATCTTTCCCGAAAACCTGTCTTCCCAAAGCTTTTTAAAATTAGCAGGCACATCAAATGCTGCCATCAGATCCGTCCTATCCTCATAATTAACGGGCCTTCTGTTATCGGGGTCAACAAGACTTAAATCCCATAATTCAGTTCCCTGATAGATATCCGGAATGCCCGGACAAGTGAATTTCAGGGCAAGCTGGGCTAAACTATTGATGACTGCAAAATCGGAGATGTGTTTTAAAAAATTTCTGATTAAACTATTGCTCTCCTGCTTTTCAGTTAAAATAGCCTGCGAAAATTTGGTGAGTTTTTCCTCGTAATTTTCATCTGGATTTGCCCAGTCTGATCGCTTTTTCGATTCCCGTAACGCTTTTACAATAAACTGTGCCAAACGGTTTTCGATTTCATGATCATCATCTTCACGAAAGGGCAAAGCGCCAATAATGGTCTGCAGGACTAAATAAACATCATTATCATGTAATAGCTTAAAAGACGCATGCTGTTTTTTTAAGGATTCGAAAGTTTTTTTTAGTTGCTGCACCAATTGAGACCACTCATCAGGAAGATCGCTAAGGACATTTAATCTTGCCCTAACATCTTCCCCTTTTTTGGTATCGTGGGTGGAACTTCCATTGATGCTAAATGGCCAGTCTTGTTGGCGTTTATGCATTTCATTATGAAATTCAGGCACTGCCATTCCAAAAGCATCAGGCGCATCGCCTACTTCGGCATGGCCTATAAAACGGTTATAGGTAAACATGGCAGTATCCTCTACCCCTTTGGCCATTAGCGGACCTGTAAACTGCATACAACGCTGAAAAAAATGACTCAACTTTTTGTTGTAGGAGGCGTTTGCCTGCTTTGGAGTTTCAAGAAAGACTTTGTTCAAGAATTCTCCTGCTTTAGCCAGCTTTTTATGATGGAGAATGGGTGTAAGCAGTTCTTGAATATGAAGCGCTTGGGCCTCCGTAAGTGGGAAGCGATAGTTATAATACCGGTACACAGGCATGGCGATAAGCATTTCAGCAAGCGCCCTTTTAAGATCAGCTTGCTTAACGATCGAAAAATCTGCCAGTTGAAGTGCCAAAAAGAGTTCAAACAAATTATCAAGTTCGCCCTGCATGTGCTTAAACAAGATGTTACTTTTCTTTTCGTAAATCAGACTGGATGGATCGAGTTTTTTACCCGTTACTTCCTGATAAAGTTTATTAAAGGGCTTTTCTGCTTCTTTATTTGTAAAAAGGTTGTTTACCATTGCCAAAAAATCGTAGCCGGTACTTCCCTGCACTTTCCAGTTTTTAGGTAATTCTTCACCGTTTTCGAGGATTTTTTCTACAACGATATAAATGTCTTTGCCTACAGCTTTTCTAAGCCGTTGCAAATATTCCTTAGGATCAGATAAGCCATCAACATGATCAATCCGCAAACCCTGGAAAATGCCTTTATCAATCAATTCAAAAATGTAACGGTGATAAAGATCGAATGTTTCCTGATGTTGCATATTGAGGCAGACCAGAGCGTTGACAGTAAAAAACCTGCGGTAGTTAATATTATAATCGGTTTCCTGCCAGTTGCACAAGCGATAATGCTGACTTTGGGCGATCCTTGTTAAAGCAGTAGGATCGGTATTTATTTTATTAAGGTTCTGTTTTGAAATGGTACTGGCTGTTTCCGCATTTACCGGCCAATTGGAATCGCCGTAACTTAAGTAGTATTTGCCTTTAATCTCGAGTACCTTTAATTTCTGCTCTGCAATTGCTACTTCAAGATCCTCACCTAAAAAAGGAACCATCAAACGTCCATCTCCTTTTTGCAGATCAATATCAAAAAAATGTACAAAATCAGATTCATTTCCTTTTTCCAGTATATCCATTAACCACATATTATCTGGATGAAAAGCCATATGGTTGGGAACAATATCCTGGAGCCAGCTGATGCCAGCAGCTTTTAACTTTTTAGAAACTTTAATCAATTCGGCCTCGGTACCGATCTTTGGATTTATCTTCAGGGGATTTACCACGTCATAACCGTGTGTGCTTCCGGGCATAGCCTCAAAAATTGGTGAAGCGTATATTGTGCCGATCCCCAGCTCTATCAGATAAGGAATGATCTGATCCAGAGATTTGAGGTTAAAATTTTTATGAAACTGGATCCGATAGGTAGAAGTTGGTTTATACATCTGTTTTGTAAAGAATAAGAATTGATTCGGAAAATAAAGTAATCTGGCCTTCAGCAGATATATTGTTTGATTCCTGGCTTGGACCGTTCCACTTTATTAAAGCAGAATCTAACAGCACCGGGGCATGTTGAAATGCCGGATCAATGGATAGGGTTTGTGTTTGTTTAGAAAAATTGAAAAAGGCAATGATTTCTTCGCTACCTTTCCAGCGTTTTACCACCAGGCAGTTTTTTTCAGAAAAGGCTTCCGCATGTACACTTTTCCGATCCAGGTTAGCGATTACGGTGTGTTGTTTCCGCAATGCGATCAAAGTTTTATAATAACTGAGCATGATCTGGTGGTTTGATTCAGTTATTTTTTCCCAGTCGAGTTTAGAACGTTCGAAAGTAGAGACTGCCTGGGGGTCAGGTGTATCTCCATTATTGTGGAAAGCTGCAAATTCTGACTTTCTTCCTTTCCTTACTGCCTCTACCAGCTCCTCATCACTATGGCTCACAAAAAACTGGAAAGGATTGGTTTCTGCCCATTCTTCGCCCATAAATATTAGGGGTAAAAACGGACTGCAAAAGACTGCCGCAGCCATCACCTTTAACATTTCAAAACTAACCAGGGTACTACTTCTTTCGCCCAGCATACGGTTACCCACCTGATCGTGGTTTTGTGAAAAAACAACAAATTTAGCACCTGAAGCCTGTTGTACAGGCATTCCAAATTTGCACTGCCGATGTGTAGAATACTGTCCGGTGTACACATAAGCATCCCGATAGGATTTGGCGAGATCTATTACGCCATTAAAATCTGAATAATATCCGTCTTTTGTCTGCCCGGCACAAACCCGGAGTGCATGATGAAACTCATCGACCCACTGGGCATCCATTCCATAGCCATATTGGCTTTGATGCCGGATATAACATTCATCATTTAAATCAAGTTCAACGATCAATCGGTATGCCCTGCCTGTAAATTGAGAAAGTTTTTCGGTATGCGTTTTAATCTCCGCCAGAATATGAACGGTGCTGAAATCTTTAATTGCATGTACCGCATCCAATCTAAGGGCATCGATATGAAAATCCCTGAACCACATTAAGGCATTTTCAATAAAGAAATTACGCACCGCATCGCAGCCTGCATCATCAAAATTAATGGCCTTTCCCCAGGGGGTATGGTATTTATCGGTAAAATATTCACCAAAATCGGAAAAGTAGTTCCCTTCAGGTCCTACGTGGTTATAAACAACGTCTAAAATTACGGCCAAACCTTTAGCATGACAGGCATTAACCAAATGCTGTAGGGCCAGTGGTCCGCCATAACTATTTTGCACAGCAAAGGGAAATACGCCATCGTACCCCCAGTTTCTGTTGCCCGAAAATTGTGCAACCGGCATAATCTCTATACCTGTAATGCCAAGCTCAATCAGATAATCGAGTTTAGTTTCAATTGAGGCAAAATCTCCGTCTGGTGTAAAGGTTCCGGTGTGGAGCTCATAGATAACGAGATCATTCAGGTCTACTCCTTTCCAGTCAGCATCCGTCCATTGAAAAGCATTTACATCAAATGCCGTAGAGCACCCTTGAGATCCTTCTTTCTGAAATAAAGAAGCTGGGTCTGCCCGATCAAGTGTTTCTCCACCGGTTAAAGGATTAATTTTAAAGGCATATTGATCATGTGCTCTGAGCTGGTCTGTTTGCAAATGCCAGTAACCATAACCCTCATCAACCAGCGCTAAAGTAAGTTTGTCATTTACTTTTAAAACAGAAACCTGTGCGGCTAACGGCGCCCAAAGCCTGATTTCAGCTTCCCCGTTTTCATTAAAATTTAATCCAATATTTCTCTTTCGTATATCGATTTCCATTAAAGCACTTTAGAAAAAAAACAAAAAACATAAGCCAATAGTTTTGGAGGCAGCAAGCTCATTCCCAAAGTTCAAGAAAACTAAACCATCTAAAACTTCATCTGCAGGTCCAAAGATCTCTCCACTCCGCGTTGCTCCGGTCGATGACGACGAATTTTCCAGGTTAATTAAGCCATTATAAATTAATAGTCTGTTTAGTCAGTATTGCTTTTACCAGTCTGCTCATCAATATCCGAATCAGACTTCGCGGCCTGTTCAGCCAGTTTATCTGCAGCATTATCATCCTGTTGAGTAGTATCGGCATCACTCCCCTCTATCTGCGAAACCGGGATAACCCCTATTTTATCCTCATTCTGCGTTTCGATATCTGTTTTTTTATTTTCCATAGTTTTAAAGTTGTTAAATGATATTAGCGGGCAGATGAATTCTACCCTTATATGTAATATGTTATGTACTTACCCGCAAAGGGTATAAGTACTCTGCAAACGCGCTGCATCATCACGGGACAGGAATAAAATGCCTCGCTATTATAGAACCAGTAAAACCTTTTGCAGTTTGGTTTTATTTTAAAAAAAACAACCAGGCTGAATAATTACCTGGTTGAAATGATGTTTAAATTATATTGTCCTAAAATTAAACGGCATACTATGCCGGAATTTTTCTCGGCACTTCCCGGTCCCAAAATCTGTGCTGGGCAATCATCCTGATAAACAGTTCTACTAAGGAAGAAAGATCGTCTGAAACCATTATCCCTTCACGCAGAACAGTTTCCTGCGAATATTCATCCGGAAGTTTTTTATAGAAATAGGTAGCCTCCAAAACTTGTATTGCTGTTGCATCGGCAGCTATTGCCTTACAATGCTTAAAGGCCTCGTTCAGAAAATGTACCGCATTAGCTTCTGCTTCTAATGTAGCAGAACTGTTCGTTCCTCCCGGAAGATAAACAGCATCGTAAAGTACCGAGGCAGCCGTAAAGAAACTCTCATCTACATTGATCTGCTGATCTTCCTGTGAAAGAATAGCACCTAGTTTTGGCGCTATAATGTGCACAACTGCACCTTGAGCAATAAGCGCATCCTTTACTTGACTGAGCGACTTACCATCTACCCCATCTGCTGCAAGGATGGCTATTTTTCTGGTAGCAATGCTATCCTTAAGCGTTCCAGACATACTTAATGCCTCCGATTTTGCAAGCTCCCCTTCTTTCTGTTCGGGACTATAATCAGCAGGATCAGCATCTGCCGGCACACTGCCATTTAATTCTTCCAAAGGAATAACAGGAACGTGAAGCCCAAGGGCATAAGCTACTGCTGCTGCAAGCCCTTTATCAACATGGTTGAGTAAGCCAAGCATGCGTTCCCTTACCGCAACCGTTTTTACCTTGCCCAGCTCAAAGCTTAAGGCATCTGTAAGGTGGTTTTTTTCGGCATCAGACTGACTGTTAAAAAATAACCTCGCCTGCGAAAAGTGATCGAAAAAACTCCTGCTTCTTGCACGGATCTTCTTCGCATCAATACGTTCGTTATAACTTACAAAACCGCCATCTGCAGCTGTAGCCTGTTGTGGATCATTTGCAGCTATTCCATTAGGACCATAACTGGTCTTCCCGCGGTTTATGGTTTGGCGCATATAGCCGTCGCGCTGGTTATTATTTACAGGCACAACAGGTCTGTTAATCGGAATCTCGTGAAAATTTGGTCCGCCTAGTCTAATCAGTTGCGTATCGGTATAAGAAAACAGCCTTCCCTGTAAAAGCGGGTCGTTGGTAAAATCTATTCCCGGAACAACATGCCCAACATGAAAAGCAACCTGTTCAGTTTCTGCAAAAAAATTATCTGGATTGCGGTTTAAAGTCATTTTACCAATGCGTTGCACCGGAACCAGCTCTTCAGGGATTAATTTAGTTGGGTCTAATAAATCAAAGCCAAACTTAAATTCATCTTCTTCTGCAACAATCTGAACACCAAGTTCCCACTCCGGAAAAGCACCTGCTTCTATCGCATCCCAAAGATCCCTTCTGTGAAAGTCAGGATCCTTTCCAGAAATATTCTGCGCTTCATCCCATGCAACAGAATGTACGCCCAGCAGTGGTTTCCAGTGAAATTTCACAAAACTTGCCACCCCCGATGCATTAACAAAGCGGAAAGTATGTACCCCAAAACCTTCCATCATCCGGTAACTCCTAGGAATGGCCCTATCGCTCATCAGCCACATAATCATGTGGGCAGATTCGGGCATAAAGGAAATGAAATCCCAAAAAGTATCATGTGCTGATGCAGCCTGGGGCATTTCATTGTCTGGCTCGGGTTTTACAGCATGCACTAAATCAGGGAATTTAACTGCATCCTGAATAAAAAATACAGGCATATTGTTACCTACAAGGTCAAAATTACCTTCCTGAGTATAAAACTTTACCGCAAAACCACGAACATCACGGGCAAGATCGGTAGAACCTCTTGATCCTGCTACAGTTGAAAACCTAACAAAAACAGGCGTCTCCACACCCGGATCACAAAGGAAAGCTGCCCTTGTAATGTCAGACATATCCTCATAAACCTTGAATACGCCATGCGCTCCGGAACCCCTGGCATGTACAACACGCTCGGGTATCCGCTCATGGTCGAAATGGGTAATCTTTTCCCGTAATATAAAATCTTCTAACAATGTTGCACCACGATCGCCGGCTTTAAGCGAATTCTGGTCGTCGTTTATTTTGACACCATGATTGGTGGTGAGTTTTTTACCGGTAGAATCTGCAACAAAGACCTCAAGTTTTGCTGTTTTATCATTGTCCTGTTTTATCGGACTGGTATCTTTTACTGTTGTTTTTTTTGCCATTTTTTCCCCTTTCTTAAGCCTCTTCAGCTGCTTTATAGTTAATTTCATTCTGAGCAATATCATTAAGCTTTACATCGGCAAGTTTTTCTTCTGCAAGTGTCTGTTCAAGTAAATCTGCAATTTCTGTTAAACCCAATGTTGTTGCCAATTGGAAAAGCCCGCTGTAAGACGCAATTTCATAATGCTCTACTTTTTGGCTGGCTAATATAATGCCCACATCCCGGGTCGCTGTTCCAGCCTCTGTTTCTTCAATGATACTTTCCCCCTCTTTACTCAATCCTTCCATCGCATCACATTTTTTTGCTATGGGTTTTTCGCCAAGGAGTTCAAATACCTTTTCAAGTCTGGCCACATGCCCTTTAGTTTCAGTGAGATGTGATTCAATTGCGCCTTTGAGCACTGGTGATGTTGCACTAGAAATCATTTTAGGTAAATTCTTAACCAAATGATTCTCAGCCCAATAAAGATCACTTATTCCATCTTTAAAGAGCTCTTTCAAGGCCGGAGAAGCCGCTACCGTATCTTTAGCGCTAAGTTTTGGTTTACTGCCGCTGTCTTGTTTTTTCATGGTATATTTTATGTTTAAGATGTTTCGTCGTTGACCATTATCTATTAGAACCCTATATTTTGCTATTTAGTTTCCGAAATTTATCCGCGTTTTAATACGTGTTTTAATAAAAGATAGCTACCCGCCTAACCTTCACTTCAAAAACTGGGAAATACCTACCGAGCTGATACCGTGAGCTTCATTAAAATTTAGTGATGAGTCCAATTTTAATGAAAAATTTTAGAGGAACTCCGTTGGTCAGAAAGAAATAATAAAAGGTTTTAGTATCGAAAAATACAAACAAGTAAAAAACTCAAAACCTTCCACAATTTTATCCTGTTCTATAATAAAGAACCTATTAAAAATATAATTATGGCAACTACAAAAACACCGGCAAAGAAAACCGCGAAACCTACAGGTAAAACAGGAAAAATTGAGAATTCAGAATTCCATGATTTTTTTGTAGATGAGTTAAAAGATATTTATTGGGCAGAAAAGCATCTTGCTAAAGCATTGCCTAAAATGAAGAAGGCCGCTACAAGTCCGGAACTGGCAGCCGCTTTTGAAAAGCATACCCAGGAAACAGAGCAACATATCAGTACCCTCGAAGAAGTATTTAGTCTTTTAGGAGAAAAAGCGACTGCAAAAAAATGTGATGCCATGGCTGGTTTACTGGAAGAAGCTGACGGAATTATCGCTGATACTGATAAAGGTACCATGATCCGCGATGCAGGGCTTATCCTGGCTGCTCAAAAAGTTGAGCATTATGAAATTGCAACCTACGGAACTTTAAGGGTATTTGCTGAGAATATTGGCCACAACGATGTAGCTGAACTCCTTACGCAAACGCTCGAAAATGAAAAGGCAACAGATGTAGCCCTGACGGAAATAGCGGTTAATGCAGTCAATGCGGAAGCGGTAACAGAATAAAAAAAAGGCTCTTCGGAGCTTTTTTTTTGTACTTTATTCAAATCAATAACAAAGAAATACAGCATTCAAAATGCTGTTCAAAATAGCCGATTGAAATTACAACCAACAAGAGAAAGATCTTCATTACATTCAGAATGACAGCGTATTTCTACACCGTATTATCCTGAATTTTAGTTATTCCATAAAAATCATTGGAGAAATATTTTAAACTTCTTTTCAATAATTTGCTTCAAGATCTCTCCATTTCGTTGCACTCCAGTCGAGAGGACGATCCTTGTGTTGGGATTTATTTCAAAATCTTCATCTTGGCGTGATTTAAACTGTAAGTATAAAAACCTTTTTTCTACAAGTACAGTTATGTTTACATGGAAAATTTAGACTTATTGATTATACCCGCAGCAAGACAGGGAGAAACCGAAGTATTAAAAGAGCTGATCAAAAGGGGAGCCAACGTTAATGCCAGAGATGAGAAAGGTTATACCCCGTTAATCATCGCCTGTTATAATAATCGTTTATCAAGTGCAGAGATCCTCTTAGATGCAGGAGCAGATATAGATGCTGCAGATTATGGCGGCAATACCGCGCTGATGGGTGTTTGCTTTAAAGGTTACCTGCCGATTGCAGAACTCCTGATTACAAGGGGTGCAAAATTAGATCTCCAACATGGAAATGGCGGAACCGCGCTTATGTTTGCAGCCATGTTTGGCAGGAACGACCTGCTGAAACTCTTACTTGAAAATGGTGCAGATCCTTCGCTTACCGATATCCGCGGACAGCGTGCCGCAGAGCTTGCAGCCATGCAGGGCAATGAAGAAGGACTCGCAATTTTACAACATTAAGGTCTGCCATCAAGCAGTCCTTTTACCAACAGTTTCCATTGAGGATAGGACAAACCCAATTTGGCACTAAAACCAACAATGAGGTTTCGTGCCCTATCGATCAAATTTCCCTCATCGGTATTCGCCTGCTCGTTCCTGCCATGTTCTTCTGCCCATACCGTAATTCTATCTCTGCGGATAGTAAAGGTAGAAGTGGCATGGTCTTTTAAAAAATGAGCAGTCTGTTCTTCTTGATTAAATGGCGAAGGACATGGCCTGACACGCATACTGATCATCTCCTGATCACCGTCATGTTCGTTTCCGATTTCTTCAATCTTCACCCAATCAAACCCACCTCCCGATAATGGCCCGGGTCCAGGGATATCTATTCTGATAAAATCCCCTTTCTGGGCTGATCGAATAGCTTCTGTTCCATCAGGCGCAAAAATTTTAAAGTCTGAAAGCCCAGAGATTTTCCCCCATTCATTCACTAAGAGTAATCGTTTTGCAGCTGCTGAGAAAAATTCCTGAGCCTGAATAAGGCTGTTCAATTTACGTTCTTCAACCACATCCATCTGGCTTCCGATAACCTGTTCGGGTACCAGATTGTTCTTTAGCTTTTTCATTGTCTTTTCTCTTTAGAACCATGCGTTCTTGCGCATAGTTTGATTATTTATTAAAAACATGATAAACCCAGGTGTGTAATAGCCAAAAAATTACAAGAAACATGGTTCAAACCAATCCGCTACTTAATCCTTTCGCCTGGGGTAAGCTAATGCAGCAGATCTTTGATGGTGATAAGAGCCGGAATAATTAGTCCGGAGTTCTTAAAGTTTATAGGAAAAGCTATTGGTTCGTGGAAAAACGAACCAGGGGCATATAATTCCGTTTTCACTGGCTGATTTTAATAGAAAAGTCCTCATTGCAAGGCACGAAGCAATCTTACAACGATCGCTAACAGCGTACGCATTAAGATTGCTTCGTCGGCTGAAAAGCCTTCTCGCAATGACGAAACCTCACAGCTGAAATAAATTGAATATGATGATCGGGGAGAGAATCATTCAAATAAAAAAAGGGAAAACGTACTCCGGATTATGTTAAACAATAGTTGAGGATTTCAAGCTCCTCACTTTATATATACTTGTGAAAAGATTAATTCTATTATCATCCTATAAATACCGCAGAATTTACTTTGCAAACCAGAATAATATAAAACCAAAACAATGCTAATCTCTTCTAATTTAGCAGGGCATTAACCGAATCTAAAATATTGTTTAAATCGAAAGGCTTGGCAATAAATTGATTTGCACCTGCATCATTTGCAATCTGTTCTCCATCCCTGCTGGCTGAAATTACAATAACCTGCAGGTTATCATGACCTGAATGGTTTCTTAATTGCCTCAGTACCTCCTGCCCTGAAAGTCTGGGCATCCACAAGTCAAGGATCAATAAATCTGGTTGTTCCTTATCTATAACCGACTGCACTTTTAAACTATCGTTAACCGAAATGACCGTATGTCCTACTTCCTCCAGAATCATTTCCAACACATCAATAATCCCTTCATCATCATCGCAGATTATGATTTTCTTTTTATCCATTCGGTTCCTTTCCTGCCTTAGGTAATGTAAAACTAAATATAGAGCCTTTGCCTATTTCGCTCTCTACCCACAGGGTGCCGTTATGGTTTTTGATGATCTGGTCGCAGATATAGAGACCTATTCCCATCCCTGGAAATTTCTTTTGGATTTCTACTCCGCGGTAAAACCGATCAAAAACCTTTTTCCTGTCTTCAGGACTCATTCCCAGGCCAAAATCCCTTACTGATACCTTTACATAATCACTTACATTGGCGATATTCACTTCAATTTTATCAGAATCAGGCGCATATTTAATAGCATTTGACAAAAGGTTGCTTACTACCTGAGCTATGTGCGACTCATCAGCCATTACCTCCGCACCAGTCTGGCCATTCAGTACAATTTGATGCCTGGGAACCGTAGCACGCATACCGTCAACGGCTTCTGCAATCATGCTGTCAAAATCGAATTTTGCCATGTGCAGTTCCATATTACCACTTTGAATACGCGAAACATCGAGCAGCTCACTAATTAGCGAGTTTAACCGTTCTACATACACAGATACTTTCCGAAAAGTCGACAAAAATTTTTCACCGGCATTTTCTGGCATAGCGCGTTCCAGCAGCTGCACATAACCTTTAATAGTCGTTAGCGGTGTGCGAAGTTCGTGACTGGCGATAGATAAAAAATCATCTTTCCTGATTTCTACCTCACGCCTTTCGGTAATATCTTCAATAGCCAGCAGGATCTGGTCTTTAAATTGTCCCTCAAATTCTACCCGGTATGCATTCAGGAGCATTAATTTCCTCCCAATGTGTGGAAAATCATGCTCAACCTCAAAATCAACAACAGGATTGTTGGTTGGCAGGATTTTAACGAGCAAATCGCGGAGTTTTGGAATATCCCACTGATGGTTACCTAAATCATATAACTGACGACCTACCGTTTCTTCCTTACTTACCTTAAAAGTTCTCAGAAAATGATAGTTTGCACTCAATACATTAAAATCAGGATCGAGCACTAAAAGCCCCTCGCGTACTGTTTCAATAATACTCGAAAGGAATGCTTCACTTTCATGAAGTTCCTTTGTGCGTTCCTTGATCCTCTTTTCCATTACCAATTTCTGCTGTCTCAGATCTTCCTCCGAATTCTTTCTCGAAGTTATATCATTCTGAACACCTATAAAATGGGTAACCTCGCCTTCCTGATTTTTAACCGGCGACATATAGAGTTCGTTCCAGAACAGGTCGCCATTCTTTTTATAGTTCCTGATTTCTACCCGGCATTCTTCACCCTCAATAATACTCTTGGCTAAAATCGCCCTTTCTTTTTGGTTTCGGTCTTGCGCCTGCAGAAACCTGCAGTTATGACCTATAATCTCCTTCCTGGAATATCCTGTAATATTTTCAAAGGCTTTATTGCAATAGATAATTGGGTTGTCTGGCTGGGTATGATCGGTTATAATAATGCCAGAAATAGAGGCATCTAATGCCATGGTCATCAGCTGGAAATTAGATGCGCCTGCATTTCCTGAAAGTTCGAATTTTCTATTATTTGATGTTTCCAATTGATCAGTATAAAAATGTGAGTATCTGACTTATATTTTAAATAGTGATTTAATCACGCTTAATGAATTAAATTCATCTTATAACCCATTAAGCGATATTTTGTTTTTTTCTTCACAACTAAAATGCGGTGATATTGCTAAAACATGGACGACTATTTAATTTAATCTCTGTGGGATAAAATAGACAAAACAAGATATTTTCTGCTGTAACCGCTTGGTTTTGCAGCAATCTGAAATGCAATTAATTCTAAACTCCCTGCTAAAATAACTTTTTCAAAACAATTCAAAAACTACATCTGTTAAAAAGCCACATCTACCTAAAAATGACTATAAAATCGGTTAGTTGAAAATCGATCCGGCTGCCGGTAATCCCGGCAGCCTAAGTTAAACACCGCGGACATCTTTTTATGATTTATCCCTTCCTTAATGACATTGACCTGGTAGCCTGCCCTGCAAAACTGAAATCCATATAGTTAGCCATAAATAATCTTTTTATGCTGGCTTAAAAAGGGCTAAAACATTTTTCCAAAAATTAATGTTTATCTGCAAATAGTTCCTTTCGGGGAGATGTAATCACTATTTTAACGCACAGATTGGAAAAAATAATCAACAAACCTGCAAAAGGAAAGCTTATTTACCGCATTTTGCTGATCCTTGCATTAGCCGTACTGCTTGTGGCAGAAGGCTTTTTCGGTTTCAGGCTGCATGAATTATCGAAAAAACAGGAACAGATTAAACATGATTATTCCAGGGTAAATAACATTACCTATGGGCTGTTTTCTGTACAACAGTGGAAAGATAAGGTAGCCGACATTGTTCACCACCAGGTTTCCAGTCTTAAAATAACCAGCAAACAAAAAAAGATACTACAGGGTGAAGTTGAGCAGGTATTACTGGCACTTATTGATAAAGCAGAAGCCCTGGTAAACAAACCAAAGAAAACCATCAGTGGCAAGATCCAAAAATTTGCCATCAAAAATTTTGTCAATTCAGATAGCATTCGTGCGCAGGTACCTGCATTTGCCAGAAAAATTATTGCGGAAATAGATAATCCAAAAAATAAAAAGCAACTTGGCCGAATGGCTTTGGGCGAGTTTAATGAAATAGCCAGAGAGGAAAGTCAGGATACAGCATTTGTTGCCAATAATGCCATACTGAAAAAAATTTACCACCAGTATAACGTGTCTTCTAATCAACAGCTAAACCAAAAGCTCATCAGTACATTAAGCAGCATTCGGCAACAAACCTACTACTACTGTTTTGGCATGTTAAGCTGTGTAATTGTAGTCCTTGCATTCTGGTGGTTCTTACGCAAACGCAGGGATTTACATACCACGCTTTTCATTATGTCGTTACTTTTCGCCTTCATCCTTTTAGCTGTAGGCCTAACTGCATCTATGATTGAGGTTGATGCCAGGATCCGCTCTCTAGATTTTGTTTTACTTGGAGAACACGTAGTTTTTAGCGACCAGGTACTCTTTTTCCAGAGCAAGAGTATTTTGGATGTCGTTCGGGTACTGATCAGCCAATCGGCTATAGATTCTGTTCTGGTTGGTGTATTGATCCTGGCTTTCAGTATCCTGTTCCCGGTAGTTAAGCTAACTTCAACAGGTGTGCACCTACTTGGTGGCAAGCGATGGGCAGAAAACGGGATCATCCGGTATTTTGCTTTTCAATCAGGAAAATGGAGCATGGCAGATGTGATTGTAATTGCTATTTTAATGGCATACATTGGCCTTAACGGACTTCTTGAAAACCAGTTGCGTGCATTAAATATCAATAATGATTCGCTTACTATCCTTACAACCAATAACACTGCCCTGCAACCGGGCTACATTATTTTTATCTGTTTTGTACTTTACGGATTGATCCTTTCGACAATTCTTAAATCAATTACTCCGCACGACGTGCATTAAATCCGAAAATAAATGAGCGAATTGCAAAAAGATAACATCAGTACTCCTCAGCAGGTTAAGCAAAATCGATCCGGATCAGCATCTTTTATCCTGATTGCGGCGCTTTCGCTGTTGTTAGTGGCAGCAGCATACTGTGGATACCGCTTCCGTGCACTTGCCTACGAGCGGAAACACATTAAGGAAGATTATAGTCTTTCGAACAATATCACTTTTGGTATATTTTCGGTTGACCGTTGGGGAGATAAAATATCAGCAGTGGTTGATCGCCGGGTAAAGGGCTTTAACCTCAATAAAAGCCAGAAAGCTGATATGCAGCAAGAAGTTGAAAAACAGTTGCACGGTATGGTTAATAAAGCTGTGGCAGAATTTACTAGGCCTCAGAAAGGGCTTGGAGCGAAACTCAAAAAACTTGCTTTCAATACTTTTGTAGATGTAAAAGAGATTCATGCGCTGGTCCCATCTTTCTCCCGTACCATCGTTACCAAAGTAACCAGTCCTAAAAGCCTGAAAAAGTTAAAATCTGTAGCAGTGGGAAAACTTAATGAACTGGAAGCACAAACTTACGACCTGAGCGATCAAACCATCTCGTCGGTAGAACATAACATTTATCAAAAATATAAAGTAAACAATGCAACTGCTTTTGACAAAGTTGTAAATTCTAAACTTAAGCAGATTAAAGGGTTAAGCTATCAATATGCAATAGGTATGACCGCTTGCATCATTATTGCCCTACTGCTCTGGCTAATGTTACGCAGGCGGGTAGATAGTGAGGTTACCCTTTTTGTGATCTCATTGCTTTTTGCCTTTATTTTACTTGCTGTAGGTGTATCTTCACCTATTATTGAAGTAGATGCCAGAATTCATACCCTTGAATTTGCACTGCTTGGAGAAAAACTTGTTTTCACCAACCAGGTGCTCTTTTTCCAAAGTCAGAGTATACTGGGTATTATTGGTACATTGATAGAACAGCCTAAACCAGATGCGGTATTGGTTGGCATACTGCTGATGCTCTTTGTGGTGATATTGCCGCTGTTACGTCTTATTGCCCGTGGGCTGCAGGTATCTTGTACTGAATTACTGGGCAACTCGAAATTCATCCGTTTTCTGGCATTTGATCTCGGCAAATGGGATATGGCTGACGTTATGGTAGTCGGGATAGCAATGACCTATATTGGTCTCAACGGGATATTAAAAAGCCAGTTATCAGGGCTTAATATCGATACTGAGGCCTTAAAAGTAGTTACCATAAACAACTCAGCACTACAGTTGGGCTTCTTCATATTTGTTGCTTATGTAGCTTATAATATCATCTTATCTTCCATTCTCAAACGCATAGATGAGCAAAATGGCCCCTGCAATTAGCAGAGATTTTAAGGTAAAATGAATAGGCATAACAAAAATTTTTTGACCGATATTAGTGAATTTCGGAAAGCACATTTCATTCAGTATTCCACTGATTACCGCCAGCTAACTACCCTCAAACTGATCTAGTCAAAAATACCAAATCGCTTACAGATTAAGATAAATCGTCATTTCGACCGCAGTGGAGAAATCTTTTTACATCATTCAAAGATTTCTCCGTTTCGCTATGCTTCATCCGATAGCCATCGGATCGAAATGACGCCCGATTTTTACTTAGCAGTCTTCTGATTCTTATTTTTTTCCTTTTTCAAGATACTCCATTGCATTTGCTACATATACCAATGGGGCATTCCAATTGATGGCAATTTCATTACTTGCATAAGAGTTGGCATCATCCAGGTATGACGTTTCCGGTTCGGAATCATATTTTATTCCATCTTGTTTTTCCCGGTTAGGCCCTCCAACCAGCATGCCCGGAATAGGTTCGGCAATACCATCTGCAAATGAAAGGCGATGATGCGGGTGCAGCGGTGATTTGTACCCTATACCCGTTACAAAAGAATAACTAGTTGCGTTTTTACCCAGTATATAATCCAGATTACTAACCGCAGCATTGAGATAAGCATCCTTTTTGGAAAATAAATAGGTATTAATCAGTAGTATGCTTTGATTCATAGCTGAAGAATTACTCCCCCATGCAAAGTCGTAAAGCGAGGCGCCAATTACGGTATGATATGGGCCTGTGTTAAAAGCAGCTAAGTAGCGATCAGCAAGTGTAAGTATTTTCTTCTTCAAAATACTGGTTACACTTTTATAACGCTCTGGAAGCTGCCCCTCGCATCTAATCAATGTATAATATCCCAGTATGCCTACATTACTCCAGCTGGGTAGGCTTACCGGAGCATTTAAACGGGCAAAAAAAGCATCAAAATAGGCCTGTTCTCCGGTTGAGGCTAATAGTTCTGCTGAGGCCCAGGTCCATTCATCTTCTAAGTCCTTATCGCCATAGGTGCCCGTGCTTACTTTTAAGTCTGACATCTTATTGAGCAGATCCTGATCGTAAACCACGTTCGGATTATTTAATGACCAGCTCCAGGCCTTCTTAGCGGCTAACAGGCAACTATCTGCCAGCCCGGGATATTGTTCGGGAAAGTGTTTAAAAATGCGATAAGCTTGTGCGGCAACAGCGACTAAATTTAATGTGGCAGCAGTACCTTTTGCCACCACATATCGTTTTGATATGGCCTTATCTGGCATCACCATTGCGTCGAAATCCAGGTTGGTACATTTATGATAAACTCCACCATCAGCAGGATCCTGCATTTTGAGCATCCATCGCAAATTGTAAACGGCCTCTGTTAATATATCCGGAACTTTGTTTTTCGCATGGGGAATATTTACCTCCTGGCCAAGAAAATATGCAGTAAAATCTTCATAAGCAGAAAACAAGGTTGAGGTAGAGATCCCACTATTAACAACATATTTATTGTAATCTCCGGCATCATACCATCCGCCAGTAACATTAATTTTGCTATCGGCCTTCCGGTTTTTAGAAGCGGCCGAGGGATGAATATAGACTGAAGTATCAGGATGCCCGGCAACGCGATTCCATTTCCCTGCATAGCTCACATCCAGCGCAGATGAAGCACGCTGATAATAGAATGCTTTTAATGCAGCCACAGCCAAATCGTGGTGCACACCATCTCCAATCTTAAAAACAGGAGAGTCAGAAACTCCGGGAATACGGATTATATATTGGCCAGGTTGGTCGAAAGCACTAAAATCTGCTATTCTGGTTTTAATTTTCGAGTAGCCGGTAGCTTTTGGTTCAGATAATACACCTGTGTACACAGACTTTCGGTCTGGCATAGACAACAACTCGAAACTATTCCCTGAAACCGCCTGGAGTACAACTGCACTTTTCTCCAGCTTTGGATAATAACCAGACTGGTTTAGAACAATCTCCGGGAGCGCTGTTTGTTGAGCAGTAGCCGCAGTTGTAACCAGCAATAACAACATTAAAAACCGCCTGTATACCATGCCATTCATCATATTACAAATATTTTTCAAACTCAGATTGCGTAATCACTTTCAAACTTACCTCATCGATGAACATGGTGCCGGTTACATAACCCAGTGCAAATAACAATTTTATTTGCGTAACACCCGATGGAATAATATATGCTTTTTCATATAACTTCCAATCTTGATCTCCTGTAACTGAAGCAATGTTGATTCCTTCGCCTATTTTAGCACCCTGTTTGTTAAGGGTTTCGAAAAGAAATAATGCCCCATTCCAGGATTTTGTTCCGGTACTTACTGCATCTGCTTTAATCTTCGCACTCATGAGTATATACTGGGTATTTTTAGGCAAAGGAACAACCTGATGCATACCAGTCCATTTAGAAGAATCTGAAGAAAATATAGCACTACTCATTTTCCCAGAGCTATACATGTAAGGAGTTACTTTTGCCGAGTAATCAACCCACCCATCCAACTCATTTTCGAAGCCACCATTAACCACCTGGTTTTTTTGTGCCAAAGCATGAGTACTGGCTGCCAGCATCATCATGCCTGCTAGCATATATTTTATCAATTTCATTAATCAATTATTTTAAAATTATAAATCTGGAAGAGGTTGTATCCCCTTACCATTGACAGATTTCAAATAAAAAGGATCGTCATCTCGACTGAAGCGCAGCGAAATGGAGAGATCTATCCAAGCAGATTTCTCGGCTGCGCTGCACTCCGCTACCATTGACAGACTTCAAATAAAAAGTGTCGTCATCTCGACTGAAGCGCAGCGAAATGGAGAGATCTATCCAAGCAGATTTCTCGGCTGCGTTGCACTCCGCTCGAAATGACGATAACTTAAGGGAGCTATTTCCTTAAATTTTTAGACGAAATTATAGCAACTTATTTATGATACAACCTCATTAAACTAAAATATTCCTTCAATTAGTACACTCCAATATCATCCAGGTAAATCGTTTCCGGTGCGTTGCCACTCAATTCCTGAAACCCGATCCAACTTAGACTTGCAGGTTTGCCTGGCTGACTGGCATTCTGAAAACGATCCAATGGAACCACATAATTTGTCCACTTGCCAGCATGCAGTACAACACTTACATTACGGTTGTCAAAATCATTTAAGGCAACCTTTACAACTTTACCTTCAGTACCCGCTGTGCCATAAATAGAAAACTTAAGATAGGTTTTGTCACTTAGATCAACAGCGTTATTACTGCCTACTGCATATCCTGCGTAATTTCCGGTATAGGTAAGTTTGATTGAATGGGTACCACGTTTTACCATCTCGGTACTATTTACGTCAGCGTTAGCACCTCCGAAGTTGAAATCGTAACCAGCTGTTATTTGATCATCATAAAATAAATGGCTGAATCCAAATGGCAGTAATATTGGAACCACAACGCCATCGTAGGATACGTATGGACCAGTGCCCGTACCCCCTGGAGTAGTAACACTTACTGCACCCAGTGCCCCTGTTGGTACTGTTACCTTCAGCTCAATGCTGGTTGAAGAGATTACCTTAGCTTCTGTTGCACCAAACTTAACACTTGATACCTGATCAAAACGCAAGCCTGTAATGGTAATTACGTCGCCGGGATTACCCGCAAATTGACTCAAATCACTAATCGCCGGGGCAGGTTGTTTAATACTAAAATTAAAGGAAGTGGTACCGAACGAATTGCTTAGTGTTAATTTCCCTGTTTGATTGATCCATGTAGCGGTTGTCGGAATCGTCACCACAATGCTGTTATCACTGAAAAGGGCGGTATTAAGATCGGCTGATGTCCCATTGAAATCGACTTTGTTGGTCGATTTCAAATTTGCCCCTTCTATAACATAAGTAACACCAACATCGCCGGAAGTAACTGTTGAATCCAGCGGGGTAAGGTTACTATCTCCCGGTCTTACTAAAGTACGAATCCTGGTAATGCTTGGTGCGCCCTGTCCTTCTTTGTCTTTTTTGCAGGAGGTAGCAAAAATCAGCATGCAGCAGATGCCAATCAGATAAAGGGCTATAGTATTTTTATATAACGTTTTCATAATAGCTTATTTAAAATTGTAAGGCACCGGAGCCAATAATAATTTTGGATTTAGGATGGTTTCTGTTGTAGGATAAGGCAAACGAAAATTTGCATCAGCTGGGGTATATTTTTGCCCCCAGATTACAACGGGTGTAGTGTTGCTGTAAATTCCTCTTTCCTGATTGGCAATAATTGCAATTGCTTTAGGATGCGAAGTAACATTAAAACCATCTAACCGCCCCAGGTCAAACCAATAATCAGCCTCAAATACAAATTCCATACGACGTTCCTGGTAAATATCCTGGATAGTGATGGAGGTTTTAGGAATGAGTCCGGCCCTTTTTCTGATTTTGTTAAAAGGTATCAGCGCCGCATCATCAGCAGTACGGTCAGCACCTGCAAGAACTGCCTCTGCTTCGATTAACAATACATCAGCATAACGCATCAGGTAAGTATTATTGCCTGCCGAAAATGATGCACCTTTACCGCCATTATCTGCAGGTGTTCCTACTACATATTTTTTAATAAAAGCTGGCATGCCTTGAGCTACCGCTCCGGCAGGTAAAGTGTAGCCACCTTTGGCCTGGTTAATCTCAGGATAAACATCTCCCTGCGTCATTACCGTTGGCTTTTTCCTTAAATCGCCTGCCTCGAAAGCGGTAAGCAAATCGATAGAAGGCGTAACGCTTCCGTAACCGTCTCCTGTACCCGTAATTTCAGAGTTATATGCAAGAAAAGATTGGAGTGCATTACCATGGCCATACGAAGATCCACCCAACCATTGAATAGCGGCAATACTCTCTTCGTTATTATTATTGGCAGTTTTAAACAAGTCGGCGTAAGTTTTGCCGGAAATATCTACTCCATACAATTTAAATTCGCCACTGTTGATCACCTGTTCAGCTTTTATCCGGGCATTCGAATAGTCACGCATGTATAAATAAACCTTAGATAATAATGCAGACGCTGATCCGCTGGATACTTTACCCTGAGAAACAGAACCTGTTCTGATCATTTTATCACAATTCTCTTCAGCAAATTTGAGATCATTTATAATGAACTTATAAACATCAGTCACAGGATTGGTATTAATCTGATAATTGCTCACATGATCCAGGCTATTTTCTATAATCGGCACATTTCCCCATGTTCTTACCAGATAAAAATAGGCCATAGCCCGCATAAATCTGGCTTCGCCAATTGCATTATTCACTATTGGCGCCGGCACACTGGCTGGTACTTTTGCTTTCAAATTATTAATCAAGGCATTAGATTGGGCAACTACACTGTATAGAGAATTCCAGGCAGATGCCAATTGAGTATTATCTCCTGTTACAGAAAAATTTCCAAAATTGATCACATCAGGAGAATAAGTGTGTGCATTGCCACTTAATAATTCAGAAATACACCAGGAAGCTTTGGCATTCCAATCAAACCACGGAGAGTTGTACAAGGCAATGGTACTGGCCTGAACCTGTTCGGTGTTTTGATAAAAATTATCAGCACTAAGTGCATCTTGTGGAGGAATATTAAAAAAGTCTTTTTTACAGCCAGTGCTAACAATGGCTATAAAAATAAAGCTGTATATTAAATATGATTTCATTTTGTTTAAATAATTGTAGGTCACTAAAATTGTGCATTTATTCCAAAAGTGATGGTCCTGGCAATTGGATATCTTCCCAGGTCGATATTATTTAAAATGGCACTCTGATTCATCGCTCCGATTTCCGGATCGTAGCCCTTATATTTTGTAAATGTGTAAAGGTTTTGTACGCTTGAGTAAACTTTTAAATTAGAGAACTTATATTTTCTAATCCATGAAGCAGGTACCCTATAACCAAGACTCACGTTCTGTATGCGTAAAAAAGATCCACTTTCCACATAACGGTCAGATACAAACAGATTGGGATTATCAATACCGATTTTAGGTGCAGGAATATTCGAATCAGGATTTTGCGGTGACCAGAAATCACTATATGCCGCGTATTGATTTTGATATACAGCCGCCAGGTTACCCATGGTATTGTTTAACAAATTCATAATTTTTGAACCGTAAGATCCGTTCAGGAATAAGGTAAAATCAAAAGCTTTATAACTAAAAGTATTGGTAATGCCATAGGTGAATTTAGGATTTGGATTTCCGATAGCTGTACGGTCTTTCTCATTAATTACGCCATCGCCATTTACATCTTCATATTGCACATCGCCCAGCCAGGTGCTACTGCTGTTATTGGCAATAGTACGCCCGAATTGAACCGGAGCAGATTGAAGTTGCGCTGCTGTTTTAAATATTCCCTTTACTTTATAACCATAAAATTCACCTACAGATCCTCCCACTACTGTACGGGTAACCGGAGATTGCAGATAAGCATTGGTTACCGTTCCGAAGAGTTCGGTAAGGCCATTACCAAGCTCTTTAACCTCATTATTATAATGCGAAAGAACTACACTTGTATTCCACTTAAAATTTGTGTTATCAATATTGTGTGAGTTAATGCTCAAATCAAAGCCTACATTTTCAATCTTTCCAAGATTTACATACGGAGGGTTAATACCTCCTAAATAATCAGGACCACCTACCAAATAGGCAGGAAGGGTAAGCTGAAATAAGAAATCTTTTGATGTTTTCTTATAAACATCTATACTCGTACTAATCTTACCATTTAAAAAGCGCATATCCACTCCAGCATTGTATTGGATAGAGGTTTGCCATTTCAATAATTTGTTATCAATCCGTCCGGCAAGAAAACCTGTACCTAAACCTGTTTGTGAAGACCTTAACAAAGAACTGTATAAATAATTGGGAACATCCTGGTTACCCACCTGTCCGTAACCCAAACGGATCTTAAGCCCGCTTACTACCTTATTAATCCCCTGCATAAATGGTTCTTCAGACAATTTCCATGAAGCAGCAAATGATGGGAAATAACCTGACTGAGAACCTTCGGCAAACTTAGAAGTCTTGTCTCTCCTGATTGTAGAAGTAAGGTTATATCTGGAGTTATAGGTATAAATGGCACGCGCATAAATTGATTCCTGGCGTTGCGTACCAATATATTCATCATTGGTAGCCGTTATGGCCTGACCTAAATTCAACGATTGCACGTCGTTACTATAAAACCCCTGGCGTGTTCCCTCAATCCCTCTCCAGTTTGACTGTTGAACCTCGTAACCCAGAATTGCACTAATGTTATGCTTTTGACCAAAAGTCTGGTTATAATTAAAATATTCTTTCCAGATCAAAAAGGTACTTTGCTGATACCTTTCCTTCAAAGATGCAGTAGGATTGGTAAAACGGCCCCAAGAATAGCTTGGCGTAAAGACATTATTATCGGAGAAATTAAAATCACCTCCAAGTTCTGATCTCAGGGATAATGATTTGATAAACTTAATTTCATTATAAATATTGGTATTAATGTTACTCCTGTTCAATTTATTTTTGATTTGCTGGGCCTGGGCCACCGGATTTAATGCAGCAGCGGCAGCAAGTGGGTCAAATACAGAAGGACCAGTATACGAACCATCAAGGTTAGTTACAGCTAAATCAGGAGCCTGCAGTAAAGCATTGTAAATAACCCCGTTATTATCACTGGTCACTACATTTTCTGCAGACCGGCTTCCGGTTAAGGTAATTCCAAGTTTAAACCATTCCTTCACCTGGGCATCAGCATTTATCCGAAGACTATAGCGTCTAAAATCCGAACCGATAACTGTACCGTCTTGTCCAAGGTATCCACCAGAAATGTAGTAGTTTAATCCTTCTTTACCGCCAGAAACAGCTACCTGATGACTCTGCTGTGGAGCAGTTGTAAATATTTCCTTTTGCCAGTTGGTACCCTCTCCCAATACTGAAGGATCTGCAAACTCAACTCTTCTTCCGGTACCGTAAATATCACCTAGTGAGTTTTGAAGTGCTGCATACTGGCGAAGATTCATTACATCCAGATACCTTGCCACACGCTGGAAACCGTAATAACCATCATAATTTATCGAAGAATTACCGTTCCTCCCCCTTTTGGTAGTGATGATAATTACCCCGTTCGAAGCCCGGTTTCCGTATATTGCTGTTGCAGATGCATCTTTTAGTACATCAATCGACTCAATGTCATTTGGATTGATCAAAGATAACGGACTTACAGTAGTCTGCGAATTGGCATTAGAAGATGAAGCCTGTAAAGGAGATCTTCCGCTGGTACTCTGATTGCCCGCATCGCCTGAAATTGGCACACCATCTATCACATATAAAGGCTCATTACTACCACTTAAAGAGGTTACTCCACGTACACGTACAGATGTATTGCTACCGGGTGCACCAGAGTTTTGCGTAATGGTAAGTCCTGAAGCCCTGCCTTGCAGCATCTGATCGATACTGACTTGAGGCACATTGGCAATATCGGCAGCTTTTACAGACGAAATAGATCCATTAAGATCGGTACGTTTTTGATCTCCGTAACCAATTACCACTACATCAGAAAGTGATGTAGTCTGTGCCTTAAGTACCACATTCAGTACGCGACTATTGCCCGGACTAATCTCCTGGGATTCCATCCCAACAAAAGAAAATACGAGGGTGGTTGATCCGGCAGGCAGCGAAATCTTGTATTTACCATTAATATCTGTCATGGTTGATTGTTTGGTACCCTTCACATTAACGGCTACCCCGGGAAGTGTTACTCCCTTTTCATCACTCACAGTACCAGAAATCTCTATATCCCGAACGGAGATAGTTGTAAATGGCGAATAGCTATTCTTTTTAAGAATAATTGTTTTTTTGATGATTTTGAAATCGAGGTTGGTATTTTTCAACACTACGCCCATTACCTGCTCAATAGGCATGTCGGTTACGTTAAGGTTTATTTTATACTTATCATCTATATCAGCACGTCTGAAAAGCAAGTGGTAACCACTCTGTTTTTCGATTTGCTTTAAGATGGAAATGATGTCAGAATTATTCTGTTTAAGCGTTAGATTCTGACTGAAGCTGCTAGCGCTAACCTGCATAAGGGTAAGCGTAAAAAAAAGCACTACGAGTCTCATTGTTAACAAGATTTGGTAAGAATCACGGCGCAATACCTGCCTGATCCTAAAAAATAAATTCATATCTTTATGGAGTTTTGGTTAAATTATAATGTTGTCTAAATCGGATTGTAAGTAACCTTTACAATAACCGGATGTGCTGCGAACACTATCCGGTTTTTTCTTAAAAAGCATGGTTACGCCTTTACATTATACAGTGTTGTAGTAGTTTCTCATGTTTGAATATTTATTTGGTTAAAATCTATTTTCTGCCGATTAAATCTCTTTAATCGATTATAGTTAGCACGCGTCCGTTCAATTCATATTTTAATCCTGTGAATTGAAGCATATTTAACAACTCTGAAAGTTCTACATCTTTAGATATTGTTCCCGTATAAGATATTTTGGAAGGTGTTCCTCTAAATACAACCTGAATATCATACCATCGAACCAACTGCCTGGCAATTTCTTTGATCTCCATATCCTTAAAGATGAAAAGATCGTTTCTCCAGGCCATTACAGCTTCCAGATCGCAATTGTTATTCACGTTTATGCCAAAGGGATTTACCAGGGCTTGTTGTCCGGGCTTCAACAGCTGTGAAAATTTACCAGATGATAAATGGATGCTGCCTTCAATTAACGTTGTTTTCTGCCCGGCCTCATCGCCATAAGCCATTACGTTAAAATGAGTACCCAGTACCCTAATTTCTGTTCCACCCGATTGTACCTTAAACGGTTGTTTGGGATTCTTAGCTACTTCGAAATATACTTCGCCTGTCATCTGTACAACCCTTTCAGCGCCAGTAAAAGCAGTTGGGAACCGTAAGCTTGATTTCGCGTTTAACCAGGCTTTACTTCCATCAGGCAAAACCACACTATATTTCCCACCAAGCGGCGTAGCAATCTTATTAAAGCTTATTTTTGAAGATGCAGATCCGGTATGCATTTTATAGCTGAGTTCGCCTTCAGCTGTTTTTACAACACTAACATTTTGCTGGTCGGCCAGTGCACCTATTTTGGCTTCGGTTAATACCACTGATGATCCATCGTCTAATGTCAAAACCGCCCTATTGCCACCTGGTTTTATATGAATGGATTGATGTAATTTCGCAGTTTGATTTTGCAGGTGCAGCTGCGAACTATATCTCCAGGTCAGCACCGCACCCAGAACCACAACAAGTGATGCCGCCGCCCAAAATACTGTATTAATACGTATTGATTTTTTAGGAACTGATATGATCTTTTGCTGACTTTTAGCTTCGATATTGAGCAGAATGCGTTCAAAAATTTTATCTTCCACGAACTTACGCTGATCATCAGAAAGGCCTGCAAGATCTTCAGGCACCTCATCCATACTATCAAACCATTGATCTACTTCTTTTATCTCACTAACAGTACAATCACCAGAAAGATATTTTTTAAGTAGGGAAACGGCTATTGATCTGCCCATGTTGATACGTAGTTATATTTGGTTCGTTAATAGTATAGTCGGATAGCCTGCCCCTAGCCCCCAAAAAAAAATAAAAAAAATTTAAAATGCATCCCTGATGTACGGGCGACTGTATTTAACGGAGTAACCAGGCAAAACCAGAAGCAATCAAAATCACCTTATAATGTACCCTAAAGTGCTTTAAGGCATTGGTAATATGGTTTTCAACAGTCTTTTCAGACAGTCCCAGTAATTCGGCAATTTCCTTATTAGATTTATGCTCCTTCCTGCTGAGTTCAAACACCTTTCTGCATTTTGCAGGTAACTTCGAAATCACTCCGTTGATTCCGTTTTCCAACTCTTTTATAAATATGGTTTCTTCGGTGGTATTCGTAGCCTCCTGATAACTAAATGAAAGCAGTTCGAGGTAATTGTTCCGGGTAGCCTCCTTAGCCAGATAATCAATAATTGAATAGCGGATAGCCGAATGGAGATAAGCCTTTAAAGACCCTGTGATTTTTATTTTTTCCCGATTGATCCAGAATGTTGTGAAGAAATTCTGGATAATCTCTTCTGCAGCTTCTTTAGACCTTAATCTTTTATTGGTAATTAAATATAATTCATACCAATACTTAGTATAAATTTTCTTGAAAGCAACCACTTCGTTCTCCCTCAACATTACGATCAGTTCTTCATCAGTATGATTATGTTGGTTGCTCATAGCCAGTAAAATTATAAAAAAAATTGAATCCAAAACTACGAACATAAAGCCAGACCTGGCGATATATTAAAATGCTGATATTTATGGCATTTTGCTTTGATGATTCTAAAAATCTAATCTATAATTCTGATGCTAAAAAAAATGGAGGCTGTGTTATAAATATAGAATTTTAATCCTGAGAACCACGTTTGTCTCAGCATAGCTAAATCTGTCCTGATAGATCTCTCCATTTCGCTGCGCTACAGGAGATGACGATCATTTTATAGACTGGATGGAATTCCAGACTCTGTCAATTATTCGTGGTGTCAGATGTTTCCATCTGACAATGGGATAATTCTCCCGCAATTTGTACTGCTGGAGAACTTAACGTTATGGATATCCTTGAGAAATCGTCAATTGCGAGAATACTTTTCAGCAGAAAGTCTGCCCTGATTTCAGGAAGCAATCTTTAGCACAAGGATCGCTAGCATGAAAGATTGCTTCGTCGTTCCTCCTCGCAATGACGAAATTTATTAGGTATCTGACACTGGCGCTAATTAAAATTTAGGATCAAAATTAAAGTAGATTGGATTGGATAGCGCCACCATTTTTTCGCTTAACCCGGCAGACTTTGGTACTTGTGGGTAATCAGTATTTTTACCTTCTAGTGTAACACGGTAATAGGTGCGACCCTTTAAATCTGGTGTATCGGTAAACTGAAAAGCAGGAACTTCACCGCTAACCTGAAAGCTGTTCAGCTTTGCTCCATTCTTGATTACAGTAACAGTATATTGCTCTTTAGGTAATTTATTGCCAATCAATTGCACCTGAAACTTTATAGGTTTACCCTTTGAAACCGCATTATCGCCCATCATCATTTCAAACTTACCATTGCCTTTATAATCAGCATAAAACTCAACTCTTGGCGCGAAAGGATTGGAACTTACAGCAGCTTTTCCATGATCTAAAGCATCTATAATTGCTGTAAGGCTACGTTGTTTTGCAAAAACCCAGGTTGTTGGTGTACCTACATAATTAAATTCCGCCTGATATGTATTTGCACTAGGTTTTTCAGTTGCAGTAGGCACACCATGATGGGTATCGCTTCCACCTCTGCCTGTCATCATCCTGCCCGAAGAAAGCATGTCATCCCAAATCATTATTGCATTGGCATTCTTAGGCCAAACAGCCGAATTCCAAACCTCGATAGATTTAACCAAATCGTAAGAAAAGCCAAAATTATCTTTTCCACTGGGATGATTTGCCGACAAATGGATCCCTAATGATTTCTTCACTTTTTCAATATTGATGTCCCGGGCATCCCTGATATCATACAATCTCTTATGGTCATACGGCTTATCAGAAAACACATTCCCATGTCCCCTGGTTGTTGTCCATTCGGCACCATAAAGCAAAAGCAATGTATCTGATTTAAATTCCGGATCGGCCCAGGTATGGTGCGCAACATCGCCATTAACATGATTATCATGGTCGGTTATGGCCAGATAATCCATACCAACTGACTTTGAAAAATTAATAATTTTCGCTATCGAATTGTTAGATGATTCTGTACTATGCCTCGAATGCACATGCAAATCGCCCTTTAACCAAACTCCGGATGTGTTTATTATTGCCGGAGGATTAGCAGTTTCCTGTGCCTGGAGATAGCCAGCATTGAGCGTTAAAATAAGGCAAATTAAAAAACGAAAATATTTTGATTGAATAGTCATAATGTGCTTTAAAGATAGAATTAAAAAAGAGGCTGTATCATAAATCAACTGGTTTTAGTTTTGTCACGTTGAGCCCGTCGAAACGCGTTAAACAATTTTTTTAAAGTCCTTCGACAGGCTCAGGATGACATTTCGTATTTAGGAGACAGCCTCCTGATTATTTGTTTGCCGTGTGATTAAGCTTTTACTAAAAATGCTTCAGGCATTTCTGCAGCTTTAAGCATGAAATTATGCAGCTCGTAATTTTTAACAAAAGGTTTTAAATTTTCAGATCCCGGACCAAACATCGTTAGCTCAACATAATCTCCGGTATGGTTCATACCCGCCCATTGGACATCGGTGTATTTGCCTAAAATTTTGCCATACTCGTAAAACGGCAGGTTTGATTCGTTGTAAAGCTGCCCCGGAACAATATCCTTAAAGTGCACCAATAAAGATTTAACATCTTCTGATTTCATTTCAAAACCTTGATTTTCTTTGATCAGATCAATTATTTTTTGTTCGCTAAATGATTGATTAAGCTGAGCCAAAAGCCAGGTATTACTGCGTTTGAAGTTTTGCAGGCTATCGAACTTTTTGTTGGCTTCATCAGCATAAAATAAACCAGGGTTCGAATTGCCATGATCTGTGGTGATGATCACTAAGGTTTCACCATCTTTTTCGGCAAATTCTATTACTTTTCCAACAGCTTCATCAAAAGCAAGCTGATCGAAAATTAAACCGCTCAAATCATTTGAATGTGCAGCCCAATCCACTTTACCACCTTCAACCTGTAATGCAAAACCATCTTTATGGTCTTTCATCAGTTCGATTGCTTTCATGGTCATCTCTGCCAGTGTTGGTGTCGATTTTATGAGTTCCTGGTCGTGCAAACGGTCGACCTCGTAAGGCATGCCATCTTCTGCAAACAAGCCCAATACAGGTTTTGATTTATCCAGGGCTAACATTTCCGTTCTGTTTTCAGCAACTTTATAACCCTGCGTTAAATATTTAGGAATCAGGTTTCCGCCTGCCCTTTTTTCCCCGAAATATTTATGCCCGCCACCCATCATCACATCGAATTTCAGGCCTAAATACATTTCTGCAATAATATCCTGCCCGCCGCGGTTATCAATATTTACACAAAAACCTGCAGGAGTTGCATGCGTAATCGGCACAGTGGTTACACAACCTACCTTTTTACCTTTTTCTTTAAACTTTTGAAGAATCGGCTGAGGCTTTTCTCCTTTCATGCCAACGTTTAGTGATCCGTTTCTAACACGCATGCCTCCACCCCAGGATGAACTTGCCGCAGCAGAATCGGTAACCAAAGAACTCGCAGAAGCGGTATCCATTAGTGCTCTTACGGCCTTATTATCTCTATAAAGTCCCAACCACTTACTGCTTTTGCCAAATATGCGGTTGGAATAGATATCTGCCATATTCAACGTTCCGATACTCATCCCATCACTCACCATCATAATGATGTTTTTCGCCTTTTTACGCCCAACTACCGGCGAAGCTATTACATCTTTCATACCCACAAAAGGCAAACCTAAACCGGTTAATAAACCTCCTTTTAATAACGATCTTCTGTTCATATCTAACTTACTTTTTAAATAAAGGGTTCGCTCTAAAGTATTTTCCATCAGCAAAACTGATGGCATAATCTGATTTAAAGTGCGTACTCTTTTTGTAATAATCTGTTGTAATAATCTGAGCGCCAGATTTACAGGCAGCTTCGAAATCGCTCCAATCGTTTTTTCTGGCTTCCTTGGTATCTGCATCTGCCCTTGTTCTGATGAGGTAACCTTTCTTTACCAATTCAGGAATTTGCTCATCTTTAGGATTATTTCGAATCATAAAGCCCGCCTCAGGCGTTCCCGGTTCTGCATTTGCAAATAATACACGGCCTTTAAGTGAAGGATGACCTTGAATGTAGGTAGTGCGTTTTCTGTCTTTTGCATCCAGAACGAAAAGGAATTTACCTTTCGCCTGACTAAGCTTCGGCCAGTTTTTGGCCAGCACAGCCTCTTCCAAAGTTTTATACTTGCCTCTCACATCATCCGGACTTAAAATATGCTCTTTCCCTAAATTTTGAATAATCACAGCATCCAGTTCATCAAAAGTTTTACTTGTAAAAGCCTCAGGTTGCGTAAATCCTTTACGCTTTATCGAGTCATCTTTAGCTTCTAAAGTGATAAAAACCGGTGTGTGGTTTGGATTAGCATCCGACCATTTCTTTAATTGCTGTAATGCAATCACAAAAGTTAGTGCCGACGACCTGAAATCTAAATCCGGAACATGGAATACCTTGAATCCGGGTTTATTCATTTCACCGTCTTTATCGAATGCAGGTTGCCCCTTTACCTGTTCAAAACCTCTGGGATGGGCATATTTACCACCTTTCTCATCAGCGTAAACATCAATTTCGAGATTTCTTAAACCCATATCCAATTGCTCGGGCATAGGGATATGTTCATAATCCAGACTGTTGGCAGCTGCCGAATCCTGTGATTTTATAACATTGAACAGCGCGGGATTAATGGCCTGCTTATAACTATTATGCGAGCCGATAACCTGTATTTGATTTATCGGTAAATCTTCCTTTTTAGTAACTAAGGCGATTGCAGGTAGCACCAGCAATAAACCAAAACAGGTAATCAGTCTCATATTTTTAATTTTAGTAACCAGGGTTCTGTTTTAAATTTGCGTTCAGCTTTAGCTCATTTACCGGGATCGGATAGATTCTCCTGGTAATATCTTTATTCATTTTTAAAACATCATTTGGTAAAGGGTATTCTGTTTCGAACTGGCCAAAACGGATCAGATCGTTTCTTCTCCAGGCCTCCCAGCTAAATTCACGTGCGCGTTCATCGAGTAAAGTACTCAAAGTAACCGTTGTTGCGCTTTCTGCGCCGGCACGGCTTCTTATTTTGTTAATTAAAACTAAAGGCGTTTGTAACTCACTATTAACGGTAGTTGCTGTTGCGCCTCTTAATATGGCTTCGGCTTTCATTAACATTACATCGGCAAGACGTAAAACCGGCATATCGTTTCCGTTTAACCTGGTGGCCTGAATGGCATTTGGATCTGGCCAGTATTTTACTGAGCGGACACCTTTTGCCTGATCAGCAACCGTATTACCTAAATCCATTGGCTTACCTGGTTTTAAAATAAGGTCAGGGGTAATCTCAATTTGCGTTGTTGTTCCTGCAACAAAAATTGGCTTGGTTAAATCTGGCTTACGGTTGGCATCTGGTGCATATTGTTTACCAATTAACCAGAAGCTGTTGCGAATATCGTTTGTTAAATTGAAGCGGTTGTAATATTCTGGCGTAGTACTCATTGAAATACTAAAACCAACATTTATTCCGTAAGATGCTGCTAAAGCAGGGTAAAAACCAAACCTTGTAATTTGATTACCAGGAATTTGCTGATCATAAGGAATTGCAAAAATGGTTTCGTTAATCTGCGGGCCGTTATTTACATCGAAAATATCGCTATATTTTGCATCCAGACTATAATTGCTGTTTTTCAAAATGTTATCGGCCATGGTAACCGCATCTGCATACCTTGGCTTGCCGGTATATACTTCTGCGTTTAAATACATTTTTTCCAGTAAGGCGTAAGCCATGGCCTGTGTTGGCCTGCCATAAACCAAAATCCGGTTGGTGTTATCTTTTACCGGTAATTGCGCAACAACAGCTAAAAGTTCTTTTTCTATAAATTCAAATACCTTATCCCTGGTCTGGTTTCCAGGAAGGGTGCTTACAGGGAATGTATCAATAATTGGCACATTACCATACAAATCCATCATAAAGTAGTAATACAAGGCCCGCATTGCCCTGACTTCCGCCAGACTGCTTGCTTTTGAAGCATCAGATGCAACTGATTCGGTTGTAAGATTAATTAAGCGGTTGCAATTGTTAATGCCGCCGAAGCCCCACTGCCAGATATCTCTAACATTTGGGTGATCAATAGTCCAGGTATGGTAATGCAACTGGCGGTACTGGCCCCCATCATCAAAATTCCCATCACGTGCAGGCAGGATAGCTGCATCAGTAGAAAGCTCCTGCATTCTCCAGTATGGCACACCGTACTGTGATGATAAGTTAGAATACATGGTACCGAAAAGTGCCGAATAATCCGCATTTGTAACGGGAAAATTTTCCTTTACATACTGAGATTCTACATCGACATCTAACTTGCTACATGATTCCAATACCATCAGACAAGCCAGAATATTAAATAAGATTATAAACTTTTTCATTTTTGTGTTTTTTAGAATGATGCAGTTACACCAAAGCTGAATGTTCTTGTTTTTGGATAATAATTATTGTTATCGATACCTGGCGTTAAACCTCCAATGTTGATTTCAGGGTCGATACCAGTGTAGTTTGTAATCACAAATAAATTGTTTGCGGTTACATATAACCTGATGGCCTTAATAGATGTCGTTTTTGGTCTGATGGTGTAACCTAGCGTTGCATTGTCTAAACGTAGGTAAGAACCACTTTCTATAAAACGATCAGATATTAAATAGGCAATATTGTCGTTAAAAGATTCGCCCAAAGTAAAACGAGGAATGTTCTGGTTCTTAGCGCCAGCAGGATTATTTAGTGATGCTTTGGTTGCATTTAAAATTTTATTGCCCAATACGCCTCGAACAAGGAAGTTCAAATCCCAGTTTTTGTAATTGAAACTATTTGCCCAGCCGTAAATTAATTTTGGTTGTGCATCGCCTGCAATTTTGGCATCGGTTGTTAATGGTTGCGTGGCAATGGTTTGGCCAGCAGCATTAATAAAAGTACTTACACCAGCCGCATTTTTACCTGCATAATTCCATAAGTTAAAAGTACCCAAAGCATAACCTGGTTGTATGATTTGACTGAAATTTCCAGACTGACCTTGACCACCCAGCGATGCTGTTCTGATCAAGTCGATTTTATAGAAATCATCAGATAAGGTTTCAACTACGTTTTTGTTGTGTGCGATATTTGGAGAAGTTGTCCACTTAAAATTATTAGTTTTAACCGCTACAGCATTTAATGAAAACTCAACACCAGTATTTTTGATTTTACCTACATTGGCTGTAATGGTTGGCAAGAAAAATTGTGTTGTAGAAACTTCGTAACGATCGTAAATTAAATCAGAAGTTTTCTTCACATAAAAATCAACTGAACCTGTAATTCTGTCTTTAAATAAACCAAAATCTAAACCGATGTTGGTGGTTGCAGTACTTTCCCATTTCAAATCTGGGTTTGGATTTCTTACCGGACCAATTGCATTGCTGATGTTACCATTGTTTAAAAACTTGTTGCTTCCCGAAAGTGTTCCATAAATTAATAATGAAGAGAAAGCATCAAAGCCTAAACTGTTACCCGAAACACCATAACCTGCACGTAGTTTTAAGTCGCTGATTACAGGAACTGCCTGCATAAAATCTTCACCAATAATTCTCCATCCGGCAGATACTGCAGGGAATAAACCCCAACGGTTATTCTTACCAAAAGCTGAAGAACCATCATTTCTCAATGATGCTTGAAAAAGATACTTTTCATTATAGTTGTACTGAACCCTACCGTAATATGAAATCAACCTTAAAGTTGATATAGGCGCATCATTGAAGGCTATTTGTGATAATAAGCTCGGGTTAGAAAGAAATAGATTATTATAACTTAAATTATCATTTGAAAAATTTTGCGTTCTTATACCAAAACCATCATTGGTTCTGTCTTCCTGCCATGAATAACCGCCAAGTAATTTTAAACTGTGTTTGCCAAAGGTTTTATCATAGTTAAAATAGCTTTCCAATACCTGGCTTTTATTTAAAATATCAATTTTTTGCGCTTGTCCGTTAACGCCTCTGGCTAAACCAGATTGGCTATTTAGGTAACTGCTGTAACTGTTCTGGTCCCGTTGCGAAGAGATACTGGCTGTAAACCGCAAGCCATCAAGAATATTCACCTGCGCCATCCCGTTAATTAGGGTTTTATTGTTTAGGTTGTCAAAAATGTTATTGTCTACAATCGATAAAGGATTTCTTGTACCACTTCCTATACGGTTATAGTTTTCTTTGTAAGTACCGTCTGTATTAAAGGGACTAACTGTTGGTAAAAAGAAAAGCATATTTGGTAAAGCCTGTGATTGATTAATATCTGAGCTTTTTGAATTGCTATTGGTGATGGTTAAACCAAGTTTTAAACGATCATTAAAAAATTTTTGGTTAAGATAACCTCTTACTATGGTTCTTTTAAGTGATGTATTTTTTAAAATCCCTTTATTGTCTAAGTAATTTACACTTGCACCATAATCTGCAGATTGGGCTGCACCGCCGTAAGAAAGGTTATGGTTCTGCGAATAACCTGTTCTCTCAAGCAACGATTGCCAGTTAGTGTCAGAACCGTCATCATCAACAGGATTTAAAGTCTGCTTATTATCAACAAGATATTGTCTTAACTCAGGTGCCGAAAGCATATCATACTTTTTCGATACCTTTTCTACTGCAGCATATCCGCTGTATGATAAACGGGCTTGCCCGCTTTTAGATCTTTTAGTTGTTACGATGATAACACCATTTGCAGCCCTTGAGCCATAAATAGCCGTGGAAGAAGCATCTTTAAGGATATCGATATTCTCAATATCAGAAGGTGCAAGCAAATCAATAGAAGCACCCGGCACACCATCAATAACATAAAATGGTTCCTGCGCAGCACCTTCTCTTAAAGTAGATGGGCCGCGTAATATTGTTGAAGGCTTAGCGTTTGGATCGCCACTTTTGGTTACATTTAAACCAGCAACTTTACCTTGTAAAAGTTGTGCAGGGTTTACCATAACCCCCTGATTAAATTCTTCAGACTTAATGGAGGTTACTGAACCGGTTACATCTTTTTTATTCGCTGTACCATAACCGATTACCACAACATCTTTCAAAGTTTGATTGTCTGGCATAAGCGTTACATTAATCCGCGTTTGATTGTCAACAGGCACTTCCTTTGAGATGCTACCCAACATGGAAAAAACTAAAACGTTTGATGATTTTACCGATAGGGTATAGTTTCCATCAGGATCTGTAGAAGTTCCGCCTGTTGAACCTTTTATTCTTACTGTTACACCAGGAATCGGCTGGTTTGTTTCATCAACAACTCTACCGCTGATGCTCCGGGTATTTTGCGCCATTACATTTATGGAGAAAAGCATTAGCATAATTAATACACCCTGCAGCCTGCGTACTTCAGTAAAGTAAATCAGTTTGTAAATTTTTTTCATGAATGATATTTTATAGTTTGTTTGCATTAGCCAGAACGGCAACTCATTTGGCCAAAACCCAATGACTAATTTGCTACAAAGATGAGCTTGGTTGGTTAGGAATTTATGATGTAAAAAATACTGAATTGTTAAATTCGGGAAGGAAAAGCATTGGAATGTTAAGAAAACAGCCGTCAAACTTCATGTTAAACTTTTTAATTTAACATGAAGCTTAACAATCATTTGCAAATCAAAATATTGAGGTCATTTTGATTAAGATTATTCGTGGTGTCAGATGTTTCCATCTGACACTAATATCGTTCTTCCTAAGTTTGTACTCCCGGAGAACTTAACGTTGTGGATCTACTATTAAGCCCTGAAATAAATTACCTTCGGTGAGTTCGCTTAAGGCTCGGTTTATTCAATAGTTTTCCGCTTCGCTACAGTTCAGGGCAACGATCGCATTTTAAAACTGTGAGGATAATCAAACAATCAAATGAATTAAATTTAATTCGCTTTTCATACCCTCTTCAGATCGCAAGCGTAGTTTTGAATCATAAAATTATTGAAAATCAAAAAAAAGAGCATATGAAAAGTCAAATCAAAAAAACAGCAATAACTGCTTGTTTCGCGCTGATGAGTATAGTAACACTAGCGCAGGTACGCCCAAATGATAACCCTCCGACACCACCGGCAGGAGGGCCTGGAGAAATGCTTCCTCGTCCCGGACGAAACAGAGGCGGTTTGGAAGGCGGTGCTTTAAAAGTTTTAACTTCGCTGAACGGAAAGGTTATTGCCTATCAAACGAATGACAGGTATATCTATAATAGTTTCACCTTGCAAAATGGCAGTCAGGTAATTACAGTCAGATTTCCCGAACAACTAGGTAAACAATTGATGAGTGCAGCAGCGAAAGGTAAATCAGTAACTGTAAAAGGCTTTACAGATAATGGACCAGATGGTGTAAATGTATTCCAAATGGCAAGTTTGCTGGTTGATGGAACGCAAATAGTAGATACCCCGCCAACTGCTCCTGTTATACCGGTTAATGCACAGCCTGGAACCTTTACAGGAAAAATCAGTGATTTTAAGCGTGACCAGGGAGGTGCAATCCGCGGACTTAATCTGGATAATAAGATCCAGGTAGATTTACCTCCGCCTGCAATTGAACAGTTACAATCTTTACTAAAAGCTGGAGATAAAGTAAAGGTAACCGGCATTAAAGAAATACCACCGTCAGGGGTAGCATTAGAAACCGGTGCCCCAACCATCATTCACCCGGAAACCATTGAGATCAATGGACAGACTTATTTGTTGAGATAATCTGGTTAGATTGGGAGAGCTATTTCGCTCTCCCAATCTTAAATTAATTGTTGATGCGTATGAACTAATTGGCTGCTTCGCTGTTAACTGATAAAATATAATGGTATTTTGCAGATTGTATGAAAATGGAGCAAGATAATGACGTAGAGCCATTAACGATGAAAAATTACCGCCCCCTGCTGGTCGTGATCATTATTTTACTATTGGTTATTATCTGGTTATTAATAAAACCTCCTGTGCCTTTATTACCGAAAGCTCCAATACAACTTGACAGGCCACCGATGGAACGCCTACAAAAACAACGGATAATTACCGGAATCGTTACCAGGTATAAAAACAATCCTCATTTAGATATCAATTCACTGGAACTAAAAACCGAAAAGGCTGGTTCAATCACTATTGATTTTCGGCCACATACAGCAGCATGGGTAACCAGGATTGGTACCATAGGAGAATTGGTTACGGTAACTTATGGTTTAAACCCGAGCGATAAAGTAGTTGGTTACCAATTAATAGCCATTAAAAATAATAGAACGGGCATTAGTCAGACCCTTGAGGATTTACCCCCGCCTCCGGATGTTCCAAATCAGCAAACAGAAAAATTTAAACTGGAGAAACCTGTTTTGATCACAGATCAATATGGTGGTATTGTGGCCCTGAGAAAGAATAACCTTTTATTTCACTTTAAGCCAGGGCTGGTTGATGATATCGCACACCTCATCAAAGAAAGCGACATATTTCATCTTGTAGCGGTGAGGCGTCAGGATGACCAGGGTTTTATTAATATAAATCATGATAAAGTATACATTGTGCTTAGCATTACGATAGATAACAAAACATTCCTGGTAAGATGAAAATATTATTAATAGAAGATGAGTTAAAGTTAGCAGGATTTATTGCTGACGCCCTTACGCAGGCCGGTCACATCTGTGATCAGGTTGCCGATGGTAATAAAGGCTTGGAAACGGCTATGGTTGGCAATTATGATCTTATCTTATTGGATATGATGTTACCCACACTTAATGGGTTGGAAGTTTTAAAAAACCTGCGCAGTTTTAATAACCAAACGCAGGTGATTATAATAAGTGCATTAAACGATACAGAGCACGTGATAAACGGGCTTGATCATGGCGCTATTGATTACCTTAAAAAGCCATTTGAGCTTGATGAATTGTTAGCCAGGGTACGTTCAGTACAACGCCGGTCTTTAGCACAGGGTTCACTCAAATTACAGGTTTCGGATCTCAAGGTAGACCTGCTAACAAGAGAAGTTAGCCGGGCCGGTAAGCCAGTAATATTAAGTAATCGTGAATTTGCTTTGCTGGAGTTCCTGCTCGCCAATCAGAACAACGTAGTAACAAAATCACAGATTCTCGAAAAAGTATGGGACATAAACTTCGATCCCGGCAGCAATGTAATAGAAGTACACCTTTATCAGCTTCGGAAAAAAATGGATAGAGGTTATGATGAAGAATTGATCCACACGGTTGTTGGGCGGGGTTATGTACTGAAAGGCGATGTAAAACAAGGCTAAATGACAGGAAAGCTTCAGTTCGGTATCAAATTAAAAATAACGGCAGCATTTAGCCTGATCTTTATTTTGTTGAGTTTCTCCTTCAACCTTTACTGTTACCGGAAGATCAGTATGCTGATGATATCCGATAATGATGCCTATTTAATAGCCAGGGCCCAAACACTTTTGGATAAAACCGAAGTATTACCGGCAATTATTCCTCTGCCTGATAACAATACTTCCATCAGGGTATTATACCATTCAGCAGGAAAGCCCATAACAGTTTTTCAGTCGCCGGGGATCATTAAAAATATCCGCACACCTACAAAGACGGGCGTAACCGATACCTTGGGAATGAGGGTTGCCTACGTAATCAGCAGTAATGAAGATAACCCCGCCGAATTAATGCTTGTACGCAGTGCAGAGCAATTAAATAATAATTTACAATACTTGCTTTTACTGCTTTTTGCCTGTAGCCTGTTGAGTGTTTTGCTTGCAGGTTTAATTGCCTATATTTTATCTTTTTATTTATTACAGCCCGTGCAGCGTATCATTAAAGCCGCCAAGCTTATCAATGCGCATAAACTCAGGGATGTAATTCCGGTTAAGAAAACGAATGATGAATTGCAGGAATTAACAGAAACCATAAATATGATGTTAGTGAGGATCGATGAATCGTTACAGCAACAACAAAACTTTTTTGCCTCTGCTTCACATGAATTAAAGACACCGCTGGCCATTATGCGTGCCGAAATAGAAGTCCACCTATCTAAACCGGTATTAGCGCCCGAGTTATCAAACCTGATGAAAAGTCAGCTTGCTGAAATTAACAGGCTGCAACAGGTGGTACAGGAATTCTTGCTGGTAAGTCAGTTAAAAAGTAGTGGTATTACCTTACATAAGCAACAAATAGATCTTTCGTTGGTTATACTTCGATTATTTCACAGGTTCCAACCATTTCTGCAACAAAAAGGATTAAACTCAACGATTGACTTTGATAAAGATGCAGAGACATTTTTAATCGCTGCCGATGATGATAAACTGAATATCTTACTGATGAACCTCGTGGAAAATGCAGTTAAATATGCTGTCCCAGGTACCACCATCAGATGTTCTGTTCAGCAGTCTACATTAAAGGATCATATCGCCATAAGCTTTAAAAATACGATTAACGAAGAAAGTTTCCCGACTGAAAATCTCCAAAATGCCTTCCATAGAGAAGCTATAGACTCAAATGGTGCAGGCATTGGTCTTTGGCTGGTTAATGAGATCACGCAATTACATCATGGAAATTTCCACCTGGAAAGCAGCAACTTTTCCTTTGAAGCCATAGTAAACTTGCCAATTAGCGCATAGCACTCAGTATTGATCTAAAACGTGATCTCGCACCACTTTTTAATATGAAGAAAAATTAATCTCATCAAACAAGAACACAATATACTGAATTACAATAGATTACTGTAAATCATTCCTGTTAATGGTTTAAACATAATGATGCCCAAAATGTTAAGGAAACCGTATGAGCAAACAAGTATCAACAGGTGCAGCAGATAAGAGGGTAATCTGGCCATTACAATCTCTTAATTTTTTCATGGCTGATCTCCAGGCTGGAATCGGGCCATTTTTAGGAATATTTCTTTTAGCGCATGGCTGGAAAAGCGGATTGATTGGTTCAGTTATGACCATTGGAGGAGTGGCTGGAATGATTATGACTATTCCGGCGGGTGCACTAATCGATGCCACCAAAAGGAAGCGGTTTTATGTGGTTATCTCAGCCATCTTCACCATATTGGCCTCGGCGATAATCTTATTCACCCAGGAGTTTTGGCTGGTTAGCATTTCGCAGGTGGCAACAGCTATTGCCGGATCGGCTATTGGTCCGGCTATAATCGGAATCACGCTGGGCATAATGAAGCAAAAAGGCTTTAACAAGCAAAACGGGTATAACCAGGCATTTAATCATGCAGGCAATGTGGTCGGTTCTGCGCTTTCTGGTTACCTGGGTTATAAATTCGGCATAACTGCAATATTTCTTCTGGCTGCTTTTTTTGGCGTACTGTCTATTATTTCAGTGTTATTGATTCCTGCCAAATCCATTGATGATCATGTAGCAAGAGGCATGAAAGAGGGAGATAAAAATGAGAAGGCGAGTGGATTTAAAGTATTATTTCAGTGCAAATCATTATTAGTCCTTGCAGGCGCATTAGCATTTTTTCATTTGGGGAACGGCGCTATGCTGCCACTTTATGGTCTCGCCGCTGCCGCTAATGGGCATGGTAATGCTTCTATGTTTGTGGCTATGACGATTATTATCGCGCAACTGGTTATGATCGGTACCTCGTTACTAGCCATAAAGATGGCAGATAAAAAAGGCTACTGGCTGGTGTTATTCATCTCTTTCCTGTCTTTACCTATCCGTGGTTTATTTGCCGCTTATATGCACAGTCATGTAGGAATCTATCCTGTACAAATTTTAGACGGAATTGGAGCCGGCCTGCAAAGTGTTGCCGTTCCCGGATTGGTTGCTCATATATTGAATGGCACGGGGCGTGTAAATATTGGACAGGGCGCAGTGATGACCATACAGGGATTAGGTGCTTCATTTAGCCCGGCAATTGGAGGCTGGATAGCACAGGGAATAGGTTATAATACTACCTTTATCATCCTTGGTGCGTTTGCCAATGGTTCCATTCTATTGTGGATCATATTTGCAAAAACAATTAAGGATGCCTGCTAACCCATATTAATTCTCACTAGATAGCGAATAATAAATAACCCGGCACCTGGCCAAAAAATGGAATCATGAATACACAGCTTGACCCTAACTGCAATGCAAAAACCAATATCTTAGCGCTATAAAAAAATATGACTAACATCCTAATCTGGATCATTTCCTTCCTGGCAATAGCAGGTGTGATCATCAGGCCTTTTAAAGTTACAGAAGCAGTATACGCCATAAGTGGCGCTGCCTTATTATTATTATTTCAGCTGATTACCCCTTCTGATGCCTTTTATGGGGTAGCAAAAGGTTTAGATGTTTATTTATTCCTGACGGGCATGATGTTGCTGGCAGAAACAGCCCGGGAGGAAAAACTGTTCGATTGGCTGGCTGCCCATGCCACATTAAGGGCCAGGGGATCTTCTGGAAAGTTGTTTTTGCTGATTTATCTTGTTGGTGTTATTGTAACCACATTTCTTTCCAATGATGCCACAGCTGTTGTACTAACGCCAGCTGTGGCCGCTGCAGTTAAAGCAGCTAAAGTAGAAAAACCACTGCCGTATTTATTGATCTGTGCTTTTATTGCTAATGCAGCTTCTTTTATGCTGCCCATTTCAAATCCTGCAAATCTGGTCATTTATGGCAAACAGATGCCATCCTTAATGCATTGGCTAAGTTTGTTCCTGATCCCCTCTATATGCGCCATTACCGTTACCTATTTTATGCTCCGATTCTCTCAGCGCGACTGTTTTAAACAGAAAATCAGAATTGATATTAGCCTGCCTCAACTAAGCCCTGGTGGTAAAACGGCTTTAATTGGAATCTGTGGAACTGCTGCTGTTTTGCTGGCTGCTTCTGCCTGGAACATTCAACTTGGATTGCCTACATTAATCACCGGCATCACCACCAGCGCAATTGTATTGGCCAGAGCAAGAAAAAACCCGGTCAATGTTATTAAGGGGATATCCTGGGCAGTACTTCCGTTGGTAGCAGGTTTATTTGTTGTAGTAGAAGCGTTAAATAAAACCGGGATGACCCAACATTTAAGTGCAATGTTAAATGATGCGATAGCACGATCTGAGACGGCAGCTGTGTGGCTTAGTGGTACTGTGACCGCTGTAGCCTGCAATTTAATGAATAATTTGCCGGCCGGTTTAATAGCAGGAAATGTGCTGCAAAGTACACATACACCAGATATGGTTAAAAGCGCGGTGCTGATTGGCATAGACCTCGGCCCCAACCTCTCCATAACAGGTTCACTAGCTACTATATTATGGCTGGTGGCTTTAAGACGGGAGGGGCAAGAAGTAAGTGCCTGGACATTTTTAAAATTAGGAAGCGTAATTATGACTGCAGCCTTGATAGTTGCTATACTATCCTTATGGATTTGATCTGTTAGGTATTTGCCACTATATGACTTTAATCCTATAGTCAATTGATATGCCCAAAACAAACGATACAAAAAATGCAGGCGACATCCATCAACCTGCATTAGTCATCATTAACTAAAAAAACTTGTACTACTTAGACTTATTTTCATAAATCTCTTTTATTTTCGCTTCCAGTACAGGGCCGCGAAGATCTTTGGCAATAATTTTTCCTTTTGGATCGATTAAAAAATTCATAGGGATAGCTTTAACATCATATTTAGCCGCCGCATCGTTTTCCCAGCCTTTTAAATCTCCAACCTGTTTCCAGGTCAGTTTATCATCAGCGATGGCTTTAAGCCATTTTGCTTTATCAGCAGCCTTATCCATTGATACGCCTAAAATTTCAAATCCTTTTGATTTATATTGTTCGTAAATCTTAACAAGATTTGGATTTTCTCTCCGGCATGGTGCACACCATGATGCCCAGAAGTCGACCAGCACATATTTTCCTTTATAATCAGAAAGTTTAACCATTTTACCGTCTACATCGGGCTGGGTAAAATCTTGCGCGTCTACGCCTTCCTGTGTTTTTTTAAAGTGAGCAATACGCTCAGCAACTTGCTTTCCAAAAAAAGAAGACTTCAGTTCCGGAGAAATATTGGCAAAGATTTTCTCCATCTCTATGGCATCGAAACCCGGACCTAAGGTTGAATTAAGCGCCATCAAAGCCATATACTTATTAGGATTTTGCTTCACATAATTAATTTTGGCATCAAAAATCTCTTTCTCTATCACTTTTGCTCTTTTTTCCAGGTCCATGATATAGGTTTTATCCTGTTTTTTAGCTTCTGGTTGATCAGCAAATTCTTTATCAAGAGCTTTCAGTTTCCCATAAATAGGGCCTAAAAAGGCATCCACTCTGTTGCTTTCATCAGTTAAAGTAGAACCTTTGATTGTAGCGGTTTTAATGGAATCTTTTCCGGTAATGGTGATATTCTCGTTTCCTAGAATGATTGCCATGCCATCAATTTTAATGCGTCGTCCGGGTGTATCGATGGATTTGTCGTGTTTCAAACGAAGCGTAGCCTCCATTGGTGATGGAACTGAACCTTTAAATGTGAAAGCTCCGTTAACCAGTTCTACTGAATCAAGTTTTTCCTTCCCTTCCAGTTTAGTTAAGAGAAAGGCTTTTGCTGGTTTGCCCAGTTTGCCGATCTGGCCTTTGATCACATAGCCTGTTTGTGCAGAGGCAACTAAAGCACTGATCACTAATGTTGCTGCCAATAATGTTTTTTTCATGGTTTATAGATTATTTTTTCGTGATTTTGGATGGAGCGGTTGTATTTTTAGAAGGTTTAGCTTCCAGGAACTGGTTATAAATCTTTTGGTTATTTAGGATATCTAATGCTGTACTAAAAGCCGTACTCGCTGCATTTCGAACGCGAAGTGCATAGCCTTTACCTAAGTAGAGCATATCGGCCATTTCTGCCTTTAATTCTACAGCAATGGTTTTTCTCGCTACCTTATCCTTTACCGGTGGCAGTTTAAGTCCCTGCTTAATCGCGCTGGTCATGATCTGATCAATCATTTGCTCATCTATGCTAAAGGAATGATCAAAAGCATCAAAGTCAGCATATTTGTCTGTTAAGCTTTTTCGGTTTTGTTGTACATAATTGAAAGCCGCCTGGGTTACACGCCCACTGTTCATCAATTTATTTAACCATGCGCTGTAAATTGCCGTATCAATTGGTATGAACTTATCTGGCATAATCCCGCCACCGCCATAAACCGTTCTTTTATTCAGGAGGGTTGTGTGTTTTAAAGAATCCGGAAAGTTCACATGTCCTCCTTCTGTAAGTTCACCAGAAGCCATGCGCCGGTTAAAATCTTCAAAGTAATCCGTTTTACCTTTTGCATAGGGTTTTTGAATCGATCTGCCAGATGGCGTGTAGTAGCGTGCTGCTGTCAATTTGATTACTGAACCATCGCTCAATTCAAGACCTTTTTGCATGATGCCTTTACCAAAGCTTCTTCTGCCAATGACCACTGCCCTATCCCAATCCTGTAGAGCACCTGTTAATATTTCGCTTGATGAAGCAGTTGACTCATCGATCAACACCACTAAATCGCCTGTCATAAACTGGCCAAAACCACCAGTCATATAATTATCTTTTACACCGGAGTTGGTTACTGAATAGAAAACCAGTTTCTCCTTCGGAAGGAATTCATCAGCTACGCCGATAGCAGCTTCAACAAGTCCGCCGCCATTGGATTGTAAATCCAGGATTAATTTAGTCATGCCCAAAGCTTTTAACTTCTTCAGTGCTGCATCCATTTCCCTTCTGGTTGACTGGCTGAAAATAGCTAACGAAATGTAGCCTACATTTTTGCTTACCATGTAACTGGTATTGATGGAGAGATCAGCGATCAGTTCCCTCATCACATTAAATTCGAGCGGTGCGGTTTGCAACTTGCGCATAATGCCTAACTTAACAGCCTTCCCTTTTTCGCCCCGCAGTAGTCGCATCACATCCTGGTTTTTTAAACCTTTACCAAAAATAGATGCTCCATCAACCGTACTAATCCGGTCGCCTACCTGCAAACCTGCCCTTGCTGCCGGCCCGTCAGGATTGATACCCGTTATAAAGGTACTGTCAGCCACCATTGCAAATGAGATACCGATGCCTGCAAAACTGCCGGTCATTTGCTCATTCATGGCTTCGATTTCTTCGCGGCTAATATAACTGGAATGCGGATCAAGGCTGCTTAACATCGCTTTAATGGCCGCATCAACAACCTGCTCATCATTTACGGGATCTACATAATTATCCTGAATAAGTTTAAGTGCATCCTGCAATTTAATTTTCGGATTCATTTGCGCGTGGGCACTATAGCTAATCAATAGCACAAGTATGCTCCATAATATTTTCGCTCTCTTCATTTTATTATTTCTCTGCTCTTAATATTTCTATAGCCATTGATAACTCATCTCTTAACTGGCTCGGACTACCTGAATAACCCTCTGAACTGTATCGAACAACGCCATTTTTGATAATGATTTTACGTGGAATCGCCGATGACTTAAACAATGGTGTCAGGCTTCTAAAAACCTGATCCTGCTCTCCTTTTGGCCCCACAGCATCATGTAAAAGATTAAAACGGTAATGATTATCCAGTACATACTTCACGGATTTTGTTTTGTAATCGCCAAACTGCATGGTACCAATCATATATACGGCAACCTTCGGATCTTTAGCATACTGGTCAACCAGAAGTTGCATACCCGGGAAAGCCTCAATGCATGGTCTGCACCATGTTGCCCAGAAGTCGATCACCACAATCTGGTCTGCCCAATCTTTAGAATTAACCATTTTACCGTCGGCATTTTCTAAACTAAATGGCGTAAGCGGGTAGTTAACCATATTCGCCATTACATGCGTCCTCATTTCATTTTTCTTGTCTGATGGGGTTAAACCAGCAAGGTACTGTTCATAACCCTCTTCCTTACCGCCATGTTCGCTTTTATAGAGTTCCTTAAGTTTGGTAAACATAACCGGCGTTACTGCATTAGCGGCAACACTAGATTCCAGTAGTGGTTTAATTGCTTTGGTATCGTTCAATTTTTCCAAAACATTAACATGCATTTCATTTAAGTCAGCATTTCCGAAAGCTCCTTTTTTCGATAAATATTTGAAATACTGGTTTGCCCCGGCATAGTCACCCTCCGAATTTGCAAGGGAGATGTGCGTAAAAAGGCGATCATCCGTCTGATTATCTGCATTTTGCTGAGCCTTTTCTGCATCGTTATCAAAATCGGCTAAATAGGATTTATCCTTTTGTCTTTCCAGCAGGTAGGGGATAATTATCTGGCTATCTTTATAAAGTAATTTCCGATCGCTTTTTCCCGCCATTTGATTTCGCGTTATATTCCAGCGGTAGATTTCGTTGGCAGTTTTAAAATCAATATCCTTAAAGAGTCCTAAAAATTTTTCATTTTGCCCGTCTTCAAAGTATTGTGTTGCCAAATTTCTGTATATTGTATAGTAAACAAATGCCTGATTGTTCGATGATTTCTTCCATTCCAAATATGGAAAGGCCTTGATAAATTCTTCGGCACCTGTTTCGAAATCCTTTCCGTATTTTCCCTCCGTATATTTTCTGAAAGCTAAAAACCTGGCTGTGCTGCTTTTAGGATAATCTTTGAAAATAATTGATTCTACTGTAGCCGAACCACTTTTATTTTTTAACTTTTCGTAATAGCGTTGTGCCTGCGCCAAAAACTGCTCGTTAAGATTTCCATTTTTCAGCTCGCTTTTTAACAGATTATCAGCCATTGCGCTGAACTCAGAAGCAGGCATGGTGAGCTGCTTAAGGTCAAGATAATTGAACAAAAGTGTTCTTGGTATACGCTTAGAAAGCTTTTCTTCCTTTTGAAGCAAAGAATCAATCATCTTTTGAGCCTTGGAAGGACTAACAAAGCTGTTCATTGTCCAATCGCCGGTTGCACCTGCCTTGAAACTGGCCTCTACCAGGTAGCTACCCGAAACTATTTTCCCCTTAGCATCCACAACCTGGTGGTAATAACCTTTGCCATTTTGATTGTCAAGCGCTTCAGGATTCTGAAGGTCATCACCCTGATAAAATTTTAAAGCAATTAATACGGCATTTTCCGGAAGTTGATAACTCCCGTTCCATACGTCGTTCTTTTTCTCTAACTGAACCGGGACAGTATTCCATTTGCTACCGCTGTATACTGCCGCGAGTGCTTTAGGCCCGTCACTAAATTCGAGATCGCCACCTTTCGGCTGGTATTGAAAGCTGATTTTCTGGTTTTGCTTTAGTATTTCGGGCTGCCAGGTTACCGTTTGTGCAGCTAACTGCTGCCCGAAAAACGGGCAAAGCAGTAGCATACATTTTCTAAAAAAATGTTTTTTCATGGATTTATTTTCTATCTAGGATTTTGTTGCAATTCGGGGTTCAGAAGAATGTATTTATCTCCGATAGGATATAAGTAAAGGTTACTGTTGGGTTGTAAAGTATAATTAACACCTTTGAAACTGCGATTTTTTGTTACGGCGAAATCATTGTCAAGATTCAAACGTTTCTGGTCAAACCAGCGCATACCTGTTCCAAAAAACTCTCTTCTTTTCTCTTCAACAACTATGCGAAGTGCATCACTCGCATTTGCTGCAGTTAACGGAACATAATTGGCAGTTGTAAATCGTTTGATCCTTAGATTGTTTACGATTTGCATTGCATCGTCAGTTTTTCCGCCCCTGGCCAGACACTCTGCTTTAATCAGCATCATCTCAGGCACAGTCGGGCCATTGTTAATTACAAATTCATTAATCAGGTATTTGGTGGATGCCCTTCCGGTGAAAGAAGCGCTAAACTGGTTGCCGAACTTGCTTCTAACATCTGAAAACAACTTATAACGCAGGTCTGTTGTTCCTAATGAAGTCAGTAAATCACTACTTAGGGAAGTAGCGGTATAGACCACGCCTGAAATTTTGGAAAATAGGATCTCAGGGTTTAACAATCTTACCGGAATGGTTCCGGGTGCATTTTCGTAGGTTTTCAAGTCGAGCAAGCCACTTTGCAAAGTCAGGGCGCTATCTGCATACAATGCTGCATTGTTAAAATCGCGCATGTTTAGATACGTTTTGGCAAATATAGCATAGCTTGATACTTTTGCCGGGCGTACATTATACTCCGCAACCGAAGGCAAACGACTTATGGAAGTCCTCAAATCATTTAATATTTGCTTATAAACATCGGCGACAGGGGCTCTGTTGAGTTTCGTGTATAAATTTGGTGTCGTAAGCAGCGGAACGCCTAAGTCAGTTGATGCGGTGGCCGCGTTATACTGCTTGCCGTACGTATTCACCAATACCAGATAGGCATAAGCCCGGTGTACCAGGGCCTCTGCATAAATCCGCTGCTTTTCTGCCTCCGTTCCATCCTGCGATGTTAAAACACCATCTAATACCTGGTTGCATACATAAATGGTTCTATACTGCTTATCCCAATCGGCATCGCTTTGGCTTTCGGAGGTATATTTAGGTGCCCAGGTGTATACATTGCCTAAAATGTCCCCAAGCGAATTCTGCCTTGTTGCATCCGTGATGTCTATGTCATCCCCTGATAGAATTTGATAAGAATAAGTTCCTTCCAGAACACCATTATTGTTCATGGTACTCCTGAAATCGGAGGTATATTTCAATGTTCTGATTGAAAGCTGATCAATCTCCACATATTTTCTGCAGCTTGCCAAAGTAATTGCTAAGGCAAACAATATAATTGAATATCTATTTTTCATGTTGATTATAGCGTTGCGTTAATTCCAAAAACATAACTTGGCGTAGGTGTTACGCTACCAAAATTTCCTGTATTGATAAATTCAGGATCGATACCATCTTTGTTTGCGCGCCAGACAATTCCCAGGTTCCGCACATTTGCCGATAGTGACAAAGATTTCACAAAGTTACGGGGCAGAAAGCGCTGCGGAACAATATAAGCAAGAGAAATCTGTTGTAAACGGATGTTATCCGCATTTCGTACCAATGCATCTGAAAAACGGTAGCGGTTGATGCTGTTAAAGTTCACGCCTGTTATCCCTGGAATAGCATCAGGATTGGATTCATCACCTGGTTTTCTCCATCGATTATCCAGTTCGCCCTGTCTTCCCAAAACGCCGTTATAGGCAAAATCTGCACTTGTTGGATAGTTCGTTACCGCATTTTTCAAGAAAATGTGTCCGAAATAGCCTGTAAACCTCACGCCCAACTCCAACTGTCCGTAACTGAAGTTATGATTGAAACCGGCCGTATAAGGCGCATAGCGTCTACCGGCATAAACTAAATCATCTTTCGTAAATGCATTGGTCAGGTTGGTGGTATTGCTGATGATGCTATTGTTGCGATCATAGATCTGAGATTGTCCTTTACTGTCAAGTCCTGCCCAGCGGTAAACGTATGTTGCCCCTAAAGGCATTCCTTCAATTATTGCTGCTGTACCTGCGATATTACTTGCATTATTAACAAGTCGTTGATCAGTAACCTTATTGGTGTTATAGCCAAAATTCAATATTGATTTCCAGCTGAATTTTCCGGATCTGATGATCTCACCGTTCAAAGTAAATTCATAGCCGCCGCCAGTTAACGTTCCGCTATTGAAATTGAGGCTCGACCAGCCGTATGTCGGGTTGAAGGCAAAGGCTATTGCAATATCTTTTGTTCTTTTACCGTACACATCAAAACTTCCATTTAACCTGCCTTTAAAAAACCCAAAATCAATACCAAGGTTGGCCATTTTGGTGGTTTCCCAACCCAGATTAGAATTGGCCGGATTATCGATACTGGCTATTGGCTGGTTGGTTCTGCCATCACTACCTGATATGCTTATCAGCGGTACATTTGTACCAGTTAGAGGCGCTACACCAGCCGTTCCCAGGGTTGCGCGAATGCTAAAGGCGTTCAGCCATTCTGTATTCTGTAAAAATTCTTCTTTGTTTGCATTCCACCTTAAACCAACTGACCAAAATGGCACTGCTCTTTTACGTCTGTCAATTCCGAGCAATGTAGCATCATCAAGCCGCACACTACCTGTAACAAAATATTTATCCTGATAACTGTATGATGCATTACTATAATACGATAAATATCGCTTACGGTAAGCAATCAGATTACTTAAATTAGCACCCAGGGATTGGGTGTAGCCAAACATGGTCGGATACTGTTGGGTAGGGTTAATGGTTGCAATTGTACGCGTATCCGAATTAAATCCGTACCTGGTTTCAGAGGTATTATCCGAATTGGTTTCCCGGATTTCAGCTCCGGCAATAATATTAAACTGATGCTTACCAGCAATATTAAAATCCGAATTTAACTGACCCCTGACTGTAGTTTCTGATGATGTGGTTCCATAGGTGATGTAGCGCCCGCCTGCAAATGACGGCGCTATTGCCCGACCATTGGTAAGCACGGTATAAGTATTTGTAAGTATCCTGCCTGCATAACCATTCAAATCATCAAGTGTATAACTACTACCAAACTGGCGTTGATTGATAATGGAAACATCTGCATTTAACCATTTAGCAATCTTTCCGTTCAGCCCGGCACTCAACCTCAGCACGTTATTTTTTGAAATGGAATTTGAATAATTTAACTCATCTAATGTGTTGTAAGTAAATGGCAAATAACCCTGCCCCACCAATTTATTTGCAAAAGCATCGGTAAAGATGATATTTCTGCCAATACTATTGCCATTTGCGTCCTGCAATAAATCATACGGGCGTAATGCTGTAGTACTTACTGATAGCGCATTTGTTGCAGCTGCATTATATTGCGATTTAGAGTACTGATAATTAAATAAAGCCCTCAGGGTTACTTTTTTGTTAAACAAATCGGTTGAGGTATTTGCATTTACAAAGGCATTTTCGCCATAATTGCTTTTAAAAACCGGTACATCTTTAGTATAGTTTCCGGATATGTAGTAGGTACTCGATTCCGATCCGCCTGAATAAGATAGATTATACTGATGATTAACTGCATTTTGCAGTAAGTTATCTTCGATCTGTTTCATACCATCTCTCGATGCAATTTGGGCCAATGCAGCATCGCGCTGTGCTACAGTCGCTGTCCCCCTTTTTACCCTGAACATCCATTCCGTTGCTTCACTACTATTAGGGGTAAAAAATTCATTGCCTGGTGCTGCCGAAGCAGGGTCTACAAGTAGTCCTTTATCCACCATTTCCTGCTCTAAATTGATGTATTGTGCGCTGTTCATCCAGTGTAAATCAGCAATAGATGGATTTTTTGAAATGCCGAAAACATAACCAACGTTCAGCGAAGGGGCTATTTTTTTTCCTTTCTTAGTTTCTATAACAATTACACCATTTGCAGCTCTTGAACCCCATATAGATGAAGCTGAAGCATCTTTAAGGAAGGTGATCTGCTCAATATCAGCCATATTGATACTACTGATCACTGAATTACCAAAAGTATTGCCGGCTACCTGTTTGGTGAGGGTTGCGGCATCACTGGAATTCATTAAAGGAAATCCATCCACTACGATGAGCGGAAGGCCACCGCCACCTGCATAATTATTTACCCCCCTAATTTGTACACTATTGCCTTTGATATCGAACTTCACGCCCGCTACCTGCCCCTCTAACCGCTCAAGAATGTTTACTGCCGGGTTGGCTGCCAATTCTTTACCGGTAATAACTGCATAAGCGCCTGCAGCACGCTCCTTGCTTATTTTTTGATAACCGTTTGAAACCACCGATACTTCTTCCAGCGCAGCTGTAGACTGTCTGAGTGTGATATAATAAGTAATCGTCTTCCGGTCAACGAAAATCTCCTCGCCCTTAAAGCCCAGATAACTAATTTGCAGAACATAACCATTGGCAGGCACATCATTAATCACTAAGTCTCCGTTTTTGTCGGTAGTGTACATCTTATTGATTGTTTTGTTGTACACATTGGCTCCCGGAAGTGGTCTGCCTGAAGAATCCCTTACCGAAACCTTTACATCAATGACCTTTATAATATCAACCAGCTTATCAGTTACACTTTTTTCTTTAATTACAATGGTTTTACCATCCAGCGAAAAAGAAAGGGCCTGGTTATTTAATGATTTTTGAATAGCCTCGAATACATTAACCTGATTTACATTGATGGAAACAGGCTTAGCATCCAGAATAATATTGAGGTCATAAATAATGTCGTAACCACTCTGTTTACGTATCTCTTTCAGCACGCGTTCCAATGGCGCATTTTTTTCAACAATGGAAACTTTTTGTGCCATTGTTGATGCACTGATTTGCATCAACGTTAAAAGAAGAATCGCAGCAGTTAGTCGCATAACGAGTAGCAGTTTTCGGAACTGCCGGTTAAGCAATCCGAGTGAAGTAAAATTTTTATACATTTGTTTGTTTGGTTATTGCATTCGGCCCGGGCTTCGAAATCAGGACCTTATGCGATTATTAGTTGATTAATTATTGTCGACTACCAATTATCCAGGGGTGCCGCCAAGCACTTCTGGTTTTTTTGGAATCGTTTTTAATTTATTTAGAAACGATTACCCTCCTTCCTTCAAGTTTAAAGTGTACTTTTCCTGTTAACTGAATATGGTTGAGCACTTCTGAAATATTTGTGCCTCTGGACATCCAACCGCCCAGCATTAAATTTTCTGGTGCAGTTTCTTCATAAACTATTTCTACATCATACCATCGGGCTATCTTTCTCATAGCGCTGCGTAAATCTTCTCTAAATACAAACGCTCCATTTTTCCAGGCAACCGCCATTTCAGTATCGGCCTCTTGTACCTGTATATTTTGATTACTCAGCTTTGCCAGTTGACCCGGTTTGAGCAATGTCGTTTTATTATCATTTAAAGCAACACTTACGCTTCCTTTAAGTAAAGTAGTTTTAATAAAAGGCTCATCCGCATAGGCATTGATATTGAAATGCGTTCCCAGCACTTGTACCTTTTCTGATTGAGCATTGTTTTTAATCACTGATACCGAGAAAGGCACTCTCCCATTAGTTCCCTCTATATGCGTAACTTCAAAATATCCCTCGCCAGTTAAGATTACATTTCTTCCACTTGCCGCAAAAGTTGTCGGATATTTCAAAGATGATCCTGAATTTAGCCAAACTTTTGACCCATCAGGCAGGATAATAGTATATTGTCCGCCAATGGGTGTAGTAATGGTATTAAACCCAACACTTTTATCTTTTGTATTTAAAGCCTTGTAAACCAAAGTTCCATCTGAAGATTTTGTAATTTCAATTCCAGCTTCGGTTGCAATTTTGCCAACAGCATCCTTATTTAAATCAATTACCCTACCATCAGATAAAGTTAATATTGCCTTATCAGTACCAGCAGGCAGGTCATATTTTTTTGCAATAACAAACCGATCATGATTGGTACTGTTATTCTTAAGCATCAGGTAACCTATTCCAGCGATCAATAATATGCTTGCGGCAATTCCTATTGAAATTATTCTTTTATATGAACGGTTTAACTTTTGAACCTTTGGCAATTCCGGTGCAGCTTGTGAAACATCGGAAAGAATTTTGGCCCAGATTTTGGCTTGTAACTTTTCATATTCTATTGGTGGTGGATCAACAGATTTATTTTCTTCAGCTTTTAACAAATACCAGGTTTCAAGCCGGGCATTTTGTTTTGCTGTAAGTTTATTATCAAGATAGTCTCTGATAAATCCACTTATAGTTTGTTTGTTCATGTTTATTACAGGTAGTATAATAGTATGACAGCTAGCTCAAGGCAATGTTGTATCCAATATTAAAAAAAAGTTACTTTTTTATTAATTTATTGAAAACAGCGCTATAATGAGATAAAGAAAGAGGGTAAATGACTACCAAATTTGGTTCGCAATGTAGAAATAGCTTTGTTCATTTGCGTTTTAACAGTAAGCTCAGAAATATCCATAATGCCCGCAATTTCTTTATAGGAAAGATTTTGTTTTCGTTTTAGCTCAAAAACCTCGCGCATTCGTGGAGGCAGTTTTTCAATTTCCTCTTCAATTAGTTTGGTTAAAATGCGTCCTCTAATGAGATGATCGGTGATTTCCTGCGCCTGATCCAAAAATTGACCAAGGTCTGTTAAATAAGCATGATGCACTTGATTTTTACTAAAAAAATTCAAAATTGCATTCCTGGTGGAAACATAAAGATAGGCACCAATTGAAGTATCGGATGGCAATTGAGGTGCTTTTTGCCACAACTTTGTAAATACCTCCTGGACTACATCCTCACTTTCGTTCCCTTCTTTGAGCATCCGCAGAGCGTGTTTGTACAATAACGGCCAGTATCTGTTATAAATTTCTGAAAAAGCCCTGTTATCCCGATCTATTAATAGCGAAAGTAACTTGTCGTCATCATATGTGGCATAGTCCTGGTCCATTGATGAGTAAAAATAGAACTTATTTATTGTAAACAGAAATGGGTAAAAAGCACATTTAGAATAATCCCCAGATCAAATAAAAAAGGATACTGCTTTTAGCAGTATTTTCCAATAATTTTTAAGAGCCTGTTAAAAATAGATAAATAAAATTGTTATTAGGTAGTGATGCGTTCTGGTGATAAAAAAACAGGATTTAAGCCTACCCACAAAAGGTGGGTGGTTGAAAGGACATTTGCATAGTTCGATAACGACAGAAGGTTATGCTTACTTTTCTAAGCAAAGGGTGTCATTCAGATACATCAAAAAAAAACAAGCCCACCAATTATCATTGGTAGGACTTCTTAATATATGCTTTTAATAATTATTTTATGATTTGAAAAAATCTGCCTGGAAAGCTGGTATCTTCAATTATTGGCGTTGACGCTATATCCCATTTAACAACACCGTTGCACCAAACCTTATCAATAGAGACAGATGCCCCAGATCGTCTTAATTGAGTAATTATAACATCCGTATTCGCATTATTCCATTCAATATAAGTTGTTGCAATTTCATTGCCATTTTGATCAATAACTCCCTTACTATTTGAATAAATTTGCATCATATATTCATTTGGATACATCTTGTAATCTTCCTTAACACGAAAGGTAGTAAATTGTCTTGGAGCGTCTAATTTACTGTCAAAAATTTCGGTTTTTTGTCCGTTTACCAAATAGTATATTTTAATATCATCTTTTTTAAAACTGCCTGGGGTAGAGGGGTCAAGTAAATTTTGTCCGTTCTTGTTTACTATACGAATAATATTAGTTAAATCCACTAGCACGCCCCCACTTGGATTAGATTTCTTACAACCTATTGTGCATAAAATCATAACTGCAAATAATAGATTTTGCTGCATCATATTAATGTGATTTAAATTTAATTCATGGACGTATGTTTGTAACCATTCCACGCTTATAGTTAAATGTGTATGAATCAGGATTAAAATTATTAAAGGCATAATATCCATCATATTGACCTTGCCATCCCCAATTCATATGTAAATATAAATATGTTGAACGTTCTTGTTTCATCAGTATTGGAGTTGATGAGAAAGGAGTATAGGTTTTAGTACACTGGTAATTTTTCATTTCTAATAATCCATCACAAACCCATGCATGTCCATCGGCATAACTTCCAAAAATCCACCAGCCATCGTTTTTGCCCCCACTTAAAATAACAGGGTGTTGACCATTAATTTCGGCTACTACCACATTATAATTATAATCTTGAAATTGTGCTGAAGCATAACCAAAAGTATTTATAAAGGCATTAGCTGTTTTTGATGTTACTGCGCTTGATCCCAAACAACCGTAATCCATATTAACAGAGTTACCAGCATCCCTCATAAGTCTTGCCGTTTCAGAAGTCGGGAAGTTATTTGCCATGCTTGACCAATTGTAAGTACTCGGTTTTTGATAATAACGCATTATTTGAGCCATTGAAGTTGCTACACACCCTGTTGGAGGAAGCTGACCGTTGCCACAACCTATATTTGGAGAGTTATCATTATACCCACCAGTTTGGCCCCAAGTTGTGCTGAGGTAAGGTCCTTTGTAGGTTGATTCAGAACTATACATTCCTTCTTGCGTGCAATTTGCAAACTGACTCGGATCAGGATCTGGATTAAAACCCATTACTTCATTTTTTTTCCACATCAGCTGGCCCATTTTGGCCACTTTTTTATCTATTGTAGTTATACCTTTTCTCAGATTCTTGATCCTCTCATCCATATTGCTAAGCCAGGCAATTAAACCTGAGGGAGTAGCCGATGAATTCAAATTGAAATTACTCGTTTCAGAAAATGCAAGAACAGGGTCTAAACGTTTATCGCCAGAGATAATTACAAAGCCTCCATTCGAGTAGTTAATGATGTAGTAGGAAGGTTTTTGATCACCAACTTCCACAATATCCAGAGTTTGATGAGAATCTGAATTGCGATCAGTAGATTTACTCATCAGTTTTGCAGAGTTGGATTTATTGAATACAACCCTATTGATAGCAAAGTCTTTAGCATCTGTCTTACTAACAAAATTTGTATCAGGCACATCGTGATTTGATAGTTCACTACCATCCTTGGAGCAGGAAAATAAAAAAGTTGCTGAGCCAACAAGCAGCGAATAACTGAAAAGCTTAAATTTTCGTGTTATACGAAATGATTCGGATTTTTTTTTCATTGATAAATTAATTTAGAGTTGATAGTAAATTAAATCGTTAGATTTAAGTACCCTAAGTATACGGTTATTAATTTGAGAAATAGTAATTTCTCAGAAAACTTATCTACATATCTATAGATCATTGCCGTTAAATTCTCTAAAAAGAAAAACGCATTGCTATTTGCGGATTTCGCTAAAAGTAGTTCTTCCCCACTTTCGGTGGTTTTTCATGATAAATCTGGCTGTGATTCTTTAGGAAATTATGAATCTTTCCAAACTGATTTTCTCATCAATTGATCCTTTTAGAGTCGCTTCGGTAGATAACCAGGTCGACTTTGTTAATATCTATTTACAGAGCAGGCAAAGAATCTGCCGATGTCCAGATTGCTTAAGTCCGTCAAAAAAGCTTCATAGCTATATAACTTATTGAAGCAACAGTAAACATTTAAACCGCCTTACCGGAATAAAAGTGAATACTGAAAAGAAATCCTCTTTTCAGCCTATAAGTTTAAGGATTCTTACATTTAGTGCATTTATGCGAAACGGCAATCAATTTTGTTTAGGGTTTATTCGGCATTAGAGAACTGTTATGCAAACATACTACCTCCCAGGACAGTAAAATAAGAATATAGATATACTATTGATATAAGTACCTTAACAAATGAAAATTTATCGTTAACGTTAAATCATTGTAAAGCCATTCTTTATTTAATATTAAAATGCATTATTAATCAGTTTTCTATAAATAATAAAGACACTTTTAATATCAATTACATTTCAATTGACGTTAATGGGTTATGAAACTTCAAAAATTTTTACTCGTTACCTTACTCATCATTGGCAGCGACCGCTTGTTTGCACAATCAACTTCTCCATCCTCTACCATGAACCCATTGGAAAGTAATAGAAAGAAAATAGATTCCTTAGATCAGCAACTCATTGAATTATTAGGGCAGCGCGAACTTGTAGTGAAAGAAATAGGGATTTATAAAGCAAAGAACCACATCCCACCCCTACAGGCCGCACGTTTTCAGCAGGTGCTGGATAAAAATATAGCAGCGGGTAAAAAGCGTGATTTATCGCCGGATTTTGTAACTGAAGTTTTCAATGCCATTCATAAAGAAAGTTTAAGAAAAGAAGAGGAAATAAAATCAAGCCATTCCGGACAATAAGCTCATTCAGCTTCATGATATTCAATAAAATCAATGATTTTATTGAATATCATAGTTTGTACCTCAGGAGTTCCCAGTTTAAACCATCCTACATTCAGACACTACCGCTGATGGTTTAACGGTTACAAAAAAAACTATGTATTAGAAACCGCTGTGCTAAGGCTTCGCAATACCTCTAACTAAGCATTCAGTATCCCGTATCGACGAATGGAACTTCTTTCAGAAGTTAAGTACATTTACAATAAATCGGACACCATGGAAAAAAGAGAGTTTATAGATCTGTTCGACTCAAATCTCTACTATGAAATGTCATTTATCCAACACCTGTAACACTAGACTTTAATTCTTTAATTAATTGAAAATGAAGTGTTTATAAAAAAAATATAAACAAAAAAAGGGAGAATTTTTCAATTCTCCCTTTTAGTGCACTTGTAGGGATTCGAACCCCAAACCTTCTCATCCGTAGTGAGATGCTCTATCCAATTGAGCTACAAATGCGTTTCCGTATCGTTAACGGACTGCAAAGGTATAATTTGATATTTTAATTTCCAATTAAAATTTAAAAAAAACTTAAAATAATTCTTTGCAAAATTTGTGCTATGCTCCTAATACGCCACTAATTGCTTTAAAATCAGGCAAATCCTTTGCATTTTCCAAAACTTCAGCATAAGCAATTTTTCCTTCTTCATCGATCACAAATGCCGCTCTTTTCGAAACACCTTTTAATCCGAAGACAAATTCATCGTAAAATGCACCATACGCTGCCGATACTTCCTTGTTAAAATCAGACAATAATGGAAACTGGTAACTTTGTACTTCTTTAAATTTACTCAAAGAGAAAGGAGAATCAACAGATATTCCGATTACCTGTGCATCTATTCCTTCATAATAACTGAAATTATCGCGCATGGTACATAATTGCTCAGTACATGTTCCGGTAAAGGCCATTGGAAAAAAGTGAATAATTACTTTTTTGCCTTTAAAGCCAGAAAGAGAAATCTCTGTTAAATCAGAACTGTATAATTTAAAATCAGGGGCGGTATCGCCAACTTGTAATGCCATTTGTACTTTTTTTTATAGGTTAAATATATTAATTGGTTCAGTTGTTCATTAGACATTTGTTCATTCGTGTTACATCAGCCTAATGAACAAATGACAAATGAACTAATTTGCTTTATCCATTTGCTGCTCCAAAATTAACAATCCTTCTTCAAAAGAATGCGGATTGTATCCTAAATCTTTAATAGCCTTATCCAGCACAAATCCTGTTTTTACAGGCCGTTTAGCGGCTTGGTTTAAACTTGCCGAACTTATTTCATTAATAAACGAGTCATCCAGTTTCCAATAGTCGGCAACTTTCCGCACTAAATCGGCAATGCTCATGTAATCTTTACCCGATATGTGGTAAATCCCCTTAGCATCTTGTTCAACAGCCAACAGGCAGGCCTCGGCCAGATCTTCAGCCAAGGTTGGCATACGCCATTGGTCGTTCACCACATTTATGGGTGATGCTTTTTCTAAGGCTCCCTTAGCCCAAAGCACAATATTACTCCGGCTCATATCATTGCTGATTCCGTATACTAATATTGTTCTTAAAATAGCGCAATTTGCATTTGAATTTTTGATGAGTTCTTCAGCCAGCACCTTTGATTTGCCATAATAACTGACTGGATTTACAGCATCTTGCTCTTTATAAGGCCCGTCTAGTCCGTCAAAAACAAAATCGGTACTCAAATGAATCAACTGGATATTTTTTTCCTCACACATAGATAACAAGGTTCCAACTGCATCAACATTTAACCGATGGCAAAGCTCTTTATTTGCCTCACAGGTATCTACATTAGTCATTGCAGCAGTATGTATAACTGCGTCAGGACGATATTTTTCAATAACCTCTTTCACCTGTTCAGGATTTAAGATATCCATTTCTGCATACTCATATCCTTCTTTAACAGGATAACGGTTTACCCCTACCGATGTAGCTATCAGATTTACCCGCCCCTCAAGCAACACTTTTTCTGTAATTTTCTGTCCCAAAAGACCATTGCTACCGGTTGTTAAAATGGTTTTCATATCCCCTATTTAGACCTCTAAATTATCTATTAAAGTCATGTTAAAAAATTTTATAATATATATTTAAAATTCAGCAAGAATAACTTAACTTTGCCAACCGAATTGGAGCCCCTATAAACAGCTTTAATTCATTGACTGTAATAAATTTACTCACAACAGATATGCCTAACTTAGGAAAAATAGCACAAATTATCGGCCCAGTGGTTGACGTTAGCTTTGCTGATGATGCCCATCTACCTAAAATTTTTGATGCGTTAGAGATAACGAAAGAAAATGGACAAAAAATTGTTTTAGAAGTTCAACAGCACTTAGGTGAAGACCGTGTACGTGCAATTTCAATGGACTCTACAGATGGTTTAGTTCGTGGAATGAAGGTTCTTGATACTGGTTCAGCAATTAAGATGCCAGTAGGCGATCAAATTAAAGGTCGTTTATTTAATGTAGTTGGTGAAGCGATTGACGGTATTACAGCTGTTGATAAAACTGATGGTCGTCCTATCCACGCTACCCCTCCTAAGTTCGAAGATTTATCTACTGAAACTGAAGTACTTTTTACAGGTATCAAAGTAATCGATTTATTAGAGCCTTATGCTAAAGGCGGTAAAATCGGTTTGTTCGGTGGTGCTGGTGTAGGTAAAACAGTATTGATTATGGAGTTGGTTAACAACATCGCGAAAGCTTATGCTGGTTTATCAGTATTCGCAGGTGTTGGTGAGCGTACTCGTGAGGGTAACGATTTACTTCGTGAGTTTATCGAATCAGGTGTAATCAACTATGGTGACGAATTCTTACACTCAATGGAAAAAGGTGGATGGGATTTGAAAGCTGTTGATACTGAAAAATTAAAAGAATCTAAAGCGACATTGGTTTTCGGTCAGATGAACGAGCCTCCTGGTGCACGTGCACGTGTAGCATTATCAGGATTAACTGTTGCAGAATATTTCCGTGATGGTGACGGCGAAGGCGCTGGAAAAGATATCCTTTTCTTCGTTGATAATATCTTCCGTTTTACACAGGCAGGTTCAGAGGTATCGGCTTTATTAGGTCGTATGCCATCAGCCGTAGGTTACCAACCAACATTGGCAACTGAGATGGGTTTAATGCAAGAGCGTATTACTTCAACAAAACGTGGATCAATTACATCAGTACAAGCGGTATATGTACCTGCAGATGATTTAACTGACCCGGCTCCGGCAACTACTTTTGCCCACTTAGATGCTACTACAGTACTTTCGCGTAAAATTGCCGAGTTAGGTATTTACCCAGCGGTAGATCCATTGGATTCTACTTCACGTATCCTTTCACCAGCAGTTTTAGGTGATGAGCACTATAACACTGCACAACGTGTTAAAGAAACTTTACAACGTTATAAAGAATTACAGGATATCATCGCGATCTTAGGTATGGACGAATTATCTGAAGAAGATAAATTAGTCGTATCAAGAGCACGTCGTGTTCAGCGTTTCTTATCTCAACCTTTCCACGTAGCTGAGCAATTTACAGGCTTAAAAGGTGTATTGGTTGACATTAAAGACACCATCAAAGGATTTAACATGATCATGGATGGTGAAGTTGATGAGTACCCTGAAGCTGCATTTAACTTGGTTGGTAGCATTGAAGATGCAATCGAAAAAGGTAAAAAATTATTAGCAGAAGCGAACTAGTATTGAGATTTGAGCATCAAGTATCAAGATAGCAAACACAGTCTTGATACTTGGTTCTACTTACTTGATACTCAAATCCAAAAACATGAATTTAGAAATATTAACTCCAGATAAAAAAGTTTTCGAAGGTGAAGTAACAGCAGTTACGGTTCCTGGTACTTTAGGTTCTTTTCAGATTTTAAAAGACCATGCAGCCATCATCTCTACTTTAGAAGATGGAGAAGTTATTATAAAAGCAAACAAAGCTGATGAACAGCGCTTTTTTATTAAAGGTGGCGTAGTTGAAGCTATTCACAACAAAATTGTGGTTTTAGCTGAAGGTATCGCTTAAGCAAAATAATTAACTCATTTATAAGGCCTTCTGATTTTAAAATCAGAAGGCTTTTTGTTTAATTTGGTATTTCAAAACAATTATAACCAGAATTAAACTTTAAAAATATTTAAAGATTGTTTAAATCGATCCTTCACCCTGAACTGTAGCGAAGCGGAAGCCACGAAGTAAACCGAGCCTTAAGCGAGCTCACCGAAGGTAATTTATTTCAGGGTCTATGTTTAAACACTAATTTTTCTTTACATTTTCTCACAAAAAATCTGTTCAAATTTTCAATTTTTAGCGCGTGTCTAGGCATTTTAGGCAGAAAAATAGAATATTTATAATGCAAGCATAACAAATAGACCATATACCGTTTTGATATATGGTCTATAGCTATCGGCATTAAATAACTAATTCAACCCTCATTAAAAATATTATTCTGATTTTTAACAAAAAAACAGAATAATATTCCTATTTAACTTTTTTCTGATTTCTCTTGCATATTAATGAACCAAAAACTAAATTGGTTTTTATAAATAATAAGATAATAATGGCAATTCAGCACAACATATTTTCTACCTCTATTACAGCAAAAGCAGCTGGTAATGTAGCGTTGTTACCTGTCATTTTACTTAACCTCCTACTCCTAAACATTTTATGGAGTAAGAAAATGGGCAGCTTTTAAATAGATTTAAAAAAACTAAATATACCTAAAGCGTCCCGATACAAACGGGACGCTTTTTTTAAATAACAAAACACAGTATCATGACCCATTCATGCAATAGGTTAAAAAAACAATAGGAATAAACAGATGAAATACTATAATTCTAATACGATTATTTACCTTGACGGACAGTTTGAAAAGGCTGTAAATAGCAGTACTGACCTTTACGGACAGTCGCTACACTATGGCTATGCTGCTTTCGAGGGTATTAGAGCCTATAAAACACATAATGGTAACCGCATTTTCAAAGCTGCTGCCCATTTCGACCGCTTAGAGCGTTCTTGCCAGTTGGCAAACATTCCTTTCCCATGGGATAAACAAGAATTAATTGCTGCAACCTATAAACTACTTCAGCTGAACAAACTGAAAGATGCTTATATCCGCCCCTTGGTATTTTGCCACCCGAACATGAAATTAAACGAGCCAAGCGGAGTCTCGATCTTAATATGTGCATGGGAATGGGATGCTTATTCGGGCAACAAATTGTTAAATTTAACTATTTCTGATTACGAGAGGCCAAACCCAAAATCGACTCCAATGGAAGCGAAATTGAGTGGAAACTATGTCAATTCTATTTTAGCAACTACAGCAGCAAACATTAAAGGTTACGACGAAGCTTTACTTTTAGATATGCATGGCTTTGTTGCCGAAGCATCTGGAGCAAATATCTTTCTGGAAAAAGATGGAAAATTATATACCCCATCTGTAGGGAACATTTTACCAGGCATTACACGTGCAACTGTAAAGGAACTTTGTAATGTTTTGGATATAGAATGTACTGAGAAAAAACTAACCATAGAAGACCTTAAAAATGCCGATGGCGCTTTCTTATGCGGAACAGCCACCGAGATAGCCGGCATTGCCTCCATCGATGATATTGTTTATCGCCCACTATGGCGGGAATCTATTGGTTATACCATACAACGTGCCTATAAAAACCTGGTGCTTGAAAAAGTGAATTACGAAGTGATCATTTAAAATGGGTTGATAGTCTATAGTAAAATGGATCATAGCAGATTAGCATACATGCTATTAACCAAAAGACCATTAACTATGAGCCAAAAGAAATTGAAATAACAACGAGCAATTAAACAGATGACTGAAGAAATCAATCAAAATTATCCAAAAGCTTACCAGCAAATAGATACGGCTACAAAGGCTTCGGGTTTTGATATGGCATCGGACGTGTTAACCTGCTCTTTGCTTAAAACACTTGCTGCAACTAAACCTTCAGGCAAATTTCTGGAGCTTGGAACCGGAACTGGTTTATCGACCTCGTGGATATTGGATGGCCTGGATGAACACAGTACTTTGACTTCGATCGATAATGATGCTAAATTTTTAGCGATTGCGAAAGATTTTCTTAGCGGAGATGAACGCTTAACATTAGTTGAAACTGACGGCGCGGAGTGGATTGAAAAGAATAAAAACAAAAAATTCGATTACATATTTGCTGATACCTGGCATGGAAAATATTTGCTTTTAGACGAGGCACTATCCATGCTTAACACCGGCGGACTTTACATCATTGATGATATGCTGCCTCAAGCTAATTGGCCTGAAGGTCATCAGGATAAAGCGATTAAATTGGTTAAAGATTTAGAATCGCGTGATGATTTGCATTTAACCAAACAGGTTTGGGCTACAGGAATTGTAATCGGAGTAAAAAAATAGAGAAATACATTAAAATAGTTCTTTGCATTTATAATAAGTTAGTATGTTTGTGATTCATGAATTTAAGCACAAACATTATTAGCAACCTAATTATTGTCATTTCTCAAAAGAGAGGTGGAAATCGTTGCGTATAATATAAAATATACCCTATCGAAACCGCCTCCAAAAAGAGGCGGTTTTTTTTTGCCTCAAAATATTATAACTAACAGAACCAGAATATACATTTTAAACAATGAGCGAATTAAACAAGTACAGTAAAACATTTACACAAGATCCAACACAACCTGCTGCACAGGCAATGCTTTACGGAATCGGTTTAACCGATGCTGATATGGCTAAAGCACAGGTCGGTATTGCAAGTATGGGCTACGATGGTAACACCTGCAACATGCACTTAAACGACCTTGCAAAAGATGTCAAAGCTGGGGTCTGGAAAAATGATTTAGTGGGCTTGGTTTTTAATACCATTGGCGTAAGTGATGGGATGAGCAACGGTACAGATGGTATGCGTTACTCATTGGTTAGCCGTGACGTAATTGCTGATAGTATCGAAACCATTTGCGGCGGCCAATATTATGATGGCATTATCTCCATTCCCGGCTGTGATAAAAATATGCCTGGTGCCATCATGGCTATGGCACGTTTAGACCGTCCTTCGATTATGGTTTATGGTGGCACAATTGCCCCAGGCCATTATAAAGGAGAAGAATTGAATATTGTTTCTGCATTCGAGGCGTTAGGTCAAAAAATCTGCGGTAATCTTTCAGAAGAAGATTATCAGGGCATTATTAAACACACTTGTCCTGGTGCCGGGGCATGTGGCGGTATGTATACCGCAAATACTATGGCATCAGCAATTGAAGCTTTGGGTATGAGTTTACCTTATTCATCTTCGAATCCAGCCATTAGCCCGGAGAAAAAACAAGAATGTTTAGATGCCGGTAAATACATTAAGGTTTTACTGGAAAAAGATATTAAACCATCAGATATCATGACGCGAAAAGCATTCGAAAATGCAATCCGTTCCATCATTGTATTAGGTGGTAGTACCAATGCTGTTTTGCACTTTATCGCTATGGGTAAAGCCATCGGCGTAGAAATTACGCAGGATGATTTCCAGAAAATGAGTGATGTAACTCCGGTACTTGCCGATTTTAAACCTAGTGGAAAATATTTAATGCAGGATTTACACCAATATGGTGGTATCCCTGCCGTACTAAAATATTTATTAAATGAAGGCTTGTTGCATGGAGATTGCTTAACCGTAACCGGGAAAACGATGGCTGAGAATTTAGCTGATGTGAAATCGATTATGGATTACGATCAGAAAATTGTTCAAAAATTAAGCGAACCTATAAAAGCAACTGGTCACTTACAGATTCTTTATGGAAACCTTGCTGAAAAGGGTTCTGTAGCAAAAATCAGCGGTAAAGAAGGCGAAAAATTTGAAGGTCCTGCACGTGTATTTGATGGTGAACACGATTTAATCGCCGGCATTTCGAGCGGCCGTGTTCAACCGGGTGATGTTATCGTGATTAAGAACTCAGGTCCTGTTGGTGCACCTGGTATGCCAGAGATGTTAAAACCAACTTCAGCTATTATCGGTGCCGGCTTAGGCAAATCGGTAGCTTTAATTACCGATGGTCGCTTCTCTGGTGGTACACATGGTTTCGTGGTTGGTCACATCACTCCAGAATCTTACAAAGGTGGTTTAATCGGTCTGGTAGAAGACGAAGACAGGATTTTGATTGATGCGGTAAACAATATCATCAGCCTGCAAGTCAGTGAAGAAGTGATTGCCGAGCGGAGAAAAAACTACGTTCAGCCAGCATTAAAAGTAACAAAAGGTGTTTTATATAAATATGCTAAAACAGTTTCAGACGCAGCGAGTGGTTGCGTAACTGATGAATATTAAAATCAAAAAATCATCCCTGGATTAATTGATTACTAAAAAACAGATTATGCAAATAATTAAAAGTATTCAGAATAGGATTTATGAAATCCGGGGAGAAAGAGTTATGCTCGATTTTGATTTGGCATCGCTTTATGAAGTTGAAACAAGGGTATTAAATCAAGCGGTTAAACGAAATATAAAGCGTTTTCCCGAAGATTTTATGTTTCAGTTAACTTCTGCAGAGTTTGAAAATATAAAATTTCAGACTGAAGCGATTAATGAGGTTGCTTCATCACAAATTGTGATAAAGGATCAGCCCAACTTGATGTCACAATTTGTGACTTCAAGTTGGGGCGGTACAAGAAAGCTGCCATACGCTTTTACCGAGCAGGGTGTGGCCATGTTAAGCGGCGTTGTAAATAGCGACAAAGCCATTAACATGAACATTGCCATTATGAGGGCTTTTATTGATGTTAGGAAAATTTTACTGAAGCAAAGTAACCTTAATGAACAGCTAACAGAAATTAAAGAACGGATTGGTGAACATGATGTTCAGCTCAACGAGCTTTATGATGCCATGGAAAATTTAATAGACGAGAAAATTGCTCAATTAAAATGGAACGACAGACAAAGAATTGGGTTTAAAATTAAAGAATAGTAGAACCGCAAAAACATAACTATGGAAACTGCACAAGATACAATACAACAAACCGAGGCAAAAGCAGAAACCTCAAAAACCTTATTTAAAGGAACAGGCTCGCAAGTTTTGTTGAATGGATTAATTGAAGAAGGTGTTACCACCATTTTCGGATATCCGGGAGGAGCTATCATGCCGATTTATGATGCTCTTTATGATTATGCCGATAAATTAGAACATATCTTAGTCCGCCATGAGCAAGGTGGTATCCATGCTGCTCAGGGTTTTGCCAGAGCAAGTGGCAAAGTTGGGGTTTGTTTCGCAACCAGCGGACCAGGCGCAACCAACCTGGTTACTGGTTTAGCAGATGCACAAATTGACAGTACGCCATTAGTTTGTATTACCGGGCAGGTTTTCGCTCACCTATTGGGAACGGATGCTTTCCAGGAAACGGATGTAATTAACATTACTACTCCGGTTACCAAATGGAATTACCAGGTTACCGATGCAAAAGAAATTCAGGAGGTATTAGCCAAAGCTTTTTACATTGCTAAAAGTGGCAGACCGGGTCCTGTTTTAATCGACATTACCAAAAATGCGCAGTTACAACTGGAGGAATTTCCTGAATATGTAAAATGCAACCACATCCGCTCTTATCGCCCGAAACCAAAAGTTAGGGTTGAATATATAGAACAAGCAGCCGAATTAATCAATTCAGCAAAAAAACCGTTCATCCTTTTTGGACAAGGTGTTATTTTAGGTAGAGCCGAAGAAGAATTCAAGGCTTTTATCAATAAATCAGGAATTCCTGCTGCATGGACCATCATGGGCGAAGGTGCTATCCCAACTTCACATCCACTAAATGTAGGTATGTTGGGCATGCACGGCAATTATGGACCAAACGTGTTAACGAACGAATGTGATGTGCTAATTGCCATCGGTATGCGTTTTGATGACCGCGTGACTGGCCGTTTAGATAAATATGCCAAACAAGCCAAAGTAGTACATTTGGATATCGACCCTGCTGAAATCGATAAAAATGTTAAAGCTGAAGTTGGTGTTTGGGGCGATTGTAAAGAAACTTTGCCACTATTAACCAATTTGGTTAACGAAAATAAACACGAAGATTGGTTGGCGAAGTTCAGAGATTATAATCAACAGGAAATAGACCAGGTCATTACTCCAGAGCTTTATCCAACAAGTGATGATATGACCATGGGCGAAGTATTGCGCAATATTAACGAAATCTGTGGTGGAGATGCTGTTATCGTTACCGATGTTGGTCAGCATCAAATGGTAGCTTGTCGCTATGCTAAATTCAACAATACCCGCAGCAATATTACTTCTGGTGGTTTAGGTACGATGGGCTTTGGTTTACCGGCCGCAATTGGTGCTAAATATGGTGCTCCTGATAAAACCGTTATTGCCATTATTGGTGATGGAGGTTTCCAGATGACGCCTCAGGAACTGGGTACCATTATGCAGTTTGGTGCAGCCGTAAAAATCCTGATTCTGAACAACCGCTTTTTAGGTATGGTTCGCCAATGGCAACAGTTATTTCATGATAAACGTTATTCTTTTGTTAATATCACCAGCCCTGACTTTGTTGCTTTAGCAAAATCGTATTATATCGAAGCAAGCAAAGTTGATGAACGTGCAAACTTAAGACAGGCATTAGAAACCATGATCAACCATGAAGGTTCTTACCTATTGGAAGTAATGGTTGGTAGAGAAAACAACGTGTTCCCAATGGTTCCGCAAGGAATGAGTGTAAGCGAAATCAGATTGAAATAAGCATAAAGGTAAAGCTAGCGTAATCGTCATCTCGACTGTAGCGCAGCGAAACGGAGAGATCTTTCTTTAACAACATTTAAAGATTTCTCTACAAGGTCGAATGACGAATAGGTAAATAAGAAATTATCATGAGTACTGAAAATACAATAGAACATAAAATAGATAAAGCCGATTTAGACGGAAAGCAGGAATACACCATCACGGTTTATGCCGAGAACCGCATTGGTTTATTAAACAGGATTGCGATTATCTTCTCAAAAAGAAAAATCAATATCGAAAGTTTAAACAGTTCCGCATCAGAAATTGAAGGAATACACCGTTTCAATATCGTTATCCAGGAAGGTTACGAAGTAGTGAGAAAGCTGGCCCGACAAATAGAAAAGCAGATCGAGGTGTTAAAAGTTTACTTTAATACCAACGACGAAATTATCTGGCAAGAACTGGCACTTTACAAGGTTTCTACAGATGAAATTGCAGAAAAAGTAACTGTAGAGCGTTTATTACGTCAATACGGGGCAAGTGCAGTAGTAATCCGTAAAGATTATACTGTTTTTGCAGTAACCGGTCACCGTGAAGAAACTGATGCTTTGGTGAAAGCTTTAGAACCTTACGAATTAATTGAATTTGTTAGATCTGCAAGAGTAGCCATTATTAAAGATAGTGCCGGTTTCCACGAAAAACTAAAGGAATTTGAAGCTTTCGAACCTGGTGAAGAATTGGTAGAAAATGAATTTTTAGAAAAAGGAGAGAAAATTTTTACGATGTAGTATAAAGGCAGAGGGCAGAAAGGTTGAAGGTAAAAAGCATCATGCTTAATGATCACTGCGAAAACCTTAGTGCCCTTTGCGGTTAAAACAACTTTAATATGAAATGCAATAAAACCATACCGATTTTAAGAATATTCGATTACGATAAAGCAATCGAGTTTTATGTAAACTGGCTTGGATTTAAAATAGACTGGGAATACCCCTTGGAAAAGAATTCCCCGGTTTATATCCAGGTTTCATTGAACGGTCTTGAACTTCATTTAAGCGAACACCATGGAGATAGCGCCCCTGGTGCGCACGTTTATGTTGATTGTGTAGGTTTAAAGGAATTCCATAAAGAAATAACAGCAAAGAATTACAAATATAACAGACCAGGCTTAGAGGAAACTTTTCATGGAACCTGGGCAGTAACCGTAAACGACCCGTTCTTTAACCAGATTACTTTTAACGAAGAGCGAAACGAAGCTGAAAATACAGAGATTAAAGAAAAAATATGAACGAAGTATTTGATTTCATAATAAACTCACGTAAGGCATTTATTAAGTTAATAGATGGCTTAACAATCGAAGAATTGAATAAAATTCCCGATGGTTTTAGCAACAACATCATCTGGAACTTTGGTCATATTGTAGTGAGTACACAAACGCTTTGTTATGTTCGTACAGGTGTATTGCAAGATGCTACATCGGTAAAATTTAACGAGTATTACAAAAAGGATACAAAGCCATCTTACACCGTAACAGAAGAAGAAGTAGCAGAATTGAAGGTCATCGCAATAGAGAGCATTGAAAAAATAAAAGAAGATTATTCAAATGGAAAATTTTCAAGCATCACTCCTTTTATAACTGCAACTTATGGCGTGCAATTGAACAGTATAGAAGAGGTATTGATTACAACCATTGGTCATGATAACATGCATTGCGGTTACGCATCGGCACTGAAAAAGTATATGTAAAATGGAAGATGTCAGATGGAAAATGGATAAAAAATCTGTGTAATCAAACCATCTGTGTAATCAATCCGAAGGAAAAAATTGGAAGGTGAGATGGAAAATGGATAAAAATCGGTGAAATCACTGTATCTGTGTAATCAACCCGAAGGAAAAAAAGAATATATAACGATAATTAAATAGAAATTAACCAATAAAAACAATGGCAAATTATTTTAACACATTACCTCTTAGAGAAAAATTAAACCAATTAGGTGTTTGCGACTTCATGGACAGTTCTGAATTTTTAGATGGAGTTAGCGCATTAAAAGGAAAAAAACTGGTAATTGTTGGTTGTGGCGCACAAGGCTTAAACCAAGGTTTAAATTTAAGAGATAGTGGTTTAGATGTAAGCTACACTTTACGTAAGGAAGCAATTGAAGGCAAACGCGATTCGTGGAAAAATGCAACTGAAAATAATTTCACCGTTGGCACTTATGAAGAACTGATTCCAAATGCAGATATAGTAATTAACCTTACTCCAGACAAACAACATACTACTGTTGTAAATGCAATTATGCCTTTAATGAAAGAAGGTGCTACTTTATTATATTCTCACGGTTTCAATATCGTGGAAGAAGGTATGCAGATCCGTAAAGATTTAACCGTAATTATGGTTGCACCTAAATGCCCGGGTAGTGAAGTTAGAGCAGAGTATGTTCGTGGTTTTGGTGTTCCTACCTTAATTGCTGTTCACCCTGAAAACGACCCTCAAGGTAAAGGATTGGCACAGGCTAAAGCTTATTGCGTAGGTACAGGCGGTCACAGGGCTGGTGTATTAAAATCATCTTTCGTGGCTGAAGTAAAATCAGATTTAATGGGCGAGCAAACTATCCTTTGTGGTTTATTGCAAACTGGCTCTATCTTATCATTTGATAAAATGGTTGAAAAAGGAATCGATGCAGGTTATGCCTCTAAATTGGTGCAATATGGTGTTGAGGTTATTACTGAAGCCTTAAAACAAGGTGGTATTACTGCCATGATGGACAGGTTAAGCAATGTAGCCAAAATCAAAGCTTTCGAAATTTCGGAAGAATTGAAAGACATTATGCGTCCATTGTTCCAAAAACATCAAGATGATATTATGAGTGGCGAATTTAGCCGCACCATGATGGAAGATTGGGCAAATGGTGATAAAAATCTATTAAAATGGAGAGCTGAAACCGGCGAAACAGCTTTTGAAAAAACTCCTGCTGGCGATGTTAAAATCGGTGAGCAGGAATATTTTGATAACTATACTTTAATGGTTGCTTTCGTACGTGCCGGGGTTGAATTGGCTTTCGAAACTATGGTACAGGCAGGTATCAAACCAGAATCTGCTTACTATGAGTCATTGCACGAAACACCATTAATCGCAAATACCATTGCACGTAAAAAGTTGTTCGAAATGAATCGTGTAATTTCTGATACTGCCGAATACGGTTGTTATTTGTTCGATCAGGCTTGTAAACCACTTTTAGGCGATTTCATGAAAAAAGTAGATACTGATTTAGTTGGTAAAAACTTTAACGAAGGTAAAGATGGCGCGGTTGATAACAGAAAATTAATTGATGTTAACGAAGCTATCCGTTCACACGAAGTAGAGCAGATTGGCGCAACGTTGCGTAAAGCAATGACTGCAATGAAGGCGATTAAAACAGCATAGTAAACTTACAAACCTCGCAGGTTTTAAAAACCTGCGAGGTTTAAATAATTATATAAAAAGATGTCAAAAACATTAGTAGAAAAAATTTGGGATGCTCACGTTGTAAAAAGTGAAGAAGGATTTCCTGATATTTTATACATTGATACACACTTAATACACGAGGTAACCTCTCCGCAGGCATTTGATGGCTTACGCAAAAGAGGCTTACCTGTTTTCCGGCCAAAGCAGACGGTAGCAACTGCCGATCATAATGTACCTACCTTAAATCAGTTATTACCAATCAAAGAAGAGCTTTCGCGCTATCAGGTAGATATGTTAACCAAAAACTGTGCAGAATTCGGTGTAGAACTATATGGTTTAGGTCATCCTTTTCAAGGCATTGTGCATGTTATCGGGCCTGAGTTGGGTATTACTTTACCGGGTAAAACGATGGTTTGCGGCGATAGCCATACCTCTACCCATGGTGCTTTTGGCGCTATTGCATTTGGCATAGGCACTTCGCAGGTAGAGCAGGTTTTTGCAACGCAATGTTTACTGCAGTCGAAACCTAAAACCATGAAAATTGAGGTAAACGGCGAACTTGGAAATGGTGTTGGCGCAAAAGATATTATCTTATACATTATCGCCAAAATCTCTGCAGCGGGCGGTACAGGTTATTTTATTGAATATGCAGGTTCGGCAATCGAGGCTTTAAGTATGGAAGCCCGAATGACCATCTGTAATATGAGTATTGAAATGGGGGCACGTGGTGGATTAATTGCACCCGACCAAACCACTTTCGATTACATTAAAGGAAGAGAGTTTGCTCCTGCCGGCGAAGAGTGGGATAAAGCTTTAGCATATTGGGAGACACTATATAGCGATGCTGATGCAAAATTCGATAGTGTTTTAACTTTCGATGCAGCAGATATTGCACCTATGATTACCTACGGTACAAACCCTGGAATGGGCATGGGTATTCAGGAACATATTCCAGCAACTGGTGCACAGCCAGAAAAAGAAAAACTTTCGTACCAGAAAGCACTGGATTATATGGGTTTTGATGACGACTCTTCTTTGATCGGAAAACCGGTTGATTATGTATTCATCGGAAGCTGTACTAACTCCCGCATTGAAGATTTACGTGAAGTTGCTGATTTTGTTAAAGATAAACGCAAAGCTGATAATGTTACGGTTTGGATTGTTCCAGGTTCAAAACAAGTAGAACAACAAGCTAAAAACGAAGGTTTAGATAGGATTTTCGAAGCCGCTGGTTTCCAGTTACGCGAACCAGGTTGTAGTGCATGCTTAGGGATGAACGAAGATAAAATCCCGGCAGGTAAATACTGTGTATCTACATCGAACAGAAACTTTGAGGGTAGACAAGGACAAAATGCACGAACCTTATTGGCCAGTCCACTTACCGCAGCAGCAGCAGCTGTAACCGGAAAAATTACTGATGTAAGGAATTTGTTGGAGAAGGCGTAAAATAACTGTCATGCTGACGAAGGAAGCATCTGCAAGCTAAGAAACAGATTCTTCGTTCCTCAGAATGACAACTTTCAAAATATATGATACTAGAAGTTGCCATATTAAATGTAAAAGCCGGATTATCGGCTGATTTTGAAAAAGCTTTTAGCGAAGCGCAAAAAATCATTTCCTCAATGGAAGGTTACATTTCGCACCAGCTTCAAAAATGTGTAGAGGTAGAAGATAAATATATCCTGCTGGTAAACTGGAAAACACTGGAGGCGCATACCGAAGGTTTCAGAGGATCGGCAGAATACCAGGATTGGAAAAAGTTATTACATCACTTTTATAATCCTTTCCCAACAGTTGAACACTTTACCAAGGTGGAAGACTGAAGGTTATAATAAATATTAAATCAATGAAATCACCCCAATCGGTGAAATCATTTAAATCTGTGTAATCATCATTAAAAAATGAAAAAATTCACAAAATTAACATCGGCAGTAGTGCCTTTAAACATAGAGAACATTGATACCGATCAGATTATCCCGGCAAGGTTTCTAAAAGCAACTACACGCGAAGGTTTCGGTGAGAACCTATTCCGCGATTGGCGTTATAACGGCGATAATACACCAAAGCCAGAATTTGTAATGAACAACCCAACCTATAGTGGTCAGGTTTTAGTTGCCGGAAAAAATTTCGGTTGTGGCAGCAGTCGCGAGCACGCCGCCTGGGCCATTCAGGATGCAGGTTTTGATGTAGTAATCAGCAGTTTCTTTGCCGATATTTTTAAAGGTAATGCATTAAACAACGGTTTATTGCCTATTCAGGTAAGTGAAGAATTTTTGGCGCAGATTTTCAAAGCGGTTGACAGCAATCCAAAATCAGCTTTAGCAGTTGATTTAGAAAATCAAACCGTGACCATTGTAGAAACCGGAGCTCAGGAATCTTTTGAGATCAATCCTTACAAAAAATCATGCCTGATCAACGGTTATGACGATATTGATTTCATCTTAAACCAAAAACAATTAATTAAAGAATTTGAAGAAGGCCGAGGGTAGAAAAGCAGAAGGCTTGAAAAGCTAAAAGACTAAAGTAGAAAGACTAAAAAAACACTAACATTTACTACACTAGGATCCGCTTAGGTGTTTCAGGTGGTGAAAAATAAAAAACATGACAGAGCATTTCGTCGACGTCCAAAATTTAAGCTTAAAGTTTCAGCAAAAAGCTGTGCTAAGGGATTTGAATTGGACCATTAATCCAGGCGAAAATTGGGTATTGGGTGGAATTAGTGGAAGCGGAAAAACCTCTTTAGCTAAAATCATTGCTGGCTTACAAAGTGCACCTGGAGATGTAAAAATTTATTTTGACCGCGAAAGTCTATTACCTGCTGAAACCTTATTTGTAGAAAGCTGGTATCAGTTTAAAAACTTAGAAGGTGTTGCCAATTTTTATTACCAACAACGTTACACTAGTCAGCAGGCTAAAGAAACCTTAACTGTTCATGCCGAACTGGTTGGTTATGGTAAAGAAAAAGGACTTCATTTCGATCAGGTTGAACCGATATTAGAAGCTTTGGCTTTTGCAACATTTGCCAGTTCACAATTAATAGAATTATCCAGCGGCGAACACAAAAAATTGCAACTGGTAAAGGCGCTCTGGTTAAAACCCCAGTTGTTGATTATCGATCAGCCCTATACTGGTTTAGATTCTGCTTCGCGCAAAAACCTGAACATTTTACTGGATCAGGTTGCCGAAGAAGGTACGCAACTGATTTTAATTTGCAACGATATTGAATTACCAACCTGTATAACTTCATTTGCCGAAATAAGAGATGGCCAATTAGTTAAAGTAGATGCTTTAGAAAGTTCAGCTACCGAAATCCATTTAAGAGAAATTCCAGATTTCTTAAAAGAATCTCCTGTTTACAGTTCTGAAGATATTGTAAAAATGGTTAATGTAAACATTAGCTATGGTGAAAAGCAGGTTTTAAAAAATATCAACTGGGAAGTTAAGGCCGGAGAAAAATGGCTTTTGCAAGGACATAACGGTTCAGGAAAATCGACATTACTGAGTTTAGTGAATGGTGATCATCCACAATCTTATGCCAACGAGCTTTATTTATTTGGCAACAGGCGTGGAAGCGGCGAAAGTATATGGGATATTAAACAGCATATCGGCTTAATATCACCCGAGTTTCACTGGTATTTCGATCCAACCGCCACCGTTTGGCAAAGTATCGCTTCTGGTTTTTATGATACCGTAGGTTTGTTCCAACAATTGCCCTATACCAAAAGCATACAGGTTGATGAACTGGTAGAATACTTTGGACTTACCGAAAATAAAAATGAATTATTAACCGCGCTTCCACTCGGTAAACAGCGATTAGTGTTGCTAGCACGGACAATTATAAAAAATCCGGAATTATTAATTCTGGATGAACCTTGCCAGGGCTTAGACCAACAGCAAACGAAACATTTTAACCAATTGGTTGATGAATTATGCAGCAACGGGATGACCTTAATTTATGTTGGCCATTTTGAATCGCAGCTGCCAACCTGCATAGAAAAAAGAATATTGTTAGAAAAAGGCGAAGTAAAAGTCGTCGAAAGTTTAAACACAGAAATATTAAGCTGATGCAAAATTAACCACAGATAAAAAGGATGAACACAGATAAAATCTAATGATTCGTGAAGCCACGAAGCGTAGCAGAAATAATTCTGTATTTATCGGTAAAAATCTGTGGTAAAAACGGCAACAGCAAAAGAGGAGTCAATAATGAAGAAGAACATTTTAGTAATACCTGGAGACGGTATCGGACCCGAAGTAACCACTTGGGGAAAAACAGCATTAGAAAAAATTGCTGAGATTTTTGGCCACGAATTTACGTTTGACGAAGCTTTAATGGGCCATGCGGCTATTGAAGTTACTGGCGAGCCTTTGCCGGATGAAACTTTAGAAAAAGCAAGAAAAAGCGATGCGATCCTTTTCGGAGCAATTGGTCACGCCAAATATGATAATGACCCAAGTTTAAAAGTTAGACCTGAACAAGGCCTTTTAAAAATCCGTAAAGAACTTGGTTTATTTGCCAACCTCCGCCCGATATTACTATTTGACGAACTTCTTCAGGCATCGAGCATTAAACCAGAAATTTTAAGAGGAACAGATATTTTGTTCTTCCGCGAATTGACAGGAGATGTTTATTTCGGAGAAAAAACACGATCTGAAGATCGCAATACGGCTTCTGACCTTATGATTTATCACCGTTATGAAGTAGAACGGATTGCACATAAAGCTTACCAGGCTGCGCAACAACGCAACAAAAGATTGTGTTCGGTGGATAAAGCAAACGTTTTAGAAAGCTCACGCTTATGGCGCGAAACCGTTCAGGAAATTGCAAAACAATACCCTGATGTAGAAACTGAGCACATGTTTATCGACAATGCAGCCATGCAGTTAATCAAAAATCCTAAAAAATTCGACGTGGTTTTAACGGCTAATTTATTTGGGGATATTTTAACAGATGAAGCTTCACAGATTGCGGGCTCAATGGGTATGCTGGCTTCGGCATCTGTTGGCGAAAGTACAGGTTTCTTTGAGCCGATCCACGGTTCGGCGCATGATATTGCAGGTAAAGATTTAGCTAATCCGTTGGCCTCTATCCTATCGGCAGCCTTAATGTTGGAAATTGGTTTCGGACTTAAGGAAGAAGCCAAATTATTGGTTGATACCATCGATCAGGTATTGAAAGAAGGTTTCAGAACCCATGATATTGCCGATCAAAACACAAACCGTTTCAAAGTTTTGGGCACAGCCGAAATGGGCAAATTGGTTATTAAATTCTTATCACAAAAATTAATCACCTCCTAACCTTAATATTATGATTCACGACCCAAACAAAGTTTATATTTTCGACACGACATTGCGTGACGGAGAGCAGGTTCCAGGCTGCCAGTTAGATACAAACCAAAAAGTAGAAATCGCAAAATCACTTGAGCTTTTAGGAGTTGATGTAATTGAAGCAGGTTTTCCGGTATCTAGTCCAGGAGATTTTAACAGCGTAATCGAATTATCAAAAGCGGTTACCAACCCGATTATCTGTGCCTTAACCCGTGCAAACAAAAACGATATTGATGTTGCCGCAGATGCTTTGCGTTATGCAAAAAGACCGCGGATCCACACTGGGATCGGTTCATCTGATTTCCACATTAAGCATAAATTTAACAGTACCCGCGAAGAAATTTTAGAACGCGCCGTGGAAGCTGTAAGGTATTCGAAAAAATTTGTGGAGGATGTTGAATTCTACGCAGAGGATGCCGGCCGTGCCGACATTGAATTTTTAGCCAAAATGGTTGAAGCAGTTATTGCTGCGGGTGCAACTGTGGTTAATATTCCGGATACCAACGGTTATTGCTTGCCAGACCAATACGGTTCTAAAATCCTTTATTTAAAAGAAAACGTAAAAAATATAGATAAAGCCATTATCTCTGTGCATTGCCACAACGATTTAGGCTTAGCTACAGCCAATTCTATCGCAGGCTTACAGAATGGTGCCCGCCAGGTAGAATGTACTATCAACGGCATCGGAGAGCGTGCAGGCAATACTTCTATGGAAGAAGTCGTGATGATTTTGAAAACGCACAAAATTTTAGGTTTAAATACCCAGATTGATGCGACACGTTTCTACGAAATGAGCCACATGATAAGAAACCAAATGAACATGCCGGTACAACCGAACAAAGCAATTGTTGGTGGAAACGCATTTTCGCACAGTTCGGGTATCCACCAGGATGGTTTCTTGAAAAACCGCGAGAACTACGAAATTATTAAACCTGAAGATGTTGGTTTCCCTGATGCTACCATTGTATTAACGGCAAGAAGTGGTCGCCATGCTTTAAAACATCATTTAGACCGTTTAGGTCATAAATTAGAAAAAGATCATTTAGATATTGTTTACAAACAGTTTTTAGTTTTGGCTGATAGCAAACAGGGCATTAACGATTACGATCTGAATCAATTGGTTGCTTTGCATTTAGCGTAAAAGCTGAAAGGTTAAAGACTAAAGCTAAAAGCGACTAGCGAACGGCCTAAAGGCTCAGGGTTTAGCGTTAAGCGGGTGGCGTTCCAGTTTGACGCACCGACTCCGCTTCCCTAAACCTGATAGTAGTGGAAATACTTTTTAATTGCAGCAACCCTGGATACAATGTCATGCTGAGGCACGAAGCATCTGCAACCGATGAAACAGATTCTTCGTTCCTCAGCATTACAGTAGTTTTAAAAAGATTGGAACGAATAGCAGGACTGCAATAACCGAAAAGCACCAAACCCTGCTTTACAAAAAACACAAGAGAATATTGGTCTTGATACTTGATTCTCTCTATACCTGATACTACAACAATGAATACTACAACACCACATACACTGGATTTTAAATCTGCATCAGAAAGGCTCAAAGGCGTGGTAAAACGTACCCCACTTGAGTTTAATGCCGGCCTTTCTTCTCACTACAACGCAAACATTTATTTAAAAAGAGAAGATTTGCAGATCGTGCGTTCTTATAAATTGCGCGGTGCTTACAATAAAATCAGTTCACTACCTCAAGAATCGTTAGTTAACGGTGTTGTTTGTGCAAGTGCGGGCAATCATGCACAGGGCGTAGCTTATTCATGCAAAAAACTCGGTATCAAAGGCGTTATTTTTATGCCAGAAATTACCCCGAAACAAAAAGTTAAACAGACTTATATGTTTGGTGGCGACAGCGTAGAAGTCATTTTAGTTGGCGATACTTTCGACGATTGTTTAAAAGAAGCATTGGCCTATAGTGCCGATAAATCGGCCACTTTTATTCCACCTTTCGATGATGAAAAAGTAATTGAAGGACAGGCAACGGTTGGTGTAGAAATTTATGAAGACCTGCCAGATTTAGACATTTTGGTGATGCCTGTTGGCGGTGGCGGTTTGGCCTCTGGCGTGAGTGCCTACATGAAAACCGTAAAACCTGATGTAAAACTGGTTGGCGTTGAGCCACTGGGTGCACCATCAATGGTTACCGCCATGGAACACGGCGGCCCTTATACTTTAGACGAAATAGACCGCTTTGTGGATGGTGCCGCTGTAAAAAGAATTGGCCACATTACTTACGAGTATTGCAAGGAACTTCTTGATCAGATGCATTTAATCCCTGAGGGGAAAATCTGCACAACCATTTTAAAGCTGTATAACGAAGACGCCATTGTGGTAGAACCGGCTGGCGCACTATCTATAGCAGCATTAGATCAACTGAGAGATCAGATTGCTGGCAAAACAGTAGTTTGTATTGTTAGTGGCGGAAACAACGACATAGAGCGCATGCAGGAGATTAAAGAGAAATCTTTACTTTTCGAAGGGCTAAAACATTATTTCATTGTACGTTTCCCACAAAGACCAGGCGCTTTAAAATTATTTGTAAACGAGGTTTTGGGTCCGCAGGATGATATTACCCGTTTCGAGTTTATTAAAAAAACGAATAAGGAAAACGGTCCTGCATTGGTGGGCATCGAACTTTCTAACAAAAACGATTATGCCAGCTTGTTGCAGCGTATGAAAGATTTTAAATTTGAAATTATTGAGCTAAACCAGGACCAGACTTTGTTTGAGTATTTGGTTTAAAGCTTTTACCGTATAGATATTTCCGTCATTTCGAGCGGAGTGCAACGAAGTCGAGAAATCTATCAAGCATAGATCTCTCCATTCTACTGCGTTCCAGTCGAGATGACGATTTTTTTTTAACGCAAAAAATAGAAAAAATGAACTTCAACGACTTAAGCAACAAAGCATTAATTTCGGATAGCGATATCAATTGGGAAGATTTAGGAGCAGGCGTTAAACGCAAAATTATGGCTTACGATGACAACCTGATGTTGGTTAAAGTAGAATTTGAAAAAGATGCCATTGGTACCATTCACAATCATCCTCATCTTCAAATGAGTTATGTTGCCAAAGGAAGTTTTGAAGTTAGTATGGGGGATGATAAGAAGATCTTAAATGAAGGGGATGTTTTCTTTGCCCCATCAAATATTTTTCATGGTGTAGTTTGTTTAGAAGCTGGGTTATTGGTTGATATTTTTAATCCGCATCGGGAAGATTTTTTGAAGTAAGACCGGTGATCGTCATTTCGAGTGGAGTACAACGAAATTGAGAACCACGGAGTGCTCAGCAAAAGCTAAACCCATCTCGAGGTAGATCTCTCCGCTCTACTGCGTTCCGGTCGAGATGACGACATTAGGTGTGAAGATCGCTAGGAACCTTACACCCTCAACCTTACACCTTAAACCCTACTCAAAAGTAAACCTCACATTTTTATAACCCAATCCTTCAATAATTGGCTTAAGCACGGTTGTCGCATTGGTTTTAGTTTGTGCTAAAATGCTCGATTTTTTAACTTCTGCAGTAATTTGTCTTTCGGCTGCTTTATACGCTTCATCTACTAAACCAGCTTCGCGGAAGAAAGCCATTTTCGTATCATAAACACGGGAGTTTTTATGGTCGATTTTTACATAACAGATTTCGGGCTGTGGTAAATTTACTACAGCAGTGTCCGCATCAATATCAATATCTTCGCGGGTAATTTTGGTAAGGTCGATACAGCCTACTGCTTCGGCTTTAACGATCAATAAAACACTGGCTTCGGGTAAAAAATCTGTTTTATTCTTATGTTCAAGAACATCGCTGATCTGATACCTTACCAGCTCTAATTTACCAATAGCCTCAATTTTCTCTACCAGAAGCTGGTGTTTGCTTTCTACAGAGGTATTGATACTAAACTTTTTGGAGATAAATAAGTATCCTGCAACAATTAAAATTAACCAGGGTAAGAGGCGAAAAAAGAGCTTCATATTTTAAAAAAATAGGGTACTAACATTTGTGTATTTAATCTGTTGCACAATAATTAATCCATAAATCTTCAATTCTATTTTTTTGGCAGCAGATTTGTAATACCAATATCACACACACAAATAAAAACTAATCAACATGAAAAAATTTACCATCTTAATGCTTTGCATTGCCACACTAGGTCTGGCTTCTTGCAAAAAAGAAACTGTCTATCAAGAATTAAGAGCTAAAACTTATAATTTCACTATTAACTCAAATGAATGGGTGCGCAACGCCAATGGGAGTTATTCTGTAAGTAAGCCGTTAGCCGCCATTGATGGCGTAACCTTAGATGACGAAGGTGTTCTAGTCTATTTTGAGCACCCTAGTGATCCAAATGGTGATATTCAATTACCTTATACATTCAACTATAATGCTTTTAGCTATAAAGTTTCTAATGGAGGCTTAAGGTTTGATGTTCAGGATACCAATAATTTAACAGCCACAGTGCCACCGAATTATAATACTCTAGTAAAAGTTGTGATCATTCCATCAGATTACGCTGGAAATTAAATTCTAAAAGCCCTTAAAACTCCAAAAAACGACTGATGTTCAACTGAACGTGGTCGTTTTTTTTATGCTCTCCCCTGTTCAACTGTAAGGCCCGAACGCTAACGCCATTTCTTTCTAAGAGCAATTCGTCATAAAATCCTTTATAGTAAACATCTTTTACTTCAAAACGTCTGCTGCTCCAATTATTGCTAATTTCTGCCCATTCAGGATAAAAAACCACATTTCCTGCAAAAGTTTTTAAGCCTATTTTCTCTGCATCCCCACGAGACAAAACAACTGCATTACCTAAAATCTGAGCAGTGTAAATGTGTTTTGGATTTTGATAAATATCTATAGGCCTACCTGTTTGCAAAAGTTCGCCGTTTCGCAAAATGAGTAATTGGTCGGCAAGAAATAAACCATCAGCAGGGTCGTGAGAGACAAGAATAACTGTTACGCCAGTTTCTGCTGCAACGCGTTTTATATCAGCCCTTAGCTGGTTTTTAAGCAAGGCATCAACCTGGCTAAAGGGTTCGTCTAATAGTAAAACCTGCGTATCGGCAACCATTGCCTTTGCAATGGCCACGCGCTGCTGCTCGCCGCCACTAAGCTCTATTATTTTTTTGTTCTGTAATGGAAGAATCCGCAGATGTTCCATGATAGCCAAAGTTTTTTCGGCCTTGGTTTTCAGATTGGTATTCGATAGCTGTGAGGCAATATTATCGTAAACTTTCGCATAAATATTCAGCGAAAAATCCTGCGTAACCATTTTCATCTGCTTGTGGCCGGGAATCAGTTGTTCATCCGGACCTTTAACCCTTTGATCTTCGAAAAAGATTTCACCCTCATCGGTTTTCAGCAATCCGTAAATGGATTTTAATAAAGTTGACTTTCCGCTACCGCTCTCGCCGATAATGGCAACCACATCACCTCTTTTAATGTCAAAACTTACATTTTTGATTCCACCGGCCTGCTCTGCCTGATATTGTTTGGTTAAATTTTTAACGCTGATTAGGGTATTGCTCACGCGGTAAATATAAAGCTTAAAGCAGAAAGACTAAAGCTTAAAGCGAAATGTTTTTACGCAAAAAATCCTGTCTCGCCTAACCGAAACAGGATCTGTTCATTTGTGTGTTAACTTTATGTTTTTTAGGTTATCTCATCTAAATAGATTAATTGGTCGCCTTTAGGGGATTTAGGGGTTAGTTTAGCCCGAATGTAACCCCGAAACTCATATTCTTTAAGCCAGCTTGTTGAGAGGTAGTAAACATATCGTTAAAGTAATATTTGGTAAATAAACCTATACCGCCGTAGCCAAATCTAACTGTACCTCCGTAACGAACCGATTGAAAGTGGTAGCTATCATATTGTTTTTCTTTACCACGTTCCTCGCTTATCTGTTTAATTTTTCCATTTAGCAAAAAGCTAACCTCAGGACCTAACACCAAGTAAAATCTTTTGCCGTTTTTGTTTTCGCTGGTACGGAATTCGAAGTTTAATGGAATATGTACATAACTGCTGGAGAAACGGTTTTTAGAGAAATGTACTGGTGATTGATCGGTATAAGCAAACTCGTTAGCGTTTTTAGCAATAGTAATATCTTTTCTTAAACGGATTAAGGTCCAATCAAATCCTCCTGCTACATAAACTTTAAAGTTAGAATTAAAGCGGTAGCCAAACTGTAAAACATCAAAAGAGAATGTGCTGGTTTTTCCACCTTTGTAATCTAAAAAATCATTATTAGGTGATAAATTAAAACTTCCATTATCTATCAATCTGGAAAATCCCCAATCAACCCTGGTAAAAGTAATTCCACCTACAAAACGTCCGTTTTTTGGTTGTTTATTTACGCTATCTTTGTCGTCCCTGGTTATTTTTACAATACCATAATCCAAATCTCTTCTATTCCTTTTTGTCGAATCTTGTTGTGCAAAAGCACCTGGAGCCATAACACCGGCAAGTCCGCTTACCAGAAGTGTTGTAAATATTAGACGTTTCATATCTGTGTGTTGTTGAGTTATTAAATGAGTGAATTATTGAATGTTGTAAAGTTTAAATGTTTGATACTGCTAACTAAAAACTGTTTACTTCTTATTGCGTTTACCTATTTTAAACGGACCGATATTGATTGATGATAAAGAAGAGTCATCATCATCAGTACGGAACTGAATTAGCTTATCTTTTCTTTTATCCATTTTGTTAACAATCAGGTTTACCACATCGCCAACATTGCGGATACCTTTATTGTTCTGTTCGTTTTCGTTAATGGGATCATCCGTTTTAATGGCTGTAGGATTAGCAACTATTACAGTTTCCTCTTTGGGTTGCAGAATCGCCTCTTCTATCTTAGTTCTAATATCTTTTTTAGGCTCTTCAACTTTAGCCACAATGGTTTCTTGCTTTTGCATTTCAGGGGCCGTAATTATCCGCGGTTGCTCTAAAGCAGGTTTATCTTGTTTCACCTTTGTTTTGGCAATAGCCCTTGCTGGTTTAGCCTCAACTGGTAAAATTGGTGCAACATCTTTAACCGGTTCAACTACTACAGGTGGCTGATCTTTTACAACTGGTGTTTCCACTACTGGCTTAGGCTTTTCAATTGTATTATTGGCTAATTGTTTACCCTCACTAGTATTATTCTGCTGTTGATAAACCAAAATTCCAATTGTAGCGATAAGCAAAACCGCTGCAGCCGATAACCAATAAACTGGTATGATTCTTTTTTTCTTCGGTGTTATTTCGCTTTCAATGCTGCTCCATAAATCTCTCGAAGATGTAACTTCCGCATCAGCAAAAGCATCTTTAAATAACTGATCAAAATCTTTATCCCGTATAGGTTGCATAACCAAATCCCTCCATTTTTATAATTTCTTCTTTTAATATTGCCCTTGCTCTCGATAATTGCGATTTACTCGCGCCTTCAGAGATCCCAAGCGTTTCTCCAATTTCCTTGTGCGAATAACCTTCTATTACGTACATGTTAAAAACCATGCGGTAACCATCAGCTAATTTTTGTATCACCTTCATCAAATCCTGCATTCCCAAAGTGCCAAAATCAAATCCCGTTGACGGTTGCTCATAAGCTTCATCTATTTCAACAACATTTAAGCTGCGTAAATTTTTACGGTAACTTTCAATCGCAGTGTTCACCATCACCCTTCTAATCCAGCCTTCAAAAGAACCATCACCCCTATACTCTTTTATTTTTTGGAAAATTTTAATGTATCCCATCTGCAGCACATCTTCTGCCTCCATCTTATCTTTGGCGTAGCGCATACAAACGGCCAACATCTTAGATGCAGTTTGCTTGTAAAGCAGCTCCTGCATCTTCCGGTCGCCAGCTTTGCAGCCTTCCATCAAATCGTTTATCGTATAGCTTCGCGTCAATTTCATTGTGTGTTTGTATATAGAAGATGGCAGATTACAAACAATGGTTGCATGAGGAGAGAAAAAAAGTTAAATAAAGTTAAATTCAGAAATATAGTTATTGATTATCAGATAGATATGATTATAATAATTTCCAAGAAAGATATAGTTTTTTGATTTGAAAAGCAAAGACAGAAGCATTTTTGAGGTGTTAGTCCCGCTATCCGCTGCAATCTTTTTTATACTTCTGTCATGCTGAGGCACGAAGCATCTGTTTCATCGGCTGCAGATGCTTCGTGCCTCAGCATGATAGTTATATTCAAGGTTGCTACAGAAAAAAGGATTTCCACTGTTATCGGGTTTAGTTGGCACGAACTTCGGAAGTTTCAAAGGTGTTGGGCGCAGGGGTAACTTCGGAAGTCTATAAACAATAAACCCCGCAGGTTTATATACCTACGGGGTTTGAAATGACATGAATTTAATCAACTTAAACCTTCCCACCTTTTACATTCCATCCTTTTTCATTTTAAACAACTTGAAATCCTGTTTATAGGTCAAAAAGAAGGAGTGGTTAAACTGAAGTTGTTTATCGGTATGATCAAGATCGATATGCGGTTCGAAACGCACATCAAGGTATAAATGTGGGATTAACTCTTTTTGGTAAGCATAACGCAATGAAACAATGTTTCTTGAACTTTGTCTCAAGCCCGGACTGTACAGGTTATCTGAAACCGATTCATAAAGTGGCATACCTTTAATTGAAATAAAATTATTGCCCTTCCAGTAAGAGGCCACCAAACTTCCCCATTTACTTTCTACACCAGCATTTAACCATAAACCAAAACCACCTTGGTAAGCCCTTCTTTTATCTGGAGAGAAATCTTTGTAAACGGCAATATAGTTATCGGTATATACCTGTTTAATATTAGCATTAATGTCTTTATGCAGCTTTATACCTGTTGCGCCATTAAACATGGTGGTAATCGGGATTTCTTTTAAAACATCAATTTGCCCGCCCTGATGGAAAGCCAAAAACTGTGCAGGAATACTTAACTTCCAATCATCATTTTTGATTAAAAAACTTTCGGTTGATAAACCACCAATAATTTCTTCTTTAGCCGGATCACCTTTGTAGATCATTTTTTGCCAGGCAATCCAGGCATCTAAAGTAAATTTCTTGCGTTCTACCAATAATTGTGTTCCATATTCAATCGGCGTAGTTAATGTTCTTTCGAAATCGTATAAAGGTTCAATATATTTATGCTGAATGTTTCCTTCTAAACTCCCAAAAATTAAGGTGAGGTTACGCTTATGGTATTTTACGCTAAATAATGGTTTGGCATCAGAAATTCCGTTCCGCCCGAAATCTTTTCTGATAAAAGCACCAGCAGTAATGGCGAGGTTTGGATGTGCATAATAAACGATCTGCGGCTGCAATTGCGTTCCGTACAAAGTATAGCCATCATGAAAATCGTTGGTATACTCGTAATTACGGACGTAATTTAAATTGTAGAAATTGAAGTGAACCTCATTGGTTAAGCTGCTATCAGGACGGATCCTGTTTTCGAAGGCCGATTGATTAAACTGTGCCGAAGCAAAATAAGAACTAAAAAGAAAAGTTATCAGTAGTAAGGACTTTTTCAGGTCCGGGGTTGTAAACATGCGCTTGGATTTTATCGCCCAAATTTAGAATAGTTTTTGGTTTATTTAAATGAAGAGTTTATGAAGTTTACGAAAAGGAAACAAAATTGCTGGCTGGTTGACAACCAAGGCACAAAGAACACAAAGTTTTTTTACAACGTCTATAATTACCAGATAGCATTATTGTGACTAATGTCTTTGTGGTAAAAGACTATTCACCGCGCTTTTTCCGATAGTTTTTATACAATTTAACGGCGATCATAATGACCATGGCAACCCCCATAATGCCAATTAAACCGTAAATCCAGTTGATTGCACTTTTTAAGATCACTACAAATACAATGGCGATCATAAAAATAGTGGCCAGCTCACGCCACAACCTCAACTGAAAGCTGGTTAGTTTGTAATGATCGTTTTTAAGCTGTTTAACGATGTTTTGACAAATGAAATGATAAATGAGCAATCCAACAACAAAACCTAGCTTTACCCACATCCAATTGGCTTGAAGCAAGTCTGGATTTAAAGTAAGCATAAATACACCCGCTAAAACGGAAATAATCATGGCCGGGGTAGCAATAATCTTCCATAAAGTAGCTTCCATTTTAACAAACTGTTTTTGGAGGATACTTTTTTCAGGCTCAGGTTTATCGTTTGCTTCTGTGTGGTAAATAAAAAGACTTAAAATATAAAATAAACCAGCCATCCAGCTAATTACAAACACAATGTGTACAGCTTTAAAATATTGGTAAAATGGCAATAAGCTTTCGATCATTTAATATAAAAGAGTTATAATTTCTGTGCAGCCTGCTCTTCAGAAATCTTTTGTAATCCAGAATCATCTTCTTGAAGCAACAGTATCCGCTCAATCAATTCATCTGCAGAAAATTCATCTGGCATCTCTTTCAACATATCTATAACTTCGATCTTCTTCATTAGAAAAATTTTTAGAATAAGTAGCCCTATATATCCAAATATAACAATTCGGGTTCGCTGTTCAAAGTCCCCTTTAGGGGATTTAGGGGTTAATACCTAAACTCCTTCACTACCTCAATGGCATACTTCACATTATCGAAAGGAATATCTGGCATAATACCATGACCTAAATTGAAGATAAATCCTTCAGTACCACGCATGCGTTCGAATAACTTGTGGATTTGTGCTTTAATTACTGCTTTATCTGCGTATAAAATATGTGGATCTAAATTTCCCTGAACAGCAATACCAGCTGGCAAAGCATTTTTAATGTTCAATAAATCTGCATTCCAGTCAACTGAAATTACGTCTGGTTTAGCCTCTGCCATAATTGGTGCAAAAACCGAACTTCCTTTACAAAAAGAAATTACCGGAATATCTTTCCTATTCAAGTTGGCAATAATTTCCTGGATATAACGGTGAGAAAACTCCTGATAATCATTCCATGATAAAGCAAGCGCCCAACTATCGAAAATCTGAACTGCATTAACTCCAGCAGCAATCTGAAGGTTCAGATAATCGGCCGTTACTTTAGCAATTTTAGCCAAAAGTTTATGCGCCAGTTCTGGTTGGTTGTGTATAAAGAGTTTGGTTAATTTAAAATCTTTAGATGAACCTCCTTCAATTAAATAACTCATTACCGTAAATGGTGCACCAGCAAAGCCAATTAAAGGAATGTCTCCATTTAAGCGTTGTTGAATCACTTTAATGGCATCAGCTACATACTGCAATTCGTCAAGACAATCAACATTTAGATTTTCGATATCCTGCGCGGTACGTACAGGGTTTGCAAACTTTGGACCAACACCTTGTGTGAAACTTAAATCACCTCCCATGGCCTCTCCGGTTACCAGAATATCACAGAATAAAATTGCGGCATCAATTCCCAATAAATCAACAGGTAACATCGTTACGTCGGCTGCAATTTCGGGAGTCTTACACATCTCTAAAAAAGAGTATTTGTTTTTAATTTCCCAATATTGTGGCATAAAACGGCCTGCCTGACGCATCATCCACACTGGCGGGCGTTCGGTTTGTTTTGAAAATGCAGCGTCTAAAAATAAGTTATTCTTCATGATTTGTATCTGGTGTCGCACTACGCGTCATGCTGATCCGATAGCTATCGGATTTATTTCAGCATCTTTTTTTAGATCCTGAACTGAATTCAGGATGACGAATGGCTTAAAATTTAATTGGGCAAAGGTATTAAATAAAAAAAAAACGAAGTACCTTTTTATCAAAAACTGGTGCTTCGTTTATTCAAAACGACAATAGTCCTATTATATTTTGCTTATTTCTTTTTCAATCTTAACGATAATGTCTTTCGAGCGTTGCGATTCGGCAAGTTCCTTAGCCAATTTAGTATAAGCTTCGGCCCTTTCTCTGTCTTTCTTCCGCAAAGCGAGATTAGCCAAATGAATCAGCACATACGATTTCTCGTTTTTTCCGCCCACCGGAAAACGACTCGCCAACTGAAAGTGATATTCAGCCTTATCGTAGTCTTCTTCCTTCAAAGCCATATTGCCTTGCATAAATTCGTAATAACCCCTTCGATTTTTAGCTAAGCGCTCTGGCTTAACCACCTCTGCCAATAAGGCTTTGGTTTTACCGAATTCGTTATTTTTGAAATGTTTCGATGCCATCAAAACTGAACTATGCTTAAAATGGCTCCAAACAACAAAAGCAAATAAAAGCCCTGAGACAGCGGCTAACTGGTATTGATTGTAAAAAATACAAACCAACGCAGCCAGCACAAAAACTGCCATTAAAGCATATCTGCCTTTATTATTGTACATTAATGACTATCAGTAAATTTATAGCCTACACCACGAATAGAGTGGAAATAAACAGGATTTTTTTGATCTGGTTCGAAATACTTACGGAACGTTAAAATGAAGTTATCAATCGTTCTGGTTGACGGGTAAACATCATAATTCCAAACGGTTTCTAAAATCTGCTCTCTCGAAACTGCATCGTTTTTACGCTCGATCAACAGTTTCAACAACATCGTTTCTTTTTTGGTTAATGGTGTGATGGTACCATCATCATGTTTCAATTCGAAAGAGTTAAAATAGATCGTTTTATCACCAATTTTGTAAGAATTCAATTCTTTTAAATCGTCAGATTTTAAACTGCGTTTAACCAAAATACCCACACGAAGAATTAATTCTTCTAAGTTAAATGGTTTAACCAAATAATCGTCAGCTCCTTTTTTCAAACCTAAAACACGGTCTTCTGAAGTGTTTTTAGCTGTTAAAAACATAATCGGAACTTCTGCATTCTCTAAACGGATTGTTTCGCAAACCTGGAAGCCATCCATTTCAGGCAACATTACATCTAAAATAATTAGATTAAAGCGTTCTTCTTTAAAAATTTTAAGAGCGGTTTTGCCATCTTTAACGGCGTGAACTTTATAACCCTCAAGTTCGAGGTTTAATTTGATAGCATCTAACAAGTGATCCTCGTCTTCTACCAATAGAATTCTTAATTTTTGTGACATAATTGAGATTAACTAAATGTTACTTCAAAAATACTTCCTCGAGGCAAATTGTCTTTTACTGTAATATCTGCATCATGGTATTGTAAAACCTCTTTCACAATAAACAAGCCTAAACCTGTTCCTTTCGCTTTTCTGACATTCTCGTTACCAACGCGGTAAAACTTATCAAATATCAACATTTTTTCGGCATCTGAAATACCAGGCCCTTTATCTATAACACTTAAGTGAATATGGCCATCAACTTCGTTTAAATGCACATTTATCTCATCACATGGACTTGAATACTTAACTGCATTTTCGATCAAATTGGTTACAACTGACGATAAGGCAAATTTGTCACCCATTATCTGCAAATTTGGCTGAATTTGAGCACTTATTAATTGTTCGTTGCCACAAGAGTGAACTTGTAACCGATCGGTAATTTTATATACCAACTCCGAAAAGTTAAATTCTTCTTTCGGAAAAGTGTAAGATCGGTTTTCGATTTTGGTGGCCAACAACATGTTTTCGACCAGATCATCCAAACGCTCTATATCTTTTAACGAATTATTTAATAATGAAGTTTGCCTTGCCTTATCTAAATCTCTTTTAACAATAGTTTGGATTGAAAGTTTTATTGCCGCTAAAGGTGATTTAAGTTCGTGTGTAATCGACATTAAAAAGTTCTGTTGCTGTTCTCTTAATTTATCTTCACGTTTTAAGGATTGATGGAGAAAGTAGCCACCAATACAAAGCAAAAATACAAATACCGATCCTTCACCCATAATCATCGTCATGCGACTGGGTTGCAAACGCACCACCAATGTTCCCCACGAAATGAGTTGAATCATCGCATAAAGCAATAATGCGTAAAATATAATTATAGATTTCTTCATTTATCGATTTTTCCTGCGGTTTGATTACACAGATTGGGTGATTACACAGATTATTTTTCTCCATGGTTCGTGTCTCCACTAACCATCGCACAGTATCATATAATGGGTTAAAAGCTACTTCTTAAATACCAAATCTAATGCTTCAAAAATAGCTCTTTTCGCTTTCTCCAATTCAACCTTTGTATGTGCTGAAGATACGAAACCAACTTCGTATCCCGATGGACCTAAATAAATCCCTCTATTCAATAACTCCCGGTGCATCACTTTGAATTTCTCCATGCTTCCAGCATCGATGTCATCAGCCGATTGGATTTTATCCTTATCGGTAAAAGCAAACCAGAAAATAGATCCAATGGTGAATACTTTAAATTTATAGTTACGCGCGGTGGCAAATCGCTGAATACTGGCTACAAATTCTTGTGCCTTATTATTCAGATCTTTGTAAAAACCCGACTTATTTAATTCTGTTAAAGTGGCAATTCCAGCTGCCATAGCCACAGGATTCCCAGATAAAGTTCCTGCCTGGTATACACCACCGTCAGGAGAAATATGCGCCATAATTTCAGCGCGCGCACCATACATCCCAACGGGTAATCCACCTCCAATGATTTTGCCATAAGTAACAATATCAGGCGTAACACCATAATGTGCTGCTGCTCCTTCAAAACCTACCCTGAAACCAGTAATTACTTCGTCAAAAATTAAAAGCGAACCATTATCGGTACAAATTTTACGCAAAAAATGAATGTATTCTTCATCTTGCATGATTAAACCGTTATTCGCCGGAATACCTTCGATAATTACTGCAGCAATCTGATCTTTAAACTGCGCAAAAGCTTGTTCGATAGCTGTTTTATCATTTAAAGGAATCACAATGGTTTCCTCTGCAAAAGATTTTGGTACACCTGCTGAAGAAGTTTCTCCAAAAGTAACCAGACCAGAACCTGCTTTAACTAAAAGCGAATCGCTATGGCCATGGTAACAACCTTCAAATTTTAAAATCTTATCCCGACTGGTAAATCCACGTGCCAAACGAATTGCCGACATTACCGCTTCGGTACCTGAACTGGTGAAGCGGATCTTTTCAACAAAACGGTTGTTTTTAATAATCAGCTCAGCCAATTCATTTTCTAAAGCCGTTGGCGCACCAAAGCTCATTCCATTCTGCATCACCTCGGTAACTTTTTCCCGGATTTTAGGATTGTTATGTCCTAAAATTAGTGGACCCCAGCTACCACAGAAATCGATAAACTGATTACCGTCGGCATCCCAGATAAAGCAGCCATCACCTTTTTCGATAAAAAGTGGCGTACCATAAACAGATTTAAAAGCTCTTACCGGAGAGTTTACCCCACCAGGGAAATACGTTTTTGATTTCTCGTACAATTCCGCAGATTTTACTCTAGAAATATCAGGTTTACTCCCTGTATTTACCGGAATATCGGCTTCGTTGCCTGAAAACATTTTCTTTAATGAATCTAACATTTTTATTAAGCTAAAAGCTGAAAGACTAAAGCTTAAAGCGAAAAGTGAAGCGCTATAAAATAGCTTTGGTCTTTTGGCTTTAAGCTTTCAGCTCAAATTACATCCAATTGTTATTTAAAATATCTTTAATATGGTAAGTGGTAATAATGCTTGCACCTGCACGGGCAAAGGCATGCATGGTTTCCATTACTACTTTTTGTTCGTCTATCCAACCGCGTTCCGCAGCTGCTTTTACCATTGAGTATTCGCCAGATACATTGTAAACAGCAATTGGTAAATTGGTGTCTTGTTTTAACCTTTGGATGATATCCAAATAAGCTAAACCCGGTTTCACCATTAACACATCAGCGCCTTCCTGTTCGTCCAGCTGCGCTTCTCTTAAAGCTTCCAGCGGGTTTCTGAAGTCCATCTGATAAGCTTTTCTATCGCCTTTGCTTGGTGCACAATCTGCTGCCTCCCTAAACGGGCCATAATATGCTGAAGCAAACTTGGTAGCATGACTCATAATAGCCGCATTTACAAAACCGTTTTCATCTAAAAGATTACGCATAGCTTCAATCCGGCCATCCATCATATCCGATGGTGCAAACATATCAGCACCAGCTTCGGCATGAGTTAAAGCCATTTTAGCGATTACCTCAACTGTTTTATCATTTTGAACATAGTCGTTTTCTAAAATACCACAATGGCCATGGCTGGTATAAGAACAAACGCAAACATCAGTAATTACATATAAATCGTCACCGAATTGTTTTTTCAACTCGCGCACCGCCGTTGGCACTAAAGAATGATCATGATAAGCAGATTTTGCATCTTCAGATTTTTCGTCGCCAACACCAAAAAGCATGATTTTGTTGAGTCCTTTTTTCAATCCTACTTCCACATCTTTTACCAAAGTATCAACCGAATAATGGTTTACACCTGGCATTGCATCAATGGCATGAATAACATTATTGCCCGGCACAACGAAATAAGGGTACACAAACATATCTTTCGATAACCTTGTTTCGGCTACCATCTCTCTCACTAACGGATTTTTCCGTAATCTTCGCGGACGATTTAACATTTTTTTTTCAAGTATTTAGTATAAGGATTTGAAGTATCGAGATTTTAGTATCGAGTATCAAGGCCTGAATATCTTTTAATTTTTCCCTTATGGGGTGATTACACAGATTTTTGGATTTCACAGATGATTTTCCGCTGAGATAATCAGCTTTGCGCTTTAGTCTTTCTGCCTTTTACCTTAAATCTTAAAACCTTCTACCTTTCCACCCTCTACCTTACTTCTATTCCAAAAACCGCTTCAGCCAATCCAATTTCATCAGGCGAGTATGGCAAAGTATATTTCACGCCCATTTCATCAAACTTCTTACCTGTAGAGTTTCCTATTGCAATTACCTGCTGGCCTGGTTCTAATAAATTATCTGCGAAATAGGCATCAACATTTGAAGGGCTGGTAAAAATCAGCACATCGGCATAACTCTGATCTATATCTTCTTCGATTACTGTTTCGTAAATCGGCAGATCGATTATTTTAGCATCAGCTGGTAATGATTTCTGAATAGACTGCAAAGAATCCTGTGCTCTTGGAAACAATATTTGCTGACCACTAACCAATTTTGCAAAATCTTCAGCTACTTCAGTAATATCGCCACTTTCACCAACAAAATCAGCAACGTGATTAAATTTACGTAAGGCATCTTCTGAACCTCTTCCCACCACACCAAACTTTGTTTTCTTTGGCAGTACCGGTTTTAAGTTGAAAAAATATTCAACGCTGTTGCGGCTACTGAAGAAAACCCAGTCTACATGCTTCAAAATAAACTGATCTAAAACAGTTACTATCGGGAACGTCCGAATTAATGAACGTCCTTCTATTTCAATATTATTATTTTCTAATGCCCTACGGAAATAACTGTGCTCGCCGATTTCCCGTGAAATGAAAACCTTTTCCGGCTTCTTTCTTTCTGCATTAAATTTGCTTACAATTTTTTCGGCTAAACCTTCGGTACTTTCTGCACGCAAAAACAAACGTTCAGGAAAATGGTCGGCGGTTTCGGCTTTTGAAGTCCAAATTTCGAATTTTCCGTTTTCCTTTCTGCAATAACAGCCTAAAGGCATGTGGCAGCCACCTTCAAAAAGATTTAAAACCTTACGTTCTACAGTTACCGTTTCCGCGGTCTCCGGATCATGCAATTTTTGCAGTGCATCAAAAAGTTCAGTATCGTTTTCCCTGATCTGAATAGCCAAAGCGCCTTGTGCGGGAGCAGGAATAAACTCAGTGGTTTCCAATTCTTCTACATGTAAATCAGTAACATCAAGATTTAAGCGCTTAACGCCAGCTTTTGCAATCAGAATGGCATCGTAATCCTCGTCACGAAGTTTTTGGATACGGGTAGGCACATTTCCACGGAGATCTTCAACCTCTAAATCGGGCCGTAAGCCCAGTAGCTGGGCTTTGCGACGGTTAGATGAAGTACCAACCATAGCACCTTTTTTTAACGACAGCTTCTGCGAAACATCTACACAATCTTTTAAAATCAACAGATATTCACTTGCTTCCTCTCTTGGTGGTAAAGCCGCAATAATTAATCCTTCGGGATGTGTAGTTGGTAAATCTTTAAGGCAATGTACAGCCAGATCAATTGTTCCACCCAAAAGCTCTTCTTCCAATTCTTTGGTAAAAAAGCCTTTCCCTTCCAGTTTATCTAATCTTAAATTCAGGATTTTGTCGCCCTGAGTTTTAATGATTTTTATTTCTGCTTCTATTCCAATTACAGACAATTCATTTTTTATATGATTTGCCTGCCATAAAGCCAGGTCGCTACCGCGTGTTCCAATGGTTAATTTCTTCACTATAAAGGTTAAATGAGTTGCAAATTTAATTTAATTAGTGGTTTATACCATGAATTGTTTAAAAATGAGACAGTGAGGTTACAGAAGAGATAATTTAAAGGATTTCTATGACATTACGCGATTGACAGTATATTCGTGGTGTAAGATGTTACCATCTTACACTAATCTCTTTATATAGACTAAGTCAGGTGACAATACCCGAATTCACTATCCTCCAGTATAATGATAAGAAATTCGTTGCGGGAAATGCCTGGTAAAAGAAAGATCCTTCATTTCATTCAGGATGACACAACCGAAGAATGATAAAAACTAAGATTGGTGTTCTTTGCGCCTAACCTAAGCGACCTTTGCGGTTAAACTTAAGATTGATTAACCAAAATTTCTTTAGCCATTACCATCGGAACGCTGATGTATTTTTTCTCCATGTAGTTCATTACACGTTCTAAAACTTCGCGCGAGGCTTCATCCATTTGACCAATTTCATCTGCAAACACACCATTTATGGCTGTATTTTTGATTTCTTTAATCTTCCTTGGCACTTCTTGCATTGCCAGTTCGATTCGGCGCTGTTTTAAAACAGAGAAAAATTCGGTAATGTTATTGCTGATAATTTCTTCGGCATGCACCAGTTCATTATAACGTTCCTGGATATTTTTGCGTGCCACCTCTTTCAGCGATTCGACCTCAATATAATGTACAGGATTGTTATGGATTACTGCAGGTGTAACATCGTTTGGAATGGCTAAATCTACTATTACCTTTTTGCCTTGATCGCCATTTAATAGCTTAGCGTACAACGCTTCGTTAATAATCGCCTCCGTTGAACCGGTACAGGTAATGATCACATCAAATCCTTCATTAAAATCTTCAAGCGCTGCCAAAGGATAAGCTTTACCACCTAATTCTACGGCCAAAGATTCGGCCTTTGAAAACGTACGGTTGAAAATTGAAAAATTGGAGTATTTATGTTTGTTGAGGTATTTTGCAATATTCTGATTGGTTTCGCCCGCTCCAATAATTAAGATCCGCGAGTTGCCACACATATTTAACTCTTTTAGTTTGCGGTAGGCCAATGAAACAACAGAAACCGGATTTTTTGAAATATTGGTATGGGTATACACTTCCTTTGCCGTTTTAACCACACGATCCATAATCATACGCATGTAATCGCCGGTAAAACCAGCATCACGGCAGTTTTCGTAAGCTTTACGGATTTGTGCAAGGATTTCCTTTTCGCCAACTACCAAACTCTCTAAAGAACATGATGTTCTGAGCAAATGGTTAAAAGCTTCTTCGTTTTCGTACACCGTAACATTATCCAGGAAACGCTCCATAAATTCAGGAGGCAATCCCATGTCTAAAACAGTAAGAAACCTGGTTACAAATTCCTTGTCAGTTTTCTCTTTGGTAAGAAAAACAAACTCCACACGGTTACAGGTTCCGATATAGAAAATTTCACTAACGGGAAGTTCTGCTTGAACATTCTTCAACCTGCTATCTAAACTCTGATCACAAATAACTAATTTCCCTAAAGATTTCAGGTCGATGTGGTGATGCGTAAAAGCTATTACTTTTAAATATTCCAAGTGCTTCCGTTATTAACTATTATCGGGATACAAAAGTAACATGGTGAAGGCATGTGACTGTCATTAACCTGTAATTTACATCAATTTAGAACGGTTTTAAATAACAACCCCCTAAGATTAAACCATATATCAATCATGATAAACAGACCAATCTATAAAATTTTTCTCTGGGTTTATGCCCTTTTCTACGTTCTGGCAGGATGTAATCACTTTTTATCCACTGCAGTATATTACGTAATTATGCCAAAATGGTTGCCTGCGCATGGATTTTTAATTTATTTTTCTGGAGTATTAGAAATCGTTTTTGGGATTTTATTATTGATTAAGAAGACTAGAAAGTTTGCCGCTGTGCTGATTATCCTGATGTTAATTGCCTTTATACCTGCGCACATCTACATGATCCAGAAAGCACCTTTTATGTTGGGTAAAATATTGATAACGCCGTTTATAGCATGGGCGAGGTTGCCTTTTCAGCTGTTGCTTATTGGCTGGGCATGGTATTATCATAAGAAAACAACCTGACTATGCCTTTTTTGAAAAGCAAAACCTGTATTTCATTTTCAGTGTTAGTCCCGCTATTCGTTACAATCTTTTTGTGAATGTTAGTCTAAGCCTGTCGAAGACCCACATCAAAAAGTATTTTCACGCCTATCAGGTTTAGAGAACATTGTCCTCTGATTCCATGAACGGTTTTCATAGTGCCTGCACAACAACAATATCATCAAGCCAATACAAAACACACAACAAAATCAGATTTCGTAAGTTTATATTTTATATCAACTCCTTTAAATTATGATTACACAAAGCAATTTTAGCCTTAGCGGTGCAGACGGAAAATTAATTATCGGCGATATCACTTTTGACGAAAAAAACCCAAACACGCCCATCATACTTTTTGTACACGGCTTTAAAGGTTTTAAAGATTGGGGTGCACATAATTTGGTAGCCCAGTATTTTGCCAGCAATGGTTACCGTTACATCAAGTTCAATTTATCACATAGCGGTGTGCTGGTTGATGATCCTAAAGATGTAACCGATATGGATGCCTTTGCCAGCAATACGGTATCAAAAGAGCTTTTTGATGTAAATGCGGTACTCGATTTTATCGAAAAAGCCTACGGTAAAGACACCAAGGTAAACCTGATCGGCCATAGCCGCGGCGGTGGCCTATCAATTATCGAAGCTGCTAACGACTTAAGGATCAAAAAACTGATTACCTGGAGTGCCATTGCAGATTTTAGTAGCCTTTGGAAAAAGGAACAAGAGGCAGAATGGAAAAAGAATGGCAAAATATTCGTCACCAATGCCCGTACCAAAGAGCAAATGCCTTTAAACGTAACCTTATTAGAAGATCTGGAAGAAAACGCAGCGGCATTAAATATTACAGATGCAGCAAAACGGGTAAATATCCCCTGGTTAATTATCCATGGCGATGATGATGTAAATGTTCCTTTTGAAACCGCACAAACCTTGGCAGAAGCCAATCCGGGCAGCAGGCTAGTCAAAATTGAAGGCGCCAACCATGTGTATGGAGCAACACAGCCTTATACCAGCGAAACTTTACCACCGCTTTTGTTTAAGGTTTGTGAAAAGGTTTTGGTATTTTTGGGGGAAGAATAATTAAATGTTATGACTGCTTTAACCTCAGAACAAATTAAAGAAATTGCAGATACAATCGATTGAGGTTTCGTATGCCACTGGAACATTAAAAATAATAGACTGATTTTTATACCAAACGACGAAGGCTTTGATCCTGCCGACAATGATGCATGGGATGAGGATATAAAAGAGTTAAAAACAAATTCAAGTGAGTATAAGGAAATTGAAAAACCAGATTCGACTGAGTCTTTTAGATTTATGGAAGATTTCACAGACGGGTTACCTGATAATACACGGATAAAAGTTACACTAATCGAGGCACTTAATAAAAGAAAGCCTTTCAGAGAATTTAAATATGAAATAGATAATTCAGGAGATTACCGACAACTGTGGTTTGATTTTAAAAATCAAAAAATGATTGAGTATGTAAAGGACAGGGTAGATTACATCATTAAGTACGAAAGTAATTAACAACTTGAGGACTTAATCATCACCTCTCCTCACAAAATTACGCATGTCGCTACCACTAGGGCTTTGGAAAATTTCGAGATCAAAATAGGGTACTGCAGCCAGTAAATGATCGAAGATATCGGCTGCTACTTCTTCGAAACGTTTTAAACCTTTTTCTTTCGAGAAAACATAAATCTCGATAGGCAATCCGTTTTCTGTTGCCTGCAGTTGGCGTACCATAAAGGTTAAATCGGTATTAATGTGTGGATTACTTTCCAGATATTTTTCTGCATAAATTCTAAAAGTGCCAATATTTGTCATGTGGCGACCGTTAACCAAGTTATTTGGATTTACCGTGTTTTCGGCGTTATAACGTTCAATAAAAGTTTGAGTTTCTTTCAGATAATCCTTTAAAAAATCGATGCTCTGTAGCCTCCCGATCAGTTCCTCATCGCAGAATTTAATACTCGAAATTTTAATGTTAATGTGTCGTTTGATCCTCCTGCCCTCACTTTCTTCCATGGCACGCCAATTCTTAAAAGATTCACTTACAATGGCATAACTCGGCACTATGGTTACCGTTTTATCCCAATTTCGCACCTTAATAGTGGTTAAATTAATTTCAGTTACTTCACCGTCGGCGCCATATTTTTCTACAGTTATCCAATCGCCTACCCTTACCAGATCAATGGCACTCATTTGTACAGACGCTACGAAACCTAAAATAGGATCTCTGAAAACCAGAATAAAAACAGCGGTAACAGCACCGAAACCACCAAAAACATACAGGGGGGATTCGCCAAGAATAATCGCTAGAATCAACACGAAACCAACAATGTAAAACACAATTTTCGCTACCTGTTTGTAACTTCTTATGGGTTTATCGGCATATTTCTTTGATGATTCCATAATGGACACCAAAGCATTCAGAAATGCATTTACAGCAAACATTACGGCTAAAACCATGTAGATTTTAGCAAATATTAAAGCATAAAATAACCCGTTTTTAAAATCGATAAAAAGATAAGGAACAACATTGTGAATAATGTATGCGCCAAATATTAGGGCAAATGCCCTAAAAACCCTAAACTCGAACAATGCATTTTGCCAATCGGATTTGGTTTTTGCACTTTTTACCACCCCGATAAAAAGCTGTCGGGTTAAAAATATAGTAATGTATAGAAATAAAATAACACCAAGCAGCCCAATAAAAAAGTAAGAATACATGAGTTCGCTACCAGCAAGGCCTTTGCCAGCGAGCAAGTTTCTAAGTTCACTAAACAGGTATTGAAACTCGGGGATATTCATCAAGGCAATTTAGTATTTATTGGTCATAAAATTTAATGCTGATCTGGTTTTTGTCATTCTGAATACAATGAAGAATCTGCTAAATCTTCGGTCTGTGTCCCCACAGGCCAAAAATAAACGAGTAATTATAATTGTGATCTGTGGGGACACAGACCACGGAATAAGAATATTGCTGCTGTTAAACCGTGCTAGTATTAATAATGGCAGTAGTTTGTAAGTCAGTCGGTGCTACCAGGATATAGATTCTTCGCTTCGCTCAGAATGACAGTATAGTGGTCTGTGGGAAACAGACCACGGCGCGCTGTATTAATTATTAAACCTTCTCTACCCAGTTGCCATCATCTTTGATGATATCGATCAGTTCATCAAGTGCATAAGCCGTAGTTACATTTTTCTTTACCACTTCTTTACCGCGGTATAAGGTAATTTTATCAGGTCCGGTGCCAACATAACCGTAATCGGCATCGGCCATTTCGCCTGGGCCATTAACAATACAGCCCATGATACCAATTTTGATACCTTTTAAATGATCGGTACGCGATCGGATGAGTTGTGTGGTTTCTTGTAGATCGAAAAGTGTTCTTCCACAACTTGGGCAAGAAATATATTCTGTTTTACTGATCCTTGTACGGGTAGCCTGTAAAATCCCGAAACTGGTCGAGTTGATCAACGAAAGATTTTGTCCTTCTGCGTCAATCCATATGCCGTCGCCAAAACCATCAGTAAATAAAGCACCAATATCGGTAGCGGCATAAAGCATTAAATGATCAGCATCTGCACCTTGGTAAGTCCTTTTAATAATTATCGGAACCTGATTTTTTTGTTCTTGCAAGGCTACAAAAAAGGCCCTTTGCTCGGCCATGCCATGTGTTGCAGAAGTATCTAGAATTAAAACAACCGTGCTATCCAATTGCGCAAGTATTTCATTGTTAAATTGTTGTGCATCAACCTCAACAAAGCTTAACAGATCATCTTTGTGATCAGCTTTGGTAAATTCTTCTAAAGAGAATAACGGATGACAGTTGTTCTTATCCTTTAATTTTAACCAGGTTTGATAATTATAAACCTGTTTTAAATTTCCCGGAAAAGAGAAAGAAGGTAAATTATCTCCTAAATAAGCTAAATCGCATGCCTGATCGGCCAAGTTATATTTATCTAAACCTGCACTATAGTTATAACCAACCGAACTTAAAAAGTAAGGATCTTTTAAATTTTCTTTCGAAACATCAATCATTACAACCGGATGGTGATGACCACCAATGTGCTGAACCGGAGTGGTAATGCGGCGATTGTATTCGTAAGGGTTGTAAGTTGAGCGTAGTGTGATCGACTCAAGACTTCCGACTTCAGACTTCGGACTCCTTAAAGCATAGCGGTCTGCCAAAGCTTTAGCCACCGGTGCTTCAAATTCAGGATCTTCGGTTAGGGAAACACGGATAGTATCGCCTAATCCATCTTCCAATAAGGTTCCAATACCAACGGCTGATTTAATGCGACCATCTTCTCCATCACCAGCTTCAGTAACACCTAAATGCAAAGGATAATTCATGCCTTCCTTAGCCATGGTTTCTACCAATAAACGGTATGCCTGCACCATCACCTGGGTATTACTGGCTTTCATCGAGATCACCAGGTTAAAGTAATTCTGGTCTTCGCACATGCGGATAAATTCCATTGCCGATTCTACCATTCCCCTCGGGGTATCACCGTAATGGCTCATAATCCTGTCAGATAGTGAACCATGATTGGTACCGATGCGCATGGCCGTACCATACTCTTTACAGATTTTTACTAAAGGGATAAACTTTTTGTAAATCCTGGCTAGCTCTGCATTATAAGCATCCTGTGTGTATTCTAAATTCTCGAATTTCTTTTTGTCCGCGTAATTGCCAGGGTTAACACGCACCTTTTCTACAATTCGGGCGGCCATTTCGGCAGCATTTGGGGTAAAGTGGATATCGGCAATTAGCGGAACATTATATCCTCGGAAACGCAGTTCCTTTTTAATATTGGCAAGATTTTCGGCTTCCTTAATGCTTGGAGCAGTAATACGCACATATTCGCAACCCGATTCTACCATGCGGATGGTCTGTTCTACCGTACCCAGAGTATCCATGGTATCGGTAGTGGTCATCGATTGGATACGGATTGGATTATGTCCACCCAATGCAATATCACCAATATTCACCTCGCGGGTTAAGTATCTCGAATAAGCTGTTAAACTGTTGCAATATCCGCCAGCCAGATCATGTTTTGCCAATATATTTTCCATCTGTTTGCAAAGATAAGGATTGTTGGAATGTTTTAATATGGGAATGTTGTAAAAGATGCTGGTTAGCAACGTCAAAAACTCTTACCTGTAACAGGTATTACTGGTTTAAAAAATTGAGTACCTCAGTATTAAATTCGGAAACCTTTTCTACTGGTACATAGTGTGAAGCGCCCTTAAAAATAAAAAGTTGCGATTTAGGAATATTAGCGGCTATAAACCTGGTGTGCTTTTCTAAAATCATATCTTTTTCGCCCGCCATTACCAACACCGGAGCTTTAATCTTCTTTAGATCTAAAGCCGTAAGATGTGGTTCCGTTAATAACATGGTAAATAATTTAACCTGATACTTTGACTGAGCATCTAATTTCGTTTTTAAGCTTTCAATAGCCTTGCGAACTTCTTCTAATGTGCTGGTTGAAACGGCATCATTTGGATTTGTACAGGCACCAGTAATAGCAAGTTTATCTACATATTTAGGGTATTTAGCAGCCATAATCAATCCCGTATTTCCACCATCGCTCCAACCTAAAATATTCGTTTTATTGATATGAAGAGAATCAAGTAATATTTTCATGTCTTCAGCATACAGATCGTACGAAAGCGAACCAGTACTAAAATCGGCACTTTTCCCTTGTCCGCGGGTATCTACTGCAATAACTTTATATTTTTTTGAGAACGCTTTAATCTGTTTTTTAAAAACACTGATGGATTGGCTGTTTCCATGCAATAACAATAGGGGCTCGCCTTTTCCGTAAGTTTCATAATATAACTCAGCATCTTTCACTTTCACCCTACCCGATGCGATAATATTGGCACCATAATTAATGGGTTTTGGCGGATTGAGGTTGTAATCTGTCTTAATCTTAGCCTGACTAATATCCACACCATCAATCAAAACCTGAACATCATCAATCCACATTTTACCTGGCCCATATAACAAAGGAAAAAGATTAATTGTTGTGGCCTCTTTTTGAAGCGGCAATTTAAGGCTATATTGCTTCCAGTCTTGCGTTCCGTATATCCTCTTCGCCAGTAGATTGGTAAATTGTAACTTGTCATTATCCTCGTTGTCAATTCTAAATGGAAAATCTGCATGGCCGGTAACATGCTCTAATTTTAGATAAAATCTGATTTCTACTTCTTTCCCATCAAATTTTGCAGGAATAATTAAGCTAGACATGGCATAATTTGATTCTACATCTTGGGCGATATTTTCTATCAACAAGGAGTATTTGCCCGTATATTTTTGGGTTGAATCGACTTCTACCTTATATCCACTTTTGGTTGTACCCGTATTCCACCCAACAAAAGACTTTGGATTAGGAATTATTTTTTCAAACCCAAGATTATATTCATCCTTAACAGGTTTTAACGAATCTGATGATGTTTGGCAAAAAGAGCTAAATTGATAAAAAGCAAAAACAGCGGTGAGAAATATACGTAGCATATTAGATTATTTTTACTAAACTAATCAATAGAATAATAGTTTAATTCATATTTAACATCTTTTAATTGAAATTGGGCTATTTTTTAACGGTGGGTGGGTTTGGCATCATTGCACTGACCTAAGTTTCATAAACGGGATGGAAGCGGCATCCTTTTCCTGTCAGCCAGAGCGGAGTCGAAGGACAGCAAAAGATAATAAAAACAAATCCTCTCACCCAAAAGGGATTTCCACGACCATCAGGTCTATGATCTTAATTAAGGCAATAGTCTGCCAGGCTTTAGATTAGCCTGTCTTTTATCACTAAAGTATTGGCAGCAATATCATGCCAGCACTGGTTTTTCTTATTCAAAAAGCTATATAGATAGCCAAAAAAAACAGGAATTACAGATAAAATTTTAGAGAAGTTTCTAACCAGCGAAATGCCAAAAGAAATCTGGCTTCCTTCTAAATCAGTTACTTTAATATTCAGGATTTTTTTACCAATGGTGGCCTGACTGGCTGACGCCTCTGCAATACTGCCATAAATGAGTTTAATAACAAATATGGATGGAAATGGGATTAGAAAAGCCATAATCCGCTGATCTTTACCTTCAATAAAAATATAACTCGTTAAAATAACGATGCTATATATTCCAAAAATAATAAAATGATCAATTACTGACGCCAATAACCTTTGATCAAAAGCGGCGAAATATTGAGGTGCAGTTTTTTGATAGCTAAAACCTAAAAGCTCACGCAATTCGGAAATTGCATGAGCTTCTTTATAATCGTCCATTCCGGGTTTACGTATAAAAGTATTCGCTGTGATGTTTAAATCTTTCAGTTCGTTTAAACTATACGGCCCTTGTGGCTTACCATTAATTACAACTATATATACTTTTTCTTTATCAGGATTCATTGGATTATAAGATTTAAAGATCAGCGTTTTATAAAAGTTAGACCGACTAAAGCCTTAAACCCTCTACCTTAAAACCTTCTGCCTTTATATCAGAATTCATTAGATTGGATCAAGATTGTTTGGATTTTAGGATTGCAGGATCAAAGCGCTATTAAGACTTCAGTTAGCGAAGTATAAGCCTTACGCCATCTACCTTAAAACCTTCTACCTTTCTAATATCTGCTTACTTCAAAGTTACTCAATCCCCCATCTAAATTGATAAAGATTTTTTTAGTGGAAGTTTTGTAATTCGAAGTTTCATAAACACCCTCACTCAGTTTTTCGAATCCATCAAAGTCCTTTGCCGATAAACCTGTTTTGGTTTTAATCCTGCAGCCCGAGTTGGTAGGTACTTTGATTTTAACATCGGCCACACCCGATTTTACAATCACATCAGTTATTGGCAACAAATCTCCAAACGTAATATCAAGAGCTGCTGCCCCACCGTCAAAACGGAAAGTACGTACTTTATAATCAGTAAAATCGAAATTTGCTTCGCCTGCACCAAGTTTCATTAAAATATCCCAGTTGGCTTCTTTATTTAATTTGAAGTCAACATCGTTACCACCATCACCAAAATTCCATTTATTCTTTTTATCGTCCATTTGGAAAGTAAGCACGGTAGCACTATCAGTAAGGACTTTCTTTAAAGAAAAGTTGCCATGTTTTTTCTTTACATCTGCATTGATCAACTCAGCTGTTTCACCATCAAGATTAAAAGAGATGCCACCTCCTGAAATATTTAATACCGTTTTTTTGGCATTATCTGCAGCTACAAATGGCTCAGATAAACTGGAGTGATAGGATGTTGTGTCCTGATCATCGTCGTTGTCATCATCATTGTGATCGATATTTACATCAATATCTTTTTTGAAATGGCGTCCCCACCAATTCCCATGTTCTGGCACCTGTTGTCCTTTATAAAAAAGGAACGATAAAGCCACCACTAAAACACCAATAGAAATGATGCTGCCTGTTTGCGAATTGTTTTTATTAAACAGGATATTTAAACCTGCTATAATTAAGAATACCGGCCAAAAGCTCCAAACGTTGCGCCAATAAAAAGTGATTACGCCAAAGTTTTCGAGTAGAAGTACACCGCCAATAAAAAGCAGGATAATACCCCAGATTAATCTATCTAATTTCATTTTAATTATACTTGAGGGTTAGCGGATGTTGAATTATCATCTTTGTTAACTGGTGTTGCAGGTTCATTTTCTACAATGGTTTCAGAAAAATCAGCTGCTTTTTGTTGCTCAGCTTCCTGTTGGTGCTGAAAAGCCGCCCAATCGTTCTTTCTTTTTGATTTGGCTATGATACTTATACCTAAAGCAATAAATATTAACGGCCACATGTACCTGAATAAGTTGCGGATACTAAACCAATCAGGGATAAAATCCATTTCCCGCATCAGGAAAAAACATCCTACTACGAGCAGCACCAATCCGCCTATGGTACGACCAGTATCATTAGATTTATTGAATTTGTCGAAATTTGGCTGTGTTTCGAAAGGTGTTTTCTGTGTACCGTCCACAGGTTGTGTCCAATTCTGATTCCCCTGATTAGCAGGTCCGGCAAAGGGATCGGCACTTCCGAATGGTTGTGGATTTGGGTTTTTATTACCGAAGTAATCATTAAATTTCGAGAATCTTGCCGCCGGATCGTTATTAACCGGGACAATAATCCACATTATAATATAGGCAACCAAGCCACCTCCAGCCATAAATATAGCCGATAATGCAAACAATAACCTAATTATGGTAACCTCCACCTGCATATAATCTGCAAGTCCCGAAGCTACACCGGCAATCATCTTATCGTGTTCGTTTCTAAAAAGCTTCTTTTCCATAACGTTGTTCATTTTTGTGTTTAAAAATCAATCGGAGTAATCAAAACCTCATCTACATTTACCCCTTTACTTAAGTTTAAAATGGTAAACAAAGTTTCTGCAATATCTTCTGGCTGAACAAATTTTTCATCCGGAATTGTTGTTCCTTCCCAGGATGAAGTTTTAGTTGAGCCTGGCAAAAATGCAGTTACTTTAACCTTGTGAGGTGCTAACTCTTGCCGCAATACATGATTAAGACTTAACATCGCTGCTTTTGTTACACTATAACTGCCTCCATTTTTTACAGGTACTGTACTGGCCACCGAACAGATGTTGAATATATGGCCTCGCTTGGCTGAACGCATTTTTTTTCCAAAAAATTTACTGATGTAATAACAGGCATTTGTATTTAAGTGCTGTTGCCTTTCAAAGGTTTCGTCATCTTCATCAAGCATGCTGCCAGGCAAAAAGATTCCCACGTTGTTTACTAAAACAGTTACGTGATCAAAATTTATAGCTTTCGAATTAAAAAAAGCATACACTTCTTCTTTAACCGAACAATCTGCCACATGGGTAAAAACAGCATTCCCATAAGGGGTTAGGTCTTCCCGAAGCCTTGATAGTTCATCTAAACCCCTTGCTACCAAAACTAAGTCGTACCCGTTCTGGGCAAATTTAGTCGCAATGGCTCTACCAATTCCTTTAGTTGCTCCGGTTATTACAGCTTTCATTATTTATGGTTTAATTTTTGTTAACAAAAAACCATATTTATATTCAAAACCACGAATATTTTTGCAATTAGCAAAGCGCTCCAACTTTTTTATCGTTTCTTTGTAGTATTATAAATGATCATTTAAATTAAGCAAATACATACGGAATGAATTTTACCAATTTCGGCAGATACATCCTGCTACTCAAGTCTGTATTCAGAAAGCCGGAAAAACTGAAAATATACCTGAAAGAAATCGCCAAACAAATGGATTATGTTGGTGTAGGCTCTTTAGGTTTAATTGCTATTATCTCTACTTTTATCGGTGCAGTAATGACTTTACAAATTGCTTTCCAATTGGTTAGTGATTTTATTCCAAAAACCATTATCGGTTCTGTAAACCGTGACTCCAGTATCTTAGAGTTAAGCCCAACTATTAGTGCAATTGTTCTGGCAGGAAAAATAGGATCAGCCATTTCATCAGAAATTGGTTCGATGCGTGTTACTGAACAGATTGACGCTTTAGAAATCATGGGTATAAACGCACCTGGCTACCTTATCCTTCCTAAAATTATTTCGGGCATAACTATGGTGCCGATGCTGGTTATTATTTCAATGTTCCTAAGCATTACAGGCGGTTATCTGGGCGGCTCACTGTCAGGCGCGGTAACACCTGCCGAATACATTCAGGGTATTACCACTGATTTTAATCCTTATACCATCGTAGTAGCACTGGTAAAAGCTTTCGTATTTGGATTCATCATTACATCAGTTCCGGCGTATGAAGGTTTTTATGTTCGTGGCGGTGCTTTAGAAGTTTCGCAGGCCAGTACCAGAGCAGTTGTAATTAGCTGTATCTCTATTCTTGTTTGCGATTATTTAGTTACTCAACTTTTATTGTAATGATCGAAATTAAAGATATTTATAAATCTTTCTCCGGAAATGATGTATTGCAAGGTATTTCCGGAAAGTTTGAAGAAGGTGTAACCAATTTAATTATTGGTGGTTCCGGATCAGGAAAAACAACCTTACTGAAATGCATGGTAGGTTTACATCAGCCAGATTCGGGCTCTGTATTATACGATGGCCGCGATTTTACACCAATGACTTACGAGCAGCGTATTGAAGTGCGTAAAGAAATCGGTATGTTATTTCAAGGCTCTGCCCTGTTCGATAGTATGACCGTTGAAGAAAACATCATGTTTCCATTAAATATGTTTACTGATCAAAGCAGAAAAGAAAAGCTGGAAAGAGTTGATTTTTGTTTAGAACGGGTAAACCTTGCAGGTAAAAACAAATTATTCCCGGCAGAATTATCTGGTGGAATGAAAAAACGTGTGGGTATTGCACGTGCTATCTCCATGAATCCGAAATATTTGTTCTGTGATGAGCCTAACTCGGGTTTAGATCCAAAAACTTCGATCGTAATTGATGAATTGATCCAGGAAATTACCGAGGAATACAAAACCACAACCATTGTGGTAACACATGATATGAACTCGGTTATGGGTATCGGCGATTATATTTTATTCTTACACGAAGGAAAGAAATTCTGGGAAGGTAGTAATAAAGAAATTGCACATACCGACATTAAGGAACTAAATGATTTTGTATTCGCCAGCCGCTTCATGAAAGCTGCAAAAGATAAGTTTTAAGAAAATTCTTATATTTGTTTAGTTATGACAGCGGCTACGAAAAACATCATTCATAAGTTGGAAACCTTACCAGAAAGCATGGTAAGCGAGGTAGAAGATTTTATTGATTTTTTAAAAGCTAAACATTCAAAGAGCTTTCCTAAATCGGAAAGTGAAAAAACAAATATTGTCGAAGAACCAAAAAGCTTATATGGTGCTGCAAAAGGTACAATTCTTTATATTTCTGATGACTTTAACGAGCCATTAGATGAGCTAAAGGATTATATGTAATGCGTTTTTTATTAGACACACACATATTTCTATTTTTTATTAATGGAGATAATGCTATTTCAAAAAAGGTTATAGAGATCATAAACAATATTGATACTGAGAAACATATCAGTATTGTTAGCATTTGGGAAATCACAATTAAGCTAAATATTGGAAAACTGAAGTTAAAAGATGATATAAACTCCATTTATCAATTGCTCGACCAGTATCAGGTAAAAATTCTTCAGCCATCTAAATACGATTTTACAACTTATTCTAAATTACCATTAATACATAAAGACCCTTTTGATAGGCTTATTATTTCACAAGCAATAGCTAATGATTTAACGCTGATAACTGATGATCAATATATCAAAAGCTACCCAAATTTAAAGTTATTTAATACATGATACAATTACTTGCCCCAACCCATTGGAAAGATTATGAACTGATTGATTGCGGGGATTTTGAAAAATTAGAACGTTTTGGAAATGTAACCCTTATCCGTCCTGAACCTCAGGCGGTATGGAAAAAAACATACTCAGAACAGGATTGGAAAAAAACGGCCAACATCACTTTCAGAGGCCGTTCGGCTACATCGGGCGAATGGGTAAAGAAAAATCAATCTATTCCTGATCGCTGGCATGTAGAATATAAAAATGATGAAGTGGCCATTAAACTTCGCTTAGGTTTAACGTCTTTTAAACACGTGGGCGTATTCCCTGAGCAGGCTGTAAACTGGGATTTCATCTCTTCGTCTATTAAAAAATTTAAAACACCACAGCCTAAAGTTTTAAATCTTTTCGCCTACACAGGTGCCGCATCACTAATTGCCAATGCAGCAGGTGCAGAAACTACCCATGTTGATTCGATTAAACAGGTTGTTACCTGGGCAAATGAAAACCAGGAGCTTTCAGGATTGAAAGATACCCGTTGGATGGTTGAGGATGCACTAAAATTTGTAAAGAAAGAATTAAAAAGGGGCAAAAAATATAATGGTATTATTCTGGATCCACCAGCTTATGGCCACGGTCCTAATGGCGAAAAGTGGAAACTCGAAGACCATATCCAGGAAATGATGCAGGATGTAGTACAATTATTAGATGAAAAAGAACATTTCTTAATTTTAAATACCTACTCCCTTGGTTTTTCTTCGGTAATTGTTGAAAATTTAATCCGTACTTCTTTTCCTGCGGTGAAAAATCTTGAGACGGGAGAACTTTATTTACAGGCTACATCAGGCATTAAATTGCCATTAGGCGTTTTCGGTAAATTCTGTAATGTGTAAATGTTGATTACTTTATTTTAAACTATCAGATTTCCGACCTACTTTCATCGGTTCGGAAAAAGACTAAATTTTAATTATCTAATATATTCTATGAAATTCCCTCAATTAGCAGGCACCATAATACTTGGTTTTGCCGCAATCAGCTTATTCGCCAACTGTAATTCAGATGGTAAGAGCAGTGGCGGCGTTGGTAAAATCTTCTCATCTGATACCACTAAAAAGAAAACCGACTCAACTGTAAACGTAATGAAACCGGTTGATCCAAAGCTTTACGATTCGTTGGTAAAAAAACTGGCAAATGGAGATACTACCGGAAGATGGCCGGTAAAAAAACAACCATATCCTTTAGCTGGGGCTATTTTACCGTTTAAACGCATTGTTGTTTATTATGGAAACCTGCATTCGAAAAAAATGGGGGCACTTGGCGAGTATGCGCCTAAAGAAATGTGGAAACGGTTAAATGCTGAAGTTAAACATTGGGAAAAAGCTGATCCTACTACCCCTGTACAACCAGGGTTACACTACATTGCCGCAGTAGCAAGTGGAACACCAGGGAAAGATGGAAAATATATCAACAGGATGGGTAATAAACAGATCGATTCTGTTTTAAAAATTGCCAAAATGCAACCTAACACAATTGTATTTTTAGATCTTCAGGTGGCTTTAAGTACCATAAAAGCAGAATTACCGCACATCGAAAAATATCTTGAACTGCCTTATGTACATTTAGGTATCGACCCGGAATTTTCAATGAAGGATGGTTCATTACCTGGCAGAAAAATCGGCACTTATGATGCTGCCGATGTAAATTATGTAACGCAGTACTTAGCCGATATTGTTAAAAAACACAATTTGCCTCCAAAAGTATTTGTATTGCACCGCTTTACAAAGAAAATGGTAACCAATTCAGCTAACATTAAATTACGCCCAGAAGTACAGGTGGTAATGCATATGGATGGATGGGGCGAACCCGATTTGAAAATAGGCACCTATCGCCACTTTATACAGGGCGAGCCGGTACAGTTTACAGGCTTTAAATTATTTTACAAAAATGATTTAAAGAAAGACCCGAAGCGTTTGATGACTCCGGAAGAGTTGTTAAAGCTTAAACCAAAACCGATATATATCCAATATCAATAAAAATTGAAGCCTGTAATTACGATTACAGGCTTTTTTATTTTACCGCTAAATAGATAAATTTGGTTGTGTATTTATATAAATGTGCTGTCCAGACGCCATCTAATTAAAACTTATAGGAATAATCGATATATGATCAATCCTTAATTTCAAAAAAATGTCTTTTTTTGATCGACCTAAAAATTGGAACAGATTTTATACATGTAGAATATGCAAATAGCAACATTTGGCGGAGGCTGTTTTTGGTGTACAGAAGCCGTTTTTCAGACACTGAATGGCGTAAGCAAGGTTACATCTGGTTATATGGGGGGAGATTTAAAGCATCCTACTTATATGGAAATTTGTAATGGCAATACCGGACACGCAGAAGTAATTCAAATTACGTTTGACGAAAGCGTTATTTCGTTTAGTGAGTTGTTATTGGTATTCTTTAAAACCCACAACCCAACAACCCTGAATAGACAGGGTAATGATGTGGGTACGCAATACAGATCGGTAGTGTTTTACAAAAATGAAGATCAGAGAAAACTGACGGAGAAAATGATCGAAGATTTAACCAAACAGCACATTTTCGACAAGCCCATTACCACAGAAGTTTCTCCTGCAACCGAATTTTATGAGGCTGAAGACTACCATCAGAACTATTTTAGCAACAACCAGGGAAAACCTTATTGCGCATTTGTAATACAACCAAAACTGAATAAGTTTGCTACTGATTTTAGAGATAAAATTAAAACAGAGCTTTTGGAATAATTAAATTTCGAAAGTAAGTAAAGCATGTTGGCTTGCCGTATGAATATCTCTCCAAACCCTGTTAATTTCTGACTCCTTCTTTGCAGCCTCTAGGCCACAGTATGGAAATAAAGTAGCTGCCGATTTCCAACAGGCATGGGCCAATTTACGGCTGATTGAACTTACCTCGCTTAGTTTGTCATCAGTAACTTCTCCATTACTCATTAACTGATTCCAGGACTCCTCAAAAGTATGATAGAATTTTGCACGAAGGCTTAACACTTCTTCTTTGCAGCGGTTAAGTTCATTATTAAAAAACAAAATTTGCGCTTCGCTATATCTTCCTAACCCGGAACGGGAATAAAATGATTGCTCTACCAGCTTAATAAAATGATTAGTCATTCCTAAACTATTTACCGTTAACGTGGTTTCTGCGAGTTGCAAAAAGGGATAGTCAAAGCCAGAATCGGCCACTTCAATTTGCTGGTTAATTTTAAAGGCACGATTTTCTTCAACTTTTAAATCGCAAACTTCAAAAGCATGGCTCCCTGTGGCTATTAAGCCAAAGTAAGACCAACCAGGTAAAATATTTACTTCCTCTTTTTTAAGGATGAATGACTTAATTTCTGGTTCTCCGTTTTCATCCAAAATGTCATCACCATTTTCGTTTTTAATAATACAGTTAGCGGTAAATATAGTAGCGTGTAATGCGCCACTGGCATAACTCCATTTTCCATTGAGCAGATAACCAGTTTGCATTTTAATGGCCACACCACCAACAGCACCACTTCCGGCAAAACAAACTTCGGGATTAGCAAAAATCTCTGCAGCCAATTCGGGATTTAAGAACCCTGCAAACCAGCCTGCACCTGCACAAAGTGTAATGGTCCAGCCTAAACTTCCGTCGGCTTCTGCTAATTCTTCTTCCAGTCTTAAAATTTCAGGGAGTTTTTTGTTTGATCCTCCATAAATTTCAGGCACAAAAAGTTTAAACCAATTTTCCTGATAAGCCAGTTCTAAAATTTCGGGATGAAGTTTACCCATTTTTTCAGAAAGTGCGGCATAAGCTTTTACTTTTTCCTGCCAGGTAGTTGCTAATGTTTCACTCATGTTTTTTTTGTGTAGAATCTAATTAAGCCAACTTGAGCTTGCTTTTTTTAATGATTTTGTTCCAGTCAAAAAACCCAAATATAGCTACGACGAACAAAAACGTAGTTAAACAGGCCATAAGCGGAAGCTTTTTATGAAACAGCAACGGAATGGCAACAATATTCGAAATATTCAGGAATATCCAGTTTTCTATTTTACGTTTGGCCAACAGCCACATGCCTGCCCATGCAAATGCAGAAACAAAGGCATCTGCGATTGGAACATCCGATTTGGTAAAGAAAATATCTATTTTAGCAATTACAAAATGTTCAGGCAAATTGATTAGAGCGGTGTAGAAAATTCCAAATCCTATTACAGAAATTAAAACAGCTATAAGTAATTCTTTTTTTGTTGACCATAGAACCTCCTTATGGTGATGATTTTCCTGATTTTTCCAAATTAGCCAACCATACACGCTCATTACCAAATAATAAACATTCAGTACAATTTCTGCATATAAATTCGCTTTATATAGTAAGCTCATCACCAATAAAATAGAAATGATCCCTGTTGGATAAAGCCAGATACTATTTTTCTTCGCTAATAAAACTTCAGATACGCCAAAACCAACAGCCAGCCATTCGATTAATGAGGTGTGTAAAATCTGCTCCTGAAAAAGCTTAAACCAATCTTGAAAATTCATTTACAATAATTTGCTTTGCAGCCCGTAAAAAACAATTAGCTACTGTTTTCGGGGCGAAACAGTTTTGTAAATTTTAACCTCTTCCTACGGCGGCATTACCCGCATCAGGTTCATTAGAAGGTGTAAGGTTTGAGGTATAGGGGGTAAGGTTAAACCCTATACCTTAAACCTTTTGGTTTAAACCTCTAAATGGGTATAATCTCAGCAAATTGATGGCAACAGAAATTGCAACATCAAAAAGCACCCCTTTGAGCATGGCAAATATAGCTTTAAAAATGAAATGTTTTGATTGAAATACGAAGAGTTGTCAACTTTCTTGCCACCAGGCCATTAAAGTTGACAACTCTTAAGCCTATTTAAAACAAGCCCAACTGCCCCTTATCATCAATATCGATATCATCCGGATTGGTAATTTCGAAATCTATCTTTTTAGCAGATTTTTCTTCTAACTCAGGTTTCTCTTCGGTTTTAACTTCTTCCTTTTTAACAGGTTCGGCTGCTGGCTTTGTTTTTTCTACCACTGGCTTTTCTACTGCAACAGGTTTTTCTTTTACCTCTGGCTTATCCGCTTTAACTACAGGTGTTTCTGCACGTTCAAATTTAGGCTTTGGCTGCGTTGCAACAGCTTCATCTGTAATTGTAGCATCATTGGCTTCAGTATCAGTTGCCGTTTCTTCATTACTAACCGCCTCATTAGCCGTTATGCCATCATCCTCATTTTCCTCAACACTGGTTTCTTCAGGTTCTTCAACAGCCACTTCAGGTTCTTCTAATACCACTTTCTGTACATCATGTGGCGATAATCGATTGCCATTTGCTTTTAACCCTTTAACATCAATCAATTCAGCCAAGGTTAAATCCAATGTTTCCGGAATCTGGGTTTTGCCCTTTAAAACATCGACGATAATTTTCGCTGCCGGATTTGAAGTAAGGTACAGCAACTTCGATTTCTGCTCCTCGCTTATAAAAATGGTTTTCCTCCCGTTAGCTTGCAGTTCGAATGCAAAACGTTTGATAAAATAGTTCTGCGCTTTGCCTTCAAAATGAACAGCGGCAAAAATCTGTTCAGGATCAAACTTCTGAATCAAGATTAATCCATCATCAAAGTGATTGCTCAGTTCGAAAGAACTTAACTCGTAGTAACCATCTTTATGTACCTGTAAAATGCGGTCATCGCCATCAAATTCGCCCAGGTATTTTCCACGGCCATCAACATTTAAGCGCTTTAATAAATCATCGTACCAGATTTTAAGACCCGATAAGGTAGAAACGCCTTTACTCTTCAAAGTGATCTTCTTAACCGGGTATTTTGAAATGATATTCCCCTGCGATCCACGTCCTTTAATGGCCACTTCTGCAAAATCCTGATCGAACTGAAGTTTACGCAATTTAGAATGCGGTTTCAAGGCAACATTCACAATTTCCGCTTCACCATTCGGGTTGGCGGTAAAATATAAAACCTTTGAACCTTTCGATCCTTTGGTTAAATCGTATTCCTTATCGCGTGTTACCCCAACTACGGCAAACCTCTTAATATAAGATGTACCGCTGGCACCATCTTTATAAACCATGTTGTAAATAGTACGCTCGTCGTTTTTCTTAAACACCTGGGCATGAATAATACCTTTACCTACAAAGGTTTTATCGGCCACCTTGGTGATGATACATTTACCATCTTCACGAAAAACAATTACCTCGTCTATATCCGAACAATCGGCCACAAATTCATCCTTACGCAAACCTGATCCAATAAATCCGTCCTCACGGTTCATGTACAGTTTAACGTTCGCCAATGCTACTTTCGATGCTTCTACCCGATCGAATAAACGGATTTCGGTTTTACGCTCCCTTCCTTTTCCATATTTACTCAATAATTTCTGGTACCAGGCAATGGCGTAATCGGTAAGATGTTTTAAGTGGTTTTTAACTACTTTAATCTCATCTTCCAGGTTTTTCATCTGCTCATCGGCCTTTTTTACATCAAAACGCGTGATGCTACTCATTGGCTTATCAATCAGCTTCTTAAAATCCTCAGGTAAAATTTCGCGGTAAAGCGATGGTTTAAATGGCTCAAATAAAAGATGTAATACTTCTACAACCTTTTCAAAATTGGTTGAGTTTTCATATTCAGGATTTTTGTACATCCCCTCCTGAATAAATATTTTAAGCAAAGAACTAAAGAAAATTTTCTCCTGCAACTCGTGCAAGCGAATCTCCAGCTCTCTCTTTAATAAATTTTTAGTGTGTTTGGTATTTTCAATCAGGATATCGTTCACACTCAAAAAGAGTGGCTTATCACCCTGGATAATACAGGTATTTGGTGAAATCGACACCTCACAAGCCGTAAAGGCATACAATGCATCAATGGTAACATCAGGCGAAATGCCTGGTGCAAGGTGCACTACAATTTCTACATTGGCCGCCGTATTATCTTCAATTTTTTTAATCTTGATTTTGCCTTTATCATTGGCCGATAAAATACTATCGATAACAGAACCCGTTGTGGTACTGAACGGAACTTCGGTAATCACCAAAGTTTTTTTATCCTTCTCGGTTATTTTTGCACGTACCCGGATTTTACCTCCACGTTGTCCTTCATTGTAATTCGAGAAATCGGCCATACCGCCCGTAAAGAAATCGGGCAATATATTCGGTCGCACCCCTTTAAGCGCTTCTATCGAGGCATCCAGCAATTCGATAAAATTGTGTGGCATTACCTTGGTAGCCAAACCCACGGCAATACCCTCAGCCCCTTGTGCCAATAACAAAGGGAATTTTACCGGTAAAGTGATTGGTTCGTTGTTACGCCCATCATAACTTAACTGCCATTCGGTAGTATCTGGGTTAAACACCACATCGTTGGCAAATTTTGATAAACGTGCCTCGATATAACGTGGTGCAGCAGCACTATCGCCGGTAACCGGATCGCCCCAGTTACCCTGCATATCAATCAATAAATCTTTTTGCCCAATCTGCACCATCGCATCGCCAATAGAGGCATCACCATGCGGGTGATATTTCATGGTGTTACCGATTACGTTGGCTGCTTTGTTGAAACGCCCATCATCCATCTCTTTCAAAGAGTGCATAATGCGTCGTTGAACGGGCTTTAATCCATCATTAATGTGTGGAACTGCCCTGTCGAGAATTACATAAGACGCATAATCGAGAAACCAGTTTTCGTATAAACCGTTGATTGGGGTTATGGTATGTTTGTGCTCTTCGTTTACGTTTTGATCTAATTCTTCACTCATTTATCTACAAAAATTGGCAGCCGTAAATATAATAAAAATGATTGCATAGAATGAAGAGAGGTTATTCACATTTCCAGATGGAAAATTCGTTTTTCCATCCTATCGGCTGGTGTCTCACCTGCCGAAATCTAAATTTGTTTGTGTTGATTTGGAAAGCAGGTTCCTTAAGTTTTGTTAAGTGTTACTCCGGCTTTTCGATGCGATCTTTTTTGTCCTCCTGCCCCACTGCTCATGGCCTCAAAAAAGGATCTCCCCTGCAATCCGGTTTAGAAAAATAGTTTTGTGCTGCTATTTAGGGCGGCAGGATGCATAAGATCAAGCCACGCGCTTTTAGGACCGAGCAACAAAAAATGTGGCCATTTGAGCTTATATTATATTAAATGTCTTATATGGTAAATAAGAGTAAGAAAAAGATCCTTCACTGCGTTCAGGATGACAAATAATTTGACTACTCCCCCCCCAACAACACGCCCGAAACATTCCAGGCACTAGAGCTGCCGCCTTCCGGCTTACCCATCGGGATGGTTACTTTTATGGTATGCACACCTGCCTTTAAATCTCCTAAACTAATCCACTCCGGATTGGTAACCGTTCCCGGGCACCAGTTAGAGCGGCTTAAATCCGACGAGGAAAGGCCTGTTTCAAAATTTCCGGATGCAGGATTCGATAAGCGGTAAGAACCGCAGTCCTGGCGCCATGGTGTAAAGGCGAATGCTTCTTTCTCATCCAGCCAGATGGTGTTTTTCCGTGGCACAAACTCATCGCCATTTCCCCAGCCACCATGGCCGGTTGTAATGTAACGCAGTTTGGCATCTTTTAGGTCTTTGGTTAAGGTAAAAGAAACTTCCAATCCTTTATCGCTGCTAAACATGGTTGCATATTCTTGTCCGGCCATTTCCATTACATTGGTCGAATTAAATAAAGGCAAAATCACTTCTTTGGCTTCTTTTGGTCTTCCACCATTATGCAGTGTTATATTTAAAGAAACTTTATGTCCGCCTTTATCATAGTTACCAATAAAAACTGCAATCCAGACCTCTTTGCCATTTACCAGCGGAAACAATTCTGAAACATCCTGTCTGTAGTAAACTTTATCCGCCCAATTTTTATCCTTTAATTTTAAAGTATTGTATTTACCAACACCAAAAGGGGTAAAAAAGCGCATTAACTCTATAACGGGATTATAATTTGCTGTGGCTACAACACCCTGGTATTTCTTTCCATTGCCATTATCATAAACAGGCAGGTCTTTAACAGAATTTTTAAGCGCATCCATTAAACTGATTTGTTTATCAGTCGGGATAATAAATACAGACCCTGTTCTATCGTAAGCATCGCCGTTAGATTGCTCGGTTAAATCGACAAAAACATTAGGATTAGACTGGTATTCGGGAAATTTAACTTTTCTTGCAATTACTGTTCCTCCTGCAAAGCGGAATACAGAATCGTTCGATTGTGGTTTATCTATAAAATTAATCGTTTCATTATTAAAAACACTTAGCGTGGTAAACCGGCTTTTCCAAAGCAAATCTTTATACGTTAATCCATCTGTTAGCTTAGCACTTATTTTTTGGAGATCGACCGTTTTCGAATTTTTAACTTCTTCTATTTTTACAGCAGTTATGAAGCTATTGCCATTACGCACCTGCTCTAAAACCAAACCAAGGTTCTGGCCTAAATTGGTTGGCGCAGCTTTTATTCCAGCATCAGTTGTATACCATAAGTCTATCCGATTGGAGTTAACAACTGTAGTTGCCTTTTTGCAGTTATAACCCAAAATCATTTTGGTTTCATTGCTCAACTCAAAAGTTTGCTTACCAATTGCAAGGCTATCAGCAGTTGCAATCTGTTTATCTATACCTAAATCAGCAACCTGAAACAAAATTTGCGCAGGTTTGGTTACAATACTCTGTTCGTAAGGATACTTTGCCTTATGACCGAGAATACCAACATTGCTGATTAAATTCTGATTTACTGAAGCCACTACTACGGTTGCATTCCGGTCTTCTTTTGGCTTCCCATCAGCCGAACGGAAGTAAACTAATTTATAAACCGCATTATTTTTAAGTACGGCCTGCGCATTTGCACTAAAAGAAATAAAAGCAGAGAAAATAAGGATGTAGAGTTGTTTCATTATGGTTAAAAAACCAAATATAAGGATAAAAGTCGGAGGTCCGGAGGTCGAGAGCTGGAAGGAAGAATTACATTCTGATAGAAAAGCCGTCATTATAAGGAGGAACGACGAAGCAATCTTACAACTATGGGTTATAGCGAGTGCATTAAGATTGCTTTGGCGGCTGAAAAAGCCTTCTCGCAATGACGACCTGCCGAGAGATACTTCCCCGCCTATCGCTCCAACCGATCTTCCACAAATGAAAAAGGCAGTAAACTTTTTACACTCGGTACTTTTAAAACCTCTCCGTTTAAGCAATAAAAAATCACCTCGATTGGTGCATTTTGCTTACGTTCAAACTCTGCCATCACCTGCAAACAGCCGCCACAAGATGTAACAGGTTTTAAAATCTCAAAATGATCAGTCTGGGCAGTAATAGCCATACTTTCAATCACTGCATTTGGGTATGTAGCGCCGATGGTAAAAAGAGCTACACGTTCTGCACAAAGACCAGATGGATAAGCTAAATTTTCCTGGTTGCTGCCCAGAACGGTTTCGCCTGAGGCCAGGCGGATTGCTGTACCCACCCTAAATTTAGAATAGGGAGAATAAGAAGTATTTAAAGCCTGTTCTGAAAGTTCGCAAAGGGTTCTATCCGCCAATGTTAATTCTGTAATACTTTCGTATTGTTCAAAAGATATATTTAAATTTAATGAATTCATTTGTAACTAATTAGTAAACCGCCAATATTAAATTTTTATAGCGGGCGAACAATTTAAGTTATTTTTTGTATTATTTAGTAAAACAGGCCTTAAAATTAATTTTAATGGCGTGCTTTTAGCATTTATCAAACACCAAACACACTTAGCATTGAATAAATACGTACGCAAAAGTCTAAAAATTCTATTGTGGGTAATTGCTTCCATCATCATTCTGGTAGTCGGTATAGCGCTATCCTTAAATATTCCAGCTGTTCAAAATTTTGTTAAAGGCAAAGCCATAAATTACCTGAAAAACAAAACCAAAACAGAGGTAAGTTTAGAAAGCATTAAAATCGCATTGCCAAAAGATGTGGTTCTAAACAAATTTTACATCGAAGACCGTAAAGGTGATACTTTATTATATGCCGAAAAACTAGCGGTTGATATCAGTTTATTTAAGCTGTTAAAGAACACAGTTGAGATCAATAATATTGAACTAAAAAATGTACGCGCCAATGTGAAGCGCATCACTCCCGACACCACTTTTAACTTTTCTTTCCTGGTGGATGCTTTTGCAAGCGACCAGAAAAAACCAGAAGAGAAAGTAAAAAAAGATACCACTTCTACCCTAAAATTCTCTGTTGATAAAGTTTCTTTTGAAGATATTGGCATCAATTACCGCGATGATGTTGCAGGTAATGATGTGAAATTATATTTAGGTGCCTTTAAAACAAAAATTAAAGATTTCGATCTGGCCAATCAGCATTATGTAATTAAAGAGTTAAGCCTGGTGAATACTTCGCTTCGTTATTTACAGCAAAAACCTCTTGTCAAATTGGTTCAGCATATTACCAATAGTGTAGATAGTGCAGAGAAAGAACAGGGTAAATTGCCATTAATCGAGGTACAGAACTTCGTTTTTAACAATGTAAAGGTAAATTACGACGACCAGATCTCGACAACCAAAGCCATTGCCACTGTAAACGACCTTGGCCTGGCAAACCTGAAAGTAGATTTAACCAATAGTAAATATTCAGTTGATGATGCACATTTAAACAAATCGAATATTCTTTTTGCATTTAAACCAGCGCCGAGCAACGATTTAAAGAAAGTTAAAGATACTGTAGCGCCCCAAAAATCGGCTTTAGGCCTCATTATCAAAAACATCAGTTTAGCCGATAACGATGTACAGTTTGATAATCTGGCTGCTAAACCTGCTCCTAAAGGAATGGATTTTAACCACCTGAAAATTAACCAGCTTAATTTGGGGGCTAGTGATGTAAGTTATAGCGCCGCAGGTATAAAAGCAAATGTTAAAAACGGATCACTAAAAGAGAAAAGCGGCTTTGTTCTGGATGAATTACGTGGCGACGCAGCCTATAATGATAAACAGATCAAGCTGAGCAATTTCATACTGAAAACACCAAATACTTCAATTGAGAATGCAACTGAGTTAAATTTCACCTCGATTGAGGATTTAACCAAACATCCTGAACGCGTGAAACTGAATATTGCCCTTAAAAACACCACCATTGGTTTGAAAGATGCTGGCTTTTTCAGCACTGCCATACCCGCCAATTACCGCAACGAAAAAATAAAAATCAATGCCGATGTTAACGGCTATTTAAACAACCTGAATATCACCAAACTGCAGATCAGCGGCTTAAAAAATACACAGATTGATATCAGCGGAAATGCCAAAGGCTTGCCCGATATTAAAAAAACCTTTCTCGATTTAAACATTAAAAAACTTCATGTTACCAAAGGTGATATTTTGGTAGCCGTACCAAAAAAATCAATTCCTCCTTCAATTGAACTGCCTAACGTAATCGGTGCGAAAGGTAATTTTAAAGGCTCAATGACTGATTTCAATACCAATCTGAACATCAACACCGATATGGGTGGTGCAGTGATAGTTGCAGGCATGAATGGCCCTAAAGGAAAAGAAAGTTACAAGGCAGATATCAGTTTAAACAACTTCAACGTAGGCAGGCTGTTAAAAATGCAGCCAAAACTTGGCCGTGTTTCGGTTAAGGCCAATGTTGCGGGTACAGGCCTTGATCCTAAAAAAATCAATGCGAAGTTTAATGCCAAAGTGTTAAGTGCTTATTACAATAAATATACATACCGCAATTTAAGCCTCGCCGGCAATTATAACAACCAGAACATTAGCATTAAAAGCAGCATGCCCGATAGCAATGCCAACTTTAACTTAGCCGCTAAAGTGAATCTGGCGGGGAAATATCCGGCAGTAAAAGCCGATTTAAATTTAAAACAGGTAAACCTTCAGGCACTAAACTTTAATCCTACGGTTTTAAGTGCCGCAGGAGTGGTTAAAGTAAATCTGACCACTGCCGATGCCGATTATTTAAATGGATCCGTTGATGTTACGGGTTTACAACTGGTAAAAGATAAACAAAGAATTAATGTTGATACGATTTCGATCCGTGCAAAATCTACCGCAACAGAAAACGAACTTACACTCAAATCTGAAATACTCTCAGCAAAAATTGATGGAAAATACCAACTGACCAAAGTGGGTAGTGCAATAATTAACGAAATCAATAAATATTATGCTTTTGGAACCGTTACAAAGGTTCCGGATCAGCGTTTGCGCTTTTTTGTTCAGATTTATGATTCTAAACTATTAAAGAACTTTGTGCCTGAATTAACGGTTTTTAAACAATCTCAATTTTACGGATTGATTGATACACAAAAAGACAGCCTACAAATCAAGGGTAATTTCCCGCAGGTAGTTTATGGCGATTTCAAAATAGATACCACGGTTTTAAACATCAATAACGAGAATAATAAACTGGCCTATAGTTTAACGGTTAAAAGCCTTCAAAGCCCGTCTGTCGCACTATTTAATACAGAAGTAAGCGGTGAGGCGTTAAATAATAATTTAGGCGTTAATATTTTCCTTCGCGACAGGCAACTTAAAGACAAATATGTAATCGGCGGTACTTTCAAATCGATTAATAAGGATTTTAAATTCGCTTTAGATCCTCAAAAATTATTGCTTGATTATCAAAAATGGGTGGTTTCGCAAGATAATTACATTCAATTTGGCGCTTCAGGCATATTGGTTAATCAGTTTCAGATCAGCAACAGCGGTCAGTCGCTTTCCATTAACAGCAACCCTACCCAACCAAATGCACCTTTAACCGTAGCATTTAAAGATTTCCAATTGGAAACCTTAACCAAATTTGCAGAAACCGATACCACTTTGGTTGGTGGCCGTTTAAACGGAACCGCAAATGTTAAAGATTTGGCCAGCACACCAAAATTTGAAGCGAATTTAACCATCGATCAGTTGCGCTATCAGAAAGATCAGTTGGGTACTTTACGTTTAGCGGTAAACAACGATACCAAAAATGCCTTCGAGGTAAATATGGCCTTAACTGGCGTACATGAACTGAGGGTAAATGGATTTTATTATACTGCACCTCAAAGCGCCTTAGATCTTACCGTCAACATCGATAAGATTGAAATGAAAAATATTGAAAGTTTATCTGCAGGTCAGCTTAAAAATGGTACAGGTACCTTAACCGGTGCCCTTACTGTTAAAGGCGCATTAACGGCCCCTAAAATACTCGGTGATTTAACTTTCAATAATGCAGGGATCAGAGTGGCTTATGTAAACTCTTATTTCCGTTTGCCAAATGAGAAAATATCGTTTACCGATGAGGGCATCAGTTTTAACAACTTTACACTGATCGATTCATTAAATCAAAAAGCAACTATCAACGGAAAAGTTTATACTACCGATTTTAAAAATTATCGATTCGGTTTAGATATCCGGATGAACAATTTCAGGGCAATCAATTCTACCGCTGCCGATAATGATATGATTTATGGAACAGTATTTTTAACCAGCAATATCAAAGTACGCGGAGATTTGAACCAGCCGGATGTAAACATGAATATCAATGTGAATAAGGGCACAAAATTCTTCTTCGCTTTGCCTTCAAGTGATCCGGCAATTATTGACCAGGAGGGTATAGTACAGTTTATTGATGCCGATGCACCTCCCTTTAACGGACAAAAAGCCTTAAAGGTTGATAGCATTAGTAAATCCCCTATTAAAGGTTTAAACCTTGTAGCAGCTGTAAAAGTAGATCCTGAAGCAGAACTTAATGTGGTTGTAGACGCATCTACCGGCGATAATTTAAAAGTTAGGGGCGACGCAGACTTAAATGTAACGATGGATCCAAGTGGTAAAATCAGCATGACTGGCCGCTACGAGATCGTTGACGGTTCGTATAACTTAACATTGGCTGTTGTAAAAAAGGAATTTAAACTGGTTAAAGGCAGTACCATTGTCTGGACAGGCGAACCTACTTCTGCAACTGCAAACATTACTGCATTATACGAAGTTAATGCTGCTCCTATCGACCTGTTAAATCAGCCAGATCTTTATGAAGCCAGAACAAAATTACCTTTCCAGGTTTATCTGATGATAAAAGGCGAATTATTAAAGCCAGCCATTTCATTTAAACTCGACTTGCCAGAAAATGAACGTGGTGCTTTAAATGGTCAGGTTTATACCAAATTAATTAATGTAAACCGCGATGAAAGTGAATTAAACAAACAGGTTCTTGCTTTACTTGCCTTAAACAGGTTTATTGCGAATAATCCTTTTCAAAGTCTGGCAGGCGGCGGTGGTGGTGTTTCTACCCTTGCACGTTCGAGCGTAAGCAGACTGTTAACCGAGCAATTGAATAATTTAACTTCCGATTTAATTCAGGGTGTTGATCTTAATTTCGGCGTAAATTCATCTGAAGATTATTCAACCGGTTCGATGCAGCAAAAAACAGATCTGGAGGTTGGACTATCTAAAAAACTGCTAAACGATAGATTAACGGTTAGCGTAGGAAGTTCTTTTGCTTTAGAGGGGCCTCAGGCGCCAGGAGAAAAATCGACCAATATTGCCGGAAACGTAAACGTAGAATATGCGCTTTCTGCTGATGGACGGTACCGTTTAAGGGCTTACCGCAGAAATCAGAACGATATGATTGTACAGGGACAGATTGTTGAAACAGGCCTAGGCTTTACCCTGGTTGTAGATTACAATAAGTTTAGAGAGATTTTTCAAAAGAAAAGAATAAGAAGAATAAGAAACATTGAACAGAAAGCACAAGATGAGAAAACTAATTAGACCGCTTTTATTTATACTGGCCTGTTTAGTTTGGGCGGCTTGCAGCAGTACCAAATCGTTAAAACCAGGACAGATTTTGTATACCGGTGCTGAAGTAAAAATCAATCCAGACTCATCAGGGAAAATTGACAATGAAAAACAGGTTAAAACTGACCTGGAAGCTAAAACTAGACCACGCCCTAATAAGTCGTTTTTGGGTATAAAATTTAAACTAGGCATTTACAATCTTGCTGGTGAGCCTAAAAAGCCAAAAGGTTTTAGAAACTGGCTACGCAGACAAGGTGAAGCTCCTGTGTTATTAAGCGAGGTAAAGCTAAAATACAACAATGATGTATTATCCAGTTATCTTATTAGTGAAGGCTATTTACAGGCAACCGTTACCGGCGATACCGTTGTAAAAGGAAAAAAAGGTAAGGCAATTTATACTGCCGTTACCGGGCAACGATATAAAATTAACAAGATTAATTTCCCTCCCGATACCGGGGCACTCACAAAAATCATCAACGCCAATAAAGACAAAACCTTGCTAAAAGTTGGCGACTATTACGATATCGACACTTACAAAAATGAACGGATCAGGATTGATAACGACTTAAAGGAAAGTGGTTATTTCTATTTCAGCCCCGATTATTTAATTATGCAGGTAGATAGTACCATAGGTAAAAACCTGGTTAATGTTTCGGTTAAAGTTAAAGACATTGCTCCTGATGCCGGATTAAAACCTTATACCATTAAAAATATTAACATTTATCCCAATTATTCGTTAAGGAGAGATAGTACATTAAGAAAACTAAAACCGCTTCAGTATAACGATTTCAATATATACGATGACCGGAACACCTTTAAACCAAGACTTTTTGACCGTTTAGTATTCTTTCAAAAAAATGAACTTTATAACCGTAAAGACCATAACCAATCTTTAAACCGTATGGTTAATGTGGGTGCCTTTCAGGACGTAAGAGCTGAATTTTTACCCGTTGATAGTTTCAAAAACAATCAACTCGATTTGAATATCTATTTAACTCCTTTAAAGAAAAACTCACTGACCTTTTCGGTTGTAGGAACCAGTAAATCGAACAACTTCGTTGGTTCGGAAGTGAAAGTAACACAAACCACCAGAAACTTGTTTAGAAATGCAGAACAATTGGATTTGAGTGTTAGTGGTGGTTTTGAAACCCAAACCAAAGGTACTTCTTTAGGCAAAAACTCCTTATCGTTAACTGCTGAAGGAAAACTAACCTTCCCCAGGTTTATTGTTCCTTTTTACAAACCGAATAGCACCAACGCTTTCATCCCGAAAACGATTACGTCGCTTTCTTATCAAATCCTCAACCGTGGCTCTGAATATACCTTACATGCAGTTAAGGGGCAATATGGTTACAACTTTAAAGAAAACTTGTACAAAGAGCATAATTTCAACCCGATATCAATCAGTTATGTTTCTACTTCTTTTCCATCTGACACAACTGCGGAGAGAATATATGCACAAAATCCTTTATTGAGGACTACTTTAGAAAAGCAGTTTATCATTGGCAGTAACTATAACTTCACTTATACCAACCAGATGGAAGATAGCCGGAGAAATAATACCTACTTCTTTGGAGGATTAGAAACCGGAGGCAATGTTTGGGGAACTTTTGTACCAAAAGATGAAGAAGGGAAACGTACACTTTTTAATGTGCCACTAACCCAGTTTATCAGAGTAGAAGCCGATTTGAGGGATTATTATAAAATTACCAGAAATTTAATCTGGGCAAACAGGTTAAACCTCGGTTATGGTTATGCCTATGGAAACTCTACCTCATTACCATTTGTTAGGCAGTTTTTTGCTGGTGGTAGCAATGACATCAGGGCTTTTCCAGCCAGAACTTTAGGTCCGGGAACTTTTAAGGTTAAAGATGATGCAATTTTTGCCGATCAGGGTGGTGATATTAAGTTGATGCTTAACTCAGAGCTACGATTTAAAATAGTAAGTGTACTTTATGGCGCTTTGTTTGTAGATGCGGGAAATGTCTGGTTAAGGAAAGAAGATCTTGGAGAACCTGGCAAACCGGAAACGGCAAGACTTGGATCTGGCTTTAAGCTGAAAAATACTTTTAACGAGCTAGCTGTGGGTACTGGTGCAGGCTTACGTGTAGATGTCAGCATTTTTGTGATCCGCTTAGATGTAGCTTTCCCAATTCGCAAACCGTATTTACCTGAAGGACAAAGATGGGTATTAGATGATATTGCCTTTGGAAACAAAGATTGGCGAAAACAGAATATAATTTATAACATTGGGATAGGATATCCGTTTTAATTCTTCAATGAAAGTATTCCATAAGATCAAAAATTTCTTTATTGCGCTTTACCATCTTTTTATTGCGGCAGGAAAAGGCTTTGTAGAAGACAGGGTAACTAAATTAAGTGCTTCGCTTGCCTATTACACTATTTTTTCCCTTACACCGCTTATTATTATCATGTTATCCGCCGCTACCCTATTTTTTGGCGACGAAAGAAACGAAAAAACAAGAGGTCAGTTTTATGGGCAGGTTACCGAGATGGTTGGTAAAGAGGCAGCTACACAAATCCAGGGTTTTGTAGAACATGCCAATAAATCTGGGCAATCTACCATTGGTTTAATTATTGGGATTGGTACATTGATTATTGGTTCAACTGCTATTTTTATAGAGATACAAGATAGCATCAATATGATCTGGAAAGTAAAGGCTGTGCCCAAAAAAGGTTGGATAAAAATGCTTTCTAACAGATTATTGTCTTTCTCTTTAATTGTTTCGATGGGCTTTCTCTTGCTTGTTTCACTAGTGGTTAACACTGTAGTAGTAGGTTTGGGTTCTAAATTAGGCCACCTACTTTCGCAAAGTAAGATAGATGAAGTAATCCCCGTTGCAAACGATACAATGGCCATTCTGATTTATATTTTAAACAATGTAATTACACTAGCGGCCGTAACCGCTGTATTTGCCGTTATTTTTAAAGTATTGCCAGATGTTGTCATCCGTTGGAAATCGGCAATAATCGGTGCTTTATTTACGGCAGTTCTCTTTAGTTTAGGTAAATACCTGATCGGGATTTATATCGAAAAAGGTAATCCAGGTTCTGCTTTTGGAGCCGCGAGTTCCATCATTGTTATTTTATTGTGGATTTATTACACTTCTATCATTTTGTATTTCGGGGCAGAATTTACCCAGGCTTATGCCGAAAAATATGATAACGGCATCTCCCCTAGTAAATATGCTGTATTTACAAAAATCACTATCATAGAGAAAAAGGTAGATGTATTGCCACCGCAACATCCGGAAGATACGGTGAATGCCCCTAAAGAATAATTACCATTTGAGATCATAGCCGTCATCCTGAACTTGTTTCAGGATCTTACCAAATGTGGTCGTCATTCCTGCGCATGCGGAAATTTAAGGTGAGAAAACAGTTATAACCAAGGAAGTCAAGCTTTAAAAGCTTGACTTCCTTTTTAGATAATGTAAACGTGGTTCGTGAAGACACGAACCAGGGATATTGCTAAGCTACCTCTTCAGTAATCACTTTAGGTTCTTCAGTTACTTCATCCTTCTCTACCCTTAGGTTACGGATAATGTGCTGTTGCCTGTCAGGTGTATTTTTACCCATGTAATATTCAAGCAAACTTTTAATTGTTTGGTCTTTCAAAATAACAGGATCTAACCTGATATCTTTCCCGATAAATAAACCAAATTCATCTGGTGAAATCTCTCCCAAACCTTTAAATCGCGTAATTTCTGGTTTATTACCCAGTTTTTCGATTGCGTTTCTACGTTCTTCGTCACTATAACAATAAATGGTTTCCTTTTTATTCCTCACCCTGAAAAGCGGCGTTTGTAAAATATAAACATGCCCAGCTTTTACCAGATCAGGAAAAAACTGAAGGAAGAAAGTCATCATTAACAAACGGATGTGCATGCCATCTACATCGGCGTCAGTTGCAATTACAATATTATTATAATGTAATCCTTCTAAACCATCTTCGATATTTAAAGCGTGTTGTAGCAGATTAAATTCTTCATTTTCGTAAACTACTTTTTTGGTAAGTTCATAACAGTTAAGCGGCTTACCCTTTAAGCTAAATACGGCCTGGCAATCAACATCACGCGATTTTGTGATCGAACCCGATGCAGAATCTCCCTCAGTAATGAATAAGGTAGTTTCATACCGTTTCTCGTGCGTAGTATTAAAATGCACCTTGCAATCACGCAGTTTTTTATTGTGTAAGGATGCTTTTTTTGCCCTGTCGTTTGCCAGTTTCTTGATACCTGCAATATCCTTACGTTCGCGCTCCGACTGCATAATTCTTTTCAGTAACGCATCGGCAACGTCGGGGTTTTTATGCAAATAATCATCAAGCTCTTTTTTAACAAAATCGTTAATAAAAGTAGCTACCGATGGGCCTTCTGGTCCCATGTTCTGCGAACCCAGTTTTGTTTTGGTCTGCGATTCGAAAACCGGCTCCTGTACACGCACAGAAATTGCCGCGATGATAGAAGAACGCACATCGGCCGCATCAAACTCTTTTTTGAAAAACTCCCGAACGGTTTTCACCACAGCAGCCCTAAACGCTGCCTGGTGGGTACCACCTTGCGTAGTGTGTTGTCCGTTTACAAATGAGTGGTAATCTTCACCATATTGCTGACCGTGGGTCATGGCAATTTCGATATCTGGTCCAATCATGTGGATAATCGGGTAGCGAATCTCTTCTGGCTTATTAAACTTAGAAAGCAAATCGTACAGACCTCTTTCCGAAAAATATTTCTGGTTGTTAAAATTTACAGTTAAACCCGTGTTCAAGAAAACATAGTTCCAAACCATGCTCTCTACAAAATCAGGAATGTAATGGTAGTTCCTGAAAATGGTTTCATCCGGATAAAAAGTAATGGCGGTACCATTACGCTGAGTGGTATCAATAATAGGTTGTTCAGTTACAATTTCTCCTTTAGAAAATTCTACCTTTTTCGTTTTTCCATCACGATAAGATTGTACAGTAAAACTGGTAGAAAGTGCATTAACCGCCTTGGTACCTACGCCATTTAAACCTACCGATTTTTGGAAGGCATTACTATCGTATTTACCGCCGGTATTAATTTTACTTACACAATCGATTACCTTACCCAATGGAATACCACGACCATAATCGCGCACATTCACCTTTTGCTCAGAAAGGGTAATTTCGATGGTTTTTCCGGTACCCATTACAAACTCATCGATAGAATTATCTACAATTTCTTTAAGCAAAACGTAAATACCGTCATCCTGGGCAGAACCATCGCCAAGTTTACCAATGTACATACCCGGGCGAAGCCTGATGTGCTCTTTCCAGTCTAATGAACGAATACTGTCGTCGTTATAAATTACTTCTGCCATACTGTGTTTATCTGTTCTTCAATGAAAACTTTGCATTTATTGGTCTGCAAAGCGATGAAGAATTTGTAGAAATAACCCTGACGATTGAAATAAAAATATTTTTAAATACGCTCTTCAGAATTATTATACAATAATAGATTTATTCTGTGAGGCTCGCAAAAGAAAATATCCACATATAAACATGGGTGATGGAATAGGTAAGGTGGATGATAGGCATTATATATAAGTTAGATGTCCATAGTCGGTGGTCTTTAGGCTATCATTGATTAACGATCACCAGCTCTCTCCATCATCCCTTTTCCATCTTACCTCTGCCATCCTCCAATCATTCTCTCATTCAATCATTCCCTCCCTCAATCATTCAATTTTCCCTATCTTCATCCGATTATTCAAAATCCTATTTAATGCAACAAAAAAAGCAGCTTTCGCTATTCGATTTATCCATGATTGTGGTGAGTCTGGTTATTGGAATGGGTGTATTTCGTACGCCTGTAAATGTAGCGGCGAAAGCGCAAATTCCAGAGTTATTTTACCTGGCCTGGTTTATTGGTGGCTTCGTGGCTTTTTGCGGTGCCTTAACCTATGCCGAAATTGGTTCCCGTTTTCCGGTAACAGGTGGATATTATAAAATATTTTCTGCAGCCTATCATCCCTCTATCGCTTTTGCAATTAATTGTATTGTTATTATTTCCAGCGCAGCATCTGTAGCGGCAATTTCAATTATTGGTGCAGAATACCTGAGTAAAATTATTTTGCCTGTTGGTAAACAAACAGAAACCTATCGGGTCGCCATAGCCATTATTACTATTTTAACATTCTATTTCATTAACCTTTTAGGTTTGAAAGCGAGTTCTAAAACGCAAAATGTACTAACTGTAATTAAAATCGGAATGATTTTAACGCTGATTTGCGCGGTATTTTTTGGCGGACAAACCGAAACCATAACTCCTGTTTTTAAAACAGCAACAGGTGCTTTACCAACCTGGTCTGATTATGGAAAAGCTTTGGGTTTATGCTTAATTGCCGTTTCTTTTTCTTATGCAGGTTATGCACAAACCATCAACTTTGGTGGCGAAATTAAAGAAGCCAAAAAAGTGATTCCACGTGCTATCATTATTGGCTTAAACATTATTGTAATTCTTTATCTGGCCATCAACTATGTGTATGTAAAGGTGATTGGTTTTGAAGAATTAAAATCAGCAGAAAGTATAGCAGCGATATTAGCTTCGAAGATATTTGGTCCTGCCGGATTTAAAGCACTTTCTGTAATTATCTTTTTTTCTGTAATGGGTTATATAAATGTAAACCTGTTGAGTAACCCAAGGGCAATGTTTGCTATGGGCGAAGAAGGTGCCCTGCCAAAAATATTCAGCAGGATGAATAAAAAAACAGAGGTAATGACCATTAGCTTAACAGTTTTTACATTAATTGCCGTGGTGATTATTTTCTTTGCGAAAACTTTCGACAAGATTTTAAACTATACCATTTTCTTAGAATGCATCAGTATGGCCAGTTCGGCAGCCACAATTTTCATCCTTCGAAAGAGAACAGCACATCTTGATAAAAAATCCATCTATACTGTTCCTTTATATCCTATATTGCCTATTATTTTTATTGCGGCTTATACTTTCGTGGCCTTTAGCATTTATGCCGACGATCCGAATGCAGCACTTAATGGCTTATATATTTTTGTTGGCTTTCTGGTAGTTTATTTTGTGAGCAGATGGTTTAACAAGAAATAGTTTATTCATGATTCAAACCTCGCAGTTTTTAAAAACCTGCTAGGTTTCATGAGACCAACCAAAGTAAATAAACTGATTAGAATGAACATCCCGATTTTTCATTGGGATAAAATGGAAAGCAAGACTGATCTAACCGATTAACACAGAAACCTGCTTTCAAAAAAATAAAAATTTAATTATAAAATTTTAATGAACAAAACACTCTCCTTAAAACAAGAAATTGCTTACGCGGCCGGTATGATTGGTTGGAGCACGATGACAAATATTATCATCGTAATGCTCCCCTTTTTCTATCTGCCCCCAAGCAACGCTGGCTTACCTCCTTTGGTACCACAACTGGTTTTATTGGGCGCGTTTAATATTCTTTCTATTATTGCTGCTTCAGGAAGATTGGTCGATGCCCTTTACGATCCGTTTATTGCCTCAAAAAGTGATGCCAGCACCAATAAAAACGGTCGAAGGATGCCTTTTATGAAATGGGCGATTATTCCGTCAATGATATTTTGTGGCCTGGTATTCTACCCGCTCCAGAAAACAGAAAGCCTGCACAATGCCTGGTGGTTAACCATAACACTTTGTTTGTTTTTTGTATCGGTTACCACTTATATAATCCCTTATAACGCGCTACTGGCTGAAGTAACCAACACGCCAAGACAAAAAGTTAAATTATCAAGTTATCAGCAGGTCGGTTTTGTAATCGGCATCATTTTATCGGCCTGCACCAATAATTTTGCCGATCTGGTTGAGCCTCATTTTCATGTAGCCAACCGCAGCGAGGCCATCCAGATCGCGATATGGGGTTTGTGTATTTTATCCGGATTGGTGATGTTATTGCCTATTTTTTTTATTAACGAAAAAGAATTCACGGTTGCAAAACCCACTCACGTGCCTTTATGGCCGGCGATTAAGAGCACCTTTAAAAACAGTAATTTTAAATATTACCTGATATCTGATTTCGCTTTTTATACGGCATTGAGCATTATTTCTAGCGGTTTATTATTTTTCTGTACCGTTTTATTGGGCCTGCCAGAATCAGAAGGTGGAAAATTTATGGGCGCCATGGTTTTGGCTTCCCTGCTATTTTACCCGCTGGTTAATTTTGGTTCTGCTAAAATTGGCAAAAAACCTTTTGTATTGCTTGCCTTTGGCGTGTTGTGCTTAATCTTTGTCACCATTTTCTTTTTAGGCAAATTACCATTTGGTCCACATACACAGATTTACATCCTGGTACTATCCGCTTCGTTTCCTTTAGCGGCACTTGGCATTTTACCGACAGCCATTTTAGCCGACATTGCCCAAAGAGATACCTTAGAAACCGGAGAAAACCATGAGGGCATGTTCTTCGCAGTGAAATACCTTTTTGTAAAACTTGGTCAAACCTTAGGCATTGCTATTTTTGCCATGCTCACCATTTACGGCAAAGATCCGGGAAATGATTTCGGGTTACGATTGAACGGAATTGTAGGTTTCGGTCTCTGTTTAATTGCGTTATTGTTTTTTAGCAGGTTTAAAGAGGAGAAATAATTTGGCATTGAGCGTTTTGAGTGGGAATCGGAACCATCTAATAACTTAAGTTTCTTAATAAAAATGGCTGCTCTAATTTCCAGTTTTTTTATGGAAAGCAATTTCTGTGGTGCTTCGGTTCCTTTAGCCCCGCCCTTTGCTTAATCCCGATAAAAGAAACGTGTAAATTAAACCATTCTTATCGGGATAACGCTGGCGGTCGGGTTTATTTTACTACTGATAGTAGCAGTTTCATCCGCCTAAATCAATATCAACTCGATATGCTACAATTGCTTTCCAAAAAACAAGAAGATTACTTAAAGTGCCGTCATCCCAACTAAAGTGCAATGAAATGCAGTGATTTGTTGTTTTTTGACCACACGAGAAACTCTATGAACATCCAAGCTTTGTATGTTCATAGCTAAAATACATGAGCAGAGCAATGCTAATGCTCATCGCTCCGCCAATGTATCTCATTTATAACCTAAATCCTAATATCCCGGGCTTTGTTTTAATGTACCATTACTTCTATCAATCTGATCCTGAGGTAAAGGAAAATAATCGTCCCTGGCTTCGATGGTGATGCCTTTTAAGTAGTTAAAGTAGCCACCTTCAAAAGAAAAATAACTTTCCAGTGTTTGTTTGGCTACCCCCCAACGTACCAAATCAAAGAAACGGTGACCTTCTAATGCCAATTCCAATCTGCGTTCGAAACGTACCGCATTTCTGGCATAGGTATCATTTGGAAATGAGATGTACTGGCTAACTTTGTAGGCAGCCGCCGGAATCCCATTTATATCCCGGGGAGTTATTTTAGCAGCACGGGCTCTAACTATATTAACCAATATTAAAGCTCTGGCTAAATCGCCTTTTTCTACCGCACATTCTGCAGCCATTAAATAAACATCACCTAACCGGATCAGGTTTACGTTTAATCCGGTTACATTGGTAGTGCCGGGAGCGGTTCCACTTGAGATCTGAGCAGCATCAATGGTATTCTTAACAGCCAGAAAAGGGCCACCGTTACTGGCGTCGCGAATCCAGGTATCACCGGGCATTAAACCCCAATCGCGATATGGAACACCGCGTCTTCCAATTGTCGATTCAATTCTCGGGTCTAATGGTAAGGTCTTGTCTACTGCATAATTTGTTTTATCCGTTCCGGTTAATCCATAATCAGATTTATATGGATTAGTACGATAGCTGCCATCCAATAGCGGTAAACCAAGGGCATCTACCTTAAACGAGTTGGCCAGATCTATAGTCGGCTGGAAGAAACCACAACAGTTAATCGGCGCATTACCGTACGGAAAGTTAAGCATATCGCCCACATTACCATTATCACCGCCTGTTCCGTCGGTTCCAACGGAATGTTGAACAGACATAATCGTTTCTGGACCGTCTTCTTTGGTAATGTCAAAGTTATCGGTATAAGGCATATCAACCAAGCTTGGTTTTGCCAAAATTACAGCATTCAATAAATCGTAAGCTTCAGGATATTTCTTTTGATATAAAAACACCTTTCCAAGATAAGCCTGAGCCGCATATTTATCTACCCTACCCTTCTGATTTTTGGGCTTAGTTGTGCTTAAATTGGCAACGGCAAACTGAAGATCATCTACAATATTTGGATAAATGTCTTTATCATTCGGAACAAAAGTACCACTATTGGCCTCGGTAATATAAGGTACCATTTTAAATATGCGAACCAAAAAGAAATAATAATGTCCGCGTAACAATCTGGCTTCTCCTTGAATTTCTTTTGCACGGGCATCATCAAATTTAATCGATCCCGAACCTGCCTGTAAGCTGGCAAGGACTTTTAGCGTACGGTTACAGCGTTGAATTCCTTCGAAACACCTGTTCCAGATATTCGATAAATTATCATTTGTACTGGTTGGCGCATGTTGCTCAATGGCATTCATAGGTGGCTGATCTCCTGTGCTACTCCCTTTATGGGCATTATCTGATGCCACCTCGCCAAATAACCACTGGCTTGGTGCTGCACCATAATTACCCCATGTTCCATCCAAATTGCCATTAAGTAAGCTATAGGCACCTATTAAAAGGCCTTCAACCCCCTCTTGGCTCATTAACTGTTCCTCGGTTAGTTCACCCTGCGGTTGCAATGCTAGAAATTCTTTCTTGCAGGAAAAAGTACTGCAAATTAATAAGGAAAGAAGAATATATTTTATATGTTTCATTTTGATAACTTTTAATTAAAATCCAACATTAATACCGATTAAAAACTGACGTGGTGATGGATAAACACCCTGGTCTACTCCGGGCGCAGAGAAGCCATCTACAATTTGACTGATTTCAGGATCCAATCCTGTGTATTTAGTAATGGTAAATACATTGGTTGCACTAACATACAGCCTAATCTTATTGATGCCTGAATTTGGCCCAAAAGCTTTAACTGTTGGGATGGAGTAGCCAATTTGCAAATTTTTCAACCTAAGAAAACTTCCATCTTGAATGTAATAACTTGAAGAAGCAAACTCCAGATCTGAAGCTCCTGCATAAGCAGAAGGAATCAGACTTGATGTATTGGTTGGACTCCAGGCATCAAGTAATCTAACACTTTTTGCTCCATCAAAGGAAGGGAAATCTGTAAAATAGCGCGTAGCTTCAAATATATCATTTCCTTGTACACCATATAAGAAAGCTGAAATATCAAAATTCTTGTAAGATGCGTTCAAATTTATCCCATAGGTGAAATCTGGATGTGGACTTCCGATAATTGTCCGATCTTTTGGATCAATAATACCATCACCATTAATATCCTGATAACGTAATCCACCAACCCTGGCGCCCGAATAAGAAGGATTATTCTGAATATCGGCAGTACTCTGATAAATTCCTGCAGTTTGATATCCATAAAATGAACCCAGCGGCGCGCCTTCTTGTAAAATACTGGTTTGTAGGCTCCTATAATTACCATAAACCTGATTTAGAATACCTGGTGCCAACCTTACAATTTTATTATTATTTTTTGAAAAATTTGCACCGATATCAAATTTAAAAGGCCTATCATCGCTTCTTCCATAGTGATAAGCGACGTTAAATTCGATCCCTTTATTACTCATATCGCCAATATTTACAAAAGGTGAACTTCCCATTCCTACAATGCTAGCTGGTAGAGGTACAGGGTAAAGCATATCTGTCGTTTTCTTGTTATACCAATCTACTGATCCGTCAACAGCTCCGCCTAATAAAGTAAAATCAAGACCAATATTTAAAGAATTTACAGTTTCCCATTTTATATCCAGGTTTTGATAAGCATTTTGTCGCACTCCGGTTGTAAGACCATTGCCGCCACCAAGCGCATAAGCCGAATTAATAATAGAACTTTGAAATCTATTGACATATTGATATCCCGGTATCCGTTGGTTTCCGGTTTGTCCGTATCCAACACGAAGTTTCAAATCGCTAATCCATTTGATACTTTTCATAAACTCTTCTTCAGACAACCTCCAAGCAGCACTTGCTGCCGGAAAATTACCATACTTATTGGCAGAGCCGAAGTTAGATGAACCATCTCTACGGATCGTAAAACTGGCGAGATAACGATCATTAAAAGAGTAATCAAGCTTTGCGAACACGGAAAATAGTGATCCTATTCCTCCGGTACTGGCATTGCTGATGTTTGAAGAACCTGTATTTAAATAATAATAGTCAGGATTACCCAAAAGAAAGAAATCATTTCTTCCTGCAGTTAATTGTCTGGTTCTGGATCTGATTGCCTCAGTACCGATTAACGCATTTAAACTGTGTTTTTCAGCAAATTTTTTGTTATAATTTAAAGTATTAGTCCAGGTCCATTCCGTATTATATCCCTGGGTTTCACTTAAATTATTTGAATTATTGCCTTCAGAGAATTCCAAATTTGGATAACGCATAGATAAGCTATTGTAGTTCTCGTAACGTATCCCAAAATTGGTTTTTAATATCAATCCCGGAATAATATCACCTTCACCGAAGATATTTCCAAAAAAGAAGTTGTTTTTATTAACATTATCCTTTGCCCTGAATAGAAATGCAAGTGGGTTCTCTGCATTTCCCAACTGACTGCCGCGGCTACCGGCAAAGTTTCCGGCAATGTCGTAAACCGGAATAATGGTTGGGATTCGGTATGCCCATCCCAGAGCACTTCCCTGATCCTGATAGCCACCGGCAGTATTCGGATTAACGCCAAATCCGACACCTTCAGAGTAACTATATTGTGCATTTTCTCCGAAACGGACCCTTTTATTAAAAGCAGATATCCCAGTATTGGATCTAAAACTGTAACGTTTAAAACCTGTGTATTTAATTGTTCCTTTTTGGTTTAAGTATCCGGCACTAACGGAATAGGTTGCATTGTCTGAACCACCCAGCGCACTAATATTATAATTCTGAACAGGTGCAGCTTCGGTAATCTCATCAAACCAATTGGTACCTTCCTTATTTGCTTTTGTAATTTGATAAAACAGATTTGGATCACGGCTATAATTATACTTGGAAGGATCTGCATCTGCAGCAGTAACATTCTGACCAAGTTTTAAACCTGCCACCAAATATTCAGGCAATACCGGTACTGTGCCCGAACCATAGTTATCTCCTGCTGCAATAGGTTTTCCGGCATTAGTATACCCATCAAATACATATTGTGCATATTGTTGGGGGTTCATCATTTTTGGAAAACTATCTTTTCTTGGCAGCTGTGTACCATAATAAGAATCAAGCGTAATTTTTGGAGTACCAGTCAAACCTTTTTTAGTGGTAATGATTACCACACCATTATTTGCTCTTGAACCGTATATAGAGGCTGCAGAAGCATCTTTCAATACTTGCATACTTTCGATATCATTCTGGTTAAGCCATGATAGTTTTCCCTCAAATGGAACGCCATCAATTACGTAGAGCGGGTCGTTGTTATTAATGGTACTAAAACCCCGGATTCTGATCTGTGGTGTTGAACCTGGAGCCCCGTCATTTACAATTTGTACTCCTGTTGCTTTTCCTTGCAATGCTTCCACAGCACTTGCGGCCGGCTGGGCCTTTAATAGTTCCATACTTACTACAGCCACAGCTCCCGTTAAATCTTTCTTTCGCTGAGAAGAATAGCCAGTTACTACAACCTCTGTAAGGTTATTATTGTTGGCTTGTAATACAATTGAAATGTTGGTTTGGGTACCCACTGTTACTTCTTTACTGCCATAACCAACAAAAGAAATAACCAACACATCGGTAGGTTTTACACTTAGCGAGAAAGCACCATTTGCATCTGTAGCAGTACCACCACTGCCATCCTTAATTTTAATTGTGGCGCCAACCACAGGCAGTTTATCATCACTGGCAATAACTTTACCAGTAATTTTTGATTGGGCCATTGCACCGAGGGCAAATAGCATCCCCAAACACAAGAGAAGAAAACTCCTCTTGATACAAAAAAGATTTTGTTTCATAGGTTTATAATGATTAGATTAATAATGCGTACTCATACTTCTGACGCCTGATAAACAGACAACATCAGTTTTTTGTCTCTGCTAAGAAGTCGTATTTAAGTAATTTGCCACAGGATTTACCGCCGTTAAAAAAAACGAAGGAATGCAGGAAGAATGGATTTCTTCCGTTAGGGAGTAGTTTTTTTCTCATAAGTAGTTTGGTTAGATAAGTTTTATTAGTTGTTTTTATTTATAATCTACATACTGGTATTTTTAAAACAAAAATAAATTAGTGTAATATATACACTTTAATAAAAATAAATATACATATAAAAAATAATTATACTACAATTATATATTTATAAAATACCAATTAAACAGATTGTCATATAAGCAAAAATGCGTGATGTGGTGATGATTGAGATTTACATTATCAAAAACACATTCTTTATACATTTTTTGTATCTTTGCCGCTGAAGCAGGAATAAGGGCTTGCCATTCTGAATGGCATATTCTCTCCGCAAGTTAGTCCTTCAACAAATGATTGTTCTAGCTTCTTCGATAAATATTACACAGAAAAATACATGTTATTCAAAGAATTAAACCTCATTGAGCCCATTTTAAAGGCACTTGAGACCGAAGGTTATACACAACCAACACCAATACAGGAGCAATCTATTCCAACGATCTTAAAAGGCAAAGATTTACTAGGCTGCGCACAAACAGGTACCGGAAAAACCGCCGCCTTTGCCATCCCGATGTTGCAGTTACTGCACGAAAAACACGTCAATACCAAAGCAACAAAAAACATAAAGGCTTTAATTTTAACGCCTACACGCGAGCTTGCCATTCAGATTGAAGAAAGTTTTAAAGCTTATGGCCGTCACTTAAACTTACGCCATCTTGTAATTTTCGGGGGTGTAAACCAACACTCGCAGGTAGAAGCCTTAAGAAAAGGCGTTGATATTTTAGTGGCAACACCTGGTCGTTTATTAGACTTAATGAACCAGGGTTTCATTAGCTTAAATACCATTGAACTTTTCGTACTGGATGAGGCCGATCGTATGCTGGATATGGGCTTTATTCACGACGTGAAAAAAGTAGTAGCTAAATTACCAGCTAAACGTCAGACTTTATTTTTCTCGGCAACCATGCCAGATGAAATCCAGAAGTTGGCGAATACCATTTTATCTAGTCCGACAAAAGTAGAGGTTACCCCTATTTCTTCTACTGCTGAAACGATCGTTCAGTCGGTGTATTTTGTTGATAAGCCTGATAAAAAGAAATTATTGATCCATCTTTTAGAAGATAAAAAGATCGAAACTGCTTTGGTTTTTACCCGTACCAAACATGGTGCAGACCGCATTGTTAAGGACTTAGCCCATGCCGGAATTAAGGCTGCTGCGATCCATGGCAATAAATCGCAAAATGCCAGACAGAGGGCGTTAACTGATTTTAAAGACCGTAAAATCCGCGTTCTGGTAGCGACTGATATTGCTGCACGTGGTATTGATATTGATCAGCTCTCACATGTTTTCAATTTCGAATTGCCGAATATTCCTGAATCTTATGTTCACAGAATTGGCCGTACCGGCCGTGCTGGTGCAAACGGTATTGCAATTTCTTTCTGTGATGCAGAAGAAAACGAATACCTATTGGATATTCAGAAACTGATTAAAATTACGTTGCCAGTAGTAGATGAGCACCCTTATCCGTTAAGCTGGGAAAGTATGCTGGCCAAAAACCAGGTTAAACGTAAACCACAAGCCCAATCTAAAGGTGGTGGCGGCGGTGCTAAAAAAAGTGCCGATGGCAATATGAGTGGCAAACCACGTAATGCCAGCAACAACAGAAGGTTTGGTGGAAACAGAAAAAGAGGAGAAAGATAATCCCGATCGTCATTATGAACTTGTTTCAGAATCCATTTTGCAAAGATGCTGAAATAAATTCAGCATGACGTATTGCGAGAATGACGATACTTTTATCAAACAAAAAACCCGGATTACAAAACGTAACCCGGGTTTTTATATTTCTAGCTTAGGCAAGCGCAAGGAAAACCCTCCACCCTATTACCTTCCGCCTTCTACCTCCCTAAACAACTACATTAATAATCTTCCCTTTAACGAAAATGATCTTTTTAGTTGGTTTTCCATCTAAGAATTTCAGGAATTGCTCATCGGCCAATAAAATGCTTTCTACCTCTGGCTGAGCTAATGTTAAACTCAGATTCAGGTTCATTTTCATTTTACCATTGATAGAAACCGGGTAAGCAAACTCATCTTCGACCAGGTACTCAGGCTTAAATGTCGGGAAAGCAGTATAGGATAAAGTCCCAGCTTCGTTACCCAGTTGTACCCAAAGTTCTTCGCAGATATGTGGCGCATAAGGCGAAAGGATAATCACCATATCTTCCAGAATCTGACGGTTTTTGCATTTAAGATCGGTTAACTCATTCACCGCAATCATGAAACTTGATACAGAAGTATTGAAAGAGAAACGCTCGATATCGTCCTGTACCTTTTTAATGATTTTATGCAGCGATTTCAGCTCTGCTTTTGTAGGTACGTTATCGTTTACATGGAAAGTCCAGTCTTCGTTATGAAACAAACGCCAGAATTTACGCAAGAACTTAAATACGCCTTCAATGCCATTCGTGTTCCAGGGCTTACTCTGCTCTAACGGACCTAAGAACATTTCGTACATCCGCAAAGTATCGGCACCGTAACGTTCAATCAAATTATCGGGATTAACCACATTATAATAACTTTTCGACATTTTCTCTACTTCAACACCGCAGATGTAATCAGCGACTTTCAGCTCCCCCGTTGTTGGATATGAGATAGAACCATCTTCAAGAATTAAAACAGCTTCTTTAAACTCTGCTCTCCATTCTCTAAATTTTTTGATATCAAGAATATCGTTATTCACAAAATTTACATCAACATGTATTGGTGAGCTATAAGTGGCGTAAGTGCTATTTATAGGAAGTCCCCACTCTTCAAAGAGCATTCCTGCACTTTCGTTAGGGTCATTATATCTGTTCCATTGTTTTTTTGATAGATAATAATGGCTTGGGGTCTCATTCTCATCGAATGTTGTTACACGATAAACAAAATTACTTCTCCCCTGGATCATCCCTTGGTTAATCAGTTTTTTGAAAGGCTCTTCTTCTTTAGTATACCCTAAATCTTTCAAAAATTTATTCCAGAAACGGCTGTACAATAAGTGACCGGTTGCATGTTCAGAACCACCAATGTATAAATCAACATCTTTCCAGTATTCGACAGCTTCTTTTGAAGCAAAATCATTATTGTTATTGGCATCCATATAACGGTACCAGTACCAGCTGCTTCCTGCCCAACCCGGCATGGTGCTTAATTCATAATGTCCGCCATCTTTTGGCAACCAGTTCTCGGCCCTGGCTAATGGCGGCTCACCTGTTTCGGTAGGCAAATATTTATCAATTTCAGGAAGCAACAAAGGCAATTCTTCTTCCTTTACCAAATAAGGCAATCCATCTTTAAAGTAAACCGGAATTGGCTCACCCCAATAACGCTGGCGACCAAAAATTGCATCGCGTTGACGGAAATTCACTTTGGCTTTTCCAACTTTTTCAACCTCTAACCAATTATTCAAGAATGCTACTGCTTCTTTATAAGTCAAACCGTTAATAAAACCAGAGTTGATGTATTTTCCTTCTTTGGTTGGATCAGCCTGCACATCAATATCTTTTTGTCCGTCCAGAATCTGGATAATTGGTAAATTAAAGTGTTTAGCAAATAACCAATCGCGTTGATCGCCACTTGGCACACCCATTACCGCACCTGTTCCATAACCTGCCAATACATAATCAGCAATCCACAATTGCACACGCTCACCACTTACCGGATTAATTACATACGTCCCTGTAAAAGCACCTGATACCGTTTTAGTATCCGCCATGCGGTCTAATTCTGATTTCTTTTTCGTTAAAGAGATATAATTTGCAATGTCCTCTTTTTGTCCAGGAGTAGTCAATTCGGCTACCCAATCATGCTCCGGAGCCAAAACAAGATAAGAAACACCAAAAATGGTATCTACACGAGTGGTAAACACTTCAATCTGTTTGTCATTTCCTTCTACCTGAAATTTAACGGATGCCCCAACACTTTTACCGATCCAGTTGCGTTGCATTTCTTTAATCGGTTCAGGCCAATCAATCGTATCTAAACCCTGCAAAAGCCGGTCTGAATAGGCTGTAATCCGCATACTCCACTGCATCATTTTCTTTTGCTCAACCGGAAAACCACCACGCTCAGAGAAACCATCTTTAACTTCATCATTCGCTAAAACGGTTCCTAAAGCCGGGCACCAGTTTACGGTACTCTCGCGAAGATAAGTTAAGCGGTATTTTAACAATTCAACCTGTTTCTCTTCATCGGTAAAAGTTGCCCAGTCGCTCGGCAAAAATTCTTTTGTATCTTCATCAGAAACGGCTTTTACATCAGCTGTACCAGATGCATTGAATTTTTCGATCAGGGTAGTAATATCTTCTGCCCTGTCGTTTTCGATATTGTACCAGGAGTTGAACAACTGCATAAAAATCCATTGCGTCCACTTGTAATATGAAGGCTCGCTTGTGCGCACTTCTCTACTCCAATCAAAAGAAAAACCAATCTGATCTAACTGACGGCGGTAAGTTGCAATATTTGCTTCAGTAGTAATGGCCGGACGTTGTCCGGTCTGTATTGCATATTGCTCTGCTGGCAATCCGAAAGAATCGTATCCCATTGGGTGCAATACGTTAAAACCTTTAAGGCGTTTGTATCTCGAAAAAATATCTGATGCAATGTAACCCAGCGGGTGACCAACGTGCAGACCTGCTCCTGATGGATAAGGAAACATATCTAACACATAATATTTTGGTTTTTCAGAATTACTTTCGGCTTTAAATGTTTGATGATCTGCCCAGAATTTCTGCCACTTTTGTTCTATTTCTTTGAATTGGTAATCCATTGCAAGTTTTAAATTTTTAAAGGGGCGAAAATACGGAAATTAAGGGGCTTTAAAAAGTAGATTCATGATAATATTTTGCCAGCAGAAATGCAGAATAAGAAGAGGTTAAGGGTAAAACCCAGGCAACTTTTGTACAGTCAGATGTTACCATCTGACCGTCAAAGAAATTAAATTCAAGTAAATGCATAATTTATTATTTAGTATCTTCGTATATCAAAAAATCACTGTTATGACACATCTTACAATTGAAAATAAGAAATATGTACTCATCCCAGAAGAAAGTTATCAAGAATTACAAAAAAATGCAGCTTTAAAACATCATCCTGAAAAAACATTTTCTATTAATGAGGCGCGTGCTCATAGTAAAAAGTTAATCAGGAAATGGGCAACAGAAAAATAACAATTAAGGAATCTGTTGCAGAAAGTATTGCAGAAGTTTCTTTGTATTTAGAATCCCGGTGAAGTCAGATGTTACCATCTGACTTGCTATCAAAATGAATCTTATATGCGATTTAGTGTCAGTTGGTAACAACCGACACCACGGCAATAATATACCTCTACAAAAAAAATGCGCCATTGATTTAAAACCAATGGCGCAGCAAATAATCGGGAATTAAGATCTTATCTTGATAAAGAATATACTTTAGTCACGTTTGTTTTATCAATTTTAGCAGTAAACTCTAATTTGTTTGCAGTAATACTGTTTATTTTACAATAATTAAGTCCATCATTAATACTCATACTAAACTGATCCGAATAAATGATCACATATTCACCAATTGTCCTGTTTCCAGATAAACTTATCTCCACCTGGTCATCATTATTTGATTTATAATCAATATAATCAGTAGTTTTGCCGTAATCAACCTCTCCATTAAGTTTTTCGTCAGTATAACCTGTGGTTACAATCTTATTTAACGTCCAACGTCCCATCATTTGAGCTTTTAAAGAAGTAGTATCCTTTTTGCATGAAATAATGGTTGAGGTGAGGAGCATTAACAAACTTAGAATCGTAATTTGTCTTTTCATAGTTAAATTTAGTTTTAAGATATCCATAATTAACGCCGTTTTAACAAATTTCGTACCGACTTTCGAAAAAGAATCATATTTACTGAGGAATTTAATCCTCAAACTAAAAGCTAATCGCATACGTTATTATTCATTTAGCCATCATTAATTGGTGTTTATCAGGTATAATTTATATTTTCGCAGAAACAAAAATGAAATACATGGAAGAATTCGAAGTGAGTGATGCATCTAAAAAAACCAAAACCGTTTATATTTCCACTATAATCAGTATTGCCTTGGTTTTATTAATGCTGGGGCTACTTGGTTTGGTACTTGTGCATGCCAAAAACCTATCTAACTATGTAAAAGAAAACATCGTTTTAAACATTATTGTTGATGAAGGTGCAAAAGAAGCGGATGTTTTGGCTTTCCAGAAAGAGCTCAATGCGAACCCTGCCGTAAAGCAAACCCAATATGTAAATAAAGAGCTTGCGGCCAGAAATTTAACCCAGGATTTAGGTGAGGATTTTGTTAACTTTTTAGGGTACAACCCATTAACTTCTACCTTCGATGTGTATTTAAAGGCAGAGTATGCGAATAATAAAAGCATAGATGCCTTAAAAACAAGTATTTCTAAAAATCCTGTAGTTAAAGAAGTGGTTTATCAAAGTTCTTTAATAGATATGGTAAATAAAAATATCAATACTATCGGTTTGATTATTTTAGCTTTTGCAGCATTATTACTCATCATTTCTATCGCCTTGATTAACAATACGATAAGATTAGCAATCTACTCACAGCGCTTTTTAATTAAAAGTATGCAACTGGTTGGTGCAACGAAAAATTTTATTCGACGTCCTTTCTTATTATACGCTGCTTTGCACGGCCTGATTGCCGCATTTATTGCCATTATAATTTTATTGGCAACTTTAATTTATGCCCGCAAAGAGGTACCTGAAATTATTATTTTAAATAACTATCAGGAATTTAGCTTCGTATTTATAGGCCTCTTAATTGTGGGTATTTTTATAACAGGCATTAGTACATGGTTTGCGGTAAGCAGATATTTACGTTTAAAATCTTATCATCTTTATAGATAATGGCAGAAAAAAAAACAGGTCCGGTTGTAAAGGACGTTAAAAGCGAATTGGTTTTTACCAAACAAAACTATCAATTATTGTTAATCAGCATAGCAATTGTAGCGGTTGGTTTTATATTAATGATGGGTACTACTGGAGATATTTATGATTTCAGAAGAACTTTACTGGCACCTATTGTGGTATTGGCAGGTTTTGCTTTTGGTATTTATGCCATCTTAAAAAAATAAATGTTTTGTATTCAGTAAAGTGTTTTTTAACTTTATAGTATGACAACAACAAATTTGCAGATCGAAATTAATTCGCTTCCCCTAAACCTTAGGCAGGAAGTTGCAGATTTTGTTGAATTCTTAAAAACAAAACACAAGAACAAGCCGAAATTAAAATCACGTGAGTTCGGGTATGCAAAAGGTAAAATCAAATTATCTGATGATTTTGATGAACCGTTAGAAATGTTTGCTGATTATATTTAATGGCATATCTATTAGATACTCATACCTTCTTGTGGTTTGTAGCAGGAGATAGTCAACTGCCAATTTCAATAAATAAAAAATTATCTGACATAAATCAATCCTGTTTCTTGAGCATTGCCTCTCTTTGGGAAATTGCCATCAAAAAACAAATTGGAAAACTCGATTTAAAAATTGGTTTTGAAGAGCTTTTTAGATTTGCAGAAAGAAACCAGATTGAGATTGTCTCCATTAATGAAACCCATCTTACGACATTACTAAACCTCGAATTTATTAACAATGATCCTTTTGACCGGATTATTGTGTCACAAGCAATTTCAGAAAATTTAACCCTGATATCGAGAGACAAAAAATTAAAAAACTATAAAGTAAAATTACAATGGGACTAACCCATTAATCAATGATATATGAACTATTTTGAAGCCATTATCCTGGCAATTATTGAAGGTTTAACTGAATTTTTACCTGTATCGAGCACAGGTCACATGGCCATAACATCTGCACTAATGGGAATCGGTAAAGATGACTTTGTGAAACTTTTTGAAGTTGCTATTCAATTAGGTGCAATCTTGGCAGTAGTCGTAATTTACTGGAAAAAATTCTTCAACTTTTCTGATTGGAAGTTTTATCTGAAATTAATTATTGCTGTTATACCTGCTTTAGTTTTTGGTTTTCTATTGAATGATTTTATCGATAATACTTTAGGTAATCCTATATTTATCTCTGCAGTTTTATTAATTGGAGGTATAATACTCCTATTGGTTGATAAGTGGTTTAAAAACGCTACAATTGATAGTGAAAAAGAAATCACAAACGCAACTGCGCTAAAGATCGGTTTTTTTCAGGTACTTGCTATTGCTTTCCCTGGCCTGAGTAGAAGTGCCGCGACAATTTTGGGCGGAATGAGTCAAAAATTGACAAAAAGTGCGGCCGCAGAATTCTCATTCTTTTTAGCAGTGCCTACAATGTGTGCAGCAACAGGATACAAGATTTTAAAAGGATATCATTTGTTAAATACAGAAAATATTAAGCTGTTATTAGTTGGCAATATTGTCGCCTTTATTGTTGCCATAATCGCTATAAAATCATTTATCGGCTTTTTAACCAAACACGGATTTAAAGTTTTTGGCTGGTACCGTATTGCTTTGGGAATTATCATCTTAGCATTGTTCTTATCAGGATATCATATTGATATAAACTAATCCGTATCTTTGCGCAAAAAAGATTTGTGAGTACCGAAAATTCTAAATTCAAAGACTTCAATTTTGCTGAAGGCGAATTGCTTTTAATTAATAAACCATACAAATGGACTTCATTTGATGTGGTGGGCAAAATCCGTAATTCTTTAAAACCACTAAAACTAAAGGTTGGTCATGCCGGCACTTTAGATCCCCTTGCTACAGGTTTGTTAATTATCTGCACCGGCAAGCTAACGAAACAGATAGACACTTTTCAGGCTGAAGAGAAAGAATATACCGGTACCATGATTTTGGGCGCTACTACCCCATCATTCGATATGGAAACGGAGGTTGATCAAACTTTCGAGATCAGCCGCATTAATGAACAAGAAATTTATGCTGCCTGCAAACCATTTATAGGCGATATTGAACAATATCCACCTGCACATTCAGCAGTGAAGGTAAACGGCGAACGTTTATATGTAAAAGCAAGATTAGGTGAAGAAGTTGAATTACGTAAACGTTTTGTAAGCGTTCCGGAATTTGATATAACACGGATCGAACTGCCAGAAATAGATTTCAGGATTGTGTGTAGCAAAGGCACTTACATCCGCTCCTTAATATCCGATTTTGGTAAAACTTTAAATAACGGCGCTTATCTTTCTAAACTTACCCGTACCCGAAGCGGAAACTTTTTACTAAAAGATGCATTTGAGGTATTAGAACTTGTTAATTATATTCGCAGTAAGAAAGAAGAAGCTAAAACTGAAACAGAAGCATGAACCGAATCAAAAACAGGCACACCAGACTTATAAAAGAAATTCTTTTAATTATTGCAGGTGTAACTTCGGCGTGTTTTGGCCTAAAAAGCTTTTTAATGCCAAGCCATTTTATTGACGGTGGTGTTACCGGTATTTCCCTTTTGTTAAGCACCTTAACTGGCTGGAATTTATCATACCTCATTGCCATCATCAATATCCCATTTGTAATTTTAGGTTACAGGCAAATTGGCAAAAGCTTTGCCATCAAAACTGCTATTGCCATTGCTGCGCTTTCACTGGCACTAATTATCCTACCCTTTCAGCCCATTACACACGATAAATTGCTTATTGCATTTTTTGGCGGTTTGTTTTTAGGTGGAGGAATTGGATTGGCCATGCGTGGGGGCTGCGTAATTGATGGTACAGAAGTTTTAGCACTTTACATCAGTAAAAACAGCATTTTAACTGTTGGAAATATCATCCTGATTTTAAATATCATTATTTTTGCTTTCGCAGCTTATTTCTTAAACATCGAAACTGCGCTTTATGCCATTCTAACATACTTATCGGCATCCAGCACTATCGATTTCATCGTAAATGGCATAGAGCAATACACCGGTGTGACCATTATTTCAGAACATCAGGAAGCCATAAAAGGATTCATTATTAGCGATATGAAACGTGGTGTTACCATTTATAAAGGTGAGGGGGGATATGGAGAAAAGAAAGATATCGATATTATTTTTACCGTGGTGACCAAACTAGAAATGAGCAAATTACAAACTGCTATTCGTCAGATTGATCCGGATGCATTTGTGATACAACAACAAATTGCCGACTTAAAAGGCGGGGTAGTGAAACGCCATGCTTTACATTAATAAATAAATAGGAATTTGGGCATGCCCCTAAGCTACGCAAAGGGTCGGGCTGTATGCTAAATCCCCGAGAAATTCCGATAGTTATCGGGACGAGGATACCGCTTCCATCCCTCATGCAAACCCATACCAATAAAATAGATTTTACCATTGAAAATATACCATAACCTTTCGGATTTTAAAAAATTAGATAATGCCATTGTAACCATTGGCACTTTTGATGGTGTACATTTCGGACACCAAAAAATCATTAAACAACTGGTAGAAAAAGCAAAGTCCGATAAAGGAGAAAGCGTAATATTAACTTTTTTTCCACACCCGAGAATGATTATTGATCCTGAAAACCAGGATCTAAAAATGATCAATACCATTAATGAAAAAGCAGAAATTTTAAAAGGTTTGGGGGTAGATCATTTAATCATCACACCTTTTACCAGAGATTTCTCCAATCAGCTGCCTGAAGATTATATAAAGAACACATTGGTGAACAACATTGGCACCAGACATATTATTATTGGTTACGACCATCGGTTTGGTAAAGACCGTTCGGGCAACCTAAACGATTTGAAAGCTGCTGGCATACACTACGGCTTTACTGTGGAGGAAATTATGGAGCAGGATATCCATGACGTTGCGGTAAGCTCAACTAAAATCCGCCAGGCACTTTTGGTTGGAGATGTAAGTTTAGCTAATGATTACCTCGGCTACTCTTTTTCTATTTTTGGAAGGGTAATTAAAGGCGATAAAATAGGCAGAACAATCGGTTTTCCAACTGCTAATATCTTTGTAGAAGAAACTTATAAACTGATTCCGGGCGATGGCATTTATGCAGTTACTGTAGAAATGAGTGCCGAATTTAAAGAAGATTCAGAATCAACAAACAGACTTCAGACTACGGACTCCGGACTTCGGACTTACAAAGGCATGGCCTACATCGGGCAGCGTCCAACCATTAATGGGATGACCAGAAACATTGAGGTAAATATTTTCGATTTTAACCAGGAAATTTATGGACAGGACATCAAGATGAATTTCTTGAAATTCTTACGTCACGATGTAAAATTTACCGGATTAGAAGCGCTGACCGTTCAATTGCAAAAAGATAAAGAAGCGACGCTGGATTATTTTAACAGGTAAATATTTTAGCTTATCAAACACGATCGTCATCTCGACTGAAACGCAGTGGAATGGAGAGATCTATCTAAACAGATTTCTCGACTTCGTTGCACTCCGCTCGAAATGACGGTAACTAGGGACGAGAGTGATTTTATAAACTCAATTTTAATAATCTAAGTCAAAAGGGTATTTAAGTCTGTTTAAATCAGATTTCCCTTTCAAAAAAGCCTTATTTTGGTTATATTAGCAGCAATGAGGCTTTTTTACATCATTTTCTTTCTATCTATCTCCATTAATTTTGCGGTCTTCGCATCGCAAGAACAAGGAAATGATGCCGCATTAAAAAACACTAAAATCAGTTTCTTTTCCTGTAAAAAAAACATCAACCTTAATCTTGGTTTCAATCAGGATAATGAAAGCCTGCAAAAAGATTTTATTAACAGTTCTGTTGTAAAAATATCTTCCAGTGCTTTTGTTCTGATCACTTTTTGGCTATTTCTTTTTTTCAAGAACAAAACCATCAGTACAAAAGTTGTAATCAAAAGATTAAAGCATAATTATTGGTGCCTGTTTAAGATGCTCTATCCAAAACATGTTTTTTGGTAAGTAATTTCATTTTTAACCACTTCAATGTGGGTTTTCAATAAAATGCCAGGTATCAATTATATCTGGAAATAAATTATTTAAACACCATTATCTTTTTATATAGATGCATTTACCCGATTTAATAGCCGATTTAGGATTAATCCTTGCTGCCGCAGGAATAACCACCCTTATATTTAAAAAAATTAAGCAGCCCCTCGTTTTGGGCTATATATTGGCTGGCCTGTTGGTTGGTTCTCATTTAGATTTTTTTCCCTCTGTTACCGATACCAAGAGTATTAACATTTGGGGCGAAATTGGTGTAATTTTCCTTTTATTCAGCCTTGGTTTAGAATTCAGCTTTAAAAAACTGGTTAAAGTTGGCGGTTCCGCTTCCATCACCGCAATTGTAAAAGTCCTTTTTATCATTCTGGCGGGTTACTTAGTTGGTAAAGCAATGGGATGGAAAGATATGGATAGCCTGTTTTTAGGTGGAATCTTATCCATATCCTCAACCATGATTACCATAAAAGCCTTCGAAGAACTTGGCCTAAAGCATAAAAAGTTTGCCGGTCTGGTTTTCGGGGTTTTAATTGTTGAAGATCTGGTGGCTATCTTGTTATTGGTGTTGTTTTCTACTTTAGCGGTAAGTCAGCAATCGGCAGGTACAGAAATGCTGTATTCTATCTTAAAACTAGCATTCTTTTTGGTGCTTTGGTTTTTGGGCGGAATATTTTTGATTCCTTCATTCCTTAAAGCAACCAAAAAATTAATGAATGATGAAACCATGTTGGTGGTATCTTTAGGTTTGTGTTTGGTGATGGTATTATTGGCCGATAAGGTTGGCTTCTCTCCTGCTTTAGGTGCGTTTATAATGGGTTCCATCTTAGCCGAAACTACACAGGCAGAAAGGATAGAACACTTAACCAAATCGGTAAAAGACTTATTTGCCGCGGTTTTCTTTGTTTCGGTTGGTATGCTGATTGATCCTGCTATGCTGGTTAAGTACTGGGTTCCAATTTTAGTGGCCACCGTGGTTATTATCTTTGGGAAAATCATATTTACCATTTTAGGTGCGTTATTGTCTGGCCAGCCGCTAAAAACTTCGGTACAGTCAGGCATGAGTTTGGCCCAAATCGGTGAGTTTTCATTCATCATTGCCTCATTAGGCTTAACCCTTAAAGTAACCAGCGATTTCCTTTACCCAATTGCTGTGGCAGCGGCAGCTATTACAACCTTTACCACACCATATCTGATTAAACTATCTGAACCTTTTTACCAGTATTTAAACCGCGTTTTACCAAAAAAATGGCTAGATGGTATAGAAAGGTACAGCTCCAGTACCGAAGGAATTACCACATTAAGCGACTGGAAAGTTTTATTAAGGTCTTATATCTTTAATACGATTATCCACTCGGTAATCATCATAGCTATCATATTTCTGGCTTACCGATATGTCCAGCCATTTATCGTGAGCAATATTGCCAATAGTTTAACCTCAATTATTATCAGCGTAGTCGTTTCCTTTATTTTAATGTCGCCGTTTTTATGGGCTTTATCAATCAGAAGAATCCAACGAACAGCCTATTCTCATCTCTGGCTAAACAAAAAGTATACCCGGGGACCATTAATTGCCATTGAATTTTTCAGAATAGCCTTAGGGATCTTCTTTGTAGGATTTTTAATGTATGAATTCTTTGACACCTGGATTGCAGCTGTAATCGCATTAGGCCTGATTATTTTAGGCATGGTTATCTTCTCCAGGAAACTGCAGTCTTTTTATGATAAACTGGAAAGACGTTTCATGTTGAATTTAAATGCCCGCGAGCATCAAAAACCTGATATTTTACCCTGGGATACCCACTTAACAGAACTCACTGTTTCTCCTGAATCGGAAGTGGTAGGAAAAACGCTTACCGAATTAATGATCAGGGAAAAATATGGTGTAAATATTGCCCTAATCGAACGGGGAAGAAATAACATTCCAACACCAGGCAGAGATGAGCGGCTTTATCCAAACGATAAATTGTTGGTAATCGGAGCGGATGATCAGCTGGCAGCTGTTAAAGCACTTTTAGAAGTTGATGCTCCGGAAATAGCTGAAGAAAGTAATTTTCCGAATAAAGAAATGACCTTGCAAAAGGTTGTTGTTCATACCGAATCGCCTGTTTATGGCATGAGTATCAGAAATGCAGGGATCCGCGAAAAAGCACAGGCACTAATTGTGGGTATTGAACGTGGTGCTGATAGAATATTGAATCCTTCATCAGACTTTGTGTTCGACAACGGCGATGTAATTTGGATTGTTGGGAACAATAAGAAGATTAAGGAGGTTATATAGTTTTGATCGTCATTGCGAGAAGGCTTTTTCAGCCGACGAAGCAATCTTACAACGATCGCTCATAATCGAAAAGATTGCTTCGTCGTACCTCCTCGCAATGACGATCTAATTTTATATCTTCGTGTATAACCTAACCTATGAAAGTCGATAGAGAAAAGAGTGAATTTCTTGATGATATGATCGAGCAGTGGCAAAGTGATGGGATCATTAACGAAGAAACAGGAAATAAACTCCGCAAAAGTTATGAGGCTAAAAATTTTGATTGGCTCCGTTTAGCACAATATGCATTTTGGGTAGCCTTAGCTTGTGGTTTTATTGCTCTTGGATCTTTATTAATTGATAATTCAATTTTAAACTACCTAAAACGAGTTTATAATACACCAAACATTGTAATTGCCTTAGTTTCTGGCGGCTTGGCCGCGTGGCTTTATATTTTGGGTTTCAGGCGTAAGAAGAAACTGGCTCATTTAAAGTTTAGCAATGAAGCGATTGTGTTTTCTGCAATTTTACTCACGGCGAATGCAATTGCTTATTTCGGAAAAGCGCTGGATAATGGATCTGGCAATTTCTCCATCCTCATTTTAATATCTGTTTTTATTTATGGTGCTTTAGGTTATATCTTCAATTCGCGTTTAATCTGGATTTTTGCTTTAATATCTTTAGGTGCCTGGTTTGGCACAGAAACTGGGTATTTAAGCCGTTGGAATTATTACTTCCTTGGTATGAATTACCCTTTGCGTTTCGTGGTTTTCGGAGCAGCATTAACCGCAGCATCGTTTATTATGAAAGCTTTCCCCAAAACACAAAACTTCTTTCAGGTCACCTATATTGCAGGAATGGTTTACTTGTTTGTATCACTTTGGGCCTTATCTGTATTTGGCAACTTTGCCAGTTTAGAAGAATGGTATAAGGTTAGGCAGCTGAACTTGTTTTATTGGGCATTAATTTCAGGAGCTGTTTGTGTAGCAAGTACTTTATTTGGTTTAAAACACCGGGATGAAATTGCCCGCGAATTCGGCATTACCTTTCTCTTTATTAACCTCTACACACGCTATTTTGAATACTTCTGGGACAGTTGGCATAAAGCTTTGTTTTTTTCGGTCCTGGCAGCCTCGTTTTGGTTGATAGGCAGAAAAGCGGAGAAAATATGGAATGTAGAGTTTTTGAAATAGAATCCTGAGATTAATTAAAATACACTAATCGTCATCTCGACCGTAGTGGAGAGATCTATGAATTGAAAAAGTCAGACACTGTCTGACGAATTTGAAAATTTCAAAATTTCAGATCTGTTTCAAAAATTTAAAATGAATTAAAATCAATGAAAATATATCAACAATCCTTAGCACTGAGAGAAAGAAAAAGGGGGTTCCATATCATTACCGATGAGGTTGAGGATGCCTTGCCCCAAATTGACGAGATTAACATTGGTATTTGCCAGGTTTTTATACAGCACACCTCAGCTTCACTAACGATTAACGAAAATGCTGATCCTACAGTTAGGATAGATTTTGAAATGTTCTTTAATAAAACGGTTAAGGAAAACGATCCCGATTATGAGCATGACTATGAAGGATCTGACGATATGCCTGCCCATTTAAAATCGGCACTTTTGGGTAGTTCTGTAACCATCCCGATAAGAAATGGCAGATTGGCGCTTGGTACCTGGCAGGGAATTTATCTTTGCGAACACCGCAACCATGGAGGACAAAGAAGATTAATTATTACTGCCTGGGGAGAATAAATTATTCTTTTTTCACTTCTTCCATAATTTCAGGATGATTATCCTGTATAGATTTTCCATCCATTTCTACCTCAATTTCTTTAGTGGTAACCGCATAATGAGAAGGGTAAATTTCTGAGCCAAAAGCAACAGCATAAGCCTTCGTAAACTCAGCCCCGAAATATAAAATAATAGAAGAATAATAAGTCCATAAAAGCACCACAACCAATGAGCCCGTTGCACCATAAGTACTTCCCACATTGCTTTGCCCAATATAAATTGAGATGGCAAATTTGCCGATCATAAACAGGACAGCAGTTACTATTGCTCCGGCAATTACATCACGCCATTTTATAATTGCATCGGGTAATACCTTAAATATTACGCCAAATATTAATGAAATAACAGCCAGGGTAACAATTTGGTTAACGATGTAAAATACGATAACAGATACTTCGGCAAAGCGAGCCTGTAAACGGCTGTTAAAAGCATCTAAGACTGAAGTTACAGCAAGCGAAACCAAAAGTACAAAGCCCAAACTGATAATTACCGAAAAAGACAAAAACCTGTTCTGTAACATCTTTACCCAGCCTCTTTTAGGTTTTGGTTTTAAGCCCCAAATGGTATTAATTGAATCCTGAATATCGCCAAAAACGGTAGTTGCTCCAATGAGCAGGGTGATGATACCAATAATTAAAGCGATGGTGCTTTTCCCATCCAGATACGCATTCTTAATTAATTGTTGTAAAGAAATGGCCGATTCTCTACCTAAAAACCCTTCAAGCTGGGCATAAACCTGTCCTTCAGCCATTTCCCGCCCTAAAAATATACCGCATAAGGAAATAATAACCACAAGTAGTGGAGCCATGGAAAACACCGTGTAGTAAGCTAATGAGCCGCTGAGCTTGGTTACTTTATGATCATTAAAGCCAGTAAACGATGCTTTTAAAATGCTCCATATTCCTTTTAAAGTAATTTTATTCTTTGCCATAAATAACCTATTTAAGATGAGACGCCCTAAACTTAAACCGCTTATTTTTTGAATTGTTTGTTAATTAATTAACGAAGGCAAGGATATCAGGAAATCAAATGCAACAAAAAAGCTCCGGTTTTAGTCGGAGCTTTTTCTTTATCGATAAGTCATTTTAGTTTTATTTGGCCTTAATCCATGAAGCTAAATCATTAACCAAGGTTTCGGATACGCTTACGGCTGCCTGATATTGAGCCATGGTACCTTTTTCGGTTTGTGAACTTAACAGGTGATTTAAATCAGGGTAAAATTTAAGAACCACGTTTTTCTTTTTATTCAAAGCAGCGCTCCATAAATCAAAATCTACTTTACCTACCTGAAAGTCATTTCCACCTTGCAATACGTAGATTTTAGGTTTCGAAAGACTTTTAGCTACAGCAACCTGATTGTAGGTATTTAAATCTGTCCAATATTTAGCAGGCAATCCTAAAATTACAGAATCAGGTTTTATGGTAGTTCCCAGCTGCGAAATTCTACTTTTATTAATTTCCACATCAGCATCTGCCAATTGTTTTTTAAAGGCAGCTGTTGTATCATTAGCCTGATCGAACATATATTTATTCTGATCAACAATAATATCGGTTAATTTTCTGGCAGGTGCTGCTGCTAAAACAATTCCTGCTAAATCAGGTGTAAGTGTTGCAATTTTAGGTGCCAGCATTCCGCCTAAACTATGACCGAATACATAAACCGCTTTAGGATTAGCGCCAACAACCGTTTTCGCTAAAGCAATGGCTGCGCTTGCATCATCCAGCACCTCTTCTTTTACAGTGAAAGCCTTGTTAAATTCATTCGGATAGACTAATGTCCGTTTTACATAACGAACAGAAGCAATGCCTTTGGAGGCTAAACCGCCAGCTAAATCTTTAAAGGGTTTATTCACACCAACCGTCCCATCCATATCGGCCGGGCCGGAGCCATGTACAAAAACCACTACAGGGAAATTTTTGACATTTTTTGGCGTGGTAATAATGGCGGCCAATTGTTTTCCTGCCGGTCCAATATATACTGATTTTTCCTGGTATAAACTGGTATCAACGTAAGTGGGTTTTAAATAGGCGACCGCTCTTCGAGATGGGGCAAGGAAGATTCCGACTATTTTCTGTTGTTTATTAAAACCTAAAATAAAGTTCTGATCGCCGTTAGCAAATTTACCTTCAACCGTTACCGCGAAAAACTCGCCCTGGGCTTTACTTTGAACGGCATCTAAAGCCTCTGCCTTTCCATATTTTGTTCCGATATCTCCCCAAAGTTTCTTTAAGTTTTCTTCTGTTAATTTCGTTTTCAAAGTATCATCAAAGAAAGCGTGGGCATCTTTAAATTTCTCTTCCTGTAACAGTTTAAAAAAGTCGTTTGCGCCATTGAAAAGCTGGATCACATTTTGAGAAAATGCTGAAGTGGTAAATAATAAAGCGATTATGAATAAAAGGCTCTTTTTCATTCGTGTAATATTGTTTTTAGGGTGATTAAACCATTATGATTCCACATTAAATCTGGAATCATGATCGTTTTATTGTTGTGTTTGGTTGTTTGCAATACCCAAAGTTAACAATATTTGGTTCTGAAAAGTCTTTAACTAAACTAACCATTTAGTTTTAACTATTTTTAACATTTGCTGCAAGTTTTTTCCATAAAATGTAAGGAGTAAACATAGTAACCAAAGCAACAAGTGGTGGGATCAGCAGCGATACGCCATCGCCAACAAATGCCCCCAAAGCAAAGGCACCAATAAAATTAATGGCAAAACCTGCATAGACCCATTCTTTAATAGTTTTAAATTTATTTTGAAGGATGGATGCCGCCCCAAGCAGTTTTGCAATGCCAACAATGATGAGCGGTGGTGCAAACTCCTACTGGAATTTACTTTTATATCTGGTTGAAAAACTTACAGATAGAGATACTGCCATTTTAGCCGCTAAATATTTCGCTATTGATATCAACCGTGAAAGTCAGCTGGCTTTTATGATGTTTCATGGGCTAAAAGGATGTTTTCAAGAAATTACTGGTTTAACACCGATTGAGTACCGGAACAAATACCATAAAGCCGTACCTGTTTGCAGGTTTAACTGTACTTACAGAAAAAATAAAAAAATTTAAGCTGTACACAATATATTCTATTTACAGCGTTTATGTATGTGAGAGCGTTAATTTAGATGACGGGGATACTGCCTAAGGGTGGAATCCCCGTTTCTTTTTTGTTTGTCATCCTGAGCGTAGTCGAAGGATCTCTTGAAACAGATTTCTCCGTTCCGCTTCACTTCAGTAGAAATGACGGTAAAGAAGCTAAATAATCTATCATTCATTTTTAGTCCCATTTGTTCAAATAAAAAAGGGACATTGTTAAAAAATGTCCCTTTTTAAGATATATGATGGAGTTAAGAATTTTAGCTTTGCTTATCAGTAAAATCAACTGGTTTCTTTTCAAAATACTGATCGAAGTTTTGTGCTTTTTTAGGTTTTAAAATTACATACAGTCCTAATCCGATTAATGCCATTGGAATACTAATCCTAAACAGATCAAAATCAAATATGTTTATCGCTCTAAAAGTGAATAAGCCCCCAATAATCGTCAATGCCAACCAGCTGCTTCCCTTAAAATCTTTACGATAACCCATCCACAAACCGACACCTAACATAATGGTATGCCATTTCAAGATCCAGTGTGGAACATCAATTCCCCAGTTTCTTAATAAGAATACCGAACCAATAGCGATAATTAAAATGCCTAGACCAAATTGTTTATCTGCGTGATTTTTTTTGATTAAATTTTCCATGACTGTCTGTTTTTATGATTCAAATGTATCACGAATAGCAATGCTGGAGAATGGCTTTTCCCTTAGTTGTCTTGTTTTATCGGTGAGTGAAATAAAACTGTCGGTAAAAATTTACGGCGATTTAAGAAAAGAAGAAATTATCGGTGAAATTATCAGTTTTGCCAAGTGAGTACCAAGAAGACGGAATTAAAACTTAATAACCAGAGTTCGATTAATGTTTAAAAATTAATGTAATTTATTAGGACGAATTAGCTAGCCGTTTCGTCATGCTGAATTTATTTCAGCATCTTTCCTATTAAACCGCCATGCTATAAAGACCCTGAAACAAGTTCAGGGTGACGACCGTTCATGTAAGGTGCCAAATAACCCAAATTAAAGCACATTATTAATCGAACTCAGGTTAATAATCTACAAATAAACCAATGCCTAATGAACCAGTGAACCAACTATCATTCGAAAATGACGATATCTGCCCCTTCGCTCATGATTACTTTTGAAGTAATGTTAATGAATAAGCCATGTGCCAATAATCCATTAATCTGATTGAGATCAGAAGATAGTTTTGCAGGATCATCAATAAGGCCAAAATCGGCATCGATAATCAGGTTTCCATTGTCGGTAATAAATGTCTGGCTTTCTATAGTTCTCAATATTCCCTTTCCACCAAGTTTATTAATCTGATCGGATACATATTGATAGGCTAATGGTATTACTTCGACTGGTACCGTAAAAGCACCCAGCTTTTTTACTTTTTTAGAAGCATCTGTAATGATGATGGCATTTTCACTAAGTGAAGCAATTATCTTCTCTCTAAACAGTGCCCCGCCTCCGCCTTTAATCAGATCGAGTGATTCTGTAAATTCATCTGCTCCATCAATACTGATATCAATTTTGCTTAAGTGCCCAAGGTCAAGAATTTCGATCCCTAGCGACTCTGCAAGCTCCTGTGTCCGAATAGAACTTGCAGCAGCCTTTATCTTAAGCCCTTCTTTTACTCGTTTACCTAATTCTTTAATGGCAAAAGTTGTAGTAGAACCAGTACCCAGGCCTACTACATCGCCATCTTTAACAAATTTTACTGCAGCCTGGGCGGCCGCCAGTTTTTCTGCATCTTGTTGGATTTTATCTATAGTAGCCATAAAGTAAAAATAGGTTTAAATGATAAACATCGCAAAAACGAAAAAAAAAATTACTCTCGATGCAATAAATCGTTTTAATAGCGTTTATGTATATGAGAGCGTTAATTTAGATGATGGGGATTCTGCAATAGTGGAATCCCCATTTCTTTTAGATGATATATAGAAAGATCGTAAAGGTCGTTAATGGCAATCCCGATGCGATGCAACAAAGAGGAATAATTTAAAAAAACAAAAGATTTTTTGTTTACCTATTCTTTACCCTTTATTTACCCTTTCTAGGCACCAGGTTAACCCCACGGTTACCCCTGGCTTACCTATCCGTTACCTTTTGGTTACCTAAAAGGTAAAGCCAGCGTCTTTTTTGGGGCTTTCTGTGGTAAGCCAGGGCCGATGCTACCTGCCAGCAGGTACCCAGGATACCTATCTATACTGTTGGTCCTATCTGTAATAGCATAAAGTAAGAATAGGATTTATGAAAACCATCCCAAAAACGAAAAAAATTTTACTGCTAATGCAATAAATCGTTTTTATAGCGTTTATGTATATGAGAGCGTTAATTTAGATGATGGGGATTCTGCAATAGTGGAATCCCCATTTCTTTTTTAAGTCCATCCCATACTTTCATTTATATGGTCCTCGTTTGTAACAAGGATTAACGAAAATCACATTTGTAATGTGGAGACAATGATCAAAACCTATTTTTATGGCGATAAAATCGCCACTCTCATACATCCTCGTTACAAACGAGGACGATGATAGGATCCCCATTTCTTTTTCTAAGCATTTTGTCATCCTGAGCGTAGTCGAAGGATCTTTTCATTTAATAGACCCTGAAATAAATCCGATAGCTATCGGATCAGGGTGACGCTTCAATTAAAAATTTCTGCTCATCTCCCCACACCAACACACTTCATTTTCTTATAAAACAAAAAACGGTTGGTATTTCTACCAACCGTTTCCTAAGAACTAAAGTATCTTATTTATTTAAAGAGTTTATCCAAGCTGCAATTTTTAAAGCTTCAGCTTTGGTTACCTGCGGCATTGGAGGCATTTCTGTTGAATAACCCGGCCAGTTTTGTGGTTGTGGATTGTGGATCAACTGAAATATTTTCTCCGGTGAATATTTACGTTTTGCAATTTCTACAAAGGGTGGGCCTATCTGCCTTTTGGTTTGATTATGGCAGGCCAGGCAAGTGTTTTTAGTTAACAAGCCCTCAACCTCTTTAAAGGTAGGTGCCTTAGCAGCAGTTACAGGCTTAGCCGGAGTACGCGTTCCTTTTGCTTCAGGTGCTTTTCCAGTTGTTGCCTTTGGTGCAGCTGTTTTCTTAGCAGGAACATTTACCGGTGTTGCTGAGTTTTTAGTGCTTACTTCATTCGCAGATAGTTTATTTCCATCAGGAATCTGGTTCAAGGTATAATAAGCTACCGGATGAACTAAAGAATAAAAACCATCTTGAGACCTTAAACCATCTAACGTTAAGGTATGGATATAATATTGGCGAAGGTTTTGCACAATAATTCTGGCTTTTAAACCATCTGCTGAAACTTTAACCCCAGAGATTTTTAATTTTTCGGTGTTTACCGGAGGCGAACCATACACAGGGTGATATTTGTAAATAAAGCTTTCTGCGTCATACGAAGCTAAATCTTCGGCAGATTTACGATCAACCGGCATAGTAAACTCCACTTCAAAACCATCCGGCATTGCCCTAACAGCTTTCATTTCGAAAGGGGTTTTATTGTTATACACCAATCTTTCTAAACCTTCGTTGGCATCACCCGCCGATCCCCAGCCACGGTTGGTTTCTCCAACAAATAGTGAGCCATCAGTGCCCCACTCTAACCTCAATACTCCTGAACGGAAACCTTTACGGAAAAGGAAAGCAGCACCTTGTTCTTCACCCTTCACTGTCTCCATAAAAATTCTTGAAATAATACTCATTCCCTGATCGCCAACTAAAATCTGACCAGCGAACGGGCCAAATGTATTTGCAGGAATCTTAACAGGTTCGGCAGAAGAGATACCCAAAATACCATAAGGTAGCCAAACTGATGGCAAACGTAATTCAGGGAATACTTTCTTCATTTCGAATAAGGTTTTAAACGTTTCGTTTACCCTATTCTCTGGTTTAATGTATCTTCCTTGTTCGTTTTTGGTTCTACGCTCGTCTATTTGCGAGTAAAAGAAATCTGACTGCAGTTTAACTGGAGAGTTAGGCAGATTTGTCCACCTTAAACTGGCCGGGTGCCCCATAAAATCACCTTTTTTTACTTTCCATAAACCACCTGAACCTACCCAGTCGCCCTGGTTTTCGGTATAATAAAACTGACCATCAATACTGCCAATACCAGCTGGCGAACGGAAACCCGCAGCATAAGGGCTCATTTTACCATCTTCGGTAATGTTCATGGCCCAACCACGCATGGGTACACGGCTTTCTGCACGCCACCATTCTTCATCGCCAAAGGCCACGTTTCCGGTAACCATAAAAGTACCATCAGGCATTAACTTCGGTCCAAAACTATATTCGTGGTAGTGCCCGCTTAAAGGCCATGCATAAATGGTTTCGTACACATCGGCTTTGCCATCCTGGTCTTTATCTATCAATTTGGTCAACTCGCCGCGCTGTGCCACATATAATGCACCATTTTTATAGGCAATGCCCAAAATTTCGTGCAAACCATAAGCAAATCTGCGCCAGTAAGGCTTGGCACTTGTAGGGTTTTCTACGATGTACACTTCTCCCCTACGGGTTGAAATGCCTAAATCACCATTTGGTAAGGTAACCAGACCACCAACTTCTAAAATGGGGCCTTCTGGTACACGTACTTTATTTATCCTGAAAAAATCTTCTTCTTTAGGTGTTTCTTGTGCAAAAACTGTAGTAAAGCTAAAACTTAATGCCAGTATTGCTAATTTTTTAAATGTATTTCTCATTGTTATTCCAATTAAAACAAAATGGTATAATTTAACTTAGTTCCAATAGCTACGATCATTTCTTTATAACCATCAACCGTTCTGATTACTGGTTTAGCAGCCCCATCAGCGAGTTGTATATAATAAGATTTATCATCGATCAGATATAAACCTTTGGCTACTTCTTCAATATTGGAAGCGGTTGCCAACAAAAAATATAGGTCTTTTGATGGCTTATCAACAGCAATCTCTCTCGTTAAACCTTGTCCATTTTCCATCACTTTAACGGCGTCAGTAACATTTGTTCCGTTAATGATATATTTAAACTCCGGCCGATCCTGTTTATCCATTACATAACCCTTGGTTCTGAAACCAGTACCAGTAGTATCAACAATCCATTTATCCTGATCGCCCGCTAATTTTGCAATGGCTAAAATTGGCTTTTTAGTAAAACGGGTAACACTGCCCAAAGCACGTGAGGTACCATTTCCACGGCCATCCCACATTGGCGTAGCATCGATAAAATCGCCGTGCCATCCCTGCAATAATGTACCATTATCTAAATCGTAGCTATAGGCAACTTTCTCTGGCCCACCTACCGAAATAGCGTGCACAGAGCGTACTCCAGGGGCTACATCAACAAAACTTCTGATCATGTTGTTGCTTCCTGCTTCAATGTAAATTGGATCTGCCCCACCATTCTGGCTGGGTTTTGGAATTTCTGATAGTTCGCTGATCTGGATATTTCTGAATGCTACAGAACCGTGATCGCCTTGCAAGCGTAAAGGTCCTTTTGCTTTTTCAGGTCCTGCAGCTCCTCTGGTTGCACCAAATAATTCAACATTTTCATGAATCAGTACACCATTTAGTTCTGCACTGACGATTTTAGCATTTTGCGTTTTTTTTCCTGAAGCATCAAATTTTGGTGCCTGGAAGATAATTTTAATGTGCTGCCATAAACCTGGCGCTTTACTTACATTCTGACGGGGAGCAACACCACCAAATCCTTTATCGGCTTCCGGTTTGCTATCGTCCCAGCGTTGATAAATACCGCCATTGTTTGATGATGTGACATTTTTCAATCCCCATGCATCGTCAATCTGGATTTCATAATTACCTTGAAGATAAATGCCAGAATTTGTTCCTTTTGCTGTTAAATAATCTAATTCTACCGCTACATCACCATATTCATTTATGGTGTATAAATCAGACCCGGCTTTTTTCGCGGTAGATTGATTAACCAAAATCCCTTCACCTTTAGTTGTTTTTAAAACATTTTCGGCATTTAGATCGGCCACTACATTTTGGCCCAATGACCATGAATTTAAAGGATTTTTAAAGGCTGAAAGATCTTTGAGATCAATACGCTGGCCAAAGGCCAACAGGGTTCCGAAAAGCCAGCAAATGGCTGTAAAACCCGTCTTTAAGACGTTGATGTTCATATATTTGGTTTGTTAGTTTTAGCCATATTAAGGCCAATTATTACTTTAAAAATCAGACTGTATCATAAAGTGTAAACTAATCTGTCTTTTGACAGGCTCAGGATGACAATTCTATTTTTATGATACAGTCTTTATCTTTCTCTATTTTTCTGTTGATAATGAATAAGGGAAATCGGCTGGATTTGAACCTCTGGTTTTATTCGGCATTGCGGTCATATTAAAATTTAATACTGCACCTTTTTGTAAACCACTGTGGCTGATCCAGTTTTTAGAATATGGTTTACCATTCATTTGCAATGACTGAACATAACGGTTGTTATCGCTATTGGCTGCTGCATTAATTACAACCGTTTTACCATTTTCTAAAGTAATGGTTACCTTTTTAAACAAAGGAGCACCTAAAACATACTGATCAACTGCTGGTGTTACCGGGTAAAAACCCATTGCCGAGAAAACATACCAGGCTGAAGTTTGTCCGTTATCTTCGTCACCGCAATATCCATCCGGAGTAGCTTTGTACATCCTGTTCATGGTTTCTCTCACCCAATACTGCGTTTTATAAGGCGCGCCACCGTAGTTATACAGGTAAATCATGTGCTGGATGGGTTGGTTACCATGTGCGTACTGGCCCATGTTTGCAATCTGCATTTCGCGGATTTCGTGAATTACACCACCGTAAGCACTCTCATCAAATACCGGAGGCATAGAGAAAACTGAATCCAGTTTGGTTACAAATTTACTATGTCCACCCATTAATTTGGCCAAACCATCTATATCCTGAAAAACAGACCAGGTATAGTGCCAGCTATTGCCTTCGGTAAACGCACCGCCCCATTTAAATGGACTGAAAGGGCTTTGGAAAGTTCCATCCTGATTTTTGCCACGCATTAAACCTGAAGCCGGATCGAAAAGATTCTTGTAGTTCATCGCTCTTTTCTTATAAATATCGATTTCTGATGCTGGTTTACCCAAAGCTCTTCCCAGTTGATAAATGGTAAAATCGTCATAAGAATATTCCAGGGTTTTAGCTGCATTTTCATTCTTTTTCACGTCGAAAGGTACATAACCCAATTCGTTGTAATATTTAACACCATCGCGACCTACGGCTTCCATCGGACCTTCGTTGTTTGCACCATGTTTTAATGCCTGCCATAACGTTTCGATGTCGTAACCACGCATACCTTTAATATAAGCATCAGAAACTACCGAAGCAGAGTTATTACCCACCATAATGTTTGCATAACCCGGACTGCTCCACTCTGGCAACCAACCACCTTCTTTGTAATCGTTGATTAATCCTTGTTGCATTTCCTTGTTAATTGAAGGATAAACCAGGTTTAAGAAAGGATATAATGCCCTAAAAGTATCCCAAAAACCTGTTCCAGCGAACATGTATCCTGGTAAAACCTGACCGTTGTAAGGACTCCAGTGAACGATCTGGTTTTGTGCATCAATTTCGTATAATTTATTCGGGAAAAATAAGGTACGGTACATTGCCGAATAGAAAGTACGGGTTTGATCAATCGTACCACCTTCAACTGCAATTTTGCTTAAGGTTTTGTTCCAGATTGCTCTGCCTTTTGCTTTAGTGGCATCGAAGCCATCGTTAGCCAGTTCTCTTTTTAGATTTAAATCGGCCTGCTCAAAACTGATAAATGAAGAAGCTACTTTAGCAATTACCTGCTCGCCTTTTTGTGTAGCAAAACCAATAACGGCACCGGCATGATCGACAGTTAACTCTAAATCTTTATCGTTAAGTTTTTTATCATTCCAGGTTTTAGCCAATTTGAAATCTTTATTGAAATAAATTACGAAGTAATTTTTGAAATTTTTAGGCAGTGGACCACGGGCATATTTAGTGGTATAACCGATAATTTTTCTTTCTGCAGGAATAATTTTAATGTAAGAACCTTTATTCTGCGCATCTACTACCACATAAGCACTATCGGTTTTAGGGAAAGTAAACCTAAACTGGGCAGCACGTTCTGTTGGGGTAATTTCGGTGGTTACATCGGCATCTGCTAAATAAACACTGTAATAATATGGTTTAGAAACCTCTGCTTTATGGCTAAACCAACTTGCACGGTCATCATCAGTAAATCTTAATTTGCCAGTAACTGGCATGATAGAAAAAGCGCCGTAATCGTTCATCCAGGGCGAAGGCTGATGTGTTTGTTTAAAGCCGCGGATTTTGTCGGCATCGTAAACATAGGCCCATCCATCTCCGTTTTTACCGGTTTGTGGAGACCACATGTTCATTCCCCATGGCAATCCGATTGCCGGGTAAGTATTTCCATTTGATAGATCTGGTTTTGAAGCTGTTCCCATCAATGGGTTAATCCAATCTACCGGATCTGTGATTTTGCCAATTGTTTGCGCGAAACTGGTTGATGCCGCGACACTCAATAAGGCGATAAATAATCTTTTCATTTGTTGTGTTTGTGTTTTTTATATGCTTGTATTTATTTTCCTAAACTTGAGAATTTTTAACGTAATCTGCCCAAAGTGCATCCAAATCTTTACCTGTTAATTTTGTCCAGATATCTTTGGTATAGGTATGGTCTCTTAAAGAAGCATCAACGGTTTTGATAATTCCTGGTTTTACGCTTTTTTCCATCCAGGCGAAAAAACCTGCAGTAATGCGGTAACTATTTGTATAGCTATGATCTGGTTTCAGCGCAGGAAGTGACCATTTAGCACCTGCATTGTCTACACCAAATTTATAGCGGGCATAATCTGCAATACCTTCTGTTAACCAACCTGGCCCAACGCTCCTGCCATAATCCTGCACAATGTGCATTACTTCGTGGGTAACCACGTCAATATCTTCGGGATGTTTAATCATCCAGATGGAACTGAAGGTTACTTTTCCATCAGCGGTTGCGGCAACGCCATCATAAGCAGTATCAACAAAAAATTTTACTAATTTTATGGTTGATGGATTGTATTCTTTTGCCAGTTTTGGATAAACATCAAAAAAGGTCTTAATTAAGCGCTTTTTCAGTTGTGGATCCAGCGCCGCAAAATTACTATCGAACGATAAGGTATAACCGTTCTTTTTAGTAATTTCCTGTGCCTTTAGTTGAAATGAAAATGCCGAAACAAGCATTATAAAAATCGAAAGAATAGCTGTTTTTTTCATTTATCTGTGTTATTATTATTTTGGTTAGCGTGTTTAGTTCTGCAAAATAAATATAATATGTAAAACGTTTTAGTAAATGATCAAAAATTTTACTTTAGTGATGATTATTTTTACAAACGCGCACTGGAGGAGGTCAGTTTATTTGCACATACCTTGTAAAGCTTAGCTTCTTTGTAAATTTCTTTTAAGCGGTCGTCATTTCGAACGGAGTGCAACGCAGTCAAAAACCACGGAGTACTCAGCGAAGCTAAATCTTTCTATGTAGATCTCTCCATTCCACTGCGTTCCAGTCGAGATGACGATCGTTTTGTTAAGTAGTCATCCTGAGCGGAGTCGAAGGATCTCCATTCTTCTGCTTTTCATCCGATAGCTATCGAGATGACGACCGTTCTATGCAAATCTTTTTTGTAATGTTCCTCCTAAAGAGAAGTCAAGTTTTATGGCAAGTGTGCTATTCAAAACTTGACTTCTCTATAATTACTTTTTGCTGCTATAAGTAAGGCTTACTTTTTGAGGTTCTTTACTATAATCTTCCCAAAGCTGATCTAGTGTTTTTCCGGTTAAGGAAGTCCACGATTGTTCGCTGTACTGGTGTGCCCTTAATTGCTGGTCTAAAGCAGCGACTAAACCAGGTTTTACATTTTGCTCCAACCAGGCAAAAAAGCGCGCGGTAATCCGGTAACTATTGGTATAACTCTGTTTTGCATTATAGTCTGGCAAACTCCATTTCGACCCTACATTATCTACGCCATATTTATAGCGCACATAATCGGCGATTCCTTCAGTTAACCAAACCGGACCGGCACTATAGCCATAACCCTGCACAATATGCATGGTTTCGTGTGTTACCACATCAATATCGGTTGGGTGTGCTTTCATGTAACCAGCACTAAATAAAATTCTATTTCCGCTTGCTTCTGCAACTGCTTTATACGCTGTATCTACCACAAAAAGCACATCGTGTGTAGATTTATCGTTAAATGTTTTAACCAAGGTTGGATAGATTTCGAAATAAGTATCAATTAACTTCTTCCTTACTGTTGGATCTAAATTCGGGTCTTTACTAATAAATGTTAATTCATAACCTTTATGTTTTTCTTTACTGTAAGAAAACCAGTTTTTTGAAAGTGCTGTAAATAATTCCTTTTGGATTTTCTTTTGTGATTTGTTTTTAACCCATTTACTGTTTACTTTAATTTCTCCGGCTTTAGCCTGTATTGTTGTAGTTCCTTCTGTTACTAAATCTAACACTACATTTCTTGTGGTCCGGTATCCATCTGCCTGGGCAAATTCTGGGTAAACCTGAAAAAAAGCTGCCTTAAGTTTAGCATCTACAATGGCATTGGTTGCGCTATCTTTATCGTTAATGGTGACCTTGTACTCTCTTTCTCTATTTTGAGCGAAAGTATTAGCACTTATAAAAGATATAAACGCGAAAATTAATAACTTCTTAATCATGATCTTTTGTGTGGGTTTTGAAAGTAGAAATGATTTTGCTGTTGGCAAAATCATTTCTATAGTATATTGTATTTAATATGTGATGGCTGGAAAATCGGTTTTAGCCTTTGTCAGCATAGGGGCCCAGTCTGCTCCTTTTTCGTCCTTCGGTCCAAAAGCCGTTAATGCCAGTGGTGCCAAATCTGCTTGCGCTGCACCGCTCCAAAAGTGAATAAATTCACCAAAATTCATTTTCCGGGTATATTGTTGATAGCTTTTATCTTGTACAGTGAGTTGTTGTTTAGGAAATTGTTGAGACAATAAGGTAAAGAAGCCATTTAAAACCTTTGCTTTACCATAGTTATCATAAATCGGAAGAAACCAATTTTTGAACCATTGTGTTCCTGCCTTAGGGTAACTGTCAGTAACAGTCATCATTTTATTATACCAACGTTGTGCATCGGCAGTTCTGTTTAAACCTAAATACACATCGTATTGATAAATCTCCATCCACTTACTATCATGCCAGATATCGAAAGCCGGCGATTCTTTTACTCCTTTTGATGCTCCTTCAACGATGTGACCGATTTCGTGGGTAGACAAATCAATATCATTATCAATGCCGGTAGTCCAGGCATCGAGACTACTGGCACCGCAATCGGTTACGTTTCTGTAATCATGATTTGCACTTAGATAAGTATCTGGATGACCTCCGCTATATTTACCTGCATGATAAATTACAAATAAGCGGCTATCATCTCCAAACTTGCCGTAAGTTTTTTTGGTATAGTTCCAGGCTTCTGCCATGTATGTTTTTGGCCATGCGATAGTTGGTTTAACATCTCCATCGTAATAAACCACTACGCTGGTATCATAATAAACCCGGCTTAACAATTGCAGATGCTCAAACCAATGCTCCTTCCATGTTTTAGGTGGCGCATCTGGTGGATCTACACTTTCTACCAACGACGGCGCGGGCTTTACGGTTTCTAGTGGTGCTTTTTTACTGTTGCAAGCCAATACAGCAAATAGTACAATTGCCGATAACGATAAAATATTTTTCATAGCGCTAGTATTAATGTTAAAAAAAAGCACCGGGTGAAACACCCGGTGCTATATGTATTTACCAGCCTGTATTTTGTACAATTACAGGAACTTTTTGAATTTCGCCATTTGGTATAGGCCATAAATAGTGTTTCTTTTGGAAAACCCGATTTTCGGTTACCACTGGTGTAAAAAATCCTGGTGCATTTTGGGTAATATTTAAGCCCTTGATCTGCGTATCGGTAGTTTCTGCAATTTTCCACTCCCTGGTATAGAAATAGCGGTCTAGTTCGAAAGCCAATTCAACACGTCTTTCCCTGCGGATCGCATCTCTCATATCGGTTGGTACAGGTAATGCACCAGCGCCACTTCCGTAAGGTGCTATACCTGCTCTAACACGGATCTTGTTCAAATAAATCAAGATATCAGGATCTGAAGGATTCGACTCCTGTAATGCCTCGATATAATCTAAATAAATCTCTGCTAATCTGATCATGGTAAAAATAGGTCTGCCCTCTGTCCAACCTGCAACAGTTAAGTGCTTTCTTGAAGTATAGCCTGTTTTAGTATAATCGTTGTTGGCAATAGCATTTTTGCCGGCATTACCGTTAAATTCAAAACTTGTGATAATATTTGATGATGGATTGATCCACTTACGGCCGCTATAGGTAATATTTGCATAAAAACGAGGCTCGCGGTTAACATACATATTGCTGATTGTCCTTGGTCCGTCCTGATCATTCGGATCTGGCGCCTGATAGGCCGAGGTACCATTTGCAGTATAAGCCGGATCATTTTCAATTGGTAACCCATTTGCTGTAAAATAAGCATCTACCAATTGTTGCGAAGGAGACAGAAAAGATCCGCCTTTATCGCCATCGGAAGCACCGTTGTGATTTGGTGCCAATGAATATTGATAAAGCGTAACATCACCTCCCCTACCAAAAATAATTTCTGAGTTCCAACCGTTCAAAAATACATCTCTTGTAGCAATGAAAGCCCTGTTAAAAGCATTATCCGGCAAACCGGCAGGGGTAGCAGCAACATTATAAAGTGCATAATTTGCATAACGCGAGTTCGTTAAAAATGCTTTTGCAGCAGTTGCCACTTTTGTCCATTTTGCAACATCAGCAGTTTGGCTGATTAATTGTTTACCATCCTGGTTTTTAAGACTGGCATAATCGGTGTTTCCATTAAATAATGGACGTGCAGCGGTTAATAATGCTTTTATTTTGTAGGCATCAGCAACTGAAGCAGTAATATGTCCATAATCCTGGCTCGCTTGTGGTGTTGCAGGTAAACGCGAGCTTGCTGCATCTAATTCGCTTACAATATAATCGATACATTCATCCATTGAATTACGTGGCTTACTGATTTCCGGTAGCGGAGCATCAGATGCGACTGGATCATTGCCCAATAGAATTACTGGGCCATACTGCCTCACTAAATAATAGTAATAAATGGCCCTTAAAGCCCTGGCTTCGCTGTAGTAACGGTTAACAATATCAATTCCACCAAGGTTACAATCAGTACACCTGTTAATATTCGCCATAAAAGAACTGGCAGATTGTATTCCTTGATAAAACCTTTGCCAGTGGTAGTTTACTGCTCCACTGGTTGCATCCCATGCACCCGAATTTACGTTTTCGCTAAAGTTTGGCAAGGTATAATCCGCCTCATCAGAAGCAGCTGTCCATGGGCCTATGTTTCCAATTGCTGACGGTGAGCGGTCCTGATCCTGATCCGGGAGTGTAGAATAAACGTTTGCCAATGCCTGATCGACAGTAGACTTTTTTTCGTACATCTGATCGAAGGTTAGCCTATCATCAGGTACTTGATTTAAAAATTTCTTACAGCCATAATTACCAACGATCAGTAATGCGCCAACTGTATATATCAATATTTTTTTCATTCTTTTTATTTTAAAAATTAGCGGTAAGACCTAAAGAATAATTAGAGGTTAATGGGTACCGTGTACCGTTATTAGTACCAAGCTCAGGATCCCAAAGCTTAAATTTGCTGATGGTGAACACATTATAACCTGTTGCATAGATTCTTAAGCGTTTAACACCAATAGATTTTATACCATCTTTAAGTGTGTAACCCAAATCTGCATTTTTTAACCTCAGGAAGCTGATATCGCGTTTCCACCAGGTACTTGATTGATAGTTATTGTTATTTGTACCACCATAAGATAAACGAGGATAAACTGCATCCTGACGAGGATTTGTTGGTGTCCAGCGATCTGCGGCTACAGCGAGCATATTACCCAAACCACCCGAATTGGCAAATGAAGGAATGTTTAAAATAACATCAGCGTTGTCCTGTCCCTGGAAGAACAAACCAAAATCGAAGTTTTTGTAAGTTAACGAGAAACCGAAACCATAGGTTGTGCTCGGAATATCACCCCTGCCGATTATCGTCTGGTCAAATGAATCGATTTTACCGTCACCATTTAAATCTTTATACTTAATATCTCCAGGCATCAGCGTACCAAATTGTGTCGGACTCGCATTGATCTCTGCCTGGCTGTCGAATAACTTTTCGGCAATATAACCAACACGTGTTGCAGCTAAAACATTATAACCGCGTTGCTCCATCCAAGGATAAGGTTTCGGTGCCTGATCGTTCTCGATTACTTTATCTTTATTGTAAGTAAAGTTAGCCCTTAAATTAAGCGACCAATCTTTACCGAATTGTGTATCATATTGGATGGTTCCATCAATACCTTTGTTATCAACAATACCCAGGTTACCAATTGGTGTATTGGCCAAACCGATATAATTGGGTACCGTACCTCTACTGATAAACTGGTTCTTTCTTCTTTCTTTATAAAAATCGACGATTAACGATAAGTTGTTATTCAACGTTTTTAATTCAAATCCTAAATCCTGTTTACGGGTTTCAGCCCAGGTTACATCAACACCATAAGCCGTTACACCTAAACCGTTTGTTCCAAGATTTCCATTTTGGCCGAAAAAATAATCACCCGCATCACCAACTTTAGTTAAATAGTAGAAACGTTGCCCTTCGTTATCTGCATAACTATTGCCACTACCTCCACTACCCACTATACCGTCAGAATAACGGAATTTAACCATTTGAATAGCATTTTTAAGCGGTTCAAAAAATTTCTCACTCGAAAGCAACCATCCCAGACCAACAGCCGGAAAAAATCCATAACGTTTATTTGGCGCAAAGTTTTCTGAACCATTATAGCCCATGTTAAATTCAAAGAAATACTTATTATCATAAGCATAGGTAGCGCGACTTACTAAACCTTGTAAGCGGTAAGGAAGTGAAAGGGTTAGGTTAGGTGCAGAAGCTTTGGTATTATCATTTTGATTATACAACAATAAGCCGCTTACAGCATGTTTACCAAAGGTACGGTTATAATTAACAGCCCCTTCAAAGTACATTTTCTTATCGCCACCATTGTCATAGTTGTAATTTAAAAAGTCTTGTCCCTGTAAAATTAAACCATATTTATAACCTGAATTCGGATCTCCAGGAGTAAGGTAAGGGTCGCTAGGGTTAATTCTGTACAAGCTCTCTCTTTTAGTCCTGTTAATTCCATTGGTATTATTCACATCAAAAGAAAACATCGTTGTAACCGATAAACCGGGTGTTATTTCTTTTAAGTCCTGTGTTAAACGGATATTTGAATACAACTGGTTGGTGTAACTGGTTCTATATCCATTTCTCGTAATATCACCATAAGGGTTACGCTGATCGGCTTGCGGGCTGATACCAGGTAAACTGCCGTTTGGATAAAGTACTGGAAAAGAGGTAGGGTTAATTAAAAAGGCCTGACTGAAAATGTCCTGTGCAAACAAGTTACTTGGGTAATTATTTTGCCCCAAAATACCCTTGATCCCTAAATCCAACTTGGTGGTACCGGTAATATCCCAGTTTAAATTTGCACTAACGTTATAGCGGTTGTAGTTTTGTTTAACTGCAGAATTTACAGCTTCATCTGTTTTGAACAAACCATTTTCACCATAATAACCTAATGACACATAATATTTTGCATTGCTTACCCCACCGGACAGATTGGCTGTTGCTGATCTGTTTCTACCAAAATCGTTATAAATGGCATCAAACCAGTTTACATTCGGATAAAGTATTGGGTCGGTTCCGGCAGCAGTTTTTTGAACCGCATCTATCGAATATGCCGGCGTAAATGCACCCGCAGCGCCTCCTCTCAAATAATCAGAGTATTTAGCCTCGTTAGCTAAGTTCATGTAATCTACGCCATCAATCAATTGCGGTCTTTTGGTGAAACGGCTTATCCCTTCGTAGTATTCTACGTTAATTCTTGGTGAACCGGTTTTCCCTTGCTTGGTGTTGATTAAGATTACACCGTTTGCACCGCGGATACCATATACTGCTGTTGCAGCCGCATCTTTTAGTACCGTGAAGTTTTCTACGTCGTAAACACTGATATCGTTTAAGTTACGGTTAGGCACACCATCAATAATCACTAGTGGGCTTCTATCGCCAGATGATAATGAAGAGATACCGCGGATGAAAATATCTGATCCGGTGGCACCTGGCTCACCATTTCTTGATACGTTAATTACACCCGGGATACGACCTGCCAATAATTGACTCATACTGGAAACCGGTTGTTTCAAATCTGCAACGTTTACCGATGACTGTGCACCTACTAAACTTTCCTTTTTCTGCACACCGAAACCTACAATGGCAACTTCCTGTAAGTCAGAACCAGTTGTTTCCTTTAAACGGATATCCAGTGTGGTTTGCGTGCCAACTGTAATTTCTTTTGTATCATAACCAACATAAGTTATAATTAAGACTGTATTTTGATCAGGAACGGTAATGCTAAACGCTCCGTTTACATCTGCAGCGGCACTGGTAGAACTACCTTTTACTTTAACACCTGCGCCTGGTAATGGTGCACCAGTTTCATCTTTAATGATACCACGTATCACAATATCGGCCTTGGCTTGATTAACTGAAACCGAACTGTTTATATTAATCGCTGAAGCATGAGCTGTTGCGTAAAAACTACTGCTTAAAGCTAAAGTAAAAGCGATAGCCTTAAAAGCACAATCTTTAAGCCTGAGCCTGCCTCCAGTTAAATTTGTATTTTTTTTCATCATAAAATTCATTTGTTGTTAACAGATTACTGTTATAGGTCTATTGATCAGTTGAAATAGATTTATTGCCTAACCGCTTGAACCGGCTGAATAAATCTTTGTGTCTTATTTACAGAAGTTAGGTTGAAGGCTACTGTTGCTCCTCTGGCACTTCGATTACACGCCATTCTGACAACTGGAATAATGAACCGCTACCAATTGCTGTAATGCTCAACCTGTAATGCTTATACAAAACTTTGTTTTTGAAGCTATAGGTTTTCAGCATGTTACGACCTGAAAATGTTTCGTCATTTCTAGTATCCAGATCTACCCAATTGGTGCCATCCAAAGAACCACTTAATTTCCAGTTTTTCGGGTCTCTGCCCGGAGCATCGTTACCTGATGTTAAGGTGTAAGACGCAACCTGTTGAGGAGCAGCAAAAGATAACTGGAGATAAAGGCTCGACTGATAAGGGTTGATCAGGAATTTTGTGGCTGGATCGTTATCAACCACCTTTGCAGATCCTTCTGCACCCGCTGATCCTCCAGAACTCTCAATGTTAACAGAAAGTGCGGCTTTTGCCGTTACATCAACTTTGGCTTTCCAGGTAAAAAGCTCTACCGAAGGGTATTCTTCTTTACCGCATCCAAAAAGTAAAACCAGGGCAATACAGAGTCCGAAAGTGCTCCTGGTAATTTTTAAAAGATTCATAATTGATTAATTTATAGTTTGGTGGTTATTAAAATGTGCAATAGTTAATCGCAGATCAATAAATGATCAGGAGTATAAAATTGATTTCAGGGAGCGGTTAGATTATACCGAAGCTCATATACCTACCTTATGCGCCGGCTTCTTAAACCGAGAAAAAACATTGGTATTGCCAAAGACATGGCCAATTCTGGTCGGGTATTTTTTTTTTCATAAAATGGGTTTTAGTTTGGTTTGGTTTCCGTTGGAGACGGAAGAGAAATGTTAAAATGTAAATTTTACTTCATTGAGATTCTCCTTTTATTTTTATGTGAATAGTTAATTAGTTTAAAGAAACACTAAAACGTTTTAGTGTTGCCTGATAAAAAAAAGTCCTGATCTGGTCATCAACACTTCATGTAAGAAAGCAAATGTCTAATAAATTAAATACTAAAACGTTTTATTAAACAATAATAAGTATATTATTAATAAATTAAAAATTATTTTATTTTTTTATCAATGTTAACTTCTTGAAATCGTAAACATTAACCTAAGCAGACTCTATTATAATTAGAAAAACTTGTGAAAAGCGCTGTTTTTTTTAAGAAAAAAGAAAAAGAGGAGATATACCGCAGAATTACATTATGAAAATTGCAATTCTGCGGTTATATTAGAATAATTTTAGGATATTCTGGCAGAACAGGTTAAGTTAAGCTCAAATCGCAGCAACTTGCAGCACCAATCAATGCCGCATGTTCTTTTAATTCTGAAATCTTAATATCAGTATCTATTCCATTGCCTTTTAATGTTGCTATTAATTCGGGAGCAAATGCATTAAAGGATTGCGCAATATTACCGCCAACTATTACAGTATCTATTTTGTGCTTCTTGATAATAGGAATCAGGAACTGTGCCAGGTTATAACCAAATTCCATAAAAACCATGGTTGCAAAATGATTGGTTTCTACTATTTCCACCAGTTCTTTCACTCCATTTACCGTTTTACCGCTAAGCTGATTAAAACGTTTTACGAACCAGCGTGTAGAAAGGTAATCTTCCGCAATTCCGTCTAAAAATTCGGAGTTCCAGAGGTCAGCATCAAAAGCTTTATAATTGAGACAAAGTGATGAGCCCAGTCCGGTACCAAGCGTTAAGCCCAAAACACTCACATTTCCTTTGGCAGCACCAGCAAAAACCTCACCTTGTAAAAAACCTGCTGCATCGTTTATAAAGTGGATATTCTCGGCAGGAATATCCAATCTTTCAGACAATTCTTCTTTTACATTGATCTGGTAAAGTGATTTAAACTTATCCTGATCTTTAATTAGTGAAATGCCGTCACTATAATTAAAGGGGCCTGGCATGGCTATTCCCACATTCCTATTGCCGTTTTTAATATTTTTAAAAGCCTTATTGATGATATCGCACCATGCGGATAAAATCACTTCTTTACTCTCCTGCGAATCCACAGGGCTACGCTTGATGGAATCCTTCACTAAAGTTCTTGTTTCCAAATCCACCAATGCGGCCGTAATATGCGAGCCGCCAATATCTACACCTAATGCAACAGGCTTTTCCATTCTATATATATTTCTGTTATCTATTCTTTATTAATCTGAACCAATTCGCCAAAAGTAGTAATTCAATATCTATTTACTGAGTGAAAATGGCTTATCTTCTTCCAATACCCCTCTATTTAACGAAGGTTTAACATTCATCTCCAATTTTAACACCCCTCCTTTTAACAAATCGCTATGGTTTATAAAATTTTTAGTATAATTTTTACCATTTAAGCTTGCCGATTTTATATAAACATGGGCAACATTATTGGCGGGTGCCTCAATAACGAATTTTTTGCCATTTTCCAGGTTGATGGTTGTTTTTTTAAACATCGGGCTCCCTAAAACATATTCACCAGTACCTGGCGTTACGCTGTAAAAGCCCAGAGCACTTAATACATACCACGAAGAGGTTTGCCCCTGGTCTTCGTCTCCCGGATAACCATTTTCTGTTGCATCATACAGTTTATGCATCACCTCACGGGCATAAAATTGTGCTTTCCATGGTTGGTTGGCATAATTGTATAAATAAACCATGTGCTGGATAGGCTGATTTCCATGTGCATATTGCCCCATGTTGGCCATCACCATCTCTGTCATTTCATGAATCATGCCGCCGTACGAACCTACATTTACTTTATTAGGTTCGCTAAAAATAGAATCTAGTTTTGAGATAAAATTGCTGTTTCCGCCCATCAAATTAATTAAACCTTTGGTATCCTGAAAAACCGACCATTGCCAATGCCAGGCATTTCCTTCAGTAAATGGGCCTCCCCATTCGGTTGGATCGAAATTTGGCGACCACTTACCTTCCGCATTCCTTCCCCTCATAAAACGGGTAGCCGGATCGTAAACATTTTTATAATTGAACATTGGCTTCTCGAAAACCTCCATATAATGTTTATCGCCTATCATTTTGGCTAAAGTGTAAGCGCAATAATCATCGTAAGCATATTCCAATGTTTTTGCGGTAGCTTCTCTATATTTTGGATAAGGAACGTAACCTAACTGGTTATACTCGGTTACCCCATCCCTACCATTTGCCGCCCCCCAGGGACCTTTGTTCATTGCTTCATGGTAATAGGCATCCAAAGCCTTTTTCGGATCGAATGTCCTGATTCCTTTTGCCCAGGCATCGGCTAACAAAGAAATAGCATGGTTACCAATCATACTTCCGGCCTCACTGGGAAATGACCATGAGGGCAACCAACCGCATTGTTCGTAGGCATCGAGCATGGCTTGCATGTAACGACCATGCATTTCTGGCTGTAACAGTGTATTTAGTGGAAACTGCGCCCGGAAGGTATCCCAAAAACCCGTATCGGTAAACATATAGCCGTCGTGCACTTTACCATCATACGGACTAAAGTAATATGGTTTACCCGCTTTGTTTATTTCATAAAACTTTCTGGAGAATAAACTTGCCCTAAAAAAGCAGGAATAAAAAGTTTGCATATCTGCTTTTGATCCGCCTTCTACTTCGATCTTACCCAGCGATTTATTCCATACCGCAGCAGCATTGGCTTTGGTATCTTCTAAAGTCTTATCGTTGCCTAACTCTCTTTTTAAATTAAGTTCGGCTTGTTGCAAACTGATGTAAGATGAAGCAGTTTTTACCTGCACCTTTGTACCCGATTCGAACTGTACAAATGCGCCTTTACCCAATCCTTCAGCTGAAATCGAATCTTTCGCAATGGTATTACGTTTGTTCTCCCAGGTGCCGTAAGATTTAATCGGTTGATCGAACTGAATTACAAAATAACTTTTCCAACCTCTTTTAAAACCTTCGCCATTGTTTACCCAGCCCGTTATTTTATTTTCTTTGGGATAGATCTGTACACCACTTAACCTGTTGTATCCGTCTAAAATTAAAAAGCTTCTTTTGCCTTTTGGATAGCTGAACCTGAGGTGTGCACCACGTTCTGACGGCGAAATTTCGGTCGTGATATCATTTTCGAATGTTACCTTATAATAGTTTGGCTTAGCAATCTCGTTCTGATGACTGAATTTGGTTTCGCGTTTGTCTTCACTTACAATCAGTTCATCTACCACAGGCATTAAAGAAAATACAGCATAATCTCTTGTCCACGAACTGCATTGGTGCGCTTGCTGAAAGCCTCTTATTTTATCTTTAAAATATTGATATTTCCAGCCATCGCCATTTCTACCCGTTTGTGGAGTCCAGGTGTGCATACCAAACGGTAGTGCTGTTGTTGGATAAGTATTTCCTCTGGTAAGTTCGTGTTTAGAGTTGGTGCCTTGCAGCGTGTTCACATAGTGAACCCAATCTTTGTGCTGCGCCAATAACCCTTTGGCAGCAAGGCAGCATAAAATGGATGCTATTAATTTAAGTTTCATTGTGTGTTTGTTGGTTCTTTTCAGTCGATACAAATCAACTGTATATTTAAAATCAGCTTTTGCCTGCTTAAGTAAGTGGTTGCAAGAAAAGCTGATTGATGTTATTATTTAATATTCCATTTGTCGGCCAGCATTTTGATAAAGTAACCGCCAACAACACTCCGCGCCTGGAAACCTGTCATTTGGCCATTAGTAGTTTCATGCCAGTCGCTCAATGGCACTTTACTTTCTGTTTCAGCAGCATAACGATATATTGGATTTATAAATTTTTGGAAATCGGCTTCGTTATCGGCCAAAGTCGCAGTCCACATAATCCAATCCGATTTAGTGTAAGTCCTGCGGCTATCTAATGGTAATCCGTACTCTTTTTGTTTGGTTAAATAAAAGTTAATCTCCTTTTTGTACACTTCTTTAGGAAAGAGATCAAGTTTTAACAATTTATCCCAAACGAGGTTGTATTTCTGGCTCCAGGTATTTTTATCATTAAAGGTTAAAGCATAATGATCGCCATCATCGGCCATTTTCATCCAGTTTTGCGCCATTTGTAAGGCAGCTGTTCTGTATTTATTAGCTACATCCGTTTTACCAGACAATTGCGCCATTTGTGCATAAGCGCCTAAAGCTACAATGGCTTTTACCGATAAATTCGAATTTCTGGCCAGATGACCGGCAAAATCATCAGTACATAATTGATTGGCCGGATCGAAACCCTCTCTCAGCAGATAGTTTGCCCATACAGACATTACCTCCCAGTGTTTTTCGGCATATTTTGCATTGCCCTCTGCCCTGGTAATGGCAGCGGTTAAAATGATCATGTTCCCTGCTTCTTCTACCGGCATATCTTCACCATAGGTTTGGCCATTGGCTAAAGGGTAAGTGCCTAAATCGTGTGCAGCAAATGGTTTCTTCCATTTTCCACTTTCAGAATAATAAAAAATACCATTCAGCATGCCTTTTAACAATTCGGGATTGTACACTAAAAATTGCGGTGCTGAAGGATAAGTCACATCAACCGTATTGATAGAACCATTACTGAAATTTTCTTTGGATAGAAAAAGGATGTCGCCATTTGGTGCATATACAATTTTGTGTGCTGCAATAGCCTGTCGATAAGCCAGTTTACATAGATCTGCATACGCTTTGCCACCGGCCTTTTCTGCGTCGGCGTATAATTTAGCATCAAAAGTGGCACACTTGGTTTTTAACGAAGTGTATTGGGCATCGGCTTCGGCCAATTGATCTTCAAATTGTTGACTACCCGAAAGTCTCCAAACTGGCTTCAGCTTTTCGCCAAAATATTCAACCGATTTCAGGTCGTCATATCCCAACATCATATATTTTTCTACGGGTGTGGCAGAAACCGAACCGAAAGGAATAACGCTACTTAAATTTAACGTTTTAGCATTTAAAAGCTGTGCTTGTTTTGGATATCTGGAATCAACGAAACTTTTTAAGCTTTCGTTCTCTGTAGCAATAAATTGAGTAGCATTAAACCTGGCTGGAACGGCCACGTACAAATAACCCCAATCAATGCGCAGGTCATCTCCCCTTTTCTTTAGTACTGGCTGCTCTACGGTTCCTGTTTTTAGGATAGAGAGCTTGTTTTTAGAACTCTTCCAAGCCGAAACGCTTTGGTTTGGTGTATTTACAGCCAGGTTTGATGATGCCCCAAAGAAAATATCTACGCTGTGCTGCCTGGCATCAGTAGATTTTACGGTGTAATTAATATAACTGATTGGCCTTGCGGTTAATTTAATATCATTCAGCAATAATGGGGAGGTAAAAGCGACCTGTAATTCTACCGGGCCACAGCTAAAAGTGTATTTGGTTGTAGTTGCCTGAATGGATGCATTGGTTTGAGTGGCTGGAGCAATGTTTAAATGATCTTCCTCTTCTTCAACTATCCCTGCATCCAGGTGCCTGCCACCAGCCGTATTTTTGCAATGGATAGCGAGTACATTTTTTCCTGTTTTTAAAATGCCATCTTCAATCGGTAAATAGCTATAATCAGAAACCCATCCGTTCTTTTTGTAAATTACTTTCCCATTTAAATAAACAATTACATTATCATCGTGATTGAGTTTAAGGTATTTTTTTGCGGCCGATACTTTGGCCACATTGAAGGTTCTTCTGAAGTAAAGATCATCACTCTTCCATTTTGTTCTGGCAGAATTATCGTCTCCAAAAGGAGCTTCGGCTTTTTTCCAGTCATGATCATTGTATGTACTGCTTTCCCAACCGGCTTCAACTTTATCAAAGCTATAACTGGCCTGATATTTTAATGCATCAGCCGCCGGAAGTATATCCTTAAAAGTTTTACTTTTTTCACCCAGAAACCGGTAATATTTACCATCAACATTTATTACACCTAATAAAGACTGTTCCTTCCCTGTCCAATGTTTGGTAACCGATTGGTTAAGTCCATCGCCGAAAGACCAGATGCTGAAATAGGCATCATGCGTAATTAATGGATAAGCGGGTGCCTTATCCTGAGCTTTTGAAATTAAATTAAAAAAAAGACAAAGTGCTACTAAGGAAAGTTTTCTCATAATTAAATATTTGGTTTCATTAATAAATCGTTTTACCAAATTCTTTCAGACAATTTCTTATTCTGGAAATAAAAAAATTAAATGACTGCTGGATTGATACTATTCAGTAGTGATTAAAGTAAAACGTTTTACTAATTCAATATTAGAGAAATAAAAGTCATATTAAAATAGCTTAATGTAACATTTAAGCTACCAAAATTAGTCCCTGATAATTAATTTAGCCGGAATAATGATCTCCTGGTTTTCGGGTTTGGCTTTGGTCGACAATTGTTTAAGAATCAGCTTAATTACATTCTCTGCAATTTCTTCAAGGGGTTGCTGAATTGCTGAAATACCAGGTGTGTGCAGTTCGAAAGCTTCATGGTCATCGTATGCAATAACAGCAAAGTCGTCGCCAATGGTCTTATTGATCTTTTTCAATACTTTTAAGCCACTAATTGCCAGATAGTTGGTCGCAAATAATACTGCATCAATTTTTTTATTATCGAAAAGTTCCTTAATCTGAGTAATGGTTTCGCTTTCTTCCTGGTTAAAATGGATCTTTAAAACAAGGTTCTCGTCATACTTGATTCCGTGATCTTCTAATGCTTTTTTATAGCCATCATAACGTTCTATGATCTGCTCCACGTTAATATCAGTAGTTACCAGGGCGATGTTCTTTTTACCTTGATCGATAAAATGCTGTATTGACTGGTATGAGGCATTAAAATGATCGGCCCCTACATAACTGGTATTGATATCAGTCAGTTTCCTATCAAAAAAGATTACCGGATTGCCATCTTCTAACAGCATTTTTACATCTTCTTCTATTCCTTTTATAGGGGAGATGATATAAGCATCAACTTTTCGCGATTTGAACATGTTGATCAGTTCTTTCGCTTTCTCAATACTGTTTTCTGTACTGGAATAAATAATTTTATATCCTCTTTTATAAGCTTTATCTTCGATTAGCCTGGCAATCCTGGAGAAGAATGAATTGGAAATATCTTCGATAATCAGGCCGATGATATTGGAGTTACCGGTTCTTAAACTTCTTGCAATCTGATTGGGTTTATAACCACTTTCTTCGATAATTTTTTCTACTTTCTCTATAACTGCTTCGCTTATCGATTTCTCTTTTGCTTTACCGTTAATAATGAATGAAACTGTGGTAATGGATACATTGGCTTTTACGGCTATATCTTTGATAGAAAGCGATTTCATTTGGTTGGATTTCTTTTGTGTTAATCAATTCAAAGCTAAATAAAAATTGCAGCTTTTAAATTTTTGCCAATTTTAAAAGCGCAATTTAACATTTTTTATATTAATCGTTTTAGAAACAGTTATTAATGGTTGGCACAACCTGAATGATAAGGCTTAAAACAACAAAAGGCGCTGTTTAAAGCGCCTTTTGTATTGAAATTAATAACCAGGGTTTTGAGTCAGTTTAACATTTAAATCTCTTTGCCTTTGCGGTATAGGATATAATGTTTTAAATGATGAGGATGGATTATGATCCCACCAGCTTCCAGCTGTAAGCTTTCCAAACCTAATCAAATCGTCCCTTCTAAAACCTTCGAATATAAATTCTCTACCACGTTCTTCCAATAACTCATCAAGCGTTAGGGTAGTTGCGGTATAAGCTTTGTTAGCCCAAACTGCCGACGTATAAGCTCTAGATTTACAATCATTGATGAGCTTAAGCGCATCTGCATTGGCAACACCACCATTTTTACGCATAATGGCTTCAGCTTTTGCAAAATAGATCCATGTTAACCGGTAAACATTCCAGTCGGTATTGTTATAATTTGGATCAGGTTCTACTCTTACACCATTTACAATTCCTGGAATAGAATTGCCCAGTTTATATTTATTAAAACGTACTCCACTATTTTCTTCTCCCTCACTCATATTGCTAACGGTAGAATTTTTCGAATTTCTTTGAATGTTATCGACAAATACAAGTGGTTTGCCTGCATACTCTACTGTACCTTGAACATCGGATCCATCAGAGAACTTTTTCTGAGGTCCAAACAGTAACCAGCTAGTTTTACGTAAATCATCAGCTTCAAATTTTTCATAAACTCCCGGGATTAAAACTATGCCATCGTTACCATTCCTGCCGCCGCCATAGATGTCACGTTGTGCAAAATGATAAAATTCGCCTGTCCACGATGGTTCAAATTTAGCTCTGGTAAAATCATAAGCAATTGAGAAAATAACTTCTTTTGATTGATCATTTGTGTTTTTAAATTGATCTGTAATATTTGGATCAAGCGCCATGTTACCATTTTGACCACCCGCCTCATTATTAATTAATTTATCAGCTGCCATGATGCAATCATCCCAACGTTGCGTGCCTGTCCATACTTCTGCGTTTAAGTACAATTCTACCAACATGGCGTAACCGCTTGCCTGGCTCATTCTGCCAAGTTGCGATTTTGCCAGCTTAGGTACGTTATTGATATTATCTTTAATTTCCTTTTCAATGAAGATAAAGACATCTTTCCTTGCAGTAGTATTTGGCAATACAGGATTTGATGGATCAACCAGATCTGTCGCAATTGGAATATTACCGAACAAGTCCATCAACTTTAAATAGTGAAATGCCCTAAGTAGTTTCAGTTCTGCAACATAGCCATTCTTTTCCTCTTGGGTAATGCCCATCTGCGCAATATCTCTCTTCTCGATGTTTCCAATGGCATCATTACAAAAACCAACCCCTCCGTACATCAGAGACCATGCATTATTGATACCTCCTTCATCAACCGTCCAGGTATGGTAATGTAATCTTTTCCATTTACCACCGTCTTCACCATGTGGCCCCTTTGTTGGCCATGCCAACTGATCAGCTGAAAGTTCGGCCAATCGCCACCATCCATCTTGTCCAGATGGCGTAACCCAGGCGTTCGCATGAGTATATGGCCTTAAAACAGCAGAAACAACTTCGTTTTTATTAGAGTAGAATTTATCAGCCGGGATAACATCGTATGCATTTTCATCTAATTTAGTACAGGCAGAACCCATACTTACCACTAGTGCAAGGGCTGTATATATGATTGATTTATTTTTCATTTTATTATTTATTAAAATCCTACATTAACACCAAAAAGGAATGATCTTGTACTCGGATAAGCACCACGACTATCAATACCCGGACCTAAGCCGGTATCTTGTACGAAATCAGGATCGTTACCTGAGTAACCAGTTATTGTAGCTAAATTTTGACCTGTAGCATATACCCGAAGATTACGGATGAACTTCGTTTTTAACTTAAAGTTATAGCCTAAAGTCACCTCATCAATCTTAACATTGGTTCCGTTTTCAAGGTAATAGTCAGAATACATAAAAGTATCGTTGATTTCACTATACTTCCCAAAAGCATCTCTTAAATAGTTAGAACCCGTAACAAAAGGGTTTCCGTATGTTAATGCGGTAGTATTTAAAATTTTATAATCAAACTTACCTCTTAGAAAAACCCTAAAATCAAAGTTTTTATAAGTAAAATTCGCTGTATATGAAGCGTAATATTTAGGTATGGCATTTCCCAGAGGAGCAAGATCTGTTAAGTTTTTATCTTTAGAATTGTTGATCTGATCATTGCGAACGGCTTGTCCATTTCTATTAAAGAAAAGCCATTTTCCATCAGCATCAAAACCGGCAAAACGCTTTCCATAAAATATACCTACATCTTCCCCTTCATAAGTGGTAATGGCATCACCCAAATCTCCTGCACCACCAATACCACCAAATGTTTTAAACTTAACTGCAAAAGCATCATTCGAATAAGAATTCAAAGTGTTTTTAATGGTACTTCCTGTAAAATCCATGCTGAAGGTAAAATCCTTGGTTTTGATCGCTTGATAACTTAAAGCAAGTTCGATACCTCTTGAAGAAATATTACCCACGTTGGCATAAATCTGGCTTTGGATATATGGTGGTTGAGGTGTAGTGTAAAGATCTAATAAATCCTTAGTTGTTCTATCAAACAAATCCAATGAACCTGTTAACTTGCTATTGAACAATGTAAAATCGGCCCCGATGTTGGTTTCACGTTTCGATTCCCATTTCAAAAATGGATTTGGGTTACGTGTTGGCCCATAAGTTTCGCGATAACTGCCATCAGGATATAAATATTTTCCACCCGGACCGAGTGTTACCCTTGATGCATTATTTGCAAAACCGGAATTACCCGTTACACCATAACCTGCTCTTAATTTCAAATAATTAACCCACTTTACGTTTTCCATGAATTTTTCTTCGGTAACATTCCAACCTAATGATACTGCTGGAAAATTTCCCCATTTGTTATTATCACCGAAACGGGAAGAACCTTCACGCCTCAAAATTAATTGCAACAAATATTTATTATCAAACGCGTAGTTAACTCTTCCGAAAAATGCAATTAGCGTATTGTCGTTTTTATAACTGCCCATTGACGCTTTTCCATCTGCTAATGCCTGTCCAACACCCATGTTATCTTCATTGAACTGATCGTTTAGAAAACCTCGGGTACTCATTCTAGCACCTTCTTCTATATTGTAACGATAACTATAACCTGCCAATGCAGTAAAAGAATGTTTATCTGCAACAACTGTATTATATTGTAAAGTGGGCTCAAAGGCATAGGCCTGAGAAAGGAAATTATTTTTGAAAGCATAACCGCCACTAGGGTAATCACTATTCTCGAAAGAATCTTCACTTGCTAAGGTTGCATATCCACCATCTAAATAATTGTCACGCTGCATAGATCCGAAAACACTTGCTTTTAATCCTTTAGTAATGTCAAAATCAGCTTTTAAATCTGCTGATGTTGTTTGCTGCTTGCGGTAACTGGTGTTATTAAATAATCTGGCATATTGGTTTGTACTTTGATTATCGTAGTAATATGAACCATCCGGATTGTAAATTGGCTTAGTCGGATTTTTACCTAACTCTTCCTCCCAACCACTTCTGTTTAGCTCGTTATTAAAAAATTCTGATGTTGCTCCATTAGATAGCAAATTCGCATTATTAATATTTGTAGCTAAGTTTAGCTGGATATTCAATTTATCATCAAAGCCTTTTTGATTGATATTCAATCTGCCCGTATATTCTTTCCTTCCGTTTTCTAAAGCAATACCTTGTAAATCGCGGTAGTTTAAACTCGCGCGATAGCTCGTTTTATCAGTACCACCTGATAGCGCAAGATTATGATTTTGCGATAAATTATCGCGGTTGATCAGTGAACCATATAAGTCTTCACTTGCACCGTAATCACGGGCATTAATCTCTCCTGAATTGATTTTTGCCCTAAATTCTTCTGCTGATAAAAAATCTAATCTGTTTTGAATAAATTCTTTACGAATGTAGCTCGAGTAATTAAAGGTTGGCGGTCCGGGTTTGCCTTTTTTTGTTGTGATTAAGATTACCCCCGCGTTTGCGCTTGTACCATAAATGGCTGCTCCAGACCCATCTTTTAATACATCAACAGATAAAATATCATCCTGTTGAAGCAAATCCGGATTACCGCCCGGAATCCCATCAATTACATAAAGCGGACTGGCACTACCCGCAACTGAAACCACACCACGGAGCTGCACACTTGGTCCTGAGTTTGGGTTCGAACTCCCAGCCCGGGTGATGTTCAAACCTGCAACTTTACCTTGTATCAAATCAAGTGGGCTCCGGGCGCCACTCTGCCGAAACTGGGCAGTATCTATGTGAGCTACTGCTGAAGTAACTTCTTTAGATTTCATAGTACCATAGCCAACCACAACAACATCACTTAAATTCTGAGCACCTGATGGTGCAAGATTGATCGTTAATGGGGCGGCGCCATTCCCTGCAGGAACAGATTTAGATTGATAACCGATATAGCTAAATACGAGCACATCGGTTGGGGCAGTAACATTGATACTGAATTTGCCATTCTCCTGTGTTACGGTACCACCTGTTTTGCCCTGGATCTTAATTCCAACGCCAGGTAAACCGATTTTCTGCTCGTCTACAACGGTACCGGTGATTGTTTTTTGCCCTGCTGATGCTGCAGGAGCTGTGCTTGCCGGTGTAGCAGGCGCTGTTGCAGCTGGTACTGGTGCCGGCGTAGTAACCGGACGTGAGCCACCCAGCGGATTTGGTGGTACCTTTACCGAATCAGCAGGTTTAGCCACCGGGGCTTTTTTTGTTGTGTCTTGTTTTTTAGTTGTATCCTGCTGAAAATAATAGCGGTTAAAATTCTTTTTTTCGCTCTTAATTTTCGCAAACAACTGGGGGCATGACAATAGGACAAGGCATAGAAATCCTGTCGTCCTGAGTAAAATGTTTTTCATTGGCACTCACTAGTTTAGTTTATAATTAGTTACGCAATGCGGCCAAATTTCACCAAATTAATAAGAGCTATGAGATTAATTAGTTATGATTAAGTTTTCCGCAAAACGATTTAGTAACGACTTAAATGCGGTTTTGTTTTAAAAAAAATTGAAAACACATTAAAATGTTACGCTACAGGTAAAACTAAACTTTACTAATAAACAAGTGCAGGAATTTATAAATATTTAAAAAACTGGGTTAAATACTAAATTAAAATTTTTCATTATTTAAGATCATCAGCGCGCTTGTGGTAGTTAAATAATCCAAAACTAAGACCGGCTTTTGCAAACCAGGCTGACCGCTGAAAATAGGCATTGTATGTATCTTGTCCATAGTAACCACCCTCTATAAACAATCCGGCTGCACTAAAGCCACGCACCCTGTAGTGCACAGTAGAATGAAAATTTATCCGATCCTGGAATGTTGCTTTGGATAAATTATAAATTGGACCAACATTCATCTGGTTGGTGATAAAACTTGCAAAAAATTCTATTCTAAAGCTTTCTATCGGATTATATCGTGTAATGTCATATATCTTTTTTTGTTCATGATCAACAATGGTGCGTTTATAATTCTTCGAACTTTTGAGAGAATAGAATAAATTAAACTTATTAGTACCATAAACATGATACTTTTCCATTCCAGGTGCCAATCCTGATGATTGTCCATAACCAAATTTTAAATACTGGTTGATGGTATTACCTGCATTTTTAATAAACATGAGTCCATTCAATTCGACTACAAAATCATCACTAAAATTACCGTTGTAGGTATTAAAATATCCTTTTTTCCCCCAAGCTTTATCGGTGCTATTAAACTCTTCTCCATCCTGCCCGTTAGAATGGTGATAACCTTTAACAGAAAAGCCAAAATTATACTTCCGGCCTTGTTTGTAAAGTTTATTATGACTGATGAATAACTCACCTCCGGGCCGGGATGATGCCGTACGCACAGGTAATGAACTATCTCCAACCGATTTGTCATTATTAAAAATCCGGACTTCAAATTCAGGATTGAAATAAAGCGCAAACATGAGGTAACTGCCCTTCTTTTTATTTAAACCTATGGTCCAGTTAAACGGAGAAATATTAATGTATGGGCTTATTTTAGCATCTAAAATTAAGCTTTTCCTGTCAGAAAAATCACTTTTAGTCATCCATCGCTTATTCGCAATAAACGAAGCTTTTGATAAAAAAACAGAAGAGGCAATATCTTCATTGAAACTGAAATTATTCCGGTTTCTATCTACAAAATATTTAATCTTTCCGCTAAGGCTATCATATAAAACGGAATCTAATTCTACAGTCTTATATCCAGGCTTATCCTGTGCAATTGATTTATTGGAAATAAAAAAAATGGCAATTAAGAGGGCAATCGTTGAGGCTTTAATCATGATGTTAATTTTTTATTTAAAAATAACCCCCGTTTAAAACATAGCCAATACCTATCATTGGGTATATTTTATTCTTAAAACCTTATTTTTTCAACTTTCCGACAATCAATCTGGCCGTTTTTGCAGAAGCACCAGGTTTACCCATGAGTAAAAGCAACTCATCGTAATTTTTTAACATCCCGCTCCTGCCAGCTCCTGCCATGATAATTTTAAGCTCTTCATCAACTTTTTGAGTGTTACAATCTTCCTGGATAAGTTCGGTAACAATCTTTTTGTTTACGATCAGGTTAACCAGTGAAATAAACTTAATTTTCACCAGCATCCGTGCAATGGCAATTGATATTGTGCCTCCTTTATAAACCACCACCTGCGGCACTTTAAACAAAGCAGTTTCTAACGTGGCCGTTCCTGAAGCAACAATTGCAGCATGGGCATGGTGCAATAAATTATAGGTATTGTTAAAAAGTAATTGAACTTTTTTGTCGCCCGTAAACTGCTGATAATAACTTTCTGTAAAGGTTGGTGCAGCAGCAATGGCAAATACACAATCGGGATAACTTTCAGTAATGCTTAACATCACCGGGAGTAAACGTTCTATTTCCTGTTTTCTACTGCCGGGCAACAAGGCAATAACTTTTTGGTCTCCCAATTGATGCTTTTCGCGAAAGTTTACATCCGGGGTAAACTGTGCAATTTCATCTAACAGTGGGTTGCCAACGTAATCTACCTGCATTCCCCACTCCTGGTAAAAATCTACTTCGAAGGGCAAGATACAGAACATCTGATCCACAACCTTTTTAATTTTCAGCACCCGTTTCTGGTTCCAGGCCCAAACCTTGGGTGAGATGTAATAACATACTTTTATGCCATTGGCCTTTGCAAATTCAGCAATTTTTAAGTTAAAACCCGGAAAATCGATCAAAATCAAAACATCGGGCTTCCATTTTATGATATCTTCCTTGCAGGCTTTGAGGTTTCTGAAAATGGTACGCAAATTTAAAATCACCTCAGTAAAACCCATAAAGGCCATATCAGCATAATGTTTAACCAGTTCACCTCCTTCGGCTTGCATTTTATCGCCTCCGAAATACCTGAACACCGCTTCGCTATCCTCAGCTTTTAAGGCTTTCATTAAGTTGGTGCCATGTAAATCGCCTGAGGCTTCTCCGGCTACGAGGTAGTACTTCATAATTATAATTTTACAGCAAATCTGTCATTAACGGCAAGATAAAAAGTGATCGTCATTCCCGCGCAGGCGGGAATCTTAAAGCAACTAACATTAGGATCCTGAAATAAATTCAGGATGACGAACCGATCTATTCCGTTTCTGCGTTTAGTCAAAAAACTTTGTATGCAAAAAATACAAAAGCACACAAAAACGTTGCGGCCAATATACCCCTGCCTATATTTTCTTTGTTGTATTTAAAAAAGTATTGCATGGTATAAGCATTTATGGCAATGCCTCCAATGTATAACAAATCTGCTTTTGCCAGGGAAGCCAGATGGTGAATGATGTACCAGGCAATTGAGCAAAATATTACCGGTACAAGCAAACCAATGCCCAAACCTATCCACACCGAATTATTTAATCTTTTTAACCGATCAATCATAATGGCAAGCGCTTAACCTAAATTAATGCCATCGGGTGCCGAAACTTTAGTGCCTGCAGTTTTCGGATCGTTATTACCTATAAAACTCCAGCTGTTTAAAGTTTGTATGGCGTGGTGCGCTGTTAAATCAAACTGAACCGGAACAATAGAAACATAATTGTTCTCCAATGCCCAAACATCGGTATCTTCTCCCTTGTCGAAATTTTCGAAAACACCCGTTAGCCAATAATATGGGCGTTTGTAAGGATCTGTTCTTTCATCAAATTCTTCCATCCACTTGGCATTGGCCTGGCGGCAAATCTTAACCCCTTTTAGGTTGTCGCCTTTCGGGAAATTCACATTTAAGAGCGTACCTTCAGGTAAACCATTCGCTAAAACCTGCTCACAGATATTTTTAATGTATTTTTTGGTATAACTGAAATTGGCATCGGCAGCAAAATCATCGAGAGAGAAACCAATAGATGGAATTCTTTCTATCGCACCCTCTACCGCAGCAGACATGGTACCCGAGTACAGTACATTAATCGAATTATTTAATCCATGGTTAATTCCTGACACACATAAATCAGGTTTTTTACCTTTAAAAATCTTATTTACGGCAATTTTAACACAATCAACCGGGGTACCGCTGCATTTATACATTTCTACGCCTGCATAAAGATCAACCTTATCAAAACGGATCGGTTTACCTATCGTAATGGCATGGCCCATCCCACTTTGAGGGCTATCTGGTGCCACCACCACCACATTGCCGAGCTCTTGCATTACTTGCATTAAATTTTTTATCCCCGTAGCTGTAATCCCATCATCATTTACAACTAAAATATTTGGTTTTGTGCCCTGCTTTGTCATGCCCGTAAAAATACAGATTATAAATTCAAGGCACAATAAACCATCATCTTTATACTAAAACCATTTATTACTGGCTTTTTAGTTTAGAAATTAAAATTATTTCTTTCCCTGCCGGAAAGCATCTATATTTGAACAAATAACTTATTAAAAATGAAGGCTGTATTTGAGATCATACTTAAACTACCAGGTACGCACTCATGATCATAAAACAAAACCAAACAATGAAATTCAAACTATTTACTTTAGCTTGTTTTCTAATTACAGGTTCTTTAGCTAAGGCGCAAACAATCTACCAATGGAAAACAGGAACTTCTGGAGGCTTTACCTACAGATATGTAACTAACGATCCAACCAAAACACGTTTTTATACGTTAAAAAACGGTTTGACTGTAATTTTATCTCAAAACAACAAGGAGCCAAATATTACCTACAAAATGGCGGTAAGAGCGGGCAGTAATACCGATCCGCGCACCAATACCGGTTTGGCACATTACTTAGAACACCTTTTATTTAAAGGAACAGATAAATTTGGAACACTAAATTATGCCAAAGAGAAACCACTTTTAGACAAGATCGAAGCACTTTACGAAACGTACATCAAAACTACCGATCCTGCCAAACGTAAGGAGATTTATAAAGAAATAGACAAAACATCGGGCGAAGCTTCTAACTATTCTATCGCAAACGAATACGATAAAATGATGAAATCGATCGGAAGTAACGCTACCAACGCGCATACCGCTGTAGAAGAAACCGTTTACGAAGAAGACCTTCCATCAAATGCTATCGATAAATTCCTGGCTGTGCAGGCTGAGCGTTTCCGAAATCCTGTATTCCGTATCTTCCATACCGAATTAGAAGCTGTTTACGAAGAGAAAAACATTGGCATGGATAACGATGGTCGTAAAATGTATGAGAAAATGTTATATGCATTGTTTCCAACACATAACTACGGCCAACAGACCACCATTGGTACTGTTGAACATTTGAAAAACCCATCCTTAGTCGAAATCAGAAAATATTACAACAAATATTATGTGCCTAATAATATGGCCTTAATTATGAGTGGCGATATTAATTATGATGATTTAATTAAAAAAATCGACAAAGATTTTGCTTACATGGTTCCTAAACCATTTGCACTTTACAACCCTGCGCCAGAAAAACCATTAACGCAGGTGCAAACGGTTGATATTTACGGTCCAAGTGCCGAAAATATATACGTTGCCTACAGGGGCTTTGCCCAAAATACCCATCAAAGTTTACTTTTAGATTTAATTGGAAGCATTTTATCTAATGGCAAAGCGGGTTTAATGGACATCAACATTAACCAGCAACAAAAAATGTTGCGTGCAGGTGCCGGGTATAACTCCATGAAAGATTATGGAATCTTTATTTTATCTGGTTCTCCGAAAGCCGGACAAAGTTTACAAGATGCCCAAAAATTATTATTAGAGCAGGTAGAATTGCTTAAAAAAGGCGAGTTCGACGAAAGCCTGATTAAAGCAACCGTTGCCAACATTAAATTGGCCGAACTACAAAGTTTTGACAATAACGACGTTCGCGCAGATTTTGCAATGAATGCCTTTATCCAGAACCGTGGCACAGAATGGGATAAAACCTTAGCATCAACCGATGCAATGGCCAAAGTAACCAAAAAGGAAATTGTAGATTTTGCCAACAAGTTTTTCATTAATAACTATGCCGTTATCTTAAAACACAAAGGCGAAGACAAAAGCATTGTTAAAGTAGAAAAACCTACAATTACAGCAGTAAAAACCAATGCTAACGAAGTTTCGGCATTTACCAAAACCATTATTGATGCTCCGGTAAAACCGATCGCACCTAAGTTTTTAGATTATACCAAAGACCTTAATTTTGGTAAAGCAGGTATTGCCGATGTAATTGCCATACAAAATACCGAAAATGGCATTTTCCGTATGGGTTACCGTTTTGATATGGGTTCTTATAACTACAAATTGCTGCCTTATGCTGCACAATACCTATCTTTTTTAAGTACTGATAAATATTCTGCAGAAGATATCAGCAAAGCATTCTATAATATTGCCTGTAGCTATAACATCAATGTAGGTACCGATGTAACTACCGTTTCTATCACCGGTTTACAAGAGAATTTTGATAAGGCGGTGGCTTTACTTGAAGATCTTTTAGCACATTGTAAACCAAACGAAAAAGCTTTAGAAGATTTAAAAGGCCGCTTGTTAAAATCAAGGGAAAACAATAAATTAAATAAATCGTCAATTCTAAGTGGTTTAATGAGTTATGCACAGTATGGTACAGATAATCCTTTTAATTACGGATTAACTAATGATGAGATCAAAAACATGAAATCGGCAGATTTGATTTACATCTTACACAACCTTACCAATTACAAACACACCATTACGTATTACGGGCCTAAAACATTGCCTGCATTTTCTGCTGATATTGTAAAAGCACATCCATTGGCAAAAGAATTTACTGATGCGGCACCGCTTAAGAAATTTGTTTATACCAAAACCGATTCGAACAAAGTTTACTTTGCCGATTACGATATGGTACAGGCAGAAATCCGTTGGGTACGCAATGGCGGCTTATACGATCCGGCTAATGCTGCAAAAATTGATTTATTTAACAACTATTTCGGTGGTGGCATGGGTTCGGTTGTATTCCAAACCATCCGCGAATCTAAAGCATTGGCTTATTCTACTTTTGCGGTATATTCTTCTCCAAACACCAAAGAGAAAGAGAATACAATTATTGCTTATGTAGGCACACAGGCCGACAAAATGAATGAAGCTGTAGCGGGTATGAATGAGTTATTAACCACTTTACCTGAGTCTGATAAATCATTTGCCTTATCTAAAGCCAATACCTTAAACGGTATTGAAACCAGCCGTATTACTAAAGATGGCATTATCTACAGCTACCTGGCAGATAAAAAATTAGGTTTCGATCACGACTCAAGGATTGATGAATATGCCAACTTAAAGCCATTAACGTTTAATGATGTAAAATCATTCCATCAAAGCAACCTCTCGGGCAAGCCATACAACTATTGTGTTGTTGCGTCAGAGAAAAAAATCAACATGGCCGATTTAGCCAAATTTGGTCCGGTAACTAAATTGAGCCTGGAGCAGATTTTTGGATACTAGTTAAGCTGAAAGACCAAAGCTAAAAGTCTAAAGCTGAAAGATCAAAGCGATTCCCGGAAACGGGATCGCTTTTTTTATTTAGGTAAAATAGTTCTTTTATAGAGGATAATCGTTCAAATAAATTGAAATGCCAAATACCAACGCTAGTTCAAAGATGTTTCGCTATGAATATTTAATTATCAATAAAGGTTGGGGAAAGCAGTGTTCCGTAGGTTTGTTCGCATTTCTTCAGGCTTTCCGATCCGATCTTTTTGCCCAATACCTAAACGGCCAGGCCGCAAAAAAGGTTCTTCCCTTCAATCCGGTTTAAAAACGAGATTTGTGGTACTATTAGGGCTGTAAAGCATATACCCCCCATCCATAATTACAGCTAAGCATATTTCAACTCACTCAAAATCTCCTTTATCGAAAATTTAGCGCCGCAAACAAATTCATCAGCGGCTCCGTAGTAAATAGTCAGTTCATCTCCATCAACGATGTGGCCGTTGGTAAACACCACCTCGCCAAAAAAACCATGGAGTTCGTAATCTGCTGTTGGTACCATAATCGGTTCTTCAGTTCTGGCCAGTACTTTCGATGGATCATTTAAATCCATTAAAAAAGCACCCAGGCAATATTGATGTTTATCGTTTGCACCGTGGTAGATTTCGAGCCAGCCTTCTGCGGTTTTTAGGGGTGCTGCACCGGCGCCTACACGGGCACTATCCCAGTGGTTAGGCCTGGTTTTAACAATACACCTGTGTTTGCCCCAATGCATTCCATCGGGAGATTCGGCCAGCCAGATATAATTACCACCCAGCGCCACACTACTAGGCCGGTGTAAAGCATAAAATTTACCGTTAACGCATTCTTCAAATATGGCGCAGTCTTTATTATGAGGTGGGATAATCATGCCGTGTTTCTCAAAACGCTTCCAATCTTTTGTGGTTCTTAATCCAACGCCTACCCCATGCGCAGATACCGAAGTAAAGGTTAAATAGTAGGTGTTATCGATTAAGGATACACGGCAATCTTCAATGCCAAAAGTTTCTTCTTCTCCCTCACCTTGTAATAAAGGATAACCGGCTGGTTGATAAAAATGCACACCATCATCACTGCAAACCAGCCTTAAATGTGATAGTGTGGTTAAATAATCAGCGCCCTGATAATTGATCACCCTCGGATCGCCAGCATCCAGATCGTGATGATTTTCTGCTATGGCTATAATTTCAATTCCATTATCTTTCAATACAGGGAAAGAAATAATACCTTGTTTTTGCTCAGGTCTTTCGGCAACCCGTATTAACAGCCATGTTTTACCCCCGAATGTAAAAACCCCTGGATTTAAAAGACAAACGATTTCCAGTCCTTCCCTACTGGAATTTAGATCTTTTGGACATAAAATTGGGTTTTCGGAAAATCTTCTTGCAATATCGGGCATAAAAAATGTTTTTTAAAGCAAAACAGGCGGCCAAATTGACCGCCTGTTTATCTTATAGAATTGTGACTATAATGAGTTAATCCATTTCACAAGTTCATCTCTTCCCTTGCCGGTTTTTTGTTGCAACTTGCCTAACAATTCATCGTCCTGGCCTTCTTCATGTTTTAAATCATCATCGGTTAAATCTCCATACGCTTGTTTAACCTTACCTTTTATTTCGTTCCACTTTCCTTTTAATTCTAACTTATCCATGCTCGTATTTTTTATGATAAAATATTCTAATTTCTAAATATAGAACAGTTATCGCCTCTTTTTGTTTTGCTTTGAGCTGATAAAACCAAATAACGGCCTGATTTTGCTTTACTCCACAGGGTTTTACAGATATTTTTAAGTATATTAAAAAATCATTTCAACAAACTATTCATATTATTAACTAAACTCCTTAATTTGATGAAAAAACTACTCTTAAGTATGCTTTTGTCTCTCAGTGTAATTTCGTTTGCTTTCGCACAAGGCAAGGTAATTACCGGGAAAGTTACGTCAGCCTCCGGACCAATTCCAGGCGTTAGCGTATTTGTAAAAGGCTCACCAGCTAACGGCACGCAGAGTGATGCCTCGGGAGCCTTTAAAATAACCGTAGCAGAGGATGCTAAAACACTTGTTTTTAGCTTTATTGGTTACAAAACCAAAGAGGTGCCTATTACCGGGCAAAAAATTAACGTAAATCTGGATGAAGAAAACAACACTTTATCAGATGTGGTTGTGGTGGGATACGGTACGCAGAATAAACGGGATGTGACGGGATCGGTAGCCTCTGTTAAATCTAAAGATCTGGAGAACTTACCAGTTACGAGTTTTGAGCAAGCCTTACAAGGAAAGGCAGCAGGCGTGCAAATTGCAGCACAAAATGGAAAATTAGGTCAGGGGATTACCGTTAGGGTAAGGGGTGCTGCATCAGTAACTGCAGGTAGCGAGCCGCTTTACATTGTTGACGGAATCCCGATTACTTCTGGTGATTTTTCCAGTACTACTGCATCAACGAGTGCTTTGGCAGATATAAATACCAATGACATCGAATCAATTGAAGTTTTAAAAGATGCATCGGCATCAGCAATTTATGGTGCAAGGGCTTCAAATGGCGTAGTATTGATTACAACAAAACAAGGTAAGGCAGGCAAAACACTTGTCCAGTTTAATGCATTAGGCGGAGTAAGCTCCCCTTCTAACCATAGGGATTTTTTAAACGCAGAGCAATATGTTCAGCTAGAACGTAGAGCTGGGCAAGGCGCTGCCAACCAGGATTTCCTTAACGGAGATTATGCAACGTTGCAAGAAGCATTAGATGATTACAGTGAAAGTGTAGAAGCCCGTTTGAACCGATATTCGGCTGGCAACAATGATTATCAAACTTATAAGGTGAACACGAACTGGGAAGCTGCTTCTTTTCAAGACAAACCTGTTACGCAACAATACGACCTTAATTTAACAGGTGGCAATGAAAAAACTAAGTTCTACATCGGCGGGCAGGCACTAGATCAGCAAGGAATTGTGATTGGAAACAGTTATAAACGCTACAGCGGCCGATTAAACCTGACTAATAAAGTAACCGACTTTTTAGAAGTAGGTGTTAACCTTAATTTCTCGAACAGCATTAATAACAGGTTATCAAATGATAATGCCTTTTCAAGTCCACTACAATCGGTAGCACTTTCGCCGATTACTCCATTTATCGATCCAAGATCGGGCTTAATAAGTGGAAGTTTGCCTGGAGCAGCTTCAAACTATCCGGTATACTACAATCCATTTATCAGTATAGATAATGCTTTTTATAAAGCAACAGTATACCGAACAATTGGCAAAGCTTTTGCGAATATAAATCTTGCTAAGGGATTAAAATTCAGCACTGATTTTTCTATTGACAACTTAAATCAAAACGAAGAAAGTTATTATGGTTCATTAACTTTTAGAAATACAGGCACATCAAATGGATACGGGCAAAATATTTCAACTTTTGTAATTAATGCCAATACTAATAATTTCTTAAGTTATAATACAACTATCGGGAAAAGTGCTTTTGATGTTATTTTAGGTACAAGTTATCAAAAATCGACCACCAAATACAGCACCATTGAAGGACAGGATTTCCCAAGTGATTCTTACATTAAATTAGGTTCTGCTGCAACTAAAGTGATTGCAACCAGTAATGAAGGTGCTTTTAGCTTTCTGTCTTATTTCTTTAGGGCCAATTATAAATACAACGACCGTTATTTAGTGGGCTTTAGTGTAAGGGCTGATGGTTCATCACGTTTTGGAGCCAACAATAGATATGGATATTTCCCGGCAGGTTCATTGGCCTGGATTGCATCTGAAGAAGATTTCTTAAAACAAAGTGAGACCATCAGTTTATTAAAATTTAGGGCAAGTTACGGTTTAACAGGTAATGCCGAAATTGGTAATTATTCTGCCCGTGGTTTATTCGCTGGAACAGGGGCATATGGTGGTTTGCCTGGGCAGATTCCTTCGCAAATAGCCAATCCGGATTTAACATGGGAAAAAACCAAACAACTCGATATTGGTTTCGACTTCGGCATCTTAAAAAACAGAATAACAGGAGTTTTTGATTTTTACCAAAAAAATACTACCGATTTATTATTGGACGTTCCGATCCCACAAACCACAGGTTTTTCTGTCAAAACCCAAAATTTAGGTTCATTAAAAAATACAGGATTTGAATTGGGCATTAACACCGAAAATTTTGTAGGTGCATTTAAATGGTCAACAGCAATAACAGGAGCAATTAACAACAATAAGATTACAGATTTAGGGGGACAGATTTTAAATAGCAATGAAATAAATGCGGCGATTGCGGGGCAACCGATTGGTGTTTTTTACATCCCAGAATATGCAGGAGTTAACCCAGCTAATGGCGATGCAATTTATTATAAAAACACAGTAGTTGATGGCAATGTAGACAGAAGTACAACAAATAACATTAACGATGCACAACGGATTTTTGCAGGCAACCCAAATCCAAAATATACGTTCGGCTTAAACAACACTTTTTCATACAAGAATTTCGATTTAGGTATATTTTTTCAAGGTGTAAAAGGCAATAAAATCTTTAATGCTGGTGGTCAGTACATGAGCGCTAATGGCTCAAACGGCTATGATAATCAAACTGTAGACCAAATGAGCTATTGGAACAAACCAGGTGATATTACATCTGTTCCAGAGCCACGTTTGTTTGCTGGTAATGGCATTGGAAACTCGACCAGGTATTTATCTGATGGCTCTTATGTCAGGCTAAAAACGTTAACACTTGGTTATAATTTCCCTACTTCAATATTAACTAAAATTAAATTAAGCAAATTAAGGTTATATGCTACGGCTCAAAATCTGCTTACCATAACAGGATATAAAGGCTGGGATCCAGAGGTTAATGCCGATTATCAATCCACAAACATTAATCAAGGTGTAGATTTTTACTCAGCACCACAACCACGTGTAATTTCATTTGGTATTAACATCGGCCTATAATTAAAAAAAAATCAAAATGAAAAAGACATATATAAATAATATCATATTTGCTTGCATGTTTTTGATGGCTTTATCTTCGTGCAAAAAACCGCTTGATATAAATCCTATTGATACCGTTGATCAAAAAAATGCTTTGATCACTTCAAAAGACGTTGAGGGTGCACTGGTTGGTGCATATTCAGATCTTGGTAGCCGTAATTTTTTTGGTGGACGTCCACTCTTGATGACTGATTTCTTAGCAAATACTGACGCTATTGAATGGTTTGGAACCTACGAGGAACTGACCCAGGCCATCAATAAAAAGCTTTTAAAAACAAATAGCTATGTTGATAACGTATGGGCTGCAGGATATACCGCAATTAATGATGCCAATAATGTAATTGCTGCCCTTGATAAAGTAGAACCTGAAAAAAAGAGTAGAGTAGAAGGAGAAGCTAAATTTATCCGGGGGTCAGCATATTTCGAACTCGTTAGGGTATTTGCAAAAGCCTACAATGATGGTTCTCCAGGCACGAATTTGGGAGTACCAATTGTGTTAACTCCAACTAACCTCATAAGCGAAGCGAATTATGTAAGTAGGGCTACTGTAGCTGCCGTTTACAATCAGGCGATAACCGATTTAACAGATGCAGAAGCTAAACTTCCGGCTACTAATGGTTTTTTCGCAACTAAATCTGCAGCAGCTGCAATGCTAGCGAGACTTTATTTACAAATGGGTAATTACAGCGCGGCCGGGTCAGCCGCAAACCGGGTAATTGCTTCTGGAAATTATCAACTAACAGGTACATACCTTGCTGCTTTCCCTAAAATGCCAGAAAGTGGAAGGCCCGCAAGACCTGGAGACAATTCTACTGAAGATGTTTTTGCTGTGCAAGTAACAACGCTTACCGGATTTAATGGTTTTAATGAGTTTTATGGTTCATCAACTTTTGGTGGACGTGGAGATGCCGTGATATCACAAGATTGGATTGATGAGACTTATGCTCCAGATGATGACAGGATTAATGCTTTTTATGACGATGACGACATGTTTACGGCAAAATTCGGGAATCAATTCGGGAATGTTCCGGTTATTAGGCTGGCAGAAATGTATTTAATCAGGGCAGAATCTAATGCACGCTTAGCTCCTGCAGCACCAATTGGCAGTATAACACCACTACAAGATCTAACTACAGTTAGAGATAGGGTTGGCTTAACCACAACTACTGCTACTTTAGCAGATATCCTTAATGAAAGGAAACTTGAATTTGCTTTTGAGGGATTTTCGCTACACGATGCTAAAAGAACACAAACAAATATTGGAAACATACCATGGAATTCTACCAGCTTAGTATTCCCGATTCCACAAAGGGAGATTGATGCCAACAAAAATCTGGTTCAAAACCCAGGTTATTGAAAAATATACTGATTTTGTAGTTTCCCAAAAAGCCAGAAGCTTTTTGGGAAACTTTTATTTACAGCAGTTTTAAATTTAGTCTTCAAAATCAATACAGTGCCCCCGATATGAGATTCCAATCATTATTTGAATAAATACACTGAAAAACAGCACCTTAAAACCTGTAAAAGCCTATTTTTCGGTATCGAATTTACCACATTTACAGATATAATCCGAGAACAGATAGGTTTGCGTTACCGTTGAACAAGGATTTGTATATTCAATTTTTATTTCATAATCTTTGCAGGTATTAGGCGTTGCAAATCCGTTTATTATATAAGTACGTCCTCCAGTTTGTTGTAAACTAAAACTACCATTTGGCAAAACACGCCTGTACCATTTAAAGTCTGTTGTATTATATGCCCCTATAATAGTATGCCTGTTTTGGGGAAAATAACAGTCATCGTTAAGATAGACACTCCTGTTTTCAGTGTTAACAACTCCATATGAAACGTCAATAGAATCTCTAATTAGTTGTCCACACGAGAGAGAAATATTTGCAATCAGAAACGCCCGACCATTGGTACCGTTATAAGCAATTTCCGCACTTGTATTCGAGTTATTAATAACAGACGCTATACTTGGATTAGAAATAGTCCAGTTGATAGTAGCGTCTCCAAGTGATGCTAAAGAAAATATTGAATTATTACAATTTGAGCTTACTCGATTTATTATGGCTTTAATTCCATAAATAGCTCTGATACCATTCAAATCATCCTGTGCTAGATTTCTTTTAGTTCCACTGTAAAAAGCATTCATGGTTGCACAAGATTCGTTGCTATGGTCTAATCCTAAGGTATGGCCAATTTCATGTATAGCAACGCTCATTAAATCAATTCCAAATAGCGGAGATAAAGACCAATTCTCATCATCGTCAAAATGTAAAATAACGTGACTAGCATTAGAAGTGTAGTATGAGGCATGTGCCAAAACACCACTAGCACCATCGAAAGCATTACCTGCTCCGTCTCCGTGATTGCCCACATACCATCCTATTCTGATATCTCCCCCACTTGATACTTCTGTAAAAGACAAGTTTGTAACATTAGAAATTAGACCAAAAGCATCGCGTATAGCCTGAAATTCGTCGTTATTTGGAATATCTGCTGTGCCATTATCAAATGAATAGGTAAGATTTGATTTATTCCATTTACTACCCGGAAACACAACATATCGTGGAGAAGTTTCACCCACAATGATAGGGCCGTTATCGATTTTTACACCAGTTCCATTTTCAGTTGCTTTTTTTTCAATTGTTTTATCTTTTTGACAGGAACCATACAAAAGAATTGCCGCGCATATAAGCAGCAAGAAAGATTTTTTCTTCATAGTTAATTTAGACTAGCGTGTTACCAAACAAATATAAACACAAATAACTACAAATCAAGAACTTACAACACAAAAAAAATCATAACAGCAAATAAAAAAAGTCATTAAAAAAATAACACCAAAGATCTAATACCATAAACCAGAATTCCGATTTCATCGCAAATCTATATTTCGCTTTTCAAGTATCAATTAAAAACCCTCAATTCATGTAAACAAGAAAGAGGCTGTCTCATAAATTGTAATTCAATTGAATTTGTCATGTTGAGCCTGTCGAAACGCCTTGTAAGACATTAAAACAGGTCCTTCGACAAGCTCAGGATGACAATTCTATATTTATGAGAAGCCTCTTCTTCATTATAAAAACTATTATTAAAGCTTCTTAGCAGCTTCAATAATTTCTTCTACCACTCCCGGATCAAGCAAGGTAGAAGTATCGCCTAAATTAGCTGTATCTCCTTCAGCAATTTTACGCAGAATCCTACGCATAATTTTTCCCGAACGTGTTTTGGGTAAACCAGAAACAAACAATATTTTATCAGGCTTGGCAATCGCGCCAATTACGCGGGTAACCGTTTGTAATATATCTTTTTTAGATAATTCTGCTTCACTATGCATTTCCGGGTAGATTACAAAAGCATAAATCCCCTGCCCTTTTACATCGTGCGGATAACCCACAACTGCACTTTCTACCACCCCGGCATGCATGTTAATGGCATTTTCTACTTCAGCGGTGCCAATCCTATGCCCCGAAACGTTTAATACATCATCAACACGACCGGTAATCCGATAATAACCATCTTCATCACGCAAACAGCCATCACCAGTAAAGTATAAATTCTCGTAAGTAGAAAAATAAGTCTGTTTACAACGCTCGTGGTCGCCGTAAGTAGTACGTAACATGCCCGGCCAGGGGAATTTAATACACAGATTTCCCATTACGCCATTTCCTTCAATTTCATTTCCGTTTTCATCTACCAAAATCGGTTGAATACCCGGTAAAGGCAATGTGGCAAAGCTAGGTTTGGTAGGTGTGACGGTAGCAATAGGCGAAATCATAATCCCTCCGGTTTCTGTCTGCCACCAGGTATCAACAATAGGCGCTTTGCCATGACCGATTTTCTCATCGAACCAATGCCATGCCTCTTCATTAATGGGTTCTCCTACCGAGCCTAAAACGCGGATTGAGCTTAGATCTTTGCCGTTTAAGGGATCTTCACCAAAACTCATTAAAGAACGGATGGCTGTAGGCGCGGTATATAAGGTATTTACTTTGTGTTTTTCTACAATATCCCAAAAGCGAGATGGGCTTGGGTAAGTCGGGATCCCTTCGAAAAGCACAGAAGTTGCACCTTGTGAAAGCGGTCCGTAAATGATATAAGAGTGACCGGTAATCCAGCCAATATCGGCTGTACAAAAATAAACCTCACCAGGCTGGTAATTAAACACATTAGAGAAGGTATAACCCGCATAAACCATATAACCTCCACAGGTATGCACCACACCTTTGGGTTTGCCTGTAGAACCAGATGTGTAGAGAATGAATAACATATCTTCTGCATCCATTTCTTCCGCTTCACAGATATCATTTACGTGTTTAACTTCATCTTCCCACCATACATCCCTGCCTTTCAGCATGGAAACAGGTGTACGAACGTGGGTTAATACAATACATTTTTCTACGGTTGGGCAACCAATTAAGGCATCGTCAATTACATCTTTTAAAGGAATCTGCTTGTTGCCACGATAAGAACCATCGGCCGTAATAACCACCTTACACTGCGAATCGTTAATCCTGTCGGCGATAGATTTAGCAGAAAATCCGCCAAAAATTACCGAGTGAACAGCACCAATCCGGGCACAGGCCAAAACAGCAATAGCCAGTTCCGGCACCATTGGCATGTAAATACAAATACGGTCGCCCTTTTTGGCACCATTACGTTTTAAAACGTTGGCAAAACGGCAAACACGCTCATGCAACATTTTATAAGTATAAGTAACACTTTCTTCTTCCGGGTTATTGGGTTCCCAAACAATGGCTGGTTTATCTCCATTGGTAGCCAAATGCCGGTCTAAACAATTTTCGGTGATATTAAGTTTAGCACCTTCAAACCACTTGATATTTGGTTCGTTAAAGTTCCAGGATAATACCTTGAACCATGGCTTGCGCCATTGAAAGTTCTGCGCCACTTCGCCCCAAAACTGCTCAGGGTTTTCTACGCTTTTCTTATAATCTTCTTCGTATTGCTTGAAAGATGTAATTTGCATTGCTCGTTCTTATGTATTGTATTAGTGGGGCTAATTTAAATAAATAATAATAAGGAGAAATAGTCTAATCGTATCAAAATGAATATCGAACGTTTGATTTGCAATATTTATTTTTAATCCAGGTAAGATCTGAAGATTTTAATATCGGGCATTAACAACCATTACACAAACCTTCTCCACTTATTGAAGAATAATTATAAAAATAATTAGCTAGGCTATTGCTGTTTACAATTATTATTCAGATATTTGCACACTCTTAAAAAAATTAAGCGGACGATATTAACAACTATATTTACAAGTCATGTCAAGAGTTTGTGATTTAACAGGAAAAAAAGCAATGGTAGGTAACAACGTTTCTCACTCAAACGTTAAAACCAAACGCAAATTTTACCCAAACCTACAACTTCAGAAATTTTATATTCCTGAAGAAAACCGTTGGATTACGTTGAAAGTTTCTACTTCAGCGATTAAAACCATCAATAAAGTGGGCATTAGCGAAGCAATTAACCGTTTCGTAAAAAAAGGATTTTTGTAAAAAACATTAACTGTTGAGATTAACAGTTTTCAATTTATATTAAAATGGCAAAAAAAGGTAACAGAGTTCAGGTTATTTTAGAATGTACTGAACATAAAGAAAGTGGCATGCCAGGTATGTCTAGATATATTTCTACCAAAAACCGTAAAAACACTACTGAAAGATTAGAATTGAAAAAATTCAATCCGGTATTGAGAAAAGTAACCGTACATAAAGAAATTAAATAGGTTAAGAATAAAAGACCAAAGCTTAAAGACTAATGCATTTGCAAGTCTCAAATCTAATGTCTGATATCTCAAATCTAATAATTAAAATTATAAGAACATGGCAAAGAAAGTAGTTGCAACCCTTAAAACAGGTACAGGTAAAGAATATTCGAAAGTAATTACAATGGTAAAATCACCAAAAACTGGTGCTTACTCATTCAAAGAACTTATCGTACACAACGACCACGTAAAAGATGCTATTGCATCTAAATAAGGTTAATATTTTTTAATATTAAAAATATTAAAGGCCGTTCCGTTTTAACCGGAAGGGCTTTTTTTGTTAGTGAAATTTACCTTAGGAAATAATTGATTATCTTTGAAAAAAGCATAACCATGGAAGCGTATAAGTTTAAAGCAAAAGTTTCTGAAAACGGAACTATTGTTGTTCCTGACGGATTTGATATAAAAAACAAAGAAGTTGAGGTGATTATTTTGGATGAAGTAATTCAAAATGCACCAAAAAAGAAGATGAAAGATTTTCTTGAAAAATTTTCCGGAGTCTTGGAAGGGATTGATCCGGATACAGCTAAATACGACTATCTTATGGACAAGCATAAGTAAATGAATATTCTATTTGACACTAATATTTTTATAGATATAAGTCTTAAAAGGCATCCTTTTTTTGATGATTCTTTCAAGGCTCTGACCAAAATTGATGACACAAATATAAATGGATTCATTTTGGCTTCAACTTTTACTGATATATATTACATCTGCAAAAAAAACATAGGTCACGCTAAAACAATAGATATTCTTCTTACGCTTATAAGTACGATAAATATTCTTGGCATTAATAAAGATACAATCATCTTCGCAATCCATTCTAATTTTTCAGATTTTGAGGATGCAGTACAAAATGCTGCTGCAGAACTAAATCAGATTGATCTTATTATAACCAGAAATACAAAAGATTTCAAAGGCGGTAAAATACCTGCACAAACACCTACCGATTTCCTAAAAAAAACATACAAATAACTAATGGGTTTATTCGATTTTTTCAAAAAGAAAGAAACTGCACCTGAAGCTCAGGAAGCACTGGATAAAGGTTTAGAGAAAACTAAAGACGGTTTCTTTAATAAAATTACCAAAGCTGTAGCAGGAAAATCTTCTGTTGATGATGAAGTGCTCGATAATCTGGAAGAAGTTCTGGTAACTTCTGATGTAGGCGTAAGTACCACCTTAAAAATTATCAAACGGATCGAAGAGCGTGTTGCCAAAGATAAATATCTTAACACCTCTGAACTCAACTTTATTCTACGTGATGAGATCCAGTTGCTTTTATCTGAAAACAACAGTAACGATTTCCGTCAGTTCGAATATGGCGACCATAAACCTTATGTAATTATGGTGGTTGGCGTAAATGGTGTGGGCAAAACCACCACCATTGGGAAGCTGTCGCATAAACTTAAAGAATCGGGGCTAAAAGTAGTATTAGGTGCTGCCGATACCTTTAGGGCTGCGGCCGTTGAACAGATTAAACTTTGGGGCGAACGCGTTGGCGTAAGGGTGGTGGCACAGGCTATGGGATCTGATCCTGCTTCAGTGGCTTTTGACACTTTACAATCGGCCGTTGCCAGTAACGAAGATGTCGTAATTATCGATACCGCTGGCCGTTTACACAATAAAATCGGCTTAATGAACGAGCTGGGTAAAATTAAACAGGTAATGCAAAAGGTAGTACCAGGTGCACCGCACGAAATTTTACTGGTATTAGATGCCTCGACCGGACAAAATGCCTTTGAACAATGCAAACAGTTTACCGAAGCTACTGATGTGAATGCATTAGCCATTACAAAATTAGACGGAACGGCAAAAGGCGGTGTAGTAATCGGAATTTCTGATCAATTCAGAATTCCTGTTAAATATATCGGTGTAGGAGAAAAAATAGGCGATTTACAGCTTTTTGATAAGAAAGAGTTTGTGAATAGTTTATTTAAATAACACTTCGTGGTTGATTTCACCGATTTAAGTGATTACGCCGATTAGTGGATTTCACAGATTTTATATAGATTTATATATGATCGAATATGAAAAAGACACCTTAACACAAACCATTATAGGCTGTTGTTATGAAGTTCATAATCAGTTAGGTCCGGGATTTCTGGAGAAAATATACGTTAATGCGCTAAAAATTAAACTTCAACAGGCAGGTTTAAATTACACGGCAGAAAAAGAATTCAGTGTTGTATTTGAAAACATTGTAATAGGAAAATTCAGATGTGATCTTTTTGTTGAAAATAAAGTAATTGTAGAATTAAAATCGGTTACAGGATATCAACCTAAGTTATTTCAAAGTCAACTTATATCATACTTAAAAGCGAGCAAAATTAAAACCGGATTATTGATTAACTTTGGAAACACAAGCTGTGAGGTAAAACGCTTATCTATTTAGCAGCACAATAGGCATAAAAACCTTAATCTATTAATCCAATCATAAGATTAATCACCGAAATCGTTAATAATCGGTGGAATCATACACAATATGAATACCAAAATAGTAAGAAGTAAAAGCGCAGTTAAACAGCCTAAAATTAATGTAATTACATTAGGTTGTTCTAAAAACATATACGATTCGGAAGTGTTGATGGGACAGTTGCGTGGCAACAACTTAAATGTTGTACACGAATCAGACAAGATGGGTAAAGATGATATCGTTGTAATTAATACCTGCGGTTTTATCGACAATGCTAAACAGGAATCAATTGATACCATCCTTCAGTTCAGCGAACTTAAAGAAGCTGGTAAAATTGGTAAGGTTGTAGTTACAGGCTGCCTTTCTGAGCGTTATAAACCCGAACTGGAATCGGAAATTACCAACGTGGATGCCTTTTTCGGCACTAACGACCTGCAGAATATATTACATGAGTTAGGCGCTAACTATAAACACGAGCTGATTGGCGAGCGTTTATTAACCACTCCTTCTCATTTTGCTTATTTCAAAATTGCCGAAGGCTGTAACCGTCCCTGCTCTTTCTGCGCCATTCCTTTAATGCGTGGCAAGCACATGAGCAAGCCGATGGAAGAACTGGTTAACGAAGCTAAAATACTGGCCAAAAACGGCACCAAAGAACTGATTTTAATTGCTCAGGACCTTACTTATTACGGATTAGACCTTTACGGCGTACGTAAATTAGACGAGCTGATGCGTCGCCTGTCGGATGTTCCCGGAATCGAATGGATCCGTTTGCAATACGCCTACCCTTCTGGTTTCCCAATGGAAATTTTAGACGCCATGAATGAGCGCGACAACATCTGCAACTATCTGGATATGCCACTACAGCACATTACCGATAACATGCTAAAATCGATGCGTCGCGGTACCACTAAACAGAAAACCATCGATCTTGTTAACCAGATTAGAGATAAAGTTCCGAATATTGCTATGCGTACCACTTTAATCTGTGGTTATCCTGGCGAAACTGAATATGATTTTGAAGAAATGAAGGAATGGGTTGCCGAAACCAAATTCGATCGTTTAGGCTGCTTTACCTACTCGCATGAAGAAAAAACACATGCCCATAGTTTGGTTGATGATATCCCTGATGAAGTTAAACAACAACGTGTTGATGATATCATGGAAATACAACAAGGCATTTCGTTTGATATCAACCAGGAAAAAGTAGGCAAAACCTTCAAAGTGCTAATTGATAAAAAAGAAGGTGATTTTTTTGTAGGTAGAACTGAGTTTGATTCGCCTGAAGTTGACAATGAAGTTTTAATCGACGCTGCAACAGGTTACGCTGCTAATGGAAGTTTTGTTAATGTAAAAGTTGACAGAGCAGAAGATTTCGATTTATACGGAAAAATCGTTTAATAAAAAACTTAATCAATTAAAAATCCCAAGAGTAAGCCTCTTGGGATTTTTTGTTTTAAGACTATAATCATACCTTTTAGGAAGTGCCATATATTATTTAAGGCATTTCGATGTTTCCCCTATCCAAGCTCAATACAAATTGAGCCTAAGGTTGACAAACTTTTAGGAAAACTTATTTTATGATATAGTGCATTTTACTTAGTTTTTTGATGCTGGTCTGGTCTTAATCTGACTAGGTTTTAACCAGATTTTAGCTCCTTTTGAGTTTACATAGTATTTCTCATTTTTTGCATTGATATAAACATCAGAACCATCTGGTGCCATTTTGCCTTTCCAGGTTTTATCAGCAACTTTCGAACTACCTTTTACCGCTACTTCAGCAGTTTTATTCCCTACCGATTTAGCACCTTTACCGATTGCTTTTCCGGTATGATCTATTGCTTTACCTACCTCAGTTTTTTTCTTTTCCTGTGCGCTCACACTAAGGGTTACACCGCCAATTAAGGCCATTGATAATAAACCCATTACTAATTTCTTTTTCATGACAGCTATATTTTTATTTAACTGATAATGATAACAGTTCGCCACCTCTTTTGTTTGATAGCAAAGTATTTATTAATAAATGTTATTACAGGATTTTTTGAGATTAGGAAACGTAATTTTCAGGATGTTTTTTAAAGTGCAGGGTAATCAGTTTGGTTGTTCCTTATACTACGTCTTGTTAAATAAACCTTATTGCAGCGGCTATACTTTTTGGTGCACAAACAAGAATGTTTCCACTAAACCCTCACAAAAAGATAGTAGCGAAAAGAAGGACTGCACTAACCGAAAAGCAATGAGCCTGCTTTTCAATAAAAAATAAAGATTTGTTTTTGAAGCGCAAGTGCAGTGGCATTTATTAAGGTTTGTTCCCGTGCTTCGCTATATCCCTCCGCTTCGCTTCAGGGATGCCGCTGCGCCCGGGGCTATAAAACACTTTTACTGCAAAGAAGAAAATACGAAACGTCTATAACAGGCAAAGCGTTAATTGTTCCTTACACTGTCCTCTGTTAAATAAACCTTATTGCAGCGGTTATCCTTTTTGGCACACAAACAAGAATGTTTCCACTAAGCTCTCACAAAAAGATAATAGCGGAAAGAAGGACTGCCCTAACCGACGGGTACAAAACCTGCTTTACAAAAGAATCAAAATCACTATAATTATTGACCTACGCTAATTTTAGTTTAATTTCTCCGCCAATAGCTTCATTTCTATCTGTGGCGATCGTTTCTCATAAATAATGCTATACACAGCCTTACAGATAGGCATGTCTACATTATACTCCTGGTTTTTGATGTGCATACATTTTGCGGCATAATAACCTTCGGCTACCATATTCATTTCTAACTGTGCCGATTTTACGGTATATCCCTTGCCCACCATGTTCCCAAAAGTACGGTTGCGGCTGAACTGTGAATAGGCCGTTACGAGCAAATCGCCCAGATAGGCTGATTCTTTAATATCTCGATCAATGGGATGAACCAAATCTACAAAACGTTCGATTTCCCGTATGGCGTTGCTAATGAGCACGGCCTGAAAGTTATCGCCATAACCTATGCCATGGCAAATGCCACTTGCTACGGCGTAAATATTCTTTAAAACCGCAGCGTATTCTGTACCGAAAATATCGTCAGAAACATTAGTTTTAATGTAGCGTGTATTTAAAATCGAGGCAAATGCGGACGCTTTATCAACATCGGTACAGGCAATGGTTAGGTAAGAAAGTTTCTCGAAAGCTACTTCTTCGGCATGGCAGGGGCCACTTACCACAAGAATATCGTGATAAGGGATGTTGTATTTTTCGTTCAAAAATTCGCCGATAATCAGGTTATCTTCGGGTACGATTCCCTTAATGGCAGATACTATTTTCTTACCTCTTAAATCTTCAGGAGTTATAGCAGACAGTGTTTCCTTTAAAAAAGCTGCAGGAACATTTAAAATAACAAAATCAGCTGATTTTATAATCGAACTGATATCAGACGAGATATTGTCCTGATTGAGCTTTAGCTCAACAGAACTGAGGTAGTGAGGATTGTGTTTAAATTTTTTAATGTGTTCAATGGCTGTTTCGTTACGCATCCACCAAAAAATCTCTTTCTCAGACAAATTATCTGCAAGCATTTTTACGATGGCAGTAGCCCAGCTTCCGCCCCCTATCATTGCTATTTTAGGTACCATGATTATATAAAAGGTTTAAGGTAAAAGGTGTAAAACTCTTTTTCAAAAGATATAAGGCAAAAGGTGTAAGGCTTAAGGTTAGGCTTAATGCACTATACCTTAAATCTTACACCCTAAACCTTAGGAATACACCTTAAACAACGCAAGTTACTATTTCTTGCTATTATTTATAAACTACTTCTTTCCGTCTTTGCTAAACAATTGGTCTTTAGCTGTTTTTTCTACAACCATACCGTCTTTCAATTTGTTCTGAATGGCAGAATAAGGACCAGTTACAACTTCATCTGCGGCTTTAACACCCGATTTTACAATAATGAACTGATCGTTCTGGATACCCGTTGTCACCTCTGTTTTTTTAACTTTTTTACTTTTAGCATCGTAAGTGTAAACATATTGCTTTACCTTTTTGTCGGTAAGTTTCGATTTCTGTTTATCGGTATTTTCCTGGTTGCCCTGGGTATTGTTGCTACCACCCGATTTTGCATTATCAGTAAACACCGCCTGGATTGGAATAGCCAATCCGGTTAACGATTCGCTTTCAATATCAACCGTTGCCGACATGCCCGGACGGAAAATAGATTGTTGTTTGCCTTCCATTTCTTCGGTAATCCTGATTTTTACAGAAAAATTGGTTACCTGATCTACTGAGGTTGATACTGCAGTACCCACTGCTGTTGATGAACTAGCAATTTCGGTAACCACACCTCTGAATTTCTTATCAGAAAATGCGTCAACCTCAATCGAAGCTTTATCGCCAACTTTAACGCGGGTAATGTCGTTCTCGTTTACATCAACATTAACTTCCATAGATGAAAGATTAGAAATACGCATAATCTCGGTACCTGCCATTTGCGAAGTTCCCAAAATACGGTCGCCAAGCTCAATTGATAATTTAGAAACCACACCATCAACGGGTGCATATATAGTGGTTTTAGCTAAGTTAGCACCCGCTTCTTTAACATTTGCACCAGTTTGCTCTAAAGTAAATTTGGCGCCGGTAACATTTTCTTTTGCACTGGCCAAATTTGCTTTAGCGGTTAAAAACGCCGCTTTAGCCGAATCGAACTCTGAAGCTGAAATTACTTTTTTATTAAAAAGCTCAACATTACGTTTGTAGGTAGCTTCAGCATTCACAAAATTAGCCTGATTTTGGGCAAGCTGTTGTTGCGCTGCAGCTACACTTGCTTTTTGTGCATTAAAACTAGCTACTGTTCTTTCGTATCCCGATTGTAAAACATCCGGACGCACTTTACAAAGTAATTGACCGGCTTTAACAATATCGCCCTCTTTCACTTTTAATTCTACCACCTCTCCCGATACCTCAGAACTTAATTTGACTTCTGTTTCTGGCTGTATTTTACCACTTGCGGTTACGGTTTCCACAACAGTTTTATCTGATGCTTTTTCTGTAGTTACTTTTTCGGTTTTATTACCCCCGATAACTCCAGTTAGCGCAAGTATAGCTAGAAAAGCTACAATAGCAACTATGGTAATAATAACATGCTTCAGTTTCATAATTTATTGTATTTCGTTTGTTTGTATTAAAGTTGTAATGTTTGAAAGTTAAAAGCTATTAATGTTGAACTGCATTAGTACTTCCAGCTTTAGTTTTTTTCTTAAAAAACAATTTGTTTGCCCAAATAGTAATCAATTACTTTGGCACGGAACAATAAATCGTATTTTGCTAAGATAAAATCTATTTCTGCTTTATTTTTATTGGTTTGTGCTGTACTGTAATCTAAAGAGTTTACTAAACCAACAGCATAACGTTGCTCGATAACATAAAAGGCATCTTTTTGTGCCTGAAAAGCATTTTGGGTAGAAGAATACCTGCTTTGTGCGGCATTTAAATCGGCAACAGCCTGATTGATTACTTTGATCAGGTTGTTTTTAGAGATTTGCTCATCTGTTTTGCGCTGCTCGAATACTATTTTAGCCTTTCTTACGGTCGACCTGGTGGTAAAACCATTAAAAATAGGAATTGAAATACCCATATTAATTGATTTACCGAAGTTGTCAGACAGTTGACTAAAAAATGGACTGTTTCCAGGGAAAGCAAACTGGTACTGATAGAAAGATCCTAAACCTCCTCCAAAAGTAACTTTAGGGTAATAACTACCTTTGGCTACATCAATTGCTTTTTCAGCTGCTTTTGTATTTAAACTTGCCAATTTGATATCGGGAAAAGTATTTAAAGCCTGGCTGTAAATATCACTTGGCACATAATTATTCTGAATGTTATTCAATTCGTTAACCAATGGCGGCTGTACCTTAAATGTCATTGGCGGCTGAATTTCCATTAATTGTCCTAAAGTTAAATAGGATATTGTCAACTGATTCTGCGCATTGGTTAGATTAAGTTCAGCGGTTGCAGCCTGCGATTTGGCCTGCGAAATATCGGCTAAAGTTTTATTACCAACATCCAAAAGGGCCTGTTCTCTTTTTAAAGTAGAATTAGCTACGTCTAATTGTTGCTGCGTAGCTTTAACCTGGTCCTGGTTATTTAAAACCTGCAGATAAGCGGTTACCACCTGCAGAATAAGATCATTTTTTACTTTGTCTACATTGGTTTGATCTACGGCCAGCAATAACTTATTCTGTCTGATCTGATTCAGTTGAGCACCACCTCCAAATACCTGCACATTCGCAGATACATTAGGGTTTAAGGTATAATTTTGTGTATTTAGAAATAACCCTGATGTTACCTGGCTCCTTCCCCACTGCATAGATTGGTTAACAGAACCATTTACAGTAGGCAATAAAGCATTTTTAGACTGGCGTACATTTTCTTCGCTAAGCGCGGCATTAAATGCGGCTTGTTTGATGTTTAGATTGTTTTTTAATGTGTTTTCGACCGCTTGTTGAATGCTGATCACTTCCTGAGCCTTAATTTGCTGATTAAAACTTAATGCCACTAATAACGCAGATCCGGTAATTAACTTATTCTTGGTAAACATCTTCATAATTTGTTTCAAATCTATATAAACAACTTTAATAATTTCAATCTGTTCAGGCATTTACTAACTTTGAACTTAAATGTACCTGATCAAATCACCGCTTCTGCTAAAATGGTATTATCCATCACTGTTATGGAATAAATCCCGCACCGAAAAAGTTATTTATCTGACCTTTGACGATGGACCCATAGCCAATGTTACAGATTTTGTATTAAAAACTTTAAAAGTCTTCAATGCTAAAGCTACATTTTTTTGCATCGGTGATAATATTGTTAAACACCCCGAAGTTTTTGAACGCGTCAAAACCGACGGACATGCCATTGGCAACCATACTTTCAATCATTTAAAAGGCTGGAAAACCGATGATGAAACCTACCTTCAAAACACAATAAAATGCCAGGAACTTACGAAAACTGAGCTTTTCCGCCCACCTTACGGGAGGATCAAGAAAAGTCAGATTCTGAGCCTGAAGTCCAAAGTCCGGAGTCCGGAGTCAATATCCCAAAATCCACAAGCTGACTCAAATCTCAAATCTCAAATCTCAAATCTCAAAATCGTAATGTGGGATGTACTTAGCGGCGATTTCGACACTAAACTCTCACCCGAAAAATGTTATCAAAATGTGATTAAACATACCGAAAATGGTTCTATAATTGTATTTCATGATAGTTTAAAAGCATTTGACCGTTTATCTTACGCACTTCCCAAAGTATTGGCTTATTTTACTGAAAAAGGTTTTACGTTTTCAACGCTTTAGCCTTAAGCTAATCTTATGCCAAGGCCCACAACACACATCAACAAACTGAATATTAACGAATTAACATATTATAAAATAAATAAGTGTTCAAAATCGTACAAATATGTCCGTTAATGAACGCTTATGGAATAATCAGTTCTTTTTCATCATCAGTTGAAAACTGATATGCTAAACGGCCTCCTGAAGATAAAATATTATCTACTGATTTTTTCCCTGGTTCTGATAGCCTGCAATACTCGTATTGAACAGGGTTTTGAAATAATCCCTCCCGGTTTAAATTCGACAGAGAACCTGATCAAGGGGATACGACCGGACAAAGATTATCAATACTGGGCCTGCATCCGGCAGGATTTTAGTGGCAAAATTCATCCAGAAACTGAGATTATAACAGGGCATGGAAACATTTCTTATTTTATGAATATAAAGTTTGACCAACCAAATTCAGGATTTTTATTCAAAATGTGGGAAGGTTATTTTTATATCGCCTACATTGAAAACGATAGCGTGAAATTGGTTACAAACAAAACGCAGTTGATCAGATTTATCGGAAAAATAGATAATCTCGAAGAAGCTTTATTACTCGCCGAACTCGATAATTTAGAGGTTGACTACACCCGGGATATTGGTGGATCTTACAAAAAAACCAAAAAAGGATTTGAATTTTATTTGACAAAATTTTACAAATGCCCGGTAAAAACAGAACCATATCGGGTAAGTATTGATATTGCAGGGGATATAAAAGCTAAAAGTTTAGGTTTTTATTATAACATTGATAACAATATCTGTTTAGATTAATGATTCAGCGCTCTGTGATAAACCTTTACTTTTATCGGAAATATCAGGCGATTCAAAAGCATCAATCCACGTTCTGTTTTCATATTTAATATGCTTTTAAAGCCTATCATTTACACCTTTGGCAGTTGTTTAGAATAATTCCAAATTACTCAATCGCCTGCCTAAATTACATTTAAGGGTTGTTTTTTGCTATTTTTGTTTTAACCAAAAAATTGTGCCCTATTGGCTCAATAAACGCAAATTAATATACAAAAGCAGTATTCTTTTTTTTTGTAAAAAGTGGGTGTACATTTTATTGCACAACCTGATCACAAAAAGAATAAACTATCCAAGATGAGTATTTATAACGATTATATCCAGGAGATTGAAGAGAGAAAAGCACAAGGTCTTCACCCTAAACCTATTGATGGCGCTGAATTATTAAGTGAAATCATTGATCAAATCAAAAATGTAAATAATTTTAACAGGGCAGATGCTGTTAATTTTTTCATATACAACACCTTGCCGGGCACTACCGGAGCAGCTGGTGTAAAAGCAGAGTTTTTAAAAGAAATTATTTTAGGCGGAACTATCGTTGCAGAAATAACACCTGACTTTGCTTTCGAATTGTTATCGCACATGAAGGGTGGATCTTCTATCAAAGTACTATTAGACATTGCTTTAGCCGACAATGGTGATAAAGCCCATAAAGCCGCTGATGTACTTAAAACACAAGTTTACTTGTACGATGCCGATACCGATCGTTTAAAAGAAGCTTACAACAATGGCAATGCCATTGCTAAAGAAATATTAGAAAGTTATGCCAGGGCTGAATTCTTCACTAAACTTCCTGAAGTAGCAGAAGAAATTAAAGTGGTTACTTTTATTGCTGGTATTGGCGATATTTCTACAGATTTATTGTCACCAGGTAACCAGGCACACTCCCGCTCAGATCGTGAATTGCATGGTAAATGTATGATTACGCCAGAGGCACAAGAGGAAATTAAAGCATTGCAGGCAGAACACCCTGATAAAAGTGTAATGCTGGTAGCTGAAAAAGGCACCATGGGTGTAGGTTCCTCGCGGATGTCGGGTGTAAACAATGTGGCACTGTGGACGGGCAAAAGATCCAGCCCTTATATCCCATTTGTAAATATCGCGCCAATTGTAGGTGGTACCAATGGTATTTCTCCAATTTTTTTAACCACAGTTGATGTAACTGGTGGTATTGGTATCGACCTTAAAAACTGGGTAAAGAAAACCGATGAGAATGGCAATGTTATCCGTAACGAAAATGACGAGCCAATTTTAGAGCAGGTTTACTCCATAGAAACGGGCACGGTACTTACCATTAATACCAGAACCAAAAAATTATATAATGGAGATCAGGAGTTGATCGACATTTCAAAAGCGCTGACACCACAAAAGATGGAATTTATCAAAGCTGGCGGTTCTTATGCCATTGTTTTTGGTAAAAAAATCCAAACTTTTGCAGCTAAAACATTAGGCATTGAAGTTTCAGCAGTATTTGCTCCGGCGAAAGAGGTATCTGTAGAAGGGCAAGGTTTAACTGCTGTAGAGAAAATATTTAACAGAAATGCTGTAGGTTTAACACAAGGCAAAGTTTTACATGCCGGTTCTGATGTTCGTGTTGAAGTAAACATCGTAGGTTCGCAAGATACTACCGGTTTAATGACGGCTCAGGAATTAGAGGCAATGGCTGCTACAGTGATTTCTCCAATTGTTGATGGCGCATATCAATCGGGTTGCCATACGGCATCTGTTTGGGACAAAAAAGCACAGGCAAATATCCCTAAACTGATGAAGTTTATGAATGATTTCGGGGTAATTACTGCCCGCGACCCTAAAGGGGAATATCATTCGATGACCGATGTTATTCACAAAGTATTAAACGATATTACCATTGATGAGTGGGCAATCATCATCGGTGGCGACTCGCATACCCGTATGTCTAAAGGTGTGGCATTCGGCGCAGATTCTGGTACAGTAGCATTAGCATTGGCAACAGGTGAGGCTTCTATGCCAATTCCGGAGTCAGTAAAAGTAACCTTCAAAGGTGAAATGAAACAACACATGGATTTCCGTGATGTAGTTCATGCGACGCAATTACAAATGCTGCAGCAGTTTGATGGTGAAAACGTATTCCAGGGCCGTATCATTGAGGTACATATCGGCACTTTATTAGCTGATCAGGCCTTTACCTTTACCGATTGGACTGCTGAAATGAAAGCAAAAGCGTCTATCTGTATTTCGCAGGACGATACTTTAATCCAATCGTTAGAAATTGCCAAAAACCGTATTCAAATCATGATAGACAAAGGTATGGACAACCATAACCAGGTTTTACAAGGTTTGATTAATAAAGCAAACAAACGTATTGAGGAAATTAAAACTGGTATTAAACCAGCTTTAATGCCAGACGATAATGCTAAATATTATGCTGAGGTTGTAATCGATCTTGATCTAATTGAAGAACCAATGATTGCCGATCCGGATGTGAATAACGCAGATGTTTCTAAACGTTATACACACGATACCATCAGAGATTTAACTTATTATGGTGGCGATAAAAAAGTAGATCTTGGTTTCGTTGGCTCATGCATGGTGCATAAAGATGACTTGAAAATCGTTTCTCAAATGTTAAAAAACATAGAGACGCAGACCGGTAAAGTAGAATTCAAAGCGCCATTGGTAGTTGCAGCCCCTACTTACAACATCATTGATGAACTGAAAGCAGAAGGTGATTGGGAATACTTACAAAGATATTCTGGATTTGAGTTCAGCGATGCGTTACCTAAAGCTGCAGCGCGTACCGAATATGAGAACATCATGTATTTAGAGCGTCCGGGTTGTAACCTTTGTATGGGTAACCAGGAGAAAGCGGCTAAAGGCGATACGGTAATGGCTACTTCGACCCGTTTATTTCAGGGTCGTGTGGTAGAAGATAAAGATGGTAAAAAAGGAGAGTCTTTACTGGCTTCAACCCCGGTAGTGGTTCTTTCAGCTATCCTGGGTCGTATTCCGAGCATTGAAGAATATAAATTGGCAGTAGAAGGGATTAACTTAACCAAGTTTACTCCTATTTCTACAAAACAATAAGAACAAAAAAACATATTATTTGTTAAACCTTATAAAAGGCTATCCGAGAGATCTGGTAGCCTTTTATTTTGCAGAATAGTTGCATAGAATGGTTTTAAATAAGATATTATGACAAATCTCAAAAATAAATCTGTTTAAAATTGTTTAATTTAGATAGTACCTTATTGACAATAATTATAAAAAATTAAAGTATGGCTTTTGATATAGACATGATTAAAAAGGTGTATGCAAACTTTGGTAGCCGCGTAGAGGCTGCGCGTAAAGTTGTTGGCAGACCTTTAACATTATCTGAAAAAATATTGTATGCACACCTTTGGGATGGAGATCCTAAAAAGGCGTTTAAGCGTGGTTCTGATTACGTAGACTTTGCACCAGACCGCGTAGCGATGCAGGATGCTACTGCGCAGATGGCTTTATTGCAGTTTATGCAAGCGGGTCGTCCGCAAGTTGCAGTTCCTTCAACAGTTCACTGCGATCACCTGATTACGGCTAAAGAAGGCGCTGCTATAGATTTACCACATGCCAAAACAGAAAGTGCCGAAGTTTTTGATTTCTTATCTTCTGTATCCAATAAATACGGTATTGGTTTCTGGAAACCAGGGGCTGGTATTATCCACCAGGTAGTTTTAGAGAATTATGCTTTCCCGGGTGGAATGATGATTGGTACCGACTCGCACACAGTAAATGCTGGTGGTTTAGGTATGGTTGCGATTGGTGTTGGTGGTGCTGATGCGTGTGATGTAATGGCAGGTTTGCCTTGGGAGCTTAAATTCCCTAAGTTAATCGGTGTAAAACTAACCGGTAAATTAAATGGCTGGACTGCAGCCAAAGATGTAATCCTTAAAGTGGCTGGTATTCTGACTGTAAAAGGTGGTACCGGTGCTATTGTAGAATATTTTGGCGATGGTGCCACTTCAATGAGCTGTACCGGAAAAGGTACCATTTGTAATATGGGTGCCGAAATTGGTGCAACCACTTCTACTTTCGGTTACGACGAGAGCATGGAGCGTTACTTACGCGCTACCGGCAGAAATGAAGTTGCTGATGAAGCAAACAAAATTGCGGCTTACCTAACCGGCGATGCCGAAGTATATGCTGATCCTGAAAATTATTTCGATCAGGTTATTGAGATCGATTTAGATACTTTAGAGCCTTACTTAAACGGTCCTTTTACACCAGATTTAGCTACTCCGGTTTCTCAAATGAAAGTTGAGGCAGAGAAAAATGGCTGGCCATTAAAAGTGGAGTGGGGCTTAATTGGGTCTTGTACCAACTCTTCTTATGAGGATTTATCAAGGGCAGCGTCTATTGCCAACCAGGCAATTGCAAAAGGTTTGGTAACCAAATCTGCTTTCGGTATCAACCCTGGATCTGAGCAGGTACGTTACACGGCAGATCGTGATGGTTTCTTAAAAACTTTCGAAGATTTAGACGCAACAATCTTTACCAATGCCTGCGGACCATGTATTGGTATGTGGGATCGTACAGGTGCAGAGAAAGCAGAAAAAAACACCATTGTACACTCTTTTAACAGGAATTTTGCTAAACGTGCTGATGGCAACCCTAATACTTTCGCTTTTGTGGCTTCGCCAGAAATGGTTGCTGCTATTGCCATTTCGGGTAATTTAGGATTTAATCCATTAACGGATACCTTAACTAACGATAAAGGCGAACAGGTTAAATTAGATCCACCTACCGGCTTTGAATTGCCAACAAAAGGTTTCGCTGTAGAAGATGCGGGTTACCAGGCACCAGCAGCTGATGGTTCATCAGTTCAGGTTTTGGTTTCTCCAACCTCACACCGTTTACAATTATTAGATCCGTTTACCCCATGGGAAGGCACAGACCTTAAAGGATTAAAACTTTTAATCAAAGCTAAAGGTAAATGTACAACAGATCATATCTCAATGGCTGGTCCGTGGTTAAAATTCCGTGGTCACCTGGATAACATCTCTAACAACATGTTAATTGGTGCAGTTAACTACTTCAACGATAAAACCGATAATGTTAAAAACGAATTAACTGGCGAATATGGCCCTGTTCCGGCTACCCAACGTGATTATAAAGCTGCTGGTTTAGGATCAATTGTAGTAGGCGACGAAAACTACGGCGAAGGTTCATCTCGTGAGCATGCAGCCATGGAGCCACGTCACCTGGGCGTTCGCGCGGTATTGGTAAAATCGTTTGCCCGTATCCACGAAACCAACCTGAAGAAACAAGGTATGTTAGGTTTAACCTTTGCAGATAAAGATGATTACGACAAAATTTTAGAAGATGATACCATCGATATCTTAGGCTTAACAGAATTTGCTCCAGATAAACCATTAACATTGGTATTACATCATTCTGATGGCTCTACCGAACAGTTTGCGGTTAACCACAGTTATAATGATCAACAAATTGAATGGTTTAAGGCTGGTGGTGCATTAAATATCATCAGAGCTGAGGCAGCGGCTAAGGCAGGGCTTAGTTAGTCCTGAGTCCGAAGTCTTTAGTCTAAAATATCAATCCCGTTCTGTTAATTCAGACCGGGATTTTTCGTTACAATTACCCATTACACAAATTATATGAGAGGCGTCACCATGAATTTATTTCAGGGTCTATATGGCAGAAAATTAACTTTCTAGCCCCGAACGCAGCGGCATCCCTGAAGCGTAGCGCAAGAATACAGCGCAGCACGGGAACAAACTTTAATAGTGGTTCCTGCCTTTGCGCTTCAAAAAATAAAATAAATAGTTTCCTTATTTTTTTGGAAAGCAGTTACAATAGTTCTTAGGGTTGGGCTGGCCCCGCTAATTCTGCTGCTGGTTAGAAAAAAACCAGCATTCGCGTATATCGGGTTTAGATGGCAAAGACAGTAATAGTCTTGAGGCGGACGTCCGAAGCCTAGAGTCTACATATTGAATTCCCGTTTTGTTAATTCAGAACGGGAATTTTTATAGCGAAAATGCTTTTTTTAATAAAGAGTCGTCATCTCGACTGAAGTGCAACGAAACGGAGAGATCTATCAAGATAGATTTCATTCTAAATCCCATAAAATCGTTTTAAAAGTCCTTCCACTATGCTCAGGATGACAATTGTGAGGGGAAATTCACCTTAATAGCAGCAAAGAGGCTTTTTAGCCCCGGGCGCAGCGGCATCCCTGAAGCGCAGCGTAAGGATACAGCGAAGAACGGGAACAAGCCTTAATAGCTGCCTCTGATCTTGCGCTTCAAAAAATGTAAAATTTATCTACTTAAACTCATAACCACAATCGTAACAATGGTTGCATTTATTGGCTTTAATTGGAGTAGTAAGTGTTAAAAAAGCAAGTATAGTTGCCCAAATACTATATTTTTTATCAGTAGCCATTCCATAGCCCACATTGGTAGATCCACATTTCTCACAAACTGTTTTATCTGCTGCTTCTTCATCAACAACTTGATCTGATGATTCAAAAGCTAAACTATTGTCTTCAGCCAGTAAAGCATTGATGGCTTCCACGTCTCTTTCAAAAACAATGAGTTTAACACCGCCAATGGCCTGGTTGTAAAGCGGATTTAGTGTTGCAACATTTTCATCGGCCAGGAAACAGGCAAATCCGCTATCTTCCAATTTAGCTTTAATAATATTGGCCTCCATTGGATTATAATAAGTGCTGTACACTACTGTTCTATCATTCATATTCCAAACATAAGAATTTGTTTAATGATGAACATGAAAACAGTAAACGATTAACTAACTTTTCAGAAATTCTTTCCACCAATAGCCCGAATCTTTAATGGTACGCTCTTGTGTTTTAAAGTCGTTATAGACCAGTCCAAACCTTGCTGTAAAACCCTCTGCCCATTCAAAATTATCCATAAGTGTCCAGGCCATGTAGCCAGTAATATTTATCCCTTCATTTTTGAGTTTTAGCAGCGCGCCCAGGTAAAGTTTAAAATATTCAATCCGTTCCGGATCTTCTACCCTTTTATCTGTCAATTTATCGTGATAGGCTGCACCATTTTCAGTAATCATGATATTTTTAACATTGGGATAAGCAGCAAACTGTTTTACAATATTATAAAAGCTATCGGCATTAATCTCCCAGCCCATCGCAGTGTGTGGCTTTTTCCGGCTTTTGGCCTTTACTTCCCAAGCCTGAATTACCGGAATAAAAGCATTATACTTAACTACTAAAGGAAAGTAATTCTGAAGTCCGATAAAATCAAAATCAAATTTCATCCTTTCCTGCAGTCGCCAGGTGCCATATTCGATCTGAAATTTCTCCAACACATCCCAATCTGCTGTAGGAAAGCCCATGCCTAGTGTAGGTTCTACAAACAAACGGTTCATGAGACAGTCTACGCGTTTAGCGGTGAGGATATCGCTATCACTTTGTGTATTAGGGATAATTTCCGAACAGGAAAAAGTAGTGCCAATATTGGCCTTGTTAATTTCTGCACGTAAAATTTTACCACCTTCTGCCTGTGCCAAAGCCGTATGTAATACTGCAGGGAAAAAATTGCTCAAACCTGTTTTCCCGGGAGCATGAATACCAAGCATATACCCTAATGATGTATAACCAAAAGGCTCGTTCAATACAATCCAGTTTTTTACTTTATCTCCATATTCTAATGCACAAATGCTCACAAAGGCATTAAAGGCAGCATTGATGCTAAAGCTTGTCCAGCCGCCCTCATCTTCCAGTGCCTGCGGTAAATCCCAGTGATAAAGTGTAACATAAGGTGTAATTCCATGTGTTAAACATTCGTCAATAAGATTGTGGTAAAAACGGATACCTTCCTGATTTATTTCTCCCCTTCCGCTGGGCAAAATCCTAGACCAGGCAATAGAAAACCTAAAAACTTTAAAGCCTAGTAATTTTACTAAAGCTATATCTTCGGTATATCGGTGATAAAAATCGCAGGCAGGATCTAATTTGTGACTCTTCTTTATTTTGCCGTTTTTTGCCGTAAAAGTATCCCAAATGGAAGGGCCTTTACCGTACTGGGTTGCTGTGCCTTCTATCTGCGCAGCAGCAGTAGCCACCCCCCATAAAAAATCCTGACCAAAATCGCTTGCCTTAACCATTGTTATCCATTATTTGCCATAAGTTGCGAGTTTAATATTAACAAATCATTAAGCGCTAAATTTTAATTTAAAGATCTTATCATTTTAAAAAGAAAACGAGACCTCTGCCCTTAATAGTATTAAACAACTTAAAATCTTAAAACAACCAAATATTAATTCAACAATTACGGATTAATGAAATTGAATGAAAAATAGACATTTCTTTATAGTATCAGATGGTAACATCTAACACCTCTTACATATCACTAACTATCAATCCAAAGTCAATCCTATTTCTTTCAATAAGATTGCTGCATTAAAAGTTTTGCACGGTCCGTATTTTAGCAAATAATCAAATCTCATTTCTCCCTCCGTAATCTGGATATCAAAATGGAAATTACGGACGGTTTCGGGGTAATCTACAATCAGATCTGCTAATTGCAAATCGTGAGTGGCAAAGAGTGCAGGAGTTTTTTCGGTAATCAGCTTTTGTATAAAAACTTTTGACCCTAAATATTTATCCCGGCTATTTGTACCCCGCAGCATTTCGTCAATCAATACAAAAGTATCTTTATCCTTTACAACATTATCCAGAATCATCTTCAAACGGTTGAGCTCTGCCTTAAAAGTAGAGGTACTTTCGTTCAGCGAATCTTTAATCCGCATATAAGTATTGATCGAAAAAACAGATAATTGCATCGTTTTGGCACATACCGGCGCACCGGCATAAGCCAATACCATATTGATACCCAGCGTACGTAAAAAAGTACTTTTGCCGGCCATGTTAGAGCCCGTTACAATATCAACCGTTGGTTTTGCCTCCAAATGAAAATCGTTGTTTACCCTTACTTGCCCGTTAATAAGCGGATGACCAATGTGTGTGGTGGTTAATGCAAACTGATCGGCAAGCACCGGAAAAACCCAATCAGTTTGATTATAGGCAGTCGTCGCTAACGAGATCAGTTCTTCAAAATCGCCTAAATGGTCAAGGGCCGAAATCACATCCTTTGATGAAGATTTATACCAACGATCTAAACTGATGCAGCATTTTAAATCCCAGAGCAAAAGTGCATTCAATATACCTCCAACGAGAATATTCAGCCTGGCATCAAAATTCTGGATAATTTTAGATAGCCCTTTAATTTCTTTGCTTACCGGGATTTTTGAGTCCAGTAAACTCAAAATATACGAACTTTTCCAGCTTTGATTTTCCGTCCACAAAATAGCACTGGCGTAACCATTTAACAGATTCGAACTTCCACCGAAAGTGTAAAAAACCTTATTGATTTTTGAACCTAATAAAACGTTCCATCCCGTATGGATTATAAATAAAAGTGCCAGTACTTTCCAAAAAACACTGCTAATAAGAATTGCCGCTAAAATTAAACCTACCGAAATATACGGTACCAGCTTGACGTAAAACCTCAAAAAACTACCCTTTACAAATTCCAGTTGAGCACCCAACTGGTGTTTAAGCTGTATTTTAATCTGCTCTATTTTATCGGGGTCGTAACCATGCAGATTAGCCCTAAAGCTATACGTTTCTGTTATCTTATCTTTTATTTCTTTTATGGCTTCCTGGCGGCGTAATATCGTATCTCTCGTCGATTTTTCTGCGAAATTTTTAGCCAGAATATTATTCCCACTTTTGGTACTACAGCGGTTAATCAGGGCAAACAGTGATGCGGCACCAAAAATATCAAGGTCGGAAGTGTAAGGATGCAGCTCTGATTCGAATGCCTGACCATGGTCGTATCCGTTCGCAGCACCATTCAATATGTTCCATTCATTCTGGTAAACCCATAAAAGTTGTTTTTTATAGTCGATATCGCGGTCGAGCTGGCTTTGTCTGCGCACAATAAAGACGAAAGCAATTACCGGCAGTAACAAACAAATTTGGATTAATGTGCGCAGGCTGTCGTCTGCCGAGCGAAGCAGCAAAACGAAAAATAAAATTTCTGCCAAAAACAAACCTATGCGAAGGAAGGAAAGTTGATCGATTAGTTTTTTTGTTTGATCTATATCTGTAGTAACCTCTTTTATTTTATCCTGGTAACCGGCAATTATTTCTTCTTGTTGTTTCAGCATGATTTTTATTTAGTATATGTTTCCGAAGTGATCAGATGGATAGATTGTAGTTTTTGTTACAATTTTATCTAAGTTTGAATCTCGAAATTCTAAAGATAGGCAAAATATTAAATGAAGATTACCCTGATCGCGATTGGCAAAACAGAAGATAAATATTTAATTGAAGGGATTGATAAATACATCAACCGCCTGAAACATTATATTAATTTTAGTTTTTTGGCCATACCTGATGTAAAAAACGTTAAAAACCTGAGTGAGGCGCAACAAAAAGCAAAGGAAGCAGAACTCCTGCACAAACAAATTAATAATGGGGATGTTGTTATTTTGTTGGATGAGAAAGGAAAAAAATATTCATCTGTAGAATTTTCAAACTACCTGAATAAACAGATGGTGGCCAGTATACAACATTTAATTTTTATCATTGGAGGCCCATACGGATTTGATGAAACCATTTACAAAAGAGCAAATGGTTTAATTTCCTTATCTGATATGACCTTTTCTCATCAGATGATCAGATTGTTTTTTGTAGAGCAGCTTTACCGGGGATTTAGTATTTTAAAAGGAGAACCTTATCATCACGCTTAGAGATGGAAATGTTTGAGTAAGATGGACTATCTGAATGAGATATGGAAAAGACGAATTAAAATCATCATTAAATAAAAGAAATTATGATATTAGATAAATACAAACGGGAATACAGATATAAAAGCAACCAAAACCGCAACAATAAATACTTATGGATCAGCATTATTGCCTCTTTAGTGATTGTAGCTTTGCTTTGGTATTTCTTAGATTAAACCCATAAAAAAACACCAGACATATAGCCTGGTGTTCTCTATAATAATTAAATAAAGCTTAAACGCCTTTTTTACTTGTCATGCTTGCTTTTTTAGCTGGAGCTGAGGTTTTAGTAGTCGCTTTAGCACTTGCCGAAGCTTTAGATCCTGTAGCTTTTAGTTTTTTATCTGAAGCTGCTTTTTCTTCTGATAATTTAACTTCTGCTGGTGTACCCGGAGTTTCCGGAGTTTCTTCAGTAAACAAAGGCAGATCTTTTAATAAGTTATACCAGGTAATAATTTTCTTCATATCTGAAGCATAAACTTTCTCCTGATCGTGACCTGGAGCTACTTCAAGGAAATAAGCACGTAAATCACCTTTTAAATCAGGAGTAGATCCTTTAGCAGAAATTTTAGCAAAAATATCAGCCAGTTTAATTTCTTCATCTTCACCATACACGGTAATATCTTCTAATGAAGCTAATTTTGTGTTGGTGATGTTGGCTACAACCTTAGTTTTTTGAGCATCTAAGCCCTCTAAAATGTAACCTACTTTATTTTGTCCAACCAGTTTAAATAAACCTGGTCTGCCGGATACGGCAACAATTCCTCTTAAATTCATATTATGTGTGTTTAGCGGTTGGTGTTTGGCGTTTAGCGTATAATACGCACCCACCAAACGCATCGCGTTTTCTAGTGTTTTAAAACCTCAATATTGAGCAATTGGCATCAGCGCTAACCGCTTATCGCCAAACGCTTTGCGCACTAATCTTCTAAAACTTCAATGTTTACAATCTTATCGCCCTGACGGATATCATCAACAAGATCTACATTTTCGATAACTTTACCAAAACAGGTATGGTTACGGTCTAAATGAGCGGTATTTGTTCTGCTATGGCAGATAAAAAATTGAGAACCACCAGTATTACGGCCAGCATGGGCCATAGATAAAACACCACGATCGTGGTATTGATTTTCTCCGTCCAATTCGCAATCAATTTTATAACCTGGGCCACCAGTACCTGCCAAATGTGCTTTAGCTGGGTCTTTTGAATTTGGACATCCGCCCTGAACCATAAAGTTAGGAATTACACGGTGAAAAGTTACACCATCATAAAAGCCTTCTTTAGCTAGTTTTTTAAAGTTTGCAACGGCTTTTGGCGCATCATTTTCGTAGAATTCTACGGTCATATCGCCTTTGTCTGTTTTTATTATTGCTTTACTCATATCAATATCGGTACTAATTTTAAATTTTCTTCCCCTAAAAAACTTTCATATTTTTTTAATAGAGGGCAAAAATAACAAAATTGTATAACTTATAACACCATTAAATTTTTCTATACAGTTTAAATGCGGTATTTTAGTGTTTTAAGCATACTGATTTGATAAAGAAATATTATATCCTGTTCATCTGCCTGCTTTGCTCCCTTGGACTCAGGGCTTCTTCTCTGTTAATTTATATGGATGAAGACCAAAAAAACCACCTTAAAGCTTATGGTATAGCTTATTGGACGATTAGCAAACAATTGGAGGTTGACTGGCTCTTAAACTATCGTGGAGGAAGCTTTTTAATTAAATACAATAAAACAGTTGAAGATGAGCTTAAAATCCGCGGGGTATCATACGAAGTAATGGCCGATGGAAAGGTAACCAATCTTTTAAACGAAATCAGCGATCCTGCCGTAAATATGGAAATGGTTAAACTGGAAAAAATACCAAAAATTGCAGTTTACTCTCCAAAAAGCAAATTACCCTGGGATGATGCGGTTACACTCGTTTTAACTTACGCCGAAATTCCTTATGAGGTAATTTATGATGACGATATCCTTCAGGACAAACTGAGCAAATACGATTGGCTGCACTTACACCACGAAGATTTTACCGGGCAGTACGGGCGTTTCTGGGCTAATTTCAGGTATGCAACCTGGTACCAGGAAGATGTAAAAAACCAGGAAAATTTAGCCAAACGCATGGGATATAAAAAGGTTTCTGAAATGAAACTAGCCGTTGCCAAACACATTAAAGAATACTGTGCCGGTGGTGGTTTTTTGTTTGCCATGTGCTCTGGTACTGATAGTTTCGACATAGCCGTTGCCGCCGATGGGGTAGATATTTGTGCCCAGATGTTTGATGGCGATGCCGCAGATCCGAATGCACAAAGTAAACTGGATTTTAACAAAACACTGGCTTTCCAGAATTTTAAGTTAGACAACAACCCGATGAATTATGAGTTTTCGGATATAGATGTTACCCAAACCCGTACACTGAACCAGACTAATGATTATTTTACTTTATTTGATTTTTCTGCCAAGTGGGATCTTGTTCCAACCATGCTTACCCAGGATCATGATAAGGTAATTAAGGGTTTTATGGGACAAACCACAGCATTTAAAAAAAGCTTAGTAAAAACAAGTGTAACTGTTTTAGGTGAAAATAAAGGCGCTGCAGAGGTAAGATATCTACATGGAGAAATTGGCAAAGGCCAGTTTACTTTTTACGGCGGGCACGATCCGGAAGATTATCAGCACGCTGTAGGCGATCCGCCAACAGATTTAAATCTTCATCCTAATTCTCCGGGTTACCGTTTAATTTTAAACAATGTACTTTTCCCGGCGGCAAAAAAGAAACCTCAAAAAACATAAACAATCAGAATTTAACTCCTGGCATTATTCCTTTTGAGTTTAAAAAATTGTTAATTCTCCGCTATATTCCTGTTATGTATACACTAAATGGCTCCTCATACCATTTTTGAGCCAGATCATAACCATACTTAATCTGTACAAGAATCATACTGGTAACCAATATTTTAGCCAACAAACTGTAACACGTTTGATACTTTGGCACAGCTTTTGGATTAGCATGGACAATTAACAAGCAGGATAAAACCTGAAAATTTTAAACAAGATTTTTATAAAAGAAAAATATCATGAAAAAGTTACTATTAAGCGCATCGATCATTTTATTGGCAACAGGTGCTTTTGCTCAAAACAACATGACTGGTAGTGATGCGAGATTTGGAATAAAAGCCGGAGTAAACTTGGCAAGATTTCACGCAAGCGGTACTGATGGCAGTACGTCATTCAACGACAATGCAAAGGACAATGTAGGCTTTAATGTTACCGCATTTGCTGATTTCGGTGTAGGAAACAATTTCTTCATTCAACCTGGAGTATCCTTGCAGAATAAAGGTAGCAAATTTGAGGAAACAACAACAGTTGGTGGCATTACCAATACAACCACTAACAAAGTAAATTTGATGGCTATTGAAGTACCTGTAAATGCAGTTTTCAGAATTCCTACAGGTGATGCCGGTGCTGTACAAATTTCAGCAGGCCCTTATGTTGGATTTAACATATCAGGAAAAAACAAATTCGAAACAGTTACAAATGGTGGCGCTGCTACAGGAACAATGTCTGATGAAAATGATTTAAAATTTGGTTCAACTACCGATAAAAACTATTCGTCTACAGAGTTTGGTGCCAACTTTGGTTTAGCATATCGTACCAACTCAGGATTTTTAGTGGGTGCTAATTATGGTTTAGGTTTATCAAACTTGGTACCCAAAGATTCTAGATCTGGTGATGGTAAATTAACTAACCGCGTATTAGGTTTCTCAGTTGGTTATTCGTTCTAAGCGAAAGGCCTTAAAAGCAAAAGCCTCCCAGATTTTTTAAATCTGGGAGGCTTTTTTATGCTTTATTATTTTAGTCGTAAAAATTCCAGCTTACCCCAAATTTTAATAAGGCATCTTGCATAGGGTACCTGTTTACGGTATAATAACCTGGTTGAAATAAACCCTGATTTATAAAATCATATTTCACAAAAATATTAGCTCTTTTTAAATTTGCCTTAAAAAAGACATCAATTACTGGTCTTGAGACCAGATTTACTGGATTTTGCTCATCAATATAAAACTGAGCCGTTGCCGGTGAATATAAGTAATTTGCATATTCTGAATTATACCTCACATCAAATCCCACATTAGCTTTTAATACTTTGAAAAACGTATTATTAAAATATATACTGTTATAAGTATAAAGTTCCGGTGTTCTTAATAACGCATTTTTATCTGTTTTTTGATAAGCGATATAGTTTTCCATCACAAACTTACCAAACCTGGTTTTCTTTGATACATCCAACCTGATTAAGCTAATATCCGCCGTAGCTTGTTTTGGTAAAATAGCAGTTGTATTATTGGTCTGATCAGCAGCAAAATAAACATAGTTACTGGTTAAGTAATAGTTGGCTCCTGCGGTAAAACCATATTTATCATTGATATAGTTGAATGATAAATTGGCTATTTTAGTATTCTTAAAATCGCTGTTTGTCCATTGGTAATGATTGCCGTGATAGTAATTAAAGATAGCCGCCGGCGTTTGGTTTTGCGCGTATGCCCCCAATTCAATTCTTCCGATGGTTTTACCTAAAAGGATTTTACTCTTTGCCTCATATAAATAATCGCCGGCATTTTCACCTTGCAAAATTTGTTGTACATCTAAATTGAAATCGATATTATTAGAGAACCGATAACCTGCTGCACCTAAAATGGTAATGTTCTGATAAGCAAATCTACTTTGTTCGTAATTGGTTCCATCTTGTTTTATGCCAAGATATTCATGTTTGTAATAATCGTGCCTTATGCCTGCATCAACCTTTAATTCATTTTTAATCACCGAACTATTTTTGGGTCTTAAGAAGAAACTATAAATAAATTCATTTTTAATATGTTTTACGTGGGTCGAATCATTGGTAAATACTGTACTCGCAATACCGGGAGGCAGCACATTATTAACATCAGTTCCATTTTTGTAAAAATCAAAACTGTCGTTATTATACTCAAAGGTATACGAAACCTTATTGGTTGGCAAAACCGCATTGTTCACATTCGCAGAGGTATCTATCCTCCCTACATAATAGGTTTGCTTTAAGAAAATGGTATTTTTACGGTAAAGATTTCTTGAGTCTGATAAATTTATGGGCTCTGCTTCTCTGTCAATTTTAGAATAGCCTGGATCGAATAAACCTGTAGCTACTGTAGAACCATTCTCGTAGGCACGCATGGTGTTAAAAATTGCCGATGCCCACATATTATAACGTTTACTCGGCGATTGGTACCAGGAAAATACAGCGACATTCAGATTATCGCCCCGCTGCCTGGCATAAAAACCCTTAGAATCGCCACGGTTAAAATTAACCCCAACGTTCCAGTTTTTTTTAATATTCTGTGTATGAATCGCCCTAAAAAGCTGTTCTTTTTGACCTGCACTCACAAAATATAAACTGGTAAACGGGGTTCTGGCCTGATAGTAAATAATATCTTCTGGCGTTAAGGCATAATAATCAAGCGAGTGAAATCCTGCATCAAATCCAATCCTCTTACTCGGCTCGTACAATAAAGGCCTCGCTGCCAAGCCCATATTACCATTGCTAATGGTTGGGTGCAGGGGTTGTAAAAGCGGACTATAATTCTGAATATTTGTTGTGGAGGTATCTAAGGGCAGCAATACAATGCTATCTTTACTTAGTGATAACTTTGTAAACCGGATATATTTTGCGGTAAAAACAACTGAGTCCTTTCCCGAATCTAATTTTTTCCGAACAGAATCGAGTTCCTTATTGGTACCAACACTCGTCTTTAAATCTTGTGCAAATGCTTTGTTGATGCCTAGCAGCAGGAACAGAAAAAAACAGATTTTAACGGCTTGATGCATCTTATAATTCAGAAATTAAGCGGGTTAAAATCTCAGTCATTTTAGGCTCTGCCTTAGCCGCTGCTTCTAAAATTTCATCTAAATTAAAAGGCTGCAAGTCTTCCGGAAAACCTTCATCCGTTAATACGGAGATGGCAAAAACAGGTAAACCAGCATGGTTGGCCACAATAACTTCAGGCACGGTACTCATGCCAACGGCATCAGCGCCAATTAAACGCAGGTATTTGTATTCGGCTTTGGTTTCTAAATTCGGACCAGAAACCGCGACGTATACCCCTTTATGGCACTTAATATCAACACCTTTAGCGATCTCCAGCGCTTTGGCTATGATATCGCGTTTATAGGGCTGGCTCATATCCGGGAAACGTGGCCCTAATTCGCTCTCAATTAAGCCTCGCAATGGGTTATCTGGTTGCAGATTAATATGATCGTCAATAATCATTAAATCGCCCTTTTTAAACTCAGGATTTAATGAGCCCGCAGCATTTGATACAATTAAGTTTTCAATACCCAAACCTTTCATCACCCTAACCGGGAAGGTGATCTGTTGCATGCTATAACCTTCGTAATAATGTAAGCGCCCCTGCATGGCAATAATCTTCTTCCCGTTCAATGTTCCAAAAATTAATTTCCCACTGTGGAACTCTAAAGTAGAAATTGGAAAATTTGGGATATTAGAATACATCAGCTGATGCTCTATTTCGATTTCTTTTACCAGGCCACCCAAACCAGTACCTAAAATAATGCCTATTTCTGGCTTAAAGTTCTCTGTTTTACGTTTTATGTATTCAACGGTTTCTTCTATTGCTCTTAACATAGTTTAAAATGAGTTCGTCAAAGGTAATCTTATCTTCTTCAAATAATTCAACCTCAATGGGTAAATAATATACAGGTAAATCTAGCAGTAAATCTTCAAATCCGGTAGCTCTTAAACGCTTGCTATCCTTTTCTGTTGTGATAATGATTTTATCTTTTTTAGTACTGGCCATAAAAACCGATTTAAACTTTTTAATATCATCATTTTTAAAAGCATAATGATCAGGAAATTCTTCGTGTTTAATGGTTTCAGCATATTTTTCAAGCTCTTCTATTAAAGTGTCCGGATTTGCAATTCCGGTGAGCAGGAAAATTTCAAAATCTTTAATCGACTCAAGCGCGCGACTTTCGTTACGGTATAAATGGATAAGATCACCATACTTTAAATAAGAATGTAATACTGGTTGATTGCTATTTGGCTGTAGTTCATTTATTGAGGCCTGTTGCGCAACATGTAACAACGGAACCGGCGATTTTGTGACCAACAATATATTGGCCCTTTTGCGTGAGGAGAAAACATCCCTTAAATTTCCTGCTGGCAATAAAAACTGTAAAGTACCCAACTTTCTAAACTCGAAAAGCAAAATGTTAAATCCAGCATTTACCGCGCGGTGCTGAAAGGCATCATCAAGGATAATTAAATCATGATTTTTTTTCAACTGTTTAATCCCATGCACACGGTCTTCACAAACGGCAACGGTAACAGCTGCAAATTTTTGATGGTACTGTAAAGGTTCATCGCCTATCGTTTCGGCAGTTGCAGTATTATCGGCAATTATAAACCCTTTCGTTTTACGGCCATAACCCCTGCTCAGTATGGCTATTTTATAATCGGCCAACAACCTTACTAAATATTCTGTTGTTGGTGTTTTACCTGATCCGCCAACGGCTAAATTGCCTACACAGATTACTGGTAAATCAAACTTTGTGGCACGCATAATTCCCCAGTCGTAAAGTTTTTTACGGAGCATAATGGCCATTCCATAAATGACTGAAAAAGGAAGCAGTAAAAGGCGCAGATAGTTAAGTAGCATATCGTAGGTTCAAAAATACTGATTATTTAAAAAAGAAAGGCATAACTTGGTCTGATGCCCAATAGAGCAACCACCGGGCGAGGGAAATGGTTTGGAAAGATGTAAAATGGAAGATGGAATGACCAATAATCAGTTTCCAGTGATCTATAATCGAAACTAAGTGAGAGTTTGAAGCTAGGCGTTTGGCGTATAATTAACGAATGAACCGATGAATTTAAAATTGTTCCAAAATATCTTGATCCGATTTATAGGTTTGGACAATTACTTTCGGAATCGTTAAGTTATGCTTTTGATAGAGTATTGCCCAAAACCCGACATCATTCTTTTTAGGATATCTCTTTAAATTACAAAAATATACTGAATTAAGTTGGGCACTCGGCGCAGGGAGCTTGGGGTCAGTTAGCCATGACCAACTAACAAAATTTATTCAACCATATTTTATTTTTTATTATTATCATTGTTATCTACCAAAACATATTTTAATGTCACCGAACAAAAGATTAGTAGTGGGCCAGGGCCAGATCAGTGGATATATTTCTATTTTTTTAGCTGTATTGGCCTTGTTGGGTATTCTCTGTTTTCATTATCCAGAGAAATTAACCACGCCAGAATTCCGTGAAATATACACGAAAAACAGCATGGAGGTTTTAATGCTTGGTGGTGTTATAGGCTGTTTCTTCTTTTCATTACTAAGCTTAATCCTCAGTAAAAAACTAAAATGGGCCTGGCCAGGCTTTGTGCTTGGCGCTTTTGCCGTAATATTCGGCGCTTTAAGTGTAGAAGGTAGAGATGTAGCCAAATCGAACTGGCATTTTGGCTTGGATTGGATGATTTTAGATCTTCTTTTAATGGTGGCTATTTTTGTACCCTTAGAATTATTCTTTCCAAAAAACAATGGACAAACCAAATTCCACGAAGAATGGCGTACCGATTTAACCTATTTTGTCATCAGCCATTTGTTCATACAATTTTTCGGTATCATTACGCAAAAGCCTGCCGTATTATTTTTTGGCTGGATGGGATTAGATAAATTGCATAGCTGGGTGCAGGGCCTCCCATTTATAGTGGCGCTGTTTTTAGCTTTTTTCAGTACCGATTTGTTTCAGTATTGGGCACATCGTTTCTTCCATACAAGGGTAGCTTTATGGCGTTTCCACTCCATACACCATTCTACACAGAATATGGATTGGCTGGCCGGAAGCCGTACCCATTTTATCGACATCTTTTTTACCAGGGCTATGACTTTCATCCCGCTTTATGTGCTGGGCTTTTCATCTACCGTTTTCAATGTGTACATTATATTTATTGCCATCCATGCGGTACTCATACATGCCAATACCAGGGTTAATTTTGGCCCATTAAAATACATATTCACTACCCCTCAATATCACCATTGGCACCACTGCGAAGACCCTAGATATTATGGACATAATTTCGCTTCAATATTCCCCTTTATTGATATGATATTCGGCACCTATCATTTACCAGGCAAAGAATGGCCAGCCGGAACAGGTGTACATGAAGCCTCTTATCCGAAAGGTTTTGTTAAACAATCTATTTATCCCTTTACTAAAAGTCCGTTTGATACCGATTTGAATATGGAAGAAAGAAGCGATAGATAAGGTAAATTGGTTTGAAAACTAACGCAGGTAAGGATCATATTGCATAAAGGTTTTTAGGAAAGCAATGTCTGCAAGTATTATCAACGTTAGTCGGGCTCTCCCGCTTAATCAAAACTGGTTGTGCTATTATTGAAGGTTTTGAACCCAAACTGATAACATTCCTGTCAGATGGCAACATCTGACAGCACGCTAAACGAGGGAATCGTATAACTATTTCTGCGCTCGTTTGGAAACGAGCGCAAACGAAACTGTCAGATGGTAACATCTGACAGCACCTGGCATACCCAACTTGGCATCTCTGTGTTTTTCTCTCCGTGGCCTCTGTGGTTAAAGAAGCTTAAATGGAACAAACGCCTTATTAAAACGTTATATTAGCGTTCCATCTTAGAATATGCAGAGCGAAACAGAAATTTTAATTATTGGTGGTGGACTGGCAGGTTTAACAGCCGCACTTCACCTGAATAAGGTGGGGTTAAAGGTTACATTGATCGAGAAAGATACTTATCCACACCATAAAGTTTGCGGCGAATATATTTCGAACGAGGTACTACCTTATTTTGAATGGCTCGGCCTGGATATCGAAAACCTTGCCCCTGCAATCATCAGCGACCTGCTTTTCACTTCAAACCTTGGTAAAAGTATACAAATAAAATTACCGCTCGGTGGTTTTGGTCTAAGCAGATATACCATCGATTATTATTTGTATACCGAACTAATGAGGAGAAAAGTAAACATCGTTCATGATCGCGTTGTAGAAATAAAATTCACCCATAATCAATTTACAGTAGAAACTGCTAACAACACTTTTGTTGCTGCTTATGTTATTGGCGCTTATGGAAAACGATCGGCCATCGACATTAAGCTAAACCGGAGTTTCATTAATAAACAATCACCCTATCTGGCAGTTAAAGCACATTACCAAGCCGATTTCCCGAATAACGTGGTTAGCCTGCATAATTTCGAAGGTGGTTATTGCGGCGTTTCAAAAGTTGAAAATGACCGGCTGAATATCTGTTATCTGGCCAATTACGAAAGTTTTAAAAAGCATAAAAACTTGCTTGCCTTCCAGGAAAACGTGCTCTATAAAAACAGGTATCTGAAATCTATTTTCGAAAATGCAACAAGTTTATTCGATGTTCCGTTAACCATCAGTCAGATTTCTTTTGAGGCTAAAGAACCTGTAAATAACCATATTTTAATGATTGGCGATACTGCCGGTTTGATTCATCCACTTTGTGGAAACGGCATGGCCATGGCCATTCATAGTGCCAAAATTGTTTCAGAACTTTTGCATAAAAGAATCGAAGGCCACATCAGTTCGCGTGAAGCACTGGAAAAAAATTACATCGCATATTGGAACAGGGAATTTAAAAGCCGCTTAAAAACGGGGAGAATGTTATCTTCCTTGCTGAGAAATCCTAAATTCGAAAGTTTAGCCATGAATGCATTGACTAAAATGCCCTTTCTGCTCCATAAAATAATTAAAAAAACACATGGCAAACCCATTACAACTTCATCATAAATGCCAGTAGATACCACATTTAGAAGCACAGCACCAGAAATTATGGATGATTTCGCCATGGAAGGTGAAATATTACGCGATGCATTAGACAAGATAGCCAGCATTAACCAACTCCTTGGTGGTAATAATGTTACGCTCGATGGAGTTAAAACTTTAATCAAGGGCAAACCATTTGATCAGGTTATACGTATTACCGATATCGGTTGTGGAAATGGAGATATGTTACGGACCCTGGCCGATTATGCAAAAAAACAAGGTTTACATTTTATTTTAAAAGGGATAGATGCCAATAAATTCACCATAAATCATGCAGAAAGTTTATCTGCAAACTACCCGAATATCACCTATGCCTGTAGCGATATTTTTGAGGATTTAACTAAAGATGAACCCTGCGACATTATGCTCTGCACATTGACGTTACATCATTTTAAAGATGAAGAAATTATTGATTTGCTAAACAATTTTAAACGATCGGCAAAAATGGGTATTGTGATAAACGACCTGCAAAGAAGTGCAGTAGCCTATTACCTGTTTAAAGCATTGTGTTATGTTTTCCGTTTAAATGATATGTCGAGAGAAGATGGTTTAGTGTCCATTCTGCGTGGGTTTAAAAGGGCAGATTTGCTTAAATACAGCAAACAATTAAAGCTAAAATCGAGTTCAATAAAATGGAAATGGGCTTTCCGCTACCAATGGATAATTAAAACAATATGAGCGTAACCGTAAAAGCAGTAAGTAAAGCCTTGCCCGAGTTTTGGAGGTCAACCGATGAAATTTTGCCGTTTCTGGATATTTGGCTAAAAGATCAGGACGATCGTTTTATCCGAAAAGTAAAAAAGATTTTTGAAAGCGCAGCAGTAGATAAAAGGTACTCGATCATGTCGCCCGAAGAGGTTTTTAGTGATTTAAGTTTTGAAGAGCGAAATAACATTTATGTAAGAGAAGGGATAAAGCTGGGTGCTAAATGTTTGGAAACTGCACTCGAAAAAGCCAATTGGAAAGCTCAGGATTTAGATTACATTATTACGGTAAGCTGTACGGGAATCATGATCCCTTCTTTAGATGCCTATCTGATCAACTTACTTAAGCTTCGCCAAGATATCGTGCGCCTGCCGGTTACCGAAATGGGTTGTGCAGCAGGTGTATCAGGCATGATTTACGCAAAGAATTTTCTAAAAGCCAATCCAGGCAAACGGGCAGCAGTTATTGCAGTAGAATCGCCAACGGCAACTTTTCAATTAAACGATTTTTCGATGGCCAACATTGTAAGTGCCGCAATATTTGGCGATGGGGCTGCCTGTGTACTGTTAAGTTCGAATGAAGATGATGGCGGACCAGAGATTTTGGCTGAAGAAATGTACCATTTTTATGATGCTGAAGAGATGATGGGATTTAAACTTACCAATACCGGGCTGCAAATGGTACTGGATGTGGCCGTTCCTGAAACCATTGCCAATCATTTCCCCAATATCATCCATCCATTTTTGGCAAAAAACGGATTTCAGATTAACGATATAGACCATTTGATCTTCCATCCGGGAGGAAAAAAGATTATCCAGATTGTTGAAGAATTATTTGGACAACTTGGTAAAAACATAGATGAAACAAAGGAAGTTTTAAGGCTCTATGGAAACATGAGCAGCGCAACAGTTCTCTATGTTTTAGAACGGATTATGGACAAAAAGCCAATGCCGGGAGAAAAAGGGCTGATGTTAAGCTTCGGCCCGGGATTTTCAGCACAACGCATACTTTTACAATGGTAACCATTCAATAATTCAATCAATCATTCAACTATGAATCCACAAGAAATATTAGATAAACTGCCTTACGGTAAATCTTTTCTTTTTGTTGATGAGTTATTGCACGTTGATGAAAATGGAGCAAAAGGTACTTATACTTATGCTAAGGATCTACCATTTTACGAAGGTCATTTTAAAAACCGTCCTCTTACCCCCGCAGTAATCCTTACCGAAACCATGGCACAGATTGGTTTGGTTTGTTTAGGCATCTACCTGTTAAAAAACATGGAAACTGATCAAAACATAGCCATTGCCATGACATCAAATGCTATCGATTTTTTAAAACCGGTAACACCGGAAGAAAAAGTTACCGTAACGAGCGAGAAAATATATTTCAGGTTTAATAAACTGAGTTGCAAGGTAAAAATGGAAAATGCAGCAGGCGAGATGGTTTGCAAAGGAAATATTTCCGGAATGTTAATTTCGAAAGAAAATGAATAACAGAGTTGTAATTACAGGTTTAGGCGTATGCTCACCTAATGGCGTTACCCTGGCTGAGTTTTCTGACACCATAAAAAAAGGACTCTCCGGGGTCAGTCATCAGCCCGATTTGGAAGCCTTAAACTTCTCTTGCCAGATAGCAGGCAAACCAGTACTTAGCGACGAGCGCATCAACGAATATTTTACACCACTTGAATTACGAAACTTAAATAGTACCGGAATTATATATGGTGTTATTGCCGGACTGGATGCCTGGAAGGATGCGGGTTTGAACATCGAGAACAATGACGAACCCGACTGGGATAGCGGTACCATTTTCGGAACCGGCACATCCGGGATAGATAAATTTAGATGGGCAATTAACAAGATAGATGCGCTTGAAATTAAAAAACTGGGCAGTTCAGTCGTAATACAAACCATGGCCAGCGGCGTAAGCGCTTTTATTAGTGGGAAACTTGGCTTAGGAAACCAGGTAAGCACCAATTCATCTGCCTGCGCAACAGGAGTCGAAAGTATATTGCTGGCTTATGAAAGAATTAAAACCGGTCAGGCCACAAGGATGTTAGCAGGGAGCACCAGCGACAGTGGCCCTTATATTTGGGGTGGTTTTGATGCCATGAAGGTTTGCACTTTTAAACATAACCACGAACCGGAAAAAGGTAGCCGTCCAATGAGTGCAACAGCAAGTGGCTTTGTACCTGGAAGCGGTGCAGGTGCTTTGGTATTAGAATCGCTCGAAAGTGCAATGGCAAGAAAAGCCAGAATTTATGGCGAGGTACTTGGCGGACATATCAATTCTGGTGGTCAGCGGGGTTTAGGCACCATGACAGCCCCTAACCCCATTGCAGTACAGCGTTGCATAAAGGCTGCTTTACAAAATGCAGGTATAGAAGCACACGAAATAGATGTAATTAACGGCCACCTTACCGCAACAACTAAAGATGCGCTCGAAATAGAAAACTGGAAAACGGCCCTGCAATTACCCACTGATGATTTTCCATACATCAATTCTTTGAAAAGTATGATTGGTCATTGTATTGCAGCGTCAGGGAGTATAGAATGTGTTGCGTCAATACTAGAACTTTCGGAGGGTTTTATATTTCCCAATATTAATTGCGAAGACTTAAACCCTGAAATTACGGCTTTAATTGATGCGAAATGCATTCCACAAACAGTAATTCATCAACCATTTAATATCTTAGCTAAAGCAAGTTTTGGTTTTGGCGATATTAATGCCTGCATTATTTTTAAAAAATACACCCATGAATAAAGAAGAGATCATCGAAGCCTTAAAAACAATTGTTCAGCCTTACAGCGAAGAGTCAACAGCATTGACACAGATTGACGAAAACACCGATTTTATTAATGATTTGAAAATAAATTCGGCTAACCTGGTTGATATTGTCCTGGATATTGAAGAGAAATTTAACATCGAAATAGACAATGATTCGATGGCTAAAATGCTCAACGTAAAAGCCACAACCGAAATTATTGCCCAGAAGCTTGAAGCACATGCTGGGTAACGACATCGTTGATCTGGACCTGGCTAAAATCCAAAGTAACTGGAGGCGTAAAAACTACCTCAATAAAATTTTCACAGCGGAAGAACAGCTATTGATTACTTCAGCAGAAAAACCCGATGAAGTGGTATGGCTGTTGTGGAGCATGAAAGAATCGGCCTATAAAATTCATAACAGAAAAACAGGCATCCGGAATTTCGCCCCTAAAAGTTTAAACTGTACCGTTTATGCCAGCGCTAGTGAGATAAAAGGTAAGGTAAGCATTGATAACGATACTTACTTTACTAAAAGTGACATTCAGTTACAATATATTCATACCATTGCTGCTCCTGTTTATAGCAGACTGGAAGAAATTAAAGTAGCCATTTACGAGTTACCAAATCATCCACATGATTATAAACGCACTAAACCAGGCTCAATTAGTCACCATGGACAATATTTGGCTTTAGTATATTAATAAGCTTATGTTTTAAAGGTTAAAAAGACTGACCTGATAAACTAAAAGAGCTTATGAAATGATATTTGATGCTTAATTTTAAATTCGCTCAATTCATCACAACTCCCAGTTTGTTCGGGGTATTTTTCTAATCCACATTTATTAACATCAAAATTCCATTTATCTATATCTGCACCTATTTGACGGAATACAAATATTTCATCATTTGTTGAATAGGAATTTCTGCCAATTATTTGTTTTGCACTTATAGATCCAGAAAAGAGTTCATTATTTAGATAAGAATAATCATAAAATAAAAAATGCTTTTTATTTACATATTGTTCGTAATACCGGGATTGTTTCAATGAATTAGTTTTTTTATCCAAAATCCATAGGTAAGAAACCAAAAGCTTTTCATTGGCAGAAAGATTTCCTTTAATATTAATAACGGTATTAATACTATCAGATTTAATACTTTCTTCTGTAATATTTAACTTTACGAGCTCATAGAAATGATTTGGCAATAACCCCAAACGCAATTTAATTTGAGGATTACTCCCATAAGTTACCTTCGGACGGCTATTTGAATTAATCGGATTACAAGCGTAATCAATATTTAATTTTACTTTTTTACTGCTACCAGCGATAATAAGACCTTCTAAATCAGGACAGTTCAGGTTTAATAAGCCTTCGTTTAATAAGATAACCTTTTCGTTATTCCGAACAACAGACTGCCTCAAAAAAACCTTCGCGTTGAAAGCATTTGGATTTAATTGCAGAAAGGATACGCTCAACAATGAATCAATTGTTTTTCGTTTGTTAAAACTTATTTGAACATCATCCAATTGGAATGTCTTTGCTGTTAAAACGATATTTTTCTGCAAGGAATCAGTTAAAACAACAGCGGAAGTTTCATAAAAAGGAAAAGTTACCTCCAATGTATCACCAAATTTGGCACTGGCTTCAAAATAACCAGATGCATCACAATTGCCAACATGTTTGCCGGAAATTATTATTGAGGCACCTATTAAAGGTTCTTTACCATCAAAAACATACCCTGTAAGGTAAAATGACTGTGCATCAACATTAACAGAAAATAGAAAAAACAAAATCGCTAAAAAAACATTTTTAGCGTTACATATATAGTTAAACATAAGATGGTTGTAAGTGAAGTAAAAGAGCAGGTATTTGCCCTGCTCTTTTCGTTTAATTATTTTCCATGTGCTCCATCTGAGCCTAAGGTAAGTCCAATATTATCCTGTAACCAATGATAAGCGTCATCCAAAGCATTACCAACTGCTTCAAATGCTCTGCTAAACCAGCTTCCACCATCAATTGACTTCATTTCTGTTAAAGATAATTCTTCAACCTCATATTTTTTAAGATTTTTCATATTGTATTTTTTAATTAGTTTTAGGCCTGCTATTTAGACCATCCGGTTTATATTTTAGTTATTTATAGGTTTGAGGTTGGATCGGCGCCTACCACATCGGTAACAATTTCATGCACTACATCCAAAACAAACTCTTTTATCGAATTCCACGCCCTGCCAATCCAGCTGCCTCCTTCAACAAGAGATATTTCTGAGAAGCTCATCTCCTGAACATTTAAGTTCTCTAGATTTAATTTTTTCACAATTTAGATTTTATTGATTTCACCTACTCGTTAAAGGCTTTTCGGTATACGCCTTTTTGTTGCAACGGTACTAAATTACTTTTGCTCACTATACAAAAAAAGGAGTGGATAATTTTGCTGATAAAAAAAACCAACATTTATATCCGTTAACTCCTGAGGCTTTAAAACCGTAAAATCGGCCCTAATATTTACTTCGAATGCCTGGGTATAATAATATGTTTGTAACTGTCGCGAGTATTCTATCGGAGCGCCCATTAATTTCAACTCATCTAATACCACGTATAGTCGCGAGGTAGAAATTGATAATCTTCTTGCTAAATTTTCAGGAGCACCTGTACGGCTTTCTTTTATCAATTTGTGAATGATCTTAATGCGATCGATGTATTCTAATAGTTTCATAGTACAGGCGGATGATTAAATGCTATCTCTTACAAATTCAAGTGAGGGTGTTATCAGACTTGGTAGGTCATCATCGCCAAATTGCTGTCTCCATAAATTAGCATAATACCCATTTGCCATCATCATTTCAGTATGGCTCCCCTCTTCTACAACCTTTCCTTTATCTAATACTATAATCTGATCAGCCTTTCTAATCGTAGGTAACCGATGCGCAATGATGATGATTGTTTTCTTTTGCATCCTTAGCAAATCGATTGTTCGCTGCACATACTGCTCTGAAGCTGAATCTAAAGAGGAAGTAGCTTCATCCAGAATTAAAATTTCAGGATTACGGTATAGTGCCCTCGCTATGGCGATCCGTTGTTTTTGTCCACCTGATAAAGAGGCACCGTTTTCACCTAAATAAGTCTGAAAACCTTCTGGCAAAGCTTCAATAAAATCGATAATCCCCAATTGTGTACAAATACTAATAATCTGTTGCATATCTGGCTCATAATCGCCAATGGCAATATTTTCGATTACATTTCCTGCAAAAAGATCAATTTTTTGTGGCACAACACTTAATAAATTTCTTAAAGAGGCATTGTTCAAATACTTAAGCGCATGATTACCAATAAAAATATTGCCTGATTGTATGGGATAAATATTTTGTAGCAAAGACATTAAGGTAGATTTACCGGATCCACTCTCCCCAACAATAGCGGTAAAACTTCCGGCCTTAATCATTAGATTTAGATCATCAAACACATTAACGCGACTCCCATATCTAAAGGCTACATGTTCAAATCTGATATCGCCCATTAATTCTTTGGTGAGGAAAACGCCAGATGAATTTTGTTCAATTTCCAAATCCATGATTTCAAACAAACGATCAGAGGCGATCATGGCATCTTGAATAGATTTGTTTGCTCCAATTAAGGAAGTAGCAGGACCAGTAAAATAACCGATTAATGTATAGAAAGAGAATAATTCACCAGGGGTAATTTCGCCGTCTAAAACATAACCGGCACCCACCCAAAGTAAAACGATTGTAAGCATACGGGCAATAACCTCGGTTGATGTGCCAGAGAAAACAGAGTTTAATCCAGATTTATAAATTGTTCTGAGCAGACCTATAAAATGAGTCTCTGTTTTTTCATTTGTAAATCTTTCTAAGCCAAATCTTTTAATTGTGGCTACATTATTTAAACCCTCTACCAATTGCGATTCTAACTCGGCCGATCCCTCCATTAACCTGCGCTGCATTTTTTTGTTTAATTTATTGCTAATGAAATAAATCAATAAATACAATGGAATAACAGCCAACATCATTAAGGCCAGTTTCCAATAGTAACTGAACATTAAAATAAAAGAGAACACCACAATAAAGCCGTTTACCACCAGGTTAATGGAAACATCGTTTATAAAAGCCCTTATTTTAACCGCATCGTTAACCCTCGAAATAATTTCGCCCACCCTCATGGTATCGAAAAATTGTTGAGGCAGTTTTAAGAGATGTTTATAGTAACCCAAGATCAAGCGGGCATCTATCTGTTGCCCCGTACGGATGGTAAAAATAGTTTTAGCGGTGCCTATAAACAATTGCAGCGCTAAAATGGCTACCATCATTAAGCTCATTAAATTAAGCAGGTTCCGGTTACCTTCTACCAAAACATGATCAGTTATTTTTTGAACAAAAACAGAGGTAGATAGCCCAAGTATGGTATAAATCAAAGCACCAAAAAGTGCCTGTGTTACAATGCTTTTATGTGGTTTAATCAGGTTCCAAAAACGGCTTTTAGTATCAACCTTTTCATTGCCTTGTTTAAAGCCTTCATCAGGCAATAACAGCACCAGTACACCTGTCCATTCGCTTGTAAATTCATCAATGGTTTTGCGGTCTATTTTTCCATCGCCGGGATCCATTACTTCGACGTATTTATCCGTTACCTTATAAATAACCACATAATGCTGCAATTGCTTATTTACTACTACATGAGCAATTGCCGGTAGTGGAATTTTAGAAAGACTATCTAAATTGCCCCTTACCCCTTTTGCTTCAAAACCCAGTTTATTTGCCGCTTCTATCAAACCTAAAACATTGGTTCCTTTTTGATCAGTGCTGGCCAATTGGCGGATCCGCGCAACAGGCATTTTCAATTTATAAAATGCAGCTATAGATGCCAAACACGCAGCACCACAATCGGTAATATCGCGTTGTTTTATTAGTGTAGGCATTAGAGGTGAGATGTAAGATGTAAGAATGGAGATATGAAATTTGAATTTTTTCTGCTTTAGTCTTTTAGCTTTTAGCTCCATTCGGGTTTAACCAATCATCAACTTTATCATAAAGCAATTGATATAGGTTTCGTTTGGCAATAGTAAAGTGTGCATTAAAGGTCATACCTTTTTTTACCTGGCCTTTATAACCGTTTTTTAATTTCAAATAATCCCTATCCAATTTACACTTCACTTTAAAATAAGGACTCTGGTTAATCAATATAATATCGTCTGAAATATCGGCTACTATACCAGCAAGCAAACCCCATTGGTTATAGTTAAAAGCATCGATCTGAAACCTGACGGTTTGCCCGGTTTTAATTAAACCGATATCTGAAGGTTTAACATAGCAAATGGCAAGTAAAGCACTATCTGGCGATATTTCGCCTATTTTCTGATTGGCAGAAATGAAAGAACCCAATTGTAAGCCCGACAGATTTTGTACCGTGCCAGAAATCCCTGCAGTTAAGTGATATAGTTTCTCCTGCTCGGTAAGCTGGATCTTCTGACTATCCAGATCTTTGAGTTCTTTTCTATATTGATTCGATTCGGTTTGCCACTGTGTTTTATATTTCCTGGCAACCATTTTAAAATCGGAAAGTGCCTGTTCGTAATTAAATTTATATTGCTCATACTCTGCTTCGGTAACTACCCTCTTACTGAAAAGAATCTCATACCTTTTATAAATTTTGTAGGCCTGTTCGCGCGCATTTAATGCATTTTGAATCTGCTCTGCGTATTGTTGCCAGCTTGCGGCATACAGGCCGGTCTGCAATGCAGGTTGCCCGGCATTGCTTAAATCGACCAATTTTAAGAGAAGGAGCGCATCATTTAATAAATCTTTTAATTCCCGCGAGCGGGTATTCAAAATCACGTTTTGTGTTTCGGGTACGGTAGGATCAATATTTAAAAGGAGCTGTCCTTTTTTTATTTTTTTGTTATCGGTTAAATTAATCAAGGTAATTTTCCCGGCCACTGGCGCCAGCAGTTCTGCCCTTTCGATATTACTCTGCAAAGAACCATTCCCCTTAACGCTTACTGTGGTATAAATAAAAGGCAGGGCCGTAAAAGCGACAAGAATGAATAATATGGTGGCAGAATAAATAATTTGCGTACGTACCTTAGTATGGTGTAAAAAAATGATGGCGTTATCTTCGAAATTCGCATCTTCTGTAAAAGGCATAATCATCAATGGCTTGGTTAAGACCAAGTTTGTGATTATTATTTTATACCAGAAAAAAGATACACGAAAGGGGATATTGTAGGGATGAATCTGTTTTGATCTTTAGAAAATAAAAAAACCGATAGATGTACTAATTACATCTATCGGTTAACTACTTAAATACTATTTTAGAAATATTGCAATATTTAACAATTAATTACTTTTTTATACTAATGTTAAAGTCTTTAGCAAAACTCCGCCCAAAAGATTCAGTAATTTCGCCCAACACAAAAACAAGCAAAACAATAGCAATTACAGTAGATAGTGCTTTTGCATTTTTTTTAATAATATTATTCATATTGCCTAAAATTAAAACGTACTTTAAAAATTCTATTTTTTTTACAAAAATTCTTTCCTATAAGCTCTTCCTGCTGATTCTGCCACTTCTCCGGCTAGATAAACAAGTCCACCAATTGCTGCAAAAACCTGCCAAATTCCTCCAACTATATTTTTCTTTTCCACCAAAGTTAATTCTTTAACTTCTAATTTTTTAAAATCTACTTTCATTTTATATCTATTTTTTTTTATAAAGCATTACATTGACAGCCCTTTTCAAATTTCTCGATTAGGTAGGCAGAACCGGGTGCCATAAAATATAGCCAAATTGGAACATTACCCCCACTTATTTTATCCATCTCTTTAGTATCCATCTCCTGAACACCAAAATTGCTTAATTCTAATTTTTTCATTTCGTTTAATTTAAATTTTTGTTTCTTACTCTTTAAAGGCTTTTCAGGTTCCGCCTATGTTGGCCTAACATGAAACAAGTATCTAATTTTAAAATTCGACTCCGAAAAAAGATACACTAAAAGGGTTATTCTAGTGATGAAAAGGCTGGATTAAGAGAGTTGGTAATGAATTTCACCATGAAAACTAAAGCCTACCAGCAATGAATGATAGGGATTTACACACTTCATGAGCTAAATGCCGGTAATTTATTTCATACACGCATTAAACTCAATTGTAATTAATGGAAACATTCTAACCTTTATTAGTGGCTAACATAATATGCCGCCTTACCAATAAAATAACCACCTAAATAAGTTATTCCTATTAGGGCAAAAGCTAGAAAGATAAATAGCAAAAGGTTATTTTTCATAGGATTTTGAGATGAGTTGTTTTAATTAAATTTTGATTTCATGGCTTCCTACTTGTTTCAGATTCTGTCTACCTGAGCATAACATAAAACAAGTATCTAATTTTAGAATTTATAGAGCAAAAAAGATACACGAAATGGTGTATTGTAGGGATGAAAAGGCTTTTGATCTTTAAAATAAAAACCGATAGACGTATTGATAACATCTATCGGTTAACTATTTAAACGCTATTTTAAGGAAGAGTGATTAGAGGGATAGTGCAGCAACTGCATAATCTTTCCCATGTTCAAAACCAAACCTAAACAGCTCAAATGATAAATAAGTAAGAAGTACAAGAAATAACACAAACAGGTAAATCCTGTCTTCTTTTGTAATTGAATGATTCATAATATTAAATTTATGCTAGTTACCTATCTTACCAATTGTTGCATACAAAAACTTACTTAGCCGCAGCTACACCTGCATCCCAACCAAATTTAAACAGCTGGTAGCTTAATGCTGTAGCACCAACAACTAAACCTAATAATCCAAGTATGCCTCCATTTGTTTCAATAATTTCTTGCTCTGATAACTCTTTAAGATTATCAATTTTTATTGAATTCAATTTACTAATTTTATTTAAAGATTTCATAATATGTCAATTTTATTTGTTTAATTTTTTTAACCATGACTTTTAATAGCCTGCAGTGCTTTTTCATAAATGAAGCCCGAAATCCACCCAGTAATTGGAAGAGTAAGCAATCCTAGCATCCCTCCATTTTTTTCAACCATCTCTTTAGCATCCATCTCCTTAACATCAAATCTTTCTAATTCTAAGTTTTTCATTTCGTTTAATTTAAATTTTTGATTCTTACTCTTTTCAGGCTTTTCAGGTTCCGTCTATGTTGGCCTAGCATGAAACAAGTATCTAATTTTAAAATTCGACTCAGAAAAAAGATACACTAAAAGCCCTTTTATAAGGACAAAAAGAGATATAACATCAGAAATAGTTTAAATCAGTGCCAATAGATATTACATTTCCCTCAAGATAAGACAATACAAATATGTATTTTAAAATAGTTCATACTTTGTGGATAAATATCTACTATAATTGTAATTAAAACTATGAAAAAAATTATCTTCTACTTATTGCTCTTATTCCCGTTTTATAATTTACAAGCCCAGAACTGTAATTGCGGTGATAATTTTAATTATCTTACTAATAGAATAACAAAAAATTATGTTGGCTATGCCGATAAAGTAACGCCTGCAAATAGCCAACAGTTTAAAAAATTCACAGATAGTCTGCAACAGGTAGCCAATCAGGCCAACCAATACAAGTGTTTAAGTTTATGCCGGGAATGGTTAGATTTTTTCAAAGATAAACACATATCATTTGGGATGGATTTTGATAAATTGGATCCAGATTCTGTAAGAAGTTTTTTTGCTAATGAAGAAAAAAGCACTTGGACAGAGAGCACATTTAAATCCTATCTTGAACAAAATAAAGAAGCCCTGGATAGCATTGAAGGAATTTGGAGCGTTGGCATATATGAAGTTGGGATTGTTAAAGACAAAAAGTCCGATCAGTTTATAGGTTTTATACTAAAGGCAGACTCTGTAAGATGGATGCCTCAACAGATCAAATTTAGATTGGCAAAAAAGGATAATCAATATTAAACCATTTTCTTTGCTGGAGGGGATCATTCAGAGCAACACCCAATACTTTTGAAAACTAGAGATGTTTTAGATTTCGGAATATTCGGAAAGTGGATGAGGAGCCCCAAACTACTCCCTGCTACACTTAAAAAAGAAATTGACCTTTCGCCAAAATTTAAGGTTTTGGACCATGAAACCGCATTATTTGAAATGCCATCTTTTGGCAAACTAGAATATGTAGCCCCAACAGCTGCATTAATTAAAAAGAATGAAAACATATTAAAAAACACCAAACATTTAATTATCGATTTAAGAAATAATGGCGGTGGATCTGTTCTGGTATACGAAAAGTTAATGCCCTACCTTTATACCAACCCTATACTAAAAGAAGGCGGATATGTTCTGGCAACACCAGAAAACATTAAAGATAGCGGTTACGCTAAAGAATATCCCGAAACCTCTGACAGCATAAGAAACGTTTTTAAAAAATACCTGACCGAGTTAAAAGCTCACCAGGGAGAAATGTATAAGCTATATCCAATAGATACCATCAAGTTTAAAACTATTTCAAAAAACCCTGAACGTGTTTCATTTCTTGTTAATCGGGGTACGGGAAGCGCTGCTGAAATGTTTTTACTGGAAGCTAAACAAAGTAAAAAAGTGAAACTCTATGGTGAACATTCATCTGGAGCTGTAGACTACACTGAATTTGTTAAAGTAGAAATGCCATGTAAATTCTACACGCTTTATTACCCTACCTGTAAATCTTTAAGATTACCAGATTATCCCTTAGATAATATTGGTATCAAGCCTAATGTAACAATACCTGCCGATGTTACCGATTGGATTGATTTTGTAAAGAAGTATAAAACTAAATAACGGCTCTGTACTTAAGCCTTACAATCTATTGGTTTGATATATATAAACAGCCGTTTGGTGTATATTTTTTGGCTATCGCATTAAGAAATAACACCTTTAAGCACATTTATTTAACCATCTAACATTACAATTATGAAAAACAAAAAATTAGAAAAAAAGACTTTATTTGTTTTTAAGAAGAACAACTTGACCAATTTGACGAAAGAGCAAATGACGAGAATTAATGGAGGTGGTCCTACTGGCGGCAATGATCCTTCAGCAGGAGTAACTTGCCCAGAAAGAACAGTAAACCAAACAGTTAGCGAATAGGGGTGCTAAAAACAACTTAGAGCTGGGTTATATTTCCCATTTACTACCTATTTAATATCTTCCTATTTATTAATAATGAAATATATAGTTTGTTTTCTTTGCTTATTTTTATTTACTCTTAATTTAAGTGCCCAAAATTGTAACTGTGATGATAATTTTCGCTTCTTAGCAGAAAAAATCAAAAAAAATTATATTGGTTATCCTGATAAGGTAAATTCTTCAAATCAGTTACAATTTCAAAAATTCACTGATAGTTTACAACACATTGCTTCTGTTTCTAATCCTTATAGGTGTTTAAGCTTAATTAGAGAATGGTTAGATTTTTTCAAAGATAAACACATATCATTTGGGATGGAATTTGATAAATTGGATCCAGCTTCTGTAAGAAGTTTTTTTGCTAATGAAGAAAAAACAACTTGGACAGAAAAGCGTTTTAAATCTTACTTGCAAGAAAATAATAAAACTCTAGATAGTATAGAAGGAATTTGGAATTATGGGATGTATGAAATTGGAGTTGTTAAAGATAACACCAAAAAAAATATTGAATTTATTGGTTTTGTGATAAAAGCAGATAGCGTACGATGGATACCACAACAAATAAAATTTAAAATCGCGAAGACTGACAATCAGTATAAAACTATTTACTACAGCGCGGGTGATCATTCGGTTAATTACCCAGCTTTAATTAAACAGAATGACGTACTAGATTTTGGTTTTTTAGGAAAATGGGTAAGAGGAGAAAGAAAAGCTAAAACTATCCCCCCTGCTGCATACATTGAACCTGATTTAATGGCCAGTTTAAAAAAATTAGATGACCAAACAATTCTCCTTTCACTTCCTTCTTTCAATTCAAAGTATAAAACAAGAATAGATAGTTTAATCGAGAGAAATAAAGATAATTTAGCTAATACTAAACATCTAATTATTGATGTTCGTAACAATTCTGGAGGAACAACGGGTTGTTTTGAAAAAATAATACCTTATTTATATACTAACCCCATACATATTGATGGTGGTATCGTATTAGCTACAGATGACAATATTCGTGATTGTTATGAAAAAGATTATCCATATGCATCAGCAGCTTCAAAAAAAGAATTAAAAAAGAGTGCAAAAAAATTGAGAGCTAATTTAAATAAATTTTACCCACTTTATAAATCCAGTACACTGAAACTATCGAAAACATTAAAAAATCCCGAACGTGTTTCAATTCTAATTAACGGGAATACAGCAAGCAGTGGAGAATTATTTATTTTAAGAGCAGAACAAAGTAAAAAAGTAACTTTATTTGGACAAAATACTGCTGGAAGCGTTGATTATGGCGAAATGGTAATCACTCATCCTCCTTGTAGCTTTTTCACTCTTGTTTATCCAGTAGCAAAATCACTACACGCCATAAAACGACCATTAGATAATATAGGAATAACTCCAAATGTAATTATTCCTAATCAAGAAGTTGATTGGGTCGACTATGTAAAAAACTATAAAAGTAACTAATGATAAAGCATAACTATAGAGTAGTTACATATCACTTAATATTTTGGGTGATTTATATATTACTAAATAATATTTTGACGTATGCTCAAGATCCTAAAAGCTATATTTTCAATATTGGAGACATTTTTATCTTTCAAATTCCGAATATTTGTACTGTATATTTATGCATATTAGCATGTAGAAAATATACCAACCCGCTAAAACCATTTCCCTTGTTCTTAGGAATCACTATTGTTTTCGCGTTCTCTTACCTCCTATGGTATACTATGACTTATCATATTAGGCCCTATGTTAATGCGAATGGATCAACTCCACCCCCATTCAATTTTATAAATTACGGGGCAGCTGTACTTTTGGTTTTTATTCGGTATTCAATTATAGGTATCGGCTACCATTTTGCCTCTGAAGGAATTAAACGTGAACGAAAACTGCGCCTCATTGAAAAAGAAAAACATGAAGCAGAATATGCCTTTCTCCGCGCACAGATTAATCCTCACTTTTTAAACAACACGCTGAATTTCTTTTTCGCAAAATCGTTACCCTTATCTCAGGAGCTTGCCGATGGCATTATGACCCTCAGTAAAATTATGCGCTATTCCCTGGAAATGGATAAAGATGACCGCATGACCTTAATAGACGAGGAAATTGAGCATATTAAAAATGTAATTAAAATTAATCAGCTTCGTTTCAATAACAAATTACAGATCGATTTTAATGTGAATGGTAAGACTGATAATGTAAGACTGATTCCATTAATTCTAATCACCATTGTAGAGAATATCTTAAAACATGGTGATTGCACAGATAAGTTGCACCCTGTTAAAATTACTTTAAACATTAACGAAATCGATCATAACATCTGTCTAACCACCTGGAATAAAAAGAAAAATGGCCCTAAAGAACTGTCAAGTGGTATAGGTATGGAAAACATAAAGAAAAGACTCGCAAATCATTACAAAAAAGGGGTTGCATTAAATATTAATGAAACCGAGATTGATTACAGTCTTGAATTAACTTTGCCTTACAATAAGGTTACTGATCACCAGGAAAAACCAAGCTCATTTGATAATTTAGGCTTTTTGGAACATTTCAAGATACCACAAATTAAACCTCAACCATATACCTCATGATTAAGTGCATTATTGTTGATGACGAAGACCATGCCATTGAAGTAATACAACATTACCTGAAATCAGTTGCTGCCATACAGATCACCGCAACATTTATCAATCCGATTGATGCATTAAGCTTTTTGAGTAGCAATCCGGTAGATCTCATTTTTTTAGATATTCATATGCCAGGAATATCAGGAATTGATTTTATCCAAACGATGAATAACAAAGACGCACAGGTGATACTTACTACTGCCTATAAAGAGTTTGCTACCGCTGGTTTTGATCTTGATGTGGTTGATTATTTAGTTAAACCTATCCCGCTGCCGCGTTTTTTACAAGCAATAAACAAGGCTCAAAAGATAATTCACTCTAAAAAAGCCAATATACCGGCTAAGCAGCAGGATGATGATTATTTTATGGTTAAAACAGAGGCTAAAGGTAAAATGCTTAAAATTAATATCGCTGAAATTGATTTTGTTGAAGGAATGAAAAATTATATCGCTTTTCACCATAATGGGATGAGAACGCTTGCGCTCCTAACCATGAAGGATGTAGAGGAAAGATTACCCAAAACACAATTTATCCGGGTGCAGAAATCGTTTATAGTGGCACTTAATAAAATCACTTCAATAGATGGGAACAGGATTATTTTAAAAGGTATTTCGGCTGAAATATTAATTGGCGAAACCTATCGGAGAGATTTTTTGGATATGATGAAGCAAAAGCTGCTTTTATAACCAGAGTTTACAAATTCCTGCCGCCCTGTTAAAGTTGACAACTCTACCTGCAAAGCCTAACTACCCGGATTTTAACCGCAACTTCTTTAAAATTATCTGCTCATTGGCTTAGGCCTTCAGACTTCTATCTAGGAACTGTTGCGGTCAAACCTCTGCCCTATTTTCTTTACAGAATAATAGAATTGCCTACCCCAAAAAGCACTATCTTTGCACAAATCATAAAAAATAAAATATGCTTAAAGGATTTTTTAACGTACCTACCCCGGTTAACGAGCCCATTAACAGCTATGCGCCAGGTACAAAAGAACGTTCTCTTTTAAAGGAGGCTATTGCCGAAGCGCGTGCTAAACAATTGGATATTCCGATGTTTATTGGCGGACAAGAGGTACATACTCAAAATAAAAAGAAAGTAGTAGCTCCACACGATCATCAACATGTACTGGCTACCTTTAGTTATGGCGATAAAAGCCATGTAAAACAAGCCATAGATGCTGCTTTGGCTACCAAGGCAGATTGGGAAGCTTTAGCATGGGAACACAGAGCTGCTATTTTTATGAAAGCTGCTGATTTGTTTGCTACAAAATACCGCTACCAAATTAATGCGGCAACCATGCTTGGGCAAAGTAAAAATGCTTATCAGGCTGAAATTGATGCTGCTTGCGAACTGGTAGATTTCTTGCGTTTTAACGTAAGTTATATGCAGGATATTTATGGCCAACAGCCGCCGGTATCGCCAAATGGTATGTGGAACAGAACAGAACAACGTCCTTTAGAGGGATTTATATTTGCTTTAACACCTTTCAACTTTACCGCAATTGCTGGTAATTTACCTGCTTGTGTAGCCATGATGGGTAATGTGGTGGTGTGGAAACCTGCAGATACCCAGGTTTATGCGGCTAATGTAATTATGAATGTTTTCCGCGAAGCAGGCTTACCTGACGGCGTAATTAATCTTATTTTTGCAGATGGTCCTGAAGTTGGCGATGTGGTTTTTAATCATCCTGATTTTGCAGGCATTCACTTTACAGGCTCAACAAAAGTTTTTCAGGAAATTTGGAAAACAATTGGAACAAACATCCATAAATACAAATCATATCCTCGCATCGTTGGCGAAACTGGTGGTAAAGATTTCATTCTGGTTCACCCAAGTGCAGATGTTGCTGCTTCGGTTACTGCAATTGTGAGGGGGGCATTCGAATATCAGGGACAAAAATGTTCTGCGGCCAGCCGTACTTATATCCCAAAAAGTCTTTGGCCTGAGATTAAAAAATTAATGATCAGAGATTTAGCTTCATTTAAGATGGGCGGAACTGAAGATTTCAGCAATTTTATTAATGCCGTTATTGATGAGCGTTCTTTCGATAAACTGGCTAAATATATCGATCAGGCTAAAAAAGATAAAGGTGTAGAAGTTATTGCCGGTGGCAACTATGATAAGAGCAAAGGTTATTTCATCGAGCCTACTGTTTTAGTGGTTGATGATCCGAAATATACCACCATGTGTGAGGAACTTTTTGGCCCGGTATTATCTGTTTACGTATACGAAGATCAGGAATTTGACCAGATTTTAGAAATAATCGACACCACTTCACCCTATGCCTTAACGGGAGCTATTTTATCACAAGATAGATATGCTATAGAAAAAGCCAGTTATGCCTTACGCAACTCAGCTGGTAATTTTTACATTAACGACAAATGTACAGGTGCCGTAGTTGGGCAACAACCATTTGGTGGAGCAAGAGGATCAGGTACCAACGATAAAGCCGGGGCAATGATTAATTTATTGCGTTGGGTTTCTCCACGTACCATTAAAGAAACTTTTAATCCCCCAACTGATTACCGTTATCCATTCTTAGCAGAAGATTAATATTAAATACAAGGCCAGACATCATTGTCTGGCCTTTTTGATGTGTATGATCCTCGTTTACAAATGGGATTGGGGAGAAAAGCGATTGCATCACATAAATTTATCAAAGACACGATCTACCAATTTAAAGATGTAAAACCAATCTTCTTTTTTACTGTTCTATATAATAGCTTAAATAAGACCATGGAAAACAAAAAAGAAAACAACGAAAATCTCGAAAATAAAGACATTGAAAATACTGCCGATAAAAGCAATATGCCCGATCAATTGGTACCCCGCCACCGCAGCAACGATAACGAAAAGAAAAATACGGTAGAAAGCGATGCCGGTAACTTGGGTAGAAATTTTGGAAGAGGCGATTTTGGATCCGAAGAAGCCAGAGAAGATGCCGAAAAAGGCAATAAAGGTCATGCCGGCAATATGCCGAACAGTACAGAAAAATGAAAGCTCCCGATGTAAAACCGGAAGCTTTCCCTAACAACTAAAAAATAACACCTATGGGGTGTTTTATCCTACCTTAAACGCAGGGGCAACATCATCAAGACAAGTACAAGTTACCTTCAGGTCTTTGATGATTCCTGTTTTCAGGCTATAAACCCAGGCATGTACAGCTAATTCCTGACCATTTGCCCAGGCACTTTGCACAATCGAAGTATTGGTTACATTTGCAGCGCCTTCAATGGCATTTAACTCTACTAAACGATCAAATCTCTGATCAGGATCCTTGATTGTAGCCATCTCGCGTTCGTGTGTCCGATACACATCGCGGATATTTCTTAACCAGTTGTCGATAATACCAACTTGTTTGTTACCCAAAGCCGCTTTTACACCACCACAACCATAATGGCCACAAACAATAACGTGTTTAACCTTTAATACATTAACAGAATAATCCAGTACTGAAAGTAAATTCATATCCGTATGCACAACCACATTGGCAATATTTCGATGTACAAAAATATCGCCCGGTTTAGTGTTTGTTATCTGGTTTGCAGGCACGCGGCTATCAGAGCAACCAATCCATAATACTGGTGGACTTTGACCTTCAGAAAGTTTATCGAAGAATGTAGGGTCGCTGTCTATTGTATCTTTAACCCAGTCTTTATTACCCTGTAATAAGTTCTCGTAAGTTATATCTTTTGTATCTAATGTTTTTGCGCACATAACTATAATTTATTAATGTCTTCTTCTACTGTTATATTTAATTTTGGTACTGTGTAATGTTTTTGGATATTCTCCAAGGTTACGATAATACCTTTTGTATAAGCATTGTGTTTATAATTGTAAATGGTTTCCAATACATCAGGATCGATATACCTGGCATTCGAACCATCAATAATTACATTTGTTTCTTTAGGGATATTCGTTAAAACTACCTGTATCGCTGCTTTATTTAAAAAAGAAACCTCTTCTGCTAGTTTAATCCTGATATTCTTTTTGTCGCCTTCGTTTGTAATTCTGTAAAAAAAGGGGTTGCGCATATTGGTACGTAATAAATAAAAAACCGAAACCAACATACCCACAGCCACACCTTTTAACAGATCGGTAAATAATACCGCCAATACTGTAACCACAAATGGTACAAACTGATCCCAGCCTTTGTGGTACATGTGTTTAAATAAACTGATCCGGGTTAACTTGTATCCCGTTACCAAAAGAATTGCGGCCAAACACGATAATGGAATCATGTTAATTAATCCAGGGATAAACAAAAGTGAAAGCAATAACCAACAGCCATGAAAAATAGCCGACATCTTGGTTCTGCCACCAGCCCCTACATTTGCCGAACTCCGTACAATTACCGATGTCATAGGCAAACCGCCCACCATACCACTGGTAATATTACCTAAACCCTGGGCAATTAACTCTCTGTTTGTTGGCGATACACGTTTAATCGGATCGATTTTATCTACAGCCTCAATACTGAGTAAAGTTTCTAAACTCGCTACAACAGCAATGGTTATAGCCACTATATACACATTTTTATTGGCCAGCTGAGAAAAATCAGGGGTCGTAAATAGCCCCAAAAATTCGCCGAAACCATTTACTACCGGGATTTTCACCATCTGATCAGCACGTAAAGGATGATCTGTACCTGCAAAAAGTATAGTTCCCAGAACTCCTAAGGTTACCACCAATAACGGAGCAGGTACAACTGCCAGTTTTGGAAACTTAGGCCACAAAATCAGAATAGCTATTGATAATAGACTGATAACTACCGCAGCCAGACTAAAATGGCCCATTGCTGCAGTGATCGCAGAAAAAGTATTTTCGTGATCTTGTTGAAAGAAACCTTCATCGCCAGTAAAATCGGTATCAACGCCCAATGCATGCGGTAGTTGTTTTAAGATTAAAATCAGTCCGATGGCAGCAAGCATTCCTTCAATTACACTCGAAGGAAAGTAATTACCAATGGTTCCGGCTTTAACCAGGCCTAAAATCATCTGGAATACCCCTGCCAATACAACAGCAAGTAAAAATGTAGGATAGCTTCCTAATGAGGTTATTGCACCTAAAACAATAACTGTTAAACCTGCTGCAGGGCCACTCACACTCAATTGCGAGCCGCTAAAAGAGGCTACGACTATCCCTCCGATAATACCTGTAATTAAACCGGCAAATAATGGCGCGCCTGAGGCTAGTGCAATACCTAAACATAATGGCAATGCTACTAAAAACACTACAATGCTTGCAGGTAAATCTTTCTTTAAATTCTTTTTAAGAATATATTTCTTCACATCCGAGCCTGAAAAGGCCGGGTTAAACTTTTGCATAACGATATAATTATCAGGTAAATTTTAACGAATAGAATCGCGGGAGTAAAATCAAACTACAGAAAGTATAGTACTACATACTACATCATTTAAACATAGCAATAACATACAATACCATTGAGCAGGTAATTTTTACCCCAAATAATAAAGACTAAATAAAGTTAGGCGGAGGTGTTGGAACAGTAGGATGATATGGGTCTACATATCTTTTAAAATGTTCTATAAAACTGCTCTTCAAAAAGAAATGGCTTGAAGAGAACTCGTAAGAAAAGATAGGATGATTAAGTTCTACAAGTTTAAAATCGGTAAATTTTGCGGTGTCTTTGGCGGTATCCTTCCCGCCATCATGCTCTAACTCAATTTGCATGATTACCGCATTCATAATTTCCTTGTCAATACTCGTACAAAATACCGGCGCACCAGATATACCCATCTTCGCCATGAAGATGAACATGAATGCGATAACGATTATATACTTGTATTTCCTTAAAAACATCTACTGATTCTAATATCGTTTTAATACTAACGTCTACAAAAATAAACGGATAATTGGTTTTTCAATACTTTAGGCTGTAAAAAAAATGTAATTTAAGTAAAATGCAGGCATCATTTAGGCAAAGACAGGTTTCTTTATAAGTTTTAAAAACGGTTTTTTCATTATTATCGGTCATTTCAGCCTTGCCACCTACTAAATCTTTTTAGGCAACATCAATTACCAAATTAACGTTAAACAAAGCCAAAAATGATACCGCTCCTTCAGTTTTTTTAACAAAAGCCTGTTGCAAACCACAAATTTTACCTATAGGCAGATGAAAGATTTGAGTATCGTGCACCAAACCCAGGTTAAATAAACCCGATTGCCGGGAAGAGCTTCCGATCCTTCATCGGAACTCGTACCAAAAAGCGGGGCCAAACCCGCCAAAAGCAAAGAACCAACCGTTTCCAAATATTTATAAAATGTTTTTTCTTTTTAGGAAATGAACGGTCAGTACTTCATAGGTACTGTAGTCCCGCCATTTGCTTTACTCAACATCGAGTGCTTTGATAAAATAATACCTCGCTTACCTTGCATTACCACCAGTAATTTTTAATTTTAAAATCTCATCGCATTGCAATGGATAAAAAAATAGCATTACTCAAAGATAAAATCAACCAGGCCAATCTTGGTGGCGGACAGGCCCGTATCGACAGTCAGCATAAAAAAGGTAAACTTACCGCCCGCGAGCGGATCCATTTTTTAATGGATGAAGGCAGCTTCGAAGAAATTGGCATGATGGTAACCCACCGAAGCACCGACTTTGGCATGGAACGCGAAAAATACCTGGGCGATGGTGTGGTAACGGGTTATGGAACAATTAATGGCAGGTTAACCTATGTTTTCTCCCAGGATTTTACCGTTTTTGGCGGTTCACTTTCTGAAACCCATGCAGAGAAAATTTGCAAGCTTATGGATATGGCCATGAAAAACGGAGCTCCGTTTATAGGGTTAAACGATAGTGGCGGTGCGCGTATCCAGGAAGGTGTTGTTTCTTTGGGCGGTTATGCCGATATCTTTTATAAAAATGTACAGGCTTCGGGGGTAATTCCACAGCTCTCGGCCATAATGGGTCCATGCGCAGGTGGAGCTGTTTATTCGCCAGCCATTACCGATTTTATTTTGATGGTAGAAAACACTTCTTATATGTTTGTTACCGGCCCAAATGTGGTTAAAACAGTAACACACGAAGAAGTAACGTCAGAAGAATTAGGAGGTGCCAGTACACATGCCACAAAATCAGGCGTTACCCATTTTGCCTGTGCCAATGAAATTGAGGCTATTAACCATGTAAAGAAACTGCTGAGTTACATGCCGCAAAATTGTGAAGAGATTGCCGGCCATTTACCTTACGAAGCAGTTGATGAAAGTCGGCCAGCACTCAATACTTTTATGCCCGAAAATGCTTCACAGCCTTACGACATACGTGAAGTAATTGCTGCCGTGGCCGATAATGATAGTTTTTTAGAAGTACATGCCGCTTATGCAGAAAATATTGTGGTGGGTTTTGCCCGCCTTGCAGGGAGAAGTATCGGTATCGTAGCCAATCAGCCTGCTTATTTGGCAGGTGTTTTAGATAGCAATTCTTCTACCAAAGCCGCACGTTTTGTCCGCTTTTGCGATTGCTTTAATATTCCATTATTGGTATTTGAAGATGTGCCGGGATTTTTACCAGGTACAGATCAGGAGTGGAATGGCATTATCACCAATGGTGCAAAATTATTGTATGCGTTTAGTGAAGCCACTGTACCACGCATTACTGTAATTACCAGAAAGGCTTATGGTGGCGCTTATGATGTGATGAATAGCAAACATATTGGTGCAGATATGAACTACGCCTGGCCAAGTGCAGAAATTGCAGTAATGGGTGCCAAAGGTGCCGCAGAAATTATTTTTAAACGGGAAATTTCTTCAGCAGAAAACCCTGAAGAAAAATGGCTGGAGAAAGAAAAACTATATTCAGATATCTTTGCCAATCCTTATCGTGCTGCAGAACGTGGTTTTGTGGACGAAGTGATTGAGCCAGCTCAAACCCGTATAAAGTTGATAAAAGCCTTTAAGATGTTGGAAAATAAGGTGGTGAATAATCCACAAAAAAAACATGGAAATATACCTTTGTAGAAAATAGTCCATAGTCATTAGTCCATAGTCAGATAGTAATCAACTCGCCTCTTAAGACTCATGACTGTGGACCTCCGACTCAAGACTCACATGCAGATTACTCAAAAACTATCCCGGACTGACATCTTGCTCATGGCTTTTTGCACAGGCCTGATTGTTGCAAATATTTACTACTGCCAACCTTTGGTAATCTTAATTGCAAAAGAGTTTAATCTTACCGAAACCGATGCGGGAAAAATTACCTACCTCACCCAGATCGGTTATGCTTTAGGTCTTTTTCTTTTAGTACCACTAGGCGACATGTTCGAGCGTAAAAAACAGATCCTCATCATTACCGGACTTGCAATCTTCGCCTTACTGGTTGCCGCGGTTTCGCATACCTTTTTTGTACTGGAAGTTGCATCAATTTTAATTGGTACCTGCTCTATTGTACCCCAATTGATTTTGCCCTTAGCGGCTAATTTAAGTACCGATGAGAATCGCGGAGCCAACATTGGGATGATTATGAGTGGTTTGCTGGTTGGGATTTTAGCCTCACGCGCAGTAAGTGGCAGTATTGGCTTTTGGCTGGGCTGGAGAGCTGTTTATTATATGGCAGCAGCTATTTGTGGCTTGCTTATTTTTTTAATGGCCAAACGTTTTCCACAAAGTTATCCTGCTTTTAAAGGAAGTTACAAGGAACTCATGGGTTCGATGTTCAGTTATATCAAAACCCAACCTGCCTTAAGGGAAACCTCTATTATTAATTTCCTGGCATTCGCCATTATTAGTGCATTCTGGACAACCATGGTATTATTTCTCGCTAATCCACCTTTTAATTTACAGACTTTACAGATTGGGTTATTTGGAATTGCGGGGGCTGCAGGTGCATTAGCAGCCCCGTTAGTTGGAAAATTAAGCGATGGTAACAATCCACGCAAAAACTTAATGATTGGTTTTATATTACAAATTGTTAGTATTGCCTTGTTTTATTTTACTGGCAGCCACTTATATTTGTTTGTAATCGGCATTGTATTGATCGATATTGGTCAGCAGGCCATCCATGTAACCAACCAGACCCGAATTTATACCTTAATACCAGAAGCCAGAAACAGACTAAACACCATTTTTATGTCGGTTAGTTTTATTGGCGCAAGCTGTGGCTCTGCTCTGGGTTTGTGGCTTTGGGGCCAGGGTGGATGGGAATTATTCTGTTATGGAATGACGGGTATAATTGTCCTTAATATTTCAATTTATCAGTTTTACGGAAAGAAAAAATCACAATTTAAATAACCACTATAAATTTTATGAAAGCTAAAAACGCAATCAAAACACTTTCAATCTTATTGATTTGCCTGGCCATTTTAGGCAAAGCAAAAGCTCAGGACAGCACCAAAGTAGAACAGCCAACTGAAGTAAAGTCACTTAATAAAATAAGACTGAGTCTTCTTTCACTACATTATGAACGGGAACAAAAAATAGGAAAACTCACCACAGTTTATGGAGGTGCCGGATTGGCTGGTACTTTTCTAATAGAATACAATTATAATTACATCGCTGGAGGTAAAACCAATACCTACTTTGATCTGGCACCAAACCTTTACGCAGGAATCAGAAAATACTATCATTTTGAAAACAGGATTAAAAAAGGAAAAAAAACCATTAATAACGCTTCTAATTATTTTGGACTAGATGTAAGCAGTTATTTTTCTCCGTTAATTAAAGGTGGCAATCTCAATCAATACAATGTGGCAAATTGGGAGATCGGAATCACCCCACAATGGGGGTTTCAACGCAGCATTGGCAAGAAAACAAATTTTGAGCTTTCATTGGGTCCAAATATGCGTATTAATAAATATCAAACCTATTATGGCGTTGATGGAAGGATAGGCTTTAGCTTTTTATTATAAATATGGTTCAGATTGAGCAAATATTCCCCTCACTAACCTGGCGGATCAGGCATGAGGCGATGTATCCGGAGTTACCTTTTGATATGGTTAAACTTCCCGATGATTTTGACGGCATCCATTTTGGTTTATACCTCGATCATAAATTAACCGGAGTAGTTTCCCTATTTCATGATGGGGATGTTTATCAGTTTCGTAAACTTGCCATTCTGTCCGATACTCAAAATGCAGGTTACGGCTCACAACTAATGGACTATATCATTGATTTTTGTAAAATTCAAAAAGCGACAAAACTATGGTGCAACGCACGTGTAAATGCTAAGGAATTTTATTTTAAATTTGGCTTCCACGAAACAGATAAAACCTTTTTTAAAGATGGTTACGATTTTGTAGTAATGGAAAAAGAACTTTAAATTACCAACCGTCATGCTGATCCGATAGTTATCGGATTTAGTTCAGCATCTCATTAATCAGATCCTGAATCAAGTTCAGGATGACGAATAATTATAGAATAATAAAATGGCTAAGAAAAAAGACGACGAAAAGAAAAAACATGTTGCTGTGGTTACTAAAAAATCGCTGCAGTTTCTGGAAGAATACATCAACAATCCTGCTCCTACCGGTTACGAATGGGAAGGACAAAAACTTTGGCTAAATTATTTAAAACCCTATATCGACGAACATTTTATCGATAATTACGGCACCGCAGTAGGTGTTATTAATCCTAAAGCTGATTTTAAAGTAGTTATAGAAGCCCACGCCGATGAAATTTCATGGTATGTAAACTACATCACCAGCGATGGTTTAATTTATGTGATCCGCAATGGCGGTTCTGACCATCAGATTGCACCTTCTAAACGTGTAAACATCCATACCGAGAATGGCTTGGTTAAAGCAGTATTCGGCTGGCCAGCTATCCATACGCGCCATGGGGAGAAAGAACAGGCTCCGGAGTTAAAAAACATCTTTTTAGATTGTGGTTGCACATCAAAAGAAGAAGTAGAAAAATTAGGTATCCACGTAGGCTGTGTAATTACCTACGAAGATGAGTTTATGGTTTTGAACGACCGCTACTATGTTGGCCGTGCTTTAGATAACCGTGTGGGTGGTTTTATGATTGCCGAAGTTGCCCGTTTATTAAAAGAGAACAAGAAAAAACTTCCGTTCGGTTTATACATTGTTAACTCTGTACAGGAAGAAATTGGTTTACGCGGTGCCGAGATGATTGCCCAGCGCATTAAACCAAATGTGGCCATCATTACCGATGTAACACACGATACCACTACGCCAATGATTAATAAAAACATTCAGGGCGATTTATCGGCCGGTAAAGGTCCGGTGGTTTCTTATGCCCCGGCTGTACAAACCAATTTAAATAAACTATTAATTAAAACCGCTGAGAAAAATAACATTCCATTCCAACGCCAGGCATCTTCACGTTCTACCGGAACTGATACCGATGCGTTTGCCTACTCGAATGGCGGCGTACCATCTGCATTAATTTCGCTGCCGTTACGCTACATGCATACAACCGTAGAAATGGTACACAAAGAGGACGTTGACAATGTGATCAGCCTGATTTATGAAAGTTTATTGAACATCACCAACGGTCAGGATTTCAGGGAATTTAAATAATGGAAAAAGTAAACCTCCAGAAAATTATCATCAGCACCTTGTTAAAGGTTTTGCTGATGATTGTTGTTATTATCATTCTTAACTCATGGCCAAACATCAAACAGAGTTTTAGTGGTAATATACCACCACTTAATTACTGGCTTGATCATAGTTTTAAAATAAGTAATATCATCCTCATTTTAGGATTTGGCGGTTATTTTTATTATAAAGATTTAACCGATCAAAAACAACTGATGGAAAAGTCAAAAAACACCAGTCAGCATTAATTTCGCCTCAGATGATGCCATGTTGAGCTTGTCGAAACACCTTATAGCGTATAAAAGGTCCTTCGACAAGCTACCATTGACAGACTCCAATAGAAAAATCGTCATCCGATAGCTATCGGATGCGAGGAACGAAGCAATCTTAATGCGCACGCTAGTAGCGATCGTTGTAAGATTGCTTTGTCGGCTGAAAAAGCCTTCTCGCAATGACGATGCCTCTTGGCCTTTCAATTTGCTAAATTATCTGTCATTCCTATTGATTTTTACCCAATAAATCACCCTCTACCATTGACGTTGTCCTACAAGCTACTATTAATCAGCAGTTTAATTACTTTAGTATTTCCACCCAGCTAGGCCATAGCACGATATCTCCGTTCTGCTTAAATCCGGCCTAACAAATTTTTCGGGTTGCACTGCCTAAGCCAACATACCGGCTTCGAAAGAAAAATTTTCAGCCGGTGTTTTTTGTTTCTTTTTGACACCAAAAAGAAAGAGCCCTTCGGTGGCGGCGAGCCGAGGCAAGACCGCGCCGTAGGATAAGAGAAAACAATTGTACGTCACTCATATTGATTTTAAACAATTAATTACCCCTCAGGATGACCAATCTATATTTATGATGCATCCTTTTTTTCTCCGAGCCGGGCTTGACGGATAAACCCGATGGATTAAAGTCATGAAATACTATCCCAACAGACCGGGAATCGTTAAAATTAATTGGAACAAATTAGATGTTACCGATTTAAAACAATCTTAATCTGAATTACAGCTCATCCAGTTCAATCCAAACAGGTCCGTGGTCGCTTGTTTTTTCCCATCCCCTAACGTGCATATCTACTCCTGCTGATTTTAAGCTATCGCTTACCTGAGGACTTAGTAAAAAATGATCAATTCTTAATCCGGCATTTCTGCCATAAGCATTACGGAAGTAATCCCAAAAGGTATAGATAGTTTCGGTAGGATATAATTTTCTGATGGCATCTGTCCAGCCCTGGGCAAGTAAATTTTTAAATGCTAAACGTGTTTCCGGACGGAATAAAGCATCTTCAACCCACCGCTCAGGTTTATAGGCATCCAGTTCGGTCGGAATCACATTATAATCGCCCGCTAAAACAACAGGTATATCACGAGCTAACAGCGTTGCAGTGTGTGCAGCAAAACGCTCAAACCATTGCATTTTATAATCGAACTTAGGACCAGGTGCCGGATTTCCATTTGGCAGGTATAAACAGCCAATTACTACACCATTTACCATTGCCTCTATATACCTGCTCTGCAGGTCTTCAGGATCTCCATCCAAACCACGCTTTAATTCTGTTATTTCTAAATTTCTGGCCAGTATAGCTACTCCGTTCCAGCTTTTCTGTCCATGCCAGATCGCATTATAACCTGCATCTTTAATCGCCTGTTCAGGGAATTTTTCCTGCGGTGCCTTCAATTCCTGCAGGCACACTACATCTGGCTGGGTTTCTTCCAGCCAACGTAACAGTACAGGCAAGCGGCCATTTACACCATTTACATTATAAGTAGCTATTTTCATTTTATAAAGCTCAACATTAAAACCCAAAAATAGAAGATTGTTGCATTTTTTGATCTTAAATATTAGGCCACATTTTGGTCAAATAATTCAGATAATTTAAAAATTTGGACTTATCTTGCAATTCATTTAGCACAGGTTCAAACAGCCCATGTTCAAAGCAGTTTCAAACAATCCTTCTGCCGAATCAAAAGACATCCGTTGGTTTTATGATCAGTATGCACCCATGCTGCCTGGCTATATCAACGGCATCGTGCAAGATCATCAAAAACCAGAAGATCATTTGGTTGCTATTCTTACTTCATTTGTTAAGGACGTTGTTATTTTGCAGGAAAAATGCAGGTTAAATAACTGGCTCCAACTGCGCCAATATGCACAAAGTAAATTAACTTTGTTTGCGGCAAAAGATCATCAGTTAAAACCTCACCCCTCATTAAACAAGGGAAGGCTGGATTTATTAGATGATTTACAGAAACGGATATTCTGTGCAATATATTACCATGGAAAATCAGTTTCATACCTGGCGGCGGCAATTGGCTGTGATGAAAGCGAAATCCGCAATCAGTTAAAATTATCAATCGATAAAATGAGGAGGACAAGTGGAAATTAATAAAATTATTGAAAGCGGTTTAATGGAGACCTATGTAATGGGAATTGCCACCGAAGAGGAGGTACAGCAAGTTTTATCGCTAAAAAAAGAATATCCGGCATTCAAAGAAGCTTTGGAACTTCTCGAATATGATATGGAAGTACTGGCACAAAGCATGAGTATTGAGCCACCGGCCAGCACTTTGTCTAAAATTGAACACGAGATCAGTGAAATCCAACGTCGTAACCAGGCGCTACAAACCACTTTCGAGCCCGAATACAGGCAGGAAAAATCTAATGGGGAAAGCAGGCAGGAAAAATATATACAGGTAGAATCAGAATCTAACCAAATGCGTGTAAATAAAGCCTGGAAATGGGTATTTATTGCAGTCTTTGTATTAGGAAAAGTATTTTTAGCGTGTGCCATTTATTTTTATCTGGAGAACAGACAGGCAAAAGAACAAATCAAAGAATTGAAAATAGAACTAAAACAAAAGATCAGGTAAAATTATGCTGAATTTAACAGATAAAACCTGTCTTTTTTAAAACCAATACTAAACTGAAATGTTTAGTTGTTAAGATTCATTCATGTTTGAGCGCATGTTTTGAGTTTAGATATAGGGATAGGCTGTTGGTCTATCCCTTTTTTATGTTCAAACAAGTTTATTGCTATTCAGCAATGCCTTCACCTTCTCTTGCAGATTGATAATATCAAAAGGTTTTTCGATGATATCATTGGGCGAACAGCTTAGATTATCCATATTCAAAGCCGAAAACAATATAACTGGCAAGTATGCTGTTTTAGGATTATGCTTTAACTTATTGCAAATTTCCCGGCCATCATACTGACCAATAAGTATATCCAATAAAATAATATCTGGTAAAAAATTAGCGATTGTTTCTTCTAAATTACCAGCATTTAAAATACCTTTTATATGATAATGTTCATCCTCGAAAATTAATTTTATAATATCATGAATGTTCTCATCATCATCAACTATAAGAATTTTCTTAACTAGCGTGTTGCTCATTTGCAGCAAATCTAGTTTAAGTGGCTTAGTTCATACTAGGTATTTATACCCGAATTTACCGAATAAATATTAGGCAGCTAAACCAGACTTATAATTTTTAAGCATTTTTTTCAGCAAGCCTCTGGCCACGTGTATTTTCGTTTTTACAGTGCCAAGGGGAATGTTTAACTCGGCAGCAATTTCATGGTATTTATACCCTTCAAAATAACGGCAAAAGCAAAACCGGCAATCCTCAGGCAAAGCATTTAGCGATTTCTGAATATCCTCCATGATAAACTTTGTGGCACCACCATTCGATGATGCACTTGGAACCAGTTGGATGGAAGTTAAATCTTCTTCCTGCTGGATCATTTCATTCTTACGTTTTACCTTATAGTAATGATTAAGAAAGGTATTTTTCAGGATGGTAAAAAGCCATGCCCGCACGTTGCTTCCCATTTCAAATTTAGCCGAAAACCTAAATGCTTTCATAAAGGTATCCTGAACTAAATCGGCAGCGTCGTCTTCGTCATGTGTGTAAGCTAATGCGCGATCGAAAAGTGGTTGTTTGTACTGGTAGATGTCGCAATTGAAATTTAAGGTATCCATATTAGTTAAGGCTGATGTAATTATTCAACAAACAGCAATACCTTATGTTATTTGTAAAAATACCCGATTTTTTACGGTTTATTTAAATCGCTCAAAAAAGCCGCTAAAACGACCAAAAACACTAGTCTACATAACCATTTCGCATGGCAAAACGGACTAAAGATGCGGAGTTTTTTGTACCAGTTTTACTAATTAAAGCTTCTCTTTGACTCTCCACTGTTCGCCTGCTTAAGTACAATTTATCGGCAATTTCCTGATTCGTTAACCCATCAGCGATGAGTTTTAACACATTAATTTCGCGCTCTGTGAAGTTGATATCGGTATTCATTTTTCGTGAAAGCATATTCAGCTGCGTATTAAAACGCTCTAAAATGGAAATGCATATATTAGAAGAAAGATACCGTTTTCCCTTCATTACGTGCTTTAGGCAAAACAGCAATTCATCTTCTTCAATATCTTTTGACAGGTAAGCAAAAGCACCTGATATTAAAGCATTTGATGCATATTTTTCATCTTCTAAAATAGACAAAACCACTACCTTTGTATTGTATCCACGCTCTTTAATAGTATTGGCTAAAGCTATTCCATCAAGCCTTGGCATTACAATATCTGATAAAATGATATCAGCTTTTGTTCCTTTTTCAAGAAGCTCCAAAACGGCTAAGCCATCTGGTACTTCTGCAACAACATTGATGCCTTCGTGTTTTTCTATAAGCGCTTTAATAGAGGTCCGGATAATATGGTGATCATCCGCAAGAATAATGTTAATCATAATTCAAATATAACTTACGCCATTTTAAAATTAAAACGGCTACTTAGGCAGCTCTATGTAGAAGGTAGTTCCGATACCAATTTTGCTTTTAAACCAGATTTTCCCCTGATGTAACTCAACAATTGCCTTGATTATGCCCATACCAAATCCTCCAGATTCTTCACCCTTAAGACCTGGCCTTAAGGTTTCAGGTAATTGGTCAAAAAGGCCTGCCTGCAGCTCTTCCGGAATACCGATCCCGTCATCAGCTACAGTAATTAAAACGGAACTTTCATATTCTTCGGCATGTAAAGTAATATTTCCATAATCAGGAGTAAATTTTATGGAATTTGAGATGAGGTTATTGATGACCTGCAAAAATTTCATGCTATCCAGGTTCAGATAAATCTGCTCTGCCGGACTGGTGAACTTAATGTTTTTCATTTTCCCCAGTTTTGATCGTTTATAAAAACGAACCACATCTCTAAGTTCCCAAACCAAATCTGCCCGCTCCTTCCCAATTTCAATTACTGATGATTTTAAAAATTCACGATTAATCATGCTGCGTACCAAAAGCAGGTTTCGCTCACACATCTCCTGAATAAAAGCCAGCGAGTTTATCATCTGCTCATCGCCCGTTTTTGAAATATCCTCTTTCATGGATGAAGCCGTTAATTTCATCATGCCCAGCGGTTCTTTTAAATCGTGCGCCAATACTTCCAGTGTTATATTCTTTCGGGCATTTATTTGTTCGATGTGAATTTTATTATGGCGTGCCACTGTGGTGTCTTCTACCGTACCCACCAAATGCTTAACATCTCCATCAATAACAGAAAATACAATTACACGTACATATTTTTCCTTATTGGCAAACAGCAAACGGAATTCATATTTTTTATCCGTACGCGCTTCAAGGCATTCTTTGCAGCATGACATCACATGGCTTACATCCTCAGGGTGTACACGCTCCAGAAGTAGCTGTGGATTAGTGATCACTTCATCAGGATCAAGCTCCCAAATATTACCTATCGATTTATTTAGATATGAAAAATTTTGCGCAGTATAGTTGAAAATAAAATAACCATCAAGAGAGCGGTCACCAAGATTACAAAAAAGCTCTTTATTTAATTCGACCATGATTTAATGTTTGATAATTTGCCACTAAACGATATAAATAATGAATCAGCAGTCACACTTGAAACACTATAGGAGTAAAAATGTTTTATTCAAAAAAGAATGGGTTTAATTACTTAGCATAAGACCACGTACATAGCTGTTGATCCACCTTCAGAGATATTAACATTTTCCACACGATGTTTAAAATTATTTGATGCATTAAAACTAACTATTACCTAAATTGTTAAACATAAAGAAAAGATAAAAAAGTCCTGTGAGTGGGAGATCCGCGGAGGGCAGGCACACCATAAAAGAAGCTACAATTCTTCTTACCAATAGCCATCGCACAGGTGGCTATTTTGTTTTACATCAAGCCAATTAAAAAACATTTTACCTGTTGAGCTGATTTCTTCACAGCAATTAAAATTCACGATGAAATAAATCATTCTGCGGCACATGAATCAAGCCGTAGAGGAGACCTCCATAGGCGACTGGCCGGGGTAATCTCGTGTGTATGACAAAAGAAATCAATTATCCCTCATGATGACAATTTTATAGTTACGATAGCGCTTCTTTTTTGGTGTTTTCAGGTATTTATACTTAATACTTATCTTTTGTTTTCCTTTGGATTGCAATAGTTTAAACTTCACCAGTCAGTTGATAATAGCTTAATACTGCCAATTTACTTTGCGCTTTGCCTAAAGTCCTTTCCACATTCCCGTCCTAAAATCTTACATTTATACAATAAAATTGAACATTCCCTTTATTAATTTGTTAAACCATCATGGACTACATAGACTATTATAAAATCCTCGATTTAAAAAAAGATGCACCCACTGAGGATATTAAAAAAGCTTATAGAAAATTAGCCCGAAAACATCATCCGGATCTCAATCCCAACAATGAAGAAGCCAATAAAAAATTTCAGCAAATTAATGAAGCTAACGAAGTTTTAAGCGATCCTGAAAAACGGAAGAAATACGATAAATATGGCAAAGATTGGCAGCATGCCGATCAGCTTGATGCGCAGCAACAGCAGCAAAGACAATACCAGTCGCAAGGCCAGGGTTATGGTGGCAATAGCTATTCCGGTGGTTTTGGTGGCGAAGATTTTTCTGATTTCTTTTCTTCCATGTTTGGTGGCGGTGGTGGTAGAAGCAGCAGAAATTCACCTTTTAAAGGCCAGGATTACAATGCTGATTTACAGTTAAACCTACTTGATGCCTATACCACCCACAAACAAACCTTAACTGTTAATGGCAAGCAGGTACGCATTACCATTCCAGCTGGTGTAGAAAACGGACAAAAGATCAAACTTCCGGGCTACGGTGCTCCTGGAGTTAATAACGGCCCTCCAGGCGATCTGTTCATAAAATTCAATATTACCGATGACCCCAAATTCAAACGGAAAGGGGATGACATTTATATCCAGGAGGAAATAGATCTGTATACCGCCATTTTGGGTGGCGAAAAAATTGTAGAAACCTTAAATGGCAAAGTCAAACTTAAAGTACCTGAAGGAACACAGCCAGATGCTACTTTAAGATTAAAAGGCAAAGGGTTTCCGGTTTACAAAAAAGATAACCAATTCGGCGATCTGTATATTAAATGGCAGGTTAAAATACCCACCCATCTAAATGCTGAACAAAAAGAATTATTCGAAAAACTTTCCAAATTCTAACCATTATGGAAACCTATCTAATACCTGTAGAAGAAATTTGCTCTTATCACCATGTAGAAATCAACTTTATCCATTCTCTTGAAGATTTTGGCCTGATCCGTACCACCGTTAAAAAGCAATCTGTCTTTTTGCCTGTCGATGAATTATCTAAGCTGGAGCAATACCTTCGTTTGGCAAACGATCTGCAGATTAATCTGGAAGGTATTCACGCCGTTTCTCATCTGCTTAATCAATTGCAAAATATGCAACAGGAAATAACCGTGCTTCAGAACGAACTAAATTATTATAAGCAACTTAACCAGTAATACTAAACAACCATTGTGAGGTATTTCAGATTAAAAGTGCCAGCAAAAACATAACCTTCTAAGATATGTTTCTTAAATTGGCAATCTAATTTTAAAAAATGAGCGATCTTTCTTCAAAATTCATCGAAAAAATAAAATCATCCTATGCCCCTTCGGGGTCGTACATTTATTTAGGCGCCGGAATTTTAGACGGACAAGTTTACAGCGAAGCCGAAGTTAATTTATCACTAAAAATGATGAACAGACACGGTTTAATTGCCGGAGCAACAGGAACCGGAAAAACACGAACCCTGCAATTATTAGCAGAACAGTTATCAGATGCTGGTGTTCCAGTGTTTATGCTGGATGTTAAAGGCGATTTATCAGGCTTAAACCAACCAGGTTCCGTTAACCCGAAAATAGAAGAAAGAGCACAACAACTCAACAAAACTTTTTCGCCAACCGGTTTCCCTGTTGAGATTTACTCACTTTCAGGTAAAATGGGCGCCCAGATGCGTGCAACAGTGCTGGAATTTGGCCCTACGCTATTATCAAAAATTTTAGATTTAAACGACACACAAGCAGGTGTTTTAGCAGTTATCTTCAAATATGCCGATGATAATAAACTACCAATAATCGATTTAAATGATTTAAAAAAACTAGTCTCATATCTTTCAGAAGGTGCTGGTGCTGCCGAAATTAAAAGCAGTTATGGCAGTATTTCTACTGCAACATCAGGTACCATGCTCAGGAAAATAGTTGCCATAGAACAACAAGGATTAGGTGGTATGTTTGGCGAAAAATCGTTTGATATAGAAGATCTTTCCGAACGGGTTGATGGCAAAGGAACCATTAGTCTGTTAAATATCTCTGATGTTCAAAACCAGCCCATATTATACTCTACATTTTTATTAAGCTTATTGGCTGAATTATTTAATACCATGCCCGAAGTTGGCGATTTAGACAAACCAAAGCTGGTATTCTTTTTTGATGAGGCCCATTTATTATTCAAAAATTCTTCTAAAGCATTTTTAGAACAGATAGAAACCATTATCAGGCTCATCCGTTCTAAAGGTGTTGGTGTTTTCTTTTGTACACAGGCACCTACCGATGTTCCGGAAAGTGTTTTAGGTCAGTTGGGCAACCGCGTGCAACATGCTTTGAGGGCTTTTACTCCAAATGATGTAGATGCACTGAAAAAGACAGTGAATACCTACCCGAAATCAGATTTTTATGAGATCGATAAAATATTAACCTCATTGGGTACGGGACAGGCTTTGGTTACCGTTTTAAATGAAAAAGGTATTCCAACTGAGGTTTCGGCAACCATGCTTACCCCACCAAGAGCCGTAATGGGACCGTTAACTTCTGCAGATTTTGATCAGGTGGTTCACGCCAGTCCGATGTACACTAAATATAAAGATGCAATTGATCGGGAAAGTGCTTACGAAATTTTAACCCAGCGCATTAATGAACAAACTGTAGCAGCAGAACAGGAAAATCAGGAAGCTGAGGCTCAAAAACAAGCTGAGAAGGAAAGCAAACCTAAACCGGGTGAAAAGAGCCTTGTTGAGCAGGTAATGGGCGCGACAATAACCCGCCAAATTGGTAAAGAAATTGTTCGCGGCATTTTTGGCATGCTCACCGGAAAGAAAACACGATCAAAAACCGGTGGTGGACTTTTTGGATTCTAAACAAATTATTTAACTTTTAAAACGCTCAAATTATTAATTTCGCGATACGAACCAGAGAGGTTACTCCATTAATCATCAAAAAGTTCGGCACTAACAAAAATTAACAAGTAATAAATGAAACCCACCCTATTAATATTGGCAGCCGGTATGGCAAGCCGTTATGGAAGTATGAAACAGATAGATGGTTTTGGCCCAAATGGCGAAACGATTATCGATTATTCAATATACGATGCAATTAATGCTGGCTTTGGCAAAGTTGTATTTATCATTAAAGAAGAGTTTGTAGATAATTTTAAAGCTATTTTTGAACCTAAACTTGCAGGAAGAATAGAAACAGATTATGTTTTCCAAAATTTCGATCTAAAACAGTTCGGAATAGAAGAAGAAATTTATAGAGAAAAACCCTGGGGTACTGCACACGCAATCCTATCGGGTAGAAACGTAGTTAAAGAACCATTTTGCGTAATTAACGCTGATGATTATTATGGTTTCGATGCCTTTAAAAAAATGGTTGATTTCTTAACCACGGAAGTGACGGATAGCAATTATTCAATTATCGGTTACGAAATTGGCAAAACTTTATCTGAGTTTGGCGCTGTTTCCCGCGGTGTTTGTAAAGTAGATGCAGCCGGCAACCTGGAAGAAATTGTAGAACGCACAAAAGTTTATCCTAAAGACGGTAGTATCTTTTACGAAGAAAATGGCGAAGAATTTCCATTGGCATTTGAAACGCCTGTATCGATGAATTTCTGGGGCTTTACACCAGCAGTATTCAAAATTACAGAAGATCTTTTTAGAGAATTTGCCCAGGCGAACAAAGATAAACCTAAAGCAGAATTTTTTATTCCATTAATCGGCGAAAACCTGGTAAAAAGCAATACAGCAACCTTTAAAGTAGTACCAACCTCAAACAAATGGTTCGGTGTAACTTACAAAGAAGACAAGCCTTATGTTCAGGATAGTATTGACCAATTGGTTAAAAACGGAACATATCCGGAAAAACTATGGAACTAATTTAGAATTCTGAAGTTTTAAAAGCCTAAGGATACGCTAAAGAAAATACAAAAATTACGCAGATAGGTACGGGTTTAATTAACCGTACCTATTTGCTTTCTCCATTAGCAGAAGAAAAAAAATATTCCTCAAAACATCAATAATCAGGTATTTAAATCGCCACAAGCTATTGCAAATAACCTCAGACCAATCGCTTTATCTTGCTTTTACCTATGCTGATTACCTTTTTATGAAATAGGTTTCGACAACTCAGCGAAGAAATGGCCTACCTTTACAACAAACACGGGCGTATGGCTTCCTTTTGTGCCAAATACGTTTTCATTTAATAAGTCTAATAGTAGCGTGGGATGCAAATACGCCAAACAAAAAAGAAGAACATGGGAATCAATAATTTTAAAGTCTGGCTTTTTATTTTCGCTTCGCTCCTTTTTGTCCTTTTTACTTTCATAACATTCATTGCATCTGGATTGGTTGATGAAGGGGCCGATGGAAACAGCTCAACTGTACAAGCAATAGCTAAAGCATATTATATTTTCCGTTTCCCTACACATACTTTGTTTTTTCAATTTATGAATGGTCCTATTTTCTTCTTTGGACTATTGATCAATTGTTTGTTTTATGGTTTTTTCACTGAGCGAATTGTTTTTATATTGAGTAAATTAACTACCAGGTTATGATCATATAAGACATTTAAGGTCATATAAGTACTTTTCCAAACCTTCGCATGTTTTGAAAATCTGCGAGGTTTAAAACACCTGCCATAAACAACAAGTCCTCCTCCATAAACCCGACAGCAGCGAAAATACTTTTTAAAGTATGGCCTTAATACAAAGCAATTGCAACAGATGGAAAAGATGCTTCGTTCTCAGCATGACAGAAGTTTAAAAGATTGTAGCGAATGGCGGGACTGCAGTTCCCGAAAAGTACCGGAACATTCATTTCCAAAATATTTTGAACCATATAAGACATATAAGAACATATAAGCCTTTTTTGAACTCCCGCGAGACATTTAGCCCACAAAAAAAAGCGTTCCGATTTTAAACCGGAACGCTTTCTATATTTAAATCTTCGGACTTTACGGACCTCCGACTTTAAGACTATTTCTTATCGTCTTCTTTTACTTCTTCAAAATCAACGTCGGTAACATTATCGCCACCACCTTGAGGTTGACCATCAGCTTGTGGTTGTTCACCACCTTGAGGCTGACCGCCATCTTTGTACATTTCTTCTGATGCTACGTTCCATGCATTTTGCAATTCAGCTTGTGCTGCATCGATATCTGCAAAGTTACGTGATAAATGCGCTGCTTTTAATTTCTCTAAACCAGCTTCGATTGGCGCTTTTTTATCCGCAGATAATTTATCACCAAACTCTTTTAATTGTTTCTCAGTTGAGAAAATTAAAGCATCGGCTCCGTTGATTTTATCAGCTTCTTCTTTTTGCTTAGCATCATCTGCTGCATTAGCTTCAGCTTCTTCTTTCATTTTTTTGATCTCAGCATCAGTTAAACCTGAAGATGCTTCGATACGGATTTTTTGCTCTTTACCAGTCGCTTTATCTTTAGCACTTACGTGTAAAATACCGTTGGCATCAATATCGAACGATACTTCAACCTGAGGCACACCACGAGGTGCCGGTGGAATACCATCTAAAATGAAACGGCCAATTGTACGGTTCTGGCCAGCCATTGGGCGCTCACCTTGTAAAATATGGATTTCTACTGAAGGCTGGTTATCAGCTGCAGTTGAGAAAGTTTCCGATTTTTTAGTTGGGATAGTTGTGTTAGACTCGATTAATTTAGTCATTACACCACCCATAGTTTCGATACCTAATGATAAAGGAGTAACGTCTAATAACAATACATCTTTCACATCACCAGTTAACACACCACCCTGAATAGCAGCACCAATCGCTACAACCTCATCAGGGTTAACACCTTTACTTGGCTCTTTACCGAAGAAAGCTTTAACCGCTTCCTGGATTGCAGGGATACGGGTTGAACCACCTACCAAAATAATTTCGTCGATATCGCTTGTGCTTAAACCAGCATTTTTCAAAGCAGATTTACAAGGATCGATAGTACGTTTTATCAAACTATCAGCCAATTGCTCAAATTTAGCACGAGATAATGTACGCACTAAGTGTTTAGGGCCGCTGGCATCAGCAGTAATGTATGGTAAGTTAATTTCTGTCGAAGTGGTGCTTGATAACTCAATTTTAGCTTTCTCAGCAGCTTCTTTTAAACGTTGTAAAGCCATTGGATCTTTTGCAAGGTCCATGCTGTTTTCTGATTTAAATTCTTCAGTTAACCAATCGATAATAATGTGGTCAAAGTCATCACCACCTAAGTGTGTATCACCATCAGTAGATTTTACTTCGAAAACACCATCGCCTAATTCCAATACAGAAACGTCATGTGTACCACCACCACAGTCAAACACAACAATTTTCATGTCTTTGTGTGCTTTATCTAAACCATAGGCTAAAGCAGCAGCAGTAGGCTCGTTAATGATACGTTTTACAGTTAAACCTGCAATTTCACCAGCTTCTTTAGTAGCCTGACGTTGTGCATCATTAAAATAAGCTGGTACCGTAATTACGGCTTCTGTAACTTCCTGACCTAAGAAATCTTCAGCAGTTTTTTTCATTTTCTGCAAAATCATTGCAGAAATCTCTTGTGGAGTATATTTTCTGTCGTCGATTTCAACACGTGGTGTATTGTTATCACCTTTAACCACTTTATAAGGTACACGCCCAGCTTCTTTCGCACTTTCGTCGTAGCTGTTACCCATAAAGCGTTTAATCGAATATATCGTTTTTGTTGGGTTGGTTATAGCCTGACGTTTAGCAGGCTCGCCAACTTTACGCTCACCGTTTTCTGCAAAAGCAACAATAGACGGTGTAGTACGTTTACCCTCACTGTTTGCGATAACTACAGGCTCGTTGCCCTCCATTACGCTCACGCAAGAGTTTGTTGTTCCTAAGTCTATTCCAATAATTTTTCCCATTGTATTTTTAATTTCTCTTTTTAAAGTATTATAATTTCTACTGCTATTAAACAATGCTTGTGCCAATTGGTTTTTGGCAGAAAATATAGGTAAAAGACTGTTAAAATGTAAAAAAAGAGGCTATAGTTTACTGACAGCATGACAGAAATAAGCTAAAAGGCTAAAGCTTAAAGACTAAAGCAATTGCAGATTCCTTAAAATGATTTGAAAATAAAAGTCAGCAGTTCTTCGGCAGCACCTGCCCCGCTAACCGCTTAACTTCGTTTCACTCGTGTTCGCTATTATCGGGTTTATTGAACAGCGTTTTTTTGTGCTTCGGTGATAAAAACACAAGCAGAAATAGTAAGTGATCGTCTAAATGCCCTCAAAGTTTTATATATTTAAATTACAATCAATCGGTGCAATCATTTAAATCTTTGTAATCACCTAAAAACCCTTATAATCACCAAAAAAATGCAAATAGCAGCACAAATCGTAATCGGCTTAGTCGCCTTTATCCACATCTACATCCTTTGGTTGGAAATGTTCGCCTGGACCACCAAAGCACCAAAAGTTTTTAAAACCATCCCGAAAGATTTATTCGTACCAACAAAAACATTGGCTGCCAATCAAGGCTTGTACAATGGCTTTTTAGCAGCAGGTTTAATCTGGTCGTTATGTATCGGCGACCCTCAATGGAAACTTTATGTGGCCATATTCTTTTTAACCTGCGTAATTATTGCCGGAATTTATGGCGCCGCAACAGCCAGTAAAAAAATCCTTTATGTGCAATCCATCCCGGCATTAATCGCATTGATTTTATTGCACCTGTAAGTTCCATTCTGTTGGTTGGTGTCACACCAACCAATATGGTAAATTCCTGGCGCCATTAATATTATATGCATAAGCTATCCGCTCTTAGTGATCAACTTAACAATTCGATCGTCACCCTGAACTTGTTTCAGGGTCTTATCGTGAAGGATGCTGAAATAAATTCAGCATGACGGCCGCATTAAAAATCTACAACTCCAGCAACCGTTCCAAATGATGGTAACCAATCCCAAAATACTCCTTGCTTGCTTTAATTCTGAGTAAAATCTCTGCTTTTCGCTCTGCGCTATGCGCCTTGCCCTTTACCCCCACTACAAGCACATTTTTTGGCGTGTGTGCATCAGAGATAAATTCAAAAACCTTTGTTTTATAACCGAAATACTCTAAAATCAAAGCCCTTATTCCATCCGTAACCATTTCGGCCTGACGTTCTAAAAAGATCCCATATTTGGTTAAAAAAGAAACATCGTTTTTCACTTTGCTTTTCTCTATTTCCCTGCGGATCTGTTTATGGCAACATGGTGCAACCACAATCAGTTCAGCATCCGCTTTAATCCCTTTATAAATGGCATCATCGGTTGCTGTATCGCAGGCATGTAATGCAATTAAAAGATTTACATTCTCAGCCTGATAATCTTCAATGGTTCCCTGTACAAAATTCAATTTATCGAAAGCAGATTTAACAGCAACCTGGTTACACAAGTCAACCATATCCTGACGGTACTCTACTCCTGTCACCTCGCTTTCCAGTTTTAAAACCGAATGCAGGTAATCATACAGTGCAAAAGTTAGATAACCTTTACCAGAGCCCATATCAGCCACTTTTTTAATCGTCCCTTCTGGCAGTTCTTTTATTAAAGAACTTAAAATTTCAATATAATGGTTAATCTGCCTGAATTTATCCTGCGCATTTTTAAAAACCTTTCCGTCTGTGCCGGTAATTTTTAATTCAGTTAAATATGATTTCGAATCAGGTTTGATCAACCTGGTTTTTTCTTTGTCATGGTAGGAAGATGGCGCTATTGCACTTGATGCTTTACCTTTCCTCAATACAATTTTTCCATTGTTCAGTTCTTCCAATATCAGGTCATTTTCTGTGGTAAACAGCGTAGCTATTTTAAATCCATTCTCCAGATAACCCACAATTAAATCGATTGCCTCATCAATGGCATAGTTTTTCACCACATCGCGTGTTTTATAACGATAGGTAAAAGCCAGTTTATCTTCGCGTTTGATCACCACCTTACGGATCAGCAATTGTTTTAAGGCTTCCTCTGCTCCTTTGTAGTTCCCCAAAGAAACTTTTACAAATGTTGTTACATTCAGGCTTTCTTTTAAAGCTGTGATAAATTGTTCTATATATTCCGACACTGGCATTTATAAATTTAAAATACAAAGATAATCAAGTTTATCTGGAGCGGCATATACCTATGATAATGTAACAATAGAGCGACCATATAAAAATACGGAAGAGTTAAAATGTAATATGGACAGCCATTTTCAAGCAGAAAAATCGTTGGTATTGATTTAAATAAATGAATGACATAATACGATTTAGAAATACAAAAAGGCACCATTATCTATATTGATTCCAAAGTAGCACAACGCTTTTTTTTCAGAAAATTAAATTCTAGATTAGGATATTTAAATAGCTAATCACAATACATGAGTGACTTTCAGATAAAAAAATCGCCTACTGTTTATGATGCCATTGTTGTTGGCTCAGGAGCCGGTGGCGGGATGGCAGCCTATGTTCTGGCGCATGCTGGTCAAAAGGTTTTATTACTTGAAGCTGGTCAAAATTTCGATCCACGTTTAGATTCACATCAATTAAAATGGCCATGGGAGTCGCCACGCCGTGGGGCAGGTACTGTTCGTCCATTCGGAGATTTTGATGCTTCTTACGGGGGATGGGAATTAGAAGGCGAGCCTTATACACAGAAAAACAAAAGTGAATTCGAATGGTTCCGTTCGCGCATGCTCGGTGGCCGTACCAATCACTGGGGAAGGATTTCTTTGCGGATGGGTCCTGACGATTTTAAACCTAAAGATGGTTTAACCGATGCCTGGCCAATAACCTATGCCGATGTAAAACCATTTTATGATAAAGTTGACCGCATGATCGGTATTTACGGAACAGCTGAAGGTTTAGAAAATGAACCTGATGGCATCTTTATGAAACCACCAAAACCCAGGTTAAACGAGCTTTTCATCAAAAAAGGAGCAGAAAAAGCCGGGGTAAAAGTAATTACCGGTCGCGGGTCTGTATTAACAGAAGCTTTGCAGAATAACAATGATCGCGCACCTTGTTTTTACTGTGGCCAATGTGGCAGAAGCTGTAAGGTTTATGGCGATTTTTCATCCTCATCATGTTTGGTAAACCCTGCAGTAAAAACAGGAAACCTGACTGTAATTACCGACGCAATGGTGCGAGAAGTGATTACGGACAAAGATGGTACGGCTAAAGGTGTTTCTTATGTAAACCGTAAAGATTTGCAAGAATACCAGGTAAATGGAAAACTGGTTATTTTAGGCGCCAGTGCCTGCGAATCAGCACGTATTTTATTGAATTCAAAATCAACTTCACATCCAAATGGCCTGGCAAACAGCAGTGGAGTGGTTGGGAAATACCTGCACGATTCCACAGGCGCAAGTGTTTCAGGATTCCTGCCACAATTGATGGACAGGAAACGTTATAATGAAGATGGTGTAGGCAGTGTACACATTTATTCGCCATGGTGGTTAGACAACAGAAAATTGAATTTCCCACGTGGTTACCATATCGAATATTGGGGCGGAATGGGCATGCCTGCTTACGGTTTTGGTGGTGGTGTGGCTCAAATGAACGGAATGGTGCCTGGCAGAGATGGTAAAATGAAAGAAGCCGGAGGTTATGGAAAATCATTAAAAGATGATTACCGCCGGTTTTATGGCACTGGTGTTGGCATGGCTGGCCGTGGTACCGCAATTGCCAGAGAAAGTAACTATTGCGAAATCGACCCGAACACAGTAGATAAATACGGTATCCCGGTTTTAAGATTTAACTACAAATGGGACAAAGATGAAATTCTACAGGCTAAACACATGCAGGAAACCTTTCTTTCGATTATGAAGGAAATGGGTGCTGTGGTTACTTCTGAAATTCAAGGCGCAGATACCAATTATGGTTTACTCAACCCTGGAAAAATCATCCATGAAGTGGGTACCATCCGCATGGGTGATGATCCTAAAAAATCGGCGCTAAATAAATACTGCCAGGCACACGACTGTAAAAATCTATTTGTGGTAGATGCAGGGCCATTTGTGCAACAGGGTGACAAAAATGCCACCTGGACGATTTTAGCCCTTTCGATGCGCACTGCAGAATATATTTTAGCCCAAAAGAAAAAACAAAACATTTAAGAATTACCATATGAACAGACGTGATTCACTAAAAGCATTAGGTTTAACAGCAATAAGCACAAGCGTGCTGCTTGATGCCTGTAAACAGCCCGAAACAAAAACCGAAGTTGCCGCACCAGAAGAAAGCGCAAAAGAAGCAGGAAGGGAGCAATGGGAATTAGACCGCGATAAAAATCTGAAATCAGAAACCTTTTTCACTAAACATGAAATGGCTACGATTACGGTTTTGGCCGATATCATTATTCCTAAAGATGATGTTTCGGGCAGTGCATCCGATGCCAAAGTGCCAGAGTTTATCGAATTTATAGTAAAAGATATTACTGAACATAAAGTACCGATGCGGGGCGGCCTGAAATGGCTCGATTTGTATAGCTTTAATAAATTCCAAAAACCCTTTGTTGAAGCTTCGGGAGATCAGCAGATCTCGATTGTAGATGAAATTGCCTACCCTAAAAAAGCCAGGCCAGAAATGCAGGCAGGGGTAACTTTTTTCAATAGAATGAGAAATTTAACGGCATCAGGTTTTTACACTACAGAAATAGGCGTAAAAGACATTGGTTATGTGGGTAATGCGCCAAACCAATGGGCCGGAGTTCCTGCTGATGTACTGAAGCAGTATGGAATGGAAAATGTGAAGGTATAATTGTATGCGAAAAATTCGTCATTGCGAGAAGGCTTTTTCAGCCGACGAAGCAATCTTAAAGCGCTAGCTAGTAGCGATCGTTGTAAGATTGCTTCGTCGTTCCTCCTCGCAATGACGACCAATGCAAAATGACATGGCTCGTGAAGACACGAACCACAGCACATTGAAAATATAATCTTATACCAAAGAAGTCAAGTTTTAAAAACTTGACTTCTTTTATTTATTGCAATAAAGACTCAACATTGTCCTCGTTACAAATGTGTATCTCAATAGTCCCCGTTGCAAACGGGGGACTATAGCTTCTCTCTATTCCACTATCAAAATCAAACCTTTTCCCCTTTCAACCAGAATCGATTTCCCATCAGCATAATTCCCCGCCTTTTGAAACTGATCAATTGCCGGAGCAGTAATTTTAGCTTTCGCCCCATCTAAACCCAGTTTAACCCAATCAATCGCCAAGTTAATCTTTACATCGCTCTCTGCCCAGCTGGCTAAAGCAATCATTATTTTACCTTTTTGCTTATAAACTGTTGCCAATACCTTAGGATTATCTGTTTTAACCGGACAGTTTTCACTACAATAACCGATCATTTCAGATCCTTTAATACCGAAATTATCCCAGGCTTTCCACAGCGGTTTTGGATCACTTTTGTCAGACCAGCCCAAACGGCTTGTCATGCCATAAATCATACCACGCCAGGGGTTTCCATCATCCTGCAACATCTCTCCCATTAAACCGAATGGAATACCGCTTACTTCGGTTAAAAAGAAATCAGGATTGTTTTTCTGGTAATCAAAATATTCGCCAAACCATAAACGGTTCAGGTAAGGAAAATGCTCCAGATATAAAATGGTGCTATTGTTAAAACCATCGCTTTTATTGTATTGATTTGCTGAATGCAGATCGATAATGCCCGGATGGTTATTCTGTGTCAGTACACGTTTAATCCGCTTCATGGTTACGCGATCGAAGGCCACATCGTCTAAATACACGCCATCTATGCCCACATTATTTACCAGCCAATTCATTCCTTCTACATAATAGTTATGCCAACGGTTCATTCCACTGTTAATTACAGCAGCATCTTTAATTTCAGGCACAAACCAGGCAGCAATATAGTTCGAATCTAAATGTTCCTGTAACCAGCTAAAACCACCGCCCTTGCCAGGCGAATAGACTTCAGTACCCAGACTTCTTAAAGCAGGCCATTCATAAGCATGATTGGATAATTCCCTAACAGTGTTGTAAATCTTCACCTTTAAGCCTTTTGAATGTGCGTTATCAATATAACCTTTCATCTTTTTCCATTCGATAAATGGATAGTTGATCCAGGGATTAATTGGTGTAGCATGGTGAATATTCACTACTGTTGCTCCTGTCAATTTAATAGAATCTAAATCGCCATATTTATGATAAAAGCGGTTATCCCATTGAAAATCGGTGTTAAGTAAATGGAAAGGAGTAATCAGTAAATTGAAATTATAATAAAGCACGTCCCCCTTTTTCATGCTTCTGGCACCTGTAAAGTTATCGGCCAGCATCGAACTTCCTTTTACATTGATCTGGATCCCTCCTTTATCTCCATTACCCCACGATTTAGGTAATAATAAAGGCTTCTGAAGGTAGAAATTGGTATTCAAAGGGCGAACATAGTTCTCATCTCTTAAATTGTAATATAGGCCTGCATTTACATTGCCAATCCAAACGGCATCCTGGTTTTTATTGGCTACATCCCATTTCCATTTTACGGTATCCGGTCTAACACCACCTTTCTCTCCTAAGCCCATTAAATATTTAGTAGACCCTTTATCAAAAGGGATGTGAAAATCAACATTACTGAATTCTACATCTTTTAAAGCGGTAACCTTAACTACATAATGTACATAACCATCAAACTCTAAAGCACCTTCTAAATCCATTTTCAGGTTTTCAGAAGTATTAGTCGCCGACCATTTTACTGTTCCAGCTTCTTTACTGGTAATCTGGAAATTGCCTGGTACAAATTTCTCTTGCGTTTTTGGCGTATTAAAGAAGTGAAAGTGAATCGGTTCTGCCAGGATATTATTTGGTTTTTCGCTATAAGCGGTCATTTCAGCATTAAAGAAAGTCTGGATCTGTTTAGGAAAACCATCTGCATTGATTTCAAATTTCCTTCCCAAAAGAGAAATTACATTACCTTCAACAGTTAATGGCGTATAAGGAGCCACTACGGTATTGGCCTGTGCCAAAGTAGAATTTAACCATGTTAAACGGGTCTGTTTATTTGGCGTTCCTACACCAGCATCAGCTAACACTTCGTTACCAACAGTAATTCTGGCATCAATTTCTTTAGCTTTTCCATTGGCTTTAACCGTAAATTTACCGGCATAAACACCTGCATCCGTATTTTTAGGGATATTAATTGTGATCCACATTGGTTGTATCTTACCAGACGTTACATTTACCATTTCAACCAAGGCTTTGTTATCATAACTGGTACCATTGGTATTTAAACAGTTGATGTATTTCGAAGAGATTACTTTTCCGGTGGAGGTTTTTAGATCCCCAAAGCTTACTGTTAGGTTATTTAGATCCTTCAAAGCAAATACACCCAGTTGTAAAGCATAATTTTCGCCTTTACTTGCTGAACCTGTAAAAGTATTTGCAGCACCCTTTTGTATCCAACGATAAGGTAAATCGTTCTGCATTTTAATTGGAAACATTCTGTCTTCGGGAAAAACGACAAAAGCTTCCGAAGCATACTTGGCTTTTATAGCCGATGTTTCTTTGGCTGTAGCAATTACTTCCATTGGATAAAAAGAGTTGAAAGCATCAATAGATTGGATCTCTATCACAGCGATATTTACTTTAACCCGTTTTGCCCTATATAACCAGTTCTGATCAATCTGTTTAGGTTTTATGTAAACACCTTTTGGATAATTGCTTCTCCCATCATTTTTATGAGCGAGGTAATACACATAATATTTTCCAGCGCCAGAAGTTTCGAAATAAACATTAGCACTTTCTCTGGTTAACTTATCCGAACCCACAACCGAAACAGTTTTCCCATTGGCATCCAGAATGATGATCCCTTTTAATTCCGGATGTTCATCCCTCCTACGCCAATCAATTTTTGCATGCGCGATTTTACCTGTACCTGCAAATTGAACAACAACTCTATGGTTACCTAACGAATCTGGGTTCCATGCATTGTTGCCATTGGTATATTTTAGTGTTTGCGCGCAAAGAGATAGTTGTCCGAAAAGAGAGAGTAATAGAAAAAGCCTGAATTTCATTTCAAATTTGTTTTAGCTAATTTATGTATAGCAGACTGAAATAAAGCTATGTAGTAAAAAAATGAGACAAAAGTTTGCTTTGTTGGTTCATTAGTCATTGGTCAATGGTTCATTAGGTGAGAGCATGTCGCCTATGGAGTTTATTCCATAGATTTATAGTGGTGTCAGATGTTACCATCTGACACAAAAACTTAATCCCCCCTTTAATTCCATTCCATTAACCTCAATTCTATATTAATATTCCTTTAAAGGTATGCTGCAGACATTTTCACTCATAGCCGTCACCCTGAATTTATTTCAGGGTCTATCTAGCAAGAAAGATGCTGAAATAAATTCAGCATGACGATCGCGCTAGTTTTCACAGGCTTAAAATCGGTCAGTATAAATAAATATTACCCAAATGAGATTATTAATATACGGAACCGCCAGATGGTAACATCTGACGGCACAAAAGGGCATAAAAAAAGTCCTGCTCTTTCGAACAGGACTCTCTTAATCTTAAGGTGAATAAAATTATTCTCCTTTTGGTTCTTCAGTAGCAGGAGCTTCTTCAGCAGGAGCAACTTCTTCGGCAACTTCAGCTTTCGCTTCAGCAGCTTTAGGTGCAGCAGTAGCTTTACTTCTACCACGACGAGTTGTTTTCTTCTCTTCTTTAACTTCTACATCTTTACCGTAAACTGTATTGTAATCTACCAATTCAATTAAAGCCATCTCAGCGTTATCACCCTGACGATTGTTTAATTTAATGATACGAGTATAACCACCTGGACGGTTAGCAACTTTTTCAGCAATTTCACGGAACAAAATAGTGATTACTTCTTTATCCTGTAGGTAAGAGAAAACTGTACGACGTGAGTGAGTAGTGTCATTTTTCGATTTAGTGATTAATGGCTCAACATAAGTACGTAAAGCTTTAGCTTTAGCTAAAGTTGTAGTAATTCTTTTTGCTTTAATAAGTGATGTAGCCATGTTAGCTAACATCGCTTTTCTGTGGCTGTCGGTTCTACCTAAGTGGTTTACTTTTTTACCGTGTCTCATTTTTTTTTGATTAAGTATATACCGTCTCTGTCTCAGAGGGAATTATACACTGTGAACTAATAGTTTATTTCGCAAGGCGCTAAGCGCCTTGCGCTTATTCTTCGTCTAATTTAAATTTAGACAGGTTCATACCAAATGATAAACCTTTTGATTTTACTAATTCCTGGATCTCTGTTAAAGATTTCTTACCGAAGTTTCTGAATTTTAACATATCAGCAACATCATAAGAAACTAAATCAGCTAAAGTACGGATATCAGCAGCTTTTAAGCAGTTTAATGCTCTAACTGAAAGATCCATATCTACCAATTCAGTTTTAAGGATTTTACGCATATGTAAAATTTCCTCGTCAACTTCTTTAGTTTCTTCTTTAGCTTGAGATTCTAATACTAAATTCTCATCAGAGAATAACATAAAGTGTTGGATCAGGATCTTAGCCGCTTCTTTTAATGCTTCTTCCGGATGAATTGAACCGTCAGTAGAGATATCTAAAACCAATTTTTCATAATCCGTTTTTTGCTCAACACGAAAGTTTTCGATCGTGTATTTTACATTTTTCATTGGAGTATAAATCGAATCGATTGCGATTACACCTACAACAGCATCAGCAACTTTATTTTCTTCAGCAGGTACATAACCACGTCCTTTATTGATGGTTAATTCCACTTCCAAAGTAACAGATTTATCCATATTGCAAATTACATGCTCAGGGTTTAAAACTGTAAAGTTGTTAGAGAATTTAGTGATATCACCAGCTTTGAACTGGTCTTGACCATTAACGATGATGAAAACTTTTTCAGAATCACCTGAATCACCTGTTTTCTTAAAACGCACTTGTTTTAAGTTTAAGATAATATCAGTTAAATCTTCTACAACACCTTTCATGGTAGAAAATTCGTGAGAAACGCCTGAAAAACGAATAGTAGTAATAGCATAACCTTCTAATGAAGAAAGTAAAATTCTTCTTAAGGCATTACCAATTGTTACACCGAAACCGGGCTCTAAAGGACGAAATTCAAATGTGCCATCGAAATCAGTTGATTTCTGCATGATCACTTTGTCTGGTTTCTGAAATGCTAAAATTGCCATTTATAATTTTTTAAATTCGTTATTGAATATATAGTAACATGAAAAAAGTTAATTACCCTTTTGAGGTAATTAACTAGCTCATTTATTACTTTGAGTACAACTCGATGATTAAGTTTTCCTTGATGTTTTCAGGAATCTCATCACGTTGAGGGTAGGTTAAGAATTTACCGGTTAATTCACTGGCATTCCATTCTAACCAGGCAAACTTATTAATAGTTCTACCTGCAACTGAGTTACTAATTGATTCTAAAGATTTAGATTTTTCACGAACAGCAACCACATCACCAGCTTTTAACTGATATGAAGGGATATTTACAACTTCACCATTCACAGTTACGTGTTTATGGCTAACTAACTGGCGTGCACCAGAACGGGTTGTTGAAATACCTAAACGGTAAACTGTGTTATCTAAACGTGCTTCTAATAATTGAAGTAAGTTATCACCTGTAATACCAGCACGAGAAGATGCTTTTTTAAACAAGTTACTGAATTGTTTTTCCAATACACCATAAGTGTATTTTACTTTTTGTTTTTCCATTAACTGGATAGCATATTCAGATTGTTTTCCTCTTCTTTTTGATGAGCCATGTTGCCCAGGAGGATAATTTTTTCTGTCTAACACTTTATCAGGACCGAAGATTGGTTCTCTGAATTTACGTGCAATTTTTGATTTTGGGCCTGTATATCTTGCCATTTTTTTTCTGTTTTAAAGTATCATCCAACCTGAAGCTGGAGATTCTTAGCTTTAAAATTAATTAAACTCTTCTCTTTTTAGGAGGACGACATCCGTTGTGAGGAAGTGGAGTGATATCTTTAATAGACATTACCTCAATACCTGCTACTTGCAAAGTTCTGATTGCAGATTCACGACCTGAACCCGGACCTTTTACAAATACTTCAACTTTACGTAAACCTAGATCAAACGCAACTTTACCGCAATCTGAAGCTGCTTGACCAGCTGCATAAGGGGTGTTCTTTTTAGAACCTTTAAAGCCCATTTTACCAGCAGAAGACCATGAAATAGTCTGTCCGTTGTTGTTTGTTAAGGTAACGATAATGTTGTTGAAGGTAGCATTGATATGTGCCTGACCAACAGGCTCAATTACAACGATACGTTTTTTTGTTACTTTTTTACTCTTAGCCATTTTATCTTTTAGATTTTAGATATGAGACTTGAGATATGAGACTTTCTCTACCCCGATACTCAGTATCCTACTTTTTATCTTTTATTCCAGATTTGAGCAGATTTTAAAGACATGATGCTCATATCTAAAATCTCACTTCTCCTATCTATCTATTACTTAGTAGCTTTTTTCTTGTTAGCAACTGTTTTTCTCTTACCCTTACGAGTACGTGAGTTGTTTTTAGTACGTTGACCACGAGAAGGTAAACCTTTTCTGTGACGTAAACCACGGTAACAACCAATATCCATTAAACGCTTGATGTTTAACTGAACCTCTGAACGTAAAGCACCTTCTACTTTAATCTCATCGTTAATCATTGTACGGATTGCTGATAATTCATCATCAGACCAATCTTGTACTTTTTTGTTTAAATCGATACCTGCCGTAGTTAAAATACGTTGAGCAGTTGTTCTACCAATTCCGTAGATATAGGTTAAACCGATCTCACCTCTTTTGTTTCTTGGTAAATCAATACCTGAAATCCTTGCCATATTTATTTATGTTTTACGTAACTCCGAACGGCGGGCCACCGTTGTGCGGTTCATTACAATATTCTTAATTACCCTTGACGTTGCTTGTATTTAGGATTTTTCTTGTTGATTACGTAAAGTTTTCCTTTACGGCGAATAATCTTGCAATCAGCGCTACGCTTTTTAATTGATGATCTAACTTTCATTTTATTTGTATCTATAAGTAATGCGTCCTTTTGTTAAATCATAAGGAGACATTTCCAATTTAACCTTATCTCCAGGAAGAATCTTGATGTAGTGCATCCGCATCTTTCCTGAAATATGCGCAATAATCTCATGCCCGTTCTCTAGTTCTACCCGGAACATGGCATTGGATAATGCTTCTCTTATTACTCCGTCTTGTTCAATTGAGGCTTGTTTAGCCATATTTTATTGATTGTTACTTAATTAGCTGCTTCTAAACAGGGTTGCAAAATTAAATAAAAAATTTTAATTATTTATTTTTTTTGTTGTAAAACTTCTTCTATTATAGAAAACGTTGATAAAACATCTGCTTTGCCCTTTTTTACGGCTATTGTGTGTTCAAAATGTGCCGATGGTTTATTGTCTTTACTGGTTACCGTCCATCCATCGTTATGGAATTTAACACCGGCTACGCCTGCATTGATCATGGGTTCTATCGCAATTACCATTCCTTCTTCAAGTTTGGGTCCTGCACCACGTTTCCCATAATTCGGAACTTCCGGCTTCTCATGAAGTTTTACACCAACACCATGTCCTACAAGTTCTCTTACTACGCCAAATCCGTTAGCTTCTGCATATTGCTGAACAGCGAAACCGATATCGCCGATCCGCATACCAACAACAGCTTTTTCTATACCCAATTCCAGGCACCGTTTAGTAACCTCAATCAATTTCTGCTTTTCTGCATCAATTTCCCCGATGGAGAAAGTATAAGCCGAATCACCAAAATAATTGTTTTTAATTACACCACAATCAACTGAAATCAGGTCGCCCTCCTGGATTACGTATTCACTTGGAAAACCATGAACAACCTGCTCGTTTGGCGAAATACATAAAGAATTGGGAAAACCATTATAGTTTAAAAATGCCGGAATCGCTCCGTGATCACTTATAAACTCATAGGCTAGTTTATCTAACTGGATAGTAGTCATGCCTGCTTTTATCACCTTGGCCACTTCGGCTAAAGTTTTAGAAACAAGCATGGAACTTTCTCTTATTAACTCGATCTCCTCAAGAGATTTGTAATAAATTTTAGACATCCGTTACACTACAACGCTGCGTTGCTACTTGCAGCAGGAACTCCTGTTCTGCCAGTAACTCTACCCGTTTTCATCAAACCATCATAATGGCGCATCAATAAATAACTTTCGATCTGTTGCAAAGTATCCAATACAACACCAACTAAAATCAATAAAGAAGTACCACCGAAAAAGTGTGCAAACTCTTGCTTAATACCGAACTTAACCGCTAAAGAAGGTAAAATAGCAATGATCGCTAAAAATACCGCACCTGGGAAAGTGATTTTAGAAATTACATCATCAATAAAAGTTGATGTTGCAAAACCTGGCTTAATACCTGGGATAAAACCACCGTTTTTCTTCATATCATCACTCATTTGAGTTGGATTAACTGTAATGGCAGTATAGAAGAAAGTAAATGCGATAATTAAAAATGCGAACGTTAAGCTATAAGCCAACGAAGTTGTGTTGCTGAACTGGATTAACCAAGAACCTTGTAATGAAGGAACAAACTGCATTAAAGCACCTGGAATAAACATTAACGCCTGAGCAAAAATGATCGGCATAACACCAGCTGCATTTACCTTTAAAGGAATGTACTGACGAACACCACCAAACTGGCGGTTACCAACGATTTTTTTAGCGTATTGTACAGGTACTTTACGTACACCTTGAACAATTAAAATGGTAAACATTACCACTGCAAATAAAGCAACAATCTCTAAAACCAATGCAACCGGGCCTCCACCTTCACTAGATGAGCCTACACGTGCACTAAACTCCTGAGAAATTGCAACTGGTAAACGGGCAATAATACCAACCATGATGATTAGCGATGTACCGTTACCAATACCTTTATCTGTAATTTTTTCACCTAACCACATTACAAATAATGTACCTGCTGTTAATACAAACGTAGATAACACTAAAAATAAAGTATTTGGCAACAAAATAGCTTCTGCAGGAACTTGCGTTTTAACGTAACCAACAGATTGAACGATTGTGATCGCTACCGTTAGGTAACGGGTAATCTGGTTCATTTTCTTTCTACCACTTTCGCCCTCTTTCTGCATTTTTTGGAAAGAAGGAACAGCAATACCTAATAGTTGCACCACGATAGACGCAGAGATATAAGGCATTACCCCCAATGCTAAAATAGACACACGAGAGAAAGAACCTCCGGCAAACATATCTAGTAAGCCTAAGATTCCTGATTTTTCGTTATTGCCTAAAGCAGTTGGATCTACACCTGGTAAAACCACGTGAGATACGAAACGGTATACCAAAAGAATTAAGAGCGTAAACAATATACGCTCTTTTAATTCCTGAATTTTCCAGATATTACTTAAAGTAGTAAATAGCTTCTTCATTTAATAATTACAATTTTACAATAGAACCACCTGCAGCTTCAATAGCTTTTTGTGCGGTTGCAGAGAACGCATGTGCTGTAATTTCTAGCTTTGCTTTAACTTCACCACGACCTAAAATTTTAACTAAGTCGTTTTTAGAAGCTAAACCATGTGCTTGTAAAGCAGCAAAATCGATAGTTGTTAAGCTGTGTTTTTCAGCTAAAGTTTGTAAAACATCTAAGTTTACACCAACATACTCAGTACGGTTAATTGGTTTGAAACCAACTTTAGGCACACGACGTTGTAAAGGCATTTGACCACCTTCAAAACCGATTTTAGTTTTGTGACCTGAACGAGAACCCGCACCTTTGTGACCACGAGTTGAAGTACCGCCACGACCAGAACCTGTACCACGACCAATTCTTTTGCTGTTTTTTGTAGAACCTACTGCAGGTTTTAAATTACTTAAATTCATTTTTTTGAATTTGTGTTGCCCTTCGCTTTCACTAAACAGGTACAACGATTAAACATATATAAAGGTAATACCGGTTTTACCCAATATTACCTTTAAAACTTTTACTAGATTGCTTCGATTGCTACCAAATGGTTCACTTTGCGAACCATACCGATAATTTGTGGAGTAGCCTCAACCTCAACACTTTGGTTCATTTTAGATAAACCCAAAGCCTGAACGGTTCTTTTTTGGCGCTCGCTTCTGTCGATAACGCTTTTTACTTGTGTTATTTTGATCTTAGCCATAATATTATCCGTTAAATACTTTGTTTAAATCTATACCACGGGTTTGAGCTACCGTATAAGCATCACGCATTTTAGTTAATGCATCAACAGTTGCTTTTACCACGTTGTGTGGGTTAGATGATCCTTTAGATTTTGCCAATACGTTGTGTACACCAGCACTCTCTAATACCGCACGCATTGCACCGCCAGCAATTACTCCGGTACCTACTGCAGCTGGTTTGATTAAAACAAAACCACCTGAGAATTTACCGATTTGCTCGTGAGGAACAGTACCGTTTAAAATTGGCACTTTTACTAAATTCTTTTTAGCATCATCCACACCTTTAGCGATTGCTTCAGTTACCTCTTTCGCTTTACCTAAACCGAAACCAACAACACCGTTTTCATCACCTACAACAACAATTGCTGAGAAGCTGAAAGTACGGCCACCTTTGGTTACTTTGGCAACGCGTTGTATACTAACCAAACGATCCTTTAATTCGATATCGGTGGTTTTTACTCTTTTTATATTAATAGTTGACATCTTACTTTTTCTTCAGATTAAAATACTAAACCAGCTTCGCGGGCACCCTCTGCCAACGATTTTACACGACCGTGGTATAAATAGCCATTTCTATCGAAAACAACTTCTTTAACACCTGCTGCAATTGCTTTTTCGGCAACTAATTTACCTACTGCAACTGATTGATCGCTCTTGTTTCCAGTACCAGTAAAATCTTTCGATAATGATGATGCTGATGCTATTGTTGTACCGGTTACATCGTTAATTACCTGCGCATAAATCCCTTTATTGCTTCTATATACAGATAACCTTGGACGTTCTTCTGAACCGGTAAGTCTTTTTCTGATCCCTTTTTTAATACGATCTCTTCTTGATAATTTTTTACCTGCCATGATTACTATTTTTTAGATGCTGATTTACCTGCTTTTCTTCTTAACACTTCACCTACAAACTTGATACCTTTACCTTTGTATGGCTCTGGTGCACGTAACGAACGGATTTTCGCTGCTACCTGACCGATCAGTTGTTTATCAGTACTCTCTAAAATGATTTTAGGAGTCTGACCTTTTTCTGATGATGTAGTTACTTTAATTTCTTCTGGTAACTGGAATACATAATGGTGAGAATAACCTAAAACCAGATCTAATGTATTACCTGTGTTTGTAGCACGGTAACCAACACCTACTAATTCCTGAGTTAATTTATAACCTTCTGTAACACCAACAACCATGTTGTTAAGCAATGAGCGATATAAACCGTGTAATGCTTTGTGTTTCTTTTGTTCTGAAGGACGTTGAACTGTTAAAATTCCGTCTTCCTGACTTACAGTGATATCTGAATCTACTGCTTGTGTTAATTCACCTTTAGGACCTTTTACAGTTACTACGTTATCTTTTGATACGGTAATTGTAACACCTGCAGGGATTGTAATTGGGGCTTTTCCTATTCTTGACATTGTGCTGTTCTCCTAATATTAATAAACGTGACACAATACCTCACCACCAATGTTTAATTTGGCTGCTTCTTTATCGGTCATTACACCTTTAGAAGTAGATAAGATTGCGATACCTAAACCGTTTAATACTCTTGGCATATTTTCAACACCAGCATAGTTTCTCAAACCTGGTTTACTTACTCGCACTAATGTACGAATAGCAGGAACTTTAGTAATTGGATTGTATTTCAAAGCAATTTTAATGGTGCCTTGAACTGTAGTATCTTCAAACTTGTAGTTCGCGATGTAACCTTTGTCAAAAAGAACTTTAGTAATTTCTTTTTTAAGGTTTGATGCAGGAATTTCTACAACACGGTGGTTGGCCTTAATGGCATTCCTTACTCTTGTTAAATAATCTGCTATTGGATCTGTATTCATTTTTTATTGTTTTTGATAGTGGTTTCCTTCTGCTACCCAGCTGTGGGACCTGCTACCGGTTAAAATTCTTTTTTTAGTAAATAGATATAAGTATCAAGTATCAAGACCAAATTGGTTTCTTGCTACTTGATACTAAATACTTTATACTAATTATATTACCAAGATGCCTTTTTAACACCTGGTATTTTACCGTCTAGTGCCATCTGGCGGAACGTTACCCTTGAAATACCAAAGGTACGCATATATCCACGAGGACGACCAGTTAATTTACAACGGTTGTGTAAACGTACCGGAGATGAGTTTTTAGGTAATTTATCTAAACCCTCGAAATCTCCTGCAGCTTTTAATACTGCACGTTTTTCAGCGTATCTAGCTACCAATTTTTGGCGCTTAACTTCGCGTGCTTTTACACCTTCTTTTGCCATTATTCTGCTGTTTTTTGATTTTTAAATGGTAATCCGAATTGTTTCAATAACTCAAGAGCCTCAACGTCAGATTTTGCCGAAGTTACGAAAGTTATATCCATACCTAAAATTTTATTGATTTTATCGATATTAATCTCAGGAAAGATGATTTGCTCAGTAACACCTAATGTATAGTTACCTTTTCCATCAAATCCTTTATCATTGATACCTTTGAAATCACGGATACGAGGCAAAGCCACAGAGATCAAACGATCTAAGAACTCGTACATGTTGTTATCGCGTAAAGTAACACGTACACCTACCGGCATACCTTTACGTAATTTAAAGTTAGAGATATCTTTCTTTGAATTAGCCGGAACCGCTTGCTGACCAGTAATGGTAGTCAACTCAACGATAGTGGTATCCATAATTTTCTTATCTGTAACAGAAAAACGACCAACACCCTGATTGATACAGATTTTTTCCAATTTAGGAACCTGCATTACAGTTTTGTACTGAAATTTTTCTTTTAGTGCATTTACAACTTCTTCTTTGTATTTGCTTTTTAATCTAGGTGTAGCCATTATTTAATCTCCTCCCCTGAAATTTTAGCAACTCTAACTAATTTACCATCTGCGTTAAGTTTACGACCTACGCGGGTAGCTTTACCAGATTTTGGATCAACCAACATCAAGTTAGAAATGTGAAGAGCAGCTTCTTTTTTAATAATACCACCGTTTGGATTAGCAGCATTTGGTTTAGTATGTTTAGATACTAAGTTAATGCCTTCCACAATGGCTCTGTTTTTATCTATAAGTACTGAAAGTACTTTTCCTTGTTGACCTTTTGAATCGCCAGCAATGACTTTAACTAAATCTCCTGTGCGGATTTTAAGTTTTGATGGTGTATTTACTTTGTTTCCCATTTTATAATACCTCCGGTGCTAATGATACAATTTTCATGAATTGTTTTTCACGTAGTTCTCTCGCAACCGGGCCAAAGATACGTGTACCTCTTGGCTCATCCTGTGCGTTCAATAATACAGCAGCATTATCGTCAAAACGGATATAAGAACCATCTTTACGACGGATTTCTTTTTTAGTTCTTACAACAACTGCTTTAGAAACTGTACCTTTTTTAATGTTACCAGAAGGTAACGCGCTTTTTACGGTAACAACTACTTTATCACCAATTGAAGCATAACGTTTGCCGGTTCCACCTAGCACGCGAATTACCAATACTTCTTTTGCGCCGCTGTTATCAGCAACGTTTAATCTCGATTCCTGTTGTACCATCTTATTTAGCTCTTTCTAAAATTTGTACCAATCTCCAGTTCTTGTTTTTACTCAAAGGACGAGTTTCCATAATCAATACTGTATCACCAATACCGCATTCGTTTTTCTCGTCGTGAGCCATAAATTTGGTAGTTTTCTTTACGAACTTACCATAAATCGGGTGTTTTACTTTACGTTCCACGCTCACTACAACAGATTTATCCATCTTGTTGCTTACCACTAACCCGGTTCTTGTTTTTCTTAATTGTCTTTCCATGTCGACTCTCAAATTATTTAGTTTCAGTAGCTGACTCAGTGTTTTTCACTTTAGTCAACTCAGTGTTTAAACGGGCTATGTCTTTCCTTACTTTTGCAATACGTGAAGGATTTTCGATAGCTGAAATAGTGTGAGCGAACTTCAATTTTGATAAGTTCTCTTTTTCTTCCGCAATCTTAGCTACTAATTCTTCTTTTGAAAGCCCTGTGATTTCTGAATTTTTCATTTTTCTTTTTCTTTTACGTTGAGTGTAGCGGTTATAATAAACAAGTATTTACAACATTCACCTCAACACTTTACTATGCTTCTACGTAATCTCTACGTACTACGAATTTGGTTTGGATCGGTAATTTCTGAGCGGCTAAACGTAATGCTTCTTTAGCAACTTCTAAAGGCACACCTTCAGCTTCGAAAATTACGCGTCCAGGTCTTACAACTGCTACCCAATACTCAGGAGCACCTTTACCTTTACCCATACGTACCTCAGCAGGTTTTTTAGTTACCGGTTTGTCCGGGAAGATCCTGATCCATACTTGGCCTTCACGTTTCATGAAACGAGTTACGGCAATACGGGCAGCCTCTATCTGACGACTTGTGATCCAAGTAGCTTCTAGAGATTTGATACCGAAAGATCCGAATGCTAACTCAGCTCCACGAGAAGCTAAACCCTTCATTCTGCCTTTTTGCATCTTCCTGAACTTCGTTCTTTTTGGCTGTAACATTTTATTTTGTTCTAATCGTTAAACGATGTTAATAAATCAATTATTTACGAGGACCTCTGTTAGCGCCTGCGCCACCACCTCTGTTTGCTCCGGGACCACCTTGACCTGGACCACGACCACCGCCTTGGTTTCCACCACGTCTGTCGTTACCACCGCCACGGTTATCTCTTCCACCACCACGGTTATCTCTTCCACCGAAAGCTGGTTTGTCTGATGCGCCTTTTGGACCGTTGTTTGTTGCACCAATGTTTGGAGACAAATCACGTTTTCCATAAACCTCACCTTTACAGATCCAAACTTTAACACCTATTTTACCATAAGTAGTTAAGGCTTCAGCTAAAGCGTAGTCGATATCAGCACGGAATGTATGCAAAGGCACTCTTCCTTCTTTGTACTGCTCAGTACGTGCCATCTCAGCACCACCTAAACGACCAGAAGTCATGATTTTGATACCTTCAGCACCCATACGCATGGTTGATGCGATAGAAGATTTCATTGCTCTACGGAATGAGATCCTTGCTTCTAATTGTTTTGCAACACCTTCTGCAACTAATTGTGCATCAAGTTCAGGGCGTTTAATTTCAAAGATGTTAATTTGAATTTCCTTTTTAGTCAATTTCTTTAACTCTTCTTTGATTTTATCAACCTCAGCACCTGCTTTACCGATTACGATACCCGGACGAGCTGTGTGGATAGTTACCGTGATACGTTTTAACGTACGCTCGATTACTACTTTTGCAACACCGCCTTTTGCAATACGGGCAGAAAGATATTTTCTTATTTTCTCATCTTCAACTAATTTATCGGAGTAGTTGTTGCCACCGAACCAGTTAGAATCCCATCCTTTGATAATTCCTAACCTGGCACCTATTGGATTTGCTTTTTGTCCCATTTCCTAATTAGTTTTGAGTTGTTTCTGTACTTTTACTATCTACAATCAGCGTTACGTGGTTAGAACGTTTACGAATTCTATATCCACGTCCCTGAGGAGCCGGACGTAAGCGTTTTAACTGACGGCCACCATCAACCATTACTGTTTTTACAAAAAGTTGGTTTTCTTCAGCACTGGTGCCTTCATTTTTAGCTTCCCAGTTTTTGATAGCAGATAATAATAATTTCTGAACTCTTATTGCTGCTTCTTTATTGGTAAACTTTAAAATGCTTAATGCTTTCTCTACACGTTCACCTCTGATAAGATCTACAACCAAACGCATCTTACGCGGTGAGGTTGGACAATTGTTTAATTTTGCTATTGCTTCCATTGTCTAATTATTTTTTCTTTTCAGCGTGTCCTCTGAATGTTCTGGTTGGAGCAAATTCTCCCAACTTGTGACCAACCATGTTTTCTGTAACGTACACAGGGATAAATTTATTTCCATTGTGTACAGCAAATGTATGATTCACGAAATCTGGTGATATCATTGATCTGCGAGACCAAGTTTTGATTACAGACTTTTTGCCTGAATCATTCATAGAGTTTACTTTTTTCTCTACGTTATGGTCAATATAAGGTCCTTTTTTTATCGAACGAGCCATTATTTCTTCCTTCTCTCTATGATGTAACGATTAGAATATTTTTTAAGTTCTCTGGTTTTGAAGCCTTTAGCTAAAACACCATTTCTTGAACGTGGATGACCACCTGATGATCTACCTTCACCACCACCCATTGGGTGATCGACAGGGTTCATCGCTACCGGTCTAGTTCTCGGACGACGGCCCAACCAACGTTTACGACCTGCTTTACCTAATACTTCGTTTGCGTGATCTGAGTTAGATACTGCACCGATAGTAGCCAGACAAGTAGTCAGGATTAAACGGGTTTCGCCTGAAGGCATTTTTAAAGTAGCATATTTACCATCGCGGGCAGCTAATTGTGCATAAGCACCTGCACTACGAGCCAATTGTGCTCCTTTTCCAGGGTGAATCTCCACGTTGTGGATGATAGAACCTAATGGAATGTTAGATAATTTTAAAGTGTTACCTACTTCTGGTACTGCTGTGTCGCCCGATAATAATACCGAACCAACTTGCAATCCTTCAGGAGCAATGATATAACGCTTCTCGCCATCTGCATAATGTAATAATGCGATGCGGGCAGTACGGTTTGGATCGTATTCAACAGTAGCTACTGTTGCAGGAATATCGAATTTATCGCGTTTGAAGTCGATTAAACGATATGATTTTTTGTGACCACCACCCATGTAGCGCATAGTCATCTTTCCTGTGTTATTACGTCCACCAGACTTTTTTGATGATACAACCAATGATTTTTCGGGCGTGGTTGCTGTAATCTCCGTGAAACTGGCACCAACTCTGAAGCGGGTACCTGGAGTAACTGGTTTAAATTTTCTTAAGCCCATAGTTATAATGAATTATTAAATTAAAGGGTTGCGTAATAATCTATTGTTTCGCCGTCTTTCAACGTTACGATTGCTTTTTTGTATTTCGGGCTACGGCCAGATACAAAACCTGCTTTAGTGTAACGTGATTTAGCTTTTCCATCAACAACCATTGTGTTAACTGCAACGATAGTTACACCGTACAATTTCTCAATAGCTGCTTTAATCTGGATTTTGTTAGCCTTATGGTTAACGCTAAACGTGAAACGGTTAGATTTCTCAGTTAAAGCTGAAGCTTTTTCGGTTAATATTGGTTTTTTTAAAATTTCCATATTATTTGGCAAATGCCTCCTCCAAAGTTTTAACAGAATCAGCAGTTAACACAAGCACACCAGCGTTTAATACATCATATGTATTCAAATCTGCTGCAGCAATCACTTTAGTTTTCTGAACGTTTCTGCTTGATAAATAGATATTATTATTTTGTGCAGGTAAAACCAATAAAGTTTTTTGAGTACCTACGTTTAACGCAGCCAATAAACTTGTATAGTTTTTAGTTTTAATCGTATCGAAGTTGAAATCTTCTAAAACTACCACGCTGTTATCTTTTGCTTTATAAGCTAAAGCAGATTTACGTGCTAATGATTTTAATTTCTTGTTCAATTTAAAACTGTAATCACGTGGCTGAGGACCGAAAACACGACCACCACCGTTAAATAACGGAGATTTAATGCTACCAGCACGGGCACCACCTGTACCTTTTTGTTTGTATAGTTTGCGAGTTGAACCAGCAATCTCATTACGTTGTTTAGATTTGTGAGTACCTTGACGTTGGTTAGCCAAATACTGTTTTACATCTAAATAAATCGCGTGGTCGTTAGGCTCGATACCAAATACCGATTCAGGAAGTTGCACCTTGGCACCTGTTTCTTTACCTGAAATGTTTAATACTTTAACTTCCATCTGATTACTTGTCTAAGATTACGTAAGAACCTTTAGCTCCTGGAATGGAACCACTAACTACTAATAAGTTTTGCTCAGCATAAACTTTCAAAACCTGTAAGTTCTGAACTTTTACCCTGTCTCCACCTGTTCTTCCAGCCATGCGCATTCCTTTGAATACACGTGAAGGGAATGACGATGCTCCCAATGAACCTGGGGCACGTAAACGGTTATGCTGACCGTGAGTCTGCATACCAACACCGGCAAATCCGTGGCGTTTTACAACACCTTGAAAACCTTTACCTTTTGAGGTACCTACAACATCAACAAAATCGCCTTCTGCGAATGCGTCAACGGTTACTACATCACCTAAATTAAGTGAAGTTGTAAACGAATCGAATTCTACCAGCTTGCGTTTCGGAGTTGTGTTTGCTTTCGCGAAATGGCCTTTCAATGGTTGAGTTGTGTTTTTCTCTTTTTTCTCATCGTAACCCAGTTGGATTGATGAATAACCATCTACTTCTTCGGTTTTTACCTGTGTAACTACACAAGGTCCAGCCTCGATTACCGTACAAGGAATGTTTCTTCCTTCGGCATCAAAGATACTGGTCATTCCTACTTTTTTTCCAATAATTCCTGACATTTTATCTTTTCTTTTTAACACCCATCGAAGCAGTAGGGCTTCGTTCAAGGTGGTTGTACATCCCCCGAAAGGGACGGCAAAGATAGGCAAGAATTATTAATTTTCAAATAGTTAGCCAAATATTTTTTCAAATAAATTGCTGATATAATGGGATTTAACCTGAAAAGTAAGGTTAATGGGCTATTGGAGCGTTTAAAGCCATAGCTATATATTTGACTGAAAGCAATTTAGATCATATTCCTGGTTTAAAAATGCTTTAATCTGATCAACATTCGCATTTTAGTATACGTCTCCCAGTCTGGCTTTTATAAGCTGTAAAAGATCAAGTATCGCATTTTCACTACATGCGTATTTATAAATTTCAATAATCAGTGCATCGCTACAGGTGATGGCATCAATTAAACTGTCATTAGCCATAAAATATTGGCACAATGCAGCATAAAAAAGCATAAACTCACCTTTGGCAAATGCTGTTCGCTGTGGAAATGCTTCACCAAGGTTATACTTTTTATTCAATAACTTTAAGCCCTTTTCCAACTCACCATCAACCATTGCAGCATGGGCCACATAAAACCTTAAATATAAGAAATCAGGAAAAAGCTGTATCCCCTTTGTAGCTATGGCATCGGCCTTTCCATCAAGTCCTATTACTTTATATTGCAATAATAATATTAAGCGAAAATTAATGTGCTATCCCACCATTTAAACTGATGGTTATGATGGTTAAAATAATTACCCCAATGAGTACGTAAAGGTAATCGCGCTCTATTAAAAAGCTAAAAATAGCAAAAACAATGCGGGCAATCGGCGTAAAAATAAGCATCAGAATCCCAAACTGTACAATGGCATCACCCTGAAAGGTTAATACACCTTTAAATATCGCAGCGATGGAAGAAAAATTGTTCAGCTCGGGTTTAAAAACTTTATAGTTGGTAACAGCCCCTTTATTATGGATGAGGAAAATGGCGCCACCGATTAACACAATGCTCATTGAAATGATTACGCCTGCACGCAAAAGTGTCCCCAGAATTACCTGGATATCTTTATCATTCAGATTTTCTTTTTTTGCTGTCCCCATTATAATCCGCTTATTCCTTTATAAATCATCTGCAGAGCCAAAAAGGCAACCACTACGGCAAATACAATTTTCAGTTTATCTGTTTTTGCCTTTAATAAAACTTTAGAGCCTAAAGAAGCGCCTGTTAAAACCCCGATACAGACTGGCATGGCAATACCAGGATCAATCTGCCCGCGGTGCAGGTACACCACCGCACTTGCTGCAGCGGTAACACCCATCATAAAATTGCTGGTGGTGGTTGATACCTTAAAGGGCAAACGCATAATGTTATCCATCGCGATTACTTTTAAGGCCCCGCTCCCAATACCTAGCAAACCCGACAATGTTCCTGCAAAAAGCATCATCAGGAAACCGCCTGGCACATGTTTTACAGCATAAGGATGATCAACACCTTTATCGGGAAAAGACCCGTTCAGTTTAAAAAATTTGGCCCATTTATCGGTATCATCCAAAGTGCTATGGTCTACCTTTTTCTTTAAAGTCATGATGGCAGAAAAGATGAGAATGCAGCCAAAAAGAATGGCGATGTAATTGGCATTGAGGTAAACGGCTACAATTGCCCCGCACACCGCCCCTATTGTGGTTGCGATCTCTAAAAACATCCCGATCCGGATATTAGTGATGCCCTCCTTCACATAAGCTGCAGCCGAGCCTGAAGAGGTAGCAATTACCGAAACAATAGATGCACCAATGGCATAATGAATATCTACACCCAGGGCTAAAGTAAGTAATGGAATAATAATTACCCCTCCGCCTAAGCCTGTTAGCGAACCTAATAATCCGGCTAAAAAGGCACCTAATAAAACGATAATCGTAAACAGCAATACCGACATGCGGGCAAATATAATGCACTGTTTTTGGGGAAACGAAAGATTAAGCGAATAAAATAAAGTCTATATGTTATATGGATAAATAGAATTTTAAATGAGTGAATGATTGAGTAGGTGAGTTTTATAATAGAGAAGAATAGGCGTTTACTCATTCAATAATTGATTCATTCAAAATTCAATTATTCTCTCATTCCATAATTACTTATAAAGCTTGCTTTCCTTACTCAAATCAACACCCCAAAAACTTTCAAGTAGTTCAAAAGCAATTTGCCTTACTGTTTCGGCTATTGGAGAAATAGTTGATTTGTTGCCTTCGGCATCTTTAACCGTCCAGCCTGAAGTGTTAAGCAACAATGAACTGGAATTAGCCAGCGATTTAATTATTTTAGCTCTGGTAAAAGGCAAACCATCCGAATCGACAATCACTTTTTTATTGTTCCACCAGTTTTCTTGCGATACGGTTGTTAAAGCAGAACGATCTAATTTGGCCAAATATCTCCACCCCTTTCCGGCACGATGTGTCAGTTTTAACAAACCGATAAAATTGGTGAGGCTTTTGGAGTTGTAAATCTCAGAACTACAATACAGATCAAGATGACTTAATTTAAGCTGACTCACCAATGCTTTTGCCTGATCAGAGTTATGGAATATCACCACGATTCGCTCTGCAATCGGATAGATAACAGATTCGTTTCCGTTATCGTACTCACCACAAAGTATTTCGATCTCTTTTAGTTCTCGCTCCAGCTGCGAAACCAGTTCATATTTATTTAAAATGGTTTTCATCCTCAGTGGTTACTTACCCAATCGCTTAATCATTTCTGCACTCAAATCCCTACCATCATTTAAACGGTTGGCAAAAAATGATTTGGCAGCTTCGAAATGTTCTTTGTATCCTTTTAAATCACCATAACCAATAATCGATGCCCATTCGTGCACAGCGGTATGGAATTCCAAATCGTCGCCGCGAATAGATTTATCATATAAAGCGGTATGAATCGATTCTTCGAGCATTTCTTCATTCTTGAAAAGATATTCGGCAATACCCAATCTCAATTTAAAAGGAGGCGTTTGGCAGATCAGATTATCGTAAGGATTTACGCCCATTTTATACCAGGCATATACCATACTCAACAAACTTAAATGTGAATTGGGTTTTTGCTTATGACTGGCATCCGATAGACTGAATTCTTTCATGATATTATCGTCCAATAGCAAAAGTGACCTGCTTTCATGAAAAACAAAATCGCGGGCCGCGTAAATCTTTTCCCTAAACTCAGCTTCATTTTCACAGATCATCAGCTTAAACAGTTCAGATTCTGCCTGGGCATAATATTTTACCTGTTTTTGTGCATAAGGGTTTAAAATAGCCAGACCTGCATAAATGTGAGATTTATAACTAAAAATCCTTAGTGTCGTCAATATTTTTACATTATCAATTCCACCCGCATAGGCAGGGTTATCCCATGGGAAGAAACCAGCATTTTTCCAGGCAGAACCCATGCTCTCGAAACCCATGTGCGTTACAGCCTGTGTATCGGCCACAATACGATCGTGTTCCCTGTAATCGTCCATTTCAATAATGTTCGATTTTAAAGATTTATAAATCTCGAGGGCCTGTGCATAAACCTCATCTGTAGCACGATGACGCACCACCACAAGTGTTTGCCCTTCAGGACTAAAAGCAGGACCATGCAAAGAATGGCAGGTTACAATCTGGGTATCGTTTGGAAGGTATTTTTCAAAAGCAGCAATTTCCGGATGTTTAACCGATGTTTGACCCGAAACAATTGCACCATATTTAGTAGATCGTGCAAAAACAGCTACCACTTCATCAATTTTTTCGGCTTCAACGCAATAGATGATAAAGTCAGATTTACGCGCTACCTCATGGCCATCAATTAAAACTTCGATTCCTTTTGGCTCCAGCTCATTTTTTAAATCTGCAAAACGTAAGGGCATATCTGCCCCAAATACTTTATAACCTGCATTTACAAACGATACAGCGTACAATTTGCCCATATCGCCTAAACCAATAATTCCTATTTGCATGAAACAAATGTAACCTATCGCAAATAATTTTATAATAAAACTTAGATAAAATTGTTATTTAACATGTTAAACACAAACATCTTTGATCTATTCTTCCTAAACTTCACTTAAAAATATTAAACAGGGAAATAGATAAAAATGTAGTTTTACATTCAAACACCTATATTTAAACTATGCAGAAAATTAAACACACCCTATTGTTTTTAGGCGCTATGCTATTTTTAAACGTTGCGTTTGGGCAAGTTAAGCCAGACACGACAAAGAATACTGATCCATCTCTAAATGGACAGTATCAGTTCATGTTAAAAAAATCTAAAAGTTTGTATGGCGCAAGATTGATCAATCCTTCAAGGTTATCATCTTTATGGAAAAGTGTTAACGATACGCTGAAAAAGGAGCGCAAGCAATTGCAGGAAGCCAGGCAGGAAATTAAAGCACAGGCTGGCAATATTTCGAGTTTAAAAGGAGAAGTAACCGGAAAAGAGAGTTCGCTGGCCAATGCTACCGCTTCGGTTAACGAAATTAAGTTTTTAGGAATTTCCTTTGATAAAGGCACTTATAACACCATTGTGTGGACAATTATTATTCTGTTAGGTATAGGTTTGGCCTTTGTTATTTTCCAATCTGGCAAATTAAGGCACGAAGCAAAGTACAGAACATCGCTTTACCAGGAAGTAGCCGATGAATTTCAGGCGCATAAAGTAAAGGCAAAAGATAAAGAAATGAAACTTGCCCGTGAGCTTCAGGACGAACGGAATAAATGGGATGATGGAAGAGGAAGATAAAAAAAATCTGGCCACAGATGCACAGATCAACACGGAGAAATTGCTTGTATCTGGCACAATGACCAGATTGTTCAAATTGAATGAGTGTCAGATGGCAACATCTGACACCACTGAAACACATAGTAGCGACATTTGGCCACATAAGCCGACCGAAGCGAGATACCAGTTCCTTTCAATTGGCAAAATTGTATGTGTGTAGGAATATTTTACCTAAAAGCCATAGCTTTAGGTTTCTGACGGAAAAGATATTCCCTTAATATTCCGGTATAAATCTACAGCATATAGGTCTGTCATTCCAGAAACAAAATCCAGCACACTCTGTATAATAGAATAAATATCGGTCAAATCGGTATGATATTGCTTAGGAATAAGTTTAACCAGTTTTTTGTAATAGTGTGTATTATTATGAATAAGTGCAGGAACAAACTCTTCTAATAAACCAGCCATAATTTTGTAACCTGCCACCTCTTTCTGTATAACTGAAGAGAAATTGTATATGCGCTCTACGGAAATTTTTTCAACAGCTTTCCAGGCCGAAATGTAGGGCTCGGGTAGTAAATCGGTTAAACTATGGTTAAGTTCACCCTTTAGTAGTTTTTCTTGTTCTCTAAAAAATATGGATGCACATTGGTTGGTTAAGGTATTAATCGCTTTAGCACGGAGCAGACCAATTTTGGCATCATCGTCTTCGTAATCGTTTTTTAAACGTTCTTCTATTGTTGTTGAATTGGCAAAAGGTAACAGGTAGTTTTTCACCTCTTCATACGACAGAATTTTTAAACGGTGTGCATCTTCCAGATCAATGATGCTGTAACAAATATCATCAGCAGCTTCTACCAGGTAAACCAAAGGATGGCGTTTATAAATGAGGTATTCATTATCTTCCTGCGCCAGGTGAAGTTCGGCTGCAATCTTTTTAAAACTCTCTTCTTCTGACTGGAAGAAACCGTATTTTTTACGGTGCAAAAGGCCTTTTTGTTTACCGGCAATCGAGGCACATGGATATTTAGCTATAGAGGCCAAAGTAGAATAAGTAAGCGCATAAGCATCATTTCCTTTTCCCTTTAGCGGATGAGTAAGAATGCGGATGGCATTCGCGTTTCCTTCGAAATTAATCAAGTCGTGCCATTGTGTTTCGCTCATTTCTTTCTGGTAAACCTTACCATCACCATCGGTAAAATAGCGCGAGATGGCTGCTTCTCCTGAATGGCCAAAAGCCGGGTTACCCAAATCGTGTGCTAAAGCCGCCGCCGCGACAATATTACCAACTTCATTAATTAAAGGAACATCTTTAATGAGTTGCGGCTGATGTTCTTCTATACTTTTTAAAAATATATTTGCCATTGAACGGGCCACACTTGCCACCTCCAAACTATGCGTAAGGCGATTGTGAACAAAAACACTTCCCGGCAAGGGGAAAACCTGGGTTTTGTTCTGCAATCTTCTAAATGGAGATGAAAAAATTAACCGGTCATAATCACGCTGGAAATCAGAACGCGCACGATCGGTACTGGCACCATACTGTTCTTGTCCGTACCTTTTATTTGATAGTAAATATTTCCACTCCATGCGTTCAATTAATTTTGGGCGAAGTTAATGATTCAAGTGCTTTAATAAAAAGATTCGTTTTTAAAACCTTTGATTTTTTAAGCCTATAGAGTGTAATATATGGTATGAACAATTTTTACGTCTATAAAAGGGCAATCAAAGCAGTCCACCCGGTTTGATGGCTAGCGCCCAGGCCTTTTCCATTGTCACCGTTAAAGTACTCGTAATATAAAATGTAATCTTTAAAATGCTCGTCGTGATTTAATTTGGGATAGCCTCCAAATACCGCACGCTCACCTTTATCATTTTTAAGGAATAAATTTTTCATCCTTTTGCTCAACAAATCTGCAATTTCATTCAGTGAGAAATATTCGTTGGAACCTGTTGGATATTCTACCTTAAAATCATCTGTATAGTATTCGTGAAAATGTTTTAAGGCATCAACCAATAAATAGTTTAAAGGCATCCAAATTGGTCCGCGCCAATTGCTGTTTCCACCAAACATACCTGTATCACTTTCTGCAGGTGTGTACTTTACAGAATAATCACTTCCATTTAACCAGTAACTAAAAGGCTGTGTTTCATAAATTTTAGAAACCGATCGAATACCAAAATCAGAGAGGAACTCGGTAGTATCCAACATTCTGCGCAAAAGCATTTTCATCCTATGGCCACGCAAAAGCGAAAACAAGTGTTTATCATTTCCACTTTTATCTGCCCAATGGCTCACTAGCTGTACCAAATCAGGTCGTTGAAGCATAAAAGCTTCCAAATGAGACCTAAGTTTTGGCAAGTCTTTCCAATCTTTATCGCTAAAAACGATTACCGCGAACATGGGGATCAAACCAACAAGAGAGCGAAGGCGTAACCGATCCCAACCTCCATTGGGATTACGTAATAAATCGTAGTAAAAACCATCGTGATCATCCCATAATCCAATGTGATGATCGCCCATATTATCAATTGATCCGGCAATAAATAAAAAATGTTGTGCAAATTTTATTGCCATATCTTCATATAACGGATCGTGTAAGGCTAGTTCTATACTTATTTGAAGCATATTCAAAGCATACATAGCCATCCAGCTGGTGCCATCGGCTTGCTCCAAAAAACCACCGCCGGGAACGGGCTCACTGCGGTTAAACACCCCGATGTTATCAAGCCCCAGAAAGCCACCTTCAAAAATATTGTTCCCCTCGCTATCTTTTTGATTAACCCACCAGGTGAAGTTGAGAAGTAGGCGCTGAAATACCTCTTCTAAAAACTTTAAATCACCGGTTCCTTTAATTTTCTTATCTACCAGGTAAACCTTGTAAGAAGCCAACGCATGCACCGGCGGATTTGCATCTGTAAAATCCCATTCGTATGCGGGTAATTGTCCGTTTGGATGGATATAACTATTGTTTAATAACAATCGCAATTGCTGTTTGGCAAAATCGGGATCTACAGGCGCAAGCGCTATGCAATGAAAAGCAAGATCCCAGGCAGCAAACCAAGGGTATTCCCACTTATCAGGCATTAAAACAATATCTTTAGCCGTAAAATGGCTCCAATGGTAATTTCTACCACATGCTCTTTCTTGTGCTGGTTTAGGTAAACCCGCATCGCCCTTTAACCAGGCATTTACATCATAATTATAATACTGCTTATTCCATAAAATACCCGCCCAAGCTTGCCGTTGCAGCATTTTTTCTTCATCACTGCAATCCACAGCGTATTTATCTGCATAAAACTCATTGGCTTCTTTTTTACGCACTTCAAAAATCTGATCATAATCTTCAAATGGTGCTTCTAACTGGTTACAGCTTAATCTTAATTTTATGCTGATGCTTTGTTTTGCAGGAATAAGCTTGGTATAGTGAACTGCGACTTTGGTTCCTGTTTTGGCAGGATTTATGGCCTTTCTATTTCCGTTTATCAAATAGTCGTTTATACCATCCTTTACAAAATCTGATGCGTTGGCTGATTGATATAAACATTCATTATTGGTTTCATTATCGGTAAATAAAAATTCAGGTTTACCATCTGCATAACAATAAAATTTACCTAGCTTTTCTGAATGCAAAAGCAATTTATTTTGTCCAATACTGCTAATTGCAGGTTTAGCTGTAGCGCCATCCCAACTCCAGTTGTTACGGTACCATAACTGTGGTAAAATATGAAGATTGGCATCTTCATTGCTTCTATTAAAAATGGTATAATTAATGAGCAAATCATCTACATCATTTTTTGCACAATTGATAAAAACATCAAAATATTTATCTCCATCAAATATACCTGTATCCATCAATTCAAATTCGGGTTCCTGTCTGGATCGTTTGGCGTTTTCATCTACAAGCTTAGCATAAGGGAAAGCAGACTGTGGATATTTATACAACATTTGCATATAGGTATGCATGGGCGTATTATCCAAATAATAATAAAGTTCTTTAACATCTTCTCCATGATTACCCTCTGAATTGTTCAAACCAAAAAGCCGTTCTTTTAAAATAGCATCCTTGCCATTCCATAAAGCTAATCCTACACAAAGCAGTTGCTGATCATCACTTATGCCCGCTAATCCTTCCTCACCCCACCTAAAGGCTTTACTCCTCGCTGTATCATGCGTTGTAAAATCCCAGGCATTTCCATTGGGGCTATAATCTTCCCTCACAGTTCCCCACTGTCGCTCAGTAAGGTATGGTCCCCACTTAAGCCATGCTTTTTGATTGGCATATTGTTGATTAATCCGATTTTGCTCTGCCTTGTTCATATTTAAATATTAGCTATAGTCCAATTGCTAAAACTATACCAATTACCAGTTAGCTTTCAGCTTATTAATATGAAGTTAAATATCCATGATTAAAGTAAATATATTCTAAGTTTTAAGTCACGAACTCAATAATAAAATACAAACCTTTTGGTTTCAGAAACGTTGTTTAAATGAGATTTAATTTATTTATATGAAAACGAGCATCTATAATAAGGAAGAACACACTGAGGGTTACGTAGGACCAGATGGTGGAAAGGAAGAAAAATCTGATGTGCAGAAAGCTTACGAAGAGGGTAAAGATACCAATGTTGTAACCGCTTATGGAAAGGAACCAAGCGAACTGATTAAAGGCAATCCTTTAGCAAAAGATGGTTTCGATAATTCTGGTACACAGGGTAAAGATTCGCTTAGCGATGATGCATATAACAGTGCTGATAAAAACCCAACCATACAGAGTGCTGAAAGCCATACCGGAAGTTCATCTGAAGATTTTAAAACAAATGCCGGCATCAATGAGGATGATGAAAACCATGCATTAAATACAGGAATATAAAGAGACGGTTATGGGATTATTAAAATATGCAATTTTAGGCGCAGCAGCTGTATATGGCTTTAAATATGCCACAAAAAAGCGTGCAACTGATGGAAAATCTTTAATTGATGACTTTAAGGAAAGAGTTCCGGAATATATAGATGAAATTAATAATTACGCCTCAAAAATAAGGCAGGATTACCGGCAAACCAGCGAGTTATATTAATAATGTTTATTAGATTATCACTCAATTAAATTACCTTAGGTAAACCCGCTTAAGGCCAGATTTAATACGGAGTTTTCCGCTGCACAGGTGAGTGCAAGTACTGAGAAATTGAATGTATTTACCAGATTTTTAAAGGCAGTTTATTAATCCAGGTTTGGGCTTAATCATTGCACATTACCCAAACACAAAATTGATATATATCAATATCTTAAAACCGGATTCTTTGTGAATTTACCATAAGTTCTTGAAATTTGCTGTACTGTAGGATTCGCGACAAAGATTAAAAAATCATTAACTAACTATTTAAGGGCATTTGCTACTTAATTAACGCATTACAGTTGTCGGATCCTAAATAAATTCCATCTACCGGAAAATGCATAAGTCTTGTAAAGGGATTATTCAATAAGAATAGTCTCTTTATAACTAAATCATAAATCTTTCCCACTTAAACCCTTCTCATTATTCTTGTTTCTGTTTCCAATGTCTTCACCCTGGCTTAAATTCGAATTATTTAAATTTTCATTTACAGCATGATTAGGATCATTTTCTGTTTTCAATAAATGCGATGCCTCTGGTTCATCCTTACGTTTAAAATCAGTGCGTTTATGGCCGTAAGTAGCCTCACCATTATCCCATTCTATGTGCTCGTCATTTTGATTAACCCCGCCATTAGGATCAATATTTTTATTTTCATTACTTTCCATAGCCATTTTATTTGTAGATAGTCTCCTTTAACAACATTGGTACAATAAAAAAAGTTTAACAGATCCCATTATATATTGCCCAGTCTTTCCATCTCTTCTTACCGATCCGCCAGTCAATTGCAGTTACTATACACCTTCACTTTGATCAATCTCTGTACTACTATCCAAATCTTCTTTGGTTGATCCATTTTCATCACGATGTTTTGGTGGATTTTCCATTCTGCTTTTTTCCAGTTCTGAAAAATCACCACCTTTTTGATTGGCCACTTCCCCATGTGAAGAAGGTTTATTTGTTAGTTCTTCCTTTGGGTCGGCAAAATCCTGTCCCTCAATTGGTAATTCTTCCTGTTCCTTATCCTTATTAGTCATATTAGTACAACCAGTCTGCACAGCTTTTGTTTTGGAATTTGAATGCATAAAAAAAGGCCTCGATTTGCATCGAGACCTTTTCTGTTCTTTTTAAAATCAATTAAACTTTGATTTCAACTTCAACACCGCTAGGCAATTCAAGTTTCATTAAAGCATCAACTGTTTTAGAGTTAGAGCTATAAATATCCAATAAACGTTTGTAAGCGCACAATTGAAATTGCTCTCTAGCTTTTTTGTTTACGTGTGGAGAACGTAAAACAGTAAAGATTTTTTTCTCTGTAGGAAGTGGAATCGGACCACTTACCACTGCACCTGTAGGTTTAACAGTTTTTACGATTTTCTCAGCAGATTTATCTACTAAATTGTAATCGTAAGATTTTAATTTAATTCTGATTCTTTGGCTCATCTTATTTTTAATTATGGTTTCCTGTTAGAGCTATTAACAACAGAAACCGGATTTATCATTTTAGTAGCAAGTATTTAGTATCAAGTATCAAGACTGATGATCCATCTTGATACTTGATACTTTTATCTTAATACTAATTAGTCTTCAGATTTTATTCTGCCTTTAGATTTAGCAATTACTTCATCCTGTACGTTTTTAGGCGCAGCTTCATAATGGTCAAATTCCATGGTAGAAGTTGCACGGCCTGATGTGATGGTACGTAACTGCGTTACATAACCAAACATTTCAGAAAGAGGCACAGTTGCTTTAATTACCTGAGATCCGTTACGGGTATCCATACCTAATAACTGACCACGACGACGGTTCATATCACCGATCACATCACCCATGTTTTCTTCAGGGGTTAAGATTTCGATTTTCATGATTGGCTCCATCAAAGTAGGTTTACATTTAGGTAAAGCCTCACGGTATGCCATTTTAGCAGCAAGCTCAAATGATAAAGCATCTGAATCGACCGCGTGGAATGAACCATCCGTTAAACGAACTTTCATATCAGGAAGTGGATAACCAGCTAATACACCATTTGCCATAGAAGCAGCAAAACCTTTTTCTACTGAAGGGATAAACTCACGAGGAATTGAACCACCTGTAATTTCGTTTACAAACTGCAAACCACCTTTTTCGAAATCAGCATCAATTGGTGAGATAATTACTGAAATATCAGCAAATTTACCACGACCACCTGATTGTTTCTTGTATGTTTCGCGGTGTGTTGTTGAACCGAAAATAGCTTCTTTGTAAGCTACCTGCGGTGCACCTTGATTAACCTCTACTTTAAATTCGCGTTTTAAACGGTCAATTAAAATATCTAAGTGTAACTCACCCATACCAGAGATAACAGTTTGACCAGTTTCCTGATCTGTTTGCACTCTAAATGTAGGATCCTCTTCAGCTAATTTACCTAAACCAATACCTAATTTATCAACGTCAGCCTGAGTTTTAGGCTCAATAGCTAAACCGATAACTGGTTCTGGGAAATCCATTGACTCAAGAACGATTGGGTTTTTCTCATCACAAAGTGTATCACCTGTTTTGATATCTTTAAAGCCAACTACCGCAGCAATATCACCAGCAGCCACATTTGGCACAGGATTTTGCTTGTTAGCATGCATTTGGAAGATACGGGAAATACGCTCTTTACTTTCTGAACGTGTGTTATAAACGTAAGAACCAGCTTCTAAATTACCCGAGTAAACACGGATAAAACATAAACGCCCTACAAATGGGTCAGTTGCAATTTTAAAAGCTAAAGCTGCAAATGGCTCAGTAATACTTGGTTTTAATAAAACCTCTTCGTTAGTATCTGGGTTTGTACCAATAACACCTTCACTATCCATAGGTGAAGGCAATAATTCCATCACATAATCAAGCATCGTTTGTACACCTTTGTTTTTGAAAGATGAACCACAAACCATAGGTACAATTTTAGCATCTAAAACAGCTGCACGTAAAGCATCTAAAACTTCGCGTTCTGTGATGGTTTCTGGCGCTTCGAAGAATTTCTCCATTAACGACTCATCATAATCAGCAACCGATTCAAGTAATTTCTCTCTCCACTCAGCAACCTCATCAATCATATCATCAGGGATTGGCACTTCAGTAAAGGTCATCCCTTTATCATGCTCATTCCAAACAATACCACGGTTGTTGATCAAATCAACCACACCTTTAAATCCGTCTTCAGATCCGATAGGTAATTGTAATGGAACTGCATTACTACCCAACATTTCTTTAACCTGTTTAACAACTTTTAAAAAGTCTGCTCCGGAACGGTCCATTTTATTAACGAAACCAATACGAGGCACACTGTAGTTGTTTGCTAAACGCCAGTTTGTTTCTGATTGAGGCTCAACACCATCAACAGCTGAAAACAAGAATACTAATCCATCTAGTACACGTAGTGAACGGTTTACCTCAACGGTAAAATCCACGTGCCCCGGAGTATCAATCACGTTAACGTGATACTTTTGACCTCTGTAATTCCAATCAACAGTAGTTGCAGCAGAAGTAATGGTAATACCACGCTCTTGCTCTTGTGCCATCCAGTCCATTGTTGCAGCACCTTCGTGCACTTCACCAATTTTATGACTTACACCAGCATAATAAAGGATACGCTCAGTTGTTGTAGTTTTACCCGCATCAATGTGAGCCGCGATTCCAATATTTCTTGTAAATTTTAAATCTCTTGCCATGTTATGTTTTTGATTTATCTGATTTTAAATGATTACACCGATTATGTTAAAACAAATCGGTGCAATTTATCTAATCAGTATAATCTTCTAATTAAATCTGTGTAATCTTACTAATCTGTTAATCCTAAATTAGAATCTGAAGTGAGAGAACGCTTTGTTAGCCTCAGCCATTTTGTGCGTATCTTCTTTCTTCTTAACAGCAGCACCTTCACCTTTAGCAGCAGCTACGATTTCACCAGCTAATTTCTCTTTCATGGTTTTTTCACCACGACGACGAGCGTATAAAATTAACCATTTCATACCTAAAGCTGTTTTACGCTCTGGTCTAACCTCAGTTGGAACCTGGAAGTTAGCACCACCAACACGACGAGATTTAACCTCTACAGCTGGCATAATGTTAGTTAATGCGCGTTTGAATATCTCTAACCCGTTTTCACCTGCTTTTTTCTCAGCAATTTCAACAGCATCATAAAAAATTGAATAAGCGATAGATTTTTTTCCATCGTACATCATATTGTTTACAAAACGAGTTACCTGAACATCATTAAATTTTGGATCAGGAAGAATAATTCTCTTTTTTGGTTTTGACTTTCTCATTTCTTATTTCCTCCCGATTATTTCTTTTTACCTTTTGTTGGTGCCGCAACTACCTGTCCTGGTTTAGGACGTTTAGTACCATATTTAGAACGACGTTGGTTACGACCAGCCACACCTGATGTATCTAATGCACCACGGATGATGTGGTAACGTACACCTGGTAAATCTTTAACACGACCACCACGGATCAATACGATTGAGTGCTCCTGTAAGTTGTGACCTTCTCCAGGAATGTAAGCATTCACCTCTTTACCGTTCGTTAAACGAACACGGGCTACTTTACGCATTGCTGAGTTTGGTTTTTTAGGGGTAGTGGTGTACACACGTGTACATACACCTCTTCGCTGTGGACAACTGTCCAACGCTGGAGACTTACTCTTGAACTCCAGTGCTACTCTACCTTTTCTAACTAATTGTTGAATGGTTGGCATTGTGCTTTTTTTTGTTTTTTATTAAAAAATTTACCGCTCCCCCGGCATCCTTGCAGATAGCCCATAAAACGGACTGCAAAAGTAGAACAATTCTTTTTAAAAATCAAGGGGTTAGCGTAAAAATTTTTCAGTTGGCACTTATCAGTTTTCAGTTGAAGATTAAGGAGTTGCAGTTCTTCCTTTCTCTTGTCGTCAGTGAAAACTGAAGCGAAGGCAATGATAGTGGCATGAAGCAATCTTTCTCACCTTAAACATTCAAGCCACCCAGGCATTGTTTCATCATTATTATACGATTATTTGGAAAGCAGTTTCAGCCATCCTTAGGCTGGGTTCGGCCCCGCTAATGTTACAAGCTCGTGAAGAACTCGCTTTCCACGTATATCGGGTTTAGGTGGCAAAGTAGGCTTCTAATATTAATGTTTTCCCTGCAAAGTTTAAAGAAGATCAATTTGCCTTCCAGTTTTTGCAACATTGGGACCTGCAAGCGAAGGAGATTTTAATAACCAGAAACGACCTCTAAACCAGCCCTGGCGGTGTTGCGCTTCTTTTAATATTCAACAAGTGTCTTTTAGCAATAATCTGCACACACAAATACATTCATTACCAAAATGGTAACAAAGCAAATTTAATTTATTATCTCATAATTTCATGGGCTACTCTGACACTACCACAGAAGTTACGTTTGTAGTAAAGGGTTAAATATATGACTGTTTTTTCACACCATTGTGTTAAATACTTTATCTTTAATAAAAATCTAAATTATGTTCTTAAGTATCATCGGGATTATTATCATTTTTGTTGGTTTTGCAGTATCAAACCAAAATAACGTTATTGGTCGCTACGGCACTATTACCAAAATTATTGGTGTAGTGCTGGTCATCATTGGCCTATCCTTCTCCATATTTAAAGTTATTGATGCTGGCCAGGTTGGCGTTAAAACAGTTTTTGGAAAAGTAGATAAGGACGTTTTATATAGTGGCTTAAACGTAACTAATCCTATTGCGGTAATTACGCCTTTTGACGTTAAAACCCAAAACTACACCATGTCTGGCGTGCATGATGAAGGCAATAAACAGACGGATGATGCACTACGTGTTTTATCTGCAGACGGACTAGAGGTTATTATTGATCTTTCGGTACTATTCAGGGTAAAAGGAAGTGCCGCTCCAAATATTTTACGAGAAATAGGAACTGATTATCTGGAGAAGATTGTCCGCCCGGTTTCACGTACCGCTATACGCGATAATGCAGTTGCTTACGATGCCGTTGCATTGTACTCAAGCAAACGGGATGAATTTCAATCTAAAATATTTAATACCATAGAGAAAAGTTTTGCAAAAAGAGGTTTAGAACTAGAACAACTTTTGGTGCGTAATATCACTTTACCTGCATCGGTAAAAGCAAGTATCGAATCGAAAATAAACGCAGAACAGGATGCACAAAAAATGACTTTTGTGCTCCAAAAAGAACGCCAGGAAGCAGAACGGAAAAGAGTAGAAGCACAGGGGATAGCCGATTATCAGCGTATCCTTTCAACAGGCTTAAGCGATCGCCAGCTTCAATACGAATCTATATTGGCTCAGAAAGAAATTGCAAAATCGGCTAATACCAAGGTTATTATTATGGGTAATGGCAAAAGTGCACCGATTATTTTAGGTGGAAATTAACTTTCAAACGTTCTAAAAAATAAAAACAAAAATCATCACCATCATATTTGTAGCATTGCATACCTATGTAATGCACAACCCACTTCAGCTATTAAAAGAAAGGCCGATGTAGGTTTTGATGCTTACGAGAAACTCATACCTGAGGTTAAAGCCCATCGCAAAAGTAAGCTCATTGATTTACCAGCATTTTTAAAAATGGCTGAAGAGAAAGGTACCATAGTTTGCCCGTATACAATTGCCTTTAAAGTTTTGAGGTTTAAGATGGCGCTTTCACGAACTGAAACAAAAAAGTCTTCCAGTTTTACCTGAAAGACTTTCCTTTTTTAAGCTTTAGCTACTTTTTTTGTGTGTTTTTTATGATGATGTTTTTTATGACTTTTTTTAGTCATAGATTTTTCTGTAGTTGGTTTTGCAGGTGCTGCAGTTTGCGCATTAACCGTTGCAAAGGTAAACATGGCTAATAAAGCGATGCTTAAAACTTTAATTGCTTTCATTTTCAAGTTGATTAATAATGAATAAACCTTGTTATTTTTTTTATTAAATCTCGAAAAGCAAAATGAAGATTTAATGAATTATGGCAGATCGAAAGCAAAAGTATATTCTAGCTTTCTTCCACTCAATACATACTCAGAAACTACCTTTCCGTCAACTAGGATTTTATATTCGCCTTTAGATTTATGCTTAGCAGTAGCAAAAGTTGTAAGCCGAACATGTGTTCCTGATTTTAAGGTTACAGTCCTTTCCCATGCACCGTTAATTTCTTTTAGTTCTGTCTGTTTTCCACTTTCAGTGGTGTAAGCCATATCGGCCATTAAACCATCTCCAAAATTTGCCTGATACACTACGCTATAAGTTTCTTTCTGAGGAATATCTATTTTACCACGCGACATGGAATAGAAGGTTGTCGCGGTTGATAAAGCACAACTGCTTAAAATGATCGCCAGCAAAAAAGAACAGATAATATTTTTCATTTGATATGGTTTAGATCAAGATGACGATGGCTTTAGAGAAAAGGTTGCAAAGGAAAGAGAAATGATTAAATAAAAGCATGATTGAATGAGAGACATTGGATTAGACTAGCCATTCACTCCTTCTAAACGCACTCATTCCATCATTTATTAAACGTATCAAGGTATAAATCTTCAACCTTTTTTCTGGCCCAGGGCATTCTTCTTAAAAATTTTAAGCTCGATTTTATGGTTTGGTTGTTATTGAAACAATCGATCCTGATCAATGATCCCAGTTTTTCCCAACCGTAATGCGTTTGCAGATCGGTTACTATTTTTTCCAGAGTGATACCGTGTAAAGGATTATTTTTTTGCTGTTCGGCCATGGAGCAAAGTTAAGGCAAAATTATCAGGGTTTGTACTGGGCCATCCAAACATTTGCACCCCCGCAATCGGGATCGTTTACTTTGTGCCTAAGCACTTCAAATTGATTTGCCTGAAGCAGGGTTTGATATTCAGCGGTATCCAAAGAAGCATGAAAAAGATTTTCGCCACCATTCATGCCCCATGCTTCTCCCCTCTCCGTTCCAGAGGTAAACAGCAAAATACCGTAAGGTTTAAGGTGACGTTTAAAAATTGCAAACATATCCGGCTGATCATCGGCAGGAAGATGAAAAAAACTGTGCCAGGTAATAATCGCATCAAATTTTTCGTCGAGATCGAGTTCACGCATATCTTTTAACAGAAACCTGGTAGATGGAAAATTGATTTTGGCCAGCTCAATCATTTGCTTGCTGGCATCAACCCCTAAAACATTTACCCCATTGTTAATAAAATATTCCAATATGGGTTTTCCATCACCGCAGCCCAGGTCTAAAACCTTTGCATCTGTTGCAAGGTGCTGGAGGATATCATTTAAATAAGTTTTTTCTACCAAATCAACATAACGGTTTTCGGCAAACCAGCTGCCTATCTTGTTGTAAACTTTGTAAACGTTTTTGCGTTCTCCTTTTTCCATCCGTATAAATTTTCGATTATTATTGATGTTAATTTTTAATTCAGGGATTTAAAATATCCATCACCTCATGCTTTAGTAACAACAAATTAATCATTTTTTTTTGGAAACAAGCGTACAATGGTACTTGGCAAATGCAGCCCTGCCATCCGCTTTATCCCTCTTGATCCCGATATAAAATCGGGACGGAATGCCCGCTACTATCAGGTTTAAGATGAACGGCCTGCTTCCTAAAATGGAGCGAAAGATATTGAACCCTTAATTTCCAAAACAATACCAGTTTAACAACAATCGTAAACGGGTTTATAAATTAACCAACAGCCGTAGCATCAATTTCAATTAACATGCCATTTAAGGCCAATCTTTGTACAGGAATAAGCGTGTTTACCGGGAATTTTTGGTCGGGCCATATTTTGTTCGATTCTTCGATCAGGATCTCATGTTTGGCATCATCGTAATCTACCACCAAAGTAGTCAGTTTTGCAATGTTGGCCATGGTTAAATTTCTGCTTTTTAAGGCTAAAGCAATATTCTCGAATACAATAACAACTTGTGTCCTAAAATCATCACTTAAAATGCCGTCTGTTCTACTGCCGCCCTGACCTGCAACAAATACCAGCTGACGGTCAGCCGGAACGGAGGCAAGGTGAGAATAACCATGTGGACGGGGATCGTATATACCTTCGGGATTGGTAATTTCTAAAATAGGTTCTGCCATATCTGTAATTTTATACTGCTAAATTATCTGATAGTTTCCCGTAAATCGTCGGCAGTTTGCAATAAAAAACCTCCTGATCTTTTAAAATCAGGAGGTCTGGAATTTATTTAATGTAAGCTCGGTTGCCCATTAAGCTAAAAGGGTAAAACTCAAGAAGTCTTCGACTACGCTCAGACTGACAACCGCAGCACTTAATTTAATAACATTGGCTTAGTTGCCTGTAGCGGTCCACGTATCGTTATCAGGATTTGAATCTGGCAATACTTTATCCGGATCTAAAGTAACCGATTCAATTTCTTCAGTTGTTGGGAAACGAACCAGCCAGCTTGTATTTTTCATCCAAACATCAACCGGAACTTTTACCGTTTCAGTTTTTCCGCTTTTGGTTTTAACCTGAAGAATGATTGGCATCGGCATTTTCTCTAAGTTTACCACTTTAATGTTGTAGCCTACCAATTTATCGTCTTTTTTAACGGCCTCAACGCTAGCGATGCCTTGATCCATTTTCCAGCTGTTTAAAAACCAGCTTCTCCAGAACCAGGCCAAATCTTCGCCCGCTCCATTTTCCATTGAACGGAAGAAATCGAACGGTGTTGGGTGTTTAAATGCCCAATTTTTAATGTACTGGCGGAAAGCATAATCAAAACGGTCTTCGCCTAAGATCTGGTTTCTCAAAATATCCAGCCCCCATCCCGGCTTACTGTATAAGTTAACACCGATATTTCTTTCAGCCATACCATCAGGTATCTGCATAATATTTTCATAAATCGGGTTACCGATCACAATTTTACCAATTCTGTGCAAATCAGCCGGAGGGCCCGCGTATTCGCCATTATTAAAGTTTTTCTTAGAAATACCGTTGATGAAAGTATTAAAACCTTCGTCCATCCAACCGTATTTACGCTCGTTAGAACCTACAATCATCGGGAACCAGGTGTGCCCAAATTCGTGATCGATTACACCCCATGCGCTGGCCTTTTTAGCAGTCCATCCACAGAAAACAATACCAGGATATTCCATACCACCAATATTGGTCGCTACGTTAACAGCCATTGGATAAGGATATTCGAACCATTTCGATGAATAATGTTCGATAGTTGATTTTACATATTCCACTCCACGGCCATAAGAATCAATACCATTGCTTTCTACCGGTTGTGCAGAAACTGCCAAACCTGTTTTGCCACTTGGCAGTTTATACCTTGCGGCATCTAATACAAATGCTTTTGATGAAGCCCAGGCCGCATCGCGTGCATTGGTGATTTTAAACTTCCAGGTTAATTTATCTTTCGCCGGACGTGATTTCGGATCGGTTACTTCTGCTTCGCTCCGGATGTGAACAGTAGCATCGCTCAGTTTAGCCGCGTTCCATCTTTTTAACTGCTCTTGCGTAAAAACTTCGGCAGGGTTTAATAACTCGCCCGAACCCATTACGATATGGCTCGCCGGTGCAGTAATGGCAAAGTTGATATCGCCATATTCGCAATAAAACTCTCCCCCGCCCCAATATGGCAAAGTATTCCAACCGATTACATCATCATACACACACATGCGCGGAAACCATTGCGCAATGGCAAAAATTTCACCGTTTTTTGTAGTTAAATGACCTGTTCTGTCCGATCCTTCTTTAGGTACAATATATGAATAATCCATTTTAATGGTTATCAAATCGCCATTAGCGGCCAAAGGCTGATCCAAACGGATCTGCATACGGGTATCTTCAACGATAGAAGTGAATTTTACCGCTCCTGCTTTTTGAGCTACGCTGATGTTCTGGAGTTTATAGCCACCATCAAATTTTTCGCCCTGTGCGCCATAACGGCTAAGTGAAGCGGTAACGGCATAACCACGTGAAGTTTCTTTAAAAGTATTCTGATCTAACTGCAACCATAAATAAGGCAATTTATCGGGACTGTTGTTTTTGTAGGTAATGGTAACTGTTCCGCTAACCATGTTCTTGGTTTCATCCAGGTTGGCGGTAATGTTATAATCAACATGGTTTTGCCAGTATTTTGGTCCTGGCGCTCCAATTGCCGAGCGGAATTCATTTCCGTTTTGGGTATAAAATAGTGGTCCAAATGCTTCAGCGGGATTATAGTTACTTGCTGGTGAAGGGGTTGTAGCTTGTTGGGCTGATGCTGAAAAAGCAAAAACACAACAAACCAAACCAAAATTAATCAGTTTAGTCAATTTCATGATCATAATAAGGTTGTAATACTGCGGTAAATATAAAAAATAACCACATATAGATTTATATATGGTTATAATGTTACCAATAACGGTTATAATGTAATTAATATCTGTAAAGAGACTTAATTAGCCTTTAATTTCGGCAAATCCTGCAATTTTCTTTCCTGCGGGCTTAATTTTTTCCATGCTACAAAAGCACGTGAGATGTAAAAAGAATAACGAAAAGGTCTTTCAGCCTTTATAGCTTCTATTGAAGGTCTATAAATGATCATAAAATTTTTAAGGTCTTCACCTTCCAGTTTGGTAAGATCAGTGATGGCCTTTGGCGTAAAGTTTTCGTCGATTTCATCCTGATACATTTCCTTTTCTTCTAAATCGGCTTCTTTACGCTGCTGTCTTTTATATTTACCATAACCCAAATTCAGGTTCAAGCCACCCACCTTATCTTTCATACGCTTACGGTTTAGGTTGCCCCCGGTATTAAGCAAGGTGTATTTTTCTGCCAGGGGATCTTTAGCGTCAGTTACCTGGCTATTCATGCGGACCGCAGTAATATCGACATCTTTTAAACTGTTCGATTTTACCGGAAGGTAGATGGTCCTGTTTAGCAGATTGGTTAAATAAAGCGTGTCGGTATGATACCCTACTGCCGAAAATTCAATCAGATCGCCAATGTTGGCTGCAATGGTGTATTTACCTTCTTTATTGGTACTGGTAGATTTTTTACTGTTCAGGTTTCTGATGGAAACGCCAGGCAGTGAGAGTGTTTTTTTCGAATAATCGAAAACTGTACCTGTAGTTACCGTTTGTGCAAAAACGCCAATTGGCAAGGCAAGCAATAGAAAAATGATCAGTTTGTACATACTCAAAAGTAACTTAGTTCGACATTTAAAAGCTGCATTTAACAAACTTTAACATTAGAACAAATGAATCAGGTTAGTGTTTTTAAATAATTTTCATCGTCAAATCCAATTAATATGGCTTTGTTGTTTTGCTCAATAATCGGGCGTTTTATGGCGCTGGTATTTTCTTTTAAATAAGCGATCGCCAAATCCTGGTTATCAATTTTGGCTTGTTCCTCTTTAGTCAGTTTCTTCCAGGTTAAGCCTTTACGGTTTAAAACCGTTTCCCAGCCGAAAGTATTACACCATTCGTTTAACTTTTCGCTGGTAATGCCTTTTTTCTTAAAATCGTGAAATTCAAAATCAATCTGATGTGCTTTTAACCAATCAAGCGACTTTTTAACTGTATTGCAATTTGGAATTCCGTAAACGGTCATATTGAATAATGTAAGATAGAAAATGTATAATGGACGATGGAAAAACCAATCCAGCAATCCGTTTCAAAGATAATAAAATTGTTTATCTGTGGTGTTGGATATTACTATCCGACACAAAGTTGAATTATTGATTTTCGCGAACGAGGCTGTCTCATAAATTGTATTTCCCATCGAATTTGTCACGTTGAGCCTTTCGAAACGCCTTTAATACATTTACTAGAGGTCCTTCGACAAGCTACCATTGACGTTATTTTTAAATTATTATTAATCAGCATTTTAACTGCTTTCGCATTTCCATCCAGCTAGGCCATAGCACTGTATCCCCGTTCTACTTAAATCCGGCCTAACAAATTTTTCGGGCTGCACTGTTCTTGCTGCAGAACTGCCTTCAAAAGAAAAATTTTCAGCCGGCATTTTTTGTTTCTTTTTGATGCCAAAAAGAAAGAGCCCTTCGGCGGCGGTGAGCCGAGGCAAGACTGCGCCGTAGGACAAGAGAAAACAATTTTACGTCATTCATATTGATTTTAAACAATTAATTAACCCTCAGGATGATAATTTTACACTTATGATATAGCTTCAATTATTGGCTTGTCAAACCGACCTTAAAATCCTGCAATTCTATAAATTCTGATCATTCGTCACATTTTTTGCCCCATCCATCACATTTTAAATATTGTGAGCAGTTCTCTTTGTAAAATTGTACCATTAATTAAAACAAAATGGAAATTCTTTCAGGTAATTCATCTGCAATCAAATCTAAAAACATCAACCAGCTTGAGTTTTGGATTTCTACTACATTATACATCCTTGCATTGATCAGCATCTGCACGCAGACCACTTATGGTTCTGGCGGATCTTACCGTTTTTCTGAAAATTCGGTTGAGTATAGCATCATGGCGAATTTCTTTCTTCCCGAAATATTCAAGATCAGTATCATTTACTTCAGTTTTTTGCTTTTCAATTTTGTTTCTATGCCTCAATTGGCAAAGGGCCGTAACGTAACCATGAACCTGATCATGACCATTGCGGTTACTGGGTTTTCTATTATTGGATGGATGATTGCCAACACCTATTCCGAAGCTTACCGCCTTGTGGAATATGATGATATAGACCGCGGTTACGACATGTTTTTTGGAGAAGCTTTTACCTATATATTTTTTATTTACTTGCTTTTTAACGCTTATGCCTATTTTAATGAGCGTGGCATGGAGCTTTTTAATAAAATTCTTTTTTTAAAGAGTTACAACCAGAATATTGTTTCAGAGATATTTGTGAGTACAAAAATCTGGCTGATTACGCTCATGATTTTCACCGCGGTACTTTCTGTTAAGATAGATTATGAGTTATTGGTGATCTGGATTATTGTGCCACCTGTAAATATTTTTATTGCCTTTTGTGCCATTTATTACATCATTCCAAACCTAAGAAAGGATTTTAAAGGCTTTGGCCGGTATTTTTGGGGCAATGTAGGTTTAACCATTATTGTTTCACTTTTGCTCTTAATCATTCTTATTCCTTTTATGCGCAATGGCGAAGTTGTGCCAATTACCTTAATTTTAAATGCAATCTGTTTAATCTGCATGACCACACCATCTGCCTGGTATGTTTACAAACATAAATTTGAAAAACTGAGCGAAATCCAGATGCTGAAAACAGAGCTGGGCAAATCGGATGCAAACCTGAATTTCTTAAAATCGCAGATTAACCCACACTTCTTGTTTAATGCTTTAAACACCCTTTTTGGAACCGCTTTACAGGAAAATGCAGAAAGAACGGGCGAGGGTATTCAAAAACTGGGTGATATGATGCGTTTTATGCTCCACGAAAATACGCAGGATAAAATTTCGCTAACCCGGGAAGTAGAATACCTGAACAATTACATTGATTTACAAAAGCTCCGTACCTCGCGTTCTGCGGATATCAGGATTGATACCCATATTGAAGAACAATTAAACAATTTGCAGATTACGCCAATGTTGTTGATACCCTTTATCGAAAATGCATTTAAACATGGGATCAGTTTGCAACAGCCATCGTATATCAAAATTACATTGCAGACAAAAGAAAAGACTTTATATTTCGATGTAAGCAACAGCATTTACATCAAGGCCGATAATGATCCTGAAAAATTAAAAAGTGGCATTGGGCTCGAAAATGTTAAACAACGCTTATCATTACTTTATTATGGAAAACACGAATTAATTATCCGTGAAAGTGCAAACGAGTTTTTTGTTCATTTGACTTTGACGTTGGATTAGTGATATGTATCTTTCAGAAATCAAATAAACGAGTAAATAATTTAAATTTATAAATTTGGCCGATTCGTCATTTCGACTGGAGCGCAGCGTAATGGAGAAATCTTTGACCCATGTTTAAAAGATTTCTCCGCTACTGTCGAAACGATCGCCTTTGAACTACTAGAGATGCTTCTTTCGTCAGCATGACAGAAAAAACAAATAGACCAACCAAAAATGATTGCCATTGCTATAGATGATGAACCAATTGCATTAGACATTATAAAATCGCATGCCTCAAAAGTTCCATTTATCACCTTGCAGGAAACCTTTACTGATGCTTTTGCAGCCATCACTTATCTTCAGCATAATAAGGTTGACCTGATTTTTCTCGACATTAAAATGCCCGATATCAGTGGCATTGATTTTTTAAAGAGTTTAAGCAAGCCCCCGATGGTGATTTTTACAACAGCTTATACCGAACATGCGGTGCAAAGTTTTGAACTTGACGCTGTTGATTATTTGTTAAAACCTTTTTCACTTTCGCGTTTTTTGAAGGCCTGCAATAAGGCACACGAACTATTTAACCTGCGTAACCAGAAACAGGAAGCTAAAACGGAATACATTTTTGTAAAAGATGGTTATGAACAAATTAAGGTTAATTTAGACGAAATCTGTTATGTGGAAGCCTCGGGAAATTACACGCAGATCCAGCTTAAGGATAAATTACTGAGCTCACGCATTACCATAAATGACCTTGCTGAGCTGTTGCCAAAAACAGATTTTATCCGCTGTCACCGGGCTTTTATTGTGGCTAAAAACAAAGTATCCAAATTTGACCGCAGCCAAATTTGGATAGGAGATAAAATTATACCCATTGGGGCTACCTATGGTGGAATACAACTTACTTAATGCGATTTAGACCTTAAAGTCTTTGGACACCTGTAAGGTCTGGAACAGCGATATGAAACTCAGAACCATTGTTAAATAAACCTGATAGTAGCGTAAAACCCGAAGGTGAGGCACGAACCGAGGCTTTGAAGCGGATAGCAGGACTTTAATAACCCAAGTACTCCAAACCCTGCTTTCCAAAAAAGATAACCCCCTAAGTCACCTGAGTGCATCTAAGTAATCTGTAGGTTTGTAACCCATTTATTTTACATTTACCCTGATTCCTGCAGTGTGAGTGGTAAACTCTGGCGCATACATACTTTGCAAACTGGTAATCCCATTCGAAAAATTGCCGGCATGAGTAACCCTTAAAGGATATTCGAATACATAAGTTCCTTTTGGCATGTAACTGATAAAGAAATTGGTTGAAGCATCTTTAGTGCTTTCATAATAACCCAAACCATCCTGATATTTATACTGGGAGATCACATTTACGGGCTCGAAACCTGATGAACGCATATCTTTCAAATGAATGTATTCCATATCTCTATCGCAATAAATTTCTATGCGTACTTTCAGCAAATCACCTGGTGCCAAAACATTGCTGGTAGTAAGCGGCGTTAACAAATCGCCTTTATCGCTGGCTTTCTGGATGAATAATTGTTTTTTGATTTGGACCCCGGTATTGGCCGATGTGATTTTATCCAATTTCTCAAAATATTGCCAGTATAAGGCACCCCAGGCTATGGTTTGATTATTATTTTTAACCTCTACCCTACCCATTTCAGGCTTAACATCCACACCTGCAATGCTTACTTTCTGATAACCGGTTCCGGCCTCCTTTGTAGCATTGGGTTGCTGCAGTTCTGCTAATTTCTGACTGCCAATGGTGATTTCTGGTTCATTACTTTCGCTTAATAAATCGGTACCTTTCATTAATAATGCATAACAGGCAGCTGTAGTAGCTTTTGTGGTTTGCCAATCGTTGGTTTGTTTATTTTTGAGCAACCAGATTTTCATTTCCTCTACCGCTTTGGTATCGTTGGACACTTCATCAAAAGCCTCAATTAATAAAGCCTGCGTTTCAACCGGACTTTGGTACCACCACCAACCTGCTTTGTTGTTAGCCCAGTACATTCCCAGTTCGTCGTTTTGTTGTGCGGTTTGACTTAACAGCGTAATGATTTTTTTCGCTTCTACATTATTGCCGTTTCTATTTAAAACCAATGCTGTTTGTGCCAGTTGATAAGTATCAAAGGTTTTCCAGTTGGCAACCAATTTTTTGAGGTAAAAATCTTTAGCTTTTGTAAAATCGGCAGTAGTATTTTTTTGATTGGTATAACTTCTGGCAAAAAGATAGTGTAACGGCAAGTAGCCAGAGCGTTTCCCCTTCACTTCATCCTTATAGTCCTTAACGAATTCCGCATCTAAATAAATAATGGCTTTATTGAGCATAGCATTAAATTTCGGATAAGCCTTTTCATCAACCATTTTCAGCTTTTTTAACTGGCCCATGCCTAAAACAATGTGCTGGGTAATGTAACGATCTTCCCGCATGCCACTAAACCATGGGAAAGCACCATTATTAAACTGCATTTTTTCTAACTTCTCAAAATTGGCTTTTAACTCATAGGTCATTCTGTTTAAGTCGAAAAGTGTAGCCAAACGTTTCTTACGTTCGCTTTCATTATCTGCATTGCGTACCCAGGGAGTTTCTTCTAACAAAATCGATTTCAATTCCTGGTTTTTCTCCAGGTTAGATAACAATGCTTCGCCGTTATTGGTGTTTTTCCATTGTTCAAAAACCGTTTTAATTTTTGGCGACGAATTAATAATTCCCGTTGCAAAACTATTGGCATAAAAGCGGCTAAAAGTTTGTTCAGCACACTCGTACGGATATTCCATCAAGTAAGGTAAGGCCTGCACCGCATACCAAACCGGATTTGAGGTAAACTCAAAGGTTAAACTTTGATTGCGTAAGGTTTTTGAGGTGCCTGATTTCTCCAGCTTCTCAAAGTCGAAAGTTTTGGTGGTGTTGCCGCGCACATTTATGGGCATACTTTCGGTAACCAACATGGCATTTGCTAAGACCGGAATGGTATTTTCTTCACCATCACTAAAATTGCCACTTTGCGCTAAAACTTTATAGGTAACAGCACTAATGCCTGATGGAATAATTAATATCCATTTTAAAAAGGTATTGCCCTCATTATCCACTTCAAAAGTTTTTTCCGATTTATCACTTGAACCAAAAATCTGAATCGGTTTTCCTGTTAAGGCATCGGTAAGTGCTAAACTGGCATTGCCAGACAGTTTTTTACCAGCAAGGTTATTCAGCTTGGCACTTAATAAAATCGTATCTCCTTCCCTGAAAAAGCGTGGGGCATTTATGGCAATGGCCAATTGTTTCTGGGTAACCAATTCATTAGTGATAGATGCCGTTTTTAAATCTTTGGTGTGTGCAAAACCCATCATTTTATAGCGTGTTAAACTTTGGGGGATGGTAAACTCGATCTTGATTTCGCCCTTTGCATCAGTTAACAACCGCGGATAAAAAAATGCAAGTTCGTTAAAGTTGGTGCGTGGGGTTACGTTTGTGTTTTTAACTGGCTCAATTTCCTGACGTAGCGTTGCTGACTTATCTTCAGCTGCCATTGGAAAGATCATCCCATCGGCAGATCTGCTACCATAAATTGCATTGGCCGCAACTGGGGCACTTTGTAAAGTGGCAACACCCCTAATCTGAACAACCGAACCAGTCATATTTTGCTTTTTTTGTGTAGCATATCCAGTAACCACCACTTCATTTAAAGCATTCCCATCTTCTTTCAGCGTTACATCAACCCGTTTTTTACTGCCTATTTTTATAGAATAGCGCTTAAAGCCGATAAAAGAAAAATTAAGTGTCTCCCCTGCTTTGGCATTAATGGTGTAAATGCCAAAAACATTGGTGGTAGTTACCATTTTACCTACGCTAACCTGTACGCCCGGCAGTATTTCGCCCTGACTATCGAACACCACCCCATAAATTAGTTTACCATTTTCTAACTCCGCCAGTTTTTTTAACCCTTCCTTAGATAAGTCTTTTTGTTTAGCCCTTTGTAAATTGCTAATGTAGTTCCGGTAACCAGAGTTGTATCCGCCATAATAGTTATAACCAAACAGATTAAGGTTTTCATAGCCCCGGTTAATTACGCTATAATCTCTGTCCTGTCTTAAAAACCATAGGTAACCTGGGTTAGCAACATTGTTTGCATTGAAATTCCAGTTATAAGAACCATAATTAAAACTGGTTTGCAAATTGGTATTCCAGTTCATCTGCCTAAGGTCATCCAAACTGGCATCATAAAGTGTGGCTACCATTTCGGCCATTTGTTTTTCTGCCTTGTTATTACTGATCTGCAGTTTCCAGCTTTCCTTTTCACCGGGCTGTAATTTATTACGAAAGGTTAAAAAGCGGATGTTCAGTTCTTTCTGCGGATCAACAATTTTAACCTGTTGCATGGAGTTGTAAACAGTACCTTGATGCACCATGGTAAACTGTACTGCAAAACCATCCTCGTAATTGGCTTTTGGTTGTATTTTAACAATGGTTTGTTTTGGTGATAAATTGATCCACACTTTTTCGGCTATGCTATCGCGATAATAAACTTCGTAATAAGCCTTGCTGTTCTCTGCCAAACCTGCCAAACGGAATACAGCGCTTTCGTTTGGTTTAACCACCGTAACTTCTGGTGTAATCCATTCGATGTTTGATTGTATTACCGCAGGTACTGCATGATAAATCACCAGGTATTTATCTACAGTAACCGTATCATTTTGCCCATTTACAGCCGTTAAGCTGATTTTATAATAACCTGGCTTCAGGTCTTTCTGACTAAAACTTAAGTTTCCACGTCCATTTTTGGCACTAAGGTTTTGTTTAAATTCTACTGATTTTACAGGCCATTTGGCTACTTCGAGTTCATTGTTATAATCATCATGGGGAAAGTTCTTAATAAAATCTTCCTTGCTCATGGCATAATTTTCGGGATAAAAAGGACTTTTGTTCATCAGCCTTGATGGTGCCTCCAATAAACTCCACTCTGCTTTAACATCAGCCTTAATGGCTTCATTGTTTAAATTGGTAACCGAAAAAGAGATACTATCTGTTTTATTGCTCAAGTACACAACTTGCTCTGCATTGATATTAAGTGTTATATCTTTCTTTCCAACATTTATAGTAGTCGTCTTCGAACGGGTTTCGCCATTTAAATCAGTGATATCAGCCACAATTTCGTAGCTATAATTTGCTCTGGTATCCGTAACGTTTGCAAAAAAAGTAATCTCGAATTTACCTCCTGCTTTGGTGCTTGTTTTGCCGATGGCTACCTGTTTTCTTTCAGCATACATCCTTGAGCCATAAATAACACTCCGTTGTTCGTAGCTGAGCCTGTAATCATCCATCACTCTCCGGAAAACTTTATAGTTTACCTTCGCGTTGCTCACCGAATAGCCTGAAAAAGAACTGGCTTTACCCTCTACTTTAATGCTATCATTCAGCTTATAGTGTTTGTTGGGTTTATCAAAAACCACTTCGAAAGTAGGCCGTTTATATTCTTCAACTTGTACAGCAATGCGGCCATATTCGGTTTCAATTTCCATCTGACCGTTCAATATGCCCATCGGGATGGTAAACGAACCTTGAAATGTGCCGTAATCGTTACTCATCAATTTCGTTTTGGTAATCTCTTTTCCATTGGCATCATTAAAGGAAATATCAACGGCCCTATTTACGGCAATTTTATTCTTTCCATTCAGGATGTTCAAACACAATCCTTTATAATAAATGGTTTGTCCCGGGCGGTAGATCGGTCTGTCGGTAAATAGAATTACACGTTCTTCATCTTCGTCATCCCGGTAGCTATTATAATTGTTAATGTTGATCTGCAATTCATCATTACCAAGCTTTAATAATGCGGCACTCATTCCAGACTGGGTTTCGGCGGTACTGGCGTAACCATTCCCATCTGTAGTTAACAATTCACCATCAATATATTTACGCGTATTGTAATCATATCTCCGTTGCCTGATCGTTACGTTTTTTAAAGGCGCACCATTATTCGACTGACTAACAAAATATTCATGATTATCAATATTGCGCCTGTTAATAACCGCCATTGCCGTAACCTTAAAATTGATGTTGCTATAAACAGTATCGTTCTGTTTGCGGTTAATGGTCTGGACAATTAAAGTATAACTACCAAAAGGCAATGCCTCAATTTTATCAACTAAACTGTGGGTTTGATAATCGTTGGTTTTAGGAACAGCTATTGCCCACTGCTTAACTATTTTATTCTTCCTTAAAAAAGCTAAAAAATCGGCCTTATTGTTAAACTGTTCATAGTCATTTTTAAATTCGGGTGAATGGTACAACTTCAGCTGTATCGTATCTGTATTTTTGTAGGATAAATATAATTGGCTGGGCTGATCAGGCTGTACAAATTCTTTTACTTTAACCGATAAACTGCTGCTTTTAATCTCTTCAATTAAATTCCTGGCATTCTGTGCCCCAATGCTTTTTGGAAAGGCATTTATCGCTTTTTCGGCCAAAGCAATTGCCGTAATCAGGTTTTGTTTATTGGTATCAACAGGTAATTGTGCGTTTTTATGTATGGTGGCCTGCTCATATAAAATATCAGCAAAAACTTCGCTTTGGGTACTTTGTTCAGCCAACTGACTTAAAGCGTTGTAGTACAATTCTTGTTTGTCGCCGGTAAAATGCTGTTGTACAAACTTTAACCTTTTTAAATCTACATCTGCCAGTGCTGAAGAATTACTGCTGTTCTGGTGAAATCGGATCAGGTTTTTAAATAACTGCAAAGCCTGCACTTTAAAAGAAGAACTATCGGCCGGTATTTTAATATTTAAAAATAGTTGTCTGTTACCAAACCAGTCAACATTACTCATGTCGATTAATTCATCATCATATTGTGTAAGGTTGAGTTGTGTATTGCTAAAAACATCGATGGCACGGTGGGCCAGCAGATCGTATAAGGTAGGCCTAAAGCTTCTGTATTTTTTATCACCTGCCAAAACCGCATCCAAAGTATCTACTTTCGTCTGTTGTAAAATCTTACTGTCTTTTAATGAGAGCAGGTAATATTTTACCGTTTCATCATTCAGTTTTTTAATGTTCCAGGTTTTAATATCATCTCCTATATCGCCCTGTACCTGCGTACGCTGGTTAATCTGCCAACGATTCTGTTGCAGGTAGTTCCAATATGTTTCGGCTAAAAGTGATTGTAAAATGCTTTTTTCAGGCTGTTTGGCTATATTGATATCTTTTTGCAAATTGATCAAAATCTTATCAAAGGCATTTTCCTCCAGGTAACTTTGAAACATCATTCGGTAAATAACCGATTTAACGAGCAAAGGCGTATTATGCGTTTTACGTGCCTGCTCATTTATTTTTTCAATTAAAGCAAGCGCATCTTTTGGTTTGGCCTGGTTGGCAATAGAATCGACCCTGTAAAAATCGTTAAGTGTGTATTTCTGTTGTGCAGAAACACCTAAAGACAGCAAAATGAGGAGAAAAAATAAAGCGGGGCGGCGTAATAATATATTCATAGGTAACTTGCGTTTTAATATAGATGGACTGAACGCCTAAATTCCATAAGCGGTAGATATTTATCTGATTCTTATACGAATCTAAGTATTAATGAACTAAATGTTACAAGCAGCAAACATTAAGGTTTTTAACATTCGCGGCATAACATTATCTTTGCCCCATGTCAACACAATTAAAAAATCTATCCGATTTCTCTCATACCACTGTTCCCAGCGGTGCAAACTATAAATTCGGGATTATTGTAGCCGAATGGAATGCTGAAATTACCGGTGCATTATACAATGGTGCATTAAAAACCTTGTTAGCAAATGGCGTTGCTGAAGAAAATATAATTTCTTTACCTGTACCCGGAAGTTTCGAATTAACAGGTGGTGCCGAAATTTTATTGAGCAAAAGAAGCGATATAGATGCCGTAATCTGTTTAGGCTGTGTAATACAGGGAGACACGAAACATTTCGATTTTATTTGCGATGCAGTAGCGCAAGGTGTAACCAATGTTGGCATTAAATACAGTAAACCAGTTATTTTTGGGGTGCTAACCACCAATAATTTAGAGCAGGCGCAAGACCGTGCAGGCGGCAAGCATGGCAATAAAGGCGATGAAGCTGCAATTACCGCGATTAAAATGGCCGATTTTTCTGCACAGATTTAAACTTGTGTTTTAATAATTATTTGTAGCTTAGAGATTTAAACTTATCCGATCAATGAAAAAAGTAGCCATCTTATTATTGGCGGTGTTCTGCACCATTACCATTTTAGAATCTTGTTCTTCTAAACTTTGTCCTGCCTATGGATCTTATCCAGAAAGTAAACGCAGAAATTAAGCCTCATATATCTACAATCTTCATATTCAGGTCATTTGCAGAACTTTATTTAAATGCAATTGTTATCCTGTAAAATAATATTTATCATATCATGACTTGGGTTAACTTAACTTCAATAGAACAGCTTGATGAAATCAAAAACGCAAGCGGTTTTAGCCTTATTTTTAAGCACAGCACGCGATGCTCCATTAGTTTAATGGCTAAAAAGAATTTCGAATTTGATTGGGATGTAATTCCGGCAGATACTAAACTTTACTTTTTAGACCTGATCAGTTACCGCGAAATTTCGAACAAAATTGCCGAAATATTTCAGGTAGCCCATCAATCGCCGCAGATTTTATTGATTAAAAACGGCGATTGTGTATTGGAAGCTTCACATAGCGATATTTCTGCAGATGAAGTTGCAGAAGTAATCGCAGCCTAACGATAAAAAAGATTTCAGACAAAGGGTATTCAAGCATTTGGATGCCCTTTTTTTGTGGTTTAGTGTTTTTTTTCAGAAAAGCAATGCCTGGTTTTTATCGGTTAGTGTAGTCCTGCTGTACACTGTACCTTTTTGGCTACCCTTCGACTCCGCTCAGGGTGACAGCCAAAAAGCTGCCGTTCCCATCAGGTTTATTACCGTAGGGTCTGTGTAGGAAAATCACCAAACGTTCCTTCGGAACGAAAACGCCTATTCGTTTATATTACCTATGATACGTTCCGATGGAAAGTACAACAAATATACATAACAGAGATACCGTTACATGTGCCGTTCCACAGGGCCGCATCATGGGTAGACTGGTGACAAAAAAAGGTCCCGATTTACATCGCGACCTTCTAAAATTTATAATTGTTATAGCTTAAGCTACCACAGTATTTTCTATTTTCAACACCTTTGAAGTTTTATTTCTGGTTTCTTTACAAAGCGCTGCGTCCTGAGCAAGTGATTTTCCGTAAGTTGGGATCATCTCTTTAATTTTGGCCTGCCATTCTTCTGTGGCCAGATCTTCAGCAAAACAACGGTTTAATAAATCAAGCATGATCGATACGGCTGTGGAAGCACCAGGAGATGCACCCAGCAAAGCCGCAATAGAACCATCAGCAGCACTTACCACCTCTGTACCAAACTCTAAAACACCACCTTGTTTTTCATCCTTTTTAATCACCTGAACACGTTGACCAGCATATTCCAATTCCCAATCTTCAAGTTTAGCGGTTGGTAAATATTCTTTTAGTGCTTCTAACCTGTCTTCTGGTGATTGCCTTACCTGTTCGATTAAATACTTGGTTAAATCAAGGTTGTGCAACCCGGCAGAAATCATCGGACGGATGTTATTGAATTTTATCGATTTTGGTAAATCCAAAAACGAACCATTTTTAAGGAATTTGGTAGAGAAACCAGCATAAGGACCAAACAACAAAGCCTGTTTGCCGTTGATCATCCTCGTATCTAAATGTGGAACCGACATTGGCGGTGCGCCAACCGCAGCCTTACCATATACCTTAGCGTGGTGTTTTTTAATAATCTCTTCGTTGGTACACTTTAACCATTGTCCGCTTACCGGGAAACCGCCAAAACCTTTTCCTTCAGGAATATCTGATTTTTCCAATAGTGGCAAAGAACCACCACCCGCACCGATAAACACAAACTTAGCTACACGTTTACGTTTATCGCCACTCTCCAAATCTTTAACCTTTACAATCCAGTTGCCGTCTTTATTTTTCTTCAGATCGCGGATTTCGTGGTTAAAATACATGCTCACATTGCTTTGCTCCTTTAAGTTGTTGAACATGTCGCGGGTTAAGGTACCAAAGTTAACATCGGTTCCCAGATCCATCTTGGTTGCGGCAACTTTTTCGTTGTTCTTGCGTCCATCCATAATCAATGGTGCCCAGTTTTTTACCTGCTCAGCATCCTCCGTATATTGCATGTCGCTAAACAGATCGCATTGTGTTAATGCATCATAGCGTTTTTTAAGATATTCTACGTTCTTTTTGCCCCAAACAAAACTCATGTGAGGAATATTGCGGATAAAATTGCAAGGCTCAGAAACCAATCCTTTACTGACCAAGTAAGACCAAAACTGCTTAGATACCTCAAAATGCTCTGCAATCTGCACTGCTTTTTTAATTTCAACGGTACCGTCTTTCTTTTCGGGTGTATAGTTTAATTCACAAAAAGCAGAGTGACCCGTTCCGGCATTATTCCAGGCGTCAGAACTTTCTGCCGCCGCAATATCTAAACGTTCGTAAATTTCTATGCTTAAATTGGGCTCTAATTGTTTTAATAAAACACCCAGGGTTGCACTCATGATGCCAGCCCCTATTAAAATTACATCAGCGTCAGTTTTACCAACTGTCTTTTTCTTTTTTGTCATCTTAGTTTAAAGGAGTTACAAATTTAGAATGATTTTAAACATACCACGAATTTTAAAGCATTAAATCTTAAAAAATTGCCTAAAAATTAGAAATACTTTCTATTTTTTGACAAGTTCTAATCAAATTTTAATCCAAAACACAGTTCGAACACGAACAAGCAAAAAAAGATAGTTGACCCCTATTAAAAGCGAATTATTAACTTGCTAATCGCACCACCCATTCCTTTAAAATATTTGCCATTTTATTCATAAATGACTAAAAAAAATTAAATCTCGATAACAAATTCCGCCGTTTTACAGACGAAATGAAAAAGAATCTACAATTCTGATTTTTTTCCAGTCCCAAAATGTTAGTTTTATAGATCTATTTGCTTAAAACTTAACCATGAAGAATTTAGTTTTATTTTGTACCGTCCTATTTTTAGCTGCCTGTTCTGGCGAAAAAACCGATCAGCTTTTGCTCGAACTCGACAAAAAGAAACTGGCCGAAAATATCAACTACGATAAGATCATTTTTTATAAGTTTGCTAAAATAGCTGTCCGCTCAACTGCTGTTCAGGATACTACCCAGCCCGAGTATCAAAAATTCAGCAAACAGGCGCAAAGTATTGTTCGAACCTTAAATAAAGTGAACGGGCATGGAAATGAAAACATTTCTGTAATAGATGCCTTAAGGATGTATAAAGAATATCGATCGGTTAAACAGTTTGTAAAAGAAACTGACGAAGATGTTTTCCCTCTCTTAACTGCTGGACTTATTGCCATGAATAACGGAGCAAGAAGCCCTGTTCCCTTTTTTAAAGATTTTAACAAAGCCTACTATCAAAACATAGAACATGCCATTTTAAGTATGGCTGTATTAACTACAAGAGATTTAGGGCAGCCTTTTGCCTTATACGAATGTTCTAAAACCCAGCCCGAGCTACTTGATGATTGCGAAATTAAAACACTTTTAGAATTTGTACGCGGCTTTTTATTTTTTGGTAATAACCTATTTTATCTTTCAGAAGATGGCCTTTCAAGAAACATTAAATGGCTGGATAAAAACGAGAAAATCCCGCTCCCCTATACTAAAGCATTTTTTGGCTGGAGCCGTTTAAACGATGAGCAAACCCATGTTGCATTTCATAGTATGAATTATCTTTTTAGAGGTTTCGACCGGATGAGAATGGAGCGAAAAATTGACGAGGAAAGGTCGCTTGAAGATTTTGAGGCATTTTTAAACGACATGAATAAACTAGGCATTCAAAATGAACTGGTTTGGGGAATAACCGCTTACCTGAACTTAAAAAAAGAAAGACCAGAGCAATCGCTTCCAGCGCTGGAAAAGTTAAGCAAAAGCCCATTATTTTCTAACAGCGAACGGGAAGCCCTACAACAAACTATAGTTTATGTAAAAGACCGTAAATCAGATAAGGCTTTAACAAATGTGTACGACAAAGCATTTATCGGTAAAATTGCAACTAAATACATGGTCGCGGTGCTCTCGAAGATAGATTGGGAAAAACTGATGAAACAGCAGGGTGTCCCTTATACCGAAGAAGTATTTGCCGGTATAGGCAAGTTTAAAGCACTTTCCAATTCGGTAAGTGAGTATACTCAGCCATCAACCATAGAAAAGGGTAAGAAAGAAATTGGCAAGAAAGGCAGCGAATTGCTCGAAAAAGCCAAAGGGTTATGGAATTAATTGCAATCGTCATGATAACTTAAGAGATTCGTCATTCCCAACCTGATTGGGAATCTTACTACATTATACATGTTTATAAGATTCCCGCATACGCGAGAATGACAAATACACTAGAAACCTCCCCTATCAGTTTTTAAGCTTTGCTTTAAATACCTTTTCCAGTTTCTCTATTTTGGGTTGGATCACTAACCTGCAATAAGGTTCACTTCCATTTTTATTGAAATAATTCTGGTGATAATTTTCGGCAATATAAAATGGTTTAGCCGCTTCAATAGCGGTAACCACTTTTTTACCGTAAGCATTGGTCTTGTTCAATTCTGCTTTATATTTTTCAGCCAAAGCTTTTTGCTCAGCCGTGTGATAAAAAACCACCGAGCGGTATTGCGTACCGCTATCGGCGCCCTGACGATTTAGTGTAGTCGGATCGTGGCTTTTCCAAAAAACTTCTAATAAATCATCGTAAGAAATCACCATTGGGTTATAGGTAATTTCTAAAACCTCAGCATGCCCTGTAGCACCGGTACATACTTCTTCGTAAGTTGGATTGGTTAAAGTGCCACCTTCGTAACCCGATTTAACCGAGACCACGCCTTTTAAACGTTGAAATATAGCTTCTGTACACCAAAAACAGCCCATTCCGAAAGTTGCTTTTTCGGTTTTTTTCCCCTGTGCCTGAGCTTGATTCAAAGCTAAAACCGATAATAGAATTAAAATTATTTTTCTCATTGTGTGTTTTTATTTATTAGTCGAAAATAACCCCTAAACCTTACAGCTAAACTGAATTATCTACATCTAATTATACGCAAAAAAACAGGCAGTAGTTTGCATCAAACCAATAATGGGTTTTGTATGACAATCGCAACAATTTGTCGATTTCGTTGTTTATGTTAATAACTTAAAAATCTGATTAACAAAATTTTAAATCGCGAACCCATCAGTCAAACGCACTTATTAACAATTCTTTTTAAATTCGTATAACATTAAATATAAAATTATGTCTACACCGTATATTCCTTGTTTAGATTTAGGCTCTTACATCAATGGTACCGAAGAAGAGCGCAAAAAGTTTTCTGATGAATTGGGCAGGGCTTTTAACGATTCGGGTTTTGTTACCATTACCAACCATGGTTTAAGCCAGGAATTAATTGATAAGCTTTATGAAAATATTAAAGCTGCCTTTTCGCTACCTGTTGAAATCAAAAGGAAATATGAAAAACCAGAATTAGCTGGTCAACGTGGTTATACCAGTGCTGGCAAAGAAACCGCTAAAGGTGCTAAAACACCAGATTTGAAAGAATTCTGGCAAATTGGTCAGGAAGTTACTGACGGAGATCCGGTTAAAAATGAATATCCTGACAATGAAATTTTAGAGGAGCTGCCTGAATTTAACAAAGTAACGGGCGACATCTATAAAAAACTGGAAGAAAACGGAACGCATTTATTACGTGCCATTGCTACTTATTTAGAATTGCCGATAAATTATTTTGATAAACACGTTCATAATGGAAATTCTATTTTAAGAGGCATTCACTATTTCCCAATTGAAAATCCGGAAACGATTCCTGATGATGCGGTACGTGCAGGTGCGCATGAAGACATCAATCTGATCACCTTGTTAATTGGCGCCAGCGCTGACGGCCTTGAAGTGTTGACCCGAAGCAACGAGTGGTTACCAATTAAAGCACATCATACTGATATTGTAGTGAATGTGGGCGATATGTTACAACGTTTAACCAATAATAAATTAAAATCGACGACGCACCGGGTAGTAAATCCGCCTCGTGAACTAATGAAAACATCGCGCTTCTCTGTTCCATTTTTCCTGCATCCACGCAGCGATATGGATTTAACCAGTTTACCATCAACCATTGATGCGGAACACCCTAAAGCTTATAGCGATATGACCGCGGGCGAATATCTGGATGAAAGGTTAAGAGAAATTGGATTGAAGAAATAAAAAAGATCGTCATTGCGAGGAATAATTTATTATATAAAAATCAATATGGGTGACGTTTTTTCCTTACCACAAGTCTTGCCTCGGCTCGCCGCCGCCGAAGGGCTCTTTCTTTTTGGCATCAAAAAGAAACAAAAAATGCCGGCTGAAAATTTTTCTTTCAAAGCCAGTGGCGGGGCTTGGTCAGTGGAGCCCGAAAAATTTGTTAGGCCGGATTTAAGTAGAACGGAGATACTGTGCCATGGCCTTGCTAGATGGAAATGCATAATTTCGCAAGTCACTCATTAATAAATAATTATAAAACAACGTCAATGGCAGGCTCGATTCTTCATCGAGACGTGGCAATCTTATTCGAAAAAATATAAGCATCGGCTAAAACCGGTGCTTTTTTGTTATTTTCAAAACATGCATTCAACAACTTTAGAAGTTTTCGCCGGGATTGACGGGATTGGTTCTGCCTCAGGCTTGTTCCTTCAGGAAGATTTACTGTATATCATTGGCGATAATAGTGGCTATTTGAACGAATATAACATCAAAACCAGGAAGCTGCGGAAAATTCAGATCTTATTTGATAGAACACTCGATCAGTTAGAAAATATACCTAAATCCTTAAAACCCGATTTCGAAATCCTTTGTCATAATGACAATAAGCTCTACATTTTAGGTTCTGGCTCAACACCCAAAAGAAACCTGGTGATCGAATTCGATCTGAAAACACAAGAGTTTGTTCAAAAAGACCTGACCAGTACCTACACCAAACTTAAAGCTATTGCCAAAATAGATGATCAGAACTTTAACCTCGAAGGGGCAATTTTTACGGGAACTGAGTGGATGCTTTTTAACCGTGGCAACGGAATAGAAGCAAAGAATGGCATATTCAAAACCCAGGGAGCAGATTTAGCTAAAATTTCACAAGCTCAGTTTAACTATTTTAAGCTTCCAAATATTAATCACGTTGAATCGTCTTTTACCGATGCTGCATTGGTAAAAAATGAGATATTTTTTATTGCTACCGCAGAAGATAGCCAATCGACTTATGCCGATGGCGAAATTATGGGAAGTTTTATTGGCAGTATTAACCTGCAGTCTTTAAAGCTAACTTTCAGCAATAAAATTTCTGGAAAACATAAATTTGAAGGCATTACTTTACTCAATCAAACCGAGCATAATACAACTTTTTTATTGTGTGAAGACCGCGATACCGATGAACTTAAGACGGTTATTTATAAATTGGCAATCAATTTTTAGGCAGAAGAGTTGTCAACTTTAATGGCCAGTTTGCCAGAAAGTTGACAACTCTAAATTTTAATTTTTCAACAAACTCCTTACACTAACCTTTGGCACTTCTCCAGCCGGCACAATAAAAATTGCATCGTTTTCGATTACCTGTCCTTCATCAAAATAGTATCCGGCTGTAACCGGAATAATGGCTGTGATTGATTTTCCGTCTTTGTCTTTTGTAGGATAGGTAACATTAATTAAATGGCTTTTCATGCTCACATGAACCTTTTTGGAGGTTAACCTCGCCCCTGTGGCATTCACACAATCCAATTCTATTATTTTCGAACTATTTATACCCGACAGATCCAATGAATTGGCCAAACGGATGTTAAAAGATTTACCCGTATTGTTTTTTATAGAAGCTAAAATTTTATAGCGGTCGAAATCCTGGTCTTTTATGGTAAACTTTTCTTTATTGATAACAGAATAGGTTACGGCAATTCCGTTTACATTTACGGTTTCTCCATCTTTAATCTGCTGTGCATTTGCGATTGAAATCATTGCCAAAAAAGGCAATAAAAAAATTAATGTTTTAATTAATTTCATAGTATTAAGCTGTTTTTAGGTTTATATTCTGAAATTACGAATAAAAACAAACTTGATCAATGATTACAGGTAATTCTATTTCTTCGATTCGTCAATCGCCTTGTTAACCACATCCTGAATCCTACCCCTAATTTTCAGGTTAGAAAGTTTATCAGTAACGGTAGGATTAACCCGGTTCGACAGAAACACATAAACCAAACCACGTGACGGATCTACCCACACACAGGTTCCGGTATAGCCGGTATGACCATAAGTTTGTGGTGAAGCTAAATTAGAAGGGTAATGTTTGGTACTATCCGGATCCCAGCGATCGAAACCCAAACCTCTGCGACTCACATTTGACTGTTTCGAGGTAAACATATCTACTGTTGTGTTTTTGAAATACTCCACCCCACCATAGGTACCACGGTTCAACAGCATCTGGTAAATAATAGCCAGATCGTTAGCGCTGGCAAATAAACCCGCATGCCCGGAAACACCACCAGCCAAAGCCGCCCCCTGATCGTGAACGTAGCCAACTAAAAGTGTTTTCCTGAAATAGGTGTCCATTTCTGTTGGAATAATCTGCTCTGGTTTAAAACGGTTGCGTGGCAAAAAACCTGCAGTTTGCATGCCTAGTGGTTTATAAAAATTTTCGTAAGTGTATTGATTTAAAGGCTCTTCACTAATATGCTCTACAATATCTTTCATTACATACATACTGATATCGCTATACACATATTTACCACGTGTTCTTATTGGCGAATTGAGCATTTTAGGCCACATAAAATCTTTAAAAAAGCCTTTTTTGATATAATAGTTATCGGCTACTTTGGTTGGATAAGCTGCCGATGAATCTCTGCTGTAATCGCCTGTTTTAACATAATCGTGAAAAGGAATGTAAGGGATAAAACCGGCCTGGTGCAACATCACTTCTCTTACCTGAATATTGTTCATGGGTGTGGTGCGGGCCTTGGGGATATAAGCGCCAATGTTGGTATCTAATTTCAACTTTCCCTCTTCGAACAAACGCATAACCGCAGGGGTGGTTGCCGTTATTTTGGTTACAGAAGCCAGATCAAAAATATCAGTCACCTTATCTGGCACATTGGTATCATAGGTATGAGTGCCATAAGCCTTGTTAAAGATCACCTTCCCATCTTTCGCTACCAAAACCACCAGTCCTGGTGTAGCTTTCTGCGCTATCGCTTCGGCAGCAATGGCATCAATTTCTTTTAAATTGTTCGAATTTAAACCTGCATCTTCAGGTACAGTGTATTTTAAGCGCGTAGCTGTTGTAGTAAAACCGGAACCTGTGGTATAACGGGCAGAATATGCCATGGTTAACTTATTCGAAGCGGCAATGCCTCCAAAAATATACTGCGGTACGATTGCGGCAGCGTCAATATTGTTTTGACCGGTCCATACAATCGGCGATTTTAAGAGATCAAATGATTTTAAGCCAGGTCCGACACCAAAAAAAGAAATAATTACCTGTTTATTTTTACTGATATTGTTAATAAAGTTAATGTATCTGGCTTTGCTTACATTTTGATCATCAATAGAAATTAAAATGGTATTGAAATATTTAAGGTCATCTTCTAAATCGTTCAAATTCGAGCTATCTTTATAAGAATCGGCAGAAAATGAAGTGATTTTATCGTATTTATTTGCCAAACTATCAAAAACGCTACTATAAGCAAAACTAAGGCTGACCGAAGCAATATTTTTCTTCTCTAATGATTTTAAAGGAATAATTCCATCCTGGTTGTTTAACAATACGGTTGCGTTAGAAATCGCATTGGCAACAGCCAGTTTCTTTTCATTCGCTGTATGATCCTGTGCACAAGCCATTAAACATAAAACATTGCAGCAAAATGCTACAGCCAGGATACACAATCTATTTCGCTTCATATACTTTTTCTCCGTTCAAATAGGTTTTTAAGACTTTGGTTTTTAATATGTTCTGTGGTGTTGATTTTAATATATCGTGATCGAGCATAACGAAATCAGCAAATTTACCTTTCTCTAAACTACCCTTTTCGTGTTCTTCAAAATTGGCCTTTGCTGCCCATATCGTCATTCCGCGTAAGGCTTCTTCAGGTGTTAAGGCATTTTCCATCTGGAAACCTCCCTTTGGAAAACCTTTTGCATCTGCTCTCACTATTGCAGCATAAAACGTTAATAATGGATTAATGTTTTCAACCGGGAAATCGGTACCCAAAGGAATCCAACCATTTTGTTTTAATAATTGTTTGTAGGCATAAGCACTTTTTAACCTTTCGACACCTAAACGCTGCCTAGCCCAATACATATCGGAAGTGGCATGTGTAGGTTGCACTGATGGCACAATACTGGCGCTTCCAAATAAACCAAAATCGTTGGCATTTACTACCTGGGCATGTTCAATCCGCCAACGCTGATCATTTTTGCCTTTTAAAATTTTATTGTAAATATTCAGGATTACCCGATTGGCCGAATCGCCAATGGCATGGGTACACATCTGAAAATGATTGGCAGCAATTTTTCTGGCTATTTCTTCAAAATGTTTCTGATCGCTTAATAAAAAACCTGTTTTGTCTGGCATATCGCTGTAAGGATGAAGCAGGCAGGCACCACGCGAACCTAAAGCACCATCTGCATAAACCTTAAAGGCCCGAACATTTAACCGATCGGTTTTAACTGGCCCGCGGTTAAAAAGATATTTATAATTATCTGGCTCATCAGAGAGCATTACATAAAGCCTCATTTTCAGTTTATTTTCTTTCTGCAGTTTTTCGATGAATTCTACAGCCAGGTAACTCAAGCCGCAATCATCAATGGTGGTTAAGCCAGCAGCGAAACAGTTTTTCTGTGCGTCGATAAATATCTTTTCAGCCAGTTTAGCATCTGGTGATGGGATTTTACGTTCTACCAGGGCTACAGCGTTATCAATTAACACACCAGTGAGCTTTCCATTTTCGGCAAGCATATCACCACCTACCAATTTCTGTTCACTTTTAATTCCGGCATCATCCAGCGCTTTTTGGTTAGCTATGGCCGCATGACCATCAATACGATTTAAAAATACCGGGCGATCCGGAAAAAGTGCGGTTAACTTTTCATTGGTTGGGAAAGCTTTATTTTCCCAATCGTTTTGGTCCCAGCCATTGCCAATTAACCAGCCATCAGGATGCGTTTTGGCAAAATCAGATAAGCGCTTAAGCACTTCATCCCAGGATTTCGTTTCTCTTAAATCAGCTGTTTGCAAACTTTGTCCATAGCCATAAAAGTGGGCATGTGCATCAATAAAACCAGGATAAACGGCTTTACCCCTGGCGTTAATCTCTTCTTTGCCAGCATATTTTGACTTGATATCATCACTCGCGCCAAGTTCCAGGATCTTACCATTTTTTACTGCGAATGCTTCAACCGTATCAAATTTACTGTTAACGGTATAAACTTTTGCATTATAAACAATTACATCAACCGCCTCTCTCCTGGAACAAGAAGTGAACAGCATAACTAGAAAAAGACCGTATAAAATGGATTTCATATCGATAAAGATAGAAAATTGGAAGCATTTGACTTTGTAAATTCGGTTTTACAGAAAGGACTATTGTCATGCTGAGGCACGAAACATCTGTAAAACGATCAGCACATTTGTTGAATTCTTACTGGCTAATTCAGTGACTATATTTATTCGGTAAAAGATTCTTCACTGCGTTCAGAATGACAGCCAAACCCGTGGTCTATGTCCTAAACACGCCATTTAAATAATAACATTTTTATTCACTAATAAGACCCTGAAACTAGTTCAGGGGGACGACTCTTCGTAAATCGGTCAATTCATCACTTCGCTTATGGTAATTGTCCTTACGTCGTGGTCTGTGTCTCCACAGACCACTTTCCTTTCTCTTAGCATTTCGTTAAGACTACTTTATTATTGATAATATTTTTTTGCCACGGAGGCACAGAAAGCACGGAGAATATATCTTGAGTTAATTAAATACCAGTAAGCCTGGGGAAAATTTTTCAGTAGTTCAGAACGCCAGGCCTACGTAAAATAAACCTGATGGGAACGGCATCCCGATTTTTTTTTCAATCGGGATACAGTGTACAGCAGGACTACCGGAGCCGAAGATGCAGAACCCTGCTTTCAAAAAAAATAAACCTCAGTAGGAATAACAAATTGTTCCTGACAAAGATTCTTCACTACGTTCAGAATGACAGGTAGCAATTCAATCCTATTTACCAAGAGTCATTTACATGTTGAGTTTTAAACAAATCAGGTTCCTTAAGCTTATTTTGCATAATTTAGCAAATTCACTTTGCCTTACTACATGACTGATATTATTCACTTATTGCCTGATGCTGTTGCCAATCAAATTGCTGCCGGAGAAGTTGTTCAACGACCTGCTTCTGCGGTAAAAGAATTGCTCGAAAATTCTATTGATGCCGGCGCGGATAGAATCCAATTAGTAATAAAAGATGCAGGTAAGGCATTGATTCAGATTATAGATAACGGCTGTGGAATGAGCGTTACCGATGCCAGAATGTGTTTCGAACGCCATGCCACTTCGAAGGTAAAAAAAGCCGAAGATTTATTTGCCATCCGCACCATGGGTTTCAGGGGCGAAGCCATGGCCTCTATTGCAGCAATTTCGCAGGTTGAAATGAAAACCCGCAGGCATGAGGATGAAATTGGCACCTGTATTTCTATCGAAGGCGCACAGGTAACCAATCAGGAACCAGTTGCCACCTCACCAGGAACACAGATTTCGATTAAAAACTTATTTTTCAATACACCTGCCAGAAGAAACTTCCTTAAAAGTAATCCGGTGGAAATGCGCCATATCCTGGATGAATTTCAACGGGTAGCATTAGCGCACCCGGCTGTATTTTTTAGTCTGCACCACGATGGCACAGAGATTTTTAATCTGCCAAAAGGCAATTTAAAACAACGCATTGTCCATCTTTTTGGCAACAATTATAACGAGCGTTTGGTTCCGGTTGAGGAAGAAACCACGATCATTAACCTAAAAGGGTATATTGGCAAACCTGCTTTTGCAAAGAAAACCAGGGGCGAACAGTTCTTTTTCGTGAATAACCGTTTCATTAAAGATCCCTATTTAAACCACGCGGTAAGTTCTGCTTTTGAAGATTTATTACCGGACGACAGCTACCCGTTGTATGTTTTGTTTATTGAGATCGATCCATCAAAAATTGACGTAAACGTTCATCCCACTAAAACAGAAATTAAGTATCTGGATGAAAAATCCATTTACGCGATCATGAAATCGGCGGTAAAACGTTCCATTGGCCGTTATAACATTTCACCGACTTTAGATTTCGACCAGGAAACCGGTTTCAGTAATATGATTACCCATAAAGCGGTTGAAGATATTGTACCACCAAGCATTAATTTCAATCCTGATTTTAATCCATTTGCGAGTGATAGCAGTTCTACATCGGGTTATGCCTCATCGCCAAGAAATTATGATGCAAAACCAAGTGCAAAAAACTGGGGTTCACTTTATGATATAACTGAACAGCCAGTTGTAGAGCAGACCTCTATTTATGCTGATGAAACGGTTTTAGAAACCAAGCAGAAACAGTACATGCAACTGCATAACCGCTATATTGTTTCTCAGATTAAGTCGGGCTTAATGGTGATCGACCAACAAATGGCACATGAGCGAATCCTTTATGAACGTTTTCTCGTACATCTTGACGACCGCAAAGGCGCATCGCAGCAGAGTTTATTTCCGCAAACCATTACGTTAAATGCCAACGATTTCGAATTGGCAAAAAGTTTACTGGATGATATAAAAAGTTTAGGCTTTGATGTACGCGAATTTGGAAAAAATACGTTGGTAGTAGAAGGTGTTCCGGTTGATCTGGGCAGCAGCAACATTAACGAAACACAATTATTTGAACAATTGATTGAGGGCTTTAAAAACTCGCAACAGGAATTAAAATTGAGTAAACGTGATAGCCTCGCGAGAAGCCTGGCTAAAAACAGCGCAATAAAAGCGGGAACAAGCCTTGGCCAGGAGGAAATGAATACCTTGATTGATGAGCTTTTTGCCTGTAAAACACCTAACTTTAGCGTAAGTGGCAAACCAATTATCCAAACCATTACTTTGGCAGAACTGGATAAGAAGTTTGAGAAATAGACTAAAGCTGAAAGACTAAAGAGAAAAAGTCGGAGGCCTGGGCCGGAAGTCAGAAAATTGAAGGGCATAGCAAAACTTGAAGCCAAAGAGCAATACAAAACAGCTAACCGATTAACCAGTTTAAACCATTAACCAGTTAACCCTTTTTAAAATTAAATGAATAACATATATATTCCCCCGGTAGTAAAAAACCTACTGATTATTAACATCTTATTTTTTGCAGCAACTTACTTACTCACAAGCCTTCATCTTGATGACCTGTTAGCGGTATATTATTTCGATTCTCCGAAGTTTGAGCTATGGCAGCCGATTAGCTACATGTTTATGCATGGTGGCATAGCGCACATCTTTTTTAACATGTTTGCACTGTATTCTTTTGGAAGTTTGTTAGAATCAAGATGGGGAGGCAAAAAATTTATTATCTTTTATTTTATTACCGGATTAGGTGCACTTGCATTGCAGTGGGCCGTACAGGCTTACGAAGTGCATCAGATTATCGGTAGCGTTACTAATAACGGAAAGATAAATCTTAGCGCATTATTTCAGGGAGAGTTCGACACGAATCAACTTTCCATGACACAAGCAGTTACACTACGGAGTATTTATTTCGGTGGAATGCTTGGTGCATCGGGTGCAATTTTCGGCTTGTTGGTTGCCTTCGGCATGCTTTATCCAAATGCAGAATTGTTGATCATGTTTATTCCGGTTCCGGTGAAAGCAAAATATATTATACCGGTTTATATTTTAGTAGAGTTATCTTTGGGGGTTGCCCAGTTTGAAGGCGATTCTGTTGCGCATTATGCTCACCTTGGTGGTGCTTTAATCGGCTTTATACTTGTTAAAATATGGAAAGATAAAAACGATACATTTTATACGCTCTATGAATAATACTTTTAAAGATTTAAAATACAAGGTTTTTCAATCGGGCAATCCATTATTCTTCTACATTGGGATTAATGTAATGCTATTTTTATTAATCGCCATTATTGGCGTATTTAGCAAGCTAAGTGGCCATGGTGATATTATCGATTTATTCGTAAGCAAATATTTAGGCTTACCAGCCAGCATTTCGAAACTACCTGAGCGCTTTTATACCCTGTTTACCTACATGTTTATTCATGACGGGATTCTTCACATCCTGTTTAATATGCTCGGCTTATTTTGGTTCGGCAATATATTCATGAATTTCTTAAAAAGCCGTCAGTTTCATTTTGTGTACCTGGCAGGTGGTCTTTTTGGTGGTTTGTTTGCCGTTGCTGCATTAAATATATTCCCCCTTTATGCCAGCGGACTGGCCGGCGTAACCATTGTTGGCGCATCAGCCGCAGTAATGGCGATCATTTTTGCTTCTGCAACGCTGGTACCGAATTACACCATTATGTTACTTTTCTTTGGTGAGGTTAAAATTAAATGGATTGCCATTATCTATTTTGTGCTCGATTTTATTGCAATCGGCTCCGTAAATGCAGGTGGAAGTTTAGCGCATATTGGTGGTGCACTTTTAGGTTTCACCTTCATTAAAAGTTTGCAAAACGGAAGGGATTGGAGCAAGCTGTTTGAGCGTAAGCCGAAACTAAAGGTTGTTCGGAATGAAAAACCTGTTAAAAAACCAGTATTTAAAGGTGGCGTTTCTCAACAGGAAATAGATGCCATTTTAGACAAAATATCGACTTCAGGGTACGATAAATTAACAGCGGTAGAAAAAGAAAAACTATTTAAGGCAAGTAAAGATTAATGGCCACGAACAAGAAGAAATATAGTTTTCTGGATAAACTCCTTTTGCCTATTGCCGTTATGTTGGCAATCGCTTTGCTATTGGGGGTTCTTGCCGGAAATATGGACCCAAGAAAACATGCCATTATTGCTTTTTTCGGTCTTGCCTATCCTTTCGTTTTATTCGTTAACATTATCTTCCTCGTTTGGTGGTTTTTAAGCAAAAAATGGATTTTTGCCATCACAACTATTATCATTATTGCGCTCGGTGCTAAAACTTTAAAAGCCACCTTTGCCATTGGTGGCGATGAGGGAGGCACTGAAAAAGCAGACAATAGCATCAGAATGATGACTTACAACGTGCATAGTTTTAAGCTATACGGCGAAGACAATATTGAATCTGTAAAAGAAAAAATGCTTAAGGTGGTGAAAGATCAAAACCCTGATATTATTTGCTTTCAAGAATTTTTCACCCGCTACAAAGGCGCTTTTGATACCGTTGACAGCCTTAAAGTACTGTTAAATACAAAATATTACTACTTTGTACCTACTAATAAAAATGATTACGAAGCAACTGGCTTAGCTATATTTTCTAAATTCCCGATTAAAGATTCGGGTAAAATCCCTTTTGTTAAAGGTTTCCCCGGCAACATGAGTATTTACACCGATTTAAACATTAAAGGAAAAACATTAAGGGTTTACAATGTGCATTTTCAATCTATCTCTTTTGAAAAACAGGATTACGAATACCTGGATAAGGTTAAGGAAATGAATACCGAACTGCAACCATCCAAAAGGATTTTAAGAATGCTGAAAAGTGCCTTTTTGAAGCGCAGCGGTCAGGTAGACATTATGAAAAAGGAAATGGCAACCTGCAAAACACCTTACCTTATTGCAGGCGATTTTAACGATACGCCGGCATCTTACGTGGTTACCCAAATTACAGCCGGATTGAACAATAGTTTTATTAAAAAGGGCAACGGCTTTGGTAAAACCTATAATGGCAAATTTCCTAATTTCCAGATTGATTATATTGCTACTTCTAAGGAACTTGAGGTGTTAAATTACAAAATCACCCAGGCCAAATTATCCGACCACTTTCCGGTGCGCAGCGATTTGAGGTTTATCCCATAAGGCTTAATTACGATCTTATGGTGCGTGAGTACACGAACCATGGCGATGGAATTGGGTATAAAAAAGAATCATGGCGGTTGGTGATTACTGATCATTCTTCATTGGAGCGCAAGGCCTGCATAAAACAAGAAGTTCCTTCCCGTTTTCCGTTTTTACGCTTCGCTTCCTCGTACCTCGTTGCTGCAGGGTAACACTTCAACCGGGGCTAGGTGGGCAAAAAACAGCACTTTATTTCTGTGGTTGCAGGATGCAGAACCCTTGTTCATAAACCTGATTGAGCGGAATAGCCCGCAGCGCAGCGAGGACTATAAGCGAAAGCGGGGGCTGTAACTGCCAGGAACCACAAGCCACTCATTTCCTAATTCTATTTAGGTAAGTGAGATGCCAACCGATAGGATAAAAGCTTAATTACGATCTTATGGTGCGTGAGGACACGAACCATGGCGATGGAGAATATTCCGTTGACTAGGGATAAACAAGAATCATGGCGATTGGTTATAAATAATCATTCCCTTATTGGAGCGCTAGGTTTGTACAAAACAATAAGTTCTTTCCCGTTTTCCGTTTTTACGCTTCGCTTCCTCGTGCCTCGTTGCTGCAGGGTAACACTTCAACCGGGGCTAGGTGGGCAAAACAGCACTTTATTTCTGTGGTTGCAGGATGCAGAACCCTTGTTCATAAACCTGATTGCAGCGAACATACCGATCCTTCATCGGTATAAAGCGCAAAGCGGGGCTGAAAACCTCCAAGAACCACAAGCCACTCATTTCCTAATTTTAATTAAACTCTTTCATAATTTGTCATTCTGAATTTATTCCATTTCGGTCGGTGAGACACCAACCGATAGGAAAAAATAACAATATGTAAGCTTAATGCAAATGACGATCAAATTACTGGCTATTTATTTTCTTACCATACATCAACAATAGGTTTGTTCCTTATTTCCATCTTTGCTTCATAAAATTTAAAAAAAATCTTCAAAATATGAGCTTAATAGATGCACTGAACTGGCGTTATGCCGTTAAGAAAATGAACGGTCAACCTGTTGAACAGGAAAAAGTTGATAAAATTATTGCAGCAGCACATTTGGCGCCAACATCATCTGGTTTACAGCCTTTTAAATTAATTGTGGTAACCAACCAGGAATTAAAAGAGAAAATTGCACCGATTGCTTTTAACCAATCGCAAGTAATTGATTCTTCTCACTTATTGATTTTCGCGGCAAACGAAAATTATACAGAAGAAGGTATTGATGCCGTTTTTAACAGAATGAATGCAGAGCGTGGCTTACCACTGGATACGACAGATGCTTACAAAGCACAACTTAAAGGCATGATTTTATCCAGAACGGCGGAAGAAAACTTCAACCATGCAGCCCGTCAGGCTTATATTGCTTTCGGTATTGCCATTGCAGAAGCTGCAGTACTAAAAGTTGATGCTACGCCAATGGAAGGTTTTAACGGTCCTGCTTTAGATGAACTTTTAGGTTTAGATAAAAAAGGTTTAAAAAGTGTTACCCTATTGCCATTAGGAAACAGAGACGAAGCCGGCGATTGGTTGGTAAATCTTAAAAAAGTACGTTCACCTAAAGAAGAATTCCTGATCGAGTTTAAATAACAGGCAAACACCATTATATTTAAAACAAGCCGCTTTTAGCGGCTTGTTTTGTTTTAGCAGAGTTAGTTTGGCGCTGGGAGTCTGGCGTTTGGAGTCGATTAACCGGTTTAAACAATTAACCTTAAAAGCACTTCACATGTAGATCCTGAAACAAATCCGGTAGCTATCGGATCAGGATGACGATTAACATAGAAAGTTTTGTAAAAAAATGTTAAACCTCATTACATTTTATGTGCTCTATTTATAATTGGATATATTTACGGGCTAGCATTTAATATCCAATCCATGAAGATTTTTAGATTATCGTTTATTATACTGTCACTTTTATCAACATTAAGTTTTTCTTCTTCGGCCCAAACTGATACCATTAGCATAAACAGCATCATTACCAAAACGAATAAGGTATTGAGTGATTACCCTGCCGAAAAAATTTATCTTCATTTCGACAAACCTTATTATGCTGTTGCCGATACGGTCTGGTTTAAAGCTTATGTTACCGAAAACCAGAATTTCTTATCTACGATTAGTAAGATCATTTATGTGGATGTAATCAATCAGAAAGACTCACTTATCCAAACGTTAAAATTACCCATTACCGGTGGTTTTGCTTACGGCAGTTTCCCCTTAGATCAGATCAACTATAAACAAGGGAATTACCATATCAGGGCTTACACGTTGTGGATGCTTAACAGTGATGATCCTGCTTATTTTAACAAGACCTTTTATGTAGGCGAAGCGATTGATAAGGAGGTAAAAACCCATATCACTTATAAAAATACCTCTACAGATAAGCTGGAAAAAATTGATGCGCGTGTACAATTTAAAGATGCCAATAACAAACCCTACGCCAATAAAAATGTAAGCTGGCAGGTAGTTACCAGTTATACGGTAATTGCCAAAGGCAGGGGTACAACAGATGCAAACGGCTATTTAACCATCGCGATGAGCAATGCACAGAAGGCGGAATATCAATTACAAAAAGGCGAACTGATTACCAGCATTAATACCACCGATAAAGATGTGGCGAGCAGCAGCTTTCAACTTAAAAACGCAATCGTAAGTAAAGATTTTCAGTTCTTCCCAGAGGGAGGAAGTCTGATTGCAGGTTTAACTACTAAAGTGGCATTTAAAGCGATTAAGAGTGATGGTTTGGGCATCAGCTCAAAAGGTACAATTACCGATAACGATGGCAAAACAGTAGCAACATTTACTGCCCAACATTTAGGAATGGGCAGTTTCAATTTATTGGCAGAAGCCGGAAAAACGTACAAAGCAGCTGTTACCTATGCCGATGGAACCTCTCAAAATTATAACTTACCAGCAGTTGCGGCAAATGGTGTTTCTGTAAATATAGATAACAGCAGTGCAGATAATATAGCCATAAAAATTTCAGCTAATGATGCCTTCTTTGAACAGAACCAGGGTAAAAAACTTTATTTAATTGCACAGAGCAAAGGCGTGATCTGTTATGGTGCACAAACAGCCTTATCAAATAAAGAATATAACACCACTGTGCTTAAATCTAAATTCCCAAATGGAATTGCACAATTTACCCTATTTAACGAATTTGGTAAACCACTAAGTGAACGATTGGTTTTTGTACAACATAAAAATACCATGGCGGTAACGCTAACTAGTGCTGCAACGACTTACGGAATCAAGAAAAAGGTTAAGATAAATGTTGCTGCTAAAAAAGATGGCGCTCCCGTTGAAGGAAACTTCTCGGTGGCTGTTGTAGATGAAACCAAAGTTCCATCCAGCGAAGATGCAACCAGTACGATATTAACTGGCTTGTTATTAAGCAGCGATGTTAAAGGTTACATTGAAAAAGCAAATTATTACTTTAATGCACCTGACGCAAAGAAAAATGCAGATTTAGATGTATTGTTGCTTACCCAGGGATACCGCAGTTTTAAATATACCGATATCATCGCCAATAAATTACCAAAAATTGATTTCTTACCTGAACAGGGAATCGAAATTTCAGGTATTTTGCGTCAAAATAATGGTATTCCGGTTAGAAAAGGAGCCTTATTATTAACCATACCTGATAAACGTTTCAATCTGGAAAGTACTACTGATCCTGTTGGGAATTTTAAATTCAAAAACCTGGTCTTTAACGACTCCTCTAAAGTGACCATTACCGCTAAGTATAATGTAAACTATAAAAACATGACCTTAAGCTTAAATGGCGCACCGGTACCTACCCTAACCAGAAATTTTAGTGCAGCCGAAGAGGTTTTAAATATTGATAGTGCTTTAACCAGTTATTTAGATAACAGCAAAAGACAATATGCTTATTTACACACACTAAAAGATGTAAATATTAAAGCCACAGTAGTTCCGAAAGTAAGTCATAAGGATTACCCGGCACTAAGCGGACTAAGCCAAATGGCCGACCATGAAGTTAGTGGAGATCGGTTTAAAGGCTGTGGTTTATTGATTAACTGTTTACAGGGTATGCTGGCAGGGGTTACCTTTGCCGATAATAACTTTTACGTAACCCGGGATTACAACCAGGGCAAAAAAATCCCGATGGGTATTTTCATCAATGGTATGAACGTGGATGTAAACCAGATCAATACATTAGACCCGAACCAGCTCGAATCAGTAGAAGTATTTTTAAGAGACGATTTAGGTTTGGTGAACCGTGCTAACAATGTAAACGGTGTAATTGTATTTAACCAGAAAAAAGCACCTAAAGGCACCAAGATTACGAAAGCCCAATTGATGGATATGCTTCCTAAGTATTATGAACTTACTTTCTCGCCACAGGGTTATAATAAAGAAAAACAGTTTTACTCACCTAAATATGATGTTCCTGCCAGCATGAACCGAAACGATTTAAGGACCACCATTTACTGGAACCCTAAAGTAGTTACAGATGCAACGGGTAATGCTTCTTTTGAATATTATAACGCTGATGGAAGAGGACAATACAAAGTAATTATTGAAGGAATAGATGCCAATGGAAATTTAGGAAGATCGGTTTTTAAATATCTTGTAAAATAAAATACAGGCAATCGGTTCGTAGTCTGATAGTCAATGGTTAATAGCCTAAATGGAAAATGTAAGATGGATGATGGAATTGAATTACTCCCCTCATCTATCTTATATCTCATATCTCACTTCACTTCAAACGGCAACTTCTCCCCTTTTAAACCAGCCAAAACATTTTTAACAATAATCTGCGCCATGGCAGCTCTCGTTTCTTCGGTGGCCGAGCCAATATGTGGTAAAACAGCAACGTTTTCCATAGCCAGCAAGGGATTGTTTTTATCCATGGGTTCCGGGTTCGTTACATCCAAACCTGCACCCCATATTATCTTCTCTTCTAAGGCTTTGATTAAGTCCTTTTCATTGTGAATACCACCCCTGGCTGTATTAATGAAAATCGAATTGGGTCTCATCTGCTTAAAAACATCAAGTGTAAATTTATCTTTGGTTTCTGGCGTTAACGCGGTGTGTACGGATAACACATCACTTTGTGCCAAAAGTTCTTCAAAGGATACATATTTTGCACCGATTTCTCTTTCGGCTTCTTCGTTACGCGATCGATTGTGATAAATGACCTCCATTTGGTAGGCAGCTTTACATTTTTTGGCCATCTCTAATCCAATTTTCCCCAGACCAAAAACACCGAGCATTTTACCGTTTACTTCAATTCCGAGTTCTGGTGAAGGCTCATAGTTTTTCCATTCGCCTTGAATGATTTTTTTGTGTGAGAAAAAAGCCTTTCGCGATACAGCAAGCATCAATAAAAAAGCAGTATCAGCAGTTGCTGCACTCAAAACACCTGGCGTGTTACCAATGGGGATGTTTAATTTTTTAGCCGCAACTATATCTACCTGATCGTAACCTACCGAATGCAGCGCAATTACCTTTAAGTGGCGACAGGCATTTAAAAATTCAGCATTAATTTTATTTGGCCCAACGCTGATCAAGCCATCTTGATCCTGGCAGGCCTCAATTAATTCTTCGGCTGTAATCTGCCTGTTTTCTTTCCACTGGGTGATGGAGATATTATTTTCTTCCAGTTCTTTTATTCCAACCGGAGCAATGTTTCCGCTTATAAATACTTTCATATTAATTTAACAGTAAATCTGACCAGGAGTTTTGCTTAATGTTTACTTTACAGTCGCCGTGAGTACCTGATAGGTGTTTGCACTAAAATAACCCAACGCATTATTCGAAAGGTTTGATGTAGGGTTGGCTGGCGTGGTACCCTGGTTAGGCCCGCGGTCTGCTTGCTGGCTAAGTGCATACCAATAATTAAAAATATTACTGTCAATACATTCCATTTCAATCCTAACCTTATCATTGGTATTCAGCTCGTCGCTGTCGTGATCGTTATTGGGTTTAAAAAAGAGCTGGATCCGCAAATCGTTACCATTGGTTAGCCTGTCGTTAGTAGCATAATAGCGTCGCGACAAAACATCGTTTACATAGAGGTTAAAATGGTAGAAATTTACTTCATTAACCGGATCTTTAAAAAAGACTGCCGCTGTTTTACGTTCACGACCAAAAAAAGTATTTTTAATAATCCCAATCGAATCCATTTTAACCAAATTAGGCATTTTAGAACTGGCGGTATAGTTTTGTCCTTCAACAGTCGCACTTAAATTATAGATAACACCTGGCTCACCCTTCATGCGACTAACATAAGTACCCTGCTTAGTTCCTTCTTTGAATACAAACGTATTTCCCTTGCTATCGGTTACGGTAACCGTGGCACCCGAAATTTTAGGAAAAACATTTTCCTCGGTATAACCTATCGTTTTGCTGAGTTTAATTTCCTGGTCCATCAACTGGTTATTAATGATCCCTTCAATCACTAACTGTGGGTCGGCATTCTCCGTATCAATGGAAATAATTTTCTTGCATGAAGCGAGGCACAAGGTAAACAGGACAACATATATTGCTAATTTTTTCATGGCATTAAAATTTAAAATTCCAGGTAACAGATGGAATAAGTCCAAAAAGAGAGGTTTGCTGTGCAGCAGTTTTGTTCGGATTTTGCGGATCAGTAATGAACTCTATGGAGTAAGGATTTTTTCTGGCCAGCACATTGTAAATACCAAAATTCCAGCTCGATTGGTATTTGCCTTTTTTCTTGCCATCTAATGTGGCACTTATATCTAAACGCATATTGTAAGGCATGCGGCCTGCATTGCGTTGGGTATAATAATAGGCTGGTTGCCCGCCAACGGTATATTTCCCTGCCGGATAGGTAACTGCATTACCTGTACTGTAAATAAAGCTTGAGGAAAATGTCCACCTTGGGGTCATGTTGTAAATACCAACCACCGAAATATCGTGTGTACGGTCTTGCCTGGCCGGAAAATATTTGCCATTATTCAGTTCTGTAAATTTGCGTTCAGTACGCGATAGCGTATATCCTACCCAGCCATTGAGCTTGCCAAATTTCTTTTTAAAAAACAGTTCCAGCCCATAAGCCCTACCTGTGCCGTATATCAGTTCCGATTCTACATTCGAATTGGCCAGCAACTGGGCGGCATTCTTGTAATCGATCTGGTTTTGCAGCCATTTATAATAAATTTCTGCAGAGAGTTCGTAGGTATTCTCTTTAATATTTTTAAAATACCCCAGCGCCACCTGATCGGCAATTTCTGGTTTAATATTATTACTGCTCAACACATACTGATCGGTTGGCGAACTGGAAGTGGCATTGGTTAAAATGTGAACATTCTGTGTATTGCGGTTATACGATGCTTTAATAGAATTTTCTTCGTTAAACAGGTAACTCATAGAAAAGCGGGGCTCCAGGTTGAAATAGTTTTTGTAAAACTTGCCTTTGGCTACATTTTCTGTTGATGCGATATCCCCATCAATATCATAAGTGCTAAAATTACCAGGGCCCATTAAAGAAAAAGCAGCCAACCTTACACCATATAAAAAGTTAAGGTGCTCGTTTACATTCCATTCATCAGAAATATAGGCAGCAGACTCTATTCCATACCTACGCTCTTGTGTAAGCGAATTTACCTGCGAGGATACATCGCTATCAATATCAATCGGCGATATGCGGTGCTGGGTCGCATTTAATCCGAACCTGAGAATATGTTTGTTGCTAAAATACTGAAAATCTTCTTTAAAATTAAAATCGCGTACCAGCGAAGTCGCCTTAAAATTAGTCGCATCATTTAACAAACGAACGGTATAATTGTAGTTGTTGTAAATTAACGAAGTATTAGAAAACAAGCGGTCGTTAAAAATATGGTTTAAGCGGATGGTGGTGGTTACGTTGCCCCAGTTGTTCTCAAACAAATCCTTCACCCCAATATTATCCTTACCAAAATAACCCGAAATGTAAATGGTATTTTTATCATTGATTTTATAATTCGCCTTTGCATTAATATCATAAAAATTCAAGGTACTCCCGTTAACAGATGAATCTGGCGAAGCTCTTAAAAACAGATCGATATAAGTTCTGCGGAAACTCACCATAAACGAACCCCTGTCTTTTACAATCGGTCCTTCTGCTTTTAAACGTGATGCAATTAAACCAATTCCTCCCTCAAACTTAAACTCTTTATTGTTCCCATCATCCATTTTAACATCTAAAACCGACGATAACCGGCCACCGTATTGCGCTGGCATGCCACCTTTGTATAAACTTACATCTTTAATTGCGTCGGCATTGAAAGTAGAGAAAAAGCCAAGTAAGTGAGATGAGTTGTACACCACAGCCTCATCCAGAATAATTAAATTCTGATCGGCAGCACCACCGCGAACGTAAAAACCTGTATTCCCTTCTCCACCTGATTTTACGCCCGGTAATAATTGGATGGTTTTTAAAATATCCTTTTCGCCCAGCAACACCGGGATAGAATTAAGCGTTTTCATATCAATCCTTTCCAAACCCATCTGCGCACTTTTAACGTTTTCGTTTTTGCGGTTATTGGCGCTTACTGTTACTTCGTCCAAATCATTTGTACTTTTTAATTCCTCATTTAACTTGGTATCTTTTGTTAAACTGATGGTTTTAACAATGGATGTATAGCCGGTATAACTTACCGCCACCGTGTAGGTTCCTTCGGTTTGTGTTAAAGCAAAATATCCATAATTATTGGTTAAGGTTGCTGCAGCAGATGCTCCGGAAATTCTTACCGTTGCACCAATTAAGGTTTCACCTGTACCTGCATCGCGAATGGTGCCGCTGAGGGTAAATTTCTTTTGTGCAAAAACAGAGGTGGATAAAAAAAGGAAGGAAAATAAAGCTAAGTAGTGTTTTAAGGACATATTGGCTACTATCTAATTTTAAGGTGGAAACCAAATGTACGAAATCCAAGTCCTATTAAAAGATATTGGAGCATTTCTTAATAAAAGTTTGGTTTTACTAATTAATAACGGGATAAATGGCAATATGGTGTGAGCGTAACAGGTAAGGACTTAAATGATCTTTACCTGCCTGCTGAAAGGTGATCAGTTTTGAAGGTTCCTTAGGCATGTGACAATCAATACAATTGGTGCTGAGCAATCCTTTTGACAGCGTAGCCTGACTGTGCTTAGTGCTTTGGTGACAGCTGATACAGCGCTGTGAGTAAATTGTTAAATTACCCTTAATATTTTCATGTGTATTGTGGCACGATTGGCAGGTCATGGTTTCACTTTTTCGATAACAATTACTACCCTTTAGCATGGCACTCTGGTTACCGTGTACATCAATATTACCACCACCAAAACCTGTAAAATCCTGCGAATAGTAAGCTTCTAAATCGTCGCCCGGCTGGAAACCGAATACCGATCGTTGTGCCACCAGAGTATTGCCCGAATGGCAAACGGCACAAACATCCATCTTTTGTTTACGGGTAAGTGTTTGATAAAGGGTGATGAATTTTGCATTTTTTTCTTCCGGGTTTTCCATATGGAAAACAACATGCTGTTTCCCCGGGCCATGGCAGCGCTCGCAATCTATTCCATAAATAACAGTTCCTTTTTCCATCTCTTCATCCTTTTCAAAAGTAGATTTTTGCGTGATTTTAACAGCTACATAAGAGGCATGGCACTCCAAACAACGGCTCGTTATCGCGCGGTCATAATAAAAGTTTTCTTTTGGAAAACCAGGACTGATGGCCCAGTTCTTAATGGCAGTAAAGTAAGATAAAGGCAGTTCGTACATTTTTTTGCCTTGCCAATAGGTATAAGTATAGGCTTTCTCGCCTGAACCAAACTGCATATCAAACTTTTGCGCACGCACAGCTTTACCATCCCGATAAGCGACCTGAAATATACCGCTATCTCTCTTCTCTACTACTACTTTTTGGCTTGCATCATATTGGAAACTGTTCGAATCAGGGGCGAAAATTTTTAACAAAGCAGCATCTAAAACAGGCTTAGAAGTTAAACCATGTGGATTATGTGCATAAGACTCTGATAAATCTTTATGGCATTTAACACAGGTAGCTGCCCCGGTATAGGCCTCGCCCCGCACATCTGCGGGCAATTGATCGGCCGCATTCATGCATCTTGAAAGAATAACGATTGCAACAGCAATTGCCCCTAAAATAAACAGGATCCGTTTTGCGCCTTTCAAGATGATGTTTTGCTTTATTTTACGAATTGAAGATAACTAAAATTATAGCCTCCTGCATCTGCCAGTACCTTAATTTTTTGCTTTCCAGCCTTTAAAACAACGTTCTTCACCTCAAAGGTTGCAAACTTGTTATTATCTCTGGTATCTGGAACCGCAATATTTTTAGCTGCCACCTTGTCGTCGATCATAATAGTCATTCTACCTAAAGCATGATTTGCCGCAGCATTTATTTTTAAGATATATGCTCCTTTTTCTGCAACGTTTATGGTGTATTGCAACCACTCCCCTTTTTCGATATGGTTTACATAATACTTTTCATACTGTGTAGAATCTTTAACAATATCCACCCCATCATTTCTGTAAATATGGCCGCGGTTGCCTGCACTTCGTTTTCCTGTTGAGGTATGGTAATCGGCCGTATCGGTATCGAAATAAGCAAAACCGTTTTTACCTAAATCGTAATCTACAGCGTAAACAATACTTTTATCTTTAATTAAATTGGGCTTAAAAGCTTTGGTTTCGTTACTAAAAGGCTGGCGGATCATGGCATCAATTACGTCTCTGTGGATAATCGTGTTTTCTAATTTCGAATAAATGGCCAGCTCCATTAAACCGCTGTATACATTGCTATCTTTAGGTTTGTTTCCACCGTTATTGAAATACTTTACCAACTCATCATAATTAGGATTCGATTTAATTTCCATCGGGTTATTGGCACCTATCTTTTTCAATGGCCACCAGGCCCAGCCAATATTGTTTTTTTCTAAAAGGTGGATGGCATCCGTAAACCAGACATTCGAATTTTCTCCTGTTTCACCCAGCCAAACCGGAACATTCTGCTCATCCCTGGCTTTAATAATGTGTGCTATTGAAGCCTGATCATTATAATTCCAGTATTTATGGTAACTCAAAACCATATTTTTATCCCATAATGGAAAAATGCCATTGTAATTATTGCCCCAACCATTTCCTTCGATAACAATGATGTGCTTCTGATCAACCTCACGGATGGCTTTGGTAATCTCGACCATTAACTTACGCAATGGTGCATTCACTTTTTCTTTTGTTCCGTTTTTATCCTCTTCAGGATTTGTAAAACCATAGTTGGGTTCATTCAAAATATCGTATGCACCAATGTAAGGTTCATCTTTATAACGCTCTGCCAGTTTTTTCCAAAGGGCAATGGTTTTCTCCTGATTGGCCTCGCTATCCCATAAATACGGTTTTGACGGATCGCGGTCGGCAATGTTTAAATCGTTTCCTTGTCCACCAGGTGCAGCATGTAAATCTAAAATCAAATACATTTTATTGGCCTTACACCAGGATAACAGGCTATCGGTTAAAGCAAAGCCTTTTTCCAGCCAGGTATTTTTGCCGGCGACAGGTTCTTTATTCACCGGTAAAGTGTATAAATTGTAATGCATGGGTAAACGGATGGAATTAAAACCCCAGCGTTTCATCGAATCCACATCAATTTTACGCGTATGGTTTGCCAGCCAGGCGTCGTAAAACTCCTGGGTCTGTTTTGTCCCCATCAGTTCTTCTATGCGCTCGCGAATGCGGTACTGCTGTGCTTCTTTGTTAATTTTGAGCATATAACCCTCTTGTAACATCCAGCCACCTAAGCCAAAACCACGAAGTAAAACATTCTCCCCTTTTTGGTTAACTATTTTTTTACCCTCGGCTTTTAAAAACCCTTGACTAAACCCTGTAAATGAAACAATGCTGAGCAGAAAAATATAAAATATCGATTTTTTGAATGACATAACAATAAGATTAGGTTTTGATAATTACCAGATGTATGTAGCTACAGATCCTTTATCGAGCGTTGCGACAAGTGTTTCCCCATTAAAAGCAATGTTAAAGGTATTGGCGCTCTTGCCGCTATTGGCTACAATTAAAACATGTTTCCCATCAGGTGTTTTAAAGGCAACATTTGGCAGGTCGGTTAAATCGTTTGTTGCTATCCGGACAGCGCCAGGCCTTACAAACTTAGAAGCGTGGGCAATGGAATAATAAGCCAGGTTTCTGCTGTAATTATCTTTATCGATGGTTATTGCGCCCTGACACATCGAACAGCCGCCCCTGTCGGTATAGGGTTTATTTTCAGGATCGGCAGCTAAATTCCATTCCAGTACATTTTTGCTCCAGTTGCGTGTAGCCCCGATAATTAAGCGTGCTACCGGATTCACGATATCAATGGTCGTGGCATCAGGCTGTTCTACCACCATTTGCTCTGAGAAATAGATATTTTTATCTGGATGGGCATTATGCACATCACTTAAAGCTTCAATCTTGCCTCCATACAAATGAAAGGCAGATCCATCTATATATTTTCTGGCTTCCGCATCATCTAAAATACTGATCGGATAATCGGGCCGGTCGGCATTATGGTCGTAAACAATAATTTTTGTTTTGATATTGGCTTTGGCAAACGCAGGACCTAAAAATTTCTTTACAAAAAGTGCCTGATCTGGTGCGACCATAAGCAAGCTGGGGTTATTGCCAGGGTGCAAAGGCTCATTTTGAACGGTAATCGCATCAATAGGGATTCCTTCTTTTTGCATTTCCTGTACATACCTCACAAAATACTTGCCGTAAGCATCATAATATTCGGGCTTTAACATCCCGCCACGGGCATCGTAAGTGGTTTTCATCCATAAGGGAGGAGACCATGGCGAACCCATAATTTTTAGTTTTGGGTTGATCGCAAGGATTTCCTTCATTACCGGAATTACATCCACCTTATCAGGCCCGAGATCAAACTTAGCCTGCGTTAAATCGGTTTGTCCTTCTGGAAGATCATTATAAGAAAATACTTTTTCGTTTAAGTCGGAAGCGCCAATGCTCAGTCTGATGTAACTTACTCCAATGTTGTTTCCATCAGTAGCAAACAACTCTTTCAATAAAGCCGCCCTGGCTGGTGCCGACATTTTAATAATATGCTGTGCACTGCCGCCGGTTAGCGCATAACCGAAGCCATCAATTGTTTGGTAAGTTTCTTTATCGTTTACTGTAATGTTTGGCAAATTATTTTTAGCTGTAGTAAAACTTAATTTACTTGTCTGTTTGGCAAATAAAACCGATCGATCGGCTTTGGTAAGCCAAACTTCGGCTTGGTTTTGGGCAATAACAGAAAGCGAACAAGAGGTAAAAATACAAATGATAAAAAAGCGAAGAAATCTGGTAGGAAGCATAGGGAAAAGATCTGCAGATCAAAAAAAACAGGAAGAAAGAACTCGCTTTCTCCCTGTTAACAATTAAACATTAAGGTTATTTAGATGACAACTTATTTTGTGCCGCCCCATTCTTTACTCTGGAGAATTTTGGTATTGTTCAATTCAGCCTGTGGGATAGGTAAGGTCTCGTTTTTATTTGCCTGAAATCCTTTAAAGGCCAGTTTAGCTGGAGCAAGCCCCCATCTAACCAAATCAAACCATCTTTGTCCTTCAGCTACCAGTTCCAAACGTCTTTCTTTCATGATATTATCCATCGTTACCGCAACAGGGTTTAAACCAACGCGGGCTCTTACTGCATTAAGGAAAATATAAGCCCTGGTACCTGCGCCAACTGCAGCACCACTTTTCAATAATGCTTCAGCTTCCATTAAGTAGGTATCAGCTAAACGGATTTCGTACATATTCTGACCAAAGTTTAATTCTAACTGACCAACCGCAGCTTTGGTAGAAACTCTTCCGGCATATTTCTCCACAAAATATCCGGTATTATCATTGGCATGTTTATAGGTTACAATACCTGCTTTTTCCAAACTATCTAAATTGGCAACCGTAGGTTTATTACGCGGATCGTAGTGAATTAAGTCAAATAATTCTTTGGTTATTGGCATTACACTCCAACCCGAAACATAATCTGGTGCTTGTGCGGCAATTACAGGAACATAATTACGTGGCCCTACCAGAATGCCCATAACATTACCTTCACGGCTGCCAACGTTATCCCAACCCATATTAGAGGTAGTATTGTAGCTGAGTTCTAAAACAGATTCTGAATTGAACTTATTTTTAACATTCCATAAATCAGCAAATTTTGGAAGCAGCTTATAGCCATAGGTACTTGCACCAGGAGCTGTACCATTTACCAGCGCAAACTCTGCAGCTGCCGGGGCCCATTTTTCTTCCCACAAGTAAACCTTACCTAAAACTGCATGAACTGCACCCTGGCTCAAACGCCCTGCTTCAGCAGTAGTAATAGTTACAGGGAGCGCAGTTAATGCCTCTCCTAAATCTTTTTCTATCTGCTTATATACATCTGCAGGGGCAACCTGCGTAACATCGAACATGCCAGAAGGCTCAATAGGTGCTAAGATTAACGGTATATTTTTGAAGATCCTTACCAAATCAAAATAAAATATAGCACGCAACGCTTTAGCCTCAGCAATATACCTTGCCTTGGTTGAAGCATCCATTGTAATGCCTTCTATTTTTTTCAGTAAAACATTTGCACGATAAACACCGGTAAAGCCCTTGCTCCATAAATAACTTGGGGCTCCTGATAAGGAGTTTACCGTATAATTATTCATCGCTTGCATATCTCCTAAATCTGATGGAGAATCGGCACCTGCATAATGATCATCCGAGGCGGAGCTAAATAAATTAAGTTTTGTAAGGTAGCCACTAGACTGATTACCCAATTGATCATAAACAGCCACCAAACCTGTAAATGCCTGCTGCTGACTTTGATAATAACTTGTCTCCAGGATACGTTCACGTGGATTTACATCGAGCTGTTTTTGACAAGAAACGATAAGCTGAGAAGCGGTTAAAAGGGCTGCAATAGCTAAAATATTCTTTTTCATTTTATTTTTTTTTTAGAATCCAACATTTAAACCTACCATAAACGAACGTGCCTGCGGATAAACTCCCCGATCTACACCCAATACAGTTCCACCGATTTCGGGATCGTAACCTGTATATTTAGTAATGGTCCACAGGTTTTCACTCATCAGATATACCCGAACTTTTTGTGCGCCAATTTTTTTAATCACATTAGCTGGAAGGTTATAACCTACCTGAAGGGTTTTTAAACGGAAGTAATCTCCTTTTTCCAGATAGTTTTTGGAGAACTTGGTATAGTTTCCGTTAAGATCCTTGTCTGCAACACGGGGAACATCAGTTGATGTGTTGGTTGGTGTCCACCTGTCAAGAATTGATTGCTGCCAGTTTCCATAAGTTACATCCAAGCGTCGTAATCCCTGGAAGATCATATTTCCGCCTACACCGTTTCCGAAGGCCACAAAATCAAAGTTTTTATAAGCCAGATTAATGGTAATACCGTATGTATATTTTGGAAGCGGACTACCTAAATAAGTACGATCACTACCATTTATAGTTTCATTACCATCTAAGTTGGCAAATTTAATGTCTCCGGGTTTTGCCGAAGGTTGCAACACGGTACCTCCTGGCCCTTTGTATGCATTAACTTCTGCCTGCGACTGAAAAATCCCAGCCACTTCATACCCATAAAACTCATTAAATGCACGTCCGAGTCCGGTACGGGTGAAGTTACCCATGCCCTGAAAACTCTGTGCGTTATCCTCTATAAACTCTCTTCCCGGCAATAGCTTGGTTACCTTATTTTTCAAGGTTGAGATATTGGCATTAATCCCCAGATTAAGCTCCCCGATTTTTTTTCTGTAGCCCAATTCGAATTCTATACCAGTATTCTGCATATCGCCAACATTTTCTGCTGCACCACCAGCTGCACCTAAATAAAGTGGAATAGAAGGTGTTTGCAATACACCAATGGTTTTCTTTTTGAAGTAAGAAGCACTAAGCGTAAAATCGTTAAATAAGGTCGCATCTAAACCTATATCTGTCTGGTGGGTTTCCTCCCATTTCAAATCAGGATTGGATAAGGCAGCCGGACTCCAACCAATGGTACTTACATCTGTAGTGCCAAAAGTATAATTACGTCCGCTATTTACTAACGATACGTAACTGAAATCGCCAATGGCATCATTTCCGGTAATTCCATAACTTCCACGTAATTTTAAGAAGTTAACGACCTTGTTTTCTTTCCAGAAAGCCTCTTTTGTAGGCACCCAGCCTATTGAAGCTGAAGGGAAGTAACCAAACCGGTTGTTAGTACCAAAGCGTGAAGAACCATCACGACGGATAATACCTGTAAATAGATATTTTTCATCATAATCATACGTTACGCGGGTAAATAATGAGTTAACAACATGCAAGGTACCATCACTGCCATCACCCTGAATATCAGCTGTTGCCGGTTTATAGTTTAGATTGGCCTGATAAAAGTCCTGAGCAATGATATTGTTAAACCTTACGTTTAAACCGCGGTTATTATTGTCCATATAATAACCCTGACCAAAGATTGCGTATGCATGGTGTTTACCAAAGCTTTTAGAATAGCTAATGGTATTTTCCCAGTTATAATTTAAGGTCATATTCATCTCGCGATAGAAATTCGCCTTACTGTTAGTATTTGACGGACTCAACCAAAATAATGGGGTATAAGACTCTGAACCATAAAAGGCAAGTTTAGCGCCCAGTGATGACCTGAATTTTAAATTCTCAATAGGCTCAATTTCTAAAAAAGCATTACCAACAATGTTATGATCCCAACCATAGTTACCTAATCTGGTTTGAATATAAGCCAGCGGATTACTCATTTCCTGACCAACCGGGCCTGAAATACCATAAGGAAATCCGGTTGCCGGATCTTTTATAATATTGGCAATGGTATAAGGAGATTTGCCAATAAGGGTTGGATCGGTTTGAATGACCGGAGTTATCGGATCTAAATGAATTGCCGAACTTAAAGGACCACCGAACTCGCTATTGGTATTACCTAAAGAACTATTAACCGAATGGCTATAGCCTAAATTCTCACCGAAGCTTATCCACTTTGCAGGCTTAAATGTAGAATTAAGACGGATGTTTGCACGATTAAAATTAGAAATTGGTGTAGCTACAATACCTTCCTGATCGATATAACCAAAAGAAGTATAAAAGGTAGATTTATTGGTTCCGCCTGAAACGCTAAACTCATGCGTTTGTCTGCGGGCATCGTCGTTAAAAACAACCGATTGCCAGTCAGTACCTTCTCCATAAGATGACGGATTTGCATAAGGAAGTGTAAAAGTTCCATCAGTTGCTGCATTAAAGCTATTTGAATAGGCTTCATTCCTGATCATAGCATATTCATTGGCATTGAGTAGTTTTAGCTTTTTAGCCGGAGCTTGTGTACCATAAAACCCATTGTAGTTTATTGATAACCTTCCTTCTTTACCTTTCTTGGTAGAAACAATAATTACACCATTTGCCGCTCTGGCGCCATAAATTGCCTGTGAGGCTGCATCTTTTAAAACCTCAATAGATTCGATATCTGATTGATTTAAATAACCAATGCCACCATTATCTACAATTACACCATCAACAACCCAAAGCGGATCGTTATTACCCGAAGAGGCAAAAGAGGTAAATCCCCTTACCCGCACTGTTGATGCAGATCCTGGCTGTCCGTTGCCACTGGCAATCGTTAAACCAGATGTTCTTCCCTGTAAAGCCTGCTCCACTCTGTTAATCGGCATCGATTCCAGATCTTTTGCCTTTACACTGGAGATGGATCCGGTTACAAGGGCTTTTTTCTGTGTACCGTAACCCACCACAACAACCTCGGTTAAATCGTTCGAACTGGCTGCCAGCGAAACATTGATACGGCCGCCTGCCGGAACAGTTACCGTTTGTGTTGCCATACCAATTAAACTGATTGTTAATTTGCCGCCAACAGGTGCCTGAATACTAAAAACACCATTGGCATCGGTAGATGCAGCTCTGGTTGTTCCATCAAGCTTAACTGTTACGCCAGGTAATGGACTACCATTTTGTTCTGTTACTTTTCCTGTAACGGGAATGTCTTGTGCCAATAAGGCCAGCGGCAATGCCATGATACAGTAAATGAAGAATACGAATGTAAATCTTCCTCTCATAGAAATTAATTTTAAGGTTAATATTTGGTTATTTAATGACCGGGGCTTTTGGTAGCCCGTTTCATAAATCAAATCTAAAGAGGTGTTATGCATTAGCACAATTTAGCACTACTACACCAACCATACAGCAGCACTCAATTAACCAAAAAAAGGAATTTTTAGGCCTACATAAGCCCTACAATTAATTCAAAAATAACTGAATATCAGCCGCTTAAACATTTCAACCCAAAACATCACAATTTGTAACGAAAACATTGTTTTTAAGGTGTTTTTTGACGGGCAATATCAATAAGGAATTCGTATAAATTCGTCTCCGGCTTAAGCTGTAGCTTCTTTCTTAAGCGATACCGGCCTACTTCAATGGCTTTAATGGTTACATTCATCAGCTGCGCCATTTCTTTTGAAGAAAGGTTCATCGATAAATAGGCGCAAAACTTTAAATCGTTCTGGCTTAAATCAGGGTATAGGTCTTTGAGTTTATTAAAGAATTCGGTGTTTACATGATTAAAGTGCACACTCATGTGGTCTAGCTCCTGATCCTTTTTTTCTACATCCTTAATCAGCCTGATGAGGTGCCTGAAACTTGGCGAACTTTCATTGAGGTCGTGGTTTTTAATTACCGCCGATATCACTTCTTTAATCTTGGCCAGTACCTTGCCCCGTTGTACCAGGTGCATGGTCATGGTAGAAAGCTCTTTGTTTTTATAATTTACATCAGCCTCCAGCTTTTCGTTCTGCAGCCGCACAATTTCCTTCTCGTTCCTGTCCAGTTCCAGCTGATGCAGGTAACTCATGCGCTCCTGCTCCTTGGTGTGTTTCTTTTTCTGCCATCTGATGATCAGTCTTAAAGCCATCACAATTAAGATGAGGTAAAAAATCCGCATCCATACGGTATTGTACCAGGCTGGCAGCACTATAAAAGTATAACTTACCACCTCAGATTCGTTACTGATGCCAGTACTCGCCTTTACATTAAACGTATATTTTCCGGCTGGTAAATTGGTATAATCTTTTTCGCTTTTCGTCCCCCATGCAGACCATTCGCTATCAAAGCCCATAAGCTGATAACTGAATTTGATGTTCTTATCGTGTTCAAAAAGTGTTGAAGCGTATTCGAAATGGATCGAATTTAAGCTGTACACGTATTCGGGAATCTCGTACAAGTCTTGCCTCTCTGTAATAGCACCCTTATTTACAAAATACCCTCCAAAAACCACACTATCTTTATTTCCCATCAGCTTAACGGTTCCCAGCACCACGTTTGGCCGGGTAATATTCTGAATGTATTTTTGGTAATTGATGTGGTAAGCCCCCTTGTTGGCACCAATAAATATATTTTTGCCATCAGGCGTGTATATCGATTCGAAACCGCCAACCACTTTGCCATTTAGCTCGGGCAGGTATAAAATACTGAAGGCATCTTTTCCATTAGGCCTGTGGAAATCGATTACCCCTACCTTTTTATTGGTTACAAACCAGATGTTACCATCGTTATCCTCTTTAAGATATTGAATAGGGACACCATTTAGTGCCGAACCAAACAATTTAAAGCGGGTAAACTTTTTGCTCGCGGCATTATATTCAAAAACCCCGCTTGTAGTGGCAATTACTACCCTGTTTTTAATGTGGAACACGTAATTATAGAGCTTAGTTGGTAAGCCATCCCGATCAGAAAACAGTGTAGTGCGCAAGATGCTTTTATGATCGGGGTTGAGTTCTATTTTATACACGCCGTGATAGGGGTGCGAAGCCCAGATTTGATCGGGGTTATTATTATCAACTACAATAAAGCGCAGGGTTTCGTTAATGCCGGCAATTTTACCGCCATTAACAAAGCGGCCACCAGTGTAGGTTATTTCCTGCAATCCGGCGTAAGTACCTGCAATTACCTCTTTGCTGGGATAAACATTATCCATGGGTTGGTACATCCAGGTGCCGACCAGGCTATATAGTGGGGTGGCTGTATTATCTTTCACCAGGAGGGTTCCATCCTCGTGGGCCATTAACAGTTGGTTGTTAATTTCATCCAGTCCCCATACCTGCCCTTTGGTGTTCTTTACCTCCTCAAAATTGGCCGGCGAATAGCTTAAATCGGGCATGGCTGCATTAATTTTTGCCCGGTACAAACCATTAGAGGTACCAATATAGATAGATTGATCGTATTTGCGAAAAGCGTAACTCGTTATTTGCTTATTGCGATCAGGAAAAATATTTTTAACCGCACTGTTTATGGCCACATAAGCAATTCCATCATCGAGTGCCAGCCATATATTCTTATCTTTATCAAGCAATATGCCTCTTACGTTATTGTTCTGCAGGCCTTCTTTATAATTGTATTTCTGTACCAGGTCGCCATGCTTGTTCATAATATACACCCCACCCGAAGTGGTGGCCACCCCATATAAATCCGGACTGATTTGCGTGGCAAAATAAATCCTTTCGTTTAAAAAAACCTGATCTAAACTGGTCCTCAAAGGTTTTAGTCGATGGTTAATCACTAAAAAGAATCCTTTTTTTAACATCGAAACCAATAGCGTATCGCCACCATAAGGAAGCACAGCAGTAATACTGGCGCGGTTTAAAACACTATCTGCACAGAATGGCTTCCACATAGCATGATCGTAAATCATCAGGCCCGAATCAGATGACTGCGAAAAAACCTTATCCTTTACAGCCCCCATAAACAGCCAGCTTGTATTGGTTTTATAACTTTTAATTACCCCGTCTTTATAATGCAGAATAGCATGTATCGACCTAAAAAACACCTCATCACGAACAACTGAAACGCCCCAGATATCGGCTAGTTTCCGCATATTTTCGGGCAATAGATTTAACAGCGAGGTATATTTTAAAACACCTTGTGCATTAGGGTAGAAATAACCAAACTCATCTTGCCCGCCAACGTAAATACGGTTTTTAGAATCGATCCCCACCGAACGGACCGAGGTAAAGTTGGGTAACTTAAACAGGTTCCAATAACGGCCGTTAAAAGTAAGCAGCCCCTCATTGTTACCAAAATAGAGGATGCCATTTTTATCCTGCTCTACATCCCAATTTTGAATACCCCCACTATACTGCTCGTTATTGTAGTTTACCACCTGCGGGATTCCCAAAAGCACCTGGGCCTGGGTACAATAAGCAGTCAAAAAGAATAATATAGCGGGTAGAAGTTTCTTCATTTAGTTAGGGAACGGTTAAAACGCAATAATAAATATATAATTTTAATTCCGGTTAGCCGCGTTTACAACTTCAGTGACTTGCGCGTGTCCATGTCATTAAGTTAAGCACTGCGGTCGTCAGTCTGAGCCGTTCAATCGGGGCTAGCTAACAAAAGACAGTACAATAAAACCAAGGAATGCCTTAATACTTTGGTGTGCTAAGGTGCCTAAGGTGGTGAGAAAAGAAGGTTATTTTTTCAAAGCCATGGGCAATTTTTTTTTTAACCATATAAGAAATTTAAGGGCATATAAGCTTATGTGTGCTTATATGTCTTACATGGTAAAATTGATAGTAATCTGTTGGCAGAGAGTTTTAATAAAGAGAGGATATTTGTTTGAGGTGGTGAAAATTTTATCTTTATTTTCTTGGAGCGGCTTACTCGTGGTTCTTGGGTGTGCTCCAGTCCCGCTTTTACTGCAAGTCCTCACTCATTGGACTTCGCTCCGGGCTTTCCGTTCAATCGGGGCTAGCTAACAAAAGACAGTACAATAAAACCAAGGAATGCCTAAATATTTAGGTGTGCTAAGGTGCCTAAGGTGGTGAGAAAAGAAGGTTATTTTTTCAAAGTCGTGTGCAAAAAAATGTTTTTCAACCATATAAGAAATTTAAGGGCATATAAGCTTATGTGTTCTTATATGTCTTATATGGTAAATAATCTATGGGTAACTAAGGTGGTGAACAAAGAACTATTTCAATAAATGTGGCTCCACTGCTTTTCGCCAGATGGCGTAGCCCTTAGCATTCATGTGCAACATATCATCCACAAAAAGTTCGGGTCTTAATTCCCCATCTTTCGTTAACATTAGCCGATAAACATCAACAAATTTCGTGTTGGCTTCTTTAGCTAAAAATTTTTCGATTAATGCATTAGAAGCTACTGCTTTTTCCTTAAATTTATTCCTGCTTGGGCTTGGTTTAATAGAGATGTAAACAATAGGCACCGTTGGCAGTTTTGCCCTAATGGCCTTCACTAAACGGATGGTGCGGTTTAAAACTGTATCTGGTGTTACCTTTTCGTTTGGTAAATCATTCTCCCCCACGTACAGTACAATCTGTTTTGGCTGATATGGAAAAACTACATCCTTTAAATAATAGGTAATATCGTTAATTACCGCACCACCAATACCACGGTTCAAGGCATTGTATTTTGCAAAAATCTGTGTACAATCGTCCCATTTCCGGATGGATGAACTGCCTACAAACAGCACCGGATGAACAGGTGGTTTATACATTTGATCGTATTTTTTAATCGTCTGCACATCATCCCAAAAGTTGGGTTTCTTTTGTGCAAAAGCAGTTACAGTTAAAAACGAAATCAAAAGGAAGCTTAAAAATGATCTTTTCATACGAATAAGGATTTAAGGTTCACAATATACCAATATTGTGTTTTTTACCGTCAATTCAATCAAATTTATTACGCCCGGTTAACCAAAGCTTTGCTCCAGGACTTCCCGAGGGGTCGTCATTGCGAGAAGGCTTTTTCAGCCGACGAAGCAATCTTTATAGCAAGGATTGCTAGCATGATAGATTGCTTCGTCGTTCCTCCTAGCAATGACGATGATAAGAAGAGACCTATTTCTTGCTTCTCTCCAGCTGTCATCCTGAGGGTTAATTAATTATTTAAAATCAATATGAGTGACGTTTAATTTATTTCTTTTGCCCAAGGCGCAGTCTTGCCTCGGCTCACCGCCGCCGAAGGGCTCTTTCTTTTTGGCATCAAAAAGAAACAAAAAATGCCGGCTGAAAATTTTTCTTTCGAAGCTAGTAGGTTGGCTTAGGCAGTGCAACCCGAAAAATTTGTTAGGCCGGATTTAAGCAGAACGGGGATATCGTGCTATGGCCTAGCTGGGTGGAAATACTAAAGAAATAAATTACTGATTAATAACAACTTGCAAAATAACGTCAATGGTAGCGTAGCCGAAGGATCTTTTATGATAGCTTATACTTCAAAAATTAACGATTGGCAGGGTCTTTGACTCCGCTCAGACGGACATATCAGGTTGTTTACACCCGCGCTGTCATCCTGAGCGTAGTCGAAGGATCTTTTATGATAGCTTATACTTCAAAAATTAACGATTGGCAGGGTCTTCGACTCCGCTCAGACGGACAAAAAAATAATTTATCCCTTAAAACCAGCACTAAACCTGTTAAAATCGAACGATAAAGCAGCAATATGTGATAGTTTCTGTTTGGTAGAATGGTCACCATCATCAACCAGATAAACCTCATCAGCATGCCATTCAGAATTACTTTGTGCCGCCGCCCCATCACTTAAATTGCTTACAATCTGGCTAACCAACAACGAGTCGGCCTGTTCGGATTTATGGTTAACAGAAAGATAAATGGAGGTTATAATCGCATTGATCTGGTAAATGGTCGACTGGATACCATACAAGCCATTAAAATCGATATGTTTCCGCATGGGTTCCTGGCTGGCCGATTCAATCGCTTCGCTTAAGGCCGATAAACTTAAATTGGCATTTTTTCGCGCCATACGCGATTGATTTTCATCCCGTTCAACCCGGTTTTGAATGGCAACCTCCAGGTAATGCAGACTGGCTTTAGATGCATTGACAATTTTTGCCTTTAACTGTCGGCTATCCCAAATCGGGAACAAATAGGTAGCAAAAATAGCAATTACACAGCCCAGTACGGTGAAGATAATCCGATCATGCACAATGTGATCGAAATGACCCTGGTAACTGCCCAGGGTTAAAATTACTGCAGGGGTAATACACAATACACTAATGGTATAATTTAAACGGTTAAAGGCATAAAAGCCCAATAAAAAAACCACAGAAAAAGACAACAGCACCACAGGACTTTTAACAAAATAGACGATGATCAGCCCGATGACAACGCCCCCCATACTCCCCTTTAAACGCTGTAAATTCCGTTTCCAGGTGATTGAAAATTTAGGCCGGGCTACAATAACCAGCGTAAGAAAAAGCCAGTAACTGTATTTGCTGGGCTCGAGCTGCCAAATGAGCAAAAAGCCAAACAGGAAACAAATGGCCAGTCGCAGCGAAAACCTGAAAATCGGCGATTTTAAAGTCAGGTGTTCTTTAATCGAAAAGCTATCGCCGGTAATAAATAAAGGATAGGAAATCGATCCGCTCAATTCGCGCAAGTGTTTCGCTGTCGTGCGCTCATTGCCCCTTATCATTTCGATAATGCGCACAATATCGTTCATGTTCGAAACCACTTTCAGTACGATTGATCGCTGGGTTTCGTTTAAACGCTCCATTTCCTGCAACAACATCACGCGTTTCTGATGATATTCCATATTGGTAGCCACCTCACCTTTATAAGCTTTTGCCGAGCGAACGTGCCTGCCCAACTGCTCCAGCTCTTTGGCCAGCAATTCAATTAAGGTGGCAATCAGTTTCAGACTCGGACCAGTAGCCAAAGTTTTTCGAACCAAAGCATAATCATAATGCACCGCATTCAACTGTTCATACAAATCGATCAGTAACCGCGCCCGCTCCAACAATAACTGACCTTTGGGATTATCGGGATTCATGGCATATTTATCGGTAAGCAACAGGTTCCGGATCAGCTCGTGTTTCTGGTTTACCTTAATGTGCAGTTTTATCGCTTCTTTCTGTTGCAGATCGAGCGGAACATCCACATCATAATTCTTCGCTTTGGCATTTAAAAATACCGCGCTGCTCATCAGGCATTCGAAAATGGCATGGTGAAGCGAGCGGTAAGGCCGCAACAAGGTCTGGATCAAACTAATCACATAATACCAAACCCCACCCACCAGCATATAACTGCTAAAATAAAGTGGCCGCGCCGGATGAAGGCCCATTACAAAGGTACATACAATCAAGGCCATGGTGCCAATTAGTGAGAGTTTCTGCCCGTATACGGCAAGCATCGAAAAACTAAAAGCAGCGATAATCACCACAACCGCGGTAAGGTAAACATGATCCAAAACCGATGAAACCACCAGCGTAGTAGCGAAAAAGACGATAATGCTCCACAGCGCTGTTTTCAGTTTGTTCAGCCGGTTATCGGGCAAATCGGTCAGGCTGATTAATAAGGCACCAACCCCTATTCCTTTTGCTGCCTCGGGATTGCCCAGGTAAAAGAATAAAATAATGGGCAATACCACGGTAATGGTGGTGCGCAGGGCATCAGAAAAGTACTCGCCCAAAAAGAAATACGAAATGGTAGAGCCGATGCTGTTTTTACCCATGAATATGTTAATGAATGCTAATAATTGATAAAAGCTGCAAAGATAACAGTTTTATAATGCATGCATAGTAAATAGCTACACAAAACCAGATACCGATTTGTTCTTTGGACTTTAGAAGGGTAATTGCGTGTTCATAACTTAATCTTATCCATCCTAGCGCAAGTCTTAGCGCCCGAGGCCCGTGCAAGAACTTAAGGTGTTTTAAAATAATCCAGAAAAAGCACAAGTCAACCCTACTATTCAATTGGCTAAGACTTGTGTTATATGGAACTCATAAATTAAGAGTCTGTTGCTGTATTAACTGAGTTAACAAGTCTAGCAGATTAAGTATAAGATAAAGGGAGCTTGAGTACAAATCTTATCCTCATAATTTGCAAAATGTATTTAAATACATCAAATAGTTTTTATAATATCTGGAAATTTGCTGACCAGATATTAATGATGGATGTAGATTACATAAAATTTATATATCCAATATAAAAATTAAATATATTTTAAGATGCATTCAATCGGATAAAGATATCTTTTAAATAATAATGACTTTATTAAATGAGTTTAAAAATCTCCCAAAAATGATATCCGTCTTTATCTACCAGGCTTTTTGGATCTGTGTAACCCATTACATTTGTTCCAGGAGTTCCCACTCCATTAATAGTAACATGTTGCGCCGTATCAAGAGAATCAGCACATTTAGTGGCAAAAAAAGGACTATGAGAAGAAAACATAAACTGATCAAATTTTTTCCCTAGAAGAGATTTCAAGAAGGCAAGAATTTCAATTTGATAAACTTGAGAAAGATTAAGTTCAAGTTCTTCTATTATAACTACTTTACTATTTGAATTAAATATTTTAGCTAAAATAAAGAAGAACTGCTGTATACCTGTACCAAAGTTCTTCAGTGGAAATCGCCCCCCCTTATTGCTTAACATGACCTCAACATTTTGATCAAACCTTGAAAAACCGATTTGCGTATCATCTGTAAATGGAAATGAGTCAATGTTTCCTCCCAATTCTTCTAGAGCTTGGGCACTGAACTTGAAACTACTTAAGAAGCTAATCAACTCATTAAATATTTCATATTTATCAGAGTTTATATTTAATTCGTATAGCCAATTCTTAAAATTTTTAGAGTTAAAACGACTATCCCCAGTATTAAACAATTCTTCTGTGAAATTTCTATCAGTATCTATATAACTTACTAAGTTATTAAATAATGACAATATTGATTCACTCTCTTTTCCACTTAAGCCAGATGTATTTTTCTCGAAACTAAATGGAATACTATCTCGAATCTCATAGAAAGTTTTGCCATTGGCTTTCGCATTTGTAACCAAAATCTTTGATCTACTTTCACTTACTGAAGTTATTTCCCCAACCAAGGTAATTGAAGTAGAGCTTTCTCCCAAATAGTCTTCTTTATTTAAAGCTTCATTATTGGATAAAAGCACGTTTGCAACCTCTAAGGTGATTTCGAATGTTATTGGCTCTTTCCTATTGTTCTGTTTGAAAAGAAATGGCGTATCATAGATGTATCCATCATGATAAGAAGTAGTTGTTGAATGGAAAGTCTTAGTATTTGTATTTCTTCCAGTTGGACCTTCATCAATCAGTACTACTGCTTCTCTTTCTTCTTTTGGTTGAAATACAAGCTGCAAGAATTTGAAAATATTTGATTTACCGCTATTATTATATCCAACAAAAAGATTTACATCTCCCAATTCAGAGATAGTTGTATCATATAAGCTCTTGAAATTTTTAACTTTAAGTTCTTTAATTTTTATCATGATTAACTTGTAATTTTTGAAAGGTCATTTATTAGATTATTATATATTTCTAAATTTATTTTATTAGTTTCAACGTACTCAAATAGCACTAAATTCATTTTCAGAAAAGTGTCAAAGTTTTTTTCACGAAACAATGAATAATTTTCATTGATTTTATAAATAGCACCATCTTTTCTAATAGCAGGTAGTGAATCCGTTGTGTCCCAATGACTAGCTTTAAGTTTAAATTCTTTCCCAGAAAAATGGAATAGTTTGTCATAATCACTTACATAACTAGGATTTAATATAATCTCTTTGGCTTCCTGGTTAATTTGTACAGGCGCTGACTGCGGACGAGTAATATCTGTTCTAATGGTAAAACCTTTTTTCTCTAATTGACTAATTTCTTTCTCAAAATTATCTTTCTTTAGATCTTGAATTGTATTAACCTTTGAACTATCCTGACCAGTACTTATAATCTTTTCCGCTTGTCTATAAGCATCTAAATCATATGCTAATTTAGCAAATTTACCTCTAAGAAACTCTTTCATAGCCTCATAATCTGGACTAAAATTGAATTTGTCTCTGGAGACGCTTATCAAATCATTTAATCCATCGAGTACTTGAACCTCGCCAGTAATATGCGGTAACTTTCCGAAAATCCTACCATCCTGTCCAAGACCCAAAGTCGTTCTTTCGCCTACTCCAACATTTAAGTTACGAAAAAGAAGATACCTAGCCTCCGAAGGATTAATTGTATGATAATCAGACATAAAGAAATATTTAAAAGAAATTTCGCCAATCCGGATTGGTTCATGTTGAATTTCTAAGATGTTATCCGCATATGTCTGTCTATAAAGCTGTTGTTTATTTAAATAGACATTAAATGGTATTATTGATTGATCATCTATATACCTATTTAATTGAAGATGCAAGTCTGAATTTGGATGATAGATTAAAGGTAAATACTCTTCCAACTCCCATTTAAGTAGGCTCATTGGATCAAAGTTAAGCTTGGTTTTTCTTCTACTCGCAATTGAATATTCCTTATTGAAATATGCACGAGTAAGTTTACTAAATCCAACCAATCTAATTCTAGTAAATTGCTCGTTAATTCTGCCTTCATCAAGTCTAAGACCTCCAGTAATTGGAATATCATCAACATCCAATGCTCTGAGTGACTCATCAAAATATTCAGTACTAGCTATCGTTGCATAAACGATTTCAGCACTTCCCTTTTTTTTTGTTTCAATAAGATAACGCTCACAAAATGGTAAAACTGACAAAAATCCAACACCAAATTGGCCTACGATTTTTCGGTTCATTTTAGTCGTAGTGTTTTCCTTTTTTCTTGATTTTCCAGCAATACGCAAATAAAAGGCAAAGTCAGATTCATTCATCCCTTTTCCATTATCGGCAACAGTGATGATTTCATTTTCTAAATCGATAGAGATATCCACATTTGAAGCGTCAGCATCATAACTATTAGTTATTAGTTCCCGAATAGCGCTTGGAAAATTGGAGTAAGTTGATCCACTAAGTATCTGAACGATTCTTTTATCAACTGTTATCTTTTTCGGCCACGCGTTTTGTTGATTTGCCATTACAATCCAATAATCAAAACTTCCTCGTTTAGTTCAGAACCATTTTCCTTTCTGGTTAAAGCATATTTATAAGGAAGAGTTACAATATGCGCATTTCCTTTGATTTTTTCTATCAATTCAAATAAATAATTAATTGATGGTATCCCACCAGACTTATAAGATAAAACAATAATGCTTTTCCTAAATTTATATAGAATTTTTTCTAAATCCTCATGTATTGTTGCTTGAACAAATTCATTTACCTCGTTTACCGCTACCAGAGGTCTATTTTTTTTTGAATAATCAATCAAATCTTCCCAATCTTTATAGTTAGCTAAACCTTCTAAAAAGTGATAGCATTTCAAATAGTTTGAAGATTCATTTGAACCTTTTTTACTTATATAAGGGGGATCAAGATAAACTAGATCATAACCATATTCATCAATATCAAATATAGATTTGTTTATAGCTAATGCTCTAAAATCGCTCTTAAAAATATTATTGTTCGCTTCATTTGTAAACTTAATCATCAACTCCTCCAAAGAAGTTTCCCAAGTCGTTTTATTGCCGAAATTTCTTTTTACATCAGCAGTTCTCATATTTAAATTCTTCCTATGAAAAAGATTATAAGGTCTCTTAGAAAGTGTAGATTGGAAAAGAGCATAATAGGCTATTGCTTTCTTGAAAGAATTTTCTTCCTTTGGCTCATTAAAAATATTATTGATGTTATGGACTATTACATCAATTTGTTCATTCTCTTCTTTAAGAAAATAAATGTCTTCGAAATTTTTCGTAACTGTAAAGTTGGATAAACCGATATTCCCTAATGGGTGAAATAAAGTTTTTATCTCTTCATCCAAAATCTTGTATGAATCATTTTCTATGAGTGCCTTACCTATAAAGTGGTTAAATTTGAGTTTATCATTGTATGTCACCGATTTACCCATTTTTTTCATTAAATAGCTAACAGAACCTGTCCCTCCAAATCCATCTAGCGCAGTATGAAAATTAATATTCTTTACATTATTAAATATCCAAGGCAAAATTTTTCTTTTGCTGCCTGAGTATCTTGTTGTAGGGAGTTTTTTAAAATCTATAGTATCTGTTAGAATCATTGTTACAAAGATATCACTTTTTGATTTGATAACAGGAGGTCTTTGAACTTAATAATATTATATATTATTACTTATCTACTGCTCCCTAATCCCATTAATTAGACTTCTTGCTCTAGACACACTCTAGTACAATTTTTAGTACTGAAGATGCTCCCCCCAAATATCAATCTCAATCCTCAGTTCGCAACGATTGTCCGACCAATAACTATTAAAACAGTTATATGTACTGGGCTGTCTTTCAACAGCCCAGTAATATTTCAATCCCTATACCCATCTCTAAAACTATAATGCGTTTGCGCATTACAGATTACATAATCAATAATTTCGATGTTTAGCTTTGCGCAGGTATTAAAACAGGTACTTACAAAAAGTTCATCTAGTGGGTTAACCTTAATGCTTTTCACATCGCAATAGTTTAACACCAATACACCATAAGCATTGCAGGCAACGGCCAAACCTGCCAGTTGCTGTATGCAGTTAATCGGTTTTGCCTGTTGCTTTAGTTTGTGCCAGCAAAAAACCTCGTGGTTGTGGTTTACAAACAGCACATACCAATTGCAGGCTTTACCAGATGATGGTTTGCCGCGAAGCTGTTTTAAAAATTGGGTTGAGTTTTGAGCCAGGTTTACATTAACTGGCTTTTTTAGTGTGCAATAACTAAACTCCAGTTTAGCTAAGGTAATTTGATTTTTTGTTAGATGCATTTCAAAAAAATTAAATAAATGCCTAACTGTGTTCGCGACATAAATATAGTAAAATTTTATAATTAAGCTGCTTAAAAAATGAATTTTATACGCAAAATATTCTGCTAAAAAGATTGCTTCACGCCACCGCAACAGCCCTACCTTTCAGTTCGCAATGACGAAATTTTTCAGACTGATTTCTTCGTGTTCTTGGCGGTAAAACACAACACCATTAAGATTCCCGCATGCGCGAGATCCGATAACTATCGGATGACGAACGAGTGGAGCTTAATATAAGATCAACCCAACTTTGTGTTCTCTGTGCTTCTTTTCTCCGTGACCTTTGTGGTAAAAAAAATGGGCCTAAACTTCCGACCTACTTAACCCGACTCCCGACCAAAAAGATTGCTTCACGCCACCATAACAGCCCTGCCCTTCAGTTCGCAATGACGAAATTTTTCAGACTGATTTCTTCGTTCTATTGGAGGTAAAACACAACACCATTAAGATTCCCGCATGCGCGAGATCCGATAACTATCGGATGACGAACGAATGAAGCTTAATAGAAGACCAACCCAACTTTGTGCCTTTGCGCTCTTTCTCTGTGCCCTTTGCGGTTAAAAGATAATGCGCCAACTTTGACCTCTGACTCCAGACTTTGGACTTTGGACTTTGGACTTTCTCAAAAATCCGCTTGTTTGTAACTAACCTTTTCGTTACCTTAGTCGTATCCCTTTAAACCGAGCGGCTGTTTTGCTACCTGCACGGTTATTAAAAAAATCATCCCTACATTTTATTTACGGGTTTATACCCATAAAATTAACAGGTTATGAAAATGACAGGAATGATTAGGGAACCTCCGCGTTCTGCAAAAAGCTGCAACCGCAGCACAAAAACATTTAAAAATTATCTCTTTTAGCTAAAAAGGGCAAATTACTTCGAAACCTTGCTGCAGTGTGCAGCTACCGATCAAAGTTAGTTTGAAACTTTCATGCAGCGTGTAGTGACCAATCAATTTACTTTGAAACCTCCCTGCAGTGTGCAGCGGCAAATCAAAGTAGCTTTGAAACCCTCCTGCAGGGTGCAGCAGTAAATCAAAATAAAAACATAAAAAACATCAACCATTAAATTAAAACTTATGATTAACTCAATCGTATTACAACCGCTCAGAAACAGCGAGTATATCCAGTTTTTAACCGATATTTTAAACATTGTATCGAAAAACGATCCGAAGGCGCTTAATGTTAGTACGCAGTATGATGCATTGCGCACCGCAACCGACAATGTGGAGAAGCTGTTCAAAATTAGTCAGGCCAGTTTGGTAACTGCCGAGATAGAGACTTTAGATAAACGGCGCGATGATGCCATAAATGGTATTAGCCTGCAGGTACAAAGTTTAGTTTACAGTGCAGATCCGGTAATAAACCAGCACGGCAAAACGTTAAATGCCCATTTGGCGCTATTTGGTAGCAGCATAGCAAGAGAGAATTACCAGAGCGAAACCACCATATTGCGTAATATTGTTAACGATTGGAAAAACAAACCCGAACTGCAAGAGGCGGTAAAGGCCTTAAACCTGGGCAACTGGCTAAACGAGTTAGAATCGGCCAATAACGATTTTAACCAGGCTTATATTAAACGGAATGAAGAACTGGCTGCCGCACCTACCGAAAAGCTGCGCGAGTTACGTAATATTGCCAACAACTTATATTACAAACTGCGTACCCGGATTAATTCTAACTTCGATATTAACGATGGTGCAGAACCCTGGGCCAGTACCGTAAACCTGATTAACCAGCATATTGGAAACTATGCCCTGCTGCAAAACCGCCGCGCAACCACAACAGGAGTAGAACCACCGTTGTTAGGTTAAGTGTTTTAATTAAAAGATGCACACGGATAATCATCGATTTTACAGAATGATATCATCTGTGTGCATTTTTTTTATGTCTTATCTGTGATATGAGGGATAATTTATTTTATAAAAATTGATATGATTGACAGATAAATTATATTAGGTAATATCCCTCGAGAGATCTTCATTCCCAACTTGACTGGGAATCCTAATACAAACGTTTTAAGATTCCCGCATGCGCGAGAATGACGAACAAACGGAAATTAATAGAAGATCAACCCAAATTGTGTCCTCTGCGCCTTTCTCCTGGTGTAATTGCGGTTAAAAAGAAATTACATTCTACTTTAGACTCCCCGACTAATTTACCCTTTCCCAAAACAATTGCCTTTTAAAAGAATTATATAAGTACACCTATAACAATTTGATATGAAAACGAAAATAATAATTTTAATGGCCGCCTTTGGCCTGGCATTATCAGCCTGTAGCGGTAAAAAGGCTGATCAGGAAAACGCTGATAGTATGTATAAGTACACGGATACAAACAAGGTGATTGATAGTGCCAGTACTGATTCTATAGCAGACTCGACCACCAATGCCCCTGCTGATGCAAAAAATTAAAGAAAATGAACAAACAAAAGCGCTCATACTGAAAAGTATGGGCGTTTTTTGTTTTATTAAGGCTAGTGACCCCTCAGGGGTTCGAACCCTGGACCCACAGATTAAGAGTCTGTTGCTCTACCAACTGAGCTAAGAAGTCTTGGTGGATTAAATATAGGATAAAAAGGGAGGAAAGTGAAGATTTACCAAGATCCGATTCTATATTCTGCTCCCTCTACCACTTATAAACTAAAATACTAATTATCTATTTATACAAATTGATTATAAAGAATGGACTATCGTCCAATCCGAATAGTTTTTTACATTTCGTCACTTGAACGGAATTTGTTATTTGAAGATTATTTTTTTAGGTTTGGTAAACTAAAACGCTAATGAATAAATTCATCCTTATTATTGCAGTCGCTATTTTGAGTGGCTGTCAGTCTAATTCTAGGAGAAACGGATTATCCGATACTAGTTTAACAGATAGCAGCATTATTGATTCTACAAAGAAGCCAGTTTATCACGTAACAAAACTAGATTCAGCTAAAATCAAATTCCTTAAGAAAAGCTTCAAAATCACTAAAGATGAGTTCGATGCTAATGAGATGCAATGGGTAAGACCTATCGACGAGCCTCGATATGTAAATAGAAACGGAATCTATAGTTATTTTCAGACAAATAAAGGTGTAGCCAGCAATCTCAGGTTCGTTATTCAATATTACAGTGATGACTGGCTTTTTATTCAAAAATATCAGTTCTCAATTGATGGTAAAGCTTACGAATACATTCCAAGCAAGGTTGAAACAGATAATGGAGATGGTGGAATGATCTGGGAATGGTTCGATGATCAAGCAGATGAAAATTTGAAAACAATCATGGAAGCGATTACTAAGAGTAAAACTACTAAGATCAAAATGGTTGGCAGACAATACTTCGACATCAAAACTGTAACATCAAGACAAAAAGAAAGTATTAGAAAAACATTAGAGCTTTATAAGTTACAAGGAGGATCTTAGCGCTATATTTAGCGCTGTAACTTAATGTTTTTTTGCCTAATTGCTAAACATTTATACTTCAGAAAGTTGTTTTAATCCTAAATGTAAAAAATTAATCCCTTCCGGAGTTCGAACCCTGAATTTGGCCATTTTCGTGACTATTGAGTGGGCTTTTAGTATTCAAAAAAGTGGTATTTTAGGCAGTTGGTCAGCTGAAATTTATAATTAGTTCTTATCATAAGCATTCTAACAAGCTTAGAAACGATACTTTTTAATCCTGCAAGTTCTTCTTTTACCTTGGCAAGTTCAGAAGTAAGCTCCATGGTTTCTAAAAGAGTTGCCTTTTTGGTAACGACTTTCATACTACCCTTACCATGGTAAAACCACTCTTAGCTCATATACCCAATTTAAGATGCAAAATCTTTGCAATTTCAATAGGAATAATATTTTGTTGTTTTCATATTTTTGAACTTGTGGCTGGCTAACGCCAGGCAATGCTCCAAGTTCTTCTTGAAAAAGGTTGTTCGCTTTTGTGATTACTCTTAACCTTTCGGCTTATAGTGTGGGTTTAATTTTTGCTTTCATCGAAGTGTTCTGACTTGATAAATGCTCCATGCATTTCTTTTATTAGTATTTTCTCCATATCACTTTGAGTGATTTGAAATTTTGGGTTTACGTTGGATGAGCTAACACTTGTTTTTTCAAAATCCGATTTTCAGATTCAAGAGGTTTTTCGCTTGGGTTACTTCTAACAATTATCTTTATAAGTTTCTCTATTGCTAATCCTGTATAGTTGTCAATTTACCGTTTCTGAAATAATAATATTTTGCACTAGTTTTATCGTAATTATAATATACCCATTGACTATCATAATAATATGCAGTTTCTGTATTATTTGTACGTGAAGGATCCCCAATGCACATCGAAACCATTGTAGCTGTCATACCAATAACAGGAGTTTCGTAATATAAACCATTTGCTATTTTACTGCCGTATTTTTTTTTCCAGTTCTGAAGTTGATCATCCGGAACTTTAGTTGTGTATTTTTTCAATTCCATCATGTACCTGTTATTTTTAACGAAGCATACATCACTTATAAATACTGTTTCGGATGAATTATAATGCTTTAATTCTGCCTGCCAATACCCATTTTCCCAATAACTGATTGTAATATCTTTAATTCCATCTGCATCAATGTCTTTGATCACTTCAACAACCGGTTTATTACGATTTTTGATGTATATTATTTTACGGATAAATAAAGACTGGCTCTTTATAGTTGGGTTTTCCAATTGCGCCAAAGCAACAAAAGGCAATAACATAATTACGACTAGAATTTTTTTCATTTTCTATCTTCTTTTGTTTATGACTGTTAAAACATTGAATATTTTGTGCAACATCTCCCAAAAATAATATACTTTTCTCTGCCCATTGTTCAGTAGTTAAGTTCTATACATTTGCATTGTACAATTCAACAAAGATAAACATAACAATTAGAAACATATAGCAAATAACTACTAGTATGAAACCATAACAACCACCTACGGTATTCCATCCTCTGCTAGCGCACGCGTACCGCGTGTGAAGTATTGAGTTGCTTTACGCATGAATAAATTCAAACAACTTTTTAAAAATCATAAATACGCAGTAAAGCAACTCGGTATTACCTTAAATGATCCTTGCAGCAATAAAGATCTTGCGAACCTGGAATCAAAACTTAACTTGCTGCTTCCACCAGATCTTATTGATTTCTATAAATTTTGTAATGGATTTGACACCGATGATTTTTTATTTAGGGTAGTTCCAATAGCAGAGACGGTTGATTATCAAGGTGAGTTGAAAAATAATACTTTCCATTTTGCCGAATATATGATTTACAGCGACCAATGGCTAATTGAAATTTACGAAGGAGGTGGCTACGAAATTTTAAATAACAATCATGGCACTCAGGAAATGGCTGTACAGACTACTTCTGTTCTAAAATTTTTGGAAATTTACCTCACTGAAGGTCTTTTTAGCAAATTAGACAACAATAGCTTTTGGGATAGGTTAATTAAAAATCGCAATTAATCTATGATGTGAATATAAGCCAGTTGAAATCATCAACAGATTGCTTCACGCTATCTCACAAGCCCTGGCCTTCCGTTCGCAATGACGTACCGTTTCGCTTTTATAAACCCAAACTTCGAACCTCCACTCCTAACTTCTCAAACCCTCACCAAAATATACCCACTAAACGGTATTGCCTGCCTCATATCCGATTGTGAAATTTGCCAATAACAAACAAACAACAAGGCATGAAAATAAACAAACTACTATTAATGGCAATGCTTGTGCAATTGGTTACTATATCCAATTTAATGGCGCAGGTAAAAAAACCGGCGACCAAAACGGCTGCTCCGGTTAAAACCAAATACGGCGCTTTAGCTGTAGACCGATCAAATGGTTTTTATTATGGTTTTTCATTCGATCAGCCAAACCGGGCAGAAGCCGAGAAGAAAGCGGTTGACGAATGCAACAAACGCGGTGGCGCCTGCAGTATTGTACTTACCTACTCGGGCACAGGTTGTGCCGCCTATCGCACCATAAACGGTAATGTAGGTACCGCATTTGGCTGGGGCATAGCCAAAACGAAAGAAGAAGCTGATGCAATAGCTACCAAAGAATGTTTAAAAAGAAGCGGCGGTATGCAGCCTACTAACTTTGTCTGGACTTGTAATGCAGCACAAGCGGCACCGTTAAAAGAAATATACAATGCCTCGCCTGAAATTACAGGTCCGGTAAAAATTGGCAACCAGGTGTGGACAAGCTCCAATTTAAACGTGAGCACTTATAGAAACGGTGAGCAGATTTATTACGCAGCCAACCAAAAAGAATGGGAAAAAGTAAGCAGGGATAAAATTCCCGCTTATTGTTACCTTAATTTCGACAGCAGCAATGAAAAGAAATACGGAAAGCTGTACAACTTTTATGCGGTTACCGATCGCCGTGGCTTAGCGCCTGCGGGTTGGCATGTGCCCAGCAGTAGTGAGTTTTTAACCCTTATTGCGGCTTTAGGCGGCGAAAAAGTGGCTGGTAAAAAAATGAGGGCAACCACTGGCTGGGACATAAAAGATTCGTACAAATTTGCGCATGGCAATGGCGATAACTCATCAGGCCTCAATTTACTTCACAATGGTAGTGCAGGTGGCGATGAGTATGGTGGCGGAAAATCTTTCCTTTATGGCGTATGGTTAAGCTACTGGTGGTCGGGCAGTACCAAATCAAGTGGCGACAGCTTTGCCTACTACCTTGACTTTAACAAATACAGCGAACCGCGTGTAACCGATTACAGTAAAACTACAGGCGCTGCGGTAAGGTTAGTGAAAGATTAATTGACTGTATCATAGTATTGAAGAGCTTAAAAGTTCGAAATTGCTTACTCAACCGGAAATGATCAAGATTTCCGGTTGATTTTGTTTAGGGGCTAGCCTGGTCGAAGACCAGCCAGAATTGTGCCCTCTGTGCTTTATCTTTGTGTACTTTGTGTTAAAAGCAGCACATAAGCATTAAGATTCCCGCCTGCGCGGGAATGACGACCGCTTTAGTTCTGCGCCCATCACCTTAAATCTGCGGGAAAATATTAAGAAAGGGTTCTCCCGCAGATCACAGAGATATTCGCTGATTTTTTCCTTATAAATTTTCAGTCTCAGCGGAGTCGAAGACCAGCTAATGATTTGCCCGCTGAGCCTTTTCTCTTGTTGTACTTCATGATTAAAAAGCAACAGCAGCACATAAGTACTAAGATTAGCTTCGCTGAGCACTACGTGGTTCCCGCCTGCGCGGGAATGACGACCGCTTTAGTTCTGCGCCCATCACCTTAAATCTGCGGGAAAATATTAAGAAAGGATTCTCCCGCTGATCTCTCAGATATACGCAGATTTTTCCTTATAAAATTGTCGGTCTGAGCGGAGTCGGGGACATCCAACTTTGCGTCCTCTGCGCTTTCTCTTTGCAATCTTTGCGGTTAAAACACGTTACTCCGTTAATCAGACTCAGGACTTCAGACTCAGGACTCCAGACTACCCCCCGGCTCTGTTCTTAACATCATCTGCCGCCGTTTTCCGGTCATGGTTTGATTTTAGATTTTGGTTACCAAAACTATAACTGATATTAAAAGATACCCTTCTGCTAATGTAATTGTTCTGCACCCTTAAATTCACATTTTGATAATCGAGCGTTCCTTTCCAGTAGTTGGTTTGGAAAATATCATCAACATTTAACTTAAGTTTTAAAGCTTTGCTTAAGAAACTTTTCTGCACACCTATATTTAAGGCATACTGATAAATAGTGGTCCGTTCCAAGCCTCTAACTTTTGGCGAGTTTAACCAGAAATTGGTTTCTAATGCCCAGTTATCGCCTAAAATAATCGAATTTACAGTATTAAAATTGTAGAATACTTTACTTAAAGCAAAAGGGGCACCTTCTAAATTATCATCATTAAATTTGTTATATGAAATCCTAAAATTGTTTTGCAAATTCCACCATTTGGCAATAGTTACCGGAACAGATAAACCTGCTGAGTAGTATTGTCCGCTGCCAATATTCCCTTGCCCTACAGTAACTATCCGGGTGCTATCGTTTTGTGCGGTTTTACTATCTAAAATCAAATCTTTTGTTTTAGCATAACTTAAAGAAAAAAATAATCCACTTTTATAATTATAACTCACTTCGAAATTATTGGTAAACTGAGGCTTCAAATATGGATTGCCCTGTTGTATGGTGTAAGGATCCATATAAAAATTAAATGGATTTAACTGCTGGTAATTTGGTCTATCTATCCGTCGGCCATAGGTGTAATGTAGATTGCTACTTTCAGAAATTTTCTGGTTAACAAAAATCGTTGGGAATAATGATAAATAATGCTGTTTTACTGAGGTATTATTGGTTACCGATGTCCCGGTTGATTGTGTAAACTCTGCCCGTAAACCCGCCTGAACTTGCCACTTGCCCAAATCTTTTGATAAATTTGCATAAGCTGCATTTACGTTTTCTTTGTAAATAAAATTATTGCTTTGCCCTACAACATTTTGCCATTCGTTATTTACCATTGCTAAGGATAAAAAATCGTTATTGGTTTTAACATAGGCACTTTTTAAACCGGTTTCTATTTTAGTAGTTTTTGACAGCGGCCAGGTGAAATCTGTTTTTGCAGCATAAATATCAATGGCTGTTTTACTATCGTTTTTAATGATTGTATTGTTGTAAACAGTCCCTTTTTCATCGTAAAAGTTAGTGTTAAAATTCTCCAGACCGGAATAATCAAATCCGGAGTAATCGACATCGAAATTTAAGCTGGCACCTTCCTTTTTAAAATCATGTCTGATATTAAAATTTGCACTATAATTTTTGTTTGGGGTATTCGCATCAGAATTTTGGATTAAAGAATTATTGCCCGCAACCCCATTCCTGATTTCATTTATAAAGGTTTGAGAGAAATTATCCAGTTTACGTGTATTCGTACTGCCATCAAACATTATACCGATGGTTGTTTTTTCGCCTGCGTAATAATCAGCCCCCAGTTTTGCCGCCAACCGCGATCCGGTATATATTTTCTGAAAATCCTGGTTAAACATACTCTGTAAACCATTGGCATTGGTGCTCCGCTCTAAAAATAAATTCGAAAAATTATTGTTTTTAGAGGCATTCGCATTGGTGAAAAAATTCCACTTTTCTACACGGTGATTTAAATTAAAGTTAAGTTCCGATCCGTAAATATTGGTGGGTAAGTTAGCCCTTATTGCATTTCGATAGGTTGATGATACACTTCCGTTTGTACCAAATGCTTTATTCTTTTTTAGTTTAATGTTAATAATACCTGCATTACCGGCAGCATCGTATTTAGCCGATGGGTTTGTAATAATTTCGATGGTAGCAATCTGGCTGCTGCTTAAGCCATTTAGATAAACCGTTAAATCAGCACTCGATAAAAAGTTGTTCTTTCCATCAATCATCACCATCACACCCGATTTATTGTTTAATAAAATCTGATCATTTTGCCTGTCTAACTGTACGCCAGGTGCCTTCTCTAAAATTTCGAGTGCCGTACCACCTGTTGCAATAATGCTGTTCTCTACATTCAGTACCATTTTATCAATCTGGTGTTCAATAAAAGGCTTTTTGCCCTGAACGCTTACTTCTTTCAATTGTTTGGTTAAACTTTCGATGCTGATAACAGGTAATTTTAAATCTCCGTTGAGTAAGAAATGCGCTGTTTTTTTACTTTTAAAACCAACTATCGAAACCGAGAGAACATAGTCGCCACTTTTTAACTGGTCTATGCTAAACTCACCATCTATATTGGTTGATACACTTTTCACAACCGTGGTATCCGGATAGTTCAACACCCTTACAATCGCAAACGACACCGGAACAGTCTTTTCATCGACGATTTTTCCCGTCAGTGTATTTAATTTTTGGGCAAAAGAAGCCCCACACACCATCAGGCATGCAATTAGCGTAAATAATGTTTTCATGGTTTCTGCTTTTTAGGTAAGATCGTCATCTCGCTTTATCGTCATCTCGACTGAAAGCGCAGCTAAACGGAGAGATCTATTTTAATAGGTTTCTATTTTTTAATTGACTATTCTTCAGGCGCTATCCCCAACTCTTCTTTAACTTCCTTAATCCGGTTTGATACAGAATCCTGATAAAGGGTATCATTAGGTTTATCTTTTTGCAAGTGGTCTAAATCACTTAACTCCTGCTCTAACTTTTCCTTTTTTAACGCCTCTTCTTTTAATTGCGCAACACATTTCAATCCATCATCTGTCATAATCCAAACACTATAATCATTGTGGTCATTTTCCCTGTTGTTGCAATCCCATGTCCAATAATTATTAACATAGCGGTAAGCATCCTGTTTTAAAAGCAATCTGGTTCCCACCGGGATTTCAAGATTTAACCTTACTTCCTGGTTTCTCCAGATGGTTCCCTTTCTCAATTGAAACCGCGGACTAAAAATCAGTTCAGAATCTTTCATTACATAATTGTAGCTAATGTTCTGCGCATTTTGCAAGGCACTTTGAAAGGTTTTACCTTGCGATTCGTACTTCTGTGTTAAACGGGTAACACCAGTTTCACTTTTGTTAATATCAATGCGGATATGGTTTGGTGAAACAAATGGTCCATCTTCAAAATCATCAACTACAATCTGGTGGCGGTTGTTCGCATCAATGTGGTAAGCCACGCTATCTTCTTTACTGAAATATTTACTTTTATCGATATTGATGGTATATACCGGATAAGCTTTCAGGTCGGTTGTTTGTGTTAACTCTGCATGTTGCTTAAATTCTGATGAAATTTTGGCCGCCTGATAACCTGTTATAGCCACACCAGCTAACCAGATAATTAACAAAGCGAAAGAAAGTGTTTTATTAATGGCCTGTTTGTTAAAAGCTACCCTGATCGAGAATAATACCAGAGCCAAAACCGGTACAAAGCAAACAATAAATGCACCAAATAAAATTGCCCCCCTATTGCCTTCATTGATAATAGAGAAAGGGAAATATTCGTAAATACTCGCATCCCAAAATCCCTGAAAAGCAGCTGTACCAATAATTAAAGTAAGTAAAAAGAGTACGCCAAAAACAATAATGAAACCTGCAATTACTTTAAAAATAACCTTACCGGTACCTGAAATAAAGCGACCAAGCCATTCGAAAAACTCACCAATAAAAATCCCCAGGCGGGCAAATATTGGTTGGGCATGTTTGTTTACCTCTCCTAAACGTTCTTTAACCGCTTGTAATTCTTCGTCCAGGTTCTTTTGAAATCCCTGAAGGTTTGCAGGCTCGCCTTTCATCTCCATGCGTTCAATCCGGGATTTTGCTTTAGGCATGATGATCCAGAGTATGGCGTATACCAATATTCCAAATCCACCCGCAAAACTGATCAGTAACGTTGCCAGCCTGATCCATTTAGGGTCTGCATTTACAAAGTGTGCAATACCGGCGCAAACACCTGCAACCACACGGTCGTCCATATCGCGGTATAATTTTTTCTCTACATACTGGTGTTGGTAGGTACTGTTAATTACAGGTTCTTCCTCACCTTCTTCTACAGTATCAAAATCCTGTACCCTGCCCATTTGCGCAATCACAGCGTTCACATTGGCCGAATCTACCACCTGTTTTTTCTGTTCTTCCAATTGTTCAGTCAGCAGCTCTGCAATCCGGTTTTCAATATCCGTTACAATTTCAAGGTCATCTGCATGGTTGGCAAAATAGTGTTTTACTTCGTTCAGGTAGGCCTTTAAGCGTTCGTATGCACTTTCTTCAATGTGAATAATTGTGTTTCCTATATTGATGATGATGGTCTTTTCCATTTCCTTTTTTACTAATTATGAATTGGCTCCTTTTTGTGAAATACCTACAGCATAAGCCAGCTCCTGCCAGGTTTGATCTAATTGTGATAAAATGCCCCGACCATCTTCGGTTAAGGTATAATATTTACGCGGTGGGCCCGAGGTAGACTCTACCCAGTTGTAGCTTAACAAACCGTTGTTTTTAAGCCTGGTTAATAATGGATATAATGTACCCTCAACCACCAATAGCTTTGCCGCCCTTAATTCGGCAATAATATCCGAAGCATAAATTTCGCCCCGTGAGATGATTGATAAAACACAGTATTCCAGAATTCCCTTCCGCATTTGCGTTTGCGTATTTTCTGCTATCATATAACAAAGATATATGTTTTATATACTACTATGCAATACATAGTACTAAAATAAATCAAAGTAGCTTCTTAAAATATTGATTATCAATTATATAATTTTAAATTAAATTTTGTGATTTGGAAATAATTCTGTAAAAGCTGAAAATTTTTGATGTTTTTTTGAAAAGCAAGGTTCTGTAATGCTTCGGTTTTTGCCGTCCTGCTATCACCTATAGTCCCGATTTCGCCTGTGCTAAATTTACGAAGTTTGCCCTGCCCATGCCTGTTAAACTTTGTAAGTTGGCCTGCCTTAAAATCGGGAGCTATTTGGTTCTATCAGGTTTATTTGGGAGGGGTTGGTATGATGTATTTTTAACCACAGATCTACACAGATAAACACGGATTTTTTTATCTATGGTTAAATTATTTTACCTGTGCCAATGGCCTAACGTATAACATTAAGGGCTGGTACTCCGAGCGCTCAGACTTACGAAGTTTGTCCAGCTTGGTGTTAAGGAAACTTCGTAAGTCAGCCTGGCGCGGCCACAGATTTCCCTAAAGCCCTTTAAATTCCGAAGTCTTCTATCACAAAAGCCCATTTCAGACTGCGGAATTTAGCCATAGGAATTAAATACATAAATACGATAGATTTAATATATTTTAATAATTTTGCAGCGTCTTAACTTATTTTCATGAAGAAATCTATTGCCAGCATTGTTACCGAGGCAAACGAAAGCGGCGAAGGAACGCTTAAAAGAACCTTAGGCCCCATCAACCTGATTTTAATTGGTGTTGGCTTAACGCTTGGGGCAGGTTTATTTTCGATTACGGGTTTGGCAGCAGCCAATCATTCCGGTCCTGCGGTTACCCTATCATTTATAATTGCCGCTTTAGGCTGTGGTTTTGCGGCACTATGTTATGCAGAATTTGCCTCTATGATTCCCGTTGCAGGTAGTGCTTATACCTATTCTTATGCCACCATGGGCGAACTTTTCGCCTGGATTATTGGTTGGGATCTGGTATTGGAATATTCTGTGGGTTGCGCAACTGTAGCCATTAGCTGGTCGCAGTATTTAACCCGGTTTTTAGCCAGCTTACACATTTATCTTCCCCCGCAGCTAACCTTATCTCCTTTCGAAACCGCTAAACTTGCCGATGGCTCTACTGTTAATGGCATTATTAACATTCCCGCAGCATTGGTTGTGGTATTAATGACGGCCATACTCATCCGTGGCACCAAAGGCTCGGCCATTGTAAATGGAATTATTGTGTTTCTTAAAGTGGGTGTAGTTTTAGTTTTTATTGCTTTAGGTTGGCAATATATTGATCCGGCAAATTATCATCCTTATATCCCCGAAAATACAGGAACATTTGGTCAGTTTGGCTGGAGCGGTGTATTACGCGGCGCCGGACTGGTATTTTTTGTATTTATTGGTTTTGATGCCGTTGCCGCTTCCGCACAGGAAACCAAAAACCCGGCGAGAGATTTACCGATCGGCATCATTGGCTCATTGGTGGTTTGTACTGTTTTATTCGGATTGTTCGGTCATGTAATGACAGGGTTGGCCAATTACAAAGAATTTGCCAATAGCGGCGCTCCGGTAGCTATAGCCATCGAAAAAACTCCTTATGCATGGTTAAGTCAGGCTATTATTCTGGCTATCCTGATCGGCTATACTTCAGTAATTTTAATCGATTTAATGGCGCAATCGCGAATGTTTTATTCCATCAGTAAAGATGGATTATTGCCAAAAATGTTCTCTGATGTACATGCAAAATTTAAAACACCATATAAATCGAACATTATACTTTGTGTATTTATTGGACTTTTTGCTGCATTTGTACCCATGAATGTAGTAGGCGAAATGACCAGCATTGGCACCCTACTGGCCTTTTTAATGGTTTGCGTAGGCATCCTGATCTTAAGAAAAACAGATCCTGAAGCCAAACGTCCATTTAGGGTACCTTTGGTGCCTCTAATCCCAATTCTGGGCATTTTAACCTGTATTGCCATGATGGTATTTCTACCATGGGAAACCTGGGTTAGACTAGCGGTATGGTTGATTATTGGATTAGCAATTTACTTCGGCTATGGTAAAAAGAACAGTAAATTAAATGCTGTAGCAAAGCAGGTCGAAAAGCCACAATAAAATATTACTATACATATTGGGCAGTCTGGTTGTATGGAATATCCAACAAGTTGATTGCCCTTTTTTAATCATAAGTCGTATTTACAACCGCATAAATATCAATTCGTTAAGAAAAAATATTAGTTATCCACAATTTAACATTTTTCTGAATTTTTGGCTTGGGATTTGCCTTAATAAAATCAACCCTATTAAAACATTATCCCATGATTATTAAATTAGACACATCACTTTTCAGACTTTCGAGACACAAAGCTGAAACCGTAAAAAAAGTTGCAACACCACTTACAAAAGACCAATGGATTACTGCTGACAGAATCGTAATGGCTGCGATGTTTATTGTCACTATTATTGGCGCCATCTTATTTTAATTTCCGATGATTGATCAAAAATCTTCAGAAATTAATGCTTTATTTATCATCACTGCGGCCACGGTTCCAGCGGCTGTAACAATCGATAACGACCTGAACAAGGTTGCACAATCTCCTGCGGCATAAACGCCCTTTGCAGTAGTTTCCTGCTGCTCATCTACTTTTATCGTTTTTAGATCTGTTAATTCGAATCCGAGCTGTTCACTAAAATTTACGTGCTGTTCTATTTCAGGTTTAACGTAAATTGCTTTAAAGGCTATCTTATCTCCACTTGTAAAAACAATGTTTTCTAGCTGACCATTTTGGTGTTCCAGTTCAGTAATCTCCTCTTCTAAAACAGTAATCGATTTAGACTTTAGTTTTTCGGTTTGCTCGGCTGTAAATTCCGATTTCCCATTGGTTAAAATGCTTAAATCTTTATTCCAAAGGTGAAGGTTTTTGGCCATCTCAAATGCATGCTCGCCATTCATTAACAGGCCTACTTTTTCATTTTTTACTTCGTAGCCATGGCAATAAGGACAATGGATAGCAGAAATGGCCCAGCATGCTGCCAATCCTTTAATATCGGGCAGCATATCTTTTAAACCTGTGGCCAATAATAATTTACGAGAAGTAAAATATTTTCCATCTTCCAGCCCAACACTAAATCCACCTTCCATTTGTTTAGCTGAATCGGCTTTTGCATTTAAAAATTTAACCGTTGAATATTTTAACACTTCGGCTTTTGCTACCTTGGAAATTTCGGCTGGCCGGTCGCCATCATGCGTCAAAAAATTATGCGAATGAGGGGTTTGCCTGTTACAGGGTTTGTCGGCATCGATTATCAGAACATTCCGGGTTGAACGGCCTAAAGTTAATGCGGCAGATAAACCAGCATAGCTACCTCCAATTATAATTACATCAAAATCCATATTCTTATCTTTTCATACAAATATCCGAATTAAGATTACAAATGCAACATTGATGCACTAATTGAATGTCATTTTATTTTTTGAAAATTACCGCCTTAATGAAGTTCCCATAATAAAAACGCAGTTCTAAGATCTTGTAACCTGCATTTATAAAGTAAGGATTCATGTCGATCAGGTGATTTGCCTCTACAATTCCCAGTAATTTAAAAAAGCTGTACATCGATTTGAGCAACAGCCATTTCCACCAGTTCCCATTATTTTTGTTTAGCGCAAAATCGACCAAAAACCACAGGCCATCTTTTTTCAAACACGCATTCAATTGTTCAAATACTTTTGCGGCCCGTTGCTCTGCGAAATTATCGAAAAGAAACGGTGTTAAAATCACATCAAATATGGTATCCGTTCTAAAATCCTCAATGCCAAGATTCACAAATTCGACCTGGTTGCTTTTACAGTTCCGTTTTTGAGAAAGTGCTATCATTTTAGCTGATATTTCCACGTAAACTAGCTTTAAGCCACTGGAATATATTTTTGCAAGTTCTTCCAAAATCCACCCTGTTCCACCACCTACAATTAAAACTGAGCTATCTTTTGGAATATACTGTAGCTGATTGATCTGCGCATTAACCTGCGATTTAAAAAACACCAAACGGCTTAAGGTATCGTAATGATTGGCTATTTTATCGTAGTTGTTATTCATTGTATCAGGTATGGAGTATCAAGTATTGAGAATCAAGTATCAAGACAGACCTCTCAAATGTAATATACGCTTTGGCCTTTACTCTTTGGTCTTTATGTTTAATGCACAAACTGCATCCCGATTATCCCGCATATTGCCTTAAACAGGATGAGTCCATCAATTACCATCAGATAATAGAGGATGTTTTTTCTCCTGTGCATAGAATAGGCCACGTAAATGGTTAATATAAATGGCAGAATATTAAATAAAACCTGCGGTATTCCGAAGCCTTTGTAACTGGCAAATATGCCTAGCGAGATTAAACCAATAATTAACAGCGGAATCAAAATATTAAAAATTGTTCTCCTCAGGCCGTATCGCACTACAAAAGTCCTTAAATGTTTATTGGCATCGGTGGGATAATCTTTAATGTCGAAAATGATTGCGTTTACCGTGCAGAACATCCAGTTTTTAATAAACAGCCAGGTCCAAAGCACGGAATCATGATAGCCTACCCCTGTTTCAATTTTAAGCATAATTAAGGGCAGTACATTGGCACAACAGGCCCAAACAAAACCGATGACGAAAGCTTTTAACCAACCGGTATTGCGCAGATTGAATTTTAAGAAAGATTTAGGCAATAAACCGTAGTATAAACCTCCTGCAATAATGATAATTACAATGGCTATCCAATAACTGAGCGGAAGTGCCAGAATATGCTGAAAGTTTTGGTAAAGTAGATTAATGGCCAACAGCATGCAAGAAATAAAAAGCACTGCCTGACTCCAATTGATAAATTTCTTATGCTCGAAATACCACTGGTTACGGGGATTGGTGGTGGATGGTGCAGTAGAAACCTTATTGTAAGCGTAGGTATAATAAATAGTCGGTGCCAAAAACAACAACAGGTAGTAATTTAATGAATTAAATGGCAACCTTAATTGGAGAGTAGCCTCGAGTGTAAGGGCAACAGCCAGAATGCCTACAAAGTAGTTTCCAAAAAATATAAACCTGATTATTTTACCGAGCATTTGCTACTGTTTATCGTCAGGCAATTTCGGATATATAATTGAATAAGGTAAATAATATTGGTTAAAATAATTGATACTCATTATTAGAACCTTAGTAGTATTGTTTAGCGATTTAACTCAAAATTGTCATTCTGAACGCAGTGAAGAATCTTTAAGGGAATGATCTTGAACTTAAAAGGAATCAATCACAGGTGATATTTTAGGCGTTAAGGATTCTTCACTTCGTTCAGAATGATAGCGCAAAAAAAAGCCTTACAGTTTCATGATAAGCTTCGGTGGAAAATGATCCCGATTGGAAATCGGGACGCCCCACTTGGTGTAAACGAGGTGCGCTAAACCAGCTGAGCTACTTCCATAAATAGCAATAAAAAAGCCTCTCAATAAATTGAAAGGCTTTTTGTTGTGGGAAATGAGGGGTTCGAACCCCCGACCCCCTCGGTGTAAACGAGGTGCTCTGAACCAGCTGAGCTAATTTCCCTATTGGTAATGTTTTAAAATCATCTCGGCCTTTTCGATCCGACCCTCCCGACTAATAATGTCGGGATGCTCTGAACCAGCTGAGCTAATTTCCCTTTTCAGGTGTATTTCAAAGTTTGATAAAAAAGCCTTCCAGTATACTGAAAGGCTTAGTGGGAAATGAGGGGTTCGAACCCCCGACCCCCTCGGTGTAAACGAGGTGCTCTGAACCAGCTGAGCTAATTTCCCTTTTATAATTTTGTCAAACTTAATGCCCCATCCTCCGTTTGGGAATGCAAATATAGCGCTATAAAACTGTTCTGCAAATCTTTTTTTCTTTTTTTTCAACTTAACAAAGTTTCGAGGATTTTGTGTGATTGCACCACCCCAAAAGAAGCTGTATGTAAGGTATAGAAAACCAATACCTTATCTAACAAAAAGCGCCGTTGGGTATTGCTTAACTTTATTTCAGAAACTTTTTCGAGCGGTGAATCAAACAACGAAATAAAACCTATCGCATCCTCTAATTGTAAATAATTGGAGTGGATTGGTAGCCTGGAGGTAAACGCTCCCTCCTGCAGATCGAAATAAATCTGATCGGTTCTTCTTTTCTCATTGGGCGAAAAGCCTAAAAAACGGGTAAGCTTTAATAAAAAGGATAAATGAAAATTTGGGTTTATCTCTTCCACTTCGTCAAACCAGGCTATCGAATTGAAAATGTAGTCGAATAAACTTTCATCTGCTGATTGTTGTCTGATACTTTTATACAGTACCTCATTTAAAAAAATAACGATACTGGTTTTAATCATATCGTAAGGGATACTTTTAAAAACAGGTGTTTGCCGAACTTCCGATATCCTCTGAATATTGGTATTTGCTTTATGATAAACCACCATATCAAGCAAATGCAGCGATTGCAGCATGTTCATCTTTATCTTCGCTTTTGGTTTTTTAACACCATTAATGAGGTAAGACTGCATACCAAATTTATCGGTAAGTACCTGCACCACCACACTGCTTTCGCTGTAGTTTGTAGTCTTTAAAACAATGCCTCTAACTTTGTGCAACATCCGATTAAAACAATTTTTTCAAAAGTATGTTATTTGTGCAAATTTAATTGTGCGAAAAGTAATCAGGTTTTACAAATAAGATTAGTTTTGCCTTTAATATTATTAAAACTAAGCTGCACATGTGGGTTAAGCTATCGAGATTTATTCTTCAGAACCGTATCGCAATCATCGTATTTTTTGTATTAGGAACAATTTTCATGGCTTATCAGGCCAAAAATGTAAAACTCTCTTACACTGGGAGCAAGATCCTGCCGGTTACCGATAGTGCTTTTGTGAAGTATAACGCTTTTAAGAAAACGTTTGGTGAAGATGGAAGTGTAATGGTGGTGGGAATACAATCGCCTGATATTTTCAAAAAAGAAGTGTACAACCAATGGGTTCAGCTTTCGAACGATATTCAGAAATTAAAGGGCATTAAACAGGTTTTATCTTCAGGACGTATTTTTCAACTCGAAAAAGACACTGTAAACCAAAAATTTGTTTTAAAGCCATTACCTGGTGGTCTGGTTAAAACCGATGCTGAAATGGATTCGATCAGGAATACCATTTATAGTAATCCGTTTTTTGAAGGATTGGTTTACAACCGTCAGAATGCCACATTAATGGCCATCACTTTCGATACCAAAATCCTGAATACTGCCGAACGCAATCCCATTTTAAAGGAAATTGAAGCTAAAGCAAGAGCTTTTCAGGCATCTACTAAAATTCAGGTGCATATTTCAGGCCTGCCTTATATCCGTACAGCAGTAAGTAAACTGGTGAGTAACGAATTTGTATTGTTTCTGGGCCTTTCAATCCTGGTTTCGGCATTAATCCTATTGTTTTTCTTCAAGAAATTTTATGCCGTATTCTTCCCTATTTTAGTGGTAGTAATGGGTGTAATCTGGAGCATTGGTACTTTAGTATTGTTCGGTTTTGAACTGACCATTTTAACGGGACTGATTCCACCACTTATTGTAATTATTGGTATTCCTAACAGTATTTTATTGTTAAATAAATATCAGAATGAGCTCAGAAAGCATGGCGATAAACAAAAAGCTTTAAGCATAACCATCGAGCGGATCGCCATCACCACATTGATTGCTAACATTACTGCAGCTATCGGATTTGGGGTGTTATACTTTACCGGAAGTGAGTTATTGATGCAATTCGGCAGTGTAGCCTCTATTAACGTAATGGTTACCTGGTTAATGTGTTTGTGTTTAATTCCAATTATTTTCAGCTACTTACCAGCGCCAAAACTAAAAGCGCAAAACCATGTTGAGGAAGGCTTTTTGCATAAACTATTAGTTAAAACCGATACACTTGTTCAAAATAAGAGTGGATTAATTTATATCGGAACGCTTATCATCTCCATCATTGCCTTTATTGGAGTGATGAAAATAAATGTAAACGGTTATGTGGTTGATGACCTGCCTAAAAACTCCGAAATTTTAACAGATTTAAAGTTCTTTGAGAAAAATTTTGAAGGTATTTTACCTTTGGAAGTAAGTGTAGATACCAAGAAAAAGAACGGAGTTTTCAACCTAACCAATCTGAAAAGAATGGAAAAGCTGGAGAAGATGATTTCTGCCTATCCTGAGTTTTCGCGTTCTATTTCGGTAAACATGGGGCTAAAATATGCTACTCAGGCATTCTACAATAATGACTCTACCTTTTTTCGTTTACCAGACAATTTAGAAAAGAACTTTATCCTAGCCTACATTGCCAATGGCGGTAAAGGAAATGCAAGTTTGTTAACCAACTTTATCAGTAAAGGAAATCAAAGTACAAGGATCAGTTTTCAAATGGCTGATGTTGGCTCTAAACGTTTGGACGCCATTATGGCCGAGTTAAAACCGCGTATCGATAGTATTTTGCCTCCATCTAAATTTGATGTAGAGCTGACCGGATCAAGCATTATCTTTTCTAAGGGGACGGATTATATGTTAAGGCACCTGGTAGAAAGTATTGCGCTTGCCATCGTATTGATTTCTCTTTTAAGGCTGGCACAGTTTAAGAGCTTGGGCATAATGTTCATTTCCTTGCTTCCGAACATTGTTCCTTTAATTATTACCGCAGGAATTATGGGTTATTTTGGAATTTCCTTAAAACCTTCGACCATATTAATTTTCACAATTGCCTTTGGTTTGGCATCCGATCAGACCATTTATTTCTTAACACGTTATCAACAGGAATTAAACCTGACCAATTTCAGTGTACCTAAGGTAATTACGGATACCATTACCGAAACAGGTGTAAGCATGACGCATATTGCTTTAATCTTATTCTTCGGTTTTGGAATATTCACCGCCTCTACTTTTGGAGGAACGGTAGTGCTGGGCTTGCTCCTATCCATCACCTTATTGGTAGCCTTAATTTTCAATTTAACACTATTGCCGGCACTGGTTTTATGGCTGGATAAAAAGAAGGTAAGAAAACCGGTATCTGATGAAGAATCGGCGAAGAATGCAGGCGAGTTTGACCATTAATGAGTTGGGAGTTTTCAGTTAGCAGTTTGGAGTTCCGGTGGCTTAACCTGAACAGAATAGATATCATTCAAAGCCTTGGGTTTAAACCCAAGGCTATTTTATTTTGATAAAAGTCTTCCATGGTTCGTGTCCTCACGAAACATAAGCTATGTTTTCGGTACGCGGAGACGCGCCAAAGTCATGGGATCCGTATAACGATCAAGTAAGAAAAAGTGGCAAATGCCAGTCCATTCATAACAAAAAATCTAAGTCAGACATAGATTCATAAATCTACAAAATTTGTTATTTAGAGTTAATACAACTCAAAAGGGATTTACCCCAAGGCAGATTTTATTTTTTTTTAAAAACATTTAATGCCTTTGAAAAGGAATATCTTTATTTCTTACACATACCCAGGTTATCTAAACCTGATGGCAGCGATCCCGATTTTTCATCGGGACAAGCGTACAGCAGGACTAATACTAAAATGAAATACAGGCATTGCTTTCCAAAAACCTTTTTTAAAACCATATAAGACATATGAGAACATCTAAGCTCAAAGACACCTAGCTAGAGATGTGAAGAAAGCTCCCCAACTTCTTACATACCCAGGTTACCTAAACCTGATGGAAGCGATCCCGATTTTTCATCTGACAAACGTACAGCAGGACGAACATTAAAAATGATACAGGCATTGCTTTCCAAAACCTCTCCCTATGCAAGTTAATAGTTAGACGCAGAAACTATGCATCCCTCTCCTTGAGGAGAGGGACCGAACAGACAGATGATAAAGCAAAAAGCGTAGATAGGGTGAGGTTTATTCTGTTGCAGGCTTTTGATCCTCTTCATCTACCGGAACCTCAACTGTTGGGTCAGTAATGATTTCGGCATTGCCATCTTTATCTTTTTTAGCGAATAAAATTGGATATAACAACCACAAAGCACCAATGATGATAAATACACCGGCCAGCATTTGAAGATAGATGCTTCCCTTTACTTCGTAAGCATCTAAAATTTTGTAGGCAATAAAAGAAAGTACGCCAGCGATGAGTAGGAAAACGGCTTTCTGCAATTTTAACAGCTTGATCATGGATTCTTTCTTTTTAGTGTTACAATGTGGATTAAAACAAAAATTAGCCCAATTAGTTCGAGCAAGCCGCAGAAATAAAAAGCATAAAGTACAAAATCCCGGTCTGAAGGACTTATTACCGCAACAATTGGCAAGGCTATTACGGCAACAATCATCAGTGTAAGCCCGATATTAAATAATTTCACGTTAAAAGTATTTACACCAAAACTACCAAAATTCAGTCAATTCTGTTAACTTTGCAACCTTTAATTTTTTGAGGTACTTGATTGATGTATAGCGAATTTAAACAATTGGAACTTGCCAAAATAGGGCAAGAAATACTGGATTTTTGGAAAAAGGAAAATATCTTTGAAAAAAGTATTTCTTCCCGTCCGAAATCTAATCCGTTTACCTTTTACGAAGGCCCACCGTCTGCCAATGGCATGCCGGGAATCCACCACGTAATGGCGCGTGCAATTAAAGATATTTTTTGCCGCTATAAAACAATTAAGGGTTACCAGGTGAAAAGAAAAGCGGGTTGGGATACACATGGCCTGCCTGTTGAACTTGGAACCGAAAAAGAATTAGGAATTACTAAAGAAGATATTGGTAAAACCATTTCTATTGAAGATTATAACGAAGCTTGTAAAAAAACAGTAATGCGTTACACTGATGTGTGGAACGAATTGACTGAAAAAATGGGCTATTGGGTAGATATGGATGATCCATACATTACCTATAAGTCGAAATACATGGAGTCGGTATGGTGGCTTTTAAAGCAGATTTACGATAAAGGACTAATCTATAAAGGTTATACCATCCAACCTTATTCTCCGAAAGCCGGAACAGGATTGAGTTCGCATGAGGTAAATCAGCCTGGCGCTTACCGGGATGTTACTGACACTACAATTGTTGCGCAGTTTAAAGCATTAGCCGATACGTTACCAAGCTTCTTACAGGGATTTGATGATATTTATTTATTGGCATGGACAACTACACCATGGACTTTACCATCAAACACTGCTTTAACGGTTGGACCAAAAATTGACTATGTTTTAGTCAAAACGTTTAACCAGTACACCTTCTTGCCAACAAATGTAATTCTGGCAAAAAACCTGGTTGGGAAGCAGTTCAGTAAAATTTTCTTTGAAAGCAATGAAGATGAGGATTTTACAAATTTTAAAGCTGGCGACAAAAAAATCCCATTCCAAATACTTGCAGAATGCAAAGGAACTGAATTGGTTGGCATTAGATATGAACAACTTTTAACCTATGCATTACCTTATACGCATCCAGAAAATGCTTTTAGGGTAATTTCCGGCGATTTTGTGACTACAGAAGATGGTACCGGTATTGTGCATACCGCTCCTACTTTTGGTGCAGATGATGCTAAAGTAGCTAAGGAAGCTACTCCTGAAGTACCGCCAATGCTGGTATTAGACGAAAATGATACCCCCGTTCCGTTAGTAGATCTACAGGGTAAATTCACCAATCATGTTGGTCCTTTTGCAGGTAAATATGTAAAGAACGAGTATTACAATGCTGGCGAAGCACCTGAAAAATCGGTTGATGTAGAAATTGCTATTTTATTAAAAGAAGAAAATAAAGCTTTTAAAGTAGAAAAATATGTCCACAGTTACCCACACAGCTGGAGAACTGATGAACCACTTTTATATTATCCCTTAGATTCATGGTTTATTAAAGTTACGGATGTTAAAGACAGAATGTTCGACCTCAATGAAACCATTAACTGGAAACCAAAATCGACTGGCGAAGGTCGTTTTGGAAACTGGCTTAAAAACGCTAACGACTGGAACTTATCACGTTCGAGATACTGGGGAATTCCTTTGCCGATCTGGAGAACTGAAGATAAAAAGGAAGAAGTATTAATTGGCTCTGTTGAGGAACTTTATAACGCCATTGAAAAATCTATAACAGCTGGTTTCCAGAAAGAAAATCCTTTTAAGGGATTCGAAATCGGAAACATGTCTGAAGAGAACTATGATTTGATCGACTTACATAAAAATGTAGTGGATAAGATTGTTTTAGTATCTCCATCAGGCAAACCGATGAGCCGCGAAAGTGATTTAATTGATGTTTGGTTTGATTCTGGTGCTATGCCTTATGCGCAGTGGCACTACCCTTTTGAAAACAAAGAAACAATCGATGGAAATGAAGATTTCCCAGCAGATTTCATTGCCGAAGGTGTGGATCAAACCCGTGGCTGGTTTTATACCTTACATGCCATCTCTACATTGGTTTTCGATAAAGTAGCGTACAAGAACGTAGTTTCGAATGGACTGGTACTAGACAAAAACGGGCAAAAAATGTCTAAACGTTTGGGCAATGCAGCCGATCCATTCCAAACCATTAATGAATACGGTGCTGATGCAACGCGTTGGTACATGATTTCTAATGCAAATCCCTGGGATAACCTGAAATTTGACATTGACGGAATTGCTGAAGTGCGCCGTAAATTCTTCGGAACACTTTACAACACCTATGCTTTCTTCGCCTTGTATGCCAATATCGATAAATTCGAGATCGATAAAAATAATTTAAGCAAAGTGGAAGACAGAACGGAATTAGACCGTTGGATTCTTTCGTTATTGCAAACCTTAATTAACGAAGTTGATGAAAGTTACAACACTTACGAACCAACAAAAGCTACCCGTGCTATTCAGGCTTTTGTTGATGAACATTTGAGTAACTGGTACATCAGGTTAAGTCGCCGCCGTTTCTGGAAAGGCGAAATGACAGATGATAAACGTGCAGCTTACGAAACATTATATACCTGTTTAGAAACCTTAGCACAGTTGATGAGTCCTGTTGCACCTTTCTTTGCTGATTGGTTATACAGAAACTTAACTGTTACCGATGCACATGCAGAACAATCTGTCCACTTAACTTTATGGAAAGAGGCTGATCAAAGTTTAATCGATACCGATTTGAACGAGCGTATGGTTTACGCCCAGGATATTTCATCAATGGTTTTATCGCTCCGTAAAAAATCGGGCATTAATGTACGTCAACCACTCGAAAAAATCTTAATTCCATCTTTAAGTGGCGATTTTGAACAAAAAATATCAAAGGTTGCAGATTATATCCTTTCCGAAACGAATGTAAAACATATCGAGTTTATTACTGATACGCATGGCATTGTTAAGAAAAAGCTGAAACCTAACTTTAAATCGTTAGGTAAAAAAGTAGGTAAAGACATGAGCCTGGTTAAACAGGCTTTAGAAAACTCAAATCAGGATGACATCCAGCGTTTAGAAAGTGATGGTTTCATCATCGTAGTTGGAAGCAATGGAGAAGAATTTACCATCAACATAAATGATGATGTAGAGGTTTTTGCCGAAGATATTCCGGGATGGCAGGTAACCAACCTGGGCAGTCTAACTGTGGCTTTGGATGTTACCATTTCAGAAGAACTGAAACAAGAAGGTATTTCTCGCGAGTTGGTTAATCGTATCCAGAATTTGCGAAAAGAATTAAACTTCGAAGTAACCGATAGGATTAAAGTTTCATTACAAAATGATAACTTGGTGGCCAGCGCAGTTGCTAAAAACAAGGATTACATTTGCGCAGAAATATTGGCCGATGAATTAGAATTAACAGATACTGTAAATAATGCAAACAAAATCGTTATTGATGATGTTGACTTAAGCATTTCAGTAACTAAAATATAAATCCATATATTAGAAAACTAAATTAAAAACATGGAAAACAGCAACAAAACACGCTACTCAGACAGTGAATTACAAGAATTTAAAGAATTAATTCAAGATAAATTACGCATGGCGAAAGAGGAACTTAACTCTTTAACCACTTCTTTAAGTAATCCAAATGCCAACGGAACCGAAGATACTTCAGGTGCATACAAAACATTGGAAGACGGTTCTGCAACAATGGAAAAAGAGCAGATCAATCAATTGGCTGCACGTCAGAAAAAATTTATTGACAACCTGGAGAATGCATTAGTACGTATCGAGAACAAAACTTATGGTATTTGCCGCGAAACCGGAAAATTAATCCAAAAAGAGCGTTTACGTGCGGTTCCTCATGCTACTTTAAGCATGGAAGCTAAATTAAAGCAGAGTTAATGAAAGGCTATACAAAACCTTTAATTGTTATCTTTTTGGTTTTACTGGCCGACCAGCTGGTTAAAACCTGGGTTAAAACACACATGTACCTTGGACAGGAGTTCCATATTATTGGTAAATGGTTTATTATCCATTTTACCGAAAATAATGGGATGGCCTTTGGAATGGAGTTTGGTGGCGAATTTGGCAAACTAGCCTTATCGCTTTTCCGTATTGCCGCTGTTGCAGGAATCGGTTATGGCTTACATTATCTAATTAAGCATAAATATCATCGTGGTTTAATCCTAAATGTGGCACTGATTTTTTCTGGTGCATTAGGAAACATTATCGATTCTGTATTTTACGGAAAGATTTATGGCTACGAAAGCTGGTTTCATGGTCGTGTGGTAGATATGTTCTACTTTCCAATTGCAGAAGGCCATTTCCCTAGCTGGTTACCGATTTGGGGAGGAGAAGAATTTGTTTTCTTCAGACCTGTTTTTAACCTCGCAGATGCAGCCATTTCAGTTGGTGTGATACTAATCCTCATCTTCCAGAAAAACTACTTTAAAGAAGATGTAAAAGATGAGGTAAGCATCAACAGTGAAATTGTAGAAGATTAAATAAACTACTCGTCGTGCTGAACTCGTTTCAGCATCTTTGCCTATAATATTGAAAAGCCCATTTCTTAATTGAGATGGGCTTTTTTATCTAAATCCTATTGGTTGGTATCACGCCGACCAATAAGACAAATACATTAGATTCTTTTGGAAAGCAGGTACAGCAGCAGCTATTTAAGTCTGTTCCCGGTATCCTTACTGCCAATGAGGCCTGTGCTCTAACTGTGTTTCATCAAAAAAATCAGGATAATACCAGAAAGCATTGGCATTCATCCTATCGGGTTTAGTAACTTTGATCCTGCAAGAAAGAAAAAAAGCAATTGCCCATTGTTTATGTTGAATTAAATTCTATTGTCGCTGTCACGCTAAATAAGTAAACAGATTTATTTAAGCGATAATATAAATCAGTCGGTTCGTCATCCTGAATTTATTTCAGGATCTTTCGTGCAATTAGAATAAAACCCATTGGTTAGTTGCACCTCTCTATTAATTGGTGTCAAACCAACCAACAAGAGTTTGGTAAGTAATAGGCATTAAAAAAAATCCGAATTCCAAGGTCAGTGGCCCACCAACCTAAAGCTAAATATAAAGAACGATGATCAACTTCCTCGATATATCTTATCTAAAGTCCGGCAATGAGAGGCAACTTAAGGCTTATCAGATGTTAACATGCAATCGGGTTTTAGAAAAGCTTAACCTTTACCATCCAATCCTGGTGGGTACTATACCAATCAATATCGACATCGAAAACAGCGACCTGGATGTGATCTGCGAAGTTTCGGATAAAGGTGAGTTCATTGTTCAACTAAATACCCTATTTGGCAATGAAAAGAACTTCACTATTCACGAAAGCACTAAATTTGAAGCCGTTAAAGCAAATTTCACCATTGATGGTTTTGAAATAGAAGTATTCGGACAAAACATACCTACTACTATGCAAAATGCTTACCGCCACATGTTAATTGAATATAAATTACTTTTAGAAAAAGGAGAAGCATTCAGACAGGAAGTTATCTCCTTAAAAAAACAAGGCTATAAAACAGAACCGGCCTTTGCAAAACTGTTAGGGATTGAGGGAGATGCTTACGAAGAGTTGCTGAAATTGGAGTCTTAGCGAGACGCTAAGACCAGATCTTGAAGTTGCAGCCCCACTTGTCATTCTGAACGCAGTGAAGAATCTTAGTCAAAGAAATACAGAAGTGCGTCCACTCCATAAAGATCCTTCATTTCATTCAGGATGACAACCATTTACATTATTTCCCTATACTTTATTCTGACCACTATTATTTCATCATTTTTTAAAATATATTTGGAATACAAAAACCAAATATACCATGAAACTCTACTACGCGATTTTACTGCTAATTACATTAAGTTGTTCAACATTTGCTCAAAAAAGCCTTTTTAACGGAAAAAATCTAAGCGGCTGGCATGTAGATGTTCCTGCCATGGATAAAAAACCCGATACGATTAATCCATTTATTGTCCGCAATGGAATGTTGGTAAGCTTGGGTACACCAGGGGGACATTTAATAACCGATAAAATCTATAAAAATTACCAGTTAACCGTACAATACCGCTTTGCGGGCAAACCTGGTAACTGTGGCGTTTTGGTGCATGCCTCTACTCCAAGAGCACTGTATGGCATGTTCCCAAAATCAGTTGAAGTTCAAATGCAACATAAAGATGCCGGCGATTTTTGGTGTATTGAAGAAGACATTACCGTGCCTGATATGGTTGCCAGACGCGGCCCTCAAGAAAACTGGGGCGTAAATGGAAATAAACTCCGCCGGATTAAAAACTTAACCGATGACAGTGAAAAACCACTCGGAGAATGGAATACCATGGTTATTCAATGTTTAAATGATGAAGTTAAAGTTTGGGTAAACGGTACTTTGGTAAATTATGGCACAAACTGTACAGTAAATAGCGGCCAGATTGCCCTACAGGCGGAAGGTAGTGAAGTAGAATTTAAACAATTGGATCTGAAACCGATTAAAGCGCTTTCAAAATAAGAAATTGCTTTACCTCAATCCTGATTGTTAGTCGGGATTTGTAATCACGTCTTTTGAGCTAAGGATTTTTAATCCTTAGAAAGTGGATTCATTAACATAACTGTTAAAGTGCATTGCAATAGGTCCGGATTACAAATCCAGACCAACACCTGATCAATCCTTAAAAAACAAACAAATCAGATATCCAACAAAATAAGCAAGCAAATCATAAACAGAAAAATAAGTCCCCAAAACAATACTCCAGAACTTATTATCCTGCAGGCCCAACCAATTTACATAATGAAGTGCCTGTAAAAATTCGATAACAAAAGAAAAAATCAATACACCTAAAGCAAGTCTTTTATTATTGGTAATTAAGAATATTCTGAAGAATGCGTAAATTAATACAACCACTAAAACATCACCACCAAAAGGCCGGATAAATGCATCGTGAAGATATTTTGCGATTAAAATTTCGATAAGGAATATCGCTAAAAAAATGAAGAGAAATTTTGAGTTGAACGTTAATTTCATTTTTCGGGTATAAAAAAAGAAGTCAAGTTTTTCTAGCGCATTGGCCATTAAAACTTGACTTCTTTATAAATATATAAAGTCCCGACTTATCGGGATTTAGGGTTTAGATACCTAACAATAATCTAGCAGGGTCTTCTAACAATTGTTTCACCCGAACCAGGAAACCAACCGACTCACGTCCGTCGATAATTCTGTGATCGTAAGATAAAGCAACGTACATCATCGGACGGATTACCACCTCACCTTTTTCGGCTACCGGACGCTCAACAATGTTGTGCATACCTAAAATAGCGGATTGTGGTGCATTGATAATCGGAGTCGACATCATGGAACCAAATACGCCTCCGTTAGTAATGGTGAATGTTCCACCAGTCATTTCTTCGATGGTTAATTTGCTATCACGTGCTTTTAAAGCCAATTCTAACACCGATTTTTCAATCTGAGCTAAAGTCATGCTTTCCGCATTACGGATCACCGGAACCACTAAACCTTTCGGCGCAGAAACAGCGATAGAAATATCGGCGAAATCATTGTATACCAGTTCTTCACCTTCAATACGACCATTCACTGCAGGGAAATCTTTTAATGCTTCGGTAACGGCTTTAGTGAAAAAGCTCATAAAACCTAAACCAACACCAAATTTCTCTTTAAACTGATCTTTATATTTTCCGCGTAAATCCATAATCGGCTTCATGTTAACCTCATTGAAAGTGGTTAACATTGCGGTTTCATTTTTTACAGCAACTAAACGTTTTGCAACCGTTCTACGTAATGGAGACATTTTCTCACGACGTTCGCCACGGCTACCTGCAGGAGCAGCAGCTGCAACCGGAGCACTTGCTTTTGGTGCATCTGGTTTTTTACCCGCCTCAGCCTTAACCGCATCATCTTTAGTAATACGACCATCTACACCAGTACCTTTCACCGCACCAGCATCAATGCCTTTTTCTGCAAGAATTTTACCAGCAGCAGGAGAAGGAGTTCCTGTAGCATAACTTTCGCCTGATTTTTCGGCAACTGGAGCCGCAGTTTTATCTTCAGCAACAACAGCCTTTTCTTCAGCCTTTGGCGCATCAGCTTTCGCTGGAGCAGCACCACCATCTTCAATTTTACAAACTACTGCACCAATGGCTAAAGTATCGCCTTCGGCTGCTATGGTTTTTAAAGTTCCAGCTTGTTCTGCAGTTAATTCGAATGTTGCTTTATCCGATTCTAATTCGGCAATAACTTCATCCATTTCAACAACATCGCCATCGTTTTTTATCCAACGTGATAAAACAACTTCGGTTATCGATTCACCAACAGGTGGAACTTTTATCTCTAAACTCATATTTTTAAAATTGTAATTTTTGTTGTTATTATGTTTTAAGATTGAAAGTTTAAAATTGTAGATTACTTAAATCCTCTATCTTAAACCCTGGAACTTTCTACTTCTAATCCGCTTCTGCCATTTTTTTACTGGCCTTTTTGGTCGCTTCCTTTACTTCTTCTTGTTTAACAGGAAGTTCTAAAGCTTTTGCCAAAATATAAGCCTGTTGGTTAGCATGTTGTTTTGCAAAACCTGTAGCCGTACTGCTGCTCTCTCTTCTCGAAATTACATCAATACCTTTTAATGCGGTTTTGTATAACCTGCGGAACAAATATGGCCATGCGCCCATGTTCTCTGGTTCTTCCTGCACCCAGAAAATTTCTTTTGCATTTTTATATTTTGTCTGGACGGCCTCCATCTGATCAACCGGAGTCGGATACAACTGCTCTACACGAACCAGGGCTACATGTTTGATTTTATCAGCCTGCTGTTTCTCCAGCAATTCGTAGTAAATTTTACCGCTACAGAAAACAATACGCGTTACATCTGCAACTTTAACATTTACATCATCAATTACCTCTTTAAAACCACCTTCGGTAAATTCTTCTAATTTAGAAACACAAGCAGGGTGGCGCAATAAACTTTTAGGCGTAAATACCACCAACGGTTTACGGAAATCGCGTTTAAACTGACGGCGTAATACATGGAAGAAGTTTGCCGGAGTAGTACAATTGGTTACCTGCATGTTGTAATCGGCGCAAAGCTCCATAAAACGCTCAATACGTGCTGATGAATGCTCTGGTCCTTGGCCTTCGTAACCATGAGGCAATAACATTACCAAACCGTTTTCGCGTTGCCATTTGGTTTCTGCACTTGCAATATACTGATCTACAACGATTTGTGCTCCATTAAAGAAATCACCAAATTGCGCTTCCCAGATGGTTAATGCATTTGGGTTCGCCATGGCATAACCATATTCGAAACCTAAAACACCATATTCAGATAAGTGTGAATTGTAAATATCAAATGATGCCTGTTGATCAGAAATATTTGCCAACGGTACATATTCTTCTTCACTATCTTCAAGCGTTAGTACGGCGTGACGATGAGAGAAAGTACCACGCTCCACATCCTGCCCGCTTAAACGAACACGTTTACCTTCTGATAACAGAGTACCATAAGCCAGCTGCTCGCCCATTGCCCAATCGAAAATATTGGTTTCGTTAACCATTTTACTACGTTCAGCAAATAGCTTTTCTATTTTTTTGAAGAACTTTTTATTTGATGGCAAAGCAGTAATGCGTTTACCAATTTCTAACAAAGTAGATTTTTTAACAGCAGTAACAGGAGAAGATTCGAAATCTTTCGGCGTTGCCATACGCAAATCTGCCCATGCACCACCAAATTTAACTTCGGTACTACCTGCAACATATTCCTTTGCTTCGTTTAAGCGTTCCTGCAAAATACCACGGAAATCTTTTTCCATTTCTTTTGCCAAACCAGCTTCCAACTTACCTTCTTTAGTTAACTGATCAATATAAATTTCCCTTGGATTGGGGTGTTTTTCGATTGTTTTGTATAATAACGGCTGGGTAAACTTAGGTTCATCAGACTCATTGTGCCCGAAACGACGGTAGCAAAGAATATCAATAAAAACATCGTTTTTATATTTCTGACGGTATTCCATTGCCAGGTTAATCGCATAAACCAAAGCTTCAGGATCATCACCATTTACGTGGAAAACCGGAGATAAAGTTACTTTAGCAATATCGGTACAATAGGTACTGGTACGGGCATCTTTATAATTGGTGGTAAAACCAATCTGGTTATTAATTACCAGGTGAATGGTTCCACCGGTTTTATAACCTTCAAGACCTGCCATCTGAATTACTTCGTAAACAATACCTTGTCCGGCAACTGATGCATCACCATGAATCAAAATTGGTGCTAAACGGCTGTTATCGCCACCATATTTGAAATCGATTTTCGAGCGGCTCATACCTTCTACCACACCATCAACCGTTTCCAAATGTGATGGGTTAGGGCATAAACTTAAGTGAACACTTTTACCTGAAACCGTAGTAACATCTGTAGAATAACCCAGATGGTATTTTACGTCGCCACCAAATGGGGTATCCGGATTGTAGCTTTTACCTTCAAACTCAGCAAAAATATCTTTGTATGTTTTTTGCATGATATTGGCCAACACGTTCAATCGACCGCGGTGAGCCATACCAATTACAAATTCTTCAATTCCCAGTTCAGCACCCTTTTCGATTACTGAATCCAAAGCGGGAATTAAAGCTTCCGCACCTTCTAATGAAAAACGTTTTTGACCCAAAAATTTTGTACCTAGGAAATTTTCGAAACTTACCGCTTCGTTTAATTTCCGGAGAATACGTTTTTTCTCATCGATTGAGAAATTGGGTGTATTACGTGCACTTTCCATTTTTTGCTGAATCCAGTTCAACACTTCCGGTGTGCGTAAAAATTTATATTCTGCACCGATTGAGTGTGCATAAGTTTGTTTTAAAAAGGCTACAATATCTTTCAATTTTGCAGCACCGATACCAATCTCTACACCAGAGTTGAAAACCGTTTCTAAATCAGCATCTGATAATCCAAAATTTGCCAGATCTAATGTTGGCAAATGTTTACGTCTTTCACGAACCGGATTGGTATGTGTAAATAAGTGCCCGCGACTACGATAACCATCAATCAGGTTTAAAACATTAACTTCTTTTAGAAATTGTTCAGGCGTTTCTGCCGTTACTGCAGGAGCCTCCGATCCTCTTCCAAAATCAAAACCTTCGAAAAATTTCTGCCAGCCAAATTCAACAGACCCGGGATCTTGTTGATAGGATTGATATAAAGACTCTATATATTCGGCGTTTGCGCCATTAAGATAAGATAATTTATCCATTATTAACTATTTACTATAAGCATTACAAAATTAGAATTTTACCTTATATAAATGGCAAAAATCTCGATTAAAATAAATGAGCGGGTTTTAAATTAGTAAGTGAGTAAATGAGCTGGCTTTACATACAAAAAATGGGCAAAATTTGTTAAAATTCAATCACCCAAATGCACTCATTCAACATTCAGTCATTTTATAATTCAATCCTCACAACTATGATGCCCAAGTTAAGGAGTAATTGCCTTTTGGATCGAGGTTTTTGATATTTTTATCAAGATCGAAAACACTTTTCGATTTCTGATCGTTACCTACACCGGCTACATTAGCCCAGTTGCCCCAATTACTTGCAGGATTATAATCAATCAGCTTTTCTTCAAAATACGCTGCGCCAAAAACCCAGCTTACTTCTAAATTATTGATCAGATATAAGGCAGCGGTTTGTCTCGCAATATTCGAGATGAAACCGGTTTGATTTAGTTCCGTCATCACGGCATCTACCACAGCAAAACCTGTTTGCGCATTCTTCCACTTACTAAAGTTATCCTGCTCATTCGCAATATCAATCAATCCCTGGCTGCCAAAACCATCCGGACTAAAAAACGTATTGCCGTATTTCTTAAACATGAAACGGAAATAATCTCTCCAAAGCAGGCCTAATAAGATATGATTGAACATGGCTTTAGTGTTTGGCACACCTTCCATCTTTTTAATTTCCCAGTACACTTTTCGCGGCGACAAACTACCCATGGCTAACCAGGCTGATAATTTTGAAGCCAGGATTAAGTTTTTAGTGGTTGCAGCCTGTTGCATGGCCACAATCACCTTTTGAAGATGAGCCAAACCTTCTGCCTCGCCACCTACAAATTCAAAATCGGAACGTTGATCCTTTTGTTGAGGTGTAAGATCAAGGTCTGCTAAAGAGGATAATGTACCCCAATCAATCACTTCGGCTACATTAATCCGGTCAGGTGCTGCAAAACAGGGCTTAATAATCGAATCGCGCTCAATTTTTTTCTTAAACTGATTAAAGGCATCAGGAATATCCTTGATCGGAAATGGCAAATCTTCCTTGTTATACAAGGTATGACCAATAAAATGTTTAAGGTTGACGCGTAATTTCCAAAGTGCATTTTCTACCAAAGTTGAAACATGCGTTTCTTCGCGTGCTACTTCACGGTGATGGTAAACTTCGGTAATCTCATATTCCTGCACAAGCTGAGGAATAATATCTTCAGGATTACCTTCAGCAATCAGCAGGTTTCCTCCAATCTGTTTTAAAGCATTGCGTAAACCTAAAACACTTTCTAAAATAAACTGTGCTCTGATGTTACCTGTTTTTAAGGTACCGTATTTTGTGTCGCCAAAAGAACGGCGATCGAGAATGTAAACAGGCAAAATCGAATCAGATTTAGCAATTGCCTCGACCAGCATTTCGTTATCATGCAAGCGAAGATCATTTCTAAACCAGACTAAAATTTTTTTGGACATCTTTTATCGAAAAGGGTGTAAGAACGCTTTACAAATTTATCTTATTTTTCTTCTTCATCAAACCCTTGAATAATTCTTTACAAATAGGAAACAAAAAAACTATTTTATGGAAAATGAGGTGTAAACACATCCTTCAATCAAATATTGATACCTACACCTTAATAAAAAACAATGAAACAAATATTCATCAGCCTGTTATTTCCAATAAGCGTATTCGCACAGCAACAGATAAAAAGCAAAGCCATACTGGAAAGTGTAACGGTTTACAACAACGGTGCTCAACTTTTACATAAAGGAAAAGTAAACCTCCCGGCCGGAACATCAGAAATTGTAGTCAACAATATTTCCGGGCGGGTAAATGAAAATTCGATACAGGTTAGTGTTTCGCCGGGAGTTACCATTTTATCCGTTCAATTCAATAAAGATTTCCTGAATACCGATGCTGCAAATCCCGAAATTAAAAAACTGAGCGACAGTGTTAAAATAGTCGGCAACGAATTAACCAAAACAAAAAATGCAAAAGCCATTGAAGAACAAACGTTACTCTTACTGGACGAGAACAGAAAATCAGGTGGTACAGCCAATGGGACAAATGTGGCCGAACTGATTAAATTAGCAGAATATTACCGCACAAAAAATGCAGAAGTTAGGACAGCCATCTCAGCACTCACGCTCATAGAGGATAAACAAAACCAAAAACTAAACGCATTGCAACAGCAAATTTCAGAATTAAGGAACAATCCTAACCAGCAACTTGGGCAATTGGTTCTTCAATTAATGGCAAATGAAAATATAGATGCCAGCTATCATGTTTCGTATGTTACGCCAAATGCAAATTGGCTGGCCAGTTATGATATAAAAGCGATGAGCACCTCAAATCCATTAGGCATAGTGTACAAGGCTGCCATTACACAGAGCACAGGTCTAGATTGGAAAAAAGTTAAACTTTCTTTATCTACCGGTAACCCGAATTATAACATTACTGCACCCAATTTAAACCCTTGGTTTGTATCTACCTATCCACAACAAATACGGATTAAGGGATTGGCATCACCAATTGCCGAAAAAAGTGAACTAAGTGAAGTTGTAGTTGTGAGCTATGATGCTGACAAAAAGAAAAATCTTACCGGTTCTGTTTCTACGGTGAACGATTATACTTCCGTTAATGAGACCCAATTGGGCGTAACGTTTGATATTGACATCCCTTATGATGTGAACAGCGACAACAAACCTCATACCGTTGCATTTAAAGAATACGAAGTGCCTGCCAAATACAAATATTATGCTGCTCCAAAACTTAGTAGCGATGCTTATTTACTGGCTGATGTAACCGACTGGGAAAAACTAAATCTCCAGGCCGGGAATGCGAATATTATTTTTGAAGGCACGTATACCGGAAAATCATATATCAACCCAGCGAACATTTTAGATACACTGAGTTTAAGCATGGGAAAAGATAAAAAGATTATAATCACGAAAGAGAAACAACAGGATTTTAGCAGCACAAAATTTATTGGCACGAATAAAAAACAGGTTTTTACTTATCTGATCAAGATTAGAAACACTAAAAAAGAAACGATAGACCTATCACTTAAGGATCAATATCCATTATCAACTGAAAGTGATATCGAAACCGAATTGTTAGAGAATAGTGGCGCAGAAGTAAACAAAGAAAACGGAATGCTATCCTGGCAGTTAAAAATTGCACCTAACGAGACCAAAACGATCAAATTAAGCTATTCGGTTAAAGCCCCTAAAAATAAAATCATTGCGGGACTGTAGACTTAGTCTTTAGTCTTTAGTCTTTAAAAAAACCCTTTTGTATCTTTAGTGTTTTAAAAAGATGGCTAAGAAAATTCTGATTACCGGGGCTACAGGACTTGTGGGTACTGAACTGAAAAAGCACTTGCTTAGCAAGGGTTATGAGGTGAATACACTTTCGCGAAAGAAAGATAACGATGCGAATAATTTTGTGTGGGATGTTTATAAAGAAACAATTGATGCTGATTGTTTAAATGGCGTAGAATCCATTATCCATTTAGCAGGAGAACCGGTTGCTGATAAAAAATGGACAGATGAACGCAAAAAACAGATTATTGATAGCCGCGTAAAATCAACAGAATTACTCTTTAAAACGATTAAATCTAAACCTGATCATCAGCTAAAATCTTTCATTTCTGCTTCGGCAGTTGGTTTTTATGGCGATTGTGGCGATGAAATTTTAACAGAAGAAAGTCCAAACGGTTATGGATTTTTAGCTGAATGCTGTAAACTTTGGGAAGATGCAGTAGACCAGGGCAAAAAATTAAGCCTCCGGATTGTAAAACTCCGGACCGGAATTGTTTTAAGTAATCACGGCGGTGCTTTACCACAACTCGACAAACCTGTTAAGTTATTTGCCGGAGCGGCTTTAGGCACTGGCAAACAATGGACGCCCTGGCTACACATTAATGATATGGTAGAAATGTACATTGAAGCCATCGAAAATCTTAAAATGGAAAATTGTTACAATGCCTGTGCTCCTTTTCCGGTCACCAATAAAGCGTTAACCAAAGCTATTGCCAAACAGCTTCATCGTCCGGTCTGGCCGATCAAGGTACCTAAAAAAGCATTGGAATTGTTATTGGGAGAACGTGTTGAAGCCGTTTTAATGAGCAATAATACTTCAGCACAAAAAATTCTTGATGCGGGATTCAAATTTAAATTCACACATTTGGAAGACGCTTTGAGGGATTTGTATAAATAGGTTCAATGGATTATCTTGCTAAATGGTCGTCATCCTGATCCGATAGCTATCGGATTTATTTCAGGATCTTATCAGAATATCTGTGCTAAAAGATGCTGACCACGTAGTAGCTACAAGGCAATTGAAAACGCTATACTTACTTGTAAAACAAGTTCAGCATGACGTAAAAAATAATTTTAGTTTCCTTATAATTCCCCTTTAATGAATCCAATATCCATTCTCTGGTTCCGCCGCGATTTACGTTTAGCAGATAATGCCGCTTTATATCATGCCCTAAAAGGTGATTACCCAGTTTTGCCACTTTTCATTTTTGACAAGAATATATTGGATAAACTGCCCAAAGATGATGCCCGTGTCACTTTTATTTATCAGACCATTGAGGATTTAAAAAAAGAACTTCAGCAGCAGGGGTCAGATTTACTGGTAAAATATGGTGAGCCTGAAAAGATATGGCCCGAAGTTTTAAAGGAATACAATGTTAAGGAGGTGTACACCAATCACGATTATGAGCCTTATGCCCGCGAACGTGATGATAACATGGCGGAGTTTTTAACCAGCGAAGAAATAGCCTTCAAAACATTTAAGGATCAGGTTATTTTTGAAAAAAACGAAATCTTAAAAGCCGACAAAACACCTTATACCGTTTTTACCCCCTTCTACAAACAATGGCATGCTAAATTGAATGACTTTTATGTAAAAGCATACCCTACAAAAAAATACTTCAAAAATTTATTACAAACCAAACATCTGCCTCTACCAACTTTAACCGAAATGGGATTTGAGAAGAGTAATTTGGATTTTCCTAAAATCAGTTATAAAAGTAAACTCGATAATTACGCCACAGAACGCGATTTCCCTGCGCTTGATAGCACTACACGTATCGGCCTGCATTTGCGTTTTGGAACATTAAGCATTCGGAAAGCAGTTAAAGATGCATTGGAAGCAAAATCAAATGTCTGGCTTTCTGAATTGGCATGGCGGGAATTTTATATGACCATCCTTTGGCATTTCCCCTACTCCGCTTCAGATTCATTTAAAAAACAATACGATAAAATTAAATGGCGCAACAACGAAACCGAATTTAAAGCCTGGTGCGAAGGCAATACTGGTTATCCTATTGTAGATGCCGGGATGAGGCAGCTTAACCAAACCGGCTGGATGCACAACCGCGTACGGATGATTGTGGGCAGTTTTTTAACCAAACATTTACTGATCGATTGGCGCTGGGGAGAAACCTATTTTGCTGAAAAACTATTGGATTATGAAATGGCGAGTAATGTTGGCGGCTGGCAATGGGCCGCAGGATCAGGAAATGATGCGGCACCTTATTTCAGGGTTTTTAATCCTGAACTCCAGACTAAAAAATTCGATCCCAAATTTGAATATATTAAAAAATGGGTACCAGAATTCGGCACCAAAAAGTATGCCCAACCAATAGTTGAGCATACTTTTGCAAGGGAAAGGGTTTTAAAAGTTTTTAAAGAGGCTTTATCTAATTCGTAACACTTACGATTTCTATGTCAAAATCTAATATTGCATTACTTGGAATCCCAGTACGCCCACCTGTACCATAAGCCAAATCAGATGGAATGATCATTCTAAATTTTGCACCAGCAGTATATTTCCTAACAATATTTTTCCATCCTTGAACTCCAATGCCCGCAAAAGTTGTCGAAAAAGTACCATCGGTAGATGAATCAAAAACGGTACCATCTAAAAATCTTCCAGTATATTTATAAACTACAGTGCTTTCGTCGCTAATTGCATCAGTACCCGTACCAACAGTATTAGTAATATAATAAACACGAGAGGCATCTTTAGTTGATGTTAAATTTTTAGCAGCTAAAAAGCTTTGGATCTTTGCATCATCAAATAACCACTGCTTATGGTATGGATAAGTTTTAATTATAAAATCAAGATTTTCATTTGAAGGAATTGGTCCTACACCATTTCTACCAAAGGCTAAATATGATGGCAACAAAATCCTGGCTGTACCTCCTGGTTTTAATTTAAGCACAGCTGTTCTTAATGCGGGTATATTATAGGTAATGGTTGTTGATAAAGCTCCTTGGAAAAAACTATTTAAATATCCAACATATGTACCCAAGTTACCGTTTGCCGGAGACTGAAGATAAGTTGTTCCGCTCGTCATAGATTTAACTGTTACATCATACAATACCGAATCTGTATTTAAGAAAAACGAACCATCAGTAGGGTTTGTAACCTGATAATAAAATCCTGTTTTAGCAGAATCAGGCTGCATTTGAGTCAAATTGTTTTTCGATATATATGACTTTATAGCCTCATCATCAACAGTTTGAGCAGTATCATATTCTTTTTCGCAAGAGCTGAAAACTACAGTAGCCAGTAAAAGTGTAAATAGGCCTAGTTTAGTAAATTTGTTCATTTATTATTGTACGTCTGTAAGTGTTATTGTAAAATCAAGTATTGAATTTGCTGGAACCAAAGATGAGGGTGATTGTGTTCCATAAGCGTAATAAGACGGTATGATCAATCTGATTTTACCCCCTTTTTGTATTTTTTGAATCCCAAACTGCCATCCTAAAATAACATTTCCAAGTTTAAAAGAGATTGGAGTTCCTTTGGAGCTATCGAAAATAGTACCGTTTAATAATCTACCTTCATAATCTGCAGTAATGACCGTTGAATTTAGATAACTTACGTTACCTGTCCCAGGAGTTATAATCTGATAAAAAATACCACTTGCATCTTTTGTTGCCGGGATATTATTAGTCTTTACAAAAGCACTTATTGCAGCGGTATCCGTTTTAAATTGAGGCGTAGGATCGTAAGAATCATCAATAGACACATTTTTCTTACAAGCTGCAAAGCATCCTGCCAGGCATAGCAATAAAATAATATGTTTAAACTTAACCATCATCCGCAAAAATAAGCTTTTAATACGGATGCTACAATTTTTAACCTATTTTAACAATTTTAAAAAGTATAAAGACCAAAGAAGTATTTTCAAAAAATTGATAATCCAAATTTTCTTTGAATTCTTTGGTCTTTAATCTTATTGTGTATTAGACAGCTGTATGGTAAAATCTAATACCGAATTACCTGGAATAGAACCTACGGCTCCGCTTCCATACCCTAAACCTGGTGGAACAATTAACCTGATTTCACCACCTTTTTGGATTTTAGGAATGCCTATTCTCCAGCCTTGTATTAATTCTGCCAGATTAAAGGTCTGTTCTTTGCCGCCGCCATTATCAAATACACTTCCATCTAATAACCTGCCTTCGTATTTAATGGTGATTTTAGTATTGCTGGGATAAGTAAAAGAACCCGAACCAGGTTTAATGATCTGATAATATAAGCCAGAGTTATCTCTAACGGCATTGATATTATTTTGTTTGATGAAATCAGTAATCTGTTTTTCAGGATCCTCATCTTTTTTACAAGATGAAACTATAGCTACACATAAAAAGAGTATGGTGAGGAATCTAAATTTAATCATGCGCAAAAATAGGATTTAATATCATAAAGCTAAAGGCTTATTATTTTTTCAACTTCTGTCATGCTGAGGCACGAAGCATCTGTTTAATCGCTTGCAGATGCTTCGTACCTCAGCATGACAGCATATTATGGATTCTGCAAGAAAAAGGATAACGTTTCAGTCAGAGCTAATTGTCAGCATTCGTGGTACTATTAACCCGAATCTCCAAAGCCAAGCACAAAAAAAGGTTTAGCGCTTGAGTAATGCACCCAAACCCTAAACCTTAAGCCCTACACCCTAAACCTACCTTAAAAAATATATTTATTTGCTTCAATAAGCTGTTGTGCAACTCTTTGACGGGCATCTTTAACATTAAACGGCTCTACTTTTGTAAACCGGCGCAAGCCAACCAACATCATCCGTTGCTCATCACCTTCGGCAAAAGCCCAAAGTGCTTCTTTACCTGCTTTGGCAATACCGTCAACCGCTTCTACTAAATAAATTCTTAATAGATCCAATTGGCCTGCAACTGCTTCCTCTCCACGGGTACTTGCTAATTTTTCTGTTCTCAATAGTGCAGATTCTAGCACATAAACATAACTGGCCATATCGGCAATGTTCATTAAAATTTCCTGCTCTTTGCTTAAGGTCATCATCAATTTTTGAACCGCAGCACCAGCCACCATTAAAGTTGCTTTTTTCAAATTCGAGAGTACTTTTTTCTCTGCAGCAAATAAGGTGGTATCTTCTTCACCAAAATCAGGGATGCTCATCAATTCGGCTGCTACGGCAGTGGCTGGCGTCATTAAATCCAATTCGCCTTTCATCGCGCGTTTCAGCATCATGTCAACGGTCAACAAACGGTTAATTTCGTTTGTACCTTCGAAAATCCGGTTAATACGGGCATCGCGATAAGCCCTATCCATTGGCGCGTCGGCACTAAATCCCATTCCACCGTAAATCTGTACACCTTCGTCTACTGTGTAGTCTAATGCTTCAGAGCCCCATACTTTTAAAATGGCACACTCTACCGCAAATTGCTCTACAGATTTCAGCCTTGCTTTGCCAGATTCCATTCCACCTGCAACCAATTGATCGTAAGTATCATCAATATTCTGTCCGGCACGATAGTTTGCTGAATCAACAGCATAAAGTTTAGCCGCAATTTCTGCAATTTTGAAACGAATGGCCCCATATTTAGAAATTGGGCGGCCAAACTGGATCCTTTCATTCGAATAATTAATCGCTGTATTTAAAGTTGCTTTTGAAGCACCGATAGCAGCCGCAGATAATTTGATACGGCCAATGTTTAAAATATTTACCGCGATTTTAAATCCATTTTCCCTGTCACTCAACATATTCTCAACAGGTACAGGGCAATCATTAAAGAAAACCTGACGGGTTGAAGATCCTTTGATCCCCATTTTGTGCTCTTCCGGATTCATGGTGATGCCACCGAAATCTTTCTCCACAATAAATGCAGTTAAGTTTTTATCGTCATCAATTTTCGCGAAAACGATAAAAATATCGGCAAAACCACCATTGGTAATCCACATTTTCTGTCCCGTGATGATATAATGTTTACCATCATCGCTCAGTTTGGCCTTTGTTTTACCAGAGTTTGCATCCGAACCCGAGTTTGGCTCAGTTAAGCAGTAAGCTGCCTTCCATTCGCCCGAACCCAGCTTAGGGATATATTTTGCTTTCTGTTCTTCGTTACCATAATATAGAATCGGCAAAGTGCCTATGCCTGTATGTGCGGAAAGTGCTACAGCAAAAGAGTGTCCGGCCCCTACCACATCTGCAACCAGCATAGAAGTATTGAAGTTTTTACCAAAACCGCCGTACTCTTCCGGTACTGAAACGCCAAGAATACCCAATTCGCCAGCTTTGGTTAAAAGTGTTGGCATCAATTCAGGATCTTCCTGTTTATCAATTTTATCTAAATTGGGATAAACCTCAGCCGCCAGAAAATCGCGACAGGTTTGTGCAATCATCTGCTGCTCTTCATCAAATTCTTCAGGAATAAATACTTCCTGATAAGTGGTATCCTTAATTAAGAATTCACCGCCTTTAATTGTCTTTTTTTCAGTTGTTTCCATTTTAATAGTATCTAGTAGCGAGTATCAAGTATCAAGACTGGGCTCAAAAACCGGATGTCGCTGGGTTTAAGTATTCAGTAGCGAGTATCAGCTATCAAGACAGGGCTCGAAAAACTGGGTGTCGCTAGGTTTAAGTATCTATTAGCGAGTATCAGGTATCGAGACAGGGATCGAAACTGGATGTCGCTGGGTTTAAGTATTCAGTAGCGAGTATCAGGTATCAAGCTCGAAACTGGAATCTTGATACTCGATACTCAAATCTTGATACTTTCTTCATATTTTAATACTCCTATCCATAGCATAAACCATTTTTTGAATCTCAGTAGTTTTCTCAATCAAATCGGCTGACAATTCATCATCTAGTAATTCAAGTCGATTTGAAATAATCAATTGTGTCTCTAATTCAAAAACTGAACCCTGGCTCATGTTCAAAAAATATTTGAATTGAGCACCACTTCCTCTGCCAGAACCCTCAGCTATATTCGAAGGAATTGATACCGAACATCTTTTCATTTGCGAAATCAATCCAAATCTTTCTTCATTCGGCAAGAGCGACGTCGCTTTATAAACTTCAACAGCTAAGTCGATTGATTTTTTCCAAACTTTTAATTCTTTAAAATTGTGCATATTTATTAGTATTAGTGACTGAGTAATATGTTGGGATGATTTATTAACTGGTTTATTCACCTTGCTATTAAATCTTGATACTACATACTCATATCTCGATACTATCTAAAAAAGTTCAAATATCCCCGCCGCACCCTGTCCGGTTCCTACGCACATGGTTACCATTCCGTATTTTTTATTTTGTCTTTTTAGTTCATTCATAATCTGCACGGTCAGTTTTGCACCGGTACAGCCCAGCGGATGCCCCAATGCAATTGCACCACCGTTTACATTAATTACATCAGGATTTAAATCCAATGTTCTGATTACAGCTAATGATTGTGAGGCAAAAGCTTCATTCAGTTCGATTAAATCGATATCTTCTTTTTTCAGACCTGCTTGTTTTAATGCCTTTGGAATCGCCTCAATTGGGCCAATACCCATGATGCGTGGCGGAACACCTGCGACACCATAACTTACCAACCTGGCAATAGGCTCAGCATTCAATTCCTTCATTTTCTTTTCAGAAACCACCAGCACAAAGGCTGCTCCATCAGATGTTTGCGATGAATTACCCGCGGTTACACTTCCAACTGCATCGAATACAGGTTTCAGTTTCGCCAGCTTTTCTAAAGTAGTATCAGCACGCGGACCTTCATCGGTATCAACCACGTAAGAACGGGTTTTCTTTTTCAGGTTGGCATCCAGGTAATTTTCGTTCACCGTAATTGGCAAAACGCCATCTTTTAAATGACCGTTTTTAATGGCATGAATAGCTTTCTCATGAGATTTTAACGAAAATGCATCCTGATCTTCACGACTCACATTATATTCTTTAGCAACAGCCTCAGCGGTTAAGCCCATGCCCCAATACCAGTCTGGATTGTTTTTTGCAACCTCTGCATTAGGCACCAGTTTCCAGCCACCGAAAGGCATTCCGCTCATTACCTCAACGCCACCTGCAATGATACAATCGGCCATGCCAGCCTTAATTTTAGCAACTGCAGTGGCAATGGTATCTAAACCCGATGCACAATAGCGGTTCACCGTAACACCAGGAACTTTATCGGTATCTAAACCCATCAACGAGATCATACGGCCAATATTTAAGCCTTGCTCTGCCTCTGGTGTAGCGTTACCTACTATTACATCATCAATCTGTTCGTTATCTAAATTCGGAACTGATGCCACTAAAGCCCTGATTACCTCTGCGGCTAAATCATCAGCTCTTGTAAAACGGAATACGCCACGGGGTGCTTTGCCCACTGCTGTACGATATCCGGCTATAATATATGCTTCCATTGTTTAGTATCTAGTAGTTAGAATCAAGTATCGAGACTTAATTCTAGCATTATTATTTTATTTGTTATTTACTATGAGTAATTTTTTTCGACAATCGTATCTTGATACTTGATACTCTTATCTTGATACTGATATCTCAACATTTACCTCACTAATTCCTCAACGGTTTCCCTTTTGTAATAATACTTTGAATCCTTTCCAAACTCTTCCTTTCACCAGCAAGTGATAGAAAAGCTTCTCTTTCCAGGTCCAATAAATATTGCTCGGTTACTTCCGTTGGAGCCGATAAATCGCCACCGCACATGACATAACCTAATTTTTCGGATATTTTCTTATCATGCTCAGAAATAAAATGCCCGGCGTACATGCTATTTGCACCAGCATACACAATTCCAAGGCCTTGCTTTCCTAATACTTTAATATCATTCCGTTGTACAGGTTTCGTATAACCAGCATCGGCAAGTTCTATCGCTTTAGCTTTTGCATCGGCCAGTAAACGGTTCCGGTTCATCGAGATCGAGAATTTATCTTTCTGCAGATAACCCAGTTCGTAGGCTTCGTAACCTGAAGTGGAAACTTTGGCCATACCGATGGTTAGAAAGCGATCTTTCAAGGCATTTTGCACAATCTGATCGTCTTTAAATTCATCAGAAGCACGCAAAGCAAATTCTTTTGTTCCGCCACCACCAGGGATAACGCCCACACCAAATTCAACCAAACCCATATAAGTTTCGGCCGATAGCTGTACATGATCGGCATGTAAGCTAAACTCGCAACCACCGCCTAAGGTTAAATTATGTGGCGCCACCACAACCGGAATAGAAGAATAACGAATACGCATTGACGTATTCTGGAACGTTCTGATCGCCATGTTCAATTCATCCCACTCCTGCTCCACCGCCATCATAAAAATCATTCCCACATTTGCTCCGGCAGAAAAATTTGCACCATCGTTACCGATAACCAAACCGCGGTAATCTTTCTCGGCCATATCAATCGCTTTATTGATACCAGAAATTACATCACCGCCAATGGTATTCATTTTGGTGTGGAATTCTACATTCAGAATGCCATCGCCCAGATCAATAATGGAAACACCTGAGTTTTTCCAAAGCGTTTTATTTTCACGGAGGTTATCTAAAATGATAAACTCGTCGGTTCCCGGTAAAGCTTTATAACCTTTAGAAGGGATATCGTAATATTTTTTGACGCCGTTTTCTACTTTATAGAATGAAGTATTTCCAGCATCGAGCATTTCGTGTACCCAAGCCGCAGCTTTATTGCCATATTGCTCCATTCTTTCGATGGCTTCTTTCACGCCAACGGCATCCCAAAGTTCGAAGGGGCCAAGTTCCCAGCCAAAACCTGCTCGCATGGCATCGTCAATACGATACAATTCATCAGAAATTTCAGGGATTCTGTCTGATACATATTCAAATAAACCGAAAGAAGAATGACGGAACAATTCACCCGCCTTATCTTTTCCTTTGGCAAAAATCTTCATACGATCACGAAGGTTCTCCACCGGCTTGGTCATTTCTAAAGTCGCCGATTTTACTTTTTGTTGAGGCTTATATTCCAGGGTTTTTAAATCTAATGCCAGGATTTCGGTTTTACCGTCAGCAGATTTGGTCTTTTTATAAAAACCTTGTTTAGTTTTATCGCCCAGCCATTTGTTCTCTTCCATTTTTTGCACGTATACAGGAAGTTTAAACAAATCGTGTGCTGTATCATCCGGACAGTTATCATAAAGCCCCTTAGCCACTTTGATCATGGTATCTAAACCTACCACGTCAGACGTACGGAAAGTAGCCGATTTTGGTCTGCCCAATGCTGGCCCTGTAAATTTATCAACCTCTTCTACTGTCAGATCCAGTTTTTCAACCAGATGTAACAATGCCATGATGGAATAAACCCCCACACGGTTGGCAATAAAGGCTGGCGTATCCTTACATAAAACAGTTGTTTTACCTAAAAACTTATCACCATAATGCATCAGGAAATCTACAATTTCCGGTTGCGTATGTGGCGTTGGAATAACCTCCAATAATTTTAAATAGCGGGGCGGATTGAAAAAGTGTGTTCCGCAGAAATGCGATTTAAAATCTTCACTTCTTCCCTCAGCCATTAAATGGATAGGAATACCAGAAGTATTTGAAGTGATTAAAGTACCTGGTTTACGGAATTGCTCTACCTGTTCGAAAACTTTTTTCTTGATATCAAGATTTTCTACAACAACTTCAATTACCCAATCGTAACCTGCAATCTTCGACATATCATCGTCGAAGTTTCCAGTCTTGATCTTATTTAATGCTTTTTTGGTATAAACCGGTGATGGATTTGTTTTTACAGCCGTTTGCAAAGCTGTATTTACGATCCGGTTTTTTACAATTGGATTATCCAGTGTTAATCCTTTTGCCTGTTCTTCAGGGCTCAAATCTTTAGGGGCAATATCCAATAGCAAAACCTCAACACCAATATTGGCGAAGTGGCATGCAATACGCGACCCCATAATACCCGACCCTAAAACTGCAACTTTATTAATGCTTCGTTTCATTATCTATTTGCTTTTCATTAATCTGATAGAACCATTTTATGTAGTTACCTACCAAACAGATTTGATTATTATAATTTATTAATCTACAGTATAGGCTACTGTGATATCATTTAGTTTAATGAGCAGGTTAATAAAAGTTTCTTTTTCTTTTTTCGAGAAATGCTCATCAAGATATTCATTAAATTTTCGCACAACCCCCTTGGCCAGCTGCTTTTTCTCTTTACCAAAATCAGTTAGAAAAACCTTTACCGAACGTTTATCACCTGCAGATGTTTCACGGTAAATGAGGTTAGCCTCTTCCATGTTATTTAACATACGCGATAAACTGGTTGCCTTAACGCCAAGCAAGCCGGCTAAATTAGAAACCGCAGTTCCTTCAGCATCATCTATATTAATAAGCATATAACCAATGGCTTGGGTAATCCCAAAACCAGATGCCATTTGATTGTACTTATTAAACATATTTTGCCAGGCAAACTTAACATGGTAATCTATGGTTTGTTGTTGTTTCATTTTCACTAATTTATTATGCTTGCATAACAAAGCTAATGAATGTATTTTGTTAATGCAATAGAAAAATTCAAAATATTTGTCAAATTTTTCTTATTATAGTCATACACAAAATGAAAACACATTATATGTTAAAAATGAAACAAACACTCTTGTTTAGTCTATTCATATTATGGGCTACAATTTGCCGAAGCCAGGTATCTTATTTCGGAAAAGCCCTATTCAATAGCCAAAAATTAGAAGTTTTCAAAAAAACAACCACCTTATTTACTTTGCAGTATGCTGATTACGCTGAGCTGGCAAAATTTGACCAGGCCATTAAAAAAAACTGGACAATTACACCATATAAAATTATTAAGCCCGAAGAGCTGGCCCGTTATGATACGCTTGCAAATTATTCAGTTTTTTATTTCGATGCTTATGCAGAGGAGTCAGACAGTATATCCAACGTGAATATAATTTATGCACTGAAATTATTAACGCCATCTAAAAAGCCCAGGGTAAAGGAAGAAAGTATATTGGCAACAGTTGCGCTTTTTGCTGATCCTAACACCAATCTGCTGGTCAGAACGCAAGACCAACAATATGGGAGCAAAAAAAGTATAAAAAATAATATTTTATCATATTTCTATAACAAGTCTAGTTTTTTCAATTGGTCGCCAGGCTTTTTAACCGGTTATTTAAAACAGATTAATGATGGATTGCTCGCAAATGAAAACTGTAGTATCGATTATCAATTTTACAATAAAGTACGCTTGCCTGAATTGGCAAAGGAAACACTTTATATACCAGAATATATTAAGGAAGTGTTTTCTTCAAGATTAACACTTTTACCACCTTCAGGTATTATTGCTGAACCTTATAATTACAAACTTAAATTTATACCGTACAAAGAGCTTGATAGTTTAATTCTGAATAAAACTGCCAGTGTTAAATATGTAGTTTACACACAGCGATCCAGCGATAAAATAATCAGTGTTTACGATAGCAAAGACGATAAAATTATTTATCAGCGCTTTTACCCCCAATCGCCAAATTTTGAGATGAATGATTTAAGCGAGATTAAAAAGGTAATTGTTTCGCTTAAATAAGTTGAGTTTGAACAAAATCTATTTTGCTGTCATTCTGAAGGCAGTAAAGAATCCCTGGCAGAGAACCACTTGTCTTACAATCGCACAAGGCCATTTCACAAAGCCTGCATAACAAAGCTCCTTCACTGCGTTCAGGACCACAATTTATATAAATGATCAACTAAGCACACGAGACTAACAAAACAGATTTCAATTTTGAAAAGACTAATAGTATTTTGAACCAAGGGCTTGTAAAAGCAAGATGGTTCTCATTTAAAACCTTAAACCATCAAGAGATATTTTGCAAATATTTAAGCACTTCTTCCCGTTTACGGCTGGAAACCGGAATTTGGCTATTATTATACATTTGCAAAAAGCCTTCCCGAAAATATTTCTTTACATAATTAAAGTTAATGAGGTAAGATTGATGGCACCGAACAAAACCCATTGGCAATAACATCAGTTCGTACTCCTTTAATCCTTTAGAAACCAGTATTTCGCGTTTATCTTTTAAATAGAAAGTGGTGTAACCTTTATCGCTTTGGCAGTACATAATATCTTCTATTAAAACAATTTCTATATATTCTAAACTTTTTAAAGCGATACGCTTGCTATTATTTATACCGTTTTCTAAATAATGGCTACGGGCTATCTGCAGTTGTTGCCTGTTAAATAGTTCCTGCTCGCGGTAATGATAGCATTTTTTTAACGCTACAGCTAAAGCATCATCCTCAATAGGTTTTAGCAGGTAGGCGAAAGCGCCTAAATTAAGCGCCTGTATGGCATATTGATCATAAGCTGTAAGAAATACAAGCTGAAAATCTTCAATATCAATATTATTAAACAGGGTAAAGCTATCACCGTCTTTAAGCCTGATATCGGCCAAAACTATATCTGGCTTTAAAAGCGGAATTTCTTTTGATGCTTCTGCAACATAGGCTGAGTGGCCAACGACCTGAAGAAAACTGATTTTTTGCAACATTTGCAACAAGTGCTGCAATATGAGTACCTCATCTTCAAGAATATAAAGTTTCATCTCGTTTTTAATCATATACCGCTGGAATAGTTATCTGGACTTTTACACCTTTATCGTTATTTATTTTTTTATCTACAATTGCAAAATTAGCCTGTTGGCAGTCTAGCTTAAACAATGCCTGTAATCTTTGTTTTAATATGACCTGTGCCAACGAGGTTTTACCTGACTGCAATTTGCCTTTGCTGGTAATGCCGCTTCCATTATCGTCTACCGTAATTAATAATTGTCCATTGGCCAATTTAAACTGAATTTTCAGCATACCTTTATACTGGATATCCCTAAAACCGTGCTCAATGGCATTTTCTATAAAAGGCTGCACCAGCATAGGTGGAATAAGTGTTAATTCCGCATCAAGTTCATCAGCTACAATCTCATAATCAAAAAGATGGTGATAACGCATTTGCTGTAGCTGCATATAATTGTGCAATGATGCAATTTCTTCATCTATAGGTATAAAATCTCTACGGCTTTGCTCCAGCACATTGCGCAGCAACTTAGAGAAAAAAGAAAGATAACGTACTGATTCAGAAGTATCGCCCGATGCGATAAGGCTTTGCAGATTGGCTATGGCATTGAAAACAAAATGTGGATTTAATTGTGCCTGCAACAATTTTTGTTCGATGTTTAGCCTTTCGTTTTCGCTGCGCAATAATTTGTTTTTCTCTTTTAAACTCCGCTGTCTATATATAGTATAAATTAATGCAATTGTTCCTAAGAACACAATAAGAACTGAGAAAATCAGCCATTTTTGCTGGCGGATAATACTTTCGCTAAGTTGGTTTTTACTTTTTAAAACCGCAATATCCTGGTCTTTTTTTCCTGCTTCATATTTTTCGTGCAATTCTTGGATTTTAACAACATCAATAGCTTTTAAATCTTCTATTTCTATCGCATGGGCCTTAAGGGCAACATTAAATGCTTGCTTATAATCGCCCTTCATGGCATAGGCATCAATTAATCCCTTGTACAAATAACTTTTCTGCTTTTCGGGATTGTTACTTTTAGCCAGCTCCAGACCTTTTTTAAAATAAAATATGGCGCTATCTGACTGATTGACATTTAAATAGCTTTTTGCCAGATTATTGAAGGCAACATCATGTAGCATATTTATCTTAGCTAAATAATTAAAATAGATTTTACTACTTTTCAAAGCGTTGCGGTAATCTTTTTGCAAGGCATAAATCTGCGTTTCGTTATCATACGTACGTGCCAGGGCCATGCTATCGAGAATAGCTTTAGCCAAAAGGCGAGCTTTGGCGTTGTAACCGGACATCTTTTTATAATCCTGAAGCCTGGATGCCAACAAAAAACAAATATCGTAATAGCGTTGCTTAACTACCCTGTGCCATTTGTGCGGATGGTGTTGGTAGTAAAGTTCCGAATAATAAAGTGCTTGTTTATTGTTTTCGTTTTGGTAGTAAGCTTTTGCCAGTAAATCGTAATACTTGTAAACCAGTTTGCTCTTTTTACGTTCGGCTATTTGCGTGGCAGCAACAATCTGGTTCATTAATACAGCCTCTACCATTATGCCGTTATTTATAGAATGGTCAACTATGCTACAAGTTTTAAGCAAATCAATATCATCCCATTTTTTTTTGATTTTCATTTTTTTGTAGGCAATTATGGCGCTATCTGTTTTTCTTTCTAATTCATAAGCTCTTGCTTTAAAATAATGATAAAATGGGTTGGTATTGTAGTTCGCATCCTGTTTAAAAACATTTTCTTCTTTTAGGATAATGGCCGTTTTGCCCTTACCGGTTGGCAGGGTATCCAAGTCGAATATTTTCTGCAGGTAATCCTTTTCTGTAACAGTATTAACCTGTTGGTTTTTAATATCGCTTTTCGGCGTTTTTTTTGGCCCGCAGGATGAGACAATGCATAGGGAAATTATAGAAACAGCAATATTTATTTTTAAGCTCATTATTTTTTTAGCTAAGCGGAAAAAGCATTTAATGTAAAACTTTTTTAAAAGTAACAATAGATAACGGATTAGAAACTACCGGTAAATATTCGTTGGGCTTAATTTGATATCCGTAGTTAAACAATCAATATCATAAATGATGAGTTTAATTATTTCGAATATGAGATGAAACACTACGAATATTTGCACTTAACATTCGGATATGGGTTTGGGGTTTGGGCTGATATTTTTTTCACTTATCATCGTATATGCAAATTGCTGATTAGCATAGCCCAAATGCCAGGGTAAGTTGGCGAAATTGATTATCTACTTAAATTTCAACAAAATGAAAACTAACAAAGGTTTATTAGAAAAAAGAATTGATTTAAGCAATTGCCAAATCAATGGCGGAAGATCAGGTGAGACACATGTTCTAACATCTACCGCAACACAAGCTGGTGATTGTCCGGATTGTACTACTCTGAATGCAAATGATAAAGATGTGGCACTACCAGATTACTTAAACTATAGCTTACAATAAAAGCGTGCTAAAACATTAATTTTTAACATGAAACTGCCCTACGATATATCAACCTCCATTAATATTACTTGTGGCGCATATAAAGCAATAACATACAATTACCCAAACGCCAGGGCAAGTTGGCGAATATGATTAACAATTTAAATTTTAACAAAATGAAAACGAACAAAGGTTTATTAGAAAAAAGAATTGATTTAAGCAATTGCCAAATCAATGGCGGAAGATTAATGGAAGAAACTCAAAAGGTAAGTTCATGTAGCACCAGCAGCGGCGGTTGTTCAGATACAGCATACACTACTACTACTGATAAGGACAAATGGCTATCGAGCTGTACAGATGTTTCATGCCCTTAATAAAAATATGATTTGCCCATAAGAATAGTGTAAAATACAATTAAATTAAAAAAGTATTAAATTAAAAATATCATTATCATGAAAATTAAGAATGGTTTACTAGAAAAAAGAATTGATTTAAAAAACAGCCAAATCAATGGTGGAAAATCGATGGGCACTACATATAGTTACTGTGCAACGCGAACTGGTACTGATGACTGTCCTGATCATCAAAATACGCAGTATGATGATAAAGGAAATGTACTATCTAGTGGGACACACCAATTATATGAAAACTGTTGGTAAGTTGATGAGTACTATAGTGGGTATATATCAGTAGTTGTAAGCATTGTTGTACTGACCGTTAGTTAATAACGTATAAAGGAAATGGACGATTTAGTGATATAAACAACTGTTATTAATAAACAACTAAAATGGAGAGGTCAAATTCTCCATTTTTTAGTAAGTCGCTAGCTATAAAAAATATATAAAAAGTATAATGGTATTGTATTCAATCATTGCACGACTTAAAAACTTGGCAACAAAATGATCATAATTTTTTCTATTAACAACGACTATTCGACCAGCAGGGTTATTAATTGGCTGATAAATATGAACAAAAAATTTATCAGGATTAACGAAAATACTGATGTCAAATTAATTTCTCTAAAAGAAAACGATTTTGTTATTAGTATTGATGGAAAAAGTATTAGTAGTAAAGAAATAACCAAAATCTGGTACAGGAGAGGCGATATAAATTTTTCAAAAATTTTAAGCAAAAAACTGATTAATAAATACTTAAACTCAGAAAACGAAAGTTTAACGCAATACTTCCGCTATGTATTAGACAAAAAAGCCTCAATAAATAATTTTAGAACAAGAGATATTAACAAACTGTATGTTTTAGATTTATGCAACCGATTTAACATACTGGCACCAAACTTTACGGTTACAGGAAATAAAGATATATTAACAGATTTTTACAATGAAGAAAAAAGCATCATATCTAAACCAATAGATGCTCCCTTTTCTATTTTCGATGCTGGTAATTCTATTCATTTATCATACACTTCAGAGATAACCCAGGAAGATATACAGCGATTGCCTAATGAATTTGTTCCCACATTTTTTCAACGGAATATTATAAAAGACTACGAAATAAGGTGCTTTTACCTAAATGGCAGTTTTTATGCCATGGCCATATTTTCTCAAAATAATAACAAAACCAATGTAGATTTTAGAAACTATGATTTTGCTAAACCTAATCGCGTAACTCCGTATCAATTTCCTAGGACCTACGAACGTAAAATAAAAAAAATGTTAGATGCAATAGGTCTAAATTGTGCATCGTTCGATGTAGTTTTTTCAAAAGATGACCATCAATATTATTTTTTAGATCTTAATCCCATAGGTCAGTTTGGTATGGTTTCATATCCTTGTAATTATAATTTAGAAAAAGAGATTGCTTTAAATTTATAACATGAAAAAAATAGCCCTCGAAATAAAAAAAGGAAACGCGCCTATCCATTTAAAATCTTTAATCAAAAAAGAAAAACCTGCATATCTGGTTAAAATCAGGCATTCGAAAATATTTAGCACCACTAATTTACAATTAGACTTATTTTATAAATCACCTATATGAACGGATTATTTTTAAGAAACCAATTATGCATTCCGATAAAAGGTTATAATAGGGCTATTATTTACGATATTAATAGAAAAGATTATTATTTTATAGCTAACGAGCATTATACAGTACTAAACACGAATAACTTCATCAACTTTAATAAAATTAGGGACGATAATGAAAGGGAAGAATTAATTGATTTTTTGTTGAAAGAAGAAATTATATTTAAAGTTTCTGCTAAAGATAATAAAAATCGATTTACACCTTTAAAGAGAGGTTTAGCAACACCCAATTTGCTTACAAATGCTATTGTGCATGCTAACATAAATCCAATTTTTTTCAATTTTATTGAAACCGAATACATTCAAAATCTATCGATAATTGCACCAAGCATTAATGATGATTTATTAAAGGTGTTAGAAAAAATAGATGCTTTAGAAATTGATAACGTCTATTTATATATTGAAAATTTTGATAATGAACGTTTCGAAAAAGTCCGTCAACAACTAGGCATCTATAACCTCGTTTTTTCGGTTAATTTTTTCGGTTGCAACAACACAATTGATAAGAATAAATTATATAACAATATTTATTTTAATTTTTTTGAACAACAATTTTCTGATTATAAACAGCATTTTACTATTGATAATCTTGTAGTTAATTCAGATCATTTTTTAGAATCGTATAATTATCATTCTTATTATTTTGGCAAAGTATGTATTGATGAAAATGGGAATATTAAGAATGGCTTAAATAACATAGAAAATTTTGGCAACTTAAACACGATTAGCAAAGCTGATTTTTTTAATATAATTTCTTCAGATACGTTTAGCGAATTAGGAAAAATAAACAAAAACAACACCCTTGTTTGTAGCGATTGTGAATTTAGATATATGTGTATAGATAGCCGTGTCCCTGCTAAAGGAGCAGAGAAATGGTACCATCAGGTAGAATGTTCTTACAATCCGTACCTATCTAAATGGAAGCATGAGGATGGATACATTAATTTAAGAGAATCTGGAGTTGCTGTTACAGAATCTGGAATAGCAATTGAAAAAAAGAAATTAGCTGAAAAATTTAAAAAGGTTTGGTCCATAATATGAAGTCTTTCCCGTTTTACAAACAACCTGACTCAAAAGATTGTGGGCCAACATGTTTGCGCATCATTAGCAAATTTTACGGCAAAAGCATTCCCTTGCAGCAAATCAGAGATTTTTCTGAAACCACCCGGGAGGGCAGTGGCTTGTTAGGGCTCAGCAATGCTGCAGAAACTTTGGGATTTAGGTCGCTAGGTGTTAAGATAGATTTTAATACCTTAACTACCGAAGCACCACTGCCTTGCATTGTACATTGGAATAAAAACCATTATGTAGTTGTTTATAAAATTGATAAAAGAAACAATATTTATATATCAGACCCCAGCTATGGCCTTATCAATTACAATAAAAATGAATTTATTAAAAGTTGGATTGGTGAAAATGCACACGACCAAACCGAAGAAGGCATTGTGCTTATTTTAGAAACCAGCCCTTCATTTTATAGTAACGAATTTGATGAAGAAGAAAAAAAAACAAGCTTTTCTTTTCTATCAAAGTACCTTTTCAAATATAAATCGCTTGTAGTACAACTGGCTATTGGGCTATTGGCAGGTAGTTTATTATCGCTTATTTTTCCCTTCCTTACCCAGAGTATTGTAGATATTGGCATACAAAACCAGGATCTTAACTTTATTTATCTGGTTTTATTGGCGCAGGTAATGCTTTTTTTAGGCAGTACAGGCATTGAAGTAATTAGAAGCTGGATCTTACTTCACCTATCTACCAGAATAAATATATCTATTATCTCCGATTTTTTTATTAAACTGATGAAACTTCCCATCAGTTTTTTTGATACCAGAATGACGGGAGATATCATGCAACGAATAAACGATCACCATAGAATAGAACAACTATTAACCAATTCTTCTCTCAATACCTTATTCTCACTAGTTAACCTGGTTATTTTTAGTATCGTATTGTTATTGTACGATTATCGGTTGTTTCTGGTGTATTTAACAGGTGCTATTTTATACATAGTGTGGATTACTTTTTTTCTGGGAAAAAGGAAAGAACTTGATTATAAAAGGTTCTCTCAAATCTCTCAGGAACAAAGTAAGGTAATAGAATTGATCAACGGCATGCAAGAAATAAAAATGCATAATGCCGAAAAGCAGAAGCGCTGGGGCTGGGAGTTTTTGCAGGTAAAATTGTTCAAAATTCAGATAAAGTCACTTTCGCTAGAACAATGGCAATCAGTAGGTGGCGGTTTCATCAACAGAATAAAAGATATATTAATAAGTTTTTTGGCAGCCAAACTGGTTTTAAGCGGTAATTTAACGTTGGGAATGATGCTTTCAGTTCAATATATCATCGGCCAGTTAAATAGCCCTTTACTGCAACTAATAGATTTTATTAAGCAAACCCAGGATGCCAAAATTTCTTTAGAAAGGCTGGGAGAAATTCATGATAAAGAAGATGAAGAAAGTAAGGCAGAAGAATATGTTTCAGAAATCCCGAAAAGTGATATCACACTTCACAACATTTCTTTCAGGTATACCGGTTCTGATACTTTTGTATTCGAAAATTTAACTCTAACCATCCCTTACCAAAAAACAACCGCCATTGTTGGTAGCAGTGGCAGTGGTAAAACCACCTTATTAAAATTATTAACCAAGTTTTACGAGCCTGACAAAGGCGAAATAAAAATTGGTAATACCGATATAAAAAATATTTCTCCCAGCTTTTGGCGAGACCATTGTGGCGTGGTGATGCAAGAAAGTTATGTTTTTAACGATACCATTGCCAATAACATAGCCATTGGAGAAGAAACTATTAACAAACAAAAATTGAGAAAAGCAATAGAACTTGCCAACATACAAGATTTTATAGAAAACCTGCCTTTAAGCTATAACACTAAAATTGGCAATGAAGGTCTTGGCGTAAGTGGCGGACAAAAACAAAGATTATTTATTGCAAGAGCTGTTTATAAATCGCCGGAGTACATTTTTTTTGATGAAGCTACCAGTGCGCTCGATGCCAATAATGAAAAAATTATTATTGAAAATTTAGAGCAGTTTTTTAAAGGAAAAACTGCTATTGTTATTGCCCACAGGTTATCTACAGTAAAACATGCTGATAAAATTATTGTATTGGATAAAGGCAAGGTTGCAGAAGAAGGCAACCATGCGCAATTGGTTGCAAAAAAAGGAGAATACTACAGGTTGATCAAAAACCAATTAGAGCTTGGAAACTAAGAAAGATATATTAGACAATATAGAACTACGTTCTGAAAGTGTACAGGATGTACTCTCACAACCACCTCACTGGATGTTGCGTTGGGGAAGTGTTGTTATTTTAGGTATTATAATAATGGTTTTATTAATGAGCTATTTTATAAAATATCCGGAATTTATACCTGCCCCTATTATGGTAACCTCACAAAACCCGCCTGAAAAACTGCAGGCAAGAAGCGATTCGAAAATTGAAAAAATTTTCATCAAAGATCACCAAAAAGTAAAAAAAGGCGAGGTGTTAATGGTACTGCAATCTACCGCAAACTATGACGATCTTTTAGCACTCAAAAAAATAATAGATGAGTTATCTCCTTCACAATTACTTTCATTTCCGGTTAACCAAATCTCAACATTTAAATTAGGAGAATTACAAAGTGATTATAATGCGTTTGCCAAGGCATTTCAGGACGAAAAATTATTTGCAAGGCTTAAGCCTTATGCCCCGGAAAATCTAGCCAACAACCAAAATATAGCGATATATAACAGCAGAATTATCACACTGAAAAGGCAGAAATCGTTTGAACTTGCTAAATTCGACCTTATTAAAAAAAATTTCCAGCGTACCCAACAACTTTTTAGTCAGAAAGTGATCTCTGCTTCGGAGTTCGAAAATGAAAAAATTAAACTTTTGCAGGCACAGCAAAGTTTGGAAAATATAGATATATCATTATCGCAAACAAACGAAGCTATTTCTAACCTCAATAAAACAAAAGACGGTACAACAATAAATGCCGAAAAAGACAAAATAAATTTTGCTTCTCAAACCTTGCAGCTGTTTGAGCAATTGAGAAAATCTTTAAAACAATGGGAACAAAATTATTTAATTGTTTCTTCTACAGACGGTACCGCAAGTTTTCAACAATTTTGGGGAGAAAACCAGTTTATTAAAAGAGGTGATGCTATTTTATCTATCTTACCGGGTAATAAGAAAGCGCTGGTAGGCAGAATGTCGGTACCAGCAACCAATTCTGGTAAAATTGTTATAGGCGAAAGAGTTCTAATAAAGTTAGATAACTATCGTTACCAGGAATATGGCATTGTAGAAGGAAGGGTGCATAATGTCTCTTTTGCTCCTGATGAAAAAGGGAATTACTATGTTGATGTAAGTCTTCCAAAAGGCCTAAAAACTTCTTATAACAAAAACCTTAATTTTGATAAAGAGTTAAAAGGTAATGCAGAAATTGTTACTGATGACCTAAGGCTTATCGAGAGAATTTTTAACCAGTTTAAGGCACTTCTTAAAAACCATAGTTAATAATTACCTTTAATTGTAACCGGGGAACGATTGTATCGCTAAAATACCGCACTGTCTTACATCTCTTTTCAAAAACTTGCCGGTTAAACTTATGGGCTTTCAATCGGTTCTTGGGATGTACTTTCAAAAATAAGTCCTCCGCTACCTGCACAACTTCTTTTACGAAATCTATTACCCAATAGGCTACTTTGACCCACATCTAAATACTCTGCCATTAAAATCTGCCCCAGTTACAAGATATATTGAAAAAAAAATGTCACAAAAAAGCGCCCTGATAAATCGGGGCGCTTTAATATATGTGTTAAAAAAACAGACTAGTAAAGTGTAAACTCTACACGACGGTTTTGCTGACGGCCTTTTGCTGTTTTATTGGTAGCAATTGGTTGGCCCATACCGTAACCTGTAGCTTCAATACGTGATGCATTTGCACCTTGAGAAACTAAGTAAGCTTTTACAGATTCTGCTCTATCTTTCGATAAACGCAAGTTTAATTCTTTTGAACCTGTATTATCTGTATGACCAGCTAATTTTAAACTGAAATTTTTCTGGATTAACAATGCTGCAACTCTGTTTAATGAAGTATAAGATTTAGAACGAATGGTTGCTTTACCTAAATCGAACTCTAAGTTTTTAATCGCTTCGTTAACAACTTTACGATCTTCTTCTGTTACGATTACTTTTTCTACGACTTTTTCAGGAGTTTTTAACGGGCAACCAGCACCATCAACAACAGTTCCTGCTGGTGTATCCGGGCATTTATCTAATTTATCTGCAACACCATCACCATCTGTATCTTTCAGGATGTCGTTCATTTCTGAACGTAGTTTTGCATTCTCAGCTTTTTGAGCATTCAAATCAGATTTTAAACCATCTGCAGTTTGTCTTGCTTTTAATGCTTCATCATAAGTTAAAGCTACCGGATTATGGAAAGCCAATTGTTTTCCGCTACCTAAAGCAAATTCTAAACCAGCATAAGCATAGTTGTATTTATCATTACCGCCTCTGTAGTAACCGTCTAAGTTGTCGCCATCAAGGAATGTAATTGTCCATCCTAAATCGAAGTTAACCGCATCAGAGATTTTAAACTTAGCACCTAAACCTACAGGAATAATCAATTCATTGATGTTTTTATCACCTGCATATAAAAAAGTACTACCTGCTGTGGTAATAGTAGGCTTATAACCTGCAATACCAGCACCGGCAGAAGCATAAAGTTGTAAAGCATTCTCTTTTTTAAACATATCGATATTGAACATGTTTACTACAGCATTTAAACTTCCTGAATAAGACAATTGAGTATCGAAAGCTTTTACAGGAGAGTCGTTTACCATACCATTTTCATAAGGCTCGGTATTATCGCCTTTTAATTTACCACGAACTCCATCTAAGCGAAGAGAGAAATAAGGTGTAAATTGTTTTTTAATGTAAAGGCCATAACCGAAACCTGATTTGTTATTACTGAAATCATTTTTTCCACCCAATGGTGATAATGGTGTAAGTACACCGGCGTTTACGCCGACAGACCAGGTTCTGAAAGTTGTTGTTGAAGTTGCAGGGCTTTCTTGAGCTGAGGCAACCGACCCAATTAATAAACCAGCGAGTGCAACTGGTAGGGTTTTGAATAATTGTAGTTTCATAATTTTCTGTATAACGTTGGATAGCGTCTCTCAGTCTTTACAATAGCCATACCAAAAATACAATTGGTTAAAAATACTTATCAACTTTTCAACACTAATTACCTATGAAGCAAACATGTAGAGATAAAAAAATCGTTAGCACAGTAAGCAAACCGCTAAAAGCGGCTCATTTTATGGATTTCTATAAAAAACTTAAGTTTCAAAATCTGTTTCAACAGCCATTTTACAGATCAATACTGATTTCGGATTTTAAAAGCAGTTCTGAATAACAGATAATATTTATAAATCGCTCCTTCTGGTCGATTATCATCTGATGTTGTAACTACCTTATTATATATCAATTGATATCACCGGCAAATTTCCATCTGGCACTAAAATTTTCTGGTAATTGCTGGTTGGTTAACAAGGCCCTTACCATTTCTACGGGCATATTATTTTCGTGCAATATGCGATTATGAAACTCAATATTGGTCATTTTATCGCTTTCTACCAATTCTTTGTGCAATGCCCTAAATTGTAATCCGCCTAACATGTATCCAATTTGATACAACGGCCCATACCCACCGGTAAAAGATCTGCGTACTTCTGCCGATGCATTGGCACGCTCAAAACCTACACGATCTACTAAAAAGTCAATACACTGCTGAGGTGTCCATTTACCTAAATGGTAATTCATGGAAAAAATAATACGCGCACAACGGTGCATGCGCCAAAAAAGCATTCCAATTTTATCCTCAGGAGATTTTGCAAAATCCTGGTCCCACAGCAACATCTCCCAGTACAGCGACCAGCCTTCCGTCCAGAAAGGAGTACCAAATACTTTGCGATAAGGCTTGTAGCGGCTTTGCATAAAATATTGAAGGTTGTGGCCCGGAATAAGTTCATGAAAAACTACGGCTCTGGAAAAATGCCTGTTATTACCGCGCAGGGTCATCATTTTCGCATCTTCGCTCATGTCTTCTGTCGGATAAGCAATTAATACGGATTCGCCACCCAGAAAAAACGGTGCAAATAATTGTTCCTTCGGACTTAACATGCGCATGCGCCAGCCTTCTTTGGCCAGGGGAGGAATGGCGATGAGTTTATTTTTTTCTACAAAATTGATGGCTTCATTGGCTAGTTCATAAACAAGTTCAGGCTGTTTACCTAACTCAGGGTAATCGGTTTTGACTTTTTCCAATGCTTTTTTCCAATCGTTACCAAAGCCCATTGATTGTGAGGCTTTAAGCATTTCGGCATCACACCAAGCAAATTCCCTCATCGCAATAGCCTTAATCTGCTCAGGTGTATAGGCAATCATCTCATCATTTAAGCTGCTTAATAAGGCTGTTCTTCCTATCGGATTACCAATAATACCACTTCCATCATCCTTGGCACTTGAGGGTTTAGCTATTTTATCCAGTACAACAGCATATTCCTTTAATGCATCTACTACATCCGGATAAACTGCTTTTGTGGCTTTGGTAAATTGCGGATCGTAACCATCATAAAATTTATAAGCTTCAGTAAATACAGCCAGGTATTGATTCACAGTTTGCTGCGCCCAGGAAGCCTGTACCGGTGTCACAATCAAATCTTTATTTTTTACTGCCTTTGTTGTTTTCTGAATAGCCTCTTTCAGTTGTTCAAACTGTTGTTGGATCATTTTACCGTCTTGTTGTGTACCAATCCTTCGTTTTGCCTCAAAATCTAATACTATTTTGGCAAAAGGTAAAGTAAAAATATTGCTTTTAAATTCGGCGTATTGCTGTTGCAAAATGGCCGAATCTGATTTGATATCGCGTTTAAGCAAAATATAATCTACCCTTTCGTTTACGGTTAGCTTTTTAAAAGGCAACGCCCTTAACTGTTTTTTCCATTCGGAATAAAAGCTTTCCATCCGCGTAAAGTATTCATCCGATCGCTTGAGCGCATATTTACGGTTAAGCATGGTCCCGTCTGATTGGTATTGATTAATCAGTGGACTTACCAGGCTGGCTTCATTAGTTTGAGCGCGTGATTGTACCGCAACGGTCAGAAACAAAAATAGAGAAAATAGTTTGCGCATAGCGATCTGGTTATTTTGAATTGGTTGATGCAATATAACTAAACCACTAAGCATTGCTGCAGGGCAACTATGTAACTTATTTAAAGATATTAGACTAAATTAACTTAGGCAGATCATACATTTGTTACGCTAAAATGGCTACCAGCCAATAGCTTTATCATCCCCTCTGGGGTCGGCACCACCCTGATAGTTATCCCATTTTGTCCTTAAAATGGCATCAACCCTGCCAATTGGGCCTCTTTGCAAGATTTTATAACCTTTTGCTTTTAATTTTTCTATTGATAAGCTATCGATAGCATCTTTTTCTATATACACCTCATCCGGTAGCCATTGATGATGAAACTTTTTAGCAGCCACAGCAGATTGCATAGACATATCGAAATCGATTACATTAATAATGGTTTGAAATACGGAAGTGATAATGGTTGATCCGCCTGGCGTACCCACCACCATAAATAGTTTTCCATCTTTCTCTACAATGCTCGGCGTCATAGAGCTCAACATTCGTTTATTGGGCGCAATGGCATTTGCTTCTCCCCCTACTAAGCCATACATATTGGGTGCACCAGGTTTAACAGAAAAATCATCCATTTCGTTATTCAATAAAAACCCAGCCCCTTTTACAGCAACTAACGATCCGTAAGAACCATTTAAAGTAGTGGTAATGGAAACGGCATTTCCATCGCGGTCTACAATGGAGAAATGTGTGGTTTCTTCGTGCTCTGCTCCTTTTATTTCGCCGGCCAAAACAGCACTGCTTGGTGTTGCCGCTGCCCAGCTAAAGTTTGCCATACGGTTTTTGTTATAGTCGGCGCTCAACATTTGTTGTTGTGGAACCGCATAAAAATCAGGATCGCCTAAATGTGTCGCCCGATCGGCATACACTCTTCTTTCAGCTTCTACCATTATCTGTACGGTTGAATCGGCATTGTGCCCCCATTTTTTTAAAGGATAAGGCTCTACAGATTGGAGCAATTGGATCAGGGCTATACCTCCACTCGAAGTAGGCGGCATAGTAATAATTTTATAACCTCTATAATTCCCTGTAATGGGTTTGCGCCAGGTAGCGTGATAATTTTTTAAATCTTCTTTTGTTATGAGTCCTTTGCCGCGCTTCATTTCTGCCACAAGCGAATCGGCCACAGCGCCTTCATAAAAACCTACCCTGCCTTTTTCCTGGATCTGTTTTAGGGTATTACCCAATTCCTGTTGAATCAGAAGATCATTTTCCTGCCAAGTTTTTTCTAAATTTACAAAGGCCGTTCCATCAGGATTAAAATCCATAAATGTTCTATGCAAACTATTCAATTCACCAGCCTGCCGTTTGGTTATTTTAAAACCGTTTTGCGCCAGGTCTATTGCTGGCTGCAACACTTGTGCCCAGGAAAGCTTTCCATATTTCTTGTGTGCCTCCACCATACCATCTACTGATCCTGGTACGCCCGCCGCTAAATGACCATAAAGGCTTTTATCAATAATTGGATTGCCGGCCGAATCGAGATACATATCTCTGCTGGCTGCTGCGGCTGCTTTTTCTCTAAAATCTAAGGCACTTATTTCGCCGTTTGCACCGCGATACACCATAAAACCGCCCCCACCAATATTCCCCGCGTTTGGGTAAACAACAGCAAGAGCGAACTGAACAGCAACAGCTGCATCAACTGCATTTCCTCCCTTTTTTAAAATAGCTATCCCCACTTGCGATGCTTCCGGATGGGCAGAAACCACCATTCCATTTTTATATTCACCACTATTGTTTTTGCCCAATTGCCCGGTTACACAACCAGCCAGTAACAGCACAACACTTAGGTATATTAACGGTCTTTTAAAGTTATTGAGGGGCCTTATAGCTTTCCGCATCCTTATATATTTTTTCGATTACCTCATTGTTTTTCTCGGTAATTACTTTTCTTTTCAAACTTAATTTTGGGGTAAGCTCACCACCATCTATGCTCCACTCTTTAGGTAACAGTGCAAATCTTTTCACCTGCTCCCATTTACCAAAACCTACATTCGCAGCTTCAATAACCTCGTTATATTTAGTGAGTACCTGTTCGTTTTTAATAATCTCTTCATTCGACGTAAAGGTAATACCTTTTCTGCCTGCCCAGGTTTTTAAGGTTTCGAAATTTGGAACAATGAGTGCAGAAGGGAATTTTCTGTTTTCACCCAAAACCATAATCTGTTCGATAAAAATTGATTCTTTATATTTATTCTCCAGCATTTGTGGAGCAACATATTTACCGCCTGCTGTTTTAAACATTTCTTTTTTACGGTCGGTGATTTTTAAAAAGCGACCATCAACCAATTCTCCAATATCTCCGGTATGGAACCATCCCTCTTTATCTATCGCTTCATCAGTTAAATCAGGACGGTTGTAATAACCTTTCATTACCTGATGTCCTCTGGTTAAAACTTCTCCATCTGGTGCTATTTTAACTTCCACACCTTTAATTACTTCACCAACGGTGCCAAACATGGTTCCGCCTAAATGGTTAACCGTTATTACTGGTGAGGTTTCGGTTAGTCCATAGCCTTCAAAAACAGGCATACCAGCCGCCCAGAAGATTCTGGCTAAACGCGGATTTAGTGCTGCCCCGCCCGATACGATCACTACAATTTCGCCGCCCAATGCTTCCTGCCATTTTTTGAAAACCAGCTTACGGGCAATCCCCAATTTAAAATTATACCAGGCACCCGCATCAATGGTATATTTTTCTGCTAAAGCTACCGACCAGAAGAAAATTCCTTTTTTAATTCCTGTTAATGCTTTACCCTTTTCCATTATCTTATCATACACTTTTTCAAGAAGCCTTGGAACGGTAGAGAACACATTGGGTTTTACATGCTGAATATCGGCTACGATAGTTTCCATACTTTCGGCATAATAAATTCCTGTATAATTGAACAGATATAAATAAATGATCATCCGCTCGAAAATGTGCGATAAAGGCAGAAAACTTAAACCTTTTTTAACGCCTTCTGGAATAACCACAGCCGAGTTTACAAAATTTGCGACTAAGTTATTGTGTGTTAACATTACTCCTTTAGGTGTTCCTGTTGTACCAGAAGTATAAATTAAGGTTAAAACATCTTCGGGTGTTACTTTTGCGCGATATTCTTCCAAATCAATATCCGTACTCGCTTTGCCCAGTTCAATTAACGTATTCCAGTTTTCGGCTTCCGCAATTTCGTTAAAGCTATAAATTTTAATATCCGGGTTTATGGCATCGGCACAAGGTTTGATTTTTTTATACAATTCTTCATCAGCTACAAAAATAATGGAGATTTCTGCATCTTTTAAGATAAACTGAATATCGTGCTCGGCTAAAGTTGGATATAAAGGAATCTGATAAGCCCCGATCTGGTTGGCTGCAAAATCGGCAATATTCCACTCAGGCCGGTTATGCGACATTACCGCAACCCTACCGCCTTTGCCTATACCCAGTTTAATTAATCCACGGCTTAGGTTATCTACAGCGGTACAAAAATCGACTGTACTATAATTTATCCATTTTCCGTTAATTTTTCCGCTGATGAATTCCTGCTTAGGATTTTCGAGGCTGTATTTCAAAAGATCAAAAACCCGTTTAATTTCTGCCGCCATATCAATTGTATATTATTTGGTTAAGTTAAAAAAATCAAACATAAAGATTGCTACCTATTATGCCTTTTTAATGAAAATAACACCTCGTAGTTATTAAAACGCTGTATTTACTTTCTGTTAAAATATTTTAATAAACTTAGCGATTACAAAATTACTATGCAAGCATTGTTTTTATTCAACTGAATTTTTACCTAAAAAATATAATCGGCATTAAAGTTGCTAGGATATATACTTTAATTTAATAAAAAAGTACTATGAAAAAATTATTTACAATTTTAGGATGCATTGCATTATTTGCATTAACAACAACTAACGTTAAAGCGCAGAATTACAAAAACGCAATTGGTGGTCGTTTTGGAAGTTACAACGGTGTTTCTTTTAAAACTGGCCTGAACAAAGGCGCAATGTTGGAGCTAATTGGTAATTTCAGGAGCTCTGGTGGTGTTAATTACGTTCAGTTAACTGGTTTATATGAAGTTTATAACCCAATTAAAGGCGCTGAGGGATTAAATTGGTACTATGGTGGTGGTGCAAGTGTAGGTTCAATGAAAGTTAAAGGTTTTGATGGCGATGTGTATTTAGGTTTAAACGGTGTTTTAGGTTTAGATTATAAATTTCAAGGCGCTCCAATTAACTTATCATTAGATTGGATTCCTACTTTAAGATTAACACCAGATACTGATTTTTACAGTGGTGATGTGGGCTTAGGTGTTCGTTTTACTTTCTAAACATTAGAAAAAACCAAAAAAAACCGCTAAGAAACTTCTCTTAGCGGTTTTTTTACGTAAAACTTTTAACGCTGGAAGATTTGTTTAGGTTTTATTACCTTCCAGGCTAGCGCATGGCGCTGAGCGCTCAAAGACTAAAGCTGAAAGTCCAAAGACTAAAGCAAAAGTATAAAGGCATAAAAAATCCCGTAAGAAATTAATCTTACGGGATTTTTTGTGCCTTGACTATAGACCCAAAACTGAGGACTTAAGACTACGGACTAAATACCCGTCCATTTTTTTAATACCGCTTTTTGAGCTGGAGTTGCATTTTCGTTTACTGTGGCTTTTAAACGCACACTAGGATTTTCTTTCAAGGTTAAAGAAATTTCCTTCTCTAATCCATCGCGTCTAACCTTAACTTTCAATATATCGCCAATATTCTTTTTACCTACCAATGGGATTGCATCTAAAGAAATCATCGGACTTTTTAGCCTTACCGTTGCTAGTGCGTCACCTAGTGAGGTATCATCTAAACTGAGTACCACATCATTTACGTTTAACCCGCTGATCCAGGCGGCTGAATTTCTTGTAGTAGATGTAATCATCAAACCATCATTGGTCAACTGGCCAGCAGCACCTGTAACCGGTTTACCTGGAGTTGCATTTTCGGTCGATACTTCTACACCCGCATAACCGAAGTATTTTACATATTCCACATCGTCTACCCCATTCACATATTTTGCCCAGAAATTGGCAAAGCTAATTCCAGCTATTTTCTCAACCATTGCTTTAAACTCTGCATCGGTATAACCGCGTTTTAAAGTTTTGCATTGCAGGTACATGGCTTTCATTACATCATCTAAGCTTTTAGCACCTTTGGTGGCGTTGATGATTTCGAGATCCATTAAAATGCCAATCACTTCACCTTTATTGTAATAAGAGATTGAATTGTTTTTGGAGTTCTCGTTCGGGCGATAGCCAATAATCCATGCGTCATAGCTAGACGAAGCTGCCGATTGGTACTTGGCACCCGGAGTATTTAAAACCGTACCTACGCCACCAGCTAAATCCTTCAAAAATTCGTCCAAGTCGGTAAAACCGGCACGGTGCATATATTTATTCTCGTAATAAGAGGTAAAACCTTCGGCAACCCAAAGATTGGTGGTGTAATTTTCGTTATCGTAATCGAACGGGCCTAAAGCGACAGGGCGCAAACGTTTCACATTCCATAAGTGATGGTACTCGTGTGCAACCAAACTTAAAAAGCCTTTATATCCTTCAGCAGTATTGTAAGCATTTCTTGTAGCACCTAAAGTGGTAGAGTTTAAATGTTCTAAACCACCACCACCTTTTAAGAAATTATGAACGATAAAGAGGTAATATTTATTAGGGTTTTCGCCATAAACTGCAGTTTCTTTTTCAACAATTTTGGCCATATCTACTTTCAACTTCTCTTTATCATAATTACCGCCACCATACATGGCTACTTCGTGACGAACGCCCGCGGCAGTAAATTCGAAAACATCCTGGTTACCCACTTCAATAGGGCTATCGTAAAGAATATCAAAATCGGTAGCTTTATAAGTAAACTGCTCACCGGCAACCGGAGTTAAACCAGTAGAAACTTTGCTCCAGGTATTAAAAGGAATAATTTTTACCGTACTTGGCGATTTGATCATACCATCAGGATGCATAAAAATCCCTGTTGGGGATAAGAAAGCGTGAGATTCGTCGATAAATGGTGTACGCACTGAAATTTCAAATGCATAAACACGGTAATTGATCTGGATTTTAGCCGCTTTGGCTGAAAAAATCCTCCAGGTATTTTTCCTTACCTTTTCAACCTTAACGGCTTTACCTGCTGCAGTAGCCTTAAATTCTTCTACACTTTTTTCAAACTCGCGAACCAGATATGAACCTGGCGTCCAAACGGGCATTTTTACATCTACATAATCTTTTATCAGTCCAGAAATATTCATCTGCACCTCTGCATAATGTGCCTGCGGCTCTTTAAAAGAAACCTCAAAGCCTATTTTTACCTGCGCCTTCGCTGCCATAATACACGTTAGTAGTAAAACTAAACTTAAAATTGATTTTTTATTAAACATATTCACTGTGTTTTGCTGCAAATTTATATTTATTGATGAGGATTTAATATAAAATAGCTAAATGTGGTGTAAAATAGTTGTTTCCGTCCGTATTGCGTTAGGTGTTCGGCGATTGGCGGAAAATGGCGAGAACTTAACCTGGAACATCATCAAACCCCAACTTATTGATTTAGACTTATTATCTTGCATCCAAACTATGGATTTCCGACTTCAGACTTCGAACTAAATCGGTAACATCCTTAATACAACAAATTTAGGACTAAACTATTTGAATATTTTTACGCTCTAATTCTAAACATTAATTTCATTTTAATGTTGGGATACGCACAACACAAATCATAAACATGAAGAAAAGATATATTATCTATGCTGTTTTAGCTATAGGCCTGGCTTATCTGGTATATTACAGAATTAACGCAAACAAAAAACTCGAAGGAAAAGGCGGGGCATCTGCAGGAGCTGGAAAAGGTAAAGACGGTGGTAAAGGAGGTGCTTCTGCGCCATTAGTAGTTGACGGAATCATCGTAAAACCGGTATCTTTTGACAACGATTTGGAAGTAACGGGCGCCATTGACGCAAACGAGTCTGTTGTATTGAAAAGTGAAGTATCCGGATTGGTTACAGGCATCTATTTTCAAGAAGGTACAACAGTATCGAAAGGAAGTGTATTGGTAAAAGTAAACGACAGAGATATCCAGGCACAATTACAGGATGCGCTGACCAAACAAAAACTTTCGGGCACAAACGAGAACCGGGCAAAACAACTGTTAGCAAAAGGAGCAATCAGTCAGGAAGAATACGACACCTCACTTGCAGATTTAAAATCGTTGCAGGCACAAGCACAATTAATCAGGGCACAACTGGCAAAAACCACTATCCGGGCACCTTTTACAGGCCGTATTGGTTTACGCAGTATTTCTGCAGGAACTTATTTAACACCAGCCACCGTAATTGCCAATTTGGTGAGCACCAACCCGGTTAAAATTACCTTTTCTGTTCCGGAGAAATATGCTGGGCAGATTAAAGTAAATTCTGAAATCATATTTACTACCGATGGTTCTTCCAAAGAAAATAAAGGAAAAGTTTATGCGATAGAGCCAGGGATTAATGCCGCTACGAGAACATTACAAATCAGGGCATTGGCACCAAATGCAGACAATGCTTTGTTACCCGGTTCTTTTGCTAAAATTAAACTGGCTTTAAGTACGGTGCAGAATGCCATATTAATTCCTAATGAAGCTGTTGTGCCGGTTTTAAAAGGTAAGATTGTTTATATCCAAAAGGATGGTAAAGCAAAGGAAGTTAAGGTAGAAGCAGGTACCCGTACCGATGAAAATATTGTGATTACATCAGGATTAAAAGCTGGCGACACGGTGCTGACCACCGGATCAATGGCCTTGAAGAAAGATGCTCCTGTAAAAGTTCAGTTGGTTAAACAATAATTATGAGTATCTCAACCACGAGTATAAAAAGGCCGGTTCTGGCCATTGTGATGAACTTATTGATTGTCCTATTCGGGATAATCGGCTATACCTTTTTGGGTGTACGCGAGTATCCATCTATTGATCCAACCGTAGTTTCAGTAAGAACCTCTTATCCTGGGGCCAACTCCGATATTATCGAATCGCAAATTACCGAACCTTTAGAAAAATCGATCAATTCGATTGATGGAATCAGAAATATTTCTTCATCGAGTAACCAGGGGGCGAGTAATATTACCATAGAGTTTAACCTTGATAAAAATATCGAAGAGGCCGCGAATGATGTGCGTGATAAAGTATCGCAAGCCTCCAGAACTTTACCTAAAGATATTGACGGTTTACCGGTAGTAAGTAAGGCTGATGCTAATTCTGATCCGATTTTATCGATGACGATCCAGAGCGATAAACGCAATACACTGGAGTTAAGCGATTTTGCTGAAAACGTAATTGCCGACCGTATCCAAACCATTCCGGGGGTAAGTAGCGTACAAATCCAGGGGCAGAGGAAATATGCCATGCGGATCTGGATGGATCCGAATAAACTAAGTGCTTACGGCTTAACCTCGCAAGATATTGTTACCGCATTAGACAATGAAAATGTAGAACTCCCATCAGGAAAAATTACCGGAGCCACTACTGAACTAACGGTTAAGACCTTAGGAAAACTAACAAACGAAAGTCAGTTTAACAACTTAATCTTAAAAGCCGACAGCAATCAGGTAGTTAAATTAAAAGATGTAGGTTATGCAGTTTTAGGGCCAGAAAACGAAGAAACCATTCTCCGTGAATCGGGCAGACCGATGGTGGCCATTGCCATTATCCCGCAGCCGGGAGCTAACTACCTCGATATCAGTAAAGAATTTTACAAACGTTTTGATAAGTTAAAAGCTGATATGCCTAAAGACATTAAACTGCAGGTTGCATTAGATAATACCTTGTTTATTAAACGTTCGGTAACCGAAGTGGCAGAAACTATTGGTCTGTCGCTGGTACTGGTAATCCTGATCATTTACCTGTTTTTTAGGGACTGGGCCATTGCTTTCAGGCCGTTAATCGATATACCGGTGTCGCTCGTTTTCACTTTCTTCATCATGTATGCCTTTGGCTTCTCCATAAACGTATTGAGTTTACTGGCCATTGTACTGGCTACAGGCCTGGTGGTAGATGATGGTATTGTGGTTACCGAAAATATCTTTAAAAAGGTTGAAGAGGGCATGTCGCCTTTCGAGGCTGCCATTAAAGGATCTAATGAAATCTTTTTTGCGGTAATTTCGATTTCCATTACCCTAGCAGCCGTATTTTTACCGGTAATATTCTTACAGGGATTTGTTGGCCGTTTATTCAGGGAATTTGGTGTGGTAATCGGTGCAGCAGTACTGATCTCTGCTTTTGTATCGCTAACCTTAACACCGATGTTAAATGCCTACCTGATGAAAAAAGGCGGACATAAACCATCCAGGTTTTACAATTGGACAGAGCCTTATTTTGTGAAATTAAATGATGCCTACGAATCGAATCTGAATAAATTTTTAGATAAAAGATGGCTTTCCGTTCCGATTATTTTGGTGTGTATGGGCTTAATTTTCTTATTCTGGAAGATTTTACCAAAAGAGACTGCCCCTTACGACGATAGAAGTGCAATAAACATCAGCGCAACTACCCCAGAGGGCGCATCTTTTACCTATACGGATAAGTTTATTATGAAACTGAACCAATTGGTTCTCGATTCTGTTCCCGAGAAAAAAGTAAATATTACGATTACTTCACCAAGTTTCGGCGGTTCGGGTGCTGTAAACTCGGGTTTTGTGAGGATGGGTTTAACCGATCCGGAAGAACGTGAACGTTCGCAAAAAGATATTGCAGATATGCTTACCAGGGTGACTAAAAAATATACCGAAGGTAAAACCATTGTTAACCAGCAGCCTACCATTTCAGTTGGGCGCCGCGGTGGATTACCCATTAGTTACATCATCCAGGCACAAAATTTTGAAAAGCTACGCGAGAAAATCCCGTTGTTTATGGATGCAGTAGCCAAAGACCCTACATTTACCGTTTCGGATGTGAACCTGAAATTTAACAAACCCGAAATTAACCTAACCATAGACCGGGATAAGGCTAAGAATTTAGGAGTTTCGATCTCTGCCATCGCCCAAACCTTAAATCTGGGTTTAAGCGGGCAAAGGTTCTCGTACTTTTTTATGAACGGGAAACAATACCAGGTAATTGGTCAGTTTGATCGGGGCGACAGGAAAGACCCATTGGACTTAAGCTCAGTTTATGTACGTAATGATAAAGGCGAACTCGTTCAGCTCGACAACGTGGTTACTGCTAAAGAAGAAAGTAGTCCGCCACAACTGTACAGGAACAACCGTTTTATCGCAGCAACTGTTTCGGCAGGTTTAGCACCTGGAAAAAGTATTGGCGAGGGTATAGATGCAATGGATGCCATTTCTAAAAAAGTACTGGACGAGACTTTCTCTACGGATTTAAGTGGAGAATCGCGAGATTTCAAAGAAAGTTCATCAAATACTTTCTTCGCATTCGGTTTAGCCCTGCTATTGGTTTATTTAATCCTTTCGGCACAGTTTGAAAGTTTTAAAGATCCGATTATCATTATTTTAACGGTACCAATGGCCGTTGCCGGTGCATTTTTATCACTGTGGCTCTGCGGACAAAGCTGGAATATTTTCAGCCAGATCGGAACCATTATGTTAATTGGCCTGGTAACTAAAAATGGTATTTTAATTGTCGAATTTGCCAACCAGTTGAAAGAAAAGGGTACTCCTATACCAGAAGCCATCCGTGAAGCTGCTGTTTCGCGTTTACGCCCAATTTTAATGACCAGTTTGGCCATTGCCATTGGTGCTTTACCTATTGCCTTAGCTTTAGGTGCCGCTGCAAAAAGCAGGATGAGTATGGGAACCGTAATTGTGGGTGGAACATTGTTCTCGCTGGTATTAACTTTATTTGTGATCCCAGCCATTTACTCTTATTGGGCAAAGCCATACAAACCAAACAAAGAATTAAAAGAAGCCCATCGTTTTGAACAAGAAGCTTTACACACAGAAGAATAAGATGAGCAAGAAATTAAAAATATTGATCCTGTTGTTAAGCCTATCGCTTTCGGGCTTCGCACAAGAGCAACTGAGCTTACAAGAGGCCATCACCATTGCCTTACAGAATAATTACGACATCAAAATCAGCAAAAACCAGATCGATATTGCAAAGAACAACGCCAATATTGGTAATGCGGGAATGTTGCCCAATTTAACCGGAAGTTATACCAATGGCGGAAGTATCCAAAACACCCGTCAAACACCTGCAACAGGCCCTGACCGGGTAATTACAGGTGCAAAAAGTACCAATAACAGCTATGGTGCTGATTTAAACTGGACCATTTTTGATGGTTTTAGCATGTTTGCCAATTATGACCGTTTGAAAGAACTGCAAAAGCAGGGCGAATTAAACTCCCGCTTAACCATTTTAACCACCGTTGCCGATGTAATTAACGCATATTATGATGTGGTGAGGCAACAACAACTGGTTATTGCTGCTGATAGTGCTATGGATGTTTCGGTATTACGCACCAGTATTGCCAAAACAAAATTACAGCTTGGCCGTGGTTCTAAACTGGATGTATTAACCGCACAGGTTGATTACAATACGGATACTTCAAATTACCTGCAAACCAAAAATGCTTTACAGGTAGCTAAAATTCGTTTAAACCAGTTAATGGTTCGTGATATTGGAACAACATTCTCTGTAGAGCCTAATATAGATGTAGATAAAGGCATTTTATATAGTAAAATGGCCGAAATGGCCGGGCAGCAGAACCCAAATGTGCAAAATGCGTTTATTAATCAACGTATTGCTTCCTTAAACTTAAAATCTATCCGTGGGGCTCGTTACCCGTCAGTTAGCCTAAACTCTGGTTACAGCAGGGCAAATAGTACCAGTCCGACTGGTTTTAACCAAAAATTTGCTGCTAATGGATTTACTTATGGCGTAACGGCAAGTATCAACTTATTTAATGGTTTTTTACAAAGGCAAAATGAGCGAAATGCCAGGATAGATATTGAAAACTCGAGCTTAACCTTAAGCAAAACCAAACTCGATGTAAACTCGCAATTGCTTACGGCTTATCAAAATTACAGCACTTACCTGGATCTGATTAAATTAGAGCAGCGAAACGTGGATATTGCAAAAGAAAACCTTGATATCACGCTGGCAAAATACCGGTTGGGCAGCATCGCTCCTTTAGAGCTAAGAGAAGCACAACGTAATGCCATCGATGCGCAAAACCGTTTCATCGAAATGCAGTATCAGGCAAAAATTGCCGAAACGAACTTAAAAGCAATTAGTGGAAATATAGATTTATCTAAATAGTTCATTTGTTCAATAGTCATTTGTTCATTAGTTATTCCTGGCTCCGTAATTGCGAAAGTCGCGCAGGCACGCATTTAAGCAATCTTTTAAAAGAGAATCCTAATTAAATTGGCATATTGATAGTATAATTTTTGCAATTAACTAAACAATTCGTTAAATTTATTACTGTTATCTATCGCCTAATGGAAAACAGTCTGATCAATACACTTCAAATGCATTTTGCATTATTGCAGAACCAACCTTTAACCGGGGGTATTGTTGCAAAAAACCTACGCATTACCGATAACGGGAGTGGTGAACTGAGCCTGTATGGCGATTTTACCATTACCTTAAAAGTATTGGACCTAACCACAAATGGTGCACCCAACTTAAATAGTTTAATGACCTTTACGCAACAAGTAATTTCGAATAAGTTACGGGGAGGTGGGTATAAAAGTGGGGTAATAATACATAAGTATAATTCTCTTCAAAAAAAATTCGACCGAACTAAGACTTGGACTTATTCAATCCGTTACAATTTTAATATCACAGTAAATGTAACACAGATTAACATGTTAAGCCAGTTAAAAGGTAATGATTTTGTATTGGCAGTTGTAGATAGCATAGGATATCAACATACGGATCAATATGGTAGACGACAAAGTTCAGCAGGACTTACCCAAGGCGATGGCGGACCAGCAACAGTTAGTTATAGTGAATGGCAAAAAAATAAATACTTTGGTGTTCACGAATTTTTTCATACGCTAGGCTTAGATGATATTGAAGATAGCAGTAAAAAGAATAGATTAATGTACCATCTAGGTGATAATGCTGGGCAGATTGTATCTGATACAGAAAGGGGTAACATGCTGAATTTTCTTATGACAAACATTGGGGATATAACTCAAAAAAATTACGCAAACATAAACCTCAATACAGTTACCCGATTAAGAACATTTTTAAATAATTCAACAAATGGTTTCAAATACAATAAAGCTAAGTTTAGGTAGTTTATTGGTCTTATTATTTTTCAATTGCAAAAATGCAGAGAAGAGGGATAAAAATGTGATCAAAATATCTACGGATACTTGTAGATATTACAGATATGATGCCGGCCAAATTATTTCTAATCTGGGTTGTAAGAACTGTCACCTATCACTTAACATTGAAAAAATTGACGATAGAGGTTCAACTACATTTAGAGGCTTAGCAGCTATGGATAGCTTAAAGCTAATTGACTATGCCTTTACCAAAAAACATAAAGGATGGTACAGCAAAAGTGGTACTCTTAAAAGTGCAAAAATGGATACTTTGAGTAAATGCGAAATAAAAGGTGTTATACGTTACATTAAAGATTTTGGCAGAGATATCCCAGTGGCAGCACAATAATCCAATTCATGGTTTCAAATACAATAAGGCTAAGTTTAGGTAGCTTATTAATTCTTTCGATGTTGGCATGTAGAAGTAAGCCAGATAACGTTACCCATATTGCCCCAAAAAAAACAATTGACACTTGTAGGTATTACAGATACGATGCCCGTCATATTGTTTCTAATCTTGGTTGTTATAACTGCCATGTTAGAACTGATGAAAGGTTATTCAAAATAATAACATTCAGCGAGTTATCTACAATAGATAGCTTAAAAATAATTGATTATGCCTTTACTAAAAAACATAAAGGTTGGTACAGTAAAACTGGAACATTCAAAAAATCAAGAATGGATACTTTAAGTGATTGTGAAATCAAAAGTGCTATCAGGTATATCAAGGATTATAATAGAAATATTCCTATGCCAAACCAATAAATAATATGGATTCAAATATAATAAAGCTAAGTTTAGGTATTTTTTTATTTTGGATACAAAGAATAAAAATGCATCAGTGGCGATAACAGCCCTGTAGAAGTAACGAAATTATTTCAGGTATAAAATTCTATAATTAATTTTTATATTTAGTGCCATGATACTTGTTGCAGATAGTGGCTCATCAAAAACCGATTGGATGGGCTATCACAATGGCGAAACCATTAAATTTAGCACCCCTGGAATAAATCCTTATTTCTTAAGTGAACAAGAAATAACCAAGCTGATTTCTAAAAATGAATCTTTATTACAATATGCCGATGAGGTAAAAGAAATTTACTTTTTTGGAGCTGGTTGTTCCTCTCCCGACAAACATGAAGTAGTTTCAAATGGTCTGTCAGCCGTTTTTGGTAATGCTTTTATTTCGGTAGACCACGATCTTCTGGGTTCGGTATATGCTACCTGCGGAAATGCCGAAGGTTTAAACTGTATTTTAGGTACCGGATCGAATATCTGTTATTTCGATGGAAAAAAAATCCATGATGGACACCATGGCCTGGGCTATGTTCTTGGGGATGAAGGTTCTGGTACTTTCTTTGGAAAAAAAGTCCTTTTAAGTTATTTATACGATAAAATGCCATTAACGTTAGCTGCAGAATTTAAAAAGTCTTTCCCTGCAGAAAAAGAGCAGATTATTACGAATGTGTATCAAAAACCTTTTCCTAATATCTATCTGGCAGGCTTTAGCCGCTTCATGGCTGATCATAAGGACCATCCATTTATTCAGGACATTTTAAGAAGCGGATTTCAGGAGTTTGTAGATACTAATGTTAAAGATTACCCTAAACACCAAAATGTACCCTGCCACTTTGTAGGCTCTATTGCCTATTATTATCAGGATGCGCTTATCTCGGTACTGGTAGAAAATGGCATCGAGCCCGGTAAGATTTTACAAAAACCGATAGATGAACTGTTTAATTTCATTTTACATAAAGAAGGCATCATACAGCAGGCCAGCTAAACCAAAGTCTACTTTGCCATAATAAATTGTTAAAATATGTTTAAGATTGTAAACATATCCACAAAAACTTTTGTTATACTTTTAACAGCATATAATTGCACACACATATATGAAGAGAATACTGGTAGTAGATGACGATATTGAGGTTTTAGAAACCATACAATTAATACTGGAAATCGGAGGGTTTAAAGTCTCGGCACTGAATGATGGTGAAGAGATCTTTAACAGAATTGAAAAATTCAATCCGGATTTAATATTACTCGATATTTCTCTCGGGCATATTGATGGTCGTGTATTATGCGAACAGTTAAAATCGATTGAAAGCACTTCCAAAATTCCAATTTTACTTATTTCTGGCTTATACGATCCAAAAGATTTTACAACCTTAAACTACGGCCAGGACGATTTCTTATCAAAACCATTCCAAATGGATGTATTGCTTAAAAAGATCAGTAAAATCCTATCATTGGAAGAAGATAAACCAAGTTTTCATTTAAATTAATTTCCATTCGGATCCAAAATATTAGCCAGAAAGACTTTAATCTTCCTGGCTTTTTTATTTTTATCTTATCTTTCTTAAAACAAAAAACTGAATATCATGAAACCAAGTGAAGAATGGTTGAAGACCTGGAATGAAAAGCGTAACCTGCTGGCTTGCCCAAATAACCTTAACGATTATTTCGAAGAAACAACTGTAGGAGGAAAAAAATCGATCATCTTGAACTTGGCAGCGTTTCCATTCCAACGGGCGAGATTCTGGTACGCGATCCACTGGTTTATATCCAAAAAGATGCCGAGCCTTATCTGATCAAAGTACCAACGGGTGAATTCCCCGTTACTGCCGCTGTAGTGGTGCCTGATGATGATGATTGTGCCCGTTATGCTGCGGTTAAGGTACAGTTTACCGCTCATGATGCCATCAGATTTGAAGAAGCATTAATCGGAACCGAAGACCTTGTTGATTTTAACGAAGGCGAATTTTTCGGGTTTAATGTGGATGCAGGTTTAGGATCTGTTTTAGATAAAGAAACACTAAAACATTTCTGTGCTTTCCAGGATAAATTTCACAATGAAAATCCAGGCAAAAACCTATACGATGATCATTTCGCGATACTTTTTGCCGCTAACTACGCCGAAAATCCTATTTATCAACGTGAAGCCGGCGACTGGATCAACTGGAAAATACCTGGAACAGATTATCATATTCCATTTTTCCAGAGCGGTTTCGGTGATGGCACCTACCCTGTTTATTATGGTTTTGATGTTGAAGATAAGGTGTGTTCGCTAATTATCCAGTTTATTGATATTGAACTGGCTTATAGTGAGGAAGAGTAGTAACAGATTACTTTGATGGTCTGTGAGGACACAGACCATGGCATCAGATATGAAAATCCGTGTTCATATGTGGTTAAAAACCCTTAACTTAAGGACCTTGGTCTGTGGGATACAGATCGTGGATTCGGAATCGACTACTGAGGAAAAAAGGTCTTCGACTCCGCTCAGACTGACAACGATTATGCCTAACTTAATAACATATCAGAAATAAAGCCCATGGAATAGGCGCTATGAGTGGAAACCCCTCCTACTGGCACAGCACTACCTGATCTAAACCCGATGGTACGAATGCCCCCGATTTTTCATCGGGGCAGAAGGTACAGCGGGGCTAACATTGATTGAAATACTGGCTTTGCTTTCCAAATCATTATTTAAAAACGATAATTATTTAACACTTTCAACAGAATTAGGATTGGTAACTTTGAATAACGAGAAAATTATTAAAAGTTAGATTGCGAAGCCAATGAAAAATTGGCTTTGCAATGACGACCCGCACATCTGTCATTTTGGCAAACAAATTCTTTTGGAACAACCCTTGTTATGCAGGATGTAGATTAAACAATTTATTTACATATGAGCATACAGGAAAAAGGAAATATCTCGATACATACCGAGAATATTTTCCCGATAATTAAGAAGTTTTTATACTCTGATAACGAAATTTTTCTTCGTGAGTTGGTTTCTAATGCAGTAGATGCTGTCCAGAAAATTAAAAGACTAGGTTCATTAGGCCAGTTTAATGGCGAAGTTGGTGCACCACTGGTACAGGTTTCGGTTGATAAGGATGCTAAAACCATTACCATTAGCGATAATGGTTTGGGAATGACGGCCGAAGAGATTAAAAAGTACATTAACCAGGTTGCGTTTTCTGGCGCGAGTGAGTTTGTAGAGAAATTTAAAGATGCTAAAGATGCCAATGAAATCATCGGTAAATTCGGTTTAGGTTTCTATTCGGCCTTTATGGTTGCAGATTTAGTGGAAATTCAAACTTTATCATACCAGGATGGCGCTGAGCCTGCACGCTGGGTTTGTGATGGAAGTACCGAATTTGAAATTACTGAAGGCACTAAAACTACCCGCGGTACCGATATTATCCTCCATGTAAACAAAGATTCAGAAGAATTTTTAGAAGAAAGCAAACTGCAGGAAATCCTTAATAAATACGCTAAATTTTTACCAGTTCCAATTAAGTTTGGTACTAAAACAGAATCGGTTGAAGATGGCGTAGATGAAGAAGGTAAAGCTAAATATAATGATGTTGAAGTTGATAATATTATCAATACCACTAACCCAATCTGGACAAAAGCTCCTGCAGATTTGTCAGATGAGGATTATTTAAACTTTTACCGCGAATTATATCCATTTAGTGAAGAACCATTGTTCTGGATCCACTTAAATGTTGATTATCCTTTTAATTTAACAGGCGTATTGTATTTCCCTAAGTTGAAAAACGATTTTGAAATGCAACGGAACAAAATCAAATTGTACTCCCGCCAGGTATTTATTACCGATGAGGTTAAAGATATTGTTCCTGAATTTTTAATGTTATTGCATGGGGTAATTGACTCTCCAGATATTCCTTTAAATGTATCGCGTAGTTTCTTGCAGGCCGACAGCAATGTTAAAAAGATCAATAACTACATTACCAAAAAGGTTGCGGATAAATTAGGTGAGTTATTTGCTAAAGACCGTAAAGCGTACGAAGATAAATGGAAAGACATTGGTCTTTTTGTAAAATACGGTATGATTAGCGAAGAGAAGTTTTACGACAAAGCCAAAGATTTTGCTTTGGTGGGAAATACTAAAAACGAACTTTTCACCCTTCCTGAATATAAAGAAAAGGTATCTCCTTTGCAGACTGATAAAAACGGAACAGTAGTATATTTATATACAAATGATGCCGCGAAACAAGATGCGTTTATCCAATCAGCCAATAAAAAGGATTATGATGTTTTAGTGCTGGATTCGCCTATTGATAATCACTTTATTAATCAGTTAGAGCAAAAATTAGAAAAAACATCGATTAAACGTGTTGATTCTAGCGTTGCAGATAAATTAATTGAGAAAGACGAGCAGAACGAGCATGTTTTAACTGAAGACCAGGTAAAAGAAGTAACGGCTATTTTTGAAAAAGCCATCACCAAACCAGGGATGCAAGTAGAAATTGTGGCTTTACATCCTGAAGAATTACCTGTAACCATCACTATGGATGAGTTTATGCGCCGTATGAAAGATATGGCTGCTATGGGCGGTGGAATGGGCTTCTATGGCCAGATGCCAGACAATTACAAGGTTGCCATTAATGGAAACCACAAGTTGATAAGCAAGATTTTAAATGCTGATGAAGCAGAACAAAGCACCTTGGCTAAACAAGCGGTAGATTTAGCGCTATTGGCTCAAGGTATGTTAACCGGAGCAGAGTTAACCGCATTTGTAAGCAGAAGTGTAGAATTAATTTAATCAGGAAATCCTGTCATTATTTAAAGGGAGAAACTGAATCAGTTTCTCCCTTTTCTTTTGCTAAAGCGTATAAAAAAAGTCCTGATCAGATCAGGACTTTTAGATGAAAATTTTCGGGAACTCTTAGATTAAATTAATATTGTTACCTTTTGGCTACTGTATTAGTTTTTTGATCTACATTGAAATAATCTTTATGATCTTCTATCATTTTAGCAATAGTAGCTGCTTTGGTATCCGTTATTTTAAACTCAAACAATGGCTCTTGATTTTTCTTTGATCTCACCATTTTCTCTGTATAAAAGCGATAAACCAAGCCATTCGTTAGTAAGCCATATTTTGCTTTTGTTTTACGGAAGTATTTGGATAGGCGTGAATCGTGAATATCTAAATTATCGTTGTGGTGTTTACATTCAACGAGAATTGCAGGTTCTCCATCTTTCATAATGGTATAATCAACTTTTTTACTTTTTTTAACCCCGAAGTCTAGAACAGCTTCAGATTGAACCTCAGAGGGGTCAAATCCCAAGATTTGGATAAAAGGCATAACTAACGCATTCCTTGTTAAATCCTCAGATTGAACTTGTGGAAGCATTTTCTTAATTCTTACGGCAAACTGCCCGATTTCGTCTTTCAATTCCATATTGTTATCTATTTTAGGTAGTTAATTTTTTAAATTATATTGGTTAAATACCGAATTTGCAGTGATAATAATTTGGTCTAAACTTTGTTTGTCAAAAAAGTTTCTGTTCAACATATCAACCATATAGGTTAATTTGTTGATGTCTTTTGCCTGCATCGTAAACTGAAAACTTTTCATGCCGTCTTTTATAGCTTGTTGAACGTAATTACGAACAACCAAAAAAGATTTCCTGAACGCATATTCACGATCTAACTGGCCTTTAACAGGCTCCCTTCCATCAAGATTAAGATATTCATTTTGCATTCTCTGATACATATCTGAATTGATTCCTTGATTTTTTAGAATCCCCTTGTAGTAGATTTTATTCAGTAAATACTCGTATTCGTTGTTTTTCATGTGGATGCTTGGTAGATGTAGGGAATATGTCTTTGCTTTTTGGTATTTCTTTTTTTTAATCTAACCCAGTATTGTATGGCCTGTTTTTAATTTTATTATCCACAGGCTACACAAGATTGGGCAGGCAGATGTTTTCACAATTAGTAGTTCTCACCGCTAATTATTTTGTTTTTGGCAAACAGTTTAAAGATTATAAAAAGAATGGATGCAGATAATTTTTTTACATCAACCCTGTAGAATATTACACGAAACCCTGGTTTTTTTTAGACAAAACCGGATATGAGTTTTTTTTGGGTGCAATTGTTAATTCAATTCATTTTTATTTAACTTGCATTCAAATCAAATAAACCCACATTTTTATACCCATGAATCTAAAATGCGTTGTTATAGACGACGAGCAACATGCAATTGAAGTATTAACTGACCATATTGCTGAAATGCCTGGTTTAACAGTTTTTAAAACTTTTACCAGTCCTGTCCAGGCACTTACTGAGATAAGTATTGAGGACGAAATTGATTTATTATTTATGGATATTGATATGCCGGGAATCAATGGATTGGAACTGGCCAAAAATATCAGAGAAAAAGCAAAATATTTAATTTTTACAACTGCCCATCCCGATTATGCCTTGCAAGCATTTGATGTACAATCAGATCAGTACTTATTAAAACCTATTTCTTTTGCAAAATTTGCATTAGGTATTGATAGGATTTTAAAAAAGGAATCAACTAATAGTAGTAAAACTACCACGAAAGAAACTGATCAGGTTGCAGCCCTTTACATCAAGGGCGACCACAAATATGCTTTTTCCAATATCGCTGTTGACGAAATACTTTATATCAAAGCATTACAGAATTATATACAGATCATTACTAAGTCTGAAATCCACACGACCTATCTTACACTTAAAGAAATTGAAAAGGCCTTAGAAAGCCATCCTTTTATCCGTGTTAATAAATCTAACATTGTGGCTAAATCGGCAATCAAAAAAGTAGATGGAAATATAATCCGTTTGGTAAATAATGAGATGATACAAATTGGCGAAGGTTATAAAGAAGCTTTCTTCGCCTATGTTCAGAGCAGTTTGTTAAAATCGAACAGAAACCAGTAGGATAGTAATATTAAAGTCCGAATATCCAAGTACCATTAGTTACTATAGTTTGACTTTGATCACCAGTTGGGTGGGTTGTAAAATTATTTTGATCTTTAGTGTTTTTATAAACAAAAATAGTTTTTTTAGTAAGTTTAGTCGTGTGTTGAGCTTTCATGATATAATATTTATGTGTGATTATTTATTGTTCTTATTAATTTCTGTAAAGGTGCAACTCAAATCACAACGCAACTAGTTTTTTACACAAAACCCCATTTTTAGGAGGCCAAAACCCTAATTCAGTAGATAAAAAGCAATAAAATGATCTTTTTCAACCTCAAAAAATTCCTTCAATATTATAAACTTCATCTCTTTATTTGGGGTATTTATATCATTTATGAGGTATTTATACTTGGTTTAGTATCGAAGTCTTTCAGGCCAACGGGTGCTTACATCATAATCTATGTCAGCAATATCACAGTATTTTACGCTCATGCTTTTTTTCTTAACAAACTTTTAAGTAATAAAAATTTAAAGTTAAAACCGATAAAGATTTCGTTACTTATCATCCTGACTATCTGTGGCTATACTTTATTTAACTACTATTCCGGATTAGCATTTATCAAATTAGGTTTTATCAGGATAAGCGGGCCAATTTCATTTACCCGCGAATTTATTCTTACCTGTACTTATCGTTCTTTATACTATATCGGCTTCGCAACAGGTTATGTTTATCTTATTAAATCATTTCGGGATCAGAAGAAAGTAGAAGCACTGGAACGGCAGAACCTGGTTACCCAAATAGAAAAACAGGCTTTAGAGAACGATCTGGTTCAATCGCAAAACAATTATCTGCGTAGTCAAATCAATCCTCACTTTTTATTTAACACGTTAAACTTTATCTATAACGATGCCCGCAAAAAGGCACCCATGGCAGCAGATGCCATTATGAATCTGTCCGAAATGATGCGTTATGCCTTAAAACGCCCTGAAGCATCAGAGATGGTTCCACTGAGTGAAGAAATTGAACAGATTGAACACCTGATCAATCTCCATAAGCTGCGAACGGCTAATACCATCAATCTGGAACTTGAAATAACGGGCGATATGTTTGGTTTAAGATTTCCACCGCTTATCTTATTAACTTTGGTCGAAAATATATTTAAGCACGGAAATATTTCACACTCTACCCAACAGGCGATCATTAAAATCACTTACGAAAGAGACAAGCTGAATATCAGCACCATAAACATGATTAATGACAATAAAGGCAAACAGACAGAAAGCCATCATGTAGGGATTGACAATATTGGCAAGCGCCTGAGCAGTTTTTATGGTAATGATTATATATTCAGGTATTATAAAGATCCACTTAACCGCTTCATCACAGAAATAGATGTAACTGTGGTTAATCCGTTAGCCAGGTTAAACCGCTAAATTTTCGTCGCATTCAGGCGCTGAATATCTTTTAGTAAAAAATAGTATATAACCATTTCATGCGTTCGCTGATCTTTGTTAAAGAGCCTATTTACGTGCATGTGTATTAAATCGGTTAATAACTTTAACACATTTTCAGGCGCACCTTGTGTAAGAATCCTGATAAAAGAATCTGAAAACAGGCTAAAGCCCTGCTCCTGTTCTACTGTTAACGCTGTCCATTCTGTTTTTCGAAACTCCTGATAATGAATATTTAATTGTTTAAAATCGGTTGCATCTAACCGATGCTCTTCATTAAAGTTATCAGACATAAACCTCACAACCTTATTGATGGCGGCCTTATCTATAAGGTTAGCTCCGATAATTTTTGCGACCAAAAGGCTGCACAATTTATATTTGTTGAAATCATCGGTCTGGTTTTCTAAAAGCGATACTACAAATGCACTATCTACAGCGAAGTGCCGTTCAACATCTTCAATCATATTACTGCCGTAACGTTCCAGCTCACGCTTGTAGGTTTTAATCTGTACATCAGATACCAAACCTGAGTTTAAAAGCGATTCGAGATCATCCATGAGCCTTGATATTAACAGCTGCCCATCTATTGGATTGTTTAATTGAATTCTAAACCGGATGTGGTTTCCGTTTTCATTGTAACGGATAAAAAACCACGATTTTACCTGATCTGAAGAAGTGGTCAGGAACGGTGCTATGATTTCGGTCAAAATCTGATCACTACGTTGCTGATGGCAATAAATTTCGAAATAAAGCCATTCTTTACCTGGCAGGAAAAATCGGGTTACCCCGGCATTTACTGATGTTTCTACCAAACCACGATAAATTTGCTCATCATGACTTATACTCAAAACAAACTGTGCCAGATAGGGCTTAGCCGCTTCATCAACTACGATGCTATTTTGAGGGATGAGTATTTCTTCAATATAAGTACTGCCTTGTTTTTGTACATATTGTAGAAAAGCATTGATATCATCGTCGTTTTGCAGGGCAAAGCATAAAGTTTGATCGGACATACCGGCTTTAAAATATTCGCTAACGCCTAAATTGTTTAGGTATGATCTACATTCTGCAATGGGTAGCAACTTTTGATCGGGCCCTAACAGGACTTCTTTTTTAATTTTCCATTTATTACTACTTAAAACTATATTCTGATATTGTAACCTTGGGTAATAATCCAAATCAGGGTAAATGGTATCGAGCGGAAAGGAAAGATTTGTTTGCAAGCCTTGATGTTGCAAATCGCACAATAACCTGAATACAGAAAGATCTGAACGGATGTAGTTGTAGGCAGAAGCCATTCTTGGCACCAGCCGTTTATTTAACTGCTTATAGCGAAGGATAATCTCTGTACCCCGAACTGAGATTTGTATGTCATTTAAAGCTAGTGGCGCCGTTGAGGTATCAAAATTTAAGATCGACAATTGATGCCCGTAGATTAACTTCCGGCGGTTTACATTATCTACATTGGCTTCTACCATATAGGCCACATCAAAAAACAACACTTCGGGATTTGCCTGCTGTTCTGCGGATGCAATATCTTTAGCATACTGCTCCACCTCCCCGGCTGCCATGGTAAACCTTCCACTTAGTGCATTTGAGGTTACTCCACCTATCTGTTCTATAAAAATCAAATCATCATGAACAGACATTACCATACTGAATGAATTGGGTAAAGCTGCTAGTTTTTGATTCGGTGTTAAGACAAGTTTGTTCAGATAAACTGTTTTGCCTTTCTCAAATTTTTGTTCCGTCAGGTAGGATTTTAGTGCCGTTCTAATATTTTCCGCCTCTGCTTTTTTGGGCGGCTTATTGTTAAAACGCGTGATAAACCCACTATTTTGGCCCGATTGCTCCAACTCATCGTATCCTACACCCATTTCAGGATCCAGCGCCAATAAAAGCGGTACTTCCCGATCTTCGAATTTTTTCTTAAACCGAACCTGGAACTGGCTAAGGGCATCACGATCTTTAGCAGGCATTATATTATGAAGCATACTGATCAAACCTGGAATGGCCTGAAGCGAACGTTCATTAATACCGCCAGATAAAGCTATGCGTTGCGCGATAAGGTATTTTGGTAACTCAGCCGCGTTAGCAAGCCCTAATCGCTCAAAATAATCATCTCCGATAATATTGGGATCGTAGTTGGTAAAAACAAGCTGTAAATCGTGCATATCCTGCAGCAAACCAAACAGTCCCTCTACTTCAATATCACTTAAATTTAATTGTTTTACCAGATCATCAAACCTGAGTGGCTTTAGGCAAGCCGTTAATATTTGTATTACAAAATCGTCCTGATCCAGCTCGGCCAGTTCGAACACGCCATCGGCACAGGCTATATAGCGGATACTATTGGGTGTTGAATAATAACTACTATTACTAAATATGAGGCAGTTTTTTTGCAACAAATCTGCCAAAGGCAATTGAATATTATTTTTGTGAGGCCAATCAATCAGTTCCCGTACCTTTAGCGCTTCTTCAACTACTATTCTGCTTTCGGATGGTTTAATGGCATTATTTAATAAACTAAAACTGGCAAAAGTGCCATAAGGGGTCGCTCTGAATTTCGCACGGTTAAAATATTTCCATATGGTAAAATAAACCTTAGGTGGAAGATCTTTGAGTTCGTTTGCCTTTACTTCTTTTATGGTTTCGTAAAAAGCTGCGGAAGATATTGAAATGGCCAGTTTTAATTCCTCCCAACAATCTGCCAGTTCGGATTGATATGAAAATTTAGGCGTTCTAAAAATTACGGTTGGTTGGATATTCAGCTTCATTGCATTTAAATGATGCGTGAAAATTACAAAGATTAATTTAAAAAGTTATCAATTGACTGTTTTCAGTTTACAGCTAATTGCAAATTGCCAACTGAAAACTTTTATGCGGTTAGTAGGGATTTACACTCCCTAATTAACCAGGGATCTTTTTCATTTTAGTGGATTGAAAATCCACAGCACCACAGGTCGGGATTACAAATCCCAACCAGCACAATAAAAAAAGCCATCTTCTTTTCAGAAAGATGGCTAGCAAGGATGTTAGTATATCTTATTTTTTGGTCACTTTAAATTCTGTTCTTCTGTTTTTAGCTCTTCCTTCAGGATTATCTTTTTTCTTACGTTTTACAATAATTTCATTTGGCGCAATTGGCATCGATTCTCCATATCCTTTAGAAGTCATTCTGGCAGCGGCAACTCCTTTACTTTCCAAATAATCTGTACAGGATTTAGCTCTTCTGTTCGATAGGTCTAAGTTGTACTCATCTGTACCAATATTATCAGTATGAGAACCTAGTTCGATTTCCATTTCAGGATTATCTTCCATAATCGGGATCAGGAAATCTAATACTTTTTTAGAAGGCTCAGTAAGTTCTGTACTGTTAAATTCGTAATAAACATTATCCAGAGTTATCGGGATACCCAATTTGAAAGGGCTTAAGCAATAATCTTTATAAATCAAGGTGTCTGCCTTTGCCAGTTCTTCGTAAATGTAGTTTTTAGTAATTGAGAAATAATTATCTTTTGCAAAAAGCAATTTGACCGGTCTTTTGGAATCTACTTTAAAACTGTAAATCCCATCGTTACCTGTAGTTATTTTCTGCGATCCTTCTGCATTTGTTAAAGTTACATTGGTACCTGCCAAAGGCAATTTAGTTTTACAATCGGTTAAAAGGCCTGCTATAGAAAGGTATTCTTTTTTCACTTCAAACACCTCCAAACAGCACGATGATTCGCGATCAGAACTAATGTATCCTTTTGTTCCTTTATCATCAGTTGCGGTAAAGTAAAGATCATCTTTTGATGAGTTGAACGGATAACCGAGATTTTTGGGCTCAGACCAATTTACCAGATCGCCCTCTGACTCAAAAAAATCAAGGCCACCGAAACCAATACGTCCGTCGGTACTGAACAATAACTTTTTGGTTAATGAATTGTAATACGGTGCACGTTCGTCATCTCCGGTATTAATTGCTGATCCAAAATTTACAGCCTGTCCTAATGAACCATCTTCCCGCAAAGTACAATACCAAAGGTCGAATTTACCATAACCACCACTTCTATCAGACGAGAAAAGAAGGAATTTACCATCGCTGGTTACAAAAGGTTGTGAAGAATTAAAATCTCTACTGTTTACCTGTAAACCAAGGGGTTGTGGATCTGCCCATTTATCGCCTGTTTTTTTAGAAGAGTAAATAGCATATTTTTCTTTATCCTTCCAGGCGGTAAAGTACATTGTATTTCCGTCAGGGGTAAAAGTAACCGCAGCAATTTCCATGTTTTTAGGAAAATTGATATCGACTTTTCTTACTGCTATATCATCCGAAGCTAATTCGCCTTTAGCTGCATAGATATTGTTGATGAATGGATTGGTCTTAGTTGATACCTGAATTTCTCCTGCATCTGTTTTAACCATATCTTTTTTATTCCCCACAGCAACCGGACGTGATGAAGTGAAATACAATTCGTTATTGATTTTAACGGGCGCATAGTTAGATCCTAAACCATTTACATTGCCAGGTACTTTTTTAACCTGTACTATGCGTGGAAAGCGCATTTCTTCGATTGCAAACTTACACGACTCAATTTCCTTTTGTGCTTCTTTAGCTAAAGCATCGCCAGGATTTTTCTCGATAAACTGTTGAAAAGCATCAATAGCCAGATTAAATTTTTTATTTGCTCTTAAACTTTCGGCATAATAATACAGCGCCTTCCTAAAACGTGTATTCGTAAATGTTATCGCTATAGCATAATATTTTTCAGCCTCATTAAATTCCCTATAGAGTCTACTGGACTCTGCAAGGTTATAAATCGATCCTTCATAATCTTCTATCACTTTATCATCAGAGGCTACTTTTCTTTCTTTACCATATGGTAAAATGGCCTGGGTACTATCGCCGGTAATTTTTAAGGCTTTTTTATAAAAAGTAGATGCCGCATAATAATCCTTATTTTCGAAATAAGTATCTGCAACTTTTTTATAATTTACCACATACTGTGCGTTTGCAAAACCGCCAAATGCCACTAACAAAAAGAGTAATATTTTTTTCATCTTTCTAAACTTGTTTTCAATGGTGATGAAACTATCCTGGTTTTAAAGCATAATAGTTTCATTTGAATAATTATAATCGTGGGCAAAAGAAGTTTGGACCAATGATACCGTTACGGCCAATTAACGAGATGGAAAGCTCTAAACCACCGTTACTGTTAGAGGCACGGTTAAAAGTAGAGGTATTTACATCGTAACTTAAGCCGAATACCATATTCTTTAATTGTAAGCCAACAAAGGCAATTGCCGCATCTTTATTACGGTAGTTACCTCCAAATAAAATATTTGCGGATGGATTAACGTTAAGCTGTGCATAAGCACCCAACGAAACTTCGTTTGTATTACCCTGGTACATAAATAATGCGTTAGGCACAATATCCAACAAATCAGAAGCCTTGATTCTGGCCCCACCATGAACAGTAAAACGAACCGGAATACGTGAATTTGAGCCAGAGAAACGATCCATGGGGCGGTTTAAGTGTGCTGCACTTGCGCCTAAGAAAACGTTTACACTTTTGTTCGGGTTACCATCGAAGAACATAATACCTGCGTTTATATCGGGAACCAGCGATGATAGAGAAGAAAGCGTTTCGCTATTTATCATACCACCATCATAACCTGAAACTGGATTAAACTGATTACCGAACCTGGCCTGAGAGAAATCGAAACTACGGTTAATTATACCCGCCTGTAAGCCAAAGCTCACCATCTGCAAGCCCTCGGCACCAAACCGCAAACGGTACGAGCCTGATACCAGGGCAGAGAGGTAGTTAAAATCCAGCTCTCCAGCCCTTTGATTTAAAATGGTTGCACCAAATGCCAGGTTCTTTTTGGGAGCCATATCGAAAGATGCTCCACCTGTTAAAAAAGAACTGTTTAGCGCACTCCATTGTTGTTTAAAGTTTACAGTTGCACGGTAATCGCCATCTATTACTCCCGTTAATGCCGGGTTAAGGTATAACGGATTTGCATAGTATTGCGAAAAATGTGGATCGGTTTGCGCAAAGGACTTGGCTGTACACAACAGCAATCCCAGCACTACAACATATATTTTTAAAGCCGATAGTATTTTCATGGTCTTTGGTTTTATCTGTTTATTATTAATCCTCTTCTTATCTAATCAGCGTTACTGTACCTTTTCTCATTGATGTTGTTCCATTAGTGAATGTAATATCAACCATGTACACATACACACCGATTGGCTGATTTACACCTTTAAAGGTTCCATCCCATCCATTTGCTACATTGTCTGATTGGAATATCAACTGACCCCATTGCGTATAAATATTCATTTTCGCGCTTGATATGGTATTACCGTAGATTAAGAATATATCGTTTTTACCGTCGTTATTTGGTGTAAATGCATTTGGTATATAAACCTGATCTTCAAAAGGATTAGCTGCTTTACCAGTTGCTGAACCGTTCTGACTGGTTTCACACTCGGTCTGACCTTTTGCCCTTACCAGGATACTTACATTTTGATCTGGTTTCAAGCCTGATACCAGGTAAGTTGTTCCAGTTGCTCCACCTGTAGGATTAATCCAGGTTAAACCATTATCTAATGAAACCTGATATGCTGTAGCACCTGCAACCGCAGCCCATGCAAACGTTACACTGTTTGATGTAGTACTTTGTACCACCACTACTGGCTTATCTAATACCGGCAGTACAGTTACTGTAACTGCTGTTCTTGCTGGACTTGCACAGCCACCTACTGCTACTGCCTCTACATAATAAATGGTAGTAGCACTTAAGTTTGGTGGGGTAAAAGTTATACCTTCTGCCAATACCGCTCCACCTGAGCTTGCAGCGTACCATCTGTAAACTAATCCAGTTACCGGGTTATTTACAGTTAATATAGTTGAGCTACCTGAACAAAGTGTTCCATTTGCTGCTGTTACTGATGCTGGCGCAACTGGTACTGGTAAGGCAATTACATTTACCGGTGTTCTTGATGATGAGATACAGGCGCCATTTGCTCCTTCAACATAGTAAGTGATGTTTGCATTAACCGCAGGTGTTGTAAAGTTTACACCTGTTCCTGCCAATGTTCCACCTACCGCTGCTGTATACCAGTTATACATTACACCTGTTTGAGGGCTTGTAACTGTTAATGTAGCTGAGCTTCCTATACATACATTAACTGATGCAGATGCTACTGTTGGTATAGTTGGTTTTATGTTAACTGCTACTGTTACTTTAACACGGCCTCCGTTGTTGTTACACCCACCTGTTCCGTTTGCTGAAATATAGTAATCTGTTGTTGCAGCTAAAGCTGTTACATTGAATGTAGTACCAGTAAATAATAAATTACCTCCAACTGCTTCATCGTACCATTCGTAAGTAACACCTGCCTCTGCATTGGCTATTGTTAGTGTGGCTCCATCTCCTGAGCATATGCCTCCGTTTGGAGCAGATACTACCGGGCTGTTTGGTAACGCATTTACAGTAATGGCTACCGCTCTTGCTGTAGCTGCAGTATTTTCACATTTATTATCGCCTTTAACCGTTACATAATATGTTGTGCTTGCAGCTAATACCGGGGTAGTAAATACCGGGCCGGTAAACACTACTGTGTTTAGTGCAGCATCGCTATACCATGTAAATATTGGATTGGTTACTGTTGTGCTTGTAGCAGCCAATGTTGCTGCTGAACTGGCACATATCGATGTTGATCCGTTTACAGCTATATCTGTTGCCGCAGCGATTGGGTTAACAGTAATGGTTACTGTTTTAGCATTAGCTGCAGTATTCTCACATTTATTATCGCCTTTAACCGTTACATAATACGTTGTTGTAGTAGTTAATACCGGCATTGTAAATATGGGACCGGTAAAGGCAACACTTGTTAATGAAGCATCGTTGTACCAAGTAAATACAGGATTGGTAACTGTTGCTGAACTGGCATTGATCACAGCTGTTCCAGAACCACATACACTCGCTGGTGTAGATAAGGTAATATCTGCTGTTGTTGCGACTGCATTAACATTTACGGTAACCACTTTTGCATTTGCAGCAGAACTTTCGCATCTGTTATCACCTTTCACTGTGAGGTAATATTTAGTGGTTGCGGTTAACGCTGGTGTATTAAAGGATGCGCCCGTAAATACTGGTGTAGTTAAAGCAGCATCGCTGTACCAGGTAAATACCGGGTTAGTTACTGTTGTGGTGCCCGCCACCAAACTTGCTGATGAGCCTGCGCAGATCGTTGCATCTGCTGCAGTAACATCAGTTGCAGAAGCTACAGGGTTAACTACAATATTAACAGACTTAGCTGTGGCTGTACTGTTTTCGCATTTATTATCACCTTTAACCGTAACATAATAGGTGGTATTGGCTGTTAATGCTGGTGTATTAAATACTGCTCCTATATAAGCCACATCAGTTAAAGTTGCGTTGGTGTACCAGGTAAATACCGGGTTGGTAACTGTTGTGCTACTTGCCGTTAGTACTGCTGCAGATCCTCCGCATATATTGCTTGATCCACTTACCATAACATCACTTGCAACTGCTATTGGGTTAACTTTTATGGTCACTGCTGCTGCATTTGCTGCAACGTTTTCACATCTGTTAGTTCCTTTTACGGTTACATAATAAGTGGTTGTAGTGGTTAATGCCGGGGTAGTAAATATTGGTCCGGTAAAGGCAACGCTTGTTAATGAAGCATCATTATACCAGGTAAATATTGGATTGGTTACTGTTGTTGAGCTTGCATTAATTACTGCAGTACCCGATCCACACACTAAAGCTGGTGTAGATAAAGTAATGTCTGCGGCAGTTGCACTCTGATTCACATTTACAGTTACCACTTTTGCAGTAATACCTGAGTTTTCACATTTGTTATCACCTTTAACTGTAACATAGTATTTAGTTGTTGCCGTTAATACCGGGGTAACGAATGATGTACCCACATAAGCTACTGAAGTTAGACCCGCATCACTGTACCAGGTAAAGACTGGGTTTGTTACTGTTGTAGTACTGGCTACCAAAGTAGTAGCCGATCCTGAACAGATGGCTGCATCATCAGCTGTAATATCGGAAGCAGTTGCAACAGGATTAACCGTAATAGTAATTACCCTTGCGTTACCAGGTGCATTTTCACATTTATTATCACCTTTTACAGTTACATAATAAGTGGTTGTGCTGGTTAATGCCGGCGTACTATAAGTTGCACCAATGAAACTTACATTGGTTAAGGCGGCATCACTATACCAGGTAAATACCGGGTTGGTTACTGTTGGCGATGTTGCATTTAATACCGCAGATGATCCTGCACAAACTGATGTGCTTCCGCTAAGGATAATATCAGTAGTCGTGGCCAATGGATTAACCGTTACAGTTACCGCTTTAGCATCTGCAGCACTGTTTTCGCATTTGTTGGTACCTTTAACCGTTACATAATACGTAGTTGTGGCTGTTAATCCGGTTGCGGTAAACGTTGGGCCAGTAAATACCGCGCTGGTTAACGAAGCATCGCTGTACCAGGTAAACACTGGTTGCGTTACCGTGGTGCTCGAAGCCATTAACATTACGGCAGAACCCGAACAGATTTGGGCATTGCTTACTGCAATGTCTGCAGCGGTAGCAAAATCCTTAACGGTTACGGTAACTATCTTAGCGTTAGCTGGTGAATTTTCACATTTATTATCACCCTTAACAGTTACATAATAAGTAGTGTTTGCATTAAGTGCAGGTGTAGTAAAGCTAGCGCCAACATAGGCTACTGTAGTTAAAGCAGCATTACTATACCAGGTAAATACGGGGTTAATTACTGTTGTTGTTGAAGCAGACAGTGTTGCTGTAGATCCTTTACAGATTGAGGTAATTCCGTTAATGGCAATATCTGCATCAGTTGCTGCCGGATTAACCGTAATGGTTATCGGTTTAGCGGTTGCTGCAGTATTCTCACATTTATTATCGCCTTTAACCGTTACATAATAAGTGGTTGTGGCATTAAGCGTTGGCGTAACAAAGCTAGCCCCGGTAAATGCTACAGTAGTTAAAGCTGCATCACTGTACCAGGTAAACACCGGGTTGGTTACCGTTGTACTTGTTGCATTTAAAGTAACTGAAGCGCCACCGCATATGGTACTCGTTCCCGATAAGTTTATATCAGCCAGAGTGGCAACAGGGCTTACTGTTATCGTAACCTCTTTTGCATTACCAGCTGTGTTTGCACATTTATTTGTTCCACTAACAGTAACATAATATTTGGTAGTTACACTAATGGCTGGTGTATTAAATACTGCACCTACAAAAGCTACCTGGGTTAAAGCAGCATCGCTGTACCAGGTAAACACCGGACTGGTTACTGTTGTACTGGCCGCAGTAAGTACTGCTATTCCAGAAGCACACAATGATGTAGTTCCGGTTACTGTTAAATCGGCAGCAACCGCAGATGGATTAACGGTTATAGAAATTTTAGCACGTGTAGCGTTTGAACAGCCCGCTCCGCTTACGGCTTCAATATAATAATCGTATGTTCCTGCTGCGAGGGATGTAGATGTAGTAAAGCTACTGTTGTTGGTTACCAACATATTTCCGGCTACAGCCGCATCGTACCAGTTATAAGTTACTCCTGTAACGGCTTGCACACTTAAGGTAGCAGGTGAGCCGATACAAGTTGTGGCGGGGTTATTAGTTGATGGAATGGGCGCTACTGGCGGAGTTAAAATAGTTACTGTTACTTTGGTTCCCGGAGTCTCACAACCATTAGCAGTTGCCGTTACTGAATAAGTATAAGTTCCGGCAGTTAAGGCAGGATCTGTTGTGAAAGTTGCCCCATCTTTTCCTGTCTGATAAGTTGAGCCTAAGTACCATTTGTACACTACGCCTGCTTGTGGGTTCTGCACACTTAATGTTGCGGATGAACCTTGACAAGCACTTGCCGTAACAGCATTAACTGTTGGCGTGGTGATTACACGTTGTGCATAATCTAAATTAACAGATGTTAATGCCCCTAACAAACCAGAACTTAATCTCAGTTCTGCTCCATCAAATTTACTGGTTGGAACGAAAGTTAATATTGCAGATGTACCGCCAGATAATAATTTTAAGCTAATTAATGGGTTAGCAATAGAAACCGCATCGTTATTGCTGGTTGTACCCTGGAAAGTAGTTACGGTTAAGTTATTTAATACTCCTGCCGAAAGCAATGTTCCTGGAGTGGTAATCTTCACTCTTAAGGTATCGCCTACATTTGACAATCCTGTAAAGCCAACCTGGTGATAAACAGATGCACCAAGTAATCCCACTGGGATAACCAAACTGGATCCGGTATTAATATCATTATCAACCGCAAAAGTAGGGTTGAAAACACCGGCTAGTACAGCTGCCCCAGTTACGCCACTTGCAACTGTTGCTATAGCTGCTCCACAAGGCGTAGTTACCGGTGTACCATTAGGAATAACAGTAACCGTTACGGTTGCCCTGCTTGTTGCAGTACAGCCTCCAGGTATGGTAGCCTCTACATAATAAGTTGTTGTTGCACTTAATTGTGGTGTTACATACGTTTCACCAGTATGTACCGGAACTGTACCGTTTGCAGTAGTGTACCAGTTAATGGTTGCACCTGCTGTACCAGAAGTTGCCTTTAATACCGCAACAGCACCTTCACTGATGGTGATAGATGGCGGTGTAATTACCGGAACATCAATAGTTCCTAAAATAACTTTACCTTCTGTTCTTGCTGATGAAGAACCACAGCCATTAACTGCTGCAACAAAATAACTGGTATTTGCAGTAATTAAAGGTGTTGTAAAGTTATCGCCAGTGAATACTAAGTTTCCACCTACCGCAGCATCGTACCAGTTATAGGTTGTACCTGCAATTGGATCTTTAACCTGGAAGGTAGCTGATGTATTCGGACAGGTATTAACCGATGCCGAAAGCAGATCAGGTGTTACCGGTGCAGGGTTTGTAGTAACGTTTACTACTGTTTTGTAGCTTACACAACCTGTTGCAGAAACTGCAGCAACATAGAATTTAGTATCGCCTGTTAAAACTGGGGTAGTAAAGATAACACCGTCTTTACCGCTTAGGTAAGTACCAGTAGCATCGTACCACCTGTAGGTTAAACCTGCTGATGGATTACTTACCTGCAATTGAGCGGTTGAGCCTAAACAAGCAGTAACGTTAGCAGCTGTTACGGTTGGCGCAAGCAAAATGCGTTGTGCGTAATTTAAATTGATCGAAGTTAATGCACCCAATACACCTGAGTTTAATCTTACTTCTACTCCATCAAAAACATTAGTTGGAACAAAAGTGATTAAGGCCTGTGTATTACCGCTCAACAACTGAACATTTAATAAGTTATTGTTTAACAGTCTCGAATCACCATTGCTATTTGTTCCAACATAAGTAGTAATTGAAGCGTTCCCTAATAACGACAGCGACAATAATTTTCCTGGCGATGATACCAATACACGCACGGTATCACCAACAGTAGATAGTGACCCAAAACCAACCCTCTGATAAACTGATGCTCCAAGCGCTCCAACAGGCATAACCAATGAAGATGCGGTTTGGGTATCGTTATCAATCGCTAAAGTTGGGTTAAATACACCTGATAATAAGGCTACGCCTGTAACACCACCAACTTGTGTTGTTGCGGCTTCGCATGGTACTGGGTTTGGCGATCCATTACCATCAACGGTAATGGTCACCTGAACACGGCTTGCCGAAGTACAACCATTGGTAGAAACCGATTCTACATAATAAGTTGTAGTAGCAAACAATGGCGGTGTAACATAAGTAGCACCTACATAAACAGGTATAGTTGAAGTATTAGAATTATACCAATTGAAAGTATTGGTTGGATCTGCAGAACTAGCCATTAAAATTGCAGTTTGTCCTGCACCCACTGTTGATGAATTGGCAGTTACTACAGGTAACACCGGACGGGGATTAACTGATACCGCAGCTGCTGCACGTGCAGCACTTGTACAGTTTCCTTGTGATGCTTCTACATGATAAGTAGTGGCGGCTGTTAAGGCCGGAGTTTGGAATACTGCGCCTGTGAAAACCAGGTTTCCACCTACCGCAGCATCGTACCATTTATAGGTTACTGCAGCATCTGGATTGGCAACTGATAACGTTGCTGATGATCCCTCACAAACATTGGCAATTGTTGCCAATACTGGTGTGGGTAATGCTGGTGTAACGGTTACAGTTACCGGAACTCTTGTTGTGTTTGGACAACCTGCTTTACTTACCTGAATATAATAAGTTGTAGTAGCAGTTAATGCTGATGTAGTAAATGTTTCGCCAGTGGCTAATTGTGTGCCACCAGTTGCGGCATTGTACCAGGCTAATGTCGTACCACCATTTGCTGTTGCAGTTAAAGTTGCCGTACTTCCTGCACAAATGGTTTGTGCACCCGCTGTTACCGTTGGATTAGGATAAATTACAGTAGCACCATAAATATCTAAACTGGTTAATGCCGATACTAATGCACCAAAGCTTACCTGTACCCTATCGTAAACACCTCCGGCTAAAATGGTAGCCGCGAAACGAGAACCTGAAAGTAATTGAAGATTTAATAATGATGAATTTAATTGAACTGATCTAACCACTGTTGATCCGTTCAATACGTTTACAGTAACATTACCCAGTGCCGTTAAATCTAATAAACCACCTGGTAAAGCTAAATCTAAACGGATGCTATCAGTTGCAGTTCCAGCGTTAGGGAAAATTAATTGCTGGTAACCTGATGAACCAACACCTACTGACAACGATATTCGGGTAAAGTTAGATGGATCTGCATCAGTAGAGTTTCCGGCTCCGGTTATTCCGCACAATAAACAAATTCCGTTTATACCTGTGTTTTGCGAATTAGCAGTATTACATGCGGTGCCACCACCGTTGTTTAATACAGTAACAGTTACTGGTACGCGGCTTGCACTTTTACAACCGCTGGCATTTGTAGTCTCTACATAATAAGTAGTAGTTGCCGATAATATTGGGGTAGTAAATGAAGTACCAGCACCTACCTGTGTTCCACCTGTAGCAGCATCGTACCATTGAATGGTATTTCCAGCATCTGCTGTTGCCAATAAGGTAGTAGATTGACCTGCATTAATTACCTGGTTGTTCGTAGTTACGGTTGCGGCAGTTGCTGGTGGGTTAACAGAAACGTTAACCGCGGTTCTTGAACTTACTGCAGTTCCTGATACTGCCTCAACATAAAATACGGTTGGAGCGGTTACTGCAGGAGTTACAAAAACACCTGTGTTATTAGTAAACAATGGTGTACTTCCGGTAGAAGCATACCAGTTATAGGTTACACCAGCTTGCAAATTGCTTACACTTAGTGTAGCCGGACTTCCAGCACAAACAGTTGCTGCAGCAACCACTGGTGCATCAACCGTTACAGTTAAGCTATAAGTTGTTGTTGCTTTGTTTCCGTTTGCGTCTGTTGCAGTTAAAGAAATTGAAAAGGTTCCACCTAAAGTTGGTGTTCCTGTAATTTCTCTTGTTGCGGTATTGAAACTTAATCCTGGAGGAAGGTTTGAAGCTAAATAAGTATATGGTGCTGTTCCACCGGTTACCGCTGGCAAAGTTTGCGTTGGGTAAGGTGTGCCTACAATACCGTTAGGTAAAGTAGCACCTGGTAATGTTAATAAACCTATTACTTTAAGTGCATAAGTATTACTTGCTGTTCTGCCCTCACTATCTGTAACGGTAAGACTGATAGAATAATTTCCGGCCTGTGTAGGCGTTCCAGAAACTGCTCTAGTTGCGGGATTAAAAGTTAACCCTGCCGGAAGATTGCTTGCTACATAAGTATATGGGCCAACGCCACCGGTTGCCGATGGCAAGGTTTGCGTGGCATAAACTGTTCCTTCTGTTCCATCAGGCAAAGTTGCTGCCGGTAACAATAAAGGATCAACTACTACAATTGTATAGTTATTGGTTGTTGTTTTTCCATCAGCATCAGTAACCGTTACCGGTACGGTGAAAGTTCCGGATTGGGTAGGTGTTCCGGTAATTTCTCGTGTTGCCGGATTAAAAGCTAATCCCGGAGGAAGACCCGTTGCAGCATAAGTATAAGGTGTTGAACCACCTGTTGCAGATGGAATAGTTTGGATAGGATAAACTGTGCCAGTTGTTCCATTGGCTAAAGTAGCCGCAGGTAAAACCAACGGATCGGTTACTTTAAGCGTATAGTTAGCTGTAATCGTATTGCCATTAGCATCGGTTACTGTTACCGGAATAGTAAATGTTCCGATTTGATTAGGCGTGCCCGTAATTTCTCTGGTAACCGGGTTAAAAGTCAAACCCGGAGGAAGCGCAGTAGCCGTATATGAATACGGACCAGTTCCACCTGTTGCAGCTGGAATTCCGTTTGTTGTATATGGTGCGCCTGTTACACCGTTAGGCAATGCTCCGGGAGCTAAAGCTAAGGCTGGCGTTACAGTTAAAGTGAATGTTGCAGTTGTACTACAAGCTTTTGTATCAGTTACTACAACATCAAATGTTGGATTACCTGTGGCAGTTGGCGTTCCACTTATCAGGCCACTTGGCGATAAAGTTAAACCAGCTGGTAAGGTACTACCTGCAGCTAAGGCATAAGTATAACCTGGTGTTCCGCCAGAAGCAACAGGAAGCTGCTTACTGTATGGAGAGGCAATTGTTGCATTTGTTAAAGTTGTACCTGCAAATACAATTGCCGGATTAACGGTAATAACTACCGGAACCCTTGTTGTATTTGAACAGGTCCCTTTAGTTACCTGAACATAATACGTAGTTGTTGTTGTTAATGCCGGAGTAGTAAAGTTTGCGCCTGTTCCCACTTGTGTTCCACCTGTTGGCGCATCGAACCAGGTTAAGGTTGTACCACCATTTGCAGTTGCACTTAATGTTGCAGTGCTGCCTGAACAGATCGATTGTGCACCAGCTATAAATGTTGGGTTTGGATAAACTACCGTTGCGCCATAAATATCTAAGCTTGTTAAAGCGGAAACCAGTGCACCAAAGCTTACCTGAACCCTATCATAAGCGCCACCCGCTAAAACAGTTGCTGCAAAACGATTGCCTGATAATAGTTGAAGACTTAATAATGCGCCGTCTAATTGAACTGTTTTTACAACTGTAGTACCATTTAATACCGTAATGGTTACATTATTTAAAAGACCAACATCGGCTAAACCAGTTGGTAAAGCTAAGTCTAAACGGATGCTATCTGTAGCAACACCTGTAGAAGGAAAAATTAATTGTTGATAACCTGTTGCTGTAACGCCTACAGCAAGAGAAATCCTGGTGAAGTTGTTTGCATTGGCATCAGTAGAGTTACCTGCGCCATTTATAGCGCATAATAAACAGATCCCATTAATACCAGTATTCTGATTGTTTGCTGCATTGCAAGCTGTTGCGCCGCCGCCGTTAATTACAGTTACAGTTACCGGAACGCGGCTTGCACTTTTACAGCCATTGTTGCTTGTGGTTTCTATATAATAAGTTTTGGTTGCAGATAAGGCTGGCGTAGTGAACGAAGTTCCTGTTCCAACCTGTGTTCCCGCTGATGGAGCATCAAACCAGGCAATGGTATTTCCAGCATCGGCAATAGCGGTTAAAGTTGTAGTTTGTCCGGAGTTGATTACCTGGTTATTAGTCGTAACTGTGGCTAAAGTTGCAGGTGGATTAACTGAAACTGTAACCGATGTTCTCGAACTGATTGCTGTTCCGGAAACAGCTTCTACATAAAATACAGTTGCTGAACTTACTGCAGGCGTCACAAAAGTACCGTTATTGCCAGTTACTAATGGTGTACTTCCTGTTGAGGCATACCAGTTATAAGTTACACCAGCCTGTAGGTTACTCACTGTTAAAGTAGCAGTGCTTCCGGTACATACCGTAGCTGAAGCCACAAGCGGCGCATTTACTGTTACGGTTATGGCATAAGTCGTTGTTGCTTTATTATTGTTAGCATCTGTAGCAGTTAAAGCAACATTATAAGTACCACCTTGCGTCGGTGTTCCGGTAATTTCTCTTGTTGTGGGGTTGAAAGATAATCCCGGAGGAAGGTTTGTTGCTGCATAAGTATACGGAGACGCTCCACCTGTTACAGCCGGTAATGTTTGCGGTAAGTAAGAAGTACCAACAATACCGTTAGGTAAAGTTTTTGTTGGTAAAGTTAAGGTACCATTTACTTTAATTGGATAAGTGTTACTGGCTGTTTTACCCTGGCTATCGGTAACTGTAACACCAATTACATAATTACCTGCCTGGGTTGGTGTACCAGTAATCTCTCTTGTAGCCGGATTAAACGATAATCCGGCAGGGAGATTAGCACCTACATACGTATAAGGACCAACACCACCTGTTGCAGCCGGGAGAACTTGTGTAGCATAAGTAGTGCCCTCTGTTCCATCTGGCAAAGTTGCCGCTGGTAATACCAATGGGTTATTTATAATAACACTATAATTTGTAGTTACCGTTTTTCCATCAGCATCTGTAACCGTAACGGGTACGGTATACGTTCCTGGTGTTGTTGGTGTACCGGTAATGGCCCTGGTTGATGGATTAAAAGTTAAACCTGGAGGAACACCTGTTGCCGAATAAGTATAAGGCGTAGTTCCTCCGGTTGCACCTGGAATAATCTGTGTAGTATATACTGTTCCTGTAGTGCCATCAGCTAATGTTGCTGCAGGTAACAATAAAGGATCAGTAATTTTTATGGTATAGCTGGAAGTAATGGTATTACCGTTTGCATCAACAACCGTAACTGGTATCGTATATATTCCAGGTTGGCTTGGTGTTCCGGTAATTTCTCTTGTTGTTGGATTAAAAGTTAAGCCAGGAGGAATACCTGTTGCGGTATAAGTGTACGGTCCTGTTCCACCAGTTGCGGCTGGTATAGTCTGTGTTGGATAAACAGTTCCTGTTAAACCATCAGGTAATGCGCCCGGTGTAAGTACCAATGCTGCGGTAACCGTTAAATTATAATTCGCGGTTGCTTTACAACCTTTGGCATCAGTTGCAACTACAGAAAAAGTGTAAGCATTGGCTACGGTTGATGTTCCGGTAATTACGCCAGCTGATGACAAGCTTAAGCCTGTTGGCAATGTACTTCCTGCAGCCAGGGCATAAGTATAACCCGCTGTTCCACCTGTAGCTACATCTAATTGTTTAGCATAGGCAAAACCTGGAGTGGCATTTATTAATGTTGCCCCATTAAAAATAATTTGTGGATTTACGGTAATTACAACGGGTATTCTTGCCGATTCGGTTGTACAGCCTACTCTTCCTGCAGCAACATAATAAGTTTTAGTAGCCGTTAATGCTGGTGTAGTAAAAGTACCATTAAAAGCAACTGTTTGTAACGCTGTTCCTCCTTCTATTGCTTCATACCATCTTAATTCGTTGGCATTTGGAGTAGTAGCATTTAAAGCTACTGTAGTATTATAACATGCAGCAATTGCTGTACTTGCTGGCGTTGGCCTGCCCGCAGAGCGAATTACCCCATAAACATTGATGGTTTGTGTAAGGTTTAGCGCAACTACAGATCCCAATGTAACCTTCACCCTGTCGTACACTACATTTGTACCTGGAGAAAAAGGTATCGATACTGGTTGCCCGCTATTTAGTAAGCCTAATAAATCCAGATTTAAAGTAGTTGGGAATGAGCCTGTATATACCTGGGTACTGCCATTATATGCGGTTATAGAAATATTTTGTAAAAGACCTGCCGTTAGTAATGCAGGAGAAGCGCTAAGTCGCAGGTTTATATCTTCACCAGGATTTGATGCTGTTGCAAAATAGAAATTTTGGCTAATGGATGATCCCACGCCAAGTACACCTAAACTGAGTTGAGAAAAATTATTTGGATCTGAATCTATTGCCCTTTCACTATTTGTTACGCCAGAACTTCCCAGCTGTAAGGCATCAAGCGTAATCCCTGTTCCTTCATAACCGGTAGCAAATGCCTGGGCACAAGGATCAGTACCAGAAGTATAAAAAGAATAATAAACCTTTGTACTATTAGCAACTGAAACCAAAAGTGCATTGGTTACATCTTTTATAAATACCCTATCATAAGCCTGTGTGGGAGTTATTGCGATATAAAAAAAACCATTTGCATCTTTTACCAAACGCAGGTTATCTGAAGAAAATCCATTAACACTGTTACCGCCGATTGGGGGAACTGCAGAAGCACCGTTTCTGGCGCCCACCTGAAATGAATGGTTTCCAAGAACTACCGTTCCGCCTACATTAGCCAGTAAAGTTCCTAAACTTCCCCCTAATAAACTGTTCAGTACATCTCCGTCAAAATCTATTCTGATATAAGATGTTACTCCTCCAGCTACAGCTGCCGGATATTTTAATTCCAGTTCGCCACTATAAGAGCCTATACCAACGGCAATTCCGCCATACGAATTAACCGTAGCAAACGTATTGTCGTTTAAAGTTGCATTTAACGCATTGTCCACTCTGCTCTGAGCAGATACGGTATTTGCAAAAATTTTAGTTTGAGCATACGATTTGGCGGAGAAGAGCGTTAATAGGGTGATGAATGCAACACAAGTATTGCGAATTATCCCTAGTCGGGATGAGAAAGTACGGGTTTTCATCATGTCAGGCGTTATTTTGGAAGGCTTACTATGTACTAATACTATAGTTTGGTAAATTTTTTATCAAGTGACATTATATTATCATGACAAATCTAAATCTAGAATAGCTACCTATCCTATCCATTACTATTCATTTTTATCTTGTCGCATTTCATTCATTTTATTCATACAAGGCTTTCTGAGTGAATGGATTTCTTCAATTGTGAAATTATGATGACATTAGCTGAAGTCATCCCATCTGTTAATTAATGAACGCTAACGACCTCCTTATCGAACTCCGGAAGTTTGTCCTTTTAAAATCAGGTTTGAGAAATATCGACCCGGCTCATTGTAAAATTATTTCTGAGTATGTATATCAGGAAACCAAAAACTACGTAAGTGAAACGACGATCAAACGATTCTTTGGCTTTGCGAACACATTACATAAATTCTCGTTATTTACTTTAAATAGCTTGTCGCAGTATATAGGTTATAACGATTGGGACTCCTTTTGTAAGGATAAGAAAAACCAAACCACCTCTGTTCAAAGTATCTGGCAGGATTTAAAGCTAAAAGCACATGCCATTACAGAAGTATCGTTAATTGCTAAAAAAAATAACTCAGGTGTGCCATTTAATACTACCGCGAATAGAAGTTTTTTTTATCCTGACTTTGACTATTTCTTGAAAAACAATTACCAGTTTACAACCGTAAGTGCCCAACCGGGTCAGGGGAAATCGATACTACTTGCACACATGGTAGAGCATTTTTTCTTTTCAGAAAATGCCCTTTATAAAAACGATATTGTCTTACTAATTAACTCTGCGAGCCTTAATACCATTATTCAAAATGGAGGTAATTTAAAAGAGTGGTTTTTAAAAGAATTTAAATTTGGAAACCTTAGCGAATTAATCAGTTTTTTTAAAAAAAATCCTGAAAAGAGGGAAGGCCGTTTTATTATTATTGTTGACGGTATTGATGGACATTTAGCCAGAAGTCATCATTTTAAAGCATTTATAGACTTCTTATATAGCATAGAAGAAAATAATTTTGTTAAGCTCATATTTGGATTGCGAACTGATAGCTGGATTAATCTTCAGCCTGCTATTTATGGTTCTGCATCTTTAACTAAGGCCTGGTATATGGGCTTATTTTATGATGAAGACACCCTAAGTAATGTACCATCGTTAAATGTTGAGGAAGTACTCTACACCTTAAGCCAAATAGAAAATAGGATTATCAACCGGGCAGACGTAAGTTTGCCTCTGTTAAACCAGTTTAAAACACCATTCTGGTTACAGGTGTATTTTAAACTCAAAGATGAGCAACAGCACCTTGAGCTGAATAACCCCTTGTTATGTTATGAATTAATTAGTTATTTTTTAGAGAGGCGCGTATTTATGGCAAAAAAAAGCACCGAAAAAATATTTCTCCTCAAAAAAATAAGCGATTCCATTTCAGAAGGAAATAAGAAATTAAGGGTTTCTAAAGAAGAAATTCTGAGCTACATCAATTGTTATCCCGATGCATACGAAGAACTTTTAAATGCTGGCATTATCATCGAGGAAAAAAGGTTAAGCACAACCATTCCTACAGAAATTGTCCGCTTTTTAAACGACGATATTTATACCTATTTCCTATTTATACAGATTACCGATAAATTTGAATATAAACCAGGTAAACCATTTTTCGAACACATCTTAAACAGTTTCCCTGGTCAAAATTCCCAAAGAGATCATATCCTTAACTGGTCGATCAGATTCGCTATCAACCGTAACGAAATTGCTGCTTTAAAGAACATCTTTAAACTGCCATTTTCTAACCGTGAAAAAAACAGTGCTTTTGATTTTATTTGCTCTGTATCGAAATACGAACTCAGCAAACCCAATTCTACCTTTAATAAGTTGAGCATTGGTACCGATTTTATCGACCTTATGACTACAGGGCGAACCATGGGCAACCTGTATAAAGAAACCATCAAAAACATCTCGGAAAATGTACTGAATGAAGACATTCAGATTATGCTGCATGTAATAGAATGCAACATTAATCTTATTGATGTAGATAAAGTTGCTTTAGCCAATACCATGCAGCTGTTAAAGAGAAATTATAAAAGATTAAATGAACTGTTTCCGATTAATCCTTACGATTTAATCCTTTATTTTTATAATAACCTGATTAATAAACCTAAAGAGAGCAAAAGCCTCGAAGATAAAATTGTAAAACTTTGCCAGGAGATAGATCAAAGTAAACCACGGAGAAATGAAGAGATCACCTCTGCCGAAATACTCTCCTACAGATTGGTATTGAATGCCTTATTTTCTCAGAAAAATTACGCAGGATGCCACCGTTTTGTTATGGCCATATTGAGTAAATACCCCAATATTTTTTACGTAAGATATTCGGTATTTTCTCCTTTTTTATTGCTTCATTTAGGGCAAACTTACATCAAGCTCAACTATTTTAAAAAAGCGCAGCGCATTATGCAATTCGTAGATAAAATCATCAGTAGCGATTATACCTATTACACTAACTTTATATTGGCCAGCTTTAATGTTTTTAAAGCCAGCTTTTATAATGCCACACATCATTACGAACAAGCACTTATTGAAACAAATATCGGCTTGAGTATTACCCGAAAGAATAATTTTAAGATGTTAGAAATAACCTTACTATTAAGTAAGATCGATACCCTAAAACATACCGAAGAATCGGAAGAGGTATCAAGTGTTATTAAAGAACTCCTGAACTTTTTAGCTACGCATAAACTCTCCATGCCTGATTATTCTAACCTAAGCAGTCATGAGTTCGATCATACCTTTAAGATTTTAAAATCTTACCGCAGGCACCAAAACCAATAAAAGGCTTTCTCCTCCAAAAACTATAAGTCTCTTTATTCCTAATTAAAAACTTTTTACGGTTTGGAGCGCAAGGCCTGTACAAAACACTAAATTTCTTCCCGTTTTTCGCGTTTACGCTTCGCTTCCTCGTACCTCGTTGCTGCAGGGTAAATGCTTCAACCGGGGCTAATGGGGCTAAGACAGTTTTTCATTTTTGAGGCTTTAGGGTGTACAAACCCTTGTGCCTAAACCCGACAGCAGCGAAAATACTTTTTGTTGCAGCAACCCTGAATCTGCTGTTATACTGAGGTACGAAGCATCTGTAACCTATGAACAGATGATTCGTACCTCAGCATAACAGTGGCACAAAAAGATTGAAGTGAATGGTGGGACTGCAAAATGCCAGGAACTGCTGCACCTTCATTTCCTGACCATAAAAACATGATTATTCTAATAGGTTCTTCATTAATTATTGTTATCTTATTTAATCAAATTATAAAGTTCATCCAGTTTTGGAGAAAGCACGATCTCTATCCTTCTGTTTTTGCTTCTTCCATCTGCATTTGCATTTGTACCCAAGGGTTGAAATTCACCTTTACCAGTAGCCGTCATCCTTACACTTTCTACTTTTTCGTTCTCTGTTAAATAACGTACAACAGAAGTAGCCCTCAACACACTTAAATCCCAGTTGTCTTTAATCTGCCCCAGATTATTTATTTTCTGATTATCGGTATGTCCCTCAACTGCAATGTTAATTTCAGGCTGCTGTTTTAATACATTGGCCAATTGCGTTAATGCCTGTTTACCTTTTTCATCAATGATGATACTTCCTGAAGGGAATAAAAGTTTATCGGTTAGCGAAACATATACCTTCCCATTTTTAATTTCAACAGTTAAACCGCTTTTGGTAAAACCCAATAGAGCCTGCTGTAGTTTCTCTTTGAGTGAGTTGGTGGCTTCATCACGTTTACGCAGCACCTCTTCCACTTCTTTTAAACGTTTCTCGCGGGCAGCTAAATCACCCGATAGCTTGGTGATCTCATTTGAAGAATTATTTTTAAGTTTTTTATAGTTCGCATCAACAGTGTTGTAATTACTTTGCAAATCGCGAAGCTCTTCAGCCATTAATGTAGTGTCCTTTTTCAATTTTGCTACTTCTTTTTCAAGGTTTTCGATTTTAATTAAACCTTCATTAAATGCGGTATAAAGAGAGTCTTTGGTTCCCAACAAAGCTTTATACTTTTTTGGAGATAATACAACACAAGAAGTTAGGGAAGAAAGAAAGAGGAGAACGGCAAAGGCAAGAAAGGTATTTTTCATGTTTAAAGTTTCAAGAGTTTAGTATATGGTATTCAGTAGTAAGTATTTAGTAGCAAGTATCAAGAAGGTATTCTGTTTGATCATTGCTAATTGGTTATTTTTAATTAGTTATTGTTCTATTGCGTTTCGTAAAAATGCAACTAATGGCTGTACTGTTTTAAAAGAACTTATCAACTTATTAACGAGGTTCGGTTTTAAAAATTCTTCATCATCGATTTTTGTGGTGGCTTCGAAGCTTTTCAGCTTTAAAAATTCGATGTTTGGATCTGCAGGATCATAGCCTTTAGGTGCATTTTTAAGTGCATTATCGACACCTAGTTTAAAGTTTTTCTTAAAATCCTTGCCGTTGATAATTTCTTTAAAATCGCCAATATTATAATCAATCTCCTGTCTGATCAATTTTAAATGCGATGCTTCAGGCATCCAGTATCCACCGGCAATAAAGCTTTTTCCTGGCTGGATGTGCAGGTAATAACCCGGTTCGTTACCTCCTTTGCTTTTGGCCGAAAACCAGATACCAAAGTTATTTTTATAGGGATCTTTATTTTTGCTGAAACGCACATCGCGGTAAATGCGTAAGAGGCTTTTTTTAGGATCAGCATCTGCCGAAAGCAGTGGATCTACCTTGGCCAGCTCGGGAATTAATTTTGCTACAAGTTCGAGTACATCGGCTTTTGCAGCTTCATAAACATCTTTATTGGCAGCAAACCATTCGCGGTTGTTGTTTTCCGCAACATCTTTTATAAAGTTTAGGGTTTCTTTTTTTAACATTGCTAAAAATTGAAGATTATATTTAAAATGGCTGATCGTTCATGGTCAATAGGCTAAATGTCCATCAAATATTTTCAACAGTCAACATTTACCTAATGACTTCGGAATCCCGACCTCTGACTCCCTACTTACTTATCGTAATATGGCTTATACTTAATGTTCGGCGATAAAACATGGAGCAGTATAATTCTTGAATATCGATAGTTAAACGGGTACAGGATAAAACAGCCGGCAAAAATAACAATCAGATAAGGCCAGAAAGTTTCATCAGTAAGCGGACCAAAAACTAAATAGGTGAGAAAACTGGCAAAAAGCATTTCGATTACATTCATCGCATAACTTACATACATCGCTGCATAAAAGTAACCAGGTTCAATTTCTATGCGTTGTGCACAATGCCCGCAAATTTCTTTGGTATGCTGAATGTTCCAGCCGTACATACTGCCTGTAAAAATAGCTCCCCTGCGGCAATGCGGGCACTTACAATGTACAATAGCGTAAAGTTTTGAGGTAGTTTGCTCAGACATACTTTTAATTTAAATTAAAAGGTTCCTTTTTCATATTAAGATGGATATTCTTTTTACGATATTTTTTATACCAGACTACGCCAACAATAACAGCCATTAAATAGGGAATAGATAAAAGATACAATACGCCTGTATTTAAGCCTGCAGTTTGTGTATTCCCGTTTTTAACACCTTGTTCGGCATTAATGGTACACATGGAACATTGGGCATTAACATTGGGGCTTACCGCAAAGGTAAATACCAAAACAAACAGGATAAAAATTACTTTCTTATTCATCGTTTACAAATATAGGAATAAACGGATGGAGCGGTTTAAAAATTATGTCATAAAAAAACCTCACTTTTTTAGGGTGAGGTTTACTGGAGATTTATCTTATCCAAATAGCTTGTAAAGTGCACCATTAATTTAATGCAGAGTTTATATGAAATCTATTAAATTCTTTCTAAGTAAAATGCTAAATCAATTATAAACCTGAAACGATAATTTCTATAACAAATTTCCCTTTGTTCTTCCGATTTAAGTCTACGGTCTATGCTTAAATTAATTATTACTTGCGTAATCTATTAATACAACCTTACCATCAAAAATTGAATAATACTTCCCAGAACTATAATCATTCGGTAAAATATAATATGCGCTTTGCAATAAATTCTGAAATGCAGCATCGGAATAATATTTCTTATCAAGTGGATTGTAAAATATAGTGGTGGCATGGTAAGGAACAGAACCTGTTCCAATTATTGTTAAATCCGTAGTATAATAAATCACATCAGGTAAGGGAACAGGGATGGTTAATACAGCACTCTCACCAGGTTGTTCTGGTTCGGTTGATAAATCTTCAATCAATGTGAAGGGTTGTGGGCCAAATTCAATAGAATTCTTATCAGGAATACACCCACCTAGACAAAACCATTTTGGTGTGCATCTTTTACATATTTTATCATGGATATAACAGATTGGATGCCAAAATTTACATGCGCCAACGTAATTTCCACAGCAGCCGTGATCACTACCACTAGGCCACCAACCTCCTATGTTATCTATTAACTCTGGATGTAGGGCACGGTATGTATCTATTTCTTTTAAAAAATCTTTTAGTGTAAAAGTTGGCTGAAGTATATTATTAAGTACTTCTTGAAAGACGTATAATCCTTTATTATCTTCATTCATAGAAACAATATCTTGAGAAATAACTAATAATAAGGCTTCTTTATTAACGATAATATCTTCATTCAAAATAAAAGGAGAGAGACCGATTGTCGTACCTTCATAAACATCTTGCTCATATAAATGTGGTATTTGACTTGGTGCATCAAAAGGATTTCCATTGCTACTGAGCACCTTTTTAGGGAGCATATTATCAGCAAGATTTATGGGCAATCCAGATTCATTATTTAATAATCTCCTAACAAAGGATAAACTTAAATACAGTCCTTGAATTTTCGGACTTTTTATCTCATCGGGTGACAATGGCTTTATTATACTGGTAATCATTTCTTTAATAGCATTACAAATAGCCCTAACTTCTTCAGAATTGAGCTTATTGTATTCATCTTTTCTTGATTTCTCTTTAAGAATATTAGCTATGTTTTTATTAAAGCTATTTTTCCGAATATCAACATCAAATGTTTCATCTATCTGTTTACTATTAGCATTTTTTTCATAAATTTTTATTTTAAAATGTAATATACTGTCCGTTACATTAGCGTTGTAATCTATTGTGTGTGTTTTAGTGACAAAATCATTTTTACCATATTCATTCGCCGAATCTGAGGAAGTTTTTCTGCATGCGTTAATGCAAAAAAGTAATGTTAAAATCCCAAGAAAGGAAGACACAATTTTGATCATTTGAGGTTGTAAGATAATACGTTTTTTCATGTTGGTAGTTGTTATTTATATAGTTAAAAGATATAATCTGCATTTCTGCTTCCTCTTCCCAAAGTTGAATTTATTCAACTTAAAAAAATACCGTAAAGTAGCTTTTACTTTAGCTATTTAGTAATAAATAGGAAGACAAAAATTAGAAGTGATATGAGAATTGTTCCTATCAAAAAAAAGCTAGTTTGCTTAGCATTCACAAACTGCTTATATAAAGAAAGCAAGAATATAATTAATTGCAGAATTATTAATGGGATAGTAATTAGCTCGAATAATGCATTAACAATTGGTGAATTAAGCTTTTGAATTACACCATTAAAAGCAAGGAAAAAGTACAAACCATTGAATATGCTTATATAAAACAATGTCTTTGCTAAAAATATGTTCTTCATAAGTTATTTTTAAATTATATCAAAGACCTCACCCTAAAGGGTGAGGTCTTTCAGAGAGGTTAAGGTTAATTCGTGTTATTGCAAAATGCCAGAAAAAGTAAAATCTGGGTGTTCCACACTTATAAATTGCCCTAAAATGGCTCCATTTGCAGGATTAATAAAATAATCTAGTTTAAAATTATCCACATTTATTCTTTCTGCCAATATTGGATCTAAAGGCTTAGCCGCTTGATTATAAATAAAAGAAGAATTACTGTCAAAACCAGAGCCTATGGTAAATTTATATATACCATCATTTGTTTTTGTAAATGTGTATGGATATGTTAAATTAAGCGAACTTGCCCCGTATGGAGTATTCCAAACCAATACCATTGTATTAGCTGTAGAATTAAAGTTAAACCTCATATTACCCAATGTTACTGGTGTAGAACCAACAACAATATTTGTACTAGTTCTTTGATTAGCTAAAGCCCTCCTTGTAATAAAGTCGGAGTTCCATCCAGGATAAGTTATAGCGTTCGGAATAATTATAGATGAATAACTTACTCCTAACAAAAGATGCAATGGCAAAATAGGCGTAGTAGATGTAAGTATCTCAACTTTAGTACCAGTACTTGAAACCATAAAAAGTTTTTTGGCAACATTATCCCAACTTAAACCAGTAAATATAACATCGCCCTGTGTTATTGGCTTATTTAAGCGAGCACCAACATCCGAGAATGAAAACACACCCGAATTCGTAATAATTTCGCCTGCGTTTGTAGAAATCAGCGCAAAAGATCTTGATCTAACATCCGGGCTCATTGATACCTGTATTTTTTTAGTATTATCTTTTGGATCTAAGATGTAGGTAAACGGATTATCAGCTAAGAAAGTGCTAATGCCCTCAATATTGTCAGAAAATTTATCGCTGGTATAAAATGCTTTCTGATCTACTGTAGCTTTTACCAAAATAAGAGGTGCCTTACGTTTTTTACCAATCAATTTCAAGGTATCACCGACCTGCTCTCTAATTTCAAATTCAAAATCAGATCCATACCCTACTGAGTAATCTCCATCAAAAGAACCTGGATCTGGATCTTGTAATAAATGCAGCAGAGTGTAGGTATCAAAAATCAAAGAAGGAGCCAATACCTGTTTTACCCTATAGGTGCTTTCTATTGTTTCAAGGGCAACATCGCTGTTGTAGTCGGCCCGCATTACCACTCTATTGTTTTTATCGAATGACATATAAAAATTATAGCCGCCACCAACTAGGGTTGTTCCTAAATATGCCACCCAACCATTTGGGCTACTGGTTAGTTCATTTCTGTACTTTTCCAAATTTTCTGCAACTCTTTCTTCCGGCCGTTTTCCATCAATTAACTCTTGATCTTTTTTACAAGCCTGAATAATAAGTAATGCAAAAAAACCTATTATAAATATTTTTTTCATGTATAATCTTATTTAAAGTAAAACACTTTTATTTTACGTGAATGATATAAAATTCATCAAACATGCCATTTGTTAGTTTCTTATTATTGTACCATAAAAACCAAGCTGATTATTAGATGTATCAAAAAAACCGAGCGATACATCTTTCGAATTGGGAACAATGGTATCAACCCAGTTAAGCGCAAACGTTTTTGTAGTTAGATAATCTAATAATGGTTTAAATCGTGTTTGAAATGCGGTTCCATTAGAATATTGAGTTGCAGTACCTGGGGTTCCCAATGCATATTTTACCGTGTTTCCAGATACAGAAATTGTTCCTCTTAAATTATACCAAAACTCCACAGCAGTATTTGTTTTCACTTTAAGCACCATATCAGTTCTATTGGCTGCCCTGTTTACAAAACTGAGTTCAACAATATTCTGAATCGGGTAACCCCCTGCAGTAGTTAATGTATTGGTAGAATTAAATGCCGTAACATAAGCAGTTCCCTGGTTTGTTGCGGTTTTATCAATAAAAAATCCACCGTAAGAACCTGCGTTATAATTGCTGATAGGTGGAGTGATGACTACTGGCGCATAAGTTTCCATTGCTAACTTAACCTTTGCTTGTAAAGCCCTGAAATCGATACCAAAAGCAGACTTAAAATAATCAACAACCATCTGTTCTTTTTTGCGCAACTTGGCAATTGCTGTAGGATCAGTAGCGGTACTTACATAAGCATCGAATACATCTTGTCCCTCAACCAACAAAGTAGAGGTCATCTCAGCAAAATCTTCGTCCTTATTATTTCTAGAGTACCTGGTTATAAAGCCTAAAGATTTTGCGAGCGAAGCAGGATTACCAGCTCCAACCCAGGCAGAGCCGATATAGTTAGAAGAAATTGCTTCAAACGCTGGCGGAACTGGTATATTCTGGTTAAGAATATGGGTAAATTCATGGTGCATAGTATGAAATGCAGCTGGCCTGTCTAAAGTTCCTAAAACACTAAATCTATTATTTCTATCGTATTGATTCACCTCGTAAAGGTTAATCTGTCTTCCGGCATCTGCAGTTCCCAATGTAATCTGCTCATCAGAATATTCGCCTGTACCAAAGAGTGCAATTTCTTTAGGTAAAATAGGCAGAAGAAAGGCTTTATTTGTTACATCAAGATAGGGCTTTATAAATACAGCACTTACGCCTTCCATTATTGGCTGCACGTTTTCTTCCAATACTGGCGAAACTTCCTTATCAATACTGGCCTGGTACCGATCAAAACGGTACAAAACCTCTATATTATATGGATTTAAAAAGTTTACATCCAGCCATTTATCCAGTTCTCCCTTCGCGTAGGTATCTAAATTAGATTTTGTAATATCAACATTAAGTGCTTTCTCCTTTTTACATGACACCAATACTGTAGTTAACAGCGTAAGGCATAAAAAAATCTTTTTCATTTCTATATAATTTATCTAGGATTAAGAGTTAACCCTGCCTTAGTTGCAGGAATTGGTAATTGAAAAACCCTACGGGGATCATCAGCCTTAAGCTCAATTGTAGTAGTTGCACCATTTTCATCTAAAACGCTATGCTTAACCGTCAAATCATGGCGGATAATATCAAACCAGCGCAAACCCTCTGAAATAAACTCAGCTCTTTTAAGATCCAAAATAGTCTTGATTAAACCCGCTTTAGGGTCAGTAATGCCATAATAGGCAGAAATTTTCTCTAGGGTAATACCATGTGTTGATGAGTTGTAGTTTGTAATCCTTGTACTTAAGAAAGTATTGATATCCTGCAATGCTAAATCATACTGATTTTTTGAGGCATAAGCTTCTGCCCTGTTCATAATCAACTCATCAGAAGTTAATAGCGGAACCATAATATATGGCTGTCCAAAACCTGAACCAATTTTACTTTCAAAGAATAGTTCGGAAAACTTACAGCTGTCGTAATAAGGTTCAACATAAGGGGTTGGCTTATATGAATAATTACCTCCGGTAATATTTGGACCTAACAAAATAGTATTACTGATTACTTTTCCCAGACCATATCTGATATAAAAGTTCCTTCCCCAAATTGAATTAGCTTCTCCCATCAGCAAATTAGAATTTTGTGAAGATTGCGTAAATGCTGTTCTTAAAGCGGCCGCAATGTAAGGCAGATAAGTACTGTTCCATGGCCTCAACATTCCTTTAGCTTGCGCATTATCCAGCAATACTTTTCCACTATGTTCAATTACCTTATCGTAGTTACCTTTAAACAGATAGAACCTTGCAGCAAATGCATTGGCAGAATTGAGACTAAAGTGATATTTTTGTGCAGTTTTATAAACAGAATTATTGATAAGCGGTAAACCTTCAGTTAAATCGCGTTCTATTTTTGCATATACTTCTGCAACAGTACCTCTTTTGTATTGTGGGGAAACTTCAATTTCAGGATCGGTTACAAAAGGTACTCCAGGCGAATCGTTTGCCTGCCCCGGTTTATATACTTTAGCATACAAGCTTACCAACATAAAATGTGCATAAGCCCTCGCCATTAGTGCTTCGCCTTTGTATGGCAATAAATCAGTTTCACCAGGATGTTTATCTATATACTGTAGGGCAGTATTAGCTGCCGCAATAGCCAGATAAGTTTTATTCCAATAATCATCAGTTGAGCCGCTTATCTCCACTCCATTTTGGAAATCGCGCCAAAAATAGGCACTGGTCCACGCTAACTCTGTTGAAACCGGAGAATAATCTGTTCTTGGCCCTTTATCTTCAGCATTATCAGAAGAATTTTCTGTAAAAGAGAGGTATTCTGCCTTTGGATATGCAGAAACTAGCAATTGGGCAACCTTTTCTTTAGAATTTAACTGCGTCCTCAAATCTGGACTTGTTTCCAGAAATTTCTTGCAACTGGTTCCGGCAATAATCATTACGGCAGCCAGTGTATAATATTTTAATGTTTTCATTATTTGTTATTAACTAAAAACCAACTTTTAACGATAAAGTATATTGACGTGGAATTGGCAATGCAACTCCTCCTGAACCAAAAAACTCAGGATCTTGACCGTTCAACTTTTTATCTGAATATATTAACCAAACGTTATTACCTACAAAACCTACTGAAGCATTTGTTGCTCCTATAGCAGATGCCCATATTTTTGGCAACTGATAGAATAACATTACTTGTTTCAATCGCGCAAAACCACCATCTGCAACGCGAACGGTAGAGTAATTATAGGCATTGTAAGGTTTTTCGGTACCAGCGAAATTTCCAATAACAAACCGGTCAGCAATTGATGGCACATCTGTTAATAGCTCATCGCCTGGCTGTGTCCAGCGGTTTAAGAATTCTTTAGAAGTTGCGGTTAGATCGGTATAACGATCACTAAAATTAGGATTTAATCTTACAACATTACCTGCACTAAAAGTAACCAAAGCTGATAAGCTAAAATTTCCATAACTGAATTTATTTGAAAAACCACCGGTAATTTTAGGATCAACCTGGCCTTCGTACTTTAAATATTGTAAATTGTTACTCTGAAAATAAACTTCTGTAGCCTTCTTATTACCATTTTCATCAATAAATGTCGGCACGCCTGTATTATGATCTAAACCATCAAACACTATAGAGAATAATCCACTTTGCGGATAGCCTAATCTATAGCCACCGCTAGGTGTAACTAATCTAAAAATATTAGGTTCATAATCTAATCTGGTCACTTCACCTTTGTGGTAGCCAAAGTTTAAATTAGTACTCCATTTAAATTTATCCTGATTAATTACCCTTGCATTTAACGTAAATTCGATACCTTTTGATTTCATATCAGCATAATTGGCATCTTTTAATCCCTGACCACCAATACCTGCGGTTGGAAATTGACCAATTAAATCAAATCCATTACGTCTATACAAATCTATTGATAGCGATAAGCGATCTTTAAAAAAGCCCATATCGAAACCCAAGTTGGTATCATACGTTTTTTCCCAAGTCAACTGAGAGTTCTCTAAAGCATCAATATAGATTGATGATTCTTTATCAATATCGTCAGTTCTTCTCGTTGTTTGATTACGTAAAATTAAGCTTGAGTTTTTAGCATTGGCTGTACTTGCAGTTAAACCATAAGTTGCTCTGATCGTTGCTCTATTTAAAATACTTTGCTGTTTAAAGAAATCTTCTTCATGAATATTCCAGGCTCCTGATACGTTCCAGGTAGGCAACCATCTTGCAGTAGGAGACTCTCCCAATAGATTGGATCCATCATAACGGCCAGTTGCATTAAAACTATACTTTCCTTTGTAAGAATAAGCGGCCTTTAATGCGTATGAAAGGAAACGGTCATAATTTTTTCCCATTCCATAAGGGTATGAATTCGCTTCAATAGCCTGCTGATAGTAATCGGAATTAATAAATGGAACCCCGCCGTTATCGAACTGATAGCCGATACCATTACTAAAACGGTTCTGCCTATCGTTGGATCTCATTTCTACCACACCTAAAACATTGAATAAGTGATCTTCATTGAATACTTTATCATATTCCAAATCGTGACGCATGAAATAATTTACTAAACCGTTAGAAGTCACATTATAAAAACCTCCTTCAGGTAATACTATGCTTGGTAAAGATCCCGGCTTCGAAGGGTCTCTGTACAAGAACCTGTTATTTTCTATCACATTACTATTACCATAAGCACGGTAGGCGTTCGCCGCGTTTGAGTATTCAGTAATGCTATGCTCCTGATCAGATTTAACATAACGATATGCACCAGTAAATGAATATTTAAGGCCGTCGATAATTTTATACTTTACACCGCCCTGAATTTTCAGATCGATTAATGTGGTTTTAATACTATTGTTTTCTAATTCCTGCAGGATGTTAAATGGTGCATAATTTTGAACAAAATACTCTCTGTTTCCATTCACATCATATGGCGTAAGCGTTCTACTGGTTCTTAAGGCATAATTAAAAGGATTAATATCGAAATCACGGTCTACCTGACCTAATACTTCATTATTTTCCTGATTGTTAGTACCTGGACTACGTTGATCACGGATTGATCCCTGAGATAGGATTTCGATCTGAAGACGGTCTGTTATATCAAAATTCCCCCTTAACATGCCGGTAAATCTTTTTACACCGTCACCAACTGTCCAGCCATTATCATTTAAAAAACTGGTAGAGGCATAAAATTTAGATTTGTTCGTTCCTGCCATGATGCTTACAGAATGATCCTGCATTAACGAGTTGCGGAACAATACATCAAACCAATCGGTATTTGCATTGGCATATCTATTTAAAAACTGAAGACGACTTGGGGCATCATTTCTCAAAGCGAACTGATCCGTTGCAGGATTATAATCATACATCGAATCATACATTTTACGGTATACTCCACCGCTTGCAGCTTTTGATACATCCGAATGTCTAAGCCATCCCTTATTTTCCATATCTAAATAAACCTGCATCTGATCTGCAGAATTCATAATATCGAACTGGTTATAATTCGGTTTTAAATAGGTGGTAAAGTTACCTGAGTAAGATACTATTGGTTTACCTTCTGTGTTTTTACCCTTTTTTGTAGTTACAACAACAACACCATTCATTGCTCTTGCGCCATACATAGCTGTAGCTGCTGCATCTCTTAAAATTTCAAAGCTCTCAATATCATCTGAGTTTAATCCGGCAACTGATGATCCGATCAACGTTGAAGCATCACCACTTGATAATTGCTCGTTTGATACATTCACTAAATCTTCAAGCATGATACCATCTACTACCCAAAGAGGCTTGTTATCTCCATTTAATGAAGATGCTCCACGGATACGGATTTTTGGTGCAGCACCAAATGTACCTGATACGTTTTGTACTGATACACCGGCTACCTGCCCTTCAAGCATGCGACTAATATCCTGTACACCATTTCTTTGCACATCTACGGCCTTTAACTTAGTTGAAGATCCGGTAAAGAGTTTCTTATTCAGTTCCTGATAACCTGTAGATACTACGTTTACCTCTTTTAACTGGGCTGCATCTTCTTCTAAAGTAACATTGATTACTGTTTTACTTCCTACCTCTACTTCAAGTGTTTTGTAGCCAACATAGCTAAAAACCAAGGTAGCACCTTCTTTAACCGAAATAGCAAAATCTCCGTTACCGCTGGTAGATACCGCATTGGCTACCCCTTTTTCCTTTACACTCACTCCAGGCAGTGCGGCTCCGTTTTTATCCCTCACTCTTCCGGTTACCTTTACAGCAACAAAATAGCTCAAAACCTTATCAAATACTGATTTTTCTTTTACAGTAATCAGAACCGTTCTATCCTCAATAGCATAGCTAAGGTCTCTGCCAGAAACAATTTTGTTCATTACCTCTTCAACCGTTAAGCTGTTAAAGTCAACATTTAAAGTGGTTGAGGTTTTAATTTTATTGGTTGATAAAAGAACATCATAACCAGATTGTTTTCTGATCTCTTTAAAAACCTTTTCTAAGGTTACATTTTTTTCTTTTAATGTAACCAGCTGGCCAAATGAAGCTGCACTTACCTGCATTAAAGAGGCAAGCAGTATGACCGTAACTAACTTCATAATTAATAGCAATTTAGGTATGTAGCGTCGATGCGTACATAAAATTTCAATATAAATTTTGTACATTTAATAGTCTGTTTTTTTTTGCGAAGCGCAATGAAGTTTGGACGCCAAAAAGCGTTTCGCGGGTTATCCAAGAAATAATTGATTTTTAATCGATTCCGGTTACGGAATAGCTAAACAGATAATAAAGGGGGTGTTTTAAGCACTCCTTTTATTATTCATTTATCTTTGAATCGTCAGGAGGCTTGTTGAGGTCTATTCATAGTTTGCATGGGTTAGGTTAAGGTTGATTAAGTTGTTTATTTTTAGAGATAAAGGTTAGTTATGCCTTCATCTGTTATCATTTATTCCTTGTGAACAATTAATTTATTGCCTTTAATATCAAAATGCACCTCCCCTGTTTGTTCAAACTTGGTCAGTACTTTTGATATTTTTTCGAAACGGCTTACCGTTCCGTAATACATTACATCTTTTGCAGCAGGATCGGCATATTCTATTTCTACATTATACCAACGGGCAACTTTACGTAAAATGCTTTCCTGCCTTTCGTTATTAAACATAAAATAGCCCTTTTTCCACGCTATTGCTTCTTCAACATCGACTTCTTTTATGGCAATACCCGAAACAGATACCAGGGATTGTTCTCCGGGTTTAAGTACTTCGCTCTCATTGGTGCTTTTGTGAGAAACACGTACACTTCCTTCTAACAGAGTAGTTTTAGTTACCTTTTCATCTTTATAGCTATTGATGTTAAAGTGTGTTCCCAATACCTCAACAGCTTGTTTATCCGTTTCTACAATAAAAGGATGTGCTGCATTTTTAGCGACTTCAAAATAAGCTTCACCGTCTAGTTTAACTACACGCTGTTTTGCGGTTCCAATATTTAGTGAGTACTGAACTGAAGAAGCTGCATTTAGCCAAACCGTAGAACCATCAGGTAACTGGATTTTCCACTCGCCGCCATTTGGGGTAGAGATAGTATTTAATCTGGTATCATTTACATTTTCAGATCCGGCAACATTATATACCAACTGGCCATCGGCAGTTTTAGTGATAGAGAAACCGGCTTCTTTGGCTATATCGCCTTTCATCGCATCTGAAAGTGAAATTTTCCTTCCATCAGCCAGGGTAAGAATAGCTTTATTTTTTCCGGGCGCTATATCAGTAGCAAAAACATGCTCTTTCTTTTTTTGCAGAGAGAGGTAAGCGGTTAAAGAAAATGCAATAAAAACAACAGCAGCGGCAGCCCATTTTAAACTATTCATTAAAATTCGCTTAGGCGACCGGGTTGGCTTGTCTATTGTCAGAATTTTATTGAGAACAGGATTCCATTTCCCCTCATCAACATTAACTACATTCGCTTCTTCTGCGATAATCATTTTCACGATTTCGTCAGAAAGTAGTGATGTGCTGTTTTCGGCCAAAACTAAAAGTTCGTCCTTTTCGGACTGACTTAAGGTCTTAGCTGTAAACTGTTGTAATAGATAATGTATACGTTCCATAAAGATTCTGATACTAAGAAGCAGCAAAAGAAAATTAGGACTATCGGAATATTAATTTTTTCTATTTTATTCTCAAAAAGAAAAAAACAATTGGGAAAAACAACACAATTCCGTGTTGATCAAGGTGTATACGTATGGATTTTAAGGCAATTACAAGGGCGTTTTTAACTGTATTAGGAGAAATATTAAGTATTTCTGCGATTTCAGGTATAGTTTTGCCATCTCGCCTACTCAATTGATATATATTTCTCCGCTGATCGGGTAATTTATCTACCGCTATAGCAATAATTTTCGTTACCTCATTTAAATTAATAGTTTCTACAGTATTATTATGACTATTTTGTTGTTTAGCAGTAAATGCATCAACAACCTTATCTTCTTTTAATTTTTTACGCAGGTAGCTTAAACATTCGTTAGAAACATATTTATATAGATAGGCCTTCACATTATCTACTTCTGCTAATTTATCGCGATTTAGCCAGACTCTTAAAAATGCATCCTGAATAATTTCTTCGGCAGCATCATCAGACTTGGTGAACTTAGTAGCAAAAATGTGGAGTACAGGAAGATATTTAAAGAATAAAACAGAAAAGGCCTGCTCATCTCCCTCTACGATTTTTTCTATAAGCTTACGTTCATCTTCTATCCTTCCTTGCGCCATAAATTAGTCGATTGGTATATTCATATACAAAGTATATGAATCCCTTTGTGTGATATAATATACATAAAAGTGAAAAAAAAAATGGGTTAAAGCAAATATCTTGTGCAAGCAAAATTCCTATAACCAAAAAAACCTTACGTTTTTAAGTAAGGCTTTTCAAATTTTTCATTATTAATATATCTTTAGTATTGATAATATGGCGAAATCATCAAATAAACCACCACACCAGTTATAGCAACATACAGCCACAACGGAAATGTGATCCGTGCAATTTTTCTGTGACGATCAAAACGCTCGGCTAAAGCCCTCACGTAGGTAATCAAAACCAGGGGAATAATCGCAATTGACAATAAGATATGTGTTAATAGAATAAAGAAGTAAGCATATTTTATTGCACCATCCCCTCCAAACTTAGTAGAAGGTGTAGTCATATGGTATGCGATATACATTACTAAAAACAATAAAGAGCAACCTATGGCTGTTTTCATTAAATTTTGGTGCAATTGTATCTTTCCATTTTTTATTGCCCAAACCGCAATTACCAATAGTATGGCTGTGATCCCATTTATGGTAGCGTATATTGGTGGCAAAAAAGGCAAGGTCGGTGCATCAATACCCAAATCTTTTAACTTTACCACAAATAAAAAGGCTACAGCTACAGGTATAAGGATAGAAAGAATAATGATCCACTTGTTATATTTTTTCTCAATAGGGCTATTTTCCATGAGTTTTTAAATCTCTTTTATATTAAATTATTTTGTATCGACTTCTGACTCCAAACGCTAACCGATAAACAAACTACCTACCATCTTTAACGTTCCTTAGATATTCAGCAATAAGTACTTTTATTTCATCCTCCAACTTGGCATTTGCTTCAGCGCTATCTGCATCATAAATACCCCGTATACGGTGTAAATTATCAATCAGTACTATCTTATTGCTAAATATAAAGCTGTTCTTTCCATTGGACTCATTTGCTATTACATCAAGCAACAGGCCTTGCCTGATCAGTGGATAGGTTTGCGCAGTATCGCCAGCTAAAAAGTCCCATTTACCTTCTTTTGCTTTAAAATTAGCTGCAAAATTTTTGATTAAATCTGTATCAGCCGGATCAACAGATAGGCTTACAAATTTAACCAGGGGCTTCTGTTCATAGCCGTCGGATAGTTGTTTGATGTATTTGCTTGCCTGCTGTTTCTTCGCTCCGGTATGAAATAAGTTTAAGACCACAATCTTGTTTTCAAACGATTTCCAGCTAACCGTGTCGCTATGCTGGTTTACGAGTTTAAAATCAGGAACCTGATGGTAAATGGTATCGGGTATCTTCTTGCCCTTTACAGTATGAAAAGTTGCGGCAACAACCTTTTCTCCAAAGATGGGTAAACTCTTATACCTGTTTTTTGCAAAGTGCGGCAATAAGTAAAAAAACAAAAATCCCGGTATAGCTAAAATGCTTACCAGGATTATTACCTTTTTTATAGGGTTTCTTTTCATTAATGGTTCATCATGTGGATGTTTAAAAACCCACCTTCTATCAGCATTAAAACAATAAAGTAAATAATAAAAATGAACGATACTGTTAAGGCTAACTGTAAGCCCAGTTTCTCATACTTTAAGTGCATGAAATAAGCTACAATATAAAATGCTTTCAACAAAGTTAAACCGATATAAATATAATTACCTACATGCTGGGTCATATATCCTTTAGGAATGAATACCAACGCAATGATAAATTCAATTACCGTAATTAATAAAAGGATTCCGAATACTTTCCAGATTTTACCTTTTGATAAACCTGCGTGCTCTTCGTGTCCGTGTTCTTCTGTTGTATGTGTGTGCTCTGACATAGAAATATTTTTATAATATGATAAATTAAACCAAATAGAAGAATGTAAATACGAACACCCAAACTAAATCTACGAAGTGCCAGTATAAACCAACTTTCTCTACCATTAAATAGTGGCCTCTTCTTTCGAAAGTTCCGTTTATCGTCATGATTAAGATAATAATGTTGATTACAACACCGCTAAATACGTGGAAACCGTGGAAACCGGTAATGGTGAAAAATAAGTTTGCAAATTGTTGCGCAGCTACTAAAGAAACATCTTCAGGCTTAAGGAAAAAGTGTTTTAACTCTTCAGCAGAAGGAATATGTCCCCACCAAAAACCATCGTGGTGTAAGTGAGTCCACTCAATTGCCTGACAGCCTAAGAACATGAAACCACCAATAATGGTTGCAATCATCCAGCCGATAACTTCCTTTTTAGCACGTCTGTGACCTGCCTCTACCGCTAAAACCATCGTTACCGAGCTCATGATTAAGATAAAAGTCATGATACCAACGAAAACCAATGGTGCACCGTGTTCGGCAATACCTGGAATAGATTGGAAAACTTTATCTGGAGCTGGCCATGTTAATTTAGAAAAACGCTGAGCGCCGTAGTAGATCAATAATGATGAAAAGGTAAAAGCATCTGATAAGAGGAAAAACCACATCATGATTTTACCATATTCTACCGACCACGGAGAACGACCACCATTCCATGGTCCGGTTTTAACTTGATCTAATTGTGATACTGCATTCATTTGGAAATAGTATAATAGTTTGTTAACAAATTTAACGGTTCAAAAGTAAAAAAACATACAGATATATCCATAATATATCTATAAAATGCCAAAAAATAGAAGCAATTTCCATTCTATACTGGACTTTCGCAATAGGCAGGCTTTTGTAGCTACCTGCTAAAGCATTAATAATAAGGCCAACACCGCCAATAATGTGTAATAAGTGCATGCCAGATACTACATAAATAAATGATATAGCTGCGTTATTTCCTACCAGGGTTGCTCCGGTTCTTACCATACTTCCCCAGGCATTAAACTGCATTACACCAAACGCAATAGCTAATATTACGGTGATCCACAGCATATTGCGCTGTAAGCTAAAGTTCAGTTTCTTTAAAGCCTTTGATGCCAACACCAAGGTGATACTACTGGCAATAATTACCAAACTAGAATAAATAAAAGCATCAGGCAACACTAAACCGTGTCCCTTTCCTTTTGAAGCAGCAAATACCAGATAATAACTGGTAAAGCCTCCAAACATGATTGTTGATGATACGACAAATAACCAAACAATAAATTTCCTTGGTTTAGGGTCAAACGTATCCTGCATCTTTTCCATTGTTAGCACCATAAATTATTTTGCTATAAAATTTAATAATAAGCCCAACTGTACCGCCGGGATGTAAAAAAACGAACAGAACATTACTTTCCTGGCATCGGCCAAGTCTCTGCTCATTAAAAGTTTAAAAGCCAGCCAGCTAAAAATAAGTCCTGCTATTAAAGATAAACCGGCAATGTAATAACCGCCAAATCCATAAATGGTTGGCAATAAACTTACAGGTATTAAAATTAGCGTACTTAAAAAGGTAAGGAGAGCTGATGTTTTATCTCTTTTCTTTGTAGGCAATAATCTAAAACCTGCTTTTTTATAATCATCATCCAAAACCCATGCAATTGCCCAAAAATGAGGAAACTGCCATACAAACTGGATTAGAAATAAAATTCCTGCAATATAATAATCAATTTCGTGGAACATTTCGGCTTTTAAACTTCCAAATGCCGCCAAATAACCAATAAGCGGTGGTAAAGCACCGGGAATAGCACCAACAAAAACAGCTATTGGCGATTTTCTTTTCAATGGCGTATAGGCAAAAGCATATAACAGTATTGAAAACACAGAAAGTAAACCAGTTTCTAAATTTAATCTGCCCAATAACCAGGTACCCAAAAAAGCCATAAACACACCTAGAATCAGCCCTTGTCCAGTAGTCATTCTACCCGCTGGCATAGGACGATCTTTGGTTCTTGACATTAATTTATCCAGATCTTTCTCTATAATTTCGTTAAAACAGTTTGCAGCAGCAGTTACCAAAAAGCCACCAGCAATTAAGATTAACCAGTTTCCCCAATCAATGCTGGAAATATGGCCTCTACCTACTTGCATTTTCTGTCCGATCAAAAAAGAGATCGACGCCGAAAACACCACCGTAAACGATAGTCTGAATTTTATAAGCTTAGAAAAATCTGAAAGATATTGCTTCAATTTTCTTAAATATTATTGTTTATATGTACTTGTTCTGTAAACCAATAAGTACAGGTAAAACTGTAAACTAAACAACAGCGTAGAGAACAAAATATGTAATGCCTGTGCTGCCGGAGGAAAAGCAATGTATGCTAAAGCTAAACCACTTAATAACTGAACTAAAAGCGTAATTAAAATAAATCTTGCTGTTAACAATGGAGCAGCTTTACCACTAAAACGATCAATAACCATTTTATAAACCACACCATTGGTGATTATTACCAATATAGCCAAATCGCGGTGATAAGAAAAAACACTTCCAACCTTCGATATCCATAATGCTTTTCCACTATAGGCCAAAGATTTCGCAATTACATCAACGGCTTCCCTCACATCAGTACCCAAAACGATCTGAATAATACTGACTACTAATGTAAAGAACAAAAAACCTTTCAGCCATAGTATCCTATACATAATTACCGAAGGTGCTTTATTCAGCTGTTTCGCATAATTATATGTGTAAATTGATATTGCCAAAATAACCAGTGCTAAAAGCATGTGTACCGTTACTACCCATTGTGCCAGATTGGTAGATACTACTATTGAACCTAACCAAGCCTGATAACCTACTACAAAAATGTTCAGGATACTTAGCAAAATAATCCGTTTTGCTGTTTTACGGTAAGTAAAAGAATAAACGGCTGTTAAAAACAGGAATATTCCAGCTGCTACCCCAGCTAAGCGATTTAAGTACTCCGTCCAGGTTTTAGCCGGATTAAACTCTTCGGGTACAGTAATGCTCTGATCGTGCCTGATACTATCAGCTAAGGCTACTTTGCCCATGCTTTCTAAATACCTGGCAAACTTTTCATTCTTTTTTAACCTGCCTGCAACATATTTTTCTTTATAGTTGGCAGGAAGCTGAGATACATCTGTTGGCGGAATGTAACGATCGAAACATTTCGGCCAATCCGGGCATCCCATGCCTGATCCGGTACTGCGCACAATACCACCGGCAAGTATAACCAATAGCGTAACTATGATGGTTATAAGATTAATTCGAATGAAACGTTGTTCTGATCTGCTGACCATATATCTATTAAGATGAAAAGGGTATCCGGATAAGCAGAAACTTAATCAGATACCCCTTTTAAAATTGTTTTAAGCTTAAACTAGCCTTTGTTTTCTTCAACAGGATTGGCTAGTTCCCAATCTTGTTGTATTTTTTCTGCTTCTTGATTTCCTTCAAAATCGTGAGGTAAATTAGAGCTCATGGTTTGCGAGAAAGGAACAGTTTGAGGAATAAAGTCTGCATCATGTCCTGGTTTGCTATAATCGTATGGCCATCTGTAAACTGTCGGGATTTCTCCTGGCCAGTTACCGTGTAGGTGCTCAACAGGTGCAGTCCATTCTAATGTGTTAGATTCCCATGGATTTTGAGGTGCAACTTTTCCTTTAAAGATTGAATAGAAGAAGTTAAACAAAAACGCTACCTGAGCAAGTGCTGCCATAATAGCTGCCCATGTTACAAAAACGTTAACTGTTAACCATTTCTTCATGAATTCGAACTCAGTAAATGCATAGTAACGACGAGGTACACCATCTAAACCTAAGAAGTGAAGCGGGAAGAATACCAGGTAAGCTGCAATAAAAGTTAACCAGAAGTGTAAGTATCCCAATTTAGCATTCATCATTCTACCGAACATTCTAGGAAACCAGTGATACACACCTGCAAGCATACCAAAGATTGCTGCAGATCCCATTACCAGGTGGAAGTGGGCAACAACAAAATAAGTATCGTGTAAGTTGATATCCAATGAGGCATTTCCTAAGAAGATACCGGTTAATCCACCAGAGATAAAGAATGAAACTAAACCAATAGCAAATAACATTGCCGGAGTGAAACGGATATTACCTCGCCATAATGTAGCCAGATAGTTGAATGTTTTTACTGCTGATGGTACAGCAATGATTAATGTGGTAATCATAAACACACCACCCAACAATGGATTCATACCGGTTACAAACATGTGGTGACCCCAAACGATGAATGACAATACGGTAATACCAATTAGGGAGTAAACCATTGCATGGTAACCAAAGATCGGTTTACGTGAGTTTACAGAGATAACCTCAGATGAGATACCCAATGCTGGCATAATTACAATATATACCTCAGGGTGACCTAAGAACCAGAATAAGTGTTGCCATAAAATTGGAGAACCACCTTCATTTGGTAAAATATCAGTACCCATTACGATATCTGATAAGTAGAAACTTGTACCGAAACTACGGTCAAATACCATTAATACTACCCCAGCCACAAGAACAGGGAATGATAAGATACCTAAAATAGCTGTTAAAAAGAAAGCCCAGATGGTTAATGGCATTTTCCAAAGGTCCATACCTTTAGTACGCATGTTTAAAATTGTACTTACATAGTTAATACCACCCATTAAAGATGATGCTACGAAAAGTACCATACTGATTAACCACAAAGTCATACCCATTCCTGAACCTGGCATTGCCTTGGCAACAACAGAAAGCGGCGGATAAACCGTCCAACCACCCGATGCAGGACCTGTTTGGATAAAGAATGATGACATCATGATCACACAGGCCATAAAGAAAAACCAGTATGAAAGCATGTTTAAGAATGGCGAAGCCATATCTCTTGCACCGATCTGAAGTGGGATCAATAAGTTACTAAATGTACCACTTAATCCGGCGGTTAATACAAAGAAAACCATAATGGTACCGTGAATGGTTACCAAAGCCAGGTAAAAGTCGGGTTTAATACGACCGCCTTCAGCCCACTTACCTAAAAATGTTTCTAAGAAAGGGAAGTTTTGATCTGGCCATGCCAATTGAATACGGAATAAAATTGATAAGCCCATTGCTATTACCGCCATAATAATACCGGTAATCAAAAATTGCTTGGCAATCATTTTATGATCCATACTAAAGATGTACTTTGAAATCAAAGTCTCTTTATGATGCCCATGATCAGCGTGATCGTGATTGTGTTCGTCGTGTAATGCTATTGTTGACATAATTCTTTCGCTCCTGCTTAATATTATTTATTTAAAGCCATTTGGTTAGTTTTTACAGCTGCTGAATCTTTAGCTGCTGAATCTGCTACTGATTTTACAGGTGCAGGTGCCACTGGCAAATTAAATTGTTTTCTTAAATCGTCGTTTAAGTATGTTTTTTGCTCTGCAATCCAAGTTTTGTACTCGGCCTCAGAAACTACCCGTACCACTTTTTGCATATTGTAGTGACCTGCACCACAAATTTTAGCACATAAGAAAAGGTAGTTAAAGTTAGGATCGTTAGTCTCTTGCTGCATTTCTGCAGTAGTTTTTGTAGGCGTAAACTCAAATATCGTTCTCATACCCGGTACGGTATTTAACTGTACCCTAAAGTGCGGCATATAAAAACTGTGAATTACGTCTTTACTGGTCAAAATAAGTTTAACTGGTTTGCCTACTGGAAGCACCATCTCATCTGCCATTTCATCATCACGAGAGTTGATATCTTTAAAATCGATACCCAGTGTGTTGCTAGATGTAGTTAACTTGTAGTTTTTGTTACCAACTATTCCATCAGCACCAGGATAACGGATAGACCATTTAAACTGCTCAGAAGTAACTTCAATTTGTAATGGCTTGTGGTTTGGGTCTTCAACTTTAAAGAAAATAGATCTCCAGGTTAAGAAACCCATTAATACCAAAACGGTTAATACTAAAGCCGGAACGATTGTCCAGATTTTTTCGATTGTATTATTGTGTGGGTAATAGTAAGCTTTTCTTTTAGCAGAGTATTTATAGATATAAGAAAATCCGAATAATAAGATGTGTGTAGCTACAAATACAATAGTGGTAATGATTAATGTTAAATTAAACATCTCATCAATTTTCTTTCCGTGCTCAGATGCTGCAGCCGGAAGTAACATTGATCCATGCACTGTATATTCCCAATATACACCATACAAACCGATCACTAAAAACAACGCAAATAAACTTGCGTGTACCCCATTCCAGTTAATACCAACAGGTTTACCTTGTGCTTCGCGGCTTAACTCATATACTTTTATTGCTTTACCAATAATGGCAATGAACAAGCATACAGCAAGGAAAACCAGAATATAAAATATTACCGATTTATAAACCTCGCCCATATCAACCTTCGGTGCCGCGGCAGCACCTGCTGCTGCATCTTGCGCAAATACGCTAGTGTTTGCAAAAGCAGTAATCAATACTGCTAAAGCTGCGGTCGTTTTATTCGTTATAAACTTTCTTAAACTCATTTTCTTAAAAGTAGTACGCTGTACTGCTAATTATAATAATAATTAAATATTTGCTTTATCCTGTCACCACTATAGTTGATGATGCAAACTTTCTTGTAATAATGGGTGATTCTTTGCAATTAAAGGTTTTTTACTTAATGATGTTAGAACCGTAAAGGTAAACAATCCTACGAAACCTATTGCAGTACCAATTTCTACAATTCCAAAACCATTATGACCTTCTTCTACCGCACCTGGCATAATCATCTGGTAATAATCTACCCAGTGACCTAATAATACCACTATAGAAACGAATAATAATTTTGCATCAGTCCTCTTGTTATCTCTATCCATTAATAATAATACCGGCGCTAAGAAATTCATGGCCAGGTTTAAGAAAAACCAGAATTTATAATATTCAAAACGTTTGTAGAAGTATACAGTCTCTTCAGGCATGTTTGCATAGTAGATCAATAAGAATTGAGCAAACCATACATAAGTCCAGAAGATAGAGAAACCAAAAATAAACTGACCTAAATTGTGTAAATGGCTATTGTTAACCCATTGCATATAACCTGCTCTTCTCAATAGGATAATGATAATAGCGATAGTAGCTAAACTGCTTACCCACATTGCGGCAAAGTTATACCAACCGAACATGGTTGAGAACCAGTGTGCTTCTAATGACATGATGGTATCGAAAGCAAAAATCGGTGTTGTAAAACCGTAAATTACCAGGAAGATACAAGCATTTTTAAAGCTCTTTCTGTATGAATTTAAACCGCCAGTTAAATCTTCATTATATGAAAATTTAACAAACATCATTGCGAAAATACTGTAAACACCTAAAAACAATAATTGACGACCTAAAAAGAAAGGCTTATTTAAAAATACAGATTTACCGGCAATAATCGCATCATAATGTTCAGAACCTTTTTCTGCTAAACCCTGAGTTGCCCAGTGCTTATAAAGATAAGGTACGCTAACGCTTTGTCCATGTTCTACAATTGTATGCTCCATAAATAAACCTGCAGATACGATAGCAATAAGTATGACTGCTGCAATTGGCAATGTTTTGGCCATTGCCTGCGGTACACGTAAAATTGATGCAGACCAACCTGCCTGAGCAACAAATTGAACAGCTAAGAAAAACATTCCCGACATACAAACGCATGCGAAGTAATATCCCATAAGCAACAGGTTAGCAAAAGTACGCTCTTGAAGGCCACTTAAGAAACCAAAAGCAATAGCAGCAACACCTAAAGCGATACCGATTATACTTAATGTTTTTACTTTACCTGTAAACTCAAACTGTTCACTAAAATTAATATTGTGAGTTCCCATTTATATTTGCTTTACTATTGTCCTTTTTGTAATTGTTGAACATACATCACCACTTTCCAACGATCTGTTGGTGAGATTTGCGAAGCATGCGAGCCCATGTTATTTACACCGTACGTAATGGTGTGGTAAATTTTACCTGCGGTAAGATCAACCATGTTACCACCCCTGGATGATGAACCTGTTTGATAAGCAGGTACGCCACTAAATTTCTCAATTTTAACCAGGTGTCCTTGTCCATCCCCTTTTTCGCCGTGGCAAGGACTACAGAAAACGGTAAATAAATGTTTACCCTGAGCTAAATTAACCGTATCTACTGGTAGAGGGTTAACCATGCTCACTCCTGCTGCTTCGTAACCTTCTTTTGTATTAGGATACTCATCATATTCAGTAAAACCTACTGGTTTAGTATGTGCAGGTGGCAACTGGGCAGTTTTACCATCTTTAAAATTTTTGTTCGGCTGATCCGGATTGTAAGCAATCGGATCATACATGTTTCTGGCATATTCTAAGCCAGTACTGCGTTTATCTTTACAAGCAGAAAAGGTAGCTGCAAAAGCGATAGCTAAAAACGCTGTGTAAACAAATTTATTCTTATTCATAGCTAATGTACTTCCTTTCATTATACTTTATTTCTAAAGCACCTGCATCTTTTAATAATCCATCAATTACAGTATGTTCTACATTGTCTTTTGCATCAACTGCAATCACAAAACGATCATCAGTAGCACGTAAATCCATCACTCTTGGTGCTCTTCCCGGAAATAAGTGAGTAGATGCATAATAAGTTAACACCATACCGAAAGCACAGAACAATACTGTAAGTTCGAACATTATCGGAATAAAATCCGGTAATGCAAATGATGGTTTACCACCAATGTTTACTCTCCAATCGATTACTGCGCAGAAATAAATCAAAGCGAATGCACAGCAAGTACCGGTAATACCAAAGCAAAATGCTGCGATATCGATTCTGGATCTTTTAATTCCTAATTTGGCTTCTATTCCGTGTATAGGCATCGGTGTATATACATCATAAATGCTGATGTTATTTTCCTGAAGTTTTTCGATGCCGTGCATCATTTCGTCAGGATCGCCAAAGCTGCCTAAAATATATTTGATATCACTCATTGTTATATTTTTGCGTAATCTTCTTGTTTAACACTATCAAATTTTTCTAAAGACTCTATGTACTCAGCTACATATTCTTTATTCTCATGCCCTTCTTTAATCTGTTTCATTTTGGCTTGCTCACTTGCAGTTTTTAATAATAATTTAACCTCTGCTATAGCGATTGATGGCAATACTCTTAAGAACAATAAGAATAAAGTAAAGAACAAACCAATTGAACCTACGAATACACTTATATCAACCCACGTTGGATAAAACATTGCCCAACTTGATGGAATATAATCGCGGTGTAATGAAGTAACGATAATTACGAAACGTTCGAACCACATACCCACGTTTACCACGATTGATAAAATCCAGGTTGCTTTAATGCTTAAACGGATCTTTTTAAACCATAACAACTGTGGAGAGATTACGTTACAGGTCATCATCATCCAGTACGACCACCAGTATGGACCAGTAGATCTGTTGATAAATGCATACTGCTCATACTCTGAACCTGAATACCAGGCGATGAAGAACTCAGTTAAATAAGCCACACCTACGATTGATCCGGTTAAGATGATGATTTTATTCATCGACTCAATGTGGAACATGGTGATGTAGTTTTCTAAGCCTAATACTTTACGTGCAACCAATAATAAGGTTAATACCATTGCAAATCCTGAGAAAATCGCTCCTGCCACGAAGTATGGAGGGAAGATGGTCGTGTGCCATCCCGGAATTACCGATGTTGCAAAGTCCATTGATACAATCGTGTGTACCGAAAGTACCAGTGGTGTAGAGATACCTGCTAAAATTAACGACACCGCTTCGAAACGTTGCCATGTTTTAACGCTTCCACTCCATCCAAAAGAGAAGATAGAATAGATTTTTCTACGTGTTCCCACTGCACGGTCGCGGATGGTAGCGATATCTGGTAATAAACCTGTATACCAGAATAATAATGATACAGAGAAGTAAGTAGAGATTGCAAACATATCCCACACCAACGGTGAGTTAAAGTTTACCCAAAGTGAACCGAATTGGTTTGGTAAAGGTAAAACCCAATAGGCTAACCAAGGACGGCCCATGTGTGATACAACATAAGTTGCGGCACAGATTACGGCGAAAATGGTCATCGCCTCTGCCGAGCGGTTGATGGAGTTACGCCAGTTCTGACGGAAGAGTAATAGTACTGCTGAAATTAGTGTTCCAGCGTGACCGATACCTACCCACCATACGAAACCGGTGATATCCCAAGCCCAACCAACTGTTTTATTTAAGCCCCATGCACCGATACCATTCCAGAAAGTGTAGCTTACCGCTACTACCCAAAGTAAAGCACCTAATGAGGCAACGATGAAACCAATCCACCAGGCCTTGTTTGGCTTGTTTTCTACCGGGCCTAAAATATCATCCGTAATTTTTGCATACGTGATGTTATCGCCGGTAATTAATGGTTCTCTAAGTATTGATTCGTTATGTCCTGACATAATTTGTATTTTCTTTATACTAAAGCTTACGCTTGTACTGTTGTATCTGTATTTCTAATTTTTGTCATGTAGCCGATACCCGGTTTCACATTGATCTCTTCTAATACGTAGTAGATACGCTCAGAACGTAATGCTTTTGAAACCTCTGAATTTGGATCGTTTGCATCACCAAATACAATCGCATTTGCTGAACAAGCTTCCTGACAAGCCATTTTAATATCGCCATCTTTTAATGGACGTTTCTCCAGTTTAGCTTGTAATTTGCCTCCTTGTATACGTTGAATACACATAGAGCATTTTTCCATTACCCCTCTTGAACGTGTAGTTACATCAGGGTTTAAAACTAATTGGGTAAACTCGTTATTTAAATAGTTATCGAAACGTGAATCATTCCAGTAGTTAAACCAGTTGAAACGACGTACTTTATACGGACAGTTATTTGCACAGTAACGGGTACCTACGCAACGGTTGTAAGCCATGTGGTTTAAACCATCACTTGAGTGTACAGTTGCCAATACCGGACAAACTGTTTCGCAAGGTGCGTGATCACAGTGTTGGCACAACATTGGCTGGTGAACCACAGAAACATGATCCAAGTCTTCTAACTTGGCAATTTCTTTCTCTTTGGTTACATCACCATCTTTAGTTTCGTAGCTGTAATAACGATCGATACGGATCCAGTGCATTTCACGACGACGGCGAACCTCATCACGACCTACAACAGGAATGTTATTTTCTACGTTACAAGCAACAATACAAGAACCACAACCTGTACAAGCATTCAAATCGATTGCCATAACCCAGTTATTACCTGGTTTTTCGTATTGATCCCAAAGGTCGTAATCTTTATGCTCACCTTTTTCGTTACCAGCACCAGGATTTTTTAAGTACTCCTTAAAAGTAGCTTCTTTAATCACTGCACGTCCCTCGAAAGAGTGGTGAGTTTGTGTTTGAGCCAATTCATAATAACCGCCTGTTGGGGTAATGGTTACCGAAGTAGCATATTGGAATGTTCCATTTACAAAAGAAACGAAAGGGAAAGCATTTTTACCCACATCGTTACCAGCTTTACCAACTTTGGTACGGCCGTAACCTAATGCGATAGATGCAGTTCCTTGCGCTTGTCCTGGCTGGATCAATACCGGAAGATCTACTGAATATCCGTTGCTACCTTTAACCGTTACAACATCAAATTCTTTAACTTTTAATTTCTCAGCATATTTTGGCGCAAGAGCAACATAGTTATCCCAGGTTACTTTCGATACCGGATCAGGCAATTCTTGTAAGAATGCGTTGTTTGCATTTTTACCATCACGCATTGGGATATTTTCGTAAACCTGTAACTCAACCTGATCGCCACCTTTAAAGGCTTTGCTGCTATTTACAATTGAAGTAGCAACTTGTGCTAAAGATTGTGTGAATGAATAAGCACCAGCAGCTTTAGCTGTTACAGTAACCACTCCTTTTTCTAAAACCTCTTCCCATTTCAAACCAACAGCTGGTAACATTTTAGCCTCCCAGTTGCTGCGTACAAACTGATAGTAGTCTTTAACAGGAGCATCAGCCCAGGTTAATAAACTTTCTTCAGCCTGGCGGCTGTTGAATACAGGGTTGATAGTTGGCTGAACGATTGAATAATATCCTTCGTAAGCGTTTGCATCACCCCATGATTCTAAATAGTTATGGTTAATCGCAATAGCATCACAAGCGGTAGCCGTTTCGTCAGCACGATCAGCGAATGAAATTTTAGCAGGAACCTTAGCTAATGCATCAGTAAATGCTTTTGTATTTGCAGCATCGTAAACCGGGTTACTGTTTAAGAATAAAACAGCACCAACTTCGCCACGGTTCATTTCAGCAACTAAGCCATTAAATTCTGCATCGTTACCTGCATATAAATAACAAGGGTTATCTAAATCAATAGTAGTACCATAACTTCCGATAGCGGCGTTAATGGCATTTACTAAAATCTGAGTAGAAACATCGTTCGAACCGCAAACTACAAGGCCTTTACCTTTAGCTTGTACCAATTCTTTAGCTACAAGTTTAATTACTTTATCGGCAGTAGTATTATTACCTAACGTTCCGCCAGGTAAAGCATTACCGGTAATTGCATTATATAAAGCAATTAAAGCAGGTCCTTCTTCTGATAATTTAACCGGAACACGGGTATCTGCATTGGTACCTGTTAAGCTCATTCCACTTTCGAACTGAATGTGGCGGCTCATTTTTTTATTTTCTAATGATTTATAGTTACGGTTAGCGGTATATTGAGCAGTAAACTCTTCTCCGCTAATCCAGGTACCTAAGAAATCGGCACTGAAACTTACAATTAAATCGGCCTTATCAAAATTGTATTTAGGTAAAACTGCTTTACCGAAACTGTTTTGGTTAGCCTGAATAATGCCTGTATAAGAAACCGCATCGTACTGAACCAATTTAGCAGCAGGATATTTTGTAATAAACTGTGCAATAACGGCATTAGTTGATGGGCTGTTTACAGTTGATGATACAATGCGGATTTTCTTTCCACCTGCCTGTGCTTTTGCCAACTCGCCTTTAACAAAGCTGTCGATTTTTGCCCAGGTAGTTTCTTCAACTTTTCCATCTTTTACCAAAGCTGGTGCTTTTAGTTTAGATACATCATATAAATCTAAAACCGAAGCTTGCGCTCTCGCATCTGTACCACAGTTAAATTGACCCGCATTTGGATTTGGTTCAATTTTAATCGGGCGCCCCTCTCTGGTTTTAACTAAAATACTCTGGCCATTAAAGCTCGAAGTATAATAGTTAGGAATACCTGGAGTAACCTCTTCAGGTTTTACCAGGTAAGGAATAGATTTATGAACAGGGGCAGTTTGACAGGCTGCCAAAGTTACTGCACCTAAACCAAAACCCAACGCCTTTAAAAAGTCGCGGCGTGGGGTAACGGTACTTAACCCTGCTTCATTTAAAACATCTTCTATTGGAAGTGGCTCGGCGAATTCGTTTTTGCTATTCTTAACAAAATCGGGTGTATTGTTATACTCCTCTAAGCCTTTCCAGTATTTTTTGTTGCTTTCCATTTAAGCTATATTACTGTTTATTCGAACGTTCTTACTAAACTCTATCTATTAATAGTGGCATTTACCACACTCTAAACCACCCAATAACGCTGGTGTAATTTTCTCGCCTTTTTTAATCTTCTCGTGCGCTTCGATAACCTTAGCGTAGAAAGCATTATTTTTCTGACCAGAAATATCTGTTTCTTTATGGCAGTTAATACACCATTTCATGGTTAATGGAGAATATTGATAAATTTCTTCCATGGTATTAACCGGACCGTGACAAGCGAAACATACAGGTTCTGTTGGCTGTAATCCTTTTGCTTTACGAATGGCATCTTCTGCAACAACTACGTGTTGAGAGTGATTGAAGTAGGCAAAATCAGGAAGGTTGTGTACACGTACCCACTCCATTGGTTTTGATTTACTTTCATCGTACTTCTGAGTTTCAGGATCGTAACCTAAAGCATTGTAGATCTTTTTGATCTCAGGAGAAATCTCTCCATCATATTTATCTCTTGCCTGAACAGCTTTATGGCAGTTCATACAAACGTTTAATGATGGAATAGTTGCATTTTTAGATTTAAATGCTCCGTTGTGGCAATACTGACAATCGATCTGATTGATACCTGCATGCAACTCGTGTGAGAATTTAATTGGCTGAACTGGTTGATAACCGGTATGAACACCAGTATTCCACATGCCCATCCAACCGAACGAACCTAAACAGATGATTAAACACAAGATAAAGAACATCACAAATTTCTTGTTCTTGAACATCTTGCGCACACCAACCTTTAATGGCACATCTTCTTCAATCTCGATACCTTGTTTTTGTAAAATCAGGCGTTCTAATAACTTAGAAGCACGACCTAAAATCACCAAAATAACAATCGCCAATACAACAATAGCTACAATACCCGCAATTGATAAACCTGAAGTTGACTCGTCTTTTGCTGCAACAGAACCACCCGGAGGAGTAGCCGCTTTTGGCTCACCTTCTTTAATGTATTGTAAGATGTCTTTAACTTTGGTTTCGTCTAACTCAGGAAAAGAAGTCATTGCTACTTTTCCATTTTCGTTAAAAAGTTTAACAGCTTCAGGGTTACCAGAAGCGACTAAGCCTTGCGAATTAGGAATCCACTTTAAAAGGAACTCTTCAGAGTGACGATCGCTTACACCAGTTAAGGCCGGACCAACCAATTTAGCATCTAACGCGTGGCACGAAGAACATTTTGCTTTGAAAAGCGTTCTTCCTTCTTTAGCATCCTGCGCATTTACGGTAGAAACCGCTATTACGGAAATTGCTGAAAATACGAATAACGACTTCCAAACGCTTTTTAAAATCATCGAGATATCTCTCATAATGAACACTTTATACTTATTTAATTTACTTTTTGTTGTGAAATTGATGCTGAACTAGGGGTAGCCCCACCAAAACTTGAACAAAAGTATAACTTATTAATAAATCCCATGACATAATAGTGACTTGAAATACAATTTATAATCATTCTAAACAAATGCCAATTCAAGCCACTCAGGCAATAAAAATGCCCATTTTTGATAGGTTATCTCCAATGGGCATACTATAAACCAATTTGGTTTATTTATTTTTTCTGATTATTGTTTTAATATCCAGGCAAACATTAATGGTGCAACAATTGTCGCATCACTTTCTACGATAAATTTTGGCGTGTGGATATCCAGTTTACCCCAGGTAATCTTTTCGTTCGGTACGGCACCAGAATAAGAGCCATAAGAAGTGGTCGAATCCGAGATCTGGCAGAAATAACTCCAGAAGGGAATATTTTCCATTTCCATATCCTGATAAAGCATTGGTACCACACAGATCGGGAAATCGCCGGCAATACCACCACCAATCTGGAAGAAGCCGATTCCTTTACCACCACTGTTTGCAATATACCAATCGGCCAACCAGCCCATATATTCAATACCACCTTTTACTGTGGTTGCAGTAAGTTCCTTTTTCATTACATAAGAGGCGAAGATGTTACCCATAGTAGAATCTTCCCATCCTGGGACCACAATTGGCAAATTCTTTTCTGCCGCAGCTAACATCCATGAGTTTTTAGGATCAATTTCATAGTATTGCTCCAAATCGCCGCTTAAAAGCATTTTATACATAAACTCATGTGGAAAATAACGCTCACCTGCAGCTTCAGCATCCATCCAGATTTTATGGATATGCTTTTGCAAACGGCGGAAAGCTTCTTCTTCAGGGATACAGGTATCGGTAACGCGGTTATAATGGTTTTCTAAAAGATCCCATTCATCCTGCGGACTTAAATCGCGATAGTTTGGTACACGTTTATAATGGGAATGCGCTACCAGGTTCATAATATCTTCTTCAAGATTTGCTCCTGTACAAGAAATAATAGCTACTTTATCCTGACGGATCATCTCTGCAAGTGAAATTCCCAATTCTGCAGTACTCATTGCACCAGCAAGTGTGATCATCATTTTACCACCTTCATCTAAATGCGTTTCGTATCCTTTAGCCGCATCCATCATTGCCGCAGCATTAAAATGGAGGTAATTACGCTCCATAAACTGAGATATTGGTCCTCTTGTATTGCTCATTTCGTTTTGTATTGTTTGCCGCAAAAATAGGTATTTAGGCCGAAAGGTGAAAACGTAAAAGCGTTTAGCGTTTGGGGCATGGCGTTTGGCGCATAGCGTTGGTTAGTCCAGAGTCCTCAGTCTGTAGTCTAGAGTCGATTAAATCATAAAAGTGAGCTTTACCAGCGATCGTCATCCTGAGCGAAGTCGAAGGATCTTTTTTGGAAAGCAATAGCTGTGGCCATTATTAAAGTTAGTCCGGCTTTCCGGTACAAGTCCTCGGTTCGTACCTCACCTGTGGGCTTTCCCCTACAATCCGGTTTAGGTGGCGGCAGGCATTGCATCAAATCCCAGCGATCGTCCTCCTGAACTTGTTTCAGGATCTGTGAAAAGGAATTTAATAATAGGGATAATTTAATTTCAAGTTTAAACCGATTAACCAACTTCTTACTAAATTTCCTTTTCTTTGCGGTAATGAAACCATCATGAGCAAACCACTCACAATACGAGGATATGCTCATGATAGCTTCATCGCCTATAAAATCAAAAAAACCTTGATGAAAAAATATTATCTGATTATTTTACTTGCGCTCATTTCAGAAAGTTCATTCGCACAGATGAAACTGATCAAAAAGATGCTCTCAAACGAAAAAGATACTACACGTAAAGCTAGCTTTTTACCTTTGCCAGCCTTTGGCTATAGTCAGGAAACAGGATTTGAGTTTGGCGTGGGTGCGATTTATTCTTTTTATATAGACCGTAAAGACACACTGAACCGCAGTTCCAATTTCGCATTGAACACCACTTACTCCACCAAAAAAACAGCAAACTTTATGCTTAAAGGCGATATGTGGACCAAAGGAAACAAATACCACTTTATTGGCGATATCCGTTTTAAAAACCAGCCATTTAATTTTTATGGTATTGGCAACAATGCAAAAAAGATAGATGAGGACAAATTAGACCAAAGGATTTTTAAAACACTTTTTGATGCCGAAATGAATACTTTACCCAAAGCTTATACAGGTGTTTCATTAGGTTTTGAGAATTATCATTTTATAGATAAGCAAGCCGGAGGCATTTATACCACTAACCCACAAATTTTAGATAAAGATGGTGGTTCGGTCGCATGGATCGGCGCATCGCAAAGTTATGATACCCGCAACAGCAACAACTACCCCACCAAAGGTTTTTTCGGGAGGGCAACCTATCAATATGCGCCTGATTTTTTTGGTGGAGAAAGTTTTAACGGCTCGCAGATCAAATTAGACCTCCGCGGTTTCTTTAGTTTGGCACCAAAAGTGGTTTTGGGCGTACAAGGCATTTATTATACTATCCAAAGTAAAAGCACGCCATTTTATCTGTTGCAGCAGTTAGGGAACGACCAAATGATGCGGGGCTATTACAGTGGCCGTTACCGCGATGAAAACCTGATGGCGGCACAGGCCGAAATACGCTACCGTTTTATGAACCGTTTTGGTATCTTGGCTTTCGCTGGTACAGGTAAAGTATTTGCTAACGGCCAATTTAATGGCAATGGATTAAAACCAAATTTTGGTGTTGGCGGCCGTTACTTTTTCGACCCGGCTAAAGGCTTGAGCGTTAGGTTAGATTATGGTGTAGGAGAAAAATTGCCAAATGAAAAACGCCAGGCAGGATTTTACATCAGTTTGGCTGAAGCGTTTTAGGAGCAGATAGGTGATTGAATATTCACCTAGACTTGTCATTCTGAACGCAGTGAAGAATCTCTCTTTTTTAACGCGTAAGATCATCGTATTTTACTAATCATCTATTTCAATGTATCATCTTAAGGGATAATTTATTTTATAAAAATCAATGCGAATCATAAACACATGATTATCAATCAAATAAATTACTTTTTTTTATTTAAAAACGAACGATCTGTGGTTCCTGGCTCTTGTAGCCCTGCCATTCGCTTTATCCCGATGAAACCTGTGAAACAAGCAAGCACACAATAAAAATAAAAGAATCGTGCTTAAATCGGGATGCTCGCTGCTGTCAGGTTTATGAATGAAAGGCTTGCCCCTGGTATGGAGCCAAAAGCATTTAACTGTTGTTTCTAAACCCGATCGAAGCGGGAGCGGGGCTGAAGCCTGCCAAAAGAACTGAACTGCTCATTTCCAAAAACTGCTATAATTGGTTGGAATAAATCTTTTCATGACACCTCCTCCTGTTAAAAATGGTGTATTTTAAAGATCCTTCACTGCGTTCAGGATGACAAAAAATCTAGGATGATAGATCTCTCCACTTCGCGATGCTTCGGTCGAGATGACGATTTGTTATTTGCTTAGCCCTGCTAATGCATTAATGGTTAATGCTACAATAACGGTATTGAAAATAAAGGCGATTAAACTGTGCAGAAGGGATAGTCGTCTGATCTCCCTATTCGAAATTTCGACATCAGAAACCTGAAAAGTCATGCCCAGAACAAAAGAAAAGTAAGCAAAGTCGATAAAATCAGGTTCATCGTTACCTGGAAACTCCAACCCCGAACCACCTTTTTCCGATTTTTCCTTCCGCTTGCCGCCATAATACAAATGGGCATAACGCATGGTAAAGGTGGTATGCACTAAAAACCAGGATAAAAACATGCCAAGTATGGCAATGATTAAATCAAGCGGTTCAATATCTTTGTTAATTAGCAACAGAATTACCGCCAGTAAACCGGCAAAGGTAGAAACCACTACAATGACAAAAATTTCTCCACGGGTTTCATCCTGCATTTTGGCTTTTAAATGAGTTTCGTCAGAAGAGGTATGAAAAAACATATACCAATGGAGGGTATTTAACACCACACAAAAAACATCCCACCCAAACATAATATGCGTAAGGGTATCCATTTTACAAAGAAATGAAAGCAGGTAAGATGCAATTCCTGAGAAAAGGCTAAGCAGCAAAACAAAAAGTGCTGATCGTTTTTGAATGCCTGCTAATTTCGGTTCCTGCATGGGTTTAAAACTTAAGTTTAAAATGTTCTTTAACCTGCCCCTTTTTAAAATAAACCAATCCAATCCAAAATAAATCGACGGTTACCGTAACATCAGGGTGATTTTTAATTTCAGTCCAGGCTTCTTTCATTCCCTCGCTCCAATAAATATCGTCAAAAATGAGTAACGAATTTTCGGTAACTTTTGGCAGGCACCATTTAAAATAATTCAAAGTAGCATCTTTCCGGTGGTTTCCGTCGATATATACAAAATCGAGGCTGGGCTGGCGGGCAATAATATCGGGTAAAATTAAATCAAAGTTGCCCACATGGAGTTCAATATTTTCTAAATCCAAATCCTGGAAATTTTTCCTGGCTACCTCTGCAGTCTGTGGACAACCTTCTATTGTGATGACTTCGGTATGTGGATCTGTTTTAGCAAGATAAGCAGTGGTAATGCCTAAACAGGTACCCAATTCAATTGCACTTTTTGCCTGGGTATTTTTAGCTAACCGATAAATAAGCTTGGCTAACTTTGGGCTTTTTAACGCATTCTGGGCAATCTGACTTACCTTCTTGGTACGGCTTTTATTAAGATGAGAACCCGCTCCAAGGTCTGTAACGGTGATTATTGAATCGTCATTAAAAAGTTTTTTTCGTTGTTCTTCTATATTTTTATATTCAGATTTGTCGTTAAAGTCGTAAATTACCTCATCAGCGAGCTTGTACACAAATGGCGAATGCGTTCCATGCCTGCTCTTAGCTGTTAAACGGTGTTTAAGGTAATCTTTAATAAATTGAAATAGCATAATATTGCAAAAGTAATTAAACGCCGCAAACGTATGTATGTTTTATGGAAAATATCGCAGAGATAAGTGCTTTAGTAAAACTGTTGGATGATCCGGACGAGGAAGTATTCCAGCATGTAGAAAAAAAACTGCTTGAATATGGCGGTGAAGTAATCCACTATTTAGAAAATGCCTGGGAACAATCTTTCGATGGCTTGATGCAGGAACGCATTGAAAATATTGTCCATCAAATCCAGTTCAAAACCGTTAAAGAAGACCTAAACCTTTGGTATTTAAGTGGTGCTTTTGATTTATTACAAGGCGCCCTGATTATAAACCGTTACCAATATCCTGATTTAGATGAGCAAAAAGTAATTAACCAAATTGAAGAGATAAAAAGGGATATCTGGTTGGGGCTGCAGTACGAAATGAGTTCGGTTGAGAAAGTAAAACTAATTAACCACGTGTTATACCAGCAATATGGCTTTGGCGGCAACACGAAAAACCACCACGATCCTCAAAATTCTTACTTAAATCAGGTTTTAGAAAGCAAAAAAGGCAACCAGATTTCGCTGGCAATTATTTACTCTACCCTGGCCCAAAAGTTAGATCTGCCCGTATATGGGATTAATTTGCCGCAGCATTTTATTTTAGGTTACATTGATGATAGTAAGCAAGAGGGCGCTGAGTATGGTGTGCTATTTTATATCAATGCTTTTAACCGTGGTAATATTTTTGGCAAACATGATGTGGATCAGTTTTTGCGTCAGCTTAACTTAGAAGCTTTACCCGAATATTATAAACCCTGCAGTAATACCGATATCATCCGCCGCGTAATCAGAAACCTGATTTCGGCTTATGAAAATGCCGGAGCAACCGAAAAAGTAGCTGAATTAAACGAACTCCAAAACATTTTAGCAGAGAACAGCATTTAAATTCCCCCACCCTGTGTACAAAAATATTTATAATTTACCTAGAATTTGCCTGATGGCTTTAATGCTTTTCGCTGGTAGCCTAAAAGCACAAACAGTAAAACCCAACGTAATTGCCTATTATAGCGGACAAAACACGGTAATAGATCGCTTCCCGATTGAAAAACTGAGCCACCTGATTTACAGCTTTGGACATTTAAAAGGTGATAGTTTAAACATCACATCTGCTGAAGATTCGGCTTTGATTTCGAAAATGGTTAAGCTCAAAAAACGTAACCCCAATTTAAAGGTTATGATTGCCATGGGGGGCTGGGGTGCCTGCGCTAATTGTTCAGAAGTATTTAGCAGAGCTGATGGGCGAAAAACATTTGCTGAAACAACTAAAGCACTTTTAGATTTTTTCAAGGCCGATGGTATAGATCTCGACTGGGAATACCCGGCTATTTCGGGTTATCCCGGGCACAGGTATACGCCTGATGATAAGCACAACTTTACTTTATTGATTAAAGAACTGAGAGACAAGCTCGGCAAAGAAGCAGAGATTAGTTTCGCAGCCGGAGGATCCCAAAACAGCATCGATTCTTGCTTTGAATGGGACAAGGTGATGCCACTGGTAAACCGGGTAAATGTAATGAGTTACGATCTGGTAGGTGGATATGCATCACAAAGTGGACATCATTCGCCTTTATATTCTACCCCACAACAAACTTTATCCGCCGATTATGCTGTAAAAGCTTTAATTGGTTTGGGTGTACCTGCGCAAAAAATTGCTTTAGGAGCAGCATTCTACGCCCGTATTTTTGAAAACACCACCAATGCGAACCAGGGATTATACCAGCCTACAAAATTTTTAAGCAGCCTTGCTTTTAAGGATTTCAACAAAAAGTTCTCAACGAAAAATGGCTATACCTATTATTGGGATGAGGTAGCGAAAGCTCCTTATTATTATAATCCGAAAACCCGGTATTTCGTCACTTTTGATGATCCAAAATCAATTTCATTAAAAACCAAATATGTAATTGACCAAAAATTAAATGGCATTATGTTTTGGGAATTAGCTAATGATTTGTATAGCAATGGCTTACTTAATGTAATTGATAAAACGATAAAAGATTATAAGGAACTGCCGAAGGTTACCACCCAATAATTTTGTGCCATACCTACACCAGCTTCACTACTTTTAGCATCCATCATGGCTTTACAATGGCTTACACTATTTTTCCACGCGGTAATGACCTGATCTACCTTAGAATATCCCTTGGCTAAATTTTCTGCCCTAAAATCACCTTTATAACCTGCGTTTAATGTACGTTCGGCGGGAGTACCGCCATCTGGAGATAAATGATCAAAATAGTTTTGTTCTGCCATGTCTTTTGCATGCATTATTGCCGCATTTTGCAACTGGTTATTTGAAGATAAGCTGGGTACCGGGGGCATATATTCAGCACCACAATTACATCCGCTCTGTCTTAGCAGATTAATCCTGTTAATCAATAAAGCAACATTGTTTTGTGGCGTTGTTATTTCATCCTTTTTGCACTGCGTTAGTAAAACACAGAGCAATATACCGCCAAGAAAGAATAAATATTTGTTCATATTTTATTTATGATACAAATGGAGGCAGCTGCAATGCTACCTCCAAATTAATTTTTATTTAAGCAATTAGAAAGCTCTTTCTCTACCCAGGTAAATATTTTTGCCAGTGTACAAAGTATTACCAGACGGACCAGGAGCGCCACTATCTCCTTCCATTTGCATGTTGATGATTAGCCACATGGGCTTATTTACCGAATTACTCATGGTATGCTTGGCCACCCAAACATTATCAATGTAATAATGGCAATCTACATCCGTTGCACTTACTTTATTGTACCAGCATTTATAATTGTGGTAAGAGCCTGCGTTAGAAACTGCAGTAAGTTTATTTTCCCAACCACCATCATAAGTGTTTTGCCAATTTGTATTATTGCCTTTAAATTCCATAATATCACTTTCTGGCGGCCACGAATTAACGCCCGTAATCCAGAATGCAGGCCAGGTACCTTTACTAGTTGGCACGGCAAAATCTCCTGAAATGGTATAACTGGGAAACTGATCGTTAATAAGCACCTGTTGCTTGGCATGGCATGCGCCAGAGTTATACCAAATGGCCACATTGGTAAAGCCATTAGCTGTACTATTTCCAGGAGATGTAGTTAAGCGGGTAGCTTTAATTGTTAATACGCTTCCGCTTAAAGAGATTTGATTGTGGTTAGAAGAACTGCCCACCATGCGTGCCGAACCATTATGATCAGTACCCCAGGGATAGTTGTAATTCCATTGTGCCTCAAAATTAGCGTAGCTGGCAAAAGAATTGCCATCAATTAATGTTTCCCAGGCTTTAACCTGGCCATTTTCAGATTTAACGTCAGCCTTATCTTTTTTGCAAGATAAAAGCCCGGTAAACAAGCATACCAATAGCAGGCACCATTTCATTGTTTCTTTTCTCATTTTTTTTGAATTAGGTAAATATTTGGTTAATTGTAAAAACATTACGTTCGACCTAACTTCATAAAACTGAATACAAGCATATTAAATTCAAAACTATAAATCTGCTTATATATTCCTACGTATGTGGTTAAATCATTTGTAGCATCCAAGTCAAAAGTGACATGAACGTAAGCAAATTTATACAAACCCTAACTAAAAAATAAGGGGTTAAATCGTAAAAATAGAGTGGTAAAATGGGACTTAGCTTATTTACTGAAGAATGTAAAAACCATATAAAAGCAAGAGCCTGACCACAAATCATGATCAGGCTTTATTTAAATGTTTAAATTTCTATTTGGCTTATCAAATAAGTTTAAAGTGGTTTACATTAAATCAGGTGAAGAGGTTAAAAATCATTGAGGATATCAAAATTTCTCTTTCTTCATCCAGGTAGCCAATAAGTTAAACCAGTCTACATCTGAAGTTTTATTAATCAGACCAAAGCCATGTCCACCTTTTTCATATAGATAAATATCAGTATCTACCTTATTCTGCTTTAGTGCCTCATTCATTAAAACACTATTTTCATAAGGAACGGTTTTATCATCTTTAGCATGTACAAAGAAAACAGGGGGTGTTTTTTTGTTCACATTTTTATTTGCCGAGAAATAATGTTTTAAACTGTCAGCAGGATTTGGCCCCAATAAATTCTTCATGGTACCAGTATGTACTGATTCTTCGAAACTAATTACAGGATAAATTAATGCAGCAAAATTTGGTCTCAGACTTACCTTTTCAGGATTAGAAATTTTAAGATCGTTATAATGAGCAACCAAAGTTGATGCAAAATGTCCACCTGCAGAAAAGCCCATAATTCCAATCTTACTGGTCTTAATCCTATATTTTTTCGCATTTTTTCTAACCAGGTAAATGGCTTGCTGTGCATCTTGCAACGGTCCATAGGTTTTATCAACCATAATTTCATCGCTCGGCAAACGGTATTTCAATACAAAGGCAGTTACTCCAATGGCATTAAAGCGTTTAGCTACATCAGTACCTTCATGACTAAAGGCCAAAGCACCATACCCCCCACCCGGGCAAATGATTACCGCTGTACCAGTGGCAATGTTTTTAGGTGCTTCGAAAACTGTTAATGTAGGTATTGATACTTTGGTAATACTTAAAGTGCCATTTGAGCGGACTTCGGTATTTTCTACATAGGTTGCTGGCGTAGGTTTTGCACCTGGAATTTCACCTGGATATAATGGCACAACTTCTTGCGCATTAGCATTGTACATTGCCATAAGCAATAAAATTATGATGATGGATGATTTTGACATTTTTTTACTTTAAAATTCCATTAAATAAGCCTTCAAAAAGTCGTTAATATCGCCATTTAAAACTGCATCAGGATTGGAGGTTTGGTAATTGGTACGGTGGTCTTTCACGCGTCTGTCGTCCAAAACATAACTTCTGATTTGCGAGCCCCATTCAATTTTCTTTTTCGATCCTTCTACTGCAGCAATTGCTTCATTACGTTTCCGTTCTTCGATCTCGTACAATTGAGATTTAAGCAACCGAATGGCATTCTCTTTATTCTGTAATTGCGATCGCGACTCCTGGTTTTTAATAATAATACCCGATGGTTTGTGATATAAACGCACAGCTGTCTCAACTTTGTTCACATTTTGTCCGCCGGCACCGCCCGCCCTGAAAGTTTCGAACTCGATATCAGCCGGGTTAATATCAATCTGTATGGTATCATCCACCAAGGGATAAACATATACCGAGGCAAAAGAAGTATGTCTACGGGCGTTCGAGTCGAAAGGCGATATCCGTACCAAACGATGCACTCCATTTTCGCCTTTCAAGTAACCGTAAGAGAAATCGCCATCGAATTGAAGCGTTACCGATTTTATCCCCGCAACCTCCCCTTCCTGGCTATCCTGTTCGGTAATTTTGTAACCGTTCTTTTCACCCCACATCATATACATCCGCATGAGCATGTAAGCCCAATCACAGCTTTCAGTTCCTCCTGCTCCGGCAGTAATTTGTAATACCGCAGAAAGCTGATCCTCTTTGCTACGCAGCATATTTTTGAGTTCGAGTTCTTCTACAGCAGTTTTGGCGATTTCGAACTGATCCTGAAGCTCAGCTTCTGAAGCATCTCCTGATTGAAAAAATTCAAACATCACCACTGCATCCTCAACCGCGTTGTTGGTTTGGTTAAAGCCATCTGTCCATTTTTTCTTTGAACTGATTTCGGCAAGAATTTTTTCTGCTTTTTTAGGGTCGTCCCAGAAATCGGGCGCCATTGTTAATTTTTCTTCTTCGCGGATGGCGTAAAGTAGCTCATCAACGTCAAAGATACCTCCTCAGCGACGTTACTCTGTCCCTTAAATCCTGAATATTTTCTTTGGTCATGGAACAAATATATAAAATCGCTTTGAGCATAGCGCATGGCGGAAAGCAATTTCAATTAAAACTGATCCTTTACTGTTTGTTAACCAATTTTATTTTCTTTATTCATGCACCATGACTAATTAACCAATGGTAAATGAACTCATGAACCACTCTTATTTTTTCATCGACATATAATCCAGCGTTAGATTGGAGAGTAACTTAACCCCTAAAACAAAACCGCTTTCATCAAGGTAAAAATCCGGGGTGTGGTGCGATGCTGCTTTCAAAGGATCTTTACCCTTTGGCATACCTCCTAAAAACACAAATAAGCCAGGAACTTTTTCCTGGAAAAAAGAGAAATCTTCTGCTCCGGTAACTGGTGGTTTTAATTTCACGTGATTTTTACCTGCTGTTAATTCCATGCTTGGCAACATCTTTTCGGTTAGTGCAATATTATTAAAGGTAACAGGATAGTGATTACTGTAAGGAATTTTCACTTCGGCTGTTGCCCCACCAGCCTCAGCTGTTTTGGTAGCGATGGTTTTAATCCTTTCGATAAACATAGCCTCATCTTCCTTACTAAAGTTGCGCACTGTACCTAACATTTCTACCTTTTCGGGAATAATGTTCGATCGCACGCCACCATTAATAGCTCCAATGGTAACCACTCCAGGATTTTCGGTCACATTTAAATTTCTACTTACGATGGTTTGCAGGCTATTGATAATCTGTGCAGAAATCACCACGGGATCTATACTACTCCATGGGTATGCCCCATGTGCCTGGCGGCCGGTAACCGTAATCTTCATATCGTTTACTGCAGCCATTGTTCCACCCGGGCGATAGGTTACATCACCAACTTCAGTTTGAGAATTGATGTGTAAACCGAAAATTACATCAACTTTAGGATTTTCTAGTACACCTTCCTTAATCATTAATGCTGCCCCACCTTCATCTCCCGCAGGTACGCCTTCTTCAGCAGGCTGAAATATAAATTTCACCGTCCCTTGAATATCTTTTTGCATAGATGCCAGCACTTCTGCTACTCCCATTAAAATAGCCACATGACTATCATGCCCACAGGCATGCATTACACCAACCTCTTGTCCGTTATACTGTGTTTTTACTTTCGAGGCAAATGGAACATCTACTCGCTCGGTAACCGGTAAGCCATCCATATCAGCACGTAAAGCCACTACAGGACCTGGCTTCCCTCCTTTTAACACACCAACTACTCCTGTTTTGGCAACGCCTGTTTTTACTTGTATACCTAAAGATTCTAAATGTTTTGCAATAATACCTGCTGTTCTTACTTCAGTGTTTCCCAATTCAGGATGTTCGTGAAAGTCACGTCGCCAGGCAATTACTTTTTGTTCAATGGCATCCGCTTTTTTTGAAACCAATGGCCTTAAATCTGATTTTTGTGCAAAAGAATTTAACGCCAGTAGCGAAAAACCGATCAGGGATATTTTCTTCATAAATGAATGGTTTAGTTTAGGTTGCCCTAAGATAATCAATTTTAGGAAGAGATGGAGTTGAATCAAACACAAAAGCCATTCCGGAGTCGGAATGACTTTTGTGTTTTTTATTAAAAATAATTAACCTTTTTTGAATACTATTATCCTTCTGCCATAAACATCACAGGCGATAACATCTCCATTGGGTGCAACTGTCACATCTACTAAATTCAAAAATGAGCCGGCTCCTATTTTTTCCTGGATATCTCCATTTTCATCAGTCTTAATAATAACACTTTCTCCCGAGTTGGCTATGTAAATGTTATCACCAAAAGCTCTTAACCCAAAAAGATATCCCTTTACAGCAAAAATCTTTAAGAATTTACCATTCTTGTCAAACACTTCAATACGATTATTCCTAGTATCTGAAACATATATCTTGTTTTTGAAATAGCATATACCAAATGGGGCATCAAAATCACCTTCTGCTTTTCCTTGTTTACCAAATTTTAGCAATAAATTTCCATTTTGATCATATTTTTTAATGCGGTGGTTTAGACCATCAACAATCCAAATGTTTTGTTCATCATCAATTGTTAAACATTCAATATTCCCAAAATCGCTATCTCCTGTTCCATAAGTACCCCACTCCTTAATCAGCTGTTTATTCGGATTAAATACTTGAACATAACTACTGCTTTGCGTACGGGTTGCAACATAATTTCCATTACTAAAAAACGCTAAAGCCCTAGCAGAAGACCCACTATAAAACTGTTCAATGAAACCTCCGGTAGCACTAAACTTGAGCACTCGGTTAAGATCATCATCACTTACATAAATATTCCCGGTTTTATCAACCTCAACATGCATATTAAATTTAAATTGTGAAGCCCCTGACCCCTCAGAGCCAAAAGTAAGTGATTTATAGTAGTTAGATGCAGAAGTATAACCGAAGTCTGCATCACTGAATCTACTGAAAGATTTTATACTGTTATAAGTTCTTACTTTATAAAAATTCTTGGTCAAAGATTTACTGATTGCTGAATCATCAAAGGTTGTATCTGCCAATTCTTTTAGTAAAACATATTTCTGACTGGCCACATCAAACTTGAATAATTGATACTTCTGGGCTAAGGGCATTGGTGCCCATGATACTGTAATACGAGAACCATAAATACCTTTTGTTGCTTTTAAATTTATTGGGCGATCGACATCAAGGGTGTCAATAATTCTTAAGGTATCTATTTTAGTTATCCCTTCTTTTTCGCATGAAGAAAAAAAGAAACAAGAAAAAAACAGGCAAAATGTTGCCAATAGGGAGAGCGCTCTAAACATATTTTATATTTTTTTACAAAGCTACTTAATTTTGAAGCACCTAGAAGTAGGTATCTGATATTTTTTATCCGAACAAACCTTCAACTTATCTATAATGGGCATTCGCCAGACTTATCCACCTTGTTGCAATTATCAGCTATTGAACATCACGATTATACCACCCACATCAAATTTGCCATCATGGCCATCCATATTGTAAGCGATAAACTAAAAGCATGCTAAATTTAAGTTATATGTTTAATCAACATTAAAAATTCTTATTGATTTAGAACAATAAAAAGACAATTTTAAATTTTTGCTTTATTACTTTTACAAAAAACAAAGATTATGTTACCTAAAATAAATTTCACAGAAACTAAGGCCTATAAGTATTTAGCCGATCATTTTATAGATATTAATCAAAAAAGCATTAAAGATCTTTTTACTGAGGATGAAAATCGTTTCAATAAATTTTCTGTTTTTTTTGAGGATATCTTACTGGATTACAGCAAAAACCGCATCAGCGATGAAACATTAGCACTCTTAATTCAATTGGCACGCGAGTGTAAATTGGATGAGGCCATAAAATCGATGTATAACGGTGATAAGATTAATGAAACCGAAGACCGTTCGGTACTTCATATTGCCTTACGTAATTTAAGCAATACGCCAATTTTAGTTGATGGCAAAGATGTAATGCCCGAAGTAAATGCAGTATTGGCTAAAATGGAGAAATTTAGTAACAGCATCATCAGCGGTGAATGGAAAGGTTATACTGGCAAAGCCATTACTGATGTGGTAAATATTGGTATCGGTGGATCAGACCTTGGACCTGTAATGGTTACTGAAGCTTTAAAACACTATAAAAACCATTTAAATATTCACTTTGTTTCGAACATTGATGGCACACACATCGCCGAAACTTTATCGGGATTAAATGCTGAAACGACTTTATTCTTAGTTGCATCAAAAACTTTTACTACGCAAGAAACCATGACGAATGCACACTCTGCCCGTACCTGGTTTTTAGATAAAGGCGGCAAAGAAAGTGATATTGCTAAACACTTTGCAGCATTATCTACCAATTCCAAAGATGTTTCTGCTTTTGGCATCGATACCGAAAACATGTTTGAGTTTTGGGATTGGGTTGGCGGTCGTTACTCTTTATGGAGTGCTATCGGCTTATCAATCTCATTAAGTATAGGCTTCGATAATTTTAAAGAATTATTGGCTGGTGCCCATGCAACTGATAACCACTTTAAAACTGCCGAATTTGAAAGTAACCTACCGGTAATATTAGGTTTGCTAGGCGTTTGGTATATCAATTTCTACAATGCAGAAACGCAGGTTATTTTACCTTACGACCAATATATGCATCGTTTTGCTGCTTATTTCCAACAGGGAGATATGGAGAGTAATGGCAAACATGTTGATAGAAACGGTAATGAAGTTGACTATGAAACCGGACCGATTATCTGGGGCGAACCAGGCACAAATGGTCAGCATGCCTTTTATCAGTTAATTCATCAGGGTACGCGGATTATCCCTGCCGACTTTATTGCTCCGGCGCAGAGCTTAAACCCATTGGGCGATCATCATCCTATCTTATTATCGAATTTTTTTGCACAAACAGAAGCGTTAATGAACGGTAAAACCGAAGAAGAAGTAACTGCCGAATTAAAGAAGGAAGGTAAATCTGATTCAGAAATTGAAAAAATTGCTCCATTTAAAGTATTCGAAGGCAATCGTCCAACAAACTCAATATTGTTGAAAAAAGTAACTCCATATACTTTAGGTAGCTTAGTAGCCATTTACGAACATAAAATATTTGTTCAGGGAATTATCTGGAACATCTTTAGTTTCGATCAGTGGGGAGTAGAACTTGGCAAACAATTGGCCAAAAAGATTCTTCCCGAGTTAGCGGACAACGAAAAAGTTTCGAGCCACGATAGTTCTACCAACGGCTTAATTAATCAATACAAAGCCTGGAGATAAAATAAATATAAAAGCGAGTGTAAATGCTCGCTTTTTTTGTTTAAATCCATAATTTAGGCCCGTTCTTATAATTGTTTCACGCTAGTGAAAAATCCAAATTAACTTATTAATAAAATAATTGCTCGCTTTCGCTTTTGATTATTTTTAATCATTTAAAAAAACTACTAATGAAAAAAAGAATTCTCTTTGCTTTGGCCATTTCCGGTCTGTGCTTAAGTGCTTCTGCCCAAAAAGTACAGTTTACGGAATTCGACCTGGACAATGGTCTCCATGTCATCCTACACCAGGATAAAACCGCTCCCGTTGTTGCCGTTTCGGTAATGTATCATGTTGGTTCTAAAGATGAAGAAACCCAACGTACAGGCTTTGCCCATTTTTTTGAACATTTATTATTTGAAGGCTCCGATAACATTAAACGCGGTGAGTTTATGAAACTGGTAAGCAGTAATGGCGGACAGAACAATGCCAATACTTCTCAAGACCGTACTTTTTATTATGAACTTTTTCCATCAAACCAATTAGAACTCGGTTTATGGCTAGAAAGCGAAAGAATGTTGCACCCCGTAATTAACGAAGGTGGTGTAAAAACACAAAACGAGGTAGTAAAAGAAGAAAAACGTTTACGCATAGACAATGCGCCTTATGGAAAATTTACAGAGAAAATTTTCAGCCATTTGTTTGATGGTCATCCCTACCGTTGGCAACCGATTGGTTCAATGGAGCACTTAGACGCGGCAAAACTGAGCGAGTTTATTGCTTTTTTTAAGAAATACTACGTGCCTAACAATGCCGTTTTAACCATTGCCGGCGATTTAGATGTAGAGAAGACCAAAGCTTTGGTAAAAGCTTACTTTGCTGAAGTATCTAAAGGTGCGACGATTGTTCGTCAAGAATATAAATTACCGGAAATTACCAAAGAAATTATCGATACCGCTTACGATGCCAATATCCAGATCCCAGCCATCTTTGCCGCGTACCGCGTACCGGGTATGAAGAGTAGAGAGAGCAAGGTGTTGGGCATGATCAGCTCTATTTTATCAGAAGGTGGAAGCTCAAGATTAAGCACTAAAATGGTTGATCAAAAGAAAACAGCTTTACAGGTTGCTGCTTTTAACTATTCGCTTGAAGATTATGGTGCTTATATCACCCTGGCATTACCCAATAGTAATACACCACTTAATGATTTATTAAAAGACATTGATGAAGAAGTTTTACGCCTTCAAACCGATTTAATTAGCGAAAGCGACTATAAAAAACTGCAGAATAAATTCGAAAACAACTATGTAAGTGCAAACAGTAAAATGTTGGGTGTTGCCGAAAATTTGGCCAATGGCTATACTTTCCATGATAAGGATACAAATGATATCAATAAGGAATTAGAGGTAATCAGGTCCATCACTCGTGAGGAAATCAGAGATGTTGCTAAAAAGTACCTGAGCAAAAACCAAAGAGTTGTATTGTATTACTTACCTAAGAAATAAGCTGACCGCTTTTCATTTTAATTATTAAAAACATGAAAAAATTATTCATTATAGCTGCAGTTTCCTTATTGGCTCAAGGCATTTCAGCACAAACTATAGATCGGAGCCATAAACCAAAAGCAGGTCCGGCACCCGTTATTACTGTTGGCGATCCTGTTATTTATAAATTAGCAAACGGCATCACCATCCTGGTAGTAGAAAACCATAAGCTACCTAAAGTATCAGCAAGTTACAGTATAGATGCAGGCCCCATTACCGAAGGTGCAAAAGCGGGCGTAGTGAGCTTAATGGGTAGTATGCTAAACGAGGGAACCACAACTAAAACAAAGGCACAATTTGACGAAGCGGTAGATCAGCTGGGTGCTGATGTAAGCGCAGGTGCAAGTGGTGGTTCGGTATCGGCCCTAACCCGTTACTTCCCTCAGGCATTTGCCCTAATGACCGAAAGCATCCGTAAACCTGCTTTTCCAGCAGAATCTTTTGAAAAATTAAAGTCTCAGGCCATTACTGGATTAAAATCCAACGAGAAAAGTGCAAAAGCCATTTCGGCACGTGTGGTAAATGCTTTAGCTTATGGCAAAAACCACCCTTATGGCGAATTCGAAACCGAAGCTTCTCTAAATGGAATTACTTTAGATGATGTTAAAACAGCTTATAAAAAATACATTACCCCATCAAGAGGTTACTTAACCTTTGTTGGCGATATTAAGCCGGAAGCAGCAAAAGCATTGGCAGAGAAAGCTTTTGGCGATTGGAAAGGAACAGCTTTAAGCTTACCGGCATTGACCAAAGTTGCTAATCCTGCCAAAACAGAAGTGGATATCATCAATGTGGGCAACGCTGTTCAATCAGAAATTACAGTGGTAAACCTAATCGACTTGCCAATGAGCAGTCCTGATTATTTCCCGGTTTTATTGGCAAACCAGATTTTAGGTGGCGGCTCTGAATCGAGATTATTTGGCAACCTTCGTGAGAAACATGGTTTTACTTATGGTGCATATTCAAGCACTGGCTCAGGTCGTTTCCAATCTAAATTTTCAGCCAATGCAGCTGTCAGAAACGAAAAAGTGGATAGTGCGGTAGTAGAATTTTTAAGAGAAATTAACACCATCCGTACCACAAAGGTTACTCCTGATGAATTACAGAATGCAAAAAATCTTTTCAATGGATCATTTGCACTAGGCTTAGAAAATCCAGCGCGTACAGCAGGCTTCGCGAGCAATATCTTAATTAATAACTTACCTAAAGATTTTTACCGCACTTATCTACAAAAGATTAATGCGGTAACTACAGATGATATTTTAAGGGTAGCTAAAAAATATTACTATCACGACAATACACGTATTGTTATTGTGGGCAAAACCGATGCATTTGCAACAGGCTTAACTAAAGCAGGCTTTGAAACACAGATTTACGATAACTATGCAAATCCGGTGAAAGCAACCGAAACTGCTACCGCACCAACAGCTGCACCTGCAGAAATTATCAGAAACTACATTAAAGCCATTGGTGGTGAAGAAGCTATTAAAAAAATCACTTCATTACAGCAAAATGGTGAAATGGAAATGCAAGGTCAAAAGCTTGCCGTTACCATTAAAAATATGGCACCAAACTTAAGCAGCATGGAAATTTCTATGGGTGGCCAAACTGCGATGAAACAGGTTTACAATGGTAAAACAGGATATGCAATGCAAATGGGCCAAAAAGCTGAATTAACTGGTGATGATCTGGCTGAAAGGAAAGATGATAAAGGTTATGGTACTCAACTGTACTATGCAACTGACGGAACGAAAATTGAAACAGCCGGGACAGCGAGAGTAGGTACAGCCGATGCTTTTAAATTAAATATCACTACTCCATCGGGCAAAAAGAAAACTGAATACTACGACACCAAATCGGGTTTGCTTTTAAAAGATGAAAGTACCACGACCAAAGGTGGGGCTGAAATTAGTCAGTCTACTGAATATTCAAACTACAAAAAAGTAGGTGATGTATTATTTCCATTTACCTTAACTCAATCGGTGGCAAGCCCCCAAGGTTCTCAGGAGTTTTCGGTTGTAATCAAAGACATTAAAATCAATCCACCTTTAAAGGCCGAAGATTTTAACTAGGTTTTAGACAAAATTTATCTTGAAAGCCGTCCTGATGTAAAATCGGGACGGCTTTTTTTTGTGTTTTTTTTATCCCGCAGGCAACCAATCTTTAGAAAGCTACGTAACGATTAAGATTTCAGCAAAAATTACATGAAAAACTATGCTTATTTCAAAAACAGTTATGCTTTTCAAACAAACAGAACATAAATTTTTAAAACCGGCCATCGCCATAAAAATTTCAGTTGCACCGCAATCGAGCATGAGGACATAGAAATGAATCTACCACCAATTTTAACCTTAATTTAAATATCTATGAAAAAACAAAATTCAATCTTTCTATTAGCTGCAATTACTGCCTTACTTTTTGCCTGTTCTAAAAGACAGGCTGAGGAATTAAAACCAGCAGCCCCTACGGGCCCAACAGCTGTTACCACTGCCAATGTAACCTATACCAATTTTGCAGGTGCGCTTTTCCAAACCAAATGCAATAGCTGCCATGGTCCAAACGGCGCGCTTAAATCCGTATGGTTATTTAATGGCCTTGCCTCTATAAAAAATGATACACGCGTAGCGAATGCTGTTCTGGTTACCAAAACAATGCCTAAAGGTGGTTCTTTGACCGCGAACGAAAGAGAATTATTACAAGCCTGGGTTGATAAAGGCATGCCAGAATAACAAATAAGGATTAACGCTAATCAGATGGTTCTATTAAAAATTTAAATAAATACACCAATGCAAAAACTATTTTTCACCTTAATAGCCTTGTTATTGTGCACAGGTATAAAAGCGCAAATATGGGTTAGTAAAAGCGTAACTTCTTCATTTTTCTCTTCCACACCTGTAGAAGATATCGATGCACAGAGTAAAACAGGTGCTTCAGCGCTTAATATCAAAACCAACGATATCATTTTCAAAATCAACAATACTTCTTTTCAGTTTAAGAAAAAACTGATGCAGGAGCATTTTAACGAAAATTATATGGAGAGCGATAAGTTCCCAACTTCTGATTTTAAAGGAAAAATTGTAGAACAGATCGATTTTTCAAAACCTGGTACTTATCCCGTTACGGTTAAGGGTAACCTGCAGATCCATGGCGTAACCAAAGAATATACAACAAAAGGATCGTTAGTAATTACCGGCGATGAGATAAAAGCTACTTCTACATTTAATGTAAAACTGGCCGATCATGGTATCAAAATCCCAACGATCGTTTTTAAACAGATTGCAGAAACCATACAGGTAAAAATGACTGCTATTTATCAACCCAAAAAATAAAATTTATGAAATTTCGTCTAAAATCTCTTTTATACCTATCTATTACCCTCTTGCCTACTTTAGCTTTTGCACAAGATTCGCTCGAAAAAGCATTGCAAATGCCTGCTGAAAAAAAGAATGTACAGGCTACTTTTAAGGCAACCAAACTGATCAACATCCAAACCAATGAAACCATTTATAAAAATGAACTGGATTTTAGGGTAGATCACCGTTTTGGTGATATTGCGGGTAGTGCAGGTGGTACCAAAAACTTTTTTGGGCTGGATCAATCAACAGATATCCGAATTGGCTTTGAATACGGAATCAGTGATAGGTTTTCCGTTGGTTTATCAAGGGCAAAAGGAGCCGGTGTGGTAACACAGCTTTACGAAGGGAATTTAAAATACCGTTTACTGGAGCAAACCGCTGATGATAAAGTGCCTGTTGCAGTAACCTTATTCGGCAGTACTACCCTTTCGGCAGCGAAAGCTTCAACCGACCCCACCGCTGCAAATGCATTTAGCGAATTCCAGGATCGCTTAACTTATGTGGTTCAAGCCGTAATTGCCCGTAAGTTTAATTCAAACTTTTCAATGCTGGTAATGCCATCGTATGTACACCGCAATTTTACTGTTTTTGGTGATCAAAACGATATGCTTGCCTTGTCGGTTGGTGGTCGTATCAAAATTACCAAACGCATGGCTTTTGTAGCCGATTATACCATTCCATTCAGGGATAAAAATAAAGAAGCTTATCTCGAAAGCACATTGGGAACGAAATATTACAAAACGCTTGGTGCCGGACTTGAGTTTGAAACCGGAGGGCATATTTTTCACCTCAATTTCACCAATGCCACAGCAATACAGGAATCGCAGTTTATTACCGATACGAATACTTCGTGGCTTAAAGGGCAATACCGCTGGGGCTTTAGTATAGCACGTAGGTTTTCTTTTGATAAGAAAAAAGCAAAATAGATCAGATTCAACCAAAGTTTATCCGCTTACTGTTTCAGGAAACACATTTACCGCAACAGCTTAAGCTTTTGTTTTTAAGAAAAAAGCAGTGCCAATTGGTACTGCTTTTTTTATGATTATGATTATGATTAAACGGTTACGTTCTGGCCTTTTACATCAAAAGCATCGCGTAAACCTATGGCAAGTACATTAAAGGCATATACCGTAAACATAATGGCTAAACCGGGCAAAACGGCGAGATAAGCTGCATCCATAATAATATAACCATAATGTTCTTTAATCATGCTTCCCCAGCTTGGCATGGGTGGTTGTGCACCAAAGCCTAAAAAGCTCAAGCCGGTTTCTAACAATATAGCAGAAGCAAAATTGGACGAGGCCACAACTAAAATCGGACCAGCGATATTTGGCAATATGTGTTTGATAATGGTTCGGCTGGTGCTAAAACCTAAGGCCCTGGCAGCTTCAACAAACTCTACTTCTTTTAAAGCCATCACCTGCCCACGCACCAATCGGGCTACATCTACCCAGGTTGATAAACCAACTGCAATAAAGATCTGCCAAAAGCCTTTCCCCAAAGCGAAAGATATCGCAATAACGAGCAGCAATGACGGTAGCGACCAAACGACATTCATAAACCAACTGATGGCTGCATCTACGCGGCCACCAAAATAACCCGCAATGGCTCCTAAACTCACGCCAATAAAAAGAGAGATGAGAACCGCCATTAAACCCACCGATAATGAAACGCGAATGCCTAAAATCAACCGGCTTAATAAATCCCGGCCATAAATATCAGTTCCTAAAATATAGGTGTGTGTATAGATGTTATTTTCTTCGAAGAGCGCTTGTGGTGTTCCTATTTTTGAAGGTAAAACACAACTTGGACATAAATCTTTCAGTTCATACCTGGTTTCCTTGGCTTTTTCATCCTCGCCAATATATTCCTGCACAAAAACATCTTTATCTTTTATCTGGTAAGAAGTTATCGGGATGCTTTTAAAACTTGGTGTCTGCCCATTCAACATCCGCTCAAAAAAGTTAAGCTTTTCTATTTTAGGTTTCCGGCTGATAATTAAAAATGTAAATGTACTACCCGGTTTCTTTTTATTTAATTGAAGAATCTGAACATTTGCATTTGGAGAATCGTCTGGCATAATTAAATAGCCCAAAACACCCATCAGCATTAATAGCAAGATAAAGATCAGCCCGCTGAAGGCCAGCTTATTCCGCTTAAACTTTAACCATACTTTCTTTGACGGGCTATTATCCATTACCTAACCATTCTGCCTTTCCAATTGTATTTGCCACTGTTGCCGGCAATGCCGATGTACACCATGTAAATTACATGCAGTACATTTAAAACAGGTATTAAAATAAGTAAACTGCGCCTTTTGGCAAAGCCGGTTACATCCCATAAAAATAATGTTTCTAAAACCATTTTAACCAATAATTGATAAAATGTAATGGTTAAAAACCCTGGAATAAAAAATCCGGTGATAAAATTTGTAAGAATAGAAAGGTTAAAGATCCAAATCAACACCCCCAAAACAATAATTGCCTTGTTTTTATAACGGGTACTCTTTGAAGCCCAACGTTTGCGTTGCTGTATAAACGAGCCTAAGGTTTCTTTTGCATGAGTGTACACAATGGCTTCTCTATTTTTAAGGAAACCAATCTGATCTGGATATCTGGCGGCAATTTTATGCAACAGCAGCTCATCATCGCCTGATGCCAGATCATCTATTCCCTGAAAGCCACCAACTTCATAAAAAGTTGTTTTTTCGTAGGCCAAATTTGCACCATTACAAGTAGATGGCTGTTTGTTTCCTATAGTAGATGCCCCTAAGCCAATAAGATAAAGAAATTCCAAGGACTGTAATCGCTCAAAGAAACTTTTCTCCTGAAAATAAGCTACGGGTGAAGAAATCATTTTATAGTTTTTCTGCTCGTATAGGTTTACAATGGTAACCAGCCAATTCTGCCCCATCCTGCAATCCGCATCAGTGGTAATGATCAGATCGCCGGAGCAGGTGCCAATAGCTGTTTGTATTGCTTTCTTCTTATACGAGTTTAATGCCCTATTCTCGTTTAACTTAATTAGTTTCACATTACTGTCGGCATAGCTTAACACAATTTCTGCCGTTCTATCAGTAGAATGGTCATCAATAATAATAATTTCTGTTAAAGCTTTAGGATATTGTTGAGCAATCAGGTCATTAATTGTTTTATCGATATTCTCTTCCTCATCCCTTGCAGCAACGATAATAGAAACTTTGGTTCGGGGATCAGATTTTTGTGGCATAAAATAGACCAAGTTATGCCATCCTCTGATAAAATTAAGCACTAAAAAACCATAAATTAAGGTTAAAGCAGCAGATATAAGACTAATTAGATTTAAGATTTCCAAAAAAATTGAGTTTAAAAACGAAATAAGTGCCTAAGATAGCAGGAATTATAATATTTATGAGCCAGATACTTGCGGTACATGCAATAACAGCCAGATGCTGATCGGTTACATGTTTAAATAGCTCAACTGCAGTGACACTTCTAATACCCACATCGAAAAGATCTAGTGAAGGCAGTGCCGATTGTACCAAAAATAGCAAACAGGTCATCATCACAATATCTGCATAGTGCAATCCAGGCACCAGCCAGATAAAAAGGATGAAATATTGCGAACTGAATATCAGGTAACGGGCAAAACAATAAGTAATAATTTTGAATAGTTCCCGTTTTTTATACCTGGCTAAAATGCTATAAAATTTCTTATATTTCCTGGTGAATTTGAAGGATAATAAAATCCCATTTAACCAACGGATGTTAAAGTAAAAAACCAGAAAAAACAGGCAAAAAATTACCGCAAAAAAAACCAAGGCAATAAATAGTACCTTATCGATCGGGATAAAGCGGTACACGAAAAAGCAGGTTGCAATGGCTCCGAAGACATTAGTCAGCACCAATTGACCGATGCTACCCACACTCATGGCCACTATCCCAACAATTCTTCTTCGGGGGGAAAGGAAAAATACACGGCCTCCATATTCTCCTAGTCTGTTGGGCGTAAAAATAGCAAGCGTTAAACCACAGAAAACAGATTCGATGGCCCTGTAAAAACTGATGGGTTCGATATGGCTCATTAAGTATTTCCATTTACCGGCCTCTAAAAACCAGTTTACAAACATCAGAAATACCACTATCCCAATTACGGTGATTATTTCTGTTTGAGGGATATCTTTTAATAATGTACTGAAATCGTGAAGATTTTTATTCGCAACGAGCTTATGGTAAATAAACCAAAAGGCAAACATCACAATTGCAACTTTGATAAAAAGCGATAATATTTTTTTGTTCTTGCCTGTCAAGATTATCTTTTTAGTTTGCAAATATGCTTAATATTGCTGTAATGTTGAACGAAAAAAAGGAACGGGTGATTATGGGCATTGATCCGGGAACGGCGGTGATGGGTTATGGCGTAATTTTAGAAAAGGGAAATAAAACGGAATTGATCAGTTTGGGAGTGGTTAAAATGACCCACTTAGACGATCCATTCCTCAAACTTCAAAGGATATTCGAAAAAACAGTGGTTTTAATCGATCAATATAAACCTGATGTTCTGGCTATCGAGGCACCATTTTATGGTAAAAATATTCAGGTTTTATTAAAACTCGGCCGTGCGCAGGGCATTGCTATTGCAGCCGCGTTGTCCAGAAATATTTCAGTTACCGAATATTCTCCACGTAAGATCAAACAATCCATTACCGGTAGTGGTAATGCCACAAAAGAACAGGTAGCAGCCATGTTGCAGCGCTTACTCAATTTTAAAGAAACACCCGAATTCTTGGATGCAACCGATGGTTTGGCTGTTGCCGTTTGCCATTCTTTTCAGAAAATTACAACAGGTGGTAAATCTAAAACCTATTCGGGCTGGGAATCTTTTGTAAGCGATAATAAAACTAAGGTTAAAGGTATAGTGGTTAAGGCAAAGAAATAATCTTAAAGAATTTGTGGTTCGTGAGTCTCCGATCATAAGAGTGAAGCAATCTTTCTTGGTAGAGAATAAAATGGTTCGTGCGAACACGAACCATGGCGCGGTAATGAAATAAGCTATTTATTGTTGGCAGCCTGATCAATCCTATTTTTAGTCGCTTCTTCGATTTTTAATTTATTCCTGCGAATAAAATATTTTATAGTGAAGAAGATTGCAAAACCAACCAATATTAACATCCATAAATTGGAAATTGCGATGATGATTTCTTTAAAAATCGTCCATCCGTTTACAATACCCAACCAAAGTCTGTTTACAAATGCCGGGCGGTAGTCGTACAGATTGTCATTGGCCACAATCATGGTTTTTACTGTATTGTCCTGATAAAAATTAAGGGTAATGGTACTGAATTTCACACGGCTATCAATCTGCATGTTCTCAATTTTCTTATCTACATAATCATCTTTGATATAAAGAGAAGATTCGACGTTGGCACTTTTTTTCGAGGCTACTTTATTAATTTTTTCAATCGCATCTACTCTGTTCTGCGCCTTTAGTTTATTGGCTAAATAAGCAATACTTTGATCGTCCATCTTCATTGATTGGTGATCGACAAAAACAGCCATTCTTGCAATAGTATTGGTAAATTCATCCAGCTTCTCTGACGGAACTTTTGCCACCAGATAACCCTGAGTGCGATAGGAAGTAATTTCTTTTAGTGAATCGGTAGATTGTTTAACCTTATCGGTTTCCTGGATGGTACTTTCGATCGAGAACTCTGCAACAGTTCCCCCTTCCGCTTTAATGGTTTTGCTAAGCTGTTCTTTCGTGTTTTGAACCTCTTTCACCCTAAACCGCATATCAGCAGTTTTGATGATTTTCTCAGCGGCAGTACTATCTGCAGATTCTTTGCTCAACGGCTCCAGCACTGCGGTATCAGCACTTGCATACTTTTCATTCGATTTCTGGCAGCCAAAAATTGTTAAAACTATGGCTATAGCAATAATATTCCTTTTCATGATTGTGTGGTTCAAAATAAATAATCATTTTAAATATTTGCTTCAAATGGCCATAAGAAGTGTAGCGTACTTGGTTAGTTTTAACGCTGTATTTACCCTTAATACGAAAATTATATTTAGGTAACCCAATGTTGGGTTTAGTGACGTGAGAAGGGTGTTTTAGCGGTTTCAGCTAGTATTAAACCTCGCAGGTTTAAATGAAGTTTTTATGGCGTTTTTTTTTTAAAGCAGGTTACTGTGTTTGTCGGTTTCGAAAGCCCTGCCATCCGCTTTACCTCACTACGTTCGGTGTCCGCTCCTGTCAGGTTTAGATTACATAGGCAGACCTTTCTATCATAAACCTGACAGGAGCGGCAGCCTCCGATTTTTCTATCGGAGCTACAGCGGATGGCGGGACTACCTTAACCTAATACCTACTGAATTTGCTTTTCAGAAAAGAAGTGTATATAAACAAAAAGCCGGTCATGAATAAACATTGACCGGCTTTATATTTTGATAGTAGAACGCTTATGCGTCTAATATTTTGAATACACCTTTAATCGCAATAATTGCACCAATGAACAAAACAATCCAGGATGCTAATGACACTTGCCACGAATCGTAAGCGAAACGTGCGTAAGTACCCACCATGCAAACCAGTACACCAAAAATCATTAATTTATAAATTCCTGGCTGGTTAGCCGTTTTCATACTTTCCGTATTGTGCTTTAATTCGTTGTTCTCCATAATGTTTATTTTTATGATGCTGCAAAAGTAATACTTATTGCTGAATAATTATAAAACTTAGTAACTTTTTAATCGTTCTAATCTTTGTTTCGCTTTATCTTTATCGCTAAGTTTTTCTCCCTGATACAAAGGCTTTTCCCAATCCCCGTACATTGGGTTGGGCAACACAATATACTTTGTTCCAAATAGGTGCTGATTTGTGTTTACCTGCTCGAAGGTATTTTTATTTTCGCGATAAAAAATGTTACTGAAATCGCTTAAATTATCGCCACATAGCAATAGAATATTGTGCGTTTCTGTAATTTTCTGGCGGCGTGGTTCTTTATTTGAAGTTCCTTTCGAGACCACTAAGTGTGCATCATCTGCATAAGGAAAGCCAAAGTGCTGCAGATTTTTTAGCGTAGCTGCATAATCTTTCTCATCGCGGTTACTCACATAAAAGGTTTCGATGTTTTTTGATGCTGCAAACTTTAAAAAAGCCAATGCACCCGGAACAGTATCGGCCTGAGCAAGATTGGTCCATTCTGTCCAGTCTTCAGATACATAACTTAGTCCTTTTTTAATTTCGTGCCCCTGAAAAGCAGAATTATCTAAAACGGTTTCGTCAATATCGACAATTACACAATTTGGTTTTTTACTGGTATCGGCCCATAAAGCTTCTTTTAACGATAAACGTGCAAAGTTATAAGCCTGGAAACATAAGGCCCTATATTCGCCCGAGGTTTGCTGCCAAAGTACCGCATTGGTATAATCCCGTGCAGGATTTTGGGCTTTAACAAAAAATGGAATAGTCAATAAGATAATGAGGATGTGTTTTTTCATAACCTGATATTAGGCTACAAAGATATTAAAAGCCGATAATTCCCCCCCCCAAAAAAATCTATATTTTTTTTGGGGGGGGATACATTTCCGTCAAAGAATAGCTACCAATCTTAACCAATAATCAGAATAATTTTCCTATCAATTAAAATTTTAGTTATAAAAATAACTATTTTTGGGTACACACAAATAAAATCATTTTATCATGAAATCTAAAACCCTGATAGGGATTGCTATTGCCCTATTTTTCCTTGCTGCCTGCAAGAAAGACAATCCCATTGATCCAACTATAGAAAAACCCGATCCTATAGAGTCTTTAAGAGATTCAGCTTCTTATACCATTGACGGGAAAACCTATAAGTCTATCGGTATTGAAAAAGGAGGTACATTTACAACCCAATCAAATCTCAAAATTACTTCAGGAGTAAACTTCAATTACGAATTAGAAGGGGACAAAGACTCTTTACTATTTGTAAGAGAATTTACTATTAGAGCAAGCTATACTAATATTACGATTTCATTTATTAAAATATATAATAAAAATGAAACCGAAAATACAAATGAAAATAATGGTGCGTATTTAAATTATCCTAAAAATAAAACAGAAATATTCACTCCTGGTTTTTATAAATACTCAACAGACTTTTTTAGGAAAAATTCTACATCTGGAATTGCATTTACAGTCATCAATCAACAAGGTGTATATAAATCGTATGGCCAATCAGATTTAGGTAAACCTGCATCTGTATTACAAACTGATCAAAATGGTTCGAAATTTGAAATTATAAGTTTAAAAAAACGAAAATCAGGATATCTATTAGAAGTTAAATTCAATGTAAATATTTTTGACGAAAATAAAAAACAGATGAGAATAGAAGATGGATATTTAAGATTAAGCGTATTAAAATAATTGATATTCATCTATAAAGCAAAAGTCCCAATTCAATTGAGAAATGGGACTTTTTTTTTGTAAAAACATTTAACCGTTCAAAAAAGTTCCCCTATCAGCTTTCGATATTAATGATGTTTCTGCATCGGGGTAAGCATGTGTAAAAGTAAGTGGAATTTTATTTTTCCCTCTTTCGCTCCATTTAAACTCGACAGCCAAAAGTTTTTCTTTTGTTTTTTCTATATAATCAATTTCCTGTTGTTGCGTGGTACGCCAGAAAAAGCATTCTGCTTCTATCTGGTTCTGGTGCAAAAACTTCATCCGTTCAGCGATCATATAATTTTCAAATAGTGCACCAACATCATTCCTGTTTGCTATTGGATTAAAATTCCGCGTAATGGCATTTACAATACCTGTATCATAAAAATAGATCTTTTTATTTTTTTTAATTTCGTTGCGCACATTACCCGAAAAGGCAGGTAAGCTAAAAACCACGAAAGATTTTTCGAGTAGGCTGATGTACTTATCAACGGTTTTCTGATCGGCCTTTACCAGTTGTGCCAGTTCAGAAAAGTTAACTTCGCTCCCAACCTGCAAAGCCAGGGCCTTCACAATTTTTTCGAAAAGTAGCGGCTTTTTAACATCTTCCAAAGTAAAAAGATCTTTATATAGATAACTATCTGCAAGTAATTTTAAGTGCTCTTCTGCGTTCTGCGGATCGTTAATAATCTCCGGATAGGAACCATAAATTAACCGTCGCTCCAGCGATCTTTCTTCGGTAATAAAGTCAGTATCATTCACCAGCTCTGCGTATGAAAATGGCAAAAGCATCATTTCATATTTTCTACCGGTTAAAGGTTCGTTTATTTTACCTGACAACTCAAATGCTGATGAACCCGTAGCAATAACCTGAACAGGCTTAAAGCGATCTACAATAATTTTAATGAGCAAACCTACATCATTGATTCTTTGAGCCTCGTCTATAAAAAGCACTTCGTAGCCAGCGAGCATTTGTGCTATTTGTGCCGCATTGGGTTTAGCCAAAGCTTCGCGTACATCAGCATCATCCCCATTAAGGTACAGGGTCTTTTTATCAACCTTTGCCAATAATTGTTCAACAAAAGTAGTTTTACCAGTTTGGCGTGGCCCAAAGATGATAAAGGCTTTCCCTTTAAAAAGCCTGGCAAAAGCATAATCCAACTGTTTACGAACAATCATAATAAAAAATCCTTACACAAAAGTATAATAATTTTGGATTACAATCCGTAAAAAACATAATAATTTAGGATTTCAATCCATAAAAAACATAATAATTTTGGATTATGATTCTATTACTTATAAAAAAACCCATCTCAATTAAGAAATGGGCTTTGTATTATTTGACTGAAGACTAATGACTTCCGACTATAGACTAAATTATCCGTTCAATGCGGCTGCACCACTTACAATCTCAGTTAACTCAGTTGTAATTGCTGCCTGACGTGCCTGGTTGTATGAAAGTTTTAAAGCTTTCAATAACTCACCCGCATTTTCAGTTGCTTTATCCATTGATGTCATACGTGCGCCGTGCTCAGAAGCATGAGAATCTAAAACAGCTTTATATAACTGAATTTTTACTGATTTAGGAATTAACTGCTCTACAATTTCTTCCTGAGAAGGCTCTAAAATATAATCAACGTTTGTTGTTTTCTTATCAGCTTTCTGATCCACTGCTGTTTCTTCTGCTTTAGGCAAAGGCAACAACTGCTCAGAAGTAATAATTTGAACTGCCGCATTTTTAAAACGGTTGTAAACAACCTCTACCTTATCAAAGTCTCCTTTAACAAATCCCGCCATAATGGCATCGGTAATCTTAGTTACGTTTTCGAAAGTTAGAGCAGCATACACTTCATTATTATTACCAATTACGTTATAGTTACGTTTTTCGTAAAAATCCTGAGTTTTCTTACCGATAGAAATAATGCTAACGTTACCATTTTTCAACTGTTCGCTATATTTCTCAGCAATTAAATTGTTGGCCGCTTTAATTACGTTCATGTTAAAAGCACCAGCCAAACCACGGTTTGAAGATACCGTAACAATTAAAACCTTATTGGGCTCGCGCTCCTGGATAAAAGGCGATGACGATCCCTCTAAACTTGCTGACAGATTACCTAAAATCTCTTTCAGTTTAGTTGCATAAGGACGTAAAGCGATAATTGCATTAGTAGCACGTTTCAACTTTGCTGCCGAAACCATTTTCATAGCCTTGGTAATCTGCTGTGTTGACTGTACCGATGCAATCCGGTTTCTTACTTCTTTTAAATTAGCCATTCTTTATTTCGTGAGTATCAAGAATAGGGTATCAAGTATCAAGACGAAGTTCATCTTGATACTTGATACTAACTACTCGATACTTATTAATATTTACTTGAAATCTCTTTTGCTACGGTATCTAATACACCAGTAATGGTATCATCAAATTTACCAGCTTTTAATGCCGCTAAAGTTTCTGGATGACGCATCTCCAATTGAGTTAAATATTCTGTTTCGAATTCCTTTACTTTATCTACTGGTACGCTACGCATTAAGTTTTTAGTACCAGCGTAAACAATTGCAACTTGTTTCTCAACAGTAAAAGGTGTAAACTGTGCTTGTTTCAACATTTGTACGTTACGTGCACCTTTATCTAAAACCGATTTGGTTGCAGCATCTAAGTCAGAACCGAATTTAGAGAAAGCCTCTAACTCGCGGTATTGAGCCTGGTCTAACTTTAAAGTACCTGCTACTTTTTTCATCGATTTGATCTGAGCATTACCACCCACACGTGATACCGAGATACCTACGTTAATTGCGGGACGGATACCTGAGTTGAACAAGTTCGACTCTAAGAAGATCTGACCATCAGTAATCGAAATTACGTTGGTTGGGATATACGCTGATACGTCACCTGCCTGAGTTTCGATAATTGGTAAAGCCGTTAATGAACCACCACCTTTAACGATATGTTTAATTGACTCTGGCAAATCGTTCATTGCTTTAGCGATATCATCGTTAGCATTGATTTTCGCAGCTCTTTCTAACAAACGACTGTGTAAGTAGAAAACGTCACCTGGATAAGCTTCACGACCCGGTGGACGACGAAGTAATAAAGATACCTCACGATAAGCAACTGCCTGTTTAGATAAATCATCATAAACAATTAATGCTGGTCTACCTGTATCACGGAAAAACTCACCAATTGCAGCACCTGCAAACGGAGCATAAAACTGCATTGGAGCAGGATCTGCAGCCGAAGCAGCAACAACAACTGTATATGGTAAAGCGCCGTTTTCTTCTAATGTACGTACAATGTTAGCAACGGTTGAGTTTTTCTGACCGATAGCAACATAAATACAGAATACTGGCTGGCCTGCTTCATAAAATTCTTTTTGATTGATAATGGTATCAATACAAACGGCAGTTTTACCAATCTGACGGTCACCAATAACCAACTCACGTTGACCACGACCGATTGGAATCATTGCATCAATTGCTTTAATACCTGTTTGTAAAGGCTCGTTTACCGGCTGACGGTAAATCACACCTGGTGCTTTACGTTCTAAAGGCATTTCGTAAGTTTCACCCAAGATCGGGCCTTTACCATCCAAAGGCTCACCTAAAGTGTTCACTACGCGGCCAAGCATACCTTCACCAACTTTAATAGAGGCAATTTTTTTAGTACGTTTAATTGTATCACCTTCTTTGATCTCGTCTGAAGCACCCAAAAGTACCACACCAACGTTATCTTCTTCAAGGTTTAATACAATACCTTGTAAGCCGTTTGCAAATTCAACTAACTCTCCCGATTGAACTTTAGTTAAACCGTAAACACGGGCAATACCGTCGCCCACTTGCAACACGGTACCAACTTCTTCCAGTTCGGTTTCTGATTTGAAGCCCGCCAATTGCTGTCTGATAATTGCCGATACTTCGTCTGGTCTTACCTCTACCATAATTTTACTTTATATCTTTTTATAAATGTTTAGTGCTTAGCGCATGGCGATTGGCGTTTTCCGCGCCATACGCTTATCGCAATACTCTTTTTGTTTGGCGGTTTGCGCCTGGCGTTTTACCACCTACACTTACGCTTCACTTTATTTTTTTTTAGACATTTTGCGAATCAACGCTAAACGCCTTACGCAAAACGCTATTGCGCAAATTCTTTTTTAAGTTTACTTAAACCGCTGGCAATACTTGCATCAAATTGCTTATCGCCAACTTTTAATATAAAACCACCAATTAGCTTCTCGTTAATTTTTTCATTAACAATCACCTGGTTGGCACCTAATTCTTTTTTTACAATCGCTATAATCTGTTCTTTAGCCTCAGGGCTTAAAGTAGCTGCAGTAGTTACATCAGCAGTAACAATACCTTTAATTAAATTATATTGTTGTATAAACTGTTTTGCTGTAGCAAATAAAATCGCAGAACGACCTTTGCTCACCACAATCTTGAAAAACGAGATGGTTAGTTTGCTTACTTTATCTGCAAAAATCCCGTTTAAAATACCTGTTTTCTTATCTAAAGGTACAATCGGGTTTTTTAATATTGCTTCTAGTTCAGGGGTTTCATCAACCACTTTTTCAAATAAAACCATATCATTATAAGAAGTTTCTAAGTCGTTGTTTTCAACGGCTAAGTCTATTAATGATTTGGCGTATCTGCCTGCAACTTTAATTTCTGACATATATTTAGGTGTGAGATGGAAGATGTGAGATGTGAGATGTGAGATTGAGTATTCAGAGTTAATCTCCTATCTCATATCTAGTGTCTCAAATCTAATGTCTCCTATCTATTTTCTCAAACTAGTTTAATTCAACGTCTTTTAACAAGTTAGCTACTAAAGCTTCCTGTTTGGTTTTATCATCTAACTGAGTACGTAAAACACGTTCTGCAATTTCTAATGATAAAGAAGAAACCTGGTCTTTAACTTCAGCTAAAGCGGCTTTCTTTTGGTTTTCGATTTCGATTTTAGCTTTCTCAATCAATTTAGCACCTTCTACCTGAGCTTGTTTTTTAGCTTCGTTCAAGATACCATCTTTCAAGGTTTTAGCTTCCTTTAAAATCTCATCACGTTCAGCACGTGCCTGTTGCATCAAATCCTGATTCTGGCTGGTTAAACGTGCCATTTCCTGCTTAGCCAATTCAGCTTTGTTAAGGGCCTCATCAATGCTTTGCTCACGTTCGTGAATGGCACCTAAAATAGGTTTCCATGCGAATTTTCTAAGTAAAATCAATAAGCAAATAAATGCTAATGATGTCCAAAAAACCAATCCTATGCTTGGGGTTACTAAATCCATTTTATCTAATTTTTTTAATCTTAATCTTGTTAATTAAGATAGAGTAAATAACCAATCGTTAAATACTCTATCTAATTTTTTTCAGCTTGAATTATTTAAGGCTGTTACCTAATAATGCAACTACCACACCGAATAAAGCAACACCCTCAATAAGAGCAGCAGCGATAATCATTGCAGTCTGAATTTTTGATGCAGCTTCCGGTTGACGAGCAATACCTTCCATTGCTTTACCACCTACCTGACCGATACCGATACCTGCACCGATTACTGCTAAACCGGCACCAATTGCCGCGATTGAACCTACCATAACTAATTTAATTTATATTAATTGTAAAAAATAGTTTTCTGTTAATGATGTTCTTCTACCGCCATACCAATAAATAAGGCAGTAAGTAATGTAAAAATAAAGGCTTGTAAAAATGCCACCAACAATTCCAACACATCCATAAATATTACGAATGCAACTGAAACAGGCGCAATAGCCAGTGTTTCAAAAATAAATATTAAGGAAATTAAACTCAATACGATAATGTGACCAGCTGTCATGTTCGCGAATAAACGAACCATTAAAGCGAATGGTTTTGAAATGATACCTACAACTTCTACTACAACCATTAAAGGCCATAACCAAAATGGAACATCGGGTAAAAATATGTGTTTCCAGTAATATTTGTTACCATTTAAGTTTACAATAAGCAAAGTTCCTAAAGCCATTACAAACGTCAATGCAATATTACCTGTAACGTTCGCACTACCTGGAAAAATTGGCACCAAACCCAATAAATTGTTAAAAAGAAGAAAGAAAAACGTGGTTAACAAATACGGCATAAACTTCGCGTATTTATGCCCGATGTTTGGCTTAGCAATATCGTCCCTCACAAAAATAACAATCGGCTCAATAAAAGATTGCAAACCTTTTGGCGCTTTACCAACACGTTTTTTATAAGCTCCAGCCACCGAAATAAATACAATAAGAATTACCAGAATTGCCACAAACATTGCTGCAACATTTTTAGTGATCGAGAAATCTAATACAGATTTACTTACTTCTTCATCCACCTTACCGTCAGCACCAACCACTTTAACATGATCCTCTTCTAAACGATAGTTATTATATTTACCGTTATAATCGTGCTCACCATGATGAAAATTGCCAGAAGAGAAAACCTCTAAACCACCAGGCGTATATAAAATTACAGGAAGAGGTAACGAAGTATGTCCCCAAAGATGCCACATATGCGAATCGGCAATGTGTTCCATAATTACTTTGGTAGGCTCAAATTTTTCTTTACCATGACTGGCTTCAGATCCGTGCTCACCAGAAGTTGCATGTGCAGATTCGGCAACCACACTATCAACAGGTACAACAGCGCTATCAACCTGAGCGAAAGTATCAATTTTGATAGATAAAAACGCGATTAAAAGCGTAAAAACAATAGTTAGCCTTTTAACTTTAGACACAAAAACTCGGTTACAATCCATTTATTGGCAGTTTTTTACTTTAAATTTTGGTGGCGCAAGTTACGTAACAAACAGTAAATTTCAAAGGCCGTAAACAATAAATATAAAGAAAAAAAATTAAGCAGAAATACTAGCCCAATTCCCTTTGCTTTTATACTGTAAATCAGCACAAAAGCCATACAAAAAATCATCTTCACTGCAATTGATCCCATAATGGCCATTATACCCACTTCAGGATCGCGTTTTACACCGATATCAACCAACATATATGCGATGTATGTGATACCGGCCAAAAAACCAAACATCACCCAAAAATTGTTTACCAATAACTGTTTATCGGGAAATAATAAAGGTAAAACGGCAACAACGCCTATTAATAAGCCTACAAAAATGAAATAGATACTGGTAAATTTGGCTAGAGTCAAGGTATAAATTCTTAGCAGATAAAAACTTTTGCAAAGATAAGGTTTTTAGTATCAAGTAACTAGTGAGAAAAGAATTATTGTTAGATTGGTAAAGTGTTTAAATTGTTTAATCGGTTAACTGAGGTAAATACCCTATTGCTGAATTGTTAAATTGATTAATTGTTGGCTGCATCTTGTTCAACAATCTAACAATACAGCCATTTAGCAATTATTTTGTCACTTGCCTGATGACCTGATATAACGCAATCCCTACACCTGCCAAAGCAAAAGCAGCAGTAATTAAGTTAGTTTTACTGTTTCTATGTTCATCGATCTTGTAACCAATAAAAGTAAGCAGACCAATGGTAGCAATCATTTGGAAACCAATGGCAGAATATTTGGCGGCTGCATTTACCTTTTTCTTTGTATCTTCTTTCTGATTTTCCATTTTTTAATGCAATAATTAAATTAACTTTGAATAATTAAAATTTGTTGCCAAATAAAATATTTTTCTACATATATTAACCTAAGAGATTTATCATACTTGAAAAATTACGCTAGCAAAAACTTAAATCCCTTTTTCATCTTTTTTAGTGTCCTCCTTATTTATGGCTGTGTCGCAAATAAAGATACAGCCGTAGATCGCAGATTTCAGAACTTAACTGCAAGGTATAACTATATCTACAACGCTAATGTTTTACTAAGCGAGTACAATGAGGGTATGTTACAAAGTTATCCCGATAATTACGAAAAAACCCTACCTGTTTACCTTGATCCTGAGCCGCAAATAAATCTGGTTTTAACCCCTGGTGTTGCCAATAAACAATTGGACGATGTGATCACAAAAGGACAAACCATCATAAACGATAAAAGTTTTAGCAACTATATTGACGATGCCTATATGCTTTTAGGTAAGGCAAATTACCTGAAAGGCAATTATTTTATCGCTTCTGAATACTTCGATTACACGGCAAAAACCTATAACAACGACCTTAAAACGTTCATTATGGCGATGAACTGGAAAGCGCGTAGCCAAATGCAATTGAACAATATGGTGCTGGCAGATAAAATTATCGATACCATGCTGCGTGCTTCTGATGAATTAAAAAAAGACCTGGCAGAACCTTTAGCTACTGCCGCTCAAATGCGTATTTATCAGAAACGCAATAAAGAAGCCATCTTATTTTTAGAATCGGCAATTGCGTTACCGGCCGAAAAACAGCTTCGTATCCGTTGGCGTTTTATATTAGCGCAGTTGCAGGAAAAAGAAAAAAATCTTCAGGATGCCTACGCTAACTTCACCAAGGTAGAGAAAAGCAATGCCCCTTTTGAAATGTATTTTCATGCCAATTTAAACCGCATTAAGCTGAAAGCATTATTAAGTGGCGTTAAGCTAAATAAAGAGGAACAGCTTTTAGCATTACTTAAAGACGATAAAAATTTTGACTATACCGATCAGATCTATTATCAGGTTGGAGAACTTTTCTCTGCTGAAGGAAACTTTGTAAAGGCTGAAGAGAATTACCATAAGTCAGTTTTAAAAAGCACAAGAAACCAAACTCAGAAGGCCTTATCTTACTTAAGAATTGCAGATTTAAACTTTAAAGAGTTTAACAACTACATTAAAGCGAAACTGTATTATGATAGTACGGTAATGATTTTACCTAAAAACTTTCCTGACTACGATAATATTGTTAAAAAGGCCGACAATCTTCAATATTTAACTGATAGGTATACTATTATCACCAAAGAAGATACCGCTCAGGCCATTGCCAAACTTCCTGCCGACCAACGCGAGGCAAAGGTAAAGGCTTATTTAACACCAAAGGTGGAGGTGGTCAATACCGGAGCTGTAATTAGCAACCAGTATTTAAACGACCCGGATTTCCCTAATCAATCACTAAATGCTTCGAACAATGTTGCTGGAAATACCTTTTATTTTAATAATAATGCTGCAATAAGCAATGGCTTTGGTGACTTCAAAAAACGTTGGGGTAATAGGCAGCTGGAAGACAACTGGCGCCAGAGTGTACGTTCATCTGCACAAGAAACCAACCAGGTTTTAGCTGGCGGAAAGGTAGCTACAGAAATTATACCTGCAAATGGCCAAACCAATGCGGCTGCCACCGACCAAACTTCATTAGAAAAGCAGTTTTTGGATGCTTTACCTACTACACAGCCGCTATTGGCAATATCCGACCAAAAAATTATTGATGCTTATTTTGAAATCGCCAGTTTTTACCAACAGGAACTGAACGATAAACCAGAGGCCAATAAAATATACATGGAACTGATCAAAAGATATCCTGAAAATAATCACCTCGTAGCCATTTATTACAGTCTTTACCTCAATTATAAAGGTTTAGATGAAGCAAAATCTGAACAGTACAAACAATTGGTGCTTACAAAATTCCCTGAATCTAATTTTGCGAAAAATATTTTAGACCCAACCTATTCTGCAAAGCAAACACAGATGGAAAACATTGCCATCAACAATTACAATGCAGCTTTTGATGCTTATGCAAGAAAAGATTATACCAATGTAGTAAAGCAGGCTAATGATAATATTTCAGCTTTCCCAAATAACGATCTGGCACCGCAGTATGCTTATTTAAAGGCAATCGCAGTTGGCCGTACCGCAAAAGTTGATGCCTTATTGACTGAATTTAACCTGATCACAACAAATTATCCAAACGATAAAATTATTACGCCATTGGTTCGTGATCATTTAAAATACATCGAGGCCAATCTGGATGAATTTAAACAAAGGCTGGTTGCCCTTATTGATTTTGATGCAAATGAACCCCGTTTTGTAAGTCAGGCCGCCCCGGTTGCTGTTCCAACAAAACCTTTGGTAGTTGAAAATCCTGTAACAAAAAAGGCTGAACCAACTCCTGTCGCCAAACCTGTGGAGGTTAAACCAGTTGATCCAACCAAACCTGTCAGCATTTTCAGTGCTGCAAAATCAGAAGAGTATTATTATGTAATCGATGTGGCCGATGCCACTTTAACCTTAAGTTCATCGCGTTTCGGGATCGGTCAGTTTAACCGCGGAAATTATCCCGACAACGATTTGGAACATAAATTGGTAGAACTGGATAACGATCAGTTGATTTACATTACAAGTTTTATCGACCTTGAAGATGCTAAACTTTACGAATCGAGCATTACAGGCCAGCTAAAGAACATTATGAAAGTTCCGGCCAACCTGTATAAGGCTTTTATCATTAGTAAAGAGAATTTTGGTAAGCTTACCGATAGACAGCGGATTAATGAATATCTGGAGTTTTTAAAAGACAATTACTAAAAAAACAACATGAAACTGTTTTTTATTTCAATGCTGTTCATTACGATTGCTTGCGCTTGTAAGTTTGCTGAAGATGGAAAAAACAGCGGAAATAAAAGTGTAAAACCAACATTGAAGATTAGGTATCTCCACGAAAAAGACCCGGATTTTAACCTGCTTAATAATTCCATTGTAAATATTGGCAAAGGAAAAACAAAATTATTGATCGATGTTAGGACTAAGTCTTTGGAGCATTATATTTTTGCATTCAAAGAAAACATCATCAAAATAAGTAATTATGGTGGCGATAGTGTGGATGTATATGGTTTAGACAATAAACCGGTGAGAAAGGATTACGTTGAGCCGGTTTCCGATACCACAAAAATGCTAAGTGCGTTTATAATTAAAGAACAAAACAATAAATACATAAAAAAGTGCACTTTCCAAGATTCGGGTAGCGAACTTTATTATCCTACCTTTGAATATAAATATTGCCTGGCAGATGATATAGACAATGACGGACAGCCCGAATTCTATTTAACTTATTTTGGTGAAAGTGACGGATTAGATGCAAAACCATTAAAAGTGATTACTTATTATCATTTCGAAAAGGTAAAAGCAACAGCATATTATCCGGCAGGGAATGAAGAAGACGAATATTATATAGATTACGACAAAAACTGGAAAACACTGCCAAAAATAATTCAGAAAAAAGTAAACCATATTTTGGAATCGCGGAAGAGTGAAACAAAACTATGACTTAATGAATTATAACAACAAATATATTAACCTGATTTATTAAAATGAACAAATCCCTTTCTGCACAAGAAACAAAAAGATATAGTTTACTCATCTGGAAAATACTGATCGGCGGAATTGCGCTCTTCGCTATCTTCATTTCGATGATCGGATTAGGTCTTTTTGGTGCACTACCCTCTTTCAGAGACATAGAACACCCGAAAAGCAATCAGGCTTCCGAAATTATTGCCGAAGATGGTCGTCCCTTAGGCACTTATTTTGTTCAGAACAGATCGAATGTTACTTATAAAGACATTTCTGAAAATGTAATTAACGGATTAATTGCGACAGAAGATACGCGTTTTAAAGAGCATTCGGGCATAGATTTTAAACGTACGTTCACCATTATCGGTTATAATTTAATTGGCAAAAAACAAGGTGCAAGTACCATTACTCAACAATTGGCTAAAAATCTTTTTCCACGCGAATCGAACCTTAATTTTTTCTCCCTGGTATTAACTAAGTTTAAAGAGTGGATTGTTGCTGTTAAACTGGAACGCAACTATACCAAAGAAGAAATTATAACCATGTATTTAAATACGGTCGATTTTGGTAACCAGGCTTATGGTATTAAATCGGCAGCCAGGGTTTATTTCAATACCACTCCTGATAAATTAACCTTAACCCAGGCAGCAACCTTAGTGGGCATGCAAAAAGGGATAACTATGTATTCGCCAACGCGTCATCCTGAGCGCTCGAGAGATCGTAGAAATACTGTAATGGCTTTGATGGTCAAAGCTGAGCTCTTAACCCAGGCGGAATTTGATGAACAAAAAGACAAACCCTTAAACCTGCATTTCAATGCCGCAACCGTTAATGATGGTATTGCACCATATTTCCGTTCGGTATTGAAAAATGACATCAAAAACATTTTTCAGGAGCAGTCGATTACTAAACCGGATGGTACACCTTACGATTTAGACCGCGATGGTTTGAAAATTTATACCACATTAAATTATGACATGCAGGTATACGCCGAGGAAGCACAAAAAGAATATATGAAAGTGCTACAAGCACAGTTTATCGCCAGCTGGAAAGGCAGAAATCCTTTTAAGGATAAAGCTTTACAGATTGAGCAGGGCGTTAAAAGATCAGACCGTTATAAATCGTTAAAACTGGAAGGTAAATCAGACGATGAAATTAAAGATGATTTCAACACCAAAACAGAAATGACCATTTTTACCTGGAAAGGTAACATTGATACGGTAATGAAACCCATCGATTCGGTACGTTATTACAAAATGCTTTTGCGTAATGCCATGATGACGATGGACCCAACCAATGGACATGTGAAAGCATGGGTTGGTGGAATTAATTACGAACACTTTAAATACGATCAGGTTAAAATGGGAACCCGTCAGGTCGGTTCAACAGCAAAACCATTTACCTATGCAGTAGCCATTGAAAATGGTTATTCACCTTGTTATACTGTACCAAATGTTCCGGTAACGATAGACGGTTACGGTGAACCATGGACGCCAAGAAATTCAGGCAAACCACTACCGGGCAGCATTACTTTACAAAAAGCACTGGCTTACTCGCAAAACTTTGTTACCGCTTATTTAATGAAACAGGTTGGTCCTGTAGCGGTATCTACATTAGCCACAAAAATGGGGATCCCTAATGTTCCGGCATTTCCATCTATTTGTTTAGGTACGTTCGATTCTTCAGTTTATAATATGGTAGGCGCTTACGGTGCTTTTGCCAATAAAGGCACTTATACCAAGCCGATTTATTTATTGAGAATTGAAGATAAAAATGGTGTGGTGCTATTTTCTCAAAAGGAAATACCAAAACCTGTAATGAGCGAAGAAGTTGCTTATGTAATGACCAGAATGCTGAAAGGTGTGGTTACCAACGGAACCGGCTCGAGATTGAATTATAAATACAAGGTAAATGCACCGATCGGAGCGAAAACAGGTACTACGCAAAATAACTCTGACGGTTGGTTTATGGCCATTACCCCACAACTGGTAACCGGTATCTGGACGGGTTGCGAGGATAGGGCTTTCCACTTCATTAGCACCAGCCAGGGTGAGGGTGCAAATACTGCTTTACCAATCTTTGCAGGATTTATCAAAAGAGTGTATGCTAACCCAGCATTGAAGATCAGTCATGCTGATTTCGAAGCGCCAAAATCGGGTATTTCCATCACGTTTGATTGTAACCAATACCAGCAACAGGAAGAAGGCGCAACAGAATTGGATGAGAAGTTAGGTTTTTAATGTTTTGGCGGTTGCGTGAAGGATAGCAGTGGAAATCCTTTTGTTGCCGCCTCGAGCGCGGCCGAAAGGCAACAAAAGATTATAACGGATAGCCTGACCCTTTGCGTAGCTTAGGAACACGCCCAAATTGTAAAATGTTTCACTTTGGTTCATTTTAATCAAAATTATCCCTCTCGAATCCTATTTTTGTAAATAATGAGCAGTTTCGACCATAAAACAGCATTAACAGCTATTCCACATAAACCCGGTGTTTACCAATATTGGGATGCTGATGGAAAGCTCATGTATATTGGAAAGGCGAAAGACCTGCGCAACCGTGTAGGTTCATATTTTAATAGCGACAGAAACCAATTTAATGGCAAAACAAGGGTATTGGTATCCAAGATCCGGAAAATCACCTTTACCATTGTTGATACGGAAATAGATGCCTGGCTACTGGAAAACAGCCTGATTAAAAAACATCAGCCAAAATTCAACATCAATTTAAAAGACGATAAAACCTATCCGTGGATTATCGTTAAAAATGAGAACTTTCCCCGCATTTACTGGACACGTAAGGTTATAAAAGATGGCTCTACCTATTTCGGCCCTTATGGCTCGATAGGCATGATGCACACCATTTTGGACCTGATTAAGGAAACCTATCCGCTTCGTACCTGCAGTTTGCCCTTAACAGAGAAAAATATAGCTGAAGGAAAATTTAAAGTATGCCTCGAATACCAGATAGGCAACTGTAAAGGGCCTTGCCAAAATTATCAGACGGAGAACGACTACGATAAAAATATAGGTGAGATTAAAGAAATCCTGAATGGTAAAATCGGGAATGTAATCCGGGATGTTAAAGGGGTCATTAAATCGGCATCAGAAAACTTGAACTTTGAACTGGCGCATCAATATGCAAGGAGATTAGAAGTACTGGAGAAATACCAGAGTAAATCTACCGTGGTAAATAGTGCTATTACCAATGTGGATGTGGTGAGTATTGCTTCAGATGAGCGTTATGCCTTTGTGAACTACTTAAAGGTGATGAACGGAACAATTATCCAGACACAAACCATTGAGGTTAAAAAGCAATTGGATGAAAGCGACGACGAGATTTTAACCTTGGCGATGTTGGAGTTCAGAACAAAATTTAACAGTACCTCGAAAGAAATTATTGTTCCTTTCGAGCCCTCACTGGAAGATGAGAGTTTAAAGTTTACCGTTCCTAAACTAGGGGAAAAGAAGAAACTTTTAGAGCTCTCGCAAAAGAATGTACTGTTCTTTAAAAAAGAAAAGCTTAACCAATATGAAAAGCTGAATCCAGATTTACGGACCGACCGGATTTTAACCACCATGCAGAATGACCTGCGTTTAACGCAGCTTCCAAAACATATTGAATGTTTTGATAACTCCAATTTTCAGGGGAAGTATCCGGTTTCAGCAATTGTGGTATTTAAGGATGCCAAACCATCTAAAAAAGACTATCGCCATTTTAATGTGAAAACGGTTGAAGGCCCTAACGATTTCGCGACCATGGAAGAGGCTGTTTTCCGTCGTTACAGGCGAATGTTGGATGAAAACCAGACTTTGCCACAACTTATCATTATTGATGGCGGTAAAGGCCAGCTTTCATCGGCTGTTAAGAGCTTAAAGTTATTGGGAATAGAAAATAAAGTGACGGTGATCGGTATTGCCAAACGTTTGGAAGAACTGTTCTATCCAGGTGATTCTTACCCTTTGTATTTAGATAAAAAATCGGAAACACTGAAAGTTATTCAACAGCTTCGTGATGAAGCCCACCGCTTCGGAATTACCTTTCACCGAAAGAAACGCGACCAGGGTACACTTAAAACTGAACTGGAACAAATTGAAGGTATTGGAAAAACAACTGCCGATAAGTTATTGACTCATTTTAAATCAGTGAAAAAGATTAAAGAGGCCACTGAAAAAGAACTAGCAGAAGTGCTGAACAAAAAACAGATGATTACGCTCCAGGCTTATTTTAATCAGAAATAATGCTTTAAATCTGATTTCGTAGAAGAAGAATTAAGATTTTTCCTGCTACTGCCGAAATAACAATTTATATCTGCAATTCTATGATCGATCTCTACCACACAAATCCGTCATCTCGACTAAAGCGTAGCGAAACGGAGAGATCTATATGAGTAGGTTTTCTTAAAATTCAAAATCCTTCACTATATTGAAACCATTATAAACAAAAAAGCTCCGATTTTCATCGAAGCTTTTTGTAATATTTTAATATTCCCAAAGACCTTGTTCGTAATCAAGAACAGATTTTTTAATTCTTTCTGATTCGTACAACCTTTCCCTTGGATCGCTAATAATATCTCTGATTTTATTGTCTCCGGGGTTTGACTCTTTTACAATATAACTGCTGAATAAGCGGCGAATAAAGAAATCATCGAAACTTAATGATGAAGCATCATTATTGGTATTAATCAAACGTTTCTTTGTTAAAATCTCCCTGGCTTCCGGATAGTATACCCAAAATACAGGCTGCCATTGTTTGGAAACCTCATTGTATTTTAATGGTGCTATACCCACAATACGCGGTTCGAAAATAGAACGTTTGGTATCGAAAATCCAGTCTTCTTTTATTCTGAATTTTAGGAATAACTCCGGGTTAAAATCATTAACAACCGTAGTAACCGTTCCGGTTTTATTGTTCGAAACCTCTGCTGTTCCTAAAGCTGATTTAGCTGCAGAATCTGCAGACATTGGATTAAGGAAAGCATCATCTTCGTTTAAGGCACTATCAATTGGCGAGTATGCTGTTAGTTCATCTTTTTTAATTGCTGCAATCAAAACATCAATTAGTCGTGATTTAGGCGATTTTAAGGCCGAGTTAACCGTATCACGTAAATCAATTTCTCTCCAGATCCTTTTTGCATAAAAAACATCCTCTTCCCTCACATCAGCCAAAGGAACCATTTCAGTACTATCAATGTCCTTACGGGCATAGAAACCATCTTTAGGTGGTACCTTTAGTTTCTTTTTAGCCGTTTTAACTGGAGCTTTCACCGTATCTGCTGCAGGAGCAGCAACTACTGGCGCAGCCTTCTTTGGCGCTAATTTGGTTGGCTTTTTTTGTGCAAAAGCAAACGCGGTTAATAAAACTAAAATAGCAATACTTAAAGTCCTTTTCATCTTCTTTTTATTTTACACTAAACGCTAATGAAGGCAGAATTCTTTGACGACCATCTGGCCCAACAGAAACAATATCTTCAAAAAACACCCTTGTTCCAGGCGTAATCGAGTTTATAGCACCTTTAACTGCACCAGCGAAATTTCCACCACTACCAGCAATGGTAACAGCATCGGAACGTGGTTTAATAATTGTTAATTTATAACGTTGTATTTTAAACTTAACATCAAAAGGAAAATCATCCAGATCTGCTTCAATTTCAGTTTCGCTTTTTAGCTGTACCGAAGCGATATCGCCTCCAGCGCGGCCACCAACTTTAGCAACAGGAGCTGGAATAGCTTTAACCCTGAATTTTTGTGAGCCTAAGCTAACTGTTTTACCAGCGTTATTTGCAGATACATTAATTGATACTTCCTGACCAACCATGCTTCCCGGAACATTCACGTTATAATTTCCGTTACTACCAGACATTGAACCTCCTGAAATTGACGCACGCACACTTTCTAATGGAAAACCAGCGGCTGAAATCGTAAATGGATTGGCAATACCTGCATAAATTACATTCAGTTTGGTTGAAGAAACGGATGCTGATGGTTTTGCGACCTGATAAGTTTGCGGTTGAGTTTTGTACTCCTTTACCTGGCCATCAGTTTGACGAACCCGAACAGTACCCACCCAGGTGAACTGACCAACACTACTGGTACCGCCTGTATAAGTTCCTTTACCATCTTTAACGGATAATTTACTTCCATTAACGGTAATATCAGGATTCGATCTCGAATCACTAGCTGTTAAAAATACTTCAGCAGTATAGGGCTGACCCTGGATTACATAAGAAGTAGGTGCTACTGCAACTGCTGCAAACTGATCCAGATTAACCTGTGCTTTATCCATATTTCCGAACAATTTCTTTACAACTTCAGCTTCAGCATTTTTAGTATCTGTTTGCAGTTTGGTTAAAATTGTCATGGCGGCGGTTAATGGCGTTCCTTCACCGAAGTAAGTTTCTTGCCAGTTGCCCTTTCTTTTTCTTACCGGATCTTTAGCTTCAAGAGAGAAAGAAACATTCGCTCTATCTGCAGGATCTAATAAAGAGATTAATTTCTCTCTGGTCGCATTAATTCGCTTCTTTAGCTCATCAGCTTTCTTTTGATTAATCATGATATTCTGTGCAATATCCTGATTAGATCTATTTACCAAATCCTCAGTTTCAGGATCGATTCCGTCACCTGCCTGAGTAAATTCTTTTTTAATGCTTTCAATATAATTATTTAAGTCATCAGCTGCTTTCTGAGCTTCTTTAGCCTTATCATAAATAGGCTGAGCACGTGCCGGCTCTTCTTTCAACTTCGAATTTTCGAAGGCAGAAAACAGCTGATTAATACTTGTGTTAACATTGTTTTTAGATGTATCCAAACTATCGTTGATATTCTTGAATGCATCTAAAATGGTATCTGATACGTTTAAGGCGAGCATGGCTAACAATACCAAATACATGATATTGATCATCCGCTGCCTTGTTGTTTCTTTTCCGCCTGCCATATTTGATGTAGCTTTTCTTTAAAAATTAAAAACTAAACAAATTATACACGAGGGCTATTCATAGCCGATAACATATTGCCATAAATTGCATTAAGCGATGACAGGTTTTTAGCCAGCTTATTCACCTCTTCTTTAAACTGTTTAGAATCTTCCATCGATTCGTTGAAGTTTTGCATGGTTAATGATAAGTTTGAATAGAATTTATTCATCGATTTTAGATGCGCGCTAGAATCTTGTAATTCCAGTTCGTAAACAGCATTTAAAGCCGATAAGTTCTTAGCCAAATTGTTAACCTGATCGTGGTAAGCCTGAGAATCTACATTACTTTCGCCCATTGCTTTTAAATTAGCCGTAGCTTTTTCAAAAGATGCACTTAAATTATCAAAACCAGCTGATGCTGTTTTAATCTTACCTGTAAATTCGTTCGTTGCAGTAGATGCATCAGCAACATTAGAAATCGTTGCTACCTTATCACCAAAAGTACGCAAGCCAGCACCCAGGCTTTCGATCAATTCCGGACCAATTTTAGCATCAGACAACATTTTATCTAAAGCTGCTGTATTGGCTGGTGCAACCGCTGCAACAGGCCTGGCTGAAGCCGTTGGTAATTCTCCTTTAAAATCTGCTTGTAGCTCAGGGTAAACTCTTTCCCATGCTGGTTCTGGCTCTGGCGGGAAGAAACCTGTTAAAAAGAACAATAAAGCCTCTACTCCTAGACCAAAGCCTATAATTAAATTTGCCCATGATCCACCAAAATGCGTAATTTTAAATAACGCTCCGATAATTACAATACTTGCTCCCCATGAAATCGCTACGTGTAACCAGCCTGGTTGTTTCTTTGCTGCCATAAATTTTGATGTTTTTCTTTAGTTTTTTGTTGTTCGGTTTAACGTCTTAAATCGGTGCCAGGGTAAGATGAAACGCACCTGAAACCTATATATGACCTTTGTGTATCCTGATATTCGTATGTCGCTACGGCGTTTTGAAGAAAATAACCTGTATCTTTCCAGGAACCGCCTTTAACAACTTTACGTTTTTTGTATTTGCTGTCGGTTGCACCGGCATCATAAGTAAAGTTAGGGTTCAGGTCATGTAATAGTGGGCTGGCACCTTTGTTATATGCAGTTAAAGTCCATTCGGAAACGTTACCTGCCATGTTGTACAAACCATAATCATTTGGGAAGTATGATCTCACGCCTACGGTATAAATACCACCATCGCTCGAATAATCACCACGGCCTGGTTTAAAGTTAGCCTGCAAACATCCTTTTGTATTCCTGATGTAAGGACCTCCCCAAGGATATTTGGTTTTGGTATTACCGCCTCTAGCAGCATATTCGAATTCTGTTTCAGCAGGTAATCTATAATCTGACCTTGATCCTGCTGGCAATTTTCTTGCTGTAGCAACTCCATCGTACAATCTTGTTCTCCAGTGAGAGAATGCTTTTGCCTGCTCCCAGCTTACACCAACTACAGGATAATCATCGTAAGAAGGGTGGTTGTAGTAACCACGTACCATAGGATCGTTTTGTGAATAAGAATAATCTGTTTTCCATACCATTGTATCTGGGTAAATAGCAACGGTATAACGATCGATATAATCCTGGCGCTTGCTATTTGGATCTTTGTGTCCAAGAGCAGCTTTCTCCATATTTAATTCAGCATAAGAATATTCGAATTTACGAACATCTAATTCTTTCTTGCCTGGAAGGGCATCCAAACCTGAGTAATACATCCCATCTAACTGGCTAACCTGAGCAGCAGCAACACCCCTGCCTCTATTACGCCAAATGTTGGCACCGTTTGGCCCAACCTTTTTCCAATCGATATATTTATTTCCACCTAAAGCAGCTGCAGCATTTCCCCTTGGGGTAACCATAAATTGTTGCGGATTGCCCATCATCACAATTGCAATCGAATCGCGTACCCAGTTGGTAAACTGGCGGTATTCTGCGTTGGAAATTTCAGTCTGATCCATGAAGAATGCACTAATGGTAACCATTTTACTTGGCCCATTCTGAGAGAAAGTAATATCTTCATCCGAACCTCCTAGCGGGGTATGTCCTGGTGGTACATAAACCATTCCTGATGGGATTCTATTGTTTTTAAATTTTCGGTTATAAGCGCCAACCAACTCACCTTGACCACCCTGGCCACAGCTCGCCAGCATTACAGTTATACCTACAATAGCTAGAAGGTAGATTTTCTTCATATTTTTATAGTGTGCATAGCACGATTAGGAGCAATTTTATCAAAAATCACTGAAATTATCTATAAAAGCAAATTTTAAATAAAATGAACAACTTTATACGTTTTCCTACAATATGCGTAACTCTTATTAACAATGAAAGTTACGCATTTATTGTGTCGACTTATAATAAATTGCTTATCGTATTATTTATTAGATATTTTAATATAATTTTCAATGGCCATTGTCATTGATGGAACGCCTGGGGTTGGCGCAGCAATATCCACTATCAAATCCATATCGGTACAAGCTTTACTGGTATTGGTTCCAAAAGCAGCAATCCGGGTGTTATTCTGTTTAAAATCGGGGAAATTTTTAAACAACGATTGAATACTTGATGGGCTAAAAAACGCGATAACATCGTAGAATACTTCAGCTAAATCAGATAGATCGCTTACTACGGTCTTAAATAAAACTGCAGGTGTAAAATCGTATCCGCTTTTTTCCAAAAACTTCATGGTGTCTTCGGTAGCCATATCAGAGCAAGGATATAAAAACTTTTCGTTTGCATGCTTCTTTAACACCTCTGCTAAATCAGCTGCAGTTTGTTTACCAAAAAAGATTTTACGCTTTCTGTATTGGATATACTTTTGCAAATACAAAGCAATGGTTTCAGAAAGACAGAAATATTTTAATTCTGCCGGCACCTCATAACGCATTTCTTCACAGATTCTAAAAAAATGATCTGCGGCATTACGGCTGGTAAAAATCACTGCCGTAAAATCAGCCAGGTTAATCTTATCCTTTCTAAAGTCTCTTGCTGGTACACCTTCAACATGAATAAAAGACCTGAAATCAACTTTTAAGTTGTGTTTTTTGGCCAAATCGTAGTAAGGAGATTTTTCTGTTTCAGGTTTTGGTAAAGTAACCAAAATACTTTTTACTTTGCGGATTCTAGAGTCGTTCTTTTCTTGCATTTTCCTTTTCCTGCTACAGTCCTATCGTTTTAATTAGTATTAAGACGGGACATATTTCGAGGGCGCAAAAGTACAAAAATAAATGCATTTTAGAAAACTTATTGTTAGAAAGTATCGTTATACCAGCCCGCAAAAGCTGAAATGTAAAAATGATGCCTAATAACAAGAATGCCAATACGATATAAACTGAACCATATTTAAGTGGTGATAGGGCAAAAGCAACCACTAAAGGAATAAACAGTAATGAGGCATTGAAGTAGCTGAGGTATAAAATTGAGATATATTCGCCTACCGGTTTCTGCACATTAAATAAGTAACCTAAAAAGCGCAGGAGGATTAATTTTAGCGCATAAAAAACAATTATAGTAATGGATATACTAAAGAAAAATTTAAATCCATCTTTAGCCTGATACATATCATTCCACTGGGCCACCAGAAAAAAGAACATCCCAAAAACAAACCCAAACTGCACAAAAAGCAACAAAAATGGCCATGAGCTAAAGAGGTTATCTTCTTTATTAATATTATTCAAAATCCTGTTACTGAAAAATGACTGAACGATTGCCGATAGCTGCTTCGAAAAAGCATTTTTTAGAATCGCAAAGATGATGAGCATACCAAAAATAAAGCCCAGCAAACCCACGTTTCCCTTAGGGATTTTTGTACCCAACTGGTAAGGATTAGCTTTTTTCTTTAAATGCTGGTATTTCTTGTGCCATGCCCATAAATCCAGTTTTGGAGAAAGATATTCCTTTTCAATAGTATCTAAAAGTGCACTTTTATTAATTAAACGATCAGGAAGTACCCAGGTGTGGCGAATTAAAGAATCAGTAGTAAACTTCTGTTTGGCCAATGTTGCAGAATCAGGTCGATATCTTCGATATTGGTATTGATTTGCAGCTACACTATCAGTTTGAACAGGAATTTCTTGTGCTCCTACAAAATGAGCAACGCATACAAACGCAAACAAAAAGAAAATAAATTTCGGCATGCTGTAAATCAAAACTTAAGGATGCAAAAGTAGTCGAATAATCATGGTTTACCTAAAGAAAATAAATGGATTAATGAAGAACTTACTTTAGGAACAATGACTACACGCCTAATAAGCATTTAAAAAGTAAAGCTATTACTTGACAAAAACAATCCAAAAGTAAAGCTATTGCTTTACTTTTTATGAATTAGTAATTTATAGCCCTAATCACCGATCATATATTATGACAATAAAGAAAATTTAACTTCGCTATCTTTGCATCAATGTCTGGCATCTATATCCATATTCCTTTCTGTAAAAAGGCTTGTCACTATTGCGATTTCCATTTCAGTACCTCATTAAAATATGCTGACGAAATGGTGGAGGCTATTTGCAAAGAAATAAAAATGAAAAAAAACCGGATTAGCGGTCAGGTTGGAAGCATTTATTTCGGTGGCGGAACACCCTCAATTTTATCTCAGGTGGCTTTGCAAAAAATTTTTGACGCCATTAACCATACTTTTTCGGTTGACGCAAACGCTGAAATTACCATCGAAACCAATCCAGATGATTTAACCGCGCAGAAGTTAAAAGAGCTAAAGCAATTACCGGTTAACCGCTTTAGTGTGGGCATTCAATCTTTTTACGATGAAGACCTGATCTGGATGAACAGGGCGCACCAGGCCCAAGAAGCGGAAGACTGCATCAGGAGAAGTCAGGATGCCGGTTTTGAAAACTTAACACTCGATTTAGTTTATGGTTACCCTTTGCTTACGGATCAAAAATGGCTGAACAATATCCAAAAGGCAATTGAGCTTGAGGTTCCACATATTTCGGCCTATGCCCTAACGGTAGAACCCCGGACAGCTTTAGCCCATGCCATTAAAAATAAAAAACAAACACCCGTAAGCGATAACCAAAGTGCTGCTCAGTTTGTAATTTTAATGGATAAACTGATTGACGCCGGATTTGAACACTACGAAATTTCAAATTTTGCTAAGCCAAACCACTATGCCGTGCACAACACCAATTATTGGAAAGGCGTAGATTATATCGGCATAGGTCCATCGGCACATGGCTTTAATGGACAGAACCGTTATATGAACCCTGCTAATAATGCCTTGTACATGGAAACATTGGGTAATGGCAAGCTTCCTGAAATTGCTGAAGAACTGAGTTTAAATGACAGGTTTAATGAATACATCATGACTTCGCTCAGAACCATGTGGGGAACTGATTTACAAAAAATAAATGCCGATTTCGGTAAAGATTTTTTGGAAGAGACAAAAGATAATCTTAAAAATTTCGAAGATAAAGACTGGCTGATGATTGATGGCGATAAGATTTGTTTAAGTCAGAACGGAAAATTGTTTGCCGATCATATTGCTTCGGAATTATTTATTGTAGGGAATGAATGAGTGAATTGAGAAGGCTTGAATTAGAGAATGACTGATTTAGCGATCAAAACAACATTCACTCATTCAAAACTCAATCATTCAATAATTAATTAAAATATATGTCAAAAATTGTATGGATTACAGGTGCATCATCAGGTATTGGCGAGGCCCTGGTATATGAATATTTTAAAGCAGGCGACAAACTGATTATTTCAGGAAGAAACCGCGACGAATTGTTCCGCGTTAAAGGAAACTGTCAAAATTCGTTTAATGTCCACGTTCTCCCATTCGATTTAAGTGAAACAACTACACTCGAAAACAAAGCTACCGATGCCATCCGTATTTTTGGTAAGATAGATCTATTGATCAATAGCGGAGGTGTGAGCCAGCGAAGTTTAGCCTTAGAAACCAACCTGGAAACTGAACAACAAATTATGAATACCAATTTTTGGGGAACAGTTGTACTCAGTAAAGCGGTTTTACCCTTAATGATAGCCAACGGCGGTGGACAGATCGCTGTAATTAGTAGTCTTGTTGGGAAATTCGGCACGAAATTGCGTTCTAGTTACGCAGCATCAAAACATGCCCTGCATGGTTATTTTGATTCGCTCCGATCAGAAGTTTACGACAAAAACATTGATATTACGATTATCTGCCCAGGATTTATTAAAACCAATGTAACCTATAATGCACTCACCGCAGATGGGAAGCCATTAAATATCATGGGCGAAGCACATGAAAATGCGATGACACCTGCCAATTGTGCCAAACAGATTGTACAGGCCATCCACAATAAAAAAGAAGAAGTTTACATTGGTGGAAAAGAAACAAGAGCGGTTTTATTGAAACGTTTTTTTCCAAATATTTTTTCTAAAAAAGTAAGAACGGCGAAGGTGAATTAGCGGGGAGCGTTTTGCGGTTGGCGTTTAACAGCGATTTTCAAAAGCACTATGGATCGGTCAAATCGCGGGTCAAGTTAAGAACAGACCTTTGTTAAATAAACCCGGATTGAAGCGGTTTCGATTCTTCATCGAAAGTAGTGAAAAGCGGGGCTGCTCTTCCCAAAGAACCACAACAGCACCTTTACAAATCAAAAAAACAAAAATTAACAATCTCATAATCAATCAATTAAATAATAATTTTCATTTCTAAAAACCAAGTATCTGTAATCCGTCGTAAATGGAACCAAATAACAGAAACTTAAAATTAGAAATAATGAAAAATTTAATCTTATCCGTATTCGCCGTAATTACAATGGCATTCACAACACAAGTTTACGCTCAAAAAAATCCAATGGTTGGTGGCGCAGCCATGTATTCGACTAAGGATATTGTAGACAATGCTGTAAACTCAAAAGACCACACTACTTTGGTAGCGGCAGTTAAAGCAGCTGGCTTGGTAGAAACTTTAAAAAGTGCTGGTCCTTTTACTGTTTTTGCACCAACAAATGCTGCGTTTGATAAACTTCCTGCAGGAACTGTAAACAACCTGGTTAAACCAGAAAACAAAGCAACCCTGACTAAAATTTTAACTTATCACGTTGTTGCCGGTAAAATGGATAGCAAAGCAATTGCAAAAGCAATTAAAGCTGGCGGTGGCAAAGCCGAACTTACAACAGTAGAAGGTGGTAAACTTTGGGCTTGGATGGAAGGTAAAAAACTAGTTCTAAAAGACGAAAAAGGTGGAATGAGTACTGTAACCATTGCAGATGTTTACCAGAAAAATGGTGTAATCCATGTGATTGATACTGTTTTAATGCCGAAATAACATTTAAATATATCCTTATCATTAGCACAAACGTTCTGGCGAAAGTCAGAACGTTTGTGCTTTTATATTAAAAAGAGGATTAAGCCAAGCCTCTTTTTAATTTAGAAAAAATATTGACTAAATTTTTCATCATTAATTACTCGGGATAAAAGGTTGTATAACTTAATTTTACCGCGTAAATTCGCAGACTTTTTGGTAGCTACTATCAATATAAGTACCTACAGCAAAAAGAATAGAAGCGAACGATTAAATTGGGTGATGAGGTTTGGATTCCAAACTCAACACTCCATACACCAAACTTAAGTATGCATTCCAATATTATAAAAATCCAAAAAGAAATAGAGCCACTTAGGCAAGAGATTATTAACCATAAGGTTTATTCGGCAATTAGTGAACTGGAAGACCTCCGCATTTTTATGGAACACCATATTTTCGCAGTTTGGGATTTTATGTCGCTGCTTAAAGCCTTACAAATTAATTTAACCTGTACTACCTTACCCTGGTTCCCGGTAGGAGATCCTGTTACCAGGCAACTCATTAATGAAATTGTAGCGGGCGAAGAATCTGATGTGGATGCTAACGGAGAAATAAAGAGCCACTTCGAACTCTATCTGGATGCAATGAATCAATGCGGTGCCAATACGAAACCGATCAATACCTTTTTACAGGAACTAAAAAACGGAAAAAGCTTTAATGAGGCTTTTGAAATTGCCGGGGTACCTGCAACTGCAAAGGATTTTGTTAATGCCACTTTCGAAACCATTAACAGTGGAAAAACACATTTACAAGCTGCCAGCTTTACCTTTGGCCGTGAAGATTTAATTCCAAACATGTTTTTTAGCATGGTAAATGACTTGAATAGCACGCAGGCTGACAAAGTTTCAATCTTTAAATATTACCTGGAGCGCCATATAGAAGTGGATGGCGATCACCATAGCCATTTAGCACTCTCCATGACGGAGAAGCTTTGTGAAAAAGATGAAGCCTTTTGGACTGAGGCAGAAGAAACCGCAAAACAGGCATTACAAAAAAGGATAGACCTTTGGGATGCTGCTTATGCTGAAATTGTTAAAAATAAAGTTGAAGCCTAATTATTAAATTGTTAAGTATTTGCTAATTTAGATTACGTGATTTTAGTCACATTTACCTGCTAACATCAATTTTGTAAAATAAAATTTACACATTTGTTGTTCGGCACAAATAACCGATTTTAAGCGCATGAGTTTCATTTTAAAACCTGTTGATATCGTTGAGAGCATCACTCCCGAAGATTTTAAGAAAAATTATCTGAAAACCAAACGTCCGTTAGTAATCAAAGGCCTAACTAAAGATTGGCCTGCCAGAGAAAAATGGACGACTGAATATCTAAAAGAAATTGGTGGCGAGCTTGAAGTTCCACTTTACGACAACTCCAAAGCCGATCCGTCAAAACCAATTAACGCTGCTACAGCACACATGAAATTTGGCGATTACCTTGACTTAATCAAACGTGAGCCAACCGAACTGCGTATATTCTTTTTTAACCTGTTTAAAAAAGTACCTAGTTTAATCAATGATGTAAAAATCCCTAAAGATTTAATGGGTGGCTTTATTGAAAGTATGCCTGCCATGTTTTTTGGTGGTTCTAACTCGGTAACGTTTTTACATTACGATATCGATTTACCACATATTTTCCATACCCACTTCGGTGGCAGGAAACATATTATTTTATTCGATAACAAATGGAAAGACAGATTGTATTGCCTGCCAAATGCAACATACGCTTTGGAAGATTACGATGTGGCCAACCCTGATTTCGAAAAATTTCCGGCACTAAATGGTGTTGAAGGTTATGAAGTTTTTTTAGAGCATGGCGATACTTTATTTATGCCAACCGGAATGTGGCACTGGATGAAATATCTGGATGGTTCATTCTCACTTAGTTTAAGGGCCTGGGACCAATCGATTACACGTAAAGTGGCCAGCGTTTGGAGTTTATTTACACATGGTGCAATTGACAGTTTGATTAAAATGACTTTCAAAGAAAAATACGCCCATTGGAGAGAGAAAAAAGCAGTTAAAATAGCTGAAAAGGCTTTAGCCAAAGGCAGACCGTAAAAACATTAAAAATTAAAATACAACGGGGCATTGGTAACAATAGCCCCGTTTTTGTTATTATTGCGAATCACAGTGCAAATTAAGAAATCAGATTACGAATGGATACCAATATACTTACTGAAAAACAAAAAATGCTGGCAGGCAAAGCTTATCAGGCTGGAGGCGAAGAACTTTCGAAAGAAAGATTAAAAGCCCGTGAAATTGTTTTCGAGTTTAATAACCTTGCACCAAAATTTATCAAGCAGCGAAAAGAATTACTAAAAAGATTGTTCGGAAAAACAGAAAGAATGTTCTACGTTGAGCCTCCATTTAGATGTGATTACGGATATAACATCGAAATTGGCGATAACTTTTATGCAAATTTTAACCTTGTTATTTTAGATTGTGCCAAGGTAAGTATTGGTAACAGCGTTTTTATTGCACCAAATGTAGCCATTTATACTGCCGGACATCCAATGCATGCGCATTTAAGAGATCAGGAATACGAATGGGCACAAGAAGTTACCATAGGCAACAGTGTTTGGATCGGTGGAAACGTAGTAATTAATCCGGGTGTCAAAATTGGGTCTAATGTGGTTATCGGATCAGGAAGTGTGGTTACGAGGGATATTCCGGATAATGTATTCGCCGCAGGAAACCCATGCAGGGTAATCCGCCAGTTAACAGATGCAGATAAAGATTATTATTATAAGGATTTTAGGTTGGGCGAGTAAATAATCGTCACCGTTTGCAACGGGGATGCATGAGAAGGGCGATTTTATCGCCCTTAAATACTGCTACAGCATTAAAATACTCAACTTGCCAGTCGCAGTTAAAAATAAGGACATATTTAGATTAATTGTCCAACTTTAATTATTAATAACCTCTCAATAATCTACCTTAAAAGAGCTGATCATCGAATCGACTAGCTTTTGATGATTCTTAGCTTCTATTGCTTCGCCAAAGAACATGAAAGAATAGGTTTTACCTTTGAGTTTAAAAAGAGTGATACTCCCAATATTTCTATTTGCTATGATTGAGGTTTCAAAACCAATCCTAAGCACTTCTTTATTTCCAATTTTAATATTGCGAGCGGTATCGAGCAATCCAAAAGCTATCTTTCTTTGCTGATAACTACTTCTGCAAGAACGAATGGTTTTTTCCAGGAATGAGTTTAGATTAAGGTCTTTATTAATTTCCGTCAAAATCAGATAAGCATCCTTGCTTAAGGGCTCATCATTTTCCGCGGAGATCAGGCGAATACCTTTTGCCCCTTCAACCGCCCTGTCTTTTTTTATTTTCCAATATTTGTTGGGTAACATAAAACTCAGCCCGCTTTTTTTATAAAGTACAGGTTGATCTTTACGACTTGAAGAGTAATTGCACGAAGCAAACAGTAGCAAAGAGATGATAACTCCAAATATATTTTTCACTTGTAAATACTGCTTATGAACTATGATCGGCAACTACTTTCCATTCGCCTTTAATCTTTTTAATTAAGAGGGTAAAATAACCTTTAAGTTCGTCTTTTTCGCGTTTAACATTCCAGCTACCCAATACAAAAGCCAGATCAGGGTTTAAAAAATCTACCTTTTTTATGCCAAACACTAAAAAACCCATAGCAGATTTATCCGGATAGCCTTTTTTATAATTATCAAGCGTTTTTTGCCAGCCGTAAGTTGGTCCGCTTTTACCTACAAAAAGTAAACTATCTGATTTTTCATAGCCCTGCATAAAAGCTTCAACATCTCCTTTGTTCCAGTCAGTACGTTGCTTTTCGAGCAAATTAAGTATGGCCTGTTTATCTTTGTCATTTTGAGCAAAAGCGCTAAAGGAAACTAAAAACAATGCAATTACAAGTATTTTTTTCATGGTTAATTGAGTTGAGGTAAAAATTAAAGATATGAAACAAATTATTTTGTTCAATGCGTAAAAATTCTTTATTTACATATCTATAAATCTTCTATGCAAAATAAAGTAATCACGATTGGCGAAATACTATGGGATGTTTTTCCAGAAGGCAAAAAAGCTGGCGGCTCGAGCATGAACGTTGCGCTTAATTTACACAAACAAGGGATAGAGAGCCGCTTTATTAGTGCCATAGGAAATGATGAAAACGGCAAAGAACTATTCAATTTTCTAGCCGGCAATCATTTTGCAACAGATTTGATCCAAGTTAACCATGAATTACCAACCAGCACAGTGGTGATACAGCTGGACGAAAATCATCAGGCTACTTATACCATTAAACAACCCGTAGCATGGGATGAGATCAAAATCACAGAGGAAAACACATTAGCTGTAAAACAGGCAGATGCATTAGTATATTGTAGTTTAACCTGCAGGGAAGAAAAATCTAAAAAAACCATTCTGGCACTTTTAGAAAATGCCAGGACCAAAATATTCGACATCAATCTCCGGGCTCCTTTTTATTCAAAAGAATTAATTGAGGAGCTGTTGGCAAAAGCAGATATCCTTAAAATAAACGAGGATGAAATTGTTTGGGTAAAAGAAACATTTGGTTTAACGGGAAATACTGATGAACAGTTGTTAAAACAGCTTTCCAGTCAGTTCAATATTGAAATCATCTGCCTGACATTAGGTGATAAAGGTGCTTGTGTTTTAAAAGAAGGCAAACTGTTTAAACACCCTGGTTACAAGGTACAGGTGGCCGATACTGTTGGTGCAGGAGATGCCTTTTTAGCCACATTTATTGCCTGCTACCTGCAAGGTTACCCCATGGAAACCACTTTGGATAATGCCTGCAAAGTTGGCGCATTTGTAGCATCGCAGCCTGGTGCAAATCCTGAATATAATAAAAAGATTTACCACATGGCGCTGGGATAAGATCTTTAGGTTTTTGAAAAAGGTCAGATCAGCTGGCAATTTTTAGTTTAGACCTCGCAGGTTTTAAAAACCTGCGAGGTCTTTGCGTCGCACCAAATATGACACCGCGCTTAAATTAATGCAAATCGAAACTTTTATCTTCGATAAATCGTTAATATAAGCACATGAGAGGTTTTCGTTTTTCTGATTATAAGCCGGGCGACGCGCCAAAGGGTGGGTTTGATGAGTTGCTGAAATTATTCAGCGAACTGCTGAATTATACAGCCGGAGATGCGGCGGAGGCTTTAAGCTGGCTGAACGAGCTCGACAAACAATATAAATTAACCAATAATGATTATGGCATCGGTAATTTTATAGACGATCTTAAAGACAAAGGTTATCTTACGGAAGACAATCAATCCGGAGAGTTTAAAATTACGGCCAAAACCGAGCAGACCATCCGCAAGTCTGCCCTAGACGAAATTTTTGGCAAACTGAAAAAATCTGGTCGCGGTAACCACAACAGTAACCAATCTGGTATTGGCGAAGAGAAAAATGCGGATAGGCGGGAGTATAGTTTTGGCGATAGTTTAGACCAAATTGATATGACAGCCTCTATCCAAAATGCTCAAATAAACCATGGAATAGGCGATTTCACATTAACCGACAGAGATTTGGAGGTAGAGGAAAAGGATTTTAAAACTTTAACTTCTACGGTATTGATGATAGACATTTCGCATTCCATGATATTATATGGCGAAGACCGCATTACCCCAGCAAAAAAGGTTGCCATGGCTTTAGCCGAGCTGATTAAAACGAAGTATCCTAAAGATACTTTAGATATTGTAGTTTTCGGAAATGACGCCTGGCCGATTAGTGTTAAAGACCTGCCTTATTTACAGGTTGGCCCTTACCACACCAATACTTATGCAGGATTAGAATTGGCTGCAGATTTACTCCGCAGAAGAAAAACCCATAATAAACAGATTTTCATGATTACGGACGGAAAACCAACCTGTTTAAAGGAAAATGGCAAATACTATAAAAACAGTATGGGTTTGGATAGAAAGGTAATTAACAAAACCCTGAACATGGCGGCGCAATGTAAGCGTTTAAAGATTCCAATTACGACATTTATGATTGCGAAAGACCCTTACCTGCAACAGTTTGTGCGCCAGTTTACAGAAATTAATGGTGGCAGGGCTTTTTATAGCTCGTTAAATGGCTTGGGAGAGTACATCTTTGAAGATTACATTAAAAATAGAAGAAAAACTGTAAAATAGTCGAAATTCTTTAGTCCGAAGTCGGAAGATATAGTGCAATCGCTAATTATCCAAGCCTCGGACCTCAGACTTTTCGGACTTTCAGATAAATAAAAAAAAATGCAAGAAAAAACATTAGGCGAATTAAAAACTACAGGATATAAATCAAGATCGGTAAAAGAAGAGCTCAGAGAAAATCTGATTAAAGTCCTGCGTGATAAAAAAACAGAATTCGAAGGCATTATCGGTTATGATGAAACCGTAATTCCTGAGCTGCAAACGGCCATTTTATCGCGTCATAATATTTTACTTTTGGGCTTACGCGGGCAGGCAAAAACACGTATTGCCCGTTTAATGGTAAACTTACTGGACGAATATGTACCGTATGTTGCCGGAAGTGAAATTTTTGATGACCCGTTGAACCCAATTTCATGGTATGCTAAAAACGAAATTGCCACAAAGGGTGACGACACCGAAATTGCCTGGTTGCACCGCAGCGAAAGGTATACTGAAAAACTGGCGACACCAGATGTTACGGTTGCCGATTTAATTGGCGATGTTGACCCTATAAAGGCCGCTACCCTAAAGTTAACCTATAATGATGAACGTGTAATCCACTTTGGTTTAATTCCACGTGCACACCGCAGCATTTTCGTGATTAATGAGCTACCCGATCTACAGGCACGAATCCAGGTGGCATTATTTAACATGTTACAGGAAAAAGATATCCAGATCCGCGGTTTCAAATTGCGTTTGCCTCTGGATATCCAGTTTGTATTTACTGCAAACCCTGAGGATTATACCAACCGTGGAAGTATTGTTACGCCGCTAAAAGATAGGATTGAAAGTCAGATTTTAACTCACTACCCAAAGACTGTCGAAATTTCGCGCAAAATCACCTTCCAGGAAGCCAGATTAACAGCTGATCAGAAAGCCAATATCGAGGCTGATGGATTGGTGAAGGATTTGATAGAGCAGATTGCTTTCGAAGCCCGTAAAAGTGAATATATCGACCAGAAATCGGGTGTATCGGCAAGATTAACGATCTCTGCTTATGAAAATTTAATCAGCACTGCCGAGAGAAGAATGCTGATCTCAGGCGAGAAAAATACTTTTGTACGTTTATCTGATCTTGCAGGAATTATCCCGGCCATAACGGGTAAAATAGAACTGGTGTACGAGGGAGAACTTGAAGGACCAGCTCACGTAGCAACAACCTTAATAGGCAAGGCAGTTAAAACCTTATTTGCCCGTTATTTCCCCGACCCTGAAAAGGCAAAGAAAAGTAAAACGGCAAATCCTTATACTGAAGTAACTGAATGGTTTACTGAAGGTAATAATGTTGATGTTACAGATACTTTAACCAATTCGCAATACAAGAAGGCATTGATGCTGGTACCGGGCTTATACGATCTGGTCAGGAAATTTCATCCCAAACTTAGCGAAAACCAGACGCTGCTCTTAATGGAATTTGTATTACATGGTTTAGCCGAATATTCACAATTGAGCAAAAACTTTTTAAATGGTGGCTTCGGCTTTTCTGATATGTTTGGCAGTTTATTTAATGCCGAATTTGACGAAGAAGAGGATGAAGACGATTTCAGATAATATTGAATTTCTCTAATTTGATTAGCTTTGACAAATTCTTCCCCTAAAGAAGAATCTGTCGAAGCTTTTTTATTTACAAACCCGAATATATAATGGGAAGATTACCTTTCATCATTGCAGCCTGCATACTCATTACAGCCTTTGATATTTATTTTTTTAAAGCCATTGTTTCAGTTTTTAAATGGAAACCAGGAACAAAAAAAATCTTCGGTATTTTATATTGGAGTTATAGCGTTTTGTTAATTATTGGTGTTTTCGCAGGAATTTACCTTAATCTTTTCCTTACGCTTAGAGCCATCATTCTAGTCGCTTTCTTTTTAACAGTAGCCTGTAAAATGGCGATGCTGCCATTTCTAATTCTGGATGATTTACGAAGATTATTCATCAAACTTTTCAGAAAAAAACAAATCATAAAAGACCAGCCAGTTAGCGAGGCAGAACCAATATCACGTTCACAATTTTTGGTAAAAGCAGGCTTAGTTGCCGCTGCAGTTCCTTTAACCTCTTTAAGCTGGGGCATTATTTCTGGTGCTTATGATTACCAGGTGAGAAGAGTTAACTTAATTCTTCCTAATCTGCCAAAGGCATTTGATGGCATTACCATGGGGCAAATTTCTGACATTCATTCGGGTAGTTTCTACAATAAAACCGCAGTTAAAGGCGGGGTGGAAATGTTATTAGGAGAAAAGCCTGATTTTATCTTTTTTACCGGAGATTTAGTAAACAACCTCACCAACGAAGTAAGGGATTACCAGGATATATTTTCGAAAGTAAAAGCACCACTCGGTGTATATTCATCATTAGGCAACCACGATTACGGTGATTATTATTTTGGGAAGGAGTCATCTCCTGCAAAGGTAAAAAACCTGAAAGATATGGTTGATGTACATAAAATAATGGGTTACGATTTATTGATGAACGAAAACCGCAGACTGAAGGTTGACGGAGAAGAAATCGGCATTTTAGGTATTGAAAACTGGGGAATGGGCCGTTTTCCTAAATATGGAAAAATGGAACTGGCGGTTCAAAACACGGATGATTTACCGGTTAAACTTTTGCTTAGTCACGACCCATCGCACTGGCGCGGAGAGGTTTTAAAGAAATATCCGCAAATAGACGCCATGTTTAGTGGCCACACGCACGGCATGCAGTTTGGCGTTCGATTAAAGGAGATGCAATGGAGCCCGGTCCAATACATTTACAAAGAATGGGCAGGTCTATATCAGGAGCAAAAACAACAGCTTTACGTTAATGTAGGCTACGGTTTTCTGGGTTATCCGGGCAGGGTTGGGATTTTACCTGAGATAACTATATTTACCCTTAAAAGGGCATAGTAAATAAAATTCGTCATTTCGACTGAAGTGCAACGAAATGGAGAAATCTATAAAAGAGATTTAAGCAAATCACCTTATAGACTTCTCCACTAGGTCGAAATTCATAGTGGTGTCAGATGTTACCATCTGACACTCATTTAACAGTCAGATGGCAACATCTGACGGCACAATGTAATTATCCCGCGTTAAAGCGATAACCTACCCCTCTAACCGTTTGCAGCAACTGTGGATTATCAGGATTCAATTCTATTTTTTTACGCAAGCGCACAATATGCATATCAAGCGTACGGGTGTTTACATCAGAGTTGTAACCCCACACCACCAACATTAATTCATCACGGTTGATTACTTTGCCTGGATTACGCAGGAAATAAAGGAGGATGCGGTTTTCCAATATCGTTAATTCGATTTTCTTTCCATCCCTAAACAACGTATGAATGTTAGGATGATGTTCCATATTGCCAAAACGGTGAATTTCGGCCGAATCCTTATTTACGATAAACTTCACCTTGCTCTCCAACATGGCTACCAAAACATCCATATTAAATGGCTTGGTGATGTAATCAGATGCACCAAAATTATAAGCATCAATTTTATCTATATCCTGGGCCTTTGCGGTCATCATAATCACCAGGTTTTCGAAACCTTGCTTGCGCACATTCTCACAAACCTCTCCTCCCTGTTTGCCAGGCATCATCCAATCCAATAAAACAATATCAGGCTGATCGGCTAAAATCATCCTTTCACCAGCTTCACCATCATTTGCTTCGAGCACAGTATATCCTTCAGCCTTTAAACGGTGGGCTACCAGAAAGCGAAGATTTTCATCATCTTCTACGATTAATATTTTTACTTCTTTAGACATTTATGTGTGTTTACATTGTAATGCTGAAACGTTGCTATGTTTGAAGGTTAATTCAACTTTCCAACCTTTAACTTTTCAACCTCTAAAATTTAATTATTGTATGGCAGCACGATTTTAAACTCCGTACCGCTCCCTACTTTACTTTTTACAGAGATTTCTCCCTCCATAAAGTTAACCAGTTCTTTGCAGAATGCCAAACCCAGACCTACGCTACCCATCTGGTTATATTCATTCTGGATCCTGAAAAACTTCTTAAATATATTGTTTAATTCTGACGATGCGATCCCTATCCCTTTATCGACAAAGCGGAAAACCAATACTCCTTTAATCAGCTTTGCGCTAATGTGTAATTTTTTCTGTTCCGGTTTTGAATATTTGTAGGCGTTCTCCGCCAGGTTATCGAATAAACTCCCTAATAACACCGGGTCGGTAATAAAGGTTTTAAATCCCAGCACTTCATAAGTAATCTTAAAATCGGGATGCTTTAACGTATGCGATTCGATCGTACTTTCAATAAAATCAACAATATTAACTTCTTCCTGGTTTAGTTTAATTGCCTTATTTTCAATTTGTGTAAAGGCTAATAATTTGTTCATTAAACCATTGAGTTTGTCGGCTTCTTCGTCCAGGATCTTGCCATAAAGCTGCTGCTCTTTTTGGCTTAAGGTAGCAGCACTTTTAATGTTGTTTCCTGCGATTTTAATTACGCTAACGGGTGTTTTAAACTCATGCGTTAGGTTATTCACAAAATCGTACTGCAACTTAAACATTTTACTATTGATGTTCAGATTACGGTAAATCAAAAAAGCAACCAATAAAAGCACCCCATATACCAGCAATAGCACCAGGGCAATTGGCATGAAGTAAATAAAAATTTCTTTTTTGATGTAAGATTTTGATGAAATGAGGTATAACTTGAAATCAGAAAATGCACCCGGCAGCGCTATTTCAGTATTAATATTTTCGTCTGAGGTATCAATCGGATCATACGTTAGCGGTTCAATCCTGATCGTTTGGTACAACAATGGTCTGGTATTGATGATTTTAATTTTATGCGCGTCAAGATTAAAAACCAGTACATCCTGTTGATAAACAGGTGCCGGATTTAACTTCCGCCTGATCATCTCCTTATAAACCCTTAAATCCTCCCGCCGGGGAATATTTAAGTAAGTAATTTTATTTTCATTAGAATTAACAATAGAAAAGTTGGTAAACAGTTCTTCTTGTGTAGGTACTGATGCGGTATCGAGATCCTCCACAAAAGTGGCAAGTTTAATCGCGATTGCATTAAAATCACTTCCCACATTAAAAGATCGCGTATCATCTTCTGAATACAACTTTACCGAATCGGGCTTTACCCCTTTCCCAAACTGGAAAATAGCTTTTGGCCCGATACCCAGGTGATTTGCATTGATCCCATCTTTAACAGGTACATTCTTTACTTCTGTATCGTAAAAAGTAACCTTCGAGATAAAGGGGTATTTTAAGATCACGGTATCAACAAATTTTGCTGCAGTAGAGGAATCCAGATAGCCATTGTAATAAGAAATTTCAGGCATTTTGTTCTGGAAAAAATCATTGTAAGGCTTAATACTTTGTTCAAGTACATTTACCTTTTCGGAAACAAAATCATTCTCTATCGATTTTTTGCTATAGTTGAACGCAAGAAAAAGCGATAGGATAAAAAGAATAGAGATGAGTACAATGAAGGTTACACCTAAGGAGAAATTTTTACGGTAACTGCTTTTTTTATCTAAGGCCATACCTATTTCTTACCTAGATTTTCTTTTAAAAACTCTTCAAGGGCTTTGTACAAAGCCGTTCTGCTCTGTTGGCGCACTACAGGATCGGGGCCTTCCTCTTTTTCGATATAAGTAACCTGAACATTCCTTTTTTTAAGTTCTTTGATAAACTGTACGCCTTCTGCTACATTAACACTTGGGTCTTTAGGGTTTTGAGCAATAAAGACAGGAGATTTAAACCGGTCTGCATGAAAAACAGGTGAAGCAAAACGCATATAATCGGTTTCGGTTATCGGATTGCCTACAATTTCATAGTACATCTGTAATTTGGCCTTTAAAAATGGAGGAAAAGTTTTCAGGTAACTAAAAAGGTTAATCACGCCAGAATTTGATCCGCCACATTTATAAAGATCGGGATTTTTATACAAACAATTTAAAGCAATATAGCCCCCAAAACCATTACCGTAAATGGCAATTTTTTTAGGATTAGCAATTTTTTTTGTAACCAGCCATTTAACACCGTCGTTAACATCTTCCTGTATTTTATCGCTCCATTGTTTAAAACCTGCAGCAAAAAATGATTTCCCATAACCAGTAGAGCCGCGGTAATTTACCTGCAAAACGGCATAGCCTCTGTTAGCTAAAAACTGTACTTCAGCATTGTAGCCCCAGCTATTTCTCGATTTAGGACCATTGTGAGGCAGCACCACCACAGGTAAGTTAACGGCCTTTTTATTTTTAGGCATGGTTAAATAGCCATTAATGGTTAAACCATCGCGGCTTTTGAAACAAATCGGCTTCATGGCATTCATATCTTCCGGTTTAATGGAAGGACTCACATCGGTAAGCTTTTTAAGCCTTTTGTCAGCGGCCGTATACAAATAATAAGACCCTGGATTTTTATCGGTAAAGGTGCGTATCACAAAAACTTTATCCGTTTTATCCCTATCAGTAATTATCCATTCGGTACCGGGTAAAAGTTTATCAATCCTTGAGTAAGCCACTTTTGTACTGTCATCAAGGTAAAATTTTTCTCTTTTCCAGGTTTCGCAAGTTGCAAAAAGAATTTTTTTCCGGAAACGGGAGTAGGTTGCATCTACTACGTTTAAGGTATCGTTTGCAAAAAGAACCTGTTTTTCTTTACCGTTTTTTAAATCAAGCGCTACCAGTGCATTTTTATCGCGGTTAACACTTGAGATCGCATAAAGTACATTCGGTTGATCTTCTGAAAATGCAATTGGCTGAAAAGTAGTTTCGAAATTATTGGTAATTACGGGTGCAAAAGCCTGATTTTCCTTTTCGCGGTACATCAGGGTTTCGTTCACTCCATCGCTGGCAATGGCAATTTTAAGAACACCTTTACTATCGGTCATCCATTTAGTAATATTACCAGGATTTTTTGCAGCGATCTCCATTTTTCCATCACGCACGTTTAAGCGGTATACATCAAAAACGGTCGAATCGCGTTTATTGGAAGCTACAATAATATATTTATCATCAATCAGCTGATCCTCTATCACCCTCAGCCTGTTTTTCTCATTGGCACTCAACTGCACCTGCTTGCTCCCATCTTTATTGATCACAAAAATATCAGATCTGCGTTCTTTAGATCCATCCTCGGTATAATAAATCAGTTCATTGTTGCTGGTCCAGAAATGGAAACTGATATTCTTCCCATTCAGATGGGTTAACTGAATGCTATTTCCGGTGGCAAGATCTTCTGCAAAAAGATCAAGTTTTTTATCATGAAGCTTTAAATAAGATAAACTTTTCCCATCTGGAGAAATGCGATAGTAGGCTTTATCCTGTGTTTTAAAAAAATCGTCTACAGGAATAGTATCATGTTTTGTGCCTTTACAAGCCCAAATCAATGCAACCATTAACAATAGAAAAATCCTTTTTAGCATAAATAAATTCTTTATGGGATGACAAAAATAAGCATCACAACTACTTAACCCCGATTTACACCAACAATGTTACCTTATGCAATCAATAATAAGTCGTGGTTCAATTTAGTATTTATAAAATATCTACAAAATAAAATGCAGGTAACATTTAAAATACGTTTAATATCAATTGGCGGTTTAGCTAAAGAAGTATTAAAATGTTACATTTAAAACTTATAATTTAGGGTTTATGAACCGCTTGTTTTTCATCATAGTCTTATTTCTATCGCTTGGGGCCAATGCGCAGATCTTTCGTCCCAACCAGCAGGTTGCACCAGATGAAAGTAGTCTGGCTATTCAATATTATCAGGATGGAGAATATGAAAAGGCAATTGTGTTACTGGAAAAACTCTATGCTATCCCCAATAACGAAGCTTATTTCGACATTTACTTCAATGCCTTGTTAAAATTGAAACGTTATGATGTTGCAGAGAAAGTGGTTAAAAGGGAAATTAAAAAAAATCCACAAAGCGAGTTTTATCCCATAGCCTTGGGCAAACTTCACCAGGAAAAAGGTGATGTACAGGCGGCCAATAAAATTTTTAATGAGGTAATTTCAAAACTACCAAAAGAAGAATTTAGGATCAGAAACCTGGCCAACAGCTTTTATCGTTTCGAAAATTACGATTTTGCTGTTCAAACCTTTAAACAAGGACGAAAATTGCTAGGCAACGAGCAGGCTTTCACTTTCGAACTGTTAAACATCTATCGTTTTAAAAAGGATAAACCCATGCTCATGCAAGAGTATCTTGATGCACTTGCAACAATGCCACAACTTTTACCGCAGGCTGAAGCTGTACTATCTTCTATTTTTGAAGATAAAAACGATTATCAAATTTTTCAGATAGCCATTTTAAAAAAAGTACAGAAAGAGCCTGATGCCGAAATTTATATCCAGTTACTTACCTGGAACTATATTCAACAACAGGAATTTGACATGGCCCTGCGCCAGCTTATCGCATACGATAAACGCACCAAAGCTGACGGGGGTACCCTGTTTAACGCCATTTATACCTTTGTTGATAATGGCGCTTATGAAACCGCGATTAAAGCCTACGATTACCTGCTAACCAAAGGAAAAGATAACCAGTATTATCTTCCTTCAAAAATAGAAATGCTGAATACCAGGTACAACTTACGTACTACAGGGAAATATACAGTCGCGGATCTTGATTTGCTGGCGAAAGATTATCAGGCATTGTTAAGCGAAAACGGCAAGAACAGGAACACACTTTTTGCCATAAAAAAACTGGCAAACTTGCAGGCTTATTATTTAAATCAACCCGGAAATGCTGAAAAAGAACTGGAAGAAGCAATAAAAATGCCTGGGATTAACGATCAGGACTTAGGCCAGCTAAAACTCGATTTAGGCGACATTTACATTTTAACCAACCAACCCTGGGAAGCTTTTTTAGTGTACGAGCAGGTAAGCAAACAGTTCGAAGGTCAGCCTGTAGGCAACGAAGCCCGTTTCCGCAGCGCCAAACTCTCCTTTTATCAGGGCAATTTCGAATACAGCAATGGTCAGTGTTTGGTTTTAAAGGCCGCTACTTCACAACTTATTGCGAATGATGCATTAAACCTGAGTTTATTGATTAGCGATAATATCCAAACACCAGCTGATAGCAACGCCTTAAAAATGTATGCTGATGCAGAAATGCTCTTATTTAGAAATCTACCCGAAAAAGCAGTAAAAAAAATGGATAGCATTGCGATTGCCTATCCTCAAAATAGCTTAACTGATGCAATAATGATGAGTAAAGCGCGGATTTTTATTAAAGCGAACGATTTTCAAAAAGCTACTGATATCCTTAAAAAAGTAGCCGAAGATTTTAAAGAAGGAATCTGGACAGATGATGCACTATTTACACTGGGTGATCTGTACGAAAAGAAACTGAACGATATTGCACAAGCGAAAATATATTTCCAGAAATTAATTACAGATTATCCCGGAAGCATGTTCAGCGCTGAGGCCAGAAAAAGATTCAGGAATTTAAGGGGAGATGGGGTTTAGTTAGTTCAGTGGTTCATTCGTAATGGTTAATGAACGCCAACGCCTATCTCTATTAGTGTTTCCAATCCCAAACCACTACATTCCATTCTACATCGCTACTATCTGTATAAGTATAAATCACTTCAAATCCGATACGCTTGTGAGCATTCATTGATCTTAAATTAATACTGGCAATTTCAGTGATTGCGAAATCATACTTCTTTTTAAAGTAATCTTTATAGGCATAGTAGCATTTATCAAATAGGCCTTTCCCTCTATAATCTTGCGCTACGCAAACCTGCCCAACTACAATATAATGATAATTAGAAATGGGTTTCTCCTGATATATGATGTGATCGAAACTTTCGTACATTTCAACCAGTCTTGGAATGTTATTTTTAGATTGTTCGGTCATGGCCAACACATAAGCAACAAGCAATTCACCATCTTTTGCAATAATATTGGGTTCATGCTGATGCATTTTTTCCAGATCATCAAGCGAGTGCGAAACCGTAACAAAGCCTTGCGCTTTAATTTGCTCTGGTGTTAAATCCTGCTTTAGGTTTTGCTTTTGAAGTTCAAGAATTCCTTGAAGATCTTTAGTTAAAGATGTGGTGATGGTAATCATTATGATACTGCAGATAACTTATGCTTCCATTACAATGATAGTTAACATTAACAACAAAATGAAGCAATTTCCGGCTAAAATTAAAACCCTGGTACGGTAATTAGCCCATGTAAATGTAATTGCGCCTTGAGTTATCTGTTTTTGAGCGGCGTTATTTCGTATCACTAAATAAGGATACTATGAATTTAACTGGATAATAACACTTGAAGCATAAAATCTGCTTTACTCAATTTTTTAACATTTATATATTATCTACCTTTGTTGCATGTTTTTATATAATGTTACGCTCATCCTCGAAGATGCAGCAGCCGAAGAATGGTTACAATGGATGCAGGATATTCACATCCCTGAAGTGATGGCAACAGGTCTGTTTGTTTCTAACCGTTTATTAAAAGTTGTTGATTCACCTAATGAAGGGGTTACTTACTGTACACAGTACGTTGTAGAAACACTAGATAACTACAATAAATACCAGGAAGAATTTGCACCAGCCTTACAGGCCGGATTAAACGAAAAGTTTAAAAACCGTTTTGTTGCCTATAGAAGTTTGATGGAGTTCGTCGCTTAGACTTCGGACTCCCTACTAAGGACTCCGGACTTATTTAAGCTTCTCGTTATTCTTATGCCTGTCGGCATCGCGTATGCTTTTTTTCGCGAGGTTCTTTTCTAAAGCATCTGTTAAGTTTATACCCGTTTGATTTGCCAGACAGATTAATACAAATATTACATCGGCCATTTCATCGGCCAGGTTTACGGCTTCATCACTCTTTTTAAACGACTGTTCGCCATATTTACGGGCCATAATCCGTGCAACCTCCCCAACTTCTTCCATTAAAATGGCAGTATTGGTTAATTCGTTAAAATAACGGATACCTGTAGTTTTAATCCAACGGTCTACCGTTTCCTGTGCTTCGTTAATGGTCATTTTTTTCTTCTTCTATTTCTGATTTTATGATACCTGTAACTTCTTTTTTTGCGCCTTCCAGTAAAAAAACTGCCGCACCTTTTTCTCTTGCATAAGGATTTTTCAATTCGCCAATTTTAGTGATTTTATCAAATAATGGTTGCTCTCTCTTCCTTTGAGGGTCTTCATCACCAGCCCATTCTATTAAAATTAAATCTTTAACCGGCTTATCCATGTTAAACCAATACAGATAATCGGCATTGTACGATACCGCATTGATATTTTTATATTTTGAATAATAATTAATTGCGCCGGCCTGTCCATAATTATCGGCACGTATCAACAGAGTAGATTTATCATTAACTTTTCCGTAAGCGGAATCAACAAGTGCGGCCAATTCTTTCCAGCCCTGCATATCTGCATAATCCTGTGGCAACTCGTGATTTTTTCCATCTTCCCAGCGCAATGCACCTACCCGCTCAAACCTTTTATGGTGCGCAATAATTTCGTCAGGGCTATAAACCGGCATCAAAAGCGGTAACAGGTAAATAAACGTGCCTATATTAAAAGCGAACAGCAAGCCCGTTAGTATAGGTCTCTTCGCTAAAACCCTACTTAAATAAACAGCACCGAAAGCCAGTAAAACCGGGTATAAACCCAGGGCATAATAATCTTTTGCTTTAAAATAGCTGAATACGATTAGGGTAATGATATAGGTCAAAATAATCCAGCTGTATTTCCTGAAATCTTTATAAAAAATCAAACTTCCGATCCCTGCCAGAAGTATAAAAACTGAACTGATAAAAAAGAGAAACTGTCCGATAAAAAAATCGATCCTGTTTACATGCACCAATTGCGTGGCCCGCAAAAGTTTCATGTGGGTTAGCACGGGGAAGTGATGGTTAATCTGCCAGATTATATTGGGAGAAATAATTAAAAGCGCCAGTAAAACTGATAGGTAAAGGTGTTTATCGGCAAATATTTTTCGATTTGAGGAAATAATGATAGCTGGTAACAGACCAATAATCAGAAAAAGGACATTATACTTGTTTAAAAATCCCAAAGCCACAAAAACAGCAAAAGCATACAGATATTTAGCTTTTTTTTGATCGAAATATCTCAGCAAATAATAGAATATTGCGGTCCAGGCTAAAACATCGAAAGAGTTGGGCTGGTAAAGGGTATTTAGCCTAAGCAGAGAAGAACATATACAGGCTACGGCAACCAAACATTTGGCCAATAAATTCCCTTTTAAAAAACCGACAATTTTCCAGCAATACAATATGGTTATGGCCCCCATTAATGCAGGCACGAGTTTTACCATAAAAATACCATTGCCAAAAGCTTTAATCAGCCATGAAAAAAGCGAGGTTAGAGGCGGAACTGAGGTAAAACCTGCAGCTAAGTGGTTGGCCTGATCTAAATGCAGGAATTCATCACGTTGTAATTCGTAAACCGAATTAACCAATACAAAAGATAAAATTAGTTTTAGCCCTAAAAAAATTACCAGACAACCATATTCAGTTAAACGGCTCGGGTTTTTATCCTTCATATTAGCTTAGGTTAAAGGTTTTGGAGTAAATTAATATTGCTTTTTGACCATTCAAGGCTTAATAAGTTACGCCATAATGTTCAAAATTATTCCTTATTTTTTGTATCAATCAAAATCGTAACCGGACCATCATTTAACAAAGCTATTTTCATATCGGCACCAAAGATTCCGGTTTTTACTTTTTTACCCAATAAAGCTGATAGTTTTTCGATCATTTTCTCATATAGCGGAATGGCTACATCTGGTCGCGCGGCCCTTGTAAAACCTGGACGGTTCCCTTTTTTGGTTGCGGCGAATAATGTAAACTGACTAATCAGTAAAATATCTCCGCTCACGTCGGCAAGTGCTTTGTTCATCATGCCATTTTCATCGCCAAAAACACGCATGCCGATAATTTTCTGTGCTAACCAATCCAGATCTTCTAAAGTATCGGCATCCTCAATCCCCAATAACAGTAAAAATCCAGTTTCAATTGCTCCTGTAATCTCACCATTAACGGTGCAACTTGCTTGTGTAACTCTTTGTAAAACTGCCCGCATTTTATAGTACTTTTGCTAATAAAATTGATATGCGCAAGATAAGTATTTTAGTTATTTTTATATTTCTCTTCTTTGGCTGCAAACAAAAGACAGTTGTTAACCCTACTTTTTACTATTGGAAAACAGATTACCAGAATAAGAAGGCAGAAACTGCTTATCTCAATCAGTTTAAATCAAAATCTTTGTATGTAAGGATCATGGATGTAGATTTTAATCCAGACCTGCAACTTCCCGTACCTGTTTCGCCCATTAAATTTTCGGATCCCATACCTAAAGAACCCGATATTATACCCGTAGTGTTTATTGTTAACCAGGTTTTTAATAAGATTGACACCATGCAAACTATGGTAATGGCCGATCGAATTGCCAAATTTGTAGCTGCAAAGGTAAAACAGGCCGGAAAGCCAGGTTATCGTGAACTTCAGATTGATTGCGATTGGACCAAAGGCACCAGAAACAGGTATTTTAAATTTCTCGAACAATTAAAGGCGAATCCGCTTTTAAAGGGAAAGACCATTTCGGTAACCCTGCGCCTGCATCAGGTTAAAAATATTGTATCAAGCGGTGTGCCGCCAGTAGAAAAGGCTATTTTAATGTGTTACAACATGGGCAACCTGCGTAAATACGGTGATCAAAATTCGATATTGGACCAGCATGAAATGGATCTATACCTCAAAGATTACCTTGAACAATACCCCCTGCCACTTGATGTTGCCTTACCTCTTTTTGAATGGGCAGTGGTATTCAGGAACGGACAATATGCAGGTATTTCTAAGCGGATCGGCAAAACTCAGATCGATGATAAGAAGCTTTTTAAACAGCGCGAAAATTCCATTCTATACGACTTACTGACTGATTATCCTGCCGCTGGGTTGAAAAAAGGAGATGTGGTAAGATGGGAACAGGTTTCCGCTAAAGATTTACTTGCTACCTCCAGATTTTTATCCCGATATTTGGCTCCAAGAGACCGGAATCTCGTTTTCTACCATTTAGACACCGACCTTTTAAAACATTTTACCAATGAAAACCTTCAAAAAGTTATCGCTAGTTTTTAGTGTATTCCTGATTACCTTTTTCGGCGAAATTGCCGTAAATTTTGCCTGTGGCGGTGAAATAGATCCCTATGATTATTATGTTTCCTATTTTCATAACAATATTGAAGGTGATGAATATTCGCCTTTTGCCTATAATCAGATGGTTTACCTTAACAGCGAAACGGACATAGAAAGTGAGCCAGATATCAATAGCCGCGAATGGGCTAAATACCTTAATGTTAAAAAAGAGGATGTATTAAAGGTAATGTATAAAACAGACAGTGCCACCGATGTAAAGCTGGTAAATTTTGATGGCAACATTTCACAACTACCTGATAGTTTACAACAAAACAGTTTTATTCAAGCATTAAGCAAGCGCAAGGAGCCCTTAAAGTATTACCTTTTCGCCAAGAGCTGCGAACCTTTAGCCAATGTGAATTTCAACCTTTGGGATCCAAAACCACGCGATACCACATCAATGGAGTCAAAAGCCAAAGAAGCTTTAAAATTAACGGAAACTGCAAAAGACGATTTTCTAAAATTACGTTATGCTTACCAGTCTGAACGTATGTTTCATTTTGCAGGCTTGCATACGGAGAGCAAATCAACTTACGAAACGTATATTAAAACCAGTAAGGTAAACAGTGCAATTAAGGGTTGGGCATTGGCATTATATGCCGGATCGATTCGCAGGTTGGGCAATCCGGATGAATCTGCCTTTTTATTCTCCAAAGTTTTTGCCAGCAATCCGGAGCGGAGGATACAAGCTTACAAAAATTATTACTATACGAGTTCGCCTGTTCAAGGTGCTTTAAAATATGCCAAAACCAATAACGAAAAAGCCAATATCTGGGCCATAAACGGATTCGGAAATGCCGATTCGGGAATAGAAAGTTTGAATAAAGTTTATCAATACGAACCGAAAAGCCAGCTTAACGGAACACTGTTGGTACGCGAAGTAAATAAGTTAGAGCAAGATCTTATTAAAGCAAACGACATTGCCAAAATTGGTTATAACTATTACTTTTCGGATAACGGCAATCCTAAATATAAAGACAGTTTAAAAAATATTAACTTAAAACACCTGAATGAAATCAGGAATTTTGCCGTAAAACTGGCCACGGAGAAAAAATATCCACAGCCAGAATTGGGTACATTAACAGCTGCCTACTTATCGTGGATGGAGAATAAAGATTTCATGGCTTCAAATTACCTTGCGCTATTAAAACCTGATAAATTACCAGAAAGATTGCGCGACCAATATCGCATTACCGATTTATTAATTAAGGCTAAAAACATCAAAAAAGGCAATCCTTTTAATGAAAATGACCTATTGCCTACTTTAAAATGGCTGGACGAAAAACGTTTCGCAGAAAACAAAAGTCAGTCAAACAGACAGTATTATGATAGCGATCAGGCTGAAAAGCGTTTTAGCAGAACCACCAGGAATTTCTACCAACAAATATTGGCACCAGCTTATTTGAATATGGGCGATACGGCAAAAGCAGCACTAGCAATGGTTAAAGGTGATCTGGAATATAAAATGCTAAAAGAGAATTCGCTTTTCCAGAATATGAGTTACCAAAGTATCGCTTTTTGGCAGAAAAACTTAAGTCCGAAAAGTATGCAAGGCCTAGCCGTTTATAAAACCAAGGCAGCGGGGAATGATGTAACCGGTTTATTGGCTTCGGCTTTAAACCAGCTTAAAAACGATGATTTTTATGAGCTTTATGGTACAACTTATCTGCGAACACATCAATATGATAAGGCTGTGCAAATGTTTACAAAGGTTTCGCCAGCTTATAAATACTTCAATCCAGAGAACTGGTATGGAGATGAGTCCAACGCAAAACTTTATGCCAATCCTTTCATCGAAACAATCAACGATTATCCTAAAAAATATGTAACAGCGAAAGCATCAATTACTAAAAAGGCTTTTGCAGCAGAAATGCTGCGTTTGCAGAAATTAACCATTAGTGATAAAAAGAATGCAGCACTTTACTATTATAAAATGGCTAATGCCGTTTACCAAACCGGTTACTATGGCAACAGTTGGTTTTTAATCAGTTACGATTGGTCATCATACGACAATAGTAACCCGGCAAAATATGTATACGATGGCGATTACAAAAAAGCACAAACCGCAAAAGCATGGTATTTAAAGGCCAGGGCACTTAGTACCAATGTCGATTTTAAAGCAAAATGTACCTTTATGCTGGCAAAATGTTTGCAAAAACAAATCATCATGAATGCAAACCCGCTTTCATTTTATTATTACGATAAAAAGGATGTAAAATGGAAAAACTTTATCAAGGCAAATTACAACAACCCTTACCTAAAAGAATTAAGATTTAATTATGCAAAAACGTCTTTTTATGCTGTTGCAGCAGGAGAGTGCAGTTATTTAGGAGACTTTATTAAGCCAAAAACGCAAAACTAGGCCATTCGACAATACTCTGGGTAACAAACAAGTGCTTTATGAAATCTGTAACCTAATTACAAAAGATTATTCCTGTTTCGTTTCCTGCACACTTAGGTACTTAGACCTGAAGCCAGATGGTGGTTCACCGGTTTTAATCAAAAACAACCTGCTAAAGTATGCAGGATCATCATAGCCTAAGCTATAAGCGATCTCTTTTGCAGATTTATCGGTATGTACCAGAAGCCGCTTTGCCTCTAATATTATCCTGTTCTTAATGATTTCGTTCGGTTGAGGAAGTCCCAGCCGCTTAAATCTATGAGTGAGGGTTTTTGGTGCGATCAGTAACAAGTCGGCATAGTCGGCAACATTATGCTTTTGTTTATAGAGAGCTTCAACCAATTGTGTAAATTTCCTGAAAAACTCAAGGTCATTATTGGGGCTGGCCGCCATCACCCCCTCTAAGTGTTGTACTTTCCATAATCGGGTCGACTTGATCAAAAGCTGTTTAAGATATGTTCTGATCATTTCTTCCAGCGAACCATCCTTCAATTCAAATTCGTCTTCCATCCTCGAAAACAAATATTCAATAAAAGTAGCATCCTGCTCGGGTATCACCGTCATTGGCATATTGTTGATATTATTAAACAAGAGCCCATCGCAGGCAACTTCTTCATCATGCAACTGTATGCAATAAAAGTCGCGGTTATAAAAAACTAAGCGACCAGGTTGCTCACCAAGTTTTTCGATACTCAGTACCTGATTAGGACTGATAAAGAATAATGTTGGACCAGAAGTGTTATATATATTGAAATCTACTTTTATTTCAAATCCTTCGTTAAGATAAAGCACCTTGATATAGGATTTATATGCTTCAGAATTAATGACTTCGATACTTTGTAAATCAACATTTAACATGCCGATGGTTTTAAGGTTTTCGTCAAAAATGCTTTGTTTCATAATAGCGCAACTCAAGTGAGTTAAAGATAAAATATTCTTAGTGATGATTTAATACTGGCTAAAACAAAAATTCCCCGCAGGTAAATTATAAACCTACAGGGAACCGTTGTGACTATTTTTTCGCAAATTGTTCAAGTTCACTATTAAATTTATCCATCTCCTCTACAAAAAGTGCATGTCCGCTATTCTCGAATTTTACAATGTATGAGTTTTTCAAACCTTTTTGTAATTGCTCTGCAAGGGTAAAATCAATCAATTGATCTTTTGTACCCTGGAATATGGCTACAGGGATGGTTATGTTTTTAAGCACAGGGCGCAAATCCAAGTCGCCAAGGGCACTGATGGATTCGGTAACTACATAAGGGCTTGCTGATAGATTGATATTCTCTAACCATTTCTCTGTATTTTTTGGAAGTGTTGTGCCTTTGGCCGCAAATGCTGCACCTAATCCACCTATCAAATCTTCTCTGTTGGTTATGGTTTGTTTAATTAGCCCGGCAGCACCTTCTTCAGATATTCCGTAGTTGTAATCTGCGCGTTGTTTCCATGATGGTGCCGCGGCTGCAAATAGTGCAAGCTTGCTAACATGTGCAGATTTATATTTATTTACATAATGGATGGTAACGGCACCGCCCATAGAGAAACCACCTAAGACAGCATTTTCTATTTTTAAGGTATGGAGAACAGCATAAATGTCATCAGAAAAAACATCAAAATTGTATTTTCCATAAGGCTTATCAGATTTACCGAAACCACGTAATGTAATACCGATTACCCTGAAACCTTTTCTTACCAGGTACTGATATTGATATTCATACATTTCATCGCTAAGTGGCCATCCATGAATCAGTACAATTGGTTGTCCTACGCCAAGATCGGTTACATGAAGTTTCACACCAGGTTCAACTTCTATATATTCTGCTCTTCCGGCAGATGCAGGAGTTCTTTTAGTTTGTGAAAAAGCGAATTGGCTTGTAATTAAGGTAATGATTAGGCTTGTTGTTAAGATTAGATTTTTCATTGTTTCCTATGTTTAAATTAATGTTTGAAATATTTGTTGTTTGTTGACAATACAAAGATGGGGAGAATGCTGGCCCTAGGGAATGGACATAAAGACAAGTGTCTTGTACATTTTTCCCATTACAAATATTTTTCGCACGAATCAGGCTATCCGTCTATACCATAGTATGTATTTTTAGCAAATCAATTACGCTACCTTTTCATCTTTCCAAATAAAAATCTGCGGTATATTAAAACCAAAACAGTGACGTACTGACATTATAAAAGCCCATGCTGTTTACCAGAATGGGCTTTATTGATTTAAAAATCAGATATTGTGATCAATGCTATCTCGACACCAGAATTACGATTGGATGAATTCTAAAATATCCTTATTAATTGTTGCGGCTTCCGTAGTCGGCATACCGTGAGGAAATCCAGGATAGGTAATCAATTTACCATTTTTTAACAACTTAGCAGACTTAACACCGGCATTTTGATAAGGAACAATCTGATCATCTTCCCCATGTAATACCAAAACCGGAATATCAACTGCTTTCAAATCTTCATTGAAATCAGTTTCAGAAAATGCCTTTATACCTTCATAATGAGCCACTATGCCGCCCATCATGCCTTGTCTCCACCAGTTCCTTTGTACACCTTCTTTTACAACTGCACCTTCCCTGTTGTATCCGTAGAATGGAATCGTTAAATCGATATAAAATTGTTGCCTGTTGTTAAGCGTTTGCTCTCTAATGCCATCGAAAACGGACATCGGTACGCCATCCGGGTTGCTATCACTTTGTACCATTATTGGCGGAACTGCACTGATTAATACGGCTTTTTTGGCTCTGCCATTAGCATATTTATTAACATAGCGGATTACTTCGCCGCCACCTGTAGAATGTCCGATGTGAACAACGTCCTGCAAGCCAAGAAAATCGACCAACTCAGCGGCATCGGCAGCATAAGTTTCAATATCGTGTCCATAAATATCCTGGCTTGACCGACCGTGACCTCTCCTATCATGTGTAATCACTCTGAAGCCCTTTTGCAGGAAAAAAATAACCTGTGCGTCCCAGTCATCTGATGATAAAGGCCATCCATGGTGAAACATTAAAGTTGGTCCCTGACCTTGATCTTTGTAGAAAATTTCTGTTCCGTCTTTTAATTTTAGCGTACTCATAGTTTTAAGTTTTTAGTGTTTGTAATTATTTATTTTAAAGGTTTTTATTTTATCGTTTATCAAAAGTAAACTGGTGAAGGTGTTTAAATCTTGACCTATGATAAAATTGTCTGGTCTTATCAGGCTAATTTCATCTTCTTCCAATTTGATTTGGTTATTCTTTTTCTGCACCAACCAACTGAAATAAATCTTCAGCAGTGCCTTCAAACTTTTTACCATTAACATAGAATGAAGGCGTTCCATTTACTCCACTGACAATTCCACTTGCAAAATCTTCATCAACTTTATCTTTCAATTCAGAACTTTCCATATCACTTTTGAATTGAGGAATGTCCAGTTTCAATTCTTTTGCCAATTCCAACAATAAATGTTCGTTCAAATTCTGCTGATTTTCGTAAATGGCATCATGCATCTCCCAAAATTTATTCTGTAAAGCCGCTGCTTCCGCAGCTAGCGCCGCAGCTCTTGCATATTCGTGCATCTCAGATAGTGGGAAGTTCCTGAAAACGAATTTAATCTGACTTCCAAACTGATTCATTAATTCTTTAAGAACAGGATAAGCGGCGCCACAATAAGGGCATTGGTAATCTCCGTATTCTACGATAACAAGATCGGCATTTAAATTGCCTTGTGCATGGTCGGTATTGCTGACCGCTGGTTTTAGTGACATAATTATTTTGTTTTACTAAGGTTTTGCATTTAATAATTGGATAGGAATGAACACTGAACTGATGAGCAATAAAGATGCGGGAAGAATCAGCGTCCAGTTCGCCAAAACGGGAAGCAGAAAAGTAGCACCAGCTGCACCCGATAAAAACCCAGCCCATAAAAGCAATAAAAGGATTGAACTGGATTTGCTTTGTTTTCTTTCCATTTCGTTATTGGTCATACTCCATATAGCTGTATTTCTAGCCAAACTATTCAATGTACCTGTAACAAAATCCGTGTTTATCTTCTGGTTACCTACTGAAGTTACGATCGTATTCATAATTCCCATTGAAAAAGTAATTATCCCTATAGATTGGCCAACGTTGATGGTGTGGTAAAAAGTAATTATTGTATAAGAAGCCAATACCCCTGAAACGATAAAAACAGGCAACCTTTTCATTCGGTTTCTTTTCCAGAAGGCCAGGCAGGTACCCGCATAAACTCCGAGGAGAAAAGATGCAATTGCAGTCAGCGATGTGAATACAATCCCTGAATTTCCTTTAGCCAGAGCGGCACCTAATTGTGTTGTGTTCCCACTCATAAAAGATACATAGGTTTTCCACTTGATCAGCCCCGTTGCATCAATATATCCAGCAATCAGGGCAAGAAATATCGCGAAACGCTCCTGCATCCTCGCAGTGTCAAAGGAAGCGTACAAGCCTGATGTGGGAATTATTGACTGTTCCATCTGTAAGAAATTGGACAATTAGTTAATGCTACTGACGAACAATTAATTATTAAAAGCTGCGATTGCTTTCGTGATTCCTTCGCCGGCGGTAACGAAGAAAGCGGGGCCTGCCAGTAAAGTTATTTTCTTTATGGGTTTCAGGTTCGACATCTTTTTATTCTTCAGATAAACCTGGGTACGGTAGGCATTGATTGCTCCGGTAACACCATATCCTGCAACTTCTGCAGTTGGTGAATCTATTCCGGCATCTTTCAAATCAGATGCAAAGGCATATTCTGCAACACCCAGGCGCAATGCTTCTTCCATACCAACGGTGGCAACCTGCTGCATTAGTTGGGGAGTGAATTTGTTCCGGTCGCCCAATCCGATAAGCAGTAATTTTTTGGCACCGATGGTTCCTGAAGGTGGCGTGATTAATATAGTTTCTAATGAATGACCTGCGAATTTGCCGGATTTCCTGAGGTCTGTGATGAGTCCATTTAAACTTTTATCCAGATGAACCATTCCATTAACGGCTTCGGGTAAAGCGGGTGGCGAATTGAAGATATCACCTTCTGTATATTCAAAAACACATGCGATTTGCAATTGGGTAGTTTCGGTTGAAGGTCCTTGCACCATTCCTTCGATGGTAATGCCGTCAACTTTTCCCCAGATTTTAGACGTGTTTACAGCCGCTGTTTGTGCAAAAGATAATTGTGGTGCCGTAATGAGCATCGATATATATAGACCAATGCATGCTACTTTTTTAATGTTTCTGGTAATCATAACAATAGATTTAATAGATTAATAAATGGTTAAATTATTTTTAGGCTTTGGTTGATTAAATAGTTTGTTTTCCTGCTGTAAATCTATCGCAGAATCAGAGCCCTTTACTTTCTAATTCGGTGAACAGGCAAAAAGAATCGTTAGAAATGCAAGATGTTGCTTGCTAAACTGCTCTAAAACAAAAATCACCGCCATACAGCAGTGATTCTTTAGATCTAATGATAAATAAATTGGACTTCAGCTCTTATCAGCTCATTTAAACAGCCATTTTTTAATTAACCTGGTGTAGTTTGGCATCACCACATAAACCATCAGCAAAACAATACAACCAGAATTTATAAAGGCATCAAGATAATGGTTAACCGGAATGCCCAGCCATCTTAAAAATGGCAACAACAAAACCGGGATAATTAACGATAAGGGATAAATTGCCGACCAGGTAACCAGATACTGTTTCCAGCGAACGGGCACCTTATGACCTTCATTTTCTGCATTGAAAAGAAAATCCAGGCCGGATTTTATTTGATATCTGTCATTCTTTCTGAAGAAAGGGCTTGCCTTTTCAATGAGTTGCTTCCGGTCTTCAGATTCCATCCAGTTTTTTAGGTTTTCAATGGTATCAAAGCGGATAATAACAGTATAAACAAATGTCAATTTAGGAATAGGCCTTACGATCTGCAAATCGATAAAGCCTGTTGCATGTTTAGAAACAGGTAAGATTTCATCTAACCATTTTTCGTATTCTTTTTGTTTACCTTCCAGTATATGGTGGGTAATTACGACAGAGGCACCTGAATTTTCCATAGGGAGACGCGTTGATAAATCTAATTGAAAGCCCTTTTATATTGCCATGGCACTTCGATGCCCATTTCCAACTCCTTAGCCGAATGGATAGCAAAATAAGGATCCCGCAAATGTTCCCTGGCAATCACAACCAGATCCGCCTTGCCATCAGCAATAATTTCATTTGCTTGTTTTGCATCGGTAATCATGCCGACAGCGCCTGTGGCAATGCCTGTTTGTACCTTGATGGCTGTTGCAAAAGGAACCTGATAGCCCGGAAAAACTTTGTCACGACTTACATTTGTAAATCCTCCGCCAGATGCGGTAATAAAATCCACCCCGTTTTCTTTCAGTATTTTGGAAAGGGCAACGCTATCTTCCAAAGTCCAGGCATCTGCAGTATCTATGTAATCTACTGCGGAGATTCTAACCAGCAACGGCATGCCCTCTGGAATTGCTTTTCTTATTTCTCTAATGGTTTCCACCAGAAGACGGATCCGGTTTTCAAAAGTTCCGCCATATTCATCCTGCCTTTTGTTAATAACTGATGAATAGAACTGATGAAACAAATAACCATGGCCGGCGTGAATTTCAATTGTATCAAAACCAGCTTCAACAGCACGACGTGCGGCATCAACAAATTTTATTTTTAATTCATCAATCTCGGCAATCGTTAGCTCCTGCGATAGTACACCGTTCAGTTCTGTTGCAGAACAGGTTTTTACAACCCAACCTCCTTCCTCCAGGCTTAAGGGTTTCATACCTTCATTAGGATGTTTTAGACTACCCTTTCCTCCGGCATGCCAAAGCTGAATACCGATTTTGCTATCCTGTTCATGAACGAAATCTACAATGGTTTTCCAGGCATTTTTTTGCTCCTCATTCCAGATGCCTACATCACTTAAGGTCGCCAGTCCTTCAGGAGATACTGCCGTACATTCGGTAATGATTAAACCTGCACCACCAACGGCACGGCTGCCCAAATGTACCAGATGCCAATTTCCCGGGATTCCGTTCTGTGCACTGTATTGCTGCATAGGGGATAATACAATCCTGTTCTTTAAAGTAAGATTGCGAAAGGTTATGGGTGAAAATAGGTCCATTTTATTTTTCTTTTATAACTGTTGTAAAAAAATTTTAGCTTCAGCAACTGCAAGGGTTAAAATACTTTTTAAATCTTCTAAAACCTGCCGTAATAATGCCTTTTGTTCGGTCGCAACTTCAAGCACATCCAGTTTTTCTTCTAAGATTGTCAATAATCCCATCATGGCAATGCTAGTTTTAAAATCATGGGCCCTGTGGTTTACAGTTACAAAATCATGGCTTTGATAGCCGCTTAGAAGCTCCTGCAAATGAAAGGGTACGTTATCAATAAATTGTTGGGTAACTGTTTTTTCGAAATCTGTATCCCCACCGCTTATTGAACGCATATAAGCAAGATCGAGATACTGAAAGTGGGTGGTGATTTCTACCGCTTTTTTTTCTTTTTGTTGTGCGTTTTCAAGGCCGAATCCGGATATAAACTTAAACAATTTTTCCTCATTAATCGGCTTGGAAAGGTATTCATTCATTCCGCGACTGAGGCATTTTTCTCTTTCTCCCGCCATTGCATGTGCCGTCATAGCGATGATTGGAATGTTGGATTTCAACACATCGCGTATGTGCTGCGTGGCTGCATATCCATCCATCTTTGGCATTTGGATATCCATCAACACCAGGTCGTAGGTTTGACCGGACAGTTGTTCAATTGCTTCCAGACCATTTGATACAATATCAAAATTGACATTCCATTGCAATAATAAGTGCTGCATCAAACTTTGATTGATGGCATTATCATCGACAACCAAAACCCGCAATGGCGCATTTGATTTATCCTTAAAATAACTGGTATTTACAGCTGGTATTACAGGGAGTTGACGCTCAGCAATGCCATAAGGAATATAAAAACTAAAAGTCGTTCCTTTTCCCTGTTCGCTGCTTACTTCAATATTTCCATTTTGTAACAAAATCAGATTTTTCACAATAGATAAGCCCAAACCTGTCCCTCCGTAATTTCGGGTTATAGAATCTTCACCCTGGTTAAACCGTTCAAAAACTTCGTTTAATTTTTCTTTATCAATCCCTATTCCAGTATCAGCAACCTTGAAACCAACCGTTATTTTACTTCCTGTTTGTTCTTTTTTATACACTTCAATATTGATTTTCCCGTGCTGTGTAAACTTGATGGCATTGCCAATCAGGTTGACCAAAATCTGCGTCAATCTTGTGGCATCGCCGGTTAATGTATCGGATATAGCCGGATCTATCGTGCTGGAAATGTTTAAACCCTTTTCTTTTGCCCGTTCCAGGAAAAGTGTTTCCAAAGAATTGATTAAACCATTTATACTGAATGTTCCCGGGGTAATGCGCATCATACCCGCCTCAATTTTAGAAAGGTCCAGAATGTCATTGATAATGGCCATCAGATTCTCTCCTGAACGTTGAATCGAAGACACAAATTCTGTAGCAATTGCATCCAATGATCTTTTCTGCAGTAAGTTGGTAAAACCTAAAATACCGCTTAAAGGCGTTCTGATTTCGTGACTCATATTGGCCAGAAAATTTTCTTTTGTTTGCGCCGCCACCGATGCTTTCTGCTCAGCAATGGCCAGTTCCTGTATCAGTACATGTTGCCTGCGAAACTGGCGAACGATATGATATCCAATGATAGCGCCACTTAAAACAAGCAATGCCAGGATGGAAATATCATAGAGCCTTGCCTTTCTTCCCATTTCCTCGCTTCGCCTGCTCAGTTTTACCATGTTCAATTGCCGGCTTTCATAAATTTTCGCCGTAATTGATGTGATTTCGTTGGAAATTCTTCTCGCCCCTGGATTGGCGATGGAACTCCGATCGTCCATGTTTCCAATAGAATGGTAGCGACGTAAAAGCTTCTCCTTAACTATTTTTTTGTCCAATGCCAGAACGCTTAGCCGATGGATCAGCGCTTCTTCCCTTGTATCAACATTATCTTTTGAAAGCGAATCGAGAAAGTTTTCTACCTGGTCTACCTTCTGGTCTACCCCTTCCAGGTGGGTCGTGTCATTTGTAGCTATAGAGGCCCTTATTCTACTTTCCACACCTAAAATATCTCTGTCAATCTCCCTCAGGTGATTGCTGGAACGCAATTCCTTTAAGAGTATGTTGTTGTTGTTGATCAGGGCCCTGGTATTCCGGGCCGAATTAATTTGCAACGCGATGAGGAGAATCGAATCAGCAATGAATGTAAACACAATCAGGTAAGCAAAACGTTTATTGCCCATCACTGTAGAGATATTGATCATAAACTAATGTATAAATTGATGATAGGAACGCCTCAGCTCAAGCGCATTTCACGGCTAAACAAATGAACACCTCAATTAAAAAACATTCATTTTTGCATTGAGTGTTTTTCGATAGGCATCGGCAACAGGAATAAATTTCCCATTGATCACGACCCCGCCATCCTGCAATGTGTCTATTTTACCAACCGCTACAATATAAGAGCGGTGAACCCTGATAAAATTATTTTTCAGCAGGCGTTCTTCAGCAGCTTTCATTGTACCATGTATGGCAAACATTTTTTCTGAAGTATAGAACTTTACGTAATCACCCATTGCTTCCGCATAAAAAATATCATCCAGGCTCAATCGTCTCGTAATATTTGAATCTCTGACGAAGATGAACTCTTCCTTATCAAACTGCACATGCTCTTTTTTACTGTCTAATATAATCTGGGCTTTACTAACGGCCTGTAAAAACCGGGCCGGCGTAAAAGGTTTCAACAGGTAATCAGCAATATTCAGTTCGAAAGCTTCAAGCGCATATTCCTTTTTTGAAGATGTAAAAATGATAATAATATCCTTGCTTACCAGGTTTCTGGTCAGTTCTATTCCTGTCATTTTGGGCATCTCAATATCCAGGAATATCAAATCGACCTGATTGTTCTGCAAATGGTGATAGGCTTCTATAGCATTATTGTATTCATTTACAATAACAAGCTTTGGAATTTGTTTCGCCAAATGGGCCAAAGTGGTTCTTGCAATATCATTGTCGTCAACAATCAGCGCTTTCATAGAGATAGTTTATTTGTGATTCAAATATAACTATTCCATTTATTTTATTCTTTTCAGAATCAATTATCTGAAGTAAGAACGGATCATCCAGGCCATTTCCTCGTGTGTTTCCATTAGTCCGGTAATAAAATCGCTGGTGCCATAATCTTTATATTTTTCTGCAAAAGGAACGATATTGCCACGTAAAAATTCGATGATGCTTTCGTGGTCCCTTAAGAGGTCTGCCATATAACCTAAACCATCATTAGTTCTTTCGCTGTATTCTGTAAGGTGAGTAAGTTCTAAATAAGTTTTCATTGTTGCAGGTGCAAAATGACCGATTTTACGCATACGTTCGGCTACACTGTCGGTTAATTCATCGAGTTGTTTGTATTGATTTTCAAAGAAAATATGGTTTGCGTGAAAATTATCACCTGTAACATTCCAATGTGCGTTTCTTGTTTTGGTGTACAATACAAATTCATCTGCCAATAATTTAGCTAATTCTACAGCAACTGCATCTGTGTTTTTTTCTGTAATTCCAATGTTAGTTTTCATGATTCAAAGTTTTTTATTTAAGCGATATTGCTCTTTTCATGGTTTAAAGATGCAGCAGGATCGGCTTAAAATCATTTGGCTTTCGATAAACAGGCAAAATGAATCGTTGAATGGTTGGTTAAAAATGTTGGTACTATTAGCTCATGCTTGCCTTTTATTTTATTTATTCGATTAAAAAAGATAAACTGAAAATTATTAAAGACTGATTATATTAACCTATCATCTAATAGATTTAGCTAAATAAAAAACATCGTACTTATTTATTGGCTGGGCTGTAGCGTCAGCCGACTATCGTCCGTTTAAGTAGCAAAACCAACTAAATATGAAATTTCTAACCAACACACTAACCTTATTTATTTGCCTAAGCTTTGCGTCTATCCTGTTGTTTTCTGGCTGTAAAAAAGAAGAAGTCACCGCTGCCCAATGGGGAGAGCGTGCTATAGCCAAACATAACGAGATCCTGGCGCTATCGGCTAATATACCATGTAGCTAAAAAGCTCAAACAGCAGTACAAACCATCCAACGCGATTGCTCGGTCCAGTTTTTCCCTGTTTTATCTTCCGACCTGCAAAAATATGAAAGGCTTAAAAAGGAATACCTCGATCTGATTGACAAACAATATGCAGCCTGGTACAAAGAGGGACTTATTGTCGAACCTTGCTTTGAAATCCTGTGGTCCACCGACCAGCCAATCAGGCTCGACTGTAAAGATGATAAAGTTTACCTGATTACCGCGGAAAACCTACCGGTTGAAGAAGCAAAATCACTAATCACCACCACCAAAAACCAAATAGACAACCTGACCGCCGCATTAAGCTGTACCAGTGATGCAAACTGGAGTTTTACCAGATTGATCAATCAACAGACCATGAGCATGGAATATGTTCCCTTTTCCCGCACAACAGACTTTAAAGAACTTCAGGCAAAAGTCTCTTTATATAACAGGCTAAACCTCAATGTGATCAAAGCCGAAAATAAGGGAAATAACTTCACAAATGTAAAAACGGTAGAGAAAATTGATTGCGTGGACGGCAAACCGGTAATTAAATTCAAAAATTAGCATTATAGCAAGTTTAGAGGACATCCTAGTTCAGACACTAACTTATGAGATCTACCTTGTGTTTAGCAGGCAAAGTAGAGAGAAAGCCTCCCCTTTCTATTTGCCTTTTTATAAGTAAGATCAATGAATTGTAAGGGTGTCTTTATGGAACTTTCTGACCAAACTCAATAGTAAGTTTGATCTACTAAGCAACAATTCTAATAATTGGGAAGCAGGTTTAAAAAAAAAGAATGTCAGATGATATGGAGGTAAGTGCATCCCTGGAAATTTTACCGATACGCCAATCAATAAGAAATCTTTTATTGGAACCATATTTGTACAAGTAAAGAAAATTAATCATGAGCGTTAAACAAAATTTATTTGCCCTATCCATATTGCTAACCGGTCTGTACAGCTGTACGCAATCTAAACAAGATAGTTCCGCTAGCAACCAAGCCGCAGCAGACAGCACCGAAACCTCTATAAAAGGTTGTTACCTTCACACGGTCAACAAAGACACTTTTCAACTCGCCATTACCGCTGTTAATAAAAACGATATAGAAGGATCAATTATTTATAATTTTTCAGAGAAAGATGATTCTAAAGGCACTTTCATTGGTCATTTTGACGGAAAGATCTTAAAAGGTGACTATACTTTTCAGTCTGAAGGAAGCACTTCTGTACGTGAGGTGATATTCAAAAAAACACAAACGGGTTTTGTTGAAGGAACCGGCGAAGTTAAAGTTGTAGACAACAAAGCGGTATTCTCTAAACCTGACTCGATATCTTATGAAAATGGTATAGCCTTTACAAAAAGTGAAACTTGCCTGCCTTAAATTTGATAACTGGTTTCTTTGTGAAAAGATTGGCACCGAATAAACTCTGATTTACAATAATTAAGATATCCGGCCTTATTTACATTTCCGTTTAGCAGATCTCCATGCAGGATTATTATCTGGAACCCGGTTTTTCATGAGCCGTACAGTCATGCATATTGAGCCGTGCAGGTAAATTACGCATGATTTAAATTCAGAACTTTAAATCATGAAAAATAGCACAACAATTCAATTAGGCCAAAATGGGCCTTTAGTATCCAAACTAGGTTTGGGCTGTATGCGCATGTCCTCTATCTGGGGAGGATCTACACCTGATGAGACGGAAAGCATTGCTACGATCCATGAAGCACTGGATAATGGCATTAATTTTTTGAACACCGGCGATTTTTATGGAGCTGGTCATAATGAGATCCTGGTGGGCAAAGCCATAAAAGGGAGACGTGACGAGGCGTTTATCAGCGTAAAATTTGGAGCGATCTTTCATAATGGACATTGGCTGGGACTAGATCTGCGTCCCATCGCCATTAAGAATTTTATAAACTACTCACTAACCCGTTTGGGAATCGAAACCATTGATTTATACCAACCAAGCCGGATGGATGACAGTGTACCGGTAGAAGACATCATCGGCACAGTCGCTGATCTGGTTAAAGAAGGTAAAGTTCGCTACATCGGTGTATCAGAGATCACGGCCGACCAGCTTCGCAAAGCCAATAGCGTTCACCCGATAAGTGCATTAGAGATCGGGTATTCACTAGCCGAGCGCGGGATAGAAAGTGACTTGCTTCCGGCGGCTAAAGAATTAGGAATTGGTGTGGTGGCTTTCGCTAATACAGCCGAAGGTTTATTGACTGGTGAAATGAAAGCCCCGCTCGCCGAAAATGATTACCGCAATCACTTCTCCCGTTTTCAGGGCGAAAATTTAGTTCATAACCTGGAAAAAGTGGAAGTTTTAAAGCAACTGGCTGCCGATAAAGGTTATACACCAACACAGGTGGCCATAGCCTGGGTAAAAGAGCAGGGAGACTACATTATGCCCTTAGTAAGCATGAGCCGCAGATCGCGCTTGCCTGAAAATATTGCTGCGATGGAAATTGTATTTACGCCCGAAGAAATGAATACTTTAAATACTACTTTTGCAACAGGCGCTATCCAGGGCGGCACTTATTTACAACGCTAAATGATCAGTCCAGCAGAGATTCTTCCCGGTGTAATATTCTATTCTTACCTTTCTGCAGAGCGGAAGGAGAAAGCTTGTTTTTGGAATCACCATACTTTAATTCTACAGGTCTCGGGACAATTTACGTTGGAAACCTCTACGCAAACCATTTCAATGACCGCCGGTGAAATGCTGCTGATCGGAAAAAATCAACTAGGTACAATTACCAAAACACCGCTGCCCGGTTCAAACTATGAAACCATCGTGATATCCCTGCAGGAAGATCTGTTGCGCAGGATCGTGTTAGAAGAAAGACTTAAAGCAGACCAGAAATATGTTGGCCCGCCAAATATTTTAATTCCTTCTAATGAATTCCTACAGGGTTATTTTCAATCCATTGTTCCGTATGCACGTAGTTCCGGCGCAGAGATGACAGACGAAATGGGCATCCTGAAGGTAAAGGAAGGCGTCAAATTGCTGATGCTTGCCATGCCGGTGTTACTTAATTTTTTATTTGATTTTTCAGAACCTTATAAGATCGACCTGGAAAAATTTATGCTGCATAATTTTCATTTCAATGTTCCTGTAGAGAAGTTTGCACAATTAACAGGTCGCAGTCTTGCAGCCTTTAAAAGGGATTTTATGAAGACTTTTGGTGCTCCACCCCGTCACTGGCTTCAGGAAAAAAGGCTAAATGAAGCTAAACATCTCATTGAAGCCAAACATCAAAAGCCATCCGCCATCTATCTCGACCTGGGCTTTGAAAGTTTATCGCACTTCTCCCATTCTTTCAAGAAAAAGTTCGGCAAGGCACCTACGGAATTAAAGTAATATTAACACTCACTAACAGATATTTAACGGAATATAAGCAATACCAAGTTGACTGCAAAAGAACATAATGCCCGATTTCAAAAATGATCTTGCACATCTAAAATATGTCCTCCAAACAAGATTAGCCAGACTGTTAGAAAATTCAGTTTCTTTGCTGCCTGAGTTTAGGAACAGATTGTGAATAATAAAATTTTAAAACTAAAAAGACAATTCCGAAAAATAAAGAAAGATAAATCTATCCGCTTTTTACTCGGCGATAAATATTTTCCTTTTGGCAATGTCAATGGTCAACACCTTTCCCAACCAATCTATACTGGTCTTACCTTCGTAAATCAGTCCGTCAACAAATGCAACATCAAGCCCTTCCATCTTAAGCAGGTTATTCACTGTATTTAATTCGGAAAGCTTACCGATATAATAGTTATTTTCCTTCTTAAAATCGCTTTTTACAGGGACTGCTTTAAAATCTGCTTTATTTAGGGCCAAGAGCTCCATTAACTTTGAACTGAACCAAAATGATTTTTGTCCGGCTCCACTATCCAATAATGTCTGGATTTTCAAAGTATTATTCAATTTTATATAGGTAAAAATATCAAGGGCTCTGCCTGCATAATCTGCTATCTGAATATCGATGCTTTTTTCATTTTTTGTTGCTTTATCAAAAACAATCTTTTTGTTGAGATAATCAATCGTAAGCGGTGTGTTGATGAAGGGTTGGAGAGAAATAATTCCATCAATATCCCCAAAATCTAAATCGACAATGGCGTATTGTTGATCTTTAAACTTTCTGTTATTCATTTCAAACCCTGTCGCATTGTACAAATCTAGGTTTAACTCTTCTCCTGTGGCCCTATGTCCGACGAAAAAGTTGCCGGTTTTTTCATTCTTGAGTTTTTGAGAAAATTTAGTAAAAATGGCATTAAGCCCTGCTCCGGTATCCAGAATAAAATTCCCCTCCACATTATTTATTTTTGCCTTAATGATGATATGCCCGCTGGCGTTCATTGTAAAAGGCATTTGTGCATTAATTTTTAAAGAAAGAAATAGTAAGATAGAAAGGATGGTTACCGTAAATCGTCTTTTTCTCATTGTTATTTTTTTAATGCTTTGTTAGCTTATTGCGATGGATTTATTTGATTAACAAATATACTTTATTTTTAAGCAATCAGCCCCGGTACAAAAAGAGCCGGATCAGGCAAAAAAATTGGGGATTTTGAGAAGTTTATGCCAAACAAAAAGCGTAATGCATCAAATGATCCATGATCTACGCTGATTTACAGCGAAATAAGTGATAAAAAAGAAGGGCAAGCGACCGTTTTACCGTGCTTGCCCTATTTGGCTCCCCTAACTGGGCAATTCTCGAACCAAATTATGGCCTCACTGTCTAAATTAGCTTCTCTTGGTGACTAACCAGATTGAATTAAAATTCATATTGAAGCTTAGTTAGTATGTCATTTATGTCCCCAAAGATAAATTATGGAGTTGCTACTTAGAGAATATATAATTTATGTAAAGCTTTGTCTCTTTGGGGTAGGAAGATCGAACTAAAAATCTTAATTTAAGAGAATTTCATGGTTGAATTCAATAATTAGGCAACCTCAAAGCAATTTTTATTTGTTCACTTCATTGTTGTTTGGCCGATGTAGCTAATAAATCATTGGATAATGCGTCAATTTTATCGTTAATATCAAACACATTGGACAAGATGATGACTCCGGTTTTTTCATTAATTTTCATTACAACTGAAGATGAATATCCACCTGTTCCACCATTATGCCAAAATAAATTTTCACCAATTGCAGGTTCTAATTTGTGCCAACCTAACCCAATTTTTGTATGACCATTAATTTCGAAAGTTGTTTTTCTTGTCAATTCAAGTTCTTCATTTTTAGGGTCGAATTGGGCATTGATAAACTTTGCGAGATCTTCTGTTGTAGATAATATACCTCCAGCGCCGAATAATGCGTCAAAATCCCAATTAGAAACTATTTTCCCCTCCTTATTTAATCCTTTAATAAGTCTAATCCCTAAGGTTTGTAAACTTGTGACTGAGTTTGTCATTTTGTACTTATCAAAAATTTTCTTTTTTAAAAGGTTCTGAAAAGTTGTTTTCTGAGATAAACCCAGTGTGTAACCTAATAGTCCGGCACCAATATTAGAGTATGAATAAGTTGTGGAAGGCACATTTTCAAGTTTTACGAAGTTTTTAAGATACTCTTCTACTTCGATTTTGCCATAACTCTTATATGGATTCGCATCATTTTTTGACCTCAAATTTTCAGGTAGACGCGGTAAACCAGATGTATGATTTGCCAAACTTTCAAACGTTAACTTAATGTTGTTTTTAAACGGGAACTGATAATATGAATTGATTTCGTCTGTTGATTTAATTTTTTTACTTTCAATGAGTGAAGCTAAAATGGTTGATGTGAAAACTTTTGTTATCGAGCCAATTTCAAAAAAAAGATTTTGATTTTCGCACGGTTTTATGGTGTCATTTATTTTCGTAATGCCATAATAATTTGTTTTCCCATCTTGAATTATGGCAATAGAAAGTTGAGTATTATTCGGCAAATTTTTGGATGCTGAAAAGACGATTTCAGCAATTTTCTTAGGGTAACTGTTCAACGAGTTTACGATTTTATTCTCGCTCATCTCGGCTTCTTCATAAGGTTTCACGAAGAAACCGTCTATTTGATTCAGATCATTAAGAGAAATGTTTACCGCCATAATGGTTTTTTCAAATTTCGTTTTATACCGTGCGTAAGTTTTGCCTTGATAGTTGATAAACTCCATGCTTTCTATATTACCCAGCTGGCTTTTCAAACTGGTTAAAAATAATTTTGTTTTCTCAATAGGCAAGGATTTTTTCATTTCTGGTGAGAAATGGCTGAAAATTTCATTATATCCATTTGCGTTATAATTCTTTTTGAAGTTATCAATCGTAGTCTTATAATTTTTATTTTGAGCGAAGGCAGAATCTGTAATAAAGATTGCTATTAAGAAGGAAATTAGTATTTTCACAGGTATTGTTGTTTATTTTCTAAAACAGATGGAATTATCTAAATGCAGGTGCTTTTAGAAATCATGGCTTAATGCTTTTTTAATTGGAAACACATAATTATAAATCAGAGTCTTCTAAAATAAATATTTCATTTACGGAGGTATTGAAGACTCTCGCTATTTTCAATGCAAGTAAAGTTGAGGGTACATACTTTCCGATTTCGATGGAGTTAATAGTTTGACGAGAGACACTTACCTTTTCAGCCAAATGTGCCTGAGTATAATTTCTCTTTGCCCGTTCTACTTTTAAGTTATTAGTCATCGCCTTTATTTTTGCTTAAATAAAGGCTAGAAAAATAAGTGACGTTAGCAACCGCAAAAATTAGTATTATGAAATGATCAATACTGGTTAACTCATATGAAAAAATATGCTGTTTCACTAATTCTGAACTAATCATTTTGAAAGTATACCCTATAATGATTGCAAAATATATAGAGGTCATTTTTAGGCTCAGCAGGCGTTCATCCATAATTCTCTCCCATGATGTAAACAAAATAAATAACCCAAAGATTAACACTTTCGTACTTTCAGGTGATTGACTACTTATTAACATTGGTATTCCTATAGCGATTAATAGGATTCCTATGAATTTTTGATAATAAAGGAGTTTGGTAAAAGTTTTAGCTTTCATATTAGATTTTAATTTCAGTAAAGATAAGTAAAGTTGTCATAATGACAAGCAAACTTTATAATTGTCAAAAATAATTATTGACTTTCTACCTTCAACGTAGGAAGCAATTTTGATTATTCCAGCTTAAAAAAACACCCTCCTCCACAACATTTGGCATCGATCCGTTTTTTCTGTATAGGTTAACTCAATTGTACGCTTAAAAAAATGCCTAGTCCACGACTTTTGGTATTGATCCGTAAGAAGGTCTTAGTGAAGTAGGTTTGAAAAATTCAAAGGGCTTGCACAGTATGGATGGGAAATTGGGCTCGAACCAAAAATCAGCCTCTATTTGCTGTATGCAATGATTTTAAAATCAGCTAAAAACAGAAATGCCCTTCACGATATCATGAAGGGCATTGGCTCCCCTAACTGGGCAATTCTCGAACCAAATTATGGCCTCACTATCGAAATTAGCTTCTCTTGGTGATAAACAAGATTGAATTGAAAATTCCTATTGAAGCTTAGTCAGTATGTCAATTATATTTGCCCAAAGATACAATTCTCGATAGAGATAGTGTTGGTATTTTCAGCAAAAAATGAAACGGTTATTTTAGGAACAGCTCCAAACACACGTGAAAAATTATTCGCTTGAAGGTTTGAAGAAAGTTGGTAGTTATTCCAACGGAAAGACCAAATTTGAATTAGATTATCAACGTTGTCTTCACGGTGGAAGACAAACGCTTTATTTTCCATTGTATTGATTTTTATATAAAATCTAGGTTCCAATGATTAAAACTTCCTCATTAACATTGTTGCTTCTGCTCAATGCGTAGTTATAACTTCCGAGATTTATAACCTCTACATTATTTTTAACGTTTTGCATAATTTCGGAAATTTCTTCAATTGAAGGGATCCCATTATTACGATATGATACTACAATTATAGAATTTTCATGCAAATTGATAAGTCGCCGTAGCTCATCTTTGAAATTTTTCTTATTCTCAAATTCTGGATTGTTATTTATTGAGATTTCCTTATTTGTCTTATGTTCAACAATAAATTCAGGTATCTGATCATAATTAGCGAGACCTTCTAAAAAATGATATTTCGAGTGATATGTTACATGGCTGCTCTCTTGAAAATAAGGAGGATCTATGTAAACCAACTCTGCTACTGCATTACAATTTAGCGCGGTAGTATTTAAAATATTGCAATCTTGAACACCTTCAAAATTAAACTTGGTAAGCTCTTCAGAAAACTTGACAAACAATTCTTCAAACGTCTTCTCCCAAGTAACTTTATTACCAAATCCGCCACCGGAAAAGTTCGTTCTCAAATTTAAATTTTTTCGGTGAAAAAGATTATATGGCCTTTTAATCAAACAAGCTTGAAATAACAAATAAAATCCACTTGCTTTTTGTGCATTTGTTTCAAGATCATCAATATTTTGAACAATAATGTCTATTAGTCTATTTTCATCATCTGGGTAATATATTCCGGAAAAGTTCTCCTCAATAAATCTGTTGTAGATTTTGTCAGGTCTTACCTCTAATAAACCAAGTACATTTTCAATAGTTAGAGGGTTTATATTATTCCCTATAATAGCTTGTGCTATCAGACAATTAAAGCGAAATATATCATTATAAGTTACTTCCTTACCTTTTGCTTTAGCATAGTAGGAGAAAATCCCCGTTCCTCCGAAAATGTCAAGTACAGAATTAAAATTGAGATTCCTTGCCTCTAAATGATTCCAAATTATTTCTACTAATTTCCGTTTTGAGCCAGAGTAACGAGTAATCGGTAATTCTACTGGCATATATTATTGACGATTGTTAAAAGTTTATTATACTCTGGTTCTGCAATACACGTGATAATATTTTCTCTACTTTTTGGTATAGGTATATTAAAATTATAAGGAGTACAGTTGAGTCCATCTCTAGTTTTGTTGTAGTCGTCCATTTCTTCCATAAAATTCCAAAATGTTTCGCAGGTATTATCACTGTATGGAGCTATTAAGTAAAATTCCAATTTAACATCTAAGAATGAAAATCCTTTGATGAGTTTGAAGCACTTTTCTTGAAATTTCTCTATTACAAATCTATTCAATGTAGTTTTTGCTTCAACAATGCAAATCTTATTGTCAGTTTTTATGACAAAATCCAACTCACCCAATGTTTGATTATTTATTGAAAGGTGGAAGTTTTTAATATACTCCGAAGTACATTGACTGATTACGTGTTGGAGTAAATCTTCGAAATAATTTGTCAGAAAATAAAATGCTAGTTCAGGTTTCAATGCATATACATTTTCGAGCCTTTTAATTTTTGGCACTGAAATGTCTCTATAGTTTTTTAGCTTACCATCATCGTTCATACCCCAGTGAAGCAGGTTATAGCTATCTGAATCTCCTAGTTTTTTATCCGCATAAATACCTAATGCGGTTTTTCCATTTTCTGAGGATATAAAAAAGTTAAAATTTTCAAGGTGCTTTAAATCTTTTATATGATTTACATCATTAAAGAATGCAAAGTAAGGATTATCCTCGGTCAAGACATTAGAATTCAGGTATACATTTTTATTCAAATATGAAAGCAAATTATTTAAGGCACTTTCCTTCATTTTTGATTTGAACACAGTCAAAGTTTCCGAATCGGCTTCTGTTTTTCGAACCTCAACCCGTGCAAATACATCTCGTATCTGTAACCAGTAATAAATGTGAAGTGCTTCTGCTTTGATATATGGCTTTAACTTAGTTGCGCTTATAGGAAATGCAAATCCATTATAAACAATACCGATTTCCTTATTTTCTTCTAAATTGTTGGTTCTTAGTATGGAGATTTCTTGGTCGGGTTCCAATGCGATATTTAGCTCGGAAAGAAATTTTTCTCTATTCAAACTTATATCTTGCAACTCAATTGGATCAAATTCTAGAACATTTACATCAAAAATATCTAAAGGAAGATATGGTAAATCAATTAGTTTTTTCTCGATAAACTTAATTGAAGTATAATATAATTCGGAAAACTGAATATTGAGCGAAGCAGTAAGGCTATCTTTTAAACGACCATTACGTAGCTTTGAAACTAAGTCCTTGAGTACATCTTTCTTATGGATAAGTTTAAGCAATTTTTCTTTTGTACCCTTGTTTTCATCAGCTGCATGCTGATCATTTTCGGTTGTCGAGGCTTTTGCCTCATTCAATACGAAGATGGATTTAGAAGGCTGGTGAATTATTAAAATATTAGTGCTAGCTAAATTTAATCCTTCTACTGCGAACTTATTGTAATAGGTAGCAATCGCAGTTGAAAGTTCATCTAATGTTATAAGGTCTTGGCCAGCCTCATCTTTTTTGAATTGAATTTGTATATTCTGTGTTATAAATTCATCTTCAAATAAAATGTCTATTCCAGTATCTGGCGAAATAACCAATGACATTTGATTTATTAAGTTACATATAAACTGAATTGGCTTTATTAGGTCAATTTCGTATGTGAAACAACTGACTCTACTATTATTGTCAAACATATTAGAGGTTGTTATTCGTATAAATTGAAATTACTTTGTCAATAGAATCTTTTTTGTCAAAATTTTCTCGATACATGTTAAGTAAAATAAACAATTCTTCTGGTTCATAACTGATGATGGTAAAACCATATTGTTCATTTTCCAATTGAATTGAGCTATTACTGAGTTCCAATTTTATGGGTGAATAAATGACAATCTTCATATTGTAAAGATTGACGAGCTCATTTATTTTCTTGTTGATATTATCAATATCAGAATTCTCATTGAAAATAAGGTGATGGATTACATTATTATTAACATCGATAAAAGCTTGATTTTTCCTTCTATCTAAAATACTACCACCAAGCATTCTAGAACTATCTTCCAAAAAATACTCAAAAGGATCAAAAAACTTTTGATGGAGCGATTTAAGAATTCCATCATTTTCTAATTCTCTTTTCGTTTGTCCAAATAGCGAGGTTAAATTATTGCTCTCGAGAGCATCAGCGAGATTTAAGATAACATCATTTTCAAAAAGCAACTGAACTATATGTCTAATTAAATCGCGGTTGCCTGGATGTCTTTTTTTAGCAACTTGGACAACAATATTATCAAGTTCAGTCTGTTTATTAGTTGTAAATAATTCATCCAGATAACCTGACAGTGTTTTAATATCATCATTTTTACTAATTGCCAAAAGTTCAATAATATCGGGACTAATCCGAGTATAGAAGGCCGGATTTGCAACTTCTAATTGGGCTGTTCCGCTAGCATCGGTAAAACAAGTGATAAGATAGTGTCCATTAATTTTATTAAACAGGTCTATAAGTTCTCGGTATGATGTTAAGAAGAGATTGAATCTTGACTTTGATTTTTCCAATATTTTCTCAACTTCATCAAGTCCAAAAACGATAAATTTATTCGATGCTGATAGTATGTTAAGAAAAAGGACAAGGATTTCTCTACGATTAAAATTTTGCAATTGTTGAAGACCGAAGGCAGTAAAATGTCCTTTAGTATAAAGCCTCCCAGTGCCTAAAAAAATCAATTTCTTTATGTCCTCATCAACTACGTCATCTGAAAAAAGCTTTTCAGTAAATTCTTTTATTGCACCAAAAGTATCTTGTGAATTATGGATTAAAGTATTCCAATCTGTTCCCGCAACCTTTAATGATTTTACTGCTTCAATTAATGTTTCAGTATGATGGTCTTGTATCAACTTCAACAAGTATAGAATAATATCTGGTTGTTCAATATCAACCCTCGAATAAATTACTTCAATATTATATGCATGCGTCTGAAAAAATAGCTTTAAATATTTTAAAAGATTTGTTTTTCCATTTCCGTAATGCCCAATAATTAGATTGGATTGCATTCTCGTTCCATCAATAGCATTTAACTTCACGCCCATGCCCGCTTTCGCATCGTCTTGATTAACTACAAAATACGGCAATTCAGGTACTTTACCTTCCTTAAGGTCACGTTTTAAGTTTGCTAACGTTTCTGGTATTGGCCTAAGTTTATCCCAAATGTTATTTATATTCATGCGTTTCTTTAATTTTTATTTTTAGAACAGGAATACCACGGACAAAAAACCGTTTTCGCCTATCTATTGAATTTACAATGTTAGTAAAGAAAATATTCTTTTTACCTTTTTCAGATTCATAATAGCGATTTATCAATTCTTCGAATTTTTCTGAAGATATTCTAAAGTCTTCTTTGACATCATATAGATTCACAAAACCCAAATCGCTTTGTCCATTATTTGCCAGAAAAGTATATCTATTTTCTATCTTTTTTTTATTTTTAAGATAGGTTTTATAAGAATTAAAGTGATCGCTTTCAAATGATTGAAACCTTGATCGCAGCTCAGTAAACCAATCTACTGTAGTCTTATTATTCAATATCAAGCCCATATATTTTGGTCGTATCATCATACGTTTATCCAATACGTCAAGACTGTCAATCCAAAAACTCCTCACTGTGTTAAAATTGCCTAAACTAGAGTTTTTAAAATTGAAATCTCGGATTTGATAATATTTATCTAGAAAATAATACTGCAGGTTAGCTTCATCCTTTACTTTATGAATGTGGTTTAACCTTTTAAAAAGACACAACGAAACAAACAATAAAAAATCTTTTGCAAGAATTCTTTCATAGAAGAATTCTTTTTCCTTTGTTGAAAATGTGAATAGACCTGCTTTAATAGACAACAATTCCGAACCGTCGCTAGTAAGTTGGTTACGACCGTCTATTAGACCGAGTTTATCCTTGGCCATATTGACGAAATAGGAAGCAGCTTTATAGGTAGAGTAAATTTGCATTTCTAATCCTTCTGTTCTTTCTTTTTGTACTATCTCCTGAATTTTATCGTATTGATTTTGTTTATTAAAAATCGACAAATAAGCACTGACTTCAAAAGTTGCTTGGCTACTGGGCAAACCTACTATATTAGTTTGTCCAGTTTTTTTGTATTCATTTCTTAGCAACCTTAGCATGAATAAATAAAAATCAATATTGAGAACTGAACTTTTTATATTGCTTTTTCTACTTTTAATATATAAACATACCCACCTAGCTGTTTTTAGATTTTGATTAAATGGTCGATGAAGACTCGGTATAAAAGGTGGAATATCCTGCATTAAGGTTTGAATGGAAATTGAATAAATTAATCTCTAAATATAGCCTAATTGAAATTATTTAAAAAGCCTTTACACATGTTTAAGCAAAATCCTAGACGATCTACAACTCAGTTGCTCATAAATAAGTCTAAATAAGATTCGACTAAAGCTTATTTATTCTGTATCTGCTTGCGAATACCTTGATCACTCGATACAATTTATTTTGGGGAAGAAGTTTGATATAAAGTTCTTCATCAAGATCATACTCACTGGTCATTTCATTAATTGTATCTCCAAGACTTCTACTTGAAAGTGATTCAAGTTTATCTAAAAGACTTCGATAAACAATTTGTCCACTGCTATTATAAAATGCAATGTGCCCATCGTCATGGTAATGACTAAGTATATTTTCGTTGCTAAATAGCTCAAACTCCATTCGACTCTGATCATCTGAAAAATAATATTCAAATCCAAAGGACATTTCCGTGAAAGTAAATTCGATTAATTCTCTCGTGTTAAAAATTTTAAAGCTGTGGTCATCCAAATCATTTTTCCCAACCAAAAGATCATTTTTTAAATATTTAGTGCTATTACTTAACCTAATTCCAATAGAAAGGATGTTAAATAAATTTATAATGCAGATCAATCCATGTTTAGTGGATAATAATATGAGATAGTGGTTTTTTTTCTCAAAACTTATGAGATTTTGGAATGGTGCAAGTATTTCCTTGTCGAAACCAGAACCAAAGAAAAGTACCTTTTTAACAAGATCTTGAAAATCGCCCTTATAAAGTATCTTAGATATAGTTCTTGCAAGTTCATCATTAAAATATTCGGGAATGTTGTCAACAGCAAATTCATAAGCCATCTTAAGCATACCAACTTTGAAGTCCTGGGTATCTATATTTAATGTGATTGAGATATACGGATCAATTTCTCTCTCTATTTTTGTTGAGGTCAGCCTTTGTTTATCTATACCATTTCGAAGAATAATTTTATCAATTATTTCATCGAGATGTCCTTCATCTTTCTTATCAACTTGAATGATAAAGGAATCAACAATAGGTTCTTTTTTGAAATTGGGAACAATAGGTAATAGCCTTGGCGACAGATTGCCTTTACCGTCAATTTCTAGCACTACTTTTCTATCTGGATTATCCACCAGATGATGTGTACCACTAAATGGATTTGGTATACTCCCAGACTTCCCCTTAATATTAAACAAGAATCTTTGGAACTCGATAAACTTATGGTTTATTAACTTATTATCAATGGCACTCCCCATCCTAGAGTTGCAATCTGTACATACTGTATTAATATGATAATATCCCTGGATAGAGTCTGGGATAACATGCTCATCATTAAAATCGGCCTTCTTTTTTCTACAAATTATACATGTCTGCATCTTTTAAAAGATCATTATGATATTTTCTTGCCTCGTAGATCACAAAGAAGGTTATGCTTAAGCAATTCTTCATCGGAATCAGTTGAATGAATAAAACCAATATTTCTCTTTAGTGATTTAACATATAAGTCTAGGTATAAGTCCAAATTAATTAGTTGTTGCGAATTAAGGGATTCAACGATTTCGACAATCTGTTCTTTGCTATTTGTATTTATAAATTTAGATAATTTGCCAATCAAACCAACTATAATATCAGAGCACTGAGTATATATATCATCTTTTGAATCTGAGAATGTATAATTAGAAATTACCTTACCGCTTACAATGATTTTCAAATTCTCCATTTCTTTTTTGATATCGTCTTCATTATCAAAATGGTGCGAAGAATTGCCAAAAGAGTAAACAGGTCTCCAATAAAATTGGTCAAGCCCACCTATTAAGAGGTGATCTGTTTCATCCTGAACAAAAATTAGGCTTTCATCTAAAGATTTCTTTAAAAGTATTTTTAGTACAGAAAGGCCATATTTATCTTCAGCGGAAGGTTTATAATCCTCAATAATTTTAGCAAGTTCTTTAATGAATTCGTTTAAATTTTCACGACTAATATTTGGATAATCAAGTATAAAAAACAAGTCAGTTATTGGCTTTATATTCTCTTTGCAGACTTTATAAAGTATATTTTTCAAATATCTATCAAAACCAAATCCATGATGTTCATACTGATCCGTGTTATTTAACATAGAATCTACAATATCTACTATTGAAAAGTATAGAAGATTTAATGACGAATAATGAAGGTAAAGTGGAGAATTTACAATATATGTGAGGAATGAAGCAAGTTTGCTAGACTTTAAACAGTCTAAAAAATCCCCAGTAGCTAAATGTTTGAATTTTACTTCATTTACATTATCTTGAAGTTTTATGCCGTCAAATACATCGCTAATATCAGGTTTAACACCACTAAAACAAAGGCCGCCTAAAATAAAATTTGAGGTGAAAGCTACATTAAAACCTCCTCCTTTTAGGTGAAGCTTTTTTATATTGTTAGTTTCATCATAATAAAATGTGTAATTGCCATCAAAGTCAACATCAGGATTCATCAATTTTGTTCCTTCGTGAACATCAGTTACATCGAGAGTCTTCATACAGATTTAATTTGGTTTCCTGCTAAGGTCGGCAATTTAAACGGAATAAAATTTAGACTAAACCTTTTTAATATAATTATAGATCATACATCTTGGAGCAACACCGTTAGGCATCTTCCATTCAATTCCAGTTTTCTCTGTCAAAAGAGATAACTGTTTTGCAATAGTCTCATGAATATAAGAATCAAGCCATTCGAGCAATGCTTCCATATTGGGTACCCCCAAACCAAACTAAAATTCCCAAATTTGGGATGACATTTATATATTCTTGCTTAATTTTTGGTTCCGTTCCTACGCTAAACAATTTGCCGTAAGACATAACAATACTCGTTGTAAGAGCATCCATTTTCATAATGTCTATGTATACGAGGCGTCTTCGCAAAATTGCCCTAACGCCAATACCAAAAGCGAATGCACGCTACGGAAAAGATGTTTAACAACATCTTTTCCAACCTATCTATATCTGGTTGATGTTTGTTAATTAACTCCTGTATTTCTTGTTTTGTTCTACTCACTATGTTTAAGCTGATATCATCTCTACCTTATCGAAGATAATTTCAATTTGGTCAGCAAGTTTCGTATCATCATCGGTTTCTTTATCATCGAGCATTCTCATTGCATGATAAAGTCCATGACGCATGTCTATTATTTCTTTACCGTCAAGTTCCAACAGATCCGTTTGGGATTCGTTTTTTTTAAGAATAGCTTCGAGGCTGGCAGCAAGTAGTCTATCTGAGCCACCACCTGTATATTTTTTAAGCTCGGTAATTACCATCTTAACGGTTTGTTGTATTGCCAACGCATCAGTTCCTTTAAGTTCTATCTTTAAGCTTTTTAAGTTGTCCAAATCCAATAAAGCTAGGGGCAATTTTTTTTCCATATTCAAATATCGTAAAGACTAAATGATATTTTTACTGTTTCCCGTAATTGGTAAATTATTTTAATAATAAGCTAACCTACTAAATAATTAATGTGCCTAAACGCATCGGTGAAATTTAAATATCAGTCAGAAATTTTAGTGTAGACGTTCTTAGAGCCATCCGGCAAGGTTTGTGTGATGGTCTTTTTATCAGTATTAACATTAAATATTTTGATTTTACCTGTTACCGGCTCCGTAATTCTAAGTGTAGTATCACTGGCTTGAAAAGTTGCTACTTGCACTGGATCGGAACCATAATTATTCCAGACCCCCGCTTTTTTGTTTTTGTTTGGCCTTTCAGGATCATCTTTTTTTGCAGCAGACCATGTAGCTATTATCTGAACGTCAAATTTTTCATCGTCATTGGCTTTCACTTCCATAGTGTCCTTATAAAGGTCATATTCATTCTCCCCTGTAGAAGCATATTTTCCGGCAATATCATCTTTTACACCTCCTGATGTGGAACATGCATAAACAAAAGGGATTAAGCACGATAAAAATAAAATGTTGATGCTTTTAATATTTTTCATAGAAATTGATTTAAACGGTGACATACTTTACAACTCCTAATTTAATAAAAAAAACAAAAAGTCATTTGATTAGTAGCTTATTACCATCTAATTAAGCGGTAAAACTTGTTTGCAGCAAATCTGTTATTGTTTGAAATATCCCTTAACTATGTCAAAGAATAAGCTTGAAGTACCAACTATGCCAGAACATATTTCACCGATGCTATGCACATTAGTGAAATCTCCGCCAATAAGTTCAGACTACATTTTTGAAATAAAATGGGATGGCTATAGAATAATTTCTAAAGTTGAATTGCAGCAAATTCGCATGAACTCCAGAAGTGGATTAGACTATACCAAACGTTATCCGGTTATTGCAGAAGAGCTTAATTCATTGGGGCATGACGTAATTATAGACGGGGAGGTAGTTGTTTTTACCGAAGAAGGTAAGCCTGATTTTGATGCTTTGCAGCTCTACAATGGTCATCAAACTTCCATTCAATATTGCGTATTTGATCTGCTCTGGTTAGATGGGCACAACCTGATGGAACTCCCACTATTGAAAAGAAAAGAATTATTGAAAGCCCTTGTTGCTGATAATAAGATACTAAAGTTTAGTGAAAGCTATGATGACGGTGAAAAGCTTTATCAGAACATTCTTAAAATGGATTTAGAAGGGATAGTTGCGAAATCAAAGGAAAGTCCTTATTTGGCTGGCTACAGGGGAGATTACTGGTTAAAAGTACCGACCCGTAAAAGACAGGAGTTTGTAATTGGTGGCTGGTCAGATTCGGAAAAAACAAGGTCTTTCAAATCGTTACTTTTTGGCGCTTATGAAAATGGAAAATTTACTTGGATCGGGAGGTCTGGTGGTGGATACAAGCATAGTGAAATGCCCGCAATCCTTGAAAAACTTCAGGCACTTGAAACAGATCAGTCTCCGTTTGTTAATAAAGTATTGGACACAAAGGGGGCTAAAACTCATTGGGTCAAACCCCAGCTTGTTGCAAACTTTGAGTTTGCGACCTGGACAAAATCAGGGCGTATCAGAAAACCTGCTACATTTCTAGGTTTTAGATATGATAAAAAGGCAAAGGATGTTGTTCGGGAAGTGCCAAAATAACCATAATAAAAAAAGCGGTAACCGTCAATCCAACTGTTACCGCTTATCTAAATTAACGCTCTCCAATATAATACGCCTGAATTGGCGAATTATTATGTTTCGCTTACTTTTTACTTTTAGATTTTTCTTTGATGTACTTTTCAATATCACTTCTTTCATTGGAGCCAGTTGCCCGCTTCGCTCCGACAATAGCCTGACTACTGACACCTAGTTTCTCTGCCAAATATTTTACCTCATAAGGCTGTGAAGAATTGACAGATTTCCTTTCAACTTTTGTTCCTCTTGTTGCCATAATAATGAATCTTGTTTTATTGTAAACAATGGGTAAGAGCATTGGTTTTGTCAAAATACTCAATCCATTACAGGATTTTTGGCGATTTCAAGTTTAGCAAACTTGCTGACTTCAATACTTGGAAAACCAAAATCATCCACAACTTTTCCTAATATCAAATAACAGCCTGCCCCCCTGAATGGATAGCTTGGTGTATTATTCGGGAAATGTGTGGTATCAAAGAAATTTCCGTCTTGATCTAAAAATGTTCCAAACCACATCTTTTTATTGTTTTTAGTGTGGACGGTCTTCTCACAAACATATTGTCCGACCATTTTAACCACCTTTCCTAAATATTTGGTCAGGTGTTTTGCTGTTACATCACCACGATACTTGGTAATCAGAAGATCAAACATAGATAAACTCAAAGGAAAGTCTAAAAGCTCGAGTTCGTGATATGCGTTCTCCAAACTTGTATTTAAAAGATCGGGCAAAGTATAATTCTTGGCCTCTATTATAAATAGTTCTGCGTTGTTATTAGGCTTACTTTTACCAGATAATAGCGTATGTACATCCCATAATAATGCCTTTTTGCTCTTTCCCGTGAATCGCAACGCACCTACACGGATAAGGATAACCGCCTGCTCTAGGCCGATTGTGGTGCGCTTTAAAAAATCCTCCAGATCGATGAACTCGCCATTTACTTTACGTTCCTGCGGAATGAGTTCGATGTATTTACTTTCTAGTCCATTAACTCCAATAAAACCCAGATAGGCATCGGTTCCTGAAATAGAAACAGCAGAACTGCTATGGTTCACGCATGGCAATTGAACTGTGGCACCTGCTTTACGTAATTCATGTACATACAACGAACGCCCATAAAAACCGCCGTAATTGTTCAGCACCGCTACCATAAACTCGATTGGGTAATAGGTTTTTAAATAAAGGCTTTGGTAACTTTCAACGGCAAAACTGGCCGAATGTGCCTTGGAAAAACTATAGCCCGCAAAACTTGACACCTGCCTCCATACTTCCTTTGTAACCTCTTCCGGCCTGCCTAATGCGGCAGCACCTAAGTGAAATTTTTCTACTAAGCGATCAAATTCAGCCCGTGACCGATATTTACCACTCATGCCACGTCTTAAAATATCGGCATCCGTTCCATCCATCCCCCCATAATGTATGCAGATCTTGATAACGTCCTCCTGATAGACCATAACACCATAGGTTTCTTTAAGCTGTTCTTCCATCACCGGATGCAAATATTTTACTGAATCAGGCTTGTGATAATTCTGTATATATGTCTTCATCATGCCTGACTGTGCGACGCCTGGCCGGATGATCGAACTTGCTGCAACGAGTGTTAAATAGTTATCGCATTTTAGTTTCGTTAATAATTGGCGCATTGCAGGAGATTCAATATAAAAGCAACCAATCGTATCCCCTGACTTTAACTGATCGTTCAGCTTTTGGTCCTTCATAAAACTTTTAACCTGATGTATGTCCAAACGTTGCTTTTGGTTTTCTTCAATCAACTTAACAGCTTCCTTGATGTGTCCAATACCTCTCTGGGAAAGAATATCATATTTATCATACCCAATCTTTTCCGCTTCATACATATCCCACTGTACCGTTGCCATGCCTTTAGGTGGAAGGTCAAGGGCAGTGTAATAAGTGATTGGTTCCTCTGATACCAATACGCCGCCTGCATGTATGCTTCTCTGGTTGGGCATATCCGACATGATACTGTAGATCGCCATGATCTTTTTGAAAGTCGCATTATCCCTGTTCAGTGCGGATTTCGTCTGGTCTGTAAAACCGTCGATCTCTGATTTTGGCAATCCCATAACCTTTCCGATCTCCCTAATAATTGACCTATCTTTAAATGTAGACATAGTGCCTAATAAGGCTGTGTGCTGTCTGCCATATCTTTTGAAAATGTAATCCTGTACATCCTCCCGCTGATCCCACGAGTAATCAATATCAAAATCCGGCGGGCTGGTTCGCTGGGCATTGAGGAACCTTTCAAAGTATAAATCCAGTTCTATCGGGTCTACATCCGTAATGCGCAGACAATAGGCAACGGTACTATTTGCACCAGACCCACGTCCGACATGGTAATAGCCTTGACCCATAGAATAGCGGATAATATCCCATGTAATGAGAAAATAGGCGCAAAAGTCCAAATCATAGATTACCTTAAGTTCGTCTTTGACTTTCTTAAGGGCTTTTTTGTTGTATTTCCCATACCTATAAACCATGCCCTCCATAGCCAGTTTAGTCAGCAATTCCTTGTCATCCTGCTTGTTTCCTGTAAAGGTTTTTCGGTTTAACTTCACTTTACCTTCAGGATAATCCATTTCACATAAATTCATCAGGTTACGGGTATTGTCAAGTATGAAGCTGTATTTTGAAAATTTCTCCTCTAATTCGCCTGGCTTTAAGAATTGATCTGTATCCCTGCATTTGTCTGCTGGATCAACAGTCGTTAGAAGGGCATTAAGGTCAATGCTCCTTAAATATTCATGTAAACGATATTCGATACGTTCTGAAAAAACAACTGGTTGTAGTGCTACCAATTTAGATTTTATTTCTTTAAGGTCAATCCCGAAAAGTGTGTGCAGCTGGTCATACCTGATACCCAGAAAATGCCCTCTCTTTAAATCGCCCTTAAAAATGTAAGGATAGATAAAATAAGCATCAACGAGTTCAGGGGCTTCATCCGGCAGGTCTTTTTTCTCCAGATTATGATAGGTAAGAAATTCGTTTAGTTGACGCATTCCTTCCTTGCTTCTGGCAATCCCGATATAAAGCAATTTGTTTTCCTTGCGAAATTCTATGCCCCCAATTGGTTTAACCCCTTTTTTTCTGCAAACCCTGATAAATTCCATCACGCCTGTGGAATTGTTTATGTCCGTTAACACCATTTGATTAATACCGCGAGCCATCGCTTCATCAACTAGTTTTTCAATTGACATGGTGCCATAGCGGAGGCTGTAATGCGAATGAACGTTCAGGTACATAATCTTTAAATGTCTATATCCAGAATTGATGCCCTTGTTACAGCAGTTTGGCCAAATCGTTTGCGAATTTTATCCATCGCCTGCACTAAGGCGTACTGTTCATTGGATTCACTGTATAGGTCAATCTGCTCAAATCCTGACACAAGGTTAGAAAACCGAACCCCGATCAACCGTAATAACATTCGTTTTTGGTAAACCTGACGGAACAGTTCTTTGGCCTTTTCAATCAGCACACTATCTAAGGAAGTATAAGGAATTGTAGCTTGCTTGGTTACATCTTCAAAATTAGAATATCGTATCGTGATCGTTATACAGGCTGTTAACTTCTGTTTCTGGCGCAACTGAAAAGCAATATCCATCACCATTGAAGTGAGCAGGTTATTGATCAGAGCAACATCTATTGAATCGGATTTAAAGGTACATTGGGTGCCAATGGATTTTTGTTCAGTAAATGGGATTACAGGCGAATTGTCAATTCCTTTTGCCTTATTCAATAATGACAATCCATTTTTTCCAAGCAATGTCATCATTTGGTTAGGATGCACCTGAGCAAGCGTGTAAATCTTTTTGATACCCATATCACTTAGTTTGACAAAGGTTTTTTCTCCAAGCCCTGGTATCTTACGGATAGACAATGGATTTAGGAAAGGTTGAACTTCATCCTGCTTTACATTCTTTTCTCCTGCTGGTTTGCAGTCATTGGTAGCCATTTTAGCCACTGTCTTATTAACGGACAGACCAAACGAGATAGGCAGACTTAATTCCTTTATAATTGTTTCTCTTAGTTCATGGGCATATTGCATACACCCGTAGAACCGATCCATTCCCGTCATATCGATGTAATGCTCATCTATACTTGCCTTTTCAAACAGGGGTACTTTTTCGCGAATAATGTCAGTAATTTCAAGCGAAGCTTTAGAATAGGCATCCATATTTCCCCTGATAAAAATGGCGTGAGGACATAGCTGTTTTGCCATCTTTGAAGGCATGGCGGAATGCACCCCGAATTTACGTGCTTCGTAACTACATGATGCTACAACGCCCCGTTCAGAAGTGCCGCCAATTATTACTGCCTTTCCCGCTAATGATGGATCTTTTCTGACCTCAACAGACACGAAGAAAGCATCCTGATCCATGTGGATGATGTGCTTATCGTTGTGCATGATTTGAAATTTAACAACACAAATCTATGCTAATATTTTTAGTAATTCCTAGCGTTTGAATAATTTATTGGTAATTAACTCAAACCATAAAGGAATACTGATAAATATCTATTAGTGATTCTTTATTATGGTTTTACAATATTTGAGGCATATTATTCACATTCAAAATCACTTATAAGTCACTTGAAGCGCCGCAAAAAAAGCCCTATACTGCCATTTAAAATGGCAGTATAGGGCTCTTTAAGCATGTTAAAAGGGTTATACTGCCTATGTGTAGATTAATTCGACTGCGATTTTAAACTTCTCATTTGCGCTTATATGCTCTGCATATTTAATAATGCGGTCGTTTACAAAAATGCTGGTATTAGTAAAAAAAAGCTGGTCACTAAAAACCCTGCTACTCTTGGCCATATTAAAAGCGTGACGTTTTAAAATCCTTGCGGTTTCCTCTGACAATGAAAACCAGTACCCAAAACCCATAAATCCGTTCTCCCATTTTTTGGCGTACTGCTCTTTATTTACGTTGAAATCCTCACATACTTTTTTTAAATGCTCGATAAAAAGCGGCATTTCTTCTGGAAAGAGGTCATGTAATAACCTTGCTTTTTCTGTGTTGGTTAAATCTATTAGAGCTTTCATGATACTGCTTTTTTAGGTAAATATTTCAATGAACTGTTCAGGTCTTCGGGAATGTATGGTGTACAGTCGGCCAACTGTAAAGAGATAGATTTACCATCTTCGATAGCATAGGCGATCCGTGCAACCCGCACCGTGTTTACTGCTAAAATTTCAATACGCTTTCTTTTGAGCTTAAAATATATATCCCAAATTGCGTTATCGTAGGAAGTGCCAAGCCCGTTAACGGCATGGCTTTTAAATGTCTTGCCGTTGGCTTTCTTTACGGCTACATTAAAAACGAAATCAAAGCCGATTGATAAATTTGTCATAGCATTTCGTTTAAATAGGGAATTTTCACTCCCTATGTTTTTAAGTCAATTAATTAATATTCAGCGGTTAAAATCTTCCCCGATCTGGGTTTTCATTGATTCCAATTATAGTATGTGTTTTTATTTCTATCACCCTACCACACCGCTCGCATCTGCAATATTCTGCTGCGATGGGACTTATTAAGTTCCCATATTTTGTACAGGCATTAAATCCACCCGTTTTTTCAAAACTTCCGCATTTACATACCCAATAATCTAAATATTCATGGTAGCGCATTTCTTCCCGTTCTAATGGTTTGAAACCAGTTATTGGTGTCTGATCTTTAAGGTTTTTCATAATCCTTTTAGTTATGGGCAACCCGAATGGGTTACCCGATTAAATTAATTTAATGCTGTTACTCCAACTTTGGCAAAATCCATACATAGGTCAAAAGCCATTTGCCCCCTCTGCATACCAGTGCCATACATGATGCTTTTAAACTTATTTTCATCGCTTTTATAATTGCGGATATTTTGAAAATATCCGCTCACGCTATTGTATGCCCCATATAGTGTTCCCCTAGTGGTATTATCCTGCTGTGTTGGGCTTATCATGGCATATTCAAAAGCCGTATTAACCATATTATTAAAATGGCTGGATAGTTCATCTTCTGCACCTTTTTGCAGTTTTGTGTAAACCTCTTTGCTTGGCACCATTGCAAGTTGTATCAGCCTCTTAACTTCTTTGTCGGTGATTTTCACCCTTGCCCATTGATTATAAATAGTTTCCAACTCTATTGATAAGCTATTAGTAATACCTAACATTTTATGGGCTTCTTTTAGCTTATCTCCTGCGCTCGCAGTATGCCGTATTTTGATACAATTCGTATGATTATGTCCTCTAAGCGCAGCGTTTAAGGTATTTTGGCAGACAATTCTAATAGGTGTGAATGCAATTTGTATACTGCCGGTGCCATCATGCGAGGTAGTCAAAAACAGGTATTTTTCTATGCAGTCATTTCTCCCCACTCGTATGTAATCGGGAAGCTTGGCCGTAATGAATGCCCTTTCACCATTCCCCAATGCTCCGGCAGTTTCGTATAAAATGCCTTCTTTACCGCCTACAATGGCATCAAAAAAAGAAAAGGCATTTTCATTCTGCAATACTTCGTAATCTTTGCCCACTACCCCTAATACCTGATCTGTATCGGTTCGCAAGGTTGCGTAATAATTAGGTACCTCTATCTCTGGAATAACTAAATCCGTATCGCCATGATGGTTTTCGCCATCATAAGTAAATAAAGGACGCTTTTCAACGGTATAATTAAGCCCTGCAAATTTAATTGCTTCGCTACTTGTTGGATAATCGGTTATGATTTGCCCTAATCCATGCCATGCTTTTTCTTTGACTGAAAAAAAGGAGTGTTTGCCTGTCTGTTCGTTAAAATTTATGTTGTGTGCCATGATTGATGTTTTTAATATTCCGTACTCTTGATAATAAAATTTCTGTTTCCAAAATGTTGACGTTTGCGGTATCGCTTAAGCTTAGGGTAGATTGGGTTTCAACTTCGTTAACGATTTCGGAAATGTGTATATGGTCGGCATGGACTGCCACACGAACCATAATATATAGGGTTTCGTATTTCATGATTTGAAATTTTTGAAAGGAATAAACGCCCCCGTTAATACTGGGGCGTTTAATTAGTTAGGCAGGTAAATAAATTTCGCCCTCGATTTCGGCTAATTTATCCAAGCAAAGCGCATTAATGTACTCGGCCACCTTTTTAATGATAAAAGGATTTTTAGTTACAAACTGTCTGCGTTTATCATCTTCGATGGTTAATTCACAACCTTGAAAATGGTTGCTATCGGTTTCTTCTGCATCATCCTTTTGAGCAACGTCGAAAGTTTCTAAGGTCTCGATGGTACCCAGCAATTTATCTCTTTGAACTTTACGACGATGTAACTCCTCAACCAGTTTTAAAGTGCCTTCCAAATTAAGAACTGGTTTTGTTATTGCCAGTTGATCTTTAATTTCCATTTTTGTTGGTGTTGCTTTAGTTTGGTCAGTTTCAACTTTAGGAACTTCGGTTTTTGTTTCTTCCGCTTTGGATTGCGTAGTTGCAATAGTGTTTTTTTGCTCTTCCGCATTTTTAGGCGAAGTTTCCGCCTTTGCTTTATCTTCGAATGCCGAACTAACAGACATACCATTTACTTTGTCTTTTGAAGTTAAGTTGTTTACTGCTGCTGTGCCGTTTGCTTTAGCTTTGTTGCTTTCAATTACTGTAGTTTTCATGACTTTATTATTAATGATTATTAAAAATGTTTACTGCTATTTGCCCCGATGTTTGGGGAACTTACCGCCGTGCGGTCTGTGCGCTTGGCTGTTGTTTGCGGTGGGTGGGCTTCTGCCTTTTTTTGCTTTCATGGGGCTATGGGTTTTAAGAAATATCGTCGGCGGGGGCCTCCTCGCCTTAATCTAATACCCTCACCTGATCACAATCCTTTTTTCAAGATCAAGGCTTTGCGAAAAAAAAAACCTCGTGAGCGCAGCGAGCAGGGAAGATTTTTTTTCAGCAAACCCGCAGGGGCAGCCTTGTCGGAAAAAGGATTGTTCAGACCTTTGTGTGATTTAGGCAGAGGGGGATTTTATATGACTTAACTACGGAGTTAGGACTTAATAGAGGGAATTTCAATGTTTAAAAACATGCCCATACGGGAATAAAAGCGAGAAAAATTTAAAGCGATGAAAAGTTCTACCGTTATGAAAACTACCTTTAAAATTAAACCGGATAAAAGAACAAGTTGAGAAATATATCTATCTTGGTATTTAAACCAAACCTAAAATGAAAGTGCAACATTATTATGTAGATTCAGAACTAAATGACGATTCTGCTTACAAACAAGCGATGAAATTTGCTTGCGAATTGGCTGAGAAAGACCCAAATGTAAAAAGAGTAATTCTTCTTGCTTCAACAAAGAAAACTGTAAGCTGGCTTGAAAGAGCATTTAGCGATAAGATCGTAAAAGATTTATTTAAGGGGCTAAAATTTGAGGGATGTAAGCCGTTATACAAGATTGAAACAGTTCAAACATATAAACAGCAATATAGTGCTCAAGATATTATAATTACAATGGCTATCGATGATAAGGATGTCCTCCCACTTAATGATATGCATTCAGTGATTGCTATAATAGCTATTCCTTGGCAAAAGTCTGGTTTGAAACAATATCTCGAAACGTGGAACCCAATTGATATAAGAAGTAATAAAAATTTCAAGTCAGAAATCGCTCAACCTAATTGCATAGTTATAAAGGCTTTGGAACAACTGACAAATTCAATTAACCTATCGAATGGCATTAATCACCCTTCAGATAATACAAGGGCAAAGACCACTGTATTAGCGTTACATAAGTATGAAACTAGCCTAGATGCTGACCTAGTTAAAAGTTACCTAACAAGAGTCCTGCACTGGGAAAACGATGTTGCAGATGAACTAGCTGGACTTATAAGGACATTAAATGCAGGAAAATTCTTTAAAGGGGGGGACAGAACAGGATTGCAAAATCATTATAAGGGTTGGAAGCAAAAGTGCGAAGAAGAATCTTAGGAAATTCAACAGGAAGAAAATTAAGTAATATTGCTCTATAATGAAAAAAAAAACTTGGACAGACTGGCAAATCAATAAGCCTTGTCCAGCCTGTGGGAATGGTGAACTCATATCTATTAAGGAAAAATATGTTCAAACAGAAACTAGAATATCTTCAATCCAGACAACAGAACAGCCGAATTTCCCTTTCACAGATTATGTATTCACAGAGCATTTAAATTGCAACTATTGTGATGAGATCGTTGTAGCATCAGGATATAAGAGCGAGGATAATTACCCTAATCCCGACGGAGATCATAGCATGGAAATTAAATATCGATCATTTATTCCAGCGCCAAATATTATTGAGATTCCGAAATCGTGCCCTGTGGTCGTAAAGAAGATTCTTATAGATTCTTTCGGTTTATTTTGGATGGATGAAAACTCTTGTGCAAATAAAATCAGAATATCTGTTGAGGCATTGATGGATGCTTTAAAGGTTAAAAAAACGATGATTACCAAAAAAGGAAGAAAAGAAATAACTCTACATTCCAGAATTTTGGCATATCAAAATAAACGTCCAGATGTCAGTGAGTTTTTATTGGCTATTAAATGGATAGGCAATGGCGGCAGTCATTTATCTAATGTAACTACAGATCAAATACTAGATGCATATAGATTACTGGAATATGCATTAGAGCTGATTTACGACGATAAGAAGAAGGATTTAACCAGAATTAGCAGAGCAATTAATAAACGAAAAAAAGCGATATAGCTTTCCTTTAAATTGAATGTCGAATATGTTATTTGAGAAAACACTAAATGAAAAGCACATCGCAATATGGCCTCAATTCGAGAAGCTATATCATCTTGTCCTAAAAAATCAAACACATGATGGCGATTTATTACTTGTACACATCAATGGTTATTATGACCCTAAAGTACATACATGGGATAATATAAAGGAGAAATTAAGTCCTTATATGTTCGGAAGAAATAATGACGGATTTGCTGAACATACTCACTACGACTTCATAGGACATTATATTAAGGAAAATACTTGGGATGAAGATCCAGAGGAGTATTTAAAAAAATTCATTTTTTCTGAGGAGCGAAGGAATGAAATAGAGGAGTTGGAGTTTAAAGAGGCTATTTCCATTCAAACAGAGATGTTGATTTACATTAAAATATGGGAATCAGATACTTTTATAAAAAAATTTAGTCAGCTAACTAGCTTGTTATCTGGTGAGAGCTACGATTGGCACTTAAATCTGTCAGGAATAGGAAAGAAGGCATTCACTTCAAGAAGCATTTTTATTAAAGATAGAATAATCAAACGCTTGCAAAATTTAATCCCTGACCTACATTCTACATTTGAAAAGTCATATTTAACACAAATAAGAAATGCCATTGCACATTCACAATATTCAATCTTAGGCAGACGTATTCAACTTAATAATTTCAAAAAAGATAGTTTAAGTAGTAATCTTAGGGGATTGACAATGGATGAGTGGTCTGATATTTTCCACGAAACCATTGTGCTTTACACCTGTTATCATAAATTTCTTCGTTTAGTAAATGCAAACTATGGAACAGTTGCCAAACAAAATAGTGGCTGGTTTCCAATTCGCATTACAAGGAAAGACCCTATAGAAGAAACACAGTATTTACCGATTTATTACGGTGACTTTTTTGAAAAATGGAATTGGCAACCCGAGCAATAAAAAAGCCTGAATGTTTCCATTCAGGCTAATCATTAAAGGGGTGCAAAGAATTATCCGTTCTTTTTGGCGGACACCTCTTTTCTAATATCCTGCGCTTTTGTTTTAATGAGCATTAAAGCTTTGCGCAATCTTACACCAGCGGTTTTATTTCCTCTTTCGTAAAATTTGTGGGCATCCATTTCGGCTGAAATAATCAGCGTTTTTAATTCAAGGAATTTTTTCATGATTTGATTTTTTCAAGTAAAAAATTTAGTTTGTTCTATTCTGGACTAAGGGGAGTTTATCTCCCTATTTCCTGACCTTGTGCAAGGTCTTTTTCTTTGGCTTTATCTTTATCAAGAAGGTTTGCCTGTGCAGGTTTTGAAAGGAATTGTTCCCGTCTTTCCGGCGAACCATCAGGCTTGAAGAAATTGACTTTTTTAAAACGAACAGCAGTCTCAATGTCTAATTCTTGGTTCTTAGTTCCGTTGTTCACTATTACCCTTGTCCTGTCTCCTTGTTTCAAAGTAGCTTCTAATTGTTCCTTATATTCTGGCTTGTCTATGCCTTTGATGTTATAATCACTTAGAACTTTTGAAAGGTCAAACCCGTATGCCGGATCACGTTGAGAAGTCATTCTGAAATTCATGCCAGTTTTGCCACTATCTATGTCCAGGTTAAACCAAGCTTTATATTTGATTCCGCTACCATCTACCATATCATCACGGTAAACTGACCTGCCCTGAACTAGATTTGCAGCTTGTGGAACGCTAAAGCCTTTGCCCTGCTCGGGGAAAAAAGTTTGTTCAATAGGTTTGCCATAAAAAGCACCACGAAAATCACGAGCCACAAAATTCACTTCTCCCTTTTCCATACTGGCAAGGGTCGTTTTATGGGCAACGTCTTTACCTGTGGCCAGTTCGGCGTTTCCTTCCCGTTTTTTGAATTGCTCTATGGCATCGATAGGATGGTCAAACTTTTTAATGTCGTTTTTACCTTCGCCTTTTGGGGTGATGACAAAGTAAGAATGCCCCTCTTCAAGAGGCTTAATCTTGTGATATTGGGCAGTGAACCTTGACATATAATAGTTGTCCGATTGCTCGGAACGCCTAAATGGAAAGGTAATGTCTACTTGTCCGTTGGCAACTGCTTTGCTTTCACGTATGGTGAAATCCAATAGCCCAAGACGCATACTTTCCTCCATTTTTTTAATTGATTCTTCATTTGCACCAAGATCTTTCATATCCGCCTTGCGGTCTTCAAGATTGTTTAGATTGATCGTACTCATAATTTTTTTAAGTTAAAAAGTCAGCTTAGCGGATAATTCTCATCTGGTTATCTTGCTGCACTTCCTTTTGTTGAATAATACTTGTTTCTTTGTTTTTATGCTGTTTGACAGGGTTAATGATCTTTTTTAATGAGTTTATACTCAAAGGCTTTCTTTCTGAATCGAAGAACTCTATTTTTCCCGAAGAAGGATCGGCAGTCACGCTGTACCTGCCGTTTCCATTGATCTGTAACTCCACCCGATTGCCTGCTTCAAGACCCCTTCTAACTGAATCATTGGCGACAGTGTAAAATTCTAACTGTGTTGCGTTATCCAATAATACTTTCTTCAGGTCGAAGTTATAGTCTGGTGGATAGACAAGCAGTTCGGGTTTCGAGCTATTTTCCTGTTGCCTGTCAAGCTGTATCCACCGTTGGGAGTGGGAACCGTCGGCATTTTCATAACTTTTAAATACTGGCCTGCCTTGCAAAAGATTAACAGCTTCAGTTAAGGTGATTTTATTGTCAGCGGTAAAAGTGAATTTTGTTCTTTCCCCATTTTCGTTGGTAAGGGCCACATCGTAGCCATTAAACCCATAGCTTCCCAGCTTGCCCTTTTCCAGATTAACATTGACTTCAATCTTGTTGTTGTTATTCAATGCACTCAACGACTTTAGTTCAATTACAGAACTTTCATAGTCAAGTTTATTTTGCAGGTTATCTACAAAATGTTGAAGTCCTGCCGATTTAAGCTGTCCATTGAGCATTTGAAGATTTTCACTTTTGTTTCGGTTGAAAAGTTCCAGATGGGCGGGCTTATCAACAATAAAAACCTTCAAACGGTGTAACATTCTGACTAGAGGATTTGGGTACAATTGTTTTTGCAGTTTGGCTGTAACTGTTTTAATGGCTTGCATGAAAAGTTTTTCATCCTCTGTTGGATTAACAGATAAGCGTGATAAGCCTTTGCTTAAAAAGTCGTATTTATATGCCAGTGAGTTTCTGTCAGTTGAAATGCCAGCGAGACTTTCAATCTGCTTTTCCTGACGCTCCCAGTTTTCCCAAAGCTGTTTTGCTCTATTTACCTTACCATCCATGTTATCGTTATTTATTTCTAATGTTGAATTAGGTTGATTTAATTCATTCTCCGGCAATGGCCGTCCTAATTGGGCATTTTCCAGTTCTTTAAGCTGATATATCAGGTCGCCAATCGGCACAGCCTCATGCCAGTTAAACATCTGCTGATACTCTTTTGCATCATCTTCCGCTTCAAATTGATCCTTGAAGCATAGTAGATCATATTGGCGATCTATTGGATTATCGGTGTCATAAACAACCCATCCATACCCATTAACGGCCTGCTCTTCCAGATGACTTCGCAGATCTGCGGCCATCGACTGATTTTTCAAGAGTGCCATAAGACCAGTTATCTGATTTTCTGCTGATTATCACGCAGGAGAACTGAACGCCCAGCCTGAAGTTTGACTTTCACCTTTCTTAATTTCCTGCTCATTAGATTCTTTGCTGCGTCAATCCCCGCACCTGCAACCTGCGTGGCTAACGTTTGATCTATTCCCATTAAACCGATATCCCGAATGGCCTGATCTGTGCCGCCGTTGACTGCATCCGTTATCATGGCTTCGGGGGCGTCAATGCCAATCATTCCGTCTAAGCTGTAAACGGAAAGGTCTACAGGAATTATAGAAGTACCTAACCGAATTTGTTTGATGTCAAGTAAAAGGCGCTGATTGACGATCTTACAGGCTCCATAAAGACTATGGCCTTTAGGGATAAGAATACCTTTTATTCGTATGGTATCCTGTAAAGTAAGTTTAACGGTTGCACCCTGTACGACTTTTTTAGTTTCGGCAAGTGTGGCTGGAATAGCTTTGAACTGGCTGTCTGGGCTAAGCGTTTGCTGTTGCTTGTATTTTTGTTGTAAACGTTCAGGATGCTGAATGTCCAGAATATTTTGCATCAGTCCGTTAAGCTGTTGCATTTCCGGATCTTCAGTTTTGTTTTCCTGCATCGTTTTCATCAGTGCTTCAAGCCTGTCCACATCACTTTTTATTGAAGTTGGCTGATTTCCTCCTGAAGCACTTTCCCTTCGTTGATCTTTTGGTTCAATAGGTTTGTTCATTTCCCTGTTCAGCGCTTCCAGTTTTGCATTGATTTCTCTGGTCTGAGGCTCTTCGACCTGGGGATTAAAGCCAAGGTTTTTTGCCACATCTTCTATGCTGTTTGCCCTTCTGTTCAAAGAGTCTCTGTCCGCCTGATCGTAGTAGTCTATTTTCTCCTTTGGCTGGTCTTTTTTGAATGCGGCATCAGGCAGGGTTTGATTAATGCCGTTTTTAACATTTTGGTGGCCGGACAAATTATCGCCTTGTCCACCGCCCAACAGGTGAAAGCCCAATCCAAGTAAGGGCACGATGAGCAGTGGTAGTAACAACAAGATCTTTCTCTTGTCAATTCGTTTTTGAGGTTCCATGTTTTAGAATCTTTTAAGTGAATAATTATTTAAATGCGCTCGTAATTAGATACAGGCAATACGCTCCATATAAGACGCAGAAGAGGATAAGCAGGAAAAGCAGTGTTCTACCATCAAGATGGTTAGCCTTTTTGTTTAGAAGCTTAGCAAGCTTTTGCCCCTGCCTTTCTGCTTTTTGAACAAGCTGATTTGAAAATGTATTTTCCTGATCCCGTTGCGGTGGTTTTCTGAAAAGTCTCATGGCTATTGTTTAGGTGGTAAATCCTGATTTTCTAAAATCTCCCAATTGCGGATGATAAAGCCGTGAGGGTTCTCATCTGTCTGTTCTTTCAGATCATAGATATATCCCTGTGTAACGAGCTTACGGAAAACGGTACTACTTGATCTGACAAGCTTCTCTGTGCCATAGTAGGTAAACTTGTAGGGATATTGTTCAATGTCTAAATTGATGCTATCCAACTGAACCTCTTTTGCAATATTGGCCGAGATCAGGTTATTGTAGTATCCTGATTCCCGCAAATTATCGTATTGTTTTTTCGCCGATTCGTCCGCAAGATATAATGCTCTCCCTACGGTAGCCCTGATTGCCTTATCATCTGGGTTCAGATTGAAGAAAAGTTGGTGGAAAGTTTTGATGTGATCTCTCAATTCCACGGGAATGTTGCTTTTTTTATCTGAAGCAACTGCTTCCAGCACTTTGCCGTTGTACAGGATATAAATACGACTACCTGCCTTTTCAATCACCCTGACATTGTAGTATATGGAGAAGCAGGCAATGCACACAGCGGCAATGATCAGAAAGATGCTGAAGGTCTTGATATGCTTAAACGCAGTATCAATATTTCTAAATTGTGTGAACATAATAATTGTGTTTAATTGGTTAAATTACTAACTCGGTTTTCCCGAAAGCTTGTCTTTGAAATAGTCCTGACCAGATGCTTCAGCCATGCTTTTATCAAGATTTCTTCGGGTGTCGTCGAATCGGTCAACGATCATTCCCGCTCCATCTCTGGCGCCCGCAAGGCTACCAGCACCGACCTTTTGTCCTGCACCGCCAGCCATACCAACCATTGAATTAATTTTGGTCAATAATGTATTGCCACCACCTGCATGTATGATAGCATTGGCCACATTCGGCACACAGAAATAGCCGAATATTCCGATAATCATGAAAATCAGATAGGCGGTATCTTCAGAGCTGAAAAAGGTGTCACCAGTCTGTTGTGCCTGATTGATATCCAGTTTGATCATATTCTGCTGTATTTTACCCAGAATTGCCCCAAAGATGTTCGCAATAGGAAGCCACAAATAAGTATTAATGTATCTTGCGACCCAGACCGAAAGGGTATGTTGTAAACCATCAAAGACTGCAAAGCCAAACACTAAAGGCCCAAGTATTGCCAGAACGATTAGAAAAAAAGTGCGGACGGTATTGATACATAAAGAAGCCGCATAATACCCTAATTGAAGCACCTCACTTAAAAACTTCTTAAAATTCTGCCTCATTTTGTAATCCTGCTTGTCCGCCCAAAACAAAATATTATTGCCAATGGCCTCATACCAAGACTCCTTAGTGCCAGTTTTATCCTCTGGATGAGTGTATTTATACCATTCCTTTCTGTCTCCTGATCCGTCTTCTCCCACAAGTGCCTTCCATTTTTGTGTCTTTTTCAACTCCAGTTCCTTTTGTAAGAGCAATGCTTTAATTGCCTTATCACTGTCTTTGACCATAGCGTTCGTACCAATGACGGTGGGTTTTAGTACGCCATTCATTACGCCCAATACAGCGGGGAAAAACATAATGGCAAGTCCAAGGGCAAAGGGGCGCAATAAGGGATAAAAGTCGATGGGTTCGGCACGGGCAATGTTGCCCCAAACACGAGTGGCGATAAACCATAAGGCGCCAAAACCAGCTATGCCCATTGCGACCGACATTATGTCTTTGCAAAGCGGGATCATTTCATCGTAGACCTTATCTAAAACAGATTGCAGTCCTTTAACTTCATCAGAAATGTCCATTGCCATCCCGCAAAAAGGAAATAGCAGCAAAGCAAGCATAACCAAAATGGGTATTCTTATTTTTCTCTTTTTCATAGCTTTTACAGATTAGGGGTACAGGCTTAAATTTTGTTTGATATCTGCCCTTTGTTTCTCCCGTTGCAGGGAAAGGGTCAGCGCATCACTGTTGAAGCTCCGTAAGAACATAAGCTTATCTTCAGTGTCCTCAAAAATCTGGTCAATGGCACTTAAACGCTCTTCATCACTCATCCTTAGTTTTGATGAAGTGATAATGGTAAGGAGCTGATCGAGATTGTCTACACTCTGATCAAATAGCTGCTTATATACCCTGCCCAGATAATCAACTTCTGTAGGATTAAAATTTCCAGTGGCTTTAAAGTTGCTAAAGGCCGATTTATATTCTGACACTATTCGCTTCTGATAAGAAATAATATCGACTACACGCCTATATTTTTTGACTTCAGGACTGACGAGCATCAAACCATCCAGAAATACTTCATGAAGAGAGAAATTGCCCTGCGAAATATTCTTAATTGCATTATATCCACCTGAAATGATAGTGTACCCCTTTTTCATGTCCTTCAGAATGTTCTTCATCTGACTTAACTTTTCGACATTTAAAAGCAATTGCTGAACTTCAGCAGACTGAGCCTTAACTCTTGTAATGCCTGTAATCATTGATAGAACGATCACAAAGGCAATGAGCTTAATAGTTTTCATAGCTGTTTCTTAAGCGGTTAATAAAATCCTGTTCATTCTCTCTCTGATTGATCAGCGTCATGACCTGACCCACAAAATCTATGGTGAAACCATATTTTTCGGTTATTGAACTATAAATGCGGTCTATACGCCTGATGCGCTCTTTTTCGCTCATCTCCAATTTTCCTGAAGTTGTCACCAGCAGTAATTCTTCTAAGTCTTTTCCGCAATCGTCCATGACTTTTTCCCGTACATCAAGAATGTACAATTGATTGGATAATGGCAGGGATTCACTTGACTTGACCGCACCAAAAGCCCTGGTAATATTGAGCTGCGTTTCGATGATCTCCGCGATCTTGATATTGTTACGGATAACAGGACTAACGGCTTTTAAGGAATTGATGTAAGCCGTATGAAGACCGAACTCGCCATTAGTAATAGACTTTATACTTTGCAGTCCATTGTCAACTATGTTATAGCCCTTTTTAGCATAGCCGATATAAACCTGTAAGGCGGCAATTTGTTGAAGCAGGTATTTTTTCTGTGTTTTTTTCTGGTTAAAGAACTCCCCGAAAGTTTGTGCTTGGGTAAGCTGTGCCGTGAATGCCATTAACAGGCAAGCCAATAATGCAATTGTTCTGATTTTATTCTTCGATTCCATAGATTTCTTTGAGTTTAGCAGTTTCATCCAGCGAATGTGAGCGCTGGATGGTGGTTGAAATATTTTGACTGTTGAATTTTTTGAGGTCTGAATAGTTGGCATCCATCTGATCGGCAGCTTTGTTTATGATGACGAGCCTTTCTGCATCGCTCATTTGAGTTTTGAATGAACTCAACACAAGCAGGATTTGATCAAGATTTTTGATGCTTTCATCCAGAATGCCGGAATAGATTTTTTCCATATAATCCAGCTCTTCGGGCGTGAAATGTTTATCCTGCCGAAACAGGCCGATAGCCCACTTGTATTCATCAACAATGGCGATCTGTTTTGAAGTGAGATCTTTGATACGTTTGTAATAGGCAATGGATGATTTAATTTTCCATAGCTCATCGTAGTATTCGCTGTATAAATTCTTCTGCTTCTCCGTCCAGTCAGCGATCTCGGTCAGCTTTAATTTTGACAATTGGTTTTCAAGTACCTTTTGCGCATTTTGAAGCCAGATGGTTTCATTCTGCAGGCGCTGAACCTTCAGGTCTACTGCTTTAATTACTTTTTTTACACCCGCTTTAATCACTTCCACAATAGCTAACTGTGCATTAGCCTCTGTAGGCAATGCGACAAAAAGCGTCATGGTACTGACTGGCAGGATGACCATATACTTTTTCATAAGATTTTTGATTTTACCGGAGTATGGCCATACTCCGGTTAGTTTAAGAATGTTCATATCGATATGATTAATTGTTTTAAGGTGATTTTATAGCCCTTATTTCCTTGGCGAGTACCGCAATTCCTTTTTGGATGCTGCCGTATTTTCTGGCATATTCCTGAACCTGATTTTTTTCCCGTTCTTCGGTCGTATAGGTCAAATATTCTTCAACCGAAACTTCCGTTCGGTATACCTTGGAATGTTCACTGCCCAGGGAAATAAAGACTTCTTTGTACTTTTTAGTGGGGTCGTTTGCTTTATTTAAGGACAGTATTTGTGCTTTCTCCTTATCAGTAAGTCCTAGTAGCTCCTGTATTTGATCAAATTTGTTTTGGTACTTGCTCTGATCCAATAGGATCTTACAATCACTATTGTTGATGATGGCGTTTTTGACAATGGGCGAGCCGATGATGTCATCTACTTCCTGCGTAACCACTATCGGTTCACCAAAGAACTTGCGCATGGTTTTGAATAGGTAACGAACATATTCAGCTGTGCCGGGCTTCGCAATTGCTTTCCAGCATTCCTCAATGAGCATTACCTTACGGATGCCTTTGAGTTTACGCATCTTGGAAATAACAAGTTCCATAATGATCATTGTCACCACCGGAAATAAAATCGGGTGATCCTTCAAATTGTCCAGCTCAAATACGATGAACCGTTCATGCAGCATATCTAGGTTTTCTGTAGCGTTAAGGAGGTAATCAAATTCGCCTCCTTTGTAATAAGGATTGAGGACATAAAGGAAGTTTCCAATATCGAAGTCCTTTTCTTTGACTTTGCCATTTTCCAGTACCTGCATGTATTCGGACATCAGGAAATCATAAAATGAGTTGAAGCAGGGGAAAATATCAGGATTGCGGTCTAAGTGGGAAAGATATAAAGTCAGTGCATTTGATACCGCTACGTATTCGGATCTTGTATAAGGCTCATCATCCTTTTTCCACAGGGCTAGAAGCAAGGTTTTGATGCTTTCCCTTTTTTCGGTATCCATTACATCACCATCAGATAAATAGAATGGATTAAACTTAATCGGGTCATCTTCTGAATAAGTAAAATAATAGCCATTTACCAGATCGCATAACCCCCTATAGCTATGTCCAATATCCATAATAACTACATGCGAACCTTGCTCATAATAGCTGCGCATCATGTGATTGGTGAAGAAGCTCTTTCCTGATCCACTTGGTCCGCACAGGAACTTTGACCTGTTTCCAATCCATGACAATTCCATTGGCAAATCACTAATGTCTACATGCACCGGATTACCCGTTAAACGGTCACCTAGCCTTATCCCAAAAGGACTAAGGGAAGATTTGTAATTCGATTCCAAATTGAAAAAGCAGGTTGATTGCTCCAAAAAGGTATCAAAGGTGTCATTCATGGGAAAATCAGCTTCATTGCCAGGTAAGCCAGCATACCAGATTTGTGCCTGCCCATCTGTCTCCTGTTTTGCCACGGCATCCATTTGAGCCATTGCTGATCCGACCAGATTTTTTAAATCCGCAGTTTTGGATGGATCATCAGACCATACAAGCACGTTAAAGTGCGCCTTTACAGGTAATTTACCTGAAGCAAGTGCCTCGTTTAAATAATCATTGGTGGCATCACGGTTGATAGAGTTTTCACGGGAATAAGCTGATAAGGATTGCAACCGCAGTTTTTTTGCTTCCAGTCTTTTAATCGTTTGCTGGGCATCGTCGATAAATACGTACTGATTCAGGATGTGATTACAGTTGAGCAATGCACCCAATGGACTTGCAAATCCAATGCTGAATTTTGTCCTGTCGGTACTGTACCTGTCGTAATTGATACGGCTGCCACATAAGGCAGGCAAGTCATCAGCATCAGAAAGCGCATAAAGTTCAACTTTTTTATCCCCGACTGTGATACCGTCCTGAACATGAATGTCACGGATCATTGGCATTTGCTCACGGCCTAGAAGAAAACAGTAACGTTCAATGATTCCCGCCTTATTTGCGGTTCCTGCCAGATCATCATCATTCAGCCTTTCTAAAACGCACAAGCCTGTATCGCTAAGAATGCGCTCAAATTGTCCTGCTGCATCTGAAAATTCCTGAAAAAGAAGCGGGTCAATGGTTTGGGTGGGTACAATTGATTTACGAAGAATGTTGCTGTATGCAGATGTCGATACCTTTCTGCCGGATGGCTTTTTCGTTAGAAAGATGAAGCACTCATGATCCAGATATGGACGTTCATTAAAGAACTGCTCGCTTGACCGTGAGAGAAAACTCTGGCTGTTATTGTGATAGTCAGCTTTGTGCTTTGAAGCTATAAACCAATCCTGTTTATGGAATACGCTATGTTGTGGCAATAGCTTTATTGCCCTTACCCAAGCCTGATGGAAAATTTCATAATCCCGTTCTGATAAAGTGAATATTTCTGGCAGGGATGCCCTGTAAACAATTGTGATGTCTCCCGCCATCGAAAGAATGCAATCGTGTTCAACTTTATAAATGGGAAATATTTTAGTTGCCTCGATCATAATGTTTATGCTTTAAGTGGGTGAATAGCCGTCTGGAACGGAATATTATGTGATGAGGAAGGTTGCGTTTAGCAAAGAATTTCATCATGCCGTGTTCCCCGAAGCGGTGGCTCAAACGGAATACAATGAAAAAAATAGCCGTGCCGAGAACAACAATGGTCGGCAATAACACATACACGCTTATTTTTGCAACATAACCAAGTGCGAAAATGAGCAGGAGCAAGAGCAGACCAGCAGCTAGATAAGCGATGTACTGGCCTTTAAGTCCTTTGAACATGATTGGCTTACTGACGCCTTTATTGATCTGATAAATGCTTGCCATGACTAAACCCCAAAAAATGATTTCAAAACGGTTGCTACAATGACAAGGAATATGCAGCTACCAAACCATGAGGAAGCTACTTTTGAAGTGTCAGGCTCTCCGGCATTCCACTTATTGAAAACTTTTACGGCTCCTATGATGCCCATCACAGCACCAATGGCATACATTAAAGTACAACCGGTATCAAAGTATCCCGCAACTTCATCTGCGGCTTTTTGAATACCCGCTTCGCCATTTCCGTTTTGTGCCTTAGCGGTTAGCGTGGATAATAAATTGTAGGTACAGATGGTGTAGGCCATTAAGAGCCATTTTGCCAGTAACTGTTTTTTATGTGTGATGAATTGATTTTTCATTGTGTCAAGTGATTAATGTGAAATAGAAAAGATTTTGAAAACGGCAGATTACCAGAGGTCTTCCAGCTCTTCAGGGGAAAGATGAAATGAAGCATTGGACAGTATAAACTCGTTGATCTGGGGCAAGCTTGTGCTTGATGAGATTTTGGGATAGCGGGCTTTGACTTCCTGAATTAATTTTAAGAAGTCCTGCTTGTTGCCATCTTCCTGACCAAGAATTTTGAAGATGAGCTTGATATCTTCGATCACATCAGATACAAGTCCGAGTTTTTCGGTCTTGTCTTCAGGGTCGGAGAAGCGAAGGTCTTCCATGTCAATAATTGACACACCTTCCGGCATTTTTGATTTGCCCATCAACTCGTCATCCGGTTCATCAGAAAGGTCATCTACCTTGTCTTGCCAATGGTGATCAAGTGGCTCGTCAGGGGTTTGCTTAGGTGGTTTACCATTTAGAAAAGCTTTCAGTTCTTTGCGGTAAAAGATCAGGATTACCGCTGCGTACCAAATCAGAGAGAGTACGGCGATTGCAACAAGGAATTGTTGCCACGAGAATTGTTGTAACATAATACTTTACTTTTTCCCGATGCGGCATTGCATCGGGTTCAAAAGCAAAGTTTGGCAGGTGACGAATTTTTAATTGACAACCACTTGGGTAGGTGTCATAAATAAACTGCGTGGCAAAGGGAATATTAAGAAGTCAACTGTGTTTTTTCTTTTCATTTGGATCATAAGCATCTTCATCGTCAATTTTCTTATTCACCGAAGTAACCATCTCGTCTAAATATTTTGTCCTGCTTAGGCGTTTACGCATTTTAATTTCCAGAAACCTTCGGTACGGCCTGCCAATGTTCACATTAAAAACTTTCTCCAGTTTTCTGACCAGTTCGCCAATGCCAATTTTTCCGTGGTTGACCTGAGCAGTACAGTAGATTCCGTAGGCAACCTCCAATAGATTTATGGTTTCTCCAGTCCAGTTGGTTTCAATATCATCTTCTGTAAAAGGATGAAATTCCAGTCCTGAAATGGCACTTTCGAGATACCTGGCTATTTGTTCATTTGCCATGATGCGTGCAAACATGTAATCCCCTGCGGTGGAAAATCTTTCATCCTGATCCACCCGTATTTTGCACATCCAGCGAGGTGGATCTATTACACCACGAACAAATAGTTGCGGGTCCAAATAGTCGTCTTCAGATCGATAGTAAGAATATATTTGCCTGTTCGCATCGAAAAAGCGCTTGATCGCCTTTAACTCATTTTCATAATAACCTTTCAGGTGTGAGAGGCCACCTTCTGGTTTATCCATTTCAATTTTTTCCACGGCACTATAGAAAATCAGCAGGCTACTAAACTTCGGCTTGATTTCTTTGAAAAATAGAATTTCTTCATCCAGCGATTCAAAAGAATAGTCGAGTATTTTCTCTTTTAAGCTCATTAAATAGCTTGAGGTCGTTTCCACCCTTGCTTTTCTTTGTGCTACCATACTTTGGTCAGACGAGTCGATTTTCTCCAGCTCCTCACGTTCTTCCCTGTAATGGATATCTGCAACTTGTTTTATCATAACGCTTAGTTTTAGGTAAATAAGGGGCAAATTGGGGTGATTTATTTTTGTAAAAAAGTGACAACCATGACATAGGACAATTGTCACATTGACTAAAAAACAGCTCTAATACTATGCTGAAGGGGATATTTAACTGACACTTTAGGGTCGCATTTTTTTTTCAAATACCTATTTTTTTTGGTAAACGTTAAGTACATTTGATATAATAAAGCAGGATTAATAATAATAGGGGGATACCACTTTAGGCTAAAGGGCATAGCCGGAGTCACAATTAAAAAGGCTGGAAAATAAATTTCAAACGGGAAAACGGCCATCTTACAAAAAATAAAATTCACTTCTTAAAAGGCTTAATCAGATTAATGCTCTTTCTATGTTATGCAAGAGGAAATACAAGGCAATGAAGAATTTATTGATCTGCTTATCGATCAATTACCTGTTAGTGACAGTTTCAAACTGAAAAGTGTAGAATTGGGTTTTTCCACACTGAGAGACATTACGAATGTAGGATGGGGAAAGCTTATGAAACTTGATGGCTTTTGCTATACATGGTTCAATGAACTCGTCAAGCTGCTGAATAGAAGAGGTCTGCTGGAACTCTTAGAATCAAAATAATCAATAGAATCCTAAGCTGGTCTGGGAAATGGGCATCAATATAAGCAATCATCCTTGTGAGCCATGATCTTACCTTTCTGACAACTTTGGGAGAAAATTCCCAGCTTGGCGCAAATATATTCCTCATATATTGAGGGGAAGGGTTCGGGTTCCTTGTCCGATCCGTTTTGATATGACGCTCGACAAACCTGTACAGATTAGAATTGTATCTGGTTTTAATAAAACTGATTGCCTGCATTACCTTAAAGAAAAATAAAAGTTCTTCCAAGGTCGAAGAAACTTCAAAATAATGCCATGCCTTTTTCTGCCGTGTTCCTCCGGTGATATCAGGAATATCAACTTGCTTCAACTTAGCAATGACAGAAAGCTGATGGAGTATGGAACCGTTAACAGATTCAAGTATTGGCTGCACTTCTGGATTATAACCATTGCTAAGTTCCGGTCGGATATTCCCTACATTCTTAAGAATTTGAAGTAAAGTTATTTCTGGCTCTTCAAAGGGAGCATTCTTAACAACCATTTTCTCTATATAATCAACCATAAAATAGTAGAAGGTCACTAGATTGAAGTTGTAGCCTATAAGTCGCTTTATTAAATTCATCGTATCATCATCCGTATCCGGTGATTCGACAAACTTGCACAATGCGCGAACCATCTTTTTATAGTATATGTACTGATGCCAATTTTTAAAGTTGAGCGTTCCTGAATCCTGAAACTTATCTAAGAAACTGCTAATGATAACTATAAGATCCTCATTTACCGACTTCTTTTCTAAGCCAGAAATTATGCTGTTTTTTTTGGTTACAACATCCTTATTGATGTAAAAGATCCATCTGGGAACTTTACCAAAGTAATTAAAGCAGTTTGAAAAATTTAGCTTAAGAAATTCCAGAACTTTGACGATTTCATTTTCTATATCATTGAACAGAAGCTTTTGTTTCACCTGGCATTCGGTAGTGGAGGATTCCACCTCTTTGTAATATTCAAATACTTTGTCTGCGAAATCCGTTAAGCGATCCTGTGTGATTTTGATAAAAACAGAAAGTTTTTCATCCGTATCCTGCTCACCGATACGTTGCTGTAGTCTTTCACTGAAGGAACTCCAAGTTTCCTTTAGCTGACTTTCTTTCTTCGCATATTCTCTTCCCTCTGGATTGAAATTTTTTAACTGTCCAAAGGAATCTACGTGTATATGTAGTTTATTTAATACTTCATTCATAAGCCCCACTTTCTAAAATCCCTTTTAGAAATGGACATTGAATTTTTTTCAGAGGTGAGATGAGTATGTCTTTCATTTGGGAGATTGCGTAAATAATGAATAAATATCACGAAAAAACGTATCAAAACGAAATTAATTTTTGTCACATAAAAACGTGTTTCTTCCCGAATATAAGCCCGATTTAAGCCCCACATGACATATTTTGATAAAAAAGTGTCATGCGAATTAATTGAAAAAACTTCGTTTATTGGGCTTTTTCACTAAAATCTTTACCATGAAAGCCCTTGTAGAAAAACTCGAAAGCTTTAATACTGCTACAAAAGACACCGTTGACTTACTAATTAATCTGTTTGTAAAAACCGAATTTAAAAAAGGATGGATTTTAGGAGACTCACCTTGGCAACAGACGCCAACACTTTTCTATATCTCAGACGGACTACTTCGCGGAACAGTTGAATATGGACAAACGGTATATACTATGTGGTTGATGGAAAACGGATTTTTGATTCCAGGTAACAGGTTTCTTAGCAACCGTAACGGCATTACTGAAATTATTGAATTTCTGAGCGACACACACGCTTATGCGCTCAATCTATACAGAGCAGATAATATTGCAAAGGACAATATTTCATTATATAAAATGCTCCTTGAAATCTACGAGGAAAACCTGATCGAAGGACGTAAAAGAGAACTAATGCTTAGGATGGAAACTGCTGAAGAGCGCATTAACTATTATAAAAAAAGTAACCCCTCCATCATTTATAAAACGGACAAAAATATCTTCGCCCCATACGTCAGGATGAGTGTACGTCATCTGGACAGGTTTAAAGGCGAAAAATAGCTTAGATACCTTTTGAAGTAGGACACCTGTCTAAAATATATGCGACACATGTCCATAAAATCGAGACACCGAGACACGAAAATCGAGACATACAACATCGATTTTCTTCAAATCCCTACCTAACTTTAGATCAACAAAGCAATAGTAAATTAACCTAAAAAAGAAAGGGCTGCGGTGACAAAGAGTATTCAAATTGAGGCGGGTTACGAACCTGCAAAGGACTTCGTCCTAATCGTTCTTTTAACAGATCATTCAACATTGAAAACATGGAAATTACAGCCTACAGTAGACCGTTTCACCTTAGCAGCAAGACAAAGGATTTGATTGTCTTTATTATCTGCCTGATATGCATCTTCTTATTTTTGACTTCTGCGTACGATAAAATAGCAGAACACTCCAAATTTGTACGGGGATTATCTAAAGTTGCATATATAGGTAGCTATGCGGAGCTGATCGGTTGGCTAGTACCGATTACGGAAGTAGCCATTTCATTACTGTTAATCAACCCCAAAACTCATAAATTGGGATTGACAGGATTTGTTGCTACGATGGTTGTATTTACAGCCTATATCCTTAGCATGATCCTATGGGCAGAAAAGCTTCCATGCCATTGTAATCTGATCATAGAAAGACTCACCTGGGGGCAGCACATCTGGTTCAATCTCGCCTTTATCATAATTGCAACCTTTGCCCTGTTCCTCAAAACAAACATTTCTAAACATAAACATTAAAAAATGAAAAATTTACAAAAATTCGCTGTAGCCCTCCTAGTAGGTATTATGGCAATAGGCTTCAGTGCCTTTAAAGCTTCAGACAAAAAAGTTAGCGGTCAATTTGCTGAAAAAACTTATTACCGTGTTGGAGCAAATTATGTTTTCCCTGAGCCTGCAGGAAGTTGCGAAACTCTTGATAATATTTCCTGTTCAATTACATTTTCAGGAGATCAGTTGCCATCAGTAGAATCGTTCCCTGTTGGAAGCACTCCAACTGGAGCTTGGACTGCTGAGCCTTCATCAAATAAAGGTGGTTACGAAGATTAAATGGCAAAGGCGGGAGTTTGTATTTTACAACTCCCGCCGTTTTTTAATCTAAAGACTTATCGATTAGCTTTATAAATTGTTTTTCATTAGCCTCTGAAGTCAGATTCACTCCCTTGCTAATGGATCTGCCATTAGGAGTAAGATCAACTCTCGGTGGAGAAGTAGAGATTAACTGCCCCTTTTTACCTATAATCAGTTGCCTTGGAAAAGCAGTTATATTGTAGTTTTTTATAAGTGGATGAGAAAGCCCTAATCCTGCGGTATATAAATTGACGGAATTTAATGATGTATATTTACCTGATATTATACTTTTCATCCATTTATCTTTGTCTTTATCTACACATACCGTAATAAAAACAACATTTTTATTGGATCTATACTTATTTATAACAGGCTCCATTGCCTTGTTTAAAGACATGCACCAACTGCATCCAGTATACCAGAAATCTAAAACAATTACTTTGCCGTTGTATTCACTTAAGGTATGAATCCTACCATTTGTATCTGGAAGTTCAAATGCAAAGGATCGATATTGTTTGTACACAAGCTCCTGTAGAAGATGAGAATATTTTTTATCATTCATAGTTAGCAGGGCATCATCAATTAGAGAAAGGCTTTCTTCAAAATAATCTCTATGTAGTCTTTCAAAACAGATATAAATTAACTTATCCCTCAAGCTTCCGTTATAAGAGTTTTTTAATTTGAAATAAATTTCAGAAAATGAATCGCCTCTATAACTGGAACCCTTTTTATTATAAAGTTGAAAAAATGTAAGTTCTCTTTGAAATAGCATTTCAGCAAAATAGGCCGATTTTAAACTATATTTAGGAGCTACTTTTGCAAATGGATCATTTTTAAGAGAACTATTGTAATATTCAATGGCAGCTTTTTTTCCTTGTTCGCTACGTTCAATTGTGGATTTAACACTCATTCTCCAGAGAAAACTTCTTTTTTCATATTCTCCCAATGATAAAATATCCAAATTGAATAATTCATATATTTTGTTGGAAAACATATCTTTATAGCTATTTAATATCTCTCTACGTATTTTTGTAGCTAGATCAACTACTTTATGGCGTACATTTAATTTTGTTGAATACTCACCCAAATTATCTAGCTCACTTTCTCTATAAATTATACCCTTTTGGTTTAAATCAATATTGTAATATTGCCATTGACAGTTTAGTTTCGAACTGCCTTTTCCAGAAAAGTTAAAAATACCGCTTTTATCAATTTTGATATCTATGCTATCGCCCACCTCTATAAGATAGACTTCTCTAAGTGCTCTATTTCCACTAGAATTAATAGTCACGAATCTATCGTCGTTTAATTTGTCTATAAGTTCAAAAGATATATACGCACTGGAATCTGGTAATTCTAATTTTAGTGAGAAATTCGCTGTTCTTAAAATTGGGGCCTTAAATACCGCTCCTTGGCTTTGTAGGTTAGTTGTTTCATTAATCCTTATATAGATTTCATTACTTGCATACCGTTTTATAAGTCCTGTATCTAAAGTGCCAGTTATTGTCACACTATGTTTTTGGGCTTTAACTTGAGATATGTTTATTAGTATAAAGATTAAAATAGTCGATTTTAATATTGAGTTCATAATGCAATGGATTTTAACGATCATTTTGTTTTATGCCACTTAAAACTATTTCATCGGCAGGAATGGGTAGTACATACTTAGGACTATTCGGCTCTAGGGTATATATTTGACCATCAAGATTACGAGTTATCGTAATTTTCCTGCCTTCTAAATTCAGTCTTTTCAGATCTGTCCACCTGATGCATCTCCATATTAATGCCTTCCTACGTTCAATTAAAACTTTATTCAGAAGATCCTCTGAATTCAAGGCGGTGATTGGAATAAATGTACCGGACATTCTCGTTTTAACAAGTGCATTTAAAAAGCTTAATGACTCATCAATCTTATTTCTTCTGGCCAAGCATTCGGCCTTAATCAGATACATTTCATCAGTTGCCAAGCCAGTGAATGGATAGTTTATTTGACTATTTATGCCTTTACTAACTGCATAATTTCCATTATTATTTACTCTAAAATATACAGCCTTTCGTAAATCAGAAGCACTATAAAGACCAAGTAGTGTTGGTTCTACCCCGTAAAGTGCGCCAGTGGAATAAGTTGTCTGTGAATATGCAGAATTAGTATTATGTGAAAAATAAATTGTCTCTTCACTATTATACGTGAAAGATGAACTGGTTTTTATTGTTAACGAATTAAAATTGATAAGTTTCGAATATAAAGCCATCGATTTATCCACATAGATTTCGGCCTGATCATACTTTCGCATACTGATGAAAACCCTAGCTAGTAAAGCAAAGGCGGCCACTTTTGAAGGTCGATTTCTTTTTAATGCGGGGATGTCTTGTTGCAATAACTCACTTGCCTCAATCGCGTCGTTTACAACTTGATCGTAGCTTTGCTGAACAGAATTTCGCTGTACTATTTCTGTAACAGCGGAATTTAATTTTAACGGGATTCCCAGATCAGTCGTTGCAGTTTCAGAATTATAGGCTTTTGCAAATGTGCTTAATAGTGTATAAAAGGCATAAGACCTTATAAAAAGAGCCCATCCCTTTATTCTTTTCTTTTCGCTATCGTTACCAACATCCTGCTTAGATAATTCGTCGAGAACACTATTTGCATAAAATACCTGTGCATAAGGCTCTGTCCAGTCCATGATCTGAGATTGCCCTTCAAATATGTCTTTCTGCCATATATAAGCAGCACGGGTGATTGGAGTAAACAGTGATTGGAAATTGGCTAAGGTTGGTATGTAATATTCATCGGCTGACAATTGAGGAAGGGCAGATGTTTTATTCATTACCTGTGTATTATCTAAAAGATTTTCAAATTCTGCAATTGTTTTAGGTATCACAAGTGTATTATTGGGCTTTAAATCAAGCTTTTTGCCGCACCCAAATAGGCTAACTGCTAATAATATAATGATCTTTTTCATGATTATATAGTTAAAATTTTAGATTAAAACCTACTGTTCCGCTAAAAGGCTGAGGTATATTGAATGTACCATAGTCAGGATCAATGCTTAGTTCATTAGTCTTCCATAGAATCCCCAAATTTTTAGCGTATAAGAAAAAGCTTGCGTTTTTAAATAAAAAACTGCTAATTTTTTGTCCTGTTAAGTGATATGATAACCGAATATCTTGTAGCCTTATATGATCAGCTCTATCTACTAAGTCTTCCGAATTTAAGAAGAATGAATCCATTGCTCCATTTGCGGGATACGTAAGGGCAGGAATTTTTGTGCTCAATTCATCGCCTGATTTTTGCCAACGCTGACTATAGTCTCTCGATGTGTATGAATAATTATTGCTGCCAGAAAACACAGATAGTTTTCTAAAATAATAACCAAGTTTATAAATTACATTGAATGACAATTCAAGATTTTTATAACTGAAAGTATTTATTATGCTACCAAAAAACTTAGGGGAGGCAGAGCCATGAAACTTTAACTGCTTGGTATCTAATAAGCTAATTATTTCAGAATAGTTTTTACTTATTGCTCCATTCAAATATCCTTGTGGAGCACCACTGTTATCAAGTCCGGCAGACGGGTAGCTGAAAATTGCATAATATGGATATCCTTCTAATGGATTGTTATAATTACCACTTATAATGTTTCCGTTAGAGGTTTGTTTAATTTTGTAACTTGTGACTTTGTCTGTATTATAGTTAAAAAGGGCAGCTGTTGACCATTGAAAGGCGCCTTCAATATTTTTAATATTTAAAATTAGGTCGATTCCTTTTGTTCTGAGACTTGCTCCATTCCCTTTAAACTGAAATACCCCAGACTGCATAGCAATGGGATTGTTGCCTATCAGATCTTCTGCATCTTTCTGATAAAAATCGATACTTCCAGAAATCCTATTTTTTAATACTACATAGTCAAGACCTAAGTTATATGTTTTCACCTTTTCCCATCTTAGAAATGGATTAGGTGGGTTTCGTACCCTAGAATAATTGCTTCCCCACTCATTAATAGAACCCGTATTAGTTAGAGTAAGAAGCCCAGATATATTTTTATCTAAATTGCCGTTATAACCAAAAGTAGCCCTTAATTTCAAGGAGGAAATCCATTCAGAATTTAGAAAATTTTCTTTGTCTATTATCCATGCCAACCCAGTAGACCATAACGGCACGCCTTTTTGATTTGCTTTTACTCCAAATAAATTAGACTCATCTCTTCTTGCACTGCCAGAAATGATATACTTCTTTTTATAGGTGTATGAAATGTTTGTATAATAAGACTGTGTTATATCTGTTTGTGAACCTAAACTTGGAGCAGTTGGTATTTGTTGAGATGTGCTTGGCGCGTAATAATATGGATAAAATATCAATGGATTAATTGTACCATTTCCATTAGTTAACGTTTCAGGATTATAACCAAAATAACTTTGGCTTGTAGAATTCCCTCTCGTGTCTCCTCCTTCAAATCCAATGATTGCATTAATATCATGTTCTGAACCAAATGATTTATGATAGTCTAACTGGAATCTTAAAATTTTAGAAATAAGATTTCGAACTGAATTTTCTAGTATCCCTCCAAGTGGTATTGGCCTATTTAATGTATTACCTACAATTGAGGAATACCGATTTATGAGATCTCTAGTATAAAAACTTTGTTGAGGATAATTATTTTCATTTGAATTACTCTCTTTTAAATATTGATATTTCGCAGATAAAGTCAGTTCTTCTAATATATTATAGTTGATTCCCAAATTTATTTTGTATTGGACTTGTTTAAGGACGCTATTAGCCTTTAGCTCGTCGATGGGCTTATAGTGCCAATCTAATAACTTGCCATTACCTACAGTGTCGACATAAGCCGAACGTAAATTTTTAATCACAGATAACGGTTCTCCATTAGCTGAAACAATTTGATCATATGGTGAATATGGTAAATATGGCTGTGAGGCGCTATAAGTATTTCCTGATGCGAACCCAATGTCACCTACGATTTCGAGATGATCTTTAAATAAAGAAAATGTGTTATTAGCTTTAAGAGTAAAACGGTCAAACGCATTAGAAACTGAAGTCTCCATATTTTTGTCATATCCACCTGACAAGTAATATCTGTTGAATTCTCCACCTCCATTTAAATTCAATTGATATTGCTGATAAACACTAGGTCTATAGAAATATCTTTTAAGATCAATACGGACATCTCTTTCTTTTAAATTGTTTATGGAATTGGTTGAATCAACTTTAGATATTTTCCCTAATTTCCGATTGTTAAAAATTTCGATTGCCTCTGAAACTGGACGATACCCACTATTTATAGCGCTAGTATAGTACCCTTTTGCATATAAATATTCTTCAAGATCTATAAATTCAGAAGACGACATTTGATCTTGATAGTAAAGATTTGGTTTTCCTCCTATAGTAAGAGTTGAGGATAATTCGACCTGTAGTTTCTGATTTTTACCTCCTCGCTTAGTAGTAATTACTATTACACCATTACTAGCCTTAGCCCCCCAAATCGAAGCGGCCGCTGCGTCCTTTAGTAATGTTATAGAAAGAATATCAGCGGGGTTAATTTGTTCAATCGATCCCTCATAAGGAAAACCATCTAATACTATAGTGGGTTCTGCACTTGCAAAGAGTGTACTTCTTCCCCTAATGGAAATTTTGGGATTGTTTGCTCCGTTTGTTAATCCTTTATTTAAAATTAACCCACTACTTACGCCGTCTAATCGATCAAGGATATTAACACCTACATTACGGTTTAGGGTTTTATTTTCTAGTTGGACAAAGCTTCCGGTTGCTCTTTCCTTTGGGATATTTTGATAGCCCGTACTAACGACTTGTACCTCTTCTAATCCATTATCCTCGGTAAGCATACGTACATTTAGAAATTCATCTTTCTGTATGTTCTGAAGCTCAGTTGTTTTATATCCAATACTTGAAATTATTAAGGTCGTACCTAGTTGGACATTATTTAATTCAAAAAGCCCCTCGCCATTTGCTATAGTTGTGGTCTTAGATTCTTTCACTTTTATGGTAGCATTTGCAATTGGCAACCCTTTTTCATTGGTGATTCTACCTTTAATTGCAATCTTTTTAACCTGTGCCTCTACCTTTAAAAAAAAGCAAAGCATGGCCATTACGATATATATCGTTGATTTTTTCATTGTTGGTTAGTTTAATTGATTATTTAATGTATGGGATGATTTGTGCCCAAATCAGCTAAACTGGTGGCTTAATTATGTTTTCATAAAGGGCTGTGTAGGATCTATGTTGATTATAAAAGAGATAGTTGAAGAAATCCTTTATAATGGGAATAAAAAGCCCTTTAGCATGGAAAACAAAAGGAAATAGGTAGAAGTGTTCTATATGGTCAAGGTTTAAGTTAGTATTCATATTTATCCGTACATATTAATTGAACATCTATTATGCAACGGGTTAGCAAACCTTAAATGGGCAGGACTTACACCCGTTACCGTCCCTGCCAGGATTGAAATAACAAGTGAAGTACCATACCCATTTTAGGTATGGTTCAACAGTTTTCTAAGTTTCGTTTCTTGGCAGGGACGGCTTAGAAAATTTAAAACCAAATGAGGTGGAATATTAGGGCGGATGAAATCCGACTAATAGATGAATTGAATAGTAATTTATATTTTTTTCTTTCATAACTCGTTAATTACAACGAGTCTCAAAGTTTAGCAGGATGGATGGTAAAATAGGCAGGACTTTACATACCACCGCATCCTAGTTGACAGCCAAGAACGTGGGTTTACAGTAAAGCCCATACCTATTTCAAGCACAAAGATATGCACTTAAAGTGATATGGGCATTAATCTTACTGCCTCGCTTCTTGGCTGTCAAACTTTTTGCGACGAGACTCTTAGTTAAATGCCTTTTCAAAAAGGCCATTCAATTATTATTTTTTAATTCATTTATTGCTATTAAAAGGTTGAAAAACAACGTGAATCAAATATATGAAAATAAATTAATATGTCAAATTAGACTTATGAAATAAAAATAATACAATTCTTTTTACTGGATGGGTAAAGCACAGTATATTGACAAAGAAAATTTGAAATTGCTAAGAAGTAGGATGCAACAACTAATCATAGATAAAAACATACCTCTTGAGGCGTTGTCTGATCGTACTGAGTTTACACCAAAACAGATTTATAGAATTATTTATGGCGAAGCCAATACATCCATAAGCAACATATTTGCCATAGCCAAAGCTATGGAAATTCATATAATGGAATTGTTTGTGATTGATTTTAAAATTCCGACCTATGATGTGAGTATTGACTTCTATAGAAAAAAATCTAAAGTAAAGACAGAGAAAATAAAAGAGAAACCAATTACGGCAGCAGAAGCTATTCGTAATCTTTCCGGCGAGGGGTATTTTAATAAGACAGATAAAGTTAATGAAGAAAAAACTTTGAACAGAATTGTCAAAGATTCTCAAACTCGATTTCGTAATGATTTTAAAACAAGCGAATTTTCAAGTGCGTTACTATATGCATTCAAAAAAGGATCATTAAAGAGATATAAGCAAGAAAATACAGGCTCTTTCGTTTACCATGACTAAACTAAGTAGTTATTTACTGCACCACTTAAAGAGCAGTCGATTAGGAAGTAATGAAATTTCAGTAATTTTATATCCTAATTTATGAAAAATGCTGGAGAAATACAGATCAGAGCTGTTAAGCTTCTATGAAAAAAAAAAGATTCGGGCGAACTCTCCCCAAACTTAATGCGTCCAACATGCGCTAACATTCGAAACGAATTAAGATCACTATTTAACGGCCGATGCGATAAATTTGATAAAAGAAGCATAAGAGAAATTCTTGCGATCTCCTTTGATACCGAACTTTCCGACTTAGCAATCAAAAGATGTGACACTGAGAAATTTAAGCCACTATGTAACTTTTTGCAAAAGGGAGGTAATACCCGTGAAAAAAATATGGAGCTGCTTGCTTGCCTAATTGACTTCCGGCCACGGCCTTTTTCAAATTACTGGCGTCAATCTAACGGCAAATCAGATGTACTTTCAGACCTATCTATTACAGAAACTGGAATTGTTGAAGGTAATAACCAAAAGGTTCAACATAATTCTGAGTTTAGTTTGCAGTCAAACAAAGGTGATTACATATCAGAGCGTAATATTTTGAATGAATCACATAATTGGGAAAATCATGATATCGAAGTCTTGCCTAATTCCACCTTCTCTACAAATGCAATCCAGAAACAGAAGGATATTGTATTGGAATACCCATCAGGAGTAAAACTCTATGTGGATGCTTCGGATATTAACCTGATCGCAAAATTGGTTAAGCTATAACAATATGAGTTCATTGATTTAAAAAGAGCGGAAACGCTATAGCTTCTCCGCTCTTAATAACTGAAAAAAGATTCCTTAAATATTAGTTGATCCTAGCTTGGTATACAAAGTGCCCATTCAAATTGGACATTCTTAATTGTTCTGTCCTTATAAGTTCGTAAATTATATTTTTCAGATGCATTATTGACCATGCACTTGATCGGTATTTATGTGCTGTCCAAACCATCAGATATATATCTAATGGAGATCGCTTTGTGTTAAAATAGCGCTCTGCTAAAAGCTTCGTTAATTCATTTGTAATTAACCTTACTTGTTCACCTCCATCATTGGCAGGTTGAAAAACTGGCTCTATTAATTTCAATGGTTTGTTTGCTCCATATTCAACCCAGCGGTGGTTGAAAACATATTCTAATTTATCTGCATATTCATATCTAGTAATCCTGACCATGCGTTTTTCATGTGAAATATCATGCCGGCCAACATTTTTTTCAAAAGAAAGCCCCCCAATAAAATTCCTTTTTAGGGTAAGGTTTAACAGATCCATATCGATAAGGTCTAATTTTGTCGTGTTTGACATCTCTTCATAATCATTGGTAAAGTATGGCGTTCGTCCAAGTAGAAATGCCAGTTCTTCTCTAGTAAGGGAGTTACTTATCCTTCTTTTTATAAATAGGTACCTTTCGATAAAATCGTGCTGATCTAAATACCCACTATAGCATTTCGTCCGCAAGCATATTGAAGGTTTAGCATATAATTCGTTCATAAAATTTCTGGTTTGACATCGTTAAACACTGTATTTTATTTTGCCGTCTTTCAGATCAGTTATGCGTTGCAAGCATACTTTATTGGCATTGTCAATGATTACCGATACTTTGCCATATATTATTGACACGTCTTGTTTCGTTACTGTAAATCCATCGCTATAACGCGCATCACCATATCCTTTTAATATTATGCTCATAAGCCTCAAATCTTCCGGTGTGCTTTTATTTGGTACGACAAAAGAGGAGTCAGGCAAGGCAAGATCGATAAGCTTGATTAATCTGCGTAGGCTATTGCTATTCGTCCTATAACCAGTTAGTACCCTAATCATGGCAGAATAGCAGTGTTGCAACGCCTGATGTAGCATAAAGACAGATAATTCGTTAATTTCTTCACCAATAAAGAAATTAGCACCTGTTAAGAACTCTGTGGCTAATTGGTGCCATTTCTGCCAAAGTTGTTCCCGTTTGGTTATACGGTTTCTAATAGATGCCCCTTCACCTGGTGACACAAATGGCTCTTCATTTTTATCATGTAAAACGATACCCCGTTTATATACAGATTTAAAAAACGTACTGCCATTTTGTAAGGCCGTGTTAAACTCATCCATCCGATGGATAAGAATAGTCACCGAGGCGATGGGTTTTAATTGCTCTTCTAAGCGTTGCTGAATTACAACATCGTTACACTTTTCCGTCTGGCATGGTATCAATAGAAGAAAATAGCTATTTAATAAATTGGAACTTACGCTTGGTTCATTAAGATCCGCAAAGCAACTTTCCCTTTGAGTTTTGTTTATTTCGCTTCCAATAGAAATAATTTTTTCAAATGAATATTGGTCTGTTATTATGGCCGTTATCTCTTTAAGTTGGTTTTCAGCTTCAGTCGGTTTTGGTGCTATTGGGAGGTTTTTTAGTTTTTGTTTTTTCATTTTACTTTTTTATAAGGTTATCTCTTTTTGATCTGACATCGATTATCGCATCATTTTCGCTCATATTTTCAATAAGCTCCCTATGCCAATCATTGTAAAATCCTATTAATAGAAAGTATCTGAGTTCTTCGTTAGTCTCTTTCTTCAACTCTGATTTTAGCCGTTTAAATTTATTGATATACCGTTTTTGCACTTTTTGTACGGGGAGAAACCTCTCATAAAACAGAGAGCAGTGCGTGACCAAGAAATTTGAGGCTATAAATTTTGTAGGGTTATTTCCTAAGCCATGATAGTTTTTAGTGTCGTCAACGCTACATTCAACTATTGGTAGGTTTGGATCATCGATTCGTTGGCTTAAATATCTATCAGTGCTATATAAGTATGCAAGTGAAATGCTGTTCATAAAAGCTTCAATAGCTTCGTGTGGCCTTATATATAAAATATCACAGGCCAATTCGAACTCAGGAAAGGCAGAAGTATTAATTATCATGTCCTTCAATTTTAAAATCCAAAGCCAAATTGTTCCGTAAATCAAGTCTTAGCTTAATTATTTCTGGACAACAATTAGTGATTAATTTTCTCAATAAGCTTTCAGTTTCCGGCTGTTCAAATCCAAGGTCAAGGATTCTAGCAGACTCCTGCTCAAATTTCGATTTCAGAAACTCCATTAATTTCTCTTCAATAATCTCAGGATCTTGAGTTTTTGTACGACAAAGAATGAGTTGTATATCATCACCAAATGGATCGTCAGGATGTGAACTTAAATGTTTCGGTAATGAAATTCTATTTAAATAATCTTGAAGTACATCGACTGTATTTAATGAGAATATCATACATATTAATTCGAATTCATATGGTATTTTAATATCAATATGTATTCTCATCTTTTCCTTTCTTAATTGATTGATACCATCGCTTAATTATATTTTCATATTCAGTGCTGTCAGATCCCTTTTTTGCCATCCCAAGTTTTATGATTTCTCTTATAGGGGCTACATGAAGTTTTGGATAAATGGCTGTTTTCATACCATGCTTTCTAATGCAGGATTTCTGAAACTTTTTAAAAATGGCTGTTGCCTCAACATTTATCCCATTTTTTTCATTAAAAAGTTGATTGTAAACCTTAATGTGGTCAACATAAGTTTGCAAGGCTTGACTAAATGAAATGTTCATAAATTGACAGACGCTTATAAAGTCTTCTGGCAGATTTAGCTTAAAGGATGTGTGGGTTCCATCTAATGGAGTTTTGATACGGTTTTCTATCATAATGAAATCTGGTTTGATTTACAAACCAACAAAACCAACCAGTTGATAAATAATTATTTTACCAGATATAATATTCAAAGCGCCGAATTAATTATTTGGGGGATACAAATATTTTATTTAGAATAGACGTATCTTAGCTATTGAAGAAAAACTAAATTTGCAAAATGGAGACCACGGAGAATACCAAAAAAGTTCATATTGGACAAAACATCAAGCGCATTAGAGAGATAAAAGGTATCAAACAGGAAACTTTTGCATTAGAGCTGGGGGAAGACTGGAACCAAAGCAAAGTTTCCCTATTGGAAGCAAGGGAAAATATCGAAGCGGATCTGTTAAAACAGGTAGCGAAAATTTTAAACGTCACCCCAGAAATGATTGAAAAATACGATGAAAAATCTGTAAATAATTTCTTCTCTAATACCTTTAATGACTCAAGCACCGGAAACGTTGGTAGTAACTTATATTATTGTAATTTCAACCCTATTGATAAGGTTGTAGAATTATACGAGCGTTTACTGTTAAGCGAGGCAGCCAACCGTAATTCTAATAAATAACCTTTATTCCCAAAATGATTTATTCGTTTATGGTTAAATGAGCATTACACATACAATCTAGTAAGTTTAACCGACAGCCTATACGTAGCCATTTTTTCTATCACGATGTATTTTATTCTCGCTCAATGATTTAAGTTATTAGTTATAATTTGTATTTTTGCATCGAGAGCGTTAATAATGCGGGGGTATATTCTTTTGGATTGCCTCCGCCATTTGCTTGAATAATATACCTATGCCTTCTTAATTATGTCAAACGCTACATCTCAACCTGCTGAAATATATACAAAAGCAATTTCCGAAGTAGAAGTTGGTGAAATAGTGGCTAATCTTGGCGAAATTCTGGAGATTGAGGAGGCTGCTAACGCCTATACTTTAGTTATAAGTAGGCTAGGAGAAAAGCAGGTTATAAAATTTGAAAAACAGACTTTATTGATTTTGATAAGTTCTGAATATTTTATCAAAGTTGATATGGGAAGAAATATATAAGGGAGACGAATATAAATTTTCCCTCTCCCTTTTTGTGTTATGGTACATCAAATACATCCAGATTACGAACTCCAGTTATATTCCCAGTTATATCTTTCCCAAGATATGCCCTGTAGGGCAGATATTACGATTTTTGACTTTATATTTTTTCTAATCATGTCTTCTGTTATGCTGACACTTTTTGCTTATGTTTTGCAAAAGCTGCTTGATGAAGAAATCAAACTGATAGAAAAACGATATGAAGCTGATTTTATGAAGTATAGTGGTGTTGATAATTGTCGTGGTGCTGCAAATAAATTAAATATTGAGGCTAATAGTAAGGTCGGTAGTTAGCCCCAAAGAATACCCTAGTAATAACATCTTGTTTTTCAAAAGACGTAAATAGAATGGTGAAGAACCACAGCAATGTAACTCTTCACTATTACACCTCTTAATTAATCTAAAAAAATTTCTATTTATCTTCGGTTATACTTGATATTTTTCCAGCTTTGAATCTGAATATAAGCTGCCGATATTTCATTTGACTATGACGTTCCACCTTCATATCAAGCGGATAGTATTTTATTCCAATTGTTATGGCTCCATTGGGGTCAAAGTGCCAGGATGATCTAATCTTAAATCCCTGTGAGCATAAATCCTGAACGGACAATTTCATATAACTCTTTAGTTCCGCAATTCCTTCATATCGATCTACTGCTTGCCAATTTATCCTTTTCTCAAAAATGACGTCAGAAGTTAGGTCTTTAAGGATTCCATTAAAATCCGAGTTGTTACATGAGTTGATAAAATCTCTAATCATCTTGCGCGGCAGTTTTTCGAGCGCACGCTTTTCCTTTTTTTTTGTCTGATTGTATTCCTCAAAATCCTGATTGACTAATTCTTTCATTTTATAGAGACCTGACTGAACTGCGTCGGAGGGGGTTTTATATAGTGCATCTTGAAAAATTTCTACTTCGCCCCCCTGATGTTTATTTTTAAACAGGTTTAAAAGTAAGAAGCCTTTTTCATCTGTCCTACGTCTTGTTCCACTCACAATATTTAGATAATAGTTCCGTTCCTCATCCCCAAAAAGCACTTTAACTTCAGGAATGAAGTACGTAGGTGTGTCATTTGATCTTTTCACAAGATACATTGTCTTATGAAGTGGATTTTCTATAGGTCTTCCCCAGCCGTCAGTTGCAAACTCCGATTGGTGTCTGGATACTTCAATCCGTATTTCCCTTTGACCTCTTTCACGATCTGTAACGAATGTATAATCAGGGAAACAGCGGAGGATTGCTGTATCCAATTCCCATTCTTCATAATTACTAGTAAAGTTCAGTTCATAATAATTTTCATATTCCAGCAGATATATTGGAAACTGCACATTGCAACCGACCAGTTCATTTTTGACCACGCTAATATCTGATTTACGATTAACCAGTATAGTTATTTCTGTTTCTATCATATATGATTCACTAGCTATAGTTGTTCAAAGGGTAAAAATATCCAAAAATACGCTTGTTTTTATGATTGAATTTTCCACCAATTATAAACCTACAAGTTATTTATATTTTGCACCATTTAGCGCGAAATCACTTTAGATTCTTCTTCCTCCTTTTGATCTCTGTTATCCTCTGGCAATGATTTTTCAGTCTCCTGTTCTTCTAGCTCAGCCTGCCTGGCTAAAATCTTTTCCAATTCTATTTCAAATAGCTCATCAATATCTTTCTTTATCTGGATATAGTTTTCTATAATGTCACCATAGGTGACTCTTTCGATTATAGGAATAGGTTTATATGCTTTTTCCTCTTCAGCAATAGCCTCATGGTCGTTCTGTATCTCTGCGTGAAACATTTTAAGTTTAATTTTCTGGTCTGGCGTGTCCGCCACAATACCAACGAATTCTCCTGAAGACAACGATGCAATTTTTGATGCAGGTATCGCAGAATCCATCTGTGTTGATTTAGAGATGGAGATGTCAGAACTGTTAATACTCCTGCTCTCCCTGTCCTGAACAATTTTCCCAAACGTTTCAGAAAGCTTTTTAGCAGTGTCGCCAGTAACCTGACCACTAATAATATTTCCTACAATCCCAGTTATAACATCCGCTTGCTCAGCACCATAATCCTTCTTTAACTGACTGAAATCCTGCACAGCCAAGGTAGTTGCAACCTTATTGCTTCTAGACGTAGCCAGAAGTCCGTCTATGCCCGAAGAGCCACCAACGTAAATAGTTGGAAATTCGTCGAAGATAAGGGAACATTTGAGTTGATTCTTCCTATTGACGAGTTTCATCATCTTAGAAACATATAGGGATAACACTGCTCCGTATGTCTGAATCTTTTGAGGATTGTTCCCGATACAGACGATCTTTGGCTCTTTTGGGTTATTTACGTCCAGCGTAAAATCGTTCCCATTCAGCACATAATACAATTGTGGTGAGGATAATCTCGCAAGTCCGATTTTGGCAGATGCAATCTGACCTTCCAACTGTGCCATCGCTTTATTTCTGTAAGCGGATATGAAAGGGTTGATTAGCACTTTTATTTCATCCTCTTCCTGTAGAACAGCGAACAATCTATCGTAGTCCGCCTGCATCAATTCGATCACATGTGGAAGGGTGCAAAACTTTCCATTTTCATATTTTCGTAGATACCAAATTACCGCAGTTAAAAAATTAATAGGGGATTCGACGAAAAAGTCACCTGATTTTTTTATCCAGTCCTTGTTAAGTCCTAGCATTATTGTACGGCTTGCTTCAGTAGCATCTGTAATGTCCTCCATACTGTCAGGATCTAAAGGATTACACCTATGAGTACGGCTTAAATCATCAAAGTTGATTACGTAAAATTTGGGCTTGATCTTATAATTATTTTGGTATTGCAATAATTTGTTATAGGCAATCTTGGTTAGATCATCATATTTGAAGTCATACAAAAACATCGAAAATCCTTTCTTGATTTGCTGGTCTATAACGTGACGGATAACGAAATAGCTTTTCCCGGCACCTGGGCTTCCCGATACCAACAAGCCCCTTGTCATTGAAATTAGATTGATATAAGAATTACGGATTTTGCCTTTTAGATTGTATTTGGCTGGAAGATTTACCGATGAATCATTTTCTAATAGCCTTTCTTCTTGTGGAAATGTCTCGTTCTCTGTATTAAAAGTATCTTGATTAAGCTTGTCTTTTATCAACCTTGATAATAGTCCTCCACCTGTCAATATTAACATATAACCAATCGATGTTATAGCAATGTAGAGAGTGGCAATTAATAGTAAATTAAGAGGTAAGAGCAAGAATAAAATACTTATAAAGTACAGTAGCAAACCCGTTAGCAGATAAGCTATAATTGAGTTCTTTTTTAATTTCTCATCTTTTTTCCCTTTTACTCCAAAAAGGGAAATGACCAAAAATAACAATGCTGCTAGTTTAGGCTTAACCAGATTGTCAAATAATCCAGTCTTTGAAATATTGTAAATAATCCTGTCAGTTATATCAGCCGTCCATTCCCACTGTTTAAATGCTGAATAACAGCATATATAGAAATGAATGGACAGTATGAAAATGCTAATTAGCCTCGTAAAATCTATGATTTTTCGGAGACCCTGTGTGTCTTCTCCTGTATTCATAATAATGTGTTTAAAGGGTTAATCCTTGGTTTCTTTTTTTCTTCTTCTTCCGCCGTATTCGAGGCATATAGTCAGGCTGAGATTTGCCTAGCAATTCATTCAGAAAATCCGTTGCGGTATTGGGCTCCAGATAAGTATGGTTGGTTTCGCCAGAGACTGGCTTCAGATATGTCGCTTGGCTTATTGCAGGTTTTAAATAAGTTCGTAATTGATCGGATGAACTAATTAGTTGTGCAATTGCATTTCCGCTATATGCTTTGCCTAAATCGCTGCCATTAAAAACGGTCTTATTTGCATGGTCAATAAAAGTTGTTCCGTAAATACGCCCCTGATCGTTTATCCTTAGTACCAATTCAACATTTTGTTTGTTGAGTTCAGCTTTGAACGTTTGGATAGTTAAGCGTTCGTATTTTGTAATAACCCCATTAACTTTTTTGATCATGGCTGGTTTAAATGGCTTTCGGCTTTCTAAATTTTTGTCGAATTTTTTTTCGATGTTTCGATACGTTGGTTTACTGTAAAATGCACTGGCCTTAATTGGAACTCCAATCTTATTACCTTCTTTGTCTATTAAAGAGTAGACCAAACCTTTTTTGGCGAACATTTGGGTATCTTCTTGCCCTCTGTCTGCCGTTACATTAAATTGCCTCAATACTGCATTCAATTCAGCAATTGAAGTGTATTTATAATTTCCTACTATAGCGGATAATACGTTGCTTATCTGCTTTTTTGTGGACGAGCGGCCATATTTCGCCTTTTCCAAGTCCGCAGGTTTAATTCCAGCTTCTTGTTTGTACTTTTTAGATTCTGCAACTATGAGATCAAATTCCTTTTCTATTTTTTTTCTAGCTGGCTCAGATAAAACTCTTCCAATATTGTGTAAGGAAATAGCTTCTCCGTTCCTCTGGATACTTGTTGTGGCAATATGGATATGTTGATGCCCTGCATCATTATGTCTGTAAACCAAAAACGGCTGCTCACCAAATCCAATCTCCTCCATATATCTAATGGCGATTTCCTGCATCTTGGTGCTGCTTATTTGCTCATCTGAATGGAAATTCAACGAGATGTGAAGCGCATTGGTTTCTACGGTGGGTTTTAGTTCAGTCAGATGCTCGAATCTTTTTAGTTTGTTACCAAAAGTCATCGTCTCGATCTCTCCGGCAAATCCACTTGCCAGAATTAATTTTGCCTCCCCTTCAGTTACCTTGCTTTCGTTGTAGTGCAGGATTCCACGGATACTTTTACCAATCTTTATTCTTGCAACCATTTTTCAGCTAGTTTAGATATGATGGATATAAGGCGATCTATCTTTGGTTCTATGGATTTATATGTCTCGGAGGTTTTAAGGGCGTGAAAGGCTCTTTCTGTATCGCTTTGGCTGATGTGGAAGCGGTGGGTCTGCTGATTGATATTAACACCAATACTTTTGATCTCTTTTCGGATCAGTGCCATTTCTTCCATTGGTTGGTTCATTGATATGTCCTTATGAAGAAGTTTTATAGGTCGGTTGGTTAGGATCTTACGCACAACCTCACCAATCGTTTTAATGTCACTTTCTATGCGGATCTTTTCAAGCTTTTTAAACTGATTTTCGGTAAGCCTGACAATTATGGGATGACTTAATATGCTCTCCTGGTCCTTCGCTTTTCTCCTTGGCATAGGCTACACTTATCATTGACTTCAGGATCACGAGTTCCGAGTGATCCTCCGTCCGGACGGACGGCAAAGAGATTTTCGTATACGAAAATACATCTTTGCTAAGCTCACGCGAGCTTCAATGCAGATCACCGGAGGTCTGCTTTGACCTTCGGAATGAGTTAATAAAATTTTGAAATTCTCTGAGATTGACTTTAGGTCATTGCGTAACCTGATCTTCAGATTGCTGTCGATTTCTAATCAGACTTAGCGGGATTGATGTCCTTAAAAATTGGCGTATCCTATGCCGAGGTTCTTCTTTTACTTTTTTGATCTTTGGCTGAAAGTTGCCTAAAAAATCGCTGGCCTTGAAAGGCGTTTTTTTGCGGGTCTTTTTCATGACTTTGTTATTTAATTCAAAGCCAAAATTGAGTTACCAAAAAGTATGTCTTTGACAACCTGTTGGGTAGTTGTTACAATTTTTTTGATGTTATGAATGACACATTATTCAAATAATGTTTGCCTTTTGATTCATGAAAAGATCTTTCAGGTTTAAATAAAAAGACGCCAAAGTTCTTTATTTGAGCCGGAAGTGGAGCAATATTTTGAGATAGAAACTCCCTCGGTATTTTACCATAAAGTTGCCCAGCTTTGTAGGTATACAGCGATTAATTTAAATAATAGTCATAAAATAAGGGCATTAGCTAGTATGCTGAGGGAGAGAGTAATTTTATATGCTTTGTCTAGCTTCTTTAATTGCTTTGTTGAAAAAATGAGATATAGCTTGATTCCTTGCGTCTGCATCTGTCATGACTATGTTCTGGAATTGGTTTTCACGTTGAAATAATTTAATTACACCATCAAAGAAAGCATATGAAAAAGCACTGAATACTACATCATGTGGATTATTTTTAAGCATATCTTTGAAATCACCATCACCTAATAAATCTGCATTTACTTTTTCAAATTTTAGAAAATCATCCTTTGAAAAGGTTGTTCCATGTTTCTGATTAAAATTATCGACTATTTCAGACAATGAAATTTCTTCATCCTCACTTCTACTATTAGCACCAAAATCGTCTATAGGATTAAGATGCGTAGTTGATCCTGCAACCAATGAAGCATTTCTTTCTTGCTTTTTTTCAACTCTAAAAGCCTGAAGTCTGAGCATATTATCAGTTATTTCAAAATCCATTGGCACTTCTCTACTAGGTAACAGTTTCATTAACCATGTTAAATAAGAAAAAAGTTTCTCCAAGTTAGTGTCTTCAAGTCTAACTACTTGTGCTACAAAAGAGTAAAACCTAATGAAGCTTTTTAATAACTGCCGGAATTCGTCCTGCTTCTTTTCATCTTCATATCTAAAGCGATCTACAGCAAGCCTTAGAATTGCCTCCAAAGTAATTCGATCAGAAATTTCCAATGAAATATTGTAATAAATTTCTGCAAATCTGTTTATTTCTTTTTCATCTATAATATGAAATGATTGAATTCTTGATTCTAATTCATAAATTTGATTTGGATCTGAAATCGCTTCTAAGGCTGTCCTTTCGAAATAAGGTTTGAAGGCATTTTGTATATCTTCAATGCTATTTTGAAAATCCAAAATATATGTATTTTCTTTTCCGGCGTAAGTTCTATTTAACCGAGATAACGTTTGGACTGCTTGAAGACCATTAAGTTTACGATCAACGTACATTGCGCAAAGTTTCGGTTGGTCAAATCCCGTTTGGTATTTTTCTGCTACAATAAGTAGTCGATAGTCGATTCCATCAAATTGTACAGGAAGCTCTGTTTCAGCAAATCCATTGATTCCGGCTTCTGTATAGCTTTCCTGATTGACGTTAATTTCTCCCGAGAAAGCTACAATTGCTTTAATATTATTGTAATTTTGATCTGTAATGTATTTTTTTATTCCAAAATAATATTTGATAGCATGCTCGCGACTTTGTGTAACAACCATTGCTTTGGCTTGTCCTTCTAACTCACCAAGAACATGTCTTTTAAAATGTTCAACAATTACTTCTACTTTTTGAGCTATCGCTGTTGGATGCAAAGATGCAAAGCGTGCAACCTTTCTCTGTGCTTGCCTACCAAGCATCGTTGGATCTTTATCAATAGCTTTTTCAAGTTTATAGTAAGCCCCATAAGTCATATAATTTTGTAACACATCAAGGATGAAACCTTCTTCAATAGCTTGTCTCATTGAGTATAAATGAAACGGATGTGGTAAGCCATCATTACCTTTTGTTCCAAATCTTTCGAGAGTTACATTCCTTGGGGTAGCCGTAAAAGCAAAATAACTGATATTTGGCTGAGGGCCACGTTCCCTTTGATAATCTGCAATAACATCTTCAATTGATAAATTCTCATTGTTTTGATCTTCACGAGATAAAACTTTTGCTAGATTATCAGCATGGCTACCTGATTGTGAACCGTGCGCTTCGTCTATTAGGATGGCAAATTTTCGATTTGATAGTCCTGATATTTCTCTTAGGTGATCTGTAGAGAATTTATGTATAGTAGTTATAATAATTCTTGAGCCTTTTAAAATGGCTTCTTTTAATTGTTTCGAAGTGCCATCTATCTTTTTTACCACACCTTTCGTCTGTGCAAATTGTGCGACCGTATTTTGCAATTGCCTGTCCAGTACAATTCGATCCGTAACAATGATTACTGTTTCGAAAATTGGTTGGTCATTATCATCATGAAGTGTTATAAGTCGATGTGCGGCCCATCCAATAGTATTAGATTTCCCAGAGCCTGCGGAATGTTGAAGAAGATAATTATGACCTGATCCGAAAGATTTTGCATGTTCGAGAATCTTTAAAACAGCATCCAATTGTTGATATCTAGGAAAAATTGTGACTTCCTTACCATCAGTTGTATCGAAATGTATAAATTTTCCTATTATATCTAACAAAATGTCTTTAGAAAAAACTGCCTTGGTATCAACTAAATCTTTGTATAAATATGCTACTCTGAACTCATTTTCTATGTCAGGGTTTCCTGCGCCCTCCTCACGTCCTCTATTGAAAGGCAAAAACATCGTCTTCCCATTAGCCAGACGAGTTGTCATTGAGACATTATCTTCATCTAATGCAAAGTGAACTAATGCTCCTTGTTTAAAAGTAAGAAGTGGTTCTCCAGCTGGTTGACGGTCATATTTGTATTGTTTTTCGGCGGTCTTGAAACTTGAACCCGTAAGAAGATTTTTCAACTCTAGGGTCACTATGGGAATTCCATTAACAAATAGTACAACATCTATAGCATTTTCGCTTTTTAAACTATACCTCACTTGCCTTATGCAACTTAATATATTCGCCTCAAAATGACTTGAAAGTTCGAGGTTTAACTTGGATGCAGGTTTAAAAAAACACAAACTGAACTTTATTCCTGGAACTAGTTTTATTCCGTTTCGCAAGACATCTAAGGTTCCCCGTTGTTTTAAACCTTTTGTAAGTTGTTTAAAAAATTCGGCTTCAGAAGCAGTTGAGTATTGTTTTTCCAATCTTTGCCATTCAATAATCTGAGTATGTTTTATGAACTTCAATACCAAATCTTTATCTAATGCCAAAAATTTATCGAAATCGCCAGAGTCACGCAAAACGTACCCCTGATTATTCACCAAATTATCGGTTAAGATTTGTTCTAACACAATTTCCTTATGAATTGATAAATTTGAGAATGTACTCATATTCTAGTTCCCCGAAATCATATTTATAATCAATGATGCACGTTTTTCATTGAGAATGGATAAAAATGAATTAGTTTCTGCAACAATTAACGACCGTCTTCCTGCAACTTTTTGTATTAATGCATCGATTTTATTCAGCTCTTTTTCAAGTTTTTCAACAATTTGTAATTGAATCTTCTTATCAGGAGCGGAAACCCAGTAGTTAGGAAAATTGTCGAATTTAATAGATTGTCTAACCCCGCCTCCCAGAGAATAGTAAAACTTCGCTAGATCGGTAGCATATAAGAAGTAAAACCAATACTTATCATAGTGCTCTTGCGAGACTGACACAACATCGTAAGCTGATGTTATAATACCTTTATGAAGCGAATACGCCTGCCTCAAACTCCTTTTATCGTTTTGAAGATCAGTGAGTCGCATAACAATGTCGCCTTTTTCTACAATTTGATACGACTCAAAACTTTCTGGAACTAAGCCTTCATTATTTTCAATGTCCTTCTCAATAATTCTTCCATAACTTAGAGATAATAAGTTTTTTTCTATCATCCCATAGTTTTTATTTGTCTTCTTGGCTTTAAGAATTTGTTTAAACTTATATAAACCCCAATCTTTTGGGGGTATGATTCCGTGGATAATTTCTTGAAGCGTAATCATGATGCTAATTCCTTTAGTAGTAATCTGATTTCCTTTTCCATCACCTGTAATTCAGAATTTATATCAGATAATGGTCTGGGTCTAAAATATTTGAAAAAATATTTATTAAAATTGATTTCGTATCCAACTTTACCGATTTTTCCATCTTGATGATCGGAATAAGTTTTATCAATCCAAGCATCTGAATAAAAGGGTTGGATTTCGTCCTTAAAATAATCTTGCCAATCTTGTTTCAGTGGAACGTTTTCATACTCTCGCAGGTCGGTGTCATGAAGTTTATTTCCACTATCATCTAGAAATATATCCCCTTCAGCATTTTTTTGAGAGAATACGCTTATTAATAATTTCTTCAGGGGATTGCTTATTTTAAAAGGTAGTGACAGTATTTTTTTTAGTGCGACTCGTTCAAATTCAACTTTGTTCTTGAATAAAGCTTCACTACTTTTTTCAAGTATCTTTATAATTTCTGCTTGATCCTGCTCACTCATTTTCATGAAGTGCTTATCCAATTTCATTTTCTCAATGCTATTTGACGTTATTTGGAATACTAAACGTAAAGGTCGGTCTACTCTAACTTCACGATAACCAAAATCCGAATTATCGAATATTTTGGAATACTCACCCCATTCACTGTTTCCATTTAACATTTCAGCATAGATTTTCACTATCTCATGACGAGCACTTTCTGGAATTTCTCTACGTTTATCACCTAGACTTTTACGTAGAAAAACTGTAAATTTCTCACTGCTAGCATCAATTAATTGTATTTTATTCTTTCTTTCTTTCAGTTTACGGCTAGACAAAATCCAGATATAAGTTTGAATATCAGTATTATAAAAAAGCTCTATCGGTAATGCTATTATTGCTTCTAACCAATCATTTTCAATAATCCACCGTCTAATTTCACTTTCTCCTGATCCGGCATCGCCATTAAGTAGTGGTGATCCATTCATAACTATTCCAATTCTGGAACCAATTTCGTCATCGCGTAACTTAGAAATCATATGTTGTAGAAAAAGCAGTTGCCCGTCAGAGCCACGAGGTAACCCAGCACCAAATCGCCCTTTTTGTCCAAGAGTTTTTGCTTCTGCCTTTATAAAATCTTCATACTTCTTCCAATCAACTCCGTAAGGCGGATTGGACAACATATAGTGAAATTTTTTCTCTATATGTGCATCCTCTGTTAGTGTATTTCCAAACGCTATTTGTTCGGGATTGTGGCCGGTTACTAGCATATCAGACTTACAAATACCAAATGACTCCCCATTTAATTCTTGTCCATATAATTCAACTCTAATTTTAGGGTTGAGATTTTTCATTTGTTCTTCAGCAATCGCGAGCATACCACCAGTCCCGCAAGCTGGATCATAAACTGTGCGAACAATTCCAGAGCCTGCTAATGCGTGGGCGTCATTTATCAACAATAAATCTACTATTAAACGTATAACTTCACGAGGTGTAAAATGCTCTCCTGCAGTTTCATTGGAAATTTCGGAGAATTTTCTTATCAAATCTTCAAATAGATATCCCATCTCAATGTTTGAAACTGTATCGGGATGTAAGTCTATTTTACAAAATTTCTCAAAAACTTGCCAAAGTATTCCACCATCTTTTAATCTTTTGAGTTGGTCAGTGAACAAAAATTTATCTAAAAATATATCCCGGACACTAGGATTAAATTTTGTAACATAATCAATTAGGTTTTTGTGAACATCTAAGGGATCCTGTTGATGAATTTTTTTGAATGTGAAATTACTTAGATTATACACTTTTAATCCGCCGCCTACTGCGTTGAAAAGCATCATATCAATAGTATACTCGTCAATACCTTGAGGCATTTTTTCAAAAGTCGATAAAACACTATTTTTTGTGTTTTCTAAAATACAATCGAGCCTGCGCAAAACCACAAAAGGCAATAGAATCTTGCCATATTCAGATTGCTTAAAATCCCCTCGAAGTATGTCTGCAATAGACCAAGCGAATGCACTTAAGTTATGCACTTTTGTTGTAGTCATTTTTGGTATCATTCCTGTGTGTGCTTTTAATTAGCTATTTAAAGCAGACATTTTGTTATAAAATATTTCGCAAGTTAATGAAATAAGGGTATCATTTTAGCCCGCTAGGTCATTTTCTGAATACTAAATCATTATTCCTTTATCTTCTGTAACTTAAATATTAAAAATATATAATACTTATATCTAATAAACAACTCGATATTTAATTAACAAAATACTTGACATCAGTTTTAATTGAGCCGCCGAAATTGCTGGTTAATGCCATGAGGATGTTGTTAATTTATATAGTGCATATAGCTTCAAAACTATAGGTGCAGTGAAAGATTGATCCATAAGTTCTAATAGGCCATAACATCAAAATTTAAAAACCTTTTTTGAAATGGTAAGGGAGTTTAGATTTGCCATTTTCCTATTATCATTTCACCGGATTAAACAATACAGGGGATTGTAAATGCTAATTAACCTTGTTATAAAGATGTAGCCAGGTCGTGATATTTATATTCATCTGAAATTTCTACAAACCTTAAATATAAAAGGACGCAAAAACATATTGCTCTGGTGTAACCAATTTTAAAAGCATTTCCTAAATATACCAGCACCTACGAAGACATTTTCTTGCAGAATGCACCTGCAGAATTTGAAAATTATATGTATTAATTTCATCTTAATTCTAACACCTATTTGGGTAGTTGTCAAATAATTATTGTGAATAGTTTCATAATTGCATTTAAACAAATGCTTATGAAAACAGACAACGATATAATTAGAAGCTTAACCCCTGAAAAAGTTATAGAGGATCTCGATAAAAGAGGGATAACAATATCGAAAAAAGATGCTGAAAAATATTTGGATTTGTTGTATTTTTTAAGTAAATTGATTGTAAATCAGAACTTTATAAAATGAAAACAGCAGATTTATATATCAGGGTAAGTACAGACGAGCAAGCTGACAAAGGATATTCACAACGTAGCCAAGAAGAGGTGTTACGCAAATATTGTGACCTCAATAAAATTGAGGTTAGAAAGGTTATATATGAGGATCATTCTGCTAAGACATTTATGCGTCCTAGATGGACTGAATTAATTGAAAACCTTAAAAGGCTCAGGAATAAAATCGATCTAATATTGTTTACTAAGTGGGATCGGTTTAGCCGAAATGCGCCAGATGCTTACCAGATGATTGCAATACTCAAAAAGCTGGGTGTAGAGCCACAAGCTATTGAGCAACCTTTAGATATGTCAGTGCCGGAAAATAAAATGATGCTGGCCATTTATTTAACTACGCCTGAAATAGAGAATGACCGAAGGGCTCTAAATACCCTATATGGAATGAGAAGGGCAAAGAAAGAAGGAAGATGGACAGGTAGAGCCCCAGTTGGTTACCGGAATCGTTGTTCACCGGATGGAAAAAACAAGTATATAGAACCAAATAATGATCAGGCTCGTATCATGAAATGGGCATTTCATGAATTAGCTGAGGCGAAATATTCAACTGAGCAAGTATTTAAGAGAGCAAAAGCATTAGGATTGGCTTGCAATAAAAATAATTTCTTGGTAGCAATCAGAAATCCAATATACTGCGGATTAATCCCAATTCCTGCTTATGGGGATGAGAAGGCATTTGTAGCTAAAGGACAACACAAGGGTATAATATCCCAAGAATTGTTTTACGATGTGCAGGACATTTTAAATGGAAAGAAGAAAGCTATCAAAACTACTATTATGTCGAAAAGCATGTTACCGCTGAAAGGCTTTATTGACTGCTCGAATTGTACAAGGACATTATGTGCAAGTGCTTCAAAAGGCCGTAATAACTATTATTACTATTATCATTGTTCGTCCTCATGTGGTTATAGAAAGAAAGCAGAAGAAGTTAACGAGCTTTTTCTCACTGAACTTCAAAACTACGTTTTAAGACAAGAGTCAGTAGGACACTTTAAAACCGCAATACTTGACAGCTTTATAAGTTTGACTGGAAGTGATAAGGATAGTAAAACATCATATATAAAACAGATCACTGAACAAAACAATAGGATCACAAAAGCACGAGAGTTATTGCTTGCAGGGGATATAGATGGTATAGATTATAAAACAATCAAGGTAGAAGCGGAAAAGACAATCATGCGGTTGGAAGCCAAGCTTACAGAGATACCATCAAATACTATGTCAATAAATCAAGTGGAAGAAGTGTTAGACAGGGCAATTGATAAACTTACAAAGTTAGACGTAATATATTGGAAATCAGACATTAAAGTTCAGCGAGAAATAATTGGTTCGATGTTCCCCGAAAAAGTCACATTTGAACAACTGCAACATCGAACCGCTAAGGTAGACTTTCTATTCCAGATTATATACCTGATTAACAGCCAATTAGGCGTTAAAAAAGAAAGGGCAAACGAGAATTTCTTCTGTTTGCCCTCTATGGCTCCCTCTGCTGGGCTCGAACCAGCGACCCTCTGATTAACAGTCAGATGCTCTAACCAGCTGAGCTAAGAAGGAGTGCTGGTTGTTTCCTAAAACGAGGTTATCTATACCTTACAGCACATATACCCTTGTTCGTTTTGGGAATGCAATATTAGGGCTTTTAAATTATTTATGCAATATTTGCAGTGAAAAATTTTAAAAAAAAAATTAATACATATATATGAGCCTGATAATCATAGGTACTGTAGCTTTTGATGCTATTGAAACTCCCTTCGGAAAAACAGATAAAATTGTTGGTGGTGCTGCAACGTACGCAAGTTTAGCCGCTTCTTACTTTTATAATAAAGCAAAAATTGTGGCTGTAGTGGGGGATGACTTTCATCAATCAGACATCGACAACTTCACCAAACACGGTATTGATACCGAAGGACTACAGATTAAAGCAGGTGAAAAATCATTTTTCTGGTCAGGCAAATACCATAACGACATGAACAGCCGTGATACTTTAATTACGGAATTGAATGTATTGGAAAATTTCGACCCGGTTATCCCGGAGAGTTATCAGGACTGCGAATACCTGATGTTAGGTAACCTAACCCCACAAGTGCAGCAAACGGTAATTAAACGCCTTAAAAACCGCCCGAAATTAATCGTAATGGACACCATGAACTTTTGGATGGATATTATGATGGATGATTTATTGGAAACCATTAAAATGGTAGATGTATTAACCATTAATGATGCCGAAGCACGTCAGTTATCGGGCGAATATTCATTGGTAAAAGCAGCGAAGAAAATCCTTACAATGGGTCCAAAATATTTGATCATTAAAAAAGGTGAGCATGGCGCATTGCTATTCCATGAAGATCAGATTTTCTCAGCCCCAGCCTTGCCTTTGGCAGAAGTATTTGATCCTACAGGTGCTGGCGATACCTTCGCAGGAGGTTTTATCGGTTATTTGGCTAAAGTGGGTACAATTAACTTCAATAACATGAAAAATGCAATCATTTATGGTTCTGCACTGGCTTCTTTCTGTGTAGAGAAATTTGGAACAGAAAAGTTATTGAATTTAACCGATGAAGAAGTTGCAGCGAGAATTCAGGAATTTGTAAACTTAAGTGCCTTCACCATAGAAGTTTAATATAAATAATTGTCATCCTGAGCCTGTCGAAAGACTTTACACGAGCTGTTTCGACAGGCTCAACATGACATATCTTAATTCTAATTTTATCGTTAATTCTACCCTGACAAAAATCAACTTAGTGTAGCCAATATTGCTATCGGAACAAACTTTTCAAAAACAGCTTCGGTGTGCGGTGCATCGGGCAGTTCGTCAGTCAAATCCTGTCCGGCCCAGTGCTCATAATGTTTACCGTTCCGCCACAGCCTGCTATTGGTCATATCGTAGATCAAACCTTTATAAGCCACCCAGATCTGAGGTTTATCCTGTCCGTTGCGTAAAGCGAGTTGCTGTTTGGTATAGCTGGGTAAATCCATTTAAATTAATTTCGGGTTGAAGATAATCAAAAAGGTTTTTAAGCATATAAGATTATGTTTTCTTTAATGTCTTATATGGTTAATTAGCTATTATTTTTTAATGCAAAAGGTCAATGCAAAGTTCTCAGTCTGAGCGGAGTCGAAGACCGATATCCCGGTATTTCAATTTATTATTCTTATTTGAAGCACAAAGCCTGTACAAAAGCCCCAGGTTTCCTCCCGTTTTACGCTTATACGCTTCGCTGCCTCGTACCTCGTTGCTGCAGGGTATCGCTTTAACCGGGGCTATTGGACCAAAACAGCATTTCATTTTCGGGGTTGCAGGGTGCAGAAACCATTGTTAATAAACCCGATCCGATAGCTTATCGGATGCAATGAATCCCGACGTTAAGTCGGGAGTAATGTAAGCGGGACTGAACCCCGCCAAGCGCTACTGCACATTTGTTTTCCAAAAAAATAAACAATTTTCTTTTACGCCTGGCTTTTACCACCCTTGCTTTTAAAAACTTCGTACAGGTAGATATTCATCAGCAACAGCCCCATTAAATAAAAATGATCTTCGAAAGGAATGGTACCCACTCTAAAACCAAGGTTTTGCTTATCGTTGTACATCACCACAGGTATAGAAGTTAAAAACCCATTTACAATATAGAAAGGAATAAGTGAAACCAGGTAAGCCCTATAGAACTTGTACATAAACCGAAAATCGACATTCACATACTCCACATAAGCCAGTACTATAAATAAAAAGCCAAAATTGATCAGCGTGTACCACCTGTTATAACCAAAAAACAAAATGGCCACACAAAGCCCCAGAAACAGATTACTTAACGCGAGGCTATACTTCTGCAGGTCGTTTTTTGGAAAATAGGCATTCAAACACTCATAAATAAACACACAGGCATAAGGAACCGTTAAAAAGAATAGAATCTCTTCTAAAGGTAACCCCAAAAGGTTTACCCCAATAAGATAATCGGGATTAAAAGACCATACCGCAAGCTTGGTAAACAGGATATCCCAAATTAAAAATATAATACCAGTAAGCAATATTGCAGGAAATACAAACTTCCATTTGCTAAAAAAATGCACTTTTTTATCGAATGATAAAACCAGTGGAAAAAAAATTACGGCAATATTAATAAGTAGATAAATATACTTCATTCTAAAGGTGTTTGGTCAAAAGTTTAACTTCAGCAGAACTGCATTTTTTACTGTCGATCATAAATTTAGCTACGTTTTTAACCAGTTCACGATCGGCAAGACCAAAGTTTTCATTTTGATAATGTTTAACGATCTCTTTTTTATCCTGAACCAAATCTTTACTGAAACCGAGAAAGGAAGGGGTATAAAATTCAATTGAAAACCGCATAAAACGGATCTCCAGATTTTCCTTGTCCATGTCTATAGCTTTTTGCATTGTTTTTAACGATTGGCTTACATACTTGATCTTGTTGTATGGATTCCAGGAATGTTTGGCTTTAAGCGCTTCCAGAGTTCCTGTGTAGCCAGTTATCAGGGCTGTTTTATTGGGAAGTTTGTTCAAACTGGCAAATAAAGAGTCGGTTAGCTTTGAGTTTTCCACCGCTTTAACCATATTAATTTTTAATATCGCAATTTCTTTAGTGGATAACTGAGCGTAAGTAATATGGCTTACTGCAAAGAGCAGTAAAAATATAATGCGTATTTTAATCATGGTTATGGACAAAGGTAAGAAAAGCTAAGCGCTTTTGCTTCTACTGTGATCCTGCGGCACAGTGAAGGATCCATAGCGGATGAAATACCGCACCCTAACGATCGATCTAATCAAGCTCCCATTAAAGATTACTTTTAATAAAAGAAAGATTCTTCACTGCGTTTAGAATGACAATTATTTATCCTCACTGTTATCCTGAAGGCAGCGAAGGATCTACAACCGATGAAACACAGCACCTAAACGATCGATCAATAAAGGTTACATAAAGATTACTACTACAAAAGAAAGATTCTTCACTGCGTTCAGAATGACAAAGTAATTTTTAAGAAAAAATATTTATTTTTAATAATGAATCATAATTACTCCGTCTACATCTTAACTAATAAGAATAAAACTGTAGTTTATACTGGAGTAACAAATGACCTAGAGGTAAGGCTGAGGCAACACGAGGAGAACAAAGAAAATAAGTTCGCTTTTACTTATAAATATAATTGCCACTACTTAGTTTATTTTGAGAGATTTGAACACATTGAACATGCTATTGAACGTGAAAAAGAAATAAAAGGCTGGACAAGAGCAAAAAAGAATGCATTAATTGAGTTACAAAATAAAAATTGGGTTTTTCTTAATGATGAAATCGTCGAAGAATAGCGTATGTTAACAAACCCCTTTTTTTACTGTCATCCTGAGCGTAGCGAAGGATCTTTAACCGAAGAAATACAGTACCCAAACGATCGATCGAATCAAGTTCCCATAAGATTATTTCTAACAAAAGAAAGATTCTTCACTGCGTTCAGAATGACAAAGTAATTTTCTTCACTGTTATCCTGAGCGCAGTGAAGGATCTAAAACCTATGGAACACAACACCTAAACTATCGATCTAATCAAGCTCCCTTAAAGATTACTTTTAATAAAAGAAAGATTCTTCACTGCGTTCAGAATGACAAAACAGAATGACAAAAAACCAAAACAAAACGCAATAAAATTCCTTTATTTACATCATGGAGAAAAAACCCACGGTTACTATTATAGGTGCCGGTTTTGCAGGCCTGGCTGCGGCAGCTTTATTGGCCAAAGATGGTTGTGATGTTACTGTTATCGAAAAAAACGAAATGGCCGGTGGCAGGGCCAGAACCTGGCAAAAAGACGGCTTTCTTTTCGATATGGGTCCGAGCTGGTATTGGATGCCGGATGTTTTCGAAAACTACTACCAGATCTTTGATAAAACAGCGGCCGATTTTTATGAACTGAAAAGACTAAGTCCTTCTTACCGCATTTATTTTGGCAAAAATGACACTATTGATGTTCCAGCAACATTAGATGACCTATATGCTTTATTTGAAAAACTAGAGCCCAGCAGCAGCGACAACCTAAAACATTTCCTCGATCAGGCGAAGTATAAATACGATGTAGGCATGAACGAATATGTTTTCAAACCCTCGCATAGTGTAATGGAATATTTCGACCCACGTTTAGCTGTTAGCGGAATCAAACTACAGCTTTTGGGCAATATGCGCAAGCACGTACACCAGTTGTTCAAAAACGAGCGTTTAAGGAAACTGTTAGAATTCCCAGTTCTATTTTTAGGTGCTACACCACAAAACACACCCGCATTATATAGCCTGATGAACTATGCCGATCTGGTATTAGGTACCTGGTACCCTATGGGCGGCATGCACAAAATTGTAACCGCCATGCAGCAAATTGCAGAAAGCGAAGGGGTGAAATTTATTTTCGATACAGAAGTAACCAAAATTGAAGTAAAAAACAACCTTGCAGAATACGTAATTACGGATAAAGGAAACTTTAAAAGCGATTTCGTGGTAGGTAATGCAGATTATCAGCACATCGATCAACATCTTTTTGATCAACCTTACCGTAACTACAGTAAAAAATATTGGGATGAGAGAACAATGGCACCTTCCTGTCTATTATTCTATATCGGCCTAAATAAAAAACTAGACAATATATTACACCATAACTTATTCTTCGACGAGAATTTTGATCAACATGCTGCAGAAATCTATACTGATCCACAATGGCCAACAAAACCATTGTTTTATGCCTGCTGTCCGTCGGTTACCGATCCCGGCGTAGCGCCAGAGGGTTGCGAAAACCTTTTCTTTTTGGTTCCGCTTGCACCTGATTTGGAAGATAGCGAAAGCAAGAGGGAAGAATATTTTAATTTATTGTTAAACCGCTTCAAAAATTTAACTGGAAACGATATTAATGGTAACATTCTGTTTAAACGGAGTTACGCCATGAACGATTTTATTGAAGATTACCATGCTTTTAAAGGAAATGCGTATGGATTAGCAAACACTTTGAAACAGACTGCTTTCTTAAAACCCAAAATGAAAAGTAAGGTAACAAATTTTTTATACACCGGACAATTAACCGTTCCTGGCCCCGGAGTGCCACCTGCAATCATATCCGGGCAAGTGGTAGCAAAAGAAATAAAAAAAAAGTTAAAAAAAGCTTGACAAATTTAAAATTTCCCTTATCTTTATAACCACAAAACAAAAACACTGCAATAAAGCTTCAAAACACATAATTGTTCGGGGTTTTCATTTGTTTCGAAATAAGAGAGAAGGCGAATTGTTGAAAGAAAAAATAAGAATCAACTAACCAAATATATGATAAGCAAAAAGGCCTGGATTTTCCAGGCCTTTTGCTTTTTAGGATGTTTTGGAAAACTTTGCTCAAAAGTTCAGGCTTCATTACTGAGTTTCAAATTTATTGCAACACTTCCTATACCTGTCAGTTCGAGCGAAGTGTAACGCAGTCGAGAGCCAAGAAAGTGCTCAGCGAAATTAAACCTGCCAGGATAGATCTCTCCATTCCGCTGCGCTTCAGTCGAGATGACGTTTCTTTTTGGAGGGATAACAAAAAAGGCCCAGATAAATCTGAGCCCCTAGTTTTTCAATAGATGTATCTTAAACCAATTCTACACTGGCAATTTCTTTTGAGTAAGTTTTAAGGTACTTTTTTAATATACCCCTTGCTACGTGTATGCGTGTTTTAACTGTTCCAATTGGAATTTCTAACATATCTGCAATTTCATGGTATTTATAACCTTCAAAATAGCGGATAAACGGCACATAATATTCTTCAGGTAATTGAGATAATGCTTTATCAATATCACCTAAAACAAATTTACTTTCTGCCTGGTTTTTGGTTGCACTATATGAGAGGTTTGCAGAAGAAATATCCTCGCTCTGCGTAATTAAAGTATTTGTTTTAACCAATCGGCGATAGTTGTTAATGAAAGTATTTTTCATGATCGTAAACAACCAGCCTTTTAAATTCGTCCCCTCTTTAAACTTATTGTAATAAGTGATTGCTTTCAGCATCGTATCCTGAACCAAATCATTTGCGTCTTCTGCGTCTTTCGTAAAATTTAAAGCATAAGATCTAAGTGATACCGAGTGATGATTAACCAGATGATTGAATTCAAATTTTGTCATGATATTTAGCTTTAGGTAACAAATGAATTATTGTCCATTCACTTTAACCCAAACAAACTTAATACCAAACTTTTCTGGCACGGTACCAAAAGCGTATAACCACATATTGGCAAGCTTTCGTCACAGAATATTTACTTCTCTTTCTAAAGTGACTCCAAAAGTAGACTTAACACTGTCTATTATTTGTTCAGAAAAATTATACACTTCTGTGCCAGTTGCGTGGGCATGATTAACTAAAACCAAAGCCTGGTTTTTCCAGGTACCTGTTTGCCCAACTACTTTACCCTTCCAGCCACACTGCTCAATTAACCAGCCTGCCGCCAGTTTAATTTTATCATCAGCTGTAGGATAATGCACCACATCGGGGTGTTTAGCCACAATATCTGCAAATTCATGCTTTTCGATCACCGGATTTTTGAAGAAACTGCCAGCGTTACCAATTGTTGATGGATCGGGCAGTTTACTCACACGGATATGCGATACAGCAGATGAAACATCTGCAATATCCGGGTTTTCGATTCCCCTGTTCAGCAGTTCGGTTTCAATTGCACCGTAAGACGTATTTATTTTTGCTTCGGCCGACAAACGAAAAATAACAGATGTAATAATATACTGCCCCTTCAGCTCTCCTTTGAAAATACTTTCACGATAACCGAAATGGCAATCTGCATAGCCGAAGGTTTTCATTTTCCCGGTTTTAATTTCAAATGCCGTGCAACTTTCGAAAACGTCTTTCAACTCTACGCCATAAGCACCAATATTCTGTATGGGCGAAGCACCCACTGTACCTGGAATCAGGCTTAAATTTTCTACCCCCGCAAAATGATGTTCAACACAATAGTTTACAAAATCGTTCCAAACCTCACCTGCACCAGCAGTTACCAAAACTTTTTCATCAATAACTTTAGATTGGATGCCCTTGATGCTGATTTTAATTACTAAACCATCGTAATCCTTTGTAAATAACACATTGCTACCTCCGCCTATCACTAACAGCCGCTGAGATTTTACAAGCTCGTTTTTAAATAAACTAACCAGATCTGCTTCAGAGGATATCTCAGCAAAATAACTGGCCTTAACATCTATACCAAATGAGTTATATGGTTTTAGAGAAATATTTTCCTGAATTTGAAGCATATTGATTTTGTGTTATGCTGCAAAAGTAGAATAAAAAATAATTAAGGAACGATTTTGGTAATCCCCTTATCAAAATTAAAGCTTAAAATTCCAGACCTATCTCCTTCTACAGCTACACCAGAAAGTTTCCAGCCAATAAATTCTGGTTTGGTTTTAGCAAGCTCCAACAAATGATATCGCTCTTTGGTTAATCTGGCACTGATTAATCCTACGCTATCGGATTCTGCCTGACTTAAGTGTTCGATCTCACTCTCTAATTGAGCCAAAGTTGCATCCAGCTCATTTCCTTTTTTAATACAATCAGCATAAGCCGCAGGTGAAATATTATAGAGGCTATCGAGCTTTGCACTGTCGAAATTGAGTTTTTGATCGCTGTCTTTATACCTGGCTTCTACCAGGGCAATGGCATGCTCCTGATCTGTTTTTGGTGTCCTACGGCATGATATAATAACAACAAATAATAAAAAAAACAGCAGTAATAGATTTTTTTCATGACAAAAGTTTCATATACTAGCACAAGCACCTTGCCAAGAATAATTACTGATTAACTCGTCATCATCTCAATCATTATTTTTTCCCCTCATCGATTTTTTTCTTAACTGCTTTTCCTTCTTTACTGTTTTTTAAACGACTTGAGAGTGCCCCGTATAATTGCATTGGCGAACTGAAATCAAAATCCTTTATAAAACCAGGGATATTGGCAAAAAGTATAAAGTTATCCAATTCGGAAAGTGCTACAGGTGAATCAGCATTTTTCTTAATAAAGCTTAAAAACTTTTTATCTCTAAGGGCCTGCGTGGCATCTTTTGATTGTTGAAGATAAATTCCGCCACCTATTATTTTTGCTGACTGCAGATTATAAGGATTTTCGATATCCAGTTTGACATCTTCAAGATAAATCGACTTCAGATTTGCACTAGCCCCCACAAACCACACCTTTTGTTTAATTTTTGATTTCACGTCATTCAGGGTAATGTCTCCACGTTCGTCAAGAAAAATGAAACCTTTTCTTAAGAGCCCTCCTTCTAAGTTGCATGTTGCCGGAATTTTAAACTGATTACCTTCCATTGGCATGACCAAAAACAGATCGGGTTTTCCTACAACCAGCGTTTCGCTTACCAGATAAACAAATTTTGCGTTTTTGGGCTTTTGAACCAGCCCTTCAACCGTAAATTTGATGGTTTGTGCCTGTAATGAGCCTACAAAAAGCAGTACGAAGCAAAAGATAAGTTTTCTCATAGTTTATATTTATAACATTAAATATAAAAACTAACAATATAGTTATTCAGCATCTTTGCCTCAAAATATTTTTATTATGCCAGATGCAATTAAGAATTCTTACTGGCTGTGCATCATTTTGGTTATGTTTCTAAAAAAACGCTGTAACAACGAGCTTTCTTCTGTAACAATTTCGGCATCAGCGAGCATGCCATTTTTAAGTACAATTTTCCGGTTTGGATCTTTATTTTCGAACTGTTCAAAACTTACTTTGGCAATAAAAACACTATCTCTGTAAGCAACATCCGAGATAAAAGTTAAACGTCCTCTAATCATGCCATATTGTTCGAAAGGATAACTTTTTAATTTTACAAGCGTACGTTCTCCTTTACGGATTTTACCCATGTTGTATTGTGGAATCTGTATTTCGCCAAAAAAATTGGTATTACCCGGGTTTACAATAAATACTTCCTGATTGGCTGCAATGTTTTGATTTTGCTGAACAATTCCGGCAAAGCTCAGTTTTCCGGCAACTGGTGCTCTTAAAATATATTGAAGTATCCATGCATCACTTTCATTTATACATTGATTAAGTGCTTGCAGAAATTTAGCCTGCTCTTCTGAAATGGTATGTTTTAGGTCGAGCAATTCCTTTTCCTTAGCACTAAAACTACTCGTATTATTCAATAGCGATGTTTCAGTTTGCTGTAATGGGTATTTTGCCGCAAGGTATTTGTTTTCCTGCTGAGTAAATTCACTCCTCGAGATTACCTTATTTTTATACAACTTCTGGTAAGCCTTATACTCTTCTTCCTGATTGGTATATTCCTGTTGCTGAACCTTTCTTTGCTCGATAATTTGTGTTTTTAAAGTGTTAATATCTTTTAAGTCATTTTCGAGAAAGGCCATTTTGTTTAGATAATATCCATTCCTTAAGGTAGATTGATATTGCAGGTATTGCTGGTAAAAAGTTTGATAAGTACCCTGCAACTCTCCGAGGCTGAAACCTGTAGGCAAACCAGATGTAGCGAGTTCATTTTTCAGTACCCGGCCTCTTAACTGCTTTAACTCCCTGTTTATTTTTATGATGTCGTCAGGGTTCGCCGTGCTCTCAAAATAAGCCAGCGATTGGTTCTCCGTCACCATCTGTCCATCTTTCACCAACAAAGCAGTAAGTTTCCCATTCTGTTTGGCCAGCACTGGCTTTGGCGAATTTAAACTATTTACCTTTAAACCTGTTTTAACAATATCAGGATACTCTATTAGTGCCGAAAGCATTACAATAGTGCCTAATATTATAAAAATTAAGGTAATACCCCATCTTAAAATCCAGGAGGGTACAGCTGTGATAATTTCCTGAACTTCTTCACTATTTATTTCGAGATCTATCCTTTCTTGTGGCATCTGCTATAATTAATTACCCAATTCTAATTGATTTTTTACCAATTCATAATACTCACCCTTTTGTTTAGTTAACGCTGCGTGGGTACCTTGCTCTATAATCCTGCCCTTATCCAAAACAACAATATTATCGGCATTTTTAACCGTACTTAACCTGTGCGCAACCACCACAACTGTTCTTCCTTTAAAAAAGCTCTCCAGATTTTCCATAATTACTTTTTCGTTATTGGCATCGAGCGCATTTGTTGCTTCATCAAAGAAAATGTACTCAGGGTTTTTATAAACCGAACGGGCAATCAATATACGTTGCCGCTGTCCCTGGCTTATTCCATTACCCTCTGCACCGATTTTAGTATTTAATCCCAAAGGGAGACTTTCAATAAATTCGGTAATATTTGCCACCTGCATGGCGTGTTTCAATTTTGTCATGTTGGGATACTCATCTCCAACTGCAATATTTTTTGCGATGCTATCTGAAAAAATAAACCCATCCTGCATTACTACGCCACACAAGCCGCGCCAATACCGATAGCTGATCTGGTTCAAATAACCACTACCAACCCTAATTTCTCCTCTTTGCGGCTCATAAAAACGCAATAACAGCTTTAATATCGTGGTTTTTCCACTACCACTCATACCAACAATGGCCGTGGTTTTTCCTTCCGGAATATATAAATTGATATTCGAAAGTACAGGTTCATTACCTGCACCCGGATAAGTAAACGATAGATTATGCAGCCCAATACTCTTATCGAAAGGAAGTTCTTTAGTAAAAGATTTGTTTAAAGGTTCTTCATCTTCGAGTTCGCGGATTTCGTTTAAGCGCTCAAGAGATATTTTTGCATCCTGCAATTGCTGTATAAAACCTAACAACTGTTCTATAGGACTATTAAGCTGCCCAATAATGTATTGAACGGCCATCATTGCCCCTAAGGTTAATTGACCATCAATAACCGATTTTGCAACCAAAAAAGTAATCAGGATATTTTTGCCTTCATTAATGAAGAATGTGCCTGCCTGCTGGTATTGCCCCAGTGCCAGGCTTTTTACATTAAACCTGAAAAGATTTGCCTGTATCCGTTCCCATTCCCATCTTTTTTGCTGCTCGCAATTGTTCAATTTAATTTCCTGCATGCCGGTAATCAATTGTACAACTGCGCTTTGGTTTTGCGAAGAAATATCAAATCGTTTAAAATCAAGTTCGCGTCTTTTTTTAAGGAAGAATATTATCCACAAGCTGTACAATACAGTACTTACTACAAAAATAATGAATATGGTTACATTGTAATATGCTAATACGATTGCAAAAATGACCAGGTTAACCATTGAGAAGATTACATTTAAGGTAGAGCCGGTCAAAAAAGTTTCGATCCGCTTCTGATCATTCATACGTTGCATAATATCTCCTGTCATCTTGGTATCGAAATACGACATCGGAAGTTTCATCAATTTAATGAGGAAATCGGTTAAGATGGAAATATTGATCCTTGTACTGATGTGCAATAAAATCCACGAACGGATAAACTCTACACTCATCCGCCCTACAATAAGCATGGTTTGTGCTATCAGTATAATATATATGAAATTAAGATTTCGGGTATTAATCCCTATATCCACAACAGATTGGGTGAGAAAAGGCAAAATCAATTGAAGAAGACTCCCTACGCCCAATCCGACAAACAACTGCACCACCAGAGATTTATACTGATAGAGATACTTTAACAGGTATGAAAAATCCATTCCACGAACCTTATCTCCCTCCATACTGTAAAAATCAGGGCTGGGCGACAGCATTAAAACCACACCCTCACGTTCTTTTTCTTCAACCGTACTTACCCAGTTCGAAAGAAATTCCTGTTCGGTATACACCATCAGGTGTTTAGCCGGATCTGCTATATAATATTTATTTTTCTTAATTTTATACAACACAACAAAGTGATTTTGATTCCAGTGCAAAATCACCGGCAGATCTGTTTCTTTGAGCTGATCCACGCTTACCTTAGCCCCCGTGGTTCTGAAACCAATTTTTTCAGCAGCTTCACTAATACCTAAAAGGGATACCCCCTCTTTATTGATTCCGGAAATTTCGCGTAACTTTTGCAGACTGAAATTTTTACCATGGTATTTGGCAATCATTCGCAAACACGAAGGACCACAGTCCATGATGTCTGGTTGTTTATAAAATGGGAAAACTTTCAACTCCTATTATTTGATATAATTGTTTATTAACTTCTTGATTTCTTCACTTGACGGCCCCGGAGCATTTTTATTGATTATTACACCGTTTTTACCGTAAAGCATATATCTTGGTATTGTGCTTAATGCAATTTGCTTTAAAAATTTAGAGTTGTATTGATTTAATATTTGGTAATTATTATATGCTAAACCTTCTATACCAGAAGCCTCTTCCCATTTAAGCCTGTCTTTATCAATTGATAAATATAAAAAGAGAACTGGCTTATTTTCAAACTCCTTTTTCAAACTTAACGATTTTGGCATCGCCTCTCTGCAGGGTGCGCACCAGCTTGCCCAAAAATCTATATACACAACTTTATCTTTTGCCTCATTTAAAACCTGGCGCAGTGTTGTTTCTTTACCATTAACCCCATATAAAACAAGATCTTCAATTGCCTGCATTTTATCGTTAATAATTCCTGATAATTTTTGTTTAAGGCTGGCATCTAATTTTAAATCCTTGTAAAGGTTATTAAAATCGGTGTATCGTTTTTTAATTTCAACAGTCGATTCGTCATACTCCATCATTTTTTCAAGACTTAAATACCTTGCATATTTCAACAAATCGCCTTGCAGAAATTTTGGTGCATAATCATAAGCCTCTTTAAAATTTATATATTCTTTCGATCTGGAATAGTCTGCTTTCTGAACAATTACTTTTCTTTTTAAAAAAGGAATTAATATTTTATTGCAGTATGGGTTATTTATCAGATCGTTATTAATAAACGTTCTGGAGTTCAAGCTATCTGCAACACTTTTTGAGTTTGAAAGATTAAACAATAGGGATAATTTTTCATAATAATCGGCATTGGTTTTATATTTTAAAAATGTAATTAAGGGTTGAGGATGATCAGCTGAATTACTTATAGTTTTTATCTTATACATGTAATCCTGGTAGAGCATAGCGCGCAGTTGCGAAAATTCGGCATTTTTAGCAACAAATGCAGGTCTGTTTACCTTAAGCGGATAGGTTTGAAATTTTGAAAATTCGCTGTAGCCTTTTAAGGCTGGCAATTTTGTATTAATTGAATAAAACAGCCTGCTTAACGAATCTATTTTAAAATTATTGGATTTTCTTAAAGCATCAGCACTAAAAAAATTATCTAACTGATGCGGATTAACATTCGCTGCCTGGATTGAAGCCGCGGTTGCGTGAATTTTAACAGTGTCGTTACTGGCAATAAGAACGGTATCGGCATAAGCATCTTTATGACTAAAGTATGCATACAAATAACCGTTAATTTTTAACCTTAGGGTATCATTTTTTTTATGAGATATGATCTCATTATTTTGCAGGTTATGATAGTATTGCTCTGTACGGATTAATACCGAATTGTTTGTTTCGTTGTTGATAATGAAAGTAACATTACTTCCCTTTTTCTCTTCCTGAGATTTACAAGCATTACTCAATAGCAAAATCAGATTTAAAACGAAAAGCAACTGCTTAGAAAATTTCATGGATTGATTGGTTTAAAATGGAAAAAACTGGCCGGAAGAAAAACTTCCGGCCAATCCTTTTTTAAAAAGGGCAACTTGCGCAGCAGTATCCTGAAGCGTAACTGCCATCAGAATATGTTGTACCGTCGTTATAAGCACCCTGGGCATCGCCTACAGAAAAATCTCTGTAAGACCATCCTCTGAAAGAGCCATCACTGTTTCTAATTGCGATTCTACAATCTGCTACTCCACCAACAAGCTGTTTCATTTCAGCTTTGCTAAGTAAATTCACCTTTTTCATGTTCAAAAGTTTAAATTTGTTTTTTTAAGTTCTTTGTTGCCTTTCACGCAAGGCAACTTAAGCGATGCCAATTACGTTGACATTCGTTTTTGGGGCAGTTTCGTTGCAACCGTGCTGCCCCTTTTTGTACAAATACTTTCGAAATATCTATTAATGCCATTTACAGGCAACTAACCATTAATTATCATTCAAAGTCAAACCAGGTGTTTAAACCGCCGTTTGATCATCACATAAATAAGTTGACACACACTGCCCGGTACATTGTCCGCCGCAGGGAGCACTAGCATCCCATGTTGCCGGATCGTATGGTTGTTGGGTTCCCCATACCAGAGACTGGCCAGGATTATTATTTGGATAATAATAGCCAGCAATACATACTGCGTGCTAAAAAGTTCCATTAGATGCATTGCACATTTCACCACCTCCTGGTACACCGCCACCCAATACATTTTTCATCTCAGCTTTGCTGAGTAAGTTTAGTTTCTTCATTTTAAGGACAGTTTAGTTTTGTTGTTTTAGACTTATAAATCTTCACGCAGACTTACATAAGCGAAATGCATTTAATAACTGCATTCTGGTTATCAAACAGCTTTACTGCAGTTCTGCTGTCTGTTTTGCAAAAGTTTATATAATTAAAAATTCAGTTGTTTTTAAAACAATTACGAAAGCAAATACTTAATATCTTCTAATCTGTAGGGATCGGGCAGCTTATATCCATTAATTAAGATGGTTGGTGTAAAGGCAATTTCTGCCATCTTACACCAGGCCTTGTGTTTTTCTGTTACGCCTGCTACCTCATCATTTATCTCAACAGGATATTGATCTGCCCAGTTTTCGTATTTTTTATTGGTTTGATTGTACCATGCATTTAAAGCTTTTTCTGTTTGCTGCTGATCATTCTTCAAACTCAGGGCTGTTATATGTCTGGCCATTTTAGTCCCCGAATCATGATCATGATCTGCAGTACTAAAAATAACTTTTAAATGAATGTCTTCTCGGTTTTGTAACCACTCTTCTATCGTTTTGTGTGCTTTGCTACATGGTCCACAAAATGGATTACTAACCATTGTGATCACAGTTTCTGCTTCGGCATTTCCTATTAAAATAGGCAAAAGCTCATCACTTACAGCATAACGCGGCTGGTTGGTTAAAGCCTGTTTAAACAAATCGTTATTGTATTTAAACTTTTTAAGCTGGTATTGTACGGGCTTTAATTGGGCAGATGCTAAAAAAACGGGTTTAAGAAATGACCATATCACAATTGGTGAAAGGAAACAGATTATTAAAAGCGCAAGATTAAAAAATGAAAAAGCGATGTTTAAAGTTAAATGGCCTGAATTAAGATTTGTTAAAAGCTCGAGCCAAAGCAATGCCTGCACAGCACAACAAAGTACACACCAGTTTTTACTTTTATACTGATAGGAAATTGAATAAACAGTATAAGGAATTGCCAATACATTAAGCCAGGCTAAAACGACAATGCTGATAGGATTTACCAATAGCAATAAAAACGAACCCGCAAAATAAAAAAAGCCCACCTCGCTCCAGCTTAACCATGAGTTAACTTTTGCCGCATCGGATTTCAAAATGGTGTTGCAGTTATTTTTTCCGCCAAGGCTGCAAAGATTCTGGATAAATGGATTATTGGAGTTTATACTCTGCACCAACAACAGCGTACTAATGGTCAAACCAGCCAGTTTAATCAGCAACAAAATGGCCTGCGACCAAACAGCTGATTGCTGATAGAGGATGAGGCCAAGAATTCCTAAAAAAAGGATCAGACCTACAGGTAAAGCAAGATCCTGCAAAAAGAACCTGAATTTGTTTTGGATGTAGTCTTTTTCTCCACTGTTTTCGGAAAGTTCGGCATGCAGCGCAATACCATCCCAGCGATTTAAAAATTCAGGCTCAGGCATATTCGCTTCCTTATTTTCTTCATCAGAAAAACGAACAGTACCATTTTCAATCTGCTTTATTAAAACGAAACGCCCACCTTTTTCAGAAAAATGAGCCACAAAAGGGAATAACAGATCGTTTACATCATAATCTTCCCTTAATATTCGGTAAGCCTGATTTTCGATATTCCAGCTTGTTAAACAATCACTTAAAGCTGACAAACTTGGATTATCAGGATGATCTGACAGGCAAGTTTCGACGGTTTTTTGAGTTACATTTGCCCTTAAGCTTTTAATTAAGGAAAAAATAACGCTGTCTAAATTTGATCTGAAATGATTAAGCAATTTCATGAGACGATAACATATTATATAGCAATGTAAATACATTTATCAAAAAAAACAATACTTAATCATATTTTTTTTATAAAAAATCTATAATCATACTAAAAAATAAGTATACACAAAATGTATTATAAATACACAAATACCTGATCATTTCATAAATACATAAATAAAAGGAATAGTGCTAAAATAAGATGATGAGATCTATTTATCAAACAACTTTGGGGTTAATATTGAATAGATTTAGTTTTTTAATAAACTCTTTCTCAAAAACAACAATCCAAAAGCCTTCCCTTTTTCCTTCCCCCTGTTTTTATGATGGATTTTATGCGCCTTCCGGACAGCCTGCAAATAAGCATTATTACTTTTAAAGGTTTTAAAACGACGGTGCACAAACCAATCGTGCACTACAAAATAAATCATCCCATACAAAGTAATGCCTAAACCCACAAAAAACCGGTAGCCAAAGCCCTCCCGATCGGCGTACATTAAATACAAGGATACTCCGGCAAATAACACCGCAAACAGATCGTTCCATTCAAAAAATGATTTTGCCTTTTGATGATGGCTTTTATGCATAAACCATAGTGGCCCATGGAATAAATACTTGTGTATAAACCACGACAGACACTCCATGAAAATAATGGTAAATAGCACTATAAGGATATTGATGAATACAGACAAATTTTCTAAATGATTGGTTTGTAAAGATATATAAACAGTCAAAGATGCAAAATTATGTCATAAAACTGTAAGCTTAATGCCGTTTTTAAAAACATTTCATGACAAATCATTTTTTAGCACTATTTTTGACTAAAATATTAAAAAAGTCAGAAAGTAGAAAAGTAAAATGATTGTAGCCGATAAAAAGAGAGAGCAAATTATTGATGGTGCTATAAAACGCTTTATCCATTTTGGTATTGGTAAAACCACGATGAATGATATTGCCGAAGATCTATCCGTATCCAAACCATCTCTTTATTATTATTTTCCGGATAAAAAGCATTTAATCGTGGGAGTGATTGAAAGAGTCTTTAACGATTTCTTTGAATTGATTAAGAAGAAATACAACCCTGATTTACCTGTCCAGGAAATTCTTTTTAACACCATTGATGTGCGGAACACATTTTTCCAAAAATATTACATGCTCCGCATTACAGAGGGCATTCCGGATTTATTGAACGATGAGGTGATTAAAGGCAAACTGCATTCACTAAAAGAATCGGAAAAGGAATTTTTCGCAGAGATTTTTAGCCAGGCTAAATCAAAAGGAGAAATTGAGCATGATGACACAGCGCATGTTGCCGAATTATACCTGGAAAGTTTGATGGGCCTTTGTACCATGTGTATTATGGAAACCGGCAAGGATCTTTTCCCAGAAAAAAAAGCATTAAATAAAATGACGTTAAAGCAAAAAAACCTGACAACCATATTTATAAGAGGTTTAAGGTGTGTAGACTAAAAGCGTGACGTTAGCATCAATAAACAGCCTAAAATTAACAAGGCTGAAAAAACAGAGAAGAACCCAAAAACAAAAAAACAATACATTATGCTTAGAGTAAAAATGGTAAAATTAATGCTCATACTTATTATCGGCTCGGCTTTACCGCAGCTGGTAGTTGCTCAGCAGCAAGTTACCTTAAAAGATGCGCTCACCTTTGCGCTCCAAAACAATAACAGAGTTCGGAAAGCGAAACTGGACATTGAGGGAGGAAGATACAAGGTTGAGGAAGTAAGGGCACAGGCCCTGCCTCAAATAACAGGAAATGTTGGCTTAACCTATAATCCTATTATTGGCCAATTGGTTGCTAATTTCGGCGGACAGACACAGGCGATCAAATTAGGTCAGAACTGGAATTCGACCGCTGGCGTTCAACTTTCGCAGCAATTGTTTAACCAGCAGGTTTTTACCGGTCTGCAGGCTGCACGTTCAAGCGAGGAATATTATAATCTTAATTCGCAATTAACCGAAGAACAGATTATCGAACTGGTGGCCAACAATTATTACCAGGTTTTGGTAAACAGGCAACAGCTCAACGTAATCGATACCAACATTAAAAATGTTAACATTGTAGAGAAAATTGTTTCAAACCAGTATAAAAACGGTTTGGCAAGAAAAATTGATGTAGACAGGATTAATGTTAATTTAACCAACCTGAACACCCAACGCGAGCAGGTAATCAATGCAATTACCCAACTGGAAAACCAATTGAAATTTTCGATGGGAATGCCGGTGGCAACGCAGATTAATCTTCCTGCTACCGAGTTAACTGAAGTAACAACTTTACCTGTATTTACAGACTCTATAGATCTGGCAAACAGAACTGAGGTTAAACTTTTAAACAACCAGGATAAACTCTTATCGCTCCAGAGAAAAGCTTACGTTGCCGAATACTATCCTTCGCTGGCTTTAACCGGAAACTATACCTATTCAAGTCAAAGTGATAGTTTCGATTTCTTAAAATCGAATGCAGCTGCAATTGGATACGGGGCATCAGCGGTTGGTTTAACCTTAAGAGTACCGATTTTTAATGGCTTTTTAACCCGTTCAAAAATCCGCCAGGCAGATGTTGATATAAAAAAGGCCAAAGAAGACAGAAGAGAATCTGTAAATGCCTTGAACCTGGCTTACGAAAATGCTAAAATCCAATTAAAGAACAATATAAACACGATTAAAGCACAGCGTAAAAATGCCGATTTAGCTCAGGAAATTTACAAAAGCACACAAAACAATTATAACAACGGCTTAGCTTCTTTAACTGATTTACTGGATACTGAAAATGCACTTACCTCGGCACAAAACAGCTATACACAGGCTTTATTAAATTACAAAATAGCCGAAATACAATTAATCAAATCAAACGGAAATATTAAATCGCTAGTACAATAGAAATGAAAAGAGTAATTACCATAATCATCGTAGTTGTTGTTGCCCTTGGTGCAATAGCTTATGTTTTAAGCAACAATAAAAAGAAGAACGAAGAAAAAACTGCTTTCATTGCTAAAGGCGGTGGTGCGGTTGCCGTTCGTGTTGCTCAGGTAGAGCGTAAAGCTGTAAATTTAGATTTTAGTGCAAACGGAACCTTTATCCCTAAACAAGAACTTAACTTTTTATCAGAAAATGCTGGTCGTGTTAAGGCTATTTATGTAGATGAAGGCGACCGCGTAAGCAAGGGGCAGGTTTTGGCCCGCGTTGATGCTGAAATCATCAATACAGATAGGGAAACTGCTGAAGCGAACTACCAGAATGCAGTAAGAGATGAGGCCAGATACCAAAGCTCGTTCTCAACTGGCGGCGTTACACAACAACAGTTAGATCAGGCTAAATTGGCCACGAGAAATGCAAAATTGCGTTTACAGGCTTCGCAAAGAAGACTAAGTGATGCAAACATTAAATCGCCAATTAACGGCATTGTAAACAAAAGATACATCGAAGTTGGTGCTTTTGTAAACACACAGGGTACACAATTATTCGAATTGGTTGATGTTTCCAAATTAAAGCTGAAAGTAAATGTTAACGAATCGCAGGTTGCCAACCTTAAAATCGGCGATCAGATCGAGATCAAATCTTCGGTTTTCCCAACAGATAACTTCTCCGGAAAGGTAACTTTCATTGCTGCTAAAGCTGATGCAACTTTAAATTTCCCTATTGAAATTGAAGTAGAGAACAGCCACAAAAACACTTTAAAAGCCGGTATGTACGGAACTGCAATATTTAAGTTTCCTAAACAAGCGCCTAGCATCCTTATTCCACGCACCTCATTTGTAGGTAGTGTAAGCAGCAATCAGGTTTTCGTATTGGATAAAGCCAACAATACTGCTAAAACCCGTAATGTTGTAGCAGGCCGTATTTTAGGAGATAATGTTGAGATTCTTGATGGCTTAAAAGAAGGTGAGACCGTAATTATCAGCGGTCAGATTAATTTAGCTGAAGGTACTGCAGTAAGTATCGTAAAATAAGTTAGAGGGATTTTTCGGCTTTTAAAACGCGACACGCCAATCGCAAAACGCAATACGAATTAAAATGAAGATAACAGACATATCTATAAAAAGGCCTTCGCTGGTTATTGTGGTATTTACCGCACTTACCTTGCTTGGGCTACTAAGTTACTTTTCGTTGGGTTATGAATTACTTCCAAAATTCTCTAACAACGTAGTATCTATTTCGACCATCTACCCTGGTGCATCGCCAAATGAGGTTGAAAATACCGTAACCAAAAAAATTGAGGATGCGGTATCATCGATGGAAAACATTAAAAAGATCAACTCTGTATCATTTGAGAGTTTATCAACGGTTACCATCACCTTAACAGATAAGGCCAACATTGATATTTCAATGAATGATGCCCAACGTAAGGTAAATGCCATTCTTTCTCAATTGCCAGAGGATGTAAAAACACCATCGTTAAGTAAATTCTCGTTAGATGATTTACCGGTAATCACCATGACAGCTTCGGCAAATATGGATGATATTACTTTTTACGATTTAATTGATAAACGTATAGCCCCGGTAATTTCGAGGGTAACGGGTGTTGCCCAGGTAAATTTAATCGGTGGTTCGGAACGTGAAATTCAGGTTTCATTAGATGCTGATAAATTACAGGGCTATAACCTTTCTGTTCCACAGGTTCAGCAACTGATTTTAACTTCAAACTTAGATTTCCCTACCGGAAGTGTTAAAACACAAAATCAGGATGTTTTAATTCGTTTATCAGGTAAATATAGAAGCATTGAAGAATTAAGAAATCTGGTTTTAACCACCTCGAAAGATGGTGCGCAAATTCGTTTAGGCGATGTAGCAGATGTTCAGGATTCGAAAAAAGAAACTGAAAAACTGGCACGTGTTGATCGTAAAGCATCAATTGCAATTCAGATTATTAAACAAAGTGATGCAAATGCGGTAGAGGTGAGTAAAGGCACCCATGCCATTATTGCTAAACTTAAGGATGAATATAAAGCCAACAACCTTGATATTAAAATTGTTAATGATAGCTCGATTTTTACTTTAGAATCTGCAGATGCCGTTATCCACGATTTAATCCTGGCAGTTGTTTTGGTTGCCTTTGTAATGCTTTTCTTCCTGCACAGTTTACGTAATGCGTTAATTGTAATGGTATCAATCCCAGCATCGTTAATTGCAACATTTATTGGCATCAACTTATTTGGTTTTACGCTAAATTTAATGTCGTTACTTGGACTTTCCCTCGTGGTAGGTATCCTGGTGGATGATGCGATTGTGGTACTGGAAAATATCCAGCGACACATGGAGATGGGTAAAAACAAAGTAAGGGCAGCTTCTGATGCAACAAGAGAAATTGGATTTACCGTAGTATCGATTACCCTGGTAATTGTGGTGGTATTCTTCCCTATTGCAATCAGTTCCGGCCTGGTATCTAACATCTTACGCCAGTTTTGTGTGGTGGTAATCATCGCAACATTGCTCTCGTTAGTGGCTTCATTCACCATTGTTCCATTACTTTTCTCACGTTTTGGAAAGTTAGAGCATATAGAAGGCAAAAACATATTCGGCCGTTTTATTCTTTGGTTCGAGAAACAGCTTAAGAAATTTACCATCTGGATTACCAGCATCTTAACATGGTCTTTAAACCATAAAAGACGTACCATTGCAGCGGTAGTAGTATTATTTGTTGCGGCAATGTGGTTGGCTGGAGCAGGTTTTATCGGATCGGAGTTTTTCCCTAAATCAGACAAAGGTGAGTTCCTGATTCAAATTGAATTACCTAAGGATGCTCCTTTAGAACAAACCAACTTCTTCACCCAAAGAGCAGAAGCTTACTTAGATAAACAGCCAGAAATTGTACAGTTAATTACAACAGTTGGTCAGGCCAGTGGTGACTTTGGAGGAACCCAGGCAACAGCATACAAATCAGAAATAAATGTTAAGCTGGTAGAGCGTGATAAACGCAAAGGCATGTCTTCAGATATTTTCGCAACAAAAATGAGCCGTGCTTTAGCAAAAGAACTTGTTGGGGCGAAAGTTAAAACGGTACCAATTAGTATTTTGGGTATTGCCGAAAATGCACCTATCAGTTTGGTGGTAATGGGCTCTAACTTGGATAGTGCTTTAAAATATGCAGAAGGTGCTCAAAAACTACTTAAAACAATTCCAGGAGCAACAGAGATTAAATTATCGGTAGAAAAAGGAACGCCAGAGATTAACGTTCAGGTAGACCGCGATAAGATGTCGGCAGTTGGCCTAACACTACAAACTGTAGGTTCTACCATGCAAACCGCTTTTGCAGGCAACACCGACGGTAAATACAGAAAAGGTGAGTACGAATATGACATCAACATTCAATATCAGGATTTTAACAGAAAAAATATTGACGATGTGCGTAACCTCATTTTTGTAAATGCTGATGGCAAACAGATTAAGCTATCGCAATTTGCAACCATTACCGAAGGTTCAGGACCAAGTCAGCTAGAGCGTTTAAACAAATCTACTTCGGTATCCGTTCAGGCACAATCAATCGGTAGGCCAACAGGAACCGTGGTTGCTGAGTTTCAAACGAAACTTCTGGAAATGCAAAAAAATGGTAAGCTAAAAGCACCAATTGGTGTAAGTTATACCTGGGCTGGAGATCAGGAAAACCAGAGTGAAGGTTTCGGCACCTTAGGTATTGCTTTATTGGCCTCGATTATTTTGGTTTACCTGATTATGGTTGCGCTTTATGATAGTTTTGTTTATCCATTTGTAGTGATGTTCTCGCTACCACTGGCTTTAATTGGAGCTTTCTTAGCACTAGCCTTAACTAATAACTCTATCGGTATCTTTACCATTTTAGGTTTTATTATGCTAATGGGATTGGTGGCGAAGAATGCGATCATTCTGGTCGATTTTACCAACCACATGAAGGCAGAAGGTAAATCCACCATAGAAGCGTTAATCTTAGCTAACCATGCACGTTTACGTCCAATTTTGATGACTACTATCGCCATGATCTTTGGTATGCTTCCTATTGCATTGGCAAGTGGTGCAGGAGCTGAATGGAAAAACGGTTTGGCATGGGTTATCGTTGGTGGATTAACCAGTTCGCTATTCTTAACCTTGATCGTTGTACCAGTTGTTTACTTAATTTTCGATATTATATTGGAGAAACTAGGTTTCAACAAAAAAGGAAAAACGATTGATGAGCTAATGGTAGAACCATACGATCATAAAGATGTACTTGAATATGATGTAGATCTAAAACATTAATAAACATCCATATTAACAATCAATTTAGCCCCGACCCCAAATCGGGGCTTTTTTGTGGATTATTTTGTTTTTAGCCACTGAAGCACGAAAAACAGGTGAACTATTTTTTAAAAACCCTCTCATGTGGGTGGTTCTTATTCCACGAATCACTATTTATATTAAGTTTTCTCCAAGAAGTCAAGTTTAAACGGGGGAAGTGCTAAGAAAAACTTGACTTCTTTTAAATACTGAACAGATAATTATACAATGTTGTCTTCAAACAAATTATGGCGCAACATTGTATATTAGGCATTATGTTTAAATTCATTTTTAGCCTATTTCTAATTTGCACTACCCTCTTAGTAAAAGCTCAACACCCTCCTGTTTTCCCGGCGATGACTACAGATTCGAGCTTTGTTAAGGTGTCAAACTTAAATATCAACCTGGTAAAATACAGTTACAAACCTAATGGCATTAAATTTTTAGTCGTACATGACAATGAAGATACTGGTGTAAAAGCAGGCTTTGATTATATCCGATGGAGTGGCGGCGAACTCATCGACAGTCAATATGGTGGTGTAAGAGATTATTATTTCACCTATATGGATGATCAATATCGTATAGACCCTAACGCTATTTATACGGAAGTAGGTGTAAAAACAAGGTTAAAAAAAGATTTTTTTAGTTCTAATGAGGTAGAAAAAGCAATCCTAAACGCGGGTAAGCAAATTGTCGATTTTTACAATCCAAAAGCCACGGGTTATTTTTTAACCCTTCATAACAATGCCGATGGTGGTTTTGGTATTTCTTCTTATTTACCAGGTTACGATTTAGCAAGTACCGCCGACTCGGTTTACATTAATTTCCAGATGGATGGCGACGATCTTATTTACGTAACCGAGCCAAGGTTGTTCAGCAGCTTAAAAAAGGCAAATGTGAATGTAATTCTTCAATCTAAATTCGTTTCTAATGACGGCTCCCTTTCGGTGTATGCCATGCAAAATAATATTCCATATATCAATGTAGAGGTACAGCATGGGCATCTGGAAGAAAATTTAAGGCTGATCGAGCTCGCAGTTGCCACACTGAAGGAACATGGATTGGTGAAGAAAGAATAGGTAAGACTTTAAGTAAAAAAACTTATATGCCGCTCATATTCCTTATATGGTTAATGTTTTTATTTATTGAAATGAACATGCAGTGGTTCTTATCCTATCGGTTGGTTGTCTCACCGACCGAAATAAATTAAGCCATATTTATATTAAGATTTGGAAATGAATTTACAGTGGTTCTTGGGCTTTGCAGTCCCGCTCATTTCAAGTCCTCGCTGCGCTGTGGGCTTTACATTACATCCGATAGCTATCGGATCAGGTTTATAAACAAAGGTTTCTGCACCTCGCAACCCTGAAAATGAAACACCGTTTTGGCAAATTAGCCCCGGTTGAAGTGATACCCTGCAGCAACGAGGCACGAGGAAGCGAAGCGTAAAACGGGAAGAAACATATTGTTATGTACTGATTTGCGCTCCAAATAATCAATATGTTTTTTAAAGCATGAAACCCTAGTTTATAGCTTTTATTTTCGTGACCAAAAAAGTAATCAGCAAACCAAATACTGAAATAATCCCGAAAGAATAACGCAGGCTGGATAATTGTGAAACATAACCAATTAATGGTGGACCAAACAAAAAAGCAAAATAACCGATGCTCGAAACCATGGTTATGGCTTTACCAGCAGGTACTTTTTTATTGTTGCCCGCTATGCTATATACCATCGGTACAATACTCGAAACACCAAGACCAATAAGCATAAAACCAAAAATAGAGACAATCAGATTCGGGAATATTACGGCAAGTGCCATACCTATAGATATAATGGCGCCACTGATCTGCAACAGGTTTTTCCGCCCAAATTTACCGATTAAAAATACGCCTAAAAACCTCCCGCTTGCCATCATAAACATGAACGATGCATAACCAATAATAGCCCTATTATGAGGCAACTTCACAACATCTTCGAAATAAATAGCGCTCCAATCGAACATGGTACCTTCGGTAGCCATACTGCAAAATGCGATAACGCCCAACAGTACTAAAATACCTTGTGGCATGGCAAAAAACTTTGTCTTCTCCGTCACGGCATCTGGTTTATTATAGTTTAGCAACTTTTTCCAGTTAAGAGTTACATTGGTTAAAGATATTAGGGCAATAATCCAGAAATGGGTATACATGCCTAATTTTAAGTTAACTAAACCGAGCGCAATTAATGCACCTGTTAAATTCCCGATACTCCAGGCCCCATGAAAAGAACTCATAATAGGTTTGCCGTAATAGTTTTCACCGGCAACACCCTGTGTATTTAAAGCGATGTTACAAAGATTACCAGTGATACCAAATAACACCAAAAAAGCAGCCAATTCCCAACCAGTGGTGGCTAATGCTAAAAAAGTTAAGGCAATTGCATATAATGGCGCAGTTGCCATAAGCATTTTCTTACTACCGAAATGTGTGGTCAGTTTTGCAGAAAAAAACATGGTAATGATCTGTCCTGCAGGCAATGCAAAAAGTATAGAACCTAATTCTGCATCGTTTAAACCCATTAAAGCTTTAAAAGTTGGAATCCTACTTGCCCAACTTGCAAAACAGACCCCTTGCATAAAGTAAAAGGCTGATATGGCTAAACGGACTTGTTTTGGAGAACTTTGTGCTATTACAGGTTTGTCTTCTTGTTTGCTTATAATTTCCTGTTCTTGCGTACTTTCTTCCAAAATTGATATTTTAAATAATAGATTAAGCTACAAAGTTCCTTAAATCTATTTGAAATACCGACTATTTTTTGACTTTATATCAAAATATTTGCACCACAAAGGGTTAAAATATTAGACTTTCCATTTTTCAAGTTCATAAGCACTGTCCCAAAACATCCATTCTAAGCGGGTCGCCATTTCGAAAACATCCAGCATTTTTTGTTGAGTTGCGCCATTGGCCCGTGCGGCCAGTTGATTTGTAATGTCAATTGCTTTTTCTACTGCAGTAGCAAATTCGATTCCAGCATACATATCAATCCATCTTTTATAGGGATTTTGATCGTTGGTCTGTTGTGCGAAAATATGATCGCCTACTGCTTTATAAATCCAAAAGCATGGTAAAACAGCCGCTACTGCTATTTCTACATTGGCGTATGCAGCCTGACTAAGAATATAATTGGTGTACAAAAGTGTAGATGGAGTAGGTTTCACTTCGTTTGCCAAACCAAATTCTACAAAGTAACTTTCGTGCAAACTACGCTCGGCAAAAATAGCGCCTGTAGAAAACCCGGCAAAAGCCATCACCAAATCTGCATCTTGCATACGCCCACTAATGGTGCTTAGCGTCCGTCCAAATTCTAAAAGGTAATAGGCATCCTGTGCTAAATAGAAGATAAATTTTTCTTTTTGTAAGGTGCCATTGCTCAGCTCCGTATTAAAGGGCATGGTTAAAATTTTGTTATAGATGAGTTTAACCCGTTCCCAGGCATTGTCGCTCCACTTCATTGGATAATTAATTTTAAAGGTTCGAAAAAGTGGTTTAGTGGGCCATTACCTTCACCTGTTTTTACTTCGCTGCCAGCTTGTAAGGCCTGGCTGATGTAGTTTTTTGCATTTTTAATTGCGGAGAATAAATTGTTGCCCTTCGCCATTTCGGCAGCTATGGCTGATGATAAAGTACAGCCAGTTCCATGCAGGTTTTTAGAAGAAATAAAGGCACTTTCTAAAACCACCGGAATTTCAGTACCAGAAATGAGCACATCGTAAATAATCGGACCAGCCAAATGACCACCTTTAACCAAAACTGCTTTTGCACCTTTTTCGATGATTTTCTTCCCTGCCGCAATCATATCATCAAGGTTATTGATTTCTTGTCCCGAAAGGATTATGGCCTCATCTATATTTGGTGTAACCAAACTAACCATGGGGAACAATTTTTCTACCAATTGGTTAACGGTATCGGGTTCGATTAAGCGGTGACCGCTGGTAGCGACCATTACCGGATCTAAAATAACAGGAACAGATTGATTGTAAGCTTTCAGTTCTTTTTCAATCACCTGTACCACTTCGGCACGGTTAATCATCCCGATTTTAATGGCCGCTGGCGCTATATCATCCAATACTGCTTGTAACTGATCCTTAATCATTGCCGCGGGAATACCATGTACTGAACGCACCCCTAGCGTATTCTGTGCAGTTACCGCTGTAATTACCGACATACCAAAACAGCCCAGGGCCGAAAAGGTCTTCAAATCGGCCTGAATGCCAGCCCCACCCCCACTATCTGAGCCGGCTATTGTTAATACATGAATATAATTCATTGCTAAAGACTTCATTTTGTTGTACAACTTCAGGAGTCTTCAAATGCAGTAGGCATTTATGCAATTATTGCAGACAAACTAATTTTCCTACGCCAGCATGATCCGGATCAGGTTCATTTGAGGTTGATGGCTGGAGGGTTTTAAGGCTGAAGGACATTGCCCTCTACCTTTTTACCTTCTACCTTTAACCTCAAAATGGGTATATTCTCAGCCAACTTATTTGAAGGCACCCCTAAAGTTTTATTTTGTAGCGTAATATAGGGCTTAGTTTTTATTCTTTGTTTATAGAAATGAATTATATAAACAAGAGCTTGAACAGCGAATGCGCAAAATGTTGACAAAAAAAATCCCGGTAAGCTTATACCGGGATTCATCAAAATGGAGGGGAAAAATAATATCCAACCATAATGTAGCTATATATACTTAAAATGTTAATTCTAGTCGTAATCGAGGTCAAAATCATCAGATAAATAATAAAGGCCACTAGTTAAGCCAGTTATTCTGATCTGGTATGATTTGCGGACAATATTGCTTCCTAAAAGATCAGAATCTAATCCGTTCAATAGCTGTCCGGTATTTAGCGCAGCGGGATTGATTACCTGGTTTACCACATAGTCATAGGCATAGGTATTAAACCCGGGAAAATTGATTGACCTGAGCTCTATAAGTTCTATTTTAACATGGGTATCAGATGGAGTAAGTGAAGCATTCCATGTAATATTCTCGATATACCTTGTTCCGTGACTTCCGAAAGGATACCTATTTGTGCTTCTTGGTGTAGCCATGGTTAAATAACATGCGCCCTGTGCATTTGCAATCTGCTGCCCATTTTGATTTATCTCTGCCAAAGCCATTGCGTCAGCATCAGCCTGAGATACAGTTGAAGCATATTTTTTTGCTGGTACGATATAATTAACCGGTAGAGGATAGCTTACATTTGACTGGCAGGTATTTTTATAGAACGACCTACCATTTAAACGGTTATAAAATGTTCTGGTAATCCCTGTTTTCTCTAAAATCCATGATGCATATCCCGATACCTTAGCATAACCTTTCGCACCTACATTACAGTCGCCCCAACCATTTACAACACCAACTAAGACCTTTCCCACACCTGCAATATCAACCACCAAAGGCCCTCCGCTATCGCCAAAGCAAGGCGCCTGCTGCGAAACGGTTGAGGTTGAGGATGTGTAAATAATTGTGGGGGAAATTGATGAGATTTTAACATTTGCCGCAAATAGCGTATTTGGATATGTTGCAGAACCTGTTGAGGAATTAAACGAAACCGCTCCCCAACCTGAAACAGTTGCCAGCTTATCAACCACAACATCAGCATCGCCACTGGTAGAATAAGATATTGCGGAAATATTTGCATTAAAAGATATGGGGGTTGAAAGATGGATCAATGCAATATCGTCATAGATCTGGCTGCTGTTATAGTTGGCATGGCGGATGATCAGATCGGCATTATAAGAAACTCCATCATTCACATTGGAAGAACCTAATTTAACAGTTATCTTATTGCTCTCTATCTGTGTATTTGAATTTGGATAGGTTACCACGTGGGCAGCGGTGAGTATCCAGTTTTCGTTCAAAATCACCCCTCCGGCATTAAAGTTTCCGTTAAAAAAGATCGCAGCCTGATAGGGTACGTTGTTGATAGATATTGGATTTCCTCCAATAACACCTGTTTTAGAAGGATTTTGAAAATTCTGCACTTGAGGCTCATTGCTGTTTTTCTTACATCCTATAAAGTTTATTGATAAGACCACTAATGCAATAATGGCCAGTACAAGGGCTTTACGTCCCTTGAAAAAAGCGTTTTTCATAATTTTGAGTTTTAGATTTTTGTGTTTTCCTATTTCAAATTTATATTTTGCAAGTTGTTGCAAGTTTAAGACGCTGTTAACAAATTAATTTTCCAGTTCATTTAGCCAGATACATGAAACAAAAAATCCCGAGAACTTGCACCGGGATTCAAACCTCATCATGGATAAGTAAAAGAATTTTATATCTTATCGGGCTGGTAAAACCTTACCGTTCCATCAGCTTCGTTAGAAACGATGAGCATGCTTCTGCCATTCGGGCTATCTTTTGGTTTAACAAACATCAAACCTTCTGGTGCATCGCCGGTAGAGAATAACTGAACAAATTTTGGTGCTGCCGGATTAGTTACATCATAAATAGCAATTGCATCTGCACGTTCCATGCCAATAAAAGCTAAAGTTTGCCCGTTTACCTCAGCCACGGCGATCCCTTCAACCTCAACCCCTTTTTTATTTGCTCTTTTGGGGTCATATTTTCCGGCATCCGACACTTTTTGCGCCAGTTCTTTGCCTATATTGGCCACTAACTGACCAGTATTGGCATTAATAATGCTGAAACTGCGGGTGCTAAACGAATACAGTTCATCATAATCACCATCGCCATCCGTATCGCCATAATTTTTCGCAACGATAAGTTTACCCAAATTTTCATTTAACTTTAGTGTTGCCGCATTCGGGAATTTAACAGGATCTAGGATCAGTTTACTGCTGCCCACCTCTATTTCTTCGGATGTTTCTTTCGACCAATCACGTGTATCGCCCTCATTGGCTAAGGCCAGGTAAGCATTACCGTTTACGGTAAAATAAGATATGGCATCAGGCAGGTAAAAACCCTTAACCTGCCATGTTTTAAATTCTGGCTTATCATCTTTTACTGTAAAATCAACGGCATTTTCTGCAATACTGAAATCCCTAGTGCCCAATGGGATGATTTTGTTGATTTTGCCTGCAACGATATCAACTTCTGCTACGCCATTGTTTTCCTGTAAGGTAACGTAGGCTTTTTTAGAGTCTACACTTACGGTGATGTACTCTGGTTCTATATCTTGGGCAAAACTTGCATTTGGGCCATAAATGCGAAATCCATTGGCAATTAGGCTTGATTTTTCTGATTCTAATCCAGCAAAATTAAACGTTTTAACTGCATAATTATCTTTGATATTGATAACCGAGATGCTTCCAACGGGATCAACAGTATAGCTTGCATTTGGCTCGCCTTCGTTTGCAGATAAAATATAATTTCCATCCGGACTGAAAGTTACCATATCTGGCATAGCACCTACGGTGATTTTTTTAACTTCTGATAAATCTGATGTTTTCAGCACCAAAACATCGCCATTACCTTGTTTATCCGCACCATCTAAAGCGATTGCCAATAAACCGTTACTAACTGCAACGCTATTGATACCAGCGTTAGCTGCAAAGGTTAAAGTTTGTAATTTTGTAACAGTTGGATATTTGCTCATGTCTACAACATCAACCTTGGTTCCCCCGTCATTACTTACTACAAACAATCTTTTTGTTAAGGGATCGTAAGCAGAAATTTCTGAAGCGAATTCCCCACCTAAATCAATAGAAGCAGTTTCTTTGAAGCTGTCGATTTTTTCAGGAACGATAGTTTCGATTGGAGGATCTACAATCGGATCATCAGTTGAATCTTTTTTGCAGGCAGCAAATGCCAACGACACAATAAGGATTGCACCAAATAGTTTTTTACAGTTCATGGTTTGTTTAATATCTGAGCCGCAAAAATAGAAGTGCAAAACGCTATTTTTCAGCCTGCGAACATTATCATTTGGTTAAGGAATTGTGAAGAAAGACTAGAGCGGAAAGGGGAATGCAGAGCTGCCTTCATTTCGAGTATAGTGCAACGAAGTCGAGAACCCGGAGGCTCTACGCAGCTAAATCTGCCTAAATAGATCTCTCCATTTCACTGCGTTACAGTCGAGATGACGGTACTCTGGGGTGGTTATCCCGTTAAACTTTTTCTATCATTAAAGCGTTCTCACAATGACGGAGAGGGACTAAAACAAAAAAATCCCGATATAAATACCGGGATTTTTTATTCGTTTTGCTGAAACAGGTTCAGCTACTATTATTAAATATGTATTGCTCTGTTATCAGTTGCAGCAAGAGCTGCTTCTTTCAACGCTTCGGTATAAGTTGGATGTGCATGGCAGGTACGTGCAATATCTTCTGCAGATGCACGGAACTCCATCGCAATTACAGCTTCAGCAATCATATCCGCAGCACGCGGGCCAATCATATGTACACCTAAAACCTCATCAGTTGTAGCGTCAGCCAAAACTTTAATAAAACCATCAGTATCCATACTTGCTTTCGCACGTCCGCTGGCTTTGAAAGGGAAAGATCCTGCTTTATATTTAGTTCCTTTTTCTTTCAGTTGCTCTTCAGTTAAACCAACAGATGCAACTTCTGGCCAGGTGTAAACAACACCCGGAATTAAGTTATAATTGATATGTGGTTTTTGTCCTGCGATAGTTTCTGCCACATAAGTACCTTCATCTTCGGCTTTGTGCGCTAACATTGCACCGGTAATTACATCTCCAATGGCGTAAACACCAGCAACAGAAGTTTCTAAATGCTCATTTACAGGGACTTTTTTCCCTCTTTCTTCTATTGTGATTCCTATTTTATCTAAACCCAGACCTTCCGTATAAGCCGTACGGCCAACAGCCACGATGCAATAATCAGCGTCGAAATTTACGGCTTCACCCTTCGCATTTTCTGCAGTAACCGTTACTGTTTTACCATTACTTGTAGCACCGGTAACTTTATGATTCATAAAGAATTCCATGCCGAGGTTTTTCTTCAATACGCGTTGAAGTTCTTTACCTAAACTTGCATCCATTGTTGCAATGATGGATGGCAAAAACTCAATTACTGAAACTTTTGTGCCTAAACGGGCGTAAACAGAACCTAACTCCAAACCGATAACACCGCCGCCAATTACAACCATCGACTTTGGAACTTCTTTAATATTTAAAGCCTCTGTTGAAGTAATAATGCGTTTTTTATCAATTGGCAAAAATGGCAAAGCTGTAGGTTTAGAACCTGTAGCAATGATTACATTTTTAGCGGTTAAGGTCTCCGTAGAACCATCAGCCTTTGTGATTAAAACCGTGTTTTTATCTACAAATGAACCAACGCCTTCGTAAGAATCGATTTTATTTTTCTTGAACAAATAAGTAATACCGGCCGTATTTTGTGCAACAACATCGTCTTTACGGGCGATCATTTGTGGCATATTTACTTTAAGGCTTTTTAAATCGATACCGTGAGTAGTAAATGTATGAGCAGCATTATGAAAATGCTCTGATGAATCTAACAAAGCTTTAGATGGGATACAACCAACGTTTAAGCAAGTACCTCCAAAAGTTTTATATTTTTCTACTACTGCAGTTTTTAAACCTAACTGAGCACAACGGATTGCGCCAACATAACCGCCCGGCCCTGAACCGATAACAACGACATCGTATTGCATAATTTCTTGAGAATTTTGATTAGCCAAATGTAGGGAAAAAAGGCGGAAAGCTGAAAGTCGATTAGGCTATAGAAATTGCTTATTAGTCATTTGTTTATCAGTTATGGCTTATAGCATTAGCTTATGGTTCAATATAAGGCTCAATAGGATATTCTTTAAAAGTTCAAAAGCCTATATGTTGCTGAGCGTATAAAACATTTTACTTTAAAAGGATAAAATGTTTTGGGCTAAGCAAATGCACTAATGCCTCCTCTTAAAGCCCTTGCCCAAAAGTGAGTAAATTACTGTCAGGATCAAGCATAGCAAATTCTTTTTGCCCCCACGGTTTTGTTTGCAAATGCCCATTCGGATGAATGCTTTGTTTAGTATCCAGCATCCATTTGTATAAATCCTCTATATCATCTGTACGGATATAAACCTGACCATAGTTTTCTTTTGGGTCAAGTGTTTCGAATAAAAAAAAGTGAATCTGAACATGGTCTTTTTGTACCATGAGGTAATCCTTAAAATTGTCGGCGCCAATATCTTTAAAGCCCAATTTATTCACATAAAAATCTCTGGTGATTTCTTTATCACGCATTGGAAGCTTCGGATTGATTTCTGTTAGCATATTTTTTTATTTCAAAAATGAGGAATTTTCTCAAAAGCAGCACTTGATCGAAATCATGAAATTCAATAGTTCGCTCTAACCCTGCTTAGTGTTTCGGGAGTTATTTTAAGATATGAAGCGATCATTTTAACCGGAAAAACCTGTACAATGAGCGGCTTTGCATTTTTAATATAATTATATTTTTGGACAGGGCTTAATGCATTGTCGAAAAGGTAAGTCCGGTGATTAGCCTGATCAAAAATTCTTCCCAATTGTAAAAAAGACTGCGACCTGGCAATCAGCTTGTGCAGGTTGATTAAACTCAATTCAATTACTTCTGCATCCTCAAATGCTTTAATAGTAGTGGCTGATGGCACTTGTTCAATCAAACTCGGATGATTAAACATCCATTCTTTGGCTAAGTGCAGATCTATAATTGTTTCAGTTACATGATCAGACTGAAATTGAACAAAAGATCCAGATAGAATGAAATAGACAGATTGGCAAATCTCACCTTGGCGCAATACCGTATCTTTTTTCTTAACTATTTTTCGCAGTGCTTTTTCTTCAAAAAGAAGCAGATCATGGGATGAAAATGATCCGACACTGGCTAAAATTTCCTGAGCTGACATCATATAAAATTCAATTATTTCAGCTGATAGGGCATCAAAACAACTTATTGGTTAGCGGCTTTTCTGGTAATTAAATAGCCAACAATCAAATTTGGAACCCAGCACAGCCAGGCAACAACCAGATAGGCTTTTGAAAAATCACCATAAATAATGGTCAAAATTGGCAGCCAAATCCTTAATGTTACCGCAGCAAAACAAGCGGCATAGCTATAAATCATCATTTTTTGATGTTTTTCAACTTCTCCTTGTTTAATATGTAAATAAGCTTTTAAAGTAGTGTAAAACCAAATGATACCTAAACAAATAAATCCAGCGGAAGAAATCCACCCACCTGTTGCAAAAAAACCAATATAAATACCAGCTAATGCACTAAGCAGCACAGCAACCACATAAACCTTACCCATTTTTCGGTGTAATGCCATTCGCCTGTTTCTCATTTTCGAACTGAATTGTGTCCAACCAATAAATAAAGCGATTCCTCCGAAAATGATATGCGTATAAAAACCAATGTTCCAGAACGTATTGCTTAACAACTCAATCGACTTTGAATTTAACAACCCAAATTTTCTATCGATAAAAAAGTAAATCATTGGATAGAGCCCAATCAGCAATGCGAAAGTTGCAAATAAAATCCATAATCCTTTTTTTACCATGTCAAGTTCTTTTGCTTTATGCTAAGCTAGTTAATTTTCAAGAACTAAATCAATTCCCTCTTCAGCATAAATTCTTTGGCATTTGCAAAACTGAGGAAAAGTTCATCAGCGATTTTTAGTTTTTGATGTGCACGCACATTATTCTGTATAGCGTAACAGGTTATGCCTGCTGCAAGAGCAGATTTTACTCCATTCAGGGTATCTTCAAAAACGATACATTCTTCTTTCGCTACACCTAAACGCTCCACACAAAGATTGTAACTTTCGGGATCAGGTTTTGATTTGCTAACATCTGTACGGGTGATAAACAAATTGAAATATTTAGCCAAACCATTTCGTTCAAAAACAGCTTCAACATCAATTTTCGGACTGGCTGTAACCACCGCTAGTGTAAGCCCTTTTTCATAAGCCAATTGAATAAATTCTAAGGCATAAGGCATCAACTCAATATTAGTCGTTCTAAAACCATCAAAAGTTATCTTTTCTCTTCTATTGATGAAGTCTTCTAACTCTTCTTTGATTTTATACCGGTCTATAATCGTTTTTGCATTTTTCGGTAGCGGGATCCCAGCATAATTGCTTAACCAATCTTTAAATTCGATATTCACATTATAGGGGCATAAAAACGTATTCCAACAGTCGAAATGAAATTTTTCCGAATCAATTAATGTACCGTCTAAATCGAAAAGCAGGGCTTTTATTTTATTCATTATAAATTTTTAACTGAAATTAGCTTATGGGATTATCTCGAAAAGGAAAAACTGCTGCACCTGCGATTTTCCAAAATTATTATCTACACAAAATATTAAAGAACGATGCCCATTTGTAAGTTTTGGACCAAAAGATACCCCTTCAAAATTATCGATGTGCCTGTTTAAGGTATCAAAATCGAAAAGTAGTTTTTTGCTTAAGGGCTTTGGCGGATTTTTAACGAAAGATGCATTATCAATCTCATTTTCCGCGCCGTTCAAATCAACCAGGTAAAGTTTTAAGAAGGCATGGTCATCATGCCCTTTTGCCCAGGCCCTTTCCATAACCAAAAGTGTGTGATTGTTAATGGCTAGTATTTCAGAAATCCCATTTACATTCCAATCGTTTTCAACGGTAGGTTTAACTGGCAATGCACCCAGATTATAAGCATATTGGGCGATATTCTTTTTAGTCGCTACATCAAACTTTAAAACCCGGGTTAAAGCTTTATCATATTCAAAAGCAGCTTGAGGTCCATCCTGGTAAAGTGGCTCTTCTAAGCTGGCGTATAATGTTTTGTACTGATCAGCATAGGTCAAGCCTTCAAACAATGCATTTTTTCGTGGGCCGCTCTCTGTTTTGGTAAAGTGAAAACCCTTAGGTATTGGAATGGTATCTAAAAATTTTTCGGTGGTAGAAATAAAAGTTAAACTGGGTTGAACAATGGTAGTATCTCCGTTTTTAAACAACCTTTCTCCTTCGCTACTCCAGATCAATTGTTCAGTAACCGGATTATAACGAACGGATTCCCCATCTGGTTTTACACTTTTATCGGTACCATATTTGGGATATTGTTTTCCGTTTTCCTGTAAGAGAAAAGTAACTCTTGTGATTCGGATGGTATCAATTTTATTTCCTTTGAGATCAATCTGTGCAGTGTAAATCCTTGCCGGACTAAATTGCGACGGATCATCACTGATCATATAATACTGGTTCTTTTTTACATCATAATCAATCCCCGACAAACCACCAACAACCGTATTTTGGAAAATCGGATTTAAGGGCATAATGTATTCATCCAGAAACTTTATTGACGAAACACTGGTTTCATGTTGCTTAACCTCCACATGTTTGGCTATTGAGCAAGAGGAGAATACAATAGCAAAAATACAGTAAACAAAGATGAATGGACGTCTGGGTTTCAAATCGAAATGTTTAAGCCGTAAAAATATAGAATTTTGGCTACTCACAATATTTCATACTGAATTTATTTCAATACGTGGCTTTTCACTTCACTACGGGTCAGGGTCTTCTCGTAGCAAATTTCCCCAATTAGAAACTCAGTGGCGTTGGATATTCCGATCTGACAAAAATTGAATTACAGATACTGAAACAAGTTCAGTATGACGTACAGCGAGAATTAAACGAAACAGTCGGATGGTAACATCCAACTGCACATTTACTGGAACTATACGTGGTGTCAGATGTTACCATCTGGCACTTATTAAACTAAGATTAAAACAGCTTACCAATTACACGGTAAGTAATATTTGTTCCGTCAACTATTTCTTCGTAATAAACATCATCAGGCGAAACAAAATATTTTTCATTTTTAATGGTCACTTCTCTGCATCCTTCAGGCAATTGGTTAATAATATCACCAATGTTATGCGTATCAACCGAGCCTTCTGTCGTATTTAAAACGCCATCTTTTCCAGCTACTATATATACTGTTTTACCATCGGCATTTTCTTTTTGGGTATAATAAACGCCTTTGTATTCGTAATAATCAATCCCATTAATGTTTACCTGATTTGCATCAGATGGTAAATTCGGAACTTCAGCACCAACCGGTGGCGTTACCACTTCGTATTGATCGTTATTTTGTTGATAGAACAATCCTCCGGAATAATAAAACTGTGTTGGGCCATACCAGAATGGGTAATAGCCGTAAGGCAGTACACCAATCCGGATACCTAAAAACGGCCTGTAAAAATTGTAATAACGATAGTATGGTCTGTAATAGGGTCTTCCATAACCAAATCTGTAACCATAACCCGGTCTACCATAACCCGGACGATAACCTGACCGGTTATAACCATAACTTACTCTGCCAGAACGGATACCTGCAGAAAAGTTCCCTCTGCCTGGCACACGCATAGCTGGCTGACGGGAAAAAGAGCCACCACCTCTTGACGAGCCAATTGAGCCCGATCTGCCCCCGCCGAAAGAGCCTCCTCCACCTCCGCTCCTGCTTGGCCGCTGTGCAGAAACACTTTCGATACTCAAGGTTGCGATCATCGCTGCTGCAGCGAAAACAACCAATCCTTTATTTAATAACCTGTTCATTGTTTTGTGTTTATGTCGATTGTCTATATGACGGTGAAAACTCCTAAAAGATTACCCCTTAACACTTTTTAACTAAATTTTGATAAAGTGATGACTAAAATAGCGTTATAAATATCAGTATCCCGTTCCCCATTTTTGATTATTTAACCACAAAAACACAAAGTTCTTTTTGCACACCAGGCTTCTGACCTCGGTCTTCCGATTTTCGGACTATTCCATAATCCATCATACCTTATTACATCTTTACTAACAAACCTTTTACGAGCTATTTTTTCTTATCAATCGTTAATCACCTATATTTAAATTTTATTCCTAAAAACCAGCTTAAATGAACCTTACCAGAATTTTCAGTCTTTTATTTTGTCTGTTTATTTCTAATGAATTAATGGCTCAAAAAACCGATTCGGCTTATGTGAGAGAAAACTACACTAAAATAGAACGTCAGATCCTCATGCGTGATGGCGTTAAGTTATTCACGTCCATCTATATACCCAAAAATCAATCCAAAAAATATCCATTTTTAATAAACCGTACGCCTTATACTGTTGCCCCTTACGGCGAGGATAAATATAAGCTTAGCCTCGGCAATTTCCCAGCCATGATGCGCGAAGGATTTATTTTTGTTTACCAGGATGTGCGCGGCCGTTGGATGAGTGAGGGAACTTTTGCCGATATCCGCCCTCAACTAGCTGGTAAAAAGTCTAAAACCGCTATTGATGAAAGTACTGATACCTACGATACCATTGATTGGTTGATTAAAAATGTAAAGGGCAATAACGGAAACGCAGGGATTTATGGTATTTCGTACCCTGGTTTTTATTCTACCACTTCGTTGCCAAATGCGCACCCCGCATTAAAAGCCGTATCGCCACAGGCCCCCGTTACAGATTGGTATTTAGGTGATGATTTTCACCACCGCGGCACTTTATTCCTAATGGATGCTTTCAGTTTTATGGGCAGTTTCGGTGTGCCGAGGCCTAAACCGATTACACCAGATCAAGGACCTAAAGGTTTTCAATTCCCCATTCAAGACAATTATCGTTTTTATTTAGAAGCCGGATCAGTTAAAAACCTTAAAGACCGGTATTTCGCCGACAGCATTAAATTCTGGAACGATTTATTTAAACATCCCAACTTAGATACTTTCTGGAAAGCACGTTTAATTACCCCGCATTTAACCAATGTAAAACCTGCGGTAATGGTGGTGGGTGGCTTTTTTGATGCAGAAGATGCTTATGGTACTTTTGCCACTTACAAAGCCATCGAGAAACAGAATCCTGGCGCCAATAATATCCTGGTAGCGGGTCCCTGGTTCCATGGCGGCTGGGTGCGTAGTGATGGTTCTTACTTCGGCGACATCCCTTTCGGTAAAACCACGAGCATCGATTATCAGCAACAGTATGAGCTGCCTTTCTTTAAACATTATTTAAAAAACGAAGGCGATTTTAATGCTGCAGAAGCCAATATTTTTGTAACCGGAAGCAACGAATGGAAAAAATTCAACACTTGGCCTCCACAAGAGGCTGAAAGCAAAAACCTGTATTTACAGCCAAACGGAAAACTCAGTTTTGAGAAAGTGGGCAGAACCGATAGCTGGGACGAATATGTGAGCGACCCGAATAATCCTGTACCTTACCAGGATGGGATTCAGGCCAAACGTACCCGCGAGTACATGATCGACGATCAGCGTTTTGCTGCACGACGCCCGGACGTTAAAACCTATCAGACTGATGCCTTAACTGAAGATATTACCTTAACTGGTCCTGTTTTAGCTAATTTAGTGGTTTCCACTACCGGAACAGATGCCGATTATGTAGTTAAACTGATTGATGTTTATCCTGAAGATGCACCAAATCCAGAACCTAACCCTAAAAACCTAATAATGGGCGGGTATGAAATGTTGGTGCGCGGAGAAATTATGCGTGGTAAATACCGCAACAGTTTCGAAAAACCTGAAGCTTTTGTTCCTGGCGCAATCACCAAAGTAAATTATCCGCTGCCAGATATTGCGCATACCTTTAAAAAAGGACATAAGATCATGATTCAGATTCAAAATTCATGGTTCCCTTTGGCTGATCGCAATCCGCAGAAATTTATGGATATTTACCAGGCAGAGCCACAGGACTTTCAAAAAGCAACACACAAGATTTATCACGATGTACACAACAGCTCGTTCATTACTGTTTCGGTGTTAAAATAAATATTCAGTGCGTCGTAGTGCATTAAGATTCCCGCCTGCGCGAGAATGACGCCTGAGTTTAAAATAAATGGTATGCCATCCATCCGCCACGAACCGGAAAAGAACCAAAATTCTTAGCTTATTATTCTTAAAAAATGAAATACTTTAAAATCATCATCATCCTGTTTTCAGCCTCTTCGGCTTTTGCGCAAAGCGACTCAGGGTATCCAAAAACAAATTACACCAAAAAAGAAGTGTACATCTCCATGCGTGATGGCACCAAACTTTTTACGGCCATTTATACCCCAAAAGATGCCTCAAAGGATAAAAAATATCCGATGATTATGCAGCGCACCTGTTATAGTGTTGCCCCTTATGGCGAAGACAAATTTCCGGCGCGTTTAGGCCCATCCGAACTGATGATGAAAGAAGGTTATATAGTGGTGATGCAGGATGTTCGCGGCCGCTGGAAAAGTGAAGGTACCTGGACCAACATGACACCTGTAATCGACAATAAAAAATCGAAGAAAGATGTTGATGAAGGCTCTGATACTTATGATACCATCGATTGGTTGGTGAAAAATGTGGCCAATAACAATGGCAAAGTGGGTCAGTGGGGCATTTCTTATCCAGGTTTTTATACCGCAGCCGGGATTTTAAGTAACCACCCTGCGTTAAAGGCATCATCTCCACAAGCCCCGATTTCCGATTTCTTTTTTGATGATTTCCACCACAACGGATCATTTTTACAGAGTTATTTCATGACCTTTCCGGTATTTGGTGTGCAGAAAACCGATACAACTTCTAAAGCCTGGTACAACAACCAGTTAATTTTACCAAAAACAAAAGACGGCTATCAGTTTGCTTTAGACCTTGGCCCTTTAAGCAATGCAGACAAATATTATAAGGATAATTTCTTCTGGCAGGAAACCATTAACCACCCAAACTACGATGAGTTTTGGCAAAAACGTGGATTGTTAAAACATTATAATACCGTTAAACCTGCTGTAATGGTAGTTGGCGGATGGTACGATGCAGAAGATTTATCAGGACCATTAAACATTTACAAAACCATCGAAAAGAAAAATCCTAACGCTTATAATACCATCGTTATGGGGCCATTCGGACATGGCAGATGGAGCCGCGAAACCGGCCATACCATGCACAGCAATGTTTATTTCGGCGATAGCATTGCCACTTTTTACCAAAAAGAAATTGAAGCTAAATTCTTTAACCATTTCTTAAAGGGCAACGGCGACAAAAACTCTGGTCTGCCAGAAGCATACATGTTTGATACTGGCAAAAAACAATGGGAAACTTTTAGCAAATGGCCAACAGAAAAAGCAAGCAAACAAAAATTATACTTAAGTGCAGATGGTAAATTAGGCATGACAGCTCCATCAGCAGCTGCTTCTGTTAACTACATTAGTGATCCTTTAAAACCGGTTCCCTATACAGAAGATTTAACCACTACATTGGGTTTTACCCCGCATAATTACATGAGCGAAGATCAGCGTTTTGCAGGCAGAAGACCAGATGTTTTGGTGTACCAAACCGATGTATTGGACAACGACATTACATTGGGTGGCGAAATCATGTCGCACCTTAAAATCGCCTCTACCGGCACAGATGCCGATTTTATTGTCAAGCTGATCGATGTGTATCCAGCTGATGAACCTAACAATCCTTATATGCCAAACAAGAACATTACCCTGAGCAATTACTGGCAAATGGTACGGTCAGAAGTAATGCCGGCCCGTTTTCGCAATAGCTTTGAAAAACCGGAAGCTTTGGTAGCCAATCAAAAAACAGCTGTAAACTTCCAGTTGCAGGACGTATTGCACACCTTTAAAAAAGGCCACAGGATTATGATCCAGGTGCAGAGCACAGCTTTCCCCTTATTTGCCCGTAATCCACAAAAATTTGTAGAAAACCCCTATAAAGCAACTGAAGCAGATTATATTAAAGCCACACAAACGGTTTTTAATGATAGTTTTATCGAAGTTGACGTAATAAAATAAATTTAATCGCTCACGCTCGTTTGGAAACGAGCGTGTAATAACCAATCGTTTTTAACGATTCATAAAAAACTTCCATGCCTCGGTTCATGCCCCCACGAACCGAAGGCCAACGGTCAATAACGAAACAAATGAAAAAACTATTTATCCTTTTCGCGCTTGCTTTCAGCCTTCCAGCCGCAAAGGCACAAATGCTGGCCAAAAACCAGGTAAATTCCCGAGCCGATAGCCTTCGTGGAACACTTACTCCTATACGTACCTGTTACGATATTAACTATTACCACTTAGACGTAAAAATCGATATTGATCAGAAGTCCATCACCGGAAGCAATGAATTTGCTTTTACCGCTACGCAGGATTTTAATAAATTACAATTCGATCTTTTTGACAACCTCAAAGTAGAAAAAGTAGTGTACAAGGGCAATGATTTACCTTTTACCAGGGAGTATAATGCTGTTTTTGTAACCTTCCCTAAAGCAGTTAAAAAAGGGAGCAAAGATAAATTCACAGTTTTTTATTCTGGTAACCCTACTGTGGCCAAAACTCCACCATGGGATGGTGGCCTTATTTTCAAAAAAGATGCTACAGGTAATCCATTTGTTTCTGTAGCCTGTCAGGGGCTGGGCGCAAGTGTTTGGTGGCCAAATAAAGATCACCAAAGTGATGAGGTGGACAGCATGTTGATCAGTATTACTGTTCCTAAAGCTTTACAGGAAATATCTAACGGGAGACTGAGAAATACGGTAGATAAACCCGATGGATACAAACAATACAATTGGTTTGTTGCTAACCCCATCAACAACTATGATGTAACCTTTTACATTGGCAAATATGCCCACTGGCAAGATAGCTATGATGGCGAAAACGGCAAGCTCAGTATCGATTACTGGGCGCTAAAAACTGATAGCGCCAAAGCCCGCCCGCATTGGGATGCCGATGTTAAACCCATGCTAAAATGTTTCGAATATTGGTTCGGTCCTTACCCATGGTATAAAGATGGCTACAAGCTCGTTCAGGCACCACATTTAGGTATGGAACATCAAAGTGCAGTAGCTTATGGCAACCAATTTAAACCGGGTTATCTGGGTAAAGATTTAAGCGGCACGGGCCATGGCTTAAAATGGGATTTCATCACCATCCATGAGAGCGGCCACGAATGGTTCGGGAATAGCATCACCTCAAAAGATATCGCCGATATGTGGATTCATGAAGGTTTTACCAATTATTCGGAAGTTTTATTTACCGAATGTAGTGAGAACAAAGCGGCTGCCGACGAATATGTGATTGGATTGCAGAAAATTATCCGCAATGATGAGCCGGTAATTGGTCCTTATGGCGTAAACAAAGAAGGTTCCGGCGATATGTATCCAAAAGGTGCAAATCTGGTCAGTATCATACGTCAGCTCATTAACAACGACGAAAAATTCAGACAGATTCTCCGCGGATTAAACAAAACTTTTTATCATCAAACCGTAACTACTGCCGAGATCGAAAATTACATTGCTAAACAAAGTGGTTTAAAACTGGATAAAGTTTTCGACCAGTATTTACGTTATACCAAAATCCCGGTTCTGGAATATAAAATTGACAAGGATAATTTATCGTACCGTTGGATAACCGATGTTAAAGGTTTCGATATGCCTGTACGCGTAACCTTAAAAACCGGTGCTTACACTTTAATTAAACCGACTAACGATTGGAAAACCATTAAGGTAGATGCCAGTATAAATACAGATAACTTTAAACAGGATCCGCTGTTTTATATTAACCTCAAAAAAAGTTAATCCTCGTCCAGACTTACGAAGTTTCCCTGGCCCGATAGCTCAGCTAACTTCGTAAGTCGGCCACCAAAGATAATTTTTAACTTGTGCAACTTTTCTTAAAAACAACCGTCTTATAAGAAAAGCTCATTATTCATCTAAAAAATAAAATCTATACCCATGAAAAAAGTATTTGCAATATTATTGGCATCCCTAACATTAACATCTAGTATTAATGTAATTGCTAAAAATCAGATCAGCATCAGCACTTCAAAAAATAATGGTGACGACAGAGAGGTGAAAAATTTCAACGGCGTTGCAGCAGCAGGTCCTATAAATGTAATTGTAACTTTGGGTAATAGCGAAAGTTGTCGTTTAGAAGGTGATGCAGAGGCAATTGCTTCAATCGTTACCGAAGTAAAAGGCCGTGTTTTGGTCATCCGTCCGCAAACCAGCATTACCAGCTGGTCCAGAAAATATGAAGGTAAAAAAATAACAGCTTATGTATCAGCCAGAGAATTGGCAAGTTTAACTGTTAGTGGTGATGGAAGTTTAACCGTAAATGGAAAAATCAGCACGGGTAGCCTAACCACAACCGTAAGCGGTTCGGGTAACATCAAAGCAACAGCCGATGTAGATGATTATAGTGGTGTAATTAGCGGTTCAGGATCCATAAACATCACTGGCGGTGCCGATCGCACTAAAGTGGTAATCAGCAGTTCAGGTACATTTGCCGGTAAATCTTTTTCAACAAAAACATTAACCAGTACCATTAGCGGATCAGGAACCGTAAATATTGCCGTTAGCGAAAGCATCAGGGCTGTAATAAGCGGATCAGGAAACGTAAATTATTCTGGTAATCCAACTGTCGACAAAACCATTATTGGCTCAGGTGGAGTAAGAAAAATCTAAAATCAGATTCATCATCATACAAGGAATGCCCCGAAGAAATTTGGGGCATTTTTTTTTAATATCTCTTTAACAACCGCCATGGTTCGTGTTTCCACGAACCACAATTGCAAACCCTAAAAATGAACTACTGACCTACCGAACTAGCCCCGGTCAACGTCATTAAGTTAAGAGTTTTTAACCACAGATGCACACAGATAAACACAGGTTTTAATATCTGTGTGCATCCTTTCTATCTGTGGTTAAATTATTTTTGCTTGTGCCGAATGGCTTAGCGGTAACTTGCAACGACCAAGGCTCGAGGATTGAAGCGTAAAACAGGAAGAAATATAATGTTATGCACAAGCACTGCGCACCAAAAAAAATGTTTTCTTTAGCACACAAAAAACATCTTGATCTGTTTTTGATTTGAAACAATTATCTTCGTTTATCTACACCTCACCCATGAAAAAAATATTTTTAGCCTTTCTATTAATCAGTAGCATCAGCCTTGCTTATGCGCAGGATCAAACGCTCGATAAAAAATACCGTCCGATAGTGATCAGTTTTACCAATGCTGTTAAAAGCGGAAATATAGAAAAGCTGAGTAGCAAAATCAAATACCCTTTAAACAGAACATATCCTATTCCGCCCATTAAAAATAAACAGGAATTTGTAAAGCGTTACAAAGAAGTTTTTGATGATAATTTAACCAAAAAGATCATTAACTCTAAAGTAGAAACCGATTGGAAGGACGTTGGCTGGCGTGGCATTATGTTGTTACACGGAGAATTATGGCTTGATACTGATGGGAAATTAATTGCCGTTAATCACCAATCGAGGTTAGAAGCCAAAGAACAGGCCAGATTGATAAATGTTGAAAAAAGCAGCCTTCACCCCTCAATCAGCAATTTTGTACAACCGGTTCTTGTTTTCGAAACTACTCAGTACCGAATCAGGATTGATGACATTGGCAACAACAATTACCGCTATGCCTCATGGCCAATAAAAAGTAAAATGAGCGATAAGCCCAAATTAATTTTAACCAATGGCAAATTTACACCTGATGGTAGCGGTGGAAACCACAATTACCAATTTAAAAGCGGCGACCGTTTATACACCTGTTTCATCACCGTGATGGGCGAAAAAGGTGCTCCTCCTGCTCAATTGGTAATCAGTAAAGATGGAAAAGAAATACTATCACAACCTGCGAAAAAAATCACTCTTTAATTGTAATAGATGCTTACAGAAACACTAAAAAGACTTTTTAATCGGGATCTTAACAGGCTGAAATCCGAAATCGAAGCTTACCAAAACGAGGCGAATCTGTGGCGTATAGATTGCACCATTGCAAACTCGGCCGGGAATCTTTGCCTGCACCTCATCGGGAACCTAAATACTTACATCGGTGCGACCTTAGGCGGTACTGATTATATCCGGAACCGAGAACTGGAATTTTCTTTAAAAGATATTCCGAAAGAAGAGTTGATTAAAATAATTGAAGCAACCATAAGCGTTGTTAACGAAGCTTTGGATCGGGTAAGCAACGAGCAGATGGATGGCGAGTATCCAATACTGGTATTTGAAGAAAAAACATCTACTGAATTTTTACTCGTTCACCTCACCACACATTTAACTTATCACCTGGGGCAAATTAATTACCACAGAAGGTTGTTGGATAGAGCATAGAAGAGTAATGTGAGGCGTGGAGCGATCCGTCCAGCATCATCATTGCGATCCTAAGATTCGGGGAAAAATCTTCGAAATTATAATAAAATACTTTTCCATTTCGCCGGGACACCTACTGCATTATCAACATTAGCTCAGTATAATTTCCGTGCCTTCTGTGTTTCCGTGGCAATTTTAAATGGCACCCAAAACAAAAAAGGAGGCTTAAGCCTCCTTCAATATCTTTTAAAACTGGACCCCAATCAGCCACATATTTTCAATGTAGTTAATCTTCTGACTGGCATGATCATACTCATCCCATCCTGTGGTATGCACATTCGTTAAATTGGTAGCGCCAAACTTGGTTGTATTCTGTAAATAAACGTTTTTCCAAACATAAAACTTAAGTCCGATTTTAGCCGAAACGCCATAGCCAGAAATATTCCAGTGATTGTTTCTGCCTAAACCAAATAAACGTACGTCAGAACGTGGTACCATAATTCCACCACCTAAACCCGTTTCTAAAGTTAACGAAGTATTTCCACCGGGTGCTACCCAGATATCATCATAACGTTCTACTTCGATATTGGCATAGTTAAAACCATCGGTATGCTCATAAGTGAGCATGCTTTCTTTAACATTTACAAGTTGCCCATTATAATCTCCTGCCAATGCACCAGTAGCCACATTTTCAGGAGTAATATTAGCTCCGATATATCCGGTAACGGCAACAGTTTGTGGAATATCCATTACATATTTCATGTGATCCCAGCCAATAGAAATACTATAATTATCTTTGATAAAATACCCTACACGGATATTATACTGTGGTACAGTAATCAATCCAGGATTTAAATAGTCCCAGCTTAATTTCGATTGCCTATCATGTGCAACTACGTCTTTTAAAGTAAAATCGTAGTTGGGCCCCTGAAACCTGATATCACTTTTTCCATACCACGAACTGTTGTATCCCCAGTGAAAAAAGAAATCGCCTTTACGCGAAAAATTCCTTTTATGTTCAGGATTGAATAAGCTTTTTGAAGTTGGTGTATTATTGGTTGAGGAGGCTTTAATCTCTTGTGCCTGCATCCGCCTGCCAAACAAGAGTGCTAAAAATAGAATGGTAAATCTTTTCACGCGGCAAATTGAGCAAAAAGACCAGTCAATTACAATAACTTTAACATTTTGCACAAGTTATTGTACAAAAAATGACTTTAAAACATTAAAACCTAGTGTAAAGAGCCAGCTGAATAATGTTATTAAACGTATTATTCGAAACACCATGGGTAGCCTGGTTCATATACCCAGCCTCCAGGTCAAACTGCTTTGAAAAACGATATCCTGCAGCAAGGTATAACCTGTTCTGATCAAAAACACTATTGTTGATTTTAGCCTTATTCTGAAGATTTAAAAACACCTCGTTCTGCAAAGCCAAAAATGGACCTTTTGTAAACGTCGGCTGAGTTTTTTGCAATGGTTGGATTAACCTTACAAAATAACGGAAACGCTGCGAAAACACATCTTCACCGGAACGACCTATAAAACGTTGTTCTAACCTAACCCTGTGACTGGCAAATACCGAGCTGATTTTATGATTGTAAATGTACTGTTCAAAAATACGGTGTTCGTGAAACAGATTGTTATTGCCGCCTGTCAGATTCATATCAGTAGTTTGCCACAAATAACCTAAAGCTACATTATGTTTGTCATTAATAAAATATTGCAACGCAGGCCGCACCAAAGTATTTCTCACATAACTCCAATCATCGGCTGAACGAACCTGAACATCAAATTGCAATCCCCATTTATTATTAAATTTGGTGTTATTTAAAAACATAAACCAACCCGAATTTTGATGTTGGGTTTGTGCATATAGCTTTCCAGCAGCCATGATGAGAATCATCGTGGCAGATAATAATATTTTTTTCATAAAAAGATAAACCGGTTTTACCTGTGTGGCGCTAAATTAATAGAAAAATAGTAAAGTGGAAAAAGAGTTCTTAATTAATTAGAAAGTCGAAGGTCAGGGGTCCGGAACCCGAAGTCTAACCGCCAAATAAAAATGCTTAGTAACGATAACGCTGTGTTCTCTGTGCCTTTTCTCCGGTACCTCGGTGTTAAAATGACACCAACCTCATCTACTTCTTTGCGAAAACCTTTGCGATCATTGCAGTTAAAAACAAATTTCATTTAACGTTAAGCGATTAAAAATTTATCTTCGTTAAAGATTTGGGCATTAAGACATCTTAAATTGCGCTTATTTTAACATTACAAAACGTAAAATAGAACAAAAATGATTATCGAACCTAGAATGAGGGGCTTTATCTGTTTAACCGCACACCCTGATGGTTGCGCGCAAAACGTAAAGAATCAAATTGAATATGTAAAATCTAAAGGAGCTATAGATGGTCCTAAAAAAGTATTGGTAATTGGTGCATCAACCGGTTTTGGTTTAGCATCGCGCATTACTGCTGCTTATGGATCAGGCGCTTCTACAATTGGCGTATTTTTCGAAAAGGCACCTTCCGAAGGTAAAACAGCATCACCAGGCTGGTACAATAGTGCAGCTTTTGAAAAAGAAGCACATGCAGCAGGTTTATATGCAAAAAGTATAAATGGTGATGCATTTTCTAAAGAAATAAAAGAAAAAACATTAGCAACGATTAAAGCCGATTTAGGCCAGGTTGATTTGGTGATTTATAGCCTTGCATCTCCGGTAAGAAAACATCCAGACACAGAAGTATTGCACCGTTCAACTTTAAAACCTATCGGAGGCACTTACACCAATAAAACGGTCGATTTCCACACGGGTAACGTAAGCGAGATTTCTATCGAACCTGCTACCGAAGAAGATATTGCAAACACTGTTGCTGTAATGGGTGGCGAAGATTGGGCCATGTGGATTGATGCCTTAAAAGCAGAAAACCTGCTTGCAGAAGGTGCAACAACAGTAGCATATTCGTACATAGGCCCGGCTTTAACCGAGCCGGTATACCGTAAAGGAACCATTGGCCGGGCTAAAGATGATTTAGAAGCAACTGCATTTACAATAGCCGATAAACTAAAGGATATTGATGGTAAAGCTTATGTATCGGTTAATAAAGCATTGGTTACACAGGCGAGTTCTGCAATTCCGGTAATTCCGCTTTACATTTCATTATTGTATAAAGTGATGAAAGCTGAAGGCGTTCATGAAGGTACTATTGAGCAGATCCAACGTTTATATGCTGACCGCTTATATACCGGCAATCCTGTTCCTGTTGATGAAAAAGGAAGAATCAGAATCGACGATTGGGAAATGCGCGAGGATATCCAGGCTAAAGTTGCAGAACTTTGGAAGGAAGCAACAACCGAAACGCTACCAGCAATAGGTGATTTACCAGGTTACAGATCTGATTTCTTAAGCTTATTTGGCTTCGAAATTGATCAAGTTGATTATCAGAAAGATGCCCAGGAAGTGGTAGAAATTGAAGGTTTAGTAAACTAACTACTCAGATGCGTCACCCTGAACTTGTTTCAGGGTCTCAAACAATAAATTACAAACGGCTGGCCGCAAAGCCGGCCGTTTTTATTCCCTAATAAAATGAATTTCGATTTACAGCCCACACTAGAAAACGATTTAATTAAAGTAGTTCCGTTAAAAGAGTCTGACTTCGAAGCGCTTTTTGCAGTAGCTTCCGATCCGTTAATCTGGGAACAACATCCCAATAAAGACCGCTATAAAAAAGAGGTTTTCGGAAATTTCTTTAAAGGTGCTATAGAATCGAAAGGTGCTTTTATCGTTTATGAAAAAGAAACGAATAAAGTTGTGGGCAGTTCCAGATACTACGAATTAGATGAAACAGAACATTCTGTTGCTGTTGGCTACACTTTTATATCCCGCGAGTTTTGGGGAAAGGGACATAATAAGGCTTTAAAAACTTTAATGTTTGATCATGCTTTTCAATTTGTGGATAAAGTAATTTTACATATCGGTGCTACTAATTTCCGTTCACAAAAAGCGACAGAAAAATTAGGCGCAGTTAAAATCGCTGAATTAGAGGTAGCCTATTATGGTGAGCCCTTAAAATGGAATTTTGTTTATCAGGCAGATAAAGAAAAATGGCTAAACAGGGCATCATAAAAATAAACTACAGATTTTCACGGATTAACACAGATATATTCCCCCTCTCTGTGTTAATCCTTTTCATCTGTGGTAAAAAAATAATAAAGGAATAATGCCACGGATGTGAATCGTCATGAGGTGCCGTCCTTTCGAGCGGAGTGCAATGCGGTCGAGAACCACGTAAGTGCTCAGCGAAGCTAAATCTGTCTAAATAGATCTCTCCATTTCGCTGCGCTACAGTCGAGATGACTACTGTCCTATTTGAATCTATCAAAGGTATCCGAGTTGAAAGATCCATCTGTGTTTCTGTGTCAAATGTTATCCATAATGACAAGAGCATAACCGAATAAAATCGTGTTTGTGCTTTAGTATTGTTATCTTTGTATAATTCTCCATTCCACTCACCTTTCAAAACAAAACAATTAAATAAAATATGGCTAAATCTCAGGCAACATACAGTAAAAAAGAGAACGAAAAAAAACGGTTAAAAAAACAAAAAGACAAACAAGAGAAAAAAGAAGAGCGTCAGGCTAATGCCAAAAAAGGTTTAGCACTTGAAGATATGATGGCTTACGTTGACGAAAACGGAAACATCTCTTCTACTCCACCAGATCCGAAGAAAAAGAAAGTAATTAATACAGAAGATATTCAGATTGGTATTTCAAGACAAGAGGACATCATTGATGAAAATCCTGTTAAAAAAGGAACAGTTACTTTCTTTAACGACAGTAAAGGTTACGGTTTTATTAAAAACACTGAAACACAAGACAGTATTTTCGTTCACGCAAACGGTCTAATCACCCAGATTAAAGAAGGTGATAAAGTTACGTTTGAAGTAGAAATGGGTCAAAAAGGGCCAACTGCTGTTAAAGTATCAAAGGTTTAACAGCCAACAATTCAATTCTTTTTGCAATTCCTAATTGCAAAACATGATTAAAATTCTGCAGAAAACTCTGCTGCGCCAGGTTTTATAATCCTATATAATTCCGTCTATTTAAGCATAAAACCTAGCGCATAATTTTCTTCATTCTTATTTCTACCCTTAATAGAGGCTGATAAATTTTGCCAGAATTCGATTCTAAAAATAGAATCTTAGAATTATTCCAAAATTTATACATCTAATTGCATTCTAATTTATTTTTCCTCAGCACGGCAGAGGATAATTTATAGTACTGTAAATAAACCGAATAGGATTATTAAAAGGAAAAACTGTAGCCTTTGGGTAAGGGTAATCGTTTATGAAATAAAAAAATATATAATCCCGGTGTGGAATTTGTGTACGCTTTACATCATTACAGTACACACAAAGAAAAATAGATATGAAAAAGTTAATAACACTTGCACTGGTTGCATTTTTAGGTTTATCGTCAGCGATGGCTCAACAAGTAGATTTACGCAGAAAAATTAATGTTAGCGGAACTGCAGAAACAGAAGTAACACCAGATATTATTTATATCGGTATTTCACTAAAAGAATATTTAAACGGAAAGAAAAAAGTAGACATTACGGAACTGGAAAAACAATTGTTTGCCGCCGTACAAAAAGCAGGCATTGCAAAAGAAAACTTAACCATCAGCAATTTAAGCAGCTGGAACTATGAAACAGAGAAAAAGAAAAACCCTGATTTTTTAGCCAGCAAACAATACCGCTTAAAAGTGAGCGACCTAAACAAGTTTAATGCAATATTAGAAGCAATTGATGCCAAAGGAATTGCCAATACAAACATCGAAAGCTACGATTATTCCAAAATTGAGAGTTTGAAAAAAGATCTTAAAATTAAAGCTTTATTGGCGGCAAAAGAGAAAGCAACTTACATGGTAGAAGCATTAGGCGATAAATTAGGTAGTGTAATTGAAATACAGGATGGTGGAGATAATGTAATCCAACCGGTTTATAGAACTTTTGCGATGAAAGCTGAAATGTCTGATGCGGCTGGCGCTCCTGAACTTGATTTTAAAAAAATCAAGTTGAATTTCACAGTAAATGCTGTTTTCGAGATTAAATAAGAGCTTTTACAGTTTAAATTAATGCTTTTTAAAACCTACCAGAACATTTTGGTAGGTTTTTTGTTAAGTATTGGTTGAACACTAAAAAAATTAGATATTATGAAAAAATTTATTTACACATTAGCCCTGGTATTCTCGTTAGGTATTAGTTTTAATTCAGCTCAGGCTGCTGACAAACCTGCGAAAAACCCAACAGAATTAACTGCAGAACAAGCAGTAAAACTGGAAAGAATTAAAACCCGTGTTGAAGAGATCAGAGACATGGATAAATCGAACTTAACGAGAGCAGAACGTAAAGCTTTACGTAGCGAGTTAAGAGAGTTAAAAGGCCAGGCACGTGCAGTTTCTGGAGGTGTTTATCTTTCAGTTGGTGCAATCATTATCATCATTTTATTGTTGATCCTGATTTTATAATCATTACAAAAAAAACACATCTATCTATAAAAACAAAAAGCTTTGCATTAATGCAAAGCTTTTTTTATTAGAAATCTCGTCATTGCGAGAAGGCTTTTGAGCCGACGAAGCAATCTTACTACAAGAGAAACTTCGTTTTCTTTAATTAATCGCCAAGTACCAAAAGGTTTTGCTACAGCATTAAGATTGCTTCGTGCCTCGCAATGACGATTTATCGAAGGTTAATCAATCATATCAAACCCTGTATACTTCACCAAAGCTTCCGGAATCTTAATTCCATTTTCCGTTTGGTAGTTTTCTAAAATCGAAGCCACAATACGCGGTAAAGCCAATGCACTTCCATTTAATGAATGTGCCAGTTGCGCCTTACCTTCTTTTCCTTTAAAACGTAGTTTCAAACGGTTACTCTGGTAAGTTTCGAAATTTGAAACAGAAGAAACTTCTAACCAGCGTTCTTGTGCAGCACTCCAAACTTCCATATCGTAAGTCATGGCAGAAGTAAAGCCCATGTCGCCACCACATAAACGCAATACGCGATATTGTAACCCAAGTTCTTTCAATAAAGACTGCACATATTGGCTCATCTCTTCTAAAGTTTCGTAAGATTTATCCGGATGGGTAATCTGAACCACCTCAACCTTATCAAACTGGTGTAAGCGGTTTAAACCACGCACATGAGCACCATAAGAACCCGCTTCTCTACGGAAACAAGGGGTATAAGCTGTGTTTTTAATAGGAAGATCTTCTTCTTTAACAATTACATCGCGGTATAAATTGGTTACCGGAACTTCGGCAGTTGGGATTAAATACAAATCATCAACTGTTGAATGATACATCTGTCCTTCTTTATCTGGCAACTGACCAGTACCAAAACCTGAAGCTGCATTAACCAAATGAGGAACCTGCATTTCTTTATAACCTGCTGCTGTGGCATGATCTAAAAAGAAGTTAATCAATGCACGTTGTAACCTTGCTCCTTTTCCTTTATAAACCGGAAAACCAGCACCCGTAATTTTTACGCCGAGTTCGAAGTCGATAATATCATATTTTGCGGCCAATTCCCAATGCGGCAAAGCTTTACTTGGTAATTGGGCAGGTTCGCCATGCGTTAAAACTACCTCATTTTCTTCTGCAGTAGATCCCTGTTTTACCAGATGATAAGGCAAATTAGGTAATTGAACAATTAAATTGTATTGAGCAGCTTCCAGCTCATTCAATTTATCGCTCAGGTTTTTGATATTTTCTTTATGAGAAGCAGTTTGTACCTTAATCGCCTCGGCTTCTTCTTTTTTACCAGTACGCATTAAATCGCCAATTTGTTTGGCAGCTGCATTCGCTTCAGCAGAAATATTATCCAGGGAAGTTTGTGTCGAACGGCGGTCCTCATCGATTTTAATGATTTCGTCTACCAGTTCTGGTTGTTTAAAATTACGGATACTTAAACGTTCTAAAACTTTCTCTCTATTTTCGCGGATATAGTTAACTTGCAGCATTATTTAATTTTTTAAGCAAAGATAGCAAGAGTTTGGAGTTTGGGGTAAGGAGTTTGGAAAAAACTGTAAACCGTTAACTGTAAACTGCAAACCGAAATATGGATGGCAAACTATTTCTCGTACCAACGCCCATAGGCAATTTGGAGGATATGACCTTTAGGGCAATCCGTATATTAAAAGAATGCGATCTGATTCTCGCTGAAGATACCCGCACCAGTGCCCCAATGCTCAAACATTTTGGGATTGATAAAAGGGTTTTCTCGCACCACCAGCACAATGAACATAAGGCCACTTCAGAAATTATCAGGTTTTTGAACGAAGGACAAAAAATCGCCCTGATATCTGATGCAGGAACACCCGCCATTTCAGACCCGGGCTTTTTCCTGGTACGCGAAGCCATTAAAAATGACATTGCTGTAGAATGTTTACCTGGTGCAACAGCTTTTGTACCTGCTTTGGTTAACTCAGGCTTACCCGCTGATGCATTTTGTTTCGAAGGTTTTTTACCGGTTAAAAAAGGCAGACAAACGAAATTCAAAAAATTGGCCGAAGAAGAACGTACCATCATACTTTACGAAAGTCCGCACCGTTTATTAAAAACTTTAGAGGAGTTTGCGCAGTATTTGGGCGCCGACAGGCAGGCATCGGTAAGCAGAGAGCTTACCAAGATGTTCGAAGAAACTGTTCGCGGAACTTTGGTAGAAATAAAATCACATTTTGAAAACAATACTTTAAAAGGAGAATTTGTAATTTGCATAGCGGGGAAACCTAACATTAAAAGCAAAAACAAATATGAAGATGCTGAAGAGTAGCATCAAAAACGTAACCACACAACAATTTAAAATATTATGATTAGCATAGATAGATTTTTAAGTGACGAACAAGACCCTAAAGCGGTTGAAAAAGTTATTGGAAAATTAAACGACCTATTAACTACCGGCGAAGAACTTTTATATTTAGCAGTACAGAAAAAACCCGCAGTAAATTTAATGCCGGATAGCATCGCGATCTCTAATAAACGCATTTTTTATTGCGAGCCGGGTAATTTAGGCCTAACCATGAATTTTAAAGATATTTCATGGAAAAACATTAAAGAAGTTTCGTTCAAAGAAGATTTTTTCACCTCTAAGTTCATCTGTGTACCACAGAGCGGTGAAAATATTGTAACAGAATATATTCCAAAAGCACAGGCTCGTAAATTGCACCAGGCGGCAAACCAACAGTTAGAAGAATATAAAGAGATTCTCCGTCAGCAAAAATTGGAAGAAAACAGGGCTACTGCTTCTCCTATCAATTTAAATGCCCAACCATTTGCAGAAATCCCTGCTTACGAACCAACTCCTGAACCAGTAGAACCTGTTATTCAAATAGCTGAAGTTGTAGAAGAGCCTGAAGATGAAGCCACTTTAAAATTACGCAAGCTTAAAACTTTGTACGATAAACACCTGATTACTCAGGAAGAATACGAAGCTAAAAAAGCAGATATTTTAGATAGTTTGTAATTCATACTGTCCATGCTGAGGCACGAAGCATCCCTAACACAGTTGCACTGTACTTATATTAACCAAAACAAAGTCAGTTCTTTGTCGCTTAGAGATTCTTCCTGCGTCAGAATGACAAGTAATTTTATATGAAATCTAAACAAACTTACCTCCTCGCCCTCTTTAGTGCATTTTTGCTTTGGCTAGCCTGGCCACCAATGCCTTTTACCACACCTTTGTTGTTAATCGGCCTGGTGCCTTTGTTCATTGCGCTCGATTCCATTTCAGGTAACGCAGAAAAAAAACAGGGAAAAAAAATTTTCTTAACTGCAGGTTTAACTTTTTTAGTCTGGAATACGGCATCAATTTATTGGGTATATAATGCGATTAGTGCTTATAATGGCCCGGCAGTAGCACTACCCGTTTCCTTAATCCCTTACGGTTTAGGTGCACTTTTAATGACCTTTGCTTTTTGGTTATACTACAGGTTGGGCAAATACGTAAATAAAAAGATCGCCTACCTTGGGTTAATCTCCTTTTATATCGCTTTAGAATATCTGCAGCAAACCTGGGATTTAGCCTTCCCATGGATGACTTTAGGAAATGGTTTGGCTGGAATGCACCAATTGGCGCAATGGTACGATTATACCGGTATTTATGGTGGTTCGTTATGGATTTTAGTGAGCAATATTCTCGCTTTTGAAGCTTACAAAAAACTCAAATCCCAAACTGGCTATTTAAGATTTAGAACTGCAGGAATCTGGGCTTTGGTGGTGATTATACCCATCAGCATTTCACTAACCAAATACTTTACAGCAGAACAGAAAGGTACACCGAGTAATGTTGTAGTGGTTCAGCCTAATATTGATCCTTATCAAAAACTGGAGAATATTCCGCCTGCTGAACAAATTAAAATTTTAACCCATTTATCCGATTCAATCGGGCAATCCAACACAGAATATTTTATCTGGCCGGAAACTGCCATTCCAAATTACGCAGATGAAGATAGAATCAGAAGCAATCCTGATTTTGTCAACCTGCAAAGCTTTTTATCAAAGTATAAAAATGGGACATTGATCACAGGTATAGAAAGCATTAAAATTTATCAGGACAAAAAAACAATAACAGCTAAATTTGATAATCAGAAAGGCCTTTATTTCGACAATTTTAATACAGCGATGCAGGTAGAAAACTCTGCTAATGTTCAGTTTTACCATAAATCTAAGCTCGTTCCCGGGGTAGAAAAAATGCCTTTCCCAAAAGTATTTTCATTTTTAGACGGTGTTTTTGCTCAATTAGGGGGAACAGTTGGTGGCTGGGGCTGGCAAGAAAAACCAAGTGTACTTTATGCACAAAGCGGCATCGGTGCTGCACCAGTGGTTTGTTACGAAAGCTTATGGGGCGACTGGATTGGCCAACAGGTTAAAGATGGTGCACAATTTATTGCTATTATCACGAATGATGGCTGGTGGGGAAATACTTCTGGTAAAGACCAGCACATGATGTACGCCAAGCTTAGGGCAATTGAAACCCACCGCGATGTAGCCCGCTCGGCAAATACCGGAATTTCATGCTTCATCAATCAACGTGGCGATGTAACACAAAGCACCAAGTGGTGGACCAGAACTGCGCTAAAAGCGAACATCAACCTGAACGACGAGATTACCTTTTATGTAAAAAGTGGAGATCTTATTGCAAAAATCTTGAGTCTTACAGCTATTCTTTTAGCTTTGATCATTCCGTTTAGAAAATGGATCAGGAAACCAAGGCATGCTTAAAGAACAATACGATTTCATTTTATCATCCAGAAATACCCTTTTAAATTATATCAAAGGCATTTCAGAACAGGATTTCTTAACCAACAACAGTTCGTTTGGCAGAGGATCTATCAGGAATTTGTTGGTTCATATTGGTCAAACCTATTGTGCGTGGATTGGTGAAAGAGCATTAGGCATTGAACAGAAGTTTTTACCTTTCGAAAAATACCAGACCTTAAAAGACTGCCAAAGTTATTTTGACCAGGTAGATGAATATATTGGCTTATTTATCGAAAAATTTAAAGGAATTGAGCTTCAGGAAATTGAAATACACAGGAATGGAGAGATTTTAACGGTAAATCCATTGCAGTTGTTTACTCATGTTATTACCCACGAGTTTCATCACAAAGGTCAAATCATGTCGTTAAGCAGACATTTAGGCTACATACCCGTTGATGCCGATATTATCAGATAAAAATTATGCAAAAAATAGAAAACCTCCGCTGGTCGGTATTACTCTTGTTATTAACTTTAAATTTTGGTTGCGATCAGATTTCTAAAAAAATTGTGCGTACTGAGATCAGCGACTACGAACATATCAGCATTATAAAAAACCATTTTACATTGACCAAAGTAGAAAACAGTGGTGCGTTTTTAAGTCTTGGCGATAATATGCCCTATATTTTCAGACTAATTATTTTAACAGGCTTACCATTATTATTTTTGGGCTACGGGTTATATTTTCTTTTTGCCAAGCGTAATTTACCAATGACTATGCAAATTGCTTTGTGTTTTCTGATCGGTGGCGGTATTGGCAACTTATATGACCGGATTGTACATGGATCGGTTACCGATTTTATGCATATAGATTTTTACATCTTCCAAACGGGTGTTTTTAATTTTGCTGATATTTCGATCATGATTGGTGTAGGTATATTACTTTTCCAGTCGATTAGAAGTAGTAGGCTAAAACACCAGATAGATTAGGGCAAACGGAAAGATTAAAATACGCTAATTAAAAATACAAAAAATATGTGTTAAAAATACAAATATGTATTTTTTGTATTATATTTATTCATTTAATACTTTAATTACAGCGTATTACGATCTAAACCAAAAACCTAAACTATGAAAAACCTATTCAAAAAAACCATGCTGATTGCGTTGCTATCAGTAGTCGTGATCTCATGTTCTAAAAAAAATGAGATACCAGCCGATCTGGAAAACGAAACCACTCAAAATCAAAAAGTTCTTGCTTACATCAAAAATCTTGGATTTACAGATGCACAGATTGTAGAAAGTGGAAATAATTATGTTGTTGATGGCGATATCGTATTTGCTAAAAATATGGAGGTTCCTGCCGATAATGGAAAACCAATCACAGAACAATATTACAATGGCTATATTGTAACCAATAGCACTAATATACGCGTTAAGGTCGACCCTTCGATTAACAGTATGATCAGCGAAATCAATTCTGCAATCAACCAATGGAATACGGTGCCTAATTCTAAACTCAAATTTGTGATTACAACAGGTACTATTTATGATATTCTAATTAAAGTAGATAATACTATTGGAAGTTCTACATGCGGGCAGGCTTATTTATCAACCTCTAACGGTAAAGCTGGCAATACGGTTTGGATTAACCGCAATCTGATCCAGAACAATTCTTTTGCACAACGTACGAGAACCATAACCCATGAATTTGGCCATACCATTTCATTTAAACACACCAACCAATCTACAACCATTAATGTTCCAGGGGTTGGAGGAACCGATGCATTATCATTAATGAACGGCGGACAATGTGGAAGCGGCGCAACTGTTTTATCATCAAAGGATAAACAGGCTACCGCGGTATTGTACCCTTTATAATTTAAAATCAGATAAATAACCTAAAAGATCGTAATGCATTAGAAGCTGTTTCTCTGGAGCAGCTTCTTTTTTTGAAACAATATTTGGGAATGATTCTAATACAAGGATTTCTTAACAAAGAATTGCCACCTTTAAACAAACATATTTTTATCTTTAGGTGTTAAACAATCTAAAAATAAAATCCAATCATGAAAAGAAATGCAACGGCCGTATGGCAAGGTTCTATTAAAGAAGGTAATGGTAACATCACTACACAAAGTACCACTTTAAATAATACTCAATATTCTTTTAATTCTCGTTTTGCAGAAGGTGTTGGCACAAATCCGGAGGAATTAATTGCTGCTGCTCACGCAGGCTGTTTTACCATGAAATTATCTGCTAACTTAACTGAAGCAGGATTTACAGCAGATAAACTGGAAACTAAATGTGAAATTAACCTTGATCCATCAAAAGGTGAAATTGTTGAATCGCATTTAACCTTAACGGCTTCTGTACCTGATTTGACAAAAGAAAAATTTGATGAACTGGTAGCTGATGCAGAGAAAAACTGCCCGATCTCTAAATTATTAAATACAACCATTACAGTTGATGCTACTTTAGCATAGCCTATTTTGTCATGCTGAGGTACGAAGCATCTACAGGCTATTGAGCAGATGCTTCGTGCCTAAGCATGACAGCGGTTTTCAGTTGGCTGTTTCCAGTTGGCAATTCACAAATTAAACAATTAACCGCTTAATCAGTTAACCTAACAATTCCAACAATTGCGCAGTTAAAACAACTAAGCCATATATTTCCCAACTATCGGCATTCTTCTTCCCATACCAAAGGCTTTAGGCGATACCCTTAAAATAGGCGGGGTTTGGTAACGTTTAAATTCTGCAACATTAACCATTTTCAGAATCCGCAGCACCAATGCCTCATCAAAACCTTGAGCAATAATGGCTTTCGAGCCCTGTTTCTTTTCGATGTGCTGGTATAATATTTTATCTAAGATTTCATATTCAGGCAATGAATCAGAATCTTTTTGATCAGGTCTCAATTCTGCTGAAGGTGGTTTAACAATAGTATTAATCGGGATAATTTCCCTTTCCTTATTAATGTACCTTGCAAGCTCAAAAACCTGCATTTTATACACATCGCCTATTACGCCAATTGCACCACACATATCTCCGTATAAAGTGCCATAACCAACAGCACACTCGCTTTTGTTCGATGTATTCAATAAAATATAACCAAATTTATTGCTCATGGCCATATTAATGATTCCGCGGATACGGGCCTGAACATTCTCTTCTGCAAGGTTAAAAGGCAAACCCTTAAAAGCTGGTGCCAGTATATGATCGAAAGCCTCTGCAACCTCTTTAATTGGCACAATTTCGTGCATGCAACCAATATTATTAACCAAATCTAAAGCATCTTGAATAGAATGGTCGGAAGAAAATTTAGAAGGCATTAAAACGGACATTACATTCTCAGGCCCTAGCGCGCGACAAGCCAGTGCACATACCACGGCAGAATCAATTCCGCCTGATAAACCTAAAACCGCTTTACTAAAACCAGATTTCCTAAAATAATCTTTAATACCTAAAATCAATGCATCGTGAATCTGCTCAATATCTGTTAATCTTTCCGATTTAGGGTATTTATTACGCACACTTTCTACCTCTTCTAAATCAAAAACCTGAAGGTCTTCTTCAAAATACTTCATTTCTGCTTTCATCTCTCCATCAGCATCGAAAACCAAAGAACCTCCATCAAAAATAATTTCAGTTTGCGCACCAACCTGGTTTACATAAAATACCGGAAGGTTATACTTTTTTGCATTGTCGGCTAAAACTTTTATACGTTCATCATCATGGGTATAAGAAAAAGGAGATGCAGCAATATTAATCATCACATCAGGTTGCTCCTTAATCAGCTCATCCATTGGGTTAGAAACATATAGTGGATTATCGTTAATATTCCACAGGTCTTCACAAATGGTTAAGGCAATTTTTTTTCCCTTAAAATCGATACAGTTAAATGTTGTGGCAGGTTCGAAATAGCGATATTCATCAAACACATCGTACGTTGGCAATAATGCTTTTTTAACAATTGCCTTAACTTTTCCTTCTTCGATAAAATACGCTGCATTATACAGGTCTTTTCCCTGTAAGATCTCATTTTTAACCGGTAAACCGACAATACAGGCAATATCTGTACAATGTCTGGCTATTTCCTGAGCAGCACCTTCGCACAAGGCGATAAACTCATCAAACTCTAAAAAATCTCTTGGGGGATAACCACAGATAGCCAGTTCGGCAAAAACAACCAGATCAGCTCCTTTATCTTTAGCCAATTGAATATTTTCCTTTATTTTTTCCGTGTTGGCTTCAAAGTTTCCAATGTGGTAATTAAGTTGTGCTAGTGCTATTTTCATGGTAAAAGTATCAGGTAGTAAGTATCAAGACAAAAATATTGAGATTAAAAGAATACACCGAAATTAAGTGCCAAATAATGATTTCTAACATCCCTGGCTTTATCTGTTACAATGTTAGTGAAACCATTATTAAAAGTTAAACCCGCTACAATACTGGTATTGCCAGAAATATCAAATTCGCCACCTCCACCGATGATTAATCCGGCACGGTAAAGTTTGATATTATCAGACACGTTTAAATTATCGCCAACAACCATACCACCTGTAACCGCGTCTTGCTTAGCACTGATATTGAATGAATTAGACAAACCAAACTGACCATACCAGCGTTTTCCGTCAGCCTTTACTGTTTTTAATTTAATGGTTAAAGGCAGTTCTACATATTGTAACTTATATTTTAAATCGTAAGCTTTTGGGGTACTGCTACTACTCGTTGCATAATAAGGCAGCACGTTCGCCTCAGTGCTTTTACCGTTAATAGAAGTAATGGTTAAAGCGGTAGAAAAACTATAATTAGGAGCAAAATTAAAATCGCCCATTAATCCGTAAGAAAAACCCAAAGCTATTCCATCTGTTTTTCCCTGTTCAGGCTTAATCCAACCAAAAGTTGGAGTAGCAGTTAGGCCTAACCTAAAGCCATAATTGGTTATAGGAAAATTTTGCGCCCATGCGCCAATACTTAAAACAGACAAAATTAAAATGATTGATATTCTTTTCATGCTATCAGTGTTTATATATATTTGTTGTACATGATGTATAACGTTAAACACTGGCAAATTTATCTAATTTTTCTTTTTGCCATCACATTTATTTCCTGTAAGCAAAGCAACAGACCTGATGTAAGCAATATACAGGTAAAAATTAAAATCGAAAGATTTGATAAAGAACTATTTGCCGGAAAAAACAAAAACATCATTGATATAGACAAACAGCTTGGCTCGAAATATGGTGTGTTTTATGACGATTTTATCCACCGGATTCTGGATAGTAAATACTCAAACACCGAATCTTTAGCCAATTTATATAAAGATCAGGCCTATACCGATTTAAGCAAAGAAGTAGATAGTGTTTTTCCAAACTTAAAAGTACAGGAAGAGGGCTTAAATGAAACTTTTAAATACATTAAATACTATTATCCAAAAGCGAAGATTCCAAAATTTATTTCTTTTGCTTCAGGTTTTGCTTACCAAATGCCAGTAGGCGATAACTATCTGGGTATTGGCTTGGACATGTTTCTGGGTAAAGACAGTAAATTTTACAGGGCTATTGTGCAAAGTGTACCCTTATATCTTTCCAGGAGGTTTGCACCTGAATATATTGTGCCACGTGTAGCCGAAACTTATGCACATGAAGAACTGTTTGCAGAGCCTGATGACAATAGAACCTTATTGTCTAAAATGATCTTTCAGGGAAAGGTTTTATATTTTTTAGATCAGGTACTGCCCGAAAACTTAAGCGATTCTATCAAAATCGGATATACTCAACAACAATTAGACTGGGTCCAAAATTTTGAGGGTGATATTTGGGCATATTTTTTAGAGAACAATTACCTGTATGAAACCGACTACCAAAAAATCCAGGTGTTTTTATCTGAAGGACCTTTTACCCCGGGTTTAGGCGAAAATAGAGATTCGGCACCAAAATTGGGTGTATGGATGGGTTGGCAAATTGTTAAGAAATACATGAAAGCGCATCCTGATATTACTTTGCAACAGTTAATGGCCGATAATGAGGCACAAAAGATTTTAAATCAATCGAAGTATAAACCGAAACAACAGCGATAGTTTGCAGTTTTTAGTTATCAGTTTTAAAGGCCAAAACAATTTAACAATACAACAATTAAGCAATAAAATTGATCAGTTAAACTTTTAAGTAATCATACTAAATTAAACCTATGAAAGTTGGCATTGTATTATCAGGCGGAGGCATCAGGGGAATAGCTCATTTAGGGGTTTTAAAAGCCTTTAGCAATTTGGGCATTACCTTTAGTCACATTAGTGGAACAAGTGCAGGAGCCATAGCCGGAGCCTTTTTTGCAGCTGGTATAGATCCGGAAGAAGGCTTAAATATTTTCCTTAAAACCAAACTCTGGCGCTTTGTACGACCAGCTGTAGGTTCTTTAGGCTTAATTAATATTGAGAATACTGCTTTAATATTAAAGGAATATTTTCCCGAAAATTTAATTGAGAATCTAAAAATACCTTTAACCATTGCTGCCGTAAACTTTAGCGAAGGCCGGTTGGTTTATTTTACAAAAGGGCCTCTTATCAGAGCCATTCATGCCTCTAGTTGTATCCCAGGCATTTTTAAACCCATTATGATTGATGGTCAGATGTATGTGGATGGCGGTATTTTAAATAATTTCCCAGTCGAACCTTTAATGGATGAATGCGATTTCATTATAGGCTCATCGTGTAACCACCTTAAACCAGTTGATAAAATTACAGGTATCACCAATTTAATGGGCCGCGCAGGTATCATGTCGATCAACCACGATATGGAAAGAAAAGCTAAATTTTGTAATGTATTAATCGAACCAAAAGGTTTAGGCGCCATTAGTACATTTGATATGAAACGTGCTGAAGACATTTATTGGCTGGCACACGAAGAAGCCTTGATTACGATTAAAAATAGTCCGACAATCTCTGAACTGATCACGAAATAATTGATCGTATTTATTGGTGTTCATCCCGGATCTTGCAGTATTAAAACTACAATAAAATAAATAAAATTAACTATTTTATTGAGAGTAAAAAATACATTTATGCAATAAAAATATTACAATTTTCTTGGTATTGATATAATATTGATTTACTTTAGGATTGTACTTTGCAAACGCAGAGGGAATTAACCTAAATGTCTATTTATGCTTTTCAACCAAATTATTCTTTTCCAAAGAAGAAGAATCCCTGTATTCGCTATTTTCTAATTTGATTTTCAGCCAAAAATCAGATCATTATTAACCTAAAAAAACCTAATCATGAAATTTTTAAAATTAAATAAAACCTTATTAACCGCACTTGTCCTATCTATAGTATTATACGCCTGTAAAAAAGAAAGGCCTACAGAAACTGCAGATTTAGAAAAACCAGAAATAGCTGCTGTGAATCCACTTGGTAATATTCAGGTCTGCACAGAAAGATCATTAGATGGTACTACCCCTAGAGGTGCCCTACTAAAATCTACTAAATGGACTCCAGGCACCACAATCAAGGTGAGTTTAAACGGAAGCACAGCAGCCATCAGGGCTAAAGTAATTCAATATGCAAAGGCTTGGGAACAATATGCCAACATCAAATTCAACTTTGTAACAAACGACAATACAGCCAAAATCAGGGTAAGTTTTGTAAGTGGAGATGGATCCTGGTCTTATCTCGGAAAATTAACGCCTAGCACCGGTGCTACCATGAACTACGGTTGGTTAACAGCAAGTACATCAGATTCGGAATATAGCCGGGTAGTAATCCACGAATTCGGCCATGCCTTAGGATTGATCCATGAACACCAACACCCATTGGTAGCTATTCCCTGGGATAAACCTGCTGTTTATGCTTATTACGCAGCTGCTCCAAATTACTGGAGCCAGGCAGAAGTAGACAATGCCTTATTTGCAAAATACACTACCTCCCAAACCAATTATAGCACTTATGATAAATACTCAATCATGCACTATGCTGTTCCAAACGAACTAACCACCGGTGATTACGAAGTGGGATGGAATACAGTACTATCTCCTACTGATAAAACATTTATTGCTTCAGTATATCCATTTTAAAAATAAATAATTACACATAGTGGTATAATTGGCCACTATGTGTATTTTACTGCTATAAAATAAAATAGATATGCAGATCGCTTTGCGGATTTCCTTGATCAAACAGTTTTTAGCCTGCTCAACCCTCATCTTATTCTGTAAAGTCGTATCAGCACAAGACACCCCTCACAGGTGGAGTGTAAAACCTTATATCGGTCTCCAGCAATCTAAATTTGACTGGTCTATTGCCGGCAATGCGGCTGGTGCCAATCCGAATGTACTATCAGAACTGATCTGGAAAAATCTTAAAGGGCCTGGTTTTGGGTTAGACATCAAATACAATATTACCCGGCGGTTAAGTGTTAAAGCTACTAACCAATACAGCAACATAACCAAAGGAGAGGCAGAAGATACCGACTATGCAGATGATAACAGGCAGAATGCTTTTTATTTCGATCTGCTCAACGCAAATAAAGGTTACTTATATGATGCCGCTTTACAGCTCAATTATCAACTATTAAAGTTTGGGCAATTTAACATCAATCCAATTGTCGGACTTTCGTACAATCAGCAAAAATTCTATCTGTTAGAAAGTGCAAATAACCCAGACAGCAAAGGCTTAAACTCTACATATCAAGCAAGATATAAAGGATTCGATTTTGGAGCAGAATTCATTTTTATCACGAATAAATTTAGTTTGGGTGCCACGATTTTAGCTGGTTTTTACAATTATTCGGCAAAAGCCAACTGGAATTTAATCCCTGATTTTGCAAAACCTGTAAGCTTTACACATAAGGCAAATTCCTTTTCCTTAAGTGGCGATATCAATCTTGCTGTACCAGTAAGCAAAAGTTTACGGTTAGAAGTTGACTATAAGATCAATAACATCAACACTTACTCTGGTGTAGATAAAGCTTATTTTAATAGCCGGGCAACAGAGGAAACTCAATTTAATGGTGCAAATTTTAGAAAAAATGCTGTATTATTGGGGCTAAATCTCAGCTTTTAATTAAGAGTGTCTCATTGTCCTCGTTTGCAACGAGGATAAAAGAGAATGGCGATTTTATCGCCGAGAGGAAACAATTTTTATGACTGATGCAACCACATTACAAATGTGGTTCTCCACAATTCTCGTTACAAACGACGACTATATTAATTAGTTTTTAAGGCCACCAAACGTTCACCCTCCAATACCGGAATTGTTTTGCACAGATTTAACTGCAAACAGAAAACAACATCTTCCTCTATATTCAACTGAGCCAGGCGATGGCTATGCGATGATTTATGAAGGTACTTTCTCAGATCTGCTTTAGCCAAAGAATACAAATCTTCTGCAGCTACACTAGAATCGTCAAAATGTTCGAAATTTTGACGGAGATTATTTACAACCGCTCCGGCAAAAAGGGTATCTTCTAAATTGAACTGATCTTTCCAACCAGCACACAGCAAAAGCACATTTTTATCCTGACTTTTCAGATAATCGCAAAGCGAATCTAAATTAAGGAATGATCCGATCACAACCTGATAAGCTCTTTTTTGTGCCAGATGCAAAGCTTTGGTACCATTTGTAGTGGTTAAAACGACCGTTTTTCCATTTACTTTTTCATGGGTATAAGAGAATGGCGAGTTGCCGAAATCGTATCCTTCTACCACCTCTCCATTTCGTTCTGCTGCCAATAAAAATCCGCTATCGCGATAGTTTAAACAATCTTCCACCTGAGCTACGGGAATAATCGCTTCAGCACCATTATCTATCCCATAAGTAATAGATGAGGTAGCTCTCAAAATATCGATAACCACGACAATGCTTTGTTCTATATCGTATAAGTCGATTAAGGCCGGAGTTAAACAAACTTCTATTTTTTTTGACATGCGATGAGATTTATTCATTAATAATTTCTTTTACCTTTTCTTCCAGGAGTTTTTGATCAGGTAAATAAAGTTGATATTTGGAGACGAATATTTTATTGGAGAGTCCACCAGTTACATACTTTACCAAAAATTCATTTTTATCTGCAGCAATGATAATTCCTATCGGATCATTATCGCCTTCAGCATTTTCTTCCTCTTTGAAATAGTTGAGATAAAAATTCATTTGGCCGATATCCTGATGTTTTACCTTTTTTGTTTTCAGGTCGATAAGTACGAAACACCTTAATATTCGGTGATAAAACACGATATCAACAAACATGTGTTCATTATCGACAGTTATTTTAAACTGCCTCGCGACAAATGAAAAGCCCTTACCAAGCTCCAATAAAAATCTTTGGAGATTATCAATAAGTTTTTTCTCTAGTCCCGATTCTTTAATGATACTGCCTGTAGGGATGTTCAAAAACTCAAAAATATAAGGGTCTCTGATTAAATCATCAGAGCTATTAATTACTTGACCTTTTTCGGCTAAAGTTAGTACACCTTCTTTATCTTTGCTTAGCGCTAGTCTTTGAAATAAAGCTGAATCAATTTGGCGTTTCATTTCTCTAAAACTCCAATTTTCTTTTATAGCCTGTGCTTCATAAAAACTTCTGGAGAGCTGATCAGAAATAGTTAAAAGTTCTGCATAATGACTCCAGCTAAGAAAAACGCCAGACACTGTCTGGCGAATTAAATCTTCGTCTGCTAAGGGCTGAAATTTAGGATAGTTTATATAAAACAAACGCATAAGCTGCAAACTTGACCGACTAAATCCTTTGCCAAATTTTAACTTCAAATCTGCAGAAAGCGTTACCAACAATTCCTTACCATACTCGGCTCTCTGTTTCCCGTGTTGTTCAAAATCAACAATATATCTTCCAATTTTCCAATTGGCAAGAATCAGCTCAACATTAATTGCTTTTATCGCATTCTGCTTCGCCGTTTGTAAAGTTGACCCAATGTGGTAAAGCAGCTCATTATATTTATTTTCTTCCAGTTCCATCACTTTAAAAAATATTGCTGCTTTAACTATAAATCCTATTTATAAAAAGGAAACTTAACCACTTTAGCTTTAATTGGCGTATTGCGGATTAAAATAAAAACTTCAGTTCCTTCTTTAGCGAAATCTTTTGCGATGTAGCCCATACCGATTGCTTTTTGCAGTGAAGGCGCCTGTGTACCGGAAGTTACTTTACCGATAATGTTTCCTTCAGCATCAGCAATTTCATAGTCATGTCGCGGAATACCACGATCGATCATTTCGAAACCAACCAATTTCTTTTGAATACCAGCTTCTTTCTGCGCTAATAGTGCCTCCGAATTGGTAAAAGATTTAGAAAATTTAGTAATCCAACCTAAACCTGCTTCAATTGGTGAAGTAGTATCATCAATATCATTTCCGTATAAACAGAAACCCATTTCCAAGCGCAGAGTATCGCGGGCACCTAAGCCAATTGGCTTAATGTTATATGGCGCACCCGCTTTAAAAATAGCATCCCAGATCTGATCTGCATATTGGTTTTCAAAGTAAATTTCAAAACCACCAGCTCCGGTATAACCTGTTGCAGAAATAACCACGTTATCAACGCCAGCGAAGGTACCTTTAACAAAAGTATAATATTCCATTGATGCCAAATCAACATCGGTTAAGCTTTGTAAAGCATCAGCCGCTTTTGGTCCCTGAATGGCTAAAAGAGACGTTTGATCAGAAATATTGTGCATTTCTACACCTTCTGTATTAAACTGCTGAATCCAGTTCCAGTCTTTTTCAATGTTTGATGCATTTACCACCAACATATAGGTTTTATCGTCTATTTTGTAAACCAAAAGATCATCTACAATACCACCATCTTGATTTGGCAGGCAAGAATACTGAACCTTTCCATCATATAATTTAGAAGCATCGTTACTGGTTACACGTTGAATAAGATCTAATGCATTTTCGCCTTTAAGAATAAATTCGCCCATGTGGCTTACATCAAAAACACCTACACCGTTACGAACAGTTGCATGTTCGGCATTTATACCCTCGTACGTAACAGGCATATTGTAACCTGCAAATGGAACCATTTTAGCGCCTAAAGCGATGTGTTTTTCTGTTAATGCGGTGTTTTTCATCCGTAAATTTTATTTTTTATGATAATGAAGTCAGTATAGCTGATATTCTGTGAATTATGACGGCTTTATTCGTTATTCTTCTTGGGCGCAAAAGTACTAAGAAAAAGACAAAATTTCGGGGTTAATTTTAAGGAGTTTATGGATGATTTTTCTAATCATCCTTCAGGTTGAACTTGTTTCAGTACCTATTAGAGTGGCACTCAGAGTTGACAACTTTCACTCTTGATGCCTATTAAAGTTGTCAACTCATAAATCCACCTATGCACTCACCAATTCTTCGTAAATCTTCAGCATTTTACCAGAGATTAAATGCACACCATGGTCGTTTTCGACAGTCTTACGGGCATTCTCTCCAATCTCTACCCAACGTTTTGGATTAATGATACACTGTAAAATTGACCGGTAAAATTCATCAGCGGTATCGGCAATTAAAATGTCGTGGCCATGCCTGCAATTAATTCCCTCAGCCGCAGTAGTGGTGGCAATAATACATTTTTTCATGGCCATACCTTCAATAATCTTAACCCGCATTCCGGTTCCAGAAATTAAAGGAACAATCATAATCGCTTTAGAATTCATAAACTCTACCGCATCGAAAACTTCTCCCTCTACAATCAGGTTTTCTGAATCGTACTCGAAGAAATGTTTTTGCATGTTTTTCCCTGCAATATAAAATCGGAGGTCTTTATTCAGCTTTTCAATATCGGGCCAGATATCATCCAAAAACCATTCTAATCCTTCCTGATTTGGCCTCCAGTCCATTGCACCTAAATGAAAAAGTGTGGGAAAACTGGTTTTGGTTTTATCTACCTTGTATTTTTCTAAATCAATGGCCACCGGAAAAACCGACATCGGAATTTCGCAGCCAAACCTTAATATACTTTGCCGATCGGGCTCACTAATGGCGAAAATATGATGGAAACGGTTAATCTGATCGGTTTCATACGCCTTAAGACGCTGAGCTAAAAAAGCCAGGTATTTACGTCTGATTAAAAACTTTTCTGAATGAGAAAGACGTTCCCAAAGGGTAAATTCGATATTGTGCGCCCGATAGATAAGCCTGGCATTACTATTTGCCTTAACCACATCCAGATAGGGAACAACAAAAAGTCCCTCAAATTGAATAACGTCGAATACATTTTCGCGTAAGAGGTTTTCTAACTGACGTGCGGCATCTTCGCTGTAATACCTCGAAACATTATAAGATTCGTTGGTGAAAATATTAAAAAATGCCGACCATACGTTTACATCGGTATCTAAATCGTGGGTATGGTATTTAATCTGTTCAAAAATAGGATCGTAAATATCTTCAATATCAATTCTTCCTTTTGTAGGGTTGAGGCTAAACAAAGTAATATCTGCGCCAAGTTGCAGCAAACCTTTTATGGTATTATAAACCACAATAGGATAACCACTATTTGGCGGAAAGGGAACCCGCTTGGTAATTAACAGAATTTTCACAATGTTGTGAACATACGAAATTTTAGGCGTTTTTTGAAAACAGATCCAACTGAGGGTCGCTCACATTAAAAGTTTTGCGGTGAAAAGGCGAAAGCCCGATTTCGATCACAGCTTTACGGTGTGCAATGGTAGGGTATCCTTTATTCTGCTGCCAATTGTAATGCGGAAAATCAACGTGTAGGTTGGTCATGTATTCATCCCGGTGGGTTTTGGCTAATATAGAAGCAGCAGCAATATTTAAATATTTCCCATCGCCCTTAATGATACAGCTATGCGGAATCTGCGGATAGGTTTTGAAGCGATTGCCATCAATTACCAGGTATTGTGGTTGAGTATGTAATTTTTCTATTGCCCTGTGCATGGCCAAAAAGGAAGCATTTAAAATATTGATCTGGTCTATCTCTTCATGATCACAAGAAGCTACGGCCCAGGCTAAAGCTTCCTGTTCTATTATCGGTCTCAGAGTAGCCCTTTGCCCATGCGATAATTGCTTAGAGTCATTTAATCCTTCTAACACAAAACCTTTTGGCAAAATAACCGCCGCAGCAAAAACAGGACCAGCGAGGCAACCTCTTCCAGCTTCATCACATCCAGCCTCTAATAATTCTTCCTGATAACAGTTTAATAACATGTTGCAAATTTACTGAAATAGAGCTAGTAAGGAAATTATTTTGTTCAACATCTTTTAAACATTAATTTTATGGATAAAGGATTTATAATGCATATCATTAAATTAACGCTTATTTTTTGCCTGTTATGTTTTACGTGTTTTGCACAAAAGAAAAAATACGGTATTATAAAGACACCTGTGGAACCGCCCTCAAGAGCAGACTATGATGTTTTAGAAAAACGCATGGTTTGCATTTACCGGAACAAATATTCACCCGCAGAAAGATTAAGATTTTTTCCATTTAACCAATACAAAAAGGTGATGTTGATTTCTTTTGAACCACCGGAGTTAATGGCTGAAATCATTTATAGCGATACCACTAAAGCTCCGACCAACATACCAGTTGAGGAAGAAGTTTACCATATACTATTGGAAAAAAAACAAAAATTAGATTTAACAAGATTAAAAGAAAAGAAGATTTTATCCGCTTTGGAGGTGGATAAACTTACCGATGTACTTTATAACTTTGGCTACACCTCTACCAAAAGCTACAAAGGGTTATTGATAGCTGAATCAGAGGGATATAGATGTTATGAGCCACGAAATGCAATTGTATTTTTAGATGAAAATGGCTTAGTAGCCGAATATATCGAGATCTGTTTTGAGTGCTTTAATAGGAAGGAAAGTTCAGACAAAATGAAGACTGGCCAATTTTGCAATGAAAAATATGATCTGATTAAAAAATACTTCCGTGCTACGGGTATTAGGTATGGCACAGCCAAACGTAAATAACAATTTGAACCATGAAATATAACGAAACCTTGGCGCTCCGTGTGGCCGAACGTCTAATGCATCTACAAGATGTACAGGAAAAAGAGATGTTCAACGGGCTAATTTTTATGGTGAATGGCAAAATGTGTATCGGTGTTTCTAAGAATAGTATGATGGTACGACTCGATCCCAATAGCCTGGAAAACTTATCGGATAAAGACGGCTGGCAGCAAATGGTAATTGGTAACAGACCTATGAAGGGTTATGTTTCAGTATCGGAAGATGTTTTGGGAAGAAATGATGAACTCGATTTTTGGGTAAACCTTGCCCTGGCCTTCAATCCCTTTGCAAAAGCATCAAAAAAGAAATAACCATAAACACAATCTGTTGCCCGATCCCGCTGTTCAAAAACTAGCAAGAGCCATATTTTTTGATTAATTTTATGTTAACTAATCAAATATTATGAAAGAACGAGCTATTATAGCAGCATTTCTGCTATGCATTTCATTCACCATCCAGGCTCAGGTTAAAAGAACCAGTACATTAGCAGAAACTAAAGAAACAAATACGCAATCCTTAAGAACTCAGGCTCCAGAGGGGCATTACTGTGATTATTGTAAATTAAATTACCCGGAATCGCATTTCCCTTGCATTATGAAATCCATTAAAGGCAAGCTGGATGTAACCACAGGCGAGGTAAGTTTTGTGGCCGGGCAACCAATAGGTGGCATTGTAGTTAAAGGCGGCAAAAACCTGGAGAGCAATACCTTTACACTTGTGACCAACCAAAATGGAGAAATAGAATTTAATAATACCAGCATCGGGAATTATAAATTTATCATTTCAGTACCTTCCACTAATCCCAAATCGCGGGTAGCAGGCTCGCCAATCGGGGGAATAATTGTTAAAGGCGGTAAAAATCCTGGCGGCAGTTTAATCACTTTAATTACCGACGAAAACGGCGAAATAGAACTGAACAACCTGCCTGTTGGCACCTATAAATTCACCGCAATAGGCGCTTCGGCAACTGAGAAAGATAATCCATTATATAAATCGAGTTATTCTGAAAAGGTAAATCCTTTACATAAAAACTAAAATTGATAAATTCACGCTACCTTTCATTTTTTGGCACTATTATGGAATCTTTCAAATCTGTGCATCTTTAAATTATCACACATTTAAAACACACATTATGAAACATTTAAATTTAATATTGAGCCTGGCATTTCTTTCGATAGGATTTCATTCTTTTGCCCAAACCGATAAAGAAACTACAGTGAAAATCGTTGCGGATAAAAATTATACTTTTATTGCCAACACAGCCGTACCGATGTCTAACAATGATGTTAATAGAGTATTGGCAATGATGCCAGGCAGTCAGGGAGGCTCTTCAATAAACCTATCGGGATCGCAATACGATGTGAAGGTTACTAAAGACAGTATTGTTGCTTATCTGCCTTATTTTGGAAGATCTTTTTCGGCTCCGATGGATCCGACACAAGGCGGCATTAAATTTACTTCAAAAAATTTCACCTATACTGAATCTAAAAATAAAAAAGGAACCTATATTATCCAGATTAATACAAAGGATGTAACACGAGAAAATTATCGGTTTACCATTAATATCTCTACCAATGGTTACGCTTCGCTAACCGCTAGTAGTATGAATAAACAACCCATCATTTTTAATGGTTATTTAGACGAGCCGAAGAAACAGGATTAGGGGCTTGTCATCCTGAGCCTGTCGAAGGACCTCTTTAAATTCATATTAAGGCATTTCGACAAGCTCAATGTGACATATCGATAATTAAATTATTTCTTAACCAACTCTATCTGAAAAATATGTGGCCATTTTTTACCGGCTACAAAAAGCCTTTTACCTGCCTTATCATAAGCAATTCCATTTAATACATTATTGGCCTTTTCATCTTCGGTTTTAAAGTAATCAGCAGGCAACAATCCAGATAAATCAATCTTGCTTTCAACAGCCCCAGTTTCTGGATTGATGATCATGATTTCATTGGTTGTATATACGTTTGCATAAATTTTACCATCAATAACTTCGAGTTCATTCAGATTTTGAATCGGGCCCTTATTATCGAAAACATCAATCGAACCAATTTTCTGATAGGTATCCTTATTCAGAAAAAAGATCGTGTTAGAACCATCGGTATTTAATACTTTCTCTCCATCAAAAGCCAGGCCCCATCCTTCTCTGCCTGTAGTATAAGAAAACTCCGATAATTTCTTAAAAGTAGCCTTATCATAAACAAAGCCTACTTTTTCACGATAAGTTAACTGAATAATTTTATTGCCAATTACCGTGATGCCCTCACCAAAATATTGCTTATCCAAATCTGCTTTCTGAAGGATTTTACCTGTTGATGGTTCTACTTTACGCAAACTCGAATGGCCATAATCGCCGGCACTTTCGTAGAAAAAGCCGTCATGGTATTCTAAACCTTCTACGTACGAAGAGGTATCGTGAGGCAAGGTCTTAATCACTTTATAAGTATACTCAACTGGCGCCTGGGCCGCTAGCACATTAATATTTGAAGTTAACTCCTCTGACTTCCCATCTCCAAATATTTTTGCAGTTATCAGGTGATTGCCCAATTTTAAACCCTCGGTTTTAAGTTTCACGGACGAAGTATCGGTTTTTGAAACCAATTTAACAGTATCGATCAGGTAAACTACAGAATCTACTTTTGGTTCAGCACCAAACTGTACCTTCACATCAAATTCGTTTCCCGATGGCACATTAAGGCCAGTCATCGGCGAAATGAAGCTGCGATAAGTCGTGGTAGAACTGTCTTTACAAGAACTCACGAATGCAAGTGCAATTCCGATAAATATAAAATTTTTAATGGAGTTAGTCTTCAGGCCAAAACGCATCTTCTATATGGTTTAATTTATAATTTTTATTTTTTGTAAAGATAATCGCAATAATATCAAAACGGATATCATTTTGATGATTCATGATTTCAATATAAGCATTAGCGGCCAATTCCATCTGAATTTGTTTTGCTTTATGTACAAATTCTTCTGGCTCGCCAAAAGCGACTGAGCTCCGGGATTTAACCTCTACAAAAACCATAATGCCGTTTTTATATACGATTAAATCAACCTCGGCTTTGCCATGTGTCCAGTTTTCATCTAAAACCTCATAACCCTGATCTTCGAGATATTGTTTGGCAATTTTTTCGCCTTCTTTACCTAAATCGTTATGAAGTGCCATATATGATTAAATACTAGAGCTTGATTAATATTTTCACTATAATGATATTTAGCTTCTCATTCTAGTCGATCGTCATGCTGAATTTATTTCAGCATCTTTCCTACTATAAAGACCCTGAAATAAATTCAGGGTGACGATACTATTATTTAATGTATGAAGTAAAGTCATCTATAAAACTAAGCGATCATTTTCATTAAACATTGCTGGCAATTAATTACTTAACAATAACAGAACCCAGAAATTTAGAGATCTCTCTCTCTACACCTTTAATCACGCCATAACGCTGCATTAAAATCATTTGATTATCCTCGTTCTTTTCCTCTTTAATTTCTTTCAACAGGTTCGTCAATATTTTTTCGACTTTACGTTTTTTGAGGTGAAAAATACCACCTAAAATAGTCGCTTTTAAATTCATTGATTCGTCTTTAACATAGATAAGATGTTTATTTAACCAGTTTTCACTCAATGCATATTCTGAAGTTGAAAGTGTAATGGCCAGATCAGCAATATCCCTATCCTCATGTTTAACAAAGTGGTTCGACGTGGGCAATCTGCCGTTGTCGATTTCTGATTTATAATAATCGATAATTCTTTTGCAAAGTGGATCATCAAATTCCACATCGCTCAGGTTCTGCATGATGAATGAGCCAATGTACATGTCATCAATTTTATCCCAGTTTACAAATTCGTGCCCAAAAGCCAGTAATAAACGGACAATTTCCTTTTCCTGATGCTCATTATCTTCTACAGGCTGCTCATGGCCCATAGGACCTGCGCTGTCATCCCATAAATCATCTGGCGGACCAAGCGGTTCTGGCGCACCCGAAGAATATTGTTTCGGACTTGAAGAAGGCGTTGCACGCTGGTTATTATCAAAGCTTTTTTTAAGCTTGACCGAACGCATTTTATTTAATTCGCTCAGTAAGATATGCTCATCAATTTCGAGCAAACTGCTACACTCACGGATAAAAACCGAAGCTTTGATAGGATCTGGAATTTTAGCAATACTTTCTACAATATCGCGGATAATACCTGCTCTTTTGATTGGATCATTCCCGGCATCTTTAAGCAGCACATTCGCCTTGTATAAAATAAAATCTTTTCTATTCTCCTCAAGATAGGTTTTAAAGGCCCCGGCACCCACATGGTGCATATAAGAATCCGGATCATGGCCATCGGGGAAAGAAACGATTTTAACGTTCAGTCCTTCTTCCAAAATCATATCCAGACCACGGAGTGAGGCTTTGATACCCGCAGCATCGCCATCAAACAAAATGGTAATGTTCTGGGTAAAACGGCCAATCAGTTTAATCTGCTCTACTGTTAACGAAGTACCTGATGAAGCTACTACGTTTTCTATTCCTGCCTGATGTACCGAAAGCACATCTGCATAACCTTCGGCCAGGTAACAGTTATCCAGATCGCGGATGGCTTTTTTGGCATGAAATAAGCCATAAAGCACGTTCGACTTGTGGTAAATTTCGCTTTCAGGCGAGTTTACATATTTTGGAACGTTTTTATCCGTTTTTAGCGTTCTGCCTCCAAAGCCTATAATCCGGCCAGTAAAGTTGTGGATAGGAAACATGACGCGACCGCGAAAGCGATCGTAAATTTTACCATTATCGTTTTTAATGGATAATCCGGTAGCTTCTAAAAACTCTAATTTATGACCGGCGTTGGTTGCGCTTTGCGTCATCGCATCCCACACATCAGGAGAATAACCAACCTCGAATTTTTTTAGGATGTCTTCTCTAAAACCACGTTCTTTAAAATAGCTGAGGCCTATGCCCCTGCCCTCGTCTGTTTCCCAGAGCTGCTTCACAAAAAATGCAGCAGCATACTGCGAAACTACATAAAGGCTTTCTTTTGCACTTTGTGCTTCGGCATCCTGTGGACTGAGTTCAGCTTCCTCAACTTCTATATTGTATTTATTGGCTAAAAATTTAAGTGCTTCCGGATATGAATATTTTTCATGATCCATAATAAAGCGCACCGAATCGCCCCCTTTACCACAACCAAAGCATTTATATATGCCTTTAGTTACAGATACGTGAAAGGAAGGTGTTTTTTCGCCATGGAAAGGGCAATTACCAATTAAACTGGTTCCGCGTTTTTTTAAGTGCACAAAATCCCCAACTACCTCCTCAATACGGGCGGTATCCATTATCTTATCTATCGTTTCGCGGTTTATCATACTTATTATTGTCCGTCATTGCGAGGAGGCACGACGAAGCAATCTTTTTTGCTATTATTTATTTTCAATTGTTTATCGCCAAACAGGAAAGATTGCTTCGCTCCACTTCACATTCCCTTCTTCAGTTCGCAATGACGAATATCTTTCTACTTCACCAAAGGCAATAACTGATCAGCCACCAATTTATTACCGGTTTCGTTCAGGTGTACTCTATCAACGGTTAAAATGCCTTTTTCTTTATCTTCAGGATTATTTTTTGCTTCGTATTCGGCGAAAATCTTTCTTAAATCGCATACCGGAAGATTGTTTTTTGCAGCCAGTATTCTAATTCCTTCAGCATATTTATTCAAATCGGCATCTAACTCATTGGTGCCATCTTTTTTCTCACCAACAACTGATGGGGTAACCAATACCACTTTACTGCCCACACCCTGGATTTTATTGATCAAAGCCTGATAGAACTTTAAATATTTATCATAATCGGTTCCCGTATGAGATGATTGTTTATGCCAAACATCATTAATACCTACATAAATCACCACTAAATCAGGTTTCTTGTTCAGCACATCATCTTCTAAACGCAGATAAAGATCATAAACCTTATTGCCACCTATACCTGCACCAATTACGTCGTATTTTGTAGAATCGAGTGATTTTTTGATTAGGGTTATATATCCATTTTTAGAAACACCCTGTTGGGTAATCGAATCGCCGAAAAAGATAATTCGTTTTGGTTTAAATGTCATTGATGTTAATGCAATTAAGCAAAAGCTTAGTAAAATACTCGTTTTTATTACTTTTTTCATCGTGTATAATTGGTTAGGTTACTTTTTATCGGTCTTTTTAAAATCCAGGTCCTGAAAATCGAAACTGAAATCGGTTAATGGAGAAATGGCCTCGATTTTAAAACCATCGGCCAGGGCATTGTTATCTAAACTGAAGTTAACAAAGGCATCAGCATCCAAACTTCTGTCGTACCATTTTACAATAAATGTATTTCCCTTGTAGTAAATCATATCACCTCTCAGTTTTGGTGCATTTTTAGCTTGAAAATGCATTTTACCGTTTACTTCACTAATGGTTACTTCGCCAAACCACGAATCGCGGAAAGTGCCATAGTAATTTTTAGCATCAGGTTTCGAAGTCGATAATTTTTGTTGAGCAGCAATATCACTCCAAACTTTGGCGACCATCTCATCAGCTTGTTTTTCGTTTCTTAATCTATTATCGTTGTAGGTTTTAATCCTATCCTGACCTTTGATTCCTAAATAACCATCCTTGATCGAATTGGTAATGGCATTAAATGCTGCTCCAGACTGCTGATTGGTTAACACGATGATCCCCAGTTTCAGTTCTGGAAGAATGGTTACCTGCGTTACAATACCTGATAAACCACCGGTATGTGTTGCCTGAAAATTACCATTAACATTACTCAAAAACCAGCCTAAACCGTAACTGCTAAAAGCAGCCGGATTACCGCCTGCAATTATGGTTTGCGGGGCCCAGAGTTCTCTTGCCACTGCAGGGCTGAATAACTTTTTATCAAGGGTTTCACCATATTTACCACCGTTGATCATTGCCATTACCCATTTACTCATATCGGTAACGTTTGAGTAAATTCCTCCCGCTGCATTGGCAATTTCGCCAAAGCTTAAGCCTACGGGTAGCAGTTTGCCTTCGTAAGGTGCGTGCCCATCAATTACATTCGATTTATCTTTTAAACGGTACCATGAAGCAGCAGTTTTAGTCATGCCTAATGGTTTAATAATTCTTCCTTCGATAAAATCTTCGTAAGTAGTTCCAGAAACCCTTGCTACCACTTCTCCGGCAACAATATACATCAGGTTATCGTAATCATATTTGGTACGGAAAGAGGAAACCGGTTTTAAGTACCGCAAATTGTGAATGAGCTGCTTTTTGTTTACGGTTGATGAATCGGGCCAGATCATTAAATCGCCTGCACCCAAACCTAAACCGCTGCGGTGTGTAAGCAGATCGCGGATGGTAAATTCGCTGGTGACGTATGCATCGTACATTTTAAACTCAGGAATTACATCGGTAACTTTAGTATCCCAAGTAATTTTCTTTTCATCAACCAGCATACCTAAAGCTGCCGCGGTAAAAGCTTTTGTGTTTGATGCAACGCCAAAAAGGGTATTTTCATCAACATTTTTATTGGTTTTGATTGAGCTAACGCCGTAACCTTTTAAATGAATAATTTTACCATCTTTGATTACAGAAACCGCAATTCCGGGAACATTAAAGGTATTTAACGTTTTTTCGACCACGCTATCGATCTGTTTTGAAGAAAGCACCTGTGCCTGCAGATGGATACCCAAAAACAGCAATAAAGCAATGGATATTTTGAATTTTACAGAAGAAAAAAGTTGCATATTAATCGGTTTAAATAATCGTTTAAAGATAATAAATCTTTTAGGCGATAGTTGAATCCTTATTTGCCCTTTTCGAGTTTATAATCTTTATGTACGATTAAAAAACTTGCCCTTTCTTCTTTTTTAAAAGGGTAATCCCAGTTACCCTGATAGGTTATTTTGGTTGGTAATTTATCCTCTCCGAAATAACCCATTTCTATATTCATCTGCACATCAAAATCAAACAACATATTGCTGTATTTCATGTCGACATAACGGCCAAGAATATTAAAATTCCGTTTATCAAAAATGGTAACCAGTTCTTTGATCATGATGCCATCTTTTGTCCAGCTGCTCAAATCAGGCTTAACCGAAACTTTGAATCGATATACTGGGATAGAATCGAGATAAGTACCACTAGTGAAGCCATAATCATAATACTGCCGCATATTGGCCGAAAATATTTCAGTTTTACTGCCGATAAAAGGCACTTTTACAGGTCTGCCTGGATTAAAAATCAAGGTTTTCAGCTTGTCTTTATAACTTTCATTTGTTCCTCCTTTTCCATCAGGCTTAGGTGCATTGGGTACAAAATCAGTATTATAAGCATTCATAAAAATGTAATCGAACATTTCTACGGTATACAACTGGTATTTTCCGTTTTTCTTATAAATTTTTCCCGTATCCTGTTTTACCAAATACTCCATTTTATAGGGGCCACTATTATTATGGCGGATTTTGCGATAAATTTTTCCATCAACCTTGTTCTTTTTATCGTAACTGTAAATCCTGTTTTCGGCAATAAAAGTATAACGTTTCATATCCCTAAACGACTGATAAAAGGAAGTATCATACATTACCTTTCTGATAAATGTTTCTACATTCAACTTTTCGGCCTTAATATTTACAGCTGAATCGAGAACAATGGTTTTAATGGTATCCGGATTAAAACGGTTGATTTCCTGAGCAAAACCTTTATAAAAGAGCGGGATTAACAGTAAAAACAGCAATATTTTTTTCATGGATAAATGTAAAAGGTAAAATGGAAAATGTGAGATGGAAAATGTAAAACGGATGATTGAAGATAGATGATGGAACCTGAACTCCCCATCATCCATCTTACCTATTTACATCTTCCATCCTAATTCCCTAGTTGTTTTAAAGCAATATAAGCCATTAATCCGGTTGATATTTTCAAAGCATCCTCATCCACATCAAATCTCGGTGTATGTACTGAATATTGTGTGTCTTTTGCTGCGTTCCCTGTACCTAAACGATAAAAACAGGCATCTGTTACCTGCGAGTAGAAAGAAAAATCTTCAGCAGCCATCCAGATATCTAAATCGACTACGTTTTCTTTACCCAAAAATTCTTCAGCAAAGGCTCTTGCATTTGCCGTTAGTTTTTCTTCGTTGATTAAAAATGGATATCCTCTGTGAATATCAAAATCGCAGCTTCCACCCATGCTTTCGGCAATGCCTTCGGCCATTTTTTTCATGCGTTTGTGCGCTTCATCTCTCCATTCTTCATCCAAAGTTCTGAATGTTCCTTCAATTTTTACTTCATTAGGAATAATGTTGGTTGCACCGTTGGCAATTACTTTACCAAAAGACAGCACTGATGGAATACGTGGATCAGCATTACGGCTCACCACCTGTTGCAAAGCAATAATGATATGTGAAGCGATTACAACCGGATCGATATTTTGGTGCGGTTGCGCTCCATGACCACCTTTCCCGGTTACGGTAACATAAAGTTCGTCTGTTGAAGCCATATAAATACCCGAGCGGAAACCCACTTTACCGGCATCAATCAATGGCATTACATGCTGACCAACAATATGATTTGGTTTTGGATTTTCAAGTACACCTTCTTTGATCATGATGCTTGCTCCACCTGGCAAAAGTTCTTCTGCGGGTTGAAAAATCAGTTTAATGGTCCCACCGAAATCATCTTTCAGCTGGTTTAAAATATATGCTGTTCCTAAAAGTGAAGAAGTATGCACATCATGTCCGCAGGCATGCATTACGCCATGATTTTTGGAACGATAAGGTTTATCGTTTGCTTCGTGGATAGGCAGTGCATCCATATCGGCACGTAAGGCAATAACTTTATCAGATGGCTGATTACCTGTAATTAAACCTACCACACCTGTATTGGCACAGTCGGTATATTCAATTCCCCATTTCTTTAACTTATCCTTAATGAACAATGATGTTTCAAATTCTTTGAAAGATAATTCCGGATTGGCATGAATATGTTGACGATAACCTACTACATCGTTAAAAATGTGAGCGGCCAGTTCCTGTACTTTATTTTTGATCATTGGTTGTTGTGGTATCTAAAGTTGGTGCATTTATTTTTTCCCTAAAAATAAACAGTGTAGGGAAAGTTGGTCTGAGTTCGTTGATAAGGCGCTGCGCCTCTAAACGGCTTCTGAAATCACCCACCCGAACGTAATAGTTAGGCTCTTTATAAGTGAGATAGGTATTTAACTGAGGGTATAATCCTTTGAAACGTGCCTGCTGATTAAAAACTTCACGCCGGTCTGATCCATAAAAAATCTGTACACGGTAACCATAGCCAGAAACAATCGGTTTACCAGGCTTTACCTCACCTGAAGTTTTATAAACCTGCAACCGTTTGGCAATTAAACTATCAATTAAAGGATCTTTTATAACGGTTACCTCTCCCTTTTGCGCAAAAGCATTGGTAAAAAGAAACAAACAGCATATAAAAGGTAGTATTGTTTTCATGTTTAAAAACCCCAGCATTTAGTGAATAGACGATTAAAATATCATCTCATTTCTTCTTAACAACAAGAATGCCGAAATCGTTGCAAAAATCGGCATTCTTTATGGGTTAAGCAAATAGTTATTATTTTGGGGTTTTTTCGGTTCGTCATTTCGAGCGAAACGTAGTGAAGTCGAGAAATCTTTTAATAGTTAGAGTCTGTTTAAAAATTAAATAATATTTATTCCGCATGTCAGTCTGAGCTTAGTAGAAGAGCATAATAAAGCAATCGACTACGCTACCTAGACAGAATCCATTAGCACGGCCGTCATTCCCGCGCAGGCGGGAATCTTAAAGCACTTGCATTACGATTCCCAATCTAGTTGGGAATGGCGATCTCGCGCAGCCTACCATTTGCCAAAAAGATATGTCTTTAATATTGATTTTATGAAAAAATTATCCCTCAGTGTGACAGCAAAAGGCCATTTATATTTGTTATAAAAATTTAAACAGGCTCTTAATGTTAATTCAAAGATTTCTCCATTCCGCTGCCGATGAAAAATCGGCATGCTTCAGTCGAAATGACGATTAATCTATGTGATGACAAAATACAAAAACCCAGATTCCTTTTAGAAACCTGGGTTTTTAGCATTATTTTTAAGTAAGTTATGATTAATTCGACTTTTTAGGTTCCAAAGTAAATTCATAAACTTTTGGATCATACTTCATCATTGCACCTGTAGCGGCATCAATAATAAACCCTGGAATAAACAAGAAATTCACTACAGATACGGCATTAAATGCGGTTTGGGGTTGAAATATTTTGGTTTCGTAACCATCAAGTTTCAATGTGATCGTTTGTCCGGTAAATCCTTTTTTTAAGGGTATAGCCATAGGTGTTACCCCTGCTTTAACCCCATCTACCTCGATAGTAGCGGCTGGAGGATTAGAATTGATTTGAACGGTTTGTTTCGTGCCCGTAAAAATAGTGGCGCAGCTCGATAGCAGCAATGTCGCTGAAACAGCGGCAATGTTAAAAATTCTTTTCATTTGTGTGTGTTTGTGTGTGTTCTTACTCTTATGGCTTTTCAGTTACGCCCCGTTTTTTATGGTTTCCGGACTCCATTTTTAAGTTTATTAGCCAGTAAGAAATTGCCAAACAATTTCAAATTGACCGTCCCTAAATATAAGTGTTAATTTGAGAATTAAAAATTTAGTTTAAAAAAAAGCCCCGACTTTTTTTGTCGGGGCTCAATAAGCTATTATATGTATTGATTATAAATTCGCGCCGTGGCAATTTTTGAATTTTTTACCGCTACCGCAAGGGCAAGGTTCGTTTCTGCCAACAGTTGCTTCCTTACGGATTGGCTGTTGTGGAACAGCTTCACGTGTATCGCCAAATTCGATACCGGGTTCTTCTCTACCAAATTCCTGTTTAGTAGTCTGCAACTTCGGTTGTTTTACCGGAGCTGGTGCCTCTCTCACCTGGTCTGGCTCCTGCTGAACCGGGATACCGCCTTTATATAAGAAACTTACTACTTCTTTATTTACTGCATTAAGCATGTTTTTAAATAAGTTGAAAGCTTCCATTTTATAAATTACCAATGGATCCTTTTGCTCATAAACTGCGTTTTGTACCGATTGTTTCAAATCGTCCATTTCGCGTAAATGTTCTTTCCAGCTATCATCGATCAAGGCCAAAACAATGGTTTTTTCGAATGAACGAACGACCTCTTTACCTTTGTTATCGATTGCTTTCTTTAAGTCAACAGCAACCTGGATACCACGGATCCCATCTGTAAACGGCACCACAATCTGTTCAATATGCTCTCCGCGCTCTTCGTACACCTGGGTTAACACCGGTAACGATTGTTGAATAATGGCTTCTGATTTACGTGCATAAAATGCTTCTGCTTCTTCAAATAACTTTTCAGTTAACTGCGGGATATTGGTTGAAGAGAATTCTTTTTCGGTAATTTCAGTATCTAAAGAGAAGTTTTTAATGACTTCCAGCTTGAAACCATCATAATTTGCTTCTTGTTTATATTCGCTTACAATATCTTCAGCAACATCGAAAACCATGTTGTTCATATCCACATCTAAACGTTCGCCAAATAAAGCGTTTTTACGTTTAGCATAAATTACTGTACGCTGTGAGTTCATCACATCATCGTACTCCAATAAACGTTTACGGATACCAAAGTTGTTTTCTTCTACTTTTTTCTGCGCACGCTCGATAGATTTGGTAATCATAGAGTGTTGAATCACCTCCCCATCCTCAATACCCATGCGCACCATGATACCAGAAATACGCTCTGAACCAAATAAACGCATTAAATTATCTTCTAATGAAACGAAGAACTGAGATGAACCCGGATCGCCCTGACGACCTGCACGACCACGTAACTGCCTGTCAACACGACGGGATTCGTGACGCTCAGTACCTACAATGGCTAAACCACCAGCTTCTTTAACACCTGCACCCAATTTAATATCGGTACCACGACCAGCCATGTTGGTTGCGATAGTTACGGTACCTGCCTGACCAGCTTCGGCAACAATATCAGCCTCTTTCTGGTGCATTTTCGCATTTAATACATTGTGTTTAATTCCACGGAGTTTAAGCATACGGCTTAATAACTCTGAAATCTCTACAGAAGTGGTACCCACCAATACCGGACGACCTGCTTTTGGCTCAAGTTGCCCCGTTTCAGGATTAACCGCAGGAATTAACGCACCTTTAGCATCCAATTTAGGTACAGCTCTACCTGTTTGGTCATATTTAACAACCGGCTTGCCATCTTTCTGTTTTACATTACCCTCTTTATCGGTTTCATACTCAGTCTCGTAATGAGAATATGGGAAAACCAGGTATTGTATCTCTTCAGCAACAGCATTATATTTTTCGCGAACGGTACGGTAAACGTAATCCTGCTCATCAATCCTCGAAATATTTCTGTTGGTAGGGATTTCTACCACATCCAATTTATAGATCGACCAAAACTCGCCAGCTTCCGTTGTTGCAGTACCCGTCATACCGCAAAGTTTGTGGTACATACGGAAATAGTTCTGCAGGGTTACGGTTGCATACGTTTGGGTAGCATCTTCAACCTTTACATTTTCTTTAGCCTCAATTGCCTGGTGCAAACCATCAGAGTAACGGCGGCCATCCATAATACGGCCCGTTTGCTCATCAACAATTTTGATTTTTCCTTCGTCGATGATGTACTCTACATCAATTTCGAACAAGGTATAAGCTTTTAATAATTGGTTTACCGAGTGGATACGTTCTGCTTTTACTGAATAATCGCGCATTAAAGCATCTTTTTGAACCACTTTTTCTTCTAAAGGCAGATCAGATTTTTCTAATTCGGCAACTTCAGTACCTACATCAGGCAATACAAAGAAATGTGGATCTTCTCCCGATTGGGTAATCAGCTCAATACCTTTTTCAGTTAACTCAACCTGGTTGTTTTTCTCATCAATATAGAAATACAATTCAGAATCTACCTTAGGCATATTCTTAGATTGATCTGCCATATAGTGGTTTTCGGTTTTTAATAACAAACCACGAACACCACTTTCACTTAAAAACTTAATTAAAGCTTTATTTTTTGGCAAACCACGGTAAGCACGTAATAAAGCTAAACCACCTTCGCCTTCTTCAGTTCCACTGTTACCAGCATTGATTAATTTCTTCGCCTCGTTTAATGCCTGGGTTACATACGCTTTTTGTGCATTAACCAAACGCTCAATGCGTGGTTTCAACTCATAAAACTCATGTTCATCACCACGTGGAATCGGACCAGAAATAATTAAAGGTGTACGGGCATCATCAATCAAAACTGAATCGACCTCATCCACCATAGCGAAGTGCTGCTTGCGCTGCACCAATTGATCTGGTGTCTGCGACATATTGTCACGCAGGTAATCAAAACCGAACTCGTTATTGGTTCCGTAAGTAATATCTGCGGCATAAGCTTTTCGTCTTTCTTCAGAGTTTGGCTCGTGTTTATCAATACAATCAACACTTAAACCATGGAATTCGAATAATGGACCATTCCACTCACTATCACGACGGGCCAGGTAATCATTCACCGTTACAATGTGCACACCTTGTCCGGCCAATGCATTTAAATAAGCCGGCAATGTACTTACCAGGGTTTTACCCTCACCAGTAGCCATTTCGGCAATTTTACCACTGTGTAATACAATACCACCAATTAACTGTACATCGTAGTGTACCATGTTCCAAGCTACTTCCGTTCCGGCAGCATCCCATTTATTTGCCCATTGTGCTTTATCGCCAACAATTTTAACATTGTTTTTTCTTGCAGCATAATCTCTGTCAAACTGGGTTGCGGTAACCTCTAAATAATCGTTTTCGCTTAAACGGCGTGAAGTTTCTTTAATTACAGCAAAAGCTTCAGGAAGGATTTCCAAAAGCACTTTTTCCAACTCCGCATCGCGGTCTTTACCTAAGGCATCAACCTGATCGTAAATAGCCGTTTTTTCGTGAAGATCTAAACTTTCACTTTCTGCATCAGCTTTTAAAGCTGCAATTTTTCCATCAATCTCGGTTAAGAAATCAGAAATCCTGCTTTTAAACGCTACGGTTTTACCACGTAACTCATCATTGCTTAGTACAGACAGCTTACTGTATTGCTCGTTAATTTTGACAACCAATGGCTGAATAGCCTTTATATCTCTTTCTGATTTACTTCCGAAAATCTTCGCTAAAAATCCTAACATTATATTTTAAATCGTATTTATTATTAAAAAAATGGTGTGTTTCAACAACCAAGCCATTGTCTTTCTTAAGTCAGTTTGGCAGTTATTGGTATAAAAGGGGGCTTAAATCTTGTAAAAAGATTTTTTTGAGGAAATGATAACTAGGGACTGTTATTCTTCGGTTTCTTCCTGATTGTTAAATCGGCAATTACCTGATTTACGCTTACATATTTTGCAACTTTTACCGGAGCCTGCGTTCCAATTAAAGCAAGCCTGGTATAGGATAACAAATAAGGGTTACGGTCTTCGTTTAGTTGAACCGAGCTTTTACCTGCAGCGTTTACGCTGATATTATGCTCATTACAATATTCATTTAATATCCTTAGCCCTTCAACGCGTTCGGCTTTTGCCAAATGTGTTAAGCTAAAAAATACAAGTGATATGGTAACGAGGTGTTTCATTAATAGCGGCAAAGCTAGTTTTAATCTTTTATAAAAAGAAATTACAGCTTAGCAAAAAGTGTACCTCAATCTTCCTGTCATTCAGAAAGCAGTGAAGAATCCTTTACTTAGGAATATCATAACCTTAACCAGTACACTAAAATCATTGCCTAACTTAGTAATGCTTCCAACACAATAGAGATCCTTCATTGCATTCAGGATGACAACTGAATATTATTTAAACACTACTTCAGTGGCGCCATAACCAAATTTTTCTTTCCTGGCATCCATATAAGTTTTTACATGTGGATTTTTGCTGATCAGTTTATGGATTTTATCTCTTAAGGTACCATTTCCCGAACCGTGAATGAATACAATTTTATCGAAATGATGCACAACCGCAGCATCCATCGCCGTTTGAAAATGATTGATCTGGATCTGCAACATTTCATCAGCTTCTAAAAAATGATGATCGTCCCTCAGTTTTTCGATGTGCAGATCAATTTCTTTTTGAGGAGCTTCAACTGTTTTTTTCTCTTCCGATGATCTGAAAAAACTTTCCTTTAATTTCTTTGGATCGATAGTTACCGGAGCAAGGTCATCCAACCGGATGAACCAGCCTTTATTTTTTAGTTGAGGCAACTCCTTTTGTTCAGTACTAAAATCTTTTGCCCTAAACTTCTTACGGATCACCAATGGATTAATAGGTTTCACATCAGCTTTGCTAAATACCAAAACCTGAAAGTTAAATTCCGGCCAAAGATCAAGATCAGCCAATGATGCAGAATAAACTAATGTTGAGGCATAGGATTCGATTACCCCATGAAAAGCACCAGCATATTTTTCTTTACGTTCGGTTGTTAGGCTGACCAATAAAATATTCGACGAATGGTTTTGTAGGTGAAAATGCACTACATTACCAGCCTTATCATCGGTAGCAACGGCAACATAAATGCCATTTTCGATTTTACTAACGCTGGGAATATTTACCTGAATAGGCTTAGGAGCATCTAACTCTTCGGCTACCACACCATGACCGTGTACAGAAGTTAAATTACTTACCGCAACAGGAATCTCAAAACCATCTTCATCTGTAACACCCAAAGTTTGGCTATCGATAATCTTGGTTACATAACCCTCACGTTTTTCATCAACAAAACGCACAAAATCTCCCAGTTTAAATTTCATTTCTATTATTTTTTAACCACAAAGGCACAAAGTACACAAAGATTTTTAAGCAGTTTGTATTAAAATGTCGTGCATGAAGCTATTTACTCCTTTGGTCTTTCAGCTTTTTGGCAGGGGTTTTCAATCTAATTCATTGATTCAATCATGAGATGTAGTATCGCACATCATATCTTCGGACTCCAGACCGTCGACTTCTAACTCAATTAATGCCTTGTATCGTTACCATGATAAATACTCAGGTAACTTTCGTATCTCGAAACTGCAATTTCACCTTCATTTACGGCTTCAATAACAGCACAGCCCGGTTCGTTAACATGTTTGCAATTATTAAAGCGGCAATCGTGCGAGGTTTTGAAGATTTCTCGAAAAAAATGTCCCAGTTCTTCTTTTTCGATATCGATTACACCCAGTTCTCTGATGCCTGGAGAATCTACAATAAAACCTCCCTGCGGCAGTTCGAACATTTCGGCAAAAGTGGTGGTATGCTGGCCCTTATCGCTCCAGTCTGAAACTTCACCTGTTCTTAAATCGCGATCGGGCATTAAAGCATTGATCAGACTTGATTTTCCCACTCCTGAGTGACCTGATATCAGGGTAATTTTATCAGTAATCAATTCCTGGATAACCGGAATGTTAATGCCTTTTAAAGCCGAAACTTCATAGCAGGCATAACCGATATTTTCGTAGATATCTTTAAACTCCTGCAGAATTTCCAACCCATCTTTACTAAACAGATCTAGTTTATTAAATACCAATACAGCTGGAACATCATAGGCTTCTGCAGTAACCAAAAAACGATCGATAAAACCTAAGGAGGTACGGGGCGAGGCTAATGTAACCACCAGCATGGCCATATCCAAATTGGCAGCCAATATTTGCGCCTGTTTACTCAGGTTGATCGATTTGCGGATAATATAGTTTTTACGCGGCAGCATTTCGTTGATCAAACCCTGGTTGCTATCCCGTTCCAGATCAAATTTTACCCTGTCGCCAACCGCAATCGGATTGGTGGTTTTAAGTCCTTTAATCCTGAATTTGCCTACAATCCGGCAATCATAGCGTTCACCATTATCGGCCAAAACACTATACCAGCTCCCTGTAGATTTAATAACTAATCCCTGCATATTTGCGGTAAAGGTATGAATATGATTTCATTGGTAGAAGTGGCCTTGGCGGATAAAAGTTTGCGTACAGGCAAAAAGAACAAGCACTTTTAACTATATTCTTTGTTATCTACCAAATATCTTACATAAATACAACGCTTTAAAAGGCAAAAAACCTAAATTTGCGACAACAAAAATCAAAAATATAATGAGTTTCAGAATAGAACACGATACCATGGGCGAGGTGCAGGTACCAGCCGACAAATACTGGGGTGCACAAACCGAACGCTCACGCAATAACTTTAAAATCGGTCCGGAAGGCTCGATGCCAAAAGAAATTATCCACGCTTTTGGATACCTGAAAAAAGCAGCAGCGCTTGCCAATACCGAACTGGGTGTATTATCTGCAGAAAAAGCCGATTTAATTGCTAAAGCCTGTGATGAGATTATTGCTGGTCAATTGGATGATCAGTTTCCCTTGGTAATCTGGCAAACGGGTTCAGGTACACAAAGTAACATGAATGGCAATGAGGTGATTGCAAACCGTGCTCATGTAATAAACGGTGGCTCATTAGCTGACGATAAAAAAGTACTTCACCCTAATGATGATGTTAATAAATCACAATCATCAAACGATACTTACCCAACGGCAATGCACATTGCAGCTTATAAACTTACGGTAGAAAATACCATTCCAGGTTTAGAAAAACTAAGAAACACCTTAGCTCAAAAAGTGGAAGAATTTAGTACGATTGTTAAAACCGGTCGTACACACTTTATGGATGCTACTCCACTTACCCTAGGGCAGGAATTTTCTGGTTATGTACAACAGATTGATAATAGCATCCGGGCAATTAAAAATGCTTTGGTTATGGTGGCTGAGCTGGCTTTGGGCGGAACTGCTGTTGGCACAGGCTTAAATACGCCAAAAGGGTACGATGTTTTAGTGGCTAAAAAAATTGCAGATTTAACTGGTTTACCTTTTGTTACGGCTCCAAATAAATTTGAAGCGCTGGCTGCACACGATGCTATGGTAGAACTTTCTGGTGCATTAAAACGTACTGCAGTTGCTTTAATGAAGATAGCTAACGATGTGAGAATGTTAAGTTCTGGCCCACGTTGTGGCATTGGTGAAATTGTAATTCCTGATAACGAACCAGGATCTTCAATTATGCCTGGTAAAGTTAACCCTACACAACCAGAAGCTTTAACGATGGTTTGTGCACAGGTAATCGGTAACGATGTTGCAGTTTCAGTGGGCGGCATGTCTGGCCATTTTGAACTTAATGTATTTAAACCGCTTATTGCGGCTAATGTTTTGCAGTCGGCACGTTTAATTGGTGATGCCTGCGTTTCATTCACTGATAAATGTGCGGAAGGAATTACCGCTAATTTGCCAGAAATTGAGAAACATTTACAAAATTCTTTGATGTTGGTTACGGCTTTAAATCCGCATGTGGGTTACGAAAATGCAGCTAAAATTGCGAAGAAAGCACACAAAGAAAATAAAACTTTAAAAGCAGCCGCTGTAGAGCTGGGCCTGTTGACCAACGAACAGTTTGATGAGTGGGTACGCCCGGAAGACATGGTTGGCAGCTTAAAATAAGTTAATTACGTAATGGTCGTCATGCTGAATTTATTTCAGGATCCTTTCAGTACTCAAGATGCTGAAATAAATTCAGCATGACGTTCCGACTTTACAATACGGTTAATTAAAAAAACACAGGTAATATGAACTCAGTACTTTCTGACCTTTTAAGCTTGACATCCATCATTTCACCTTGTGTTGTATTTGGAACCTGCTGTTTTTTTTTAATGAAAAAATCTTCAGTTGAAGCCATTTTAATGACCATTGGATCGGGTATTGGTCTGTTCATTACTATATTTTATGCTTTTTTAATGCCGTTACTAATGGCCGGGCAAAATTTAGCTTATACTGAAGTTTCAAAATACTATTCTATTGTGGGCATTATCAGTTTTATAGCCAGCCTTTGTTTTGCAGCAGGTCTTTTAATTCTGGTTATCAATACCGTTAAAAAACAGGCAGTAGTCCACAATCACTTCCCTAAAAGCACCGATTATAACCATGATTAAACCGCAATTAGGATTAAGGCTTTGTTATATTTTCCTTTTTACATTATCCATCTTAAATATAGCTTGTAGTCCGCGGCCTAATGTACAGGGCAAAGGCGAAGAGTTTATGCAAGGTGTTTGGAATGAAGATTCAGTCGCTTTTAGTAATAAATTGAGCAATTACACACAACACCATTTCAAGTTCACCTGCGATTCGGTTTATATTGATATGGTTACCCATAGCAAAGTAAATTTTTACGAAGATTCTTGTTATAACAATGGCATTTGGAAAGAATATGCCAAAGGTGTTTATGTGGTTAAAGGCGATACATTATTTATAGGCGCAACCTTTACACACGCTAATTATAAACAAAAAATATCGGGATGTTACCGCATCGGTCGCTACGAAAAAAACTTCCTGATCAACAAAAAATCTGCAGATACCTTAATTTTAGAAAGTTTAAGCGATCAGCGTGAAATTAAACTAACACTTAAAGAAAAAATTACCTGCATACCAAAAGAATTATAAAAATGATTTTAACATCAATTAAACAAAAATTAATCCTTGCTTTAGCAGTGGGGTTTTTAGCCTATTTACCTATCCGGGCAAATGCATGGGGTACCATCGGTCATCGTGTTGTTGGCGAAATTGCCGATAGTTATTTAAAGGCGAAAACACGCAAGGCTATTCAAAGTATTTTAGGTTACGAAACTTTGGCCATGAGCGCCAATTGGGGCGATTTCATTAAATCAGATTCTACTTATAATTATATGTACAACTGGCATTTTGTTAATCTTCCGGCAGGACTGAACAAAGATGGCGTTTACAACTTTTTAGAAACTGAAAAATCGCCTAACCTTTACAACAAAATTCCTGACCTAATTGCCATATTAAAGAAAACAAGCAGCTCGGCAACTGAAAAAAAACTGGCTTTGCGCATGCTGGTTCACCTGGCAGGAGATTTATGCCAACCTATGCATGTTGCCCGTAAAGATGATTTGGGCGGTAACCGCATTTCGGTATTGTGGTTCAATGAAAAATCAAATATTCACAGGGTTTGGGATGAACAGCTTATAGAATATCAACAATTAAGTTATACAGAATATGCTAAGGCAATTAATCACCCATCGGCTATTCAGTTAAGCAACTGGCAAAATACAAGTCTTAGAGATTGTATTTATGAATCGTACGGTATCTGCAACAAAATTTACGCAAATACAAAACCAGATTCGAAATTAAGCTATCGTTATAATTTTGACTGGGTGGATACCCTTAATGAGCAGTTACTAAAAGGTGGTGTGCGTTTGGCTAAAATGTTAAATGATATTTACGGTTAACATTTATATATTCTTTGGTGCCCCAATGCTAACAAGCTTGGGGCATTTTTTTTGCCTGTGTAGCATATTAACTATAAAACCCGTTTAATCAGATATAAACCAGAGCCAATTATAAGCCATGAAAAAATTAATACTTATTTTAACTGTTTGTTTAGCCTTAGGCTGCAAAAAAGACCTCGACAAAACATTAACAAAAAAAGACTGGCGCATCGAATCGGTTACGGTTAGCCCGGCAATGACTATTAGCAAAAAAACGAGCACCACTATATAGAACTGATGGGACCAAGCAGTTGTGTAAGTAATTCCATTATCTCTTTTTCTAAAGATGGCACATATACTTCAGGATCCAACGGAGCGCTTTGTGATTTGAAAACTGATACAAGCATTAAAACCTGGAGAAGAGATGGTGATCAGATATTTTTATCTTATGCGCCACAATCGCCATTAATATTAAGTGGAGATAAACTTACCCAAACCACTTCTACCCCACTACAAGGAGGAATTATTTATACATTTGTTTTTGTATATAAATCCAAATAATATTGAAAATTTTAATGGTTTGCCTTGGTAATATCTGCCGTTCGCCACTGGCTGAAGGCATCATGCGCCATCTGGCAGATGAACAAAACTTAAACTGGGAAATCGCTTCGGCAGGAACGGGCAATTGGCATATTGGCAAAGCACCTGACCATAGAAGTATTTCTGCTGCCAGGGCATTGGGTTACGATATCAGCAAACAACGGGCGCAACAATTTAACCACTTAATGTTTGTCAGGTATGATCTTATTTTGGTTATGGACCGGAATAATTTAGCTGACGTACAAAGTCTCGCTAAAACCGATGAGGAACGAAAAAAGGTTAAACTTTTCCTTGATAACGGCGAAGTTACAGACCCATATTGGGATAATACCCTCTTTAGCCCCGTTTGCAAGCAGGTTGAAGAAAGATGTAGAGAAATTATCAAACAACTTTCTTAAATTTAAGGCACATTATCCATCACTAACCAAGTTAAAAAAAAATGAAAAAGTACCTGCCCTTATGTTTATTAGTTGCAACAGTAATTTTATTTCAAAGCTATACCATAGCAAAGAAATCGGCAAAAGTTTTAGTTTTCTCCAAAACCAAGGGCTTTAGGCATAACTCTATTGAAACCGGAAAAGAAGTGATCCAAAAATTAGGTACCGAACATCATTTTGAAGTAGATACCACCGAAAATGCCGATGTTTTTACAGAAGATAACCTTAAAAAATATGCCACTGTTATTTTCTTAAACACTACAGGCGATGTATTGGACAATAAACAACAGGTAGCTTTCGAAAGATATATCCAGGCCGGAGGAGGCTATGTGGGTATCCATGCAGCAACGGATACGGAGTACGATTGGCCTTGGTATGGTAAATTGGTTGGCGCTTATTTTATAAGTCACCCCGCTGTTCAGGAAGCCAGATTTATCATCAAAGACAAAAAACACCCTTCAACCAAATTCCTTACCGATTCGATATGGATGAGAAAAGATGAACTGTATAATTTTAAAAATATCAACCCGGATATTAAAGTGCTGATTAATTTAGACGAGAAATCGTATACTGGTGGTAAAAATGGCGATTTCCATCCTTTTAGCTGGTACCACAATTTTGACGGTGGAAGAGCTTTCTACACCTGTATGGGCCATACTAAAGAAGGCTGGGCTGATGATAAATTTCAGAACCATTTATGGGGAGGTATTGAATACGCAATAGGCGGCCAAAAGAAATTAGATTACAGTAAAGCCCATTCGAAATTCTAAAAATAGGTTGCGCTTGCTGAAATAATTAACCAGCAAGCCCAATCTATCTTAATAATAAAACGATATTTTAAGACTTATTCTTTTTCTGGTTGACCAAATAAATATAATTCAGCATACAGAAAGAAGCCACAGCCCCGAAAGTATGCCATAAAAAATGCGTGCCGATACTTAATATATCCCACTTATCTGCTATTCGGAAAGTTAAAGCAAATATGAAAGCAATTAGGGCAAACCCAACCCATTTGCCATTTTTCCAGTCTGTTTTAATTAAGTAACCAAACACCGGAAATAAAACCAGCGCGGCCATAAAAGCATAATTAATATTGATAAAAATCTGAAAATCGCCATTGCTAAAGAGTCGCCGCACATAAAACTGAAAGAAAGCATAAACCGCTACAATTAAAACGGCAAAATACCATTTGGTTAGTTTGGAAAGAAAGTAGACACCTGCTGAAAGGCATAAAAGCATAATCGGCATCCAATCCATCATGATAAAGATTGGCCAGCGCCTTAAGCCGTGATAAGTGGTACCTCCAATCCCACCAATATAAAGCAGCAGCAACGCAATACTTAAAAAAGTGTGTTGTTTAAAATTACCCCAAAGTTTAATCGTCCAATACACCGCTATAGCCAGGAAAAAACAACTTGTTATGGTATTAAAAGGCTCTGGAAATAACTGGCTCAAATTGGTTTCAGTGTACATTGTGCCACCGTCTGGAGGGTTCTGGGTAAAAGCGCTCATGAATAAATAACGTAAGGAGAAATTAAATGTTTCATGGATCTATGTAACGATCAAGATGTAAAAATAATCTTGCACTTACATTTTTCAAGAGGTTAAATATGGGTTAACGTTTATCTTACCAAGATTAATTATTTGTACTTTAGTTTTATCTAAGCTATATAATTATGAAACCATTATTGATCCTTTTTTTTCTTCTATCGACAGCTATATACGCACAAACACCGCCCCAACCTTATGGTGCATTGCCTTCAAAAAGGCAGTTGGCCTGGCATGATATCGAAGTTTATGGCTTAATTCATTTTACACCAACTACTTTCGAAAATAAAGAATGGGGTTTTGGTGATGCTGATCCTAAAACATTTAACCCGACAGATTTTAATGCCGACCAGATAATTAAAGCCGCTAAAGCAGGTGGTTTGAAAGGGATAATTTTAGTAGCCAAACACCATGATGGCTTTGCCTTATGGCCAACTAAAACTACAGAATACAATATCAGTAAAAGCCCGTTCAGAGGGGAAAAAGGGAATCTAGTTAAAGAAATAGAACAGGCGGTACGCAAAAACGGTTTAAAGTTTGGGGTTTATTGTTCGCCATGGGACAGAAATAATGCAAGCTATGGGACAGATAAGTATCTGCCCATTTATCAGGCACAATTAAAAGAGCTTTACAGCAATTTTGGGGAACTTTTTATGAGCTGGCACGATGGTGCTAACGGTGGCGACGGTTACTATGGTGGTGCTAAAGAAAAACGTTCTATAGACAATACCACCTATTATGATTGGAACAACACCTGGGCTATTACGCGCAAAATGCAGCCCATGGCAAATATTTTTAGCGATATTGGTTTAGATATCCGCTGGGTAGGCAATGAAGACGGGCATGCTGCACCAACTTCCTGGGCAACCTTTACACCAATGGCACCCGATGGGAAAAGTGTAGCAGTACCCGGACAGGCAAATTATCCGCAAAGCCCCGAAGGAATTAGAAATGGTAAATTTTGGATGCCGGCAGAATGCGATGTTCCTTTAAGAAAAGGATGGTTCTACCATGCTAACGAAAAGCCAAAAACCCCGGAAACGTTATTCGATCTGTATTTAAAAAGTGTTGGCCGTGGGGCAGGTTTAGATTTGGGTTTAGCACCTGACACCCGTGGACAACTTCATGATGATGATGTAACTGCTTTGAAAACTTTTGGCGACATGGTTAAACATACTTTCGAGAATAACCTGGCGAAAAATGCATCGATTAAAGCGAGCAATAGCAGAGGCAAAAAGTATGATGTTGCCAAGCTGCTTGATGGTAAAAAAGCGAGCTACTGGGCCACGCAGGACGATACCCATCAGGCAAGTTTAGAACTGGATTTAAAGGCAGCGACAACCTTTGATATCATTAGTCTACAGGAATACATTCCTTTAGGTCAGCGAATAGAGGCTTATACTATTGAAATATTTGAAAATAATGCCTGGAAAAACGTTTACAATGGCACAAGCATTGGTGCGAAACGCCTAATTAAATTGGATAGCCCTGTTACTACCAATAAAGTAAAAATAAACATTATTAAATCGCCTGTTTGCGTTACTTTAAGCGAGATTGGGCTATACAGAAAATCAGCTTAGCGTTACCATTTATACTCACTAGAACCTGCTTCGCCCCGAATAATATTAACTTCATTCGTAAGCTGTTCTATTTCATAACGGTATTTCGAAGATTCTTCGAGATATTCTTTACGTAAAAGCGAAGAGATTTTGATGGCCAGATTGGTTATTTTACCATCAAAATCTCTTCGGTAACTTTCTTTTTCTTCTAAATTGAGTTTATTCATTTCGGCAACAATCTGTTTGTTTTTCTGCCAAAGCCGTATGCCGTATTGCTCAATTGTTTTTACTTTTTCTGCTTTCGATAAATCGTAAGGAATAGAATAAACCTTATTAAAATCAAATGCATTCTGCTCAAATTGGAACTGTAATTTGTAGAATTTTCTATTTTGATAGTTAGGTGTAAAAATCAAAACAGTGGCCGAAAATATCAGCACAATAATGCCCGTTAAACCGTATTGCCAATTGGTGGTTATTTTCCATCTCCAAAGTTTTTCATTAAAAAGCACGTAACATATTACAAATCCAGAAATTAGCCCACCAATATGAGCGCTATTATCTACTTTGCCGTTTATACCATTTAAAAGCATAATAGCCGTAACCAGAATGGTACTGATCAATAAGGACTTGTTGGCATTTTTCTCGAAAGCTTTACTTAGGATTAAAGCCATAAAAGCGCCAAAAACACCCATAATAGCACCTGATGCTCCAGCCATAAAACCATATTTATGAAAGATGAGACTCACCAAACCACCGCATACTCCGCTAAGTAAATAGGTAATCAAAAATTTAAGCGACCCGAGTTTATGCTCAACCATTAAACCGATATAAACCAAAGCATATAGGTTAAAAAACAGATGCGACAAACCTAAATGAACAAATTGATGGGTAATTAACCGCCAGTATTGCCCTTCTAATACCAACTCGCGGTTATTTGCTCCAATGTTTAAGTAGGCATTGGTAATTACCTCAGGAATAAGAGAATTTTGGGCCCTCAGTTTAAGCACAGCAGCAATAAACAGCAGCGTAAAGCCATAATAAAGTACATTTAAAATTATCAGAATCGGGGTAACTAAATATCCCTTTTGAGGAAAAAAAAGATATAGAATATTTTTAATTTTATTCTTAGCGGTTAATGGCGCTTTGTCAAAATAAGTGTCATCCTGAGTAGCAATTAAAGCATGGAATGTGGCTAAACTTTCATCCCAGATATTTTGCAAATGGTACTGGACATATTCAAATTCATGGAAAAATTTTTCGAGATTTAAATCGTTTTTCCCATAATCGTTAAACCACATCTGAATACCTACGCACTCACTCTTTACTACAGCGAAATTCCCGTGGATACGTACAGAAACTTCTTCACTATACGACTGGAAAGATATTGGCGTGTAAGCAATTAGCCCGCTCTCAGAAACATGACTAAGGCTCCAGCCTAAATTTTCAATAGCCTGCTTAGCTACGATTAAATATTTGTCTGCCGGAAAATCGGCCAACGGAATAAATTTTTCAATTTTAGGCGAGTAACCCCAACTGATTGACATAGCGCATTTAGATTTTTTTCGCTACTAAGATAATATAAGGTGATAGATTTTTGCTTTCGAATGGGATAATCTTTGTAAATACTTTTCCAGTCAGCCAAACAGCTTTTTTAAATAAACGAACGCCAACAGATTTCTGGCTCTCATTTTCCAGCCATACACTAAAACGACCAAAATAGCCCGATTTCACTTCTTTAAGTCCGGCTTGATCGCAGATTGATTTCAACAAAGCCGGATCCATGCTATTAATATTGTGTTTATCGTAGTTTTCCTTATCGAAATTCTTTTGGAACCAACCATTAACGGCTTTAAAATTGGGCAGCGTGATAAATAAAGTGCCGCCCGGTTTTACAAAGGCAATGTGGCGGTTAATAATGTCGGCAGTATCATTAAAATGTTCAATCAAACCGCAGCTTAGTACAAGATCATACTGTTTCTCAGGTGTATAATTAAACAGGTCGGTTTCGATAATGTGGATATCCTTTTCGGTTAAACCGTTTTTTGCTAAAAGCTCATTTACAACTGGCGGATGGACAAAATAATCTAAAAGGGTAACATCAAGCTGAAAATATTTTTTTAGGAATACGGCGTAATAACCTGGAAAACCACCTAGTTCTATGGCTGTTTTAACATGATCTTTCTGAATCACATCCGCCAGTTGCTGATGAAATAAATAGCTGGAAGGTAACTGAACCGCGAGTCCTTTTTTACTTTCCCAATAATTTACCCAAAAAGCCCTGTCGGTTAATAAATTTGCCATATTTTAAATAATTCCAATCCCAAAGAAACGGAAAGTATGTTAAAGTTGAAAGGTTTCGATTGCTAGATTGTTAAATTGTTTTATTGCTAGATTATTCGGCAAATACCTAGAAAACTAAAATTGTTTTATGATCGATAGTCAACCATATAACAATCCAGCAATAAAACAATCTTTCTGCAGCATGCCCGATTAACCTATTTCAAATCCTTCAAAATCTCTGCTACTGCTTTTTCGAGTTGAGGATCTTTATCGGCCAGACGGTCTTCAAAAGTATTTTTCACAAAAATATCGGGTTTCACACCTTCTTTTTCAATGTTCTTGCCATCCATAGTATAACAGCCCCATGATGGCAAACGGTAAGAAGAACCATCAACCAAACCTTTAGCGGACGTAAAAATAATCCAGCGGTAGGTTTCTGTACCGATAATCTTACCAAGTTTTAATTGCTTAAAACCTGCCGCCGTCATTTCAGCATCACTTAAAGATTGCTCGTTAATAAGCAATATAATAGGCTTCGCTGCCGGTCCAAAATTACTCTGTGGGGCCATTTTACCACCGCGGTATTTCCATTGTAAATAAGGGCGCTGAGAAAGGAATTTCAGCACATCATCATGCACGTTTCCGCCGGTATTGTAACGGAGATCGAGAATAATGGCCTCTTTATTTTCTTCTTGTGCAACCATATCTAAAAGGAAGGTTTCCAACTCGCCACCACCCATATTTTTCATATAAGAATAAGCTATGCGGTTGTTGCTCCATTTGTCTACATTCTTGTGATTTTGGCTAATCCACTCGTCGTAAAGGTTTCCGCGTAATGTGCCAGAACTTTCAGGATGTACATTTACATAAACATCTTTTCCATTGCGTTTAAAGGTTAACGTCATTTCCCGATCCAATGATGGCTTACTAAAATAATAGTCGCGGTCTATTTTTTCATCTACCTTAACGCCATTCACTTCTGTTAAAATATCCCCGGCTAAAATATTTGTCCCGGTACGGGCAGCATTACTTTTAGCGGCAATACGTTCTACCTTTAAAGGGTTTTCATTATCGAAGATGATCCCTGTTTCATTGGTAATGTAATTAAGGCTTTTACGTTCCTCTGCACCTGCACTATTAAAACCCATGTGCGAAGAATTCAGCTCGCCAAGCATATCATTCAATAAAATTCTCAAATCACTCCTGTTATTCACATAGGGCAAATAAGCGGCATAACGTGTTCTCATTTTATCCCAATCTACGCCATGAAATTTTTCGTCGTAAAAATTTTCATCTAAACCTACCCAGGTTTCGTAAAACATCTGGTTAAACTCGGCGTTCAGATTTCTCGTAAATTTATAACCATGATCTACGCGGTCAAGCTTATTGCCTTCCAGACTGTATTTGTTAATTACACCCCGCGATAAAACGAAAAACTTATCACTCGATAAGATAATCGAATAATCGCCACCATCGGCAACCTTTTCTGTTTTATTGGCTTCGAAAGGTTCGATAGTAGTACGGTAAAGTCCTGGTGCACCTCCTTCATGGTTAGATGAATAAAACACATAGGTCTTATCGCCCTTGGCATAAGCATCTGTTCCGTACTGGCCTCCAAACGAAGGACCAACCAATTCTATTCTATCAAGGATATCCTGAGTATTAATGGTAATTACCTCTGCTGGTTTTGGAGTAGGTTTAACATCAGTTTTCTTCCTGGCGGTATCCGCTTTTGCCTTTTTATCATTTTTAGGAGCAGTAATCGCAGGCTTAACATCAGTTGGTGCCGGTTTACTTTCTTTAAACAGGTCATCAAATTTATCAGAACGATAAGGTTCATCGTAATTGTTCAATGCCATGCGGTAAATATGCGAATTCTGCATACCGGTTGGGTAAGAAGGTTTGGTGCGTGCACTGGTGAAGAAAATGTATTTGCCATCCGGCGACCATGCCGGTCCGGTTTCGGTAACGCCGGTATTGGTTAAGTTAATGGTTTTATTGTTTTTAATATGATGCACCATAATATCCTGTTCAAAATTCCGATACACCGTGAAAAGCACATATTCGTCATTTGGCGAAAAACTTGGCGCTGAGCTCTGTATAGCCCAAAACTCGTCAGTCACTAAAGTTTTAGCATCAAAAGTTTTAAGATCCATGAGCTTAAGCTCGTTCCTGCCACTTAAATACACAGCCATGGTTTTGGTTTTGTTCAAGGTGATATCTCGTACGTTTGCTTTATCTTTTGTAAGCTGTTTAACAGCACCTTTTCCATCACCCGTAATGGTAAACCAATTCTGATAGCCATTAGTGGTTTGACTAAATAAAATTGTTTTATTGTCGGCCAGCCATTTACACTCCAAAGCACGTTCGCCGCTATTGGTAATTTTCCGGATAAACTTTCCATCAGCATCACTTACAAACACATCACCTCGCGAAATAAATGCCATCTTTTTCCCGTCAGTAGAAACGTCAAATGCCGAAATGTTACCACGCACATCGTACTCCTGCTCTTTACTCAATACCTGATTCCGTGAGGTATTAATATTGATTTTCTCAGCTTTCTTCGAAGCTACGTCATAGGTATACAATTGATAGTCTTTCTCAAACACAACTGTAGTTCCATTGGCCGAAACAAAAGGGCGTTTAATGGGAGTATCAAAACTGGTTAAACCAGTTTTTTTACCATTGATAAAAGTATAAAGGTTGTATTCATCATTTCCTTCGTCCGATACAAAAAAGATATTGCCTTTTTGATCAACACTCGTCCAGAAATCTTTCCCAATGTAATCGGTATAACGTTTGTAACTTTTGGTTTTTGGGTTATATGATTGAATATCCGGATTATAAGCTCCTTTGTAATGTTTACGATTAGTAAAACGGTAGCTCTCCCAGGTATCGTTAAAAAACAGTTCTCCCGTTGGCGATTCGGCAATATGGTGCGTGGTATTGAAATAATTATCGAATAACCGAACAGCGGTACCACCGTTTACGCCTACTTTATAACTCGAAAAGGAGTTGTACCGCCCGGATGTAAAATAAATTGTTTTCGAATCCCAACTCCAGTTATCTACTTCATCACTGGCATCGTTAAAAGTTAACTGTTTAATATCACCTCCTGTTAAAGGCATTACATAAATATCATAATTGCCAAACTGATTGGAAGAAAAAGCAAGCCACTTACCGTCAGGAGATATTTTTGGGTTAATTTCTTCTCCCTGCATGGCGGTAATCCGCGATGCTACACCTCCTTTTACCGGAACTTTCCAAATGTCTCCGTCGTAACTGAATACTATTGTTTGCGCATCGGGCGTTAAAGCAGGGTACGCCGCAAAGTAGGTCTGACCTTGCACAAATGAATAAATAGGCAGTAAAAATGCGAGTGTTGCAAGCGATTTTAGCAGGGATTTGATCATGATTTATTTTGTTTGGCTTAGGATGCCTGAAGCCGTTTTGTTTAAAATAATCATTAAGTTCAATATGATTATCCAAACATCAAAGGCTTCATCCTACAATTAAAAAGCAATAAAAAATATTAGGATGAAATTACGCAACAGATTTTATATTCGTAAACAATAAAATGTATTTTTGATTGATTTGAAAGTAGTACACCTAAATACCTACGATGGAAATGGCGGAGCAGGACGAGCCTGTTTGCGTTTAAGTGATGCCCTAAAGGCAAGTGGAATCGATTCGAAAGTATTGGTTTACTATAAATTTGGCCAAAACCCAAAGATTGATACCTTCAGCAAATCGCCCCTGCAGAAAGCAAAAGCCGTTTACAATATCTTATCAGAAAGGTATTATGCAAAATGGCTGAGCAAATCAGTAAAAACGCCATTCAGTTTGCAATGGTTCGGCCGTTCGGTAATTAACCACCCTGATGTTAAAAATGCCGATATTATCCATTTACATTGGGTAAACCACGGTTTTCTTAATCCTAAATTTTTAGCCCAGCTTGATGAACTGGAAAAACCGATTGTGTGGACTTTTCATGATAGCAATGCTTTTACCGGCGGATGCCATGTGCGTTATGGCTGCGAAAACTTTCATCACCAGTGTGGTAATTGCCCGATTTTAAAAATCAGTGGAAAGAACGATATCTCGCATAAAACCTGGTTACGCAAACAAAAAGCTTATACCGAATTAAACTTTCATATTGTGGCGCCGAGTAAATGGATGGCGGCATCAGTAAAGTTCAGCAGTTTATTGGGCACCAGGAAAGCTACTGTAATTCCAAACACCATTGAAACAAAAATTTTCAAACCTTATGTTAAATCTGAGGCCAAGAAAATCCTAAAGATCAATCCAGACAAATTTGTGTTGATGAGTGGTTTTATGCCCTCAAAAAATGACAAACATAAAGGAACGCCTTATCTGATCGAAGCTTTAGAAATCCTTTCGCGCAGGGCAGGCATACAAAAAGATAATATTGAACTGGTTATTTTCGGTAATAAAGAAAATGCCGAAATGCCAGAATTTCCTTTCAAAACCACATTTTTGGGTACCATTAATAAAGACGACCATTTAGCGAAATGTTATTCTGCCGCCGATGCTTTTATTACACCTTCTCTTGAAGATAATCTACCCAATACCGTAATGGAAAGCTTGGCCTGCGCTACGCCTGTTGTTGCCTTTACCACAGGAGGGATTCCGGATATGGTAAAACACATGCAGAATGGTTACCTGGCCGAGTATCAAAATGCCGAAGATCTGGCAAACGGAATTGAGTGGTTGTATCACCGCCCAAATAAAGAAGATATCCAAAAGGCAGCTAGGTTGAGTATTTTAACCGATTTCTCGGAAGAAGTTATTGCCGCAGAACACATCCATCTTTACGAAACATTGATTGATTTACAGCCGAAATAACTCAATATTTTAATAAAACCGTACAGCTCGATTTACAATTCGGTTGGCAAAATCTCATTTTCTTTTCTATGAATAAAAATTTGGTCAATCTTTATTAAATTTATACCGACTGAAACTGTTTAATGGAAAGCATCGCAAATTATTCTGAAAGTATTAAGGCATTAAAATCGGCTATTTTATCGAGCCGGTATAAAGCCGCTACTTTAGTAAATAAAGAACTTTTGCTGTTATATTTTACGGTTGGTAAATTTATTTCAGAAAAGACAAAGAAAGAAAAATGGGGAGCAAAGGTTATTGATAACCTTTCTAATGATTTACAAGCCGAACTACCAGGTTTACGGGGATTCTCGGCTACAGGTATAAAAAGAATGAGGTTCTTTTTTGAATCCTGGGAAGAATATTTTCTAACTAAGCCATCGGTAAAGGGACAATTATCCATCATTGATATTGAAGAAATTGAATTTAGGCCAACACTGTTGGACCAAATTGAAAATCATTTTTTTAAACTAAGCTTTTCACATCATGTAGAGCTAATCCAAGCTACTGAAACTTTAGAGGAAAAGATATACTACATCCAAAAAACAGCTACAGAATTCTGGAGCTTGGCTACCTTAAAGCATCAACTTAAAAACAAATCTTTTAGCAATTCGGGTAGTTTACCAAATAACTTTTTAAAAACGATTTCTAACGAAGAGATAAGGAACAAAGCGCTACAATCTTTCAAAGATGAATACCTATTAGACTTTATTAATATAGAAGATACTGACGAGGAAGATGAACGGGTTTTAGAAAGTGGAATAGTACAGAATATTAAAAAGTTTTTAATGTCGCTAGGAACCGATTTTGCCTTTATTAGCAACCAGTATAGATTGATTGTTGAAGACGAGGAATATTTTTTAGATCTTTTGTTTTTTAACCGCCGTTTACAATGTTTGGTTGTTTTCGAACTAAAAACCGGAAAATTCAAACCTGAGTATTTGGGCAAAATGAATTTCTATTTATCTGCTCTTGATGAATATGTTAAACAGCCACACGAGCAGCCATCAATCGGCATCATACTTTGCAAAGAAAAGAAAAACAAAATTGTAGAATTTTCATTCCGCGATTTCAACAAAGCAATGGGTGTTTCTACTTACAAAACCAGCGCAACATTACCTAAAGCATTTAAAGGTTTAATCCCAGATGCTGAAACCTTTAAAAAACTAATGGATTAACCCATGTCCAAATTAACAATCATCACCATTGTATATAATAACGTTCGCGATATCGAACGTACCATTCAATCTATCCTTAAACAGACCTATAAAAAAATCGAATATATTGTAATAGACGGCGCATCAACTGATGGCACGCTGCAGGTTGTTGAGCGTTACAAAGATCAGATTTCGAAAATCGTATCAGAACCCGACAAAGGCATTTATGATGCTATGAACAAAGGTTTAGCCCTGGCAACAGGCGATTATGTTTTGTTTATGAATTCTGGCGATGAGATTTATGACGAACAAACAGTAGAAGATGTTTTTGCCTCTGCTCCCGGTGCCGATATTTACTACGGGGAAACAGAAATGTACAACGATAACTGGGAAAATCTTGGCCGCAGAAGGCATGAAGCACCCGAGGAATTTGATTGGACCAGCTTTAAATACGGCATGAACATTAGCCACCAGGCCATTTACATCCGCCGCAGCATTATTACTCCTTACGATTTAACCTATAAATATAGCTCAGATATCGACTGGATTATCAAAGCAGCAAAAAAGGCATCTAATATCGTTAATGTTCACCGGTACGTAGCCAAATACCTGGTTGGTGGCATGAGCAAGAAAAAACACCGCGAGAGTTTAAAAGAGCGGTTTAAAATCTTCACCAAATATTATGGTTTAGTACCGAATATCTTTAATCATATTATCATTGCAGGTAATTTAGCCTTATATTTTGTTAAGCACCGTAGGACAAATGATTAGCTTATGAATGAAGAAATTAACGAGCTACTCTCTATCTATGAACAGGAAAAAAAATTAATCGAGTCTATAATTGAAGAAGACCGGATTGACAATGATTATATAGCAATTCATATAAATTCTAAAAATCTAAATAGGATACAACGCCAGATTGCATTGATTAAATCATTAATTGATCCGTATGCACAAGAAAAAGAACAATTAAAAAGAACAATTGATTTTTTCGTTAAAAAAAGTGAGCTGGAAGAATCTAATGAGTACAGAACTCACATGCTTGCTCAGATTGACCAGAAATTAGATCAACTAAATAGTTATAAACCAGGTTATTTTAACGATGGGCAAGAGTTTGATGATGTTATATTTGATTTGGCAGAACAGAAGATTGAAGGATTTATTTTCAACTTGAAAAAAGAAAATAAATTGGCCTTATTGTTTAAACGCATGGATAAAGAAATTTTGTTATCAGTTACTAATATTAAAAAGCTTAAAAAACAGCACATCTTAGATAAAAACTCCAGGGCTGTACTTAAATCAATCGGTTTTAAAGAGGAAAAACACCTTGATTCGCTAGTTTTCACTTATGGTTTGGATAATTTTAAAGATGCTATTTTTATCAAAACTATTGTAAGCAGAGTGATTTTTGATGCATTCTATTTTCAAGAACTCGATAAGAAAACAACAATTGAGATTTTCTAATAATCTCAAATTTCTGAAACAATAATTTTTCTCAACTGTCTTTAATACATCACCTATTAAAAACATTAAAGATTATGGGACAATTAAGTAACCGCACTATTGCTGTACTTTCAGAAAGCGGATTTGAAGAAGTAGAATTAACCGAACCAGTTAAAAGGTTAAAAGAAGAAGGAGCAACCGTTCACATTATCTCCTCAAAAAGTGGAAAAATAAAAGCCTGGGACCAAGACCACTGGTCGATAGAAGTTGATGTAGATAAAACCATTGCAGAAGCAAATGCTGATGATTATAATGGCTTACTTTTGCCAGGCGGCGTAATCAATCCCGATCAGTTACGTGTTAACGAAGATGCCCTGGCTTTTGTAAAAACATTCTTTGCCGATGGTAAACCAGTTGCCGCCATTTGCCATGGCCCTCAAACTTTGATTAATGCAGATGTAGTGCAGGGCAGAAAATTAACTTCGGTAAAAAATATTTCGCAGGATCTGATCAATGCCGGAGCGATATGGTCTGATGAAGAAGTAGTGGTTGATCAAGGTTTGGTTACGAGCCGTACACCAAAGGATTTACCTGCTTTTAATGATAAAATTGTAGAGGAATTTGCCGAAGGTGTTCATGAAGGGCAGCACGCCTAAAAACTTTGGACGCTCTTTCTAGATTCACTCAAAAACGGTTGGCAAATTGCCAGCCGTTTTTATTTTAACCTGTTCTTTTGTGCCGTCAGATGTTACCTTATTCTCTATAAAATGGAATTACCTGACAGAACCGTTTTCAATGTCGGATGGTAACATCCAACACCACTAAAAAGGTCAGTGCGGATTAAACAATCTTGTAATTACCCTTTATATTTTGGATCGTTTCTCCTGAAACGTTCAGTTATTTTTGCTAATTCTGCATCATTTAATTTAGACGTCTTTTTGAGCGCATCCGTAAAGGCCTTTATTTCCTCCTTAGAAGCAGGGCAACCAATGATATTTTGACCTTTTACTTCCAATCCCGTTCCCTCGGGACGGAGATGTGAATCAACAATTAATTTGCCATTGGCATCAAAAATAAACCACACCGGAATGCCGAAACCATCACTTTTATACTTCTTCAACAATTCGGCAGCACCAGGATTTTCAAGGTTTTCTTTTCCTTTCGATTCGAATACCGTTAAATGCTCAATTACGTAACTTTTCTCAAAATAAGCTTTAATTTCCGGATCGTTCATACTATCATCCATTTTATGGCACCAGCCACACCAGGAAGCATGAAATAATACAAAAACGTATTTCTTTTCTTTTTTGGCTTTGGCAATTGCTTTGGTTAATATCGCATCGGCACTTGCAGGTGGTGTATCCGGTTTAAAAGCAGTACTAATAAATAAAATAAAAAAACTGTAAAGAATTATATTTTTCATAACATAAAGGTTTGATTTTGAGATGTAATTTAACCAATTATTTCTTAAAGCTTTACCTGCCTGATGATATTTTTAATATTCAGTTCGATAATGTCGGTCATGGTTTTACAGCGAAGATAATTCGTATCCTTAAAATAATCGCTCATGCCCTGTTTTAACAAAGCGATATTTTCCGGCGTGGTGAGTTCTTCTTTGTTCGAAACGTCGCGGAGATCAGTTAACCGGTGTCGCTCACTCCTTACCCGGTGTACAATGGACGAGCGTTCTTCCTGTTGGTATTGGAGTACCGTTTTCTCCGTCAATTGCTCCATGCTCATTTTTACATAAGGCAGATTCTCTTTAAAAAACTGGGGCAAATAAACCTTCAGGTTACCTTCGTAAAACTGCTGATCAAAGTCTATAGCCCGGATACGGAACTGGATATCATCAAAATCGGGGGTAATTTGTACCACAAAGTTATAAGCACGCATGTCGCCTAAAAGCATAATCAAACAGCGCTCATTAAACTTCACAAACTCTTTTGCAATACGGGTAGGGTTAAACTCTGGTGTATACAACTGTCCTTTGGTAAAAACATCTCCTGGGATTCCGGCAATATGCTCTTCTACCAAGGTATTGCCATCTACCAGATAATTTACCTGATTTGGTGACAGGATTTCTTCCATCTCTAAACCGTAAATTCGAGAGGCATCCGCTTTTTTAATGTAGAAGTAATCATAAACATCATTCAAACGGTTTACAATCCGGATACGGAAAGGATGGGTATTGCCAAAAGTACAATACTCTATTTTATCGATGTATTTATGTTCAACAATACGCAGGTTACCCGATGCTTTAAGATTTGCATAAATTTCCTTTAAACCATCATGCAATCTTTCAATTAGATCCTGCGCATAAATCGGCCCTTCCCAGAGCGAATCTTTACCAAACTTATCCATTAAAGGGAAAGCCTCGTTAAACTGCATCAAGTCGTTATAACTGATGGGTAATTTGGCTTCGCGCTGATAAGTACGCAAATATTTCTGCAAAGCAGGTGTAACCGGAAAAATCGGCTTCTTTTTTGAAATTTTTACATCATTATTTTCCATGTAGTGGCAATGTACTGTTTTATGGAAATATGTATATATTTTTTTACCACAAAGTTCACGAAGAAATATCACAGAGAAAACAGAGGATAGTTTAAATGTGAAATAATATATTGGCCACGAAAGCACGGAACACATGGAAATATTATCTATTCCTGAGTCCGTAGCGAACGAATAGTCTGCTTAACTCATCTTTCTCTGTGAAAACTCGGTGTTCTCAGTGGTTATTAACCCTTCGGATAACTAAATGGGAATCCACTCAGATACCTGCTGATTTTCCGGTAAGGATAATTACCTGCTCCATGATCGGCGAACTGCACAATAATGGTATTCGTTTTTGGATCAATATATAGCCTTTGCCCCAGCATACCTTCAGCAGCATAATCTCCCTTGTCCCCTTCCTGCGGAATCCACCAAAGGTAATGATGAGCTGATTTTTGCCAGCCTTTTGCGGATGCTGGTTTTTCAGCACCAATATTAACAGATTGATTTACCCAATCTTCCGGCACAACCTGCTTTCCATGATATTTCCCTTTATTCAAATATAAACGCCCGATTTTAGCGAAATCAATCGCCGTTACCTGAAACCGGCTGGCAGTATTGGTTAAACCGTTTACCTGATCTAGCCCCCAGGTAGCATTATATTGAGTGCCGATCTGTTTCCACACATTTGCTTCAAAATACTGCGCTACTGATTTACCCGTTGCCTTCTTTAAAACCCAGCCCAATAAAATCGGATCGATACTTTTGTAGACCCAAACCGTACCGGGCTTATTTACCAGTTTAACTTTCATCAACTGCGCTTTCATATCATCAGTATAATAATATTTGGCTTCATCAGAGAAAAATGCCTTTACAATCCCACCCAACGCATCCTGAAATTCAAGCCCCGATTTCATCTCCAGGAGATTTTTTAAAGTAATTTGCGCAAAGGCAGGGTTCGATTTTAATTCAGGAATGTATTGTGTTACTTTATCATCTAAGCTTTTAATACTATGATCTGCCAATGCCTGACCAATAGCAATAGAAATCATACTCTTAGCTCCTGAAAATATACTCTTTAAGGTGCTATCGCTATAACCCTTATCGTATCGTTCATATAAAACACTATCATTCCTGATCACGATAAAAACATTGACATGTCCATTTTTTAAATAGTCTTTTAAGGGAATGGATCGGTTATTTCCATCTAATACATGAAGTGTATCCAGATCGTTCCGTTGTTTTACAGGTCTGATAAAATGAAAAGCCGAATCACTTTTATGCGAAACTTCCTGTGGAAAAACTTTATAAGTTTCGGCGCTGGGCGTTCTATATCTTAATACCCTTCTGAGGTATGGCTTCCAAAGCAGGAGCGCAAAAAGCAATAAAAAGAAGGAATATATCAGGGTTAAGAGTATTTTTTTGAAGATTTTCATCGGCAGCTTTTATACTCCCAAATATAAAATATTTAAAAATTATGCTGTACAATATTAGATTTCACTTAAAACAAAGTAATGCCTTAAGCCATTGTATCCATTATAATCTGATCTTCGGCAGTAACTTTCGAAACTTTCGGTACTGGTTTATATTTCCACCTTCGGTGGCTCCACAACCAATAAGCCGGCGCTTCTTTGATCATATCTTCCAAAAAGTGGGTATGCATTTCAGTGATTTCAAATTCAGCAGTTTCAGCAGGATTTAAACAGATCGGAACACAGTCTACTTCGTAATAGCCCCTTTTTAAATGATTTATTTTTAGGTAAAAAACAGGACGGTTTGTTTTTCTGGCTATTTTCTCAACTCCTAACTGGATGGAAGATTCCTGATTTAAAAACATTGTCCAGTAGTTCGATTCATCTTTTGAAGGCGCCTGATCGCTTCCAAAAGTAAACATGGTCGGTTCATTTTTACTCGCCTGTATAGCCCTTAAAGTTTGGCGCATCGACACCATATTGTTGCCAAATTTACTTCTCATGGTCAAAAACCAATTATCAAAAGCTTCACTACTCAGCGGTTTATAAATTGGGTAATGTTTGCCGGAAAAGTTTAAACCAATAGCCATGCATACCCATTCATAATTGCCATAATGTGATGAACAGAAAATTACACTTTCGTTATTTTTAAGATAGGCTTCTACCAGATCGGTATTTTTAAATTTCACCCTTTTATTAAGCTCTTTCTTGGAGATGCTTTTCATTTTGATCACTTCGATAAAAAGTGAAGCCAAAAATTTATAGAACCGTTTTTCTATAGCATAAAGTTCAGTGGTGGTTTTCTCTGGAAAAGCATTAACCAGATTTTCTTTAACCACTTTTCTACGGTAGCCAAAAACATAAAAAATTAACACATAAAATGCATCTGCCAATCTATATAAAATAAATAGCGGAAACAGCGAGAGCATATTTAATAAAAATATACCCATTTTGGATAACCCTTTATTAATCATGATGGGAACGATTAGTTTGCTTGGAAAGACACAAAATTAAAGCTGAGGGCAAAATTAATTGCCATCCGATTGTTAGTTTTTTATTCCCATAAGTTTTATGAAAAAATGCTGACAGAAAATGGCAGATCTGATTAAAAATCAATTGGCAAACTAGGCACCTCAAGTTCTGTTCTTCCCATTAAAATCCTAAGGCTATACACTTAATGACAGCCAAACCTATGAGCACAGCCCTGACGATTCTAAACCTTATTGCAGCGGTATCCCCGATTTAAGCACTATTTTTTGTTTTTTTATGGTGTACTTGCTTGTTTCACAGGTTTCATCGGGGATTTAGCGAAAAGAAGGACTGACTTTAAAAAAGGTATTCAAATTGCTTTCCTAATTATTTTTACACCTCCTAAATTCGCCCTAGACTTGATTAAACAAAAAGCAAACTTGTTTTTCTATTTCTGACCACCTAAGCCATCTTAGTTCACACTAGAAATAGACACCCAGCTCAGATGTTCTTAGATGCCTCAAGTGGTAAAACAGACAGCAATTTGTTATGCTCTATTATTAATACTAATTGGTAAAACGCAAAAAAGCCCCGATTTACATCGAGGCTTTAGTAAGCTATATTGTAAATCCCCCTTTAGGGGATTTAGGGGTTAAGCGTACTATCTACCGTTATTTTTACGTTGCTGCTCTGTTAAAAGAATTTTACGTAAACGCATGCTTTGCGGCGTAACTTCGATATACTCATCAGCCTGGATATATTCCATAGCCTCTTCCAACGAGAATTTAATTGCAGGTGCGATACGAGCATTATCATCTGTACCAGAAGCACGCATGTTGGTTAATGCTTTTCCTTTAACGATGTTAATAACTAAATCGTTATCGCGGATGTGCTCTCCTAAAATCTGACCTTCGTAAATATCAGTTCCTGGATCTACAAAGAAACGACCTCTATCCTGTAATTTATCAATAGAATAAGCAGTAGTCATACCTTTATCCATAGAGATTAAAACGCCATTCAAGCGACCAGGAATTACACCTTTCCAAGGCTCGTAAGCTTTAAAACGGTGAGCCATAATCGCTTCACCAGCAGTAGCAGTTAATACGTTGTTACGTAAACCGATAATACCACGAGACGGAATTTCGAATTCTAAATGTTGTAAATCCCCTTTTGGCTCCATAATCAGCAACTCACCTTTACGTTGGGTTACCAATTCAATTACTTTACCAGAAACCTCACCCGGTACATCAACGATTAAAGTTTCAATTGGCTCATGTTTTTTACCATCGATTTCTTTAACGATAACCTGTGGCTGACCAACTTGTAACTCGTAACCTTCACGACGCATCGTTTCGATTAATACCGATAAATGGAGAATACCACGGCCATAAACTAACCATGAATCTGCGCCTTGGGTTTCAACAACTTTAAGTGCAAGATTTTTTTCCATTTCTTTCATCAAACGATCTTTGATACGTTGAGAAGTAACTAATTTACCTTCTTTACCAAAGAATGGGGAGTTGTTAATGGTGAACAACATATTCATTGTTGGCTCATCAATGCTAATTACCGGTAATTGCTCTGGTGCCTCGAAATCAGCGATGGTATCACCAATATCAAAACCATCAATACCTACAACTGCACAAATATCGCCGGAACTAACTTCCTGAGTACGGATTTTTCCTAAACCTTCGAAAGTGTAAAGTTCTTTAACTCTTGTTTTAACGATTTTGCCATCGCGTTTAATTAAAGTAACCGGTTGGTTTTCTTTAATTGTACCACGGTGAACACGACCGATTGCAATACGACCTACGAAAGAAGAATAATCTAACGAAGTAATTTGCATTTGTAAAGTTCCATCGTTAATTGGTGCAGGTGGAATATTAGCCACAACCGCATCTAACAATGCGAAAATATCTGTAGTTGGTTTCTGCCAGTCAGTACTCATCCATCCTTGTTTAGATGAACCATAGATTACCGGGAAATCCAATTGATCTTCAGTTGCCTCAAGGTTAAAGAATAATTCGAAAATCTGCTCATAAACCTCTTCCGGGCGACAGTTTTCTTTATCCACTTTGTTTACCACCACGATTGGTTTTAAACCTAATGCCAAAGCTTTTTGCGTTACGAAACGTGTTTGAGGCATTGCACCTTCAAAAGCATCGCAAAGTAAAAGTACACCATCAGCCATTTTTAATACACGCTCAACCTCACCGCCGAAATCCGCGTGACCAGGTGTATCGATAATGTTAATTTTTACGTCTTTATATTGTACCGATACGTTTTTAGATACGATAGTGATCCCACGTTCACGCTCTAAATCGTTGTTATCTAGTATTAATTCTCCTTTTTGTTCGTTATCACGAAAAACAGAACAAGAGTGTAAAATTTTATCAACCAAAGTGGTTTTACCGTGGTCAACGTGTGCTATAATAGCTATATTTCTAATCTTTTGCATAAAATGCGCCTATAAATTTGGCGCAAAGATAGTGTTTAAAAATGGTATTTCTACTATATGGCTCGCTATTTAATGCTATGATAATGTTGTAATTATCTCATCTTTAATTAGAAAAGCAATTGTAGTAGCACTTAGGTTGGCTTCGGCCCCGCTGTGCACTATAGTCCTCATAAAAAATTCGGAGCTGCCGTTTCCATCGGGTTTAAATCACTCGGCTACTCATACTATTAATGTTTTCAAACCAAGTGCTAATCAGCCTTAATTAGCGCTCATCCATTCCGAATAAGAAATCACCCCCAGCTCCGGCTTCGCTTCTCCTTCCAAAATGGCAATAAACTCCAATGCATGCCCATCAGGATCGTTAAAATAAATAGCTAAAGCCGGCATCCAGGCGAAAACCATAGGTTCGTGATTTCCACTTTTAAGAAAATTATAAGGCTGGAGGTTTTTAGATTCGAGAAATTGAACTGATTTATTCAGCACATCATCCACCTCACAACGGAATGCAAAATGCCTGATATCAATTTCGGTTTTTGGTTTTTCCCAAATCCCCAACATGGCTTCCCGGGGTTTGCCTACCCAGAAAAAGGCAATTCTGCGTTCTTCTTCATAATGGCATTGTATTAAACCTAAAACATTGCTATAAAATTCGATCGATCTTTCTAAGTTTTCTACGTAAATATGTGTTTCAAATAATCCTTTTATCATGTTGTTAAGATAGGAATAAGTTAAAGCCACAAAAAATCATGTTTTTCGATACTGCCATCAATAAAATCGATAGACAAAATTATTCAGCAGATTGGGTTACCAAAAATGCCGCTGGCGTATTAATCGTAAACAAATAGATCGGAATGAATAAAAAGGTTTTAAAATATACAGGCAGGTTTTTAATGGCTTTTATCGCATTGATTGGGATTTACTTCCTCACTGCTTTTTGCTGCTCACGTATTACCGTAAATGCCAATCCAACAAACCCAAAAGAAATTGCCATTTATATTATGACAAATGGCGTACACACAGATATTGTTGTTCCTGCGGTTACCGAACAGATCAACTGGACAAAAGAAATCAATTATCAAAATACGCTTGAAGCCGATAGCACTTATCAATTCCTGGCTATAGGCTGGGGTGATAAAAAATTCTACCTCGAAACGCCGGAATTTTCTGACCTTAAACTAAGCAATGGTCTAAGGGCAATATCCGGATTAAGCACATCGGCGATGCACATCACTTATTACAAAAACATAGGGGAAGATGCCAGCTGCAAAAAAATTATGATTAGCCATGTACAATACAAACAACTTGTTGAGTATATCTTAAATAGCTTCAAAAAAGATGCAGCAGGCCATTTGATCAATGTGAAATCAAACATCCATTATGATATTGGAGATGCGTTTTATGAAGCCAAAGGAAGTTATAGCATATTTAAAACCTGTAATACCTGGGCAAATGCGGCTTTAAAATCCTGCGGTCAACGCAGCTGTCTATGGACGATATTTGATACCGGTATTTTTTTGAAGTATGAGTAAATATTTTTTTTATAACAAGCGTCATCTCGACTGAAACGCAGTGGAATGGAGAGGTCTATCTCAAGATAGATTTCTCGACTTCGTTGCACTCCGCTCGAAATGACGACCTCTTGGGATTTTACGAAGTTCTAACTAAACCTCAAACGCCCAGTCCAAAAAGGCTGGCATTACACTTTCCCAGGTTGGAACATCGTGTTTGCCACCAACTTTTTCATAATAAAAAACATTTTCTGGTCTTTTGTAACCTTTATTCAGGAGGATTTTAACAACGTCAATGGTATCGTCTATAGAATCGATGATCATGTTTTTATTCCTGTCGGCCTTTTCGTCTTCTGTTCCCGTCATTAACCAGAATTTCATATCCGGCTTGGTAGAAGTATTTTCCAACTGCTGGTGCATAATGCGGTCAGCATCGGTATAACCCTCGGCCAGGTCTTTTTTTCTCCACCAGAATGCACCCGAAAAAACACCGATAGCATCAAAAGCCGAAGGATTATTCCAGGCAATATCAAACGCAGATAAGCCACCCAAAGAAAATCCTGCAAAACCTACCTTGCCTGTTATCGGCATCGCAATTTTCTTTTTAACGAAAGGTAAAAGTTCCTTGATCACAAAATCGGCGTATAAGTCAGCCTTTGCACCCCGGCCTTTAAAATCAGGAACCCCAGCAACACCATACTCCATCAGTCGTTCTTCCGAAGCCTTAATGGCCACAACAATTAACCTATGGTTTCTTTTACCATGGTGCGCTTCTTCCAAAATCCGGCGGAAATTCATTTTGGCTACATCCTGTCCGTCATTTAATAAAAGAAGCTCTATTTTCTCGTTTCCTAAAATACCTTCAGGTGTATAAATATCTATTTCTACCTCATGCTTTAAGTAAGCAGAGGGTATTTTAAAGTTACTGGTATTAACTTTTACCGATAAAATTGTGGTGTACATCATAATCAAATCCCCTATCACGTGGCTATTGCCTCAGAATTAGGCTGCAAAGGTACAAATCTCTGTAAACTATTAATTATCATGGGTTAATTTTTACAATAGCGTTTAATTTGTATTATTTTACTCCTTAAACAATTCCTTTTGTAGATTTTAATTTATACCTTAATCATTCAATTTTTATTATGGTTAAAGAAGAACATAAGAAATGGTATAGTCCGAATTTAAACGGCGAAATCGACATGCTCATCTTTGGTCACGGTGGTATACCTGTCCTACTGTTCCCAACAAGTATGGGTCGATATTTTGAAACTAAAGATTTCAAATTGATAGATTCTGTTGAGGGATTTATCAACGAAGGAAAAATCAAAATTTATTGTCCTGATGGCGTTGACAAATTGAGTTGGTACAACAAAGGTATCCATCCTGCCGACAGGGTCAAAAACCACATTTGGTACGACAAGTATTTACTGGAAGAGGTAGCGCCTTTGGCAAGGCACGAAACCGGGCATAGTAAAATTATTACTGCTGGCTGCAGTTTTGGAGGTTATCATGCTGCAAATTTTGCCTTCCGACATCCCTGGTTGGTTAGCCATATGTTTAGCATGAGTGGCGCTTTCGATATCTCCGGCCAGCTGGAAGGTTTTTACAATGATGATGTTTATTTTAATAATCCTGTAGATAACCTTTTAAACAACAGCAACCCAGAACTGCATTACATGAAAATTGTGTTGGGTACAACAGACCGTGATATGTGCAGACCAGATAATGAGCGCCTATCGGATATTTTAAACAAGAAGGGCATTGACCACTGGTTAGATATCAGACAAAATGCTGATCATGATTGGCCTATCTGGAGAGAAATGTTTCCTAATTATATTGCACAGCTTTAGTTTAGTCTAAAGTCGGCAATCTTAAGTCCCGAGTCGATTTAGGATATAATCATCAAACAATTAATCGATTAACCAGTTAAGCAATTAACCATAATGCTTAAACAATTAAACTTAAAATATACCAATGAAAAAAATAGGGATTTTATTCGGACAGGAGCGTTCTTTTCCTGAAGCAGTAATCGAAAGGATCAATCAAAAAGCAGAAAAAGGCATTACCGCAGAAGCGGTTAAAATAGACAAAATATTTCAGAATGTGCCACTGGGTTATTCCGTAATTATCGACCGTATTTCGCAGGATGTACCATTTTACCGCGCCTCGTTAAAAAATGCTGCCATTACCGGAACTGCCGTAATCAACAACCCATTTTGGTGGAGTGCCGATGAAAAATTTTTCAATAACGCGCTGGCCGAACAAATTGGTGTACCCGTGCCCAAAACAGCTTTAATCCCATCACGCGAGCATCCTACAGGAACAACCGGGGAATCGTTTTCAAACCTCACCATGCCTTTAGATTGGGATGCCATTTTTGAGTATACTGGTTTTCCCGCCTATATGAAACCTTACGATGGTGGTGGCTGGAGAGATGTTTATAAACTTCATGATAAAGAAGATTTTTTTGATAAACACAGTGGCACCCAACAACTGGTGATGCTTTTGCAGGAAGAAATTATTTTCGAAGAATACTTTAGGTGTTATTGTATAGGCGGCAAATACGTTCGTATTATGCAGTACGATCCACGCAATCCACATCATTTACGTTATGCAACAGAAGGTAAATCACCGGATCCGAAATTGCTTAAAACAGTAGAAGAATACACCTTAAAATTATGCAAATATTTGGGCTACGACTTTAATACTGTTGAATTCGCTGTGCGCGATGGAGTGCCTATTGCAATCGATTTCTGTAACCCTGCACCTGATGCGGACATTAAAAGTGTTGGTCAGGAAAATTTTGACTGGGTAGTAGAAACCACTGCAAATTATGCCATTGAAAGGGCTAAAGCACAAAAAGACGGACAAGACAATTTAACCTGGGGTGAATACATCAAATCGTCAGTTGGTGGTAAACCATTAATAGCCAACTCAAATGTTGCTAAAGTAGCCGCACCAAAAAAAGTTACCGCTACTGAAAAGGCTAAAACTGCAACAACAGAGAAAGCGCCTGCAAAGCCTAAAAAGGCAGCGGCAAAAAAATAATTGGGATTTAAATTCTAATCAATATAACATGAATGAGTTTACGCTGGGCATAGAAGAAGAATATATGGTAATTGATCCCGTTACCAGAGAGCTTACTTCTCATGATCAAAAAATTGTAGAAGCTGCCCAAAAGATTCACAAAGACCAGGTTAAAGCAGAAATGCACCAGGCGGTAGTAGAAGTTGGAACGGGTATTTGTAAAACCACTACAGAAGCGCGCAAAGAGATTTCTCAACTGCGTTATACAGTTTCACAGCTTGCCGGAGAACAAGGCTTAAGGATTGGAGCTGCTGGTACGCATCCCTTCTCGCACTGGGAAAAACAGTTAATTACTGAACATCCCCGTTATAACGAGATTGTGAACGAATTACAGGAGGCTGCACGTTCTAACCTTATTTTTGGCTTGCACGTACATGTAGGCTTCCAATCGCGCGAACTGGCTATTCACATCGCCAATCAGGTGAGGTATTTTTTACCACACGTTTTTGCTTTATCAACCAATTCTCCTTTCTGGGAATCGCGGAACACAGGTTATAAATCTTTCAGGACTAAAATATTCGATAAATTCCCACGTACAGGCATCCCTGATATTTTTAATAGCATTGAAGATTACGATAATTATGTAAAACTGCTCATCAAAACCAATTGCATGGACAATGCAAAGAAGATCTGGTGGGACATCCGCGTACATCCATTTTTTGATACCGTAGAATTCAGAATATGCGATTGCCCAATGCTGATTGATGAAACCATGGCTTTCACCGCATTATTTCAGGCTTTATGTGCTAAACTGTATAAACTGCGTTTGCAGAATATGGAGTTTATCAGTTATTCAAGAGCATTGATTAACGAAAACAAATGGCGGGCTGCGCGTTATGGGATTGATGGCAATTTGATCGATTTTGGTAAAGAAATGGAAGTTAACTGCCGGAACCTTGTTTTAGAACTATTGGATTTTGTAGATGATGTGGTGGATGATTTGGGCTGCCGCGAAGATATTAGTTATGTCCACAAAATCTTGGAACATGGCACCGGTGCAGACAGACAGTTGGCTGTTTACCAGCAAACTGGCAGCTTTGAGGCAGTGGTAGATTATATTACTACTCAAACACTTATTGGTGCAAAGTAATTTTATAATGGATAAAAGAGCGTTAAAGGTAGCCGTTATTGACATGAATAACGGCGCACCTAATCAGGGCATGCGGGGAATTCAAGAAATTTTATCCCGTTTCAGAATTGAAAACAATATCGATTTAACCTTTGATATTTTTGATTTAAGGCAAAAAGGAGAAATCCCGGACATTGGTTACGATGCTTATATTTCTAGCGGCGGACCAGGAAGCCCGATTGAAAGTAAGGGCGAACAATGGGAAAATGCTTTCTTTAATCTGCTCGATCAGGTTGAAGTTTTTAACCAAAAAAGCGACGAAAGAAAAAAATATGCTTTTTTGATCTGCCATTCCTTTCAATTGGCTTGTAGAAAATATGAGTTGGGCAATGTAACAGAAAGACGATCGAATGCTTTTGGTATTTTCCCGATCACCTTGACTGAAGATGGAGAAAGAGACGAAATTTTTAATGGCATCACCAACCCTTTCTTTTCTGTCGACAGCAGAGATTGGCAAGTAATAGAACCAGATTTTGCTGCTTTTGAGAAAAAAGGCGCAAAACTGTTAGCCATCGAAAAGGAACGTAAACATGTCGATTTAGAACGCTGTATGATGTCGATCCGCTTTTCAGATGAAATCATTGGCACACAGTTCCATCCAGAAGCCGATCCGGTGGGTATGAAGATGTACTTACTTCAGGAAGAAAAGAAAAAAGCAATTGTTGACATGCATGGCGAACAAAAATACCTGGATATGTTAAACAGCTTAGACGATCCGGCAAGGATTGTGCTTACGCAAAGCGTTATTTTACCTAATTTCTTACAAAAAGCAATTGGAGATTTGCAAACACAATCTTCATTGCGAACTGAAGAAGTGGATTGAGCGAATGAGTGAAGCAATCTTTCTTGCATATAGCCGTCATTTCGATCCGATAACTATCGGATGGAGCGTAGCGAAATGGAGAAATCTATTAAAGAAGCTTAAAAGATTTCTCCACTACGGTCGAAATGACGATCACTCTCTTGAAATGACGGATTCTGCAACAGAAATCAAACACAAAAACCTATGATACCTGCTCAACGCCAAAAATATAACCTGCAGTTTACCGAAGAGAAGTATCAAAACTTCCTTACCGAATTACAAATTGGCTATCCCTCAATTCCTTTCCGGGTCGCAGAAACACCTGTTTTTGTTCCGAAAGCTTTAAAAGAAAAATTAATTGCAGCAGGAGAAGAAATTATAAACCTGATTAAGCAACCCAATTTCAAAGCGCTTACTCAAAAAGCAATTCCAACAGATTGGAACGTACCTAATGAAAATGAACAGCCTCATTTTTTAACTTTTGATTTTGGCATTTGTAAAGATAAAAATGGAGAACTCACCCCTATGTTGATCGAAATGCAGGGCTTCCCTTCTCTGTACGGATTTCAGCATCATTTAGCAAAAACCTTTCAAACCAGTTTTGAAATAGATCATTCGGTTAATTATTTTTTAAACGGCTTTAACGAAGAAAAATACATTAAGCTGCTTAAAGAAGTGATTATTGGCAAACATCAGCCAGAAGAAGTGGCCTTGATGGATGTGGATGCACCTAACCAAAAAACAGCCATCGATTTTTTTGTCACCCAAAAATTATTGGACATTAAGATTTTGGCACTGGAAGACATCAAAAAGGTAGGCAAGCAGCTTTTTTACGAAGAAGATGGCAAAAAGATCCAGTTGAAAAGAATTTATAACCGTTTAATTTTTGACGAAGTAGCAGATAACGCCGAAATTTTTAACAACAGTTTCGATCCGCGCGACGAACTGGATATCGAATGGGTAGCACATCCCAATTGGTTTTACCGGATCAGCAAATACACTATGCCGTTTTTAAAAAGCGAATTTGTACCCGAAACACGTTTTTTAAACGAAAAAAAAGCGATTCCCGGCGATTTAGAAAACTATGTATTAAAGCCGCTATTTTCCTTCGCCGGCATGGGCGTTATTATTGATGTAACCGAAGCGGACATTTCCAACATCAAAGATCCTGAAAACTGGATTTTACAAAGAAAAGTAAATTACGAGCCAGCCGTACAGGCACCTGATGGTGGGGTAAAGGTCGAAATCAGGATGATGTATTTATGGCCTGACGGTGGTGAGCCTCAGCTTTGTATTAACCTGGCAAGGTTAAGCAAAGGAAAAATGATCGGCGTCCGTTACAACGCCGACTTTGATTGGGTTGGGGGAACGATTGGTTTTATGGAGGAGTAATGCATCTTAATTTTCCAAGATATTTAAATATAAATCTAATTGTTATTGAATATTACACTTAACATATATGCCAATACTAACTCTAGATAATCTTTTAAGTGGATTTATAGGTGCTATCATATTATTTTTAATCCAAAATTTACAAAAAATAATTTCTGATCACATCTATAATGTTAGGACAAAATGGTTAATAAAGAATTATTTGACTACTTTAATTAGAGATATTAGTGATTATAATTTCTCAGCAAATGCTATCAAATCTTTCATGACAAAACACGCTCAAAAAGGAATTGAGACAATATCAGTTAGCTACAAATCATGTGAAAATGTTCATTCTACAATACTAAAATCAGAAAGGTATAGGTTATTTTTTGAAAATAAGTCAAATAATGAGGCTGTTATTAAATATTATAATCTATGTAGTTTAATTGATTTGTTAGCAGCAAAAACTCCTTCAGATTATTCTACTGAATATGCTGACATTACAATATATAGAAGCAGTGATTCTGTGAAATTTCAGAATAGCACGAACCGTATTATAGTTAAACTAGATGCTTGCGAATTAAATGCTAAAGAAGCTATTAAGATATGTAAACTCCTTATATCCAAATTTGATTGAGATATAAAACCCTACCTTTTTACATTCATCTGAACACCAAAATGCTAAAAGCCCTTATATTTGTATTATGGATATTCAAACAATTTTAGTCTTTTTACTTTTTGCGGTAGCATTGGTATATGTTGGCCGTTTGGTTTTCAAATCTTTACAGGTAAAAAAAGATGGGTGTGGTGTTAATTGCAAATGTGGTGTAGATTTTTCCGATATTAAGCCCGTAAAAAAATAGTATCCCACATTTATGATTCATCAGTTCCAAAAATACTTACAGGAAAAAATAGAGATCACTGATGAACAGTTCGAAAGCATATCGTCTGTTTTAAAGATTAAAAAATTCGAAAAAAACGAAATAGTTCAATATACCGGCGATAATTTCAAACACGGATATTTTGTGGGCAAAGGTTTGTTGCGTGCCTATTCGATTGATGCAAAAGGTAAAGAACACATTCTTCAGTTCGCCCCAGAAAACTGGCTAGTTTCTGATCGTAACAACATGAACAATGAGCCATCAATATTTTTTATCGATGCTATTGAAACAACCGAAGCGGTATTAATGCCTAATAATTTCATGGAAGAAGCAGCCAGAAAGGTACCTTGCTTACAGCCCATGCAAATCAAACTGTTAAATAATTCGATCCGCTTTATGCAGAAAAGAATTAACATGTTATTAAGCGCAACAGCGGAAGAAAGATACCTTGATTTTATTAAACTTTACCCTAACCTTACACTCCGTGTACCACAATGGATGATCGCATCCTATCTGGGCATTACACCCGAATCGCTTAGCCGCGTGAGAAAGGAACTTGCGAATAAACATTTCAGACCTTAGACTGAGTTATTGAATGACTGAATTTTGAATGAGTGAATGGCATTGTCAAATCTCACCTTTCAACGTTTCAACCTTTCTCTCATTCTATAATTCTCTCATTCCATCATTCTCTCATTCCATCATTCTATCCTTCTCTCATTCAATTATTTCCCTTTCTTACCATACATCAATATCTAATAAAAACCTGCGCTGTACTTTTGTGTTGTAAATATTAAACATCTCAAAAACAAAAGATATGGCAACTACAAAATGGACATTAGATCCAACCCACAGCGAATTACAATTTAAAGTAAAACACTTAATGATTACTACTGTAACAGGTAGTTTAAAATCTTTTTCAGCAGAATTATTGTCTGAAGGTGATGAATTTGAAAATGCAGAGATTTCTTTCAAAGGTGATATAGGCTCTCTTGACACCGGAAATACTGACCGCGATAACCATTTAAAAGGTGGCGATTTTTTCGATGCAGAAAAATTTGCACACATCGAATTTAAATCCAGTTCAGTAGAAAAAGATGGCGGCGATTATATCGTTAAAGGCGATTTAACTATTAAAGGCGAAACTAAACCTGTAAAATTAACCGCAGAATTTGGTGGCATTGCTACCGATCCTTGGGGAAATACCAAAGCAGGTTTTACCTTAAGTGGAAAAATTAACCGTTCTGAATTCGGTTTAACATGGAATGCTGCATTAGAAACTGGTGGCGTAATGGTAAGTGAAGAAGTTCGCATTTTAGGCGAATTACAGTTTGTGAAACAAGCGTAGCGCGTAGAGCTAAGCGTATGGCGGCACTATGCGCTTAGCCCCATGCCTTATCTAACTATAAAAGGTAATGGAAACAAAACAAATAGAAAAAGTGCTAAAAGCTCCGGCGCCGCATATGGTTGGCGATGGGTTTAGGGTACACAATTTTTTTCCAAGCGGATATCAACTCAATATGAGTCCTTTTTTCCTGATGGATTATGGCTCAAAGATCGAATTTTCAGCAAGGAAAGAGCCAAGGGGTGTTGGTGTTCACCCCCATCGGGGCTTCGAAACGGTAACGATTGCCTATCACGGCGCGGTTGCCCATCACGATAGCTCTGGAAACAGTGGCGTGATTTATCCCGGAGATGTACAATGGATGACTGCCGCGAGCGGCATATTACACAAAGAATATCACGAAGAACAATACAGCCTCAATGGCGGTCCATTTCAAATGGTTCAGCTTTGGGTTAATCTTCCTGCAAAGGATAAAATGGGTAAACCAAGATATCAGGCAATTAAGCAGGCAGATATGACCCATTTTGATTTACCGGAAAATGGAGGAAAAATTGAAATTATCGCAGGTAATTATAAAGGAATAAAAGGCAATGCAAACACTTTTAGTCCTATAGAAGTGTATAATGCACGGCTAAAGAAAGGTGGCGAAGTTACGTTTAACTTCCCTGAGAATTTTAATACCGGATTTATGGTGATTGAAGGCTCGATTAAAATAAACGCATCCGAAACTGCTATAGCAGATAATTTTGTCCACTTCAGCAACAAAGGTACAGAGATTAAGATCGAAGCTTTAGAAAACAGTGTAATTTTAGTATTGAGCGGAGAACCAATCGACGAACCAATTGCTCAGTACGGTCCCTTTTTAATGAATACTGAAGCTGAAATCCATCAGGCCATTGAAGATTATAACCAAGGCAGGTTTGGTTATTTAGAAGAGTAACGGAAAATCATGCTGATCCGAAAGTTATTGGAATGGTTTCAGCATCCATCATACTGAATAAATAAATTAGCCGGCATTTTCGTAATTGTCGGCTTTTTTTGTGACTTTATATTACAACAGAGTCCAATCGTTGCGTTATGATAAGCTGCAGTCCTCCAAAAGCACAGAAATGTTCATTTCCAAAAAGTCTCTTATCCGATTGGTGCGGGAAGTTATGTCGCTAATTAAATTATTTTCTGTAAAAATGGTTTTAGGAGCGCAAGGACTGTGCAAGAAACATCGTTTGTTCCTTTGCTATGCTTGTACGCTTCAGCCATAGTACCTCCGGGCCTGCAGGGTACCGCTCCGCGAAGGGCTAAACTGGTTGGGCCTTTGGAAGGAAAACCCCTCATAGTAGCAAGAACAGGAATCATCTAAACCCGATAGTACGAATGCCGATTTTTTCTATCGGCAGTAGGGATAGCGGGGCCGCAGTCCTCCACAAGCACAGAACTGTACATTTCCAAAAAACCTTTTATACAATTGGCGCGGGAAGTTATATGGCGCTAATTAAATTGTTTTCTGTAAAAATGGTTTTAGGGGTGCAAGTATCTTGAAAGAAACATCGTTTATTCATTTGCTGCGCTTGTTCGCTTCAGCCATAGTATCTCCTATCCGAAAGTTTATTTTTCAACTGATAAACAGACCAATAAATTAGTATCTTAGATAAGAACTAACGATCTAATTTCACAGCGCTTAATTTTAAATCATTCATCCAATCTTCATACTCGTTAGTGACATTTGATTAATAAATCAGAAAAGAAAAATGTCCGGAAAACAAATATTTCAAACTGAGACTAAAAGGCGCTGGCATGCATTTACATGGGTAAGCCGTACTTTTTTTTTAGTCTTCATTATCGCAATCATCTGCGTAGCGTATACGCTGTCTTCAGTACAGGCACCCAATTTGCCTTTTATCAATACAAATACGCCATTAACACAAAAACAATTAGAGAAATTAAAAAAATCGCAACGGTATAAAGATTTCACCATAGAAAAATCTAAGCTGCAAAAGATCAAAAAAGATCGTGAACACCGCATTTTAACTCATCGTGGCAACAATAAGCGCATCAATATGGCCTTTTACGTGAGTTGGGCAGGAAGTAAAGAATCAATATCAGATTTAAGACGCAACATCAGCCATTTGGATATGGTGGCTACAGAATCGTTCTTTTTAAATGGTGATTCTATTGTAGATAAGGCAGATACAGCGGCGTTAAAAGTAATACATGCCGGCAAAAAATCGGCTCTTGCTGTGGTTTCAAATTATAATAAAGACCATTGGGATGGTGCAGCAGTAAGAAGATTATTAAATGATCAACCTGCTCAGCAAAAATTGATCAACGATCTAATAGCAATTACCAAAAAATATGGTTATAGTGGGATCAACATAGATTTTGAAGAACTAAACCTCCAAAATAACGATGGTTTTAACGCTTTTATGAAGAATCTATATACTCAGTTTCATGCCAAAAAACTGATTGTTTCTCAGGATATTTCACCCGAAAACGACGATTATAAGCCAGAAATCCTTCAAAAATACAACGATTATCTTGTAGTAATGGCTTATGATCAGCATACCGAACAAAGTAATGCAGGCGATATCTCCCATCAGGAATGGGTAGAAGAAAAGCTTGACGATATTTGCAGTAAAGTTGATGCTGGTAAAGTAATCCTTGCCTTAGCTTGCTACGGTTACGATTGGCCAAAAAATAGAATTGGGCAACCGGTTACTTACGAGCAGGCCATGACAACGGCTGTTAATTATAAAAGTAAAATAAACTACGATCCAGCTTCTGCCAATTTAAACTATACGTACAACGATGGCAGTGGGATTAAACATGAAGTTTACTTTACCGATGCAGCAACCTATTTTAATTTAATCCGAAAAGCTGATGATTGGGATATTGCTGGTATAGCCCTATGGCGTTTAGGTTCAGAAGATAAACGTTTATGGTCATTTATTTCTAATGATCTTAGTCTGGATACACTAAAGAAAAAGCCCTTCGATTTACGCAAAATTGCTTCGTTAAATATGGGCGGGATCTCCTATTTAGGTGATGGCGAAATACTGGATCTCATTTCTACTCCTACGCCAGGTAGTGTGAAATTCACTCTAAATAAAGAAAATTTCTCCATTGCCGATCAAAAGTATATCAGACTTCCGGAACAATACGTAATTAAAAGGTTCGGAGAGGCCGACAAAAAAATCGCTTTAACTTTTGATGATGGGCCCGATCCTGTTTATACCCCACAGGTGTTGAATATTTTGAAACAGGAAAAAGTACCCGGCTGTTTCTTTGTGGTTGGCATTATGGCTGAAAAGAACATGGAATTGTTAAGGCAGGAATATAATGATGGTTACGAAATTGGAAACCATACCTTTTTTCATCCAGATATGTCTGCTATTGGTCCAACCCGCGTAAAATTTGAGCTGAATGCAACCCGTAGGTTAATTGAGGCCGTTACCGGACACAGCACGATCCTTTTCCGCGCTCCGTTTAATGCCGATGCCGAGCCACAAAACATTTCTGAAATTTTACCCGTTGCACAAAGTCGCAAAGAGAATTACATCAATATAGGAGAATATATCGATCCCGAAGATTGGCAGCCGGGTAAAACTGCCGATCAGATATTTAATGAAGTAGTGAAGCAACAGGATAATGGCAATATTCTTTTATTGCATGATGCCGGCGGAAACCGTGAAGCGACTGTTGCGGCTTTACCCCGGATTATAAAATTTTTTAAAGCAAAAGGTTATACATTTACCACGGTAGGCGATTTAATGGGTAAAAAAAGATCAGAACTCATGCCTGCAGTAAAATCTACCGCAAACAGTGGCTTTTCTGGCTCTGGTGATTACTTTTTCATCAATTTCTTTTACTACGGAAATATGATTTTAAACATTGTATTTTCTGTGGCGATTGTACTTGCGATCTTAAGGACCATATTTATCGCCTACTTAGCGATCAGACAGCGAAAAAGAGCAAAACGCACTGTGAGTAAATTAATCCAGCACCCTTCAGAAAAGGTAAGCATTATCATTCCGGCTTACAACGAAGAAGTTACTGCTGTGCAAACCATTAACAGTCTTTTAAAAACCAATTACCCTGATTTTGAACTGATTTTTGTAGATGACGGTTCAAAAGATAAAACCTTTGATATCATTAGTGAACACTTTGGCAATCACCCTATGGTAAAGGTTTTCCGTAAAGAAAATGGAGGTAAAGCGTCTGCTTTAAATTATGGTATATCAAAGGCTACTGCTGACTTTGTAGTCTGTATAGATGCCGATACGCAATTAAAACATGATGCGGTTACCGAACTGATGCGCTATTTCTATAACGATAAAATAGCAGCCGTAGCCGGAACTGTGAAAGTTGGAAATGCCAATAACATCATTACTAAATGGCAATCAATCGAATATATCACCGCTCAAAATATGGATAGAAGGGCCTTCGATTTATTAAATACGATTACTGTTGTACCGGGGGCAATAGGTGCCTTTAGAAAAAATGTCATCCTTGAAATCGGTGGTTTTACGATCGATACCCTTGCTGAAGATTGTGATTTAACCATGCGCATTTTAAGGGCAGGTTACAAAGTTAAGAACTGTGACAGTGCAATTGCCTATACCGAAGCACCAGAGACAGTAAATATGCTGCTAAAACAACGTTTCCGCTGGAGTTTTGGGGTAATGCAAAGTTTTTGGAAAAACAGAAAAACATTGCTTAACAAGAAGTACGGATATTTTGGAATGGTAGGAATGCCAAATATCCTGATCTATCAGATTATTTTGCCATTATTTTCGCCGCTTGCCGACCTTTTTATGCTTATTTCTTTAATCAGCGGTATCTTTTCACTAAGCGCCATTAATAATTTAACGCTAACCGGATTTTCAGGAATTTTAAGCCTCCATAATGGTTTTGGCCAGGTACTCTTCTATTACATTATCTTCATCATTGTCGATATGATCTTTGCTGCAATTGCTTTCCGGATGGAGAAAGAAAAGTATACCAATTTACTTTACATTTTCCCTCAGCGTTTTTTCTGGAGACAATTAATGTATGTTGTGCTCTTCCGTTCGTTCAGAAAAGCAATAAAGGGCGAGCTGGAAACCTGGGGTACAATAAAAAGAACAGGAAATGTTAAGGAACAGGTAGCCTAATACAGTCCGATCCTCTAAAAGAAGTCAAGTTTTAATAGCCAATGTGTTATAAAAAACTTGACTTCTCTGGCTATCACCTCATCCATAATAACATCATTATTAATGGAAAGATATTTAACCAAACTCCTGCACTATCTAAAAACAGCAGCTTTTACTTTTCGATTAAGCAAACCGCATAAGAAACAACCCCCTCTTCTCTACCGATAAAGCCCATTTGCTCGTTGGTGGTTGCTTTTATTGAGATATCTTCAGTAGAAATTCCAATGGCATCAGCAATGTTTTGCTGCATAGCAGGAATATGTGGATTAATTTTTGGCGCTTCTAAACAAAGCATGGCATCGATATTACCAATACTCCAACCTTTTTCAGCCAGTAATTTAACCGTTTCCTTCAGCAAGATTAAGCTGCTAATACCTTTCCACCTGTCATCTGTATTTTTAAAATGAAAACCGATATCACGTAAATTGGCCGCCCCTAAAAGTGCGTCGCAAATGGCATGAAGTAAAACATCAGCGTCCGAATGCCCAAAAGCACCCTTGTGATGATCTAACGTAACACCACCAACAACAAAAGGATGCTGATCTTTTAATTGATGTACATCAAATCCGAAACCTACTCTAATTTTCATGTTTATTTGCTTTAATCTTTTTTATCTTTTGCTTTTATTTTCGCCAAAGTTAAACAATAGACCAAAACGAAGGGTATTTGCAAGTGGACTAGTCTGTGCATTTGCAATTAAATAAGAGAAATCAATGTTAAAAACATTGTATTTTAAACCAAGTCCTAAAGTAAAATAGCGGCTATCACCTTTCATTGGGCTCTGATAGTTGTAACCTGCGCGAACCGCAAACTGTTGATTGTACCAGTATTCAAGGCCTGTTGAGATTCCGACTTCCTTCAATTCTTCGCTAAAACCACCCGGTGCATCACTAAATGAGCCAAAAATTCCGGCGGGTACTGAACGGTTCGGATCTTTTCCGCTTACAATATTATTGTTCGAATCGTATATAGGCTGGGTTGGTACCAACAATTTGTTAAAATCAAGCGCAAAGGTTAAAGTACTCAAATCGTCTACAGTAAATGTAGATGCACCTCCGATTTTAAAATTGGTAGGTAAAAAGAAATTCTCTCCCCCATCGGAATAGCTCATTTTTGTTCCGATGTTGGAAATATTTGCACCAGCAGAAATAATAGCCTGTTTACCAAACAATGTTGTGGCTGTTTTATACAAACCAGAAACATCAACTGCTACTGCATTTCCACTATGTACCTGCCCCGTAGAAGAAAACTGACCGGAAGCCAAATTTGAATAAATATACCTTAATGAAGTTCCCAGTGAAAACTCTTTACCAAAATTACGGGCAAAAGAAACATCAAAAGCCAATTCATTTGGATTGGAGATCCCAAGATCCTGCTGGTTAATGTCTGTAAGCTGAATGGAGCCCAGAGAAAAATATCTTAAAGATGCGCCAATGGTATTGCGGTCATCCAATTTATAAAATCCACTTAAATAAGCGAGATTAATATCGGGCACCAAACTTTTTAACCATGGACTATATGACACCGAAAAGCCATAAGGTTTATCTAGAAAAGCAAGTTTAGAAGCATTAATACTGGCAGAATTTACATCACCAGCTACGGCTACGCCAGCATCACCCATTGCACCGGCACGGGCATCGGGCGTAATGAGCAGAAATGGAACTGCTGTTACAATGTTGTTTGCCTCGCTACCATTTGTTTGAGTATTGCCTATAGTAACCTGCGCGTTTGTTTTACCAAACACCAAGGCCATAGAGAGTGCAGAAAAAGCAAGTTTACTGATGTACTTGAAATTCATCCTTTAAAGGTACGTAATTTTAGATCTTGGTGTTTAGCAATAACCGGAGAATATATCTGTAACGTAAAACCAAAACTTATATTTCACCAAAATACGAATTCTATGATTATTTACTAATTAAACCTACGATTTTTTACACACGGGTGTTAGTGAAAAGTTATAAGCACAAAATTAATAGCCATTTAGTAAATAATCTAATCTATTTCTTTCACGATTTCACATCTTTATTTTACTGTTTTATCCGATTTAATTGCGGCCAAGCAATAAGTAAACATTATAACTTCATCAAAATGTTAGTGTATTATATTTTTAATTCATAATTATCATAACCTTAATCAAAGCTCATGTATTAAATTACCAAACCAGTTTTAATCAATTATAATGTTATAAAATTCACATGTAAGCAAATTTTAATTGAACACTAAAACAATACAGAATTTTAGTTTAAAAATTTTATCTCGCTTATTTATAATTATTTAGCGAAAATTTCGTTTGGAAGAAAACAGATTCTACATCATTAAAAATGATACATTACGGCTTAGTATATAATCAATATTTTATTCTCATATATTTATATATTCATTTATAATTGTTTAATTTTATCGATTGAATCCCTGTAGGGACGATATCCTCCGTTATACTATATGAAAAAACTATTACTATATTCTTTTACTTGTTTATCATTAGCCGCCTTGCTTTCAGGTTGTAGCTCAAAAAGCGAGAGTTCCAGCAAAACAGGTGTTCCTTATGCCAATAGGAAAAGTAAAAACAACCAATCTGGTGCTTTTGCTGTGGCTACCCAATATAAAAGAGCGCCAGGGCCTGGTTTAATTCCAATTGAAGGCGGGGTTTTAGTTGTTGGTGGTAGTGCCATCGATGTACCAGGTGTTGAACCAAGTATCTACAACTATAAAAGACAGGTTACCGTTCCTTCATTTTATATGGATGAAACAGAAGTATCGAATACCGATTGGTTAGAATACTTACACTGGATCAGATACAACTACCCTGAAGATCGTGAGTTTTATTACAATGAGCTTCCTGATACTTTAGTATGGCGCCGTGCATTATCTTATAACGAACCTTATGTAGATAACTATCTAAGGCACCCGGCTTACCGTGACTATCCTGTTGTAGGTGTTTCATGGGAGCAGGCATCACGTTATTGTGAGTGGAGAACTTCAAGAGCCAACGAATTTATTCTACGCGAAAAGGGAATCTTAACTGATTATAAAACTTTAGCTCGTAACGGAAAAGGAAATGCCACTACTACAGCTGCAGCGGCTCCAAAACCAGACAAACCTTTTAATACTGATGCCTATTTAAATGGCCAGTATGATGACAAAGGTAAAAATGCCCCGATCGATTATAATACCAAATCAGGTGCTGCTACAGCAACTGCCGGAGCAGCGACAGCTGCAACAGGCGGAAGAAATAACCAACCGAGACGAACTGCAACGCTTGAAGATGGTGTAATTATGCAACCTTACCGCTTACCTACAGAAGCAGAATGGGAATATGCTGCTTTAGGTTTAATTGGCAATACGGAATACGAGAATATCAATCAGAATAAAATCTACCCCTGGAATGGTTTAGGTGTTAGTTCTGCTAAAAAGAAAACCAGAGGTATGATCCAGGCCAACTTTAAAAGAGCTCCCGGTGATTATATGGGTGTTGGCGGTTCGCTAAACGATAAAGGAGATCTGACCGTTCCGGTTATTCAATACACACCAAACGATTTCGGCTTATATAATATGGCAGGAAACGTGAATGAATGGGTGAATGATGTATACAGAACAGCTACATTTACTGATGCAGATGCCTTTAACCCTTACCGTGGTAATTATTTCACCAATAAAAAGTTAGAAGATTCTCAAAGCGGTAAAATTGCATTAGATAAATATGGGAATCCGATTAAGGAAAATGCTTACACCGGAAGAAAACAAACCTGGGCCGAAAAACAGGCACAAGCAAAACGTTCTGATTCGATTTCAAAATCAACTGATCCACAATCTCCGGTAGCCTCAACCAGTTATCAGGCCGATCAAAGAGGTTATCATGATAGACAAAACACTTTACTTAATGAAGAAGGTGTAACGCTTGTAAACGATAAATCAAGAGTTTATAAAGGCGGTTCGTGGAATGATATGGCTTATTGGTTAAACCCCGCAACACGTCGCTTTATGCAACAAGATGAATCATCTGCTGAAGTGGGCTTCCGTTGTGCAATGACCATGCTTGGTGCTCCAGAAATTAGTACTCTTGGCAAAAGAAGTTTTAAAACCCCTCCTCAAAAACCTTACAGGATAAGTAGAGATAAATAAAAAAGAAAAGTCCCGGATAAAATCGGGACTTTTTAATGCGGTTTTATATTTTTTTAGATAATTTAAGTTTGACGGATTCAAAGAAAATCGTCATCTCGATCCGATAGTTATCGGATGAAGCGTAGCGGAATGGAGAGATCTATCTATACAGATTTAGCTTCGCTGAGCACTTTATAGTTCTCAACTGCGTTGCACTCCTCTTCTTTTATTTAGACGGATCGTCATTGCTGTAAGGGTTAGGTACGAAGCAATTTTACAACGATAGTTACAACCCGTAGAATCTAAGATTGCTTCGTCGGCTGAAAAAGCCTTCTCGCAATGACGATATCCAGAGTTAAAACTAATTAAATTGAACTAAGATCTGGTTCTTTTCTACCTTATCCCCCTGTTTAATCAAAACCTTCTTAACCGTACCATCGGTTGATGATTTTAGGATGTTTTCCATTTTCATGGCTTCCAGCACCAAAAGGTTATCGCCTTTCTTTACTTCAGCGTTTTCTTCAACCAAAACTTTAAGTACTAAACCAGGCATAGGTGCTTTAATTTCTGAAACTTTATTAGTTGCTAAATTATCCAGACCAAGTTGTTTTAATAAAACATCAAACTGATCTTCAATGCTGATCTGATAAATATTACCATTAACCTTTATTTTACAGGTTTTATCTCCTTTGTTCAGCTCAACCAGCTCTGTATTAAAAGATTTATTCTGGTATATAACATGCGTACTATTATTCGCTATTGAACTCAGATCGAATTGGATCTGTTCTCCATTTACAAAAAAAGCCGAATCCTTATTCTCAACCTCAAATAAAAACTGATCGTTTACTTTTACTTTATACATAGCTTATTGAGTTAAAGCATACTGAACTAAATTAGCGCCCATTTTAAGTGCTTTTGTCCGCGTTTCTTGAGTATCTTCAGGATAAGTACCAAGATCTTCCCAACCGTTGCCCAAATCGCACTCATAGGTGTAATAACAAACTACTCTTCCTTTGTAAATCAAGGCAAATCCTTGCGGACGTTTATTATCATGCTCATGGATTTTTGGCAAGCCTCCCGGAAACTTAAACTTCTGATTATAAATGGCGTGATTAGCAGGCAATTCGACAAAACTAAGTTCCGGAAATACCCTTTTCATCTGTGGTCTGATAAATTTGTCTAAGCCATAGTTATCGTCTATATGAAGAAATCCTCCACCAGTGAGGTACTGTCTTAAATTTTTGATTTCCTGATCACTAAAAACGACGTTTCCGTGGCCAGTCATATAAATAAAGGGGTAATTGAAAATCTCTTTTGAGCCTGCTTCTACGATGCTTTCTTCAGCATAAAAATTAGTCTTCAGATTGGCATTACAGTAGGCAATTAAATTGGGCAAAGCTGTCCTGTCCGCATACCAATCGCCACCACCATTATACTTTAATTTAGCCATACGGTAGGTTGGTGGAATAAAAGCGAAAAGCATAAAGCTAAAAGCTAAAAGACCAAAACTGAAAGACCAAAGCTTAAACCTGGAAAACTGAAAACTGAAAACTGAAAACTTCAAATTGATTATCGGTTAAGGTAATTGATTTCAAAACAAACAGATAATGCAGCAGTTTCTGTGCGTAATCTGTTATCACCTAAAGTTAATGCTTTAAAGCCTTTGTTCAAAGCTAAATTAACTTCATCAGGTGTGAAATCGCCTTCGGGACCAATAAGAATCAAATATTTTTGATGTGGAGTTACTAGTTTGGATATATATTGTTTCGCGTTATTATCGATACAATGCGCTATTAATTTATCCCCATCAAATGGTTCTTTTAAAAAAGTATCAAAAGAAATGGCATCGTTCAATTTGGGATGATAAGCTTTAATGGATTGTTTTACTGCAGACGTAATCACTTTGTTGAGGCGGTCTTCTTTAACTACCCTGCGCTCCGACCGATCGGTAATAATTGGTGTAATTTCATCAATACCCAGCTCTGTAGCTTTTTCTAAAAACCATTCTATGCGGTCGATATTTTTAGTTGGCGCAACAGCAATATGCAGGTAATGATTTCTTTTATGAAACTCTGTTTCTATCTTTAAAATGGATAAAGAAACTTTTTTCGGATTATCGGAAGTGATTTCAGCAGTGTAAAAACCACCCTTCCCATCAACCAGGTTAACGATAGAGCCTATGGTAAGGCGAAGCACCCTAACGCAATGTTTACTCTCTTCTTCGTTAAGCGTATAGGTATTTTGGGTTATATCTGGTGTATAAAAAATATGCATAGTTGAAATTAATGATTATCAACCATATCTGCTTTATTGATTACCAATTCTAACTTGATTGTTTCGATATTCTGCTCTGTTTTTTTAAGGATGGTAAACAGATATCCGTACGACTCGTTGCTTTCGCCTACCTCAGGGATACGTTCAAAAACATGAGAAACCAATCCACCAACCGTATCAAAATCTTCATCCTCTGGTAAATCATGAGGTAAATGTTCATTCACATCATATACGGTAGCGAAAGCATTTACGATAAACTCATTATCGGAAACCTTTTCTACCAGTGGTTTTTCTTCATCGTATTCATCCTGTATTTCTCCTACAAGCTCTTCTACAATATCTTCTAAGGTAACCATACCCGCTGTACCGCCAAACTCATCTAATACAATAGCAATCTGTATACGATTACTTTGCAATTCGCTCATCAGATCGTTAATTTTTTTAGTTTCTGTAACGAAATAAGGTTTACGGATGATATCATTTAATGTCCAGTGCTGGTTACCTGCTGCAACCAATGGTAAAATGTCTTTCGCATGGATAATCCCTACAATTTTATCCATAATATCATCATAAACAGGCAAACGCGAATATCCTTCCTTAATAATGGTATCAATTACTTCCTCTTTTGGAGAAGTTAGTTCAATACCCGAAATCTTGGTTCTAGGCACCATGATATTCTTCACCACGCGCTCATTAAAATCGAATACGTTTTTAATCAGCTCATGTTCATTATTATCTAATGCACCGCTTTCTTTACCCTGATCGAGCAGGTAATGTAATTCTTCAGTACTGTGGATAGATTCGTGTCCTGCGGAGGTATCAATGCCAAATGGCTTAAGGATAATGGCAGCAAGGCTATTTAGCGTCCAAATAAATGGCTTAAACACCACATAAAATATTTGAAGCGGTATAGAAACGAAAAGCGTTGTAGCCACAGGTCTTTGGATAGCGAACGATTTCGGAGCAAGCTCACCAAATACAATATGCATAACGGTAATAAGCGAAAAGGCGACGATTGTAGATGCGGTATGAATAGAAGCATCGCTTAACCCCCATTCCAGACTATCGAAAAGATTTTTGAAAATGGTATGCATAACGCCTTCACCTACCCAGCCTAAGCCAAGTGATGCGAGCGTTATGCCTAGCTGTGTGGCGGCTAAATATCCATCAAGGTTATGAATAATGCCTTTGGCCATTTTGCCTACACGGCTGCCCGTTTTTGCTTTAATTTCAATTTGTGATGCCCGGACTTTTACAATTGCAAACTCTGCTGCAACAAAAAAACCATTAAGTAACACCAAAAATAATGCAAAAAATAATCGCCAGCCTACAGAACCTGTATCAGGTTCTTGTAGAGCAACCAAAACTACGTTTGTGGGCAGGATTGCACTTAAGTCAAAATTTAAAAACAAACATACCGTGGGTAAATCCATTAAGCCAATTCTCTAAATGTTGTGTTATAAAGTTCTATGCTTTCTTTAATTACTTTATGCGCATAACGAACACCAAGTAAATGTTCGATAGTTACATTTTTATCTTCTAATGCTTTATAATCCTGAAAGAAACGAACAATCTCTTTCATTTGATGCGGAGGCAATTCATCTAAATCGTTGATGTAATTTACAGACATATCGTGAGCAGCTACAGCAATGATTTTATCATCCTGTTCTCCATTATCAACCATGTGCATTACACCTACTACTTTAGCCTCAATCAATGTCATTGGATATACATCCACTGAGCAAAGCACTAAAATATCTAATGGATCTTTATCATCACAATAAGTTTGTGGGATAAAGCCATAATTTGCAGGATACATTACTGACGAGAAAAGAACCCTATCCAATTTAATCAGACCTGATTCTTTATCTATTTCGTATTTTGCTTTTGAACCTTTTGGAATTTCAATAATCGCGTTTACAACCTCTGGAAGGTTTGAACCAGGAGATACGCTATGCCATGCGTGATGATCGTCTTTTGCCATTTTTAATTTAAATCTGTTTTATCCTCTTCAGGGCCACTTACTACTTTACTTTTTACAAAGGTAATTAATAATGGTATAGTTGTAATAAGGATAAAGCCAATAATAATATATAATAAATAATCGTTTATTTCTTTTTCAAATCTTCTGCCTAAAAAATAACCCAGCAAAGTTAAGGAACAGATCCAAAGTACTCCACCTAAGATATTATATAAAGCAAATTTTTTGAAATCTAATTTTACAACACCAGCAAAAATCGGTGCAAAAGTTCTAACAATAGGCACAAATCTTCCCATTATTAATGCAAAGGCACCTTGTTTTTGATAATACTCCTTTGCAGCTTTTAAATATCTCTTCTTAAAAAAGAAACTGTCTTTTCTGGTGTATAATACCGGGCCAGTTTTCCGCCCGAACCAATAGCCGGTAAAATTCCCAGAAATGGCCGCTATACATAAACCAGCTAAAAGTACCGCAATGTTCACATCAAGCTTACCTGTCGCCACAAACATTCCCGCTAAAAACAATAAATAATCACCGGGAAGAAAAAAACCAAAAAAAAGGCCAGTTTCTGCATAGATAACGAATACGACTAGATAGAATCCGCCTTCCCTCAATAATTTCTCGGGATCAAGTAGCTGATGCAGGTTATTCCAAAAATCGTGCATATTCAATTATTCGTAAAACTACAAATAATTATTAAACAACAGCATACCTATATCAGGTTTAAAATAATTGCTGGATAAATACCCAATACCAATGTAATTGCAACAGAAACCAATAAAACAACTTTGTACTGTACCGGGGTTGATAGCTCTGTTTCCGCGCCATCTTTAAACCAGATGGCTACAATTACCCTAAAATAATAATAGAAGCCAACCAGCGCATTTAAAATCGCAAATGCAACAAGAAGGGTTTTATATTCGGTCATTACATTCAAAAACATTAAGTACTTGCCGATAAAGCCCGCAGTGAGCGGAATTCCTGCCAATGAAAGCATGGCTACAGTTAAACATAATGCTACTAATGGATTCCGTTTCGCCAAACCATTGAAACTATCGAAGCTATCGCTACCTGTTTTTTGTTTCACTAATATTAATACTGCAAAAGCGATAATTGATGCGAAGGTATAAGCCGCTGCGTAAACCAACACGTTATTACCAGAATTTTTGGTCAGTACAATCAGCGAAAACAACAGGTAACCCGCATGGGAAATACTTGAGTATGCCAACATACGCTTGAAGTTCTTTTGGAACAGCGCAGTTACGTTTCCGATGAATAAAGTTAAACAAACAATCACCATAAGTGGTGCAACCCAAAAATCGTGAAGTGGGGCAAGTGCACCAGCAAATAATCTTAAGAATGCAGCGAAGCCAGCAGTTTTAACCACCGTACTCATAAAGGTGGTAATTAAAGACGGAGAACCTTCGTATACATCCGGAGTCCAGAAGTGGAAAGGAGCAGCACCAACCTTGAAGCATAAACCAATCATCATCAGGATAACGCCAGGATAAAATATTGGAGAAACTGCCTGACTGTTTACCAGATAAGCTTGTATTTTATCTAAATCGAATGAGCCTGAAGCGCCATAAATTAAGGTAATACCAAACAACAGGAAGCCTGTTGAGAAAGCCCCCATCAGGAAATACTTTAAAGAAGCTTCATTAGAGGCAAAATCCTTTTTACGGATCCCCGCCAAGATGTATAAACTCACCGACATGATTTCCAAACCCACAAACAGCATGGCCATATTTTTATAGGATACCATCATAATCATTCCCGCAAGTGCGAAAAGAATTAAGGTATAATATTCGGCAATGTTATCGCTTTTACTGTGAAAATAGTTCTGTGTTAATAAAAAGATTAGAAGTGTACCGATAATACAGATCCCAGAAAAGGCCAGGGCAAAATTATCCGTCTGCATCATTCCGAAATGAACAGCATTGCCGTTCCAGGCGCAGAAAGTAAATCCCAGTGCAGTAAGTAAGCCAACAACGGTAAGTGGTAATAATGCTTTATTTGCCTTAAACAAACCTGCATAAAGCACTATAAAAGCTGTTATACTAATGGTTATAATAATATTCATTGCTTAATTTACTGTGTTTAATTTTTGATTTACCTGTTCTAATAGATGTTGTACAGATGCCTCTGTTAAGTGCAAAATTGGTTTCGGATAAACACCCAAAACAATAATCAGTGCACAAATTGTATAAAGAACCAATTTTTCAGTTCCTTTAATATCAGTGAAAGTGATGGTTAAACTGTTGGTTTGGCCAAGCATTACATTCTGATACATGCGCAACATGTATACAGCACCGAAGATGATGGTTAAACCTGCGATTGCAGCTGCCCAGATGCCGTAATTATAAACGCCCATAAGTAATAAGAATTCACCTATAAATCCGTTTGTTCCCGGTAAAGCAACTGTTCCTAACACGATAATTAAAAATGCAATGGCTAATTGAGGTGCTACCTTAGCAATTCCGCCCAACTCTTCAATTTTATTTGTTTTTACCCTGCTAAAGATGATATCTAAAACGAAGAATAAACCTACTACGTTAATACCGTGACTCAGCATCTGCACCATAGCGCCCTGCATACCTTGCTGGTTGAACGCGAATATACCTGCTGCGATTAATCCAACGTGTGCAATTGATGAATAGGCTACCAAACGTTTCGCGTCTTTCTGTGTAAAAGCAATTAGCGAGGCATAAACAATACCAATGATCGATAAAATGATGACTAACTGTCCCCAGTCGTGAACTCCTGCAGGCACAATTGGCAATAACCACCTGATTACACCATAAATACCCATTTTCAACATGATACCCGATAACAACATGGTTCCTTGTGCAGGTGCCGCGGTATACGTGTCGGGTTGCCAGGTATGGAAAGGAAAAATTGGCATCTTAATGGCAAAAGCGATAAAGAAAGCCCAGAAGATCCATCCTTGTTGTGCACTATCCAAGTTTAAAGCATAAAATGCCTGAATGTCAAAATTGTGTGCAGGGTTTTGAAGATACAGGTAAATAATCCCCATCAACATAAATAATGACCCGGCAATGGTGTACACAAAAAATTTCATGTTGATGCGGATACGGTCTTTTCCGCCCCATATCGCACAGATGAAATAAATTGGTATTAATGCGGCTTCCCATCCGATATAGAACAAGAAAGCATCCAATGCTGTAAATACCAATAATAAACCGGTTTGCATGAATAAAATCAGGGCATAAAATGCAGCCGGATTTTTATACTCATGGTTATAGCTCGATAAGATAATAATCGGTACCAGTAAGTTGGTAAGCAATACCACCAATAGGCTAATGCCATCGATACCTGCGTGGAAGTTGATGCCCAGATCAGCAATCCATGGCAAATTAACCTCAAACTGGGTACTTGCATTTGGAATGAAATTACAGGCGATAACCAAAGCCAGCACCAAAGAAGCCACCGAGAATACGGTAGAAACGATTTTAGCCGACTTACCAGCAAATGCAGTAACAATTGCACCTACAAGCGGAAGAAATATAAGTAGTAAAAGTTGTTCCATTATTTAATTTTGAACCCTTTTTATATGTAATAAAATGTATATGCAAGCAATGCGATGATACCAAATACCATCATAAATATATAGAAACCTACGTTTCCACTCTGTAACAAACGTACACCTTTACTGGCCTCGTTGGTGCTCCATCCTAATCCGTTCACAATTCCATCGATAAATTTGTTATCGATAATCCTATAAAAGAATTTCGATAATGCATCTAAAGGTTTAATGATGATGAAATCATAAATCTCATCCAGGTAGAATTTATTATAAGATAATTTTGCCAACGGTGAACGTGGCGCTTCATCAGCAACAGGAACGCGTGCTCCCTTTACATATCTGGTGTGAGCAAATAATAAAGCTATTACAGCTGCTGCTACCGAAACACCCATTAACGAATATTCTGTAGTATGGCTTAAATCTAATTCGTGTTGTGCAACACCTGCTCCCTCTAGCCAATGTGCTAACCACTCGTTTCCACCAAAAACATGAGGAAAATTAATTGCCCCACCAATTGCAGCAAGTACAGCTAGGATGATTAAAGGTAAAGTCATCGCTGCTGGCGATTCGTGTATGTGGCTTTCCTCGTGATGTGTTCCACGGTATTTACCAGAAAAGGTTAAAAACATCATTCTGAACATATAGAAAGCCGTCAAAAATGCGGTTAATACCCCTACTCCCCATAAAATCGGACTCGCCTGGAAAGCATGTGCTAAAATTTCATCCTTTGAGAAGAAACCTGAGAATGGTGGTAAACCTGCAATGGCGATGGTACCGATCATCATGGTGGCAAAAGTAGTTTTAAGTTTCCCCCTTAATCCACCCATGTGACGCATATCCTGCTCGTGATGCATGGCATGGATAACCGAACCTGCGCCTAAGAACAATAATGCTTTAAAGAATGCGTGGGTTAATACATGGAAAAACGAACCTGTATAAGCACCAACGCCAAGACCCAAAAACATATATCCCAATTGAGACACAGTTGAATAAGCCAATACTTTTTTAATGTCTGTTTGTGTTAAAGCAATAATTGCAGCCACTAAAGCGGTTGCTGCACCTACAATGGCAATAATGTGCTGAGTAAGCGGCGCAAGATCGAACAATACGCTTGAACGTGCAATCATATAGATACCAGCGGTTACCATCGTTGCAGCGTGAATTAAAGCTGAAACTGGTGTTGGTCCGGCCATGGCATCAGGTAACCACGTAAACAAAGGCAATTGAGCAGATTTACCGCAGGCACCGATAAATAACAAAATGGTGATTAAAACCAGCGTATCATTACCCGGCAACATATTTGCAGCTTGAGGGAAAACTTTAGCAAATTCTACACTACCAAAAGTGGTGAAGATTAAAAACACCCCTAACAAAAAGCCTAAATCACCTATACGGTTCATTACGAATGCTTTTTTAGCTGCTGAAGCATAAGCACTATTCGTGTACCAGAAACCGATTAACAGGTATGAGCATAAACCTACACCTTCCCAACCGATAAACATGACGATGTAGTTAGAGCCCAATACCAATAAAAGCATGAAAAATACAAACAGGTTTAGGTAAGCGAAAAACTTACCGAACCCTGCATCATTATGCATATAGCTGGTGGAATATAAATGAATCAGGAAACCAATTCCAGTGATGATCAAAAGCATGATTGAGCTTAAAGGATCAACCAGAAAAGATAATGGAATGTGTAATGCACCTGCGCTAATCCAATCGAATAAAAATACTTCGTGAGATCTTTGTGTGTCGCCTTGTAAACTAAAGAAAATAACTACGCTGATAATAAAGGATGCTAAGATTACTCCACTTCCGATGATACCAACAAGTCCTTTAGATAAAGAGTTTCTGCCTAGCCCATTAATTACAAACCCTAAAAAAGGAAGTAATGGAACCAACCAAATCAATTGTTCTATTGTCATTCTTATTATATATTTACCACTTAAGGCGATTTAAAACATTAATATCTATCGATTTCGTATTTCTGTAAACCATTACGATGATGGCTAATCCTACTGCAACCTCTGCAGCTGCCAATGCCATAATGAAAAATACGAAAACCTGTCCGGATGGGTCGTTACTATGCACAGAGAAGGCAGTTAAGAGTAAGTTAACGGCATTAAGCATCAGCTCAACCGACATAAAAATTACAATAGCATTTCTACGGGTAAGTACACCAATCACGCCAATAGAAAAAATAATGGCACTTAAATAGATGTAGTGGTTTAGCGGAACGCCCTGAAGTTGTGATGTTAAATTTTCCATTATGCTTCTACCTCATCTCTTTTAGATAATAAAACGGCTCCAACCATTGCGGCCAATAGTAATAGAGATGACAATTCGAAAGGCAATAAGAATGGCCCAAAAAGCTCCTTACCCAGATTTTCTACCAATCCCAATCCCGGATTTTTCAAAATCAATGGACTGGTAATACTTGCCGATTTTAAAGAACCAATTAAAGTTACTACCAAACAACCACCTGCAATAACCCCAACAATTTTAATCAGCGGTGATTTACTCGGCTCGGTATCTTTATTCAGGTTAAGCAACATCAGTACAAATAGGAAAAGCACCATAATTGCCCCCATGTAGACAATAAAGTTTACCACTGCCAAAAACTGTGCGTTTAACAGCACGTAGTGAACAGTAAAGGTAAAAAAGGTAAGGATTAAGTACAATACACTGTGGATTGGATTTTTTGCAAAAATCACTAGCAGCGAAAAGATAATACTTAATGTGGCTACGAAATAGAATACTTGTGTACTCATTAATTGTTTATTTATTTATGATCCATGGTTCGTGTCCTCACGAACCATCATTTTATTTTTTCATTTCCAATGGAGCCTCTACCAGCTTGTCTTTTCCGTAAATAAAATCTTTACGTAAATAATCAGCAGGTACAATCGGTCCATCTAAGTAAATTGCTTCTTTAGGGCAAGCTTCTTCACATAATCCACAGAAAATACAGCGTAACATATTGATTTCGTAAGTTGCTGCATATTTTTCTTCGCGGTATAAATCTTTCTCCTCAGGTTTGCGTTCAGCGGCAATCATGGTAATGGCTTCAGCAGGACAAGATAAAGCACATAAACCACATGCAGTACAGCGTTCTTTACCATTCTCATCGCGTTTTAGCGAATGCATCCCCCTAAAGTTGGTAGAGAATTCGCGTTCTACTTCAGGATATCTTATAGTAGCCTCTTTTTTAAATAAGTGACTGATGGTAATGCCCATACCTTTAGCAATTGCTGGTAGGTACATCCTTTCCATAAAGCTCAATGGCTTTTGTTCCAGTACTTTTTTCTTATTACTTAATGATTCCATAATTAAAACTTCTCAATAATCGCAATCACAACACCTGTTATTATAATATTGGCAATGGCCAAAGGTATTAAACCTTTCCAACCTAAATTCATCAATTGATCGTAACGGAAACGAGGGATTGTCCAACGTACCCACATAAAGAAAAAGATGAACGCACATATTTTACCGAAGAAAACTGCTGTACCAAAAAGTGGTGCCCAGGTGGGGCCTAACCATACCGCCATCGAATCCATACCAGGGTAATTGTAACCACCCCAATATAACGCCGCCATTACAGCCGATGATACAAACATATTAATATACTCAGCAAACAGGTAAAAACCTAATTTCATTGAAGAATATTCGGTATGGTAACCACCAATTAATTCCGTTTCACATTCAGGTAAATCGAATGGCGCGCGGTTGGTTTCGGCAAATGAACAAACCATAAAGATTAAAAATCCAAGTGGTTGATATAAAACATTCCATCTCCAGCCATGTTGCTGATCAACAATTTCTTTTAAGCTTAAGGTATTCGTCATTAAAAGCAAAGCGATGATTGATAACCCCATTGCAATTTCATAACTGATATTCTGCGATGCTGCACGGATGGCACTCAACAAAGAGTATTTGTTGTTGGATGCCCAACCACCAATCATTACACCATAAACTCCCAGTGAAACCACACCAAAGATGTATAAAACACCTACATTGATATCAGCAACCTGTAATGAAACTGTTTTACCTGCAATTAATACAGGACTTCCCCATGGAATAACCGCCGTACCAATACAGGCACAAAGCAATGCTAAACCCGGACCAGCAATAAATAAAAACCGGTTTGATGAGGTTGGAATAATTTCCTCCTTCATAAACATTTTTAAACCATCAGCCAATGGCTGTAATATACCAAAAGGGCCAGCTCTATCTGGACCTAAACGATCTTGTAAATATGCAGCAACCTTACGTTCTGCATAAGTAGAATACATGGCAATAACTAAACTGATGCCGAAGATCACAGCTACCAGGATAAATTTTTCTATAACAAAAGCGCTATCCATTAGTATTTAACTGTTTTATGTAATTCAATTTCATTTGCAGCTTGTAATGCCTCGTTTGGCTGAATAACATGCAAAGGTTTTAATGTTTCGTAGTGGTTAGATGCAATTACCGAAGTATCATCAATGTGCGTTGGATGTTCAATTACCCAATCAGCAGTTGCTTTTTTATCGAAGCGGCAAGTATTGCAAATAAATTCTTCTACTTCTCCAAACTGATCTTTACGGGCGGTAACACGTAAAACATCTGCTCCTTTATACCAAAGTGTTACTTTACCGTTGCATTTTTCGTGATCGCAATCACGGTGTGCATCAACAGGTTTGGTAAACCAAACACGGTTTTTGAAACGGAAAGTTTTATCAGTTAAGGCCCCAACAGGACAAACATCGATTACGTTTCCTGAGAAATCGTTATCAACAGCCTGGGTAATGTAAGTAGAAATTTCGGAGTGATCGCCACGGTTTAAGATACCATGAACACGTTTGTTTGTAATCTGATCTGCAGTAAAAACACAACGGTAACACAAGATACAGCGGTTCATGTGCAACTGGATCTTATCACCTATATCAATACGTTCGAAGGTACGGCGCTCAAACTCATAGCGAGTTTTTTGCAAACCATGTTCATAACCTAAATTCTGAAGATCACATTCACCTGCCTGATCACAAACAGGGCAATCTAAAGGATGGTTAATCAATAAGATCTCTACAACACCTGCGCGGGCTTCTAAAACTTCTGGAGAAGTGATGTTAAGTACTTCCATTCCGTCCATTACCGTGGTACGACAAGAAGCCACCAACTTAGGCATCGGGCGAGGATCTTTTTCCGAACCTTTTGTTACCTTAACGATACAGGTACGGCATTTGCCACCACTTCCTTCTAACTTAGAATAATAGCACATAGCTGGCGGAACAATATCACCTCCGATCTGCCTTGCAGCATTCAGAATGGTTGTTCCGTTATCAACCTCTACTGTTATCCCATCTATCGTAACCTTAACTTTTTCACTCATGGTTAATGATATTCTTTTATTTTTATACTTCTACCGTCATTGCGAGGTACGAAGCAATCTTTTTTACAATTTATTATTTCTCTTTCGAGATTTTATAACCAATTTCTTTTCTTGGCTGTGCTTTTTGTTCTAATAGTTCATCAAAATATCTGAAAATAACTTCAATATTTTTATCCTGATTATCTACTTTCTTTTTAATCTTTTCTACTTCTAGTCTTATTTCTGTATTGCTTAAAACCATCGTTCTAAGCTGTACAAACACATCAATAATCTTAATACTTACTTCTACCGCCTGTTTACTTTTTAAAACGTTTGATAGCTGCAAAATACCATGTTCGCTAAATGCAAACGGAAGATACTTTGAATATTTCCCTTGTTCTAAGGTCACAAATTGTGACCTTAGAACTTCATTTTCTTCTTTCGTCAGTTCGAACATAAAGTGCTCCGGAAAACGCTCTATATTTCTTCTAACTTGTTCTTTTAATCTTTTAGTATCAACGCCAAAGAGCTCTGCCAAATCAGAATCTAACATCACCTTCACTCCTCTAAAAAGATATATTTTATTAACTATTACTTCGTTGGGGATGATTGCGGGTGATATTTCTTCTTTCATTTACATATTCATTGTGTTAAGTTCTTTTCCTAAGGTCGCATTTTGCGACCTTAGGATTTTAGTATCACAAACCGTAATACCTAAATATTTATTTCTCTTCCGTTACCGGAGCTTTCTCAATCGGAGTTGCATAATTTGCGATACCGTAGTTTTGACTTTGGCTCTTAACAGGCTCTTTAATGTGCCATTCAAATTCATCTCTGAAGTGACGAATTGCACTGGCCACTGGCCAGGCCGCTGCATCACCCAGCGGACAAATTGTATTTCCTTCAATTTTACGCTGAATATCCCACAATAAATCAACATCTTCCATGTTGCCATGGCCATGTTCAATTTTGTGTAATACTTTTTCCATCCATCCGGTACCTTCACGGCAAGGAGAACATTGTCCACAGCTTTCGTGGTGATAAAAACGAGAGAAATTCCAGGTATTGCGAACAATACACTGATCTTCATCAAAAGCAATAAAACCACCAGAACCCATCATAGTTCCTGTAGCAAATCCACCTTCTGATAACGATTCATAACTCATTAAACGAGGCTCACCGTTGGCATATTTCAAGGTTAAATTAGCAGGCAAAATAGGCACGGATGAACCACCCGCAACCGTTGCCTTTAATCGTTTACCGTTGGCAATACCTCCACAATACTCATCTGAATAAATAAATTCTTCTACCGGTAAACCCAATTCTATTTCGTAAACGCCCGGTTTAACTAAATTACCCGATGCAGATATTAATTTTGTACCTGTACTTCTACCGATACCGATTTTTGCATATTCATCGCCACCATCGTTGATAATCGGTACCACTGCAGCAATTGATTCAACATTGTTAACCACGGTAGGGCAACCATACAAACCTGCAATTGCCGGAAATGGTGGTTTAATCCGTGGATTACCTCTTTTACCTTCAAGCGATTCTAACAAAGCAGTTTCTTCACCACAAATGTAAGCGCCACCACCTGGCTGAACATATAATTCTAAATCGTAACCTGTTCCTAAAATATTTTTTCCCAACCATCCGGCAGCTTTAGCTTCAGCAATTGCTTTTTCTAAAATGCGAATCTGCGGCATCATTTCGCCGCGTACATAGATATAAGAAACCTTTGCACCTAAAGCGAAACTTGATACAATCATTCCCTCAATTAATGCATGGGGAATATAAGTCATCAAATAACGGTCTTTAAAAGTTCCTGGCTCAGACTCATCAGCATTACACACTAAATAACGTGCAACACCTTCAGGTTTAGCCAAAAAGCTCCATTTCATCCCCGTTGGGAAACCCGCACCTCCGCGACCGCGTAAGCCTGATTTTTTAACCTCTTCAACAATCTCTTCAGGTGTTAAAGTTTTCAGGGCTTTTTCCACAGCACGATACCCGCCTTTTTGGCGATAGACTTCAAGCGTGTTGATGCCCGGTACGTTTATATGCTCTAGTAGTAATTTACGGCTCATTGTTTATAGATATGAGATGTGAGATATGAGATTTTAGACCAATTGCCTATTCTCATATCTCATATCTAGTTTCTCAAATCTTATTTATTTTTCAAATCTTCAATCAATTTATCTACACTTGCTTCAGTCAGGTTTTCGTAGAAAGTATATTCCGGGCTTATTTGCAACACCGGTCCGTAACCGCAGGCAGCTAAACATTCAACTCCTCTAAAGCTGAATAAACCATCGGCAGTAACTTCACCTTCTTTAACACCTAACTTGTTTTCCAGGTGGCTTAATATTTTTTCGGCACCAACCAGGCAACAAGGGCCAGTACGGCAAACTTCTAAAGCATATTTACCTTGTGGTTTTAAAAAGTACATGGTATAAAATGTGGCCACTTCATAAACTTCAATTGGCTGAATATTTAAATATTCGGCAACTTTATCCATCGCTGGTGTACTTACCCAAAGGTATTCAGCCTGTACCAGGTGCAAAAGTGGCAACAATGCTGATTTGCTTTTATCTGCCGGATAACGGCCTTTAACTTCATCAAATTTGGCTAGCAATTCTGATGAAAACACTACAGGTGTTTGTTCTTCTACTTTAAGCATCTAATTCTCCTGCAATAATATTCATACTACTCATGTTGATAATGGCATCAGACAATAACATGCCCTCGCTCATTGGTGCAAACATCTGGTAGTTTATAAAACTTGGTCTGCGGAAGTGTAAACGATATGGTGTACGGCCTCCATCATTGATCAGATAGAATCCTAATTCTCCATTTCCGCCTTCTACAGCGTGATAAACTTCTGCTTTTGGGGCATCAATCTCACCCATCACAATTTTGAAGTGATAGATTAATGCTTCCATATTGTTGTAAACTTCTTGTTTTGGAGGAAGGTAAAATTCAGGAACATCGGCATGGAAAATACCTTTTGGTTCTGTTTTTAACTTCACAAGCGCTTGTTCGATAATGCGGACACTTTGCCACATTTCTTCGTTACGTACTAAATACCTGTCGTAAATATCTCCGCTTGTGCCTACCGGAACATCAAAATCGAAATCCTGATAGGAAGAGTAAGGATCGCTTACACGAACATCATAATCTACGCCAGTAGCACGCAATAATGGGCCTGTCCAGCTATATTCTAAAGCGGTTTCTTTAGTTACTTCTGCAACACCAGCCGTTCTGTCAATAAAAATACGGTTACGTGTTAACAGATTTTCGAACTCTTTTAACGCTTTAGGGAATTCTTTTAAAAACTTATCGATTTTAGCAAAGGCGATATCATTGAAATCTCTTTCGAAACCACCAATACGGCCAATATTTGTTGTTAAACGTGCTCCACAAACTTCTTCGAAGATTTCGTAAATATGCTCTCGAAACTGAAAAAGATATAAGAAAGTGGTGGTCGCTCCGGTATCCTGACCAATAATCGTGTTGCAGATAATGTGATCGGCAATGCGCGAAAGTTCCATGATGATTACCCTAAGATAATCTACACGCTTCGGCATTTGAATATTTAACAACTTCTCAACCGTCATGTGCCATCCCATATTGTTAATAGGGGAAGAGCAATAGTTTAAACGGTCGGTAAGCGGTGTAATTTGATAAAATGGGCGATGCTCGGCAATCTTTTCAAAAGCACGGTGAATATACCCGATGGTAGAAACGCCGCTTACAATACGTTCACCATCTAATTGTAAAACGTTTTGAAAAACGCCGTGTGTTGCAGGGTGCGTTGGACCTAAGTTTAGGGTTACCAGCTCACTTTGCGGGTCGTTATCTGTAAATACCGGATGGTTATGATTCATAGTTTACCTTCCAAAAAATTCGTCTTTTTTATCTACTCTGTTTGGATCCTCCAATGGATATTGCTTCAACATCGGGTGAACACCTAAATCATCCATATTCAAAATACGGCGTAAATCCGGGTGACCTTCAAATTTAACTCCGAACAGATCGTAAGTTTCGCGTTCCATCCAGTTGGCACCTTTCCAAACGGTTGTCGCTGTAGGGATAGTTGGATTTTGCTCTGAAATGAAAACCTTAATCCTGATCCTGACTTTCTCTACCATATTATGCAGATGATAAACAACAGCAATACCGTGGTCTTTACCTGGATAGTGAACTGCCGTGATATCAGTAAGGAAATTGAATTTTAATTCTTCTTTAAGATGCGAAAGCACATTAATGATCACATCGTTATAAGTTACAAAGGTTAGAAAACCATAAGGCTCAGAAACGGCAGTAACTTTTTCGCCAAACTTTTCAGTCAGCTTAACGTGGATATCGTTATTTAGTGTCGTTTCTTCCATTATTTAATGCCGTATTGACCTAAAAGTTCCTTGTAATAATCAGAATTTCTTCTTCTGCCTGATTCGCTTTTCACTAAATCCTGAATACGCTGAAAACCATCTAAAATAGCTTCAGGTCTTGGCGGGCAACCCGGAACGTAAACATCCACAGGGATAACTTCATCAATACCTTGCAATACGGAATAAGTATCAAAAATACCACCACTACTTGCGCAGGCACCAACCGCCATTACCCAACGTGGCTCTGCCATTTGGATATAAACCTGTTTTAATACAGGAGCCATCTTTTTAGCGATAGTACCCATAACCATTAAAACATCTGCCTGGCGTGGAGAAAAGCTTAAACGTTCAGCACCAAAACGACCTAAATCGTAATGAGAACCCATGGTTGCCATAAACTCAATTCCACAACAAGAAGTTGCGAAAGGTAATGGCCATAATGAATTTGAGCGTGCCAAACCAATCACTTTATCAAGAGAAGTGGCAAAAAAGCCAGATCCTTCTATTCCTGGAGGCGCATCAACTATATTAATTTCACTCATGTTTATAAACAAAAAATGCTCATCCCTTTGCAGAATGAGCAACAAATTTACAATATTTTAAAGGCAAATAAACTAGTTTTACTCGATTTAGAACCTTTCTAAATAACTAAAATCGTCATAAGTTAGTGTAAGTGATACACATTTCAGTTTTCAGTTGGACAATTTTCAGTTTACAGTTTTAAACCGAGAACTACTAACTGCCAATTGTGAACTGAGAACTGATTAGTTCCAATCTAAAACTTTTTTCTTGATTACGTAAATAAAACCCAGCAATAATGTACCCATGAAAATGAACATTTCAATCATTCCATCCATCCGTAATGTACGGAAATTAACTGCCCATGGATACATAAAGATCACCTCTACATCGAACAGTACAAATAATATGGCTACTACAAAATATTTGATAGAGAAAGGCTGACGGGCATTACCTACTGATTTTATACCCGCTTCAAAGGTTTCTAGCTTATCACTCGTTTTGCGTTTTGGCCCTAAAAAGTGAGTAGCAACCAATGTAGTTACCACAAACCCTAAAGCAACAATTACTTGAAATATAATTGGTAAAAAATCTATAGCCGAACTTTGCGCTTGCATAATTATTATTTTGTGATGCAAAAGTAAAAGAAAAAGGCAGAGTAACCAAACTCTGCCTTTTCTAAATTATTTAACTTTTTAATTATTTGCCTTTACCTTTTGCTTTTGCAGCAGGTGCAGGCGATTGTAATTCTTTTAATCTAGCCGCAGCATAAGTGTCTGCAGGATCTAATGCCAAACTTTTAGTGAAAGCATCGATGGCCTTAGCTTTATCCTTATCTGAATACCAAGCTCCAATATTATTATAAGATTCTGATAAATTAGTCTTATTTGCAGCTACTTCTTCAGGTTTTACCAGGCTAACATATTTTTCAAAATACGGTATTCCAGTTCCTTTTGGATTAGCTTTGTCATCTACTAAATTTGCAATTCTTCCTCTTACAAAGTATCCTAAAGCAAATTCTGGAGAAACTTTAGCTAAATGGCTTAAAGCAGAGTCAGCCTCAACTAATGCAGCAGTATTAAACGGTTTTTTCTCTTTCTGAGCAATGTAAGCTTCGTAGAATCTAGTTTGACCTAGGTAATAGTAATTTGTTAATGATCCTTTTCCATTTGGATTGTACTTAATAGCCATTTGAAAAAGTTCAGCAGATTTACCATACTTCTTAGCCTTCATTAAAGACAAACCAGCTTCAGCCAAGGCATCTGCATTTGTTGAATCAATTTTTGCAGCCTCAATAATATTCATTACGGCTAAACTATCTTGTCCTGCTTGCAACTGAGATTTACCTAAATATAGATAATCATTACCCAAAATCTTAGATTTATCCTTTTCTTTAGCAAAGAATTCTGTCATGTAAGTCAGGGCTTGAGGATAATTTTTATTCTCGTAAGCCGCCCAACCTTTTAATCTTGAAACAACAATTCCTTTAGGATCATTTGCAGGAACCTGCAATGCAGTCGCTACTTGTTCTAAGGTTTTGAAATCTTTTGCATAAAATAAGAATTGAGCAAAACGCAATTGAGATTCCAAAGACTTATCTGTTAAATCCATGTACTTTTTATAATTCTCAATCGCTTTGGCTGCTTTTTCTTTATCTGTACCAAAGCTACTCCATTGTAAATATAACTCACCTAATTCGCGGTAAGCAGGGCCATAGTTTGCATCAGCAGCAATCACATCTTGTAATTCTTTTTCGCCTTCAGGAAAAGCCCTGGATTCTTTATACATTTTACCGATCTGCGTTTTAGCTCTTCTGTTGTTAGGATCAATATCACCAACACGCATGTATGGACCTAATGCCTCAGAATTTTTCTTTTGTAAAGCATAGGCATCACCTTGCGCCAGGAAAACTTCAGCATCTTTATCTTTAGAATCTAATTCGTCTGCTTTAGTAATGTTAGCTAAAGCATTGGCAAAATCTGGCTTAGATACATCATCACTAGGTTTATCCTGTGCCAAATAAGCTTTACCGATATACAAATAAGTTTTGTAATTCTTTTTATCAAGTTCAACAGCTTTGTCGAAGTTTGTTTTCGCAGAGGTTGGATTATTAGACAACATATCTGCTTCACCTAAACCAATTAAATTTAAATTGTTTTTAGGATCTGCGGTAATACCTTTGGTAAATACAGCTCTTGCAGAGTCGATATAACCGGTTTTTAAGTAAACCAATCCAAGATTGTAATAGTTATCACCATCTGATGCTTTTGAACTCACCAATGATTTAAGCATTGATGATGCTTTTTGATACTGCTCCGCGTCGATGGCTTTTTTCGCGTCATTTAAATCTTGAGCAAAAACTGCAGAACCCATCAACACCAAACCTACATTTAAGGTTATTGCTTTCTTTAAAATTTTCATCGGATATTCTGTTTTTTATTTAATAAAAACGAAGTGTCTCTTTAGATTTACTTCGTGGTTCAATTTATAAACTTTAATTTAATTTCCTTTAGTCAGGTTAATTTGTCTTGGCATTAACTTATGTGGGCCAAGTCCGGATTTAAGTACAATTAGTTGTCCCCTCTGACTTCTTAACCATGTTGCAAATCCTGTGCCTAAACCATCTCTTCCTTCGCAATCTATAATATTTATATTTCTTAAGAAAGGATAAACGCCGTTAATCAAGTTATCTTGAGTTGGTTTATAGAACTGATCATCTCCAACCTTTCCCTTTACATTCTTTACACCCAATACTTTTATCTTAGAAAGGTATTCGCTCATCTCTGTATCTTTTCCCGTGATCCAATTCACGCCCAAAATACCAATAAATTTTTTATCTTCTGCAATAAGTTTAATTACTTCTTTGCTGGAATTTTTTGAGTAAACACCTGTAGCTGGAAACTGGCTGATATGGGCCAACTCCTTAAAATACTGAAAGGTACTGGAATAGGCGTTATCAAAGACCAGTTTTTTATCTGATTTCTTCCCTTGTAAGATATCAATAACCTCATTAACGTTAATTGTACTATCGATATTGCCCTGATTTGTAATTAAAGCAATACCATCAATAGCAAACCGCGAAGAGTTGATCTTAATATTACGTTGATTATAATACTTCTCTTCTGCTTTAGTTAATAACCTTGGTAAAACAATTACCCTTACGCTATCATTCAGGAATGAAGGTAATAATTTTTCTTCAGGTTTAACTGTAGCCTCAAATTTTGCATCCGGGTAATCTAAACCAAAAATATTGATCTGATCTTGAACTATCGGTCCAACACTTTCATCAACCAATATTCTTAAGGTACCACTTGTTCTGGTTTCTTTAACTGCATCTACCTTGTTTTTACGTTTGCAGGATACGAGTAAAGCTAGCATACAAAATATTAAAAGGAAATTTTTCATTCAAAATGATTAATCGCGCCTACCCAGGCTTAAAAGTCTTACAAAAGCATAAATAATTAAGAAGATACCGATTGCAATACGCCCCCATTCCGGAATAGTGCTTAAACGAAGGGCAATAGGTTCATAAAATACGAACGCCAAACCCAATACCACGTAAAACACAAACATGATAAGGCCTAAAATGAGCAAAAACCGCTGTTTAGGCGATTTTTGCTTAAAAATATCAAAATTTAACATCTACTATTAGTTCAATGTAAAGTTAACGTTGATGTTGTATTTTACCCTTACAGGCTTACCGTTTTGAATACCTGGGTTCCAACGTGGACTCGCTTTTAATACACGGATGGCTTCTTCATCAGTTCCGCTACCTAAACCACGGGTAACTGTGATATCTGTTAATTTACCATCTTTTTCGACAACGAAAGATAAAAACACTTTACCTTGAACGTTGTTCTCCTGTGCCATTGGCGGGTATTTTATTGCTTTACCTAAGTAGCCATAAAATTTGGCAATACCTCCAGGGAATTCCGGTTGCTTCTCAATACTAACAAAGTCGTAAACCTTGTTATCATCAACCGCAACAGCAGCTTCTCTTTTTGGTCCTTCACCTACTGGTTCAGCGATAACAATATCAGCTGTTGGATCACCTTTGATATCCCTTTGACCTGGATCAGCTTCTTTCAATTTTTCAACTGTAGGTGGTTCATCACGAACCTCGATATCCGGTTTTACAATTGGAGGTGGCATTTTCACCTGGTCAATCTTTGGTGGCGGTGGCTCTACCGGTGGCGGTGGAGGTGTTTCCGGGTTTACCGGTGGTGGTGGAGCTAAAATTACTTCCTGTGCTTTTACCTGATCTTCCTGTTGATCCATCGAACCTTTAATCAGGCTATAGATTTTTGGAGAGAAAAATAATACAAGGAAGATAATAGATCCAATAATTAAGGCTTTGGTGGTATTTGCACCATTACTTTTACGCAATTGGTACGCACCATAGTTTTTGTTTTTATCTGCAAAAACCACTTCAAGCCATTCTTTTCTGAATATATCTAACTTCGACATAAAATTGGTTTTACTGATTATAAAATTCCTTTTTCTTTCATGAACTGCTTCTCATTGTCAAGGATGTTATCATCGTCGATCTGACGAACCTTAACTTTAAGAATTTCCAACTCATCCATCATATCTACAAAGTTTTGGAATGTAGAACCTGATGTTGGTTTTACCAGTACAACAAAGTCTCCAGCAACGCCTGAGGCATCAGCTGCTTTTCTATTTTTAACAATAGCATCTTCGATTTGTGAACCAGATTCGATAGTTGGGGCGCTTTCGCCAGCTACTCCCATGTACCATGCTACCTTATTGCTTTTACCTAACAAAATAGTCATCGTTTTACTTGCTTTCAGTTCCAATCTGTTCTCAGGTACCTTTTCGTTTTTATCCGGCTTTGCAATATCCATCGCTTGTGGCGTAGAGATTACTGTTGTTAAGATAAAGAATGTTACCAAAAGAAACATTAGATCCACCATCGGAGTCATATCAACCCTTGGGGTGGCTTTCTTCCCGCCTGTGTTTAATTCTGCCATTTCTTATTTCTTTTTAGCTTCAGAGTTGGTAACCAATAAAAACTTGTTTACACTTTGTTTCTGAAGTACATCAATAATCTTTTTAACTACCGGATATTCTTCTTTTGCATCACCTTTAATACTGATACGCATATCCTGATTATTAATCTCTTTAGTTGCTTTGCGAGCGTTTAACACCCATGAATTTAACTGATTGTCAGTCGAATCTGAAGGTATTCCAGGTTGAACCCCTGGTTTCATACGATCAGCACCATTTAAGGCAATAAGAGATTTTAAACTCTGAATCGGAACACCGAAACTTCCTATCGAAGAAAAGCGTTGTATTTCTAACGGAGTGAACGATATTTTGTACTGTTCGCCCATTAGTTCTAATGTTTTCGCTCTTACTTTGACCCCTGCTACTTCAAAGAAAACTTTCCCCTGCCCAATGGTTAAAATCGCATTGTTTTCTACGGGTACCTTAAACTCATACGTTGAGGAAGGTGTAGAAACGGCTAGTGGTTCTGGTTGCCTTGCTGTAGCAGTTAAGATGAAGAAAGTAAGTAACAATGATGCCACATCACACATGGCTGTCATATCTGTTACGGTACTTGTTCTTTTAACTTTAATTCTAGGCATAATATTTTTACTAGTTTTTAATAATGATGATCTTTTTTCCGGTTTTCCATAAAGCCGGTAAAAATTTTTTCAAAATTCTTATTTATGCGAACTAGCGTATGTTTGAACGATGCTGAAACCAGCCTCATCGATTGCATAAGTTAACTTGTCAATTTTAGAAGTTAATATGTTGTACATGATAATTGCCACAGTAGATACCAAGATACCTGTTGCAGTATTGATCAACGCCTCAGAGATACCTACCGCTAACGCTGACTGATCTGGTGCTCCAGAGTTTGCTAAACCGGCGAATGCACGGATCATACCTGTTACTGTACCCAATAAACCTACCAATGTACCGATTGATACCAAAGTTGCAATTACGGTTAAGTTTTGCTCTAACATTGGCATTTCTAAAGCTGTAGCTTCTTCAACCTCTTTTTGGATAGCAACGATTGATTGCTCAACATCCATGTTGGTATCAGCTTCAACTTCGCTATATTTTTTCAAACCAGATTTAATTACGTTAGCAACTGAACCTTGTTGTTTATCACACTCAGCTTTTGCAGCCTCGATGTTACCTGCGCTTAATAAACTTTGTACTTTGCGGATGAAAGTATCTAAGCTAGATTTTCCACTTGCTTTACCAATAACGATGAAACGTTCGATAGAGAATACAATTACCACTAATAGTAATCCAACTAAGATTGCTACGATAGGGCCTCCTTTGTAAGCTGTTCCAAGATAGTTACCAGGTAATGGTAATTTCTCTCTGTCACCATCGATAAAGTTACTTCCTTCTCCGAATACGAATCTCCAAACACAGAATCCAATGATAATACAAATTGGAATAACGAATGTTGCAAATACATTTGAAGCACTAGAAGAGCTCTCTTTTTTAACAGTTGTTGGTTTTGGTGCGTTTGCCATTTTTTTTGAAATTTTAGTTTTAGTTCTTGTTTTTAATTTTTAGCTGTTTTTTTTCTTTTGTACAACACTCAACGTTTCTTATCCGAAATTGTTGCGAAAAACAAATTTATAAATTGATTTTAAATTACAAATTAATAAATCAATAAGCAATTAAATCGTTACTTAGAATTTTGTTTCGGTAATTCACCAGGGTGTATAACAAAAAAATTGCCCCAGCCGAGGCAATTCTTTCACAATAAAAACTAAAAAAAAATCGAATTGCAAATTTTTCGTTCAAAAAATGCATTTTAAAGTGCATTTAACATAATTTTAACGCTTCGTGTCTGCTTTTTGGTACTTTTATCAGTTCAAACTGCTTAAAATTTTCTGAGAAGGCATCTGCCAGCTGATAAGCTTTTAAAAAATATTCTTCCTGATTATCCCATGTTTTAGAGGGGTCTAAAATATTATCTGGCACACCCGGACAAATTAGGGGCATCATTAATTTAAACACATGATGTTGTTTATAATGGTGGTGATTTAAATCCCCGTTTAATGCTGCTTTGATCATTGCCCGGGTATAACTTAATTTCATCCTTTTACCAACACCGTAAGCTCCCCCACTCCATCCTGTATTTACCAGCCAAACGTGTACCTGGTGCTTTTTCATTTTCTCGCCGAGTAAAGCAGCGTATTTTGAAGGATGCAATGGAAGAAAAGCTTTTCCGAAGCAAGCCGAAAACGTTAATTGAGGTTCTGTTACCCCGGTTTCGGTTCCTGCTACCTTTGCTGTATAGCCACTCATAAAGTGGAACATGGCCTGCTCTACATTTAATTTTGATATTGGAGGCAATACACCAAATGCATCAGCAGTTAAGAAAAAAATATTTTTCGGCACTGCGGCAACAGAGGGCAGGATAGCATTATCAATATAATCTATTGGATAAGCTACACGCGTATTTTCTGTTTTTTCAATATTGGAGTAATCAACATCTTTTGTTCCCGGGAAGAAGTTGATATTTTCTAATAACGAGCCAAATTTAATGGCCTTAAAAATCTGAGGTTCTTTTTCTTCTGTTAAATCAACACATTTTGCATAACAGCCGCCCTCGAAGTTGAATACGGAATCGTTACCCCAGCCATGCTCATCATCTCCGATTAAACCGCGTTCGGGATCGGCAGATAAAGTGGTTTTACCCGTTCCAGATAAGCCGAAGAAGATGGCAGTATCTCCATCTCTTCCCACATTTGCAGAGCAGTGCATGGAAAGTGTATTCTTATATACTGGAAGAATGAAATTCAGCACGGAGAAGATTCCCTTTTTAATTTCGCCCGTATAACCGGTTCCACCGATCAAAATCATTTTTTTAGTGAAATTGATGATGGAGAAATTCTCCTGACGGGTTCCATCAACAGCAGGATTGGCCAGAAAGCCCGGAGCAGCAATAATCGTCCACTCTGGACTGCCTGTTAAAGCATCTTCATCAGGACGGATGAATAAATTGTGAGCAAAAAGATTCTGATACGCTGTTTCAGTAATTACGCGGATGGATATTGCATAATCCGGATCAGCACATGCCGAAGCATCACGCACATAGATTTTTTTGTCGCTAAGGTAACTGGTCAGCTTATTAAATAACTGGTCAAATTTTTTAGGACTGATTTTAATGTTTACATCACCCCACCAAACCTGGTCTTCGGTTACGTCGTCGCACACGATAAACCTGTCTTTAGGCGAACGTCCGGTAAATTTACCGGTATCGATGGCCAGCGCTCCGGATGCCGCCATTGTACCTTCTTTATTTAATAATGCTTCATCAATCAACTCTTTTGGAGACAACTGGTACTTTACAGCAATGTTCTCGCCTAGATTTAAATAGTTTAAATCTGGCGTTTGCAGTTTCTTTTTGCTCATAACAATAAGTTAGTTAGTGGAGCAAAGGTAAAGACTTCTGTTGCACAAAAACGAGTTTTAAAACATAATTTTTTACATATTGTAGCAAATACACTATGACTCAATTCGCTTATTTACAGAATATTACAAAGTATTTTTGAACGCAAAAAAAATTAAAAAAATACACTAAGTTAAATTTGGTAAATGGTTTTACTATTTGAATTCTTCTGAATACACACCTACTTATAAGGGATTGAGTTTAAGTTAAGATTCTTAGGTAAAAACATCAATTTACCACCCGTCCTACGGGTACCCCTCCAAAGGAGGGGAATAATTAGACGCCGGAAAGGCAACTCACTTCAATAGTAGCACAACCCAAATTTAACTAAACCTGATAAAAGCGGCAGCTCCCGATCTCACCCACAACAAAACAGCACCACCATCGGGAGCTAAAGCGGTTAGCAGGACTATACTTGAAAGAGGATTACTGCAGTATCTTTTCTAATAAAAAGCATCGTTGTAATGTCCGCAATTATGCAAAACCCTAAGAGGGAGATTGGCCATAGTCTTCTTTAACCACCCCGCCCTGCGGGCACCCCCTCCAAAGGAGGGGAATAATACGGCTATTTTATCTAATTAAACGTTTTAATAGAAATTTCGAAATAAAATTGAAAAAACATTTGCATTTTAAAAAAATAATCTTCTACTTTACGGTTTACAAAGTACACAAAGACAAGATGAATTTTAATACTTCGATTATTACAACGATTATTATTACCACCGGTATAAACCAGCGGGGCTAATTTGTTGTAAATTGAAAAAACATAAAACACAGAGAGCGTCCCGATGAAAATCGGGACGCTTTTTTTTTAAACCATGCTGAATGAAACCTGTACAAACGAGCATTTTAAACCACAGATCGGTGCAGCAACAAACAGTTAAACCCAATATAAACTAATGAAAGTACTCAAATTCGGCGGCACATCCGTAGGTTCGGCCGAGAACATTAAAACCCTCTTACGCCTGGTTGGCGAAGAAAAAAAGAAGAACAGCCCGGTAGTTGTATTATCGGCAATGAGCGGCGTAACCAATTTGCTTACCGACATGGCTGAAATGGCTGAGCGGGGTGAAGATTACGATGCCCATTTAAAAGAAATTGAAGCAAAACACTTTGCTGTAATCCGTTCGCTGTTACCCGCGGCAGCACAGAACCCTGTGTTTACGCGTTTAAAAATCTTTTTTAACGAACTGGAAGATCTACTACAGGCAGTGACCAATCTGCGTGAACTGAGCTTGCAGACCAAAGACCAGATTTTAAGCTATGGCGAACGTTGTTCTACTTTTATGATCAGTCATATTGCATCTCAAAATTTTGGCGATGCGCTTTATGTAAACGGTTCTGAACTGATTAAAACCGACAGCAACTTCGGTCAGGCGAAAGTAGATACTGAATTGACTGAAATGCTGATCAACAATTTTTACCAGGAAAATAAGGACAAGGTCCTTTTTGTAACCGGTTTTATTGCCAGTAATGCGGCAGGTAGGGTAACAACCTTAGGTCGTGGTGGGTCTGACTATACCGCAGCCGTTTGGGGAGCAGCCTTAAATGCAACGGAAATAGAAATCTGGACGGATGTAAACGGTATGATGACAGCCGATCCGAGGATCGTGAAAAAAGCCTTCTCTTTGCCAGAACTGAGCTATACTGAAGCAATGGAACTGAGTTATTTTGGTGCAAAAGTGATTTATCCGCCCACCATGATCCCTGCTTTTATGAAAAAAATACCGATTGTGATCAAAAATACTTTCGAACCGGATTTTGCAGGAACCTATATTAAAAGTGATGTAAAAACTTCAAACTTACCTATAAAAGGAATTTCTTCCATCGATCAGATCAGTATCATCAACCTAACCGGAAGTGGCATGGTGGGTAAGGCAGGTTTTAGCGGGAGATTATTCTCACTGCTTTCGCGCGAGCAGATTAATGTGGTATTGATTACCCAATCTTCATCAGAACATAGCATTACTTTCGCGGTTAAACCAACGGACGCTTCGCAGGCCATTTCCCTGATCAAAAAAGAATTCGAGCTGGAGTTAGATGCGAAAAAACTGGAACTACCAGAAGTTGAAAATAATTTAGCGGTATTGGCCATTGTTGGTGAAAACATGAAACGTACCCCAGGCATGAGCGGTCGTTTGTTTAATGCGCTTGGCCGTAACGGTATTAATGTTAGGGCTATTGCACAGGGCTCTTCAGAGTATAACATCTCGGTAATTATCAGCAAAGATGATTTATCGAAAGCCGTAAATGCAGTACACGATGCTTTTTTTACCGACCTTAAAAGAACATTAAATGTTTTCTGCCTGGGCACAGGGAACATTGGTAAAACCTTATTTAACCAATTGAAAGAGCAAATGCCATTCCTTGCAGCCAATAACGACTTACAGGTTAAGGTTGCAGGCATTAGCAATACAAGAAAAATGATTTTCAATTCTGACGGTCTGTCGTTAGAAAATTGGGAACCGGAATTGAATGCAAATGGTGAACAGGCAGATTTAGCAGGTTTTGTTGCTAAAATGAAAGCTTTAAACTTACCCAACTGTGTTTTTGTCGATAACACCGCAGCAGAATCGCCGATAGCATTTTATCAGGGCATTTTTGAGAGCAGCATTTCCGTAGTAACCTGTAATAAAAAAGGAAATTCGGCAGATTATGCCCAATATAAATCATTCAAAGATACCGCCCGTAAATTCGGTGTCGATTTTTATTATGAAACCAATGTTGGTGCTGGTTTACCTATTATACGTACGCTAAAAGAATTAATGATGAGCGGCGATAAGGTTGCCCGGATTGAGGCTATTTTATCAGGAACTATTTCATACATCTTCAATAATTTTAAGGGTGAAGCTGGTTTTTACGAAACCGTAAAAGAAGCACAGGAATTGGGTTATACTGAGCCAGATCCACGTGATGACCTAAACGGAAAAGATTTTATGCGTAAGATGTTGATCCTGGCACGCGATGCGGGTTATCCATTGGAAGCCAGTGATGTGAAAATCGATAACATTTTACCTGAAGCCTGTTTAAATGCAAACTCTGTAGAGGATTTCTATTCTGAACTGCAAGCGAACGCTGCTTATTTCGAAAATCTAAAGAATACCGCAGCCAATGAGGGAAAGGTTTTACGCTATATCGGTAAACTGGAAGATGGCAATGTAGAGATCAGCCTGCAAATGGTGGATGATGACCATCCTTTTTATATGCTATCGGGAAGTGATAATATTATCTCTTTCACAACAGACCGCTACAAATCACGTCCACTGGTGGTAAAAGGTCCCGGTGCCGGCGCTGAAGTTACTGCCGCAGGTGTTTTTGCCGATATCATTAACGTAGGTACTTTAAACAACTAGTACAATGAATCCGGTTTTAGCACATAAAAATGAGATCCAAAGCTTGGTTGATCAGGCAATGATTGATTTTGAAAGCATCACGGAAGAAGCATGGAATGATAAACCACAACCCTCAAAATGGTCTAAAAAAGAATTATTAGGTCATTTGACCGATAGTGCATCGAATAATATCCGTCGGTTAATTATTGGTCAGTATGAGCAAGGCATTAAAATTGTTTATCATCAGGATGAATGGGTCCTTTATCAAAAGTATCAGGAGACAGCTATCGCCGATGTTAAAATGCTTTGGAAGTTGTTGAATAATCAGATTAGCCGGATAATTGAAAACATTCCGGAAGAAAAGCTTCAGAATAACTGCGATACCGGAAAAGGAAAAACAGAACTGCATACACTTTCTTATTTTATTGAAGATTATGTTGTGCATTTAAAATATCATTTAAACCAAATAACCGCTTAACACGAGCTAAGCCAATTAATAATGAAAAATAGTATAAAAGTTTTCGCTCCGGCAACGGTTGCAAATGTAGTGTGCGGTTTCGACGTACTGGGTTTTGCCGTAAACGAACCGGGCGATGAAGTTGAGATGCGTTTTACCGACACACCCGGAGTGGTGATCAAAAGAATTACAGGTGATGATGGCCGCCTGCCTTTAGATGCCGCTAAAAATACAGTTAGTGCCAGTGTTCAGCATTACCTGCAGCATATTAACCGTTTAGATGTTGGTGTAGAAATTGAACTGCACAAAAAAATGCCTATTGGTAGTGGACTGGGCTCAAGTTCAGCCAGTACTGTTGCTGGTTTATTTGCCATTAACAAGCTAATGGGCGACTTATTAACAGCTAAAGAGCTGGTTCCTTTTGCCATGAAAGGCGAAGAACTTGCCTGTGGTTACGGCCATGCAGATAATGTTGCCCCTGCATTATTGGGCGGTTTTGTACTGGTAAGAAGTTATGAACCACTTGATGTAATTTCTTTACCTACGCCTGCCGGAATGTATGCGGCAATTGTTTATCCGGAAGTTGATGTACCGACTAAAGATGCACGCCAGATGATCCGCAGTAAGGTTGCCCTAAAGGATGCGGTTACCCAATGGGGAAACGTTGCCGGTTTGGTAAGTGGATTGTTTATGAATGATTTCGACTTAATTGGAAGAAGCATGAAAGATGTCCTGGTAGAGCCTACCCGCTCGATCCTGATCCCTGGTTTTGAAGAAATGAGAAAACTGGCGATGGAAAATGGTGCTATCGGTTTCGGAATCTCAGGTTCCGGTCCTTCTGTTTTCGCCTTGACCAAAGACGAAGAAACAGCCAGAAAAATAACCAAATCGCAACAGCAACACCTACATAAAATAAATATTAACAGCAAAGCTTTTGTTTCTCCGGTTAATGCGGAAGGACCTAGAGTAATGTAAATATGTAAAATGGGAGATGGGAGATGGATGATGTAAACCACATTTTCCATCATCCATCTTACCTCATCCATTCTAAACAATGAAACTATACTCAACCAACAATAAAGATTTACGCGTTTCTTTTAAAGAAGCCGTTTTTAACAGCATGCCGCAAGATAAAGGCTTATACATGCCAGTAGAAATCCCACAGCTTGATGCCGATTTTATCGAAAATATTGAAAAATATTCTTTACCGGAAATTGCTTACAAAGTAGCTTCAACACTATTAAAAGATGAAATTCCGGCTGAAGATTTGAAGGCTTTAATTGATGATGCAATTAATTTTGAGGCCCCCGCAGTAAAATTGGATGATAAAACCTTTGTACTCGAATTGTTCCATGGCCCATCTTTGGCTTTTAAAGACTTTGGTGCCCGTTTTATGAGCCGTGTGATGGCTTATTTTTTGAAAGATGGCGAACAGCTGCTAGATGTATTAGTTGCGACTTCGGGTGATACCGGCGGCGCAGTGGCCCTGGGTTTCCTTGGCGTACCTAACACCAGGGTAACGATCCTTTATCCGGAAGGGAAAGTGAGCCCTATACAAGAACTGCAGTTAACCACAAATGGCGAAAATATCAGGGCAGTTGAGGTTAAAGGTACTTTCGATGATTGCCAGGCTTTGGTAAAACAGGCTTTTGCAGATGATGAACTCAATGCTAAATTCAGGTTGACTTCGGCCAATTCGATTAACATTTCGAGATTAATTCCGCAAACCTTTTATTATTTCAATACTTACGCCCAACTGAAAAAACAAGGTTTAAGTGATGTTATATTTTCAGTACCAAGTGGAAATTTCGGAAATATTGGCGCAGGTTTACTGGCATATAAATTAGGATTACCTGTTAAACAATTTATCGCGGCTACCAATGTGAATGATACCGTTCCACGCTTTTTAGAAAGTGGCGTATATGAAACGAAACCATCTACACAAACTTATTCAAATGCGATGGATGTTGGTGCGCCAAGCAATTGGGTACGTATTATGGACTTGTTTAATCAGGATGTAAAGGCAATTAAAAATATGGTTACATCTTACCGTTTTACTGATGATGAAACACTAGCAGGCATTAAAGAACTTGACAATAAACTAAATTATGTTGCCTGTCCGCATACAGCGATTGCGTATTTGGCAATTGAAAAATACAGAAACGAAAACCCAACAGATGAAAGTGCGGCCGTTTTCTTATCTACTGCACACGCCTGTAAATTCCCGGATATTTTCCCGGCGGATATTGCAGCTAAAATCGAAATCCCTGAACAGGTAAAAGCTTTGGAAAGTAAACCTACACATGCAGATCAATTGGCGACAGACTTTGAAGGATTTAAAAGTTATTGTTTAAAGGGTAATAATTAGATTGATCGTTATTTCGAGCGGAGTGCAACGAAGCCGAGAAATCTGTCTAGAGATAGATCTCTCCGTTCCTCTGCGCTACAGTCGAGATGACGATTTATAAAAATACAAATCCATACCAACTTATGACCTATCTCTAAAGTTAGTCGGGATTTGTAATCCTTAACCAAAAAAAGTCAAATAGCACAAAGGTCCGGACTAAAAATCCGGACCAACTTGAAAATATTTATTTAATTAACAGAAGCGAAAGCTGTAGCAGTAATGCTAACATTATTAAATGTCGCACTCCCCGCAGTGGTGGTAATCGCTTGTCCATTAAATCTAAAAGTGCGCGAACCTGGTGCTGCAGTATAAATAATAACAGTATAGGTGCCGGCCGTCAACGGACCATATGAACCTCCACTTGGGCCAAAATAAGCACTAACAGGAGTAGGTCCGTACAGGTAAATAGATCCGTTATCACCAGTTCCATTACCTAAATTTAAACCAATGCTAAAAAATTTACTGGCATTATTTTCAGCCTTAGTATTTTGCAAAGGTAACACAGCCAGCACTGTACAAAACAGGAATAATTGAATAAGCTTTTTCATAATAATTGTTTTTAATTGTAGATTTATATTTGGTTAATTATATAAAAATAAAAATTTAAGCGTTACGTAGGATCGTTTTACTTATAAAAATAAAAAAAAGGCCTGAACATTACTCCGGCCTGAATCAGCTATAAAACTGAAAAAGCTATTTTGTATTTCTGGATTTTAAACTGTTTACTGCTGCCCTTAATTGTTTTATTTGCTTTTATACTTCAGTTAGGTGTGGATTTTGAGGGGTTTAAAGGGTAATATAAAGTAGCGTTGGTCGGGATTTGTAATCCCGACTTTTGAACTAAGGATTTGTAATCCTTACCCTTTAACCAGATTACAAATTTGGAGTACGCTAGGTTCAGATTATAAATTCAGTCCAACACAAACTTTGACTAAAGATTTGTAATGTTTATCTTACAGGTAAATAGGCACTGATAATGGCTTTCAAATATTCCATAACTGATCAAAACGACATTTACTTCATTACTACAACAGTAGTTGGATGGATTGATGCCTTTACACGTAAAGAACTTGCGGAAGTTATTATTGAAAGCCTGAAATACTGCCAATCTGAGAAGGGATTAATTATTTATGCATGGTGTTTAATGCCAAGCCACTTACACATGATTGTTAGTGCTAAAGAAAATTACAAACTTTCGGACATTATCAGAGATTTTAAAAAATTCACCTCTAAAAAGATAATAAAAACGATTGGAGAAATTAATGAAAGTAGAGAATGGCTCTTAGATAAGTTTTCATTTGCTGCCCGAATCAATATCAAAAACAAAGAATATAAATTTTGGCAGGATGGCTTCCATTCAATTGCTTTATATTCAAATGAATTTAAAGATCAAAAATTAGATTACATTCATAATAATCCCATTGAGTCGGGAATTGTTTTGGAAGCAGAACATTATAACTATAGTTCGGCTGTAAACTATGCTGGCGGTTTAGGATTATTAAAGGTTGTTTATTTATGATTAGAAATTTATAAGCCAGATTATAAATCTGGGGTAATCAGTCCGGATTACAAATCCGGACCAACACCCGAAAACAAATATATGGTTAGTCGGGATTTGCAATCCCGTCTTTTGAACTAAGGATTTGTAATCCTTAACTAAAAAGAAAAATACAATTCCGGATTACAAATCCGGATCAACTTGAAATAAAAAAATCCCGATTTTAATCGGGATTCATCATTATTTAGCACTTTGTTGTGATTTTAGTGTTTTCAGCTCCCGCTGAAGTGCTTCAATCTGTTGCTGTTGCTCCTTAATACTGGCGACCAAAAGCGGAACTAAACTCTCGTAATCTACCTTGGTAATGGTAGCATTTTTAAATGCATTTTTGCCTGACGCATAACTTTTTGCCTGTACAGAAACAATTTCAGGAAAAGCGTTTTTAGCTTCAGCGCCTACAAAACCATATTGCGGTTTGGCAGATAGCTTTAGTTTCTCGGCCCAGGCTTTATCGTAATTAAAACTTACCGGTTGCAACTTGGTCACCTGAATAAGGGCATTTTCTACTGGCTTAACATTATTTTGCACAACTTCCTGTGCACTGATTTTTAAAGAAGCAGCGATTAATAACACTGCAAATGAAATTGCTCGTTTCATATATATTAATTTTGAAATTTTAAAATAGACTCTTTATTCCACAGGAATTGCAGAAAAAATAAACACCAAAATATGTTTATACGGAGGGTGGTGGAGTTAGAACTTCAGGGAAGTATGCCAACTGGAAAAAATGACCAGGAATGAGTATCTTTTTTGAAGTTTGAAGCGGAAAATATAACGTTTCATGAAACACAATCTGTTGTACTACATATTCGGTTTCTACTTTCTTTTCTTCCTTCTCTGTCGCGTCATCGTTTGTAGATAAAACTTCAACATTATCGGTAGAATAGCTTAAATACAAGATCATATTACTTACCTTAAAAAATAAGGCTAAAGTAACACAGATAACGACCACATATTTAAAAGCATTCAATTTCATTGTCGCAAATATAAAGCTGCTCAGCTTTAAAACAATAATTTTAAGGTTAAAGTTCTGTAAGAATTTGAAATATTGGCCAGATACTATCCACAAGTTTACGAGAGCAAGGCTAGCTTCCAATTATGGTTTGGATCAGACCACGCAAGTTTTAGAAAACTGCGTGGTCTTTTATTAAAAAATAGCTTTCGCGATCTTTTTGGTTTGTTCAGGACGGCCCATCGTATAAAAGTGAAGCACCGGAGCCCCAAAATCGATCAGTTCTTTACATTGTTTGATCATGGCTTCTGTGCCAATTTCTTTTGCCTCATTATTGTTTTTAGCGTGCGATAGTGCATCCGTTAACTCATCAGGTAAATCAATATGAAATATTTTAGGCAATACATTCAATTGCGATAAAGTACTAATGGGCTTTAAGCCTGGTATAATTGGAATATTGATATCATTTTCCCTACATTTCTTTACAAAATCGAAATATTTCTGGTTGTCGAAGAACATTTGCGTTACGATAAACTCCGCACCTGCTTCTACCTTCTTTTTAAGGTATTTGAAATCCGTGCTCATATTAGGGGCCTCAAAATGTTTTTCCGGATAACCAGCAACACCGATACAAAAATCACTTTTAAAAGTTTCTACATCTTCATGCAGAAATTTACCTTCGTTATGGTTCTTGATGTGCTCAATCAGGTCAGTAGCGTAACAATGTCCGCCTGGAGTTGGCACAAAATTCCCATCTGCCTTACGGGCATCGCCACGCAAAGCCAAAACGTTATCAATCCCCAAAAACTGTAGATCGATCAATGCATTTTCGGTTTCTTCTTTGGTAAATCCACCGCAAATAAGATGCGGAACGGCATCAACTTTATATTTATGGATAATGGCTGCACAGATGGCAATAGTACCGGGACGTTTACGGTAAGATACCTTTTGTAGCAAACCATTTGCCTGTTCTTTATAAATGTAATCCTCGCGGAGCGAGGTTACATCAATAAAAGGAGGATTAAACTCCAATAGTGGTTCTATCGCATCATAAATCCATTGTATGCTTTGCCCTTTAACAGGCGGCAATAATTCAAAAGAGAATAAGGTTTTACCCTTCGCGTTTTTTATATGGTCTGTAATCTTCATAACCTGGTTTGGTTGTCATGCTGAATGCTAATGAAGCATCTCTAACATTGTAGCAGTTCTTATTTCTGACGACTGCAAACATCAAAATTATATGTTCTTCGATTAGAGATCCTTCGTTGCATCCGATAGCTATCGGATCAGGATGACAAATCGATAATATTAATAAGCTAAATTTGGACTTAACCACCGCTCCACTTCTTCAATTGGCATATTCTTTCTGATGGCGTAATCTTCAATCTGATCTTTGGTAATTTTTCCCAATCCAAAATACCTCGAATCGGGATGTGCGAAATAAAACCCGCTTACTGCCGCTGTTGGATACATGGCATAACTTTCGGTTAAGTGTAATCCGATTTTATTCTCCGCATCAAGTAACTGGAATAAAGTACCCTTTTCGGTATGCTCCGGGCAGGCAGGATAACCTGGCGCCGGACGGATACCTGCGTACTCTTCCTTAATCAATTCCTGATTGCTCAGGTTTTCATCCTGTGCATATCCCCAGTATTCTTTACGCACACGTTCATGCAAGCGTTCTGCGAAAGCTTCAGCTAAACGATCGGCCAGTGCTTTGGCCATGATACTGTTGTAATCATCATAATTGGCCTCGAACTCATTTACCAGTTCATCAATCCCAATACCTGCGGTTACAGCAAAACCACCAAAATAATCCTGAATACCACTTTCTTTCGGTGCAATGAAATCAGACAAAGCATAATAAGGCTGCCCATCTACTTTTTCGGCCTGCTGGCGAAGGGTATGGATCGTAATTAGTCTTGAGTCTTCAGTCTTGAGTCCAGAGTCGACAGGCAGACTTGCGACTTCGGACTCCGGACTCCGGACTTCTAAGACAATATCGTCTCCTACCGCATTTGCTGGCCAAAAGCCGATTACAGCTCTTGCTGTTAATAGTTTCTCATCGAGGATGCGTTTTAATAAAGTCTGTGCATCATCAAAAAGTTTCTTTGCTTCATCACCAACATTTTTATCATCGAAAATTTTCGGATAACTTCCGCGGAGCTCCCAGGTATGGAAAAACGGTGTCCAATCGATATATGGAACAAGTTCTTCTAAGGGATAATTATCGAAAACCCTTGTACCTGTAAATTCCGGAACAGGTAGATTGGGTTGAAAATCAATCTTAAATTTATTCGTACGTGCTTCTTCTAAAGTTTTAAAACGTTTATCAGATCGTTTATTTAAATGTGCCTCGCGGGCTTTGTCATATTCAGCCCTGATGCCTGCAATATAATCATCTCTCGTTTCAGGATTCATCAAGGTACTACAAACGGTAACACTTCTGGAAGCATCCAACACATGGATAGCTGGTCCAGAGTAATTTGGCGCTACTTTTACTGCAGCATGGATCCTGGAAGTAGTTGCGCCACCGATGATCAAGGGAATGGTAAAACCTTCACGTTCCATTTCTTTGGCAAAGTGAACCATTTCATCCAATGATGGTGTAATTAAACCACTTAAACCAATAATATCAGCTTTTATTTCTTTGGCTTTTTTGATGATTTCCTGCGCCGGAACCATCACACCCATATCTACAATTTCGAAGTTATTACAAGCCAATACTACCCCCACAATGTTTTTACCAATATCGTGCACATCGCCTTTAACCGTAGCCATTAATACTCTTCCGGCAGATGAATTCTGATCCTGATCGGGATTATCCAGTTTCTCTTGCTCAATAAACGGTAATAGATAGGCTACCGCCTTTTTCATTACCCTTGCCGATTTTACCACCTGAGGCAAAAACATTTTTCCTGCACCAAATAAATCACCGACAATGTTCATCCCGTCCATTAGTGGACCTTCGATTACCTGAATCGGGCGGGCATATTTTTGCCTGGCTTCTTCCACGTCATCATCTAGGTACTCTACAATTCCTTTTACCAGTGAATGTGATAACCTTTCTTCAACAGGACCTTTTCTCCACTCTTCGTCTTTAACAACCTCTTTACCTTTTGATTTTACGGTATCGGCATATTCTACCAATCGCTCCGTAGCATCGTCTCTTCGGTTTAAAAGCACATCTTCTACCCTCTCTAACAATTCGGGCGGAATTTCCTGATAAACCTCTAACATTCCCGCGTTTACGATACCCATATCTAAACCGGCCTGAATGGCATGATAAAGGAATGCAGAGTGCATCGCCTCTCGAACGGTATTATTCCCTCTAAAAGAGAATGAGATGTTCGAAACCCCGCCACTTACTTTGGCGTGAGGCAGGTTTTCTTTGATCCAACGGGTGGCATTGATAAAATCGACAGCATAATTATTATGCTCTTCCAATCCGGTTGCAACGGTTAAAATATTTGGATCGAAAATAATATCCTCTGGAGGGAAACCGATTTCGTGTACCAGAATATCATAACTCCTTTTGCAGATTTCCTTTCTACGCTCATAATTATCGGCCTGTCCCTGCTCATCAAAAGCCATTACTACTACGGCAGCGCCGTATTGCATAATTTTGCGGGCGCTTTCGCGGAATTTATCTTCCCCTTCTTTCAAGGAAATAGAGTTTACAATTCCTTTTCCCTGCAGGCATTTTAAACCATTTTCAATAACCGACCATTTGGATGAATCGACCATGATTGGCAATTTGGCAATATCGGGTTCAGAGGCGATGAGGTTTAAAAATTTGGTCATTGCTGCTTCCGAATCCAGCATCCCTTCATCCATGTTTACGTCGATTACCTGTGCACCGCCTTCAACCTGTTGCAAAGCAACGGCCAATGCTGCTTCATAATCGCCACCCAAAATCAGTTTGGAGAATTTTGGAGATCCGGTAATATTGGTTCTTTCTCCAATATTTACAAAAATACTATCCGGGGTGATGGTTACAGGCTCCAATCCGCTTAAACGCATATAAGGCTCAAGCACTGGTATTTTACGGGGCTCAGCTTTTCGGGCATTTTTAGCAATACAGCCAATATGATCTGGCGTGGTACCACAGCAGCCTCCAACAATGTTCACAAAACCAGAGGCAATAAAGTCATCAACCAGATGTGCGGTTTCGTGCGGTTGCTCATCGTAAGCACCAAACTCATTTGGTAAACCCGCATTTGGATAGGCTGAAACATAACAGCCTGCTTTTGCAGCAAGCTCTTCAATATGCGGACGCATTTCTTTAGCCCCCAAAGCACAGTTAAAACCGATACTTAATGGTTTTGCATGCATTACAGAGTTCAAAAAAGCCTCAGCAGTTTGACCTGAAAGCGTTCTACCGGAAGCATCGGTAATGGTACCAGAAATCATGATCTCCAGTTTACGGCCAATTACCTCTTCGTATTTTTTTATGGCTACAATAGCCACTTTAGCATTTAAAGTATCGAAAATGGTTTCGATTAATAATACATCAGAACCACCATCTATCAAACCGCGCACCTGTTCATAATAAGCTGCTTCCAGCTCATCAAAATAAACTGCCCTAAAACCAGGGTCGTTTACATTCGGCGACATGGAAAGGGTACGGTTGGTTGGGCCAATGGCACCGGCAACAAAACATTTACGGTCTGGATTTGCAGCCATGAACTCGTTTACAGCTTCTTTTGCCACGCGTGCACCTTCAAAACTCATTTCGTAAGAAAGGTCTTCCATCTGGTAATCGGCCATGGAAATACGCTGTGTACTGAACGTATTGGTCTCAATAATATCGGCACCAGCGGCCAGATACTCCAGGTGTATTGTTTTAATAATATCCGGACGTGTGATGTTAAGCAAATCATTATTGCCTTTTACATCACAGGGATGGTTTTTAAATCGCTCCCCTCTAAAATCTTCTTCGGTTAAGGTATATCGCTGAATCATAGTGCCCATTGCACCGTCAATCACCAAAATACGTTTTTCTAATTCTTCTCTTATGCTCATTTGTTATAGTAGCAAGTGGCTAGTAGCAAGTATCAAAATTCCTGATATGCGTCCTAACCGCAGATAATAAGCATAGTACCGAACCAGATTTGATTGATACTTGATACTTTATACCTGATACTTAAATAGCTTATTTAAAAAGTTGGTACGTGAATCGTAATCCTAAACTTATCTGTTTCCGCTATTTGCAGAATAGAATTTAGCACCTTGTATGGTTACAGGTTGCTAAGACTTCGTTGGGTCTAATCCCTCCGTCTTTCTTAATAAGCATACAAAAGTGCAACAAAGCAACATCAATTCCAAAAATTATCGCTTTGGCACCAAATAAAATTACAAAGGCCACGCAAAACTGCGCGGCCTTAAGAATATTGTTCTGTTAGTGATTACTTTCTGCTTCCGAAAATGCGCAATAAGAAAAGGAAGATATTTAAGAAATCCAGGTATAAAGACAATGCTGCTACAATTGCCATTTTTTTAGATTCAATCTGAAGAACCTGTTCACCGCTAGCTTCAATCCCTTCGCCAATTCTTTTGATTTTTTGCACATCATAAGCCGTTAATGCCGTAAATATTGCAATACCAATGAATGCCATAAACAAACTGAAGTGTTCGCTTTGAACAAACATATTTATTACACTGGCAATTATTAAACCAATTACCCCAACCATTAAAATAGGCCCAAATTTACTTAGATCGATATTGGTGGTGTAGCCCATAAATGCCATAATTCCAAATATTCCGGCAGCTCCTGCAAAACAGCTCACTACTGAACCTGAAGTATAGGTTAACAAGATAAAACTTAAACTCACTCCAGTTAATAATGAATAAAGCACAAAAACGCCAATTAATGCTGGCAATGACAATCTGCTTAAACCGAATCCCATTAATAAAACCAATCCGAGTGGTGCAAACATCGCTACATAACCGAAAATCGACATGCTCACTTTACCAGTTGCCGGATTAATATTTAAAAGGTATTGCATTAACTGCTCATTGGTACCAAATAAATAAGCTGCTACAGTTGATAAACTCAACGCCACAAACATCCATAAGAAAACGTTTGCAAAGAATTTTTTAGAAACAGATTTTTCCTGTACAAAAACACTGTTGTCCTGATATTGATAATTTTGTTGTTCCATTTTAAATTTTGTGTATTTAACTATATAAAAATAAATATTTAGTTTAATCTTTTTGTCAGCAATTCTTCAACTTTTTTAAAGAACTGCAGTGGTTTTAATGTTCGCCAAGGCAAGTCATCAAATGCACCACCAAAGTTAATGTAATAATCGATGTTATTATCGCGAAACTCAGTGATGACGTGTTCCTGAAAATTCACCCCAACAATCCAGCCATCTTCTACTTCCTGAAACCATTCTTCGTAATAACTATCATCAGAGGCATGGAAATTCAGTATATTTTCGCCGATCAGGATAAACTTATTAATGCCTTCATCCATCATCAGCTCTAAAATATCGCGCTTCATCAGCATAATGTCGTTGTTAATGGCATCATTCCACTCGCCTATAAACTCTATAATGGCATAACTGCGGTCATAATCAGCATATAATACCTTCATGTATAACGTATTCGAACCAAACTCGTCCCATTGTGGGTGCAGTAAAAAGTTATAAATCTGCTTATCGAAGTAAAGTTCCGAATATTCGGTATTGTAAAATGGCGAACGCTCATCTTCTGCCGAAATATAATCATCTCTCCACTGGTAATAAGGCTCAATTTCGTGCATAATTTTTAATTATTGAATGAGCGAGTTTTGAATGAGGGAATGATTAATGCTACTCTTACATGTTATCACTCACTAATTCTTTCATTCACTCAATCCATCCTTCTCTCATTTATTAGTGCCCTGCTTCAACTGCTTTTCGCACACTTCCATAACGGGTTAACAACTCAGCGGCTTCATCATAACCAATATTCAGTTCATCGGCAACCATTTGTGTACCTCGATCGACCAATTTATGGTTAGTTAACTGCATATCGACCATTTTATTGCCAACTACGCGCCCCAGCTGAACCATAACAGTAGTGCTTAACATATTTAATACCATTTTCTGCGCTGTACCGGATTTCATGCGGGTGGAGCCTGTAATAAATTCAGGGCCAACCACCACTTCCACCGGAAAATCCGATTCTGCAGCAATAGGTCCGCCTGCATTACAAACAATACAACCTGTTAAAATACCATGCTTACGTGCCGTGTTTAATCCACCGATTACATACGGCGTAGTACCTGACGCTGCCAGGCCAACTAAACAATCTTTTTCGTTAATGTCAAATTCCTGAAGATCTTTCCAGGCTTGTTCGGCATCATCTTCAGCAAATTCTACCGCTCTTCTAATCGCTGTGTCTCCGCCGGCAATAATCCCTACAACCCAGTCAAAAGGCACACCATAAGTAGGCGGGCATTCTGAAGCATCTACAACACCTAAACGACCACTTGTGCCTGCACCTATGTAAAAAAGACGACCACCTTTTTTCATTCGCCCGGCAATGGCCGATGTTAATTTCTCGATTTGAGGCAAAGATTTTTCGACTGCAAATGCTACCGTTTTATCTTCGTTATTAATGCCCTGCAAAACTTCTAACACCGACATCTGATCAATGTGGTCATAGTTAGATTCTTGCTCGGTAACTCTATTCATAAATTTAATTTTGATAAAATTCGGTAAATTCTTTTTAAAAACTACGCTATAAATTCAAAAAATCTTACATAAATTTTAACCAATCACTTCATTGCATTAATTAATGTTAAATATTAGAAACAAAAGACATGAAAATGCAGTTAAAAAATATATCAACCCGCTAATTTTCATAAATTTGCGGTAACGCCAATGAAAAAAAACACCCGCAACAACATATTGATCGCTGTAAGCTATTCTGTAATTTTAATAGTGGGGATGTTTTTGGGCATAAAATTCATTAAAGATCAAGGCTTTGGCGTTAAAAAAAGTCCTCAACTAGCCAGTAACAGCGACGAAAAATTAAACGAAATCTTACACATCATCAACGGCAACTACGTTGATGACATCAATACCGATTCGCTTCAAAACTTACCTATCGATAGTGTTTTACACCAACTCGATCCGCATAGTGTTTACCTGCCGCCAGCGGATGCGCAAGATATGACCGATAACCTGGAAGGAAATTTTGAAGGCGTAGGCATAGAATATTACATGCTTAACGATACCATGATGGTTACCGGTGTAGTTAAAGACGGGCCAGCGTACCAGGCGGGAATTAAATTGGGCGATAAGATCCTGAGTATTGATACCGCAGTAGTAAGTGGCCGGAACCTACCCAAAGATCAACTTACAGGCCGTTTTAAAGGTAAATCGGGAACTGGCGTGAGTGTAGTGCTTTTACACCCGGGAGCGCCACAAAGTAACCGAATTATGGTTACCCGTGGTAAAGTAAACGTAAGCAGTATTGATGCGGCCTATATGATTAATAACGAAACTGGTTATGTTCGGATCAGTAAGTTTGGCGCCAATACTGACAACGATTTTTCTGCTGCAGCCAATAACCTGAAAGCAAAGGGCATGAAAAAACTGATTCTTGACCTGCGCGATAATGGGGGTGGTTATTTTACAGCAGCAACAGGTCTGGCCGATCAGTTCCTGGGCGAGAATAAACTCATTGTGTATACACAGGGTAAACATGAGCCACGTACCGATTATTTCTCTACTGGTACAGGGGCCTTTCAAAACGGCAAACTCGCTGTACTTATTAATGAAAATACCGCATCAGCCAGTGAAATTGTAGCTGGAGCCATCCAGGATTTGGGACGCGGGATTATTGTTGGCCGCCGCTCTTTTGGAAAAGGCTTGGTACAAGAACAATTTGCTTTTGGCGATGGTTCTGCACTAAACTTAACCATTGCAAGATATTATACCCCATCTGGCCGGAGTATCCAAAAATCGTATAAGAAAGGCTACGATGCTTATAAACATGAATTAGACGAACGGATGACGGACGGAGAGCTTACCGGAGACCGGACCTCTTTCCAGGATTCTATTGAGAAAACTGAAGGCGTAAATATTCCGTCGAACAAAAAAGTTAAACCAATTGGCGGTATCCAGCCAGATATATTTGTGAAATTGGATACAAATGGCTACAATAAGTTTTACAGTAATTTAGTGAGCAAGAAAATACTTTCTGATTACGTATTTAATGTACTGACCAATAAATACAGCGCCAGTTTTGTAGAACAGAATATCAATATCTTCACCATAAACGATAACGACTTTAAGGACTTTATCGGATTTCTTCAACGCAAAAACATAACAATAGATCGTTTTCAATTGTACAATTCGAAAAATGTGATTTTAAATGACCTTAAAGCTTTGCTTTGTCGCTATTATTTGGGCGATGTGGGTTACTACAAAGCAGCAAACCAAACCGATAATGCAGTAAGACAAGCACTCCTTAACCTTCAATAGCCATATTTTATACGTTTTTGAGGCAGAAGCAACCCTCGAAATAAATTCTAAATTTCGAAAAAATAATTAAAATCAAAATAATATTTCAATTTAAAAGAAATAAATAACACTATATTTTGTTTATTTAACTTTGCCTCCGGATTATATCATTTTATGGAAGCAAGATTAACTGCAGAAGATCAACAAGTATTGAATAACCTTTTAGAAAAGGTTAAGGAACAAACCGAGTTATTCTTAGGTTATCCCGTATCGAAAGATTTTGATTACCAGGCACTTTCGGATTTCCTAAAATACCCGATGAACAACCTGGGCGACCCTTTTGTCACTTCCACCTATGGCGTTGGCTCGCGTGAGTTGGAAAAAGAAGTAGTCCAGTTTTTTGCTGAACTTTTCCGTGCGCCTGCAGATAACTGGTGGGGTTATGTAACCAATGGTGGCTCAGAGGGTAATCTCTACGGCTTATACCTTGCCCGTGAGTTACATCCAAAAGGAATGGTTTATTATTCTGAAGCTACACATTATAGTGTGCAAAAGAACCTGCATTTACTCAATATGTCAAACATCGTTATCCGGACACAAGATAACGGAGAAATTGATTATGAAGACCTTGAGCACACGATCAGAATGAACCGCCATATGCCTGTTATTATTATGGCCAATATTGGCACCACCATGACCGAAGCACGTGATGATGTAGCCAAAATTAAAGCCATCTTAAAAAAACTGGCTATCCAACATTATTATATTCATGCTGATGCAGCACTTTCTGGCACCTACAGCGCATTAATTGAGCCAAGACCAGCATTCGATTTTGAAGATGGGGCAGACAGCATTGCCATTAGCGGCCATAAGTTTTTTGGTTCACCCATGCCTTGTGGGGTCGTGGTGGCCAAAAAATCGAACCGCGATCGGATTGCACGTTCGGTGGCTTACATCGGAAGTATTGATACCACCATTACCGGATCCAGAAATGGTCATAGCCCTCTATTTTTATGGCACACCATTAAACGTTTGGGGATAGCAGGCTTAAAGAGCAGGGCCATGCACAGTTTAGCAACTGCAGCTTATGCGGAAAACAGACTTAAAGAGATTGGTATTACGGCGTGGCGAAATCCAAGTGCCATCACTGTAAACTTCCCTACTCCATCTGCAACAATCTGTAAAAAATGGCAGCTGGCAGCAGAACAGGGAAATTCGCACATCATCTGCATGCCTAACGTAATGCAATCGCATATCGATCAATTAATTGCTGACCTTGAAGCCGAAATGGTATTACAGGATTGACGATATACAAACATTTCGATAACCTCTGATGTTTAAAACGATATTAATGATACTCATACATTAAAGGGTTTTAAATGAAAATAATAATTGTAGGCGCAACAGGCACACTGGGCAAAAAGGTAACCGAAGCTTTTGCGCAAAAACACGAGATCATCCGCGTAGGAAATACCAAGGGTGATATCCAGGTTGACATTACCAATGAAACATCGATTAAAAATATGTTTGAGCAGATTGGCGCTTTCGATGCCCTGATCAGTACGAGCGGTAAAGCTCACTTTGCACCTCTAAATCAGATGACGGGTGAAGTATTTAAGCGTGGTTTACTGGATAAATTATTGGGACAAATTAACCTGGTGCTTATCGGTCAGCGTTACATTAATAAAGGCGGTTCATTTACATTAACTTCCGGGATATTAGCCGAAAATCCGGTTGCTGCAGGATCAGCATTGAGCACCGTAAATGGAGGTTTAAATGCATTTGTTTTGGCTGCAGCTCCAGAACTTGAAAATGGTGTTCGTATAAATGCCATTAGCCCTAACGTGGTTGAAGACTCTCCTGCATATTTCGATTCTTTTCCCGGGGAAATTCCTGTTAGCATGGAGAAAGTGGTTAAAGCGTATGAGAAAAGTGTACTGGGCATCTTATCAGGTCAGGTAATAAAGGTTTATTAGTAATGTTTGGTATTTCGAAAAAATAAGACGTTTTTTTAATAAAAGCTTATTGTAAAATTTAGCTTATTCAAAGCCCAAAATTTTATATTAGTCTATATAACAAACTCAAGCATGATAGAAACCGAACGCCTCATTTTAAAACCATTAACGCACGATCAGCTTTTAAAATATATTAAAGATGATCACTCTTTAGAACAAGAATTTGGCCTTCTACCAACCAAAAAAAACATTTCTCCTTCACTTCAAGAGGCTTTGGAACAAACAATTTTACCTAACGTTTTTGATAAGGACAAAGATTATCTATACCATACTTTATGGACCATCATATCCAAACCCGACCATCGGATGGTCGGTGATATTTGTTTTGTTGGCGAACCAGATCCAAATGGCGAAATCGAAATAGGTTATGGCACTTATGAGGAATTTAGAAGCAAGGGCTTTATGACCGAAGCTGTTGGCAGATTAATAGAATGGGCCAGGGAGCAACCTAAAGTGAAATCGGTTTATGCAACCACGACTAAAGACAATGTGGCCTCTTATTCCATTTTAGAAAAAAACAACTTTATCCATATTGGTGAAGTAGATGATATGTTAAGCTGGAAAATTGAGTTGAAATAAGTTTTGCTACCAATGCCACTAGTCTTAGCCTTCTGCTAAGACATTGTTTAGTTTTTTTTTGCAGCTATATTAATTTGCCACGGAGACACGGAAAATCACGGAATAATCCTCGCGTATATCATCCTCGCTACAAACGAAGACCATTGTAAAATATTAACACTTAACCACATCAAACTATAAAAAGAGCTATCTGTATAGCTATAACATTAAGATCACTTACAATACAACCTCAAACAAACTTAAGCTGATTCCTTCATAGTGTTTCGGCAACCCTTCGGTTTTTTCCATAGTTACTTCACCAACATAATCAAAACCACAACCCGTGTAATATTCGAGCAGTTTTTCATTATCCGCCCAGGTGTCCATTCTGATAAATTTAATATCGTTCTTTGCAGCAAAAACTTTAGCCCATTTGATAATTTCCCTCACAAAAGAATAACCCCTGAATGCGGGATGGGTTACAATCCTGTGGATATAAATCGCATCGTGATCCCGTTCTCCCCAAATTAACTGATCGTTAAATGTAACGGCAAATACACAGACTACCACACCATCTACAAGAATTTTATACTGACGGTTTTCATCAATTTCGGTTTGCACCATTTCTCTGCTAAAGCCCTGCCAGTGCTTGTTAAACACTTTCTTTTGATAAGCTATAGCCATATCGTAAAACTCGAAAATGGTGTCGATATCAGCTGACTGGCTGTTTTGTACTTGTAATTGCATGAAGCAAAGGTAGGGGTAAATTTTATCTCGTTAGTAAGGGATTTGCAATCCCATGTTTAGCATTAGCCTTTTGTGGATTGCAAATCCACAGAACAGTGCGACGAGATTACAAATCCCGACGAACAAAAAAGTAGCTGCTGTCATTCTGAACGCAGTGAGGAATCCCTGGCCTACAAAACACTGCCATCCAAGCTTTAACGATATGAACGTTGGTAAATTCACTCAAGTACACTATAAACAACAGAAAGATTCTTCACTGCGTTCAGAATGACATGAATAGAAAAAAAACAGGGCTGCTTCTTTAAGAAACAACCCTGTTTTTAATTATGGGAATTCGGACCTTAGCCTTATACCTTCAAGCCCTAAACCTTAACTTATTTCTGTCTGAAATAAATCTGGATCGGTGCACCGGAAAAATCGAAGTTTTCTCTCAATTTATTCTCGATAAAACGTTTATACGGATCTTTAATATACTGTGGCAAGTTACAGAAAAAGGCAAACATTGGTGAGGTTGCATTAATCTGAGTAATATATTTAATCTTAATGTGTTTTCCTTTTAACGCTGGCGGTGGGAATTTCTCAATCAGCGGCAACATTACATCATTCAATTTAGATGTAGGAATTTTCTTGCTACGGTTTTTATAAACTTCTAAAGCGGCTTCAATTGCTTTAAAAATACGTTGCTTATTTATTACGGAAGTGAAAACGATCGGCACATCGGTAAACGGGCGAATACGCTCATGAATCTGCTCTTCAAAAGCTTTCATCGTTTGCGTATTTTTTTCAATTAAATCCCATTTGTTAACCAGAATTACAATACCTTTTTTGTTTTTCTCGGCCAGGTGGAAAATATTAATATCCTGACTTTCGATTCCTTCTACGGCATCGATCATTAATACCACAACATCAGCTTCTTCTAAAGCTTTAATGGTACGCATTACCGAATAAAACTCCAGGTTTTCTTTAACCTTTGTTTTTTTACGTAATCCGGCAGTATCGATCAGCATAAACTCATGACCGAACTGGTTATAATGGATTTTAATTGAATCGCGGGTGGTACCTGCATTTGCGGTAACGATATTACGTTCTTTGCCAATTAATGCATTAACCAAAGATGATTTACCAACATTAGGACGACCTGCGATGGTAATTTTAGGCAGTTGATTTTCTTCTTCCGGAATATCTTCGAAATTTTTAACCACCTCATCCAATAACTCTCCTGTTCCGGAACCAGTCATTGATGATAATGCATATACTTCGCCTAATCCGAAACCATAAAAAGTATGGATTTCGTTATACAAAGCAGTATTATCTACTTTATTTGCACAAACATAAACGGGTTTATTACTTCTGCGCAGTACCTGGGCAATATCATCATCTAAATCGGTAATACCTGTAGTTACATCAACCATAAAGATTAATACACTGGCTTCTTCGATAGCAATCATTACCTGCTCGCGGATTGCCGCTTCGTAAACATCTTCTGAGTTGGCTACATAACCACCAGTATCAATTACGGTAAATTGTCTGTCGGTCCACTCACCTACTCCATAATGCCTGTCGCGGGTTACGCCGCTGATATCATCTACAATTGCCTTACGGCTTTCTGTTAATCTGTTAAAAAGGGTACTCTTGCCTACGTTTGGCCTGCCTACGATGGCTATAATATTACTCATGGGTGTTCTTTTGATAGTTAATGGCTTATAGTTAATGGTCGTGGTGTTCAGGCAAGCTGCTCAAACTATTTGGCTATCAGCCATTGACTATCAACTACTAACCGATTCATTTCGGGCTGCAAAGGTACGGTTAATTATCGTAACCGAAGCTTTTTAAGTAATTCTTTTTACTTCTCCAGTCTGGAATTACTTTTACAAACATTTCTAAAAAAACCTTATTATCTAAAAATTTTTCAATTTCTAAGCGTGCTTCAGTACCCACCTTTTTTAACATACTCCCACCTGTACCGATTAAAATATTTTTTTGCGAATCGCGTTCGACCACAATTTCTGCAGTAATCCTGATCAAAGCACCTTTGCCATTTTTCATTTCCTCTTCTTTAAAACTCTTTACAATAACTTCGGTACTGTAAGGAATTTCTTTCTGATAATTAAGGAAGATTTTTTCGCGGATAATCTCTGAAACAAAGAAACGTTCTGAACGATCGGTTAAATCTTCTTTGTCGTAATATGGCGGATGTTCTGGCAGCATTTCGAGCACGCGATCCAATAATCCGTCTACATTGTGTTTATGTAAAGCCGAAATGGCATAAATAGCAACCGGATTTAGCTTCTCCTGCCAGTAGGCAATCTTCTCATCAACCTGTTCCTGTAATGCTTTATCGATTTTATTAATGAGTACAATTGTTGGGATATTACGATTCAGAATTTTATCCATAACGTCTTCCTCATCGTGCCCTTCGTTGATGTCGGTTACGAATAAAAGTACGTCTGCATCGGTTAAAGATCCGTTTACAAAGCTCATCATACTCTCTTGTAAACTGTATTTTGGCTTAATTATACCCGGTGTATCAGAGAAAACGATCTGATATTCTTCTTCATTTACGATCCCTAAAATGCGATGCCTTGTGGTTTGTGCCTTAGGAGTGATAATGCTAAGCCGCTCGCCTACAAGCACATTCATGAGGGTAGATTTACCTACATTTGGTTTACCTATTATACTAACAAAACCTGCTTTATGCGCCATTAAAATATTTTTAAAAAAAAATTTGCAGCACAAAGAAACGAATTATATCTTTGCATTCCAATTCGGAAACAGAGTTAAGGATTTAATTCAAAGAAAAAACGAGTTGTATAGAGTGCGGGGTGGAGCAGTTGGTAGCTCGTCGGGCTCATAACCCGAAGGTCGCACGTTCGAGTCGTGTCCCCGCTACCAAAAGAGTTGAAAGACACTCTGATTATTTAATGGCCCGTTCGTCTAGGGGTGAGGACGCCAGATTTTCATTCTGGAAACAGGGGTTCGATTCCCCTACGGGCTACACTTATTACATCAAAACTTTTAAAAAGGCTGTAAATCATAGATTTACAGCCTTTTTAACTTTACAGGCATACTAAAAAGCATAATTGGCTACCAAAAGAAGATTTTGCGGACAGGATGTGTGACGCCAAAGAATGGATTCAGTGTAAAGTAAAAGTTCTGGCCAGCTGATTTTTTATACCTGCCGAATCTTGCAATGCGTTATGGCTCAGCAACTCCGCTCTCCCTTTGCTACTGCCACTTAAAGTTTCGTAATTTTCTAAGGGCTTAATTCCGGCTGCAAAGCTAATGGGGACCGCATCATTATAAGTTTGCCCAACGGCATAATAACCGCACGCCAGTATTGCCAGCAATACTAAAAAACCATTGCGGATAAGCTTCATAAACATATTAAGATAAAAATCCGCCCATATACCGTCATGAATAAAAATTTGCTTTTTCTTAAATCTTTATGGAAATATCAGGGGCAAGAAACAATAAAGCTTCCTGCCCCTGAAGGTTGTATGCGGCATTTAGTGGCCTAAGCAATAAAGCCATACTACCGGTTAAAATTGGTGAAAGGTAGTAATACTTTTAGCAGGAAGCGTATACGTAAATCCATTACCTGAAACAGCAACTGATCCTATCGAAGACATGTTTTCATTACTCGATGTGCGATGAATATTCAACGAAGCAACACCACTAACATTAGCAACCGAAAAAGACTGGCTTACAGCCGTAGTGCCTGTATTAACAGCCACAATTACCAATCCACCTCCCCTATAGGCTGTTAAATAAATGTTAGGGGTAGGATTATAGGTACAGGCAATTCTTTGTTTTCCTGGTCTTATCCATTTGGCAAACTGACCACCAGTATAGCCCGCTTTGTAAATTGCACCACTTTGATTAACCAGGTTAACGCTTGCATCATTGTCATTAACCCACCAAAAGTAGTAAGCACTAAATTGGTTGTTCATACAATCATTAATGTTTTTAGCTAAAACTAAACAGTTATCCATATTGTCGCGGCTATTTTCAACATAGTATTCTGTCATCCAAATGCGTTTTCCTTTATTAAGTGCATTTTGGTGCACATAATTACCACCACCGTAAAGATGTCCGGAAACATAAGAAATTTTAGCCGCAGCGGTTGCATCGTTCAGTGTTGGGTCAGTATAGGTATCGTTAAAATTAATAGCATCAGCACAAACAATGGGTTTGCCAATATTTGATCCGCCAGCTTTAATAATATCACGTATCTGAGATCCATCCAAATTCCCATCTTCCGAAGAGCCATCAGGCTCATTCTTTATAGACACAAAATCACATTTTATGGCCGAAGCAGCACTACCCAGCCAATTGCAGAAATTAACATACTGGTTAGATGGAATGGTATTGCCCGACCGGTAAGCGGTAGGTATTTTCCAGGGGCAGCCTAATACTTTAGCGCCCCGGGCATGCGCCGCAGCGGCATTGTTCGTTTCATCTGTCCATGCATTATTTTGGTCGAAACGAACCCTCAATAAAGAAAAGCCCAGTGTATTATAAAGTGCATCATTTTTAGCTGTAGTAAGCGTACCACACCACGCACTGGAAAAGCCAAGCCCATCAATGGTTTGATAATAGGTATTACCATCAATAGATGCCGCCCCTTTTAACTGTGGTTCAATATCTTCTTCAATCTGCTGTTTTTCTTTCTTTTCTTCAATTTGCTGTTTTTCTTTTGCACAGCCTTGTAGTAGAAATAGCGTAATAGCGATAACACAAATTTTAAATTTCATGATTGTTTTTTAGGTTTTTTAAAGGTAGATAGTCACTTATTTTGAATAAATTATATAAAGGTTATTTACTTGAATGTCCTCCTTTCTTTTAGTGTGTGCAATTTGGTTGAATAAAATATATTTGATATTTCTGCCTGGCTATCATTGGTAAATGATGTATTTGAATATGTTCAATCATCCATAACCTGTTTTATTTGAGATTACCAGCCTTTTAAAGGTTTTGGCTAAATATCTTGGATTAAGCTTACAAAACAATTCACTAACGCTATAACTGTAAATGTTTCCTTTTATTTTGTTCCAATTTCCAAAAGATCTCTTTTGGCATTGACTATTGAAAATGTTCTCATCTATGTATTTCTCTCGTAGCTTGTTAGCTGATTTTATGCAATTGTTAAATCTGCATTATCATTATAAAACATTGTCTTATGCCAAACTATAAAGGACAGTTTTCAAACGCTGCATAATTTTACCACTCCATAAAAAATTACGTTTTGGCATTCTCTCAGGAATATTTCCAAATAAATAATTTACTAGTTATGTAATTTTAAAATACAAATTTAAAATATTTTATAATATAAATAATTAAAACAAATACTACATAATTATAGCTGTAAAACTGGACACTTCTAAATCATATATTTTTAACTAACACTTGTAATTACGAATATTAAAATTATCATCAGATGAATTTAATGCATCTAAAAGCTAAATTAACTATTGATTAGCAGTTCAAATGTATTGGCTTATCATTTTAGTGTATAGCAATTTTTATTAAATTATCAGTTCAAATGTTCAATAACCATTAACTCCTATCATCAGCATTTATACAAAAAATAAAATTAATAAGTTAGCTATACATAGCTTATTAATTATACAAAAATTAATTCCCTATATATACCAGCATTGTTTAATGCTATTACAACTAAGACTTACACCGGGAACGCTTTGCAGGAGATGTGAAATCAAAATTATTCCAATGAGATTAAGATTGATGATCAATTGAGACATGCAAGCTCTTTTCTTTATTTTCCTTTTGCAAGACCAATACAAAAATCAGCCACAGCAAAAATAATCTACTAAAAATCAAGCAGATAATTTAAAAATATAATAAAATTTAGTGAAGCCTTTTGAAAAGCAAAAATATTGTATACCTTTGCACTCCTTCAAACAAAGAAAATTTGAAGCTATAGAGTGCGGGGTGGAGCAGTTGGTAGCTCGTCGGGCTCATAACCCGAAGGTCGCACGTTCGAGTCGTGTCCCCGCTACCAAAGAGTTGAAAGACACTCTAATTATTTAATGGCCCGTTCGTCTAGGGGTGAGGACGCCAGATTTTCATTCTGGAAACAGGGGTTCGATTCCCCTACGGGCTACAAAGTCACATTGAATGATGTTAAAACCTGCAAATCAAATATTTGCAGGTTTTTTATTGATATCAAAATTTGCATCAAAGCTCAATGAAAAAGTTGGTAATTCAGCGCATATCGTTACAGAAAATCTTTTATGCAAGCACATACGCCGCACTTTAGTCGAAGTTTTTTTTTATTCAGGGAGATAATATATAACCAGTATCCTCACGTCAGTCATTGCATTGTTCCATTCTTTATTTGATACATATTAGCTTCATTAACTATCTTAGGCTATCGATGCCAAAACCGTATTAGTGATCAAATCACAGATATCATGCTTAAACTGGTCAACCAAAATTTCCGACAGGCCCGCCTGTTCAAGCAATTCCATTTTCAGTTCGTCTTTTTGCCCCGCTACCAGATCAGCAAAATCAGATTTGCTTATCGATCCTTCAGTTAGTTCGGTTATCCAGCTTTCAAGATCAGTCTGCATTTCATTAACCATCACATACCCATCAGACGTTGCCGCAGCAGCATATTCCCTGAGGTTCTTTTCTGCCATGCCTGCAATGCCTTGTTTCAGTATTTGCCAAATATTGCTAAAATCGATAATCATTATTTTAATGTTTAATCTTTCTAATTTCCAGGTCGGCAATCTGGTCGAACGAAAAGGCTATCTGTTTCTTTTTATCAGTTATATAGGCCGGACTACACTTCCTATCGTTCTGCCACTTTACAAGGAAACCACCGAGCAAATTCGCTTTTGGATCGTTTAGCAAGGCATACATATTATTCGTTATGTCATTATGCAGCCGGTGTTTATTGTATTCTATAGCTTTATTAATGTCTGATTGTAAAGCTTTTACTTCTGCGGCATGGCTAGCATAATCGGTTGTGGCTTCATCCATCAAGCTTAGGGCATCTACCTTGATAGATGTAATCTGCTTATAGGCAAACCGGTCGAAATTTGAAATAATCGGACTGCACGCTGTGCTGATTAAAATACTTGCTAGCAAGCAATAAGCTATTTTTTTCATACCTGTTATTAAATATTGGTGATAAGCGCCAATGCATTTAATGCTGTTTTATCTCCGTTAAAAAGATCCTGATCAACCTGCCCGGGCACACCTGTTACCATCCCGGCGCCCGAATATTGCCAAAAAGTATATTCTTGCCATGAACCAAATAACCCCGGAGGTTTAGACTGATAGGAAGGCACCCACAATGGGTAATTGGGAAAAGTGACGCCATTAAAGTATTCCGACCAGAATGATTTTGCGGTATAGATTATCGGGGTGCGACCCGTTGCAACTGAAAGTTGGTTAAGGCAATCTTGAATCAGCTGAACACAGGCATCTTTATTATTCAGGATGTACTGGTTCATCGCCTGGCTTTGTGCATCATTTGACCCTACCTGCCACTCAATATCCAACACCGGTGGTAAGGTGCCCGGAGCAGCAAAATCAATCCCACACGACAAAAAATTCTGCATCTGAACGGCAGCGGAATCCTGAAAAGTTAAAAAATGATAAGCGCCAAATATCAGTTTCTGTTGCCTGATGGTCGCCATATTGTGAGATAGCGTTGGGTCTTTAAAGCCTGCGCCCTGACTGGCTTTGCAATAAACAAACTGAATATGTGGTGATAACTGGCCCCAGTTGATATCGCTGTTAAAATGACTGATATCCATACCCTGTGGTACCAGATTATCCAACACTCCCCAGGTGGCAGGCCCGGCAATGCCGTCGGCACTTAATTGATGATCCTTTTGAAACTGACTGACAGCTGCCTGAGTACCCGGACCAAAGTTACCATCAATGGCCAATGAATAATTAAGAAAAGAGAGTGCTCTTTGCAGCATAAAAACCTCGCTGCCTGCAGAGCCGATTGAAAGTGTTTGCATATTCTAAGATTAAGTTTGATAAATATTTTAATGGTAATAGGTATAAAGTTATCCGTAAAAGTTATTGTTTCCGATATTTGTATTCGTTGGCAGAGCTTGTGTAGTTGTGGGTACCTGATACGGAGTTATAATGGATTTGGCCACAGGCCTGACATCAGGAGGATTGGTTTTCTGTGCAGCCTCAGGATCATTTTCTTTTGACCGGATAGCCACAAATGTGGCGCTACTAATGCCCATTAGTGTCAATAACGTATCACTCAACTCCGGCAAAATGCATCCCGTTTTAATTTCCCCTATTTTATAAATGTAAATGGCAACACCCACCAATGTCCATACTACATGCTGAAAACGATGGATACTGATGCCTGCATCATCTGATAATATATCTGTGAAAAAGCCTCTCGATGGAGTATTCTGGTGTCTTGGTCGCTGATCTTTTAATTCCCGTTTATCTATGATTTTTGATGTGACTGCAGTACCGGAAAAAATTCCCAAAAGCACCAGTGCAGTCTTATTAATATCAGTTTCAGCACAATCTCCTTTAAATAGTGATAAGTAAATATAGGATGATGATATCACCATTGTCCAAACACCCAGTTGTACTTTGGACAGACTGAAAGGATATTGTTGGCTTAATGTCTTACCGAGTTTAATTTCCAGCTGTTTATGGTTACTGTGGAATTCCTCATTGTTAGTAATTTCTTCCCGCAGTAACGACGTCCAAGCCGCTAAACAAAAAAATATGGTTAATGTAACCACAATAAAGCTGGCCGAAATCAGCATCGGGTAAATCATAACATTTAGCAGGGAACAAATCGGGCTCATAAGATTGATTGATAAATTAAAAGAAATATAAATAATTAATCAGCTTGTTTACATTTTCGTACATATTGCTGTATCCAAAATCCTGTCTATTACAGATAAACTTAAGAAACTACGATTAAAAGGATTCCAAGCCCACTCTGCTCAGAATAACCTGCTTTTCCTGCATTGTCAATTGAATATTGCTTCATTTGCGCTTTTGCCGCCACACCATAACCAATGCCCACTACATATTTGGATAATTTCACCTGGCTTCCCTGAACGGCATAATATCCAATTTTAGTAACGTCTTTTAAGATACGGCTCAGAAAAGGCTTGGCCCTGGTAGGGCTTTCCACTTTCATTTCAATAGCGTAATACTCCTGATTGTGACCAATACCTATGTCAAGACGTGACCTGCTCAACGGCGAAGGGTAAGGTAGTTCACGGGCACCACTATATCCCTGGTTTGCACCTCTAAGTGCCAGAATCAATTCAGTCTGAAGCCAAATTTCCCAGCCTGCCCCTGTACTGATCGCATCAACGGTTTGCGGCGCTTTTAATTTAAAAAAATTTAATAATTCATCTGCTGTCATAAGTTTAAGTTTATAGTTAATCATTCGGTAATTTCCATCGGATTTGACGCTGATGAACCAAGCAACGACGACCCGGATGTCCCTGAAGTAAGGTCTATGGGATTTAATACAGATGAACCAGGCAAAGGCGACCCAAAAAGACCAGACGAATTAAATGACCCAGGCAAGCCAAACTGTGCAGTTGGAGAAGAAGGTAAAGCAGAATTTGCCCAATCTGGCTGAACCAAAGTGTAAAAAAGCTGCGCCCAAATTTCCACCTCGCCATTTGTTGTTATGTAAATACTGCGTAATTCAGTACAATTTTTCAGATAGTTTTGAGCTTCAGGCGCAAAGTTTAATGCCACAACGGCTGTTTGACAATACCTATTCTTGTCATTTATATTATCCTGATTAAGTTTTTCCTGATCTTCATTTACACCTGTAACTAAAGAATAGATTGCTGGGTAGAGTGGTTGGTTCGAGATATTTAATGGATCAACCTGTTGGGGATCTCCTATAGAATTAACAAGCGGTCCCGCGGAGAGACATTTTAACTCTACTGCAATTCGGTATCTCGGATCTGCAGTATTACCATTAATCAACCAATCAACTGCAGGCTGTTTTGAACTTCTATTTCCCTTCGAATTTAACCTCATTTTGTAAATTTCCGCTTCCCGGAGGATATCCACATCCGGGTATTTTGAGTGCATATATGCTGCAAAATCAATTTGAACCCAAGCCTCCCAACTACCTCTCAAGGGCCAACACTGTTTGATGTAATCGCTTCTTTCTTCACACCAGTCCTTCAAATACTTTAAAAAAGTTTGATAATCTATTTCCATAACTTTTTGAATTAATTTCCGGCGTTTTGCTGCGCTGGATTGTTTATAATACTTTCGGCATTTTGTACACTTTGCTGGGCAGCCAACATGGCCGCATCAACATTGGTATTTACCGTATTCATCGCTTGCTGAATAGGGTTAATTAACGGTGGTGATACCGGTATAACAGCTGTTGCAGCTTGAGGCTGTGCCTGGTCATTAACCATTTGCAAACTACTTGCGGCAAGTGCCTGGAAACTACTATCAACCTGCGATTGCATCGCCTGTATAGCCTGTTGTTGAATGGTGGCAATCTGCGATTTAAGATCGCTGATTTGTTGCTGCATGGCCTGATAAGGTGACATTGATGGCGCCGCTGCAGGCTGATTATCGGGCACAACGGGTGTGCCCCCTGTATTAGGAGAATCGCTTTGCTGTTGCATAGTAATGTTTTTTTTAAGTGATTGGAATGAGGGCAGTACCTGTTTATGGCACCGCCCTCTTGAACCATTTCCGTTCCTTTTTGGATCCGGTGTAAAGACCGCTTAAGAGCCGAAGATCTGTTTAGTGCCTACGGCATCAGATGCGGTATCAATTGAATACAGCATGGTTACACCCATAGTAGTAGCTGCCTGCGCGGTAATGTTACTTTGCTGTTGACTGCTCGTTGCATTGTGTGCTGCATTAGCCAATGCTTGTGCAGTAGCCTGGTACAAGTTGCCCATTGCAATTGCAGGAGCATCACCCAATACTTTGGTGTTTGCCTGGGTTACAGAGTCGGTGATCTGATCGTTTACTGAAGTTGGAAAAGCCATGATAAGTTGGTTTTAAAGATTAATAGATAATTTTTGTTTAATTAAAATCCCTTCGCTTTGCCGGGAGTATAGATTTGTTTGGTACCCACGGCATCAGATGCGGTATCTATCGAATACAAAGTGGTTACACCCATTGTAGTTGCCGCCTGGGCCGTGATATTGCTTTGCTGCTGACTAGCGGTTGCATTGTGTGCTGCATTGGCCAAAGCTTGCGAAGTAGCCTGGAAAAAATTGCCCATCGCTATTGCTGCTGCATCGCCCAATACTTTGGTGTTGGCCTGAGTCACCGAATCGGTGATCTGACTGTTTACTGCTGTTGGAAAAGCCATTGTTATTTAGTTTGAAGTGAATATTAGGTTATTGATAAATCATATTGGTACCTACGGCGTCTGATGAAGTATCAATGGAGTACAGGGTTGTTACCGCCGAGGTGGTAGAGGCCTGCGAAGTAACATTGGTTTGCTGCTGCGTATGGGTTGCGTTGTGAGCCGCATTGGATAGTGCTTGGGAGGTAGCCATAAAAAGGTTACCCATTGCCATTGCCGGCGCATCGCCCAGTACCTTGGTGTTTACTTCAGATACTGAATCGGTAATTTGACTGTTTACTGCTGTTGGAAAAGCCATAACGGTTTAGATTTAGGATTAATAATTTAATTATTGATAAATTTTATTGGTACCTACCGCATCTGATGCGGTATCTATCGAATACAGGGTGGTAATGCCCGATGTGGTAGCGGCCTGGGCCGTAATATTGGTTTGCTGCTGACTGGTGGTTGCATTATGTGCCGCATTAGCCAGTGCCTGGGAGGTAGCCATAAAAAGGTTACCCATTGCCATTGCCGGCGAATCACCCAATACCTTGGTGTTAACCTGTGATACGGAGTCGGTGATCTGGTCGTTTACTGCTGTTGGAAAAGCCATAACGGTTTAAGATTTAAGGTTAAAGTTTAATTATTGATAAATTTTACTGGTACCTACTGCATCTGATGAAGTGTCTATCGAATACAAGGTGGTAATACCTGATGTAGTGGCAGCCTGGGCCGTAATGTTGGTTTGCTGTTGCGAATAGGTAGCATTGTGTGCCGCGTTTGCCAATGCTTGTGAGGTAGCCATAAACAGGTTACCCATTGCCATCGCCGGCGAATCACCCAATACTTTGGTATTTACCTGTGATACAGAGTCGGTGATCTGGTCGTTTACTGAAGTTGGAAAAGCCATTGTTGTTTTAATTTAAGTTGTGAATTAATAATGAATTAGTTTTTAAGCGAATATCTTGGAAGTCCCCACCGCATCAGATGCTGTATCTATAGAATACAGCGTGGTTACCCCCATTGTAGTTGCCGCCTGCGCCGTAATGTTAGTTTGCTGCTGACTGGTTGTTGCATTATGGGCTGCGTTAGACAAGGCTTGTGCGGTTGCCTGGAAAAGATTAGCCATCGCGCTTGCCGGCGCAACGCCCAATACTTGTGTGTTTGCCTGGGTCACCGAATCGGTGATCTGGCTGTTTACTGCTGTTGGAAAAGCCATAGTTGTTGTTTTTTAGAGTTTATATTGATTAAATTTTAATAGAATATATAAGTGCCACACCCTGGGCGGTTACTGCCTGCCCTAAAATATTGGCCTGCTGCTGCGCTATTGTAGCATTATGAGCTGCATTAGCCAATGCCTGGGCCGTTGCCTGATATAGATTGCCTATAGCGATAGACGGCGCATTTCCAATAACTTCAAGACTTGATTCGGTAATTGAATCGGTAACCTGACTATTTACAGTTTCTGCCATTTTAGGGTTAGCTTTAAATATTAATTACTGGTGCCATTATTAGCCGCAGACGTATCGCTTCCGGTAGCAGCTGTTGCAGGATCGGCTACTGTTGTTGAAGAAGCCGAAGTTGTGTTTACTCCTGTCGCTGGGCTGGGAGCAACAGGAGTTGTCGCCGGTGGCGGTGTAGGCGCAGGAGGTTTCGCTCCCATTACCGAAAGTATACGCGCACAGGTAGAGGTAGTAGTTGCCGAATTAAGCATCTGCGCATTGTGCTGCGCCGTAACAGCGTTGTGCATTGCCATACCTATGGTTTCGGCCATTACATTGTTCAGCATTGCTACCGATTGCGAATCAGCGTTACCCTTAAGTAATTGCTGCACATCGGTTACGGAAGAAAGGATATAATCGTTTGCCATAATTTCCTATTTAATTTAAGTAAGTAATCTTAGTATCTGGAAGCAGGTATACGGTACCATTTCGATCCACGCCAACATTTGCAATGCCCTGGGCAGATTGAAATTTGAGCGAAGCCGTGGCCCCATCCTGCGACAATTCATTCCCGGATGCCGCTGTAAAGCTGATCAGGTTTTTTACTGCGGCCAGGTAATTTTGGATGGCTGTATTTAAGCCGCCACCTACCTGTTCGTTTAGCGTGATATTCTGAATGAGGTTAAGCATGGCAGCACTGGCGGTGGTATAGCCAATAAAATTACTTGCCCTGGCCAGTTCGGGAATGGCTTGGAACAGGTTTCCGCCGTCGGCCAACATGTCTATTGTTGGGGTAAACAAATAAGGCTGTACCACTGCTTCAAACTGCGCATACAGGGCCTGGATTTCGCTGCTTTGCGTTTGCGGTATGAGGTTTTCGCCCGGTAGCTGTTGCTGTGCATACTGATAGAAAAGCGAGAGGTTAACAAAATCGGATACAGTAGCCGCGGTTGTAGCTGCAAAGGCTGTCGACTGTGCCTGCAATTCGGGATTAACTTCGCTTTGTTTCATTACAAAATCAGTTAACGTTAGCATTTCATTAAAAGAAAGTGCCTGAAAAAGATCCGGCCGTTGCTGAACAAGCAGAAGAATCATATCCGCACTTTTTGCTATATCGCCATAGCTGAGCAGATCGTTTTGGTGCAGCAATAAGGCCAGGTTGGCCTCATTGTCATTCACAGTTAACCGAATAGCGGCCAGCTGTGCAATATCGGCTTCGGATAAAGACAGTATTTTGTCGATAGCCGCCCTGAACGTATTGAACCGGATATAGTTTTCGCCCGTTAAACCATTTTGTATCAGTTTAAGCAACTGGTTTTCGCTTTCGGCATTGATGCCATTAACCGTGGTATCGGTGATGCCAAAGCTTAACCATTTCTGCCCCCCGTTAATCATAGAAAGTACCGCCTGTGCCTTCGTGCTGAGCCCACCAATAGAAGTGAGTTGTTTTCCGTTTAGATTAATCATTGCTCTTAATTTTGGTTAAAGACTTTATTTCGATGGAAATCCGCTGAGTACCGTTGCGGCGTTTTGCCCCACCACCAGAAAGTTGGCCGCTGCGCTAGTCGCTAAGGCTTGGGCGGCAGTTACAATAGGTGTATATTGTTCTGCATCGGCCGGCACCGCAAGCATTTGCGCCATGGCAACACCAATCGCGGTAGAGCTGATGGTATTTACATTTCTGAGATTATCAACTGCATCCTGTACAGCGAGTGCTGTTGATTGAGCGACAGACTGAAAGGCTTTCATCGTCCCTTCGTCTTGCATAATCTGTGGGGTAATGCTACTGTCTGATGTGGTTAAACTTGTGTAAGGCATAATAAATTATTTAATTGTGTATCCGTTAACTAGTTCATTTTATTAGGTGAAATGATGCTTTAATAGCAGGGATTATGTACTACTTTGACTCTCCAGTATTTTTTTGCAGCAAACAGACAAGCATGCATTGGCTATTAATTGTCCGCTACGCTGATTGGTGCTCGCATTGTGCATGGCTATTCCCATTGATACCGCCATACTTTGAAATATAATTTGTAATGAATCCATGTCGTATTGTTTGATATAAAATTACTAACTAAAAATACAATCGGCTTGTAAAAAACAGTCAATCATTTCACAATTTCTTCTAGCAGTTTATTTTTTAGCCATGACACTGGCATTTCACTATTCTTTTTCATTTTAAACATCGAAGGAAATGTTCCAAAAACAGTTTTAAAGCAACGGCAAAAATGTGAATGGTCAAAAAAACCAGTAGCTACCGCAACCTCCGTAATAGTATCAGCATTGCCTAGCAGCTCAGAGGCATATTGCAATCTCAAATCCCGTATAAACCTTGCCGAAGTGATAGGATATAATTCTTTCAATTTGCGGCTTAAAGTGGATGGGGTTGTGTTTAACAGTTTCGCGAGCTTGGGTATTGATTCTTTATGATTAAAGCATTCAGATAAAGAAAAGCTCAAAAGCTTTTTTAACCATTGATGCTGAGCGGCATGATTTAATAAAATTTTAGCGTCTGACATATCAATAGGTATTTTCCAATAGGTTATTAAATCATGATCAGCATTTTGGGTTTCCCGATATTTAGACGGACTGATTTTGAACGCATTCGTGAAAGAGCGACAGAAGCTGGCCTGGGCTCGGAAACCTGTAAACTGTGCAATGTTTTTTACTGGCTCATTACTATTTAACAGTAAATAACAAGCCTTGCACAGGCGGTGATGAAGTATAAGTTTAGCAGGTGTATTTCCGGTAAGTTCGAATACCCTACGGGTTAATTGAGATGCGGTCATTTTCAATAACGTAGCCAGTTTAACTACACAAAAATTTACATCGTCATATTTTGATTCAATATGGGCCATCATTAAATCAATAAAATGGTGTTTCTTCCGTACCGTTATGGTAATTGTTGGCGGTATTGGAGAAGATAGTTTTGAGGGTGGCGTACGATGTAGATTCATGAGTGCTGCTAATGAATTGATTTAACTGATATTCTGTATATCAAAGGAAGGTTATCGTTAAACTCATTTAAAGAGCGTAAACACGTGTTTTCGTAAATGAGGGTTTAATCTTCACCACCAAGGGTAAATCCCTGTTCGCCGTTTTAGAACTATCAAAGTAATATTAATGATACAATATATTAATTGATTATTACATGCCGTATTTACCCATAAATAAAGACACTTATGCAATGGCAAATTTGTATTTTCGATTATTATTTGAGGGGGTATGATTCAACATAACAGAGTCTTCCTGCCTTTACTCATAAAACAATTAATTATATAAAAAATTAATTTTTATTTACCTGTTTTTATTATTTTACATGATAAACAATCAAGATAACTCGTCCAATCCTGCGGGCTTAGCAGATTTTAATGTTGTTTCTGAACTCCAGTTTATAGAATACACACTTGAATGGACCAAACAGATTTCGGGCATTGAAATGCCGTGGAAAGTTTTTGCGGATAAAGACAGCAGTATTGAACAGATGTTGGCACAGGTGTACTTTAACGACGCAACCATACAAAGTTTGCTATCATGTGTTGGGGTTAAGCACATCCATGCGAGATTTGCGATCGTTCACGACTATTATCCTTACAAGATCAAGCTCCCTACTTTTACCATCATACTATATGCTACCGATCAACTGGGGCAAAGATGTTCGGCTTATCATATCGGTAGGCCACAATATCATGATACCATTACGATGGCACGCAGCAAGCCCTTGCAAGAGATAGGCAACTTTATTTCGAGCCGCCTTGCCAAAGAATGGATAAGCGAGTGGAAAACGGTATGCAATGCCAATCCAAAATCACCTGAATTATTAAGTAAGCTATTTCTGACAAACTATGGATACCTCGCCGGATATAACTACGTCCTCTCAGACTTTATGTATTCGTTATTTCCGCCAGGAACGCAAAAAGAGTGTTATGATGTAGTTATACTGCCGGTTATTCATAAACATGTTGCTGATCACCTCAATGCACAACCTACGTTGAAACGTACCTTCGGACTGGTTTTGGCTGGCGTACCGCCTGATGCAAAGGGTATAACAGGAGATGAGGAGGTAAACTCTTTTTACGATCTCTCTCTTCCAACCCCACCTTCTAATAGTACATATTAAGATCAGGACAATAAATATTCCGGTTATGATATATAAAGCGACTGCCAGAATAAAATTTTGAATTAAGATCCAATCTTGCATTTATGAATAGTGCTTTTCAAACGTTTTTAATCTATTCGTCTGTTGTGGTAATCGTACCATTTTTAGTTGCTGTTATACGATTTAAAAAAATGGACCAGGCATGGCGATCTCTGGCCTTATTAATCTTTTTTGATTTCTTAGTAGAAGCCATTGGCCATATTTTGTACTTTCTGAAAATCAGCAATCATTTTTTGTGGCCAATTTTTATACTTATCGAATTTACATTACTGGCGAGGATTTATAAATCTGAATTTAAAAAAATGGCAATTAGCCGTTTCATACCTATTGTAACGTTATTGTTTATCGCTTATGTAATTGCCGATTGGCTGATGGCGCCTAATGATGACCTGAGTGCTCTTCCTCACTTTACAGAGGGGGTGCTGATATTGTTGCTTGTATTGTGTTATTATTATAAAAACCTAAGCTCGTTTATAGAAACACAATTGGAACGTCAACCCATGTTTTGGTTGTCAACTGGTCTGTTTATTTATTTCTCAGCCAACTCGGTGATCTTCATTTTTAGTAATTATATTCAAATGTTATCGATTAATTTCTTTAATCTCATCTGGTTTACCCATTCCATATTTAATATACTTTTATACATTTTTTACACTTTAACGGTATGCTTAATCCCAAAGAAACTGAATTACAACATCTGATATTCGGAAGTATTCTGGTTATGCTACTGCTAGCTGTTGCGATCATTTCATTTTTTGTTATATATCATAGAAGGCTGCTTAAAGAGCAGGGGCGTTTACAAAAAGTGAAGGATAAGCACCAAAGACAATTACTTGGTTTCAGCATTAGCATTCAGGAAAAAGAAAGGGCAAGGATAGGACGGGATATGCACGACGAAATAGGCTCCTCTCTTTCAGCTATTAAAATGCTCGTTAATCGGCTTCCAAACACGGATATTGAAAGCCATCAGTTGATTTCGAACATTAAAAATGGATTAAGCAACACCATAAGTGATGTAAGAATGATCGCGAATAACCTGTTCCCATCTGTATTGGCAAAATTCGGATTGGCGGATGCATTACATCACCAGGTAAAGGTATTATCTGCGAGCAATACCTTAGCGATTGACATGGTATTAGACACAAAATTTGAACTTAATTTTGAATACGAACTGGCCATATACCGCATTATGCAGGAATTAATCAATAATGTAATCAATCATGCAAACGCAAAAAATCTTTCAATCATGTTAAATCAAACACCTGAACGCATATTGGCTACAGTTAAAGACGATGGCTGTGGTTTTGATGCGGCAATAATGGAAGATCCGATACAGATGGGGATAGGTATTAAAAGTATAAAAACAAGGGTAGCAGCCATGCAGGCCACTTTGAAAATAACATCTGGAAAAGATGCCGGTACATTAATTGAAATACATATTCCTTTAAATGATGAAAAAGACCAAAGATAGGCTAATCCACCAACCCTTAAACTCAATTAAAATAGGTATAGTGGATGATCACAAACTGTTCAGATTGGGGCTAATGGAAATTTTGGGGCAGGTTAAACACTTCGAACTTATTTTCGAAGTAGAAAGCTATTCGCAATTGTTAGAAGAAATGGAATTGCAGGTGCCTGATATTATCCTGATGGACATTGAAATGCCCGAAACAGATGGAATAGATGGTTGCAAGCACATTGTGGAAAGATTTCCAGATGCAAAAATAATTGCCTTATCCATGCATACTGCGGATAATTTCATTTTTTATATGATGAAGGCCGGCGCGCGCAGCTATTTACCCAAAGATATTGATGAACAAACCTTATATAAAGCCATTGAAACCGTATATACCAACGGATTCTATTTTACCGATGCTGTTACCGCGGCCATGTTAAATGGCGTTAAAAAAAATTATGGCAGGAGGTCAACTTTAAAGTATGGCGAAAGCCCGCTTAGCAAAAGAGAACTTGAGGTATTGACACTCATTTGCAATGGCTTAACCACGGCAGAAATTGCACAGAAATTATTCATCAGTATAAAAACTGTGGAGGGGCACCGTAAAAATTTATTGGAAAAATCAGGTATGTCCAATTCAGTGAGCTTAGCAGTATATGCAGTTAAAAATGGAATGCTCGATGAACGACATTAATAAAACAATAAATTCTCAACTTTTTAAGCTAAGGCTCGAAATTTTCCCCTCCTGGCTACTTAAGGAAACACAATATAATGGTTGTTTCCTTTTTTTAATCCTTATAATAAAACTTCCTGATACTAATTTCTTCGGTTTTCCCACCCTCAGTCACCCTATAACAAATCACAAACTCTAAAAGCGACTTATCATTATACTCATTTCGGCAAATCAACTTTGCAATCTCCTCATCCTGCTCAGGATGCATCATTTTCGTTTCAACAATGTTATCCTGGTTGTCAACCCTATCAATCGTAAGCTTGACTCTGTGCAGCTTAGCAGTTGTCATATATTGCGCATTAAATACGGAAACAGCCCATTCCAAATTGTCTTCTTTTAGCTGATCATGCATGCTCGCCAGGTCATAGTACCCCATCACCATCTCCACGTCCGGAACGACAAAATGTTTTATAGTCCGCTCATTTCCCTTACGGATCGTTTCTTCTATTTTATATAGATGCAGTTTTGAATCATACCTGCCATAATACTCTGTTTTTTCAAGTTCCTTTTTCTCATTATAGAAAAATTTTATTTCTGAAGATAAATAGAGACTTTCATTATGCTTGAAAAATTTTTGCTCTTCTGATAATAGATTATGCTGATGATGGTACAAATAATTTATTTGATCAGAAAACTGATCATTGATAAATGTCGCTTTTAACAGCATGGTCTTGCCCTGATAGGTAAAATTAATTTTGGTAACAGTACCATCTGCAGAGACTGAAGTTTCCGAAACTTTCATACCATTCTGGTAAGTATAACGATGAGAATACTTTACCTTATCCTCGTTCAGGTAATCTACAGCAATCAGTACTCCATTTTCATACTTAAAATCCTGAACGGAAAATGCTTCCTCTATCGAATACCAACCTGTTTTGTCCAATACCTTATGCCCTTGGGAAATAAAATGAGCATAAGCCTTCGTACCGTTTTTATATTTAATCAAACGATAGTTTTCCCCTGTGTATTCATGCACACCTAACTCGCCATGCTCATCCCCATCCACCTTATTTACGTCTAACGTCCCTATAATCTGTTGTTTATCATTGTAGAATATTTCTTTTCTATACTCGGAATACTCATCGCGGTAAATTTCTTTAGTGAGGGGCATAATTTATATATCTAATTGTTAATTTAAATATACATAAAACAATGAGCCTGTCTAACAAATAATAAGATTAAAGGAAAATTGCAGAGTTGTTAACTATCAATAGGGAATATAAATTATATGGTCATAATACTAGCCAAAAGCACTAAGTCAGCAGTAAAGAGTTCGATAAATGTAACGCTTGGGCTACGATCCCGCTTTACGATAAATAAAGCGGGATTTTTGCTTTTTATCGAATCTTCCGACGAAATCAAATCCAAAAACAATATCTGAAGCAGAATAGTTTTTCGCAATAATTACGCTTCAATATTTTATAATTACATTTTAAAGTTTAATTTTATTCAGAAAACATCAAGGCATTATTGTGCTGATCTAATAAATTAAATTAACACCTCACACCCCATCTAAAACGCAACTCATGAGCTCCGTATTCAGAACATCCTATGCACCGGATGTAAAACCCGTAACCGAAGAGAAATTAAAAGAAATCCTCGGACAAAGAAAATGGCAAACCGTGGAGATTAAGATCTCGCATGAAGACCTCAAAGACAACATTCGTTTTTTAAACGATGCCGTTGTGATCAGAGAAAGCCGTGAGGGTGTTCCCCTGATGACTACTACTGCGATTTACGGACCTATTAAAAAGGGCGATAAAGTAGTTTTAACACCGAATGAAGGTACAGGTGTAAATATAATCGCAACAAACCCATCTGAAGTAACGCTGATTGCGCAATTGGAAGCCCTGGCTGAAAGCCATACCAGCGTTAAGGAAGGCAATGCAGTATTGGTTCATTCCAATTGGGTAAGCAGTGAAGATGGCGGGAAGCTACCCAATCTCGATCCCTCATCAAACGTATTTGGCGCTACCGGCTCCTTATATGTGAATGAAAATGCAGTCATTTTCCCGGTGCTGGATGTTACCCATCCTGATTATGAAGAAACACTTGCTTATTACGGTGCAAAACTGCTGAAACCGGCAGAAGCATTTTATCTGGGTTTTAAAGATACTTTATTTGGTATGGAGTACGCCACCTCCCTGCCAGATTATATCCGCAATTATGCCCTCTCTCCTATTGGTGGTGGTGGCCTGTTTGTTGAGCATCACCCCTTCCCACATATTTTTCTTCCCAAGCCAACTATAAATGGAGAAGTTTTTTGTGAAGCGAAGGTTACACTGGGTCGCAAAGTTGAAGATGCAGCAAAGAGCGACCCTCAAATTAGATTTACTACGTTCAGGATCCCTGCTGATGGATCGGCACTAGCCATTAAGCCTTCTACCATCCACAATGATAGTTTTACGAACGGAAAATTAGCTGTTTTTGTGGCCAATACACCTGCAGATACGGTCGCTTTCAGGCAAACTGCACCATTTGCTAATATCGTGGTAAAGGATCATGATCCCAAGGTCGAAATCCCGCAAACACCAACCTTTTAGTCTGCCACTCAGGAGTTGGAGTGAAATAAAATTAGTGCTCACCATACTGTTGCAATCAAACCCTGTGATCTACAATCACAGGTGTTTTACCCGTGGTAGCATTGGTATAAAGATTTAAATCACTACCTGCTAATACTTCTAAGTTTTTCACCTGGTAACCAAATATTTCATAGAGCTGCCGAAGTTTTAGTTCAACATATTGTTCTTTGACCTTATCCATGAAATCGGTTACCAGCAAAAATTTTATCCCTGTATGTCCTTCTCCAGGAACAATCTGGATCTGAAACCTTTCCACATCTGCCAAAACAATATTAAAATCATCCAGTTCGTAATTGCATTCATTAAACATAAACGACCGATGTTCACGCCCTTTTAACTCCAGGTAAAGTTGCCCGTCAATATCAAGCCATTTACCGGTATCGCCGGTATTGTATCTAAAAACGGGGAAACGCTTCCGGAACAAATTGCTTACCAGCAAATTGCCAAAACCATCAGCATCTGGGGCATGGATTTCAACAATCAAACCATCAATTACCCTGAACAAAGATGGCGATCGGCTATAATCGCACCAGGCCCAGATCCCTGTTTCTGCAGAACCGTATAAGGAATAGATCTGCCGGGTTCCGAAAACCTCCTCGAAAAGTTTGATGTGTGAGGGCGGCAAAAACTCGCCACCAAACACAAGATTGGTGATGGACAAACTAAACTGATGCTTTTTAAGGTATTGCGCAAAAAGGAATAATTTTGAAGGTGTACCCAGTAATAAATCGGGTTTAAAATTTAAAGCCATCTGGTAGGCATCTTCGTAGGGTAAACTGGCACTTGCTACTAGTGTGGTTGCACTGCAGCGCTCCAAAAGATCGTCCATAATAGCAGCTGTGCGGTACATATCCATGTAACCAAACATATTGAGTGCAATGGTTTTTGGGGTAAATACCCCGGCTTGTTTTAATGCGGCGGCAAGTGCTGCACGCTGTTCCAGATTTTCTGCAATATCAACCGGAAAAACTAACGGTTTTTGGGTAGATCCGCCAGAACGAACCAAATAAACACCTTCTTTCTGGCTATGCAGGTCAAAATGATCATTTAACAGATTAATCAATTCCTTTTTACCTATTAAGGGGGCATTTTGATAATTTTCGTGGTTAAGATAATAGGATTTGAAAAGCTCAGACTGCCTGACAATCTGATAGTATTGATTAAGGAGGGAATAGATCATTTTTAAAATTTATCTTTTGATGAGCAGATAGCCAATATATTTCGGTAATAAACTTCGGTAATGCCATAAAAAGCGTGCTTTTTGGGTATTGGATGGCAAATTTTGTAAGGCGTGTTTGTACCAGCGTTCACCAATCATGCCCATCAACAGGCGGTCGTGCTTATCTTTACTGTTTACATACCTCGAAATTACCGGCGGCAATTCGATTTGTTTAAAATGGCTATATTTTTTCCGCGAAAGGCTCCCCGGAACCTCGTTAACATAGAGATAGCCACCGGTTTGCAAGGCTATTTTACCTGGCAACTTGTTCAGTATGCCTTTTAATACCCGGTACCAAAAATCGATACCTTCATTTAATTTCGCTTCGGCATGGTATTGGGTATTGGCGATCCATTTACTTTTTACGATTACGTTACTGCCAACCCCCATTATAAAATGCGGATCGCTAACTGCCGTCAAAGGATCTTTAATCAGGTATAGCTCTTTATCAAGCGGCTCCAGATACTTTTTTAATGGTTCCAGATCTGGATATATCTCATTACCTGGCATAAAAGCGATATTAAGCACCATAAAATCGAGCTGACGCACTTTAAATGCATTTGAGGCTATTTCCAACAGCTTTGGATGATATTCGTCATCAGCATCTAAAAAACTGACTAACTCACAATTGGTAGCGGCAAAACCAATATTCCGCGCATTACCCGGACCTTTATTCTCGGTGAGTTCTATCACCTGTATCCTGCAATTACCGAAGCGGGAAATATGATTACGCAAAAAATCATGAACTATAGAAAGACTATTATCTGTACTTAAGTCGTCGACAATAATCAACTCATCCGGCAGTTTACTTTGCCGGATGAGTGAATTTAACGTTTGACTAACATAATCAGCTTTATTAAACAGGGGTAAAACGATGGCATGTGTCATGTTTTATGATGTCGACATCATTGCGGGAAAAATAACTCCCCTGCCCTGGTGAACATTAACCACACTTTCTGCCGAACCGCGGAACAAACCAGGGCCAAAAGACCTGTTATTGTAACACAGCAGCATCCCTACTAAATTGATCAGGCTTTTCTCAGAACCAGTATCGTATTTAAACCAACGTTGGGGCACGTATTGCTGGATCATGTATTCAGGCCATTGTTTGGCGATAATATCAGCCCAAACTGCGGCTTCACAATCACTTTTCACATACATATCGATACCGCGGCCACCACTGTTGCGCTTTAATACCCAGTTTAATGAAGAATTGCTTACCTCCATCCGTTTTTCGGCGGTATGCAAGGCATAAGTAGGGATTAAAAAAGAGCGTAAAAAGGGGTATTCTTCTTCAGAAAGGTAATCTCTCATAATCTCTTCATTATACAGAACAGCAAGTATACGCTTATCGTGCACCAAGATCAGCGTACGCACATCGTTAAAATAATTTCCCTTGCTGATGATCAATTTCAATACTTCAGGATCAAAATTTCGCAGTTCTTCCCGGTCCATTTCCAATATAAACTGGTTAACAGCTTTGCCTTGCAGCATTAATTCACCATTTTGGCAGCTTAGCTGAGCGGGGCTTGCAGAAATATAATTCAAGCCTTGTTTACTGAATTCATTTAACAGGTAAAATACCTCTGTACCTTTTTCTTTCTCGTGCACCAGCACGATAGGTTCATTATTGTTAAACCGGTCAAAAATGGTGTTAATAAAGTCGCGCTGATGAGGAACAGCCTCCAATAAAGGCAAACTACTATCTTCAGAAATCACGTTAAGGTAATAACTCAACATCCACCCATTAATTGGATACCTTGCTCCTATTTCGCAGATTTTAATACTGCCATCTTCTGCCTGCAAAAAATCGGGGCGGTACATGCCTACTTCGTAAGGCTGTGCGTTTGCGATGCTCAAAATATTGTCCAGGCGCTCATCAAAATTATAGATTACACGTATCCTTTCATCGGAAAAATAAGCCTTTACAACACCGGTTAATGCTTTGTTTAAAACCTGACACAGTTCCTCCATCCGCACAATTTCGTCACGGTTTACAGCAACCGGCACTGAAGAAAATGAATCGGCACCATTACAGGGTATTTCGCCGAGGTGTTTCATCAGTAATTCATTCAGTGTTTCCCTGCTACAGATCGTCTGTTCTTCTATAAGTTCCCCCGTCATAATTTATGCCATTTCTTCATCAGACATCACCGGTTCTAAACTAGCGCTAATGGTTTCCATTACTGCTGCTTTTTTACTCAAATAATCGGCAACAATTTCGCGTAAGTCGTAATCAGCCAAATTAACATCCATCGCCTTAACATAATAATTAACGGCATTTACGGCATAAAAGAAATGGTTTTTCTCCGTTGGCCCACAGTGTACGGTTATCCAGGCCAAAGTATGTTTTAGGGTATCTTTGTCAAAGCCAAAATCATCTTCCAGCCAACGCGTAAACTTTGGCAATATAAATTCCACTTCGCCATGAGTATAAATTTCGTGTACCAGTGTGGTTAAAAGGCCAACCAATAAATCTTTATTGCGCAACGAATTCTGGTCTTTCCAATATTTAAAAGCACGGGCACTTGGATCAAGGTATTGCCTCAACAACCATCCATCATCGCCGCAGGTATTTGTGGCCATGGTATAGAACAGATCGGAATGTAATACTTTGCCAACAACAGCCAGGTCTTCATCAACAATCCTGTTCAGGCTTGCTACCGATCTGAAAAGCTGGGCTTCATCTGGCACAGGTATGTTTTTATGGATCAGCATCGTCATGCGGTTACTCAATCCGGCAACAGTAACCGCACTATTATTGGTTTGGCTCCAGCTATGAAAAAAAGGTTTAAGGTGATCCCTATCATGCAGAATTGCCGTAAGTTTCACAAAACTGTCTTCGATTGTTGTAAAATGTTCAGCCTGTTGAGGGAAATAGGCCAGGAGTTGGTGCTTCAATGGAGACTCTTCCATCCCTTCGAGCACAGGAATAATAACTGACAATAAATTTTTCACAATTGTTTAGTTTATGGTTTATTAAAAATGTAAATTAATACAGATAAAAATATTCTTATTTGGTTTAAATCCGAAGCCTATAGGAGGAGTTAGCCTGTTATCACCACATTAAAATTTCAGATACGATAATTAAGCAAATACAAATCAAATAACTGATATACAGATATTTACAGTTAAAAATTAAATTAAAATCTAATAATTGGAATAACTGATGAAAGTGCGTGTTCCATTTTGATGAGCGGTTTTAAGGTTTGGGACGATTGAGGTAGATTTTGTTTACACATAGATACGAACTTTATTTTTAATAAAAAATAGACATGACAAATAAATCTTTAAATTACACATAAACACATCTACAATTACAATTTAGTATTACATATCATACCAATTATTTGATTAGTATGATCATTTTTTTAATGCGACATTCTAAAAAAATAATGCCTGAAGTTTTACAAAAAATCAACGTATATTTTTATGTGCCTATTAGATTTTTCTTTCAATTTGTATTAAGCCATGCAGACATTCAACCAAAATCAACAACTACCTATTTACACGCTGGAAGCCGATGAAATTTCGGGCAATAAAAACTTCAGGCTATATCAATTTGAAGGAACTTTACCTAACCAATCGGAGTTGCTTATCCCTCATCGAAAAGATCATTATCTTGTTGTTTTGATCAGGCATGCAGATAGTCGGCAATGGATTGATATGACGCCTTATATCCTTAAAAATAACACCGTTTACTTTTCTGGCCCAAGCCACATTATTGTAAAAGAAGGTTTTAAGCAGTTGTGGAGCACCGGCATTGCTTTTACAAAAGAGTTTCTTTCCCTCCAGGAAAATGCTTCATTAAGTAAACTACCGATTATTGAAAACCTACACAACGGACATGAATTAGCCCTAACCGAAGCTGACCTTAATTTTGTTGAGGACGTCCTCGCCAAAATCAATGTCGAATATCAAAAGCCCGGCGAATGGCAACAGCGTATGCTTACCGCCTACCTTACTGTGCTGCTTACCTATTTAAGCCGGCTATATACTGAACAGTTTAAAGGAGGTGATCATTCCGCAGATAAACTTTTATTGAAAAGTTTTCAGGCCAAAATAAATGAATGTTATCGCGAACTGCGCGAAGTGGGCGAATATGCCTCGAAATTGAATATTTCTGCCGGACATTTAAGCGAAGTGGTGAAAATACAAAGTGGGAAACCTGCAATTAAACATATCCACGAACGATTGATCCTCGAGGCCCAGCGTTTGTTGTTTCATACTCAAAATCCTTTGAAAGAAATTGCCTTTGATTTGGGTTTCTCGGATACTTCCTATTTTAACCGCTTCTTTAAACGCGAAACGGGCATTACACCTGCAGACTACAGGGCCAGCATCCGCGAAATGTACCATTAATACCGTTGGATGTGTTCCATCCGGGCTAACCAATGCGCCTACATTTGTACCATAAACATTTGAAATTATGAAAACAGCACTGATTACAGGAGCAAATAAAAGCATAGGCTTTGAAACGGCCAGACAATTATTACAACAAGGATATTACGTATATCTAGGCTCCCGAGATATTAAAAAAGGCGAAGAGGCCGTAAGCCAGTTAAAATTGGAAGGCTTAAACAACGTAGCGCCTATAGAAATTGATGTAGATAACATCGAATCTATACAGGCTGCCGGAGTGCTACTCACAAAGAAAATTAAAGCCCTTGATGTATTGATCAATAATGCAGGTATTAGTGGCACTATGCACCCAGCTTTGGAAACAGATATTAATGTCTTCAGGCAGGTATTTGAAACTAATTTTTTTGGCGTAATTACGGTCACCCAAACTTTTATGGATTTATTAAAGCAATCGGCAGCACCAAGAATCGTGAACGTTACATCTGGTTTAGGTTCACTTACGCTACACAATGATCCGAACTGGAAATACTATGGCGTAAAGCCAGCCAGTTATGTTTCTTCGAAAGCTGCACTTAATGCGTATACCATTCTATTAGCCAATAACCTGCTCAATACCCCTTTTAAGGTGAATGCGGTTGATCCTGGCTATACTGCTACAGATTTTAATCATCACTCTGGTCCGGGAACGGTGCCTGATGCAGCAGCAAGAGTAGTAAAAGCGGCAACATTAGGACCAGATGGGCCAACAGGTCAATTTTTTAGTGATGACAATGCGCCTGAAACGGGAATTAGTCCATGGTAAGTGTGATTGCTATTGAGATGTAAAGTTACTTTAGTAGATTTTTATATCATTTAAAAGAGGCCGTCTCATAAATATAGTTGTCATCATGAGGGGTAGTTTATTGTATAAAAATCAATGAGTGACCTACAATCGTTTCCCTTGCCTACGGCTCGGTCTTGCCTCGGCTCGCCGCCGCCGAAGGGCTCTTTCTTTTTGGCAGCAAAAAGAAACAAAAACTGCCGGCTGAAAATTTTTCTTTCGAAGCTAGTAGGTTGGCTTAGGCAGTGCAACCCGAAAAATTTGTTAGGCCGGATTTAAGCATAACGGAGATATCGTGCTATGGCCTAGCTGTGGGGAAATACTAAAGCGGCTAAAGTGCTGATTAATATAATTTGCAAAACAACATCAATCGTAGCTTGTTGGAGGACCTGTCTAAATATAGTTTAAATTCGGAAATCGCGAAAGACTTCAGCCTTTCTCAAAATGATTATTTATTTATGAAAGATTAATTCGCACAGAGACTGAAATTTCTAAGAAATTATGAGTCAGGCTCAACTCCTTTAAATAAAATTACCTCCCCCTGATTTAGCATTTAATATCTTTGCCAGATGGAATATGTATTGGATAATCCCATTTATCATGCCTTAACTTCTGGCCATAAGCACCTGGCAAAAGGTGTAGAAACAGTAAAGTATTACACCGAAGATGTTACTGCATTTGCCGGCTTAAAAAATAATTCCCAAGAGAATTTAAATACTCTTTACCAGATCAGCCCACCCGAAAGCCTTTTTGTTTTTTTCGCAAAAACACCGGTCGAAATTCCAGAACAGTGGAAATTATTGACGCATATTGATATGTATCAGTTTATTTTCCGTGGAGTAAAAGTTCCTGATACAGATGGAGCGGAGCTCACAGATCTTGATCAGGAACATGTTGCCGAGATGATTGATCTTGTGGAATTGACTAAACCAGGACCTTTCCTGTCCAAAACCATAGAATTGAGCAATTATACCGGCATATTCGTGGATGGAAAACTGGCTTCAATGGCTGGTCACCGCTTTTTCCCAAGCCCTTACCGCGAGGTAAGCGCGGTTTGTACTCATCCCGATCATTTAGGGAAAGGTTATTCCTTTAAGATCCTGCAAGAGCAGATCAAACGCATATTGCTCCGCAACGAAATCCCTTTTCTGCACGTGAGGAACGATAATGAGGCTGCTATCAAGCTTTATCAGAAACTGGGTTTCGAAATCAGGACCGATATGATTGCCTACGTGATCAAAAAAGAGGCTTTATAGGTTCAAGAGAGAATGTTTCTAAATAGAAATCAGTAAAAAAATTACGGTTTTTATGGCTTAGTTTTGCCAGACAAATAACAAAACATGTCTAAAACAAAACTTACCATTAACAATAACGGCTCTGTTAAAATTGAGGGCGATTTCGAAATTGTAGATAGAAACGGAAACGTTTATGGCCTACAGGGCAGAGAAGTTCTTTCGATCTGCCGTTGTGGTTTATCCAAAAATAAACCTTTTTGCGATGGCGCACACAATGGCCATTTTGAGCATGAGGCAATAGCCTTTGATCTTCCTCCAAAAAAGGTTTAATAAAAATCATTTAAAAGCATCGATCTTCCAAGGTTGGTGCTTTTTGCTTCAGGTACAACGAAGAAAATTAATTACCAATCTGTGATGGTGACCTGCCATAAGCCTTTTTAAATGCAAAAGAGAAATGCGATAAATCTTTAAAACCGACCTCGAGGTAAACATCTGATGATTTCCAGCCCTTTTCTGTAATAAGATAATAGGCATCATTTAAACGCTTTTTCTGTAGCCAGCGGTTCGGCGAAAGGTTAAAAATCTTTTCAAAGTCTCTTTTAAATGTGGCTAAACTTCTTCCCGTTAAATAAGCAAACCGGTTAATATCTACATTGAACTTATAATTGGCATTCATATAAGCTTCCAGATCGATTTTTCCAGGCTCCGAGAAATCAAAAAGCACATCTTTAAGCGCCGGATTGGTCTGCAATAAGATTATGACCACTTCCTTAACCTTTAAATCAACCAAAACCTGGTTAAACCCGTTATTTCCGTCTAAATACGGCCATATCGAATCGATATAATTCTTCAGCAAGCTATTCGCCTCGAGTGCTAAACCCTTAACATCATGATTAGGCTTTTGCATGTGTAAATCATATTCGTTGCTAATGCTATGCAAAATATCCTGATTAATATTGATGCTGATGGATTTAAACTCCCCACCTGCAGGCGGATACTTAGTATACCTTGCCAGTTGGTTACGCCTGAAAAATCTAAAATCGCCATCAGAAAATACAAATTTCTCACCACCGATAAAAATCTCAGAAGTACCTGCAATAACTAATCCTACCGAATGATTGGGAATAAACTGTTCGCCCTCGCTACTTTTTTGTGAATAGCAGGAATACAGGATCTCAGGACGTTTGGTTTGATTTGGCATGTTGATCAAATTTAAGGTTTTATAGTGAGACATCGTCATCCCCGTAGACGGGGATCTTAATGCAAATAAGTCCTGGTAATGGCATTTATATCCACAACCACAAATATAACTATCTCACTAACAATGAATTGACTACAAATACAAATAAATCTTTAATAAATTTCCCGACTGCGTAGCACTCCGCTTATAATGATGCTACAACCAGTTATTTCTTTATAAATGATTTACCCAGATCAGTAGATAAAAAATTCTCGGCCTCATCATGATCTGTTGATAAACTTACCTGCATCCATTTTTCCATTTCCGCAGCTCTGGCAGCATCAGCATGTTTAAGCATACCAATGGCTTCACTTCCAAATACCAGGTGTACCGGTGGTTCAGGATTTTCTACAAGATCCAGCATTGCTCCGGCCGCCTTTTCCGGATCACCCATCGGCACAAAATTACCGCTCTGAAAAAAATCAGCTCTTTTCCCTACTGTATTTTCATACCCTTCGATATGTGGTGCATAAGACATAGAAGCGCCTGCCCAATCAGTACGGAAACCACCAGGTTCTACACTGGTTACATAAATCCCCAACTCAATTACTTCTTTCGCCAGCGCTTCACTAAAACCACTAAGGCCAAATTTTGCTGCCTGATAAATACTCACCCCGGCATTCCCTACACGTCCACCTATTGAGCTGATCTGAAGAATTCTGCCCGAACGTTGTTTGCGCATAAATGGCAATACTGCCCTGGTAATTTCTATCGGTGCATATAAATTTGTTTCGAGCTGGCGGCGAACCTGATCTTCGGTAAAAGCTTCGGCAGCGCCTACAATACCAAAACCGGCATTGTTGACTAAAACATCTATTTTACCAAAGTGTGCTATGGCCGATTCAACTGCCAAGTGAACCTGATCGTAATCGGTAACATCTAATGTAATTGGCAGAATCTGATCATTATATTTTTCTACAAAGCCTTTTAAAGCATCAGTATTTCTTGCTGTTGCAGCAATCAAATCACCTTTTGCCAGTATCTGTGCGGTTAGGTCACGTCCTAATCCGCGGGAACTACCGGTTATAAACCAAACTTTTCTCATTTTTCTATATTTTATGAATCAAAGGTAGGTCGATAATCAAGGCAAAGCTTTGCTTTAAGGCTCAATTTACTTTGTTAAAAAGCTCATTATGTTTTTTTTAGTAAGAAAGAATGACATCTTTTAAAACTGAATCATTTTCTCAGCACTCAATTTAAGCAGACTTGACCTTAGCTTTGTGATAAGTAAAATAGGATAGCAATAACACCACTAAAAATACAATCGGACCAACGCGGTTATTGATTGGATCGCCTGATGCCGTATGTGCAATAAATGCCGAAACAAATGTAAATGCGAAACCAGCATATACCCATTCTTTCCATTGCCCTTTTATCGGTAACAGTAATAAAACAGCACCTAAAATTTTGGCTATGGCTAATTCTACCCTGAAGTAATCAGGAAAGCCCAAGTGATGAAAAGCCTGTTTAATGGTTTCATTAGTGAGATAAGAATAGGCTGAGAAAGTCATCATTAACGAAACTAAAGCGGTTGATATCCAGTAGATAATTTTGATTGTTTTTGTTTTCATATTATTTTTTTGTGCAAACTTATGTAGTTTTACTACCTAAAAGATAGTGGTATCCCTAAGGATAGTGCTATCCTTTATGAAAGCTTATATCTTTGTATTATGGGACCAAGAAGAGAATACCATAGTAAAGAAACCTGTACTGCAAGTTTAAATGCCGTAAAAGACGCACTCTATGTGTTAAATGGCAAGTGGAAACTTCCCCTGATTATTTCCTTGCAAGAAGGACCGCAGCGTTTTAATGAGATCCAAAAATCGCTTGGAGAAATTACACCCAAAATATTATCGAAAGAACTTAAAGATCTGGAATTAAATGAATTTGTGATCCGCAAAGTATACTCTACCACTCCGGTTACCGTAACTTACGAACTTACCCCATACAGCGAATCATTAGATAAAGTAATTAATGAATTAAGAGATTGGGGACTAAAACATCGTGAACGATTAGTTAAGAATAGAAAAATCGAATCGGCCGTAGCAGAGATAACCGCTTCTCTTTAGTGGTTAAATTTAACCTTACGGGTCATCCATTCTATCAAAAAAAGCAAAAAACTGATAATGATAAAATTCGGCTATCTTTGTACAAAATAAAATCGATGGCGGTATTACATAAAAAAGAAGAAAAAATTCAGGCAGTGCTGGGTAGGTTGCCTAAAAAATATACAGACGAACAATTTGTAGAGATGTTTATCAGACTCTACTCTAAAGATTGGGGCAAAATAAAATCAGCTTATATTAAACAATCTCAGGATAAAGAACCTGGAACTATCATCAATATGCCAAAACCGGAGGTATATTTACGGCAGATCCTGGCAAACTATCTACAACAAGATCATGCTCCGAAAGCAGTAGAGGTTAAAGAAGAACCTGTTGTTGAAATACCAGTTACCGAAGTTAAAAAAGCGAAGGCTCCAGCTAAGAAGAAAGAAGCTGTAACTGAAGAAGCGCCTGCCGAGGTTAAAAAAGCAAAAGCACCTGCTAAAAAGAAAGCGGAAGCAATTGAAGAGCCTATTGTAGAAGTTAAAAAAGCTAAGGCGCCTGCAAAGAAAAAAGCGGAAGCAGTTGAAGAGACTCCAGTAGTTGAAAAGAAAGTAAAAGCAGCGGCAAAAAAGCCGGCAGCAAAAAAATAAAAAATATTTTACATCAAATATAATAAATCACCTTTTTGGTTGTTTATATATATGAGAGCGTTAATTTAGATGACGGGGATAGGTCGGTATGATTTATCCCCGTTCTTTTTTAGCAGTTTTTTTGCCCTTGCATACATCTTTGTCATTCTGAGGGATAATTAATTGTTTAAAATCAATATAAGTGACGTATAATTGTCTTCTCTTGTCCCAGGGCTCGGTCTTGCCTCGGCTCGCCGCCGCCGAAGGGCTCTTTCTTTTTGGCATCAAAAAGAAACAAAAACTGCCGGCTGAAAATTTTTCTTTCGAAGCTAGTAGCCTGGCTTGGACAGTGCAGCCCGAAAAATTTGTTAGGCCGGATTTAAATAGAACGGAGATATCGTGCTATGGCCTAGCTGGGTGGAAATACTATAGTAATTAAAGTGTTGATTAATAATAATTTGTAAAATAACATCAATGGTAGCAAAGAAGAATCTTTAGCATTAGCTCTGCATACATAACAACCTCGAAATCTCCACCAGAGCTTATCCCTAGACTGATATTTAATCGGCAGAATCAATCTCTAATGCAAATTTGCAATAGGAAAGATTATTTCATCGTTCTTTCTCAGCAATAACTATGTTTTACATCCAATTGTAAACTTTGTTCTTTTAATTGGCATATCGGGAAAAGTCGATATACATTTGTACCATGGATCAGGTAGAAATATTCAAAGCCCTTTCGAACAAAACACGTTTACAAATTTTAGGCTGGCTAAAAGAGCCCGAGCTTAATTTTCCGGAACAGCCAAATGCTGATTTTGAAAATATAGGGGTTTGTGTCGGGCAGATTCAACTTAAAAGTGGTTTATCACAAAGTACCATTTCCGAATACCTGTCTATTTTGCAGCGTGCTGATTTAATCAGTTCTACACGCCTGGGCCAATGGACTTATTACAAACGCAATAAAGAAGGCTTAAAAAAATTAAGCGAAATCATCAATACCGAATTATAATTTAGAAATATATGAACACAGATAGTTTATTCAGGCCTTTTAGCCTTAAAACATTAAATATTAAAAACAGAATAGTAATGGCCCCAATGACGCGGTCATTTTCTCCGGGTGGCGTACCAACGGCCGATGTTGCCAGCTATTATGCAAAAAGAGCAGCCGGCGAAGTGGGATTAATTTTATCAGAAGGAACCGTAATTAACCGTCCATCTTCTTCCGCCGATCCTAACATTCCACATTTTTACGGTACCGAAGCTTTAGCAGGCTGGCAACATGTAATTAACGAAGTTCACCAGGCAGGCGGACAGATGGGTCCGCAGATCTGGCACCAGGGTATTCATGCAAACCATGCGTCTGGCTGGTTGCCAAGTGCTCCATTTGAAGGCCCGTCATCTTTTAACAGTCCAGGTTTCGAAAACGGTGTACCGATGACAGATGCGGCTATTGCCGATACCATTGCAGCTTTTGGTCAGGCAGCAGCTGATGCCAAAGCTTTAGGTTTTGATACCGTTGAAATACATGGTGCACACCAATATCTGATCGATCAGTTTTTTTGGGATGGTACAAATAACCGCACCGATATTTATGGTGGCAAAACCTTAGCCGAGCGTACCCGTTTTGCCGTTGAAGTAATTAAAGAGGTACGGAAAAGGGTTGGTGAAGATTTTGCTTTAATTATCCGTCTATCACAATTTAAACCTGCTGCCTACGATTTTAAACTGGCTAAAAACGAGCAGGAAATGGAACAATGGTTAACCCCACTGGCTGAAGCCGGAATTGATATTTTCCATTGTTCTCAACGCCGTTTCTGGGAGCCGGAATTTGAAGGTTCTGATTTAAATTTTGCAGGTTGGGCGAAAAAAGTAACCGGAAAAGCCACAATCTCAGTAGGCTCAGTTGGTTTGGATGGCGATTTCTTTGGTGCTTTCGCAGGGCAGAGTTCACAGCCTAGCTCATTAGACGAACTGGTACGCAGAATGGATCGTGGCGATTTCGATTTAGTAGCCGTTGGTCGCCCGCTTTTAGCAGATCCAAACTGGGTAGAAAAAATTAAACATAACCGCATGGAAGAACTGAAAGGCTTTAGTAAAGAAGCTTTAATGGAATTGGTATAATAAATATCCCTATTTTTCTTTTTATTTTAAAAGCATCTCTTTCGAGATGCTTTTTTGTTTGTGATGTCAGATGTTACCATCTGACATTAGCATTTTTTGCCACGGAAAATACAGAGGGCACGGAAATTTTCTTGATAATTTGAAAAGCAGTGCCTGCAATACTTCGGTTGCTCCAGCCCCGCCCTTTGCTTAATCCCGACTGAAAAAGTCGGAATAACGCTGTCGGTCGGGTTTATTTCACCTCTGACAGTAGCAATGCAGTAGCCACCTAAACCCGATCAAAGCGGGATGACAATTTCCTTCAAAATTGGCAGAAGCGGGAGCGGGACTAAAACACCCCAAAAAGCTTCTGCAATTGCTTTACAAAACAATTCCACTTCTTGATAATTTAAGTTTCGTCATCTCGACTGGAGCATCGCGGAATGGAGAGATCTATATAGGCAGATTTATCGACTCTGTTGCATCCGGTATCGAGTTCGCTTGAAATGATGTGACGAATAGAATTTCAATTTAAATCCCATCCTTTTTCCTTAAATTCACCTCTTTAAAATTGATCATCACATGTCGAACATTAAACTCATTATTGAAGAAAGACCCGCAAATATTGGCAATTTTATGGTTGGCAGGCTTTTGCCTTTCAGAGAGAAACGCATGGTTGGTCCTTTTTCTTTTATCGACCACATGGGGCCGGCTGCAATGAGCGATCACGAAAACCTCGACGTTCCACCTCACCCACATATCGGCTTATCTACCTTAACTTTCCTGTTTGAGGGCGAGATTACACATAAGGATAGTTTGGGTTCAGATATTGTGATTAAACCCGGACAGGTAAACTGGATGACCTCGGGCAGTGGCATTGTACATTCGGAAAGAACCCCTGAATACCTTCGCCATACCGATAAAATGCTCCATGGCTTACAAATTTGGGTGGCTTTACCTAAAGATTTAGAACAAATGGAACCTGAGTTTTGCCACGTAGAAGGGGCGGACATTCCAAGCTGGACCCAAGATGGCGTTAGTTTTAAATTAATCGCGGGAGAAGCTTTTGGTCATAAATCTCCGGTTCCGGTGTACAGTCCGCTCTATTTTTTAGAGTTAAAAAGCACCAGGCAGCAAAAGGTAAACATTGGCAATTACCTTTTTGGCGAAAGTGCGCTTTATATTTTAGAGGGTGCTATTGAAAGTGAGGGAAATATTTTTGAACCGCGTTTAATTTTAATTGCAAGCGACGCCAAACTGTGCGAATTTACCATGCACGAAAACACTACTGTTTACATTTTCGGAGGCGAACCTTTTCCTGAAGAACGTTTTATCTACTGGAACTTTGTTGCCTCGGATAGGGAATTAATTGAAAAAGCCAAAATTAAATGGCTGGAGCAAAGTTTCAAACCCGTTCCTGGTGAAACAGGTTTTGTGCCTTTACCAGATCCTATTAAAAATATTAAACATTAGTTCCGTTTAAACAGGTTCATATTTACCGAAACGGCAACACCAGTTGATGATAATTTAGAGTTTCCATAGCCAATATCCGTTAAAGGGATTTTCATAAATGGTTTAGCGCTTATGCTTAAATTATTATTTATTTTATGCTGAAACTCCACACCTACATTGGCTATACCTAAATAATGCTGGTTCTGATTTCTTACTTCGAAATTTTCAGGACCTTGATAAGCGCCATTATAAGAATAGCTGTATTTCTCTTTTAACATTAAATAACTGGATAAACCTGTACTTACAGAAATAGAATTTCTACGTCCATTAAAAACTTTATAGTTTAAATTGATCGGGATATCAATGACATCGCAATTGGCATGAATATTTGTTGGTTTTATGCTGAATACATAGTCTGTATTGGGATTATATAAGCTAAAATCCGAATCGTAAATTTTCTTTGCGTAAGAAGCCCCGGTAGTAACACTTAATTTTTTCGTCAGGATTACAGTCGCTTCTATGCCGAAACCACCACTTAAGCTACTTTGCCCGGATTTCTGCACGCTGGTTAAATCTGGCGCAGCCAGAATGCTCAACACAAACCGTGATTTTTTCTTAAAAATTGGATCTTTAATCCTTGGTATTTTTCCTTTGACTGGTTCAATTGTAAGATTTTGTTTTTCAAATTCTACTGGTTTTGTTTCAGCACTTATTTCAGGATTATAAATAACATTGGCTAAATAGTTGACAGCATTACTAGTACCCATTTCTACAGATTTAATCGAAATTTGATTCTTAAATCCTATTTCGGCTCCTTTTTGGGCATTCTCCGCATTGTTTTGATTGTTATTTTCAGCCAATAAATTTATTCCACCATTTTCGTTAGAAGTGGTTTCATCTGCTGGCATATTAATTAAATTGTCTTTATCATTTAAAGGCTTATCACCTTTTTTGTTTGTTTCTCTTTTTGTTTTAACCAGTGGCTTCTCCTCAGACTGATCAGCTTTCGGTTTAACCAATAAAAACACCAGCAGCAAAACTGCGGCTATCCCAGCCACAGCAGTTAACCAAATTAGGGGCACAACCCTCCTTTTTGGTGTTGGATGCAATCTCTCCTCCAGATTATCCCAATCTAAATCATTAAAAGGCAGGTCGGGGTTTTCCAATGCATCCTTAAATAATTTATCTATATCTTTTCCCTCTTTCATTGCATATTTGTGTTTAACCTTACCTGTAAAAGGTTTCTATCTACTTCCGAATTCCTTACCTGGTAAGTTTTCGCATCTGTAGCTTTTAACATTTCCTGTAATTTTTGCCTTGCCTTAAACAGGTTAGATTTTGATGTACCTACCGATATCCCAAGCATTTCTGCAATTTCTTCATGGCTGTAACCATCTATTGCAAAAAGGTTAAAAACGGTACGGTATGCCGGACTGAGCTTTTGAACTAAGGTTAATAAATCATTGTAGGCAAGCTTATCGTATATAGAACTTACCTGCACAATATTTTCATGATCCTCAATATCTACGTGATCGGCAAATTTTAAATTGGCACGATAATAATCAATGGCAGTATTGGTTATTATGCGCCCAAGCCAGGGCAAAAAAGCCTTAGAAGGCTCATACTTGGTTATATTTTTAAAAGCTTTAAAAAATCCATCATTCAATATACCTGCGGCATCTAACCGATCGTTTGTATAACGCAAACAAATGCCCATAGCAAAGCTATAGAAATGTTTATATAGTGCTTTCTGACTATCTCTTTCATTCCTAATGCAGCCCTGAATGTACTTTTGTATAATTCCTTCACTATCGCGGCTAGCGGTCACAAGTTCTCCTTTCAAAATATATTACGATGAGGAACAACGAAAGGTTGCTTCAAAAATTACTTTTTTTAAAATATTTAATATTATTCATTTTGGTCTAAAAATCTCCATTATGCAAGCAACCATTTACAACTTGGGGGCGTAATAGCAGCATATCAATTTTTATTAAAGTTAAAACTAAAAACGAAATGTTATGCTAATCTACTTAAAAAGAAACCTATTGGCTGTTGTATGTGTAGCCATGGTATTTGTGTCCTGCAAAAAAAATAATTCAGAAGACCCTACACCCGCGGGTAATAACAAAAAAGGTATCCAACTGGCAACAGATGCGAAATTCGGATCAGTATTAACCGACAAAGACGGCAAAACCTTATACTTTTTTGCAAACGATGCTGCAGGTACGCCAACCTGTACTGATGGTTGTGAAACCGCCTGGCCACTTTATTACTCAGCAGATGCCAGTACCGATTTAAACCTGAACAAAGCAGAAGTTGGCGAGGTTACCCGCGCTGACGGCCGTAAACAAAGCACTTACCGTGGTTACCCACTTTATTATTACGCTGGTGATGCTGCAAAAGGCGAGATTAAAGGTGATGGTGTTGGTGGCATCTGGTTTGTAGCCAAGCCCGATTATTCATTAATGCTGGCTAATGCACAATTAACCGGGAACAATATCAATTACACCAGTACTTATGCTGTTGGTGATGGAAAAACCATTTATTTAACCGATAGCAAAGGACGTACTTTGTATGCTTTTGCACCAGACAAAAATGGTGTAAATACATACACCAAGAGTGCAACACAAGAAGGTATTTGGCCAGTATATGAATCTGAAGTGCTTAATGTACCTTCTGCGATAACAAAAACCGATGTTGGTGTAATTACTGTAGCTACAATTAGCAAAAAACAGTTAACATATAAAGGATGGCCTTTATACTACTGGATATCAGATGTAAAAAGAGGCGATAACAATGGTATTACCATAAAACCGGCAAATGCCGCAGTTGGCTCAGTTTGGCCAGTGTTGCAGCTAAACGCTACTGTTGCCCCGGCACAATAAAAAATAATTGAGTTAGGTGGGTAGAATGGTCGGCTGATGTTTTCACAGCCGGCCTTTTTTATACAGCTAATAAAGCCTGCTTAATTTTCTCAGCAGCCTCAGCCAATTCTTCATTGGCTGGCTTTAATTTTTCTTTGCTAAAGTTCATATCGCTTACACTATTCATCGGTATTAAATGGATATGTGTGTGCGGAACTTCCAGTCCGATTACCGAAACACCTACCTTTTTACAAGGGAACGCAATTTTTACTCCTTTGGCTACAATCTTAGCGAACATCCACAAACCAACATATAAATCCTCATCCATATCGAAGATATAGTCGGTTTCAATTTTAGGAATCACCAATACATGCCCTGCAGTTAATGGCTGAACATCTAAAAAGGCTAAATATTCTACAGTTTCGGCTACAACATGTGCAGGGATTTCGCCTGCAACGATTTTTGAAAAGATAGTCATAAGGTGGAAGGTTAAAAGGTGGAAGGTATAGGGTTAAGCGTTTGGCGACAGGCGTTTTAATAACCGCTTACCGCCAAACGCTATTCGCTTATCTCGAAATTTCGAGCACTTCGAACTGCATTTTACCTGCAGGTACTTCAATTTCGGCAAATTCGCCTACCGATTTACCCAATAAACCTTGCGCAATTGGCGATTTAACAGAAATTTTTCCGGTTTTTAAATCAGCCTCTGTTTCTGCCACCAACTGGTAAGTCATGGTTGCACCGTTTTTAACATTTTTTATTTTTACGATAGACAATGCCAATACTTTTGATAAGTCCAATTTAGACTCATCAATTAAACGTGCATTTGCCAGCGTATTTTTTAATTTTGAAATTTTAGCTTCATGCAAACCTTGCGCCTCTTTAGCAGCATCGTATTCTGCATTCTCCGATAAATCACCTTTATCCCTTGCTTCTGCAATTGCTTTAGATATAAGCTGACGACCGGTGGTTGTTAAATAATGAACTTCCTCTTTTAATTTATCTAACCCCTCTTGGGTGTAGTATGTTACCTCTGTCATTGCTCTATTAATTTATTCAAACGCTATAAAAAACAAACAAGACTATATAGTTGGTTTGCTACATAGTCTTGCTTCAATTATAACGAAGATAAAATGTGGAAATTACAAAAGCAAATAAATAATCATGATTTTTACGATTTAAGGATTAATAGGACTTAATATACCCAAAATAGGACAGTTGAGAACAGATACGAATCAGTACCTACCCTTAAGACTTAACCACTAAAAACGTAACATTAATTATAAACCCATTTAAAATCCAATCATTAGTTTTAATTTAGCTTAAATTATTCTTAAAAAATGAAAAAGTTATTTTCTATCGCTCTGCTCCTCAGTCTGGGCGGGTATATGGCTTCGGCCCAGGAGCTCTATATGCCCCGGAATATCAAAGCGGCATACGCCAAAGGCACACGCTCAATGAATGGAAAACCTGGTCAAAATTACTGGCAGAACCATGGTAAATACAACATGGATATTAAGGTAGATGCTGAAACCAAAGTGGTTAGCGGTAAAGAAGAAATTTTATATAGCAACAACAGCTCCGATACCTTAAAAAACCTGGCCATCCGCTTTGTGAACAACCTGCATAAACCAACTTCGCCAAGAAGTGGCGCTGTAAATGAAGACTTTTTGAGTTCGGGTCTAAATATTATCGCTTTTTCGATAAATGGCGAAACCTATAAAGTGGATAGCAAAAGCTGGGGAACAGTTGGTAATGTACCGCTAAGGAAACCTTTATTGCCAAAATCGAAAATTACAGTTAAAATAGAGTGGGATTACCCGTTATCAAAAGAAAGTGGCCGCGAGGGGCAGATTGATCCCAACTCGTTTTTTGTAGCTTATAGCTATCCGCGCATATCGGTATATGATGATTATAATGGTTGGGACCGCATTCCTCACACCGATAGAGCCGAGTTTTACAACGATTTTAACGATTACGAATTCTCGATCAAAGCACCTAAAAACTATGTCGTATATGCCACAGGCGATTTCCTTAACCCGGATGAGGTGTTACAACCCGAAATTTCTGCGCGTTTAAAGAAATCGTATAACGGCGATGAGGTCATCCATATTGCTACCGAACAGGAAATGAAAGATGGTAAAGTAACACAGCAAAAAGACTGGAATACCTGGAAATTTGCGGTTAACCACATTACCGATGTTACTTTTGCCTTAAGCAACCACTATGTTTGGGATGGCGCGAGTGTAATTGTAGATAAAAAAACTAACCGCAGATCGAGCGCTCAGGCAGCATATAATCCTACCACCGGTAAAGACTTTGTTAACTCGGTTAAATACAATTTGAATGCTTTAGACTGGTTCTCAAATAATTGGCCGGGCATCCCCTACCCTTATGTAAAAACGATTGCTTTTCAGGGTTTTGCCGATATGGAATACCCAATGATGGTAAACGATTCTCAATTTGGCGATCCTGTTTTTGCCCAGTTGGTTCAAGACCACGAAGTGGCACATACTTACTTTCCCTTCTATATGGGTATTAACGAAACCCGTTACGCCTATATGGATGAAGGCTGGGCCACTACCTTCGAATATTTAATTGGTATTGCCGAGCATGGCAAGCAAGCTGCTGATGATTTTTACAAGAAATTTAGGGTAGATAACTACATTAACGATAAATCTACAGAAGAAGACCAACCGGTAATTTCAATGTCAGACCAGGTTTCGGGAGCTGGTTATGGAAATAACTCTTACGGAAAAGCGTCTTTATCATATTTGGCACTTAAAGATATGTTAGGGAACGACTTATTCAAAAAAGCATTACATACTTATATGAGCAACTGGAATGGAAAGCACCCAATTCCATGGGATTATTTTAATTCGATGAATGCAGGTTCCGGGCAGGATTTAAACTGGTTTTTCCAAAACTGGTTCTTTACCAACAATTATCTTGATTTAGCGATTGCCAAAGTAATGCCTGCTAAAGGAAAATCGACAGTAGCTGTTAAAAATGTCGGTGGTTTTGCAATCCCTTTTGATGTGGTAGTCACTTATGCTGATGGTAAAGTTGACACCATACATCAAACGCCAGCGGTTTGGAAAGCAAACCAGAAAGAAGTTAATATCACTGTTAACACCACTAAAAAAATAAAGTCAATCAGTTTGGATAACGGCATTTATGTAGATGCTACACCGAAAGACAATGCTTGGGAAGCAAAATAATTAACAGTTTGCAATTTTCAGTTGGCAGTTATATCAACAGCCAACTGAAAATTGTGAATTAAAAAATGCAGCTTAAAGCACAATTTGTGGCGATAAAATCGCCTTTCTCTTTCATCCTCGTTACAAACGAGGACGATAAATATGAACCGTAACTGAAGATTGTTAACCGTTCTCCGCTTTACAAACAGGCTCGTGTTTAACCGGAAAATTCAATGAATTGGCAATAAAACACATTTTATTGGCTTCATGATGTAGCGACGCTGCAAGTTCGTAATGTGCCTTATCGGCTATTAAAACCTGCGGGTGAAGCGTAACTTCTTTAAATCTTCCGCTTCCATCAGCCAATTCTTCCATTGTACCTACTGCTTCATCTTTATAATCAATGACTACGATTTCGTTCTTAGAGCATAAATGCAGGTACCAGAGCATGTGGCAACTGGAAATTGATGCCAATAAGAGGTCTTCAGGATTGTATTTAGATTTATCGCCCAAAAAGGCAGAATCTGATGAGCCGGAAATATCGGCTTTGCCTTTTACTGAAATTACATAATCGCGATCGTACGAACGGTAATCCATTGTGCCCGAGCCTTTATTGCCCGTCCAGGTAACTGTGGTAGAATATAAATGATCTTTCGGCATGATAAAATTGGTTAGATTATATAGCCAATTTAAGAAAATAAAATGGAGATTTCCTGTTTTTTGCACTTACTTCCAGACCTATGAGGTTTTCGAAACTTCATAGGACTTATACAAACAAAACAGTAAACACTCATCATTTAGATGTACTAAGATGGCTTAGGTGGTGAATATTTGAAAAGCAGGGTTCGGTTGCGCTTCGGTTCTGAAAGCCCTGCTATCTCTCCAAGTCCTCGCTGCGCTGTGGGCTTTCCGCTCTATCAGGTTTAGTTAACAAAGATTTTCGAAGTCTGCAGAATAGACCTAGCAGGTTTTAAAAACCTGCTAGGTGTTGATTAGCTAAAACTAAGCCCCTTTAATTTCTCAGCTAAAACTTCCGAAATTTTACGGTAAGAATCAAACGTCCAGCCCCCCACATGTGGAGTTAAAATCACTTTTTCGTTATTCTTTAATTCATTATACCAGGGCTGTTCACCCAAAGCAGGGAATTTTTCTGTCTGTAAAACATCTAGCCCTGCCCCTAATATCTTTCCTGTTTTTATCGCGTTAAGTACCGCTGGCGTGTTCACAATTTCACCCCTGGCGGTATTAATAAAAAAAATAGGCTTCTTGAAGTGGAAGAAATATTCATCATCAACCATCTGTTTGGTTTCGGCAGTTAGTGGAATATGCAAACTAAGCACATCGCTGTGTTTTACAATTTCTTCCATACTCACCTCACGGGCAAAAGCATCGCTAAAACCTGTTTTATATTTATCGTAAGCCATTACATCAACCTCAAAACCTGCCAGTTTTTTCGCAAAATGCTGCCCCATAAAGCCATAACCTATAATCCCGACTTTTTTGCCTTTCAGTTCGTAACCGCGGTTTCCTTCCCGATCCCAAACACCGTTCCTAATCTCCATATCCGCCCTGCGGAAGTTATTCATCAAAGATAAAAGCAAGCCAGTAGCATGTTCTCCAACGGCATCACAGTTGCCTTCGGGTGCATTAATCAGTTCAATATTTCTTTCAAAGGCTATTTTATCATCAATATTATCCAAACCTGCTCCTGCCCTGGCTACAAACTTTAAATTCGGCGCAGCAGCAAAAATTTCGGCATCTATCCTAAATTTAGTCCTTACTGCAATACCTGTATAATCTTTTATTTTATCTAAAGTTTGTTGACGCGTAATCTGAGGTTCATCATCAACCTGGTAGCCCATGGCAATGGCCTGCTCTTTAAATACAGGGTGCAAATCATCAACAATTAATATTTTATTCATAATGAACAAAAGTAACATTTTGCACATTCACCAATTGTAATATTCCATCATTGTTTTAGGCAAAACTGAAAACTGCTAATTACGAACTACCAACTGTAAATTAACCCACAAAAATATTACTATAAAATGGCTGTAATAAAATAGTTACGGCCCATTTATTAAACTTACTTGCCGTTACTTTGTCTCCCTTTATAAAAACACACGAAATTTTATTTTTAATGAGAATTTTACAATCAAGAACAATACAGATTACCCTATTACTGCTCACCCTTTCATTTAGTCTTTTCGCGCAAACAAGCGGAAAGGCAAAAATTACCGGAGTACTTAAAGATGCCAAAACACAAGAAACCATTCCTTTTGCCACAGCAATCTTAATTGATAAAGCCACAGCAAAAAACGCCAAAATAGTTCAAACAGATGTGAATGGTGCATTTGTAATGACTGAAATCCCTACCGGGACTTTTACCTTTAAAATCAGCTTTGTTGGTTACCAAACCATGGTTAGGGATAATGTAACGATAACTGCCAGTACTGGTACCTTAAATTTTGGCGACATTAAAATGAATGCGGCAAAGGGTAATGTATTAAGTGAAATTACCGTGACCGGCCAGAAACAGGGCATGCAAATGGGGATCGATAAAAAGATTTTCGCAGTAGATCAGAGTGTGATCAGCGAGGGCGGTTCTGCCGGCGATTTATTGCAGAATGTTCCTTCTGTTTCTACTGATATGGATGGCAATGTGAGTTTACGTGGCTCTTCGGGTGTTAAAGTATTAATTGATGGAAAGCCATCTTTAATTGCCGGCGGCAACGTGGCGCAGATTCTGCAGTCAATCCCGGCCAGCTCCATCGAAAGTGTGGAGGTTATTACCAATCCATCGGCAAAATACGATGCTGAAGGCCAATCAGGGATCATTAACATTGTACTTAAGAAAAATACAAAACTTGGGTTTAATGGCTCAGTTGCTTTAACAGCAGGTAACCGCGATAACTATAATGCCAATACCAACTTAAGTTTTCAGAACAGTAAGGTTAATATTTATGGAAACTACGGCTATCGTTACGGTAATCGTGTTGGAGGTGGTTTTCAGGACATTACCTATAAATCAGATTCATTGAGAACAAGATTTGCCAGTCAAAATACAGTTTCCAAATCATTGGATAAAGGACATAATGCCAAAGCGGGTATCGATTATTATTTAACACCTAAAAGTGTAATCAGCTTATCTGGTGGTTTTAACTCCAGGGATAATGAGCGTAATGAGCAGCTCGACATTAGACAATTAGATAAAAACCAGTCGCCAGTTCTATTAAGCAACAGAACCAATAGCACCGACGGTTTTGGAACAAGTTATGATGCAAATTTAGATTATGTACAAAAGTTTAAGAAACCGAAGGAAGAACTAAGTTTTAATTTTGGTTATTCTTATGGCACCAATAATAGTAATCAGTATTATAGCACAAACACCACTAACCGCAATGGTGTACCTATTGATGAGACCTTAAGTTTACAACGTGTATTTAATACCGGGAACAACACCAATTACAATATTCAAACGGATTATGCATTACCAGTAGGTAAAGCGGGTAAAATTGAAGTGGGTTACCGCAGCCAGATCCGCTTAGGCGAGAATGATCAATATGCAGATTCAATCTTAACAAATAGCAGCATCTACATCAGCAACAATAAGTTGATTAATGGTTTTGATAGCAAAGATCAGGTGCATGCACTGTATTTCAATTACCAGAACCAGATTAAAGATTTTGGTTATCAAATAGGTTTAAGGGGAGAAGATGCGCGTTTAGATACGCATTTAGAAGGCTACACGAACAATGTATTAACCACTGCGGAAGGAAACATCCATTACAAAAGGATATACCCAAGTGTGTTCTTAACACAGAAACTGACGGGCGATAACCAGCTTCAACTGAGTTATACCCGTCGTGTAAACCGTCCACGGCCTTGGGATACCAATCCATTTTTAGATGTTTCTGATCCATTAAACTACAGAGGCGGTAATCCTAATTTATTACCGGAAGATGTACACTCTTTTGAATTAGGTTATAGTAAATACTGGAAAAAAGTAACCTTAACTTCAAGCTTGTATTTCCGTCAGACCAATGATGTGATCCAACGCGTAAGAAGTACACCAGTTAATGGAATTATTACCTCAACCCCTCAAAATTTAACAAACCAGATTAATAGCGGTTTGGAATTAATTGGCCGTTTTGACCTTATTAAAGCTTTAAACTTTACCACAAACGTAAACTTGTACCAGGCCAAGTTTGCTGGTGATGCACGATTTGACATTCCATCAAGTAGTGGCTTTAGCTGGAACGCCAACCTGACCGGAAATTTAACAGTAGTTAAAAGTCTATCACTACAGGTACGCGGTGACTATAGGGCGCCAGAAGTGATGGCGCAGGGAAAACGTAATGCGATGTATGGAATTGACGGTGGGGCCAAATACGATTTCCCGAACAAAAAAGCATCTTTGAGTTTCAATGTCAGAGATGTATTTAATACCAGAAGATGGAGCATGACCACCGAAGACAGAGCTACAATCGTTGATTTTGAACGCCAGTTTCAGGGAACAATGGGGAATTTAACTTTCTCTTACCGTTTTGGAAAAACTACATTTACCGGTACAAACAAAAAGAAAAAAGAAGAGCAGGACAACCGCCCTGATGAAGGATCGTTCTAATTTTAACCAAGGGTGCTTAGAAAAAATCTAAGCACTCTTTTTTTGTCCTAATTTTTTTCAATACAAGTCCTTTCCTCTTAAAACTATAACAAGTTGCTATCTTGCGACCATGGAAGAGATTAACCCCTGGAAAACGCTGGAAAGCGAGCTAAAATACGACAACAACTGGATTCGTTTAACCGAACACCAGGTTATTAATCCATCTGGCGGGCAAGGGATTTACGGCACAGTCCATTTTAAGAATCTGGCTATCGGAATTCTTCCTTTGGATGAAACCTACAACACCTGGCTGGTTGGTCAGTACAGGTATGCACTAAATGCCTACAGCTGGGAAATTCCTGAAGGCGGTGGGCCATTCCATGAAGCGCCATTAGAAAGTGCAAGAAGGGAATTACTGGAAGAAACGGGAATGAGTGCCAGAAACTGGAAAGAAATACAAAGAATGCACTTATCCAACTCTGTGAGTGATGAATTGAGCATAATCTATGTTGCCACGGGTTTAATTCAAGGTATCGCGATGCCAGAAGAAACGGAACAACTCGCGGTAAAAAAATTACCATTTGATGAGGCCTATCAAATGGTTTTGAATGGACAGATTACCGACTCGATGAGCGTTGCTGCAATCTTAAAAGCTAAACTGATGATGTTAAATGGTGAATTGTAACCAGGGGAAAACACCAAATGTTCCTAACGGAACATAAAAAACATTATATATTTTTTCTACCGGGCATATGTCCCGATGGGACATTGCATGATTAGATGTTAAATTATTTATATTAATCTACTGAACAACCCCTGAATATTAATTATCCTAAAAATTATTGATGTCCCAGAGAAATATCGGCTTATTAGTTCTTTTAACAGTGGGCTGTTAAAAAATTGCCCAATACCTAAAAATATTGCATTAGCACTTGTTCTATAGAGCCATTTGTTTTAAATTGTTGGTGCAATCCCTAAATCTTAAATCATTCCAAAAATTATTGATGTCCCAGAGAAATATCGGCTTATTAGTTCTTTTAACAGTGGGTTGTTAAAAAATTGCCCAATACCTAAAAGTATTGCATTAGCACTTGTTCTATAGAGCCATTTGTTTTAAATTGTTGGTGAAATCCCTAAATGTTAAATCATTCCAAAAATTATTGGTATCCCAGATAAATATCTGGCTTATTAGTTCTTTTAACAGTGGGTTGTTGTAATTTACCTATTAACCTCAGTTCGATTAATATTTATTCATACTAACTAATTTTAAGCCCGTGAAACTAAGCGCGATCGTCATGCTGAATTTATTTCAGCATCTTTATTGATAAATAGACCCTGAATTAAATTCAGGGTGACGGCTATGAACGAAAAATGTCTGCAGTATGCCTTTAAAGGATATTAATAATCGAACTGGGGTTATTACCAAAAAATATTGCGTAAGCACTTGTTCTATAAAGCCATTTGTTTTAAATTGCTGGTGCAATTCATAAATATTAAATCATCCTAAAAATTATTAATGTCCAGTATGGACATTTCCTCGGTAGAAATTGCAGACCGCAATTTTCGTTCCGTAGGAACGTTTGATTATGATTTAAATTTAGAACGCTATGCCGAATACCTATACCCAATTACATATTCAGTTTGTTTTTGCTGTTAAATTTCGTGCTTCATTAATTCGTCCGGAGTGGAAAGAAAGGCTATTAAAATATCTCACAGGAATATTTCAGGCCAATAACCATAAAATGATACAGATTAACTGTATGCCCGATCACATTCATATTTTTATTGGCATGCGGCCACATCAGTCTATTTCTAGCCTGATCCAGAATGTAAGAACAGAAAGTTCTAAATGGATTAATGACCAGCGATTTTGTAAAACAAAATTTGCCTGGCAAGAAGGTTATGCTGCATTTTCATATTCGAAAAGCCATATTCAACAGGTCATCCAATACATTCAAAACCAGGAACAGCACCATAAAAAGGAGAGCTTTTTACAGGAGTACACCCATTTCTTAAAAACGTTTGAGATCGAATACGAAGAAAGATACATATTCAAAGAACCAGAATAATTTATTATTATCTTTGCCACCTATTCAATTAACCAGATGAGCAAGCTTTTCGGATATATTTTAAGCCCTATTTTTTATATTTTCTTTGGATTAACACTTTGCATCTTCCATCCTATACAATGGCTTTGTTTTAAGCTTTTTGGATATAAAGCGCACAAGGTCTCTGTAGATATCCTTAATTTTTTTCTAACCTACTGCCAGATTTTCCTTTTTAATTCAATCAGTTTTAAAAACGAATATAAGCTACCAACAGATAGGCCGATTATTTTTGCCGCAAACCACCAAAGTATGTACGATATACCTTCGTTAATTTGGTTCTTAAGGAAACACAGTGCAAAATTTATCTCTAAAATCGAGCTTACCAAAGGTATTCCATCCATATCCATTAACCTGCGCTTAGGCGGTGGGGCAAACATCAACCGGAAAGACAATAAGCAGGCCATCTCTGAAATCATAAAACTTGGCCGAAGAATGAAAGAAAATAACTGGAGTACTGTTATTTTCCCAGAGGGAACCCGGGCGAAAGATGGTCAATTGAAAACCTTTCAATTTGGAGGTATTGCTACCATATTAAAAGTAGTTCCTAATGCTTTGATCGTTCCGGTGTCCATAGAAAACTCATGGAAAATTGTCCGCTTTGGTATGTTTCCCCTAACCACAGGAAATGCCTTAAAATGGACCGTTTTAAAGCCGATAGAGCCTGGAATAAAAACAGCAAACGATATTACCTTAGAAGTAGAAAACGAAATCAGGAAAGTTTTGGGTCAGCCGATGGCACAGCCTGCTACTTTATAATTTTATTAATCTCATTAAGAATCCTTCGATTCCGACAACCATAGACAGATTTCCATAGAATGGTCGTCATCTCGACAGTAGCGCAGCGAAATGGAGAGATCTATCTAAACAGATCTCGACTGCGTTGCACTCCGCTCGAAATGACGATTTTTTGGTTAGGTATTTCTTATTTCTGTGAATCTGTGGCAACAAAATGGTTAATTGGTTAAACCGGTTAAGCGCTAAACGCCTAACGCCAATCACTCTAAATATTCTTATTTCCAATCACCCTGAAAAATTCATCACGGTAAGTATCTCCAACCGGAATAATTTTTTGGTTGATGGTAATGCGGCTACGTTCGATACTTTCAATCTTATCAACCGCCACGATATAAGATTTATGCACCCGGATAAACTGGCTTTGAGGCAAAGCTTCCTCCATTTTTTTCATGCTCTGCAGGGTGATTACACGTTCATCCTTTGTAAAAATTGAAATGTAATCTTTTAAACCTTCTATGAATAAAATATCGTGCAGATAGATTTTTTGAATCTTATGTTCCGTTTTCACAAAAATATAATCCTGAACTGGATTTGGCGAGCCAGAAAATGGTGCTGGCGTAACAATCGGCTGGGCCACACTGGCAGGAGTTTCAACCGGTTTTACCTGATTGTGAACTTTTTCTACCGCTTTATAAAAACGGTCGAATGCAATTGGCTTTAACAGGTAATCCGAAACATTCAGGTCGTAACTTTCTAAAGCATACTGTGGGTAAGCAGTAGTTAATATATAGTGGCATTTATTACCGGCAATTTTTAAAAACTGGATTCCGGTTAACTCAGGCATCTGAATATCTAAAAATACCAGATCAATCCCTCCTCCCTGGACAATCTGCAAGGCTTCAATAGGGTTTTCACACCTTTTAACCATGGTTAAAAAAGGTACTTTCGAAATATAATCCTGTAAAATATCAAGCGCTAGTGGCTCATCATCAACAACAATACAGTTTAGGTTCATTTTAGGTTATTATTTTAATTAATGATTTAATCCGGGTAAGGTTAGTTACCGGATTATATGTCAATCATCAGTTCGCAGGTATAATGGGTAGCCGAATTTACAACATTTAATTTATATCTATCAGGATAAACCAATTGTAATCGTCGTTCTACATTCGTTAAACCAACTCCACCCTGTGCATCTTTATTCTGCTGGTTCTTTTTGTTCAATACACTAAAATGCAAAATTTTCTGATTGGCAATAATATTGATTTTTACAGGTTCAGCCGGATCGGTTACCACACCATGTTTAAATGCATTTTCCACAAACGAAATCAACATTAAAGGAACGATTTTTTGATTATCAATTTCGCCGTTTAAGGTAAGCTCAATATAGGCACCATCTTTAAACCTTATTTTTTGCAGTTCAATATAACTTGTTAAATAATCGACCTCCTTGCTTAACGCTACGGTTGGTGTATTGCTTTCATAGATCATGTAACGCATAATTTCAGAAAGCTTCATAATCGCATCGGCTGTTTTATCCGATTTTTGATAGGCAAGCGAATAGATATTATTAAGCGAGTTGAAAAGAAAATGTGGGTTTAACTGCGACTTTAAAAACTGAAGCTCCATCTCGCGGCGTTCACTTTCTAAGTTGCGCTGAATTCTTTCGCTTGCAAACCAATCAATAGTGAATTTAATTATACAGCTCGAAACCAGGAAAAAACCAATTATAAAAACCGTGTTGATAGCAAAATTATTAACAGACATATTATGGCTTTTGCCATCGAAGGTATAACGAAGCATCTCTTCGGGATTTAAAACAGCGATAACAGTTTTAACAAATGTTGCGACAACAATTAAAAGAACAAATGACAGGACATATAACCAGTACTTTTTTCTCTTTTTGATCAGTGATGGGATCAGAAAAATATAATTGATATAAAATACAGAAACATTAACGATGCCAAAAACAAAATACGACAGAAAGTAGTCTTTCATGGTATGCTTTTCACTCCCCATCATAGATATAACTATAATTAGAAGGCATATAAATCCCCAAAAAATAGCATGTAATATTAAAGGTCCCCTACTTTGTTTCATTCGATATCTATTAAATTGTAATGAATGCCAATATACATTAACAAACAGCATATCATTCAAGCCACAAAATAAATAAAGTTTTATCGATTTACTTACACAATCTACCAACGGGCATTTTTTTTCTACGAACGGCCCAATAGGCAATTTTTATCGACAAACGCCAAAAATGTCCGTTGATCTAGAATCTTGAACACTTGGTATAATAGATTTTAGCAGGTTGTTTTTCTTGAGTTTCTTTGAATCATCAAAACGAAAACAAAATGGAAACATCATCAGCAATCAACTTCAAAAATCAAACAGTAATTACTAATGGTCTTTTCGCAACCTCTCAAATAAAACTATCAATCATGAAAAAGCTAGCAAACACATCGCCATTTTTACTTTTATTATTACCTGTATTTATGATGATTATTTTAACGCTTACCGTTAACACCAATCAGAATGATGCTGAAATAGCTGTAAAAACAACAAAAACATCTGGTTCTATTGTGAAACAGGCAACTGCTATTTTCAAATAGAAATAATGAGTGATTACGCTATCGAAACCGTAGGTCTGAACTTTAACTTTGGCAACCAGGCTATAGTAAAAGATTTGTCGTTACAAGTACCAAAAGGGAGCATATATGGCTTTTTAGGCCCGAACGGGGCTGGCAAAACAACCACCATAAAAATCCTGTTGAACCTGCTGAAGTCGCCATCCGATCAGGTATTTATATTTGGTAAGGAAATAAACAGTAATCGCATCGCGATTCTTAAACGCATAGGTGCTTTGGTTGAACAACCAGCCATTTATGGTCATTTAACAGGAAAAGAAAACCTGGTTAACCGTTGTATCCTGTTAGGCATTAAAAAAGCAAAAGCTGATGAAATGCTATCGCTAGTGGGCTTGGCAGAAGCCGCAAATAAAAAAGCCAGCAAATATTCGTTGGGCATGAAACAGCGGCTAGGCATTGCGCAGGCACTAATTTCAGATCCTGAATTACTTCTATTGGATGAACCTACCAATGGTTTAGATCCAAATGGCATTATTGAGGTTCGGAACCTGATGATCGATTTAGCTACAAAACACCAAAAAACAATACTCGTTTCAAGCCATTTATTGGCCGAAATAGAAAGAATAGCAACCCATGTTGGCATTATAAACAAAGGTCAATTATTATTTCAGGGCACGATTAACGAACTTCATCTACTCAGCAAACCGATGCTCCAAATCGAGGTCGATAATATCGAAAGTGCAAGCACCTTTTTAACAAATTCGGGTTATGAAATTGTGGCAAAAACAGATAAGATGATCACCCTGCCGTATGCCTCATCACAAAAAAGTGGAGAACTAAACACATTACTGATCCAAAATGGTTTTATGGTGAGCAGTCTTTATCAGCAACGAAAAGATCTGGAAAATTTATTCCTGGATATTACTAAAACAAACTAACATGCACGCTCTTTATATTTCTTTAGTATCAGAATTTTACAAATCCCGAAAAACTTTAGCTTTCTGGGCAGCCATATTATTACCTATTATTATTTGCGGCTTAATCAGCTTTGGCTTTTATTACGATGCTGAAAAAATCATCGCCAACCATTATCCTCCAATGCTCTTATGGGCACATTATAGCGGTGCAGCACTTGGCGTAATGGGATTTTTGATCATGCCCTTTTATGTCATATTCATGGCCTTTTCAGTCAATAATATTGAACATAAAAACGATACCTGGAAAATGTTATTTGCCCAACCCTTAAATAAATTTTCGATTTATGCGGCAAAATACCTGTATGCAGTATTGTTAATATTTATCTGCTTATTCTTATTTGCTACACTTACCTACACATTTGGCCACTTATTACAGGTATTAATCCCTAAATTTAATTTTAATCAATACAACCCATCAAATATTCTGATTAACTCCTACGCTAAATTATTCTTAGCTTCTCTAGGGATTTTATCGCTACAGTTTATATTAAGTTTGTTATGGAGCGATTTCCTTAAACCAATGGGCATTGGTTTTGTTGGCACCATTATGGGAATTATTACTGCAAATGTAGGCTGGAAATATGCCTACCTTATCCCCTATTCGCTACCAACACTGGCTTTAAGAATAACGAAAGTAAAAAAAGGTGCTGATCCATTAGCTTTCCCTGTTTTTACGCAAGAAATATGGACAAGTTTAATTTATGCGGCGGTTCTTTTCATCGTTGGCTATTTTATCGTAACCAAAAAGAGCATAAAGTAATCCCGCTTAAATCATCAACAGAATTCAAAGTATATCCGAATAAACATACCTACAATCAAAAGCCTGCTAATTTGACTTTAGTATCAAATAGCAGGCTTTGCTGTTTAGAATGAGAGGTTATACGTATCTTTAACTCTTATAGAGATAATATTCTTTCTTTGAATGCCCAGACAATTAACTGATAAGAATTTTTAAGGTCGAGCTTTCTTACCATGTTTCTTCTGTGCGTATTAACCGTATGCTCGCTAATAAAAAGCATTGAGCCAATTTCTTTACTGTTGTAGCCCATTGATAACAGGTGTACAATTTCGACTTCCCTTTCGCTAATCGAATTATGATTTTCCTGCAATAGGGTATTATTTATCATTTTGAGAGAGTTTAATGGTTAATTTTTCTAATAATCAAGTTTTATTAAAAAACAGACTTATTCTTACATCAGTTCAAATTGTTTGTTTTAATGAAATAGACGGCATTTATTTTACAATCACAAAATAGTCAGTTGTTATTGTATACCAAAATTAGTGTCAGAGGCCTATTTGATGTTAGCGCAAAACGCCCTAAATAGAAAGGTGTTTTTACGGTATTTAATTGTAAATACTTCTTGATAGATCGTTTATTATTGTCGATTTTTAGGCTTTTTACAAACAAACTCTTCAAATTTTATGAACAAAGAATTAAATATGGAACCTATCGATCCGAAGGTTGCAAAGGCTATGGTTGTTGCCTATGCCAAAGACGGGATGACCGCTACAGAATCTTACACAAAGGCAGTATGGTTTCCCGCTGAGCAGATTTTAGAAATCGCAAAATCAATGAGTGAAGGCAAATATGATGGCTTAAGAATCTATTTCGCACAATATTTAGAAGGAGCAATCGAAGGTGTTCCTAAATCTTATGAAGGCAGAAATACTTTATTGTTGGTACCAACTACACCAGGCGTGGGTAATGGAGATGGCACTGGAAACAGTGAAGAATACCATAAAGATGATTTGAGCAATATTGAAAACAGGGGTGCTGCATGCCCGGACATGTGTGAAGGAACAAGTTTATAAAGAATGAGGTATGTATCACCCATAGTTATATCGGAGATTATCTGTTTAACCAGCGCAATCTTGTTAGTTTGGAAAGACAGGAAGGTTTTTTGGAAGGTAATCACCTGCTACATTGCTATTGCTTTGGGTACAGAACTTTATGCTATTTATCTTGCTTCGAAACACATACACAATTTATGGCTTTTCAATATTTTTTTAATATTCGAAAGCAGTACCATTTTATATGGCCTTTATTGTTGTTTAAAAGAATACACCAGCCCGAAATCTATTTTTTTTATAGGTTCGGGCGTGGTTTATCTTACCTATTTTATTTTTTTTTTTACGCATTCTTTTACCGATGCAAATACGCTTACCATTAGCGTAATGTCTGTATTTTTTACCCTTTATTGCCTCTACTATTATTACCTATTGTTAAAAGATGAAAACTTTATCAATATCAAAACCCATCCTGAGTTTTGGTGGGTAACAGGTGTACTGTTTTATTATTTCGGAAGCACCATGTCGAATATTTTTGACGGCTTATTCACAATAAAAATTATAGGTGTTGCAACATTAAGATATTGTATTTACGTATTGTTAAACCTTATTTTATATAGCCTTTGGGTATATTCGTTTATATGCAGAATGAAACAACGAAAATTGCACTCTTAGTTGCTGTTTCCACATTGGTATTCTTAATGATGCCGGTATTTTTGATTTTATATATCAGATCTTATAACCGGCATAAAAAGAACCATTTTTTGGAAAAACAGCATATGCAGCAAAAATTTGAGTCCGAAATGCTTCAAACCCGCATTGAAGTACAAGATCAAACAATGCAAAGTATAGCAACAGAATTACATGATAATGTTGGCCAGTTGCTCAGTCTTACCACACTCACCTTAAACTCTATAAATTTAAATGATGGGGAAAAGGCCAAAAATAAAATCGATAATTCACTAACACTAGTTAGTAACTCCATCAAAGAATTAAGAGAGCTGGCCAAGCTCTTACATGGAGAGCAACTGGTAGAAAATGGCATTGGCCATGCGATAGATCAGGAAATTAACTGGCTTAATAAAGCAGGAACATATCAACTAAAAGTTAATAACCAGTTGGTAGATCTTCAGATCACATCTCCTGATAAGGATCTGATCATTCTTCGTTTATTGCAGGAAATTATCAATAATATTATAAAGCATGCCCAGGCAAAATATATACAAATCGATTCTTATCTCGATAATGGTGCTTTACATTTAAAGGTGAGTGAGGATGGTATAGGCTTTGATCCAGATATGATTAAAGCCAAAAAATCGGGAATGGGGCTAAATTCAATTTATAAAAGAATTGAGATGATCAATGGAAAATTAGCACTAAATTCGGTGCCTGGCGAAGGCACGTCTATTTCAATTGAAATCCCCTACCCTTAATTATGCAGAACCAAAGTATTTCTATTGCAATTGTAGATGACCACACCCTCTTCCGCTCCGGATTAGCTATTTTATTAGCAGAATTTGATGAAATAGAGGTTATGTTCGAAGCCATGAACGGAATCGATCTTCAAACTAAAATTAATCAGCACGCTGAAGTTCAGCTTATTTTAATGGATATTAACATGCCTGTAATGGATGGTTTTGCCGCCACCAAATGGGTTAAAGCCAACCATCCAAATGTCCATGTACTTGCACTAAGCATGCTCGAAGATGAAAAAGCAATAATTGGGATGCTCAAAGCTGGTGCCGGAGGTTATATGCTGAAAGAATCTACACCCACTGATTTATTAAGGGCAATTAAAGTAATTATAGATAAAGGATTCTATGTAAATGAGCTCGTATCAGGCAGGCTTTTGGTGGCTTTAAAAGACGATGGAGTTAAACCAACATTTTCTGACAGAGAACTTACGTTTCTGCAACATTGCAGCACTGAGCTTACCTATAAAGAAATTGCTGACCTCATGAATGTTAGTCCGCGCACCGTTGACAACTATAGGGAATCTCTTTTTGCTAAACTAAATATGAAGTCGCGTACCGGATTAGTGGTATATGGCATCAAAAACAACCTGATTAACATCTAGCCACAAACACAAACAAAGTGCTGTATTACAGATATATACATATAAAACCCTACAATTTATTTGCAAAGAACAATCCCTAAGTAAAAAGAAATTTGCACCGAACTTACTTTTCAAAATAATTATTAAATAAAATTTGGATAACTAACTAATTAGTTTTAACTTTAGTTAAGGCAATTCATTTGCCATCATCCTTATTATTATTATTAACTATTATGGAAATTAAAGATTTAACCAAAGCCGAAGAGCAGATTATGCAGGTTTTATGGCAATTGGAAAAGGCATTCGTTAAAGAGGTTATTGATGAACTACCCCTTCCTAAACCGGCTTATAATACCGTATCAACCATTATTAGAATTTTAGAAACCAAAGGTTTTATTGGTCACGAAGCCTTTGGTAAGGCCCATCAGTATTACCCTTTAATCAGTAAAGAAGAGTACAAGCGCCATGCAACAGAAAAGCTGTTAGGCAATTACTTTGAAAATTCGGTAGAAAGTATGTTTTCTTTCTTCGTTAAAGAAGAAAAACTGGATTTAAGTGATGTTGATGAAATTTTAAAAATGATTAATAAAATTAAACATAAGCCAAAATGAGTTTTGCCCACTACCTATTACAGGTGAACTTATACTTAATTGTTTTTTTCGGTTTCTACAAATTACTGTTAGATAAGGAGACCTACTTTACTTTAAACCGCATCTATTTAGTATCTGCAGGCGCTTTGTCACTATGCATACCATTTATACGTTTAGAATGGCTTACGGAACAGAAAGCGGCACAACAGGTTTATACTTCAGTTAATTGGGAGGCTGTATTAGCACAAGCAACAATTGTAACAGAACATAACACCGGTTTTAACTGGGGAAATGCATTCGTTTATATTTATTGCGCAGGTAGTTTGTTCTTCTTAGGTAGATTGGCAGTTAACTTATTAGCAGTTAAAAAACTCATTACTATACATAAGGCTGGCTCAGCTTTCTCTTTTTTTGGCAAAAAAGTAATTGATCAGGAATTACCACAAATGGATGTGATTGATATTCATGAAGAAGCACACATCAAACAATGGCATACCCTGGATGTTTTATTTTTCGAAATTATAGGGATTATTACCTGGCTAAACCCGGTGATTTATCTTTATAAGAAAGCCATTAAAAATATCCACGAATTTTTAGCTGATGAACTTGCCGCCGAATTTCAGGGTGATAAAGCTGAATATGCCATGCTTTTATTGAGCAAGTCATTTGGTATTTCACCAAATACCTTAACAAATGGCTTCTTAGAAAAATCATTGATCAAAAAAAGAATTTTCATGCTTCATAAGGAGCGATCTAAAAAGATAGCGATTATGAAGTATGGAATCTTTATTCCACTATTTGCCCTTCTCATTGTATTTTCATCGGCTACTGTTCGTAAAAATGAGAAATTGTTGTCCATTACCGATCAAATCCCTATGGATAAACCCATTGAGATGGTTGAAAACATGGTTACAGCCCCCGGGAAAATAATTATAGCACCTAAAATTTCGGTTGATGGCAAAACAGATCCAAACTGGACAGGATTTTATCAGTTTCTAGGCAGGCACATCAAATACCCAACCGCAGCCAATAGCGATCAGATTCAGGGAAATGCCCAGATAAGGTTTAATTTAAAAGGTGGTAGAGTTACCAATGTTACATCAAATGTAGCACTAGGCGCTGGCTGTGATGAAGAAGTGATGAAAGCAATTTTATCTTATAAAGGATTTAAAACTGTAGCTGATGGTAAATATGCTTTAACGGTTAGTTTTAGCATTCCAGAATCTTCAAAAGTGTTCAAGAATAAATTGTTACCCAAAGCCGGCGAATATGTAAATCTGAACAGGATTAATATCATATCTTATCTCCCTAAAACTACTGCTACTGAAACCAATGTCATTAAATCTGAAAATGCAGATAAAGTATATGATTTCGTTTCGATTGATAAACAGCCGGAATTTCCAGGCGGCATAACCAGGTTTTATAAATACCTGGGTGGCAGCATTAAATATCCAAAGATGGCACAAGAGAATAATGTGCAAGGTAAAGTCTTCCTCAGTTTTGTAGTTGAAAAAGATGGTTCGTTAACCGATGTCCAAATTACACGTGGTTTAGGAAGTGGTACCGACGAAGAAGCAATGAGGGTTATAAAAGAATCGCCAAAGTGGAACCCAGGCATCCAGAATGGTTTAGCTGTAAGAGTTAAATATAATATAAACGTTAATTTTAAACTCAACGACCCTATACCTATACAAGAGACTAAAACAAGTAGTATTCCCGGCGACCGGATCAGATTAAAGGAGGGTACAACTCTTGATGCGCTAATCATTGTAGATGGCGTTAAATTATCAGATAACAGTCAATTGAATACGATAAACCCAAATAATATCGAATCAATAGAAGTATTAAAAGATCAAACTGCAATGAATCTATACGGGCCAAAAGCCAGGGGTGGTGTAATTTTAGTGACCAGCAAAAGCGCAAAAAGCAATGTTTTCAGGCCGCTTAACTCAAAAGAGCTTTCGATAGATAAGAGCACTGATTTTTTCGAACTCAAAAGAAAATTCTAACCAAAATTCAATATGAAAAACGTAATCATATTTACCATGCTGATGGGCTTTAGTTTAGCCGGCTTTGCCCAAAAGGCAGATAGTACCAGAACGCCTAAAGTTATAATCCGGGGAATCTCAACATTAAGTACAGAACCTTTAATTGTAATTGATGGGAACAAACAATATATAAGAGGCACATCTTCACTTAACGATGTTGATCCCAATAACATTGAAGCTGTAAGCATCTTAAAAGATAGTTTAGCAACAGCAAGGTATGGTGCTGATGGTTTTGCAGGTGTAATAGAAGTTAAAACCAAAAATGGTTCTCTGAGTAATAATTATGATCTTAAGGCCGCCCCGATAAAAACTGGCGATCCCAAGTTAAAAGGGAAAGTATCAGGATTTAACATACGTCCTTTACCCAATAGTGAAACTCCTGTAATAAGGCGATACTTGCTAAACAGAGATTTCGATGATAAAGCAAAACCACTTTACATTGTAGATGGGAAAGAAGTTGCTGATCCTAACTTAAAAAGCGAATCCATCGAATCAATAGAGGTGCTCAAAGATGCAAACTCGCAAAAACTATACGGCGATAAAGGCAAAAATGGAGTGGTGATTATTACCAGCAAAAAATCAAAAGCAATTCCCAGGAAAAACTAAATAATCAACATTTTAACAAAAAAACAATGAGAAAGCTAATCTTTTTAGCCCTAACGGGCATCGCTATGTGCTTAAATCAAGCAAAAGCACAAAACAATTCAAACAAAATTTATGATTTTACCTCCCTGGAAAAGGTACCCGATTATCCTGGAGGCATTAAGAAATTTTATGAATTCTTAGGTCGTGAGATTAAGTACCCTGAAATAGCTAAGAAAAACAGCACTCAGGGAAAAGTATTTGCTTCTTTTGTAGTAGAGAAAAATGGGGCGCTAACAGATATTCAAATTACCAAAGGCCTCACAAAAGAAACGGATGAAGAAGCCTTGAGAGTATTGAACAAATCGCCAAGATGGAATCCTGGGTTGTTAAATGGAAAACCTGTTCGTGTGAAATACAATATCAATGTTAACTTTAGTATGAATTAAATTGGCAATTGGCTTAAACACACAAAACCCCAGCAAAATTGCCGGGGTTTTATGTTTTCTCTCCTGTCTCGGAAGACTAAATTTAGAAAAATTTTAATGTATATACAAATATTACAGAATAAAATTTCCAAATACGCAAAAATTTAATATGCAAACATAAGATTATTACCACTTTCGCAAACTTTTATTTTGAGTCAATCTGATTATATAAACTTTCGATTTTCGGACCTAAAGTTTCGTATGTTTTCACAACAGTTGGCAAATGTTAAATATGCATCAGTTTTAATCACCAGTTTGAGAATAAACCATTACATATTAATTCGCATATTTCAATCTGATAAGTAAGGAAACATGATAGTACCTAGCGGCCATGAATTGGTAAACTAAAAAGCCCCCACAAACGTGGAGGCTTAAGAACCCGGCACTTAAACCAGGTACACAGTATATTTTTTAAATGGTTTCTTCTGAAATAAATTTTGCAGATGCAAAATCACGGTTCATACGAGCGATGTTTTCTAAAGAGATTCCTTTAGGGCATTCGGCCTCGCAAGCACCAGTATTGGTACAGTTACCAAAACCTTCAGCATCCATCTGTGCAACCATGCTTTGCACCCTGCGGTAACGCTCTGGCTGGCCTTGTGGCAATAGCGCCAACTGAGAGATTTTCGCAGAAACGAATAACATTGCTGAAGCATTTTTACAAGTTGCCACACAAGCACCACAACCAATACAAGCTGCCGCTTCGAAAGCTGCATCTGCCTGCATTTTAGGAATTGGTAAGTTATTGGCATCTTGCGCATTACCTGTATTTACCGAAATAAAACCACCAGCAGCAATAACTCTATCAAATGCAGAACGATCTACGGTTAAGTCTTTTATTACCGGAAAAGCAGCTGCTCTCCAGGGCTCAACAACGATGGTATCGCCATCTTTGAAAGAACGCATGTGCAACTGACAGGTAGTAACCAGGTCTTTTGGTCCGTGTGGACGCCCGTTGATAAACATCGAGCACATTCCGCAGATTCCTTCGCGACAATCATGGTCAAATACAACTGGTTCTTCACCTTTGTTAATTAATTGTTCGTTTAATACATCGAACATCTCTAAGAAAGACATATCCGGTGAAATATCGGCCAATTTATAATCTACCAAAGCGCCTTTGGTATTGTTATTTTTTTGACGCCAAACTTTTAGCGTTAAGTTCATATTTCCTGTACTCATGATATTGAGATTTAAGTATCAAGTAAGAGAACCAAGTATCAAGATTTAATTCAAGTCTTGATACTTGATACTTACCATCTTGCTACTATTTATAACTTCTTTGTGCAACTTTAATATTTTCAAACTTCAATTCTTCTTTGTGAAGTTCGAAGTTTACACCTTCTTTAAATTCCCAGGCGGCTACGTAAGCATAGTTCTCATCATCACGTAATGCTTCACCTTCTTCTGTCTGATACTCTTCACGGAAGTGGCCACCACAACTTTCGTTACGGTTTAAAGCATCTATACACATCAACTCGCCCAGTTCGATAAAATCAGCTACACGACCTGCTTTTTCGAGTTCGGTATTTAACTCATCAGCTGTTCCAGGTACACGAACATCGCTCCAGAATTCAGCACGTAGTGCTCTGATTTCCTGGATTGCTTCGTTTAAACCTTTTTCGTTACGGGCCATACCACATTTCTCCCACATAATGTGACCTAAACGTTTATGGAAATGATCTACTGACTTAGTTCCTTTAATATTAATTAGCTTATTTAAGATACCAACTGCTCTTTCTTCCGCCTCTGCAAAAGCAGGGTGATCAGTAGGAATTGCTTTTACCGAAATTTCTTTCGACAAGTAAGCTCCAATAGTATAAGGAAGAACGAAATAACCATCAGCCAAACCCTGCATCAATGCAGATGCACCTAAACGGTTAGCACCATGATCTGAGAAGTTAGCCTCACCTGTACAATATAAACCAGGCACAGAGGTCATCAGGTTATAATCAACCCATAAACCACCCATGGTATAGTGAACCGCAGGATAGATACGCATTGGGGTTTCGTAAGGGTTCTCACCGGTAATCTGCGCATACATATCGAACAGGTTACCATATTTAGCTTTAATTACCTCAGTACCTAACCGCATACAGGTTTCTTTATCAGGGTTGTGGTTACCCGCTTTAGAAGCTTCGATTTTTCCGTAGCGTTCTGTATTTGCTTTAAAATCAAGATATACAGCCAATTTAGAAGCACCTACTCCATAACCTGCATCACAACGTTCTTTCGCAGCACGAGAGGCCACATCACGTGGAACCAGGTTACCAAAAGCAGGGTAACGACGCTCTAAATAATAATCTCTTTCATCTTCAGGAATTTCTGAAGCTTTACGGTTATCATCTTTCTTTTTAGGCACCCAGATACGTCCATCGTTACGTAACGATTCCGACATCAGTGTTAATTTAGACTGGTGATCGCCAGAAACCGGGATACAGGTTGGGTGGATCTGCGTATAACAAGGGTTTGCAAAATAAGCACCTTGTTTGTGCGCTTTCCAAGCCGCTGTAACGTTACTTCCCATCGCGTTGGTAGAAAGATAGAATACGTTTCCGTAACCACCTGTTCCTAATACCACTGCATGACCAAAATGACGTTCGATTTCTCCTGTAATTAAGTTACGTGCAATAATGCCGCGTGCTTTGCCATCAATTTTAACAACCTCAAGCATTTCGTGGCGGGTATACATTTCCACTTTACCCATACCAATCTGGCGTTCTAAAGCAGAATATGCACCTAATAATAACTGCTGACCAGTTTGACCTGCGGCATAGAACGTACGTTGTACCTGTGTACCACCGAATGAACGGTTATCTAACAAGCCACCATACTCACGTGCCAAAGGCACACCCTGTGCCACACATTGATCTATAATATTAGCACTTACCTCAGCCAAACGATGCACATTAGCTTCGCGGGCGCGGTAATCGCCACCTTTAATCGTATCATAGAAAAGGCGATAAACGCTATCACCATCATTCTGATAGTTTTTTGCTGCATTAATACCACCCTGAGCAGCGATTGAGTGTGCCCTACGTGGTGAATCCTGGAAGCAGAAACATTTTACCTTGTAACCCATCTCGGCCAAAGTAGCCGCTGCCGAAGCACCTGCTAAACCCGAACCTACAATGATTACTTCAATAGTTCTTTTGTTCGATGGGTTAACCAAAGGCACAGAAGACTTATATTTTGTCCATTTGCTGGTTAATTCGCCTTCTGGAATATTTGAATTAATATCTGACATATCTTTTGTGCTAAAAATTATTGAATAAGACCGAAATAAACTGCAATCGGCATGGCTGCGAAAAGGATCGAAATAATAATCGAATACCAAACGCCAGCTCCTTTAATTATACCATTATATTTTGAGTGGTTCCATCCTAGTGTTTGGAATGCAGAAGCAAAACCATGCAATAAGTGATAGCATAAAGAAAACATAGCCAAAATATATACGGCAACCCTTACCGGATCCTGAAATTTTTCTTTCATTACCGCATAAAGATCTTCATGTCCGTTGGCATCAACTGTTGGGATGCCTGTAAAACGGGAAACTACCCAAAAATCTTTCAGGTGAACCACCAAAAAGATCAGCAAAAGCGTACCTAGCAAGCCCATGGAACGGCTGTACCATTTACTGTTTGCCTTACCATCGTTTACTGCATACTTAACCGGACGTGCTTTCTGATTTTGCAATGTTAAACGTAAAGCCTGAAAAATGTGTGCAAGCAAACCAATAAATAACGCAATCTCGCCAGCCCGGATAATCCAGTTGGTGGCCATAAAATGTGCGCCTACGTTAAATGTCAAACCACCGTCGCTAATAAAAATTAAAGCATTAATACCGCAGTGTACAATTAAAAAAAGTATCAGGAACAAACCTGTAATACCCATTATGAATTTCTTCCCTATTGATGAAGAAAACGCATTTCCGAAACCACTCATTTGATTAGGATTTATATCTAAATTTCTTGCAAAAGTATCTAATTATGAGTTTAATTTATAAACGATTATGACAAAACAGCGATAAAACATTTATTTAGAAACATTCTAAAGCATATTCGGAATTAATCGAAAGAATGGGAGATTATTTAAGGTTTCGATTCCTAGTATTAGTAATGTGTGGCATGACCTAACGTTTTTAACCATTAAGGAATTAAGAGCATTAGGTGTGTGTACCAAGATTGTTAAAGTTATCTGTCTGGTAAAATACTGAAATATTCATTTACTCTAGGCACAATGCTTTTTGTAATATTTTCTGTGAAAAATTAATCAATAATCCCTGAGGAGCATTAAGAAGTTTCATATAGGTTTGGAGTTGTGCATGATGAACAGGTAGAATATTCGATATCGCTTTTATTCCGACAGCGTTTTCTTAACGTCCTTAATGTTAATAATCAAACTATTAACCTTAGTTCGTTTATTAATATTTCTTTAAAGGTATATACGGACATTCTTCATTCATAGCGTCACCCTGAATTTATTTCAGGGTCTGTTTAGCAGGATCGTCATGCTAATTTCAAGGGCTCAAAATTAGTCAATATAAATATTAATCGAATTGAGGTTATAAGAAACGCTTAACCTTCAAAAAATAATGGCATAAAAAAAAGTCCCGATTTGCATCGGGACTTTTTACGATTTATGTGTTCGAGTTTTCTTAAGCTACTTTAACATTTACCGCGTTTAGGCCTTTTCTACCTTCTTCTACATCGTAGTTTACGGTATCATTCTCGCGAATGTTATCGATTAAGCCTGAAGCATGAACAAAAATTTCGGCATCGCCATTAGATGGAGTGATAAATCCGAAACCTTTAGTTTCATTAAAAAATTTTACTGTTCCTTGTTGCATTATATTGTATTTTAATTTGAACCAAAGATAGAGTTAAATACCTATAAATCAATTTTTTATTTTTTTTATTGTAGAATATATACTAAATACATTGACTATTTGCCTTTTAAGCCCTATTAGCGACCAAATTTAATCCATTAATTTTTGATGTACCGCCCGGTTTTATCCATAAAACATGTTCAAAACAGGCCTTGTCCAATCGCTTTTCTGCGTAAAAAAAACATAAACAACAAAATGAACTACTTTGTTCCGACTGTTAATTATTGATGAATAACATTGAAAATCCAGAACCAAAAGTTACGTTACAGCAACCAGGCTTAAATTTAACTATAAACAAGACTTTCGCGCTGCTCATAATTCACCATCAGGTTTTCTGTGATTTTTACAACTAATGTTTCGTGGGCTTTAGCAGTATAGCTTAGGATGAGCAAATCACCAACGATTTCGTGTAAAATTAAATCCGGACTTGTATAGGTGATCGAAACTATATGAGCTGCTTTATTTAACAGATCAGAATTATAAATATATAATTCGGCTAAATCGAAAAGGACTGGATGATTTTCGAGATCATTTAAAACAGGCATTTTATGTTCTAAGGCTGCAATGCTGTCCATTACCGAATACTGAAGTTTTTGATTTAGCGTATTTGCCTTTTCATTCGCTTGCTGCATCTGAGAAAAGGTATGCAGGTGTTGATCGAAGCTGTATATTTTGGATCTTTTTTGAAATTCTTTGTAAGTATCGTGAAATATCCGCCTTTCAAAATCCGTTCTGCACATGAAATTGAAATATTGTTTTACACTTAGGTTAATCTTAGCTAAAGCCATAATATTCGGTTTTTGTTGCTGATTCAAATGGAACTATAAAAAAATAATTTAGCGTATCGGTAAAGGTTGATTATCAACCGGTAGTAGCGAAACTAAATCTTGATTATGAAAAACGGATGAATATTGGTTAGCGTATAAGAAAGGGAGCTGACTAGCAAAGATTTAAGGTATTTTAACAAATAGCCCTAGATAAGTAAATTTAAAAATGCCCTTTGGACTATAGTAACATTGACTGACTCCCATAAAACGGTCGTCATCTCGACTGTAGCGCAGCGAAATGGAGAGATCCATTTAGTTAGATTTCTCGCAATGATGATTCGTTGATCGAATCTCACATCAAGATCCTTCACTGCGTTCAGGATGACAAATAATCTGTGAAAAAAGATATGACGAGATGGTCTGTGGGACACAGACCATTAGATCAACTAAAACTCCTCAATTCATTTTTTAAAAACAGTTTAATTTCCAGCAGGTTATTACTATACAAAACATTTATAACTAAAATAACTACTGATATGGAAACGAGAAACAACCATGCTTTGATCCAGGCTTTATTGGATTGCGCTTTAGCTTGCGAACATTGTGCATCATCCTGTTTAAAAGAAGAAGATATCAACATGATGATTGATTGTATTAAACTCGACAGGGATTGTGCAGATATCTGTACCCAGGCGGCCAGATTGCTACAAAGAGATTCAGTTATCGCCCACCAGTATCTACTACTTTGCGAAGAAATATGCAGGCTCTGTGCGGCTGAATGTAGCAAACATGATCATGAACACTGCAGACAATGTGCGGTGGCTTGCGAAGAATGTGCAGATGCTTGCCACGCTAACCACGAACCTATAAATCAAGACTAAAAAAAGCTTCCCAGGTTTAAACCCGGGAAGCCTTTTAAACTATTTATTACTCTTTAATTATTGTGCAGGGAAGCTGTAGTTATATGAACCTTGCTCACCAACACCAGAAATACTCACCATATTGTTTCTTCCTAAAGGCAATGCTTTTTGAACATCGGCCACAGAATTTACAGGTTGTCCGTTTACTTTGGTAATAATTAAACCTTTTTCCACCCCAATATTGTCGAAAGCTTTTCCGGTGGTAACTGATGTTACAACCACACCATTGTTAATACCATATTTCGATTTCTGCGCTTGGGTAGCCGGAGCGAAAGTTGCACCCAGTTTACTTACTTCGGCACCTTTACTTGCATTATTATTTGCAGTTAAACCTACACTGGCTTCGCCTTTAAGAGTAACCGTATAGTCTTTCAAGGCACCACCACGCAATACCGTTAATTTAACTTTATCGCCAGGGTTTAAACGACCAACTCTTTCCTGAAGATCAGGTGAATCGTTGATTACCACACCATCAACTTTTTTAATTACATCGCCTGATTTAATGCCCGCCGCAGCAGCACCGCCACCAGCAACCACATCATTCACATACAAACCACTGATTTCGTTGGTTTTAATACCTTCAGGTTTTTCCTCACCACTTAATGGCACAAAGTTAACGCCAATATAACCACGTTTAACTGAACCATATTTCATAAAATCGTCAACAATTTTACGGGCTAAGTTAACTGGGATTGCAAACCCATAACCCTGATTATAACCACTTTGTGAAGCAATTGCTGAGTTAATACCTACCAATTCACCATTTGCATTTACAAGCGCACCACCGCTGTTACCAGGGTTAATGGCAGCATCTGTCTGGATAAATGATTCGATACTGGTATTTGCCGGACGATCTGGTCTTTTACCAGTACGTTGGTATTCGCGGTATTCCTCTTCTGTAATTTCGTTACCTTGTTGCTCACGACCAATAATACCAATACTACGATTTTTAGCACTTACAATACCAGCTGTTACTGTTGTATTTAAATCTAAAGGGAAACCTACAGCTAATACCCACTCTCCTACCTGAACATTATCCGAGTTACCCATTTTCACTACTGGTAAACCTGTTGCGTTTACTTTAATTAAAGCTAAATCTGTATTCGGATCGCGGCCAATTACTTTTGCTTCTACTTTACGCCTATCTGTTAAAACCACCTCAACCTTCTCTGCATTTTCTACTACGTGGTTGTTGGTAACGATATAACCATCCTGACTAATAATTACACCGGAACCTGACGCAGCCCTTGGTTGACGCTGCATCTGGCGACCACCGCCGCCGAAGAAATCTTCCATCATATCAAAAGGAGAAGAAGAACCCTGCCCTTTCGATGCTGCGTAGGTTGTTTTAATGTGAACCACACCTGGTGCAACTGCTGCTGCGGCCTGTGTAAAATCTGTAGCGCCTGCTGATGATACTTTTAATGGATTATTGGCGAAATACAAATTCTGTTTTTCGGTAATGGTACTGCCTGTTTGGTTACGCTCAAATAGTTTGTAACCTCCAATTGCTGCTGCCCCACCTATAAAAGCAGCTAACACGGTAATTCCTAATATTTTTTTCATGTGTTTGTATATTGTTTTTTAATGGTCATGAAGCTATTAAAAGCTTAATATACTTTTAAAATTGGTTAGCTTTTAATGGTTTCATTTGTTAATTATGTTTTAAAGCTGTGATTTATAATAAGCCGTTTTGCTAGCTATTTGTTTAGCTTATCATATTCATTTGTTAAATGTTATTGTTTGCGGGAGCGTTTTTCATTTTGATTTAAGCAGGATGCTCCAGCAGTTTTTATCTGCTTAAATTTTCTTTAGCAAGTTTATTCAAAATTAATACCATATAAACGATATTTGTATCCTCAAAGCACTTAGTTTTGTGTTAAAAAATGTTAAATTAAAAAACACAATCCGCTTATTACCTTTTGCAACTCAAATATTGCATTAAAAAATGAAGCTTTCATGAAAATTAATTTTTATAAATACCAGGGCGCAGGCAACGATTTCATTTTAATAGACCACACTACCAGCCCATTAAAAAACATTGACAATCAGCTAGTTAAATACCTTTGCCACAGAAGATTTGGCATTGGTGCCGATGGATTAATGTTCATTACAAAGCACGAGGATTACGATTTTGAAATGCATTATTTTAACGCAGATGGTAAACTGGGCAGCATGTGCGGAAATGGTGGCAGATGCATTGTTGCATTTGCCAAACAGCTCGGCATTATCGACCGGGAAACAAACTTTTTGGCAGTAGATGGTCCGCATTATGCCAGAATTTCAGAAAATGGAGAATGGGTTGATTTACAAATGATTGATGTAGATACCATTACCAAAGATGGCGAAGCTTATGTATTGAATACTGGTTCGCCACATTACGTTTCGCTGCAAATTGATTTAAAAGATTTTGACGTTTTTACCGAAGGAAAGAGCATACGCTACAATTCAACTTATGCAGAAAAAGGTATAAATGTAAACTTTGTTGAAGATAAAGGTGATCATTTATTTGTGCGCACTTACGAACGCGGGGTTGAAGATGAAACCTATGCATGTGGCACCGGCGTAACAGCGGTGGCCATGGCTATGGCAAAACACAAAAACCAAACCGGCCATGTTAAAACTGATATTAAGGTTTTGGGCGGCGATATTAAAATAGAATTTGATTACGATGGTAAAGCATTTACCAATGTATTTTTATGTGGCCCGGCCAAATTGGTTTTTGAAGGCGAAGTGGAGTAAATAGCCTTAACTCACTTTATATAACAAAGGGTATCAACAGTAACCGAATGTAGGTGATACCTTTTAATAATGACGTAATCCACTTTCTCCATTTTGACTAAATTCCATGACTCTCTTTTATGGAAAGAGTAGTGTGGTGTTTCATTAAAATAAAAATTTTCTTTAATTTCCATCCTCCGAAAAACTCTATGAATAGGATCAAGCACTAAAATGCTATCATAATCTCTTTTTGCAGATTTATATTTATAAGTTAAGGCATTGGGATAAGAAATTATAATAACCGAATCAACATATTTACCATTTGATTTATACTTAAACCAATGAGGCGCTCCCGGCACTAAACAACCACAGCATAACAATAAGAGTATTACCATAAAATATTTCATATCTTCATTATTAGAAGTTAGAGCAAGATAATATGTTATAATGTAAAACATACACTACTAACGCTTTTTGTTTGTTAAAATAAACAGGATTAATAGTATAAAAATTGCTTCATAACAAGCAATTTTAACACCATTTAACATCTGTCTCAAGATATTTACACATTCATTTCAGGCTAAAAACGCCCCCTTAAAAAGCTAAAAAACAGCATTTTAAATAAGCAAAATCACATTTTGAAACACAAAATAAATCAATCGATTGATTAAATGACAGAATTTGGACAGATTTATTTTTGGTTAGGCTCTATTTTTGGACAATTATTTGCGAAAATCAAAGTCCTAAATTTTGACGACGCTCTTAATTCCGGAAATTCAAATTTATACACACACAGAAATAGTCCATGAGAAAAGTAACAACTCTCTTTTTTAGCATGAGCATGGGTATGCTCTTAGCATCCTGCGGAAACAATGATGCTGCTAAAAAAGCCGCAGCTGCAGCAGCAGCTGGTCCACAAGCTTACCCGGTTTTTACCGTAAATACACAAAACACTACTTTAGATTCTGATTATCCGGCAACGATTGAAGGTATCCAAAATATCGACATCCGCCCAAAAGTTGACGGCTTTATCGAAAAGATTTTTGTAGATGAGGGTGCAGTGGTTAAAAAAGGTCAGTTACTTTTCACGATTAACGCACCACAATATGAACAACAGGTACGGACAGCAAGAGCGGCCATCAGTAGTGCCGAAGCCGATGTTAATGCTGCCCAGTTAACCGTAAATAAAACCAGACCTTTGGTAGAAAAAGACATTATTAGCAAGTACGATCTTGATGCTGCTCAATTAACACTTCAAAGCAGAAAAGCAGCATTGGCACAGGCAAAAGCCGAATTGGTAAATGCGCAGGTTAACTTAGGTTATACTTCAGTTAAAAGCCCGGTTGATGGTGTGGTTGGCAGTATTCCTTTCAGAAATGGAAGTTTGGTAAGCAGTACCAGTACACAACCTTTAACAACAGTTTCTAACACCTCAAAGGTTTATGCTTACTTCTCTTTAAATGAGAAACAGCTTTTAGATTTTTCTAAAACCTATAAAGGGAATACTTTGGCCCAGCAGATGAAAAACATCCCAGCTGTGAGTTTGGTGCTTGCCGATGGAACAGTTTATGCACAAAATGGTAAAATCGAATCCATCAACGGACAGATTAACACCAGCACGGGTTCTGCAAGTTTAAGAGCAACTTTTCCCAACCCTACTTCTTTACTAAAAAATGGCGCAAGTGCTTCTGTAAGGATTCCTCAACACATTGAGAATGCAATTTTAATTCCTCAGAAATCAACTATTGATTTACAGGGCAAAAAATTCGTCTATGTTTTGGGCGATTCTGCTAAAACCATTAACACCGAAATTGAGATTATGGATTTGGCCAAAGGCAAATTCTATGTCGTAACTAAAGGACTTAAAGCTGGAGATAAAGTTGTTTTGGAGGGTTTCCAATCCTTAAAAGACGGAACGAAAATTAAACCTGAAGAGAAAAGTGCCGATTCAGTTTATGCTGATATCAAGAAATAACAATATCATGTTGCCAATCACACTATTGCAGTGTAATCAATATTAATTATGTTTAAGAAATTTATAGAAAGACCGGTTTTATCAACGGTTATATCCATCATCATCGTTATACTCGGTGTTTTAGGTTTAGCTACGTTGCCGGTTTCACAATATCCGGAAATTGCCCCGCCAACGGTGCAGGTTTCTACTTCATACCAGGGTGCAAATGCTGATGTGGTAATGAATAGCGTTGTTGTTCCGCTGGAAGAGCAGATAAACGGTGTGGAAGACATGACCTACATGACTTCTACCGCCAGTAACGATGGTACCGCGACCATTACCGTAAACTTTAAGCTGGGTACCAACCCCGATCTTGCAGCAGTAAACGTACAGAACAGGGTGGCGCGTGCAACCAGTTTATTACCTGCAGAGGTTACCAAATCTGGGGTAATTACAGCTAAAAGACAGGCGAGTAACGTATTGATCTTCGGTTTATATAGTGATGATCCTTCTTACGATCAGAAGTTTTTACAGAACTATGCCAACATCAACATTATCCCGCAGATTAAACGGATCAATGGTGTAGGTGATGCAAGTGCATTCGGAACGTTGGATTATACCATGCGTATCTGGCTAAAACCTGATGTGATGGCAACCTACGGATTGGTTCCTAACGATATTAACGTTGCCCTTGCCGATCAGAATGTGGAGGCCGCTCCAGGTCAATTCGGAGAACTTGGCGATCAGGCATTTCAATATACCCTAAAATATACGGGTAGGTTAAAAGATGAGGCCCAGTTTGGTAATATTATTATCCGTACCACCGATAACGGTCAGATTCTCCGTTTAAAAGATATTGCAAGGATCGAATTAGGTGCACAGAGTTATGCCAGTTCGGTTAAATTTAACGGAAAACAGGCTTTGGGTATTGCGATTAACCAAACAGCAGGTTCAAATGCAAAAGAGGTGATCGAAAACTCTATCAAAACCCTTGATGAAGCTCAAAAATCTTTTCCAAAAGGGGTGCATTACTCAACTTTGGTTAACGTAAACGACTTTTTGGATGCATCGATAGAAAAAGTGCTTCACACCCTGATTGAAGCATTTATTTTGGTGTTCCTTGTAGTATTTATCTTTTTACAGGATTTCCGTTCAACATTGATTCCGGCAATCAGTGTGCCGGTAGCGATTATCGGAACATTCTTTTTCCTGAGTTTATTTGGATTTACCATCAACTTACTAACCTTATTTGCCCTCGTGCTTGCCATTGGTATTGTGGTGGATGATGCGATTGTAGTAGTAGAGGCCGTACACGCCAAGCTGGATGAAGGTTATACAGATGCCAGAAAGGCAACCATAGATGCGATGGACGATATTAGTGGAGCGATTATTTCGATCACTTTGGTAATGGCTGCCGTATTTATCCCGGTGAGTTTTATCTCCGGATCATCTGGTGTATTTTACAAGCAGTTTGGTTTAACACTAGCTATTTCGATCATTTTATCGGCCATTAACGCCTTAACATTAAGTCCGGCATTATGTGCTTTATTCTTAAAACCGCACAAAGAAGAACACAAAAAATCTAAAAACTTTTTAAACCGTTTTTACGATGCTTTTAATACTTCGTTCGATGCCGTAACTGGGAAATATAAAAAATCGGTAAGCTTTCTTTCCAGAAAAAAATGGATTGTTGGATTGGCTATTGCCTTCTTTGCTGTAGTATTGGTTTGGACAATGAATACCACGCCGAAAGGTTTCGTACCAAATGAGGATTTGGGAACCATCATGAGCGATATCTCATTACCAGCAGGAACTTCGCAAGAGGAAACCAATATTGTAATTGCAAAGATTGATAGTATTGCACACAAAATACCTGAAATTAAAAACACTTTAAGGGTTGTGGGTCGTAGTATGATCAGTGGTTCGGGCAGTTCGTATGGTATGGTAATTTCGCGATTAACCCCATGGGATGAACGTAAAGGCCACGATGTAAAAGCCATAATTGGCGAGTTGTTTGCAAAAACAGCAGGCATTAAAGGCGCTAAAATTATTTTCTTTGCTCCGCCAACGATCCAGGGTTTTGGTACCAGTGGCGGTTTTGAGTTCCAGTTGCAGGATAAAACTGGCGGAGATATCAAAAAATTCAACGAAGTTGGAAATGGATTTCTAGCCGCGTTGAGTAAACGTCCTGAGATCCAATATGCTTCTACCTCTTTTAACCCAAATTTTCCACAATATCAGATTGATGTAAATGTGGCAAAGGTTAAACAGGCTGGGTTAACGGTTAGTGATGTATTGGGTGTAATGCAGGGCTATTATGGTGGTGTTTATGCCTCAAACTTTAATAAATTCGGTAAACAGTTCAGGGTGATGTACCAGGCAGATGCCCAGTATCGTGCAAACGAGCAAACGTTAACCCGTATTTTTGTTAGAAATTCTGCTGGGCAAATGGCACCGGTATCAGAATTTATTACTTTAACCAAAGTATACGGACCACAGGCCATTTCGCGTTTCAATTTGTTTACTTCAATTGCGGTAACAGGTAATCCAAATGCAGGCTATAGCTCAGGTGATGCTTTAAAGGCTGTTCAGGAAGAGGCTGCTAAAAATCTTCCGGCAGGATATGGCTATGAATTTTCTGGTTTATCACGTGAGGAGATGGCTGGCGGAAGTCAAACGGTCTTTATTTTCTTACTTTGCGTAATCTTTGTTTATTTCTTGCTTGCTGCACAATACGAAAGTTACATTTTACCATTAGCGGTATTATTCTCTTTACCAGTTGGTTTAGCAGGTGTATTCGTGTTTGACAAAATTTTCGGGGTAGATAATAACATTTATACGCAGATTACCCTGATCATGCTTGTGGGACTACTCGCCAAGAACGCCATTTTGATCGTAGAATATGCAGTAGATAGAAGAAGAAAAGGCATGAGCATAGCCAATGCGGCAATTGATGGTGCAACAGCCCGTTTACGCCCGATTTTGATGACCTCGTTCGCTTTCATCCTTGGTTTATTACCTTTAATGTTGTCATCAGGTGTTGGTGCAGCGGGTAATACTTCAATTGGTACCGGTGCTGTTGGTGGTATGTTGATCGGAACAATATTTGGAGTTTTCGTAATTCCGGCTCTGTTTATCATATTCCAATCCTTACAGGAGCGCATCAGTAATAAATCGCCTTTTAACGAAGGTATTGACCATGAACAAACGCCAGAGGAATATGAATTGGCTACTGCGAACAGCAAACATTAATATTAAGAAAATGAATTTTAGATATAAGCATTCCCTTTTAACCGGTTTAGCCATTATTACCCTGAGTGCCTGCGTAACTAAAAAATACGAACGCCCCCAGGTAACAAGCGAAGGTTTATACCGCGATAATAGTACAACAGATACCACTACGATGGCAGATCTGCAGTGGAAAACATTATTTTCGGATACCACTTTACAATCGCTGATCCAACAAGGGATAAATGAAAATTTAGACCTTAAACAGGCGATTGAGCGGATTAAAATTGCCGAAGCAACACTAATACAGAGTCGTGGGGCATTATTGCCAAGCCTACAGGCTGATGTAAATGTTACGGATAATAAACAATCGCAGGCCTCCTTAAACTTTCCTCCCGGGATTAATATTAATTTAGAAACTCAAACCTATAAAGCACAGTTAAGTACCAGTTGGGAAGCTGATATATGGGGAAAATTGACGAGTGCAAAACGTGGTGCGTATGCAACTTTATTACAAAGTGATGCCGCAAAAAGAGCTGTTCAAACACAATTAATTGCCACCATTGCCAACAATTATTATACTTTATTGGCACTCGATAAACAATTGGCCATTACAGAACAAACCATTAAGGTTAGAACACAGGACGTGGAAACCATGAGGGAATTAAAACAGGGAGCTGTAGTAAATGGAGCAGCAGTTGTACAAAGTGAGGCCAATTTATATGCGGCCCAGGTAACCGTACCTGATTTAAAAAGAAGCATCAAAGAAGCTGAAAATGCACTAAGTGTTTTGGTTGCTAAAGCGCCAAACATGATTAACCGCACCACTTTAGATCAGCAAACCCCTTATGCGAATTTACAAACCGGGGTTTCTGCACAATTGCTAAAAAACCGTCCGGATGTGATTGCTGCTGAATTTGGTTTCAGATCAGCTTTTGAAAATACCAATGTAGCTAAAGCTTACTTTTACCCTGCTTTAACGATTACTGCAACAGGCGGATTATCAAGCTTACAATTACAGGATTTCTTCAGCAAATCTATCTTCTATAATTTAGTGGGTGGTTTAACGCAGCCAATTTTTGCAAGAGGAGCGAACAAAGCCCGCCTCAAAACAGCTGAAGCTAATCAACAGATTGCTTTTTACAACTTTCAACAAACGCTGTTAACTGGTGGACAGGAAGTGTCAAATGCATTGTATGCTTATCAAACCGCTGCAGAAAAAGAGGAAACAAGGGCAAAACAAATCGCCTCATTAACCAAAGCAGTAGATTTTACCAAAGAATTATTGCGCTATAGCTCAGCGACTAACTATACTGATGTGTTAACTTCAGAACAAAGTTTGTTAACCGCTCAATTAAGCGGGATTAATGACCGATTACAAAAATTACAGTCCGTAGTAAATCTATACCGCGCACTAGGCGGTGGCTGGAAATAATCATAATTAACACATGTTAAGTTAAGGCATTCTGAATTTCAGGATGCCTTTTTTCATTCCATTCCATGGCTTGTGTCCCCACAGGTCATCGCATTATGCTTTTGCCACGGAGACACGGATAACACGGAGTTTTTTTTATACTGAGGGGTTTAATTTATTTTTCAAAATCAATTAAACGAAGGGGAATTCTATTGAACTGATAGGCCTCCGCCAGGAATCGTCATTCGCAACCAGTATGTTATCGGGGTTATTGGAATCCATAATGCAAGCGTTTTGAGATTCCGCATGTGCGATAATGGTGCCTGCCCTGCCGAAATCTCCGGACTGAATGCAACCACTAGATGGCAGTATTATACTTTCACGTTAAAAACTTCCTGCTTTGGCCTTTCGTGTGGACACATCTTTTGGTTTGGGTTTTTATACGTTTTGCTAGCTTGCTTTAATAAATTTACAGGTTTTACCGAAGAACGCCGTCAATCCCAAGGGCCAGGAGAATCAAAAAAACAGGAGCAGTTCATTACAATTGGCACAAACAAACCTGAAACGCAGTGGTTTTGTGTTCGTAAACGTTAATTTAAAGTTTAAAGAAATATTGAACACAAAACGAAGTGCCGCTGTTTTTTTGATATGTGTAGGACTGTGCAAAAGGCTCATTGCTGGATTGACAAAGCGCTTTGGGTACTTTGGCGCTCCAAAGTACCATGCCCCCGCGGCATAGAGCGGAAAAAGACAATGGTTATGTATTAACTTGAGTTCGATTAATAATGTGGCTTTTAGAGCTATTCTTTAGGTATTTTGGTACTAGTGTCGTCACCCTGATCTCGATAGCTATCGGATTCATTTCAGGGTCTTAATAGCAGGAAAGATGCTGAAATAAATTCAGCATGAAGACCGACTTAATGAATGTGTACTAAAAAAACAAAGATGGAATTAACAAAGATGTGTCCACACGATAGGCTTTGGCAGGCTAACTGATTATGATTATTTATAAAATATCAAATGTAATTCGTGGGTGACGTTATTTACCGAGCGTAAACCAGAGATATTTACATCATAAGAATAACTCAAGTTTAAAATCCATATATTTTTTATCCCAAAAACGGTCAGTTCTTTTGATGTAATCTCAAAATATTGTAAGTTTAAAGTTTTTTAAGCGGCTTAGCTTACAAAAATTTTATATCCATCAATGTTACGTGTCGATAGTTCTAAAGCCTGTAAAGTGGTGTACTCTTTGTGTAAACATGAGTACCTCGGCTATTTAATTGAACCACACGTAGTTCAGCTTAATCCCCAGGGTGATTTTTCTTTTACCTACCAACGGATTTTTACCCACACGGCAGAGGAGTTTAATGCCTGCTTAAGTGACATCGATTATAAGCTGATCAAAATTTTAGATGATATTGAGCAGGATTCGCTGATTAAAAAGTATTACAAAAAATTAATCAGGCCTACTGAATTCTTCACCAAAATTTTCGACGATAAGTTTTATGAAAATGTTCGTCCTAAAATTGAAAAGAAACTTGCCGAAGCTTTAGAAATCTTAAAGGTCAAAAATGAGCTTTATGTTATGGACAAAGATGGCTGGCCGGTAGAACGCAAAATAGAACTTGCTGATGAGCCTGCATCCATCCTTTTCCATTTCCGGAGAAACGAAACTGAAACACGTTATTTTCCAACCATCAAATACCAGAACCTGCGCATCGAATTTATGTTTAAAGAAGCGCAGATCATCAGCAACAAACCTGCCTGGTTATTGCTGAACGATGTGTTATACTTTTTTGATCAGGATATTGAAGGGAAAAAACTACAACCGTTTTTAAATAAACGTTTTATTGCCATACCGAAAACAACCGAAGCCACCTACTTCGAAAAATTTGTTGCCCCTTTAATCGAGAAACACCATGTGTATGCAGAAGGTTTCGAAATCAGGACGGAACAGTTCGAGGCTACACCTGTAATCAAGGTTTTATATGTAGATGGCGGTCTTTCGCAAATCCAGTTATACTTTAAATACGGGGAATATACTTTCCCTGTCGAAAACGCACATAAAGTAACCGTGCGTTTAGAAAAAACGGCTGATAACTATATTTTTCACCGTATCAAACGTTCGGCTGAATGGGAGAAAAAACAGTTTAATTTATTGTTATCCTTAGGACTTAAAAAAACGAGTTCATTATTCACCAACCTTGAAGTAGCTTCAGCAGATGAAAATCCAAGCTATGGAGCAATAAATTGGGTAAATGAGCATATCGAAATCTTAGAGGCATCGGGTTTTGAAATTGAACAGGCTACCGGGCAGAAAAAATTTGTATTAGGGGCCAGCAAAATCGATCTGGAAGTTAAAGAAGGAAACGATTGGTTCGATATCCATGCTGTGGTTTGGTTTGGCAAATATCAGATTCCTTTTCTATCGTTAAAACAGCATATTTTACATAAAAAGCGTGAGTTTTTATTACCTGATGGCGAAGTGGCCATTATTCCAGATAAATGGTTTACTCAATATGGTAGTCTGTTTAGTTTGGCAGAAGCCGGACAAACACTTAAATTAAAGAAACATCATATCGGCTTAATCAATGATCTGGCCGAAGATAGTTTGGCTAATGTTACCCTCGAGCGTAAACTTCAGCGTCTTTCGGATTTTGAAGATATTGCCGATACGCAGATGCCCGTTCACTTTAAAGGAACTTTGCGCGATTACCAAAAGGCAGGCTATAACTGGTTCAGCTTTTTACGCGAGTATAATTTTGGCGGCTGTTTAGCTGATGATATGGGTTTAGGTAAAACCATCCAGACCTTGGCCATGCTGCAAAAAGTTAAAGAAGACGATCAACTGTTGGACACACAAACCACCTCGCTGATCATTATGCCAACATCTTTAATTTATAACTGGTTAACAGAGGCAAAAAAGTTTACACCAAAGCTTAAAATATTAGCCCATACAGGCACCAACCGCAATAAAGATGTCGCTAATTTTGCTAATTACGACATTATCATTACCACTTATGGCGTTACGAGAGTTGATGTAGATGAAATGAAAAATTTCTATTTCAATTATATTATTCTCGACGAAAGTCAGAACATTAAAAACCCGGCATCCAAATCGTTCAAAGCCGTTAGAAGCTTAAAATCGAAAAACAAACTGATTTTGAGCGGTACACCGGTAGAAAATTCAGTAAGCGATTTATGGTCGCAGTTAACTTTCTTAAATCCAGGGCTATTGGGCACACAGGCATTTTTCTTCGAAGAATATGTGCAGGCGATCGAAAAGAAAAAGGACGAAGAAAAAGCTCGTAAACTGCAATCAATTATCAAACCTTTTGTACTCCGCAGAACGAAAGAGCAAGTGGCTGCAGAGTTACCACCTAAAACGGAACAGGTAATTTATTGCGATATGAGTGAAGACCAGGCCGCTTATTACGAAAAAACCAAATCGGCCTACCGTAATGATCTATTACAGAGCATGGATGATGGAACTTTTGCGAAAAAACAGGTGCAGCTTTTACAGGGCTTAACTGCTTTACGCCAGCTGGCCAATCACCCTGTGATGATAGACGGGGAGTACATATCCGATTCGGGCAAATTTGAAAATGTAATCCACACTTTAGATAATGTGCTTAAGGGCGGACACAAGGTTTTGGTTTTTTCTCAGTTTGTAAAACACCTTGATATCTTCAAAAAACATTTTGAAGCAGAGCATATACCATTTGCTTATTTGGATGGATCAACCCGTAACCGTGGTGAGATCGTTTCTGAATTTCAGCAGAATACCGACTTAAAGGTTTTCCTGATTTCGATAAAAGCCGGTGGCGTAGGTTTAAACCTCACACAAGCCGATTATGTCTTTATTCTGGATCCATGGTGGAACCCTGCAGTAGAACAACAAGCTATTGACAGAACGCACCGTATCGGTCAGGACAAAAAGGTTTTTATCTATAAATTCATCGCAAAAGATACTGTTGAAGAGAAAATCCTGGCTTTACAGAACCGTAAAAAATCGTTGGCAAATTCATTGATCACCACAGAAGAAAGTTTCTTTAAATCGTTGAGTAAAGAGGATATTAGGGATATACTGAATTAAGCTTTATAGTAAAAATGTCATCCTGAATGCAATGAAGGATCTTTATTGAATAGGTTCAGCCCCTGTATTTCATAGCTTATAGATTATTCATTGCATTTAGAATGACAGATAACTAAATAGATTTCTCCATTCCGCTACGCTTCAGTCGAAATGACGCCGGTTTTAGGAAGTCTCATTGATAGCTCCGTTACAATTTAAAATTCTTTTCAAAACTCATTCCCTCCTTACTTGTTATACAGTAGAACATAAATTCTACCATCATGACAAATCAAGATTTTAATACTGCAGTAAATAATGTTAAAGAAGCATGGAAATATCCAGAGTTATTCGAAAATGTTTCAAAATCTGAGCGTTGGTTATCAGGCGCAGCAGGAACATATTTACTTTTTAAAGGCATTACCAGCATTTTTTCACATCCTGTAATTGGATTAACTGGTGCTGCAATTGGTGCAGGACTATTATACCGTGGCATTACAGGCTATTGCCCAATGCGCGATTTAGCAGAGCAACGCAGGGAAGATGTTGCACCTGACGAAGTAATTATCAGTGAAACCTATGTTGTTGACGATTTAGGGTAAAATTTTAAATACTAAATTTCCATTTCTTAATAAACTGGTTAACTTTAAAAAGTTAAACCACAATCATGAACAAGTACACACTATTATTTATTCCTGCACTTTTTGCAGGACAAGCTATGGCGCAAGATAAGAAACCAGACCCTGCCAATGATCCAAAAACAACGGAGGTTTGGGAGCCAGTTCCTAAAATTGTTACACCAGGTAAATTGCCTCAAGATGCACCATCTGATGCGATCATTCTTTTTAGCGGTAGAAATTTAGATGCATGGCATTCTGTTAAAGATCCATCGAAACCGGCTGCGTGGACAATTGACGATGGATTTTTTACCGTAAAAAAAGGAACAGGAAATATTGAAACCAATAAAAAGTTTACCGATTACCAACTGCATCTGGAATGGAAAATCCCTGAAAACATTTCTGGCGAAGGTCAGGCACGTGGAAATAGCGGAGTATTTTTAGCTTCAACCGGTGGTGGTGATGATGGTTACGAAATTCAGATTTTAGATGTTTATAATAACAAAACCTATGTGAACGGACAAACAGGTAGCATCTATAAACAAGCAATTCCTTTAGCCAACGCCAACAAAAAACCTGGTGAATGGCAATATTACGATATCATTTGGAATGCACCACGTTTTAATGAAGACGGAACAGTACAAAAACCAGCAAGTGTTACCGTATTTTTAAATGGCGTACTTTTACAGAACGGATTTATATTAAAGGGTGCAACAAGGTATATCGGTGCTCCTGAATATAAAAAGCATGGTCCTTCTTCAATCAAATTACAAGATCACGGAGACCCAAGCCCTGCAATCAGCTACAGAAACATCTGGGTGAGAGAATTATAATTTCAACAAAACAACAATAAGGAACCTGCAGGCCAAAAGCTTGCAGGTTTTGTTTTATACAATAATTTGACTGATAATTGTAACCAGATTATTTAAGGTCGGATTTTTTATGAACAAAGGCAGATTAGAAGCATTTAGCGATGGTGTAATTGCAATTATCATTACCATTATGGTTTTGGAAATTAAAGTACCAGAACATGGCGAAACTTTAGCAACCTTAAAACCGTTGATCCCTAAATTTATCAGTTATATCCTAAGTTTCATTTATGTTGGCATTTACTGGAATAATCACCATCATCTATTACATGCCGTTAAAAAAGTAAATGGATCAATGCTTTGGGCTAACCTAAATTTCCTCTTCTGGCTTTCACTATTTCCATTTGCGGCGGGCTGGATGGGCGAACACCACTTTGCCTTATGGCCTGTTATTCTATATGGTGTTGCATTACTTCTTGCAGCCATTTCCTATACCTTATTGGTAATTGTGATTAAAAAAACAGAAGGTCAGCACTCTTTGGTGGTACATGCCATAGGTAATGATGCTAAAGGGAAATTCTCATTGCTATTTTATATTGCAGGTATCGGATTAAGTTTTATCAACCCCTGGATTGGCGTTGCGCTTTATTTCGTGGTCGCCTGCATCTGGTTTATTCCTGACAGAAGAATTGAAAATGCCATGCGTGAGCAGGGTTTAACTGATGATAATAAGTGAGATATCATTTTTTGCTTTTCATTTGAAAATGAGCGCTCAGTAATCCTTCTGAAACAGCAGTCCCGTTATCCGCTACTTCCGATGCTAATTTAGTGCCGATTGATCGGTAAAGAATCGGAACCGCTACTACCGGGTTTATTGAACACAGGCAGTAAGAGAAACATTAAAACTTACAGCCACATCAGCTTCAAAGAGCCTGAAGCATTTCCATATACAACTCCCGGCTGATCATTTCAGCGCCTAAACTCATTAAATGATCGTTTGGCAACTGACAATCGATTAAATCGATATTCATTTTACTTAAAAAAATAAGCGCAGCTTTTGAGGCATTACTTACATGACTAAACATACTTTCGCCGCAAAACACACGGTTAACTTTTAGCCCGTATAATCCACCCACCAATTGATTTTCCAGCCAAACCTCTACGCTGTGGGCATAGCCCTGTTGATGGAGATTGATATAAGCATTTTGCATTTCGTTGGTAATCCAGGTTCCATCCTGCCCTTTTCTTTCCGTAGTTGCACAATTCCGGATCACCTCGGCAAAAGCCTGGTTAAAAGTAATTTTGAAAACCTCCTGTTTTAAAATTTTCTGCATGCTTGTACTGATTTTGATTTTATCAGGATAAATTACGCAACGATGATGTGGCGAATACCAAAGGATCGGTTCGCCTTCGCTAAACCATGGAAATATACCATTAGAATAGGCAATTAATAACCGCTCGGTACTTAAATCTCCTCCAATGGCCAGCAAACCATCCTCTTCTGCCAAAGCCGGATCCGGAAAGCCTGGGTGATCATCAAGTAACTGAAAAAACATATACAAAAATAAGAAAGAAAACAAAGATTAAACCCTGACGTTTTAAATTAGTCATATTGTAAAACAGTCTATGATGAGCACAAAAGATAATTTCTTAAAAGTAAAACATCTTTACAACCGGGCCGGCTTCGGGGTTTCTTATACCGACTTACAAAAATTAAGCAAAAAAAATCTCGATAAAGTGGTCGATAACTTGCTTAAAGATTCCCAAAAAGATGATCCAATTAATTTAATAAACGATTTTGAATCAAAACGACAGCTTTTGGTACAGGCAGGTTTATATGCTAAAAAAGACCTGACGGATGATGAAAAGAAAATGCGTCAGCAGATTATACGCGAGCAAAACGAAGTGAGCCGCGACCTGAATATTGCCTTCATTACTAAGATGATTAATACAGATGCTCCCTTGAGGGAAAAGATGACGCTCTTTTGGCATGGTCATTTTGCCTGCCGCAGTAATAATCCATTCTTTGCACAACAACTAAACAACATCCAAAGAGCAAATGCCTTAGGAAGTTTTAAAACCTTGTTGGTAGAGGTTTCAAAGTCGCCAGCGATGCTGCAATACCTGAATAACCAACAGAATAAAAAAGGGAAGCCAAATGAGAACTTCGCCCGCGAACTGATGGAGCTTTTCACTTTAGGAAGGGGGAATTATACCGAGCAGGATATTAAAGAATCTGCCCGCTCATTTACAGGCTGGATGTATGATAAAGATGGCTCATTTATTTTCAGGCAAAATCTGCACGATACCGGAACAAAAACCTTTTTCGGTAAAATCGGGAATTTTGAAGGCGAAAACATCATTGATATTATTCTCGAAAAACCAGAAACCGCACAGTTCATTGCCAGGAAGGTGTATCAATTCTTTGTTAATGATAACCCCAATGAAACACATGTTAAAGAACTCGCCACACATTTTTACAATTCGAAATACGACATTGCTGCAATGATGAAAAAAATGTTTACTTCTGATTGGTTTTATAGCCCGGAAAATGTAGGTACAAAAATTAAATCACCAGCTGAATTTTTAGTGGGTTTAAGTCGTGAGTTTTATGTTACTTATAACAAACCACAGGTTTTAATACAGCTGCAAAGCAGTTTAGGACAATATTTATTTAACCCGCCTAATGTTGCGGGCTGGCCTGGCGGACAAAGCTGGATTGATAGTTCATCGTTAATGTTAAGGATGCGGATTCCATCGCTTGTTTTAAATGATGGAGAAATCGATTTTAGTGGTAAAGCTGATCCTGAAGATGAAGCCGTAATTGCTTTAAGCCGCACGGCTACCACCAATGCAAATGCCAATATGAAACCAAAATCGTACGTAAACGCAAATGCAGACTGGCCTAAATTTTTAAACACTTTACCAAAAGGATTAACGCCATTAGCACTTACCGAGTTTTTACTGCAACCAAAATTAAATACCAAAATAACCACAATGGTAAGTGATAACAAAGGATTGCGAAGTACGGCCGTCGAAATTACCAGTATGCCAGAATACCAGTTGTGCTAGATGAATATTGATTAATGGTTTGATGGCTCATGTTTGATCGCCGCTTAGCTAAACACCCAGGCCATGAACCATCAACAAAAAAACTTTACACCATGAACAGAAGAAATTTTTTAAGAAATACAGGATTTGTTGCAGCAGGTTCGCTATTCGTTCCGGCTTTTATGAAACCACTTGAGGCCATGGCACTTGATGAGCTGAGCCTTTACAAAAACCTCGTTGTGGTTCAGCTCTCTGGTGGAAATGACGGTTTAAATACGGTTATTCCCTTTGGGAACGACATTTATTATCAAAAAAGAAAAAGTATCGCCATTAAACCTGAAGAGGTAATCAGATTGAACGACATGCAAGGGCTAAATCCGAACATGGCTGCCTTGCAAGAAATTTACGATCAAGGCTGGATGACCATTATTAACGATGTTGGCTACCCGAATCCGGATCGTTCGCATTTCCGCTCCATGGATATCTGGCAAACCGGTAGTGATAGTAATCAATTTTTATCAACCGGATGGATTGGCCGCTATTTAGATAGCAATTGCCAAACCTGTAAATTCCCTTATACGGCAATAGAAGTTGATGACTCACTTTCTCTGGCCATGAAAGGGCAAACCAAAAAAGGAATTGCATTAAAAGATCCTGCAGCTTTGTTCCGCAATACGAACGATCCGTTTTTTAAGGCCATGCTGCAGAATGATAAGGAACATTTAGATGAAGATAATTTAGGTTATTTATACAAAACCATGATTGAAACTTCCTCTTCTGCCAGCTATATACAAAACACCTCCAAAGTTTATCAATCGAAATCCACTTATCCAACTTCGGGTTTTGCTAACCAATTGAAAACGGTTTCAAAATTTATTTCTTCTGGATTAAAAACCAGGGTATATTATGTATCGTTAAGTGGTTTTGATACACATGTTAATCAGATTGGCCAACAAGGTAATCTGCTTAAACAGTATAGCGAGGGCATGGCTGCTTTCTTAAAAGATCTGAAATCGAATAATAAACTGGAGGATACTTTGGTGATTACCTTCTCCGAATTTGGCCGCAGGGTAGAACAAAACGCCAGTAACGGTACCGACCACGGAACGGCAAATAATATGTTTGTTTTCGGTGGAAAATTAAAGAAACAAGGGATTTTTAATGCCGCACCAAACTTGAGCGATCTCGATACCGGCGATTTAAAATATCAATTGGATTTTAGGCAGGTTTATGGTACCATTTTAGATAAATGGCTCGATGTAAACAATGCTGATATTCTGAACAAAAAATTTAATACGCTGGATTTTATATAGCTATTACAAAGAAGTCAAGTTTAACAACCCACTGGCTATAAAACTTGACTTCTTTTCGATTTATTTTCTTTTTAACACATATACAGGTCTACTGGTGTCTTTATCGATCTGATCGGTATAAGTATTAAAAAGTTCATAGCCATATCCTTTCATTTTATTGAGGCAATCCATCTGGGAATTGAAAAGTAAATCGTTTCCATCATCACCTCTTAAGTTCAGTTCTTTATCCCTTTTAAATTTTTGTCCATAATCTATTCTGGCAATATATGTATTGCCGCCGTTGTAAATCGGCTTGAGCTCAATATATTCAACCTTGATGGCGCTTAAGTTAAAGCCATTTACATTTTGGGCTTTGGCACTCGACAGTCCAAAGCAAGCGACGGATGCCGCAGCAAGAATAATTTTTTTCATGTTGTGTTTCATTTGTGTGTAATTCTAAATTACGAAGAAAACAAGCAGAAAGCATTAACGAGCTGTAACAAAATTCTCAGTATTAAATCTTAAACTAAAAAACACAATGAACTTTTTAGGCAATATCATCTGGATTATTTTTGGCGGCATCTTTATTTTTTTCGAATACATTATCGGAGGCTTAATCCTTTGCCTAACCATTGTAGGAATTCCTTTTGGCATTCAATGTTTTAAATTTGCCATCGTAGGCCTGGCTCCTTTTGGGGTTAAAATTACGGATACATCTTCGAACACAGGCTGCCTGTCTACCGTCATGAATTTGATCTGGATTTTATGCGGTGGTTTCTGGATAGCCTTAACCCACTTGTTTTTCGGAATTCTGCTTTGCATTACCATTGTTGGTATTCCATTCGGACGCCAGCATTTTAAGTTAATGAATTTAGCTTTTACACCGTTTGGCAAATCGATTTCCTGATGAATAAATCTATATTTTTCCGTCATTTACACGACTTATTCGTCATATTACTCTTGTATTTTTTTGAAAAGCAGGGTTCTGTGTTTATCGGATCAGAAAGTCCTGCCATCCGCTTTACCTCTCTGAGTTCGGTGCTCGCTCCTGTCAGGTTTATTGAACTTTGGCCTGTTCCCATTGGCAAAAAATACTGTGCTTAGCCCCGATTGAATGGATGCCCACGATATTACATCGGGGCAGGAAGGAAAGCGGGACTACCGCGACCGAAGCGCACAACAATTGCGCTCCAAAAACTACTGGATAAGTCCTATGGATTTAGAATGTTCAATCGCTTCCTCACTATTATTAAATAAACACGCACTCACCCCTTTATCTTCCACTTTTTTAAGCAATTGTCTGGTTTCTAATTCTTTTTCAGGACGTATATTACGGATATAAACTGCTTCGATATTTTTAGGATATTTCTCCACTATTTTGGAATAAATCGTTGGATCCTGCTGCGAGTTATCACCAAAAAACACAAATTTCTGATTGGGAAAGGCATCTAAAATCCGCATTACCCTCAATAATTTACCCTCATGCCCTGTTTTACCTGTTCTAACTAAATCTTTCCATCGTTTTAAGGTATTTAAAAGGAAAGCACCATTTGGCAGTTTATTAAACCTGAAAGTCTCGACTAGATAATCATAGAGATTCCATTCGCTGCTGCTTACATAAAAAAAAGGATTGGGCTGATTTGCATCGGTATGCGACAGGGCCAATTGCTGATAGTGATTGGCTGCATCCGGAAAGGTTTTACGGGTATGTGGATTTTTGATAAACAATTCTCTCAATCTTCTTCCAATAGTTGCCGAATGAGAAATCATTACGGTATCATCCACGTCAGAAATAAAAGCATATTGCGTAATATGTGGCACATATACCTTGCCTTCTCCAGCACTTAAAACTGTTCTGTCTTTATCAACAGCTTCCACTTTTACAAAATGCCAGCCTGCAGGCACATCCTGCTCGGCTTTCCATTCGAACTTAAAAAAGCCATCTCCTTCGGTTTTATTGTAAACAATCTGATCAAAAAATTGCAAGCGCACCTCAACAAAAGCATAAGGTTTTAGGATAAAGAGCTTTAAAAGATGTACAATGTTAATAAACAAATTATTGCTATAAACCTGCTTTGTTTTCGCCTTGCGTTTAAAAACATGACCATAAACAACCAGGTTATGCGTGTGGCCATAGCCGTGATATACTTTAACACTAACAGATTTATTCATCTGTATTAAAACAGAGTTTACCAAAAGTTGTTTGTTGATGTATAAACCATTAGGTAGCACATGAAATTATTATTCATCATCAACCCGGGCTCAGGCAGTCATGATCTTAACTTGAAGGAAGTAATTTCTACCTATTTCGAAGCAAAAAATACAGAAATCGATCTTTTTGAACTGCCAAAAGACTGCTCTTTAGAAAAGATAAAGGAACGGATTAAAAGTTCAAAAGCAGATCGTGTGGTAGCAGTTGGTGGCGACGGCACCTTAAAACTGGTAGCTGAATGTATGTTGCATACCGAAACGCCCATTGGTATTATCCCTGCCGGTTCAGCTAATGGAATGGCGAAAGAATTAGGTATACCAACTGATATTGAACTGGCTTTAGCCATTTTAGATGAAGGCCGTTTGCAAAAAATCCATGTGGTTAAACTTAACGATGAAATCTGCATTCATTTATCCGATTTAGGTTTTAATGCCTACCTGGTGAAGAAATTTGATACCCTGCCCCAGCGCGGTATGTGGGGTTATGCAAAAGCCACCTGGCATGCCTTATGGAACCACAGCAGAATGGAAGTGCAGCTGAAACTTAAAAACGAAACCATTACCTCTAAAGCAGCCATGGTGGCCATTGCCAACGCAACTATGTATGGCTCTGGATTAAAGATAAACCCAGACGGAAAATTAGACGACGAACTTTTCGAAGTGGTTTTGGTAAAAGATTACTCCTATCTTGAAATCTTAAAAATTTGGATCACCAAATTACCTTTCAACCCTAAAAAAATAGAAGTATTTCAAACTGCTGAAGTAAAGATTTCTTCGAAACACAAAGCACACTTCCAGGTTGATGGAGAATACATTGGCAGGGTAAATACTGTTGAAGCAAAAATTCTCCCGGCAGCCATAACAGTGGTTTTACAAAAGGCTTCAGAAGGATGAGCGATGAATTTTAATGGTAAAATATAATCTGAAAAATTCGGCAATGAAACAGATCCGAAATAAAATATCAAACCACCTTTCGCCAAGGTTTAACACTTCCGGTAAATAAGTAATAAAGCCAATAGAAAATATCCATACCACTAAACGGAATGGAAACTGAATATAATAGGTAATAAAACCGAATTTCTTAAATAAGATTAAACCTGCTACCGATACAAAAAGCGATACAAACAAAGGCAACAGTAAAATAACTTTGGCCTGCGAAAGAATCTGATCAGGGATTTCGTTCAGATGTGTTAAAATCTGCCAAAACTGTTTAGCAAGCAACAGGATACTGATCATATCCAATAAGGCAAAAAATCTGCTGGCGTTTTTCATTTACTTACAATACTTTGCTAAATAATCATCAGCCATTTTACTCCCTATATATTTAACAAATAAAAAATCCTCACAGGCGCCTTGATTGTCGCCTTGTTTGATTTTCTTTAGCGCCATTTTAATCCGGTCGCTCAGATACTCATCATCAATGCCCAACTGGTTTTTAACGGCAATTATCTGGGCTTCCTGCCCAGGTTTTGCCTGATCGATATTTTTATAGAAATTAATTACGGAATTGGTTAAACCTTCTTCAGCCAAATAAGTACGGATTGCTTCCTGAATGGCTTCGCTGGATTTTCCTTCACAATTATAGCCCGATAGTACAAAATTTACGGGTGCTATAATCGAAACCGTAGTATCGTAACCCACCGGAACCTGCCATTTACCACTACTTAAACGCACTAACCGCAATGCTTCCTCATCTAGGTCAGACAGTATTCCTTTGCTCACTTTTGAGAAATAGACCTTGCCTTGTGCATTAAGCTTAAAACTCACGTTTACCGTCCCCTGAATACAATTATCTTTAGAAAACTGGGGATAAATGGTGTTTTCTCTTAAAAAGTTTGTAAAACCACTTTTACCAGATTTGAACTGAACCTGGCCAATGGCCCATGAACAGCTGAAAAGTAAACAAATGGTGAACAGGTGTTTCATTGTACTAATTTACGGTTTTAACCGCAGAGAACGCAAAGTTTTTCGCAGAGAGAAGAGGAGTTGTTTGCCACGGAAGCACAGAAAACACGGAAAAATCATCGATAACTTTATTACAGAGACGTCATCTCGACTGCAGCATAGCGCAATGACGATTACATTAAAATATTTCTGCGGTTAAAAACTAAGAAAAAGTAACCTTCAAAATTAAATCCGGATCAGGGCAATTGGCTAAATACTTTTCCCTTTCGCTAAACTTACAAACGCCCGGATAATCGCCTTTTAATCCTTCCATATTTTCGATTAATTGAAAATGAAGGTGTGGTGGCCAGTAACCGTTCTCTTCTTTTGAGCCTAAGGTTGCGATTTTGGCTCCTGCAGGGATAAATTTACCCTGCTCCAGCCCATTTAACGAATCCAGGCTTAAATGCCCGTATAATGCATTAAATTTAAAACCATCTATTTCATAAGCTAAAATAATGGTTGTACCATAATCACCAAAGTTGTTGTTATTGGCAAAGCTCTGAACGTTGGCATCATAAAAATTATAGACAGGTGTTCCAACCGGAGCCCAAATATCTACACCTAAATGTAACCTGCGGGGTTCCTCTTCAGTATCAAAATGTGTGCTTCGCGAGTAAATAGTGCGGTGTTCGTTGTATCCGCCAATTCCGTAACGCGCATTGTTTTTAGCCAGCTTTTCATTTACCCAATCAGAAAACAGATCGGTATCATCTAAAATTCTGTCTGTTAATTCCGTATTGGCCGCTGTAAAATCCAAAGGCAGAAACTGGTCGTGTTTTACATCAAAATCAACAACTTTTTGGATCAATGCAGCATTTGATTGAATAACCTGCTCGAAAGTTTGCATCTGAAATTATTTAAAGATATATACGAAGTTATAAATGTAGTGCGATAAAGCTCCGCCGATTACAAACAGGTGCCATAATTCATGACTGTGCATCCATCTTGACAGTTGTTTATCCTTCGCATAATAATAAGTTCCGCCAATATAAAAAATGCCTCCAAGCAATAACCAGAAAATTGCACCGATGGGCAAAGTCCCAAGCATTTTCTGTAGCAAAGGCACAATTAAACAACCCATTAAGATATAAATGGATAACGATATGGCTGTACTTTTTAATCGGTTGAAGATTTTGAGCAGACAGCCCACAATGGCAATAATCCATACAATAGCGAACAAACTCCACCGCAGCCAGCCATCAAAAACCAGTAAAGCAGTTGGCGTATAAGAACCTGCTATCATCAGGTAGATGCAGCAATGATCGAATTTTTGCCAAAAGCGCACACCATAATCGCTAGCCGGATAACCATGGTACATGGCGCTTACACCAAAAAGGATAAAGGTGCCGATGCTATAAATCCAGGCAGCGGTATATTCAACAGGCGTATTGCATTTCTGAAGCAACATATAGCCAGCCGGAATTGCAATTAATGCCGGTATAAAATGAGTGAAGAAATTAACGGGTTCCCTTAGCTTCCTCACAAAAAATTATTCGCTGTCTTCGTCTTTTTGTCTGGGCTCTTTGGCAATTTTATCAAAAAGATGATCCATACGCTCAACATACTCGTTGGTATCATCCACAAAGAAAGTAAGTTCTGGTACCACCCTTACCTGGTGACGGATTCTGCTTCCCAATTTATATCTGATCTCTCCGGCATGCGAATTAACCGTATTGATTGAAAGTGTGGTATTATTGGTATTAAAAAAACTCAGGTAAACTTTGGCTACGGCCAGATCGGGCGAAACCCTTACGCGGGTAATGGTTACCAATGTATTAGGCAAAAATGCAGCACCTTCACGCTGAAAAACCTGTGCCAACTCCTCTTGTAATACTCCTGCAAATTTCTGCTGACGTTTACTTTCCATAATGTTATAATTATCAATTACCAATAATCAATTATCAGACCATACAAGGTAGATAATATTAAATTGATAAGGTTTTAAAATTATCAATAGCCAATAATCAATTATCAGACCATCACTAGTCTGCTGATATTAAATGGTATCAATAATAAATATTCTAAAAATGTAAAACTTTTGAACCCACAACCCGAGTTCGGTTAATATTATTCTAGGGCGATCGTCCTGCTGAATTCATTTCAGCATCTCAACTGCAAATAGACCCTGAAATAAATTCAGGGTGACGATTCTAAGTTAGAAATATCTAAATATTATCAAACTGAGGCTTATGTTTAAAAGCTGTAAGACTTATTTCCGCAATATATCGACGGAATTTAATCTAATATAATAAATTGCTATCATACGGATACCTTGCCACATGCGCAGCTTTAACCTTATCGTACAATAATGTTTTAAACTCTTCCAGGTTTTCTTTTTCTGTAGCCGATATAAACAAAACCGGCACTTTATCATGGCTCATCCAGCTTTTTTTGAAGTCTTCTAAAGTAAGCTTACCATCATCCTCTTCATCATCAATCTCTGGCGAAACATAAGCGTCAATTTTATTGAAAACTAAAATCATGTCTTTATCAATTGCGCCGATATCTTTTAAGGTTTCGTTAACCGTATTGATCTGATCTTCGAAGTTTGGATGCGATACATCAACCACATGAATCAGCAAATCAGCTTCGCGCACTTCATCTAACGTAGATTTAAAACATTCTACCAAATGGTGAGGCAGCTTGCGGATAAACCCAACGGTATCAGAAAGTAAAAAAGGCAAATTCTCGATTACCACCTTACGAACAGTCGTATCTAAAGTGGCAAACAGTTTATTTTCTGCAAATACTTCCGATTTCGACAACATATTCATGATGGTAGATTTACCCACGTTGGTATAACCTACTAAAGCTACCCGAATTAACTGACCACGGTTTTTGCGCTGTGTTTCGTTTTGCCGGTCTATATTTCTTAAACGCTCTTTTAACAAAGAGATTTTATTTAAAATAATCCTTCTGTCACTTTCTATCTGGGTTTCACCCGGACCACGCATCCCGATACCACCTTTCTGGCGTTCCAGGTGGGTCCACATACCCGTTAACCGCGGCAGAACATATTGTAATTGTGCCAGTTCTACCTGTGTTTTTGCCTGTGCAGTTTGGGCCCTGTTGGCAAAAATATCAAGAATTAAATTACTTCTATCCAAAACCTTAACCCCAAGCTCACGATCGATATTACGCAGTTGCGACGGCGATAATTCGTCATCAAAAACTACTACATCAATTTCTTCTGATTTTACGTACGCTTTAATTTCTTCCAGCTTACCTGTACCCACAAATGTGGCACGCTCCGGCTTAAGCATTTTTTGCGTAAAAACCTTCTCCACTTTCCCACCAGCTGTATCTACCAAAAAGGCCAGCTCATCTAAATATTCTTTCGTTTGGGCTTCTTTTTCGCCAGGTGTAACCACTCCAACTAAAATTGCCCGTTCCTGCACTACGGCAGTATCATATGTTTTTTGTTTTCCCATGTAATTAGACAAATATACGAAATTTGCCAATGTGTAAATCCATTAACAAACCATGTTGATGCAATAAAAGTTTTTAATTCAATTTGGAGAAAAGAGATTGTTATCGCTTCCATGGCAACACGGCCAATTCAACACACAGATGCATTAAGGTCATTAAGGCGGTCTAAAATATTATTCTTAGGAAAACAGGGATCTGTGCATTTCGGTTACAAAAGCCCTGCTATCGCTTCAAATCCTCGCTCGTACCTCGCTGTGGGTTTTCCGCTTTATCAGGTTTATTTAACAAAAGACTGAAGTGCTTAGTTTAGAGGCAAAGTGCAATATAAACCTCGCAGCTTTCCAAAACCTGCGAGGTTTAACGAGAACTATATTTGTGCTACAAATTCTTTAATAGCATTTCCCGGATTATCCGTTTTCATAAAATTCTCACCGATCAAAAAACCATTAAAACCTGCTGCTTTTAATTCCTTAATGGTTTGCGGATTACTGATGGCGCTTTCTGAGATCTTTAAAAACTCATCCGGGATTTTGTTCACCAGTCCGAAGGAGGTCTGGATGTCGACCGTAAAGTCGGTAAGGTTTCTATTATTTACACCAATAGCATCCAGGTTCGGGCAAATGCTTCGCTCCAACTCTTCCAGGTTATGCACTTCTAAAAGCACATTCAAGCCTAAGCCTTTGGCAAATTTCCCGAAATCATTGATTTGCTGAGGGGTTAAAATTGAAGCGATCAGCAGAATAATATCAGCACCCCAGGCTTTTGCTTCCAGGATCTGGTATTCATCAATCATAAAATCTTTTCTTAAGATCGGAATATTATTTGCCGCCCGGGCAGCCAGAATATCATCGGTTTTACCACCAAAAAAATCTAAATCCGTTAAAACCGAAAGTGCAGATGCGCCTGCAGCGTTATAAGCCTGCGTTACCTCTGCAACATCGGCAATTCCGTTAATTAAACCTTTTGATGGCGATCGGCGCTTAAACTCTGCAATAATCCCAGTACGGTCTTCAGCCAGTAGAAACTCCTTAAAAGAATAAGGCGTTCGGTTAAAATGCAACGAATTTTCTAAATCCTGAACAGAAACCAAAGCTTTTGCAGCAACAATCTCTTCCTTTTTACGTAATACGATTTTATCTAATATGTTCATTTTACTAATTTGTCTTGCTGATCCGATAGCTATCGGATTTGTTTAACCATCTAAAAGTTAACTAATCCCAGTAAAATCCTGAATCAAGTTCAGAATGACGACCGGATGAATAAAGCCCTAGGGAGTCGACGTTAACCAATTCTCCATCATCTGTTTGCCATGCTCCGTTAATACACTTTCGGGATGAAACTGTACCCCGCGTACATCAAACGTTTCATGTCTTAACGCCATGATTTCGTTTTTATGATCTCTGGCCGTAATTTTTAAACATGAAGGGAAATTATCTTTACTCACTACCCAGCTGTGGTAGCGACCAACATTTATAGTTTGCGGGCATTCCCAAAATAAAGGCTCATCGCCATCTACAACGGTTACCGGTGTGGCTATTCCGTGCATGGGCCTGCCTAAGTTCAATAAAGTACCGCCAAATACTTCGGCAATGGCCTGTTGACCTAAACATACGCCAAAAATACTTTTAGTTGGCGCATAGGTTTTGATTACATCCAATAACAAGCCCGCCTCTTCCGGAATACCCGGACCCGGCGAAAGTAAAATTTTATCATACTTTTCTACATCGGCCAGCTCGAATTTGTCGTTTCTCCAAACTTCTGCTTCGTAACCTACTTCGTTAATTAAATGCACAAGATTGTACGTAAAACTGTCGTAGTTATCAATAACCAACACGGTTTTTTTATTTATATTTTCCATTGTATTTTCTCCTTATTTACATCATCCATCTCACTTCATCCATTTTACATCTTCACTAAATTCCCTCTGCCATCTGCAACGCTTTGCGCAATGCGGCAATTTTATTATTTACTTCCTGCATCTCATTTTCAGGGACAGAATCGGCTACAATGCCAGCCCCTGCACGGTAATGCAGTTCATTATTTTTGCTCATAAACGTCCTGATCATGATGGCGTGGTTAAAATCATCATTGAAACCCATAAAACCAATGGCACCGGCATAAAAATTCCTGCCCAGTTTTTCGTTTTCATCAATCAGCTGCATGGCTTTGTATTTTGGCGCACCACTTAAAGTACCTGCCGGATAGGTATCGGCAACGACTTTAAAAGCACTTACATTTTCCTGCAAATGACCACTTACTTTACTCACCAAGTGGATCAGGTGCGAATAGTACTGCACTTCTTTAAAAGATTTTACTTCAACTCGGTTACAGTGCCGGCTTAAATCGTTTCTGGCCAAATCAACCAGCATTACGTGCTCAGCACTTTCTTTAGGGTCTTGTTCTAATTTACGGGCCTGTTCAGCATCTTCAATATCGTTTCCGCTTCTCTTAAATGTTCCGGCGATGGGAAAAATATTTGCCGAATTATTCTTAATCGTAATCTGTGCCTCCGGTGAAGAGCCGAATAATTTAAAATTACCGTAATCAAAGTAAAACAGGTAAGGCGATGGGTTTATCGAACGCAGGCAACGGTACACATTAAATTCATCGCCAGAAAATGCCTGTTTAAATGCTCTTGAAGGAACGATCTGAAAAACATCACCCCGGTAAATGTGCTTTTGAAGTTTCTCCACCAAATCCATAAAACCCTGATCGGTTAAATTCGAACTTTCCTCACCACGCAGTTGAAACTTATATTCAGGGTAGTTTTTATTCTGGATCAGGTATTCCATTTTTTCAAGTCCACCTTCTTCTTCTCCTTCGAAAGTATTTTTGAACAGCGTAATTTCGTTTTTGAAGTGATCGATGGCGATGATATAACGGTACAAGTGGTATTGCATCTCCGGAATCTCCTCCCCTTCAGGTGTTGCGGAAGTAAACTTGATATCTTCAAAATGCTGCACAGCGTTCCAGGTAAAATAGCCAAACAGGCCACTCGAAATGAATTTGATTTCAGGCAATTCGGTTTCTTTGAATTTGTCCTTAAAATCCGCGATTTCATCAATCAGGTTTTTACTTTCGGTAATTTCTACTGCTCCATCGGGGAAATAGGTTTCCAACCGTGATCCCTTTAAGATAATTCCGGCAACAGGATCAGCACAAACAAAACTCATGGAGTTTTCTCTACTGTGGTAATCTGAACTTTCCAACAAGATGCTGTTAGGGTACACATCACGTAAGCGTAAATAAATGCTCACTGGCGTAGTAGTATCGGCAAGCATTTTTTTGTAAGTCGTATTTATTTTATACATGATAAAGGTAAAATGGTGTAAGGCTTATGGTTTGCATTCTCGTATTTTTTTCAACAATAAAAAGCCCGGCGTGTGGTTCTACGCCGGGCTTTAATGGTTCTTTAATAAGGTTTAGGTTGATAAACTATATTTTGTTCATACGCAGCCAGCGCAATTCATTCGAATTACTTTGCCAAAGCCATGTATGTATATTGTTGATCATGAGCCACAAAAATATAAAGAATTTTGAAAAACCGAAATATTTATGAAAATAAGTTTAGTCTGGAGTCAGAAGTCCGAAGGCGTGAGTGTTAATCCACTTGTCATCCTGAGCGCAGCGAAGGATCTTTTAAGGTAAGATCTCTTTTCTAACCGCAAAGAACGCTAAAGTAAGCGCAAAGCAAGCAAAAGCTTATTGCTGAACATATCAGGAATGTTAAGGATAGCAAGTTTTCCCTCTGCGTAAATCAGCGTAATCTGCAGGCCCTAACTTATTTTGTCATCTTGAGCGCAGCGAAAGATCTTTTAAGGTAAGATCTCTTTTCTAACCGCAAAGAACGCTAAGGTCAGCGCAAAGCAAGCAAAAATTTATTGTTAACCATATAAGGAATGTAAGGAAATATAAGATAGCAAGTTTCCCTCTGCGTAAATCAGCGTAATCTGCGGATCCTAACTTATTTTGTCATCCTGAGCGCAGCGAAAAATCTTTTACACAATATCGTCATCTCGACTGGAGCGCAGCGAAATGGAGAGATCTATCTCGAGACAGATTTCTCGGCTGCGTTGCACTTCGCTCGAAATGACGGCTCGAGGGAGCTTCACCACCAATGAAGACTCAGCGACCTCCGTGCTCTTCCTCTGTGTACTTTGTGGTAAAAAGCGAGTGCATTAAAACGAAAAAAATCCCGCTCTTTTAAAGCAGGATTTATATTAATTGCAAGAAATATCCATTTAAGAAACCCCAAAAAACGATCTTCCGGGTACTGCCTTAACCATTAATAGAATAGCTATAATAATTAAAATTAGCGCCAATCCGAAGAAAATAGCGATGGTACGGTGTTTGGCAACAGCTTCAGTTAACTTTTTCGACTTTGCATTACCTACCGTGATTAAAATAATTGCAACTACCATCATCGTGATGTGCTCCATTTTAAAATAACGTACCGCTGGTGCACCCGCACTGCTCAACTTATACCAGCCCTCGCTAAAATAAAGCACCAAACCAATTAACAATTGAATGTGTGCACTGATTAAAGCGAAAACATTTAGCTTTCTATCGCCTTCCGTATAGGTTTTATTCCCGAACCAGCCAGCTAAAGCCTTAGCAACAGCTATAATCAATAAAAGAAAAACCACATAGCGCCATCCAGAGTGGGCACTTTTTAAAATATCGTTCATATTAATAAATTTCTATGATTCAAAAATAGACATTAATTGTAAAAAATAGGATATTCAACAGATTGAACGCTTATTTATATTAGTTTTAAACAAATTAAAACCTAAGCTTATTATGAAGAAAATTTTACCTGCACTTTGGCTGGTATTTTCTGCTACATTTCTGTTTGCACAGCAAACCTCCTTTCCTGTTAACGGCTCTTTTGATACCAGGCCTGGAATGTTTGCCTTCACCAATGCAACGATAGTGGCAAATGCCAACCAAACCCTAACAAATGCTACCCTTTTAATTAAAGGACAAACCATTCAGGCTATTGGAGCTGGCTTAGCCGTGCCCAAAGGTTATGTGGTGATTGATTTAAAAGGAAAATTTATTTATCCATCACTGGTTGATGCTTTTACGAGCTATGGTCTGGCCGAAGCACCTGCACAGCAACGCAGTTTCGGCGGCCAGCGTCAGTCTATTTTTGTATCCACCAAAAAAGGTGCCTATGGCTGGAATGAATCCATCAGGCCAGAAACTTATGTAAAAAGCATCTTTTCTACCGACAGCAAAAAAGCGGATGAATTACGCAAAGTTGGTTTCGGGAGTGTAAATGTAATTAACCGCGACGGTATTGCACGTGGAGTTTCTGCTGTGGTAACTTTAAACGAGGGCGCCGACAATAGCGTATTTTTAAAGGACCAGACCGCAGCAAACTATTCATTTAACAAAGGAAGTTCATCAAACGATTACCCTACTTCATTAATGGGTTCTATTGCCTTATTACGCCAAACCTACTACGATGCACAATGGTATGGCAAGCAAAAAGATGAATATAATATCTCGCTGGATGAATTTGCCAAACAACAAGCCATGCCACAGATTTTTGAAGTTGACGGCTGGCAGAACATCCTGCGTGCCGATAAAATCGGGAAAGAATTCGGCAAGAAATACATCATTAAATCTACTGGCGATGAATACCAGCGCATTAATGAAGTTAAAGCTACCGGAGCAAGTTTAATCATTCCCTTAACTTTCCCTAAAGCCTACGATGTGGAAGATCCGGCAGAAGCCAGAAATATAACATTATCACAAATGAAAGGTTGGGAACTGGCGCCAACCAATCCTGCTGCATTGGAAAAAGCGGGAATTAAATTTGCCTTAACAGCATTTGGATTAGAAAACAATCGCGATTTTTGGGCGAACATCCGCACAGCGATAGAAAATGGCTTAACTGAAAAACAAGCCTTACAATCTGTTACTGAAATCCCTGCCTCGCTTTTGGGCATCAGCGATAAAGTTGGTTCCCTGGAAAAAGGAAAAGTTGCTAACTTTTTAATCTCATCTGATAACCTGTTCAAAAACGGGAACATCATTTTCGAAAACTGGGTACAGGGCAAACGTTTTGTGGTAAATAAGATGGACGTAAGCGATGTACGTGGCACTTACAATTTAAATGTTGATGGTGTTGGCGCTTTAACCTTAAAAATTACCGGCACGGGTGGCGGATCTACCGCGGCAGTTGAAAGAGCTGGTGCAGATAGCGTAAAAACTACGGCCACCTTTACCAGAAATGGCGATTGGATCAGCATCAATTTCAACTTAAAGAAAAATCCAATAGGCGATATCCGTTTAAGCGGTTACATCACTTCGGCAAATCCGGTTACCTTAAAAGGCGAATCGGCATTGCCTGATGGTAAAACAGGAAGATTTACGGCTACTTATAAAGAAGCAGCTAAAGAAACACCTAAAAAAGAAGAACCTAATGCTACTTTGGCCTTGGGGCCGGTCATTTATCCTTTCTCGGCTTTCGGTAGTACCGAGCTCCCTAAACAAGAAACCGTACTGATTAAAAACAGCACCGTTTGGACGAACGAAAAAGACGGCATCCTTCAAAGTGCGGATGTACTTTTAGAAAATGGAAAAATTAAAGCCGTTGGTAAAAATCTTTCGGCAAGCGGCGCTAAAGTGATCGATGCTACAGGCAAACATGTAACCGCTGGTATTATTGATGAACACTCGCATATTGCTGGCGCGGGTGGCATTAATGAAGGTGCACAATCGGTTTCTGCTGAAGTACGTGTGGCCGATATCATCAATTCAGAAGACGTAAACATTTACCGTCAACTGGCTGGAGGGGTAACCACTTCTCATATTTTACACGGTTCGGCAAACCCTATTGGTGGCCAGTCGCAATTGATTAAATTACGTTGGGGTAAATCGCCAGAGGAACTGAAATTTGCAGGTGCCGATGGTTTTATCAAATTTGCGCTTGGCGAAAATGTTAAACAGAGTAATTTTGGTACCGGCGCCCGTTTCCCGGTTACGCGTATGGGTGTTGAGCAAACTTTTGTGGATGAATTTACCCGGGCAAAAGAATATGCCAAAGCGCTTTCGGTAAAAGGAAACAGCGTACGTAAAGACCTTGAACTGGATGCCATTGTAGAAATTTTGAACAACAAACGTTTCATTACCTGCCACTCTTATGTACAAAGCGAAATTAACATGTTAATTCATGTCGCTGATAGTTTAGGCTTCAAAATCAACACCTTTACGCACATTTTAGAAGGTTACAAAGTGGCCGATAAAATGAAAGCGCATGGCATTGCAGGCTCGACCTTCTCTGATTGGTGGGCTTATAAAAACGAAGTGGCCGAGGCTATTCCTTACAACGGAAAAATTATGCACAATGTTGGTGTAACCACTGCTTTCAATTCTGATGATGCAGAAATGGCCCGTCATTTAAACCAGGAAGCAGGCAAATCAGTTTTATACGGTAATGTACCTGAAGAAGATGCACTGAAATTCGTAACGCTTAATCCGGCAAGGATGCTGCATATTGACGACAAAGTAGGTAGCTTAAAAGCAGGCAAAGATGCCGATGTGGTAATCTGGACAGCCAATCCGCTTTCTATTTATGCAAGGGTGGAAAAAACTTTTGTAGATGGCATTGCCTACTGGGATATTGATAAAGACACGCAGGTAATTAAAACGCAACAGGCAGAAAAAGCACGTCTGATCCAAAAGATGTTAGAGAGCAAAAGTAAAGGTGGCCGTACGCAACGCCCCTTGGGCGATGCACCACGCCTGTACAATTGTGAAACTTTAGAAAACTATTCAGCAGAATTAACCGAGAAAGAACATGCACACTAACAGATATCTACTCAGCCTGGCTTTATCGACAACAAGCCTGATGTGTTTTGCACAGGCTAACATTTCGCCAGCTAAAAAACAAAGTAAAACCATCGCCATTACCGGTGCAACCGTACACGTGGGTAATGGAACAGTGATTGAAAACGGAACCATCCTTTTTGGCAACGGAAAAATTATTTCGGTTACGGCTAACGGACAAGTGCCACAGGATGATGTACTGCGTATTGTGGCTACAGGCAAACACATTTATCCTGGCTTTATTGCAGCCACCACCAATTTGGGTTTAACAGAAATTGAAGCCGTAAAAGCGACCCTGGATTTTCAGGAAATAGGTGATTTTAATTCGCACATCCGTTCTATCGTGGCTTACAATACAGATTCGAAAGTTCCGGCCACCTTGCGCAGTAATGGTGTGTTAATGGCACAGCCAACGCCACAGGGCGGTACCGTTTCAGGCAGTTCATCAGTGGTTCAGCTTGATGCCTGGAACTGGGAAGATGCGGCAATTAAAACCGACGATGCCATGCATGTTACCTGGCCGGTTACACCTCGTTTTAGAGGTGGCTTTGGTGGCTTCGGCAGACCACAGTTATCGCCGGAAGTGCTAGCAGAAAGAACGCAGGCTGCAATTGCGCAGTTAACGTCGTTTTTTGCTGAAGCAAAAGCCTATTCCGAAATGGGGAAACCCGAAGTAATCAATACCCGTTTCGAAGCGATGAAGAAAGTATTTGCCGGCAGCGAAAAATTATTTATCACTGCGGATAGCCAGAAGGATATTGTTGCAGCAGTTAATTTCGCCAGGAAATTTGGTATCACCCCGGTAATCAACGGAGCAGATGAAGCGTATCTGATCATCGATTTCCTGAAAGAAAACAACATTACCCTGGTGGTAAAACAGCCACATGTCTTACCCAATAACAATGACGATGATGTAAATATGCCATATAAAAATGCTGCCGTATTGGCTAATGCAGGTTTAAATGTAGTATTAAGTATTGATGGTTACTGGCAACAGCGCAATTTGCCTTTTATGGCGGGTACGGTTACAGCATGGGGATTGGATAAAGAAAAGGCGCTATCTACCATTACCTTAAACGCAGCAAAAGCGATGGGTGTAGATAAAACCATTGGAAGCATAGAAACAGGTAAGGACGCTACTTTATTTATTTCTACCGGTGATGCTTTGGATATGCGCACCAATAAAGTAGAACAGGCTTTTATTCAGGGCAGGGATATTAACCTGGATAATCTGCATAAACAATTGGATAAAAAGTTTAGTGATAAATATATCGCTGAAAAGAAGTAAGTTAACTCCCAGTTTAACACAAAAAGGTTATATCATAAAGGCAATTCAGCCCAGATGCTGTCATGTTGAGCTTGTCGAAACACCTTAAAGCGTATTTAAATAGGTCCTTCGAAAGGCTCAGGATGACAAATCTATATTTATGATATAACCTCTTTATTTACAGTAACTGGAGGTAAATCTATTTTTATAACTAACCTTGCCAGAATTAAAATGAAAAAAGCTTATAGACAATATTTCCATTATTAAATGTAATTTTTACTCCAAGTTGTAATGGATATTCATTTTTAGCAGCCCATATCGACCTTTCAGCTTGGTCAAATACCGATACTGGAACAAAGTCAACCCCTGTATTGGCACCCCATGCTTCTACACTTGCTACATCATTAGCAATCGCTGGGTTAATCACTAGTGAATTAGCAAAGAAATTTGGATTGAATTTTACTGACCTACTAAAGCCATCATAAACCTCTCCTGGATAACCATATTCATCCGTTACCCAAGTGTAATGAGTAAAGTCCTCAACAATCGCATTTGAAGTTTCCAGATAAAAAACTCCCCAGGGAATATTTTGTACAGCACGGTAGGCTACACTACCTGTTAATGGTTTTAAATACACACTAAAAGATGTTTTTGGTGATGTTAATTTAATCGATCCGGTTTGGTTGATTGTTCCCTTCAGTTTAATATTATAGGGCACTGCCGATTCCCCTCCCGAAAAACCTGTTATTAATCCCAATATACTCTTTAAAAATAGCGCGCCACCTCCTGCAATCCTACCTGCAGCATCTGTCTCAGGTATTTTTAAAACCTTTGCAACACCTTCTGCAGTTTTAGCATAAAAGCTTTCTGCATTTTTAATTATTCCTATTGCGCTAGGCCCTCCAGCTGCCTGTGGTTGAGCAGTACCATCTAATTGTATGTTTCCATTTAAAACAACATCAGATTGTGTCACTTCAGAAACACTAATATTGAATGAGGTATTTTCATCAAAAGTTGCACTATATCCATTGACATCAAAATCTGCAATCATCCACTGTTGCACTCCTGCAAAAGTAACTGCCGTTTGCTTGTAGTCGCTGCTTTGAGTATTAACCGGATTAGCCGGATATTCAACAGTCCATGCATAAGGAGGCTTTGTACTACTGTATAAAAAGAATTTTGGATACGTTGTATTGGTAGCATAACCAAGGGTGATTTGTTGATAAGATGATTGAACATCGTAAGTCCTCAATACACATACCCTCAAAATGCCCCTATGTTTATTATAAAGCAATAAAAACGGATAGGCATTGGCTTCGGTTGGGGTTCCAAAATCGCGCGATACCAGCATCCATCCATTGGCAGGATACATATCTGCTTTTGAAACATCAACATTACCGTAAACTTTTTGAGCGCCATCAATAAAAGGATTCAATGTAGTAACACTACCAACAGATCCATTGGCATTGTTGAAGTAAGCAGTCCAACTGTGCTGGGTCCAGTCCCAGGTTGCATCTAAATTTGGATCACCGGGATTTAATGGGCGTGAACTGGTTAACTTGGAATTGGATCTCGAAAACAGCTTTGTTTCCTTTGAAATCCGCGGCTCTTTCTTACAAGATGAGACAATTAGTACCAATAGGACTAATAGAGTGCTAATTTTTTTCATATCTGATTTTTTTCATGAAAAGACAGATTTAAAATTAACAATATGTAATATTAAAATTACTTTTAAGTAAAATATTCACGCAAGTGCAATACATTAAAAAGGCATTTATAAAATCCAAAAAACGTACGAACAACTATTCAAATGCCGCTGATACTGTTTTCTTAACATTGACCGCATTTCTAAACTATTTCATAACATAAAATCGCCACCAGCTTAACATTACAATAACACCTTTGCGGTCAGATAACAAATCAAAAAACTGATCATGATTAAAAATTTACTAATTGCAGTGATACTGTTTTTATGCTATGCCACTAATTCGGTAATGGCACAAACAACACAGGCATCAATCTCGGGCATTGTAACGGATGAACAAAAGAAACCCATTCCAGGCGTTTCCATCCAGATCCGGAACAACTCAACCGGTTTTACCACTAAAACCTCTACAAATGCACAAGGAGAGTATACTTTTAAGGAGCTTCCGTTGGGCGGTCCTTATTCTGTAAAAGCCATTTATGTGGGTTTTGGAGAGCAAACCAGAACAGGTTATTACTTAAATCAAGGCGATGCGGTAAAAGTGGCCATCAATATGCAAGAGGCTTCTCAGGATTTAGAAGCCGTGCAAGTGGTAGGCACAACCTTAAAAAACAAAATCGAGAACATCGGCGCAGCTACAGCCATTTCAGCAAAAGCAATTACGCAGTTGCCTGTTAATGGACGTAACTTTACCTCATTAATGGACTTATCTCCATTAAGCAGAGGCGGTAACATCTCTGGCCAGCTGGGTTCTTCTACCAACTACACCATTGATGGTATGAATGCAAAAAACCCAACATCGGCAGGAAGTACAACCAGCCGCAGCGGTGCACCATATTCTATTTCGATCGAAGCTGTACGCGAATTTAAAGTAGTAACCAATCAATATGATGTTACTTACGGACGTAGCGGCGGTGGTACGGTAAGTGCGGTAACCAAACAAGGTACCAATACATTAAGCGGAAGCGCTTTTACCTATGGCCGTGCCGATTGGTTATCAAGCGGATACGATATAAGGGGAAATAAACGTCAGGCAGATTTTTCTACCTACCAGTACGGTTTCTCATTGGGCGGACCAATTATTAAGGATAAATTACACTTTTTTGTGGCTTGGGATCATCAACGAGATGCTCGCCCGTTGTTAATTGCAGATGTTCAATCTCCGGCAGATGAGTTGCGTTACAATATTAACCGTTCTACACTTGATTACTTTGTTGACGTTGCCCGCTCTAAATACGGCGTTGCAAACTCGCAACAGTATGGTTCATTCCCTAAACAAAGAGGATCGGACGCAGGTTTCGCTCGTTTAGACTGGCAGATTAATGAAAAAAACTTATTAACCATCCGCGATAATTATACCAACGACCGTAATAATTTAGGCCTGGAAGATAATACGGCCATCAATTTATATGAATCTACCGGTAACGATAAAAATGTTGATAACAGTTTGTTGGCTACTTTACGTACCTCAATCAGTTCGAAATTAACAAACGAATTAAAGGTTCAGCATTTATACACTTACCAAAAAAGTTCTCCTGGTGATCAATTGCCTTCATCGAATATTCCACGTGTAATCGTAGAAGGCGTAACTTCTGTAATCAACGGCACAAACAGGGCAACCAATATCGAAATGGGTGGTCATCGTTTTGCACAGGAAGGTTTTACCAATAACGTATTGCAATTTGTAGATAACCTTTATTATAATACCGACAAGGTAAAATATACTTTTGGTGTCGATTTTATGTACACCCATGCTAAATCATTGTATGGTAGTGAGGTGAATGGCCGTTTCCATGTTCAGGCAGGTACAAAAGATGTAGTTACCAGCGCTCCCGGTGTAACACCTGTAGTAACCACTAAAGTACCTAACTTTGATAATTACGAGAATGGAACCGCTTACCGTTATTTCAGGGAAGTGCCTTTAATGGCCGATCCGAGTGTGCGTTCGAACATTATCAATGCCGGTATTTATGCACAGATGCAGACTAAACTGGCCAAAGGTTTAGATTTAACCGCTGGTATCCGTTTAGATTATGCGCATTATCCTTCCTCACCATTAAATCAACTGGTATTTGATCAATTGGGTGTACGTACCGATAATAAACTAAAATCGTTCGTTATCCAGCCCCGTGCACAGTTTACCTGGGATATCAATGAACAAAGAACAGACTTTGTCCGTTTTGGAGCAGGTATATTTGCCTCTGACATCAATAACTATGTCACCATTAACAACTTAACTTTTGATGGTAAACATTACGGAACGGTTGATACACGTCTTGGCATCCCTACAGCCTATTTAACAGGTTACAGAAACGATCCTTCAAGCGCGCCAACATTAAGTCAATATCAGCTTGCAACCATCAACACCTACGGCGAAAATGCTAAAGTGCCGGTTGTTTATAAATCAAACTTGTCTTATAGTCACTTCTTTACTCCTAAATTAAGGGTAGGTATTGCAGGTTATGCAACTTTAGGCAGGAACAACTATGTATATGTAGACCGCAACATGGTTGCTAATCCATATTTCAGGTTATCGAATGAAGACAACCGTGGAGTATATGTTCCTCTAGCAAGTATCCCACTTACCAATGGTGCAGCAGATTGGCAAAAAGGACGTATCAGCGATAAAATTGGCCGTGTATTAGAAATGAACAGTGATGGTAAGGTAAACCAGTTTGCGGTTGTGCTTGATGCTACCTGGCAGTATTTCAGAGATGGCGAGGTTACGGTAAGTTATACATACAACGATACAAAAGATAATACTTCATTTAACGGAAACGTGGCCAATACATCAACTTTATCATTACCGATAAAAGATGATCCACGTAATTTAAGCAACATGACTTATTCTGATAATCAGTTCAGAAACAAAGTTGTTTTTTATGCAACATCACCAAGTTTAGCAGGTTTTAACATCGGTGTACGCTACTCTGGTATCGGTGGAACACGTTACAGCTTACTATCGGGCGCCAATACCAATGGTGATTTCGTTGGCACGAATGATCTGGCATTCATTTTCGACAGGAACAACCCAAATGTTGCCACAAACGTGCGTAACGGTTTACAGAATATCTTGGATAATCCTTTGGCCAGCCAGAGTTTGAAAGATTATATCAATAAATACTCAGGTCAGATTGCACAGCGTAATGGTGGTATTAATGGATTTTACGGTATTGTTGATGTTAGGGTAACCAAAAAATTCAAGCTGTACAAAACCCACACGATTGAATTATCTGTTGATGCGTTCAACGTAGGCAACATCTTCAAAAAAACATGGGGTGTTAACGAGTCGTTGGGTTCGCAGGCTTTATATGCATTGCAAAACCCGGCGTTTGATGCCACCAACCAGAAATTTAATTACAATGTAAACAATGCCGGTATTGTAACCCCATCGGGTAATCCTTACCAGTTCCAAATCGGTTTACGTTACGGATTTTAAACAAACGTTAGCTAAGTATCTTAGCTTAAAGTCATAAAAAAAGGGAATGGATTTTTATCCGTTCCCTTTTTTTATGTTTGCATTTAAAACAACAAAACTTTAATGGGATTATTATTAGACTACCTGAAAAACTACAAGTGGATTGTGGTTCTGGCGTTATTGCTTGCAGGTTTCAATATTGGCTTTTCACTTTTAGATCCATATATTACCGGAAGAATTTTAGACCGTTTCATCAATCAAAAAGACAAATTAACCTATGCCCAGTATCTTTGGGGCTCACTGGGTTTAATTGGCTTGGCCATTGGTGCAGCCATGGTTTCACGAATAGCCAAGAATTTTCAGGATTACTTTACGAGTGTAATCGTACAAAAAGTAGGTGCCAAAATGTATGCCGATGGTTTACAGCATTCTTTGAAATTACCCTACCAGGTTTTCGAAGATCAGCGCAGTGGTGAAACTTTGGGTATTTTACAAAAGGTACGCTTAGACTCAGAAAAATTCATCACCGCATTTATCAGCATCTTATTTGTAAGCTTAATCGGAATGATCTTCGTAATCGTTTATTCCATTTCTATAAGTTATAAGGTTACTTTGGTTTATTTTACAGCCATTCCAATCATCAGTTTTGTCAGTTGGTTTTTGAGTCGGAAAATTAAAACCATTCAACGTTCTATCGTTGGTGAAACAACTGCTTTGGCGGGTTCTACTACAGAATCATTAAGAAATATTGAACTGGTAAAAAGTCTGGGACTGGCCAACCAGGAAATTGAAAGATTAAACAAAACCACTTATAAAATTTTAGGCCTCGAACTCAAAAAGGTAAAGTATGTTCGGAGTATGAGTTTTGTTCAGGGTACCACGGTCAACCTGGTCCGGAGTACCATGATTTTGGTTTTGCTATTGCTTATTTTTGATAATTCCATCACAGCGGGGCAGTATTTAACTTTCCTTTTTTATTCCTTTTTCCTTTTCGGACCATTGCAGGAACTCGGAAATGTAATTTTAGCCTGGCGTGAAGCGGAAGTTTCTTTAGGGAACTTTAAAAAGATACTGAGTACACCAATTGATAAGAAACCAGAGAACCCAACCTCAATTCAAAAAATTAAAGATTTAACCTTTAACGAAGTTGGCTTTAAACATCAAACCGCCAACCGTAATGCCCTGGAAAACATTTCTTTCAAAACCCATAACGGTCAAACCATTGCCTTTGTCGGTCCTTCCGGTTCTGGAAAAACAACTTTAGTAAAACTACTAGTTGGCTTATATCCGGCAAAAGAGGGTGAGATTTTATACAATGGCATTTCCAGCAACGCAATTGATTTAGATGCCTTACGCGAAAAAATTGGTTTTGTTACACAAGATACACAGCTGTTTTCGGGAACGATAAGGGAAAACCTGTTGTTTGTAAACCCTAAAGCTACAGATGAGGAATGTTATAAAGTATTAAACCAGGCTGCTTGTCAAACTTTATTGGCAAGGGCAGATAAGGGTCTGGATTCACTGATTGGTGAAGGTGGCGTGAAGGTATCGGGAGGAGAAAAGCAACGCTTATCAATCGCCAGGGCATTATTACGCCAACCTGATATTTTGGTTTTTGATGAAGCAACATCTTCGCTTGATTCAATTACAGAAGAGGAGATCACCAAAACCATTCGTTCGGTTTCAAATTTAACCGATCACATTACCATTTTAATTGCGCACCGGTTATCTACCATCAAGCATGCCGATAAAATTTATGTATTAGAGAAAGGCCACATTATTGAGCAGGGAAAACATGAAGAACTAATTGCACAAAATGGCTTATATCAGGCCATGTGGCGCCAACAAATTGGCGAAAGGATTGTTGAAGCTTAAGGAACAATATTCTTAATCATGTTACTGGCACAAGTAGAGAGCAATCACATCGCAATTATCATTGTTATAGCAGCCATATTATGGCTGGCTTTAATATTAGCCGCATTGTACCATATATCGAGAAACAGCAGCATGGGTTTTACGGTAAAAGTACTCTGGTTTATCATTATCCTTTTCGCCCCATTTCTGGGCTCGATTATTTATTTGATCTGGGGTAAGAATAAAAAATTTTAATTTTAGCCATGGCCCGTGCCTTCACGGGCCATTTTTTGCTTTTCACCACCAAGAAACAAAGACACAATAAATATTTAAATTCTAGAGTTTTTAACTTTCTAGCAAACTGGCTATTAAAGTTGACAACGCTACACCGGGAATCGTCATCCTGAATTTATTTCTATCGCCATGGTTCGTGTCCTCACGGACCATTTTAATTTCTGCACAAAAAATTAAAATGCTGTTAGTAGAATAGGTCTATTTTTTGGAAAGCAATTCCAGTAGTTCTTCGGTTTGGTTCAGTCCCGCTGTTCCTCCTGCCGATATCATTGATAAAAACAATATACTTTACCGGCATCCGTGCCATCGGGTTTAGGTGGCCAGGGCAAATGTATAACTGACGCTTTTTTAACTGCTATGGGTTTTGCATGAGGGATAGCAGTGGAAATCCTTTTTTGATTTTTCTTCAAAAAAGATTGAAACGGATAGCCCGACCCTTGCGCAGCTTGGGGCATGCCCAAATTATTTGCAATAAAAATAGAATTTATCGGTAATTAAAACATGAATTTCAGAGTTGTCAACTTTTCAGCAAAAGGCTATTAAAGTTGACAACTCTTTTAGTAACTAAACAGCCTTAGTGGTTTGTTCATTAATATCCTGCAAACTCAGCCTGGTTAACGACTTCGTTTTTAACCAGGTAATAAATGCGATTCCAATGGTCATACTTCCACCAAAAACGACTGCAGGAACAGTTCGCATTAATTTAGCGGTCAAACCAGATTCAAAGGCGCCAATTTCATTTGACGAACCTATAAACATGCTATTTACAGCTGATACTCTCCCACGCATCTCATCAGGCGTAAGCAATTGCATGATGGTTTGGCGGATGATCACACTCACACTGTCGAATGATCCTTCCAGAAACAAGAAAAATAGTGTTAAATAGAAACTCTTAGACAACCCGTAGCAAATAATACTTACACCAAATCCGGTAACAGCAATAAGCAGGTTTCTCCAGGGCTTTCCCATCGGCGAAAAACGGGTCATTGCCAACATGGTAATCACAGAGCCTGTTGAGGCCGCAGCACGCATAAAACCTAATCCCTCGGGTCCCACTTTTAAAATATCATTAGCGAAAACAGGCAGAAGAGCTACAGCCCCCCCGAAAAACACAGAAAACAGATCCAGGCTCATCGCCCAAACCATCATTTTGGTTTTAAACACAAATTGTATCCCTTCTGTTAAGCTTTGCCCAATACTCATTTTAGGAAGAAATTTAGGCGGATGCACTTTTAGAAAAAAGATACAGATTAATGAAATAAATATAAATGAAATAATCACAATATAGGTTACTGTAATCCCAAAAAAACCATAGATTAAACCTCCTGCTGCAGGACCTAATATTGATGCCATTTGCCAGCTGGAACTACTCCACGTACTTGCATTTGGATATATCTCTTTGGGAACAATAGAAGCCTGCAAAGAGAAGTTTGCGGGGCCGAAAAAACCTCTTGCCAGACCAATGCAAAAAACCATACCATATAGAATTTTTACAATCCAATCGTTAGACAGATAAGGCTTCATGTAAATGCTTGTTACGATCAGCATAGTTACCGAGCATAAAAACACAACAGAGAATATTTTTAGTAATAATCCTCTTTTTTCACTTTTATCTGCGATATAACCACCATAGAGTGCAATTGTTATTGCCGGAATGGCTTCGCAAAGTCCAATTAATCCTAGTGCAAGGGGATCCTTAGTTAAATGATAAATGTAGATACCAAGTACAATAGCTTGCATTTGATAGGCAAAAGTAAAGAAAAATCTCAGTCCGATGTAAGAACGGAATTCTTTGTACCGCAAGGCAGCGAATGGATCTTGTTTAACAATTACGGAATTTGAATCTGACACTGAAAAGAATTTATCTGCAAAATTAAGCTTTGAAAATGAATAATAGTAATAGATAAATGCTTAAGATGGATTATTTATGCATATAGTTGATAAAGTAAAGAGCTCGTTATTCGGTGAGTATATAAACTAAACATCTACCCTTTTCCTATTGACAAACCTTCATTTCAGCAACTTACTGAAGCAAAAAACCCGATGAATAGCCTTATACTATCCATCGGGTTAAAATTTAAATGATACGTTTAGTATCCCGGGTTTTGCTCGAGCAAATTATTCTTGTTTACTTCATCTCGGCTAAATGGCCTGAAATAAAGTTTATCGTTCCAACTCCTATTTTCCTGTGCATTTTCTACAACTGGAGTATAAGTATAATCATAAACGGTATTATCATAATGATAAGGGGCCGACATGGTTTTGCCAGGTTTGAATTTACCGGTAACCTTAATATAAGTGGTTTTTCTGCCCAATGTTTCAGCTGCAATTAACCACCTCCGGGTATCATGATAACGTTGTTCTTCGTAAGCCATTTCGATACGGCGTTCGTGACGGTAAGCTTCTCTAAGTCCATCCTGATCTGTAGCGGTTACAGCTGGCATACCTGCTCTGAAACGGATTTTGTTTAACCAGGTGGTAGCATTACTTAATTCTCCAAGTTCTATGCTCGCTTCGATATAATTAAAAACCGCTTCAGTATACCTAAAAAACGGCCACGGTACATTCTGCGACATAGAAGCATCAACAATAGTTGGATCCGGATCGATAAATTTATGGTAATAGTATCCAGTCCAGCTGCCATTCCAGTTTTCAATAGAACTCGCACGTGTATCTAAACCTTTAAAGTCAATTCTGCCAGAGTTATCCATTAAATCATAAATACCGGTTTGGATTTGGCTAGCCGGATCAACATCACCCGAAGCTTTATCACGCGGTTTCCAACCTGCACCATCGTATAAAATGGTGGCATAAAAACGAGGGTCTCTATCCTGATAAGGATTAGCTTTCTGCGTGGTATTTGTCCAGCTAAATTTACTGCCATCTTTCATCTCATAATCATCAACCAACAAACCAATAGGTGTATTTCCCGCCCAATTATGGTAACCATTCGGACCATTCTGCTGTGCATGTTTAATATTGTTCTGGATGATAAAATAACGGGCAAAAATAAGTTCTGATGACGCAGTAGCATCTATACCCGGTGCTTTACTAGCTCCGCCCATGGCAATACTTTTATAATTTAACTGGCCATCTGTTACTGTAGCGGGCGCAGAAAGATTTAATTTATAACCTGTACCCAGATCCATCACGGCTTTCGCAGCTGTTTGTGCCAATCGGTAACGATCGGCCTGGCTGCCACTTGCATAACTTAAAAAATCTAATTTTTGGGCAGCAATTCCTGTAATTTTCGAAGTAAGTTTTGCCCTGTCATGCAGGTCGCTTGCAGCATAAATTAATACCCTTGATTTTAAGGCCAATGCAGCAGTTACAGTAGTACGCCCTTTATCTAACGTTTTACCTGTTAACAACCTGCTGGCTTCATCGCAATCTTTAACAATAAAATTTACACATTCTTCGTACGTATTTCTTTTTACGTTATAGTTATCATCTAACACATAAACTTTTGTAATAAGGGGTACAGCGCCATAAAAGCGTAATAACTGCTGATAGAAATAAGCCCTTAAAAAATACGCTTCGCCCAATAACTGATCTTTTAACGATTGGCTGCTCAAACCATTATCGCCACTGGTTATTTTTTCGATGGTAATATTACATGCCCTGATGCGGTTATACATTTGTTTATATGCCCAGGTATCGTCTACCCAACCTAATGTAGAAGGATTAATGGTAGCATTATTAACCAGATCTATACCGCGGGTTGGGTGGGTAAACAGGGCTTCATCTGAAACAGAAGCTAGCATTTGTTCAGAGAAACCTCCAATACCCAATCCGTTATAGATATCATTAACGAAGGCTTGTGCGGTTGCCGGATCTTTCCATACTGATTCTGCCGGCACCTGGCCAGGTGATTCTACATTTAAAAAATCTTTTTTACAGGATGCTGTAAAAATGGTAGTGAAAATTAATATATAGAGCTTTATATTTTTATTTATTGCTTTCATATTCTTGATTGTAACGGTTAAACTTGATTACACTTTTAAAAAGCGGCTTTAATACCAAAATTGATTACCCTGGCCTGTGGATAATATTGGCCACTCGCATTTGGTGATTCGGGATCCCATATCTTGATTTTATCCAGCGTAGCCAGGTTTAATCCGTTCGCATAAACCCTTACGCTATTCAGTCCTGCTTTTTCTACCAGGGTATTTGGCAAGGTATAGCCTAACTCTACATTTTTAAGCCTGAGGTAATTATTGCTCCGCAACCAATAAGTATTGTTTAATGCATTGTTGCTATCAGTATAATAGGTAGCTCCACGGTTTGATAAACGCGGATTTACTGAGCTTGGATTATCAATGCTCCAACGGTTTAAGTATGACCACTCCAGGAAATTACCAATATCACCAGATTCGGTTATACCTACAATTTGCATTCCTCCGGTTGCGCCCTGCACGAGTACTGACAAATCGAACCCTTTATATTGCAGGTTTAAATTAAAACCTCCGGTAAAAGTTGGTGTGCCGTTTTTATCCAGGCGGATTTTATCATCGGCATTGATTCTGCCATCACCATTAATATCCTTAAACTTCATATCACCAGGACGTAAGGTGCTGGTTAGCGCACCATAATTTAATGTATTGGCATTAATTTCTGCCTGATCTTTAAAAACACCATCATAATCGTATACCAACCACGAATTGGTTATGCGGCCAGTTGAGTACTGCCATTCAGGAGCACCAGGGGTTTCATCCCAAAAAATGATTTTATTTTTCGCATAGCCCCCGTTTACACTCACTCCAAAGTTTAAATCACCAACCTGGTCATTGTAGCTTAATTTAAATTCAAAACCTTTGTTGTTTACCTTTCCCAGATTTACAGGTGGCAAACGATCGGTAATGCCCGAGCTTTCAGGCACTGAACTACCTCTGCTAATTAGAATGTTTGTACGTTTATTATAGAAATAATCTAATTCAAGTGATAATTTGTTATTTAGAAAGGATGCATCCAAACCTACGTTGGTATTATTGGCTACTTCCCATCCAAAGTTGAAATTAGGCACTTTGCCTTCTGTTAACGTTTTAGTAACAAGATCGTTAAACGTATAGGTTCCAAAATTCATTAAACTGAGGTATTGGTATTCTTGCAGCGCATCTCCGAAATATGCCTCAGCTCCCATCTGACCATACGATGCCCTAAGTTTTAAATTGTTTACGAACTTAACATTTTCCTTGAAGAAAGGCTCTTCTGATAAGCGCCAGCCAACTGATACGCCTGGAAAGAAACCAAAACGCCTATCGGTTGGGAAGATGTAAGAACCATCTACCCGCCACAAAAATTCGGCAAGGTATTTTTCCTTATAATTATATCCTGCCCTTCCAAAATAACTTAAACGTGCCCTCTTGAATAAGTTGTTTGGATCGCCTGGATTATTACCTAATGATTGCTCGCGTTCATCACCAGCCAATAATTCCTGAACAGATTGTGAAATAAAATATCTTCTGAAAGCCGTAAAACCATCATTATCAACTTTTTCGCGGGTTACCCCAGCCATCAAACCAATCGTATGATCACCAATTTTTTTATCATAATTAATCATTCCCGTCAGGTTGATCGCCAATTGCCCACCAGCAGTTTCCCTTAACCTGGGATCGGTATATTGCGACCTTACCGTACCTGTTAATACTGGCGTTACACCATCGGCCTGAAACGTTTTTTTATCCCAATCGTAAAGTGTCCAGGGTAATTGCCAGTTTTTCTGTCTGCCAGAATATTTATCTATTGCAGCTATACCTGTTACCTTTAATCCTTCCACGCCAGGAATTTTAATTTCTACTTTACCGGTAGTTTGAAAGTAATCTCTAACATCTTTATTAGTTCCCGTTAAATCTGTAGTGGATACTACCGGGTTATAACCATATTCAATATCCTTTCCGGGCTTGCCATCTGGCCATACCGCAATTTCATTTGGACGTCCCCTCATTAAAAACCTGAAGATATCACTGGCTCCAACTGTTGGGAAATTACGATCTTCTTCTCTGGCCGATACTCCTAAAGTTGTGGTAATATATTTACTCAACTTTGCTTCGAGATTAAACCGCATATCGTACTGTTTGTAACCTGTGGCAGAATTTTTATAATATCCGTCCTGATTCAGATAGCCCAACGAAACCAGGTACTTTACATTTTCACTGCCACCGTTAATCTGAACATTATGCCTTTGCTGAGGCGACCAGTTTTGAAAAGTCGTTTTAAACCAATCAGTATTAGGGTATCTTAGCGGATCTGAACCATCGCCAAACTTCCTGATCTCATCAGCTTTATAAGCGGCGTTAATTGTTTTTCCAGTTGTAGAAGTATAAGAACCGGTAGATTTAAAACTGTTCCATGCCGCCGACCATTCATTTGGATTAATATCGGAACCAAAAATATTCAGCTCATTCAGAATTTCGGCATATTGTACTGAATTAGCCATTTTCGGTATACGTGTAGGTTGTTGTAAACCATAACTAAAGTCGTATGAAAACTGTGGCTTTCCTGATTTACCCAATTTGGTGGTAATTAAGATTACCCCATTCGCCGCTTGCGAACCGTAAATAGCAGCAGATGCATCCTTTAATACCGATACACTTTCAATATCGTTTGGATTTAACCTTTCTATACCTCCCGCACGGTTAGGGATACCATCAATTACAATTAGTGCATTATTGTTTCCGAGCGAGTTTGTCCCCCGGATTCTGATGGTAGAACCGTCGTAACCTGGCTCTCCACTCCCCTGTAAAGCCGTTACACCAGGTAAGCGCCCGGCTAGTGAATTGGTTAAGTTTACCGATGAGGATTTAGCGAGTTCAGTACCTTTAACCGAAGCAACCGCACCAGATACAACCGCCTTTTTTTGGGTTCCGTATCCTACTACTACTACTTCAGATAAGTTTTGGTTATTCTCTGATAACCGTACATTAATGTTGGTTTGGTTTTTTACCTGAACCTCCTGATCTACGTAACCTACGTAGGTAAATACCAGCGTTGCATCTTCTGGCACTTTAATGCTAAAATTTCCGGAGCCGTCGGTTACCGCTGTTGCTGTGCCTCCCTTCAACTTCACGCTTACCCCTGGAATTGGGCCTTTGGCATCTGTAACCTTCCCCTTCACAATAATATCCTTGAGGGGTATTTTGTAAAAATCAAAGGGTTCCTTTTCATGCAATGATGTTTCGGCAGACATGCTGGCAAGTGGAGAAAAGACCAGACAACCACCGCAAACAAGAAACATGCTACTTCTGGCAAAAGTCCTCAATAGATTTTTTTTCATAGTTTTCAATTTATTTTGGTTAGATATTGATTGTAATACAATTTAATATTCATGAGTAATCATGAACTGTCAGTATTTGCATTATTATAACTTGATTTATTGAATTAATTATCTACATCAATTTCTCTATAGAACTCTTGCCTTCTGATAGATAGTCAATAAATCACGGTAAACCATTATGAATCCCCTTATCTGAGACACAACTAATTATGACGAAATAAAACTACTGAATAAGGTACGCCTGACTTAGACTTGTCAATTAAACAGTTCATAATTGGTTAGACGCAAGATAGGAATATTAGGAATTTAAAAAAGGGGGTAAAATAATAATTATAAGGGGCTGAATCGTAAAAAAACTATTACAAAACTACGACAAGTAAAACAAATAATACAATAGCGAATTTTATTGCAAAAAGGAGAGAAAAGAAAATTATAATATTAGAAAATTAAACTCAATACAAATTAGCTTATCTTATCAAAAGAAATTCCTCTTTCCAGCTTTTGCAGATATGCCTTTATAATAGCATTTTCAGGTTTTTCTAATTGGGGATCTTCCGAGAAAAGTTCAATAACTGTATTCCGTGCTTCGGATAAAATTATCTGATCTTTAGCCAGATCTGCAAGTTTTAGATCCAACACACCACTTTGCTGCGTACCGGTAATATCACCAGGACCACGAAGCTGCAGATCTATTTCCGATATTTCGAACCCGTTGTTGGTCCGTACCATCGTTTCTAAACGGATCTTGCCTTCCTTACTGAGTTTGTTCCCACTCATTAAGATACAAAAAGATTGTTCTGCCCCACGGCCAACCCTGCCACGCAACTGGTGAAGCTGTGAAAGACCAAACCGTTCAGCATTTTCAATCACCATTACAGAAGCATTAGGTACATTAACACCTACTTCAATTACAGTTGTAGCCACCATAATTTGACTTTTACCATCAATAAACTGTTGCATTTCGAACTGTTTATCTGCATTTGGCATTTGTCCATGCACAATACTGATCTGGTAATCGGGTCGGGGAAATTGGTAACTCAGCTGCTCAATTCCAGCTTCGAGATGTAAAAGATCTAATTTCTCGCTTTCCTTAATCAAAGGATAAACAATATAAACCTGCCTTCCTTTAGCAATTTCCTGCTTCATAAAACCAAACATCCTAAGTCGCTGGCCTTCAAAAAGGTGCTTTGTTTCGATGGGTTTTCTGCCAGCAGGTAATTCATCAATAATAGAAACATCAAGATCACCATATAGGGTCATTGCCAAAGTACGCGGAATTGGTGTAGCCGTCATCACAAGGATATGAGGAGGGATAATATTTTTCCGCCAAAGCTTAGCACGTTGTTCCACACCAAAACGGTGTTGTTCATCAATCACAACCAGCCCTAAATTTTTAAACTGAACCTTATCTTCAATCAATGCATGCGTTCCAATCAAAATATCGATTTCTCCATTCTCCAGTTGCGCGTGCAAAATAGTACGCTCCTTTTTCTTAGTATTTCCGGTAAGGATAGCAACACGCACCAGGTCTCCCGATACAAGGTCGGTAATAGAGGCGTAGTGTTGACGGGCCAAAATTTCGGTCGGAGCCATCATACAAGCCTGATAGCCGTTATCATTTGCCAGCAGCATGCTCATCAACGCAACAGCGGTTTTACCACTCCCTACGTCTCCCTGAACAAGCCTGTTCATTTGCACACCGCGTTGTGTATCAATCCTGATTTCCTTAACTACACGTTTCTGAGCATTGGTTAACTCAAACGGCAAAAATTCCTTATAAAAACGGTTCACCTTTTCACCAACTTTATCGAAGGTTGCACCCTTAAATTTTAATTGACGCAAGTGTTTATTATGCAGAAGCTGCAGCTGAATAAAAAACAGCTCCTCAAACTTTAACCGTCTTTCAGCAGCGTTTAAGTCCTTTTGATTTTTAGGAAAATGAATGTTCAGCAAAGCCGTCCTTTTATCTGGCAGCTGATATTTATCGATGATGTATTGTGGTAAATTTTCGGGCACTTGCGGAATAATCTGATCTAACAGGCCAGCGATTAAACGCTGCAGACCCTTTGAATCGAGATTAAACTTTTTAAGCTTCTCTGTTGAGTTATAAACCGGCTGCAAGGTTAAATTTCCTCTTCCCACCTGTTTGCGCTGATACAGCTCCATTTCAGGATGGGAAATGCTGAATGTTCCGTTAAAAATGCTTGGTTTCCCAAAGGCAACGTAAGCTGTGCCCACGGTAATATTATCGTCAACCCATTTTAGGCTCTGGAACCAAACTAATTCCATGATTCCCGTTTCATCTTTAAAAACAGCAATAATGCGTTTAGCTCTTTTATCGCCTATTACTTTTTTACTGATTACACGCCCGATAATCTGGATATACTGCGAATCGGGATTGATCTGATTGATCTTAAAATATTTTGTACGGTCTATATACCTGAAGGGATAGTGCGCAAGCATATCCTGATAAGTGAATAAGCCGAGATCCTTCTTCAAAACATCGGCACGGCTTGGCCCAACGCCTTTCAAAAACTCAACAGGTGTATCTAATACCGAATTAAACAAAATATTCTACTATTTCTTGTAAACAACATTTTTTAGCAAAGCCGCATTAAAAATAACGATCGGTAGCAGCAAAAGCAAATAAGCAAAAAATTGATGCAGATCTATTTTCTCTTTAAAGTAGAAAAATGCGCGGGTAAAAGCAACAATTGGATTGAGATATATTAAATACCCAGGGCAGAAGTGGCATTCTCAGTAAGGTATAGGTGTGTAGGAGAACCTTTTATGTAAGCAAAGGTTAGACATTGTCCCCAGATAATGTAAGGAACAATGTCTGCAATAAAATATTTACTCTTGTTTTCTGTAAATTAACCAACAATGGCAATTACAGAGATTTCAACATTGACATTTTTAGGTAACACCGAAACCTGAACTGTTTCGCGGGCTGGAAAATCAGCAGTAAAATATTGCCCATAAACCTCATTTACCTGAGCAAAGGTGCCCATATCGCTTAAGAAAATAGTAGACTTTACTACATTTTCAAAGGTTAAACCTGCCTCAAGCAAAACAGCTTTAAGGTTGCGCATCACCTGGTGAGTCTCCTCTTCAATATTGCCAATATTTAATTCTCCATTTTCAGGATTAATGGCAACCTGGCCCGATACGAATAAAAAATTTCCGGCTTGTACAGCTTGGCTATATGGTCCAATTGGAGCTGGAGCATTGTTTGTTTTAATAATTTGTTTCATACAATTAGGGTTATTTAGCAAGCCACTGAACAAGCTTGTAGATGATACCTGCAAGAAAAATTAAGATGGCCAATGCATTAATAAAATGCATAATTCTCAGATTGATATTATTTGGCCTGTTTGGATCCTTTTTTCTAAAGAAGTACATGATACAAACTTAGCTAAAAAGCTTAACACAGAAAACTAAAAGGCATAAAAAAAGTCCTGATTTTCATCAGGACTTTTTTAAATCTTATATTGAAATACTAGTTTCTAGCAGTTTCAACACGACGGTTTTGGATACGACCTTCTTCAGTATCGTTAGAAGCAATTGGATTAGCTTCGCCATTACCTTTAGTAGCAACTTGACTAGCGTTAACGCCAGAGTTTACTAAGTAAGTTTTAACAGAGTTAGCTCTGTCTTTAGATAATTTCAAGTTATATGCAGCAGTACCTTCGCTTGAAGCGTAACCGTTTACAGTTACTTTACCACCGTTTTCACGTAACACTGAAGATAATTTATCTAAAGTAGGGTAAGACTCAGTTTTTAAAACTGAAGAGTTGAAATCGAAACCGATTTTTTCGAAACCTGTTACATTGCTAGTTGCAGTTGAATCAGCTACCATTTTAGGAAGTGGACAACCTGAACCATCAACAGCAGTACCAGCAGGAGTTCCTGGGCATTTGTCGAATTGATCAGCAACACCGTCACCATCAGTATCTTTTTTCAAATCTTCAACAGATTTCTCAACAGCAGAAACACGGTTTTTCAATGCTTCAACTTCTTGACGTAAAGTTGGATCTTTTAACTCATCGTACATAGTAGCTAATGGGTTAGTCCACTCTAAACTTGGTTTAGCAGAAGAACCTAAAGAGAATTCTAAACCAGCATAACCGTAAGAGAATTTATCTTTAGTTTGACCTTTTGCATAAACTCCATCTAAGTTGTCAGCATCAACAAAGTTCATAGTGTAACCTAAGTTAAAGTTAACACGCTCAGAAACTTTGAATTTAACACCAGCACCAACTGGAATGTAAAAACCTTTTACGTAATCTTTAGCATCATGTCTGTCATCAGCAGGACCAACAGCACTACCTTTCCAGTCGATAGTTTGACCAGCACTAGTAGTAATTTTTGGAGCATAAGCCATATAACCAGCACCGGCAGTTAAGAAGAAACCTACTGCATTCTCACGACGTAAGAAATCGATAGAACCAACATTTACAACACCACGTAAATCTACAGCATATTGTAATTCAGTTTCAAAATCTTTAACTGATGAAGTAATACCTTCGTTATTACCTGAAAGTTTACCACGTGTTCCGTTTAATTCTAAACCGAATGAGTGACCTAATTGTTTACGGATGTTTAAACCGTAACCTAAGTTAGCATCCCATTTGTTAAAATCGTTAGTACCACCGATAGCAACAACTGGCATTAAAACACCACCGTGTACGCCGATAGACCAAGTTCTGTACTGTCCTCTACCGCCAAATACCTTGACAGCAGAAGTGGTTGCAGGAGCATCCTGAGCGACAGCAAGAGAAGCAACTCCTGTTAATGCCACTAAAGAAAGCGCAACACTTTTCTTTAAAGTAGAATAATTCATAATCTTTTTTCTTTTTTAAGGGTTAAACAATTTAATTGATTAATTTTTCAGTAAAGGCAAAATTAATCAAAATTTTAAATTTTCAAACTTTTATACAAACTCCGTTCCAAACTTTACGGGAACTAATCATTTTATTACATTTGGCCATTACCAATATAAAATACTATTTCCATGAAATACCCTACGATTGATCAGTCATTATTTATTTTAAACAGAAAAAAATACGCTAATAACCTAAAAAACAATTCACTAGCAATATTTAACTCAAGTGATGAATTCCCTAGAAGTGGAGACCAAAGTTTCGTTTTTAAGCAAAATCCAGATTTATTTTATTTATCAGGCATTGATCAGGAACAAACAATTCTACTATTATATCCTGATTGTCCTAATCCTTTGCACAGAGAAGTCCTGTTTTTAAGACAGACCAACGACTATATCAAAGTTTGGGAAGGATATAAGTACACCAAAGAACAGGCAAAAGCCGCCTCAGGCATCCAATCAATATATTGGTTAGAAGATTTTGACAACATTTTACATAGTATTGTTAACTATGCTGAGCATATTTATTTAAATACAAATGAGAATGACCGGTACGCCCATGAGGTTCCTTATCGCGATATTCGTTTCATTGAGAAAATGAAATCAAAATATCCATTGCATCATTATGAACGCTCGGCACCAATTATGAGAAATTTACGTGCCGTTAAATCTGATGTAGAGATCGAATTAACTAAAAAGGCATCGGCAATAACCCGTGATGCTTTTATCAGGGTATTAAAATTCACAAAGCCTGGGGTTAAAGAATATGAAATTGAAGCAGAGATTATACATGAATTCGTCCGTCAGGGCGCAACAGGTCATGCCTATACGCCTATTATTGCTTCCGGTCATAACGCAAACATCCTACATTACAACGATAATAACCAGACTTGTAAAGATGGAGACGTAATACTCTTCGATTTTGGTGCAGAATACGCCAACTATAATGCAGATATGAGCCGGTCTATTCCGGTTAATGGCCGGTTTACGCAAAGACAAAAGGATGTATACAATGCCGTACTGCATGTAATGAAAGCGTCGATTAAATTAATTGGCGAAGGAATTATATGGAATACCTACCACGAACAAGTTGGCGAAATTATGACGGAACAACTGATTAATCTCGGGCTTATTTCTACAACTGACGTGAAGAATCAAACCGCATCTTGGCCAGCTTATAAAAAATATTTTATGCACGGCACTTCGCATCACTTAGGCATAGATGTACACGACTTTGCAGGAAGGTATACCCCTTTTGCTAACGGGAACATTCTTACGGTTGAACCAGGCATTTATATTCCGGAGGAAGGCTTAGGTATCCGTTTAGAAAATAATATCCTCATCACAGCAAATGGGAATATAGATTTAATGGCCGATATCCCATTAGAAGCTGAAGAAATTGAGGAGATTATGAATAGTTAATTCCAGTTAGCAGTATTCAATTTGCAGTTTACAGTTTAAACAATTAACCGATTAACCAGCCTTAACAATTTAGCAATAAGGCAATCTCAACTGTTAACTATTACCAAACTCGTCCGCAAAACGATAAATATTAAAATCATCTTGTTTTAAGGCTGCCTGAATTTTTTCTCGCAGCCTTTTTTTATCGATATGCTGCATTTTTTGATGCTGTATGAGTTTCCATGCCTTTTCTGCAAATAAAAAAGCTTTTCGGTCATCATTAAATACCTCCGGTTTGATAATCCATTTACACAATTCGTCGATCCCTATATTTTTATCAGCAACAGTTTTTAAGATTGGAATAGCCTTTACACCCTGATGAACTATTTTTTTTAGATTATTGGCAAAAGTATCTGCTCCTTCCCTGTCAGCCTTATTAATCACAAAACAATCGGCAATTTCCATTAACCCGGATTTGATATTCTGAACTTCATCTCCGGATTCTGGCACCAATACAACAACAGTTTTATCTGCCAATCCCGCAATTTCTACTTCCGATTGTCCAACCCCAACAGTTTCAACAATAATCAGATCAAAATTCGAAGCTTTTAAAACGTCAACCATTTCGATTGTTTTTGCCGAAATGCCGCCCAAAGCGCCACGTGTAGCCAAAGATCGGATAAAAACATTCGGATTATTAAACTGGCCCGCCATCCGGATACGATCGCCCAGCAAAGAGCCAAAATTAAATGGAGAGGTTGGATCTATCGCCAATATGGCAATGCGTTTCCCCTCGGCAACTAAATGATCGGTTACCACATTTACCAAAGTACTTTTGCCAGCGCCGGGAGGTCCGGTAATACCCAAAACGGGGACAGTAGCCTTACTATCTAAATCTCTTAAAATCGAATCTGCCGGTTTAATATCGTTTTCAACAAGCGTTAATGTTCTTGCCAAAACCTTATAATTGCCCGCCTTTACTTCGCTTAAAATGGATAGATGCGTATTCATCAATAAAACTATCTTTGTACAAATTAACAAAAATTATTAGCTACAAAGCGCCCAATAATGAAAGTTACCGGTTTTACATTTTTAAGAAATGCTATTGTTAACGACTACCCTGCAAAAGAGGCGATACTTTCTGTGCTGCCATTGTGCGACGATTTTATTGTTGCATTGGGAAACTCTACAGACCAAACTTCTGAAATGGTTAAAAGCATTGATCCTAAAATTAGAACAATTGATACCATTTGGGATGAAAGTATACGGGAAGGCGGTCGTGTTTTTGCTGATGAAACCAATAAGGCACTAGCTGAAATAGGGAAAGATACCGACTGGATGATCTACATTCAAGGTGACGAAGCCATACATGAAGATTATCTCCCCTTGATTAAAAAAGAAATGGAAGATGAACTTAACAATAGCAATGTTGAGGCCTTACTCTTAAAATATAAACATTTTTATGCCTCTTATGATTATCTGGCCGAATCCAGACGTTGGTACAGAAGAGAGGTTAGGATTATCAAAAACCTTCCAGGAGTTCACTCTTACCGGGATGCCCAGGGTTTCAGAATTAACGACAGAAAACTCAAGGTTAAGCTAATTGATGCTTACATTTACCATTATGGCTGGGTGAAACCCCCAAAAGGATTACAAGGTAAAGTGCGCAACTTTAATCAGTTTTATCAAACGGAAGAGTGGATAGAAGAAAATTATCCCATTCAGGATACATACGATATGCACAATGCCGATCGACTGGTCCATTTTAAAGGCACCCACCCTAAAGTGATGCTGGAAAGAATTGCCGCAGCAAACTGGAAATTTGAAAAAGATTTAACCAAAGAAACCCCCAAAATGAATTTCCGCAGAAAGGTTTTGCAAAAAATTGAAGACTTAACCGGATTACGGTTATTTGAGTATCGGAATTATAAAATTGTAAAGTAGACCACAATTTAAATCTATATATATTTGCACCATCAAATAACATTTTAATGAAAAAGCCCAACGTTTTAGTAACTTTTGATTCGATGAAGGATGCCAATTGCGGCTATTTCTCGTTTGGAAAAGGGTTGGGTGACGCATTAATACATGAAAACAAAGGAAAATTTAAATTAAAGTTTTATCTTTTTAAACACACTCAATACCTTTTTAATGGTTTGGTTGACCTCATTTATCTATCCAGATTAGACCGGTTATTCTTTAAAGGGAAAAATGACTTCGATGTTGTTCATCTTTCTGATCAAACCTGCAGACTAAGACCGAGCAAAGTAAATGCAAAAAAAATAATGACTGTTCATGACATGAACAAAGTGCATTTAAAGTTTAGCAAGCCACACAGAATTCAGGTATATCTAAAAAAACTAGGCAAGCTAATATCACAGTGTGATAAAATTGTATGCATATCACAGTTTGTTGCAAATGATGTAAAACACTATTTCCCGGAGTCAGCAAATAAAATCAGTGTAATTTATAACGGGGCCGATAAATTAATTTCAGATGAAAACCATCAGCCAGCTTTTAAACCTGGAAAGAAATTTCTATTTACCATTGGTTTGCTCTCCGTACAAAAAGGCTTTCACTTATTACCTGCATTATTAAAAGATAACGATTTTGAACTGGTAATTTCAGGCAGGGAAACACCTCACAAACAACGAATTTTAGAAGAAGCAGAAAAATATAACTGTTTGGATAGGGTACACATTACCGGGCCAGTTAGTGATGAAGACAAAGCCTGGTACTATAAAAACTGTGATGCTTTCTTATTTCCTTCAGTTGCCGAAGGTTTTGGTCTTCCTGTAATCGAAGCCATGCATTTTGGAAAACCCGTGTTTCTGTCTAAATTCACTTCTTTGCCTGAGGTTGGCGGCGATGTTGCTTATTATTTTGATAATTTTGAACCTGAACAGATGCAGGAAGTATTCTATAATGGTATGAAAGATTTCAAAGAAAGAAATCGCACTCAAGAAATGATTTTGCAGGCAGAAAAATTTTCATGGGATATTGCTGCAAGTCAATATCTAAGCCTTTATCAGGAATGTATTGAAAATAAATCGTATTGAAAAAGGTTGCAATAGTAATTCCGTTCTATCGAATTCAGATCTCTGATTATGAAAAGATTGCATTAAAACAGTGTGAAAAAGTTTTAGGTAATCATGATAAGATAGCAATAAAGCCGATGGATCTTAATTTGCCAGATGAAACCAAATTATTGAACCTTCACAACACCATAAGTTTCAGTAATAACTATTTCGAAAGTATTTCAGGCTATAATAAGTTAATGCTATCCGCTGAGTTTTATAAGGCATTTCTTAATTATGAATATATCTTGATCTATCAGATGGACTGCTTCGTCTTTTCCGATCAGTTGGATTTCTGGTGCAATCAAAACTGGGATTATATCGGTGCTCCATGGATTAGGAAAACTTATCATAAAAACCCCGTTGAAATGTATTTTCTGAAAATAAAGCAAAATATTAATTCACGTTTTAACTGTTCTGACAATAATAAACCCAACCAATATCAATTAAACAATCAAGTGGGCAATGGTGGCTTTTCATTGAGGCGTGTTCATAAATTCTATAATTTATGTCTATTAATGCAACCTGTGATTAACGAATATCTTTCATCTAATGGAAATCTACACAATGAAGATGTTTTTTGGAGCATTGAGGTGAATAAAGAAAAAAGAGTTTTAAATATCCCAAGTTGTGAAAAAGCTTTGAAATTTGCAGTAGAAGTACCGCCAATAAGACTTAAACTACTAAAAGAAAGTGACTTACCATTTGGATGCCACGACTGGGATCGGTACGCAGACTATTGGCGTATAGTATTTAGCAAAATAGGTTACAAAATCTAGAAACTTAAATAGTTTAATGAAAAGATGTATACAATTTATACAAGTAGAATGTAATTTTAAACTACTGCAGTAAAACCTTTTAAATAGGTTTATTGGAAAACCGTACATTTGCTAAGTTTTATTTAGATTTTTCAGGAGAAATCTCAGGCCGTTCTCCAAATTTATCATATACATTTTTCATAAATGAAAATTTACTTCCGCTTATTATCGTTTGCAAAACCAATTGAGAAGTTTGCTATTCCCTATGTGATTGCAACATTATTATCCATTCTGTTTGGAACATTCAACCTGGCGCTTCTGTCTCCATTATTTGAAACTTTATTAAATGCGAATAAACCTGCACCTCAAACGCCGACACTTACAGATAAAGCTACAGAATCATTCAGTTTGCTAGGAAAACTCAGAGAACTGGTAACTGATTCAATAGCCAAAAATTCTATTGAAAAAACTTTGCTTTATGTATGCGCCATCATCGTGATATCTGTGTTATTATCAAATCTATTCAGATACTTTTCTCAACGTTATATGGAAGATTTAAGGGTACATACATTGCTAAATTTCAGAAAAAGGGTATTCGATAATGTGATGAACCTGCATGTAGGTTTTTTTAGTAATGAGCGCAAAGGTGATATTATTTCAAAAGTTGCTTCTGATGTTCAGGTAGTACAATTTACAGTAACAAATACTTTGCAGGTAGTTTTTAAAGAACCCGTTACTTTAATTGTATATGTAGTTTTGTTATTTAATATTTCTGCTAAACTTACCTTATTCTCACTTTTAGTAATCCCGATTTCCGCTTTTATTATTAGTAAAATTGTAAAAAGGCTAAAACAACAGGCAAAGGAAGCGCATGAGTCTTTCGCAAAAATGATCGGCTTTCTGGATGAGGCATTAAGCGGCATAAAAATAATTAAAGCATTTAATGCAACGGAAAGAACTAAGGATAAGTTCAATAATGAAAATATCTTCTATTCCAATTTAAACCGGAAAATGGTAAGAAGACAGCAATTAGGTTCACCTGTTTCTGAATTTTTAGGTGTTTTAATGATCGCTGTTATTGTCTGGTATGGTGGAAGTTTAATTTTACACCATGATAAAAATGCGCTCGCAGCTGCTGATTTTATAGCCTATATTGCTATTTTTTCTCAGGTAATGCGTCCGGCAAAAGCATTAACTGATTCATTTAGCGGAATTCATTCTGGAATTGCTGCAGGAGAACGTGTTTTAGAACTGATAGATACTAAACCCGAAATGGTTAATAAAGGTAATGCAATACAAATTAACGCATTTAATAAATCATTGGTTCTGGAAAATGTCAACTTCAGCTATGGAGAAAAGCAAATTTTAAAGGACATAAATATTGAAATAAACAAAGGTCAAACCATTGCTTTAGTTGGTCCGTCAGGTGGCGGAAAAAGCACATTGATGGATTTAATTCCACGTTTTCATGACCCTAAATCAGGCACTATTAAATTGGATGGAGTAGATTATAAAGACTTAAGGATTGAAGATCTCCGCTCACAAATGGGAACTGTCAATCAAGAGTCTTTCTTATTTAACGATACCATTTTCAACAATATTGCCTTTGCAAAACCAAATGCAAGCGAGGAAGAAGTAATTACTGCTGCTAAAATTGCAAATGCCCATGATTTTATTCTAAATACAGAAAATGGCTATCAAACATCAGTTGGTGATCGTGGAAACAAATTATCCGGAGGGCAAAGGCAGCGTGTTTGCATTGCCAGGGCAGTTTTAGCAAACCCACCAATTATGCTGCTGGATGAGGCTACTTCAGCCTTAGACACAGAATCGGAAAAACTGGTTCAGGAAGCCTTAAACAATTTAATGAAGAATCGAACATCAATTGTTATTGCACACCGTTTAAGTACCATTCAGCACGCCGATCGAATTATAGTGATTGATAATGGCGAAGTAGTAGAAACCGGAAGTCATACTGAATTGATGACTCAAAACGGCCTTTACAGAAGACTGATTGATATGCAAGCTTTTAATAATTAATCATGAAATATAAAATTAAACCAATCGCTATTTACCTACCCCAATATCATACAATTAAAGAAAATAACGAATGGTGGGGCGATGGATTTACAGAGTGGACAAATGTAAAAAAAGCACAATCATTATTCAAAAATCACTATCAACCACATGTACCTTTAAATAAAAATTATTATGATTTGAGTTCAAATGATGTGTTGATTGAACAAGCTGCTTTAGCTAAAGAGTATGGAATCTATGGTTTTTGCTTCTATCATTATTGGTTTAATGGAAAGCTCTTGTTAGAAAAACCTTTACATCATTTACTTCAATCAAGTGAGCCAGATTTTCCATTTTGTTTATCATGGGCAAATGAAAATTGGACGAGAAGATGGGATGGGGATGATCAACAAGTATTAAAACAACAAAATTATTCTCTTGAAGACGATTTTAATCATATAAACTATTTACTCCCATTCTTTAAAGATCAACGGTATATTAAAATTGATGGCAAACCTGTTTTTTTAGTTTATAGATCTGAATTACACCCAGATATCAAAGAAGCAACCAATATATGGCGAAGAGAAGCAAAAAAGGCAGGATTCCCAGATTTGTTTTTAATTCGGATGGAAAATTTTAAAAGACAATTAAATCCATCTGATCATGGATTCGATGCTGGGATGGAATTTGCTCCTGATAGTTTATTAAGAGGAAATAAAATTGCAAAAAAAAATATCGCACTTTATCTTGTTAAAAAATTATTACACAAGACAGGGATCAAGAAATCCGTACATTTTGATAATGGAATATATTCTTATACAAGAGTTGTAAAAAACATGATAAATAGAGATAATCCAGGATATAAGTATTTCAGATGTATTTGCCCTTCTTGGGACAATTCTGCAAGAAGAAAGAAAAATGCAACAATCTATATAGATTCTACACCTGAATTATTTGCTCATTGGACAAAGAAAATGAAAGAATATACCGAGCAGAATCTTCCTGAGAATGAGAAACTTTTATTTATTAATGCATGGAACGAATGGGGTGAAGGTTGCCATTTAGAACCTGATGAACTTTGGGGTACAAGATATCTACAAGCATTAAAGGATGGGTTGAATACTTGATATGAAAAAAACCGTTTCTTTTATTATACCAACCCATAACTATGGCCATTTAATAGGGTATACACTCGACTGTTTACTAAACCAAAGTTATCTTGAATGGGAAGCGATTATTATCGACGACGGATCAACAGACAATACAGAAGAAATTGTAAAGTCCTTTTTAGACAAAGATGATAGATTGATTTATCTTAAACAAAATCAAAAAGGAGTATCTGCAGCGAGAAATAAAGGATTAAGCCTAGCCAGAGGTTATTACATTCAATTTCTTGATGCCGATGATCTTATCACAGAAGATAAGGTTAAATTACAAATCCAATTTCTTGAAGCAAATAAGGATGTGGACATTTGTATGGTTAGCACAAGATTTTTCCGGAGTAGCGATGAAAATTTATTATATACTGATTTTGCCTTAAAGAATGAAAAGATTATGCCGCTAATCAATGGTGCAGGACATCAAACTATTTCTACTTTTATTGAGTGTAATCCAACTGCCATACAAGGCCCTTTGTTTAGAAAAAAACATATAGACAAGACGGGGACCTTTAATGAGAATATGAGATATGTAGAAGACTGGGATTTTTGGTTTAGATTTGCTATAAACAATTTCAATTTCGGCTTCCTTGATGATAATAAAGCGCTTGCCTTAGTACGCGTTCATGCTGATAGTGCTACTCAACAATCAGATTCCATAATTGTGGCACAGGGTGAGTTCAGGAACTTTGTTAAAGGCTATCTTGAGAGCTCTTCACTTCCAGGCAATGAAAAAAAAGAGCTCAGCTCAAAAAATGAAAAATTACTCATTAATACATTTAAGCTCCTCATGGCCGAGACTGATTTTAAAAAAATAGGAAGCCTGTTTCGATATTATAAAAAAATGAATAATGGCTCTGCATTTCTTCTTGCATTTATAAAATCGATAAATCTAAAGCGAAAAACATTTGTGACTAAATCAAAGCGCCGTAATTAAGTCTATACTATTATAATATATAAATTTCATTGAAATCTATGATTAATAAAGAACCTATTTGGATTGATATCGTCATTTTAAGCTATGCTAAAACAGAAAGCTTAAAGCAAATGACCGAGCAGACAGTTAATTCTTTAATTCATTCGGAGGATCCAAAACATATTCGTTTTAACGTTACGGTTATCGAATCGAACCATGCGATAAAACCCCACCAATATCTCAATACGGAAACACTTTATTCTAATAAAAAATTCGGCTACCACAGATATATGAATATTGGAATAGGCCACTCAAACCATCCTTATATTTGTATATGCAATAACGATCTATTTTTTCATGCAAATTGGTGTTCGGAGATTCTAAAGGCAATGTCCACAGATAATGCAATTCAAAGTGCAAGTTCATGTTGTTCTATTCATCATCCTTCAATCGGACTAAATCCTCATACAGGAAATTATGAGGGATATGAGGTGAGAAGAGAAATTACCGGATGGTGTTTATTTTTCAAAAGAGATATTCTCAAAAAAATCGGCAAACTTGATGAGAAGTTTAAATTCTGGTATGCAGATAATGATTATGCAAATACATTAAAAAAACATGGAATTAAACATGTCTTAGTCACTTCTTCAATTGTTGATCACTTCGAAAGTAAAACATTAAAAACATTTGATCAGGAAGAACAATTAAAAATGACTACAAGAGAGAGATTTTATTATGAGTACAAATGGGAAGGAAGAAGTTATTTATCGTACATAAATAGACTATTCAAATCAAAAAGAGAAATTAAGAAAGTGGTTAAAAAAACTAATGGCCTCTAAAAATAACCTTCAACCAAAAATTCAACAACTTCACATAAAGCTTAAAAGTCATTATTTTAGATTTTCTAGCGTTTACAATGACCATTAGCATTTCCATAGCTGAGAATTTTTCTTTATGCATTCGTATCAATAGGTTTTTAAAGCCTCGTTTCTCTTCAACAGCAATTTTTTCATCTCGCAGGCCTATTAAATTAACAGGCAGTTTGCTGCTCCACTTCTGATGTACTTTCAAAATTTCCTTCAACCAAATCTTGTTAAAATTACCTTCAGAAAAGTGCTCAATAAGGATATCGAAAGTAACGAAAACGCTATATTTTTGCCCTACACCGAGGCAAAAATCCAGATCATAACCATGAAAGGCATTTAAAAGTTTCTCATCGAATTGATAAAAATTGAAGGCTGATTTGGTGCAGCATAACCATACACCATCCAGGCAAACTACCCGCTCTAAGTCTGCTTGACGTGGATTAGAGAACTCTAGTACCCGCTCTTTTTGAGAATATTTGTAATTCTGAATGATATTATAATTTAAAGCTTCACTAGCATCAATATCATAACAATGCCAGCTTGATGGTGTTAATGATTTATAAGTACTTCCAGCAACTCCAACAACACCAGCATTAGTATTTTGTCTAAATATACTCAAAACTTTACTGCCCCAATTTTCAGAATGCATTTTTATATCTTCATGCATAAAACATAAAATATCAAACTTGGATTCTCGGGCAGCAAAATTATAAACTTCACAAATCCCCTTAGATTCTACACGATTATCAACAGCTATAATCTCATATTCGATCCCGATTGTGTCTGATATATTTTTCTTTATATCAGATAAATTAGCTGTGTTGATGGAGCAAATTATAATACTAATCATAAATTAACATTACTTAACATTAATGAAACAACAAAAATATATAAATTAACTATCAAAATCTGTAAAATTGCAGCAAATGACTACATCAAAAATTACTAAAAATTACGACTTTATTGACACAATGAGATTTATAGCGATGATCGGAATTGTGATGGAACATAGTTCTCCTTTCCTTGGCTTAAAACTAATCACATTGCATGACCAAATCATTCAAACTGTTTCTTTACAGTTCATAAAATTTGGAACAATTGTTTTTTTTATACTAGCTGGCTTCCTTATTGGTGATAAATTTAATGAATATACTACCAAACAATATCTTGGGCGCAGACTTCACACAACTTTCAGACCCTGGATTTTTTGGGTAAGTGTTTTAATAGTTTTATTCTATATAGATCAAAGTGTTAGGTATTTTAAAGGATCAGAAGTTTTAGGTTTTAGCCATCCTTTGGAATACATTTTAAATAGGCTTCATTTTATTATTGTTGAGACAAGTTTTTGGTTTATAATAAATTTTATGATCTGTATTTCAATACTGCTGGTATTTAGGAAATATATGTACAACATTGCATTTGGGGCTATCTTGTCTGTTTTATCTTTGTTCTATTCTGTTAATTTATATTTCCATTGGCTACCAACGGGACACACAACAGCATTAGTTGGCTTTGTATTTTATTTGTGGTTAGGCGTTATTTTACACAAGTATTTTGCTGAATTTCAAAACTGGGTTAATAAACAATCATTTTTACTTATATCACTAACACTATTGCTTACTTTTGTTATTTCATGTGTAGAAACAATTAATTTAATACAGTTAGGATCAAATGACTCAGGAAATACCCTTAGGTTTTCAAACATTATTTTTTCTTTAGTATCGTTTGTTTTTCTTTACAAATACTGCAACTTTTCCTTAATAGAAAAATTAAAACCAAGGTCAATGACTTTCGGAATTCATTTACTGCATCACATATTAATAATTATTTTTCTACCAATGATTTTAGGCCCTCTACATATTGTTTATGCAACACAAAGTGTATGGAATTTATTTTTTCTACAGTTTGCGGTTTTTGCCCTTATCTATGCTGCTACTTATGCTCTAGTATATTATATTGGTAAATCTAAAAAATGGAAATGGACTGTGGGACAATGATTTCACTACATTAATAGAAATTAGATTTCATTTAAACGCCCTTTAAACCGATCAAAATGAAAATGCGGCAAATTCCAATATGGAAATTACCGCATTTAAATGTTAACTAACCTTAATTATTGTGGGGGATAAGCATAAAAAGCCACACCTTCATTTGTCCACTCATTCTGTGGATATGGCCGGCCCGGATCTGCCCCTAAGAAATGTGATCTTCCTGATCTGTGATGATAATATCTATATATTGGCACAGTACCTGGTTGTTTTGTCGCATAAGCATAAAATTTAACCCCACCGAAGTGCCAATACGGATCACTTGATATGCTTCCATTACGATCCCAAAGACAATCGTTTGTTGTAGGAGCCCAATACTCATAAACAGGAACTGTACCGGTGGCCTGCACCTTGAAAGCAGAAAAATAAGTTTGCTTATACTGCCAGCTTCCGTCACGTAGATATGGAATATTATCAATATTAAATTCATATCTCCACACATTTAGACCCTGACTATAATAAACTCCAACTGGAGATGGAGTATATTTTTCAGGCACAAGAACCATCTGTCTATCAATAATATATTGTTCAACTGCAGCTTTTACCTGTTGTTTCTTTACTGGATCACTAACTAAATCTTCTAATGACAGTAAACCATCCTGCCCAATATTAATCAAAGCTGCGTTATCTTTAGTACACGAACTTTGCCAATTAGCAATAGTCATTTTAATAGTGCTATTGTCTAATGCTAACTCTCCGATCAAACCTTTACTACCATCGCCTCCAACAGTATTATAATATAATTTCTGATTATAATTTGAACTCGCATCTACACTATTGGTTTTCAAATCTGCAGTTACATTAAAGATTTTTCCGGCACTAATACTTGCACCAGCTGTGGCTGCCTCTTCTCTTTTACTGTTGCTAGTTTGAGCTTCATAATTCATATCTAATCGAGCTCCCAGTTCAATATCAGTTAATACATGTGTTCCATAACGTTTAACCAAATCAGTTGCAGATAATGAGACTAAATCTGCTTTAAATTGATCTGTCAAGTAATTATTTATAAGATTTTCTGTAGTAAAATAGATTCTCATGCTCTTTTGCTTAATCATTTTTCTAATGGTAGCATAAATGTATTTTGAAGAAACGCTATCTTTTTTAGCAAAGGAAGCGTCTAACTCCGTTTTAAATAATTTTGCCACTTTAAGAAAATTTAAATCTAAACTTAGGTGATATTTTTGAGTCAGTTTATTAGAATAGCTTTCCGCATTTTCACCGTATGAATATTGAAAATAATCATTTACATCATCATTTTGCCTAAAGAGGCCAGGATTTTCAGTAATAAACTTCTCAACATTTAATACTGGTATTGTAGATGATTCGGCATTAGCCAATCTTCCAGTTGCATCGTAGCCATATCCTAGAACATGATACTTCGGATGCCCGGTAAAGGCAAAGTTATGGTGATTATTGGTTAATATTTTTTCCTCTGCAACTTCATTCTTCTTGCAACTGCTAAATGCCGCGGTAACCATGCACAGCAGGCAAATAATTTTTAATTTGTAATTGTTTTTCATCAGTATTTATTTGTTATTTTTTCACAAAACTACCGACAAGAAAAATTAATTATGATAAGATCAGGTTATCAATATGATATTTAATAATAAATTGCAATAGAATTAAACAGATAAATTAATAAAATACAGCACACAAAATATCTTGATTTATAATTAAAAGAATTTACGTTAGTTCCCTAAAATAAGTGCTTGTTAAACATCCGAATTTGGAGCTTATGAATAAACAATCTACGGTTTGTTGCTTTTGGTTTAAGAAAGAATAAAAAGTGATGATAACAAAAGAAGCTGTCTCAAAATACAAGAGACAGCTTCTTTTGTTAAATATTAAAATCTGTGATGCTTTTACATTCCAATACACCAATTTGGCATTTTTAATAATGCCATTTTTAACCAACCTAACTTTAGTTTGGAAAAGCATAAAATGCAATACCATCATTCTTCCAATCAGCATTAAAAGGCTTATTATTTGAACTATAATAATGATCGCGACCAACAAGAACGGAACGATTAAATGGTAGTTTTTGAAAGCGCGACTTTATAAATGAATATACAGGTACAGTTCCCGTTACATTTGTTGTATATGCATAAAATAATATCCCATCCTGACTATATCCTCCCCATCCTGGGTTTGGATCAGCCCAAAGTATACGGTCATTTAATTGTCCATTATAATGTTGATAGATAGGAATAGCGTTATCATAAGGAGTTGAATAGGCTTTAAATGGCTGGCCATTTGGATGCCAAGCGTCACTTAGATATTGAAGATGCATATTCGAATTTATGTTATACGCGTGCTTGTCTAAGCTAGGAGTATAAAACTCATAAATTTCCTGAGGAGCTAGCTTTATTTGCTTATCAGCTATATGTTTTTTAATTGCGATTTTAACCTGCTCTTTTTTCACCGGGTCGCTAATAAATTCATAAAGAGGTACAGATTTATTAATATCAATTAATGATGCATTATTAACATTAATACTTTGTTGCCAACTAACAAGATTGATGTTTGTAGAAGTATTTCCTAATGCATCACCGGAAAAACTTGTTCCAGAATTATTACCACCGTAGAATGTACCTCTAAATAATTTCTCTGTCGTCTCATTTGAAATAGTAGTTTTTTCTTCTTTGTTTACATCTGCACTTAGATCAACACTAAATATTTTCGCTATACCAATAGAGAATCCAGCTTTTATTGCGCGAACTTTTCGGTCAAATGTAGTTTCCTTAACGATAGCTCCTTTATAGTCATATCTCAAACGACCTCCTATGTCTATACCTAGCAGCACATGGGTTCCGTATCTTTCAACCAATTGTTCTGGACTGTAACTAGCCAAATTAGCTAGAAATAATGGTGTTAAATAATTTCTTAATAAATCAACAGTAGCATCCCCTGTAAAATCAATAGTTTTTATCCTATACCACGACTCATAAGTTGCATAAGAATACTTACTATTGTAGGTATAGGTATTTTGATTTTCGTTTGTTTTAGAAAAATTTGCCGTACCATAAAGTGAGTCTCCTTTCGAGTCTCCACCTGTTCCAGTACCACCAAAAGTTCTCTTGTTGTTAACATCTTTTATGTAATCATAGGCGTTAGCACCATAATATACTTCATAATCCCCTTTTGAATCTGTGGGTGTAACAATTCTACCAGGATAATCTAAGTTAAATCTATCTATATCAATTATAGATACATCAGAAGCGCTCTCTCTTTCGAATAACTCGCCGGTGACATCATAACCATGCCCCAACAAATCCCACTTGCCGTCACCAGCAATTGCTAAATTTTTATGATTCCCTATAAGTCCTTTCTCTTCTGAAAGTTCATTCTTCTTGCAACTGCTAAATGCTGCTGTAATTACGCACAGCATGCAAAGAATTTTTAATTTGTAATTGTTTTTCATCAGTATTTATTTGTTATTTTTTCACAAAACTACCGACAAGAAAAATTAATTATGACAATGTAGGGTTATCAATATTAATAATTAATTATAAAACAATACAGAATTAAACATACAAACGAAACTATACTAGAATATAAAAAACTAATACTTTAACTTCAATCTATTTTCAATCATCCCAATTGAATCTTTATCAATGAGTGCTAATGGTATTCTATTTAAATTTAGCCTTAAAATACTTGCACTTTTTTTGGGCTGTAATTGTATTTTACCATCAATTGCAGCAACAGCTGCTTTTAAACATGCTTCTTCAGTATCTCCTAATGTTGGGTTGTTTGGCATCGTAACATTCAAATCCGGTTCCATACCATTAAAGTAATCAGACCATCCTTGTGCATTTTTAATGAGGAAACTGCTGAGATAAACCGAATATTGATCGATATTTATCCCAAAGAAACCAACTGGTTTTCCATAAGTCTTTTCACCTATTAACTTCACATTGAAATAAGGTTTCAAACAGCTGATCAATAATTCGCTCGCTGAAGCCGTCTGGCCAGATACTATAATGTACACATCTTGTATTGATTCCAGATTTCCCTTTTTATTGAATTTATATATATTGCCACTTTCTGTATAATCAACATCGGCCAGTGTTGCCAGGCGTCCATTATACGTAACGGTTTTTCCATTCTCGTCCAGGTAGGGCTGATGACGCAGAATTGTTGCCTTACCGCTTTGAAGTATCTGATTAAATTGTTCTGAATACATTACTTTGCCATTTAATGTACTGGGTGCAATTAAATTGGCAACATACTCTGCAGTTTCAACATAGCCGCCTCCATTAGAACGTAAATCTAAAACAAGATATTTAGGTTTATCCGCTGAAATTTCATCAAAAACCTGATCTAATTTAGATTTAGCTGTGCTTAAAGATGGGAATGAACCCAAGGCTACATAAGCAATCACCTTGTCGTCTAAACGAATAAGGCGTTTAGCCAACACAGCTTCTCCGCTGATTGCCCCGGCCCGATTCCCTCCACCAGAAGTCCTTCCTATCTGGAGGTAGGAGTACTTTGGTAAGTTATTGTAAGTTGAAAGTTCAAATGGCTTACCTGTTGCCTGATTAAGTTTAAATTGGGAAATATCGAAAAGTTCATTTCTAAATGCGCTTATTTCAGATTGGGCATTTCCGTATTTTTCTCTTGGTTTAAAAGTGCTGTAACCAGGTAACACATCATTCCATAAATAAACCTGTTTTGCATATAAAAAAATAGAATCAAGCGTAAATTCTGTTCTTGTACCCGTAGTTGGCGAAACAATTTCCTCCTTATCTATCTCGATCTGCTTATCTTTTTTACAGCTAGTGCAAGCCACTATTAGAAATAAAAAGAGAATCCCTTTTATGAACTTATAATCATACGTACAACCTGTATTATAGATTTTCAATTTTTTAAAGCTAAAGTTTAATTAAATACAATAATCCTTTTGATTATTATTTGTTTTTCGACAATTTAAAACCTACACAAATAAACCGATTTTATTTGCTATTTTTGACAATTCCTTATTATCATTATTTACATTATTAATATACAACAGGTAAATAATAAAAATACATAGCCGTTAACGTTTTTTAGTATGTTAGATATAGGGGTTACCTTAAGAAGGTACAGAGATAAGTATAGCTATACACAGCAATACGCCGCTGATGTAATCGGAATAAGCAGGGTTGCTTACCGAAAGTGGGAAAACAATGAAGTAGATTTTTCACTCTCGCAACTGGGCAAAATTGCTGAACTTTACGAAATTTCCATTCAGGACATCATCATTCAATCAGCCTTTAAGCAAGCCAAGATAATTTCCCAAAAACAAAAAGAGCATCCGTATTTTTGATGTATCATTTGATATCATCTTCTGATCAGCAAGCTATAACCGAATCGCTTCTATTGAATCATCTCTGGTAATTAATTTACAAACACATTCCAGATTGAAATCAGGATAAGCCTCTACAAATTTTTTATACTTATTAGGTTTAAACTGCACATCATGATATTTAACCTCGTAAGCCAGGCCCTGTTTTAATTGTTCTTCTACCACAAAATCTACTTCATTACCATCCGCAGTGCGCCAGAAATGTAAACTATCAGAATCATGCAACTGCCTTAACCTGCAGTAAACATAATTCTCGAGCAATTCGCCTTTATCTGCTCTATCGTTTAACTTCGTAAAATTATTTAACAAAACATTGCGCAAGCCATTATCATTAAAATAAATCTTTGGCATTTTGGTTAATTCTTTTCGCACATTACCATAAAAGGGAGAAAGCAATTGTACGATAAAAGTTTTCTGCATTAAATAAATGTAGTTTTCTACCGTAGAACTGGCCATTTGCAAGGTATTTCCCAGCTCATGATTATTCACCAGATTGCCTGTTTGATCGGCTAATAACCTGGCCAATTGAAAAAACTTAAGTTCTTCCTTAATACCCGCTTCTAAGGCATCTTTCTTCATATAACTGTTTACAAGCTCTTTAAGCATTTCCTGCTTTTCCTGTTCCGTATCTGCTAAAACAACAGCAGGATAACCACCGTAAACCAAATATTCATCGAACAGCGCATTTATACGCTTAAGCTGGAGCCCCTGGTAAGTAACTCTTTTTTTCATTTGCTCCCACTCAGCGATTAAATCATCCTCACCTTTAAAGTGCAAAAATTCATCAAATGCCAAAGGAAAAAATTCGAACACCTTTTTTCTTCCCGCCAAACTATCTTTAAAACTCTTATCAATGTAAAACGCACTACTACCTGTAGCGATGATTTTTAATTTTGGGGAATACTTATCGTATAAAAGTTTTAAAAAATTACTGGGGTCTTTTGCATACTGAACTTCATCGATAATAACATATAACCGCTTATCTGCAGGAAGATCGGCCGGCAACAAGGTATAATTGAATATATTTTCAGGATGATGATTTACGGCCTCTAAAATGACAGGATCTTCGAAGGTTAAAAAATACACTAGCTCGTTATCCATTTGCAATTGCTCTGCCAACTGCTTAACAAGTGTGGTTTTGCCGATCTGCCTTGGCCCTATAATGATGGTGTGCTGAGGTTTATTAAGGTGATTTTTTAGCGATTTTAATGCAGTTGATCTTTCCATATCGATAATTGAAATACAAATATCGATATTTTTAAGATACAAACTCAATATTATCCGATAATTTTAAGATACAAACTCAATATTATCCGATAATTTTAAGGCAACTATTATGCGCCAACAAAAAAAGTGACCCTTTTGAGGCCACTTTAAATCATATTTCTTAAAAGCAATTAGAGCTTTCTTGCTACTTCAACTTGTTCGTAAGCTTCTACGATATCGCCAACTTCGATGTTATTAAAGTTCTGGATGTTTAAACCACACTCGTAACCTTTATTCACCTCTTTCACATCATCTTTAAAGCGTTTTAAAGATGCCAGTTCACCTGTGTACACTACAACACCATCTCTAACGATACGGATTTTGCTGTTACGGGTAATTTTACCATCCAATACCATACAACCTGCAATGGTACCCACCTTAGTGATTTTGAAAGTCTCACGAATCTCAACGTTAGCCACAATTTTCTCTTCAAATTCCGGATCCAACATACCTTCCATCGCTGATTTAATCTCGTTGATTGCATCGTAGATAATAGAATATAAACGGATATCAATTTGCTCAGCTTCTGCAAGTTTACGTGCACCTGTTGATGGACGAACCTGGAAACCAATAATGATCGCATCAGAAGCAGAAGCTAACAATACATCAGACTCTGAAATCTGACCAACACCTTTACTGATGATATTGATCTGGATCTGCTCAGTTGATAGTTTCAACAATGAATCGGCTAAAGCCTCAATTGAACCATCCACATCACCTTTAACAATGATGTTAAGCTCTTTAAAGTTACCAATTGCCAAACGACGACCGATCTCATCCAAGGTAATGTGTTTCTGTGTACGTAATCCCTGCTCACGTTGTAACTGCATCCGTTTGTTTGCAATATCACGTGCTTCGGTTTCACTTTCTAAAGCATTAAACCTGTCACCTGCTGTAGGTGCACCCTGCATACCCAAAACCTGTACCGGTTGTGATGGACCTGCTGAATCTACTTTAGCACCACGCTCGTTGGTTAATGCTTTTACACGTCCGCTGTAACTACCTGCTAAGATTGGATCTCCAACTCTTAACGTACCAGCCTGAACCAATACCGTAGTTACAATACCACGTCCTTTATCTAATGCCGACTCAATTACAGTACCTGTAGCCCTCTTATTCGGATTTGCTTTCAGTTCTAATAATTCAGCTTCTAACAATACTTTATCTAAAAGTAAATCAACATTTAAGCCGCTTTTACTTGAGATTTCCTGTGACTGGTATTTACCACCCCAATCTTCAACCAGGATATTCATTACCGATAACTGCTCACGTACTTTATCTGCATTTGCACCTGGTTTATCTACTTTAGTGAAAGCAAATACCAATGGTACACCTGCTGCCTGTGCGTGATTAATCGCCTCTTTTGTTTGAGGCATCACTGCATCATCTGCAGCAATAACAATAATGGCAATATCAGCTGCCTTAGCACCACGTGCACGCATCGCTGTAAAGGCTTCGTGACCTGGAGTATCTAAGAAAGTTACTTTTTTACCGGTTGGCGTAGTTACCATATAAGCACCAATGTGCTGGGTAATACCACCTGCCTCACCAGCAACCACATTTGCTTTACGGATATAATCCAGCAATGAGGTTTTACCGTGATCGACGTGCCCCATAATCGTAACAACCGGAGCTCTTTCGATTAAATCTTCTTCTTTATCTTCCTCTTCAATTACGTTCTCTTCATCTTCATCTGGTTTTACGAATTGAATTTCGTAACCAAACTCATCTGCCACAATGGTTAAAGTTTCAGCATCTAACCGCTGGTTAATGGAAACGAACATCCCAAGGCTCATACAAGTACCAATAATTTTGGTAACCGGTACATCCATCATGCTCGCTAACTCATTAGCCGTAACAAATTCTGTTACTTTTAATATTTTCGATTGCGATTCAAGTTCGTTTGCGGCCTCTTCTGCATTATAAGCCACATCATCACGTTTCTGACGACGTAATTTAGCACGTTGTGCAAATTTACCCGATTTACCCGCACCACTTAAACGGGCAAGTGTTGCTTTGATCTGATCTTGAATTTCTTTCTCAGTAGGTTCTTCTTTAGGTCCGCTTGGTGTAGCATTTCTATTTTGGAAACCTGGTCTGTTATTGTTGTTATTTCTATTTCCCTGATAAGGAGTTCCGCCTTGTCCGGCTGGTCTGTTACCCTGGTATGGTGTACCGCCACCTGGTCTGTTACCCTGGTATGGTGTACGAGGTTGGCCTGGTGCGCCACCTTGGCCTTGGCCCTGACCTGCAGGGTTATTTTGTCCTTGCTGCCCCTGACCACCGTGTTGACCTGGCTGGCCCGGTGCTCCCGGAGTTTTTTTGCGTTTACGCTTACGTTTAGCGGCTTCACTATCGCTAGATGATGCTACCGGACCGTTTCTTCTATCCGGAGTTGTTGGTAAAACAATTTTACCAATAATATTCGGACCAGTTAATTTAACGCTACGTGCTTTCATTACTTCAGGCTCGTTGCTTACCGGTTTTGCTTCAGCTGGTTTTTCTTCCACTTTAGGTTGTTCAACTGGTTTTACAGGCTCCGGTGCTTTGGCAACTGGAGGTTCTACAACTGGTGCTGGTGCAGCAGAAGCTTCTTCCTTTTTAACCTCAACCGGTTTTGCTTCCACTTTAGGTTGTTCCACTGGTTTCACAGGTTCTGGTGCTTTAACCACTGGAGGTTCTACAACAGGCGCTGGTGCAGCAGGCGTTTCTTCTTTCTTAGCCGGGCGTGTTTTAGGATTAAGATCATTTAAATCGATCTTTCCTACAATTTTAACGCCTGGTAATCCGGTTTCCTCTGCTTTTTCTTCTGCCTTAGTTTCTTTTACTGGCTCTACTGCTGCCGCAGGTGCTGGTGTTGGCGCTTCTGCCTTAGGTGTTTCTACAACCTTTGGTTTTTCTACCGGAGGGGTAAATGATTGAGTATTTTTAATTAAAATCTCTTCATTTTTCTCAAAATCGGTATTTTTCTTCGGCGCTTCTACTGGCTTTTCAGTCTCAGGCTCGTCACGACGTATTTTACCAATCACTATTTGTTTGGCTTCTTCTCTTACGATCTTATCTCCCTGATACTCTTTCAACAAGGCATTATACATGTCTCCCGTAAGTTTAAACATAGGGCTTTTCTCGGCAGAGAATCCCTTTTTGTTTAAAAACTCAACGGCCGTACCCATGCCTATATTAAGTTCTTTAATAGCTTTAATTAAAATGATTGGTTTGTCGTCTGACATTTAGCTCCTGTTATTGTTTTTTATTTAATACAAAAGTAGTGTTTATTTGGCAATTACACCACTTATTCAAATTCTGACTTCAAAATTTGAACCACTTCTTTAATGGTTTCCTCTTCAAGGTCGGTGCGTTTCACTAAATCTTCTACTGTAAGTGCTAATACACTCTTAGCAGTATCGCAACCGATAGCCTTTAATTCATCAATGATCCAGCTATCAATCTCATCTGAGAATTCTTCTAAATCAACATCCTCATCGCTCTCTTCTCCAGCTTCACGGTACACATCAATTTCATAACCGGTTAATTTACCAGCCAGTTTAATATTATGTCCGCCACGTCCGATTGCCAATGAAACCTGATCTGGTTTTAAGTAAACCGATGCATGTTTGGTTTCATCATCCAATTTAATAGAGGTGATTTTTGCCGGGCTTAAAGCACGAGTAATGTATAATGAAATATTATTTGTGAAATTAATCACATCAATGTTTTCGTTTTTCAATTCGCGAACGATACCGTGGATACGTGATCCTTTCATACCTACACACGCCCCAACCGGATCGATACGGTCATCATACGATTCAACAGCAACTTTAGCACGTTCTCCTGGCTCACGAACAATTTTCTTAATGGTAATTAAACCATCGAAAATTTCCGGAACTTCCTGTTCGAACAGGCGTTGTAAAAATTCTGGTGCTGTTCTTGAAATGATAATTTTCGGATTGGCGTTGATCATTTCCACTTTAGAGATTACTGCTCTCACAGAATCACCTTTTTTGAAATAATCAGCCGGAATCTGCTCTGTTTTAGGCATTAAAAGCTCGTTACCTTCATCATCTAAAACCAAAGTTTCTTTCTTCCAAACCTGATAAACCTCACCTGTTACAATTTCGCCTACCCTGTCTTTATATTTTTTAAAGATTTCGTCTTTCTCTAATTCCAACACTTTAGAAACCAAGGTTTGGCGTGCTGCTAAAATTGCCCTGCGACCAAAGCTCTCTAAAGTAATCTGTTCGATATAATCATCTCCCACTTCTAAAGTACTGTCTAATTTAGAAACTTCAGCAAGTTCGATTTCTAAATCATCATCTTCAGAAAATCCATCTTCCATTACTTTTCTCGTTCTCCAGATCTCCAAATCACCGTTATCCGGATTTACGATAACGTCACAGTTTTCGTCTGTTCCGTATTTTTTACGTAACATGCTACGAAAAACTTCTTCCAGCACACTGATCACCGTTGGGCGATCTATATTTTTGAAATCTTTAAACTCCTGAAAAGAGTCGATCAAATTAATTGTTGTAGTACTCATTTTTTTAATTATGATTAAATCGATTGTTAAGATTACACAGATTATCCTATGCAACAAGCCAATCCTACTATTTAAAACTTACTAAAACTGTTGTTTCTAATATATCATTAAACGGAACATCTGTTTGAATTGCTACCGCCTTTTTCCCTTTTTCTTTAACCGACTCTTCAATCTGCAGGTTATTTTCTGTAACCGCTAATAGCTTTCCTTCTTTTTTTAATCCTTCTTTAAGCTTAATGCTTACCGTACGACCAATATTTTTATTGTACTGACGGATGAGTTTTAAAGGCTCGCCAACACCTGGCGAAGAAACTTCTAAATTATAAGCCTGTTCTATTGCGTTTTCTTCTTCGAGATGAAAACCAACATGCCTGCTTATGGCCACACAATCCTGTATGCTAATCCCTTCGTCGCCATCAACATGAATAATTAGTTTATTATTTGGCAACATTTTTACTTCAACCAAAAACAGTTCTGGCCGATCTGCTATTTTTTCCTCTACGAGGGCTGCAACTCTCTTTTCTACCTGCATATTTTAACCTGATTTCATAGAAAAAGGGGACACTGTCCCCTTCTCTTTTCTTCGATTACGATGCAAATGTAGTAATTTTTTACAAAAAATCAAACACCTGCACTAATTATTATGCTGATTATTACCGTTTAAGTGTTTGTCGCTGTGCTTTTAGATTCTGTTTACCTTTCCCCATCATCAGATCGCCAGCGGTTGCAAATTTCACCCCAATATAACTTTCCACCAGATATTCTTTACCCTTAATAAAAGGCTGATTGGGACTGAATACCAGCGAATCGCCTAGTACCTTGATCTTGCCGGGCACTTCCAGCTCATCCTGAATACTATCCAGTTCTCCGGGTTTTATCAGAACCGAAATCACATTAAGTGTATCTGCATTAGCTTTATAGGCATTTTTAACCTGTAAGAGGCTCGCCTCATCAATATTTTTAATTACTATTGATGCACTATCGCCAGCAAACTTAATTACCGGTTTATTGTTTGTATTCGAACATGAAAGTGCAAACATGGAAACAACAATTAAAACCGTGTATTTTAAAAAGCATTTAAACATTTACAAAAATAACAATTATGAGATTTATTATTGAAATCCTTTTAACAGGACTGGCATTTTTTGTCGGTGCAAAACTGGTGCCAGGGGTAAGTATTGATGGCTTTGGAAATGCCATTATCGCCTCGGTACTGATTGCTCTTGCAAATGCAACCATCGGATTCATCCTTAGGTTATTAACTTTTCCAATCAATTTCTTAACCTTAGGGTTGGTATCATTTATCATCACCGTTTTAATGATTTTACTGGTTGATAACATGATGACCTCTTTTAACACTTCAGGTTTTATTGCTGCAGCATTTTTAGCGATTGTAGTCGCTTTGATTAAGGCGATATTTAGTGCTGTTGCCGGAGAGAAGGATTAGGTTAGGAGTTTTGAGTTGAGAGTTTGGACAAGTGACTCCAAGCTCCCAACTCCAGGCTCGAAACTACCGAATAACTTCTCTAGATATCACCATTTTCTGGATCTCAGAAGTTCCTTCGTAAATCTGGGTAATTTTAGCATCACGCATTAACCGCTCTACATGGTATTCTTTAACGAACCCGTACCCACCATGAACCTGTACGGCTTCAATGGTTACATCCATAGCAACTTTCGAAGCAAACAACTTGGCCATAGAACCAGCCTGAGTATAAGGCAATCCCTGATCCTTTAGCCAGGCAGCCTTATAAACCAACAACCTGGCAGCTTCGATCTGGGTGGCCATATCTGCCAGTTTAAAAGCAATAGCCTGATGCTCAGAAATGGGTTTCCCAAACGATTTACGTTCTTTGGCATACTGTGTAGCTAACTCGAAAGCACCTTGTGCAATGCCTAAAGCCTGTGCCGCAATACCAATCCTGCCCCCTTCTAATGTTTTCATGGCAAATTTGAAACCAAAGCCATCTTCGCCTATTCTATTTTCTTTTGGCACTTTAACATCATTAAACATCAGCGAATGCGTATCGGAACCACGGATACCCAATTTATTTTCTTTTGGCCCAACGGTAAAACCCTCCATTCCTTTTTCTACAATAAAAGCGTTTATGCCTTTATGCCTTAATTCAGGATGAGTTTGTGCAATAACCAGGTAAGTTGATGCGGTACTTCCATTGGTGATCCAGTTTTTTGTACCATTCAATAGATAATAATCGCCTTTATCTTCTGCTGTTGTGCGTTGTGAGGTCGCATCAGACCCCGCTTCGGGCTCCGACAAACAAAAAGCACCTATTTTTTCCCCTGCAGCCAGTGGCTTTAAATATTTTTCCTTTTGGGCCTCACTCCCATAAGCCTCTAATCCATAACAAACCAAAGAGTTATTTACCGAAACCACTACTGAGGCAGAGGCATCGATTTTAGATAACTCTTCCATTACCAGCACATAAGAAATGGCATCGAGTCCGCTTCCATTATATTTTTCGCTCACCATCATCCCCAAAAAACCAAGTTCTCCAAGTTTTTTTACCTGCTCGGCCGGAAACTTCTGATGTTCGTCTCTCTCGATTACCCCAGGCTTTAACTCTTGCTGCGCGAAATCGCGGGCAGCCTGCTGAATCATTATTTGCTCTTCACTTAATTCAAAATGCATAACATTTATGTATAAAAGGTTAGTAAATCAAATGTAGCATTTCTGATCGAAATTACTATGGCTGCATAGTAATTTATTTTCGTTTTATTTTTCCTTGCGGCAAAAACTTTGCTTAGGCTTTGGTTTGCTAACCAAAAATAGTTGTACAATTCAGGCCACCTAAACCCGGCAGTAGTGGCAGCTCCAGATCCTTCATCTGGACTATAACGGATGACGGGACAGGAATCGACCTATAAGTTACTTCCCTGCTTTCCTAAACAAATATTTAATTGTTATTTTTTTTGGAAAGCAAGAGCAGCAATACTTCGGTTTGGATAGCCCTGCCCTTTGCTTAATCCAGATGGAAGGATCTGGATAACGCTGCCGGTCAGGTTTATTTAACTAAAGATAGTGTGCTAGGTGCTATGGACAACCAAAAAGATATAGCGTATAGCGTGTTAAAACGCCTCAGAAAAAGAATTATTTGATTTCTTTTTTAGTCAAAATCAAGAACAAACTTAAACTCCCTAAAACCAGAATCAATAAAACCTGAGAAGAGTGAATGATTGTTGAGTAAGCTAAGCCATCATTAAAAGATATGCCATATAACACCAATGATTGGGCAACCATCCAATGAAAAACACCAATACCCCCCTGAACAGGGGCTGCCATTGCAAAACCTGAGAAAACAATTGCGGTAAATGCAGCATTAAAATGCAATCCGGAAGTAGCTTGTATAGAAGAAAAAGCGAAATACATGGAAAGCGAGTAGAAAAGCCAAATCCCTAGTGTATAAGTTAAAAATAATCTTTTTTGTTTTAACTTGCTATACGAGCCAAATCCCTGGCGCAGACTTACAAAAATGCGTAAGAATTTTTTACTGAATTTTTGACGGAGAAAATATATTGCAACAGCAATGAGCAGCAGTATAAGAACACCTGCGCCAACTAACCATAAATAATTAATAGCACTTAATTTTTTAATGAGATTGAGATATATGATTTGATAAAGAAAATCTGCTACAATATCATACTGAAAAATAAGCATCGCCAAACTGGTAAGAAAAAGTACCAGTACATCAAATAACCGTTCGGTAATTACCGTACCTATGGAAGCAAACATGGGTACCTTTTCTGCTTTATGTATAACGGAACAGCGACCAATCTCTCCGAAACGTGGCAAAGCAAGATTGGCCAGATAGCCGATCATTACCGCGTGGTAAGCATTCCAGAAACTTACCTGGTAATGGATAGACTGATAGAGCATCTGCCAGCGCAAAGCCCGTAACACATGCGCAATTAAAACAGCAATGGCAGAAATTACCACCCAAAAGTAATTGGCTGTTTTAATTTCCTGCCAAATCTTTTCTAAATCCTGACCTCTAAAAGCTAAATATAGCACCCCTATCCCGATTAAAAACAGGATGATGTACTTTAGCGCTGTTTTGAGATCGAATATCACAAGGTTATTTTAGCAAATGATTGTTATCGTCAGGAAAAACTAATATTGGATTGTATTTTTTGGCATCTTCTATTGGTAATGAGCCGTAAGACATGATGATAAGAATATCACCTAATTGCGCCAAACGAGCCGTGGCACCGTTTAAACAAATGGTTCCGGTTCCGCGTTCGCCTTTAATTACATAGGTTTCGAAACGCGCACCATTATTATTATTTACAATCTGCACCTTCTCATTAGCGATAATGTTAGCTGCATCCATTAAATCTTCATCTATCGTAATACTGCCGACATAGTTCAATTCGGCTTGTGTTACCCTAACACGGTGTATTTTCGATTTTAATATTGTGATAACCATTTGGCAAAGTTAGTAATCAGTTTGGAGTTTCACACTAAAGGAAGATGTAATATGGAAAATGGATGATAGTTGGTCGTGTACATCATGAAAAGGTTCATAGATGATAGCTTCAGGCCCTTGCCATCAACTATAAGACGATGAACCATTAATCTTATCCCTCTTCCATCTTACCTCTCCCATTTTCCATCACTTTATAATCATATTATCGATCAGTCTCGTTGAGCCTACCTTTGCAGCAACAAGGGCAACAAGATTATTTTCATCTTTCGATTTAGCGGGTTCCAGCGTATCGCCATTGGCTATGGTAAAGTAGTCGAGTTCTACACCATCTAAATTATTATAGAATGATTTTGCTTTGCTTTCTAATTCTTCTAGTGAATATTCATTAAAATGATCGATCACGAACTGCAGAGATTTACTAAGTACCAATGAATGCTTGCGATCGCTGGCTGATAAATGGATATTGCGGCTGCTCATGGCCAGGCCGTCATCTTCTCTAATTATCGGGCAGGTGATAATGGTAATAGGCAGCTTAAAATAAGCCAGCATATTCTTGATCATCAGTACCTGTTGAAAATCTTTTTGCCCGAACATGGCCACATCAGGCTCAACGGCATCGAACAGTTTTTTTACAATCTGTGTTACCCCTTGATAATGGCCTTTCCTAAATTCGCCTTCCAGTAAAAATTCGGCATTGCCTAAATCAATATGCCAGGCTTCATCTGCTCCGGCCGGATACATTTCCTCCACATCGGGCATAAACACGCCATTACAGCCTGCGTCTTCGAGCATCGCTAAATCGTGCTCAATGGGACGGGGATATTTCTCTAAATCCTTCGGATCGGTAAACTGCGTTGGGTTTACGAAAATGCTGCAGATAATGATATCGGCATTTTGCTGGGCCAGTTTTATCAATGATATATGGCCATTATGCAGAGCGCCCATAGTAGGCACTAATGCTATTTTTTTAGCTGATGCTTTTAACGGCTGCAAAAAAGCCTTGAGCGCTGCTTTGGTTTTAAATATTTCCAATTTGGACAATCTAAATTAAAGCCGTAAAGGTGTAAATTAATCTAAACGAAACCAAACAAATGCTTGCTATATTGATAAATAGTATTATTATGCTTACCTTTGCAGCTCATTATCTTTTATTTAACTTAATATTTTCTTAGAATATGGAGATGGCAAAAACGAAGCTGCTGATTGTTACACACGAGATGTCGCCTTTCCTCGAGCTTACTAAAATTTCTGAAATTACGCGCCAATTACCACAGGCTATGCAGGAAAAAGGATTCGAAATCCGCATCTTGATGCCAAAATTCGGTAACATCAACGAAAGAAGAAATCGTTTACACGAAGTAATACGCTTGTCGGGAATGAACATCATTATTGATGACAACGATAACCCTTTAATCATTAAAGTAGCCTCCATCCCAGCTGCACGCATGCAGGTTTATTTCTTAGACAATGAAGAATATTTCCAACGCAAACAGGTATTTAAAGATGCCAGCGGAAAATTCTTTGATGACAACGATGAACGTACAATTTTCTTCTGCAAAGGTGCATTGGAAACGGTTAAAAAATTAGGTTGGGCACCGGATATCGTTCACTGCCACGGCTGGATGAGTGCATTGGTTCCTGCTTATATCAAAACTACTTATAAAAACGATCCTACTTTTAAAAATTCTAAAGTAGTGTATTCTATTTATGAGGATGGCTTTACAGAAAAGTTAAATGCCAATTTCGCTACTAAAGCGATAATGGCCAATATGACTGAGGATGACACAAAAGCATTTTTACCATCTGATTGCGACAGCATGCACATCGGCGCTATAACTCACTCAGATGCAGTGGTTTTAGCGGATGAAAACTTAAGCAAAGATGTGTTAAAATTTGTTAAAGATTCCAATAAACCAACATTAGCTTTTAACTTAACCGAGAATTTTGAAAACTTCTATACTTTTTATGAAGAAATTTCAAATGATGAATTGGTTTCAGTAGCTTAATCAGGTATTATTATTTAAAATATGAAATTTACAAAACAAGACTTATTAACCCTGTTGATAGGTCTTTTTCTTTTTGCATCGTGTAAAAACCCAGATGGTGTTGGTTTAGATGTTGATCCAAATGCTGCCATTACCGGAACCCTGGTAGTATCTCCTGTTACCACACAATTGGTTGAGGAAACTGCAGCTAACACCTTAGGTTTAAACCGCTATCCACTAGGTTACATGACTGATCCTGTTTTTGGCAAAACAGAAGCTGGTATAGCCATGACTGTTTATCCAGTGAGCGCCAGTTACGATTTTGGAACCGCACCTCAGCTTGATTCAGCTGTTTTAGTATTAAAATTCGATGAATCCAGCACGTTAACCAAATTTTATGGCGATACCACTAATTCTAAATATAGTATAGATGTATTCCAACTGACCAATAAGGTAACCAATTATAAAAGTTCAGATATTCAAGCCATCAACAATACTTTATTGGGGAATTTTACAGGCAAATTGGCACCAAATACCAAAACAAAAGTATATGATATTGTCACTGGCAAAGCTGATACTTTAAAAACTGTACCTGCACAGATCAGAATTCCTTTAAATAAAGCATTCATCCAAAATGCCATACTCAATCAGGGTACAGCAGGAACCGCAACTGAAACTAAGTTTATAGAATCTTTTAAAGGTTTGTACGCACAAATCAATAAAACATCTTCTACAGGTGTTGGCGGAATTGCATTCTTCAACTTTTCGGGAACTGACTCTTACCTGCAACTGGTTTGGAAAAAAACGAACTCCTCTAATGGCGTAGATACCACAAGTGTAAATTTCCCTATCGGAAAGCTGGTTCAAAACTCTACTGGAGGTGCTTCAATTTCGGGAGTAGCAGCCAATATTAAACACGATTACACAGGCACAGAAATACAAAAACAAATTGATGTTCCTACTCCAACAGATCCAACTCAACAATATAACGTAACTTATTTACAGGGTTTGGCGGGTGTAAAAACCATGTTAAAGTTCCCTGAATTGACAACATTTACCAGCACATACGGAAAAGCAATTATCAATAAGGCAGAGTTAGTTGTAGAGATTGGTGAAAATGCGCCAGCATACCCTTTTAATGCTGCTCAACGACTTTCTTTATACCGTTGGGATATTGCACACCAGCCTGCAGACCTACCTGATTTTACAACATTTTCCAGCACCCCAGCACTTTTTGGTGGTTATTTCGATTCGTTAAAGAAACGTTATATTTTTGTCGTAACCAGTTACGTTCAGAGCTTGATTGATAAAAACATTGAAGATTACGGCACATTCCTGGCTCCTACATCTTATACCGATTTTCAGAGAGTTTCTAGTGCTACTTCTGCTGAAAGATCCATTATAGGCGCCAGCAATGCAACTGCAAATAAGATAAAACTGAATATTTATTACACTAAAATTAATTAATGTTTTTAGTGTAATCGTAAAAACTCCTGCCAGCAAAACCGGCAGGAGTTTTTTTATATCATTATTTTAAGGCAAAGAAATAATAAGTGCATAAAAAAAGCTACCTGATGAGCGCTAGCTTTTTTATGCATTTTAGCCTTTAATTAAAACGGAAGATCTCCATTTTCATCTGACGGGCCGATTGTAAATTCATCTTCAATTTTAGTTTCAGTGTTTTGATGGGTTGGCGTTGTCGGACTTTGCTCAAAATCGCTTTTTCTGCCTAACATGGTAAAGTTTTCGGCCACAATTTCTGTTACATATTTTTTAACCTTTTCTTTATCTTCAAAGGATCTTGTTCTTAGTTTGCCCTCTATGTAAACTAATTTGCCTTTCTGCAGGTATTTGGAAGCAACTTCTGCTAAGCCACGCCATAACACAATATTGTGCCATTCTGTTTGCTCTACTCTCTTACCGTCTTTGTTGTATGTTTCCGAGGTAGCTAATGGGAAACTGGCTACGGTTACGCCACCGTCTAAATGTCGCACTTCAGGGTCTTTGCCTAAATGGCCTACTAAAATAACTTTGTTAATCCCAGACATAAATATTTTTGGTTAGTTTTTCGTTTTCTAAATGCGCGCCAAACAAGATGGTTAGTTACTCCATTTTGTCCTTATAAAAATATTCCAGAACAAAATCATGGATTACTTTTGGCTGCGGTAACTCATCTAATTTACTTAAAGAAACCCAATTAAGTTCCTTTTGTTTATTAAAGTTAAATATATAATTTTTTAATGCAAAAAATTGTATATGGATTATTTGGTGAGTTAACAGGTGCTTTTTTGTGCTGATCAACATAAAATCTGCACTGCTCCCGAAGGTATTTTTCACCATATCGGCGAAAAAGCCGCCATCTGCATCTTCAGGTATAAGCGTTTCTATACTTGGAAAATCGTATAAATGCTGCCAAACATCTCCAGCCTGCCGTTCTCTTACCAATACCTGTTCTCCATCAAAACAAACAAAATAATTAATATAACGGTGCTTTTGCGCCGCCTTTTTTAACTTAACAGGTAGCTCATTTACCATTTTATGGTTAAAGGCGTAACAGGTTTGGTTAAGCGGACAAATACCACAATTTGGCGATTTAGGCTTGCATTGCATGGCCCCAAATTCCATTATTGCCTGATTGTAAAGGGCAGGATCATCCTGATAAAGCAGTTCATTTGCTAAAGTAAAAAACTCCTTTTTCCCTGCCGGAGAATTGATTGCGGTAGCAACGCCATAATACCTGGAAAGTACCCGGAATACATTTCCATCTACCACCGCACGCGCCTCTCCAGACGAAAAAGAAGAGATTGCAGCAGCTGTATATTCGCCAATTCCCTTTAATTTTATGAGCTCATCATGCAGATTTGGGAAGATTCCATGGTAATCTTTCACCACAATTTGAGCAGTTGCATGCATATTTCTTCCCCTCGAATAGTAGCCCAATCCCTGCCAAAGCTTCAAAACTTTTGCTTCGGTAGCATTGGCAAAATCGTTAACAGTAGGAAAATTCTCTAAAAATTTATTGAAATAAGGAAGGCCCTGCTCTACCCTTGTTTGTTGTAATATAACCTCTGATAACCAGATGGTATAAGCATCATTGGTATGCCTCCAGGGCAGATCTCTCTTGTTAAGCCGATACCAATTGATGAGTTCATTTTGAAATGTCATTACTGCAAATTACGGTCTATTTATCCGATTAAAAAAAAACTTGCAATAGCCTGATAAGTCTAGTGATAAAAAAATCATCTTTTATTTCCCTATCTCATTAAAAAGCAATACTTTTGCAACCCCAAAACAGTAGTAATATTAAAACATAATATATAATAAATAATAAAATATGACTAAGGCAGATATTATTTCAGAAATATCAACAAAAACCGGAATTGAGAAGGTTGATGTACAGGAAACAGTTGAGGCATTTTTCAAGGTTATCAAAACCAGCATGATTGGCGGTGAAAATGTATACGTTAGAGGCTTCGGGAGCTTTGTTGTTAAAAAGAGAGCGCAAAAAACTGCGAGAAATATCTCAAAAAACACTGCAATAATTATCCCTGAACACTTTGTTCCCAGCTTTAAACCAGCAAAAGTATTTGTTGATAAAGTGAAAAGTAATTCAAAAAAAATTAACGTAGAAGCCTAAGTCTTATATATATGAATAGCAACATCAGATCAAAACAAACCATTGTTATTGGAGCGATTGTATTGCTTGTTGCATTCTTATTTACAAGAGACATTAAGGGTTTAGTTAAACCAACTGAAGAAAATGGGAAAATGCCTTCAAGTGGCCCAATGGCCGGAGCAGCTTCTCCATCTACAGCATCGGTATTAAACCTCGAAACTTCGTCTACAGCTGCAAAGAATGTGATCAATAAAAATTTGGCCACAGATATTACAGCTTTAGAAAATAGCTACAAAGGCGCAAATGGCGCAGAAAAGATTGAACTTGCTAAACAACTGGCTCAGAAATGGGATGATGTTGAACAAATTACTCCATCTGCCTTATATTTAGAAGTTGTTGCCGAAGGCGAACCATCAGCAAAATCGTGGTTAGCGGCCGGAAATCAATTTATAAAAGCTTTTGAAAGCACACAAGATAGCATAGCGCAGCCTGCTTTATTGCAGAAAGCCAATGTATCTTATAAAAATGCATTAGAGAAAGACTCTACAAACATTGAAGCTAAAACAGGCTTAGGTGTAACGATAGTAAATGGCTTGGGCGCACCAATGCAAGGTATTGCAATGTTGCTGGAGGTTGTGGCTAAAGAACCTAAAAATGTAAAAGCGAATATGAATTTAGGATTGTTCTCTATAAAATCAGGTCAGTTTGATAAAGCAATTCCTCGTTTTAACACGGTAATTGCTATAGCTCCAACCCCTGAAGCCTATTTTTATTTAGGAACAGCTTTAGAAAATTTAGGCAGAAATAAAGAAGCAGTAAATGCTTACTTATCAAGCAAAAAATTAGCGGCTAACCCAACCTTAGCATCATTCATTGATAAGAAGGTGGCTGAACTAAAGAATAAAAATTAATTAACAGATTAATAAAAACATTTAAAACTTAAAACTATGCCAAGCGGTAAAAAAAGAAAGAGACATAAAATGGCTACCCACAAACGTAAAAAACGTTTAAGAAAAAACAGACATAAGAAAAAATAGTTTCTTATTTTGATTAAGCCAATTAAACCTCATAGTAAACACTATGAGGTTTAAACAATTTATATGATTTTTTATTATATATGTTTCTGGCTATATCACTGTTTTATTTACTATCCATTTGTTAATGGGCGAAAGCCTTAAATCTGTAGCTGTTGGTAAAAGAATTAATTATCAATTCGACTCCTGCCGGAGTTACCATAGCATTGATTGAAGACAAACAACTTGTTGAGCTTCACAAAGAACAAATCAATATTAACTACGCTGTAGGCGATATTTATTTAGGCCGCATTAAAAAAATTATGCCCGGCCTGAATGCTGCTTTCGTGGATGTTGGTTATGAAAAAGATGCTTTTTTGCATTACTTTGATTTGGGCCCACAGGTGCAATCTTTAATTAAGCTAACGAAGATCAAGCGTAATGGCTCGGTTACAGGCACATTATTAGACAATTTAAAGCTGGAAGCCGATATTAATAAGGCAGGCAAAATTTCTGATGTGCTCAGTAAAAACATGCTCCTACCTGTACAAATTGCCAAAGAGCCAATTTCTACAAAAGGTCCGCGTTTAAGTTCCGACATTTCGATTGCCGGCAGGTATGTGGTACTGGTGCCATTCTCCAATACCATATCTGTATCAAAAAAAATTAAAAGTAATACCGAACGTAATCGTCTAAAGAAGATTATTGAAAGTATTAAACCTCAAAATTTTGGGGTCATTATCAGAACCGTTTCTGAAGGCAGAGGAGTTGCCGAAATGCAAAAAGATCTTTTAGATTTAATTGCTAAATGGGAAAATTTCATTAAAAAAATGCCTTCTACCGAACCTTCTAAAAGAGTTTGGGGAGAAATGGACAGATCATCAACGTTAATTCGTGATATTCTGAACCCTGATTTTACAAACGTTTACGTAAGTACACCAGAGCTGTACGATGATATCCGTTCTTATGTTCACGATATTTCTCCTGAAATGGAAAAAATCGTTAAACTGTACAAACAGAAAGAACCCATCTTCGATCATTTCGGTGTAGAAAAGCAGATTAAAAATGCTTTCGGAAAAACAGTAAATTTACCAGGTGGTGCTTACCTTGTTATTGAGCACACTGAAGCACTGCACGTAATAGACGTGAACAGTGGAAACCGTACTGCCAGTAAAGAAAATCAAGAAGAGAATGCTTTACAGGTAAACAAAGAGGCGGCTAAAGAAATTGCCCGTCAATTGCGCTTGCGCGATATGGGCGGTATTGTGGTAATCGATTTTATCGATATGCACAAACCAACAAACCGTAAAATACTATTCGATTATTTGCGTGAGCTGATGTTATTGGATAGGGCCAAACATACTATTTTGCCTCCTAGCAAATTTGGTTTGGTACAAATTACCAGACAACGTGTTCGTCCGGAAATGAATATTGTTACGGTAGAAAAATGCCCCGCCTGCGATGGGACCGGAGAAATTAAAGCGAGTATCATTTTAATGGATGATATTGAAAACAACCTTAATTATATTTTAAGAGAGCAAAATGAAAAAGGTGTTACACTTTGTGTACATCCATACATTGAAGCTTATATTACAAAAGGCATTTTCAACCTTCAACGCCGCTGGTTCTTTAAATATGGCCAATGGATTAAAGTTAAAGCGCAGTCATCGTACCATTTAACTGAGTTTCACTTTATCTCTGCTAAAGACGAAGAGATTAAATTATAACTTAAAAAATTAACTGAAAGCCTGGATTTTAATCCGGGCTTTTTTGTTTAAGTAAATTTAAACCTAAAATATTAATTAAGCGCCTTACTAAGTTGTGCTTAGATGACTTAGATGGTCATTTTTTTTGGAAAATAACTGTCTAGTGCATTTTGGTCACTTAGTCCTGCTATCCCTCCAAGTCCTCACTCATTCTTCGCTCCGGGCTTTCCGTTCTATCAGGTTTATCAACAAAGGTTCTTCATTTCATAGTGATGTTTCAAACCTCGCAGGTTTTGAAAAGCTACGAGGTTTAACGTAAAACGCGATTCGGGCAAACGATTAATTGTTCAAAAAAATAAAAACACTTTCAATCCTGAAAGGTTAAATTCGTAATCTAAAATTTTAATCAATTGGCAAAATCAAAAAGTGCATTTTTCTGTCAGAGCTGTGGCTACGAATCGGCAAAATGGTTGGGTAAATGTCCGTCATGTAACCAATGGAATACCTTCGTAGAAGAAATTGTAGAAAAAAGCTCAGCATCTGTTCCAACCTGGAAAAGCGACACCGCAAGCCGTAAGCTAAGCAAGCCAAGCAAGGTTGATGAAATCCAATCGTCAACCGAGCGGAGAATATTAACGGGCGACAAAGAACTCGACCGTGTTTTAGGCGGCGGTTTGGTAGAAGGATCTTTAGTATTGATCGGTGGCGAACCTGGCATTGGGAAATCGACCTTAATGCTACAGTTGGCCTTAAATATAAAAGGGAAAAAGTTATTATATATTTCGGGAGAAGAAAGCGAACAGCAAATCAAAATGCGGGCCGAAAGGATTCAGGAAAGCCCATCTTCTAACTGTTATATCCTGACAGAAACTTCAACGCAGAACATTTTTAAACAGATTGAAATTTTAGAGCCAGAGATTTTAGTTGTAGATTCTATCCAGACTTTGCACTCCTCTCATATAGATTCAACTCCAGGCAGCGTATCGCAGGTAAGAGAATGTACAGCCGAATTATTGCGTTTTGCAAAAGAAACCGGTGTACCAGTTTTCCTTATTGGCCACATTACTAAAGATGGTGCCATTGCAGGGCCTAAAATACTCGAACACATGGTTGATACGGTTTTGCAGTTTGAAGGCGACAGGCACCATGTTTATCGCATTTTAAGATCGATCAAAAACCGATTTGGAGCAGCGGCAGAATTGGGCATTTACGAGATGCAGGGAAGCGGCTTAAGAGAAGTCTCCAATCCTTCTGAGATTTTGTTGTCGCAGCGTGACGAGGAGCTGAGCGGAATAGCTATAGCTGCAACCCTGGAAGGCGCCAGGCCGATGTTAATTGAAACACAGGCCCTGGTAAGTTCGGCAGCATACGGAACCCCTCAACGCTCTGCAACAGGTTTTGATACCAAAAGAATGAATATGCTCCTGGCTGTTTTAGAAAAACGCTGTGGCTTTAGGTTAAGTACACAGGATGTTTTCTTAAATATTGCTGGGGGGATTAGAGTAGAAGACCCTGCAATTGATCTGGCTGTATTAATTGCCATCATATCATCGCATCAGGACATTGCCGTATCTTCCAAAAATTGTTTCGCTGCAGAAGTAGGTTTGTCAGGAGAAATAAGAGCGGTAAACAGAATCGAACAACGCATTGCTGAAGCAGATAAATTGGGTTTCGAAACCATTTATATCTCTAAATACAATTTAAAAGGAATTGCCATAGAAAAATACAATCTTGAGATTAAAGCTGTAAGTAAAATAGAAGAAGTATTCGGTCTTGTTTTTGGATAAATAAGAAGTGGGGAAATAACTCAACAACATTCCTCATAAAGAAGATAATATTCTACATTTCTACAATTTTATCTGCTATCAATAAAACTATTACACGAAATATAAAATACTGAATATAAGATAATTACACAAAACTAAAAGGAATATTTTCGTTTTGGTTGCTGGTTTGCCATAAAGTTAGATGTATATCATAGCATTTGATCTACACAATTATAGGGATGATTTTCCTCGTTAACGGATGTTAACGAGGTTTTTTGTTTTCAGTATTTAGAAAAATTTTAAATAACTTTGATTAGATCATAACCGGATAATTATAAATTCATGAAAAAAATCATTCTAAGCTTGAGTTTTTGTCTTTTGACGGCACTTTCATTTGCTCAAACCGCATACACAGGTCAAAAATTTGGAGAAGAAGTTAAACCAGGTGATGTAAAACCAGCTGCCAGGATGGAAGCTGCAATGGGCGACAAAAAAACTGTCGATATGAAAATTGAAGGCAGAGTGGTAGATGTATGTAAGAAAAAGGGTTGCTGGATGACATTAGAAATGCCTAATGGTGATCCAATGCGGGTAACTTTTAAAGATTATGCTTTCTTTATGCCTATGGATATTGTTGGCAAAAAAGTAGTTTTGGATGGCTTAGCAAAAAAACAAACAATCTCTGTAGAAACTTTACGCCATTATGCTGAAGACGCTAAAAAAACTCCTGAAGAAGTAGCTAAAATTACCGATCCTAAAAAGGAACTGGCTTTTGAAGCTAAAGGGGTGGTGATTTTGGATAAATAACAAGGAGTAAGAGGAGAAGAAGTCCAGAGGTCGGAAGTCTAAAGAGCTAAATTTTACTAAATAAATTACCAATAATAATATCCTATAGGAAAGTCGTCATCTCTACTGAAGCGTAGCGAAATGGGGAGATCTATAATAGATTTCTCGACTGCGTTGCACTCCGCTCGAAATGACGACATTCTAAACAAAAGATAAACCCCGATACAGATTCTGTATCGGGGTTTATCTTTTATGGGTTTGAGGTTATAAAACCCAGTTCCAACCAAATTCGTCGGGTGCTAAGCCATAACGAATATCGTTCAGTTTTTTTGCAATGCCATTAGAAATATGTCTGGTTGACGGATCGGTCAATTTATAGATCTGACCATTATAGCCCATTTCGCCTACATGCGTTACTGTAGCTGCAGTTCCTGCGGCAAAAGCTTCGGTTAAGCTTCCGTTTTCAACTCCTTCAATTACTTCTTTAACAGAAACCCGACGTTCTTCAACTTCTACTCCGGCCTCTTTAGCCAGTTTAATAATGGTATCACGCGTAACACCATCTAAAACAGTACTGCGTACTGATGGCGTAACTAGTTTACCATTAATTACAAAAATTAAGTTGGCTGTTCCGGCTTCTTCGATAAATTCATGGGTTACTGAATCTGTCCAGATCAATTGATCGTAGCCTTCTTTTTTAGCTTGTTCGAAAGGATATAACGAACGTGCATAATTTCCGGCAGTTTTGGCAAAGCCGACACCGCCTTCATCCGCACGTGTAAATTCAGTTTCAATTTTAACCTTTAATGCACTACTATAATATGGGCCGGTTGGTGTGGTTAGTAAAGCAAATTTATAGGTATCAGATGCCTTAACACCCAAATAAGGATCCATGGCGAACATTACCGGACGGATATACAAAGCGTAATCTTCCTGATCAGGCACCCATTTCTCATCAACATTAATCAAAGCAGCCAAACCTTGCATAAAAATTTCTTCAGGAATACCTGGCATCGACATCCTTGCAGCTGATTTGTTAAAACGCTCGAAGTTTTTATCAGCACGGAATACACTGATCTTTCCATCTGGTTGGCGATAAGCTTTTAATCCTTCGAAAATCGCCTGTCCATAATGAAGCGCGGAAATTGCCGGACTCATTGGAATCGGGCCATAAGGAAGAATCTGTAAATTTTTCCATTCGCCATCTTCATAGTCGGCAGTAAACATGTGATCGGTAAAAACCTTACCGAACGGTAATTGTGAAAAATCAGTAACAGTCAAACGTGTTTGATCTGCCTTTGTGATTTTTATATCTAATGTCTCGGTCATTGTATTTGAATTTTGAATGGATGAACGTTCGAATGATTGAGTGTTTTACCCGCTCATTCTCTAATTCAATAATTCACTCATTCTGTCATTAATTATTTCGTGCAAATTAAGAAAAAACAGCCTTTTTTAATAGCTTTTTGCAATATTAATCTTTGTTTTTGAGTGTTTTAAGTACACTAAGCACCCAGCCTTTGCCCCACTCTTCCATTTGCTCACCAGTCCATAGAAATGGATAAAAGATTCTTTTCTGAAAACGCGGAGGCAGATACTTTTGCCAATTGGTTCCACCTGTTGCCGCAATATCAATCGGATCTTTCTCCAGATAACGTACAGCCGATTTGTAATGCGATAAAGGCCATTCTACATTTACATACAGGTCCAGCTTACGTAGTTCTTCGGCAAGAGCAGAAACATCTGCTCCATTGGCTTGTAATTTGTGGTATAAAGCTGAGAAATTGGTTAAAGTACGGTCTTTTGCCAGTTGTAGAAACTGTGCCGCATACTTTTTAATAAATTGCTTTAAGGTTAAGGTTTGTTTGCCTGAAGCCAGTTCTGTTGCACCGAATTTCCAGTAAATATTTTCGAATTGCTCGTCTATTGTTGCGGTACTTAATTCTTCGCGTTTGCTTTTATCTACCAATCGGATAAAATCCGTAGCACAGATCTCAATCATCCGGTACTGGCCTGACTGGAATCCACTGGCAGGCAATAACGACATACGGAATTTCAAAAACTGTTCTTTTTCCATACCGTCAACCATCACTTCAAAAGAAGTGGTTAAGGCGTTGAAATAAGCATTGATCCGTTTTATCCGTGCAGTAAAAAATTCGACAGTTAAATTTTCATGCTCTGCAATCTGTCTGCATTCGTGCAGTACAAGCTTAAAATAAAGTTCAGTAATCTGGTGATACATGATGAAAATCTCTTCATCAGGTATTGGTGTTTTAGGGCTCTGCAAGCTCAGCAAAGTATCCAAATGGATGTAATCCCAATAGGTTAAGAAATCGGCATATAATAGTCCATCAAGGTATGATGCCATATCTTGCCCCATTGCCGTATATTTTTCCTGTAGTTGGTGTAGTTTGTCTTTTATTTCGGGTGTAAAGTCCATGGTTTAAAGTTAGCTGCACAAAGGTGATAAAGATTTTGCAACAAATAACTAAATTTTATATATTTGGCTCAATGGCGATGGGGTACCGCCAAAACCGCCCAAACAGGCTGATGACTCCTACGATTTTTATTTAAAATTGAATACAAATGCCTGTTAAAAAACTAACAGAAGGATTTCTTCTGTCTATCAAACACTTTATTAAACTCGATTTCGGATTAATCTTAATGAGCACTTTAAAGTGGCTATTGATTTCTGCAATATTGGGTGGAATTATCGGCTCTGCCTCTGCCCTGTTTTTAGAAACTTTAAATTGGGCAACCGATTATCGTGAGCAACACCTCTGGATTATTGCTTTTTTACCAATGGCTGGTATAATCATTGGTTTGGCTTACCATTATTGGGGGGCAAAGGTTGTTAAAGGAAACAATCTATTGATTGAGGAATTACAATCTCCTAAGAATGTAATTCCCCTGATTATGGCGCCGCTCATTTTTGCGGGCACAATTATAACCCATTTATTTGGCGGATCGGCTGGAAGAGAGGGCACAGCGGTGCAAATTGGAGGAGCCTTTGCCGACCAGTTTACGAAACTATTTAAACTTAAAGCCAGAGATCGAAAAGTGATCCTCATTTGCGGGATCAGTGCTGGTTTTGCTTCTGTTTTTGGAACACCATTGGCGGGTGCTGTATTCGGATTGGAGGTTTTTGTAATTGGCAGTTTAACGTATAGTGCAATACTTCCTTCATTTATAACGGCAATCATCGCCGATTATGCCTGCAAAGCCTGGGGCGTTGGCCATACCCATTATTCTATAACCGCTGTACCAGAAGTGGATTCGATAAACCTGTTATTATCTTTAGGTACAGGAATTTTGTTTGGTCTTACGGCGAGATGTTTCTCTGCGTTAAACCATGGACTATCCAGCCTTTTCGCCAAAATTAAATATCCACCATTACGCCCATTTATTGGTGGAATCATTTTAGTTGCCATTATTTATCTGATTGGAAATACACGATACATAGGACTGGGCATTCCGGTTATTTCAGAATCATTTATGCAGCGAGAAGCATATTATACCTTTGCAATTAAATTATTTTTGACTGCATTTACCTTGAGTGCTGGATTTAAGGGAGGCGAAGTTACTCCACTTTTCTTCATTGGCGCCACACTAGGCAGCTTTTTGAGTTTCTTTATCCCTTTACCGCTTAGCCTGCTGGCAGGTATGGGTTTTGTAGCTGTTTTTGCAGGGGCTGCCAACACGCCTTTGGCCTGCATTTTTATGGGTATAGAATTATTTGGTACGTCATCAGGAATTTATATTGCCTTAGCTTGTGTTACTGCCTATTTATTTTCTGGCCATACGGGGATTTATCGCTCGCAAACGATAGGCGCACCTAAACATTTGTTATTGAAAAGGCATCAGTTTTTGAGGTAGCGAAGTGCGTGGGGCGCCGGGCGTACAGAAAAAAGCATTATTGTCATTCTGAACGCAGTGAAGAATCTGTTACTCAGATAGCACTGAAGAAAGATGCTTTATGAAGGCTCATAGAAGAAACGCAGAGATTCTTCGTTGCACTCAGAATGACAGAACCCTATATAAAATTCATCCTCCCGATTGGAACGCAGTCCCGAATTTTCGGAAAAGAGATCTATCTGGACAGATCTCTCGACTTCGTTGCACTCCAATCAAAATGAAGATATTTAGGTCATCCTTCTTACATTTTACATCTAGTACAGCACCCTAAACTTTATGGTCTGCTCAATCTTTTTAAGCGATTTAAACAGTTGTTTATCGTACTGTGCATTGATATCGGTAATAGCATAGCCAATTTCAGGATTGGTCATTAAAAACTGGCTCACAATATTGATATCGTGTTTGGCAAAAACAGTATTGATTTTCGCCATAATACCCGGAACGTTTTTGTGAATGTGAATTAAGCGGTGCGATTTCTCAATTTTTGGCAATTGTAAGTTCGGGAAATTGCTGCTCAGATAAGTTGCTCCGGTATTCATAAAATCGGCAACCCGTTTCGGGATAAAATCGATGTTGCGCGGATTATTTTTCGGATCATCGAAAACCACAATCCCTAGTTTGGTGCAAAGATTAAGATCTATCTTATTCTTTGCATTTCCCAAATATCCGATGGTTTTAAGTTTAGCTGCATTTTTTAACTGCTCTTTATCTATTTTCTCGCCATCGGCTAGCAAGATAATCCCCACATCTTTTACATATTTCTCTTCGAATGAGGTTTTATGGCGAATAGATAAACCGTCATTTTTAAGAATGGATATGGTTAAAGGGTCAACATCTCCAATTACCAAACAAAGAATTCTGTTTTTTGGATAAGAAATTGCACGCGGCAGATCATTTACGTACAAAAACTCATCGAAGCTTGGCGTTACATGGTCTGCTTTGGAAACAATGCTTTCACGGGCAATATTCTCTGTAAATGCAAAAAACTTATTAATGATCCCGCTTTCGCGCAACTGGAAATCAGAATAACCATCACCTATACCAAATAACTCGCCTTCGAGTTTCAAATGCTGAAGCAGTTTTACTTTACCACCTTCTTCACTTAAAGGATTGGCATGATCGTAATCTATAATTTTACCATCACCAGTGGTTACAAAGGTATTGGCATAAATATTTTCCTTTTTGATGTGATATTGACTTACTACTGGCGTAATAAATTCCTTAAATCCACCAGAGACAATCAGTACCTCATCGGCATGTTTCTTAAAAAACTCGGCATTACGCGAAAAGGAAGTAGATACTTTCTTTTTTAAATGTTTAATAAGTTGTTTTAAATGATCTTCGTTGGCTTCAAGTAGCTTAACACGTTGTGCTAAACTTTCTGAGAAGGAAAGTTTTCCTTCCATGGCGAAATTGGTGTAATCTTCAATCTTCTGGAAAATCGCCTCTTTATCCGGGTGGTTCTTTAGCGAAATTCGGGCAAGTTCATCAAGTGCTTCTACCTGTGTAAAGGTACTATCAAAATCGATGATGTAATAGGCTTTTTCTTTGGGCATTATCTTAAATGTTGGGTAATTTCTTTTATGCTTTCAGCAACCGGCTTAAAAGTAATACCTGTTGCCGTTTTTACTTTATGGTTATTGTAATAACTTAGGGTTAAACTGCTCTTTGCAGCATCTTTGGTGATAGAAGGCTGTTTACCAGTAAATATAGACACAAATTTTAGTGCCCTCCAGGCTATTCCGAGCATCCATGGTTTGGCTTCTTTTGTTGGTGCTTTAACGTTAAAACCCTGCGCAATTTCGCTGAACAAATCTTTATAATGATAATCATCGGCAGAAATGATATACCGCTCTCCCGAGACTTCGGCGTCCATTAGCAGGATCATCGCTTTAACTACATCTTCAACATCAACAAAACCCGAAGCTCCATCAGTATAAAATGGAAAACCATCTTTTACCAATTTAAAAATTGCTCCACTCCCTTCAAAACCCGCATTTTTACCAATAATGACTGATGGGTTGACAATAATAGCGTTTAATCCTTCTGTGATGCCACGCCAAACCTCCATTTCTCCTTCATATTTGGACAAACCGTAGGCGTGTGCTTTTGCATCATACTCCCAAAAGTCTTTTTCGGTAATTTTATGTCCTTTTTTTGCATTGCCCAGGGCAGCAACCGAACTTACATGCAATAGTCTGCAATTATTTTCGGCAGAAAGGTTTACAACGTTCGATGTACCTTCTATGTTGACATGAAAAAGCTGCTTTTTATGTTTCGGGTTAAACGATACAAATGCGGCGCAATGGTAAATTTTAGTAATCCCCGTAAAAGCATCTTCTAAAGTAGCAAGTTCATTAATATCGGCTTCGAACCATTCAATCAAAGGATTATTTTCGATCAACGCAGGGATTTTAGATTTCTCCCGCTTCAGCGCCCGAACCGTTAAACCATTGTTGGTTAACTGCTTAATTAATTCAGATCCTAAAAATCCAGTTCCTCCGGTTACCAGTATCATTTTATTTTTTTTCGGGCTATATGTGAAAATACGCATTCAAAAATAGATATTTGAGCCGAGAGTTTTAAATATATGTCATTAACGGATTTCTTTTCCCCAATAAACCCCGATAGTTTTACGCCAAAACAAGGATTTTTTACAAGTCAGCTGGGATTAAAAGCGCAGATTTACACCGAATCGTTTCCCGATTTTGAAGAACATACTTACGATCTGGCCATTTTTGGCGTACTGGATGGAAGAGGTGCCGTTAACAATGAAGGTTGTGCCCTGGCACCCGATTATTTTAGAGAGAAATTTTACAAACTTAATGAAGGCGCTTTTAGTAGTCGGATTGTAGATTTAGGTAATATTAAACATGGTGCAACCATTTCCGATACTTACATCGCCATCAAAATGGTGGTTTCAGAACTGATCAAAAAAGACATTATTCCAATCATTATTGGTGGCGGACAAGATTTAACATACGGTCAATACCTGGGGTATGAAGATTTAGAGCAAAAAGTAGATCTCGTTATTATAGATAATCAATTTGATATTGGTGATGACGACAATGAGGGAATTGCTACCCGATCGGATTGTTACCTGAACAAAATTTTCTTACATCAACCCAATTACCTTTTCAATTTTAGCAATGTAGGCTATCAAACTTATTTTGTAAATCAAGAAAGTTTGAGTGTTATGGATAAATTATATTTTGATGTACACCGTTTGGGTGAGTTTGCCCAGGATATTACCTTAACAGAGCCCATTATCCGCAATGCAAACATGATAAGCTTTGATATAAGCGCCATCCGCTCTGCCGATGCTGCAGCAAATGCGAACACCACGCCAAATGGTTTTGATGGTGAAGAAGCCTGTCGCATTGCCCGCTATGCAGGCATGAATGATAAATTGACCTCAATTGGTTTTTATGAGTTTAATCCTGCTTATGACAACAACGGACAAACAGCTTTCTTACTTGCCCAAATGGTATGGTATTTTGTGGAGGGCTATTACGCTCGTAAAAAGGATTTTCCGCTTACACCTAAATCGCAGTTTATAATTTATCGAACCAGTTTAAAGGATGGTTCGGGAGAAATGATGTTTGTAAAAAGCAAAAAATCAGACCGCTGGTGGATGCAGGTACCTTATCCGTCTGGCCAAACTAAAAATGAACGTTACCACCTTGTACCTTGCAGGTATGATGATTATCAGACTGCCGTTAATGGTGAAATGCCCGATTTATGGTGGAGAACCTATCAAAAACTGAATTAAAATTCTATGTAATTTCAAAGTTAGTGTTGAGTTTTTCATTTTTCACCGAAAACCAGCATAAAGGATTACACGCTTATGAGCAGTCTATCATAATTTTACACAGCTATTTACGTTTTAGCCATACAGAATTCTATATTTGAACAGGATTAAACCAACCTCATAAAAACATCATGATTTTCAAAATCAAAAAGTAAAATCAACAAATCATGATAACTAACTAATGAAAACAATTTTATACAGATGAAAAAATTATTATTATCAGCAATGGCTTTATTGCCACTTGCAGCATTGGCACAGAAGCCATTTACAGTTAATGGCGACATAAAGGGCCTAAAAACCGGAGATAAGGTTTACCTTATATATCAAACAGAAGGTAAAAGCATTACCGACTCTGCAATTGTAGCAAACGGTGCTTTTGCTTTTAAAGGAACATTAGCCAGCCCTGCTCAGGGTAGCCTTTTCTTAAACAAAAATCCTTATGTTAATCGTCCGGCACAGGGTGAGAAATTAGATGCATTATCGCTATACGTAGAGCCAGGAAATATAAAGCTATCTGCAGCAGATTCATTAAAAAAAGCAACAATTACCGGCTCTCCCGTTAATGCTGATGCAGCTAAATTAAAAGCATTAACTAAACCTGTAGCAGATAAACTTGCTGCAATTAATGCAGAATATGCTGCTTATACACCAGAGCAAAAACAAGATAAGGCCGTTATGGAGGCTTTAGGCGCTCGTTATGAAAAAGAAGCTGCAGGATTGACACCATTGTTATTGCAGTTTGCTAACAGCAACCCAAAATCATTTATAAGCTTAAATTCAATTAATGAGCTGGCTTCAGATCCAGATCAGGCGGCTGCAGCAGAGAAAACTTTTAATGCACTTTCACCTGAACTTAAGGCAACTTACACGGGCAAAAAAATTGCTCAAATATTCGAAGCAGGAAGAAAAACAGCTGTAGGTGTGATGGCTATGGATTTTACCCAGAATGACCCCGATGGTAAACCCGTTAAATTATCTGATTTTAAAGGAAAATATGTACTGGTAGATTTCTGGGCTTCATGGTGTGGACCATGCCGTCAGGAAAATCCAAATGTGGTAGTAGCTTACAACAAGTTTAAAGATAAAGGCTTTACTGTTTTAGGTGTTTCTTTAGACCGTCCTGGTAAAAAAGATGCCTGGTTAAAAGCAATTGCTGACGACAAATTAACATGGACACATGTTTCTGATTTAAAATTTTGGGATAACGAGGTAGCGCAAATGTATGGTATCCGCTCAATTCCAGCCAATTTCCTAATTGATCCAACAGGTAAAATTATTGCTAAAGGCTTAAGAGAACAAGCTTTACAAGATAAACTTCAAGAATTATTAGGAAGTAAATCGAAATAAAAAAAGCATTAAAAACAAAGAAAGTCCCAACTAAAAATTGGGACTTTCTTTGTTTTACAGGAAAGCTTATTAAGCAGATTTTAAGAAATCCAATACGTTAATGAAATAATTTTCAAGTCCCTGGTAAGGGTCTTCTCCAGGAATCCATGATGCGAATTTCCAGTATTCCCAATCTGTATTTTCGATTACCGGTGGGATTAAAAGGAAATATTGTTCTTCCGTCAAGCCACCGATTACAATACTTCTCGCCAGTTTAATTCCTACATCAAGCAATTCTATCTGCTCAGTCCAGATTTCGATTAGCTGTGGGTCAACGTCTTTTAGAAATGCCACATCGCTCATTTTAGAAAACGATGGATCAACGTTTTCATTTGGCGTGGTAAATCCATTGGTAAGCAACAGAAATTCTTGATAATCCGCGGGAAGCGTTACTCCCAGCCTTATTTCAGCTTCATGTATTTCGGCTGAGGTGGCGGGTTGATTGCCCAGCCACTTTGTTTCGATCTGCTCAGTTGTAAAACTAAATTCTCCTTGTTTAATCGCCGTTTCGGAAATCTTCTTAAGTATTTTCTTCAACTTATATTCTTTCAAATCAAGTCAAACCCAATATCTTCCCTGAAATATTTCCCGTCGAAATAAATTCTCCCAGCATCTGCAGTTGCCGATTGTAAAGCCGTAAACAAATCTTTTTGTAAACTGGTAATTGCAATTACCCTTCCTCCATTTGTTTTCACTACATCATTTTCTAACAATGTTCCGGCATGAAATGCATTCGAATGACGTAGGTTCTCGATGCCCGAAATGGCTTTACCTTTCAGATAATCACCCGGGTAACCACCTGCCACAATCATTACAGTAGCGGCTGTTTGCTCAGAAATAACCAGATTAACCTGATTTAATTGTTTATTAGCTGTAGCTAAAAACAGCTCTACCAAGTCGTTTTCAACTCTGGGGATCACGCTCTCTGTTTCAGGATCGCCCATACGTGCATTGTACTCAATTACAAAAGGCTCCTCTCCTACTTTAATCAGTCCGAAAAAGATAAAACCTGTATAATCGATATTATCTTTCTTTAACCCATCAACCGTTGGTTTAATAATGCGTTCTTCAACTTTAGCTAAAAATTCTGGTGTGGCAAAAGGAACGGGAGAAACTGAGCCCATACCACCAGTATTTAGGCCGGTATCGCCCTGGCCAATTCTCTTATAATCTTTAGCAGAGGGCAGTGTAATATAATTTTCACCATCAGTTAAAATAAATACCGAAAGTTCTATCCCGCTTAAAAATTCTTCAATGACCACAGTTGCGCCAGCTGCACCAAATTTACCGCCAAGCATCAGTTTTAATTCTTCCTGAGCTTCGATGGTCTCGGTACAGATTAACACCCCTTTACCTGCTGCTAAACCATCTGCTTTTAAAACAACTGGTAAAGCATGGTTTTGCAGATAAGCCAATCCATCTTCCAAAGTTTCGGGCGTAAAAGATTTTGAAGCCGCAGTAGGAATACCATGGCGCTCCATAAACTGTTTAGAGAAATCTTTGCTTCCTTCTAAAATGGCGCCCTCTTTTTTAGGTCCGATAACAGGAATGTGTGCAATGGCTTTGTCGGCAAGGAAAAAGTCATGAATACCATTTACCAGCGGTTCTTCAGGGCCTACTACAACAAGTCCGATGTTTTCGGTAAGCACTACTTTTTTAATGGCATCAAAATCGTTTACATTGATGTTGATGTTTGTGCCATAAGCCCCTGTACCACCGTTACCTGGAGCAATAATTAGTTTATCGCAGTGCGAAGACTGGCTCATTTTCCAAGCGAATGCGCTTTCTCTGCCGCCTGAACCTAAAAGTAAGATATTCATATCGGCAAAGATAATATTTTACCATCAAGTAGCCCAGTATGAAGAGGTAAGACTTTACGATAAAGCACTTTTGCTTTAAACTGTTCAGTATTTAAAAAAAATGAAGAGGAATACGAAACTAAAATATGCCCAAAGAATAGAAAACATGGCGTGGACGGTGGTTTCGAATAGCTTACCTTTCCATAAGTCCTTGGAATAAACAAAGAATTGAATAAAGAATCTCGTAATCCAAAATAAACCCAAACCGAGCGATATTTTTCTTCCAAGATCGGTATATATTAATTCGTTTGATGAGGTTAAACAGAGTAGTCCCATTAGGAATACGGTAAGGGCAACAAAAAATGTATGCACCAACATCATCTGCCTATTTATTAAACTCAGTAATTTAAGTTCAGTTTGCCAATTAAAATATTTCGGGAAAATGACGTGAATGAGTGCTAATGCAACCAGAACAACACCAACTATTAATAAGTGTATCTGCATTAAGGGCAACAGTTAAAAATAGACATAAATGGGGTGAGTTTAGTTTCAGAGAACGAAGAAAAACCTGCCGCTTTAAATGCTTTTTGCCAAATCCCCCTTGAGAAAAAATGAGTAAAACCTATAGAAAAAGCCATAAAATTGGGCAAATCACGTAAATGTTCTACCATAACTATCTTGCCCGTTGGTTTGCATAGCCTATAACATTCTTTTAAAAAAACAATCTTCTCTTGTTGAGATCTTATTTCATGCGCTGCCAACAACAGAAATATGATATCGACGGATTTATCGGACAAAGGAATCAAATCCGTTGTGATCTGCTTTGTATCAGGAAATAGTAAACTTACTTTTCTCGCTCTGGTTATTGCCTTTTCGGTATGCTTTTCTGGATTGTAAAAATCGAAAACTTTTAAAGTTGCTTGCGGAAAATAATCTTTTAGAATGAAACTCGTTTCATCGAACCCGGCGTTAATATTTAAGATTAAATCTGGACTGGAATTGGAAATACCTATTTTCTTTAGCCAATCGAAATTATAATATCCAGAAAAATCGTAAACATATGCAGATACGATTAATGGAATTAAAAGACCGTAAAGAAAAGCTAAAATGATTATCCAAAATAAGACAACAGGCCATGGTATTAATATTTGACTAATTATCACTAACAATAAAGCAACAAAACCAAATAGGTAAAAATGCCGGTTAAAACTTAAAATGTTTAACATACCCTGAAATTTTCTTCTTTTTACTTCCATTTTTCAATTTTTCCGCTCTTCCAATAATAAGGAATATTTTGAATGTCAAAGGCATTTGCCAAAATCGGATCTTTTAGATTCAAAGAATTTAAAAACCCAAAGTTATAATTGACAATTTTAATCGGGGCTGGTTGCCAGTTCTGCCTAACGCCCTCTATAATTAAAACTTCTTTGTTTTTTTTATTGTAGGTAAAAGTAAAGGGTAATGGCCCGGCAAATCTTCTGGCTTCCTTCCAATCGGCAAATGGCGAATTTTCGGGCAAAGCAACTTTAGGATCTGTTTTATCTATTATGATTTTAAAATTAGACTTGGTGGAAGTAATTTCTTTAATATTTTCTCTGTCAATTATTGTAATATCCGTCGTGGTATAATTATAATGTGTAAAAATATTACCCATAAACTCCATTTTCTTTTTATTTGTTTCTGATTTTAAAATATAGAGACCACGCAGACTTTTACCCGCTTTGTTTGTATAACGCACAAATACTCGGTATCCAATAAGAAAAAAATCGTTACCCATAAATTGGGGGAAGCCTTTGGGCCTCAAATTTTTGGTCTGAACCATTGCTATGGCAAGGAAAGCCCATTTATCTTCAAAGGTATCCAATGTTAAGCATTCCGGAATAAGGGGTTCTAGCGCTGCTTTTGGGACAGCAAACGTTAATACAAGGGAATTTTCAAAAAATGCATCGACTGCAAAGGGGTGGTTTTTAAGAAATGAGAACATGCTGCTTGCTGTATTATTTTTTGTTTAAATAAAACCCATTAATAAAAACAATCAGAATAAATATAAATGCAAAAAGTGAATTAAATTTCCCCCAAAGCAATAAATCTGGCGCAAAAATAAATTCGATAACATTCATTGTGGCAATTACTACAATCTGAACAATAGCATTTAGCCTGGTTTTGAAACGACTTAAAATCCAGATAGCCATCACAATTTCTGATATGCCGATAAGAATTGTTAAGCTATGGCTATAGGTGGAGGTTAAAATCCTGGCAACAATCTGTTCATGGCGAGGAACAAGGCCTAATACCTTACAAAACAATCCATTTGCAAGCCAAACTAATGCGATAAACCAAACAAGTATTTTTCTAATTAATAATTGGTTTTTGCAATTGATTACGGTTACCATATTGCATTATTTAGCGCTCCGCGTCATTTGCTCAAGCATATCCCACATTTCGTTCGGGATGGCTTCCAAACCATTCATCTGGCCTGCCCCCTGCAACCATTCGCCGCCATCAATGGTAATTACTTCTCCGTTAATGTAGCCTGAAAAATCGCTCACCAGAAATGCCGCTAAATTGGCGAGTTCCTGATGATCGCCAACTCTTTTTAGGGGAACACGGTTTTTAAAATCGAACTTTTTGGCCAAATCGCCAGGCAATAAACGCTCCCATGCACCTTTGGTTGGAAATGGCCCCGGAGCAATAGCATTGGTACGGATACCATATTTACCCCACTCTACGGCCAAAGATCTTGTTAGTGCTAAAACACCACCCTTGGCACAAGCCGATGGTACCACATAGGCTGAACCTGTAAAAGCGTAAGTGGTAATGATATTTAAAACTGTTGCCGCTTGTTTTTCCTTAATCCAATGTTTACCAAAGGTAAGTGTACAGTTAACCGTTCCTTTTAAAACGATATCGATAATGGATGAAAAGGCATTTGCGGATAACCGTTCTGTTGGTGAGATAAAATTACCCGCAGCATTGTTCAATAATACATCTACCGAGCCAAATCTTTCTAAAGTTTTCGTCAATACGTTTTCTACCTGTTCAATCTCCCGCACATCGCAGGCTACAGCCAATACTTTGCCACCGGTTTTTTCTTCCATTTCGTCGGCAGTTTTTTGTAATACTTCCTGCTTACGGCTGGTGATCACTAGATTAGCACCTAACTTCAAAAAATAAACGCCCATCGCTTTCCCAAGTCCCGTTCCTCCACCTGTAATTACAATGGTTTTTCCTTTTAAAGCATCTTCTCTGAGCATGGGTGAATTATAATTGAACATAATATTTGGTTAACTGGTTAATTGTTTAGATTGTTTTCTTGCTAAATTGCTGGGAATGGTTAATCGGTTAATTGTTGTGATTGGCTAACTGTAGAGGTTCGTAAATTGTTAACAGGAAACCGACAACTGCAAACTGATTACTTTCTTTGCAGGTTAGCTAAAATTGTTTTTAAAATATGGCGCGTAGCAGGCGACCACCACTGTGCTAACATTTTTTCTAAAGTAGCCGATTGATCAGCAGATACGGCAGCAATGAGTTCTTCGCGAATATTCACTTTACTCTGCGACCAGGTATTACTTTCGAGCTCCATGTATTTTTTAATCTTGCGTTCGGCTGCTGTTAACAAACTCTCGTTCTTTACCAATTCATCTACCAAACCAACCTGTAGCGCTTCTTCGGGACTGTAAAGTTTACCCGAAAGTAAACTGCGGCTTGCTTCAGCTTTACCTAGCCAAAACGCATACAACTGAAAGATACTATTCGGCACAATAATACCTACCGGAACTTCATTAAGTCCAATAATATATTGTCCTTCTGCCATTACCCGGTAATCGCAGGCTAATGCCATTACACATCCGCCAGCCGGGCTATGGCCACTAATTGCGGCTACCATTGGTTTTTTAAACGAAACCATATTAGCAGTAAAGCCCAGAAACAACTGCCAGAAAGATTTAGCCTCCTCTTCGTTGTAATTATATAATTCTACCAAATCCAGTCCAGCAGAAAAGAAAGGTGCTGTTCCCGTTAAAATTACACCGCCAATGTTATCATCAGCGGTAATATTTTTAAGCATATCATCAAGTTCGGTAATGAGCTCGCGGTTTAAGGCATTCGATTTACCTCTATCTAACGTAATGGTTGCCAGGCGATCTTTAACACTTACTTTTATTGTATTCATATTTAAATAGTATCAAGATTTGAATATTCAGTATCAAGGTTTAAGTATCGGGTATCAAGATTAATATACCGCAGCATAAACTATGCATGCATACTAATTCAAATTTATCTATTTTTATCTATTTCACATCATAAGTGTAAACTTTTCTTGCTAAATGCCCTAAAGCGTCTATTCCTTCTATAACTACGCGGTAAGTTCCAGGCTCATCTGCATTATAAAATTCGAATTTTGCTTTTCCATCCTTATCTGTAACAACCTGTGGGTTCCAATAAATAGTGGTTCTTAAATCGGTCTTGCTGCTTGAGCTTGTTGCATCATATTTTGGCGAATAAAACTCTCTTGAGATCGTAAATCCTTTTGGATTAAAGGTTACAATTCCTGGCGCATATCTATCGGTGCTTCTGCCACCGTCACCACGTTTGGTGGTAATAATAATTACACCTCCACCACCTTGCGAACCATAAATCGCGGTATTACCGATACTTTTTAGTAACTCGATAGATTCTACATCGTTAGGCGTAACGTTATCCAGAAAATCGGCCTCCATTTGCATCCCATCAACAATAATACGCATTGGTGTGTCTTGACTCCGCATTAAATATGGCACATTCCCTCTAAATATTACGCCTGGTAAACGGCCCTGCAAACATTGAGATAAGGTAACACAAGTAGATAACTGATCGGCAGTCATAATAAAATCAGCCCTACCGGCACCATTTAAATTGGATGAATTTTTCGCGGGGTTTTTCTTTTCAGTAATGGTTACCTCTTCGAGTTTAATGGTTCGCTCCAGCAAGCCTAAACGGGTCATCTCATTAAAATAATTATCACTTTCTTTAATATACTTCATCAAAGTATTGTTCACATTGATATCAATATCGGCTCCATTTTTATTCTTGGTTACAATCTGGCCGGGAACAATATCAAGATTAATATCTACAAATTTCCGCTCGGTTTTAGTTCTTGCCTGAACCACAAATTTTGTACTGTCGCCAAAACTTAAATTATCGAAAACAAATTTTCCTTCTGCATTTGTTACCGTATCCAAAATGTACATGGTTCCTTTTGTGGCCATCAGCATTACTTTACCACCGGGTACAGGTTTATTGCCTTTCATCACCGTTCCGCTAATGCTGATAGACTGTTCTGGCTTATAGGTAATATTCGGCCCAACATTATTGATAATATTTTTCCAAAGAAATCTTCTCCAGCCCTGGGTAAGCATGAGGTTATCGAGTTCTTTTTGTGTTTGAAGATCGTCTTTTAAAAAATAATGGTTGGGATTCTCTACGTATCCGGTCAGATCAGAGGTAAGCAACAATGACGTGAGTATATTCGATTCATTGTTTTCATCAGGGCTAACTTTTGTTGCATTGGTAACCGCAACTGAAAAGCTACCTAAAACAGGCTTATTCTCATTATTTGCATTGAAAGTAAAAGCTGCTTTTCCTCTTTTTGAGGCAGCTACTTCAGATGCATTAAGCGATACATCAATCAGCCCGGCCTTATTGTTTATAAAAACCAGGCGTTCTGCTAAAGGTTGATTACTGCCCGAAAACAATGTAAACTGAACAATACCGGCGGGGAGGTTCTTTTTTGGAATACTGGCTACCAGCACCTGTTTATCCATTTTAGCTTTAGAGCCATAATATACATTGCCTCCATGCTGCCCCACAACCTTTAATTCAGCTCCATTTACAAGATCAGCGCTAGCCATAATTTTAACTATCACTTTACCGGTATCTAAAGCATTTACAGAAAGTGCATACCCACTTTTAACGGCTACCGGAAGTTTAATTGCCTTTTCAGATCCATCTTTAAACTTAACTTTTGCTGTGTAAGACCTACCTGCCTGACTATTAAATACGAAATTTCCCATGCCCAGATAATTGGTAGAAAAAGAAGTAACTTCATTTCCAGTTTCATCCAGAATGCTACCTTGAATATCCTCACCACGGCCATTAGCGCCAACGGCTTTGATAGCCACTTTTTGTGGCAGTTCTTCAACAAGCGCTCCTCCTTCTGGCATAAACTGTACATCTACATCATTAGAGGTTGAAGTAATCGGGATAGATTTGATCACCTTTTGTTTATTATCAAGCGTTATGGTTGCAATGATTTTTCCAGATTTATTTTGAAACGGCTGATTATTAGTAAAATTAATCACCGCATCGCCCGTTAAACTGGTTTTAACTTTTCCTTTGCTAACCGAGCGGTAATCTAACTGTACATCATAACTCACTTCATTTCCGCTATAAGCTACACCATTTTTATCTTCGAAATGAACTGTGGCTGTAACTTTATCAGCGTTATTCTCTTTTGTAAAGTTATAGGTGGTTTTTGTAAAAACTTTGTTAGCCCAGCTATTTCCGATCTTAATTGTCTTATCGTAAAAAAAATCGGCACCAAAATTCCGCATGTAATTGGTATAGGCCCTAATTCTATAATTGCCCTCGGCCAGTGAATCTGTGAGCTTAAAATCGCCCCAGGTAATTCCACCCATAATGGGTAATTTAACCATTTTTTTTAGCGAATCCTTTTCATTAATCAGCTCTACATACAGGATTTTGCTGATGCCAGAAGGAGCCGAAGTCTTGGTATCCACCACATAGGCTTTGAACCAAATATCATCTCCAATGGCATAATAAGGCTTATCTAAATGAAGATGGACTTTTTCTTGGGGATACTTGCTGGTATAATCTTCTAGTTTTTGCAAAAGCTGACTAAATGGATCATCATCCATTTTGAATGCGCCAAAAACAATAAGCAGAGATAGAAAAGTGATTGCGAGAGTAATTTTGAGTTTCATGTGGTTATTAACAAATAAATACGTGTCAAGGTACAAAACCTAAGGCATACTTTTATGAAGTTAGCATGAAATTTAGCCTGACTTCTAAGCTTTTAGTTAACCGCTATAAAAACGCTTGATTACAAATTTACAGGGTTAGAATCAATATCATAAGTTAAGAATTTTTAACCACAGATGAGCACAGATAAATACGGATTTCATTTCCAAAAAAAATATTTCTTTAGTTAGGTGATTTGGAAATGAGGGGTTCCGAGCGTTTGGCGGCATCAGCCCCGCTTTACGCTTTACTCCGCTGCGCTCCGTGTTCGCTTTAATCGGGTTTAGGAACGATGTTTAGTGTCCTGAGAACAGACCGTCAATCATAAACCCGACAGCAGCGGCGGCTCCCGATTCTTTCATCGGGACCACAGCGAATGGCGGGACTACAAACTCCACAGCGCAGCGGCGGCTTTCATTTCCAAAAAAAGAGAAAACGAATTGACTGCAGGCTACCAACAGATTAAACAAATTGTTAAAATTTATTCTTCCACATCATGCTTTCTACCGGCCTGGTGGTTTTATTGTTGTACTTAGCGTTACCTTTTGAATTATACATTGTTTCAATTTTACCTTCAACAACAAAATAAATCAATTGGCCAATAGGCATTCCGGCATAAATTTTTACAGGTTGTGCTACCGATATTTCCAATGTCCAGGTATTACAAAAACCAACGTCACCTTTACCTGCTGTTGCATGAATATCGATACCTAAACGGCCGGTGCTGCTTTTGCCTTCTAAAAAGGGTACATGCCCGTGTGTTTCGGTGTATTCTACGGTAACACCAAGATATAGCGTACCCGGGTGAAGGACATAACCATCTTTAGGAATTTCGAAATGTTCGATTTCGTTGTGCGCCTTTGCATCAAGCACGCGGCTTTTATATGTAGCCAGATATTTCCCTAAATGAACATCATACGAGTTGGTTCCTAAACATTCGCGCTTAAAAGGCTCAATGATGATTGTTCCCTTCTCAATTTCCTCTAATATCCTGCTATCAGATAATATCATTTTTATACGTATTTTTGGCCTAAATTATCATTTATTTAAGATAATTTTGCATGTAATCTCCAATTTAGTCAATGCCAATAATTTACCACAAAAATATTGATCAGCATTCTGTTTTAGCAATTTGGAAAATTGAGGAAACAGAAGAAGAGTTGTTGGCCGGACTGCAGCTTAAGCAGCATGAACATGATATTATTTCATCCTTAAATAGTGGCAAGCGGCTACTGCACTGGTTAAGTACGAGGCTGCTGTTGAGAACCATGTTGAATACAACCGAATATATTGACTGCCAGTTTGATGAACATGGCAAACCCTATCTGGTTAATTTCGATTACCATATTTCATTAAGTCATTCTTATGATTATGCAGCCGTGATGATTAGCAAAGATCATCCTGTTGGTATTGATATTGAACTGATTAAACACAAAATAAAAAGCATTAAAAACAAGTTCTTAAGTGATGTAGAACTTGCCCAAAAGCAAATCGGAGATAATACCGATGGTTTATACGTAGCCTGGTGTGCTAAAGAGGCCATTTATAAGTGGCATGGCAAAAAAGGACTGGAGTTTAAACAGCATATCCATATTAAACCATTCAAACTGAGAAATGAAGGTTCATTAAATGCGTTGGTTGAATTGCCAGCCGGTACGCGGGAATTAACCATTAATTACTTTAAAACAAAAGACGGTTACATGCTTGGCTATGTAGCCAGCAATTCTTAATATAAACGGAGATGAACGAGACAGTGGAAAAAGCAATTGCAACAGACTTAAAGCCAACTATTTTTGCAGACTGGGGCTTAACAGACTATCAGGAAGCCTGGGATAAACAGGAAGATTTGTTAAATAAAACGGTAGCCATTAAAACAGAAAACCGTATAAACAACACGAATAAGCCTACTCCGAACCATCTCGTATTTTGCGAGCACCCGCACGTTTATACTTTAGGTAAAAGCGGGCATCCCGAAAATTTATTATTGGATGAGCAGGGATTAAAAGATAAAAAAGCAACCTACTATAAAATAAACCGGGGTGGCGATATTACTTATCATGGGCCGGGGCAGCTAGTGGGCTACCCTATTCTTGATCTTGACAACTTCTTTACTGATATCCATTTATATTTACGTACCCTGGAAGAAGCCGTTATCCTTACTTTAAAAGATTATGGGATAGAAGCGGGACGTTATCCTGGCTTTACCGGGGTTTGGTTAGATGCTGATAATGAAAAGGCACGTAAAATATGTGCCATGGGCGTGCGCTGCAGTCGCTGGGTTACCATGCATGGTTTTGCCTTTAATGTAAATGTAGATTTAGATTACTTTAAAAACATTGTGCCATGTGGTATTGATGATAAAGCGGTAACCTCTTTAGCAAGCGAATTGGGTTATCAATTAGATATGGATGAAGTAAAAGGTAAACTGAAAAACCACATTGCCGGACTCTTTAAAATGCAACTGATTTAATCGGCTGGGTAAAACTAAGCCAAACGCTACTTCGTAGATTACCCTATGAAGATTCTATTAAGCGCCATTTTATTTTCTTTCTTAACTTCGGGCTGTACAAAACAAGCACCAATGATTAACGAGCCAGCAATCAATCAAATCTCAAATCCATCAAACGGAACAGGAAATTTCACTTATTTAGCCCTAGGCGATTCTTATACGATTGGTGAAGCTGTTAAACAAACAGAATCTTTTCCTTATCAGCTTCAAAGCCTATTAAAAAATCAAAACATCAACGTAGCCAATCCTAAAATTATTGCCACTACAGGTTGGACTACGGATGAGCTCCAGGAAGCCATTAAAAAGGAAAACTTAAGCGGAAACTATAGTTTTGTTACGCTTTTGATTGGCGTAAACAACCAGTACCGTGGTTATCCGCTCACTACTTACAAAAAAGAGTTCTCAGAATTGTTACAAATGGCAATTAATTATGCAGGTGGTAATAAAAGCAGGGTTTTTGTGGTTTCTATTCCCGATTGGGGTGTTACTCCCTTTGGTAAAAACTCAGGAAGAAACCCGCAAACCATAGCAAGCGAGATTGATAATTTTAACGCTGCAAACCAGGAAATAACGCTTGCAGCAGGCATAAACTATACGAATATTACTCCAGCATCCAGAAATGCGACTACAGATATTTCACTAATTGCTGATGATGGCCTGCATCCAAGTGCCAAAATGTATGGCCAATGGGCCGAGGCCTTACTAAGAAAAGTAGCCCCCACGTTGAAATAATTTAACTCATTATTTATTCTGTTTTTGAATTAAAAAAATTACTTTAGTTCAACAATTTAAATTAATCACCTTTAAAAAACAGTTAAAATTATGAATGAGTATGAAGGAGGCGGATTAGCCGCAGGCATTGGCGTAGTAGGCGGAATTATTTACCTGGCGATAATTGTTTTGATGATTGCCGGCATGTGGAAAACGTTCGAAAAAGCTGGCAAACCAGGCTGGGCAGCTCTTATCCCTATTTACAATGCCATTGTTTTAATTGAAATTATTGGCAAGCCAATGATCTGGGTTTTATGGTTACTCATCCCTTGCGTAAACTTTGTATTCGGAATCTGGGCATTAAACTTATTAAGCAAAAGCTTTGGCAAATCGGAAGGTTTTACCGTTGGTATGATCATATTCCCATATGTTTTCTTGCCAATTTTAGGCTTTGGCGATGCTAAATACCTAGGCCCATCGGCTGCAGAAGCACAAAATGGCGGTTTTGGAAACAACCCTTTCAACAATCCAAACAACCCGTTTAACAGCCCCAACAACCCTTTTAACAAACCATCTGGTAATCAGGACACTCCAAATGATACTCCTCCACCGGTAGTTTAATTCAGAATGTTTATCTTATTTATATTTTGCAGCTTAATCAACCTGGTTGATTGGCTGCAAAATCATTTAATCACTTGCCCATTTAAAGCTTTAACAGGAATCGATTGTCCGGGTTGTGGCTTTCAAAGGTCTTTTTTAGCCCTTGTCCAAGGTGATTTATCAAAAAGTTGGTCGCTTTATCCACCTACTATTCCCTTGTTATTTTTATTTATCTCAGCGGGTATATTATATCAGTTTCAGTTCAAACAACGTTCCCTTATTTTTAGGGTATTGGTTATCGTAATTGGTAATTTTGTAATGTTCAGCTATGTACACAAAATGTTTTTTAACTAAACACTCATATTAGCTGTAAGGTGATTATAATCCTTTAATACGGTTTCTAAAAACTGCAACTCGTTCATGCCACTTGGGATGGTTACAACAATATGTTCTTTGGTTTTGGCTGCCATCGTATAAATTAGTTCAGCATTTCCGGTCTGATAATAACCAGTTAATACTTCGTGGATCAGTTCTATATCCCGATCGTTTAAATGTAATACTTCTTTAAACATTGGTTCATACTCTTCAGGCAGTTTAAAGCTAAAAGCGACATTGGCAAACGCTGTACGTGGTTTTGTTTTAATCAATGTGGTTTTAGCCAATATATCGCCTAAACGCTGGTGGTTTTTGGTTACCGCTACCGATACCAGTGCTACAACGCCCCATCCAAACGGGAAGCCAAAATCGATTATCCTGAACAGCCACCTAAAAATATACTGACTGAATGTTGGCTGGGTGCCATCTATACTGATTACTTTTATTTTTAACGCCTTTTTTCCCAATGTTTGCCCATCCATGGTGATTTCGCAAACCAGGTCGTAAAAAGCAAAAATTGCAATGAAAACAAACAGGACAATCATGCCTGCACTTCCCGATATACCTATTGAAACTGCGCCCATCACTACCATGGTAATCATAGCAATTACCGCAAATCCGGCCAGGTCAATACACCTTGCTGCGATGCGCTCTCCGAGTCCGGCTATTTCATAATCAATATCAATATTTTGAGCCGTGCTAATTCTGATGCTATCCATATTCCAAACATAATTTTTTTTAAAGATAGTTGGGGCATGTCAACTCGTAATTTTTTACAACTAAAGTTTTATTAGATATTTAACTTAGATGGCATTTGTTTTGCAGGTATGATCAATCGTGGTTTTATTTCCATAAAAAATTAACTATTTTAACGCCAGATTTGGTAACGCCTTTAAATGAGAGAAGCATTATTTGTTAAACAGAATTCGGAGAAATGGCAGCATTATGATTCCATGCAACAAGCCAATCCCGACGACGTGGCCAATCAGTTTATCGAAATCACCAACGATCTTGCTTACTCAAAAACTTTTTATCCCAACTCAAAAACAACAGCTTATTTAAATGGTTTAGCAGCTAAACTGCACCAATCGGTTTATAAAAACAAAAAAGAGAAATCGAACCGTTTTATCCATTTTTGGAAAACAGAATTGCCTCTTATATTTTTAGCGCACCGGAAACAAGTATTTTATGCTTTGTTTTTTTTCCTGGTTTCCTGCGCCATCGGTGCCTTATCAGCCAAATACGACGATACCTTTGTCCGTTTAATTATGGGCGATGGTTACGTAAACATGACCAATGAAAACATCGCCAAAGGCGATCCGTTTGGCGTATACAAACAGGATAACGAGTTCATGATGTTTTTAAAGATCGGCTCTAACAACATCTTCGTTGCCTTATATACTTTTGTTCTGGGCATCTTATTTTCATTTGGTTCTATCGTTTCCCTATTTAGGAACGGAATTATGCTCGGCTCTTTCCAATATTTCTTTTTCAGCAAGGGCCTGGGTTTTCAATCTGTTCTGGTGATCTGGATCCATGGCACACTCGAAATTTCTGCCATTGTACTGGCTGGCGCGGCAGGTTTAATTTTAGGCAATAGCTTTTTATTTCCCAAAACCTACACCCGCATGGCATCCATACAAAAAGGGGCAAAAGATGGGTTAAAAATTGTAATTGGCCTGATTCCGATTTTTATTGTCGCTGCTTTTTTCGAAAGTTTTGTTACCCGCCATACCGAAATGCCGTTAGGGCTAAGCATGTTGATATTGTTATCATCAGCAGCCTTTATGATATGGTATGTATTTATTTATCCCATTAAAATTCAACGTAAACAAGTCACACTAGATTAACATGATCGGGAAATTAGAATTTAGAAAAAAAAGAGATTTCGGACAGGTGATAAACGATACGTTTACCTTTATGCGGCAAAACTTTAAACCGCTGATTAAGGTATATTTTACGTTTTGCGGCTTGTTCGTATTGGCCAGTATGCTTACCATGCTGTTGCAACAATATAAATTGGTTAATATTTTCAATACCATTGGTGTTCAAGGAAATACAAACAAGTTTGGCCTCTCATCGGTATATACCATAGAGTATTTTTTATCCATTTTATTTTCACTGGCCACTTACGCAAGTATGAGCGTAGCCATACTTTCTTATATCGCCGTGTACGTTAAAAAGGGTAATGAAACACCCACTACTGACGAGGTTTGGGGTTATTTTAAATATTATTTTTTCAGGATTTTTGGCAGTTCGCTTTTATTGATCCTGATGCTCATTATATCTTTTTTCTTCTGTGTTGTACCATTCTTTTGGCTATTCCCGTACGTAGCCATGATCTTTCCGATCATGGTCATCGAAAATGGTTCGCTGGGTTATTCTTTCACCAGAAGTTTTGCTGTAATCAAAGATAATTTCTGGGTTACTTTCGGAACCCTCATTGTGGTATGGATTATTGTATATGCCTGCATGAGTATGGTGGTTTTACCAACCACTTTATTCAATATGATCGGTATGTTTACACATAAAACACCTCGCATGTCGTTAACATTAACCATGATTACCACCGTTTTACAATCCATCTGCCAGGTTTTTACCATAATACCGATCATCACCATTTCACTTACGTATTTTAGTTTGGTTGAACAAAAAGAAAACCCAGGACTAATGGAACGCATTTCCAATTTTGGCAATACCGAAAAACCTGTAGATACCAGACCTGAAGAATATTAAAATGCAGTGTATTTTTATCCGATATCTTCTCGTTTCCCTTTTGTTTTTTATTCCGGTAATCAGCAAGGCGCAAGCTGTTAAACCGAAAACTATTGTTAAGGAACTCAGGATTGATAGTGCTAAAATTACCTCATCAAAATTTGACAAGGATTCGATCAGCAGTTATAAAGAGCAAAGAGAATTCCAATATGATGAAATTGGCCAGCAACAGCTTTCCTGGTGGGATAAATTCTGGATGTGGTTTTGGAATTTAATCGGGTCATTGATTCAAGGGGCAACCTCTAATTTAATTTCGAGGTATGTTTTTATCGGGCTAGGTATAGCGCTTATCCTGTATATCGTGATCAAAACCATCGGAGCTGAAAATATATTCAGGAAAAAATCAAAAGAAACTATTCTTCCTTATGATGTAATTACCGAAAACATCCATGAGATTGATTATGAACAGGAACTGCAAAGATTAGTTGCAGAAAGGAAATTCCGCCTTGCGGTTAGGCTTTTATATTTGAGGGCGCTAAAAAAATTAAGCGATGCCGAAATCATCAATTGGCAGCCCGATAAAACCAATTACAATTATTTAATGGAAATCGATAAACCCGAACTCAGAAATGATTTCAGTAGACTTACCCTACAGTTCGATTACATCTGGTACGGCGATTTCCCTATCGATGAAGTGAAATTTGAACCCATTAACCAGTCGTTTAACCAGTTTAACAACCAGATTAAATGAAAGGTTATAAAACATATCTGATTATTGGTTCAATCCTGATCCTCCTTTATTTAGTTGCCCAATACAACAAACCCACACCAACAAACTGGGCACCAACTTATGCCGTAAAGGATAAAATTCCGTATGGAACATACATCTTGTACCATCGGATCAAGGATATTTTACCAAAGGCAACGATTCATCAATCTAAAAGCGCCATTTACAATACTTTAAAGACCAAAAACTTTAACAAAACGGCCTATTTGATCGTTGCTCAAAAGGCTGAAATCAGCAAAACGGATTTCGATCAGCTGGTTAAATACATGCAGGCTGGTAATGATGCCTTTATTGCCAGTTACGATCTTGGCAAGATAGAAAAGAACCTTAAAATACAAGCAGTAAGCACCATGTCGGCCGAAGGCAGCACACTGAATTTTACCAACCCAAACTTAAAAACTGACGCAAACTATGGTTTCGACAGGGGAATTGGTAGTCAATATTACAGTAAACTTGACACCAATAAGGCTACTGTGCTCGGTGTAAACGGGGATGGGAAACCTAACTTCATCCGCTACAGTTATGGGAAAGGTAATCTATACCTAATTGCGGAGCCGGGGTTTTATACCAATTTTAACCTATTGGATAAATATGGGGCCGAATACGCTGCCAAAACCCTGAGTTACCTGCAGGGAAATACCCAGGTAATTTTTGATGAATATTTTGCCGGACAGGAAAATACTACAACTGATATGCTCAGGGTATTTTTTAAACACCCCGAACTTAAATATGCTTATTATCTGAGCATTTTCAGCTTGATTATTTTTGTATTCTACGATATCAAACGCAGGCAAAGGATTATTCCCATTGCCGACCCGCTTACCAATTCGTCATTGGCCTTTGTTCATGTGGTTGGTAGTGTTTATTATCATGAGCGGAATAACCTCGATATAGCCTTGAAAAAAATCAACTACTTTATGGAATATCTGCGGAGCAGGTATTACCTTAAAACCAACGATATCGACAATAAATTTGCCCAGTTGTTAAAGGAAAAAACAGGGATTAATGAAGCCCTTGCCAAAACGTTAACCAGATATTTTATCGAAATGCCTCAAATGGGCAACCTGAGTGATACACAATTGATCAATCTAAACGAAAGCATAGAACAGTTTTATAAAATTACGCAAAGCAATGGAACAAGAACAGTTTAACCCACGTACCGATTTAAGTGCATTAAATGCAGCTGTAAATCAGATTAGAACCGTACTTGGAAATATCATAGTAGGCCAAAAACAGGTGATCGATTTTTTGATTGTTGGTTTACTTGCCGATGGACATATCTTAATTGAAGGCGTTCCGGGTGTAGCAAAAACGTTAAGCGCAAAACTGCTTGCCAAATCAATAGATGCTCAATTTTCGAGGGTACAGTTTACGCCTGATCTAATGCCGTCGGATGTGTTGGGCACTCCGATTTTCAATACCAAAACCGGCGATTTTGAATTCAGAAAAGGTCCTATTTTCGGTAATATTATTCTGGTTGATGAAATAAACCGTGCACCGGCCAAAACCCAATCTGCACTTTTCGAGGTGATGGAAGAACGCCAGGTAACCATTGACGGGCAAACCTATATGATGGATGAGCCTTTTATGGTGTTGGCTACGCAGAACCCGATTGAGCAGGAAGGAACTTACCGTTTGCCCGAAGCTCAACTAGATCGTTTCCTTTTCAAAATTGAAGTTAAATACCCTTCTCTGGAGGAAGAAACTGCAATTTTAACAGCACAACATACTTTGGTTAACAAAACGTTATTAAACGAGGTAAAACCGGTATTATCCGTGCAACAGATACAAGAGGCCAGGGCAATTATCCGCAATTTATTTGTTGAGCCGAAGCTATTAGAATTTATCGCCAAAATTGTAACCGAAACGCGCAACAATTCATCACTTTACTTAGGTGCTTCGCCAAGGGCATCATTAGCCATTGTACATAGTGCAAAAGCTTTTGCTGCCATTCAGGGCCGCGATTTTGTTACACCGGATGATATCATTGCCGTTGCTAGCCCTGTATTAGCTCACCGGATATTGTTATCGCCAGAAAAAGAAATGGAAGGCTTAACCACTAGCGACATTGTAACCCAGATTATTAAAAAAATTGAAGTACCGAGGTAAGTCCACAGTCTTGAGTCTGTAGTCATTAGTCTTAATTACCATTAATAAGTCACCCTGAGCGGAGTCGAAGGGTAATCGATTAACTAAAAGAGCTGCCAATTTTCAGTTAACAATTTGTAATACGGTTAACCATTTTAAACAATTTAGCAATTAAACAATCTCTACCATTGAAAAAATTCTTTCAGCAATATTATAGCAACCTATTCCTAACCGATCGTTTATTTACGGCATTAGGCTTTTGTATTGTGCTTTTTTTGCTGAAGTTCTTTTTTGCCTGGCTGGGCGATATCCCTGAAATTGCAACTGGAGCGGTAGCTGTTTTGTTTTTTATCGATCTTTTTATTCTGTACCGTAACAGTAAGGGAGTTGAAGTCAAAAGATTTACGGCGAAGCGTTTGAGCAACGGCGATGAAAATCCGATCCAGATTGAAATCGCAAATCGTTATGGTTTCGGGGTAAATGTAAGGGTAATCGACGAAATACCTTTTCAGTTTCAGATCCGTGATAAAGATTTTAGACTCCATTTAAAACCGGCAGAAATAAAATCAATCCATTACAATTTACGACCAACCAAACGCGGTGAATATGATTTCGGGTTTATCAGAACATATATTAGTTCTCCATTGGGTTTAATCAGTCGGCGTTATAATTTCGATGGAGCGAAAGTTCTCCCCGTTTATCCTTCATTTATCAATCTTGGTCAGTACGAATTGATGGCCGTTTCTCGCTATTTAACCGAATTTGGTATTAAAAAAATCAGAAAAGTTGGGCAGAGCAGCGAATTTGACCAGATTAAAAATTATGTAGGCGGTGATGATATCCGTACCATAAACTGGAAAGCTACCGCCAGAAAAGGCGGTTTGATGGTGAATACCTATACGGATGAAAAATCGCAGAATATTTATTGCATCATCGATAAATCGCGGGTAATGCGTATGCCTTTTGAAGGTTTGAGCCTACTTGATTATGCCATAAATGCCACGGTTGCACTTTCAAAGGTGGCCATGCTTAAAGAAGATAAGGCCGGATTAATTACCCTATCCGAAACCATCGGTTCAATAGTACCAGCCGACCGTAAAGCTTCGCAGCTGGGCAGTATTATGAACGTGCTTTATAAAGAGAAAACAAGATACCTGGAAAGCAATCTAGAAATCCTGTATACTACAGTCCGTTCGGTAGTAAAACAACGCGGACTTTTGGTTTTCTTTACCAATTTCGAAAGTTTATCAGCACTTCAACGTCAGTTACCCTATTTAAGAAGAATCGCTAAGTACCACTTATTGGTGGTTGTATTTTTCGAAAACACCGAACTTAAAGGATTAAGCACCGATCCGGCCAAAGATGTAGAAGGCATTTACCATAAAACGATTGCAGAAAAGTTTATCTACGAGAAAAAACTGATGGTTAAAGAACTGAACAAACATGGCATTTTGGCTATTCTTACCCCACCACAAAAGCTTACGGTTAATGTTATTAATCAATACCTGGCACTGAAGGCACAACAGAGGATATAGTATAGAGTCCTTAGTCTGTAGTCCAAAATCCTTACCCTCGGCCTGTGTCCCCACAGACCGAAACCTACAAGAGATTTCTATAGTCGGTTAAAAAATCATAATTGTCAATTCCCGTTTCATAAAACCTGGCAGATGACCATTCGTAATCTTCGGTTTTTTCGCATAATAGCCATCTTTCCTGTAAGGGATTGAGATGGATGTAATCTATTTTCTGCTCAAGTTTATCCTGCGTATCCATGAGAATAGCCAAAGGATCTCGCTGCCATAAACGAAAATTTCTTTCTGTATCTGATACTTTGAAATATGGTAATATATCTGGATGATGAACCTTCAAATCCTGAAAAATCTGATGGGAAGTAAATTTATTAAAGCTTGCATGAGGCATCTCTTTTCCATTCTCCTCGACCATCTGCCATACCAAATGCAAATGATTTGGCATAATCACAAAAGCATATACAGTAATCTTTTTTCTATTGACTAATTCCCTTAAAGTATCAATTACTACTATTTTATACTTGTCAACGGAAAATATCTTCTTCCAATCTTTAACCGTATCCGTCCAAAAATAAACTTCTTCCAAAAGCATCTTTGAATTACGATCTTGTCTGAAGATGTCATTTTCCATTATTAAAAATAGAAAATTAACTTCAATTTCTTTCAATGAGAATACACACTTATCCTTGTTTTTTGCTCTCATAGAATAATAACCTATAACTACTAAGAATTGAAATCTGTTAAATGAAGAATTTGTTTCGGTCTGTGCGGACACAGACCGAGGAATCGGTTTTTTGAAATCAGTCCAAAATCGACACCGCCAAGTCCCCTTGGTCTGTGTCCTCACAGACCAATAATCAAATAACTACCAATAATTGGAATCTGTTAAACAAAGATTTGTTTCGGTCTGTGGGGACACAGACCGGGGAATCGGTTTTTTGAAATCAGTCCAAAATCGACACCGCCAAGCCCCCTTGGTCTGTGTCCTCACAGACCAATAATCAAATAACTACCAATAATTGGAATCTGTTAAACAAAGATTTGTTTCGGTCTGTGGGGACACAGACCGGGGAATCAGAATTTTGATATCAATCCAAAATAAGCAATCGCCAGTAGACTCCCGACTTAAGACTACTGACTCCGAACTAACCTTACTCTTCTTCCCTAAAATACACCTTATAAAAGTTCATCGATTTATCATCGTCGTAACCTTTTTCGATCATGTCTTTATTGCCATGGATATAGATGTGGAAGTTCTTATCCAGTTTTAAGACACTTTTATAAGCCCGAGCCTGTTTTTTAACGGCAGATTCGGCGATCTCAAAATGATCAGCTATCGGACTTTCGAACTCTTCTTCGTAGTTTTTCTTATAATTCTTGAACGATTCGATCCCTTCGGCATTACCGATTACCTCATTCCCGAATTCTTCAATATCAAAGGTTTCTTTTTCTTTGAAGTATTTCATCGAACGGTTTAAAAGATCAATTTTATCCGCTTTGCTAATTTCATAATCATCATCGAGTTTTTGCGTAACGAAGTTTTTGTAAACTCCTAAAACGTTATTGGTTTGGTTATAACTATCGTTCCTGATTTTCAGCTTCAAAAACTCATCCTTCCAATAAACGGCAGAATCGTTGCTACTTTTCGATTGATCCAGCACAACAACTTTATAGCCTTCTTCTTTGTCTACGTTAAAGATCAGGCAGCCCTTATCTAATTTGTTAATGCTGATCGCCTCTTGCTCATAGCTCATATTAAAGCCATCAAGTTCTGGATAAACCTTTAAGTAAGTATCTTTGGTTTCAGATTTAAAAATTCCCAAAACATCCAGTTGCTCCCCTTCTATCTGCACTTTTTCGAAATAGGCAACATACAATTCACCCGATTTAATTTTTGGATGGTTAGCCACATCGTATAAATATTTGGCCAGTTGTTGAGAGTCTTCATGAAAAAGCGCATTGTTTTCAAAAATCTCATTCGCAAAGTGGAATACTTCGTTCAGCGCTAAATTATCATTGGGATGATAAAAACGGTAAACTTCATTAACCTTTTCGAAAGGCTTCAAGAAATACTGCATCAGCAGGTTTCCTAATAGTTCATCCTCGATTTTTAAAGGGGCATCAGATAATTTATAATACTCTTCAACCAGTTTATTACCGGTATGGTGGATGGAAAGTTGCTTAAGCGAAGCCTCGAAAAATGAAATCATAGCAGCAAAAATAACAAAATGATTGGTTAACCTTACTCAAAAATCACATAGCCATTCTTCAACCAATTGTTCACATTCGCTCAAATACAGAAATCATTTCAGCATCAAATTTTATTGATTAAAATTTTAAAGTTGATAAGATAGATAGAAACTAGCGGCTACTTTTTAATTTATTAATGAAATCAATGATCTTTTGATCGGCATAATTTGCCACGCCTTCATGCCTGAAAGATAGTCTGCCCTGTTTATCAAAAATGACAGTTGTGGGCAAGGCGCCCGCAAATACTTTTTCCGGAATATCACTATCTACTTTATAAATTGGCATTGCATATTTACGGTCGGACATAAACTTGCCCGATTTAGCAAAATCACCATCAGCATCCGCAAAAATGAAAACTATATCTTTATCCTCTTTAAATTGTGTATAAAGCTTGTTAATTGAAGGCATTTCGGCCCTACATGGCGGACACCAGGTTGCCCAAAAATTGAGAAAAATAATCTTACCTTTTAAATCTCCCAGATCAATCAGATTTCCTTTAACATCTTTAAACCGGATCCCGTTGAGACCTGCAACATTTTCTTTAGGTGTTTCAACAGTAGGCTTATAGAAACCAATCTCCATCAATCCTTTAATAAAAAATGCTTTTGCATCGGGTACAAAAACAATTACCAATAGGAAAATGACAAATAAAGCGTTTAATATATTTTTCCTGATGAACTTCATTAATTATTTGTTTTCTGTAGCGCAAATCATAACAAAATAGGTTTGCAATTGATATTTGAATAATTTATGCTAAGATTATTGTACCGCTTACGTTAAACTATCGATTAAATAAAGGGTCATAACACTATAAAAACAATCTTACTTTGTAAATATATATAATTGCTTAAGAATTACTACTTTTGGCCTGTTGAAAAAGCATAGACAAAACATTCAAAAATATTTATCGGTATTTATGCTGATCGTATTTGCTATTGCTTTAACTCCATGGAGTTTACTTCACCACCATAATCCTCTTCCGGTTGTGGAGAAAGAGGTTAACTGTAAACATGTTAGCCACGTACAGGCCCATGGCGATACCTGTTTAATCTGTAATGCGAGTTTTGAAAAAAACTATGTGCAAACGCACCACATTTACAAAATCTTCTTATCAGCTAAAATCTTTAACCGTACCGAACCTACGTTAAAGAATGCTTTTACCGAAATAAAGCGCACTTGCTTACGCGGTCCCCCATTAGCTTAATTTTTTCTTATGGCGCATCTGCGCTGATCAAAATTATTTACAGGAAACCTAAAAACAGCTTCAAAAAGGCTATTTATTGGGGCTTTCCGATCATTTTTATTTAAACACAACACATGAAAAAATTACAGCTTATTGGCTTGGTAATTCTATATACCTTATTAAGCAATACTGCTTTCGCGGCCCTACTAAAAGATATAAAAGGTAAGGTTATTGATTCCAGTACAAAACAAACATTACCAGGTGCTACCATTTTTATTCCGGATTTAAAGGTTTCGGCCGTAACCAACAATGATGGGGAATTTACATTGAATAACCTTCCTTCGAGAGGAAGTTACCTGGTTGAAGTGCATTACGTAGGCTACAAAACCGCTACACAAGTGGTAAATTTTGCCAGCGCAGCCGGATTAGAATTTTCTTTACAGCCTACTGCAATAGAAACAAAGGAGATCGTAATCACAGGAAGTTTAATCAGCAGTACGAGTAAACGAAATAGTGCTTCATCGGCGATAGTAGGCAAAGATCAGCTTTTGCAGCCTTCTACTAATTTAATTGATGCATTAACTAAAATCCCTGGTGTATCGCAGATCACTACCGGACCTTCTATTTCCAAACCGGTAATAAGGGGTTTAGGCTACAACAGGATTGTAACTTTAGATGACGGAATTAAACAACAGGGCCAGCAATGGGGCGATGAACATGGTATCGAAATCGATCAGTTTAAATCAGACCGTATTGAAGTTTTACGCGGTGCGGCATCATTAATGTACGGTTCTGACGCACTCGGAGGTGTAATTAACTTATTAGAGCCTAGTTCACCACCAGAAGGACAGGTAAAAGGTGAATTTATTAGCAATTACTCTACCAACAACGGACTTACCGCCAACTCATTAATGTTAAACGGTAACGAAAATGGCTTTGTTTGGAGAGCCCGTGGAACCTATAAAAATGCCTATTCTTTTAAAACGCCTACAGGTTACTTCCCAAATTCAGGCTTTAACGAAACCGATTTAAGCGGTATGGTGGGCTTAAACAAAAGCTGGGGTTATACTCACTTAAATGTTTCTAATTTTCATAATAACATCGGTTTTTACGACCCTACATTGGATGCGAATGGAAATTTCGTAAGGGAGGATGGTAGTGCATTTACCCCGGACGACTTCAAAAGCCGTACTTTAGAATATCCACGTCAGGATATCAGGCACTTTAAAATTGCCTTGAACAACAATTTCATTATCGGAAATGGCAATTTAAAAGCGGATTTTGGTTATCAACAGAACCAGCGCCGAGAATTGGAAGACGGTCCAGATCCATCATTATTCTTCGATCTTAAAACCTACAATGCCGATTTAAAATACTATATCCACGAAACGAACGGATGGCAACCTGTATTTGGTGTAAGCGCTGATGCAGGTCACAGTGAAAACAAAGCAAATGATGAGTTTTTGATACCAAATTATAATACTTATGGTATTGGTGTTTTTGCTTATGCAAAGAAAAACTGGGAGAACAGTACTTTTAGTATTGGTGCCCGTTACGATTATAGAAAGAATAATGGGAAACAATTATTCGTAGATAATGAAGAGCAATTTGCACCTTTTCAGAATAAATTTTCTAACGTGAGTGGTGCACTAGGTTTTACGCATCAATTCAATGAAGAGTTAAACTTTAAAGCCAACGCAGGTTCGGCTTTCCGTGCACCAAATCCAGCTGAATTAGCATCAAATGGTGTACATGAAGGAACTTTCCGCTATGAAATAGGTAACTCCAATTTAATGCCCGAACGCAGTTATCAGGTGGATGCCGCTTTAGAATATGAAGGAAAAATTGTGAGTGCAAGTGCAAGTATTTATAATAATTACATTCACAACTTTATTTACGCTTCAACCAACGGAGAAAGAATAGATGCAGAAGGTAATAATTATCCAGTTTACCGCTACGGTCAAGTTAATGCTAATTTATATGGAGCTGAAGCGAGTTTAACCATTCACCCTCTTCCGTTTATCCATTTTGAAAATACTTTTGGATATGTTCATGCACGAAACAATAGCTTAAATAAGCCACTGGCTTTCATACCGGCCGGAACATTGAGAAATGAGCTGCGTTTCGAGCCTAAATTTAAAGGAACAAATGATGCATATCTTTCTGTAGGCATTAACTCAGCATTTAAACAGGCCCGTGTGGATGATGTTTTTGAAACGCCTACCAGCGGCTATACCTTGCTCAACGCAGGTATCGGCGCTACATTTAATTTCGGCAAACAACCGGTTAAACTATCGGTTTCGGCCAATAACTTATTAAACCAGAAATATTATGATGCATTGAGTAGATTAAAACCTGGTCGTTTAGATTCAGAAAACCTTAATTTAGGTGTTTATAACCCAGGTAGAAACATCACTTTCGGATTGTACATTCCTTTCCAAGTAGTTAAATAAGATTATTAATTTCTTTATAACCAAAAAGCGGAGTTGATCGATGAGATCACTCCGCTTTTTGGTTTATACTTGCATCAACTAAGATTAATCGTCATTAAGACAGATTCTATAATGCAGCCGTCATTCTCGCGCAGGCGGGAATCTTAAAGCTTATTGCATTAAGATCCCAATCAAGTTGGGAATGACGATTTCAAGCAGAATGTAACGCAGATGACGTTACTACTTGAAGTCCTCAACTACTTCTTAAACTTCTCCCTTTTTGCCCTTACATACTGATTTGGCCATTCCGTATTATCGCCTAATACCTGTGCTGCATGTGTTGGAAAATAAGCATCACGCAACGATTCGCGGGCAATAAAAATTAAATCGGCTTTTTCCTGTTCCAAAATTTCTTCTGCCTGATGTGCCTCAACAATTACCCCTACTGCACCAGTATAAATGCCGATCTCATTTCTGATTTTATCTGCAAAAGGAACCTGGTAATTTGGTCCGGCCGGGATAAAAGCATCAGGTACATTTCCACCCGAAGAGGTGTCAATTAAATCTACACCGCGATCTTTTAATACCGCCGCCAATTGCAAAGAGTCATTTTCGTTCCAGCCACCTTCCGTCCAGTCGGTCGCCGAAATGCGGACAAATAATGGCAGGGTTTCGGGCCATACCGATTGCACAGCTTCAACCACATCAATGACTAAACGGATCCGGTTTTCGAAACTTCCACCATAAACATCTGTACGTTTATTACTCAGCGGACTAAAAAACTGATGTAGTAAGTAACCGTGTGCAGCATGTATTTCTACTACTTTATAGCCTGCATCAACTGCACGTTTAGCTGCTGCCCTAAACGCAAAAACAATATCCTGAATTTCTGATATCGTTAATTCGTGTGGTTCAACCTGTCCTTGTTTAAAAGGGATTGGCGATGGACCAACCGGTTTCCAGCTGTTTTCGCCAGCAGTAATTTGTTCGCCACCATTCCATGGCACCTCACAACTGGCTTTTCTGCCTGCATGTGCCAACTGGATTCCCGCGATAGCACCATTATGATGAATAAAAGAAACAATCTGTTTCAGTTTTTCAACATGTTCATCTTTCCAGATGCCCAGATCGGCATACGTGATTCTTCCATCAGCCGTTACTGCAGAAGCTTCCTGGATAATTAAACCTGCACCACCAACGGCACGGCTTCCTAAATGCACCAGGTGCCAATCGTTGGCAAAGCCATCAATAGCAGAATATTGGCACATGGGCGAAATCACAATTCTATTTTTTAAGGTTACATCCTTTATGGTAAAAGGAGAAAATAATTTAGACATATCTTGTTTGTTTAACCGCAAAGGACGCAAAGTTTTTTCGCAAAGAAATTGAAGACCTTAACCTCTGTGCCCTTTGCGTATTCCTTCTTTTCTTTGCGGTTGAAGTTTAAAAACCGGCGTTCTCTAATTCGGTATTAATGAACTTAATTTCTTCAGCGTTTAATTTTACGTTTATCGCTCCTGCATTTTGTACCGCTTGTTTTTCATTCCTTGAGCCAACCAAAGCTATGGTTATGCCTGGGCGTTCAACCGTCCAGCGTAAGACCAATTGAGATAAGGTAGCATTTTTCTCATCGGCCAACGGTTTTATTTTAGCCAAAAACGCATTTGTTTTTTCGATACTTTCCGGTGAGAAAAATTTATTACCCTGACGGTGATCGCCTTCTTCAAACTTATAATCAGCAGTCATTTTTCCGGTCAGTAAACCGCGCTCCATCGGACTATAAGCCAGAACCGATTTATTGTTTTCGATGCAATATGGAACAGTTTCTTCTTCAACACCGCGGTTTACCATACTAAATGGGATCTGGTTAGAAATAATTTCTAAAGTCTGATCTGCTTCTTTTAATTGTGCTGCATCATAGTTGCATACGCCTGCATAACGCACCTTTCCCTGTTCAATCAACCTGCTCACTGCTTCGAAAGTTTCGCTGATCGGTGTGGTTAAATCTGGCCAGTGGATCTGGTAAAGATCGATATAATCGGTACCCAGACGTTTTAAAGATTGCTCACATTCATAAATCACACTTTCTTTTCCGGCATATTTATAAATGTCGATTTCTTTTCCATCGTTGTTTTTACTCTTAAAGCCGAAATCACCTTTGGCCAGATCCCAACGCATCCCGAATTTAGTTACGAGTTGTAATTTATCACGTGAAATCCCTTTTATTGCATCGCCTACAATTTCTTCACTATCGCCCTGACCATAAATTGGTGCCGTATCAATTGACGTAACCCCTAAATCATAACCGGCTTTAATTGCATTAATTGCATCGTTTCTATCTGTGCTTCCCCACATCCAGCCGCCAGCAGCCCAGGCGCCAAATGTGATTACCGAAAGTTCTAAATCTGAATTTCCAATTTTTCTGTATTCCATAATTATTTTCTAATGATTTTATCAACCGCATAACTGTTATGCGGCAAGTAAGCGAGTAGTACTGATAAAAATGCGACATGGATGAGTTGAGAAGGCAGTGCCTCCCAGTTCTCAATTAACGTTGTTCCGAAAATCAGCGCTAAGGATATTACTCCGGCCAACAATAAACCTTGTCTGGTAAATAAACCTAAGATAATCATTAAGCCTGCAATAAATTCAGCAAAAGGCAAAATATAACTGAAAGGAATAACCAGTGCATCAGGCAAATACGATTTTGAAAATTGCCCGACCATCCATTTACTAAAACCAGCAAGCTTAGGTAAACGTACCAAACCATGTCCGAAAAAACTTAAACCAATGGCTAGGCGGCTAAGTAAATATGCCCATTTTGTATCCATAAATATCGATATACTACAAACATACAATCTCCGCATTAAGGATGTTTTAATGCAACAATTATTAGACTGATATTTTACCTTTCAATGGCGGAGAGCAGAGGGAGAAGAGCGGAGAGCGTTGGGCGTTGGGCGTAAGACTGGAAATGAATGGCGCTAAACTTTTTTCTCCAAAAATTTGGAGATAACAAAACAACACCATACTTTAGTGTATTATTTAACTAATACAGTAGATATGATCAACGTTAACAATCTTAATTTTGGCTACAGTAAGCATAAGCCATTATTTAAAAATATGAGTATGCGGTTAAGCAACGGCCATATTTATGGTTTGCTCGGTAAAAACGGCGCCGGCAAATCAACATTACTAAAAAACCTCGCCGGTTTGGTATATGCACAAAGTGGCACATTGGATGTAATGGGTTATGATCCTGCGAAAAGACAGCCCGCACTTTTAGAGCAGATCTGTTTTATCCCAGAAGAATTTTATTTGCCATCGGTTAAAATTGATTCCTATATAAAAGCCAACGCTCCTTTCTATAAAAACTTCGACCACAATTATTTCACTGATCTCATCAAAGAATTTGATATTCCGGTAGAACAGAAACTCATTAATATGAGCTATGGACAGAAGAAAAAAGTAATTATCGCCTTCGGTCTGGCTACGCAAGCTAAACTCGTGATTATGGATGAACCTACCAATGGTTTAGACATTCCATCCAAAGCACAGTTCAGGAAAATTATGGCTTCAGCCATGACGGATGAACGCTGCATTATCATTTCTACGCATCAGGTTAGGGATTTGGATAACCTGATCGACACCGTAATTATGCTTGATGAGAACGATATTGCCCTTAAAGCAACAGTGGAAGAAATTACCGCAAAACTAACCTTTAAAAAAGTAAAAGAAATTGACGACAGCATTATTTATGCTGAACCATCCCTCTCTGGTTATAACGCTGTAATGCCGAACTACCACCAGGAAGAAAGCAAATTAGATATGGAGCTACTTTTTAATGCCATACTCGCAGAAAAAATCAAATTTAAACCTCTATTTAGTTAAGCGATGAACAACACATTTAATATGAATCGATTTGGCTTATTGCTTAAAAGACAATGGCTTGATTTTGGGAAAATTTACCTGATGAGTTTTGGTGTATTGATTGGGATTTTGGCTCTATTTTATAGCATAAGTTTAACGAGTGATAGTTTAAAAAACATCTCTTCTAACACTTTAAATTTTAGATATCCGCTATTTCTAATTACAGGTTTTCTCTTCGCAAGTATTATAGCGAACAGTTATTTTATGCACTTAGGACAAAAACCTAAAGCAATTATCAACATTTTAATCCCGGCATCTACCACTGAAAAATTCCTAAGTGCTATATTCTATACATTAATCATTGCAATCCCAAGTTATCTGTTGTGCTTTTATGTTATTGATTTTGCCTTTGTTTCTTCCGTTAGGGCAACGCATACACTGACATCAAGTTACAACGATTACCAGGGCAAAAAAGTAGTTATTGATCATTTAGCCTATTTTTTTTCAACCGAAACAGTTAAAGATTTTTATCCATTTTATTATGTACCCCCTTTAATCAATGGTGTTTTCTTGTTAGGTTCTATATTTTTCAAGAGTTTCCATTATGTTAAAACAGCAATTTCTGTAATGATATTTGGAGTGCTTTGGGTTACTTCAATAATTTTTGTGATGCAAAAATTAACTAATAATACTGTTTGGGTTGGAAATCACTACTGGCAAGACGAGCGTAATATCTTCCTCATAATGAGTTTAACCGGCATATTATTAACATTACTATTCTGGTTTATCTCATTTATACGTTTAAAAGAAAAGGAGGCTTAAATGGAATTTAATAACAACAAGGCCATTTATCTACAGATAGCTGAATACGTTTGCGAGCAGATATTATTGGGTAAATGGAAAGCCGACGAAAAAATCCCATCGGTAAGGGAAATGGCGGTAGAAATGGAAGTAAACCCCAATACGGTAATGCGGACATACGAATTGTTACAGGGTAAACATATCCTTAACAATAAAAGGGGGATTGGTTTCTTTTTGGCTGATGATGCCATTGATCAGGTAAAACAATATCGAAAAACCAGTTTCATTGACGATGAACTCCCAAACCTTTTCAGAAATCTTTATCTATTGGAAATCGATTTCGATGAGTTAAAATCCCGCTATCAAACTTTTGTATCACAAAACTTTAACGCTTTAAAAAATGAAAACAAGCAATAAATTATTAATGGGACTGACAATTGCACTGCTGATCATTCCATTAACAGTAATGATCTTAATTGCCAACGCAAACCGGATCGATAATAAGACTTATGATAAAATGATAACAGGAGCCGAAACTATAGATAGTGAAGCTGATCGGTTTATTAAAAAATTTCCTGTCCAGGCATTTCAACAAGTGGTAATTAATGGATCAGAATCATCTTACCTTAATATAAAAATCATTGCAAACGATAAATTTTTGCTTAAAGCAACGAACGATCTTGCCCCTTCCATCCAATATAAGGTAGATAAAGATGGAAAACTTAACATATCCTTAAAAGCAGAACGCAACTACCAGCATGGCACACTACTGATCTTTTCACCAAACTTAAAAGGCATTACTTTTAATAATGTATCCGTTGATGAATTATCGGTTAATACCGATAGCTTAAATGTGGAGATCACCAAAGGTGTTAACTACAGATTTGGGGAGGATATGAAAATCAAAAACCTGAACCTGGTAAGGAAGACTATATATCAAGAACAAAATGTGGTGATACCCGGCATTACCATTGAAGATGCAAAAATAGAAAATCTTCGGGTTGATATCAATGGAGCATATTTAACCGTAAACAATACACCGCTCCGGAATGTCGATTTAAGATTGAAAGACGCAAAAGCAGAATTCAAGAATGAAGAAAATAGAATTATTGCACCCATAGAAACCCTCTTGTTGAATAGTACAGGTAAAAACGATGTGAATTTTCAGCATGTAAAGATTAACAAAACAAGTGGAAATCTTTCTGATGAAACAAGTATCCAAATGCCTACCGTTAATTTAAAACAATTGCTCAAATAACGTTTATTATCATATAAGTAATTGCAGGTTATTGTGATTTTGTAAAAAAGGCATGATTTTTAAGCTAACTAATTGGCAAAAGTTTAACTTGAGCCAATTAGTTTTTTACATTATTAGCCCACCAATGAAGAGATACTTCCTTTTACTTTCCATTAGCTTATTTGTTCTTAGCCATGTAAAGGCACAAAAAACAGATACCCTTTCTATCACTTTAGAGAACGTTAAATACCCTTATCCGGTTAAATATTTTCCTATTCATACCGAAGGCCAGGACATTAAAATGGCCTATATGGATGTTGCACCTACAGCAAATGCAAACGGCAAAACAGCAATTCTTTTCCATGGAAAAAATTTTGGCGGTTATTATTGGGGCAACGTCATCAAAGCATTGACCAACATTGGTTATCGGGTTATTGTTCCTGATCAGATTGGTTTTGGAAAATCATCAAAGGCATTTATCCATTACAGTTTCCATCAGATGGCCACCTGGAACAAAAAACTCCTGGACACCTTAGGCATTCAAAAAACGGTGGTTTTAGGCCATAGTATGGGCGGTATGCTGGCCACGCGCTTTGCTTTAATGTACCCCGAAACAACCCAAAAACTACTGCTCGAAAACCCGATCGGTTTAGAAGATTATAAAACTTTTGTTCCTTACGTTACCACCGCACAGCAATACCAAACTGAGTTAAAAACTACGGCCGAAAGTGTTAGGAAATATTATCAGGGCTCTTATTTTACGTATTGGAAACCAGAATATGAATACCTGGTTGATATTGCCGGAGGGGTAACCAATAGTGCCGATTACCCGCGCTGGGCTAAAGTTGCCGCGCTAACTTACACCATGATTTATGAACAGCCTGTGGTTTATGAATTTCAGAATTTAAAGGTACCTACCGTTTTATTTATCGGCAAAGAAGATAAAACCATTGTGGGCAAAGGCTTACTTACACCTGATCAGCAAGCTTTACACGGCCAGTACAAATTTTTAGGCAAACAGACAGCTGCTAAAATTATAGGGGCTAAAATTATCGAATTTGATGCCTGCGGACATATTCCGCATATCGAAATTCCAACGGAATTCCTGGTGGCATTAACGGGAAGTTTGTAATTTTAAAAGACCTCGCAGGTTTTAAATACCTGCGAGGTCTAATATCTATGAAAGTCCAGATAAAATCTAACACTTAGATGCGCTAAGCTGGCTTAGGTGGTCAAAAGAAAATGAACCAGTAAAAATAGATCTCTCCATTTCGTTGCTCTTCAGTCGAGATGACGACCCAACTATAAACCTAATTAATTCACCTCTTTCCCTACGATTTTATTAATCCCTTGCATGTCAAAATCAATGTCTTGCCCCATCGATTTCATTTTCCCATACAACTCTATACGCAGGTGACTATTCAATACGATCCCAGTTTTAATATCAATAGATGTTTCCCCTGAGTTGGTCCCTTTTAAATCGGTTTCCATTTTATTGCCCATAGCCTCAAAACTTCCTTTTGATACTAATGCACCTTTTACGCTCAGGGTAGCAATCCCATCTTTCACTTCTTTCAAAGTGTATTCCGTAATGGTTTCTATAGGCATACTCATTTGCAGTTTTGTATCAACCGTCCATTTATCGCCAATTTTAACAGCTCTTTCCGGATATATTTTAAACGATGATTCCATGGTCTGTTTCACCATTTCTTCGCTGAACTGTTTGCTTAAGGCATTTTTGATCTGTTTTACCTGGCTGGTATCTGTGGTCATTTTTGACGCCATATTGTCGAGCATTTTATCAATGCCCGCAACGGTTTTTATCCCTCCGTCTGGCGTTACCGTCATAAAAAAAGAAGCGCCCTTTAAGCCACTAAATGGATTTTTCTTGGTGCTGTCCTGCTCATCCGAATTATAGGTCATTGTAGTGCCCATCGCAACCGATTTCATAAAAATCCTGTTGTAGGTTACTTTCACATCTTTTTCTCCATTATGGCCTTCCGTAATATCGAAAGTATAATCCGTGCCTATATTTTGGGTTAAATGCACATCCCGACCGCCAATTTTCTGATTGATGATCTGATCAGAGTTAATGGAGAAATCATACCGATAACCTGTCGGATAATTTTGCCTTAATACATAAGTTTTCTGCGCAAAACTGCTGATCGAAATCAGACTACAGATTATGGTTGCCAATATTCTCATTCGATAATTCATTTTAACCGGCAGGCTGTTGCGCAAAAATGCGACTTAACTGAAAATACAATTCAGGATGTTTATCTTTTAACAGCTCAGGCTTTTCAAAAAAATATTCTGAAACTACGGCAAAAAATTCAGCCTGATTAGTGATAGCATAAGGGTTGATATCCGACTTGTTATCCTCAATTTTTTCCATTTCTTCATGCATCATTTTAATCCATGGTAAAGTGTACTCATGTGCCAATAAATTTTCAGGAACACCATCAGTTGCCCCATCCGATTTATCCAAAAGATGAACAAATTCGTGTATTGCTGTATTTTCTTTCCCGGCACTTTTAGAAAAACCATGGCGCAGCGCCGAACGCGATAAAATCATCTGTCCGTTCATATAACCTGTACCCACCATACCCATAATATTCCTTTCCCCGCCATCAAACTGAAAATCCTTGTTAAAAGTATCAGGATATAATAAGACGCTGGTTAAGTTTTTGTATTGCCAGTCATCGAAACCAAAAATCGGAATCACGGCGCTCGAAGCAATCAGCAATTCATCTAAAGTTGTCATTTCCAAACCTACTGCTTCAATTTTAACCGTACTAAAAAATGCAGCTACCTTTTGCTCAAACCTAAGTTTATCAGTCGAATCAAGATTATGATAATAAGCAACATAATCATCCAGAATCTTTTTGTCCACATCCGTCAAAGGCTCAACAGCAACCTTCTTTTTTTTAAGGATAAGGTAAAGAGCGATCAAAAAAATAGGGATTAAATAAGCAAATGGCAACGAGTTCATGAGTGATTACACAGATTAAAGTGATTACGCGGATTTAAGGTGATTACACCGATTTAATAGATTGTACAAATTGGAGGTTAGCTTTCGATGATTTCTAATTGAGCGAGAACATCTTCCCTGGTAACCGGATATGGCTGATTATTGGTTATCGCCTGATAAACAGCTTCGAAAAGGGGCAGATAACTTCCTACCTCCGATTTGATGATTTCTTCTGTTTTGTTCCCACCTACATCAATGGTGGTTAATAAACCATCCTTATTTGCCGGCTCAACACCGTAACCCGGATCAGTTAATTTCATGCCCGCCAGCAATTGTTCTTCCTGAATATCTGTTCTGTGTTTAATAAAGCTACCATTCACGCCATGTAATATAAAGCCTGGTTGTGGGTTAACCACCAACATACTCGAGGTTACAAAAATATTTACGCTATCAGGAAAGCTCAATTGAATCGAGAAATAATCGTCAACCAAGGTACCTGCCCTGTTTTTACCCAAAATTTTATGAAAATTCAATGGCTTGCCAAATAGACTGATCACCTGATCTAACAAGTGTGGGCCCAAATCGTATAACAATCCGCTGGCCTCTACCAGCTTTTCTTTAAATGCCTTCGGTCCGATTACATTGCGGTAACGATCGTAACGCAAATGAACTTCAACCAGCTTACCCAGCTTGCCACTATCGAGCACTTTTTTTACCGAAGTAAAATCGCTGTCCCAACGGCGGTTCTGGTAAAAGAAAATCTGTTTGCCAACGCTATCGGCCAGTTCGAAAAGTTCTTTAGCCTGTGCAGTGTTAGCGGTAAAAGGTTTTTCAACCAGAATATGTTTATGTGCATTTAATGCGGCTTTCGAATGTTCGTAATGAAGATTATTTGGGGTATTAATCACCACTAAATCAATTTCTTCATCGTTTAAAAGTTCATCAACGCTGTTGTAACTAATAATATTGGGGTAATCGTTAACTGCATTTTTATGGCTTCGCTCAACTACGGCCTTTAGATTGAAACCATCGTGTGCATTTAGGAATGGCGCGTGAAAAACCTTACCTGACATGCCGTAAGCTAATAAACCTGCGTTAATTGTTTTATTGATATTCGTATCCATAGGTTATAAATGTAACCAAAAATACCATTACCATTCAAGCTTAAGTGTTAAAAAGCCTAAACGTTTTACTTAAGGCTTACACGTTTTTACACTATCTTTGCAGATATGAAACCGTCGGAGATTAATGCCAAATGGAAAGTTTTACAGGAAAGGATTTCAACTGAATTTGATTCCGATTTTCCTGATTTAAAGGTGATGCTTTTTCTCATCGGCGTTCAGGAATTGGGCAAAGGTCCGAAGAAATACAGTAAACGCCAGAAAGAAGAACTGATGCACATTGCTACCTGCCGTTTATTGAGCGAAATGGGCTTTTATGAATTAGAGGGCTTGGATCAGGATGGTTGGCCGCACTGGAAGTTAATTAAAGCGATTCCGCCTTATACCATGTTGGAGCAGGAAATGCTGATGAAATCGCTGGTGGTGAGTTATTTCGAAGATATTTATTCTGCAGACTAAATTTTATCGTTCCATCATCCTTGTTGTCAGATATTTCTATCTGACACAGATCTACTCATTCAGATGGTAACATCAGACTGCACAGTATTATTCCCTTCCGATATAAGCCTGTTTAAAGCTCAATTTAAGTCTTTTGGAAAGCAAGGTCTTCTGCTTTTTTTTGATGTTAGTCGGGCTTTTCGCTATATCCCGATGAAAAATCGGGTATGCCGCTTCAATCCCGTTTAAAAAATTCTGCCTGTGCAGCTATTTGGGGTTGCAGGTGCGCCGGAAAAACTTACGAAGTTGGCCCCGGCCTAGTCTAAGCGAAACTTCGTCAGTTTGCATGGCCAGCACCAAACCTAAGTTAACTAAACCCGACAGTAGCGGACACCGAACGCAGAGCGGTAAAGCGAATGGCGGGGCTTTCGGAACCGATACAAACAGGAACCTGCTTTTCAAAAAAAGATGAGAATATAAACTAGCAGTGTCAGATGGAAACATCAGACACCACAACCCAACGCTTAAACACAAAAAACCCCGGTGAATGTACACCAGGGCTGCATATATGATGACCTCATAGGTAGAGGGAATGTGCGATATTATCCTTGTTTTTGCGCTGATGCTTTTAATGCATCGTTAGCCACGATTACAATTTCCACACGACGGTTAGCTGCACGGCCTGCGTCAGTAGTGTTATCTGCAATCGGTTCCGCAAAACCTTTACCCATAGTAACTAATCTTGATGATGGAACTCCTTGAGAAACGGCGTAAGCTTTCACAGCAGCTGCTCTTCTTTCTGAAAGTCCCATGTTATATTGTTCCGTACCACGGCTATCGGTATGGCCGATAATTTTGATATCTGTATCAGGATATTGGTTTAGTGACGAAGCTAAGCTCTGAATATTGGTTTTAGCTGCATCTTTTAAAGCAGTTTTATCGAAATCGAATAAAATACCACTATCAAATTTTACAATAATACCTTCTCCTTCACGAATAACTTCCGCATTAGGTATGGCTTTTTGGATTTCAGCTGCCTGTCTGTCCATTCTACGACCGATAAAAGCACCCGCTGTACCACCAATAGCGCCACCAATTAAAGCACCAACTGCTGTATTACCGGCTTTTTTACCGATTAATGCACCAATAACCCCACCAGCTGCAGCACCAATACCAGCTCCTTTTTGTGTTTTAGTTAAACTATCACAACTTTGGAATGCCATCGAACCTACTGCTAACCCTATACTTAATGTTGCTATTTTTACTTTTGAAATACTCATGATATGAAAGATTTATAATTTCTAACCGACATATTCAAACACAATGCCAAAAACTATTGGAATCATGTTTTTTGACCAATTTAGCTACAAATGGCAATTTCGTATACAAAAAAAGGGTTCAGATAAATCTGAACCCAAATACATTGTATCATTCTTAGTACAAAAACTATGCAGAGAAATAACTCTCCAATTCTTTTAAAGTATTTTCGTCCGTTTTAAAATCTTTGATCACTTTCCCTTTTTCTACCAGAACAATCCTGCTACAAACATCGGTAACATGGTTTAAATCGTGACTAGAGATAAAAGTTGTCATGTTGCCTGCCTGTGCTTTTAACAAATTCTTTAAGCGGATCTGCGTGGTTGGATCGAGGTTGGCAAAAGGTTCATCCAAAATTAAGATCTCGGGCTTTTGCATCAAAGCGGCAGCAATACCTACTTTAACCTGGTTTCCCTTGCTAAAATCGCGGATGTATTTACCACTATTGAGGATTTCGCCATTAAAAAACTCACCGTATTGGTTAAGGTATGCAGAAACATCAGCGACACTTAAATTGTGTAAACTGCCGATAAAAATAAAATATTCTTCAGGCGTCAAATAATCGATCAGGAAACCTTCGTCCAGAAATGATGCGGTATAATCTTTCCAGGTATCATTCTGCATAACATTTTGGCCTTTGGATAAAACCTCGCCTGTGGTTGGGCGGATCAGGTCTAGAAGCATCCTAAAGAAGGTAGTTTTACCTGCACCGTTATTTCCTACTAAACCCACGGTCTCTCCGGCAGCAATCTGTAGATCTTCGATGTTTACAACGGTTTTATCGCCATAAACTTTTTGTAATTTTTTAACTTCTAAAATCATAATTATTCTCTAAAGCCTTCGGCAATTTTATATCGTTGTTTTTCAAGTCTTTTTGCAATGTAGTTTACCCAGAAGCCCCGCATCAACAGCATAATCAAACCGAATATGCCTACTACAGCCAATCCCCAATAAGGTTTATTTAATATGCCAAAGGGTACATACATTAAAATAGGTGTAAGTGCGTAAGGGAACATTAAAAGCCATTGGGTAGCACCGGTTCCCTGGTAATTAAAGCTTGCGGCTTTGGTTATATCCAGGCGTTTATAGTTTAAGGTAGCCAGGTAAAGCACGACAACAGTTCCAAAGCCAATGTTATAGAAATAAGCCGCCAAGTGCAGGAGCAATAATTTCGGGCTTAAAAAACCATAAAAACTTGCCAAAACCGTAATAATGGTACAGCCAATGGTAAAAAGCAAAAATTTAGCCTTGATATAATCTTTAAAATTGATTTTGTTGGCCAATATGCCATCAAAATGGGCACTTTGCCAGGCAAACATAAACTGACCATAAATAATGATAGAAACGCCAGTCATAAAAATGGCACCAAACATCATCTGACCAAAAGCATCGCTATTGATTGCCTTTTCCTTATAGAAGATAAATCCATAAAAAAGGAAAAAGAAACCCAAAATCACCGCTGAGCGCGGGCGTTTGTGACGGAGAATTAATTTTAACTCTAAAGCGGCCAGCTCGCCAACTTTCCCAAAACGGTTAAGGAAAGCATAATCGGTACTGCCTTTTTTCTCTTGTTTACTACTTAACTCTTCTACATACAAGTTTTTACGCAAGAAAGTAGAGTTAAGGTAAAATATAGCTACAGCTGCCAGGGTAAATGCAAAGGCATAATAAGGGTGCGCAGCAATGGCACGGAACACAAAATCGGAAGCGGCCATAATCGAAATAACCTTATAATACTCTAAAGCAGCAAAAGCAGCAATTACAACCAGTCCGAAAAAGGTATAAAGAGTATTGGTGATCGATTTCCGCTTAATGTATAACACCAGGTAATTATTGAAAACCATCACCGAGAATATCGAAACGATATACATCAGCATAGCCAGTGCTCCATATTCAGGCAAAATCTTAATAAAACAGAATGGCAGAAAAATAAAAAACGGCCAAAGGTTAAATGCTGAAAAAAGCGCCTTAACATTTAAAAACCTGACGATTTTACTTCTCGAAATCCTTAAATGCAGATAAGGGATAATACTTAAGGTTGGCAGCTCCTGAAACTGCAGGCGCATGATAAAATCAAACGCGAAATAATAAAGGATGATACCGTTGAAACTTTTAATTACATCTTGGTTTGGAAAAAAGTAAGCCAATAAATGAGACATACCCAGACCGGCACCAAGTGCCAAAGAAAAAAAGTACAACATAAAGAAACCCAAAACAATCTGGCCAGCAATACTACTGCCTCTGTTCCGCGAACGCCAAAAAGATTTTCTTTGATGGCTTAAAAAAATACTCAGCATATTTAGTTTAGGTGTTTGATTTTTAGTCAATATACCTATTAGTACTCATTCGGGGAAAAATGTTACATTAATATTTGTATTTGTCTTTCCAATTTTGTCTTAGCTTTTCGCGCAGTTTCTCTTCTGCAGCATTTTTACCCGGATCGTAGAGCTTTGTGCCGCTTAATTCTTCCGGAAAATATTCCTGGGGCGAAAAATTACCTTCGTATCCGTGCGAATATTGATAATCTTTCCCGTAACCGATATTTTTCATCAGTTTGGTCGGTGCATTGCGGATATGTAAAGGTACAGGTAGATTCCCGGTCTGTTTAACCAAAGCCTGCGCTTTGTTAATGGCCTCATAAGAGGCATTGCTTTTTGGCGAACTGGCCAGATAGGTTACACATTGTGATAAGATAATCCTTGCCTCCGGATATCCGATTACATTAACCGCCGTAAAACAGTTATTGGCTAACAAAAGTGCATTTGGATTAGCATTTCCGATATCTTCTGAAGATAAGATCAATAACCTGCGGGCAATAAATAAAGGATCTTCTCCGCCTTCTATCATCCTGGCTAACCAGTAAACCGCAGCGTTGGGGTCGCTACCACGGATTGATTTAATAAATGCAGAAATGATATCGTAATGCTGTTCTCCTGCTTTATCATACAGCGCGAGGTTTTGTTGTGCATGCGCCAGTACATTCTCATTGGTGAGTATTATTTTATTACCACCAATGCCATTGATGGCGATTTCGAGCACGTTTAAGAGCTTTCGTGCATCGCCACCAGATAACCGGATTAAGGCCTCGTGCTCTTTTATCGTGATTTTTTTCTCGGCAAGAACAGCATCTTTTTTAATGGCTGTTTGCAACAAACCGACTAATTCTTCTTCTGTAAGGGATTTTAAAATGTAAACCTGACAACGGGAAAGCAAAGCGGAAATAACCTCGAAGGATGGATTTTCGGTTGTTGCACCGATTAAAGTAACCAAACCCCGTTCAACTGCGCCCAACAAACTATCCTGTTGCGATTTGCTAAACCGATGGATCTCATCAATAAACAAAATGGGCAAACCCAGAAAGCTATCTTTTAGCTGCGCAGCCCGATCGATTACCTCTCGGATATCTTTCACGCCACTGTTAATGGCACTCAGGTTAAAAAAGGGCCGGTCTAATGCCTGCGAAATGATATAGGCTAAAGTGGTTTTCCCTACTCCCGGAGGTCCCCAAAAAATCATGGATGGCAGCTGACTGCTTTCAATGGCTTTGCGTAACACCGCTCCCAGTCCGACTAAATGTTTTTGCCCTACATATTCATCGAGATTTTGAGGGCGCATACGTTCGGCTAAAGGAGGCAGGTTTTGCATAATCGTAAATATATAAAAATTGGTTATTTTGTTGGTCGATAATCTGCTAACCAAATGTCAGGATTATAAAATCCTTTAGCTAAAACAAAAGGACGAGTGCTTTAGTTCTAATTTATTACTATGAACATTAAAAACTTAGACCATCTTGTACTTACGGTTGCTAATTTAGAAAGTACCTGCAGGTTTTACAGTCTTGCCTTGGGAATGGAAATTATTGACTTTGGTAAAAACCGAAAAGCGCTGAAGTTTGGTAATCAAAAAATCAATCTTCACCAATATGGAAGTGAGTTTGAGCCAAAAGCATTTAAACCGATGCCGGGTACGGCCGATTTATGTTTTATTACCGATTTTCCACTTCCTGAGGTGATGCATGAACTGAAAGAAAAATGTATAGAGGTTGAAGAAGGGCCTGTAGAACGGACGGGAGCAAATGGTAAAATTATTTCTATTTATTTGCGCGATCCGGATATGAATTTAATTGAGGTGAGTAATTATTTGTAGTTTTCATTTATTAAAGCTGTTCATTTTTTATTCACCATCTTAGTCACCTGAGATCATCTTAGTTAGGTGCATAAAACTTTCATTGTCCTCGTTTTCAACGAGGATAAAAGAGAAAGGCGATTTTATCGCCATTTAGTTTGCTTAACTGCATTACAAATGCAAATCTCTATAATCCTCGTTACAAACGAGGACTATTTAGGATGCATAAAACTTAACTGTTCTAAGATGACTTAGGTGGTGTACCCAAATAAGAAAGACTAATCCTCAATCTTCGAGTGGTGCTTCGTATCTTTCATAGTCGTATACAAAACCAGCGAAATCAAAATACATCCGGTTACGTACCAGTAGAAATAATTTTCGTGACCAATATTTTTAAACCAAAGCGCAAAATATTCTGCCGTTCCACCGAAAATGGCAACAGTTAAGGCATAAGGCAAACCTACACCCAAAGCCCTGATTTCAGCAGGAAAAAGTTCTGCTTTTACCACCGCGTTAATACTGGTATAGCCACTTACAATAATCAAGGCACCTATCATCAATAAAAAAATAATTGTGGTATTGGTTTCGCCTGCCAAGCCTGTTAAAATTGGATAGGTACATAAAGTGCCCAATACCCCAAAGCCGATTAACAAGGGCTTTCTACCGATTTTATCGGATAACAAACCAAACAAAGGCTGCATAATGGCAAAAACCAGCAACGAAATGAATGATAACATTGTAGAGGTTTCGTTACTCAGGTGAACCGTATTCACAAGAAACTTTTGCATATAGGTGCTAAATGTGTAAAAGGCAATTGTACCGCCCAAAGTTAAACCCACAACCGTAAAAATCTCCTTCGGATATTTCAATAATACAGCGATGCCTCCTTTTTTGTCTTTTGAATTTTTACTTTTAAAGGCCGCCGTTTCATTGATATGTCTACGCAGATATAACGCAATAAAAGAGAGAACAGCACCAATAAAAAAAGGAATTCGCCAACCCCAACTGTGTAACTGGGCAGGAGTAAGTAACCAGTTCTGCAAAATCAGCTGAATCCCTAAAGCTAATAATTGTCCGCCAATCAACGTTACGTACTGAAAACTTGAATAAAAGCCACGGTGCTTTTTGGTGGCCATTTCGCTTAGATAAGTAGCAGAGGTTCCATATTCGCCACCGGTACTCAAGCCCTGTATCAATCTTGCAAACACAAGCAACAGCGGAGCGGCTATACCGATTCGTTTGTAACCTGGGGTTAAACCGATAATCAACGAGCCTATAGCCATTATTAACACAGAAAGTGTCATCGCGCGTTTTCTGCCTAATTTATCAGCAATGCTACCAAATAACCAACCTCCAATAGGGCGCATTAAAAATCCCACGGCAAAAATGCCTGCAGTATTCAATAACTGGGCCGTTGGATTGCTATTCGGAAAAAAAGCCGGAGAAAAATAAAGTGCAAAAGCAGAATAGGTGTACCAATCGTACCACTCAACAAGATTGCCAACCGAACCACCAAAAATAGATTTCAGCCGGTATTCTACGCCCTTGATTTCGTCTTTTTGTCCTGTTTTTTCCATAGTATAATATTGAATGAGAGAGTGAGTAAGTGATTGAATGAATGAATGAGTAATTCAATAACCCAATATGAAACTTAAATTAACCCCAGTTGTTAATCAAAAATATAATAATTTTATAAAGAAAGAGCGGAGTTATTTTCATCGCGATTACATTTACTCCTTCCGCCATTCAACATTCAATCATTAATAAAAATGAAAGATAACTTTTCTACCCAATCTGCCGATTATGCCATATACCGACCAACATATCCGCCGGAATTGTACGATTATCTTTTTAGTCTGCTAAAAAACAAAGAAACTGCCTGGGATTGTGCCACAGGCAATGGCCAGGTTGCGCGTGTATTGGCTCAGCATTTCGGGTCGGTTTATGCAACAGACATTAGCGAAAATCAATTAAAAAACGCTTTACAATTGCCAAATATCACTTACAAAGTGGAGCCGGCAGAACAAACTTCAGTTGGCGATGCCAGTTTTGATCTGATTGTGGTAGCGCAAGCCATCCACTGGTTTAACTTCGAAGCCTTTTATGCAGAGGTTAAGCGAACACTAAAACCCGACGGGCTTTTTGCGGCAATTGGTTATGGGATTATGTCTATCGATAAAGAAGTAGATAAAGTTATCCATAAACTTTATGAAGATATATTAGGCAAATACTGGGACAGTGAACGCCGCTACATTGAAGAAGGTTATAAAACTATTCCATTCCCTTTCGAAGAAATAGTTGCACCACATTTTCAGATCAAAACCACCTGGAATTTTAACCAGTTAATTGGCTATTTAAATACCTGGTCTTCCTTGCAACACTACAAAAAAGCCAACGAGCGGAATCCACTCGAATACCTATTTACCGAACTAAAAGAAGCCTGGGGTGATGATGCAGAGAAAGATGTTCATTTCCCGATTTTATTGCGGGTTGGACAATAGGTTTAACCGCAAAGAAAAGAAGGAAGCGCAAAGTGCACAAAGCGGGGTACATAACCGATCCTCTGCGTTTCTTTGCGAAAACCTTTGTGTACTTTGCGGTAAAAAACAGAGATTACTTCAACAACTCCAGTATACCTAAAACAGTTAGTTTTTTCTGCTCTCCGCTTTGCATATCTTTTAATGTAAGTTCGCCACTAGCAATTTCATCGCCTCCTATTAAAATTACGTAGGGGATATTTTTGGCATCGGCATAGGCCATTTGTTTTTTCAGTTTGGCCGAACTTGGATATAATTCAGCTGAAATACCGGCATTTCTAAACTGCTGAACAATCGGCAAGGCATATTTTTCGGCTTCCGTATCAAAATTACTGATCAATACTTTTGTTCCAACCTCTGCTGAAGCAGGAAAAAGGTTAAGTTCTTCCAATACATCATAAATACGGTCGGCACCAAAAGAAACACCCACACCGGTTAAATCTTTTAAACCAAACATGCCTGTTAAATCATCATAACGACCACCACCACCAATACTGCCCATAGCCACTTCATTGGTTTTAACCTCGAAAATACAGCCGGTATAATAATTTAAGCCTCGGGCCAGAGTAATATCGAGTTCTAATTTAGCAACCAACGGTAAGCCATAAGAAATCAGGCTATCTACATATTCAAAAACCTGTTCAATCTCGGCAACGCCTTTCAAACCGGTTTCGGATTGGGCTAAAACTTCTTTCAGACTGGTCAGTTTTTCTTCGTTGGTACCTTCCAATAAAATTACCGGGCGGAGTTTTTCTAAATCAGCTTCGGTAAAACCACGTTCCAACAATTCTTTACTTACACCATCTAAACCGATTTTATCCAGTTTATCAATGGCCACAGTCATATCGATTATCAAATCAGGTTTACCAATGATCTCAGCAATACCTGATAAAATTTTCCGGTTATTAATTTTTATGCTGAAATCTTTTAGTCCCAATTTGCTTAAGGCTTCATTGTAGATCAAAATAAATTCAGCTTCATTCAACAAACTTTCAGATCCTACCACATCCACATCACACTGATAAAATTCGCGGTACCTGCCTTTTTGCGGACGATCGGCACGCCAAACGGGCTGTACCTGGAAACGTTTGAAAGGCAAAGTAATCTCATGTTGGTGCATCACCACATAACGGGCAAAAGGCACTGTTAAATCGTAACGTAAAGCTTTTTCAGAGATTTCATTCAGTAATTGATTTTCATTCTTTAATGCTCTCATAGGAACCTTATTTCCCACATATAAATCAAGATTACCTGCAACTTCCGTAATAGTTTCCTTGTTTAGAATAACCTTATCTGAAAAGAAACCACTATTTAAAATTTTAAAAATCAGTTTATCACCTTCATCGCCGTACTTTCCGGTTAGGGTAGAAAGATTTTCAAAACTTGGCGTCTGGATTTCAGCATAACCATATTTCCTGAATACCGTTTTAATGGTATCGTAAATAAGGTTGCGTTTTACCATTTCAACCGGAGTAAAATCGCGGGTTCCTTTTGCTAATGAGGGTTTAATAACTGACATAGCCGCAAAAGTACAAAAATGTAAGGTTTAAAAACAAAGATTCGTCATTGCGAGGAGGAACGACGAAGCAATCTTACAACGACCGATACGTGCGAGTGCTTTAAGATTGCTTTGTACTTCGCAATTGCGAAGAGAAATTCCGACTTTTTGGGGAAGCAATCTTTTATGCTCGCGATGAACAAGAAAAAGATCCTTCGTTGCACTCAGGATGACAGCTTTTTCAATTATCCCCCGGCCTTTTTCACTTTATAGCCATCTTTTTGCAGAATACCCATCACTTTATCACGAACATCCCCCTGAATCATAATTTCGCCATCTTTAACTGAGCCGCCTACACCACATTTGGTCTTCAGCATTTTGCCCAATACTTCTAAATCTTCTGAGCGGCCCCTGAAACCTGTAATCAACGTTACAGCTTTACCGCCTCGGTTCTTTTTATCAAGCATTACCCTTAAATCCTGCTGGTTATTCGGCGAGGTAACGGTATCATCAACTTCTTCTTCGTATTCGAATTCGGGATTGGTAGAATACATAATTCCGCCAAGATCGCTTAAACTGTTTTTCTTTGGTTTCATGTTTTATAAAAAGGGTTCATTAGTGATTGGTTCATGGTTGATAGTTTAATCGTTCATGGCTTAATAGCCGATCAATAGATCATCTCCGCCAACCGCTTTACGCTTAGCGCTATACTCAAGGAACAATCACTTTTAACGAGAGCGGGTTCACCACCGCTGCTATCTCTGTTCCCATTTGCAATGGCTCGCCATCTACGTGCACCGCTCCTGCCGTTTCCCTTATAATTTTAATATTTTTTCCTTTAATAATTTCAATCATATCAGAACTTTCTGCTTTGCCCCTTAACATTACATAACCTAAAACAGGCAGTTTTATTATCGGGAAGGGTTTAATAATGCAAACATCCAGCAACCCGTCCTTTACCGAAGCATTTGGCGCAATATAAACATCGTTTCCATACTGCGATGAATTGGCAATGCTGATGGCGAAGGCTTTTCTGGTATATTCGGTACCGTCGATATTCAAATGATAAGTTTGCGCCTTATAGTTAAAAACCTCTTTAAAACCCAGTTTTACATAACCTGATAATCCGCGTTTTTTGTCTTTCGAAAAAACTGAACTCAAGTGGGCATCAAATCCCATTCCAGCCAGGTTGAAAAAACATTTTTTGTTAAATTCAGCCGTATCAATTTCATCAATCTTAAAATTATTGATAATAGATAGCGCATACCTTAAGTTTTTGGAAATACTTAAAAAGCGGGCAAGTCCATTGCCTGATCCCAGCGGCAAAATCCCTAAAATTTTATTGTGCTTTAACACTTTTGTGGCTACCTCGTTTATGGTGCCATCGCCACCTGCAGCTATAATTACGTCAAAGTTTTTGATAGACGCTTCGTCTGCCAGTTCGCCGGCATGCCCCACATATTCGCTAAAAACGAAATTGGGACTAAACTTTTCCTTATCCAGGTATTTATCGATAAAATCTGGAATGCGCAGTTTCCCCCTCCCACCAGAGATAGGATTTATGATAAAGAGAATATTGATCTTTGTGTGCAAAGTGTAAGATTGAGTGCACAAAATAATCTATAATTTTTGAAATAAAGAAAATATGCTAATTTTGCGGCAGTAAAAAAGTGGATTGATTTGCTATCCCGATACCACGGGACCGGATTGCAACCACTTAAAAAAATTGCTAATGCCTCCTTTCAATCATTTCAACACCTGTTTCCAAGGGGTTTGGCAATTGTAAATTTGTTTATTTATCATTAATTATTTAATAAATGTCATATTTATTTACATCAGAATCTGTTTCTGAAGGTCACCCAGATAAAATCGCCGATCAAATTTCGGATGCGTTAATTGATAATTTTTTGGCTTTCGATCCAGAATCAAAAGTAGCTTGCGAAACTCTGGTAACTACTGGTCAGGTTATTTTAGCAGGTGAGGTAAAATCTAAAACATATTTAGATGTACAACAGATTGCACGTGATGTAATCAAGAAAATTGGTTACACCAAAAGTGAATACATGTTCGAAGCCAACTCTTGCGGTATTTTATCGGCCATACACGAGCAGTCGCAAGACATTAACCAGGGTGTAGATAGAAGCAGCAAAGAAGAGCAAGGTGCAGGCGATCAGGGCATGATGTTTGGTTATGCAACTAACGAAACTGAAGATTACATGCCCCTGGCATTAAACCTTTCTCATAAATTATTACAGGAATTGGCTGTTTTACGTCGCGAAAATAACGAAATCACTTATTTACGCCCGGATGCAAAAAGCCAGGTTACTTTAGAGTACGATGATCATAATAAACCAGTTCGCATCGATGCCATTGTAATTTCTACACAGCATGATGATTTTGATGAAGAAGCCGCCATGTTGGCCAAAATCAAAACTGATCTGGTAAATATCCTGATTCCAAGAATCATCAAAAACAACCCGGCTTACGCACATTTATTTAACGATAAAATTGAGTACCACATTAATCCAACCGGTAAATTTGTAATCGGTGGTCCGCATGGCGATACTGGTTTAACTGGTAGAAAAATCATTGTTGATACTTACGGTGGTAAAGGTGCTCACGGCGGTGGCGCTTTTTCTGGTAAAGATCCAAGTAAGGTAGATAGAAGTGCAGCTTATGCTACCCGTCACATCGCTAAAAACTTAGTGGCTGCCGGTATTGCTGACGAAATTTTGGTTCAGGTATCTTACGCTATCGGTGTTGCAAAACCAATGGGTATTTACATCAATACTTACGGAACGGGTAAAGTAGGTAAAACTGATGGCGAGATTGCTAAAATTGTTGAATCAATTTTTGATATGCGTCCTTATTTTATTGAGCAACGTTTAAAGTTAAGAAACCCAATTTACAGCGAAACTGCTGCTTATGGACACATGGGCCGTACGCCAGAAACGGTTACCAAAACTTTCAGAACACCAAACGGTGAAGAAAAAACGGTTACGGTTGATTTGTTTACCTGGGAGAAATTGGATTACGTAGATCAGGTTAAAGCTGCTTTCGGCATATAATCAAAATAAATTTTCAGAAAAGGCGTTTTGCAGCATTGCAGAACGCCTTTTTTGTTATCGTGAAGTCAGATGTTACCATCTGACTGTAAAAATCTATGTCGGATGGTAACATCCAACACCACCATGTGTGGTGGCTCAACAAACAGTAGAAAAATCATTGATGTTTTTTTGAAAAGCAGAGTCCTGCATTCATCGGGTCGGAAAACCCTGCCATCCGCTTTACCTCCCTACGTTCGGTGTTCGCTCCTGTCAGGTTTAGCTAACCTGAGCTTGGTGCTGACAGGCCAAACTTACGAAGTTTCGCTTAGCCCAAGCCGGGACCAACTTCGTAAGTTTTTTGATGTGGTGTCTGATGTTTCCATCTGACATTAGATAATTTGAATTCTCAACGTTTTTTGAAAAGCAGGTTCCTGTGTTTATCGGTTCCGAAAGCCCCGCCATTCGCTTTACCTCTCTGCGTTCGGTGTCCGCTGCTGTCGGGTTTAGTTAACCTGGGTTTGGTGCTAACAGGCCAAACTTACGAAGTTTCGCTTAGCCGGGGCCGACTTCGTAAGTTTTTCTGGCACACCTGCACAACCTAAGATAGTTGCAAAAACCTAGCCTATCTAAACCTGATTGAAGCGGGTAGCTCCCGATTTTTTTCTAATCGGGACTACAAGCAAAAAGCAGGACTAACATTAAAAAGACTTACTACAATTGCTTTCCAAAATAAAAGAAATCAATTGACCTTTATTATATTCAATTTATTTTTTAGCCCTAAACATTTTATATCTATTTAAAATCATTGATCTATATGCCATTCATTTTCATAAACGATAACTCTTTCCCGTCGAAATGATCATCGTCTATGCTATAAGATTTAATATCCGCAATTTTCATTTCATCAACTGCATCAACAAAATTTTGGAACTTGGCCGTTTTGCCCGGTTTGATGATCACGATCATGTACTTTGATGAACTGTTCTGATGGGTAGCCGCCACCAATAGCTTATTCGACTTAATTTCCTTTTGGAGACTTCCCATAGGGATCACTTTCATATTGGCCTTTTCAATAGTTCCCATATAAGAAACTGCCTTGTTATCTTTACCCAGTACAATGGTCATGGTACGCGATTCGGGGAAAGGTGCAAGATCAATATCATGTTCATTAACAGGCTTAGCAATATCTGCAGCATTTAATTGGCTCAATGTTGTGGTAAGCATAAAAAATGTAGTTAATAAGAACATCAGGTCTACCATCGCAGTAAGATCTACTTTTGGTGCTGCTTTTTTGGTTCTTCCTTTTACGGCCTTGCCGCTTTGAGATTCGTTTAGAGTTGCCATAATGATTAGGTTTTTAATGATGATGACAACCTTGATCAAATTGCATAAAAAAAGCAGCTAAAAATTTAGCCGCTTAAGAAGGTCAGCAATGACGATCATTTTAATACAAATTATTTCACTGCTTCAATAACACCACAGCCCACCCGTGGTCCGGAGTTGCCGGTAGGTTGCGTGGTATAATCATCTGTACCTCCATGTACAATAATTCCTCGTCCGATAATATTTTTAACATCGCCATCTTTTATACTCCATCTATCTGTAGTAACCGAAAGTGTGGCATGGCCTTTACTATCTAACATGATATTACCAATATCGCCACTGTGGTAAGCTGCAGATCCCCATTTCCCATGTACTTCTTTCGTTGGATTCCAGTGGCCATGTGTATTTTCGCCCATATTGCCGCAATCGCCATGCTCGTGAAAGTGGACGGCAACATTGCTATCAGCACGTGCAGCAAAATTCATCTCGATATCCATCTTAATTTTCCCGTCGCTCAGTTCGTAAAATTTTGCCGTTCCAATGGTTTTGGTGTTATCGGCCGTTTCGGTTAATGTTGCCTGTGCAATTTCTTTGTCGGTTTTAGTACAGGCACTTAAAAATGCAAGGCCTGCAATGGCTATGCTTAAAAGATATTTTTTCATTTTATTAAAATTTAGTTTACATACTAAACACATTGACAATCATTTAGTTTGATCTAAAACAGATCCGGTTAAAACCATTTCGAATACCACTTGTTTAATCATTATAAAATCGTATAACTATGGAACAGCCAACTGCAATGAACACTTTGAGTCAAATTCTGGAGAAATTGAGGCTGAAAGGAAAAGATAACGAACTAAAAATGTCTGACCACGGTAAGATGCAAAGTAAATCGTTGGGTAAAATTTATAAACCTGAGGATTTAACAATTGTTAAGACCTATCGATTTGAAGGAGATTCAGACCCTGCTGATAATTCCGTATTGTATCTTCTGGAAGATCAGGATAAAAATATTGGATATATATTAGACGCTTATGGCATCTATTCGGATAACGACGGGCCATCTTTTGACGATTTCTTAAAAAAGATCCCAACTGAAAACAGAGACGAGCAGGAATTATTCAGTTAATAATCTAAAAACATGATACAGGGAGAACAGCGTAATCTGATTCTCCCTTTTTTTATTTTAAAATATTAGCGGGTTATAATTCCCTAATTTTGCGCCTCAATTTACGAGTGCCCTTAATGAAAAGCAAAATCAATATTCCCCCCATACCTGCAGTTTTATTGTCAATTATCAGTGTGCAATGTGGAGCGGCAATTGCAAAAGGGCTTTTCCCGCAAATTGGGGCTGCTGCAACAGCATCTTTACGGATCGGCTTATCTGCGATAATCCTACTAATTGCCTTTAGACCAAACCTATTTAAACTTAATGCTAAACAATGGAAATACGTGATCCTATACGGTGTGTGTTTGGGAGTAATGAATCTGGTTTTTTATATGGCCATAGCAAGAATTCCGATCGGTTTAGGGGTAACATTAGAATTCGTAGGACCTTTAGGACTAGCCATTTTTGGATCGAAGAAACCTATTGATTTTCTGTGGGTGGTACTTGCTGCTACCGGTATTGTATTGATTACGCCATGGACAGGCACAGGACTTAATCTAGCTGGCGTACTGCTGGCACTTTTGGCCGGCGTTTTCTGGGCAGGCTATATTATTTTGGGAGGTAGAATTTCCAAAATAATGAAAGGTGGTGATGCCGTTGCTATCGGGATGTTATTTGCTGCAATAGTAATTTTGCCCTTTGGAATTTATGGCGGCGGTTTAAGCACGCTAAACCCGAAATTATTGGGTTTAGGAGCAGCACTTGCACTACTATCAAGCGCCATTCCCTTTACCCTGGAAATGAGAGCCCTTAAACAGCTTCCAGCCCGGACTTTCAGTATCTTAATGAGTTTAGAACCTGCTATGGCCTCATTAGCCGCACTTGTTTTTTTACAAGAATACCTCACATTAAAAGAGTGTTTTGCCGTGGCTTTTGTTGTCATTGCTTCAGCAGGTTCTTCATTAACAGCCAGGCGCACGAAAAATAATTAGGCCAGTTTTTCTGTTTTATAAATTACAATACCATCTGTCAACTGATCAGCCTGTGCTACAAAGGCTAAAATATATGGGTGCTTATTGTGCAGATCTAAACCTGCCTGATCTTTCCACTCTTCCTGAAAAATAAAGGTATGATCAACTGCCGACTCATGCAGATCGTACTGAATGCAGGCTTCTTCCTTACGCGAATTTACCACCATATCCAGCAGCATCGTTCTTAATGCCACGGTGGTTTCTTGTTTGCTTTTAACTATTGCTGTTAAGTAAATGCTCATATACTTCTGTATTTAAAAAATTTTGGGTTAAATGTTCCTGGTATAATTTAAGTGCACTCCTAATATCTGCATTCTTTTCCACATCATGAAAATGGATGCCATCTATTCGCCCCATTCCGGTAAAGGCATTCATTCTGTGGAAACCAAACAAGACACCATCATCCACACTGGTTTCCATAAAGAATTCTCCAGGCAAAGTAAAAGCTTCTTTTGGTGCATTCCATGATGATGTTACCATATATTTCCGTCCGTGCAACATACCACCTGTACCATAATTTCTGGTTGGATGATCCGCCTTACGCCCATCGCTAACATAAATTCCTTTTTTATGACCTTCGGTGAATACCACATCAATATATTTTTTAAATCCGTGTGGCAACTGGAACCACCAGATTGGGGTATGGTAAATTACAACATCCGCCCAAACATATTTTTCAACCTCTTCACTGGGGTTATAATCTTGGTTGATATTGGTTGTTTTTACTTCAAATTCTTTCATTGAAGTAAAAAAATCGACTGTTGCATTAGCTATTGTCTCGTTAAACCTGCCACCAGAATGACCAAATTTTTGTCCTCCGTTGATAATGAATATTTTTGTCATTTCGTTTTTTCTATTTGATAACACAAAATTACTGCGCCTTCATCTATTATTAAAACAAGTTAATTCATAGCTTTGCATCAGAATTATAATACATCTTTATGGTTAATTTAGAATGGTATAGGAGTTTTAAGGCGATTTATAAAACAGGAACCTTAACTGGTGCAGCAGAAAATCTGTTTATATCGCAACCTGGGGTAAGTTTGCATTTAAGTTCTTTAGAAAGTTATGTTGGCTACAAGCTTTTCGAGCGAACCGGCAGGAAAATGCTCCCTACCGAAAAAGGGAAAGTATTGTATAACTTTATTGTGGAGCCTTTGACCAAACTGGAGGATGCAGAAAAACATTTCCAGAAAAGTACGGAGAAGCATACCCCAACCATTAGCGTAGGCATGTGTTTCGAAACTTTTCAGATTACGCTCGAACAATATATTTCTACCCTTCCTTTTAATGTAATTATCCGTTTTGGCGAATATCCAGAAATGCTCGATCAATTGGATAAAGGCATTTTAGACCTTATTATTACTCCACAAAAAGGGAACTCACCAAATGTGGAACATGAAGCGTTTTCTTCCGAAACCATTGTTTTAGTAGGTGGAATAGAAACTGACGGGCGAACTTTTGATTCGTTAGTTAAAAAGAAAGATCTGGCAGGAATGGAGGCCTGGTTAAAAAACCAAAAATGGTATGGTACTGCAGGTGATATGGAACACCTTTTACGTTTCTGGCAGCTTAACTTCGGCAAGCATGCCGATTTCCGCCCTAACTACATTGTGCCTAATCTCAATTCAATTGTCCGCTGCTTATCTGGTGGAAAAGGCCTGGCAATTATCCCCGATTTTCTTTGCAAAAAAGAAGTTGAAGAAGAAAAAGTAAAGGTTATTTGGGAAGGTACCTCAAAGCTCACCAACACTTTATACTTTGGTTGTAGAAAAAATACGCAATATGCATCAGAAATTCATATAATCAAAAAACTTTTTAAAGAGGTTATGGTTAGTATATAGTTTCTATTGAAAATAACCTGATTAAGTCTATTTTCAGTAGAAACTTAAGTTAGATAATTATTTAGATCACGTCCTAAAATTCCAGAATGAGTCAATCCAGTCCGCTTTTAAGTAATGATCAACTAGTAGAAGTTTTTAATCAAACCCATACGGCAACGGCTGTTCACGTTGGAGAAACGGCCATTATACAGGCCGCAAATGATGCGATGCTGCGGATTTGGGGAAAAGACAGGCGTGTGATCGGGAAATCGCTTGAAGATGCCCTGCCTGAACTAAAAGGTCAACCTTTTATTGAGATGTTCAGAAAAGTCTGGTTGGAAGGCCTTGTGATTTCGGGAAAGGATACTGCCGCCGACATTATTATTGAAGGTGAGCTAAAGACCTTTTATTTTGATTTTGAATATCGGGCCATAAAAAACGACGAAGGCAAGACCATCTGTATCCTACATACCGCGATTGATGTAAGCGAGCGTGTATTGAGGAAGGAAGCTGTAGAAAGGGAGCAAGAAAAGGATGAAGCATTACAGCGCGAACAGGTACTGAACGAGGAGCTTGCAGCCACAGTAGAAGAACTTGCAGCTACCAATGAGGAACTGGTGGCCACTAATGAAGAATTACAGGAAACACAAGAAACCTTACACGTTTTAAATAACGAACTCGAATTAAGGGTTGCAGAACGGTTTAACCAACTGTCGGAAAGTGAAAAACGCTTTAAAACCATGGCAGAAGGAACTGATATTTTTATTGCCGTTGGTGATGAGCAAGGAAATGCGATTTACTTTAATAAACCCTGGATTACCTTAACTGGCAGATCAATGAAGGATCTCCTTTCTTTTGGCTGGGCTGATCTGATCCACCCTGAAGACCGCGAGAGATATTTAAACATTTATCTTTCAGCACTGGCAGAGAAAAAACCATTTACAGGCGAATTTAGAATCCTGACTAAAAAAGGGGATTACCGATGGTTGCTTGCAAGCGGCCCTCCACGTTTCCACGCCGACGGGTCTTTTGCCGGTTACATCAGTTCGTGTATTGATATTACCGAAAGAAAATTAATCGAATTAGAACGGTTAAATTTAAATAAACTCATCGAAGCCAGTTCAGAGTTTATCGCTTTAGTCAGTTTAGATATGTCTATCCAATATTTGAACCCTGCAGCATTAAGAAAATTAGGCTGGGTTAATATTACGAACCGAAATATAGTAGACTGTGTTTTCCCTGCAGACAGACCCGCCGCCCAAAAACTTTTACCCGGAGTTTTGCAGGGCATCAATTTTAAACAGGAAATCCGCTTCTGGAACGAAAAAACAGGAAATCCATTTTGGATCGAATGGAATGGTTTCGCTATAAAAGATCAGGAAACAGATAAAATAACCGCGATTGCTGCGGTAAGTCCGGATATTACAGATCGAAAACTTTATCAGGAAGAGCTTCAGGATATCAACATCGAAATGGCGGCAGCAAATGAAGAATTGGCCACTACCAACGAAGAACTTGCCCAAACACATGAAGACCTGATCCAATACACCAAAAAGCTGGCCGATAGTGAAGAAAGGCTACTTCAGGCTATTGATACTGGTAGAATGGGTACCTGGAGCGTAGACCCAAAAACACTCGAAATTACCGTGTCGGGATTTGTTAAAAATTTACTCGGCTTGCCACTTGATGAGCCTGCTAAAATGGACGTCATCATGAGCGCAATCAATCCCGATTATCATGATATACTGAATGCATCTTTAACAAATGCATTAAACAGCCACTCTTCAAGTGATAATGAATTTCCAATAAATAATTTAATCACCGGCGAAGAAAAATGGGTTAGAGCAACCGGGAGGGTATTTGTAGACCAGTATGGTAATGCGGCAGAGTATTCCGGTCTTTTTATTGATATTACGGAGCAAAAACTAGATGAACTTCGAAAAAATGATTTCATCGGGATGGTCAGTCATGAATTAAAAACGCCATTAACAGCCATTAATGGCTTTGTTCAGGTTTTGCAGCGCAAGGCTAAAAAAGATCAGGACAATTATGAAATGATCGCTCTGGAAAAAACACATAGCCAGATCAGAAAAATGAGTACCATGATCAATGGTTTTTTAAATGTATCACGTTTGGAATCTGGTAAGCTGCTTATCGAAAAAATCAACTTTAACTTAGATGAGTTGTTGAAGGAAACCATCGAAGAAACTTATATCTCACAATCTTCACATCAAATTACATTAAATCCAACCTGCGAGGTTAACATTAACGCCGATCGGGATAAAATCGGGAATGTGATTTCTAACCTGATCAGTAATGGAATAAAATACTCCGATAATGGAACGCGCATCGAAATAACCTGCAAACTACTTGATGCTGAGGTTGAAATTCAGATTAAAGATGAGGGAATAGGGATAAAACCTGATGATATTGACAAGCTTTTTGAACGTTATTACCGTGTTCAGGGCAATCATACAATCTCGGGCTTCGGCATCGGGCTTTATTTAAGCGCCGAAATTATTGAGCGGCATGGTGGCAGGATATGGGCTGAAAGCGAAGAAGGTAAAGGCTCTGTGTTTCATTTTACTTTGCCTTTAAGGTAATTATCTATGTTTTTACCGCAAAGGACACAGAGATTTCCGCAGAGGGCGCAGAGGTTTTTTAAGAAAAGCGATCAATTTCGAGGCTAACGAACTAACCCTTCGACTACGCTCAGGGTGACAATACGCGGAGGATATTCCGTGTTTTCAGTGCCTCCGTGGCTAAACAAAGAGAGATTTGTCATTCTGAGTGAAACGAAGAATCTTTCTTCTTAGCGCTAAAGATTCTTCACTGCGTTCAGAACGACAACAAAAACCTCTGTCGTAAAAAGCCTACACTATTCCCAAGCCATCCAGCACTTCATCATCAACCAAATTTGGTAACGTAACTTTTAGAGTCCCTGTCCGTTCCATTTCGCGTTCGATGGCGAAACGGGCTTCCTTATTACGGGCCCAGCTTCTCCTGGCAATCCCATTGTTTACATCATAAAAAAGCATGTTCTGCAATTTTTCTGCAGCTTGTTCGGTTCCATCAAGCACCATTCCAAAACCACCGTTTATCACTTCACCCCAGCCTACGCCACCACCATTATGGATCGAAACCCAGGTTGCCCCCCTAAAGCTATCGCCAATCACATTATGAATGGCCATATCGGCGGTAAACCTGCTTCCATCATAAATATTGCTCGTTTCCCTGAAAGGCGAATCTGTTCCGCTTACATCATGATGGTCCCTGCCTAAAATTACAGGAGCAGATAATTCGCCGGTTTTAATAGCCTCGTTAAAACGTAAAGCAATTTTTGCACGTCCTTCGGCATCAGCATATAGGATGCGTGCTTTTGAACCAACTACCAACCTGTTTTCTTTTGCTGCCGTAATCCAGTTGATGTTGTCCTGTAACTGTTGCTGTATTTCTAAGGGTGCAGTAAGTTTGATTTCTTCCATTACTTCTTTCGCCATGCGATCGGTTAGATCAAGATCCTTTTCATCGCCCGATGCACAAACCCACCTAAAGGGACCGAAACCATAATCAAAACATAGTGGGCCTAGAATATCTTCTACATAGGAGGGATACCTAAAATCTATTCCATTAGGTGCCATTACATCAGCACCTGCCCTACCGCATTCCAGTAAAAAAGCATTTCCATAATCAAAAAAGTAGGTTCCCTTAGCAGTATGTTTGTTAACGCTGGCAGCATGTCTTTTTAATGAATCCTGAACGTTAATTTTAAACTGTTCAGCTGCGTTGGCCATCATTTCATTGGCTTCTTCAAAACTTAAACCTACGGGATAATAGCCACCAGAGTAAGGATTATGAAGCGAAGTTTGGTCGGAACCAATCGCAACCTCAATATTTTCCTGATCAAAACGTTCCCAAACATCCACCACATTACCAATGTAGGCCAATGAGACTGTTTGTTTTTCGTGTTGAGCCAATTGAACCCTTTTCACCAGTTCATCCAAATTATCGATCAGCTCATCCACCCAACCTTGCTGATGCCTTTTGGTTGCTGCCTTTGGGTTTACCTCTGCACATACCGTGATGCAACCCACAATATTACCAGCTTTCGTTTGCGCTCCACTCATTCCACCTAGTCCGGCTGTAAGGAAAATTTTGCCGGCGGTATCTTTTCCATAAAAACCTTTTTTACGGAAAGCATTCATCAAAGTAATCGCCGTACCATGAACAATCCCCTGTGGTCCAATATACATATACGAACCGGCGGTCATCTGCCCATATTGAGTTACCCCCAAGGCATTAAATTTTTCAAGATCTTCAGGCGAAGAATAATTCGGCACCATCATACCATTGGTTACCACTACCCGCGGCGCAGCAGTACTGGAAGGAAATAATCCCTGCGGATGTCCACTGTAAATATTCAGCGTTTGCTGATCAGTCATTGTGGCAAGGTATTGCATGGTGAGTAAATATTGCGCCCAATTTTGAAATACACTGCCATTCCCCCCATAAGTAATCAGCTCTTCAGGGTGCTGCGCAATGGCCGGATTCAAATTATTCTGGATCATGAGCATAATGGCGGCAGCATGTGGTGTACGGCAAGGATATTCGCTTATTGGCCGTGCATAAATGGCATAATCGGGCATAAAACGGTACATGTAAATGTGTCCGTAGTTTTCCAGTTCACTTAAAAACTCTTGCGCGAGTTCCTGGTGCCATGCTTCGGGGAAATAACGCAGTGCATTTTTAATGCTCAGTTTTTTTTCCGCAGCATTTAATACTGCTCTCCTTACCGGCGCATGACTTAATTGCGCATTTCTTATTTTTTTTGCGGGTAAAGCCGAAGGAATACCTGCCAATAGCTGTGCTTTAAAATCCATTTTCTGTAATTTTAACTCTTATAAATCCTGTTCTGCCCTGATTGCGGTGGCCACAATTTTTCCTTGCTGTACCATTTGTATCGCATTTTCCATCCTATCGTACATAATCTGATCTTCTTCAAAATGATCGATTTCAGTACGCACAAAATCGTGTACCGCAGCCAAAATTTTCCCAGGCTTTAATGGATGATGATAATCAACGGCCTGTGCGGCACAGAACAACTCGATACCGAGGATTTTTTCTACGTTTTCGATTACCTGTAAGGCTTTACGACCACTGATGGAACCCATGCTTACATGATCTTCCTGACCCAATGAGGTTGGTATACTATCGGCACTGGCCGGGAAACAAAGGCCTTTATTTTCGCTGGCCAAAGCTGCCGAGGTATATTGAACAATCATAAAACCAGAATTTAATCCGGTTTCTTTCATCAGCAATTTCGGCACGCCAGGCGTATTTCCTTCCAGAGAGAGGTAAATCCTTCTGTCACTGATGTTGCCGATCTCTGAAGCCGCTAAACAGGCATAATCAAGCGGTAAAGCCAATGGCTGACCGTGAAAATTACCTCCACTGATGGTTAAATCATCATTAAATATGACAGGGTTATCGGTTACTGAATTGAGTTCGATTTCCAATGCTTCTTTTAAATGCATCCATGCCGTTCTGGAAGCGCCATGCACCTGCGGAATGCATCTTAAAGAGTAAGGATCCTGTACTTTGGCACAATCGGCATGTGATTTCATGATTTCAGAACCTTGCAACAGCTTCCGTACCTGTTCTGCCACGGCAATATTTGCGGGGTATGGTCTTAGTTGATGAAGTTGTGCATGAAAAGGTTTTTCCGATCCCTGCAAACCTTCAATCATCAATGCAGCAATAATATCAGCAGAATTCAGCACATTTTCCAAACGTTGTACTACCTTAACGGCATGCGCAGCAATAAACTGCGTTCCGTTAATTAAAGCCAGACCTTCTTTAGGCCCTAATTGCAAAGGCTGTATCTCATGTTGTTTTAAAAGTTGAGCTGTGGCAATAATTTCGCCTTTATAATGCACCTTACCCAAGCCAATTAAAGGCAAAAAGAGATGAGAAAGTGGTGCAAGATCGCCAGAGGCACCAACAGAACCTTGTTTAGGCACAACAGGAGTGGCACCGGTTTCTAAAAACCAGATCATCCGGTCAAGTGTTTCGATTTTAATGCCCGAGTAGCCCTGAGCTAAAGCCTGCAGTTTTAAAACCAACATCAGTTTTGATATTTCGCTATCTATCGGCTCGCCCACACCAACAGCATGACTCTTTAAAATATTTTCCTGTAGTTTACGGGTATCAACTGCCGAAATCATGGAGGTACACAAAGGTCCGAAACCCGTATTGATTCCATAAACAGCCTTGCCAGAAATTGCAATACGCTCTACCACCTTGCTGCTTTCGAGCACTTTTGCCCGTGTGCCTTCGCTTAATATGCCTTTCACTTCACCACTAATGATAGCCAAAGCCAGTTTAGCGGTTAAATGGTCTGTTCCGTAATTAAAAATCTGTTGCTCACTCATATCATAAAGGTTTTAAACAAAAATAAGCCCTATATTTGATACCTATAAATACCAATTACATCATCATGTAATAACCATGAGTTATCAGATAGAGCTTAGGCATTTAAAATATTTTCAGGTTTTGGCAGAAGAACTGAAGTTTAGAAAAGCTGCCGACCGCCTGTTTATTTCGCAACCGGGCTTAAGCCGGCAGATTAAGCAGATGGAAGAAATTTTTAACGCACCACTCTTTGATCGGAACAAGAAAAAAGTAACACTTACAGAAGCTGGCCTCTACCTTAAAGATGAGGTAGATTTTCTGTTCAGTCATATCGAGAATATTAAAAAACAGCTGACCAATATTACAGAAGGCAAACAAGGCGAACTCCGGATCGGTTTTTTAGGTTCAGCAGCACAAAAAATTGTACCGGAAGTTATTTTTAAGCTTAATAAAGATTTTCCTGAAATCAGGACCAATCTGGACGAAATGCCCAATAAACTACAGATCGAATTACTGGAAAAAGATATGATTGATATGGGTTTTGTGCGGATGCAGCAGTTTAAACCGGGCATTTCTAAACACATGATCCACCAGGATACTTTTTCTCTCGTATTACCCAAAAGTCATCCAATGGAAAAAGCAAGTTTTGAAGCGGTAAAAAAACTGGGTAACGAGCCTTTCATTTTTTTCTCAAGCGATGACAGTCCATTCTATTACGACCTGATGATGAGTATTTGCGAAGATCACGGTTTTAAACCCAAAACCTACCATAAATCGGTTAACGCGCTTACTATTTATAAACTGGTAGAAGAAGGTTTGGGCATTGCCATTGTTCCCACCGCCCTGCAATATGGTTACCAGGAAAACGTAAAGTTTGTAGAGCTTACCCACATTCCGCAAAGAACAGAACTTTATATGATCTGGAAAGAATCTAACCGTAACCCGACTTTAAAAAATGTGATTAAACTGTTGTTGCAGGATAAGGTTTAAGATTCTATTATCTTGAATCAAATTTTTTAACATCTGGGTGAAAATTTCCAATCATTTAATCTAGTTTTTCTATGATTTGATATCTATTAAAAAAGCCCAAGCGAATATTCCTTAAATGGGAAACGATAAAGATCCCTCTGGATGAGATACCTTGAGCGCGAAGGTCACCATTTACTTTCTTAACCAATTTTCTAAAAGTAAAAACATAACGTTTTGCTTTGCTATTGGAGGCTTGATCGATATTGAACAACAAGGAGTATTTACCAATAGAAATGGTTTTCGCAAAGAATGTTTTTAATATTCCATATTCCGATTTTTCAACTTCCAGATTCTCCATTATTAGAAAAATTTAAATCTACTTTTATCACCCTGTGTACCAGTATTTTCTGACGATTCAGCGGCTTTGTCTTTAGGGGGATTAAAGATGCTTCCAAATCCATCTATAACCATAGTATATTGGTTGATGATATATAACTTTTGATCATCTGCAATTTCTTTTTTTACAACATTGGTATGCAACAACTTTCCAGTTTTCACCTCAATTAAATGAACAGTATCTTCAGTAATTTCCGGTTTGATAGATTTTAGATCAATTTTATCTTCAAAGCTCTTGTAAGCATTTTTTTTAAAATTCATGTCCAGCGTAACATAGGGTACCGAGCTAGTCAGTACTTTAATATTCTTCTGGCTTGCAGTTTGCTGATCAATAGTTGAGCTTACTTTAAATGGCAGATATGACGTATTTAAAAAATTTGTCCGATTGGGATCAGATTTAGAAAATGGCACCTCGCTTCCATAAATGTAGCCAAAATAGGTTTGTAAAAATTCGTTAGCCTGTATGGCCTGCTGAATTTTTTCCGGACTTGCAAACATACTATCACTAAGCGCAATCAAATCTTTTAAGTCATCACTCTTATTTGCCGCCTGTTGCATCAGTTGCTTAGTCTGTTTCCATTTTGATAAAATCAATTCGATATTTAAAACCTGTAGAACTTTTCCGGTATGATCTAATTTTAAATGAAGTTCGTTGAACATGCGATTAAATGCACCTGTTAGCTCTGCCACTTCATGGATCAGATTACTATTCGCCTCCTGAATAAAAATATCCAATTGTACCAGTCTGCATTCGAACCCCTCTTCATCAATATTCAATATCGAAAAATCATACCTGATTTCTGTCTTCGACTTCATTAAAGCACTCACCAGCATCGATTCCATTTCAATGGAAAGCATATACTGGGCCTGAAATTTTTCGCTTATACTGATATTTGATCTTTCCATAAATAAATTTAAAATTGATTAGTTCGTTTCTCTGATCACATCCGATAAGGTTTTTGTTTCTATCGGAACGGCATAAAAACCATCAGTTGAAACAACCTGATGTTCAAAATAATATTGAATAAGACTTTGAGCCTGCTCTCCATCAGCAAATTTTTGGAGGTAAACCATATCCTCGCTATCGTTAGCAATTTCTATTAAGTAAAGTGCTTCTTCCTGATAGAATATTTGAAAAGTCTCTGTTTCATTAATATCAAAATAAAGAAATGTGCTTTTTTGCCAATTCAAGGATTTGAATAAGTCCAGTATTTGGTCAATATCCAAAAACGATTCTCCGCTTAGCTTATCGTAATCGTTGTAAAAAATCTTTTTGGTATTCATTAACGGTTTTAAATTAAATAATTTATTTTCAGTTGCTCAGTCAGGCCTATGCGACCGTTTTGTTCAATAGATTTACTAGTTTTGTATTGCCCACTTTTTCGGCAAAAGATAACGGACTAGCTCCTGCATTATTATTATGATTAGGATCGGCATGATGATCTAAAAAAAGTTCCACAATAGCATGTCTTCTTTTATCGCCACGAACGTAAAAAACAGCCGGCCATAGAGTGGTTGGTTACCAAAACTATTTGTTGCGTTAAGATTAGCATGATGGTTTAGCAATAAAACTGCTATCTCAAGCAAATTATTTTCGGCTGCATGATGAAGTGCGGTATTCCCTTTATCGTTAGGAATATTCGGATTGGCTCCATTTTCAAGCAACAATTTTACCACATCATAATGATTAAGCGCCACAGCAGTTGCCAATGCAGTAAAACCTACGCTATCTTTTATATTGATATCAACTGAAGATCGGGCTAATAATTCTGCTATCTTTTCTGTTTTTCCGCCTATTGCAAGTTTTATAAGGTTGTTTTCCATAGGCAAAAGGGCTCATTCTATTAATGTCGGCGTTCTTTAATTTAGGACAATATCTTATTAAAACAACTATGCAAGAAGTTCTATTAATGCCGGAACGCCAATTTTATTCGCAATATCCACAGGTTTTTTCCCCACGTTATTGAGATGTTGCTTGTCGGCTCCATTCTGCAATAAAAGTTTAACTAAAGGTATTTTATTCTGATCACCATCCGCAGCGCTAAATGTTGCTGTCCATAGCGCCTGGTTGCCTGAATTGTTTTGAATATTTAAATCTGCTCCATGCGCCAGCAATAGTTCCGCAATTTCCATGCTATTATTTTCACTGGCATAATGTAAAGGCGTATTACCTTTTTGGTCTTGGGTGTTCGCTACGGCTCCATTTGCAAGCAGTAATTTTACAACATCTTTATGCCCTCTAGCCACAGCTATAGCCAAAGGAGAATAATCTAGGTCTGCTTTATCATTAATTCCTTGGGTATCATTCTTGAGTTCGTTTTCCAATTCCTGAACTTTTCCGTCCATCGATAAAGAGAATATTTTGTTTTTCATTTTTAAAATACTGCACCAAAGTTCCATACAAAGTAGAATTATAAACTTTTAATAGATATATCTTTTTTTACTTTCAACGCTGTTTCTAAACTTGTAAATAAAACATCAAATAAATCCTTACCATCACTAGTATAAAAATAATTAGAAAGATTAGTTATCCTTCCCGCTATTTTATCTCCCCATGGAGGCCTCTGCTTAGGATTCTCAATATCCCAAATAACCTGATCGGGCATTATCATTTTAAACCTTTCTTTTATTTCTTCCAATTCGTTTTTTGCATTATTAATGTCTTTATTTGGTAATTCTCCTTTATATAATTTATTCATTAAAGTAGGATATCTACTACCCCACCTATTACCCTCAAGGTGGTAAGCTATATTTGAAAAGAAACAATGTAAAAAACTTCCTGTACCAACTCCATAAAAAATAGGCCCAACTTTTAATCCTGTCATAAATATTTGTATTTTTTTTATAATTTAAATATAATTTCCATATCTGGACAATTCTGCAAAATATCTTCTTCTAATTTTATTAATGTTTCTGGAGGCACGTTTTGCCCTCTTACATCTATTATTGCTGTTTGTTTATCTCCTTGTGGTAAATGCGTAACTCTTTCGTTGTATTGTCTCGTCAGTTCAGCTTTTAAATTACTTCTTCCAGCAGAACTTTCAATATCATAATTTTTCACTTCAACGCTATGCCCTGGATTATATAAATCTGGTCGCGTGCTACCCTCCGTTCCATAAGGCACCTCCTCTCCATTAATGAAACTTTTTTGGGTATCATAACCAGGATACCCCCCTTCAGCATCTAGTTCGCTCTGACGCCAACTAGGTCTGTTTCCATTTGTCTGTCCGTCCTCATAAGCTTTTCCCGTTCCACCACTTTTTACCTTTCTCGGATCGGTTGCGGTAGTTCCCGGCTTTAACCCATTAGGATTACCTCTGGAGTTTCTGAGCGTTCCGTTCGCGTCTCTAAATGTACCTGGCGGATCTACTTTGAGATGAAGGAAATATAAGCCCAATAATGCATCAGACCACTGTAAACCGCTTACACCTTTATCTGCAATTCGGCTACCTAATTCATATTCAGGCAAAGCACCTTTAGCAAAACTATCTCCTACACTTAATGGTTCTCCATTTTCGTCTACCGCATCAATTGCATAAGTTTTAGCTGCAGATTCGGCACCAAATATTCCCCTGGATCCTAAAGCAACACCTGCGCCGGTCCATCCGGCACCTATACCAAAACTTGTACCTATATTGCTCAAAACACTGGCAACGGTTGGCCTGGCCAAAATCATACTTGCCCTTGATAAGCTAATGCCAGTCCCTACCGATCCCCCAGTTCCTGCTACAGTAACACTGCCTACGCCTAAAAGCGACCCTACAGTACCTACTGCCGCCCCAACAAAAGCACACTTAACCAGTTCACTACCATAACTAAGACTGGCGTAACCGATGGCGCCCATCCAACTTTTAATATTGGGCGCATATTGAACGGTTCCACCAGCTTTACAGGTCATGGTACAGCCGCCAGTTATAACAGGTGTACCCTGTAAAATCATATCCGGTTTTTTACTATCCCACGATCTGGCCGGTCCCATTTTATGACCACAAAGTAAACCGCCAATAACGGCACCGATAGCACCTCCAACAAGTCCTGCAACCGCGCCGAGTAAAATTAATCCTGCCCCACCGGTAGCAACAGTAAGGACCCCAACCGCCACAGCCACAACAACTGCAATGGCAGCAATGAGCGCCATTAACAGCATATATTTTTTACATCCGAAATCTATCCAAGTGATGGTGCTGGTATCAGATTTTGTAATGTATTTATGCCCTGAACTATCGTGAAGACTTTCCCTGTTACCTTGAAATGGGGAAGGCATTGCGCCTTCAGAACAAATCCAAAAATCCTCTTCTGTTATGATTTTATGTCCCATTATCTAGTTTATAAATACGTCACCTCCGTCTATTTTAGTATTTCCACCGGTAACATGATTGGTTCCTGTAATTGTGTTGCTAGATCCCGTAATGGTGTTGGTTTTAGATGTAATCTTCATGTCCTGCGTATTTAAATTAGTTGCTGTGCCATTAATATCTATCTTGCTCGATTTTGCCCCGTCCTTCTGTGCAATTTCAATCTTATCAGCATGTATTAGAATCTGATCCTTTTCCAACGTTATAGAGGACGAGCCATTAGTAAGTACTACAGTTTGAGAAGATGTTACCGTTACTTTGTTATTGCCATCAACCACGATATGGTTACCGCCGGTTTTATCTTTAATGGTAATGCCACCACCATCGTTCAACTGTACAGTATGCCCGCTTTTAGAAGTTAAACTTTTGCTGTTGTTGCTTGCGCTGCCACCACTTCCGCTTTTGCCATGAAATACCGAGCCCAGTACAATCGGACGTGCAATGTTTCCTTCCTCAAAAGTTAGCGCTACCTGGTCGCCAATCTCCGGAATAAATACAAAGCCCCTGTTTTTACTCACTTTATCGCTGCTTCCGGCATCTGGTGTAATTACCCGTAGCCATTCGGTTACATCATTGGTTTTGCATTCCCATTTAAATTTCACTTTAATACGGCCCTGGCCTTGCGGATCGGCGTTATCAACCACATCTGCCAATTGCATATCAGGGTTTGGTTTAGTGTAGTTTTTCACCGAAAGCCGTTCTGTTGTGGCTACCACGCCTTCGAAAGTATTGTAATATTTTCCAGTACCATCAATATCGTGATTAATAGTAGTGATCAGGAATTTTCCCAGACTCTCCGTAGAAAATGAAAGTTCCTTTCTGATACTCATGGTAATTTCGGCAATACTGCCAATACCCAAAGCAGCATTATCGCCACTGGCATTTACCTTTAAAAGGTTGCTGATGTGTGCTTTTTCTTCGTTCTGCACATGGCTTTTAATATCATTACTATTATCAACACGGATAAGTGCAGGTTGGTTAAAGGTTTTGCTATACATCATGTTAGACACTTTTATGGCGTGTGCCAGGTCTGGTGATCCATCACTAGCGCCACTACTTTCGCTCTGCAACATTTCGTCCTGTTTGGGATTATAGGCAAAACGTTTGTTTTTAATCGGCGCAATTTCCATGGCATACTGCAGGTTTTGCACGTCGCGGCCATACACCAGGGCAACTTCTTTCTGATCGTCAGGCTTACCGAAGTTCAGCTGTTTGCCATCATAATAAAACCATTCGTGGTATTCGCCCGAAAGTCTGTTCAGGAAATCGAAATCACTTTCACGATATTGAATCAGGTAATCAATAGGTTCTTTTCTGGCTGCGTTGGCTACGATTTTAATATCATTTGCAGGCACATCTGAAGTGGCAAGATTTACAATGCTATTTAAATCTTTATCAAGATAAGAGCCTAAATCAGGCCCCCGATCGATCAAAATTGTTGGGCTATACCCACTCACGATTAACACACCATGATAACCATGGCTTTGTGCCAGTTCTACCTTAGTTACGAGACCGACAAATTCCTGTAAACCGCCTGAGTCGTAACCGAAAGAAGCGGTAAGGGTTTTCCCTACAAAATCGCGACTATCATCTAAGCTGATCATTCCAGGCAACCCCATCTGATCATGGTTAAACCGCAGCTCAAAATAATGATGGACATTAAAGGCCTGCTTTAAGCTGAAAGAGGCAAAATGGGTAACTGCCTTATCTTCTATATTTATTTCGGTGATTAATTTCTTTTCCATATCAACTCAATAATAGTTTATGACTACCTGAACATTCCATCGCGAAAGGTTAAAACGTTTCTTTTTCCATTAAAAACAGCTCCGTTTTTTGTTTCGTTAACTTCGGGATAGCTGATGGTTTTATCTTTAGGGGTATATTTCATGGCCAATTGGGCCGTAAGTTTTTCTTTATCCCCACCTTCTTTAAGATCGGCAGAAGCAAACAATTGTGTTTTAACTACCTTCCCGAGTTTGAACAATGGCTTTTCAATGCTAAATTCTGAATGATTAACTACTAATGTATGGCTTACACTATAGGGCTCTGTTCCGCTCATTTGGCCATAGCCTGTAAAGAGATATGTTTTTTGAGGAGCGGTATCTAAACGGTATATATGTTCAAAAAATGGAGTTGGACTCCCTTCATCGTCTTTATCTTTATAAAGGTCGTTAAATGAGATTGCGGTAGGGACATTGTTTTCGTTTTTATACTGAACGATGTTCTGTACATGCCACATAGAGCCCGAATAGGGAGAAAGCCAGTAAAACACCTTAAGATTTTTATCGTCGGCAATTAATACGTTAATTTCGTAAGCTTTTAACGAAGCAAAATCATTTTCAAAAGCATTTGGCTTTTCGAGCGCGCTGATGAATGCTTTGATAAAAATTTCTTCAGCTTTGGTATCCCCATCATTGAGGTAACTCTCTCTTGAAGCAACCATTTTAGCCGCCAATTTTTCAAGCGAGTCTGTTTCGGTATTCTTTGTACTTTTATTATCCTGTATTATAGAATCGGCCGAGTATGCTGTACTTTGCCTTTTATCTTCATGTTTTGCACCACATGAAAAAAACAGGAATACCGAAGAAAAAAATAAAATGCCTGCTATTTTCATATTATTGCCTTGGTATATTGATTAATCCCCTATTTTCCATAGCCTTTAAAATAACAGCTGTTCCAATTTGTTTATTTACATAATCGAGGCTAAAAACATGATCCCTTGGGAAACCTCCTTTAGTATAAAGGTTAGAGCCACCCCACAGATATGGCGAATTAATTTTATTATTTTGATAAGCTTTCGCTATACCATTATATTGCTCCAAACGAAGTAAAACCTTGGGCAAAGACCATACTGTTTCCTTATCCAAACCGCGTAATTTTAAAGCATCAACAGCACTTTCCTCAAAGGTAAATGGTGGACCATGACTAATTTTTGGTCGGTTTGCAGGGTGCTGCCTGGTAAAGCCACTTAGTGGATCGCCATTGTGCAGGTGTTTGGTAAAATCAGAATTGCTTTCCCTATAATGTACGCAGGCAATAAAATACCATGGTATACCAGTTGTTTCAGAGAAAAGACCCGTATCTGAAAATGACCTGTTAAAAAAGCCATTTGCAATTTTTGGATTCTTTTTAAGAAAGCTATCTTCCGGTTCGGTTAGAAAGCAGGCATTGCGATAAGTATATTCGGTTAAATTAAGCAGTTTATTTCTTACCGCCTGATATCTTGATTTATGATTTAAGATTTTATCATTAATAATCCGGTTGATCTCTGCAGTTTTTAACGGAGAAATTGTACAGGAATTGAACAGGTTTATGTATTCTAAATCGGTAGCCATAGGTAGCTCTTTTTATCATGCCACAAAACAAAAAAATCGTTATTAGTGCCAGCTTAGCCGGAAACTAATAACGATTTATATCAGATTAAGCTTTTGGCCAATCGTTTTCGTGTTCTGCATTGCCCAGTTTTAGTTTACGGGCAGATACCACAAAATTTAAAGTCATCGGTGTATTGTCATTTACTGCAATACCCTCGCTATATTGAATGATATAGGCATCTTCAAAAGTAAGTTCCTTCATTTTTGCATCTTCTTCGCCTTTTTTGAAGATAATGCTACCAGCCTGTGGTTTGTACTGATTGTTAACCATTGATTCGATCACTGAAGTATCTTCAGTTGATTCGATTTCGATGTGGATGGTGCCACCATAAACACCTGACGATGGACGGCCTTTGGCGTCGACATCTCTATTTAATGAAAAGCTGCACTGTAGTACATCAAATTCTTTTGATCCTAAGTTTAAACGGGTTTTGAATGCCATTGTAATAAAGTTTAATGTTTTTGAAAAGAATGAATTGCGGTGAGCGTTTAGCGTAGGGCGAGGAGCATTGTGATTAGTGTTAGGCGTTTTAAACCTTACACCTTCAACCTTTCTACCCTCAACCTTAGACTAGGCTTTTGGCCAATCGTTAACATGCTCGGCGCTGCCTAATTTAAGCTTGCGGGCTGAAATCTGGAACTTGAGCGTCATCGCATGATCGCCCACAATGTTGATTCCTTCGGAATATTTAACAATGTAGCCATCCTCGAAGTTAACTTCTTTCATTTTGGCATCTTCCTCGGATTTTTTGATCAGAAGGGTTCCTGTAATAGGTTTGTACTGGTTGTTTACCATTGCCTCGATTATTGAGGTGTCTTCGGTTGATTCGATCTCAATATCGATGGTACCGCCGTAAACTCCGGAAGAAGGTCTTCCTTTAGCATCTACATCACGGTTTAACGCATAGGCACAATGAAGTACATCGTACTCCTTGCCTGAAAAGTTTAATCTAGCTTTGAAAGCCATAGTTTTAAAATTTAAAGGTTAAATAATTGGATTTTTCGTAGCCTCCGCTACATTAAGTATAAACCAAATATTAAGCCAATTATTGTGTATCTCACTCATATATAATGAGTAACAGAGTCTATAAAACTTAAAAATCTTGGCTCACGCTATAGGAAACGCAGATTATTGTGAAGAAAAAAAAGTGTATTTTTTTCAAAATAAATTTCCGTCTTATTTTTACTAGATACAATAGAGCAAAGTATTGTAGCATTTTAGGGCAAGTTGTTACTTTTTGCAACAGGTAGAATTGCTTAATGACTAAATTTTTAATGTTGATGTGGTTTTCTGGAAGGAAGGAAATCAAAAAAAAATTAACAATATGTTTATTCTACAGTAGGATTTTTATTAACGAAATGGAACAGCTGGTTTTCTGAATACATAAGCCATGCCTAAGCAGACAATACAAAAAAAAGATAGAAATTAAAATTGATAAAGTGGAGAAAAGAACTGTGTACTGAAACCTGTTTTATTATCCTTTTTTAATTTCTCAGCAAAATCTATTAATTTTCCAGATGTTACTTCATACGTAAAAGGAACATTTAAGCTTCTATATGATAGTGCGATACTGGAGATAAAAAGACCAATTCCCATAAAAAGGAACATAAAAAAAATCAACCTATCCTTTATCATCTGATAATTTCGAGTTTATCGCTACCTTCGGGTTTATGCAGATAGAAGGTGTGTGATTTGGGCATCATATTTTTAGCAGTCTTAGAAATCAGCGGAGAATATCCGAAAGTAAGTGTATCTGCACACACTAAAGTTACCACTCTCCCATTTCCAAAAAATTTTAACTCTGCCTTCTTACATGGATATATAAAATTTCTTTTCTCAACGGCATAATCGCTCATATTCTTTGTAAGCTGATTTTCAATTTCTTTATTCCAGGGTTTTGATGCTGCTTCTTCATAAATTGTATTTCTAACTAATGAAAGAAATTTATTTTGATTGCCTTCTTCCAATACTTTTTTGTAATTGTCATAAAACTCATCAACTTCTCTACGGATATTTGGATCATTGATTAATTTTTTACTTTTACTCCAACCCACAATTTTCCAATTAATGTCTTTAGCATCTACTTCAAATGAAGTTTTATATTCTGAATATGACATAGGCTTCTCTAATTGAGGTGTTTTATATACTAATGTTTCCCACTTATATTCGTTTCCTTTACCTTTAGCATTTAACTGATCGAGCATAGTCATTGGCTCTTTGTTTTTTGTAATATCTATTTTAATAAAGGAGTTCTTAGAAAGAGATGAGACAAAAAGGTTTTCCTCTTTTTTTGCAGGAAACATTTTTATTGTTATTTCCTGTTTTCCAGGCTTTAGAATATATTGGTTAATATCAACCGTCAAACCCGATCTCTCACCTAATCCAAAATAAGTAATGATCGGCATATCATTCAATAATATTTCGTACGAACAATCTAAATGCTCATACTTTAGTTTAAACAACATACCCTCTTTTTGATATTCTATTTTTTCCAGGATTCTATTTTCAGCTGCTATATCTTTTTTGTTCTGTGCACAACATTCTAAACTTATGTAAATTCCTATTACAATTAATTTTATTAGCTTATTCATCTTCTACTTTATTTAAATTTAAAAATCTGTTTTCTTATTTAGATTCTTTATGCAGTATTTGGAAAATCCGGAAAAATATTAATCTGCAATCCCTCAACAAAGATCTCGGATTCAATCTTTAAAGAATCCATTACTTAGAATTAATTCTAACAGCCTTTAATTTATTTTTATTCGAATAGCCCATAATACTGAGAAAAAGAAAAGAAAGATTAAATGCCAAACAGATGATTATCAAGGCATCAGCTTTTATCTGAAGTACAACAGAAATTAAATATAGAAATGCCGAAACTGGAACCGTTAACATAAATGCGAATAAAAATCGGAAAAACTGGGTTTTGGCATGATCAAAAGCATTGATAAAATCGTAGTAAAAGCCCAACATATTAAGGCCTAAAAACATAATTGCTATCATCAATAAGCTTGTATTTTCAATTATGTAATAGTTGGCTTTTGTAATTACATCAAGTACATTTCCTAATGCATTTTTGAGAATCAATAATGGTATCCCGAAGACGGCAAGTAGTACTCCTATATAAACGATCCAAAAAAAATATTTTTTCGATAACTTTTCAGCTCCTCCCTTTTTGTAGCTTTTAATAATGGTTTTATTAAACCGTGATGGTCTGAAACTGTATAAAACGATAAGGAAAAAATAAAATTCAAGCTGGAAAATAGTCAGTTGATAACCATCGTTTGTATTCCTGATTAAGCTTTCGTTAGTTTCTTGGGTAATGAAGAAATAGAATAACGAGCAAACAACATAGAGCCTAAAAAGTAGGAAATAGCAGAATAGAATAGTTGAAATTCTTCTGGCAATCATACTTTAATAGCTATTTCCATCAAATTAAGAGACTAATTTAAGCCTATTTTATCCACTCCAAACTATTTATTATTTTTCCAATAATATCTTATGCTTCAACATTACTCTTTTCAAACCTAAGCCTTCCCTACTATAAACAAGTTTCATTTGCTTAAATTGTCCACCCTCATCATAAGTCATCCATATAAAACTATTGGCTAAATCCAGATCTTTTGTTTCAATGAGTGTAGGAAGGTACGGCTTTAACAAACTGAACATTAGGGTAATGATTTCGTTTTCATAAAGGCGGTAAATCCTAAACTTTTCTGTATTAAACGCTAAAAATATTTCAAATAATATTTGATAAAACCAGGATTTTCTGGTTAATTCATATTGTATTGGTTTATTAAAGTAAGTATATAATTTATGTTTATTAAAACCTCGGTTATAGAAAATAATGATGTCATCAATTGAATCAATAGCGATTTTCTCCTTTAAAAAGAATGTTTCAATAATCAGATCGTTGTTTTCCAAATAAATTTTATAGAACATATTCTACAATATAAATTTATCTTATTAAAGAAAGTGCTTCCCCCTTTATTTTTTCTATGAAAGATTGCCTGTTCGTAGACTACACTTTCCGTTTCATCATCAGAAATAAATTTTAATCCGATTGGTTCATTTGGAATTCTAATTGCAACTAACTTTCCTCCACCTAAAAATATTATTTGATAATTTTCGATAGGCACTTGCTGATTCAAATTCTGTTTTTATGTTATTTTCTAATAACTTCGAAAGTTTTTGAACCTTTAGGTTTGTGTAATATTGCTCCCCAAGTTGTTATCCTTCCTTTAGGTGTTTTGCTCATCAAAGCATTCCAGTTTTTGTACTTACCATTGGGTATAACCAGTGTGACTAACTTGCCATTTCCATAGATTTTCATTTCATAATTATCAAAAGGTTGCATATTTCCAGGACATAGTTTCAACATTTTTTCCTTATTGTTTTGATAATCAATCTTTGAATCTTCAGGTATGGTATAGGTAACAATGTCCAATTCCTCATCTTCTTTTTTACATAATTTAAGGAATTCATCAATTTTTCCCTCATTGAGCAAATCTTTTAAATAAGAAAAATATTCAACTACCTCTTTTTGCAAAATATCTTTATCTATTTTTTTCAAATCTTGACTTTCACTCCAACCTTTTACTCGGTAAGGCAACCCTTTAACATCTACCTCCCAAGTTTGCTCCCAAAAGGGAACTTTTTTTGAAGGGGCATAAAGCTTCAACTCGCTTTTGGCATAGTCTATTTCATTTGAATAGCCTAAAGGAACATCTTTGTTTGGAACAATTTTGGAAAAATAAATGTGCCATCTTGCGGTTTCGTTAAAAATGATATCTTTTGGCGATACCATTTTATCGACGGAATCTTCTTTAGGAAGAAATCTGATTTTTAAGGTATGTTTTCCATTCCCTAATAAGTAAGGATTCAATTCAGTTGTATTACTTATGTTATTTCCATAGTAGAAATCAATAAGTATATCATCCAAATAAAGTTCGTAAGGAGATAGTGCATTAACGTGAGCTATATAGCCTATTTTACCTGTTGTTGAATGAGCGCTTTCTTGTCTATTCATCTTTTCAGAGTTAGGGTTATTCCTATTTTGTGATTTTTGTTCGCAATTACAAAAAATCAATAAAATTGCTAATAAGGTTAAACTAATTTTTATATAATATCTATTTTCCATGGATCTTTGGGGTCTATTATTGAAAATTTATGATCAGGCTCCTCTTCCGGTTCTCCTGTATCTTGTTTAGTTTTATCTTTAATACTAAATTTTAACCAGACTTTACCCGTCAGTCCTTCAAATTTCAGCAAAGCTGGACATTTATTATTTCTTTTATCATGAGTTGCCCTAACCTCGAATTTGGCTTTTCCTTCTATACGTGCGTCGGCGGAAGCGGAACCAATTCCCTCTATACTTGCATTTACATCAACACCTGCATTAAGATATATTTCAATAGGAATATAAATTTGCACCTCACCACCATCCCAGCCATCAACGCTATGGTATTCTAATGCTTTAATTTCTACATTAAAATCAACTTTTGCCCCTACATTTATATAATAATCAATCCTTACAGCTCCTAAAGTTAAATAATTTACTTTTTTAACTATTTGTGACAATCTATACATCGCTTGGCCAATAGGTCCAATAAACTGAGCAAAGAATAACAAATCTAATTCGCCTTTGATTCCGAAAAGTGGTTTTGCAGCAAACTCTAAAAAATAAAACGCCCCAATTTCATTCGGTTTAGATTTACTCTGAGCAAACTTACCTTGTATTCCACCACTAAATGCAGGTGTGGATACTTCTATTCTGAATGGAAGCCCCCTTCCTTTCCTCAGCTTCCAACGTGCCGCCATCTTTTTACTAGAAGGCGAGCCATCTGTAGTTCTTGCAGTTCCGCTTGCAATAGCGGCCTCTCCTTCTTTTGCTTCATCAGCAAAAGTAATTTCTTTAAATATTTCGTAGGCCTTCAACAAAAAATTTATAGCATTTAAAAGCGGGAATCCATCTCCGGGAATTAGGGGATTCTCTTCACCATCAATTTTAAAACCAGCTTCAAAATCTAATTCATATTTTTTTATCTTCCAGTTTTTTTCCTTTTCTTTTAGCCTACTTTCTTTAAGTTTCTTATTTTGACCTTTTTCCGTAAAAAACTCTCTATATTTATAATTAGGAGTTTGCCTTACATATACTGGTTCTTTCGTCTCGTATTTCACATTAATCCACCATTCCAAATTAGGAAAAACCCTTGTCCTTACTAATTGATTGGGATATCTGCAAGTGGATACAGGCACAAAGTACTGTTGAACAAAATAATCTTTCCAAAAAATATACCTTGCCACCCATGCAATTTCTTTAACTTTTAGATTGGCTGCAGAATATTGTGCGTCAATTTCGTAGCCTATAGCTTTGAGGATGGCATTATCATAGCTTTTGTTATAAAGATATTTAAGCTTTAGCTTTAACTTATCCTCTCCTACATAATCATAATCTGTGCCAAAAATTAAATTTTGAACTTTTTCAACATCATATGCCGGTTGCTGCTCGTCAACTATAACATCGGTATCGTTTTCATTTTCTGCTGTTACATCAATGTTCGATTTTCGTAATTGCTTTTTATGTTTTGTATCTTCAACTCTTTCGTAATCGTTTCCTAACTTTTTAGCTGCCAATATGGTATCCATCAGGAAAACATTTTCTTTGCTATCGTGCTTTTCGTTTTTAGGCAACATTACCCCCATGCACATTACGCCCTTATTATGTAATTCTTTTAAAGAAATTAATACGTCTTTTTTGGCATCGCCCCTAATAATATCAAATGTTTGTGAAGTTTTATCTCCACTATCGGCCAATTTATTTTCGTCAAAAATAACAAACGGCTTTCTATCTTTATCTGCCACATCACTGATTTCGATCATAGAATATCCACAAGGATCATATTCTTTCCTTGTGTATTGTACATCGCCAATGTATTGTATCTGGTTGTTCTTTTTTGCTTCAAGTTCCTTTAAGATTACATCAAGGCTATTATACTTTACGACAAAAAAATGGCTGCTTGGTATTTCCTCTATTTTATTATCGACCGTCTGTACCCATTGCGAGTTTTTTGGCATAGACGTATAGATCTTCCCACTCTTTTTATTTTTAATGACGATCATCACATAATATTTTTTTGTGGGTTCCGCCTTATGATTTTTATGAAATTTATCTTTCCAATCTAATTCTATAGTAATAGGCACTTCAAAACTACAATTTGCATTTGTACTAACACCCGATTGTTCTTCAGCGTATTTATTTAATTCTGATTCAACCAATGGCTTGTCTAATATGAACTTATATTCAGGATCGCAGCTGTATGCCCTTGCTATTGTACTTGCCGTTGTTTGGCCATCACCAGCTTCATCTAATAGTTCAATCGTAAGGCTTAAATCTTTCCATTCGGCTGAAAGATCTAAATTAATGCCAGCTGAAATAAGATTTTTGCCATTGAGGCCTTTAATAGGGAGCATGTGGGTAGAGAAATACAGCTTGATGGTCGTATTATAATTATAGAAACCATCATTAATTCCTACCTCGGGATTATTTTCGATATTCTTTTGTCTGTCAAAATAGTGGCCCCTAATTTCAGGAGCTTGGTTCACCGCCATAAAAGGAAAAGCGATACCATCACCAGGCTCATCTATAAATAAAAGCATCACATATCCTGTACCTTCCCAAATTGGACTATCTTGTGCAACAGGTGAAAATGAAATTTGGGTTCCCTGGATATAGTTTTTATCAATCCCGTATTTCTTTATCGGAACCGTACCATTTTCCTTAATGAAATAACCCCAAACGTCTTGTTTAGCTTTATTTGTTTCAAGCTTAGAAAAGGAATAACTTAAAATATATGCCCATTTTAATTGAGTTCTAGCTGTTTCTTTTGTAGGGATAAAATTTGGTTCAAAATTCTCATTGGTTTCAAAATCCACAAAAAATTTATGGTCTTTTCCTATCAGCATCAGCACTGAAGAATTATCACCAACGACAAATTTCTTACCATCTACTTCGTAATAGCAACTTTTAATTTTTTTCATCTTACTTAGCATTTAAGTATTCATAAGGAGATGGCACATTCATTTGCTTTATATTCACCAATGGGTTAATCTGCGATTGTTGCTCTTCATCAGCATTATCAATATTTTGCTGAGAAGGTTGCCCTTTCTGCCCTGTTTTGGCAAAAAAGATACAGGGCGAACCACTAATGGTACAAACACCTTTGCTATCTTCTACCAAAACCTGTCCGCTGTTAATTAATACCATATCTTTATACATGCCCTTCCATTCGGTTAGTGCAGGCAAACAGGGTTTAAAACCACCAGGGGTTGGCTGAAGTTTACATTGGCCAAAGGTGTTTTTTTCAAAAGTCATTCCGATATCTACATGAGACGCAATTAATTTTTGTGCGCCATCTTTATCGTTCACAAAATGCTTTTGCTGGGTAAGTACTTTCAATTTATCGGTTGTGGTACCAAACTGGCATTGGCAGGTGGCACCTTGTACAATGATTTCTTTTTGTGACATTTCTCTTCTCCGTTGTTTAACCCAATATTCTTGCCCAAAATCCCTTTTTCTTTTCAGCAGGAAAATGATCGGTCTCCCCTTGAGTTAACGATTGCTGATTTGCTTCCGAAATGCTGTTTTCAATTTCATAAGCAGAGAAAAAGATGCGTTTTATACTTATTTCTTCACTGTTTTCCTTTTTATACAGGTTCCAATCAACTTGGACGTGCTTAAGCAAACCTCCATCCTGATCTAAATCGAAAGTCGCATTTAGCTTCATTTTAAGAGAACCCTTACGATTCAATAGTGTACTTTGTTCCTTAGTAACATCACTTTCTGAAGAAAAATGCATCTTGATTGTACCATAATCGGTATTGTTCGGCTCAACTGTTTGAACGCCTTCAAATGCAAGGCTATGGTAAGCGATAACCGGAAAAAAGAAGGTGCTTTGCTGAGATAAGTTACTATCGTAGGCCAGATACTGCGGATGAAAAAATACACTCCAGAACATATCTGCCCTTAGTGCATATTCCAGTTCAGAACTATTCGATATCTTTTTCTCCATCTTTTCTAAATATAGTTCGGCGTATCTGCCTTCATACTTATCAGAGATCTTTTCGGCTACCTGTTTCCAGCGGTTTAGGATTTCTCGGTGATTAACAATCCCTCTAAATATTTCGTTCCTGGAATTTACATCAACCTTTAGGGGATATATTGCACCCATGCTCATATTGGCCAGTTGTTCCCCAACAAAATCAGGCTCATGCCTGTCTATAAAAAGGTCCGTTTTATCAAAGCATAACTGCCAAACTTTATTTTCATCCCTAAATTGGTTCACCTTGAGGTGGATCTGGTAATCTAATCTTTTTGTCGCTTCTTGATTGCCATCGTCATAATATTTAATGGTAATGCCATAGCTCCTTGCAGAACGTGGTCTAGGAGCAAAATCAATCGCATGATCGATATTGAGCTTAATTTTGCCCTGAGCTGCAGAATTTGAAAGGCTATTTACTTTTTCCATAACCGAGCGTATTAATAAGTAACCCTATTACCATCGGCATTGGGGGCCATAGGCTGTACGACACCGTAAGAACTTTTTCTATCTGCCGACCAATGCAAATACTGGTTTCTCAATTTGTGAAGGTCTTCCTGCTGTTGCCTTCGTACAGGATCCTTGGGTAATTCTGCTGAAAAAACATAAGGTGATCCATTAGCCATTACATAATCTCTAAGCGTAGCTTTGACTCTAAGCAACAGGGGATTGCCATTAATGGTATATTTTGTTTCGGTTTTACTTTTAGCGAGTGGCAAATTATGATTTTGACTATGCTCTGCCATATACTGTAAGGGAATATAACTATACTCTTTGTAAATAAACCTCGTTCCCTCAAGAGCCCAGTACATATTACCGCCGGTAACTTTCAATTGATTTTCCTTATACCAGGCCTCTTTTATAAGTTTAGCTTTAAAGGCGTCCAGATTGCCTTTAAGCGTCCACGAGGTAGCCAATTCCGATACTACTTCTGTATCTGTTTCGTAACTTCCTCCAATATCACTGTGTACTCCAGGAAAAACCCGTTCCCTGCCTACATTTGTATGTGTTAAAGAAAAATTCTTACGGTGCTCATTTTCAGCTACAAAATGGACAACATTTTGTGCACGACCAATTTGGTTGAGGTGTAACTCTTCAACATCGTTGAAATTAGGGGATACACTAAAATATTTTGAATACGACGATACGGTATCAAAAATACCTAAAAACCTTACTTTAATCTGGTTGGGAGATATTTTCAGTCCGGCAGCGCTAAACATTTCGCCTAAATGCCCACAAGCCGGCATTACCTCTAAACTTGTTGCTTCCCCGTCTGAATCAAATCTTGACGTGATTCCAGTGTGTGGGTCTGTAATGGTACTTGACCGATATTCATTTTTACCAATCTCGTAAACAAAATTTCTTGCTGCTGCTGCACCCCTGCTAAAACCAAATACATCGAAAGTAATACTTCTTAATTTCTTTTTCCCATTGCTTTTTATCGGGACTTTCAGTTTATCGGTGAAAATTTTTTCACAGGCCTTTCTCACTTTTCCCCTTATCCCTGTGCTTCCGGTACCGAAAGCATAGCCCATTTGACTATCTTTTTGCCTATCTTCAGTACCAATACCTTCCAAATAAATACTATGACTTTTATCATAAATATCCCATAGTCTGGCGACATTAGACCAATCGTTCTGATAGCTGCTATCGCTATCTGTGCCGTTACGCTGGTAAGTAGGTGTATTGGCTCTACGCTCTTGAGAATTATTCATATTGTTTTTTGTTCCATCAAAAAATACCCCTACAAAAAGATCTAAATACTCTACTTTATCGTTTGTCGGCACATAATTGCCCAATTTAACGCTCGTCATACTAATCTACTTTACTGATATCGATTTTCGCTCTTTTAAGCTGAATTTCTTCTGTACTATTTTTTAGCGATATTTTTGCTCCTTTTCCGTCTGCATTCAGCGATACAACCAGGTCTATCTCACTAGAGTTCCCCAGCTTCTCAAAAGAAGTCATTGTTTCTTTTTCATCAAAAGGTTTTATTTCAAGCCCATATTTCGTTCCGTTTTCCTTTTTCCAAACCAATGTAATGTATTTCGGTACGGCCCTGGAAACGTATGGATTAGCTGTCAGATCTTCTCCAAACCGATTTTCTTCTTCACCGTTAAGGAAGTTGTAATAGCATAATATCAACTGATCTCCAACGGGTAAATGAACTTCTGGATGCCAAGGGTATTTTTTGCGGTAAAGTTCATAGACAACGGGATCTGGCATGCCTTCAGTTTTAATGCGTTCTAAAATTTCCGGCTTCATAATCATTTTATCTTCCAGTGTAAGTGTGATAAAATTCGGTTCCAACATGTACTTTGCATTGGGATAAGCCTGTTCTTTTGAAATAGTCGTTTCATTGGCCTCAAAAGCACCCACTTCAGTTTGGAAACCTGGGCCGCTAAGCCAAACCACGACTTTACCTTTTGGCGCCAGACCAATTTTGATCAACGTGTAGTTATCTTTTTTATTGGTCAGGTCATCCTTAAATCCGTCATGGAATAACTGGGTAATGCGGGCCTTATCTAATTTCCATTTACCGGTATAAAATTTCTTTTCCATCAGCGATAGCCAGGTAAAACTTAACGAATCCGGTGCTTCCATCTGTTTGGTCGTTACGCTCATCACACCGCCATCGTTTCCCCATCCAGTGTTCTGCGTACCCCAAATGGCATCAAAACCATAGGTAAAATCTTTGGCTATGATGGCTCCTTTATAAACTTCCATCGGATATTCTTCGGGAGCTGAAACCGTACCTGTCCACTCAAATTTTTCTTCCATTTTTTGTCCTTTGCAACTTGTTATCGCCAGTAAAATGAACGCCAGCAATAAATACCTGTTTTTTTTAAAACTCATGATTTGTTACCACTTGATACAATTTTCTTGCTGCTGGCCAATGATAAATTTTGCGAAGTAGCTTCAACATTCATTACCTGAGCAATCTTTTCCAATTTAACGCCAACACGCAATTCGTATTTTTGAATCACTTCTATCGTGATATTCTTTGCCTGTTTTATGATTGCCATAGCTAGAAAAGATTAGATTTTTCTGCACTGTTAAGCTCTACAATTTTACCGCTCTGCATGGTCATGTTTTCTTTTGCACTAAACATGCTGATCTCTGAAGCAATTTCGTTTGAGGTATCCGCAGTTCTTTTAAAATCCTTTGTAGCCAGCTCTGTTCTGTTGTTTGATGTTTCAGAAACATCGCCAACAGCACTTAACGAATAATTATTGCCGGCAGTGGTGGCAATATCCTTACCTGCATTTGTCGATTGATTTTGCCCCACCTGCACATCCATATTTTCCCCTACATTAATCTGCATGTTTTTACAGTTTAAGGTCATGTTCTCCAAAGCGGTAATGGTAATATTATTGCCTTTTGTGTCAATATGAATAATATTATTGTGGATATCCGTGATTTTTATCCCCTGACTGTTTGCATCATCATCAAACTCCAGCAAATGCCCGCTTCTGGTAATGATACTCTTCAAGTGGTTTTTAATTAAAGGGCTGCTATCAACGCTGGCGCTATGGTAAACACTGCCCATTACCACCGGGCGGGCCACATTTCCTTCTTCAAAAGCAATCATTACCTGATCATCAATCTCTGGGATGGCAAAATAACCACGGTTATTGCCCCTGTCGCCTACACCGGCACTTGGTGTAACCACTCGCAACCACTCGGTCACATCGTTGGTTAAACATTCCCATTTAAATTTCACTTTAATACGACCCTGCCCCTGTGGATCGTTGTTATCGATCACATCTGCCAATTGCATATCGGGTTGAGGCTTTTGGAAATTTTTTACCAGAATACGCTCGGTAGTAGCTACTTTTCCTTCAAAAGTATTGTGGTATTTACCATTCTCATCAATATGGTGTTTAATGCTTGTAATGAGGAATTTACCCAGGCTTTCTGTCGAAAAAGAAAGTTCTTTTCTTAAACTCATCGTAATTTCGGCAATGCTGCCTATGCTCAAACCGGCATTGTCTCCTCTTGCGGTTACTTTTAATAGCTCGCTGGTATTAGCCTTTTCTTCATTTTCTACCAGGCTTTTAATATCGCCGTTATTATCTACACGTATTAAGGAGGGCTGGTTGAAGGTTTTACTGAAAGTGAGGTTGGAAGCTTTAATGGCATGCGATAAATCAGGAGTACCATCTACTTTGCCTGTACTCTCGCTCAGCAACATCTCATTTTGCTTTGGATTGTAGGAAAAACGTTTATTTTTAATCGGGGCGATTTCCATTGCATATTGCATTTCCTGAACATCTCTTCCGTAAAATAAACCGATTTCTTTTTGTACATCCGGCTTGCCAAAATTAAGCTGTTTACCATCATAGAAAAACCATTCGTGGTATTCGGCAGAAAGCCGATTTAAAAAGGCAAAATCACTTTCCCTATATTGAATGATGTAATCGATCGGTGTGGTTCTTGCAGCATTGGCCACGACTTTTAAATCGTTGGCCGGTGTATCCTTTGTTGCTAATTTTACGATCTCATTCAGGTCTTTATCCAGATATGAACCCAGATCTGGTCCGCGATCGATTAAAATGGTGGGACTATATCCGCTTACGATTACAATGCCGTGATAACCATGATTCTGTGATAGTTCGACTTTAGAAATCAGACCGACAAAGTTTTGCATGCCTTCCGGCGAATGACCAAATGATGCGGTTAAGGTTTTACCCACAAAATCCCGGCTATCGTCCAAACTGATCAAGCCAGGCGCACCCATTTGATCATGGTTAAAACGCAGCTCGAAATAATGGTGTTCGTTAAAAGCCTGTGTGAGGCTAAAGGAAGCAAAGTGGGTAATTTCCTTATCCTCTATATTGATTTCTGCAATGAGTTTCTTTTCCATATTAATTAATCTTGATCACAAAAAATGCCCTAAACTAAATCCAGTTTTAGATTTTTTTAATGCACACCTGGAAATGATTCCATTTTATGTAGGCATGTTCAGATAAGTTTTGTGAGTGGCTGCCGAACCAAACATTTTACCTGGGTGGTAATCGTGTTTTACTACAAAATATTTGCGTTGGTTAGACATAATTGAGCTTTAATTGAGATGCCATGTGGAAATTGCCGCAGGACCGAAAAGTATTAATTTTAGATGTTAGGTAGATAAAAAATAGGATTGAACTAAAAGCGACCGGTGTAAACCAGTCGCTTCAGTTTAATTATGTCTGATGACTAAGCTTTAGGCCAATCATTTTCGTGTTCTGCGTTACCCAGTTTTAGTTTACGGGCAGATACTACGAAACTTAATGTCATCGGTGTATTGTCGTTTACCGCAATACCTTCATTATATTGAATGATGTAACCGTCTTCGAAAGACAATTCCTTCATTTTTGCATCTTCTTCGCCTTTTTTGAAAACCAATGTTCCAGAAAGTGGCTTATATTGGTTGTTAACCATTGATTCGATCACTGAAGTATCTTCAGTTGATTCGATTTCGATGTGGATGGTACCACCATAAACACCAGACGATGGACGGCCTTTTGCGTCAACATCTCTATTTAATGAAAAGCTGCACTGTAGTACATCAAATTCTTTTGATCCTAAGTTTAAACGGGTTTTGAATGCCATTGTAGTAAAGTTTTAATGTGAAAGATAAATTAATTGCGAGGAGTTTGGCGTTAAGCGTATAGGGGTTGGCGTTTAAATACCTTAAACCCTAAACCTCAGGCCTTAAACCTAACTAAGCTTTTGGCCAATCGTTAACATGCTCTGCGCTTCCTAATTTAAGCTTTCTTGCTGAAATCTGAAATTTGAGTGTCATCGCGTGATCGCCAACAATGTTTATCCCTTCGGAATATTTAACAATGTAGCCATCTTCGAAGTTAACTTCTTTCATTTTGGCATCTTCCTCTGTTTTCTTGATCAGAAGGGTTCCTGTAATAGGTTTGTACTGGTTGTTTACCATCGCCTCGATTATTGAGGTGTCTTCGGTTGATTCGATCTCAATATCGATGGTACCGCCGTAAACTCCGGAAGAAGGTCTTCCCTTAGCATCTACATCACGGTTTAACGCATAGGCACAGTGAAGTACATCGTACTCCTTGCCCGCAAAATTTAATCTAGCTTTGAAAGCCATAGTTTTAAAATTTAAAGGTTAAAAAATTGATTATTGTAGCCTTTGCTACTGTATTGATTCAACCAAATATCAGGCCAAAACTGGGATATAACGCTCATTAATAAGCGGTAAACAAATAGTAAAAAACAGAAAATTTATGTTTATCGCCTAAAAACGCAGTTATACATTGTGTTTTTGTGGAAAAGATGTGGAAAAATCTGAACCTATCTTTAATATTACAAACACATTATTAATGCAGAGTGTCTCATAAAACTGTAGAGATTATACACAAAGTGTAGCGTTTTAGGACAAGCTGGATACTAAATCACTATGATGGTCTGCGAGGGTCGCAGACCATTTTGCCTTTAAATCAACTGTGATCCAAATTTTTCCATCTTGGCCAGCCATTTTTGACTATAATGATTTTCAAGAGAATGCAATTCGCCAATTGTATTGGTGAGTACAGGACTCATTCTGCATTTCTCAAAAACAACTTTTTTGATGGAAAGGTAAGTTGTTTTCTTATTTGCTTTCCATTCTTTAAAGGTTGCCTCATCTAAAATAGATACAATTCTTCCCGAACGGCCGCTAAAATTATTATTTACATTTTGCTGCTGCGTAGTAAAAATCTGATCAGGCATAAATAAACGATCGAAAAAGCCTTTAATTTTTGCGGGAATATGATCTACGTATACCGGACAAAAAAGCACAATATGATTACTTTGCCTGATCGCCGTTAAGGCTTTCTGCAAATCGGGTTCTAACTCGGCAATCTGTCTGTTATTAAACAGCTTGTTCGAATTAAATATCAGATCGATAATGGCCAACTCCCTTACGGTAGCGCCAACACTTTCTGCACCTTGCTTATAGGCGTTAATCAGGAAATTTGTAGATGCGTTTTTTTCAATATCCCCATTCAGAATAAGTACTTGCTTCATTTTTTTTGATTAATCTGATCAGGCCGATGCATTACAAAATTATAAAGAATTTGTTAAGTGTTATGCATAACCCATAAAAAAACCCAACGCTAAGGTTGGGTTTTTATTTTCAGCTATCAAAAACTATTGCTGATTATACTCTGAACTCCATGTGGTACTTTCATCTTCACCTTTATGTCCATCCAGTTTTACCACAAAACTTTTGGCGGGAAAATATGGCGTAATGTGGATATCCAGGTGGATTCTGTCTTTTTGTTGTTCATCTCTTTCGAAACGCATGATCTTAAATCTTTCGATCAAACGGTCAGCACCCTGGATACCATCTAAAAATTTCACAATCTGGCCACGTAAATCCTGTTCTGTTTTAGAAGTCCAGTTTTCGAATGCCCTTCTGTTTAGGAAATCGAATAATACTTTGGTAATGTAATCGAATACACGTACAACCGAATAGGTCTGTAAACCGATGTTATCGCCATTAAATAAGGTTTTGGCAGAAAAAGCCATTACTTTACCATATTCATTAACCATTGGTACCAAACCTACTCTTTCCAAATGAGAGATTTCACTTTTCTTTAAATCAAATTTTACACCATCTACCTCATTTATGGCACCATGTTTTTTACCTGCAGTAACCTGCGACATTAAGGTATAGTACATTTTACCTGCAAGTGCAGCTGATCCAGGTACAGTTAAATCATCCTCCTCGCCCACTTCGGCAACCTTACCGCGGCCAACAAGCCAGTTACATGTCATAATTACGTTCGATCTAAAGGCATCAGCTCCTGTAAAGTTAGCTGCTGTAAATAAATCAAGTACATCATCAGGCTGATCAAGATCTGCAAAATCGGTTACCAACATGGCTTTGTTGTTATGCGCAATTTTACCCCATCTTTCTACCACTTTATTAGAGCCCATGTAACCCGGCACCACCATTAACGAATAGTTATTACGGAGATCCAAACGGTCGTAATTCTGTTTTAACTCATCATCTACATAATCTATAAAACGAGGATTATCAAGATCTTTGATCTGATCCATCGATGCATTTAAGAGCACTACGTTTTTAAGTTTGTCAGATTCGGTATTTTTATAGAACAAATGCACGGAACGGTAGGCCTGCTCCAGTTCCCTGGTGCTTTCCAGCGCTGTACCAATATTTTTATTTAAGTTTTCTTCTGCAGCGTTCAGTTTTTCTGTACTTTTTTCAACCATATCAGCCACAGAGGTAGAAGACTCAAGCACATCTATCCAAAGCTGGATTTTCTTTTTCAGTTCTTCGCGCTCTTTCTTTTTTTCATCGCCGGTTAAAAAAATCTGCTTCCGTGCTTTTCTTTCAGGATTTAAATTCTGAAGGCCATCAACGGTCGCTTCTAACAAATCGAAACCGCCAACCCTGGCCAGTTTTTCTAAGTTATCCTTAAGTGATGTTTTTTCTATCGTTTTACTCTCTGCAGGTTTAAAACCTGCTTGGGACGTACTTTCGTCTGCTTTTAATTCTTGAGGATTTGACATGTTTTTTCAGCGTTTAGATTATTTATTCTGCTCCAATTCATCAACAAAGTTCTTCAAAGCATTGATGAAGGCCGATTTAGTTTCTTCATCATCAAGTGTAGCTTTTAAGGTTTTGTTCGATTTCAACTGTTTGATTACGTTAAGCGACATTTCTCTCTCAATATTCACATTGGTGAGGTAGTTACTTTGGTTGATGATGTTTTTCACACCAAAATCGCCCAGATCGTTAAAGTTTATGGTTTCGCCAACGGTAGAGCCATCCTGCTTTTCGAAAGCAACCTTTACATTTGGTTTGTAATGTTGGAATACATCCTTTACAGTTTTTAATCCTTCAACTTTTTCAGGCTTTATCGGATCGTTATCGGTAAGTTTTTGTACAAAAAGTGTTTTGTTGTGGGCAATTTCTGCGAAAGCTTCTGAGGTGTCAATTTTCCGCTCGTTACCACCAATTTCATAATTAAACATAGTATGTAGATTTAGGTTTACGATTTAATTTGTTTTAATAATATAATAGTTAACGTTTTAACTCAATTTTTGTTCTAATGTAACGACTTCTGGCTGAATAATATCCCATTGGAGTTTATCTTCTTCAGGATGCTTGCTTACCACAATCCTCGATCCTTTTTTCAGTTCGCCCGAAATGATGTATTTGGAGATGGGGCGGCGTAAAAGATTCCGGATAACAGCAGATAACTGCCTTGCGCCATATTTTGGTGTAAAACCATCTAAAGCAATCATTTTCTTGGCATCATCTGCTATTTCAAATTCGATACCCAATTTGTTCAGCGATTGCACTAAACTGTTCAGCTGAATTTCAAAGATGCGTACCACATTGCTTTCGTTAATCGGTGCAAATGGAACAATTTCAGAAATCCGGGCTAAAAACTCAGGGCGGAAATGTCCGGCCATTACCTCCATCAATTGGTTCGATGCGGGAATAACACCTTTTCCAATCTGTTCGGCAATCCATTCACTACCAATGTTCGAGGTGAAAAGTATTAAGGAATTGCTAAAATCACCTTCCTTACCCAAGCGGTCGTGCATGTGGCCTTCATCCAAAATTTGCAGAAAGGTGTCGAAAACCGAAGGGTGTGCTTTTTCAATTTCATCAAACAATAGTACTGAATATGGCTGCTGCCTGATTTTATTTACCAGCAAGCCACCTTCTTCGTAACCTACATATCCCGGAGGAGCCCCGTAAAGCAGGGCGGCACTGTGCTCTTCTTTAAATTCGGACATATCAAACCTGATCATTGCCTTTTCGTCGTTAAACAAGAATTCGGCAATTGATTTAGCCAATTCGGTTTTTCCCGTTCCGGTTGGCCCCAGTAAAAAGAATGATCCGATGGGCTGTCCTTTTTTGTTTAGTCCGCTACGCGATTCAAGTATGGCATCAGAAACAGCCTTTAAAGCCTGGTCCTGCCCTACCACACGTTTTTTAAGGTATTGCTCCATATTGAGCAATTTTTCTTTTTCACCGGCTTGCAATTTACCCATAGGTATGCCTGTTTTATAGGCTACTATAGACGCAATATCCTGTTTGGTTATACGGTCGCTTTTTTCCGCAGCATATTTTTTTAATTCCTGAAGGCTGCTATTGATATAACCCTGGTATTCATCTGCAGTTTCGAAAGCATCGGTCTGCGTCTCATCAGTTAAACGACCCAATAAAACCGGGCTTAACTTATTCTGAAGTAATGAAAAAAGCCATTTATAATCTGCAAATCGATCAGCTTCTGATTGGTCCAGGCTTGCATTCAGCGTTTCCAGCTCTGTTTCCAAACTATCAATTACCTGGTCAGAGGTATCATTCATCATTTTCATCGCTGCCATGGTCCTGTCTAACAGATCAAAAGCTGAGTCAGGGAGCCTTCTATCTTTCATATAACGTTTGGCCAGGCGTACACATTCGCCCAAAGCATCAGGCTCGATGCTTAAAGTATGGTGTTCTTCGTACTTTACAGCCAGTTTCTGCAACATTTTAATGGTGCTCTCTTCATTTGGTTCATTTACCTGAAGCACTTCAAAACGCCTGCTAAAAGCCTGTTCCGGCTCAATGATCTTACGGTATTCATCAATAGTTGTGGCACCGATTACCGTTATTTCGCCACGGGCGAGTTCTGGTTTCAATAAATTGCCAATGCCAGCACCCAAAGGTCCTTTACTATCTAATAAAGTATGGATTTCATCAATAAAGAGCACCGCTTTTTCAAACTGCTTTATTTCTTTGATGATGTTTTTTAAACGGTCTTCGATTTCTCCTTTGTAAGATGCACCCGCGATTAACGAACCTAAATCCAATTCGAAAAGCTGAACTGGCTTTAAACTTTCAGGAACGTTCTGATTCACAATATCAATAGCAAAGCCATCTACCAAAGCCGTTTTGCCCACGCCGGCATCGCCGGTAAGAATTACATTTGGCTTAGTTCTGCGGCAAAGAATTTCCATCATTTGCCTTGTTTCTTTATCGCGGCCAATTATGGGATCTGTTTTACCATCCCGAACTAGTTGTAAGCGATCTATGCAATATTTATACAGCGCATTGCCTGTACTTTTATTTTCGGCACCAGCTGTTGTTTTATCTGGTGAAACTACCCTCGAAATTTCTTCATCATTTACATAGAGATCCAAAATTTCGCGTTCTTTGATCGGAAAAGATTTTAGCTGATCAGGCTGAAAACCGATACCCGGTTTTGCGAGTGCGGTTAACACACAAACCGGTGTAATTAAATCAAGCCCCAGCTTAATACGTACATTATCCGATTCTTCGAAAATTACCGCAATTTCTGGTGCACCGTTAACTATATCACTAAGACCTGCTGATTTCGGCTGCTCATCAATCCGAACTTCAGCCCACTCGCTTATGTATTCCTCATCCTTCCCAATGGAAGTAATAAATGATCTTAATCCAACATCTTTATGCATTAATCCTTTAAGCAAATGAGCCGCAGAAAACACTTCGTTTCTGTATTCTTTTGCCAGCGACTGTGCAATGTGCAACGCTGTTTTTACCGATTCGCTTAAGTTTGTAACTGCCATAGCCTTTAGTTGGTTGTAGGCAATACTGCCGGGTTAAAATTATTTTCAGTAATGTAATAGTATATTTTGCCGTTTGAAATAAACTGTTGTTCAATCTGCGTAGCTCTTTTAATCTGCTGAACTGACTGATTTAATAATTTAATATAAGTTTCAAACTCATCCAGCGGCATTTTAGAAGTGTTCTTTAAATCACTTACCTTGTATTTGGCTAAAAACTCATTGTTTAAAGGCAAACCCGTAACCAGTTTAATGTAGTTGCTTAAAGTCATTGCCTTGATATCACTGGATGGTATTTTCATACCCAAAAACTGTTTAGGCATTCTTACATAGTTTTTAACCAGCTTCCTTCTAAAAGAAGATTGATCGGCCTGAAGGTTTTGCCCCAGCATAATCGAAAATACATCTACAATCTGCTTGTACTCCATATTATTTAATACAATGGCATATTGTAAATTGGAGCGGTTATTTTTTACTACATCAGCAGATAAGTTAGCGGTAGTGTAATATTTAAAAGCATTATGCGGCATGCGGTCTGCTACTTCTGCACCAACAGGCTCTGGCAATAAAGCTTCCACCTCAGCAGATAAGTTTTTACGAGATATACCGGTTAAGCGGAAGGCACTGTCCAACGAACTGATCTGGTTATAGATATCTGAACTGGTTTCTTTTACAAAACGGCGCAGGGCGATCGTCATACTCTGGTTTGAATTTACTGATCCTTTGGTCGGGAAAACCACCCCGCCCTGGATTAAACTGTTTTTAGGATAATCCAAATAATAAGAAATAGAATCCTGTAAACTTGTATTATAAGGCTGAAAACTTTTTAAACCTTCACCTTTTACCATCGTGTTTTTTCTGTATTCTGCAGAACGGATAGCAGACTCCGAAACAAGTTTGCGCGATTGGATAACAAAATCGTTAAACGACTGGTTAAAATCACTGTACACCTGTAAAGCTAAAATGCGGGCATCGGCAAGGGCAACCTGTTCGCTCAGCTCATTAATTAGATAATTGTTAGTTCCACCTGAATTTCCGGTACTACCTACCAATATAATTAAGTTGGTTTCGTTCTTTTTCGCTTTAAATAAGTTTATTCCTGCTTTTAACGCGCTAAAAACCGGTTCTTCCGAAATTTCGCCGTTACACCTTAAGGTATTTTTTGCCTGGTTTGACAAGAAAGTCATCAATTTCCTGTAATCGTCCTGGATCGGGCTAACAAAAATACCCTGTTGTCCACATCCGTTTTCACCACGATACACTACACCGCCAAAGTTTACTTTGGTTCCTTTACCAAAATCGCCCATAATATTTTCGAAAGAGGCGATAGTATTGGTCATTCCGGAGAAATACTTGGTCATCGGGCTTCCGCCATCCATTACGAACACAACATTTACTTTTGTTTTATTTTTGCGCAGTTTCAGGTAATCCTGATATGAAAGTGAAGAACCATTAATAGTTAATAGCTTATTGTCTTTTTTGTTGTAAACATCTGCCGCAATACCTACCATGTTGCCGCCCTCATCATTTGAAACAACAGGCACACTACGCAGGATAATGTTTTCTCTTGACAGTAAGGGATCTATTACGAAAGTTGTTCCTTTATCCATGCCATTTTTAATGGCCAGTGCTGTTGAATCATCCGTATCATAGTCGCCTGGTTTAACGGAGGTGATGTACAAACGATCTCCCCAGCTATGTATAGCCTCGGCAGAAACCCATCCATAAATACTTTTTAAGGCAGTATCTGCAACCAGCTGATCGTCAGAACCGATCAGGTATTTTTTGCCATCTTCCGATTTTTTATAGATGTAGGCAATTTCGTGCAATCTCACCTTGGTGCGTCTGTCTTTAAGTTCAGGCGTGTTGTAAACCAAAATTGAATCGGTAGTATCGAAATAGAATTTCGGCTCGGTTAACGCATTTTTTCCGTTAACTATACCAATGGCCTTTTCAGCGTAACCCGTTTTTTGGTTAGAAAACGCACGTTGCCATAAAAGTAGTTTGGATTTGGCAATCCACCCATAACTGATGGCGCTTTTTTTATCGTTAATTTTTCTTCCCCTGATCATTCCGGCTTTATACTTGATCAGTTTCAGATAGCCATTTTGCTCTTTTGAAACATAAAAAGGTTCCATAAAGCTGATTTTTTTCATAATCAGGCTTCCACCCGGCGCTGTTGTCGTATAATTATCTTCACGATCGGAAAAAACAATCCAGGGCAAACTGCTGCTGCGGGTGTTATCGTTAACATTTATGGTTTCAGCTGGCCTTTCATAAGATTTAGGCATGTATTTTACTTTTTTGCCAAAGGATGCCGGTGATTGTGCATAGGCAAACGATATTCCTAAAAACAGGATAGTTAAGGCATAATATTTTTTCATATTCTTTGTAGATGAGCTTAAAATTAGGTTAAGATGTTAATCTATTTTGTTTTTGCAGGAGCATCAGTAGTTGCTGTTGCTGCAGGCTGGGCCGTTCCTGAGTGTTGTTTAATATTTAATAAACTGGCACAGGTAGAGTTGGGCTTAATGGTCAATTGTGCTTCATCCACCGCTATTTCGCCTCCAAAAGTCAGCCCCATACAGTACGAATAAATATCAGTCTGTTTTTTCTTACCATTCATTTCTACATTTACAGTTACCTTCTCGTTGCTGCACATGTATTTATTAATGAGATAGTAATAATTGGAGTTAAAATCGGCTCCGTTGGCAATGGCTTGAAGTCGTGCCCTGATATCATCGATGGTTTTACGTTCTCCATCCCCAGGAGCAACCAGGTCATCTACGATTTCGGCATTTGGATCAGTAATTATAATGGTTAAAAAAGCGGGCTTACGCGCTTTATCCGACCGAAGGCGAACTACGTATTTCCCTGGTGCGCGGTAGGTGTACAAGGCCGTTTTTCCTTTTACATCAACACGGCCGGTTTCACCGAACGACCATTCGAAGTCTTTTCCTTCTCCATCCCCCTCAAGCCTGATCTCTTCGTTAACCAAACCAGCGGTGGGGCCACTAATGGTTAGCACACTATCTACAGCCGCTGTATGAACGGTATCGCGTACAGTAACCGGAAATTCCTGGCGGAGTTCCCCATCAACAGTTAAGCGTACAATGTAGGTGTCGGGTTTGGTGTAATGGTACGAACCTGTTTTTGTTGTGGCCTTTTCGCCATTACCAAATTCCCATAACCATTTTGAGGCCTTTGGGGTATTATCGGTAAAAACTAAATCTTCGTTTAAATAAATTTCATCCTTAAGGATTCTCGCATCAATTGTCCTTTTTTCGAACAATGAACTTTTAAATAAAAAGATCAGACCTGTTAAGAGCAGTACAGCCAGCAGGATGTAGAGAATAACATAGCCTTGCGAATTTGAATTAACTTGCTTGGTGTTTGTGTCAGACATAGGTAGCGTTTTTTATAGGTTGTTTTGGTATTTTATCTTGCAGATATCGTTTGCTGTAATTGCCGTCTGTTGGTAATACAATCATCTAACTGTCTTTCATGCAGCTTAATATCTGAAATATTTCTGTTTTGTTCTTGTCTATCGTAAAATAATCTATCGTATAACTGTGCAGTGTGAACAAAGATTTTATAGCGTGAATCTGATGCCTTGCGGTCAAACGCAGCTTTGATTGAACCTAATGAAAGCTGGATATCGTTCTTTAAAAAAACGGCCTGCACATTTGGGTTATAACGTGTGATCTGTTTAAACGTAGTATCAATAGTTGGCATGGTTTCTTTCACCATATTTTCGAATGCTTCGTTCTCGTTAATCTTAACTTCCAGTTCTGTTTTAGAAATTTCGTACTTCGACTTATCGCTATAAAAAATCCCAAAGCTCAAAAGCCCAACAGTAAAAACGAACAACGCTGTAAAAAACAAGAATTGTTCACGTCTTTCTTTTATGCTTATTTTAATCATGATGCTTTAATTACTTGCCGTATCTACCGTTTCTAATTTTTTGTGCTGCTGATTGGTTTGCCTTTTGGCACTCGTTTATACGTTCTTTGTACCGCTGTATATCACTCCTTGACTGGAAAAGCGAATCTTGTAAATCGGCCATTGCACCAACATTATTGTTTAGTTTTCCGTACAGATCGAAACTTGGACTTGGTTCTGTTTTTTTAGAAATTAATTCTTTTATCTTATTATTAGCGCTCTGGATATCACTAAGCAGGATACTTTGCTTGCTCATTTCATTTGCATTATAATCGCGATATTGGGCAAGTTCTTTGAAACGGACCTGAATAAGGTCAAAATTTGTATTGATATCTTTTCTTAGGTAAGACAGTTTATCGCTTTCCTTTACCTTTTTATCAAGCAGCGTATACTCATAGTCGGATGCGGCAAAAAAGAGATAGATACAGAGAATGGAGAAAAGCGTTAGAAATACAAAGTTGAGAATAAACCTCGTATAAGAAGTTCTGATTTCGATGGCATTAATTGGTTTCATAGAGCATTAATAGTTTTCACATAGTATTCGTTATCGTATTAATCTGACATCTCTTTCACCTTAAATCACTCAAACTTTTTCAAATTAACATTGTCTATAACAATTTTTGATATTTGTTGTTTGATAATAAAAACGATTTTATTTCTTTTACATTTAGCAAACTTTAAGCCAAACCCTTTATGTCTGAAAATTTTTACAACAAACCCTTCAGATTTAAGTCTCTTTTCTCAGGTACTGGGCTTCAGCCAACTGACCTTGGAAGATCGATTTCGCACCATATCGAACTGATCATTTTCACACGGTATGGGGAGCACCGGTTCCGCAACGATTTTGGCTGTGAGATATGGGACCTTGATTTCGAATTAATCGTGAGTGAAAGCCTGTGGGAGGAAAAATTCCGCAAATCGTTGCTTAAATCCATTACCGATTATGAGTTCAGAATCTATAATACTTCGGTCGAAGTACGCATTACGGAAGTAGAAAATGTATATCCTTTGCGTAAGATAACAGAGATCAAAAAAAAGGTTGATATTAGTGTACGGGCACTGATAAAAACCACAGGTGAAAAATATTTTTTCAATACAGCATTATTCCTCAGCCCGCTATCTACCTAATCTAAAACGCCCCAAATATCCTACACATGAAACCAGTTTTTTACTCATCGAAAGATGAAATCCGCAATAGAATTTTAAAAAATGCCGAAGATTTTTGGAATGTTAAAGACAGTAATGACTTCGATCCGCTGGTTAGACTGATTATTGAAGCCTTGAGCAACGAGCTTTTTAATGTTGCCAATGATGTTAAAAATTTAGAGAACAGGATTTTTGATAAGATCAGCCGTATTTTAGCCCCCGATCATTTAACTTCTTCGTTACCTGCTCATGCCATTATGCATGCCAGACCGATTGAGCAGCAGGATTATCTTTCTCCTTATTCGCAGTTTGCATTTAAGAAAAACATCCCTCAGGAAAACGATAAGGCAAAAAAAACCGATATTTTTTTTAGTCCGCTGCACACCGTAAAAGTAAATAATGCAGCTATAAAATATATTGTTACGGGAAATACCCTGTTTAATGTAGAACAATTGGGTAAACAACCCATTCACAATACACTTTCCGGTACTTCGGTAGAGAAAAACACGATGTATATCGGTTTTAGTGGAATTAAAGACTGGATGGATTTTAATAAACTGAACTTATTTTTCGACTGGAAAAACTATTCAGTGCCTGAAAACACTTATGACCTGCTCTCACTGGGAAAATGGTTCTACAAAAATAACGAACTCGCGGCCTATACTGAACGTTTTATGGACGAGCCTTTAACGGGTAAGGTACAGGCACCTTTTCAGCACAAGCAATTGCTTAATCTGATTAAAGCAGATGTTTTACAGTTTTACAGCAATAGGTTTATTACCCTGGGCGATCTTAACGATTTCAATATCGACGAAAGCGGAGAACTACCTCCAGCATTTTCAAACTTGTTCCAGCCAGCGGTTTTAAACCAGATTGATAATTCGGTAAAATGGCTTAAAGTAATTTTTCCGGCAGCGATAAACCAGGAAATGCTGAACGAGCTTCATATTTATATCAATGCGTTCCCCGTAGTTAATAAACGGTTAAGCCAGATTAAACACCGGCTTAAAACAATGAAAAATATTATCCCGATTAAAACGGAATCGCTTGACCAGATGCTCGCGGTAGAAAACCTGAAGGATAATAAAGGGAAAAGTTATAACGAAATCCCCTACACCAACGAGAATGAAAAAGGCGATGGTTCTTTTTCGATCCGCTACGGAGGAACGGAGCGTTTTGATACCAGGAATGCAAAAGAACTGGTTGATTATCTTTTTGAGCTTTTACGCGATGAAAAAGCAGCTTTTACAGCCTATGGGCCTGATTTTTTAAGCACCATCCTTAAAAACCTGGAGCAGAATATTGCCCTGATTGAACAAAAAAGCCGTTCGGCGCTGAAAGATATTAAAGAGTTACCAAGCTATATTGTATTAAAACCGATTGATGATGCGGACATTTTATTTCTGGATATTTGGGTTACCCAAGCCGAAGAAGCCAACCACATTAATGCCGGTAGCCGTTTAGTGGTATATGATAACAATAGAGTAAATGCTGAAAGTATCTTTTTATTAAGCCAAACAAAAGGCGGCCGGTCACGATTGAATTCCACCAACCGGGTGCAGGCTTATAAATATGGCTTAACCACTGCCGACAGGATTATTACCAAGGCCGATGTGATCAATTTTTGCCGTTACGAACTGGGCAACAAGTTAAAGGGCATTACGCTTGCCAAAGGTTTGATTATGGATAATAAACCGAATGCGGGTTTTATTAAAACTACCGATATTCTGATCGAGCCTGCAGATCAGCTGAACCTGAGCACACAGGACTGGGAAGAACTGTTGAGTTTGACACTGGCAAAATTAAATTTAAGAAGTACCATGAATATACATTACCGCTTGCTGTTGAAGCCGACGATATACAAGGTGGTTTAAGGTTTTATGATAGGACTTAAAATTAACACCGTCATCTCGACTGGAACGCAGTGGAATGGAGAGATCTATCTAGACAGATTTATCGACTACGTTTTACTCAGCTCGAAATGACGGCATCCAGATAGTTCGCCTTTAGTTAAAGATACACCGTATAACCCAGATAAGCACTTTCACCACCCTCGCTCAATACTGTTTCCTGATAATCGGCTGCGGTAAGGAGCTCTACATTTACTTCGGCATCAACAGGCATCAAATAACTGATAGCCATATCCAGAATGGCCCTGTTTTTCTGTCCGGGGATAAATTTAATCAATTCCTGTGGAAAAGTAGGGCCAATATTAATGTTATACGCTTCATTTTCAGGCATAAAACTATCGCCTATGATGGTATCGATACCCAGCGCACTCCCGCCCAACTGCATCTGCATTCCTTCTGCAATTTTTACCGGGGCAATATTTGCGGTGGCATCCACAATAGTAAGGGGCAGGTTAAATAATGCAGTTAGCACCTTCGATACAAAATCAATATTGTTTCTTTTCTGCTGGATTTCGGGCAGCAGGTGCATCCATATAATACTTTGCTCTTTATTGAGCAGAGTAAACTCATCCCAACCAAATTCAAAAATCTGACTTAAATCGGAATACGTTGTTTTTTTATCGAGCATATTCTCATATAGCTCGGTCATAATTCTTACATAATTGATCTCGGCATCAAAAGGCGTAAAAAATAACCTGGCCTCTTTTTCTTCCTCCCTCCTGTCTCTGATGTCTTTAATCATCGATTCTTCGTCCATGCCTGCACTACCGGTTGGTGGACGGTGAAAAAGTCCTTCAGGGAGCATATCATACAAGCCTTCGCGGTTGGTATTAATACGAATGCGTTCGTGTCTTCTTTTTTCAGAATAATAGGTCGTGGCAACCTCAATATCTTTCGCAAATGCACGTTTATCAGGTCCCAATGGGATAATTTCGATCCGATCGGCATCAACCACCTTACGTTCTATCAGGTCGGCAGCGTGGGCAACGGCCTTATAATCTGTAAATAGTTCGTTATTAATCAAAGTTTCTTTTTTCATTAAACTTTAAGGCTTCATTTTTGTTATAGGTTAAATTTTAATTATCAAAAAAATAACAATTATAATCAAATACTAAGATACTATATTTGTAGTACATCACATCTATAAAAATTTAATGGACGTTCAATCATTTTTTATCCGCTTTCTCTTATTCCCGCTGATTTTCATGGTATCAACAGCGGTGCTTTCTATCATTAACAAGAAGAACCAGTTTCTCAATAACAAACGACTCATCGTAAGTGTTCTGTTAATTGGCATTATTTTGGCCATCCCGGGGTTTTTAGGCTTTCTAAACTTCAATTTTATGCCCTGGGGATACATTATCTGCTGTATCTTTTACCTTTTAATGGGAACGGTTTTCGTTTACCTGTTAACCAAATACTACCCGAAGGATATGCTGGAGCGTAAAGTTTTTATCTTTTTTGCCACCTTAATTTCGACCATTTTATCTGTTTATTTATTCCAACTGGCCTTTAACTGGTTAAGTGCAGTAAATTTTGGGTGGTTCGGCGCGGGCAGTATTGCCTGTTTCTTTGTGCCACTTATTTTTTGGTGGGCTTATGTTTCCTTATTGGAGATTCCATCTGAAATTTACAAAATCTGGAGATATCCTGATACGCCACTGGATATTAACATGGACCATGTAGACTTTAACCGCTTATTGGTATTGGAGCTTGAGCTTTATAAAAAAAGCAGTGATCCGGAGCCTTTGAAAGTAAAGGTAAAAGCGGTAGAAAACATGAACTTCGGTATCTGGTTCCACAAGTTTATCGATGATTATAATTTAAAGTTTGCCAAAAGTCCGGTGGAATTCAGGAGCGACGATATGGAAAATTATAAATGGATTTTCTTTATTAAAACTTCCTTCTTTAAACGGAATATCTTTATTGATCCGGATCTGGATATCATTGAAAACGGCATTACCGAAAAAATGACGATTTACGCTAAACGGGTATCTGAAAACATAAACAAACCAAATGAAGTTGGAGAAAGTGCTATCTTTATCTAATCTATAATTAAAAACATCTACCATGATAAAGCCGCTAAAATATAAATCCATTAACTGGATTAATGGCATGAAGCTCTCCAGTGATCATTTTACCTTGAGTGATCTCTACTTGCAGGACTTTGTACGCGATGCCGCCTCTCTACATTTAAACAATAGCAATTACGGATTTTTACCCCCTTTTGCAGGTTATAAAAGTTCGCATGATATCGAAATTATCGAAAAAGCAACTAACCATATCGAGGTAAGGGTAAGGTATTGTAATGCCATTACACCCGAAGGTTGCCACATTGATATTGTACAGTCAGATAATATGGATACGTTGGTACACAACCACTATTTTGGGCAGTCGGAGCCACGTAACTATGTTATTTTATTGGTAGTGAGTCCGTTTAACCGGGCGCCCGCTGGCACACCAAATCCTGAAGAGAGCCCTATCCGCTATCCCGAACTGACTAAGAGCTATTCTATAGTTGTTTTGCCAGAAAGTGAAATGAGTTCGCAAACAGCAGACAGCTATTTTCTAACAATTGGACAGGTTTATTATGAGAACGGAAGATTATCAATCAACAATAATTATATCCCGCCAAGTTCAACCATAACAAGCCATCCAGCATTAATCAGGTATTATGAGTCATTCAGTGTTTTATTGAATGATTTGCAGTTGGCTGCCTTTAAAATCATAGATAAAACAGCAGGCCGCGATAATATTACTCCTCTTGGCAAGAATATCCGTCTGATTTCTGAAAAGATTGTAGATTATATTGCAGGTTTATTTTACGAATACCGAAACATTGCACACCGCGAATCGCCTGTAGTTTTAGCTGGTTACTTTTCCAGTTTGGCACATATTTTTTTTACAGCCATAAAACTGATAGATCCTCGTGAACGGGAAGAGCTGCTTAAATATTTTTACGAGTGGAAAGACGTAACTCCAGGAAACTTTGAAGAGCTTTTAGCAAAAACCATTGAATTGGTTTACGATCATAAACAGATTAACAACAGCATGGTAATGGCCAACGAATTTATGAATGTGTTGGTAGCCCTCTGGAATAAATTGAGTGGTTTAGAATATATCGGGCAGCGCAAAGAAAATATTGTGGTTGCCGAACAGCAGGTTGTACAACAGGTACAAGCCAGAAAAACCTGGACATTGCTGGATTAAAATTATTTCTCGGAGTAAATTTTGTAATTAAGCTGTACCCATAACCCGGGTACAGCTTTTTTTTCAACGTATAAATTTAAAAGCTCTCCACCGATCTTCATCCTGGTCTTTTGTGCTAATCTTCCCTATAATCAACGGTTTGAACAGCAATCTTGCTTTTTTATCATTTTACGCTCACATCTGCTTGCATCAATGACAAGTAACGGCAAGACAACACAGCCACAGCGCTATAAAACAAAGAAGACAATCTAAGTATGAACATTTGTATTACAAATTTGTCGATTATTAGTCATTCATCAGACCTAAATACATTTACTTTGCTTCCCTAACCAATATCATTATATGAAAAAACAAAACTCACTGACAAGTGTAACCAGGAAGGTTACTTTTGTTATGGCTGCAACCTTGGTGTTTGCAAGCTCTACATGTTTAACAGGCTGTAAAAAAGACGAAAAGATGGCGCCAGTGCCAGTTATTGCTTCTACCAAACCAGGCGCAACGGTAGAAACCTACCAATCGGGTACACATAACGGCTTCTTTTGGTCCCTTTGGAAGAGTGATGGCGCAACAGGCACAGTCAATTACGCCAATGGTGCCGCCGGAAATTACAGCATTAACTGGAACGGGTTTAACGGTAATTTTACCAGCGGTAAAGGTTATTCGGTCGGGTCAAAAACCTATAAGATAGGCTATAACCTGAGCACTTATTCAAACTCCGGAGGTGGTACTTTTGGCTGGTACGGATGGAGCAGAAGCCCTTATTATGAGTATTATGTGAATGAAACCTGGGGTTCGGTTTCACCTCATAGCGGTACTTTCCTGGGAACATTTAACTCCGATGGTGCAGCTTATAACGTATGGACCCGATGGATGACAGGTAAAAATATCGACGGTGGTGACGGTTTCAGGCAGATTTATAGTTCAAGGGTTACAAAAACTTCTACCGGACAAAATCACGTTATTACTTTTGCCAACCACTACAACAAATGGCAAAGTTACGGATATACGCTTGGTCAGTTAAATATCCCTGCAATTATGGTTTCAGAAACATGGGGCTCTAATACAAATGGCAATATCAACTGTACCATTTGGGCACAGTAAACATTTGTTTAAAAAGGTCACAACCACATACTGTCCGGCTATTGCCGGCAGTATGTACTGCAGGTAATTCTGATCACTTACCTGGATTAATAATGCTTTTAATATTATTTTACAATTAGTTACTATGAGATCCATACTTTATTTCCTTGCTTGTTTCATTTTTATCCTCGCCGCCTGCGATACGTCAAATCCTAAAAATATAGATGGAAATAAAAAATCACTGATCGGAAAATGGCATCGGTTTTCCACAGCAAATGGATATAGCGAATTTGATATTGATTCGCAAAATGTAGTTTTCTACAATCAGAAAGTGGGCTGGTTCAAGCTTCCTTATAAAATAGAAAATGATTCCTTAAAATACCTTACCAAAGATTATGTTGCTAAGATTACAAACTACGGTGACTCTATTCTTTTGGAAGGAAACGATAGTACTAAAGCCATTTTGCACAGGTTTAAAGAACCGAATATTCCTTTTAAAACAATTCCTGAACAAAAAGATTCTTTATCATTTGCATCATACATCGCAGATTTCGATAAAAGATTAATCAGTGAGTTTGAGAAAGCCGGAATAAAGATTGCTAATGGTGCGGAAAAAGATCAGGGACCTGCATACGAAGAACTGTTGAAAAAAAAATCAGCAAATAGGTAAGCATTATCTACCGTTTACATTACCTTCTACCGAGCTATTGTTTTAAGGTAAACTACTAAAAAAAATTGCTTATTCTGTCAATTACATACTTATCAACATTTTTAAGGCGTAATTGACGAGCATTCACAATGTGTTCACCTAACTGCTCTCCTTTTTCAATCGAAAAAATGAATAATTTGGTGTTTCCAGAAAACCTAAAAGCCTCAACTTTTCAAGTTGAGGCTTTTATTGCGGAATGGAGGGGGAGCTACAATCAAACCATTAGCTACGCTTCTAATATTATTTACGATCAAACAACATAAAATACTGAAAATTAAAAACGAACCCCAAATCAATCCTAAAAACCTTTGTAAAAACCTCCGGTTAAAAAAGAAAATGAGAGGGTCGAGAATTTAATTTTTCGCTCAAAAAATAGTTTGCGAGTACTGTATAAAGATAACCCTGAGATAATAAGTGTGGTAAGAATAGCCAACAGCTTCATAAGCTCTACTGTAGACTTGGGAACAATTTGTGGAATTGTTCCCATATAGTACTCATTTTATTTTTTTTGCAATGGACAATTTTTCAATTTTAATTTCAAAATGAAATTTTGTAAAAATATCATTTAACCTCCAATTATACTCTATTGCAACCACTTTGAAGTCTGGACGACTCTTAATTAATTTGATTTTTTTATGCAATTATTTGGCGTTAGCTGTCTCTTTAGTGAACTATGATTTAAGACACACAAAATGGTTTTACTTTTTCTATAGCCTCCAATTGAGATCATGCAACATAAATTTTATTTACCAGATTCGCCTGTCCGTTTTCAACGACATAAATTTCATCAGCAATTTTAGCTGTACTTTCTTTATGAGTAACCAAAAGGATAGCCATATGCTCTTTCAACTTTAAAAGTAATTGCAAAATGAAGTTCTCTGTTTTGGGATCTAAGGCAGCTGTGGCTTCATCCAGTAAAAGAACCTGTGGCTTTGTAAACAAGGCCCTCAACAAAGCAACAATTTGCTTCTGCCCACCTGAAAGGCTTAACCCATCCTCTCCAACTTTAGTAAAGAGCCCTTGCGGAAATTGATTAAAATAATCTAGTAAGCCATGATGCTGACATAGTTCAGCGACGAGTTGCAAATCCTCTTCCTTATTGCTTAAACAAATATTTTCAATAATTGAGCAATTAAAAAGTTTAACTTCCTGTGGAACCACGGCAATAATTTTTCGCCAGCTTTTAACTGATATGTTTGAGAGGTCGAATTTTCCGTTGATAATGATACTGCCAGTTTCCTGAAAATAGAATCTTTGCAAAACCTGCAGAATTGTACTTTTACCACATCCGCTTTCTCCTGTTAAAGCTGTAATCTTACCCTTAGCTACCTTTAGATTTACGTTCTTTAACAGTTGTTTCCGTCCAGTAAATCGAAAACTTAAGTTTTTGATTTCAAGCTCTTCGAAATCTTTAGTCCATTCATCATTTTCTACAGCGGCATTAATATTGACCTCTGGTTCAATCGATGCAAATTCATACATTCTGTCGTAAGCAACCTTTGCTTCTTGAATTTGTAAATTGGTTAACATCAGCCTGGTGCAATGCCGGAATATAACCTGAGAATACCACCTTAATCCCATAATTCAGATCTGTATTTAATGCCTGTTTAATACCTCCAGCCAATAGAACCCAATATAAAACCTCGAATAGATTAAAGGTTTGCAGTGGGTATAACAGCAGTGTAGAAAGGTTTTCAATCTTAAAAAGATTCAAAGCCGAGAGTGGGTAAAATTGCTGAATGTCTTAATGTGTAATCTGTTTTAAAGATTAAAAACCAACAAAATCTTATTATTTGTGGAACCAGGAAAATGAACTCTGCAGTTAAAGCTATTCTAAAAGTATCAGAAAATTTCACTTTGGTGTTGCATAGAAGTAGACCGACTTGCAGGCATAGACTTATTAAAAAGTTTTTGAGCAACAACCAAATTGGGATAAAGATATAGCTGATCCATTCGTACTTCGTCCGAAAGTCAAATAGCTCATCTATCCTGGTATTATCTAATTGGTCCTGAAAACTGTTATAATAAATATCTCTTGTTAATAACAAGTGGCTAAAGGCGTAAGTTAATAGGCTAGTCGTTGAGATAAGTGATACTAATAAGTACCAGTTGTTCAATTTATATTGAGGCATACATTTACGTAAAAAACCTGTTAAGCCGATAACTTAACAGGCTAATTTTTTCTAAATAGTTGATTTTTTGGATAGTAAAAAGTTACGACAATGCAAATGGCGACACATTTCCAAATTCCTGCAAAGATGAAACTTCCGCTAATTTGAAGGCAAAATCATTCCATCATGCTTGAAACAAGTCGCAATCATGTTATGATTTCAATTTAGCCAGTTGATTGAAAAACTATATGTTTCCTTTTCAAATAATTTCAGTAACAGGATCAGTAAGTCTTTGCGCTATTTTTAAGTTTTATTGTCTTATAAACGCCGACTATAAATAATGCTACCATCAAAACATATGGTGTACTATACCCTGGGCCTAAATCAAACAATTGAAAATGGTTAATAGCAACTCCTAAAATTCCGAAAAAAACAGCTGGAAGAAAATTTATAAAATACTTCATGATTGATATTTATGAATTCATACACTCAGTACGTACTGGATCTGAGAAGAGCAGTTTTAAGTTGATAATTAAGTTAATTTTTGCCCTAAAAGCAATAACTAAAAATATAGGCTAAAATTTAATTCTGCTAAACACTATATGTTTAAATTAGAGTTGAAAATATGTTTTCGCTAACATTAAATAGGTTTCGTGTAAAAAACTGGTTGGTCTTGACCCGTTGAAAACGCCATTTGGTGTAAAATTCCTTTTTCAATTATACTTTTTATGTACAATTGAGGTTATTGTAAACGGAAGCTGATTATTATATCGTCTAATATTACAGCTCTCTAGAATTAATACTCTCAGATATGAACGAAATCAGATACAAGAAAGTTAGTGAAAAAATTAGGATAGTCCGTTTAACTCTTGGTTATAGCCAGGAATATATGGCACAAGAATTAGGCATATCACAGAACGTTTATTCTAAAAATGAAAGAAATATCAAGGATGCCCCTTTAGAGAGAGTAGTTCAAATATTTGAGATATTAAATCTTTCTATTGCGCAGGTAATAACGGAGCAGGTGTAATTTATCCCATTTATTTTGCTGGCACCAGTCGGCTTACCATCTATTCTTTGGATTTAATCCCTTGCTCTTATCTGGCCTTTTCATGCAGAGTACTTTCTTTGCTTGACCCAAAAATGAATAATTTGGTGTTTCCAGAAAACGAAAAAGCCTGTAAATATTTAATTTACAGGCTTTTAGTTAAATTTAAAACTATTTTCGCGGAATGGACGGGACTCGAACCCGCGACCTCCTGCGTGACAGGCAGGCATTCTAACCAGCTGAACTACCACTCCTTTTGTTCTTCTTTAAAGTTCGAACCTCTTTCCCTTTCAGGACTGCAAATATATACACTATATTCAGTTTATCACTATACTAACCGACTTTTTAATTAATAAATACGTAACACACTGAGCCTCATTCTACATATTTTAATCAAAATGATTATTTAACAAAAATGATTATATCACTGAGAATATTGCTATCAAGCAGGTCTTAAATAAGCATACTCATCTTTATATTCCATTCGGATACATAAGCTTAACAGATTGTCCCCCCTTCTATCCCCAAGATTACTTGTTCAAAAAAAGACGAATGAAAAAAAAGGACGGTTTGCTGATGAAAAGTAAACGTTAATCCGCATATTCCTCCAATATACTTAGCGTATATTTTGATAGTTTGTATTTTACGGCTACCAGGCCGAAGAATCTTTTCAAGGTAGTTGCGCTGATCATTTTTTTAGTGCTCTTAGAAATCTCTTCCGACAAAAATCTGCAATCCCAGGGAGTAACAGAACTGAGCCCGGCCTTTAAACACACTCGGGCTCTTAGTTCTTTTAATGCTTTATCATCCATAATTTACGAGCTTTCCTACCTTGGTGTGCCAGGTAGGAAAGTGTTATTACTAATATTTTAAAATGGTGAATTCTGTTCTTCTATTTTGCTGATGTTCTGCTGCAGAACAGCTCACGCCATTTGAGCAGCGGTTAAGCAAACGTGTTTCGCCATAGCCTTTGGCAGTCATCCTGCTTCTCGCGATACCCCGGCTTACCAGGTAATTGACTACAGATCTTGCTCTCCGTTGAGAAAGGTCCAAGTTGTAGATATCTACACCACGACTATCTGTATGAGAAGCAAGTTCAATTTCCAGGGTAGGGTTATCCCTCATGGTGCGGACCAGCTCATTCAATATTTTTGCCGCATCAGCCCGGATATTGTCCTTGTCAAAGTCGTAATGAATATTTGCAAGTCTCAGCGTTTTACCCTCCTCAAACAATGGCTCTAAGCGCAATTCGGCATATAAAGTGTCTGATTTTGTCAGCCCTTTTGTGGTTAACATTGCTGAGTCTGCGTAGAACTTTATTTTGGTCCCAAGCACTTTATAGTCGCTTTCTTTATCAAGCTGAAAGAAGAAGGTACCATCCTGTTCATTGATTTTTTTTGCTACGATACCTGAACCGTCCTTCGACAGGGTAACTGTCACATCAGAAAGGCGTTCCTGCGTTTTCTTGTTAAACGCTACCCCACGTAGCGCGAGAATGATTTTCGGACGGGAGTAGTTGAACGTATAGATGTCGTCAGAACCCTGTCCACCTTTACGGTTAGATGCCAGATATCCGGTAATTCCATCAGGGGTTGGCCCGGTGGTAAAGAAAGCAAAGTCATCTGCAGCAGAGTTAACAGGATACCTTAAATTTACCGCTTTCGTCCAGTTGGATTTACTACCCTTGCTGCTGAAAATATCCAGGCCGCCCATGCCGGGCAATCCGTCTGTAGAAAAGTACAGTGTGCCAGTTTCACTTACCGAAGGAAACATTTCGTTGCCGGCAGTATTTACCGATGGCCCTACATTAATAGGTTTTCCCCAGGTACCGTCAGACTGCATTTCGCTATACCAGATATCTGTTCCGCCTAATGTTCCGGGCATATCAGACACAAAATACAGCGTTTTTTCGTCGGAACTCAGACTTGCATGACCCACGGAGTATTCTTTAGGTTTGTTATACGCAAATGGCTGCACCTGGTAAGTCCCCGTCTGCTTATTCTTCGTGTAAATATAAAGTTCCAGGTTACTTGTTTTGTATTTTCGTTTGCCAGCTTTACCCACTTCACCCTCGCTGCCTGTGTAAGTGCGGGTAACGTAGAAAACGGTTTGGGACTTATCCGACACGAGCGGTCCCTGATGAAACGGAGCATCATTAAGGCCTGATTTTATCACCACAGGATTAGTGAGGTTATGCTCCATATCCGACATTGAGGCATAGATTTTAAGAAAGCTATTTCCCGTCCAGCCATAAGTTCTGTTCAATCCTTTATTTTCCGGCTCTCCGGTAAAATACACAAGTTTTCCCACAGGGTAGGCTGAGAACTCCGAAAGCGGTGTGTTTACCCCCGTTTCATTTCTAATCTGGTAGGAGAGCGGATTTGCCATCCAGGTAATGGCAGAGTCGCAACCTGCAAGTTGCAAGGCCACCTGAGGCGTAAGCCCGATCTTGGCAGAATAGTCAGCAAATACCTTTTTTGCCTCTGCGTATTTAAGATTTGCTTTCAGCATTTCGCCATAATAGAGTAGGTTGATGGCCGAACTTTCAGGCATAGCGATAACGCGAGAGTACCAGGTTTCCGCAGCTTCAAAGTCGTTCATATTGCGGTAACACAGTGCGAGATTTTCAAGGTCTTTAAGTCGCGGATTATCCTTGTCCACCAGTTTTTGGATTAGGGTGGCAGCGTTTGCATAGCTATATTGATTTAAAAGCATCTGAGCCCTTTCACGGACCCCGGGTTGTTCCTGAGCATTTGCCGATCCGAGCAGGATTGAGAGGACAACAACGACTAAACTAAATTTCCTATAATGGTTGTTCATATCAAATTTTTGGTTAAAGTGATCTTAATCTGTTCTATTAATTCTACCAGGCCAATAATGAAAGCCGACACGACTAAGATGGATAATAACATCAGCCAGACCACGCCGGCTGTTGCTTTTAGGATGTAACAAAGTATCATATTAAAAAAATCTTGGACTCAGTAAACGAATATCCTTCCGTGGGAAGGTGATACCGAGGGTGATCTCGTGCGTGCCGTTTGAGATGCTTCCGAGCTTACTCAGCGCATAATCGTAAGAATAGCCGATGCGAAAACGTTTGTCCACATAAAATTGGGCGATGCCTGAAATTGCGTTCAATTGACTAAGATCCTGTCCATCAGTATATTTTTTCTTCCAGGTTTTTACACCGGTGCGGTATGCCCCACCGAACCATACTTTGCCGCCGAAGATGACCATTGCGCCTACATCTAAACTTGTTGGCCCTTTAAAATCCTCTTTAATCATAATACTCGGTCGCAATTTAGTATCGTCATTCAGATCGACCAACATGCCCGTAATCAAATACATATGACGCTGGCGCCTGATATTTTCATTACTACCATCGCTCCAACGGAAGATTGCATTGTCGTAGGATTTAGAAAATAGATCCATTACAGACGCGCCAATATAAAATTTAGGACTTGAGTAGTACACTCCAAACCTGGCATCAGGAATAATATTGCTGATTTTACCAACTGGCAGCGATTGATCACCACCATCTACCGGGTTAAGCATGCTTCCATCTAAACCATATTGCGTGAGGCCGACACCAACTCCAAAACTCAATCTTCTTGTGTCTTCATCATTTAACCGGATTCGGTACGCATAATTGACATAAGCAGAGTTTGCCGATTGTGGACCGAGCTTATCAGCCGTAATCTGTAAGCCCAGGCCCATTCTTTTCGTATACGGATCCAGAACCCCATCGATAGAAATCTGCCTGGTCCTCGGAGCACCCTGAATGCCTGTCCATTGGCTTCTGAGAGCCATCTGGGCAAACCATTCCTCCTTATAACCGGCATAAGCCGGGTTTACGCTCAATGAATTGAAAATATATTGTGTAAACTGGATGTTCTGCTGTGCAAGAACCGGAGTAGTTCCACAACATAGCAAAGCTACTACCAGTATTAATTTATTTATGCCTTTTATCTTCATAGCTTTTTTGATATGGCCGGTTGCCCGGCCGCACACTTATTTTTTAATTAAAACCCAACCTTTTTTAATCTGCTTATCGTTACCGTTTCTCAGCGTGATCATGTAGTAATAGGTGCCTGCGTTTAGGCCCTGACCGTCCCACGTGTTTTTGTAGTTGCTGTTACGGTATACTTCATTACCCCATCTGTTAAAGATTGCAATTTCTACCTGTTGGTAGTTTTCGATACCTACGATTACGAACAGATCATTCTTTCCATCACCATTAGGCGTAAACACATTAGGTATAAAGAAGCCCGTTACATCAATAGTCGCGATAGCCACATTGGTCCAGTTTCCATTCTCGTCTTTTACGCGATAAGTAAACTGGTCTTTACCGGTGTAGCCGCTATATGGCGTATAGATTACAGTTCCGTCGGCATTAAATACCAGTGTTCCATGCGCCGGAGACGAAATAATTTCAACCGTCGATCTGTCGAATGGAGATCCGTCGATCCTGTCGTTGGTAAGTACAGGAATTGATACCGGCTTATTGTATTCCGTTTCGGCATGATCATCAATTGCGACCGGTTTAGAAGGAATCACAGTAATTGTTACCGTTGCAGAGTTAGATACCTGACCGTTTTCATCAGTGACGGTATACGTAAAAGTGTCCGTTCCGGTATATCCGTTATCAGGTGTGTAATTTACTGTACCATCTGTATTCAGCTTAACCGTACCATGAGCAGGATTGGTAATCACAGTTGTACTTCCAGGCACCAAAGGCTTGCTTCCAGGAAGATCATTAGTTTGAACATTGACGGTTACCGGTTTATTTTGCTGCGTTTTACCAATGTCATCTTTCGCTACAGGCGGTTTAGCTAAAGGTGTTTCCGTAGCCGTATCATTGTCGGTATCTGTACCCGATGTGTCTTTCACATCGTTGCCTTTAGGATCTTTGGCCGTTACCACTGCAGTGTTTGTTACCTTTCCGTTATCAATATCTGCAGCTGTAATTTTATAAGTTTCCTTATGAGTTACCGAGGCACCTGGCGCAAGTGCTCCAGAGATCACTTTTATGCCGGCAAAGATCAAAGGATCATTAAGAACAATATTGCTCAATGTTGTGTTGCCTGTATTAGTGATCGTGAAGGTGTATTCGATGTTGTTGTTTAACACGAAGGCACCCTCTACACCAGTTCCCACGTTAGTTACCTTTTTAACAAGTACCAAAGCACCAGTTTGTGGAAGTGGAGTAACCGTGCAATCCGGACAGGCAGGATCAACAGGAGGCGTACCAGGACCTGAAGGGTTACCGCTTTCAGACTGATCGGTAACGTTGTTTCCTTTAGGATCTTTACCAGTTGCTGTTGCAATGTTGTAAACAGCACCTTTATCAATATCGGCTTGTGTTACTGTATAAGAAGCAGTAAATGTAGTTAAGTCGGCTGCGCCAGGAAGTAAAGTTACCGGCCCACCAGTTACTGTTACTTTAGGGTCAGTAATAACGATGTCACTCACCGTTACGTTACCAGTGTTTTCAACTTTGAAAGTATAGCTGATCTTGTCGCCAAGGTTTACTTTACCATCACCATTCGTATCAGCATAAGTTCCGGTTTTAGTTAATTTAATAACCGGGGTTTGTGGAAGTGGTGTGATTGTGCAATCCGGACAGGCAGGATCAACAGGAGGTGTACCAGGACCTGAAGGGTTACCACTTTCAGACTGATCGGTAACGTTGTTTCCTTTAGGATCTTTACCAGTTGCTGTTGCAATGTTGTAAACAGCACCTTTATCAATATCGGCTTGTGTTACCGTATAAGAAGCAGTAAATGTAGTTAAGTCTGCTGCGCCAGGAAGTAATGTTACCGGTCCACCAGTTACTGTTACTTTAGGGTCAGTAATAACGATGTCAATCACCGTTACGTTACCAGTATTTTCAACTTTGAAGGTATAGCTGATCTTGTCGCCAAGGTTTACCTTGCCGTCGCCATTGGTATCTGCATACGTTCCGGTTTTAGTTAATTTAATAACCGGGGTTTGTGGAAGTGGCGTAACCGTGCAATCCGGACAGGCAGGATCAACAGGAGGCGTACCAGGACCTGAAGGGTTACCGCTTTCAGACTGATCGGTAACGTTGTTTCCTTTAGGATCTTTACCAGTGGCTGTTGCAATGTTGTAAACAGCACCTTTATCAATATCGGCCTGTGTTACAGTGTAAGAAGCAGTGAAGCTTGATAGGTCTGCTGCGCCAGGAAGTAATGTTACCGGACCACCAGTTACTGT
>NZ_RCCK01000012.1 GCF_003664035.1 Pedobacter alluvionis
TCCATTGAAGGAGTAGGGCTAAATTCAATAACATCAATAGAGCCAAAATGTTTTTTTACAGCAACCAAAGCATCTTTTAAAGAATTTCTATCCAAAACATCAGCGTAAAAAGAAGCAACCGAAATTTCTTGTGCTTCAAGCTGTTTAACCAGATCATTTAATTTTTCTTCACTTCTTGCCAAAAGAGCTACATTGTAACCTTCTTTCCCAAAACGTTTTGCCACAGCAAATCCAACACCTGGACCGGCACCAATTATTGCAATAGTTTTTACCATTTACTTACATTTTAATTTTAGTGTAACAAAAATACCTAAATTGCTTACAAAATGTAAGTGGTTACCCAAATGTAACTACTTACCTTTAAGTAACTAACTTTATGATTGAGATAACAAAACAACTAAAGAAATCTATCGAGCTATTTCCTAATCTAACTGAATGTAAATCCTCATTAGGCCCAATACAAGACGCATTATATGTATTGGGCGGAAAATGGAGGATTCCAATTTTAGTTGCAATGCTTGAAGGCAACAAGCATTTTGGTGAAATTAAAAGGACAATAAATAAGATTTCTGCAAAAGTGCTTTCACACGAATTAAAAGAACTAGAATTAAATGGTTTTATAACCCGACGTGTTTACGGAACGAAACCTGTAGGCATTGAATACGAACTGACAGAATATACAAATTCGCTTGGTGCTGTAATTGTGGCATTGAGAGAGTGGGGACTATTACACCGTGAAAAAGTGAAGACGGAATGGAATTGAAAAACAACCGCCGCCAATACTCAAACCGTTATGCGTCACAAATTGCGACCGGGCAACTTCAAACTTGCTCACTTTCAAGACTGTAAAGTAAAATCAGAATACGATGGGGCTCTTCGGGGAGTTAAGACTAATTGACACATTTGCGGCAGAATTCTCCGGATTACAAAAGGAAAAATCAAATTTAATGAAAGCTATTTTCTGAATCTTACCAAAGCTTTACGAACATTATACAATTAGGCTAATTTATTTGAAGATACCAAAATGAATGGGGAAAAGACATTATAATTATTCTGATCTATTAAAGAACATCAAACTGTTTATTGCCTGACATCCCTTTCGCAAGTTCCAATCCGGCAAGTCCACCGCCACTGATGAAGATTTTTTTCATTTTAGGTAAACGGTCTATGGTTAGGATAACAATCCCCGATCTCCGCCACTTGATAGAGTAGCGTGAACCGGGGATCAATCTTGTTAATGCACAGATACTGACACGCTACTGGAGTGATCTTCCTTCCTTGGGAACCTTTGTCTGTATTTATCTCCGATCCTATCAACGCAGTAGTACACCATCGGCACCACAAACACGGTAAGGCAAAGACTGGTAGACAATCCACCGATCACCACCCATGCAAGGCCATTTTTCCATTCACTGCCCGGAGCGGTACTGGTGGCAATAGGAATCATACCAATTACCATGGCAATGGTCGTCATCAAAATAGGCCGTAGCCTGGTTTGTCCGGCTTTTATTAAAGCTGTCCAGGTACTGTCGCCATGTTCCTTGCGCTGGTTGGCGAAATCGACGATCAGGATGGCATTTTTTGCTACAAGCCCCAAAAGCATGATCATACCCAGAATGGTGAAAATACTCATGGAAGATTTGGTCAGTGCAAGTGCGAGAAAAACACCTAGAAATGCCACCGGAATAGCGAAAAGCACTACAAAGGGGTATATGAAGTTATTATACAAGGCCACCATAACAAGGTACATCAGGAAAATGGCAGCGACAATAGCTGCAGCCAGTGCACCGAAGGAATCTGCCTGGCGCTCAGCATCTCCACTCCACCGTAAATCAATACCGGCAGGCAGAGGCTTTTCCATCAGCGATTGCTTGATTTTGTCGACCACGTTACCTGATGGCAGGCCGAGTACATTGCTTTTTACCGTAACGGAGGTTCTTCTGCCCTTACGCTCCAATACACTGGGGCCGCTTCCCTGCACGATATTGGCAAACTGCGATAGCTTGATAGACTTGCCGACATCATTGATAAAAGAAATATTCTTAACATCTTCCACATCGTGTTTATTAAAATCATCAAACTTGACCCGGATATCATATTCATTGTTACCGACACGATATTTTGCGTCGTCATTTCCTGAATAGGCGTTTTGTAATGTTGTGCCGACACTGTAAATGTTCAGGCCTAACTGCCCCATTTGTTCACGGTTAATATTGACTTCCACCTCAGGGTTCCCGGCCTCAACGCTAAGATTCGTATTTATCGCTCCGGGCATTGCCGCTATCCTGGATTTCAGTTCATTGGCCACTTTCATCAGCTGGTCGTTATCTTCTCCGTTCAAAACGATCTGGATCGGATCGCCCATGTTTACCATGCTAACCATACTTGGGCTAACCTTCACGCCAGCAAAATGTTTGGCAATCTGCTGACTTTTTTTAAGCATCAGTTTTTCGGTTGAAAGCGCACGCTTATCTTTGTCAACCAGTGTCACGGTTAATTCGGTTTTATAATCGGATCCCACACCGGCTACGATTGAGGAAGTGCTACTGCCTGCCACATTACTGAATACGGTGGTAACATCAGACTGCTGGCGCAGATAACTCTCAATTTCATAACTGAGTAAGTTATTTTGCTTAACTGTCAGGCTTTTGTCGTATTCCAGGGCGAGTCTGAATTGTCCTTTATCGGTTTGTGTAATAAATTCCTTGCCAATGATGCCCATGTTCATCACCAAGCCAATCGCCGCAAAAAGCGTCAGCACGAACCCTGCCGTGATTAATTTATGCTTTAATGTCCATTGAAGCGCGCCGACGTACCAGGCGGTAAGCCCGTCAAGAAGCTTTTCAAACTGGATCAATACTTTGTGAAACATATTTTTGTTGTCCAGCACAGTTACCTTGCCAAAGCGTGATGCCAGCCAGGGGGTCAGCGTATAACATACAAACAAGCTCATCAGTGTCGCTATGACAATGGTAACGGCATACTGGCGAAGTACGTCGCCAATTGTATTTTGGATCACACACAACGGGCCAAACACCACCACATCCACTGTTGTAATTGCAAGGGCAGAGAAACCTATTTCATTTCTTCCGTCAAGCGCTGCTTGACGTTTATTTTTTCCCATGTGAAGGTGGCGGTGGATGTTTTCAAGTACCACAATACTGTCGTCGACCAAAATCCCGATAACAAGAGAAAGAGCGAGCAAACTCATCAGGTTCAGACTAAAACCAAAGAAATACATCGCGATAAAGGTAGAAATCAGCGAGGTCGGAATTGCCACCAGGACGATCAGCGAATCGCGGATACTGTGCAGGAACAAAAGCATAATGGCCGCTACCAGCAGCACCGAAATTTCAAGGTCATGTACTACGCCGTCTGCAGACTCTAAAGTGTAATCCGCTGTATCGTCTGCAATGATGAATTTCACGCCTTTACTGGCATACTTGTTTTGGATGGCTGAGATCTTTGTTTTAACTTGCCTGCTGATATCGACCGCATTGGCATCCCCCTGCTTTTTGATCAAAAGACCAATAGCATTTTCGCCATTATAGCGAAAGACGGATGCAGGTTCCTTTGTAACATCAGTAACGGTAGCAACGTCACTTAGTTTAACCGGACTGCCTGCCGAGGGTAGAGCGACGGTCAAATCATTCAATTGGGCGACCGAAGAAAACTTGCCGGTTAGCCTGACTGTCATCTGACCGTTATTCTCAGATTTAACTTTTCCCGCCGGAAACTCTACGTTCGCGTTGGTAATCTTCTGGGTAACATTCAGGATCGAAAGCCCGTAATAGTCCAGTTTGTCTTTTAGTACATTGACCTGTATTTCCCTTTCTTGGCCGCCAATGACCGTTATTTCGCCCACACCTGTGATTTGCTGAAACTGGGGGTTTATCTCATTTTTGATGACATCGTAAAATTCAGAACCGCTTAATTTAGATACGGCTGCCAGCTGAATAATGGGCTGGTCGCTTGGTGTCACCTTGGAGATGCTTGGAGACTTCACATCAGAAGGAAGATCACTTAAAATGTTGTTGATTTTCCTTTGTACTTCCTGTTGTTTACTGTCTATATCGCTTCCGACATTAAATTCGGCTGTAATGATCGAGTTACTTTCCAGTGACTGCGAGGATACTGTTTTGATACCATCCACACCGCTGAGTACATCTTCTATTTTTTTTGTAACAGTCTGCTCCACATTGACAGGTGCAGCTCCTGGGTATTGCGTGGTGATCACCAGCGTTGGCTTACTCATTTCAGGCATCAGCTCATAGCTTAGCTTGGTGTAGCAAAATATACCCCCGGCGAGAAGGACTGTGAAGATCACAATGATCAGCGAGGGGCGTTTGATTGAAATTTCGGTTAATGACATTTTTTATGTTGTTTTAGCTTGAATAACCTGGCAACTTGCAGGTTCTTTTATTTTGCAATGGATACCCGTGAACCATCACTGAGATTAACAAGTCCGCCTGATGCAACTAGGTTGCCTGCGGCTAGTCCGCTGGTTACCTGAACGCGGTTTTCGTTCCCGCTACCGAGCTGGATATCCCGAATTTTCGCAACATTATTTTCAATCACATATACCTGTGGTTTTGCCGAAGATCCGATGATGGCTGAACGGGGAACGGTCAAGGCGTCAGCTGAAAGCGTATTTGTAAGCTCAACAGTTCCGTACATACCCGACCGTAAAGCGGAATTGTTGTTGGCTACACGGACTTTGATCTGAAAATTGTGCGAGGCGTCCGCATCTGATCCAATCATTTCTACTATTCCTTTAAATTTGGTACCGGGGTGAACATCAGAGGTTACATCAATAGCTTGTCCTGTTTTAAACTGGGCAATATTTTTTTCAGGAACATTGATTTCAAGTTTTAAGGAACTGATATCGATCAGGGTTGCCATTTGCATGCCTGGGGATACGATAGCCCCCAGATCGAAATTCCGGCTGATGATCACACCAGCAGAAGGTGCATGAATGGTACACTGGCTGATCTGTTTTTTAAGCTGGTCGATCTGGGCTTTTGTAATAAGAACGTCTGTTTTGGCGTTGTCTATTTGTAACTGGGTGACCCCTGAAACTGCCTGCTGATACCTGGTGAGCGTACTGACGGCTCTGTCGTAACTAGCATTTGCTGATTGTAGTTGGGTTTTCAAAAGGTCACTATCGAGCTGGGCAATCACGCTGCCAGCTGCCACTCGGGAGCCTTCCTGGATATTGACTTTGATCACTTTTCCGGTTGTCTCAGTACCAAGGGTTACTTCACGGTTGGGTGCAAAAGAACCCGTAAAAGTAACCGACTGGTCAAACCGTGCCATTTTTACTGAATCTATCTGCACCATTACAGCGGTGTTGACATCGGGTTGGTAAATCTTTTCGGTGAGCTCTTCTTTGTTGCTGGTCAGTTTGAAAGCCACCGCAGCTAACAGGGCGCCAGCAATGACGACCGTTAAAACCGTTTTTGTTATTTTGTTCATGGTTTTGTGTTGTTATGATGTTTGATCTAATCTATGTTTATATTAATTTGAAATTTTATGGGAGCAGGGTACCCTGGGCTTGTTTCAGGTTTAGTTCTGCCTGTTTAATATTGATCAGTGCCGTAACGTATTTTGTTTGTGCCGATTGCAGATCGCTTGTAGTATTAATCACATCACTGACTTTAACGATCCCACTCTGATACTGCTGATTGATATCAGCCAATACCTTTTGAGCTAGGGCCAAGTTTCTTTTCTGGTTTTCATATGTGATCATATTGCTTCGTATATCTGCCCGGGCATTAGCAACATCCTTATCGTTTTGCTGCAATATCTGTGTGGCCTGAACATCAAGCTTGCCAATTTCAAGTTGTTTTTGCTGGGCTTGGTATTTGGTATTAAAACCATCAAAAATGGATATTTTGAATTTAATCCCAATGTTGGACGCCGGATAGAGCTTGTCGTTGATATTTTTGAATGGATTGGCGTTAACGTTATATCCATATAGCCCATAATTGGCATAAAGTGATACTGTTGGCAAGTAACCTGCTTTTATGTTCTTGTATTCGAGTTCGGCAATTCGTTTGTTTTGAAGCAACTGTAAATAATTTGTTTTTTTAGCCGCGTCATAGTCGCTGTCTGCCTTGTGACTTATTTCGTTTTCAGTGAAGGTATCGATACTGACGGATTCGCTGAGTGGCATGTTCATCAGCACTTTAAGCAGGTTGTAATATTTTTCTTTGGAGTTCTGAAGCCCTTCCAGATCGGCCTTACTATTGTCACGGGTAACGGTCAGCCTATCTACGTCGGTCTGGGTAGCAAGCCCTGCCCGCAACTGCTCCGAAGTGCCTTTTAGTAAGGTTTCGGTATTTTGCAGGCTTTGACCGCTTAGTTCTTCCTGTTTTAACAGCGATTGGATGTTGTAGTAGGTAGCAGCGACATTGTAGACCAAGTCTTCCTGTGAGCTTCTGATCTGAAGCTGACTGCCAGCCAGCAGAACTTTCGCCGCTTTTAGCTCTATTTTGGCCGATGCATTGTAAATGTTCTGGCTTAGTTCAGCAGACACTAATTTGGTCTGGTCGATGCCTAGACGTGCAGGGATATACGTGCCTTCAGTTCCTCCAAAGGTCGAAGCAGGGAGGATGGAGGTTTGAATCTGGGGCGAATACTGATAAGAGCCGCTGGCACTAATGTTTGGCAGTAGCGCACTGTAAGCCTGCCTGATGCCGGCGTTAGCTTTGTCAAAATCAAGCGTAACTGCTTTGAGTTGTAGACTTTGCCTAAGGGCTATTTCTGTGCAGTGGGCAAGCGTATAGTGCGTCTGCGCATGAGCCATCGAACTTATGCTAATCAATATTACAAATGATATACCGAAGGCATTTTTTTTTGGTTTCATACTTTTTATTTTATTTAATTGTTGGATATTTTTGTCAAATAGTGTGTAAAAATGTGGCTGAGCTATTTCTTGATACATCAAACTTCATAATATACTAAGCTTTTTATTTAAATGTTTTATATAATTGTTCGACATTCTTGTCGAATACTGAATAAAAATGTGGTTGAGCTGTTTCTTGATACATCAAACTTCATAATATATTTAGCTTTTAACGTAAATGTTTTATGTGATTGTTCGACATTTTTGTCGAATATTAGATAAAAAAACTAAGCCTTAAACGCGTTTGCCAAAAAATCAATCAGATACTGTTTTCGTTCTTTCATTAAGTTTAAATAAGCTTTGTCGGAAAGATTCAGCAAAGACTTGATCATGCCCATCCCTGCGAATGGAAACATACAGGAAGACAGAAAGGTGAGAAAGATTTGTTCCGGATTCCCTATCATTTCACCTCTTTTGACAGCCTCGGCAATTCCTGTTTTAAAATATTCATAAAAATCTTTCTGAAGAAGCTTTTGAATATCCTGAAACAATGCAGGGTTTTTGTTGAATTCGTTCAACAAAAATATATCAACTTCTGGCTTCTGCATAGCATCGTCCATGTAGTGACCGGCAAAAAGCTGCATTTTTTCTACGATAGTATAATTGTCGGCATTAAGATCAAGCATCCGTGCGGCCAACTCGCCGAAGAAATCCTTCCAGACTACTGCAAAAAGCTTTTCTTTACTACGGAAATAATAATGAAGTGCCGTGCGTCCAATACCGGCTTCATCGGCAATTTCTTGCAACCGAGTACCTGCCAGACCTTTTTGTAAAAAAATTTTTCTGGCGGCAAGTTTAATCTGTGTTTCGGTATCTGTAGTAACCTCGCTATTCAACATAGTGTCTGACAATTTTGTATAACACAAATGTCGGATGAATTTTTGATATTTCAAAGGGCATAGTATGATTTTTTTGTTCGTTCGGAAAATAGCTCGGTGTCGGGAAAAGCCAGCGTGAATTGATATCCCAGCGATCGTCTGGCGTCATTAGCACCTGTTCAAACCTGGTCTTTCAAAATTGGATCGTTGATTAAAGCAACGAAAAGCGCTTAAAGAGCATTAAGAAAAGCGTTTAAGCGTGCTTTTTGCCGGAATTAAGTGGCGGTTTAACTGCTAATAATATCGTTATTATCAACAATAAAAAAATGAGATGTAATGCCAACACGATGCAAAATGGGACTATCGCGCAGAAAACACAGATGAACCTATTGGAAAACATTCCTAACCAAAAGTCTAACCAGACCATTATTAACGATTTGGGGAGAAGCTTTGCTGAATGAGTATTTGAAAGTGTCGGGGAAATGATTTCTACAACTGGAAAGATAGGTGCTGACCTGTTAAGTCTTCTTATGGAGCCTGTTTACATCGCACCCGAAGAAAATCCAGGTGAGCCATCCAAACGTAAGAAAAAAAAGCAAAGGGAATCACAGGATTACGGGATAAGCAGATGACTTTATATCTGAACAGCGACAGAGCAGCCTCCATATATCTAATTAATTTTAGTTCTTTTAATTTTGCTTAAATGAATTAAAATCCATTTATCCAATTTATCATTGTTAATGATTTACAGAATTTAGTTCTATTTTTGGATCTCTAAATTGCTGATTTATTTAGGAACTCCTTTCTGTAAAAACTAAACAGGCTTAATATCAAAAACTTGACGATACAACCTTTAATTGAATATTTTAAAAAGTACCTTCCGCTAAATTCCGATGAAATAATTTTGCTTTCCGAAAGAGTAACACCAAGGAAAATAAAACGGAGGCAGATGATCTTACAGGAAGGCTTTGTTTGCAAACATTATACATTTGTTGAGAAAGGCTGTTTTAAAATGTATGGCATTGATGAAAAAGGGACGGAACATAATCTAAGGTTTGCAGCAGAAAATGATTGGGTTGCTGACCTGGGAAGTTTCTATTCGGAAAAACCAAGCAAACTGTTCATAGAGGCAATTGAACCTTCTACAATTTTGCAGATTGAGAAGCAGGACTTGCTTTATCTTTTTGTGAATTCACCAAAGTTTGACAGAAACTTTCGGGTGATCGTGGAGGAAAAATTTATTGAACTTCAAACCCGCTTGTTACAAAATTTCAGTTCAAATGCAGAGCAACGATATCTGGATTTTCTTGAACAGTATACCGAGCTATCATCAAGATTACCCAATACTCAGATAGCTTCCTATTTGGGCATCACACCTGAATTTCTGAGCAAAATCAGAAAAGATATATCATTAAAATAATAGTTACCCTTAAACTACATTAAGACTATTTCTTAAGCTTGTTTATTGGCTGGAAAGACATTTGTAAACCATCTTTGCATCGTATAACAACTCAGTTTTACAAGTCAAAAAAATATAAAATGGGAGCAACAAAAGAATTCTTCAATCAATTTTTACAATTCATTAATACTGCTGATGAAAATTTGGCTCAACAACTAATAAGTCCTGCTGCGAAATTCTATGTGCCTTTTCAGGCTGATCCGTTGCAAGGGCCTAAAGGTTATCTAACGATTATAGGAATGATGCGCAGCGGCTTTCCTGATATTCAATGGAGTATCGAAGATATGATCGCTGAGAATGACAAAGTAGCCGTTAGATTTACAATGAAGGGAACCCATAAAGGAACCTTCTTCGGAGTATCCGCAACCGGAAAACCAATCGCAGTTAGCGCAATGAATTTTTATCGTTTGTCTGACAACCAGATCATAGAAGAAATAGGACAACCTGATTTGCTAGCTTTAATGACTCAAATCGGAGCTATACCACAATAAAATTTTCGTTGCAAAAGTCTAGCGAGATGGTTTTAAATAAAGAGAGACGGTTCACTATGAGCCGTCTCTCTTGTATTTTATGAACTTGATAGAAAGCTTACTGATTTCCTTTTTTCAATAATTCTACCTTTTCATGCTCACTCTGTAACAAACGCTCCAAAAGGGCTACCTTCTCATCATAAAGTTCTACAATCTTATCCAAAGGATTAAATGAGCATTGATAATTTAACGATGCTGAATTATCGTGGTAAGTATTTCCAATTATATTAAAAACAGCCTCTTCACTGAAATTTTTAATAGCATCCACGCTGAGGCCTAAGACCTTTGCTATTTTTTCTAATGTTGCAACTTCAACTTCCTCACTCTGCTCAATCTTTGAGATAGTCTGCTGGCTTACGCCAAGTTCAATAGCAAGAAAATCTTGTTTTATACCACGTATTTCCCTGATACGGCTGATCTTTCTGCCGATATGCACTTTGTTAGATTTTGTAGGCGTTTCCATAAAGCAAATATAATAAATTCCTAAGATAGTAATGAACCAATGTATTGTAGTAAGATACCAATTTAATTGGTAGGTTACGGCATTGCCGTACCTCATTTTTGATCTCAGAAATCAAAAATGTCACGATTATGGAAACACAATTCTCGCAATCTGGTCAGTTCCAGAAAGAAAATTTTTCAGCCTTTATAAAAGAGCTGGTTCAAAAATTCAAGCCCGAGCAAATATATAGCTTTGGAAAATACATCGATTTTAAAGTCAATAACGGGTGCTTTATACAGAACCATAGTACAGAAAACTATCATTATTTTTTGCTGATGGTCACAGAAAGCGTCACCAGAATTGAACACGAGGTGCAAGACTTTGCCAATAATAAATACCCTTTCGGAAAAATCACCATATTGGCTCATGGGCAAGAAACCATTGCAGCGGCAATAAAGGCCAATAACAGGTTTTTCATTACCATTTATAACGAGGGTAAAATTCTCTATAGTCGGGATGGTATGGTACAACCTTTCCAGGCTATAAGTTTGATTCCCACACAGGGAGCAGTAAAAGCCCAAAAACATTACAACCATCGCTTTCCGTTGGCAACAGGTTTTTTAAAAAGTGCAAAAGAATGCCTGACCAACCAACATTACAATCTTAGTGCATTTATGGCACATCAGGTAGTAGAACAATGCTGTATTGTTTTGATCAGGGTTCATCTGGCTTACCGTTCTGATATACACAACCTGTATAGACAACTTCGGTTGTGCGATAGCTTTTCTCCGGCACCATCAAGGCTATTTTTATCGGGCAGTGAAGAGGACAAACGGCTCTTTGACATTATGGTAAAAAGTTATTCCGCTGCACGTTACAAGGATAACTTTAAGGTTGAACTAGTCGATGCGGAGCAAATTTTCACCCGTGTTTCAACCTTTTTAAAGCTTACTGAAATTATGTGCAGTGACAAGATAAAATCCCTTGCACAAGTGGCAGAATCCTACACACAACTAAAAAAAGAAAGAGAGGTGGATTATGCCGGATAAAACTATTCCATCGATGAACTTCTTTCATTTGCCCTTTACGCCAAATACAAGAATACTTACAGAAAATACACTGAACCAATATTCCGAAATCAGAAAACCCAAAAGGGGTTATTTCCCCATTAAAATCAGAAAAATATCTTTCAGCAATGAACTGCTCGTAATAGGTGTAATTCTGGACAAAGAGCCTGAAGAGCTTGTTTATATCAAAGTCACCACATCCAAACTACTGGTGAGCTGCAGCGTTGATACCCATGAAAACTATTTGAGCCGATACGCTTATTTTTCGCTTAACCAACTGATGTACTATCATACTGAATACGATTTCGAGGACTATTATTGGCCGGGATTCTTTGATCAGGAAACAGGGGTATCTAAGTATCTGATGATCCATAAGTCAAAGGACAGTTTATATGTATCATCAAAAGTGAGGTATAAAGGCTTATATAAACCTGGAAAACAACTTCCTAATATATCTGCAAATATAATTGAGCTACGAAAAGCAGTTCCCTCAATTCAGGAACAGCCACCGAGTGAGACCCACATCGTATTGAGTTTCTGCTTGGCAGACACTAACAATGAAAGATACCGAACTAACCATTACCCTTTTCTAATTCCTTGTATAGGTATATTGAACAAAGGCAAAACGGGAGTTAGGAGCTTTAAAACATACGTACTTAATGAAATGCACCTTTCGGAAATTGATCTTACGGACGAACAGCAAAGCCTCGTTGAGATTTGCTTCGACATGAAAAAGATAGCCTTAGTTGCTAACCCAGAATATAAAGAAGACGCTCATAGTCTAGCTGAAAAACGGAAACAGAACCAATATAATTTCAATCAGCTTTTTGAGCTATGGCAAAAGGCGCTCCCTTTACTTTCAGGAAGGCTGTATACACACTACAGTTATACGTATGGAATGCGTAATGTAAAGAGCAAACCGATAAGATCGTATATGACTCCATGCGAAGTTAATAATGAAACACCAGAAATCTGCTTTCTATGGAAAGATAAGGGCGATTATTATAAACTGGAGCTTCGATTAATGCTTCTAGGAAAAATACATCCGCTACAATATTACTTCAATACCGCTTTCTTTGCTATGCTGAGCTACAGCCCGAGAAAATATGTGCTATTGAACTCTGTTGTAGATAGCGAACTGCTTACTTATTTTCAGCAAAGCCAATTTCAGCTCTTAGTACTAAAGAAACACTATGACGGTGATTTTAAAGATTTTGTAGATCAACTAAGGATGGGATATAGGTTTATTGATAAATAAAGATCACGAAAAAATTAAAAAATTGAAATTACATGTTTACCTATCAATTGTTCATGTTCATTAGGATTTAGGGGTATGGTTATTGTAGAAATAATTCTTTATTTTTGTGTTAACACTCAATATCATATCCATGCACATAGAAACACGTAAATTACATTTGATAGAAGAAATGCTCAAAGTAAAGAGTGAAGCTACTTTATCTGCTTTGGAGAAGCTATTAAAGAATACCAATAATAGAACAGTTAAGAAAACGCTAAGCTTAAAAGATTTTTCTGGAATCTGGTCGAAGGACGAGGCGGAAGAAATGGAACGTATTATTGCAGAATCTTGTGAAACAATCCACCCAGATGACTGGAAGTAACCTATTAGACACCAATATCGTTATTGAGTTATTTAAAGGCAATCCAACAATTACAGAGTTTCTTGAAACCTTAGAGGAGGAAATAAATATTCCTTTTGCTGTATTAGGGGAACTATATCTGGGTGCTTACAGATCAGCTAACCCAAAAAAGCACATTAAACAGATCAACTCTTTTCTAGAAAGGTGTAATGTTCTTATTGCTGATGATGAAACAGCAAATCACTATGCCTTAATCAAAACTGCCTTGTTGCAAAAAGGTAAGCCAATACCGGAGAATGACATGTGGATAGCCGCAGTATCAAAGCAATTTGACCTAAAGTTACACACCAAGGACAAGCACTTTAAGGAAATAGACAACCTAAATTTAAAGAGCTGGTAATCCTTGACATATATTTGCTTATTAATCAGCACCACCCGCACGGTGCGGCCTGCGAAACCCCATCACACGTAAGCCAACCCGCTGTTCTCGCTCTGGGCATTTACGGAGTTGTTTACCTTGGTTTCCTGCCATAGTACATTGGTCGTGTGGTATATGATCGGCACCCTTTGCAGTGGGACAAAAACCACGCATTGCAATAACAATACGTGGTCAGTAGATGAAAAGTGCTATTGCTTTTATTACGACGCTTCTTCCATTTCTGGTGTTACTACAGTGTATTTTTCCCGGATCAAGGCAATATCAGCGCTTATTTTCGATTCTGTAACTTCATTAGCTTTGGTATGTTGAGCAACAAATTTCCCCATAAGTGGCGCCATATCTTCACTTACTTTGGTATCCAATACTTTGGCATATAATTGTGTAGTACGGATATTGGTGTGCCCAAGCATTTTAGATACGCTTTCGATAGGTACACCGTTCAATAAAGTTACGGTGGTGCCAAAAGTCCGTTTGGCTATCCGGTTTCCTAATGTTTTATTAACGCCTGAAAGTGCCGCAATTTCAACCAGATATTCGTTCATCTTTTGATTGCTTGAAATTGGTAGAGCCTTGTTGTTATGAAGGCAATAAGGGTGATCTTTGTACTTTTCCAGAATGCTTGCCGCTATTGGCAGCAAAGGTATTGCCACCCTTGTATCTGTTTTTTTTCTGTAGGTAAATATCCAACGTTCGCCGTCAACCCCAATACTTACATCGGCTAGTTTAAGTTTTTGAACATCTGCATAAGAAAGTCCGGTATAACAACTGAACAGGAAAAAGTCACGTACCTGCGATAACCTTGCGGTAGTAAACTGTTTTTCGGTGATCTTATGCAATTCATCTGCGGTTAAAAATTCCCTGTGGACAGGTTTTGATTTAAGCGTATGCCCAAAGAAAGGGTCGGTATTAATCCATTTATACTTCCGGCAGATGCTTACGATCTTTTTGAGATTTTTAATATGCTTATTTGCGGTGTTGGTATCGTTTTCCTTTACCGTATGCAGGTAGAAGTCAAAACCGTGGATAAACTCGTGGTCTATACGTTTTACATTAAAATCGGTTCTGTTGTATTTGGCGGCAATGAACTCTTCTACATGCCTTTCCAATACTTCAAATCTTCTAAGCGTGCCAGGCGCATATTCTTCTTTCTCCACCAATGCTTTCATTTTTTCATTGTGAGTTTTAATGGCCTCCAATATGGTGTGTGCTTTTTCTTCTTTACCTAAGAATTTGCATTTAACACTATCAGCAGTTATTTCAGCTCCGTCCACGCTTAACTGGCTATGGGCTGCATAAACTTCCGCTTTCATATTTTCCAGATAGGCATTCAGTATTTTAACATCTTCCTTTGTGCCGATGACTTTTCCGGCTTTTGCATTCCACCGCTCTGGTTCGCAATTTCTGCTTGTTGACATTTCCGCACGAATCCCGTCCACCGTAATTCTTAAAAAGATAAAGTAAACAGCCCCTTTTATGTAGTTTTTTGGCTTTTTCAAAAAGAAAAGCACGCTAAAATTAGTTTTCATAACGATAACATTAAGGTTAAACAAAAATAGCTTTGCAGTTTCATTCATACAAGATGTTCATCCATTAAACGAGTTGAATATCAATGTTTTAATACGAATTAGGGGAGTTTGATATTATAAAGAACGACGCACCGAATGACGCACATTTTATATGCGATTTCGTGCATATTTTGGCATAACCCGTAAAAGCAAAAACCCTGCAATCATTTGATTTGCAGGGTTTTAGTTCTCTTTGATATTGTTTCTTGTGATCCCGCTGGGATTCGAACCCAGGACCACTACATTAAAAGTGTAATGCTCTACCAGCTGAGCTACGGAATCATTTTCCTTTTGTTTAAGGAGGTGCAAATATAGAGATAAATCCTTTCTTTGCAAATGTTTTTACAAAATGTTTTAGGCCTTTATTGTTAAAATAAAGTTATCAGGGTGTAACTTCTTGATTTTAAAATGGCTAAGCGCCAAAAATAATTTTCATCTTTTAAAAATAAAAAGTTGAACAAGCTAAATAGGGGTGTGCTTACCCGAAATATATTATTTAACCGACTTCGGTATAAAGTTCAAAAACGACTGAAACTGTGCTTTATGTTTGTTTTTATCCAGTTTAAAATAAAAGGCACCACGTCTGGAGTTCGATTTATCTTTTTCTGCTTGTTTGATTAATAAGCCACTGGCGGTAATTTTACGGATAAAGTTGCGGTTATCAATCGGTGTATCGTACACCTGTTCGTATAAAGCCTGCAGTTGTGGTATGGTAAAGCGTTTGGGTAATAACTCGAACAAAACAGGGTGGAGGGCGGCCTGATAACGGATTTTATCCATCGCTGCTTTAACCATAACGTTATGGTCGAAAATCAGTTCAGGAACTTCTTTAAGTGTAAACCATTCTGCATGGTATTGATCATTAATCTGTTTGCTGTATTTATTGATATCGATCAGCGCAAAATATACTACCGATACCGTCCGTTCAATCGGATCACGGTCCGGGCTACCGTAAGCATGCAGCTGCTCTAAATATACATCGTGCAGGCCGGTAAGCTCCAAAAGGATCCGCTTCGCAGCACCATCCAGGTTTTCGTTTTCGCCGATAAAACCGCCCATTAAGCTCCATTGGTCTTTTATTGGCTCAATGGCCCTTTTAATAACCAAAAGTTTCAGTTGTTCGCCGTCGTAACCAAAAATAATACAGTCTACGGCAACCAATACAGGTTTTTGATTTAGATATTTTTTCATGGTTTAAAAAAGCAGATTTAATTTAGCATCGTTGTAATCGGTAATATAGCCCAAAATATTTGGATAACCATCAAATTCTTCCAGGCTATGGGTAGTCGTTAATACCAGGCATTGCATACCTGCGTTCAAAGCCGATTCTACACCTTTGGGTGCATCTTCAAAAACCAGGCAATCGGCCGGTGCAACACCCAGGGCAGCTGCAGCCTTTAAAAAGGTTTCCGGATCGGGTTTGCTTATTTGTACATCATCGGCACTTACAATGGCACCCAGGTAATGGCGGATGTTTAAACCATCTACCACAAAATCAATATTAAAAGGAATAGCTGCGGAGCCAATGGCCATCGGAATCTGTGCAGCCTTAGTCCGCTCCAAAAAGTCGTCCAAACCGGCTATCAAGGCCAAATGCGGTAAATAACACTCCTGGTAGCGCTTTTCTTTATCTATCGAAAGGCGTTCGATTTCTGCAGGACTAAACTTATCCTTACCAAAAACACGCTCCAGTACTTCGTGGTTTTTGCCGTACATTTCTTTCTTTACAATTTCGTAATTTAGTGCTGCACCTAAATCTTCCGTCATAATACTGTACCAGGCTAACGTATGGTATTCCATATCGTTAATCATGGTTCCGTTTAAATCAAAAAGAAGGGCTTTGGGCTTAAAATTAAAATCGTGCATAGCTGCTAAATTATATGATTTTTTTTGATGTTGGGAATGATGATCAATATTAACAGAAATAATATTATAATCGTTAACGCGACGTTAATTATTTTTACTACTTTAGCTGTAACCAAAAATAAATCTATATGCAAGCATCAGGAGTTTTGCCAGGTAAAATTCACGATTGCTTCATCAACTTAAAACAATAATAACTGATGAAAAAACCATTTCTTAAGGCATTACCATTGGCTACCTTGTGTGTAGCCCTTGCTTTTAGTGCATGTAATCCTAAAACCGATAAAGGTGCAACAAGTAGTACACAGCAAGATTCGTTAAAATACAGCGCGACCATTGATGGTAAGGCAGTTAAACTTTACACGTTGAAAAACAAACAAGGTGCTTCGGTATCGATTAGCAATTTCGGCGGTAGGATAGTTTCCTTATTGGTGCCAGATAAAAACAACAAATTAACCGATGTGGTACTCGGCTACGATAGCGTGGGTGCTTACCGTAAAAAAGGTGAACCCTTTTTCGGCGCATTGATTGGCCGCTATGGAAACCGCATTGGCAAAGGTAAATTTACTTTAGATGGAAAAGAATACCAGTTGCAGCTTAATGATGGCGTAAATACCTTGCATGGCGGTACTGATGGCTTTTTCGGCAAAGTATGGGATGCCAAACAAGTGGATAGTACCAAACTTGAATTGAGTTACGTTTCTAACGATGGCGAAGCTGGTTACCCTGGCAAGTTGGACGTTAAAGTGACCTACACTTTAACCAACGATAATTCGCTGCAAATTGATTACGCGGCTACCACTGACAAAACGACTATTGTAAACCTGACTAACCACGCTTATTTTAATTTAAACGGTGAAGGCGACAGTACCATTTTGGATCACGAACTGATGATTGATGCCAATACTTACACGCCAGTTGATTCGACCCTGATTCCAACCGGAAAATTGCAGCCTGTTGCGGGTACGGCTTTCGATTTTAACAAAGCAAAACTAATTGGTAAACAAATTGGCGATAACGACGAGCAGTTAAAATTTGGTAAAGGTTACGACCATAACTTTGCCTTAACCCACCACGATGGTAAAACACCGGTAGCTGTAGTAAAAAGTACTAAAACCGGGATTGTTTTATCGGTTATCACTACCGAGCCTGGCTTACAGTTTTATAGTGGTAATTTCTTAACCGGGGCGGATAAGGATGGTAAAGGTGGTAAATCTTACCCGCACCGTTCAGCTTTCTGTTTGGAAACGCAACACTTCCCTGATGCACCAAACCACCCGAATTTTGCTTCAACGGTACTTAAACCGGGCGAAACCTATAAAACGAGTACCACTTACAAGTTTTCGAAATAGCGTTAACGGGTTGTATCAAATATAGAATTGTCATACTGAGCCTGTAGAAAGCCTTCCGTTATGCGTATGGGGCATTCGACAGGCTCAACGTGACAAACTTCTGAGAAAGCAAGATTGATTGATACAGCCTTTTTTATACTGACAATAACCTTTCAGGGAATTGCGAAATTTTTTCGATGGTGAGTTGCTGCATAATCTGGTATAAGTGGGTTTTAAACATATTGATGGTATGTTCACCGCCCTCATCACCTAAAGCGCCAACGCCATACATAAACGGACGGCCCATAAAGTTGAATTCAGAACCAACGGCGTATGCCCTTGCCAAATCAACACCCGAACGGATTCCTCCATCCAACATGATTTTGAGTTTTGATTTGTAAGCTTCATTTCCGGCGAGTTTAATTAAAGAATTGATCGATGATTCGCCCGCATCAATTTGTCGTCCACCGTGATTCGAAACAATAACCCCATCAACACCAATTTGTATGGCTGCCTGCATATCCTCGTCGGTAGCGATGCCTTTTAAAACCAAAGGACCCTTCCAGATTTCGCGGATGGCTGAAACTTTTTCGATATCAACTTTCCCCGTAAATGTTCTGTTCATAAACTGTCCGAGCTGCGACATATCCATTCCTTTTTCCATATATGGCTTTAAGGTAGCAAATGAAGGGATGCCGTGCTGAAGTGTTTTAATTCCCCATAAAGGTCTTGCGAAGGCCTGTAAAATATTGCTTATTGACATTTTTGGTGGAATAGATAAGCCACTTTTAATTTCCTTATACCTTAATCCAAAGGCAGGAACATCTACCAGTACCACCAACACCGGACACTCAACCGCTTTTAATCGTGATAAAATATCATCCCTCAGTTTGTTTTCAGTAGGGTGATAAAGCTGAAACCAGGCTTTTCCTTCCGAAACTTCTGCAATGCGTTCGATACTGCTGGTAGATACCGTACTCAGTGTATAGGGGATATCATGTTTGGCCGCTGCTTTAGCCAGAATTTCAGGTGCGTTGGGCCACATTAAACCTTGTAAACCGATAGGAGATATGCCAAATGGCGCACTATATTTACGACCAAAAAGCTCAACCGACATGTCGATATCTTCACCAACACGTAAGTAATTCGGTTTAAGGTAAATATTACCGAAGTCGCTCTCGTTTCTCGATAAATTAAGTCCCTCATTACAACCACCCTCCAGGTAATCAAAAGCAAATTTAGGGATTCTTGATTTTGCTTTTTTTCTTAAATCGGCTACAGAAGGGAATTGAGGATGGTAAGGGAATGTAATCTTTTTACTCATAATTAAATATTGTATTGGTCAGATTGTGTTTTAAAAATTGAAAACTAATGTTTTGTATTATGTTTTCCATCCTGCACTATCTGCTATTTTTAATTTTAGTTAAGGAGAATGTAGAAAAATATTGTTTGCGCAGGTCTGATCTGTCATTCTGAACGAAGTGAAGAATCCTTTGCAAATAAAGCAACATCAAAAAGATCCTTCATTGCATTCAGGATGACAAATGAGGAGAAGATATGTTGTTAAACCCCATAAAAAGCTTTCGCATTATCGGTGAAAATTAATTTCCTTTCAGCTTCAGAAAATCGAGCTGTGTATTTAGTAACTAAATTAAACCAATCTTCATAAGGCCTGCTGATTAACATTACCGGCCAATCGCTGCCATACATCACACGTTCAGGGCCAAACGCTTCAAAGATCACATCGAAGCAATTAAATAATTCTTTCTCCGTCCAGTTTTGCCAGTCGGCTTCGGCTAAAAGGCCCGACACTTTACATTGTACATTTGGGTTTGCGGCCAAAGTTTTAATGTTTTCAGTCCAGGTTTTCAAATCCTGACTTTTTACATCTGGTTTACCGCAATGGTCCAATACAAATGGCTGATTCGGAATTTGATCAACCATTTGTATAATGGCTTCCAACTGATTGTGGTAACACAATAAATCGTAAGTATAATTGTATTTTTTTAACTGTTTAACACCCGCAATAAAAGCCGGGTTAAGCATAAAATCACGGTTCTCGGCCTGCAGCACATGTCGCCAGCCTTTAATGATCTTATGATTTTGCCAGTAGTTTAAACGTTCATCCAGATTGGGATTAAGCAAATCAACCCAACCCACAATGCCTTTTATGATTTCGTTTTGCGCTGCCAGCTTCAAGAGAAAATGATTTTCATCTTCTGACTGACTGGCCTGCACGGCAATACATCCGGTAATATGAAGTTGGTTATAAGGATCCGTAAGGTTTTCCGGAGAAAAATCTTTGCGGATAATTTTCATATCATCGCTAATCCAATTATCTCTAACCGGATCGAAATTCCAAAAATGTACGTGCGTATCAATCATGTTGTAAAGGCATTAAAGTTTAAATATCTGGTCCATTAAGATCCACTTTTCGCCCGGTTTAGCTCCAGGCAAACCCTGCTGGAATTTCCACATCAGGGTTTCCCATTCCTGCACCTTTGGGTTGGCTAAATCGGCTGCACCTTTGGCTTCAAAAGAAAAACTTTCATTTACCTCCATAATCATAAACAGCCGGCTGCCCGTGAGGTATATCTCCAGATTTTCGATGCCAGAGGAGCTGATACTTTCTTTAATTTCGGGCCAAACCGATTGGTGGTATTGCTTATACTCTTCAATAAGCTTTGCATCATCAACCAGATCGAGCGCCAGGCAATATCTTTTCATATTAATTATCACCGTAAGCTTTAGCCGTTTGTTTACTGGTACCTAAACCATCAATACCCAACTCAACCACATCGCCTGCTTTTAAATACCAGGGCTCAGGTTTCTGGCCTAATCCAACGCCGGCTGGTGTTCCTGTAGATATTACATCGCCTGGCAAAAGCGTCATAAACTGACTGATGTAAGAAATCATAAAAGGAACATTGAAAATCAGGTTCGAAGTATTTCCATCCTGTAAGGTTTTTCCGTTTACGGTTAACCAAAGGCGAAGATTATGTACATCGGCAATTTCATCCTGAGTAGCAATAAATGGCCCGATCGGCGCGAAAGTATCGCAGCTTTTTCCTTTTACCCATTGGCCGTTTCTTTCAATCTGAAACTCACGTTCGCTATAATCGTTGTGCAACACATAACCTGCGATGTGATCCAACGCATTTTCTTCAGAAACATAACTCGCTTTTTTACCAACAACAATGCCCAATTCTACTTCCCAATCGGTTTTTTTACTGTTTTTTGGGATAATTAAGTCATCATTCGGGCCAACGATGGCCGAAGTAGCCTTGAAGAATAAAATCGGCTCGGTTGGAATAGGGGCATTGGTTTCTGCAGCATGGTCTTTGTAATTTAAACCTACACAGATAATTTTAGAAGGACGAGCCAAAGCAGGACCAAGGCGCACAGCTTTATCAACCTGTGGTAAATCAGCAGATTCGATGTCTTTTTTAAGTTTTTCTAAACCGTCGCCAGCAAAAAACTCTTCGTTATAATCTTTTACCAGTGCAGAAACATCGAAATAATTATCGTTGATGATTACTCCTGGTTTTTCAGCTCCCGCTTCTCCAAATCGTATTAATTTCATTATTTTATATTTAAAATTTCGTTATTAATTGTTTAAGGTTGTAAATCCGCCATCAATCGGGTAATCACAGCCCGTAATAAAAGCAGCTTCATCACTGCACAAATATAAAGCCAGCGCGCCTACTTCTTCCGGTTTCGCCATCCGGCCGATAGGTTGTGTTTTAGAAAGTTTTTCGAACATTTCAGGGATATTATCCGGATAGTTTTTCTGTAAAAAGCCATCTACAAAAGGCGTGTGTACCCTTGCCGGGGAGATGGAATTACACCTGATGTTTTCGCCGATATAATCTTTGGCCACACTCATGGTAATGGCTTTCACTGCACCTTTAGCCGCACTATACACGAAACGGTCGGGTAGGCCGACCAAAGCAGCAATTGACGCCATATTGATGATCACACCTCCACCTGCCAAACGGATCTGCGGAATGGCTGCATGCAAACAGTTGTAAACACCTTTAACGTTTACGCGCATTACACGGTCAAAATCCGCTTCTTCAGTCGTATCAGCCTTTCCGATATGCGCAATGCCTGCATTATTGATCAGGATGTTGATCTGCCCGATCTGATTAAAAACCTCATGAACTGCTTTATGGTCAGAAACATCGCAGGCATAACTAAATGCTGTACCGCCATTTTCCTTAATTTCATTGATCGTATCCTGCGCCTGTTCAGTTCCCAGTTCGATGATGTGAACTTCAGCGCCCTGTTTAGCTAAAATGGTTGCAATGGCCTTTCCAATGCCGCTTCCTCCGCCTGTAACCACGGCTCTTTTGTTTTTTAATGAAAACATGTATGGTTATAAATTATAATTGATTAGAATATACAATACAAATAAAATAAATATTGTTGGTTAAAAATTTTATCTTCTTGTCTAAATATTAACAGATATTGTCATACTCCGCCTGTAACATCCCAACTGCCTTACCTTGCGTAAATTTTACAAACACAGAAAGCTAATTTACTTATATTTGAATATTATTTTTATATTTAAATAATATTTTAACCAAATATCACATTTCATCTTTCTGTAAAAGGAGAGCGGTAAGCCACAAATTGAATGAGAAATTTTCTGATTTTTATTTCCTGTTATTTTTTATGTATACCATTTTCTCATGCAACGCAGCGTGCACAAAAAACGATTGTTATTTCTACTGAGCACCATGTTCGCGTAGGTTTTGGCGCAGAAAGAATTTCAAAAGCTTTAACTAAATTAAATTATTCGATCAAAATCGAACAGAAAGACAAAATCGGTAGCGTAAGCAATATGATTGCAATCGGTATATTTTCCGATAAGCTCTTCGCCAATCATCTTCCTGCTGAAGTTAAAAATAAGATCTCCATTACAAAAAAAGAAGGTTTCCATATTTATACCTCAAAAAATGGTGCCATTTATATCATTGGTAACGATGCATCGGGTGCCTTGTATGGCTGTATTGAATTAGCAGATCAAATTAAAAGTAACGGTAAATTACCATTGCAGCTAACCATGTCCGATCAACCCGAAATGGTATTACGCGGCACTTGTATCGGCTTGCAGAAACCAGACTACCTGCCCGGACATGATGTTTACGAATATCCATACACACCCGAAACTTTTCCCTGGTTATATGATAAAGCTTTATGGATCAAATACCTCGATATGATGGTCGAGAACCGTTATAACTCGCTTTATTTGTGGAATGGACATCCCTTTTCTTCTTTATTGAGGTTAAAAGATTATCCTTATGCTGTAGAGGTAGATGATGCTACTTTAAAAAAGAATGAAGAGATTTTTCGGTTTTTAACCACAGAAGCTGATAAACGCGGAATTTGGGTAATCCAAATGTTTTATAATATCATCATCCCAAAACCTTTTGCCGCTAAACATGGATTAAAAACACAGGATCGAAACCGCCCGATTATTCCTTTAATTGCTGATTACACCAGAAAATCGATTGCTGCATTTGTAGAGAAATATCCAAATGTGGGGTTAATGGTGGCTTTGGGAGAAGCGATGGAAGGCGTTGGGCAAGATGATATTGATTGGTTTACCAAAACCATTATTCCAGGAGTAAAAGATGGGTTAAAAGCTGCCGGAATTAAGGAAGAACCTCCAATTGTATTGCGTGCACATGATACAGATGCGCCCAGCGTAATGAAAGCCGCATTGCCACTTTATCATAATTTATATACTGAAAATAAGTTTAACGGAGAGGCCTTGACCACTTATACGCCGCGTGGCGTATGGGCCGATCTGAACAGAAAGTTGGCAGCTATTGGCACTATTAATATCTCGAACGTACATATTTTAGCCAATTTAGAGCCTTTTCGCTATGGCTCGGCAGATTTTATCCAGAAATCAGTTCAAGCGATGAACAAGATTTATGGTGCGAAAGGCTTGCATTTATATCCACAAGCCAGTTATTGGGATTGGCCTTACTCGGCAGAGAAGCTTAATGGCAGGTTGTTAGAAGTAGACCGCGATTGGATCTGGTATAAAGAATGGGCGAGGTATTCGTGGAATTCGCAGCGCGACCGCAAACAGGAAATCGATTATTGGGGCAAAGAACTCAGCGATAAATACGGTACCAATTTAGCAGGTGGTAAAGCCATTTTAAATGCCTACGAAGAATCGGGAGAGATATCGCCTAAACTTTTACGTAGATACGGCATTACCGATGGTAACCGGCAAACGCTGACTTTGGGTATGTTGATGACACAATTGATTAATCCTTACCGATACGGACTTTTTACCTTGTTATACGAATCAGAAGCGCCAGAAGGTGAAATGATTATTGATTATGCAGAAAAGGAATGGAAGAAGCAGGGACATATCGGCGAAACACCCGTTCAGGTGGCAAAAGAGGTGGTTGAACATGGAAAACGAGCCATCCAATCGATAAATGAAGCTGCACCAGACGTAAAAAGGGATACGGCAGAATTTAAAAGGCTTAAAAATGATATTTATTGCTACGATGCCATGGCCAATTTTTATGCAGAGAAAGTAAAAGCGGCGCTTTGGATATTGCGGTATAAATATTCGAACCAGGTAAGCGATTTAGAACAGGCCTTGCCTTTTCTGCAAAAAAGCGTTAATTACTATTCGGAACTGGTTAAACTAACCGATCATACTTATTTATATGCCAACAGTATGCAGACTAAACAGCGTAAAATACCAATGCGTGGTGTAGATAAGACTTTTATCCATTGGAGAGAAATGTTACCCGTTTTTACTAATGAATTAAATCATTTTAAAAGGAGTATCGATTCTTTAAAATTAATAAAAAAAGGAACGCTTGCTGCAATTAAACCTTATAAAACGGCCGATGTTAAGGTAATGAACGAAACTGAAAGTTATATTATCGCCAAAGATGCTTCGCTTTTTACGGATACAACAGTTAAAATTAAAGAAGTTGCGGCGCAGCTAAGTGGTTTAAGGGGTGTCAAATTGAGCAAAGCACAACAAATTAAAAATGGTACAGAAATAAAGTTCAGCACAAAATCTCCTGTAAAATTACTGGTTGGCTTTTTTAACCAGAAAGATCCGCAATACCTGGCTCCGCCACAATTGGAAACTGATGCAAGTGCCAATAATTATGGTCAATCCGAAATTAAAATATCGAATGCGCTGGTACCTTATGGTTTTCCTCCGGTAAATGTACACGCTTATGCTTTCCCGGCCGGAACGCATACATTAAATTTAGGAAAAGGAGTCTGTTTGGTTTTAGGTTTTATTGATGATAAACAGGAACTACGCATTTTTAATGCAGGTTTAGATGGTAGGGGAAAAGATATAGACTGGTTATTCGAATAATGGAAAATACACGAAAATTTATAGCCACGGCAGCATTGTCCATATTGACAATTACTGGCTTTGCGCAACAGAAATCTATTTTAGGAACAGAAAAGCTGAAGAAGTACGTCGAATATTTTAATTCGATAGATACGGAAGCGGTAAAGAATTATATTCCAAATAGCGAGGCTTTTGAATGGCTTGCCGATCAGGCTCCTTTATTCGAATGTCCTGATTCGGTATTGGAACAGAATTATTACTACCGCTGGTGGACTTACCGTAAACATCTGGTTAAAACGCCCGAAGGTTTCATTTTTACCGAGTTTATTGAACCGGTTAAACATGCAGGAAAATACAATTCCATAAGCTGTGCACTAGGTCACCACATTTACGAAGGCAGGTGGCTAAAGGACAACAGTTACCTGAAAGATTATGTCAAATTCTGGCTTTACCATGCAGATGTGGGGCAAAGCAAGCAGCGTTTTCATCAATTTAGCAGCTGGGTGGATGATGCGGTGTATCAAAACTATCTGGTGAAACCGGATCAGGGATTTTTGAAAGAAATTTTGCCTGCACTGGATAAAGATTACGAAAAATGGGAATCGCAACGACAGCTTAAAAACGGATTGTTCTGGCAGCATGATGTTAAGGACGGCATGGAAGAATCAATCAGCGGATCACGCAAAGACCAGAACCAGCGACCAACAATAAACAGTTACATGTATGGCAACGCCATGGCTTTAGATAAAATTGCTACACTTTTAGGTGACGGCGCGCTCGCTGGTAAGTATAAAAACAAAGCAATTGCGCTTAAAAAACTGGTTCAGGATAGTTTGTGGAATGCTTCTGCTTCATTTTTTGAAACAAGAAAAGCCAAAGGCGGTTCAGCTGATGTACGGGAAGCTATCGGTTTTACGCCCTGGGATTTTAATTTACCCGATGATCAGGCCAGCTATGCAAAAGCCTGGGACCAGTTATTGGATACTGCCGGATTTAAAGCGCCTTGGGGATTAACCACAGCCGAAAGGAGAAACCCAACATTCAGAACAAGAGGAACAGGACATAGCTGCGAATGGGATGGAGCACTTTGGCCTTTTGCCAGTTCGCAGACATTAAAAGGATTGGCAAATCTGCTCACGAATTATAAAAAACATGGTAAAATGAATGCCGAGGTCTTTTATCAGGAATTGCACCAGTATGCAGCATCGCATGTCAAAAACGGAAAACCTTATATAGGGGAATACCAGGACGAAAAAACCGGGGAATGGTTAAAGGGTGACAACCCTCGAAGTAGTTTCTATAACCACTCTACCTTTAATGATTTAATTATCAATGACCTGATTGGTATAAAGCCACGTCAGGATGATGTGCTTGAAATTTTTCCCTTAATTCCTAAAAATCAATGGGATTGGTTTATACTGGATAATGTTTTCTATCATGGTAAAATAGTAACGGTTTTATGGGACAAAACAGGAACAAAATATAACAGGGGTAAGGGGTTACTGGTGTTTGTTGATGGTAAAGAAATTTATAAAGGCAAAGATTTGAAGCCTTTAAAGGTTAGGATGGATTAAATTAACTATCTCTCGTCCTCGGTCTGTGTCCCCACAGACCGAAGTAAATGTTTATTGGTTCGTGAAGACACGAACCAGGGAGATAGAAAAGCGATAAAATCGCTGATCTCATTCATCCTCGTTACAAACGAGGACGAGGATTTTACGAATAAATTAAATGCCTCGGTTCGTGTCTTCACGAACCGAACCATAATAAAAAATCAATGAAATACATATTCAAAACCTTGCTTTTTGTACTTGCAATAAGCACTTCCTTAACCGTTAAAGCCCAATCTTACTATAACGTAATTAAATACGGTGCAAAAAATGATAGCAGTAAACTGGCCACAACTGCCATTAGAAATGCAATAGAAGCCGCATCCAAAGCAGGTGGTGGTACTATTTATTTTCCTGCCGGAAAATATTTAACAGGTGCAATTCACCTAAAAAGTAACATCACCATATTGATTGATGCCGGTGCCGAATTACATTTTAGCGATAATTTTGATGATTATTTACCGATGGTGAAAAGCCGTTACGAGGGCGTAGATGTAACCAGTTTTTCGCCTTTGTTTTACGCCTATAAGGCAGAAAATATTTCAATCATTGGTCGTGGAATTATCGATGGACATGGCAAAAAGTGGTGGGATTTTGTAGAAGGTTATAAAGAAGGTCAACCGCGATCGAAATGGCAGACTACTTTTGATGGTTTAAATAAGGATATTATTCTTCCTGAAGACCCTAAACAGATGAAGAGAGGGTTTCTCCGTCCGCCTTTTATACAGCCTATGTTTTGCAAAAACGTATTGATTGATGGAATTACCATCCGCAATTCTCCTTTTTGGACCATAAATCCTGAGTTTTGCGAAAATGTAAAAGTTCATGCGGTTACCATCAACAATCCCCATTCGCCGAATACAGACGGGATCAATCCTGAATCTTGTAAAAATGTACACATTTCAGATTGCCACATCAGTGTGGGCGACGACTGCATTACCATTAAATCAGGCAAGGATGCACCCGGGAGAAAAATGGCCGTTCCGGCAGAAAATTACGTGATTACAAATTGTACGATGTTATCAGGTCATGGCGGAGTGGTTATTGGCAGTGAGATGTCGGGCGATGTGCGCAAAATAGCCATCTCGAATTGTGTCTTTGATGGAACAGATCGGGGAATCCGCATCAAAACTGCCCGTGGAAGAGGCGGTGTGGTTGAAGAGATCAGGGTGAGCAATATTATCATGAAAAACATTAAAGATCAGGCTATCGTATTGGATATGCAGTATGCAAAAACCAATGTAGTACCTGTTTCTGATCGAACGCCTGTTTTTAGAAATATCCATTTCAGCAGTATTACTGGTCAGGTTAATCAGGCAGGCTATTTAAATGGTTTAGAAGAAATGCCTATCGACAATATTACTTTCAATGACATCAATATGGACGCTAAAACTGGTTTTTCCATCAATAATTCCAGTAATATTGAATTTCATAATGTAACCGTAAATACAGAATTGGGACCATCTTTGAAGGTAGCTAACGTGAATAATTTAATTGTTGATGGTTTTAAAAGCAATAAACCAAATGCAAATTCAGCAGTAATCGATCTTAAGGATGTATCTGATCTGTTTTTGTACAATGCTTTTCCTGTAAAAGAAACTATTACGTATTTGAAATTAAGCGGGGCGGAAACCAAAAATATATACCTTGGGAATAATAATTTCAGAAAGGTTAAACAGGCCGTTAAAAAGGAAAAAGAAGTAACAGCAAGCATCGAAATTATTTCGGGCGATAAAGGACAATAACATGAGGTTTAAACTTTTTTTAGGCATTTTATCTTTGACATTGGTTGCATACAGCGACAGTTTTGCGCAACAAAACAACCATACTTTGTGGTACACCAAACCCGCAGAAAAATGGACAGATGCTTTACCGGTTGGTAACGGCCGCATCGGCGCTATGATTTTTGCAGGCACAATGGTTGATCATATCCAGTTTAACGAAGAAACCTTATGGACAGGAAAACCAAGGGGTTACAACCGCAAAGGAGCCTTTAAATATTTAAACGACATTAGAGAATTGCTTTTTGAGGGCAAACAAAAAGAAGCCGAGGCTCTTGCTCAGGCAGAATTTATGGGACTGCAAAGCGAACCAGGAGACAGGAATGCCTGGGTAAACCAAATGAAAAACGGGAAGGGCATTCAGGGCAACCCTGCGTTAGCCAGTTTCGATGATAAACTTTGGAAAAGCATTAAAGTACCTGCTTTTAATGGATGGGAGACTGTGGGTTTAGCCAATTTAGATGGTGCAGTGTGGTTTAGAACAAGTTTTGATGTTCCCGCAAATTGGATTGGAAAAGATCTGGTAATTGATCTTAACCGCATTCGTGATCAGGATTTTACCTATATCAATGGCCAACTGGTTGGCAATACCGATAATAGTGATCCAAGAAAATACACTATTCCTGCAAAGCTGATCAAAAAGGGGAAAAATACAATTGCCATACAGGTACTCAACTATTTCGATAAAGGCGGTTTAGTAGGTTATAAGGATACTTCAAAAAAAATAGGCATTTACCCTGTGGGCAGCAGTGTTGAGCAGGGCATTTCATTGGTTAAAGCGTGGGAATATAAAATCCAGGATGAAAATCCACCGGCCGTTCCTCAATATCAGGAAAGTTACCAGCCGTTTGGCGACCTGAACTTATACTTTAAACTTAACAAATCGCTGGTGAGCAATTATAAACGCTCACTTGATATCAGTACTGCTGTTGCTAAAACTAGCTTTACCAGCAATGGGATAAATTATCAGCGCGAATATTTTGCCAGCCAGCCTGATCAGGCTATAGTCATTCATTTAACTGCCGATAAATCTAAAGCCATCAGTTTTGATGCCGAATTATCGAGCCCTCACCGCAAGTCGGCGGTTAAAAAACTGGATAAACAGACGCTGGCTTTGACGGTGTCGGTTAAAAACGGTGTATTAAAAGGAGAAAGCAGGTTAACAGCCATTATTAAAAAAGGCAGTTTAAAAATCGCAAATGGAAAAATCAGTATCAATCAGGCAGATGAAGTGATGCTTTATTTAACTGCGGGTACCAATTTTATTAGTGCGCAGGATGTTTCAGGAAATCCGGCAACGGCCAATGTTAAAGCACTTAATGGTTTAAAAGGTAAAGCATACACCGAAATTAAACAGAACCACATTAAAGAATATCAAACCTATTATAACAACTTTAGCGTTGATTTTGGACATTCTGAGAATGAAAACCTGCCGACAGATGAAAGATTGGAAAAATTTGCGAGCGCTAATGATCCTGCATTTGCAGCGCTTTATCTGCAATACGGTCGGTATTTGTTGATTTCGAGTTCCAGGCCAGGAACACAGCCTGCTAATCTTCAAGGGATTTGGAACGACCTGCTCACACCGCCATGGGGAAGTAAGTATACCACGAATATTAACCTCGAAATGAACTATTGGCCCACCGAAATCCTCAATTTATCAGCCTTAAACGAACCACTTTTTAATAAAATTAAAGGCTTATCAAAAACTGGTGCTGAAACGGCAAAAGCATATTATAATGCCCGTGGCTGGGTATTACACCACAATACTGATTTATGGAATGCTACAGCCCCGATTAACGCTTCCGATCATGGCATTTGGGTAAGTGGTGGTGCTTGGCTAAGTCAGCATTTGTGGGAACATTATCAATTTAGTAAAGACCGTAAATTCCTGGAGACAGAGGCTTATCCCTTAATGAAACAGGCCGCTTTGTTTTTTGAGGATTTTTTAGTGAAAGACCCAAAAACAGGCTGGTTGATCAGTACACCATCCAATTCGCCCGAAAATGGTGGTTTAGTGGCTGGTCCGACGATGGATCATCAGATTATTCGATCTCTTTTTAAAAATTGTATCGCTGCTAGCGAGGTGTTAAATGTTGATGAAGATTTCAGGAAATCCCTGACAGAGAAAGTTAAACAAATTGCTCCAAATCAGATTGGCAAATATGGACAACTACAAGAGTGGTTGGAAGATAAAGACGATACCACCAATAAACACCGTCACGTTTCTCATTTATGGGGTGTTTATCCCGGAAATGACATTACATGGGACAGTAACGAAAAAATAATGCAAGCTGCAAAACAATCTTTATTGTATCGCGGAGATGATGCTACGGGCTGGAGTTTAGCCTGGAAAATAAATTTCTGGGCACGGTTTAAGGATGGCGACCATGCGATGAAACTGATCAAAATGTTAATTAAACCAGCCCATAATGGTGCAGGTTCTTATGTAAACCTTTTTGATGCACATCCTCCTTTCCAGATTGATGGAAATTTTGGTGGTGCAGCAGGAATTGCTGAAATGATTGTGCAAAGCCATCAGGGTTATCTGGATATTTTACCAGCTTTGCCAACAGCTATTCCAAATGGAGAAATTAAAGGCTTGCAGGCACGTGGTGGATTTGAACTGAATTTGACATGGAAAAACGGCTTACTAACCTCGCTTACCATAAAATCTAAAACTGGGGGGAATTGTAAAGTCCATTATAAAAACAATAAGATAAGTTTTGAAACCAAAATGGGTGGAACTTATAAACTGAATGGAGATTTGAAATGACAAGAGACTTTAAAGGCATTTTAGAAAGAAATTTGAACGTAATGAGGTCCGTGGGGACACGTACCTCGGCTATAGATTTGAAAGAGCGATGAATTTACTTACGAAATCTAAAGGGACTGAGCGGGAGAAGATTTCGTCAGTCTTAGCCTATAGTCCAGTAAATACTTCCGAAGTTTGCCATCTCACCATCTTACAAAACTTCGGAAGAAACCTTTTGCGTCGCCTTGGTTCGTGTCTCCACGAACCGATAACCTACTCAAATCTTAGACGGAAACTTTTACTATCTTTTTGCGCTATTTTCTTGCTGGGAATCAATTTCGTTCATGCCCAAAGTTCAATCAGAAAAGATATTTCCTTAAACTCCAATTGGTTCACCATTGCCGATGAAAAAAGCGATACTTATGATGGCTTTCAGCAGGCCAATTTTAAAACTATAGACTGGAAAAATGTTAATGTTCCACACAATTGGGACCAATACGAAGGCTATCAACGGAAACTTCATGGCAATAAACATGGTTTTGCCTGGTACCGGAAAACATTCAACACCAATGAAATTAAACCCGGTAAAAGGTTCTTCTTATATTTTGAAGGGGTAGGTTCTTATGCAACTGTCTGGTTAAATGGCAAAAAAGTAGGCTATCATGCGGGCGGAAGAACAACTTTTACATTAGATGTTACTGCTGCAATTAAGCTGAACAATCAGGAAAATATTTTGGCCGTTCGTGCCGATCATCCTGCAAACATTCAGGATTTACCCTGGGTTGATGGCGGTTGCGCTACTGAACGCGGTTTTTCGGAAGGTTCGCAACCCATGGGAATTTTCCGTCCGGTGCATTTAATTGTAACCAATGATATCCGTGTTGAACCATTTGGTATCCACATCTGGAACGACAACAAAATTTCAGAAAAGACCGCAGTATTAAACCTGAGTACAAACATTAAAAACTATGCTTTAAAGCCAAAAAATGTATCGGTAATTAACAGACTGTTTGATTCAGGCGGAAAGCTAGTTAAGGAAATTAAAAAAACACTAGTTGTTCCTGCTGGGAAAGAAATCCAGATCAATCAGCAAACCGACAAAATAATCAATCCAAAACTTTGGTCTCTGGAAAGCCCATATCTCTATACACTGCAAACCACCATCATCGAAAATGGAAAAATTGTAGATGAACTGAACACACCTTACGGCATCCGCTGGATCAGCTGGCCTACAGGCGATCAGGCCAACCAAAAGCAATTTTTATTAAATGGAAAGCCAGTCTTTATCAATGGTATTGCAGAATATGAGCATTTAATTGGACAGAGCCATGCTTTTAGTAAGGAACAGATCAGATCGAGGGTGATGCAGATTAAAGCAGCAGGTTTTAATGCCTTTCGCGATGCGCACCAGCCACACAATTTATTGTATTCTGATTATTGGGATAAGGAGGGGATTTTGTGCTGGACGCAAATGGCGGCCCATATCTGGTACGATACGCCCGAATTCAGAAAGAATTTTAAAGCGCTTTTAACGGATTGGGTAAAAGAAAGAAGGAACAGTCCTGCGGTAGTGTTATGGGGATTGGAAAATGAAAGTACCCTTCCTGAAGATTTCGCAAAAGAGTGTTCCGAACTGATCAGAAAACTGGATCCAACCGCTTCTTCACAAAGAAAAGTAACTACCTGTAATGGCGGTAAAGGAACCGATTGGGATGTACCTCAAAACTGGACAGGTACCTATGGAGGCAATCCTTTAACCTATGGTGAAGACTTACAAAAACAGATTTTAGTAGGAGAATATGGTGCCTGGAGAACCATTGATCTTCATACCACTGATGCCAATGGAAAAGGATACACGGAAAACAAAATGACCGACCTGATGGAAACCAAGGTGCGACTGGCCGAATCGGTAAAAGATAAAACAGCAGGTCATTTTTTTTGGCTGTATAGCTCGCATGATAATCCTGGCCGGGTTCAGGGTGGGGAAGGTCTGCGCGATTTAGATCGCATTGGTCCGGTAAACTACAAGGGCATGTTTACTCCCTGGGAGGAACCAACAGATGTTTTTTACATGTTCCGGTCTAATTATGCGCTTAAAGCAACACAACCGATGGTATATATTGTATCGCATACCTGGCCAAACCGTTGGATAAAAGCTGGCATCAAAGATAGTGTAGTGGTGTATTCTAACTGTGATGAAGTAGAACTTTTTAATGATGTAAACGGACAGTCATTAGGCAAGAAAAAACGTGGGGCAATTGGTACGCATTTCCAATGGGATAAACCGAATATTCAGTATAATGTTTTGTATGCTATAGGTTATGTTAACGGGATGCCTGTAGCTAAAGATCAGATCATTTTACAGAACTTGCCACAAAGCCCTAATTTCAATCTGTTGGTTACCGATAAGAAAATAATCAATCCTGAAAATAGCTGTCACTATGTTTATCGTTTAAACTGTGGAGGAGGGGATTATACTGATGTGAACGGCAATCAATGGTCTGCCGACCGGAATTTAACTTCGGCTGATCGTTTTGGATCTACCTCATGGACGGCTAATTTTCCGGGTGTGCCCGATTTTTTCGCCAGTCAACGCCGTACTTTTCAACCGATTAACGGCACTAAAGACTGGAAGCTTTTTCAAAGTTTCAGATATGGCAGAGACCAGTTAAAATATCACTTTCCATTGCCAGATGGAGAATATTTGGTTGAACTTTATTTCATTGAACCCTGGCTGGGCATTGGTGGCGGTTTTGATGCTAAGGCCATGCGTTTATTTGATGTGGCCTTTAACGGAAAAACAGTTATTAAAGATTTAGATATCTGGAAAGGAGCCGGTAGCAATACATTATTGAAGAAAACAATCAAAACTTCAATCAAAGGCGGCTTTTTGGATATTAATTTCCCTGAGGTGAAAGTGGGGCAGGCAGTGATTTCGGGCATTGCAATAGCCAGTTTAGATCAAAGTATTAAACCTGCACAAGCAAGCAATTCGCTTTTAACCAACATCAAAAATGCTGAATTAAACAGCTGGCTGGATATTGGCGAAGCGCAGTTTAAAAACGAAAAATCAGCATTTACTGATTTACCTTCAAATTTATACGGCGCTGAATGGCTAAAAGCCACACGTGGACAGGAAAGCATCGAATTTACCGCTACTGATAGTGTTGATGCCTTTATTGCACTGAATAAAAACAGTAGTGTTCTTCAAGGATTTGAAAATACCAAAAGCACTTTAGGCAACAGCAATAATGAAACGTTTGATCTTTATCGCAGAAGACTTGTCCCGACCGAAAGAATCATTTTTGATAGCAGGGTGGTCAGCGTTTTTGTGTTGCCCGTTACCCATTTACAACCCGCTTACGATTTAAAAACCACCACAAGCTATAAAGCTACTGATGGCATTTTAGATGGGAAAGATATTACAAAAGCAGTATTAATGAACAAACAGCGCGTAATTTTTAATGCTGCCAACCGGGGGAACCTCACCTGGAATATTTCAGTTGGCGTTGCTGATACCTACTCTCTAACCATTAAATATCATAATCCGTCCAATCAGCCACTGAAAGCTAAACTGGAATTTTTATCGGCAGATGGAACCTTAATGAAAACAGAAATAGCAGAATTTGCCCCTACAAAAGAGGGGAAATGGAATTACCTGAACACCAATACCGGAAGCATGATTAATGCCGGAAGTTACCAATTGCGTTTAACCGCCACAGAAACCAAAGGACTGGCAGTTGATGTTTTAGATGTTCAATAAGATAAGATGGTATAATATGTGGCAAAAATCTTATATTAATGATGATATTTAGCGATGCATATTTGTTTTAACCAAATTAATAAACGAGCCAACAAGTAATGAGAGGTCTACCCGTATTCGATCTTGCGATCATCTTCATTTACCTTGTCGGGATGATATTAGTTGGGGTTTATTTTTCGCGAAAAAATAAAAACTCCGAGCAATTTACAAAAGCTTCGGGCCTGATCCCCGGATGGGCGATAGGTTTATCTATTTATGCGACATTTTTAAGCAGTAATACTTTTTTGGGTGTGCCCGGTAAATCTTTTGGCGGCAACTGGAATGCATTTGTATTTAGTATTTCGATGCCATTGGCGGCGTGGGTGGCTTCTAAGTATTTTGTGCCATTTTACCGCAATAGCGGAGAGATCTCAGCTTATACCCATTTAGAAAAACGTTTCGGCGCATGGGCAAGGGTATATGCAGTAGTTTGTTTTCTGTTGACGCAGTTGGCCAGAATGGGATCGATATTTTTCGGAATTGCGCTGAGCCTGCAGGCACTTACAGGCTATTCTATGCTGATGATTATGATCGTAATGGGGATCTGTATCATTGTTTATACCGTTTTAGGAGGGATTGAAGCGGTAATATGGACAGAAGTGGTACAGGCCATTGTGAAAACCCTGGGTGCGCTACTCATTTTGTACCTGATTATTACGAATATGCCGGGAGGTGTATCAAAGATTGTAGAGATTGGGAAATCTGCCGATAAATTTAGCCTTGGCAGTTTTAAATTCGATTTTGTCGGATCGTCGTTTTGGGTGGTTTTGCTTTATGGTTTTTTCATTAACCTGAACAATTTTGGAATGGATCAGAATTATATTCAGCGTTACCATACCGCATCATCAGGTAAAGCGGCTTCGAAATCAATCTGGTTATGTGTTTGGTTATACATCCCTGCGTCATTGCTGTTTTTCATTATAGGATCTTGCTTATTCGCTTACTATGAGGTTAATCCGGAATTGGTGCAGTCGGTCAAACATCAGGTAGCTATTGAGCATTTGCCTTTACATGCTTCGGTAGTAGATGTTCTGAAAGTACAAAATGCTTTGGTTCCGTCAGATTATGGAGATAAAATAATGCCGCATTTTATGGTTACCAAGATTCCGGCTGGTTTGGTTGGACTGATTGTTTCGGCCATTTTATCTGCAGCCATGAGTACCATTAGTTCTGGAATGAATGCTTCGGCAACCGTGTTTTCAGTAGATATTTACAAAAGATATTTCAAACCCGACATCACCGAAAAACAAAATTTATCGCTGTTACATTTGGCTACGGTAGGATTTGGCTTGCTGGGCATGATTGCTGGAATTGCCATGATCGGTGTAAAAAGCATTTTGGATGTTTGGTGGGAATTATCCGGCATTTTTGCGGCCGGCATGCTGGGCTTGTTTTTATTGGGTATCATCAGCAGGCAAACTAAAAATCATGAAGCCATTACTGCAACCATCATCGGTATTGCTGTAATTATATGGATGACATTTTCTTCACTTCTTCCTCCGCAATATGAAGTTTTTAGAAATCCTTTACATAAAAACATGATTATCGTAATCGGTACTTTAACCATTTTTTTAACAGGACTTTTCCTGACAAAAATTAAGAACAAAAAGATAAAAACAGCCCATTAAGCTCATTAAGTACTTATTCGAGGCAAAAAATATAGCACATTTACCATATCAAATTATAATGGAAAACTCACAAAAAGGGTTCATCCCGGTTATGCTCACGCCATTTTTAAACAATGGGAACATTGATTATCCTGCTTTAACACAACTTACGGAGATTTATTTACAGGCAGGAGCTTCAGGTTTGTTTGCCAATTGCCTGTCGAGCGAGATGTTCGAATTGAGTGATAAAGAAAAAATCCAGGTCATAAAACACGTAATAAAAGTGGCAAACGGTGCAGTGCCTGTTGTAGCTACCGGAACCTTTGGCGGCGAAATTACCAAACAGGCCGATTTTATAAAAGAAGTAAGTGATGCAGGTGTAGAAGCCGTAATTGCCATTACCAGTTTATTGGCTAATGAAGCGGAAAGCGATGAAATATTTAACGAACGTGTGTTCGACCTGTTACATCAAACCAATGAAATTCCGATGGGTTTTTACGAATGCCCTGTACCCTACAAAAGAGTATTAAAACCACAGCAACTGGCCGATTTTGTCGCTACAGGAAGGGTAATTTATCATAAAGATACCAGCCTGGATCTTAATCAGATAAAAGAAAAACTTAAACTCATCGAGGGGTATGCTTTTGGTTTGTACGATGCCTACATGGTTCACGCAGTTGATTCGCTGAAAGCAGGTGCTTCAGGGGTATCCTGTATTCAGGGTAATTACTTTCCTGAATTAATTGTTTGGTTATGTGATCATTATAATGACGAATCGCTTAATGGGGAGGTACATGCCGTGCAGCAGTTTTTGATCGATAATATGGAGGTGATGCATCATGTTTATCCGGTGGTCTCCAAATATTTTCTCCAAAAAAGGGGTTTAAATATTTCGACTTTTACACGCAGAAATGTGGGCGCATTTACAACAAGCGAAGTAAAAGGAATGGAAACCTTATTTGATGATTATACTTCGCTACGCAATAATTTGAATATTAAGGTTTTTATATGATATTTTTTAAACCACGCAGGTTTAAAAAATCTGCGTGGTTTGACTCATTTCCATGGTCTGTGTCCCCACAGACCATAATTGTCATAATCAAAGATTTCGATCTGTGGGGACACAGACCGAGGGGAATAGTTAAACGATTCTATCGTTTGCAAACGATAAACTAATCAACGCGCGTTAGCAAAGTATATTTTAAACCTCGCAGGTTTCAAAAAACTGCGGGGTTTGTTATCCTGGCTTAATTCAAATACTTCCTTTTATAATCCAATGGCGTCATTCCTGTTACTTTTTTAAAGTGCCTGTAAAAATTCGATACATTATTGAAGCCGCAATCAAAACAGATCATTTCGGTTGGCAGTTTATTCTCAATCAGGAAACGACAGGCGTGGCTCACCCTGATCTCGATCAAAAAATCATAAAAAGTCTTTTTCGTCATTAATTTAAAATAACGGCAGAAAGAAGTCACGCTTAAATTGCTTAACGATGCCACTTCCTCTAAAGTAATATCCTTTTTATAATTACTAAGCGTATAATTGCAGATTTTATTGATGCGTAAAGTTTCCGATTCGTTCGATTGATAAAAAGTATTTTTACTGGTTACAATGGTCGAATATTCATCCGTTTCTGCGAGCGTTTTTAAGATCGAAAGTAAAATAATAATGCGGTCTAAATTCGTAGCATCAACAGCTGCCCGCATTAAATCAACCAGTTTATCTTTAGCCTTACCTTTAATTACCATGCCACTTTTGGCTTTTTCGAACAGTTTAGGAATCAGGTAAGCTTCGGGCAAAGTAAGCAGGTATTTGCCCAAACAATCAGGCAAAAAATGGATCACCATGGCTTCCGTTGTTAGATTGGGATTGTTCTGGAAATACTCATCCTTGCAGCGCCAGGTATGCGGCAGGTTTTCGCCCAGCAATACCATTTCGTCAGGCACAAAATTACTAATGTTATCGCCGATAAAACGTACACCTTCACCTTTGATTACATAATGGAGTTCCAGTTCGGGATGATAATGCCAGATGTTTCCAAAATCGGGTTTAACATCATGGCGGATACTAAAAGAACTTTGTAAAGTAATGGGAACTTTATGGAAATGGGGTTTCATCTCAGGATTAAAATATTTGGTTAGCACTGCAACAATCTACTAAGCTAAATTTTTGCAGCAGACATAAAGTTAAAGAGTTAAATGATAATATCCTATATTAATTGGCTAAAAACCATTAGAAAATAGTGTTTTTCTATGTTGAGTTTTGTATTAAGCCAAATGGGCGTAACCAAATTATAAACAGACAAATTATTTTCATATAAATTTTTTGTTTATTAATAAATTATGAGACAAGGAAAAACAACCAAAAATTCCACTAATTTAGACTGGGTATTTAAACATCCTCTTCATCAAAACTGTTGGTGGTGGAAGGTTTGCAATTAAAAATTTTATGCTTCCAAAAAAAGCAAATCCAGTTAAAACATATTCAATTCAAAATATCAAATACATGAAATTATCCATTTTGGCCTTTTTGTTAACGTTCTCCGGCATAACAGCCATTTTTGCACAGACCAATTCAGCTGCCAATAAGGAAGCCTATACCAAAATGATTACTGAGCGCGCGGCTAAAATTGTGACCAAGCTATACCTTAATGATGCGAAGAAAACAGAAAAGGCAACGGTAATTGTGCGCGATCAATACAGCAATTTGAATGATATTTATGCAGCCCGTGATGCCAGGGTTAAAGAAATTAAAGAAAAAAACAAAGATAATAAAGTAGAACGCGACTCGGCACTGGCAAAAGATGGCCTTATTGTAGAAAGAGCTTTAAATAAGCTGCACAAAAAATACATCAGCAAACTTTCTGCTCAATTGACTAATGAGCAGGTAGAGCTGGTTAAAAACGGCATGACTTATAATGTGTTGCCCATCACTTATAAAGCTTATCAGGAAGAAATTTTAACGCTGACCGAAGATCAGAAAAAACAGATCCTGAGTTGGCTAACCGAGGCCCGGGAGCATGCTATGGATGCAGAGTCATCTGATAAAAAACATGCTTGGTTTGGCAAATACAAAGGCCGCATCAACAATTACCTTTCAGCAGCAGGTTACGACCTTAAAAAGGAAGGCATAGAATGGGAGAAAAGGCGAAAGGCCAAGGCTGGAGTCAATTAATTTCTAATAATTTAAGGGCATAAATTTTTTTATTATTTTTTATTTAAGAATACTTCATTTATATATGAATTTATTTATACCTTGTATGATCAATTAAAAAAGGTATAAATGCGCCTTAAATTTTGTTTTATGCTGAAAAATAATTCAAAATTTAACGGGGAGATTAGCTAGGATTACCAATTTAATTATAGTTCGAATTATAATACATTTTCTAACCAGATAATTCACAGAGATCAAAATATAAATGAGCCAAATTACCTTAAATTTTTTGTCCTATAAATTTTAATAAGCGTTAGTTGATGTTATCTTTTTTAAGGTAATAATTGATCGCCTATTACCGATAATTAATTTACGACGGTAATTATTATGAGGCCAAACTAGAGATGCCCCGAACATTAAATGGAGGAACCTTACTAATTCATCCAAAAATCAAATTAAAAACTAACCAAATAACAATATGAACTTAAAATTTTTACGCAAGATTTCTTTGCCTTTGCTGCTGATGCTCATGGCAAGTACAATGCTCTTTGCCCAGGATCGAAAGGTTACGGGCAAGGTGGTAGACCAGGCCGATGGGCAGGGGATTCCAGGAGTAAATGTAAGCTTAAAGGGCATCCCTAGTAATGTGAGTACCAACGCTGATGGAAATTTTACCATTCAGGTAAAATCAGATGCAGATGTTTTAGTGTTTTCCTACATCGGGTATGTAAGACAACAGATCGCTGTTGGCGCAAAAACAACGCTAACCGTTAGGCTGGTTTCTGAAAATAAGGACCTGGACGACGTGGTTGTAGTAGGATATGGAACACAAAAAAGAGCCACGTTAACTGGCTCTGTGGTTGACATAAAAGCATCCGAGATCGAAGATCTGCCCGGCACTAACGTTGCTGCTGCATTAAGTGGCAGACTTTTGGGCGTTGGCGTTAGTGGAGGTATAGCTCGCCCGGGTGTTCCTGCAAAAATTACCATTAGAAATCCAAATGCCATTTTCTCTAAAGATGGAGGTAGTACAGATCCCCTTTATGTTATTGATGGGGTAATACAGATTGATGGACAAGGAAAACCAGATGCCACAAACTTCGGGAATTTAGATGCTTCTGAGATTGAAACCATGTCGTTCTTAAAAGATGCATCTGCAGCAATTTATGGTACCCGTGGTGGTAACGGAGTTGTTTTGATAACCACAAAGCGCGGTAGGGTGGGTAAACCAAGAATAAGTTATAGTGGTTCGTATGCAGTTAATGATGAGGCCTATCGTACTAAAATGATGAGTGCTTATCAGTTTGGTCAGTATATGAATATCCTCAATGGAGCAAACAGTAGCAATCCAAAATTGCCAGGAGTTGATAATTTCTTCTCTAACGACGAACTTGAGTATTTTAAAACCATTGATTACGACCGTTTGGAAGATGCATGGAAATCTGCTTCTGATGTGCGGCATACCTTAAGTGTAAGTGGTGGTGCAGATAAAGCAACCTTTTTTGCAAGTGCATCATACAATAAACAAAATGGAAATTTAGCCACATTGGATTATGATAGATGGAATTTTAGAGCAGGTACAGATGTAACTGTGGCGACTAATTTTAAGGTTGGCGTGCAGCTTTCCGGAAATAGTGGAAATTTGGTTAAAACGTTTAATAAAGTTTCGGGTGAAGGTGTTGAAGACGATTATAAGAATTTATTGCTTGCACCAAGATATGTGCCAGATTACGTTAACGGTTTGCCTGTAAAACTTCCAGGAACAACAAACGATTTATCGAGATATCACTTTGGCGAAATTAACAGGCTAAACAATTTGGCAACCACTAAATCAAATCTTTTCTCCGTTAATGTTTATGCAGAATACGAATTACCATATATAAAAGGGTTGAAGGCCAGATTAGCTTACGCAAGAAATGCCGGTAATTCTGTTGGAGATCAGGTTGGTACATTTTATACCTTATATGAGTTTAACCGTTTAGGTGAAAATAAACATATTTACGAAGGATCAACAGTTTTAAGTTCGCTTAAGGTTACAAATGGTGATCGTCTTTATTATTCAAATACGAATCAAAAAAGTGAGCAGACCAATTTTGTATTAAATTATGCCAGAGACTTTGGTAAACACTCAGTAAGCGGCTTGTTTACAGTGGAAAAGTCAGAGTCTGAAAACGCACAGCAAGTTGTTTTTAAAGCAAGCCCAATTGCCGCTACAAATGGTCAGTTTAATTCGGCTACCGGGGCAATTGATGGTTCAACATCTGCTAACGAGGCCGGCTCCCTTTCATATGTAGGAAGAGCCAATTATGCATATGCAAACAAATATTTAGCCGAATTCTTATTCAGAAGTGATGCTTCTACAAAATTTGCCCCTGAAAACTATTGGGGAAAATTTTATTCAGGATCTGTGGGCTGGGTAATATCGGAAGAAAGTTTTTTTAAAGTACCAGCTGTAAATTATCTAAAACTTAGATATGCATTTGGTGTGCTTGGAAATGACCAGACCAAAGCATGGCTATGGCGTCAGCGTTATACTTTCCAGGATGGAAAAGGTGGGGTTTTTGGTGGTAACTCTGCAACAACAGCCGGCTTTAAAATGGAAGCAGCCCCTAACAGAGATGCAACCTGGAGTACAGAATATAAAAACAACATAGGTATTGATGCCAAGTTTTTAAAGAATAGACTAGGAGTTACTGTTGAGGGTTATTATAATCTGGCACGAAATATTTTAATTGAACCAACGGCTAGTTTACCGGTAACAGTTGGAGGAACAGTGGCTTCAATAAATATGGGTTCAGCAGATTATTTTGGCTATGAGCTAGGTATTTCATGGGATGATAAAATTGGTAAAGATTTTAATTACGGAGTTAGCGCACGTTTCGGATGGAGTGATGATAAAGTGAAAGTAAGTAATTTTAATGCTAACGATATTTTAAAACCCTGGATGCCAAAACCTGGCGAGTCTTCAGATAATGGGATGTGGGGTTATGATTATTTAGGAATGTTTAAGACCCAGGATGAAGTAACCAACTATATTAATCAGAACAAAATTACCCAGGTTTTTGGCGTAGCCGCTAACCAGCTAAAGCCAGGAACACTTTATTATAGAGATGTGAGAGGTCCGCTTCAATCAGACGGAAGTTTTGCAGGTCCCGACGGAATAATTGATGAAAACGATCAGGTTCAGTTATCTAAAAAAGCCACCAACCATTACGGCTTTGGTATTACATTAAAAGCTGGATATAAAGGTTTTAGTGTTGATGCCGTTATTGCAGGGTCTTTTGGTGGATGGTCTGAAATAGACGAGCGCAAGCCATTAAATGCATCTATTGCAAGAAACTTTACAAGCCTTCCTGATATCTGGGGAAGTATATATGATCCGGCAATCAACCCGGGAGGTGTAATGCCAAACCCTAGCTTTGAAAGCATCAATTTAACGCCTACTTCTAACTTTTATAAAGTTAATGCAATGAGGATCCGGATACCTAGTTTCAATGTGAACTACAGTATTCCAAAAATAATTGTAGAGAAACTTAAAATTAACAATGCCAGGGTTTTTGTATCTGCATTAAATCCTGTTAACCTTTATAATCCTTATACCTACAAAGGCCCGGATGGCGCATGGGATGCTTACCCCAATTTGCGTACGCTTTCTTTTGGTGTAAACTTAACCCTGTAATAGCAGGGAAATTTGTAAATTCAATAATCTATTATAGAGATGAAAAGAAATAAAATATTAGGTTTAATTACTGTAATGATTATCCTAGCCAGTAGCTGTAAAGATTCATTTCTCGAAGAAAAGAGGGATCTGGCCGGTTACAATGAAGAAGTTTTTAAAGATGCGGCCTTAGCCCAGGGTTATGTAGACTATGTTTATGGCCTGTTCCTACCCGCAAATAATGCACAGTCTCTCTCGTGGAATTTAGCTACCAATAACGATACCTTTGCAAAAACAACTGATGAATTTGCTGGTGAAACAGATTTTAATAAAATTTGGGCATCAATAAGCTATACAAATGCACACGCATTGAATTATTTCGGCGCGAGGCTTTCAACTAGCATAGTTAATAATCCTTACACCAGATTAAAACAGATTAATATCTTTTTGGCTGAAATTGATAAAAATGGCTTGCCAGAAGATATAAGAAATAAGTTGAAAGGGCAGATGTACTTCTGGCGGGCATGGCAGTATTTCGATCTGTTAAGATTATACGGTGGCGTTCCTTTGGCATTAACACCGCAAGACCCTATTCTGGCTGATGGAACTGAGTTGCAAATTCCAAGAAGTTCTTCATCTGCTTGTATTAAACAGATTTTAGCTGATCTAGACATGGCACAATCGTTATTGCCTGGAAAATGGGGCGGATCTGATTGGGGTCGAATTACAAGCGGAGCATGTGCCGCAATGAAAGGCCGGGTACTGTTAACATGGGCCAGTCCATTATTTAACCGTACCGATGATGTTACACGCTGGGAAGCCGCATACCAGGCAAATTTAGCTGCTAAAACATTATTGGAAGAAAACGGTGGAGGCTTATTTAAAAATGGAGGTACAGCTAATGGCGTGGCCTGGGGTAATATGTGGTTTTCTGAAGTGAACAATCCAGAAGCAGTAATCGTTTATGGTTTTAACAATTTAGCAATAGGTGGTAACACGACTAAGAATAGTGGCTGGGAGCAAGCTGCGCGTTCAAAAGAAATAAATGGTGGAGGGGCATTATCGCCAACACGCGAACTTGTAGATGCTTTCCCAATGAAGGATGGTAAAATGCCTGGCACATCTGCAACATACATTTACGATGCTAAGAAATTCTATAAAAACAGAGATCCCCGTTTCTACAAAACATTTGCTTACAATGGGGCTATTTGGCCCTATGCCGGAAACGCTAACTTTAAGCAATGGACATATAAGTGGTATAAAACTGCTGCAGAAACAGTACCTAGCTTGACTACCGAAACTAAAGGTGCTAATGCAAGTGCAATTTATATCAGCAAAGCAACAAATCCGGCCGCCTCAAATGCGAATGGAAACTTCCAGCAAAGTGGCATGGATTTCATGGAAATGCGGTTTGCCGAGGTTATTTTAAATCTGGCAGAATCAGCTATAGGATCTAATCGGCTGACTGAAGGTTTAGAAGGAATTAAGTCGATTAGAGAACGGGCTGGCGTGGAAAATTTAGATGGTGTATATGGTTTATCAGGTGCAGCAAGCAGAGATCAGTTGTTCTCCGCAGTGCTAAAAGAGAGAAACATCGAGTTTGCATACGAAGGAAAAAAGTTTTTTGATCTTAGACGCTGGATGTTATTTGAAGAAGATTCTCCGACAGCGCTTCGTTTGGGTATAAAACCATTAAATGGAACACGCAGGACGGGTTATTTTATTGCCGTAAAATCTTTGGCGGGAGCGAAATATGTAGGCAATAATGATCCTCTGATTAAACCTGCAACAGGTAACGCACCAATAATCGATCGCGATCCTGCAACTTACCCAACCCCAAATGGCAGCGCAAATTATGCAGCATATTTAGATTACTTGTACGATAATGTTTTCGTAATTATGGTTAAAGATGATCTCGACAAAACAAACCCTACTGACTGGAAATTCAAGTGGTATCCAGAATACTATTTTTTTGGGCTAAATGAAAATATTTTAAGTTCATCTCCTTATTTAGAACAAACTAAAGGATGGAACAGCCTTAAAGGTGCTGGCACTTTTGATCCGTTAAAATAAATGAGTTAAGATCTTAGGGCGGTTTGCTCACCGCCTTGGTTTTTTATATTTGGTTTTTGAAAAAAGGGAACATTAATTTGTTTCCTTTTTTTATTCAAGAATGTTACATTTATATATGAATATAATTACTATCTTGTAACATGGCTCAGAGAACGAAATTAATTTGTTATAGGTATTTTAGTCTATTGATAAAATAGTACAATAGCTAGCCAAAATTATACCATAAATAGCCGCTTTTTGCGTGCAAAATTGAAATATAATATACTTTCTAACCATAATTATTTACAGGGATAGACAAAGAAATGAGCCATGAATTTTAATATAAGCAATCAGTTTTTTGCTGGTCAAAATAATTCGTAACTTATTGATCTTCCCAACGAGCAAACACAAATGAAAAAGAACTTTTTAAATCTGTTGTGCACAACAGCATTAATTCTCTCGGCAAATTATACGTTTGCACAATACCCGAATATTCCGGCAAACATCAAAAAGTCTTCTGATTCAATGATGAAAGAAGCTTATCGCCAATCAGACATCGCCTGGGAAAAAGCGAAACCCATTATGGCAAAAGAAGCTGCTGAAGGTAAGCCATATATTCCATGGGCTGGCCGACCGACCGATTTACCTCAATCTAAATTATTGGCCTTTCCAGGTGCAGAAGGCGGAGGTGCATATAGCTTTGGTGGTCACGGCGGCAGGGTAATTGTAGTCAAAAATTTAAACGATAGTGGTCCGGGCTCTTTACGTGATGCCTGCGAACAAGGTGGGGCGAGGATTGTTGTTTTCAATGTTGCGGGAATCATCAGGTTGAAAACACCATTAATTATCCGTGCCCCATATATTACTATTGCCGGACAAACGGCGCCTGGCGATGGTGTTTGTGTAGCTGGAGAATCAGTTTGGTTAAATACCCATGACGTTATTGTTCGCTTTATGCGTTTTAGAAGAGGTGAAACTTTTGTAGGTCGCCGCGATGATGCCATAGGCGGAAATCCGGTTGGAAACATCATGATTGATCACGTTTCTGCCAGTTGGGGCTTAGATGAAAATATGTCCATGTATCGCCACATGTATAATGATAGCACAGGTAAAGCCGAAGAAAAATTAGGAACAGTTAACATTACGATCCAAAACTCTATTTTCTCTGAAGCTTTAGATTATTGGAATCACGCTTTCGGGAGTACCTTAGGTGGCGAAAACTGTGCGTTTGTACGTAATCTTTGGGCCGATAATGGCGCCCGTAATCCATCAATTGGTTGGAACGGCATTTTTAACTTTGCCAATAACGTAGTGTTTAACTGGAACAACCGCTCAACAGATGGCGGCGATTATACCGCGCAGTACAATATCATCAATAACTTTTACAAACCTGGTCCCGTTACTGAGTTAAAAGACCCGATCAGCTACCGTATTTTAAAGCCGGAATCTGGTCGCAGTAAATTACCTTATGTTGTTTTCGGACGTGCTTATGTAGCAGGAAATATCATTGATGGCAATGAAAAAGTAACTAAAGACAACTGGAATGGAGGTGTTCAGTTAGAAGATAAAAAAGGGAACCTCATGTCGTTTGAAACTGCAAGTAAATATTTCGCAGCAATGAAAGCTAAAGATCCATTCCCGATGCCTAAAATCAGCATTATCCCAACGTTACAAGCGAAAGACTATGTATTGGCAAATGCAGGTGCTACCTTACCAAAGAGAGATCCGGTTGATACCCGCGTAGTTAAACAGGTGGCTACCGGAAAAATTGAAGTTCACCCCAACGCTAAACCATCTGCATTCCAATTCGAACACCGCAGATTACCTGGCGATTCTTACAAACAAGGTATCATTACAGAAGTTTCTCAGGTAGGTGGTTATCCGGAATATAAAGGAACGCCTTATAAAGATAGCGACGATGATGGGATGCCAGATGCATACGAAATTAAAAATGGCTTGAATCCTAAAGATGCAAAGGATGCTACAAAGCTATCGAAATCTGATTATGCCAATATTGAAGTTTATTTGAATAGTTTGGTGGATGTAAATAAGGTGAGGCCTTAGCGCATTACTGTCATTCTGAACGCAGTGAAGAATCTGTAAGCGGTGAAATTAAAACTTTAATAACCCACACCCAAAACGTAAGTGGGTTAGGCAAAAATAGAAATATTAGGTTGCAGATGCTTCGTGCCTCAGCATGACAATACAAATAAATAATGCCAAAAACTAACCACATATTAAAAGTTATACAACTAAAAACCTTACCAATTTTGGTAATGGCTCTTTTGGCGACTAACTTGTCTTTTGCGCAAAAAACAAAGCCTGTTGAACCTCCAAAGCCGATTTTTAAAGGAAAAGATGGTAAAATGGCTTACACTCCTGATGCAGATGGAAACCGGATTCCCGATTTTTCTTATGCAGGTTACATGGCTGGCGAAAAAGCAATTCCTAATGCAACAATAAAGGTAATAGTTCCTGTTTCAAAGGGCGATGCTACCTTAAGGATTCAATCGGCCATTAATTATGTTTCGAAATTACCCCTTGGTAAAGATGGTTTACGCGGAGCGGTTTTACTTGAAAAAGGCACTTACGAAGTTGCAGGAATATTAAAGTTGTCAGCATCTGGAGTGGTACTCCGTGGTAGTGGAATGGGCGAAAATGGCACAAAGATTTTTGCAACTGGTTTAGATAGGATTGGTGTAATCAGAATTTTAGGGCAAAAAAACAAAATAGAAGAAAAGGCAATTTCGGTTACAGATACTTATGTGCCTGTTAATGCGAACAAGATTACTTTAGCCAATACGAGCGGATTAAAAATTGGTGATGGGATTTTGATCCATCGTCCATCAACCAAAGAATGGATCGAAACGCTGAAAACGGTTGAGTTTGGTGGAGGAGAAAGTGCTTTAGGCTGGAAACCTGGAACAAGGGATATCCATTGGGATCGAAAAATTATCGCCATAAATGGCAATGCCATCACTTTTGATGCACCAATTACAACAGCATTAGATGTTAAGTTTGGTGGAGCAACCATCGCTAAATATGCATGGAACGGTAGAATTGCGCAAACGGGGGTTGAAAACCTGAAAATCGAATCTGATTATCATAAAGAAAATAGTAAGGATGAATACCATCGCTGGACAGCCATCTGTTTGGAAAATGTACAGGATGCATGGGTTCGTCAGGTTGTTTTTGAGCATTTTGCTGGCTCTGCCGTTAATGTACTCGAAACCGCTAAAAGAATTACTATAGAAGATTGTAAATCACTTACCCCAATTTCTGAAATCGGTGGTGAACGCCGTTTTACCTTTTTAACTACTGGTCAGCAAACACTTTTTCAAAGGTTATACTCAGAATATGGTTACCATGATTTTGCTGTTGGCTTTTGTGCACCGGGACCTAATGTTTTTGTGCAATGCCAGTCTTATTTGCCTTTCAGTTTTAGTGGTGCTATTGATAGCTGGGCATCTGGTGTGCTGTTCGATATTGTAAATATTGATGGGCAGGCCTTAAGTTATTTAAACCGCGGACAAGACGGGCAGGGAGCGGGCTGGAGTGCCGCAAACAGTATGTTCTGGCAATGCAGCGCTGCAAGGGTAGATAATTATCAGCCGCCAACTGCTCAGAACTGGGCATTCGGAACATGGGCGCAATTTGCCGGAAACGGTTATTGGGATATGTCTAACGAACAGATTCAGCCGCGAAGCTTATATTATGCGCAGTTAAAAGATAGATTGGGTAACGAAGCTGATAAACGGAATTTTGTTCTTCCCGTAGAAACTGAAGCATCGAGCAGTCCTCCCGTTGATGTAGCCCTAAAACTGACTAAACTGGCGTACAAACCTGCTTTAACAGTTTCAGAATACATTGATGCAGCAGCCGATCGGGATGAAATTCCAACCGATGCCGGTTCTGCAAAAAGCATAGATAAAATTGGCTTGGATAAAGTCGTCAAACCTGTACTTGAGGATGCAATGACGATCAAAAATGGCTGGTTGGTGCGTGGCAACGAAATTGTAGTGGGCAATCGTCAGGATGTGCCCTGGTGGAATGGAAGCGCCCGTCCGTATGGATTAAAAAACACTAAATTTCATGTCACCCGTTTTGTTCCCGGCCGTTCCGGAAATGGCTTAACCGATGATCTTGAGGAAATTACCGATTCGATGAAAAATGGTTCGGTTAAGGTACTTGATCATAATTATGGCCTTTGGTATGATAGGAGAAGAGACGATCACGAACGCATCCGCCGTATGGATGGCGACGTTTGGGCACCTTTTTATGAATTGCCATTTGCCCGTAGCGGGCAGGATAAAGCCTGGGATGGTTTAAGCAAATACGACATCACAAAATACAATCTTTGGTATTGGGACAGGTTAAAGCAATTCGCCAATCTTGCCGATCAAAAAGGGTTGGTATTGATCCACGAAAATTATTTCCAGCACAATATTATTGAAGCTGGCGCACATTATGCCGATTTTCCCTGGCGTACTGCAAACAATATCAACAATACAGGCTTCCCTGAACCAGTGCCGTATGCCGGCGATAAACGCATTTTTATGGCTGAGCAGTTTTACGACATCACCAACGAACACCGCAGGGCAATCCATAAAGCTTACATCAGAAAATGTTTAGAGAATTTTGACGGAAATTCCGGAGTCATTCAATTAATCGGTGCCGAATTTACAGGCCCTTTGCATTTTGTTCAGTTCTGGATCGATATCATTAAGGAATGGGAGAAAGAAACAGGTAAACACCCAATTATCGGTTTAAGTGTGACCAAAGATGTGCAGGATGCCATTTTAGCTGATCCTGAACGTGCTAGCGTAGTCAACCTGATCGATATCAGGTATTGGCATTATCAGGCCGATGGAACTGCTTATGCGCCGCAAGGAGGTTTAAGTTTAGCGCCTCGTCAGCATGCCCGTTTGCTAAAACCGAAGAAAACGTCTTTCGAAGAAGTTTACCACGCTGTATCCGAATATAAAAACAAGTTCCCTGAAAAGGCAGTAATTTACTCAGGAGATAATTTTGATAGTTTCGGATGGGCGATCTTAATGGCGGGTGGTTCTTTATCAAATGTTAATGAGATAGATAAAACAGTTCTAAGTGCCGCATCTTCAATGAAACCTTTTCTTCCTGCAGGTAAATCAGCTAAACAATATGGACTGGAGAATGCAGGTAAAGCTTATATTTTATACAATTCTTCAGCAGAGGCCATAGATCTTGATTTGAGTAAAATCACGGGGAAATTTACCGTAAAAGTGCTCAATACACGAACCGGGAAAGTGCTTAAGGAAGAGAAAATTAAGGGTGGTGCAATGGTAAAATTGAACAAAGTAGCATCAGGAGATGAAGTTATCATTGTAAATAAAATATAATTGAGTTTTGTCATTCTGAGCGCAGCGAAGAATCTCCAGGCGATGGAAACAAAACGTTAATAACCATTAAAAATGGATTGAGCAAACATAAGCTGTATACATAATAGGTAAGAGATGCTTCGTACCTCAGCATGACAGCACGTTTTTTATTGCGGGTGTCTACACCCACCAACATTGTAAATATATTAAACTGAATATGAACCTTAAATTAAAAATATTTCTGCTTGCTGTGCTTTCTTGCCTTGCTTTTGGCTGTAAGAAAAAGCCTCATTTTGGCGATAAAAGTCTTTTGGTGTCAGAAAACGGACGGTATTTAACCACAGGTGATGGTAAACCCTTCTTTTGGCTTGGCGATACAGGTTGGTTGCTGTTTGGTCGTTTAACCCGTGAAGAAGCAAATATCTACCTTGAAGACCGTAAACAAAAAGGTTTTAATGTAATTCAGGTGATGTTATTACATGATGTGCCTTCGAGAAATGTATACCTCGATTCCTCAGTTGTACATGCAGATGTATCAAAGCCGATGCTTACACCAGGCAATAATCTTCAAGACTCTTCGGCCTATGATTATTGGGATCATGTAGATTATATCGTAGATCAGGCAGCAGAAAAGGGACTTTATATGGCCCTGGTTCCGGTATGGGGTACCAATGTGAAAAATAAAAAAGTGAATAAAACGCAGGCAAAGGCTTATGCTGAGTTTCTGGCAAAACGTTATAAAGACAAATGGAACATCATTTGGCTCAATGGTGGCGATATTAAAGGTATTGATGGTGCAGACGTTTGGAATACCATTGGCGAAACCTTAAGGGCAAACGATCCGAATCATCTAATAACTTTCCATCCCCGGGGCAGAACTGCTTCCTCACAATGGTTTCAAAATGCAAAATGGTGTGATTTTGATATGGTTCAATCTGGTCACCGCCGGTATGATCAGGACACCTCTAAAAACGAGAAATTACATTATGGAGAAGACAACTGGAAATATATCGAAGCCGATTATAAATTAAAACCAACCAAACCAACCATTGATGGGGAGCCTTCTTATGAAGATATTCCACAAGGTTTGCACGATACCCTCCAGCCACGCTGGACAGCTAGCGATGTAAGAAGATACGGTTATTGGTCGGTTTTTGCGGGTGCATTTGGTTATACTTATGGTCACAATTCGGTAATGCAGATGTATAAAAAAACAGATTTAAAACCTGCTTATGGTCCGAAAGACCATTGGATCACTGCCATTAATGCTCCCGGAGCAAAACAGATGCAATACCTGAAAGATTTAATGCTTTCTCATTCTTATTTCGACCGCATACCCGATCAAACTTTAGTGGCTGGAAAGAATGGCGAAAAATACGAACGGGTTATTGCGACAAGAGGCGAAGAATTTGCATTGCTTTACACCTATACAGGAAGAAATTTCAGTGTACAAATGGGCAAAATCGATGGTGATGAAGTAAAAGCATCATGGTTTGATCCAAGAACTGGTAAAAGCACAAAAATAGGAGAATTTGAAAATAAAGGCATTAAGGAGTTTAACCCACCCGGCGAACCTGCAAATGGTAACGACTGGGTGCTGGTGTTGGAGGAGATATAGGAGAAGCGTTTAGGTCTAAACAAAATCGTCATCTCGAGTGAAGCGCAGCGGAATCGAGAGATCTTTTATAACAAATTAACAGATTTCTCCACTTCGGTCGAAATGACGACCAAACGAAAAAAGAAAATAAAAAAGAGTGTTTAAACCCAATTCCATATCATCATTTCGCTTAGCCATAATTGGCCTGCTGTTTTGTGGATTAACATCCTGTTCAAAACAGGCTTATTTATTTACCTCTTTCCACGAGCCGGCAAACGAAGGATTAAGGTTATTATACAGTTATGATGCTTATCACTGGACAGATTTAAATAAAACTTTTTTGAAACCAGCGGTTGGAACGCAGAAAGTTTTGCGCGATCCATCAATTGCTCAAGGGCCAGACGGCACTTTTCATTTAGTTTGGACCTGCAGCTGGAAAGGCGACAAAGGTTTTGGTTACGCCAGTTCAAAGGATCTGATCAATTGGAGCGAACAAAAATTCCTTCCGGTAATGGAAAGTGAACCAAAAACAGTTAATGTTTGGGCACCCGAAATTTTTTACGATAACGCGAAAAAGGAGTATGTAATTATATGGGCTTCAACCATACCGTTCCGTTTTGCTAAAGGAATAGAAGAGGAGGAAAATAACCATAGAATGTATAGCATTACGACAAAAGATTTTATAAGCTTCTCTAAACCGAAATTGTTTCTTGATCCTGGTTTCAGTGTAATCGATGCAGTGATTGTGAAACGGGCAAGCAAAGATTATGTATTGGTTTTAAAAGACAATACCCGCCCGAACAGAAATTTAAAAGTTGCTTTTGCAAAGGATGCTTTAGGTCCTTACGAAGATGTTTCGGAGACTTTTAGTCCGAAATTAACGGAGGGACCAACTGTGGTAAAAGTAAAAAATGACTGGCTGATTTATTTCGATGCTTACGGACAAAAGATTTATTCAGCTTATAAAACGTCAGATTTTAAGACTTTTAAGGATGTAACAGCATCAATTTCAATCCCCGAAGGACATAAACACGGAACAATTATAAAAGTGAAAAGAAGAGTGATTGAGGAATTGAAAAAATAGAAAATAATTAAATACTGCTGTCATCCTGAGGCACGAAGGATCTGCAAACGATAGAAAACTGGGCTCTGAATACATTACAACCATTAGTAGTAGGTTAATTTCAGGCAGTGGGAATCGGTTAGAGATTCTTCCTTCGTCAGAATGACAGATAGGAAAATATGAAATGAAAATATTTAAAATACTTTGTTTAAGCTTACCATTTGCATTTGCGATACCAACTTCGCACGCGCAGGATACGGTGCGCTATACAGGTAAAACTTTGGTTAATGCAGATTACCATCACGGTCAGCTTTCGCCTGCAATGGGTGTGCATAATATCCAGACTTTCCGTGCCAACCGGGAACACCCGGAACTGGCTGAAAACTTCGGTTGGACATACAACCATGCACCAATGCTGGCCTATTGGAACAATAAATTTTACATCGAATACCTGAGTGATAAAATTGGCGAAAGCATCCCGCCGGGGCAAACTTTATTGCAATCGTCAAAAGATGGCTACACTTGGACCAAGCCAGAGGTTATTTTTCCGGTTTACCGGATTCCCGATGGTACAAGAAAAGAGGGCAGAACTAATGTTGCAAAAGATTTAGATGCTGTGATGCATCAACGCATGGGATTTTATGTTTCCACTAAAAATGTATTCCTGGTTTTGGGTTTCTATGCGATCAGTTTCGATGCTAAAGACGATCCGAACGATGGTCACGGAATTGGCAGGGCCGTAAGAGAAATTCAGCCAGACGGAAAGTATGGCCCGATTTATTTTATTCACTACAACCCCGGCTACTCCGAGAAAAACACCAAATATCCATTATATACCAAAAGTAAAAGTAAAGCTTTTGTTGGTGCTTGTAATGAGTTATTGTCCAGTAAATTAATGACTCAACAATGGAATGAAGAGGCTGATCGGAAAGATCCTTTGATCACATTACAAAAACAGTATAAAGCATTCAGTTATTATCACTTGCCTGATGGAAGAGTTGTGGGCTTATGGAAAAATGCCTTAACAGCCATTAGCAATGATAATGGCCAAAGCTGGCCAGAAAATGCATCGCGGGCACCCGGTTTTGTGAACAGCAATGCCAAAATATGGGGACAAAAAACTTCAGATGGCAATTATGCAACAGTTTATAATCCATCTGAATATCGGTGGCCCCTAGCTATATCAACCAGTAAAAACGGACTCAATTATACCAACCTTTTACTGGTGCATGGTGAAATTACGCCAATGCGTTATGGAGGTAACTATAAATCGTACGGGCCACAGTATGTTCGAGGAATTATCGAAGGTAATGGCAAACCTTCCGATGGGAAATTATGGGTAACCTACAGCATGAACAAGGAAGATATCTGGGTTTCTTCAGTTCCGGTACCCGTTAATGATAAGGCCACACAACATGTAAATGATGATTTTAGTAAAATAACAGCTGATAAGGCACTCGAAATGTGGGACATCTATAGTCCGCTTTGGGCGCCTGTTAAAGTCGATAATGGATTTTTGGTTTTAAAAGATAAGGATCCATTCGACTATGCCAAAGCTGAAAGATTGTTTCCTGCATCCAGAAAAATTATTGCTTCGTTTTCGGTTATACCAAAGCAAAATGATTTTGGCTTGCTGGAAATCGAATTGCAGGATGCTAAAGGAACAGCAACTGTGCGCCTGACTTTTGATACCGCCGGAACTTTAAGCGCAAAAGCGGGAGCACGGTATAAAAATTTTATGAAATACGAGGCGGGTAAAAGTTACGACATCAAATTAAAATTAGATGCCTTTACCCGATTTTACACCATCACCGTAAATGGAAAAAATGTATTAACCAGTCTGGCTTTTCAACCTGTGGCTGATGTTTCCAGAATTGTTTTCCGCACCGGCGATGTTCGCCGTTTTTCTGATGTAGATACACCTGCCGATCAAACCTATGATTTGAAAAATGCCGGAGAATCAGAGAAAAAGGAAGCTGTTTATTCGATTAAGTATTTAAAAACGGAGGGATTTTGACACAGTTCGCAGTTTTCAGTTTGAAGTTTTCAGTTTTTCCCTGGTTGCGTTTTAAAGCGTTCGTCATTCCGGCCGCCTCATCGTCATTGCGAGGAGGTACGACGTGGCAATCTTTCTTACTCGTAGCCATTCTTGCTTTATTTTCCTTTTCCGCCAACGCAAAAATCCTCCTGCCTCAAATTTTATCGAGCAATATGGTTTTGCAGCGCGAAAAACCCATCAATATCTGGGGTTTTGCTTCGCCAGGCGAAAAAGTAGAAGTAAGTTTTGCAGGCCATAAAAAAGAAGCTATTGCCGATAAAAACGGAAATTGGCTAGTGGTTTTAGCACCATTAAAAACAGCTACAAAACCTCAAATAATGACCATTAGTGGCTCAAATAAGATCGAACTCACCAATATTCTGATAGGCGAAGTTTGGGTATGCTCAGGTCAATCCAATATGGAATATGCCATGCGCAAACTGGCCAAAATCCCGAAACTAAAGAATGAAAAACTAGGTTTCCCGTCTGATGAAGTTGCAAAGGCAAAAAACGATCAGATCAGGATTTTCCTGGTTAACCGAAAAACCTTAATTAAACCTGATTCGATTCATAAAAGCTGGGCATTAGCGCAGGATTCAGCTTTACGTGCTTTTTCAGCTGTCGGTTATTTCTTCGCGAAAGAAATTCAGAATAAATTAGGTATTCCTGTCGGGATGATCTCTTCGGCCATTCCAGGGAGTGCAATTGAACCGTGGATTTCAGAAAATGCATTTGCACAGGAAGATTACTTCAAAAACCAAAAAGTAGGAAACGATCCGGGTAAATTTTATCCGACGATGATTGAACCTTTAACACAGTTTAAAATCCGCGGATTTCTTTGGTATCAGGGCGAAACCAATTGTTTTCTGAACGAGAAAATCAGCTATGCTTATAAAATGAAAGTATTAATCAATAGCTGGAGGAAAGCCTGGAAAGAAAACGATCTGCCATTTTACTATGTTCAGATTGCGCCTTTCAATTATTCCAAAACAAAAGGTAAAGTACCTGTTGATGAAAATACAGAACCTGAATTTTGGGAAGCCCAAACACAATTGTTGCGGTTGTCAAATACCGGAATGATATCTACAAATGATTTAACCGATTCCAACGAAGATCTGCACCCAACATACAAGTGGGAAGTGGGAAGAAGATTGGCGCTTTGGGCTTTAGCCGAAACCTATAATCAAAAAAATGATTTCTCTGGACCTGTTTATAAATCAGTGTCATTTAAAAATGGAAAAGCTTTATTGGACTTCGATTATTTAAAAGCAACTTCGCCTAGTTCGATTACCGGTTTTACCATCGCAGGAAATGACGGGAAATTTGTGAATGCTGATGCGATCGTAAAAGATGGAAAGCTTATCGTTTCTTCAAAAGAAGTTGAAAGGCCAATGGCTGTGCGCTATAACTGGACGCAAAACCCTTCAGGAAACTTTTATAGCAATGGTTTACCTGCTTTGCCTTTCCGTACCGATAATCCCTTAATTAAAACTTTTAAAACCAATTAATGAAACGCAGATTTATACTTTTCTGGTGTTTAATAACTATGTTTTGCTCGGTAAAAGCACAGCAAACAGAGAAATTATACCTATCAGGAACCGGAAATGATAATACCGTTAACTGGGATTTCTTCTGTACAGCTGGAGCAAATTCTGGTAAATGGACGACCATTCCAGTACCCTCAAACTGGGAATTACAAGGTTTTGGGAAATATAATTATGGCTTTAACAAAGAGGAAAATAAAGGGAAAGAACAAGGACTTTACAAGTACAAGTTTAAGGTTCCCACCGCCTGGAAAAATAAGGAAATTAATATCGTTTTTGAAGGCTCAATGACCGATACCGAAGTCAAAATTAATGGTCAGTTGGCGGGAGAGATTCACCAGGGTTCATTTTATGTTTTTAAATATGACATTTCCAAACTGATTAAATTTAGCGATGATAATTTACTTGAAGTAAAAGTATTTAAGCATTCTGAAAATCAATCTGTTAATGAAGCTGAACGTAAGGCTGATTTCTGGATCTTCGGTGGTATTTTCAGACCTGTTTATCTCGAATCGCTGCCGCCGCAAAATCATATCGATAGGATTCAGATCGATGCAAGAGCTGATGGCAGTTTAAATGCGCAATTAAATTATACTGGTGATGCAGATAAAGTTGAGGTGGAGCTTTTAGGGAAAGATGGAAAAAGATTCGGTAATAGATTTACCACTCCAATAAAAAAGGGAAGTAAAAGTGTAAAGTTGAATCATCAGTTTTCGGATCCGGCATTATGGTCGTCAGAGTTTCCAAACTTGTACACTGCAAACTTTACCCTGAGTAAAAATGGCAAAGCGGTTCACCAGGTTTCAAAAAAGATTGGTTTTAGAACAGTAGAAGTAAAAGAACGTGATGGCGTATATGTAAACGGAGTGAAGATGAAATTCAAAGGTGTAAACCGCCATTCATTTTACCCATCATCGGGCAGAACAACGAGTAAAAAAATCAGCATTGCCGACGTTTTACTAATGAAAGAAATGAACATGAATGCCGTTCGGATGTCGCATTATCCGCCTGATGTTCATTTTTTGGATGTTTGCGATTCGCTGGGTTTGTTTGTGATGGACGAACTGGCTGGCTGGCACGGCACTTATGATACACCAACCGGAACAAAATTAATGAAAGAAATGATGTTGAATGATGAAAATCATCCATCAATTATATTTTGGGCAAATGGAAATGAGGGTGGGCATAATCGCGAACTCGATCACCTTTTTGCTGAAGAAGATCTTCAAAAAAGACCTTTAATTCATCCATGGGAAGTTTTTGGTGGATTTGAAACCACACACTACAGAGAGTTTAATTACGGAATTGGTAATTACGATCACGGGCACAACATTTTAATGCCTACTGAGTTTCTGCATGGTATGTGGGACGGCGGTCATGGCGCAGGCCTTGAAGATTACTGGAATGCCATGTGGAATAATCCACTTTCTGCTGGTGGTTTCCTTTGGGATTTTGCCGACCAGGCGGTGGTGCGTACGGATAAAAACAGCGAATTAGATACTGACGGAAACCATGGCCCTGACGGAATTGTTGGACCTTACCACGAAAAAGAAGGTAGTTTCTTTACCATTAAAGAAATTTGGAGTCCTGTTTTTGTAGAAAAAAGAGAAATGACAGCAGGCTTTGACGGTTCGTTTACATTAGAAAACCGTTATGCTTTTACCAACCTCAATCAATGTACTTTTGATTGGAAGTTAAAAAAGTTAAAAGCTGGTGATGATGCAGCATTCAAATCTGGCAAAGCCGATGCACCAAACATTAAACCATTCGAAAAAGGAAAATTACAGGTTAATCTTCCATCAGATTGGAGAAGCTTTGATGCTTTATACTTAACTGCCAATGCACCAGATGGTAAGGAATTGTTTACCTGGAGTTTTCCCATTGCATTGCCTAAAGATGAAGCAGAGAAAATTATTGTAAAAACAGGTTCTTCAAAAGTCAATCTGAAAGAAGACGCTAAATTTTACCAGGTATCTGCTAACGGTATTGATCTGACTTTCGACAAAATAACGGGTTTGTTGCAACAGGCCAGGAATGCCAAAGGTGTAATTCCGTTTTCGAACGGTCCGATTTTGCAGAAAGGTGTAAATAACTTTAAAGGTTTTACTCAGAAAATGGATGGCGAGAACTTAGTGATTTCATCTAAATTTGATAAAAAGGAAAGCTGGAATACGCTACAGTGGACGATTTATCCGTCAGGATGGTTAAAAATGGAGGTAAAATATTTCCCATCGGATTACTTTACCACTTTTGTTGGACTTAACTTTTCTTATCCTGAAACAGAAATCAAAGCAGTTGAATATAAAGGAAACGGACCATACCGCGTTTGGAAAAACAGGATTAAAGGCACAGCTTTCGGCATTTGGAAAAAGGATTATAACAATTCGGCAACCGGTGAAGCACCCTGGCAATATCCCGAATTTAAGGGGTATTATTCAAATATGTACTGGTGCGAATTTATTGGCAAACAACAATCATTCAAAGTTGTAACCGATCGGGAAGATGTTTTTTTAAGGTTATTTACACCTAAAAAATCGAAAGATACAGAATATGATAACATGAGTCCGACATTTCCGGATGGTGATATTTCCTTTATGAATGCCATTTCGGCAATTGGTACAAAAACACAAAAACCAGAAACAACAGGACCAATGGGAATGAAGAATATTTATTACGATTTTGATAAAGATCCGGGAAGGGCATTGAATATGACTTTGTATTTTGATTTTTCAGGTAGATAGGTTTAACCGCAAAGAACGCTAAGTTTTTCGCAAAGCAAAATGAAGAATAGCCCGCAGATAACGAGGATTTACGCAGAGGAGAAAATTATTGGTATGCGTAAATCTTCAAAATCAGCGGGAGCAAATAAATAATAACTGAGTTAGTGTAATCAATTATCTGTGTAATCCAATAATCGGTGTAATCAACCGCGAAGCGTAATGAACATTAAAATATACATAGCGATCATCAGCATTTGGTTCCTATCCTTTACAAAGGTGATGGCGCAAGTCTCGTTGCAAAACACCACCTGCGAGATGCTCGAAAATCCGTTGGGCATTGATGTTGTAAAACCTCGCTTCGCCTGGCATATCATTTCTAACGAACGTAATGTACTGCAAACCGCTTATCAAATTTTAGTTTCATCGTCTGCAGAAAAATTAAAGGCGAATGAGGGTGATTTATGGGACTCAGGAAAGGTTAACGAACCAGAATCTATCCATGTAAGCTATAACGGTATGGCATTAAGAAGCCGTATGAAAACCTATTGGAAGGTTAAAGTTTGGACAACCGCTGGTCAAAGTGATTGGTCGGCTAACAACTCTTTTTCCATGGGTTTGCTTTATTACAAAGATTGGCCTAAGGGCTGGATTGGTTTCGACCGGGCTTTCCCATGGGATAATATTAAAACTGATTCACGTTTATCAGCAAGATATTTCAGAAAGGAGTTTCAGAGCATGAAACAAATCAAGTCTGCCACAGCATCTATCATTGGCTTAGGTTTATACGAACTCTACATCAACGGAAAGAAAGTTGGGAAAGATGTATTGTCTCCGTCACCTACAGATTATACTAAAAACGTAAAATATAACACTTACGATGTAACGAGTTACCTTCAGAATGGTAAAAATGCAGTGGGTGCCATACTCGGAAATGGCCGTTTCTTCGCGATGCGCCAAAATGAGAAACCTTATAAAATTAAAACATTTGGTTTTCCGAAAATGCTCATGAACATCAACATTGTTTATACTGACGGAACAACAGTGAATATTGATACCGACGATAGCTGGAAGGGTACAACGGATGGGCCGATCAGAACCAATAACGAATATGATGGAGAAGAATATGATGCTACAAAAGAAGCTTCAGGCTGGAACAGGATAGGTTTTGATGATAGCAAGTGGGCGAAAGCAGAATTTGTACAGGAACCAACCGGAACCATTGAGGCCCAGATGAATGAAAACATGAAAGTGATGAATACCATTAAGCCTGTTTCAATCACCAAACTTTTTGGTGGCCGGTATATTTTGGATATGGGTCAAAACATGGTGGGTTGGTTACAGATCAAGGTAAAAGGCGTAAAGGGCAAACAGATCAAAATGCGTTTTGCAGAATCATTACAAGATAATGGCGAACTTTTTACCGCTAATCTTCGCAATGCAAAATGTACCGATTTATACACCTTAAAGGGAAGTGAATCAGAAACCTGGGAACCAACTTTTGCTTACCGTGGGTTTAGATATGTTGAGCTTTCAGGATATCCTTACCAACCATCAGTAAATGATTTTGTAGGCAAAATGATTTACGATAACATTAAAACAGTTGGAACCTTCGAGACTTCGGATGCGCTGACCAATCAGATTTTCAAAAATGCCTGGTGGGGAATTGCAGGGAGTTACAAGGGGATTCCGGTTGATTGTCCGCAACGCAACGAACGCATGCCTTGGTTAGGCGACAGAGGCGCCGTGGCTTATGGTGAAAGTTTTCTTTTTGATAACGGGCGGTTTTATGCCAAATGGTTGCAGGACATCAGAAACTCGCAAAAGGAAGATGGTGCCATTCCGGATGTTGCACCCGCTTTTTGGCGCTACTACAGCGACAACATGACCTGGCCCGGAGCTATGCTTTTAGTTACTGAAATGTTATACAAGCAAACTGGTGATGTATTGGCCGTACGGGACAACTATCCAGCAATGAAAAAATGGCTGGCTTACATGCAAGACCGTTACATGAAAGATTATATTTTGACCAAAGATAGTTATGGCGATTGGTGTATGCCGCCCATTACCATCGAATTTGGCCGTGGTAAAAGTGCAGATAAAAAGTATCCGTCTGAATTGATTTCGACAGCATATTATTATCATTTCACCCAATTGATGATGCAATTTGCGAAGGTAAGCGGCAACGATGAAGATATAAAAATATATGAGCTTCTGGGATATAATATCAAGGAAGCCTTCAACCAGAAATATTACAACGACAAAGGATATTATGCTTCAAATGCATTAACCGATAACATCATTCCGCTTTACTTCGGGATGGTTCCTCAGAACAAAGTAGATAAAGTTTTTAAGCGCATTACTTACACGGTTGAGGTTACAAACAAAGGGCATTTGAGCAATGGTTTAGTGGGGATTCAGTGGTTAATGCGATGTTTAAACGATTATGGCCGTCCGGATTTGGCCTATACCGTTGCCACCCAAAAAACTTATCCAGGTTGGGGTTACATGGTTGATAACGGCGCAACTACCATTTGGGAACTCTGGAATGGAAATACAGCCGATCCGAAAATGAATTCGCAGAACCACGTGATGATGCTTGGCGATCTACTGATCTGGTATTATGAAAATCTGGCTGGTATAAAATCAGAAAGTGCAGCTTTTAAAAAGATCATCATGAAGCCAGAGATGATCAATGGCTTAAATTCAGTTAATGCCAGTTACAATTCGGTTTATGGTTTGATAAAAAGTAGTTATACCAAAACAGCCGATCAATTTAAGTGGAATGTAACCATACCCGCAAATACAACTGCAATGGTGTGTATTCCTGCAAATAATAAAAATGAGATTTCAGAAAAATTGAAATCCATAAGAGATTTAAAATTTATAAGAATGGAGAATAACAGGGCCGTTTATGAGCTTGGTTCTGGCAATTATGCTTTTGTGGTAGAGCGGAAATAAAAATGAAATAAGTCGTCATTGCTGACGACCTTTTTTTAATAAATAAACATGATGTTAAAAAGAAAAATACACATTACACTGGCCTTTATTTTTGCAGTCTTGACGAGTGCCAATGCGCAGGTAGAGAAATGGCAAAAAGGAATCGTAAAACAAGAGTTTTTATACGATAAGGCACCATTCCCCTCATGTCACTCAGCTACAATAGCAGAAACGCCGACAGGTTTAGTCGCTTCATTTTTTGGCGGCACAAAAGAACGAAACCCTGATGTAGAAATCTACATCAGCCGTTTTGTAGATGGTAAATGGTTAGCACCATTCTCGGTTGCCAATGGCATTCAGCCTGATGCTAAAAGATTACCAACGTGGAATCCGGTTTTATACCAGGTTCCTGGAGGAGATTTGTTACTGTTTTATAAAATCGGACCAAAACCATCTGAGTGGTGGGGCATGATGAAAACTTCAAAAGATGGTGGGAAAACCTGGTCTGATGCCACTAAACTACCCCATGGTTATATTGGCCCTGTAAAAAACAAGCCTGTTTTATTAAGTAATGGAAATCTTTTTGCGCCATCGAGCAAAGAGGGTGATGGCTGGAAAATCCATTTTGAAGTAACAAAAGACAACGGTAAAACCTGGAGAAAAGTTGGCCCGCTTCCTGAAAACGGCATTAAAGCCATTCAACCGAGTATATTACAATATGGAAACGGAAAGTTGCAGCTACTGGCAAGAACTGCCAACCGTGCAATCGTAGAAGCATGGTCAAACGATAACGGTGAAACCTGGTCGGCATTAACCAAAACAACCTTGCCAAATAACAATTCCGGTACAGATGCCGTAACCATGAAAGATGGCCGGCAGGTATTGGTGTATAACCATGTTTTGCCTCCGGGTGATTTAGCAAAAGGTCCCAGAACACCATTAAATGTTTCCGTTTCCAAAGACGGCAAAGAATGGTCTGCAGCTTTAATTTTGGAAGATTCACCGATCAGCCAGTATTCCTATCCGGCTGTTATTCAGACTGCTGATGGCCTGTTACATTTTATTTATACCTGGAGAAGGGAAAAAATAAAACATGTAGTGGTAGATCTATCAAAGTTAAAATTGAAGAAAATTAAAAATGGTATCTGGCCGAAACTAAAAGGTTATACTGCGCCAGTGATTAATGAAACTAAAAATGAGGAGAGTTAGGATGATAAATTTAATTAAAAACGTCATTTCGAGATTTTGGCGATCGTCATTGCGAGGAGGCACGACGCGGCAATCTATCCTGTCAAGAAAGATTGCTTCGGCTGATGAAAAATCAGCACTCGCAATGACGGGCAGGGTGCTTAGATATTTTGCTATATTATTTATTGCCTATATATCGGCTGTAAATAACCTCTCCGCCCAAATCCAAAACACCGATAACCGCTATAAAAAACCACTTCTTGATGTTTTGAACGAGATTCAAACGCGTTTTAAAGTACAAATTAAATATTCAGAACCGCAGGTGAAGGATAAATGGGTAAACTATGCAGGTTGGCGTTTCCGGGCAGATGTAGACGAAACACTTACTAATGTGCTTACGCCTTTGGATATGAAAGTGAACAAAGAAAAGCCTGGTGTTTACAAATTAAAGGAATACGAATATTACCGTTGGGAAGTGCAGGATGGTTGGGCGTACTTAGACCAATTGGCTACAAAATATCATGATCGGGCAAGTTGGGAAAAACGTAAAGCAGAAATTAAGCCCGAACTGTACAAAGCCTTACTGCTGTCGCCGCTACCTGCAAAACCAAATTCAAAACCGATTGTAACGGCAAAAAGAATTTTCGATGGCTATTCGGTAGAGAACATTGCATTAGAAATTTTACCTGGAGTATGGATCAACGGTTCACTATACAAACCATTAAACTTTAAAGGAAAAATTCCTGTTGTACTTAGTCCGGACGGACATTGGGAAAAACAGCGCTACCGGCCCGATTGCCAGATCCGTTGTGCTATGATTGCCAGAATGGGGGCGATGGCCTTTAGTTACGATCTGTTTGCCTGGGGCGAATCGATGTTGCAGTTTAAATACGAAGATCACCGCAGAAGCCTGGCACAGACCGTTCAAGCTTTAGGTGGTATCAGGATTTTGGATTATTTCAGCTCGCTGAAAGAAACAGATATTAACCGGATCGGAATCAGCGGTGGATCGGGTGCCGGAAGTCATTCTATTTTGATGACCGCTATGGACGACCGGATTAAATTAAGTGCGCCGGTAGTGGCGATGTCATCTTACTTTTATGGCGGTTGTCCATGCGAAAGCGGGATGCCCATTCATCAATGTGGAGGTGGGACCGATAACGTAGAGTTAGCGGCTATGGCAGCTCCACGTCCGCAATTATTGGTGTCAGATGGTAGCGATTGGACGGCACATACACCTGAACACGATTTCCCTTACCTGCAAAAAATGTACAGTTATTATGGTGCTAAAGATAAGGTCGAGAATGTTCACCTTCCTGATGAGAAGCACGATTTTGGGATCAATAAGCGTATTGCATTATACGATTTTCTAATCAAAAACTTCAAGTTAAATGCTGTTGCCGTTAAAGGTAAAACCGGTAAATACGATGAAAGTAAAGTAACCATCGAAAAAGAAAATGCCTTATATGTTTTTGGTGATAAGGGCGAAAAACTACCTAAAAATGCGGTAATGGGCTTCGAAAACCTGGAGAAATTATTCCCATTAAGTACAAGCAAATAATTGGATATGCAACATCAAAATAGAAGATCTTTTATTGGTAGCATAGCCTTGTTAACAGGTGGTTTAATGGTTCCAGATCAATTGCTTTTAGCTACAGAGAAAAAGAATCGTTTTAAAGTTGCCGTCATTGATCTAATGATCTTGAAGCGTCAGAAAATCAGTGCTTTGCCGCTTGCAAAAGAAATCGGTGCTGACGGATTGGAAATTGATATGGGTAGCTTGGGCGATCGGGAAACCTTCGACAATAAACTAGCCGATCCAAAAATCAGACAGGAGTACCTGGATAAGGCAAAAGAGCTAAACCTCGAAATCTGTTCCTTAGCGATGACTGGTTTTTATGCGCAATCATTTGCCAAACGACCAACTTATCAGAAAATGATTCAGGACTGTTTAGATACCGCTAAAGCAATGAATATTAAAGTGGTCTTTCTTCCATTGGGTATTCAAGGCGATTTAACTAAAAATCCAGAACTGCGCGAACCTATTGTAGAAAGGTTAAAAGTTGCTGGAAAAATGGCTGCCAAAGCCAGAATTACAATTGGAATCGAAAGTGCTTTAGATGCAAAAGGGGAATTACAGTTATTAAAAGATGTTGGCTCTAAATATGTTAAAAGCTACTTCAATTTCTCTAATGCGATAAAAAATGGTAGAGATTTACATCAAGAACTCAGGATTTTAGGAAAGAAAAACATCATTCAAATCCATGCAACCAATGAAGACGGAGTTTGGTTACAAAACGATCTGAAAATTAATCTCCATAAAGTAAAAGAAACACTTGATGATATGGGCTGGAGTGGTTGGCTGGTTGTAGAAAGAAGCCGCGATGCCAAACAACCTACAAACGTAAAATATAATTTCGCAGCCAATACCAGCTACCTGAAATCAATTTTTCAAAACAATGCATCGTCATTGCAATGACGACCTTTTTTTGGAGTCTGTCATTGATAGGTACGGAGGATCTTTTGATTGAAAGATTCTTCACTACGTTCAGAATAACAATTAAAGGTTTTCTTGCCCTTCACGCAGTCTTGCCTCGGCTACCGATGAAAAATCGGTACAGGTTCACCGCCGCCGAGTGGCTCTTTCTTTTGGGCCAAGCCAAAAGAAACAAACCTGAGCGCAGCGAAAGCATGCCTGCCTTAAAAAACAGCAACAACAAGGCATAACTGAAAGGCTTGCATCCGTTTTTTATGTGTTCATATTGTTTTTATAGGTATAAAAGATTGCTGCGCAATTCCTTGTAAAAAGCTACGGAAATCTTAATTGCGGCAGCATCGAGGCTCTTAGCCTTGCTTATTCCACCGCTCCCGCTTTGATCCTGCCTTAGGCTGTGGGGTATGAGGGGAAACTGCAAAGATTTCCATGCTTTTTCCGGCGGAAATCTGCCAGGCCGGATAGCAGGGTGCAGATAGCATAGTGCAGCGGATTTATCGCGTTGTTTCAATCTTGATCAATTCATCCTCCTTGTATTTTCCTCCGGTTTTTTGTCATCCTGAGCGCAGCGAAGGATCTTTTAGTTACCGTTATTTTGATCGACCCGTTATTCGACTGTAGATGTTTCAAAAGAACTCGTTCGGAGGAGTAATCTATCAAGCTATTCTCGTTGTCGTATTTCTGATTTACAGTTCAGACATTGCGGTCGATAGTTCAGACATTGCGGTCGATAGTTCATACGTTGCGGTCGATAGTTCAGACGTTGCGGTTCGATGGTTCAGAGGTTGCAGTCGTTAGTTCAGAGGTTGCAGTCGTTAGTTCAGAGGTTGCGGTCGATGGTTCAGACATTGCGGTCGACAGTTCAGAGGTCGCAGTCGTTAGTTCAGAGGTCGCAGTCGTTAGTTCAGACGTTGCAATCGTTAGTTCAGACGTTGCGGTCGATGGTTCAGACATTGCGGTCGACAGTTCAGACGTTGCGGTCGACAGTTCAGAGGTCGCAGTCGTTAGTTCAGAGGTTGCAGTCGTTAGTTCAGAGGTTGCAGTCGTTAGTTCAGAGGTTGCAGTCGTTAGTTCAGACGTTGCAATCGTTAGTTCAGACGTTGCGGTCGATGGTTCAGACGTTGCGGTCGACAGTTTAGGCGTTGCAATGAGCCGTTTTACGGTTAAGCATTGCATAAAAGAGAAACAGTAAGCCGTTTTGGGATCTGTTAAAGTGGAATGAGGAAGTAAATTAGGGATGATTTTTTAGGGTATTATCGGTGTTTTAGGTCAGGGTTCGGAACGGGATACCCGAAATCTGTTTGTATTGGGGGCTGGTTGAGCCAAAAACAGATTTTGCATAATTTTTCACATCCTGCGCCAAGGCAACAATACCGGTTTCTGTATCGTACAGCGCGTTATTGCGGTTAATGCGCAGGCTGCTCAACTGCGAGCTGTTGGCTACCACATCGCGGTTTTTCTGCAATAAATCGTTATATAAACTGGTGAGGCTGGCCAGCTGCAAATCTACCTCGTTAGGTGCATACTGCGGTATGGTGGCTAACAGTTTAATCTGTTTATCGAGCGTATCGAGCAGGTTATCGTAACTCTGTTGCGAGGCCGAAACCTGGTTAACCACCGTACCGCTGGCGGCCAGGTTATTTTTTTCTTCGGCTGTGAGTTTGGCCGTTGCCCTTTGGCCCTGTATTTTGCGGTGGTGGCTTACGGCATTATCCAATACCTGTTGGGCTACACTGTTGGCCTTAACGGCGCTCAGCACGCGGGTACTCAACTTTTTTAAGGGTGCAAAAGCCAGATCGCGCAGGGCTATGGCATTGCTGTTTTTAGCGGCAGCATCGTGCACCTGCTCGTTAATGGTTTTGGCTGCGGTGGCTTTCTCGGTTAAACTGCTCAGCTGGATGTTGGCATTGCTGGGGTTGTACACGGCACCATAACCGGTTAAATAACTTAAGAGGGTTTCGAAATTGGCTACGTTCTTGGCGTGGCCGGTCTCATTCGTTTTAGACATAAAATGTAGTTTTAAAAAGTAAATAAAATAGATTAATTGGCATTAAGTTAATATTATTTTCTTTACAACTAAAAGGAGTGGAGATTTTTTTTTTGAGAGGAACTGGCAGAAATAGCAAAGATTGATTGATTTTCTTTGTGTAAATAGATTATTATACTTCTAATTAAGTATGTAAACTTTTATGAAAGGAAGCTTGAAAAGTGAGACATTTATTGATACTTTTACTGATCTGGTTAATATCTTATGAGTAAATTAAAAGTTGCTGAGAGTCTGATAGATGAAGCCTCATCTGTTTATTTAGAAGAAATAATTAGAAAAGTTGAAAGGCGATTAAAATCGGCTCCTAAAGATTTAATGCGATCAGACTTGGGGTTACTAAATGTGTGGGAAGAATTTTGTTATCAGTTGCAAACAGAAAGGTTTGATTCTTTCAATATATTAGAAAGTTTTATATACCAAGAAATTTCTAAAATATTAGATGAACAGGAGGAGTATCGTTTAAAGGTGCTTAGCTATCAGTTTTTGGAAAATGGTACAAGTGTGCCAATTTACATGGAAGGCTTATCAGGGCTTATTTATGAACAGTTGCTCAAAAAAGGAACAGATTATTTTAATAAAAGATTAGAAAAAGTAATTTATTAATCGAATTATTTTAATAAAAATAAGGAGCTCTTATCTTGACTGAAAAATATACTCGAAAAGAAATTATCGACAGCCAGCTGCTAAAAGCAGGTTGGAATATCCATGATCGCACTCAAGTTATAGAAGAGTTTTTAATTTCTACATCTACAGAAGATCACCACATTATTAACGAACCAGTAATTAAATATAGGGCTGAGTTTAGTGATTATGTTTTACTTGGAAAGGATGGTAAACCATTAGCGGTAATAGAAGCTAAGAAATCTATTGTGGATGCCGCTATTGGTAGAGAGCAAGCAAAGCAGTATTGTTATCATTTACAAAAACAGTCTGGAGGTGAATTGCCATTTTGTTTTTATACGAATGGTCATGAAATATACTTTTGGGATTTAGACAACTATCCTCCAAAAAGAGTTTATGGTTTTCCGACTCGTGATGATCTAGAGCGTTATGCTTATCTAAGAAAACATCGTAAAAGTTTATCACAAGAATTTATTAATATTAAAATTGCAGGGCGAGAGTATCAAATTCGTGCAATTCGTTCCGTAATGGAATCTTTAGAGAAAAAACGTTCTAAGTTTCTTCTTATTATGGCGACGGGCACAGGTAAGACCCGAACTGTGATTGCTCTTATTGATGCTCTAATGCGAGGCGGTTGGATAGAAAAGGTATTGTTTTTGGTGGATAGAATTGCTTTACAAGGGCAAGCTTTAGATGATTTTAAAGAATATTTACCAAATGAGCCGCGTTGGCCGCAATATCAAGAAACTAATTTTGCTACGGATAGAAGAATATATGTTTCTACCTATCCCACGATCTTGAATGTGATACGAAATGAAAACACCAAAATAAGTCCGCATTTTTTTGATTTAATTATAGTTGACGAGAGCCATCGAAGTATTTACAATACCTATCAAGAAATATTGCAATATTTCAATACCATTACTTTGGGCTTGACTGCCACACCAACCGATGTGATTGACCACAATACGTTTGAGATTTTTGATTGTGAAGATGGCTTACCTACGTTTGCTTATTCGTATGAAGAAGCTGTGAATCACATACCGCCTTATCTCTGCGATTTTCAGGTAATGAAAATTAAAACCAAGTTTCAAGTAGAAGGAATTAATAAGAGAACCATTTCTCTAGAAGACCAAAAGAAGTTGATTTTGGAAGGAAAGGAAGTAGCAGAAATCAATTATGAAGGAACCGAACTAGAAAAAAAAGTAATCAATAAAGGTACCAATACACTCATTGTTCGTGAATTTATGGAGGAATCCATTAAAGACCACAATGGTGTATTGCCCGGTAAAACTATTTTCTTTTGTATCAGCAAAGCACACGCAAGGCGTATAGAAGAAATATTTAATTCGCTTTATCCCGAATATGCTGGAGAGTTAGCAAAAGTGATTGTCTCCGATGACCCTCGTGTATATGGTAAAGGGGGATTGCTGGACCAATTCAAAAATCAAGATTTACCCAGAATAGCTATCAGCGTAGATATGTTGGATACAGGTATTGATGTACGAGAAATTACAAATTTAGTGTTTGCCAAACCTGTCTATTCGTATACCAAATTTTGGCAAATGATAGGAAGAGGCACTCGTTTGCTAGAACCTACCAAAATAAAGCCTTGGTGTACCGAAAAAGAAAGTTTTTTGATTTTGGATTGTTGGGATAATTTTGAGTATTTCAAACTTAATCCTAAAGGAAAAAATCCTACTACTCAAGTTCCTTTACCCGTACGATTGTTTGGCTTGTATGTAGATAAGTTAGCGATAGGCTTAGAATTGGCCGATACTGAGATAGTAGAACCGACCTTAAATAAAGTCAAAAAAGCGATTGCTGATTTACCCTTGCAATCTATCGTGATACGGGACGCGATTACTTTGGTAGAGCGAGTAAAAGAGGATTCCTTTTATAACGAATTGACCCCCGGCGGCTTGGGATTTTTGCAAGAGACGATTCGTCCTCTGTTCCGCACCATTAGCGGAATAGATTTTAAAGCCATGCGTTTTGAAAAAGACATCGTGGAAATTTCTATTGCACACTGGCAAGAAGATAAAAAGAAGTTTGAAGCCTTAAAAAATGCCATTGTCGAAGAGATTTCAGAATTGCCTTTAAGCGTCAATACTGTTGCCAAACATAAAGACTTGATACAACAAGCACAAACAGATTATTACTGGAATACCATCACAGAAAAGAAATTATCAAATTTGGTGGAGCAATTAGCTCCTTTGATGATATATCGTGAAGGTACAATGAGGATGCTTCCTGCTAAATACAATTTTGTAGATGTACTTTTAGAAAAAGAAAGGGTAGTTTTTGGCCCACAACAAGAAGCCGTAAGCATAGAACGCTATAAGGAAATGGTGGAAGAAAAGATAAAAATACTTCTTAGTGATTTGCCAGTTCTGCAAAAAATAAAAAACAATGAGCCAATCTCCGAAATAGAAATTGAAGAAGTGACTTGGCTGCTATCGCACGAAAGTCCGCACATTACGGTGGATTTGCTCAGAAAAGTATACAATAATAGAAATGCTGCTTTGGTACAATTTATTAAACATATTTTGGGAATCGAGATTTTAGAAGATTTCCCCACGACCATCACCAAAGCTTTTGATACTTTCATTGCCAATCAATCAGATTTAAGTGTAAAACAGTTGGATTTTTTAAGACTTTTGCAAACTTTTCTGATAGAAAAGGGACGTGTAGAACGCAAAGATTTAATCTCAGCGCCCTTTACCCGAATTCATCCCAATGGAATCCGTGGGGTTTTTGACGGGAAAAGGATGGAAGAGATATTACAATTTATAAATGCTTTAGCGGCATAATTTTTAAAAATGGATAATCAAGAAATTAAAAGTAAAGTAAACGAGCTCTGGGATAAATTTTGGTCAGGTGGATTAAGTAATCCAATCGATGCCATACAACAAATCACGTATTTGTTGTTTATGAAGCAACTAGATGAGAATGACCAAAAACGACAAGGAGATGCCACATTTTTAGAAATAGAATACAAGTCAATATTTGAGGGTAAATTTTTCTTGCCTGGTGAGGAAGAAGACAAAGGCATTGCAAAAGAAGAACTGCGTTGGAAAAACTTTTCCCGCAAACCTTCAGATGAAATGTATCAATTAATGCAAACCCGTATCTTTCCTTTTATCAAAACATTGGGCGAAACTGATTCCCCTTTTGCCAAGCACATGGACAATGCGGTCTTCATCATACCCAAGCCCAGTTTACTAACAGAAGCGGTAAAAAAGATAAATGAAATATACGATGTTTTACATGCACAAGACCGCTTTGTAGATGCTCAGGGAGATATTTATGAATACCTTTTACAACAGCTCAGTACCGCAGGTAAAAATGGACAATTCCGTACACCTACGCATATTATAGAGATGTTGGTAGAATTGGTAAAACCACAATTAGGTAATAAAATCGCAGATCCAGCTTGCGGTACAGCCGGTTTTTTATTGGCGGCTTACCAATATATCTTAACACAATTTACCTCTGCAGAACACCAAGTATTAGACAACTATGGTTTCACTCGTGGTACTTTAGCGGACCGATTGGTAGATGATACCTCCAAAGAAGTGTTGAACAAAAAGACCTTTTATGGGTTTGACATCGACCAAAATATGATTCGTATAGGTTTAATGAACCTGATGATGCATGGTATTGAGCATCCCAATATTGACTATACCGATACGCTGAGCAAGTTTTACAATGAAGATAACGAATACCACGTGGTGCTTGCCAATCCGCCATTTACAGGAAGTTTAGATAAAGCCGAAATCAACGAAAGTTTTACTACAGATACCAAAAAGACGGAACTCTTGTTTTTGGAACGCATCTACAAAATGCTTCGCATGGGAGGTACGGCAGGTGTGATTATTCCGCAAGGTGTGTTGTTTGGCTCTGGCAAAGCTTTTCAAAATGTGCGTAGTATCTTGATGGACAAATGTGAATTGAAAGCAGTGGTCAATATGCCTTCGGGGGTGTTCAAGCCCTATGCAGGAGTGGCTACAGCAATATTGATATTTACCAAAGGTGGCGAAACGGAGCGTGTATGGTTCTATGATATGGAGCAAGATGGCAAAACTTTGGACGACAAACGCAATGACCGTTTTGATAGAGAAGGCAATCGTGATTTTGGCGATATTCATAAAATTATAGAACATTACAACAAACGTGAACAAGAAAACCCAACCGACCGCACCAAGCGTTATTTTTATGTGCCCAAGCAAGAATTGGTAGACAAAGGCTACGATTTGAGTTTTAATCGCTACCGCAAAGACGTGTACGAAGATATAATACATCGACCTACGACAGATATTATGTCAGATTTAAAACAGAAGCAAGCTACCATTGCAACTTTGATTGATGAACTTGAAAAAATGTTGTAATGGAATATAAAAAACTAGACAATATATTTCTCGAAATTAGGAATGGAGCTAATATAAAACAATCATCTAATAAAACAGGGAAGCCGATTACTCGAATAGAAACTATAGTTCATAATAAAATTGATTTAACTAGAGTTGGGTATGCTGATATTTTTAGTGATAAATACGAAGATTTTTATCTAAAAAATGGCGATATATTGATGTCACATATCAATAGTGTAACCCATTTAGGAAAAGTTGCTGTTGTTGAAAATATTGATACTGATATCATACACGGAATGAATTTATTAGTTTTAAAAAGTGATAAATCTAAAGTTTTCCCTAAGTATTCATATTATTATTTTCTCACTAATAAATTCAGAAAACAACTAATTCCTATTACTAAAAAATCAGTAAATCAGGCTAGTTTCAACATCTCTGATCTAAAAGAAATCCAAATCCCGCTCCCATCCTACGAAAATCAACTTCGTATTGTTAAGCTATTAGAAAAAATAGAAGCTACCATTTCCGAACGAAAAAACGGCATTGATTTATTGGATGAATTGGTAAAGGCTACATTTTATCAAATGTTTGGTGATCCAGTGAGAAATGAAAAAGGATGGAGGAAAGATGAAGTTGGAAAATATGCAGATTCAATGGTGCCAGGAAGGGATAAACCAAAATCATTTACAGGCGATATTCCTTGGGTAACCACTGATAAATTAACCAACTTAGGACATCTAGACAAGAATAGAATTTCACTTTTTTTATCATTAGATGAAATACAGCAGGCAAAATCAAAAATTATTCCATCAGGAAGCATTTTAATGACTTGTGTTGGGGATTTAGGAATTGTTTCTGTTACAGATTTTCCTAGTGTAGCTAATCAACAATTACATTCATATCAGTGTAAAACTGAACTGAACAATGTTTTTACTATGTACTGTTTGAGTTTATCAAAGTCACATATGTATAGAATGGCATCAACTACTACAGTTCCGTATATGAATAAAACTGTGTGTAATACTATACCTATTATCCTTCCTCCAATCGCACTTCAAAACCAATTTGCAGACATTGCTCAAAAAATAGAAACCATTAAATCAGAGCAAGAAGCTCATTTAAAGGGTTTTGAAGAATTATATAACTCGGTAAGCCAAAAAGTTTTTGAGGGAGATATAGATCTTTCCAAAGTGCCTTTTGATGATAGTTTGCTACCCAACCCTATTGAAGTTCCTACTAATAAAGAACCCATAGATAAATTCGATGTTTTTGAAAAAAAAGAAGTATCTAAAAAAGGGGTTGAGAAAGTAAGATCTAAAAACAACATCAAAGGATTAGAATTTGGTTTCGAAGCCTTAAGACACTTGGAAAGTTGGGAGCAGTATAGCTTTAAAGAAATTGCAGATAGTATCATTAAATATTTTAGTAGGCATTATTTTAATTCAGAAATGATATTAAATTTTCTAGATAAAGAATTAGATATACAAGTAAACTATTACAGTTCTGCAGAGCAAAAGAAAAATCCGCAGTACGAAAATGCTGATGATTTTTACCGCTTTATTTCAACTGCTCTTACTAGAGAAAACTATTTTTTGCAGTTAGAACAAGTATTTTATAACGCAGAAACAGAGAATATCCCGGATATTAGTTTTACTGAAAAGGATTTAGAAAGCCTCAGTAAAAAAGATAAAAAAGAACGCTCTGGCATTTATTTCCATGTAAAAGATGAAACTACTACGCCTTAAAATATTAGGAGAAGACTTTCGTAGTTTGCCTGCAAATGTGGATTACGAATTTAATGTCGCTTCGGAAGACAGTAAATTATCTACCAAAGTATTTGCTGGTTTAAATGGTAGTGGAAAATCTAATTTTCTAGAACTTTTAGCAGAGATTTTTTACTATTTAGAAAGAACAAAGCTTCAAGATACCCCAAGGTCCTATGTCGAAAATAAAAATTTTGGTTTTGAGATAGAATATATTTTACCCAAAAAAGAAAACAATTTTTATACGATTTATAAAAATAAATCCAAAGAAGATGTAATCAATCTAGACTTGCCTATTGAGCAAGATATTCATGTGAGTATCAAAAAGGATTTAGAAGGTTTTTTGGAAATGTCTTATTCTTTAGCGGGAGAAGATAAGTTTACTGTAATAGATGATGATTTTGGACAATTTTTACCTTCAAAAATTATTGCTTACACTTCGGGACAAAATGAGTTGTTGAGCAATCCATTTACTCGTTTGCGGTATCATTACTTTACAGAAATGGTCAATAGTGAAAATAAAAGTTCTAATCGCCGTTTATATTTTTTAGATACCGAAAGTAACTACAGCATTTTTATAGCCAATATGCTCTTGGGCAAAACGGCACCATTACAATATCTGAAAAGCATTTTTCGTATAGAAGATTTGTATTCGTTCCGCATTACGTTTAATTATAAGCACAATACCCGAGAAGCATTAAAAATTTTAGAAGAAAAGAAAGCCTTATGGAATCCTCTAAAAGCTTGTGCAACTACCTGGAGAGATGATACAAATTCGAAATGTTTGGTATTGGACTTTATGATTAATGAAGCTACTCATCAAGCGTTTCATCATTATTACAAAACAGCTTTTAAATTATTTCAAGCATTTTACGAATTGCAAAGCTTGAATCTTTTAATCGAAAAGCAAGCGACTCGAAAATTTGTAACTAATGCTCACAAAACCATCAATATCACCGATGAATTATCCAAGCCTGATCCTTCGGATTTGATATTTAGAATCGAAAAAATCAGGATAAAAAGGCAAAAATCTGACGACAATAAAAAAGATACTCTATACTACAAATCGTTTTCGGATGGTGAGCATCAGTTAAACGAAGTCATCGGCTCTGTGATGATGATGGAAGAAGATGGTTGCTTATTTTTAATGGATGAACCAGATACCCATTTCAATCCAAAATGGCGTGCTAAAATGGTCACTATGCTCAATAAGGTTTCCGGAAAAGAATATGATTCACATGGAAATCCTGAAAACATACACCAACAAGAATTGATTATGACTACACATTCACCTTTTATTATCAGCGATAATCATAAAGAAAATGTGTATAAGTTTGTAAGAAACGGTAAGACTTTAAAGTTGGAAAATCCTAAGCATGAGACTTATGGCACTTCTATTACTTTTTTAATGAAGCAGATTTTTGATCGAGATATCACTATATCTGACTATGCCAATAATGAGCTGAAAGAATTGAAAAAAGAAATACGAAACATCTCTCAATCCGATTTATTGGAAGAAAAAATTGATGAAGTGGAAGAACGTTTAATGGACTTTGGAGAAAGCATAGAAAAATTTGATTTGTATAACTATTTAAGCCAAGTGAAGAAGAAATAATGTTATACACATACGTAGATATAGATCACCCAATCAAACAATTGCAAGATAATATTTGCTATTATTTTGAGCGTCTGTTTGCTGTTGAACCAGTCCCTTACGATATCAATATAGTGCTTCAAGCAGATTTTATAACCTTAATAGATTCTTCAAACAAGTTTAAAGACTATTTAAAGGACATCGCGGAAAAATATATTGTGCTACCTAACGGAGAAAAGGATATCGTAAAAAAAGCCTATTCAAATCATCTCAACATTGAAAATCTGTGTAATGATACTACAATAGAAGTGCTAAAATATACGGACATAGTTAATGAGGATTTTCGAATGCTACTAAAGGAATTTTTAACGTGGCTTTGGGACAAGTATGATGATTTACCTCAGGCATTGAGAAATGAATATAAAGATGTTCAAGATCATTTTAACGAGTTCAAGAAAGTTCAAAAAGGCAAAGTTTGTCCCTTTTGTGGCATCAGTAGTCTAAAGCCAAAAACTGATAGAAAAAGAAGAAATGCTTACGATCATTACATTCCAAAGGCAAAGTATCCTTTCGTTTCTATCAATTTCAAGAATTTATTTCCAGCTTGTCATGACTGCAATTCTGATGAAAAAAAAGAATATGATACGCCGTTAAAAAATAGTATAAGACAAAAAGTTATTTTTCCTTTCGATAATGCTTATTCTATTGATGAATTGAGCATTAGTATTGCACCTGAAGAAACATTTAATTCTGTAAATTTAGGAACATTATTGAATGATATAGATTGGAAGATTTTATTTACGCTAGCCAATGGGAATATTGATTGCTATTATGTTTGGGACGATATTTTCAAAATTAAAACCAGATATAAAGAATATATTTTAGATTTTGAAGATACTTGGTTTTCTGATTTTGTTTTGAAGAAGTTCAATGAAAATGTAGTAACAGATGTCTTGAGCTTTGAAAAATACAAAAGTGGATTGCTTAATGATTCTAAAAGTTTGATGATAAAAGATCCACTGGCGATATTGAAATATATTTATTTCTCTTTCATTTTTGCTCTCCCGGATATTGAAAATAAGCTGTTACAAGTAAGTAATTTCTCATTAGGAACTTGATACCAAAGACAGAAATCGAAACGAATTTTCTTCTCTAAATTAATTGGCGTTTTTTCTATTTATCCGCTAACTTAGAAAAATCTAGTAATTCATCAACACTTACGTCTAACGCTTTTGCCAAATTTACTAAAATATAAGCAGTTGGATTAGCTCCTTGCTTTTCGTATCTGTTTATGAACTGTTTGTCTTTTCCATCAAGAATAGCAGCTAGTTCAGTTTGTTCTAATTTTTTAGTAACTCTAAGTTGTAGTATTCGTTTGCCTAGGTTTTTCCTAAAGGTTTTAACTTCGTCATTCATATCGCAAACTCACGAAATAATACAGATTTTGGTCAACAAATTTGTTTACTATTAATATTTTATTTATATTCGAATATTATAATTAGGTACTAATAAAAGTCTTGCAACCACAGAATCTGACGCCGTTGAAGCAAGACAGCAGATTAATGCCCATATCTATGCGTAGATGTATATATTTGTACATCGAAATAGATGTGGGACTGCTGTAAATCCATTTCAACGTAAGGCGTCAGAAACTTTGATGTGGTTATGGTAAGCAGTCCCACATTTATTATTTAGGGACTTTGCTTCCCAGCAAGACTCGTAAAACCATACGAGTATGATGACTAAACCAATTACAATTACAGGGAAACCACTTTCGCAGTTTTACAAACTGCCTTTCGAAAAAGGTAGCAGGGTGTTAAGGTTAGCGGTGCTGGATCAGATCGCTATCGATCCGATAGTTATCGGATTGCATAGCACATTCAACGTTGGTAAAAAGCCTGATCTGCCAGTTATACAATCGCTTTCTTTTGATCAGGGTTTGTTGATCGTTCATGTTAAATTGGGAGGGGAAGAAGCAAGGGGTTACATCGCGGTAGAATACGATCATTTATTGGTGAGCTGTAGTGTTGATACTGATGAAACCTACCTCGGGCGTTATGCTTACCTTACTTTGCGTGCCATGATGCGGAGTGGTTACTGCGATTTTCAGGAATATTACTGGCCGACATGTTTTGCTTTGGGTAACAAACGGTCGAAATATGTAGATGTGGTTAAAAAACCTGGCGGTTTTACCATTACATTGAAGAAAAGGTTTAACGGTTTGTTCAGGCCTGGTGATGATTTCCCGGATGTTACGGAACGGGCGGTAGTACCGCGTGAAAGGCTATTGGATAAACACGGCATGGCGCGGTTGGCACCGGTTAGCATTGGCTATTGCTTTGCCAATACCGATCTGCTTAATTTCCACACCAACCATTATCCTTTTTTAATTCCTTATGTTTTTGCGGCCACGGCTTACCTAAAAACGGTAAAATCTTTTAAACGTTTTGTGTTTAATGCGAACGATGTGGATGGCATTAGCCTATCGCCACAACAGGAGGAGCTGAACGGCATTTGCTTCGCGATGAAAGAGTTAGCGGCCATACGCTTCAGTGCAAATGGCAACCTGCCCGAGGTCGCGGCTAAAACTAATGCGGTTAATGATGCCAACCAGCTCGCCCTGTTTAAGTTATGGAACAAGGCTTTGCCATTATTGATGCAACAGCGTTTTACACATTACTTCTATAGTTATGGCCTGCGCAATGTTACCGGCAAACCTGTAATGCGGGATATGAAATTGGTTGATTTTACGATGGATGTGCCTGTTTTAAGTTTCGTATTAAAAGATGAGGGCGATTATTACGAACTGCAGCTGAAGCTTAAGGTAAAAGGGAAAAGTCTGCATTTTAATACCGATAAGCCTGGCTTATTTTTAGTTTGCGATAGGGGTAGGCCGTATTTGTGGTATTTGCTTGAGGCTGAAATGGATTATAAACTAGTTTGGTTTTTTAGTAAGGTAAATTTTAGGGTGCAGGTGCCGAAAGGGTATTATAAGGATTTTTTTGAGGGGTATGTTGAGGGGGTAGAACGGTGGTATGAGGTGAAGAGGGGGTAATGGGGTGTGTGTTTGGGATTGAGCAACTTGTAAGTTTTTCTTACAAGTTGGACAGGAGCACCCGATAAGATAAAAGCCGTTAATATTGCGCTTATAGATTTCTCCATTCCGCTGCGCTACAGTCGAAATGACGTTTAATTTTTAATTCTGTCAATGATAGCTCGTTGATGTTTTTAACAATTTATATAGCCTGTATCTTTAAAACCACGCTGGTTCTGTAAGCATTTGCTTCCGGATTAAAGCCTACTTTCATTAAAAAGTCGCCAGAGTAAACTTTGATGCTGTCAATCGGCGATTTAACGCCAGGGTATAGATTAATTTCTTCTATTTTATACCTTTTAGCTGAATCTAATCCTTTTAGTTTAATCGGTAATATCACACCGTTTGTAAACAGGGTGGCCACATAATAGTTAAAAACAATGGCCTGATCTTTTGACTCATTAACATAAGCAATTGAAGCTATTTTATTTTCGTATGGATCCTGCAGGCGGTATTGCTGGCCATGCCAGATAATATCTTTAAAGCTATTATAGGTTTTAACGGCATTCTGGCTAAAAAGTAAATCATTTTTACTTAACTCATTTACGCGTACATCATAACCGAGTTTCCCCATCATAGCCACATCTGTTTTAAATTTAATAGACTGTTTACCCATATCGGTAATGTGGTTATCTATTGCAATAGCAGGGAAATAATACGAATATTCCCACTGAATAAAAATCCGGTCGTATGGATTGGTATTATCGCTGGGCCAAAATTCGGTGAAATATTGTAGTGCAGCATAATCAACTCTCGAACCACCTCCGGCACAAAGCATCATCGGTGTTTTAGGGTATTTTTTTCTAATCCTATCCAGTACGCTGTTTAATCCCCTGATATATTCAAGATAAAAATGATCCTGGTTTTTTAACGTAGGGGAGTTGGCATTGTATATCAGAGAATTACAATCCCATTTAATGAAGGCAACTTCCGGTACTTCCTTAAAAATATCATCAACTGTTTTGTAAATAAAATCCTGAACCCTGGGGTTGGTTAAATCCAGCACCAACTGGTTGCGCATGTAATATTCTTTTCTTTCAGGCTGTCTGATTATCCAATCGGGATGGTTTTCATACAGCTCACTTTTAGGGTTTACCATTTCAGGTTCTATCCAGATGCCAAATTTTACACCGCTAGCTGTGGCTTCTTTACCCAAAGCACTGATGCCGTTCTTCAATTTTTGCCTGTTATATTGCCAATCGCCCAAACCAGCAGTAGAGCCATTACGTGGATATTTATTGCCAAACCAGCCATCATCCAATAAAAAAACATCAACACCTAATTTTTTGGTATCCTTAGTCAATTCATTTAGTTTCTCATCATTAAAATCGAAATAAGTGGTTTCCCAGTTGTTTAAGATGGTAGACCTTTCGCCTTTGCCATCTAATAGCTGATAGTTTCTGGCCCAATCGTGCAAATTCCTGCTGGCTAAGCCCTTTCCTGCCGATGAGTAAGTATAAATAAAGCGGGGGGTAACGAAATTTTCGCCAGCCTTTAAAGTATAATTCGACGAAAAATTATTGATCCCGGCGGTTACCCGGAGGTAATACTCGTCAAAAGTTTCAAAATCCAACTTAAAGTTTCCGGTCCATGCCAGCGATCCGGCAATTACTTCACCCAGGTCTTCAGTTGCAGGCTGATCTATCGAAACCATAAAAGAAGAAGAATGAAGCAGGTTTGTTCTGGTTCCCAGTTTCGAATCGATGGTTTTTATGCCATGCAGTAATTGCTGCTCTTCCGATCGCATTTCGCGGGTAGCACCGCTATATTGGTTTTTAAGGAAGAATTTTTTTCCACTCAGCGTAAGATTTGCTGAAGCATATTTGTTGAGCACTACTGTGCCTTTCTCCTGATGCCTGATTTCAGTCCACTGCTCAATTACGTTTTCATTAAAATAAGCCAGGTATTTTAAGGTCACCTGAAAATTGTATTTTAGATCTTTAAGGATGATGCTGGTCAATTTTCTGTTCTGATCCAGCTGTTCAGTTTTTACATCAAAAAATGTTAATACCGTCGATTTGTTTCCATCGTTATGGGTGACGGTTAATGCCGGCTCTAATAAATTAAGCGAGCCGGAGGCAATGTAAGCTTCACGTTTGTTTAAAAGATCATCAGAGCCAGGCTTATATTTATCTAATGCCTGTATGCCCGGGTATTCGCCCGCGTTGTCTAGTTTTTTGCCAAGGTAGGTTGATAATAAAGTGTTGTCACGATCTGTTTCTAAAATCAGTACATTGTTTTTTGTTGTGATTTCTATTGTTTTTTGCGCAAAGCCATTCAGCGCTATTGCCATTAACAGTAAAAAAAATAGGTGTTTTTTCTTTTCATTATTTATTCCGGGAAAAAGTTCAGGTCATATTTGCAGCAGCTTAAATCAGGAATGCTGATCGTAAAATGTGCCGCGTATACACCTGTTTTTATTATTCAATTTGGTGATATTAGCATTAAACTAAAATTCTACTGATGATTGACCATAAAGTTAATTAAATTGAAATTAGTGCTTTCTAGCGCCAATGAATTTGCTATTTATATCAAATTGTAATCTTTTTTTAACAAGAATAAACTTGATTTCATGAGGTTATAGTGCCAAACACTCACATTTCTAAATCTAATTGTAAAATAAAAGGGGCATTATTATTGTTGAGCGGAGATCAGTGTTGTTTTTAAAAAAATAGCGTAATTTTATCCCTATAAAAATAAACCGATTTTTCAGCTTTAAAGATTTTCAATAAAATGCATTTCCTTCATCATATCAAATTATCGCAACCCCAATAAGCTCATGAACTATAAACAATTGCAGGAAGATGTAGAAAAGCATGTTGGCGATTACTTCCATACCCATAGCGATCCACGCCTGGTTTATCATAACCTCGAACACACGGAAAAAGTAGTAAATGCTGCGCAGCAAATTGCCAATCATTACCAGTTAAACGAGCAGGATTTTTTTACGGTAACCGTTGCAGCCTGGTTTCATGATACAGGATATTTTGAAGATGCATTAAACCACGAAGCAAAAGGAGCAGTGCTGGCTGATGATTTTTTGGCAAAACATAAGGTAAACCGGGAAATCCGTGATCAGGTTAAAAGTGCAATATTGGCCACTAAAATTCCTCAGAAACCTAAAAGTGAAATTGATAAAATCCTTTGCGACGCAGATTTGTTCCATTTAGGACTGGCCGATTTTCGTGCAAAAGGTAAATTAATGCATAAGGAAAATGAACTGATCTATAAAAAAGAGATCAGTAAATCTGATTGGCGCAAAAAGGATATCCAGTTTATGGAATCGCACCATTACCATACCGACTACGCCAATCTGCTGTTAAGCGATCAGAAACAGAAAAATATCGAAAAACTGAAAAGTAAACTCACTGCACAAGAAGTAATCAATACCGAACTCGAAGAACCTAAAAGCTTTGCACCCGTTATTGTTAAAGATAAAAAAAAGAAGGATAAAGACGATAGGCCAGATAAAGGGATCGAAACCATGTTTAGGATTACCTCAGCCAATAACCAACGGCTGAGTGATATGGCCGATAATAAGGCGCACATCCTCATCACCGTAAATTCGATTATGCTTTCACTAATTGTAAGTTTATTGTTAAGGCGGTTGGAAGACCATGGCAACCTGATTATCCCAACATTTATTTTGCTATTGGTAAGTTTAACCTGCGTAGTTGTTTCCATTTTATCAACCCGGCCATCTATTCCGAAAGGAGAATTTACCCAAGAAGATATGGATAAGAAAAAGGTAAACCTGTTGTTTTTTGGTAACTTTTATAAAATGAGTTTGCCAAGTTATACCGACGGGATGATTAAGGTGATGAACGATAAAGATTTTTTATATGGAACCTTAATTACCGATGTATACTCGCAGGGTGTAGTTTTAGGCAGAAAGTATAAGCTGATCCGACTGGCCTATAATATTTTCATGTTTGGTTTAATTGCAGCAGTATTTGCATTTGTAATTGCTTACGCAGCTTACGGTAAACTTTAATGGAACAGATTGTAGAAAGCTCTTTTTTTAACAGAGATTTAAGCTGGCTAAAGTTTAACGAGCGTATTTTAATGGAAGCAGAGCGCAGTACCGTTCCGCTTTTAGAACGCATTAAATTCCTGTCGATATTTTCTTCTAACCTTGATGAGTTTTATCGCGTACGCATGCCTGTATTGCTCGCCTTAGAGAAACTGAGCAATAAGGAAGATAACGATATCAGGATTGATGAAAATTTGTTGAATACAGCCAATCAGCTCATTTCCGGTCAGCAGCAGCGTTACGGTAAGGTGCTTAAATTAGAGCTTATTCCCTTGCTCAAAGAAAATAAGATAAACTTAATTTACGGAGCGCCATTCCCCGCAGAAATTGAGAAAAGCATAACCAGGTATTTTTTAAGCCAGGTAATGGCCTTTTTGCAGCCTGTTTACCTCAATGCGGATTCCGATTTTTTTCCTTCCAATAATGAGCTGTATTTTCTGATTACACTAAAAAATAAAGAAGATGCAGAAGTAATTATTTTAAATATCCCTTCCAATCAGTTACCCCGTTTTTATAAGATCGAATCAGGTGATGAAACCTTTGTGGTGTTTCTGGATGATATTGTGCGTTTTCATTTAGACCGTATTTTTCCGCAAGGTGAAGTGACCGGATGTTATAGTTTCAAAATCACCAGAGATGCTGAAATAGACCTGAAAGATGAATATTCCGGTAGTTTATCAGAGCAGCTGGAAAAACAATTGCTAAAACGTGATTCGGGTTTGGCGACACGTTTTCTTCACCAGCCCGGCATACCGGCCAATGTATTTGAACTGCTTAAAAAACTTTTCAATTTAAAAAAAGCCAATAGGATAGAAGGCGGGCAGTACCATAACCTGAAAGATTTTATGGGTTTTCCGGTTAGTTCGTCAAAGTTATCCAACCAAAACTGGCCAAAAATCTGCAATACCGATTTAATAGATGGATCGTTAACCGAGGCTATTTACAAAAATGATATTATTGTACACACACCTTACCAGAGTTACGATAGTGTGTTGCGCTTTTTTAACGAAGCCGCTATTGATGCTGAAGTTAGGGAGATCTACGTTACGTTATATCGCGTGGCCAGCGATTCGAAAATTGTAAATGCTTTAATCAGCGCGGCAAAAAACGGCAAAAAAGTTACCGTTTTGGTTGAGCTTAAGGCTCGTTTTGATGAGGCGAATAACATCAAGTGGGCGAAAAAAATGAAGGAAGTTGGCGTTGATATTATTTACAGTGTTACCGCTTTAAAAGTTCATGCCAAGGTAGCTTTGGTGAAACGCCAGGTTGGTAACAGAATGCGTTATTCTGGTTTGTTTGCTACCGGAAATTTTAATGAAAGCACAGCTGCTTTTTATACCGATCATATTTTAATGACGGCCAATAAAGAAATGCTGCGTGAGGTAGAATTACTGTTTATTTTTCTGGCCAAAAGGGTTAAACCTACCTCTTCAGACCAGGTTAAATTTAATCACTTATTGGTGGCTCAGTTTAATTTACAGCAGGTTTTTCTCAACCTTATCGACAGGGAAATTGAACACGCCAAACAAGGTAAGCCAGCAGGTATTACCATTAAAATGAATAACCTGGAAGAAAAGGTTTTAATCAATAAACTGTACGAGGCGTCAGCAGCAGGGGTAAAGATTGAAATGATTGTGCGGAGCATTTGCCGCCTGATTCCAGGTGTAGCAGGGATGAGCGAAAACATTAAGGTTACCCGTATTGTAGATCGTTATTTAGAGCACGGACGTGTTTTTGTTTTTAACAACTTAGGTAAATATGACGTTTACCTGGGCTCTGCTGATTGGATGAACAGGAATATCTATAGAAGAATTGAAGTTTGCTTTCCGATTTATAACGAGCAGATTAAGGAGGAAATAAGAGCTATTATCGAAATCCAAAAACAAGATAACGTGCAGGCGGTTTGTATAGATGAAAACATGAATAATATTCCTGTTAAAACTGGCGGGGTTCTTGTTTCCTCTCAGCATGATATTTATGAATTATTGAAAAATAAATAAAGTGCCCTGGTCTGTGTCCTCACAGACCAAGGACATTAAATTTTTACCCTTATGAAATACAATAAAACTTTTTTGGCTTCAGGTCTTTTAGTCGCTTCAGCTTTTTTTAGCGTATCGTGTGTAAACGGTAACCGCGATGATAAACAAAATGATTCAACCAGTACAACAGCTTCAACCAGCGGGGCAGCAAAATCAGATTTTCCTTATGATCTTGCCAATCCGGTAAAATACAACATGCCACATAATCTTTTCGAAATTTCAGGCATTGTATTTCATAATGGCGATCCAAAAGAAGTATTTGCGATACAGGATGAAGATGGAGACCTCTTTCATTTAGGTTTGGGCGATAAAGAGTCAAAATTTACGAAATTTGGTGGCAAAGGCGATTATGAAGATGTAACCATCATCAAAAATTATTTCATTGTGTTAAAAAGCAATGGCGAACTGCATACTTTTCCAATTGCTGAAGTAGGCAAGCCAGAAGCCGCTAATGTAACCAAAACCAAAGATCTTGTGCCCAAAGCAGAGTATGAAGGATTGGCGGCAGATGAAAAAAACAACATGATTTACGTGCTGACTAAAGATAGCAAACCCGATTCTAAAGCAAAAGTTTCCAGTATTTATGGCTTTAAAGTTGCTGATGATGCTTCATTAACAGCAGCCGGAGAATTCAGCCTTTCGCATAAAGCGATCGAAAAAGCATCCGAAAGCTCAAAATCAAGGTTCCGTCCATCAGCATTGGCTAAAAATGCAAAAACCAACGAGTGGTATGTACTTTCGTCAGTAAACAAAATGTTGGTCATTACAGATGCTGATTTCAAGGTTAAAACAACACATCCCTTAGATCCGAAGTTATTTAACCAGCCAGAAGGCATCGCCTTTGACCGCGATAATAACCTTTATATCTCTAATGAGGGTGGGACCCTGGCCGCTGGTAATATTTTACTGTTTAAATTGAAAAAGTAAATTTGGTAGAGGTATCCTAACGCGATCGTATTATAAGTTGCGAGGAATCGTCATTCCCAACTTGATTGGGAATCACGGAGTGATCATAAATGCCTTTGAAACAAGGGAAACTTATGAATAATCGTAATGCAAGCGCTTTAAGATTCCCGCCTGCGCGAGATCCGATAGCTATCGTATGATGGCCGTACTGATAGATTTTGTCTATGGTAGGGGTATATATTTATAAAATCAATATAAATGACAGTAGAATTTAATGGTGGAGTTGCTACCTTTAAATAAATCTCCCCGAGGGATCGTCATTGCGAGAAGGCTTTTTCAGCCGACGAAGCAATCTTTATATCAAGGATCACTAGCATGATAGATTGCTTCGTCGTTCCTCCTCGCAATGACGATCTTTTTTGGAACGATGCTAATGAGAAATAAAATAAATTTTAAAATAACTACCTTTATACAAACGCTTAGTCTATGATTAAAAGATTTACCCTTTTTAACATCTTATTTTTAATCAACTTCATTGCCTTTGCGCAGGATGATGTAAAATACCGTGTAATTCTTTTTGGCGACGCAGGCGAAATGAACCCTGCCCAAATGCAGGATTTAAAAAACGCTGCAAAGCAGATCCTTCCAAAAAAAACAACCGTTGTATATCTGGGCGATAATATTTACCCAACCGGAATGGGCTTGCCGGGAAGTATAGACGAAGAGGAAACCAAAAAGATTCTGCGTTCGCAGTTCGAACCGATGCGTAATATGGGCGCTGCGGTTTATTTTATTCCCGGCAACCACGATTGGGATAAATCAGGGCCTAAAGGACTGGCCAAAATAAAAGCCCAGGGCGATTATCTCAGAGAACAGAACGATCCTTTGTTGAAACTGATTCCTGATAATGGTTGTCCCGATCCCATAGCCATTAAATTAACTGATAAACTCACCATCATAGCTTACGATAGTGAATGGTGGCTGTTTCCTTACAATAAAGCTAATCCTGATGGCGATTGCGACTGCCGTACCAAAGATGAGGTGCTGGTAAAAATGGAGCAGTTATTAGAAGAAAATAAGGATAAAGTAATTCTTCTGGCATCACACCATCCCTTTCAAAGTTATGGACCACATGGTGGTTATTTTAACTTACGGAATCACCTGTTTCCGCTAACTTCTTTAAACAAAAATCTATATATCCCTTTGCCTGGTTTAGGGTCTGTTTATCCGTTATTACGTTCTACCTTGTTGAGTCCTGAAGATTTAAACCATCCGGCTTATAAGGATATGATTAAGTCGGTTACAGGTGTATTTGGCGATTATCCGAATGTAACTTATGTGGCCGGCCATGAACATGGTTTACAGTTAATTAAAGGAAAACAATTGCAGATTATCAGTGGTTCGGGATCAAAAGTATCGCCCAATAAGGAAGGTAAAACTTCTTTGTTCCATGAAATGCAACAGGGATATGTAGTAGCCGATCAGTTGAAAAACAATGATATGCGCTACGAATATTATATTTATTCGGATACGAGCGTTAAAAAAGTTTATAGTTACGTTAAAAAGTTCGAAACCATTCCTCAAAAAACAAGAAATAGAGATAAACCAATAACTGCAGATAGCATTTTTGTGCGGGTTAAGCCAGAATATGATAGCGTAGGCCGTTTTCACCGTTATATTTTTGGCGAAAATTACCGTAAAGAATATGCCGCCAAAACGAAAGTTCCGGTACTAAGGGTTTCCCAAATGGTGGGTGGTTTAAAGGCTACACAACGTGGTGGAGGTAATCAATCGCGGTCTTTGCGCTTAGAAGATAAAAATGGTAAAGAATACGTATTGCGCAGCGTTGAAAAATACCCGGAGGTACTTTTACCTGCCGCATTGCGCGAAACTTTTGCTAAAGATATTATAAAGGATAATATGTCTGCACAGCATCCGTTTTCTGCACTCGTAGTTCCTGAACTTGCTAAAGCTGGTGGCATTGCACATAGCAATCCGATTATTGGCTGGGTTTCTCCTGATGATAATCTGGGCGAATTTGAATCGGCATTTGCCAATACTTTGTGTTTGTTCGAAGAAAGAGAACCAACCGGAGAATCAGATAGTTCGCCGAAAATGGACAAAAAACTAACCGAAGATAACGACAATAAATTAGACGGACCAGCCTGGGTAAAAGCAAGGGCATTTGATGTATTATTGGGCGATTGGGACAGACACGAAGACCAGTGGCGCTGGAAAGAAACGAAGACTAAAGATGGGTCGCTTTATTCGCCGGTGCCAAGAGATCGCGATCAGGTATTTTTCAGATCTGATGGCCTGTTGCAACGTTATACTCAATCTTCGTCATTATTACCGATGATGCAGGGCTATGAGCGTGGTATAAAAGATATCAATTGGTTTTTATGGGAGGGAAGAGAAATCAGCAGCCGCTGGACAGCCAATATTGACGAGGAGGAATTTGATAAAATTGTAAAAGATTTCTGCGCAAATTATAACGATGCGGTTTTCGAAAAAGCATTGAAAAAACTTCCTGAGCCAAGTTATTCATTACATCACGATGCCTTTTTGGCACAGATGCGTAACCGGATAGCCACTTTGCCAAAATTAATGAACCAGTATTATCATTTCTTTAACCGAATTGTAGATATTGAAGTGACCAATAAGAATGAACTGATTCAGATTACCGATGCTGAAAAAGATGGACTACGTGTAAAAATCAATAAAATTTCTAAAGAAGGTAATATTAAAGATGAGCTTTTCGATCGGAAATTTGATCCTAAAGTAACCAAAGAGATCAGGGTGTATATGCATAACGGTAACGATAGCCTGATCCTAAACAACAAAAATTCGAATATTAAACTGCGGATTATTGGTGGAAAGGGCACTAAAGTTTATGATTTTGCAAACAGTAACGGATCTGTTAAATTATACGGCAGAACCGATAAGGCAACTTATAATGGGGAAGATGTCAATAAGATCAGGAAAATTATCTCAAACGATACCGCCAACTTTAGCTATATCCCAAAAGATATGTACCGCCGGAATTCGTGGTTATTAAATGCTGGTTATAATCAGGATGATGGTCTTTTATTGGGCCTGATCTACAAACAGACCAATCCTGGTTTCAGAAAGCAACCTTATGGCAATTCGCAAACTATTTCCTTTTTGCATTCATTTTCGACTAAAGCTTTCAGGTTTAATTATAAAGGTGAGTGGTTAAAAGCTTTAGGTAAGGGCGATTTTGTTTTGAAAGCCGATGCCTTCGCACCAAACAACACACAGAATTTCTTTGGTTTTGGTAACGAAACCCATTTTGATGAACATGGCGATGATATCAGGTACTACCGTGCACGTTTTAACCTGTATCAGGTAGATGCTGCCATTCGCTGGCGCCGCCCTAAATCTACATTTAGCGTTGGTCCTGCATTTCAGTATTACAAACTTAACCAGGAAGATAATGCAGGCAGGTTTATTGAAAATGCTTCTCAGCTGCACTCATCAGATAGTTTAACCGTACGCAATGAAAAAATGTTTGCCGGAGCATTTGTGAATTTCACCAACAATACCCGCGATAATGACCTCTTGCCAACACTGGGCAGTTTTGTAGATTTTAAACTATTGGGCTACAAGGGCGTAAATAAATATTCTAATTCTATAGCCCAGCTTACCGGTAGCATTGCCTTATATAAAAATTTAGATGGCAGAAAAAACTTCATTTTGGCCGATCGTTTCGGCGGCGGTGTAACCATTGGTAAACCCGCATTTTACCAGGCTTTATTTTTAGGTGGACAAGGGAATCTGTTAGGTTACCGTCAGTTCAGATTTGCCGGCGAACATATATTTTACAACAACCTGGAGCTCAGGGCAAAGCTTGGCGATTTGGTAAGTTACGTTTTACCCGGACAAGTAGGCTTGCTTGGTTTTTACGATGTTGGCAGGGTCTGGAAACGTGACGAAACCTCAACAATATGGCACCATGGTGTTGGCGGAGGGGTTTATTTTGCTCCGGCATCACTCACAGTTGTGCGATTAGTGATGGGACACTCCAGTGATGGCTGGTATCCGTACGTGTCATTGAATTTTAGGTACTAAATTTGTGTAACATCAATATGGATGTTTTATCTAAGTATTACGTTCAGCAGACTAACATTGTATAGGGTAGTAGCTATCTTTGCAATTGATTAGTAACACATTAGATAATTATAATTTTTACCATATAGCAGAACTTATACAATGAATACCAATGTAATACAGATACATAAAAACGAATGTATACATTGCCAGGTAGAATCATCTCTGTCTTTCCGCCCCCTTGTGGAATACCTAAAGGGCAGGTTGAAAACAGAAAAATCGGTAAAATCTGAATTTTACAGGTTTTTACTTCAAAAAATTGAAAAAGACGATGTGCTTCTTGGCAACATCAGTGCAGAAGAATTATCCAAATATAAAGATACTTTAGAATTGATTTTTACCATTCTAACGCCTTTAATGGATAACGAAGACGATTTGTTTTGGGCTTTAAGTACGCCGATTCCGGATCAGATTTTTTTTAGCACCAATGCATTTTATAAATTTTTTAAGGATCACGATCCTAAAAATAAGGTAACGAAAGATAACGAGCCGGTTGAGAAAAAACAGCTTAAGTTTATCTACAACGTAATTTTAGGCCGTTTTTATAATTTTACCCCGGTACTGAAAAACGAAATCATTTATGCCCATATTAATCCCGAAACTAAGCTTACGCAATACTACAATATCCAGACGGATACCAAGTTTGTAGAAATTATGCATAAGGGTGATTTGCCTGAGCTGAATTTTGAAGCGCTGGGTAAACATTTTCAGGAAGAAACAGAATTAGAATTCCTGGTAGAAAATCTGCCTTTGAATAATTTTCATTTCGAAGGCTTTAGCATCATTTCCATTACTGATGTTACTTTACAACACTCCATTGAAGGTATCCGCAGTGCATTGGCTGATCATAACTACCAAACCGAAGCTTATACTCATGTAATCCATGCGTTAAAAACACTTAGTGGTAACAGCAAGCTGGAATTTGGCTTAATGCCTTTTTTAACGGTTAACAATAAGCTCGTATTCGATAACCAGGAGTTTTCGCAAAGCAAACTCATCAATTCGGCAAAAGCATCCAATTTAGAAGAAGAAGTTTTTTATTCGCTGGTTGACAAATACAAGGAAAACCCGAGGGCTATTTTCGTGAGCGCCATTAACGACGATCAGATAGAGAAAGATCCTTTTTTAAAGGTTTTAAAAGCTGAGGGTGTTTGTTCTTATTCTGTGCTGCCTATTTACTATAATAAAGAACTGGCAGGCGTACTGGAGGTATATTCTACTGATGAGGTAGTAGTTGATGATAAATTGTTATCCAGGTTACGTCCGGCCATGCCTTTAATCGGTCAGCTTTTCCAATACAGCATTGAAGAGTTTAATGCCAAAATGGACGAAATTTTAATGGATAAATTTACGGCCTTGCAACCTTCCGTTCAATGGAAATTTAACGAAGCTGTTTGGCATTTCCTTCAGCAGAATAATGGTTATCACAAGTTAAAAGAGATTGAGACCGTTACCTTTAAACATTTATATCCGCTTTTTGGTGCTATCGATATCCGCAACTCCACCATCGAGCGTAACAAAGCGCTTAAAGATGATATGGGAGTGCAGTTAAATGCTTTAATTGATACTTTAAAACTTATCCGTAAACATGTTTCTTTAGAGCTGATTGATAAGCTGGTTTTTAATTGTAAAGACTGGATTAAAAGAATTGGCGATTTTGCTTCATCAAACGAAGAAAGCCAGCTAAACGAATTTTTGGAAGTTGAGGTTTATCCTTTTTTATCTATTATTAAAGGAAACCATCCTGAAACAGCAGCCGTAATCGATAAATATTTCGAAGTGGTAGTGCCGGAAACCGGAGCCGCATTCGAAAACCGCAGGCAGCTGGAAGTTTCTATGCAGCTGATCAATACTGAAGTAAGCCAGTACCTGGAAAAATCGCAATCAAAGCTGCAGGCTTCTTATCCTTGTTATTTTGCCAAATTTAGAACAGATGGGGTAGAGTACGATATTTATATTGGTCAGGACATTGCACCCGAAAAACCGTTCGATTTACTTTACCTGAAAAATATCCGCTTGTGGCAGCTTACATCCATGGTCGATATTGCCCGTTTATCAAATAGTTTAATTGCCGAAATGCCACGCGCACTGGAAACTACGCAATTAATTTTTATCCACTCAAATGCTATTGACATTAGTTTCAGGAACGATGAACGCCGTTTTGATGTAGAAGGAGCCTACAATATCCGTTACGAGGTAGTTAAAAAACGGATTGATAAAGTACTGATAAAAGGAACTACAGAACGTTTAACGCAGCCGCATAAAATTTCTATGGTTTACTTTAATCCTGAAGAAGCCAAAGAGTATATAGAATATATCAAATACATGCAGGTTCAAGGTTATTTAAACGACGATTTAGAGCAATTGGAATTGGATGAACTTCAGGGCGTATCAGGCTTAAAAGCTTTAAGGGTAGGTATAAAGTATCTGGAAAATAAAGTAACAACCAGAACAGATGCCGCTAAGAAGCTTAAACCTAAAGAAATTAAATCTATTGAGAAGGAAATTGCAAAAGTGCTGCAGCACTAAATTCTTCATAAATCCGCTGGCATAATACCAGCGGATTTTTTGTTTTAACCCTTGTGTAAATCGATAGCGTTCAATAAAAAGAGTCCTATTTTTCTTCGCCTTAAAAGCTAATGCAATACGGACTTGTTACTGAAGCCATAACCTATGGTAATGATTGGTGTGCACTCCATCACCCATCTTGCATTTTCCATGACAACAAACAAGGCCTGCCGATTCCGATCAGAAAGCCTTTTTTCATTTGTGTATGTTATCCTTAGTTAATTGCGGCGATTTCTCTTTCAACAGCATCAGTTTCTATCGAACTGATGTTGGTTTTTAAAGCAGCAAATCTATCAATGGTTAACTTTTGTGATTTACCCATTACCAGTGTATGGATATCGGTAGAGCCACTTAATTTTAAATCTGCATGATCTGAAATTACAGTATATAAACCTTCTGAGCTAGTATTGATATCTGCATGTGCATTTCCTTTTAAAAAGATTTGAAGATATTTAGTGGTTAGTTTTCCTTCGGTTTTAACAACGGCATTTCCAGATGCTTCAATCCTGAAAAAATCATTTACATAAACGATTAATTTTGTTTTTTCGGTACTGGTTGATGTGATTTTTAAATTATCTCCATTTTGCATCACTTTTGCTGTGCCTGTGTTATCTTCGCTATAAGAAATACCAGCATTACCTCGCTGGATAATGGTTACTTCTACATTCCCTGCCACGGAAATTCTTTTAAAGGCTGATATTTTTGTAATGGCATCTGGTTCTTTTTCAATAGCAGAAACGCTTGTAGTAAATACAGCAGATGATAAAACAATTGCTGTTAATGAAGTTGCGATGAGGATTTTAATAGCGGTTTTCATAATATTTTTATTTAATAATTAAATGTTAATTAATTGTTATTTAAATGGTTAAGTTTTTTGTTTTTGTTTTGATGATAAGACGCCATGAAATCAAAAACGTTGCAGGCCATGTTGCATTTTTATACAATCGATGTGTATTACTCGACGAACAGGCATTAATCCAAGACGAAAACCTGAAACTTTACCAAGCATTTGTAAAATCTTTTAAGATTCATTTTTGGATTGCTCTTTTTTTTTATCTTTAGTGAGAATTTAGGCTGTTTATTTATGAAAAAAAAGGTTGTACTTGTTCAGGATAATAAAGATATCCTTGATATAATGGACCAGGTATTAGAAGACGAGGGCTTTGATGTTACGGCATCATTAACAACCGATCCTATAGATAAAATAGATGAAATTGAGCCCGATGTGGTGATTGTTGATGATCACATCAAAGGTAAAAAGAAGGGGTCGCAAGTGATTAAAGAACTTAAATCTGACCCTGAAACGCAAGATGTACCGGCCGTGCTCACCTCAACATCCAATAACTTACCACAACAGGCAGAAGATTGTAAAGCCGATGATTATATCGAAAAACCATTTGATATCGATCACATGGTTAATGTGGTAAAGAAAAATAGTTAATTTTAAATAGAATGTTTAGTTTTATTATATCTAAAATAATAAAGCTAATTTTTATGAAAAAAAATATCTTTTACATTTCATCAGTAATCTTACTCCTTTTTACCATTTCTTGTAGGAAACAAATTGGGAAATGGGACGATAATATAAAATTATCTCAAAAAACAGCCATTCTTAATTCCAGTAAAAATTCAATCATAATAACTACCAAATCTACAGGTTGGTGGTTAAATAGTATTGCATATAACAATACAATAGTTGATGTAAGAAACATCAAAGAAACCGCTATGAATTTTGTTGTTAATCACGCTGATTTTCAGGTTGAGCGAAAGGATGGAAACAAAATTATTATTACCATGAATGAGAATACTACAAATGTTGATAGGCTTTTGTCTGTAGGCTTACAAAATGGAAATTATTTTGATGGATTAACAATAACCCAATCAAAATAAAATTTTAATGCCGCTAACTATAGTTTATCTATTTAAGGATGGTTTAAAAGTATCTGTTTTAACCGTTGCATTTAACTCGTGCAAAATCTGGTACAATCCAAAGTTAGTCCGGTTAACATAAATAAAATGTTTTACGCCACGTGCCTGTTTAAATTCTGGCATCTTAGAGATCTTTTCACCGTAAGCATAAAGCTGCTCAAAAAAATCAGGTTTACTAAAATCAAAAGATTTACTGATATAAGGTTTGGCAAACAGACTGATCATTTCCTTATACGATTTATAATAAAACTCAACCTGTTCAGCAGAATCCTCTGCATGGATCATATCCAGTTTTCTAAAAGCATCGATGGTTTTATTTTTATCATTGATGACATCAGTAGAAATTAAGGAGAAAAACGGGTAATAAAAGTCGTCTGGCATTTCTTTAATACAGCCAAAATCAATTACGCCTAAATTTTCATCTGGAGTGATCATAAAATTTCCCGGATGTGGATCTGCATGTACAGCCCTCAGCTCGTGTTGCTGAAAGTTATAGAAATCCCATAAGGCCTGACCAATTTTATTCCGAAGTTGCTGCGAGGGATTGGTCTGCAAAAATTCCTTCAAGTGCTGGCCATCAATCCAATCCATGGTAATGACACGCTTGCCAGATAATTCGGAATAATATTTCGGAAAAACCACATGATCTAGGTTTTTACAGGCCTCAGAAAATTCTATAGAACGTTTAACTTCCAGTTCATAATCAGTTTCTTCGAGCAAACGTTCCTCAACTTCTTTTATATAGATATTCAATTCTCTTTCAGACATGCCCAGTAAACGGAATGCGAAAGGTTTTACCAGTTTTAAATCAGACGAAATACTATCGCCCACGCCAGGATATTGAATTTTAATGGCTAATTTTTTGCCATTAAGCATGGCCTGGTGTACCTGCCCGATAGAAGCTGCGTTGCTGGAATTTAAGTTAAAACTATCGAAAATGTTTTCAGGTGTTTTACCGAAATTTTTGGTGAAAGTGCGCACAATTAATGGGCCTGAAAGCGGGGGAGCATTGTATTGCGACTGGCTAAACTTATCGACATAAGATTTCGGCAGGATATTTTTATCCATGCTCAGCATTTGTGCAATTTTTAAGGCGCTTCCCTTAAGTTCGCTCAGTGATTTATAAATGTCGGTAGCATTATCCTCGTTAAGCTGTTCCCGGTCCATTTCAGGGTTAAACAGTTTTTTTGAATAATGTTTGATGTAATTACCGCCGATCTGAATGCCAGTTTTAACAAATTTTGCCGAACGCTCTACCTTTGTAGTTGGAATACTTTTTTGTGTCTTCATCTAATGTTTAAAACCTCATCTTTTCTGCAAATTTTCCGTTTCTGGATAAAAATTTCCCGTATTCCAATAAATTATCAATTGGCGAATGCTGAAAAAGATCGAAAGTAACGTTGATGCCTTTTTCTATGGCTTCGTCGCTTTTTTCGAAACCCTCACTATCATCGTTGATCCAGAAATTAAGAATAAAGGCAAACTGGATCCATAAGGCATCCTTATATCTTTTGCTTAAAAAGCGGCGCTCAGCAAGTTCTCCACTATCTAAACCCTCTTCAATAATTTCCTGTGCAAAGTTCTCGAAAATAGGCTTTACACCAGCCAGTACATCAGGGGTAGAAAATTTACCCCGGTGATTTTTTAAGCTATAAATCACAAAACTGCGCTCATTCTTCAGATTTTCGAGATAACTGTAAAAGAAAGAAAGCATTTTTTCTCTGGCCGTATACTGGAGCCAAACTTCCTGCTCTTTGATTTTTGTAATGGTTTCGAAAGTAAGTTCGAACCATGTTGTTTTTTCAATGCTTTCGAAAGAAGAGAAAAACTGATAAAAATCGGCTTCGGTAATTTTAATCTTTTTTGCAAAAATGTAAACCGATTTAGGCTTTTCATTGTTCGTTAAAACATAATCTAAATACCCTTTTCTAATTTGTTCAACAGTTGCCATATCGCTATTTTTTACAAGTATAACGTTTAATTAATCGGGTTGTTTTTACTGCTGGTTTTTTGTTGATCATGAAATTGTAATAATAGCTTTCAAAATATTTGAAAGTTGGTTTTTGACTAATTAATTTAGTTTTTAGCTTGTTTTAATGTTGATAATTTTTCGCTGTAAAGCTAATTTATTTAGTATTTTTGTTGCTGATTATTCTTTTAACTAAAGCACGGTAATATGATTCAGGTGAACGATTTTTTGTATGGCAAAATGGAACTGCCAATGGTATTTTCTGATCTGTTAAATACTGACGCTTTAAAAAGGTTAGGTGGGGTTCATCAAAGCGGTGCTATATTTTTGGTCAATCCGGATATCTGCCATTCGCGGTTAGAGCATGCCGTTGGAGTAACCATGCTGATCAGGATGCTTGGTGGCTCGGAACTGGAGCAAATTGCAGGCTTGCTACACGATATTTCACATACTGCTTTTTCTCATGTAGGCGATTATGTTTACGATAATCTGGACGAAGATTATCATGAAAAGGTTTTTGCCGAAGTGTTATGTAAATCGGAAGTGCCTGATGTGCTGTTGAAATATGGATATAATGTTAACCAGATTCTGTATGGCACCTTTGACATTTTAGAACAGCCTTTGCCGGCACTCTGTGCTGATCGTTTGGATTATACTTTACGCGATGGTATTCATGGTGGGGTAATTTCCCGCCAGCGTGCACGCGAATTTTTGACTTCCATTGTATTGAAAGATGGAAAAATTGCGGTAAATGCAGAAACTGAAGTAGCCTGGATTAATGAAGCTTTTGAGAAGCTGAATAATGAGGTGTTTAAATTGCCCCTTCATTTATATGCCAATGGCAAAATGGCCGAACTGATTAAGAAATTTTTGAATAAAGGAATATTGGTTGAAAGTGACCTGTTTAAAACAGATACCATGTTGCTGAACAAAATCAGAACATCATATGAAGGCTATGAAGCCATCAAGTCGATTAAACAGTTAAAAGGTTTTGCTGAATTTATGCGCCATGGTGCGGTACCAAACATTAAAAAAAGAACTTTAAATGCGTTGCTGGTTTAGTTTTCATTCAATTTGGAGTTTATGCCGGGTACTAGGAAACCAATGACCAAATTTGATAATGGCCAATAAACCAATAATCAAACAATCCGGTTTAAAAGAAATCACGTATATTGGGGAAAATATAACGATATGTCTGCAGTAGAAATTATTTTAATCGGCGTGGTTATCCTGCTTATTTTTGGTGGTAAGAAACTACCTGAATTAATGAGGGGGATAGGGAAGAGTGTAAAAGAATTTAAGGATGCCAAAAATGAGCCGCCAGTTAAATAATTTTTGTAAATGAAACTTTCCTTTATAGTCACTGTTTTACCATAAATAAACACCAATATGGAAAATCAAAAACAAGACCTGACCAAATCAAAATCAGATTTTACCAAAGAAAATACTGAAAATCCTGAAAAAGGACTCGATAACTGGAACGATCGTTTAGAGGAGAATCTGGAACCTGAAGCGCATAGTGATCATGAGGCAGATGAAAAGGCCAAAGATTTTTCAGAGAAATATGGTAGCGGCGACCAGTCCGATCAGGGAAATAACTGAATTTTTATCATCTAGCCAATTAAATTAAATAAAGGTGATATTTATTAATATCAATCAGTTGATGATTTAACAGGGAACCATATTAAAGTGGAGTTGTCATCTTTATTGGATTCTATTGATTGTGATTTATCAATCTAAATAAGTCTTCGACTACGCTCAGACTGACAATCGCAGTGTTTAACTTAATGACATTAGAGTAATGCTGCAAACGAGGACTATATTATAGTAACGCTATAACAGGAGCTAAATAGCTAAGCCATTATTCAATTTCAAAGGTGAAAATGCACAGGCCTATGCTCATAAGCCCGATCCGATAGCTATCGGATGTAATGGAAAGCCCGTAAGCGAGGAACGAGTGCGGACTTGGAATGGAAAGCGGGACTGAAGCTGCCACGCACAAAGAACCGCTCATTTCCCAATCACAAAATACACCACTTATATTTCGAGCGCAGCACTATCCTATCATTTGGCAATTTGAAATGCTATACTTTAGATAGTAACTGTAAACTAATAACTGAAAACTGCCAACTGAACTAAAGTTCTTTCCTCAGCCTTGCTACCGGAATATTCATTTGTTCACGATATTTCGCAACCGTTCTTCTGGCAATGTTGTAACCTCTTTCTTTTAAAATTTCGGTTAGTTTTTCATCTGCCAAAGGTTTGCGCTTATCTTCATTGCCAATGCAATCTTCTAAAATCTTTTTTACTTCTTTATTAGAAACTTCTTCACCGTTTTCAGTCTGTATTGCTTCTGAGAAGAAAGATTTTAATAGGAATGTGCCAAATTCGGTTTGTACATATTTAGAGTTGGCTACCCTGGATACGGTTGAAATATCCATATCGATTTTATCTGCAATATCTTTTAAGATCATCGGGCGCATTTTACGCTCATCGGCCGTTAAAAAATATTCGTATTGATAGTGCATAATGGCATTCATCGTTTTTAACAAAGTTTGTTGTCTTTGTTTAATCGCATCTATAAACCATCGGGCGGAATCTAATTTTTGTTTAACAAACTGAACAGCCTCTTTTAGCTTTTTATCTTTGGATGCAGCCTTGTCGTAATGCTCAAACATTTCCTGGTAAGATCTGCTTACCTTTAATTCTGGAGCATTTTTCGAATTTAAAGTCAAAATTAATATGCCATCGTTATTGCTGATGTGAAAATCAGGAATAATCTGCATTTGTTTAGTCGTAACCTGATTGGCATCACCTGGTTTCGGATTTAAGCGTAAAATTTCATTAACCACCTCTTTAAGCTCTTCGCTATCCAGGCCTAAACTTTTTTCTAATTTATCGTAATGTTTACGGGTAAACTCATCCAGATAGTTTTCTACAACATTCATTGCTTTAACTATAATAGGATTGTTCGGATCTTTTCTTTTTAACTGGATCAGTAAACATTCTTTCAGGTCTCTTGCGCCAATGCCCGGAGGATCGAAGCTTTGGATCAGTTTTAACATTTCCAATACATCCTCTTCCTCAACAATAACATTCTGAGAAAAAGCAAGGTCATCGATCATGGAGCCCAACGGACGGCGTAAATAACCATCATCATCTAAACTGCCAATAATCTGTTTGCCGATAATAAAATCCTGATCGGATAGGGGAATAAGGTCTAATTGCTCTTGTAAACTTTCAAAAAATGTACTTTCTATAGCTATTGGCGTTTCTTTTTTCTCCTCATCGTCGTCGCCATTATTGTAATTGGTGCTGTAATCGTTGGTCGAATCATCCTGTAAATAATCATCTACGTTAAATTCATCCATGCTGGTATCTTCTGATGGTTGTTCATAATCTTCAGGTCCATCATTTAGATCATCATATTCGCTCTTTGGCTCATCCTGAGTCATTAAGCTTGGATCTTCAAGCGCTGGGTTTTCTTCGAGTTCTTCTTTAACACGGGTATCTAAAGCAACGGTTGGTACCTGCAACAATTTAATAAACTGTATTTGTTGTGGTGATAACTTTTGTAATAATTTTTGTTGTAGGTGTTGTTTTAGCATATTAAATAGAAAAGAATAGGGCAAAAATAAACAATAGATTTCAGATATTATGCTGATTTGATCTAAATGCTATCGATATGTTTGGTTTTAAAATTAATTTGCTAAACATTTGTATTGAGTTTAATGTTTGCTACTTTAGTAAATAAATAAAACTAAACGAAAATAAGTATGGGGTTCGTAAAAGAATTTAAAGAGTTTGCCATTAAGGGGAATGCTTTCGATTTAGCGGTTGGGGTTATTATTGGTGGAGCTTTCGGTAAGATTGTGACCAGTGTAATTGAAGACCTGATAATGCCTGTAGTTGCTGCTATGGTGGGTAAACCAGATTTCAGCAGCATTTACTTTGCAATGGGTAAAGGATCAGAACTTATTCCTGAAGGCGCATCGTTGGCAGATGCCAAAAAAGCTGCTCCGGATGCCGCTATATTTGCATACGGTAATTTTATTACGGTTGCGATCAACTTCATACTATTGGCATTAATTGTTTTTATTATGGTTAAGGCAATTAACAGAATGAAAAAGAAAGAAGAAGCCGTAGCAATTGCCGCACCACCTGTGCCTACAAAAGAAGAAGTGCTTTTAACTGAAATCAGAGATTTACTAAAAGCAAAAGCATAAAATTAAAGCTCCGCAGACCGATCCCGGTTGCGGAGCCATTTCTTTTTAAGAACTTATTTTTAGGTACTTCTGTCGGGGTGACGGCTCAAGTGGTAAATATCTGCTGAACATCTTTTTAACTGATTCAGGTCAATAACTCCTTTTTGCCTTTGGATCTGTTATTATGATATAATCACCAAGATTTTTAAATTTCTCCCAATTGGGGTTGATAAAGCTTTCATCAGAAAACGACGAAATATTCAGGATTTTTAATTTTGGATTTAATTGTTTGAGTTTTGCCAGTGTCCCCAGTTTTTCATCGCTATGGAAACGCCCGTTAAGTTGAAAAACCTTTATGCCCTTATTTGCTTTAATAAACTTATTAATAGACCAGGCCATGGTCGCATCCCATAAATTTTGGGTCTGATAAATTTTCATCGAACCCATACTGTGTCCACCTAAAGTTTCTGTAAATTTTTCATAATATCTACCCTGAGCCGTATCAATAGGCAAGGGAGGTAAAAAATTGGATGATATTTTTGGGAAATTTTCTAAAACCTTAAGTCCGCCTAGTGTAACAGCATTGCTGTAACGTGTTGCCGCATTTGCGGCAACAACTTTTAACCCGTTCTGTTTGGCATACTCAATTAAAGGTCTGTAATCTTTGTAATTTCCCCACGCCCTGCTTTCTTTAATAAAATTTTTTTCTGATATTAATCCTGCCAGGTATTCGTCTAACTCAGGTTGTACATCGGTATGGAACATTTCTAAAGATAGCGCCGTTTTTAATGGATATTTTGAATGGAGTTTTCTGAAAAGCAGCGCTTCAAGGTAGTGCCCTACAGAATCGTTATGATCTTCGCCAAAGAATAAAACATCTGCCTGCTCCATATCAGCAACAATATCGTCTATTGCTATCAGTTTTTGTTTTTTTACATCGTAGATCTGATAATGGCTACTCATTTCCTGTGCCTGTAAACAGGTAGAAGTAACAAGAACAAACATTAATAAGAGAAATTTCATGCCATCAAAATAACAAAATAATTTTCACCGATAAAATAGGGGCACTTACCGCCTTTTACCGGGTTCTTGCATGTTATATATATTATGATTGGGTGCTTATCAATATTTTTGGATTATTAAATACGAGCACAAATGGAAAATATAAATAATAACGATAACAGCCAGCTTAAAAACTCAGGAAGGGTTTGGAGCGGTTTCGTCATAGTCATCATCGGATTTGCATTTTTATTGAACAATATGGGATTAGCGATTCCGAGGTGGATATTCAGCTGGTCTAATTTTTTAATTTTACTTGGTGTATTTCTCGGCGTTCGTCGTAACTTTAAAGGAATAGCCTGGCTGATTTTGATTTTGATCGGCGCTTACAATACTTTATGTAATATTCCCGGATTAGATCTCGACTTATCTAAATATGCATTAGGTATTGGTTTAGTGATAGTAGGCGGTTTTTTAATCTTCAGACCAAAGGATACTTTTGGTTATAAGAAAAAACGCAAAGATAAAAACAAAGCCGATTTTGATTTTGAAACAGCCAGCGATCAGAAAACGGCAAATAATAATGATGTTATTGATGTAATGGCGGTTTTTGGGGGCAGTAACCAAACGGTTTACTCTAAAAACTTTCAGGGAGGCGATATTACGGCTGTGTTTGGAGGAGCGGATATTGTAATGAGCCAGGCAGATTTTCCTGAAACTGTGTCGCTTGATGTAACAGCAGTTTTTGGAGGAATTAAATTAGTTGTACCCCAAAACTGGGCAATAAAATCGAACGTAACGGCACTTTTTGGGAGCGTTGAAGATAAAAGATCACATGTGATGCCGGTAGCAGAGTTGAAAAAAACATTAATTTTAGATGGGACGGCTTTATTTGGCGGGATTGAAATTAAAAGTTTCTAAATATTTATTATAAACATTGCCGATGAAATGGTTTGCAGTAAATTGTATCTATCAGGTAATTTGTGGTGAAGGAAACCATACGCCCCAATTTAATGAACAAACGCGTTTAATCCAGGCAGAAGGTATAAAGCAGGCTTTAAGCAAAGCTAATTTGAATGCCGTACACTTTAATCCCTCTTTTAATAATTGCCAGGGAGAGCAGGTAATATGGAAGTTTTTAGGTGTAGGTGGAATATCGGAAGTTGCAAAACTTACCGATGGTGTTGAAGTAAGTTCCAGGATTGTTGAGCCCAAATCAGTTACACAATACCTGGAAAAGCTGGCACACCGTAATAAATCATTAACTAATCAAAACGATTTTGACAACTAGACCTTTATCCGTTCCACAAATACAGAAAGTATCGCTTACCATTGCAATAGTGTGGACGGTACTGTGTGGTGCCGGATTGCATTATGTAGTTAATTTTTCCTGGTGGATAGCAATAACCGATAGCTTAACCAATAACTTTTTGCTGGCCTTGGCTTGTATAGGGTTAAGCAATATGCTGGGTTATTATCAGCCAAAAAATGAACGGATTCTCTATGTACTGATTATTACGCTGGCCCTAACATTTGTAATTATTTATGCAGCTAAATACAGCGTGCTTTATATTTTTGCCGATTATAAAGAATACAAAGATTTTTACAATTTCTCTTTTGCCTTTAGAGGCTTAATTTCTTTTATGTGTTTAGCCTGGTGTGCCTTAGCTAATATTTTATGGTATAGGCTAGAAGAACAATCAGAAACACACGAAAGACTATCGGCAGCTAAAAGTTTAGCCAAAGAAGCTGAGTTAAATAAGTTAAGACACCAATTACAGCCGCATTTTCTTTTTAACAGTTTAAATTCGGTATTTGCACTTACCATGGTTAATCCAAAAGAGGCGGGGGTAATGATTACAAAATTAGCTTCTTTTTTACGTGGTACCCTAAAACGCGATGATGAATTATGGGTTTCTGTGGAGGAAGAAATGGAGTATATTCAGCTGTATCTTGATATCGAAAAAGTAAGGTTTAGCCATAGGTTAAACATTGAAGTTAACGTTGCTGAAGATACTTTAAACCTTTGCCTGCCCGGTACATTATTGCAACCTATCGTAGAAAACGCCATAAAATTCGGACTGTATAACACATCTGCAGGCATTACCATCAAAGTTGATGTTACTGTAGAGTACAATATTTTACAGTTGCGCGTACAAAATCCTTTCGATCCGGAGATGAAAGCTGCCGGAGGTACAGGATTTGGTTTAAGTGCCATTAAGCGCAGGTTATATCTGTTATTTGCAAATACCCATTTATTACAAACCGATATTGAGGCAAATAATTTATATATTACCACCCTAAAAATTCCACAGAAAAATGATCAGAACAATACTAATTGACGATGAGCCTTTAGCGAGAGATATTGTAAAATACTACCTTTCAGATCATGCAGAAATAGAGATTGTAGCAGAATGTGTGGATGGGTTTGAAGGTTTAAAAGCCATTACCTTACATAAGCCTGATTTAATTTTTCTCGATATACAAATGCCTAAAATCAGTGGTTTCGAAATGCTCGAACTGGTGGAAGACAAACCTGCGGTAATTTTTACCACAGCTTTTGATGAATATGCCATTAAAGCTTTTGAAGTTAATGCAGTAGATTATCTGCTTAAGCCGATTGATAAGTCGCGTTTCGATGCTGCTATTAAAAAGTTACCGGGCAAATTAAATCAAACAGCAAATACAGAGGCCGTTTTGGATGCTGCAGCTTTAAGTCCGGCCCAAAATAATAGGGTAGTGGTTAAAAAAGATGGCGTAATTAAGATTATTCCTGTTGCCGATATCAACTATTTAGAGGCCGATGATGATTATGTGAAATTAAGTACTGTTGATGGTGCTTTCTATAAGAATAAAACGATGGCTTATTTTGAACAAACACTCGATGTGAGCCAGTTTATCCGTATCCATAGGTCATACATCATTAATCTGGCTCAGGTAACTAAAATAGAGCTTAAAGAGAAAGATAGTTATGTGGTTTTGTTAAAGTCTGATATCTGGTTGCCGGTGAGTAAAACAGGCTATGTAAAATTGAAGGCCGCGCTGGGCTTGTAAAAAAGTAATGTTTATAACTGGCGTCACCCTGTCCCGAAACTTCGGGATCATGACCTTCATTGCCAGAAAGATGTTAGCTCACTATGTAGTCATTAGTTTTTTGCAAAGCAATTGAGTGCTAGAACTATTGTTAGTCCTGCTTTTCGTTACTCCCGATGAAGAATCGGGATCACTCCAATCAGGTTTATTTTACAGCTGCCGTGCTGCTATTAATGTTTTGCGCTTTTCTAGCGCCACATGCGAAATAGAATACTAGCCCGTCCCATCGGGACGAATCATAGGTAGACATGTTTGGTGAAACAATAAAACATACAAGCACATATTTTAAATGCCCACAAGGCATCTTTTTCAAAAGAATTATTACATTTGCATTTAAATAGAAAAAAATAATAATTAATCACTCTTGCATTTGTAGAGAAATCGCTTTATATTTGCACCTCTTAATTTTACAATAGATAATATACAGTCATGAAAAGAACATACCAACCTTCGCAAAGAAAGAGAAGAAACAAACACGGCTTCCGCGAAAGAATGGCAACAGCTAACGGCAGACGAGTATTAGCATCACGTCGTGCTAAAGGAAGAAAAAGATTAACAGTTTCTGACGAACGCAAGCATAAAGCATAATTTTTGATTGCTTTTCCGTTAATTCGGAATTGGCAGATCAAAATCTGCAATTATCAATCAAAATATATGTACACATTCAAGAAAGAAGAACGGTTATGCAGCAGGAAACATTTAGACCTGTTGTTTAAAAACGGTTCTTCTTTTTTATTATATCCCTTCCGGATTTCTTATCTTTTTGTTGATGCACCTGCTAATGTACAAGCACAGGTGGTGATCAATGTTCCTAAAAGAAGATATAAACGGGCAGTAGACCGCAATCTGCTCAAACGCCGCATACGCGAAGCTTATCGCCTAAATAAACAAGATAAATTTTACATGTCATTACCTGCAGATCGGGGATTGCTTTTGTTTTCAATCCAGTTTGTAGGAAAGGATAAGTATGAATTTGCTTTCATCGAGAAAAAACTGATTGCTACCTTTAAGCGTTTCCAAAATTTAATCCAGCCCAATGAAATTCATCAATAAAATTTTTGGATGGTTTTTTTTAGGGTTAATCAAAATTTACCAATACGCCATTTCACCTATGCTTGGCGCAAACTGCCGCTTTACACCAACCTGCTCCCAATATGGGATAGAGGCCATTAAAAAACATGGCCCGTTTAAAGGTGGCTGGCTGGCACTGAAGCGTATAGGCCGCTGCCATCCCTGGGGCAAACATGGGCACGATCCGGTTCCATAGTGAGGATTAATCGTTCATTAGTCATTAGTTCATTTGTCATTAGTTTATTTCTAATCGGTTAATCGATCGGTTATTGTTTTATTGATGGTTGATTTGTCAAGGACTGCAGGCTAACTAATTCAGTTTTGCACTCAATTATCACAATTGAAAGATTCGGGTAAAGATCCTTCGACTACACTGCCATTGATGTTATTTTACAAATTGTTATTAATCAGTATTTTAACTGCTTTCGCATTTCCGCCCAACTAGGCCATAGCACGGTATCCCCGTTCTACTTAAATCCGGCCTAACAAATTTTTCGGGCTGCACTGTTCTGGCCGTACAACCGGCTTCAAAAGAAAACGGCGAAGCCCTCATGAATGCAGCTGAAAGTTATAAACAACAAATGAATAAATTTTCAGCCGGCATTTTTTGTTTCTTTTTGATGCCAAAAAGAAAGAGCCCTTCGGCGGCGGCGAGCCGAGGCAAGACCGTGGTGCACGGCAAAAGAAATCAATTATACGTCAAAATATTGATTTTTTTTAAATAAATTATCCCTCAGTATAACACGGCACGAAGGGTATTTGACTCGGGACTTAGGACTAAAGACTGCGGACAAGCAGCGCCCATCTTCTACAATCCCTATTACATCTTTCATTTTTACTTATCTTTGGTCCATGGCTAAAATACTTCAAATAGAAACCGCTACAGCGATCTGTTCTGTAGCATTATCTGTTAACGGGAAAACAATTTCATTTAAAGAAGAGCACGGACAAAACCTGCACGCAGCAAATTTAACCCTGTTTATTGATGAGGTAGTTAGAACTGCAGGACTAAGCTATCAGGAGATTGATGCCATCGCTGTAAGTAAAGGTCCTGGATCTTATACCGGATTGAGAATTGGTGTTTCTACTGCTAAAGGACTTTGTTATGCCTTAGATAAACCCCTGATTGCAATTGAAACATTAGAAATGATGGCTGCCGGTTACTTAGCACAGAACCCGGATTATTCTGGTTTAATTTGTCCGATGATTGATGCCCGTAGAATGGAAGTTTATACCTCAATTTTCGACCTATCGTTAAACATAATTTTACCAACTGAAGCTAAAATTATTGATGAAACAAGTTTTACAGATTATCTGGCACAGGACACGCTTACTTTTATAGGTGATGGCGCAGCCAAGTGTGCAGAAGTTTTAACACATCAAAATGCAAAATTCGATGAAGCTAACTTTAATTCTGCAACATATATGTCGCGTTTAGCTAACAAAGCTTTCAGCAACAGTAAATTTGAAGATGTAGCCTATTTCGAACCCTTTTACCTGAAAGATTTTGTAGTTACCCAATCTAAAAAACAACAAGCACAGGGTTAAAACGTTTATCGTTTTTTAAAGATCGAAAACAAATTTTTAAAGAAACTCCCCCCTTCATTGTTATTTATGCCAGGTATTACATCGGCAAACTGCGGATGGTTAACCTCATTGCCGAATTTAATGCCTACACCCATATAAAAAGAAGCACCGTTGGGGCCATTGCCTATTGTAGCATCTTTTTTAAGTAGTCCATAAGCCTGGAAACTGGTAGCCACTAAATTATCGGTACCCATAAACAATTCGAAATTTGGCGTCTGGTATTTTCCTTGCAGGCCAACCATAAAAACACCATTTAAATTATATAATGGGGTAATACTTCCTGAAAGATCGTTAAAAATAAAGGTATTTACAAAAGCGATGTCCCCGCCTTTGTAAAACAGGTTTTTCGAAACGGCCAATGCGGGTTTGTAAAAATCATAACGTTTAGATAGGTAAACATCCAGTTTAGCATTTGTTGGGGCCAAAAACTTTTTGGGTTGCCCTGAACGGAGGAAAATGTCTTTTATTTGCTGATTGATATTCGACTGGTTGTTTACTATATTCGGAATACCGTCCGGTTGATTTATAGTAGTACGTTGGGTATTACTGCGCCACCAGATAAATCCTAAATCTTTAATGTTAGCCATTAAAAACAAACCCTTTTCCGTGGTATAATTTGTTCCAAAACCTAATGATAAACCAGGGTTTTTAAAATTTGGGAAGAAGTTTTTCTGATCTACCTCCTTAAAGTCAGAGAAGTTAGCGGAATAGGTTCCTTTCAAGCTAATTAACGGATCATTTGATCCGGGTGTGATATATAAATAAGAATCAGAAACATCTAATTTGTTATAAAGTATTCCGCTCAATATACTTGCTTTTAAACCAAATGCCAGCCTTTTATTCCAGTTTTCCCGATAGGTAAAGCTAAATTGATGGTAGCTTTGTTCATAACCCTTGGTATCCAATATCCCGGAATACAGTTGGGCGGTATTAAATCTTTCGAAAGAATTAAAAATAACCAAAGTTTCGTTAGTGTAATCTATATTTGCATCAGATCTGATCTGCCACGAAAACCCCATTTCATTTTGATCGTTATAAGACATGAAAAGCCTGAAGGCTGCTACATAGATATTGCTGTTCTCAAAAAAATGATTTACTTCTCCGGTGCCAATCGGTAAACTTCTGCTATCAAAAACACCTGTCTGTGTTAATTTTCTTATGGTTGGCCCGGAGCTTCCCTTATTAATGGCATTTGTTCCAAGATAGGGTAAGAAGAAATTGGAAGAAAATCTTCGTGATGAATTCAGGGTGAAAGAGTTTTGAGATGGATTTTCGAATGCATCAAACATGGTTTTTGTGTCAAAAAGCGCATATTGTTGTGCATTTGCAACCCCGAAGCTGGCTATTGCCAGTAACGCAAGTAAAAGTTTCTTCATGTAAAATAGTTTCCAGGGATGGTTTCCTTATTAACGGTTACTTAATGAATCTGGTATTTCTGGTTGTATATATTTGTTTAAAAGCAAGTTAGTGATGAACTTGTTTTTATCTGAACTCATTTGGTAGCAAAAGGTATCGAAACTTTTTAAACCACTATCGGCCCGTAAATGTTTGTAGAAATTCAGTTGAATGTTGTGCCTGAAAATATCTGCAGAATTTTTAGTATTGATGTAATAGCTGATATTCGACGTGGTAGAAATCTGGTTCATTGCACCTAAATATTGTGGCGTTTGTATTAAAAGCCTGTTGTTTTTATAATTATTTAGAAATGATTGCAACGTGCTGGCATTATTGGCTACAACTAAATTATTATCTATAATGACGTAATAAGGGCGTGCAAATTTTTTAAAAGGCTCACCAAAATAACTGTATAAGATATCTGTCGATTTAAAGAGCTTAATTTCTTCGTTATACTCTGCACTTACATCCAGCAATAACTGTTTTACCTTTTCACCATTTGATAATGAAATTGCGCCTAGTTTTTCGCTGGTGCTTAACTGAAAAAGAATAAACTGATTTTTCGTGTAAGTAGTGAATATCAAATTTAAATCTGTTCTGTAATCATCCTTTACTTTTTTTATTGCGGCATTGGTTTTTGAAAGTATTTTCGTCTGTTCCTGCCAGCTATTCAGTTTTTTGAGCCATTTACCATAATCATCATAAGCATAAAGTACATAATTCGCAGTATTATCAGGCAGGATATTTTGGATAGATGTATTTTGGGCCGCGGTGTTTTCGAATAATTTAAGATAATTATGCTGATCTTTTAATTCGGTACTCCCGTTGAAAAGAATTTTCTCTTTACTGAAATTGTAATTGAGTACAGCGAAACTGTTCTGCTGGTTAAACAGGGCAATTTCGCCATTAATGTTACCTGCAATAATATTTTTGAGCAATAAGGTAGCCTGGTTAAAATTAATATAAACATGGCTGAGCACATTTTTAATTTGACGGTTATTCTCCTTAATGTATTCGGTAAATGGGTTTTCTGTTAAACGTACATTGGCATCATTAATCAGTTTGAGTGATGTTGATGCAGTTAATACCTGGTTATGAATACCTAAATAAACCGATAAGCTGTCATTGAGCTTCACCGTGTACAGGTCCTTAGCATTTTCGCTGATCGTTTTTTTTAATTTTAACTGTTCGTAGAGTTTTTTGATGTCATTATCACGTTGTATCTGCACGGTGATTAAGAAGTTCAGCGTTTTATTCGAGTCCGGCAGTACACTAATATAAACCTGCTGATCTTTCAGGTATCTGTTAAACAGATTATCGTCGATAATGCTTGCTTTCAGCTGTTTTAACAGGTTCATTTTATCTTTCCCTAAAACCTGTTGGAGAAGCTGCTGCCCTTCAATGATATCGTAAAAACCTTTATCGTTTTGAAAAGAAAACACCAAAGCGGCATTATTGGTTGCCGATTGCAGCGCCAGGTCTTTCGCATCATTATCAATTCCCAATTTCGAAAAATAGAGGTAGGCCATAAAGGCTACACTTAAAAATAATGCACTTGTTAGAATTACGATTTTTTTCATCTGCTGTGCAACAAATTTAATTTATTACATTGATTAGTGAGAAGTTCTTTGCCAATTTATTAATTTAGCGATTGCTACTAGCAATTAACTATGAATAAACGAATAATCCTTACTGCTTCTTTTTTTGGTGCTGTTGCTGTTTTACTGGGTGCATTCGGTGCCCATGGCCTAAAGGCCCTAATTGATGGACCATCATTAGAAATCTGGCAAAAAGGTGTTGATTACCAGTTCTATCATACATTTGCACTATTGTACCTTTCTACCTTCGCCCGTTATCGGAACAAACTCATTAATATTGCTTATTTCTGCTTCACATTTGGAATCATCCTTTTTTCAGGATCGTTATATTTATTGGCTACCCGAAGCATATCGCATTTAGGATTTACTGAATTTATTGGCCCAATTACACCAATTGGCGGCCTTTTATTTGTATTGGGATGGATAATGCTCTTTTTTGCGGCATTTAAAGATAAATAATGAATACTTTCGAAAACGATATTTTTTCAGAAAGAGAAACACTTTTTGTGGAAGTTATTTTGCCATTGTCTTTGGCGAAAAACTATACTTATCGGGTACCTTTTGATTTAAACGACCAGATTGCTGTTGGAAAACGGGTGGTGGTGCAATTTGGAAAGCATAAAATTTATACGGCTTTAATTAGCGGAATCAGCACGGTACCACCAGTGGCTTATGAGGCGAAATATATTATCGATGTTGTAGATGCCGAACCTGTAATTACACCCATGCAGCTTAAATTCTGGACATGGATGACCAATTATTATATGTGCAATGAAGGTGATGTAATGGCGGCTGCATTACCTGCAAGTTTAAAATTGGCCAGCGAAACTATATTGATTCTTCGTGAAGATTATAACGAAGATACTGCGCTTACTGATAAGGAAGAAATCATCATCAATGCACTGAAACAGCAACAGAAACTTACAGTTAATGATGTTTCTAAGCTACTGGGACAGAAAACGGTGTATCCGATCATCAACCATTTACTCGATAAAGAATTGATTCTGGTTGCCGAGGAGGTAGTGCAGAAATATAAACCTTTGCTTAAATCATTTATCATTTTAAATGATTTTTATAGCGATGAAGAAAATCTGAAACAGCTTTTTAATGTTTTGGATAGGGCGCCTAAACAATTAGACGCTTTACTGGCTTACCTGAAATTACAAAAATCAAATCTCCCGATCTCCAAAGAACAGCTTTTGGAAGAAAGTAATTGCGGACCAGCAGCATTAAAAGCTTTAACCGACAAAGATATTTTTGTGGTAATGAAAAGGCCGGTTAGTCGCCTGGCCGCTCACGATGAAGAGTTTAGTGTTAATTTTGAACTGAACGAAGGTCAACAGAAAGCATTAGGTCAGATTAACCAACACTTTGAAGAGAAAGAGGTGGTTTTGCTGCATGGTGTCACTGCATCAGGAAAAACACAGGTTTATATTAAACTGATTGAAAAAATTATTCAAAATACAGATGGACAGGTATTGTTCCTGTTGCCCGAAATTGCCTTAACCACACAGATTGTAGAGCGGATTAAACGTTATTTTGGCAATTCGATAGGCGTATACCATTCTAAATTCAACAATAGCGAAAGGGTAGAAATCTGGAATAAAGTAAGAACAGGTGCCTATAAAGTAATCTTAGGCGCACGTTCAGCTGTTTTTCTTCCCTTTCAGGATTTAAAACTAATTGTGGTTGATGAAGAACATGAACCCTCATATAAACAATACGATCCGGCACCACGCTACCAGGCAAGGGATGCAGCCATTTACTTAGGATACCTGCATCAGGCGAAAGTGATTTTAGGTTCAGCTACGCCATCTTTAGAGAGTTATTATAATACTTTGCAGGGAAAATACGGACTTGTAGAGATGAAAGAGCGTTTTGGAGGTGTTCAGCTTCCTAATCAGCAAGTGGTAAGTATTTCGGAAGAAACAAAGAAAAAAACGATGAGTTCGTATTTTTCGAGCGTGTTGATCAAAGATATCGACCTGGCACTTTCTAAAAAAGAGCAGATTGTGTTATTCCAGAACAGGAGAGGTTATGCCACTATTTTAATCTGTGCAACCTGTGGTTATACCCCAAAATGTGTAAACTGCGATGTAAGTTTAACCTATCATAAAAGCAGTGGGAAATTACATTGTCACTATTGTGGTTATCAGCAAAGCAGTGTAAATATTTGTCCGGCTTGTGGTTCGGTACATGTAGAGCAAAAAGGTTTTGGTACCGAGCGTATTGAAGAAGAACTCAGATTACTTTATCCCGAAGTGACCATTGCCCGGCTGGATATGGATAGTACGCGGACAAAAAATGGGCTTCAGCAGATCTTAAACGACTTTCAAGAGAAGAAAACCGATATTTTAATTGGCACACAGATGGTGGCCAAAGGATTGGATTTCGACAACCTGAATCTTATTGGGGTAATTAATGCCGATACACTTTTAGGTTACCCTGATTTCCGTGCTTACGAAAGGAGTTTCCAGTTGTTGGCACAGGTTGCGGGTAGGGCCGGTAGAAGGGCCGATCAGGGTAATGTTTGTATCCAGACTTACGATGCCGAAAACCGAATCATAAAACAAGTGGTAAACAATGATTACGAAGGGATGTACAACGACGAAATCGTTGAACGCGAGAAATTCTTGTATCCACCTTTTTCCAGAATGATATTCTTGTATGTAAAACATAAAGATTCTCATATACTAGATCACGCGGCATTCACTTTGGCTAACATCCTAAAAGGAAAATTTGGTAAACGTGTTTTAGGCCCCGAACAACCTTTAGTAAGCCGTGTACGGAATCTTTATATCAAACAGATCATTATCAAAGCTGATAAGCATACGGCCATTCAAAAGGTTAAAGATGCATTAAAAGAAACCCTGACCCAATTTAATGCCACCAAAGAATTTAAAGGTGTTTTTACACAAATAGACGTAGATCCGTATTAGAAAGGGAGAGTGTATTGTCAATGCTGAACATAGTGAAGCATCTGCAAGCGATAAGTACTAAACTTTAATTAAGCACAGCACTGTTTTTGAGGTTGATGCGTTTAGGCAATGGATTCTTCACTGCGTTCAGAATGACAGATTAAATTAATTGCGGATTTAAGTTTTGATTTAGTGTTACTTACGGTAATGTGGATTTCTTTATCTTGCATCACCGTTAAAAAAAGCTAATTTTGAAGCTCATGGCGTATAAATTTGTTGATAATTACCGGGAACGTGGAGCGAGAAAAAAACTGGTTGAGTTGCTAAAATCTCGCGGAATTGAAGATGAAAATGTCTTAAAAGCCATAGGTAAAGTTCCGCGGCACTTCTTTTTTGACGAAACTTTTTGGAACCAATCTTACAAAGATATTGCTTTTCCAATAGGGGATGGGCAAACCATATCTCAACCTTACACGGTTGCTTACCAAAGTGAATTGCTGCACATTAAAAAAGGAGATAAAGTACTTGAGATCGGAACGGGATCGGGCTATCAAACCTGTATTTTAATGGAGCTGGGTGCTACCGTTTTTACGATAGAAAGACAAGAGAATATTTACAACAGAACGATTCAGATTTTACCTGGAATGGGTTACAGGCCTACTTTTTATTGTGGCGATGGCTCTAAAGGAATTGCTGCGCACGCACCATACGACAAAATAATCGTTACCGCTGGCGCTCCCCTGGTTCCGGAGATCTTATTAAAACAGTTAAAAATTGGTGGCATTCTGGTTATCCCGGTAGGAGATGAGAAAACGCAGAAAATGGTTACCGTTATCCGTGTTAGCGAAACCGACTACGAAAAAATTGTGTTAGATACCTTTAGGTTTGTACCCTTAGTTGGCGACCAGGCGTGGTAGTCTTTTAGCCCAAAGTCCTCAGTCTTAAGTCAATTTGGACTCAGGACTAAAGACTTCAGACTGAAGACTAAACTAACGCTTCATCGCTCTATCCAACTCCCGCTTCGTATCTCTATCCTTAATGCTATCACGTTTATCGAATTCTTTTTTACCTTGAGCCAGGGCAATCTCCATTTTAGCAAAACCTCTTTCGTTGATGAATATACGTAAAGGAACAATAGTATAACCTTTTTCTTCGCCTTTAAGCTTTAGCTTTCTGATTTCTTTTTTCTGTAATAATAATGCACGGTCGCGTTTTATATCGTGGTGATAAAAAGAACTGTGGCTATATTCAGAAATATGAAGGTTGCGCACGAAAAGATTGCCGCCAATAAACATGCAAAATGCATCCGTCATGTTGGCTTTACCTTGTCTGATCGCTTTTATTTCAGTTCCTAAAAGGGCAATACCGGCTACGTATTTATCTAAGAGATTATAGTCGAAATATGCTCTTTTATTTTTTATGTTGATGTCGTTTTTCAAAATTTTAATAAAGTATGTTGTTGTAATATATACAATTGTATATAAAGTATAATGTTAAGATCGCAAATGAAGATATAAAATACCCGCACGTCATGCAGAACTCCTTTCAGCATCTTTGTAACCGTAAAGGTCCTGAAATAAATCCGATAGCTATCGGATCAGGATGACAACCGTTTATGCGATTTGCCCTCAACCGGTTGCAAATATCTTAAAAAATGATGTGATAATTTAGTTTTATTTCAATTGTATGAATTAAAGAAGTCAAGTTTGAATAGCCAAATCGCTTTAAAACTTGACTTCTTTAATATCTGGAAATGTAAGGAAGAAGCATTTGGCAGCCTCCAGTCCCGCTTTTGCTGCAACAAAAGCAGAAAAAACTTTTGGTTTCCGCGTCAATCGTGTTTATTTAACAGAGGCTGTTGCAAGGAAATGCAAACCAATTGGCTACTCACAAACACCTTGTTCCTAAACCCGACAGGAGCGAACATTCCGATCCTTCATCGGAATAAAGCGGATGGCGGGACAACAGTACCCATGAAAAACTGGCTTTCATTTTCTAATTATAATGCTTGGATTGGAGAGAAGTCAAGTTTTTTGGCAATGTGCATATTTAAACTTGACTTCTCTTGGATAAAAAATGTTCATCAGTTTGTAAAAGCTAATGATATATTATTATGTTCGTATTTATTCCGTTAAGTTTGGAGATAAAATATCAAAAATGAAATTCAGAAACCTACTTTTAATCTTATTATTAGCCATTACTTTCCAGGTTAAAGCACAGCAGCCAACTTTGTTGCCACAATTTACTTTTTACCGCCTGGATGGAAAAGCTTTTTCTAATACCAATATTAAACAAGGCAAAAAGAACCTTTTTATATTATTCGATTGTACCTGCGAGCATTGTCAGCGTGAAAGCAAAATATTGAATACCAATTATGCTAAGTTTAAGAATGTAAATATTTATATGATTACCATGGATGAAGGTTATATCATTCCACAGTTTTTCGATTCTTATGCCAAAGGTTTAAATGCAAAACCAAACGTGTTGGTACTACAGGATAAAAAACGAATATTTATTCCAACATTTTTACCAAAAAAGTACCCATCCATGTACTTATATTCACCTGCAGGTAAATTATTAATGTATCAATCAGGCGATGGCGGCATCAACAAGCTGATGACAGTGGTGAATAAATAATAACTATTTTTTTACCACAGATATGCACAGATAAACACAGATTCTCATATATCTGTGTTCATCCTTTTTATCTGTGGTTAATCATAATTTAGCTCTGGGTATGGCGTAAGTTAGGGAGGTAGCTAAGACTTACCTGATAATCAGTACGGGAATATTCACCTTATGCCTCACAGAATCTACCGTAGTGCCGAAAATAAGGTCTTTTAAACCTTTATGTCCGTGTGCACCCATTACCAAAAGCTCCATTTCGTTCCGGTTACTAATATCGGCTATGGCTTTACCGGTGTTTCCAAAACCAATAAAGGGTGTAGAATCATATCCAAGATCTTCGAGATTAGCTCTGTATCTCTCCAGGTTCGCAGCATCGCTCTGCGTTTCATGGTCCATTACTTCCTTGCCAAGATAACGGGCAGCAGCAGTTTCTACAACATGGATCAGGTAATAGTGTGCATCTTTGCCACCTTGAATTAAAGCATGCCTGATCGTGTTTCTGTCGTTTTTAGAAAAGTCTACTGCAATACCAATTTTTGTATAAGTGATCTTCTCGATTTTGCCGATATCTAAAGCATCTCCATGAGGTACAATTTGTCTGGATGCATCTTTTTTCTTTTCCAATAGCGGATGGAAGAAAACATAGAGCAGGAGGAGTACGATTAGGATTAATGCCGGTATTACAATCACATAAATCCACCAATTATTGGCTTCTTTTGCCCAGCCGCTTATTTCTTCAACAACCAGTTTTACATTGAGCGCAATAATGGCGAGAGCGCTTGCCCAGGCCAAAATTTTTACCCAAGGTTTGATTGCGAAATCTTTCATCAGTTTTTTGTCTGATGTAAAATGGATTAAAGGGATAATGGCAAAACCCAACTGCAAACTTAAAACCACCTGACTTAATACCAATAAGCCCCCAAGAGCATCATCGCCATAATGCAGAATGGTGAAAAATGCAGGAATAATTGCCAGAAGGCGTGTAATCAAACGTCGTAGCCAGGGTTGGATCCTTAAATTGATGTGCCCCTCCATAATAATCTGTCCGGCTAAAGTTCCGGTAACGGTAGAGCTTTGTCCGGCTGCAATTAGCGCAATGGCAAATAGAGTTGGCGCTACATTGCCAAAAATATTCGAAAGGAGTTTATGCGCATCCTGAATTTCGGCTACTTCGTGTAAGCCATTTTTATAGAAAGCAGCAGCAGCAAGAATCAATATGGCCGCATTAACAAAAAAGGCCAGGTTTAGTGCTACCGTGGTATCAATGAGGTTAAACTTTAAAGCTTCTTTAATCCCTTTGTTGCTCCGTTCTATTTTTCTGGTCTGTACCAAAGAAGAATGAAGGTAAAGGTTGTGTGGCATTACCGTTGCGCCAATAATCCCGATGGCAATATAAAGTGCATCACCATTGAGTATGGAGGGTTCAAAACCTTTGGCTACTTCCTTAAGTGATGGCTCTACAATAAACATTTCAACCAAAAAGGAAATCCCGACAATAAAGACCATCGAAACAATAAAACCTTCCATGGCCCTCATGCCTTTATTAAGTAAGAAAAGCAATAAAATGGTATCGAAAATGGTAATTGAAATGCCCCAGATTAATGGCAGGCCAAAAAGTAACTGTAAACCAATGGCCATCCCGATAATTTCTGCCAGATCGCATGCAATAATAGCGGTTTGTGCCAATCCAAATAGTGGAATATTGGCCCAGCGTGGGTAAGCCTGTTTTGAAGCCTGGGCTAAATCCAATCCCCTTACAATACCCAGGCGGGCACTCAGCGATTGCAAAAGCAATGCAATGAGGTTAGACATCAGTAAAACCCAAATTAACTGGTAACCAAATTTACTGCCACCCGCTAAATCTGTTGCCCAGTTACCTGGATCCATATAGCCAACACTTATTAAATAAGCCGGACCTATGAAGGCCAGAATTCTTCTCCAGCCTTTTCTTTTATCTGTATTTACGCTTTGATGTACTTCACTTAGTGACTCAGTTTTTGCCATTACTGCTGATTAAAATATGTTTTGCAACTTCTCTACTAATATTAACTTGTTTATCGGATAACCGGATCTCAACTGAACCATCGAAATCGGTAACATCACTAACCTGGATTTGTTTGCCCAGAGTAAGCCCTAATTTTTCTAAATGTTTTAAAAAAGGAGAACTGTGCTGACTCACTCCGGTAATGGTACCCGAATCTCCTACTTTTAATTCGATCAGTTTAATAAACTGGGTTTTAGCAAATCTCCCGTTTTTATCCGGGATCGGGTCGCCATGAGGGTCTGCTTTCGGAAAACCTAAAAATTCATCTAATCTTTCAATTAGCTCAATCGATTTAATATGTTCTAACTCTTCGGCCACATCATGTACCTCGTCCCACTTAAAGTTTAATTTGTCTACTAAAAAAACTTCCCATAATCTATGCTTACGTACAATATCTATCGCTGTATTTTTTCCTGTTTCGGTTAAGGTAACCCCTTGGTATTTAATGTAATCAATCAGGCCCTTATCGGCTAATTTCTTAATCATATCAGTAACCGATGCTGGTTTAGTTTGCATTTGCTCTGCAATAGCATTGGTTTGAACGTTTATTGTTTTCTCCGCCAGATGATAAATAGTCTTTAGATAGTTCTCTTCGGTATAACTCTGCATTTATGTTTATCTAATTTTATTTTTAGGTAAATCTAAAAATTATTATTTAAAATATATATGATAAATTATGTTAAAATTTAGAATTTAATTTGGTTATGTTTGTATTCTGAAATACCTTTAACACCGTATGGCATCTGAATTAGATAAAATAGACTTTAAAATTTTAAGAATTCTTCAAGAGAACGGAAGAATTACCAATTTACTTTTATCACAAGAAATTGGTTTATCACCTGCACCAACTTTAGAGCGTGTACGTAAGCTCGAAATGGCAGGATATATTAAAAGCTATCATGCCCTGGTAGATGAAGAAAAACTGGGTTTAGGTATTAAAACCTTTATTCAGATTCAACTTGATTTTCATAAAAATAACACCATCCAAATCTTTTTGGATGAAGTAAATCAAATTAAAGAAATTACCGAATGTCACCACGTTACAGGTCAGGCCGATTTCTTGTTAAAGGTTTATGTGAAAGACATTAAAGCGTATGAACGTTTAATTATGGATAAAATCAGTAAGATTTCTGTAGTGAAAACATTCCAGACGATGATGATCATGTCGACTACAAAGAAAGAACCTATTGTACCATTGGAGTATTAATAGCAAAGCAATAATAGTTGCTAAAAGCTAATGTGTACTCAGATGACTTAGGTGGTTCATCTATTTTTTACCACCTAAGCCACCTAAGAGCATCTAAGTTGGTCTTTCATAATTATATGTTAATTGTCAATGCTGTACATAAATTCGTTTACGAAACTCTTTTTTCCATTATGAACTATATTGGTTGAATTGAAGTTAATCAACAAGCCTTTAGGTATTTTAAGCAATTTCATATACGTTAAAATCTGCGCCTCATGAATAGGCAATATACTTTCAACTGCTTTTAACTCTAATACTAAACATTTTTCAATAACCAAATCTACTTTAAGTGTTGTATCTAATAAAACATCTTTGTAAGAAAGTATAATTGGATGTTCAGCGGTAAAATTTATATCCTGCAATTGTAATTCCCACATTAAGCACTTTTGATACACGCTTTCAAGGAGGCCAGGACCGAGAATTTTGTTTACTTCAATACAAGCACCTGTAACCTTGTATTCCAATTGGTCGAGAAAAGTTTTGTTCATCATAAAATCCATTAGTTAGTTAATAATGTTTTTGCGATGATTTAAGCAATTCGTTGATCGAATTATAAAAGCAATTTATCAATAATTCCTGAAATTTCCTTAGCATTTTGATAAACCATGAAGTGGGTTCCATTTTCGATCACGAAATCAGGTGTTGCTTTTCTTGAATAGAGGATTTTATCATTCGTGCCATGGATGTGAAAAATCCTTTCTGGTTTAATTTTATTCTCCCAGTTTAGGATGCTTCCGATAGCCCACTTCAAAAAATAGGGATCAGTATCTTTTATAATCTTGCTGAGTAATGCTTTTTCGCTGCCCGAGCGTGTGCCGAAATAGTAATTCTGTGTGAGTTTGTTTGATGACTTTAAAAACTTTGCTGGAATAAGCTTCAATAAACCTAACTTCCCCAAAAACCGGTAAAGTGCAGGTAGATGCATACTTAACATGGTACTGGAAATGATAAGGACAGTAGCGGGTTTTAAAAGCTTCGCTATTTCTACTGCAATCATCCCTCCAAAAGAAACGCCTACCAAAGCAAATGGCTGGCTTAAGTCTATAGCGCTACTTAATCTTTCAGCATAAGAAGCTAAGGATTCATTTTTATTCGGAGTAATCCAATCTATATGAATGATATTGATTTCTTTATTAAGTTTTAACTTAGAAAAAATCCTTTTATCGGCACCTAAACCACTAATAAAATAGGTATTCATTAGGCTGGTAAGTTCCAGTCGATTGGTTTTAAATTATTTTGAACCAGAAGCTGATTTGCTTTCGAAAAATGTTTCGATCCGAAGAAACCATTGTAGGCAGAAAATGGCGATGGATGAGCAGCTGTAAGTACATAATGTTTCTTTTGATCTATTAATGATGTTTTTTGCTGAGCGTATTTACCCCACAACAAAAAAACAATATGCTCGCGTTTTTGAGATAAAGCTTTAATTATTTCATCTGTAAAAATTTCCCATCCCCGGTTTTGGTGTGAACCAGCCTCCGAAGCACGGACTGTTAATGTTGCATTTAGCAATAATACACCCTGCTCTGCCCAATGGGTTAAGTGGCCATGATTTGGTGTTTTAAAGCCTTCAATATCAGTTTCTAACTCTTTGTAAATATTTTTTAACGAGGGTGGAACCGCTACACCGCGTTGTACGGAAAAAGAAAGGCCGTGTGCCTGGCCAACACCATGATAAGGATCCTGACCCAATATTACCACTTTAACCTGATCAAAAGGAGTGGTGTTTAATGCGTTGAAAATATCTGTGCCCTTTGGATAAACAGTTGCTCCTTTGTTTTTCTCTTCCTGTAAAAAAGACTTTAGGTTTTTCATGTAGTCTTTTTCAAATTCTCCCTCTAAAACGGCTAACCAACCTGGTTCTAATGCTGCAGACATAATATTGATGTAAGATGTATTAAATGTAAGATGTAAAATGGATTTCGGGGTAATGTCTAGTAAATAAATTTTTAGTCGATGGTTCGATAGTTCATGGTTTATAAATCATAGTCAATGGTCAGGGTGGCTAAGTATAAGCCAATAGGTTATCGACAATGAAAAACTTAGGCAATCAACCATTAAGTATCAAACTATGAACCATTAGACTATGAACCATGAACAAAAAACTCTCAAAAATTTTAAGACTTCTTCTTGTATATCGCCAATAAATCCCCCTCAAGGCTTGTTTTTGGACCTTCTGTAATCCTGCCCAGTTCATTGCCTTTTTTATCAAAAACTATAAATGTGGGTACCCTGGAAATATCCAGGCCGTCTAAAATGCCATTCTCAGCTTTTTTATTACCGTCAGCGGCTATAATTTCTATGTTTTTCTCTTTAAAGTGTAAGGCATCTAAAATTTTAAAAAAGTTAGGAACATTTGCTTTACTGTCGCCACACCAGGTACCTAAAACAATTTTGATCTTTTCATTTTTAACCAGTTTTTTCAATTCGATCATGGTTGCTGCATCTGGTATATATGCCGCATAAAGTGGATCGTACATTTCTTTAAACTCAGGAAAGGTGGTGATGCCTTCACGCGTACAAGCATTGATTAAGATATCTTTATTGTGAACTTGATCGTGGATTTTTTTATTAACTTCCTGTGCAGAAACATTCATTGCGATTACAATTAGGGTTATAGATAAGAGGATTTTCATATTTACGGGACGGTTTTTGTGAGCTTTTAAATTTTTACTGAAATTATTGTTTTAAAATCTAATTTCTGCCATTTAAACACGATATTTGCAAAAAAAAACAATTAGAATAAATTTATGCCAAATATTATCAGATTAATTGCGGGGTTTGCTTTACTGGGTGGCGCAGTAGCTTTATTTATTTTCGGTTTCTGGCCTTGGGGTATTGTTTCCATTTTATTGGGGATAATTGTACTGGTAACCTATTTCTTTAATGAGAACATGCTTTTAGCACAATGGTTCCTCAGAAAAGATAACATGCCTAAAGCAAAAATGTTTTTAGATCGGATTACCAATTATGAAACGCAGTTGATTAAAGTTCAACATGGTTATTATAATTTATTGATCGGGTTAATCGAAAGCAGAACAGCACCGATGAAGTCAGAAAAATATTTCAAAGCTGCTTTGAGCCTGGGCATGCAAATGGATCATAACATTGCTTTGGCAAAATTAAGTTTAGCAGGTATTGCAATGGCTAAACGTAACAAACGTGAAGCAACCATGTATCTTGCTGAAGCGAAAAAAGCAGATAAAAATAAATTACTGGCCGATCAGATTAAACAAATGAAAGATCAGATGGGTATGATGGACAAGCAGCAGCAAGTTCGTTACAGATAGTATTGATCATATCTTATATAGAGCCATTTCAAAATTGAGATGGCTTTTTTGTTTCAGCTCAGTTTTGTTTATTGAAAATTGCAACATATAAATTACTATTTTTATGGATACCTAACTTTTAAATATTCATGAAAAAAGTGTATTATTTACCCATGCTGGCTTTTTTAGCCATTCTGGGTGCCTGCAATAACAAAAAAAATGCTGAAGAAAGCAGCGAAACCTTTTCAACGGCCAATCCTTTTTATAAAGCAAGCGCACTTGCTTTTCAGGCTCCTGCCTTTGACAAAATAAAAAACGCCGATTTTAAACCGGCATTGGAAGAAGGGATGAAGCAGCAAATGGATGAAATCCGGAAAATTGCAGATCAGAGCGATGTACCGAGCTTTGAAAATACCATCTTGGCCATCGAAAAAAGCGGACAACTATTGAGCCGTACAAATATGGTTTTCAACCTGCTTACAGGCGCCAATACCAATCCTGAATTGCAAAAGGTTAAAGAAGAGGAAGCGCCTAAACTAACTGCAAATACTGATGCCATTTACTTAAATACAAAACTTTTTAATCGGGTAGAAACTCTTTACAAAAAGAAAGATCGGCTGAAACTGGATGCCGAATCGTTACGCTTACTGGAGTATTATTACCAAAAATTTGAATTGGCAGGAGCAAAGCTATCTGATGCTGACAAAGACAAGCTTAAAGTGCTTAATAAAGAAGAAGCAACTTTGGGCGCGAAGTTTACTGCACAGTTACAGGCAGCGGGTAAAGGTTTAAAAAATACTACGCAACAGCCCGAATTGCAATCCACGACCGATCGTGCCAAGAGAGAAGAACTTTTTAAGAAATCATGGAACAGGGCAGAAAAAGGCGATGCAAACGATACCCGCAAAATAATTTCAAGAATTGCACAAATCCGTTCTGCTCAGGCGGCATTGCTTGGCTTTAAAAATTATGCAGCCTGGAAATTACAAAATCAGATGGCTAAAACACCTGAAGCAGTAGAAGATTTTTTTAGCAAAGTTATTCCTGCTGCTACCGCGAAGGCAAAAAGTGAAGCGGCAGATATACAGGCCGTAATCGATCAGCAAAAAGGTGGCTTTAAACTAGAGCCATGGGATTGGGATTTTTATGCCGAACAAGTTCGTAAAGCAAAATTCGATCTGGATGAAAATGAAGTTAAACCTTATTTTGAGTTAAATAAGGTACTCATTAACGGTGTTTTTTATGCCGCCACACAACTTTACGGTATTACTTTTAAGGAACGTAAAGATTTGCCTGTTTACCAGGAAGATGTTCGTGTTTTTGATGTGATGGACAAAGATGGAAAACAGTTAGGTCTGTTTTATTGCGATTACTATAAACGTGATAACAAAGATGGTGGTGCCTGGATGGATAATCTTGTTCCACAATCAAAGCTATTCGGCACGATACCGGTAATTTATAATGTCTGCAATTTTGCAAAACCCGAAGCGGGAAAACCAGCATTAATTAGTTTTGACGATGTTACCACCATGTTTCATGAATTTGGACACGGTTTACATGGTCTGTTTGCTAACCAGCAATATCCAAGTCTTTCGGGTGCGAACGTAGCACGCGATTATGTAGAATTTCCTTCTCAGTTTAATGAACATTGGGCTTCTGATCCTAAAATACTGAAGAATTATGCCCTTCACTATCAAACCGGAGCTCAGATGCCGCAGGCTTTGCTGGATAAAATTAAAAAGGCGAGTTCGTTTAACCAGGGGTATATTTTTACAGAAGCTTTGGCAGCGGCAGATCTGGATATGCAATGGCATACAATTTCTCCGGGTTCTCCATTGCAGGATGTAGATAAATTTGAAGCCGAGGCTTTAAAGAAAACCAATTTAAATTTATCGTATGTGCCGCCACGTTACCGCTCCAGCTATTTTTTGCATATCTGGAGTAATGGCTACGCTGCAGGCTATTACGCTTACAGCTGGACTTCTATGCTGGAAAATGATGCCTTCTCGTGGTTTCAGGAGAATGGAGGATTAACCAGGGCAAATGGTCAGCGTTTTAGGGACATGATTCTGTCAAAAGGAAATACGGAAGATCTTGGCAAAATGTTTTTTAATTTCAGGGGACATAATCCTGATATTAAACCGATGCTTAAAAAGCGAGGACTGTTATAAAATAACACTATAGTACAAAGGACAGTTAATAATTGGCCTTTGTACTATAATGAATAATGCTTTAAATCCCATCTCTACCAATAAACCGTTATTTACCCAAAAGAAACTGAATAGCTTTTTTTACATTACGGTCAACCGATTCTTCCGTTTTAATGTTGGCAATATAACGTATAATTTCTTTCTGTAAATAACGGGCAAGACCATCAAATATATCTTTGGCCTGTTTATTTTCCGTTAAGGCCTTTACCAGTTTAGGATTGATAATAATTGTCCGTTCTTCAGTATCAAATTCAATTTCGAAAGTTGCGGTGTCGCCAATATCTTTTCCGGCTGCTTTTCGCATGGGTGTATTTAAGTACAAACGCCAATCTCCGGCATATTTAACCAGGGTTTGTTTAAACTCATGTCCATCAATTTTCATTGTAATGGGTAATTGGCCCTTGTTTTTTCCTGCTTGATGAAAAATATAGTTTAATGCTTCTTCTGGTACAAATACAAAAGGGTTGATGCCTATAACTTTAATCTCAGCCTTAAAAGCTTTCGGTTTTTTGATATCCATTACTTAAAGATATTGCCTTTCATTAAAAATCCATAACCATATCAATAAATCTGTTCTCTGTTACTGCGCTAAACACTCGTCGCCAACCGCTATGCGCCTTTCGCTGTCCGCTTTCCGCAAAAACTCAAAACCAAATTCCATTTTCTATTGTAGTTTATATAAAATCTAAAAATATGGCAACATCACAAGAAGGAAGTACGAACAATACTCAGGAAGAAAATAACATTAAAGATCTGGGTGGCAAAGCAGCCATTGAAAAACTGAGGGAGTTGGCAGAAAAAGCTGAAAGTTGTTTTTTCTGCACCAATATTAAAACAGGTATACCATTATCTGTAAGGCCAATGGCTATTCAGCAGGTGGATGATGAAGGTAATATCTGGTTCATGAGCATGAAAGACAGTCATAAAAATGATGAAATCTCTGCCGATCCATTTACACATTTGCTGTTTCAGGCAGGTGCCCATTCAGGTTTTGTAAATATTTATGGTATTTCTGAAATCAGCAGGGATCAGGCGAAAATCGATGAACTTTGGAGTCCGTTTATTAAGACCTGGTTTCAGGGTGGGAAAGACGACCCGAATATTACACTGATTAAAGTAATCCCATCAGAAGGATACTATTGGGATACCAAACATGGTACTGCGGTTGCATTTTTGAAAATGGCTGCATCCGTAATTACAGGGAAAACAATGGATGATTCAGTAGAGGGAACTCTGGAGGTGGATTAATAACCAGCGCGTCATGCTGAATTTATTTCAGCATTTGATAGGCCCTGAAATAAATCCGATAACTATCGGATCAGGGTGACGGTCATATTTTACTTATCTCCTAAATAATCGAATCCTTCAAATTCTTCTCTCTGAGCTCTTTTGCTTAAGATATCTTCTTCTTCAGCTTTCACTCTTGAGAAAAATAAGGCTTCTGCCTGGATTCTTTTTATTAATTGACGTACCAGCGTTAAATCAAAAGCATCTTTGCTTAATTTAATGCAGTATTCTCTTTCGTTGATTTCTAAACTTGACGTATTCATATCGCAATGATTTTAATGATCGATTGCTGTAAATATAGAAAAGGCTTGCTAAACATTTGTTAGCAAGCCTTTTAAGTTTATGTTATGTTTATGTTAAAATCCGGTCTTGTGTTTTGCCGTTAGATTAACAAATTAATTATTTATGCGATAGAAATAAGCCATCATCTGTTTTGGCAACTTTCAAGATTCCTTTTGCTGTTAAAGCCTTTAAAGTGGTATCCCATTTCTTGTTGCTCCAATCGGCTAGCTTTCCTTTTACTTCAGTTAACAAATATTGTTCGCCTTCCGAAACCAATGAATATAATTCTGTTTCTTCTGGTGTCATTTCTATTTTCTTTTTCTCCGGGCGCATCTGCGGGAAGAATAAAACTTCCTGGATGGTACTTTGATTGGTCATTAACATCACGATACGATCGATACCAAAACCTAAACCTGAGGTAGGAGGCATACCATATTCTAAAGCACGAACAAAGTCATCATCCATTGCCATTGCTTCGGCATCACCACGATCAGCAAGTTTCAACTGATCTTCAAAACGTTCTTTTTGATCAATTGGATCATTCAGTTCTGAATACGCATTTCCGATTTCTTTACCATTCACAAATATTTCGAAACGCTCTACCAATCCTTCTGCAGTACGGTGTTTTTTAGCCAACGGTGTCATTTCGATCGGGTAATCTGTAATGAATGTAGGCTGGATTAAATTGGCTTCTACCTTATCACTGAAAATTTCATCTACTAATTTACCGCGGCCCATTGTAGAATCGGTTTCGATGCCTAATGATGCACAGGTTTGCAAAAGTTCCTCTTCAGTCATTTTCGAAACATCAATTCCTGTATATTTTTGGATCGATTCGTACATGGTCAGTTTTTCGTATGGTCCTTCGAAATTGATATCGTTTTCACCAACTTTAACTACTGCCGAACCATTGGTTGCAATGGCTACTTTTTCCAAACATTCTTCAACCATAGCCATCATCCAGATATAATCTTTATAGGCTACATAAATTTCCATAGAAGTATACTCTGGATTATGTGTGCGGTCCATTCCTTCGTTGCGGAACATTTTACCGAACTCATAAACGCCATCAAAACCTGCAACGATCAATCTTTTTAGATAAAGCTCATTTGCAATACGCAAATAAAGTGGCATATCTAAAGTATTGTGGTGTGTGGCAAACGGACGTGCAGCAGCGCCGCCGTGAATAGGCTGTAGTATAGGAGTTTCTACTTCCATCCAACCCTGGTTATCAAAATAATTGCGCATGGTGTTAATCACCTTGCTGCGTTTAATGAAGATCTGTTTAAAATCAGGGTTTACCGTTAAATCTACATAACGCATGCGGTAACGTAGTTCCGGATTAGTAAATCCATCATATACGTTTCCTTCATCATCACGTTTAACAATTGGTAGCGGACGTAGTGACTTAGAAAGTACCTTAAACTCAGTAACGTGTACAGAAATTTCGCCTGTTTGTGTAGTAAATACGTATCCTTTAATCCCAATGAAATCGCCGATATCTAAAAGTTTTTTAAATACGGTGTTGTATAGCGTTTTATCATCGCCCGGACAAAGTTCATCACGCTTTAAGTAGATCTGGATTCTACCGGTAGAATCCTGTAACTCTGTAAAAGAGGCAGCACCCATAATATTGCGGCTCATAATTCTACCTGCTAATACTACCGTCTTGTATGCTGTCTTATCTGCTTCATAATTAGCTAATATATCTGCAGCATATGCATTTACTTCATATGCTTCGGCAGGATAAGGCTCAATGCCCAGTGCACGTAATTGTTTTAGCGACTCACGTCGTAATACTTCTTGTTCTGATAATCCTATACTCATTTCAGGTATTTTTTGCAAAATAATAATTTTGCATTTTTTGTTATTGTTAAATTTTGGTGCTTTAATGAAAAGGGAATAATTAGCTGATTAAATTTTGAATTTATATTGAAAAAAAATCAATTTTCAGTACTAATTAGCTATCCATTTAAAACAGATGGTTGCAAAGATAAGAAAGCTATTGTAATTACTAAATGCTTTATTAGATATAACACCTTATTTGACAACGTTAAAATCCAATAAGATAAATAATGAAAGGTAGGAAGCTTTGTCTATAATGTTTTATTCCAGATCAATTAACGGATCCCAGAATACTTTTTTAAGGTTTTGAACTTTAAGGTTTTTAATTTCCACGCCTTCGCGTTCGAGGAGTTCCTGCCTTTTTGCTGTAGATGATGGGTCGCCGCTCAGTAAGCCGTTGCTGCTAATTACCCTATAATAAGGCACAGGAGGCTGTGCTGCCCCGCAAGCGCCAATGGCTCTGGCAACCATTCTTGATAGATTAGGCGTACCAATGGCTTTTGCAATTGCACCGTAAGAAGTTACCCTGCCTTTTGGTATTTCTCTGGCTAAATCCCAAACCTGCTCAAAAAATAAATCGTGTTTCATCGTTTATGGCAAATGATAGGTAAAGCTAATAAATAAATCTCTTTATAAATTTAATAGGGTTTCATCAGGTAAATTTTTTGAACGATATGAATTTAGTCTTTTACAGATGGTATCTTTGTTTGGAGTGATTTAGCCTATTTTAAAAACGATGCCCGATATAAAACAAATACCACCTTCCAGTTTTGAGTTTTTAAGCTTATTGAAAAATAACAATGAACGCGAGTGGTTTAATGACCATAAAACAGCCTATCAAAAAGAACTGGCATACGTAGAATCTTTTGCACAGGATTTATTAGACCTTATGAATACCCATGACGTAATCGAAACACCGTCTGGCAAGAAAAGTTTATACCGGATTTATCGCGATACGCGTTTCTCAAATGATAAAACACCTTATAAAACACACTGGAGCGGAAGTTTTAAACGGGCAGGCAAACAAAGAAGGGGTGGCTACTATTTTCATATCGAACCAGGTAATAGTTTTGTAGCCGGTGGCTTTTTCGGGCCTTCTCCTCAGGATTTAAAACTGATAAGGGAAAATATAGCTTTTGATGCCCAGCCCTTAAGAGATATATTAAATGATAAAACTTTTATTGCTTCCTTCGAGACATTGAAAGGCGAACAATTAAAGACTGCTCCAAAAGGTTTTGATGGAGATCATCAGGACATCGATCTGTTGCGTTATAAACAATTTTTATTAATTCATCATTTCACTGATCAGGAAGTTTTAAGTAAAGATTACTTAGCGTATTGTAATCAGGAATTTAAAAATATGCGTCCTTTCTTTGATTATATGAGCGAAATATTAACAACCGATGCAAACGGCATGGATCTGTAACTGATATAAAGCTTTACAAAATGAATGGCCACGATTACAATTTGTAATAATGGCCCTTTTTAATTATGATTCGGCTTCTATACCTTCCTCATACATTTCGTTAATCGCTTCTGCATATTTCTTTTCTACAATGCGGCGCTTCACTTTCATGGTAGGCGTAATTTCACCTTCATCTATATTGAAAGGATTCCGTTTGATCTTAAAGTTTTTTATGCGCTCAAATTTAGCCAGTTCGCCAGAGATTTTCTTGATATCCTGCTCCATCCAATTTATAATTTCCTGATCGCGGATAAATGGATCAGCCTCCTCAAAAAACGATGGTTTAAGCTTAAAGGTTTCCTCTAAGGTTTCCCTGTTAGGAATAATGATTGCTGTAATAAATTCACGTTTATCTCCGATTAAGAAAAGCTGATCAATTTTAGGGCTTTTTAGGTAAATATTTTCTACCGGAGTTGGGTAAACATTCTTGCCATAAGCATTTACGATCATGTTTTTTAAACGGTCGGTAATCTGCAGGTTACCTTTATAAAAGCGGCCAATGTCTCCGGTGTGGAACCACATATCTTTATCTATCGCTTCGGCTGTTTCTACTGGTTTGTTAAAGTAACCTTTCATCACACAATGGCCGCGAACAATTACTTCGCCTTCGGCGCATTCAAATTCTTCGTTAAAAGTGTTGTGTGTTTGGATGCTCAGCATTGCTTTGCTTTCTACATCTTGTATGCCTACTTCAATGCCAGGAATCACTCGACCAACGGTGCCATAAACCTGTCTGTGGTATTCGGTTACTGACATTACCGGCGAAGTTTCCGTTAAACCAAAACCTTCTAATATTTTAATGCCCAGATCGCCAAAAAACTCACCCACATTTTTAGGTAGGGCGGCTCCGCCAGAAATCATAAATTTTAACCGGCCACCAGTTTTTTCTTTAATTTTACTGAAAACCAATTTCTCTGCGATTCCCTTTTTGGCTGACAAAATGAAACCAGGATTTTGTCCGGCCTCTTTTGCTAAACGGTATTTATTGCCTGTTTCAAGCGCCCAGGTAAATATTTTTGCTTTTGTACCTCCGCCTGCAGTTCCTCCTTTAATCGCTTTATCATGTATCCGCTCCAATAAACGCGGAACGCAACTCATCACGGTAGGGCGAACTTCTCCCATATTCTTGGCCAATAACTCTAAACTTTGTGCGAAAGCAATTTTACAGCCTTGTGCGCAGCAAACATGGTAAGTTGCTGTACGTTCGAATACATGCGATAGTGGCAGAAAGGAAAGGAAAGTTTCTGTTTGATCAATTACCGGGATTTGTTGTAAACAAACCTCCACATTCTTAACAAAGTTGTAATGGGTAAGCATTACGCCTTTCGGAGTTCCTGTTGTTCCAGAAGTATAAATTAAAGAAGAAACATCTTCAGGTAAAACCAGACTTCTACATTGTTCTATTTCTGCTTTTTCGGCAGCCGTAACCTGATGTTTTAGTGCAAGAATATCTGAAAAAGCAATTACTTCTACATTAACATCTGCAGGGATAGTAACCTTTTCGAAATCTTTAAAAGCTGGTATAATATATTTTAATTCTTTACAATTAGCCGCGACTTTTAAAACCTTACGGTAAAGAAAATTATTTCCAACAAGAATAGCTTTTATGCCAGAGTCGTTAAGAATATAGGCTACTTCCTGCTCAGAAAGTGTAGGATAAATAGATACGTTAATTACACCAATTTGCTGGATTCCCTGATCATAATATACATATTCAGGAGAATTCTCAATCATTAAGCCTAAACGATCGCCTTTTTTTATCCCTTTTTCCAGGAAGAATGCAGAAACAGCATCAGCTCTTTTTAAGGTATCTTCATAAGAAATTTCAGCCCACTCTGCGCCTTGTTTATGGATTAAAAAAGTGTCCTGAGGCTTGTGAATATTTTTAACAACATTCCGCAACAAAGTAGGAACTGTTGAAAATTCGTTTATTAATGGCATGCTCGTAATCTGAATGTTCGTTATTTTAACAATTATAATACTTTTAGCTTTAATAATAGCAACAGTGTGATAAACCTATTCTAAAATTAAATAAAAAATATAAAATTTAAGCGACTACAAAAAGACCGTAAAAAAAAAGGACAGCAGTTTAGTTTAAAAATTAATGGAAATACCTGGTTTTAGGTAGATCTATATAGTGGTTTATCGTTATTTTAATCTATTTGAGCTAAATTACTGGATATTGGCACTACAGTTGCAATTGGGCATTTTAAAACTTAGAATTAAAATTTGCATGATGAAAACAACAAAAACAAACTTAACTATGTTAGCCAAAGGATGTGCATTTGCTTTAATAGTAGGTGTAGTGCTGCAATTTGCGGCTTGCTCTAAAAGCAAAGATATTAATCCAAGCGACGAAGAAATCTTGACCAAGAAAATAGAAGATATTATTCCGCAACAGTATGTAGATAGCTTAACCAAACTGGGTTTTACTATAAATAAGGGTACTATGCCCCCAAATGTCGATGGCTCTTACTTATTTAAGCCTTTCACTATAAAAAGCAGTAATATACCCAACGATCCCTATACTCCTGGTTATTTACTTATGGATGGCGTAGTTAAATTTTATGAGCAAAGTACCAGCGATTTCAGTATTAAAATGCTGGGCAAAAACTTTATTGGCGCAGCAGATACCAGTGTCGTAACCGCCATTAGTGGAAGTGGAAATAAATTTACCATTTACGGAAAGGTAAAAGCGTATAGAAACGGTGGTTATAGTTTTTATGCTTTTTTAATGTCTGGAGAAAAAGACGGCAATAGTATTAAAAATGGAATTGCAGGAATCATTAACATCGACGATTCTCACGCAGGACCTAATACCATTAGAAAGGGACAAGGCAGGGTTGCCTTTGATGGCGATTATACTTCTGAACCTACAGATTTTAATAGCAAAACCACTGCGATTACTGAAAGAAATACCATTAGCAGTAAACCATCCCAACTCAAATAACAAAAAAGCGGCTCGGAAAATCTCCTAAGCCGCTTTCTTTTTGCTGTTAAATTTATACAGAAAAACTTTCGCCACAGCCACAGCTACGACTGGCATTTGGGTTTATAAAGTTGAAACCTTTTCCATTCAAGCCGTCAGTGAAATCTAATTCAGTTCCAGCCAAATAAAGAAAGGATTTCATGTCCAAAGCAATTTTGATTCCTTTATCTTCAAAAAACTGATCGCCTTTTTGTTCTTCGTTATCAAAATCCAGATTATATGATAAGCCTGAACAGCCACCACCTTTTACCGAAACGCGTAAAAAGTAATCAGAACCCATTTCCGAGTCCTGCATTAAATGGTCTATTTTATCTTTTGCTTTATCTGTTATCGTTATCATAGTATCGAGTATTTAGTATCAAGTATCAAGACTGTAATACTTCAATCTTGATACTTGATACTTGTTAATGGTGCGATTTTTCTAACACAATAGCTTCCAGGCCATTTTTAACACGGTAATCGTTAATAGCCGATTTAATTGCATCTTCTGCTAAAACCGAGCAGTGAATTTTTACTGGAGGTAAAGCCAATTCTTCAACAATATCCATGTTATCAATAGATAAAGCCTCATCAATTGTTTTTCCTTTTAACCATTCTGTCGCTAAAGAAGAAGAAGCAATAGCCGAACCACAACCAAACGTTTTAAATTTAGCATCAGTGATTACGTTATCTTCTCCAACTTCAATTTGTAAACGCATTACATCACCGCACTCAGGTGCACCAACTAATCCTGTGCCTACAAATTTGCTGTCTTTATTTAAAGTACCTACGTTACGTGGGTTATTGTAATGGTCAATTACTTTTTCTGAATATGCCATGATTTCTATTTCTTAAGTCTCCTTTAGGAGATAATTTTATTTATTAATTATTACTTTAGCGTTTGGCGAATTGCGTAAGGCGTTTGGCAATTAACCTTCTACCTTAAACCTTCCAACCCTCTACCTTTTTAGTGTTCTGCCCACTCAATTTTACTCAAATCGATTCCTTCTTTAAACATTTCCCAAAGTGGAGAAAGTTCTCTTAAGTGATTAACCGCTTTTTGAGTCACTTCAATCGCCTGATCGATCTCTGCTTCAGTTGTAAACCTTCCTAAACCGTAACGGATAGAAGAGTGAGCCAAATCATCAGATAAACCTAAGCTTTTCAATACATAAGAAGGCTCTAAAGAAGCTGAAGTACAAGCCGATCCTGAAGATACCGCTAAATCGCTCATCGCCATCATTAAACCTTCACCCTCCACATATTTGAAAGAGATATTGGCTACATGTGGTAAACGGTGTTGTGTATTACCATTAACATAACTCTCTTCCATTTTGTTTAAAGTAGTCTCTAACTTATCACGTAAAGCTGATAAACGAATTGATTCGCTTTCCATTTCTAAACGACAAAGTTCGCAGGCTTTTCCTAAACCAACAATCCCCGGAACGTTTAAGGTACCAGAACGCATGCCACGCTCGTGGCCACCACCATCCATTTGTGCAGTTACTTTAACTCTCGGGTTTTTACGACGAACGTAAAGTACACCAACACCTTTCGGACCATACATTTTGTGTGCCGAGAAAGCCATTAAATCAATACCATCCGTATTTACATCAACCGGAATTTTACCAACTGCCTGCGTAGCATCAGTCATAAATAAAGCACCGTGTTTATGCGCAATAGCTGCAATTTCTTTTACCGGTTGGATTACGCCGATTTCGTTGTTGCCATACATAATCGAAACTAAAATAGTTTCAGGAGTCATAGCAGCTTCTAATTCAGCTAAATCAATTAAACCGTCTTCTTTAACACCTAAATAAGTAACGCGTGCGCCATTTTTCTCTAAGTGTTTGCAGGTATCTAAAACTGCTTTATGTTCAGTAACCGCAGTAATAATGTGGTTACCTTTTTCTTTGTACATTTCAAATACGCCCTTAATAGCCAGGTTATCGGCCTCAGTTGCGCCTGATGTAAAAATAATTTCTTTTTCAGTACAGCCGATTAATTTGGCTACCTGCTCACGGGCGTAATCTACACCCTCTTCAGCCACCCAGCCAAACGCGTGATTACGACTTGCGGCATTTCCAAATTTCTCAGTAAAGTAAGGTAGCATTGCTTCCAGCACACGTGGATCTAACGGTGTTGTAGCATTATTATCTAAATATATCGGCTGTTTCATCTCTATTCTGTTAATTATATCACAAAGATACGAAAAAACTTATTTAACAATTATAAATAATAGCTATGAGCTTATAGATAAAAGCCGCATTTTTACATTCACATAACCTTATAGTCTATGAATAAGATAGAACACATCGGCATCGCGGTAAAAGACCTTAACCGTTCTATAGCGGTTTATCAGAAATTGCTCAATACCGATTGTTATAAAACTGAGCAGGTTGCGTCAGAATCAGTAAATACTGCTTTTTTTAAAACAGGTGAAAACAAGATAGAATTACTTCAGGCTACGGCTCCAGATAGTGCAATTGCTAAGTTTATTGAGAAAAAAGGAGAGGGGATTCATCATATCGCTTTCCTGGTTGATGATATCCTGGCCGAAATGGAACGTTTGCATCAGGAAGGTTTTGTACTGCTCAACGAGTCGCCCAAAAAAGGGGCAGATAATAAAATGGTGTGTTTTGTGCATCCCAAAGATACCAATGGCGTGTTGATCGAAATTTGCCAGGAAATTAAATGGATTTAGGCATGGAAGATGGGAGAGGTAAAATGGAAGATGGGTATTCTTTGAGATCCGTCATCCTCGCGCATGCGGGGATCTTAAGAAGCGCCTAAAGTTTGATTTTGAAAACGAAAGGTCCGTATTTCATAGCCTTTTCAGTCCTGCTAACCGCTATAGTCCCGATGAAACCTGTGAAACAAGCAAGCACACCATAAATAAAAGACAAAAAATAGTGCTTAAATCGGGAGCTACCGCTTTTATCAGGTTTATTTAACTTTGGCTTGTGGTTCTTCCGTTAGTGCAAATTGCTTAAGTCTAATGTTAATAATTGATCTTAAAATCCTATAATCCTAAAAATCCTGTTCCATGTCATTAATTAGCATCATCAGCAAAGATTTCGATATACCAGATCATCTTTCCGAAAATCAATTGCGTAGCGCAATGGTTGATGCTTTTGCTTATTTAATCGATAACGACTTTCCAAAACTGATTCAGATTTTATATAAGGCAGATGTAGATCAGTATAAATTAAAAGAATTATTAGAAACCGTAGAGGGCTCGAGTTCGGCTGAAGTAATTGCTGATGCCTATATCGCCCGTCAGAAGGCCAAAATAGAAACCTGGAACAAATATAGCCCTAAAAAGGATTAAGATGTTTCTTCTTGTGCCGGATTAAAGCGGTTATACATATCCATATCAAAAAAAGAAATAGAATTGATCTTATCAGCTTTCAGTACAAGATCTGTTTTCAATTCATCGGTATTCGCTACAGAGCCGTCCTCAATATAACTGGCATAAACCGTTAAATATTGTGTGGTAAAAACAAGTTCCTTATCATCAGCCTTGCGGTAACCGCTAAAAGCAGGGGTAATACGGATATAACTGGTGGTAAAGGGTTTTGGTAGTTCTTTCACCCAGCCAATGTAAAATTTGCCACTATCCATGGTAAACTGTAAAAGGTGGGCATCAAAAAAAGATGAACTTAGTAATAGTTCAAATTCATTTCCAGATGTAGCTATGGCTCTTTTAATAGCTTTCAGGCGATTGATAAAAAGATTGGCAATTTCCGTGGCGGCTACCGCGACTAATAACGATAGGCTGGTGGTGCCGAAATAGGGTGCATGGATGGGGAGTAATTTGCTAAGGTGTTCAACCGTTTCCGGCCAGATGGCGATAAAAATCGCCCTTAACACAAAACATGCGCCGAGTAATAAGATACCCGCAAAAGCAGAGTTTAATAATATACGTTGGCTTTCCAACCGGTACTGTACATACCGCAGGTACCTGAATCTGATTAATATATAATAGCCACCTACAAGAGGGAATAAAAGTAGGTTAAAAGGCATATTTAAGGCTATTTCTTGTTTTTATCCTTTTCTATCTTTTTAAAAATACTCGATTGCATTAATGCACCCACCATTTCGATCACCCTTGGCTGTGCAAAAAAATCAGGACTTTTAATATAGAGCTTTCCGCTGCTATCGGCATGGATGATGCCATCTAATTCGCCATGTTTTCTCATAAATCAAATTTACATATATTTTTTAAATATCTGAAAAACAATATTCAGCTTAGAAAGTTTATTTTTGCCTAACCGGGCTATCGGTATGTTTTAGCATCTTCTGTAGATAGAAAAACATATAATTTAAAATTATTTATTTAGGCTTGTAAATCAAAAATAAAATTAAGATATTTGCATCCTCTAAAATAGAGGTAGAAAGACTAATAGGAAATGTCATAAGCGTTGTTGCCAGCAAATTGCAAGAATGTTCTTGATGCTTTCACACAAATAACTAAAAATAATATTCAAATGAAACCATCGAAGCATTAGCGAGATAGCTTCATCACAATTAAAAGAAAATAAAAAACACGATGAAAAAAGATTTGCACCCAACAAGCTATAGACCAGTTGTTTTTAAAGACATGTCTAACGAATATGCTTTCTTAACAAAATCCTGCGTAGATACTAAAGAAACAATTAAATGGGAAGATGGTAACGAGTATCCTCTTTATAAATTAGAGATTTCTCACACTTCACACCCTTTTTATACAGGTAAAATGAAATTGGTTGATACAGCAGGACGTATCGATAAATTCAAAAACCGTTACGCTAAGAAATAATTTTAGCAACAAAAAGCATTTTTTGAAGTCCCTTTGCCAAAAGCATCGGGACTTTTTTTATTTTTGTTGCTTATGACAATCAATCTATTTGATGATGCTTCCTGGATGTCCCTGCGTCCACTTACGTTTACCAGGCCTGTGGCCGATTTACGGATTGGTATTTTAACTATTGCCGAAAAATGGGCAAAATATTTAAAAGCAGATTTTGGTTTTTATACCCAGGATTACCTTTCTATAAAATTTGCGCCAAAGCCTAATGCCGATCTGTTTATAAACGGTTCCATTTGTCCTGATGAAGCTTTGCTTAATGCTATTTCAGGCCTTAGAGCGGGTGAAGTACTTTATAAAAGAGAGGTTGTTATAGCTTATATTGCCGGTCAACACGATCTTGAAGCTGTTAAGTCGCTAAAGCAGATAGAATATGCCGGAGATTTTATACGGATTGTTTATCCAGAGCATATTTTCGGAAATAATCCAGCGGAGATCAGAAAAGATTTTAAATTGTTAACCGAGAGGCGTACCTCGGCAAACATCAGTAATACCAATCAGTTACTTGGTGATGATATTTTTCTCGAAGAGGGAGCAAAAGCCGAATGCAGCGTTTTTAATACTACGTATGGCCCAATTTATATTGGTAAAAATGCTGAAGTCTGGGAAGGTAGCTTGATCAGAGGCTCTTTTGCACTTTGTGATAATTCATCCGTGAAAATGGGTGCAAAAATATATTCGGGTACAACAATTGGTCCAAATAGTCGCGCCGGAGGCGAAATTAACAATTCGGTAATTTGGGGTAATTCGGCCAAAGGCCATGAAGGTTATTTGGGCAATTCGGTGATGGGTGAGTGGTGTAACATTGGGGCGGATACCAATAACTCGAATTTAAAAAATAACTATGCCGAAGTAAAACTGTATGATTACGAAGGCCGGAAAATGCGCAATACCAGCTTGCAGTTTTGCGGTTTAATCATGGCCGATCATGCTAAATCCGGTATTAATACCATGTTCAATACCGGTAGTGTAATAGGTGTTGGTACTAATGTTTTTGGTGCGGGTTTCCCACCAAACCATGTTCCTGATTTTAGTTGGGGAGGTGCAAGTGGTTTTGAAACCTACAGACTGGATAAAATGTTTGGAACGACCGAAAAGGTATTTGCAAGGAAGGACATCGCTTTTGATGAGACAGAAAAGAACATTCTTGAGAAAGTATTTGAATTAACCGAATCGTATAGACGATTTTAATATAAAACCTGATCTGAAAAGATCAACCAACCATTAAATAATACAAAATGAGAAAAAAGATTGTTGCCGGTAACTGGAAAATGAACTTAGATTATAATGAAGGTGTTTCGTTGTTCAGCGAAATTGTAAATATGGTTAAAGATGAACGCAAAGGCGATCAGCTGGCTATTATTTGCTCACCATTTATTCATTTAAACAGCTTGGCAAAATTGGGTGGTAACGATGTTAAAATTGGCGCTCAAAATATCAGCGATAAAGAAAGCGGTGCTTACACCGGCGAAACTTCAGCTAAAATGGTGAAATCTGTTGGCGCAGAATATGTGATTTTGGGCCACTCAGAACGCAGACAATATTTTGCTGAAAGCGATGCCTTATTAGCTGAAAAAACTAAAATTGCTTTAGCTAATGGCTTAATACCCATTTTCTGTATTGGCGAAACTTTAGATGAACGTAACAACGGAAGCTATTACGAAGTATTGAAAAAACAATTGGTAGAAGGAATTTTTAGTTTAACCGAAGAAGACTTCAAAAAACTGGTTATTGCTTACGAGCCGGTTTGGGCTATTGGTACGGGTTTAACCGCTTCTCCAGAGCAGGCGCAAGATATTCATGCGTTTATCCGTAGCGAGATTCAAGCGAACTATGGTTTTAATGTGGCTGATGATACAACCATTTTATATGGTGGTAGCTGTAACCCAGGAAATGCGGCAAGTTTATTTTCTCAGAACGATATTGATGGTGGCCTGATTGGTGGTGCATCGTTAAAATCACGCGATTTTACAGATATTATTAAAGCATTAAACAGCTAAATGCAATATACTAAAGCAATATTTACATTCAAAGGTATCGAAGATTATCAACAGGATCTGCTCATCAGCGATCTTGCCGATTTAGGCTTCGATACTTTCGAAGACAGTGAGGGTGGTTTTACGGCTTTCGTAATCAAGGATAACTTTAACGAACAGGAATTAAAAGATCTGTTGGGCAATTACAGAGAAGAATTTGCAACAGATTATATCTTAGAAGATGTTGCCGATGAAAACTGGAATGCCGAATGGGAGAAAAATTTTAGCCCGCTAATTATCGACGACGTGTGTTATGTGAGGGCAACCTTTCATGAGCCTCAGCCATCGTATCCTTACGAGATTGTGATCGATCCAAAAATGGCTTTTGGTACTGGTCACCACCAAACCACCACAATGATGATGCAGTATATTTTAGCTGCCGACCTAAAGGATAAAAATATCCTGGATATGGGTTGTGGAACTGGAATTTTGGCTATTCTGGCGGCAAAACTAGGTGCTAAAAGTTTAATGGCTATCGATTATGACGATATCTGCTACGAAAGCACGATAGAAAATGCTGCGCTTAATCAGGTAGGTCATTTAAAGGCGCTTTGCGGAAGTAAAGAGGTGATTCCTAACGACGAATACGATGTTATTTTTGCCAATATTAATAGGAATATCCTGCTCGATCAGATTCATCGTTATGCAGAAGTATTGAAAGCCGGAGGCAAAATTTTCTTCAGTGGGTTTTATTTAGATCCTGATCTGGGAATGATTACTGCTGAATGTGCTAAATACGGCATTAAATACGTTGATCATAAACAGAATGGTGATTGGGTAGCGGCACAGTTTGAGAAAAAGGTGGAAGGGTAGAAGGCGGAAGGTTTAAAGGTCTAAGACGCAGGATTTGTTTTCACACCTCCGGTCTCCAATTTTGTGTCTCATATCTCAAATCTAGCATCTCAAATCTAAAACAAAAAAATATGTACATACATTTTATAGCAATCGGTGGGAGTGCGATGCACAACCTGGCCATTGCCTTACATAAAAAAGGATATCAGATTTCGGGATCGGATGATGTGATTTTTGAGCCTGCAAAATCCCGTTTGGGTAAATATGGTTTATTGCCAGCTGAAATGGGCTGGGATGAAAACCGTATATCCAAAGATTTAGACGCGGTAATTTTAGGCATGCATGCACGGATCGATAATCCTGAATTATTGAAAGCACAAGAATTAGGCGTTAAAATTTATTCTTACCCTGAATACATTTATGAGCAGAGTAAAAATAAGCTTCGTGTAGTCATTGGTGGCAGTCATGGTAAAACAACCATTACTAGCATGATTTTACATGTGCTAAATTACTATAAACGTGATTTCGATTATCTGGTTGGTGCACAATTGGCAGGTTTCGAAACCATGGTAAAAGTTACAGAAGAAGCTCCTGTAATGATTATCGAAGGGGATGAGTATTTATCATCACCGATTGATAGAAGACCTAAATTTCATCTTTACAAGGCAAATGTTGCGGTAATCAGCGGTATTGCCTGGGATCACATCAATGTTTTTCCAACCTATGCAGATTATACTTTGCAGTTTGATAAATTTATCGATACTATTGAAGCTAACGGAATTTTAATTTATTGTAAAGCGGATGCAGACCTGAATGAGGTTGTATCCAATTCCAAAGCTCATGTAACTAAAATCGGTTATGCTATTCCAGAACATGAAATCAGGAACGGAATAACTTACCTCCTGCCAGGAGAAACCGCTTTAAAGTTCTTTGGCAATCACAACCTGATGAATCTGAATGCAGCGAAATTGGTATGTAAACAATTGGAAATCAATGAAAATGAATTTGATGCAGCCATTTCCTCTTTTACTGGAGCAGCAAAACGTTTAGAGGTAATATCAGCCGATGAATCGACCAATGTTTACAAAGATTTTGCGCATTCTCCATCAAAATTAAAGGCTACTATCGATGCGGTTAAAGCGCAGTTTACCAACCGTAAATTAATAGCTTGTATTGAATTACATACTTTTAGCAGTTTGAATAAAGACTTTTTGAAAGAATACACCGGGGCAATGGATAAAGCCGACGAAGCAATAGTATTTATTGATATTAAATCTTTCGAACAAAAACGCATGGAACCTTTTTCTGAAGATGATGTGCAGCAGGCTTTTGCTAATCCAAAACTGAAGTTTTTTAATGATGCAGCTAAGTTAAAAGCTTATTTATTGAGTTTGAACTATAAAAATGCTAATCTATTGATGATGAGCTCTGGTAATTATGCAGGTTTCGATCTGCCTGAACTGGCGGCTTCATTAGAAAGATAGATGTGAGACTTGAGATGGATTCAGCTTCTCTTATCTCACGTCTAATATCTCAAATCTAAAAAAAAGTATGAAAAGCATCGGAGATCATATTAAACAAAGCAGGCTGGCTTTAGGGTTAAGCCAGGCTGATGCTGCTAAAAAATTGAATATCTCGACTCCGGCCTTTTGTAAAATAGAGACAGGCCAGACCGATCTCAATATTTCCCGTTTACTCCAGATTTCCAAAACGTTTAAGGTGCCTGTAATGCAGTTGATATCTGGTCAAGCTGTAATTACGGATCCCTCAGAAGAACTCATTGCACTTAAAAAAGAACTGATCGAAAAGGAAGAAGAAATTAATAAACTCCGTAAAAAGGTTATCGATCTGTATGATAAGCTTGGAATATAAAATATTTTTTAAATAAACCACGATTGTGTTGGAAACCGTAAAAGAGAAAAAAATGGTAATTCCTGAACAATAAGAACATGACAAATTTAAATAAAACGGCATCTCCGGTAATGGTTTACCTGGCTTTTGCTATCGTATACATTGTTTGGGGTTCAACATACTTTTTTATTCAAAAGGCATTGGCTGGTTTCCCGCCATTTATTTTAGGGGCATTCCGTTTTTCTGTTGCGGGAGTGCTGATGTTAATTTGGTGCAAGGTTAAAGGAGAGGAGATTTTTAACCTAAAAACCATTAAAATTGCTACAGTGAGTGGTATTTTAATGTTGGGCTTGGGTAACGGAATCGTAATTTGGGTAGAGCAGTTTATTCCCAGCGGTTTAGTGGCTATTATGGTGGCTTCAGCAGCAATATGGTTCGTTATTTTAGATAAATCGCATTGGAAAGAAAATCTGAGTAATAAGTATATTGTATCGGGTTTAGTGATTGGCTTTTTAGGCGTTGTGCTCTTATTTGGCGATCAGATTGTACAAGCGCTTGATAAACCACAAAGTAATCTGCAGATTATAGGTATGGTATTACTTGTTTTCGGACCCATAGCATGGGCCGGAGGATCACTTTATTCGAAATACCATCCTACTACAGGCAGTTCGGTTTCTGTTAATACGGGTTGGCAGATGTTAATGGCCAGTTTAGCTTTTATTCCAGGTGGCATTTTGAAGTCAGAATTCAAAATGTTAGACTGGGGAAATATATCATTAGATGCCTGGCTATCTATTATTTACCTGATTCTATTCGGATCCATTGCAGCATTCAGTGCTTATGTGTGGTTGCTTAAAGTACGTCCGGCTACACAGGTGAGTACCTATGCTTATGTAAACCCAGTGGTGGCGGTATTGTTGAGCTTAACATTTACCAACGAGGTGATTGGTCTTACGCAGGTGATCGGACTGGTAATAATTTTGGGAAGTGTACTGTTGATTAATCTTCCGAAGTATAAAAGCGCGTAAGTTATTCCTTGAAAAGATAGTTCTCGTACGAGGTTTAGCGGGATTCGCATTTGTAATGCGAAAGAATAGCTATATGGCGATACAATCGCTATTCTCATTCATCCTCGTTGCAAACGAGGACGATGAAGGTTATTCCTTGCAAAAGATAGTCCTCGTACGAGGATTAGCGAGATTCGCATTTGTAATGCGAAAGGAAAGCTTTAAGGCGATACAATCGCCATTCTCCTTCATCCTCGTTATAAACGAGGACGATGAGGGGCAATCGAGGAGGATACTGAATCCATGGCAAACAGAAAAAGGTTCGTGGAGACACGAACCTTGGCGGGTGATGAACCTGTTTTAAGTTTAAAATATCTTCCGCATTGTTAAGTGCTTTTTACCAAAAGTGGCACCTGTGGCTTTATGGATAGCAATCATCTGTTCATTAAAATCGCCAACCCAGCTTAACTCGAGTTCTTTATACTGGTTTTTAGGCAGTACATATTCACCTAAACGGATAAAAAGAACCGATTCCAGGCCATGTTTTTGGAATTTAGGTTTAGTACCCATCACGATCGCCCTCATGCGGGTAACGCCCACCCAGCGGCGGTAAGCAAACTTTAATTTTTCAATTAAACCCAATTTACCATCAAAACCTTTGATCATCTGGTTTGCATCAGGAATCAACACTACAAAAGATGCGGGTTCGCCATTAAAATATGCAAACTGGATGAGGTGCTCATCCATAATAGGTTCCATGCTTTTAAAGCTTTCTTCAAGAGTTTCCTTTTTAATGGGAACGAAGTTTTCAAAATCCTGCCAGCCATCATTGTAAATTTCCATTAAATCATTAATGTATTTGCTGGAATTGGCTTTGCTGAAATATTCGAAAGTATAACCCGGTTTATTTCTTACCCAGTTCGCAATTTTTGTAAAACGTTCCGGAAAAGGTATAGTAAGGTTAATGTGATTGGTTAATTGCTCATATTCGGTAACAAAACCATAGCTCTCGAAAAACTTCTGATAGTAGGGAAAGTTGTAGTTCATGCCGAACGAAGGAGGGGTAAAGCCTTCAACCAATAAGCCCCAGAAAGTATCGTTTTCACCAAAATTAATCGGACCGTCCATCGCTTTCATACCATTTTCGGCTAACCAGTTTTTTGCTGTATCGAATAAAAGAAAGGCAGCTTTTTCATCATCAATACATTCAAAAAAGCCCATGCCACCTGTAGGTTGATCATAGTGGTAGGCTTTTTTCTCATTGATAAAAGCTGCTACACGGCCAATCAGTTTTCCAGCATCGTCTTTTAAAACCCAGCGTGTACATTTTCCATGCGCAAAAAAAATGTTTTTTTCTGGATTAAAAACATTTTCAACTTCACTATCCAATGGACAGATCCAGTTTTTATCGTTTTTATATAGGATTTTTGGTGTGTTTAGAAAGTCTTTTTTTAATGATGTATTGCTTACCGATATAACTTGCATGGGCAGATTTTAAAATTAAAAAGCATCCTACCAAGCGGGCGGATGCTTTTTCAAATATATGTTTTTTTAAATATTAATAATCGTCGTCGTCATCGTCGAAATTGTCGAAATTATCAAGATCATCTAATGGGATATCAAAATCATCATCTTCATCATCTTGAGGCTTCTTTTTTGTTGTTTGAATATCGTCATCTTCAAGATCATCATCTTCGTCTACCTGTTTCTTGGTAGTCGGCTTAGTTGGGAGTTTGTTTGGCGCTTTCATAACACAAAAATAAAAATTGCTTTTATACTTTAAAAATACGAAAAAAAAATTTTTAATAACAAGCTGTGAATAAATAAAATAATTTTATTTATTCCACATTTTCTCCTACGGTATTTTCTTCTTTAACAATATCTTTTAATTGTGGAAGTTGGTTTAGGTTATTTAAACCAAAATAATCCATAAATAATGTACTGGTGCTGTAAAGGATGGGTCTGCCGGGACTCTCAGCTTTACCATCAATACTGATCAACTCTTTTTCCAGCAGCCGTTGCACTGAATAATCCGAATTTACCCCCCTGATCTGTTCAATTTCTAATTTGGTAATGGGCTGGCGGTAAGCTATAATGGCTAAGGTTTCCATAGCCGCCTGACTAAGTTTTTTCTTCGAACGGTGTAACTGAAGTTGGTTAACGGTTTCATGATAATCTTTTTTGGTGAGAAACTGGTAACCATTGTTTAAGAAGACCAATTCGATGGCAAAATCATCATGGCTATATTTTTCCTTAATCTGTTCTACGCTTTCGAAGACTTGTGTTTCTGTAAATTTTTCATTGAAAACAGCGTTTAGGGCAAGTATAATTTCTTGCGTACCTATGCTTTGGTTGGAAGAAAATACAAGGGCTTCAATGTGCCTGGTGATGTTGTGATTGGGCATAAACAAAAATAGAATTTTTGGACATAAAAAAGCGGTCTCGCTTTTAAAAACAAGACCGCTTTCAACACACAAATGAAACCTGAATTAAGATATAGTTTTAGGTTAGGTTATTAAATATCTATATCAATTCTATAAGAACGTCTTTGATAAACACTATCGTTTATTTCTAACACAAGTTTAAGGCTAAAGAGGCTTCGATTCAGATTATATTTAGTGAGTGGTATTAATAATTGAGTAAACGGTAAATTTTCTATTTTAATGGTATAGAAATGGATACCGTTGTACCATTTGTGGTATTCTGTCTCACGTTTAAGTGTATAGGTTTTGCTCCAATCTGACCTAAAAGGTGCAATCTTTCTTTAGTTAATTGCATGCCTTTGCTAATATGGGTATCTTTTTTTTGCTTTAAAGAGTTATCAATCCCAATCCCATCATCAATAATTTCGATGTTAAGGTAGAATTCATCCTGAAGTTTAATGTTAATCAGAATTTCGCCGTCGGTTTCTTTTGGCATAATGCCATGCCATATTGCATTTTCTATATAAGGTTGCAACAACATAGATGGGATAAAGGTTTCTTCTTTGTCGATATCTTCATCAACACTAAAAACATAGGATAATTTATCACCAAACCGGTTTTTCTCCAGTTTGAGATAGAGGTTCAGGTATTCAAGTTCCTCTTCAAGTGATATATAACTCTTTGTACAGATTTCCAGGTTTTTTCTGATCAATCTGGCAAATCCCGTTAAAACCTTGTTCGCAGACGCTGTATTCTGCGTATTAATGTAATGCTGAATGGAGTTCATCACATTAAATACAAAGTGTGGATTCATCATCGCCTGTAAAGCCTGTTGCTCCAACATGAGTACTTTGTTTTTTAATAGCAATTGCGCTTGCTCCTTATCTTTCTGCTTACGGGTAATGTAAACAGCTACCTTGTAAAAGATATAAGCCACAAGTAATATTAAAATAGATAAAAACCACAGGCTTTGCCAAAAATGCTTTTTAATGGTAAATGCGATTTTGGCCGGGTAGCCCCAATTACCGTTCTGGCTTTTTGCACTTACTTCAAATACATAATCGCCTGATTGCAGTGAAGAAAAATCTAATCGTCTGGTACGGGTTTCTATCCAGGGCGAATTTTCATTTAAACGGTAACGGTAGGTAATATCGCTGGTGGTAAAATCAACCGCACTAAAAGTAAATAAAATGGTATTATTGCCGGTTTCGAACGTGAAATTGCCCTGGTCGACCGGTAAACGTTCGTTATCTTTAATGATAGAGGTAACGTACACCTTGGGAAGATTCTTAACGATGTTTTTATTATTATATTTAAATAAGATCAGGCCTTTGTTTGTTGCAAAATAGGCCGTGCTGTCATCAATGAACAAGCTATTGATATCGTCACTCAAAAGATCCTTACCGTAATCAAAATTGGCTACGCTGGGTTGATCGGGATAATCTGCAATTTTGTTAACCCCTTTATTTGTTAACACCCATATTTCGCTGTTTTTTACGAATATTTTAGTGCAGACATTATTGGTCAATCCGTCTTTTTGAGTGATCTGCCTTGTAATCTGGTTATTTTTGTAAAAGATTAGACCATAGCCATCCGTTGCCAAAATTAGTGTTCCATCTGCCAGCTGTTGTATATCGTTTATTCTTTTGGTGAGTAATGGATGATTTTCGTAGTGTTTAATGAGTTTCCCTTTAGAAAATTGAGATAACCCGTTAATATTAGAAAACCACAAACTGCCTTCCCGATCGTAAAAAACATGGTAGGAACGATCTTTAAAGAAATCTTCTTTTTCCCGGTATTTTGCGGCATTAAATTCGAATTTTGTTCTTCTGTCCGATAAGAAAACAACACCTGATGATAGGGCCAGGGCAAGATGATTGTTATTTTTACCTACGCTAAAGTGTTTAATTACGAACATCGAGTTATTCGATTCTTTTAAATAACTTACTTCATTACTGCTTTTATAGATATTTTTGAAAACACCCATTCCATAATCGGATGCAAAATATATGGACTGGTCTTTTGGGTCGAAAGTAATCTGTTTAATGGTTTTGTATTTCTTAAAATCGTCTAAACCGATCTCATCTACCTGGTAATTGTTGATGGTTAATACGTCAATTACAGCGTCATCAGTACCTAACCAAAGGCGATTTTTTCCATCTTTAGTAATGCTTTTGATTACGTTGCTACTCAGACCTGATTCTGCATCAATAATCGATAACCGGTTATTCGTATTCGGAAGCATGTAAATTCCCTGATTGGTGGCAAACCACATGTTCTGGTTATTATCCTTAATTACCTGGTTAACCGAAATATCCTGAAGGTATTGGACTGTTTTTCCGCTTTTATCAAGCGCGAAGGCTCCGTTAGCATTCGACAACCAGACTTCTTTGTTTGTAACATCATAATAAAAATATCCCGACATGTTCTTGATCAGGTTCTGAGGGATAGAAATGAGGTCGTTAATGTTTCCGTGTGTATATTGTTTTAATCCTCCGCCATCCAGGTAAAATAAAGATCTGTGGCTGCTATTTGCAGCAGTCATGTAGGAGAGGGGTTGCACTTTTGACCTGATCATGGAAAAAGTTTTTCCATTAAATTTCTGTACACTTAAGTCGCTATATGCAAATATGTTACCTTGCTCATCTTCATGAATAAAGGCATTAATAAATTTATCATTTAGGTTTGGGGAAATATATTTTTTGATGGTTTTTCCGTCCCAGCAAACAATCAGATTGGCGTTTGTTCCGAGCCAGATCCTTCCTGATTTATCTACTAAAAAGGAAACAATTACCGTATTAAAATTCAGCTTTTTAAGCAACTCATCGTTATCCTGGTTGTAAAACTTTCCTTCCTTTAAGTAGCTGAGCTGACCGTTTAAGGCAAAAAACCACAAGCGGCCCTCTTTATCCTCTTTCATCTGCAGGATCTGCGTATCTGGAAGTCCGTCTTCGATCGTAAAATTCTGAAAATTTGTACCATCAAAACGGCTCAATCCATTATCTGTTGAAATCCATATAAAACCTTTTTTATCCTGTAAAATGTAATAACAGTTATTGCTGGCTAAACCATTTTTGGAGGTGTAATGTGGGAGATAGGTGGTTTGTGCAAGTAACTTTTGGGGGGTGCTAAATAAAATGATCCCAAATAAAAAAGCAATAAAAGAGCGGCTGAAGTTTAATTTCAGGATTGCTTTTTCAGCAAATAATGCTACTTTTTTGCCTAGTTTAATGATCACTGTTCGCTTTTGTAAATAATTTTATTTTTTCAAAAAAATCGCTTGCTCTTCTTCTGGAAATATTAATACTTTCTCCATTTTTTAAAAAAACCTGAAGTCCGTTTTTAGAATTATACTCTTTTAAATGGTTAAGGTTGATAATGCTCGACTTATGGATCCGCACAAACTGGTCGCCGGGTAAAAGCTCCTCAAATTCCCGTAAAACTTTCGAAACCGTTATTTTGTCATGATTACTTAAATGTACAATAGAATAATTGCTATCGGCTTCAATGTAGATAATATCGTCAATATCAATCATTTTAAAACCCTGTCCATAAGGGAGTGTAAGCTTTCTGATTTCTGATCGTGAGCTTAAACTGGAAGCCAGGTTATTGATTCTTTCGTCGTTTTCATTCTGGCTTTTAAAAAGCTTGATATGTTGAAAAACCTTCTCTACAGCTATTTTAAGTTCATCAATATCAATTGGCTTTAACAAATAATCGAGTGCATTTGCTTTGATTGCCTTTAGTGCATATTGATCGTAAGCAGTGGTAAATATAACGGCTGCATTGTGTTTTTGTGCATCCGGGATCAGTTCAAAGCCATTACCACCAGGCATGGCAATATCCAAAAAAATCAGGTCAATGGGATGATTTGCTAAAATATCTTTTGCCTCCGCTACAGACCTTGCAATACCCGTAATTTCTACCTGCGGGCAGTTCTGTTGCAGTAAAAAAAATAAAGATGAGCGTGCAAATTCCTCATCATCAACAATAATGGCTTTTAGTAGGGTCATAGCTATAGGTTGGTGAATGTATTAAAATGGTCTTACAAAAAAAAATACAAATCAAAAAAACCAGCGTTTTGATTGTCACGTATGTATCATCAAACGAATTCAAAACCACTAAAACATAGAGTACTATGAAAAACAATGAACTAAAAACAAAAGGTGAACTTCGGGAAGAAAGTTTATTTGACAAAACTGTAGGCAGAAGATCCTTTCTTCAGTATGCAGGTGCAGGTGCTGCAGGTATTGCTTTGGTAGCAGCTGGTTGTAAAAAAGACCGCGGTTATGAAAACCCAAGTATGAATGGAGGCGCAACCTTAGATTTTAAAGATGATATTGGGGTATTAAATTATGCTTATGCTTTAGAGCAACTGGAAGCTGCATTCTATATTCAGGTTGCCAATAGTAATACCCAATTTACTGGGTCAAATGCTGCAGCAAAAAAGGCATATTTTCAGGATATTCAGTTTCACGAAATTGCACATAGAGAATTTTTCAAAGCAGCTCTAACCACATCTGCAATCGGCAGTTTACAGGTAGATTTCTCATCAATTGATTTTACCAGCGAAGCAAGCGTTCTAAGTGCCGCTATGGCTTTTGAAGATTTAGGTGTTGCTGCTTATAATGGTGCCGGATCAAGATTGAAAAATGCAACATATTTGCTGTTAGCCGGTAAGATTGTTTCAGTTGAAGCCCGCCACGCAGCTTATGTACGTGATTTAGTCTCAAATGGAACATTTGCTGATCTTAATAGTCTTACTGCACTCGGTGCTAATAACGCAGGTGGTTTAGACGCCGCATTAACGCCCGATAAGGTATTAGCCATTGCTGGAAAATATGTTAAAACCAAAATTAATGTAATCAATCTTTAATTTTTAAAATCAGAAAATCATGAATATCGTAAATATATTAGAAGAAATTGAAAAAGTTGACGGTGAAATCTATGAGCGTTTAAATCCGAGAAGGGCCGCAATGAAAAGCTTTTTCAACATGGGCAAAAAAATCTCTTTAGCTGCTATGCCGCTGGCTCTGGGTTCAATGTTTCAAAAAGCATACGGACAAACAGCTTTACCTACTGCGGTTGTTGATGTATTAAACTTTGCTTTATCGTTAGAGTATTTAGAATACCATTTTTATAATCACTGTATTGTAGGCAAAACTGCAGGATCATCGGTAACCGATGTTACCTTTAATTTTCCTAATGCGGCCAGCCAAGCAGCTATTACTATCATTCGTGATCACGAAAAAGCGCACGTTGATTTATTGGTAGGCGCTTTGGGAAGTTCTGCCCGTGCTCCTATTGCATACGCAGATACCGATTTTAGGGCTGGTGGAGCATTTGCTTCGGTATATTCTGATTATAATACTTTTTTGGCTGTAGCACAAGGTTTTGAAGATACAGGAGTTAGAGCGTACAAAGGTCAGGCAGGAGCCTTATTAGGTAGTCCTGTATTGCAAACCGCTTTACAAATCCATTCCGTAGAAGCACGTCATGCTTCGCATATCCGTCAAATGCGTACAGCAGCTGGTACAGCAGTATACAAACCATGGGTTAGTCTTGGTGCTTCAGGGCAGGCAAATGATTCAGGGGTAGCTGCTGTTGATGCGGTATATGCTGGTGAAGATTTAACCGTACAAGCTGGTGCAAACATTGTGGGAATAGGTGGCAATGCAGGCATAACCAAAGCTGCAGCGGTTGAAAGTTTTGACGAGCCTTTAGATAAAGCGAGTGTAGTAACTATTGCGAACTTATTCTTAAGGGACGGAAAAAAATTATAGTGTATAAACAAACATATTCACATTATTAATTAGGTAATGTTTGGTTTAAGGTAGGGAGGTAGAACTTGGTTTTACTTCCCTTTTTTGAATAAGATTTTTAAGATGATAGGTTTTTAGGATTTACGCGTACAATAAAATGCATTTTCCATCATCCATCTCACATCATCCATTTTACATTAGTACGTAATCACCTGCTCTTCTAAATGTTCAGGCAAATCCCTATAATTATATTTTTGTCCTCGTAACTGCGGTTCGAAACCTGCCGCTTTAATTGATTGTTGAATGCCGTTTGCGGTAAACCGGTGCGGTGCACCAGCAGCCGATACTACATTTTCTTCAATCATAATCGATCCAAAATCGTTAGCACCTGCATGTAAACAAAGCTGTGCAGTAGCTTTTCCAACCGTTAACCAGCTCGCCTGAATATTTTTAATATTTGGCAACATGATGCGGCTCAAGGCAATCATACGGATATATTCATCAGCTGTTACATTGTTGCTGATTCCACGTAACCTCTTTAATAAAGTGCCGTCATCCTGGAAAGGCCAGGGAATAAAGGCCAGAAATCCGTTTGCGTCCGCTGGTTTTTCACTCTGTACCTGGCGGATCCAAACCAAATGCTCAAAACGCTCTTCGATGGTTTCAACATGGCCGAACATCATGGTTGCTGATGTGGTAATATCTAATTGATGGCATGCACGCATTACATCAAGCCATTCTTGTCCACCACATTTACCTTTTGAAATTAAACGCCTTACGCGGTCGTTTAAAATTTCTGCACCAGCGCCAGGCAGAGAATCCATGCCGGCTTCCTTTAATACTTTTAATACTTCGGTATGCGTCATACCCTCAAGTTTTGCAACGTGTGCAATTTCTGGCGGACCTAAAGCATGCAGTTTTAAATCAGGATATAATTCTTTTAGTTTTTTGAATAGGTCAGCATAAAATGCTAAACCCAAATCGGGGTGATGGCCGCCCTGCAATAACAATTGATCTCCACCTAAACGGAAAGTCTCTTCAATCTTTACCTTATACGTTTCAATATCAGTAATGTAACTTTCGTCGTGGCCAGGCCTGCGGAAGAAATTACAGAATTTACAGTTGGCAATACAAACGTTGGTGGTATTTACATTACGGTCGATCTGCCAGGTTACTTTTCCACTGGGTACCTGAATCTTCCTCAATTCATTCGCCACAAACATTAACGATGCAGTATCAGCATGATGGTATAAATGTACACCTTCTTCAAGGCTCAAAAAATCGAAATGTAATGCCCTTTGCAGTAAATCGGCTGTATTCATATTACAAAGATAAAGAAAAGTCCTTAGTCGTGAGTCCCAAGTCGTCAGTCTTTAGTAAAAGATTGGTGTGTTTAAGAAGTAATTTTTCGTATGTTTTGCTTTTTTATCTTCCCTATTACATTTTCCATCTTTCAATTTCCCTTAAAACAATATCTTTACGGTTCTAAAATTAGATATGGTAGATTTTAATCGTTTTACACTTGCCAATGGTTTAAAAGTTTTGGTGCATGAAGATGCAACAACGCCAATGGCAGTTTTAAATATTTTATATGATGTGGGTGCCCGTGATGAGGATCCTGAAAAAACCGGTTTTGCACATTTATTTGAGCATTTAATGTTCGGCGGATCGGTAAATATTCCGAATTACGATGAACCTTTGCAGCGGGTAGGTGGTGAGAACAACGCTTTTACGAGCAATGATATTACGAATTATTACATCACGCTGCCTGCAGAAAACATAGAAACGGCATTTTGGCTGGAAAGCGACCGGATGCTCAGCCTTGCTTTTTCTGAAAAAAGTTTAGATACGCAAAGGAATGTAGTAAGCGAGGAATTTAAGCAACGTTACCTTAACCAGCCTTATGGTGATGTTTGGTTAAAATTGCGTCCACTGGCTTATAAAAAGCACTCTTACCGATGGGCAACTATTGGTAAAGAACTTTCGCATATTGAAAATGCAACAATGGATGATGTAAAAGCATTTTTCAAAAAACATTATACGCCACAAAATGCAATTTTGGTTGTTGGCGGAAATGTGAAAACAGCAGATGTGAAAAAAATGGCTGAAAAATGGTTCGAACCAATTCCGGCAGGTGAGAAATATAATCGAAATTTAATTCAGGAAGATTCTCAAACTGAAGCCAGGCAAGAAACGGTTAGGGCTAATGTACCCTTAAATGCGATTTATATGGCTTTTAAAATACCGGGAAGATTAAATCAGGATTATTACGCCTTTGATTTATTATCCGATATTTTATCACGGGGACAGTCTTCGCGTTTGTACAATAGCCTGTTGAAAGAACAAAAACTTTTCAGCGATATCAACGCCTATATTTCAAGTAGTTTAGATCCGGGTTTGTTTATTGTTGAGGGTAAACTGGTTGAGGGGATTACAATTGAAACTGCCGAAAAGGCAATCTGGGCTGAACTGGAAAAATTAAAGAACGAACTCGTTTCTGAAACTGAATTAACTAAGGTAAAGAATAAGGTAGAATCAGTACTCGTGTTTTCTGAGATGAGCCTGCTTGATAAAGCGATGAACCTGGCTTACTACGAACTATTGGGCGATGCTGCTATGTTGAACCAGGAAACGGAAGAATTTTTAAAAGTAGAGGCAAAAGATATCAAAAGGATATCTAACGAAACTTTTAACCATAAATCATCATCTACTTTATATTACTTAACTGAAGAAAATGCTTAACAGACAACAGGCGCCTGATTTTAAGCAGGTATCGACAATAAATTTTATCCATCCGGAGAAAAAAGTATTAGATAATGGTATATCCGTTTTCACTATCTATTCTGGCGAACAGGATCTGGTGCGTATCGAATTTATTTTCGATAATGTTAACTGGAAATCCGAAAAACCATTGCAGGCTATTGCAGTGAGCGCATTGATCAATAATGGAACAAATAAATTATCGGCAAAAGAGATAGCCGAACAAATTGATTTTTATGGTGCATTTTTCCAAACAGAATATGTCCAGGATCAATCTTCGGTTACGTTATATACTTTAAATAAACATTTACGTTCGGTATTACCGATTGTGAAAGATGTTCTATCAGAAAGTCAGTTTCCACAGCAGGAACTTGATATTTACATCCAAAACCAGAAACAAAAACTGCAGGTAAACCTCAAGAAAAACGATATTCTCGCGAGAAAGGAGTTTGCGCACGCTTTATTTGGTAATACCGCCTATGGTGTAAATATACAGGCTGAACATTATGATGGTTTAAAACGTGAAGACCTGGTTGATTATTTTAAAGCGGCTTATGCACCTAACAACTGCACCATTATTGTTTCCGGAAAGTTTGATGAGGCAAGTTTTAATTTGCTAAACGATGCCTTTGGTAAAGATTGGGAAAAGAGCAATGCAATAAAAAACAGTTTTGATTTTGCCGCAACTGCAAAACAGACTATTTATACCGAAAAACCAGAAGCTTTGCAGTCTGCTATCAGGATTGGTCAATTGGCCATAAACCGTAAACATGAAGATTTCTCGGGACTTCAGATTCTAAATACCGTTTTAGGTGGGTATTTTGGTTCGCGTTTAATGAACAATATCCGTGAAGATAAAGGCTATACTTATGGCATTGGTTCAGGGGTTTCTTCGCTGCAGCAGGCAGGTTATCTTTTTATCGCTACCGAAGTTGGTGCTGATGTGTGTGCGGCTGCATTAACTGAGATTTATAAAGAGATCGAGATATTGAAAACTGAACTGGTAGGGGACAAGGAACTGAACCTGGTTCGGAACTACATGCTGGGTTCTATGTTGGGCAGTTTGGAGAACGTTTTCTCCCATGCCGATAAATTCAAGAATATTTATTTCGCAGGATTGGATTACGATTACTATGCCAAATATATAGAGACAGTTAAGACCATTACTGCTGAAGAATTACTTGCCATGGCGAATAAATACCTGACTACAGATCATTTTACTGAAGTAGTCATTGGGAATAAGTAAGTGCGAATAGCTTAATTAAAGAAGTCAAGTTTTTAAAACCTGACTTCTTTTTAAACTACCTATACTGGCATAAATATGCCGTTTGTATAGTCGTTTTTACTTTAAACGATGAATTTGCGGGAACTTCGAATTTATCGCCTGCTTTAATGCTTTGCCATTCATTGGCATCAGGAAGTAAGGCTTCTAATTTACCCTCTATAACAAGCATAATTTCTTTTTGATCCGTACCAAAGGTATATTCTCCCGGATTGATAATGCCAACAGTCGATTTGCCTTCAGCGGTTTCATAACCCAGCGATTTAACGTTGCCATCAAAATATTGGTTTTCAGTAATCATAATTTATAAGGTTTTAGCTAAAACAGCTTTTTGTTTATCGGCCTGATAGATCTTTTTATAAAAATCTACATACTCCCCATATTTTTCTGGTGGGTACTTTTTATTATTCATGGTTTGCGTGCGGTTATAAACAATCGTATTGTCTTTTATACTGAATTTAGCGCTGTACGACCCAAACTCCGAAGTAATGGTAATATCTTTTGGAATAAACTCTACATTGTATCCTTTTGGTAAGATGTAACTAATTTCATCATCATCATTATAACTAAAGGGAACAGCGAAGTATGTTTTTCTTCCCTCTACTTTAAGCGGAACGCTTTCTCGACGGTTAACCTGATTGACCACTAAAAACAACTTATCTCCACCTTTGGTTAATAGTGGATTGGTTTTAAAGTTAATCTCTTCTGTTAGCACAGGCACCGTTTTGTCTGGCTGTGCATACTTATAACTAACCAGCTCAGCCATCGGAATGGAACTTTCTTCAATTATTTTTTTCCTAAGATCAACAGGTTCCATTAAAGTCATCGAAAAATTTTCTTCAAATTGTGCGTTGCCATAGGTTGATTTTATTTCAGAACTGGCCGTACCATCTTCTGCCAATATAATTTTGGTTTTTCTGATCTGATAATTTTCCCTGGCATTGTAAACTGGGGTATGCACTATTTTCCCTCCGTCTTCAGTTACCATTAATACATTCCGGTCAGAATTGCTATAGCCAATAAATCCCATTGGTTTATATTGACTGGTGCATTCTAAAAAGGTAGTGTCTTTTGGAAGAGGAACACATAAAATCATGTGGTTGGCCTGCCCCACACTCGAGTAATTGGGGTTTAAACTGGGCATATCATTTCCAATAACGATTAAATTTGAGGGAATTCCTGCTTCGTTTAATAAAGCCTTCATATAATTAGAAAGCGCTTTACAATCGCCGTAATTCACCTGTGCCACTTTTTCGGCTAAAATAGGCCTGAAGCCACCTATTCCTAGTTGAACACTTACATAACGGGTGTTTTGCTGCAAATGGTTATATAGAATCCGGATCTTTTCTTTTGATGTTTTAGCGTCTTTAATTAAATTCTGTACCATTAACCTGGTTGCTTCCGGAAGCTTATTTCCACCTTGATTTAACGTAAACAACCACGAACCAAAATTTTTCCAGTTATCGAAATTACCTGTCGAGCCATCATATTCGAACTGATTTGGAGCAGCTTTAACCCAGGTAGCAATATTATCAATCCCTGTACTTAAAGGCTCTTCAGCAACTGCACTAACATTGGCACTTTTCCATTTATACTGTACTTTTTCTCCATTAATTACCGAGTCGGTCTTTAAATTCGAACTCGTAATGTACCTCATTTTGTAGTTCTTTGCCCTTTGAATGGTGTAGGCCGATTTTTCTACCGATACGCCAAAACCTTTCAGGTCTCGCCACGAAGGGAAATAAAGTAGTCCGTTATAGTCCTGGCTATAGCTATATTCTATGGTGTACGGATAGGTTATACTTACAAATTTTAAGAGCTTCATCCTATTGTCCTCAAAGATCGAAAAATCGGAAATCAGGCTTTGGTCATTAATATCAGAACTTTTATAGTCTTTTATTTTTTTGCCTGCAGCATCGTAAAGGGTCGCTTTGATGTTATATATGCTGCTGAATTTATCATAAACCTCTGCCATTTCTCCATATTGGTCGCCTGCTTTGTTTAAAATGGTAATTGCTATTTTATAATCCATTTTTGCTGCTCCCAATCCCTTAACATCAAAAAGTGATTCTTCATTCCTGATCACCACAATTGCATCTTTTTTCAGGTTTTCGGGAATTTTTGCTACATCATAATCTGTCTGTGCAAACACAGTATTAATACCCAAAAGCGAAAGCGCTAAACTTAAATAATATTTCATTATCCTTTCTTTTTAAATACAATTTGTTCAGCCTGTTTTTCTACAACTGTTTTAAATAATTCTTTTAAATCGAAATATTCTTCTGGCGTATAAAGCGATTTGTTGACGTTGATGCTGCTTTTTACCATCAAGGTTTTGCCTTCTGCTATATAATTAATGGTAAAGGTTCCGCTCTCTTCCGGAAGTTTGTAAATACCTCCTTTAGGAAGTTTATCTACTTCATAATCTTCAGGAAAGTTTACTGTAATGCGGTAGCTTTCTTTAAATGGATAGGCAAAATCAACCGGGAATTTACGCTGCTCCAGTTTAAATAAATTTTCTTTTGTTCTCTCAAAAAGGAGCGGGGTGAAGTATACCAGGTTGCCGGCTTCCTCAACATTATCCTCAATTGTAACATCCATGCTTTCTGTCAACAGTTCATCAAGATTGTCGAGGTTGTCGATTTTGTAAGCAGAAACTTCAAGGCCTGTTTTGTCTTTTTTGAAGTTTTTAACAAATTCTGTTTCGTTATTAGTAGTCCTATATTTATTGCGCAGGTTTAAGGCTGCATAACCTTTAGAATATTGGTTGATTGTTCCCGATAGTTTATGCTCTTTATCCAGCACCATATTATACACAAAAATCTTTTCGCTCGGTATATTCGGTTCGGTAGAAAGCCATTTGCCATCGTTATTTTTTAAATCTATGTAAAAGCCTCGGTGGCTCAGGTTTTCGTAATCCAACATTCCGGCAGGTAAATCCTTATCTGTTGCGTCAAGATAATAAAGTGTATTCCCGATCTGGGTAACGCCAATTACATTATTAAACGCCGATTCTAGTGGATATCCTGGGTGTTCTCCATTTTTTCTTGTACTGATCAGCACCGGATAGGACTCAATTTTCGCTTCTTTTAATAAACTTAACAAGGAAAGGTTAATATCAGCAGACGAACCTGTTTTCTTTTCGAAAATGCTTTTTGGACTGGTTTCTTTAGCATATTCCGAGTATTCTTTATTCCATTTTAAGTTGTTTTTAACATAGTTTAAAATGAGTTTTACAGCGGCAAGGGTATCTTTTTCTCCTTTTAGAATGCCCGGAAGCACCGATTTGGCATAACTATTTTTATTAATAAAACCGCCAAATTTTTCATCTCTAGCCAACCCATTAATAATTTTTGACCACGAACCATTAAAGTCTTCGTAAATCGTGCCTGGGAATTGGGTCGCCCTAAGTTCAAATTCGATTTTAGGAGTATAATCATCCATGGTGGTTACATACGGCTCCTCTTTCAACGCAGGTACATTAGCAGCACAATATTTATCATAAACAGCGGTAGAATGCACGCCTGATAAGTAGCTTGCATTTACATCTTGATGAAGCGGATGATCGATCTGATAATAATACCCACTTATGTTATTCTTATAAGTCAGGTACTCTGGTATTCTCACATTATATTCCGACCAAAGTGTAGGAACACTTGATTGAAACCGCCAGCCGCGTAACGTAAAAATAAAATCTGATTTGATCTTATATTTAAATTCAATGATCGAACCTTCTTTCACGTTAGGAAGTGCAAACTTTTTGATCACATAATTTTGGTTAAACTCTTCGGTAAACTTGGCATCTTTGTTAAGTTTGCTGGTCACCATTTTACCATCAACCATGTTATAGGTTGCAGCATCCATGTAGTTAAGGTCTTCTTTCCTAGAGTTATTGCTTTTGTAAAGTTCGATTTTAAAATTGGCAAGATCATAACCGTTTTTATTTAAGATTTTATAACGTATGTGCCTTTCAAAAACATAAACAAATCCACCTAAAGACTGGCCTATTTCAAAATAGCAATCGCCAACATCGAATAGTTTAATCGCCGAAGCCGAAGAGTCTTGTCCCGAGGCTTTTACTTCGAATTCTGTTGGTGCAATTTTACCAAACTTAAATTCTCTTTTTACAGGTTGAGTAGTTTGGGCATAGGCGGTGCTAACTCCAATGCAAAGCATTAAAGTCAGAAATTTGAGAGCATTTTTCTGCATTATAAAATTAGTTGTTTGGTTCTGCAAGTATAAAAACATTCTCCGAATTATTTTGAAATAATTTTCGTCTAACAGGTTTGATTTTTATAGATATAGGCAAGCGCAACAAAGAAAATAATGCTTAATTAAATCCAGGGTCTGGAATTGTCAGGCAAGCTTAATATTTAAGTAATTTTAACTCGACGCTTTTGTTTTCGCATTATTTTCGTATCTTTGCCTGGCAAATAATAAATCCTAATTTATTTGCTATGCAACTCGATTCCACAAAATTTATCGCCACAGGTTTAACGTACGACGACGTACTATTAGTGCCTGCATATTCCGAAATTCTGCCCCGTGAAGTAAATACATCCACTTTTTTAACAAAAAAAATCAAACTTAATGTTCCATTGATTTCTGCCGCAATGGATACCGTAACAGAGGCTGAACTTGCCATTGCAATTGCACAAAATGGTGGCATCGGGATGTTACATAAAAACATGACCATAGAAAGACAAGCTGCAGAAGTACGCAAAGTTAAGCGTTCAGAAAGTGGTATGATCCAGGATCCCGTTACCTTATTGGAAACAGCTGTTGTAGCCGATGCTTTCAAGATCATGAAAGAGCATAAAATTGGTGGCATTCCGGTTGTAAGCAGCGATAATAAACTGGTTGGAATTATTACAAACAGAGATTTACGTTTCCAAAAAGATATGAAGCGGCCGATTTCTGAAGTAATGACAAAAGATAATCTAATCATTGCACCAGAAGGTACTACTTTAGTACAGGCAGAAGAAATTCTTCAGAACCACAAAATCGAGAAACTTCCCGTAGTAAGCAAAGATGGTTACCTCAGTGGTTTAATCACCTTTAAAGATATTTCGAAAGTAAAAAATTATCCTGTTGCCTGTAAAGATGAACGGGGCCGTTTACGTGTAGGTGCCGCCGTTGGCGTAACTGCCGATACCATTGAAAGGGTTGATGCTTTAGTTGCAGCCGGAGTTGATGTAATTACCATCGATACTGCTCACGGTCACTCTAAAGGAGTAGTTGATAAATTAAAAGAAGTAAAAGCTAAATACCCTGAATTACAGGTGATTGTTGGTAATATTGCTACTGGTGCTGCTGCAAAATTCCTGGCTGATGCTGGTGCTGATGCTGTTAAAGTAGGTATAGGTCCGGGATCTATTTGTACCACCAGAATTATTGCCGGTGTTGGTGTTCCTCAGTTATATGCCGTTTACGAATGTGCTAAAGCATTGAAAGGTACAGGTGTACCAGTAATTGCTGATGGTGGTATTAAACATACTGGTGATATTGCTAAGGCAATTGCATCAGGAGCAAGTACCGTAATGGCGGGTTCGTTATTTGCAGGAGTAGAAGAATCGCCGGGTGAAACCATTATTTACGAAGGACGTAAATTTAAATCTTACCGCGGAATGGGTTCAATTGAAGCGATGGAGCAAGGTTCTAAAGACCGTTATTTCCAGGATGTTGAAGACGATATTAAAAAGTTAGTTCCTGAAGGTATTGTTGGTCGCGTACCATTTAAAGGTACCTTGGCTGAAGTAATGTACCAATACATTGGTGGTTTACGTGCAAGCATGGGGTATTGTGGAGCCGCAAATATTGAAGCTTTACAAGAAGCACAGTTTGTACAGATTACTGCTGCAGGTATGCGCGAAAGTCATCCACACGATATCACTATCACCAAAGAAGCACCTAATTACACCAGATAGGGTTAAGGCAGAAGGTAAGAGGGAGAAGGTTGAAGGTAATATTTACTCAATCTTTCCTAATAAATAGAAAAACGGGTCATCGGTTTACGATAGACTCGTTTTTCTATTTAACCCTTGCAGGTTTTTAAAACCTGCGAGGGTTTGCGGCTATTTATAAAAATCACAAAATAAAATTTGGAGGATAATATTTTTTAATATATTTGTCTACTAAATCTATAGTATTTATATAGTAATTATGAAAGCAATTCAAAAAACGCACTCGTATTGTTGTTGTAGCCATTCTAAAACAGTAATCGCATAATTCCAACGGGTCATTAATCAACCGCATTTAAACAAACTATCAACATAATTATGAACAAAAGTTTACTTTTTCTCTTTTCATTTTTACTTTCGGCAGGTTTCGCTTTTGCCCAAAGTGCAGTAACCGGTGTAATTAAAACAAGCAATGGCACCACCATCCCGAATGCAACCATAAAGGTGAGGGGAACAAACCAAGCTGTAGTGGCCGATGAAAATGGTGTCTTCAGCATTAATGTAAAACAAGAAACACCATTTTACCTTCAGGTAAGTTCGGTGGGTTATAAACCACAGGATTTTCAGATATTAAAACTTCAGGAGACGCCCATAGAACTGGTTTTAGTAGAAAATGCGCTATTAGATGAAATCGTGGTAACATCCAGAAGGCGCTCAGAGGTTTTACAGGATGTACCCATTCCAATTACTGTTATTGGTGGCCGTGCTGCAGAAAATGCTGGTGCTTTTAATGTTAACCGTTTGAAGGAATTGGTACCTTCTGTACAGTTATATGCTTCTAATGCCAGAAATACCACTTTAAATATCAGGGGTTTAGGGTCTACCTTTGGTTTAACCAATGATGGTATCGATCCTGGAGTAGGGTTTTATGTAGATGGTGTTTACCATGCACGTCCGGCTGCTACCTCTACTGATTTTCTTGATATTGAGCAGATCGAAATTTTACGTGGCCCACAAGGTACTTTATTTGGTAAAAACACAACAGCAGGTGCATTTAACATCACTACGAGTAAACCAACTTTAACACCAAGTGCAAAAATAGAATTGAGCGCAGGGAATTATAATTTTATTCAGGCTAAAACATCAGTTTCCGGCGCACTTGCAAAAGATCTTGCTGCAAAAATCTCCATTTCGGGTACACAACGTGATGGTACCATCTGGAACACCAGGGAAGAGCGCAAGTACAGCGGACAGAATAATCTCGGCTTTAAAGGGCAGCTATATTATAGTCCTTCGGAGAAATTACAGGTATTGTTAAGCGGCGATGTAAGTATTCAGCATCCGGCAGGTTATCCTTTGGTCATTGCCGGTGTAACTACGACTGAAAGAAGTGCTTACCGCCAGTATGCCAGAATTGTGTCTGATTTAGGCTATCAACAACCTAAAATCGATCCTTTTTCAAGGGAGATCAATACCAATACCCCCTGGAGGCACAATCAATCAATCGGTGGTATATCATTAAATGTAGATTACAAAATCGGCAATGGAACGCTTACTTCAACCACCGCCTGGCGATTTTGGAACTGGGATCCTACAAATGATCGGGATTTCTCAGAATTAGCGGCGCTAACCAAATCGCAGGGTACCTCACGTCACGATCAATACTCACAGGAGGTAAGATATGCGGGTAATATTACTGAGAAATTAAGTGGAGTAATCGGTGTTTATTTCCTGGGCCAGAATTTAAAAGGATTGGCACAAACAGAAGAAGTAGGTAAAGATCAGTGGAGATTTGTACAAACCAGTAATACAGGCAGTCAGGCTTTATATTCAACCCCTGGTTTGTTAGATGGCTTTGGAATTAAAACCAATTCTACCATCAAATCGTTAAGTGCTGCTGTTTTTGCACAGGTTGATTGGGAAGTTTTCAAAAACCTGCACGTATTGCCAGGTTTAAGGTATACTTATGATAAAAAAGATGTTGATTACGACAGGGTTACCTATGGTGGTTTACAGACCACTGATGCAGCATTATTGGCGCTTAAAGCGGCGGTATATGCCAATCAGCAGTTTACGACCAAGGTAGACAACAACAATTTATCAGGTAACTTTACCGTATCGTACCGCCCAACGCATAACTTAAATGTTTATGGAACTTTCTCTACTGCTTACAAACCCGTTGGTGTTAACGTAGGCGGTTTGCCAACTACCTCAACTGGCGCAGCCGATTTATCTGTAGCGGTGGTTAAACCGGAGTATGTTCAACATTATGAGCTGGGTGCTAAAACAAAGCCATTTAAAGGTGCTATCGTGAATCTTAGTTTATTTAATACTGATATTAAAGATTACCAGACCAATGTTCAGTCTCCACAATTGGGTGTAAATAGAGGCTATCTGGCAAATGCTGAAAAAGTAAGGGTAAAAGGATTGGAAATTGATGGTACTTATCAGTTAGAGCGGTTTTTAACTTTAAATGCTGCTTTGGCTTATTTAGATGGCAAATATGTAAAGTTTACAAATGCACCTCTTCCTTTAGAAGAAACCGGACATACGGAATTGGTAAATGGAGTTGCTACGCAAGTAGCATTTAAAGATGCTTCCGGAGGTAGGTTACCTGGTATTTCAAAATGGAATATTTCAGGTGGTTCGGAACTCAGTACCCCTGGTAATTTAGCAACTAGAGAAGGCAGGTATTTCGTCGCTGGTGATGCCAGTTACCGTTCAGAATACTCTTCAAATCCTACGCCATCAAGCGTACTAAATGTTAAAGGTTATGCTTTATTTAATGCAAGGTTAGGTTTTAAATCAGATAAGTTTTCTTTATTTGTTTGGAGCAGAAATATCGCAAATAAAAACTATTACGAGCAATTACAGGCTGCTGCAGGTAACTCCGGTTTGTATGCGGGGGTATTGGGCGATCCGAGGACTTATGGCGCAACTATCCGTTTTGCTTTCTAATCTCTCAATTAATCTTTTCTCTCTTATATTTGGTTAGAAGGAGTGGTGTAATGCCGCTCCTTTTTTGTGCTAAAAATACTTATTGTCCCCAGTTGGCTTAGGTGGTCAATATTAGTTAGAAAATGAGAGGGCTGGTACTAATCGGGAGCAGCTGTCCTGCTTTCCGTTTCAAGTCCTCGCTGCGCTGTGGGCTTTCTCTTCAATCAGGTTTATTTAACAAAGTCGAAAGTCGGTGGTTCTTGGAAAAAAATTATACGATCAAACCTTGTAGTTTTTTTTAAACCTAAAAGGTTTAATTAAAATAAGGGGTCCTGTAACAGCTTTGTGCAGAATTAAAATTTATAGAAAGCCGATAAAATCTTAACTTCGGTAAATTTTAAAAAAATGAATAAGCTTAAATCTGTTTGTGTGTACTGTGGCTCAAACTTTAACGGAGATATACAGTTACGCAATGCGATAAAACAGTTAGCAGAAACTTTAGTAAAACAGCAGATTAAGTTGGTTTATGGTGGCGGTAGTGTTGGGGTGATGGGGGTTCTAGCCAACGATGTACTGGAACTTGGCGGTTCGGTTACTGGTATCATCCCTCAGTTTTTAATGGATAAAGAAGTTGGACATAAGGGAATAACTGAAATGATCGTGACTGAAAATATGCACCAGAGAAAACAGAAAATGGCCGATTTAAGTGATGGATTTGTGATTTTACCCGGCGGCTTTGGAACACTCGAAGAATTTTTTGAAGTATTAACCTGGTTACAGCTTGGCTTGCATCACAAACCTATTGGCGTTTTAAATGTAAATGGTTTTTATGATCCATTATTTGCTCAGATGGATATCATGGTGCAAAGTAAATTTTTGAAACCTGCCAACCGCGACCTGGTTTTTAACGAAGCAGATGCTGAAATTTTAATCAATAAGATGGACGATTTTTCTGCTATTCCGGACGAGGTTTGGTTTAGGGATAGGAACTTGAGTTAACTGCAGGATAGCCAGTTGCTTATGGATCATCGTTAATAGTTTAATGGTTCATGGCTGATAGTCAATAGTTCATGGTCAATAGTTAATAGGCCGGTTGTAGACTTTGACTATGAGCTATAAGACCATGAACCATCAGCCAAAAAACATCTATATCCAAATGAACCTAAAAAACATTAATCAACTCTAAAAAAGCAATTATCAACCCGCCAGCCGCATAACGCTCGGCGCTTAAATATAACCAAAATGCAAATCATTACCTCCCACGCAGAATTTGAACAATACCTTGGCAAGGAATTAGGCATTTCTTCATGGCATACCATTACACAAGAACAGATCAACAAATTTGCCGACGCTACATTAGACCATCAATGGATTCATGTTGATGAAGAGCGGGCACAAAACGAAGGACCATTTAAAGCAACCATTGCACACGGTTATTTAACCTTATCCTTAATTCCTTATTTATGGAAAGAAATTGTTGATATTCAAAACTTAAAAATGGAGATCAACTATGGGATAGAAAGTTTAAGGTTCGCGCAAGCCGTAACGGTTAACAGTAAGGTTAGGTTAAAAGCTAAATTGGCTTCAATTATTAACCTACGTGGAGTAACCAAGGTAAACATGGCCATCGAAATGGAAATTGAAGATCAGAAAAAGCCTGCCTTTAGCGGAGAGGTAGTTTTCTTGTATCATTTTGTGAATTAACGATTACAATACAGCGAATTGTTTATCTTTAACGTAAATAAGAAAACAGATTCGCTCATGATCAAAAAACTAAACTCCTTAATTTTTATTTTATTCAGTCTGTTTATCATGTCTTGCCAAACGAGTAAAGATCAAAATTCGGCAGCCGATTCATTTTTACCCATGCAGATTGGTAATTTATGGTATATGAATGCTCAATCTTATACCGAGATTAAAGACACCGTAAGGATCAACAAAAAACTTTTTTACCAATTTTATTCCCTGGTTGGTGGCGATGCGAGTAGTACTGTATATCTGCGGATCGATGAAAGGAATAGATTAGTGGAAAGTTACCCCGATAGCCCTACTAAAACCTACATTCGTGCTGATTTTAATGCTAAAATAGGCGATAAGTTTTTTACCACTGGCGAAAAGGATGAGAATGATAATGAAGTAACTGTAGTTCAAAAATCAGATCAGGAAATGACTTTTTCATTCGATCCCATTTATCATCCCAATTTAAAAGGGCATCCATCTGAAGTAAAATATATCAAAGGCAAAGGCTGGGCAGAAAAATATCAAAAAATAAAAATTGACGGAGTAGTGTATCAAGAGTAGTTAAGAGATCAGCGTCCGGCGTTATGCGATTGGCGCTTTTTAACAAGCTCTGCATTTTCGGGGTTAACCAAACTTCTCATTAATTACTCCATGTCCTCTGTGCCTTTCCTTTGTGATCTCTGTGGTTAAAAACACTTAGCGCTCTTTGCGGCGATCCTTTGCGTACTTTGCGGTAAAAAAAGCCATGGACCCACGGAAAACACGAAGATTTTTCACATAATCCAAACTCTATGTCCTCTGTTCCTTTTCCTTGTGATCTCTGTGGTTAAAAAGACTTAGCATGCTTTGCGACTATCCTTTGCGTGCTTTGTGGTAAAAATGCCAGGGATAAACTGAAAACACACATATATATTCTCAACGCTATGCCCTCTGTGCCTTTATCTCTGTGAACTTTGTGGTAAAAACACTTAGCATGCTCTACGGACTTTTCTTTGCGTGCTTTGCGGTAAAAAAAGCCAGGGATAAACTGAAAAACACATATATATCAATGCTATGCCCTCTGTGCCTTTATCTCTGTGAACGTTGTGGTAAAACACTTAGCGCTCTTTGCAACTATCCTTTGCATACTTTGCGGTTGAAGTAACGGTATTAAAAAAACTTAGTGCGCTTTGCTGTTAAACCTTCCCTTAGACCAGAAACCGTTTTGGTCAATATTGTTTTTCTAAAATTAAATTTAAATTGCCTCCATGAATATCGAATTCAACAAAAACGAGGATGTAAATAAACAGTTGGTTTACGAACTGAAAACCAGACTCAAAAAAATATACCTGGGAGGTGGCGAAAAAAACGCTGCAAAACAAAAAGAGAAAGGTAAGCTGCTGGCCCGCGAACGGATTGCTTATTTAATTGATAAAGATTCTGACTTTTTAGAAGTCGGAGCCTTTACCGCTGATGGCATGTATGCCGAGCAGGGCGGATGTCCATCTGCAGGAGTAATATGTGTTATCGGCTATGTAAGTGGCAGGCAATGTATGATTGTAGCCAATGATGCTACTGTGAAAGCTGGGGCCTGGTTTCCGATGACTGCGAAAAAGAACCTCCGCGCGCAGGAAATTGCCATGGAAAATCGTTTGCCCGTAATTTACCTGGTTGATAGTGCAGGGGTATACTTGCCCATGCAAGATGAAATATTTCCAGATAAAGAACATTTTGGGAGGATGTTCCGTAATAATGCCATCATGTCGTCTGAAGGGATTGTGCAGATTTCGGCCATTATGGGAGCTTGCGTTGCGGGAGGAGCCTATTTACCCATTATGAGCGATGAAGCGATGATTGTGGATAAAACCGGATCTGTTTTTTTAGCAGGTTCTTACCTGGTAAAATCAGCCATAGGGGAAGAAGTGGACAATGAAACTTTAGGTGGTGCCACCACACATTGCGAGATTTCTGGCGTTACCGATTATAAACATCCTAATGATCAGGCTTGCTTAGATAGCATCAGAAACATCATGAGTATGCTGGGCGCACCTCAGCATGCAGGTTTCGATCGTATCAAGCCTGCTAAACCCAAAGAGAAAGAAGAAGAACTGTATGGTATCCTTCCTGAAAACCGGGATAAACCTTACGAAATAATGGATATCATTAACCGTCTGGTTGATGGATCAGAATTTGAAGAATATAAAAAAGGCTACGGACAAAGTATTGTTTGTGGTTTAGGCCGTATTGATGGATGGGCAGTGGGGATCGTAGCCAATCAGCGTAAAGTAGTGAAGTCGAAAAAGGGTGAAATGCAATTTGGTGGCGTAATTTATTCTGACAGTGCCGATAAAGCTACTCGTTTTATTATGAATTGTAACCAGAAGAAAATTCCATTGGTTTTTTTACAGGATGTTACTGGTTTTATGGTGGGCAGCCGGTCAGAACATGGCGGCATTATTAAAGATGGTGCTAAAATGGTAAATGCAGTTGCCAATTCTGTTGTGCCAAAATTCACCATTGTTTTGGGCAATTCTTATGGTGCTGGTAATTATGCAATGTGCGGTAAAGCTTACGATCCACGTTTGATTTATGCCTGGCCAACAGCAAAAATTGCCGTAATGGGTGGCTCACAGGCGGCAAAAACATTGTTGCAGATTCAACAAGCCTCTTTGAAAGCAAAAGGAGAGGTAATTACACCAGAGAAAGAAGCCGAATTGTTAAAAGAAATTACCGATAAATACGATAGTCAAACCACACCTTATTATGCAGCAGCCAGGCTTTGGGTTGATGGGATAATCGATCCTTTAGAAACCAGGAAAGTAATTTCGATGGGAATAGAGGCGGCCAACCAATCGCCGATTACCAGGAAGTTTAATGTAGGAGTGATACAAACTTAGTTTCATAAGTGCTGTCAGATGTTACCATCTGATAGTTTATAATTCCTTTTTAGCGTAAGAGTATTGATAATCAAGCATGAATTACAAAATATCATTTTCGGAAATGGATCAGTTAGGTAGGAAAGTTAACTTAAAAAAAATTAATGTTTCATTAGCGCAAATGAGATTACAAGCATTAAATCTAAAAGCCAAAAGTATTTCAGAAGTGAAAAAACGATCTATTTAATTAGGCTTGATTTAAAATAATATTTTTTGATGTGGTGTCAGATGGTAACATCTGACACCACGAAGATATTTTTTACCACCTAAGCCACCTGAATACACCTGAGTTTAGTGACATGCGCCAAACGCTATCAGCTTAGCGCTTTTCGCCATGCGCCCCACCCTTAACTGTTAATAAGTAAACTATGTTGACAAAGCGCATTTGCTAACAATTATTTAAAGCGTTAAATTTGTGCTACGATTAATGAATTTCAAACACACTATATAATGTCACAAGAAAACGAGCACGTTCAGTGTTTAATTATAGGTTCAGGCCCTGCAGGTTATACTGCTGCAATTTATGCTGCCAGAGCTGATTTAAAGCCAATAATGTATACCGGAATGCAAGCTGGCGGACAGCTTACGCAAACTACGGATGTAGAAAATTTTCCAGGCTACCCGCAAGGAATTATGGGGCCAGAAATGATGGAAGATTTCCGCAAGCAGGCAGAGCGTTTTGGTACCGATATCCGTTTCGGTTATGTAAGTTCGGTAGATTTCTCTTCAACACCACATAAAGTAGTGGTTGACGAAATTAAAACCATTACAGCTGATACCGTAATTATTGCTACCGGTGCTACTGCTAAATGGTTAGGTTTACCAAGTGAACAACAATACAATGGTTTTGGTGTTTCTGCCTGTGCAGTATGCGATGGTTTCTTTTTTAAAGGCCAGGATGTTGCTATTGTAGGTGCCGGAGATACGGCAGCCGAAGAAGCAACTTATTTAGCAAAACTTTGTAAAACTGTGCACTTATTGGTGCGTAGAGATGAATTCAGAGCTTCTAAAGCGATGGTTAGCCGCGTATTGGCAACCCCAAATATTGTGGTTCATTACAATACCGAAACGCAGGAAATTCTAGGTAACGGCAAAAATGTAACTGCAGTTAAAGTTTTAAATAACAAAACAGGTGTCGAATCTGATATCGCCGTAGAAGGTTTCTTCGTGGCTATTGGTCATAAACCTAATACCGATATTTTTAAAGGCCAGTTAGATATGGATGAAACCGGTTATTTAACTACTAAACCAGGGTCTACTTTAACCAATATAGAAGGCGTTTTTGCCTGTGGCGATGTGCAGGATATGTATTACCGTCAGGCGGTAACCGCTGCAGGTTCTGGTTGTATGGCTGCGCTTGATGCTGAAAGGTATTTGGCCGCTAAAGAACATCCAGTAGAAGCTTAATCATATCTTTAGAATATTTTAAAAAGAGAAATCAGTTATGGTTTCTCTTTTTTTATAGAGTCGTCCTCTCGATCACGCCCGATCGTATCGAGCGAATCCTATAGCTCAATCGGGTGCAACGTAGTCGAGATCTATTAAAGCAAATCTTATTTTATAAAACCTCCATTTTTTTTGGAAAGCAAACATAGTAGTTCTTTTTATTGTTAGTCCTGCTTTTTATTACAAGTCCGCACTCGTACCTCGCTTGCGTGCTTTCCATTGCAATCAGGTTTATATACATAGGTTTCTGCAGCTATTAGAGGTTTAATAGCGTAGTGCCCCATCGTTTCTTCTGCAACTTGCAACCCCAAATAGTTTAACCGGCTTTGCCACCTAAACCCGATCGAAGCGGGATGCCAATTTTCTTCAAATTGGCAGAAGCGGGAGCGGGACTGCCCTAACCTAAACGCTTCGTGAAGTAACTATTGTTCTACCAAATAAAATCAGCAATTATATTCGAACACTTGAAAACAAAACCATAACAGATAAAAGTTGTTCTGAGGCGATCGCACAGTTTGGACTAGAAAGAAATCTTGATCAATGGCATAGGCCTAAGAAAATCTTTCATATGCTTCAACAGCTTACAAGAGAGCGTGACCAGATTGTAAGTGAACGCGTTGTTGTAAAGAACCAGGTCCATGCTGAAAAGTCTGAAGTGGAACCGAATGAACGCAGCCTGCAACGACTTAATTAAAGGATTCATCTGTTGAATAAGCAAGAAAAAGAAATAAAAGCTGATTTGGAGATGATTGTCAATGGTGATGCTAATCTAAGCACAGAAATAAAACGTATCTGTAGTATAACAGGAATTGGGAAACTTACCGTCATAATTATTTTGGCTGAAACAAATGGGTTTGAGCTGATCAGAAATAAAAAGCAACTTACAAGTTATGCTGGTTTGGACGTGAAAGAAAAACAATCAGGAACATCAGTAAAAGGAAAACCAAAAATATCTAAGAAGGGAAACAGGCATCTTAGAAAGGCAATGTATTTACCTGCTTTAGTAGCCGTTAAACATGATAAAAACTTTGGAGAAATCTATCTTAGATTAGTTTCAAAACATGGAATTAAAATGAAAGCACTTGTAGCTTAATTTGTCATGGATCTTCGACTACGCTCATACTGACTTTTAGTTATGATGATGAGTTACAAACACTAATGAACTAGTTATTTATCCATCAACAAATTAACCAACTCTTTTAATTCTTCAATTTCCAGTTCTAATTTTTCTATTCTGTTTTCCAGTTCAGTGGGATCAAACTGCGATACAGCTACCGCTTCGGTATCAGGTGCTGTAGTGATTTCAGCCTGTTCGCCTAAAAGATGCACAAAACGAGCTTCCTTCTGACCAGCTTTCTTGGGCAGTTGTTTTGCAAAGACAGGTTCTTCATCTGATAATTTTTGAAGCTGTTCTAAAACTTCTTCTATACTTTCAAATTCATATAATCTTCCCGAATTGCTATTAATTTCCCCGGGTGTTAATGGACCACGTAAAAGCAACAGACAGATAATAGCCAACTCCGAAGGTAATAAGGGATAAACAATAGCCAGATTATGTTTATATTTTGTTGCGCGACTAGATCCTCCTGTAGCTGTGGAAATTAAACCTTTTATTTTAAGTTGGTTTAGCGTTAAAGTTATGGTTTCCTCATCGTAATTTACCACAGGATTCCTCGAACTTTTTTGGTTACATGCAGCCGTTAAACTATTTATAGTCATTGGGTAATAATCGGGTGTAGTGCGGCTTTTTTCTATTAAAGAGCCTAAAACACGTTGTTCTTCTGCTGATAAGTCGGGTAGTGGTTTTACATTGTCCATGTTATAAAAGTATAAATTGGCTGAGCATTTTTGAAAATTATTTTGTTAACGATTTGTTTATAAGGAGTTACACAAAATATTGTTCCAAAGAGAAATTCTAGTTTCTAAAACTTCTTATTCTTTGAAATTTTAAGCACATTTTTAATATGCTCAGCAACCGCTGCGCTTTGAATATTTTCTCCGGTTTCGATATACCGATTTACAGGCCCTCCACATTTAAGACAAAAACCTCTCAAAATAATATCATTCAATTTATTTAAATAAGATTTATAATTTGTAATGGTTGATGTCTTTTTGCAAGTTGTACAATACGAATTTTCTAGTATAATATTGAGATGCTTATATTGCTCCAACATTATAATTTCTATATCGTAATCTTCAATTTCAATCTCTTTTTCCATAAATAAAATGTACTATATTTTAGTAATCACAAACGAAGTTCTACGATTGTTTTTCCTGCCCGATTCAGTTTTATTATTAGCGATCGGTTTACTTGCTCCAAAGCCCTTAAAGGTAAGCCTTTTTGCATCAATACTCTTTTTAATCAGGTATTCGTAAACGGCGTTGGCTCGATTAAAAGATAACTTTTCGTTCAATTTATCATCACCAATATTATCGGTATGTCCCTGAATTTCAATCTGTACTTTTTCATTTTGATGCAAAAAATCAATAAGCAGATCCAATTCGTGAATAGAGGCGGGTAAAAGATTAAACTTATTGGTATCGAAGAAAATGTTTCTTAAGGTTACATTTCCGCCTTGCTTTATTTTTTCAATGTAAACTTCAATCTGGTAAGGTTTATTAATGTTCCCAGCTTTGAGCTCAAAGTTTTCAGAATAAAACATGTAGCCTTCGGCATTTACGTTAAACAAATAATTACCTCCAACAGGCATTACAGCTAAAAATTGACCAGTTTCTGGATCGGTATAATCATCGAAAACAGTTTTATTGGTTTTCAGATCTACGACCTGAACGTTGCTTTCGATCGTTTTTTTAGTATCCAGGTCTCTTACAATTCCCTTCACATAAGATACCTTTAGCGGTTTAGCTATTTCAGGGATGCCAAAACTGTAAATATCCTGCATGCCATAACCACCTTTTAAGTTTGATGAGAATAATCCAGAATTGCCATTGGCACTCACTACCAAGCCGCTCTCATCTTCGAAAGAGTTGATTGGATATCCGATATTAATTGGCTTTTGCCACTTGCCTTCATTATCCATTCTGCTATAATAAATATCTTTATTCCCGAAACCTGGCCAACCATTAGAAGAAAAATACAAAGTTTTACCGTCTACGTGCAGAAAAGGGGTATTCTCATCGAAAACCGTATTGATCTCCGGCCCGAGATTAATGGCAGGTTCCCATTTGGCATCATCAGTAATGGTACTTTTCCAAATATCGTAACCACCATATCCGCCAGGCCGGTTGCTAATAAAATATAAAGTCCGTCCATCGGGGCTAATAGCAGGCTGTGACTCCCAGAATTCAGAATTAACGGGCTGACCAACATTATAAGGCTCACCCCAATCTTTCCCCTCACGGTGAGAAACATAAATATCACACCTGCCTAAACCATCTGGTCGGTTGCATCCTGTAAAAAACAGGTATTTCCCATCAGGCGAAATGGTTTGGGCACCTTCATTGTACTTAGTCGTATTAATCTTGCTTGACAAGGGAGTAGCAATACTCCATGAATTATTTTTAAGCTGTGACGTCCAGAAATCTTCATTTCCATTAATCTGGCGGGTAAAAACCAGGGTTTCGCCATCAGCAGTTATTGCTGGGAAGTATTCCGCATCATTTGTATTTACACCTTCACCTAAATTTATCGGGCTATATTTTACCGGTTTCTTTATTGCAATGGTAGCAAAATCACAGTCTAAAAGGTATTTTTTTGCTCTTCTTACTCTATCAGATGAGGAATCTAGCATCAAAAAATCACTAAAATGCTGTTTTGCTTTTAAATAATCCTGTGTAGCAAATTCTGTTTCTGCGAGGTTATAAATAATTTCGGGAGCCACCGCTTTATTAATTAATATCGCTTTTTCGTAGGCCGTTCTGGCATCCTGATATTCCTTTTGTGCCTTGCAAACTCCAGCTAGCAGTATATAAGCATTTTGAAATAAAGGATCAGCTTCAACAACACTTTTTAATACCTGTTCTGCCGAGGTGTAATCTTGCTTTTGAATGAATAGATTTGCTTTTTCGAAAAAGTTTTGCGCTTTTTTATTACCCGAAACCTGAGCAAAAGTATTAAAACTGAATAGGCTCAAAAATAAGAATAGACAAAACCTCATACATTAACATTGGTTATTAAAGCTAATGTAAAGTAATTTAAGGAATATTTAAAAACTTGTGTGTTTGCAAGGAAATCTCCCATTTAGGATTAGCCATTACATACTCAATAATTAATGGAGTAATTTCTGTTGACTTAGACCATTCTGGCTGAAGATATAATTTGCAGGTAGGAGATACCATTGCGGCATATTCTTCTGCCCATTTAAAATCACTTTTATTAAAAACGATAACCTTTAATTCGTGTGCAAATGGTGTAATATCTGGCCTTGGTGCTTTGAATTTCTTTGGCGACAAACAAATCCAATCCCAATTTCCGGAAAGTGGGTAAGCACCAGACGTTTCGATAAAGGTAAGGATACCTCTTTCTTTTAATTTGTTGGTTAAATAATCAAGATTATAAATTAAGGGTTCACCACCGGTAATTACAACAGCTTTACCCGGAAATTTATCGGCATTCTCTACAATTACATCAGCTGGGGTAAGTGGATGCATTTCGGCGTTCCAGCTTTCCTTAACATCGCACCAGTGGCAACCCACGTCGCAGCCTCCTAAACGGATAAAATAAGCTGCTTTACCAGTATTAAATCCTTCGCCCTGTATAGTATAAAATTCTTCCATTAAAGGAAGTAATGTGCCGTCTTCTGGTATTTCTTGTTTCATTTTTGAGGATGCAAATATCCTAAAAAAATATGGTGATGCTGTTCCTCTTTTGAAATTTAATAGAAAGATGAAACAAGAGTGATATTTATTTGCAGTATTTTAGCAGAATGAAGTGGTTTAAGGCGCTAAATAAGAATCAAATTCCTCAACCTGATACAATTAAAACAATTGAGCTTGCAGGAAAACAGCTTTGTCTGATCAACAATAAAAATGAAATCATTGCTACCCAATCTCACTGTCCCCATGCTGGTGGCCATTTTAGTGGTGGCTGGTGCAAAAACGGAAACCTGGTTTGCCCAATCCATCGATATGAATATAGTTTAACTACAGGCAGGGGAGCCGAAGGACAGGGCGACTATATCAATATCTATCCAACTGAGTTACGTGAAGATGGTCTCTATATCGGTTTTGAAGAAAGCTGGTGGAGTAAACTTTGGGGATGATCTATTCCCGTCAGGCTGATTTATTTCAACAGCTCTCTAATTAAGCCCCTGAAATAAATCCTATAGCTATCAGATCAGATTGCCGAGTCTATTATAAACTCAATTTAGCAAATATCTTTTAAAAAATTCCTGACAGTTCAAAATTTCAATTTCTGAGAAATAAAAATCTTCAATATCTTCTGTGATAATACATTTACAATTAACAGATTTGGCAGCATAATATTCTAAACCATCTTCAAAATCGTGAATTGATTTGTTCGACAAGGTATCCAAAACACTTTTTGATGAATTTCCTGCAATTTTAATATGTTGGCAAAGCAAATCGATTTTCTGTTTGGCCAAATGTGATTTATGCTTTTTTTCTGCGAAATAAAATGCTATAGCTAAACAAAGTGGAGAAGTATAAATTTCAAAATTTGGATGCGATGCTAAACTTAAAATTCTCGACGAGTAGGTATAAAGAGGATATTCCTTATTCAATACAGAAACAAGAACATTCGCATCTAAAAATATCTCCATCGATTACTTTTTAGAAGAAAAGAATTCATCTTTTGAAACTTTACGTGTTGGTTTTGGTGTTTTTTTATATTCTACTTCACCCTCAGCAACCATACTCACCCAATCCGAAATTGGAAAGTCTTCTAAAGATTTGTACTCTTTAGCAGTAACCTGTGTTAATAGATGCTCTACCAGGCGAGAAAGACTGATGTTGTTTTCAGCAGCGTATTTTTTTGCCCTATCAACTACGTTTTGGTTAAAGCTTAATGTTAGTTTAGCATCCATTGTCTTGTTGTTTTATAAAACAAATATACAAAATACACGTATAATTTAAAAATAGTATACGTAAAAAAAAAGCAGCTCAAATATATGAACCGCTTTTGTTTTTTGTTTTGAGCTTTGTCTTAGACCTTCTGTCTTTAAATCCTCAACCTTAAGAGTATATTTCTTTCCTGGCTGATGCCAATGTATTTTTTAATAAGCCTACAATCGTCATTAAGCCTACACCACCCGGAACAGGCGTAATGTAAGAGGCTTTAGGTGCCACATTATCGAAATCTACATCTCCAAATAACTTAAAGCCAGATTTGGTTTCTGTAGAAGTTTCCCTGTTGATACCTACATCTATAATAATAGCGCCAGGTTTTACCATATCAGCCGTAACAAAATTCTTTTTACCAATTGCGGCAATCACAATATCTGCTTGTAAGACCTGCTCTTTTAAATCTTTAGTACGTGAATGGGTAAGTGTTACCGTACAGTTGCCTGGATTTGCGTTACGGGCCATTAAAATGCTCATTGGGCTACCCACAATGTTACTACGACCAACAACAACACAGTGCATTCCTGTAGTATCGATACCGTATTCTTGCAACATCAATAAAATACCATAAGGCGTTGCCGGAATAAAGCAAGGTAGATTACGCATCATCCTGCCCAAATTTACAGGATGAAAACCATCTACATCTTTACGATAATCGATCTTTTCAGTTACTTTTTCCGGATCAATATGTTTAGGTAAAGGCAACTGAACAATTAATCCGTCCACATCATCATCCTGATTAATTTCTTCAATTTTTGCCAATAATTCTGCTTCTGTTACCGAGTTATCATATCTATGTAGTGATGATTTAAAGCCAACTTTTTCACAGTTTTTCATCTTACTCGCTACATAGGTTTCGCTGCCGCCATCGTTACCAACCAAAATGGCAACCAGGTGTGGCTTGCGACCGTTTTTATTTAAAAATTCAGCGGCTTCTTCCGCAATTTGAACTTTAACTTTTTCTGATACGTATTTACCGTCTAATAATTTCATTTTAAAAGTATCGGGTAGTGAGTACCAAGTATCAAGACTAAATGGTCTACTTGATTGCTCTTTATAATTTTAACTATTATTTAAATTTGCGAGAATCTTGATACCTGATACTTGTATCTTGATTCTATTTTAATCCAATTTCAAAACTGCCATAAACGCTGTCTGTGGAATTTCTACGTTACCCACCTGACGCATACGTTTTTTACCTTTTTTCTGTTTTTCCAATAACTTACGTTTACGGGAAATATCACCACCATAACATTTAGCCGTTACATCTTTACGTAAAGCACTAAGCGTTTCGCGGGCAATAACTTTAGCTCCAATTGAAGCCTGTATTTTAATCTCGAATTGTTGACGAGGGATTAATTCTCTTAATTTCTCGCAAATTTTCTTTCCGAAATCGTAAGCGTTGCTGCGGTGAATTAGTGATGATAACGCATCAACAGGCTCATCGTTTAACAATAAATCTAATCGCACTAAATCAGATTTACGGTAACCGATTTGGTGATAATCAAACGAAGCGTATCCTTTAGAAAGTGTTTTTAATCTGTCATAAAAGTCGAATACGATTTCGGCCATTGGCATCTCAAAAACCAACTCAACCCTGTCAGATGTTAGATAGGATTGATTAATAATCGCTCCTCGTTTTTGGATACAAAGCGACATTATAGGGCCAACAAAATCAGACTTGGTAATAATATTTGCTTTGATGTAAGGTTCTTCAACCGAATCCAGTTTACTTGGATCTGGCAAATCAGATGGATTATTTACGATAAACTCATCACCTTTTGTAGTGTGTGCAATGTATGATACGTTGGGAACCGTTGTGATTACAGTCATATCGAACTCACGCTCTAAACGCTCCTGAATAATCTCCATGTGAAGCATTCCTAAGAAACCGCAACGGAAACCAAAACCAAGGGCCGCAGAACTTTCCGGTTCGAAAACGATAGAAGCATCGTTCAGCTGCAACTTATGCATCGCCTCACGCAGTTCTTCAAATTCATCAGTATCTACAGGGTAAATCCCTGCAAAAACCATTGGCTTAACCTCTTCGAAACCTTGAATGGCATCTAACGACGGTCTGGCCACAGTTGTAATCGTATCACCAACTTTTACCTCTCTGGCTTCTTTAATGCCAGAAATAATGTAACCCACATCGCCGGTTTTAACCACGTTACGAGGTGCCATATCCAGCTTCAAAATACCAACCTCATCAGCCAGGTATTCTTTGCCTGTATTGATAAATTTTACTTTATCACCTTTTTTAATCTCGCCATTTACCACTTTGTAATAAGCGATAATCCCTCTGAATGAGTTAAAAACAGAGTCGAAAATCAACGCTTGCAAAGGTGCTTCCGGATCTCCAACAGGAGCAGGAACGCGGTCTACGATGGCCTGAATTATATCAGGAATCCCTAAACCTGTTTTACCAGACGCAGGAATAATATCTTCACGTTTACAGCCAATTAAATCAATAATCTGGTCTTTAACTTCCTCAGGCATAGCCCCGGGCAAATCCATTTTATTTAAAATCGGGATAATTTCAAGGTCGTGCTCTAAAGCCAGGTATAAATTGGAAATGGTTTGAGCCTGAATCCCTTGCGAAGCATCTACAATTAGTAATGCACCCTCACAGGCAGCGATGGAACGAGAAACTTCGTACGAAAAATCTACGTGTCCAGGTGTGTCAATCAGGTTAAAATTGTACTCAATATCACCAACCTTATAGTTCATTTGTATGGCATGACTTTTAATCGTTATGCCTCTCTCACGCTCTAAATCCATGTTGTCGAGCAATTGCGCCTGCGCTTCACGCTGCGAAATCGTCGCTGTATATTCTAATAACCTATCAGCCAGGGTGCTCTTACCGTGGTCGATATGTGCAATAATGCAAAAATTACGTATATGCTTCATCTTTGCACAAAGATATGTTTTTTAAGGTAATTTTTAATCTAGAAAATATCCACCCCAAGCACTTTGATTTGAAAAGCAAATACAGTGGCTTTTCGGCTACAGTAGTCCTGCTTTTCACTTTACTCCATTGCATTGCGTGTTCGTTCCAATCAGGTTTATTAACCATCTGTAGTAATTCTTTTGAAAGGATTTATTATCCGGTGCTTAATTAACAACTGATAAACACAGATCATATTCAATTAGCAATTCAACTGTGCCTATCTGAGGTGAAAATCAAACCTTAATTTTCTTCCATTTACCTTTTTTAAATAAGAAGTAAGCAGCTACAGCAATTCCAGCCTCTGCCGTTGGTATAGCAATAAAAACTCCGGTTGGACCCAGTTCTAAATATTTCGCTAAGAAGTAAGCCAAAGGAATTTGGAACAGCCAAAATGCAAAAACATTAATTTTTGTAGGCGTCCAGGTATCGCCGGCACCATTGAATGCACTGCTAAAAACCATCGCAGCTCCATAAATCACAAAACCAAGGCTCATAATCTTAAGGGCCTTACTGGCAATAGTTATTACCTTTTCATCCGAGGTAAAAAATGCAGCGAACAAATGCCCACAAGTAAGAAAGAGTACACTTACTACCGCCATAAAAATCAAAATGTATTTTAAGGTCTGGAAAACGGACTTTTCAGCACGATCTATGTGGCCCGCACCCAAATTCTGTCCAACCAAAGTTGCAGCTGCATTGCTCAAGCCCCAGGCAGGTAACATAAAAAACATCATCAGCCGTAGTGCAGTTTGGTAACCTGCCGATCCCGTATCACCACCAGTAGTAGCAACCAGTTCCGCTAAGAACACCCAGCTGCAGCTTGCAATTACAAACTGAAAGATAGCTGGAGCAGCAATCTTAACAATCGCCTTAATTTGCGTAAAATCTGGAATAAAATGGCTGATACGTATCTTAAGCGCATTTTTACCGCTAAATAAATTGTATACCTGGTAGCTAACCCCCAAACCACGACCAATTGTGGTTGCAATTGCAGCGCCCGTTAAACCAAATGACGGCACTGGTCCAAAACCGTTAATAAAAATAGGGCAGAGGATGATATTGGCAATATTGGCGATCCATAAACTCCGCATTGCGATAGCTGCATTACCTGCACCTCGAAAAATTCCATTGATTAAGAATAAGAGTACAATAATTATACTTCCACCCATCATGATCCGAACAAATGGCACACCCTGTTCTGCTGTTTCAGTTGAGGCCCCCATGAGCAATAGGATATTTCTGGCGTAAATTAAACCCAGGATGCTGATGATAACATTTACGAAAACCGCTATTAGAATAGTCTGCATTCCGGCTTTTGATGCCGCCTCTGGGTTTTTCTCGCCAACTCTACGTGCAACTACTGCAGTTGCAGCCATACTCAAACCAATGGCTAATGAGTAAATAATGGTTAACACTGATTCCGTTAAACCAACGGTTTGTATGGCATGGCTACTATTTTCCAGATGGCCAACAAAATATAAATCAACCAAGGCAAAAACTGATTCCATAGCCATTTCCAGCATCATGGGAATGGCCAATAAAATAATGGCGCGTTTTATACTAATGGAAGTGAGATCAACTTCGTGACCTTTTAAGGACTGGATTAGAATATCGAAAAATGACGATAGTTTGCCCTGTGCCTTTGTAGACTGTGACATATAATAAAAATAAATTGTGATGTATAAACCAATGATACGCGGTTAAGCGCACATACCTAAAATTGAAATGGAGGGAATCCTCAGTTACTTAAAACCTCAAACGGATTGCAGATACTATCATGGCTCTGGTCTTTTTGATAAAGCAAAGATAGCTAAAATTTTGAATTGTCAAGTTTTGATGACCAATTTTCAAGGGATTGATTAAATTTTGCGATTTCTTTTTGCCACGGAAACACGGAATCCACAGAATTATAATCCTTCTAATCTATTTAATCTGTGTAATCAATATTAAATACTATAGGCCTTAATCATTTCTTCGTTAACTTTTGTTCCTCTACCGGTATTTAAATCAATTAGTACGTAATCAAAAATACCATCTGAAGCCACTTTGCCCGTTTTATGATTAATAATTTCGAACTGAACAGAGCAGCCTTTATCATTCATAGCTAAGATTCCGGTTCTGATCAGCATTAAATCGTTCAATAGCAGGGGGCGTTTGAAATTAATATCGACGTGACTTACTACCCAGCCTAAACCTTGTTTGGTAAAATGCTCCCAGGGCATGCCGTAGAACTTTTCCATTTGCTCATAACGTGCTGCCAGTACATAATCCAGGTATTTGCTGTTATGTACGTGATTAAACATATCGATATCATCCGGACGGACACGTAATTCACTTTCGAAAATGCTGTATTGATTCTTTTCCAAGGGTAAATGTTTTTGCAAAAGTATAAATAAAGCTTGATTGTAAAGTATTGCTTACTAAATGTGAAGAAAGGTAAAGTATTACTTACTTTTTTTGTATTTTTTATATGAAATGGGAAAACTCAAATTATACGATGTCAATACTCCACGCGAAATAATTGTTGAGGAACGTGATGCTGTTTATTTGAGTCGTACCTCCGAGCAACGGTTTTTTTTGGTTCTGCAGCTTAATTACATTTCAGTTACCATGAACGGGGGGCAAGCCATTAAAATCTCCGCAAGGCAAGGGGCTTGTAATTCGTAAGCCAACCATATAATTGCTTTATGTCTTTTGATAAAGAAGTAACAGTTTAATCTTTATTCTGATGATTTAATTTTTAATCTTTCCTGGTGCAATCGTCATAGAGTAAGATTAGTTTTTTAGTCAAAAGCATTAAAATATTTGCGATTATAAGTCTCGAGTCGTCATTTCGAGCGGAGTGCAACGCAGTCTAGAAATCTATGAAGATAGATCTCTCCATTTCGCTACGCTTCAGGAGATGACGAATTTCTACTGGCTTATCTGATTCAAGTTAATTAAAAACACCTCTTGTTTTTAACCAAAAACAACCTTATCTTTGCGCCACAATTAATTAATTTTTATTGCTTTAATATTATTCAAGAATGTATTTAAGTCCAGAAAAGAAAGCCGAAATCTTTAAACAACACGGCGAAGTAGAATCTAACACGGGTTCTGCAGAAGGTCAAGTAGCGTTATTTACATACCGTATTGCGCACTTAACAGAACACTTAAAGAAAAATCGTAAAGATTTCTCTACTCAGTTGTCACTTCAAAAATTGGTAGGTAAACGCCGCGGTATTTTGGCTTACCTATACAAAAAAGATATTGAGCGCTACCGTGCTATCATCAAAGCTTTATCGCTTCGTGATATCATTAAACAAAAATAAGCGAATTTTATCAGCGAAAGCCATTCTTCAGGGAATGGCTTTTTACATTTCCTGTTAAATAATTTAACGGGATTTATTATAAATAGGCTTTTTAAACCTTATCTTCGTTTGCAAAAACAAAAACATATATAAACAACGGTGTGTAGAAAGAGGAAAACACACCATAATTCTATTTAAATGAATGTAATAAAAAAATCGTTCGATTTGGGCGATGGCAGAATTGTAGAAATCGAAACTGGTAAATTGGCTAAACAAGCTGATGGTTCGGTTGTAGTGAAAATGGGCGATACGATGTTGTTAGCAACTGTTGTATCTACTGTTGGCGCTAAACCAGGTACTGATTTTTTACCTTTATCGGTTGATTATCAAGAAAAATACGCGGCTACCGGTCGTATTCCAGGTGGCTTTTTACGTCGTGAAGCAAGGTTATCTGATTACGAGGTTTTAATATCCCGTTTGGTAGATAGAGCTTTACGCCCAATGTTTCCAAGTGATTATCACTCTGATACCCAGGTGATGATCTCTTTAATCTCTGCTGATAAAGATATTATGCCGGATTGTTTGGCAGGTTTAGCGGCATCTGCTGCATTATCAGTTTCTGATATTCCTTTCAACGGTCCGATTTCTGAAGTACGTGTGGCTAAAATTGATGGTAAATTAATTATCAATCCTAAAGCCAGCGAATTAGAACGCGCAACTTTAGAATTTATGGTTGCCGGTTCAGCTAACGACATAGGCATGGTTGAAGGTGAGTGTGATGAAATTCAGGAAGACGAAATGGTTGAGGCTTTAAAATTTGCACACGATGCAATTAAAGTTCAATGTGCTATTCAGGTTGAATTAACAGAGGCGACAGGCAAAACGGTTAAACGTGAATATAACCACGAAGATCATGATGCTGATTTAAAAGCTAAAGTTTATGCTGATACTTACGATAAAGTTTATGCTGTAGCGAAAGCTGGTGGCAATAAAGATGTTCGTAAAGAAGGTTTCACTGCAATCATTAACGAATTCTTCGAAGCAATGCCAGAAGATACTGCAGATTTAACTAAAGCAATGGCTAAACATTATTACCATGATGTTCAGTACGATGCCATCAGAAATTTATTGTTAGACGAAGGTATCCGTTTAGATGGTCGTAAGACTACAGAAATCCGTCCAATCTGGAGTGAAGTTGGTTATTTACCTGCTGCTCACGGTTCGGCTGTATTTACACGTGGCGAAACTCAATCCTTAACATCAGTTACTTTAGGTAGCAAAGATGATGAGCAAATGATTGATGGTGCTTTCTTTAATGGTTACAACAAATTCTTATTGCACTATAATTTCCCTGGTTTCTCAACTGGTGAAGTTAGACCAAACAGAGGCGCTGGCCGTCGTGAAATTGGTCACGGTGCTTTAGCACAACGTTCATTAAAAAAAGTATTGCCTCAAGGTGAAGCAAATCCTTATACCATCCGTATCGTTTCCGATATTTTAGAATCTAATGGTTCTTCATCAATGGCAACTGTTTGTGCTGGTACATTAGCATTAATGGATGCTGGTATTAAAATCAAATCTCCGGTTTCTGGTATCGCAATGGGTTTAATTACCGATGAGAAAACTGGTAAATATGCAATCCTTTCTGATATTTTAGGTGATGAAGATCATTTAGGTGATATGGACTTTAAAGTAACCGGCACCGAACACGGTATCGTTGCTTGTCAAATGGATTTAAAAATCAATGGTTTATCTTACGAAGTTTTAACTAAAGCTTTGTTACAGGCTAAAGAAGGTCGTTTACACATCTTAAACGAGATGAAGAAAACCATTAGCAGCCCTAACGAAGATTACAAACCACACGCTCCACGTATTGTTTCTTTAACTATTGATAAAGAATTTATTGGTGCAATTATCGGCCCTGGAGGTAAAATTATCCAGGAAATGCAACGCGAAACCGGTGCTTCAATCTCTATAGAAGAAGTTGATGGTAAAGGTATTGTAGAAGTTTTTGCTGATAACAAATCAGCTATTGATGCAGCGGTTACACGTATCCGTAACATTGTTGCCAAACCAGAAATTGGTGAAGTTTACCAGGGTAAAGTAAAATCAATTATGCCGTTTGGTGCATTTGTTGAGGTTATGCCAGGTAAAGATGGTTTATTACACATCTCTGAAATTTCATGGGAGCGTTTAGAAACTATGGACGGTGTATTAAAAGAAGGTGATAAAATCGAAGTTAAATTGTTAGACATTGATAAACAAGGTAAAATGAAACTTTCCCGCAAAGTTTTATTGCCAAGACCAGAAAAACCAGCAGCGCCACAAGCGTAACCCCTAAATCCCCTAAAGGGACTTTAAATATTCGAGGCCCTTCCAGTTTTACACTGAAAGGGTCTTTTATTATGTAATGTATTTTTTAACAAGGAGTCGCTGCCCCCATAATAATCCCATTGATGACAAAATAAGAATTGCCTGTTGTAATATTTGTTATTATTCCATTAGGCCATGGAGTTGTTAAATGCGAATTCGTGTATATAGGTGTACCCGTTTTAATTTTGTGTTCTGCACTAGCTACAAAAACAGATACAACCTCTGCACAATGGTAATCACCATAATTACTCCCAGCCATTGCAGTAATGAGAATGCCTGGTCCGGGCGGACGTACTGCTTTTTTAATTGTGCCAACTTTGAGAAGTGTTTTAGGTTTATTCATTGTAAAACCAAAAGTTACGCTCACGATAAGAATCGCGAGACCCGCAAAAATTAATTGTTTTGTTTTCATAAGAATATTGTTTTTATTTATCACTAAAATAACCATTTTTTTTCAACAAAATTATTCCTGGAAAGCAGATCTAATCGTATTATTCAGTCTGATTGAAATGGTTTTTGTTGCAACCTAATTTGTTTAAAATGATTTTGTAACTTGCATACTTAGTAAAAACCAAAATACAAATCCTCATTGCAAGGCACAAAGCAATCTCTTTTGGCATCACAGTCGCATAGATTACTTCGTGCCTCGTAATGACGAAACATAATAAATATGAAACATATTATTGCCCCATCCATACTTTCTGCCGATTTTGGCAACTTACAGCGCGATATTGAAATGATTAACCAAAGTGAGGCCGATTGGTTCCACGTTGATGTAATGGATGGTGTTTTCGTGCCAAATATTTCTTTTGGTTTCCCGATAATGGCTGCTGTAAAAAAACATGCTATCAAACCTTTGGATGTACATTTAATGATTGTTGAGCCGGATAAATTTATCGGTGAATTTGCGAAAGCAGGTGCTGACCGTATCACCGTACATTACGAAGCCTGCACGCATTTGCATAGAACGATTCAATTAATAAAAGCTTCTGGTTGCAGGGCAGGTGTAGCGTTGAACCCGCATACTCCCGTAACCTTATTACAGGATGTGATTGAAGATCTGGACCTGGTATTGATTATGTCGGTTAATCCAGGTTTTGGAGGACAAGCGTTCATTCACAATACCTATAAGAAAATTAAAGATTTAAAAGCCTTGATTCAAGGTGTAAACGAAAACTTGATTATAGAGGTTGATGGTGGTGTTGGCTTACAAAATATTGCTACATTAGTATCAGCAGGTGCCAATGCTTTTGTAGCCGGAAATGCAATTTTCGCGACGGATGACCCAACGGAAATGATTGCTAAGATGAAACAGTTAACCAGTAGTATAAGCATTTAATTGTTTTTATTGCTAAATTGTTCTAATGATAAGGAGTATAGCGTTATAATTGTCTTGATAATTAATGCCTTATCTCGATACTTTTATCTTGATACTTAATACTTTTATCTCGATACTAAAAATGCTCAAATTTCGGCTAATCCTTCTCCTTTTAATTGTCGGTTGTAGTTTTGCTGTAGCGCAGCCTTTAGTTAGGGTTTCCGGGATAGTTTATAGCGATGAAAAGTTACCGCTATCCCAAGTTACGGTTATCGTTCTCGGACAGGCGCAATCAACAGTTACTGATGAATTTGGTGTATATACCATTTATTCAAAATCGAAAACATTTAGCATTAAATATTCTCTTTTAGGTTACCAGCCCCAAACCATCAAATTTAATGAACGTTCAGGTGCGCGGATTGTTAAACAAGTGAACTTAATCGCTAATATTAATGAGTTAGAGCAGGTTAACATCACCAATAAACAGAATCAGCTAAGTAACACCACTACCATAAATATTGCAGATGTATCCTCCATGCCATTGGTTTCTGGTAATTTTGAAAGCATGCTCAAAACGCTGCCTGGTGTATCTACAAATAACGAACTAAGTGCCCAATATAGCGTTCGGGGAGGCAATTTTGATGAAAACCTTATTTATATTAACGATGTAGAAATTAATCGGCCAGTATTGATCCGCAACGGACAGCAAGAGGGGCTGAGTTTTATCAATTCAGACCTAGTCAGTAAAGCAAAGTTCTCTGCCGGTGGTTTTGAAGCGAAATATGGCGATAAACTTTCTTCTATTTTAGATATCAGATACGATAAACCAGATAGCAATCAAACTACTTTTAGCACCAGTCTTTTAAATACCTCGTTAATTACAAAAAGGATATTTAAAAACAGTTTTTTATTGGCTGGCTTACGCTATAAAAATAATTCGAGCGTGCTGATTAAACAAGATGAGCAAGGTAGTTATAGTCCTAATTTTGCCGATGCACAGCTGCTTTATCAGTACGATTTTTCGCCGAAATTCAATATCAGTTATTTGGGAAGTTTTAATCTTGGGCAGTTTAAACTGGTGCCCACAAACAGAGAAACTCAGTTTGGTACTTTAAGCACTACATTAAGGTTAAACGTTGATTACACTGGACAGGAGATTGACGATTACCAAACCTCAGGTAGCGCTGTTACCGCAACATACTCGCCAGAACCAAATTTGGTCATCAAGTTTATCAATAGCTATTTTAACACTATTGAAAGGGAACGTTTTGATATTAACGGCAGCTATATTTTTGACGAAGTGGATAATAGCTTTCCTAGGGAGAATTTTGGACCGGTAAGTAAAAACAAGGGGATTGGTAGCTATTATAATTATGGAAGAAATAGTTTAAATACCCAAATTTTTGCTTCTGAAATTAAGGTCGACCAGAATTTTGATAACCATGTTTTTTCCTGGGGCTTAAAATTCGATAAATCTTTATATAAGGATCAGTTAAACGAATACAATTATACCGATTCTGCTGGGTTTATCTTACCCAATAACTCCAAAAACATTGTTTTGCAAAACGTAATCAATGTTAAAAACAATCTTGATATCAGCAATTATAGCGCTTATATCCAGGATAGTTATTCGCTTTCCGGTTCTGCAGAATTACAGCTGGGAGCAAGGTCGACTTATAGCTCTTTAAGTAAACAATTACTGATCAGCCCGAGGATATTGATCGCCTATAGGCCAAATTCGAACAATAAGATTCTGAGGTTTTCTGCAGGTGTATACAAACAACCACCATCATACCGTACTATACGCGATTTTTCAGGACAATTAAATATCAATCAAAAAGCGCAAAGTTCTTATAATACTTCGCTGGGTTACGAATATGCCTTTGATGCTTTAGGCACAAGGTTAAAGTTTACTTCAGAAGCTTACTTTAAATATTCAGACAGATTGATTCCATATAAAATAGATAACCTGAGAATTAAATACCTGGCGAACGAAGTGTCGCGTGGCTACGCTTACGGTGCTGATTTCAGTATTGGTGGCGAGTTTGTTAAAGATTTGGTTTCTTATTTCAGAATGTCGGTAATGCATGCCAATGAAGATATTATTGATGATAGTTATGTTCAAAATGGAACCACAATTTATCCGGGCTACTTAAAACGGCCAACAGATCAACGCCTGAATTTTTCCATATTTTTTCAGGACAGGCTTTTGAATAGCCCGACATATAAGGTTCACCTTAATGCACTTTATGGTTCGCGTTTGCCAATTGGACCATCGCAAACACCCAGGTATTTAGACAAGTTTTACATTCCATCTTACAAGCGGGTTGATATCGGATTTTCAAAGGATTTTTTAGATGATGCAGCTATACATAAACCAAAATTTCTGGATAGAAATTTTAATGCTGTAATTTTGTTTTTTGAGGTTTTTAATATGCTGAATCTCAATAATACCGTTTCTTATCTCTGGCTAAAAGATGTAGATAATGTACAATATGCCATACCAAATTATTTAACCGGCCGGCAATTTAATTTAAAGTTAATTGTGAAGTTGAAAAACTAAGTTTAGTCCTAAAAGGCTTTTTAATTCTTCCTATGAACTTAATTGTAAATCGTTAATTGAGAATCGCGAACCGATAAATGCAAACTGCAGATTGAGAATTGCTAACTGATCCGGGAGAATCTTCAAATTTTGGAAACCCCGCGGAATGATTAGTGTAATTTTCAGATCGTATTATCTTACAGAGCTTGTATTAGGAGTTGATTTGCTCCATTTAAACCTAACAGGTTTACGAAATATGACAGGTTTGTTCCGGCTCATTTCAGTTAAACGATTTAATTGCAAAAACAGCAATAAATCAATCAATTTATAGCTTTTTTTTAACAAAATTTAATTTTTTAGGTGACGATTTTATGGGCATAACTGCTATAAAAATTTTACATTTACGCCCATAAAACATTATATAATAAGATGAAGCATAATTTTGGCGCAGGCCCTTGTATTTTACCTCAAGAAGTGTTTAAACAAGCAGCTCAGGCTGTTTTAGATTTTAACGATGGATTATCAATTTTAGAGATTTCGCACAGAACAACTGAATTTGAGGCAGTTGTTGCTGAAGCTGATAAGTTGGTAAAAGAATTATTAAATGTGCCGTCGGGTTATTCCGTTTTATTTTTACAAGGTGGTGCAAGTTTACAGTTTGCGATGGTTCCGATGAACTTATTGGGCGATGGGCAAACAGCAAGTTATTTAGACACTGGTGTTTGGGCAACCAAAGCATTAAAAGAGGCTAAATTTATCGGCAATGTGAATGTAGTTGCATCTTCTAAGGATGCGAATTATACGTTCATCCCGAAAGATTTTGAAATCCCTGCTGATAGTGCGTATTTCCATTATACTTCAAACAATACTATTTATGGAACAGAGCTTTTCGAAGTACCTAAAACCGATGTTCCTGTAGTTTGCGATATGTCATCAGATATCATGAGCCGTGTAATCGATGTTTCTCAGTTCGATTTAATTTATGCCGGTGCGCAAAAAAATGTTGGTCCAGCAGGTTTAACCATTGCTATTGTTAAAGATGAAATTTTAGGTAAAATTGACCGTAAAATTCCATCTATGTTGAACTATCAATCGCATATCGATAACGGTTCAATGTATAACACACCTCCGGTTTTCTCTATTTATGTTGCATTATTAAACCTTCGTTGGTTAAAATCTAAAGGTGGGGTAGCAGAAATTGAAAAAGAGAACAAACAAAAAGCTGAGGCACTTTACAGGGAGATCGATCGTAATCCATTGTTTAAAGGAACTTGCGCAGTTGAAGACCGTTCCAGAATGAACATTTGTTTCGTAATGGAAAATTCAGAATTGGAAAAACCATTTTTGAAATATGCAGAAGAACAAGGTATTGTGGGGATTAAAGGCCACAGAAGTGTAGGTGGTTTCCGCGCTTCGATGTACAATGCCTTGCCAATTACAAGTGTTCATGCTTTGGTCGAGGCCATGCAGATATTTGAGGAACAACAAGCAAAAGCAAATTAATTTAAATTTTAACCACAGATGATTAATGCGATTATTTAATCGGTGTAATCAATCAAATCTGTGCAATCATATATAAAATGATTAAAATATTAGCAAACGATGGGATTGATCCGATCGGAAAAGAATTATTAGAAAAAGCAGGTTTCCAGGTTGATACAGAAACCATTCCTCAGGATAAATTAGCCGAAGCTTTAAAAAACTACGATGCCATTACTGTCCGTAGCGCAACAAAAGTTAGAAAAGAATTAATTGATGCTGTACCAAATATCAAATTAATTGGTAGAGGTGGCGTTGGCATGGACAATATCGATGTAGAATATGCACGCAGTCAAGGTGTTGCAGTGGTAAATACGCCTGCTGCATCTTCATTATCAGTTGCCGAATTGGTTTTTTCACATTTATTTACCGGTATCAGGTTTTTACAGGATGCAAACCGTAAAATGCCTGTTGAAGGCGCTACACAATTCAATAACCTTAAAAAAGCTTATGCTAAAGGAACTGAATTAAGCGGAAAAACCATCGGTATTATTGGTTTTGGTCGTATTGGCCGTGCAACTGCAAAAGTGGCTTTAGGCTTAGGCATGAATGTATTAGCCTACGATTTATATCCATCTGAATCTGAAATTACTTTGGAATTCCAGGGTGGCAAATCGGTAAGTATTCCAATTAAAACAGTTTCATTAGATGAGGTAATTACAGGAAGTGATTTCTTCAGCTTACATACTCCATTTGCTGAAAAACCGATTTTAGGTGCAGCAGAATTCGCTAAAATGAAAAATGGGGTAGGCATTGTAAACTGTTCACGCGGTGGAACAATTGATGAGCAAGCTTTAATTGAAGCTTTAAACTCTGGTAAGGTTTCTTTTGCAGGTTTAGATGTTTTCGATAACGAACCTACACCATTGGCAGAGATTTTAACACACCCTAAAATATCTTTAACGCCGCATATTGGTGCGTCAACCAACGAAGCACAGGAACGTATTGGTACGGAATTGGCTACATTGATTATTGAGCATTTTAAGAAATAATAATATTTTAAGAGGCTGTTCATAAATATAGATTTGTCATCCTGAGCTTGTCGAAGGACCTGTTTTAAATGTCTTACAAGGCGTTTAAACAGGCTCAACGTGACAAATTCAATTGAATTACAATTTATGATACAGCCTCTTTTCTAAACTAGTCCAACGCATTTGTTGTAACCCAATACCGATAGCCTAAAATCGCTTTCTGAAAAGTAGTCAGCCTATTGGGATCCTTTTTATAAAGACTTGGCAAAACTACTTTGTTTATCTTCGCCAAGATTTTAAACAGTCCTTTTTTCATACCTCTGTAGTTTTCTATTGAAGAAATAAAATCCGCCAGCCATTATTAAAATCAAAAAGACAATAATATAGGTTGATAAACCTCCTTTATTTTTTTTCTCTAAATCTTCTTTAAGCTGTGCGTTCTGATCCTGTAATTTTTTAATGGTTTGCATATAACGTTCTATGCGTTCCTGTGAATTATCTGCCACAGCTACTTTCTGCTGGTTCTGCAAATCTTTATAATCCATTAAGACTTTCAGTTCCTTAAAAATATTGTTGTCGGTTAAAACCACCTGACGGAGAATTTCATTAGAATTTTTGATGTCTTTCTTCGTTTGCCACCCAAAAATGCCTGAACGCTGCGCTAAACTTTCATCATACTGGCCAAATTTTGCACTTCGTTCTTGAAGCAGTGAATTTACTTTAATGCGTTGTGCTGCATAAGCGGCAGTATCCTGTTGTGCAAAAGCCTGGACACTAAATAAGATAAGCGAGAGCAGATAAAAATATTTCTTCATGTAGATATAAACGCGAAAAGAGTAGAAGTTGTTTTATTGGTTCGGTCGTCATTAGTTCATTTGTAATGCAAAGTTCCCAAAATATTCGTCATCTCGACTGAAGTACAAGGGAACGGATAGATCTATCTGGAAATAAGTTTGGCAATAGATTTCTCCATTTCAGTCGAAAGGACGATAATTTCTATATGGATTTTTTCGATTTAGTCTTTTATCTTTGGTCTTTTCGCTTTTAAGAATGAAATTCAACCCTTACAATATCACCAAGATGTAACCCTAACAATCCACTTGCCTTTCCTTTATTAATGGCAATTTCCAGATGGTTACTAATGCCGAACAGACAAAGTTTTTCGCCTTCCGGCACTTCATTATAGTGCCAGCTTAGCTGTGTAATGGTTTCACTTTTTCTAAAATAAAGCGTAAAATCTCTATTCTTCTGTATTTTGGTAAAAAGATCTTTGGTGATATTGGTAATCACATTGCAAAAAGTATCAATGTACACTACACTTCCGCGGATCACATCCCGCTCAATTACAGGGTGTAAAAGCATCTTCTGTTCAATCTCTGCTACAGGTAAACCGATGTCTTTCAGTTTGCCACCTTTGGCCAGATGTGTTGCTGCCTTAACAAAAATATCAACCAAGGGGAAGTGCAGGTACTTAAGATCCTGCATAATGTTCAGCTCTACCACATCTTCAGGAACATCATCAAAAAGAAGAGAGAAAATGCCATTGTCAGCCCCTACGAAAAAGTGATCACGGTGCTTTACAGCAATATATTTGGTGTTTTCGCTGTATACAGAATCGATGCCGATTAGGTGCACCGTATTCTTCGGAAAGTAAGGATAAGCATTTTTTAAAACGAAGGCAGCGTACGAAATATTGAATGATGGAACCTCGTGGGTAATATCAACTAAATTAACATTAGGCATAAGACTCAACAGACTACCTTTAAGGGCACTCTGGTAAAAATCTTTTGAACCTAAATCTGTTGTTAAAGTAATAATCCCCATTAAAAATTCATTATTATTGCTTATTCTTGTGTACAGGCCTAAGCGTCTGCAAATATTCAAATTTTAATTAATAATACCCCGATAACTTTTTAAAATACTACAGTTTGAACGAATTAAAATTAACCCTGGATACCGTAAATCCTGCTCACTTTTGGGGGCCGAACAATGAGAATTACGAAATGATTAAAGGCGCTTTCGCAAAGTTAAAACTTGTTGCGAGAGGTAGTGAGGTTAAGGTTCTCGGTGATGAACAGGAACTTAAGGCTTTCGAAGAGAAGTTTAATCAACTAATTGCGCACCTTGAAAAATACAGCTCATTAAGCAATAATGATGTGGAAACAATATTAGGTGCAAAGGCAGCGGGCGTTGCAAAAAAAGATGTAGAACAACCAACAGGTAGTGGAGGAGAAGTAATTGTTTTTGGCACAAACGGTCTGTTGGTAAAAGCAAGAACTGCAAATCAGCGTAAAATGGTAAGTAGTATTGCTAAAAACGATATTCTGTTTGCCATAGGTCCTGCCGGGACGGGAAAAACATATACTGCAGTAGCACTAGCGGTTAGGGCTTTAAAAAACAAAGAAATTAAACGCATCATTTTAACCAGGCCGGCGGTTGAGGCAGGAGAGAACCTGGGGTTTTTACCAGGCGATTTAAAGGAAAAAATCGATCCGTATTTACGCCCGCTATACGATGCATTAGATGATATGATCCCTGCTGAGAAATTGAAATTCTACATCGAAAACCGTACAATAGAAATTGCACCCCTGGCATTTATGCGGGGCCGTACCTTAGATAATTGCTTTGTGATTTTAGATGAGGCTCAAAATGCTACCGATATGCAGTTAAAAATGTTTTTAACCCGTATGGGCCCAACCGCAAAATTTATTGTTACAGGTGATGTTACACAGATTGATTTACCTAAAAAACAAATGTCTGGCTTATTCAACGGCTTAAGGATTTTAGAAGATATTAAAGGTATCGATATTATTTACTTAAGCGGCGAAGATGTGGTAAGACATAAATTGGTAAAAGATATCTTGAAAGCTTACGGTGATATTCAATAGTTGAATCCTGAGTCGCTAGTCTATAGTCTTGAGTCTAAATTGACTTTGGACTATGGACTCAACACTTCGGACTTTCACACTTTTTTCCTATTTTTATCCCCTCATGAAAGCACTTAAAGAAACTCATTTCAATTTTCCAAATCAAAGTAATTTTTACAAGGGTAAAGTCCGCGATGTATACACTATAGCCGACCAGTTTATGGTAATGGTGGTATCTGACCGTATTTCTGCTTTTGATGTCGTATTGCCTGAAGCCATTCCATTTAAAGGACAGGTGTTAAACCAAATTGCAGCTAAATTTTTAGCAGCTACTCAGGACATCGTTCCCAACTGGGTTTTAGACGTGCCAGATCCAATGGTTACCATTGGCCGTATCTGTGAGCCATTTAAGGTTGAAATGGTAATCAGAGGTTACTTAGCAGGTCACGCATGGCGTGAATATAGCGCGGGGAAACGTTCGGTATGTGGCGTTTCTTTGCCTGATGGATTGAAAGAAAATGATAAATTGCCTCAGCCAATTATTACACCAACAACCAAAGCTTCAGTTGGGCATGATGAAGACATTTCAAAAGAAGATATTTTAGCAAAAGGCATTGTTTCCATAACCGATTACGAAAAGTTAGAAGAATATACGCATGCCTTATACCAAAGGGGAACCGAGATTGCTGCAAAAAGCGGATTGATTTTAGTTGATACGAAATACGAGTTTGGTATGGCTGATGGTGTAATTTACCTGATCGACGAAATTCACACTCCAGATTCTTCCCGTTATTTTTATGCTGAAGGATACCAGGATCGCCAGGGTAACAATGAACCACAAAAACAACTTTCAAAAGAGTTTGTTAGAAAATGGCTAATTGAAAATGGTTTTCAGGGAAAAGATGGACAAGTTGTACCAGATATGACACCTGAAATCGTAAATTCAATTTCAGAACGTTACATTGAACTTTATGAAAAAATTGTAGGGGAGACCTTTATAAAAGCTGATGCTGATGCGATTTCAAGCCGCATTGAGACTAATGTTTTAAAGGCTTTAGAAACACTTTAAATTCGAAAGAAATTTATACATTAGTACCATAAAGATTAGAGAGATGAAATTTTCAGTAGATAAACACGATAAATATGTAAGCTTAAAGTTAGAAGAACATAAGTTTACAAATGACAACGCCCCAGGTTTAAAATCAGAGTTCTATTTGCTTAATGCAGAGGGATTTCAGAATATAATTGTTGATTTAAGTTATGTTACAGAGTGTAGTGATGCACAGGATTTAAGCTGCTTATTGGTTGGCGACAGGCTTTGCAAATCGGTAGGCGGATTATTTATTGTAACCGGAATTAATGATGAGCTGGCATCAATTATCGAATTATCAAACATATTTCAATCTGTAACGTTTGTTAATACAATAGATGAAGCTACTGATTTTATCTTTATGGATGAGTTAGAGAAAGAGTTTAGAGGCGCTAAATAACAAAATATTTAAATAACATTCCGGCCTCGTAGTTTCTAAAGATCTACGAGGCTTTTTATATCTTATCATGATGAAATTTGAAGTTACAATTTTAGGAAGCAGTTCTGCAACTCCTGTATTTAACAGGAATCCTTCTGCACAACTGTTAAATTGTAATGAAAAATATTACCTGATTGATTGTGGTGAAGGTACACAACAACAATTGGCTAAATACAACCTTAAAGCAGCCCGTATAGATTATATTTTTATCAGCCACTTACATGGCGATCATTATTTCGGTTTAATCGGATTGCTCTCCAGTTTGCATTTAAATGGCAGGTCAAAACCCATGCAGATATTTGGTCCCACACCTTTATTGGAAATTTTAGAAATCCAGTTTAAACATTCCGATACCATGTTGAGGTATCCAATTGAGTTTTTTCCAATCGAAGCCGATCAGTCAATACAGATATTCGAGAATAACGATTTAATAGTTAAAACCATTGTTTTAAATCACCGTATCCCTACTACAGGCTTTATCTTTCAGCAAAAGAAACGACAACGTAAATTAATAAAAGAGAAGACTGATGAAGTGCCTATGGCTTATTATACAGCCTTAAAAAAAGGAATTGATGTAGAACTGCCCAATGGCGATATTTTGCGCAGTCAAGATTACACTACCGAGCCAGATGCACCGCGATGTTATGCCTATTGCTCGGATACCTTGTTTGACGAAAGTTACTTTGCTACTATAAAAGATTGCGATACCTTATACCACGAAGCTACCTTTATGCACGACTTATTGGACAGGGCTAAAGAAACACATCACACTACCGCTTTGCAGGCAGCAGAGGTAGCAAAAATTAGTGAAGCTAAGAAATTACTCATTGGCCATTTTTCTTCACGTTACAAAACCTTACAAATGCTTTTAGAAGAAGCACAGTCTGTTTTCGAAAATACGGAGTTAGCTGTTGAGGGAAGGACCTTTCAACTTTAACCCGAGTCAGATTATCTTTAATAATAATTAAAAAATGATGTAATGTCGAGACGTTACCCTGATCCGATAGCTATCGGATTTATTTCAGGGGCTAGATGCTGAAATAAATTCAGCATGACGAACGCCATAAAAAAAGCCTTACAATTTAAAACTGTAAGGCTTTCGCATTTATAAAAATTAATTACTTATCTTTTTTATTGCCACCTCCAAATACAGAGAAGTGAACATAACGCTTAGGGTTAGCTTTCAAATCAATCATTAATTCATCAAGATTTTTTGAAGCATTATTTAAATTCTGATACATTTTATCGTCGTTTAGTAACAATCCTAAACTGCCTTTTCCACTTTTAATTCCAGAAATTACGCTTTGTAAATCAGCAATAGCATTGTTTGCATTATCTAAAGTCTGTTTAAAGTTTGCAGCAGCAAACTTATCGGTAACGGTATTAATATTGGTTAAAATATCACTTATTTTTTGGTTGTTGTTATTTAAGTTTGCAGTAATGCCTTCTACATTCCTAAAGATAGCTTCAATACGTTTACTTTCCGAACCTACTAAACCATCAACTTTTTTCGAGGTTGTTTCTAACGAAGCTAATGTACCCGCAATACTATTAAAGCTTTTATCAACGTTTTTCTGAAAGTTAGGGTTCAGGATAGAATTGACACTACTTAAAATAGAATCCATTTTACCGATGATTAATTCCGCTTTCTTTTGAACCGGCTGTACCTGCTCCATTAAACCTTTTTCTACATTAGCATTTAAGGTAAAACCATCTTCAGCCATTTTTTTAGAGTTACCTAACGACATTACAATAGCCTTGCTACCCAAAAGATCTGTACCTTCTAAGCGCGCAATACTGTTTTCGGGAATTTCGTACTTACTGTTTACGCTTAACGTAGCGATAATGCTACCGTCTCCCTGTAGCTCCAATTTAGCCACGCGGCCAATCTGATAACCATTAATAAGGATAGGTTTTGATACAGTTAAACCGTCAACCCTGGTATATTTTGCATATAATGTAGTTTCACTTGAGAAAATTGAATTTCCTTTTAAAAAATTATATCCAATTATTAATAAAGCAATGGCAAATGCAGCTAAAATACCTACTTTGGTTTCGTTCTTAATCTTCATGAGTGTTTTATTTAATGGCTACAAGTGCTGAGATCTGTTTTCTTCACTTGTTAGAGCGTATTATTTTTTTATTGTGCTAAACCCTATAAATACATAAAGGCGGCACTATTTGTTTGGTATCTGATTTATATTTTTTTTCAAAGTTAAAATAACTATCATTTATAATGCCACTTATTTAACCTCAATATTTTTTTTGTATGTTTTTATTGCTTCCAAAATAGAATTGGCGATCTCGTTCTGTCCTTTTTGAGAATTAATATATTTTTCTTCCTCTGTATTCGAGATAAAACCTACTTCTGTTAAAACTGCAGGCATACCACAGCGTTGCAATACCAAAACCCCCTGTTCTTTAACACCGCGGCTAAATCGCTCATCCCGTTTGATATAACTGTTCTGTACTAATTTTGCAAATTTAATGCTTTTGTCTCGAAAGGTATTTTTTAAAAGCGATAAAAGAATAAAACTACTCGGATTACCCGGATCGTAACCATCATACTTACTTTTGTAGTTCTTTTCCAATTTAATATCGGCATTCTCGCGTATGGCCGCATCTTGTTCCTTTAACCGGTGCGATCCTGCAACCAATGTTTCAACACCTTTAATATGCTTGTTGCCTGGAGGCATTGAATTGCAATGTACGGATATAAAAAGATCTGCTTTAGCTTCGTTCGCTATTTCGGCCCTTCTGTATAAATCAACGTCTATATCTGTTTTACGTGTGAAAATTATCTTAATTTCAGGCATTTCCTCGTTTAATAATGCACCTAGCTTCAAAGCAACCTTCAACGAAATATCTTTTTCTTTCGAAAAACTACCGGAGGCTCCAGGTTTTCTTCCTCCATGGCCAGGATCAATAACAATTGTTTTGATCTTATATCCCTGAGCGGGTACTTTTTCAACAACGAGTAACGAAAATAAGAATATTGTAATCAGAAGTTTAATCTTCATGCATTCGGGATATTAAAGGATATTTAAAATGATGTTTCGGCTATACGTTTATAATTTTTAATCGCTTTAATAATGCCACTTACAATTTCATTTTGTCCTTCAGGAGAGTTCATATAGTCCTCTTCTTCCGGATTACTCACAAAACCTATTTCTGTTAATACGGCGGGCATCGCTGCACGAGCCAAAACGGCAAGGCTTTTCTCTTGTACGCCCCGGTTGATCCGGCCAGCATTAACGTATTCCTGCTGAAGCATTGAAGCAAACTTTAAACTTCTCTCTCTATTCGTTTGTTTCATTAAGGATAACATAATATCACTTTCGGGGGTATTCGCAATAAAACCCTCATAGTTTTTCTGATAATTCTCTTCCAGAAACATGGATGCATTTTCTCTTTTGATCACTTCATCCTGTTCACCTAAACGGCCTGTTCCAGATACAAAGGTTTCCGTTCCTCTTGTTGAGGTGCTCTTAGAGGTAACGGTTCTGTAAACGGGTACTTTTCTACCCCGTACTTTCTTATAATAATCTACCACTCTTGATACCCTAACAGGCATATCATTTAAGTGAATGGAAATAAATAAATCGGCCTTTGCATTATTTGCAATATTGATACGCTCATATAAAGGAATAAACACATCCGACTCGCGGGTATAAATAACTTTAATATCTTTCAAACTATCCTGAAGCGCCCGGCCAAGATTTAATGCGGTTTTAAGTGCCACATCTTTTTCCTTAGAATACACTCCATGCGTTGCACCATCTTTACCACCGTGACCGGCGTCGATCACAATTGTTTTAATTTTATATTCCTGCGCAAACACCTGATTATCAAATGAATTTGATAACACTAAATAAATAATAATTGTTAAAATGGATTTAAGATACATCAATGGTATATTTTTCACTAATTTTGAACGTTTTTGATTAAACATCGGTGCAAAAATAACATTCAAACACGAATTTGAAACTCCTGAAGAGCTCTATTTTACTAATATCTGTCATTTTATTAACACTTGTTGTTGGTAAAGCTAACGCATTTTCTCATTTTTCATTGCAACAAATCATCAGGCAAGACACAACCAAAAAGGATACCACTAAAAAGACAGGCAAAAATAACAGCAGTATTGACCAGAAAGTAGAATACAAAGCAGAGGATTCGGTAAAAATGAGTGCCGATAAAAGTATTGTCTATTTATACGGAAATGCAAGGGTGGTATACGGTGATTTTGAGCTAGATGCGGCCTTTATCAAGTATGATAAAAAGCAAAATTCTATTTTCGCCCGTGGTGTTAAAGATCCAAAAACTGGTAGATATAGCGGGAAACCGATTTTTAAATCAGGTGCCGAAGGAACTGCCATAGCCGATTCTATTTTTTACAATTCAGAAACAACCCGGGCCAAGGTATATGGTGTTTTTTCTGAGCAGGAAGGTGGTTTCTTCTCTGGCGGACAGAGTAAAAAGCAGATAGATGATGAGTTGCACATTAAAAATGTAATGTACAGTACCTGTAATCTTCCACATCCTCATTTTGGATTAATGATTTCTAAAGGGGTAGTAACGGAAAAGCAGATTATTACGGGACCAGTTTACATGATTATTGAAGATATTCCTACTTTCCTGGGGCTGCCATTTGCATTTTTTCCTAAACCAAATAAACGAACATCAGGTGTAATCCTTCCCACACCAGGCGAAGATGCAACAAGGGGATTTTTCTTACAAAACGGTGGTTATTATCTCGGATTAAACGATTATTGGGATGCTAAACTTTTAGGTTCTATTTATACCAACGGCTCTTATGAAACGAGCGTACTGAGTAATTATACCAAAAGATATAAATACAATGGTAATATCAACTTAGCTTACTCTAGTTTTAAAGATGGTTTAGAAGGCACTGAGGCTTTTAGAAACCCCACCAAAAACTTTAGTATTAACTGGAGCCATAGCCAAAATGCCAATGCCAATCCTGGTACTACATTTAGTGCAAGTGTAAGATTGGTATCAACGGGAAGAAGAGGATACTATAAAAATACCGCTGCTGGTGCTTCTTACGATATTAATACGATAGCAACCAACTCGACAAGTAGTAGTATCAGTTATGCTAAGGCTTATTCTAACGGCATGAATTTCTCTTTGGCTGCATCAAGTGATCAGACTTTAAGTACAAGAGCAATATCGCTTAGATTACCTGAAATGACTTTCAACGTGCCTACATTTAACCCATTTAGTTCTAAAAATGCAGTAGGCGAGCAAAAATGGTATCAAAAAATTACGGTAGGTTATAGCTTACAGGGAACAAATCGCATTGATACTTTTGATAGTTTGCTTTTTCAAAATGATGGTTTAAAACGTTTAAGGAGTGGTTTTTCGCACAGTATTCCTATAAATATGTCGTTCACAGCTTTGAAATATCTTAACTTTAGTTTGGGCGGTACCTACAACGAAGTTTGGAATTTCCAGAGTGTAAATAGAAGATACACCAGTTATGCCGACAATACTTTTTCATTTAGGGAAGATACCATCAGTGGCTTTAAAAGAGCAGGAAGTTATAGTTTGTCAACAAGTATGTCGACTAAAATTTACGGAAGAAGAGATTTTAATCCGGCCGGTAAGATACAGGCAATGAGGCATGTAATGACCCCAAATGTATCTTTCTCTTACTCTCCGGATTTTACCAAAGCAGGGGCAGGGCCTTTTAGACCCGCAATAAATCAGGATGGAAATCAAATTTACATCAGCGGGCAACCTTTAAAATATTCTATTTTTGATGGTATGGCACAGCCAGGTTCTTTTGGTGGCCCCAACGCGTCAATTGGTTTTGGTTTGGATAATACCGTTGAACTAAAGGTGAGGAATAAGAATGATACAACCGGAACTGGCTCAAAAAAGATCCCAATCATCCAGGGTTTGAGTTTTAGTGGTTCATATAATTTCCTGGCTACATCCTACAAATTATCTACCATTGGTTTTAGTGGCCGGTCGCAGTTTACAGATAAATTGGGGATAAATTACAATGGAACATTAGATCCATATTCACTTAAAGATACCCTGGTTAATGGCCTGTCTTCAAAAATTAGAGAAGATCGTTTATTTTTTCAAAAAGGTAAATTTTTACCCCGTTTAACCAACTTTGGCTTCTCGTTCGATTACAGTTTAAACCCAGAAGCGTTAAAACGTAAAAATGAGGCTAACGATAAATTAGGTGAAGCAGCCAATAAAAAAGGGTTGACTGATATACAGTCAGAACAATTGGCGGCTATAAGTCGTGATCCGAATGCCTTCGTTGATTTTAACATTCCCTGGAACTTCTCGTTTGCTTATAGTTTCCAATATCAAAATGACGGAAACACGACCAGCCTTTCGAACACATTAACATTTAATGGCGATGTTAACTTAACACCAAAGTGGAAAGTTACTTTTCAATCTGGTTACGATTTTAAGAATAATGGTTTAACACCAATGAATTTAGCTATTTATCGCGATTTACATTGTTGGGATATGAGTGTACAATGGGTTCCATTTGGTGCTTACAAAAGTTATTCTCTTACCATAAAAGTTAAGGCATCAATATTGCAGGATTTGAAATTGAGCAAAAGACAAGGTTTTTACAGCACATACCGATAAATTTATGCTAGCCGAAATAATTACCATTGGCGATGAGATACTCATTGGCCAAATCGTTGATACCAATTCTGCCTGGATGGCTAAACAGTTAAATTTAATTGGCGTTTCCGTTAAGCAGATTACTTCAGTTTCTGATGATGAACAACATATTTTAGAAGCGCTCGAACTTGCCGAAAAACGTGCAGATCTTGTTTTAATTACTGGTGGTCTAGGCCCCACCAAAGATGATATTACCAAGAAAACTTTGGCAAAGTATTTCAATATGGGCTTCCGTAATGATCCTGGTGCATTGGAAATGGTTCGTCAGATTTTCGAAAAATACAAACGTCCTTTATTGGATATTAATATTCAGCAAGCCGATGTTCCTGATGGTTGTGAGGTTATTGTAAATAAAAATGGTACTGCGCCTTGCATGTGGTTTGAACAAAACAACACCATTTTTGTATCCATGCCAGGTGTGCCTTACGAGATGATGTACCTGATGGATGATGAAATTCTACCCAGAATTACAAGCAGATTTAAGTTGCCCTTTATTGTTCACAAAACCATACTCACGGCAAATATAGGCGAATCATTTCTGGCCAAAGAGATTGAGGAAATTGAAGATAGCTTACCGGCGCATATCAAACTGGCTTATCTGCCAAAATTAGGGCAGGTACGTTTACGTTTGTCAGCCAAAGGCGATAATGAAACAGAATTGAACAAAGAGGTTGAAGTTTACGCTAAACAGATCATATCAAAAGTGAATAAGTTTGTGGTAACCGATGAAGATATTCCCCTGGAAAAAGCGATTCTGAACCTCATGAAAAGTAAAGGACTTACTTTATCGACAGCAGAAAGCTGTACCGGTGGATACATTGCCCATTTAATTACACAACATGCTGGTTCTTCTTCGGTTTATTGGGGTGGGGCAGTAGCTTATGCCTACGAACTTAAAGAATCTATTCTTGGCGTAGAAGAAAGTACGTTAAACACCTTCGGTGCCGTAAGTGAGCAAACTGTGACCGAAATGGCCGAAGGCGCAATAAAACATTTTAAAACCGATTACGCCATTGCCGTTAGTGGCATAGCTGGTCCGGGGGGTGGAACAGACGATAAACCGGTTGGTACGGTATGGATTGCAATTTCTTCAAAAAACAAAACTGTAGCTAAGGTGTTTAATTTCAGTAACAAACGGATTCAAAACATTGAACGTTCTGCTGCATCGGCATTGGCCATGTTATTAAATCTCCTTAAAGAAACAGTTTAGAAAGAATAAAAACTGTATTTTTGTAGCGTTACCAATATAAAATACTGTAATTTAATATGGCTCAATACGAACTATTGTTACCAAAAATGGGTGAGAGTGTTGCGGAAGCAACGGTGATTAAATGGGTAAAACAACCAGGTGATTCTATTGATTTAGATGATACCATTCTGGAAATCGCTACCGATAAGGTAGATTCTGAAGTTCCATCTCCGGTTGCCGGTAAATTGGTAAAACAGTTATTTGCTGCAGATGAAGTTGCCCAGGTGGGCGATGTAATTGCCATTATTGAAACCGAAGGCGGAAAGGACGCTACAACTGAAGCACCAGTTGCAGAAAAACCAGTAGCTGAAGAAAAAATTGAGACTATTCCCGGTATTGAACAACTACCATCAGAAAATGCGAACGTAGCAACTGATTTCAGCGCGTCTGAACGCTTTTATTCCCCTCTGGTTAAAAGTATTGCTGCTCAAGAAAATATTTCATTAGCTGAGTTAGATGCGATTAAAGGCTCTGGTGCTGACGGACGGTTAACTAAAGATGACTTGTTAGTATATATCGCTGATAAAAATAATGGAGAATCCATTTCAAAAACCAAAACAGTTGTTTTAACGCCACCTGCACCACCAACAAGCCAAATAGTAGAAAATAAAGTAAGTTCAGCACCGGTTGTAAATAAAACTTCAACAACCAGTGTGAGTGGTGGCGACGAAATTATTGAGATGGACAGGATGCGCAAGTTGATTGCCGATCATATGGTAATGAGTAAAACCACTTCTCCGCATGTTACTTCTTTTGTTGAAGCCGATGTAACCAATATGGTTTTATGGCGTAATAAAGTAAAAAACAGTTTCGAGAAACGTGAAAATGAAAAAATAACATTTACTCCAATATTTGTAGAGGCAGTTGCTAAAGCAATAAAAGATTTCCCGATGATCAATGTTTCAGTTAATGGCACACAGATTATCAAAAAGCGTGATATCAATATTGGTATGGCTGCTGCTTTACCAAGTGGAAATCTAATTGTTCCTGTAATTAGAAATGCTGATCAGTTAAATTTAGTTGGCTTAACAAAAGCAGTTAATGATTTAGCTATTAGAGCGAGAAACTCTAAATTAAAGCCTGATGAAACGCAAGGTGGAACTTTTACATTAACCAATGTGGGTAGTTTCGGAAATGTAATGGGCACGCCAATTATTAACCAGCCACAAGTGGCAATTTTGGCAGTGGGCGCCATTAAGAAGAAACCTGCAGTGTTGGAAACCGAGCACGGTGATGTGATTGCGATCAGGCATATGATGTTTTTATCATTATCGTACGACCACAGGGTTGTAGATGGTTCTCTTGGAGGAATGTTTGTACGGAGAGTTGCAGATTATTTAGAAAGCTGGGACCTGAACAGAGAAATTTAATCAGTTTGCAGTTTTCAATTAAAAGTTTTCAGTTGGCTTGATACCAACAATTACCAGTTTAACAATCAAGAATGTTAGCGTCAAATTTAAAATCGATAGTTTCGGATAACGTATTGCATGCCAAATGGTTAAATACGTTATCTTATATGGAAAATGCAGGTGCAAAGAAGATTTCAGCTTCTGAGCATAAAGAAAATGTAAACCTGATTATTCTTAAACATGCTGCAGAAGAACATCGTCATGCTTATTATTTAAAAAAGCAAATTTCGAAGATTGACGACGCGCTTTGTAAAACTTATACCAATGCCGAGCTGTTATCTCCAAATCATACAAAATACTATTTACATGCTTTAGATATTGCGGTTTGCCGTTATTTAAAAGCTGTATTTAATCTTTCCGGTTACGACTTAAAATTCGCGGCGTATTTATTTGTGACTTACGCCATCGAAGTGCGTGCAGATGAACTGTATCCAATTTATCAGGCCGTTTTAGATGAAGCTAAAAGCAAGGTGAACGTAAAATCCATTATTTTGGAAGAGGAAGGGCACCTTGAAGAAATGATGAATCAATTGGTTAGTTTTTCTGACGATTGGGAAAATCATGCAGCTGAAGTAATCAAAATCGAAAAAGCTTTGTTTGAAGGTTGGGTTGCTGCCTTAGCTGCAGAATTGCCAATAAGCGCTTAAATAATCGCTGATTTTCAGAGCGAAAATACATTAAGAAGTCAAGTTTTAAAAAAACTTGACTTCTTAAGTTAAAAACCAATCCAATTATTTGTTGTTTCTAAATAAAGATAAATATCATGTCTAAGTTTTCAGATTTAATTAACGGTGATAAACCTGTATTGGTAGATTTTTTTGCTGAGTGGTGTGGTCCCTGTAAAATGATGAAACCGATCTTGGAACAATTAAAATCGCAGTTGGGAGATTCAGTATCGATTATTAAAGTAGATATCGATAAAAATCAACCAGCCGCTTCATCGTTCAATGTTCAAAGTGTTCCTACTTTAATTCTGTTCAAAAAAGGAAAGCAGGTATGGAGGCAAAGTGGTGTTTTACAAGCTTCGCAATTGAAGCAGGTGATTGATACACATGCTTAGCCACTAAACTTCTACAACACTTTTAGGCGTTACCGCAAAAATACGTTCGTTTGCTTTCGGATAGATAGTATAAAGCCCTGTAAACAAGCTAAAAGCAGGTAAAACAGCATAATCCTTGCCGAAATAAAAACAAGGAAATTTTAATCTTTGTTTCGCTTTACCCACTATAGTTACACCTGGGTGGATATGGCCACTGATAGGATACAATTCTTCATCGGTACAATTGGGTGCATCATGGATAAAACAGAAAGGCCCTAAACAATAATTTGATTCATGTATTTCGATGTTCATCGCAGCATAATTGGCACCCGAAAGTCTGTCGTGATTCCCCTTTACCAATAGAAGATTAAGTTCCTGATATTGTTTTCTCCATGCTAAAAATTCATCAATATCGGTATTCAAACCATGATGAAACATATCACCATTAATCAGCAGTGTTTTTGGGTTATACTGTTTAATCAATAAACTTAAACGCTGAAGATCTGTTTGCGCAATGGTAGCAGGTACTTGCAAACCGGCCTGACGGAAGTGTGCGGATTTACCTAAATGCAAATCGCTTATGGCTAAAAGTTGATGCTTGGGTAAAAATAAAGCCCTTTCTTTATCTAAAATCAGTTCTTCACCCTGGCTTGTAATGGTCATTTATTTTATGCTATTTCATCCTGAGCTTGTCGAAGGATCTTTTAATTTTCGACAGGTCGCAAGAAGATGTATTTATTTAATTTTCTCAGATTCGGCCTTCATTCTGGCAATCCGCTGTTCTAATTCTTCTGAACTCATATTTTCCCGCAAACTGTCTACTTTGATTGGAAAAGATAGTGGCGTAAAACTTTTCGGATTGGTGATAATAATCGCTCCATTCTGAATCCTTTCTAAAGCGTCTGCTAACCTGGGTTCTTCCAGTTGCTGATAAAAAACCTCATCGTAAGCCTGTCGCAAAAGTAAATTATGTTTATCGTAATCGCTAAAAACATTAAAAAATAGACCAGCAGATGACTGGAGGTGCTTATTGGCTACATATTTGCCCGGATAGCCCTGGAAAACGAGTCCGGAAATGCAGGCAATATCTCTAAATTTCCTTCTTGCCATTTCAGTTGAATTGATGCTCAGCGTAATGTCTTCGGTTAAGTTCTTAGGTGAAAAAACCTCGTAGGCAATCGATTCGTCCATTGGAATTTCTATTTCGCTCAAAAGCTCAAAGCCATAATCGTTCATGGCAATAGAAAAACTGATGGGTAGCAATTTACTTAAACGATACGCTACCAGCGCTGCCAAAACCTCATGCACCAAACGCCCTTCAAATGGATAGGCAAAGAGATGAAAACCTTCTTTGTTATTGATGAGTTCTATCAGTAATTCGTCGTTTTTGGGTACGTGAGATCGCTTTTCCTGTAATAAGAATAGTGGATAAACAGAATCTAATTCCTCATCCTGATGGGTTTTATCCAACGCCTCATTATATTTTTTTCTTAAAACTGATCCTAAATTGGAAGATAGGGGTAAGCGGCCGCCATTCCAGCTTGGCGAAATTGCGTTTTTCTGTTTACTTAATCTTACTACAACCGTCATGTCTTTTACCTGAACAAACTCCAAAACTCGTCCGGCCAAACGAAAATTATCTCCGGCTTTTAAACGGGTAACAAAATATTCTTCCACCATTCCGATATAACCGCCAGAAATGAATTTGACTTTCAGCATCGCATCACTTACGATTGTTCCGATATGTAACCTGTGTCGCATGGCCAATTGCCTGCTTTTCACTTTCCAAAGCCCATCTTCATCCTTAACTACCTTTTTAAATTCGGTATAAGCACTTAAACTATCTCCTCCAGAGGTGATAAATTGCATAACCCAGGTCCATTCTTCAGGAAGAATAAGTTTAAAAGCATGTGTATTTTTAATTTCTTCATAAATAACTTTATCATCAAATCCGTCGCCTATGGCCAATGTAACCAGGTATTGAACTAAGGTGTCAAACACCATAATAAAAGGCTCTCTGCTTTCTATATTGTTGGTTTTAGCCGCTTCTTTAATTGCTGCCGCTTCAACCAGTTCTAAAGCATGAGTAGGTAAAAAATATATTTTAGATACCTCATGCGGGGAGTGGCCAGAGCGGCCCGCCCTTTGTAAAAAACGGGCAACACCTTTTGGCGATCCTACCTGAACAACGGTATCAACAGGTTTAAAATCTACCCCCAAATCCAGCGAGGAAGTAGCAATAACGGCTTTAAGCTGTCCCGTATGTAAGGCATCTTCAATCCAGTTACGAAGCTCAAAATCTATCGATCCATGGTGTATGGCAATTCTCCCCGCCAGTTCCGGTTCGATATTCAACAAATGCTGATACCACATTTCCGATTGTCCGCGGGTATTGATAAAAATTAAGGTCGTTTTACTTTTCTCGATAATGGGTAATAATTTATAGGCCAGTTTTAAGCCTAAATGCCCTGCCCAGGGTAGTGTGTCAATATCGTCGGGTATAATGGATTTAATTACGATTTTCTTTTCTAAATCAGCTTTAACAATAATCCGCTTGGCTTCGATATTAGGTTCGAGCACATCAAGCGCTTCCTCAATATTTCCAATGGTTGCTGATATCCCCCAAATCCTTAAAAACTGATTTTTTTCAAGCTTTTGTAAGCCTTTAACTCGAGAAACGGCTAACTCAACCAGCACACCCCGTTTACTGCCCAAAAGTTCATGCCATTCATCCGCCACAATGCATTTAAGATTTCGGAATAGGGTTGAGGAACCCTTTTGTGCCAGTAACAAATGCAGGCTTTCCGGGGTAATCAATAAAATTTCTGGCATCGATTTTTTCTGCTGCAATTTTTCTGCCTGAGAGGTATCACCATTGCGCACACCAACGTGCCAATCTAATTCCAGCTCCAGTAAAGTTTCGCGCATGGCCCTTGCAATATCTTTAGCCAAAGAGCGGAGTGGGGTAATCCAGATTAACTGCAAACGATCTTTCGCTTTTTTGTTGTTCGCTTCTGAGGCATTTAAAGCTTCAATCACTACTGCTAGAAATAAAGAAAATGTTTTCCCAAAACCTGTAGGCGCATTTACCAAACCACTGTAACCATTCAGATAATACTGCCAGGCATCTTCCTGAAACTGAAAAGGCTTACGTTTATTGGTCTTTAGCCAGGCTTTTATCTTTTTATAACCTTTGGTTTTGGTTTGATCCATGATTAAATACTGTTTCTTTGATAGTTATATTCCTCGGACTGTGTCCTCACAGACCGAAAATTCTCGAATTATAGTCTGTGCAGACACAAAGCATGGCTTAATTTTTTTTTGAAAAGCAATAATAGTACTCCTTCGGTTACAGCAGTCCCGCCATACGCTTTACCTTTTTTGTGATTTTTCTTTTGACATCAATTATATTCTAGCAAAAAAGGGTGCCGCTCCTGTCGGGTTTAAAATCGCCAGGCAAGCTGTTCAAGCTAAACCACCCCTCAGTCTGTGTCCTCAAAACCTCGCAGGTTTTTAAAACCTGCGAGGTTTAAAAATACCTATTTCCTCGGTCTGTGTCCCCACTGACCGAAATCTTTGAGTTATGATAATGGTCTATGAGGACACAGGCCATGGAATCGCATTACAAGGTAGATTGTAACAACTGCCTCAAGTCTTCCAAAGTATTAATTTCATCTGCTTTTTTATCTTTTCGCCAACGCAATATACGTGGAAAACGTAAAGCTAAACCTGCTTTATGCCGTTTACTTTCCGCAATTCCTTCAAAAGCAATTTCGAAAACCAGTTCGGGTTTTACTGTACGTACCGGTCCAAATTTTTCAATTGCATTACGGGTTACGAACGAATTTACTTCTTTAATTTCCTTATCTGTTAAGCCCGAATAGGCTTTTGCAATCGTGACTAAGTTTTCACCATCACGAACTGCAAAGGTATAATCGGTAAAAAAGTTAGCCCTTCTGCCACTTCCTTTTTGGGCGTAGATCATTACCGCATCAACCGTGTAGGGATTGATTTTCCATTTCCACCAATCGCCCCGTTTTCTTCCACTGTGATAATGAGAGGTTAATTTTTTAAGCATAATCCCTTCGCTGTTGATCGATCTCGAAGTTTGTCTTAAATCAGCCAATTCTTCCCACGAACTGCAATTGATTACCGGAGATATTATCACCGGACTTTCATCTAAATCACCGTTCAATTGCTCAAGTATTTTTCGTCTTATACTTAAAGGTTCCTGCCTGAAATCTTTGGCTTCATATTCTAAAATATCATAAACAAAAAATCCAATAGGAGCTTCTTCCAATTGTTTTTTATTAATTGTTTTACGGTTTAAGCGTTGTTGTAATGTACTGAATGATAACACCTGTTTATCCTGCACAGCCAGTATTTCGCCATCCAAAACCACGCCATCAGGCAAAACATCGATCATAAAATGCAACTCAGGAAACTGTTCTGTAACCAGTTCTTCTCCACGGCTCCAGATAAAGAGTTCTCCATTCCGTTTTACAATCTGCCCGCGGATACCATCCCATTTCCATTCGGCCTGCCATTCGGAAATATCGCCCAGTTTTTCAGGTTCCTGCTCTAAAGCATACGCGAGGCAAAAGGGGTAAGGCCAGGAATTATCGGTATTCACATGGATACCATTGATCAGTTCGTGAAAGGTAATTTCATAAGGATTCCATTTACCCATGATGCTGTGCATAATCTGCGCACTATCTAAACTACTCTGTTTAGCCAGCGCATTAACCAGCATTTTATTGGAAACACCAATCCTGAAATTTCCAGAGATTAGTTTGTTAAAAATAAAACGTTCTTGTGTTTCTAGTTTATTCCAGGCATTTAAAATAAATTCTTTTTTCGTTTCATCATCTTTACCTTCCAAATCGTGCAACTCTTCTATCCATGTATGCAATTGTAAATTTGATGTGTTTTCGGCAGGGGGTAATAATAAAGCAATGGTTTCGCTTAAATCGCCGACATTGGCATAACTTTCGGCAAATAACCATTCTGGTGTTTCGGTAATGGCTATCGCCCAGTATTTAAGCAGGGCTGATTTAATTGGTCTTTTAGGTTTTTTACCCGTAAATAAGGCAATTACCCATACTTTATCTTTATCATCGGCATAGTTAAAATAATTAACCAATGCCGAAATTTTATCATTGGTTTTATTGCTCAGTTCGAGCTGTTGGATCAATTGGGCAAAACGTTTCATCCTTATTTATTTTCGTTTTGATCAACCAAATCTACTTTATTTTCCTCATCATCCTCTTGCCCGAACTTAGTTAACACTTCAGCAGCTTCTATACCTGCATCGTTTAAAAACCGGCTAAAAGCAGCTGTAAAACCATGTGTAACGTATACTTTTTCTGCGCCTGTTGCAGTAATAGCTTCCATTAGGCCGGGCCAGTCTGCATGGTCGCTCAGCGCAAAGCCTGCATCGGCACTTTGCCAACGGCGATGCGCCCGAACTTGCATCCAGCCGGAACATATACCAGTAACCGGGTGGGTTAAGTTTTTAATCCAGCGGCTATCCCGCATGGCAGGCGGTACAATTACAATTCCTTTCTGTAATTCATCTTTAGTGGTTTCAGGAGTAATTCGGATAGTTTTGGGAAGATTTACACCTGCATCAATAATTACTTCATTCAGGTTAGCAATACTGTTATGTACATAAATAGGGATATCACCAGCCAGGTTTTTAATTAAACGTTGTGCTTTGCCCAAACTATAGGCAATTAATACACTTGTTTTTTGTTGTGTAATATTATCACTTATCCAGCTCCTGATGCCATTAAAAACAATTTCCTGCTTTTGCCATTTGTAAACAGGTAAGCCAAAAGTACTTTCAGAAACAAAAGAATGGCATTTTACAGGCTCGAAAGGCGTGGTAATGCCGTCATCTTCAATTTTATAATCACCAGAGATAACACAAATTTCATCTTTATATTCGAGCCGTACCTGTGCCGATCCAATAATGTGCCCTGCAGGGAAAAATGAAATATTCACGCCATTACGGGTAATGCTTTCTCCATATTCCAATGTTTCTACATTTAAATCTTCGCTGATCCTGCGTTTGATGATAGGCTTTGTTAAAGTATGGCAGAGATAGTATTTATTTCCAAAACGAACATGATCACTATGCCCATGTGTGGTTACTGCATAATCTACAGGCCACCAAGGGTCTACATAAAAATTGCCTTGCTTACAGTAAATCCCTCTTTTGGTAAATTCTATTAGTGCCATAGCTAGTAAACAATAAATTTATTGATTAGTTTTAAATTAATATCGGCTAAAAACCCGATAATTTAAAATATCGGCTAATTACCAGATAAATTGAAATATCGGCTAATTAGCCGATATTATTTTTGAAATATGAATAATATATTCGATATTGTAGTATGATTTGTATTGTAACAGGTGATATTGTAGGTTCGAGAAAGATTAAAAACAGCTGGTTGTTGAGCTTAAAAACAGCGTTAAAAGCAACTTCAGGCCAACATGGCAAGTGGGAAATCTTTCGTGGGGATAGTTTTCAGGTTGAGGTTGAGCCGGAAAATGCAATTAAGGTGGCTGCTTATTTAAAAGCATGTATAAGGGTAAATAAACCTGCCGACGTAAGGATGGGCATTGGTATTGGCGGGATAAAAAATAAGCGTAAAAAGCTTTCCGAATCAAGTGGAGATGCCTTTATCAACTCGGGGGCAGCCTTTGATAGTTTAAAGCAGGCTAAAACCAACTTAGCCATTAAAACGGATTTTCCTGATTTTGATGAAGAAATTAATATCATAATTAAACTGTCGTTAATTGCCATGGATAGCTGGGGGATAGTAGCCGCAGAAATGGTAAAACTTGCGCTGGAAAATGAAAACCTGTTACAAAGCGAACTTGCAGCCATTTCAGGCAGAACGCAATCTTCGGTAAGCGAAGCGCTAAAACGCGCACATTATACCGAAATAATGGAAATGGACAGGCTTTACCGTAAAAAATTGAACCAGACGATTTTGAAATAATGGATATCTATTTAATCAAACTTATTATTGCCCACTTAATCGGTGATTTCTTTTTGCAGCCAAATACCTGGGTAAAAGATAAAGAGAGCAGAAAATTAAAATCAACCAAGCTCTATTTACATGTAATGATACATGTGGCTCTGATATTTGTTATTTTTTTAAGTTTTGATGTTTGGAAAACGGCTTTAACAATAGGTATCATCCATTTGATCATTGATGCGTTAAAATCCATATTTCAGACCCATAAAAATACCCGTCTACTATTTTTTGCTGATCAGGTTTTGCACCTTAGCTCGATTGTGGCCGTGTGGCATCTTTTCTATAAAGGAAGCCTGGATATTGGTTTTTTAAACGATCCACATACCTGGGTGTTAATTTCAGGTGCTTTGTTTTTAACCATGCCTACATCGATTGTAATGAAGGTGATCATTGCTAAATGGATCCCGGACAATCAGCCCGACAGCCCAAAATCATTAGAGAATGCAGGTAAATACATTGGGATATTGGAAAGGACATTGATTTTTCTGTTTATACTTACCAATCATTTTGAGGCTGTTGGTTTTTTACTTGCCGCAAAATCGATATTCAGGTTTGGCGACCTAAAAGAAAAACACGATCTGAAACTAACCGAATACGTACTGATCGGAACTTTGTTAAGTTTCGGGATAGCTATTGTAACCGCTATGCTTACCCAAAGTTTTATCGCATAAAAAAAAGCAGCCCGAAAGCTGCTTTTTAAAATTTTCTATCTTGCTCCCGGAGGGCAGTTTTCTTTTAAAAACTTGGTGTAGGTTAACGATAAATGTTCGCTTGTTCCTTCACCTTCTGAGATACTGTGTGTACGGTTAGGATAGCTCATCAGTTGAAAAACCTTTTTGTTTTTAATCAGTTCATTGATCAACATTTCGGCATTCTGATAGTGTACATTATCATCGCCGGTACCATGGATATACAATAAATTTCCCTTTAAGTTTTTAGCATAAGTAACAGGAGAACCTTTAATATACGCCTCTTTACTTGGGAGAGGGGTACCCATATAGCGCTCCTGATAAATATTATCGTAGGTTAATTGATTACCAACCGCTGCAATTGCAATACCTGTTTTGTAAATTTCTGGATATTGGAACATTAGATTTAAGGTAGATGAACCGCCGCCGCTCCAGCCCCAAACGGCTACACGGTCTTTATCCATAAAAGCGTTAGTCGCCAATAGTTTTTTAGCTGCCATGGCCTGGTCGCGGATATTAAGCACGCCGATGTTTTTATAAATACTTTTACGCCAAGTGCTTCCCTTTGGTACAGGGGCACCTCTATTATCCATTGAAATATAGATATAACCATCTTTGGCCATGTCGCCAGCATATAAGAAGTTTCTTCCTGCGCCATAAGTATCCGCTGCTGTAGGAGAAGCAGGTTCACCATAGACATAAAATACAACCGGGTATTTTTTAGCAGGATTAAAATTATCAGGTTTTTTCATCCATCCGTCCATTTCAATGCCATCTTCGGTGGTTACTTTGAAAAATTCAACTTTGTTTTTAGCAGCTTCCTGTTTTGATAATTGGGTAGTTATGCTTCCATCCATCGTAAATGGATTCCCGGTAGTAAAATTCATCCACTCGGTAATTGGCCTTACGATTGAACTGTTATACGTATGACGGGCAAAAGCTGCATTTGGAGAAATATCATAATTATGTGTTCCTGGTAAAACAGAAGGGGTAACCTGCTCTAATTTTCCCTTGCCATCTAACTTCGTTTTAAAAAGATATTTCTGAGTGGCATTTGTTGGTGAAGCAAGGAAATAAACCATATTGTTTTTTACATCAATCAACTTCACATCAATTACATCATAGTTACCTTTTGTAACCAATGTTTCTTTTTTTCCATCAATACTGATTCTATACAAATGGTTCCAACCGTCTTTGTCTGATACGATGGTAAATTCTTTATTGTCGTTTAACCATTTCCATTCATCCTGTGCATCAATCCAGGCTTTTGCCTTTTCAGTATAAACCGCTTTTGCATCTCCGGTACTGGCATTGCAGATAAACACTTTACTTTCGTTCTGCTCACGGTTAAGCTGTTGTAAAATAATGTTGTTACTGTTTGGCACCCACTGCATCCGTGGAATGTAATGCTGGATATTATCGCCCGGAACGTTTAACCAGTTTGTTTTCGCAGTGGCGATATCAACTATGCCAACTTTACAAGCAGATGGATTTTCGCCCACTTTTGGATACTCAACCGGAATAGTATACGGATAAATCGAATCAGTATTGTTGATCATCAAAAAGTTTTTGATCTTGGTCGCATCAATCTGCCAATAAGCAATAGATTTCCCATCCGGACTCCACCTAAAACCATCACGGCAATCAAATTCCTCTTCATAAACCCAATCAAAAGTACCATTGATCATGCGGTCTGCGCCATCAGTGGTTAAGGCTTTAGCGCCAGTTCCGTCAATATTTTCTACATATAAATTGTGTTTGCTTACATAAGCTACTTTACTTCCATCGGGCGATAATTTTGCAAACATTAAAGATGATGCAGGTTTATCTTTTCCAATCTGGGTAATCTTGTTAGCGGTTAAATCTGCCAGCCAATAATCGCCACGGGTATCATAACGCCAAACTTTTTTACTGTTGGTGTAAATTAATGCTTTTGTACCATCATCCGACAATTGGAAACTTCTTACCGCAATGGCATTACCTTTTCCTGCTGGTGTTAATAACGTTCTGGAAATAATTGTTTTTTTGTCGCTTTTAGGGAGGGTAACCGAAATAATTTCTCCGCTTGCAATCTGGTAGTAGGAGTTACCATCTTTTGCCCAGTTGATACTTTGGGCTTTTGCATCAATTAGCGTACATATTGCCATGCAGGCAATTGATAATCTGAGTAATAAGTTTTTAATCATATATAATTTTGGGGCATAAAAAAAGCTTTTTAACTTTTCGGCTAATTTAAATAAAAAGCCGGCAGTTAAAAAGCCGTAAATTATCTGGAATTGGTTAATTATTCACCACCACCTTGCATGGCTTTCAATTCTTCCATAGTTACTACTTCGTAACCGGCAGGAATTTCAGTGCTAATGGCTCCAACTTTGGCTTCAGAAAGAGATTTTAGTACCAGATCTGAATTTACTCCATTAATTAACGCAGAATATTTTACAGGAAGTGCACCTAAGCCTTTAAAAAAACCACCATTGGTAACTGAAGCAATATCAATATCTTTTGTTGCCCATAATTCATGAACTGCACCTTTGTCATCTTTATAGGTATATTTTTCAGCACTTAATCCAGCAATTGTTTGTTTTTCACCAGTTGCTTTATAATCAGAATATTTTGGCAATAAAGCTTCCTGTGCTTCTGTTTCTGCTTTGCTCACCTTTACTGCAAACTGTTTTTGAGCTACAGGAACGTCAATTAATAATAATCCGGTTTTATCTGCCGTATTTGAAATAATGTTAACCATGGCAGGCCCATTTTCAATTTCTATTTTAGTTAAGTTGCCGTTAAATTTAGTTTTAACGTCGGTTGTTGCGCCATTAGCGGTTACAGCAAATACCAAAGTACCTTCAGCAATTTTCTTTTGTGCATGAGCAATTATAGCAGTACTTACTAAGATTAAAGCTACAACACTAGTTTTGATTGATTTGAACATGTTTTTATTTTAGTTTAAGTTATTTACCAATTAATTTTTTCTTTTTTCAAAAATGAAGAAATCCCCTTTTTAAAATCCTCACTTTCTCTTACACGGGCATTGATCTGTACCGCAATCTCCAAACTCTTTTCTAAGTGTGGATTAACAGTTTGGTTAATCAATTGTTTCGTAATCATTAATGAATTACCTGAACTCTCCTTGCACAAACTTAGTGCAAATTCTCCCGTTTTTTGACGAATATCGGATGAATTTGTTACAAAATTTATCAAATTATATTTTAATGCCTGCTCTGCAGAGAAAGTTTTTCCAGTTAGTAAAATTTCCTTGATGATGGATTCGCTCACCTTTTGTTTTAAAAAACAGGAAACTATAGCGGGTACAAAACCAATTTTCACTTCAGTATAACCAAAATTACTTTCAGGAGTAGCAAAAATAATATCACAGATGGTCGCTAAACCACAGCCACCAGCAATGGCATGACCTTCAACCTGAGCAATAACCACCTTTGTTAAGTAATAAATAGTGGTAAATAGTTTTTTTAAATGATTAGAATCGGCTACGTTTTCTTCAAATGTATTGTGCTGTAATTGCTGAAGATATGCTAAATCGGCTCCAGCACTAAATGCATCACCATTTGCATTTAATATGACCACTTTTACCTGATCATCTTCTGATGCCCTTATAAATGCGGTAGTTAATTCAGCGATAAGTTGAGGGTTTAACGCATTTCTCTTTTCGGGCCGGTTGATTGTTATTGTTGCTATTCTTTCAGCAACCTGATATAAAACCAGATTTTCCATGTTATTGGCTTAGTTGCACCAAATATGCTTTATTTTTCTTTAAAACATGTACATCTTTATCATTATTCTCCATGTGCTTCTTTAGGATCTGAATTTTATAATCCTTATTAGAGGCATCGATTATTGCAGTTTTATATTTTACATCAACATCCATTTTTGCTAAATTAAATTTAGTATTCCCGCTTAACCAGATACTTGAAAAAATAGCATTTCCATTTATCTTTTTGTTGTTCAGATTTTCGTCAATCAAAAGTATCCTATATTGAAAAAAGGCAATCTGGTTGTTCTTTAATATAAATTGTCCCAAAACGGTGTCTTTCTTGAAATTAATAAAATATATCTTCTTTAATTGTAATTGGGCTAATGCTGGTTGAATAGAGAAGACATAGTTTTTATCTTCACTATTTAAATCTGAAATTAAAACAGCTTCTTTTCCATTAATAAACGCAGCCGCATAATTTTTTCTTAGGGAAAAGAAAATGATTTTTCTCTGGTGAAAAACCTTTAGATCATCGCGCACAATCAAAAGTTGATAACAAACAAATAGAAATAAAGAAGAGAATAAAAGTTGTTTGTTAAATTTTGTCAATGCATAAATAAACAATCCTAGCGAAAGGCTCAACAAGGCAAATTCATGCAGATTAATCCATATTGATGAAAAGCTGGCATAAGGCAAACTGGCAATCCATTTTAATACAGCATTCGTAAAATTTATGATCCATTCAAAAATCGGCGCCAGAAACCCGAATGATGGAATTAATACTAAAATCCCCAAATACATCATTAATATTAATGGGATGGTGATGAAAAGATTAGCAAAGAGAAAGTAAAATGGAAACTGATGAAAATAGTAAATACTTAATGGAAACGTGACTATTTGTGCCGCTAAAGACATGGATGTGAAACTCCATAACTTATCTATCCAATTATGTTCAGTATAAAGAAGGTTGTAGATTTTGGGTTGAAGATAAATTAGTCCAAATACGGCCAGGTAGGAGAGTTGAAATCCAACATCCCAGATTAAAAAAGGATTGTAAACGAGTTGACAAAATGCGGAAAAGGCTAAAACATTATAACTATTGGTTTTCTTAGATAAAACTTTAGCCGTTATTAAAATACTGATCATGATAGCTGAGCGAACAACAGAAGGCGATAATCCGGTTAACAAAGCATATCCCCAAATCAAAGTACAGAGGAGTAGTAGTTTAACTATTCTTAATGCCCTATTCTTATTCAAAAAGAAGAACATAAAATCTAAAACAACATAGATAATAGCTACATGCGCTCCTGATACCGATAAAGCATGAATGGTTCCTGTTTTGGAATAGGCCGATAAAGTTTCTTTACTTAAATCGGCACGGTAACCTAAAATAAGGGTAGAGGCCACAGTAAAAGCTTCGTCACTTTTAATTAATTTTCTGTATTTTGCTACTTGCTTTTCTCTTAAGTTTAAGGCCATCTTTATGATCGGATTACCAACATTATTTTTGGTGCTAACGATATGGTTCTGATCTATAAATGCCTGATGATAAATATTTTGACTGCCTAGCCAGGCTTTAAATTCAAATTCTGCAGGATTATATGGCGGTTCCACTTCGGTATGGCTAACCGAAATCATCATTTCATCTCCATACTTTAGTTGGATAGGTTTAAGGCTATCTAATTTTACGGTAAGCAGCATTTGTCCTGATAAGCTGATCTGTTTATCTTTTTGATATCCAGATCTTACCTTTGCTTTAAAGCGCACAATATTGCCATTTTGCTGAGGCTCATTGTTAACCCAAACTTTTAAATAATTGCAATTGGTTTTTGCAAAGTAACTTTGGTTTAAACTTTCGTTATTAAACAGGCAAAACAAACTACCAAGGTTGAAAAAAAGTATGTAAATCAAAATACCAACTGCACCTTTGTAACGATAGATATTGAATCTTTTATAAGTAACGTTTAAAAATAGAATGCTCAGTAAAACAACAACTAGCGTTAAGGTCAACCATTTAATATATGCTAAGGCCGGGAAGAAATAAAAAATAGAGATGCCCAAAATAAAAGGAAACAAGATCCTGACAAAAATATACTCGGTCTTAAACATTGTTTAAAATTGATAGCGTACTTGAATTTTAACTTCCGATTTTTTATTCCCTTTAATTTCGTCCAGATAAGTACCTACTGTGTTTACGTCCTTATAAACAAATAACCCATATCTGATCCAAACATTTAGTTTTTTAACTACATTGTATTTAAGGTTGAGGTAGGTCCTAAAACCCCTTCCATTATACAATCCAAAAGCAAAACTGTATAAAACATCATCTTCATACGCGTAAATTCTACTGTTGTAACTAGGCGTATTGAAATAGGCAAATCTTACATTGCCGGTTAGCTTAGCGAACATTGGCGAATAGTCAATATCCTGATAAATAAGATAGCCAAATTCCCTGTTTGCACTTCCCTTTTTATATTGAGAAACCTCTATCCGGTTTTGAAAATGCCAATTCTTGTTCAGTTGCCAATTTGCCTCGGTCCGGTAACCTTCTCTTTTTACAGGGTCTAAAAAGTTTACAGGAACATCAAGATCTGTATTTTGTTGTTTATTTTCTGATTTAAACCGAACTAAAATTTTAAAGGTTTTGCTTGGCATATAAATGGCCTGAGCTAAAACTTCGTAGCCCTTTGAAGGTTCATCAACCCGGTATTTTAACCAGGGGAACCGAAATAAATCGCCGTAGAAAGAAAAGGCCCAATGTTTATTTGGGTTAACATTTAAGCCCGCATACAATCCTCTTTCATTTACGGCTTCGCTCGATTCGGATACTGCCTGATTAAAGAAACTGTGGTAATCTTTAGCATAATTGCGATAGGTTAAGGCGGCAGAAACTGATGACGACAAACTAATGAGTACACCATTAATATAGGCAAAGCCACCGCCCAAACCTTTTGCTCCTTCACCATGGAGGTACATATTTTTATAGGTATAATTATAATATAAACCTAAATTAGTTAATGATTTACCTGTGAAACTATACCGATCGTAAGCTGCAGTTTGCGTAATAAAACGATTCTTATAATTGGTATGATAAGCAATTGCTCCAACAGCAAGTTCGTTTTTGGTATATTGAATCGTTGCGCCAAATACGCACTGTGCCAAAACACCTTTATTCTTAATCTCAGTAGGCGTTCTATGCAAGCCAGTTTGATTAATCGTCGACTGAACTAAATTTCCTTCAGCATCTAACTTTTGACTCGCATCAAGATTGCGGAACGAAATAAATGGAGTAATATCTACATTCTTAAATAAATTAATCGTTGCGGCAGCGCCTCTAAAAAAGGAATATTCGTTTGTAGAATTATAAGGCCTTAACCCCAAATCTTTTTTAGCTACACTGGTTACATCAGGTCCTTTACCAAAAGAAAAACCCGACCATAAGGTTAAGCCCTGACCAAATTGTTGTGTATAATCGCCAACTACCAATTTTTTCAATTTACCTAATTTGAATAGTGCAATATTTCCTGAATAAAAATCGAAAGGCCTACCAATAAATTTTTCTCCTGCATCTTTATCTAAAGTTATGGCTGCCGATAGAATTGAACTGTATTGATACCGGTATCGCATCTGAAATCGCTCTGGCGAACCTAAATACCTGTTGCCTGGTAAATCAGTATAACCTCTTTGTTTTTGTAAAGTTTGCGCTAAGCGCACCATCAGGTCATTTTCACCAGTATGCACGAGGTTTCTAAAACTGAGCTGCTGATATTCGGTGATATTGGTTAATGTTACGAATGGGAGCAGCATTTGAATCGTTTTAATATCAAAGCCAGGAATGCTTTGTAATTCCAGCACATCAGCAAGCGCACCATTTTCCTTTAAATGGGTAAAGAAATTGCCAATCTGTAATGGAGACAGGAATACCAAAGTATTTAATTCTTCTACCGAAGTGCGATTCAGGTTAATTGGGTGTTTCCGATATTTCTCCAATACATCAACCAACTCGGTCATATCGTAATCATCGGGGAGATTTTCAGCCATGCTTTCCAAAATATCACGTATAGCTGTTTCCTGTGTGTTGGTTTGGGCATTTGCCATAAATCCAATTATTACAAAGGCAACAGTTAAGATTTTAAATGCATAACCACTTCCAGTTATAAATTTATGATAAAGGTCAGTTATCCATGAGATGATCAGATCCCGGCTACGGAACAAGGTATCTCTAAAGGGATTTGCTTGCAGCAGCCCATTACGAACTAATGCAGATAAACCGACACCCAAATGCTTTTTGGGAACTAAAGAATAGGGAAAAGGGACAGGCAACAATACATACCATATTTTCATAAGCAGGGGTTAAACTGGTTAATAAAAAAATAGGGTGATTTTGTATTGGTAATCCTAAGATAAGGAAATAATTAAAAAAACTACAAAAAATGTATTTTTTTAATTACTTAAATGAACTCAAAGAGATCTATGTATAAGAGAATAGCGTGCTTACAGTTCTTCTGCCAGATTTACTAAAAAACTTTTCAGTTTTTCTAATGAATCAATAATCTTTTGATTCTCTCTAACACCTGTTTTATTGTTTTTTAAATAATCTTTGGCACCTTTTAGTGTAAAACCTTTTTCATCAACCAGGTTGAAAATAATTTTTAGGTTTTCAATGTCTTCTGGTGTGAAAAGGCGGTTACCTTTCTTGTTTTTTTTGGGTTGGAGGATATCAAATTCTTTCTCGTAAAAACGGATCTGCGATGCGTTGACATTAAACATTTCAGTCACCTCACCCATGGTATAATACATCTTATTAATGTCTCTTTCTTTATAAGGCATATTTTATAGTTGATTATGAGTGTTTTATATCGATTAATTAAAGTATTCAAATGTAGCTCGATTTTTCCTTATTAACGCAATAAAATTTTAATTTTGTTCCCTCCAATAATATTGAAATGACAGCAAAAGAGATTAGACAGGCATTCCTTAGTTTTTTTGAATCGAAACAACATCATGTTGTTCTTTCCGCACCGATTGTGGTTAAAAACGACCCCACTTTAATGTTTACCAATGCGGGTATGAACCAGTTTAAAGATCTGTTTTTAGGGGAGGCCACCATAAAGTATACTCGTGTTGCTGATACCCAGCGCTGTTTACGTGTTTCAGGCAAACATAACGATCTGGAAGAGGTGGGGATTGATACCTACCACCATACCATGTTCGAAATGCTGGGTAATTGGAGTTTCGGCAATTATTTTAAAAAAGAAGCCATTGCCTGGAGTTGGGAGTTACTGACTGAGATTTACAAAATCCCGAAGGAAAAATTATATGTTACCTATTTCGAAGGCGATGAAAAAGAAGGCCTGGAAAAAGACCAGGAAGCTTATGACTTTTGGAAACAATATGTGGATGAAAGCCATATTTTACCTGGAAATAAAAAAGACAATTTCTGGGAAATGGGTGATACCGGACCATGCGGGCCATGTTCTGAAATCCATGTAGATTGCCGTACCGACGAAGAAAAAGCTTTAATTGATGGTGCTACCTTGGTAAATGCAGATCATCCTCAGGTAATCGAAATCTGGAATAATGTATTTATGCAGTTTAACCGCTTAAAAGATGGTTCATTGCAAAGTTTACCAGCTAAACACGTTGATACCGGAATGGGTTTCGAACGCCTGGTACGTGTTTTACAGGAAAAAACCTCTAACTACGATACGGACGTTTTTCAGCCAATGATTCAGTTTATTGCGGAGAAATCTGGAATTAAATACGGTACCGACGAGAAAACAGATATCGCCATGCGAGTAATGGCCGATCACATCCGTGCCATTTCTTTTGTTATTGCCGATGGTCAATTGCCATCAAATAATAAAGCAGGTTATGTTATCCGCAGGATTTTACGCCGGGCCGTACGTTATGCTTATACGTTTTTAAACTTTAAAGAGCCTTTCTTAAATCAATTGGTTCCTTTATTGGCTGAGCAATTTAAAGGTGTATTTGATGAACTGATTTCACAACAGGATTTCGTTCAGAAAGTAGTACTGGAAGAAGAAGTTTCTTTCTTGAGAACCCTATCTACAGGAATTCAACGTTTTGAAAAATATCAGGCTACTGACGGTATGGTTGAAGGAGCTTTTGCCTTCGAATTATCAGATACTTTTGGTTTCCCAATCGATTTAACAGAATTAATGGCTAGAGAAAAAGGCTGGAGCGTTGATCTGGTTGGCTACGAACAGGCATTGAAAAAGCAAAAAGACGATAGCCGCGCGGCAACAGCCATAGATACTGGCGATTGGATTGTTGTAAATACAGAAGATCAAAGCGAATTTGTAGGCTACGATGACTTAGAAATCGAAACAGAAATTTTAAAATACCGTAAAGTAAAAGCCAAAGGCAAAGAACAATACCAAATTGTTTTACGCCAGACACCTTTTTATGCCGAAAGTGGTGGTCAGGTAGGAGATACTGGCCGTTTAGAAGACCATAGCCGCCAGTTTTGGGTAGATATTACTGATACCAAAAAAGAAAACGGCCTAACCGTTCATTTTACCGATATCCTACCCGATAATCTGGAAGGCAAATTCTGGGCAGTTGTAGATGAAGATAAACGTATTTTAACGGAAGACAACCACTCTGCCACACACTTATTGCATGCAGCCCTTAAACAGGTCTTAGGCAAACATGTTAACCAGAAAGGTTCATTGGTTAATGCAGATTACCTGCGTTTCGACTTTTCTCACTTTGCTAAAGTTACTGACGAGGAATTAGCACAGATTGAAGTAATTGTGAACCAGAAAATTCGTCAGAACATTAAGTTAAAAGAACAACGTAATGTTCCTTATCAGGATGCCATTGAAAGTGGTGTAACGGCTCTGTTTGGTGAAAAATATGGCGATTTTGTTCGTATGATTACTTTTGACGATCATTTTTCTAAAGAACTTTGCGGAGGTACACATGTAAAAGCAACCGGGCAGATTGGTTCTTTCAAAATTGTTTCTGAAAGCGCCGTTGCCGCAGGCGTTCGCCGTATTGAAGCCATTACAGCTGATAAAGCAGAGCAGTTTTTCTTAGATCAAAGAAAAGAATTAGGACAGTTAAAAGCTTTATTAAACGGAAGTAAAGATTTATCAGCTTCTGTTCAGGCTTTATTGGATGAGAATTCAAAACTGAAAAAGGAAATAGAAAAATCGACAATAGAGCGCGTAAATACTTTAAAACATGAAATTGTTCACCATGTAAGAGGGATTAATGGAATCAACCTGATTGCAGAACACATCGATCTGCAAAGTGCCGAAGCCATTAAAAACCTGGCTTTTTCTTTGAAAGATATGGTTGATAACCTGTTTTTGGTTTTCACTACAGAAATTGATGGTAAACCGGGAATAACGGTAATGCTTTCTGATCACCTGGTAAAGAAAGGATTAAATGCATCAAATATTGTTCGCGAATTGGGTAAAGAAATCCAAGGCGGCGGCGGTGGACAGCCTTTCTATGCTACAGCAGGCGGTAAAAATCCAGCGGGATTAAAAGCTGTTTTGGAAAAAGCTGAGAGTTTTATACCAAGTCACTAGCAAATTAAAATACACCCTGAAATCAACTAAGGGTGACGATGCTGTTAAACTAAAAAAGAGGCTAAAAGCCTCTTTTTTAGTTTAATGTCTGCCATGACCATGACCATGTTTTTCTTGGTGTCCTCTGAAGGATAAACCCGGATTTACCCTTCTATCATGATGCCTGCGATCTACATGATGAGGTTTGTAATGATTTTTTAGTCCGCGATATCTGATCCTATCGCCACCACCGTATGATGAACGGTAATAGTTGTTGTGGCTAACATAGGTTACTCTATGTGTGTTATAATAGCGATATGGGTTATTTCCGTGCATTACAATTTTACGCCCGTGACGCAGGTCATAACCTCTGTACCTTGCTGGTAAATATCTCGATCTTGTCCATCGGTTGCCATTCAAATAAACAAACTGCCTTTGCGGTACGTAATAATAAGATTGTACTTCTGGTAGATAATAATAATTAACGTTTTGGTAACCTGCAGGAACCCAGTTTGGTTGACTACCAACATTTACACTAATATTTACCTGAGCGTTAGATTGATTAGATGTTAAAGCCACGATACCTAAAATCGCGGAAATGATGAATAGCTTTTTCATAATAATCTATTTATTTGTGTGTACTTCAATAATTCAAATGCTGTGCCAAAACTTCTATTGTAACAGACATATAAAAAAAGGAGCCTCTTTCGAAACTCCTTTAACCACAACTAAATATTAATTTTAATGGCGTTCGTTATCACGGCCTTTTCTGTTATCCCTATCCGGGCGGTTATCTCGACCATTGTTAAATTGAGGACGTCCATTATTTTGAGCAGGTCTTATTACGTTTTTTCGCACTACACGATTAGGGCGGTTATTGATAACTGTGACGTTTCTTACCGGCCTTTGGTTATAATTAGGATGTCCTTTTACTACATAGTATTTGGTATCGTGGCTATCTCTTATAATGCTTTGGCGACCACCATAATTTTTATATTTACTGTATCTGGTTACATAAATATTGTTTCTCAAATACGGTTTTGGCTCATTAATCACCACTTTATAGGCGTGGTATAAATCAAAGTTCCTGTATTGGGCGGGCAAGTTGCTTACCCAAACCCAACGTCCGCCGTTAGGGTAAATGTATTGTGCAGTAGGTACATAATAGTAGGCATTTATGTCAGGAAAATAATAATAGTCTACATGATTATATCCTGTTGGACCCCAAACTGGCTGAGCACCAATATTGATATTTAAGCTAACCTGTGCTTTTGCATTGTTTATACTGAGTAATGAAACCATCAAAACTGCAGTAAATAAAACTAACTTTTTCATAATGTTTTTTAATTAAAGGTTTCTTTTGTGTGTTACCTGGATAGACAATAGCAATTGGCTTTGGTTTAGTTAAAAGCAACACTATTTAACATTCTTTAACGATTATATAAGTAACTGAGTAATTTTACTCAGCTTATTGAGTAATTTGTTAAAACATGTATAATTAACTCAATAACAGATATTTATTTAAAAATTTTTACCTTTAACATTACAATAATGTTATTATAGTTATAAGCATTTTGATTAGAATATTAGCAATTATTTTGAATTACTAAAGACATTGAGTAATTTTACTCAATACATTGAGTAAATTGTAAAATATGTTCCAAAGGTCTTATTTACAGAAACTTGTAAAGGTAATGAATGAACCAAAAAGGTTTATTCAAGTGCTTGTGGGTCCAAGGCAGATAGGCAAAACAACCTTGATAAGTCAATTGATCAAGGAAATTGATATGCCTTGTATATTTGAGTCTGCAGATGCTGTTGCTGCTTCAGATAGAACCTGGATCGAACTAATATGGTTTAATACCAGAGAACTATTAAAAGAACCCGGGATTAATGAATATCTTCTTGTTATTGATGAAATTCAGAAAATTGACAACTGGAGTGAAATTGTGAAGCGCCTATGGGATGAAGACATGCGTAATGGAGTAAACTTGAAAGTAATTTTATTAGGATCTTCCAGACTGCTCATTCAACAAGGACTAACTGAATCATTAGCTGGAAGATTCGAATTAACTTATTTAGGACATTGGAGTTTTGCTGAAATGGAAAGTGCTTTTGGTTTTACTGCCGAACAATATGTATGGTTTGGTGGTTACCCAGGTTCTGCGGACTTAATTAACGATGAAGAGCGGTGGAAAAACTATGTCTCTAATGCATTGATAGAAACCAGTATTTCGAAAGATATTTTAATGCTGACCCGTGTAGACAAACCTGCTTTAATGAAACGTTTGTTTGAATTGGGTTGTCTGTATTCCAGTCAGATCCTGTCTTTCACCAAAATATTAGGCCAACTTTCTGATGCAGGCAATACCACAACATTGTCGCATTATTTACAATTATTAGATACCGCAGGTTTGCTGGGTGGTATTGAAAAATTTGCTGCTGATGTAATCCGTAAGCGTTCATCCAGTCCAAAATTCCAGGTGCATAATAATGCTTTGGTAAGCGCTCAAAGAAATGAATTCTTCGAAGAGATCAGAAAACAGCCGGCAGAATGGGGGAGAATGGTCGAATCATCAATAGGTGCGCACCTGTTAAATCATTCTTTTGTAGAAGGTTACAAAGTATTTTATTGGAGACACAGAAACGATGAAGTAGATTTCATCTTAGAAAAACGTGGTAAAGTAATCGGCATAGAAGTTAAAAGTACAGGATTGGTTACAGGCACTTCTGGAATGGACGCTTTTAGTAAAATGTATAAGCCAGATAAAATTCTTTTAGTTGGAGCAGGCGGATTGCCCTGGCAGGAGTTTTTAAAAATTTCTCCATCAAGCCTTTTTTAACGAAAGACTAAATAATAACTATATTTGACACATTAATACTTAACCATAGATTAAATCTGTATTGAACTGTAACCTTTGGTTAATAAAACTTATAACAATAAGAAGCTTTAAATGCCTTTACAAGAAACAAGCCCCCAAACTGTTTTCGAACTCGTTTCAGGATTAGAGATCCACGTTCAGTTAAATACAAATACGAAAATATTTTCTGCTGATAGTGCATCTTTTGGGGCTTTACCTAATCAAAATATATCTACGGTTTCGTTGGCATTGCCTGGGGCATTACCTAAGTTAAACAAAGAAGTAGTAGCCAAAGCAATCCGTATTGGTTTAGCTTTAAATTGTACCATCAACCAGATCAATCATTTCGACCGGAAAAATTATTTCTACGCAGACTTGCCAAAAGGGTATCAAATTACTCAGGATAATCAACCAATCTGTGTAAATGGCTTTTTAGAACTTCAATTGGCTGATGGTTCTAAGAAGAAAGTTGGAATCAATCGAATACATCTGGAAGAAGACGCTGGAAAAAGTATTCATGATCAGGACGATAACTATTCGTTGGTTGATTTGAACCGCGCAGGTGTACCATTAATCGAGATTGTAACCGAACCCGATATTCGCAGTTCGGAAGAAGCTTCGGTATTGCTGAGTGAAATCAGGAAACTGGTAAGGCATTTAAATGTAAGTGACGGCAATATGGAGGAAGGCAGTTTACGTTGCGATGCCAATATTTCTATACGCCCGCAAGGCACTACCGAATTTGGAACCCGCTGCGAAGTAAAAAACCTAAACTCGATGCGTAACGTACGTAGGGCAATGGATTTTGAATTTGGCCGTCAGGTAGAAGTGATTAGCAATGGAGGAAGGATTATTCAGAGTACCTTGAATTTTGATGCTGATAAAGGGACTACTTCTCCAATGCGTACCAAGGAAGAAGCCAATGATTACCGTTATTTTTCTGATCCTGATTTACAACCCATTCATATTTCAGATGATTGGCTGGCAGAGATCAAATCATTGATGCCCGCTTTGCCAAATGAAATTTCAGAGCAATTGATTGCCGATTTTGGAATCAGCAAGGCAGATGCAGCATTATTTGCAGAGGATTTAGATCTTCTGGTTTATTTTAATACATCCAAACCGGTTGTAAACAATAAAAAAAGCCTGATCAATTGGTTAATCGGTCCAATAAGGGCTGTTTTAAATGAAAAAAGGATTGGCATTACCGATTTTAAAGTAAAACCTGAGCAGTTAGCGGAGGCAATTAATTTGGTTGATGATAAAAAAATTACCCAACAGATTGCCATTCAACAATTATTGCCAGCTATTGAATCAAAGGAAAATGCAAACGTGACCCATTTAGCGCAATCATTAAACTTACTTATTTCTGAAAATGGAGACGAATTAAGTGGTTTTATTGATGAAGTGTTAAATAAATTCCCTCAACAGGTAGAAGCGTACAAGAAAGGTAAAAAGGGTGTTTTAGGTTTGTTTGTTGGTGAGGTAATGAAACTAGCCAAAGGAAAAGCCGATGCTAAAAAATTAAATGAATTAATACTTGAAAAACTGAAATAATGAGACTAAAACAATTGAGCCTGATCATGCTGATCGCGATTGCCTTCACTGCATGTAAATCTAAAGATAGCTTTACGATTGACGGAACTTTCCAGAATCCGGGTAAGGAGAAGAAAGTATTTTTATACGGCATGCAAAACAGCAATATGGTTGCAATCGATTCAACTAATTTATCAGAAAAAGGTGAATTTAAATTCATCCGTAAAACGCCATCGGTTGATTTCTTTAGGGTATCGGTAGGTAACCATGAGTTTATGTTAATTGCAAAAAATGGCGACGACATTAAATTACAAGCTGATTTGGCTGATAAAACCATGGCGTATAAAATTTCAGGAGCGAATGAGGTGGAAAAATTATCAGAACTGAATGCCATTAGAAATAATTTTGCCAAACAGGTAGAAAAACTACAGGCCGATTTTGAAGCAAAAGTGGCAACACAACCTCAAAACAGGGCCGCTGTATTAGAATCGATGAAACCTCAGTACGAATCTTATATCAACCAATTGAATACACAGATTATAAAATTTGCTAAAGACAATAAAGGTACGTTAGCCAGTTTCTATGCCATGAATACTTTAAGTCCACAAGAATTTGAAGCAGAACTGGTAAAATTTGCTGATGAAGTTAAAGAAGAAATTAAAGGCAATGCTACGGTTGATGCTTTTGTAAAACAGATGGCGCTTTTAAAAGCGGTTCAGGTGGGGCAGGTTGCTCCGGCATTTACCATTAATACAGCAGAGAACAAACCGGTAAGTTTATCAGATTATAAAGGAAAATATGTGTTGATCGACTTTTGGGCATCATGGTGCCAGCCTTGCCGCCAGGAGAATCCGAATGTAGTTAAAGTTTACAATAAATATAAAAATAAGAACTTCGATATTATTGGCATTTCGTTAGATACTGATAAGGCTGCGTGGTTAGGTGCAGTGAAAGCAGATGGATTAACCTGGACACATGTATCAGAATTAAAAGACTTTAACGGCGAAACGGTAAAAAAATATCAGGTACAAGCCATCCCAACTTCTTATCTGGTTGATCCTGCTGGAAAAATAGTAGCTAAAAACTTGCGTGGCGACGAACTGGAAGGCTTTTTAGCTAAAACGTTACGTTAAAAAAAATTCCATGTTAAACTAATTTAAGTAATTAACAATTTCTTAACTTAGACTTAACTAAATATTGCATCATAGACACTACTTTCGTAACAAATATTTAACTATGAACAACGCAGGTCAGAAAATATTAATTGTTGATGATGAACCAGATATTCTGGAGCTTATTGAATATAATCTTAAAAAAGAAGGTTATCAGGTTTTCACAGCTACCAATGGCCAGGAAGGAATTACTGTTGCGAAAAAGGTACATCCGGATTTGATTATCCTGGATATTATGATGCCTAAAATGGATGGGATTGAGGCTTGCCGTTTAATGCGTGCAATACCCGAGTTTAAGAATACATTTATGGTTTTCTTAACCGCCAGAAGTGAAGAGTATTCAGAAATTGCAGGTTTTAATGTAGGTGCTGATGATTATATCGCAAAACCAATTAAACCACGTGCTTTAGTGAGCCGTATAAATGCTATTCTAAGAAGAAATACTGGTACGGAAGAAGTATCTGAGAACAAATTGGAAATTGGAGATTTAGTAATCGACCGTGAAGCTTATTTGGTTTTTCAAGGCGGTAACAAAGTGGTATTGGCCAAAAAAGAATTTGAGCTTTTGTATTTACTGGCGTCAAAACCAGGAAAAGTTTATACACGCGAATCGATCCTAAAAAATATCTGGGAAGATTCAGTAGTGGTAACTAATAGGACTATCGATGTTCACATTCGTAAACTTAGAGAAAAATTAGGTGAAACTTATGTATCAACCGTAAAAGGAGTAGGTTATAAGTTTGAACTTTCTTAAATTATAAAAGCTAAAGGTATTAAGCCGTTCTGATCAAACATCGGGGCGGCTTTTTTTTGTTTTTCATTTCGACTGCTGTAGAAAAAATTGATGATTCAGATTTCTCCATTTCGCTGCGCTTCAGTCTAAAGGACGATTACCCGCGCTGGCAAGATGAATAAATTAAGGGCAACGTCGACTGTAAGAAAAAATAAAATCGTACTTTTGCGCTTCATTAATTACAGCACAGCTTGAAGTTTCCAAATTTTAAAGACCTTATTCTTTTCGAAGACAACGATTTTATTGTGATCAATAAACCTCCATTTTTAGCCTCACTCGATGAACGAGGAGGATCTGGAGAGACCAATGTGTTACGTCTGGCTAAACAATACAGCGATGATGCACAGGTTTGTCACCGTTTGGATAAAGAAACTTCCGGTGCTTTAATTATTGCTAAAAACCCTGAAGCTTACCGCCATGCTTCCATGCAATTTGAAAGAAGAAAAGTGAATAAAACCTATCATGCGGTAGTAGATGGACATGTCATTTTCGATCAGTTAACAGTTGATCTGCCGATCTTGAACGATGGCAATAAAAATGTAACTATTGATAGGGCAGAAGGCAAAAGAGCAGAGACTATTTTCGACTCGTTAAAATATTATAAACACTATACTTTGGTGGAATGTAAGCCAATAACAGGCCGCATGCACCAAATCCGTATTCACCTGGCTACGCAAAGGGCGGCTATTGTGGGTGATGATATGTATAAAGGTAAACCGGTTTTTCTTTCTTCAATTAAAAGAGGTTATAAATTAACCAAGGGTGAAGAGGAGCAACCAATCATGAAACGTTTTGCTTTACATGCCCGCCATTTGGTTTTTAAAGGACTTAACGATCAGGATATTGTAATCGATGCGCCATACCCTAAAGATTTTGCAACATTAATTAAATTATTGGACAAATTTGATGCATAAAAGAGGCCTTTAAATTGGCTTCTCTCTTTGTTTTTGTTACTTTTGGGCATCGCCCTCTATTTAAAAAACAATAGAATGTACATCAGATTTGTAAATTACCTTGATAAGATTAACCAGTACCGGAAATCTAAAATATCAAACCGTAATTTCTTAGTTATCCTTGCCGTAATTGTCGGGATTTTAGCCGGATTGGCTGCCGCTGCTTTAAAAAGTTTAACCCACCACATCGAAGAATTTCTTCAGTCTGATTGGCATTGGAAATACAAATACTACCTGTATTTTATTTTTCCGATGATCGGTATTTTATTAACAGTACTGTACATCAAATACTTTATCCGTAAAACGAAGTTCGAAACAGGATTAACTCCTTTACTTTATGCTATTTCAAAAAAATCGAGTAAGGTAGAAGCACACAATATTTATTCGCAGATCATAACCGCAGCAGTTACGGTAGGTTTTGGTGGCTCGACAGGTTTGGAAGCGCCTATTGTAACCAGTGGATCAGCCATTGGATCCAATCTTGGCCGTGTATTGGGTTTATCGTACCGCGAAATTACCATGCTGGTGGCTTGTGGTGCAGCCGCTGGTATTGCAGGAGCATTTAATAGCCCGGTAGCGGGGATTGTTTTTGCCATCGAAATTCTATTGCCCGAATTTACCATTCCTGCATTTATTCCGCTTTTACTATCCGCCGCAACAGCAGCAGTAGTAGCAAGACTATTTTATACCCAGCAGCTTTTCTTTTTGGTTACTGAAGGCTGGAAGGTTAATGCTTTATTCTACTATGTCATACTGGCTTGTTTTATTGGTTTGTTCTCCATCTATTTTACCAAAGCCAATTATGCTGTAAAAGGATTATTTTATAAAATAAAACATCCTTATACCAAAGTAATTGTAGGTGGTTTGATGTTGGGAGCTTTGGTATTTCTGTTTCCAACTTTATACGGTGAAGGATATATCACGATAAAAGGCTTGCTAAAAGGTGATTATCATACAGTCATCAATAATAGTATTTTTGCTGATTATAACACCATTCCGGCTATAGTAGTGTTGTTTACTCTGGTAACCATTTTCATGAAATCCATAGCGACTTTGGTTACTTTAGGTGCAGGTGGAAATGGAGGTACATTTGCACCCAGTTTAATTATGGGCGGTTTAATCGGGTTTATATTTGCTTATGTGGTGAACCTGTCAGGAATAGCACAGCTAAATGTTTCTAATTTTATTGTGGCTGGTATGGCTGCTGCTTTGGGCTCCATTATGCATGCGCCTTTAACCGGTATTTTTCTGATTGCTGAAATTACGGGAGGATATATTTTAATGGTGCCATTGATGATTACTACTGCAATATCTTACGCCATTAACCGCAGTTCTCAGAAACATTCTATTTATACTAAAGCATTGGCCGATAAGGGAGAACTATTATCTCATGAAGATAAAGATACCACTGTTTTAAACCAGATGAAACTGAAATACCTGATTGAGAAAAGTTATCCTAAGTTACAGATGAATGACCTGATTTCGGTTAAGATGAATGAAATTTTGCAATCGCATAAAAATATCTGTGCGGTTACTGATGAGCTGGGTGATTTTAAGGGGATTATTTATATTGAAGAATTATTTAATGAGATGATCAACCATCCTGATAAGGGGAATTTAATGGCGTCTCATTTGGTCCAGTCTGCACCGAATACCATTACAGAAAACGATGAACTTAAAATGGTTCTGGAGAAAATGGAACAGGATAATGTATGGATTTTACCGGTACTAACCGAACAGAACCATTATTTAGGTTTTGTTTCTAAAGCAGCTATCTTTAATAAATACAGGGCATTGCTGATGAGGCAGAATGACTATATGGGATAACCCCTAAATCCTGTGATATCGTCCTTTCGACCGTAGTGGAGAAATCTATTAGCAAATAATTTAATAGATCTCTCCATTTCGCTAAGCTTCAGTCGAGATGACGATTTGTAAATTAGTTCAACTTATTCCGCTCTTTTTAAGCCGAACTTTTCAATTTTACTATATAAGTGACTTCTTTGGATATCTATTTCATCAGCTGTCTTTGATACATTCCAGTTGTTTTTTTCCAACTTAAATTTGATGAATTCGCGTTCCGCATAATCTTTGTAATCCTGAAAATTATTAAACGAATCGAAAGAAGAAGCCAGGTTAGATCCGCCAGCACCTGCAATTTGTGTACTGGTTGCGGCGCCAATGTTTGTACCACCGCCTGGATTAGCAAAGGCACGTACATCATTTTCTGTAATAACCTTATCGCTTAAAATAATCAAACGCTCAATCATATTGTGTAACTCACGTACGTTACCTGTCCATGGTAAAGCCTGTAAAGCCGCCATACCACCTTCATTTATTTTCTTAACCGGCATTCCATAATCGCTGCAGATATTTTCTAAAAAGTTTTGGGCAATAACAGGGATGTCATCCGTACGCTCTGTTAAATGTGGAACATGGATATTGATTACATTTAAGCGGTGATACAAATCCATCCGGAAGTTACCGTCTTCAATTTCTTTTAATAAATCTTTATTGGTTGCTGCTAAAACACGCACATTTACTTCAATTTCCTTTTCACCACCCACACGCGAAATTTTATGCTCTTGCAAAGCACGTAGAACTTTTGCCTGGGCAGAGAGGCTCATATCGCCAATCTCATCCAAAAATAAAGTTCCGCCATTAGCCAGTTCAAATTTACCTATACGTTGTTTAACAGCAGAGGTAAAAGATCCTTTCTCGTGACCAAATAATTCACTTTCGATTAGTTCTGAGGGAATAGCAGCGCAGTTTACTTCGATTAAAGGACTATCAGCACGGTTGGATTTCTCGTGTAACCAACGCGCTACCAATTCTTTACCGCTACCATTTGCACCAGTAATTAATACGCGGGCCTCGGTTGGCGCAACACGCTCAATGGTTTCCTTAATTTTAGAAATGCATTCTGATTCGCCTAAAATCTCACGGGTTTTACTTGCTTTACGCTTTAAAACCTTGGTTTCAGTAACTAAATTTCCACGGTCTAAACCATTACGTACAGTGATCAGTAAACGGTTTAAATCAGGTGGTTTCGAAATAAAATCGAAAGCTCCTTTTTTGCTGGCTTCAATGGCAGTTTCAACTGTTCCATGACCAGATATCATAATAAAAGGTAAGTCTGGCTTGATAAGCTGTGCCTGTTCGAGCACTTCCATACCGTCCATCTTATTCATCTTGATATCGCAAAGAACCAAATCGAAATTTCCTTTTTTGATCATTTCGAGGCCGTCGATACCGTTGTCGATATCTTCAACATCATAATTTTCATATTCCAGAATTTCGCGTAAGGTACTCCTTATCGCACGCTCATCGTCAATTATTAATAATTTAGCCATTAGAGATATATTCTTTAATTTTTGAAATGCGAATATATTATTTTTTAATTAATGTATAGTTTTTTATACAATTTATACGCAATAAACTTGATAAAGGCTTAAATATTTAATCTCAGTAAGAATAATCGAGTTTAAATCTGCTTAGATCTGGTTGGTACATTTTCTTGCGGTTAACTGAGTATAAAGAATCTGGTTTTTATGAGGATGATTAAGTAGATCAGCAAAAAGTGCAGGCTTGCTTTCCATTAACTTTAAAAAAAGTATCGGTTTTTTGCTCCATAACAGGTATGCAGATCATTGATAAATCAAGGATTAAAGTCATTCTCATAGTTGAAAAAAATTGATTCCTAATTTAGGTTTTTCTATTAAAAGCACCATTTTCCATCATGCATTTTACATCTTGCTTAATTTTCTTACCTTTGCAGCGCTTTTGGTTTCCGGCTTTACACCCGGAATTAAAAGGGAATACAGTGTAAATCTGTAACTGTCCCGCAGCTGTAAGCTCCTTAACGGATTTCCAATCAATTTGCCACTGTCCCGACACGTCGGAATGGGAAGGCCGGAAAGCCGGGAGTAAGTCAGAAGACCTGCCTTAGCATTATATTTCATAGCTTTCGTGGATTGAAGCTAGGGGTGAGGTACTTACGTTTTTCGTATTTTCATTTCTTTTCTATCTGTTGGCTGTGGGTTAAACTCACAATCAAATGATTAAAATTAAAGGTGTTTTAGTAAACATCAGGTTTTATTATGCTTTCGCATCCATATTGGGTATTGGAATTGTTTTGCCAAATACTGCTGTGGGGCAGGTTGATACAGCTAAGATCAATCAACTTAACGAGGTTAAAATCACCGAATATAAAAATGGAGTAATCAATTTATCTCCGGTGCCGGTACAAGTATTGTACGGAAATGATTTAAAAAGACTTAACAGTTTATCGGTTGCAGATGCTATTCGCTACTTTTCAGGCGTACAATTAAAAGATTATGGTGGGGTTGGAGGCTTAAAAACCATTAACGTAAGGAGCATGAGCAGTAACCATACGGCTGTATTTTACGATGGTATTCAGTTGGGTAATGCCCAAAACGGTCAGGTAGATTTAGGCAAATTTTCGTTAGATAATCTCGAAGAAATTGCCATTTACGTTGGTCAGAAGCCTGAGCTGCTGATGCCGGCCAAAGGTTTTGCGGCAGCAAGTGCACTTTATCTCAAAACTGCGCAACCTATTTTTATTTCCGGGAAAAAGTATGGTTTTGGTGCTAGTTTTAAAACTGGTTCTTTTGGATTAATTAATCCAAATCTTAGTTATAAACAAAAAATCAGCAATAAAATCTCCTTCCTTATTGATGTCAGCTATTTAGAATCAAATGGGAAATATAGGTTCAGGTATAAGGAACTTGCTTATGATACGACCATTATCCGGAACAATAGCGATGTTAAATCGGCAAGGGTAGAAGCTACTTTGTCTGGATTATTACCCGATAGCAGTAAATGGAACATTAAATTATATAACTACAATTCGGCCCGTGGATTGCCCGGAGCTATTGTTTCGAACAGGTTCACCTTTACGCAACGCCAATGGGATGATAATAGTTTTGTTCAGGCTTCATACCAAAATAAAAAAAGTGCGCGCTACAATTTTATGTTCAACACGAAGTATGCCTACAGTTTTATGCGCTACCTCGATCCGGAATTTAAAATACAAAATGGCTTTTTGGACAACCGCTATACCGAAACCGAATGGTATATTTCTGCAGCCAATCTGTATAAAATATCTAAAATTTGGGAGATTTCCCTCGCCACCGATTATAGTTTGCAAAGACTAGATGCCAATTTATACGATTTTGCTTACCCAAGCCGCAATACTGGTTTAGTGGTGTTGGCTAGTGCCTTGAATTTGAACAGGTTAATTGTGCAAGGTAATATTTTGGCAACCCTGATTGCAGAGCAAGTTAAGAACGGCGATCAATCTGCCAACAGGCAAGAATATACGCCAAGTTTAATGGCCTCGTGGCAACCTTTCCAAAGCAAAGATTTCCGCATTCGGAGTTTTTACAAATCTATTTTCCGAATGCCAACTTTTAACGATTTGTATTATACATTTATTGGCAATACCAAACTCAAACCAGAATATACCAAGCAGTACGATTTAGGTTTTACTTACGGACATACATCAAATGGTAAGCGTTTGGCTTATTTATCCATTCAGACTGATGCCTATTATAATCTGGTAAAAGATAAAATTGTAGCCATTCCGGGTAATAATTTAGGCCGATGGACAATGGTTAACCTAGATCGTGTACAGATTAAAGGTTTTGAAACGAATATTCAGACTGTTTGGGATTTTGCTGCCCAGCTAAAGTTAAAAGCAAGTGCCAATTATACCTTCGAAAAGGCTGTAGATATTAGTGCAACTGCTTTTAGGTACGGGGATCAGATCCCTTACATTCCTGTTCACAGTGGATCTGCAAGGTTTGGCATTGATTATAAAAATCTGGCATTTAATTATAGCTATATCTACACTGGCGAAAGGTATAGCCAAAAAGCCAATATAACCGCTAACTATGTTAAACCCTGGTATACGCATGATTTAGCTATTGGTGCAAATTTCGCGTGCCAACAAACCAGGTTCTTTTTCAATGCCGAAATCAATAATGTTTTTAACCAGTATTACGATGTGGTACTAAATTATCCGATGCCTGGCCGAAACTACCGTTTTACTTTATCCACTAATTTTTAAACCAATTTAATATCACAATATGAAACACCAATTACAACATTTTTTTAAACTTACAGGCTTTTTGCTTTTAACTGCCCTTGCATTTGCCTGTAGAAAGGACACTCCGTTCGATGAAGATTCGGAACAGGGAGCCAAAACCCCATCATTAACAGTAAAAGGCTTATATGTTTTAAATGAAGGAAACTGGGGTTCTAACAAATCATCGTTAGATTATTATAGCTATGATGATGGTAAATACACCAGGAATATATTTGGTACTGCTAACCCAGCTGTTACTTTAGGGCTTGGTGATGTAGGTAACGACATTAAGATTTATGGTGCCAAAATGTATGTGGTGGTTAACGGAAGCAATAAAGTTGAAATCTTGAACGCCAGTAATGCCAGGCAGGTAGCCAAATTGGAAATCAATAACCCGCGATATGTAACCTTTTATAAGAACTTTGCTTACATCACCTCTTATGATGGCTATGTGGCCATGGTTGATACTACTGCTTTAAGCACCATTAAAACCAAAATCATGGTAGGTAACCAACCTGAAGAAATGGCGGTTGTAGGCAATAAACTGTATGTGGCCAACTCTGGCGGTTATAACTATCCAAATTATGACCGCACTGTTTCTGTAATTGATTTAACAAACAATACAGAAATTAAAAAAATAGATGTGGCTATTAACCTAGATCGTTTACGTGCAGATCAATATGGCGACATATATGTTTCTTCGAGAGGTCAAATGGACCAAAGCGGTGAGTATATCATTAATCCAAGTTTGTTTGTTATTGATACAAAAACAGATCTGATAAAAAAAGATTTTAAAATTCCAGTTAGTAATTTTTCCATAAATGGTGATGATGCTTATTTATATTCTTACAGCTATGCGACACAAAAAAGCACATACGTTAAACTGAATGTAAAAGATGAAACCATTGTCAGCAATAATTTTATTACGGATGGAACAGAAACTTTGATAGCTACTCCATATGGAATTGAAGTAGATCCTTCATCTGGAGATATTTTTTTAACAGATGCAAAAGATTACGTAAGCCCTGGTACCATTTACTGTTTCGATAAAGCAGGTAAAAAGAAGTTTTCGTTTACCACTGGCGATATTCCGGCACACATTACATTCTTATTTAAATAACATACAAAACACACACAATGAAAAAATCAATAAGCTACGCCTTGCTTTTCTGCCTGTTCCTATTTAGTTGCAAAAAAGATAAACAAATGGCTCCAGATGTAAATCTGCTGATCAAGGCAGGTGCTTTGCAGGCTAAAGTAGCAGCAATAACTACTTTTAGTGCGGGTACAAATAACGGACAAGCTTTTCAGCACGAGTGGAAATTAGATGGTAAAGTAGTAAGCACTTTATATAACTTTAACTTTACGGCCACAAAAGCTGGCACCTATATTTTAGCATATAAAGGTTACAACGAAGCTGGCGAATTTAAACATACCTATACCATTACTGTTCCGGTTCCTGTGGTAGATATTACAGCAAACAGCAGTAGATACATCAGTCGTATTTTTGAATATTTACCAGCTCCCGGTCAGTTTGTGAACGAAACACTTGGTAAACCAGAACAAGCGCAGAAATTAATTGGAAGCACCACGAACCTGATCTCTTTAGGTGGTTTTGGTGGTTACATTATTTTTGGCTTCGATCACTCAGTAGTGAATAACTCAGGTAACGATTTGGCCATTTACGGCAATCCATCAGGTGCGCCTTATCATTTTTCAGAACCTGGTATTGTAATGGTTAGTCAAGATAGTAATGGTAACGGCCTTGCCGACGATGAATGGTATGAGCTGGCTGGAAGCGAGTATACCAAAACTACCACCATTAAAAATTACGAAATTACCTACACCAACCCTAAAGCATTTGCCAATGTAACCTGGAAAGATAACCAGGGAAATAGTGGCGAAGTAAAGGTTAACAATTTTCATAAGCATAATTTTTATCCTGAATTTGCAGCAAATCAGGAAAACATAACCTTTAAAGGAACTTTGCTACCGCCATCAACAGGTAAAGTAGGTAGCATCATTATCAGTTCTCCTTTTGACTGGGGTTATACCGATAGCTACTCTACAGGCGATGATTACAAAACCAACTTATATAACAGCTTGGACTTATCATGGGCGGTTGATAAAAATGGAAGTAAAGTGGATCTGAAAACGATCGATTTTGTAAAAGTTTATACTGGCCAAAGTGCAGATGCAGGTAGTTTAGGCGAAATTTCTACCGAAGTTAAAGGTGCGGTTGATTTAGGGATTAAATAAATTGTAACTATCTACCTATAAACAACAGCTCAATTATGAAGGTCTGCCTGGTGCAGGCCTTTTTCATTTGCATGTTTTTTAACAGGTTATGAAAAACTAAATTCATCAACATTCGTATTTTACTATTGTTGTGCTCTTTTTACTACCTTTGCGCTGCTTTTGGTTCCCGGCTTACAACCGGGATTAAAAGGGAATACAGTGTAAATCTGTAACTGTCCCGCAGCTGTAAGCTCTGTAACGTTTTTCAATTCTTAAGTCACTGCCCAATTAACTACTGAGCGGGAAGACGGAAAAAACGGGAGCAAGTCAGAAGACCTGCCTTTAGCGTTTAATTTCATAGCTTTCGGGGATTGAAGCTAGGATTGAGGTACTTAACGGTTTTCGTATTTTCATTTCCTTTTCTAATCTGTTGGCTGTGGGCAAAACTCACAATCAAATGAACAAAAAAAGAATGCTAACTGTAGCCAGTTTAGGGCTAGCGCAGTTAATGATTGGCCAGATGGCTAATGCTCAAACTCAAGATAGTTTGCAGCTTAAAGATGTTGTAATTTCTGCAACAAAAAATGACCAGAAACAATCCCAGACCGGAAAAGTGGTCACTATCATCAGTCGCGAAGTATTGGAGCGCAGTAACGGCAAATCTTTACCCGATTTATTAAATGAACAGGCTGGTATCATCATCAGCGGAGGAAACAGCAACCAGGGAAAAGACAAAAGTATCTTTTTCAGGGGATCGGCTAGTGGTTATACTTTAGTATTAATAGATGGTATTGTACAGAATGATCCTTCAAGCATTAGCGGTACATTTGATTTACGTCTGTTCTCCATTGACCAGATCGATCATATCGAGATTTTAAGAGGCGGTCAATCTACCATTTACGGATCGGATGCCGTTGCAGGTGTAATCAATATCGTAACTAAAAAGGGTGGGCCTAAAGGAAATACCATTTACGGTGTTGCCAGTGCAGGAAGTTTTGAAACTTACAAAGGAACTATCGGCTTAAATGGTGGTGTAGAAGGTTTTTCTTACAACATCAATTACACACATTTCAAAACTGATGGTATTTCTGAAGCCATAGCACCAGTTGGAAGTGCAGCCATGTTTGATAAAGACGGCTTTAAAACAGATGGTTTAAATGCCAATTTCGGGATTAAACTCGACAAACATTTCTCCGTTAATCCTTTTCTGCGTTATTTCTATGGCAATTATAAAATAGATGAAGATGCGTTTACCGATGGCTTGCCAACCAATAAATCTATTTTAAAGCAGTTCAGTGCAGGCTTTAACTCTGAATATAAATTCAGTACTGGTAAAATAACGCTAAATTATAGCAACGAGAGCAATTCGAATGATGTAAAGTCTAGTTATGCAGGTTTTCCAAGTAATTTTTTAAACTTCGGAAGGCTTAATGTAGTTGATTTATTCTATAACCAGAAACTGGGTAGTAAATTAGATTTACTTGTTGGTATAGACAATAGAAAAATGAAGTTGGTTACTGATACCAAAAACCCAACAACCAATATCTTCGCTGCTTATGGATCATTGTTCTTACATGATTTAAGCATTTTTAACCTCGAAGTAGGCGGACGTTACAATAAACATGATCAATATGGCGAAAACTATACCTATTCTGTTACCCCAAGCATTAACATCATTAAAGAAGTAAAATTATTTGGAACAGTATCTACTGCATTCAAAGTACCTACACTGAATATGTTGTTTGGTCAATATGGTGCCAATCTTGATCTGAAACCAGAAAAATCTCAAAATTATGAGGCTGGTGTAAACTTAAATATCGATGAAGAGGCATTTACTTTACGCATTACAGGTTTTAAACGCGATTTAACCGATGCCATCGTTTACACCACTGGTTATATTAATCAGGGTAACCAAAAGTATAAAGGTTTTGAGGTTGAGCCAGCGGCAAAATTCAGTGTTTTCAATATTAATGGTTACTATGCTTTTGTTGAAGGAAATACCGGAACAACCAATTTTTTAATCCGTAGACCAAAACACACCTTCGGCATTAATGCAGGTGCACAGGCAACCAGCAACCTATATGCAAGTGTCAACTTCCGTTATTTTGGCAAACGTTTCGATACCAATTTTATATCTTATTTAGATGAAGAGATGCCATCATATAACCTGTTAAATGCGTATGTAGAATATGCCCTGGCTAAAAAACGCGTGAAAGTATTTTTTGATGCCAAAAATATCCTGAACAAAAAATATACTGAAATTATTGGCTACAATACACCGGGCTTTAACTTTAATACAGGTGTAAGTTTTAATATCCGCTAATAAAATTTAACTTTGCAGCATACGTATTAACCAAAATAAAATGTCTCATTTAAAATTTAATCCACGCACATTAATTTTGCTGTTGATGATATTGGCCATAACGGGATTCCGTTTATTGGTAACATTCAACTCTGATGAATTAAAGTTCGCCAATTTCTCATCAATAGGGGCAGTAGCTTTATTTGGAGGAGCCTATTTTAAAGATCATCTCAAAGCATTTGCTTTTCCGTTATTGAGTTTATTTTTAAGTGATCTGGTGCTTTATACAACCATTTATAAACAGTATGTAGATATATTGTTAGTTCAGGAACTTTGGACATACCTTGCAATTGCATTAATGGTTTTAGCCGGTCGTTTTTTATTAAAAAAAGTAAATATTGCCAGCTTATTACTATCTACAATTGTAATCGTGTTTATCCATTGGATAATAAGCGATATCGGTTCGTGGTATAAGAACCCACTCTTTACTCAAAACTTAAATGGTTTTATAGATTGTTTAATTAAAGCCATTCCATTCGAGATCAGATTCTTAGAAGGGACAGTGATTTACGCTGCATTACTTTTCGGAGCTTTCGAAATCTTGAAAGCAAAATACCCGGTATTAAAGCTGCAAACGCAAAAGTTATAATTAACTGATTGGTGGCTCACCAAACAAAAAAATAGAAATCCTCTTTTGATTCGATTCAAAAGAGGATTTTTTTTAACTTAGAAAATCAATTCCATTTTACCTATTACATCTTACATCCACATGAAAGTTGTTTCTTTTTTACCTGCTGCTACCAAAATGATTTACGATATGGGCCTGCAAGACTATCTGCATGGCGTAACATTCGAATGTCCTAAAGAGGCCGCAGATCAACCAAAAGTTGTCCGTTGCATACTAGAAGGCAAAAACTATTCGAGTATCGAAATAGATCGGATTTTTTCAGCCTCTAAAGCACAAGGCAAAAGTTTGTATTGGGTAGATGATGAGCTGTTAGAAAGTATTTCACCGGATGTAGTTTTTACACAGGATATATGTGAAGTTTGCAACATCGATACCGTTTGTACCGAAACCGCAGTAATGAAGCTAAGCAAAACACCTACGCTGGTTCCTTTATCACCAAACAACTTACAGGATGTATTCGAATGCGCTATTACCATTGCAAAAGCTCTAGGTAAAGAAGAAGTGGCTTTAAATTACCTTGCAGCCCTAAAAAAGAAAACAGATTATATTTTAGATCAGCTTAGGGCCAACCGCGCACCTTTAAAAAGGATTATGCTGATGGAATGGATCGAACCGATCTATAATTGCGGACATTGGATTCCTTTTCAGATTGCTGCAGCTGGTGGTATTGATATGCTTTCGAACCCTGCGGGTGATTCGATTGTTACCCAATGGGAAAAGATTCTGAAGTATAATCCCGAGGTTTTAGTGATTGCCCCATGTGGTTTTGATCAAAAAAGAAGTCTCGAAGAAATGGCGCTGCTGACCTCGAAACCAGGATGGGATAATTTAGAAGCGGTAAAAAATAATCAGGTTTATATTGCCGACTTTGATATGTTTACCCAGCCAAGCATTGGTACTTTGGTAGAAGGTATTGAAGCTTTAGCCTGTATGTTCCACCCGGAGATTTTTAAAGCTGATGAAAATATGGCTAAGAAGTTTATTAATTACGCGCAATCACTACAATCAGTATAATATTATATGAAGATAGTTGTGTTAACAGGAGCAGGGATTAGTGCTGAAAGTGGGCTAAAAACTTTTAGGGATGCTGATGGCCTTTGGGAAGGTTATAATGTATACGATGTAGCTACACCAGAAGCCTGGGAAAGAAATCCGGAATTAGTACAGGAGTTCTATAACGAAAGAAGAAGACAGGTTTTAGCGGCAAAACCCAACCATGCCCATCATTTACTGGCAGAACTGGAAAAAGATTTTGATGTAGAAATTATTACCCAAAATATTGATGATTTGCATGAAAGGGCGGGTTCTACTAAAGTTACCCATCTTCATGGTGTAATTACTAAATCGCAATCCGATTTAAAATCAGAATTAGTTTATCCCATTACAGGCGCTGAAATTAAAATGGGCGAGTTATGCGAACTCGGTTCTCAGCTCAGGCCCCATGTAGTTTGGTTTGGTGAAGCCGTTCCGATGATAGAAGTAGCGGCTAAACTTTGTAAACAGGCTGAAGTATTTGCAGTTATTGGTACATCATTAGCCGTTTATCCGGCAGCAGGCCTGATAGACTTTGTGCCATCTGTGATCGACAAATACATCATTGATCCTAAGACACCAGATGTAAAACGTTATAAAAACGTAATCAACATCGAGAAAAATGCAGTCGAAGGTGTTGCAGAGCTAAAAGAACTTTTGTCAAATGCCAGATAAAAAGATTTGTATTTTTAACTGGAGCGGAGGTAAAGACAGTACTTTGGCACTCCACTATGCCTTACTAGACCAAACTATAGAAATCCGTTACCTCATTACCACGGTTACAGAAAAGTACAATAGGGTATCTATGCATGGTGTTAGAGAAGCCCTGCTGATTAAACAAGCTGAAAGCATTGGTATTCCATTGTATCAGATCCGTTTAGGAGAAATGCCTGATATGGAAACCTACGATCGTACAATGAAAGAGCACCTCACTAAGTTTAAAGAAGAAGGCATTACCCACTCAATCTTTGGTGATATCTTTCTGGAAGATTTACGGAAATACCGCGAAAACAAATTAGCAGAAATAGGAATTACTGCAATCTTCCCATTGTGGCAGAAAAATACGAAAGAATTAATTGAAGAATTCTTAAACCTGAGCTATAAAACCATCATTGTTTGCACGCAACAAAATCTCGAAAACTTTTGTGGAAAAGTAATCAGCATGGATTTAATTAATCAATTACCTGCAGAAATTGACCCTTGCGGAGAAAACGGAGAGTTTCATACTTTCGCCTTTGAGGGACCAATATTTAGGAATAAAATAGCTTTTACCATAGGTGAGAAGGTATTCAGAACTTATAATACACCAAGGAAAACGGATGAAAATGAAGATTCTCCATGCTCAACCTCAGCACTTTCCGGCTTCTGGTATTCCGACTTAGTGGAATAATTTTCCATTTTCAAAACATTTTGGCATCATTTTTTCTTAGTACTGTTAATTAACTAAATCACACATCCATTGAAACCTGTTTAGCGAGGTTAGGTAGCTGAACAAGTGTCATTTAAAAATTAAAAGTTATGAAAAAGATATTGGTAGTAATCGCATTAAGTTCTTCAGTTTTATTTGCTTGTAACAATAAAGCAAAAGAAGAAGCTGCATTAAAACAACAACAAGCTGAAAAGGAATTAGCAATTAAAGCAGTAAAAGACAGTTTAAGGTTAGATAGCTTTAAAAAAGCAGAAGTAGCAAAAGCAGAGCAAGAAAAAGAAGCTAAACACCAGGCAGAATTAGCAGCAGCCAGAAAGGCAGGAGCAGCATCGTCAAGATCATCAAGATCGTATGCAAGCTCTGGTGGTAGCTCAAGTGCTGCTTATGGTGGTACGCAACCAACTGCGAAGAAAAAAGGTTGGAGCGACGCAGCTAAAGGTGCAGTTATCGGTGGTGCAGCAGGAGCAGTTGGTGGTGCTTTAATTGATAAGAAAAAAGGTAGAGGTGCTATAATCGGCGGATTAGTTGGAGCTGGTGGCGGTTATTTAATCGGTAGAGGCGAAGACAGAAAATCTGGTCGGGTACAGCCTAAAAACTAATCTTTTTTTAAAAGATTTGAAAGTCCTGGTTTACATCAGGACTTTTTTTTATGTCTAATAAAAAATGATTAATATATTTAAAGAAAAAAGAACCCATGACAGAAATCCCTACCGCTGATAAAGAACAGATTCAACACTTCGTAATGTTCTGGTTAAAACCTCAACTAACTAAAACTGAAATTGCAGATTTCGCCAACTTCTTCGAAAGTTTAAAACCAATAAAATATATTAAAACATTAAGTTATGGACTAGCAGCTAATACGCCCGTACGCCCCGTAACCGATAACTCTTTTACCTATTCGCTAACTATTACATTTGCAAATGTTGCGGATCATAATGCTTACCAGGAAGATAAAACACATTTAGATGCGGTTGAAAAATTCTCTCAAAACTGGTATAGGGTAGTAGTACACGATACAGTGGTTTCTGTTTAAACCTTCATTTCCTTATTTCGGTCCCAGCCGATAAATTTACCAATTAACCACAGATGCGCACAGATAAACACAGATTTTATTTATGCGCAGCTTTGCTTATATCAAAAGGTATTGCTTAAAAAACAGAGGGGGTATGATGATAGGTACAGATCGATCGTCATTGCTGGAACGACAACACAACCTTAAAACGATACCTACTAGCGTGTACATTAAGATTGCTTCGCACCTCGCAATGACGATCTTTCTAATCCGATATTTACATATATTCATCCCAAAATCACTAAACCTCCCATTTATTTGGCTAAATCAAGTGTCGAAATTATATTTTGTATAATGATTCAAAGATCAATATATCAATAACTTATATTACTTTATCTTAATAAAAGCTATCAATAGCACATCATTTTAGCGCCAAAAATATCCTTAAATTCAGAATATAATTTTATATACTAATATAATATATTGTAAATCAGTTAATTAAATAGATTATTACTAATATTGATGCCTGTTATACGCAGCCGTAAAATCAGCTCGCATAATTTTAAACTTAGCAATAACAGTCTGTATAAATTCTTCATCCAAAATTTCGAATACATCATTTACGCCTCCTCCACTCAGGTCAAGCTCGGCCAATTTATAACTTTGCTCAAAAGTACCTTGCTCAAATTTGATGATGAATTTCTGGTTCATCGAAAAAATGGTAATCTTACATTCCAGATGTGGAAGTTCTGCTACTACTCTCATTTATTTTATATTTATTTACAATTCAACAGATACTCCATTAAGTGTACCCCAACTATCCACAATAGCGAAACGGGCAAAGAGTTCTTCTTTGTACCATTGGCGCTCTCTGGTGAGTTTAATCACATCAGAATGGTCAAATGATTTATAAGCATAATTTTTCATGCTATCTGCATCTGTCCAGATGGAAAATGTAGCCTGATCAAAAAAAGGATTTTCACCAACTCCGGCCGAAAGAACAAATCCAGGAGCATTTCTCATGGCATTCGCTGCCCGTTCTATATTCTGCCTAAACTCTTTTAATTTATTAAATTTAATAGCTGCGCGGGTTATCACTGCTATTTTACCCTGGTACTTAATCTTATTTTTTGAAGCTTTAAACGGCTCTATTCCTGACCATAAGCCATGACTGTATAAAGGATCCAATAATATAGTTAAACTTTCAATTCCAAAAAAATTAAACCATTTTACAACAAAAGAATTATCGTAAAAACGATCACAATCGTTTCTATTATCCCAGGCAGTAAGTACCGCCCAATGCTTATAATCTGGAGCAAGATCTACCTGAGCATCTTTTCCGCTTCCCATTAATTTCCAGAATCTACATGTTTTATTTAGCCATAGCGGCAATCTTAAAACCGCCATGCCGATAAATGCAAAAGGAATGGTTAGGCGATGGAATTTCGTAATGGTTAAGGCTACAATCATTAATTAAATTGATAAGGCTCAAAACTAATAATTTTAGAAATAGGTTGTCGTTCAAATTTTCGTCATTAAATCATCTTTACAGTTGCGTTTGGTAAATCATGATTAACTTTGGCTGTAAACGCAATAAACATGGCAGAAGATTTAACCATTACCCGGAACATATCAAAAGAAGAACAATATCAATCCATTATTCCTCAAATTGAGGCACTATTATACGGTGAAACAGATTTAATAGCCAACCTGGCAAATGTTGCTGCTGCACTAAAAGAACAGTTTGGTTGGTTTTGGGTAGGTTTTTATCTGGTGAAACAGGATGAACTGGTATTGGGTCCGTTTCAGGGTCCGGTGGCCTGCACAAGGATTAAAAAAGGAAAAGGAGTGTGCGGGGCTTCATGGGAGCAGGCAGCAGCTATTATTGTTCCTGATGTTGATGCGTTTCCCGGACACATTGCCTGCGCATCTGCTTCGAAATCAGAAATTGTTTTGCCGCTAATTGTAAATGATGAAGTGATTGGTGTTTTAGATGTGGATAGTGAAGTGTTGAATAAATTTGATGAGACAGACCAGGCTTATTTAGACCAGGTTATTCATATTTTGTTAAATAGATAATTTATATCTGATATTGAAATTAAAACCTGAATATTACCTGAATGAGGATGTTGTAGGTCTTGCAAAAGATTTGCTGGGAAAGGTTTTGTATACTAAAATTGGCGATGAAATTACTGCAGGAATTATTGTAGAAACAGAAGCCTATTTTGGAATAAAAGATAAAGCGTCTCATGCTTATGGCGGTCGCCGTACCAACCGCACCGAAACCATGTATGGCGCAGGTGGCATTGCCTACGTGTATCTCTGTTATGGTATGCATCATCTTTTTAATGTGGTTACCTCAATTGAAAATGATCCTCATGCCGTTTTGATCAGAGGTATAGAACCGCTGATCGGTATAGAAATTATTGAAGAACGGAGAAATATGCCACATACAAAAGGTGCTATTTCGGCTGGCCCCGGATCTGCGGCAAAAGCATTAGGGATCGATAAAGCCTTTAACGCAAAAAATCTTTCTGGTGGTGATATCTGGATCGAAGATCATGGTGTAAAATATAATGAAGAAGATATTGCGGCTACACCGCGTGTAGGTATTGCTTATGCTAAAGAGCATGCTTTGCTGCCCTGGCGATTCTTTCTTAAAGGTAATAAATATGTAAGTAAACCAAATAAGGTTTAATTACCAGAAACATTTTACCGCACTTCCTGTTGTCTTTATAAAACAAAATAAAGATGAAAAACGAGAAAAATATAGCTATCCTTAAAGAAATGGCCGAAAGTGTGAGAACGTGTATGTTTACCACATTTTCTTCATCAGATGAATTTGGAAGCAGACCAATGGGAACTGCGAAAATCGAAGACGATGGTAGTTTGTGGTTTTACACAAACGAATATTCGCTGAAATCAAAAGAAATTTCAAAAGAAAATAATGTATTGCTGGCCTACAGCGATCCATCCAATAATACATACCTTACCGTTAAGGGTAAAGCTGAGCTTGTAGATGATAAAGTTCGTAAAGAAGCGTATTTCTCACCATTTGTGAAAGCATGGTTTCCGGATGGAGTCGAAGACCCAAGATTAATCCTGATTAAAGTTACTCCGGAAGAGGCAGAATACTGGGATGCTTCATCGTCTAAAATTGTTGTATTATTCAGCATGTTAAAAGCAGTTGTTACTGGTGATACGCCAGACTTAGGTAAGCACGATACAATTAAATTTTAAAAGCATTAAATAAATCGAAAAGCAGGATTGGGAACAATGCCTGCTTTTTTTGTAGTTTTGAGCCAATGAATTTCGAAAATAACCTATCATTCGCACAAAAACTTGATGAAGCTGATCAGCTCCGTCATTTCAGATCTCAGTTCTTATTTCCAAACTACAACGGAAAAGATTTTATTTATCTGTGTGGCAATTCATTAGGGCTTCAACCTAAAGTTGCATCTGAAGTTTTAAAAGGTCAGCTTGATAACTGGGCAAACTATGCTGTGGAAGGATGGTTTGATGGAAACGAACCCTGGATGTTCTACCATAAGGCACTTAAAAAGTTAATGGCCCCGATTGTTGGGGCATTACCAGCTGAAGTTTGCCTGATGAATACTTTGACTGTAAATCTCCATTTGTTAATGGTTAGCTTTTATCAGCCCAAAGGCAAACGTTTCAAAATCATTATGGAAGGCGGAGCATTCCCGTCCGATCAGTATGCGATAGAAAGCCAGGTGAGGTTTCATGGTTTTGATCCAAAAGAAGCGATTATAGAGGTTTTTCCTAAAGAAGGTGAGGAAATACTCCATACCGAAGATATCTTAGCTAAAATCAAAGAAAATGCAGATGAGATCGCTTTGGTTTTATTTGGCGGGATAAATTACTATACCGGCCAATGGTACGACATGGAAACCATTACCAAAGCAGGCCATGAAATCGGGGCAATTGTAGGCTGGGATCTGGCGCATGCCGCAGGTAATGTTCCTGTAAAATTGCACGATTGGGATGTTGATTTTGCCTGCTGGTGCTCATACAAATATCAAAATTCAGGTCCAGGGGGAATAAGCGGAATCTTTGTTCACGAAAAACATTTCAGCAATACTAAATTGAATCGCTTTGCAGGGTGGTGGGGCTATCAGGAAAACAAACGTTTTAAAATGGAAAAAGGCTTTATTCCGGAAGCAGGAGCTGATGGTTGGCAGGTGAGCTGTACACAGGTAATGCCAATGGCCTTGTACCATGCTTCGCTACAGATTTTCGAAAAAGCAGGTTTCATAGCACCATTAAGAGAGAAAAGTATTACTTTAACTGGTTATCTCGAATTCATTATAAACGAAGTAAATAAGGATTTAGGATTTGAGCAATATAAAATTATCACACCTAAGTTAGCTAAAGATAGAGGTGCACAGCTATCAATCATCGCTCAACGCAATGGTAAACAGATTTTTGATGGCTTAATGGCCAACCATATCCTTGGTGATTGGCGTGAACCTGATGTGATCCGATTGAGTGCTGTTCCACTTTATAACTCTTTCGAAGATGTTTTCATGGCCGGACAGGCGCTACTAAAAGTGAGTAAAGATATTTTAACGTCGAAAAGAATAAAAAATGATTAACTACAACCCTAAAGACTGGAGTACCTTCATTTTTCATATTGATAAAAGCGACACCTTTAGAAAGCTTTGGCCTTTAATGCTTGGGGTAGCTATATTTTCGGGGCTGGTTGCTTATGCTGAATTGAATTACTTTCAGCTTTCTAAAACTAGTAATGTAACCAATATTGGCATGATGCATAGCTTATTGGGCTTTGTTTTGTCTCTTTTGTTGGTTTTCAGAACTAATACGGCTTATGATAGGTGGTGGGAAGGCAGGAAACTGCTTGGATCGTTAACCAATGTAAGCCGTAACCTGGCTTTAAAGATTAAAGCGCTTAAACTGACTGATGAGGATGTTCGCTTTTTTGAATACGGCATCCCTAAATATGCTTTTGCACTAAAAGAACATTTAAGAGAAAAAATGTATTTTGGGAAGAACAGCTTATTGATAGCAGTTAAAGAAGGCAAACATGTTCCAAACCAGATAGCAGGTAGTTTAACCAACAGATTATACGGGTTGTTAGAAAAAGGTTCGATTTCGCAGGAACAGTTTATTGTTCTTTCCAGTGACTTTAATCAGTTTACCGATATCTGCGGCGCCTGTGAAAGGATTAAAAACACTCCAATCCCGTTTTCTTACAGCGCATTTATTAAAAAATTTATTTTTGTTTATGTGGTCACTTTACCCTTTGGCTGGGTGTTCAGTTTAGGTTATTTTGTGGTGCCAATTGTTCCCTTTATCCTCTATGTATTAGCGAGTTTGGAGCTGATAGCTGAAGAAATAGAAAACCCTTTTGGCTATGATGCGAATGATCTACCGGTAGATCAGATTTGTACCAATATCGAAAAACACGTAGGAGAGATTTTAGGCTAATGATCAAGATTGCCTGGCATCCGCTTTACGCACACCCTTTACCTGAAGGGCATCGTTTTCCGATGTTGAAATATGAATTGATACCTGAACAGCTTTTGCACGAGGGAACTATAACATCGCATAATTTATTTAGCCCGGAGCCAGTTTCCGCAGATATTATACTCCTGTCTCACGAAAAAGCATACTGGGAACAGCTCAGGGATTTAACACTTTCAGCTAAAGACCAAAGACGGATAGGTTTTCCTTTAAATGCGCAACTTTTAGAACGCGAACTGAGGATTACCCAAGGAACAATTGATGCTGCTCATTTTGCAATAAGTAACGGCATTGCCTTTAATGTTGCAGGAGGTACACATCATGCCGGCAGTAACTGGGGCGAAGGTTTTTGTTTATTAAACGATCAGGCTATTACTGCTAATTACTTGTTATCTAAAAAATTAGCCAATCGTATCTTAATTATTGATTTAGATGTTCATCAGGGAAATGGAACAGCAGAAATCTTTCAAAATGAGACACGGGTATTTACTTTTTCGATGCATGGCGATAAAAATTTCCCTTTTAGAAAAGAAATTTCCAGTTTGGATATTCCTTTAGATGATGGCGTACAGGATGAAGAATACCTCTCTATTTTAAAAGTCAATCTAAAAAAGGCTTTCGAAAGAGCCAAACCTGATTTTGTGTTTTATTTATCAGGAGTGGATGTACTTTCTACCGATAAGTTGGGTAAACTTTCACTCAGCAAAGTCGCATGTAAGGAACGCGACAGGATGGTGCTGCAGGCCTGTCAAGATAAAAACTTGCCTTTACAGGTTAGTATGGGCGGAGGGTATTCAGCAGATATTAAAGAAATCGTTGATGCGCATTGCAATACCTACCGATTGGCTTTTGATTTATTTACCTAGGCCTTGATGCGAAAACTATAATATCCTTATCTTCGCGGCAATATGTTGGAGATCATTTATCAGGACGAAAATTTAATTGCAATTAATAAACCCCACGGATTGTTGGTGCATCAATCATCAATTGCCAGAGATGCGACCGAATTTGCACTTCAGTTACTCAGAGATCAGGTGGGTAAACACGTTAGTCCGGTCCATCGTTTAGATAGAAAGACGAGTGGAATCCTATTATTTTCTTTTGATAAACCTTCTGAAATAGCTATGCATCAACAATTTATGAATGCAGAGACAGATAAGAAATACCTGGCTATTCTGCGTGGTTTCACGCCTGACACCATGGATATTGACTATCCATTAGCTAAAGAAAACGGAACGATGCAAGATGCTTTCACCTCGTTCAGAACACTTCAAAAAGCAGAGGTTGAAGTAGCTTTTGGCAAACATCCAACCTCACGTTATTCATTGGTAGAAGCTACCCCTAAAACCGGAAGAATGCACCAATTAAGAAGACACTTTAGCCATATCTTACATCCAATTATTGGCGACAGGACACACGGCTGCAACAAACAGAATAAGTTTTTTAAGGAGCAATGGGATATGACCACCATGTTGCTGCATGCTTCTGAATTGGAGTTTATTCACCCCGTTACAAAGGAAAGAATCCATTTAAAAGCCGGTCTGCATGAGGAATTTAAAAGAGTGATGGATTTCATGAAAATGGAACTTTAGCACAATTTTTAACACCAAAATCTGTTTATATAACATCTATGATTAAATACTTACGTTTTACACTCCCCGTTTTAGTGCTTTTCGCAGCCAGTTGTTCTTCAGTTTATATGCCAAACGTTCCAAATACGCCTATGTTAAGTAAACAGGGTGAATTTAGTGGCGGTGCGCACATTTCTTTAAAAGGTAATACCAGTGTTAATGGTGCTTATGCCGTGTCAGACCATGTTGGTTTATTGTTTAGTGGCTCAAGAATGAACAGCGAAAGAAAAACCAAAGATTTTGGACATAAATTAATTGAGATTGGCGGTGGTTACTTTGATACTTTTGGACCAGACAATAACCGGATTATTGAGATTTATGCAGGAGTAGGAAAAGGTTGGAGCGATATTACTTTCCGCGATTTTAAGGATGACGTGCTGATTAGCAATGAGGTTCAGGATGTAGATTACAGAAAAACATTTTTACAGGTAAACTATAGTTCGAAAAAGAAAAATAACCTGCGTTTATTTGGAACCGATTTTCCGATCAATTATGGTACTGCACTGAGAATCAGTCATATTAAAATGGACCGTTTCTTTTTAAATGGAGTTGTTCAACCAAAAGAAGACAATATTTTCTTTGAGCCGGTTTTTTTTACGCGTATGGCGCTGAGCAAAACCTTTCAGTTACAATATACCACGAGCAGTAATATCGGATTAAAGAACCGCAAATACATGTCAGCTGGTAATTCTATCTTTACCATTGGTGTTGTGGTGAATGTTGGAGGAAAGTAGCACTTGATGTCATTCTGAGCGCAGCGAAGAATCTGTTTTGACTCAGCGTATATTAACTTCAATCTTCTGTTGAGCCTGGGGAAAGTCACAGGATCCACTCTCTTTGTTAAGGGATTCTTCGCTGCGCTCAGAATGACAATTAATAATCTTCAAATTTCTCGTTTTATTACTTAGTCACATCATTTCGACTGGAGCGAAGAAATGAAGAAATCTATCCATAAGAAATTCTGTTTGATAGATTTCTCCACTGCGGTCGAAACGACGAATTTATCTAAGGACGCATCTGCTCCACCTTCAAACTTCTCGTTTTATTCTGAAACCTTAAAAACAATAGGATAGAGGCTGTTAGCAAACCTAGTGTTAACCCATACCAAATGCCATTAACGCCTAAGTTAAAATGAAATCCCAATACATAACCAATAGGGATTCCAACTACCCAATAGGCTAAAAAAGTAATAAAGGTTGGAATGTTGACATCGCCTATGCCACGTAAAACACCTAATCCCACTACCTGGGTACCATCAAATAATTGAAAAAAGCCTGCAATAATTAATAGTTGTGCTGCAATAGGAATTACTGCTGCATCTTCGGTATAAATAAAGGGCATCATCTTATTTGCCAATACAAAAATTACCGCTGTACAGCACATAAACAGTAAAATAACGTGATAACTGGCTATAGCAGATTTACGTAAATCGTCAAAATTTTTCTTTCCAAAGTTATTTCCAGTTTTAATGGTCGCTGCAGAAGCTACACCACTGGCAATCATATAAGTCATTGCGGCTAAACTAATCGCGATTTGATGTGCAGCCTGTTCTGTTGCACCAATCGTACCAATAAGGACTGCTGCTCCACTAAAAGCACTGATTTCGAAAGAGTATTGCATGGCAACCGGCATTCCGATCTTTGCAATTTTAATTGCCCTTATTTTATCAAAAAACGTGGCTTTAAAACTCGTCAGGTACTTTTTAAAATACTGCGAACGTAAAACGTAAAAACACATTACTGTAGCCATTAAAACCCTGTCAATTAAAGTACTTAAACCAACACCGCTAACACCCATCGATTTGATACCGAACATACCTTTCACGAAAATAATTCCGAGGATGATATTGAGCGCATTTCCCCAGATCGAAACGAACATCGCCTGTTTGGTAAAGCCTAAGCCTTCAGCAAACTGTTTAAAGGTCTGAAAAATCAATAATGGAATAATTGAAATTGATAAAAGATTCAGATAGGGTTTTGCGTAGCGTACTACTTCAGGAGTTTGTTCAAGTCGATCGATGACAAAAAATATCCCCAATTGAACCAGTACATATAAAAATATGCCTATACAGATATTAATGATTAAACTGTTTGACAGAAGTTTTCCGCATTCATCATAATTCTGCCTACCGTTTTCTTGTGCGATAAGTGGCGTTAAACCATAAGAAATACCTAATCCTATTACTAAAATAAGCATGAATATGCTATTAACCAGCGAAACAGCAGCCAATTGAATGGTATCCGTAAAATGACCTACAATAATACTATCTGCCATATGAACCAAAGTATGACCAACCTGAGAACCTACTATTGGCAGCGCCAAGTGAAGATTTTCTTTATAATAAGGTTTATACCTGGTGTAAATTTTAGAAAACATAGTTTGCAAAGGTCGCTTTTTTAAAGCTCAAAAAGTAGAGATGTAGAAAAGTTAATGTATAGCAGCCCCTGAAACAAGTTCAGGTTGACCAATTCTTGGCAGCCAGTTTTCCTAGCAAGAGGCCCTCTCGTTCGTCATGCTTTCAGCATCTTTCCTACTAGCTTTGATATCACTATAATACGAGTAAAATAGATCCTGAAACAAGTTCAGGATGACGACCATCAAGAAAAAGCCCCTTACCTCACCGCTGTAAAATATTCTTCTTTTTCTGAAGTATGCGATTTGATTACATTGGTCAGGATTAAATTAACCAATACTTTTTGCGCTTTGCGGTACGAACTGCGTAATAGTTTGCTAAACTCTTTCAGTGTTATTTTTTCATTCTGCTCCAGGTATTCGAGCAGTTTTTTCTCGTTCTCCGAGTAAGAGATTAACACGCCGTCATTTTTATATTCCTGTTTAAGGACTTCAACAATAATCCGACTGGCTAAAACGCTTTTATCATCAATGCGGATATAAGCCCACCATTTTTTTTGATCATCAAGTGCATAATGCGGTTTGGTATCACTTTCAGGAATATTAACTACCAGCACTAATTTATCGTCAACATAAATTTCCTCAAAGTAAGGTTCAATCGCAGGCTTACAGAACTGATGCGCAGAAGTTAAAATCATATATTTTTCTTCTTCTTCTGATTTCACACCTTTAATAGATCCATCATCGGCCACACCAATTAATAATTTACCACCTTTATTATTAGCAAAAGCAACCAGACTCTTGGCAATTTTCTCGGTATTGGTAATGGTTTTCTTAAAATCGAGCATAACGCCCTCACCCTGCAAAATTAAACTCTTAATACTCGGCATAATCTAAAAATTAGTAAGCAACTCTGGGCGTTTCGCCCTGATGCAGGTTTCGGATATATACTTCATTCATTACGGTCGCACACAGTTCACCATTCTTATTGGTTATTTCCATGGGATAGGCTTTTACAAACTTTCCAATGGTTTTTAAGGCATGTTCAGCTTCAGCAAGCATGTCGTCAGTTACTGTTATAGTAAAATATAATGTAGAACGACCAGGTTTTAAATATTGTATAGAGGCGCTCTTTAACCAAACACGGACTTTAAATCCCCGACGTTGCATTAACTGATCAAATAACAAGGCATAAAACGGGTCAGTAGCTGCATAAATAGTGCCTCCAAAAATAGAACCGTTATAATTTTTATTCAGAAAACTCTTGCTAAGCTTAACTGTACAGCTTCTAAATTCATTTTCAAATCTCTGAACCCAAATGCGTTGAAAAAATAGGGGTGGGTAAAAACGCATTACCCATTTAAGGGTATTTTGAGAAATTATCATACTTACTAATATCAGAAAGTTTTATCACCTTTTAAAGTTTTGGCCGTGTTGTTTTAGTAATATTTCAGTAATTTAGATCATGCATGTTATGATACCCTTAGCGACGCTTTAACAGATTTGGATAGTCGTGGTTATAATTTGATTTTAATTGAAAATATATCTCGAGGCTGCAGAATAAATTAAAGATCCATCACAGATAGTAGTTGTTTTCACTATAATCTCTTAACAATCAGTGTTATTTGTTGAAAAATGTCCTTTTTGAAGAAAAAAAATAAAACCAAATGATTAAAAGGTTGTTAGGATGATAGATAACAATAAAAACTATGAAAAAAATAATCTTAAGTCTTGCTTTTGCGGGTTCTCTTATGATAGCCACATCAGCATGCAATTCGTCAAAAAATATGGCTGGTTCTTCAGACAGCACTAAAACGGATTCGACAACTACGGCACCAATGGATACAACATCTAAAAAAATGCCAGACACGACAACAAAAATGCCAACTGACACTACAAAAAAGAACCCTACTATGTAGGATCTTAAAAGCCACTCTAACGCAGAGTGGCTTTTATTTTGAAAAATCTATTTTAAATATTTGTGTTATTGCGTACTTTCAGCGTTTAAACCAAATAATTAAATGAACCCTCAAGCAAAAACCAACAGCAGTAATGTAATTTTCTTAGTTATTGTAGCTGCTCTGGGCTATTTCGTCGATATTTACGATCTTGTTCTATTTTCTGTTGTAAGGGTAAAAAGTTTTACCGATATCGGTGTTTCTGCAGCACACATGCGTACCGAAGGGGAGTATGTAATCAATATGCAGATGTTCGGTTTATTGCTTGGTGGCTTGCTTTGGGGAATCATCGGTGATAAATTCGGCAGAATCAAAGTATTATTTGGATCAATTTTAATGTATTCGTTAGCAAATTTAGCCAATGGTTTTGCTACGGATGTACACACTTATGCGATTATCAGGCTTATAGCGGGTATTGGTTTGGCAGGAGAGCTAGGAGCAGGAATTACCCTTGTTACCGAAACTATGGACAAAGAAAAACGTGGATACGGAACGATGGTGGTAGCTGGCATCGGTTTACTGGGAGCAGCAGCAGCAGCCACAATCGGCAAACATTTTACCTGGCAAACCTCTTATTTTGTAGGTGGCGGTATGGGCCTGCTTTTGTTGCTCTTACGTGTAGGTACTTTCGAATCGGGTATGTTTAAACATGCTGAGCAAAGTTCAGAAGTTTCCAAAGGCAACTTTTTTATGCTTTTTTCTAACCGGAAGCGGTTTTTAAAATACCTGGCCTGTATCTGTTTAGGGCTTCCTCTTTGGTTTATTGTAGGTATTCTGGTTACCCAATCGCCAGAAATAGGGAAAGCACTGGGCGCAAAAGATTTATTGAATGCGGGTACCGGGATTATGTATACTTATTTTGGTATTGCTATTGGAGATGTGGTATGCGGCTTTTTGGCACAGGTATTAAAGTCCCGCAGAAAAACAGTACTTATTTTTCAAAGTCTGTCTGTAATTACAGTAATTATTTATTTAACCAGTACAGGTTTAACCGAAAGTAGTTTTATCCTGATCTGCCTGTTTATGGGCTTTGCAGTTGGCTATTGGGCAACGTTTGTTACTATTGCCGCTGAACAGTTTGGTACTAACATCCGTTCGACCGTTACCACCACGGCGCCAAACTTTGTACGCGGGGCATTAATTCCAATTACATTTGCTTTCGAATTTTTTGTGCACCGTTATAACATAGTTTCGGCTGGTTTTATCGTTATGGGAATTGTTACCGTGATCGCCATGATTTCTGTGGTCTATTTAAAAGAAAGCTTTAATAAAGACCTTAATTATTTAGAATATTAGTTTTAGCACTCTGAACTAGGAACTAACCGCAATGTCAATAAAATGTACTATCTAAACATAAATCAATATAGCTGCTTTAATAGGCTTAAATTTGTATAGAAATAGAAAAGCCGTCATGTTTAAAGAAGAAGTAGCAGCGAGATATAAGCAAATTCAGGATGAAATTTGCCGTGGATTGGAAATTGCCGATGGCAAAGGAAAATTTGAAGAGGAACTGTGGGAGAGAAGCGGCGGGGGAGGCGGACGTACGCGGATTATGCAAAATGGTGCAATTATCGAAAAGGGTGGTGTAAATTTCTCTGCTGTACATGGAAAGCTTCCGGAAGCGGTAAAAAAAGCCTTTAATGTGACAGAAGATGATTTTTTTGCTACAGGCGTTTCAATTGTGATTCATCCAAATCATCCGCTGGTTCCAATTATTCATATGAATATCCGCTATTTTGAACTCAATGAAGAAACACGTTGGTTTGGTGGCGGTATCGATTTAACGCCGCATTATGTTTTCGAAAACGATGCCCGTTTCTTTCACCATAAGCTAAAACAGGCTTGTGACGATTTCGGTGCTGAATTTTATCCAAAATTCAAAACACACGCTGATGATTACTTTTTTATTAAACACCGTGAAGAAACCCGCGGTATTGGTGGTATTTTTTACGATCGCTTAAAACCTGAAAACACCAATTTATCCTGGGAACAGATTTTAGATTTCTCCATTAATATTGGTGAAACATTTTTGCCGATTTATACCGAATTAATCGACCGTAACCGGGATAAAGAATTTACTGAAGCTCAGAAAGAATGGCAATACCAACGCCGTAGCCGTTATGTAGAATTTAATTTAGTTTACGATTCCGGAACAAAATTTGGCTTAGAAACCAATGGACGGATTGAGTCTATTTTAATGAGTTTACCACCACAGGCCAACTGGGGTTATAATGTTCAACCAGAAGTAGATTCGGATGAATATAAAACGTTGCAGTTGCTAAAAAAAGGGATTAACTGGGTTTAAAATTATATAGAACTGTCATCATTATAAGGTATACGAAGCAATCTTAAAGCACAAGCCTTAGCGAGCGTTGTAAGATTGCTTCGTCGGCTGAAAAAGCCTTCTCGCAATGACGACTGGCTTTTAAAACAAAGTTAGCGGTGCTGATACCTCGTGAAAACCAGCTTTCAGTTTTCCAATTCTAAAATCATTTACAATATTGTGGGCCATGCGGGTTGGTTCGGGAATGCGGTAATTTCCGACAGAGTTTTTTATGATCGCTAAGCTTTGATCAGCAGTAATTAAATGACCAGCGGATACATAAACAGGTGCGCAATTGATCTTTGTTTTCAATGCAAAACCAAGGAGTTCACCTAAATTATTTTTAATTTCTGTTGTGCTATATCTGACATTTTCTGGCTGATGATCTTTTCCGTGCAAGAGACTTTTTGCGCAGCCAATTGTAGCTTGATTAGCCAAAATACCAAAATGTGAAGCAACACCCATACGGCGTGGGTGCAAAATCCCATTGCCATCCAATACCACAACATCTGGTTTTTCGACTATCAATTCCCAAACTTTTAATAATGCCGGAACTTCCTTAAAACCCAAAAAACCTGCTTTGTATGGAAAACTAGTTTCATAAGTTTCTAAGGCGAATGATTTTAAAACCATTTCCGGGTAACTTAAGATTACAATTCCTGCATACATCGTGGTGCTGTTTTTATTAAAAGAAATATCAGCACCTGCGATGGTTTGAATTCTCTCAAGTTGATGAAATTTTAATTGTTTGGCGAGTTCAATCTGATAAGTGGCTGCATCTTCGAAGCTATAATGGTCGTACATGGTTTTAGTACAAGTTAATGCTGTAAATTGTTTGATTAAACCTTGTCTGATCCTTAAATGAATCACTTTGGTGAAATGTACTCTTAAGATAAGGGATACGTTTCAAAATGATTCTGATTGTTTTGGTAATTGAATAAAAGGTAATTAGCTAGTTATTGCAAATTTTCTGGTTAGAAAATTGTACATCATCAAAATTAAAGTTGTTGAATCGTCTCTAGAGCTAACCATGTCTTTGATGAATATCTTTTCATCAGGATTTGAATATTTTATAAATTTGATTTGACCATCTTTTATTTCATGATTACCACTTGCATCTAAATGCAATTTGAGAAGGACGCCACCAGCCTTGTTTTCGTTTTGCATCTGTAGGAACTTTTGTATTGTTTTACCGACTTTGGCCAATTTAGTCGCATGATTTTCACTTATCCAAATTTCATCCCAGGTAGCAAAGTATGGAAAGTGGGCAAGTACATTTCTAGATTATAGATTTACCAAATATAATTTTTTATATCTGATGACATTAAAAATTTATTTACCGGAATTGTTTTAGACACTATATTTTAAACTGATATTTAGCTTTTGTAATTACCGGTATAACATAATATTAATTTTGTCTTATAATTAATATTATGTTAAGTTGTGTTTTCGAACACTATCCTATCCTCTCTAGATTTCCTATAAAATTACAGTTCCTGAAGTTTGCGGTTAAGTTCCTGTGCCTTATCTGTTGCGCCTTTTTTGTTATAGATATCAATCAGCAACTGTACAGTTTTCTTATCGTTTGGATTAATTTCGTTGGCACGTTGTAAAGCAAATTGTGCACGGTTAATTAGACCTTTATATTTTTCGGTTTTGTCCGCATCGCTTTTGCGCAAAGTTTCATTCGCAGTATTGATATAAGCTAAACTCAATTGGTACAAGGCATCGAAATAATTCTGGTCTGTGGTTAAAGCTTTATCGTAAGCTAAAATTGCTGTAGCATTATTTCCACCAACCTGTTGCAGGTAACCATATAGAAAATAAAGCAGTTTATTTCCTTTTTCCACTTTTAAATTATTTTCGATCAATCCCTGTGCTTTACTATAATTTTCTGTGTCAAGCAAAAGATTGATGTAATCGTTCGTTAAAAAACGGTTAAATGGATTTAAAACCAATCCATCTTCTAAAGTTTTGATAGCGGTTTCGTTTTCTGATTTCACTACGTACATCTGAGCCATTTTCTGAAAAACAGATGGATTTTTAATTCCATTTTCTTTTGCACGTTTAAAATAAGTTAAAGATTCATCGTAAGATTGAATATTTAATGCGCAAATCGCGGTATTTAACGCCAGAGTAGTATCGGCAGGAAAATTATCTGAAACTTCTTTCAGGTCGGCAAATGCCTCTTTAAATTCGTTGTTAAAATAAGCTTCATTACCCTTATCCTGCTTTTTGATTAAAATGTTGTGATCAGACGCTTTAATAAGTCCCCCATTATCATTGTAACGGTCTAATGCTTTTGCTTTGGCAACCGCCTCTACTGCGCTGTCATAAAATTTATTTGCATTGTTCGGGTCGGTATCAATCAGTGATGCAAATGAGGTAAGGTAAGATTTTATAGACCAGGTTTCTGTCCAGTTTTTGGTTTTATTATCTTTTTCAGCAGATTCTATCGATTTTAAGCCTTCTGTAATGATGCTTAACTGCTTTTTCTCATCTTCTTTGTTGGCTATAGATGCCTGAAGTTTGCCGACTGAATTTCTGGCAATCAGGATCTGACTTTTTTGGGCTACAGCATTAAAAGAGACGAAAATTAAAGCGGTTAAAGATATTTTAAGGCAATTCTGCATAATGTATTGATGTGATAAAACCGTAATAAACCATAAAAATAAACATAAAAAAAAGAGCCCCGAAATTTCAGGGCTCTTTTTTTAAATCGTATCAGAATTATTGTTTAGGTAATGCATCTAAACGTTTCTTGACATCTTCGTAATTTTTAGTGTCATTTCTAAAAGCATAGATCGTTTTCAATGTTTCTAATGCACCCTGGTTTTTAGCATCAACTTCTAAAGCTTTTTTGTAAAATGGAAGTGATTTATCTAACAAAGCATTCATTTTACCGGTTACTTCGTTAAATTCTTTTACTTTTTTAGGATCGATTTTATTTCTATCGGCCTGTAGTTTTAAAGCCTGGCTGAAATAAATATTGCCTAATAATACCTGATAGCTAGGGTTATTTGGCTCTTTTGCTGCTAAAGCAACCAACATTTGCTCAGATTTTGCTGCATCACCCCTATCAATATATATCTGGGTTTCAGTTTTAATCCAGTCGGTATTTTCAGGGAATTTTGCACTTGCTTCTTTAATAACGGCCAAAGCAGCTGTAGTATCTTTCTGCTTGCTTAGAACAGCATTGATAATTTCAGAATATAAATCTTTAGACTGTGGTGAGTTTAAAGAGATCACTTTTTTAAACTGAGTAATCATACCGGGATAATCTTCAATATTTCTTGCTGCAATACCAGCATTTAAATACATCGCAGTATCTTGTGGGTTAATTACCGTTGCAGCAACAAATTTCTCGTAAGCTGTTTTGTAATCTTTTTTGTTGTAAGCAATTACACCAGCGTTTCTAACTGCATTACTCACATTCGTTTCAGCTGAACTGATGTTGTCCTTTTCAGCACCTTTAGTATCCAGTTTTTTTGCTTCAACAATAGCTTCTTGTGCAATTTTCAAATTTGCATCAGCGTTTGCAGTACTGGTTGAATCTAAAATCGCTGCAGAAGAGGCAAATAGCGCACGGTAAGACCATGCTTCTGGCATTACTTTAGATTTTTCATCCGCAATGGCTTTATCAGTATGGGCCAGGCCTTTAGCTAACGCTTCAAGTTTTTTTGCCAATGGAGTTGTAGCGCTTGAAGAAGTTAACTGGAATAAACCCCAGTCATTTTTTGCCGCGTTTACTTCACTTTTCTGAGCAAAAGCAGCGCTTACCGCACCTGCTAGAAATATACTTAGAAATACTCTTTTCATAATTTTTATTCTAATCTTAATTTTAGTTAATTTTCTTCTTCCGTTTCGTTATCTGATTCGCCCTCTTCTTCAGTATCATCAGCTTCCGGAGTAGTATCTGCTTCTATTTCTTCACCGTCTGTAACTACAACATCTGTTAAATCTACTGTTTCTTCTTCGTCTTCCTCGTGGTCAATTTTAGTAACCGATGCAATCTCATCATCACCTTTTAACGATATTAAACGAACCCCTTGCGTGGCACGTCCCATTACCCTTAATGCTGATACCGGAATTCTGATTACAATGCCTGAACGGTTAATGATCATCAAATCTTCGCTATCAGTAACGTCTTTTATAGAAACTAATTGCCCTGTTTTTTCAGTAACGTTAATTGTTTTTACCCCTTTACCGCCACGGTTGGTTACACGGTAATCTTCAATATCAGTACGTTTTCCGTAACCTTTTTCTGATACTACTAACACCGTAACTTCAGGATTGTTTACAGCAATCATGCCAACAACTTCATCCTGATCGTGTGCAAGCCTTACACCACGTACACCAGTAGCTGTTCTACCCATCGGACGAACGGTTTTTTCATTGAAACGGATGGCTCTTCCTGAGCGTAAAGCCATTACAATTTCGCTTTCACCGTTGGTTAAACAAGCTTCTAATAAGATATCGCCTTCATTAATGTTAATGGCATTGATACCGTTTACACGTGGACGTGAATACGCTTCAAGAGAAGTTTTCTTAATGGTACCTTTTTTAGTACACATGATGATGAAATTGTTCTCTAAATATTCCTGGTCTTTAAGGTTTTTAACTTTGATATAGGCCTTAATTTTCTCTTCTTTCGGAATGTTGATGATGTTTTGTATCGCTCTTCCTTTACTGGTTCTCGAACCTTCCGGAATTTCGTACACCCTCAACCAGAAACACCTTCCGGCTTCGGTAAAGAACAACATATAATTGTGGTTGGTAGCAACCAGCATGTGCTCAATAAAATCTTCATTTCTTGAGTTACTGCCTTTAGATCCTTTTCCGCCCCTTCCTTGCGCTTTAAATTCGCTTGCTGGCGTACGTTTAACATAACCCTCGTGAGAAATGGTGATCACAACTTCTTCATCGTCGATGAAATCTTCCATACTCATGTCTTCGGCTGAGTGAACGATTGTAGTTCTGCGTTCATCGCCAAATTTCTGTTTCACTTCTTCCAGTTCATCCTTGATAATCTGCATACGCAAACCTTCATCTGCTAAAATAGATTTCAAGTATTCGATGGTTTTCATTAATTCAGCGTATTCTTCTTTAATCTTATCACGCTCTAGTCCTGTTAAACGACGCAATGTCATATCCAGAATCGCACGTGCCTGAAGGTCGCTTAGCCCGAATTTCTCCATTAAGCCTAAACGGGCTTCCTCTGGCGTTTCTGATGCACGGATTAATTTAATTACCTCATCTAAATGATCTAAAGCAATTAAATAACCTTCTAAAATGTGTGCACGTTTTTCAGCCTCTGCCAATTCGTATTTGGTACGACGAACAATTACATCATGACGGTGATCCACAAAGTGAACAATTAAATCTTTAAGATTCAACATCTGTGGACGGCCTTTTACCAATGCAATGTTATTTACACTGAAAGAGGTTTGTAAAGCTGTATACTTATATAGGTTGTTTAAAACGATAGAAGCATTTGCATCACGTTTAATTTCATAAACGATGCGGATACCATCTTTGTTCGATTCGTCTTTGATGTTCGATATACCTTCCAGTTTTTTCTCGCCAACCAATTCAGCAGTACGCTCAATCATTTGTGCTTTGTTTACCTGGTACGGAATTTCGGTAACAATAATTACTTCACGGTCTTTAATGTTTTCGATCTCTGCTTTTGCACGCATTACAATACGTCCACGACCAGTTTCGAATGCTTCTTTTACACCGGTATAACCATAAATAATACCACCTGTAGGGAAATCGGGAGCTTTTACAAACTTCATTAATTCCTCTATCGTAATATCTCTATTGTCGATATAGTTTATCACACCATCAATTGCTTCAGTTAAGTTGTGTGGCGCCATGTTGGTGGCCATACCTACCGCAATACCAGAAGAACCGTTAACTAAAAGATTAGGTATTTTTGCGGGTAAAACCGTTGGCTCCTGCTCTGTATCATCAAAGTTTAATTGAAAATCTACTGTATCTTTATTGATATCTGCAACCATTTCTTCGGCAAGTTTGCTAAAACGTGCCTCAGTATAACGCATTGCAGCCGGAGAGTCACCATCAATGTGACCAAAGTTACCCTGACCATCTACCATTGGATAACGCAAACTCCAATCCTGAGCCATACGAACCATGGTAAAATATACCGATGCATCACCGTGTGGGTGGTACTTACCTAAAACCTCACCCACAATACGGGCAGATTTTTTATAAGGTTTTCCACTGGTTACACCTAAACCCAACATGCCGTAGAGCACACGGCGGTGAACTGGTTTTAATCCATCACGTACATCAGGCAAAGCCCTCGATACGATTACCGACATTGAATAATCAATGTAAGCCGATTTCATCTGCTCTTCTATGTTAATTTGAATGATTTTGTCGTTCTGCTGATTTTCTAAATCTTCTGCCATAAATTATTATTCTCGCTACTTAAAACGATATTAAAAAAGGGTATTACTATAACCTTGCGAATTTAACAAAATTATGCCGAACTAAGGCATTGTGGAAAATTTTTGACCTTTGTTATAGGTTTTTCACTCCCAATGCAATTTTAAGTTATTAAAGGCCAATTTAAGAGTTTTTGATTCAGACCTGTTTAGATTTTAAAAAATGTAAGCTTTGTCAGATTGGATTGACATTTTTTTTGAAATGTAGGGTTCTATCTTAGTGGCGGTCTGCAGCCCTGCTACCGCTCCAAGTCCTCGCTCGTTGTGGGCTTTTCGCTATATCAGGTTTATAAACGAGGGTTCTTTATCAAACATTTCGGCTGAAACCTGATAGGTTTATAGAACTAAAATTTACATTCTTAGGTAATTCTAATACTTTTGCTTTTCAACTTTTTATAAAATGGCAACCGAAAAAAAATCTGCAATGAGTTTTATTATGGTAACCCTCCTGATCGATTTTACAGGTTTTGGGATCATTATTCCGGTTTTACCTAAACTTATACAGGATTTTACCGGTGGCGGTTTCGGGTTGGCAGCAGAATATGGGGGCTGGCTGACCCTTGCTTACGCATCGGTGCAATTTATATTCTCTCCAATTATCGGTGCGATGAGCGATCGGTACGGAAGAAGGCCAGTATTATTAAGCTCTTTGTTCGGCTTAGGTATCGATTATATTTTTTTATCCTTCGCCCCTTCCATTACCTGGTTGTTTGTAGGAAGGATTATCGCAGGCATTACCGGAGCGAGTTTTACTACTGCACAGGCCTATATTGCTGACGTTTCGTCGCCTGAGAAAAGAGCGCAGAATTTCGGTCTGGTTGGTGCTGCTTTTGGCGTAGGCTTTATTTTAGGTCCGGTTTTAGGTGGTGCATTCAGTCATTTTGGTACGCGTGTTCCTTTTATGGTTGCTGCAGGTTTATCTTTGATTAACTGGCTTTATGGCTATTTTATATTACCTGAGTCATTACCGGTTGAAAAACGCAGGGCTTTCGAATGGAAAAGAGCAAACCCCATAGGCTCATTGATTAGTATCGGTAAATATCCTGCTTTACTGGGGCTGATGATTACATTATTCTTATTGTACTTCGCAAGTCACTCGGTTCAATCGAATTGGACATTTTATACCATGGAAAAATTCGACTGGGATGCGGCATGGGTTGGTTATTCGTTAGGTTTCGTGGGTTTGGTGATCGGAATTGTACAGGGAGGATTAATCAGGGTAATTTTGCCAAAAATTGGAGAAAAGAAAGCGGTTTACTTTGGTCTTATTTTATATGTAATCGGCTTTACGGCCTTTGCTTTTGCGTCAAAAGGCTGGATGATGTTTGCCTTTATGCTCCCTTACGGTTTGGCCGGAATCGGCGGACCAGCGATGCAGGGTTTAATATCTAATCAGATCCCATCCAATGCACAAGGCGAAATGCAAGGCGTTTTAACTGGTTTACAAAGTTTGGCTGCGATATTTGCACCATGGGTGATGACGCATATTTTCGCTTATTTTATAGAAGGCAAAGCACCTGTTTATTTTCCAGGAGCACCGTTTATATTGAGTGCTGTGTTAACGTTAATTGGGTTATTTATTTGTTTAAGAAGTTTGAAGAAATATCATTAATTAGTTCCCGCAGATTCGAGAAGATAAAAAACGCAGATTATACAGATCATATTTGGCAGCTAAAAGTTCCACACTAACATTTATAAAAATCCTCTTAAATCTGCGCACCTTTTCTGCGGAATTTGTGGGAAACAAATCACTATAACAGTTCATTCGCTAATAGCTGCACTTCCCTTTCTGGAGGATAATATGGGCATAGAGCGGTCGGTTTTTCGCATTTTCAATCAAATAAGACGGTCCATTGCTCTATTTTATAGAAGGCAAATACCTTTGCTTTCCGGGAGCACCGTTATATTGAGTGCCATGTTAACATTAATTGGGTTGTTTATAGCGCTTAGGTCGTTAAGAAAATACCATTAAGCTAAGCATTTAATACCCTGTATTCGTTATAAGCCATAACCACATTGTAAACCAAAAGAATTATCCCCTGGATATTTACCAGCTTATCAATATCTAATTTAAGGATTGTAGCAGTCAAAAAAATGGCCAGGATTGATCCTGCCGATATAAAAAAGGAAAGCTTAAATGAGCGATAAAGCATTGATAACCTGAACAGAGTTTTTCTTTTAAAAAGTACCGGATCTTTAATCAGTTGAATGAGATTTCCGAATACAAAAAACAAAATTAAAAAGATTGCAATTCCTGATAGCACTCCTTGGTTCAGGTTTGGAATAACCAGATAACCTTTGTAAATAAAATAAGCAACTATCGCAATACAAAAAAACGCTTTCAATAGCTGCCAGTTCTTACTTACTAAAAGCCATTTCATCCATTCAAAATCAGTTTCAGAGGCTTTCTGTTCGAGTTTTGATCTTGTTTCAGGTGAAAAAGATATAAAAGGATTTATCAATCCAATGATCACAATCAGCATTGTACTTACAAACTGAAAAACACCATCAGCTATCAGGATTTTGATTCTTTCTGCATTTAAAATTCCTGGTGTGAAACATGAAATTAAAATCAATGCAATGATAACTAGATGAAAAACCAGAGGACTAAAATTCTCAATTTTATTAGTCCCGTTATTTGGGTTATCCATAACAGTTAATTTACCAGAATCTTTATCCAGATATTTATTCATTACCCGAATGGCAATAATGATGAAGAACAAAGAGAACATGGAGCCCAATAGAATAGAATTTTTAGTGGTTAAGAAATATAAGTTTTGTATTTAGAATAAACTAAAGTAAGGCATTCGCTAAATTCGCTAATTCACTCCTTTCGCCTTTTTGCAAAGTGATATGGGCATAAAGGGGATGATTTTTCGCGTTTTCGATTAAATAAGACAGGCCATTACTTTCTGAATCGAGGTATGGTGTATCAATCTGGTAGATATCGCCTGTAAAAACAATTTTAGTATGCTCTCCTGCCCTCGAAATGATTGTTTTAACTTCATGTGGCGTAAGATTTTGAGCTTCATCAATGATAAAGAAAATTTTAGTCAGCGTTCTGCCTCTGATAAAGGCCAAAGGGGCAATGGCTATTTTTTCCGTCGTGATCAGCTCATCAATTTTTTCTGACATTTTATCATCACCAATAAACTGTTCCTTAATAAAACGCAGGTTATCCCATATCGGTGCCATAAAAGGATCTGTTTTCGATTTTGCGTCGCCTGGGAGAAAGCCTATATCTTTGTTGCTCAATGAAACGATCGGCCGGGTAACATAAATTTGTCTGAAATTTTTACGCTGTTCTAAAGCGCTGGCTAGCGCCAATAAGGTTTTTCCGGTTCCTGCATTACCCTGGATGCTCACCAGCTTGATTTCGGGATCTAAAAGAGCATGAATGGCAAATGCCTGCTCTATATTTTTGGGTTTGATCTTAAAAATAGCATCTGTAGAAACGGTCGAAATCGTTTTTAAGCTATTATTGTAAAATACGTTGGCGGTTTTCCTTTTATTTTTAAGGATATAAAAGTGATTGGCATTTTTTGGCGGTAATCCCAATTCACCTGCATCTATAAAAGCATGTTTTTTTACCTCTTCTATCACTTCGATCGGGAAATCAACCAGCTCTGTTTTGCCCGCATAAAGCTCATCTACATTTTTAATCTTTCCTGTTTCGTAATCTTCTGCGTTTAAATCCAGGGCTTTTGCTTTTAACCTCAGGCAAATGTCTTTCGATACCAGCACTACTTTTTTATCAGGATGCTCTTCTTTTAAGCTTAATGCAGCATTTAAAATTTTATGGTCTGTTTTTCCTTTTCCATAAATGTTCTCTGCATCTACAATTAAAGGTTTCTCGTTCAGCACTACCCTAAATTTGCCCGAATCCGGACTTTTTAGCGAAATCCAGTCGCTGATCAGTTTTTGTTTTGAAGTTTCATCTATCAGACGGATAAAACTTCTGGCCTCGAAGTTCCGGGTGTCATTACCACTTTTGAAATTATCAAGTTCTTCTAAAACCTGGATGGGAATGGCTACATCATGCTCATGGAAGTTATTTATCGCATCATGATCATATAAAATAACCGAGGTATCTAAAACGAATATCTTTTTTGATGGATTGGAGATTGATTTACCTTTTTTGGCCATTTGGTAAATTTAATATTTTAAGAAGAATTAGCAGAAAAATTGACTATTCTTTTTTAGATCATTAGCCAAAATCCTGGACAAAATAAAAACGGGGAAGTCTTCTTTCGATTCTTTCCCCGTTTTAACTCTAAAAACAACCGTAGTCGTATTTTAAAGCATCTAATTCTTGTTACTTTGATTTTTCCGTTTTCGTTAGGTTTTGCAACTTTTGCGATCCGTGAAAATTTATTTCCAACTCTTCCGTCCGTAAACTTCTGAGTTTTCCATAAGCTCTGTTTGGGCCTGTTCGATTTTCTCATTCTCCAACCTTGCGGTGGTCATGTATATTCTTACTCGGTTAACCCTTTCTGAAATTAATCGTTTTCCCTGTAAACTATCCGAAACAATTCCCCTTTCGGTTCCTTATCTCTTTTGGATTGTTTTATCAGAATTCAAAGTACTTCGTATTTGATATGATCTAATTTAGCACGAAAACACACTTTTGTCAAGAGAAAAATGAACGTTTTTATAAACAAAGTTATCCACTTAAAAATACTGGTTATCAACATGTTGAATTTTCATAATCGTTGTTTTTACTATAAAATTACAGCATCTTATAAGGTTATTAACAATAATAACAATTGAACTTATAAACATTGCTTATCAATTTATCAATCAGAGAGTTACCATTTTTCAGCTTAAAAATAAAAAAAAAGGCAAAAAACTTAATTTTATTCACAACAAAAAACTTCGCTATTATGTTATTTTTGTAACATGCAGATTAGGCAACCCATTAGAAATATACAAGACTTTTTATTGAGTACGTATTTTGCCGACGGTCTCCGAATTACCATCGGTGTTCTGCTCCCCTCTTTAATTTTTGCCCAGTTTGGCATGTTAAAGTACGGCATGACTTTATCTTTAGGAGCTTTGTGTGTAAGCGTAGTTGATAGTCCGGGGCCTATGGTGCACCGGAGAAATGCCATGCTGATTACCACTGCACTCATATTTACCTTTTCCATCATCACAGGTCTTACAAATAAGAACCATTATTTTATTGGCTTTCTACTGGCAGTATCAAGTTTTGTGTTTTCGATGTTTTACATCTATGGGGTTAGGGCTGCATCAGTTGGTACTGCAGTTTTACTGATTATGGTATTGAGCATTGATGATATCCGTCCATGGCAAGAAGTATTATTATACGCTTTTATGGTTATGGCTGGTGGACTTTGGTATACTGGTTTAAGCTATTTTGTGTATAGGTTACGTCCTTTCCGTTTGGTACAGCAATCGTTAAGTGATTCTATTTTAGAAGTTGCAGAATTTTTAAGGGAGAAGGCCAAATTTTACCATCAGAACAATAATTACGATAAAACCTATTCGGATTTATTACAACTCCAGGTCTCAGTTCATGAGAAACAGGATGCGGTAAGAGAATTACTATTTAGAACCCGCGAAATTGTAAGAGATTCTACTCCCGAGGGCAGATTTTTATTATTGGTATTTGTAGATATGGTCGATCTGTTCGAGCAGGTAATGTCTACCTATTATAATTACCAGCAGTTGCATGATCAGTTTGATAAAGCAGGTATATTATCAGACTATGAGATGGCCATTAAACGGATCTCTTACGCTCTTGACGATATATCATTTGCATTAAAAAGTGGTGGAACACCTGTTGTTTCAAAACGTTTACTGATTGAGATTGAAAGGTTAAAGATTAAGATTAATAATCTGGAAAAGAACAATCAAAATCAGGAGTACAATACTTTGGGTATTATTGCCTTAAAAAACATTGAGGTGAACATTGAGAATATTCTATCGAGAGTTAAAACTATTTTTAGCTATTTTAAAATCAGAAACAGCAAAGATATTCGGCAAGCTGATGTAGATACAGAGAAATTTATCACCAGACAAAAATTCGATTTTAAACTGTTTACAGAGAATCTAACCTATACTTCTTCTACTTTCAGGCATTCGTTACGGGTTACTGTGGTGATGCTTTTGGGTTTTATAGTAGCTCAAATTCTCGATTTCTCTCATAGCTACTGGATTCTGCTCACCATCCTGGTAATTTCGAAACCGGGTTTTAGTTTAACAAAAGAACGTAACTATCAACGTTTAATCGGCACCACAATTGGGGCGTTTATTGGTATGGCCGTAATAACTTACATTCACGATCGGAATACTTTATTCGTGATCCTTTTAATCTGTATGATTGGCTGTTATAGTTTCCAAAGGAAAAATTATGTAGTGAGTGTTCTATTTATGACACCCTATATCTTAATCCTGTTTGATTTTCTGGGTATGGGATCTATAGCGCTGGCTAGTGAGCGGATTTATGATACTTTTATAGGCTCTGGAATTGCGTTATTGGCCAGTTATTCTTTATTCCCAACCTGGGAGTATGAAAAGCTCAAAGAGGCTATGATCAACATCCTAAAAGCAAATAAGGCTTATTATGAACAAGTGATTAAGTTGTATTTTGAGAAAAATTATAACAGAACGGAATATAAACTGGCTCGAAAAGAAGTGTATGTAAGCACGGCAAATTTGGCTTCCCTGTTTCAAAGAATGTTTTCTGAACCCAAAAGCAAACAGCTGTTTATAAAAGAGGTGCATCAGTTTACAGCTTTAAGTCACTTATTGTCTTCTTATGTTGCCACACTTTCGCTCTACAATAAGGAGCACCAATTTATCTTCGAGAGTTTCGATAACCTAAAACCTATTGCCAATAACACCAATTATCTATTGGATACTTCTATTGATAATCTGGAAAAAGGTACCGATACCATTGATAATGTGCCATTAATCAGGTTAAACGATAATGGTTTAGGGGTAAAAAAAGGAGAAGATTTAATTCCGGAGCAATTCGATCTGATCCAGAAAGTTGCTTACGACATCTATAAACTATCGGTAAAAATAAAACTTTAGTCAACAAAAAGCCGTCTTGCTTAGTGGTCACCTAAGCGCTTGCTGAAATGGAAAATTGCAAAGCAAATTATTCCAGATCTTTACAACATTTCTGATAGCTGCACCAACAATCCGCTTCATTAAGTTTTGTCTATCCGTGGCATTATGATTGTGCAGTCTTTATGGCTGTTAAAAACAAAGACAAGTATAATTTGTTAAACTTAATCAATTAACAAATTATGATGGAAAAGCTATATACAGCTGAAGTTACAGCTACTGGAGGAAGAGACGGACACATTAAATCGAGTGATGGTATTTTAGATTTCGATTTAAGAAAACCAAAAGAACTTGGAGGACAAGGAGGTGCTACAAACCCCGAAGAGCTTTTTGCTGCTGCCTGGGGACCATGTTATCTGGGAGCCTTAGGCTCAGTTGCAGAACGTGAAGGTGTTGATATTAGCGAAGCAAATGTGAAAGTATTGGTTTCGTTTAATAAAGACGGAAACTCTTTTGTACTTTCTGCTGATCTGGATGTTCATATTCCGGGGATTTCTCATGAGGAAGCACAAGCTTTAGCTGATAAGGCACATCGTGCCTGCCCATATTCGAAAGCAACAAAAGGAAATATTGAAGTAAGGGTAACTGCGGTATAGTAAAGCGCATCTTACTTAGGTGTGAGGTCAGGTGCTACCATCTGACTTTAACATAGGAGTTAACTTAATGTCAGATAGTAATATCTGACACCACTATTTATAAAAAAATAGTAACAAAAAAGTCCCGGTTTTAGTCGGGACTTTTTTTGGATTATACTTTCTAGTTAAATAGCTTCTTGTTCAATCCTTGTATTTGCGGGTCTGCCATTTTTAAAGGCATCACGGGTTTTTAGACCTAATAGTTCAAACATGGCCATGTCATCTACAAAAGCAGGATTTGGCGTAGTTAATAATTTATCGCCTGCAAAAATAGAACTTGCACCGGCCATAAAGCAGAAAGCCTGTTCCAGCGTACTCATTTCATTTCTTCCAGCTGATAAGCGCACTACCGAATTTGGCATTACGATCCGTGCAGTAGCAATCATCCTCACCATATCCCAGATTGGAACGCGTGGCTGATTTTCTAAAGGAGTACCTTTTACGGGCACCAAAGCATTAACGGGAACCGATTCAGGATGTTTTTCCATGTTTGATAAGGTCTGCAACATCGAAACGCGATCTTCTACTGTTTCACCTAAACCGATAATGCCACCACTACATACCGTTAATTTAGCTTTACGCACATTTTTAATGGTATTTAAACGGTCATCGTAAGTTCTTGTAGAGATAATGCGTTTGTAATCATCTTCAGAAGTATCGATATTATGGTTATATGCATATAAACCAGCGTCGGCTAAACGTTGTGCCTGATTTTCGGTTAGCATACCTAATGTACAACAAACCTCCATATCCATATCATTCACAGCCTTAACCATTTCGATCACACGATCAAAATCGCGGTTATCGCGTACTTCACGCCATGCAGCGCCCATGCATAAACGTGACGCCCCACCCTCTTTTGCTTTAACGGCAGCGCTAACTACCTGGCCAACCTGCATTAAAGGTTGTACTTCTAAATCGGTATGATAGCGGGCTGCCTGGGGGCAATAACTGCAGTCTTCTGCACAGCCACCCGTTTTGATCGAAATTAATGAACTTACCTGAACTTCATTGTAATCTTTATTCTCTCTGTGGATACTTGCAGCTTCGTAAACCAGATCTAAAAATGGCCTGTTATAAATGTCGTATATTTCTTCTTTTGTCCAATCGTGTCTTGTTGTTTGCATGTGGATCAGATTTTACAGATTTAATTTTATTCGTCTTAGTTAATTAACAGGCAGCCAATTCAGTCTTTCGGATAAAGATACCGAACTCCTAAAATCAAGCAAATCCTGATTATAGTAAAAGTTTGCTGGCCAATCCTAAAATTAATAGGAAGCCAAAAACATCGGTAAAAGTAGTAATAATTATAGATGATGCAATGGCAGGATCAATACCTACGCGTTTTAAAATAAGTGGAATACCTGCACCAGTGATACCTGCAATAACCAGATTACCCGTCATAGCCAGGAAGATAACCAAACCGAGCATTGGGTTCCCATCAAAAAAGAATGCAAAAATAAATACAATTAATCCGTTTGATGCCCCATTGATCAAGCCTACGGTAAACTCCTTTAAAACGGTTCTATAAGCTTGCTTATCTGTTAAATCGTACAACGAAATACGCCGTACGGTTACTGCAAGTGCCTGGGTAGCAGCATTTCCGCCCATCCCGGCAATAATGGTCATATAAGCTGCTAAGGAAGGAATCAGTTTAATGGTTGGATCGAAATATCGAACTACTGATGATGCCAGGAAGGCCGTGCCCAGGTTGATGATCAACCATGGTAAACGCGATTTTACCGCTTCTACCCAGTTACCACTCAATTCCTCATCTTCCGATACCCCTGAAATTTTTAAGATATCTTCTGTACTTTCCGCTTCCATTACATCAATCACGTCATCAAAAGTTACCCTTCCCAATAATTTCTGATGATCATCTATTACCGGGATACTGGTTAAATTATATTGAGAAATGAGGTTGGCTACTTCTTCCTGGTCGGTATCGGGATGCACGTAAACGGCATCTATTTTAACCAATTCAGTTATTTTGGCGTTATGTTTTGCCTTGATAATATCTTTTAACGAGACAATGCCTTTAAAAATCTCCTCGTCATCTACCACATAAATGGTATAAAACTCCTCCATTTCCTCACTTTGGCGAATGATCTCGTCAATTGCATCTTTTTTGGTGAGGTTGATGTTTACACAGATCAGTTCTGTGTTCATCAAACCACCAGCGGTTTTTTCGTCGTAAGTTAAAAGGTTTCTGATTTCTGAAGCATGATCTTCGGTAAGATCTTCCAGAATTTCTTTCTGCTCGTGATCTTCCAGTTGCGAAATAATATCTGTCGCATCATCATAATCCAGCTCCTCAACAATTTCGGTACGTTTATCGGGATGAAGCTCAAAAAGTAAATCTTCCGGATGAGATTCTTCATCCATTTCCGAAATAATCTCGGAAGCGATCTCGGTTGGAAGAAGGTTAATAATATGCCGTTGTTCAGATTTATCCAAACGTTCGAACAAAATCGCAATTTCTGAGGCATGATATTCCTCTAAAACTATTTTTAATGTCTCATCACCAGCTAAAATTGCATTTTTAACTTTGAGTACGTCGCTTTTATCTATTTCGAATGACTGCATCTATAACCTAACCAAAAAGCCCTAAAGCTACATATATTAAAAATTGTTTTTTACAATAAGTGACTTTTAATGTTAGTCATTTACAGTACAATTAAAGTTCTGTCATTTTAGCTCCTAAATCCATCTTAGCGTGTAAAATCCTAGCTATTTCGATTTCTCCATTATCAATTATCAGATAGAAAATGATATGTTCACCAGCTTTGAATCCTAATACATTTTGGCTTGTCTCCTTATAGTTTCTACCTATTTCAGGTTTCTTTGCAATCTGAATACAAAATCCAATCAGTAGCTTATAATATTTGTCTGCTTGATTTTCAGACCAGACATCATAAGTGTAATCCCAAATTTCGCTTAAATCTTCAAGCGCTTTGTTACTAAGAGAGAACTTAGCCATTTTTCCTCTTTTTGGCTTTCAACATTTCAAGATGTTTTTTAGGATCAAAATCCTTAACCATTCCACTATCAATTCCCACCTGAAGTGCTTCTCTTAAAATTTTGATTTTGTTTTCTTGATCTTCCAATAATCTTAACCCTGCCCGAATAACCTCACTTGCATTTTTAAATCTTCCTTCGGAAATCCTTTCATCAACAAAATTTTCAAAATGATCTCCTAAAGCCATAGATGTATTTCGTCCCATTGTTTTAATATTAAAATATTATTAAAGTTACCAAAAACTGGTACATTTTAAAAATAAAGTTTTATTTAAACCAACCTTTACGCCAAAAGTAAATTACCTGTATAACAGCTATCACTCCCATCACAATCCAGGTGTATAAATAACCATGTTCAGCATATAATTCCGGCATGTTATCTTTCAGTATTTTTCCGGTTGCGGGGTCTTCCCTGCTGAAGTTCATACCGTAAATCCCTGCAATAAAGGTTAATGGGATAAATATGGATGAAATAATGGTTAATACCTTCATAATTTCGTTCATCCGATTACTGATGATCGATAAGTTCATATCAATATTGGCAGATGCAATCTCTTTTAAAGATTCTATAAAGTCTATAATCTGGATGCAATGGTCGTAAGCATCTTTCATATAGGTTTTGGTCAGGTCAGATATTAAAGGGCTGTCTGTGCGAATAATATCATTCAATTTATCCCTTTCCGGCCAGGTTACTTTTCTAATGGTGATCAAAGATCTTTTTATGGCCTGTGTATCGTACATGATTCTTTTATCAGGATGATCATATAAGCGGTCTTCAATCGCATCTAATTCTTCGCCCCAAAAATTCAAAAGCGCAAAATAGTTATCTACAATCACATCCATGATGGCATACATTAAATAACTGCTGCCACCAATGCGGATGTTGCCCTTCCCTATTTCCAAACGTTTCCTTACCGGTTCAAAACAATCTGCATAAGTTTCCTGGAAGGTAATCAATGTCCGTTCCGATAAAATAAAGGAAATCTGATCATTGCAGAGTACATTATCCTCGCCTAAATATAAATGCCTGCTTACTGAAAAAATATACTTATCATTATCATATTCATCCAGTTTAGGCCGCTGATAAGAGCTCGTAATATCTTCAAGCACGAGCCTGCTAATGTCTAGTTTATCGTAGAGGGTTTCAAATATATTGGGATCAGCCAAACCTTTGATATCAAACCAGTAATAAAAATCTTTGTTCTCGATTAGTTTATCGATGTTATTGATGTTTTCCAGTTCGGTTTTCTTATAACTCTTATCATTATAAGTGTGCAATACAATGTGTGGCTTTAATGCATCTTCATCGATGGCGTACAAACCCGGACTGGTGCCAGGCGCTGGAACTTTATAGTGTTTATGACGGTTACGTGGCTTGCTTTTTCCCATATGTTACAAATATAGCCGGGCTTGGGGGCCCTGGTTAAATAACAGATCAACAATACTTAAGTTGGGTAAAAATTGATGTTTATCTTCAAAAACCTGATAATAGGACTTATTGTTTACAATATCTTCCTGTTTTTTAGGATTCATGGCCGAACGGAAATCCAATTCTGGTTTGATGTCATCAAAATATTCTCCTGTTACCTCAAAGCTCTTATTCAGCTTTAGTTTTTTGTTTAACCACTCTAAAAGTTCGAAGTTATAATCGAACAAAAATTCAAATTTGTTGGTATAAAAACGCGAGAGTTCATCTTCGTAAAACTCGAAATAAGCAGAACTCCGGTAACAGCTTTCTAAACTCAACCAATGCAAACGTTGCCAGTTAAAATCGTAACTGATCCGCACATCCTTCATTTTCGTATGTGTTTTAGCACCTTTAACCACCGGAACGGTAATATCAAGTTTGCCATTGGGCGAATAAATACTGGCCCTGTTACGGTAAGTCTGCTTGGCTAAATGCTCATGTTTTTCAATTAAAAAATCCTCTCCCAGTTTTTGCAATAAACTAAAATAACCAACTGGCGGAAGATAAAATAATGGAAGTATAGCTGTATTCTGCATTTGAAAATTTATGTTTGTAGCTGAAACGTTTTAAAAATAATGATTAAAAGAGGGATTGCGCACGTTGGCGTATTTTTTTTGTACCTGTTATCGCTGCTCCCCCTGCCTTTGCTGTTTTTTTTTGCAAGATTACTATATTATCTGCTTTATTACGTAATAGGCTATCGAAAAAAAGTTGTCAGACAAAATTTAACCCAGTCTTTTCCCGAAAAATCTGCTGCTGAAATAAAAGCCATTGAGAAAAAATTCTTCCTGTACCTGGCCGAACTTATTTTTGAAATCATCAAAATGACCAGTATTTCTAAAGCCGAAACTTTAAAAAGAGTAAAGTTTACCGGTTTGGAGCAACTGGAAAATCATTTTAAAAGAGGTGAAAGTGTACTGGCCTGTACCGGACATTATGGCAACTGGGAATTAGGCACCTTAGCACTTGGATTGAGTATATCGGCCAAAACCATGGTGATTTTTAAACCCATCAAAAATAAAATTTTCGAAACCTGGTTTGATCGTATGCGCACCAAGTATGGCAATGTTTTTATTGCTATGCGACAAACGCTACGTGGCATGGCCGCCTATAAAAATGAACCTACACTTTTGTGTTTTGCAAGCGATCAATCTCCTACCAGAGAAGAAACCAAATATTTTGTAGATTTTTTAAATCAGCCTACTGCTGCACTTTTAGGTGTAGAAAAAATTGCAAAATCAACCAAAAGACCGATATATTACTTTAAGGTAAGTGTGGCTAAAAAAGGTTATTACCATGTAGAAGTGTTGCCCATGTGCCTCGAACCTGAAAAAATGGAAGAATTTGAGATTACTGACCTGCACTTTAAATTTTTAGAGAACATTATAAAAGAACAGCCTCAATACTGGCTCTGGAGCCATAAGCGCTGGAAATTTAAACCCGAATAAAAAGAATGAACCCATCAGTAGCCGTTGTAATTTTAAACTGGAATGGAAAAGCATATTTAAAGCAGTTTTTACCCGGAATTTTGCTTTCCGAATATGATAACCTACAAATTGTTGTGGGCGATAATGCCTCAACAGATGATTCAGTTTCATTTTTACAAGAAAACTTCCCAACTGTTAAAATTATCCAAAATGATCAGAACTATGGATTTGCAGGAGGCTACAATAAAGTTTTAGAACGTGTAGAAGCCGATTATTTTATTTTACTCAACTCGGATGTAGAAGTTGTTCCAAACTGGATTAAACCTATCATAAGCCTAATGGAAAGTGACGCACAGATTGCAGCAGCACAGCCCAAAATTAAATGGCAAATGAACAAAAACCAGTTCGAATACGCAGGCGCTGCCGGAGGTTATCTGGACATTTATGCCTTTCCTTTCTGTCGCGGAAGGTTATTCAATGTCTATGAGTTAGACAATGGTCAGTACAATGATAAAACTGAGGTTTTTTGGGCCAGTGGGGCGGCATTTTTCATTAAAAGCAAATGCTGGAGAGAAGCTGGTGGATTGGACGCCGATCTTTTTGCGCACATGGAGGAAATAGACCTGTGCTGGCGTTTAAAGAACCTGAACTACAAAATTATGTATTGTCCGGATGCTGAAGTGTACCATGTTGGCGGCGGAACATTACAAACTGAAAATCCTTTTAAAACTTATCTCAATTTCAGGAATAACCTGATTATTATGCAAAAAAACCTACCTGCAGGTGATGCTATTTTCAGGATTACTATTCGCATGTTTATCGATTTTATTGCGTGGTGGCATTTTCTGCTAACGGGAAAACCTAAATTCACCATGGCAGTAACCAAAGGACACTGGCATTTTCTTAAATCCTTGTCAAAAACAAATAAAAAAAGAAAATTGGTTCAAAAAGAGTACTCCAAACATACAGGAGTATACAACAATAGTGTTGTTTGGGCATTTTTTATTAAGAAAGTTAAATATTTTTCGAAGTTAAAATAGATCGAGAATAATCATGAGGCTGTATCTCACTTTGAATTTGTCACGTTGAGCCTGTCGAAACGCCTTGTAAGACATTTGAGACAGGTCCTTCGACAAGCTCAGGATGACAATATTTATAAGACAGCCTGCGGAAAAATTAGCATCCTTTTTAAAAGATTTCTCGACTACGTTATACACTGCTCGAGATCAAGGTCCTAGGGCAAACTACTTCAAAGATTCATTGATTGATTTTTCTACCCAGTATATAGTATTGGATGCCAAACCCAATGTACTAAAGGCGATATAACCTTTTTTATCAACCACAACATGGGTTGGATAACCTTTAACTCCATATTTATTGGCTATATACCTCCCACCATCCACAATGTTATAATCAAAGGCGGTCGATTTAAGAAAACTTTTCAGATCATATTTTTCATCCAAAGCAATGGCCAGGAAAACCACATCTTTATTGTCTTTATATTTAGCTACCAGTTCATTTAACTGTGGAATTTCTCTTTTACATGGAGGACAATTGATAAACCAGAAATTAAGCACGAAAATTTTTCCTGTACTATCTCTTAAATCGTATTTATTACCATTCATATCGGTAATTTTTAAGCCATTAAACAAATCGCCTTCCCTAAAAGAATCGCTAGCTCTTGGTTTTGGGATCTTATCCATATAAGCTGATTTCTGCTCAGCCGATAACTCATAAATCAAATATTCTGGCTGACCGCTCTCGGTAACAGTTTTCCGGCTTTTAATGCCATACTTGCCCGTTTGCATCAATTTTTTCCAGGCATTAAACGGATACACCAGACCGTCTTCTCCTCTTACAACAGATTGTTCGTTCAATACATTTTTCTTGATGGGATTTTCTTGCGCATAACCAAAAAGAGCAGTAAATAAAAGAGCGATAAAGATTAGATTTTTGAACATTTTAAGATAATTTAAACCAACAAACTTTCGATAGCCAGACGGTAACCTTTTATTCCAAACCCGGTTAAAACCCCCTGACAGTTTTTTCCAGTCAACGAAACATGGCGGTATTCTTCACGGGCATAGATATTTGAAATATGCACTTCAACCACTGGCGTTTTAATAGCGGCAATGGCATCAGCAATGGCTACAGAAGTATGCGTATAACCACCAGCATTAAGCACTACCCCATCATAACTGAAACCTACATCATGTAGTTTATTAATAATTTCGCCCTCCACATTACTTTGGTAGTATTCAATTTCGATTTCCGGATAAACTGATTTTAATTCTTTAATGTAATCTTCAATGCTGGTATTTCCGTAGATAGATGGCTCACGAACGCCCAATAGATTTAAGTTTGGGCCATTAATAATTTGTATTTTCATAATATAATGTTGTAACGTTGCAATGTTATAAAAAATCTCAAATAAAAGCATGCTTTGGCCATCATATATTAAAGGATTTAAGTCGTACCTGAAGTTAGAGCGGTCGCTATCTGGCAATTCTATAGCAGCTTACCTCAATGATATTGATAAGTTGATCCAGTATTTCCAATCTTTAAATGAAGAACCCAAATTAAGCGACATTACCATAATAGACCTAAAATCTTTCATTTCATGGTTAAATGAGCTTGGTATGCTCGCAAGTACACAGGCAAGGGTAATATCAGGATTAAAAGCTTTTTTCTCTTATCTAATGCTCGAAGATATAATCAGTAATGATCCTACTGCATTATTGGAAGCGCCCAAACTGAGCCGAAAATTACCTGACACGCTTAATATCCACGAAATTAATGAGTTGATTGCTGCAATAGATGCTTCAAAACCCGAAGGGATGCGGAACAAAGCCATCATGGAAGTATTATATGGCTGTGGCTTACGTGTTACTGAACTAACAGAACTTAGAATCTCCAGTCTTTTTCCGCAGATCGAATTTATTAAAGTACTTGGAAAGGGAAATAAAGAGCGTCTGGTACCCATTGGAGGTGTAGCCTTAAAACTGCTCGACATTTACATTAATGAAGTTCGGGTACATGCAAATATTAAAAAAGGGCATGAAGATTTTATCTTTTTAAACCGTTCTGGTGCTAAACTTTCTCGTATTTCGATTTTTAACCTGATCAAAAGCCTGGCAATTTCTACGGGATTAAAGAAAACGATCAGTCCACATACTTTAAGGCATTCATTCGCGACACATTTAATTGAAGGTGGCGCTGATTTGCGTGCAGTGCAGGAAATGCTGGGGCATTCGAGTATTACCACCACAGAAATTTATACGCACATTGATAGAGATTATTTGAGAGAGGTGATTACGCAATTTCATCCGAGGGCTTAAGTGTTGATGGTTTTTAGATTATGGTGATGATTAAGGTGTATACCAAATACGGATAATTTTCGGTGTATCCGTGGTTTTTTTTAACTACAAAGGCACAAAAGGCACAAAAGACACAAAAGTTTAATGTTTTGTTTTTCTATGGCCTAAATCTTTGGACTTTCGGACAGCTGATGTAGTAACATTTTCCTCACCATTAAGAAGTTAAGAATATTAAGGATTTAATAGTACATTATATCTTCGGACCTCCGACGTCAGACTCCCGACTATTTCTCATCAAACCCCTGCTTTAACCATCCGATCTTTCCCTTGCATATCTTGTCTTAACTCGATATTAGTAAATCCCTTAGCAGCTAACATTTCAATAGTTTCTTTACCTAAATATTCATTAATTTCAAAGAAAAGTTGTCCATTAGGTTTTAGATTGGTTTTAGCAAAATCAGCGATTGCTTTATAAAAAATTAAGGGGTTTTCGTCGCTCACAAATAAAGCCAGATGTGGTTCATATACTAACACGTTGTTATGCATATCTATTTTTTCTAAATCCCTGATGTAAGGTGGGTTACTTACGATAACATCAAATTTTTCTTCAGATTGAAATGTTAAAATATCTGCTGTAATAAAATTGATTTCAACACCGATTTGCCTGGCATTCTGTTTTGCAACTTCGATAGCATCGACAGATACGTCTAATGTAGCTACCTGAGTGTTTGGTAAGTGTTTTTTAAGGGTTATTGGTATACAACCAGATCCAGTTCCAATATCAAGCATATTTAGCCTTTTCGGTGACTCAAAACTGTTAACTGAAAACTGAGTATTGCAAACTGAAATGATCCAATCTACCAATTCTTCTGTTTCAGGCCTTGGAATAAGCACCTGTTCGTTAACCTTAAAAACAGAACCGTAAAAATGTGCTTCCTCCAGAATATGCTGAATAGGTTTTCCAATCTGCAGGTCGTTAAGAATGCTCAATAGTTTTTGCACATTGATAAAGCTGATGTCGATATCCTTTTGCATGATCAGTTTACCTGAAGATAGAGCTAAAACCTTCTCGGCTGCAATAGTAAATAATGCTTTTGCTTCATTACTATCATATAAAGCGCCAAGTTCCAGTTCATAATGTTCGGCTAATTCTCTTACCTTCATACATACAAAATTACTTAATTGAGATGATAACAGCGCTCTTTTGATAAGAGCCATGACTCTTTTTTTACTACTTTTGCGCTAATGAGCGATGAATTTTATATAAAACGTTGTCTTGACCTGGCGGCCTTAGCTTTGGGGAACGTTAGTCCGAACCCTATGGTTGGTTGTGTGATTGTTGTAGACGGCAAAATTATTGGAGAAGGATATCATCAGGGATATGGAAAATCGCACGCCGAACCCAATGCCGTTAAAGCTGTATTTGATCAATATGGAGATGAGGCTGAGGCCATGCTAAAACAGGCAACAGCTTACGTTAACCTGGAGCCCTGTGCACATTTTGGTAAAACGCCTCCATGTGCAGATTTATTGGTAAAACACCAGTTAAAGAAAGTAGTTATTGGCAATAGAGATCCTTTTTCAAGCGTTGATGGCAAAGGAATCGAAAAACTTAAAAATGCTGGAATTGAAGTAGTAAGTGGAATTCTGGACGATGATTGCCGTTATTTCAACAGAAGGTTTTTTACCAGGATCGAAAAACAAAGGCCTTACATCATTTTAAAATGGGCCGAAACAGCCAATGGTTATTTTGCAACTAAAGATGGCCACCAAAAGTGGATCAGCGGAGCTTTAGCCAAGCGATTAGCACACCAGTGGCGTACTGAAGAAGACGCAATCCTGATTGGCAAACAGACTGCGATTATGGATAACCCACAGTTAACTTCTCGTGAGTGGCCTGGTAAAAACCCCATACGTCTCGTCATCGACAAAAACCTTCAGGTGCCACTAAGCAATCATATTTTTAATGCAGCGGCCAAAACCATTATCTTTAATGAGGTTAAAACAGATGTTGTTGACAATATCCATTATATCCAGATGGAAGATATGCACTTTTATTTAGCACAAAAAATTGCTTTTCAGCTTTACCTGATGGATATACAATCTGTAATTATTGAAGGGGGCGCCAATATTTTAAATCAATTTCTAAATACTAACTTATGGGATGAAGCGCGTATTTTTACTTCATCAACCAGCTGGAGTGATGGAGTTTCTTCTCCAAACATTAATGGAAGTCTGCAGGAAACCATACAAACCGGAAATGACGAACTCTCTATCTATCTAAACGACATAAATAAATGATCTACATTATTTTAAGCATTTGCTGTAGCGTTACGGTTGCTATATTATTAAAGTTGGCCAAGCGGTATCAGATCAGTATAATTCAGGCCGTTACCATTAATTATCTGGTTGCATTAAGCTTATGTTTTCTTTTTTTTAAGCCAGATGTTAAACTGATTAATTCTACCGCACCATGGCCTATTTATATTGCGCTGGCTATTCTATTGCCGTCGATATTTTTATTCCTTGCTGCATCAGTAAAGAATCTTGGCATTGTTAAAACCGACATTGCACAACGCTTGTCGCTATTTATTCCAATACTGGCGGCTTATTTTATTTTTAAAGAAGATTTCAATAATCTTAAAATTATTGGTCTTGCGCTAGGTTTCGTGGCTATTTTCTTAACTTTTTCACGAAAATCCGATCAGGAAAAAGGCAGCAAAGGAAGCTTGCTTTTCCCTATTATGGTTTTTGTCGGTTTTGGCGTAATCGATGTCCTTTTTAAACAAATTGCATTATACAAAGAATTACCTTATACGACCTCACTTTTCACCGTTTTCAGCCTTTCATTCGTTGTATCGTTTCTAATTGTGATCACTATGGTTATTTCGGGAAAAATAAAATTACAATTGGTTAATGTTGTTTGTGGACTGATTTTGGGCTTTTTTAACTTTGGCAACATTCTTTTTTACATGAAAGCGCACAAAGCACTGGCAGAGAATCCCTCAACAGTTTTTGCAGCCATGAATTTAGGGGTAATTATTGCAGGTACCTTAATTGGCGTAATTGTATTTAAAGAAAAGCTGAACAAATTAAATTACGCAGGTATAATTTTGGCCATTGCCGCCGTTATCTTCATTACACTATCACAAAATGCTGTTCGATGATTCTTATAAAACAATCGAAAATACCTCAGAAGGTATATTTCGAGATAAGGGTAGCAAATTCATTGCTTATGCTTATCCGATGCGCAGTGAGGCAGAATTGAAGCCGATTATTGCTAAACTTCGCGCAGAAAATGTAAAAGCGAATCATTTTTGTTATGCTTACCGTTTAACGCCAGATCGGTCTGTTTATAGAACGAATGATGATGGAGAGCCTTCAGGTACGGCTGGCCGGCCTATCCTGAACTGTTTATTATCAGAAGACATTACCAATGTCTTAATTGTAGTTGTGCGTTATTTTGGAGGCACCTTACTAGGCGTTCCAGGTTTAATTAACGCGTATAAAAACGCTAGTATAGAAGCAATTAAAGCTTCAAAAATCATTAACAAAACGGTTAATGATGTGTATGAAGCCCATTTCGAATACCTACAGATGAATGATGTAATGAAATTGAGCAAGGAGGGAAATCTGCATATTTTAGCACAACAGTTTGACACCAATTGTATATTGAAATTTGAAGTGAGAAAAGCACAACTCAATCAGGTTTTGAGTAAATTTGATAAAATTGAAGGTGTTAAATTAAAATATCTCAGCACAATTTAATAACCACAGACACTAGTTCTGCGTTGATTTGCGAAATCTGAGGGAACCAAAAAATGTATAAAGGGATTAGATTACGATTAGTAACCACAGATAAAAAGGATCAACACAGATAAATCTGTTTTAGCCAAATCTGCTGGGACAATATAAACCAAATATGAAAATATCCGAAAGCGACTTAATCATCAATCCTGATGGCAGTATATATCACTTAAATCTTCTGCCTGGAGATATTGCAGATACCGTAATTACAGTTGGCGACCCAGACCGTGTTGGCGAAGTGAGTAAATATTTTGACCAGATAGAATTTAAAAAAGGAAAGCGGGAATTTATTACCCACACCGGTTTTATAGGTAAAAAAAGGGTAACTGTACTTTCAACGGGTATTGGTACAGATAACATTGATATCGTTTTTAATGAACTGGATGCGCTGGTAAACGTTAATTTCGATACCCGAGAGGTAAAAAAAGAGTTGACCTCACTGAATATTATCCGTGTAGGCACATCAGGAGCCGTTCAGCCGGATATCCCAATGGGAACCATTTTGGCTTCCTCACACGGCCTGGGCATGGATGCTTTAATGAATTATTACCTACAGCAACCGTCTGGTGAAGAGCAGCTTTTAATGGATGACATCAAGAGACATTTTGGTCATTTAAAAAACATCAACCCCTATTTAACAGCTGCAGATAAAGGCCTGTTGAATACCATTGGTAAAGATATGTTTCATGGCATCACCATTACTGCTCCAGGTTTTTACGCTCCACAAGGCAGGATAGTACGGGCGAAAAATGCAGTTCCCGATTTCATCGGACTTATCAATAGTTTTCAGAGCAATCAGTGCCGCATTACCAATTTAGAAATGGAAACAGCAGGGATTTATGCATTAGCAAAAGTTTTGGGGCATAAAGCACTTTCTGTAAATGCTATTTTGGCCAGTCGTGTGAAATTCGAATTCAGTAATGAGCCTGATAAAATTGTAGAACAGGCCATTAAAACGGTGTTGGAAAGGATTTAATTAAGGCTGATCAATCAACCAGTATAACCTCTAGTGCACAAAGATGTCTCAGGTGGTTAAAATAAACCATTAATAACCTATAAAGCACTAAAATTAACAACTTATCCAAAAAACTGAAAAGTCAGATGTTAACATCTGACTCCACTTAAATAAATCTTCTTAAAAGATCTCCACTACGTTTTACTTTGGTCAAGACGAAGATTGTAGAGAAATAAAAAGGCCCGAAATTTCGGGCCTCCATATTTATGCTGTTCGTATCTTCTCTTTTACCAGTTCATTTCCTTCTGTATCCAGATAAGTGCAGGTCATCTCATCAAGATCAGTAACCCATTTTTCCACTCCCGCATCTGCCGCCTGTTTACAAAAGGTAATATAATCTGTTTCACCTTGTTGATGTACTTCTAAAGCGTGTTCCAATTTTCCGGCAGAAGATTCTTCATTAATAACCAAAGTTGGATATTCATCAGGACTCACCTGTTGTGCATTATCTTCGTCATCAAAATAGATCGATAAGCCATTGCTTACATAAACATCGTTCCGTTTCACACCCAATTCCTTAATTTCTTTTATAAACTGCGGGAAATCTGAACCAGTTTTAATTTTTGATTCTGCTGCCCGAATGTTTTCGATAGTGAACATAATTATTTGTTTAATGAAACTTTGTAAATGGTGGTTTGCGTGTAAAAATCTTCAGGTCTTAATATAGTACTTGGAAATTCAGGGATATTTACGGCATTGGGGTGATGCTGTGTTTCCACGCAAAAAGCACCGAAGCTGCCGTAATCTCTTCCGCCTTTACCATTTTTTACATCCAAATATTTTGAAGTATAAAGATGTGCTACCGGTTCTGTTGTATATACGCTTAAAACTAAACCACTTTCTTCTTCAATTGTTTTGGTTGCCAGCGATAAATCGCCATAGATTTTATCCAGAACGTAAGTTTGGTCGTAACCTTCTTCCTCATCCCAATCCTGCCCAATCGCTTTAGATTTTGTAAAATCCATGCGCGTACCTTCAACAGGGATCAATTTGCCTGTTACCGAATAATTACTGTCCTGCTCAAGGTAATTTGATGCAAAAATCTGCTGTTTGTGGTTTTTAATATTTCCACCATCTGGTGCCAGGTTAAAATAACCATGGTGTGTTAAATTAATTGCAGTAGCCTGATCAGCCTCTGCTTCATAACTTAAAATCAATTCATCATTTTCGGTAAGTTCGAAAGTAAGGTCGATGATTAGGTTGCCCGGGAAATTCTCTTCGCCATCCACACTTTCATATTGTAAGGTAACCGACGATTGTGGCCCTTCGCCCACTTCAACAATATCCCAAACTTTTTTATCAAAGCCTTCTATACCTCCGTGCAGCGTATCAGTACCAGCATTTTGTGCCAGTTGATAGTCTTCTCCATCAATGGTAAACCGGCCATTTTTGATGCGGTTAGCATAACGTCCCACAACAGCGCCCAGATATGGATACTTGTTTAGGTAATCCGGATTAAGGTATTCGTCGAAAGTATCAAAGCCCAATACAATATCCTGCATTTCGCCTTTGGCATTTTTAACGATGAATTTATTAATGATCGCACCATAATTGAATATTTTAACATAAGTGCCTTTACTATTGGTTAGTTCGATTGCGATAACTTCTTCGCCATCAATAATTTTTCCGGTAGGTATTTGCTGAACGCTCATAAATTGTAACTTAGGGCTTTTGTATCCTAAACAAACATACTACTATTAATGCTTTTAATAAATATATTTTAGCCAAATGAATATTAACCTTGAGGAAAAATTTGCAGCGCAATACCATAAAAAAGCCGATGCCATATATTTTACACCCGGTCGCGTTAACCTCATTGGCGAGCATATTGATTACAACGGCGGTCTGGTAATGCCCTGTGCCATTACCCTGGGAACCTGGTTGGCCATTGCGCCTAATAATGAAAACAAATTTAGGTTTAAGAGCCTGAATTTCGAGATGGAAACGACTGTTGAAAGCAATGTTTTAAATGGAAAAGATGGTAGCCATTGGACCAATTATCCTATAGGTGTAATTAATGAAATGATCAAAGATGGAAAAGAGATCACCGGACTGGATTTTCTTTTTTATGGAAATATCCCCATCGGATCAGGGCTATCTTCTTCTGCATCGATTGAAATCGCTACGGCTTATGCTTTAAACAGTTATTTTAACCTGGGTTACGACCGATTAGATCTTGTTAAGATTGCAAAACGGGTGGAGAATGATTTTATTGGCTTAAACTCAGGCATAATGGATCAGTTTGCGGTTACTTTCGGCGAAAAAAACAAAGCGATTGTTTTAGACTGTGAGACTTTAAAATATAAAATGGTTGATATTGATCTAGGCAACTATGTGCTGGCCATCATCAATACCAATAAACCGCGCGAACTGGCAGATTCTAAATATAATGAACGTGTTGCTGAATGTCAAACAGCCTTAAAGCTATTAAACGAAGAAATTACACTTCACTATCTTTGTGAGCTTAACGCTGAAAAGTTTGCTTTACACAGCCATTTAATAACAGATGAAACTATTTTAAACCGTGCAACACATGTAGTTAAAGAAAATGATCGGGTTCATTTGGCTGCTAAAGCATTAAACGGCGGAAACCTGGAAGAATTTGGCCGCCTGATGTATGCCTCACATGAATCGTTAAGAACACTATATGAAGTAAGCGGTAAAGAACTGGATACTGTAGTAGATTTCTGTACCAGCTATGACCATGTAATCGGTGCACGAATGACAGGCGCTGGCTTTGGTGGTTGTGCAATTGCATTGCTGGAGAAAGGTTACGAAGAAGACTTTGCAAAACACTTAACAGATTATTACGTAGCTAATATCGGCTACCCTGCAGCAATTTATATTAGCGAAATTGGTAATGGTCCAATTAAGTTGTAATATATTAACCACAGATAACCACAGATTCGTAATTATACCTCATCGGTGTAATCACTTTAAAAAATAATGAGAAAATTAAAATTAGACGAGTTAAACCGTCCGGATATTGAAGCTTTTAAAGCACAGGAAAAATTGCCTGTTGTAGTGGTTTTGGATAATGTGCGCAGTATGCACAATGTTGGTTCAATATTCCGTACTGCTGATGGATTTGCTTTAGAAAAAGTAATACTTTGCGGCATTACAGCACAACCACCACATCGCGAAATTGAAAAAACGGCTCTGGGTGCTACTCAATCTGTAGATTGGATTCACTATACAGACACTTTACAGGCCGTTGATGCCCTTAGGGATTTAGGATATGAAATTATTGCCATTGAACAGGCAGAGAATAGCACGATGCTAAATACTTTTACACCCGATCCCAATAAAAAATATGCGCTTATTTTCGGGAATGAAGTTGATGGTGTTAGCGATGAGGTAATGGCTAAAATTGATGAATGCATCGAAATTCCGCAATTTGGAACCAAACATTCTTTTAACATCGTAATTTCTGCCGGAATAGTATTTTGGGATTTCTTCGCTAAACTGAGGTTATAATTTATCAAACTTTTTTCACAGTGAAAAACAAAGAGATGTTATAGAGCAATAAGAAAAACCCAATTACACAAGTAGAATTTTAATGACTTCATAAACGACCTTTTTTAGGTTTTGTTCAGAATACTATACAAAAACTAACATAATTTCAGTTACATAGTAACATTTTTGTGAAATTAATTTACACCCGTAATCTTCTGATAACATGATATTTGTATAAAATATATGGTGTTTGGCAAGATTTTTTCTTAGACCATGCAAAACAGTACGATAAAAAAACTGTTAAGACACTAATATTAAAAATAGAATAACATGAATACGAGAATTACAAAATCAACAATGTTGGTTGCATTATTGGGTTTATCATCACAATTGTTTGCCCAGGATACACCAACAACTACAAGCACAACTGGACGTTTCTCTCCTAAAGAGTTCCGTACCTGGTCAATAGGTGTACATGGAGGTTTGCTAACCCCAAGAACTATTTTTGGCAACTCTAATCACCAATTTCAAACTCCAGTAGAACACATCGGTTATGGTGGTTACATTAAAAAACAAATTTTACCTCAATTAGGCATCCAAGCAGATTTCCTTGCAGGTAAAGTTGAAGAATTAAGAATTGCAAATGGTGTTGATGCTGCAGGAAATACTACTTATGCCGCAAACACAGGTTACAAAACTAACATCCAATGGTCTGGAGCTTTATCAGCAGTTTGGAACGTTGCCAACATTAACATCAATAACGAAAATGCGGTAATAATCCCTTACTTAAAAGCCGGTGCTGGTTACATGTCATCTGGTGCTACAACTATGCCAGCTAACACACAAGATGCAGGTTATTACAGAGAAGGCTGGTTTGTACCAGTAGGTGCCGGTTTTAAATTGGGTGTTGCCAAAGGTATCAATGTAGATTTAGGTTACGATGTAAATTTTGTTAAATCTGCTAAGTTTGATGGAGTTAACAGTGGTACTAACGACAGATTTGCTTATGCACACGCAGGTTTAGAATTTGCTTTAGGCAGTAAAGAAAAACCTCAGTTACAAAACTATAGCTCATTGGCTAACTTACGTCAGCAAAGTGCTGAAGAAAGTGCTGAATTAAGAAGAGCATTATCAACCGCTGAGCAAAATGCACAACGCGATAGAGAGCAATATGCCAAGGATCTTGGTGATGACGATAATGACGGTGTAGCAAACAAATTCGACAAATGTCCAGGTACTGCATCAGGTACAGTTGTTGATGGTTCTGGTTGCCCAATCAAAGTTAAACGTGAAGTAATTAAAGAAACCAGAGTAATTACTGAAGAAGATCGTAAAGTGGTTAAAGATGCGATTTCTAACTTAGAATTCGATTTGGGTAAATCAACTATCCGTTCTAAATCTTACACTACTTTAAACCGTGTTGCTGGTTTATTGGTAGACAAAAACTTCAGCTTAAAATTAGCTGGTCATACTGATAATACTGGTGGCAGAGAGTTAAACTTACGTTTATCTAAAGACAGAGCTGAATCAGTAAAAGCTTACTTAGTATCTCAAGGTGCAAATGCATCAAGAATTGAAGCTACAGGTTACGGACCTGACCAACCAATTGCAACAAACAAAACTGCAGCTGGCCGTCAACAAAACCGTCGTGTAGAGTTTACTTTATACTAATCGTAAACAACAGTTAATGAAAAAGCTCCTCAGATTAATATCTGAGGAGCTTTTTTTATATAGTAGAAATCGTCATACTGAACTTGTTTCAGGAACTTTATTGGCGGAATAGACCCTGAAATAAATCCGATAGCTATCGGATCAGGGTGACGCCCAGTTGTTAAGACAATCCCTTTTTATTCTTATAAGTCATTTTGGCTTTAGTGCCTGCGCTATAATTGTAGTTTTTTAGGTTGCTGGCTTTCTTTTCATGAAATGCAGCGCCGCGCTCAGAAGATTCATCTTCTTCGGCACCCTTCTTTTTCTTCGGTTTATCAGCAGCATCAACCACTTTCAAATCTTCAGGTAATTCCATTACCTCCAGTTTCTGGCCTATAGCCTGCTCAATTTTTTTTACCTCAATCAATTCAATATCGGTAGAAAAAGTAATGGCCACTACATCTTCATCGCCATGTTTAACTATGCGCTGAGTTAGAGTTTCCTTCTGCTCTGGCAATTCAAAGTGCACGATAAAAGGAATTCCTTCAATATTAAGTTCGCCTAAATTCTCGTTGGCTACGATTAAAACTCTGGCTTCAGAATTATCTTTAAAGTCTTCAATATCATCATAACCTTTATCATCAAAAAACAGCGAGCGATAGATACTAATCTCACCTTCTTTATGCTGATTAAAGTTTTTATAAACTGTTTGTGCGGTTAAACGTGTATTTACAAAAACCACAACTTTATCAAAAATTTCAGTATCGCCCAATAATAAGGTTAACAGGTTTAGCTTTGTTCTGAAATTCGGTACCAGATAAAGCATCTGCTGATAAACTTCTGCTTGCTTTTCGCCTATTTCATCAACCTCAATGGTTGTGGTAGAATCTTTCATGAAAGGCGAAATCATGTGGTTCAATTTTTCGTGCATTACCTCGGTAAACACCACATGCTGAGATTTATAAGCACTGTTTGCTAATTCTACAACTGGTAATTGCAGGCCTTTTTTAACGATAAGCTCTGCATTATCTACTATAAACAACTGGATTTTATTCGTGTTTAATGCCAATTTAAGGTACAAGGCACGGGCGCGGTCTGGTACCGCTACAATAATATCGCAGCCATCTGTTATTTCATTCATTTGGGTATCAACAGCACCGCGGCTATCAATTCCCAAAATTCTAAATGTACTATTACGGTTTAATAATTTAAATTGTTCCAAAACATGATCTACATGTTCTGCATCTGGTACTAAAATTAAAGCCCTTGGTGCTTCCTCAAAAGCGTACTTCAACTTCATTAAAGTAGCTAAAACATAAGTTGTTGTTTTTCCCGAACCCTCTGGTCCCACCGCTATAACATCTTGTCCACCTAAAATACGCGACATTGTTCTGGACTGGATTTCTTTTGGAGTTAAAAATCCTGCATCAGTCATGGCCGCTACAAGTGGTTTGCTAAGTTTTAATTTATCTAAAGACACAATTACTATTTTAATGTTTGAACTGCAAATATCCTTAAAATAATTAGCTTTTCTGAAATTGAATTTAAAGGCTTGAAAATAGATCAGAAGGAAAAATTGAACTATTCCTGATAGGGTTATCAACTTCAGCTCAATATTTCAATAAAATTGAACTGAAATAAAAATTATTATGCTGAAAATGAGTTAGTTGGAATGTTTTTTTAACATAAAAACTACTAAATCTATAGATTTTATATACTTATTTTTATATTTGCTCATCATTAATCATTAACAAAAAATATGTTGAACAATTAAACAATAAAATCATGTCGATTTATTTTCAGTACCCAGCCATAGCTGAATATCCGAAACTCATTTATCCGTTGCAAACAGAAACTGAAGAACCGATAATTGTAACGGATGAAGATAGTTTAAATAAAGAACAAATTTTAGAGCTGAAAGATTATTTAGCACTAAAGCAGTTATAAAAATAAGGCCAGTTGACCGATTGGAAGGTTAGAGTTTCATAAACTCTTTATAATGGTTCGAATCCATTACTAGGCCGCAAAGTGTATCTCATAACACTTTATCCTGATTCTGCTCAATCAGGCAAGATTTGGTTATCTTATATTTGTTTTGTTGTTAGCAAAGGCTATCCGCGATGGGTAGCCTTTACCTTTTATGTAAATGCCATGATCCTGAGCACTGCGAAGGATCTCCACCAAATATCCTAACTTTTTGATTATTTAGAAGCGCAGTTTCAGTGCCTATGGTCAGGGCTTGGTCCTGCTGTTCACTGCAATCTTTTTGGAAATGTATTCACAAATACAATATTGTGTAGCCAAAAAGTATTTCCGTTTCCATCAGGGCTATTTAGCAAATACAGTGATTCAGAAAAGTAAATGATCTCACAGAAAGTTCTTTCATGAACAAATAAATATTAGTGCTTTAATCTTTTTTCAAAATCTCAAAACATTTTATTTCATTCGTGGTTATTTATATAATTCACATTATACTAATCTTTTACAGATTAATTTGTTTGGTTTAAAAAAGGGATTTATGGATATAAATCCCTTTTCTTTATGCAAGAATTTTAAATCATATATTTGGCCATATCAATTCCACTATCCTATTTTAGATGAACAGAAAACATTTCCTTTCTTCATTTATAGCAGCTGCAACTGTATTTCCTGCTTTTAAAACCTTGGCGAGTACAGTAGAAAATGAAAGTTCATCTTTTAAAATCCCACCATACTTGAAACCTGGCGATACTATTGGAATAACAAGTCCGGCGGGATACATTACCCTGGAACAGATTCAGCCTTCTGTTTTACAAATGCAAAGTTGGGGTTTTACCATAAAAATTGGCGATACCATTGGCAAACGCGATTTTACTTATGGCGGTACCGATGATGAAAGGCTAGCGGATTTTCAGCAAATGCTCGATGATCCAAATATAAATGCCATTATGTGTGCCCGTGGTGGTTATGGTTTTGTACGGATAATCGATAAACTCGATTTCTCTTTATTCAAAAGAAAGCCAAAATGGATTATTGGCTTTAGTGATATCACTGTTTTACATTGCCATTTGGCAAAAAATTACGGCATTGCCTCTATCCACTCCAAAATGTGCAATAGTTTTCCTGATGATTGGAGTAAAGCTGAACCCATACAGATTGAAACGATTTTATCCATAAAAAATGCTTTAAGTGGTGAGCAAATGGGTTACACCGCTCCTTCTAACATGAATAACCGGCAAGGAAAAGTTGATGGCATTTTAGTAGGCGGAAACCTGAGTATCATCGAAACACTTGCGGATAGCGATTCTGATTTAGATACAAAAGGTAAAATCCTTTTCATCGAAGATACTGGGGAATACCTCTACAGCATTGATAGAATGTTGTGGAACCTAAAACGAAGCGGCAAACTGAAAAACCTAAAGGGATTAATTGTTGGTGGTTTTAAAATCAAACCTGATGATGCGGGCGAAGAATTTGGCAAAACCATTTATGATATTGTGCTGGAAAAGGTCAAAGAGTATACCTACCCTATCGCATTCGATTTTCCGGTTGGTCACCAACGTAATAATTTTGCATTGAAATGTGGTGTACGACATACTTTTATAGTGAATGAAACCGGGTCGGTATTACGAACGGTTTAACTTATTTTACCATTCGTATTTTCGTCATCTCGCCTGAAACGTAGTGGAATGGAGAGATCTACCTCGATAGATTTAGCTTCGCTGAGCACTTACGTGGTTCTCGGCTGCGTTGCACCCGATAGCATCGGATCCGATCTAAATGACGAGCTTTATCATGGTCAAAATAACATACAAGCCTACTCTTTCTGTTAAAACTCAAAACTGACTAATCTCAAAGTTTTAACCTTTCGTCGCAGCATTTTCTGCATTGGTCTCAATTGTTAAAATGCGGCCTTAACCGGATATATTTTTGTGTTTAATAGTTCATAGACACAAAATTTATTCGCCATGAGCAGATACATTAAATATATTGTCGCACTCATTTTGCTTGGTGCGGGCTACAAAACCAGAGCTCAGGATATCCCACAGGTTTGGGATCTGAAAACGGCTATCGAGTATGCCAAAGAAAAAAACATCAACATCAATACCTTAAAGCTGAGTTCGCAAACTGCTGAGCAAAATTTAATTGCTTCAAAAGCCGCTGTACTCCCAAATTTATCGGGAAATGTTTCACAAGCCATTACCAATTATAAATCCGGTTTGCAAAATACAAGTGGTTTTGGCTTAAGTTCAGATATGACGCTTTACAATGGAAGTTATTTAAAAAACGACATTAAGGCCAAAGAACTCAGCCTGCAAACCGCAAATTTATCGGTAGAAGCAGCTAAAAACGATATTACCATCTCCATCACCCAGGCCTATCTGAATATTTTATTGGCCAGAGAAAATATCACTTATTTAAAAGATCTGTTGACCACCAGCGAGGCCCAGGTTAAACAATCAGAACAGCAATTTAAATTTGGAACCATAGCCAAAAAAGATTTATTGCAGTTGCAGGCCACTTATGCCAACGATAAATATACGTTGGTTACTGCAAAAAATACTTTACAGCAAAATATTTTAACCTTAAAGCAACTGTTGCAAATTCCTACAAATACACCTTTCGAAGTAAGTACAACCGATACCGTTGCCGTTGCTCCAGCATTGGATAATTTAGCCTCGGCACAAGATCAAGCCTTGCGTACCCGTCCAGAAATTAAAAGCGGAGAATTGAATATCCAGCTTCAAAGCACCGAACTGGCCAAAGCAAAATCAACCTTACGCCCAACGCTGAGTTTAGGAGGATCGCTAAATACAGGCTATAACAATAATAATATCGGTGGTTATGGATACCAGTTAAATAATAGTTTTTATCAAAACTTAGGTTTAACACTTTCCATTCCGATTTTTGATAGAAAAGTAACCAAAACAAATGTGGCGAAAGCAAATATCGGCATTGAGCAGGCCCGTTTATCGCTTTTAGATGCCAAAACAACGTTGACTCAAAATGTAGAACGCGCTTACATTAACGTACAAAATGCAAACAGCCAATATGCCGCTGCGCAAGAGCAGTTTAAATATACAAGCGAGGCGTTAAGGATTTCTAACGCAGCTTTAAAAGAAGGTACCAATAACATTGTAGAAAACCTGCAACAGAAAAATTTATATGTGCAGGCATTACAGGCCTTTGTTCAGGCAAAATATACAGCAAGCCTTTATACCAAAATCTATAACTTTTATACAGGAGTTCCTATTACTAACTAAAATACATGATGATGGCAACCGCCTAGTCTACTTAATATTTGAATCATGAAAAAGAAAACAATATTTATTATCATCGGTATCGCAGTTGCATTATTTGCTGTTTGGTACTTCGCGCTGCGCAAAAAAGAACAGGTGGTTGTTCTCGAAACCGAAAAACCTAAAATGGGTTATATTTCAGAAAATGTTACAGCCACAGGAAAAGTGCAACCGGTAGACACGGTAGCTGTAGGTACCCAGGTTTCGGGAACCATTAAAACACTTTATGCAGACTTTAACTCGAAGGTTAAAAAAGGACAGTTATTGGCCGAATTGGATAAAACCCTGTTCGAAGCTACTGTAAATCAATATCAGGCTAATCTGGTAAGTGCTCAAAGTGCATTGGTTTACCAGCAGGGTAATTTCAGCCGGCAAAGCAACCTGTATAAGGTAGGTGCGGTGAGCAAAGCCGATTATGATAATGCACTATATACCTATAATGCTTCAAAAGCATCGGTTAATAGCATTAAGGCTCAACTTGCTTCTGCTCAAAAGAATCTGTCACTGGCCAGCATTTATTCTCCCATTGATGGAACGGTGCTTTCAAGAAGTGTTAGTGAGGGAACAACCGTAGCAGCCAGCTTCAGCACACCAACCATTTTCAGTATTGCTAAAGATCTGACTAAAATGCAGGTAGAAGCCTCTGTAGATGAAGCTGATGTAGGCGACATCTCAAAGGGAGAAAGAGCAACATTTACTGTTGATGCCTTTTTAAACGATACCTTTAAGGGAATAATACAAGAAATCAGGTTAAGTCCGTCCATTTCCTCTAATGTGGTTACTTATAAAACCATCATCAATACTTCAAATGATGCGAATAAGTTAAAACCCGGTATGACAGCAAATATCACCATCTTCACTAAAGAGGTGAATAATGCGCTGCTTATTCCTACCAAAGCTATAAAGTTTGCTCCTGATTCAACTTTAGCGGGTAAATATCAAATGACCTGGGTTAATCCAGAAAGGAAACCTGCCGGAGCAGACGAGGCTTATGTTTGGGTACAAAAAAGTCCGAAAGAATTGGTGCAGAAGAAAATTAAAACCGGTATAAACGACAATACACATGTTGAAGTTTTATCAGGATTAGCAGCAGCAGATGTAGTGATTACAGGTTCACAGCGCACGGGTAAAAGTCAGGCGGCAGCACAAGGTCAATCTAGTCCTTTTATGCCAAAACGCCCAGGCGGTAACAGAAGGAAATAATGGAACAGAAGATATTAGATATACACGATTTAAAACGTGAGTTTGTAATGGGCGATCAAACCGTTAGGGCTTTAAAAGGAATCACTTTTGATATCAAGGCGGGTGAATTTGTAACCATTATGGGCAGTAGTGGCTCGGGTAAAACGACACTTTTAAACATTCTGGGTTGTTTAGACAAGCCTACTGAAGGCAGTTATCTGCTTGATGGTGTTGATGTGAAAAGCTTAAACCGTGACGAACTGGCTGGTTTGCGTAATACCAAGATCGGCTTTGTTTTCCAGGCTTATAACCTGTTACCAAGAACATCGGCACTGGAGAATGTTGAATTGCCCTTATTTTACAACAAAACCATTACAGCGGAAGAACGAAGAGAAAGAGCCATTAAATCACTCGAATCGGTAAAACTTGCAGAGCGTTTTGATCATACCCCAAGTCAGCTTTCTGGTGGTCAGCAGCAGCGTGTAGCCATTGCCAGGGCTTTGGTTAATCACCCGGTGATGATTTTGGCCGATGAGGCTACGGGAAACCTGGATACCCGAACCTCTTATGAGATTATGGCTTTGATGCAGGAACTGAATGCAGAAGGAAAAACCATTGTTTTTGTAACGCATGAGCCTGATATCGCTGCTTTTAGTACCAGGACCATTATGCTTCGCGACGGAAAAATCCAAAAGGACAGCATTAACCAAAATCAACGTTCGGCCAAAGAGGCACTTGCTAATTTACCAGAATCGGATGATTACTAATTTGAAAAGATCATGAGCATTATAAATTTATTAAAGATTGCCTTTAGGGCATTAAAAAGAAATAAGCTACGTGCTTTTTTAACTATGCTTGGCATCATTATAGGTGTGGCCGCAGTAATTGCCATGATGGCCATTGGTGAAGGTTCGAAACAAAGTATCAGGTCTTCATTATCAGGAATGGGTTCGAACATGATTACCATCATGCCCCAAAGCAATGAACCTGGCGGTGTACGTTTGCAGGGAAGCAGCATCCAGACTTTAAAACTGGAAGATATTATAGCGATTCAAAAATTACAATCTAAAAATATAAATGGTTTATCGCCTGTGGTTTCTGCCAGCGGACAGGCCATTAAAGGTGGTTATAACTGGCCAACCACCATTACAGGGGTGAGTCCGGATTATCTGAACATCCGCCAATTAAAACTTCAGGATGGTATTCTTTTTTCTGAAAATGATGTGAAAAGCTTTGCCAAGGTTTGCTTGTTGGGTAAAACCGTAATCGATAACCTATTTCCTGACGGAAGCAACCCAATCGGGCAGATCATCAGGTTTAAAAATATTCCTTTTCAGGTAATTGGTATTTTAGAACCTAAAGGACAGAGTAATTTTGGCCAGGATCAGGATGATATTATCCTTGCCCCTTTTACTACTGTACAAAAGAGAATTACGGCAACCAATTACCTACAGAGTATTTATGCTTCTGCCACTACCGAAGCTTCGAGCGCAGCTGCTACAACCGAAATTTCGGATGCTATAAGAGAAAGCCACAGGTTAACTGTGGCAGAAACCGACGATTTCCAAGTCCGTACACAGGCCGAGTTAATTAGCACCATCAGTTCAACCAGCAGCATGCTTACCGTACTTTTAACCGCTATTGCAGGTATTTCACTGTTTATCGGTGGTATTGGGATTATGAATATTATGTATGTTTCGGTTACCGAACGTACCCGCGAAATCGGTCTGCGCATGTCTATCGGGGCTCGTGGACAAGATGTTTTGATGCAATTTTTAATTGAGGCTATATTAATTAGTATTACCGGTGGAATTATCGGGGTAATTTTGGGTGTAAGTTCAGCATACCTCATCTCCTATTTCTTAAACTGGCCGATTTTAATCGCAGAATCTTCAATTATCATTTCCTTTGTTGTATGTGCCATTACTGGTGTTTTCTTCGGCTATTATCCAGCAAAAAAAGCCTCTAATTTAGATCCGATTGATGCATTAAGATACGAATAGCGATAAGCACTAATGCTAACGCCATCCCCGCACAAGCGTGGATCTTAAAGCATTTTAACATAATCCCTGAAATAAATTCAGCGTGACAAAGCGTAAAAACATAATAAATAATAACTTAGCGATGCAAAGCGCCAAAGCAAAAATAATGACAATTAATTTCTCCAAAAAGTGGATAAAAATTACCCTTCATATTCTGGTATGGGTGGTTTTGATCACTTTACCTTATATAATTAATGTTAACCGTAGCCGTCCCCCTCACCCGCTAAGCAGTTATGAAGAAAACCAGTTCCTGCGCTTAAATTTCATCAGTTACTTTTACTGGATTGCTATATTTTATTTAAATAATAAGGTTTTAATTCCATCATTTTTTTATAGAAAGAAATATTTGTGGTATGGCTTATCGTTTGTTGGCTGTTTACTTTTGGCCATTACCATTCACTCTATATTATTCAGGATTTTACTGCCTGATTTTGATTTCAACCTTGGCCGTACACTTTGGTTTAATACACCAACATTTTTGTTGACTATTGCAGCCAGTGCGGCTTTTACCATGATTTCTGACCGGATTAACGAAGAGAAAAGAGCTTTGCAGCGCGAACAAGAGAACATGAAAACTGAACTTTCATTTTTACGTTCGCAGATCAGCCCACACTTTATTTTTAATGTTTTAAACAACATTGTGGCGCTGGTAAGACTAAAAAGTAACGAATTGGAGCCAACGGTGATGAAATTATCCGGTTTGATGCAATATATGCTTTATGAAACCGATGAAGAAAAAGTATCCATCAAAACGGAAACCGAATACCTGAAGGCTTATATCGATCTGCAAAAACAACGTTTCGGCAAAAAAATAGTTATAGAAACAAACATTGATATAGAAAGAGAGTTTGATGAAATTGAACCTATGTTACTGATCCCGTTTATTGAAAATGCTTTTAAACATGGCGTTGGCATGATCGAAAAACCGCAGATTTTTGTTGATTTAAAAACAGAAAACGAACTTTTGACGTTTACTGTCCGGAATAAATTTAGCGAAGATGATACTGAGGTAAAAGATGCTGCATCGGGCATTGGCCTTGCAAATGTAAGCAGAAGGTTAAATTTACTTTATGGTAAAGAGCATCAGCTGGAAATTGAGAAAAAAAATGGCTGGTTTAATGTTTGCCTCACTTTAAAATTAACAGTATGATAAAATGTTTAGCCATTGATGATGAGCCTTTAGCCCTGCAATTACTGGCTGACAACATCAGCCGTATTCCTTTTTTAGAATTAGTGGCCAGTTGTGATGATGCTTTTGCTGCCAATAAAATCATGCAGGAACAATCGATAGATCTCATTTTTATCGATATCCAGATGCCGGGTATTACCGGCTTACAGTTTATCCAGAGCTTGGTTAAAAAGCCAATGGTAATTATTGTTACAGCCTATAAACAGTATGCTTTGGACGGCTTTGCACTTGATGTGGTGGATTATTTAATGAAACCGGTATCGCTCGATCGTTTTATGAAAGCCTGCAATAAAGCTAAAGACCTGTACGAACTCAAACAATCGGCAGAACATAACAACTTACCCAAACAGGATTATATGTTTGTAAATGTTGGCTACAGTTTAATGAAAATTAGTTTTAATGAGATTACCTACATAGAAGGGCTCAAAGATTATATCCAGATCCATACCTCTACAAGTCCAAAAGCCGCAGTGGTGCGTATGAGTATGAAAAGTATAGAAGAACAATTGCCAGCTTATTTAGAAAGGATCCACAAATCATTTATTGTAAATATTAATCAAATAACATCAATTAGAAAAAATGCTTTGTTTATTGATGATAAGGAATTGCCGGTAAGCGATAGTTATAAGCAGGTAATTGAAAAGTTGATTAAATAATTTAATTAGCGCAACTTGTCATTCTGAACGTAGTGAAGAATCTGTAAACGATAAATACACATTTTCCTGATAACCCACAAGTCTAAAAGCAAGCAGTGGAAAAGCTTAAATTTTTACAAATAGCTTAGAGATTCTTCGTTCCTCAGAATGACAGCATGTAGCTCTAAACTGTTTTTACTTCATCCTCACTATAATCCTTAATATCAGTAATATATCCGTTTATCAAAAGAAAATCAAACAAGGGTTTAGCTTCAGGTGTTATTGGCATATTGGCTGTAGTAATTACCTGATTGGTCTTTTTATCCAGGAAAGGGTAAGCAAATAACCGCACATTAGTATTAAACATATCGTTTACGTAACTCAATAACTGGCCAGAGTAGTTTTCGCCGGTGAAGTTTTTAGAATTGAACACGAATTTTAAGTTATTGATGTTTGTTGCCAATCCCACACTCTTAGGCTTGCACCTTGCCAAATATTTCGCCAAACGGTTTTGGCGGGTAAAGTTAGATACGATTACGATGTTACCCGTATCGCACATTTCCTGTGCTCTTTTAGCCACTGTTTCCAGGTCAATATTATCAGGGGTTTCTTGTTCATCCGTTAAAACGTTGGTTAACAAAACCTCAATCATTACCGCTAAGTTCCCCTCTTCTACTTTATTGGTACGTTTAAACTGATCAGTAGCTTTATTGAATAAATTAAAGTTAGGCAATGATTTCTGACCATATTTGGTCCTCAAAATCATGATATCCTTTTTATACAAAAGATCTTTAGCCTGACGAGGATGTGCGTCAGCGTCGAAAATGGCAGCGGCCGAGAAATCTTTCATAATCATATACAGATTAAGCAGGATATTATCTACGCCTGGAAAAGCAGGTCCTTTAACTGAAATTAAATCGATTTCTACCGATCCGATGGTTAAGTTATCAGCCAGCGATTCTACCATCATTTTAGGATCCTGATAATAGTAAAAAGCCGCGTAAAGTAAGTTTACACCAATAATACCGAGCACACGCTGTTGCATATTTACGTCAGTATCCAACAAACGGACGTGAAAGAATATTTCATTTGGTAAACCACCCGGCTCATTTTGGAAACGGATTCCAACCCAACCATGTGGTTCATTGGTGCGTTTGTAATTTAGCGTTGTTACAGTATCAGCAAAGGCAAAAAAAGTACGGCTTTCGTATTTCTCGCCTGATAAACGCTCGTTGAGTAAGCCAAATTCATGATCAAGCATCTGTAAAAGCCGGTTCTGACTTACATAACGGCCATTGGTTTCTGCTCCGTAAATGGCATCGCTAAAAGTCATATCGTAAGCCGACATGGTTTTGGCAACTGTTCCAGATGCTGCGCCAGCATTAAAAAAGTTTCGTGAAACTTCCTGTCCAGCTCCTATCTCGGCAAAAGTGCCGTAAATTCGTGGGTCAAGATTTATTTTTAGTGCTTTACGCTTTGTATCCAGAATTTCTCTCTCCATGCCGCAAAAGTACGAAAAATGAGATTAACGTGATTTTAAGAATGTAACTTAAAATCAATCTAAATACTACTGCTGGGATTCGTAATCCTGTCTCGATTTTTACATGGGATAAGGTTCTGTTTTGCAGAAAAGATGCTGAAATAAATTCAGCATGACGATATGAGCAAAAAAAATAAGGTTAATGCCATCCAGCATTAACCTTATAAAACCTAAACTTAAACCTATTATGAAACCTGCGTCAGTTATCCATCGCATCTGTATCAAATTCACCTGATGCAAGCTTCATAATCTTTGAAAAAACTAAACTATTATGAAAAACCCTCTTTCGAGAATATTTTTATTACGATACTATAATTTCTTTGTGCTGTAATTTAGCATCGTCTTTTTTGCTGATGTTAATTGATAAGATCCCGTCTTTATATTCAGCAGTAATATTATCACCATCAGCACTGTCTGGTAAATTAAATGATCTTGCAAATGAGCTGTAATCAAATTCTTTACGCGTAAAATCTTTAGTTACCTGGGTTTCGTCTTTTTTAACTTCTGCCCAAACAGAAAGTGTGTCTTTTTTTAAATTGATCTGGAAATCTTCTTTCTTCAAACCTGGAGCAGCCAGTTCAATTACATAAGCAGTTTCATTTTCATAAATGTTTACATTTGGTGATTTATCAACCAATTTGTTTTTACTTACTGCATCGCTAAACAATGAATCAAAAACATTGTTAAAGTAAGGAGCTGTGTTACGGGTTCTGTTGTTAAAATTTACTAGTGTCATATCGCTTATCCTTTATTTTTTTAATTTTTAAATTGATAATACACCATATTCAACTTATATACCAAACCAAAAATTTATGATTTTAAAGACATTTTGGCAAAATAAACCTAAATCAAAAGACAAATTGACAGATATCAGGGCTTTTTCAGACGAATTCAACTATAAAACCAATATCCATTTGCGCTTTATTGATTTCGATATGATGGGGCACGTAAACAATTCCATTTACTTTACCTATTTAGAAATTGCCAGATCCAAATATTGGGAAGAAATTATAAAATGGAACTGGAAGAAAACCGGAATCGTGATTGCCCATGCAGAACTGGATTACATTTTACCTATTGTTTTGAATGATAAAATCGCCATACATGTAAAAACATCGAGGATTGGTAATACCAGTTTTGACCTGGATTACCAGATTGTGAAACTAAAAGGGACTGAAGAAGTAATTTGCAGTAAAGGTAAAACCGTTTGCATTGCAGTTAATTATACTACAGGCAAACCTACAGCTATCCCGGATGAAGAAAAGCAGAAAATGCTGGCTTTTGAGCAGTTAAAATAATTGAATAGAACTCGTTATGCTGAACTTGTTTCAGCATCTTAATATACTGGTTACTATTAAGACCCTGAAACAAGTTCAGGGTGACGAATAAAATTAATCAGGCATAATCTTCCCAGGATTTAATATTCCATTCGGATCGAAAACATTTTTAATACCGCGCATTAAATTAAGGTGGATTTCTGAATACTTAATTGGCATAAATTCTTTTTGTACCAGGCCAATTCCATGTTCGCCAGACAGTGTCCCACCTAAAGTCGTGGTTAATTCGAATATTTCGGCAATACCGGATTTGAGTTTGTTCTTCCAGTCTTCATCACTCATGCCTGCTTTAATGATGTTTACATGTAGATTTCCATCACCGGCGTGACCATAACAAACACTTTCGAAACCGTATTTTGTGCCAATTTCTTTTATTCCATTAATGAGTTGAGGTAAAGCTGCCCGCGGCACAACAGTATCTTCCTCTTTGTATACAGAATTGGATTTTACCGATTCGGCCATGGTTCTTCTCATCCGCCACAATTCTTCCTTTTGAGCTGCAGTATCTGCAAATAATACTTCTGTACAGTTGTGTTCTTCTAAAACCACATTTGTTTTCTCGCAGTTTTTGAAAATATCATCTAAATCATCACCATCAAACTCAATCATTAATAGAGCGGCCACGCCATCTTTTAAATCAAATTTGATGTCGTCGAATTTGATTACCCACTCCACTCCTTTCCGTTCCATAAATTCCAGGGCCGATGGCGTAACGCCAGCTCTAAAAATTGCCGAAACCGCCGCACAGGCATCTTCATTTGTGCTGAAAGCGCCCATCATTAAAACCGACTGGGTAGGCTTTGGCAATAACTTGGTCACAATTTTTGTTACCACTCCCAAAGTACCTTCCGAACCGATCATTAACTGTGTTAAATTATAGCCTGATGCATACTTCAAAGTATTTGCGCCTGTCCAGATGATATCGCCATTAGGCAAAACCACTTCAAGATTTAAGATATACTCGCGTATGGTGCCATATTTTACTACCCTTGGTCCACCTGAACCATGAGCCACATTACCACCAATAAAACAAGAGCCTTTACTGCTTGGATCAACCGGATACAAAAGACCTTTCCCGGCTACTGCATTAATAAACTCTTCAGTAATCACACCTGGTTCAACAGTTGCCTGTAAGTTTTCGGTATCAATATCGATGATAGATTTAAATTTTTCCATTGATAGGGAAACACCACCATAAATCGGCAGAGCAGCTCCACTTAAACCCGTACCACCACCGCGGGGCGTAACCGGAACATGGTGGGCATTACAGATTTTCAATACAGCAGAAACTTCTTCAGGCGAAGTTGGCTTTACCACCAACTCTGGTTGGTAACGCAAATCCTCCGTTTCGTCATGACTATAATTTTCTAAACTTTCCGCATCAGTAAAAACTTTATCTGCTCCAATGGCAGCTTTAATTTCTGCTAAAATTTCAGCATTTATCTTCGTAAAATTCATTTTAATTGGCTGATTTGTAAGTAAGCTTAACAAAGGAATGCCCGATCTGGCCAGGCATTGGTGGGTTTAATTTCTTCATACTCACCTGTACAGTTTCAACAAAGGGATACAATTCAATCACTTTCGAAATGATATTCTTCAAAACGCTTTCTAAAAGCTTTTGTGTATGTTTCATTTCTTCAAGGATGATGTGATTCAAATCCTCGTAATTAACGGTTTGTACCAGTTCGTCATCAAAACCCTGTGGTGTAAATTCTGTTTCTAAATCTACAACAAAATGATTTCCAATCAGTTGCTCTTCCGGATAATAACCATGCAGGGCGAAACATTTTACATCTTTTAAAGCTACTGTTTGTTTGAAATGGTTCATGTATGTTCTATAAGTTGCAAAATTAAATTTTTATTCATGAATATAATGCCCCTTGCCGTAAATTGTTACCTTTGAAATGAACGCGGTTTCTTAACCAGATAATACAAAATTACATGAGCAAATCAGTAAAAAAAGACCTGTACGAGGCGCCAGACTATTATTTATTAGATGAATTATTAACCGATGAGCACAAATTAATCCGTGCTACGGCCAGAGATTGGGTAAAAAAAGAAGTGAGCCCAATTATTGAAGATTACGCACAAAAAGCAGAATTTCCGAAACATTTAATAAAAGGCCTGGCCGATATTGGTGCTTTTGGTCCTACCATTCCGGTTGAGTATGGCGGTGCCGGATTAGACTATACGGCTTATGGAATTTTGATGCAGGAAATAGAACGTGGCGATTCAGGTATTCGCTCTACGGCATCTGTTCAGGGTTCATTGGTGATGTACCCAATTTATGCCTATGGAACCGAAGAACAGCGTAAAAAATATCTTCCTAAATTAGCCAGCGGCGAAATGATGGGTTGTTTCGGTTTAACAGAACCTGATCATGGCTCCAATCCGGGGGGCATGGTAACCAACATTAAAGATGCCGGGAGCCATTATATTCTAAATGGAGCAAAGATGTGGATCAGCAATGCACCCTTTGCTGATATTGCTGTGGTTTGGGCAAAAGATGAAGCTGGAAAAATCAGGGGCTTGATTGTAGAGCGAGGAATGGAGGGATTTTCTACACCCGAAACGCACAACAAATGGAGCTTACGTGCATCGGCAACTGGTGAATTGGTTTTTGACAATGTTAAAGTTCCAAAAGAAAATATTTTTCCCGAAATCAGCGGATTAAAAGGACCATTGGGTTGCTTAAATCAGGCGCGTTATGGGATTGCATGGGGCGCTTTAGGCGCAGCAATGGACTGTTACGATACCGCTTTGCGTTACTCAAAAGAGCGTGTTCAGTTCGGAAAACCAATTGGCGGTTTTCAGCTTCAACAAAAGAAACTGGCCGAAATGGTGACTGAAATTACTAAAGGTCAGTTATTGGTTTGGCGTCTTGGCGTATTGAAAAGTGAAAACAGGGCGTCGGCTGAACAAATATCAATGGCCAAAAGAAATAGTGTAGAAATTGCACTGGATATTGCGCGTAATGCCCGCCAAATGCTTGGCGGAATGGGTATAACGGGGGAATACTCGATTATGCGACACATGATGAACTTAGAATCGGTGGTTACCTACGAAGGGACACATGATATACATTTACTGATTACGGGAATGGATGTGACCGGATTAAACGCTTTTAAATAGATATGATAAAAAAAATTACGCTCTCAGTTTGTATTATTTTAGCGATGGCCAATTTGGCTTTTGCGCAAAAAGGAAAGGTTGCTATAAATGCGAAATTACCTGATTGGCTACAAACAGTAAAGGTGGTAAACAGTAAACCAGCTTACAAAAATATTCAGGATGGATATTATCTTTTTCTTTTTGAAAAACAGAACAATTTAGAAACAAAAGAACAGTATTCGCACATTATAAGAGAAATCAGTAATGGTACCGGTGTTCAAAATGGCTCTGAGATATCTGTTTCTTATGATCCAAGTTACGAAAAGCTCGTATTTCATAAATTGACAATCTGGCGCGACAATAAGCCAATGGATAAACTCATTTTACAGAATTTCAAAATCCTGCAAAATGAAAAAGAATTATCACGGTTTATATACAGTGGCTTATATACAGCTTACTTAATATTGGATGACATTAGAAAGGGTGATCGGATTGAATATGCGTACACGATCCAGGGAAGTAATCCCGTGTTTCCTAAGTACTCAAACACCATTTATTTCGAAGGTAGCAGTCAGATTGTTAACGTTTATAACAACATCATTTTTAAACCAGGCAGAAATATCCGAACTAAGAATTTTAATAGTGTACCTCCTTTAAAAAGATCTGTTGTAAAAGGCTTAAATGTTTTTGAGTGGCAAAATTCAATGTCAAAAACCTACCCATCAAATGATTTTGAGCCTTCCGATTTTGATCCATTTGCAAGGGTTCAAATATCAGAATATAACAATTGGCAAGAAATTGTAGACTGGGGACTGAGTTTACAACAATTTAACGCTAAAAAATCTCCCATTATAAACGAAAAAGTAGCAGAATTAAAACTTAAAGCTAAGGGAAATAAAGAAAAGTATCTTGAACTGGCAACAAGATTTGTGCAGGATGAAATAAGGTACATGGGCATTGAGATCGGTGAGTATTCGCACCGCCCAAATAGTCCGGAAAAGATATTAAAGCAACGATACGGAGATTGCAAAGATAAATCAACTTTGTTATGTAATTTATTAAAAGCTAATGGTATTAACGCATATCCGGTATTTCTTAATACTTATCTTAAGAAAGAAACAGCATCATTGTTACCTAGCCCCAGCGTGTTTAATCATGAGACAGTAGTTGCAGAATTTGACGATAGAAAAATTTACATCGATCCAACTGTTGCCAATCAGCGTGGACCTATTTTTAATAATTACTTTCCATACACCGCAAAAGTTCTGGTGATAAAGGATGGCAATAAAGAATTAACTGAAACTGCTCAACAGAACCTTGGTAAGCTAAAATCATTAGTAGTTTTTAATGTTGGCGATACCTCTGGAACAAGTAAATCTACGCTTCGCATTACCAGTGATTATTCGAACAATTATGCTGATAATTTTAGAGACAATTTAAACAATGAGGGAGCAGATAATATTGAAAAATCTTATGTAAAGTATTATTCAAATCTTTATCCTGGATTAACCATAAAAGATCCGATTGAGATCAAAGATAATGAAGCTGAAAATATAATATCTGTAACTGAAACGTATGAAATAGATAGTTTATGGACACGTAGCGAAACTGACCAATCAAAACGCTTGGCTTACTTTTATGGCGATCTGATTAATGAACAGATTGTATCGATCAAGAAATTTAGAAATGCTCCGCTCTCGTTAAAATTTCCATGTACCATTGAACAGGAAGTAAGGATTATCCTGCCTGAAATTTGGAATTTCGAGAATGAAAATATAAATATCGACAATGAGAATTACAGGTTTTTATACAGTGCCAACGCGAAATTCAATACTTTAACACTAACGTATTATTATCAAAATTTCACTCCTGTTTTACAAACTAATAGCATAAACGATTATATAAAGGATAGTAAAGAAATACTTAATACACTATCTTATGGCATTTATTGGGGTGGAACAGGCCCCATTGAAAATGACGGACTAAATCTCAAATTACTTGGAATCGGATTTGTGGCACTTTTACTCTCCACATTTATTGCCATTTATCTTTACACCAGAAAAACAGAAGTTAATCTGGATTCTATTAAAAATGCATGGAGATTAGGGGGCTGGTTAGCTATACCAGGCATCGGCATTACACTAAATCCACTGATTATACTGGTTGCGGCATTAAAGCAAGACATTTATACGGATAAGATATGGCAAGGCATCCAATTAAATGCACATTCACTTTTACTTAATTTGTCGGTAATATTTACAGTTGTATTTAATGTGATGTTATTTGTTTTTAGCATTTTTATATTAGTATCGTTTTATAAGCGAAGGGATTTTTTTCCAAAATATTACATTACCTTCCTTATTTTTTCATTCTTAATTACTTTATTAGATACTATAGCGAGTATCTATATCAATAAGCTGGTAAATAACGAAATTTTGGGAGCTTCAGAATTTTATTCTGTATTCAGAATTGGTATTTTTGCTGCTATTTGGATCACATATTTCTTAAAATCGGAACGTGTTAAACAAACCTTTGTATTTTCTTATCCCGATGCGGACTGGAGAAAGGCAGTAATCCAGGATTTAAATGAAAATTTCAGAATTAATAATCTGGAACAAGAAGAAAATATTATTAAAAATCAAGAAACAATAGATATAGAAGAAAATGAAAGACTTTAAAAAATACACCTACATACCTGCACCACCTGAAGAAGTTTATTTAGCCCTTACCAAAGAAACCAGCATAAAATTATGGACAGGTGCTGAAGTGGAATTTGAAGAAGTACCCGGAACGGAATTCTCTTTCTGGGATGGAGATATTACGGGCAAAAACATCGAATTTACTTACGGCAAACAAATTGTGCAGCAATGGTACTTTGGAGAAGAAAACGAACCTTCTATTGTTACCATCAAACTCCACGAAGATAAAAAAGGAACTTCACTGGAGTTTAAACAAACCAATATCCCTGATGAAGATTATGAAGATTTTACCTCAGGCATTCAGGAATATTTCCTGGGTGGCTTGGTTGATTTTTTTGACGAATAAATAAAATGAAAACTAAAATTAATGCTCTCCTTTTTTCTCTGCTTTTAATCATTTTATCAAGTTCTTGCAGAACATACCTTAGCCCTGCTTTACCTGGAAATAATATGGGCTATCTGCCTCGTCCGATGGAAGCCGACAGTGTTAAATCTTTAATACATGCATCAGCAAGTTTTGCCGGGGCATCTTCTCCGGGAAATGGTAGTATTTCATTTGAATTGGGTATGCTGAATATCAATCGTGCCCATACTTTTAAAGGATTTCATATTGCTTATGGCGTATTTGGTTATATGGGCAGTGCAGAAAATACTTATCCAGATAATGTTAATGATACTAATTCAGATTACCCTTCTGCTTTTAACAAAACCATGTATGGCTTTGGCCTGAGAACTTCTATAGGCTTGAATAGCATGTCTGCTAATGGAAATACAGATTTCAGATTTATCAATTGGGAAAACTCTTTAAGCGCCGAAAGTGGAGCGTACGCTGATTTCAGGGAAGAAATTTATAGTGGTAAAGTTTACAATTATGCAGGTGTTTCAAATAGGAAAAGATTTTGGACCACAGGTTTATCGACAGAAGTGATCTTTAGAGGAAGAAGTAATCACGATATTAGACATGCTTTCAGGCTTTTCATCGGTGGAACACCAGGACTAGCTAACAGTTTTAGATACGGTGATCTCGCAGATCTTGATAAAATAATTAAAGGCTCTGAAGCTTGGAACCTTAGCTACTTCTTAAATGTAAAAAAAATTACGCTTTCACTTGAAATAGCCGAAAATATAAATCTGGCAAGCAAGATTTCATTGGGTTATAAATTCTAATAAAAACTTATCGAAGCGATTACTGTTCTGATAGAAATAAAATATTATGAACAGAACATTAGGAATTATATTAATCGTTGTAGGCATTGCTATGCTGATCTGGACAGGTTTTACCTATACCAAAAAAGAAAAGCTGGTTGATGCCGGCCCCATTCAAATTTCTGCCGATAAAGAAAAGTCCGTGAATTGGCCTCCTTACGCAGGTGGTATTATTTTAGTGGCGGGTGTAATTGTATTCATCGCATCTGGAAAGCGAAAATAACTCAGCTGTCTTTTTATCTCTTCATTTCTTCCTGTCTCCTATTAAGCAAATGCCTTAAGTTTTTAATAAATCTGGCCTAAATTTAATTGCAACAATGTAGCGATAAATATATTATTTATTTTGCAACATAGTTGCGATTGATTATCTTAGTACTGTTGCAACCGGGGATAAGCCGAAACCCCGTAACCACCAGTAGGCATCATATTTAATCACTTATTTTATGAAAAATCAATCAGAAAAAATCACATTGAGCTTAGAAGACCTTCAGTTAGAAAGTTTTGTAACCAGTATTGACAGTGAAGTTGCGATGCGTTTATCGGGTGGTTTAGGTAATGTATCAGAACCTACACACACTGAACAAACAGATGACCATCATACCCCACCGGTAAGATGTACCACGGTAATCTGCTAGTTACTTAATTCAATTTCAGGGCGCCATTTGGCGCCTTGTTTATTCCTCTACACATAAAAAACCACTCATTAACAACAGGCGGATTTGTAATACAATTTTTTGACTGATTTGTTCCTTTTCCGTAGCTGGTTTAAAATATTCGTGGGTAATTTCATCAATTAATTGGGATGTTTTCATTTTCCTATTAACCAAAGATTCAACGATGATGGCTGAAAAGGTTCCGATTTTAATTTCTTCCACACCACTTTCATGGCTATATAAAAGAAGCTTACTACCGTTTTCATCTTCTCCGAAATATTTTACATGATCACTCAGTTTTAAATTCAGTACCATGAAATCGGAATCTGATTTTTGATTGGCACTTTCTGCCTTTTTTCTAAGGTAAATGTTTTGTTGCTGATAACTAAAATAACCTTTATGAAGTTTCCATAGCTTCAATAGCTCTGATTCCAACCGGAATGATTGTCCGATTGATTCATGCGCTCCCGCTATCTGGCTGATTCTGACAGATAACACATCACTAAATTCATCAATATTCTTCACTTCATATAGTGCGCTAATGCTGATACCTAACAGATCAAGTTTTCCAATAGTTCTTTTGAAGTATGACGAAAAAATCTTCTGTTTAATATCAACCGTTGAGAACCTTCCTTCCAGATTAATTATTTTCGCAGGTTTGGGTAAAGCTGGTTTTGCCACTGAATCAGATTGATCTCCAGCTATCAGCTGTAAAAGCACATAACCTACACCGGCTTTTCCTGAGAAAAGACCATAATCATCTGCTCCAGATGATAGGTATTCGCTGTAGCTATTTGTTTTTCGATATTGTTTAATGGCTCCTTCAATCGCATCACAAATATAATCAGCTATTCCCTCTCTGTCTTTATTGCACATCAAAAACGGAATCATTCCGCTGTAGCCGCTTACCAAAGTGAAATCTGGCCGGGGTTTGTTTTGAAGATCTGATAAACATTTTTCAAGTGTGCGGTTACAATGCTCTGAATAGATTTCTTTTTCAGTGAGCGCAAATGCAAGACTCCTTGATAAACCCACTCCTGCCGCACCATGTGCCCAGGCATTCGCCCCTGCCATATCTGAAATAAAAGTTTCTAGTTGCCAGAGATGTGCGCCTGGTTTTGAAAGTTCATAATTGCCTATCCGCAAATCAAGCCAGTTATTTGCGGGGGCATGATAATATTGCATTTCATAAGCCAACGCTTCTTCCGCCAGATACAACAAACCTGGTGCATCAAAATACATACTCAATTGCATGAGACAATATGCAATACCTGATGCCCCATGAGAAAACCCGGTCATGCTATCGTATGCTTTTTTCGATTGATGATAATCCCATTTCAAACCCATCTCTGATACCCGTGCTTCCTGAATCAAACGGTCTAAGAGCAAATGAATCAATCGTAAAACTTCTTCATGCTGGCTGTGGTGATAAAGTAAAGTGAATACCAGCAAATTACCTGTATAACCACTTAATAAATCAGTTTTCAGTAATTCCGTGCTAAGCTGAATTTGGTTGGATAATGTTAATAGCATTGCATTATCCAGATATTTCTGGATTCCGGTTGCTTCGTAAATCTTTAAATTTGTATAAATCACTCCACCAAGTCCGGTGTAGAATGCAAAGAATTTGGGTTTGAGGATGGCTTCAGATTTCATCATTCTGTTCATCATTTTATCAATTAAACTGATGTGCGCTTTGCTTTGGTCAAAACGATAAAGTTCAAGAAAGAATAAAGCAATGCCGCAATTGCCATTAAAAATGTCATAGCTTTCCTGAAAGGCATATTCATCCGGATTGATGTAATAAGGGGTTGGCCACCAGGCCTCGTCTGCGTTTTCCTTTTTATTCAAGAGCAAATCATTCTTTATTTCATAAAGATGATTGTTAAAAACTTCAATCTGAGCAGCTGTAAACATAGATTTTAATTGGAATGATACATTTGAAAAAGATATTCGATGCAGGTTTTGATCACATACATCAGGTAAGCTTCTTCCTGATTGGCAATGCCAAGGCGATTATTGGTCATGTGCATTAGGCTTGAAATGATTTCCTGGAATTTAAATTCATCAAATTCTGCTGTTTGATACTGATCCATAACTTTCTGACTGCACATCATATATTTTGCTAAATCATCATTAAGACTTTCTGCGGCAAGTTCTTCCCAGAAAGAGGCAGCTGCCAGGCAAACTATTTCTTTTTTGGATGAAAATGCCTGTTCAAATTGATTGAGCCAAAATGACTTTTCATGTTTCATCGGCAAACCTGGGCGATAAAGTTTAGGTAACCATCCGTTTATAAAAAAATCACATAACCTGATGATTTTTTCGGGCTTTAATCCGGCACAGAATAATAGAACAAGATGAAGCTTTACCGCCTGTAGAGTAATCTGACTGTTATTTCGCCTAATCAGTAACCAGTTTAAAACATAGGTAGATGAAGCGGCAAAATGCTGTTCTGCCCAGGTGATACTTTCCACGTTCCCATAACGGCTAATCTCCTGATCGTACTTAATGGACAGGACTTTTTCCACCCAGAAAGAAGTACTTTGAAATTGACAAAGATCATTACTTAATGAACTGGTAATCTGTTCATGGTAAAACGAATTGGCATGAAGTCTCAACCGAATATGACTCCCTCCTTCCCAATAGCGGATAAAGAACCAGGGCGAATCAGCAAAAAAACAAAATTTCCATTTACTGATGAAGGGCGCAATGGCCTGTATCAAAAGCTCATCAGCATTTCCGGTATAGTAAATATGCAGACTGAACCAGGTATAACTTATTGGTTTGATTGTGCTATCCATTATACCACTGCATTAAATATTCTTTAACTCCACCTTCCACAGGTTCCGGAAGTACCTCTTCTATGGTGATGTTATTTCCTGCTCTTGCCAAAAGTCGTTTAAACATAGACACAAACAGCGGCTTATCTAAAGCTAAATATTGTGGTTTATAATCATCATGCAAACCTTCTTTTTTGTTGATTTCGCCATTTACAGCTTTGTTTTGATAAGCACGTTTCCTTAGAAACAAAAAGAATTTTATTGGTATTTTCTGCAATTCGAACCAGTTATGTAAGCGAATAAAATATTCAAAATCAGCCTCCATTGTTTGCTGAACAGGGATTACGGCAATTTTTATTCTCCATGTTTTTCTCCTGATGATTATTGTTTCTTCAAATGTGATTCTCGGAAGCAGGTAAATGTCAGGCGCTGAATTTGCAAATCTGCCTAGCTCATACTGATCGATCAGCTGGATAAAAGGCTGTAATGAAATCCTTGCATCAGGATTAAAGTGCGCCAATAACTGGTATAAGTTAGAACGGTTATAAAAAGATTCCAAACTCAAATCATAGCTGTAGAGTTCATGATCATTTAGCCATAGTTTAAGGGTGTTCGTATTTGAATCAAGGCAAACCCTTAAATCACCAACATTAATTTGCTGATCTGCAGGATAGATATTATTTCCAGAGGGAAGCGTAAGCTCGTGACTTAGCAAAGGAGGGTGAATGTTTGCGTTAAAAGTTGAGGCATCATTTAGTTCGGCTTTAATTACTTCTGGATTTAATGACTCATTCTGAGCGATAAAATCTTCCTGTATTTTTGAATCAAACAAAGACAGAAATCTTCCGCTTACCTTTCCCATCCCGGGCAAAAGCGAATTGATTACCCCGTAAAGCTTGGCTCGTTCCTCGCAGGCATAAAATTGTACAAAAGCGCCTGCCGATAAAATTTCTCCAAGATCAGGTTGAACAGGTAAATCTGCGAAAAAATCAGCGGTCAGGTTTAATGAATCATCTAAAGTAGTTTGTTGCGCCAGTTTGGTAAGAACAGCTGTCTTCCAGGGCATTGGATCTGATAATGCCTGGTCATTCTGGCTTACCTGCTCCTTTTCGGGCTTTTTAACATAAAAATAGTAATCCCGGTAAAACTCGGTTATTTTTATCTTTTCATGTTCAGGATAGTGTTTAATATAAAAATCGCGCATCTTGATCCGCTCTTTTCGCATCACATCCAGCGGCAGCAGAAATTTGGCAAGCGCATTCGTTTTAGAAGCAAACTCAGCTATCCCCTTTTCAGGCAATGCTTCAGTTTCACTTGTAAAACAATCTTCAAAAAAAATATTGCGTGCCGAAAAATAGTAAGGAATAAAGTTGTTCGTTAAAAAGGCCTCTTGATTTTTGGATTCTTTTTCTCCGATGATTTTTTTCTCCTCAGCACTCGTATAGTAAGGTAAGTTTGCTTCTTTTTGTAATTGAAGAAAAGTGCTGTTCACTGCACTTTCTGCCTGCTGTAAAATAACATAGCGTTCACTAGTTGCTGCTGCTGCATAGCTTTCACGGTGAATTTGCAATGATTCGAAAAGGCTGATTAAAGGCTTTACTAAGTGTTTTTTCTCTGGTACAGATTTAAAAAACGCCATTAGTTTTACGTCCCAGTTTTCATCCATCCCGGAAAAGCCAAAGCCCGGCTCGAACAGGCCGGTGTTGATCAATTTTATGATATAAGCTTTAATGCTTTCGTGGCTGGCATTTTCTACGTGATCTGACAGATATTTTATTAATTCTGCTAAAGTAACTGATTGGTGGTTTTGATGAAAATAATTGACAATCAACAGTTGCAGCCGATTTGCAGGCAATTGCTGAAAGGATTCAATGTTGTTGAAATTAGTCAGGAATTGTATTTTATCACCTTTGATTTCTGCTGTGATATTAATTTTCAGCGATAAATATTCATTCAATACCGGATGTTGCCTCAGTATGGATCGTAAGTATTCGAAGAGAATATTGTTCAGTTTCAGCTTACTCAGAACTTTAGGATTTTTATTTGGATGGTTTACCGGATGAGTACTGGTGGTCATCACGCCAGTAAAAGTAAAGCTGCTAAATGGCGAAGTTTTGAAAGCCATCCGGCTGAGATACCGCAATAAACTAAATTCCATTCGGAGCTCTTTTTGCTTAAAATTTTCCGGGTCTTTTGTTACAAAACTTTTCAATTGGGTGTAAAGCACTGGGCTGGATAACATTAAGCCATTTTGCAGCGCAGGGTTTAATGCCATTTGCTGAACAATTTTTTGATGTAATGTTGATTCGTGGTTAAATAGCTTCTTGTTTACCTCAAAAAAATTGTTGATCAGGGATTCATTTAACAGATAAGCTTCAAAAGATTCAGATAATGATATGGAATTCAAGTCTTTTATAAGCGTCGATTGTTCTGCATCTACGTGTTTGTTATTAAATATTTTCCTTTTAAGATTGATTAACTGTTGCCTCAATTGATCGTTGGTTTGTTCACTGATGATCGGAAATAAGCTATCACATATAGTATTTTTTAATTCTTCCCTTCTTTTGAGGTAGCCATGGTGCGTTTCTATCAGCTTTTCGCCTTGATGCCATGTAAGCTGATTGAATACATCGTGGTTAAGATTCGCATATCGAACTAAGGAATAAGGGAAAATTCTGACTGACATAAGATGGTTTATAGGTTAATGGAAGATCATTGGCCGAGTTCAAGTTGATTTTTGATCAGGTGGTAATAGTGTCCTTTGATTTGAAGCAACTGCTGATGCGTACCAACTTCTTTAATTTCACCTTGCTGAAGCACTACAATTTGGTCTGCATTTTTTACCGTGCTGAGTCTATGGGCAACGATCAGTACCGTTTTGCCCTGAAAAAAAGTATTGAGATTATTTACGATGGAAAGTTCATTCTGTGCATCTAATGAATTAGTGGCTTCGTCAAGAAAAACGTAATCCGGATTACGGTAAATCATCCTGGCGATTAACAGGCGCTGTTTCTGGCCTTCACTTAAGCCAAATCCATCTCTACCGACTACGGTTTCATAGCCGAAGGGCATTTTCAGGAAAAAAGCATGCATATTGGCCATTGTAGCTGCCTCATGAAGACGATTAAAATCTTTAACCTCCGCGCCTGCAAAAATATTATTGGCAATGGTATCCATGAAAACATATCCATCCTGCATCACTACACCGCAATGTTTTCTCCATGATCTGGCATTAATGGCTTCAATTTTTTGCGTACCAATTTCAATACTGCCTGCCGATGAAGCATAAAATTTGAGTAAAAGCTTAATTAATGTTGTCTTCCCGCTACCGCTGGTACCCACAATAGCTGTTACTTTTCCGGCTGGAATTTTCAAACTGACATTTTTTAATACCTGGGCACTGTGTTTGCCCCCATATTGAAAAGATACCTGATTCAGCTCAATATCCACTGGTCCATCCCCATTCACTTCATCATCAACGCCAAAATCTTCTTCAGTTTCTTGTTGCACTTCATCTATACGCAATAAACTGAATGCTGCATTTTGCGAAACCCTTGAAAATTCCACTAACTGGTTTACCGGAGCATTTAACTGCCCACAGATATAAGTAATGGCCAGCATACCACCCAATGTTACCTGATCATGGATCACCAGCATGGATGCAGCATAAGTGATCAGCACGTTCTTTACCTCGTTAATAAAAGCACCAACACCCTGCATCCGCTGATCAAGTTGTAATGCTTCAAGTTTGAGATCGAATGATTGATCTTGTAATCCTTCCCAAAGCTGTTTTTTTTCTTCTTCACTCCCTGTTAATTTGATTTCCTGCATGGCATAGAAAATTTCCAGGAGCAATTGCTGGTTGGCAGAAAGTACCTTGAACTTCTTCTGATCAATCATTTTTCGCTTTTGTTGAAAAGAGTTAGACCAGATCACGCTGATGCCAGCGCCGACAATAAACAGCAGAAAAATCTGCCAGTTGTAATGAAGCAAAATGCCGCCAAGTACAATTAAGGTAATTGCCGATAAAATAAAATTGATGAGTGAGTTGGTCAGGAATTCCTCTATGCGTTGATTATCGTTCACGCGCTGCATATTGTCTCCCGCCTGCCGGTTGTCAAAAAATGAAAAGGGCAATTTCATCAGTTTTGCCAGAAAATCTTTCAGCATGGTGATGCTCGTTCGGGCACCAATTCTAAATAACAACCTCCCCCGAACAAAATCCATCAGCATCCGGCCAGAAAAAAGCATCAGCTGTCCCAAACAAATCAGCAATAACAAATTGGTATTTTTTCCTTGAATTCCCTTGTCTACGATCATTTGGGTTAGCAAAGGAATCACGAGTGAGAAACCACTGGCCAGTGCCAAACTCACCGCTATCGGGAACCAGCCTTTTCGGTGTAATTTTAGGTAAGGAACCAGATTCCACAATGAAGTTTTATGTTCCGGCTTGCTATCCATTTCATGAAATGAACGGGTTGTTTCTAATAACAATACCCGGCCAATCTGTGCATTATCATTAATATTCCAGCCCGATAAAAATGCAGCTGTATCTAATTTTATTTTACCGTTAAGTGCCGGATCTGCAAGATAGACTGATTCATCATTTACTTCATAAACCACCACATAATGCTCTTTTTGCCAGTGAACTATGCAAGGCATGGGTAATCTGTGTAGTTTATTATATTCCAATTCTGCAGCCATGGTTTTGAAGCCAATGTTTTCTGCGGCATCAATTAAATCAAGCATTGTAGTGCCTTGCTTCCCGATTTTGCAAAGCTTTCTTAAATGCTGCATGGAAAAATTCTTACCGTGATAACCAGCAACCATTTTAAGGCAAACCGGACCACAATCCATGGCATCTGGCTGCTTATAAAACGGGTACTTTCTCCTGCGGATAAAATCTTTAACCATAATAAATTTTAAAAACCGTAAATGCAATGTAGTTGCAAATATGTAAAATATAATGCAACTTTGATGCATTATTAAATTAATCTTTTAATGAAAAAAAACAACATTGCCATTTGGCAAATGCTGATAAAAAAAGAGTTGCTGGTGATTTACCGGAACAAGACGATGCTCATCTCTACGGTAATGATCTGGACACTTTTTATTGCGGCTGCCATTTGTACATATTTAGATTATCAATCGGCGCACAAGCAAAGAATTGAGGCCAATACAATTTTCAGGCAGCAATGGGCACATCAACAACGGAATCCACATGATGCCGCACACTTTGGCACCTACCTTTTTAAATCGATCAATCTGTTAAACGTATTTGATACCGGATTAGATGACTATGCCGGGAATACCTACCGTATTGAAGCCCATCTGCAACACGAACCTGACGCAGCAAATGCGGAAGGAAATGATAGTTCCATGCGTTTCGGCAGGCTTACACTTGCTTTGATTTTGCAATTGCTCATTCCGTTACTAATCCTTTTCATCACAGCAACCAGCATTACCATAGAAAAAGAACAGGGTACATTGAAAATGCTGCTGGCTCAGGGATTAAGCACTTCAAGGTTAATATGGGTTAAGGTAATTTCAAGTTACCTTTTTATCATAACAGTGGTTTTACCGATCTTTTTATTGATGATCATGATGCTATTGATCTCTCCCGGATCTGACATACTGCTCACCAGATTACTTTGGATGATATTAGCATTTCTATTGTATTTTTTATTCATTGCTTTGCTGGGCATATTGATTTCAGCCTGCAGTGGTAATTCTGGAAAAGCACTTTTAACTGCCTTGAGCTGCTGGATATTAATGAGCATCATTTCGCCGAAATTACTCACCGGAATTGCCGATCGCAGCTATCCGCCTATGTCTCGCGCTGCTTTTACTGAGCTTGTTGAACAAGGATACAGAAAGGGGCTTAATGGCCATGATCCTTATGCAGAACGTGGGGAACGTTTCGTTAACAATATTCTTAAAAATTACCATGCAGACTCCGTTAGTGAGCTTCCTTTTAATGTTGAGGGTTTAACATTTCAATACCATGAGGATTATCGTAATATGGTGTTTAACCATTATCTGGCGCAGGTAGCAGAACAATTTGATAAACAACAGAACTTTTTAACGATAGCGGGAATCTTTAATCCGTTTCTCTCCATCAAACGGATTTCGATGGCGCTCTCTGGCACAGACTATTATCATCACCAATATTTTTTTAAACAGGCGCAAACTTACCGCAATCATTTAATTAAAAAGCTGAATCTGCAGCTGGCCATGCACAGTAAAGATGTAAAGGGAGAGTATATCCTAGGTCCTAAGTATTTTGCACGGCTTCAAAACTTTGATGATCAGCTTCCACCTACCCATAAGGTAATTCAGTTAAACCAGATTGGACTATATGCTATAGCCGGATGGATTCTGCTACTCGCCGCATTGCTCCAGTTTATTGCTTCACGTTCTCTAACCCGCCATTATGAACCTGCTTAAAATTATATTTAAATTTGAGCTGCGTATGCTTCTCAGGCAGCGATTGGTATTGTGCTTAATTGCTTTCTTCTTTCTAACAGGTCTCTACAGCATCTATGATGGTTACCATATAACTAAAAAACAGCTTACTGCTATTGATAGTCTGGAACGAAATTACGATCAGAAATTTAATGAGCTGGCTAAAAATTTTAAGGCAGATACCACTACCTCAGCAGGAAAAACCAGCTATGCACAGGCGGGAATTCCATCTGTGATTGAATACCGGAATCCGCTCAATGCGGTACACAAACCTGCAACACTATCGTCACTATCTGTAGGACAAAGGGATATATTACCTTATTATGAAGTAATTACCCGAAAAAGAAATGCAGTAAATGCGCCAAATGCTGAAATTGCCAATCCGGAAATGCTCGCAGCCGGAAATTTCGATCTCGCCTATGTGATCATTTACCTTTTTCCATTATTGGCTATCGCATTATCATATAATACCTGGTCGAAAGAGAAAGAACAACAAACTGATCGCCTGTTGGCTGTTCAGGGAGAGCATCCTAAACGCATCATCGTTTATAAACTTGGCTTTCGTTTTACCGTGGTGGCATTACTGGCCTGGTTGCTGAGTGCTATCGGAATCATAAGTGATTCGCAACTCAGTTCCTTTAACCTGACTACTTCCTTATTATGGTTTTTTACCGTTACAGTATATCTGGCATTCTGGTTTTCAATCTGTTTAATGCTGATCAAACTCGGCAAAAGTTCTGCTGTGAATGCACTCTACCTACTGGCTGCATGGTGCTTCTTTCTCCTGGTATTGCCTGCCCTTACCAACGCCTTCATTCGCCAGAAGTATCCTATTCCATTAAAAACGGATGAAGCCGTTGCTTTACGTGAAAACAGCGAAGCCATTTGGGCAATGCCTAAACAAGCGCTTATTGATACGTTTTATGCGAATCACCCAAAATATAATTCCTTAAAAAGCGCTGCGGATACCAGCGAGAATAGCACCGTTCGTTTCAGTGCTTATTATGATCTTCTGGGCAGGAAAATGACTTCGGTGATAATACATTACAATCAGTATCCGCGAAAGCAAAATTTGATTTCAGCTAAATTAAGCTGGATTAATCCGGCTACGAAAACACAATACTTGCTGAACTCAATAGCAGAAAGTGGCCTGACGGATTATTTATCTTATCAAAACCAGGTCAATCAATTTCAAAAAACATGGGTCGATTTCATGACAGATTATATTATTCATAATAAAAATTTAAGCCTTGCTGACCTACATCATCTTCCCGAATTTAAAATGCAACCAACTCCTGGAAAGAACACCAATATCTTAACAGACATCCTTGGGTTGCTGATGATCTCCCTCTCTATCCTATTCTTAAGTACAAAAATCAAATTACCATTATAACACAATTACCATCAATTTAATAAGACTACAGAAATGAAGAAAAAACTTTACTTGTTATTAATCACCCTTATTTGCATTCCCCGGCTATTTGCACAACAGCAAAGCAAAACGAAATCTACATTAGATTCTAACAGAACGCAGCAGTTAAGAGAAATTAGTATTGCCGGAAAAAAAGCTGTTAAATTACGAAAAGACACCTTATCGGCAGCCTTGAGAATGCAGATTCCACTACTTCAGATGCCTCAAAACATTATTAGTATTTCTTCTGCATTGATACAGCAGCAAGGAAGTTTTCAATTAAAAGACATGGCCAGGAATGCCAGCGGAATCTATTTCGGATACAACAGTTCCCCTTTTGACAATTCTGCTTCCATTAAAATCAGAGGGTTTAATGCCGCTACCACTATTAACGGGATGCCCAGCCGGCTGGTGCTTGGTGCAACACTTGATGATGAAGCCTTAATTGAAAATCTGGAATTTATTAAAGGTCCGGCCGGATTTATCAGTGCTGTTGGCGAACCCGGCGGAACATTAAACATTTCTACCAAAACACCGAAAGAAAAGCTACTGAATGTGCAGCTTACCGGAGGTAATTACAACCTTTTCAGATCTACAGTTGATGTTGGCAGTAAAGCTTTAGACAAAGGGTTTTCTTATCGTTTCAACGCAGCATATCAGCGGCAAAATTCTTACCTGAACAACATGAAAACGGAGAAATATGTGATTGCTCCTGTAGTTCAGTATAACTTCAGCCCGCGGACTTATGTCATTGCCGAATATAATTACATTCGCGGTGAAGTAAAAAATGGTTCATCCATTAATAAACTTCGCCAGGATAAAGATGTATTGCAAGATCCGATTGGCGTAAATTACAGCGCAGGTATTGGCCTTCCGTTGAGTGTTGCACAAACACATACGGGCAGATTTGTAGCCGTTCATAAATTCAATTCGAACTGGCAGTTAACTTCCCAGTCTAATTATGTGAAGGCTCCTTCTACGCAATGGTATATGGTTTCATCAAATAACAGAACTTCAATCAGCTTTGATGATGCGGGTAAAACCAAGCGGATATCCAGTAATTCTAATTTGTTAGGTGAAACCTATAACACCAACTTATTTCTGAATGGTAAATTTAACACCGGGCAGTTTAAACATACACTCCTGGTTGGTGGCGATTATACTAAAGGAAAAGATTCGCTTTCAACCTATTACGGAACTAATCCTATCGCGTTCGACCGCAACAATCCGAATTATGATGTCGATCCAAATATGGTAGCTGTAACCAAAAGATCCATCAGGCAGGAAAATAAAATTCATTACACGGCAGCGTACGTTTATGACAATATTGCCTTTAATCAATTTCTATTGACAGTTGGAGCGCGGTATACAGAATACAGAAATCAGAATATTTTAACCACCACAAGAGGCCCACGTACACCTGATCAATACAAGCAACACGCCTTTTCACCACGTTTAGCCCTAACTTTTACTCCTGATTCTACTTCATCCATCTACTTTTTGTATGACCAATCTTTTGTTCCGCAAACGGGTCAGGTCGTAACTGAAACTACAGCCAGTGCAACGGCAGGACAACGGACAGTTACCGGAACAAGACCTATAGACCCTCAATTCGGAAATAGCTTCGATCTTGGTTTTAAGAAAAAATGGTTTAATGGAAAGCTGCTGACCACCATAAATGGTTTCCATTCGGCAAAACAAAATGTATCTGCCAGGGATTTTAGAAGTTATACAGCTGCTGCGGGCGCTGTAGCTTATTACCTGCAATTGGGAGAGGTAGTGAGTAACGGGGTTGAAGTTGATGTGATTGGAAACATTACCGATCGCCTTTCATTAGTGGCGAATTACACCTATGTAGATGCTAAAATTACGAAAGACAATAACCTTGATCCTACGCCAGACGATCCTTCTATTATAGGACAAAAAATGCCTGATGTGCCTCAACAAATTTTTAACACCTGGATTCAATACAGCATTCCATTAAAGGGATATAATAAAATTTCACTGAGTGCGGGCCAAACCAGTATTGCAAAACTCTCTGCAATTAGTCAGCGGGATATTTTCTTACCTAATTACACCAAGTTTGATGCTGGGGTAAGCTTTACAAATCCGAGATATTGGGTTAGGGTAATTGCAGATAACCTGGCGAATAAACGTTATATTTCTTCCGGGGATATTACAACTGATTTCCCGTATGCCGGGAATAACTATTTCTTTGTTGAAGGAGAACCCTTTAACATCAGGTTTTCTGTTGGCCTCAGGTTTTAACACCTTATTGCCTAAAAGATCGCCGATACGTTTGTAGCATTTGTTCTGCGTATCGGCGATTGATATTAGATTTCGTTACTGTAAACCGATCTTATGGCATCCCTAAGGTTATATTTGGAAGCCATTACTTCTCCGTAAGCACCTGCACTACGGATGGCAAAAATATCACCTCTGAAAGATTCTGGCTGCTCAACTTCTTTACCAAAACAATCAGTACTTTCGCAGATTGGTCCTACAATATCGTATTTAACTGAGGTTTGAGATTTGAGATTTGAGATTTGAGACAAGTTTTCGATTTTGTGATAAGCTTGATATAAAGCCGGTCGCATCAATTCGGTCATCCCTGCATCTAAAACCACGAAGTTTTTTTTCTTTCCTTTTTTAATGTAAAGTGCTCTTGTAATTAATGATGCTGATTGTCCAACTAAAGCCCTACCCAGCTCAAAATGCACTTCCTGACCAGGTTTAACAGTCAGAAACTCGTTAAAAATTTTGAAGTAAGATTCGAAATCTGGAATTTGATGATCGGGATTGTAATAATCAATCCCTAAGCCACCACCAACATTTAACACTTTAAGGTTAAATCCTTTATCTTCAAACCAGGCTGCAAATTCATTTACACGTACACAAAGGTTTTTATACACATCCAGATTGGTAATTTGTGAACCAATATGGAAGTGAATGCCGATAAATTTAAGGTTTGGCGAAGCTTTTAAAGTCTCCGCACATTCCGGTAAATCCCATGAATTAATTCCGAATTTATTTTCATCTAAACCCGTGGTAATGTTGTGGTGAGTATGGGCATCAACATTTGGATTAATGCGGATAGCAACCTGTGCCACTTTTCCTTTTGCAGCAGCCAGTTCGTTTAGCACCTCAAGCTCCTGGATAGATTCTACGTTAAAGCAGAAAATATCAAGATCAAGAGCTTCGTTGATTTCTTTATCCGATTTGCCTACTCCGGCAAAAACGATTTTTTTGTGATCGAAACCTACTTCAACAGCTCTTCTCACCTCTCCTGCACTCACACAATCTGCACCGAAACCAATTTCTTTGATCTGGTTTAACAGCACACTATTGAAGTTCGCTTTTAATGCATAATGGATATGGAAATGGTATGGAGCCGCTGCATCTGCACAGGTATGCAAGGTTTTTTGCAACAGATCGGTATCATAGTAGTAAAAAGGCGTTTCAATATTGTTAAACTTTGATATATCTTTATCGGCGAACATGTTCAAATTCCTTATTATAATTTTAATTTTATTCTTCGGGTTAGTTTATTTGGGTAACCACCTGGATTTAAAACATGCAAGAATTACCCGGAAACAATACAATGGAAAAATCCGATTTTTTATCGTGTTACTTTTTATTGTACTGTTCCTTTTATTTATCAAAAAATGAAGATAACAGCTGCCATATTTATCATTCTTATTCTTTCTGCGGGATTGTATAACTCCTACAAAAAATACAAAAACGGATTACTACCATCAAGCTTTTTGGCTTTTCACTTCCTTATCGGATTAATGGTAGTAATTGGCGCCTTTTTTCTCTTATTCGAATAATCTATTGTGCAAGCTTCTTAAAGCCTCAGTTTTATACTCGCTTAAAATTAAAAGCGATACATTATAATTGCTTCCTCCGTAAGAAATCATACGGATTGGAATGTGTTTTAAACCTTCCAAAACCCTGCTGGCGAAACCATGTTTCTCTGATCCGAAATCGCCAACTACACACACAATACTGTGGTTGGTATCTACTTCTACTGTTCCGAAACTTTCCAGTTCTTCGATAATCTGCGGTAAATGAGCTGTTTCATCAATGGTTAATGACACGGCCACCTCAGAAGTAGTAATCATATCGATTGGTGTTTTGTAACGCTCAAAAACTTCAAAAACACGGCGTAAGAAACCATAAGCCAATAACATGCGGCTAGATTGGATGCGGATTGCAGTAATCCCGTCTTTAGCAGCGATTGATTTAATCTTCCCTTTTTCGCTATCATGCGTAATCAAAGTACCCGCCGCAGAAGGCTCCATCGTATTTAATAAACGAACCGGAATTTTATATTTCTGTGCCGGGAAAACCGATTGAGGATGCAAAATCTTTGCACCAAAATAAGCCAACTCAGCTGCTTCATCAAATGATAACCGGGCAATTGGCCTGGTGCCTTTAACAATACGTGGATCATTGTTATGCATACCGTCTATATCCGTCCAGATCTGAACTTCTTCGGCCAGAATCGCAGCACCTAACAATGAGGCTGTGTAGTCACTACCACCACGACGCAGATTATCTACTTCGCCAAAACTATTGCGACAGATGTACCCTTGCGTAATAAATAACTTATTGTCTTTATGCTCTTCCAGCAAAGATGTTAAGTGCTTTGTGGTAAACGGAATATCAGGCTCGTTATCTTCATCCGTTTTCATGAAATCCAATGCGGGTAACAATACGGATTCGATTCCAATTGACTTCAAATAGATGTGATATAAAGTGGTAGACAATAATTCGCCTTGCGCCAGTACTACTTTTTCCTCAATTGAAGTGAAAATATCATTGGTTAAAACGGCTAAAAAGCTAAAATGGTAATCGATCACTTCATTTCCCATTTCCTGAAAATCAGCAGCGGGCAAAAGTTCAATTACGAAATCCTTATATTTTTGATATAAATTTTCTACGGCGGTACTTCCGTTCTTCTTATCTCCGGCTAAAAAATAATTAGAAATCTCTACTAAACTATTTGTAGTTCCAGAAACGGCTGATAACACTACAATCTGTTCTTCATTTGGATCTATGATATCCAATAACTTCGTCATGCGCTCGGGGCTACCAACAGATGTACCCCCAAATTTTAATATTTTCATCTACTCAAATTATTATTAACTGTGATAAAAACTGCCAAAACTTTACATAATCCCTTTTGGATTGTGAAAAAGTTAAGATGATTTTACTTTAATACCGGAATTTCTTTATTATTGTATCGGGGCGTGAAAATAAGCAAAACAAGCTTAAAAGCAACACCCTCAACAAAATAAAATTTGGATGAGTTGAAATAAATAGGTTTCAACCAAACATCATTCATTTAAATTTGTTCAACACCAGATATTAAATTAAAAAAACAGCTCAATGCAGGCAATTGACCAATCAACGCAAGCCACAATTAATCAGTGGTTAAGTGGGAATTATGATGAAAATACAAAGGCAGAAATTCAGGCTCTTGTAAATAAAGATGCGACTACAGAATTAACAGATGCATTTTATAGAAGTTTAGAGTTTGGAACAGGCGGTTTACGCGGTGTAATGGGGGCAGGTTCCAACCGGATAAACAAATACACCATTGGAACTGCGACACAGGGATTGGCCAACTACTTAAACAATAAATATCCGAACGAGAAAATCAAAGTGGCCATTGCGCATGATAGTCGCAACAACTCTGATTATTTCGCTAAAATTACAGCTGATGTTTTTTCAGCAAACGGGATTCATGTATATTTCTTCTCTGCATTAAGACCCACGCCAGAGCTTTCTTTCGCTGTGCGCCATTTTGGTTGTAAAAGTGGAGTCATGTTAACCGCATCGCATAATCCTAAAGAATATAACGGTTATAAAGCTTATGGTGCAGACGGTGGCCAGTTTACCTCTCCTGATGATAAATTGGTAATTGATGAAGTAAACAAGATTAAAAGCATTGATGAAGTAAAATTTGATCGTGTAGATTCAAATATTGAATTAATTAGTGAAGATGTAGATAAACTTTATTTGGATGGTATTGCAGCGCTTTCAATTTCTCCGGAAGCCATTAAAAGACAGCATGATTTAAAAATTGTTTACTCACCTATCCACGGAACGGGAATCACATTGGTGCCTAAAGCGCTAGCTCAATTTGGTTTTACCAACGTAACCTTAGTTGAAGAGCAAAGCACACCAGACGGAAATTTCCCAACTGTGGTTTATCCAAATCCAGAGGAAAAAGAAGCATTAACTTTAGCGATGAACAAAGCAAAAGAGATTGATGCTGATTTAGTTTTGGCAACTGATCCAGATGCGGATCGTGTGGGTATTGCCGTAAAAGATAATGATGGCGAATGGGTGCTACTGAATGGTAACCAAACAGGTAGTCTGTTAATTAACTATTTATTATCAGCCTGGCAAGATAGCGGCAAATTAGATGGTAACCAGTTTATTGTGAAAACCATTGTAACCTCTAACCTGATCGAAGAGATTGCCAAAAAGAAAAATGTAACCTATTACAATACCTTAACAGGATTTAAATATATCGGTCAGTTAATGACTGAGCTGGAAGGCAAAAAATACTTTATTGGTGGTGGCGAAGAAAGCTATGGCTATTTGATCGGCGATTTAGTACGCGATAAAGATGCAGTAGTTTCTGCAGCTTTTATCTCTGAAATGACTGCTTATTACAAAGATAAAGGTGCAAGTTTATACAATGCCTTATTGGATATGTATGTAGAATATGGCCTTTATAAAGAAGATCTGGTTTCGTTGACTAAAAAAGGTAAATCAGGTGCTGAAGAAATTAAAGCCATGATGGTTAAATTCAGGGAAAATCCTCCTGCAACATTAGGCGGTTCTAAAGTTTCAGTATTGAAAGATTACGAATTGAGTCAGGAAACAGATTTAGCAACAGGAAAAGTAACTAAACTGGATTACCCGACTTCGGATGTTTTGCAATTTATTACTGAAGATGGAAGTATCGTTTCTGCACGTCCGAGTGGTACGGAGCCTAAGATTAAGTTCTATTGTAGTGTAAATGCGCCTTTGGCAGATAGAAAAGATTTTGATTCGGTTAATGCACAGCTTGGAGAAAAAATTAAAGCGGTAATGGCCGATTTGCAGGCATAGTTTGCTATAGTGTCGTCATCTCGACTGAACGCAGTGGAATGGAGAGATCTTTCTGGATAGATTTTTCAACTGCACTACACCCGATACTATCGGGTCCGCTCGTAATGACGACACTATTTTCTACTGATTATTAATTAATCAATCAACTCTCTTACATTTTTCTTAGAAATATAAATAATAGCAGGCTGATTCTTTTCAGTTGAAACATATTTGCCTGTGTTTTTATCATGGATACTGCGTGTTGCAGAAACATAAAGCCTTCCCAGTTTATCTACATGTAGATTGGTAATCTGGTTATCAAATGGGACCGGAAGTATTTTTGAAGTTCCGTTTTTAAAAACTTCGATATCACTTTTAAGAACATAGCCAGAGCCGTTTGCCGGACCACCATCAAAAGATTCTATATTTTCTTTAAGTTTAATTTTAAACTGGTTATTTACAGAGACGCTAGCAAATGCCTGAGATCGCTGTTCCGAAACTCCAAATTTAGTGCTCCAATCCCATGTAAATCCCTTATCTAAACTAAAATACTGACTAAAAGTTGCCAATTTCTGACCGGCTTTATCCTTCAGGCTGTTTGCCTGTAAGCCAAAAATAGTATCCTTTACAGATAGAAAACCATAAATCGGTTGATTATTTACTTTTGTTTTTTTCCAGGTTTTGCCCCTATCAGTAGTTTGATAAATTTCAGTTAAGGTAGATACCATTAATGTATCATCAATATTCCCGTAAACAGCATGGGCTTCTCTCCCATCGGCAATCTCGAGCCTGGTCCAATCTGGATCACTAAAGGTTGGAGGTACATCTGGAACTTCTTTTTTGGCGCATGATGACAATACCATCATCACCGCGATAGTTTTAAATAATTTCATAGGTTTCATTTTTGTGTATGGCAAGATAGAAAAAAATTACTTTAACTAAAAGCGCAGGTAAAGTCTGCTGCACAAACTCAAAAATATATTAGAATCACTTGTAAGACACGAACCGTACAGCCTTTTAAGGAAGTCAAATCAATAAAAATAGATTTCTTATATTTACAATAAAAATAATATCATGACGGAGATAATCTTAAAAGACAATTTAGAACAGCGCAAAATTGATGCTTTACTAAACTTTTTGAAATCATGGGATATTGATGCTGAATTAAGAATCACTAATGCGGAGAAATCAACTGAAGTGATAGAATTTTCTTTATCCAAAGGTATTTGGAGTGACTACGATATTAACTCGGAAGAACTTCGTGATAAAGCCTGGAAAAGATAATGGTTCTGTGTGATACAAACATCTTTATTGAAATTTATAAAGGAAATGATACCGTCATTGAAACTTTTAAAAACATTGGTCAAAACAGCGTTGCAATTTCGGATGTTACTTGTGCAGAATTACTTTATGGAGCCAGAAACAAAAAAGAATTAAGTTTAATAAGAAAAGACATCAATAATTTAGTGGTTTTACCCATTTCTTCTCCAATATCCACACAAGCAGTAAAATTAGTGGAGCAATTTTCTTTATCACACAATCTTAATCTTCCAGATGCTTTAATTGCATCTACCGCAATGTTTCATGATTTAGAACTTTATACGTTAAATCTTAAATACTTTAAATTCCTGAAAAACATCACCTTATATCAATTTTAAGTTATACTTTAAAGTTTAAACTCAGCCAATTTTTATTTTCCTTTGCTGCAACCAATTTCTTTAATACTTTTGCAGCGCAATACCATGTTCAAAAAAATCTTAATATATCTGATCATTATATGCACCGTTAGCAACGGTTTCATGCAATTGGTGATTTATTCTGGTTATAAAATGAACAAAGAATACATTACCAGTGTATTCTGTATTAATAAAGAGCATCCTGAATTACATTGTGATGGACAGTGTTTCCTTGCAAAAAAACTGAAAGACCTTGATGGTAAAAATAAACAGGCTCAGGAAAACCTTAAAAGAGTTATAGAGGCTGAACCCAGATTTCAGACTATTGCATTGAACCATCATATTCCTTATTTCATCATCACTTCAGAAAATCTTTACATCGAAAAACCGGTTAAAGATCTTTCCATATCCATATTCCATCCTCCAAAATTGGGTTAATTTTTAATTATAACCACTAATAACATCAAATAGAAAGCACCAGTTAATGCCAATCAGGCGTTAAGCAGCCATGTTTATCTATAAAATACAAATGTTATCCAGCTGGTTAGTTTGAAACTATTAATCACCACCCAATTTTTAATGAATGAAATTCAAAATACTAACAGGCATTTTGCTATGCCTTAATATTGCTGCATACGCCCAAACAATTAAAGGAAAAATATACGATGCGCAAACAAAGGAACCTGTTGTTGCCGCGCTGGTTAAGGAAAAAAATAGTGTTAACATTACAAAAACCAACAATGAAGGTTATTTCGAATTAACTTGCAGCCAGGCTTCACCAGATATTTTAATTAGCTGCATCAGTTATAAAAATGTAGAAATTAAAGCTTACAACAATCAAAATATAGAATTAACAACCGATTCCAGAACTTTGCAGAGTGTTATGGTTACGGCAAATAGAGAAGCTTCGTTAAGTAGCGAAACGCCCATTGCAATAACGAAACTTAGTGCGAAATTAATCGACGAGACGAAAGCTACCACTTTATTCGAGGTGGTAAATAAGACACCTGGTGTTTTGATGGTCGATTTAGGCAATGAACAACACATGATGTCTATCCGACAGCCAATTACAACCAACCCGTATTATTTATATATGGAAGATGGTGTTCCTATTCGACCCATGGGTGTTTTTAATCACAATGCCCTGTTACAAATTAATCAATATACGGTTAGTTCTATCGAAGTTGTTAAAGGTCCGGTTTCATCCATCTACGGACCAGAAGCTATTGGTGGTGCAGTTAATTTTATCATGCAAAGACCAACAACAGTTCCTACTGCTAAAGCAGGATTTCAATTTGATAACTGGGGATATAAGCGGTTTCAGTTTGGCACTGGTGCTACAATTGGAAAATTTGGATTCTACATTGGAGGTTTAACCAGTAAACAAACCAATTCGTGGATGACCACTTCTGACTATCATAAACAAACAATAAATGCCCGTTTAGAATATAATTTCACTCCTAAAACACGCTTAATTGGTAATTTTATTTACGGCAAATACAACTCCCAAATGAGTGGTAGTGTAGATAGTATTGCTTTTTATAGTAGAAACTACCTGAGTACATCTGATTTTGCTTACCGCAAATCGGATGCGAACAGAACACGGTTAACCCTTGAACATGAATGGAATGAAAATGCTAAATCATTTATTACCATTTTTAACAGAAACGATCAATTAGGGCAAAATCCTTCCTATGGTATCAGATGGAAAACAGGCCAAACTACTGCAAGTGGTCAAATTAATGCTAACAATTTCAGCAGCTATGGTGTTATTGCGCAGCACAGTCAACATTTCAATTTCTTAAATTCAAAATTAATTGCCGGGGCCATGTTTGATTATTCTCCAAACGACTATTGGGCTTATCAAACTGATTTAATTGCACAACTTCGTCCTGATGGAAAATCGGTTGAAAAATATAGCCTTAAAGAAGAACGTCCGGATATTGAATTATCTGATTACAATGCCAAAATCCGCAATGCCGCAAGTTATCTGCAATATGATTTCGAGCTGGTAAAAAAAATAAGATTTTCTACAGGTCTCCGATATGACAGGATGAGTTTTACCTATATAAATAACTTAGACAACAGTTCCGGAGAAAAAGCATATAGTAAGTTAACGCCTAAAATTGGTTTAACTTATCAGATCGATCAGGAGAAAGGGCTATATGCCAATTACGCACAAGGTTTTTCGCCAACCGCTTTAACTGCAATTTTCAGAGCAAAGCCTAACACCAGTCCTGCTCAGTTTTATTATAACCTGGAGCCTGCAACTTTCCAGAATTATGAGCTTGGAGGTTGGGCAACATTCATTAACCATAAAGTTTATGCTGATATTGCTATTTACCAAATGAATGGCACTAATGAATTGCTAAGTATCCGTCAACCAGATAATTCAACCGATTATCAATCGGCGGGAAAAACTTTGCATCGTGGAATTGAATTTGGCATAACCGCTAATCCTGGGCCTCAATTTTCTTTCCGTTTTGGCGGCACAGTTGCCATACACAAATTCATCAGTTTTCAGGTAAGTGATAATCCTAAAGATGCCCTACAGAATCTGAACAATTACGAAATGCCATCTGCTCCGCGCTGGGTATACAATACAGAGTTTAACTATTATCCAAAACAATTGCCAAATCTGCGGATGTCTATAGAGTTGCAACATTTATCTTCTTACTACCAGGATCAGATAAACACAGTTAAATATGATGGTTATACGCTACTAAACTACCGGATTGGGTATAAAATTAAAGGTGTGGAAGTATATAGTAATGTAATGAATTTAGGAAATACACTTTACGCAACAAATGTTACCAGAGGAAATAATGCAACAGATACAAGCACCTTTACTCCTGCGGCACCAAGAACATTCGTGTTCGGAATCCAATATAATTTTGCAGGGAAAAAATAGAAGTACCAAAAGATGTCATCAGATCGCATCAGGTTTTCATTTACCTCTTTCATTTAAAATAAAAAATTTTAAAGATGAATAATAAAACATCAAATTTTAAACAAAGCGTCAAGCGTAATATGTACAAATGGCATCGTACTATTGGGCTTATTACAGTTATTCCTGTTATTTTCTGGACATTATCCGGATTGATGCATCCTTTTCTGTCCAATTGGTTTAAGCCTCAAATTGCCCATCAGATTTTAGTACCAAAACCCATCAATAAGGGGCAGATTAAACTCACATTTCAGGATGTTTTGCTTAAAAATAATATCCAGGAATTTAAAAACTTCAGGATAGTAAATTTCGATCAGCAAACCTATTATCAGCTTAAAAGTATCAAGGGAGATTTACACTATTTTAATACAACAACCGGAATAGCATTAAGTAATGGAGACGAACGTTATGCTGAATATCTGGCCCGTTATTTTATCGCAGACCGTTCGAGTAAAATTAAATCAATTACTGTTCAAACAAGTTTTAGTCAGCAATATAAATATGTAAACAGATATCTTCCGGTTTGGAAAGTAAGTTTTAACCGAAAAGATGCCATGGATGTTTATGTAGAAACAGCCTCTTCTCAATTGGCTACCTTTAATACCGATGCAAGAAAAACCTTTTTGTGGCTGTTTGATAATTTCCATAGCTGGTCATTTTTAGAAGCAATCAGTAATAACGTGGTTAAAACCTGTATTATGGTAGCTTTATTGTCCATTATTACTTTATCTGCTTTAAGTGGTATTTTAATTTATGGTGTGCTCTGGAAAAAATTTAAAAAACCAAAACAGGGAAGCAAAATTGGTTTCTTAAGGCTTTACCACCGTCAGATTGGAATTTGCATTTCTTTATTAACATTAACCTTTGCATTTAGCGGAGCTTATCATATTATGAATAAGCTTAACTCAAATACCATTCAAAATATAGTTTACCAGCCAAACATCAATATTAGTGAACTTAAAATACCCAATAACATTTTAAATTTAGATTTGAACCGCCTGAGCAATATTTCCCTTGTAAAGTTTAAAAAACAGGTATATTTTCAAGTATTCTACAATAAGACCGAAGATTTACCGGAAGAAACGATTTATATCAATGCAAAAGATAGTTCGAAACTCAACAACGGTAATCTCGAATATGCTAAATTCTTAGCAAATAAATTTGAAAACAAATCAGAAGATACAGATGAGCCCGAAATGGAATGTTGTACTTCAAACGTTACTGAAAATGACATTTGCAAAGCGAAACTAATAAAAACCAGCGTACTCTATAAATTCGATGATAGAGAATATGGGTTTGTTTTTAAACGCCTCCCTGTTGTAAAACTAACGTATAACACTCCCAATCACACAAATTTATATATCGACACAAAAACATCCCGTTTAGCTGCAAAAATTGCAGATGCCGATCGTTACGAAGGGTATTCTTTTGCTTTTCTGCACAAATTCCATTACCTGGATTGGGCAGGGAAAAACTTTCGTGATTTCTTTATCTTATTAGCGGCCTTGTTAATTTTAACCGTTAGCTTGCTCGGCTTAATGATTTTTATAAAAAAGTAAAAAACAAAATACAGTAAATTTGAAACATATTAATCAATTATAATACAATGAAAAATATCAGCTATATCACAATCCTTATAAGCGTAGGTTTATTATTCGCATCTTGCAAACAAGAAAGAAAACTTCCATTTTATGGCGAGCGCCATGCAGAAACCGTTAAAGATGCTGCAGGTGTAGAAAAAATTGATACGGTTTACCAAACGATTCCTGCTTGGTCTTTCTTAAACCAGGATAGCATTGTAACGACCAATAAGTCAACGGATGGCAAAGTTTATGTGGCCGATTTCTTTTTTACTTCCTGCACCACCATCTGTCCTACCATGCACCGTAACTTAATGACGGTTTATAATGACTTTAAAAGCAATCCAGATGTAATGTTTGTATCACATACAATTGATTTTAAATATGACAAACCTCATGTTTTAAAAAAATACGCTCAAAAATTAGGCGTAGATGGTCCGAAATGGCAATTTCTTTATGGTACAAAAGATAGCGTATACACTTTGGCCGAAAAAAACTACTTAGTGGCAGTTGGCGAAGACAGTACTGCTAAAGATGGTTATATTCACCAGGGTTACCTGGTTTTAATTGATAAAGACAGGCGCATCCGCGGTGCTTACGATGGCACCAAAGAAGATCAGGTAGAGCAGTTGAAAAAAGATATTCCCGTTTTGTTGGCCGAATATAAAAAGTAAAGTTATATTTAATCATCCTTTCGATCCGCTAGCTATCGGATCGAAAGGATGATTTTCACTACAAAACATCCATGCGCAAGTACATTATCAATTCAGTTTTTTCCCTTTTTATTATAGGCATCATTGTTTCCTGTCAAAATCAGGAAACCATCGATCTGCAAAATTACATGTCGAACGGAAAAGATATTTATAAAGCCAAATGCCAAAACTGCCATGGTGTAAACGGCGAAGGATTAGGTAAACTTGCTCCCCCACTTACCGATTCGGTATTTTTAAAGGTAAACAAAGCTCGTTTAGCCTGTTTTATTAAAAACGGTGCAAACGAATCTTTGATCATTCATGGTCAGGAATACAAAGAAAAAATGCCAGCTTTCCCTGAATTAGCTGATATTGATGTGGCACAGGTAATGGTTTTCATTACCAATTCATTTGGTAATAAGCAAGGCTTTGTACCTTATTCGAAGGTTTCAAAAGATTTGCAGGATTGTAAATAAATACAAAATCTTTGTGCTCTTTGTGTCTTTTGTGGTCAAAAAAAACCATCTTTGCGCAAAATGCAGGCTGTTCTATCGCTGTTTCGAATAAAATCGGAAGAGAGGAAAGTCCGGGCAACGCAGGGCATCCCGCTTTCTAACGGAAAGGGATTCAGGAATGAAAACCTGAATTACGGATTAGTGCAGCAGAAAATATACCGCTCTGGCTTATGTCGGAGTAAGGGTGAAAACGTGCGGTAAGAGCGCACGAGCATTGCAGGCGACTGCAGTGGTTTGTAAACCCCGGGAGTTGAAAGACCAAATAGGCTAACATCCCGACTTTATGCCGGGATAAAGGGCTGCCCGTCCGATGTTAGTGGGTAGGTCGTTAGAGATAAACGGCAACGTTTATACTGGATAAATGATAGAAGCCTGAGCAATCAGGAAACAGAACCCGGCTTATAGGCCTGCATTTTTTTACTCACTTAGCAAAATACGCTTGGTTTCACTCAGTTTGGCTGTTTCTTCCTCTCCAAGTACCGGAAATTCAAGATCTAAACTTTTTAACTTTTCTACAATAATCTCACTAATAGCCAGCCGGGTAAACCATTTTTTATCAGCGGGTATAATGTGCCAGGGTGATTCTTCTGTACTTGTTGCATTGATTGCATCTTCATACGCATCCATATATTTATCCCACAAAGCCCTTTCTTTAATATCACCTGAAGAGAATTTCCAGTTTTTGGTAGGATCATCAATACGTTCTAAAAAGCGTTGTTTTTGCTCATCCTGGCTCACGTTTAAAAAGAACTTTAAAATTACCGTTCCATTAGCGGTTAAATGCTCTTCAAAATTTTTAATGCTATTGTAGCGCTGCTGCCAAAAACTTTTGCGGATCTCTTTAACATCATCAAAACCTGGAATATTTTCGCTCAGAATATATTCGGGATGTACCTTACAAACCAAAACGTTTTCGTAATGCGAACGGTTATGGATGCCTATTCTACCGCGTTCTGGCAAAGCTTTATAATGTCTCCACAAAAAATCGTGCTCATATTCTTCTGGTGTAGGAACTTTAAAACTATAAACCTGGCATCCCTGCGGATTTAGTCCGCTCATAACGTGCTCAATGGCACTGTCTTTACCTGCAGCATCCATCGCCTGAAAAATGATCAGAACAGAATGTTTGCCTGAGGCATATAATTTCTCCTGTAAATGGTTTAATTCTATTTTCGAATTCACCAATGCATCTTTAGCTTTTTCTTTGTTATAACTACCAGTAAAATCAGTTTTATGATTTTTTAAAGAAAATTTCTCACCACCCTGTACAATTAACCCTTTAAATTCGTTCTTCATAATCATGTATTATTTTAGATAAATCGATGCATCGTTAATTTAAATATAGAACTAAAAAATAAGTAAATTAAATACGTTAATTTGCATAGAGAGTTTTTTATATTTAACGCCACAGCTTTTACCTAAAGATCATCTTATCCAATATGTTTAAAGAGATAAAGAACAAGTACTTACGTTATTCTACAATATTTTTATTTTTTATAATAATTTTCTTTTCTGCCCTGCAATTAAATTTTTTATGGCTATTTGGCTACTCACCAAGTGTCCGGGATATTAAAGCACCTACCCTGCGTGTTGGTTCTGAACTTTACACTGCAGATGGAAAACTGATTGGCAGATATTTTAAAGAAAACAGAACGCCTGTAAATTACAATGATATTGCACCTAGTGTAATACATGCTCTGGTTGCTACTGAAGACGTGCGTTTTTATAAACATTGGGGTATCGATGTGCAGGCAGTTGGCCGAGCAGTTATTGGTTTGGGAAAGGATGGTGGAGCCAGTACCATTACCCAGCAGCTGGCAAAAAACCTTTACCGTACACGTTATAATAAATCGCAGGGATTATTGATTAAAATACCTTTAGTTAGAACCTTAATAGTAAAACTAAAGGAATGGATGACAGCTGTAAAGTTAGAATCCAACTATTCTAAAAATGATATCATCACCATGTATCTGAACACCGTTTCGTTCGGTAATAATACATACGGAATAAAAACGGCCAGCCGGATTTACTTTGATAAAGAGACAAAAGATTTAGCTACTACAGATGCAGCTATGCTTGTGGGGATGTTAAAGGGAACAACCTTATATAATCCAACTAAAAATCCTGCAAAGGCTTTGGAAAGAAGAAATGTAGTGCTTGCGCAAATGAACAAGTACAAATACCTCAGCAAGGATAGTTTAACACAATTATCAAAGGAGCCTGTTAAACTGAAAGAAGGTAAAATGCAGGATGGCAGTGATGGTGACTCTTATTTAAGGGCAGCTGTGGCAAAATATTTAGAGAAATGGTGTACTGATAATGGTTACGACCTTTATGAAGATGGATTGAAAATTTACACGACCATCGATTCTCGACTACAGGGTTATGCCGAAGAAGCGGTTGCCGATGAGATGAGGATTTTGCAACGCAGGTTTTATAGTGTTTGGGGCAAAGAAGATCCCTGGTACGATTCGGAAAAGCAAAAGGTTGATTATCCTGACAGGGCAATGAAAAACCTTCCGATTTATTCACTCTTGCAAAAGAAGTTCCCTAACAATCCAGATTCTGTTATTGCCTATTTCAATAAAAAGAAAAGAATGCAGATTTTCACATATAAAGGCGATCGCGATACTTTATTCTCTACTTTAGATTCGATCCGTTATTACGGAAAAATCATGAATACGGGAATGATGACTATGGAGCCTGCAAGCGGAAAAATTAAAGTTTGGGTGGGCGGTATAGACCATAAGTTTTTCAAATACGATCACGTAAATCAATCTAAACGCCAGGCGGGTTCTACTTTTAAACCATTTGCTTATTTAACCGCTTTAGAACAAGGCATGAGTCCTTGTGATAAATTTACCGATAAGCCTGTTAAAATTGCTTACCAGGATAAAGGCCAAACGAAATATTGGGAGCCAAAAAATGCCGATTATAGTGTTTCCTACCGCGAAATGAGCTTACGCTGGGCCATGGCAAAATCAGTGAATACCATTACTGCCCAGGTAACCGAAAAGGTGGGCTGGGATAACGTGGTTAAATATGCACACGAATGTGGTATTGACAGCCACCTGGAATCTGTACCATCGGTAAGTTTAGGATCAAATGATGTTACCGTTTACGAGATGGTAAAAGCTTACGCTACCTTTATGAATAAGGGGATTAAAACCGATCCCATATTGGTAGAAAAAATTACCGATCAGGATAACAATTTAATAGATGAATTTAAACCTAAAACAAAAAGGGTTTTAACTGAAGAAATTGCCTGGTTAATGACCTATATGTTCCGTGGTGGTATGGAAGAACCTGAAGGAACTTCCCAGGCCTTATGGGAATGGCCTGACCTGTTTAAGAAAAATAACCAGATTGGTGGTAAAACCGGTACTTCTTCTGATTATGTGGATGCCTGGTACATGGGCTTAACCAAAGATCTGGTGACTGGTGTTTGGGTAGGTTGTGATGAAAGAACAGCCCACTTTAAAAATGGCGAGCAAGGTGAAGGATCGAGAACTGCCCTGCCAATTTTTGCTAAGTTTATGGAAAAAGTTTACCTCGATCCGAAATCAGGATATACTTATGGGCCTTTCCCTAAAGCAACAGTTGATATTACCCGCACTTACAATTGCCCTAGTCCAAGAATTATCAGGGATACAACATCAACTGACAGCGTAACCGTTGATTCTACTGATTTTACCGTTCCTGCCGAAGTACCCGTTACTACGGAACCGTTAAACAATGAACCCGAAGTTAAAAAAGAAGAAAATAAAACAGAGCCTGCTCAAAATCCCGTTACCCCTACTGTGCCACTAACCAGAAAAGAGGAACGTGAACTTCGGAGAAAACAACGTCAGGAAGAAAAGGAAAAAAAGAAAAACGAAGATAACAATCAGCAATAGTTTTTTGGACCGAAATAAACCAAAATAGCTCACTGCCTGTGTAAAATAGGTAGTGGGATTTTAAAAAGTGTTAAATTTTTAATACTCTTTTAAACAATTGCTATTTTTATTTCCAGATTTTTTACCGTTTCATCTTCGTAAATTATTGAACAATCATTACTAAAAACCACACATATGAAAATAGGCTCTACTTTATTAAGGCGATATTCTTCTTTATTGCTCCTGCTTATTCTTTCTTTTTCTGTTAAGGCCCAATATTTCGGACAAAACAAGGTAAGGTATAAAAAACTCGACTTTAAAGTTTTGCAAACGCCCCATTTTGAGATCTATTATTATATTAAAAATGAGAAACTTTTAAAACGTTTTTCACAAGATGCTGAAACCTGGTACAAAATGCATCAGGAAGTTTTTAGAGATACTTTTTTAAAGAAAAATCCGATTATCCTATACAATAATCATCCTGATTTTCAGCAAACTACAGTGCTTAACGGAGAAATTGGTATTGGTACCGGCGGGGTTACAGAGGCACTGAAAAACAGGGTAATTATGCCTGTTATGGAACTCAATAGCCAAACAAGGCACGTTTTAGGTCACGAGCTTGTTCATGCTTTTCAATACCACCTTCTACTCGAAAAAGATTCTATCAGCCTAGAAAATGTTGGTCAGACACCACTTTGGATGGTTGAAGGGATGGCCGAGTATTTATCAATCGGGAAAAAAGATGCATTTACTTCCATGTGGATGCGCGATGCTATGTTAAATCGTGATATTCCTTCGTTAAAAGATTTAACCAACTCCAACAAATACTTTCCTTACCGTTATGGTCAGGCCTTCTGGACTTATATCGGTTCGCAATATGGTGATACCACCATTGTTCCTTTATTTAAGAATACTGCAAAATATGGTTACGAAAATGCCATCCGATATACATTTGGTTACGACGATAAAACATTATCTGGTCTTTGGAAAAACTCCATCGATGCACATTATAAGCCGATGTTAAAAGCTGATAGTTCGCAGATTAAAATTACGGGTACAAAAATCATCGACAATAAAAACGCAGGTAATATGAACGTCGCCCCTGCCCTTAGTCCTGATGGAAAGTATTTAGCATTTATGTCTGAAAAAGACCTTTTTGGTATAGATTTATTTCTCGCAGATGCCAAAACCGGGAGAATTATCAGGAAGTTGAGCAGTCAGATCTCTAATGGCCATATTGATGATTTTAACTTTATAGAGTCAGCCGGAGCATGGTCGCCGGATAGTAAGCAATTTGCCTTTAGTATCTTCAGTCATGGTAAAAACCAGATGATGATTATTAATGTTTCAAACGGAACTACTGTATCTCAAACACCAATGGCACAGGTGCAGCAATTTGGTAATTTAACCTGGTCGCCAAATGGAAAAGATATCGCATTTTCAGGAATGGTTGAAGGGCAAAGTGATATTTTCTCTTACAACCTAGATACCAAAGCAGTTACTCAGATTACCGATGATGTATATTCCGATTATGCACCAAGTTATTCTCCTGATGGTAAAAAACTGGTGTTTTCATCAGATAGAGCCGCAATTCAGGCCAATGTAATTAACGCAGTATTGCCTATAAATCTTGCTGTTTACGATATTGCGGCTAAAACCGTAAGTAATTTGGGTGTTTTTCCAGGAGCGAATAACCTAAACGCACAATTTTCGGCTAATAGTCAGAATATCTATTTCCTGTCTAACAGAGATGGTTTTAGAAATTTATACAAATACAATTTCGCTGATAATACGGTTGATCAGTTAACCGATTATTTTACTGGGATTAGTGGAATTACCGAGTTTTCGCCAGCCATTTCGGTGTCAACAACAGATGATATTGTATATAGCTATTACCGTTACCAGCGTTATACCTTATATAATGCTAAGTTAAGCAGCTTTAAAGCGAAAAGAATTGGTAACCAGGAAGAAAATTTCGATGCTGCTATACTTCCTCCTATGGAAAATATAGGGGTAAACATCATCAATTCTAATTTAAATAATTTTGACCGTTTCGAAAAAATAGTGGCCGATTCGATGAAAGCGGTGCCTTACAAGCCAAAATTCAGGTTAGATTATTTAGCAAATAGTGGCGTAGGTGTTTCAACCAGCCGTTTCGGAACCGGTGTTTCTGGTGGTATAGTAGGAATGTTCAGCGATATATTAGGCACCAACCAGATCATAGCAAACCTATCCGTAAATGGAGAAATTTATGATTTTGGTGGTTTGGTGGGTTACATCAATCAGAAAAGCAGAATAAATTGGGGCGCTGCTGTTTCGCACATTCCTTATGTATCTGGTTTTAGATCTTACGGCTATGAAAATATCCCTACGGGCGATAACACCACTATTAATGCTCTGGCAGATAGAACAGACATTATCAGAACCTTTGAAGATCAGTTTCAGGTTTTTGGCGCTTATCCATTTAGTAAAATACACCGTTTTGAGTTGGGCGGTTCATTTTCACATTATAGTTACAGAGTTGATAGATATAGCAATTATTATAATTCGGTTGGCAACTACATAGGTTCAAATAAAAGCAGGATTTCTAACGATGTTGCTTCTCAGGATTATGGCATTCCTTTTAATTCTTTTACATTATATCAATTAAACGCTGGTTTTGTAGGCGATAACTCAATCTTTGGCCTTACTGGTCCGCTTGACGGTTTCAGATATCGTGTAAGTGGCGAAAAATATCTTGGTACTTATAATTTTGCTGGTGTAACGGCGGATCTTCGTAAATATTGGAGAGCTAAGCCAGTAACATTTGCTGTAAGAAGTTACAATACTTTAAGGATCGGTAAAGATGCAGACAGGCTTTATCCAATGTATCTTGGTTATCCATACTTGATTAGGGGCTATGAATCAAACTCAATTTACAAAAGTACTTCCGCACAATCATCAGAATCTTTCGATATTAACCAATTAACAGGAAGTAAAATTGCCGTATTTAATTTCGAAGTACGCTTGCCATTTACAGGACCTAAAAAATTAGCGGCTATACCTTCTAAGTTTTTATTCTCTGACCTTAATTTATTCTTCGATGCAGGATTGGCATGGACGAACGATACCAAAGTGAAATTTAAAAGTGAACCAACTTATACTACTGAACCTGTTTTAGATGATAATAAACAACCCGTTTTTGATGAGAAGGGTAAACCGGTTACCTTTCAGTCTACAACAGAACGTGTACCAGCAATTAGTGTTGGTATATCAGTAAGGGTAAACGTTTTTGGCTATTTTGTTTTAGAACCTTACTATGCAATTCCTTTTCAAAGAAAGGATGTTAAAACCGGAGTATTCGGTTTAACCTTTGCACCGGGATGGTAACAAGAAAATAATTAAATTTCGAATTGTATATGAAAAAAATATTTTTACTGCTTTTATTGTCTTGCAGTCTGTTAGGTTTTGCTCAAACAGTAACAGAGCCCGCTAATAATCCAAAAGAATGGTCTCAGGCTACAGAGCCATTTAGAATTGCAGGTAATCTGTATTATGTTGGCACGTATGATTTAGCTTCTTATTTAATCGTAACAGAAAAAGGAAATATATTAATAAATACGGGTTTAGCTAATTCGCTTTCGATAATAAAAGAAAATATAAAAGCTTTGGGATTCGATTATAAATCAATCAAAATTTTGCTCTTAACCCAGGCACATTTTGATCATTTGGGCGCTATGGCTGAAATTAAAAAAGAAACCGGTGCAAAACTATATGTAGATGACAAAGACGCGGATGCCCTTGAAACCGGCGGAAAATCGGATTATGAGCTTGGGAAATATGGCGTAAGTTTCAAACCCGTGAAACCTGATGTCCTATTGAAGAATGATGATAAAATTAAATTAGGCAGCACTACTTTAACAATGCTTCATCATCCCGGGCATACTAAAGGATCGTGTAGTTTTATATTTGATACGAAAGATAAAAATTCTAGCTACAAAATTTTGATTGCCAATATGCCATCCATAATTGTTGACAGAAAATTCTCTGAAATAGCATCATATAAAGATATTCAAAAAGATTATACTGAAACTTTTAAGGCAATGAAAAAGCTTGACTTTGATCTTTGGGTTGCCTCTCACGCAAGTCAGTTTGATCTCCACAATAAACGTAAATCAGGAGATCCTTATAATCCAAAAGTGTTTATGGATAAAAGTGAATTTTTCAAAAATCTTCAAGATCTGGAAAATGATTTCCTCGAAAAAATAAAAAATTAGACTTTTCCTTACTTGTTAAAGCGATTAAAATATAATTAATCGCTTTTTTATAGGCTGCGAGGAATCGTCATTCCCAACTTGATTGGGAACCACGGAGTGCTCATGAATACCTTTAAAACAAGGGAAACTTATGAATAATCGTAATGCAAGCGCTTTAAGATTCCCGCCTTCGCGAGAATGACGGCCGTAATGATAGATTCTGTCAATGGGAGAATAATCGCTTGCTTTTATTAATGCGCTGAATGGTCTTCGACTTCGCTCAGACTGACATAACAAATAATTCTATTTTTAAACAGGCGCTAAGATAAACTCGTAAATGATACTTTAACCTGATTGCTCACATTACGATGTAAAAGAATATTTTCGAAATCGAGGCCTATAGTTAAATCAATCCAATCTGGATTGCAAGATCTTACCAAACGTTCCTTTTGCATGCGCGTAAACCGACTAATTGATTTAAAACGCACCAAAGCCTGTGCTTCAGTTTTAAACTCTTCAAAATAAACCAGGCGGGTTAATTGTTGCCCATTATCAAAAAATAAGTTTGGCATCTGTTTGTAAAAATCCAGTGTCTTCATTAAATCAGAGCTCATGCCCACGTGCATACTTGTACGATTTCTGTCGGTAACGATATAAACAAACTTTTTCATCATCTTATGTTTAAAACTTAAAACTAAACTATTTAGTATACCCTCTTGCAATTCAAAATAATATTACTAACTTTATGAGCATAAAATTACTAACTATTTTAGTAATTCCAAATTTATTTTAAAATTTATTTTTATGTCAAATATTTCAAATAATTTAAAGTACCTCAGGAAGAAAAAAGGCCATACACAGCAGAATTTCGCTGATATTATGGAAATCAAGAGGTCGCTCATCGGGGCTTACGAGGAAGACCGGGCGGAACCTAAATATGATTTGCTAAAAAAAATAGCCGAATACTTTGATCTTACCATCGATGAATTCATCAATGAAAAAATATCTGACAGCTGGAAACCTAAGCCAAAAAGCCAGGGATCTAACCTTAGGGTGCTGAGTATTTCTGTCGATCAGAACGATCGCGAAAATATCGAACTGGTTCCCGTTAAAGCGAGTGCTGGTTATCTGAATGGTTTTTCAGACCCTCAATATATCAGCGACCTACCTAAATTTCAACTTCCATTGGCTGCATTAAGACAAGGTACCTTTAGGGCTTTTGAAATTATGGGCGATAGTATGTTGCCTGTTCAACCTGGAAGTGTAATTATTGGTGAGTATCTCGATAACTGGAATGAAGTAAAAACTGGCGAAACCTACATCGTAATTAGCAAAAATGAAGGCGTAGTATATAAAAGAGCGGGTAACCGTTTCAGAGAGAATAAAGATTTGAAATTGATATCAGATAATAAGGTGTACGATGCTTACACAATTGCTGCCGATGATATTCTGGAAATCTGGAAAGCTAAAGCATATATCTCTACCTCCTTACCTGAACCTGCACCAGACCCGACAATGGAAACGCTTACCCAAATGATGGCACAAATGCAGAAATCAATCTCTCAGTTAAATAAAAATTAACATTTTTTTAACAAATGCCGATTAAACTGTTTGTGTTTTTATGTATCTATTAATTTAACAAACACATAAATAAACATAACATGAAAAAGGCAATTTTAACAATAGCAATTGCAGTAATGGGTTTAACCGCTGCATTTGCTCAAGACACGACGAAACGAGCAAGAAGGGCAATGCCTAAGATGACTGCCGAGCAAAGAGCAGAAAAGGTAACTTCCAGATTAGAGAAACAGCTCAGCCTAACCGCTGATCAAAAAACCAAAATCTATGCTATTGAGTTAGAAAACGCAAAGAAAATGGAGGCCTGGAGATCTGCCGATCACAGCGACATGAAAGGCAAAATGAAAGAACGCAAAGCTGCAATAGATGAACAAAAAGCTAAAGTTGATGCGGTTTTAACTGCAGATCAGAAAACTAAAATGGATGCTTTCCGTGCTGAAGCCAGAGAAAAAGGTGAGAAAATGAGAAAAGGAATGAGTGGCAGAGGCAAAAAAGACAAAGCACCCGTAGTTTCCAATCCTCCTGCACAAGGATAAATAGTACAAATAGTAATTAATTATATTTTTGAAAGCGTTTCGATTATTCGGGACGCTTTTTTTACTTTTGACCAATGAGCAAAATTGAACAGTTTCTTAATGGTAAACTTCAGGAACGAAAAGACAATCTTTCGATCAGGAACTTATCGACCAACATCCCTCCTGTTGACTTTTGTTCTAACGACTACCTGGGTTTTGCCAGGTCTAAAGAATTAAAAAAACTGACGGGCGATACTATAGCAGCACTACCCAATTACCTGAATGGTGCCGGTGGTTCGCGACTGTTAAGCGGAAATACTAAATTTACTGAAGAAACCGAACAGTTTATTGCCGATTTTCATCTGGCTGAAAGTGGGTTAATCTTTAACTCTGGTTATGATGCCAATGTAGGATTATTATCAAGTATCCCGCAACGCGGCGATACCATTATTACTGACGAATTGATCCACGCCAGTATTATAGATGGCTGTAGATTAAGCCACGCTACACGTTATAAATTTCTTCATAACGATACAAATGACCTTGAAAATAAACTAAAACTGGCGAAAGGAAATATATTTGTGGTGATAGAAAGCGTATATTCTATGGATGGAGATATTGCCCTATTAATAGATATAGCAAATCTTTGCGAGCGTTATCAGGCCAATCTGATTGTAGACGAAGCTCATGCTACAGGTGTTTTTGGTGCAAATGGTCGGGGATTAATCAACCAGTTTAACTTAACCAATAAAGTATTTGCACGCATTGTAACTTTTGGTAAAGCCTTAGGCGTACATGGAGCCATTGTTTTAGGCAGTAAAAACTTACGTCATTACTTAATTAATTTTGCGAGGTCGTTCATTTACACCACAGCTGCTCCAATTCATAATGTTGCTGCAGTTAGATCGGCATACCAATACTTAAATAAAATTGATCACCAGTTGATTCACCAAAAAATTGCACTATTCAGAAACACCTTAAAAGAGCAAAACATCAATGCAATTGATAGCGAAAGTACGATTCAGGGTATTTTATTTTCATCAAATGAAGCTACTAAACTAGCTGCTACAACGCTGCAGAGCAAAGGTTTCGATGTCCGGGCAATATTAAGCCCAACAGTGTCCTTAGGCAAAGAAAGGCTTAGAATCTGCCTGCATACCTTTAATACCGATGAAGAAATTATTTCATTGGTTAATCATCTTAAAGAATTAAATTAAATGAATAAATATTTCGTCACAGGCATTGGAACAGGCATCGGAAAAACATTAGTAAGTGCTATTTTAACTGAAAAACTGAAAGCCGATTATTGGAAACCGATCCAATCGGGTGATTTAGATACGAGCGATAGCATAACAATAGATCGTTTAATTAGTAACTCACAAACCATCATCCATCCCGAAAGCTACAGATTAACACAACCACTATCACCGCATTTATCAGCGAGATTAGATGGTGTTGATATTGATCTCGATAAAATCAATACTCCTTTAACTGATAATAACTTAATTATTGAAGGCGCTGGTGGTTTAATGGTCCCCTTAAATGAAGATGAGCTGATTATCGACCTGATTAAAAAACTGGAAGTAGAAGTGATATTGGTTTCGCAAAATTATTTAGGCAGCATTAACCATACGCTTTTATCGGTCAATCTGCTTAAACAATACAAAATTCCTGTCAAAGGCATCATTTTTAATGGTGAGGAGAATACAGAAACCGAAAGATACATTCTCCAATATGCCAAAATAAAAAAGCTAGGCAGTATACCCAGCTTTAGTAATATTGATAAAGAAAAAGTGAAGGCAGCTGGCCAAAACCTTTCTATTTAACTCCTAAGAAGTCAAGCTTTTAAAGCTTGACTTCTTTCCACATCATATTATTTCTCAGTTAAATAACCAGACTTTTTAAGAAAATCGGCCCAAACCTGATATCCGGCAGGAATAAGATGTAAACCGTCTTTAGTAAGTTCTGCCTTTAAATGTTTGTCCTTATCGGTAAAACTTGGATATAAATCAATAACTGTTAAATTTTTAGCTGTAAATTTCCTGATCTCATCATTCAACCACAGAATGTGCTCATCCTTACCATAATGGTTTTTAAACTTTTCGAAAGCAGCATTCACAGGCAAAAGTGTATTGAAATAAATTTTTGTTTTCTTCGACCCTTTTCTGATTCTGGCGATCATTGTTTTATAATTCCTTAAGATCACACTATCCGGAATATTCCTGGAGATATCGTTTATACCAATCAGGATAAACACTTTTGCAGGCTTGCCATCAATTACATCTTGCAAACGTTCTAACACGCCAAAAGTAATATCACCAGAAATCCCTCTGTTTTTTGCTTGTGGAAGATCTAAAAGTTTAGCCCAATCTGTTCCGGCAGTAATGCTATTACCTAAAAAAATAATATCCTTTTTTGATTTTAGATCGGCTTTAAACTTAGCCACCTGCTCAACATATTTCCCCGGACGATAGGTACTGTCCCATTTAACCACCTGGGCAAAAGCTGCTGTGAAACTGAAGGTAAACACAACAGCGGTGATTAATAACTTATTTAAAAGTGCTTTCATGTCCTTTTTTTTATAAAGTCGAAAATACTATTTTGCCTGAACTAAAATATCCGGATAATCAGAAATAATTCCATCTACATTTAGAGCTTTTAGTTTTTGAATATCGGCTAAGGTATTGGCTGTCCATGGAATGATTTTTACACCATCCGCATGTGCTTTTTTTACCAGTTCTTCGTTTACCATTTGCCAAACCGGACTTAAAATAAATGGCTTAAAACCCAAATCGGCAATATTTTCTTCGTATGTTTTTTTATTGGCAACCAAAAAAGAGGTTTTCATTTTTGGGTACTTTTCATGGATGATCTGAATTGTCCTTTTATCGAAAGACTGGATTACGACAAAGTCAGCGATCTTCTTCTTTAAAATTACATCCATCAAAAGTTTAACAAATTCTTCAGGTTTAGGGTTGGTGACACCATCACCACTCTCGCTGCATTTAGTTTCGATATTGTAGAAAAACTGTTTGCGTTTATTGGTTTTAATATCACGCTGAACAGCATCTATTAAATCAGAAAGCAAAGGAAGATGTGTTTTTTCTTTCTTCTGCTGAGGAAACAGTTCATAATATTTGGTACCTAAATCGAACTGTTTAATATCAGCGTAATTCATTCCAAAAATCGGATATTTCTTAACATCTGTTACCGGAATGTCTTTTCCGTCTGGCGTAAGCATAAACGCCGGGCTCAGGTAATCATCATGTGTTACCACTACTTTACCATCTTTAGAGATGTGGGTATCCATTTCCAAAGTGGTAATACCTTCTATTTTCATGGCGTTTAGCATAGCTGGAATGGTATTCTCGGGCATCAGGCCTCTCCCACCCCGATGTGCCTCTGCGCTAAACGCAGGGAAATTAACTTCTTGACCTTGAGATTTTACTGCTAATGATGCCAAAAGAATAATTATTGCTGTTTTTTTTAGTTTCATATCCAAAAAAGGAATTTTATAGTGACGTTGGTCGTGGCGTCGGATGTTACCATCGGACGCAGTTAATTAATTTAAAATTCACATACTGTCGGATGGTAACATCCCACAGCACGATTTCCGATTGCGCAATTATAGTGTTATCAGTTGTGATCATCTAACGCAGTTAATTAAATCTATATTAATTTTTTACTAACTAGATTTATGAGTATTGAATGGTCATCCTGAATCTGTCGAACAACCATCCTATAACACATGAATTACGTATTAATTTCCGCCTCAAATTTTTCTCCGAAGCGATCGGTAGCAACAACCTTTACCTTTTTAACTGACGGTTCAAAATGTGCCATGAACAAGTGATCAGTTGAGCAAGGCTCTACAAACGGCCTTGGATTTGGCAGCTTATCGCCTTTATATAGTTTAACAGCTAAAGGATCATATCCATCCTGCTGCGCCAATGCACCCATTGCTTTTCCATCCAGAAAATATTCTACTTTCCATTCAGGATCATAATTCCAAACATTGGCGATTAATCTTTTTTGATTGGTTAAGGTATCTACATAAATATCAAGCTGCTCTTTACGGTCTCTTCCGGTAGATTTATAGTGCCATTTTAAATCGGTTCCATCTACTTCGTAAACACCGTAGCCACGTGGTGTGCCATCCTCGCAAATCGGGCCTGTCCACCAGCCACCACAAACGGTACCATGGTTATGCTCGTAAATGCCGTTCTTGATTACATTTTTATTAAAATGCGTGTGGCCAGACATGATATGTACGTTTTTAAAATCTTTTAGTACAGCATAAAAATCATCATTATTTTTAACTGAATTATGTACCGGAATATGAAGGCAAATAATCAGTAATGCATCTTTAGGCACCAGTTGAAGATCCTTAGCCAACCATTCTAACTGCGTTGGGGTGATGTAACCATCGTAAGTCCTTTCTACCCCCAGGTAACGTACGTCATCTAAAACTACATAGTGAGCCTTCCCTCTGTTAAAAGAGTAATATGTTGGACCATAATGTGCCTGAAAAGTCCGGTCAGAAGTATCGTCTCCCCCTTGCCTGTAATCCTGATCATGATTTCCTAAAGCCTGGAAAAACGGAATTCCGATTTTAGCTATAGCCTCATCGTATGCAGGGAAAAGATCGAAATTATCCCAAACTAAATCACCTACGCCGATGCCATGAACTGGTGTTTTTCCCATACTCTTCACCACGTCTCTTGTATCTGGCACGGAAGTTTCCATCATCTGCGCCACATCTTTTTTATTCTTCACCTGAGGGTCTGCCCAAATGATAAAGTTGTGTTTATTATCGTTCTGTTTTAGCGGCTTAAGATCAAAGTTTAATTTACCAGCGGTATCTGGTTTATAATAATGGCGGGCGATGCTGCTTTCAGTTTTAAACTCATAACCCGAAGGTGTGCTGATCCAAACAAAACGGGCCAGCTCATGAAGTTTAATTTCATAATTGCCATTTTTATCGGTTTGTATCACACTGTAACCATCAGAAATGACTACACCGGCTACGGCTTTGCCTTTACTGGTCACCATTCCGCTTACCAATCCATCAACCGAAAATAACGATGATGGAAAGGATTTTAAGCTGATGAAAACTGTTGAAGTTAATAGGGTTGATTTTTGTATAAAGGATCTTCTGTTCATGATTTTTGATATTAAATCATACGGGCTTAAATTTTGAATATATATAAGAAGGCCAATTTTACTGGCCTTCTTTTTGTTTCTTACTTATCAATTAAGGTTGTTACGCCTCCTGTCTCAATTTCACTAAGTGCGGATGTATTTGTTAAGGGAACACTTATCATTGTTCTGACCGATTCCCACCCGCCTTTGGTAGCCTTGTAAACACCTCCTAACCTGGCAAAACTTAAAGCTGCTGGAAAACCTGCGAAACGTTTAGAGACATCATTAGTTCCTTTCCCATAATATTCCTGTGGAACTTTTCCTGCATAGGTAGCAAATTTGTCTGTGATGGTAATTCTTAATCCATATTCAGGTGGCCCTGCTGTATAAAAACTACCGTTTGCACCACCATAAAAAATTACATCCAATGGAATAGAATTTGGGGTAACATTAATACCCTCAAATATTGCAATACCAGCAACGTTTCCGCTATTTGCTAACAGGTTGCCGGTTACATTTCCTACACCATCTGCGCCTGGTACTGTAGTGTAATTCACGCTAGAAATCCATTTTGAAGCTGGTATAACTGTTGAAGCAGACCCATTGATGCGCTGACCAGCACCACCAACATAGAAAAATTCACCTTTTTTAACTGACCCTGAAGTAAGATTAAACTTGTAAGTTCTAAGTGCGCCTGTGTTCCATCCAAGCGTAGGAAAAGTAGTTGCTCCAGCATTGTTACTGGTATAAACTGAAAATGGTGTAAGCGCAAAATCAATATCTCTCGTTGCTAAAAACTGAACATATTCGTAATTTCCATCGGTTGAATTTGGATCAACAAGAAATCCCGAAATAATTGCAGGAGAAAGCTTAGGCATCGGAACATAAAAAAAGTCTTCTGCAGTTCGCATCCGGTATTCGATCTTTTTTGAATTTCCCGTGCCGGTTACGTATACTACCCCAGTAAAATTACCTGAAGGTTGAACAGCCGCATTTGCAAAAGTAGCATTGGCACTGGTCCGTAATGTTGCAAGACCAAAACCATCATTTAGTATTTTATCTCCTGAATAGATTACGTCACTCGCTGGCTCCGGGTCGTAAACCGCATTGTTAATCGCAACTAAAGTGCTTTCATAACGATCTGGATTGGCTAGAATAGCGCTCGTATTTGCCGCCTGTAATTTAATTTTTCTTCCTGATGCCACTTTGGTTATTGCAGAATTTGTTAAACCAGTAATCTGTAAAATCCCATCGACCCTTTTTAATACTCCTCCATCAAGTTTGATATGCAACGAATCTCCTGGAATGTAATCAGAAGCTGCTGTTCCAATATTGAATGAAATTCCCCTTAGCGAATCTGCTGTGCCATTAATACGACTATTTTGTAAAGCAATTAATCCTGTTACCGAATTCCCGGATCTAAAATCAGAAACGACTACACCTCTTATACTTGTAGCACCTCCTATAATATCAGGATTGAGCGAAAGATCTGATCCTTTATAGTATCTTCTTAAATCAAAGTTAGAAATGAAACCACTTTCTGAAAATTTATAGCGATAGTCGTTTTCTTTTTTGCAGCTTGTGTAAGTAATAAGCACAACTGCAAGCAAAAGAAAATATTTTAATTTATTTTTCATCATCAATAGTATTTAAGGTTTTTGCCACCACATCAATGTATTCACATCATCAGGTCCCTGTGCAGTTAATACATTTTTATAATTAGTTGGATTGGTTGATTGGGCAAGTATTGGATAGTATAAACGAACTGGCATTTTACCTCCATTTAATAAGCTTGATCCTTTTGGAAGCAATGGGTGACCAACTCTTCTGTACTCGAACCACTGCTGAAAGTCTACTAAAAATAAGGCGTAATATTTCTGCAAGTGAATTTGTTCTAACTTACTATCTGAGCCTGCTGTTTTATTGTCTAATGGCAAGGCATTATTCCAATTAAAATCACCCCTTAAAGCATAAGCCCTCACTGATGCATCATTACCGTTAGCATACAAAGCCGGCATCCAATAATTAATTCCATCAGCTATTCCTTTATAATAATAATCTTCACCTGTACTATTGATCCATCCTCTTGCAGCTGCTTCTGCCAAAATAAAATCAACTTCTGCAACATTCATCATCACACCTGTTGAAGCATCTGTTTGCAAGCTTGTTGGATTTCCCGATTGTGCATCAGAGTAAAAATAAGCTTGTTTAGCTGGAGCTCCACTACCTATCGGATAAGCACTTGGTATACCAACATAGCCTGCTGGACCTGCGGCTATACTCCACCTGTTTACCCCATTCTTGCCTAATGTTGGATCTATTCTTGGATCACCCCAGGTAGTCAGGTTATTGATAAAAAAGTCTACAATGGCAGATCCCCTAAAATCTGCCGGTCTAACATTAACCATAAATGGCGATGAATATACAGCAGTACTACTGTTTGTACCATTCCATAGAATTTTAGCCGTATGGGTATTATCAGTCATAATCGGGTATTTGGCTGGATTGGTATCAACGATTTCTTTAATTTTGGCTATGGCCTGTGCACTTGCTTCTGCCTTGCCTGAAATCCGAAGCAATAGCCTTAAATACAATGAATTTCCAAATCTGCGCCATTTACTAATATCTCCATTATAAACCGGGTCGCTGCTGGCTTCAACCTTCTGGCCTGCTGTTAACAGGGTATTGGCTTCTTCCAGTTTATTCAGCAAGGACATGTAAATATCTTTTTGTTTGTCGAACGCTGGCTCTAATACACCAGCCCTGCCTTGATTCGCTTCCGTGTAAGGTACATCTCCGTAGGTATCTGTTAGCAGCTGCATTGTCCACGCTTCGGCAATTCTGGAAATCGCCTGATAGGAAGTGTTAATTGCACCTGGCTTGCTGGCGATGGTATTGATATCCTTTATATTTGTCAATTCAGAATACCAGGAATTCCACATCGCATCAGACAGTTGCCTTCTGATATCATATCTGTAAATTCTACCCTCCAGTACCTCATCCAAAGTAGAAACTGTAACCTGCATGAGTTCATTGTTAATGGATCGGTTACGTATTAAGTTTGCGCCCAACACGTTTGTTAACGCAGGTGCCAGCAATTTATCTGCGGTAACCTCTGGTACACCTATCGGATCTGTATTAATTTTATCGAAATCTTTCTTGCAGGAGAAAAATGAAGTTCCCATCAGCAGTAAGAAAGCATAACCTATACTATATTTAATCTTTTTCATTTTCTTATTAGTTTATACCGACTACTAAACGTGCACCAAAAGTTCTGGTTGATGGCAGTTGCCCTACTTCAAAACCTGTTACGATATCGCTACCCGATAATGTACCAAACTCAGGATCGAATGCAGGCCACGGCGACCAGGTATACAGGTTACGCCCATACACGCCTATGGTTATCCGGCTCAGGCCCAAACTTGAAACCAGTCTTTTTGAGAATGTATAATTAATATTTGCTTCTCTGAATTTTAGATAATCGGTTCTGAAAGTACTTCCTTCTGCATTAGTAGAACCATACATAGCCTCATAAAATGCACCGATATCAGTTGCAACTGTGGTATTGGGGCTATAAGTAACACCATCAGGATTTAACATTACTCCATCTCCAATTAAACCGCCATACCTGCCTGGTAAGGTCAGTTTTAATTTGCCCAGGCCAGCCATTCTTGCAAACGTTAACGAGTGTGCAACAGCACCTAATTGTGCGTCAAATAAAACGTTAGCAGCAAAGCCCTTATAAGTTACACCTGTACCAAAACTAAATCTAAATTTAGGCATTGTATTTCCCAGATATTTTAACTGTGTTTGATCTGGAATGGCTTTACCGGTATTATCGAATATTACCTGTCCATCAGGCGAACGCTTCAATCCGAAACCATACATATCTCCGAGGCTTCCACCAACATTAGCTATGATTTGTGTACCCCCAATTGGGCCTGTACGTAATATTACAGCACTATCGGCCAATTCTTTAATGGTATTTCTGTTCGCAGAAAACGTTCCGTTAACCGTCCATGTAAATGATCTGCTCTGCAAAGGCGTTGCATTTACCGACATTTCCAAGCCTTTGTTATCTACCCTTCCGGCATTAAATACAGCGATTGAATATCCTGTAGCACGATCAATCGAACGGCTTAATATCTGATTTTTTGTACTTCCGGTGTATGCAGCAAAATCGAAATTTAATCTGCTTTTAAATAATTTTAGTTCGGCACCAACCTCAACTGTTGTAGTAGATAGTGGCTTTAAGTTATTATTTGGAAGTATACTTGGGTTTGTCATTGCTCCGCCCGGATAAATTCCGTTCGCAGCAAGCGTATAGTTGTATGCGGTACGGTATGGCGTCGTTCCACCACTACCCACTTGGGCAATTGAACCGCGAAGCTTGAAATAGCTGATTTGCGAAGGCAATTGCCAATAATCTGACGCAATGAAAGATAAACTTGCAGATGGATAGAAGAAACCAACATTATCCGTTCGAAGTGGAGACGCCAAAGTACTGTTCCAATCCTGTCTTCCGGTTAAATCTAAAAATAAATAGTTCTTTAACGATAAAGACATTGTACCGTAGAAACTATTGATATTATACCGTGCAGTATCCGGTACCGAAATCAATGGATTTTGATTGTTTTCCAAGCTATAATCACCCGGAACAACTAATCCATCAGCGCGAAGCTCTGATTTGTAGTATCTGTTTCTCAATTGGCTACCACCTACTGATGCAGAAAGTTTTAAATCCCTTGTTAAATCTTTGTTATACCTTAATAAAAAGTCGGCGTTTACTTCATAAGAGTTGATGTCCTGGACACGATAAGAGCCTTGGGCAAATTTTGCACCTGCAGCATCCCATGGACGCTTGGTTTCGCGGATATCATGATTAAAATCGATAGACGAACGTACCAGTAAACTTAAATCATCAGTAAACTTATAAGTGGCCTGAACATTTCCCAGAATGCCATTTCTTCGCTGTCCATTTATATATTGTTCAGAAATTGCATAAGGTCCTTCCGGAAAACTCGAAGTTAAGTCTATAAATTTCTGCTGCTCTTGTCCGGCAACCCAGTAGTTTTTAAACCAATCCAAATTCATATTTGGATGTGCAAACATGAACCAGTACATTAAAGACTGGTTGCCATAACCTGTTGTCGGTAAATTGTCACTGTGCCTGTTATTATAACTGGCCTTAAAAACAATGTTCAGTTTTTTGGTTACATTACTATTTCCTGAAAAAGCAAGAGAAGTACGTTCCAAATTTGTATTAGGAACTATCCAATCGTTATTACCATGGCTTGCAGTAAAGCGTAAACCTACTTTTCCTGCATTTCCATCTAAGCTCACAGAGTTTGTCGTTTCAACGCCCGTTTTAAAAAATGCATCTAATGCATTTGGATATGCTACCCATGGTGTACGCGTTGTTCCACCTTTTTGTGTAGTTGGATCATATTGAAAAAACATGCTGGTACCGTCAAACCTTGGTCCGTAAGTCGAACTGGTTGCATGTGTATCTGCACCATCTGCATTTGTTCCAAAACTGTAATAACTCGCACCGCTTACACCTGCACCATATTCTTGTTGAATATCTGGTCCTCTGTTAATTTGCTCGAAGGCAGTATTAGAAGTGAAGGTAATATTAAACTTTTTCTTACTGCTACCAGCAGATTTGGTTGTAATTACAATGGCACCATTTGCTCCCCTCTGACCATAAAGCGCTGAAGCTGCAGGTCCTTTTAATACTGTAACATTTTCAATGTCATCAGAATTCAGATCGTTTAGTGCACTTCCAAAATCTGTTGGCAAAATATCTCCGGATGTTCCATAAACACCTCCGCCGGTTCCGGCTGTACGTTTTGCACTGCTACTGGCCACAACTCCATCAATAACAATCAGAGCTTCGTTATCTCCTGTTAAATTATTTTCACCACGGAGAATGATTTTATTAGATCCTGCCAAACCACTATTGCGGACCAGGTTTAGGCCTGCAACTTTTCCAGATAATGCATCTGTCCAGTTCGTAGCTACTGCATTTGTAAATGCAGAACTATCTAAAGAGGCAATGGCATATCCCAGGGCTCTTTCCGAGCGCTTGATACCCAAAGCCGTAACAACCACATCATCCAATGAATTATCAGATGATTTAAGTTTCAGTGTTCCGATTTTAGTCAAATTATTATTAACTACAATTACATTCTGTACTTTACCGGTTTGATAGCTAATAAAACTTGCCTCAACCGTGTAGGTGCCTGGTAATACGGGAATCGTAAAATTACCTTCATTGTCAGTTTGTGTAACCTTACTTAACTCCACAATTTTAATCGTGGCAGCCGGAATAGGCTCATTGTTCTCATCAGCAACCCTACCGCTAATCCTACCTGTATTTGTGTTTTTGGCTGTAATCAGGATGTTGCCGGCACCGCCTGCTTTATAAGTAAACGGCATTCCTTTTAAAAGCAGATCAAGCACTTCGTATACCGATCTCGTTCCTCTGGAAACATAAACCCTTTTCTGATCATCGAGTTGGTTGTTGTTATAGGCAATATGATTGCCACTGAGCTTTTCTATAGTTTCAAAAGCCTTTTTTAATGTCATACCATCAGCTTCGAATAAAATTTTCTTATCGCTTTGTGCATAGGTATATAGTGAGAAAGAGAGCAGATTCAACATCATTATGGCAGTAATCACCATAACTTTTGAGGGATACTGATGGAAATTTTTAATCCATCGGGTATTAATTTTCATATCTTTACTAAGTTTTACTTTGTCAAATGAGTATACAGTTTTCAGGGCTTGAAATGTGTCCAGCATTTCGAGCCATTTTTCGGTTTAGTAATTTTATATCATATCTATCTTTATAGTTTATCGTTAATAAATGATTACTTTATTTTCATAGATTGTATATTTTGAGTCTGATAGCTTAGCAATTACATCCATAATCTGCTTTACCGAACATTTATCAAATTTAGCGGTAAGCTTTACCCCTTTTAAAGCTTCGGTTTTAATTTCAATATTAAGATCATACTCGCGGGCAATTACCTCGGCGATTTCGCTCAGGGATTTATCGTAAAAAAAGATTTTGTATTCTCTCCAGCTATCAAAATCAATTGCATTTACCAGCTTTTTGGTAGTCTGTCCATTATTTTTATTGATGGTAAGCTGCTCATTTGGTAAAAGGAACTGAACAGGGGCTGTTTTGCCCTTATTCTTAAACAGCACGCCAACTTTACCCGTTTGCACGGTGATGGTGATATCTTTTAAAGATGGATAAGCATTAATATTAAATGAAGTGCCCAGAACGGTAGTACTTACTTTTCCGGTATGAACTATAAAAGGTTGTTTGGTGCGGTGCTGCACGTCAAAAAAAGCTTCGCCATCTAAATAAACAGTCCGCTTGCTGGTGGTATTAAAATTGAGTGCATAACGGATTTTACTATCGCCATTTAAATAGATATTAGAACCATCGGGCATGGTCACCAGCCTTTTCTGTCCACGCGGATTGTAAATTTCGTTGTAAGCAATAACTTCGGTCTTTTTTGGATGAAAGTTATTAAAATAGAGCACTGGTAATAAACAGATTACCATAATTGCGGCAGCTATTGTAAAATACTTTCTATAATTGATTCTTTTTATAATTGGCGATTGCTCAGCACTATTTTCAATATGTTGTTGAATGGCCAACCAGCTTTTTTGCTGATTAACAGGTTTTTTCAGGGAATAATCTGCTGCTTCAAAGGCCTGTAAGCTTTCCCTGAAAATCTGCTGATTCTGCTGGCTGCTTCCAACCCAAATCAGTAAATCTGTTAAATCTTCACTGCCAATGGTTTTCTTGCTGTAATCTTCTATTAATTTGTAGTAACGTTCGTCCATTTAGTCATGCGGTTCTGGATGTAAGACAGATTAAATGGCGCCGATACGTAGCGAAAAAGATCAAGTTATTGTTAACAAATCGTTAAGTGTAAAGAGCAGCCTAAATAGACTAATAATGTTGAAGGATTGTTTCAGCAGTAAAAACATTAATACTTTCATTTGGAAATGAGAGGTCACTGTTTCATAGATCCTTTAGCCCCGCCATCTGCTCCATCCCGATTGAAAAAATCGGGATCCGCTCCTGTCGGGTTTAGGCACAATAGTCTGCGCTTAAATTCCTGATCAACAGCCTTTTTCAAATAAACCCGATCCGATAGCTATCTGATGTCGGGAAGAGCTTCCGATCCTTCATCCGACCTCGTACCAAAAGCGGGACTGAAAACCCCTATGGCAAACTACACCTGCCTTTCCAAAATATTATTTTGTAATTACTTATTAATGAGCGACTTGTGTAGCTTATGCATTTCCGCATAGCTAGGCCGTATCCCCGTTCTGCTTAAACCCGGCCTAACAAATTTTTCGGGCTCCACTGACAAAGCCATCTCACTTGCTTCGAAAGAAAAATTTTCAGCCGGTGTTTTTTGTTTTTTCATGTGTATTTATGTTTTTATTTGCATTCAAGCTAGCTTCGCTGGTCTTTTTGACATCAAAAAGAAAGAGCCCTTCGGCGGCGGCGAGCCGAGGCAAGGCTTTACTCTAGGGCAAAAAAATGTATACGTCATTCATATTGATTTTTATCCAATAAATTATCCCTCAGGGTGACAGCAAAAGGCTATTTATATTTGTTATAAAAATTTAAACAGGCCCTAAGTATACTTTCAGGCAAAGAAGGGAATTGAATTAGATCTCCAATCGGTCAGTTGTGAGCGATCTAAAGTTTTTCACGGCCTGATAGAGTAAGGTTTCTACGGTTCTTACAGAAATTCCCAATAAATCGGCAATAATGTTTTTCTCTAACATATCGATGCGGCTCATTAAAAGCACTTCCCGTTGCCGATCGGGTAACAGGTTAATAAGACTTATAATTTCGGAATAGGATTCCCTGCTGGTAAGCTGTTCGTGGGGATTTAAATAAGTATCCGGGTAATCGAGTGTATCTTCGCGATCGTTGATACTTAAAATATGGAATTTTACACGCTGAATTTCATTAAAGGCTAAATTTTTAGCTGCAGTAAACAGGTATTTTTTGATCGATTTGATCTGAAGCTCGTTTCTTTTGTCCCAAAGCTTCATAAAAAGATCGGCAATAAGCTCTTCTGCTTTGTTGTAATCTTTAATATAAATAGAGGTAAATTTGCATAAAGCAGGATAATATCTGTTAAAAAGGGTTTCCAGTGCAAGGCTATCTTGGTTTACCAATAATGACATTAAGTCTTCATCACTTTTGCTCAAATATGCATCCTTCATCTTGCCAGCAAAAGTAGCTCAGCAACATTACGGTAATGTTAAGCAAACTTTGCCTTTAAGTTACCTATGTATTAATTGTGTTGGATTTATAGCTAAAAAGGTGCTTTTTATACAAGCTATTCAATGAAAAATTACGCTCAAGAATAATCAATCCTACAACCGGGAATATTAAAAGTTCGATGATATTAAAGCTATAGAAGAAATAACCGAATACCAGTATCAACCTGAAACATTCGAGGTAATAAATCCACTTGCGCTGCTCTAACAGGGCGCCTATATTGATCAGGGTAACGAGGATAAAAATCAATATGGCAACTTTATGGACTACAGTTAACGATTCGTAAAACATGGTTGTACCTGTAAGCATTGCTACCACCATAATCAGCTGGATATTCAGATAAATTTTAAACCTGGGTTTAGGTTTCGCCTCATGTTGTAATTTATTTTGATAATAACGTTCTTCTAAAATCGGCCTGATGTTTTGATCCATTAACGCAGGACTCCCGAAAACAGCATCCCATTTGGCCTTAAATCCATTTGCACGTCTGTAAGCCTCCCCTATTTCTAAATAATAATGAAAATGCTGCCACAGGAAACTATAACTTTTAATGGGATGTGTTAAACCATATTTAGGTGCTTCTTCTTCCGCCTGGAACGTGCCGAATAATTTATCCCAGAAAACAAAGACGTCACCATAGTTTTTATCCAGATATTTCTCGTCAGAAGCATGATGAACGCCATGTAGCGAAGGCGTAATCAAAATATTTTCGAGCCAGCCTAATTTGCCAATCAATTGCGTATGTGTAAAAAACGAATACGCACCGTGGGCCAAAAGAATGGTAATGATCATGTTGGGGTGAAAACCTACCAATGGTAAAGCACACCAGAAAACATTACGAAAAATGGCCTGAATAGTGGTAATCCGCGCTGCTGCAGCTAAATTAAACTCTTCGCTTTGGTGGTGCACAATGTGTGCTGCCCATAAAAAATTAATCTCATGTCCAAGCCTGTGGTACCAGTACCAAACAAAATCGGTAGCAAGCAACAGCAAAATCCATACATACCACTTCGTAGAAATATCGAAAATGGCATAGTGGGCATACAGCCAATCGTAAACCTGATAAAAACTGGCCGCAATAAATAAATTCAATAACCGCTCGGCAATACCTACACTAAAATTTGCAACTGTACTCTCGTATTTAAAAATTTTCGCCTTCTTTTGGTGCTGGGCGATTTTAAATTCAATAAATACAAAAATAAAAAATGCTGGTATAGCAAATGCAAGGTAGTTTACCGTCATAACAATTTAGATCTTTTTTGAGTTTAACGGAACAAACTTAATTATATTCTATTAAATACATAGATTTTATAGAATATATTATTACACCTAAATTACTTCCATCTGCATTTAATGTTTGTTGTTTTAATTTATTTGTAGAACTTCGGAATTATAAATACAAAATTATGGCTACAGAGAAAAAAGCGGAAAACAACAATATATTATCTATCGATATTGGCGGTACAAGTATAAAAACCGTTCTTTTAGATGAAAGCGGAAATATGATTACCGAATATTTAAAAAGCAAAACCCCGCCAGAAGCTACGCCAAAAGATATTGTAACAGGTATTGTAGAACTAATTAAGCCTTTTCCTGATAGTTATAACCGTGTATCAATCGGATTTCCGGGTTACGTTAAAAATGGGATTGTAAAAACTGCCCCCAACCTGGCTAAAAATAAATGGGCTGATGTAGATCTTGCACAACGCGTGGCTAACGAGCTTGGTAAGCCTGTGCGTTTGGTTAATGATGCCGACCAACAAGGCTTAGGCGTGGTTGAAGGTAAAGGCTTTGAAATTGTTTTTACAGTGGGTACAGGCTTCGGAACAGCGCTATTATTTGATGGAGAACTGCTTCCTCACCTGGAACTGGCGCATTTCCCAATCAATAAGGAGGAAGATTACGACGATTATATCGGAAACAAGGCATTCGAAAAAATCGGTAGCGAACGCTGGAACAAAAGATTAAAAAAGGTAATCGAAATTTATAAAACAGTTTTCAATTACGATACCTTATATATAGGTGGCGGAAATTCGAAACAGATTAATTTTAAGCTGGAAGACAACATTAAAATCGTGACCAACAGAGATGGAATTAAAGGTGGCGCAAAGCTTTGGAAACTGGCCGATAAGTACAATATCTTTACTGTTGAACCCAAAAAATAATTGATCTTTTATTACAATCTTTTAACAACAATAGCTGCAATATTAATTTGTAAACCCTAATTTTGGGTGCATTCTAAAAAACAAAAAATGGCAAATAACGATTCTGAAAAATATAAATTGGGAATGATTGGTTTAGGTACTATGGGCCGGAACTTATTATTAAACATGGCTGATAAGGGCTTCTCTGTAACAGGTTACGATAAAGACCAAAAGATGATCTCGAAGCTTGAAGAAGAAGGCAAAGCACATAACTTAGAAGGATTTAATGATATTGAAAGTTTTATTTCGAGCTTACAAACACCACGTACATTAATTTTATTAGTACCAGCCGGACCAATTGTAGATAGCGTTATTGCAGAACTAAAACCACTTTTAAGCCAAGGTGATATCATCATCGATAGTGGAAATTCACATTTTACCGATACCAACCGCCGTGTTGACGAGTTAGAGAAAGATGGCTTACATTTCTTCGGAATGGGTATTTCTGGTGGTGAAGAAGGTGCGCGGTTTGGTCCGAGTATGATGCCGGGAGGTGATAAACAAGCATATAATGTTGTAAAAGACGTTTTTGACGCGGTAGCTGCAAAAGTGGGTACCGATCCTTGTGTAACCTACATAGGTCCGGGTGCTTCCGGCCACTTTGTTAAAATGGTACATAATGGTATAGAATATGCCATTATGGAACTTATTGCCGAGGTATATGGCATCCTTAAAAATGGCTTAGGTTACTCAAATGAAGAAATTTATAAAGTATTCAAAAAATGGAACGAAGGCAGGCTGCAATCATTTTTATTGGAAATTACTGCTGAAATTTTCTTATTTAAAGATACCGAAACACAAAATGATCTTTTAGATCAGATTAAAGATGAAGCCCGTTCAAAAGGTACTGGAAAATGGACATCAGAGGTTTCAATGGAACTTCAATTGCCAATCCCTACTATTAACGAAGCTGTTTCTAACCGCGATTTATCTAAATTTAAAAAACTAAGGGTTTCTCTAGAGGAAGCTTTTGGTAAAAATGATACTAAAATTGAAGTAACAGTTGAAGAACTGGAAGATGCATTTTACTTCTCTATGATCAGTGCTTATGCACAAGGGATGCATTTACTGGTTCAGGCATCAAAAGAATATCAATACGACCTACAGTTACAGGAAATTGCCAAAATCTGGCGTGGAGGCTGTATCATCAGGGCTAAATTTTTAGAAGATATTTATCAGGCTTATGATAAAGACAATTCTCTTGAACATTTATTCGGTGATGCGGGTATTCAGAACATCATTAAAGGCACTTTAGCAGGTACGCGCAAAACAATCAGTGCATGTATCAATTCTGGTTTAGGTATTCCTGCATTTGCATCTACCCTAACCTATTTCGATACTATTACTACAGGCCGCATGCCTTCAAATTTAATCCAGGCACAAAGAGATTTCTTTGGCGCACACACTTTTGAGCGTATTGATAAAGATGGTGTTTTTCATGCCGACTGGAATAAATTATCATAAACTAATTAGACTCACGAACAAGAACATACAATGAAAACCAAAACCGCATTAAACCCTACCATTTTTGTAATATTTGGTGGAACAGGTGATTTAAATAAAAGAAAATTAGCACCTGCCCTATATAATTTATTTATGGAGGGTTACATGCCTGATAAGTTTGCTATTATTGGTACTGGGAGGACTGAATTTACTGATGATAGTTACAAAACTGCATTAGAAGAAGCTGTGAACGAGTTTTCGCGAAGCGGAAAAGTTAAAAAAGATAAATGGGAGAATTTTGGAAATACAATCCACTACTGCCCTACTGATTTTGCACAGCCAAAAACCTTCGAAAACCTAAAAGCGGCTGTAGAAAAATATCAAAAAGAATTTGGTGCAGGTACACAGATAATTTTCTACCTCGCAGTTGCGCCTAATTTCTTCCCGATTATTGCTGAATGTCTGCAGAAATATAAACTTACGCAAGATGAAGACAATAGCCGTATTGTTATCGAAAAACCTTTTGGCCATGATTTAGAATCGGCAAAAGAGCTTAATGCATTATTGAGTACTATTTTTACCGAAAAGCAGATTTACCGTATTGATCATTATCTCGGTAAAGAAACCGTACAAAACATGATGGCATTCCGTTTTGCTAATGCATTGTTCGAGCCGTTGTGGAACAGGTCTTATATCGATCACGTTCAGATTTCGGTAACCGAACAGTTAGGAGTGGGCGATCGGGGTGGTTATTATGAAGGCTCTGGTGCTTTGAGAGATATGATCCAGAATCACCTGTTGCAATTACTTTGTTTAGTTGGAATGGAAGCACCTATTAATTTTGATGCCGATGAAATCAGAAATCGTAAGGTTGAGGTTTTAAGGGCAATGCGTCCTTTTTCTGCAGAAGATATCCGCTTTCATACGGTTCGTGGCCAATACAGCAAAGGCTGGGTTGAAGGTAAGGAAGTTCCGGGATACCGCCAGGAAAAAGGTGTTGATACCCACTCAAATACCGAAACTTTTGCGGCCGTTAAATTCCATATTGATAACTGGAGATGGCAAGGTATTCCTTTCTATTTAAGAACAGGCAAGCGCTTAAACCAAACTTCATCATTAATTACCATTCAGTTTAGAGATGTGCCACATCAGATTTTCTCATCAGAGGTAACCGAAAATTGGCAACAAAACAGATTGGTCATTAGCATACAGCCAGAAATGAGTATCCGCATGCAGGTACAAGCCAAAAGACCTGGACTAGACATGGTACTAAACCCTGTTGATATGGTATTTGATTATAAAGGAACTTATGAGGGGGATACGCCAGAAGCTTACGAAACCTTATTATTGGATGCCATGATGGGGGATCAAACCTTGTTTATGCGCGGCGATCAGGTAGAAGCTGCATGGGAACTGGTGATGCCAATTTTAAATACATGGGAAAGCAAAAAATCAATCAACTTTCCTAACTATCCTGCCGATAGCTGGGGACCAGAAGAAGCCGAAGCACTTATTGCAAGAGATGGTTTCCACTGGTTTAATTTACCATTGAAGAATAAGGAATAATTTTTATCCAGTCGTCACCCTGACCTGTAGCGCAGCGGAAAGCTACGCAGTAAATTTATTTCAGGGTCTTATCAAGATAGATCCTGAAATAAATTCAGCATGACGAGTTTATTATTTACAGAATGAATCTACTTATATACAAAACATTAGAAGAATTAAACCAGGATCTGGCAGATTATGTAATCAAGATTGCAGAAATGTCTATCGAAGAAAATGACCGTTTCAATTTCGTGCTTACGGGCGGTAGTTCTCCTAAAGCGCTTTACCATTTTCTTGCAACTGAAGGGCAGCACAGAATTGACTGGGAAAAAGTTTACTTCTTTTTTGGCGATGAGCGTAATGTTCCTGCCAACGATGACAATTATAACGGATTAATGGCCAGGAAAACCATTTTAGATCCGCTAGGCATTAAAGAAGACCATATCTTTTACGTAGATACCACTTTGGCGCCAGAAAAAGCAGCTATCGAATATAAAAAAGCAATTGACAAACATTTTAATGGTGAAGACATTGTTTTCGATTTAATCCTTTTGGGTATGGGGGATGATGCACACACCGCTTCGATTTTTCCACATACTACTTTGGTTAAAGATGAGGAAGTAAACGTAGCAGCTGTATACGTAGAAAAACTAGATACATATCGCATTAGTTTTACCGCACCATTAATTAATAAAGCAGATAATGTTGCTTTCCTGGTATTTGGAGAGAATAAAGCCGAAGCACTGAAACATGTTATTGTCGATACGGAAAAAAATGTTGATTTATATCCTTCGCAATTAATCGATCCGATTGATGGAAAGTTAACCTGGTTTACCGACGAGGCTGCTACAAAATTATTAGAAGATTAAATAATATGGATGTCTGAAGAAAAACATTTATCAGACTTTTTAAACGGAAAACGGAATATGCCTTAGGGTTATTCCGTTTTTTTATTTAGCAAAAAAAACGGAATTAAACTCCGTGAAATTAAGACTACAACTGTTGAGGTAAAAATAACAATGGGAAAAGCAAAACTAGTGATTAGGCTTGGTGTAAAATACAAATTTGAAGCGAATGCCAAACCATTAAGATTACATAGAAAAACCCTTCGAGAAGCCCGGCAACATTAATGATTTATCCTCAACCAAAAAGATCGCTGCTCAGGTAGCGGTCTCCCCGATCGCAGGCAATAAAAACGATGGTTCCCTGATCTAGCTCGCCAGCAAGTTTCAAAGCTGCTGCACAGGCACCGCCCGAACTCATGCCCGCAAATAAACCTTCTTCTTTAGCCATCCTCCTCGACATCATTGTAGCTTCTTCCTGTGCAATGTCCATCACACGGTCAACACGTTCTGGTTCAAATATTTTTGGAAGGTATTCTTTTGGCCATCTTCTAATCCCTGGAATAGAAGAACCTTCAGTAGGTTGACAGCCTACAATCTGAATATCATTATTTTTTTCCTTAAAAAACCTCGAACAGCCCATAATGGTCCCCGTTGTTCCCATAGAGCTTACAAAATGCGTAATCTGCCCTTCCGTATCCCTCCATATTTCTGGTCCGGTTGTTTTATAATGTGCCAGGTAATTATCTGGATTTGCAAATTGATTTAACAAAAAATATCCTTTTGAAACGCCTTTTTCTTCCGCATAATCCCTGCATACTTCTATACTTTCCAACAACGTCACTTTTGCGCCAAAGGCTTCCATAGTTACCTTACGTTCGCGTGTAGAATTTGCCGGCATAACCAATTCAATGTCTAAGTTATATAAACTTGCAATCATGGCCAGCGCAATGCCGGTATTGCCACTTGTGGCCTCCACCAGTTTAGTCCCGGGTGCTACATCACCACGTTCTATTGCGCTTCTGATCATATTGAGCGACGCCCTGTCTTTGACACTACCGCCCGGATTATTTCCTTCTAATTTGGCAAATACCCGTACAGCCGGGTTAATATTCAGCTTTTGAAGTTCAGCCATTGGCGTATTTCCAATCAGATCGATTATTCCTGCCATATTTTGATATTTTAATTGGTTTCTTTATGGTTTCTAATGGTAATTATTGGCGAATGATAAGCGGTAGAAAAAGCAGGGATACTTTCGGTAAGCCATACGTTCCCCCCGATAATACTATCATGCCCGATAACGGTTTCACCGCCCAGTATGGTTGCCCCCGAATAGATTACCACCCTATCTTCCACCGTTGGGTGGCGCTTGCTACCAGCTAATATTTTTTTAACGCTTAAAGCACCAAGTGTTACCCCTTGATAAATTTTCACATAACGGCCTATTGTGCTGGTTTCGCCAATAACAATTCCGGTTCCATGGTCGATATGGAAGTACTCGCCAATACTAGCCGCAGGATGGATGTCGATACCTGTTTTAGAATGGGCATATTCAGTAAGAATTCTCGGAACCAGCGGTATACCGAAATTATAAAGCATGTGGGCAATTCTGTAGAAACAGATGGCATAAAAACCGGGATAAGTCCTGATGACTTCAAACCTGCTCTGTGCGGCGGGGTCGCCTTCGTAAATGGCAACAATATCGGTATTTAAGATCCGGTACAAGTCTGGTAACTTTTCAAAAAACAGACCCGCTGCATTTTTACATTCGCTATTTTTAAGCTTACAACTCACTGATATGATATCATAAAGCTCAAGCTCCAAAACAGCAATATATTCTTTTACTTCTGTAATCGATGAAAATACTCTTGGGGAATTTTCTGGAAAAAGTACTTGAATTAACTTTTCTGCCCAAAGAGATATCACTTCATTGGGTGGAATATTTGGTTGTTCAAGAGGCTTGTTGCTAATTTGTTCAAAAAAATGGTCTTCCATAACTAATGGTTACACCTCGCAGATCTGCTCATCTACTAGGTATATAGATTTAATCGCTAAATGTAGGTTTTGTTTTTTTAAACTGGAACTACTAACGAAATTTTATGAAAATAATGGAGGGGAAATAACAAAAAAAAGTCCGGAGTCAGCAGTCCAAAGTCGGAAGTCGATTAGCTTGGAGTTGAGAGAAGATCGAACCTTCTTCGGTTTGTCACCCTGAGAGATAATTATTTCATAAAATCAATATAAAAGACAGGTCTTTTTAGCAAAATATTAGGTTGCGCGAGATTGTCATTCCCAACCCGATAGCTATCGGGTTGATTGGGGAACCACGGAGTGCTCATGAATGCCTTTGAAACAAGGTAAACTTATGAATAATCGTAATGCAAGCCCTTTAAGATTCCCGACTACGGACTACGCCTATCGTGTGGACACATCTTTTTTTAGTATTTTTAGGCATTTTGCTAACCAACTTTAATAAAGCAAGGATTTTAACCAAGGACGCTGTCAATCCCAAGAGCAAGGGAAATCAAAAAAACAGGTGTAAGACAGTAAAAATGGCACTAACAAACCTGAAGCGCAGTGGTTTTGTGTTCATAGCCGATAATTTAATTTTTTTAAAAAAAATTTGAACACAAAACGAAGTGTCGCTGTTTTTTTGATGTGCGTGGGATTGCGCAAAAGGCTCATTGCTGGATTGACAAAGCGCTTTGGGTACTTTGGCGCTCCAAAGTACCATGCCCCGCGGCATAGAGCGGAAAAAAATTAACATTTATTTCCAATTATAGTCTTTAAGACATCAAAGCTTGCTATTAGCAGGAAAGATGCTGAAATAAATCCGATAGCTATCGGATCAGCATGACGATCGACCTAGGCAACGATGCTAAAAACAAATGTAAACTAAAAGAGATCTATCCACACGATAGTCCTACGCAGCAATGAATGACGACCGTACTAATGGATTCTGTCTATGGTAATGGAGCGAAGGGTTAGTAGATAATTTGGAACAAATTAATCTATTTGAACAATAAATGTGAGTGACAGAAATTAATTTAATCGTAAAAATAACCTCAAGTTACCATTATTTCGAGCGGCTCCTTCAGCTGTGCTATCGGATTGAGATGACTACCCTTCTACAATGAACCATTGAACCAATGACCAGTGAGTTAAAAATACTCCTTTAAGGAATAAGAATAAACCAGTTTCTCAAAACCAGACCGATTTGGCAATGTTACCAATACATGTTGATAACTGTAGAAACGACTGTAAAAGAATTAGATAAGATTTATATCGGTGAGGAGATCACTTTTGATAAAAAATCTGGCCTGGTATACCGCATTGCGATTTTTAAGTCGGTGAGTATTTCCAGTTATATCTTTCAGTTGGTTCACGGAGAAATTATTATTATCCGCAGGAATTGTTATTAGCAGGAAATTAAAATAGCATTTCCGATCGATATACTACCGGAAATGCTATTACTTACTATATTATTTTTTCTGTTCTGATAAAAAGGTAACTAAAGAAGCCAGTTCTTCGTATGATAATGAATTAGCCAAACCTTCCGGCATCATCGAAGTTTCCATTTCTTTTCTCGACAGGATATCGCCTGCTTTAATGGTGAAAACTTCTCCTGCAATGTTACGAAGCACCACTTTAGCAGCGGTTTCTTCCGTAATAAAACCCATATACGTACGGTCGCCTTTGGCAGTAATCATTACTGAAGCAAATCCCTGAGAAATCGAAGCATTAGGTTTTAATATCGATTCTGCAATCTGTTCACGGTTCATAATAGAGCCAATCTGTCCCATAAAAGGACCTTTCATTTTCTCGCTTTTGCTCAAGCTATGGCAGGCAATACAGCCTTGACTATTGAAAATATTTTTTCCTTTTAACGGGTCGCCCTGTAATTTATTGATAGCTAATAATACATCTTCTATAGATGATTTACCTACCTGACCTTTTTTGTTTTTGATTTTATCCAGATCAATTTTTGGTTCTTCGGTTGTCGCTACTTTTTCTTCTTCGGCAAATTCAGGGATATCCATCCTTTGTCGTGCATTTAAATCAACATAAAATTGTTTTCCTTGTGCTCCGGCTTTTGTAGCCTCTTCTTTCAGGAATTTCTCAATAATAGGAGAACCTTCCCATGAAACGGCTTTAAAGTATGGCCCGTGAGAGTCAGGACGTGTACCCCACCACCAGGTAGCATCATAGGCAATTTCTTTTTTATACAAACGGCCTAAGGTAACCAGAATCTGCTGTTTTAATTTTTCATCTGTCGATTGTTTGTAGTTTTCAATTAGTCCGTTAACCGCTTTTTCAGTATGCATGTAACGTAATGCCCAAAGTGCAAGCGTAGCATTTTCGGTTTTAACTGCAGCAAGCAACGCATCTACTGCCTCAAGATCAACCAATGCCCGAACAGCTAAGTGAGGTAAAATAATGGCTGCGTTTGGTGTTGCATGAGGTCCTTCAGTGCCTTTTGCAGGTGCTGTAAATGAAGCAGGAACCTTGGTTTGTAAAAGCACATTGGCAACCTCTGCCCTGCCCAAACGGTTTAAACCAATAATTGAAGCGGCCTGAACGCGAAGAGAAGAATCTTTTAAACCTTCTAAAAATGGTTCAATAGGTACTTTGTCTATATAAGCTTTGCGATCAGCAAGTGCTTTTAAAGCAAATTCCTTAAGTGTTTTGTCTTTGGTAAATTCAACTAAAGTTGTGATACTACTTTCTTTGGTGAGCTGTGCGTAGGTATACATACCGGCTATACGCACATCAAGCGCTAAACTTTGATCGGAAGCAACATTTAAAGCCGTTGCGATAGCTTGTTTATTATTGCGCAAAACCAATTCCTGCGAAGCAGTTAAACGGGCTACTGCACTATTCGATTTAATTAACTCTGTTAATTTTTTAATTGAAGCCTTTTTAACATCAGGAAAAGCTTTGTATGTCCAGTTATTGGGTACTGCCCGAACAACGTAGCCTTTATTCGGGCTGCCAGAATAACCTGCACCATCCCAGGCCGATAAATATAGTCTTCCTGAACCGTCTACATCAAGGTCGGTAATTTGAGGTAGCTTAATAAACTCTTCATCTTTCTGTGTAAAGGTTGGCCCATCAGCAGTTACTCTGTGAATATAAAGCATGCTTCTGCCCCAATCGGCCATCATTGGCACATGGTTATATTGTTCAGGCCAGTTTGGTTCATCCATAAATAAGGCACCCGTGCCCGATCCACCACCTAAATCTGCCAATGCAGGAATAATTTCGTCGGTAAAATTCTGAAATAAAACCGGGTAACCATATTCACCAGATTGTATGTGGTGAGAGAAACGAACATTCCATCCTCCTCCATCATTGGTATTTTCCCTGGTAAAAACGTTCATGTAAGGATCAATCGCAACATCATAAACATTACGTGTACCGTGTGTATAGACTTCCATTTCAGTTCCATCAGGACGAACGCGTATAATTCCGCCACCTAACATGGTTAGTTTTTTACCTGAACGGTCTACCGCGTCGTGGAATCCAAAATCGCCTACAGAAATATAAATCCATCCATCAATCCCCATTCTTATGCCATTGGTGGCATGGTCGGTGCCACGTTCACGAATATATTTGGCATTACTGATATGCTCAATAAGTGGTTTTTCAGGTCCATCGGCTTTTCCGTCACCATCTTTATCCTCGAAAACAACCAAATTCATACCTGTTGCCTGTTTTGTTTCTTTCGAAAAAGTGGTATGCAATACGTATACCTTACTGCCTTGAACAATAATACCTCTGGGATTATCCACTTCGGCAAAATCTACATGTTCATCCATTTTACCATCGTTATCCTTATCTATCAATTTAAGGATATGCCCTTTACCAGGATCTTTACCTAAAGAGCCCATCATATCAACACCAACATATACTTCTCCTGTTGGCGCTACAGCTAAACAGGCTGGGCTAGGTGTAATATCAGGTCCGGCAAAATTGGTGATTGTTAATTCGGGAGGCGATATGCGTTGTATCTCTGGTTCATTAAAAAAGTTTTTTAATCCAAAAAAAACTAGCGTAAAAGAAATTAAGCTTAAAGAAAATTTAATCATTGGTGTATTGTTGTTTCAGGTTAGTTTGTGTGAGGTAAACTTACAAAAAATACAAATTCCTTATTGCCACAATTTTGTGTCGTTTTAATTTATTTGCAACTATTACCCATAATCGCTATACACTGTCGCAGCAAAAGCCGAATTAAGTGTTTTACCAAATAAATACCAGTAAAACAGCCACAATTGTGGCATAAATCAGTGAAAAACCATTAAACAAGACAAGCAAAGTATCTTAAAAGTAAAAAACAATCGCTATAGTCACATTCTGGCAATTATTTTTAAATAAAACTTGAATTATAGCATGCATTTCTTTATATTTACTACATACAGTATTCACCAAATCAGTATGTTATGAAAAATATTCATTATTTCTTCCTGACTGCCCTGATCTCCTCCATTGGGCTGTTTATTACCAGGGATTCATTTGAACCCGAATTGGTTTATAGCACGGTGGTATTAATATGGATTCTTTACATCTGGTACCATATTTATGCTGCTACTAAGAGGAACTACAGCGAGTAGTCTTTGTTTTTATTTATTTATTTTAGTTTCCAAACAACTATTGTTGGGCTAAGTTTGCATGCCTTTTGTTTTCAGGATGCAAGACTCCGAAATATTTTAATTTAACAGGTGTATCATCGTTAATTTACTATCTTCGCCAAAACTAAAACACAATAGTTTACGTTTATAACTAAGCTTGGCCAATTGGCCAGGTTATACATTAAGCTTAATGAACTTGGAGCATCGACCTCGTACATGGGGTAGATTATCGCACAAGATCATGAAATCAAAAGCAAAATTCCCATGTTTAACAGGGAATACATTTTACTCGGAAGTTCGCCGCAGAGTAAACAACGACTTTAAAGAAAACAACAGAAGTATCAACGCCAATGTATTGATGTGGTTTAAAGCCTTTCTTTTCCTTACCATATTTCTGGTACTTTATTTTTCAATACTCCTTTTAAACCTGCATGGCGCTATACTTTTAGGGCTTACCATTTTACTTGGCGTAACTTGTGCATTTATTGGTTTTAATATCTGCCACGACGCTATCCATGGTTCGTTTTCGAGTGCTAAACGCACCAATTCATTTTTTAGTTTTCTTTTTAATATGGTTGGGGCTAGTCCGTATGTATGGAACATTACGCACAATGTAGTGCACCATACTTATACCAATATCCCTGGTCATGATGAAGATATTGAAGTGGCACCGGGTTTAATACGGATCTGCGCGGAGGATGAGTTAAAACCCCATCAACGATTCCAGCAGTGGTATGCCTTTCCGCTCTATAGTCTGGCTTCGCTTTCCTGGGTGTTTCGTAAAGATTATAAAAAGTTTTTTCAGAAAAGTGTAGGTGCCTGCCAAAACAAACATCCCAAGATTGAATACTTTAACCTTTTTTTCTACAAATTTCTTTACTATTTTATTTTTATTGGTTTACCGATATTGATGATGTCGATCTCATGGTGGCAGGTTGCAATTGGTTTCATCGTGTTGCACATGGCACAAGGATTAACCATGGGACTTGTTTTTCAACTGGCTCATGTGGTGGAAGGAACAACTTTTCCTACAACCAATGCAGCGGGCAATATGGAAGAAGCCTGGGCCGAACACCAAATGCGTACTACAGCCAATTTCGCAACTCAATCGCCCATCTCAGCATTTTTTCTTGGAGGATTGAACCGACAGATAGAACACCACCTTTTCCCTAAAATATGCCATGTCCACTATGGTCGCATCTCCATAATTGTAAAACAAACTGCATTAGAATTTGGATTGCCTTATCACGAAAGCACCACTTTTCTTTCGGCACTCCGCTCCCATTACCGTATTTTAAAAAAAATGGGACGACCTGAAACAACTTTAACTCATACACCTCTAATTTCTTAACTATTAAGTTAAGAGCGATTATTGAAACTTAATGTTCTTATTTCCTTAATGATAAAAAACTGTACACCAATTAATTGACTATTAAGAAGTTTAGGACATTAAGGTAGATCATCCAAACTTGATGTTCTTATTCCCTTAACGGTAAAACCTGTACACCAATTAATTGACCATTAAGAAGTTTAAGGCATTAAGGTTGATCACACAAACTTAATTTTCTTATTCCCTTAATAGTAAAACACTTAACATCAACTAACCATTAAGAAGTTTAGGACATTAAGGTAAATCATCCAAACTTAATTTTCTTATTCTTGGGCAATATGCATTCAAGACCAATGACTAATGAACCTACAGCTGATAACATAAACTTAATGTTCAATCCATTCTTCGAAAGGTAGATCTTTTTATCTTTAACAATATGTACTGGTACGAAGAAGAAGTTAAACAATTGGAAAGGGCGCATCGTTTGGATCGGGAGCATCCAGGGGTTGTTTTTTATGGCAGCTCATCTATTCGGTTATGGAACAGCCTCGAAGATGATTTTGATTACATAAAAGTAACTAATTTAGGCTTTGGCGGCTCTACATTAGCAGCATGTGTATGGTTTTTTGAGCGAATTATGATAGACTACAGGCCGAAGGCACTTGTGGTATATGCAGGCGATAATGACCTTGGTGATGGAAGAAACCCTGAGGAGATATTTATCTTTTTCCAGCAGTTAATGGTTAAAGTGAACCAGCGGTTTGGCATATTGCCCTGTTATTTTATTTCCTTAAAACCCAGCCTTACCCGTTGGCAAATGGCCGATCAGTTTAGATACACCAATAACCTTATCGAAAGCGAAATTATTAAACTTAATAGCCATTGGAAATTTATTGATGTTTTTAAGAAAATGCTCAACAAAGATGGCCTGCCAAACCCTGCACTTTACGATCATGACGGACTGCACCTTAGTGAAGAAGGTTATCGTTTATGGGCCCACACTATTAAAGAGAAATTAGGTTAATCATTACGCTTAATTAATATTCTGATAACATTGATGCCTTAATTTTCCAATAAAGAATTAACGCGATGAACAGGGAATATCATAAATGGTTCAGCCAGAATCTTAAACGGGATATGGAGCTCCTTGTTTTCGGTCATGCCGGCAGGGCAGTTATCTTTTTCCCCACCCGTATGGCCAGGTTTTACGATTACGAAAACTGGGGAATTATAGCTTCTTTAAATACTCAGATAGAAAATGGTGAACTTCAGATTTTCTGTGTGGACAGTATAGATGGAGAAAGCTTTTATAACGATGAAGTATTTCCATCGGTACGGATAGACAGGCATTTACAATATGAAAAATATATTCTCGAAGAAGTATTATCGCTTATCTATCAGAAAAATGATGGCAATTACGTAGCAACTGCTGGCTGTAGCATGGGCGCTTACCATGCCATAAACCTGGCTATGAAATACCCCTGGTTATTTAAAAAAGCAGTCGGTATAAGTGGAAGATATGACCTTACAGACAATATCGGAGATTTCAGAGACCTACTGAACGGGTTTCATGACGACAAGGTTTATTTTAATATGCCAGCACAGTATATTGCTAATCTTAACGATGATAAATTACTATCTGCAGTTAGAGAGATGGAAATAATTCTGGCGGTAGGTGAAACTGATCCTTTTTTAAGCGGAAACCAGCATCTTAGCAGTTTGTTGTGGGAAAAAGGTATACCCAACCAATTTCATACCTGGGAAAGTAATGCACACCGACCCCACTATTGGCGAAAAATGGCGCCTATGTACATTTAAATTATTACATAAGCGCCGCATCTTATTTCACTGCTAAATTAAAATATTGTTTAATGTGGAGGGTATCTACAGGTTTTTTAGATTTCTCGACAGCTAGAACAATATGAGCATCAAGCAGCCATTTTTCTGCTGATGTATTAATGTTAGCTACTTTAATTCCTTTAACAGTACCTGCAATTGGAGTTAAGTTAATATAATCACATGAAGCACAAGAAAACAGATGTTTTACTTTTCCGGCCAGGATATCAGCATCAGTTAATAAAAATTTATCATCCTGCATAGGTGCTTGAATATATACCCGCGTGGTGCTGAAGTTATTACCTTTCGTAGCCAGAAAAATCCGGTATTGACCAGTTGTAAGTGCCGCCTGCTGATCGGCCATTGCTGCATAGTTAACATACTCATACAAGCAGTTTCCTTCGGTACAAGTGGTTAAATTTTGTGCATCAATGGTAAAATCCATTGGATTATCGTTTTTCTTTTTGCAAGCGCTCAAAGTGCTTAATGCAATTAAAAAGGTGAAAGTTACTTTAAAGGCGTTCCTCATAATTTGATTTTTCATGAATACGGTACAAATTGAGGATACGCTACAACCCAGGCATTATTTTTTATTAAATAAATGCACAAGAAAGAATACTATTTAAATACGCTTGGTAATCTTGCTCAAAAAACTGAATATTCAAAAGACTTTATTTTAACATTGGTTGAACAAGAAAATATTAAGTTTGCACATAAACAGATTAAATCTACAAAACATATGAAACAAGGATTATTAATAGATATGGATGGGGTGATTTATAGCGGGGAAGAATTAATATTTGGCGCTGATAAATTCATTAAAAACTTAATTGATGAAGATATTCCTTTCGCATTTATGACCAACAACAGCCAGCGAACTGCTTTAGAGGTTGTGCGAAAACTAAAAGGACTTGGTATAAAAGTAGAAGAAAGCCATGTGTATACCAGTGCGATGGCTACTGGAAAATTCCTTTCAGATCAAAGTCCGAACGGTACCGCTTATGTATTGGGAGAAGGTGGCTTATTAAGCAGTTTGCACGATCATGGCATTACTTTGGTTAATACCGATCCGGAATTTGTGGTATTGGGAGAAGGTAGAAACTTCACACTAGAAATGGTTCAGCGTGCAGTTGACATGATTCTTGCGGGGGCTAAATTTATCACCACCAACAGAGATCCATCACCAAAAAAACCAGGATGGAATAACCTGGGGATTGCTGCAACTACGGCTATGATTGAAGAAGCAACAGGTAGAAAAGCATTTGTTACAGGAAAACCAAGTCCGGTGATGATGCGTTCAGCACGTAAATTCCTGGGATTAGAAACCAGTGAAACTACCGTTATTGGCGATACCATGGAAACTGATATACAGGGAGGTGTACAGATGGGTTATAAAACCATTTTAGTGCTCTCGGGCATATCAAGTAAGGATACCTTAGGACATTATGCTTTTAAACCAGATATGATTGCAAGCTCTGTTGATGAAATAAAGTTTCCATTAACCTGGTGGGAAGGTAAGTAGTTTGCGTTTGAAGTAGCCTCGGGGTATCGTCATTGACGAGCCTTTCTATTATGTAAATGGTGGTAGTCGAAAGACCTGCTATACCCTTAGGTGTTTCGACAAGTTCAACATGACAGCGTTTAAAGTAAAATCGCCATTAAAATACAATCTCCTCAAAACCGGATAGGTGACCAACACCAGTGACCAGCTAACAAGTAAACTAATTACTAGTGAAGAATCAATGCACTTTCAGGAACCATCTTCTATTTATTCCCTTAAAGCAACCGAGCTACTTTATTTACTAATATGTAAATAACCGCCCTCAATTGAGGTATTCGGTTTAAAAAAGCTCAATCGATAATCAGTTGAACATACAGTAGGTTTATGATCAAAGTTAGAAGGTGCACCATCACGATTGATCAACGTAAATGAAACTGAGTCATTTACAACCTGTTCATGTACTGGCACATCAGGATTTTTTTTGTCAGTAAATTTATTCGCTTTGGTTAAAAGCCCAATTGCTGGAATAACCATTAATAGCGCTACGCAAGAAATCAGTCTCATATCATTGTGCTTAAATCTTCTTATTATTTGGTTCGCCTTGTTAAACAAATATGAACCGTTGTTATTAGTAAGATGATTAGCCAGTATTATGAAATTGTTAAAGTTACAGTGCAGTTTTAATTCCATATTAAGTGTAACCGACTTAAAGAAATAAGTTAATTTATTTAACCTCCTCAAACTTCAGCACTACACTTGTTCTATTGGTATTTAAAACCGGGTTGAAACCCACCGTCATTAAAAAATCTCCTGTATAGGTTTTGTTGCCATCAATCGGCGATTTTGTACCAGGAAACAAGTTAATCTCCCTGATCTGGTATTTCTTTGCTGCATCCAACCCATTCAATTTAACCGGATATTTACTGCCTTCGCCATAACGGTAATTTACCAGGTAGTTAAAAATTACACCTTCCGTTCTCTGATCGTTTACATACAACATCGAAGCTACACTACCGCTGCACGGATCGGCCAAACGATATTGTTCACCCTGCCAGATAATGCCTTTCACATCATTATAGTTTTTAATGGCTTCCTGACAAAACTGAAGTTCCTTTTCAGGCAGTTTACTTACCACAATATCAAAACCCAATTTACCCATCATGGCAACATCGGTACGGAACTTTATGGACTGTTTTCCCCAATCGGTTACATGGTTGGAGCTGCTGATCGCAGGGTAAAAATAAGAGTATTCCCATTGCATAAATATACGTTCTAACGGATCAGTATTATCACTTGGCCAAAACTCTGTAAAATACTGTAAAGCAGCATAGTCTACCCTTCCACCTCCACCAGAGCATAACATCATCGGTACAGTTGGATATTTTGCACGGATTCTTTGCAGTACACTATACAATCCCTTTACGTAATCAATGTAAAAGTGCGATTGATTTTTTAAATGTGCAGAGTATGCATTGTAAATTACCGCATTACAATCCCATTTAATATAGGCCAGTTTCGGATTTTTAGTAAACAGACCATCTACAACACCGAAAACAAAGTCCTGTACTTTCGGATTACTCAGGTCTAATTCTAATTGGTTTCTAAAATAGTATTCAGGTCTGTTTGGTTGTTTTACCACCCAATCCGGATGTTTTTCGTAAAGTTCACTTTTAGGACTCACCATTTCAGGTTCAATCCAGATCCCGAACCGTGTTCCAACATTATCGGCTTCTTTTACCAATGAGGCGATACCATTTGGCAGTTTCTTTTTATTTTCTTGCCAGTCGCCCAAAGCCGCATGATCATCGTTACGCGGATATTTATTCCCGAACCAGCCATCATCAAGCAAAAAGAAATCGACGCCCAGTTTTTTGGTATCTTTTAACAACTCGGCCAGTTTTTGTTCGTTAAAATCGAAATAAGTGGCCTCCCAATTGTTCAAAAGTGTTAAGCGGCTGCCTTTACCATCTAATATTTTATAGTTGCGTGCCCAATTCTGCAATTTTCTGCTTGCATCGCCTTTCCCCTGGTTAGAAAAAGTATACAAAAACGCCGGGGTTGCAAAAACTTCGCCCGGTTTTAAGCTGTACGGAGAAGCATAATTATTCATCCCTGCAATAATGCGCAGGTTATTCTGATAATCGAGTTCCAGATCAATCTTAAAATTACCGCTCCACTCCAAAGCGCCGTATAAAACATTGCCTGCATGCTCTTCTGCAGGTTTATCCATCGAAATCATGAAAACCGAAGACTGAAAAAGGTTGGCTCTAGTGCCCAATTTGCTATCCAAAGTTTTAATCCCATGGGTAATTTCACTTTGTTCAGGCTGCATTTCCTTTGCCCAATCGCCGTGGTATTGGTTCAGCCAAAAATGTGGCGATTTTAAATGCAGGTTGGCCGAAGCATATTTATGCAATACCACATTACCTTTTTCGCTGTGTTTAATTTCTGTCCATTGCTCTATTACATCCTGCTTGTAAAAAGATTTATAAAACAGCGTTACTTCGAAATTGTACACCGGATCTTTTAACCTGATCTTTAATAAACTTACATTATCATTAATTGCGGTAACGGTATGATCTTCATACTTCAGATCGAGCGAATTATTGCCATCGGCATGGGTAACACTAATGGCAGGCTCTACCAGATTTCTAGTTCCAGATGGCGTATAAGCCGAATTTAACTGTCCGGTATAATCTTCTGTTTGCTTATACTGATCATTAACCTGGGCATATTCCTGTCTATTGCTAAGTTTTTTTCCAAAAAAAATGGTATTCACATCTTTTTTTGCATCGGCCTGTAAAACCAGTGCATTATGGGCCGTTTCGATAGGTATAATGGTCTGCGCTTTGCTATTAGCCATGGCAAAAAGAGAAATGGCCATTGCCAATGCGCCCAGCCTGAAGTATCCTTTAGTTTGATGTGATCTGTTCATTTGTGTCTTCAATAATGTTTATCGGTATAGAGTTGATTAATTTATGGTTTGAGCGTAATTGCTTAGCTTCCCATTTATTTTAGCATTCACTGCTGCGTTATTGCAGAAGTGATTTTGCAGGAGATATTTTTACCCTCTTTCCAGTTCATATCAACCGTAAAATCACCTCTTGCTTTGAGTTCTTTTATTTCACCAAAGGCTTTCCATGCATCTGAAATTGCAGACTAAACCATAGTGACTCTGGATCAGCATTTCGGCAATGGCCACAGCGGCACTAAAGTTACCATCAATCTGGAAGGGTAGTGCGGCCAATAACATATTTGGATAAATACCACACTTCCAGACTGATATCGGTACCTAAAGTAAGTCTTAAAATCTCCTTAAAAAGTTTAAATACCCGATTCTCATCTTGTAACCATGCCTAAAATAACGGTTTATAATCAATCTACCAACTTGGCGCATCATCTTCGCTAACTTCGGGTGTTCTTTTGGCGGATTCGGCTTACCTATTTGATCCTGATCTGAATATGCGGAGTCGGTTCATCTCTGTTGCCCAAGTTTCTGGCCGCTATCAAGATTGATTTATATTTATCAGTTGGTTTTTAATCAACCACGCTTATGCATAATTTGCCACGAGGCACAGATAAACATAATCGCTATTCTCTGTTGTTTACGTGCTTTTGTTACAAAAAACAACACTTTTATTTCATCGTCAATTAAGTGGATTTGTAACAACAGTTATTTAGAATCGTCTAAAACTTTTAACGAACTCAAAATGTTTAACTAAAAAAGAAAAGAACATGGGAATTTTAAAAACAGCAATTATTGGCGCTGCAGTATATGCAGGTGTGAAATATATCACGAAGAAAGATCCAATTACCGGACAATCTATCGTTGACGAATTATTGGATCGTGCACCACAATGGGCAGATAAAGCAAAGGGTTACACAGAAGATCTGAAAACAAGGGTAAGTAATGCCGCAGAAGATTTATCCAGATGAATAGCTTGTAGAAATAAAGAGCCTGAAGAGGCTAAATATCTATTTCTCTGATAAAAAAACGTTCCGATTTAAAACCGGGACGTTTTTGGTTTATAGTTATAATTTAACCACAGATAAAAAGGATGCAACACAGATATAATCCGTGTTTATCTGTGTGCATCTGTGGTTAAAAATTCTTAACTTAATAACATTGTATCAAGACATTAAAAAGCATCAAACCAAAGTTTGGTGGTTAATAAATCAGCACCCTGACTGCTTACCGCATTTTTATAATTCTGTCCGTTTAAAGATTGTTCTGTACCAGGATAGATAAAACGCACCGGAATTTTACCACTCAAAACGGTATTAACAGATGCAGTTAATTGCGGATAATCTAATCTTCTCTGCTCGGCCCAGGCTTCCAATCCTTGACCAAACAAAGCAATCCATTTTTGCTCACCAATTGATTTTTTATAATTACCAGCATCATATTGTACTGAAGCCTGATTAATATAATCATCAACAGCACTTCCACCGATACTGTATTGATCAAATGATGCCCTGATGGCCTGTTTATACAGATCAGCTGCATTTTCTGTAGTAAAGCCTCTTGCGGCGGCTTCAGCCCTATCAAAAAGCAATTCGGCATAGCTAAAAATCACAGCAGGTGCTTTTGGTGCTAAAAAATAAGTTCCTGGTCTTGAGGAATTTGCCAAACCTATTGCACTGGCTTCTGAATTTGTTGAGCCGTTCGGAATACCTACGTACGTTTGAGGTGTTGCATTATCAGTTTTGCTTGCATAAATTGGTAGTCTTGGATCATTTAGCGCAAAAAGTTTATCTACGATGGTTTTACTGATCCGGTAATCATTCCTGGTTTCGAATGATGCTGCTACAGGATTTTGCTGTGGCGAATCACTGTAGAAAAGTTGTGCATTCTCCGATTTGCTATTAATATAAGTGCCACCTTCAGCAAGTATTTCATCAATTACCTGCTTAGATTTAGCTGGCTCTTTATCCGCAATGCGTAAAGCGATACGAAGACGTAAAGAATTGGCAAACTTTTTCCATAAAGCAATATTGCCGCTATAAATCACATCTCCGCTTATAACTTTTCCTGAAGCAGGATCCAAAGCTGCCTGAGCAGTTTTTAAATCGTTAAGAATACCATAATAAACATCCTTTTGTTTATCGTAAACTGGCGTAACAAACTGTTTAATTTTTCCAGCTTGTGAATATGGTATATCCCCATAAGCGTCGGTAAGTAACAAAAATACCCACGACCTTAATACAAGTGCAACTCCTCTATAGTTTGGATTGCCTTGTGCATCGCCCAATTCGATAATTTTATTAAAGCCAGCAATACTTTGTGCGTAGCCAGTAGACCATAAAGAGGTAAAGCTACTGTTCGAAAAGATAAAACGATCTTCTTCGGTATACTGAACCTTAGCCCAATGTTGTGCAAAAAGCAAGCTCGAGTTCATATTATTGGTTCCCCCCCAATACGTATCGGCTGTAGTTTTAGTAGTGCCCGTAAGTAAATAATCGGGTTGTGGAATTTCTGGAGCATTCGGATTAATATTCACCTCATCCAGCTCTTTATTACAAGATGAAAATGCAATTGCCAGAATGGCCAGTATATATAGTTTTTTATTTTTCATGATGGGAATACTTAAAATTTAACATTCAGGTTGATACCATAGCTGCGTGTGCTTGGATTAGATAAACTTTCCAACCCCTGTCCGTTGCCGGTATTAAAGGCTACTTCCGGATCAATATCTACTGTATTGCGGTGAATAATCCAAAGGTTACGGCCAACAAGTGATACAGAAACGCCTTGCAAACTTAGCGGACGAATCCATTTGGCCGGCAAATTGTAGCTAAGCTTAACTTCACGAAGCTTAACGTAAGAAGCATCGAAAATATTTGCTTCGTCTATATTTCTGAAGGTTTTGTAATACTGTTGAGCAGGCAATATCTTCTCATTGCGTTTACCATCGGCAGTTACGCCATCAAAAACAATTCCGTCATCATAAACCGTTACACCTGTCGGAGCTGTTCCGTTTACCCTTACGGTGCCATTTTCCTTTTTATTATCTGGATAATAGTAAGAAATACCGCCGTATTCTGCTGCTCTTCCCGGAAGCGTGGAGGCTAAAACTCCGGTATAAGTGCCTGTTGCATAAGTACCATTGTAAATAGAACCACCAATACTCGCATCAACCAATACGCCTAAACTTATACCTTTATACGTAAAGGTATTGTACACCCCGCCAATCCAATCTGGTGTATATTTTCCCAATACCTGTTTGGTCGGGTTTGTAGCTGGTGCGCCTGTAGCATTTACAATAATATTTCCATTACCATCTCTTAAAAAGGCTGTTCCGAAAAGCGATCCATAAGGTTGTCCAACGGTAGCAATCACTTGCGCTGAGTTGGTAGCTACAATGTAATTCGTTAATAATTTCTCTGCATCGAGTTCAATTACCCTACTCCTGTTTGCTGCAAAATTGAAATCAATATCCCATGTAAACTGCTTTTTAATTGGTGTAATACCCAATTGTGCTTCTATACCCTTGTTGTTTATTTTTCCGGCATTAAGCAGTTTTGAGCTAAATCCGGTGCTTTGACTTACATCGGCTGCCAAAATCTGATTGTAACTATTGGTATTGTATGCACTTAAATCGAAACGTAACCTTTTGTTAAAGAAAACAGCCTCAACGCCAAGTTCTGTTGAAGTGGTAGTTTCTGGTTTAAGGTTAGGATTAAGGTCGATATTACTTGTGGTAAGTTGAGGGTTTGCGTTAAACGGCGCACTAAATGCATAAGTATTGATCAAACGGTAAGGATCCGCATCTTTACCAACTTTAGACCAGCCCCCACGTATTTTCAAATAATTAAGAGTTTCACTTTTAATGTCAAATGCTTCGGTTGCTACAAAACTTCCGTTAAATGACGGGTAAAAATAAGACCTGTTCTGTGCTGGTAAAGTAGACGACCAATCGTTACGTGCCGTGATGTTGGCGAAAAGGTAATTTCTGAAACCGATCTGACCTGATGCATAAATACTATATGATTTTAAACGCGATAAATTATTGGATGAAATCAGGGGATCACGAGAATTTTTAAGGGTATAAAGTCCGGCGATGGCTAGTTTAGGTGCACTTTGATCATTCTGCTCAATATATTGCCTGCGGATGTTACCACCACCCAATAATTCTAAGCTAAAATCATCATTTAACTGCTTGTTAAAGTTTAAGGTTGCATCGGTATTATTCTCGCTTACGGTAAAGGCACTTTCTGTGTAAGATCCAAAAGGTGTTCCGTTCGTACCATAAGCGATTCTAACTTTACGCCTGTCGTTGTAATAATCTGTACCCGATCTGAAATTGAAATCAAGGCCATCAATAATTTTATAATTAAGGGCTAAACTACCGATAATGCGACTGCGGTTCTGCGAAACTGTATTTTCGTAAGCTACCCAATATGGGTTGCTGTAATAGCTGTTATTCCAGTTAAACGTTTTTCCATTTTCATCCAAATAGTTTTTTAACTGGTTAATATCAACCTGACGGCCAAACCACGTAAACTGTAACATGGTACTTGTAGAACGTGAACCTCCAGTGCCAGGCAAATTATCTGAATTAAGTTTGCTATAATTCGCATTAGCCGTTAAGGTCAGTTTTGGTGTTATCTTCAGTGACGTATTTAATACAAATGAGTTTTTGCCCTGTCCGGAATTCGGCACAATGCCTACTTGTTTAAGGTTATTGTAGGAGATGCGGTAATCGTACTTTTCGCCCGCATCTGCGACCGATACCCCATTATTTAATGAATATCCCGTTTGAAAGAAATCGCGTACGTTATCCGGATGGGCTATAAATGGAACCGCCACTCCTTTTGAAAAAAACTGCGGGATTAACCTTCCATCCAGTTTTGGTCCCCAGCTCTCATCTACCCCATCATTAATACCTTTACCAGCACCATCCACATAGCTGAACTTCCCTTCTGATCCCTGACCAAAAGCATTTTGATAAACCGGCAAGGTGAGCAATGTTTCTAAAACGGCATTGGAGTTAATATCAATGCCCAATCCTTTTTTCGATTTACCTGTTTTGGTTTTAATCAAGATCACCCCTGCGGCAGCCCTGGAGCCATATAATGCCGCTGCATTTGGTCCTTTTAGCACACTAATTGATTCTATATCTTCCGGATTGATATCTGAAATGGCATTCGCATAATCTCTTGCACCTGCAGAATTTAACTGAGAGTTATCTACCGGAATCCCATCAACCACAAATAATGGCTGGTTATTTCCGGCTATAGATGTTTCTCCTCTGATGACTACGCGAGAGGAACCCATGCTCCCCTGACTGTTCGTTACCCTAACTCCGGCTATTTTTCCAGCCAGTGCATTTACCAGGTTAGATTCTTTAGCTTCGGCCAGATCTTGTCCTTTTAATTCCTGAACAGCATAACCGAGCGATTTTTTCTGCCTCGAAATTCCCAATGCGGTAACCACTACCTCATCCAGCGCATTATCGCTTGATTGAAGAATGACTGAAATCGGCCCGGCATTTTTATTGATTTGTATTTCCTGGGTTTTAAAACCGATATAAGAAAATACTAAAGTACCTTGATCAGGCGCACTGATAGAAAAAACACCTTTCCCATCAGAAATGGTAGTTTGCCTGGTTTCTTTGATAAATATAGAAACGCCGGGCAGTGTCTCGCCATCTGCCGACTTTACCGTTCCGGTAACGGTGACATTTTGAGCAAATACCTGCTGCGTAATAAAGAGCAGTAAGATGAATGCCATTGATTTTAAAAATTTGATCATGTGTGTGTTAAAAATTAGTTAAAAGATAAATTTTGGGCAAAACGAATCCCTAACGGTTAATAACCGTGTTTTATTAAAATAAAATGGGATGGTTAGATCAAAAGTGCCTGTTAAAACGGAGCAATTTTAACAGGACTAGCGCATTTGGGAGTCTACACAAGGATTTACATAAGGCGATTTTAGCTTGTCTGTTTTTCTCATTTGAATGATTTTATTTAATGCATAATTTAATTTCAAGAAGGCATTCAGGGCAAAAAAAAAGCACCTCTTAAATCAGAAGTGCTCCATATATTTTATATAAGGATAGCGCAAACAACTGACTTAACTACCCCAGATTCATCTGGGATGGAATTAGCACCATTTCTAAAAATTAGATGGTTGCTAAGGTTTCACAGGGCCATTCCCTCCGCCTTTCTTGATAAGTATTTTAAAATAACTTCGGCAAAGGTATAATTAATTCCATTTATCCTATAGTTTTTATAGATTTTTATTGAAATATTTTTTCTTTGACAATTACATCCATATCTTTGTCTAGTAATTTAGTCGACAAACACAGTCCCAATGAAACTTAAATCCCTTTTAACAGCCGTAATGGCCATATCAATAACCTTCACCTACGCTCAGGAACAAACGGCCCTGGTAAAGAAACAGGCAGCAAAACTTCAGGAGAAAAACCAAAAAACATTTGTTGCCCCCGGTAACTGGCGTGGAATAGCTAAAGTAAAGGAAGGATTAGAAATCCCTTTCAACTTCGAGATCAGCAAAAAAAACGGTCAGCAAAAATTATATTTCCGCAATGCTGAAGAGCGTTTCGAAGGTGGCCCTGTAAAACAAACTGCCGACTCGCTTTTTGTCAAACTGGATCAGTTTGATAACGAACTTGCGTTTGCGATAGTTGGTGATCAATTAACGGGTACGTTAAGAAAACAGGATAAAGCTGGTAAACCTTTAGTCATTATTGCCGAGCACAAAAATTACCGTTTTAAAACTGACAAACCTGCCGCAGCAGACTATTCTGGTAGTTACGATGTGGTTTTTACATCGCCAAATGGTAAAGAAGAAAAAACAGTAGGTTTATTTAAGCAGACAGGAAACAGACTTACAGGCACTTTTCTCCGTGTAACCGGCGATTCGCGTTATCTGGAAGGTGTTGTAGAAGGAAATGAATTTCAGCTTTCTAGTTTTATCGGCTCCTCTCCTGCTTATTACAAAGGAACTTTCCAGGCAGATGGTGCTATTAAGGGTGAAGTTTTAGGAGCGAGAGGTAGTCAGCCTTTTACCGGAACCAAAAATAAAGATGCTGCCCTACCAGATCCTTATAAACTTACCTATCTGAAAAAAGGATACAAAACACTTGATTTTAGCTTTCCTGATCTAAATGGAAAAAAGATTTCGCTAAAAGATGAAAAGTATAAAAACAAAGTGGTGATTTTAACCATCACTGGTAGCTGGTGCCCTAATTGTGTTGACGAAGCTACTTTTATGGCGCCTTGGTATAAAGAAAACAAAAACCGCGGTGTAGAAATTATTGCTTTGCATTACGAACGTTCAACCGAGCCTGAATATGCAAAGAAAGTAATGACCCGTTTCAGAGAACGTTTTGGTATCGAATACGACCAGGTATTGGCAGGTACAGCGGACAAACAGGTGGTATCTGAATCGTTACCCGCGCTTGATTCATTTTTATCTTTCCCAACTACCATTATCATCGATAAACAGGGAAATGTAGCCCAGATCCATACAGGTTTTAATGGCCCGGCAACCGGTAAATTTTATGATGAATTTGTGAAAGAATTTAATGCGGAGATTGATACGCTGTTGAAGAAATAGTTAGTCTTACAGCAATGACGATCCCCCGCATTGTATTGCAAAGTGAACTCAATGATGACAGTTCATTTCAGGAACTTTTGGCATAATATTAATTTCTCCCGATTAACTTATTTAGATTTCAGAGCAACTGGCTATTGTATGAATCAACGAATATTTAAAAGCTTAAAACCCTTTTGCGCTAAAACGTGTTATCCATATACAACAAAAACAATGGATATGAAAAAGTTAATGTATGTAATGGCCATTTCTGCCCTGGCCTTTCTGGCTTGTAATGGTGGAAATAAAGATGCCAAAGAAAATGCCGATAGTTTAAACAGGACAAAAGACACCACCTCGAACGTTGCAGCCACTGGCGGAATTGCAGTTGAAGAAGCTGATGCCAAATTCACTACTCAGGCAGCTGTTGGTGGTATAGCAGAAGTAGAATTGGGAAAACTGGCCCTCGAAAAAAGCAGTAATCCACAGGTTAAAGAATTTGCAACCATGATGGTTAAAGACCATGGTATGGCTAATACCGAATTAACTGCCATAGCAAAACAAAAAAACATTACACTGCCAAGTACAGTTGATGATGAGCACAAGAAAAAAATGGACGACCTAAGCAAAAAAACAGGTGCAGATTTTGATAAAGCTTATGTAAGCGCAATGGTCGACGGACATAAATCTACCTTAAAATTAATGGAAGATGAATCAAAAGATGGAAAAGACGCAGATCTTAAATCTTTTGCAACTAAAACTGCACCAATTGTTCAAAGCCATTTAGTAATGATCAATAAAATAAACGACAGTATGAAATAAACTGCTGGAAGTATTAAAACGCTTACTATAGCTGGCGTTTTAATACGTTTTTTTATTAGTGAGATTTCCTTTCCATCTGTCTATATCGCAATCTCAAATGCTTTTTTACTTAGTATTATCTTAAACTTCCGGCGGGGTATGCCAATCGATAAAGTTTTTTCTCTTTAACATTTCCAGGTACGGGTAATTTCCGTTTAGTTGTTTACGCTGTTTTAGTTCATATAAAAAATGCCCGCCTAAGTCGACAATAATTTTAGCGGTAGCTAAATACCATACACTATGCGGTTGTTTCCAGCAAAAAGAATATAGGTTTGAGGTGAATTTAACTCCCTGCAATTCCGGATGGTAAAAATTAAGTATTTTTGGATTGGGTATTCCCTGCATTACTTCTGTTTTTCTAACCATTGAAAGGTGATCGGAATGGCAGAACTCATAATCCTTTAGTTTGGGATCATCAACATCAGGCAGATGTTTCAATATTTTAAAACCTTTAAATTTTTTACCATTTAATACCCATATTAAATTTGGGTAAAAAGCCTCTCTGCTGTTCAGTTCGGCAAGTGTTATTGGAGAGTTCTGAAACTCGATGGTATAACCCGACGGTGTAAAAATATCTGCCCGGTGAGTATCTGAATTTGCAGCATCATAAAAGGCAACCTCTCTAAACGAAGGCGGAAAAGACAACTTCCAATCCCGGTGCCACACCGTTTCTTTTCGGTAATGCTCCTTTTTAAATGAAGAAACAACCGGAGCGATTTCAACATGATGTAGATCTTTTCTTATTTCACTATTATCCATTCTCTGGCCACACAATTACAAAACAATTATTTTAGGGAAGCACAAATTTAAACTAAAATTTTTAGTGCAAAAATAAACTATAGCGCTAATCAGAATAATATTTAAATCATTATGATTGAGCACTAGGCAGATACCAACTGACAAATAAATTTAATTCGATCTGCTCAAAATAGAATGATAACTTTGTAAGATGACGATTCAAGAAATACAGCAGCTAGAAGATTTTTTTACCCAAGCCGGCAAGCAACAGGTTCCAATTTATCTGAATCAGGCTACCGTAATCACCGATTATGCCCATTTTCTGGAAAGTCATTTTATGCCTTTAAAGCTTAATCCTGATGCAAAAGTGAACCTGCCACTCATCCATAGGCTAAAAATGTTAAAGTTATTAATTGAATCAAATTCGTAAAAAACGGTTTAAAAATGGCTTAATCCAACGTTAAAAACCATATTGATCCAGTTTTTTTCTTGCCATTAAACCTTATTTTGAGCCCCATTTAATAACGGGTTTGTGTAACCTTTTAAAACTTAACCTACTTTAGTTTTTAAAATAAATATTTCCAACTATATTGGGCGTAATTGGTTATTCCTATACATTGCTCCTTATTTATGACTAAAAATATATTCATTGCTTCGGCCGAACCCTATACCGGAAAATCAGTAATTGCTTTCGGGATGATCAATATGTTACTGGCAAAAACCCAAAAGGTAGGTTATTTTAAACCGATTATTGCACAAGACGATCCGAATAAAAAAGATGAACATGTAGAAGCGATGTTAGATTATTTTTCGCTTCCTGTTAAATATGAAGATGCTTTTGCCTTTACCCGGCAAGAAATGCTCCATCAATCAGAAGATAGCGGAGCAATTATCAATACCATCATCAGTAAATATAAAAAACTAGAAGATAACTACGATTTCACCGTAATTGAGGGCAGCGACTTTTTAGGTGAAGGAATGGCCTTTGAATTCGAATCGAACGCCTTAATGGCCAAAAACTTAGGTGCACCTGTTTTAATAGTGGTATCAGGGAAAAACAAAACGGCAAGTCAGCTTTTTAAATCAGCCATCAATATCTACCGGAACTTCCTGTTGCGTGATGTACAGGTATTAGGTGTAGTGGCCAATATGGTGAATCCAGAGGAAGCGGAGCGTATTAAACAAGCTTTAATCAATCAGTTGCCGACGGAACTGCTTATCGCCGTTATTCCAACTGAAAATGGTCTGCAAAGTCCAACTATGAACGAAATTACTTTAGCCTTAGGTGGCGAAGTGCTTTTTGGTTCTGAATTATTGGATAATCAGGTTGATAATTTTGTAACAGGAGCCATGATGTTACCTAATTTTTTAAGGCACATTAAAGATAACCTGCTTATTGTTACCCCGGGCGATCGTGGCGATATTATTATTGGCGCGCTTCAGGCCAACTTATCAGCCAATTATCCAAAAATTGCTGGGATTGTTTTAACCGCAGGCAGCTTACCTGATGAGCCGATTATTAAATTGATTGAAGGTTTACAAACCATAATCCCAATTATAGCGGTACAAAAAGGAACTTTTGAAACCACTACAACCATTGGTGGCATTCATTCTAAAATTACGATTGAGAACAAGAAAAAAATTGCGTTAGCGATAGAACTTTTCGAAAAGTATGTGGATATAAAAGCACTGGACGATAAAATCATCACGTTCAGCTACCAGGGTATTACGCCACACATGTTCCAGTACCAATTGGTTAAATGGGCCAAACGTGATAAAAAACATATCGTTTTGCCGGAAGGAAACGATGAACGCATTTTAAAAGCGGTTGAAAAACTCATCACCCAGGAAATTGTAGACATTACGCTCTTAGGCGATCCGGTTGAAATTACCAATAGTATTAAGCGACTTGGATTAAATTTAGATACGAACGTTTTAAAAATCCACAACCCAGGACATTCTGCACATTACAATGATTATGTAAATACCTTGCATGAATTGCGCAAAGCCAAAAATGTAAACCTCGAAATGGCCAGAGATATGATGACTGATGTTTCTTATTTCGGTACGATGATGGTTTATAAAGGTGATGCTGATGGAATGGTTTCAGGGGCTGTACATACCACACAACATACCATCAGACCAGCTTTACAGTTTGTTAAAACCAAACCTGGCGTATCAGTGGTTTCCTCTATTTTCTTTATGTGCTTGCCAGAGCGTGTGGCCATATTTGGCGATTGCGCGGTTAACCCCAATCCTACTGCCCAGCAATTAGCCGAAATAGCAATTTCATCGGCAGAGAGTAGCGCAAAATTTGGTATTGAACCCCGTATTGCCATGCTTTCTTATTCTTCAGGCACATCTGGTGAGGGTGAAGATGTAGAACGCGTAAGAGAAGCTACCGCAATAGTGAAAGCAAAACATCCGGAATTAAAAATTGAAGGACCGATACAATACGATGCGGCTGTAGATCCACTTGTGGGTAAACAAAAACTACCGGGATCTGAAGTAGCTGGGAGAGCAAGTGTGCTCATCTTTCCCGATTTAAACACCGGTAACAACACCTATAAAGCGGTACAGCGCGAAACCGGGGCGTTGGCCATTGGCCCGATGTTACAAGGTTTAAACAAACCAATAAACGATTTGAGCCGTGGCTGCACGGTAGATGATATTTTTAACACCGTTGTAATTACAGCGATTCAATGCCAGGATATTTAATATGAACATTTTAGTAATTAACTCGGGAAGCAGCTCCTTAAAGTACCAACTTTTTAAAATGCCCGAAAAAGCGCCTATTTGCAGCGGGCTGGTAGAACGGATTGGCATTGAGGGCTCATTTATAAAACATACAGTTTATGCCAATAGCGAAAAACACAGCATAGAAGAAGCAGGTTTTATAGCCAACCATGGTGAAGCTTTAAAACAGGTTTTGGCATTATTAACACAGGGAGAATACGCAGTAATTACAAGTCCTGATGATGTTGCGGCTGTTGGTCATCGTGTAGTACATGGCGGTGAACATTTTTCTGGTCCGACAATTATTACTGATGAGGTAAAACAGCAGATCAAAAAGTTGTTTTCACTTGCTCCATTGCATAATCCTGTTAATTACAAGTGTATTGAAGTAGCTGAGCAGACTTTTGTGAATGCCAAACAAATTGCAGTATTCGATACGGCTTTTCATCAAACTATACCAGAACAGGCTTATCATTATGCCATTCCAGAATCGTACTATAAAGAGCATGGCATTAGGGTATATGGATTTCATGGTACCAGCCATAAATATGTAAGCGAACAGGCAATTAATTGGTTAAACAAAAAAGACAGTAAAATAATCAGCATCCACTTAGGAAATGGCTGCAGTATAACGGCTATTAAAAATGGTAAGTCAATAGATACCAGTATGGGTTTTGGTCCCCTAAGTGGCTTAATGATGGGCACACGTTCTGGAGATATCGATCCATCGGTTATTTTTCATTTAATGGAGCATTCCGGATATACCTTAGAACAACTGAGTACCCTGGTTAATAAACAATCCGGGCTTTTGGGTGTAGGTGGCTCGAGCGATATGCGCGACATCAGAAAAATGGTAAACGAAGGAAATGCAGCAGCAGTTTTAGCCCTTAAATTATATACCTACAGGATCAAGAAATTTATAGGTGCTTATGCTGCTATATTGAACGGCATTGATGCTATTATATTTACAGCAGGTGTTGGCGAAAACGACAGCAACATGCGTGAGGCTGTATGCTCAGAGCTGAATTATCTGGGTATTGAATTGGATCCGGCTCAAAATACAGGCTATAATGGCGAACTAAAAGAGATTAACACTGCTGATTCAAAGGTTAAGATATTGGTTATTCCAACCAATGAAGAATACGAAATTGCACATCAATGCTTTAGACTTATAGGCTAATTGTAAAACTTTTGAATTTTGGCAGGGAAAAGACTTCCGAAGTTTGCGCTATGGCCTTTCCGCTTTGCCAACTTCGGAAGTTTAGCCAGACTTAGGACGTTTCCAAAATAGACAAAATATTACCAGAAGGATCTCTAAACCAGGCAATGCTTGGGCCTCCGTTTCCACGGGAGATGCCTTTACTGTCTGTTTTTAAATACTCTTCATTATAAATCTCAAACTTTACTCCCCTGGCAATCAATTCGTCGGCAGCCTGATCGATATTTTCTACAGGAAAGTTAAGCACCGTAAAAGTTGCAGGTACATGATTTGGCTTTGGATAAAGTAAAACATTTGCTGATCCGGGAATAACCAATTCGATTAAGCCCATTGGATTATCTTTAACTTCGATACCCAGTACTCCCTGATAAAAATCTTTTAATTGCTGTACATCATCTACAGAAAATGAGCTGAATGCTTTTGAGTTTTGTAACATAAAATCTATTTATTAATCAATTTTTACGAGAACGAACAGTTAAATTTAGCAGATTAAAACAATAGTAACCGGCTGCATAAGCGGCAAAGTACAAGCCCAAACGAGACAATTTCCTTTAGCTTTTCCAGGCACCCAATAAACGCCTGACGACAACAATTTCGGCAATATGGTAAGCATTATGATCGGCAATCTGTAAGGCCTCGCGTAGTACACTTTGTCCATCGCCATGCGGAATTGGCTCATATAAGTCTGAAGAATCTAATAAAGCAATAAATTCTTCCAAGTCATCATCAATCTGTTTTAGGGTATTGTTCCAGGCATGTTCATCTTTAGGCGCCAGTTCTTTAGGCCAATATTCGTCTGGCCATTTAGGCGATTGATGCGATCCATCCTTACTAAATTGGAGCATATCCCACTGAGCGATTCTAATGTGTTCGGCCAATTGCCAAATACTGTATGGTAGGTTATAAGGCTTTTCGCCCAGGAGATTAAAAGGCAGGTTAGTGACTGCATCTTTAAACCCTACATGTGCTCCACCCCCATTTAATAATTTTTTAAGTTCCGTAACCAGTATCGATGTTTGATTTTCCATAGTAATATGAGCAGATTGTATTAACCTAACAAACGTGATTCTCATAGGTTTGTATAAAAATCAATTTTGGGGGCAGCATTTATTTTTTAATGCATAATTCTTTTAATTTTGGGCATGAACCTATCTTTTCCGATCCTAAAAGAATACACGTACCTCAATACTGCCAATTCAGGCATTTTATCGACCAATTTGGCTGAATGGCGAACCCAACATGACCAGGCATTTATAGCAGGTGGGAGCATTTTCAAGATGGAAAATATGCCCATTATTACTGACCTCAGAAATAACATTGCTAAACTTTTCAGTTCAAAACCTGAGAATACCTATCTGGTTCAGAATTTCTCAGTCGGTTTTAATACTTTATTAAGTGGATTGGACAAAAACCATCGTTTTCTATTGCTGGAAGAAGAATATCCATCTGTGAGCTACCCTATAATCAGCATGGGTTTTGAATACCATAGTATAGCTATTCATGAAAAATTAGAAGAAAACATCATCACTGCCATAGAAAAATTTAAACCTACTGTACTAGCATTTAGCGTGGTACAATACATTAGTGGATTTAGAATGGATGATGAATTTATCCAAAAGCTAAAAGCTACATATCCTGATCTTTTATTGATTGGTGATGGCACTCAGTTTTTAGGAACAACAAATTTTAATTTTGAAAAATCGGGCTTAGATGCATTGATTGGTAGTGGTTACAAGTGGCTTTTAGCTGGATATGGAAACGGTTATGCTTTGCTTTCCGACCAGATGAAAGATGCCATTTATAATAAAAACAAACTGGCCGAATTACCTACAGTGCCTTTCTTAAAAGGCAAAGATCATTTATCTATGTGTTTCGAACCCGGGCATCTGGATACCTTAAACTTCGGCACGTTAAACGAAAGTTTAAATTATCTTGGTTCATTTGGTTTCGATTGGATTGAAAAAACCACGCAAACGCTCAGTAATCAAGCAAGATTGGAGCTAAATTCAAGAGGACTAGTTCCCGACTGGATGCTCGACAGAAAGTATCAATCGACAATTATGAGTATGCCGCTGGATCAAAAAACAGTAGATAAACTTGTTGCCGCCAAAATACTCTGCTCACCAAGAGGGGCAGGTACAAGGATTTCCTTCCATTTTTATAATAAGGAAGAGGATTTAAACCGGTTGTTACAAGTTTTAGATGGCAAGAGCTAATCTACTTTCCAAATGGCATCTACAAAATATTGGTTGTGATCAAAAAAACGTTGAAGAGGTTTAAAGCCTGTTTTCGCGGCCAGTTGATCAATATCACCTAAAGAATATTTTTGTGAGATTTCCATAAAAATATATTCATTTTCGATAAAATGAATGGCATGGCGGCCAATATTTACAATCTGGTTTTTTAAACTGATAAGGTAACTTTTACAGGCACCTGATGCCGGATCGTAACTGGCATAATGTTCAAATTGATCAATATTAAAATCACCATCGAGTTCTTTATTGATGCGTTGAAGTAGATTGAGATTGAAAGATCTGGTAATTCCGCCTTTATCGTTATAGGCAGCTAAAATTTGTTGTGGATTTTTTTTGAGGTCGAAACCGATAATGAGCAGGTCGTTTGGAGAAAGTAATTGCTTTAAAGACAAACAGAAACTTTCAGCATCGGCAATTGTCATGTTACCAATATTTGCGCCCATAAACAGCACCACTTTTCTACGTTCCGACAGTTCAGTGGCTTTTTTCAGCATGTCGAAATAATCGCCATTTAGCCCTTTAATATCCAACGAAGGAAGTTTTTTAGGCAGATTTTCTTCCAGATCTGAAATTACATGCGCTGAAATATCAATCGGAAAATAACTAAATTCCATCTGATCGTCCATCAGTGATTTTAACAGATGAATGGACTTGGTGGCATCACCGGCACCCAACTCGATCAGGTCGAAGGCAGTACCATCTGCAGATATGGCTTGCGAAAGTTGCGCAGACTGATACTGGAGGATTTCCATTTCTGCATTGGTTAGATAATATTCTTCCATTTCCATAATCTGCTGAAATATGCGGTCTCCGGTAGCATCATAAAAATACTTGGAAAGCATAAATTTTGGCTCAGATCGTAGTCCTGTTAAGGTTTCCTGAAGAAATTGCGTTTTGTTGTCGGTTGTTATTTCAATGGTAGTGGTGCTCATGTTTATTTTATTTTACCAGGCGTATGCCCGTATATTGCCATCTTAAATGCGGATGAAAGAAATTTCGATAAGTAATGCGTGAATGATTTTGCGGAGTAGCTATGGATGCTCCGCGAAGTACTTTCTGATTGACCATAAATTTGCCGTTATATTCGCCAATTGCCCCGGGTGCTTTACTAAAGCCAGGATAAGGGAGGTATGCGCTTTCAGTCCACTCCCACCTTTCGCCCCAATTAAAGCTTTTTGCCGCCACTTCCCATTCAAATTCGGTTGGCAAACGCATGCCGCTCCAACTGGCATAGGCGTAAGCTTCGTAATAACTGACATGACTTACCGGCGCATTCGGATCAATTGGTAAAAGTCCGTCCAAAGTGTAATTAAACCATTCTTCATCAATCAAATGCCAGTACATGGGTGATGTGATGCCGTTGCTTTTTACCCAATCCCATCCTTCGGAGTGCCAATAATTAAAATTTTCATATCCGCCTGCTTTGATAAACTCCAAAAATTCAGCATTGCTGACTAATGTTTTACTGATGGCAAAATCGTGCAGGTAAACTTTATGTTTGTTCAGTTCATTGTCAAAGCTAAAACCCGTTCCTTCATAACCGATTTCGTAAATTCCTGCTGAGATATCGATCAAACCAGATTCATTTTCACTCGCTAAAATTTCTTTTTTATCTTTAGTGTAAACAGGGAATAATGGATTATTGCCAAGAATATATTTAATATCGGTTAATAACAATTCCTGATGCTGCTGCTCGTGATTAAAGCCCAAAACCAACAATTCCGTAACTTCATCCTTTAAAGGTGTGTTTAAAAAAATTGTCATGGCTTCATCTACATAAGCCCGGTATTGGTAAATTTCGTTCACGCTTGGCCGGCTTAAATTACCCCGGTCGGTACGGATTACCCGATTGCCAACGGTTTCGTAATAACTATTGAATACAAAATTATAATCGTCGTTATATACCTGATAGTTAGCCGAAAATGGCTTCAATATAAAGGTTTCGAAGAACCAGGTGGTATGCCCCAAATGCCATTTAGGTGGACTTACATCTACAACAGGCTGCACCACATAATCTTCAGTTTGTAAAGGTTCACAAATCTGCTCGGAATATTTCCGAATCTGTAAGTATTCTTCTAGCAGTGTCATTAATTTTTATTCAGATAATTTTTAAGGTCTGTGATGCTATTAACATTCAGTTCTTTTGATTGTTTTTGCCGCATCATTAAAGCATAAGAATTATTAAAACCGATTGGTTTTAGCCATTTGATTTTAAACTTTTTCTCAAATTCGGTAGAGACATAATCATAAGTTTTGTTTCTATCGTGCGCAATTTCCTTTGCAATTTTTGGATCAGGCTGTAATAAAACCAGTAAACCTGTCCCGGTATATTCAGGGTAAAAGTCAATCTGATCGTTCATCAGCGCATCAAAACAGATTTTTGTTCCGCCCAATCCGGTTTTAGTAGCTACATTGTAATCTGTATTCCCTTTAATCAACATGCTGTACATTTCAGTAAGAATATATTGCTCGCCAAAAATCTTAGATCCTATGCGCACGGTACCTTTATGTCCATTTTTAGGCGCTTTATACAAACCATTACTGATCAGGAAATCCTTTGCTACCCGCTCCGGCTGTTGATGAAGGTAATCTGTTCTGTAATTCAGATCAGTCATGATCGAATCTGTAATTTTCCCGGAGAGTAGATTGAGGGCTTTTTCCAATTCGGGGAATTGTTTTAAAGCTTCATCACGAACAATCGGTGCAGCATAATAGGGCGGAAAAATATTCTTATCGTCTTTTAAAATTTTCAGGTCAAAAGCTTTTAAGCGGCCATCGGTAGAATAGCCGCTGATTACATCCAGTTCTTTTGCAAAAGCAGCTTTGTACATCACTGCATCGCTGATCACGATGGTATGTATTTTTAAACCATAAGTTGATTTTAATCCGAGGTCGCCATCCTGCCTGCCCATAAATTCGGGAGTAAATCCCGCTGTTAAAGTAGAGCCATAAGCGGTTGGTAAAGCATAAAAACCGCCCAAAATCAAAATCACGATAGGAAAAACGTACAAGGCTTTCCTCAACTTCTTAAAATCCATTTTCTGGACAAGCGAAAGTAAAGCATCGAGTATAATTGCCAATAAAGCGGCTGGAATGGCTCCAGCCAAAATCATATTGGTATTATTGAGCGAGATACCGCCAAAAATAAACTCACCCAAACCTCCAGCGGCAATAAATGAGGCCAAAGTGGCCACGCCCACATTTATTACGGTTGCAGTACGGATACCGGCCAAAATAACGGGCATAGCAAGCGGCAATTCTACTCTTAGTAAAATCTGGCCTTTACTCATCCCCATGGCCCTGGCCGCTTCTTTAACATGCTGATCAATGCCAATAATGCCCGTATAAGTATTTCGAATAATCGGCAGCAAGGCATAAATGAGCAGTGCTACGATTGCCGGTTTTGCACCAATCCCTAAAACCGGGATCATAAAACCCAATAAAGCGATGCTTGGTATGGTTTGCAATACCCCTGCAATGCCCAAAACCGTTCCAGAAAGTTTACGCTTTCTCGCAATCAATATACCTAAGGGTAAACCGATGGCAATAGCGAGGATTAAAGAAATAAAGGTTAAACCTACATGCTGTAAAGTTTGACTGAGCAGTTTATCAGATTGCCCTGACATAAATTGCCATAAGGTTTGCTGTTGCTCATTCATGCAGCTGTGCGTTTTGGTATTGATTAAATCCTTTGGTTAGCTGCCCGAAATTGATCGATTTGATTGCCTGATCAGCACCTGAAACGAAAAGCTCAGGCCGGTCATTATTCCTTAATAATTCCATGGCTTCCCATATACTTAAATTAGCAGATTTACTTTCTCCTTTATGAATGGTTTCTTCAGGTAAATAAGTCCAAATATCCTGGATATTAATTACTTTAAACTCTAATGCCAGCCTTTTTCCGGCGAGAAAATTCCTGGCAAAATCATTTATGGGCCGATATAATAATTCTTTGGGTGTTCCAATCTGAACTACCTCACCTTTATCCATTAAACAGATCCGGTCTGCCAGTTCAAAAGCTTCCTGAACATCATGTGTCACCATCACAATCGTTTTTCTTTTCAACTCTTCGAGTGCTTTAAATTCTTTTTGGATACTGGTGCGGGTAACGTTATCTAAGGCTCCAAAGGGTTCATCCATCAACAATACCGATGGATCGGTAACCAACGCACGGGCTAGCCCTACGCGCTGCTGCTGTCCGCCACTTAACTCATGCGGATACATCGCCAGCGTTCTTTCCGGTAGATGAAGTTTTTGGATCAATTCCTGCGTACGGCTTTTAATTTTTTCCTTATCCCATTTCAAAAGTTTAGGTACAAGTGCAATGTTCTCCGCAATGGTATAATGCGGAAAAAGACCAATATTCTGCATCACGTAACCTATCCCCTTGCGCAATACATCAGGATCCTGATTGGTGATGTTTTCATTATTAATAAAAATCTGGCCTCCATCGGGCTCAATTAAACGATTGATCATTTTTAAAGTGGTGGTTTTACCACATCCACTGGTACCTAACAATACCAATGTTTCCTTTTCGGCAACTTTAAAAGAGACTTGCTTTACCGCCTGGGTATCTCCAAATTTCTTGCTTATTCCTTTTAATTCGATCATATTATTTATCGAGTTTCATAAATAAGTTATTCAGCGATTCGGTATAGGTAGGGTGCGCAAAAACGCAATACCTGATCCTATCGTAAGTAATACCGCCTTCCATTGCCATTTGCAGAACAGACATAATTTCTCCGCCTTCTGAGGCCAGGATAGCAGCACCCAAAATCTCTTTAGTATCAGCATCTACAACTGCTTTCATCAGTCCCAAAGTTTCGTTTGTTTCGATACCGCGCGCAACATTCGACATGGGCAGAACAGCAACTTTATAATTCAATTTCTTTTCTTTAGCTTCTTTTTCTGAAATGCCAATCCGCCCAAGCTGAGGGTCGGTAAACATGCAGTATGGTACCGGCCGATCGTGAATGGAATATTTCGTTCCTTCAATCAGGTTACGGTAAACAATGGTATAATCATTATAGGCGATATGGGTAAAGGCAGGCCCACCTTTTACATCACCCAATGCATAAATTCCTTTAATATTGGTTTCCAACTTTTCGTTCACGATTACATGTCCTTTATCATCTAATTTAACACCACAATTTTCGAGGCCTAAATCAGCGGTTTGCGGTATGCGTCCGGCTGCGATTAATACATGACTTGCCGTAATTTTCTTTTTTGTTTTACCCGATTGGATTGAAAGATGAAGCTTTTTTTTATCCTGACTGATTTTATCAATCTTCACAGCCGTAATGATTTCAATCTTTTCATCTGTTAAGATTTCGGTAAGGGCTGATGAAATATCCTGGTCTTCTTTAGCTAATATGCCTGATGATTTTTCCAAAATGGTTATTTTACTACCAAAGCGATTAAACATTTGCCCAAACTCCAGTCCGATGTAATTGCCGCCAATCACCACCAAATGCTCCGGAACGGTTTCTACATCTAAAATTGTTGTGGATGTAAGATAATCAATTTCATCAAGTCCTTCTATATCAGGTATGGCAGTTTTTGCTCCGGTATTGATAAAAATCAAATCAGCAGTTACTTTTTCTTCACCACCATCGTTAAGGGCGATGGTTAACTTTTTTTCAGCGCTGAATTTTGCTGTTCCGAAAATGAGCCGGAGCCCTTTGGTATTGTTAATTCCCTTTTCTGAAGACGTCCTAAACTGTTCTACAATATCATCTTTGCGCTGTTTTATCTTCTTGAAATCAATTTTGATGGCTCCAACTTCTACGCCAAGTTCAGTTGCTTTTCTGGCTTGATAAACTGCCCTTGCAGAAGCAATCATAGCTTTTGTTGGTGTACAACCATCGTTGATACAGGTACCCCCAACCAATCTTTTTTCAATTATGGCTGTTTTTTTACCCGCTTCAGCAAGTTTTTTGGCTAATGGTGTACCTGCCTGCCCCGCTCCGATAATTATCGCGTCGTAATGTTTCATTGATAGGATTTGTTTTGTTGTAATGATAACCTGAATAAGTAGATCAATGTTTGACCAAGAATAATTTATTCTTTAACTGGAATATTATTAAATTTCAAATAAAAAAGTTACAAACTATATTCAAAAATCTACGTTAAATAATCATAGACATTAAATTGAAAAACATAAATCCCTAATTCATGCAAACTCAAACAACAGAAAACACGAATCTTACCGTTTTTATTCAGGATGATGCTTCTATTGAAGATAAAAGAGAAATTTTGTTGAATGGTTTATTGGATGACCTTAATAACGAAACTGAGTCTTTTAATTAGGCTTTTATACAAGGTTAGTGAACACGTATGTTAAAAGCAGCTGGAGATAAAACCTAAGCCAAGTAAATAACTACTTTGGGTTCATTGGATTACTTTCATAACCCAATATTACTCATTTATTTAGAACCCGATTTACAGCATTTTCGATATCTCCCGCATGATTCCATATGTAAACGTAAAATAGAGCAACTGTAACAGAAACCATATTACCTATTAAATAATAGCTGTTAAATTTTTCTGTCTCCCCTGTTTTATCGTCATGTTTTAACCTAGTTGCTAACTTTAATGCACTAAAAAAAGTTAGCGCATGAGGAATACCATTAAACATAAAGATTGTCAGAAAAAGACGTTCGATGAATCCTTTGCTAATTGATCTAATATCTATTTCCGACTTTTTGTAATACTGTTGTGCAATAAGCGAAAACAAAAAGGCAAGTATTAACTCGCATGCGATAATCAGTATGCCTATAATTAAGATTGAGATCATGGTAATTCTGAGATGTAATTTATTAATGATTTAGCCGAAAAGTACTCTTCTATTTTAAGGCTTTTTTCTCTTTTCCATATTTGAGAACGAGTTTTTCCTAATTGTTCTGCAACAACTTTATAATCCCTTAATTTAATGAATTTGGTAATCAGATCATAATCTTTGCTAATTTTCCAATCATCAACGATGCTTTGATATAAAAACATGCTATTTACTAAGGCTTCACTTTTAGTTTTATTTCTAAGATCAAAATAATACCTGATGTTTGAGTTCTTATGTACCGCCAATGCTTCACGCGCCTGTGTTAATCCATCACCAAGCATTTCATAAGCAATGATTTTATTAATTGGTGTATCTATTTTTCCTTCAACCAATACAAATCTTAGTTTAAATCCAGCGTTGAGATGTATAATTTTCTCCTCAATAGAAAATATCAATTTCACAGCTGCTTTAGCATCATTAACTATTCCCTGGAATTCATCTCCTAAAGTAATTGTCATCGGAGATAGCATGAGTTCATTATTTTCATAATTAGTTTCACTAACTACTGTTTTAAAGTTACTCATGAGTTTATTTTGATCACTTCTTCTACTATCAACTATATCCGCCATTAATACAAAGTAGTCTTTCATATCATCTTTTTAATTTACCATTAATTATATCAAATATAATGAAACAATTAATATTATTTCACAATTAATGACATAAATTATGTTATTTCACAAAAAGTGAAATAACTACTTAATTCATATTTGATCTATAAAGTGATTTCAAAGAGTAACTATATGTGAATGTTAAAATTAAGAATAAGTAAGTCAATCGGCTTCCAGTCCAGATCTAAAAAGAAAATGGCAAACAAATTAATGCTTACCCTTTTCAAATCTAAATTAATGCTCTCGCGACGAAAGTATAAATTCTTCATAAACCCGTTTGTAACAAATTTAATTTAATTAAAAGTTAATGTATGATGATTTGCGCCCGTCGAAGGTTATCGGTAGTTTGCAAAATTTTATCCCTTAATTTTGGATTGTAAGCAGGATGTGATTTTAAGAAATCTTGCACTATGGCATTTGCTTCTTTGTTATTGTAACCCGAGAAGATTGCCGCTAACCACGATTGCGGAAAAAATATATCTCCGGTTTGCTGTATTTCTACTAATAAGTTTAAGCTTTCTTTCAAATAATGAATAGATGTTTTTTCCCTGATGGGGTGATGTAAATAAGATAAAGCCGTAGTTACCCAGGCCTCTTTCTGGCGGTTTTTCCTATCTTTTAAACCATTAAAGAAACGATCTCTTTCCTTAACATCTGGAGATAATGCAGGCATTAAATAAATTAACCGGTTTTTACGGTCTTCATTTTTGGTCCGTTCCAGCTGATCTTTTAAGATCGTGTTAGCCGTATCTGTTTTAAGCGCCAACGTTAAGGCTAACGCACTATAATCGTCTTCTAACAATTTGATTCCAGTTAGTGCAGTTTGTTTGAGCCAAATATCGTACATTCTTTTTCCAGCTTCGGCACTCAGATACACATTTTGATAAGCATTGAACAAAATTTTCTTGTTGTTTTGCATTTGCTGTTGCTCCATTGCGTCCCAGATTGTTTTTTCCATCACTGAATGGATAACCGTTCGTTTTTCGCTAGTTAAAAATGTCCAGTAAATATTGGTCATGTACCCTGTGATCAATCTCAGGTTCATCTCATTCTTTTCCGTTGCTATACCTTTAAGCAATATATTTAAAAGCTCATCAGGTTGATTACTTTTGCCCGAAAGCATATTTTCATAGGCATTGATGTAGGCCGATGCACGTTCTAAAGGATCAGTGATATCATAAAGCTTTGCCATCATCTCTTTCTCAATCGGGAAAAGGCCATATCCGGCACCATTTGCATTAAACAAAATATACAGCGGCTTTGGAAGACCTTTCGCTTCATTTAAAACAGTGCGTGCATTCATTGCGTTTACTACCAAAAACTTACTATAGGTTGGATAAACCAGCTTAATCGTAAAAGACTGTGGCCACACCCGGGCCTGCCCCATTTCACTGTTCTGAATTAAGCTTAAGCTACTTATTTTATTGCCACTGTATTTAATATCATAACTAAAAACCGGTCGGCCAGGTTCATTTACCCAAACTTTATTCCAACTCAGCAGATCACTTTTACTGTATTTACTTAAAATGGCGATCAAATCGTTCCAGGTAGCATTGCCATAACTGTATTTTTTCAGGTATTCCCTGATCCCTTTTTGAAAGTTCTCTTTGCCCATTAACAGTTCCAATTGACGCATCATAATTGGTGCTTTATGGTAAATAATATTTCCATACATCGATCCAGCTTCTTGTAAGTTATCCAATTGCTGGCGAATGGGATTAGCGCCCAATGTCCTGTCTACGCCGTAAGCTGCCGGATAATGGTCTTGTAAAAACTTAAGATCAAAAGTGTTTTTGCCCATTAACTTTTCAGTCACCTTATCGGCCATAAAATTGGCAAAAACCTCTTTCATCCAAACATCGTTAAACCACTTCATGGTCACCAGATCGCCAAACCACATATGCGCCGTTTCATGCGAGATTAGATTTGAACGGGAAATGAACTGATCTTTGGTAGCTCCCTGATCTAAAAATAATGAGGATGCTTTGTATTGCACCTCACCAGGATGTTCCATACCACCAAACTGGAAATCTGGAATACTGACAAAACCTATTTTCTGAAAGGGATATTTGATCGCTGTCCAGTTTTCCAAAAAATCAATGGCATCGCGATGGGCTATAAAAACAGAATCTACACTAAGTTTAATTTTAGCTGAATCGGTTTCCCGGTGCAGAAATTCCATTTTGTTATTTTTCATTTCTCGGTTGATCAGAGTGTATTTTCCTGCAGTAAAAGAGAATAAATAGGTGGGCAATTTATCTGAATGATTAAAATGATAGGTGATAGAATTATCTTGTACCAGCGAATCTTTTTTTACCGCATTAGCCATTACTTTCCAATTGGTTGGAACAGTTAATGAAAGTAAAAAGTTAGCTTTTAAATCAGGCTGATCAAAGCAAGGGAATACCGTTCTGGCATGATCAGGAACAAAGAGTGCATATAAAAAATCTTTATTCCTGTTTAGCGATTCGTTACCGGCAATAAATTCGATTTCGACATGGTTATTCCCAACTTTTAAATACTCCTGCTTGATTAAGATGTGTTCCGCTTTAAAATCGATAGGTATGGTCTTTCCATTAACTGATACTAGTTTTATGTGGTCTGCATTTTGCTTAAAGTCGACTTGCAGGTGAATTAACTTATTCAGCTTAAAATCAATATTTTCAGTCGATTGAATTGATTCTGATTGCGCTGCTGGTATTCTAAAATGAAGCTGATACTGAATGTTACTGATTGCTGCACTTCTGGCGTTTGCCAGGGCAAGAGAAACACCAGGTTCAACAGCAACAGCCTGTGTGGCCTGCTGCGCGAAACAGGTGGAATTGAATAGTAAAAAAAGGCAAAGATATTTCGTAATTGTAGTCATGTAAATAAAGATTTATTCTCCGTTCATCATCTGTAAAATGGTTCCGTAACTCATCCAAACCATGGTTAACACTACTGCTAAACCTGTTAGTGTTAACCAAAGTGGTTGTTTATAATTTGCAACAATTTTAGTTCTATAAGCCGCAATAAGCATAATCCCCAATGCAATGGGTAAAATAAAACCATTAATGGCACCTACGGTAAGCAATATTTTTACGGGTTTACCAATCAGGATAAAAATAACACAGGAGATGGATATAAAGGCAATGATAATTTCTCTGTTAAACTTTAAGATCAGTGGATGAAAACTTTTGATAAAAGAGATGGAGGTATATGCCGAGCCCACAACTGAGGAAATTCCCGCAGCCCATATTACCACTCCAAAAATTTTATAACCGATTTCGCCACTGGCCAATTTAAAAACCGAGGCGGCCGGATTAGATGGATCTAAGGTAAAACCTTTACTTACTACGCCCAAAGCAGCAATAAATAACAATAAGCGCATAATCGATGCCAGTCCGATTGCACTTAATGCACCTTTATTTACGGCACCCAAATTCTGGATTCCGGTTTGCTTTGCATCCAATAAGCGATGAGCGCCCGAAAAAGTAATATAACCGCCAACAGTTCCGCCAACTATGGTTAACACTGCTGTAAAACTAAACTGCGTGGGATTTACAGCTCTTAATGCCGCTTCTGCCAATGGTGGCGAACTGGTGTAGGCAATAATTAAGGCCAGTACAATTTTTATCAATCCCATGGTTTTGGCAAAAACATCCATTGCTTTGCCCGCTTCTTTGTAAATAAAGATCCCAATTGCCATAATAGCGCTGATTACAGCACCCTGCCCTACACTAATGCCAAATAACACATTTAACCCTAAGCCGGCACCAGCAATATTACCAATGTTAAAAGCCAAACCACCTAAAAAAACCAGAAATGAAATAAAGTAACCCAAGCCCGGAAAAACCTTATTGGCTATATCTTGAGCAGGTTTATCAGCAACTGCAATAATCCGCCAGATATTTAACTGTGCAATGGCATCTAATATGATGGATAACAATATGACAAAGGCAAAACTAGCGCCTAGTTGTTGGGTAAAAACTGCTGTTTGTGTTAAAAATCCAGGACCAATGGCCGAAGACGCCATTAAAAATGCAGCTCCTAGAAGTACACTCCAATTGTATTTAGGCTTCATATTGATGGAGCTTTAATTAAGATGCCTTCTTTTTTTAGTCTTTCAGCTATCAATTTAGCAAAAGCAACAGCGTGTTCACCATCACCATGCAAACAAATAGTCTCTGCTCTTACGGCGATACGATTTCCGTTTGCACTCCTTACTTCCTGCTTTAGCGCAAATCCCAAAACCTGATTTACAGCATCTTCTTCGTTGATAATTAAAGCGTTGTTTGCTGAGCGTGGAGTAAGTAAACCATCATCCTGATAACTACGGTCGGCAAAAACTTCTGATGCGGTAACTATGCCTACTTTTACAGCTTCAGCTATCATCTTACTTCCTGCTAAGGCATACAAGATCAAACCTGGATCAAAATCGTAAACAGCCTGCACAATAGCTTTTGCTAAAGCGGTATCCTTTACTGCCATATTATATAATGCACCATGCGCCTTAACATGATGTAATTTGCTACCTGCAGCTTTTACAAAAGCACTTAATGCACCAATTTGATATAAGGTGAGCTGATAAGCTTCATTTGGGCTAATCTTCATTTCTCTACGACCAAAGCCTTGCAAATCGGGCAAACCAGGGTGTGCACCAATGGCTACTCCTTTTTTTAAGGCTAAAGCTACAGTTTGCTGCATTACAGCCGGATCGCCGGCATGAAAACCGCAGGCAATATTTGCCGATGTAATATAATCCATCAGTTTTTCATCATTGGGCATGGCATAATTCCCGAATGCTTCGCCCATGTCACAATTAAGATCGATTATTTTCATGTTTTGATATATTTAAGGCTTATTGCAGTAGTAATTAATGATAAATCCTGTTCACGTTCCAGAAAAAGTTCTTCCGCCTCATCGCTCGAAATTTCAGAAAAGTGAATGGTATTGCCTGGTTTTAACTGGGCACATAAAGGTAAATCGACCGCTGCAACATGGGCAATACGTGGATAACCACCTGTTGTTTGACAGTCGGCCATGAGTATAATCAAGTCGCCACTTCCAGTTACCTGAATAATCCCGGGAGTTACTGCCGTACTGAGCAATTCCTTTTTAACCTTCCTCACCAATGGTTTTCCAGATAAATGATACCCCATTCGATTACTCCTTCTATCGACGGTATAAGAATTGGTTAAAAATGAAATAATCGATGCTGCATCAAACCAGCCGATTTCATTGCCCAGCACAACTCTGATGTTTTGCCTTTTCTCTGGCAATAAACTTTCGCGTGAAATGCGCCAATTTGGATAGGTTAGCGACCGATGAATTAATTCTTTTAATATCTCTTGTGATGCTTCGCTAATAGTGGTACCACCGATCAAAACATCTGCTTTTTGCAATATCCTCCCTTTAAAGCCTCCAAAATCAGCAGTAAGATAAGTGCTTTTACTTTCCATTACATCAGGCACATCCCATCCACCGGCAATAGCCAGATAGGTACGCACCCCAATTGCATTATGGATCAGCTTTATAACGGAACCTGCCGGAAAAAACAATGGCTTTTCTGCAGGCATTACTTGATCATTATAAAACAGGAAAGCTCCATCACCAGAATAAGCTACTAAAATATCAGTTTCAGCTTTAAACGAAGCATCGGCATAGGTAAATTCAATGGTCGCATCGTTATCATCGTTACCAACAGCTTTATTGGCTAAACGGTGAGCCAACTCATCCATAGCGCCAGAAACAGGTACAGCTTGCGAGAGGTATCGGTACCTGCCCAGATCCTGAACAGTGCTTAACAAGCCTGGCTTAATGATGCTGATTTTCATACTCATAGTTCAGCACACGCATTAAACTCATCTATACCAATGGCTTTAAAAGTAACCAGGTCGCCTCCCTTTAAAAGTGATGGCTGCGAACGGGTTACATTAAACATCTTTAATGGAGTTCTTCCAATAACCTGCCATCCTCCGGGTGTTTCCATTGGATAAATGCCAGTTTGATTGCCTGCAATACCTACTGATCCTGCGGGTATTTTAGCATTAGGGACTTCTTTTCTAGGCGTTGATAATCTGGTATCCATCCCGCCCATATAAGCGAAACCTGGCACAAAACCGATCATAAATACAACGTATTCGCCGGCAGTATGGATATCAATCACCTCAGTTTCGGTAAGTTTATTGGTGCGGGCTACTATTGACAGATCCCAACCAAAATCATCGTCATAACATACCGGAATAACCACGTTATCAGCTATTACCTTTGATTTTTCTCTTTTTATTTGTGCAATTTTATTTAAATGTGCGGATACCTTTTCGAAGCAAACCTCACCTGGAAGATCTGATAACATCACACTTAACGGATCAAAGAAAACAGTTAATGTAGTGTAAGCCGGAACGGTAGATATTAAACCAGAAAAAGGATTTTGTAAAAGCAATTGATTAAAATCAGTAATCAGGCCCAACAAATCGTTATCGATAGCCGTTCCGAATGTTATTGTAACCGATTTTTCGCTCAATCCGTAAATTTCTATGGGAATACCTGTTTCAAAACACCCTAACTGCTCATTCATATAAAAACAGTAAGATTTAATAATAAATATTCTTCATCATACGGGGAATGACAGCTAAACTGCCGCTATAAAAATGAATATATATTATTAAAATAACAAAGATTTTGAGAATAGGATAAAAAAAGTAGAACTATCAGCATGAAATTACTAAATCACCGATAAAATGTTAATCTAATTTTTCTTCGCTTCTTGGCCTTTTATCAATTTCAATAACTCATCCTGCTCTTCGGCTTCTAATTCGATTATGCCATTAAACATTTCAAAAATTTCATCACGGAGGTTAGAGCGCATTAAAAGATCGGTAAGACGTACAATGGTTTTCTTTTGATCGGTATTTAAACTACTAAACAATTTAGGCTCCACTTCATATAATGCCTTAATTAAACTAACCAACTCCGGTTTCCTTAATTCTTGCTCTCTTTCGCTGGCATAAACAGGAAATATCTCATCCTCTTCGTAAGTTTCAATCAGGCGGTTGGCATATTCTTTTAAAAACGGTTTACGTTTACTTTTAAGATATTCCGTTAATGCTTTAATCAAAAATCTATATTCTGCAGAAGATTTAGCTGCACCAAATATGGCCACCTGCCCTTCATTTTCGAAACTCTTAAAATCGAAATCACGAAAAAAATCACTATCAATGTAAACACTATGAAAATAATCGTCGCTCTTTTTATTTAAGGTGGTGTAATCTTTATAAATTTCTTCTCCACTAGCCGAGAAATAGTATTTAGAGAGTTCTTTGTGGAGATTTTCTTTCCAATGAACATATTTAATCTTAAAATTAACGGCAGTATCGGGATAAAAAAGATTAAACTCTTCTACAGTTTTAATATTGCTGCTAAAATCCAATGCTTCACCATTTACAATAATCGAGTAATTTTTGTGTTTATTCAATTCAATAAACCAACAGAATTCGTTTATCAAAAAAGGAAGTACTGTTTCTTCTAAATCCTGTTGACTTATCTTCAAATTAGTGAAAGAAACGGTTGTTCCAGTTTCACCAGTATTGCCCGGAACGCTGGAAAAATCGTGGCTGTAACTATTTAAAGCACCAGTATTAATGTGTATTTCGCCAGAATAAAATCCTTTTTCTGCTTGGTAAGTGGTTTGCCAAACGGCATTATGCGCAAAGGTAAAAAAGGTAAGTCTCCCCACCCCATTACGGCCATGCATTTTCGAGGTGTGCTTTGGTGCTACAATCTGAGTAGATTTTTCAGATTCGAAAAACGGATCGAATTTTTGTTGTAAGCGATCAAAATTAATTCCATAACCATTATCAGCAATCGTTAACTGCTCCAACAGGCCAAGCGTATTGGCTACATAATCTATACGGATGGTATTCGCATTGGCGTCAAAACCATTCCATATGTACTCCGCAATGGCCTGCTTTTCATTATAGTTCTTAAGTACTTTTTGTATTCCCTTTGAAGTGATATTAACGTTTACCGACATACTTACTAAATTAATTAGCAAATATATCATTATATTTTAATCATTCAGGATGTTAATATAGTAAGTTTATACGCGCACATTAAACGGCTTCTTTTAGCGTATTTTTATACTATCAGCCACCCATTTATCATTAAATCATTGCCAGGCCTGCATGAGATGATTTCTCTAATCCAGCTTCTCTTCTATCAATAATTTAATAATCCCATCAGCCATTCCTACTTTAGGTACATAAATCTGTTTTATACCCGTCCACTTCATTAAAGTTAAATAAATTTCGCAAGCGGGGATAATTACATCCGCACGATCGGGATTTAAGCCCAAGGTATTGATCCTTTCTTTCAATGAATAACTGGTTAATTTATTATACATCGAATTTAATTTCTGTAACGATAAAGGCGCATTTTCCTTCTCATCCGACATGCGAAACAATTTATTAATATTGCCACCCGTACCTATACCAGCTAAGTGTTTATATTCTTTTGTATGCTCTTTTACCCAATCTTTCATCTCTTCCCAGGTTTCTTCCTTATCCTGATTGTCGAGCATTCTGATTGTACCAATATTGAAAGATCTTGATGCTTCCGGAGTACCCTTTACAAAAACAGATAATTCGGTGCTACCCCCACCCACATCAATATACAGGTAGTTTTTATTTTCGTCTAATTCTTCTTCTATATGGTTGGCATAAATAATATTCGCTTCCCGCTGCCCCTCAATAATTTCTAAGGTAATGTTTGTTTGCTCCTTAATCAGTTTTACAATATCCTGTCCGTTGCTGGCTTCACGCATGGCAGATGTTGCACAAGCCAAATATTCAGAAACATGATACACATCCATCAGATTTTTAAAAGCGGTCATGGTTTTTACCAGGTCTGCAGATTTTTTCTCCGAAATATATTGATCTAAGAATGCATCATCTCCCAACCGGAGTGGCACACGTATCAGGGTGTTCTTTTTGTATTTATATTTTCCGTCTTGTTTGCTAATATCTGCAATGAGTAACCTCACCGCATTCGAACCGATATCTATAGCTGCGTATCTTAACATTATGATTGATGCTTGGTTTTTAAATAGTTGTAGATGTCTACCTGTGCCCTTATTTTTTTACTTAATCTGTTTTTATGGTATTTGTTATTGTTTAAGGCATTAATTTGCCTCGATTTGGTATTGTCTTGCAGTTGCAGGTCAATAATGTCTTGTATCTCCTGTTTAACATCATGATCCAGAACTGGAAAACCTACTTCCACGCGGTGCTCGAAATTTCTGCTCATTAAATCTGCAGAAGATAAATACATATCGTTTTTACCATTATTACTGAAGATATAAACCCGGGCATGTTCCAAAAACTTATCGATAATACTAATAACGGTAATATTTTCGCTAAAGCCCTTTACGCCTGGCACCAGGCAGCAGATACCGCGTATAATAAGCTGAATTTTAACCCCGGCATTGCTCGCATCGTAAAGTTTGGAAATAATGCCTTCATCAGCTAAACTGTTTACCTTTAACATGATATAAGCAAGTTTACCCTGTTTGGCATTTCTGATTTCTCGGTTGATAAAATTAACCAGTTTAGAGCGACTCTCCAGTGGTGAAACAATCAGGTGCCTGAAGCCTTTGGTTACCGTACGCTTGCTCAATGCATCAAAAAGTTTGACCAGATCGTTGGTAATCTCTTTCTTTGCGGTAAAAATGCTATGATCGCAATATAAACCTGCAGTTTTCTCATTAAAATTCCCTGTAGCTAAATTGGCGTAGTAAACCGGCTTATCCTTTTCAATCCGTTTAACCAAACAAATTTTAGAGTGTACTTTGTAATCTGTTAAACCGTAATTTACTTTAACCCCCTCTTCCATTAAACGGCTTGTCCAGTAAATATTAGCCTGTTCATCAAAGCGGGCTTTAAGTTCTAATAAAACAGAAACAGCCTTTCCATTTTTAGCAGCGTTAATTAAGGCATTGATTACTTTCGAGTTTTCAGCTAACCGGTATAAGGTAATCTGTATTTCGGTTACTTTCGGATCAATTGCCGCCTCACGTAAGAATAAAATAATGTAATCGTACGATTGGTATGGCAGATTCACCAGATAATCACGCTGGGCAACTTTATTGAACATGCTTTGGGTTCTATGCAGATCGTGCACCTTAAGCGGTACGTTCGGGGCATATTCCAATTCTTTTTTACCCACATTCGGGAAAGCGATAAAATCGCCAAATTTATGGTAACGGTTACCGGGGATTAAACTATCTGCCTCTAGCTTGAGTTTGTTTACCAAAACGGTAAGCATATTAAGCGGCATGGCCGAATCATAAAGCAGGCGCATTGGTTTGCCTTTTTTGCGTTTTTCTAAACTGCTTTTTAAATCTTCGATAAACTTATCATTAATGTTTTTATCAATATCCAGTTCGGCATCCCGTGTTAACTGGATCGAATAAGCCTCTAAATTATCGTAAGTAAAAACATAGAAGATATCATCTAAACAATACCTGATAATATCTTCAGCAAGAATTATAAATTTCAGATCGTTTGTTTCCGGCAGCACCAAAAACCGGGGTAAATTAGGCGGAATTTCGATTAATGCATACTTTTCTCTAACTTTTGTATCCTTTTTAGAAAGTTTAACAAAGAAATATAGATACCTGTCTTTCAGTTCGGGAAATGGCTTATCCATATCCAGCATAATCGGAACCACATTTGATAAAATCTTATCCCTGAAATGATTTTTAACGAATTCTCCCCTGCTTACATTCAGTTGAGTATCGTTTAAAATAAAAATCCTGTTTTGAGCAAGTTCGTTAATTAAGGTAGCCTGAAAAAGCTGGTCGAATTTTCTTTCCTGTTTTACAACGATATTTTTAATCTCATTCAGAATTTTCTTTGGATTAAATCCCAAAAGTGCCTTAGCCTTATCGTTCAGATTGGTTAACCGGGTCATGGTGGCCACCCTTACACGATAAAACTCTTCTAAATTGGAAGAAAATATAGATAGAAATTTAATCCGTTCAATCAGCGGAACTGTTTCATCGGCCGCTTCTTGCAATACACGTTCATTAAAGTAAAGCCAACTGATTTCGCGGTTAAAAAATGGAATCTTCTTATTACTCATTTAAAAAAATAAAAAATCCCTGCCAAACAGGGATGTTCAAAACTGCAAATTAATTTGTTAAATCGATGTTAATTCATTCGCATATTAACGTTAACAAATTTATTTTCCGGCAGGATTTTTTACTACTTTCTTAACCGCAGGGGTAGCTTTCGCAACCGTTTTTTTAACAACCTCATTAGCCGTTTCCGGAGCTTTACTCACCGTTTTCTTAGCTACTTTAGTAGCTTCGTTAACAGCTTCTTTTGCTGTTGCCACTGATTTTGCCAATGCCTTTTCTGCTTTTTCTTCAGTTTCTATTGCGGCAACTTTAATGCTTTGTACTACTGGTTTTGCCTTCGCAACAGCTTTTTTAACTACTTTTTCAGCAGATTTTTCAGATTTACTTATCGCTTTGGCAACAGGTTTTTCCGCTGCTTTGGCTTTCTCTTTAGATGCATGTAACAAATCATCAATTTTTTGTCCCACATCAGCTTTTACAATCGTAAATTTTTTGGTTAATTTTTTAGCCACCCGCTTACTTGCCTTACCAACCTCCGTACTAATTTCCGATACATCATGACCTAAACTTTTAATTACGTCTAAAAACTTATCCGTAATTGATTGCTCAAGCTGTTTTTTAACTTCTTTTTTTGTGATCTTTTTTTGAGACTTTGGTTTAGTGGTTTTCATATTATTTTTCGTTTTTTTGTGAGGATGGATTAATTTCTATTAAATCTACTTATTTTTTTACTTTAAAGCTAAAACCATGCCTTCTTTTGATATTGTAAGTAAAGTTGATGCGCAAACGTTAGACAACGCCATTAACAATGCTAAAAAAGAAATCCTTAACCGATTCGACTTTAACGGATCGAAAAGCACCATCGATCTGGATAAAAAAACAAACGTGGTAACCATTGTTACGGAAGATGATATGCGATTAAAAGCAATCGAAGATTCCATTATTTCGCGGATGATGAAACAGAATTTAGATCCGAAAAGTTTAGACTTTGGCGACGAGCATCAGGCCTCAGGCAACATGATCAGAAAAGAAATCAGCATAAAAGAAGGATTAGATAAAGAAGCGGCGAAAAAAGTGGTGGCGAAAATCAAAGCCAGCGGCTTAAAAGTTCAACCATCTATTATGGATGATCAGGTTCGGGTTACAGCAAAGAAAATCGATGACTTGCAGGCCGTGATCAGCCTTTGTAGAAATGAAGATTTTAATCAGCCGTTGCAGTTTATTAATATGCGTAACTAGAAAGCTTAATTATCTGAACTGGTTAATCGGTTAACTGCGGAAGAGGCTTAAAAAACTTAGCTAATTCTTTAAGTGGATTTTTGAAAGAATTCACTCATTTAATCATTCAAAATCAATCATTAATCAAAATGGAAATCAGCGAAAATGGTTTTATATTTTCAGATAAAAAGGAACTTTTAGATCCCGAAGCCATACATCATTATTTAAGTGTAGAATCTTATTGGGCAAAGGGCATTCCGCTAGATACCGTAAAACGTTCTATAGAAAATTCGCTTTGTTTTGGAATTTATAAAGATCAGGAACAGGTAGGTTTTGCGCGATGGATAACCGATAAGGCTACTTTTGCATGGCTTTGTGATGTTTATGTTAAAGAAAGCTACCGTGGCTTGGGTTTATCTAAAAAACTGATGTCGTTTATGATCTTTCATTCTGATTTACAGGGATTAAGAACATATCGCCTGGGCACTTTGGATGCACATGGATTGTATAAACAATTTGGTTTTGAACCAGTAGAAAATCCGGAACGTTTAATGGCTATTGTTATCAAAAATCCTTATGGAGTTGCACAATAACTCTTACAACAAAACCTTTTTCCAGTGCTCTTGTTTCTAATCTATTAAATATAGAGAAAACATGAAAAAGATATTTTTATTGTCAACAGCATTTGCCTTGGCACTTTCCTTTCAGGCTTGTCAAACTGCAGATAAAAAATCGGCTACTACAAAAGACAGCGTATCTGGCGATACCACCATGGTAAATGGTAACCACGTTGCTGGTTCCGAGAGTACCGAATCTGGTATTGATGAGGCAGGCGCTACATTTTTAAGAAAAGCAGCTGTAGGTGGTATTATGGAAGTTGAAGCAGCTAAGATTGCCGCAAAAAATGCAAAAAGTACCGAAGTAAAAGACTTCGCGGCTAAAATGCTTGCCGACCATACCAAAGCGAATGCAGAATTAAAAGCTTTGGCGGTAAACAAAAAAGTGATTACTCCTGATGCATTGCCCGCCGATGAGCAGATCCATTTGGATGGAATGAAAAAAATGACCGGTACAGCATTTGATAAACATTATATGGCTATGATGGTTACCGATCATGAAAAAACAGTAGCATTATTTAAACAGGGGATTGAAAACCGTGACCAAAGCATCAAAGAATGGGCTACGAATACTTTAAAAGTAATTGAATCACATGATGAAATGGCTAAGAAGATTGCAGCTGGATTAAAATAGAGTAAGGTAATTTTTATAGTGCGGTCGTCATTTCGAGCGGAGTGCAATGTATTGAAGAAATCTGTTTAGATAGATCCCTCCAGTACCACGTTGCCCCCTTTGAGGTGGCGACTTTTATATTGAAAACTACCTAAAAGTTAGTGATAAAATATCCTAACAGCATTAAATTTTAATAGAATTTCTTTCAATAAAAAATTAAAATTAACTTTCGCCGTTTAATACAAAAATACATAAATGAATAAGAGTAGAATTTTTAGCGCGCTATTAAGCATTGCGTTCGTAAGTGCAGTACCAACTTTGGCCAATGCGCAAAAAGCCAATTGGCAAAACCTTGATCTTAAAAGTGATAGCACTTTCGGAATCAGTACCGAAAAAGCATATAAGGAACTTTTAAAAGGTAAAAAATCTGTTAAAGTAATTGTAGCCGTAAATGATGGCGGTGTAGAAGCTACACACGAGGATTTAAAACGGATTATGTGGGTAAATACCAAAGAGATAGCTGGCAATGGTAAGGATGACGACAAGAATGGCTATATCGACGATATTAATGGCTGGAATTTTATTGGCGGCCCTAAAGAATCTGTAAATTTCGAAACTTTAGAATTAACCCGTTTAGTTCGTCGCGACCAGGTACGTTTTGCCAATACCACAGATGCGAATGTAACGGAAAAAGATAAAAAGGATTTCGAGGTTTTTAAAGCAGAAAGAGCCGAATTGGAAAAACAATTAGCGGAAGCTAAGGGAAATCTGGCAGGTATTACTGGTTTTAAAAATGCTTTAGATGCAGTAGTAAAGAAAATCGGTAAAGAAAATCCAACCGCAGAAGATTTTAAAAACTTTAAACCTGCTACTGAGGTTGAAGGCAGGATCCAAAATGTATTAACTCAAGAATTAGAAAAAGGCAGTTTTAAAGATTTTTACGAAGGTCAGATTGTAGAGGGATTCGATTATTATACACGCCAGGCCAGTTACAACTTAAATCTTGATTATGATCCACGCTCCATAGTTGGCGATGATCCAAACAATCCTAAGGAAAAATTTTATGGCAATAACGATGTTGCAGGTCCTGACGCTATGCACGGCACGCACGTAGCTGGTATTATTGCAGCTGACAGAACCAACAAACTTGGTATTTTAGGTGTAGCTGATAATGTTGTCATTATGGGGGTTCGTTGTACGCCAAATGGTGATGAAAGAGATAAAGATGTGGCAAATGGAATCCGTTACGCGGTTGATAATGGCGCAAAAGTAATTAACATGAGTTTTGGTAAAGCTTATAGCTGGGATAAAGCTATTGTTAACGAAGCGATGAAATATGCTGCATCTAAAGATGTACTGATCGTTCAGGCTGCAGGTAACGAAAACAAAAATATCGATGTTGAAAATAATTTCCCTAACCATAAGGATTTAGACGAAAAAACCATTGCATCGTGGATTACTGTTGGTGCTTCAGGCCCTCAGGACGATGAAACACTAAAAGCCAGTTTTTCTAACTTTGGTAAAACACAGGTTGATGTTTTCGCTCCTGGTGTTCAGATTTACTCTACGGTACCAGGTTCTAAATACAAAAACTTAGATGGAACGAGTATGGCCTCTCCTGTTGTAGCCGGTTTAGCCGGATTAATCCGTTCTTATTATCCTAAATTATCAGCAGCACAGGTAAAAGAAATTATCGTTAAATCGGTTACTAAAGTGAATCACAATGTAGAATATGCTAAAGGCGAAGGGCCAGATGCAGAAAAAGTTTCTGTTCCTTTTTCTGATCTTTGTATCAGCGGTGGAATTGTGAATACTTATAATGCATTAAAATTAGCGGCAACTTATTCAGGTAAAGCAGTTGCTAAATAATCTTTCAGATTGTCATTCTGAGCAATTGCGAAGAATCTTTATAAAAATGCGTCCCAATTTATAATGGACGCATTTTTTGTTTGTGGTATCTGGATAAGTCAAGTTTTAAAAACTTGACTTATCTTGTTTTAAGCCAACACTTTATCTGCACGGAAATTATCATAAAATATAACGCAACACACCAACCATTATTAGTAATCAGATTAAAACTTTTTCCCTTTTAAAACCCTGATTTCTGATCCTTCTGCAAGAATTACAGAATCGGGAGTGGCATTATTTAAGAAAGCAAAATCCTCACCATAATTAATTCCAAAATCAACATTGATCTTATAGTCTTTGATAGGATATGCTTGCCAGCGCGGATGTTCAACTCCATATTCAGAGGTTTTGTTTACACCGATTTTGGTATAACCCCAATAATGTTCTGTAATAAATTCTTCTTCGCTACCAGCCAGAATATCTTCAGCTTTTGATGTAGCAGTAACCGCAAAACTATTCCAATTTCTGTTTTTCCAGGAATACGCTACTTCCAATTGATCTTTTTGTTCAGCCCAAAGGTGTTTCATGGCCAGTGTCTGATAGTTTTCTTTATAAAGGGTATTGGCTACAAAAGTGATAGCAGGTTTTGGGACAAATTCCTTAATAAATACAACGCCCCGTTTCCAAATGCCGCCGTCTTTAAATTTGACGTAGAACCTCAGGTTAACTTCTTCAAAATTAGTATGAAAAGGGATATTAAAACCGCGCAATTTTACATCCATAAACATAAATCCCACTAAACTCACGTAATATTTGCCCTGCCAATCATCCAGTATGGTATGCGGAGGCAGGTATTTCGAAAGTATTTCTTTATCTACGGCATACTGGGCCATAGCTAGTTTGCGCCATTCAGCAGTGAGAAATACTTTCGGATTATTCAAAATTTATAGTATGGCTTGTCTGATTCTGATCAGTTTGGTTAAAGTTTCTTCCAGCAGGTCTAAATGAAGCATATTTGCTCCGTCTGATTTTGCATTTGCAGGATCAGGATGCGTTTCGATAAATAAACCATCTGCACCAACTGCAATTGCCGCTTTGGCAATGGTTGATATCAACTCTGGTTTGCCCCCCGTTACACCGCTACTTTGATTGGGTTGCTGTAACGAATGTGTACAATCCATTACTACAGGAACGCCAAAACTTTGCATTTCGGGTAATCCACGGTAATCAACTATCAGGTCCTGATAACCAAAAGTATTACCTCTGTCAGTTAAGATTACTTTATTGTTGCCAGCTTCTTTTACTTTTTCTACTGCAAATTTCATTGAACCTGCTGAAAGGAATTGGCCCTTTTTAACGTTAACTACTTTCCCGGTTTCTGCAGCAGCGATTAATAAATCGGTTTGGCGGCATAAAAACGCGGGGATCTGCAATACATCTACATAAGCAGCGGCCATAGCCGCCTCAGCACTTTCATGGATATCGGTAACAGTTGGAACACCAAATTCTCTACCAATTCTTTCTAAAATGCGCAATGCCTTTTCATCACCAATACCTGTAAAAGAACTTCCTTTACTTCTGTTCGCCTTGCGGTACGAACCCTTAAAAATATATGGGATCTGCAGTTTATCGGTAATCGTAATAATCTTTTCGGCAATTCTCATGGCAATATCCTCGCCTTCAATGGCACATGGTCCCGCCATTAAAAAGAAATTTCCCGAATCTGTATTTTTTAATTTATCTAAATAGTTTAACATGTAAAATGTATTATGGAAAATGTATAAACTAAAATCTATAATAGAAAATGGGACGGATAAGCAGATACATCATCCATCTTACCTCTCCCATCTTCCATCAATCTCTAGTTTCCTAATTCTGACATGAATTTAATCCGCATCAATTGAATTTCTTCTCGGGTATAATCGGTTTCGCCCAATTCATTAAGTGCTTCGTCAATAGAATCGCTTTCAGCTGCCCTGAAATAATCAAAAACTTCATCCTGTCTGTCATCATCAATTACTTCATCAATGAAATAGTTAAGGTTAAGTTTAGTGCCAGAGTTTACAATCGATTCTACTTCTTTCAGGATTTCTTCGTAAGTAATGCCTTTCGAATCAGCAATGTCTTCCAAACCGATCTGTCTGTCTATATTCTGAATGATTGAAACTTTCATTTGCGATTTATTGGCCTGAGTTTTAATAATCAGATCAATAGGACGTTCGATATCATTATCCTCGACATATTTTTTGATCAATTCGATAAAAGGTGTCCCGAATTTCATCGCTTTACCTGAACCTACACCAGAAATCTGGCGAAGCTCTTCCATGGTAATTGGGTAATGTGTACACATTTCCTCTAACGATGGATCTTGAAAAACGACAAATGGAGGAACACTTTTTTGCTTCGCAATTTTTTTACGCAGCTCTTTAAGTAAAGATAAAAGATGGGTATCTAAAGCTCCGGTGCCATGTTTTACCTCATCCTCATCATCGTCAGCACCGTTCTCTATTGGTTCATTCAGTATGAATTTAAGGCTATAAGGATTAACAATAAAATCTCTCCCTTGCTTTGTTAACTTTAATAAACCATAATTATCAATATCCTTAAACAGGTAATTGTTTAAAACAGCCTGGCGGATAATTGATTTCCACATCAACTCACCTTCTTCTTTGCCAATTCCAAATTCAGGAACTTTACTATGCTCATAAGCAATGGTTTGCGCCGTTTCTAATCCTAAGAAAACGTTTAGCAAGTGTGCATCGTCGAATTTCTCTCCCGATTTCTCAATAAACTTCAATACGGTAGATAACTGGCTTTCAGCATCAAATTGTTTTTTAGGCTTTTTGCAGTTATCACACATGCAGTTACAGCCTGTTTCGTTAAAGTTTTCGCCAAAATAATGAAGGATCTGCTTACGGCGGCAAACGCCTGATTCTGCATAATCAATCACTTCCTTTAATATTTGTGTACCAATTTCTCTTTCCGAAACCGGCTTATCTTTCATAAACTTAGCCAGCTTATCTACATCTTTTTGAGAGTAGAAAGCAATGCACACGCCTTCGCCGCCATCACGTCCGGCCCTGCCAGTTTCCTGATAATAGCCCTCCATACTTTTAGGCACATCGTGGTGAATTACAAAGCGAACATCAGGTTTATCGATCCCCATACCAAAAGCGATGGTTGCCACAATCACCTCGGCATCTTCCATCAAAAATTTATCCTGTGTTTCAGCCCGTACTTTTGGATCTAAACCAGCATGATAAGGCAAAGCACTGATTCCGTTGAGGTTTAAAGCTTCTGCCACCTCTTCCACCTTTTTTCGGCTGAGGCAATAAATAATCCCCGATTTACCCGGATTAGATTTGATGTATTTAATAATCTCTTTGGTAATGTCTCTCTTAGGGCGGATTTCATAAAATAAGTTCGGCCTGTTAAATGATGATTTAAACAACGTTGCCTCCATCATTCCAAGATTCTTCATAATATCCTGTTGAACCTTGGGAGTAGCAGTAGCAGTTAGTGCAATAATTGGAATATTATTTCCTAATCCAGCGATAACCTGTTTAATTTTACGGTATTCTGGTCTGAAATCGTGTCCCCATTCAGAGATACAATGCGCTTCATCAACAGCAACGAAAGAAATTTTAATCAGATTTAAAAATTCAATATTGTCTTGCTTCGCCAGAGATTCGGGCGCAACATACAATAATTTAGTCTGCCCGCTTAAGAGGTCAGATTTAACTTGAGTAATTTCAGATTTGTTTAAGGATGAATTAAGAAAGTGTGCAATACTGTCATTTCCACCGAAAGCCCTTAACTGGTCTACCTGGTTTTTCATCAATGCGATTAGTGGAGAGATCACAATTGCTGTTCCCTCGCTCATTAAAGCGGGTAACTGATAGCAAATAGACTTCCCTCCGCCTGTAGGCATAATAACAAAAGTATTGTTGCCCTCTAAAATATTGGTAATGATCGACTCCTGATCACCCTTGAAATTATCAAACCCGAAGAAATTTTGCAGGTTATCAAATAACGACTTTTTCACGTCCATTTTGTGTAATAAAATATGCGATGCTATTTTTGTATCCAAAATAACATAATTTTACAAGAATTTCAAGTATTAACAAACAATTATTTTCTCTTTGAAAAGTAAAAAATCAATAATCCAATCAGCTATAAGCACATTAGAGCTTGAAGCAGCAGCAATATTAAATGTTGCTAAGAACATAAACGCTGATTTTGAAAAGGTCGTATCAAGCATCTTACATAGTAAAGGACGGGTAATTGTTACAGGTATAGGAAAAAGTGCAATCATTGCTCAAAAAATGGTGGCCACTTTTAATTCAACTGGTACACCTGCTATTTTCATGCATGCTGCTGATGCTATTCATGGCGACTTAGGAATGATCCAGCTTGATGATATTGTAATTTGCCTGTCTAAAAGTGGAAATACGCCAGAAATAAAAGTGCTTACACCTTTGTTAAAAGCAGCTGGCAATCTGCTGATCGGGATGGTTGGAGAATTGAATTCTTTTTTAGCTGAGCAAGCCGATCTGGTTTTAAATACTTCTTTCGAAAAAGAAGCTTGTCCACATAATTTGGCGCCCACTACCAGTACAACGGCTCAATTGGCGTTAGGCGATGCTTTAGCGATCTGTTTATTGGAATGCCGGGATTTTAACGAATCAGATTTTGCAAAGTATCACCCGGGAGGATCTCTGGGAAAAAAATTATATTTAAAAGCCAGGGATCTTGCCTTATCAAACGAAAAACCCTCCATACATCCATCAGCTCCGGTTAAAGATGTGTTAATAGAAATTAGTAAAAACCGTTTAGGTGCTGTTGTTGTTGTTGATAACGATGAGAACGTGCTAGGCATTATTACCGATGGTGATATCAGGAGGATGTTAGAAAATAACAATTCTATTGCAAACCTAAAAGCCGAAGATATAATGGGCAAAACACCAAAGAGCATACAATTCGATGCTTTAGCGGTTGATGCATTAGCTATTATTAAGCAAAATAACATCACACAATTGTTAGTTCTGGAACAAAATACTTACTTTGGCATCATCCATTTACACGATCTCCTCAACGAAGGAATAGTGTAGTTTTTAAAATAAAAAATGAATAAAGATTATTATGCATTAATTATGGCTGGCGGTGTGGGAAGTCGCTTTTGGCCAGTAAGTAGAACAGAATATCCAAAACAGTTTATCGATTTTTTCGGTGTTGGAAAAACCCTGATTCAAAGCACTTACGAAAGATTTCTAAACATCTGTCCTCCTGAAAATATATTTATCGTTACCAACGAAATTTATGCAGATTTAATTAAAGAGCAATTACCTCAATTATCAGATAACCAGATTTTGGCGGAACCTTTAATGAGAAATACAGCCCCTTGTGTTGCTTATGGAAGTTTAAAAATTGCCGAGTTAAATCCGAATGCAACTATTGTGGTTGCCCCATCAGATCATACCATTGCGAATATTGATGGATTTATAGCATCTATTGAGCAATCTCTAGAAGCTGCATCAAAAAATGATTGTTTGATCACATTGGGTATTAAACCAAATCGCCCGGATACAGGTTATGGTTATATTCAGCACACTGATTATGTCCTCAATACTGATACCGATCTGCATAAAGTTAAAACCTTTACCGAGAAGCCAAATTTAGAACTGGCAAAATCATTTTTGCAGAGCGGCGATTTCTTGTGGAATGCCGGGATCTTTATCTGGTCGGCTAAGGCCATACTAAATGCTTTCGAGAAACACCTCCCAGACATGTATGAAATATTTAATATTGGCAGGTCTGAATTGAATAAAGCTGGTGAAAAAGAATTTATAAATAACGCTTATTTCCAATGCACCAATATTTCGATAGATTTCGGAATTATGGAAAAAGCAGAAAATGTTTATGTGCTTCCGTCTGATTTCGGCTGGTCTGATTTAGGAACCTGGGCCTCAATTTATGAAATGGCTGATAAAGATTATGTGGGTAATGCCGTTATTCCTTCAGATCAGGTTCTGATGTTCGATTCATCGAACTGTATGGTGAATGTTCCAAAAGATAAACTGGTTATCCTACAAGGACTGCATGATTACATCGTGGTTGAAAACAACAATATGCTCATGATTTGCCCAAGAAACGAAGAGCAAAGGGTTAAAGAGTTTGTAGCAGAGGTAAAATCCAGATTTGGAACTAAATTCATTTAATAAATAATAGGAGTTGTAAGATGGATGGTGCTGAGCAGTTTCCGCATCATCCATCTTACATTTCCCATCTTATCCTATTGTAGATAGCTTCTGAAACAAGTTAATTGTTGTCCGGTTAAATCTAAACCAATTTACAGAAACGCTACTATTAAGCTAAAAGCACCGTTTAATATCGCATTTGAAAAGGTAAGCCACCTGTTTTCCCATTTTAAAAATTCTTATCAAAATCCGGATGTCCGATTAAAACTATTCATTTATTGAAGTTTGAAAGACGTTTATAAATTGATAGTGATTTCGCGTAGCATCCTGTCTGTTAGGTTTTAAAATTCACCATGGATATTAGAATTATTGCTTGAAACGGTATTTATTGTTACTTTTGAATATGACAGCATTTATTTGTGAATATGACAGCATTCGCTCCTGAAAGTGATGACGATCTTTTAAATGCTTTCCATTCAGGAAATAAAGAGGCCTTCGAAATCATTTACGACCGTTACTGGCTGCTGCTTATTCGCCATGCCAACCACATGCTGAATGATGAAGAAGAAGCAAAAGATGTGGTCCAGGAAGTGTTCACCGCCTTGTGGTCAAGATCTGACAGCCTTCCCTCCTATCCCAATTTAGCAGCTTTCCTCTATGCAGTTACGCGTAACAGGATTTTAAACCGCCTGAAACATTTTAAGATAGAAGCTAAATATTTAGCACAGGTAGAGCATATTATTCAGCACCCTTCGCAAATGCCTGACAGCAGAGTGCGGGAACAGGACCTTAAACGTGTGATTGAAGAGGGATTAAACAGCCTGCCACCAAAAATGCGCGAAGTGTTTGAATTGAGCAGGAAACAGCATAAAACACATAAAGAAATTGCCGAACAATTAAACATCTCTGATAAAACCGTAAAAAAGCAAATAAATAATGCTTTGCGCATCCTGAAAAGTAAAATGGGTGATTCATTTAATATTTTCTTAACTTTTTTTTAATCCTATCTACTACCAACACCTTCTTTAGTTGTTATCACTGTAATTAGCCACAGTAAGCGCAAATAAAGGATGGAAAATCATCAGAATGAGCACAATAATTTACTTAAAAAGTATCAACTGGGAATTTGTACACCAGAAGAGAAAGAAATTGTTGAATATTTATATATTTTTTCGGCCAATTCTGAAAAAAAAGACGAAAAACTTATTGAAGATGGCCCGCTTCGCAATGAGATCTGGAGAAGAGTGCTGTCTGTTAATGGCATAAAAGATTTTGAGAAACAAAATACGGTGCCATCTCCACAAATACAAAGACCCACCCTATGGAAAAAAATATCCATTGCGGCAGCATTATGTATCGCCGTTGGTACTGCAATTTTTTATGTAGTAAAAACGCAGCCGAAGCAGCAACAGGTAGTTTATACCAAAGATATTGGCCCAGGAAAAAATAACGCGACACTTACACTCCCTGATGGGAAAATCATCATACTTTCTGATGCCCGTACTGGTGAATTGGCAAAAGAACAAGGGGTGCTTATCCGCAAAACCAGCGACGGGCAAATTGTGTACGAAGTAGTTGACCGGGGTATAGCCAGTAACAATCAAATCAATACCCTGTCTACTTTACGCGGACAAAATTATGAAGTGCGTTTGCCGGATGGAACCAAAGTGATCCTAAATGCGGCTTCTTCTATCAAATATCCTTCATCCTTCCTTGGGGCACTCAACCGTAAAGTAGAGTTAACAGGGGAAGCATATTTTGAGGTAGCAAAAGATAAAGTCCATCCATTTCTTGTATCCAGTAAAGGACAAACGGTGGAAGTATTGGGTACCCACTTTAATATTTCGGCCTATCCCGATGATAATCTTTCTAAAACTACACTCCTGGAAGGAAGCGTAAAAATCAACAACCAGTTACTAAAGCCCAGTCAGCAGTTTATACGCTCGGCCACAACAGAACAGATCGTAGCTGTGAACCCTGATGAGGCCGTTGCCTGGACACAGGGCTACTTTATGTTCAATGATGAACCCCTGGAAAATATTCTGTCAAGAATTGCCCGATGGTACAATGTGGAAATCATTTATAAAAACCAGGAGATTAAGAAAAAGAAGTTCCTTGGTAGTATAACCAAGTACGACCAGCTCTCTAAAACCTTGAACCTTCTGGCCAAGACCAAAGATGTATCATTCGAAATTACCGGAAATAAGGTTTTCGTTGATCATTAAAAGGCTAACAATATCACTAATCAACTAATCACTCAACCAAACCAACCAACATGAACAACCGCCATCACGATCCTTAGGAAGGAACCGACGAAAAGGGTTTTTAGCATATTGATCTTTCAAAAACAAAATAGCCAAGGATGGTGGAACATCCCTGGCCGTGTTTTGCTAAAACCTAATCTTATCAGGTAATGAATCAATTCAATTTTAACAGATATCAAATGTATAAAAATTATAATAAGATTTTATGCAAGCCTTTGCGCTGCTTTTATAAAATATTGTTTATCATGAAGTTAACAACTATTATACTCTTAGCAACGTTGCTTCAGGTGAGCGCCACCGGATTCGCCCAAAAGGTTACTTTTGTGCAGAAAAACAGTACGCTCAAAGAAATTTTCGGAGCGATCAGAAAACAGACAGGTTACGATGTCGTAGCCTCTTCAGATCAGCTTTTTCAAACGGTAAAAATAGATGCAGGCTTCAGGAACGCTCCGCTGGAAAAAGTACTGGATAAATGCCTGGAAAATCTCCCGTTCAGTTATGCGATTGACGAGCATTCGGTGATTATCAGCAGGAAAGAAAAGTCTGTAGCCGAAAAAATTATCAGCTTATTCACCCCTAAAATAACAGTAAGCGGGGTGGTGAAAGTAAAACAGGGGCCACTCGGGGGCGTATCCATCCTGATAGAACGTACACACCGGGTGAGCCGGACAAAAGATGATGGTAGTTTTTCTATTGAGGGACTTGAAAAGGAAGATGTACTGGTAGTGAGTTACATTGGTTATCAGCAACAGAAAATACATGTGGCAGATGTTGATGGGGTAATCAACATTGAACTGAAGCCCAGCACCAATGTCCTGGATGAAGTGCGGGTGCTGGCTTATGGACAAAAAACTTCTCAAAGAACAAATACCGGCTCTACAGTTTCTATAGACGCAGCTGTATTGGAGAAAACACCCACTTCAGATCCTATTGCTGCATTACAGGGCAGGGTCTCGGGCATGTTGATTACCAATAACAGTGGCTTGCCGGGCGCACAAGTGAGTGTGCAGATAAGGGGGATAAATACATTGAATCTTGATGGAAAAGCCAGAATGCCGCTCTATATCGTAGATGGCGTTCCTTTTACTTCAAGCTCTATTGCTAGTTTAACCAATATTGGCATACTGACTAATGGATCGAGTGAAAGTCCATTTAAAAGTATAGATCCCAGTTCAATTGCAAATATCGAGGTCCTTAAAGATGCGGATGCGACAGCGATCTACGGCGCGAGAGGAGCCAATGGAGTGATCCTGATCACGACAAAAAGAGGTAAAGCGGGCCAGATACAAATCGGCGCCGACGTTTACGCATCTATTGCTAAAATCCCACACTACATTGATATGCTGAATACGGAACAATATCTTGACATGCGCAGACAGGCTGCAATCAATGATGGGATAGAAATCACCGACGATGCATTCCCTGATTTAACCAAGTGGAGCCAAACGAAATATACCAATTGGCAAAAGGAGTTTTTTGATAAAACGGCGTTAACGCAAAATGCAGAGTTGAATATTACTGGTGGAAGTAATCAGACCCGTTTTATGCTGGGTGGAGGATATAGAAATGAGAAAACGGTATACAATACTAAGGATGGACTAAAAAGCGGAAATGTCAGGTTCAATGCCGATCACAATTCAAAGAATAATAAATTGAATCTTGCTTTGACCCTTAGCTATTCAGGTGATAGGAATACGGCTATCGCCCTCGATCCTGTTGCTTTTTACGCTCTGCCACCCAATTATTCGTTATATAATGAGGATGGTTCTTTAAACTGGGCAGTACCTAATCCGATTGCCACTTCATTAAGCAAGATGGAAAGCAAATCTAAAAGTGCCATCACCAATTTTGTGGGAAGTTACAAAGTATTGCCTGACCTGACGCTGAAAGCCAGCGTAGGTTATACTGATTTGCGGATCAGGCAAATGATGTTGACGCCTATCGCTGCACAAGACCCTAAATCTTCTAATCCCCAAGGCTACACCTATTACGCAAATAACAGAAACAACTCATTCACCTTTGAACCCCAGGCAGATTATGTGCTTCACCGTGGAAACAGCACTTTCCGCGCCTTACTTGGTGGCACCTATATTGATAACAGATCTTCAAATTATGCCTTAAATGCTTATGGCTTTACGGATGATGCTTTGTTGGGCAATGTCTCAGCCGCCCAAAGATCCGACACTACACAACTGGCAAGCCAGTATCGTTTTCTCTCTGCTTTTACCCGTATAGGGTATGAATACCAGAATGAACTTTTTGTGAATGCCACATTAAGACGTGATGGTTCCTCTCGTTTCGCACCCGGTAAACAGTTTGGCGATTTCTGGTCGCTCGGTGCAGCCTGGATTTTTACAGAACGCCAATGGATGAAATCAGCAATGCCCTTCTTAAGCATGGGTAAACTGAGGGCAAGTTACGGATTGAGCGGTAATGATAATATTGGGGATTACAGTTATTTCGTGAACTACGAAAAAACCTTCAACAAATATCAGGGAACCGGACTTTTCCCTAAAAACCTTTTCAACAGTGATTATCAATGGGAAGAAAATAAAAAACTCGAAGCCGCAATAGAGCTTGGTTTCCTAAACGATGCGGTGATGCTTACCGTAAATTATTATCGGAACCGTTCAGGTAACCAGCTGGTAGCGTATCCTTTGGCTTCACAGGTTGGAGTGGGCGACGTAAATCAGAATATGGATGCAAAGATCCAGAATAGCGGATGGGAATTTATGTTGAACACTTCGCAGATTAAACACAAAGATTTTAGCTGGACCTCAAGCTTTAATTTAAGCGTTGGAAGAAACAAATTGCTATCGTTCCCTGACCTGGAAAATTCCTCATATAAGGATCTATATGCCATCGGCAAATCCTTATCATTGTTCTGGGGATTCGACTTTCAGAAAATAGATCCTAAAACCGGTAAACCTGTATTCAGGGATGTGGATGGAAATGGCACTATAGAATATCCAAATGATTTTGTTCCTTTAAGTAATCTTTTGCCAACATTTTATGGAGGTTTTACTAATAATTTCTCTTATAAGAGATTTGATCTGGATATCTTCCTAAGTTTTAAAAAGAGCGGCCGAAATAGTACCCTGAATTTGAGCCCTGGTGCTACTTTGGATAACCAACCCGTAGAAGTACTCGACAGATGGAAAAGTCCGCAAAATCCGGGTAGCCGCATCGCTTATACCACAGATGGTGCCCTGATATACACGTATAATTCAAGTTTGGCTACTGCCTTTAATAATTCTTACATCAGGCTTTCAAATGTTTCCCTGGGATATAACTTCTCAGAAAAACAAGCCGGAAAATTGGGGATGAAAAATTTGCGTGTATACGCGATGGGAAATAACCTGTTTACGCTGACCAACTATCCTGGCTTTGATCCAGAAACAGGTGTAAGTATGCCTACCCTTCGGTCGTTTACTTTTGGTCTAAAAACAACTTTTTAAAATTATACAATGAAAAATTTGATATACCGCATAGCTTTCCTGCTGATGCTGACTGTTGTTAGCACATCGTGTAAAAAAATATTAGAAGTAAAGCCTGAGTTCATCAGAACTACCGAACAAGTATATGCCAATGATAAATCTGCAGATAGTGTAGTGGTTGGTATGTATGCTCAATGGGCAAGTAACAGTAATTTATTTGATATCCCTGTGGCCGGAGGGCTTTCTTCTGATGAATTGAAGCCAGGAGCATCATTAGACGATGACTTCCTGAATAGGTACAATAACCGTTTAGATCCTGTCAACTCCTCTACCAAAATTTATTGGTCAGATTATTACAGCGTAATCTATACCGCAAATTCGATCATAGAAGGTGTCGCAACCTCGAAAGGCATGACTACTTCAGGGAAACAAAAAGCTACCGGTGAGGCATTATTTATGCGTGCTTTTTGTTATTTCTATCTCGTCAATTTTTTTGGCGATGTGCCATTGGTAACCAGCACAGCTTATAAAGAAACTAAGAATTTTCCCCGGACACCAGTCGCTAAAGTATACGCACAAATACTGGAAGACCTGCTAAAAGCCGAGAGTTATCTTGGTGATCAATATCCTACCGCTGGTCGTGTAAGGGCAAATAAATGGGTGGTTAAAGCATTGCTGTCGAGAGTATATTTATATACCGGTGACTGGAAGAATGCCAGTCTTAAAGCTTCCGAAATTATCGAAAATCGTACTCAGTATAGCCTTGGTGTGATGGAAGGAACCAGTGCTGATGATGCGGAGATGGATATTTTTCACAGCGATAATAAGGAATCTATCTTTCAAATGTGGAATGAAATTGGATATGGTTTAGCGGGGCAAACCCTGGGTGATGGTGCTTATGTTGCCGTTGCGGATGAAGGTAGCAATAGTCTTATTGATGCTTTTGAAGACGGCGATAAACGCAGATGGAATTATATTAATGAGGAAACCGGCGGTTACCGGATCTACAAATATAGATTAGACGTTGAAAATTCAGAATATAAGGAATATACGGTAGTTTTCAGACTTGCGGAGCAGTACCTGATTCGTGCAGAAGCCTTAGCTAAACTTGGCCAACTTGATGCTGCCGTTCAGGATGTGAATACCATCCGTAACCGTGCGGGGCTTGAAAATCTGGATGATGGACAAACCGAAAGTTCGATTCTTGATGCTGTGGAACAGGAAAGAAGAGTGGAGTTGTGTTTTGAATGGAGTGATCGCTGGTTTAACCTGCGCAGACTTGGACACCTTGACCAGGTAATGTCAGAAAATAAACCCACCTACTGGAAGTCTACCGCTGCCCTATACCCGGTGCCAAGGGTAGAAATACAAAATAATCCAAAACTTACACAAAACCCAGGTTACAACTAAATCTATAAGAATGAGCATGTATTATCACAGATCGATCCAATTTATACTTTCTCTGTTGCTGATCACAGGCAGCACTGTGTCCTTTGCGCAGAAGAAAGCTCCGAATTATACATTAAAGGGAAAAATAACCGGCATGAAACCCGCTGATAAAATGACTGTATATCTTGAACGTTATATAGGCGATGATATGCAACAGGATTCTGCCCTGGTGAAAAGCGGGACCTTCAGTTTCCACGGGAACGTAAAGGATCCGGTATGGTCAATCCTTTCTTATTCCCTGGCCGCTAAAGGAAAGAAGCAGGAAGCTGTACGCCCGTCCTATCAATTGTTTATTGAAAAAGGGGTTTTGAACGTCTCTTTTTCGTTGGAGGATATTTCACAGGCCGTATTTTCAGGTTCTCCTTTGAATATAGAAAAGGCAGCTTATGAAAGTAAAACAGCGGCGCTTACATTGGCTTTGAGTGATGTAAGGTCTGCTTATTTCAACATTGAGGATCTGATGGGCGACAGCACACAAAACAAGGAAAAGCTCAAACAGCAGATGAAGGCAATAGAAAAGACATCAGATTCGCTGGATAATTTGAAAACCACCACGGACAGCTTGTATATTGCACGCCATCCGTCCAATTATTTCAGCCTTTATCTTTTATCAGAGTCTTTCAGGCACGGCATGCCTTTTGAAAAAACCATGGGCTTGTTTAAACAAATTAAGGCCCCTTTGAAACTGACTTCACTTGGGATGAAACTGACTGCAGACCTTAAACGTGCACAGAAAGTAAGTGTTGGAATGATGGCACCAGAATTTTCCCTGCCAGACTCTACGGGAAAGTTAGTCAATCTATCTTCCTACCGAGGGAAGTATGTCCTTGTAGATTTTTGGGCAAGCTGGTGCGTGCCTTGCAGGCAGGAGAATCCTACGGTGGTTGCTGCCTATCAAAAATTTGCTGCACGAAATTTTAATGTACTGGGCATCTCTTCAGATTTTGATAAAGGCTCCTGGATGAAAGCCTTGCGTGAGGATAAATTATCCTGGCCAAATCTACAGGATGTTGGCTCCAAAGTCGGTAAACTGTTTGATGTTTCGGCCATCCCTTCTAATTTCCTGGTTGACCCGAACGGCAAGATTATCGCAAAAAACCTACGGGGAGCAGCACTGGAGCGTAAACTGGCAGAAGTGCTGCCCCACTAAATCAGGCCGATCACAGCTCATGGCACAGCGCGTTATAGCTGATGACAACCAGCATTATAAATTTTATTACCCACATGAAAATCTACAAAATTAATATAGCCCTACTTATCGCAGGCAATTGCCTGCCTTTGCTTGCAGGAGCACAACACAAGCCTGCTAAATCCACTGTTGCCGTTCACCATACTGTTCAGCCGGGTACAAAACTGATTCCGCTGGATCCCTCGGTGCGTACCGGGAAGTTGGCTAATGGTTTTACCTATTATATCCGCCATAACAATGAGCCTGAACACCGGGTAGTGATGTATCTTGCCAATAAGGTAGGATCTATCCTGGAGACTGATGAAGAGCAGGGACTTTCACACTTCCTGGAACATATGAGTTTCAACGGAACGGAGCACTTCCCTAAAAGTGAGCTGATCAATTATCTCCAGAAAGCCGGCGTAAGGTTTGGTGCCGATTTAAATGCTTACACCAGTTTTGATGAAACAGTTTATCAGTTACCGCTGCCCACAGATGACCCTGCAGTGATGAAAAACGGACTGCAGATTATGCGCGATTGGGCACAAGGACTATCACTTGAGACTGCCGAGATTGAAAAGGAACGCGGTGTGATTATGGAAGAAGAAAGGTTGGGTAAGGGCGCTGAAGATCGCATACTAAGACAAACCCTTCCGGTGATGGTAAATAACTCGCGTTATGCCTCACGTTTGCCTATTGGTAAAGCTGATGTAATCCTTCATTTTAAACCAGACGTGATCCGCAATTATTACCATAACTGGTACCGTCCGAACCTGCAGGCCCTTATTATTGTAGGTGATATCGACGTGGCAAAAATGGAACAACTGATCAGGCAAAAGTTTGCTGATCTGAAAAACCCGGCAAATGAAAAACCAAGGGTAAAGTATAGTTCTTCCTTAACAGGAAAAAACCAGTTTCTTGCTGTAACGGATAAAGAATTGACCAATACGGTTATAGAAGTTAATTCCAAGCATAAAGAGCAGAAAATTTATACAGAGAATGATTACCGTGCTTCACTGCTGAGAAATTTGTTCAACGGAATGCTGAGCAGGCGTTACATGGAATTATCACGGCAGGCCAATCCTCCGTTTTTAGAAGGTGGTGCCGCAATTCGTCAGGTTATGCCAGGACTGGAAGCATTTAAACTTTATGTTAGCTGCAGGCCCGGAGAAGTGGAGAGTGGATTTAAAGCAGTGTGGAGGGAAATGGCCAGACTGCAACGGCTGGGCTTTTCTAAAACAGAGCTGGAGCGTTCCAAAAGGGAGTATCTAAATGACATGGAAGCGATGATGCAGGAAAAGGATAAAATGACTTCCGATACCTATGTAAATGCTTATCTGAACCATTTCCTTTATGGCGGGGCCACTCCTGGATTAAGCAAACAAAATGAAATGGTAAACCGGTTTATTCCTACAATTACGCTTGCGGAGGTAAATGCGTTAGCCAAAGAATACATCAGGGAAACCGACAGGGATATCATCGTAACCGCACCCGAAAAGGATAAGGCAACTTTACCGGCCGAGTCTGCTGTTTTAGCCTGGATAAGGGAAGTCAATGCCGAAAAGATGGATGCTTTCAAAGACGATGTAAGTACGTTGCCCTTACTGGCTCTTATGCCGGTACCCGGAAAAATTGTGAAGGAGGAGAAAGATGCCAAAACCGGACTTACTTTCCTTACCCTCAGCAATGGGGTAAATGTGATCCTGAAGAAAACGAACTTCAAAAATGACGAGATTGTTTTCCAGGCTTTTACAAATGGAGGAACATCCTTATACAGTGATGCAGACTATGAAAGTGCAGCTAATGCCGCAAATATTTTCTCTTCAGCAGGTGTAGGAAATTACAATGCCAGTCAGCTGGAAAAATATCTCTCAGGTAAACAGGTATCGGTTTTTCCTTTTATAGATGAGCGTACACAAGGCTTTATTGGGAGTACAAATGCCAAAGATATGGACAGTGCCTTTAGTTTGCTGTATGCCTACGCTACAGAACCGCGTAAAGATGAGCAAATTTTCAAAGGGATTATCTCCAATGCAAAAGCGGCCCTGGTGAACAAAGACGATGATCCTGAATCGGTTTTCAGTGATACAATGACTACAGTTTTGGGGAACTACAATGTCCGCCGTACGCCTGCTAACCTGGAGAAGATTGCACAGATCAACCTTGATCGCGCATATTCGATATATAAGGAGAGATTCGCCAATGTAACGGGGATGAAATTTGTCCTTGTAGGAAATATAGACGAGGCAAAACTAAAGCCTTACCTGGAAAAATACATCGCTTCCCTTCCTGCAAACGGAAACATAGAGACAGCAAAAAATCTGGACATCCATGTCCCTGAAGGCTTGATATCCAAAACAGTATATGCTGGTAAGGAAGATAAGGCTATGGTTTACCTGATTTTTTCTGGAAAGTTTGATTATTATTACGCGAGTACCCTGAAGATGCAGGCACTAAAAGAAGCTTTGGAAATCCGTTTATTGGAAAGATTGCGGGAGGAAGAAAGTGGGGTTTATTCTCCCGCTGCGGAAGTAAGTACCCGTAAATTGCCTGATGGCAGATATGGTATATCTATCTATTTCGGTTGTTCACCAGCAAATGTAGAAAGGATGATTGCCTCTGCGGTGGATGAGGTTGAAAAGTTGAAGAAAGTTGGCCCGGCACCGGAAAACATTGAAAAGTTTAAGGCCGAAGACCTACATACGATGCAAACCACGATGAAAACCAATAATTTCTGGCTGGATTACCTGACTGGACAACTCAGCAATGGAGAGCCGCTGGACCAGATCAGCGACTATAACCAGATCATCAAAGGAATGACTGCAAAAGAGGTAAAAGATATTGCAGATAAATACCTGACCGGCAAGAATTATATCAGATTGATACTGCTGCCAGAATCGGCTAAAGCAAAATAATTGATCACCCCTGCCCTTTCATCCGTAAAGACAGAACAAAGGGCAGGGATAATTACTATATATTAAGAGCCTGTTTAAATTTTTATAACAAATATAAATGACTTTTTGCTGTCACAAGAGCGTAGACGATTGCTTTATTAATGTGTTGAAATGGTCTTCGACTACGCTCAGACTGACATATGAAATAAATTTTATTTAATTTTAAACAGGCTCTAAATGATACTACGACTCCCTATTTTTGCATAATAATTAAAGGGATTCGCAGTATATGTTTTCCATCTCACATCATCCATTTTCCATCTTACCTCTTCCATGCTTTACATCCGCTCTGGCGAAGTAATTCCCAAAATCAACATTCCGGCATGAATGATATCAGCAGTTTTTTTGCTCAAGTTTAAACGGAACCGTTTCGCTTCACCTTCTTCTGTTTTTACAATTGGCGGTACCTCATGGTAAAATTTGTTAAACAGTTTAGCCAGTTCATATAAATAGTTAGCCAAACTCGCCGGACTATAAGCTTTAGCCGCAATGGCAATCTCCGCAGGATATTTTGCCAGTTGCAGAATCATTTCCAATTCCACATCGCTTATCCCGCTAAACGCCAAACTCCCAACACCAAACTTATAATCAGACTTACTCAACAGCGATTTAATCCGCGCATGCGTATACTGAATAAACGGCCCTGTATTCCCCTGAAAATCGATACTCTCAGCCGGATTAAACAATAAACGTTTCTTAGGTTCAACCTTTAAAAGGAAATATTTCAAGGCACCTAAACCTATGTTTTTATATAGTTCTTCTTTATCTGCTTCACTAAAATCGTTGGTTTTACCCAATTCTTCTGTTTTTTCGCGGGCGGTGGTTACCATACTTTCAATCAGCTCATCTGCATCTACAACGGTTCCCTCACGACTTTTCATTTTGCCATTTGGCAAATCGACCATTCCGTAAGATAAGTGATATAAACCTTTTGCCCAGCTTTTGCCTAGTTTTTCTAAAATCAGGAATAACACTTTGAAATGGTAATCCTGCTCGTTTCCGACCACATAAATCGACTCATCCATATTGAAATCATCGTGTTTCATTTCGGCAGTACCTAAATCCTGCGTAATGTAAACTGAAGTTCCATCCGCACGCAAAACCAGTTTCTGATCTAAACCATCTGCAGTTAAATCGATCCACACCGAACCATCTTCTTTTTTAAAGAAAACGCCTTTGGCCAAACCTTCATCAACCGTACCTTTTCCTAACAGGTAAGTATTGCTTTCGTAATAAAATTTATCAAAATCTACCCCAAGGTTTTTATACGTTACATTAAAACCAGCATAAACCCACTCGTTCATGGTTTTCCATAGCGAAACTACCTCTTCATCCCCTTGCTCCCATTTCAACAGCATTTGTTGCGCTTCCTTAATTAATGGTGCATTTTTCTTGGCTTCTTCTTCTGTTTGTCCTTCCGCTTTTAAAGTATCAATCTCTTTTTTATACTCTTTATCGAAAATTACATAGTATTTTCCAACCAGGTGATCGCCCTTTTCGCCTGTACTTTCAGGTGTTTCGCCATTGCCCCACTTTTGCCAGGCCAGCATCGATTTACAGATGTGTATCCCACGGTCGTTAACCAGGTTTACCTTCACCACATCGTAACCGTAAGCTTTAAGCAACTCAGAAACCGAGTAACCTAACAAGTTATTACGCACATGCCCCAGGTGAAGCGGTTTATTGGTATTTGGCGATGAATATTCTACCATTACCTTTTTACCATTCGGTGCATATACGCCAAAATCAGGCGATAAAATTTCTTCGTTAAATTGTTTTAAGAAATAACTTTCAGCAATGCTTAAGTTTAAAAACCCCTTAACTACATTAAATTTAGTAATATCAGCTACGTTAGCAACCAAATATTCTCCAATTTCAGTGGCCGTTTGTTCTGGCGATTTTTTTGAAATTTTGGTGATTGGAAAAACAACGATTGTTGCCTGTCCTTCAAATTCTTTACGGGTTTCTTGTATGTTGATTACACTTTCGGCTACTTCTTCCTTATAAAGTTCAAAAATGGCTTTCTGTGTTTCGGCAATAATAAAATTCATGCGTCAAAAATAGAGAAAAAAGTCCGAAGTCGGGAGACCGAAGTCTGAAGATTTTTTTAGCCTAAATTTCAATTTTCATCGTTTTTAAAGGGTTTGGAAAGCTAAGTAGTGCCAGTCGGTACCGATAGTCCTTCTTTCCGCTATAGTCCCGATTGAAGGAATCGGGAGCTGCCGCTTCAATAAGGTTTATTTAGCTGGTTCTGTGCAATAAAAAAGCCAGAGATCCGAGGTCGGAAGACAGGATGCCTATAACATAAAACTTATTAGTCTTCAAAATTTTGGACCATGTACTTTCAAACTATATCTTCCGACTTTCGGACATTGGACTTTCTGACGCTAAAAAATTCCAATAGTTTAGGGATATCGGTTCTGTGCAATAAATAAACCTTTTTAAGCATCAGTCTATCTCAAATCTATCATCTCAATTCTCATATCTGAATTTTTCTGATAGATTTGCAATAACTAACTTTTTTATGAGCGAGCAGAACCCCAATTTTAAAGTGAGCGTAACCACCGAAATCGGCAGATTGCGTAAATTATTAATACATAGTCCTGATAGTGGATTAGGTAAAGTAGTACCCTCAAAGGCACAAGATTGGCTTTTCGAAGATATTGTCCATTTAGATACCATCCGTAAAGGCGAATACGATTATTATATTAAACTGTTGATGTATTTTCTTGATCCTGATAAGATTAAAGGAAAACTGGCTGAAATAGATTCAGAAGCATCCAACCGTAATTATTATAAACCTAACCACACTGATTTTCACAATTCAAAGTCTGTAATTGAGATTCAGAACCTGTTAAGTGAAATGCTGGAGGACGAATCCATCCGTAAAAAACTGGTTGCCGCTGTTTGTGCAATTGAAGGTTGTACTTATAAAGTTCAATTGGAATTAACGAATACCGATCCGAAACAATTGGCAGAGATTTTGATCTCCGGAACATTGACCAACGATACGATGATTTTTGCACCCATCCCCAATTTAATCTTCACCAGGGATGTGGGTATAACCATTAACAACTACATCCTGTTAAACAAACCGGCAAAAAAAGCCCGTGTGCGCGAAACACTTTTAATGCGTTATATTTTCTTCAACCACCCTTTGTTTGAAGGTTACCGCAATAATATTCTCGAAATTCCGGATGTGACCATGCACTTTTTACGCCCGGGCGATGAACCTGCTTTCAGCACCACTTTAGAAGGTGGCGACGTGATGATGGTAAGCCCTAACCATGTATTAATTGGCTGTAGCGAAAGAACCTCTGAACATGGTGCCAACGAAGCGATTAAACTATTGTTTGATCAGGATGTGGTAGAAAAAGTTACCGTGGTAAAAATACCAAGCAAACGCGATTATATGCACCTGGATACTGTTTTTACACAGGTTAAACGCAATACTTGGGTAATTTTGAATTCCATTGCCCATTCACCAAAATATAATCCTTACGAGCCGATCAACTTTTTAAAGGAACCAGAAAAATTAGAGGCCACCACTGCTATCCAGTTTACAAAAGCCAATCCACAAGAACCTAAACATTTCGAACATGTAGAAGCTTTATTAAACGACATTAGCCAAAACGACTTAAAAAGCACTGAACCCACTCAGATTATCTACAGCGGAAATAACCAGTTCCCTTACGATTCGAGAGAACAATGGACGGATTCATGTAACCTTTTAGCGATTGAAGAAGGTGTGGTTTTAGGTTACGATAGAAACGATAAAACTGTTGAAGCCTTTAAAGCTGCTGGTTTTGATGTAGTGGATGTGAAAGATTTGATCCAGGATTTAGAAAACGGTAAAGTAAATGCTGAAACCATAACCGATACCTTGATTTTAATGCCTTCGGCAGAATTATCACGTGCCCGTGGTGGTTTCCATTGTATGAGTTTACCGATACTTAGGGATAATTTGTAAAAAACGTCATGCTGAATTTATTTCAGCATCTTAATCAAGTAGATTCTGAAATAAATTCAGGAGGACGCAAAAGAAAAAGAAAATGCAGACGACCAATCACATTTTAATGATCCGCCCTGTTGATTTTAAATTCAACGAGCAAACGGCAGGAAACAATAAGTTCCAGGTTGCTTCTACCGAAAGCGATGTACACACAGCTGCGCTAAAAGAGTTTGATGCTTTTGTTGCCTTATTGCAGCAAAACGGTGTTGATATTACCGTTATAGATGACACTTTGGAGCCTGAAACACCTGATTCTATTTTTCCGAACAACTGGGTTTCTTTCCACGAAGATGGCTCAGTATATCTTTATCCTATGTTTTCTGAAAACCGGAGGTTAGAGCGCAGAAATGAAATATTAGAAGGATTGAAAGACCATTTTGAAGTTAACCACATCAGCGATTTAAGCTTTTACGAACAACAACATGCGTTTTTAGAGGGTACTGGAAGCATGGTACTTGACCGAACCAATAAAATTGCATACGCCTGCTTAAGTGTGCGTACAGACGAAGAAGTGCTAAACAATTTTTGCATGCTCACCGGATACGAGCCAGTTGCCTTCCAGGCGGTAGATGGATCAAATTTTCCGATTTACCATACCAATGTGATGATGTGCATTGGCGATCGTTTTGCGGTAATCTGTCTGGATTCAATAAAAGATCCTGAAGAAAAGTTAAACGTTACCATCAGTTTAAAAGGCGCTGGAAAAGAAATCATTGAAATCAGTCTGGAACAGATGAACAAATTTGCAGGCAATATGTTACAGGTCACTAATGCAGAAAACGAAAGTTTATTGGTGATGTCCGAACAGGCGTATCTATCCTTAACTGCTGAGCAGATTGCTTCACTTGAACAATATAGCAGGATTATTTACGCACCACTTTACACGATTGAAAAAAACGGTGGTGGTAGCGCGAGGTGTATGCTGGCTGAGATACATTTGCCGATTAAATAGTTTATTAACTACTATCCTTGGCTGGTAGCCCACCAGCCAAGCCAAATAATATACATGAGGTTAATGAGTCACCAACCTTGGGATTAGGAACCTGCTTTCTCCTTGCCCTCGCCCTGGTTCGTGTCTGCAAGAACCATTATATTTTTACCATGGAAGCTCGGAGCGCACGGAAAAACCCATCTGATAAATGCACACTCGCTATTAAACCCTCGCCTTGGTTCGTGTCTCCACGAACCATTGTATTTTTGCCACGGAAGCTAGGAGCGCACGGAAAACCCATCTGACAAATGCACACTCGCTATTAAATCTTAAATAACAGCACTCTCCTAACTACATAAACCTTATCGGAACGAACACGAGTGCAACGAGTAAAGTGAAGAGCAGGACTACTGAAACCGATAAAAACAGGAACCTGCTTTCCAAATGATCAGAACATTATTTCTCACCCATGTCTCATATCTCCCAGCCTTTTTTTTGCCACGGAAGCTTGGAGCACGCGGAAAAACTCATCTGATAAATGCACACTCGCTATTCAACCTTAAATAGCAGCACGGCCATAATTAAATAAACCTGATCGGAACGAACACGAGTGCAACGAGTAAAGTGAAGAGCAGGGCTACTGAAATCGATAAAAAAACAACCTGCTTTCCAAATCATCAGCAAACATTCCTTTCTATAAAACATAGTCTTTAAATTATAAAAACCAAAGACTCTACAATATTGTATATATCACAATACCTGCTCATTCCAATTAGTTTTATTACTTTCGCCAAAAATCCAGTATCAAGATGTCTTTAGCACAAGAATTACAGACCCGTTCGGGCAATAAATGCGAATTATGCACCGCTGAAACCAATTTATCAGTGTACGAAGTGCCGCCAACCAGCAATGCCAATAGTGATAACAGTATTTTAGTTTGTAAAAACTGTTTAGACCAGATTGAAAAAACAGAACAGCTGGCACCAAACCATTGGAAAATATTAACAGAAACCATGTGGTCGGAATTTGCCCCGGTACAGGTTGTTGCCTGGAGGATGTTGAGCAGATTAAGAAATGAAGGCTGGGCAGCAGATAGTCTGGATATTTTATACCTGGAAGATGAAACTTTGGAGTGGGCAAAAAAAACCGGCGACCATGAGCAAGACGGAACAGTAGAATTTCATCAGGACAGCAACGGAACGCGATTATTTGAAGGCGATACCGTGGTTTTGGTTAAAACACTGGATGTTAAGGGCTCAACTTTGAGCGCTAAACTGGGTACTGTTGTTAAAAACATCCGATTGGTACATGATAATACCGAACAAATTGAAGGTAAGGTTGAAGGACAAACCATTGTAATTTTAACAAAATACCTTCGTAAAGGATAACACGTTATTTGGTGATTGATTAGACTACTTGCTACCAAACCCAAATAGCAGCACGGTCCTTGTCAACTAAACCTGATCGGAACGAACACGAGTGCAACAAGTAAAGTGGAGAGCAGGGCTAATCCGCCGTGGTTCGTGTCTCCACGAACCATTGTGTTTTTTGCCACGGAAGCGCGGAACGCACGGAAAATCCACCGAATAGACGTTAAGACCAGATCATAATCAGGCTAAACGTTTCCTTACAGTAAAAATATTTTCAATACCGTTTAATTCTCGATTTAAAATTACATTTTTGCAAAAATTATTTAAAAGTAAATGCAGAGTTACTCAGAATTTCTCGATCTAAGCGTTGGTTTTCCACAGGAAGGCTTTGATGTTATAGATGATGAGTTATATTTTCAGGATTTAAACCTGATGGAAATGATCGAAACTTACGGTACTCCCCTACGTTTCACGTATTTACCGATGGTAAGTAAGAAGATTCAGCAGGCGAAGATTCTTTTCCAGACCGCTATTTTAAAGAACAATTATCGTGGCGATTACAAATATTGCTACTGTACAAAAAGCTCGCATTTTAAGCATATTGTAGAAGAAGCGTTAAAAAATAACATCCACCTGGAAACTTCTTCGGCTTTTGATATGCCAATGGTTGATGCTTTGGAGAAAAAAGGTGTATTAACGAAAGATACCACCATCATCTGTAATGGCTTTAAAACCTACCAGTATAAACAATATATCATTGATATGTTGCACGATGGTTATACCAATATTATCCCTGTTTTAGACAACAAAGAGGAGTTTAATCTTTTTGATGATGAGGTTGATATTGATACCCCTTGTAATTTAGGTATCCGTATTGCCGCTGAAGAGCAACCCGACTCGCAGTTTTATACTTCGCGTTTAGGTGTGCGTATGGAAGATATTATCGATTTTTACAACAATAAAATCGTGCATAACCCTAATTTCAGGGTTAAGTTGTTACACTTTTTCATTAACTCGGGTATTACCGATTCGCCATATTACTGGAACGAGTTAGAGAAATATGTAACCCTTTACTGCAAATTCAAAAAAATCAATCCTGATTTGGACACCCTCGATATTGGTGGTGGTATGCCATTTAAAGATTCATTGGTTTTCGATTTCGATTACGAATACATGGTAAACGAAATTGTGAAAAGGATTAAAGAAATCTGTGCCATCCACGAGGTAATGGAACCAGATATCATTACCGAATTTGGAAAATATACGGTTGCGGAGGCTTCTGGTATCCTTTATAAAGTACTGGGCCGTAAACAACAGAACGACCGTGAGCGTTGGTTAATGTTAGATGGTTCTTTCATCACCAATTTACCTGATGTTTGGGCCTTAAATCAAAAATATATTTTATTGCCGATTAACAATTGGGATGCAGAGTACGAACGGGTGAACTTAGGTGGTATTACCTGTGATGGACAGGATTATTACAACCAGGAAGCACACATGAACAGTGTTTTTATGCCTAAAACGCGTAAAGTGCAGTATTTAGGTTTCTTTCACACGGGTGCTTACCAGGAAGTGTTGAGTGGTTATGGTGGTATTCACCACTGTTTATTGCCTAGTCCGAAACATGTGTTGATCCGCAGAAACCGTGACGAAAGTTTCAATTTTGAGGTTTTTGGAGAGGAGCAAAATAGTAAACAGGTGTTGAAGATTCTAGGTTACTAGGTTTAACCGCAAAGAGCGCAAAGTTTTTCGCAAAGAGCGCTAAGTTTATACTTGGCGCTTTTTACGTTTTTTACCTCTTACAGAAGCTTATTTTTTAAGCTAAACTAAGCGCGTATCGTCATGCTGAATTTATTTTACAAGTAGAATTAGTATTTTCAATTGTCTTGTAGCTACTACGTGGTCAGCATCTTTCATGCAGGATAGACCCTGAAATAAATTACCTACGGTGAGCTCGCTAAGGCTCGGTTCAGGGTGACGACAGCGTATGCCAAATTCTTTACAATTTTCTTTATTAACTTAGCGGTAAAATAAATCCATATTACAATGCAATTCGGTAAAGTAGACGATCCTTCGATTATAGATTATACCCTTCCTGCTGATGCTCCTGAAACAGCAGCAATTTTAGCCGCAAATAAGGCTAAACAATCTTTCCAGGCTTACGTGGGCTGCGCTAAATGGAATAAGGCCGATTTAAAAGGTTTTTATCCAAAAGGAACAAAGGATGAATTGACTTATTATTCTACCCAGTTTAATTCGATTGAATTGAATGCCACTTTTTACGGAATGCCTACACGCGAGCAGGTAATTACGTGGACGCAAAAGACACCTGCAGATTTTAAATTCTTTCCTAAATTAACCAATACCATCAGTCACTTTAAAAGGTTAATCAACGTTAAGGAACCGGTAGAGCAGTATTGTGACGCCATCAGTAATTTCGAAGATAAGCTGGGAATGGCTTTTCTTCAATTGCACGATAACTTTAAACCGAAAGATTTTGAGAGGTTAAAAATCATGATCAACGAATTTCCAAAGGTAATTCCACTGGGTGTTGAAGTGAGAAATACGGAATGGTTTACCAATCCCGCCATCGCGAATGAATTTGCCAGACTTTTCGAAGATAATGGTATAAGCAACGTCATTGTCGACACCTCAGGCAGAAGAGACATGTTACACATGCGTTTAACCACGCCAACTGCTTTTGTACGTTTTGTAGGCGCGAACGATGATGAAATCGATAAAAAACGTTTAGATGATTGGATCGAAAGAATTGTGGTCTGGAAAGAGCAAGGTTTACAGGATCTGTATTTTTTTGTGCACCAAAATGTGGAACTTTCGTCTCCACTATTTTCAGCCTATTTTACCGAGAAACTGAATAAAGCGGTAGGTACTGATTTAAAGATCCCGGTAATGGCGAATCAGGCTTCGCCAAGCTTGTTTTAATCGATCCAAAACCTCGCAGGTTTTTAAAACCTGCGAGGTTTAAAATAATGTTAGTCGAGATTTGCAATCTCGACTGAAAGAGTTGTGGATTTATAATCCACCTTAGTGTTCTCAAGTCGGGATTACAAATCCCGACCAACAATATTTAATTTCTCTTATAAACCGTCTCAGTAGCTTTTGCTTCTTCTCCTTCCGGCGAAACATTGTAAGCCGTTAACACGATTTCATTTTTGTTAATTATTTCAAGCGTGGTTCGCCAGCCCCAAAGTTGTTCGCCATACTCCGGACTGCCGTATTCTCCAAACACTGAAAAGCCATTCCCTGTAGCAACGCCACTCGAAAGCATAATTTGTGTACCCATGTGAAAACTATCTACCCAGCTTGACGTAAATCTTTGATAGGGAATATCAAAACCAATAATCATTTTACCTTCAAAAGCTTTTCCTTCCAAACTTCCCTGGTAATCAATAGAAATAAAACGATTACCCAAAATAGAAGTAATTTTTGCTTCAACTAGAGATTCATCTATCAGCACATCTTTTTCAAACCAGGTTTTGGTTATCCCATCCCAGGTACCAATTAAATTTTGAAGCTTTTGGTGAGCACCATCTGCTAAAGATTGCTCGAATTTACTTTTTGCCATATCTAAACTTATAAAATAAATTTCAAAAAAACAGTAAAGCTACAAACAAGTGAAAAGAAAGTGATTTATTTTCTCGAATTTTAATATTAAATTGAAATTTCGCGTGTTGAAATCAGACCAAACAAAAACCTAGAAACAACAATTTACACAACAATAAATCAAACCAAACAATCTAAATAAATGACAAATTACGAGATCGAAAACGAACTAAAATCTAATTTAAGCACAGACGAAAAACTAATATGGGCAGGAAAACCTAAGGCAGGAATTTTATTTAGAATCTCAGATACATTCTTAATTCCCTTTAGTTTGCTTTGGGCCGGGTTTGCTGTATTCTGGGAAACAAATATCATTACCACTGATGCGCCTTTTTTCTTTAAGCTTTGGGGCATTCCATTTGTTTTAGTGGGACTATACATCACTATAGGAAGATTTTTTATCGACGCAAAAAAGAGATCGAATACCGTTTACGCAATTACTTCGGACAGAATTATTATTAAGACGGGAATATTTAGCAGAGAAATCAAGTCACTAAATATCAGAACCCTAAGCGACATCACAATTAGTCAAAAATCTGATAATAGTGGGACAATTACATTAGGACCAACTGACTTTAGAAATTCCATGATGCAGGGTATCGAATGGCCAGGCGCGTAAAGCAGCCAGCGTGTCTTGAGTTTATTGAAGATGTAAAGAATGTTTATGACCAAATTATTAACCTCCAACGACAAAAATAATTGCTCAACCGATAAGTTAGTATCCAGAAATCTACCTTAATCCAAAGCTGTTTAAATTTAAAGAATGATTGTAACGAATCATCTGAAAACAAAAAAAACAATAAACCAATAATTAATGATGGCTATAATTATGAATTGAAAATAGTAAATTGTTAACTGAAAACTATCGATGTATGCTAAAAGCTTTAGATCTCAATCAGGTAATGGTTATCGATATCGAAACTGTACCTCAATATCCATCTTTTCAGGATGTACCACCCCATTTCCAGGAACTTTGGGAACAAAAAACTCATTATCAGCGAAGTTCTGACCAAAGTCCGGAAGAATTTTATGAAAAAGCCGGCATCATGGCCGAATTCGGTAAGATTATCTGCATCAGCCTGGGTATTTTCAGTATTCAGGGCAAATCCGCTTCATTGCGCATCAAATCCATTTTTGGCCACGATGAAAAAGAAATGCTGCACCAGTTTTCTGCTTTGTTGAGTAAACAAACGCCTAGTTTGATGTTCTGTGCACACAATGGAAAAGAATTTGATTTTCCTTATTTATGCCGACGGTTATTGGTTAACGGCATAGAAATTCCGGTTCAATTACAGCTTTCTGGCAAAAAACCCTGGGAGATTAACCACATCGATACGATGGAGCTTTGGAAATTCGGCGATTACAAACATTTTACTTCATTAAACCTTTTGGCCGCTATTTTAGATATTCCTACACCAAAAGATGATATCAACGGTGCGCAGGTTCGACAAGTTTATTATGAAGAAAAAAATCTCGATAGAATTGTTACCTATTGCCAGAAAGATGTAATTACTACCGCCCAGGTGTTGTTAAAATTTAAAGGTATGGACATAATTCCGGCAGAAAACATTACCATTGTAACCTAATGTTAAACGTTGAGCATTTAAATATCGATTTTTATAACCAGGAAGAAAAAACCTGGTTTAAAGCCGTAAAACAGATCAGTTTTAATGTAAAAAAAGGAACTGTTTTAGGTATTGTTGGCGAGTCAGGCTCTGGAAAATCAGTTACCTCTTTCTCCATTATGCGCTTGCATGATGAACGTACGGCAAAAATTACGGGAGAAATAGATTTTGAAGAAATTAGCTTGCTCAATCTCAGCTCGAATGAAATCCGCCAGATCAGGGGAAACCAGATCTCGATGATTTTTCAGGAACCCATGACCTCCCTCAACCCTGTTTTTACCTGCGGATACCAGGTAGCAGAAGCCATCATGTTACATCGAAAGGTAGATAAAGCAGAAGCGAGAAAACATACCATTGCACTGTTCAATGAGGTACAGCTACCCCGCCCAGAGAAAATATTTGATAGCTACCCACATCAAATATCAGGCGGGCAAAAGCAAAGGGTAATGATTGCCATGGCCTTAAGCTGTGATCCAAAATTATTAATAGCCGATGAACCCACTACAGCTTTAGATGTAACCGTTCAGAAAACGATTTTACAACTCCTGTTAAAATTGAAGCAGGAACGGAACATGGCGATGATCTTCATTTCGCATGATCTAGGTGTAGTAAATGAAATTGCCGACGAAGTTGCTGTAATGTACAAAGGTGAAATCGTAGAGCAAGGCTCGGCGAAATCTATTTTCGAAAATCCTCAACATCCATATACCAAAGGTTTGCTTGCCTGTCGCCCCTCACCTGGCCTACAATTAAAAAAATTGCCTGTGGTAGCCGATTTCCTCACCGGAAAAATTGATGATGCTTCGGCACATTTACAGGCTTCAAACCAACTCACAGCAGCAGAAATAGCCGCACGGAGAGAGAAACTTTACACCCAGAAACCTTTACTTCAGATTAAAGACCTGTGTACCTGGTATCCTATCCACAACGGCCTTTTCGGCAAAACGACTGATTATGTTAAAGCCGTTGACCAGTTGAATTTTGAGGTTTTTCCTGGCGAAACCTTAGGTCTGGTCGGCGAATCGGGTTGTGGTAAAACTACGCTGGGTCGCACCATTTTAAGATTAATCCAGCCAACATCCGGCGAAATCATATTTAATGGCGAAGACATTACGCACATTTCAAGAAATGATTTGCGTAAATTAAGGAAAGACATTCAGATCATTTTCCAGGATCCTTATGCTTCTTTAAATCCAAAATTAAGCATCGGTCAATCGATTTTAGAGCCATTACAGGTGCATAAATTATACCGTAACGATAAAGAGCGTAAGCAAAAAGTATTGGAATTACTCGATAAAGTTGGCTTAAAAGAAGAACATTTTAACCGATATCCGCATGAATTTAGCGGCGGACAAAGGCAGCGTGTGGTTATCGCCAGGGCTTTGGCTTTACAACCTAAATTTATCATTTGCGACGAATCGGTATCTGCTTTAGATGTTTCCGTTCAGGCGCAGGTTTTAAACCTTATTAAAGATCTTCAAAGCGAATTCGGGCTCACTTATATCTTCATTTCTCACGACCTGGCGGTTGTAAAGCATATTTCAGACCGCATTTTAGTGATGAATAAAGGAAAAATTGAAGAAGAAGGTTTTCCAGAGCAGATATTTTATGCGCCAAAAGCAGCTTATACTCAAAAGCTGATCGAGGCTATACCAGGACACCAATAACAGAAATGCTTAAATATATTTCAATTGCTTTTACCATAATTTTTCTTTCATTAAAGGTTTCTGCGCAAAAAGTGGAAATCATTCAGTCGACTACTATTTTTGAAAAGGCTCCATTCGAGGCTTGTCACGCCTCTACCCTGGTTGATTTAGGCAAAGGAAAAATAATGGCAGCCTGGTTTGGCGGAAAACATGAAGGCAGTAAAGACGTCGCAATCTGGTCGTCAATAAAAACCGGAACACAATGGAGCCAACCGATCGAAATAGCAAATGGGATAGTCAGCGATACAAGCCGGTTTGCCTGCTGGAACCCTGTTCTTTTTAAAACAAAAAACGGCACTTTATTTTTACACTATAAAGTTGGTGCAAATCCAAGAAACTGGTGGGCAGAATATAAAACATCTGTTAACAATGGCAAAACATGGTCTAAAGCACATAAATTGCCTAAAGATTTTCTAGGACCAATCAAAAACAAACCTATTCAATTGCCAAATGGAACAATTCTTTATCCTTCAAGTACAGAAAGTTTAGATGAAAAAACATGGGCAATCCATATTGAAAAATCAGATGCTGATGGTAAAAACTGGAAAAAGATTAATATTAACTGTGATACTTTTGGTGTAATCCAACCCTCTATTCTAACTTATCCAAATGGGAGGTTACAGTTATTGTGCAGAAGCAGGCAGAATGTGATTGTACAAAGCTGGTCGGATGATTATGGCGAAACCTGGTCAAAACTTAAGGCTACTCAATTGCCTAATCCAAATTCGGGTAGCGATGCCGTAACGCTAAAAGATGGCCGGCAATTACTGATTTACAATCCGTTAACAGCAGGCAAGAACTGGTGGGAAGGCAGATCGGTATTAAAACTGGCCCTATCAACCGATGGTGAAAACTGGCAAAACATTTATACCTTAGAAAACCACGATAAAGGTGAGTATAGTTACCCGGCCATTATTCAGGATAAAAAAGGGAACATACATTTAACCTATACTGCCGAAAGGAAGAAAATTACTTATGCGGAGATCAGGTTAATCCGTAGTCCATAATCCATAAGATGGAATGAATGCTAGAAATAAAGTTTAATCTGGGATATTATTTATTTGGTTCATGGTTAATCGTTGATAGTCAATAGCAATTTTCCCTAACCAGTCTTGGCTATTAACTATGAGCTATTAGACCATCAGCCAGGTAGCCTGTTTGCTGTACTAATGAACCAATGACAAATGAACTATTAAACGATAAACCATCATCGATTTTACATATTATCCCCTATATTTTCCATCCTGAGCATCTTTTCTGTATCTTCGGTAAATTCAGTTTAGCGTATGGCAAAGAAAAAATCGGCAAGTATAAAATTAGTTCTGAATCAATTGGTTAGTGATGTTTTTGAAAAAAACAATAATCAGCTGCTTAATTACAAGCAGGTTTCGGCCAAATTAAATTTGAACGATCAGGAATCAAGAGAAACCATTCTCGAGATCTTAAAAGAAGGGAAAAGTGCAGGAATTTTCTTAGAACCAGAAAAAGGTAAATTTAAACTTAAAGAACTGCAGAACTTTATTATCGGTACGGTTGATATGACTGCCGATGGATCAGCATATATCATTCCGGAAGATGAATTTGAGAAAGATGTTTTTGTAGCTCCACGAAAACTCAAAAATGCATTGCATGGTGATACCGTAAAGGCTTATGTTTTTGCAAAGAAAAGCGGTCGTAAAAACGATGGAGAAGTTGTCGAAATCCTTAAAAGAACAAAATCAGATTTTACAGGTGTTATCAAGATATCAGATCGTTTTGCATTTGTAATTGCGGATGATAAAAAAATGATGCACGATATTTTTGTACCTCTGGCGGATACTCACGAAGCCAAAAACGGTCAGCGGGTATTGGTAACCTTATCAGATTGGCCTGAAAGTGCAAAAAACCCAATCGGTATTGTTAAACATGTACTGGGTAACCAGGGCGAGAACAATACCGAAATGAATGCTATTTTAGCCCAGTATGGTTTTCCATTAGAATTTCCACCACAGGTAGAGCGCGAAGCCAATGCCATTCCTGAAGAAATTCCAGCAGCAGAAATTGCCAAAAGAAAAGATTTTAGAAACGTATTAACTTTTACCATCGATCCTGCAGATGCGAAAGATTTCGACGATGCCATCTCCTATCAAAAACTTCCTAACGGAAATCATGAAATTGGTGTACATATCGCTGATGTTTCGCATTATGTAATCCAGGGAACTGATTTAGATAAAGAAGCATATAGTCGCGCTACTTCCGTTTATCTGGTCGATCGGGTAATCCCGATGCTGCCTGAACGCTTAAGCAACGGCGTATGTTCACTTCGCCCCCATGAAGATAAATTGTGTTTTGCAGCCGTTTTTGAACTGGATGAGCAGGCGAACATCCAGTCTGAATGGTATGGCAGAACAGTAATCCACTCAGACAGAAGATTTAGTTACGAAGAGGCTCAGGAAGTAATTGAGAATAAAGAAGGTGATTACGCTCAGGAAATATTAAAACTTAACGAATTAGCCTATATCCTTCGCGACCGTAAATTCAAAAACGGCGCCATCAGTTTCGAAAGTACCGAAGTTAAATTCAAACTGGATGAAGCGGGCAAACCCATTGGTGTTTACGTAAAAGAGCGTAAAGATGCCCATAAACTGATTGAAGACTACATGCTTCTAGCCAACCGTAAAGTTGCCGAATTTATCGCCAAGAAAACTAAAGGAAAAGACAAACTGACCTTTGTTTATCGTGTGCATGATTCGCCAAACATGGAAACCCTGAATACTTTCGCAACATTTGCTTCGCGCTTTGGTTATAAAATCAATACCAAATCAGATAAAGAAATTGCCAAATCGCTGAACAATTTAATGGCCGATGTGGAGGGCAAAAAAGAACAAAACATTTTAACTTCGCTGGCCATCCGGTCAATGGCAAAAGCAATCTATTCAACTAAAAAAACCAGTCATTATGGTCTGGCTTTCGAATATTATACCCACTTTACTTCCCCTATTCGTCGCTATCCCGATGTGATGGCACATAGGCTTTTACAAACTTACTTAGACGGTGGTAAATCGGCAGACATGGAGTTTTACGAAGTCGCCTGTGTACATTCTTCGGCTATGGAGAAGAGGGCCGCAGATGCCGAACGAGCCTCTATTAAATATAAACAAGCCGAATACTTAGAAAATAATATAGGTACGGAGTACAAAGGGATTATTTCTGGCGTTACCGAGTGGGGAATGTACGTAGAAATTGAAGAGAATAAATGTGAAGGCATGATTCGTTTAAGAGACATATCAGATGATTTTTACGTACTTGATGAGAAAAACTACTGTATTGTAGGCCAACGCAAAAAGAAAAAATACCAACTTGGAGATGAAGTGATGATCAGGGTGAAAAAAGTAGATCTTTCCAAACGTCAAATCGATTTTACCTTAATTCCTGATTAAAAATTAAGACATTTGTGCCCGAAAACACAATGTTCAAAGCAAAGCATGCATACTACAGAACAATTACAGCAAATTTTATATACTGCAATACAAAATTTAAAGCTTCCGGATCACCCTAAACAGCTTTACGATCCGATTACTTACATTATTAACCTTGGCGGAAAGCGTGTAAGACCGTTATTGGTTTTAATGGCCACCGAACTATTCGGCGAGGATGCAAACCAATCAGTTCACGCAGCAATGGCCATTGAGATTTTCCATAATTTTACGCTCGTTCACGATGACATTATGGATAATGCGCCATTGCGCAGAGGACAAGCCACTGTACACGAAAAATGGAGTACCAACGTAGCCATATTAAGTGGCGATGTAATGATGGTAGAGGCCAATAAAAACCTGGCTAAAGTAAATCCAATCTTTCTTAAAGATGCGTTGGATACTTTTAATGCTACTGCTCAGGGTGTTTGTGAAGGTCAGCAGTTAGATATGGAATTTGAAGGTCGTGATGACGTGAGCATTGAAGAATACATCAACATGATCAGGTTAAAAACTGCGGTGCTTTTGGGCGGTGCACTAAAGCTTGGAGCAATTATCGCCGGTGCTTCAGAAAAAGATGCAGACTTAATTTATCAGTTTGGCGAAAATATCGGCATTGCTTTTCAGCTACAGGATGATATTTTAGACGTTTACGCTGATCCGGAAAAATTCGGAAAACAGGTTGGTGGTGATATTATAGCCAACAAAAAAACATTTCTGCTATTAAAGGCATTCGAGCTTGCCGATGGAGAAACCAGAGCATCATTGGATACCTGGACAGCATCCAAAGAATTTAACACCCAGGAAAAGATAGATACAGTGCGCCAGGTTTACGATACCTTGGATATTCAGGATATTGCTAAAGAAAGTATGAACAATTACCTCAACAAAGCGCTGGCCGTATTTGCGCAGATTAGTGTGAGTGAAGAAAGAAAATCAAATCTCTTAACGCTTACTGATCAGTTAATGGCAAGAGAGCATTAATTAAGGTATTCGTCATTTCGAGCGAAGAGCAACGAAGCCGAGAAATCTATATCTAAAGATCTCTCCATTTCGCTGCGCTTCAGTCGAGATGACGTACTTCATATATTTCCTTAAGCTTTCACCAATTTATATTTAATCCAAAAATCAGCAGATTTAGCAGCTAACTCGCCACCTTGCATTGGTCTCTGACCACCACCCATTTTTCCTCCGCCTCCCATACCGCCACGGCCACTTCTGCCCATGCCGCCACCTCCCATTCCTCCTCTACCTCCAGATCTTCCTCCACTTCTGTTTCCTCCTTCAGGAGTACCTTCTCTTTTAAAACTGGATTTACCAGGCTCATTTATTTTAATATTATAAACAAGCGGTTTTTTAAGATCCAGGCCAACCTGTAGTTGCGCCAATGGAATGCTCAATTCGTAAATCAGATCTCTATTTGGATGAATGCTCATTCCGGTTTCAATGCCATCTTGATTTATTGCAGGCAACTCACCATCTGGAATATTTTTAAATCCTGCAACCCTAATACTTTTATTCATTGTCGCCAGACCATGCATCTCTTTATCAGGGGATAAAGCATTATACTCATGATGCTCTTCCCCTTCTTTCGGCATTGGTGGTCTTTCCATCAGCGGAAAAGTTAATTTCATCCCATCCTTCTTTTTCCCTGCTGTATTAATATTTAAAGTAATGCCACCTCTTAACACACTAAAAGTAGTCTGGGGATCCAATGATTCTATAATAATATATAAATTTTTGTCATCGTTGGCCAAAGCGAAGGCTAGTTTGGTAGCGTCATTGTATTCATTTAGCGGTTCGTTCCATTCATTCGATATGCCATCGGCCTTAAATGGCTTAACCATGCGGATATTTTCTTCTACCTCCTGTGCATACAATAACCGGCTAGAAATAAGCGATAGAATTAATAAGAATATTTTCTTCAGATTCATTTGGATTAATTTTTAAATCAATGCCCAAATCTAATCGTCGCAAATGTTAATTTTTGTTATTTAACAGCGTTTAACACATTAGTCCGGAGTCGACAGTCTGGAGTCTATTAATCGATTTTTCCCACGATGTGTCACCCTGAGGGGTAATTCATAATATAAATAAAAGCTTAAGTATATAGTTTCCTCAAACTGTCGTCATTTCGAGCGGAGTGCAACGCAGTCGAGAACCACGAAGTGCTCAGCGAAGCTAAATCTGCCTAGATAGATCTCTCCATTTCGCTGCGCTACAGTCGAGATGACGATCATTCTTATTGGAGTGTGTCAATGGTAACGTAGTCGAAGGACTGGTAATAGCTTGGCGTTAGAATCAATTAACTGCTTTAAATAATTAAGCAACTTTCATATTCTGACCATTAAGAAATTAAGAAAAATTAAGATTTAAGCGATCGCTGTAAACATTATGGCTATCAACCATGAAGTAATGAACCCTACCAACAAAAAAAGTCCCGATTTGCATCGGGACTTTTCATTATGAGTTCGTTACTAATTATTCTGCAGGTGCAGCTTCTTCAGTAGTTTCGTCTTTTTTAGCAGCTTTTTTAGCTGGTGCTTTTTTAACTGGAGCAGCTTCTTCAGCTACAACTTCTTTCTTTGCAACCGCTTTTTTAGCAACTGGTGCTTTCGCTATTGCTGCTTCAATTTCAGCTTCAGTGATAGGAAGAATAGAAACATAAGATTTATTATCTTGTTTCTTTCTGAAAATTACAGTACCATCAACTAAAGCAAATAAAGTGTGGTCTCTACCAATACCAACACCTTTATCAGGGTGGTGTTTTGTTCCACGTTGACGTACTAAAATGTTTCCAGCGATAGCTAATTGCCCACCGAAAATTTTAATACCTAAACGCTTACTATGCGATTCACGTCCGTTTTTCGAACTACCGGCTCCTTTTTTGTGTGCCATGATTTTATATTTTGTAACTCGCTAAAAAGCGAATTATTGGGTTAACAATTAATTATAGAGTGATGTCAGAAATCTGAATCTTAGTGAAAAACTGGCGGTGACCATTTTTCTTTTTGTAACCCTTTCTACGTTTTTTGTGGAAAATAATTACTTTATCACCTTTTAAATGAGATACGATCTTAGCTGAAACTTTAGCACCTTTAACTGCAGGAGCACCTACAGTAATTGCACCACCGTTGTCAACCAACAATACATTATCAAATTCAATACTAGCGCCTTCATCTCCTTGTAATCTGTGTACAAAAAGGTGCTGGTCTTTAGCAACTTTAAATTGCTGCCCTGCTATATTTACTATTGCGTACATTGTTTAAATATTAGTTTTTTAATTTTTATTTAACGAGGTGCAAATATAGAACAAATTCAATTAACACACAAACACATATCGAAAATATTTTCAACTAAAATCATATAGGATCAGGATTCGGAAGATTTAAGGAGTTCAGGATCGATTTAGTCAATATTTAAACTGTATTTTTCGAAAATAATGATTCAATAATTCTTTAAATCTGTCCTGGCTTTCCATCATAGCACCTGCTTATAAAGTATAAAACAAGTAAGTTCTTCTTGTTTTATACTTCAACCACCAAACTGCATTTCATTTTCGGGGCTTTAAGGGTGCAGGAACCCTTGTTCCTAAACCTGATTGGAGCGAACACGAAGTGCAACGGAGTAAAGCGTAAAGCAGGACTGAAGCCAACCAAGAACCACAAGCCGCTCATTTCCAAATCATCATAAGCAAATAACCTTTAGTTGGAGCGGAGGGCCAGTACAAAATAACAAGTTTCTTCCCGTTTTACGCTTATACGCTTCGCTTCCTCGTACCTCGTTGCTGTAGGGTATCGCTTCAACCGGGGCTAATTGGCTACGACAGCATTTCATTTTTGTGGTTGCAGCGTGCAGAACCCATGTTCATAAACCCGATCCGATAGCTAGCTATCGGATGCAGCGAACATCCCGATTTTTTCCACTGGGATAAAGTTTAAAGGACTGAAGCCAACCAAGAACCGCAATCCGCTCATTTCCAGACATTTTACTGATAGTATTCCTTCAAAGTTAACTGTCATTCTGAACGCAGTGAAGAATCCTTACTTAATAGACGTAGAACCTAAGTTCAGCCCAGAGAGATTCTTCATTACATTCAGAATGACAAATTATTCCTTCGGCTTAGGATAATGCCAATAATTCTCCGTGTTAATCTGTGTCTCCGCAGCTAAAGATTCTACTTATTTCCCTTCGTTAAAAAATGTTAAAACACTTTTTTATCTACGAATAATTCGTAGATTTACGAAAACTAAATAAACAACTTAAACCAAAACCCATGAAACCAATCTTAATTATCTGTTTAGCAACAGTACTAAGCTTTTCAGTAAAAGCCCAAAACCCTGATAAAGCCCTGGCAAGAGTAAGATACACTTTTATCCACATAAGTGATACTACTCAAAGGGATAAACCACATACTGAAAATATGCTGCTTGTAACCGGAAAAAATGCTTCTGTATACACCAGTTATGATAAGCTGAACCAAGCATTGAATACCCAGAAGCAGATTCAAGAACAAATGAAAAATCAAGCGGGCAACTCCAATATCAAAATCGAGGTGAAAAGTGAAATGAAAGTTCCATTAACACAGGAAGATTATTTCTTTTTTGCAAATGAGCATAAAATGATTACCAAAGAGCGCTTATTTAATAATTACCTGATTGAAGAAACTGCTCCACAAATTGACTGGAAAATTTTAAAAGACACCATGAGTTTTTCAGGGATACCATGCCAGAAAGCAACAGCAACCTTTAAAGGTAGAAAATGGGTTGCCTGGTTTGCCACAGAAATTCCTTTTCAAAGCGGTCCGTGGAAATTAAACGGGTTACCAGGTTTGATTATAGAGGCTTATGATGAGAAAAAAGAAGTAAAATTTACATTCGCTGGTCTTGAAAACGTAAAAGACGATGCCAACCAAACAAACTCAGGTGAAGATGGCAAAATTGTAACGCCCAATGGCACAGGAGTAGTAAAAATGGTGGGGATAGATGTAAGTACCGCTTACCTGGGACCAGAGATTAAATTACCTGCGGATGCCATTAAAACTACCAGAAAAGAACTAGACAAACTTAAAGCCGCAAGAGATAAAGACCCTCAAGGTTTTATGCAGGCCCAAATGGCCGCAAGTGGCATGCAAGGTTCTTTTAAGGCTAATCCTGCTCCACGCCCGACTGGAGGTACAGCTATCAGTAAACCTGAGATCAACAATCCAATCGAAATTCCAGGGAAGAAATGAGAAGCTATGTAATAATGCTGACGTTTTTCCTCACATCTTTTTCTGCCCTGGCACAAAAGCCAATCAAAGGTTTGGTTAAGGATAGCTATGGAAAAGCGATTGAACTGGTTAATGTAAGCCTAAAGGATCCTGAAGGGAATACCATAAACTTTACGCGAACCAACCGGAATGGAGAATTTAATATCCCTCTAAAAAACGACCAGATTACGGGCTACAAAATTGAAGCCTCGAGCATTGGTTATAAAAAACTGAGCACGGTTATAACGGACGTAACCAAAAGTTACGAACTCATTATGCAAAACAGTGAAACAGCACTTGAAACCGTGACGGTAAAAAAACGTCCATCCTTAACGGCAAATGGTGATACCTTAAATTACAGGCCATCTGACTTTGCCGGTAAACAAGACAGAAGTATTGGTGATGTGCTCAAGAAAATGCCGGGAATCGAAGTTGCTGAAGATGGCAAAATCAGCTACAACGGTAAATCGATTTCGAACCTCTATGTAGATGGCGATAATTTGTTAGACGATAAATACAATATAGGCACCAAAAGTATCCCTCATGGCGCAGTTGATAAGGTACAGGTGATCCAAAACGATCAACCCATTAAAATGATGCGTAAAAATAACATGAACGATGATGTTGCCATAAACCTGGTGATTAAAGATGAAGCCAAGCTTAAAGTAATGGGCGATGCCACCGTTGGCGCTGGCATCCCCAACCGCTTTGATGAAAACCTTACGGCCATGCTTTTTAATAAAAAACTCAAATTTATTAACAACGTTAAAGGAAACAACATCGGCAGCGATCCGGGTGGCGACCTTTTTGCACACAATTTCTCTGATTATTTAAAGAAACTGGATAATGATAAACCTAACGGACTGCTCTCAACAGGTGCCGCGGGAGTGCCCTCCTTGCCGCAAAGCAGGTATCTTTTTAATAAAGCCGGATTGATTAACCTGAACAATCTGTACAAGTTCAATCCCGATCTTCAGTTAAGGGCCAATATTTCATATTTGTATGATCAGCGGCATCAGGAGTACAGCAAATTTTCGGAAACTTATCTCCCCAATCAAACTATCCGCTATGCAGAAACGCAGCGCAATGCCATTAATCCACAAAAATTAAGGGCGCAATTTAACCTGAACGGAAATGCAGAAAAATACTATCTGAACAATAATTTTGTCCTCGATTATGCGCCTTTTAAAACATCTTCGGCTTTTGTAATCAATAATGTGGCAGCCAATCAGGTATTGCGGCAGGAAACACTCGATATTTCGAACGAGTTCAATTACCGTAAAAAGTTAAAGTCAGAAGATGTAATTAACCTGTACTCCTATTTAAACCGTACTACACAACCTGAAAACTTAAACATAAACCCAGGACTTAATGCTGATATTTTAAACAATGGGAACAGTTATCTTGGTTTAAGCCAGTATATCAAAATACCAACCTGGTACACCAATAACTATGCTTCTTTTGCTTTTGTAAACAATCATTTCTTTCAAACGTATAAGGCAGGTTTTAATGTGCAGCAACAAAAGCTCAATTCGGAACTTTACCGCACACAAAACAACCAGCAGACCGAACTTGTATCTGGCAATACCGTAAATGACCTTGATTGGCTAAAAACCAAGATATATACCGATGCCACATACGAATTTACTAACGATAAATTAAAAGTTGGATTGAGCTTGCCTTTAAGTTATAACCTGATTAAATACAGTGATGACATCAATCAGTTGGACAAGAGTCTGAATAAATTGTTTCTAAACCCTTCTCTGACTATAAAGTATCAAACCAGCGTTGAAAATTATGTGACAGCAAATTATAGCTTCCGTAACGATTTAGGAGGAATTGATGATGTTTACCGGGGTACAGTGTTAAAAAACTATCGCTCTCTTTTTGCCAATAATGCCCCCATTTCGGAATCGAAAACCCATAATGTTGGTGCAGGGTTTAATTTCAGAAAAGCCATGCAGATGTTATTTGTAAATTTGACTGCCAATTACAGTGATGCCGAACTGAACACCATTTCTTCATACACCTTAAATAACAACCTCCAGCAAAGGGTGGTATTGCCATTGAGCAACCACATCCGCACCCTATTTTTTAATGCAAACGCCAGCAAATACCTTTTTGCGCTGAAAAGCACAGTAAGTGGAGGCATTAGTTTTTCGCACAGCCAATATGATCAGTTGCAGAACAACGAACTTTTTGCATTTAATGCACAAACTATTTCTTACAAAATGGGAATAGAAGCAAAACTCACCAACTTTATTAATTGGTCTTACCTGGCAAATTTTTCGGTTACCGATAATAAAGCTAAAGTGGCCGACGCCATCAAAACGAATTTTCAGCAGCTCAGGCAGCAGTCTACCCTGGCCATTACCACTTTTAGAAATATATATATAAACTTATCGGCCGAACATTTATTTACTCATCAATCTACACAACCCAATTTAAAATATCTTTTTGCGGATATGAATCTCAAATACAAATACCTGAAAATGAAAACAGATTTTGAATTTGGCATCACCAACCTGGCGAATATCAAAAGTTTTGATGCGGTTTACCTTTCAGCCAATTCTCTTACTACAGGAACCTATTATATCCCTGGAAGAGTGGCGATGTTGAAGGCGACTTTTAGCTTTTAAGTACATAGGTCGTAATCTCGACTGGAGCGCAGTGGAATGGAGAGATCTTTTAAAGATTCTTTAAACCAAGTTCAAAGATTTCTCCACTGCGGTCTAAGGGACGATCTTACTAAATTCAAATCGGCTAATCGTCATCTCCTGGGACGAAGATATCTACAGTAGATTTCTCTACGCTACCCTCTAAATGACGAGAGTTGTGCGAAATTAGGGTTTTGTAGTAATCTGGATAGCCTGATTATTTCTATCAATTTTCATATCAGAAACTTTATTAAGGTTCAGTTTATCCAGTTCTTCTTTTGTGATCTTATTTCCATTCAGGAAATAAGAGGTATTTTCTCCAACCATTATTCCATTAGCATTTTGATGTTGATTTCCATCTTTTGCATCAGAAGTAGTGGCGGTTGATTTTATGAAATACATAAATCCAACTCCCTTTTTCCTGGACATCGGCAGTTCCTCCAGGTCTTCGCCATTTTTGGTTAAAACTTTTACATCGATATTTTTATGATCCGATTTTACCGTATCTGTAAAGCTAAAGTGCTGTACAAAAGTTTTGCCTTTAAAATCACCGTCCGTTTTAAAACTCATGATCTTCACTTTTTTGCCTAAGCCATTTAAAATATCCTCTACCGATCTCCGCGAAGAATCTACCCCATTGGTAATGCTTTTGATAATGAAAGTCATTTTATTAACCGTAGCAGGTTCTTTGAGCGTATTAATCAGGATTTTCTTTTTTGCTTTTGGTTTTAAAACTGTTTTTGATTTTGGCTGTACCTCGGTCACCTTTTCAGGCAAAACATCATTCACCATGTTGGTTAAAGGTGCTAAGCTTTTCTTTATATTCTTTTTATCAATAGTAAAGGCGAGTGTGACGCAGAGCAATATCGGTAGCACAAATAAATACCGAGTTAAATCCACTTTCGGTGAACGTTTGGCATTCATCATTATAATCCTTTTTTTAAGATCAGATAGATTAAAATTATTCACAATAGCTACTGATGGTTGTAAAGCACCTACATCTAGCAAACTGTACTGATAAGCTTTTTTATCAATACCTTTCCTTAAAATTTTTGCATCGGTAATAAATTCAATGTTTTCCCTTACCGCTTTTTTCATTAACCAAACGCCTGGATTAAACCAGTAAAAAACTACGCAGATTTCAGCCAGGATAATATCTAAAGTATGCCATTCTTCTATATGTACGCGTTCATGCTCAAGAATATTGCTTAAATCTTGTTTTTTATGCAATCGCGGATTAATATAGATAGTCTGCCAAAAGCTAAATGGGCTTACTTCATCATTTAAAATCCGCACTTTATAATCGTTTAACTGATCTGGCGAAGATTTTTTATGCATCCTGTAGAGTGAAACAAACTGTATCAGTAACCTCATGCCCATTAATACAACACCAGCATAAAAGAATATGGTTAATGCTTGCCAAAATATCGAAACGGCATCCTGTTGTACCAATTGACTAACTTGTTGATTGAATTGAGGCACAAAGGCAGGTATAGCTTTCTGATTAGCAAAAAATTCGGTGAGGTTAATAAAGGGGTAGGCCGAAGAAAAAATGATCCCAAACAGCAGAAATACCCGGTTGACGGAATAGAAAGTTAACCTTCTCAATAATAGGTAGTAACTAGCAGAAAACAAGAGCAGTACCAGGTTAATTTTCAATAAAATGAGAAAGAAATGTGGCATGGCCTTTTACTTTTCAGGGTTCTCGATTAAATTTATAATCTCTTTAAGTTCTTCGGCACTGATCTTCTTATCCTTTGCGAAAAAGGCAACCAATTCTTTATAGGAACTTTGAAAGTAATTATTAACAAAACCGCTCATAAAACGCTTTTTGTATTCTACTTCTTTAACCTTTGCACTGTAGCGGTTGGCATTGGCAAAACGCTCGCTTACCAGAAAGCCTTTACGTTCCAGATTTTTAACCGTTGAGGCCAGCGTAGTGTATGGTGGTTTCGGCTCGGGTAGCACGTCCATAAAATCTTTGATAAAACCTTTTCCAATCTGCCAAACAGCCAGCATCGCTTCTTCTTCCTGTAATGTTAACTTTTCCATTATTACGAATATATCGTAAATATACGAAAACATCCCAAAAGAAAAAAACTTTAATAAATGGCTAACATTTAGCCCTTTATTAAAGTTTTTTATTGTTTACCAGTTCATTGGTCATTAGTTAATTAGTCAATAATTAACTGGTTAATGTTTAAATCGGTTAATCAACTCCAAATGCCCGGCTCCAAACTCCACCTAAGTAACTTTCAACACCACTAACATTGGCAACCTTCAATAGAAAAGTTGTCCTCTCGATCCGATAACTATCGGATGGAACGTAGTGAAATGGAGAGATCTATCTGGACAGATTTAGCTTCGCTGAGCACTCTGTGGTTCTCGACTGCGCTGCGCTCCGCTCGAAATGACGACCTTATGTATTGTAATTTCCTTCCTCGACTTCCAATTTCGACCCCAAACGCAAAACTCCCAACGCCACACTGATTTACAAGCAATTTGGCTTCTGACTACAGACTCCCGACTACCCTACCTACTTCCCGCTTCTTTGTTCAGCCTGCAGTAAGGTTTGATCAATAACTTTACGCATCTGTACCGCTGCATCTAATAATTTAGGATTGCCATCAAAATCGCCATAAATCACCACATGTTTTGTTTTTTCTTTATATTTAAACAGCAAATCGTAGCGTGGTACTGCCCTCGATTTTTCGCTTTTCTTACCAATGGTATCCGGAAAATTCCAAAGTCCAATTTCGTTGGCTTTGCCATGCATGTAAAGAATATCGTCATTCTTTAAAAAGATTTTCTTCTTAATTACAGAATCGGCACCATTAACATACTGGTAATCGCCAGTTGCAGAATTATAATGGTTCTCTAAGGAATCTTTTATTCCCCATTTATATTCCATTGATACAAAATCATTTTTTCTAAAAGGGGCGTTCTGAATGATCGGTTTGTAATAGATGTAACAATAAATGATCATTGGTACGATGATGGTGATGGCTAAAAATATTTTTTTTCCTCTGCTTGACACTTTTTGTATTATTTATTGAATGAATGAATTTTGAATGATTGAATGAAAGAGCGTTAAATAAGACTCAGGACTGAAGAGTTTAGACTTAGGATTCCTTAAGCTCCCCTTCCCACTTACTTACCACAGCGGTTGCAATACTGTTACCTACCACATTGGTTGCCGAACGGCCCATATCCAGCAAAGGATCGATACCGATTAATAAGGCTAAACCTGCCTCGGGAATATTGAAACTGGCAATAGTACCTGCAATAACCACCAACGATGCTCTTGGCACACCAGCAATACCTTTACTGGTTAACATCAGGATTAACAACATCGAAATTTGCTGCTCAAAACCCAAATGAATACCATAAGCCTGCGCTATAAACAGAGAAGCAAAGGTCATGTACATCATCGATCCATCTAAATTGAATGAATAACCCAATGGCAGAACAAAACTTACAATTTTATCTTTACAGCCAAAACGCTCTAAAAGCATCATGGTTTTTGGATAAGCTGCTTCGCTGCTTGCTGTACTAAAGGCCAGGAGTGCAGGCTCTTTCATATCGTTTACCAAACGGAAAATACGTTTCTTCAGTACTAAAAACCCTAAGAAAATTAACACTGCCCAAAGTATGCCTAAACCCAGATAGAATTCGCCTATAAATATGGCATAGGTATTCAATACATTTAAGCCTTGTTTAGCCACTATAGCAGTCATAGCTCCGAAAACAGCCAATGGCGCAAAATTCATTACATAACCGGTCATTTTTAAGATTACATGGGCAATAGCATCGAAGGCTTTAATCACAACCTGTCCTAAATCGCCAATGGCAGCTGTGGCGACACCAAAGAATAGTGAGAATACAACAATCTGCAAAATTTCGTTCGTCGCCATTGATTCTGCAATACTTTTTGGAAAAACGTGCGCAATGAAATCTTTCACGCTCATTGCCGCTTTTTGTATACCTGTATTCACCAATTGATCTGGCAATGATAATTTCATATGCCTTCCAGGCTCAAATAAATTTACCAGGATCATACCCAATATCAGCGACATCAGCGACATGGCTAAAAACCAGCCTAATGTTTTGCCTCCAATTCTGCCTACAGCTTTAATATCACCTACTTTGGCTACGCCGACCACTAAGGTTGTAAACACCAATGGCGCAACAATCATCTTAATCAGGCGAAGAAAAATATCGCTCAACAGGGTAAAATACTCTAGTTTTTTCTCCCTGATATCTTCGTTCTCTTTCTTGATTTTGGCATTGGCTTTTCGTTCAGCCTTAAGTTGTGTGTAACCTAGACTGGTTGTATCGGTAGTTTTAGCAATCCTGACCTCTATACTTTTAACTTTCGCATCGGCATTGAGGATTTTCTGGTTGTAAACATCGATTGAATTGACGTTTAGGATATAGCCGAGTATAATACCAGCTATCAGTGCTAAGAAAATGAAAAGCGTGAGTTTGTTTTTCTTCATGAATATAAAAAGTTTGTGCCAACTTAATTTGGTAAAACTACGATATTTACAGCGTGTAACAAAGTTTGATAATATGTGACATTAAAAAACATATCAATGTTGCTGAGTTAAGCCACCCGCCAAAGCCGAAAAAATTTAACCACGGATAGAAAGGATGCATACCGATATGAAAATCTGTGTTTAGCGGTACACATCTGTCGTTAAAACTTTTAACTCAATGACATAAAAAATTATGCTATTTTTGATTCCTGCTGTAACAAAAAACGCAAATCATCATCTAAAACGCAACTATAAACCCCTAAATGGAACAAAAAGACAAGTTATTTAAAGAGATCTTTGATTCGAATTCCAAAAAAATATTCCATTTATGTTATGGTTATACTGGTGACACTGACGCCGCGAACGATCTTTTACAAGAGACTTTTTTAAAGGTCTGGCAAAATCTGGATAAATTCAGAAACAAATCTTTAATCTCTACATGGATTTACAGAATTGCTGTAAATACCTGTTTAACCTATTTGAGATCTGAAAAAAGACAGGCAAAAGATGAATTAACGGATAATATCATTGAAAACAAGATAGAAGAATTTTCAGAGAAAAATGAACAGGTTGCCCTGCTTTACAAGTGTATATCGAAGCTTGAAGAGAATGACCGTTTGATTATTACGATGGTACTCGATGAGTTGCCATACCACGAAATTGCAGATATATCAGGGATAAGCGAAGGCAATTTAAGGGTAAAAATTCACCGAATTAAACAAAAATTAACAGAACTATATAACCAGTATGCAAGCGTTTGATCAAATACAGGAGTTGTGGCAAAAGCACGAGGTAGAAGTTAAAGTTTCTGCTGATGAGATGCTGCAACAAGCGAAGAAAGAAGTAAATGGATTAAAGCTGAAATCTGCTTTGAACATTTTGGGTATGCTGGCATCCTTTATTGCCATTGCCGCATTATGGGTATTTTTTCACTTCGAATCGTGGACTACACACGTAGGAATCAGCATTACCATTATTGCTATTGGTGTTTATACCTTAATTCTGTACCGCGATTACAGGTTAATTTCAAAAACAGACTTCACAGCTCACCCCAAAGAATACTTAAACAACTTAAAAACTTATCAGTTAAACCGTTATAAACTCTATAACTCTTTATATTGGTTTTATATGATTGCACTTTCATTGGGTCTCATATTTTACTTTGTAGAAATTCTTGCGCACTTTACAGTCGTTCAAAAAGTTTTAGCTGTTGGCTTAACCGCACTATGGATATTATTTTGCTCAACTATTTTAAGAAAAGCGGTAATCAACAGGGAAAAAGAACGAATAGCTTTATTGATCGAGAAATTTGAGCGCATTAGCGGACAGATTTCTACTCCCGAATAATTTTAGGCACGGTTTTTTCATTGTAAAAAGCAACAGATGAAACCATTATGGTTTACCCACCTTCTAGTAATAGAATGTGATAAATCATGATCGGTTCAAGACCGTTGAAACTAAAATTACACAAGTGAAAAAAATATTAATTGCATTTTTATTTTTGCTGGTATTGCCCTGCACCTTTGCTTTTAAGCAGGATTTTTCTCAACCTGTACAACTGGATTGGGAAACTCACTTTAAAGGAAAACCCGATATGCGTTCGCCGTTTTTTGCTTTAACAGCCATGACATGGAAATACAGTTATGAGAGCACTGTTTACCGTAACCGTGTTGCCATTAAGCTTCAAAATGATGTAAGTATCGATAAAAACAGATCGTGGGTAAAATGGGATAAGATTAAAGATCCTGAAATCAGGGCCAGTCTTTTACACCACGAACAAGGGCATGCCAATATTCAATATGTTTTACTTTTAGAAGCAGAAAGGGTATTAAAAAACAGAAACTATTCTGTAAACAACTATAAGGCTCAAATATCTGAACTCGCCAACCAGATCAGCAATTATTTCGATACCATGCAACGCAACTATGACGAAGAAACCGAGCATGGTAGCAACCATAAAATGCAGGCCAGATGGGATGAAATTATCCAGAACAAGATTGAAGAATCAAGGACTGCTATGGCCGAATTACAAAAATAGTTTCGGGATAAAGACTAAAAGGCCAACCGCTACCGCCAGGAACGCAGCCACTAAAACCGCAGCAGCAGCCAAATCTTTTACCACTTTAATTTTTGGATGGTAATCTGGAGAAACCACATCAGCCAGTTTTTCGATAGCAGAGTTTAAAATTTCAGTTACAAAAACTGCCGAAATAACGGATAAAATAGCAACCCACTCCAGGCTGGATATTTTTAGGTAAAAAGATAAACCAATGGCAATTATTGCTGCCAACAGATGAACCCTGCCATTATGATCATTTAAAAAAAAGAATTTTAGGCCATTAAAGGCATATTTAAAGCTCTTGATCCTATCGATAATTGAAAATTTTGGGTTGTTCATTGTTTTTTAAATTGCGTGATAGATCCTGAAACAAGTTCAGGATGACAAAAAATAGTGTGGTGGTCGTCATTCCTGCGCAGTCTGTAACCACGAAGTGCTCAACGAAGCTAATCTTAAAGCGTATGCCATCACAAATTCATTCAGCAAGGAAAGATCCTTCGACTACGCGCAGGATGACACCTAGAACAAAAATTCGCAACAAAACCGTAACTCCAAGTTTATACTTCATGCCCTTTCCCTTCTACCATCCTCCTTAAATCTTATTTCACATCATTAGTAGAAAAACTATTCCCGCTTAATTTATACTGAAAGGTTTTGGTAATGGTTTTTGTGCTATCTGCACTATCCTTTACCGGGAAAGACCGGAACAGATCTCCGTTTTTAATAAAAAAATTATCATTGCCCATATATCCTTTCTTTTTATTGGTACTTAAAGATGGGAAACCAATTTTCTTAAAATCGCCACCTGCGTATTCGAAAACATTTAGGTCGGAAATATTTTTTTTGCTCAGCAACTGAATGTATAATTCAGGGTTTCCATCGTTATCAAGGTCCATATTCCAGGCATCGGTAATAATACCTTTACGATCAACAGCTACTGAGCGGTAATTGTTACGGATTGAATCGGACATTAGAATCTGGTATCCACCTATCGAATCCACTCCTTTTCCCCAGCTTACAATTTCAAAATTTAACCCTGGTTTTACTTCTATATCTTTATAAAAGCGGAATGGATTCTTTTCTACTTTAACCGTTTCGGTTTTAATTTCTTTAGGTTTTTCTTCGGTGCATGCAAAACAAAACAGCACCCCCGTAATTAACAAAAGGTGCTGCCATGTGTATTTCTGTAGTTTCATTCTATTTGGGTTCATTTTGGTTGCCCCAAATTAAGTATTTTAGCCTATCAAAGCAATAAATTTTATTTCTTCGCTTCCGCTTTAACTTCGGGTGCTCCGTTATTTAGAACCGTTTCGGTAACTACACTTCTTCTACCGCTTGGAGCAATTACGATGGTTTTCAAAACCCTTTTCTCACCTTGAGGAACGGTAATTTTAATTGGCGACGTATACAAAAATGCATTTTCGGATGGGCGGGATAAATCAATCGAATAATAAATTTTAGCTCCTGCAACAGGTACTTTTAAATCGATAGTAAAATCGCCACCGGTTAACGGTTTATCACTTTGTCCGATTGGTGTAGGTATCCAAAAATTAATGCCCATTTTATCTAAACGCGCCAAATGTACCGGTAGACGCTGCTCAGAGAAGTTTTTTAAATCTTTACGTTCAACCGGCGACCAGGCAATCTCCGATAAAGCTAATATCCTGGGGAAAGCATGATTTTCAGCTTTTTCAGGGGCTTTAATATACTCTGTCCACATATTGGCCTGTACACCTTTGATATACTTTCGCTCATCAGCAGTTAAAACTTTCGGAATCGGATCATAAGCATATATTTTTTGATAAGGGGCAAAACCACCGATGGTAACCGGCTCATCAGGAGAATTAGATTGTTTATGGTCGATATACAAGCCCATCGAACCTGGAGTCATAATTACATCGTGTTTCTGTTGTGCAGCTGCAATTCCACCATCTTCTCCCCTCCAGCTCATTACAGTAGCATTTGGCGCCAAACCACCTTCTAAAATCTCATCCCAGCCAATAATCGAACGACCTTTTCCATTTACATGTTTTTCAATCGTCTGGATAAAATAACTCTGTAATTCGTGTTCATCTTTCAAGCCTTTTTCTTTCATTAAAGCCTGGCAAAATGGCGATTCTTTCCAATAGGTTTTTGGTGCTTCATCGCCACCAATATGGATGTATTTTGAAGGAAAAATAGCAATTACCTCATCCAGAATATTGTTCAGGAAAGTAAAAGTGTTTTCTGAGGGTACAAAAATATCATCAAAAACACCCCAGGTTTGTTGTACCTGTTTACCTTTTCTGCTACCTGCCCACGGTGTTTTATCGCTGATAAAAGTATCCCGGTCAGGAAAACAGCTTAATTCAGGATAAGCAGCGATCGCTGCAGAAGCATGACCTGGCAATTCAATTTCCGGAATTACGGTAATGTATTTCGTAGCTGCATATCTCACAATTTCTTTAGCTTCTTCCTGGGTATAATAACCTTTAACCGGTGTTAGGTAATTGCCATTGCCCGGGTAATTACCAATTATACTACCGTTACGGGATGAACCAATTTCAATTAGTTTCGGATATTTTTTTATCTCCAGTCTCCAGCCCTGGTCATCAGTTAAATGCCAGTGAAAAGTATTGATTTTGTAATAAGCCAACTGATCGATGTACTTTTTGATAAAAGAAACCGGGAAGAAATGACGGCTTACATCCAACATCGTTCCACGGTATGCAAAACGTGGGTAATCGTTAATATTAACGGCAGGGATTGTAATTTTATCGGCAACTTTATCGGGCATCATTTGCATAGCCGATTGTACGGCATAAAACAGACCTGCACCTTTTCCTGTCAAAACAATTTGTTTTGGTGTAACCTTAATGGTATATCCTTCGGCAGGTAATTGATCTGCTCCAACAGATGTTAAAATGATAGCCCTTTGGTTAGGTTGAGGGATTTTAGTTTCCCTTAGGGCAAAACCTGCCTTAGTAACGATAAAAGCATTTAATAAATCAGCCATCTTTGCGCCGTCGATGCTTTGATTGACTAAAACTGTGGTTTTATCTAATACGAAATTTCCGTTAGCCCTCGTAATGGCCACCGGTGCAGGGATGATACCCAAATTAGGATCACCCTGCGCAAATGCCCCCGTACTGATTAATATTCCAATAAAAATCGATAATGCTTTGTTCATTTTTTGTGTAGGTTTTATGACTTAAACTAATATTTGAACCAAGATAGAGATTATGGAGATATTACAAATCCCATATTTTTGTTACAATAGGAATCAAACGTTTGACTACACCTCATAATGCAGATAAATCTTAATATTAAGAGGTCGTCATTTAGAGCGGAGTGCAACGCAGTCTAGAAATCTACATTTTATAGCTTCTACACAGCAGATTTCTGCGTTTCATCCGATAGCTAGCTCTAGCTATCGGATGACGACCGCGCTAATGGATTCTGTTGGAATGTAACGAAGAATCTCTGCATTCCCTGTCGCAACTTAGGAAAAAGTCCTGCCCTAAAACTGTTTTTTACTAAAAGATTCTTCACTGCGTTCAGAATGACAGGGAAGTGGAACTTGTGAGGTAGCAACTCCAGAGATGAGGCAGGATTAAAACTACATCCATAAAAAAAGTGCCTGGCGATTAACCAAACACTTTATAAAATCCCTAATTAAGCTGGGAATAATAAAATCAATTAAGCCTCATACTTTTTAAAAATAGTACTCGCGGTGTGACCGCCGAAACCAAAAGTATTATTTAAAACATAGTTAATTTCTTTTTTAAGACTTTCTCCTAAAACGAAATTCAATCCTTTTGGAATATTTTCATCAAGATTTTTAGTATTAATGGTAGGCGGCACCACATTATCTCTGATTGATAAAATACTGATTACACTTTCAACCGCGCCTGCAGCACCAAGTAAATGACCTGTCATCGATTTTGTTGCACCAATCACAACTGGTAAACCATTAAATACAGTATTAATTGCCTGTAGTTCACTTAAATCACCCAATCCGGTTGAAGTAGCGTGTGCATTAATATAATCGATTTTATCGGCCGTAATTCCGGCATCTTTCAAAGCTTTAGTCATACCCAGGGCAGCACCAATTCCATCAGGCGGTGTTCCGGTTAAATGATAAGCATCAGCCGCCATTCCACCTCCAATAATCTCGGCATAAATATGTGCACCACGTGCTAAAGCATGATCCAGATCTTCTAAAACCAAAGCACCTGCGCCTTCACTCATCACAAAACCATCTCTATCTTTATCAAAAGGTTTTGAAGCACCCTGAGGATCGTCATTGTTTTTTGATAAAGCCTGAGCGGCATTAAAACCACCTACAGACGATTTGGTTAAGGCCGCTTCCGAACCACCGGCAATCATTATACTTGCTTTGCCCAAACGAATGGTATCAAATGCATTAATAATGGCAGTATTAGATGATGCACAAGCGGATACGGTACAATAATTTGGTCCGCGTAATTTATGGCGTATAGAAATGGCTCCGGCAGCAATATCAACGATCATTTTCGGGATAAAATAAGGGTTAAACCTCGGTGTTCCATCTCCGGCATGAAATTCTTCCAACTGTGATTCAAAAGTGCCGATACCACCGTTTCCGGTTGCCCAGATGACCCCAACTTCTGCCAATTGCTCATCGCTCATTGCGCTGAAATCCAAGCCGGCATCTTTTATCGCCTGATCGCTCGAGCCGATAGCATATTGCGTAAAAAGGTCGTACTTTTTAATCTCTTTTTTCTCCAGGTATTCTTCAGGATTAAAATCCTTTACTTCACCTGCAAATTGCGTTTTAAATTTACTCGAATCAAATTTTGTAATTGGGCCAATGCCACTTTTTCCAGCTAATATCTGTTGCCAAAATTGCTCAACAGTATTGCCAAGCGGGGTTATCGCACCTAAACCTGTTACTACTACTCTTTTCATTTTATTGTTTTTTAGTCAATTCCCCTGGATAAAATCAACCTTTAACTATCCAAAAGGTATTTTAATATAGCAGGAATAGCTACAAAGGCCCTATCGTTTCATTAAGATTGAGTAAACACAGGATTTACACTTAATGGCGCGAAAGTAACAATTCCTATACTCAAAACCGTCATCTAAATGGAAACAACAATTTCTTTTGCTTTCCTGTTATATCATTTTATTGCTCAACAGAATCGATCCAGGCTTTTCTATCTGCATTCATCACATTCAGGGCATCAACTGGCGATTGCCTGAACAGTTCATAAATTTTAGCCGTATCACCTACCCTGATTTCAAATTCATCATTAGCTAAAGCGGCTAAAAGCTCATCTGCTACGACCGAAGGTTTAATTCCGTTGTGTCCACCAATTTCTTTCGAAAATTCGGTATCAACCAATGGTGGCATCAATTCAAAAACTTTAACAGTTGTTTCTTCTAAGCTCAATCTTAAAGAAGTGCTGTAAGAATGTAATGCTGCTTTACTGGCCGCATAAGTGGGTAAAGTAATTCCTGGAACATAGGCTACTATAGATGATACGTTTACAATAGCTGAGCTTTCTTGCTGTTTTAGTATCGGTAATAACTTTTGGTTAATCCTGATGATAGACAGGTAATTGGTTAACATTTCATCCTCTGCGTTGGCAAAAGCATCCTGGTTTGGATCGGCCAAATTATAAAGCAACGCTCTTCCAGCATTATTGATCACGATGTTCAATTGGGGAAATTCGGCTTTGATTCGGCTAACTAATTGATCTACATCTTCAGCATTGCTCACATCAGAAAGAATGGTGGTAACATTTTGGAACGATGCTGCAGCTGCATCCAGCCTTTCCTGGTTTCTGCCAGTAATAATTACGTGGTTATCCAAGGCAGTTAACTGTTTTGCGATTTCTAAACCGATACCAGCTGTTCCGCCGATCAATAAAACGGTATTTTGTGAAGTTTTCATTTTATATTTTTTTTAAAATTTTAAGATTAAACAAGTGCTGAAGGCATGAGCTGCGTCTCTTCCTTCGCTCCTTTCATAGGGGCTTCCCAAGTTATTGTCCTGGTTTTTTTTACAATAAAATACCAATCGGTATATTTTTAGTTAAAAATTTTTATCCGAGGCTTTCAACATATTTTTTTAATGACCCCATGATGAGGTTCCAATATTCCTTTTTTGAGGTCAGCTTAGAAATCATGATGCCCCCTTCTACCATAGCAATAATGGTTAAAGCGATCTGTTCCGGATGTTGATCTGGGTTGATCTCTTTACTGGCAATACCGGCTTCAACCAGTTTAGCAATTTTGTTTTTCCAATCTAAAACAGCTTTTAACACTCTTCCACGTAATTCGGGATGGGTATCATCAGCATCAATTGCAGTATTCAAAACCGGGCAACCTCCTTCTGATAATGAGCCATCGATAAATTTTTGATAAATATTAATGTATACTAAAAGCTTATCCTTTATGCTGGCTTGTTTGTTAATTTCAGCGTCTATCTTTGATGAAACATTTTTCAGGTTATAATCAAAAGCTGCTAAGGCCACTTCATCCTTATTGGCGAAGTTGCCATAAATGCTCCCCTTAGTTAAGCCTGTAGCAGCAGTGATATCATTTAAAGATGTACCCGCATAACCTTTCATATTAAAAATAGGTGCGGTTTTCTCTACAATAAAATTTCTTGTCTTTTCTGCTTTAGTCATGTTCTTTAAAATTGATAATGCAAAGATATACCAATCGGTATATTTAATCCAAATATTTTTATCATTGAAATCTCCTTTTAATTGCAGGTTTAACTTTGGTTAAATTGCAATAATTTGTTTTACGTTTGAATTTCGTAACTTTGATTTATGAACAAGCCAGAAACCATTGAAGACTTTTACCAGAACAAATTTAGTTTCTTACCAGATAATCTGAAGAATGGTGTAGGTCATTTCAACGTTTTCAAGCTGGAAGATTGTTTAAGGGATGATCATAAGCCAATGAGTTATAACCGCAGGGATTATTATAAAATCTGCCTTACCCGCGGACATAACGTTTACCATTATGCTGATAGGAGTATTGAGATTGATGGTACGGCTTTAATCTTTTTCAATCCACTTGTGCCTTACACCTGGGAGCTCGCTACTGGAAATAAAAGCGAAGTAACGGGGTATTTCTGTATTTTCACAGAAGCTTTTTTTACCGAAAAGATCCGCGGAAACATCAGTGATTTGCCCATGTTTACGCCAGGGGGGAAACCTGCATATATTTTAAATGAGCAACAGGATAAACAGATTGAGGAAATCTTCGGTAAAATGTTTGAAGAAATTAATACCGATTACGTTTACAAATATGATCTGCTTCGCAATTATATTACGGAAATTACGCACTTTGCATTAAAAACTCAGCCATCAGAAAGTTTATTCAAACATACTGACGCCAATACGCGGATAACTTCTGTTTTTACCGAGTTACTGGAACGTCAGTTTCCCATCGAAACCACTACACAAAGGTTTACCATGCGCTCAGCCAAAGATTATGCTTCTCAGCTTTCGGTACACGTAAACCACTTAAACCGTGCAATAAAAGAAACTACAGGCAAAACCACTACACATTATATTACTGAACGTTTATTAAGAGAAGCGAAGGCTTTATTGAAGCATACCGACTGGAATATCTCCGAAATAGGTTATTGTCTGGGATTTGAAGAACCGACTCATTTTAACAACTTTTTCAAAAAACTGACCAACCATACCCCCACTTCTTACCGAATTGTTTGAATTTTGCAATCATCAGTTTGATTAACGTAATAAAGCGAGTTCATCTGCACCGTAATTTTGTCTTAACAAAAAAGAAAAAACTATGGGCAAGAAAAAAGTTTGGTTTATTACCGGAGCTTCAAAAGGCTTAGGACTAAGTTTGGTTCATCAGTTGCTAAACGTGGGCCAATGTGTTGCGGCCACATCCAGAAATATCGATGAACTGAAGAAAGCAGTAAATAATGACGGTGGGAAATTCCTCCCCCTGGCGGTTAACCTGGCCGATGAACAAAGTGTAGAGGATGCAATAAAAGCGACCATTGCAAAATTCGAAAGAATTGATGTTGTTATCAATAATGCTGGTTACGGAATCGGAGGCAGTATTGAAGAGCTTAGTGATGCTGAAACACGCAATAGCTTTGATGTTAACGTTTTCGGAACATTAAATGTCATCAGAAAGGCCTCACCTTATTTAAGGACACAACGTGCTGGGCATATCATCAACATCGCATCAATTGCGGGTATTGCTGGTGCAACCGGCTGGGCAGTATATGCAGCCGCAAAATCAGCTGTGATTGCATTATCAGAAGTATCGGCAGAAGACCTAAAAGAATTTGGCATAAAAGTAACTGTGGTGGCGCCTGGTGCTTTCAGAACAAGCTTTTTAACTGCTGATTCGTTGATTTTGGCTGCCAATCCAATCGCCGAATACGAAGAAGTGCGCGCAATACACAGCAAATACCTAAAAATGGACGGTCAGCAAATCGGCGACCCTGAGAAAGCTGCTGCTGCAATGATCTCATTGGCAAGTATGCCTAATCCACCCCTCCATTTGCTTTTGGGGAACGACGCTTTTCAAAGGGCAAACAACAAGTTAGAATCGCTGCAGAAAGAATTTAGAGACTGGAAAGCCATTAGCATTTCGACAGATCTTGACAATTAACTATGAGCTAACAGGGAATTAGCAATCAAAAAAAGAGGTTGTATCATAAACCTAATTTCACTAGAATTTGTCACGTTGAGCCTGTCGAAACGCCTTAAAAGTGTTATGAATGTCCTTCGACAGGCTCAGGATGACAGTGCTATTTATGATACAGCCTTATCAATTCATTTCATTCTAAAAAACAATATTATGGAAAATCAAAAAGTTTGGTTTGTAACAGGTGCATCAAAAGGCCTGGGACTTACGTTAGTAAAAACATTATTAACCAACGGCCTGAACGTTGCCGCAACATCAAGAAACCTAAACGATTTAATCAACGCAGTTGGTGAACAAGAAAACTTTTTACCATTAGCGGTTAACCTGATCGATGAAAGTAGCGTAGAGGCCGCAGTAAGTCAAACGATCAGCAAATTCGGTCAGATAGATGTAGTGGTAAACAATGCAGGTTATGGCATGCTTGGCGCTTTGGAAGAATTGAGCGACAAAGAATCGCGTCAAAATTTTGATGTGAATGTTTTTGGTTCATTAAACGTCATCAGAAAGGTACTTCCTCAATTGCGGAAACAACAATCGGGTCATATCTTTAATATTTCTTCAATTGGTGGCTTTTCGGGTAATTTCCCTGGTTTCGGAATTTATTGCGCTACCAAATTTGCGGTTGTTGGTTTTACTGAATCATTGGCTGCCGAAGTAAAATCAATGGGAATCAAAGCAACAGTTGTAGAACCTGGTTATTTCAGAACAGCATTTCTTACTGAAGGATCATTAGCAGTGCCAGGTTCACCGATTGATGCCTATAAAGAGGTGCGCGACTCGCAAGCGGCACATCAAAACGACATCAATAACCAACAGCCTGGCGATCCTGCTAAGGCAGTTGAAGTAATTATTGAGGCATCAAAAAGTGAAAATCCACCACTTCATTTGTTCTTAGGTCCTGATGCTTATCAGGTAGCTGATGCAAAAATTGCAGATGTACAAAGAGATATGGCCAATTGGAAATATTTAGCAACTGCCACTAACTTATGACGAGGTTGGCGCGTAATATCTGGATCAATCGCCATTTCGAGCGGAGTGCAGCGAAGCCGAGAACCCGAAGGCTCTGCGAAGCAAAATCTGCCTGGATAGATCTCTCCATTTCGCTGCGCTTCAGTCGAGATGACGATTAGATTTTACACTTTAAATATTTCCTCTTAAACCACTGTGCCAGGCTAACCAATGCAATCAATGCGGGTGATAGATAATTTAGATATCAAAATTATTTCAAACTAATTACTTTCTGCCACGGAAACAAGGAAGTCACGGAATTGACATTAGGCTTTTATAGGTTTGGTGTTTAGCGCAGGACCGATTAATCGATCTGTTAGTTCAGAGTCTTAAGTCGTCAATCTTGAGTGGTTGTAGCCTCCAGGCTATAAACCATGAACTATCAAACTATTGACTAATGAAACAAAAAAAACGTCGACCAGTAAAGCCGACGGTTTAATTTGTACAGGAATTAGAAAAATTATTTTTTAGGTTTTGCGCTCATGTAAAAAGTAAGCTTTCCTCCGTTTGTGATATCTGAATGTTTAATTTTATGATCGGTAATTTCTTTGCCGTTTAATAAAACTTTCTCTACATAAACATTTTTATCGCTTTGTTTGATGGCTTCAACAGTAAATGTTTTACCGTTCTCTAAGTTAACTACAGCGCTATTAACCAACGGGCTACCTAACGAATATACATCTGAGCCTGGTGCTACCGGATAAAAACCTAATGAAGAGAACATGTACCATGCACTCATCTGGCCACAGTCGTCATTTCCACCCAAACCATCAGCAGTAGGCTTGTACTGCATGTTTAGGATGTGGCGAATCTGCGCCTGTGTTTTCCATGGCTGGTCTGTCCAGTTATAAAGGTAAGCGATATGGTGTGCAGGCTCATTACCATGCACATATCCGCCAATAATACCTTCGCGGGTAATATCTTCAGTGTGAGCAAAAAACTCATCGGGTAAATGCATCGTAAACAAAGTATCTAAACGCATTGCAAATTTCTTTTTACCGCCCATCATTTCAATCAGCGAAGCCGGATCGTGTGGAACAAAGAAACTGTAGTTCCAGCTGTTACCTTCAATAAAACCTTGTCCTTCGGTATCTTTTGGATCAAATTGCTTTTTAAAAGAGCCATCTGTCAGTTTCGGGCGCATGAAACCAGAAGCACTGTCGTAGTTGTTTTTCCAGTTGTTAGCACGTTTGATAAATTCGTCGTAAACATCCATACGGTTTAATTTCTTAGCCAATTGTGCAATCGACCAGTCATCGTAAGAATATTCTAAATTATTAGAAACTGAAATTCCCGATTTTTCTGCCGGGATATAACCCTTATCCATGTAATAGCCAATTCCCTCATAATCGCGGTGTTTTGCTGTTGCAATACAGGCATCCAATGCTTTGTTTGCATCGCCATTATAAGTACCCTTAATAATCGCATCAGAAATTACAGAAACACTGTGGTAACCGCTCATACACCAGTTATCGTTGGCATAATGCGACCAGATCGGCAACATGTGTAAACTACTCTGATCGTAATGTGCCATCATCGATTTCACCATGTCATTACTTCGGCCTGGCTGCATAATATTAAAGAATGGATGTAGGGCGCGGTAAGTATCCCAAAGTGAGAATGTAGTGTAATTGGTAAAACCCTCAGCTTTATGCACCCCTTGATCTAAACCTTTATACTCTCCATTAACATCGGTATACGTTGTTGGATTGATAAAAGCATGATATAAAGCGGTGTAAAAGTTTATTTTATTATCGTTAGAAGTAGTTACCTGTATTTTATTCAATTCTTTATTCCAGGTAGCCTGTGCCTGAGTTTTCACTTTTTCGAAATCCCAGCCAGAAATTTCTGCACGCATATTCTGCAAAGCATTTTCCTGACTAACCGGAGATAAAGCAAATTTAATCTTGATCTTCTCCCCTTCCTGAGTATCAAAATCGAAGTGCATTTTTAACTTTTTGCCAGCAATTTCAGGGAAGTTCTGTTCCTGGTTAAACTTTCCCCAAAAACCTCTGTAAGCCTGTTTAGCATCATAGCTTTTGCGTCCATAACTTTTGAAAGGTTTAGAAAAACTCATTGCAAAATAAACTGTTCTGGTTCTCGCCCACCCATTGGTTTGACGGTAACCGCTAATTAGCGTATCATTCACAACACGAACGTAAGTCCACACGGTTTTTTCTTCGTAATTATAAATACCTGCCATCAGGTCCAAAATAATATGCGATTGATCCGATTTAGGAAAAGTATATTGGTGCATCCCTACCCTTGTGGTTGAGGTTAATTCGGCGGTAATGTTATCATCATCTAATTTTACTTTGTAATAACCTGCCTCTGCAACCTCATTGGCGTGAGAAAATGCAGAACGGTAACCACCTTTTGGATTTGATGCGGTACCAGGATTCAGTTGTAGTTTACCTTGCGTAGGCATAATCAGAAAGTCACCTAAATCTGAGTGACCCGTACCACTAAAATGTGTATGACTAAAGCCGGTAATGGTTTTATCCTCATATTTATAACCTGCACAATATTTATATACATCGCCATTGTATTTTCCGTTTACTTCGTAGGATAAAGTATCTGTTTCAGGGCTTAGCTGAACCGAGCCAAATGGAACTGTTGCACCAGGATAGGTATGCCCCATTTTAGATGTACCAATAATGGGCTTAACATACTGCACCAGGTTCTGCTGTGCCGACGTAATAAGGGCTGATAGCAAAAGACAAGGCAGGATAATTTTTTTAATCATATCTGTTTTAAAATTTAGCTTGTTTTGTTGAAAATTCTAAGGTATTAATTTATCTTCAAATATGCATAAAACATAAAACTAAAACGTTTAAGTAAAATAAAAAATACATTTAATAGGCTTGAAGGTACAACTTATTGTAATTCAAACCTCGCAGGTTTTTAAAACCTGCGAGGTTTATGCGAGTTCTTTTTCATTGTCAAAGAAGTCAAGTTTATTGCACCGTGTTATTTTAAACTTGACTTCTTTTAATTTATAGGTACAGACGTTGTTGAATAAACCTGATAGAACGGAAAGCCTGGAGCGAAGCATGAGCGAGGACTTGAAGGGAGCAGGACTAACATTCCTATTAACACCGTACCACTCGTTTTCAAAAAAAATTGACCACTTAAGCCATCTCAGGACATCTAAGTGATAAGCTTAAGCAATTTGGGAACCGCTTTTTACAAGTAACTGACTTGCTTTAAATAATTTCAGCTAAATAAACCTTATTTTTGCGTCCAATATTTTTAAGATGAGTAAACACGGTAGAATTCTGGTTGCCATGAGTGGCGGGGTTGATAGTTCGGTTGCGGCTGTAATGTTGCATGAGCAGGGTTATGAGGTTATTGGCTTAACTATGAAGACCTGGGATTATGCTACTTCTGGTGGTAGCAGTAAGGAAACTGGATGTTGCTCATTAGATAGTATTAATGATGCCCGTACACTTGCGGTAAACTATGGTTTTCCGCATTATATCCTCGATATCAGAGACGAATTCGGCGATTATGTAATCGATAATTTTGTTGATGAATACCTTGCCGGAAGAACGCCAAACCCATGTGTATTATGCAATACACACATTAAATGGGAAGCGCTTTTAAAACGTGCCAATAAACTGGATTGCGAATTTATTGCAACCGGGCATTATGCTAACATCCGTCAGCAAGACAGCGGCCGTTATGTAATTTCGAAAGGAAAAGACGAAAATAAGGATCAATCTTATGTACTTTGGGGCGTTTCGCAAGAAAACCTTTCGCGAACTAAATTCCCGTTGGGCAGTTTCGCGAAATCTGACATCAGACAGATGGCTTTAGATATGGGGCAAGAGGAACTGGCTAAAAAATCGGAGAGTTACGAAATCTGTTTCGTACCTGATAACGATTACAGAGCTTTTTTAAAACATAAAGTTGAGGATTTAGAAGACAGAGTAGCTGGCGGAAATTTCATTTTAAGTAATGGAATGGTTGTTGGACAACACAAAGGTTATCCTTTCTATACCATCGGGCAACGTAAAGGTTTAGGTGTTGCATTTGGTGAGCCCATGTTTGTGACGCAAATTCTGCCTGAGAGCAATACCGTAGTTTTAGGTAAAGCTGAGGAGCTTGAACGCCGCGAAGCTATGGTACGCAACATTAACCTGATAAAATATGCGAGCATTGAAGAGCCGATGAATGATGTGATTACCAAAATCCGTTATAAAGATGCGGGTATGTTAAGTACAATTGTTCAGGAAAAAGATAAAATGCGTGTGGTTTTCGATCATAATGTTTCAGCAATAGCACCAGGTCAATCGGCGGTATTTTACGAAGGAAATGATTTATTGGGTGGTGGGTTTTTGGTTTAATACTTCCCCTACTGTAATAAGAAAACGAGTTGCTAATGGTAACTCGTTTTTTTTTGCGCTCTTGTTACGCATATCGAGGGGATTGTCACGCTAAATTTATTTCAGCATCTTTCATGCTATTTATTTTTAACTTCCGCGAACCATCCATCCAAATATTCAGGCCTATAGTTGATTATAAGTGCAATTTTTTTCGCTTTAAGATTCCCGCATACGCGAGAATGACGATCGCTAAAAAAAATATTATTTAAAACGCATTTCTTTATTATTCACTTCCCTTAAAAACATTAACAGAAGCTGTTTTCCAATGGATGTAGCCTAAATTACCGCAGGTTTGTGCTACAAAGTTTTCTACATCCTCCGGCACATCGTTAACAACGCGCCATCTAATCTTATATTTTGGGTTGTAACTGATATACACCACCAGATCGTCACTACGTTGCCCGATGGCTTGTAAATGTTGCAAATGGATATCCTGTAAATCTGCGGCAGCAACTCTCAATCTTTCATTCATGATTTTACCTAATGAAAGATCTGGTCTAAAATCTGTTTCGAATATGGCTAAAACGGTAACGGTCATATAAAAAATAAATATATCAGCAAACAAAACCAAGTTAGAAGCTTTTTGTTTAAAATCATCTTTTAAATACAAAGAGTTATCTTGAAATTCTTTGTATTCTGTCACTTCAAAAGCAAATCTATACTAAAAAAATTAGTATCAAAATTTATTTTTATATTTTTTTTAGTCAGCATGAAAATTATAGAAATGCATGACACGGGCGATGAGGAAGGTTAATAACTCCAATATTGTGTATAACTATCTTAAACATCTGATAGCTAGGTGAGTTATCCATGTAATAAAAGTAGAGCTTATGAAAAAGTGCATCTATGTAGTGGAGGACAATCCAAGTATTCGAGAAATCATCGAATTTTTATTAATCGAAGAACTTTATGAGGTAAAGACCTGCCCTAACACCAACGATTTTTGGCTTCAAATGAGTAAACACCTGCCAGATATGGTAATTCTTGACATTATGTTACCAGATGGAAACGGGCTGGACATTTGTAATACCCTTAAGCGAAATATTAAAACATACAATATTCCGGTCATGATGATGTCGGCCAATAACCATTTAAATGCAGTTAAGGCAAAGTGCGATGCAGAAGATTTTATCAATAAACCTTTTGATCTGAATGATTTTGCCAGCAGGGTTGATAAATATTTAGCAGCGTAATTTTTTAATTCAAAGTCATTAGTTCACAGTCTTTAGTCGATTATTTAATTTTACTAATGGCCAGTGAACTAATGACTAATTAACCATCTAAATTGATATACTTTCGATTGCTTTATCCAAAGCCACTTCCTTTAAATCAGGAATGCTTACGCCTTCTGCGCGATATGCGGTAATATCGGTCATGCCCATAAAACCAAGAACCGATCTTAGATAAGATTCTGTAAAATCATAAGGTTTCATCGGTCCTTCTGAATACACACCACCGGAAGAAATCGCCAGGTATACTTTTTTGTTTTTTACCAAACCTTCAGGGCCTTTTTCTGAGTAGCTGAATGTTTGACCGGCACGTGCAATATGATCGATCCATGCTTTTAAAGTAGAAGGAATGCCGAAATTATACAACGGCGCACCGATTACAATCACATCAGCATCTTTAAGTTCGGCAATGGCCTCATTTGAATGTTTTATCGCTTCCGTAAATTCTGCCGTGTGATTTTCTTGCGGTGTAAAAAAAGAATTGATGTGTACCTCTTCCAAATGGGGAAATGGGGTATTGGTAAGATCATGTGTAGTTAAAGTGCTTCCAGGATTTGTGGCCTGTAATTTTTCAACAATCGCATTTCCCAATTTAATACTGAAAGATGCTTCGCCCCTCGGGCTTGATATCAGATGTAATATTTTCATTTTTTTGCCTTTTTATGTCTGGCAAAATTATAGATACGAAGTATCAAAAAGCTATTACTATACCAAAGGATAGCGCTATCCTTTGGTATAGTAGCAATTCTTTCTTAATAAAAAAGGGAGTTACATTGATTTATTGAAAAGTCGTCATTCCCAACTTGATTGGGGATCTTAATGCATTAGATGTGATTTATTTGCATTAGGATTGACGATTCATTTATAATTACACTACTTAAGTAGCTCAATCACAGCAACAAAACCACCATCTTTTACCATATTGATGTCGATTGTTTCTCCTGCTTTGATTGGTTTTACGATACGTTTAAAATCCATCGCCTGAAAATCGGCATTGATACCATCTTTGATCAGGGTGATCTGGTAATTTGTATTTGGCTTCAAAAAACCGGTTTCAACTTTCAAGTCGTGTTTTTGATCGTTGCCCATAGCGCCAATAAACCATTTTTCGCCCTTACGTTTGGCTGTAACAATATATTCGCCAACGCTTGCATCGAGGATTTTAGTTTCATCCCATGTAACGGGAACGCTGGTAATAAACGAAGTGGTTTCAGGCTCTCTTAAATAGTTAAAAGGATTATCGGCCAACATTTGAAAACCGCTTTCAAAAACAATATACATAGCCAACTGATGCGCTCTGGTACCAATGCTCATGGTATTTACCCAGCTAGGTTTATAATCCTGTTTATGTGCCGAACGCATGGCTCCAGGCGTATAATCCATCGGACCAACGGCGTTACGTAAAAAGGGAAGAAATAAGTTGTTGTTCGGTGTGGCCAAGCCACCGCCAATATTTTGTTCCATACCTATAACGCCTTCATAAGAAAGCACATTAGGATAAGCTACCTCCAAACCAGCTGGTTTAAATGCACCATGAAAATCGACTAAAATATGATGTTTAGCCGCCTCTTTAGCTACACGGGTGTAGTAATTTACTATCCACTGATCGCTCCTATCGATAAAATCGATTTTCATCCCAGCAATGCCCCATTTCTCCAGGGTTTCGAAAATGTTGAAGTTATTTTCGACTGCCAGCCAGGTAAACCAAAGTACAATTTTTACATTTTTTTGTTTGCCATAAGCAATTAACTCTTGCAGGTTAATGGTTGGATTAGGTTCAAAAGGATTAAGAGTTGTTTTTGCCCATCCTTCATCCATAATAATGTAAGGAATACCAAATTTAGAAGCAAAATCGATATAATATTTATAAGTATCCTGATTATAACCCGATTTAAAATCTACTCCATAAACGTATGCATTGTGCCACCATTCCCAGGTAACCTGGCCAGGTTTTATCCATTTGGTATCTTGCAACTGGTTAGGCGTACTTAATTTATAGACCATTTGGTTAGCAGCCAACTGGGTATCTTTATCGGTAATAACCAAAAAACGCCATGGAAATGATCTTTTGCCAGCTGTTTTAGCAATATAACCGGCTTCTTTTAAAATTTTCTGACTTCTGTCTCCATCCTCTCCAAAAGCCAATGGCACTTTTGGAAAAATGGCATCAACGGTTTTATCATTAGTTGCTTTTACAAACAAACAAGGATAATCATATAGATCGGCTTCTGATAAAAGTGCTTTATATTTTCCTGTATTAAACAATATTGGTAAAACACTCATTTTTTCTTTATTCACTTTCCCCAGCTCGTTTTGACGGTATAAAATCTCATAAGAAGTTTTGAAACCACCTGTTTCTAAATAAGCCGCTTTAACCGGATCGTTAAAATTAAGATGCACATCTTCACTGTTAACTATGATCGAATCTTTTTTATTGGTGATGAAACGATAAGCGATTCCGTCGTTATAAGCCCTGAACTCCACACTGAAATCGCCTTTAAAATCCAATCGTAATAAATTATACTGATTGAGTACCCTACGATTTTTAAGCGGAACAATTGGATTCGAACTGGTATTAACCGAGGAAATTGTTTTCTTTAACAATTTTGCATCTGCACCAAGTTTCGCCTGATCCAGGTTGAGCTGTAAGTATGAATTGGTCAAAAAAGGATCGCCATTAAAAGTAACCGCGTAACTAATCTTATCTTTAATGTTTATCGAGATCTTAATCCGTTTATCTGGTGACAGAATTTCTATCGGTGCACTAAAGAGTTTTATTGTAAAAGAAAGTAATAAAATGATTAGTGATAAATGTTTCTTCATAATTAATTGCATGTTAGGTTTAATAAATCGTTTTAGTTAAATAAAGTTAAAAAGTTTTTGCATTCAAATTGGATTTAAGATGAAAAATGCTGTATAAAAACAGAAAATAAAAAAGCCGGTCTGTTAAATCAAACCGGCTATTCATATTTAAAGAATAACTTTATTTGGCGGCTAAAGCATTCACGTGTTTTAAATGTTTTTTTAATACTGGTAAATATTTTTTGGCATATGCTTTAACCTGCGCATCGGTAGACTGCGTTGCCCTTTCAAATAAAGAAACCGCATTTTGATGATCGGCAACCATCATCTCAACATAAGCTTTATCGAATGAAGCTCCACTTAAATTATTTAATTTTTCAATCGCATTGGTCACGTCAGCTTCAGTAGCACCATTGGTGGGTTTTTTTGCCAGTCCGGTATTGCCTGCTTCACCTCCGGCATTTTTGGTTCTTGAGGTATCTCGCATGTTGTCAGGTGATGAATCTACCCTTCCATCTGGTCGCAGTTCACCTTCTGGCCTGCTCATTGGTAAATTGACTTTTTTAAGTTTTGCCAATGCTCTTAATTCTTCATTGGCCCTGGTATGATCATCAACCATCATCTTGCCAAATGCCTTGATCTTTTTATCTGTTGCTTTCTCTGCCGCAAGTTTCCCGGTCAATACCTCTTTCATTCCTGCTATTGCCGCTTGTTGCAAAAATTGTGCAGTGGTTAAACTATCTTGTTGCTGGATGTAATCAAATGATCTTGTATAATGCCATTCTGCTTTTGCAAATGCATTAAACGACGCTGTTGAAATGATCATTCCTACTAAAGCTATTTTCCTGGTATTGAAATGGTTTTTCATTGTGGCTTAATTAAAGGTAAATACATTAATAAAACCTGTTAACAAGTAAAAAGGTTTAGGGAAAATATTGACTGCCTAAAACTTACAACGCATGGGGATTAATAATTTACATTTTACCTAAACCTAATGTGTTTTCAACCTGTTCTTATAAGAAAACATTTATGCTATGGAAAATCTAGAAAACAATCAACCAGAAGAAGAAATTCAAAACATCGAACAGTTCCAGATCAACCGTTCGGAGGGAAATGCAGCCGATGGTCATGCTACTCCTGAGTCATCTGAAGATAATGAATATACAGAGGATGAAGTGCAATATGCTGATGGTGAAGGCACACAATTAAATGAAGAAATTGAAGGTCCGGAAGACGATGATGAAACAGAAACAGATGATTATAACGAATCTGATATAGAAGAACTTGATAAAGATCCAGATGCCTACGATGAGGAAGATAGTGAAATGTTATAAACCAATAATTTTCGTTAAAGATGCCAGATTTTAATAGTCTGGCATTTTTATTTAAACAGAGATGAACCGCAGTATTTGCAAAAAAGGGCATCACTATCATGCCCTTCCCTGCTACAACCCGGACACGATTCTGGCATTTCTTTTTTATGTTTTGCAGCCATAGCAATATCGTGGGTAATGATTCCTGTAGGTACAGCAATAATGGCATAGCCGATTAACATTACAACAGAAGCTACAAATTTACCTAATGGCGTAATAGGCGAAATATCGCCATAGCCAACGGTGGTTATGGTTACAATTGCCCAATAAATACTTTCGGGGATGTTTGAAAAACCATTTTCCCGTTTTTCGACCAAATACATAATAGAACCCAGAATTACGGTGATGGTTAAAACAGTTAACAGAAAGATACTGATCTTTCGAACACTGTTTTTTAAGGCTTGGGTTAAGAAATTAATTTCCGTTAAAAAATGTCCGAGTTTAAAAATCCTGAAAACACGCAGCAGTCTTAACGCCCTAAAAACCAGCAAAGATTGTGCACCAATAAAAAATATACTTAGGTAAGATGGTAATAAGGCAATCAAGTCTATGATACCCAAAGGACTGATGAAATACCTGATTGGTTTGCGGATACTCACCAACCTTAAAATATATTCGATGGTGAAGAGTGCGGCAAAAATCCATTCCATGATATTGAACAGCTTACCGTAATGTTGGTGAATACCAACAACACTATCAAGCATTACCACAATAATGCTTGAAAATATCGCAATTAATAACCCAACATCAAAAGCTTTACCCGCAGGTGTATTCGATTCGTAAATAACTTCGTGCAGTTTAAAACGCCAATCTTTAGGTGAATCTGATGCCATAATTTTTCAAGGAGTTTTAAAGGTAACAGAAATTACCCATTTACCACTTCTCCACCATTAACATGTATTACCTGCCCTGTGATAAAAGAGGCATCATCTGAGGCCAGGAAAACATAGGATGGCCCAAGTTCTGAAGGTTGTCCTGCCCTTTCCATTGCCGTTTCACTCCCAAAAGATTTGATCTTTTTTTCGTCAAAAGTAGATACAATGAGTGGTGTCCACACAGGTCCGGGTGCCACCGCATTTACACGGATCCCTGTTTTGGCTAAATTTGTAGCGAGCGAACGGGTAAAAGATGTTATTGCGCCTTTAGTTGAAGAATAATCGATCAGGTTTGGCGAAGAGCGATAAGCCGTTACTGAAGAGGTATTGATAATGCTATCGCCTGCCTGAAAATGCTTTAATACTTCATCTGCAAAATAAAAATAACCAAATATGTTGGTGCGGAAAGTATCTTCCAGCTGTTTTTCGTCAATCTTTTTTGGATCTTTTTGAGGGACCTGCATTCCCGCATTGTTGACCAGAATATTGATCTTTCCAAATTTTTTGACGGTTGTTTCGACCGCTTTTTTACAAAATGCAGGCTTTTTAACGTCGCCCTTAATTAATAAACAGTTTCTACCTTCAGCCTCCACCATTTTCCGGGTTTCCTTAGCATCAATATCTTCATTTAAATAAACAATGGCTACATCAGCACCTTCCCTTGCAAAATGAACTGCTACTGAACGGCCAATCCCGCTATCTCCACCGGTAATGAGCGCAACCTTATCATTCAATTTTCCGGCACCTCTGTAATTTGTTTTAATTACTTCTGGTCTTGGATCCATCTTCGCTTCTATGCCTGGTTGTTTGTTCTGTTTAGCAGGTGTTTTTTGAGTTTTCATAGCTTATTAATTAAAATTCCTTCCTGTTGGCATTTAAACAAGAATTGCAGCATCAAAGTTTTTATAAATCGAAAATGAGTAAGACGAATGAGTTTTAGAACCAGTTCATTAAATATGGAGTGTCTAAAGACGAATAAAACATATTCCGATTTTCATTTATATAAAACCTAAATAAGTGAAATGAGTATATACCCTTAAAACGGTTGAAAATGCGTTAATCTTTGCTGACATGAAATAATTGATGAGGATAAACTTTATCATTATTTAATGATAGATGCTAGAGATTGTTCAAGGGAGCCCCGGATCGAACTGATATCTACAGGTTATAAAAATGAAAATAATGAAATAATCTGGAACCGGGAATATATGCCAGTACCCAAATTGTACGATCTAAATTAAATCAGGCTAAACATATTAGGGGCAGTTGATGTTAAATTATTTATGAAGTTTGTTTTGCTATTACTTTTATGCTGCTCTTTTTATGCGAAATCCTTTGCTCAATATGCCGATAGTACCAATTACCATGTTCTACTTACTTCAACCGGATCGATTAACCGAACCAATGAAGACCGTGCCTATTTATTAAATAATGCACTAAATTTTGGACTTAAAAAGAAAAGTTTCGTATTAAATTCTACTTCAGCCTGGCTTTATGGTAAACAGAACAACAGTTTAACCAATAACGATTTTTCTACTACCTTAAATTTTAACCTGTATAAAACCTTCCCTCATTTTTATTATTGGGGTTTAGTGAATTACAATACAAGTTATTCTTTAAAATTAAAAAATCAATTGCTGGCTGGTGGAGGCATCGCCTATAGCGTATTAGATAAACCCAATGCTTATATCAACCTGAGTGATGGGGTATTATTTGATCAAAGTAGCTTAATTGTAGGTGATAGCTACCACACTTATCGGAATTCATTAAGGTTACAATATCATTTCGCAATAAAGGAACTGATTACCATTGATGGTAATCATTTTTTGCAGAATTCCTTCTCCAGAAAAGGTGATTACATTATCCGCTCATCGGCAACTCTTGGATTAAAACTTCGCAAGTGGATTAGTTTAACTACAGCATTAAACTATAACAAACTGAATATTACCAGGAGCGAAAACTTGAACCTTACTTATGGGTTAACACTTGATAAATATTTTTAGATAAGTCCAGAGTCGTTAGTATGAAGTCTGGAGTATAATAAATAGCCTTTGTCATCTTGAAAGCAATGAAGCATCTTTCACGTTGACCCGATAGCCGTTCACCAGTTTTACTATATAAGAAATATAAGATCATTTAAGTCCTTAATTGATGATTAATTCAGAGTTGATAACCAATTTAAGCACTTACACCATTAGCTGACCATTAAGAAGTTAAGAAAGTTAAGATTTTAGAAATTGCTATAAGCTCCTGTTTATCAGGAAATAAGCCTGCGTTTGAGCTTTTAGCATCAATTAACCGGTTAAACTAATGACAATTGAACTAATGAGCCTATTTACGCCGACAACAATTCTGCCTGATTCAGATTCGCATAAGCTTTAGCCTGCACCACATTACCAATGATAATAATGGCCGGATAAGTTAAACCCGCCTGTTCTGCAGATTCCTGTAAATGCTGCACCGAACATACTACTTGTTTTTGATTGGGTAAGGTAGCGTGCTGAATAATTGCAGCAGGCATGTCACCTAAGCCCGCATCACAATAGGCTTTAGAAATTTCACCAACTTTTTTCATGCCCATATATATAACCACTGTAGCCGAACTTTTCATGGCACATTTTAAATCGTTGGTTAAACTTCCGTCCTTTTTAGTTCCGGTAAGTATCCAGACACTTTCGCTAATTCCACGGTGTGTTAAGGGCACATCGATAAAACCTGCACCTTGCATACTGCTTATACCTGGAATATAATGACATTTAATGCCTCTGGCCTCCGCATAAATTAATTCTTCGAATCCTCTGCCGAAAATAAAAGGATCTCCACCCTTTAAACGCACTACTACCTGGTAATTTTGGGCATTTTCGACGATTAATTCATTTATTTTCTCTTGTGGGGTGTATTTTCCATAAGGTTGCTTGCCAACATAGATCATTTTACAGGTTTTAGGAGCAATTTCGAGCAATTTTTCATTACTTAAGTTGTCATAAAGAATAACTTCTGCTCTTTTTAATACATTAAAAGCCTTCATGGTGATTAATTCCGGGTCTCCAGGACCTCCGCCTATTATAAAAAGTCCAAAATCAGTAGTTTTTTGATTCATAATTTTAATGATTTAACTATTTAAATATAAAAGTGATGAAAATTTATTAAAAAGTTAAATATTTTATGATAAAAATCATTCTTTATTAACTTTTAAACAATTAAAATATATATTTGTATATCAAAAATCATATAAATATTAAGATATATAATTTAATAATGATTATTTGATGATAAAAAACATCAAAACAAATAATCTGGAATAAAAACAGCCAACAGAAACTAAAAAAAAACACTAAACACCTTGAGATTTATGAAAGAACCACAAATAATCGTAATAGGAAATGGAATGGTGGGATATAAATTCTGCGAAAAGCTTAGGTCAAAAACTTCTTCTTTTAATCTTATTGTTTTTGGAGAAGAACCCCGCAGGGCTTACGATCGTGTTCATTTAAGTGAATATTTTAATGGCAAAACCGCCGACGACCTCTCCCTTTCTACAGAAAACTGGTATCAGGAACAAAATATTACCCTATTTCTCAACAACCCGGTTACTAAAATAGACCGCGACCTTCAAAAAGTTTACACCGCCAATGGTTTAGATTATAGCTACGATATCCTTGTTTTTGCTACGGGTTCTGGCGCGTTTGTCCCTAATATACCTGGAATTGAGAAAGAAGGTGTTTTTGTTTACCGTACTATAGAAGATCTTGACCTTATTAGTAGTTATGCAAAAAAGGCTAAAACAGCTTCAGTTATAGGAGGAGGTTTATTGGGACTAGAAGCCGCTAAAGCATTGATAGATTTGGGGATCGAAAAAACCAGTATTATTGAATTTGCACCGCGCCTAATGCCAAGGCAAATTGATGCTGCTGGTAGCGACATGCTTAAATCTAAGCTGGCGGATTTAGGTTTACAGATCCATCTAAATAAAAACACCACGAGCATTGAAGGTGATGGCCGTATTACTGCATTGAAGTTTAGTGATGATACCGCTTTAGATGTTGATATGCTGGTAATCTCTGCCGGCATAAAACCACGGGATGAACTGGCGAAAGCCTGCGGCATTGAGGTTGGTCCACGCGGTGGAATTGTAGTTGATGAAAAAATGCAAACCAACGATCCTGCTGTATTTGCCATTGGCGAATGCGCCTTATACGATGGAATGATTTATGGTTTGATTGCGCCTGGCTACGAAATGGCCGAAGTGCTGGCTGCAAATCTTTGTGAAGGCGAAAAAACATTCACCGGATTTGATATGAGTACCAAACTCAAACTGATTGGCATTGACGTAGCCAGTTTTGGTGATAATTTTATTGCCGAACCAGATTGCCGCACTATTATCTTCGAAAACAAACACAAAGGAGTTTATAAAAGAATAAATGTTAGTAATGACGGGCAATACCTTTTAGGAGGTATATTAATTGGAGATGCAACAGCGTATAACCTGCTGTTGCAAACCTCTAATAACAAAATTGTTTTACCAGAAGACCCGGCAGAACTGATATTGGGTGCGCGTGGCGGAAGCGAATCTGCAGGCGGAGCCGGAATTACAGGTTTACCAGATAGTGCATTAATATGCAGTTGCGAAGGTGTTAGTAAAGGCGATATCTGCTCTACAGTAGCAGATGGTTCCTGCGAAAACATTGATGACCTGAAAAAATGCACTAAAGCAGGTACAGGTTGTGGCGGTTGTTTGCCGATGGTAAAAGATTTAATGACTTATACCTTAAAATCGCAAGGTAAATATATCAAAAATGTAATCTGCGAGCACTTTAATTACAGCCGGCAAGAGCTTTTTGACCTCATTCATATTCATGAACTAAAAAGTTACGACGAAGTATTAGATGTTTTAGGTAAAAATGACGGTTGCGAAGTATGCAAGCCGCTGGTATCTTCACTCCTTGCGAGTCTTTGGAACGAAATGATCCTTAAAAAAGGAAATGATGTGGCGCAGGATAGTAACGACCGTTTTCTGGCGAACATTCAAAAAGGCGGCTCATATTCTGTAGTGCCAAGGGTTCCGGGTGGAGAAATTACACCTGACAAATTGATTGTAATTGGTGAGGTAGCTAAAAAATACAACCTCTACACCAAAATTACAGGCGGTCAGCGGATTGATATGTTTGGGGCACACCTCAACGATCTTCCAATCATTTGGGAAGAATTAATTGCCGCAGGTTTTGAAAGCGGACATGCTTACGGGAAAGGTTTAAGAACCGTTAAAAGTTGCGTTGGTAGCACCTGGTGCAGATTTGGTTTGCACGATAGCGTGAGTTTTGCCATCAGAATTGAAGAGCGGTACAGGGGTATCCGTGCACCACACAAATTCAAATCGGCGGTAAGTGGATGTATCAGAGAATGTGCAGAAGCCCAAAGTAAAGATTTTGGCATTATTGCCACCGAAAAAGGCTGGAATTTATACGTATGCGGTAATGGTGGAAGCAAGCCTCAACATGCCCTTTTATTGGCAACAGATCTTGATAGTGAGACCTGCATTAAATACATCGACAGATTTTTAATGTTTTACATCCGCACAGCAGATCCACTTACCCGAACCGCAACCTGGTTAAACAAAATGGAAGGCGGAATAGATTACTTACGGAATGTAATTATTAATGATAGTTTAGGAATGGCGACCCAGTGGGAAAATGAAATTGAGAATTTAATCGCTTCTTATAAATGTGAGTGGAAAGAGGCCGTTGAAAATCCTGCCATCAGAAAAAGATTCTCTCATTTTGTAAATGCACCTGAAGACAAAGACCCAACTATAGAATTTGTTGAAATGCGCGGACAAAAGAGGACCGCTGAATGGAAAACAGTTTAATCAATAACTTCTACAAACCTTATAAAACCCCAAATTATGAATGAACAATCAAACTGGCTGGCTGCCTGCCGAGTCGAGGATGCCATTGAGAACGGTGGCGTTTGCGTAAAACACGGTGAAGATCAGATTGCACTTTTTTATTTCACCAGAAGAAATGAGTGGTACGCCACGCAAAACGAATGCCCACACAAAAAGCAAATGGCATTGAGCCGTGGAATGATTGGCTCTACTACCGATGAACCTAAGGTAGCCTGCCCTTTTCACAAAAAAACATTCTCATTGAGTACCGGAGAATGTTTAAGCGGCGATGAATGTGCGATAAAAACCTATCCTGTAAAGGTAGAAAACGGAACTGTTTATATTGGCACTACGCCAAAATCTTAACCTGACCCAGTAAGATTTAAATTTTTCCGGATAAAAATTTAACCTAAACCAAACCGACATGAAAATTTCTAATTATGTAGCCCTAACAGGCTGCCTTGCACTTACCTTGTTCTTTTTTTCTGCTAAATCGCAAACTAAAGCCGTTTTATTCGATGGAACTATCGTTGCTGGTTACGTTGATCATGGTGCTTTTATAAACTGTACCGGACCAAGCATAAAATTTAGCAAAAAACCTTACATAGTTTTACTGGGGTTACTTCCAAGTTTACGAATCAAAGAAGATAAAGTAGCTGCCGGTGCGCCAAAAAATACGGCCCTTACCCCTAACCTTGGCTTTGGTTTAACGGCAGCATTTCGCCATATCGCCTTACAAGTGCCCTTATATTATAACCCTAAAACTGCAGTCAAAAATGGCGAATGGAACGTTGGTGTAGGTTTGGGCTATAAATTTTAAAAGGAACCATTTATTTATTTACGCTTAAACAGACCGTTATGACACTAAACTCCATTACTAAACCGCTAGATAAATTAAATATATTTTCGCTTAAAGGTGTTCAGATGAAGACCTTTCATATTACATGGTTAACTTTCTTCTTCTGTTTCTTCGCCTGGTTCGGGATGGCCCCTTTAATGAAGATAGCGAGAGAACAACTTCATCTTACCAAAGATCAGGTGGGTAATATTCAAATTGCCTCCGTATCGGCTACCATAATTGCCCGTTTACTCATCGGAAGATTGATTGATAAATTTGGTCCTAAACTGATTTACACCTGGCTCCTGGTGCTTTGCGCCATTCCCGTACTATTGATCGGAACCAGTCATTCTTACACTTCATTTTTACTTTTCCGCCTGGCCATTGGCATAATCGGAGCTTCATTTGTAATTACCCAATTCCACACCTCAATTATGTTTGCACCCAATATTAAAGGGACAGCCAATGCAACAGCCGGAGGTTTTGGTAACGCTGGTGGTGGTGCTGCCAATTTATTTATGCCTTTAATTGCTTCAGGCATTACCGCGCTGGGCTTTTGCAGCACAGAAGACAGCTGGCGTTATGCCATGATATTTCCTGGTGTAATGCTTTTGATCTGTGCTTTTTTATATCACCGTTATACATTAGATTCTCCACAGGGAGACTTTAAGGATTTAAAAGATGAAAGCATAAAAAGCACCAAAAACACCTTTTTGATCGCGGCAAAAGATTACCGTACCTGGATTTTAACCATTGCCTACGCAGCCTGTTTTGGTGTAGAAATTACGGTAGATAACTTTGCACCGATCTTTTTTACAGATTCTTTTGGCGCAACAATAGCTATAGCAGGTATGGTTGCAGGTATTTTTGGCTGGATAAATATTTTTGCCAGGCCATTGGGTGGCATTGTTGCCGATAAAATTGGTAAAACATGGGGATTTGATGGCAAAACACTTTTACTCGCTTTATTGCTTTTGGTAGAGGGAATCGGTTTAATCTGGTTCGCAAAATCGGGCAATATCGGAATGGCCATTTTTATGATGTTTGTTTTCGGCTTAAGTTTAAAAATGGCCAATGGTGCAACTTACAGCCTTGTTCCATTCATTAATCCGCTTGCAGTTGGTAGTGTAGCAGGTATTGTAGGCGCTGGCGGAAATATCGGAGCCATGCTTATTGCCTTTATGTTTAAAGCCAAAGCCAGTCATGCTTCTAAAAATGTAATCGAAAATGGCCTTAACGTTCAAAAAGACCTCATCGATTATACCAGTGCTTTTACACTACTTGGTTTTATCATCCTCGGAATCGGCGTGGCAGTATTCATCTTCAGAACCGTTATGGCACAAAAAACTGCTGAGATAGAAGACCTGGTCCTTACTCCTGGCAAATAAAGAACAAAACAAAATCTACTATACAAGCCGATCATTTGAAAGAAGAAAAAAATATATCGCCGAATAAAACAACCACCTGCTGTTATTGCGGGGTGGGCTGTGGTATTGTGGTAAATAAAGATATCCATGAGCGGATAACTGTTGAAGGAGACAAAAACCATCCTGTAAATAAAGGGTTGTTGTGCAGTAAAGGCATGAATCTTCATTATACAGCAAATGACAAAAGTGACAGGCTGCTCTACCCCGAAATGCGCTACAATAAAAACATGCCCCTCCAGAGGGTAAGTTGGGATACTGCATTGGAAAGGACAGCAGCTGTTTTTAAAGCATTAATTAAAAAAAACGGCCCGGACAGTGTTGCTTTTTATGCCAGCGGACAGTGTTTAACAGAAGAATATTATGTAGTAAATAAACTAATTAAAGGATTTATCGGTAGTAATAACATCGATACCAACAGCCGCTTATGTATGAGCAGTGCGGTTGTTGGTTATAAAATGAGTCTTGGTGAAGATACTGTACCCATTAGTTACGATGATATTGAAATTACCGATTGTATTTTTGTTGCGGGCGCAAACCCAGCATGGTGCCATCCTATCCTATGGCGCCGTGTTGAAGCCGCAAAACAGAAAAATCCTGATTTAAAAATTATTGTCAGCGACCCCCGGAAAACACAAACCTGTTCAATCGCCAATGTTCATTTACAGCTTAATCCGGGTACCGATATTACCCTTCACCATGCTATTGGCAGATGTTTGATTGAAGATGGAAAAATTGATAGTGATTTTATCATCAACAGCACTAATGGTTACGAAAAATACCAGGCTACCGTTTTTGCTACCTCTTTGGCAGAGGCAGCGGCTATTTGTGGCATCAAAGAAAGTGACATCCGTTTAGCTGCATCTCACATCGGTAATGCAAAAGGTTTCATCAGCATGTGGACGATGGGGCTTAATCAAAGTGTGGTGGGTACTAACAAGAACCTTTCGTTAATTAACCTGAATCTGATTACAGGTCACATTGGCAAGCCTGGAAGCGGTCCTTTCTCACTTACCGGACAGCCCAATGCCATGGGGGGGCGCGAAGTTGGCGGTTTAAGTAATTTGTTACCTGCACATCGGGTTTTAGACAATGAAAATCACCGTAATGAGGTCGAGAAATTTTGGCAGATCCCCTTGGGCACCATACCAGCTAAACCAGGGTTAACTGCCACCGAAATGTTCGATGAGCTGAATACCGGTAAATTGAAAGCAATATGGATTTTATGTACCAATCCGCTCATCAGCCTGCCCGATGTTCGCGTAGCGGAAGAAGGTTTAAAAAAAGCAAAATTTGTAGTTGTTCAGGATATTAGCAATACTGTAGAAACCTTAAAATATGCTGATGTGGTTTTGCCTGCAGCGGCCTGGGTTGAAAAAGAAGGCACTATGACCAACGCAGGACGTTATATCTCTCACCTCAGCAAAGTAACCGAAGCACCTGGAGAAGCGCTGCCAGATTCGGAAATCATCTGCCGGTTTGCAAAAAAAATGGGCTATCATGGTTTCGATTTTAAAAATGCAAGCGAAATATACGATGAACATGCAGCCCTTACGGAAGGAACTAATATCGATATCAGCGGACTTAATTATGAAATTTTAAGAGAGAAAAGAGCCGTACAATGGCCGTACCCAAGGCAAGAAAATGCCTTTGGAACAGCCAGGTTATTTACCGACCACCAGTTTTATACGCCAGATAAAAAGGCGAATATTTTATCATTTGATGATCAGAACCAATCGGAAGCTTTAACGCCACAACACCCTTTGATTTTAACCACTGGAAGAATCAGAGACCAATGGCATACCCGAAGCAAAACAGGCAAGGTAAATAAACTGAACCAGCACATCAGCGAATCTTTTTTAGAAATTAATCCTATTGATGCAGAAGTTCGAAATATTAAAGACAATGATATTATCGAAATTTCCAGTTTACGTGGAAATGTACGTGTAAAAGCAAAATTCTCTGAAGACATTAAACCCGGAGTAGTTTTTATGCCCATGCACTGGGGCAAAATTTTAAAAAGTGATTTAAACCGGGTAAATAATCTCACCAATAACCTGGTCGATCCGCAGAGCAAAGAACCTGATTTCAAATTCAGCGCTGTACAAGTTAAACTATATAAAAAAGCCCGGCAAAAGATTATTGTGATCGGTGCAGGTGCCGGTGCCTGTGGTTTTGTTAAAAGTTACAGGGCCTTAAATACTGAAGATGATATTGAGATCTTTAGCAAAGAGAATTTCCCCTTTTACAACAGGGTACTTCTCCCCGATTATATTATTGGCACTTTACCCTGGCATAACCTCATTAAAATGAGCGACAGTGAGGAAACAGACTATAAGATAAAACTACACCGTGGTTTAGGTATCGACAAAATCAATAAAGAAGACAAGACCATTACCGATAGCAACGGAGAAGTTCATTATTACGACGTTCTGCTTCTGGCCACCGGAAGCAGGGCTTTTGTACTTAAAGATCTCCCAAAGCTAAACGGCATATTTACTATGCGTAGTCGTAACGATGCTGATAGCTTTAAAAAACACATCGACACCACAAATGGAAAAGTAGTGATTGTAGGCGGTGGTTTATTAGGAATCGAACTGGCTACATCTTTGGCCGAAACAGGATCAAGAGTGACGATAATCCAAAGGATATCAAGATTAATGGGGCGTCAGTTAGATGCATTAGGCAGTCAATTACTGCACGAAGAACTAATTAGCAAAGGCATAGAAATTTTCTACAACGATGAGGTAGACCGTATTATCGGTGAAAAAAGCATTTCGGGTCTGCGTTTAAAAAGCGGTTTATTGCTCGATTGTGAATCGTTAGTAATTGCCATAGGTACTGTCCCAAACACAGAACTGATTAAAGAAGCTGGAATTGAATGCAAACGAGGAGTAGTGGTTGACGAATACCTGAGAACCAATGAAAAGGACATTTATGCCATTGGCGAAATTGCAGAATTTAATGGTCAGATGTATGGCATTACTGCAGCAGCAGAGCAACAGGCCGAAATTGTAGCGCGGTTTCTTTGTGGAGATATAGCGAAATTTTACCAGGGTAGCTTGCTTATGAATATCCTCAAAATGCACAGTTTAGAACTCTGTTCATTGGGTTTGGTAGAAATACCTAATAACGACCCTACTTATGAGGAAATTGTTTTTATCGACAAGGCCAAACGCTATTATAAAAAATGTATTGTACACAACGATAAGTTGGTTGGAGCGATATTAATTGGCGATAAGAGTGAGTTTCTGGAATTCCGCAACCTGATTGAAAATAAAATGGAGTTGAGCGAAAAGCGACTCCAGCTGTTAAGAAGTGGGAAAACAACCGAACCCATCATCGGCAAAACAGTATGCAGCTGCAATAATGTTGGTGAGGGTAATCTGATCAACAAAATAAAAGACGGTTGCAAAGATCATTTGCAACTTTGCCAGCTCACAGGTGCCGGAATGGGCTGTGGTAGTTGCAGACCAGAAGTAAAAGCGATTTTAGATTCGTTTGTAAATGTGCTTAAGACAGAACGAAAACCTGCTTTAATAGAATAATGATAAACTGTGTTGGTTCTTTATAAACGTGTATCATACCTGAGGGGTAATTTATTTTATAAAATCAATATAAATGGACAGATGGATAAAGAAAGTGAATGGCCACGAATTATTGTCATTTCGACCGCAGTGGAGAAATCTTTTAAATTTGATTTCAATAACTTGATACAAAGATCTCTCCACTTCGCGTTGCTCCGGTCGAGATGACGACGAATTTTTCAAACCCGTTTATTAGTAAAGTATTGGGAATCGTGAAACAACAACATTAAGATTCCCGCCTACGCGGGAATGACGATAGATTGTTAAAGAATATTTAAACTAAAATAACATGATGAAAATAAAACTCACTCCTTCAGAATTTAAAAACCTTAAAGGGATTGAATATTTTAAGTTCGAAGAAGATTTTATTGAAGAAAATGTACGTTGTATCCCGATGATTGTGCGTTTTAAAATGGATGCCGCAGGAATAAAACTAAAATTGGCCGAATGGAGCAAATTTCTTCCTACTGAAAGAGTTCAATTGGCCTCACTTCCAATTTCAACTCAGCAACAAACTGATAAGTATCATCAGTTTTTAATTGGCTTGATCACTAAATATACAGGAAACCAGGCGACAACTCTGGCCATCGAACCCTTACCCGACTGGGGAAATTTACATCAAATCCCTGCAATGCTTAAGGAGAAACTGGCTGAATTTCAATTGCATCTTTCCATCAACCAATGGAGAAAACTCACTAATATCCAAAGATTTGCACTTTTAAAACTATGCCGGCCAGGGCACGAAAATAAGAATTTCTCTAAAGCAATAATAGAATTTGGACTTCTAAATCCTTAAGCCATGTATCAAACCATTATCATTAACTTTTCAGGCGGCATTATATCACCGGGCAATCTGTATAACATTCTGGTTGCGGCAACAAAAGCAAGAATCCAATATGTTCGTTTTGGCCTTCGTCAGCAGTTATTGATTGACACTACAACTTACAATATCGATATATTTACCGGTGAACTGGATAAACTTAGGATCGATTATGAAATAGATAGCAATAATTTCCCGAACATCATCAGCTCATATCCGGCCGAAGAAATTTTTATCCGTAAAACCTGGCTTACTGAAGGCGTATATAAAGATATTCTGGATGACATCGATTTTAAACCTTCTGTAAAAGTAAATATCTGCGACAGCGACCAGAGTTTCACGCCCATGCTAACAGGGAATATTAATTGGATTGCCTCTTCACATTCAGAACATTACTGGCACCTGATTATCCGCTTTCCTAAAACAAATGTAACCTACGAGTGGAATCAACTCTGTTACACTAACCACATCGCACAGGTAACCAAGTCGTTAGAAACCATTATCAAAAATAATCCAACGCGCTTTATAGATAATACTTTGGCTAATGGCGAAGAGCTTTTTGCCCTTTTAGACCAGGACAATTTTATTCTTAAAGCCGCAGAAAATACAGTTTCCCTTTCTTCATTCAACCTGCCTTATTACGAGGGTTTGAACCGCTATAACAACAAATACTGGTTGGGTATTTACAGGCGTGATGAACTGTTCAGCATCGCATTTTTAAAAAAACTTTGTCAGCTTTGTTTAGATACCAAACTCGGTCAATTGTGCTGTACATCCTGGAAAACCATTATTGTAAAAGGGATTGACGAGAAAGATAAAAAACTCTGGAATGCCCTGCTCGAAGAATATGAGATTAATATGCGGCATGCGGCCAACGAGCTAAATTTTCAGGTGGAAGATAACTGCAACGAAGGTTTAGCATTGAAAAGCTTACTGGTTAAACATTTAAGCATTGATGATACCCGAACCTTTGGCATTTGCTTTGGTATTAAAACCCGCAAAAAAAGTGAGGTTTTTAGTAGCATTCTGATCCAGAAACGTCATCTTATTAATTTGCTGGGTATGAAACTGTTCCCAGTTTATGATATTTTGTGTGCGAAAGATTTCAACCCCAACGAGCGTACCGGCGAAATCTTTAGCCGGAGCAACCCCGGTTTTCTACTGCCAGAACAACTCAGGCGGGCTATATTTAAATTTTACAAATACCGTTTAAATGCTATTAAAACAGGTAAGCAAAAACAGAGTTCTCAAGTAGAAGAAACCGCAATAAAAGTTGGCACTTTTTTATATCAATGTAACAATTGTTTAACCGTGTACAACGAGCGGATCGGGGAAATTGAAAATAACATTAATCCAGGTACGGCATTTAAAGATTTACCGGATGATTATTGTTGTGCACTTTGCGAAGGAGAGAAAAGTAATTTCACTAAAATAGATCAGTCCGTATTACAATTATTGTAAATCTGCAGCAATAATTTATTTGTTTCTAAACGCTTATCAACTCGATAATCATGCTGAACTTGTTTCAGCATCTTTTTTTTTGCAAATAGACCCTGAAATGAATTACATGCGGTGAGCTCGCTTAAGGCTCGGTTTACTTCGTAGCTTTCCGCTGCACTACAGGTCAGGGTGACGATACCGTTTTATCTCCTCTTGTGAGTTAAAATTCCCAAAATAACGGTATTCATGATCATCTACGCTAATTTCACAAACCCGAAAATTACTTAAAGTGTATTTCATGCTGTGCCTGGCTAATCCATTGGATTTTAGCAGATTTATAATATTTCTCAATCCTTCCGCTTTATAAATCCCACATAAGGGCTCCTGTCGCCCATCTTTGGTAAAGATATAGGCGTCGAAAGTACCATCAGCTTTGGCTGAATGGATAAGTTTTTCCAACAATCTGGTTTCCATCAATAAGATATCGCAAGCCAATAAAAACAAATCCTCTTCAGGATTTGATAAATGTGCAGAAAGCACGCCCAATAATGGCCCTCTAACGTCAAGCGAAGGATCATCGACAATCAGCTGCTGATCGCCGAAATAACCTGTATAAATGTGGTGCTGTAATGGATTAATTGAAAACTTTACTGGGAGGTTTAGCGATATCAGTTTATCAGCCGCCACCTGCGTCCAGAGTTTATCCTGATGCTTAAGCAAACCTTTATCAGTACCCATACGCAAACTTTGTCCGCCACATAAAACGATTCCCAACATATTGTATCAATAATTTAAAACTTGTTATTAATTAAGTCTGGCGAAACAAATGTTTTGAAAAGACACTTCGACTACGCTACAATTGACGTTATTTTACAAATTATTATTAATCAGAACTTTAATTACTTTAGTATTTCCGCCAAGCTAGGCCATAGCACGATATCCCCGTTCTGCTTAAATCCGGCCTAACAAATTTTTCGGGTTGCACTGCCTAAGCCAACCTACTAGCTTCGAAAGAAAAATTTTCAGCCGGTGTTTTTTGTTTCTTTTTGACACCAAAAAGAAAGAGCCCTTCGGCGGCGGCGAGCCGAGGCAAGACCGCGCCGTAGAATAAGAGAAAACAGTTGTACGTCACTCATATTGATTTTAAACAATTAATTAACCCTCAGGGTGACAACAGCGAATTTTAAAAACTTAAAAAGTATAAACCTTAATTATTTACTACTCAAATCCATTAATCCACCTTCGTTTAAAATGCCAATCTGCTTTCCGTTAACTACAACCAATTTTTCAGCGAGTAGCTCATTCATTGTTCTAAAAACGGTTTCATAAGTTGCACCAGTAAAAGCAGCTAAATCCTGACGGCTTAAAGCCAGATTTAAAAAACCCTCTTCGTCTAGTCCAAACTGATCTCTTAATCCTAAAATGGCTACAGCAAGTCTTCCCTTAACCGACATTAAAGCCAAATTACGCATTTTCTTTTCCGAAGCATGCAGTTCATCTGCATAAAATATCAATAAACCATAGGCAAATTCCTGGTTTACTTTTATGGTGGTTTTAAAAAATTCGATATCTACAAAACAAAGTTTAGTGGTTTCTAAAGCAGTTGCTGAGATTGGGTAGGTAGAAGTGTTGCTGCTAATTCCACGATGTCCGATTATGGCACCATCATTTGCAAAGCGTAAAATCAGTTCTTTATCGCCCCATTGTTTATGCACTTTCACATTGCCTGAAGTTACAAAATAAACACCACTAACAGGATCGCCTTCTTTGATAATCACCTCCCCTTTTTTTGCAATAAAATTCCGTTTATGACCTTCAATAGCAGGATGCCATTCTTTTAATGTGAGTTGGCACATAAAGCAGGTTTTAAGATCGCAGCTATTGTTTTTCTTCATATTTATCAGGGATGTTGGGTAAAAATAACAAATGATTGCACAATTTTACGCTATCGAAAACAAATTTGGCGGTTCTTCACTATTGTTGAAAATTTTATAAGAATAAAACTCACTGAAATAGAACGCTTAGCATTTTTTATATCCATGTTTACAATAAAGAAGTTTAAAGATATGCCATCAAATCATAATTTTGTGTTATGGCAAATACAAACGTTAGAAAATCAATCCAGAATAAGATCGAATCATTAGGTAAGGAAATTGAGACCTTACAGGCAGAATTAAAAAGATGGGAAAAAATTGCAGCCGATTATGAAACCAATTCGGAAAGCATTGATTTGATTTTATCGATACAATTACCTGAAAAGCCAGAACCTAAAGCTAAAAGGGTAAAATTGTAAAAGATTAAAAAGAGGCTGTTTCATACACACCACTTTTTGGAAAGCAGGTGCAGCGCTCTTCGGTTTGGGCAGCCCTTCTTTCCGCTTCTATCTTTTTGTGAAAGTAATTGCACACATGATGTGTTCTGCAGCAAAAAGTATAGCCGCTACAATAAGGTTTAGTTAACCTGGGGCTGTGTAGTAACCAAGGGCAATTCATTCAGGCCCTTTGAATTTTAAGCAATAGATTCCTTGCAGAAAAAGCGTGCTTAGCCCCGGGCATAGCGGCATCCCCAAAGCGCAGCGAAGGGATATAGCGAAGCACGGGAAACAACTTTAATAGTAGTACAGTCAATGCGCTTCAAAAAATGCATCGCTTATTGTTGTAGGAACGCAGGTGTAGCGTACTTCGGTTTGGGCAGTCCTTATCGGTCGGTGTCTCACCGACAGAAATATGTTAAGTAATAAATCCTAAGCGGTGGTCGGTGTGACACCGACCACTAGAAATTCCGTGACTTCTGTGTTTCCGTGGCGAAAACTAAGCTACTGAATAGCCTTCAAAACAAAATCTATTATCGTTTTCTTCGGTACCACAACGGTGGTTGTCCGGCTATACCTGGCAATATTGATCCCATAAAAATTACCTTCCCAATCGAATACAGGCGAACCGCAGGCGTTTGCTTTAATGGCGGCATCGTGCGTAAAAATCGCATTAAAGCCGTCTCTTCGTCCTGATTTCCCGCCTTCAAATTTCTCTGCCGGATGATTAAATACTGACTGCCCCCTTCCCTCTAGTTTTAATGTTTTACTCATCTTACCCGAACCATTTCCCCATTCAAAAGTAAGCTCATCACCTGCCCAATATTTTAATATTTCTGGTGCAAACTCACTTGCCTTTTTAATGAGTTTTCCGTTAATGCTGATTAGTTCGTCGCCAACTTTTATACCTGCTTTTTCTGCCGGGCTGCCCTCTTTGATTAGCGAAAACTGAACGGGACTGGAATTATAAACTACCATTGCGCCCAAATAAGGCTGACTGTTAATTTTAGGCAAATTAAATAGTGCACTCCCCAAAACACTATGCATCACTTTGCCTGAGGGATCAATGCTATAAAGAAGTTTACCCATCTCTATTTTAACACTATTGCTATCAGAGATATTTAAATCAATCCCACCGGTTATCCGCTGTTTGAGTTCGAATAAAACCAGGTCATTTTCCTGATCTTTTCCAATTAACTTAATCGGCACTACGTTCCCATTAACATCACAGTGCGCTTCTTCGCCGACCATCGTATTTTTAGTCAACAAAAGCTGTTTTTTAGCTCCATTTGCAGTATTAACATTCAACAAAGTGGCGTAAATATTCCGGGGGTTCCCTTTAATCATACTTTTTATCGAAAAGCAGCTATTTTTAGGCGTTGGCAGGTCAAAATCAGGATGTAAAGCCTTTTTTTTACTTTCTTTTTGTAATAGTAAAGATAATGGATCTGTTTTCACACTATCCTTCTTTTCCGGGAAGGCCGTATAAAGTCTTTCGCTGTTTAAAGCCGTCCAATAGCGACGATAGAGGTCAACGGGAATTTCGAAATTCATTTCTTCCGAAACATCAATGGCACTGTGTAATCCGATTACGCGGCCATAATAATCGAATAAAGGTCCACCAGAATCACCTGGTTCCATTTTGCAGGTGGAGCGAATAAAGCCATATTCATTTTTCACTTCTGCAATATTTCCTAACCTTAATGTTGGCAGCGTTTGATTTAAGGTTTCGGGATATGAAATACTAATACAAGGTTCATTTTTAACCAAACTTGCAGAATAACCCATCTCAGCAAATGGATAGGTGCCTTTATCGGTAATTTTCATCATGCCTACATCCGGAATACCTGGTGTCTCCTTATTGTCTATTTTACCTAAAGCCAGGGTAATACATTCGCGCCCATCAGGAAAAAAGACCTTATAATTTTTACCAGGTAAAATGGTATGTGCTGCCGTTAAGATATAACCGTCTGCACTGACTACCACGCCACTAAACTGAGCACTAGTTCTTTGGTTCTGCTGCACATCGAAACCCCACATCCTTACACTTGCAGGATATGCTTTTTTAACGGCCAGGGCGATGGTTTCCTGGAATTTAGCAACCTGCTTTTTCTGTGCAGCAGCATTTAATCCGGGTAGCATCACCACCGTTATCAAAATTCCCTTGATATAATTATTCATGATTACTTATGATTTTTTGCCAATGTAATCCGCTCAGAAATTTCCTCAAGTGCATCGGCATCAGTTCCGGTGAAACCGGTAAGTTTAAATATAATTTTGCCTGTTTTATCGATAACGAATTTTGCAGGGATGGCACTCACACCATAATCTTCAACTGCGGCGTTTCGTCCTGCTTCATTTTTCAGATCCATCAGCACCTGAAAATTAAAGTCCGATTTTGCAATGTATTTCTTCACATCTTCAACGGGTGTTTTGCTGGTTTCCCAGGTATGGATAAATAAAAACTTTACAGAAGGATCATTTTTATAGGCATTAACCGCTAACTGCATTGCAGGAAAAGACTTTTTGCAGGGTACACACCATGTTGACCAGAAATCGAGCACAATTACTTTTCCTTTCAGGTCTTTTAACGATACCACATTTCCGTCAAGATCTTTTAAGGTAAAATTAGGTGCAGGCACAGCAATTATTTCTGATAAAAGTTTATTGTGCAAGGAATCAGCTTTGTTTACAGCTGTTTGTGCCGATACAGAAACACGTGCAAACAGACACAAAGAAGCCAGGAGGCAAAGCCTCAAAAAAGATTTCATATTTTAAGTTAAAGAGTTAAAAAAACGGCAAGGCCATTTTACCGGCCATGCCGAGCGCATAGATAGCTTAAATGAGTATTTCCAATATCTTTTCTTTCGGTGGATAACATTTGGTTTCGTCACATACCTGATAGTAAAGACCACATTTTATTTTAGTACCGGCTTTTGCCTTGCTGTAATCGACCATTATCCTAAAGTTTGCCTTTCCCTCAAAAATAAACATGCCCTCATTGCCTGGATATGGAATAGCTGCTGTAGTTTTCCATTCCTGATCAGCTATTGCGCCTTCAGGAAGTTCGAGGCGGGTTTCGGTTACCACGAATGGATTATCTTTGGATACATAAGCATAAATATGCCAGCCTTTTAAAATTTTGGCTTCGATAAGTAAACTGTCTTTTTTATTGCCATTGCCCGGAATAAACCTTGCAGAAACCGCAACCGGATCGGCTGTGGTCGGTTCATCACTTATAATCGATTTTGGCAATTGATAGCTTTGTTGCTGGCTAACAGGAAGGCTTTTTCCATAAGAATTGATCATAAATTTGAAGCCACCAGACTCGGTATAGAAGAGCTTATTACGGTTTAAATTGAGCCAGTTTCTCCATTCAGTTGCTTTGCTGAATTTTTCAGTGGTGTAACGTTCGAGCAAGCGTTGAGCCATCGCTTCTTCTTTGCCGGCCTCCAATAAACTTATGCATTTATCTAAAAGCGCCACCTTACGATTAGAAATACCCAGTTTTTGTGCATCACGATCTAATTGAAGGGTATACACACCTGAAGGATAGAAATACTCATAATTTTGACGGTAATACTTGTGATAGAGATTGATGTCAGTACCATAAATGGCAAACAAACTATCGCCGGCATAACCTTTTACGTAGCTCTCAAATGTTTGGGTATCATTGGTTATCGGCATTTTCAAAAACATTTCGTTGCCATGGCCAATATCTTCGCCTTTTGCTTTTTTATCCTTTAATTCCTGTTGCATTTTCAGCATCCGCAGGTTCCCTTCCCGTCGCGAAACAATAGCCTGATTATAAAGATCTTTGCTTAATCGGTAGATTTGTTCATCTATGCCGCTCCGCGTTTCGATCTGCACTTTTTTAACAATAGCCGGAAGACGATCGAATTTTTTGATATAACAGATGGTGTTTACAAAAACATCTTTGGCCTCCTCTGTCATATAATCAGGAGAGCCTGCAAAACCCCACATAAAATAATTCCCCTGACGACCTAATGCAACTGCTTCGGCATTTTTAAGACAAACGCCTCCAGAAATAGACTCAGCGTCAGGCGAATCATTAAATCCTTCGCCATGAGAAACCATGCCAATCAGGTAAGGTTCTTTTGAAGAAAAGCCTTGCTTTACCACCTGCCACCTATCCATTACTTTTGGTGTACCAACGCCCTGATGACCATTAAAAAAAGAACCTGGAGTCGGTTTTTTCACCATGGTTAGCTTTACAGCATTTGGGGTATTAAAAATGGGATGGTCCTTTTTGATGTTCAGTGCTTCATCATCCAGGCACTGGCAGTACCAATCGAACTTTAAACCTAAAGGTAAACCCACATTGGGTGCCATGGCGTGCATTAAAACCATCGGACGGCTAAAATTTGGCGGCAGCGCCACCGGCCCGGCATCCATCAAAGTTACATCAACCCCATCAGACATTTCTACTTTGTAATCGGCTACATCCACTACCTTAATCTCAGTAAAACGCTGTTCCAAAAAGGCTTTAAAATCTGCCATTCTGGTTTTGTACATTTTTTCGATAACCGCTGGGGTAGTTGAATAATAAACTACATTTTTAGGCATTGGCTTATCGGGATTATAGCCCACATATAAAACCTTTAATGCAATTTTCTCAGTTCCAAAAGTGAGCAGCGAAACCAGCATCAGGCATGCCGTTAGCATCTTTTTCATTATCTATATTTTATCGGCCAGTAACTAATTGAATATTTCAGCAAGCTTTTTGTTCAAAGGCTCGCCACGCAAGCCATTGCCGATAATTTTGCCCTGCGCATCTACCAGAAAACTTGCAGGTACTGCCCGTACACCATATAAACGGCCCACTTCGTTGTTCCATCCTTTCAGGTCAGAAACATGAATCCAGTCTAAACCATCTTTTTCAATCGCCTCTAACCAACGTTCCTTTACATTATCCAATGAAACTGAAATAATTTCAAAGCCTTTATCCTTGTAGGTTTGATATTGTTTGACCAGGTTAGGATTTTCAGCCCTGCACGGTCCACACCAGCTTGCCCAAAACTCAACCAGAACCAATTTTCCTTTTAAGCTGGCTAGCGAAACCGGCTTGCCTACTACATTGTTCTGTGTAAAAAGCGGCGCAACGTTTCCAACAGCGGTAATGCCGCTTGCAGCAATACGCTGAGCGAGTTCTTTACCCATGTCGGTTTCGCGATAAGCTTTGTTAAGGGCGTTAAAAAGCGGTTCAACCTTGGCTACATCAACCTTGCTTCCGGCAGCTTCTGAAAGTGCTACCAAAGCGAAATATGATGTTGGGTGTTCTTTGACAAATTGAAACTGTTTCTCTGTTCTGTTCTGGATATTCTTTCTGAAACGCAGATCTACTGCTTTCATGTAAGCGGTATCTTTTTGCTGCTCAGGTGTGCCGCGGTTAAAATCGATATTAACGGCTTTGGTAAGTGCCATAATGGTACCACCGATGGCTTTGTTGTAGGCATCGTATTCCTGGTAAACTTTCGAGCCAGCAAAAACAGCATTTTCCAAAGAATCTTTTGAAGTGATCGTTACCTGTTCCTTACCGAAATAAAAGTAAATCACATCTCCGGTATAAACGGCCTTACCTTTACCCCCACCAGTATGATCCAGTGCCATACGGGCATAGGCATTGCCAGAAATATTTCCGGTAAACCTGAAACTTCCGTTAACAAGTGCTACGGAATCTTCGTGACTCACACCGTTATCCATGTAATCAATATAAGCCATTGCTGGTGCACCCAGCGAACCTATTTTGCCTGTTAAACTAAAATTTGGCGCCTGTGCACAGCTTAAAACTGGTAACAATAAGGCCAATACTGCTAATTTTATGATTTTCATTTGTATGTTTTTTATGGTTATAATTTACATGAGGCTGTATCATTAATTGTAATTCAATCGAAATGCCTTGTAAGACATTTTAAACAGTTCCTTCGACAAGCTCAGGAGGCAATTCTATATTTATGAGACAGCCTCATGGACTAAGGTTATTTTCTGATTGCGATATCTACAGGAGCACCTGGAATACCCTCAATCTTTTTGAGGAATGCGCCATTCATTCCCGTAGCAATATTTAAGAAAGAAACGGTTTCTTCAGTTCCCACCATTAGTGTTTCCTCATCTTCGCTCAATTTTAGCATCGTGATCGTTTTGCCGCTAAAGCTGGTAGCCAGCTCTCTGAGTTCTTCATTTACAGGATTATACCGATAAACTTTACTGCCATTGGCAATATAAATTACCCCGTTTTTAGCACCACTCCATTTTGTATTTTCGTTAATTAACTCCTGACGTACAAAAAGACGTTTATGTTGAGGCGTAAAGGTAAACGGCCCGTTAAACTGAACATTGAACTTTAATTCGTAAATCTTTCCATCGGTTCCTTTACAATAGGCGAAACAATCTGCATTATTAAGTTGCTCCAAATGAACAAGATCCATCCCAATATTTAAAGGATCGAAGGCAGTTGTTGTGGTAACGGAGTATTGGGTACCAAAATAAACAGGTGCTCCATAAAGATTGATCCTGACAAATTGCTTTCTGTTTTTGTCGAAGCCAATAAAATAAGTAGCCGATTGCGTAAAGCTCATCACAAAAGAAGGAGCCAGCTCATAATCACCATCAGCAGGTAAGCCGAACATTCCATAAGTAGCTGCCTGGTCCCATGTACTTGTTGTTCCACCGTAAAATTTACCATTTACAACGCCCATCATTACCCCCTGAGGATGTGAGATCAGTGAACTCACATCCAAATCATCTGGCGATGTAAAAAAGTTATCTTTAAGGGTATTAGGATATTTTGGATCTTCCTGCATGGTATTTGGTTCCAACCTGATTCCACCTTTTTTTGTAATGATCCAGTATCCCAATAAGTTATTTGTAAATGTATTTTTTAGCAGAAATAAATTTGTGGGGTTTGGAGGCAAATCTTTTCCCTGCATGGCCCTGTACAAACGTGCCTGCACGTTACCATCTGGCTTTACAAATGAGAACTGTGTGATTCCATTTTCAATACTCAGTACCGTTGTACCACTCGCAAATTCGGTTCCACCGTCTACGTAAAAATTATGGAAATATTTCATTCCATTTGCCTTATTAAATACAGTAAGGCGTGCAGAATATCTTTTAGCCTGCAAACCAAATATAATCCTTAAAGCTGGTCCGGTATAGAGAACATCATTCCCTTCCATTACACTAATTTTCCATTGAAGTTCTACATTGGCAGCATCCACGCCTTCTATTTTTGGTTTGATGATCAAACTATCTCCAACACTTGCAGTGTAAACAGAATCGAGGTTGGCCAATTTAGGCTCTACAGGCATATCGATATCGTAATTACCCAAGTCTTTATGACATGCGGCTAAAGAAACCACGCCAGCTATTAATAAAATTAATTTTTTAATATTCATGTTCTTCGAATTAAATAACCTCATTGCCATTTTCATCTATAAAATAATATTTACCATTCTGCATGTTTTTCCTTAGCAGCGTTTTTTTAGACGGATTACTCTTGTTATAGAAATAATAGCTATTGGTATTGCCTGCAGTTACTTCTTCGATGACATAACCTTTTGCTGCATTTTTGGCTACCCAATTAAATGGATTATTTAACATCGTGGTTAATAAGCCTATATAATACAGGTTTTTCGGTGCATCAAGTCCGTCGGTAGTGAGGGAGGTTTGCCCGGTTACCAGAATAAATAACTCATGTTTGGTTCTCGAATAAGGAGGAAGCGGCCAGCTATCCCACCAGCTTGGTTTTTCCAATTTGGAAGAGAATACAACTTTTGCCCTGATCAGATAAGGGTTTTCGATGCCCAGATCTGACGTACCGGTTAATTTGATGAGTATCGAAACCGATCTGTTTTCAAGTTCCTTATCCTTATTATAAATCACCAAAGGAATGTATCCTAACCCATTGTTAGGAAGGATTGAATATTGAGCTTTTAAAGCTTCATAATGAATTCCAGGAGTGGCCGTAGAAGAATCAGCATCTACCCGCGCACTAAATTTCCGCTCTGCGTCTGTTCTGATTCCGGATAAACGTACCGGTAGCCACACGGTATCCTGAGCCCGTGTAGGATTATAGGCAAAGGTTCTTACTATACTGTCTTTATCTCCATTATAAATATCGAAATAAACATTAGCACTGTGATCAAAACGCATCTCTTCTGCTTTCTTGCAAGAAACAAGACAAATGATTGCGAATATTAATATGTATATTTTCATAATTTGCTATTAATAAAATTTCAAATTGTTTTATCTGCCACCATAAACAACTTCATCGTTTGGAAGAGGAAGCACGAAAATGTTATCGGAAGCCGGAATAATTACACCGGTTTGCCCTACAATGCCCCTATTGAGCCTTTTATACATATAGAATAACTGGCCTTCGGCTAACCATTCTTTACGGGCATCTTTAAGCAGTTCTTTTAATAAATCTTCTTCGCTGTTTATGGTCAAAGGATCACCTATTTGTCTCGCTTCACGAACCTGTATAAGGTAATTAACTGCGGCCGCAGGACTATTTGCATAGGAACACTCGGCAGCGATGTAATACATCTCACTAAGCCTGATCGCAGGAGCCATCAGGTAATGTAAATTTGCACCAGCCTCGGTACTTAAGGGATTTCTGCGGTATTTAACGATATCATACGATCTTGACGATTGACTGGAGGTAGCAGACAACCAGTATTTATAACGGGAATCACTTGCTCCGGCTGTTGCCTTTTCATAGATATAGTCTGCGGCATCCTCAATCAAATAAAATCCGCTGGTGCCACTTTGAAACCAATTGTCTTTTATCTCTTTTGCAGCGCCTGGTATATACCATCCAAAAACAAGTTCCTTATAAAGAATACGATCTTTCTTTGAATCTTCGAATGCCTCAAAATCACTTTTTGATGTCCATGGGAATTTTTTTGAGTCGATTACCTCTTTAGCATTTTGTAAGGCTTTAACTTTATCGTTTTTATACAGATAAACCCTGGCAAGCGTTCCGCATACTGCATAATAATTTAAACGGTGCCTTCTGTTTTGCAAGAAAAGACTTGAATTCTTCTCTTCTGTATTTTTGAGTGTATCAGTAACTAAGGGATAATTTACAATATAACCGGCACTCCGAATCGGATCAGCGATTAATAATTGTTTCGACTCTTCCAAATCTTTGATGATCAGATTAATGGTTTCTGATACACTAGAAACCGGTGTAATCTCTTTCGTGTATTTGTTAGCGTAAGGAATTCCTTTTGCAGAAGGATTTCTCAAATAAGAAGGAGCAAAAAGACGCAACAGATCGAAATGCAAATAGGCTCTTAAGGCAAGCGCTTCTCCTTTAACAATAGCATAATTGTTGCCGTTAAAAATGTTCTTTTTTGCATCTACATTTTCCAGAATCAGGTTACAGTTAACAATTGCATTGTATAAACCAGCCCATATTCTATCCTTCCGTTTGATAAACTCGCCATGTTTGTAATTGTACAAGGAGGTTTGCCTATAGTCCTGTCCGTCATCACGCATCGAAAAATTTTGCGCCAATACTTCTGTTGTACCAAATGTAAGCTCTTTACCATACAGATCTGATTCTGTACTGCGGTTATATACACCATTAATGGCTTCCATAAAGCCATTTTCTGTACTGAATAAAATTGAAGCAGCTATTTCTGATTCCGGCTCAACTTCCAGCCATTTCTTGCAGGAACTCAATATTCCTGTTATTAAGATGAGGCAGATTAACAATCTAATTTTCATGTTTTTATATTTTAAATCTGTTCATTAATAGCTTAAAAAGCTGCTCTGACAGAAAAGGTTAAACTCCTGGTAAACGGATAATTAATTCCTCGTTCTTCTTTTACTGATGACCAACGCACCACGTCATTTGCTGTTACCTGAAACATGAGACTCGACATCGATAATTTTGACGCGATTTTTTTATTCATATCATAAGAAAAGTTGACTGATTGAAGGTTGATTAGATTATCAGGTTGTATAAATCTCGAGCTGACATCGGTTTCGCCATTATCAGCTATATTTTTATAAAAAGAGAGGTCGCCTGGTTGCTTCCACTTTTCTTCAAATACACGTTTATCAACGTTATATCTTGGGTCGGCATTTTCAACACGTTCTACCAGGGTTAGGTTGTATTTATCACCACCGAAATAGGTTTGAAACTGCACATACAAGCTAAACCTTTTGTAGTTAACCGTTCCACCAAAGTAACCGCTCACTTTAGGATTAGGATCGCCGATTACAACATAATCTCTCTTATCGTAATCATATGTAAGTGTACCATCCTTTTTAAGGTAAAGTTCGCGGCCATTTTCCGGATCTATACCTAATGAACGTACGCCATAAATGGCATTAAATGGTTGCCCTTCGCTAAATCTAAGCAAAGGAATTCCCCTGTAGCCACCGTCCCCCGGCTTTACAGATTGCAGTTCGTCTGCCCTGTCGTTGTATTTCTTTAAAGCGTTTGAGATCCTTACCACCTTATTTCTGTTGGTAACCATATTCGCATTCAGATTTACCGACCAGTCTTTGCTTCTTAAGGCATCTACGGTTATCCCCAACTCCGCACCTTTGTTTTCCATGTCGCCAAGATTTTCTTTATAAGATAAAAAGCCTGTTGACGGAGGTAAAGTGATATCGGCTAAAATGTCTTTGGTAAACTTCTTATATATCCTTGGCATAATCATTACCCGATCTTTAAATAAACCGATATCAATACCGATATCGGTCATCCTTGTTTTTTGCCATCCAAGGTTTTCATTTCCGTAACTGCTTACACCGGCACCAATACCAGATGAATACCAGTTTCCTGTATTGTATTTATAAATGGTTTTTGATAGGTAAGGATCGAACTCTACCGAACCGGTAAGACCTGTAGAGGCTTTTATTCTTAGCTGACTAATTACAGGATTACCCTGCAAAAATTCCTCCTGGTGTACATTCCACCCTAATCCGAATGACCAAAATGGAGCCAGTTTATTGTTTACACCGAATTTTGAAGAACCATCAATACGAACAGTTCCATCCATAAGATACCGGTTTTTATACGAGTAGTTCATCGTAAAGAAAGAGCCAAAAAGCCGCGCATTTTCGAGTCTGCTTTGCGGTTTCCCGTCTTCAGCATAGCCTTTGGCAAAGCCTATGCTGGTAAAACGATCGTTAGCAAATCCAATAGCGGTAAATTCTTTTTGATCGCGCAGCTCTGTACGGGCATTTACACCAACTAAAGCATTAAAATAACTACCACCAATTTGCTTTAACCAGGTTAATCTGATATTACTATCCCAATAGGTTTCTTTCATCTCCCTATTTGTATATTCTCCCTTTTCATCTATTTTATCTGTTGTATACAGGTAATACTTATTTGCCATAGGAGAAGTGAATACGTCATCTGTATTTGATCGTGTGGTTACGCTCATCTGGCCCCTTAACCTCAGGTCTTTTGCCACTTCCAGATCGGCAGAGAGGTTATCAATAATTTCGGTGTACTTAGATTTATTGAAACTGCTTAAGCCAGCATCAAACAGTGGATTAAAAACATATTCTCTGGATCGGTCTGATTTTTCATATATGTCAGAAATCCTCATCGCCATGCCATTAGCATCTTGCAAGGGGTAATAAGGGTTCATCCGTACATAATTAGAAAAATCGCCATAAGGAGATTCGGTAGCGCCTACTTGTGTTATGGATAATTCATTTCTAAACTGAATTTTCTTCACATTATACTGGAAACTCATTCCTCCCGAATATTGGTCCCTTGCCGAGCCTTTCATTGCTCCCGGCCTGGTTTGGTAACGAAGATTTACATTATACCGGAATGCTTGTGAACCTCCATCCAGATTTACAGCGTGTTTATGCCCTATGGTATTACGCAAGGGTTGCGATAACCAATAACTGTTCACACCACCAACCACATTGGCTTTTTTATGGTAATAGATCTCATCCAGCTGATCCTGAGATACCTGCTGTTTCGAAGAATTGTATAAACCTGCCAATACTTCATAATCTAGTTTTTCAGCTGCATTTAAAACCTGATAATCACTTAAATCTGCAGCGGTTAGATTCAATTCATAATTGTATTCTATCCTTAATTTCCCCTCTACAGGAGTTTTAGTGGTAATCACAATTACACCATTGGCCGCGCGCGAACCGTAGATTGCCGTTGCAGCTGCATCTTTTAATGAGGTAACCGATGCAATTCTGTTCACATCCAAATCAAATACTTTCTGCACGCTTACTTCATACCCGTCAAGCATAAAAACAGGCATGTTCACGCTACCCTGAATATCGTCCCTTCTCAATACCTGCCCATCGCCACTTGGCAGTGCAGAAGCTCCCCTAACATTAATAGAAGGAATTCTGTTAGGATTGGAGCCTGCCAGGTTATTATCGATCAGTTTAAAGGAAGGATCGAACGTTCCGATACTTTGCAACAAATTTTGTGGATTTACCCTTCTCAGCTGATCTCCGGATATCGTAACTGCGTTACCGGTATAGTTATCTTTTTTAATCGTTTGATAACCTGTAACCACCACATCGTTCATCTGGGTCATCTTTGAGGTAAGCTTAACGTTTAACGTTTTAGTGCCTGTAACCCTGGCTTCAAACAAGTCGTAGCCTACATAACTAAAAACCAAAATGCTTCCTTCGTCAACATTGACTTTGAATTCGCCCTTATCATTGGTGATACCTACGCTTGCACCATTTTTAATGGAAACACTAACCCCCGGAAGCGTTTCCCCCGTAGCTTTATCAGCAACAACACCTTTAACCTCAATTTTTACCGCTAAACTTACGGCAACAACTGGCAAATTCTCTTTGCGGCTGATCACGATGGTTTTGTTAACGATGTTATAGCTCAGGTTTTGATCTTTTAAAGAAACATTCAAAGCATCTACCAATGATGTGTTATTGAACTCGACCATTACCTCTGGTTTATCCTGTAGCAATTGTCCTTTGTAAAAGAAAAAATAGCCCGTTTGCTTTTTAATCTCCTTAAAAACTTGTTTAAGTGAGGTTTTTCTTCGAGAGAGCGTTACGGTTTGCGAGAAGGTGGCTGCCGAAACATGTAAGGCGCCAACCAGTAGTAAAATCGTAGTCAATTTCATGACCAATAAAAATTTAATCTTTACCCTCCGCATGTCGCACACGGGGTTGTAAAGGGTAGTTAATTTCATACCTTTGTAATGAATGAGGTTAAAAAATAGCAGCTGGGTTTCGAAGCAAGCTGCTTGTCCAAATTTCTACCGGAAGCGTTGTCGCGCTTTCGGTTTTTTTTTAAGGTAGGATGCTAAATTTCTGGTAGTTTTTTCATCATAAAGTTTAGTTAGTTCGTGAATTGGTTGGTTGATTTCTTGGCTGTTTAAAGAAAGCCATTCTTGTTTAATTTCTTGTTACGGTAAGCACTTTGCCTTTTATATCAATATGAACGTGGTTAAGTTCTAATATTTCAAATACCTCTGCCAGGTTGCTGTTTCTAGGAATTTCGCCTACATATTTTTCTGTTGAAATTTTGCCCTGATAAACTACATCTACATCATACCAACGCGAAATCTGCCGCATAATGATTTGCAGATCATCATTATCAAAAGAGAAAATATTATTCTTCCAGGCCATTTCTTTGTCAAGATCAATCTGCTGATTGAGCGTTAATTTAGCTGTGCTTATATTTAGCTTCGATTGTTCGCCCGGGTGCAGCTTTACAGTGCCAGAGGCATTGCTCACTTTTACTGCTCCTTCTAAAAGCGTGGTTTTAACAAGAGCTTCATCCCTGTAGGCATTAATATTAAAATGCGTACCTAAAACTTCAACGGTTTGTGCATCTGTTTTTACCTTAAAAGGACGGGTATGGTCTTTTGAAACCTCAAAATAAGCTTCACCATTAAGTTCTACTACCCTTTCTTTTTTTGCAAAGGCATAAGGGTACTTTAATGTTGTGGCCGCATTAAGCCAAACTTTTGTTCCATCGGGCAGGCTTACCTGGTATTGTCCGCCACGAGGCGTGCTAATGGTATTTGAGCCTGTAACCGGTGCATTTGGAATTTCTTTAATGATGTATTCGAGTTGACCGTTTTTAGTCTTGTGGATGATGATACCGCTCTGGCTCGCAATCTGACCGTTTTTAGCATCATCCAGATTTACCACCGTTCCATCGGCCAGTGTTAACATCGCTTTATTTCCACCTGGAAGAATATCTTTTAATTCTGTTTTAGCTGTTACTGGAAGAGTACTACGACCTGTTATAAAATAGAGCCCTATGCTAAAGCATAAAATAATACTGGCCGCTATCGCAATGCGCTTAACCGTAACCAATTTTACAGATTGTCTTCCTGGTTTTAACCGATTCCATACTTCTTCTTTGCTGGTTTCAATCAGTAAATGATCAGGAGCCTCTTTTTGGAAAGGCAACTGAAGGTACCATGCTTCTACAACAGCGATTTCTTCGGGCGTACAATGGCCTGAACGGTATTTATCTAAAAGCTTTTTTGCATTTTTCTCCATTACAAAGAAATCTAGTTTAGTTGGTTAGTATATATACGGCGAAGCTATAGCCTTGGGGGTATCGAAAATTATTTTTTTTCAAATATATTTTCAATACAGCTTAATTTGAAGAGAAAAGTCTGAATTTAAGTCTTTTATGGCAGATTACCTATAGGTTTTTAAAAGGAAAGCAACATAAATAACTACTCCTAACCTCGATTTAAGAATTCGGAGCGCTTTTTTAACCTGCGTTTTGACCGTTAACTCAGAAAGCCCTAATTGGAGTGCAATTTCTTTATGTGATTTGTTTTCTTTACGGCTTAAAATAAATATTTCGCGCATTTTTGACGGCAAAGCATCAATTTCTTGCTCAATTAGTACTGCCATTTGCTTTTCACGCACCATATCATCAGTAGACAGATGATCCTGATCTATATAATCCTGCAAAGAATCAACGTATTTACTTTCTACTTTTTGATGCGCAAAGACATCCAGTACACGGTTACGCACTGCTGTATATAAATATGCTGATAAATTACCGTCAGGTGCTACCTGTAAACGTTTAACCCAAAGTGATTCGAATAACTGGTGTAATACATCCTTTGCTTCTTCATCATCATTTAAGCGTTTGTTGGCGTGAATGAAAAGCAGGCCATAAAAACGGTTGTAAATTTCAGTAAAAGCAAGCTCATCACCTTGAGTTAACAAGTATGCCAATTCGCTATCAGAATATGAACGGTAAACACGCATAGAGATAAACAAAGATAATACAAATACAATCGGTTTCATTGGCTTGTATCAGGGTATATCTTACTTATCTCTTGAAAGTTGTAACTTTTTACATGGAAATAGCGATTTTTAAAGCGAAAAAAGTAATTAAACAATTTTGGCAGGTTTAGTAAAGAAAAACAGTCATAAACTGGACAAACTTGATGCACAAAGCTAAAAATAGTGTGCAATCCAGGCTTATCTTTCAACACAAACACCAATAGATGAAGTTGAAGATTTGGTTTTGGTTGGTGGGATATTGACCGATGGATTAAAAGTTTTTAACCACAGATGCACACAGATCAACACGGATTTGATAGCTGTGTCCATCTTTTTTTATCTGTGGTTAAACATAAAACAGATAAGCCTGAATGCCTGCTGCAAAAAGTAGCAGGTGCAATCCAGGCTTATCTTTCAACACAAACACCAATAGATGAAGTTGAAGATTTGGTTTTGGTTGGTGGGATATTGACCGATGGATTAAAAGTTTTTAACCACAGATGCACACAGATCAACAGGGATTTGATAGCTGTGTCCATCTTTTTTATCTGTGGTTAAATTATTTCTACTTTTGCCTAAAGGAATTAACTTAATCACGTTGTATTAAACCGTACCTACCCGCTCTTTTTCGAAAACAGAAGCAAAATGTTTAAAGGTTTCGTTTGCTGCAACAATAGCCTCTTGTTCTTCTTGCTCAGTTTTTGCCTGTGCATTTAAAACAGCTATAAAATTGCCCCACATCATGCCAGTAGCTTCTCCATAACCCGAAAAGAAGGAAACACCTTTGGTTACCCCTCCTTTTTCGAGCATTTTAACAATAATGCTTCCGCCCATAATTGAACCCTCCAATACGTATAATGCGCCTAAAGCCTGTACGGCATTTTCAATTTTTGGTACAGTTGTAAATGGAAGATCAGTAATATCTACACCGAGTTCTAAAATATCAGCTTTAATATAGTCCGAATTTCTACGCTGGGCATAATCCGGTAAAACCGATGCCGTGATAAAAGGTTTAATCGTTGCCTCAATATGGCTGAAGTACGCAAAAAAATGTTTCAATAAATCTGCATAGTCCTGATTGCTTCTGATTGCTTTCAGCTTTAAAACAACCTGTTTCTCTAAATTCTGGTGTTCGGCTTTTGTAGCCTCTTTAATATTTGTACTTAACATGTTTTGTAATTTATGGTATTTGAAATTTAATCTTTATATAGTCGGTACGTTAAACCAGCCAGCAGTACGCGCCCCGGCTGTCCGGGCATTAACCGGTCAGTATAGTTTAAAATGTTATCTGCTGTAAGTCTGATGCTCAAATGCTGTTTCATTAATTTCTTTTCGAAAGCAGCATTAAACATAAAAAAACCATTTACAAAGGTGTCATAGCGATCGATAAAATGGTTTCCATTGCGGTCGCCAAAAGGATATTTACCCCTGTAATTTACGCGTATGTTTAAGCTGGCATCCCAGGGACGGTAATTATAAAAAGCTTTAAAATTGGCCATGTGACGCGATCTGTTTTCAATCCCCCAATAATCGGAAGGTTTTGGTGCATAGGAGTTTCCGGTTGCGGGATCATGGATATTCTGGTTATAAGGATAATGCCCGGTTTTAATGCTATCAATTACGCTTAAATCTTTCGCAATGAGGTATTGATAACCTGCACTCAATTCTAAATTTTTAAGCGGACTAATGGAAAAAGAAACATCTATACCTTTATTTACGGCCTCAGGAAGATTTTGATAGGTATAAATATTCCGGTTTCCGCTGCCCGTAGCTACCTGAATGCTGTTGATCTGGTTGCGTAAGGCGTGGTGAAAAATCCCTGCCTCTACTTTTATGTTTTCTTTAGGTTTCCACTCCAGACTTAAATTTAACGAAGTGCTTCTTTCTGCCTGTAAATTTTGATCCAGCTGATTTAGCAGAAATTGTCTGATCTCACTAATCTGTCCCTGAGCCTGCAGCTGATTTAGCGTTTGCCTCAATACTTCATTTCCAATAACCAGGTAATTTGCTGCTGGATTATAAAAAACAAGGTACCTCGATTTAAAATCGGGTGCTTTAAATCCTGTGCCTGCACCGGCCTTAAAGGTTAAAGTTGGGATAATTTTATACTGCAGGCCTAAACTGGGGTTAAGTTTACTGCCGTAGGTATTGGTTAAGTCGTAACGCAGCCCTGCAACCACCCCCAATTGTTTAGTGAGTTGCCAATCGCCCTGAAGAAAAGCAAAACCTGAACTTACTGAAGCTGGATTGGTTAGCGAAACATCATTCATACTTTAGATACTACTGCCCAAACCGCCTGTTAATTTAAGTTCATCGTTTACACCATAGGCAAACTGCTGTTCGAAACGGTGTAAGTTCTGTGCGAAAATATCTTTTGTAATGGAGCTATTGGTCTGTTGCCAATCTATACTTTGGTCTGACCGGAAATTAGTATAATAATAACGGCTCATGCTGCGCAAACCCGAACTAAAGTTATGGTCATATATGGCCGAAAGGTTTAAATCCTGCTCATCCTGACTGTCGCCTGAAATAATGCCCAAACCAAAATCTTTCGACATAAACGATTTTCGTAGTCCGTAGCGACCACTAAAACCAATCGTACTTTTTGGCGTTAGGCGGTAACGGATTCTCCCTTGCAAAGCATAATTGTCGTAAGGTGGTGCAGTAGTACCCTGTTGAATATATTTTGGATTGGTATTGAAACCGTCTGTCCGGTAATAATTTGCAGATACATTGGCCGATCCTCTTTGCGAGGCAAATGGCGTTTCTCCTTCGAGGGTAATATCGGCAATATTCAAACTTCCATAATTTGCGGCAACCGACGCCTGCGGCTGTAAAGCGCCATAGCGGGTTACGATATTAATCGCCCCGCCGAGCGCTTCGCTTCCAAAGAGACAGGAAGACGCACCTTTAATAATTTCAATCCGTTCGATATTGGAAACGCTGATCCTGGACAGATCAAAATTTCCACTGTTGCGGCCAACCATGGGCTGTCCATCAATTAAAATCATCACATATTCACTGCTAAAACCTTGCATCTGTACACCAACAGACCTTGCGCCACCACCAATGTTGTTTACTATGGCAATCCCGGTCTGTTCTTTCAATACCTCATCTAACCTCCTACTGCCCATTAATTCGATGGTTCGCCTGCTGATTACGGTAACAGGCATTGCACTGCGTTCTAACTTTAACAAGTTATCTGGAGCAGCACGGTTTTCGGATACGGCAACCTCGTTAAGTGCTCGTTCATCGTCTGATAGTTTAATTATTAAGTTATTTGCAGCCACAGAACCGATTTTAATATTGGCTTGATGATTGATTTTGCCGACCATACTCACGGTAATGTTATAGTTACCGGTAAATATCCTGTTGAAGCTAAAATTTCCTTTAGCGTCGGTTTCGCTGCTATGCCCGTCAGGCTCCAAACTTATGGTTGCACCACGCAAAGGTTTATCAAACTCATCGGTAACCTTGCCTTTTAAACTTCCATAATCTTGTGCGGTAACTGTTAAATGTAAAGTGACAAGAAGTAATATGATGGTGGATAGTTTAAACATTTTTAATTAGGTGTTATTATTTAGGATTAGGTTTTTACCTTTCCTGTTTATTTTCTTAATCGTAACCTGTTTTCAAGCATTACGCTTTCTACATTATTTATCGGTAAAATGTCAGCTTTAACATTGGCAATTTTACCTGTTGTGGCCAGTTTGTTTGCGGTTAGTGTTCTGGTTCCGTTAATCAGCGAAAGTGCGGTATTTAAGCACAGCTCATCCGGATCACCCAAAACCGGATTATCTATTCCTTTTATCATTACGTCTGGCTGCATACCTGTAAAATAATCAGACCAGCCATTGGCATTTTTAATCAAAAAACTGCTGAGGTAAACGCTGTACTGATCGATATTGATTCCAAAAAAGCCTACTGGTTTGCCATAGGTTTTCTCTCCGATCAGTTTCACATCAAAATAGGGTTTCAGACTGCTGATCAGCATTTCACTAGCCGAGGCGGTATTGCCTGAAACGATGAAATAAACGGATTGAATGGTTTGTAAACTTCCTTTTTTGTTAAATTTATAGGTATTGCCCGCAATGGTATAATCTACATCGGCCATGGTGGCACTCCGGCCATTGTAAACAGCTGTTTTTCCATTGGCATCTAAATAAGGTTGATGTTTTAGTATCGGAACGGTCCCATTCTGCATTGCTGGATTAAATGCCTCGCTGTACATTACTTTACCGTTCAGGCTGGATGGAACAATTAAATCGGCCACGTATTCTGCAGTTTCGAGATAACCGCCTCCGTTGCTCCGCAGGTCGATTATAATCACCTTTGGATTAGAAACTGCAAATTCTGCAAAAGTCTGATCTAAGGCCGCTTTACTACTATTTAATGAAGGGAACGAACTCAAAGCCAGATAAGCTACAAGCGTATTTCCATTGTTAATTACTTTACTGGTCAATACAGCAGCGTCTGGCTGTCCTATCCCCGCAGTGTTTCCAGGAATACTCCTTCCCAACTGAAGGTTAGAATATTTTGGATTCTCAAAGTAAACAGGTAATTCGTAAGGACTACCGGTAGCAACATTTATTTTAAGCTGCGAAATATCGAACAACTCTTTCCTGAAAGTGGTAATATCAGAACCGACACCTACATATTTTTGCCTCGGATTAAATTCGGCATAACCTGGCAGTGCCTCGTTCCATAAGTATACCTGTTTGGCATATAGAAAAATAGAATCTAGCGTAAACTGGGTACGCGTACCCGTTGTTGGCGAAACAATTTCTTCCGCATCATCAACAGAAACCTGTGCCTTTTTACAGGCAGAGGTTCCTGTTAGAATCAGCGTAAGAAGCGCGAAATATATCTTGAAATAATGTTGCACGATATACTAGTTAACAACAGTAATTATATCATCAAAATACCCTGAGGCTATACCAGCTGCATAATATTCTCCTGCAGGATAGTTATAGCTATATAAATCATAATTACCAGTGGGTAAATTATCGGGTACTTTTAATGTTAACTGACCTGTTTTGGTTTCCTTGATAATCAGGTCGTAAGTTTCTTTGGTGGCAGCATTGCGGATAGAAAATTTATTAACCAGTTCAATCCTGTTTGCGCCATTAAGTACAAACTCTTCGCCGAGTTTTAACGTGAGTTTTATCGCACTCAATTCTATAGGGGTAATGGCCGGGCGGCTATCAGTTACACCGAATGTACGTTCAAAAACCACACTTCTCTGTCCTGATACGATTTTTAATTGATAGGTGCCATCCGGTACGGTATTATCAACTGTTACGCTGAGTGCAATTGGTGTTATTGTTGCAATGGCAATTTCTTTTTCGGTATTATTAGCCGTATTTACCAAAAAAGCTTTGGTTTGTTCTTTATTGGCAATAATATTATCGCCGGTAACATTAATATTGCTCCCTCTGTTTACAAAATTTTTAGTGTTATATACCGAAATCCCCGAAGAGATATTAATCTTAAGCAGCGGCTGATTGATCACTTTTTTGATCAGGTACTCTTTGGTTGTACCATTTTGCGCGGTTACCACAAACCTGGTTGTTTCTTTAAAAGCCACACTTAGGCCCGAAGCAGGACTAACATTTGCCCTTTCTGATACCACGATGGTAGGCACAATATTATCTGGCACAGCCTGACCTGATGGCCAGTATATGATTAGGTTCTTTTCGTCGATTACAGCCTTCAATGGATTTCCGTGTGCATCTTTTATTGTAAAGCTTACAATATCGGCATAAGGAAAATCTTCGTATTCTTTTTTGCAGGCACTAAACAGGCTTAGTAAACAAAAAAGAAAAAGGTAGTATGAGCTGGCAGAGAAGCGTTTATATGTTGTATTCATAATCAATTATTGTTAGATTTGCATTTTTAGCGCCCGCAAATATGGTTTTACCCAAGGCTATATTTTTAAAACGATTCGGGATTATTCCCTTATTTGGGTTTATTTATGATTTTTAGGGACGATAAGTCGTGTTTTCGTCCCTTTTTTATCTTTTTAATTAAGGATTTTCTTTGATTAAACTACTCCTTATTTTAATCTCTTAGTGTGGAAATTAACGGTTGTATTGTAAGTACCAGAAGTAGTTACACCATCAAGCTGAACCACATAAAGCCTGGTTGAACCAGCAATTGTAGAACCATTACCTACAACAGCATATCTTTGCGCCACAGGAGTAATGGTACGGTTAACCCTATCGTAATTATACCATCCAACTACAGTTGTGCTATTGCTACCCAAAGTACTAATTGCACCCAATGTAACCGAAGAAACATCGGTTAACGTAATGCCGGTAACATTGGTTACAGAAGGAGAATCGTAATAACCAAGGCTATTTGTTCCTGCAATGGTAATGTTCCCGTTAAAGTTGCTGTCGAAATTAACCTGGTTTCCAGAACTTGCAACAACATTGTTCAATAAATCGTAACCAACCGCAGTCCACGAAGTAGGTGAAGTTGATGAATTGGTTACCACACCTGCTTCGGTATCGCCTACCGCAAGGGCAGCAGTTGTATTTTGTAAAGCAAGTTTGTTATCTGGTTGAACGGCTTCTTTTTTACAGGCGGTTCCTAATATGGCTAAAGTTGCAATTGCGAACGTAAGTTTTAAAAATTTCATTTTCATTTTTTTTAGATTTATGATTTTTGTTATATAAATGGGAATAATCTTCCCGAATCGTTTTTCATGATTGAATAATAAAATAGGCTGTTATTTTGCAATTACGGTAACCGCCCAGTTTAGCGTGAGCAGTGGCCATGTTCCAAAAGCGGCTGTTGGTGTATATACCCCAGGCGGAACGGTATCAGGAACATGGATCGTAGCCTCTGTACGGTTGTAGGAAACAATAGGCAAAAGTGTTTTCTGGCCGTTAACCATAATATAAAACTCATTAAAGTCGTTAAATACAATGCCTCCCGTAACGATTTTAAATGTTTCGCCCTGTTTTACCGTAACAGGCCCATAATTTATCCCTGGCCTGCCATAAACTACCTTTACCGGATACTTCATTTCGGCGGTTAAGGCCTGTACTTTTACCCTTACCTTATAAGTTCCGGCATCTAAAGTTTGTGGAACCTGTAGATAGCCATAAGTATAGGTCTTAACACCACCTATCATGGCTACCGATACACCTGGCGTTCCAAGCGAAAGGCTAGGCGTTAACTCATATTCCTTATCGTTTTTATCAACCAAAAAGGCTTTGATCTTTTTAAGGTCAGAAACATTAAAATTACCCTGAACTCTTATATCATAAGTACCAATGGCTATCGTATAGGTTGCAGCCGCAATTGATAATTCAGTTAATACCAATGGCGAGATCTGATTTAGTTTGATAATCAGTTTATAGGTTGAAGTACTTTGATCAGCGCCTATAACAGTATAGGTCTTTTGGGTATTTAATACATCTACCGGTGCAAGCGTTTCGCTCAGTTTAGCTCCTGCCGAAAGTTTGATTGCAGGTTCGATTACATCCAGTTCATAATAATAAGGTAAGTAAAGTGTAATCGTTTTATCAGTCTCATCAATGGCACCGAAAATGTTTCCATCCGATACGGCAACCTTAAACTCGGTGATTTTATTTGCCGGAAGTGGGTCCAGACCAATTGTTTTTTTGCAAGCAGCAAGCGTAGCAGCTGTTATTAAAAGGCAAAGCAGTTGCGTTAATTTATTTTTCATTTTAATACTTGTATTGATTTATTTGTAGGTTTATTTGATTTCGAATTTGGTGCTTCCTTTTGGCACAATGACGTATTCAAAAGTGAAATACATGTGCGGTGTTGTTCTGAACCATTTATCGGCAGTAAAAGCATCTTTATAACAACTAATCATTTTAATCTTGGCATAATCGCCCTTGGCCGTACGGATGATAATCGTTCTTTTCTCAGGCATGGCATAAGCCACATGTTGTTTATCATAACTTCCATCTCCCCTTTTGGTGCCCCCAAAATCGTACAGGTACCAACCAATGCCTTCTCCAAAATCGCCTTCATTGTCGGTTCCGATAAATTTGTTGATGCTTAATGCAGCATCTGCAGGCACATCAACTACCTGGTCAAATGGCTTTTCCAAAATGGCAATAGCACCCGAACCTGTGCTTCCCGATCCTAAACTTGTTGATGACTGACCGTTGTTGGGGCTTAAAAAGCTATTATAAAGGCCGTTAAAGCCAACATCCCAGCGATTGGTTTTGGCATATAGCAGGGGTACTATTTCTTTTGTTTCCAGGCTGAACAGCACAGCTGTTGGTGGTACGGTTGGATTGGCATCATCCGTTTCTACAGCAAGGTTTTCGATACGCTGTAATTTATAATATGCTGTACCGCCCTCTGTTTTGGTCGGTATTTCTTTTCCAGGCTCCGGAGGAATAACCTCATCTTTTTTGCATCCCGTAAAGAGTACAGCCAGCACTAAAAAGGTTGATGCCCATTTAAACAGCACTTTATTTATTATCGTAATATTCTTCATTTTTCAATTACTTGGTCTGTAAATTTTTACTTCCATCCTGCTGTACGTAATATTTAAAAGTATAATAAGGCGCAGGCCAGTTTAAATCGGTAACACTGGGCGGATTGCCTTTATAGGTGTTAATTAATTGTAGTTTGGCATATTTACCATCAGGTAACCTAATGGCGTAAGTGCGGTTAGGTATAGCCTGCATAATGTGCGAACTAAGGCTATAGAAAAACCATCCGGATGAGGTTGCGGACGATGCCCAGCCGATTTTAGTTACTTCGCTCGCACTAAAAGCCTGATCAGAAGGGGCCTGATTAACAGTGTCGTAACTTTGCTCAAGCATGATAACCGCACTTTTAGCCGTTCCGCCATAACCGGGGTTAAATTGATAATCTTTATCATTTACATAAACCTCGCTATTGTAGGGGCCAGTAAAGGCGAGGTCCCAGTCTTTTGTTTTTAGCCATTGTGCCGAATCAGCTGCATTACGGATCCAGATCTGTTTTTGATCTTTAAGGCGAAAAAGAAAAGTATAAAATGCACGGACTTCTTTGCCTGGCGTTCCATTTCCCATGGCTGCCTGTGTATCGCCAGCCAGATCGGTTACCACAATACTCTTACCGTCCTGTAAAACTTCGTTTGGATCGGGCTCATCTTTTTTACACGAACCAAGGGAGAGCACCAATAACAAAAAACCAACAGCTAAAACTGTTCTTCTCTTTACTGGTCGGCTATTTATATACTTCATTACAAATATTATTTTTAATCATTCTAAATAAGAATATTGCAAACATCCATATTGTCCCCGATAAATGGTTTGTGCAATCCGTATTTTAATTTGTGCAATCCGTATTTTCTTTTGTTCAAAGCGTATTATTTATCACCAGTTTTAACTAAGATATATTGGTTACCTGATCTAAAAATAATCATAAATAATTGAAAAACAGATGGATAATAAAACAAAAAATCAAAATAGGTATTAAAAATTTCAATCTTGGTAAATATCTTGCCCCTCTAATTACTTGTATTTAGATTAATTAAACACTTTTTTTGCTCCTATAACCATCACTTACATGAGGATTAAAAAGTATTATATTCTATTGATTATCGTTTATTTTTTTAGCGCTAAGCAATATGTTGTTGCACAGGCGAAGCGCATCATTACCTTAAGCAGTGCCATTAGTGAAACGGTGAATGCATTGGGTTATGGCAAAAATATTCTGGCTACTGATGTAACCAGTGTATGGCCAGAAGAGATCAACAGATTGCCTAAAGTGAGCAGAAACCGTTCTTTTTCTGTTGAAAGTATTGCCGCTTACCGTCCAGATCTTATTTTGGTACCTGAAGGAGATTTTTCTAAAGAAAACCTTTACCAATTTAAATCATTGGGTATCCGGGTGGTTGCCATTCGTCAGGAATTTTCTGTTCAGGGTGCAACAAAATTTATCAGGCAAATTGCTGCTGCCATAGGCGATAAGGCACGCGGAGAACAACTGGTGCAAAAAACAGTAAGTAACATCAATACCACTTTAAGTCAGCTAAAAAAAGGCAATAAAAGCCCGAAGGTTTTATTTATTTATGCACGGGGCGTTGGCACCATGAATGTAGCCGGCAAAGGCAGCAGCATAGATGAGATTATTAAACTGGCCGGAGGCAAAAATGCCATTCAGGAGTTTAGCGACTTTAAACCTTATACCACCGAAGCACTGATTAAAAGCAATCCGGATGTGATTTTAATGTTCGATTTCGGATTAAGCAGTTTAGGTGGAAGAACAGCCTTTTTAGATCTCCCTGGTGTAAGTTATACCAATGCTGGAAAAAATAAAAAGATCGTAGAAATGAACGGACCTTTGCTCATCAATTTCAGTAATCGTTTACCCGAAGCCATTAAAGCACTAAATAACCGTATTTTATAATGAAAGTAACTGTTATTTATACCTGCCTTAGTGTAGGTTTATTGGTTTCCATCTGTTTTTCCTTAGCCTTGGGTGCCATGCGCATTCCCATAAAAGAAGTGATCGACACGCTAACCCATTCCATGGGATTTTCTGTTTTTGGCAGTGCCGATCACGGTATAAATGAAGGGGTAATTATGATGATCAGGCTGCCCCGCACCTTAATGGGTGTACTGGTTGGTGCTGCTTTGGGCATTTCTGGTGCAGCCATACAAGGAATATTCAGGAATCCATTGGCCGAACCCAGTTTGGTAGGTATATCGGCTGGGGCATCGTTAATGGCGGTTTTGATTATTGCTTTCGAAACAATTTTATTTTCCAGTTTGAGTCAGCTGCTGGGTTATTACCTTTTGGCCTTTGGCGCTTTTGCCGGTGCAGGTATTACGGCTATGTTGGTGTACAATCTTTCCAAAATCAATGGACAGGCCAATGTTTCGACCATGTTGCTCGCGGGTATTGCCATCAATGCAATGGCAGGCGCTTTAACCGGATTGGTTACTTACCTGGCCGATGAACAAAAACTCAGGAGCATTACCTTCTGGATGATGGGCAGCCTGGGTGGGGCAACCTGGCAAAATGTAAGCTGCTTGTTTCCTTTTGTACTTATCCCTTTAATCGGGCTCCCATTTTTAGCCAAAGGTTTAAATCTATTTGCCATTGGAGAAAATCAGGTAGAATTGATCGGCTTGAATCCCAACCGCATTAAAATATTGGTGGTGGTATTGGCTACCATGGCCGTTGGTGCTTCTGTTGCCGTTTCGGGCATTATCGGTTTTATTGGCTTACTCATCCCTCATCTTACACGTTTGTTGGGTGGTGTTGATCATCGTTTTGTGCTTCCTGTTTCGGCATTAATGGGTGCATTGGTACTTACATTGGCTGATATGGTTTCGAGATTGATTGTGCAACCAATCGAATTGCCGATTGGCGTGGTTACTGCTTTAATGGGTACGCCCATATTTTTATATATCCTCATTAAAGACAAAAAGAAATTAGTTAATTAAATAATCGGTTTATGCTCAGAGTAGAATCCATCAGCTATAAATTAAACAACAGGCCGCTATTAAAAGATATTTCGTTTAGTATCAGGCCAGGCGAAATGGTTGCACTTTTAGGGTCGAACGGTGCAGGCAAGTCTACCTTAATGCGCTTGCTTTCTGGTGAACGAAAGCCTGATAGCGGGCGGATTATGTTATGCGGAGCAGATATTAAAGATTACAACCGAAAAACGTTGGCTACCAAAAGGGCTTATCTACAGCAGCACAATCCTATTACCATGGCCTTTACTGTGAAAGAAATCGTGATGATGGGCCGTTATGGTTTTAAAAGTTTATCATCGGCAAAAAATGATCAGCTCGCACTTTCCGAAACGATGGAAATCTGTGGATTAACGAACCTTGCAGACCGGTCGATGTTAAGCCTTTCGGGAGGTGAACAGCAACGTGTACACCTGGCAAGGGTTCTGGCCCAGTTGTGGAACAATAAAGATTCGGTATTGCTCCTGGATGAACCGACCAACAATATGGATCTTCAGTTTCAGCACCAAACCCTTTCCATAGCCGCTGCCATGGCAAAAAAAGGTTACATGGTTGTTGTAGTGCTGCATGAAGTTAACCTGGCCGCGCAGTATGCCAGCCGCATTATTATTTTAAAAGATGGTAGAAAATGGTGGGATGGAACGCCTGTACAGGTACTTACCCCTCAGCATTTGTATACCGCATTTGGCATCCATGCACAGGCGTATACAGACCAAAGCAGCCTAAAAACGGTTATTGTACCAAAGGAAGTTAAACTCGATGCCGGAAAATTTAACAGCAATCTGAAAACGACACAACAGCCCATATATAAGTTAAAAACTATCGAAACCGATGAATTAATGAACCTCCAATCTGTAAAGATTTAAATCTCCGCTACCTATGGAAAACATTCAAAAACTACTTAATACCGCACAAACTATTAGCCAGTTACCAGATTCAACATGTACCGACGCATTTAAAGAAACGCTTTTAAAAACAATAAATGATTACTGTAAATTAAAACGCCTGGCCTTTTCCGAAAAAAGATTACGGATTGCGTTTAAACTGATGGAGGTAAGCGATTTTATTCATCCCGAATCACTTTGGCTAATGCTTAAGGAAGATAAAACACCCATCAGCATCGGTTGTGTATATACCAACCTAAAGCTAATGGAAGCAGCAGGTATAGCGGAAGCGCAAAGTGCAGGATCGAGACTAATCCTGTATAAGATCAGAGCCGTACATCACTAGGCAAAATGCCGTAGTATTTTTTGAAAGCATTGGTAAAACTGGCCTGATGTTTAAAACCAATGTTTACGCCTACCTCGTACATATTTTTGCCTTCTTCTAAAATCAATCTTTTGGCCTCTTCCATTCTTAAACGGGTTACAAAATCGTAAATGGTACTGCCAAAATATTTTTTAAAACCTGTTCTCAGTTTAAATTCATTAAGCAGGATCATTTTAGAAAGCTGCTTATGGGTTGGCGGATCAATATAATCACGTTCCAGAATTTCCCTGGCTTCTTCAAGTTTTGGGATATCGCGATCAAGTAGCGCTTCTTTACCGCCTTGTATATGCTGACTAAATTGTTCCAGTTGATACATAATCAGTTCAGTAATCCTGGCATCGGTAAACAGGCGTTTCAATTCCCCGTCCTGCCTGCAGGTAACAATCGCTTCGATTGATCTGCGCATTTCCGGTGTCATAAAAAGATCGTGTTCGGCAAAAGAGGTCGATATCCCTTTTTCAATCTCCTGCACAAATTGCTCATGCAACGGAGAATACAAATCCACTAAACGTAAATAATAATCTTTAGAGAGTACAATTAAAAAATATACAAATTCTACATCGGGTTTAACATCGTAAGCTTCTTTTGCCGAGGGGATATAGCGGATATTATGCCTGCTCAGGCCATATTTAGCCGATTGTTTACCTGAAGCGTCCGAACCGTTTTTATTACTAAAAATAAACTGACAGGTAATGGCCTCTCCTTCTACCTCGGTAAGGATCCTGGCAGGTCCATCAAATTTCATTTCAGAATGCACCAAAAAGAGACCATTGGTAGAGAGCTGATAATTTTTAATGCCTACCGGCGCATCTTTAATCGTTATCGATTTTTCGGATAATCGGTGATCGAGAACATACTTATCTGGAATTTCTTCCATGAACAGAAAATCTTTCTGATGCTCTATTCTTGCCTTTACAATCATTTCCGGTCTGGGTTAATGTTAAAGACAAATATAATAATATTATTTATATCAATTCTAAATAAGAATGATTATTCTACATTCTTTAAGGAGAATGATGTAAAATGGAAGATGTTTTCTAGCCCTGTTCGTTTTCGAACGAAAACCGTTCAATTATGGACATGTTTTGTTTTGGTTTTCTAAAAAGAGAGTCAGAAATAGCTTTAGAGCCATACTTTCCTTAATGGCACAAACTTAGCACCACTAAAGAAAATTTAAAAATGAAGAAAATATTAACGCTAACTGTTATTGCCATCTCCACCTTAATTAAACCCAGCCAAGCCTGCACAGTAATTTCCTGTGCATTAAAAGGCGAAGTATTCGCTGCAGCCAATGAAGATGATTATATGGGCTTTGCTAGGATGTGGTTTAACCCTAAAACCACAGAAAGGTATGGTTCGGTTTGTTTTGGGCTCCCTGATCTGCAAGCACAGGCGGCCATGAATGAGTATGGCCTGTTCTACGATTTTACTGCACAAAATATCGATCCGGCTAAATATCATCCTAAAAACATCTACAAAGGAGATCTTTTTTTTGAAATTCTTGGCAAATGTAAAACCGTAAAGGAAGCTTTGGTTTATCTGGAAAAATACGATTACGCAATCAGTTCGCAGGTATTAATTGCAGATGCACTTGGCAATTCAATCATTATTAATGCTGGTACTCAATTACCCAAATCAGGGTATTACCAGATCAATACAAATTTTGACATTAGTGCGGTAAAAACTAAAAACTATTCTTGCCGGAGATATGATATTTCAGAACAGATGCTAAAAGAGGCAAAAACTATACACGTTCCTTTTTTTCGCGATATTTTAAACCGTACCCGACAAGAAGGAAAACTATCTACTATTTATAGTAACATTTACGATCTTAAACGGGGCATCATTACTGTATATCATTTTCACGACTTTGAATACCCTTATATAATCGATTTAAAGAAAGAACTGGCCAAAGGCTACAGGCTAGAGAAAATAAGCGATCATTTTCCTGCAAGCTTTGCGTACGAACAGTTTTTGATGAGCGATAAACCTATGTACAGGAAAGAAATGATGTTGGATGAGATCAACGAAAAAGGATTACGGCCTACCATAAACCGTTATTTCGATCTGGGTAAAAAGATGCCAAAGGATAGCACAATCACCAACACCTTATTAGAAGTGGGTATCCAACTTGTTAAAGACGGATATAACAAGCATGCCCAGGGTGGAATTTGAGAATACTGGTTCGCAATGCCCGGCGGTTTTAAAATAGAAAATTTTAATGATGAACGTATAAATGCAGCTGCAGAAATATTCGATTATTTAGGCACTGAAAAAGGAATAGATCCCAAATTAAAGAATTTCATCTATGAATTAAGTGCTTATGTAAGGCTTATTCAGGGCAATCAGCCTCAGGCGAAAGAATATTATGCAATAGCTGCAGCCAGCAGCACTGATGCCTGGCCGATATCCTTTAACCGGGCAAAAAAAATGCTGGCTATTTTTTAAGAAAATCATTTTAACCTAGAGCCTGTTTAATTTTTACAACAAATATTAATGGCCTTTTGCTGTCAAATTGAGGGATAATTTATTGTATAAAAGTCAATATGAATGACGGGGGATTTTAGCGAATTAATAGGCCGTGAAGAATCGTCTTTGCGAGAAGGCTTTTTCAGCCGACGAAGCAATCTTACAACGATCGCTAATAGCGTGCGCTTTAAGATTATTCATTTTTGCATATGTTTTTAAAGGCATTCATGAGCTCAATCGTTCGGTTATCTTCGTGCCTCAGCAATGACGACCTTTCTTATAAGATCTGTCAATGGTAGGAGTTAGAATTTTTCAATACATCGGAGGGTTGATGACAGATAACAAGGGGCGTCATTTCGACCGCAGTCGAGAACCCGAAGGCTCTGCGAAGCAAAATCATTTAAATTGATTTCAACAAATAGTACAAAGATCTCTTCGCGTTGCTTCGGTCGAGATGACGACCATTCTATTGGAGTCTGCATACGAGGTAACGTTGTGAATTTATAGCCAACCGCAATCCGGCAAAAAAAATCCTATCTAAAAAGAACTTGTCTATTTAGATAGGAAGAGGGTTAAATTACATGCTTGACAGGTAGATGTAAATATTTTTGATGTGCAGTTCAGCTAAAAATTGCGACAAGAATCAAATTTTGATTTTATTGATAGCAAAGATCGCATTTGATTTAACTTTTGTGAACTAAGTTACACAGATCGGTCTGTTTTCATTACAGATAGGTGCAAATATTAGTCAGATTCAATATCCAACACTATAATATTGGTAGCCTGGCATCCTAGCTTTCCGTGTTCCAAATTGAAACGAACTTTGGTTCCTACAAGTAAAGCAGGACGGTAAATCCCTATTAATTTCTGATTATCTGCATAAACCATTTCTTTTCCATCATTAAGTGCAATAAATCCAAAACCTCTAACCGGATTATACCATTTAATTACTCCAGTGTACCTCATAAGCCTATCTTTTTTCATCAAATTAGCCACTATCAAACAAAATTTGAGGCGAAACAGGATAAATCGTTTTATTTTCGGTATAAAAAGGTGTAATTTCGTTATATATACAATGAAGATTAACAAATGATTAGGTGTATAGCCATTGATGACCAACAAAACTCGATTTCGGGTATTGAAAAATATATAGCGGATGCCCCGAATATGGAACTATTGGCCAGTTACACCGATCCGATGAAAGCCTTGAACGAACTGAAAAGGATTGATCAGGTAGATGTAATATTTATGGACATTCAAATGCCGCAGATTTCGGGCATTGAACTTTCTAAAGCAATCCGCTCCAAAACCAGAAAACTGATATTTACTACCTCACATGAGGAATATGCCTTTGAAGCCTTTGAGGCCGAAGCAGATGCTTACCTGCTTAAACCTTATGGTTATGCAAAATTTGCCTTAACCGTAAACCGGATGTTTGAAGATGAAACAGAAGATATTGCGCAGGAAGCTTATTTTTTCGTCAAAAATAAATCTGAGGAGCACAAAGCTGTTTTGGTACGATATGCAGATATAATAGTTTTTGAAAGTTTCCATAACTACATCAAAATCCATACAAAAGAAAAAGTAATTATAGCGTATTTAAGTCTGAAGGATGTTAAAGAACAGCTGAATATAGAAAAAGGCTTTATACAACTACATAGGGGGTATATTATTTCCATCAATCATATTTTACATGTTGAAGGCACGAGGGTAACGCTTTCTAATCATACCAGCTTTACAGTAGGCGATCTTTACCACAATGATTTCCGTGACTTTTTCACCGATAAACTTATTACGAGTAAACGTAACAAATAGACATTTAAGCGCACAAAAACTAAAACAAAAGCCAAAAAGAAAGCCCTTCTAAAACTAGAAGGGCTTTCTTTTTAAGCGAATAAATTATTTATCGCTATTTTTTTTATCAGTTACTTCAGCTCTAATTTCTTGGGCTAAAACTTTTAGGTCTTGCATTGCTTTACGTACACGTGTACCTGCTGCAGCATTACCACCATCATAAAATTTAGTTACGTCTGCTTCTACAGAAGAGATTAGATCTTGCACTTTTTTAAATTTGTCCATAATTTTTCTTTTATAAGGATGGTAAACATCCGTTAATTAAACAATATTCCTTTCCGCTAACAATAAACGAGCCGCAAAACTATTGCTTTTTATAAATTAAACAAACGTTTATGATAAATCATTATTGTAAATAGCATGAAATATCCGGGCAAAGGCAGTTACGCATACCTTATTTTTAACCAATCTGTCCTCATTTTTAGCCTTTTACGGATGGCGCATTCAACATAAAAAAAATAGGAAATTTAATTCAGCTATTATGTTTTATCTTGGCTGGAAATATGCAGTCCTTAAACCTTCTCATTAGTACCAGTTGTTTATTCTTGCTTTTATTCTCCATGCATCTTTTTTTTTCAAAAAAGGGGAATAAACTGTTAAACATTTTCCTTTCGGTTATATTTTTTGCCCGATTTGGGCAAATATTAACTTCCTTATTTTTTAAATCAGGACAGCCCAATACCTTAGCTTTTTGTCATCAAATTTTTACTCCATTCTATTATGCTGCCCCAGCCTGCTTTTATCTCTACATCACAGGGTTTCTTCAGGATCGCAAAAATTTACAAAAAATAGAATGGCTCCACTTTTTGCCTGCATTACTGGCCATTATCCATGTTATCCCCTGGCATTTCTCTACCTCACTCAATTGGGATTTGATAGGTAGCCAACTGGCCGAAAACGGTTACTTCTCACTAAAAGAAAGAAGTGGTCTTTTCCCGCCATATTTCCATTACCTATTCAGGCCTGTATTGGTAATGGCTTATTTATGCACCACATGGATGGTTGTATTGCGTCTAAAAAACAAACCAATACAGCTGCTCGAAGCCGAAAGCAGGACGTGGATTATCTTTTTTCTTAGGATTGCTACCTTCTTCCAGTTGTTTACCCTGGCACCTATCATTTTAAGAAACTTACATATCCCGTATGTTAACGCTTCGTTTGTTGTGGTCAATTGTTTAGTCCTGTTTGTCATTTTATTATATGCGCTCCACAGGCCTTATATTTTTTATGGCTATCTGCTGGTAGCGGTAGACTGGACTAAAAAACCCACAGTGCTGAAAACAGAAACTGACGCAATTTTAATTCCCCTGATAGCAGAAGATCCAAAACCTAACCGAACAGCAGTAAAAAAAATTAACCTCATAGATGCACAACTGTCTGACTATGCCCTTGCCATGAAAGAAATAATGGAGGAGGAACAGCTTTATCTGCTTCACGATTTCCAGATTATTGATCTGTCCGCAAAACTCAATATCCCGATTCACCACTGCTCTTTCGTCATTAACAAACATATCGGAAAAAATTTCAGAGATTGGATAAACAGTTACCGGGTTAATCATTTCTTAAAACAGTATCCCTTAAAATCAGATAAAATCACCATCGAAGCCATTGCATCTGAAGCTGGCTTTAAAAGTGTGGCTACGTTTTATAATGCATTTAAAAAAGAAACAGGATTAATGCCAACTGCCTATTTTGCACAGGAACTAAGCCATTAACCTGTCATAAGGCCAATTTTTAGTCTAACGATCGTATCGTTAGAGGCCATAACTGTGCTATTTTTTAGAGCACGGTAAAATACCAGATACCTTTGGTTTTAGATTATGACAGGCATATCACGTTTCAAATGAGTATGCTTAAATCTTTTTTTGAAATCAAAACAAGCCTTAGCTATGCCCTATACAGTATCATTTTTACGCCCGCTTTTCGATTATCTTGAGCAATTCTATCCTTTATCTGATACTTTTAAAGCCGAATATGAAAGGTCTTGCAAACTCATGCGTATCAAAAAAAACAAACACATTCTCTCTCCGATAGATAGTAATTCTTCTCTGTATTTTTTGGTCGATGGTCTTGTGCGTGGCTTTGTGCGCGATGGTAAAAAAGAGATCAGCACCTGGTTTAGTTTTGAAAATGAATTAATAGGGGCTATACGCCACCCCGATCAGCAGCCCGGTTATTCTATAGAATATCTTCAGGCCCTTGAAGATTGCAAACTCATCTGCATTCCCTATACTTTAATCGATTTAATGTATACGAAATATCCGGAGTCTAACCTCATCGACAGAAAGCTATTGGCACTTCAGTATTATGCTGCATCAGAAAGGGCTATCCTTGCGCGGATACCCAAAGCGACTGGCAGGTACCGCAAATTACAGGAAAGCGGTTTGGATATCGAAAGGATACCACAGTGTTACCTGGCCAGTTACCTGGGTATGCGTGTAGAAACCATGAGCAGAATTAGAAATAAAGTTGTAACAGCTGATTACCGGTTGTGCTCTTAATTTAGCGCAGAACAGCCAACACTCAGGCATTTTATCATTCAACTCTTCGTTTTTTTCATTCCCGCTTCTTTTATTAAATTTGCAGCAATGATTTTATATAAAACCAATGAAGAAGTAGAACTGATGCAAATCAGTGCCCTGCTGGTGAGCGATACCCTTGCAGAAGTAGCTAAAATATTAAAGCCTGGCGTTAACACCCTCGAAATTGACAAAATAGCCAACGAATTTATACTGGATAATGGCGCAGTACCTTCCTTTTATAACTATAATGGTTTTCCTTTTCATATTATCACTTCGGTAAATGATGTGGTTGTACATGGTTTTCCAACTAAAGATGAACTGAAAGATGGCGATATTATCTCGGTAGATGTAGGTACCATAAAAAACGGTTTTCATGGCGATCATGCTTATACCTTTATTATCGGCGAAGTATCAGCAGCGGTATTAAACCTGGTAAAAACAACTAAAGAATCGCTTTTTCTTGGAATTAAAGAAGCTGTTGTTGGCAAACGCATCGGCGATATTGGCGCGGCCATCCAAAGTCATAACGAAAAGCAGGGTTACGGCGTAGTAAGAGACCTGGTAGGCCATGGTTTAGGTAAAGATATGCACGAAGACCCACAGGTTCCAAATTATGGAAGAAAAGGTAATGGTTTACTCTTAAGAGAAAATCTGGTATTGGCCATAGAACCGATGATCAATATGGGTAAAAAAGATGTGTTTCTGGATGAAGACGGCTGGACCATCAGAACAGCGGATGGAAGTCCATCTGTTCATTTCGAACATGATGTATGTGTTAAAAAGGGAGAAGCACTTATTCTTTCTAATTATGCACCAATCGAGGCTGCAGAAAAGCAGAACAGCAACCTCAATACATCTTATTACTAAATAACATACAATGGGTGCATGGAGATTTTCGACAGACCAGCTTCTCAAAAAAACTCCATGTAACCATCTATCTTGTTACACCAATATTGCATCTGAAACGATCTCCTCAGCATGATCATCTAACAATATTTTAACCGTTTTTAGGGTAGACTCTGCAATTTCTGTTAAGGCCTCTTGCGTAAAAAATGCCTGATGCCCGGTAAGCAAAACATTCGGAAAACTAATTAATCGCTGAATATCATCATCTCCAATAATACTTCCGGAAAGGTCTTTAAAAAAGAGTTGTTCTTCCTGTTCATATACATCAATTCCCAGTGCTGCAAGTTGACCAGTTTTTAGTGCTTCAATCACTTCACGTGTATTAATCAATCCGCCTCTGCTTGTATTGATTAGCGTAACACCTTTTTTCATCGCCGATAAGCTATTTGATCCAATCAGATAATGGTTTTCAGGTGTAAGCTGGCAATGCAGCGAAATAATATCAGCGTCTTTTATCACTTCGTGAAAAGGCAAATACTGTACTCCCCCACTTTCTAATGATTTATTCACAAAAGGATCAGAAGCCAGTACAGTACAGCCAAAACCAAGCATAATTTTACAGAAAGCGGCACCAATTTTCCCTGTGCCGATTACGCCAACTGTTTTGCCAGAAAGATTGAAACCCATTAAACCTGAAAGCGAAAAATTCTGTTCGCGTACGCGGTTATAGGCCTTATGGGTTTTACGGTTTAGGGTAAGCAACATGGCTGCTGCATGTTCTGCAACGGCCTGTGGCGAATAAGCCGGAACGCGGCAAACCCGGATCCCGTATTGTTTGGCCGCATTCAGATCGACATTGTTAAAGCCTGCACAACGCAAAGCAATAATTTTCACCCCTTTTTGTGCCAGTATGGCTATAACATCAGCCGTTAGTTTATCGTTCACAAATACACAAACAGCATCCGTACCTAATTTTATCGCGTCGGCAATGTGAGGACCCAGATGAGTTTCCCAAAATTCTAATTCAAAATCATACTGTTTATTACAGCTTTCAAAAAATTCACGGTCGTAAGGCTTCGCAGAAAAAAACACAATCTTCATATCGTTAAAAATACGGATTAAATAGGTGTTTTGCTGTGCTCTTTTAACTTAGTGGCAAAACGCTTATTTTTCGAAGTCGAATAATAAAGTTCCTTTAAAAGTTTTACCATCATTTTTGTTTTTTTGACTTTGTGGTCCCATTAATAAGGCCGACTGAAACTTGGTACCAATGGCACTTATCCCTTTCAAAAAACCGATACTCCCTTCGGGGAAGGCGGGTTCTACATTGTTGTTCTTTAATGCTGCAGCTTCACGCGCGGGTTTATACATCTGCAGATAGGTATCTTCATCGGGTATATAAACCGTAAATGGCGCTTCCTTATTTTCTACCATAACCCAGTTCACCTCAGCATGATAACCTTTAAACTCTGGGTAACCCCAGGTTTCGCCTGTGATCGAATTATTGTAATCCTTATGCCAAACCCCAAACTGCTGGCCTTTTAACCGGTTTTTCCAAACCCGGTACGGTCCTCGGCCAAGGTATTTCATTCCGGTAATTTTATCTTCAGGGTAATTAAACGTAATGCCCATAAATTCAGCATCGCCTTGCTGCGTAAATTGGTATTCGAGTTTAACCAGCTTTCCGGTTTCAAATGTCCACTTTGCATGCAAATCGCCAGCTCCCTGGTAATCAGATTCAACGATATATTTTGCTCCTTCTGCTTTATGACTAAATTTTTTCAATTCGGTATTTACACCAGCCAATACCGGGCCTTTGGATAGAGAAATAACTGTGTTGCCTTTAACCACTTTTTCCAGATAACCTGATGTCTTTTCAAAATAATAGCCAATGCCATCCTGTTTAATCACAAGCGACTGATTACTTTCTTCTGTTTTTACTGCTGCAGTGGAGCTAACCACATCCTGTGATGCTAAACGTGCCGTTCTTATCGGCCAGCTCCAGGTAAATATTTCTTTCTGGTCAGCCCCGTATACAGTTAAATATAAGGCATCACTTTTTGTCCACGATTTTGGCAAAGCCAGATCAAGTGTACCTTTTAGGCCAGGTTTAAGTTTGGTAACCCTTGTGCCACTGGCATTTGTAATCGCTTTTGTTCCTTTTGTATTAGCCGATGGAAAACTCACCAATTTCCATTTAAACGTGCATTTATCCAGATCGGTAAAATTGAAGCGATTCTCTACAGCGATTTCACCTTTAAAATTACCATCAATTTTGGGTAGATCGATAAAAACAGGAGACCAGATCTCTTTTATGGCATAAAAACTGCCTTCTTTTTCGCGATGTGGACCAACAATTCCATCAGGTGCATGGTTGCCATCACCATCATAAATGCCATTTTTATCTGTCCTGATTACGTTTTCATCCACCAGTGCCCAGATAAAACCACCGGCACCATGCGGATGCATCAGCATCTGGTTCCAGAAATCGTCTAAAGCGGCACCGGCACCACCATCATATAATGCATGCATAAATTCAGTAGGAAAGAAAACTTCCTGCCCGGAAGTAGCAGCCTTCACCATATAACTATAATCAGGGTAATGTTTGGTATCGGTTCCGTTAAATTTCTCCCAGGGATGTATTACCGTACGTTTCTGCGGATCATAAAGGGCGTAATCATTGTCGAGATCCGTATTAAAACCGCCCTCGTTGCCATTGGCCCAGAAAATAATAGAGGGGTGGTTAACATCCCTGATGACCAGTTCTTTTACCAGCCTGTGCCCTACGGTATTATCGTATTTTGCCTGCCAGCCCGTTAATTCGTTAATTACATATAGACCTAAGGAGTCGCAAATATCCAAAAATTCTGCGTCCGGCGGGTAATGCGACATTCGGACAGCGTTCATGTTCATTTCTTTCATCAACTTCACATCCATTAAATGTATTTCACGGCTAAGTGTGCGCCCGCTTTCGGGCCAAAAGCTGTGGCGATTAACACCTTTTAAAATCATTTTCGATCCATTAACGTAAAAGCCGTCGCCCTTACGGAGTTCAAGGCTACGAAAACCGAATTTTTGTTTTATCTGATGTACAATCTTCTGTTTGTTTTTGATCCGTACCACCACTTGATATAAGTTAGGGAATTCGCTGCTCCACAATAAAGGATTGGTGAAAGTAGCCTTCAAGGTTTGTGCATCATTCGAGGCATTCGCCTTTATGGCAAATGCTTTACCCACATTTTCACCACTCAGTTTTTTCACCTGGGCTTCAAGCATATCGTTAACAGTTAAATTCTGCCCGTAAACATCAAGCTGAAAGCTCCCATCGGCTTTGGCATTAACGGCAACCCTTTCGATAAATTTGTCTGGAACTGTTTCCAGGTAAACTGGCCTGAAAATACCACCAAAAACCCAGAAATCACTCGTTCTTTCAGCTTTGTTAATCGATGCATTTGCCGATACTTTATCAACCGTAACTTCCAGTAAATTATTGGTTTCAGGTTTTAACAGCGCCGTAATATCGTATTTAAAACGATAAAAACCGCCCTGATGCACATCACCTGCAAGCTTTCCATTAATACTTACTTTAGTATCGGTCATCGCGCCTTCAAAAACCAGGAATACTTTTTTCCCGGTTATTTTCCCGATCCTAAATTCATAACGATACATGCCTTGTTCGCTGGCTTTAACCTTATCATGGCCATAGTTATAACTTCCAAAGCCCTGTAATTCCCAGTTCGATGGTACAGGTATTTTAGTCCATATACCACTTTTACGACCAGCGGTACAATAAAAGTCCCATTGTACGGTATGGTCTTTATCTCTTCCTGAAAGATAGGTTTTGGTTGTTTCCTGCGAAAAGCTGGCAGAAGAAACCAACAGCAACAATAATGGTATTAGTTTTTTGATCATGATCTATCTGGCATTAGTATTAGCAAGCTGATTCACAAGATAATAGAATTTGCGCTGAGATGAGACAAGATAACCAGCATTTTACATCTGCCTAAACTTAGTGACCATTAACACCAGTAAAATTCAACCTTAAATATCATCGCGCATGAACCTAAATCTGCGTTCTGCCTGAGCCAGGGGAAAGAAAGCCAAAACAGACAAAATCAGTAACATGTTGATTACGCTGAACAGGGTTAGCATGCTGTGCCGTATTTTTATGCCACACACAAATAATTCAATGAGGGTTTTTACTAAAACGTTTTTGCTACTCCTGTTCTTTGCAGGGATTTTCGCAAACAGTTCTGCACAAAATTATACCGTAAAAGGTATTGTGTTAGATACTGCCGGTTTGCCGCTACCCGGTGCAGTAGTGAGAATTAAATTTGGGACCGATAGTTCAGGTACCTCCGCCAATCCCGATGGCACATTTGCATTTAATAAAATTAAAGCTACAGAATTTACCCTATCAGCAGCATTTATTGGCTTTGATACTTTTATTAAACCCTATCGGATCGAAAAGGGTAATATATTAAACATCACCGATATTAAGCTTAAACCATCATCGAACACCTTAGCGGGCGTGACAATTTCGGGCGTCCCTCCTGTTAAGGTAACCGAAGATACGGTGAGTTTCAGCGCCAAGGCCTTTCCTGTCAGGGATGGTGATGCCGTAGATGAAGTGCTGAAGAAACTGCCGGGTATTAAGGTAGATAAGGATGGAAATGTAACCAGTCAGGGTTCGCCGGTAACCAAAATACGGGTTAATGGTAAAGATTTCTTCGGAACAGACGTGGCTACAGCCATCAAAAATCTTCCGGCCGATATTATCAAAAACCTTCAGTTTATTGATGATTATGGCGATCAGGCTAAACTTACCGGTATTAAAACAGGTGAGCCTGAAAAGGTGCTGAACCTCACTATTGAAGAAGATAAAAAGAAGGGCTATTTTACCAGGGCCTCTGCAGGTGTGGGTAATGCCGATCGCTACAACACCAATATCCGGGGAAACAGCATGAAAGGTGAACAGCAGATTTCATTCGATGGCACTTCGGCCAATGCCAATATGCGTGGTGGCGGCGGCGATGGCATTACCACCAGAAATGTGGCCGGGCTTAACTATAAAAATGAGTTTAACGCCAAACTCTCTGCAGATGCCGGATATAATTTCAACAACAATAAAAACAACACCATTAGTTCTACCTATACCCAAAGTGTGTTACAGGATGTTGGGCAAAACCCGTTAAACAGATTGGAAGATGCCAGTAACAACAGTAAAAGCGATAACTATAGCCATTGGTTTGGCAGTAATTTAGAGTATAAGATAGATACCATGAATTACCTTAAAATTTCTCCTAACTTTTCTTATAATACCAATAACGGCAATAATACGGGTAGCTCGCTTATTACACAAGATACTTTGTCCACCCGGAGAGAAAGCAATAATTTCACTAATTCGAATAATTTAAATGCGCGTACCAATATCTTTTATAACCATAAATTTGCGAAGAAAGGCCGTAACCTGACTTCCTGGGGTAGCATCAATTATACCAGGGGCGAAAATTTTGGTAATGTGTATAACAACTACATCAACATTTATGCTAACGCAGCAGATTCTGTGCTCCAAAACCAGCTGAACAACCAACATAACCGGAATTTAGGTCTTAATGTTGGGGCATCGTACATGGAGCCGCTTTGGAAAAAAACCTTTTTAGAGGTAAACTACAGCTGGAACCGATCATCAACCAATAACTCGAGAGAAGCTTATGACTTGACCGATGGTAACCAGGTACTTAACCCTAACCTGAGCAACATTTACGATTATCAGTTCATCACCAATAAAGTGGGGCTGAATTACCGGTACATCGGCGAAAAGCTAAACTACACCCTGGGTCTTAACGCACAGCCTGCCTTACTTAAGGGACAAAATTTAAGCTCCAATATTGAAACTGTTAACCGTACTTTTAACCTCATCCCCTCTGGCCGGTTTTCGTATAAATTCTCTAACCAGCAATCGCTTGATGTGAATTATTGGGGAAGAAACAACCAGCCTGGTTTTTTGCAATTGCAACCCATATCCGACAATTCTAACCTGCAGAACATTATTACGGGCAATCCAAATCTAAAACCCGAGTTTATCCAAAGTATTAATGCGCACTATAAGCAAGCCGACTGGAGTGCTGGAAAAGTGATTATAGCCAATTTCAAATACGAACGTACTAACGACAGGATTGTAACCACTAAACAGCGTGTACCTAATACCGTTAATCAGCTTACCAGCTACATCAACACAGATGGATATTATACCCTGCAGGGCGATTACGATATCAGCAAACCACTTTCAGCCGCGCGGAAATTTACCATTGGTTATTCCGGTTCGGGGCAACTGAACAACAACATTACTTTTACTGATAACAGCAAAATAGAAGCACGGAATATGGCCTGGCGTCAGGAACTCGAATTCAGAGTAGATTTGAAAGATATTGTCAACTTTGAAATAGAAACCGCTTATTCTCAAAATCTGACCAGATACTCGAATGATACTTTTACCGACCGCCAATCCAATCGTTTTGAATGTGGCATAGAGGGCCGTAATTATTTCTTTAAGGATCTTACCCTGGGCTACGATTTCACCAAACAGATTAACTCAGGTTTTGATAATGGTACAGTGCGTAATCCAACATTGCTTCGTTTATCAATGGAATATAAGTTTATGAAAAATGATATGGCTGCAATCCGTGTAGAAGGATTTGATCTTTTTGATCAGAATTCAGGCATATCAAGAGATGTGTTCGACAACGTAATTGTAGACAGGCAAGTTAACCGGTTGGGCAGGTATTTTATGTTATCGCTCATTTATAGGGTACGTAAATTTGGTGGTTAAGATTAAATATCATTTGCTATCTTCTTAAGATCTGCGGGAAACCTATTCTCCAATTATTTCCCGCAGATTACGCTGATTAGCGCAGAACTCATGACGTTTTATATTTTCCATCACCTATAACTATTTCCCGCAGATTACGCTGATCGTGCAAAACTCATTACATTTTATATTTTCCATCACCTAAAACTATTTCCCGCAGATTACGCTGATCGCGCAGAACTCATTACATCTCACATCATCCATCTTACATTTCCCATCCCTATCCTTTTTCTGTTCCCGATTTGGTCGCTACTGCTTTTTTCTTTCTAAAAACGGGGAAAGTCATCGGACTTTTAGCCGGGCGTTCATCTCCAAGTAACACTCCCCATTGTTTGAATGATTCTGTGCGATCGAAGATAATTTTGAGGACAGCCACAATAGGTAATGCAAGGAACATCCCCGAAACACCCGCTATGCTTCCACCAATAAATACCCCTAGAATGGAAAATAAAGCATTAATTTTCACTTTAGAACCCACAATACGCGGCATAAGTATGTTGTTATCCAGAAACTGAACAAATGCAATTACCCCCAAAACCGTAAGCACCGGCCATAACTCCTGCGACGATGTAAGTGTTAACAATACCCCTATTAAGTTACCAATTAAGGCACCCACATAAGGAATCAGGTTTAATATGGCAAAAATTACCCCAATTAACAAGGCATGTTTTATACCGATTAACATCAATATGCCACCCAGTAAAATGGTCATATAGGTAATCTGAATTAACAGCCCGATCAGGTAGCTTTTAATAATCGATTCGGTTTCATAAATCGCTCCTTTTACTTTTGGGTGGTCGTCTGCTTTAAACCACATAAAAATAAAGCGCAATATAATGTCTTTATAAAAGAGCATCAGGTAAATATAAATAGGCAACAACCCGATAAATACAAAAATGCCACTTAAAGTAACTGCAGCACCGCCTGCAAGCGAGGTGCCCATATTCATTAAATCGTCGCTTTTGGTCTGTATAAATGCTTTTTGCTGCTTATCATCATAATGGGTAATGCGGCTGATCCAATCGCTTAAAGAATCGATATGCTGTGTTACATTTGCCTTTATCTGAGGAAAATCTTTAACCAAAATACCAATCTGGTTAGAAAAAAACCAAATAATCAAAGCCACAAATAGCGCTACTAATAAAATTGGCAAAATAATGGCCAGCGATTCTGGTATTTTTTTTCTTTTTAAAAAACGATACAATGGAAGCAACATGATGCTGATAAAAAAAGCCATCAATATCGGCATGATAATATCTCGTCCGATTACCATCACAGCTGCAATGGCCATTAGCCCCAATAATTCTATCGATCGTTTTACGGTGAGGGGTAAATTATTCGTCATAAAAATCTTATTCTGATTTGAATTCTAAACACAGCCGCTGATAAAATGTTTTAAATAATTAGTTGTAGTCAGGAGTCATAAGTCTAAACGATTAATAAGTTGGGAGTAAATTAATCTATTTCTCCTCGATAGGTCACTTTGAGAGATAATTTATTGCATAAAAATAAGTATAAATGACGTTTTTAGGTTTTGAAAATGAATGTCAGTAGTTCGTGGGCTCTGGTAGTCCCGCTATTCGTTCCAGCCGATGAATGATCGGCGTCCACTGTTATCGGGTTTATAATGAAAGTTTTCTGCCTGTAATGTACTTTCAAACCCATGCTTAATGTTAATTATTTTCCCTTATTGTGTTACGCTGAGTGGCGTCGAAGGGCTGACAGGCTTTCTGCCAGTTCATAGTTTTAAGCCTGTAACCTTAATTCGAATATCCGCCAGACCATCAACTATGAACTATTAACCAATGAACCAATCTGAAAAAAATTACTTCCCTTACACCATATACCCATAGATTAGCCTTATTTTTGCAGCTTTAATACCGCACATGAACAATCAAGATACCATTATTGCTTTATCTACCCCTTCAGGTTCTGGCGCCATTGGCGTAATCCGTTTATCTGGTCCGGAGGCTATCTCCCTTACCAATGCCGTATTTGCAGGAAAAGATTTAGAAAAACAGGCTTCGCATACTTTACATTTCGGCCTGGTTAAAGATGGCGATCATATTGTGGATGAAGTGGTGGCGGGTTTATTTGTTGCTCCTAAATCCTACACCAAAGAAAACGTGGTAGAAATTTCCTGCCATGGTTCTAACTATATTATTCAGCAGATTATTAACCTGTTAATCAGCAAAGGTGCCCGTGCCGCCAAACCCGGCGAATTTACCTTACGTGCTTTTTTAAACGGGGCTTTCGATCTGAGTCAGGCAGAAGCTGTTGCCGATTTAATTGCCTCTAATTCTAAAGCTTCACATGATGTGGCCATGCAACAGATGCGAGGTGGTTTTGCCAATGAATTAAAAGGATTACGCGAACAACTGATCCATTTTGCTTCGATGATCGAACTGGAACTTGATTTTGCCGAAGAGGATGTAGAATTTGCCAATCGTGAGCAGTTGAAAAACCTGGTGAACAAGATCAATTACGTTTTACAACGTTTAATCTCTTCTTTCGAAATGGGAAATGTAATTAAAAATGGGGTTCCCATTGTTATTGCTGGCAAACCCAATGTAGGCAAATCTACCTTGTTAAATGCCCTCCTGAACGAGGAACGCGCTATCGTTTCTGACATTGCCGGCACCACACGCGATACCATTGAAGATGAACTCACCATAGGCGGCATTGTTTTCCGTTTTATCGATACCGCCGGAATCCGCGATACAGCAGATATAATCGAAGCTTTAGGAGTAGAACGCACGCTGGAGAAAATGAAACAGGCTAAACTGATCATTTATATGGCCGATGCCGCTCAAAGTATTTTAGAAATTGAAGAGCAGATCCGGGGTTTGGCACAGCTGGCTATCCCCTATTTAATTTTAGTCAATAAAGCCGATCTCCTTGCCGATGCACAACGTAAAGCTTTTGAAGCTTTAAATGTTGTTTTTATCTCTGCCAAAGAGAAACAGGGCATCGATGAATTAAAAAACACTTTACTGGAGCAGGTTAACTTGCATCATATTAACACCAGCGAAACCCTGGTAACCAATATCCGCCATGTAGAAGCGTTAAAACAAACAGAACATGCTTTACAAAACGTTTTGGCCAATGTAGATAATCCGGTTACCTCCGATTTTTTAGCAATGGACATTAAACAGGCGCTGCATTATCTTGGTGAGATAACCGGTACGGTAACCACCGATGACTTGCTGGAGAATATATTTACTAAGTTTTGTATCGGCAAGTAAGTACGCAAAACAGAACAAATTAAAGCAAACTAAATCATTGATAATTAGTAATTTAATTAAAATTGTTTTTGATTGAATTTTTAATGTATTGATCTGTTTTGGTCAGTTTTGTCCCCCATTTGTCCCTTAAAAACTGAACTCTTATAAATTTTAAATAACGGAGAAATAACTTCGCTTAAGGTATCTTAATGTAGCTTATTGCACTTTAATGTATCTTAATGTGTCTTAGTATCCGCAAAATAAAATGTTATGAGTTCAAATATTAAGATTAGAAGAATCTGCCAGCATTGCGGGCACGAGTTCGTTGCCAAAACTACAGTTACCAAGTACTGCGGTGATACATGTGCGAAGAGAGCATATAAGGCAAGAATTAAAGAACAAAAGATCGAGAAAAGTGAGATCGAAACCCAGAAACAAAGGGAAGTTCCTTATATATCTGTCCAAAGTTTAGAATATTTGACAGTTAAGGAAGTGGCAGGCATGTTGAAATGCGATCCGAGAACGGTCTATGATATGGTAAATTCCGGCAGGCTCAACGCTATAAATCTTTCTCTAAGAAAAATCCGCATTCTTAAAAAAGATCTTGATGCCATATTCTCCGATCCAGCAAATTTAATAACAGAGCGCAACAATGCATTGGGTGGCAACAAACGCCCATCCCTCAAAAACTGCTATACAATCGGTGAAATACTTGCAAAATATTCACTTGCTGAAAAGACGCTGCAAAGTATAATCATTCTGCACAGTATTCCAAAATATAATGTCGGTAAGTTTGTTTATGTCGCCAAACAGGATATTGATCCTATTTTAAAAAGATTTATTCTAGCGGAACCATAAGTAATCAATCTTTTATTTCTAAAGCGTACTTCGTGTGCGGGTACTATTGCATATCTAATTTATTGGCCGGATAAAGCCAAATAATGCCTTTGAGTGCAATTGCAATGTATTACTCACTTCTACCCATTAATTTAACACTAAATCTGCTATTAATATGTCAAAAGTTACACTCAGAAAGAAGGCAATTAGTAAAGGAAGACAAACCTTATTTCTAGATATCTACCCTCCTGTCCCAAATCCAAAAACTGGGAAAATGCAAAGAAAGTATTATTTAAAAATATTTATTTATGGGCGTCCGAGAACCGAATTGGAAAGGGATCACAATAAAGAAACTTTAAGTTTGGGAGAGCATCTGCGGGCCAAACGTCAACTTGATGTCCAAAATAGAAGATTCGATTTTCTGTCTGAATCAAAATTGAAATCTAATTTCATTGATTTTTTTAAAGATGAAGCCGCAAAAAGAGCAGGGAGTGCAAATTGGCGGATGTCTGTTAACTACTTTAAGGAATTCGTAGGTGAAGAATTTCCGTTCACCCATTTGAATGAAACTTTCTGCGAAGAATACGCCGATTTCCTTCTGTCATCGCCTGGAATAGGCCGGGCAAAACGAAAGATAAAAACTAATACTGCCGTTAGTTACTTTGCTAAATTTAAAAGTACTTTAAAAGAAGCTTATAAAAAAAGGTTCTTACCTGTTGACCTGGGTAGAATTGTGGACAGTATAACACCTGAAGACACCCATAGGGAATTTCTCTTTATGCATGAATTGGAGAAATTGGCGACATCACCTTGTGATCTGCCAGTAGTGAAAAAAGCAGGTTTATTTTCAGCCATGACGGGGTTCCGATATTCTGATGTTGAAACCCTGTTATGGAAGGAAATTCAAGGTGCTGAAGACAATTATTATATTTTGTATAATCAGGAAAAAACTGAAAGTGCCGAGTATTATCCAGTTTCCAATCAAATAATTCAATTACTTGGCCCTCCAGGTCCTGCAGATGCAAAGGTTTTTGATGGATTAAAGTATGACCATGTCGTTAAAGAACTAAAAAAATGGCTTATAAATGCGGGTATAGAGAAACATTTTACTTTTCATGGTTTCAGACACACCTTCGCAACCTTACAACTTGCGTCCGGCACTTCGATTTATACAGTTTCAAAATTACTAGGACATAAAAATATTAAAACAACTGAAATATATACTAAGATTGTAGATAGTCTGAAAAAAGAAGCATCAGAAAAGATCAAACTAAGTATTTTCAATATTGGAGAAAAACTAATTTCAGCTCCATCGGTAATGGATGACAATGATAGCCAAATACATCCTTGCTCTGCCAATTCAGTTAGATAAGCTTCCAATTTAATTACAATTGAGAAAAAAATTATGAAAGAGTATTCATTTGAGCAGTTGCCTAAGTTTATGGCAAGGATGGAAGAAAAATTAGATAGAATCGAAGTTCTTTTAGAAACTTATCAGAAAGATTTACCAGAAAATGATTTTATAGGAGCCAAAGAAGCGTGTGAGATTCTAAAATTCACCCTGCCAACACTATACACGAAAGTTTGCAAGCGTGAAGTTCCTTTTTACAAACAAGGAAATCGGCTCTACTTTTCAAGAGTAGAATTACTAAATTGGATTCAGGAAGGCAAAAAAAAATCATTAAGTGAGATTAATTCTAGCGCTATAGAAATAGCTAAAAAGATGGGAAAAAGAAATCGATATTAAATTCAATCCTCGCATCTTCACCAACATGCACAGCAGTGGCGGTACTGCTGAATGAAAGGATGTTGATTAACTGTTCAAAATTTAAGGGCTTTACCGGATCAGTCATGGTTTGGCTTATTTTTCAGTTCACAAAAATACAAAAATAGAGTAAATGTACTGCCACTGGCTATGTAAACCAATTCGAATTGAATTACAGAGTGATAGATAAATTTTTCCATTAGAATTCTCTCGCTTCAAATATAAATCCTTGCTAAAAATATAAAATTAAAGTATTAATGCATTTGTGAGAATGCAGAATAAACATATATTAATAATACATAATGTATTATGTTGTGGATATAATAAATCATAATAATGATACATTTCAGTATCAAAAAGTGAATTATATTTCTTAAGTTGATGAAATAACCCTCTTAGGGAATAGTAATTATTCACTTATACTACTACACCATGTCACAACGAATCTACCAAGATGCGATTTTACGCATCTCAGAACAAGAGCAGAGGACAAGTCTTGAATCCTCGAACATCATTGCCGATTCTTACCGCATGACCAGCTTCCTCAGGGAACTGCTTGCCCAAATGAAACAGCACGTTTTAATGAAAGGATTTACGAATAAAGCCGAAGAAATTGAGTTCTTCAGGAAAGTTAAACCACAGATCCTGGGCAAACTGATGTATTACAACAGGGTGTACCGGGTTGAAATATCATGCCCTGTTGCAGAAGGCAAGTGCCGGCAGAAATATTACTCCGGAGAATTGCAGCTTTTAAAACACGAATACCAGGACCAGATCGTCAATTCAGATTTTTTTCGCTACTATCGCTCAGGGCGGACTGATCTGGACCATGAGTATTTTGAACTTGGAAAAATAAACTTTGACAGTGGATTAGACAGTTACGTCTTTGAAATAGATTCCCAATTTTCCACATATTATGATTATAAAGTAGCCAGTATTGTTGCCAGTGAGCTGATGTATTCACACTTGATGTCTAAGATCAAACCTGATTTTGTAGAGGTCCCTCATGACAAAGAGTTTTACTGGAGCGATTCCAAAAATGCTCTGATTGAACTTCTTTATGCGCTACATGCAGCACACAGTATATCAGGCGGCAGAGTAGGCATCCGTAAGATAACAGCCGTTTTGCAGGTTCTATTCAGAATAAAGCTCGGCGATATTCACCACGCATTTCACCGGATGAAAGTAAGGGGCGGCAGCAGAACTGCATTTCTGGACCGCTTGAAAACTTCACTGGAGGAATATATGGATAAGGAAGCTTCCTAAGTTCATTCGAACACAATAGCTAACCTTTAATGTAACAGTTTTTTTGTATTGTTCTAAGCAATGCAATGTCTTCGTATTGCCAATCCCTGCCAATTGGCTGGTACTCATTTGGTAAAAAATCACAGCTCTAAATGAGCATCTATGCTCTTCTGACCCAGCTAAGCAATTTCATTTTTTTCAACAAACATTACTTTTCCATTGGTAATACTTGGCGTTTCAGTCAAAACCTGATTTTCAACTTTGGAAGGAAATAACAATAACCTCTAAATACGAAAATGCTATGGAAATCGACAAAATGGAATTCCAGTATTGGATGAAAAGGCTTCTGGAAAGGTTCGATGTTTTGAGCGACCAGATCAGGAGCAATAGCAAAGGTTTGAGTGCTATAGACGGCGAAGAACTTCTGGATAACCAGGATGTTTTACAGAAACTTAAAATAAGTTCCCGCTCCCTGCAGCGTTACCGTTCGTCCGGTAAGCTTCCTTACTTCCTGATCAGCGGCAAGATCTACTATAAGCTTTCCGATGTCCATCAGTTTATACGAAACAGCTTTTCCAATTCCCTGGAAAAGTTAGGGACAAAGAAAGACAAGTAACGCCATTGAGCGACTTTTGAATATCGGAGAATATGATGCATGTAGTTTTGAAAGCAAATTACAAAACCAAGCATTATGAGCGAAGAACAAAACATTCAACAGGAAAGCCCTGACCAGCTTTCTGACATTCTCTTGGTCCTGAACAAGGAAACCATGAAACTTGAGGCGGTGAAGGGCGTCGGAAAAGATGGCAAGCTGGAAACAGTACCACCAAATAAAGAAAATGAAAATCAGTTTATGCGGGTTGATAAAAACGGCGACATCTTCTCCAATTTTTTTAAAAACTTCCTAAGCCAGCTTAAAAACCCCACCAAGTTTTCATTTTTCAAGGTGCCTTCAGTTTCGGCAGTACAGAAAGCCGCTGATATCAAAGAGGCAGTTGAAAAGCCATCGCCTCAAGGCAATAAGCTTTTGTCAGAACACGAAGTGAAACCTGACGGAAAAATATCCCAGGAGCAGAAAGAACAAAATGAATCATTAAATCAAAATACAATGGAAAATCAACAAACAGCAACAGCCTCTGAGGGAGGCCAATCTACTGGAGAATACCGCTATAAAGCAGAAGATATTGACTGGAAAACAATGTCCAATCTAGGCCTTAGCCAGGAGAAAATGGAGAAAATGAAAATCCTTGAACCGTTATTGAAAGGATATAAAACGAATGAGCTGGTTCCCATCAGCTTAAACTTAGGCACGGCCATTACCCGCCTGGATGCGAGACTGTCACTGCAGGCCAATGAAGAAGGAAAGGTTGTCGTGGCTATTCATGGTATCCGTAAGGAACCCAATTTAAATTATTCATTTTTCGGACATGAGTTTAGCAAAGAGGATAAAGCCAATTTGCTCAAAACCGGAAATATGGGCAGGATTGTCGAGCTGACACACGGTAAGACAGGGGAAAAGATCCCTTCAATCATCAGTGTAGACCGGTTAACGAATGAACTGATTGCACTCAGGGCAGATAAAATTAAGGTTCCGGATGAAATAAAAGGCATAGTACTCAATGAACACCAAAAGCAAACACTCTTAGAAGGGCAGCCTTTGCAATTGAAAGGGATGATTTCATCTAAGGGAGCATCTTTCGATGCATCTGTCCAATTCAACGCGGACAAGCGATATGTTGAATTTCTCTTTGACCGGACAACAGACAACAGGCAGACGCAGAATACTTCTCAAGTACAAAATCAACCCAGGGAAGCGCCGGCTGAATTCAGAGGTCAAAGACTTACTGATGAGCAATACAATCAGTTTAAAGAAGGCCAGACCATTCATATTGATGGCTTAGTAGATAAAAAAGGTAAAGCGTATCAGGGCTATATCACTTATAACAAAGAAACCGGAAATACAGATTTCGCCTTCAAAAACCCAAATGAAATGAAGGATCAGCTACAACCGACAGAAGCACATAAGACACAGGTGGCAGTTAATTCGGATGGAAAAACCAATGAGTCTACAAAACAAAATAATGAACCTTTGAAATCCGGTCAGGCCAACCCTGATACGGCGAAGGAGCAGCAAAAGCAGGACACTAGAAATACACCCACCAAATCGAAAGGCAGAAAAATTTAATCATCCTATAAAATACCATTCTTAAATGCCTGTTACCAGGCATTTTTTTTACCCAAAAATTTACAAAATGAAAGCAGTAATAGCAGAAAAACCAAGCGTTGCGCGGGAGATAGCAGCACTTCTGGGAGCCACTGAAAAAAGAGATGGCTTTTTAACAGGTAATGGTTATATGGTCACCTGGGCCTTTGGTCATTTGATCGCATTGGGGATGCCTGAAGATTATGGAGTTGTTGGATTTAGAAAAGAAGCCCTACCCATCCTACCTGATCCTTTCGTACTTACCATTCGAAAAGTGAAGAAGGATAAAGGCTATATAACAGATTCCGGTGCGTTAAAGCAGTTGAATATCATTGAGCAGGTCGTTAAAAAATGCGACACTCTAATTGTTGCTACCGATGCGGGTCGCGAGGGCGAATTGATTTTCCGATACATCTACGAGTACTTAGACTGCAATAAACCCTTCGAACGGCTATGGATAAGCTCGCTTACAGAAAAAGCCATTAAGCAGGGTTTCGCCAACCTCAGGCCCGGCAGGGATTTTGACGGTTTGTTTGAGGCGGCAAAAAGTAGAAGCCGTGCAGACTGGTTGGTTGGAATCAACGCTACGCAGGCATTGAGCATAGCGGCAGGAACGGGTATTTATTCTCTGGGTAGAGTACAGACACCTACATTGGCACTTATTTGCAAACGGTATCTGGAAAATAAGAATTTTTCATCGATTCCTTATTGGCAGATTGTCCTGCAGCACAGAAAAGACTTTATTGACTTTAAAAGCACCTCTAAAACAAAGTGGGACGACAAGAAAAAAGCGGAAGAATTGTTACGGGCTATTCAGCGCAAAGGCATTGCAGCAATTACATCTGTGGAAAGCAAAAATATTTCCGAGCAGCCACCATTATTATTTGACCTGACAGGTTTACAAAAGGAAGCCAATAAAAAGCTGAATTTATCAGCAGATGAGACTTTAACGATTGCTCAAAGTCTATATGAAAACAAATTTATCACATATCCTCGTACCGGCAGTAAGTATATCCCTGAAGACCTTTGGCCGGAAATTCCGAACCTGCTTAGGGCATTGGGCGATCATGAACGGTTTAAAGACGCGGTTTCCACATTACACTGGGGTCGGTTCAATAAGCGAATTGTGAACGACTTAAAGGTAACTGACCATCATGGCCTGTTGATCACTGAAAAAGTACCTTCTTCGGTGACCGGAAATGAAAAGGCAATTTATGATCTGATTGCTTTCCGCCTGCTGGAATCTGTATCCAGTGTATGTTCAAAAAAAATAACTGATATCACAGCAGAAATACTGGATTGTGATTTTTACCTGAAAAGCTGCAAAATCATTGAACCGGGATGGCGTGCCGTCAAAGGATTGTTTTCAGAGGAAGATGATGAAACAGTGCAGGATCTTCCGGATTTCAATGTGGGTGATGAACTGAAGATTAAGGAAGCTTTAGTTATGGAAAAGAAAACAGCAGCCCCACCACTTTATACCGAAGCTTCGCTCCTGTCCGCGATGGAAAATGCAGGAAAAGTGATTGAAAATGATGAGGCGCGTAAGATTTTACAGCAAGTCGGGATAGGTACGCCTGCTACCAGGGCATCGATCATCGAAACATTATTTACCAGAGATTATGTGAAAAGAGATAAAAAATCTTTAATACCCACCGAAAAAGGCTTGCAGGTGTATGAGCTCGTAAAAGACAAAAAAATTGGTGATGTCTTGATGACTGCTGAATGGGAACTGTCACTGCAAAAAATCGAAAATGGTGAAGCTGATTCCCCAAGATTTCAAAAAGAAATGGAAAACTATGCCTCAGCTATAACGCAGGAATTGCTTAATACTTCCGTTATCCATGAAAATTTGCCTGAGCTATTATGTCCTAAATGCCGAAATCAACTGTTGATACGCGATAAGATTGTTAAATGTCAGGATGTGGAATGTGGCTGGGTGCAGTACCGCTATGTGTGTGGCGTACAATTGAGCATTTCAGATATAGAAAGCTTACTGGTCAAAGGAAAAACCTCACTGATAAAAGGAATGAAGAGTAAAGCCGGAAATAAGTTTAATGCATTTATCAAATTGAATGAAAACGGCGAAACCGGCTTTGAATTTGAGCAGCGCAAACCAAAAAAAAAGAAATAGTATGCTCTTTTCCGACCTCTCGCCAATGTTATATGGAGACGATTTAGAATTTTCAAAATCAGTTAAATAGAAAATAGCCACCCTCCAACAACTACTATTACAAATTGCTACTATCTGACTATTTTCTACTGAATATTGACTTAACCATAAGAAGGTTTAAATGATAATTTTACATCAAATTAAAAGTTAAAATATGGAAAAGAATAATTCTTCAATAGAAGGAGGTTCAATAATCGATTCAAAAATGGATGAAGGTATTCAAGAACCTAAGAGTGTACATTTCAGAAGTGGTAATTTAACCTTAGCTGGTCATTTATATATTCCCTTTGACTTTAAAGAGGGAGAAAAAAGACCCGCAGTAATTGTTCTATCACCCGGAGGTGGCATTAAAGAACAGACTTCTGGACGTTACGCCAGTGAATTGTCAAAAAAAGGATTTATAGCGTTGGCCTTTGATCATCGTTCTTATGGAGAAAGTGAAGGTTATCCTCGTTTTGATGAAGATCCATTTACGAAAGTAGAGGACACGAAGAATGCTGTGAGCTATTTGACAACAAGAACTGAAGTAGATTCTGAGCGCATAGGGGTAATGGGAATATGTGGAGGTGGCGGTGTAGCTCCAACAGCAGCAGCAACTGACAGACGAATTAAAGCTGTTGCTACTGTTAGTGGAATGACGGATCAACGTGGAGCGATGGCGGAGCAATTTGGAGACCACAAAACTTTAATTTCGGTGTTAGATGCATGTTCTCATACTAGAAGTGAAATTGCTTTAGGCAAAGAACCTATCTATTATCCATTGATACCTCCTGCTGACGCACCGAATGTAATGGATTTATTAAAACAGGCACCAGACTACTATTTTAATACTTCTAGAGGTGCACATCCTAATTGGGAGAATAAGATATTACCCTCTTCAATGGAAAAACTAGCAACTTTTTCAGCATTGGATACAATTAAGTTGATATCGCCCAATCCAATTCTATTAATTGCTGGAAGTAAAGCTGGAAGTAGAAAACAAAATGAGATTGCATACGAAACCGCTGAAGAACCGAAGGAATTATTCATCATTGATAATGCAACTCACCTCGACCTCTATGATATTGATTGTTTTGTTTCTTCCGCACTGGAAAAACTTACAGAATTTTTTGGTAAAAACTTAAAATAATATTTTAATCTTTCTTTTAGCTGAAAGAACTAAAAGAAAGATTAATGTTTAATTTGATAAGCAAATTCAAAAAACGTGTAATTTTGTTGATGATATATAATTAACACTAAACACACTATGAAGACTGATGATTTGGAAACTTCACCAGAGCTGACTGTTTTCTGTCAGGAAGACGTCCTTGAAAATATTAGATTAGAGTACCCTTTCCAATCCGCTAATTTTTCTATAATCCATATTGAAAGGGGATCCCTGCACCTTTTATGTAATGCTAAATTTTATATTCTAAATGGTAATAGCTTATTTTTTGCATTACCGGGATCAAAATATGAAATTAGAAAAAAATCAGAAGACTGTTCATTTATAGGGTGTAGTTTTACAAAAAGTTATTTGCAATCTATAGGAATATATACTGAGAGTGAAAAAATGGCACGTATATTTTCCGATAAAATTCAAATGCATTGTATGTTGACTACTGAGGAATCACGAGACGTTTGCTCTGATCTCACTAGTTTATACAGGAAGACGAAATATGATGTTAATACCCCATATTTGAATCAGATTTTAAAATATTCTTTTCTTGCATTTTTGTACACATCTTCATTAGTATTTTATAGAGGGAACGATGTGCCGAAGATGAAACTAAATCGCAGTGAGGAGATTGCTGACAATTTTATTGCTTTTCTGAACACATATATAAAAACAGAACGTAGTGTACAATTTTACGCTGATTCACTTCATATATCATTGAGGCACCTTTCAAAAGTTATTAAAAACGTACTTGGTAAATCGCCAAGTGTTGTCATCAATGAAGGCTTGATTAGGGAAGCTAAGATATTATTGTCTAACAAGTTTAATAATATTTCAGAAATATCCGACATGCTGCAGTTTAGTGATCCATCATCTTTTGGAAAGTATTTTAAAAGATACTCCGGATATACGCCAACAGAGTACCGGCAAAGCTTTCAAAACATTAATATTCATCTCTTTTAACTCAACTTGACCTTGTAAAAAAACACAGAGATCTGTTTGTGCTTTATCTTTCAATTTCTTAAAGTCGGAATAGTTTCTTTTAAAATTTACACAGAGAAATTCGGAAGAATCCTGATAAAAGGGTATCTCAACAGAAAGACTATAAGTCATGTTCCTATTGATTAAATCTATCCTTTTAGATCACAAACAGAATATCATCAATATAATCAGCGACGACCGGGTGCTTCCAATAAACCTTGGTCACCCAGTCTCCTTCTCCGGTATGAGGATCGGTAATAGCGTAAAAAGGTTGTGCACAAGCAACTATATTGCTGTTGGTAGATCTGTCAAGAACTTTAGAACTCGAAACCGCATGTTTCTTAATTTCTTCATCATAATTAACTTCATCGGGTAAATTTTGAGTCAGATATTGGAAATCAGGAATGTACCAATCAGTACAAGTTGTTTTGTGAGTACTGTAATAAGCAGTATCAATACTGCCTATTTCCCAGATATCCTGGTAGAAATTATATCTTAGACCATCCGGGTCTGAATCAGATGGCATAAATAGTGCAATATCAAATATTCTTCCTTCGCCGGAGCTGTCAATAGGAAAATTCAGATCGAAAATATCGGCAATTTTACCGGTTTGTTTATCCATCACAACGATTTTATACTTTCTGTTATCCTTGCGTTGGATGGCTTCGTAATCATGAAGTCTTTTGTAATCAAGATTTGTCGTAATATCAATTCTACAATTATCAACCCCGTCAAAATTCCCTGTAAAATCACATTTTATCCCAAAATCAAAAGTTGGGTCAAGAGTAAATTCATCTTTGTGGTTGGAATAGAAATCTAGCTCCGCTTTGAGACCGAACCAATCTGTTGGTTTTAGTTTGTTACGATAATTATCCAACATTTTATAAGCTTCCAAAGTTCCGTCCTTGTTAAAAATGCTGAAAATAATGCGCTTGGCTTTGTTATAGATTTCTGCTGGATGTTCCATAGTTCGCAGGTTATAATTTTTGTGGGTATAATATATTAATAATTTTATTACTGTTCGAAAAGGACATTCTAAGCCAAATGGTGCCATTAAAAGCATTATAATAAAGAGAGTAGTTCTCCAATATATTTTTATCCATCATAAAAAATAAAATGGATAACAAGAGAAAGGACCTTTCCTATTTTGCATTAAGGCTTAAGGAGTTACTACACATTAGTTTTCCTGAACTAGCAAATGATTTAAAATTTATTGACCAACGCTTAAAGTTGGCCGAGAATACCTACGAGCAAGCTTTCCTTAACGGTAATCGTATAGATATATGCACAGAAATTGCTGAAAAAGTTCTATTTGAGGATTTACACTTCTCAAAATTTGATTTGGTTTTCAAAGTAGTCTGTAACGAATTCCATCAGCTTATGGCGGATGAAGAGCTTCGTCCTTTTTCCATAAAAATGCTGACCGTGTGCGAAACTGTTTTCGCACAATATACCTTAACCGAAGAGTTTGCCGACAGTCCTGAGTTTGACATCCTTTATACAGAGTTAACGGGCATCATTCAAATCTGGATCGAGGAAAATGGGCTTCAATAAACGACAGCAGCTTAGATCGAACATTGATGCCCTCCGTATAGTCTTTGAGCTTGAAACAAGTAAACGATCTGCATTAGATGAGGAAAAACGTGCATTAATGCAGTATGGAGGGTTTGGTGGACTCAAGTTTATCCTGAATCCTTTTGAAGAGCCTGTTGATATTAATCACTGGAGAAAAACCGACCATGATTTCTACCCTATGGTCCAAGAGCTGAGGCAGATTTTACTTGATCATTCGGTCGATGAAAAAGAGTACCGAAGGTACGTTGAAAGTATGCGCAGTTCCGTACTAACAGCGTTCTACACTCCTGACAAAATTATTGACGCAATATCGGATACTCTAAGAGCACACGATGTTAAAATCCAAAAATTCCTTGAACCTTCCGCAGGAGTCGGTGCTTTCATCCATTCGTTTACCCAACAGGAAGCATTTGCTGTTGCTGCCTATGAAAAAGACCTGCTAACGGGTAAAATACTCAGACAGCTTTATCCTGATGCGGAGGTAAACATTAGCGAATTTGAAGAAATACCGGCAGAAGTAAATGGCAGTTATGATGTCGTTGCCAGCAATATCCCTTTTGGAGAAACCGCAGTTTTCGACCTTTCTTACAGCAGAGGAAAGGATGAGTCAAGAAAGCAATCCGCTAAAACGGTTCATAATTATTTCTTTTTAAAGGGGATCGATATGCTGCGTGATGGTGGTTTGCTTGCTTTTATTTCCTCTCAGGGCGTATTGAACAGCCCAAGTAATGAACCTATAAGGCAAGCCTTAATGAAAGAATGTGATTTGATCTCAGCGATAAGGTTTCCAAACAATCTCTTTAGTGAAAATGCGGGTACTGATGTTGGCAGTGACTTGATTATTCTTCAAAAGAATACCCATAAAAATAGCCTTACTGCAAGAGAGGAATTATTCTGCCAAAGCCAGCTGACAGAATACAAAACACCTGGCAATGCTTTGTTTCATGGCAGTGAAAGAATTATTCATACGAGCCGGACATTAGCGATGGATGGATATGGGAAACCTGCTCTTACTTACTCGCAGTTTGGCGGCGTGGATAGTATCTCTGTGGAACTTCGCAAAATGCTTTCTGAAGATCTTAGCAGCTATCTGAATGTAGAGCTATACAAACAAGGGCTTCATCAAGACTCTGTTATAGAGCAAATTACTAGTAAAGAAACTACTGCACAGGCAGCTACAACCTTTATTGAGAAACAGGAAACACAGCATCCGGCAAATACGGTAATAGAAAAAACTGATGAGACTTCTTCAGGTGAAGTACAGTTAAGCCTCTTTGACCTGTATGAAAATCAGTTACAGCCTGCTTCTAAAGCTCCCACAAAAAGCGTAAATCCAAAAAAGAAATCAGCCACAAAGAGAAAACCAGCTGGCTATCAGCCCAGTTTATTCAACCTGCCGGATGCGCAAAGTAACGCTCCTGCTTCCTCAAATGCCCAGAAAATAAAACCAGGTTTAACACAGCAGGAAGCATTCATTGGTGATTTATTCTCTGAGAACTACAATGGACAAACTGAAACAGCATCAACGGTTTCGAACAATACCGAGCCGACGGCTTTTACAAGTACTCTTATGGACTGCCATCGAAATGATTCTCTTGTACTTCAAAACGGTCAGGTCGGTTACCTGAAAAAGTTGAACAAGGATAAATCAGCAGCGGAGTTTCATCCACTGCTCCTGCCTTCAACGCAGAAAGCAAGGGCCGAGGCTTACCTATCTGTTCGTGATATTTACTCAGAACTTTATAAAAAAGAAGCGGAACAACAAACCGAGCATGAACATGAAAGACAGATGCTTAATAACCTGTATGATGCTTTTGTCAAAAAATACGGTAATCTCAACAGTGCAGAAAATATCAAGCTAATCAAAACAGATGCTTCCGGAAAAGAAGTTCCTTATTTAGAGCGAGTATTGGGTGGAGTAGTGCACAAAGCCGACATCTTCCACCGCCCTGTTACCTTCTCGACAACGACACTTACGACCAATAATCCCGAAGAAGCCCTGGCTGCTTGTCTTAACCGATATGGAAGTGTCAATCTGGACTTTATGTACCAGATCAGCGAAATGCCGATTGAAGATCTTAAAACAGCTTTGAAAGGCAGGATTTTTTACAATCCACTCATTCAGCAGTACGAGATCACTGAAAAATGGGTTTCTGGAAACGTGGTGGAAAAAGCACAACAGACTGAAGCTTATTTGGCTGAAAATTCAGGTGACCTTGAAAGCAGAGCCAGTCTTATCGCACTACAGGAAGCAAGACCCAGAAGAATTGAATTTGAAGAACTGGACTTTAATCTTGGCGAACGCTGGATACCGACAAAGATTTATGAACACTTTGCCTCTCACCTTTTCGAGACCGAAGTACGAATCAATTATACAGAAGCCAGTGATGATTTTTCGATTGCGTGTGATAAAAAGAATGCGCAGATCACCCAAAAGTATGCGATACAGTCAGAGAGCCGAACATTCGATGGAATTGCTCTGCTAAAAAATGCATTGGTCAACACCACGCCTAATATCACCAAAAAAGTAGAAATCGGGGGTCAGGAAGTTACCGTTCGTGATATGGAGGCGATCCAAATGGCCAATAGTAAGATTGATGAAATTCGTACCGCTTTCAGTGAGTGGCTTCACAATCAGAATGACGATTTTAAAAAACGCCTGACCGATTCGTATAACGATACTTTTAACTGTTTTGTACGTCCCCAATACAATGGGGCTCATCAGGAGTTCCCAGGCCTGGACCGAAAGGCACTCGGAATTGACGACCTCTATGCCAGTCAAAAAGATGCGGTCTGGATGATCAAACTCAATGGCGGGGCGATCTGTGACCATGAGGTCGGAGCCGGAAAGACATTGATTATGTGTACCGCTGCACAGGAAATGAAGCGTTTGGGAATGGTACATAAACCCATGATCATTGGCCTGAAAGCAAATGTCCATGAAATAGCAGAAACCTACCGTACTGCCTATCCCCATGCCAAAATCCTGTATCCGGGGAAAGAGGATTTTACACCACAAAAACGTCTGAAGATTTTCGGCGACATTAAGAATAATGATTGGGACTGCATCATTCTGACCCACGATCAGTTTGGAATGATCCCTCAGTCACCGGAACTGCAAAAGGAAATTTTAGAAGCGGAACTGGATAGCGTTGAAAAAAATCTGGATGCACTGGAGGCGCAAGGTAAAGACATATCGCGGGCGATGCTTAAAGGGGTACTTGTCAGAAAACAAAATCTTGAAGTAAGGTTGAAAACCCTGGAACATGACATTGAAAATCGAAAAGATGATGTGGTAGATTTTAAAATGATGGGCATTGATCACCTTTTAGTTGATGAAAGCCACCGCTTTAAAAATTTAATGTTCAATACCCGGCACGACCGTGTGGCAGGATTGGGTAATATGCAGGGAAGCCAAAAAGCGCTTAACCTGCTCTTTGCTATTCGTACCATTCAGGAAAGAACAGGAAAAGATCTCGGTGCTACATTCCTGTCCGGAACTACCATCAGCAACTCACTGACTGAGCTGTATTTATTATTCAAATACCTCCGTCCCAAAGCCCTGGAAAAACAAGGTATTACCTGTTTTGATGCATGGGCTGCCATTTATGCAAGGAAAACGACAGATTACGAATTTTCAGTAGCGAATAATATCGTACAGAAAGAACGGTTCCGTTACTTCATCAAAGTTCCTGAGCTGGCGCAATTCTATTCGGAGATCACGGATTACCGAACAGCAAAGGACATCGGTATTGACCGTCCTGAAAAAAAAGAAATCCTCTATAACATTCCTCCTACTCCTGAGCAGGAGGTTTTCATCAAAAAGCTGATGGAGTTTGCCAAGACAGGTAACGCCCTTTTATTGGGAAGAGAACCGCTCTCCAAAAGCGAAGAAAAAGCCAAAATGCTGATTGCAACGGATTATGCCAGGAAAATGTCTTTGGATATGCGGATGATCAGCCAAAAATATCAAGATGATCCCGATAATAAAGCTTCCCATTGTGCCGCAAATCTTACCAAATACTACAAAAAATATGATGCACAGAAAGGAACGCAGTTCGTTTTCTCTGACCTGGGCACTTATAAGCCTGGAGAATGGAATGTGTACTCTGAAATTAAACGTAAGCTCGTGGAAGACCATAATATTCCAGCTCATGAAATTAGGTTCATTCAGGAAGCGAAGAACGATAAGCAGCGTAAAGATTTTATCAGGTGGATGAATGAAGGAACGATCCGGGTATTGTTTGGATCAACTGAAATGCTTGGAACCGGTGTTAATGCTCAGAAAAGAGCAGTAGCCATCCACCATCTGGACACGCCGTGGAGACCAAGTGACCTGGCGCAGCGGGATGGCAGGGCGATTAGAAAAGGCAATGAAATAGCCAAGTTCTTTGCTGAAAACACTGTTGATGTAATTATCTATGCGGTGGAAAAGTCGCTTGACAGCTATAAGTTCAACCTGTTGTACAATAAGCAACTGTTTATTGATCAGCTCAAGAATAACAGCCTCGGAAAACGGACTATTGATGAAGGCAGCATGGATGAAAAGTCAGGAATGAATTTTTCTGAATATGTGGCTATCCTTTCAGGGAATACCGATTTGTTGGAAAAGGCAAAACTGGAAAAGCAGATTGCCGGGTTGGAAAGTGAGCGCCAGGCATATAATCGGTCCAAATTTGTTTCTAAATTTAAGCTTGAGGAACTTACTGTGTCAATTGAAGCTGCAAAATCCCGGTTGGATCGGATGAATCTGGATTGGAGTAATCTTGAAAAAAGGATCATGAAAAATAAAGATGGAGTAGTGCTAAATCCGATTAAACTTCACGACGTACCACAAGATGCAGATGTCAAACTAATTGGTAGTAAACTTAACGAAATCGCAAAGAAAGCAAGGACTTCGGGAGAGTATCAGGAGATCGGAAGCTTATACGGTTTTACCTTACTCGTTAAAACAGAGGTTTCTCAAAAAGAGGAAGCAGATGTTAAAGTCAATAAGTTTTTTATTACGGGTGAGAATAATATCAAATACACCTACAATAATGGCATCATGGCAACAGAATCCAAGCTGGCAGCGATGAACTTTCTCAATGCACTCGATAAAATACCGGGCCTGATGAGTGAGCAACAAAAGAAATTGGACGAACTGCAAAAAGATCTTCCCGTTTTACACGATATTGTAGAAGGCACATGGTCGAAGGAAAATAAACTAACTGATTTAAAAACCGAACTTTCGGCAGTGGATAGAAAAATACAGCTAACTATAATGTCAGACAATGAACAATCAGCTGAAACGGTCGAAAAAAAATCATCGGTTTCTGATAGTTCGGAAGCAATAGTACGAACAAAAGGCATTCATTTATCCAGAGGTGTGTTATGAAGGGTAGTATCTTTTGTTTCAATCAAGTCCACTGCATACTTATTTCCCGCTCATCATCTTTGCTTTTGGATTCATCACAAGTTGGGCAATTGCGGGAACTTGATTTTTATATAGGCTGCGTTCCCATCGAAAATTATTATATATTTTTTGCTAACTACTAAACTTTAGAAAATGAAAAATATATTGTTAGTCCTTTTGTTATTATCGCAAACCATTTTTGCACAACATAAAAAGAAAGCGGAGAAAGAACCTCCTTTGTACAAACAAATCGCAGAATATAAAGTTCCTCAAGATCAGTTGTTGAATGGGACTTTAAAAGGTTCAAAATGGTATTTCGACCTAAAAAATTTAGAAGCAGAACCTTTTTTATTGGATAAAGACAAAACTAAACCTGATGTTTTATACTTAGTTGATGCTAAGAACTTTCAGATTAACATCAATCAAAAGAATTGTAAAAGTTCAATAAAAGGCACTTATCAAATCATGAAAATGAATGATGGAAGTACAACTGTATACCAGGGGCATCAATCTTTTAAAATTACTTCACCTAATCAAAAATGTACTGCAAAATTAGCTTCATTTTTATCAGGAGCGCTTGATATCTCTTTTAATGAATCTGGAGAAGTCATGGAGATAAAAGGTCAAACTTTACGCGCCGTATCTGTTCCTGGGTACTAATATTTCCTCTATAAATCATTTCAGTTTAGAAGATAGGATGTTATCTTCTTTATTTGACGTTTTCTTACTAATTTCCTTTTCAAGCTTGTTAAACTTAAGTCTGTATTTCTTGAAAGATTAAGTTATATTTCCATCAGTTTAAAATGCAATTATTTAAAGAAATGAAAAAGTTAATAGTACTTTCACTTATACTAGGTAGTCTTTACAGTTGTTCTCAGGAAAAAGGAAAAAAATTTGCAGAAGATGCAGATGTTCAGAGTACAGACACTATAATAAACGGCTTGGTCATTAAAAATTACAAAGAAAAGGGACTGTATAAAACATTTAAAAACGCAGACAATAAATATGGAATATCGGATGCCAAAGGAAATGTTATTGTAGAGGCTACTAACGACGGGCTTGAAAAGCGAAGCGATTTTTATTATATGTCTCATAATGCGAACAAACCGGATGCCCTTGTTTGGCTGGATATTCAAAACAAAACACTCATCGTTCTTCCGGATTATATAGATCATCATTTAAATATGCGGGGAAACATTGATGTGGTTGTTGATAAGAACCAAAAAATGGGAGTAATTGCTGAGGGAAAAAAAGTTCTGATACCTTTTCAATATGAGAGTATTGAAAAAATAGGCGATAAATATTTTGCAAAACAAAGTGGCAAAAGTAGTATAGATGTTTTTGATCAAAATTTAAAAAAAGATATACTCCCTTTCAGCTTGAAAGATGCTGTTTTGTTATCAGATAAAGCAAATTTAATTACAGCTACCAATGATAAAGGTAAGGTGGGTATCATCAATTCAGATCTGAAATTATTGGCTCCTTTTGAGTATTCAAGCATTGTGCCTTATACCTATGATAATCATTATTTTATAATATCTAAAAGAGAGGCAGATGGTAAGCCTTTATTTGGTATTATGGATAATCAATTTAAAATTGTTGTTCCTGTGACTTATACTTCTATAGACGAAAGTGATAATGAGGAGAAAAAACTTGAAGTAATCAAAGATAATGTAAGCAAAACAGTAGATTTCGGGGATTTTATTATTAAAAAGGGTATGTAATCTTAACCATACTCATATCATGATATATGACACCTCCATTTATTTTAATCTTTCGGTACTAAGTGCTGCAAATCTGGATCATTCTTAATTCTTTCCAGCTCATTTGTTATAATTTTGATTACATCTGTTTTGATCTGCTTATAGTTGGCTTCAATTTCTTGTTTCATGGTGTCTTTTCCTTCATTATCCTCGAATAGTGCGATCTGTGGGATTTTTTGATATTGTTTGGTTTCTTGCGCTACCTTTTCGTTATCAACAATGATTTCTGCATGGAAAATTTTCTGTTCAATCCGTTCCTCAAAATTATCTGATACAGCACCCACAAATACACCTTGGGTCAGTGTTGAAATTTTGGAAGCCGGTATTAAACTGTCAAGTTGTGTTGAGATTGAAGTGGATTTATCATTTCGATTGATGCTCAGGCTTTGTCGTTTCTGCAGAACCTTCCCAAAACGTTCAGATAAACTTTTTGCGGTCTCTCCAACCACCTGTCCACTGAATATATTGCCTACCGTATTCTGGATAACCTTAGCTTCTTTATCGCCATAATCACGTATTAATTGTGAAAAATCCTGAAAACCCAGGCAAACAGCAACCTTATTACTACGAGCCGTTGCGATCAAATTGTCCAGTCCCCTGAAGTAAATCGTGGGTAGTTCATCTATGATCACAGAACTTTTTAGTTGCCCTTTCTTATTGATCAGTTTGACAATTCTGGAATTGTACAGCCCAAGAGCAGCTGAGTAAATATTCTGACGGTCAGGATTATTGCCGACACAAAGTATTTTAGGTTCATTTGGATTATTGATATCCAATGAAAAATCATCACCGGTCATTACCCAGTAGAGTTGAGGCGAGATCATTCTGGAGAGTGGAATTTTCGCAGAAGCAATCTGTCCCTGTAGTTGATCCTGCGCTCCTCCCTGCCAGGCATCCATAAAAGGTGAAAGGTAATTTTCCAGATCGGGATAAGAAGTAAGAATGGTAAATACATCCGAATACTTTTTGTTCAGCAATTCAATAGCATGGGGAAAAGTGCAGTATCTGCCATTATCATAGATCTTAAGAAACCAGATAATAGCTGCCAAGAGAATTATCGGAGACTCAACAAAGAAATCCCCTTGTTTCTGAATCCAGCTTCGGTTAAGATTAAGCATAATCGTGTATGCTGATTCATAAGCATCTGATATATCCGTCATGAAATCCGGATTGATCGGATTGCAGCGATGGCTTTTGCGTGGATCGTCGAAATTGATCACATAGAATTTTGGCTTTACCTCGTATTTATCGGTATGCTTTAAAAGATGATTGTAGGCAATTGTAGAAAGGTCATCGAACTTGAAATCGTAGATATACATGGAGAAGCCCTTTTCGATCTGCTGCTTGATAAAGTTGTTGACCACAGCATAGGATTTCCCAGAACCCGGTGTTCCCAGCACAATGGTGGCCCTGAAAGGATTCACAATGTTAATCCAGCCATTATGCTGTTTTTTGTTGTACCAGAACCTGGTAGGTAAGTTGACGGAATATTCGTTTTCCATCAGTTTGGTTTCCTGCATGAAACTTTCGTTTTCCATATTGAAAACATCATCCATCAGGTTGTCTTTAAGCAGCCTGCTCATCCACACACCTGATACCATGAGACATATGTAGCCCAGGCTTAAACTAAGCGTATAAAAGAAAACTGCTGTGTCAACAGCTAGCTTGAGTAATGGGGTGTTGAGAAAAAACAGTATAAACCCCGCCGCCAGTGCGATGTGAATTTTCTTCCAGGTAATCTTTTCATTTTTAACGCCTTTGGTGCCGAGGCAGCTCAAAGCGAGCAGCAAGATCGAAAAAGTCTTGGTGTAGAGTGGATGCGAAAATAAGCCTGCTGTATTCTGAAAGTTTACCAGGACTTTATTGATCAGGTCAAGGTTCCAGTGCTGTTCAAGGAAAAATCCATAGCAATACCAATAAAGGTGAATGAGCACTATAATTATGCTTACTGCCCGCATAAATCCCATGATTTTAGCGAGACCTCTTAAATCGTCTTCTCCTTGCATTTTGTTGTTTTAATGTTAGGAGCTCAAGCTAAATCAAGATATAAATGGGTATTATAAACTGGCACTTGTTGGCGGTACTTGGCGTCAAATGGCGCTAGATCTTAAGGGTAAGCTTTTGGGATATTAAAATCAATCCGGGATTTAACTTGGATAACGAACTTTGGATTTCACCAGAAATCCGTAATTTAGAAACTAAAAACATGGATCAGACAGCACAACAGTATATATCCGGACTGAAAAAAGCGTACTCCGAGAATCAGGCAGGAGAATCCTGGGATCACTTTGAAAAAATTAAGCATGGAGCGAGCCACGAAGATATTGAAAGGCTTTTCGGGATCTACCCGGATATTCCGGATGCCCTTGTCTGCCTGCTAAAATATGTAGACGGAACGTATTGGCGGGAATATGAGGGGGAAGAAATTGCTTTTTATTTTCTCGGCTCCGACATGCAAGGATATCCATATTACCTACTGTCCTCTCGAGAAATGATCGAAGATAAGGATATGGCAGTTAAATATTATTCGGATTATATTGACCGTAAATATCAGGAAGTAGAGATCAATAAAAAAATCACCGGCACAACAAAAGGCCTGAAATGGCTTCACTTTTCAGATTGCATGAACAATGGCGGAACTTCACAGTTGTTCATTGATTTCAGTCCTTCAGAAACAGGAACAAAGGGCCAGATTATAAGATTTTTACATGATCCGGATGAGTTCAGTGTCATTGCAGACAGCTTTGAAGAATATTTACAGCAACTGATTGATAAAGAATACGACTTTATTAATGAAGACGTACTGGAGTAAAAGAGAGCTGTTGTATGATTACCCACTACCGGAATGAGGAATTAAGTTTGCCGACCAGGTTTTCGTTTTTTCTTTTTCTTCATTTGGTTTTCAAATATTAGCTCATCATAATCTTCGCCTTGAGATTGTGGAAGCAAACCATCTAGGCTTTCTAAAAAGCCTCCCTCATCCTGAGCATTTGAATTTTGAGTTCCATAAAGAAAATCAAACAGATGATGCGGCTTTTCAGCGGTGTTTTTGACGTATTTTTTTTGAGGATTTTTGGCAGTTTGGGATTGTTTTTCAGTTGTATGTTTTGGTCTTTTTTGATGGTTCCACCATTCATTAAATACATTGGCAGAACATTGTTTACCCAAGCGCGAACCATTCCACACGGTCTTCGAGTTGTGATCAATAAAGGTGATCCCATAGACACGACCGTCTTCATTGCGACGGACAACCGTATTGATCCCCTGCTCCTGCAATTGTTTTTTAAAACTGACTTCATCGGTGGAGGTTTGCATTGCCATCTCTACCGTACTGATAAGCATTATTTTGGAAGGCTCCTTATTCAATTCTTCTTTGGATCTTTCGAAATGCTGTCGAAGAAAAGGTAATCCAGCCTTTTTACCAAATAATGAAGCCTTTAGCGGATTGCCTGTTTTCTCCCCATTTTCATTAAGGGCTGAGTAAATAAGTCCTTCTTTTTCTATTCCATCAAGTTCACCTTTAACTAATTCGCTGGTCACATTAAAAAGCGATAGCAGGGCATTGTATTCTCCCATGCTTTGAAATTTATAATAGGCTGGCAGATGACGCACTACTGAAGCAATCTGGCTTTTTAGGTTTCCTTTCCGGTAATCAATCGGGCGGAATATTTTATGATTTTGCGACTGCTCGTTCGGTACTGTTGGTAGCAGCCCATATTTTATTTCTAACTCCCTGGTAATGTTAACAGAACGCCTTTTATCGAATTTGTCGGATATTTTTCGACCTTCCTCATCTATGCAGACCGAGACGATATGAATATGGGTACGGTCAATATCGGTATGTTTAAAAACCACATATGGCTGATTTCCATAACCCATTTGCTCCATGTAGTCCTGTGCAATGTCCTGAAACTTTTCATCACTCACCTGGTCGTTAGGATTTGGATTGAGTGAGATATGCAGGACCGGCTTTTCTGTTTTATTATTTGCGATCAGATATGGCTCGAAAGAGCGGACTAATTGTGACACAGTGTATCTACCGTCTGGCGTTTCGATCATTTTGTGGGTAGCGATGATCTGACCATTTTCATTGTCTACCTTTAGCTTATTATAAGCAAGGGCACCAAATAAATTCTCTCCCCTACCGATTTTCGCGATCATCTTATTCCTCTTTTTTAAAATGCTTTGCTTCAAATTCCTGTGTCAGACGGATGATTTCCTGGCATAATTTCGCCATTTCAACCGTTGCTTTTTCCAGTTTAAAGAGATATGCAGCTGCTTTTTTCTCTGAAAAATTGCGATACAAAAGCTTCACAATCTGGTTATAATTTACCCCTACCGCCCTGAATTGTCCGTATAAAGTCGTGAGCCGCATGTAATAGTCCATTTCAGATTTATCAATTTTGACTGTCTTAATCACCTTTTCGAAAACGCAAGCCGTTATAAAATGGGCCATTACTTTCATACCGGACTGTTCAAAAAGAGACAGGAACCGTGCGTTTTCTTCTGAATTCAAACTGATTGAATACCGAAAGGTAGCAGGATCTTTTTTGGGCTTACGGCCAATTTTTCTTGTTTTCTTTTGACTACTATCTTCCATAATCAATCCATTATAAATTACATAAACTTCGACTCCGGAGAAGTTTTCCAGCCCCCTGCAAGAGCAAGGGTTTTGAGCTGCGGAACTCATTTCCAGCAGCTCAAAACACACCTTGCTGTGTTCCGGTGAACACAAGAATCCGTCCTTCGGACCGGATTACAGATAGCAGGGAAAAAGGCGCAATGCTCTTTAGCGTAGTGTCCATTTTGTCGGGTTGTTTTTGTTTAAATCGATCTTTAAAAATCATTTTACAAAGTAAAGAGCTGTCAACAAAAGAATTGCACTGTGCAGTAGCGCCAAACACTGCCTTTGATGTGCTAAACACTGCCACATATCAATCAGTGGATAAATCAATCGCTTCATTTGCTGTATAATTTTAAAGCAGGCAGTAAAAAATGGAGGTCAGTCTGGAAACAAAAAGGAACTACGCACAGGCAGCAAGGAATAAAAGCATAAGGTTTTAAAAGCATAAAACTTTAAAAGCGCAAAAGCATAAAAACAGTAAGGTGTTTTTCTTTTTGCAGGGTTTAACACCTGCTGTACAATATAGGTGGCACGGCAAATATGAATGCAGATCACCGTACAGGATTAAAGCTAAAAGGCTTGGCTGGAATATATGAATGAAAGGATATGCAAATGCACGATTATTTATTCCCAAATAACAGGTTAAGAAATAAACAATAAAATTTTACATCATGGAAAGCATAACGAAAACTTTAAAAATAAGCTTCTACACCCAAAAGGGCGGTGTGGGAAAATCTACAATGACCACCTTAATGGCAAGTGTACTTCACTACCGTTTAGGCTTTAATGTAGTGGTTATGGACTGTGACTTTCCGCAGTACAGCCTGATGGGTATGAGGGAACGTGACAAGAAAACTATTATGGAGAATGACTACCATAAGAAGGCAGCCATGAAGCAATTTCATTCCATCAATAAAAAAGCATACCCTGTTTTCAAATGCAAGGCCGAAACGGCGTTGGATCAGGCGTCAGAATATGTAAGCCAGTCTGCGGTTAAGCCGGATATTATATTTTTTGACCTCCCAGGCACTGCTAACACCAAAGGGGTGCTGACAACATTGAAAGCAATGCACTATATTTTTTCACCTATGACAGCTGACCGTTTGGTCGTGGAAAGTACATTGGGATTTACGAAGGCTTTTCTTGGACTTCCGCAAACGGACAATGGCAATACGGAGCAAGAAATATGGCTGTTCTGGAACCAGGTAGATGGCAGGGAAAAGACTGGATTGTATGATGCCTATGAAAGTGTTATTAATGGGATCAACCTGCCTATCATGGAAACGAAAATAATGGATAGCAAGCGTTTCCGAAAGGAAACAGACGGCACAGAAAGTTATGTATTCAGGTCAAGTCTGTTGCCTGCTGAAATGCCGCTCCTGAAAGCAACCCGAATGGATTTGTTCGTCAACGAATTTTTAAAAATCACTCATCTGTAAAAATTAAGTTATGGCATCTGATAATAAAAGCAAGGGCTTTGAAAAGCCTGATGTCGATGAAGACTACCTGATGAATGTGATCAGCGGGGATGAGACTTTTAATCCACAGACCACTGATCAGAACCGGAAAACCCAAAAGGATGACAAACCCAGGGTAAAAGTGCGGGCTGGTTTATCTAAGAAAGCAGACTATGAGGAACTATTTCTGGTCAACCGTTTCCCATCAGGACGCAACGGCAAGGTCGTTTATATACGTCCTGAATATCATGAAAGGTTACTGCGTATTGTGCAGTTAACCAGGGAAGAAAAGACGACACTCTACTCCTACATTGATAATATCCTTGAACACCATTTCAGAGAGTTTGGGGAAGATATCACCCATTATTTCAACGAACGTTTTAAGCCCATTTTATAATGAAAAAGTTCAGTAAAAATAAGAGCACTGAAAATCATGTTACCATGTTTGAAGATATGATTCCACAGGAGTTCGACTAAAAATATAAAAGTTTGTTCTAAAAAATGGCATTATGGAAACAGTTATAGTAATCTGCCTTTTGGTAGTCATCGCACTTTTGTTGCACGATAAAATCAGCATCAATAGCCAAGCAACAAAAGTAGAAAAGGAGAGTAAAACGGATAGCATCCTACCCGATATCATTGGGCATTCAAAGCGGCAGCAAAGACAGATCGTGCCAAACACTGCCTCTAAAAGCCAAAAAGAAAGCCTGGTGGAGGAAGGGAATAATTTTGATGAAGAAATCAAGGAGAAAGATTTCAAAAGACAAATTCCGCAGGAAGAGCTGGATGAAATTTTCAGTACGGCTACAGTTGATCTTGAAGAAGAGGAAGAAGAATGGAACAGGTACGAATTTGCTGATGGTGATGCCGGTTTTGCCCAGGGGGTTACCTTTGAAGAACTTGGAACCGTGGGGATGATACTTCGACAAGAAGTCGGAGAACCATCCATGCAAATAAAAGCGGCAGACATCGTTCACAAAATACAGGGAACCGAGCTTTTCGCCCTATTGGAAAATTCGACTGAAAACGCTTCACGGCAAATCGCCGAACTTCTGGACAGCAGGCTGTCACTGGGAGTAGATTCCGGCTCTTCCACTTTGCGGAATAATCTTGATGATTTTGATATTGGAGAATTCATTTGAGGCAGGTCTCTTTATTTCGAACTGAAGGGATAAAACAACCCTAAAAATAAAGATATATGGAACGTGAATTACCGCTCATTACTATCGAAGGAACTGACTTTCTTGTAGATGTAAACAAGCTGGAACTTAGAGAGAAAGCAAATCCGAAGAACATTATCGCATATGAAGACATGGAAGAAGTGGATGATGGATATTCATTCCGATATAGCAGGCTGGAGAAAAATGTTTCAATCAACGTTAACCTGGAAGTTGTGACCATTAAGATTCCGGAATTTGTAAAATTAGACCCGGAAGGCATGGCAGCTAAATACAACATTGATGACGTGAACGGCAAGACCGATTTCGAAGTAATGGTCGACCAGGAAGCCTACGATTTGCGTGTAAAGAAAGGAATGTTGCCAACTGTTGAAATTGCAGGACATACCTTTTATGTCGATATGCGAATGGACAAACTTCGCCCTAAGGACGAATTTCTGTCTAAGGGTATCGTGTTCTCTGATATAGAATCTTACTACGATCGTGACAAAAGGGAATATACCATACCTTATAATCCAAAAACATATGAATTCCAGGAGCCTGATTACGTAAACATTAAAGAGTTTCCAAAAGATTTAATTGCGGTAAGTTTTCCACATGAAAGGTTATTAGATAGAATTGGCTGGAACAGGAAGTATTTTGATGATCTTAAATCCGGCCTGTTAAAATGTGGTTTGAATTTGCGCTTTACTGCAAAGCGAGTTCCGTGGAAAAAAACTTTTCTTGCAGGTGTGATTCAAATCAATATCAGACCTGATGATACGCCAAAAAAAATAGAAGAAAAAAAGCAAACCCATCCAAAGCAGATAAAACTTAAAGGCCGCAGGATGTAGGTTTACTTACTATGTAATTTAATCAACTATATTTTAGGATACGGAATCTCTTATTGTTTTAAAAATTTGCTAAAGCACTTTCTATATTTTCGATGATATCGTTGATTAAATCATCTGGTTCAGGTAGGTTATCCAAATCAACAAGATTATCATCTTTCAGCTAAAAGATATCTAGGTTAGCTTTATCTCTTGATAATAAATCTGCACTGTTATATCTTCTCCAGCGTCCATCGGGATTCTCTTCACTCCATGTTTCAACTCTCTTTTTTCTGTTTTCAGGATTAAGGTCCACAATCAGTTTTAAGGCTAATTTTGAGTTTTATTGCAGTGAATTCTTCTGTTATAAGCTATTTGTTCTCGCAATATGCGATCTAATCGATAGAGCTCAAGATCATTATTGATAAATGAGGTTCTTTCAGGAGAAAAGAATACTTTTAATTCATTTTTAATTCCTTTTAGAGGATTAGAGATCAGTAGTTCATATCTATGAATGAGAAATTTTATGTATTCCTTTTTAATGTACGTAATATCTTTTTGTGTATTAAGTCCAATAAAATCGTGATCTAAGTTTTCTTTATAAAATTTAGAAAGAAATCTATACTCTATAAGCTTTGGCATAAAGCGTTTTAGCCTCATTTCCCTACAAAACAAATTACGATTAAAAACATATTTACGTACAGAAACCTGCACCTGATCAACTTCCAAAAACTTTGCTAGGCAGAGTCGATGTTGCCCGCTAGTGGTAAAATAATGATCCCCATATTGCATAACAACCTTTGGGTCTTCATCCCCATGGATATGCGCTATGATTTCAGATTTGGTTTTGAAATTATCAATCACTCTATCTAATCTTCTAAGGGAATGAATCATCTCTATCCATTTCATTCTCCATTCTTTGGACTTATAAGCAGGACAATTATAACCCCAGGCATATTCCAATCCACAGATCTTTTTTGGAGATATGTATTCAATCATAACCTCCTTCTCCGTAAAAAATCTTGAATGTAGGATATGGCTTGGATGCGCTACATCTTCAGAAATGAATGTTTGATTTTCGTATCCGGGATGAATTGATGCCAACCAATCTTCCCTATCCTGAGGGCTGTATTTCACGTCTAATATTTTGGATGAATTTAGTAAAAAAAACTATTCACTCTCAAAATTGCATCTAATTTTCAACATAAATTCTTCACCACTTAAGTCATGGAAAGCCAAGTAATTCCACTGAATGCCAATTGATTAAGACGGGTTAATGACCCCAATACATTTGTTTCCAAGCCTGCAAAAAGCAGGGAATAATTAACAATTAATCTGTTTTAATTATGGAAAAACAAAGAAAAAAGCTGGTCCTCACCTCTATGGTATTACTGGCAGGTACAGGTGTATTTGCACAGGGAAATGGAGTAGGCGGCATCAATGAAGCTACCCAGATGGTCACCTCCTATTTCGATCCGGCGACCAAACTAATTTATGCCATCGGTGCCGTTGTGGGACTGATCGGAGGCGTTAAGGTTTACAACAAATTCAGCAGTGGAGACCCGGATACCAGCAAGACTGCTGCAAGTTGGTTTGGTGCCTGTATCTTTTTGATTGTCGCAGCAACAATTCTCCGTTCATTCTTCCTGTAATCCCCAGCCTTATGAATACCTATAACATTAACAAAGGCATTGGGCGTACCGTGGAATTTAAAGGTTTAAAAGCACAGTACCTGTTCATTTTCACAGGTGGGCTTCTTGGAATTCTGATCCTTACGATGATCCTTTACATGGCAGGAGTTCATTCTTACATCTGCCTTTTTACCGCTGGTAGCGGAGCGTCATTGATTATCTGGCAAACCTTTTCACTCAACAAAAAATATGGTGAGCATGGGTTGATGAAGCTTGGAGCGAAAAAAAGCCATCCTAGATACATCATCTGCCGCAAGTCCATCCACCGCTATCTGAAATCAGATCCAAAAACGTCAGCCATATGAGAAATATAAGCAAAACCAGTACGCTGGAAAGCAAGTTTCCTCTACTGGCAGTTGAAGACCATTGTATCATTTCCAAGGAAGCTGACATCACGACCTGTTTCCGGGTTCATCTTCCTGAAATTTTTACGGTAGCAGGACCTGAATATGATGCCATGCATTCTGCCTGGCACAAGGCTGTGAAAACGCTGCCCGATTTTACGGTAATCCACAAACAGGATTGGTACATCAAGGAAAATTATCAGCCTTACATCGCTAAACATGATTTAAGCTTTCTGGCCAAATCCTACCAGCAGCATTTTAATGAGCGTCCGTTTTTAAATCATTACTGCTACGTTTTTATTACCAAGACCAGTAAGGAAAGAATGCGGATGCAAAGCAACTTTTCATCGCTATGCAAAGGGGTGTTGGTTCCAAAAGAATTAAGGGATAAAGAAGCGATCTCCAGGTTTATGGAGTCGGTGAGCCAATTTGAAAGGATTGTCAATGATTCGGGATATGTGAAACTGGAGCGGCTTAGTGAAGATGATATTATCGGAACTGATGACAAGCAAGGCTTACTGGAGCAGTACTTTACGCTTTCGAGACAGCATGGAACACCCCTTCAGGATATTGCCCTGGGCGCCGAAGAAATGAGGATCGGTAATAACAGGTTGTGTCTCCATACCGTATCTGATACCGATGATCTTCCGGGAACAGTATCGACTGATACTCGCTATGAAAAATTATCGACGGACAGAAGTGACTGCCGTTTATCCTTTGCAGCACCGGTAGGTCTGCTTTTAAACTGTAATCACATTTACAACCAGTATTTATTTCTGGACAATAGTGATGAAAACCTTAAAAAGTTTGAAAAGTCTGCAAGGAACATGCACTCGCTTGCCCGCTATAGCCGAAGTAATCAAATCAATAAAGAGTGGATCGAACGCTATCTGAACGAAGCCCACTCCTACGGCCTTTCATCCATACGGGCGCACTTTAACGTAATGGCATGGTCAGATAATCCTAATGAGCTTAAACAGCTTAAGAATGATACAGGAAGTGCGCTGGCACTCATGGAATGCAAACCCCGCCACAACACGACTGATGTAGCAACATTATATTGGGCGGGAATTCCAGGCAACGCTGGTGATTTTCCGGCAGAAGAAAGCTTTTACACCTTCATCGAACCTGCGCTGTGCTTTTTTACCGAGGAAACGAATTATCAGGATTCGCTTTCACCTTTCGGAATTAAGATGGCAGACCGCCTTACTGGACGCCCTATCCATCTGGACATTTCCGATCTACCCATGAAAAAAGGGATTATCACCAACAGGAATAAATTTATCCTCGGACCGTCGGGTAGTGGTAAGTCATTTTTCACCAATCACATGGTGAGGCAGTATTACGAACAGGGCGCGCATGTGCTGCTCGTGGATACGGGTAATTCCTATCAGGGACTTTGCGAACTGATCAAAGGAAAAACCAAAGGTGAAGACGGGGTTTACTTCACTTACACCGAGGACAATCCCATCGCCTTTAATCCTTTTTATACCGACGACGGAGTGTTCGATATAGAAAAAAGAGAAAGCATCAAAACCCTGATTTTGACTCTCTGGAAAAGAGATGATGAACCGCCCAGCCGTGCGGAAGAGGTGGCGCTTTCCAATGCTGTGAGTGGCTATATAGATAGGATCAAAAAAGATAATCAAAATCCTTCCTTCAACGGGTTTTATGAATATGTGAGAGGTGGATACCGTACAATCCTGGAAGAAAAGCAGGTCAGGGAAAAAGATTTTGATATCGCCAACTTCCTGAATGTGCTGGAGCCTTATTACAAAGGCGGTGAATACGACTACCTGCTGAACTCAGAAAAGCAGCTTGACCTTTTAACCAAGCGGTTTATCGTATTTGAGATCGATGCGATCAAAGACCACAAGATCCTCTTTCCGATTGTGACCATCATCATCATGGAGGTTTTCATCAATAAAATGCGCAGGCTTAAAGGAATTAGAAAATTGATCCTGATCGAAGAGGCCTGGAAAGCAATCGCCAAGGAAGGCATGGCAGAATACATTAAGTACCTTTTCAAAACAGTAAGAAAGTTCTTTGGCGAAGCCATCGTTGTTACCCAGGAAGTTGATGACATCATTCACTCGCCTATCGTCAGAGAAAGTATCATCAACAATTCTGACTGCAAGATCCTGCTTGACCAGCGCAAGTATATGAACAAGTTCGATGACATCCAGGCGATGCTCGGTCTTACCGACAAAGAAAAAGGTCAGGTATTGTCCATTAATATGAATAACGATTCCTCACGCTTTTATAAAGAAGTGTGGATCGGGCTCGGCGGAACGCATTCAGCAGTCTATGCGACAGAGGTTTCCCCGGAAGAATACCTCACTTATACGACTGAAGAAACTGAAAAACTCGAAGTAATGGCACTGGCTAAAGAGCTGGATGGCAATGTAGAGCTGTCGATTAAAAGGATTGCTGCGTACAAAAGTGAAAACCGATAAAATTCAACTCAATCTTAACATTTAAAATTCAGAACAATGAAAAAATTAATCTTGTGCTGTGGGATACTAATCAGTATGGCCACAGCCAAAGCCCAGTTCGTGGTAACAGATCCAACCAACCTGGCTTCAGGCATCTTGAATTCTGCCAATGAAATTGTGCAGACCTCCAGTACGGTCTCTAATGTGATCAAAAACTTCAATGAAGTCAAGAAAGTTTACGACCAGGGCAAAGAATATTACGACAAGCTTAAGGCCGTCAATAACCTGGTCAAGGATGCGCGAAAGGTACAGCAGACCGTACTCATGGTGGGCAATATTTCAGAACTATACGTCGAGAATTTTGGAAAAATGATGAACGATCCGAATTTCTCTCCGCAGGAACTCACTGCTATTGCATTCGGATATAGTAAGCTTCTTAATGAAAGCGGAGGACTGCTGTCAGAACTGAAACAAATTGTCAATAGCTCATCCCTTTCCATGAACGATAAGGAGCGAATGGAAATAATTGACCGGGTATATAAAGAAGTAAGTGAGTATCACAAACTAGTTAGATACTATACGAATAAAAATATTTCGGTCAGCTATTTAAGAGCCAAAAAGCAAAATGACGCACAACGTGTGATCAAATTGTATGGTACCGCCAATCAAAAATACTGGTAGCATTTAACATCACTAAAAATAGTATTATGGATTTTGAAAATCTTCACGAAATATTGCGCTCGTTATATGACGAGATGCTTCCCCTATCCGCCACGATGGCGGCAGTGGCCAAAGGAGTAGCAGGACTTGGCGCCCTTTTCTATGTAGCCCTTAAAGTTTGGCAGGCACTCAGCCGAGCTGAGCCGATTGACGTGTTTCCGCTTTTGAGACCCTTCGCACTGGGCATCTGCATTATGTTTTTTCCAACCATCGTACTGGGTACCATCAATGCCGTGCTGAGTCCGGTAGTGAAAGGAACCCACGGTATGCTCGAAACCCAGGTTCTTGACTTGAATAAGCTCCAACAGCAAAAAGACCAACTGGAACGTGAGGCGATGCTTCGCAATCCCGAACAGGCATATCTGATCTCCGATGAAGAGTTCGATAAAAAACTCGATGAGCTGGGCTGGTCTCCTGAAGATCTGGGCACCATGGCAGGAATGTACCTGGAACGTCAGGGATACGAGCTGGAGCAGTCGATCAAAAACTGGTTCAGGGATTTGCTTGAAATCCTTTTTCAGTCGGCTGCCCTGGTGATTGATACCATCCGTACCTTCTTTCTGATCGTCCTTTCCATTTTGGGGCCTATTGCCTTTGCAATCTCGGTCTGGGATGGATTTCAATCGACCATGACCCAATGGATATCCCGCTATGTCAGTGTGTATTTGTGGCTTCCGGTCGCCGATATTTTCAGCGCCATTCTCGCCAAATTACAGACCCTGATGCTGGAAAAGGATATTGAAAGATTGTCTGATCCTGAATTCGTGCCGGATGGTTCCAATACCGTCTACATTATCTTCATGATCATCGGAATTGTGGGGTACTTCACGGTACCGACCGTGACAGGATGGATTATTCAGGCAGGCGGTGCAGGAAACTTTATGCGTAATGTCACTCAGGTCTCTCGGGGGGCAACTAATGTAGCAAGTGCCGGTGCAGGAGCTACAGTGGGAAATATTGGCGGGCAGCTTCTAAAATAAATCAGGATCATTTAACAATAAAACAATGGAATTTAAAACCTTAAGAAATTTGGAAAACAGTTTCAGGCAAATCAGGCTCTATGCCATTGTATTTGCCGTCCTCTGTATCCTTGTGGTTGGCTATGCAATATGGAAAGCCTTCAGCTTTGCCGAAGAGCAAAGGCAGAAGATCTACGTTCTTGATAATGGCAAATCACTGATGCTCGCCTTATCGCAGGATGCCGCGACGAACAGGCCTGTAGAAGCGCGCGAACACGTTCGCCGCTTCCATGAACTTTTCTTTACGCTAGCACCGGACAAAAGTGCGATTGAAAGTAACATGAAAAGGGCTTTCGACCTCGCCGATAAAAGTGCCTTTAATTATTACAAGGATTTATCGGAGAAAGGATATTACAACCGCATCATATCAGGAAATATCCAGCAGCGTATTGAGGTGGATAGTGTGCAATGCAATTTTGAAATTTACCCCTATGGGGTCAAGACCTTTGCCAGGCAATACATTCTCCGCGCGAGTAACCTGACCGAAAGAAGTTTGGTCACTTCATGCTTTCTCGTGAACTCAGTCCGGTCGGACAGCAATCCACAAGGATTTAATATTGAAAAATTCAGTGTCATAGAAAATAAAGACCTACGGGTTAGTGAACGCTAAAAAAAGAATCATGGAAAAAGCATATGACTTAGATACGTTCGCGAAAATCCTGACAGATAAAGGGTACAGCGGTTATTTCCATACACAGGCAGCCTATCCTGACAAACTGAAAGAAAGTATAGGCAGGTACCTGGAAGCGTGTCGCAATGGAACCGAAGATATGAGAAAACCTGAATTGCTGCTGAATACCTATCTGCAATACAACGGAGAATCGAAGCCCTACATTAATTGCTTCATGCTGATCAAATACCATCATGAGACATTTGAGCTTGACAGGATGGAGATTGTAAAGAAAGACCAATATGGACAATTAATGAAACAATCAGAATTAACCGGGCTATCTGTCTCTACAGTACCTACCGTTAAGGAGGCAATAGCAATGGTCAATGATGAATTGAAGCAAAAGACAGTTCCCCGAAAGAAGGGTTTTGGGCTTTAAACTTTATAATAAAAAAAGTATGAAAAATATAAGGACAATAATCAAAAAGCGATGTGCCAATCTCAATTCAGATTGGCAAAAGCTCCCTCCCGTAAAGCAGCGAAAATGGATCATCTGTTTTTTTGCCGCGTACCTGCTGCTAACGCTAATTGTCGTGCTGACTGTCTGGTACGATGCCAAAACGGAAGCCGTAAATAATACTGCTGTTAGGGGGCATATCAGCAATCCCATTACAGACAGAGAGCTAAAAGATTCGCTAACTAAAAAAAATCAAGATCATGAAAGACAATGATAACAATAAGACAACGGTAAGGATTACGGAGGGTGACCCAAACAAAGTCCCTGAACCAGAAACGCACGAGAGTGATACTATAAAGAAGCTTAAAAAGCCGCTGATTTTCGTGTTGATGGGGATCGTATTTATTGGATGCATGTACCTGATCTTTGCGCCTTCATCGGATGGGAAACTTCTCGAAAAGGCAGGATTAAATGAGGCTGTTCCCCAAGCTACCGAAGCAGGAATGCAGGCTGACAAAAGTAAAGCTTACGAAGCTGATTTGCTTGAACAGAAGGAAAAGGAGAAAAAGGAATCACTGGCTGCCTTGTCCGACTATTGGAGTGCAGACAGTACTGCTTCAAGTGTAAAACCGGCATCCCCTGCTGCTGCTTTGGAGAGCAATCACAATGAGGCACTGGGAAGTTACCGCAATATTCAGCATACGCTGGGAAGTTTCTATGAAGACCGGGATGAGAGTAGCGCACTAAGAAATGAAATAAAATCTCTGAAAGCGGAACTTGCTCAAAAGGAAACACCACCTTCCAATCCTGTAGCCAATCAATTGGAACTGATGGAAAAATCGTATCAGATGGCAGCTAAATATTTTCCTACCGGTGGTAGTGCAGCGAAAATAGAGGACAAGCCTGGAGCTGCAGGCATTAGTGATTCCGGTAAAGAACAAAAGCAGAATGCATCCTTTGCTGCTTTATTTCCTGCCCGCAAGAATATTGTCTCTGCCTTGTATCGTGAACCTTCTGACAGCGCGTTTCTTTCAGGTTTAAGCCAGATGAATACACGGGATTTCTATACAGCGGGAGAAGCAACTGACAATGATCAAATCGCTAACAGTATCGCAGCCTGTATTCATGACACACAAATCATCACCAGTGACAATGCAGTGCGGATAAGGCTATTAGATAACGTGCGGCTGTATAAAATGGTGATTCCTAAAGGTACTGTGCTGACCGCAATGGCTAAGTTTCAGCCTACACGACTTCAGCTTTTGATCCAGTCAGTGGAATTTAAAGGATACATTATGGCGGTAGAACTGACGGTGTATGATGTAGATGGACAGCCAGGGCTGGCGATCCCGTACTCTTCAGAAAGAAGTGCGCTGACTGATATCGCAGCTAATATGGGCAATACCGGAGGAACGAGCATTTCAATGAGTTCAACGGCAGGTCAGCAGATTAAATCAGATCTGAGCAAAAGCCTTGTACAGGGCATCTCCGGCTACTTTTCAAAAAAAGTCAGAATGCCCAAAATTACGCTGAAGGCCGGTTACAAACTATTTCTGGTTTCTAAAAAATAATATTAACACAATACAATTTAAGATATGAACCCACTATTAAAAAATATGTTAGTGATCATGCTTCTGACGGCATGGACTTTACACCTTCGTGCCCAGGAACATGATACAATACCCAAAAGCGACACACTCGAAACAGAATCAAAGCTAAGAGCCGGAAAGATAGAGCCGTACTGGCTCACCGTAACTTACGATAAGACGACTCATATCATTTTTCCATCTAAAATCAAATATGTAGATCTGGGCAGTGACAACCTGATCGCAGGTAAAGCGGACGAATCAGAAAATGTGCTGCGCATTAAAGCATCGGTAGCAGATTTTGATACAGAAACGAATTTCTCAGTCATTACCGAAGATGGTCGCTTTTACTCCTTCGATGTTTTTTACAGCAAATATCCAGCGACCTTAAACTATGATGTTGAAAAAATGCTGCAGACAAAAATAAAGGAGAAACTCAATGATGTCCTTTTTGAAGATCTGGGACAAAGCAACCGTCCTACCTTGATTGACGCCGCTATGAAATCGATATACAATAAAAATAGAAAGATCATACGACATATCGGTTCCTATAGCTTCGGGATCAGTTTCCAGCTTAAATCGATCTACATCTATAATGGAAAATACTTTTTTCATACGGAGCTAAAAAACATAACGAGCGTACCCTTTCCCATTGATTTTATGACGTTCAAAATTGCGGACAAGAAAACATCCAGACGAACCGCTGTACAGGAAAACGACCTGGTTCCTCTGAGGTTGTATCTACCACTCACAGATGTTAAAGACGGCGGTTCCGAGCGCAATGTGTTTCTCCTGGACCAGTTTACATTAGCCGATGATAAGATTTTTGTTATTGAAATCTTTGAGCGGAATGGCGGCAGGCATCAAAGGATTGAAGTTGAAAATATGGATCTCATCCACGCTAAACCGGTGACGGAGCTGAAGCTCATCTTTTAACCCAAAAAGCTAAATAAAAATGAACAGAATTATATTTACCATCGTTTTGCTTACAGTAGGCAATACGATTTTGTACGGGCAACGCTTAATCCGGGGACAAAAGGGTTTTGAAGTTACTGCCGGTTTTGTTTCAAAGGAGCAATCCATCCATAGCAATTTTTATATCCAGGCAGGAATGACCATTAATGGAAAGAACGGAAACTATCAGTTATGGTCCGCTGAATATTCACGCAGGACCCATGAATTTGAAGGTTATCCTATTCCTGTTGAGACCATTCTTGCTGAGGGTGGATACAGCTTTTCCCTTGTTGGTGACAGAGCTAAGAATATTTCTTTAAACCTTGGCATCAGTGGAGTAGTCGGCTATGAAATCATCAATAACAGCAAAAACACATTACCCAACGGAGCATTGATAGAGGCTGAAGATGCTTTTGTTTATGGTGCAGGCGGCAGGCTCTCGCTGGAAACGTACCTGACTGACCATATTGTACTGTTAGTACAAGGCAGAGCAAAAGCAATATGGGGAACCTCGGCAGGTCATTTCAGACCTGCTGCAGGAATAGGATTACGGTATCAATTTTAATTTAAAGATCAAACAATGAAAAATCTTAGTATAAAAAATCAATTTGTAGAAGGCCGGATGAAGATCGTATTGTCATTGGTGACAGTCATGGCATTGCTGTTTACCATTATGTCCTGTAATGATGAACTGGATGTTAAGACTAATTTTCCTTTTGAGGTAGAAGTCATGCCGGTTCCCAAAAGTATTGCAGTTGGAGAAACCGTCCCGATCAAGTGTACGATTAAAGCAGGGGGTAATTATTCAGGCACCCAGTATTACATGAGATATTTTCCAGTGGATGGTAAGGGAAGAGTGTTTATAGGGATTGCTGGTAAAGCAGTCACATTGAAGCCCAATGAATCTTATCTGTTACCGGGGAAAGTATTTACAGTCTACTACGGATCCGAAGTTAATGCAACCCATACCATTGATCTATGGATTTTCGATAATAATGGAAATGAACAGAAGATGACTTTCCAGTTTAATCCAAAGCAGAAAAGTTAGAATATTTATTTCCAACACAACATCGAAAAGTCGCCTCATTTTTAATTGTGAGGCGGCTTTTTAATTGTTTTATCCTCTTTGAAAACAATTGCTTTTTGGACTATTATTAAAATTATAAATGATTAAATATAATGCGACAAGTTCTGTCGCTCGTCAACTATAACTTTGTTACAGCTAATGTTAACATGTAATATTAACAAAAATTTAACAACTGTGAATCAGCTGTTTATATAGAAATAATAAAATATCGTCAAAATACCCAGTAACTGAAACGACTATTTAGAATAAATTTAATGCTTCAAAATTAACACTCTCTAATATCCATGAAAAAAATATTTATTGCTGTATTAGCGGTATCCTTCCACTTTGAGTCTTCAACTCAAGATTTGATATGGCAGAAAGATATCAAATCCTCCACTCAGGATTTTCTCTCACAAGTCACTATTAACTACCATTACAAACCATAAAATACTATGAAAAATATATTTATCCTTCTCTTGTTGTTTTTGGCAGGCCTATGCAATGCACAGCTAACAAATACCGAGAACTACATACAATCTACAACCTGTCTTGATGCAGACTGCATCAAAAAATCCGTAACGGTCGAATATTTCGATGGCTTAGGAAGATCAAAACAAATAGTTGAAGTTAAGGCTTCACCTGCAGGAAAAGACGTTGTCACCCATTTGGAATATGATGGCTTCGGAAGACAGGTAAAAGAATTCTTACCTGTACCACAGTCAGCTACCCAAAACGGAGCAATTATCCCCAATCCCTTAGCCAATGCAACTAATCCAAACATTTACGGAAGTGAAAGGATCTATGCTGAAAAGAGGCTGGAAAACTCACCTTTAGACCGACTACAGGAGCAAAAAAAGGTGGGTAACGATTGGGCGAATAAACCAATTAAATATGAATACTCTGCAAACTCAACAGGCGAAATAAGAAAGTATGTTACCACAACCACGTTCGTTGATGGTGTGATGCATTCAACTGTTAAAGTTGCTAATGACACAGGTTCTACCAACGGTTTTTATAAAGAAAACATGATTTATAAAAACACGGCCAAGGATGAAGACGGAAATACAACCATCGAGTTTTTAAATGGAGATGATCAGGTTTTATTGTCGCGAAAGATTTTAAGCTCTACGGAAAATGCTGATACGTACTATGTATATAATGAATATAATCTTTTAGCATTTATTATACCGCCCAAAGCTTCTGAAGCTATTAAAAGTCTTGTAGCAGGAACGTCTATTCCCGATGATGTTTTAAATAACTTCTGTTATCAATACAGACCGGATGGCGACGGACGTGTTGCAGAAAAGAAAATACCGAATAAAGGTTGGGAGTATTTTGTGTACGATAAGATGGACAGATTGGTTTTAACGCAGGACGCAGTACTGAGAACCGCCAACAACAATTTTACACAAAGAGGCTGGATATTCAACAAGTATGATCGTTTCGGCAGACTACTTTACACAGGTTTTTTCGGCAGTAGTGATTCGAGATCGACCATTCAAACCGCAGTAAATAGTATGCCTGGCAATGCAGGAAACTATGAAGCACGCACAACCACCCCGTTTAATTTGAACGGTATGGATGTATTTTATACAAAGGATGCTTTCCCTACGAGCAGCATGACGCTATTAAGTGTTAACTATTACGATGTATATCCAGCGTATAGCTTTAACCCTCCTTTTCCTACACAAGTATACGGGCAGGCAATACTAACCGATATTCCTAACAATCCTGCGACCCTTTATCACAGTACCAAAGGGCTCCATGTTCTTACCTTATTAAAGAATATTGAAAACAATGGCTGGACTAAGAATTATAATTATTACGATAAAAAAGGCAGGATTGCCAGTACTCATTCCATCAATCATTTAGGTGGGTATACGAAAAAAGAAAATGATCTTGATTTTACCGGAATTATTCAGCATTCGAAAACCTATCACAAAAGATTAAATGCTGAAAATGAAAGAATCGTTACTGAAACTTTTGAATATGATGACCAGAACAGGTTGCTGGTACACAAACATCAGGTTGACAATAACTCCGTTGAAATATTGGCTCAAAACGACTATAATGAACTGTCACAAATTAAAAATAAAAAGATTGGGGGGACTGCTTCAGCAACTCCCATCCAGAGTATCGATTATAAATATAATATTCAGGGATGGCTCACAAAGGTTAATAATCCACAGAGTTTAGGAGGTAAATTATTCGCTTATGAGGTAAAATTTACAAATCCAATTAATACTTCCCTGGCACCTGCATATTACAATGGCAATATTGCGGAAATTGACTGGATTTCTTCTACCAGTAGTTTAAAACGTTATTCTTATCAGTATGATGCAATAGGAAGGCTTAAGAGCGGTATTTATTCTGAACCCAATGCTTCAATCCCTGAAAACAACTACTATAATGAGATTTTATCTTATGATCTGAACGGTAACGTAACAACACTTAAAAGAACCCGGTTTTTGGAAAACCATGGTGCCCAACAAATCGATGATTTAACCTACACTTATACAGGAAACAGGCTCAACACGGTTATTGATAGCTCAGGAAATTATATGGGGTATCCTGACAGTTCGGGAAATCCTATTACCTATGATGAGAATGCCAATATGAAAAGTCATGTTGACAAGAGCATTTTACAGCTGAATTATAATTTTCTCAATCTTCCCAACTACATTAAATTTAATGAATATGTAGTGCGAAACGATCCTTTTGGATCGGGGTTGGGTACCAAATACAAAAACACAACCTATCTGTATCGTGCCGATGGTATTAAAGTTAAAAAAGTTCATGAATATTTTTCAGGTCGTGCTCAATCGGATGCTTCAATAGCAACGGATTATCTGGATGGCTTTCAATACACAGCTGAAGGAACGGGTCATGTATTTACGAATTTACAGTTTGTTCCTACTTCTGAGGGGTATTATGATTTCATTCAAAATAAGTATTTTTACCAATACAAAGACCAGGTAGGAAATGTAAGGCTGACCTATTATAAAGATGCTTTAGGGAATGCGGCTGTTGACAGATCAACAGATTTTTACCCATTCGGGTTAGAGTTTGCGGGAGAACTGAACACAAACAATTCTTTATCTCCAAAATATTTGTACGCCTTCCAGGGGCAGGAGAAGCAACAGGAAACAGGATGGCATTCTTTCAAATGGAGAAATTACGATCCTTCCTTTGTTAGGTTCTTTAATATAGATCCTTTGGCTGAAACGTATGCTTATCAGTCGCCGTTTAACTTCTCTGAAAATGCAGTGGTGGCGCACAGGGAATTGGAAGGATTGGAAAAATCTTACACTTTTTATACTCCTTTTGGAAACATTATCTTTACAAGCGGTGCGGCAGGAGCAACCTCTTCTTCAGGACCGGGACTTTATGAAACAGCTAAGCGTAATGCTACCAATAATTGGAACGGGATAGTTAGACATGCCGGTTATAATTACAACATTCTTAAAGCAGGAGGTACTTTAGCTATTGTACAAGGAATGCGTGTCTTGAATAGTGAGGGAGATGATGGTAAGGCAGAAAGCGGGAAAGAAAAGAGTGAAGGTAAAAAAGCGCCTAACCCTCACGGGGCAAAGGGAAAACCTGATCATCAAGCGAAAGTTAAGGAATTAGAAGAAAAAGCGAAAGCAGAAAATCCAGGTAAAGATGTAGTAACTGAGAAAAAAATTAAAAAATCAGGCTCTAACAGAAGACCCGATGTGCAAGTAGTAGATCCACAAACTCAAGAAACAGAGAAAGTTTATGAGGCAGAGAGAAAACCAAATAGTACAAGAAATAAAAAGCGTGAAGAAGAATACAAAAATTTAAATATTCCTAATGAAACACACCCTGTTGGAAATCAATAATAAGATATAATAACAATAAATTTTATAGCACACTCATTATGAATTATAGTCAATTTACTTCTAATCAAGGTTGGATCAATTTTCAATATCCTTCTAACTTAATTAGTACGGAGGAAGATGAAGGTACCTATTTATTTTACACTGAGCAAACCGGTAGTTTTAGAATTACTCCTTTACTATTAGAAGGAAAAGGTGATTTTGATGCAGATGCTTATTTAAAAAAAATGGCTGGTGAAAATGAAGCTGAAATTTTAAAAAATCAATTTAATAACTATGTTTATTATATCTCTTACTCCAAAGATGAGGCAGAGAATTTAACTATCTACAATTGGATTTTTGCTGTCGAAAATAAGATAGTTTATTGTAGTTATACAATTGATACTGAATCCACCAACGAGCCTGAAATAGATGCAGAAAGAAAAGAAATCTTTAAAATAATCGAAAATCTAAACATTACTTAATTTATGGATATAGATGGATTTAATTTTTCGAAAGATGGAAAAACCTTAGCTATAAGAGGTGGGGATAATTTGCAAAATGAAATAGAATATATAAAAGTAACTAAAATCAAATCGGTTTCTATTAATTCAGTTTCTATTAAAGATTTAAATTTTTTAAATGAGATTGACTTCATTGAAGAAATCTATCTGAATAAATTTGATATTGACTATTTAGGGTTGTATGAGCTAAAAAATTTAAAAAAGATTACAATTAATATTCATAATCCAAAACCTAAACCGAACATTGATTATACTCAGTTTAAAAAATTAGAATACTTATCAGTAGACTGGTATAATGATGGAATAGATTTGTCAGAAAATACACATTTAAAAAGGTTAATAATTTGGAAATTCAAACCAAAAACAAAATCGTTCTCTTATATAAAACTACCAGCATCACTCGAAAGTTTCGAAATTACAGAATCCAATATTCAAAATTTTGATGGTTTAATACTTCCAAACTTAAAAAGCTTTGAGGGGCATTATTGCAGCAAATTAACTTCTTTAGATGGGTTAAAGAAAAGTTCAGATAATTTGCAATCTTTCATATTAGGTTCTTGCGGTAACCTTACCAACTATGATGATTTAAAATATTGCAAAAATTTGGAGAAAATCATTTTAACCAGATGTGGAGATATGCAATCATTATCATGGCTTAAGTCCCTAAAAAAAGTGAAGCACTTTACTTTTTTATATACAAAGGTGATTGATGGTGATGTAAGCCTTTGTTCGGAAATTAAATATGTTGCATTTACCAATAGCAGGCATTATGATCACAAAATGGAGGAGTTTAATGATAAATATAAATAATTAAAATTTCATCATCAGCTACCTGGACGCATACATAAGATAGTAGATTCCGGCAACACCTTCGGATATAACTACGTATTTATATAATTTGATTTACAAAATAAATATACTATATTAGTCCTTTTAGGTCTCCGCAAACTTAAAGGTCGCTCCTATTATGAATATCTTCTTACTTTCAATCATCGAGAGAAGGATTGGAAGAGTAATGGCCAGGCTCTCCCAACTTCAACATTCTCTTTACTTTTTAAATGCCGGTCATAACGAAATTCTCTTAAATCAGACTAAGACGGTAATAGATACCTATTTCCATTTTTTTCGCAGTGTCAAGATATTACAAGGTGATTATCATTACGATGGCACAACGATTATAAAAACGCTTGTAATTACCGATCATAGCCTGGATCAGGCAGAAGGAATTGACAAAAAGCTTTTAGGGCTTATAAGATTGCAAGATACTACAACGATCATTCCGGTGAATATTAATATTAGTAGCAATGCTAAGATTTCTCAGTATCTGGGAACAGGAATAATAAACATCATGGAGAAATCAGGCAGATTTTATCTGCAGGAACTTTCCATTCCCTGCTGTTCGTTTTCTCAAAGCGAGCATGATCTCGGATATCTGGAAGATGCATTGAATAGTGAGAGTGTTTCAAAAATAAATTCACTTCGGGAGCTGGCGGCAGCGTATGGTAAAAATTACAATCATTTTCAAAGAGACTGCAAAGAATATTTTGGAGACACCTTTCATCAGTTTCAAAATAAGTTGAGAATGATGGATGTATTGGAAGATATTATGTTCACCCCGTTTAGCTTTAAAGAGATCGCCTACAGACATAATTTTGCGGGCTACAACAGTATGTACACACTTTTCCATAAAAAGTACCATTTTCCATTAGATTCAATTCCCCGATTCAAGACAGAAAGCTAGTTTTGAACTAGGTATTTATCAGATTGGTACTATTTTCAATGTTTGGGGTATTTTTATCAATAAAATCGATACTTTCTACAGTGTTTTTGGTACTATTTTCAACTTTTTAAATCTTTTAAATCAGGAGCTTTACTTCACTAACCGAATAAGTTCCGATGAAAAAGAAACTTCAAATACTGCCTTCTATTATTGCCTACTTTTTTGTGCTATTATTCTGTTACGCTAGTGTAAGCAAAATATTGGACTTTGAAAATTTTCAGTTGCAATTAGCACAGTCTCCCTTATTAAGTGCCTATGCGGGATTTATCTCCTACGCTGTTATTGTTTTGGAATTGTTGATTTCATTTGTACTATTATTCGAAAAAAGCAGAAATGTTGGCGTATATGCTTCTACCGCTTTAATGTCAGCGTTTACCATATATATATTTCTTATTTTGAATTACAGTGATTTTGTGCCTTGCTCGTGCGGTGGTATTCTGGAGAAGTTAGGTTGGACAGAGCATCTGATCTTTAACATTATATGTGTATTTGCAGGATTTCTCTCACTTATTCTTGTAGCCAGACAGGAGCAACATCTCTTTAAAAGAACGCTTTTAATAATTGTATCAACTAATATTCTGAGTATCCTACTTGTTATTTTTTTATTTATTTCTTCAGAAGATATTATTAAACATGAAAATAATTTCACAAGAAGATTCTTGCTGTATCCTGTAGTTGAAGACAAAATCAAAAATCTAGATCATGACCAGTATTACTTTGCAGGGAATGATGGGAAACATATTTATCTCGGGAATAAGTCATATCCACAGCGTCTTACAACTGTTGATTATGATTTAAATGTGATTACTCAAATGAGAATTATTCCCGACAGTATTAATCATCTATTTAAGAATCTGCGATTGCAGGTTCTCTACCCCTATTATTTTTTATATGACGGAACTGTTCCCGTGATCTACAGAGGAAAGGTGGGAAGTAGGAATGCCGAAACAATCAGTTATAAAGAAGCTTATTTCAGCCAGATGATTCCTTTGGACTCAGGGAGCTTCGTAGTACGGACCATGAATAGAGATAGCCGTCAACTTTCAATCGCATCGTTTGACATACATAAAGAGCCTAAGATAAAATTGTTCGACCACATTCTCGAAAAACAGGCTGATGGAGTTTTTGATAGTGATGGACAACTTGCGGTTTCTGAAAATCCTCGAAGGCCCATATACCTATATAGTTACCGAAATCAGTTTCTGACAATTGATCATCAGTTTAAGGTGAAAAAGAAACTAAACACGATTGATACAATCAGCAAAGCAAAAGTTCAGATTACGAGCATGTCCGACGGAAGGCATAAGATGTCAGCTCCACCATTAAAGGTGAATCAAAACATCGCTGCATATGGAAATCTTGCATTGATACAATCCGAACTCAAAGGGAAGTTTGAATCTTCAGAAGAATGGAAGAAAGCGAAAGTGATGGATATCTATCGTACGGACCGACAAGAGTATATCGGCAGTTTCCATATTTTCAACAGGAGAAAAAAAGCAATGTCAGATTATGACATGACCGACCAGTACCTTTTTGTGATCATCGGAAATGAGCTGATCAGACATAAGTATAGAAAACCATTAACGGACTATCTAAACAGGGGAAGCCGAAAACCTGATCCAAGAGTAGGTACACATTAATCTATTTTTAATTATGAAAAATTTATTTTTCTCTGCATTCATTGTACTGATTGGTACAGGAGCAGCGTTTGCTACAAAAGAAGCAAACACTAAAAGTGCTATCGTTAAAGGATATCACTTTGACACAGCACAGGGTCTTTGTGTCAATTCTCAGGAAGACTGTAATACCGTTGAGACTGCTGCATTTTGCGAATGGTCTGAGGATGGATCTACACTGAGAACTTTTATCTCCCCTACGATGTGCGGAAGCCCGCTGTACAAAATTCAGTAATTTACTCAAAAAGGACGCTATCAGCGTCCTTTTTTAATTTGTTTGTTAATCCATTCCACATCATGCATGTCTTTGAGAAAGTAGTTCCACCATTCCAGATTCCGAAGGTTCAGATCCCGGCTTTCAGCCGTGTCCTTTCCGAGATTATGATCCCCTTTCGGATAAAAAAGCGCAATTGCTTGTTTTCTGTTTCTCACCATTCCTCCAAAAAACTCCCTGGTATGATCCCATAGGACGTTTTCGTCTTTCATTCCTGTCCAGAGCAAGATCGGCGAACTGATCTGGTCAACGTTGTATATGGGGTTGTTTTTCACATACAGCTCTTTGTAATCGGTAAATGCACCGGGCATTTCATATTGTCCATTTTCAAACTGCCAGAAATAGGGATTTCCTGTATCATTGTGATAGGAAAAATAGGTTCTTACAATATCACTGTTTGCTGATCCTGCGATGTATGCAGCAAACAGTTTGGAATATGTTGCAATAAAATTTGTTTCATAACCTCCCATTGAATGGCCTGTCAGGCCTATTTTCTGCATATCGATATTCTTGTAGGAAGACAGTGCATCAATTGAACTATCCACACAATCCAATGCCGATAATCCAGGTCCTTTTGATCCAAAAACGATGTCTGGTAAATAAACAAAATATCCCTGGTCAAGAAGGCTTCGCAGATCAAATCCAACAGCATCACCATTCGGATAGAAATAAACATTTGACAGCTTATGTTGAATTTTATAAATACTGACGATTAACGGATATTTCTTAAATGGATTAAACCTCATCGGATAATAAAGCAGTCCTTTTAGAGATTTACCATCACTATTAATATAGTGAATAATTTCCTGTCTCATCAATGCGGCGGTATCATCTTTTTTATTCCCGCTGAATAATACTGACTTTTTCTTCCGCTTCAAATCATGATAATATACCGCAGTCGGCAAATTGAAATTTTCTTCAACCGAGAAAGCATCATTGCCTTCTGCGGTCAACACCATTTCGCTAACAAGATTGGAAACAGATGGAATAATTTCTTTAAATGTTCCCTTATGATAAGATAAAAAGGAAGTCTTATTAATTGAATCTAAAAGTTTGATAACTGTAATTTTATCAGGATATAATCCACTTGCTCGGATACTGTTGTAATTAGAAATATAAGGTGATTGAAAGTTCAACACAGTAGAACTCAGACCTGAGGTGTTTTTGATAACTTCCAGTTTTTTGAGGCCAATATTAAATCTTAAGAGTCCGTTTTTGCTTTCAAAATATATGTTTTTGCCTTCTTCGTCAAAAAAAGGGCGGTCAAGATTTAAAGCGTCAATCATTAATTTTTGCTGAAGCTTAATATCAAATAGCTCCCATTTCTTTTTCAAGTAATTAAAACTTAACAAGTGGTCACTCACCGGTGATGCGACCAAATTTTCAGATTGATCAAAAATCTCAGTAAACTTCTTTATTACCGTATCATATAGCTGAATTTTGATAACAGGGAAGTGGGTAACGTAATTATAATCCTGATAGGCATCAAATGCAAGCAGGTAACGGGGATTGTGTATCGGTGCAAACAACGGATATTTAATACTCGGTAACTTATGGGGCTCAAGCATTCCTAATTTCCAGAGATAGTATTCATTCTTAGCGTTTGATCCGGTTTTTTTAGCTTTTAAATTTCCATCGTTGGCATACCATATATCAGGAATATCGTATTCTATGTCTGTTCTGATCTGCTTATCTACATCTATAAAGAACGAATTTCCATCCAATGTTTCAACGATTTTCACAGAGTTGAGGTAAGTTGAATCTCCTAGTTTCAGATGAGTAATCTCATGAGTCTTAGTATTTACTAAAGTAACTATCAATTGGGGCTGATCTTTCAAAATCTCCGTTATGGTAACATATTTACCGGAATTTGTCAACTCAACTCTTCTGATTTCAGAATCCGTCTCATAAACAGGAATTGCTTTTTTGTCTGTTAGCAGTGTCAGCCTGTTGGCCCCCCCCTCTTTGCATACCGCAAAAATCAATTGCTGTTTGTCGGTTACGTAATGCGTAACTTTCTCAATTTCATTCAGCAGATTTCCTGACGAACCGTACAGCGACAAGCGATTGTCCTTATTCCATAACAGGAAGTGATGATACTTCGGTAATGCAGACGCTTGTTTTGTGTCATTGTATATCATTTTCTCTAAACTGATCAAATCAATTAACTCTGCTGTGCGCTCACCTGCAACAAGAAGTTTATGATCCTTTATGAATGAAAAATAATCGTTCCGCTTTACCAGCGCCATCACAGGCTGATCGGCTTTTTTACGGTCTAAAATTAAAAGTGTATCGCGACTGTTTTTAAACTGTTTTTTCAATGAAATCCATCTGCCATCAGGGGAAAGCTGGAGATTGCCCGGCTTATAATAATGTCCATACGTTTTACGGATTGAATCGTAGATGATCGCTGTTTCACTTTGACCTGACAAACAGGTGAATAGACATGTCAACCACAGAACAATAAGTTTTAAAAGATATTGTACCATCAGTATCCTGAATTTTGAGGTTGGATATTAGGATTCAATAAAAGCTCTTTTTGAGGTATGGGCAATACCACAAAATGTAGTTTCCAGTTAGGTTTAACAGTCGACAATTCTGATAGTTTCCCCTGACGTTTCAGATCCAGAAACCGGTGTCCCATCTCAGTAAAAAATTCTTTACAATTCTCTACGCTGATCTCAGATAGGATCATTTCTTTTGAGGATGAACCTGTAAGCAATGGAATTCCTGCTCTCTGCTTGACCGCATTGATAAATTGTAGGGATTCATTTATTTTATTTTGCTCAGCCAATGTTTCAGCTAATAGCAAATAGGCTTCCTCCAACCTGAAAACCACAGAATACTCAGTATTATTGTTGCTAAGATTTTTGTATTTATTAGGCCGATACCAGGTATTGTTCCCTACGGTTACAGCAGAAGTCCAAAATTGTTTTCTTTTGTCACTGCCGCTAAAACTGTTGATCAGGTGTGGAGACAGGGCAACTGATGTAGGCGCTGAGTTGGTGAAATAAAAGACAGCTATCTCTTTGGTGGCATCGCCACCATTCCGTGGCTTTAATTGCCAGATGATATGGCTTCCCGATTTGTCAAAAACTTTGGTAATATCATTTTGAAACTGATACAGAGGACTGTGGATAATTTCTTTCAGGAGACCTTCAGCAGCATTCCAGTTTTTTTGAAGCATATAGATCTTGGCAAGTATGAGCTGTGCAGTCTTGCGATTGGGATAAATTCTTTCTGTATGGCGGTACTGATCTTGAAGTAATGGAATTACCTCATTTAAATCGCTTGTAAGACGCTGCAAAACCTCCAGAGCAGGTGTTTTAGAAATGGACTGATTGATCATGTAATTGGTGGTGACTGGGTAAGGGATATCTCCATACAGCTGTTGCAAATAATAGAACAAAAGAGACCTGATCATCAAAGCCTCACCCCTGATCCGTTGTTTTTCAGCAATAGGTATCGAGGTAGATTTTTCTATTCCTTCAATAATAGCATTTGCCATATATACTTTCTGGTAGGCATTAGTCCAATAAGTATACAGGGCTGGGTTTGTGTCGATTACAGTATTTTGGTACAATTCAGCCAAACCATTTGTGGAAGCACTCGCGTAGTAACTGAGTTCATCAGTGTACATACTCATCAACATGCCTGACTGGTCACCTGCAATGGGAGAATTGTCCCAAAGTCCCGAATACAGACCTGCTAACGCGGCGTTTGCAGTCTGAAGATTTTCAAAAACCTGATCCGAAGTGATCTGGTTAGATGGAGTATCCACCTCTAATAATTTTTCACATGAAATCAGACATGCTTTAATGGACAGGGCTGCTGTTAAAAAGGTTATTTTAATATAGGTTTTCATTATTTTTTATTTTTTAAAGATTAAACTGAATACCAAACGCATAGGTCTTCAGCGCAGGTAAAAAACTACTGGTTCCTGATTCTGGGTCAATTCCGAAATACCGAGTCCAGGTCCATAGGTTTTGCCCCTGAAAGTAAATCTTGACATCACGGAAAAGTGAGGACTCTTTTAAAGGTATTCTGTAGGAAAGCTGGATATTTTTCAGCCTGATGAATGATCCATCGGAGACTGTTGCATCACTGTTTTGGAATAAAGAATGAAGGGTATTGACTGAAGACCTATAGGGCATGTAATATCCTGAAGGGTTTTCGGGAGACCATACATTCAACAATTCTTTTGGCAGGTTGTTCATCAGTCCAGGTGAGGCCATTGAAGCGTTATAGTTCCTGCTTTTCTGCTTCACAAACTGAAAAAGAAGGGAAAGATCCCAGTTAGCATATCTAAACTGATTGCTCCATCCGCCAAAATACTGAACGGAAAGATTTTCAATTATCTGTCGGTCGTCCGTTGATGTAACTTTACCATCTTGATTGTAATCCGTGAACTGGTACTGACCTGTCTGAGTATGTATTCCTTCAAGATGGTACAGCCTGATGATATCGACAGGCTGACCAATCACATACGTATTGGCATAGGTGGAACCAGAAAGACCTGGAAAGGAAAGAAGTTTGTTTTTAGGGAAACTTATATTGAAGCTGGTCTGCCATTGAAAGTCACCTGTGACGATAGGATGGGCATTCGCTTCAAGCTCCAGGCCTGTATTCTGTACGGTAGCATCAAGGTTAGCATTGACCATTGTAAATCCTGTCACCGCAGGAAGCTGATAGCCTACCAGTTGATTGGATGAGCGGTTATGGTAGTAGGCAGCGGTAAGGTTTAGCCTGCTTTTAAAAAGTCCGAATTCAAGGGCCATTTCCATCTTTGTGGTTTTTTCCCAGCTGAAATCGGGATTGTATAGCCGTGAGGGAATAAGCCCGGTCACCCCGTTGTATACTGAAGTAGATAATATCGTGTAGGTATCTAAATATTGATAATCTCCGATATTGTCGCTTCCCGAAGTTCCTATACTACCTCTGAGTTTTCCGAAACTGAGCCACCTAGAATCTTTAAAAATATTTTCTTTAGAGAAAAGCCATGCGGCTCCTACTGCACCGAAGTCAGCAAATTTATTGTTCGGTCCGAAACGACTGCTGCCATCTCTTCTCCCAGTAACATTCAGGATGTACTTTTTATTCAGTTGGTAATTTATTCTTCCGAATAATGCGGCATAGCGGTATTTACTGGAAATTTGATCGCCAATGACCTTGGTCTGTGCAGCGGCTATGTTTTCAATAAATGAATTGCTTTCAAAACCAATTCCTGTGATAGAGCCCTGCCTGCTGACATCCTGCTGATAGGTCGCACCTACAAGAATGTCAAATTGATGGCTTCCTTTCTGGAAATTCCAGTTGAGCTGAGGTTCCAATATATAGGAAAAGCGGTGTTGATTGAATTTAGAAGCTTGTGAGTATGCACTTGACTGTCCGGTTACAAAAGCAGGATTATATATTGTATTAGGCCTTAAGGACCATTCTTCAAAGCCCTGATAGTTGAAACCGCCATTGAATTTAAAGCTAACGTTTTTGAGCAGTTCATATTCTGCATTGTAGTTATTCATGAACTGAACATTATTGTTGGAATAAGAAGCATTATATGCCGCTACCGGATTGGTAAAGGTATTGTTCTGCCAGTTTAGACCTCCGTCCGGATGATAAAGCGCAGGAGCGTTGGGTGCCAGTGTATAGGCAGTCTTGGTCAGGTCTTCATTGATCACATTATTTTTCTGGTTAGAAAATAAACTGGAGATATTTAAACGAAAGCGGCTGTCTTTAGACTGATGATTCAGATTCGTTGAAATGTTGTTGGTCTTATATTTAAAATCTTTGGCATGGACGGTACCTTGCTCCTGATGACCGAAGCTGACCAGAAAAGTCGTGGTTTCATTTCCACCGGTCAGGGAGAGTTGGGTATTTGATGCTGAGGCTAAGTTTCCGATCAGTTCTTTTCTCCAGTCGGTATAGCGATTCTGATCCCAGGTTCCGTTAATGTCATAGGCAGTTGCAGGATAGACCGAAACTCCATTGTTGCTGAATGCCTTTCTTCGCATGGCGATATATTCCTGTGTATCCATCATGTCAAGATTGGAAAGAGCTTTGCTAAAAGAATACTGGCTATTAAAACTAAGACCCAGCCTGCCTGACTTTCCTTTTTTGGTGGTAATCAAGACAACCCCGTTAGCCCCTCTTGAACCGTAAATGGCTGTAGCATCGGCATCCTTTAAGATTTCGAAACTTTCAATATCCTGTGGGGAAATGCTGTTGAGCGGATTGATGCTCCCGCCCGGTAAGGCCGGACCCGCAAACTGTGAGGGTGCCTGACCGCTTATGGGTACTCCGTCCACAACGTAGAGCGGTTGATTCCCGTCAATTCCACTGTTAGAAATAGTTCTGAGTGAATTCTGGCCTCTGATCTGAATCTGATAACCGCCACCTGCTGTTCCTCCATTCTGGGTAATATTAACTCCTGCCATTCGGCCCTGAGCTGATGCCAAAACATTGGTCACGGGCTGGTTTTCTACGTCTTTGGCTGAAATTTTGGCAATGCTCCCTGTCCTTTCTTTGTCTTTTACTTTGTAATAACCGGCATTGAGGACGACTTCCTCGATCTTTGTTTCCTTCCTAGAAGTCTCCATAGAGTCATTTCTTTTTTGCGGTATAGCCGCCAATGGAATGAGTTCCTCGGTATCTGCCATTTCAGATACTTTGAGGATTTTTTGCCTGATAATAAGTGTATTATTAAAAATGAGGGCTTCAAGAGGTAAGCCCTTTAGTATCTTATTCGCGCAACCAAGTACACTTTCATTGATACATTTTGTCCCCTGAATTCTGTGTTTTTCTAGATCATTATTAGAATAAGCGAAGGATTTGATCTTGTTTTCTGCGAGAAAACCTTTCATTGCATCCTCGGCAGAGATTTTACCAACCGAATAATTAACCTTTATTTTTGAAAGGTCTTGTTGCTGCCCGTTAATGAGCGTTACTCCCGATAAAAGCAATAGGGCAGCCGTGCAAATATTTTTCATATTTTTGCATGAGTATTAAAAATTAATAATTGAGTGAAGATTCGTTATTGTTTTAGTACGTGGCCGACGGTTGCCCCCGTCGGTCGTTTTGTATCTTACCTTGTTATCTGTCCGGTTTCAAGGCTGGCGTCATCAGGCACCAAAGCCTACTTTTCCAATTCAAAAAGTGAATCATTGATATGTTTAAATTTGAGATTAAGCTGAAAAGCCAGCATATGAACTGCTATATCAGCGGTTGTGTCTGATACGGAGGTTGTAATCTTTGTATTTTCCAGATCAGCTGGATAATGTATGCTTACTCCATACGTTTTTTCGATAATTTGAAATGCATCTTTTATTGGACATGCCTTGAACGTCAGGGATGCCAGTTTTTCATTTGGCGGTACAATATTGATATTTTCAGTTTCCATTACGGACGTCACTTCGGGAATCCCAAAATTTGTGAAGGTCTGTTTAGGTTTTAATGCAATTGTCTCTTTGGAATGGTGCGGTTTATACACCAAAACCTTTCCTTCATAGAGATCAACTTTAAAGGTATTTCCGTATTGTGAAATCTTAAAAACAGTTCCAAGTACCTTTGTTTCATATCCTTTACCATGAACAATGAAAGGGTGATCCTTAGATTTTGCTACATTGAAGACAGCATCTCCTTCAAGGAAAACATCTCTGGTATCAGCGGGAAATGATTTTTCAACGGTTAGTTTTGCTCCCCTTGATAAAGTAACCCGTGAGCCATCTCTCAACAATACATTTTCAGTTCCGGATTGAGCAAAATAGATATCCGGTTTTGAGATTGTACTATAGCCAACCATACCCCCTACTGAAAGAATTATAACTGTAGCAGCTATTGAAATTACCCGAACCAGTCGCTTTCTGCGTTCCCTGATTTCAATTTCTTTGATGATGTTTTCCCACATCAGCTGTTTTTCCTGTGGAGTAGGTGGCTGTAAACGGGGTTGTTTTTGTTCCATGATGAGAGGTCCTTTATTATATATTAGGACGAAACTCAAAAAAACACACCCCCCTCACTTTAAAATTTAACTAATTTTAAGAGAGTTTAACTATTTTTAAGAATTAGAGTGGTGTTTTTTAAGGAATGTCATGGCTTTGGCGATCTGATTTTCAACCGCACTTTTAGACATATTTAACTGGGAGGCAATTTGCTCATGTGATATTCCCTCTATTTTACTCATCTTAAAAATCGTTTTACGCAATGGGGGAATAATGAGCTCAATACTTCTTTCAAGTTCTGTTAACCGGCGGTCTTTCTTTTTTGCTGCTTTTAATTCATTTATAGAATTATCCGCACGGTCATAAGTTAGCTCTTCTGAATAGGGCTCCTTATCGGTTCGGCGGTAAAATTTCGATATTTCCTGTTTACAGGTATTGAAAATTATGTTTTCGGCATTGCCAATTAAAATTTTCTCTCTGAATTTCCATAAATGGATATAAACTTCCTGCATCACATCCAGTACATCGTCCCTGTTTTCAATTTTATTGGCTATACAGGTAAATATCTCATGGTTGTAACGATAATAGAGTTTCTCATAGGAGCTTTTTTCAATGTTATGTCTGCTGAAAAAAGTCAATCGTTATTTTTTAAGGATTAAATTTAAGCTTTTTTTTAATGCAAAGGGTACTAAGGTATTACATGTTTGACGGATAGACTTTTTTAATAATTATGTTTCATAAGTGAGATATTTAGTGATTTCACAACTTCTTTTTCCTTCTACATTGATAATATAGAGTCCATTTTCATACAATTTGAATTTTAATGTAAGAAATTAAGGCTAGATGAAATAAGTGTTTTGCTAACCAATGTTTCAACCAAGGTGGCACTTTCCTTATAGCGGGTATTTACGAATATACTGTGGTCGGTGTTTTTTATGCGGCATGATTATCAGGAATTGTTCCAGCAGTATGCATCTTTATGATTATACTAAAGGCCAATTACCTATTGAACTCAATATTTTAACAGATAAAGATGAGTTTCACCGTTTGGACGAAGAGATGAGTTTTCTTAGGGAAGTTGATTATTTGAGGCAACATGATCCCGTTGCCAGGGTTTCAGCTAAATATGAAAAGGTTTATCAAGCATATAAGGCAATTATTCCAGAATTCTTTGCTACTTTTGAAGCCGAATGAAGTAGAATGCCATTTCTGATTCATGCTGAATATATGGGCAGCATTAACCCATTCCAATTGATTGCTGAAAGTGAGCTAAACGCCAATTCAGGCCAAAGAGATATATAAAAAATAAAACTGTAGTTCTTATTCTGTACTTCACTCCAATCTTCTAGCTGGAATTTACTTTCTTACGGAACTGTAAAATTTTATGATAACAGAGTGATGTTGAAATCATTTTTGTGCTTTTTTTCGTGAATTGGCTATTTTTGAGTAAACCTTATTGTCTGTAGTCACAGTTCTATTAAAAAGGGTCGTACCAATCCATTAAGGGATTTACCAATATAATTATATGATCGACGAATGGGTATACCTTGTCAACAGATACACCATAGCTGGTGCCCGAAGCAAATTTGAAGATATCTGTACTACGCTATTCAAACATAAATATAAGGGAGAGTGTGTGAAATCGGTACGTGTTGATATCGGTGATGGAGGAGTAGATGTCTTTATTGGTGAAATCGAAAGTCAGCCGATAAAGGTCATCCAGTGCAAGTTTTTTGTTAATGGCATTGAGGAATCACAAAAGGCACAAATAAGGAAATCCTTTAAAACTGCTATAAATTCAGTTGATTTTCAGGTCGGTAATTGGATACTCTGTATGCCGGGAAAGTTGAGCATCCAAGAGCACAAATGGTGGGCAGGTTGGAAAAACAAGCAAATGAAGACCTTTGGGTTGCCAAATGATTGCATCGAACTTATGGATGGGGCCGATCTTATCGATGGATTAAAAAGTTTCGGTCTGTATGATGAAGCTTTTGAAATAGAAATCAAAAAAGAGGTACGGGAGATTCACAGCGCTGTAGTCGGAAAAAAGTTTGACCTGGACGAGGAGGTTTTGTCTGCTTCGAACTACATTAGGAACCTCAAAAATTATTTTTCGAAGGAAAAGCTAGCACATATAGAGAGACAAGCAGTTCAGGAAATTGTGGCGTGGGTAAAGAGAGGTCTGCCTGGCAGGGCGATTTTAGAAAAGATGCTTGTCGTTAAAGGTAAAAAAGGCGTAGGTAAAACAACAGTTCTGCATGATGTTTACTGTCAATTGGCAAATGAACATGAATATGTTGTCCTTGCAATAAAGTGTGACCAGTTTTATGATGTCAGTTTGAACGGCCTTTCCAAACAGTTATTTACCGATTTAACATCATTCAATGAACTTTTTAACGTACTTCGGGACAAAGGTGAAAAATTTGTAGTTGTACTTGACCAACTCGACGCACTGTCCCAAACGTTGTCAACGGACAGGAGATGGCTACAGACATACATAAAGCTTATTCAGGAACTGCTCAAGCTGCCAAATTCAAGAATTATAATCTCGACCAGGAATTTCGATCTTGATTATGATGCCGATCTGAGAAAATTTAATGATACGCAATTTATCAAGCAGATTGAGGTTGGTAATTTGTCTGAGACGGAAGTAACAGACATTTTAAAACTACTTAAAATTGAAGCAAAAAGTAAACTGCTAATCGAGCTACTTACGATACCTTATAATCTTGAACTTTTTACCAAGATTCCAAATTTGGAGCAGCTCTTGCAGAAACAGTCCAGGATTTCATTAACTAAACTTTATTCCGAATTGTGGACTCAAGTGATGACCCCGAGGGAACTTTTGCTCACCGACTGCCTAAATGCGATTGTGAAAAGGATGTACGAACAGCATCCAAATCTGATAGAGCTGACGTATCTCGAAGAATTCAAAGCTGAAATAAGTTATCTAGTCTCCCATGAAATTCTGGTGCAGAACGGAAATAAACTTTCTTTTTTTCATCAATCATTTTATGAGTATTACCTGGCTCGATGGTTCGTAATTTCTGATAGAAATCTAATCGAGTATATTTTTGAGGAAGGCCAGAACCTGTATATCAGGTCTTTGATTAAGACCGTTATTGAGTACCTTAGGGAGGCCGACCATCCAAAATATATAGAACTCTATAAAAAAATAATTGGTCAAGATCAGATCAGGTATCACATCAAATATCTGTTTGTACTGGAACTTGGACTTGTAGAAATTCCATCGCAGAGGGAGAAAGAGTTAGTTTGCGACGTGCTAGCGAATCAATATGGAAAATTGTTTCTTGACTTGTTCAATTCAAAAGGTTGGATCGAGTTTTTTATTTCAAATGATCTGCTTAATGGCAATCAAAATGATGTGTACAGAATTCTTTACCGCAACATCAACCATAATGCAAAGCTTGTTTTGGATCATCTAGAAAATGGCAAGTCTGAAGAAAAAAATAAGTTAATAGCAGACATTATACCGAGTGTGAAAAACTGGGATGCCACACTTTTACACTTTTTTGATAACTACTTTTTATATGATGAGAATACAGAACTTTGGTATTTCGAGACCCTAAAAAAAATAGCACCTTTTGATCTGGAATATGTATTTGAAAAGCTCAAGCCAGTAATATTGAAGACAAAAATTCGTACTGAACGTTTTAGGTTCGACCATCGTTTTGAAAGAATTATTGATAACTTGTATCAACAAAATCCATCAAGCACCGCTAAATTTTTATTGTCTGTGCAATTGGAAATTCTGGAAGAAACAAAACACGCCTATTATTCTGAGTATTCAGGAATTTCCTCCGAACTGCTAGGTTCCTATCAGCTCGATAACGGGCTGTTCTATAAAGACAGCGAAGATGAAAAATCTATAGATTTCTACCTGATTAAATATTATAGCACTTGCGAAAGAAGTGAACTTAAAAAGGTTGTCCAAAATTATTCCTCGACCAACTACGTTCCTTTGCTCGTTCTTCTAGCAAAATTGATGCGGGATAGGGCTAGTGAATTTATTGAAGAAATCTACCAACTATTATTGATCATCGAAACCAAGAACGGTTTGATGGAGATAGATGATTTTTTTCAGCTTAACATTCGCAGAATGATTGCTAAAGTAATATCCTTATTTAATTCAGCACAATACCAAAGGATTAAAAAACTTTTGCTCAATATCACCCATCCTTATGAGATATGGATATATGAAGAAGATGGCAAGAAAAAGTTCAACCTGAACATCGGTCGAAAAAAATATTTATTTTTAAAGGCATTTCCGGGAAAAGTTCTGGAAAATGATCATGAGTTGAAGCAATTATATCTTGTGTTGGAAAGACGTTTCGGACACATCGATCATAATAAAGCTTTTGATAGAAGCAATAGTAGGTTTGGGGCTGTAGGTTCCCCGTTGACGAATGCGGATTTTAACAAATTCAGTTTTGATGCCTGGCTGAAAAGTATGCGGAAAATTGATGAGGATTTTAAATCTGATGATTTTTTCAAGGGAGGTTTACTTGAGCATTCGAGATCTTTTGAAAGCGTGGTGGAAAAGCGCCCAGAACATTTCTGTGATTTTATTGGGCAGTTATTTAATGAGAAAGGCATATCTAATAGTTACATCTCGCACGGCATATCTGCATTGATCAAGGCAAAGTATGATCCTGAGAAGGTTGCCGACCTTATTAGAAGAGAAATAAAGCTATCCCTAAACAGAGAGTTTACCTTGTATACTACCTGGCACATCAAATACCTAATCAATACGAAGGTGGTTACTAAGGATGTCAAGGATTTCTTGATTGCCATCGCCAGATCGGAAGGGTATCGAGATGATGCGCTGAATCCAAATGATCCATTTACAGATTTTATCAATACACCAAGAGGGTCAGCCATTTATAACTTATTTTACCTGTTCGATTATCCAAATTATAAGGAGGACGTGCTTTCTACAATTGAATTCGTCATTGATCCAAAAAATAGCCCCTCTACTACAATTCTTGCAGGAGTTATGTCTCAGCTTGCCTACTTAAACTATTTTGATATCGAACGTTCCTTCGCTATTTTCCAGCAGCTTATCACTCAGAAAGACTCACATGTTTTAAAATATTCCATCAATCCTGCGCAGTATTTTAACAATAAGTTCCATGATAGAATGGGTTTTTATTTTGATGAAATGCTGTTGCACGAGGAATTATATGATAAATGCTACTTTTTTGTAAACAGTTGGATCTTTGAGAATATTGATGATTTTAAAATGTATGATCATTTTATGGGACTGGGTCAAAAAGCGATAGAATGTGCCATTGACGTAGCAGAAAGTTTTTTGATTAGAGATGGTATAGTCGATCAACGATCGATGCGAGTCTTGGAAAGATGTTTGTCACACACCGAATTCGATCTTTCCCGCGAATTTTCTGGTTTAGTATTAAGGGTGTTTAAAATTGAAAATTTTGGAGAGCTTTACAGCTTCATGGAAAAGTATATTGGTACTGTTCAGTTCAGTAATGATCCGAGATATCTGTTGGAGTTTTTGACGGAGTGTTCATCTTTGTATCCAAAAGAATGTTTGGATTTATTGGTAAAAATGAATCCTCCAGAGAAAGTTGACATCAGTAAGAAGGCCTATCTTGGTGATGAACCATTGGTTCTGGTATTATCGATATATTCTAGACTAAGGCTTGAACCCTTTAAATACCGTGAAGAGCAAAAGACTGCATTAGACTGTTTCGATAAACTTCTTGGCATTCCCTCAATAAGATATAAAGCACTTGAAGCCATGGAAAATGTATTGAATTAAGCTATTAAAGATTGCAGTTACAAAAACTGCAATCTTCATCTCATCAAACTTTTTAAAAAGCCCCCTATTCAATCAATTCGTCCACAAAATGTTTCGCATTATGCACCGCCGCTGAGCGAACCATTCATTTGATGTCATAAAGCATAACTTAACATTATAAATGAACACCATCATTTTCACTGATTTACTTTAAATTGAAAGGACAGTGATGAGTTATTACACTAGATTGAACATAATCGGAAAAGGCTTAGATGTTTAGATTGTGGTCGGAGTCAGAGATTCTAAGTCTTCTAGCCTAACCGCCATATTATGAGGCAAAATGTGCTTTTCTGACTTAGAAAAGTAATTTATGGACTATTCCTGAAACTTCAAAATTTTGCTCCGTTACGCATTTGTTACGGTTTTACCGAAAAATTGTTAGCTAGGACTCAATTGGTTAACCCATTCAGATGGCTATCATTTGGAATTTCCTCAGAAACACGCTATTACCGAGATTATAGCAAAATATACCACTGTAGGCTGGAAAATGGTAGACATAACACTTACCTATCTTTTGGGTCTTACAAAAGTCAATGCAACATTGATACATGCGTTGCCTTGTTTGCGATACTATAAGAGTACATCTAAGCCGCCTAGTCAGCTATCCACATAAGCCCGTCACGTTAGGCTAACATGTACGGCGTAGAAGGATGGATTTAAACATGTCACGGCCGTAGTCGAAGATTGCATTGTGTATTGGGAGAAGCCCCGGAGTGAGCCCAAAGTCTCATACTATCCACGGATCCTTACGTTTCTAGGATACGCTCCATGGCTGTTTGATATAGCACATTGCAAGGCAGGTTGAAGGAATATCGATATCGGCACAGGCTGAGTTATAAAAAATTCGGAATGATCTTCGGAATGGATGCTGCGCATATAAAGAAACTTGAAAAAGGAAGCGCCGTTCCGTTACGCAAGACGATTGCAAACTGGAACAGTTGTTAACAAATCCGCCCCCAGAATGGGGTGATCTTCGTCACATTTAATACCATAAAATGGTTATGGCAAATCAAAAGGATATCGAAATTATGTTTGATCATTACCTGGTATTTCGTATTGCCGATACTAAGTTTTCGGAAAATCGAACAGGTTGAATTATTGGGCGTTCAGTTTTTCTATAAAAGCCTGCACTTCTTGAATATTCCCTAAGTTATCTACATACCACCCTGGATATTCGAAACGGTGGAATTCTGCGGCTGGTCTACATCTAAAATAATACTTGCATGGAAGCGAGCTAAGGACACTAGTATTTCTTAGATAAGAATCTGAATTTCAAATAAATAATTCCAATTGATTAGGTATAATCGGACAAATTGAACTCCTCTGTAAGGAATTTCATATCCTCCTCATTGATGTAAGTGTTGTATCGGCGCTGATGAAATTCCAAATGCCTTTGAATTCTTTTGTAATGAAACAAGGGTCTGCTGCCTAATTTCCTGATGACCGCTTCAAGCCCTTCACGTGTGATCAGAACCTGCCAACCGTTACCAGATTCTGAATCATGGTGCCCGCCTTTATTGCCAGAATCACCCAACTGCCAAAAGACCGATTCTATAACGGCTTCTCCAGCTTCATTATCCCACCTAAAATTTCCCTCGCGCTCATTGAAATTTAAGCCCATGTCCATTGCAAGTAATGGGTTTACCGCGAGCCAGTTCTCTTTCGGTTGCGTCGTCCTTGCTGAATTGTAAATGATGATACCAGCTTGTTCATGATCAATATAGTCTCGTATCAAAGCACGTGTCCTGGATCGAAAAATAGCTGCCTCATCCTCATCTACAGTAGCTTTCACCTCTATAAAAGCCTCACGAATCTCTATTGCTTTGCCATGGCCCATTCCCTGCATCAATGTTCGCTCTGCGAGAATGAAACGTTCTCCATCGTACGCGGTCAATACTTTTGAAATATATGCGTCGTCGAATTCATGTGCCCATTTGCGGTCTACGGAAGGTGCGGAACCAGATTTTTTTAATATAGATGCAATTGATCTGGGTTGGGAGACGACCTCGACTAGATAAGTTGCCGGATCAAAATGGGGCAAAAAATCTTCTGCCGTGTCAAAATCCAAATATCCAAGTTCCAGCAACTCCATCAGGACTTTCGCCAGGCCAACATATACTTTTTGTACTTGAGGACGATTGTAGGGAACTTTCAGATCAAGCATGGACTCATAGAGGCCACGTAATTCTTGTTCGGTCAAGTTCGAACACCAAATGGGAAACTGTTGATCGTCACCTAACACCCTGATCCGGTAAGCGATATTGTACTTAGCGAACCCTGTCACCCTTGCTAGCATACTTATTTCAATATCTATGATTTTCGTATACACAAGCGGATCATTGGTTTCTTTAAGATAGCCATCGTCGCTGATATTTCCTATCGCGTTTTTTGAGGCATCCACAATCCCACGCTCCGGTGGAAGCTCTAGCGTATAACTGAGTGGCAATTCCGATATCTGCTGGGTTCTTTGTGCTGCGTATCCCCCAAGGTTTAACAGATCAGAGGCAAGTAACATCAGGTCAAACCTAGAAGAATTCACCAATGCTTCAAGTTCATTTTTGAAACGCTCGACATACCTGTCGGTTTTATTGGCAACCCCATGCAACAGTTTAAGAAATTTTAGGGTGAATCCTCCATCATATAATCTCTTAAGTAACTCAGGTATTATACGATCCAATTGATTGTACTCGGCGATCAGAACGGGATAGATTATCTCTGTGAATTGGCTGGGTGTCGTTACTAAAAAAGTCAAAAAATCGATAAATAGCGCATCATCGCTTTCATGGCCTTGAACTTCAACACCCTGGACGACCTCTTCATTCGACAATAACTGATCACGGTACAAATTGAGCTCTTCATAGATCAGGTTAAGATCCACAGTTTTATCGAAAAGCGTAAAAACCTTATCCAGATCGGCGATGACCGATTCCCTTACCCTTGTACCCATGTTCGGCAATGCTTCAACAAAGTCTTTCAAGGCATCGGAAGGAACCCGGCCGCAAGGAGTAAGCTTTTCCAACAAGGTATAAGCTAGTATCTTTCCTTTAGCATAATATTCATCACCCCATTGGCAATACCGAGATTCTTCAATAGTTCTCTTCAACAGTTCTTTCGCGATCTCAGTTTTACCATTCTCGGAAAGAACACCAGCAATCTTAGTGATATGTTTTGTGTCAATATCAATATTAAATTCATTTAAGAACACCTTGATCTCAGCAGTATCGGCTGTAGGTATAACTTTGATAAAAGCTTCAGTCCAGTTAAAGTAACCATTTCTTTCCTCTTCGCCTTTTAAAGCAAGCAGATCATCTAACGATGTCACTTTATTTAAAACATCGGCATGACTAAGATATGTGCTGTCTTTCAAGCGGAGATGTTCCGAACTGCTCCGATCTTCATCCTTCACTTTTGGTTTATCTGATAATCCGACCCGAGCAGGAGCGCTTCCTTGTTGGATCATTTGCTCGTAAATCTCTAGTAAATAACTGTTCCTGATCTCTACCAGAGAAAAGATGTGTAGTTCCTTTATTAATTCTTCTACCTCACCAATGTCGGGCTTTGTTCGAAAAAAAGCACGAATGAAGAGTCGCCTGATAGAATGCGCATCATCGAACGCTACAATAATCCTGGTAAACAATCTAACTAGCACATTTTTCGGCACCCAACCTTTATTGAGCAGGTAGATCAATAAGTATTCAAAACCATCAAGCAAGTTGACCAACTCCTTAAATAATAGATGTTCAAATATTTTATAGCCATTTCCGTGGTAAAACGATAATTCCAGGATCGCAATAGCCGGCGTATGATTAGACGAATTTACCTTATCTTTCATGGAAGCTAACCGATCGAGATAATATTGAATATCAGGAATTGGCGTTGGCTGATATTTTTCGATCCAATTAACCATCTGACCTACCTGCTGATCATCTTCCCCCGACATCCCCAGGCAAATAGACATTAATTTATCGATTGTAGATTCCACCCGAGGTGTTTCTTTAAGCTTCGACCAAAGTCTCGCCTGTTGAACACCTTCCGAAATTCGTTGTGTGAGGTAACCGTTGGAGTATATTCCTTTCTCGATACCAAGCAAAGTATCCTTACACCATTTAACATCTACATGGTGATCTATGCTCCATTCAATTATTCCCTGTATCGCTTCATTGCTCCAATAAGAGCCATTGACGTTCCACTCATTGGTTAATTTCTTTAACAGGCTTGCGCTGACCTCGTCTGATATCTCCAGGCTTACTGCTAATATCTGCTCTACAAACTTTCCTTTTGCGGCGTTTATCTCATGGTCGTATAATGGTTCGTTGAAACGATGATGAAATATTGAAAAGAGCTTATCTACACTTCCAAAAAAGCCTGTTGATGCTTCAGCGTAACCATGGAAAAACCAGGCGTTCGCTCGTGCCATTTCAGCGAAAGCAAGGTCGAACGCGCGTTCAGTCGGCTTATCACTTGGTGGCAGAAAAATCTCCGGCTCAACTGTAAAGTCTTTGGTTATGATGTAAAAAAGTCTGGCGTAGTTGAATATATAGTTGGCAAATCCGCCCGCCCGTACATAGGAATTTTTCTTTTTTAGTTCTGTTGGCGTTACCATTAAATTGAATGCTTCTTTCCTTTTTGATGCATCATCCTTTTCAAAGGTATAGATCAATGCGTAAGCTCGCGTGTGCCAGTCATCACCGTCATTCTGCCAATTTTCAAAAAAGTCCAGCGCCTGTTTGCGTAGTACCTCTGTTGTCTGGCGTTTATAAATAACATCGAAATAGAAGTCGAATTGATAGAACTTATCCAAGTCAACTTTTGCGTGATCAGCCAATGCTTTCAGTTTGTCGAACTCTTTACGAATAATAAAATGATCTTTAAGAGATAATATCAATCGCGGCAACAGTGGTTCCTCAGGCTCTTGTTCTCCTTCTGCACCAATGACAATACCCCGGCACTTCTCTATAATCTCATCCAGTGGAAGAAAGATGCTAGCCACGTTTGCCCAAGTCTCTAAGAGCTCTACCTCATTCACTTCAGTATAAGTACGCTGATCGTGTCGTCTACTGCTAAGTTTAGCTGAGGCTTCAAAAAGATAGATTGGAGTTGCCCGGTTAAAAAGTTCTAATGACAAGTCCTTGTAGCCTTTATCAAAAAGCAAGTTAGAGAAATCCAATGCCGCCGTATGGGGTACCAGTAATTTGGCCGAATCAAATACAAAAGAACAGGCGGTATCTAAAAGGCCTGCGCTCAGGAAAATATCATAGTAATTGCCGAATGAAAGATTTGCAGTACGCTGTTCCAACTCCAAAAGAGCAAAAAAACAAGCAGCCACCGTGCGATAGTTCTTTTTCTGCTCCCCTGCGAGCAATGCGAGGCGGATGTCTTCCCTAATTATACTCGAATTGCGGTAAAGGAACCACTGCTGCCGAAAAAAGCTTTGCGTGGACAGGTCGGATATCGTGGTATATTGCTCGGCCTTGTACCAATGATAGATGATGTTGAAGCGGTATTGGTCGTCAATATCTTTTATCGCATTTGCTATTTCAAGATGAAATTTCTGATCGGTGCGTTTATCGAATTTTCCGCTGAATCGGTTTCTGGCTGATTCTTCGATCAAAAATTCTTTGAAGCTGTTGTGAAAGAATTGCCAAATATTCTCAGACTTGTAAAAGTAATATTCGGCTGTTTTATTGACCCGGTCAGCATCAGCGCCATTGATTTTAAAATGACCTAACAGTTCGAGGTCGAAATATGGAAACCGAAAACGGGCAATGATTCCCAGAATATGGACAAACTGATCATTCACCTTATATTTTTCCCAAAACTTGCTATACTCTCTATAAATATCACCTGAAAAATCTTTGGAACCAATTATCTCATCGTAAGCCTCTGCGTTTCTCTGATTCAATTCTTCTATGGTATAGCGAAGGAAAAGGGGGTGTCCCTTTGTATTGTGATAAAGAGATTCTACTTGGCCAACACTTAAGATAAGCTTGTATGAATCGGTCATCTCTTTTAATTGCTCTTTTGATAGCGGATCGATTGTGATCGTACTATTGGTGTTTTTGAGATCTTCCCTGATCTCGTAAGTCAAATCAGAAAGCTGGTTGACTGTGCGGCTTCCTAAAATGAAGTAAATATTGTCTGGTATAGCAGACGGCGCAGGCAGCACACTTATTAAACTATCCCCGACATGTTGTTCGCGTTCGATATGATCCAAACCGTCAACAATAATAAATACCTTCTCGCCTCTGTAACTAAGTTTTTTAAGTTCTTCAGCCAAATGTTTCTGGAGATCCGATAGTTCTTTTTCTGGCAGGCGGTCCTGCAAATTTAAGCCACCCTCCCTGATTTGTACAAGAAGGTCATGCAAGAAATATTTAGCTTCGCCACGATAACCAAAGTCATAGCTCATATCGAGGTTAGTATAAGCGTAATACTTCAACACTTTGTAGGGGCTGTTGGAGAGCCACTTCGTAAGTAAGGTAGATTTACCAGAACCAGCGTTCCCCACTAAGGCCAGATATCCATTGTTCTTGTTTTGAACAACAGAGTTAAGCTGATCAAAGGTGCTTGTGAGCGGAAGGTAATGGCGATCGTCGACAAAGAAGGCGTGCTGAAAACGTGTCTCAAATTGGTCTTTCAAACCAAATTCTACTAGGAATTGCGAACGGTCAAACTTAACATTTCCTTTTTGAGCGATCACCTGCGGAATACGCATTTCAATCCGTTCTATATGCGCTTTCCGCCTCGTCTGCGTATACGTATCGTAAAGGAACTGATCGGCCTTGTAGTTGAAGACAAATTTGAAATCCTTTATAAATTCAATGAGCTCTTTATCAGTGGTATTCGCAAAAGCGACCAATTCATCGAAAACAGGTTGCCATACCTTAGGGATACTATTTTCATTATAGGCGCCTTTCTGTATAGGTTGCCAAAAGTTCGCGATAAATTTTGCGAACGAGGGTTTGGGTCTGCCGTCAAAGGCGGTAATCGAATCACCTTCCGAAACCTGTTGGGTAGTGACAAAACGTGCATCTATTTCTTTTCCCAAATACTTCGTTTTAATAGACTGCCAACCTTTGAACACCCCTTGAAAAATGCTATCGGTATCTGACTGGGTAAATTGAGTATAGCTAAAATTTGATGAACCGATCTCTTTAATCTGGTAAGCAATCACTTTTGTATCGGTACCCAGTAGCACATCATCTAATTTACCTGCGCCATTACTGGCGAACTCTATCCATTGGAGATCGTTCTGTAGCAAGTGATTATATATCTCGGTTGCAAATATTCCATATTGGAAGAAGTAGCTGGCGATAGCGGCTACTTCTCCAGGTGTTTTCTGTATTGACATTTATATTGGCAAGGTTTTAAACAGTCGGTTAAGCATAAAGATAAGTATTAAAGTAAAACTGATTAGCGCCTATAATGATTCCTTGAATATCTTTGACTTATTCGAAGTTATTATACGGTAAACATGGCAACGCACTTTTTTAATCGTGACGTCATCGTTGTTGTTCTTTTCGAGTAAGCCGAGTACCTTAGGTACATAGTCCTTAGCGTCTTCGGCGTTAAAGTAACGCGAATGATATTCATCCACCGTTAGCCTAGTAATTTCCTTAAGACTTATTCCTAACTGCTGCAACCCTCTCTTAGATATCCAAGCTACGGACCAGTCTCGTAAAGTCATGAATGATAACCGCTCCAGGAAATTTCAGCTACTGAGGCTATTTCTCTGATACATATTTGTGTTTTCTTGTTAAATTCCTTAAAATTTCCCATGTTTTCTAGTATTCGACCAAATTATGAAAAATCACCCTTACTGGGTATTGATAATTATCCAACTTAACATGAATTTAGTAAGCGGCGAACATGATAAGCTTGTTTGACCTTAAGAAAATAATATCAAACTATTTTAATTACCAAAAACCGCATTATGAAACAAATACTAACTCTTGCTTTACTCCTGAATTTTTTGTCTTTAAAGGCTCAGTATAAAATTGTCTCGGGAGATTCAACCTATGTTGACTTCAACACTTTAGATGAGGCATTAACGTGTGATAGTTTAAGCCATCTTATAAGCAAAAGTGGAGGTATGGGAAAAATCTCTGACCCTAAAATAAAAATGTTAGTTGCATTGGGTCAAATAAAGTGTGCTGTACAAACAATGAATGAATTATCAAAGATTGTTGATGCTGACAGTGCAGCGGTATACCAAGCTCAAATCAGTTTTGTTGAGGAATCCGGAAAGCCTCGTGCATTATTTAACTTGATTGACACAAAAACATTAACTACCGCTACTGCCTATGCAAAAGCATTAGCCGAGTTTGCACCAGCACTTGTTGCTAGTGGGACAGGGCCGGCGGGTGAAATTTTAAATAAGACGGGTATTACCACAGCACTTTCTAAGTACTCGATTGAAGCGTATTATCAAAGCGCTTTACAAAATGACCCCCTCATTATCCTTTATCCTGGAGCAATCCCCGGAAAAAAGTTGTCTGAAGATGTCATTAAGAATTTTAGTGACGGTCATTACTATAATGAGGTTAAGAAGATGTGGGATAAACCTTTGACTGCACTAGTTAACCCTATAAATAAAATCATGGTCGATCCCATCATTTCCACTACAAATAATTTAGGAAACGAACTGGAGAGAGGCGGAGAAAAATTAAAGAAGGAAGCCAAGAAACTAGCAGGTAGACTCCCTAAAATCAAGTGGTAACAGGCCTGAAACTCAACTTTCACCTGTTCATCCCCAACAAAATGTAGGAAAATGCGCAATGGAATGTCGCAATAATATTTCGAATAATCCCCAGGGAGGTTCAGCTATATATCTTTTCTCATAATCAGCTCAATACGGGGGGGTAACAAAATTATTTAAGAGCCCTGATTTCAAGCGGGTTCTTAATTTTGTATTTCTAATGTTTAAAGTCTTTACACAAATGCAAACCATTTAAACCTCAATTAAAACTAGCATAGGAACGAATAGAATTAATCATTCTTTTCGGCAGGCTGTTCCATAAAGACACTACAATAAGAAGTGATGCGCCAACGATCATCAATCCCTGAACTTCCAGAAAAATTCTGTTGACCACAATTAACATGCCCCCTAGCAGACTTAAGATTAACGGTTTGTAGCCATGCCGCTTGCCATTGGCATACATGGAAAAAAGATTGACAAAAAATAAGCCAATAAACAAAGGCAACAGCCAGGGCTGATAAGAAAGTTTGCTCAAACCAAAATAGCTGAACAAACTCATATAAGCAGCCCAGCAGAAAGGACACTTAGGAAAAAAGGCGATGACAACCGCTGAGAAAAATGAGAAATTGGTACTTAGCAGATGCCTAATTTTCATCCTCCTGAGCCAGCCTTTTTTAGGTCGCATATGTAGCTCCTTATCGGTTCAGCGGTAAAATTTTGAAATTTCCTGTTTACAGGTATTGAAAATTATGTTTTCGGCATTACCCAATAAAATCTTTTCTCTGAATTTCCATAAATGGATATAAACCTCCTGCATCACATCCAGTACATCGTTCCTGTTTTCAATTTTATTCGCTATACAGGTAAATATCTCATGGTTGTAACGATGATAGAGTTCTTCATAGGAGCTTTTTTCAATGTTATGTCTACTGAAAAAAGTCAATGGTTAGTTTTAGGGATTAAATTTAACTATTTTTTCAATATGTATGCGCTTGTATACTATCTGGGCATATCGGGTTTATGGAGCAAGCGTTTTTCCATTCGTTTCATATCTTCCTTTAATGACCAAAACATTTCCTTAACTCCATTATCTGTCAGATCAATCAGGTCATGTTCGTCCGTGATGGCTTTTACAAATTTCCATACTTCCAATATATCAGAGAATGGAATGTCATAAGTCTCATAGAAACTGTTTTTAGAACGGACAGTTAGAGAATCTTTATTAATCTGCTCTATGCTTTTGTAGACAAAACCACTCTGCAAAACAAGAAGGTATGTTTTGTCAACTTTGATATCCGCAATGCTCTCTACGTAATCACCGATAAGATAGGTACCATCCTGGAAAGGAGGCATAGAATCTCCTTCGGCTGGAAAAGCCCGGTACTTTCCGTTTCTCAAAAACGGAAGAGACATATATTGTAAACTTTCTATATATCCTGGATCAGCGTATCCGCTAATGTAACCCATTGAAGCTTTATAGGGTATGATTTCAATTTTATTTTCGCCGGTATTATCAACAATTATCGGAAGCAATATCCTGTTATCCGGAAGTTTCAAAAGTTCATCTAATGAATATTTTGATATTTCAACGGTCAACAAAATATCTACACTAATATGGTACAGCTTTGATATTCTCAAAAGGGTTTCGATAGATGGCTGTACTTTATTGTTCTCATATTTCTCATAAGAAGCTCTTGTAACCAGCAGTTTGTCAGCCAGTTTGTGCTGAGTAGTTTTGAGAACTTTCTCTCTTAAATGCTTTAAATTTTTGGCTAATATCAACATTGCGCTAAATATGAGCAACAAATGTAGTTCATTTTGCTAAATATATTAGCAATTTTACAAGGTAATTTATGAAAGATGGATAGAGCGATTGTACATATGGATTTGGATAGCTTTTTTGTCTCGTGTGAGCGGCGCAATAATTCGCAGTTAAACGGCATTCCCATCATTATTGGAGGTGGTGACCGTGGAGTAGTGGCTTCGTGTTCTTATGAAGCCCGCTATTATGGCGTCCGTTCTGCTATGCCTATCAAAGCAGCGATGAGGCTTTGTCCTGATGCCAGGATTATCCGTGGGGATATGGATTTGTATTCTAAAATGTCTCATGAGGTTACAGAGATCATAGAAGAAAAAGTTCCTCTACTGGAAAAAGCAAGTATTGATGAGTTTTACCTCGATCTTTCCGGGATGGACCGGTTCTTTGGATGTTATCAATGGACGCAGGAGCTGGCTTCAAGGGTGATGGATCATACCGGCCTGCCTATCAGCTTTGCATTGTCGAACAACAAAACAGTTTCAAAAATAGGTACCGGAGAAGCCAAGCCAGTTGGGCACATGGAAATAAAAGACACGATGATCAGGCCTTTCCTTAACCCTCTTTCTGTGAGAAAAATTCCGATGGTAGGCGAAGTGACCTACCAGCTGCTTTCCCGTGTAGGCATCAGGACTATTCACACATTGTCAGAAATGCCGGCAGAAGTTTTGCAGAAGATCCTGGGAAAAAATGGAATTGACCTGTGGCGTAAAGCCAATGGAATCGATGAAAATCCGGTAGTGCCGTATACCGAAAGAAAATCCATTTCATCAGAACATACCTTTGAAAAAGATTCGATAAACATAATCGAAATAAAGTCCTTGATCACGGGCATGGCTGAAAAGCTGGCGCATAAGTTGAGAAAAGAAAAGTGGCTGACTTCAACCGTTTCCGTCAAGATCCGCTATGCTAATTTTGATACAGAAATTAAACAGTGCAGGGTAAGCTATACCTCAGCAGATCACACCATCAGTAAGTATGCACTAGAACTATTTGACAAGCTGTACACACGCCGAATGCGAATACGCCTTGTCGGATTAAAACTTACCGGTCTTGTACACGGCGAATACCAGATGAATATTTTCGAGGATACTCAGGAAATGATGAACCTTTATCAATCTATGGATAAGATTAAAAACAGGTTCGGAAAACATGCCGTTGGACGAGCTTCTGGATTCGATTTTAATACTAAACCGCTTTAATTATGTATCTCAACTGCCATTCCTTTCACAGCTTGCGCTACGGAACATTTTCTGTACAGAAGCTCGTACAGTCTGCCCTTGAATCAGGTGCAGAGAGGTTGTGCCTTACTGATATCAACACCATGACGGCTGTTTATGAGTTTTTAAAAACCTGTAAAGAAGTTGGGATTAAACCTGTTGTGGGAATGGAATTCAGGGATGAAGGAGAACTTTTATATATTGCCTTGGCAAAAAATGAAGCTGCGCTTTCAGAAATTAATCAATTGCTGACCGATTATAACTGTGAAGGTCTCCCCCTACCAAGGCATCATCCCGAATTTCGCCAATCCTTTACCATTTATCCGCTCGATCAGGCACCTGAAAAACTTTTGGATCATGAATATATCGGTATACGCCCGTCGGAGGTAAATATGTTATACAAAAAACAGTGGCGGAATATGATCTGTAAAATGGTCGTTCTTCAGCCCGTTACCGTTAAAAATGAGGACGAGTACGAGCTTCATAAAGTATTGCGGGCAATTGATTTGAACACGCTGATCACTTTGTTGCAACCGCATCAGCACTGCCGTGCCGATGAAACCATGCTGAGTCAGGAAAAACTCCTGAACTATTACAAGCAATACCCCGAAATTATCAGCAATACCCAAAAACTTTTAGATGAGTGCAGTTTTGATTATGATTTTTCTTATCCCAGAAATAAAAAGCATTATACCCGTGATAAGCAGAATGACATCAAATTACTGACTTCTCTCGCGTACGCGGGCTTAACGGCAAAGTATGGGGATCATCATATCGCAGCACGGCAAAGGGTGGAGAAAGAACTTAAAGTTATCGACCAGCTTTCATTCAGCGGTTATTTTCTGATCACCTGGGATATTGTTCGATACAGTAACAGTATGGGTTTCATGCATATCGGGCGGGGCAGCGGTGCCAACAGCATCATTGCATACTGTCTGGGCATCACCGATATATGCCCTCTTGAACTTGATCTATATTTTGAAAGGTTTTTAAACCTTAACCGGAAAACACCACCTGATTTTGACCTGGACTGGAGCTGGCAGGACCGGGATGTAATTTTGCAATATATCTTTGACCGGTATGGCAAAGAATACGTAGCCTTTTGCGGCACCAATGTCGAATTTAAATACAAGTCGATATTAAGGGAAGTCGGAAAAGTGTTTGGACTGCCGAAAAATGAATTAGATGCGCTGACCACAGCGCCTATAGCGTTGCATGATGATAATTCAGTGGTTAAGCAGGTACATAAATATGGCAAGATGCTGGATAAATTCCCCAATCAAAGAAGTATGCATTCTTGTGGAATATTGATCTCCGAAGAACCTATCAGTAATTATACGGCATTGATCATGCCACCAAAAGGTTTCCCAATCGTTCAGTTTGATATGCATACCGCTGAGGAAATTGGTTTTGAAAAATTCGATATCCTCAGCCAAAGAGGGATCGGCAGCATCAATGATGCTGTCAAGCTGATCAGAAAAAATAAAGGTATTCAGGTAGATATCCGCAATACTACAATATCGAAGAATGAAAAACAGTGCAATGAATTTTTAAGCACGGGAAAGACAATAGGGTGTTTCTACATTGAAAGTCCTGCAATGCGGGGATTACTCAGAAGACTGAAATGCGACAATTACAAAGTGCTGGTTGCAGCCTCTTCCATTATCCGGCCGGGTGTAGCACAAAGCGGAATGATGAAGGAGTACATTTTCCGCCATAATAATCCCGATCAGTTTGAATATTTCCATCCCGTTTTTCAGGAACAGCTCGGTGAAACGTATGGTATCATGGTTTACCAGGAAGATGTAATTAAGATCGCTTTGCATTTTGGTGGTCTTCCGGCCACGGACGGGGATATTCTGCGCCGGGCCATGAGCGGCAAAGGCCGTTCACTGAATGCCTTGCAGAAGGTGAAAGACAATTTTTTTGAATCATGTAAACAGTTGGGCCATCCCGAGGAATTAAGTACAGAGGTATATCGCCAGATTGAAAGTTTTGCTGGATATTCCTTTTGTAAAGCGCACTCGGCTTCTTATGCGGTGGAAAGTTACCAGAGTCTTTATTTAAAAGTGCATTATCCGGTAGAGTTTATGGTTGCCGTGATTAACAACCAGGGAGGTTTTTACCGAACGGAAGTGTATATCCACGAAGCCCGGATGTCAGGCGCCAATATCCTGAATCCATGTGTAAATCACAGCGAATATCAGACAAATCTATATGGAAAAGACGTTTACTTAGGATTTATGCACCTGCAGTCGATGGAAAAATCCATAGCTGAACTCATTGTAGAAGAACGTGCAAAGAGCGGAAACTATAAGTCTTTGGAAGACTTCCTAAAAAAAATACCGATTGGCATAGCCGGCATAGAAATCCTTATTTTCATTGATGCTTTCCGGTTTACAGGCAAACAGAAAAATGAACTGTTAATCGAAGCCAGGATACTGGTTAATGATTTTAAGCCGGCTAAAATAATGGAGACATTATTTGACGAACCTGTAAAAGAATATCAGTTGCCGGTACTTAAAAGAGATGTTTTTGAAGACGCATTTGATGAAATTGAGATCTTGGGATTCCCTGTTTCCGTTAGCCCGTTTGATCTGATGATTCATAAATACAGGGGTTCAGTAATGGCAAAAGACCTTATTAAATATCATAAAAAACAAGTCAAGATGGTGGCTTATTTAATTTCCAGAAAGCATGTTCCTACTAACAGGGGAGATATGTTTTTCGGAACGTGGATCGATGTGGAAGGAAATTACTTTGATACTGCGCACTTTGCAGATTGCCTTAGAACATATCCGTTTAAAGGTGGTGGGTGCTACATTTTGCTGGGAACAGTTGAAGTTGATTTTCATTTCCCAAATATTACCATTCAAAAGATGGAGAAAATGCCGTTCATTCCTGATCCGAGGTATTACCATGATGAAGATAAAAGATACAATGCACATGAAAAAATCAGGGAAGATATAAGCATGACCCACCGTGCCCCCTATCCACAGGCGCATGAGATAGGGTTGCCGAGAATCAAAATGAAATAATGTTATATATGGTATAATTTAGTTCTTATCCTTCTGAATTTAATTTTACTGAAATTGTTACTTATTATTGATTACTATATTTTTTTTATCATGGCCAGACAATCAAATTGCCTAGAGGTTCCCAACCACTAGGACCAGCCCATTCGCACCAGCTCAAATAGCCTGTTTGTGACATTGGAAAGGCAACCTGAGTGTTATTTAAAAACTGGTAGATATTATTATAAGCAGTTTCTAAAGTTTCATAATTGTAGTACGCATGATTCCTATTGGCTCTGCCAGGAGGATATAAGACTGTGCCATTATGCCCATAATAACGGACTGCATGACATCCAGTATTGCATATTATAGGAACTTGTCCCGGAATATTTTTTATCCATAAGTTAGACTTTAATGATATTTCATAATAAAAATAATGATTAGTCGCTTGATCCACGCAAAATGTTAGCTTAATTGTCTTTCCTTTTTCAAGAATTGCCTTATAATTATTTTGCCAATCCAAGGCTATAAGCTGTGATTCAAGTGCCATTATAGACCTCTCAACTATTAATAACTCTCCTTTATAAACCGGTCCTTTTATAGAGTAGTGTGAAAGCGGATGAACCAGACCATGTAAAAGGCTGTAAATACTTTCAAGAGAAGTCGCATTATTAAAGGTTCTTTTTAAAAAACTAATGCTTAGTTGGATAATCTTTGTTGTTTTAAAGTCCGCTAATTGCTGCTTATTAGCATCGGTCAGTTCTATAATCGGTATGTATTTAGGTAATAATTCTTCCAAATATTTTCTGAAATTATTTCCAGCAGCAGGATAATCGGGATCGGTGTTATGATTTAAGTATTTTACCGCTTTTTCAAAGTTTGACTCCCCTTTCGTAATAATTGGCTTATCGAATGTAATAGCATTTTCTTCCCCTTTTCCAACATAGAATTCAAAAGCTAACCAATTGTTATTTACACTTTTTTTGAAATATCGCGATGCCAATTCGTACCAGTGTCTATCATATGTTGATATAAAAACTTGATAACCCTGAAATTCTGCTTCAATGATTTTTAAAATAGGTAACCTGTTACCGGCATCGAGACCAACGAAAATATCATCCAAATAAAGTATTTGATAATCAACTACAGGATTACGCTTTAAAGAAGCTAAGTATAAGCAAATTGCAAAGGCGGATAATCTTGCTTCGTTCAAAATATCACTATAATCACCAATAATTACTACACCATCCTTTATGACGTTTAAGCGAAGATCTGCCCTTGTTTTCCATTCCCATTTCCCATTTCCATAAAGAAAGTCTAAAGGAGCGAGATCATAGCTTAGCTGTATGTTCAGGTCAGTAAAATAAGTTGTAAGCATTTGGTTAAGATCGCTAAAAATGTCATCTAGAGTTGACCGAAGGTTTCTTTCATAGATAACCAATTCATTCAATGCATATTGATGGTTGTAGTCTCGTCTTGTATAGCTTTCATCAATCAATAGATTTTGTAATTGTCCCCACCTAGCTCCTACTCGATAAGTTGCTCCTAAATTATTTGGTATGTAATTCGCAAGAAGTGTTTGTACGACCAAATTAAACAAATTGGGTCTAGCTTCCTTATGTAAGTAAACGTCAAGAAGATCTCTATACTCTAAGAAACCTTTAGCCAAAGATGCTACTTGCAGAAATCCAATTTGATTTGGGGTATTTGTATCTGAAAAGATAAACGATTGAGCTGTATTTGGTATTTCAGTCCAAGGATTACTTGTAAAATCTGAAAATTTTATCTCAATTTTACCGCGTGGATTTTGTGAATATCGGTTTATGGTGAAATTTCTTGCTATTCTAGAACTATTTATGTAATCGTTTAGAGCTTTGAATAACGAACTTTTCCCACTACCATTCTCACCATAGATTAAAACGTTCTGACCTTTTGGTATTGCTATTTCCTTGAAAATATTATGAAATGCTCGGTAATTCTCAAGTTGAATTGATATTATTCTTTTCAATATGTAATAAATATAGAGGTTAACTTTTATGTTTTACAAGGCTTACACAATCCCCTCAACTTCAACAACAAGCCCCATGGTTAGGAGTCTATAAAGTGAGGAGCTGATAGCATGATTTGAGTCACTTAATTCATGATAGAGCTTGCTTAAAAACTCGGTTGGATCTACTTGAGTTATATCCGGTAAATCTTTCAAATATTTCGAAAAGTTTAATTCGTATTTTGTAAATTCTTCTTTGAAGTATATTTCATAAGTAAGAGCATCAATAAGCCGAATAAAAAATCCATGGAATGTTGTTCCTTCGGGAAGATTACTTATATAATCATACATTCTAATCAAAGGAAGTTGTTCTTCTAAATTTACTATTGGTAGAGGAATCTCTCTAACTAAGTGCGATGATATCTGTGTAGCGTTGCTTGAGCCTGAAGAATTTAAATGAACATAATAACCAATAAGCGAGCTTGACAATATACAAGTAATAAATTTGTAATTATAACCACTTCTTTTGATCGTAAGCATGATGTTATTATTCCCAAAAACGGCTCTTTGTGATGTAACTCCAACAGCTAACCGTCGATTATTTAGATTGATTTTTTTAATAATAATCTTGGTGGGATTTTCATAAAAATTTCTTGTTTCTTCGGAACGATCATCTAATGCCACAGAATTCGCACTACCAAGTGGTTTAATTTTGAAGTGGTTTATTTCATGCTCCTTAATATAGTCGATAGGATTTGAGTTGACTATCTTATTGTATTTTTTTAATAAATTAATGTTGATACCCGAATGTATCTCTGCAATATCTGATAACCTAATCGGTGCGACATAAAATATATCAGAAATATTTCTGTCAATCGAGTGTGGTACCGTATTAAACAATTTTTTAAAGTCCTTAACACATTCTTCAAATTCTGTTTTACTAATTACATCATCCATTACACGAAAGAGATGATTGAGCCCCTTCCTAGCTTCAATCTTGTTACTTTCAAGATTTTTTAATGGTAGATCATTGATAAAATACCAAATTGCATAAAAACTTTGCTGTGTTCTTCGATTATTTTCTTTTCCGAAAATGCCATCAAGCATGCTACTTACCGATTGTGATGTTGGTTCATCATCACTCAATACAATTCTAAGCTTTTTTAAGAAATCAAATTCAAAATCAAAGATGGCATTAATGAAATCATTTTTAATTTCGTTACTTTCAAGGATCTTTGTTATATCGTTCTTTGCCTTAAGTCGTAAATTGATTTTATCGCCTATTTTGTAAATATCAAGGTCCTTTACTTTTTCACCATCAGTTAAAACATTTTTTATTTTTTGGTATTGAAGGAAAATAAGGGATGTATAGATGTTCTCATCTTCCATCCTTGAATTGTTCTTCCTAAAGTAGAACCAGTCTTTGTTATTTTTATGAACAGCTTTGATCGATTCTATAATATCTCTGGAGATGTAAGAATTCCACATCTCAAAAGTATCTTCTTTGATAGGGTAAGGCTTATTATTTAACCTAATAAACAAATCTATCGGATCAAAATGTTCATTGTTTTTTTCATTAATTTCAATGATCCACAAATCAAAGTTTTTAATTTTGTCCTTTTGATCCTTGGACAAACCTTCAAATGACTTTCCATTGAGTGTTTTTAGAACACCATTTTTTAGATTTAGCGAATATCCATCCTTTCCAGAATACTGCTTAATATTATTTTCATCTAAATAAGGTTTGCGGATAAATCCCAAAATTGATAAGAGACGTTGTTGACCGTCCAAAACTTCTGATATATCATCTTTTCGTTTAAATACAAAAATTGGCGGCAATTTGATACCCATCAAAATACTTTCGATGATTGATGATGACTTTTTCTTATTGATTACTTCATTTCGCTGATATGGCGGACGGATTAAGAATCTTTGTTTTTCCATCTGTCGACAAATATCATCGATTGCTATCGAAGAAGGTTCAGGCTTATTGATTCTCAGCTCTTCGAATCCTGCCATTTCGGAGTTTTTTGGCTCTAATTCTTGAGTTTTCAGTTTAAAATCGGCATTGTTTTGTAAATAAGCAGTAAAGTCAATTTGAAATTTTTCATGGAAAAATTTAGATGTAACCTGAAACCTATGGTGGAGCTCCTTTGAAAATGAACTTCGCTCCATTTTATATGCATCCTTATTTAAGGAAATATAGTTTGCCAAATTTTTAAGTTCGAAATCGCTCAGAACCATTTTTGATCCGGTCTCCACTTCCAGAACTGATAGTGCCCAATAAACGCACTCAAAAATCAACCTATTGTATGTGGTATTGCTTTCTTTTAAATAGTTTCTAAGTTTTTTAAGCTGGTTTATCTTTGCTACGAAACCATCAAAAACATTTTCAATTTCTAATTCATTTAGGCTGTTAAATAAAAAATCAAAATACTTTGCAATTATTGCATCTTTCTTTATTGAAAAATACTTGATAGGAATGTTATGTAATACAAGAAGTTGTCGTATTTTTTTTAGTATAACTTCGATGTTACTTTTTTCAAAATATAATAAGCTAGAAACATCTCCATATAGTACTGCATCACTATTTAATTTTCTTTTGAAATAACTATTTAAATCATCTTCTATATATGCTGCTTTATCTATATCAGTTGGTTTTAAAGGAGTAATTCCAGAATTATATCGTTTAAAAATTTCTTTTTTAACTATGTCTTCATATTCGTCGTTTATTAAAGACTTTGAATGAAAGCTAAATTCTATGATTCTAAGTTTGGTATCCCAAAAAAGTTCTTGGAGCTTATCGTCAAGATTTTTAAAATATTTGTTAGCGATCCCTATATTTTCAAGTTTTTGTAAACCGTTTTTTCGAAGTTTAAAGTCATTTTCTTTAAATCTCAAAATCGTTTCATACCGTTGCCTACCATCAACGATTTCAGTTCCTTCTGAATTTCTGAAATAAATTAGTGGCGGAATTTCTGTTCCAAGTAAAATACTTTCAATGAAATAAGTAGCTTTCTCATCATCCCATACATAATTTCTTTGATAAAAAGGTTTATAATTCGTTTTGCTAACCCTCTCTTCATTGTTGAAAAGGCTCTCAATCGACATAACCTTTGGTTCAATTTTTATGTAATTTTCAAATATTTCGCTTATTTCCATATTGTTACTGATATTTCGCGTTGTCTTTAGAATAAAATCGTTTGTAGAGATTAAAATTAATCTAAATTATTTAATAATTGATAGTATATGTTGTTTTTCGATTTTAGCTTTTACATTTCATAGATTGATAATAAAGAGTGCTATAAATCAGAAGGATGATTTCCTGATCGGATGCAGTGTAATAAAAGGCTTTTTAAGTCTTAGCAATAAAGATGTCATCTACTCAATCCTACTGGACTTACCTAAGAATCAAAGAGGATATGTTTATCAATCGAAAGCTCTATCCGCAGGCACATGAGAGTATTTTACCAAGGATTGTAGACGAGTTGGGATTTAATATGTAAAAATCAAAATAGCAGTAACTTTTAATGGTTACTGCTATAGGGTATTCAAAATATAAATGCTGATCCATCAGATCAAATATCTATTCACTTCTAAGACTTTACAACCTGATGACGCATTCAAAGTTTCTTCCGTGCAGAGATCGAAAATAGGTAAGATTATTTCAACTGTGTTTCGATCTTTTTGCGCAATGAGCTTACCTGGATGTCATCAACTAGCTTTGAAGTTAAAAAATTAGTAATATAGATATTATCAATCTGCGCTGTGAATTTACTTTCCACCTTACTAACAAAACCTATACTGATAGCAGCAGCGATATCTGCGATTTTGCCTTGATCAAAAGACTTAAACTTTGCTGCTAAATCAGCTTTAAGTGATTCTTCCGTTAACCTTGACTTGTTAATTTTTCCATCAAGTTTTAAAACTACCAAGCCGGTTGTTGCAGCGCGAACACTGCCTGGAGCAGCAAAGTCCATTAATGCCTTTGAGAAATTGTCATTGCCTATTTCACTTTCAGAGATCCCATTTAAAGCCAAAAACAATCTATGCATATAATCATCCTCAAATGCAACAATTAACATCGTGCCCTTATATACCGTTTGAGATGTCACCGCTGAGCTAAGGTAGTTGACTAAATTTGCATTTGCATCAATATTATTAGCCTGTAAGTTAGCTTTGATATCAGCCGTTACTTTCGAATCAAATTTTTTGGTAACCGATTTAGCCAAGTCAAAACTTGATGAAGTAATTGATATTCTCTTTGACTGAATAATTTTCCCAATATCAATAAATTCATCCTTAAATAGTAATAGTTTCCGCTCTGCGAAGCCTGACAGTTTATCCCATTCAGTACAGAATTTTATAAAATCTGCACGTCCTTTTACTGATGTATCTGATTTGAGGTTTGGTAAAATAAGTTCATCATAATACTGCATATTGATCTTATCAAGCAAAGGATATGAGCCTTTGTCAATCATGTTGAATAGACCGTATGGTTGCTCACTTGTATATTCATCACGATAACTACCTATTGTTTTAATATAAAAGTCTTTGTGTTCCAATAAAGCCTCTTTTAGTTTTCTATTCCATTTTTGGTGGTCTATATTATCAACTCCGACGATTTCATCAACCTTTAATGTTGTGTTAAAGATGGTTATTTTGCCCTGCGAAAAGGCACTTGTTGCTGTAAATACTGTAACAAGCATAGTTAAGAGAATACGTTTCATTTTTTTGAGTTTTAGATGGTTAATTTGTTTTAGTTTTTAAGTATATGAATTTAAGCATTTTATCAATGTGATTTAACTAACGTTTAATTAAATCGTATTAAATAATTAAAGTAAATTCTTAACTTTAAATTAATATCATTTCCAAATCATGAGATCTTTCCCCCTAACCGACGAAAAGGATCTGCTACTTCGGTTGCAGAAGGGAGATCAGTATGCTTTTGAACAACTGTACCGCATGTACAGCAAGCGAATTTTCATAAATACGGTTAAACTTGTAAAAGATGAGGATGAAGCACAGGAAATTTTACAGGATGTATTTATCAGGATATGGAACAAAAGAGAAAACATAGATACTGAAAAACCGTTTTCATCCTACCTGTTTTCAATTGCTCAAAATCTTATCCGCGATTTTTTTCGCAAGGCGGCTCTCGACAGAAAAATGCAGGCGGCAGTTATTGCACAAAGCACCGAGCTTTACGAGCATATTGAAAGCAGTATCTATTTTAAAGAGAGTAGTGCGCTACTACAAAATGCTATTGATGCCCTGCCCCTACAACGCAAAAAAATCTATACTTTATGTAAGGTTGAAGGAAAAAGTTATAAGGAAGTGGCAGAAATTTTGGGCATTTCTGCCTCCACGGTTGACAATCAACTGGTCAAGGCTACACAAAGTGTAAGGTCATATTTTCATGCTTCAAAAACCTACATTGCTTTACTTACAATATTGATGACTGCAACGATTTGACGACTTCCTTTTTCATTAACACACTATTTTCACTTTTAATGTTCCAACTAATGGCTATCGCAATGATAAGGGGATGCAAGATTGAAGGCGTTTTTATATTATCCGAAACTAATTTTGATTTCGGCAAATGGTTCGGAATTTAAGATCGAAGAAAGAAACTCTTTGATGTTTGAAATTGCCTCCGAAATTTCACTTGTTGAAAAATGTTCCTGACGTGTATCGCCAAATCCTAAAAAACTGCCTAAGAAAAGCTCAGCCCGTTGCTCGTTTTCAATATTCCTGACCATTTCAAAGGGTTCTTTCTCATAATAAGCTATAGCTGCCTTGGCATTTAAAATATTTTCATAATTATAAATCCTACTTTTTCCATTGCCAGACATGCCATTATTATAATCTTCAGCATTTAAAACCTTATACAAATAACTTGACATGGCATAATTTGTTGCACCGAATCGGAGACGTGCAATCGGAGTATCATTTTTGAATGCGATGATAGAATGTCCCATAGTACAATTTTACAAATAATCGCTCAAGTGTGCTGTTATAAGTAAAGATATTGTGCCATTAAAAGAGAAAATCCACACGATTTAAAAATGTTTTTCATCCCGATGGGGGGAATGATCATGCCAAACGTATTAATAGAAAAGACCATACGTTTTGGAAAATACAGACCCACTGCAGCTAATTGAAAAGTATCGTGACAATAAGTGCTCTCCCGAAGAGGTGGAACAGCTTTTAGCTTATTTCCATAAAGATAGCCCTGAGCAGGAACAGATCATGGAACTTGTATTAGCGGAACTTCAGCAAGAGCCGAGCGCGCAAGAGTTAAAAAGCAATAATATTCAAAACACCATAGATCAGGCATATCTTAATATCAGGAAGGAAATAGCGTATTCTGGTGTATCCAGACCTAAAAGAACCAGGCAACTCTGGGCAAGAATGGTGGGCGCGGCAATGATTTTAATTATCGCAGGTGTCTCCTACCTATATTTCCTTAACGCTGATAAAAAAGTAAATGAAACCCAAAGTATAGCAGATGTAAAACCTGGCCATACCGCTGCAACACTTACACTTGCCACTGGGAAGAAAATTTTGCTCAACGATGCGTCTGTCGGTGCTATAGCCTCTGAAAAAGGTATTGAGGTTTCAAAAACAAAAGATGGGAAAGTAGTCTACACTATTAAAGGATCGAACGCAGGTTCTAATACAAATCTTAACACCTTATCAACCGCAAAAGGAGAAACTTACCAAATTGTGCTACTAGATGGCACCAAAGTATGGCTGAATGCCGCTACCACATTAACGTACCCTGCAAATATGAGAGGTAGCAATGAGCGGGTAGTGCGGGTAGACGGCGAAGCCTACTTTGAAGTTGCTAAAGATAAAAGGCATCCTTTTATTGTAGAAAGTGCCACCCAAAGGGTTAAGGTATTGGGTACCCATTTCAATATAAACAGTTATTTAGATGAAGAAAAAACGATCACAACACTTGCTGAGGGTGTTGTAGAAGTTTCAACTGTTAAGCGTAGTAGCGAACCAGATAAAAAAACATTAAAACCTGGCCAGCAATCTATTGCGGAAGGTAGCAAAATTGAAGTACAAGAAGCAGACTTGCAGACTACACTGGCTTGGAAAGATGGAAAGCTCTATTTTAAAGACGCTTCTATTCAGGAGGTACTCAGACAGGTTAGCCGTTGGTACAATATTGAGGTTGAATATAGGGGAACGCCCACCAAAGAATTATTTAGTGGTGGTATTAAAAGAACGGCAAACCTTTCTAGCGTTCTACGGATACTAGAACTGAGTAAGGTATACTCTACCTTAACTAAAAGAAATAATATCACAACCCTAATCATCCTATAGAAGTAATAATTGTTTAATATTTCACCTTTTAATTGTACGTGCCTATGAGGTAGCTTTTTCAGAAAAATTAGAATAGTTAATGATACCCATAAAAAAACCGGAGCCATCGTTCGAGGATGCTCCGGTAAATTGGGTCTTGTTAATAACCAGTGCTAAAACCGATTTATCAACTAACAGCAAGGTATCCATTCCACCTTAAAATGCGATTGCCTTGCATAACCAAAACAAACTTATGATTTTTTCATCAAACTGCCGCTATCCCAACGGGTATAGCCCTGCAGTTTATTGGTCTCCTGTTCCGCATAGAGAACAAACTACTCATTTAAAAAAGATACTGATGAGGCTACATTTTATTTTATTGTTGTTACTCTTTACAGTTATTGTTGCCTTAGCAGATGATGTCAAAGCACAGAGCATAACGCTCGAAGCGAAAGCTACACCGATGTACCAGGTTTTCAAACAGATCGAAAAACAAACCGGTTATCTTTTTTGGTACAAAGGGAAAATGCTTGGGAAAAACACGCCCATAACAGCAAGCATCAATAATTTACAACTTAAACCAGCATTGGATAAGATTTTTGCCAACATTCCCTTTTCTTATGAAATTGTAGACGAAACGATTGTGGTAACAGAAAAACTGCTCCCGCAAAAAAGTAAAGAAAAGCAAAATAAACAAGGCATAACCGGAGTGGTTAATGATGAAAATGGACAGCCTTTAGTTGGGGCAAGCGTTACCATCAAAGGAACAACCCAAACTACGATGACAGACAGTGAAGGGAAATTTGCCATTGATAATGTATCAGACAACAGTCTCTTAGTTATATCATATGTTGGATATAAATCAGTAGAAATAAAAGCCCAAAACAATAAAAGTATATCTGTAACATTAAACCTAATTAGCGGGAAGCTTGACGATATTTCAGTCGTATCTACAGGTTATCAAAATATACCAAAAGAACGTGCTACAGGTTCTTTCGTACAAATAGACAACACATTGCTCAACCGCAGAATAAGTACCAATATACTGGATCGTTTGGATGGAATAACAAGCGGTTTAATTTTCAATAAAGTTGCAGGGCCAGTAGGTATAGCGCCCACCAATGAAAAACTGGGGATTAATATAAGAGGACGCGTTACTATTGATAGTAAAGTTAGTGCTGATCCATTGGTGGTACTAGATAATTTTCCGTACGAGGGCGATATCAACAGTATTAATCCTAATGATATTGAAAGCATTACTATTCTTAAAGATGCTGCCGCTGCCTCTATCTGGGGAGCAAGATCAGGTAACGGCGTTATTGTAATCACCACTAAAAAAGGAAAGTTAAACGAAGCTTTAAAGATCGACCTAAATACAAACATAACTATTGGTGAAAGCCCCAATCTCAAATATTCGAGAAATTTTTTAAACTCTTCAGATTATATTGATATAGAAAAGTATCTGTACAGTCAAAATTACTATAATCAGGACTTAGCTAACACCACTACTTATCCAGTAATATCGCCAGTAGTAGCCCTGCTTGCAAGGAACACAGCAGAAGCAAACCAACAGATAGATGCTTTGCGCAGTATAGATGTTCGTGATGAAGCGTCCAAACATCTTTATCAAAAATCGTTAAGCCAACAATATAATTTAAGCTTAAGAGGAGGATCGGCAAAGAGCACCCATTTGCTGTCTTTGGGATACGATAAAAACAGGTATAACAACATTGGAGCGGGTTTTGACAGGCTTACCATAAATACTTCGAATACCTACAGACCGATAAAAAACCTGGAGGTAAGTGCAGCGGTTGTATACAATAAAAGCAACCAAAGTTCAGCTTATATCTATAATCCTCTTTACCCCTATTTAAAGCTTGCTGACGCTGACGGCAATCCATTGTCTGTTCCTGTCGGCTTTAATAATACGTATTTAGAAAGCGCCCAAGCACTAGGTTACATGGATTGGAAATTGCGACCGTTACAGGAACGCGATCTGTTTGATAATGTCGCAAAAATTAACAATCTACTTTTAAGAACATCGGTCAGATATCAGTTTCTGCCATTTTTAAGTGCAGAAGTTCAGTACCAATACCAAAACGAAAATGGGAACACCCGTTATCTACAAAGTATTGACAGTTATAATGTGAGGAATACGATAAACATATATTCTCAGCGAAATACGACTACAGGAGTTTTTACCTATCCAGTACCAAAGGGCGGAATTTTAAGCATGACGGATAGAAAGTTGGAGGCGGAAAATTTCAGGACACAGTTGAATTATAACCAGAATTTCGCTGGGAAGCATAATATTTCAGCTATTACTGGTGCAGAGCTCAGAGATATAGAAACTACATCCTATAATCGACTATCGTATGGCTATAATGATGATTTTGGAACGGCTGTTACAAATTTGAACTATACTACGTTTTTTCCACTTAGTCCTGCTGGTACAGGTTCAAGAACGGTACCTGCGCCGGATGGCACTGTAAACGGAACAGTCAATCGTTTCATATCATATTACGCAAATGCTTCATATACTTTTAAGGATAGATATACAGCCACGCTAAGCGGAAGAAAAGACGGTGCCAATATTTTTGGAGCCAACACAAATGATAAAATAACACCCCTTTGGTCTGCAGGATTAGGTTATGAGATTAGCAAGGAGGCTTTTTACAATTTACCTTTAATCCCTTATCTCAAAGTAAGGGCTACTTATGGCTATAATGGCAATGTGTATAATGCTTCTTCTTATTTAACAGCAACTTACAGCACAAGCTCTTTGACGGGGGCGCAAACAGCAACAATAACCAGTGCCCCAAACCCGGAATTGAGATGGGAAAAAATAAGAAACAAAAATTTAGGGCTTGACTTTGCAACGAAGAAAAATAGGCTAAATGGTACGGTAGAAATTTATGATAAACTTGGAACCGATTTGATAGAAGATGCTTTGTTAGCCCCATCTACAGGTTTTAACTCGTTTAAAGGAAATGCTGCAAGTGTAAATACAAAAGGAGTAGACATTATATTGAACAGCATTAACTTAAATGGTGATTTTAAATGGTACACAAATTTTCTTTTCAGCTATAATAAAGACAAAGTAATATCTTATGATACGAAATATACTACCTCTTACCTTACCAGCAACGCCAGCAATATTGCAGATCCAGCCAGACAGGGACTATACATTAAAGAGGGCAACAGTATTTTTGGGGTCTATAGTTATAAATCTGCAGGGCTGGACCCAAGCAGCGGCGACCCTGTAGGTTATCTGAATGGTATAGAATCAAAAAATTATACTGCGATCCTAAGCAACAACAATCCAGATGATGTGATCTACCACGGTTCATCAAGGCCAACGCATTTTGGTGCGCTTCGCAATACCTTTTCTTACAAAGGTTTTTCGCTATCGGCAAATGTTACGTATAAATTTAATTACTATATCCGTAAAAAATCTACAAGCTTAAACTACACCGAGACCATATTGCCCGTATATGCTAACAGCGATTATGCATTGCGTTGGCAAAAAGCAGGTGACGAAAACATAACCACAGTACCCTCAATGGTATTTGCTGTTAATACAAATAGAAATACATTTTATCAAAACTCAGAAGTGTTGGTAGAAAAAGGCGACCATATTAGGTTACAGGACATAGGCTTAAGCTACGATTTAAATCAAAATCTTTTACGGAAGATGCCATTTTCATCCCTTCAAATTTATAGCTATATCAATAACGTAGGGATTTTATGGCGAGCAAATAAAAATGGGATTGATCCTGATGTTAGTGATTACAGAAGCGGTAATTACAATGTGTTTCCGAACCCAATAACTTATGCATTTGGCGTGAGGGCAAATTTTAAATAGACAAGACAATGAAAAAATATATTTTATACCTCCTAATAATGTTTGTCATTGTATCATGCAAAAAGCAGGATGAATGGTTGAACGTAAAATCTAATAAAGCTGATATTATACCGAAGACATTGCAGGATTATCAAGCAATTTTGGATAATAACACTGTAATGAATAGTAATTTTCCTGCAATAGGAATTATAAGTGCTGATAATGGTAATGTTAGTGACCTAATTGCCACCACTGGGGGAACACTGCAAGAAAGAAATGCATACAAATGGGCTTCTGATATTTACGAGGGTGGGCTAAGTGGTGGTGTTGATTGGATATATCCTTATAAAGCAATCGAGTATGCTAATGTAGTTCTTGATGGCCTTAAAAATATTGACAAAATTTCCCAAAGTGAAGTGCAGTACAATAACATAAAAGGGTCGGCATTATTCTACAGAGCAGTAGCCTTTTATGCCTTGGCTCAGATCTATATAAAACCATACAATTCAGAGACAGCAGCATCAGATCCTGGTTTATTGCTCCGCATTTCTTCTGATGTAAATGTACGGTATGATAGAGCTACAGTCCAGAAAACCTACGAACAAATTATTGATGATCTATCTCAAGCAGTGTCATTTCTTCCGTTAACACCTGTATACAAAACACGACCCTCAGTTCCGGCGGCACAGATGATGCTAGCAAAAGTATATTTAAATATGTCGATTTATGACAAAGCGAAATCTTTTGCAGATTTGGTACTAAACAATAATAATACTTTGCTAGATTTTAACACATTAAATACTGCTTTAACCTATCCGTTGCCGACTTTTAAAGATAACAATCCCGAAATTCTATTTTTTAATTTGACTTTAAATTATTCTTTGGGGTCTATATCTAATAGGGTTATTACTAGCGAATTGTATAATAGTTATAATGTGAATGATTTACGTAAAACCATTTTTTTTAGAACTAACACTGATGCAACACATAGTTTTCGAGGAGCTTATTGCGGATCATCTGAAACATTTTGTGGTCTAAGTTTGAATGAATTGATTCTCATAAGGGCAGAATGTTTGGCTAGAACGGGTCATATAAATGATGCTATGGCGGATCTTAATCTATTATTAAGTAAAAGGTGGAAAAAGAACTCTTCTGGGAATACAACCTATATAAATCAAACGGCAAACTCTGAAAATGAAGCACTTGAGATCATTTTAAATGAAAGACGCAAAGAGTTGCCTTTTACTGGTAATCTAAGGTGGGAAGATCTTCGTCGATTAAATTCGGATTCACGTTTTGCCAAGACCTTATCAAGAACAATACTAGGACAGATTTATACTCTAGCTCCTAACGATCCAAAATATACCTTACCAATTCCTCCATCTGAAATAAGCATTAATCCTGTTATTCAAAATCCAAGATGAAAAAAATTACCATAATAGTCTCAATGTTGCTATTTGCTTTTATATGTAAAGCACACTTGATAGACAGAAAAAATTCACAACGTGTTCGAATAAGTGTTGTTTATGATAGTACCTCTCCTATTGATACTTTGCTGCTTGAATATCTTGAGCATTCCTGGGATCGATTGCCTGGCTTCAAATTCATTCCTGCTCAAAGCTCCAAACATTCCCATTATTTTGATTTGGTAAATCAAGAACAGATCGCCTATATTTCTTTAAGCAAGCCAAGTAAGCGAACTAGATATATAAATTTTATTACAAGATTTATATCGGAACCTGGAGATGATGTTACCATTAATATTTTGAAAGATTCTAGCTTGTTCAATGGCTATTCATTAAAATTTAGTGGAAAAGGGAGCATAAAATACCAATGTCAATATGATTTAAGTAAGACGTCAGAAAAGACGATGAAACAGTTTTATAAACAACCTAATTACACTATAAGAAATAGACTTATCGTAAAAGACTCAATATATTATAAATATTTTCTCATTAACCTTGAATCACAAATAAAATCTGAAACAAAGACGTATATAACTAATTTGTCGATTTTGGAAAAATATAAGAATAGACTTGGAAGCTTTATGTACAATTTGCTTAAAGCTCAAGTTTATGGAAGCCTTGAGGATTCAAATATCAGTCATTTAATCTTTCCATATACTCAAGTAAAGGATCGGTCATTAATACCTCAATATTTCGCTGAAATAGAAAATTCATTGTTAAATACCTATAGACATCGCTATAAGCCTGATTTTAAACAAATACCCGATCAATATTTAACATTATCTGGCAACTATATAAGTTATATTATCAAAAGAACAGCAGATACGATTTTTGACAAAAAGGATCATTACGGTTATTTGAAGAGTAATTTTAGAGGTATTTTAAGAGATAGATTGATCGCAGCTTATTTTACTAGGTATTATTTTGAGAAAGAAAATGCAGATATAAATGTTTCAGATGCACTAACATTTGTTAAGACTGATTATTGTAAAAGTATTCTGCAATCATTCAATAATTCTTTAAAGTCAGGAAATTTGGCTTATAGTTTTGAACTACCAGATAGTTCAGGTAAAATTGTTAAATTAAATGATTTTAAGGGAAAAGTACTTTTGATAGATTTTTGGTTTACTGGATGTAGTGGCTGTCGTACATTGGCTGATCAAATGAGACCAATAGCGAAACATTACGAAACAAATAATCGAATAGCTTTTGTTAGTATAAATGTAGATCAGGATATTTCTAAGTGGAAGAATAGTATTCAATCTGGAAAATATACGCATACCAATAGTATAGATCTTTCCACAGGAATAGTAAATGGCAAACGTATTATCAATTATTACAAGATATTTGCCTACCCCACAGTAATTATTATTGACAAGAAGGGCAAGATAATTACTGGAAGTCCACCAGAACCAAATAATCCAAGTTCGGCAAAAGCACTTACTGACCTATTAGATAGATCTATATCTGAAGACTAAAATGAAAGGGCATTCAATTGCCCTTTCATCAATAATTTTAAGGAACATATACACCAGGTTCAGCTTCTGTGAAATTACTGTCTTGATTCAATGGGCCATTAGGGTCAATAATGTTGTAAGAGCAAGTACTGTTATCTTGTACTTCGCAATGACCAGTTTTTAGCTGATAAGTTCCATTGCTGTTTCTTACATAAAGATCTTCTGCTTTTGTACTGGATGCAAAAGCACTCCCTACAGCAAACAATACAGCTGTAGCTAATAGTAATTTAAAATTTTTCATGATAATAAAATTTTTGGATTTGTTGCCTACTCTTTGTTAAGGTTTTCGGCTTCGCCTTTTTACTCTCTGGCCAGAAAGAGTTTTCATGGTTATTGTATGTTATAGCTTATTGTAGATTTGTGTTTTTTTATGGCTATAAAAATTATGATTACAAAAAAAATATTGAAAACCAAATGTTGTGGCCAGGTCAACTTGCTAATCACACCTCCACAACTGCATGGTACATAATCAAACACGTGGAGTAGTACCAAAGCATTATACATTGTAAACAAGCTCATTAATAACAGCGCCGCATACAAGCCAATTAATCGATTACGCTCAAACGATAATGCCACCACAATAGCAATTTCAGCGATCGGCAATGCCCAACTAAGAACGGGTGTTAAGCTATTTGGAAAAGGCTGGTTGTTCAGATCAGAAGTAAACCCCTTAAAATCTACAAGCTTACTTATCCCCGTATATAAAAACAGTATCACCAGCAATATGACGACTATCTCGATAATGATTTGTTTATTTCGCATATTCATTAGTTTTTAATGTTAGGATAGTGCTTCGCTTACTGCTTCTCAATAGGTTTCAATTTCAATTGTGGTAGGAAACATCTGGTAGATATATTACAATCTCTGTCTCCACTGATCGCGATCTTTAGGCGGTGGATCGGTTTTTGGCTCGATCGGAGACCAAGCTGGAGGAGTAGTCTGGGTGCTGTCAGCGCCTTTACTATACTCGCTCTTCGAGGATTCGGTTTTCATTTGTACATTTATTATTTCTTCTTCATCCAGTTGCCTGCATGATTGGATAGAAATAATTCCTATTAAAATTAAAGTTGTTGAGATAATTTTGTTCATTGCTAATTACTTTTGAAATTATCCCGGCCGGTTTTATTTGAATTTGTTGGATCGAAGGTATAGCACTTTACGGTATGTGAAAAGTGTTCTATGCACCGATTCAACAATCAGTGCGCACCAATTTAACAATTAGTGCATCAATAAATATTTGATACACAATAATATAAATACAATATTGTGTGTTTTGTATAAATCACGTCTAGTACAGTTATAATCGGCTGAAAATCCTTAAATTTGATAGTAAACCGCTCACCTTAAATGGATTTAAGATCCCATTTTTGCTTTGTTATTATAGCAATATTTCTAGGACAGCCCCTTTCTGGACAGAAAGAGGTGTTCAGCTCCTACTATTTAATTAAAAAGCAATATGAAAATCGAGCAGAAAATGATTCAACTGCGCTACCCATAGTAAAGCAATACATTGATAAAGCCCGAAATGAAAAAAATTACATACGGCTTGTAGAAGGCTATCAGGATGGGATTTTTTATTCAGCAGTTTCTAATAAACTGAAATATGCAGACAGTGCCGTATTTGCTGCACAGCTAACTAAAGATAAGAACATCATCGGCAGGGCACATTTAAGCCGAGGTACCGTATATTATTTTAATTTCAAGAAATACAAGCTGGCGCTGGAGGAATTTTTGAAGGCCTATGAATATTCTAAAAAAAGCGATGATAAGTATTATCACAATAAGGTAGTTTACAGACTTGCTGTTGTTAAAAGCTACATCGGGTACTATGATGAAGCACTAATCTTATTTAAACAGACTAGGGATTTTTTCAAGAAAGAATCTGAAAAAAATATACATGCCAATTTGCAGTATGGAAATAAGCGTGGATATTATAACAGCCTTCACCAAATGAGTATATGTTACCGTAATTTGGGGCAGCAAAAAAAAGCAGATTCACTTACGCTGATCGGACTTTCGCTTACCACTGGTGATCATGAGTACCAGCAGGAATATGGATATTTTTTAAAAGAAAAAGGGATTAGTGAGTTTTATAAACATGACTATATAAGCTCAATAACTACTTTGCAACGTTCCAAAAAGTACATAGCAAATGTAGATGATTTTGCATGGATGACCGTGTGCAACTCATATATTGGAAAATCATATATGGCTCTTGGTGAAATGAAGCATGCAATGCCGTATTTCCAGAAAGTGGATTCCGTTTTTCAGCGTCATCATTTTATACTCCCTGAACTAAGGAACAATTATGAAGAACTGATTGCCCATTATCAGATTGAAAAGAATCCATTAAAGGAACTGTATTATACCAAGCAACTCTTAAAAGCTGATAGTATTATAACACAAGATTTTCCATATCTGTCTTCTAAAATTCACCGAGAATACGATCAGCGGAAACTGCTTGACCAAAAAGCCAAACTAGAAACCAAATTTTCAAGAAGCTATATGCTAAATCTAACCCTTGTGGTTATTGCTCTCCTTTTGTTACTGGTTTTATATATAAAGTTTAGTAAAGAGCGTAAAATTAAGGAACAATACAAACTGTTAGAACAGAAGATCCTTGCCGCTTCGGATTTGATGCAAACAAAAGAACCCGAAAAATTAAAAGTTCATCACAAAACCGATATTGATCAAAAGATTGTAGATGAACTTTTAGGTAAGCTGAAAGCATTTGAAGACAGGAATGGATTTACAGAAAGTGGTTTAACATTAAATAAACTTGCTTCAAGGTTTGAAAAGAATCAGACTTATCTCTCAGCTGTAATCAATGAATATAAGGGTCTTAATTTCAACAGGTATTTAAGTGAACTGCGCATTGCTTATATTACCGACAAGCTGTACAACGACAAAAAATATCTTCGTTATACAATTGAAACGCTTGCAGAGGAATGCGGTATCGCATCCCGCAATAACTTTTCCGACCTTTTCTTTGAGATCAATGGCATACGTCCATCGGATTTTATTAAAAAAAGGCGGGAAGATATTAATAAGGACAATGTAAGAAAGGAGGGAAAATGAACTCAAGATTAAGCAAATAATTTGTCTATACAGTTTCTTGCCTGATGAAAAGCTGACTAATAAAAAATCTTCATAAATTGCAATCATGAAATCAAAATGTTAGAAAACCTACCTTTATATATTCCGTTTGTTTTCGGACTGACAACAGTCTTAACGCTTATATTATTCTACTGGACCATTAGGAATTCAAATTCCCAAAGTGTAAAACAACTCTCAACTAAAATATTAATAGGCTTAATATTTTGGCTAATTCTTCAGACATTTTTAACACTTCAAAATCTTTATAGTTACAATACTGATTTCTTTCCTCCTACTATCTTATTATTTGGGATTTTACCTGCAATACTTACAATAGTAGTTTTGTTTTCAACGCAAAAAGGACGGCGGTTCATAGACAGTTTACCTTTAATTAATCTAACTTATCTAAATATAGTAAGATTACCTGTGGAGGTTGTATTGTTTTGGCTTTTCTTAAACAAAGCAGTACCTGAACTAATGACGTTCGATGGACGAAACTTCGACATCATTGCCGGAATAACAGCACCCATAGTTGCATACTTCGGACTGACTGAAAGAAAAATTAGCAAAAGAACAATATTGATCTGGAATTTTATTTGCCTCGGACTTTTGCTAAATATTGTTATAAATGCTTTTTTATCTGCGCCCTCGCCAGTACAAAAATTCGGTTTCGATCAACCGAATATAGCCATATTGCATTTTCCCTTTAGTTGGCTGCCCACTTTTATCGTTCCTGTGATTTTATTTGGGCATTTGACTTCAATTAGAAAACTATTGTAAAAGAAAATACAAAACAAACTAAGATTATGCTAGTCCAAAACTAAGTCTCCCTCGCAGGTAGGAAGATTTAGTATAGTTTGAAAACCTAGCCATTATTCAACATTTTCGTTATGTTCCTAAAAAAACGTTGCAGCAAAGAGCTTTCTTCTGTAATTATTTCAGCATCGGCCTGCATGCCGTTCTTCAGGACGATCTTCCGATCCGGATCTTTATTCTCAAAATGTTCAAAGCTTACTTTTGCTACAAATACGCTGTCACGAAAAGCCACATCAGAAATATAGGTTAGTCTTCCCTTGATGATACCGTATTGTTCATAGGGATAGCTATGCATTTTGACCAATGTTCTTGCTCCTTTTTTTATTTTCCCCATATTGTATTGTGGAATCTGTATTTCGCCGAAGAAGTCTGTATTGCCCGGATTGATAATAAAAATCTCTTGACCTGCTTGTATATTTTGGTCTTGTTGAACAATGCCGGCAAAACTAACCTTGCCGTCAACAGGAGCAAATAAGATGTGCTGCATTATCCAGGTATCACTCTCAGTAATACATTGGTTTAAGGCCTGAACAAATTTTGCCTGCTCTTCTGATATTGTATGCCGCAAATCTAAAAGCTCTTTTTCTTTAGCGCTATAAGTTCCCGAGTTATTAAGGATAGCCGTTTCACTTTGCTGTAGCGGGTATTTGGAAGCTAAATATTTGTTTTCCTGCTGTGCAAATTCACTCCGAGAAATAACCTTATTCTTATATAATTTCTTATAGGCCCCGTACTCCTCTTCCTGGTTCTTATATTCCAGCTGTTGAATTTTCTGCTGCTTTACGATCTGGCTGTTCAGCGCCTTGATATCTCTCAGGTCCTTTTCAAGAAACGCCATGCGCTTAAGATAATATCCGTTTTTAGTGGTTGCCTGATATTGCAGGTACTGCCCGTAGAAGTTCTGATAACTGCCCTGCATTTCACCGATATTTAGGCCTTCCGGCAGCAAAATTGCTTCAAATTGGCGTCTTGAAATCCGTAACTGCACTTTTTTCAACTCTTGATTCAGCCTTAGCACATCCTTAGCATTTGCAGTACTTTCCAAATAGGCTAACGCTTGCCCTGATTTTACGTTATGTCCTTCTGAAACAAGCAAAGCAGTCAGCTTTCCTGTCTGTTTAGCAAGTACTGTCTTTGGGGCATTAAGGCAGTTGATTTTCAGGCTCGTTTTAACAACATCGGGATAATTAATAAATGCAGAAAGTAAAATAATAGATCCCAAAATGGCAAAGACCAATGTAATTCCCCATTTCAATATCCATGAAGGTACTGCTGTAATAATTTCGTGAACTTCCTCGCTATTGACCTGCGGTTGTAATCTAATCTCTGGCATAACAATAAAAATTAATCACCTAACTCCAATTGGTTTTTCACCAGTTCATAATATTCGCCCTTCAAGCTGGTCAATTCAGCATGTGTTCCCTGTTCTATAATGATTCCCTTGTCCAGCACAACGATATTGTCGGCGTTTTTAACTGTGCTCAGCCGGTGCGCAACAACGACGACTGTCCGTCCCTTGAAAAAGTTCTCCAGATTCTGCATAATTATCTTTTCATTATTGGAATCCAGAGCATTTGTTGCCTCATCAAAAAAGATATATTCGGGATCTTTATACACTGCCCTGGCAATCAGTATCCTTTGACGTTGCCCCTGGCTGATGCCGTTTCCCTCGGTACCAATCTTCGTGTTTAGACCAAGAGGCAGGCTTTCTATAAAATCTGTAATATTCGCCATATGAACGGCGTGTCTGAGTTTGACCATGTCGGGATATTCATCTCCAACAGCGATATTCTTAGCGATGGTATCTGAAAAAATAAAGCCGTCCTGCATTACCACGCCACATATGCCGCGCCAATAACGAAAGCTGATCTGGCTAAGGTAGCCGCTACCAACTTTAATATCACCTTTCTGCGGTTCGTAAAAACGCAGCAATAATTTTAATATTGTTGTTTTACCGCTTCCGCTCATGCCGACTATTGCCGTGGTCTTACCCTGTGGTATATTGAGGTTAATTTTTGAAAGGACAGCTTCGTTTCCCGCTCCTGGGTAGGTAAATGTAATATCTCGCAGCGATAAGCTCATATCATCTGGAAGCTCTTTGACAAAACTCTTTTCAACCGGCTCCTCGTCTGCAAGTTCTCTCACTTCATTCAAACGTTCCAGGGAAATCTTTGCATCCTGTAGCTGCTGTATAAAGCCCAACATCTGTTCAATAGGGCTGTTAAGCTGGCCGATAATATATTGGACTGCCATCATAGCCCCCAACGTCAATTGCCCGTCGATAACCGACTTGGCGACCAGGAAGGTGATAAGGATGTTTTTACCTTCGTTGATAAAAAAAGTCCCGGCCTGTTGGTACTGTCCGAGTTTCAGGCTGGAAATACTAAAACGAAAAAGGCCGGCTTGCAGATGTTCCCATTCCCAGCGTTTTTGTTGTTCACAATTATTAAGCTTAATCTCCTGCATCCCAGTGATGAGTTGAACTATTGAACTTTGATTTTTGGCAGAGAGATCAAATCGCTTCAAGTCAAGCTTACGCCTTCTCTTAAGAAAAACTACAACCCATAAACTATATAAAATGGTACTAACCAAAAAAATAAAGAAAATGGTCATGTTATAGTAAGCAAGTACGAAACTGAATATAACCAGGTTGAACATCGAGAATACAACACTTAATGTGGAACCGGTCAAAAAAGATTCTATCCGCTTCTGATCGTTCATGCGTTGCATGATATCACCGGTCATCTTTGTATCAAAGAAGCTGATTGGTAATTTCATCAATTTTATAAGAAAGTCCGTCAAGATAGAAATATTGACGCGTGTACTTATATGCAGCAGTATCCAGGACCTGATAAAGTCTACACTCATCCGGCCAACGAAAAGCATTGTCTGGGCGATTAGAATAATATAGATAAAATTCAGGTTTCTTGTATTTATTCCTATGTCCACAACAGACTGGGTAAGAAAAGGTAAGATCAACTGTAAGAGGCTCCCGACCCCAAGACCTACTAAGATCTGGACCACTAATGATCTGTGCGGTTTTAGGTACCCCAGCAGATAAGAAAGGTCTAATGGTTTCCCACCATCGCCCTGTTGTTCATAGAACTCTGGTGTCGGGGTAATCATTAGCCCAAGCCCATCGAGACTGCCATCATAAGCTTTTCCAATCCAGTATTGCATCAGTTCACTTTCAGAGTAGGTTATTAGCCCGTTTCCTGGGTCGGCAACATAATACCGGCCATTCTTTATCTTATAAAGCACCACAAAATGGTTTTTATTCCAATGCAATATCAGCGGGAGCTCAACTTCATTTAAAAGTTCAATGTCCAGACGCGCACCGTTAGCCCTGAAGCCGATCTTCTCCGCCGCTTCACTGATGCCTAACAGCGAAACACCTGCCCGGTTGATACCAGAGAGATCTCTCAGTTTTTGCAGGCTAAAGTTTTTGCCATAATGCTTCGCTATCATGCGCAGACACGTTGGGCCACAGTCCATTTGATCGGGCTGCTGGTAGTAGACGAAGGACTTCAAGATAGGGTTAGTTTACAGATAAATAACAGTTAAAATAAACGGTTTAGAGAAGTGTGATCATCATTTAGGAAAAAGCTCCTGGAGTTTCTTTTCCAGCATGTCACCACGCAAGTCCTGGGCAATGACCTTGCCTGTAGGGTCTATGAGAAAATTCGAGGGAATGGCTGTGACACCGAAAAGCGATTTAGCCTTTTCATTAAAGTCACTGACATTTGCCCATAAATCTATACCATCTTTATGCATTGCTTCAAGCCACTTATCCTTTGCCGGCTCGTTATCAAGTGTCACGCTTACAATATCAAAGCCTTTTGATTTAAATTTTTGGAAAGCTTTAATCAGAGCAGGGTTTTCATCCCTGCAAGGCCCGCACCAGCTTGCCCAAAAATCAAGCAATAGATACTTCCCCTTATAGCTTGAAAGCGTAATGCCGTTTTGCCCCGTTGTGTCCTGCAGGACAAGTTCGGGAACATATTTCCGTACTTTTACGATTGCTTTCGATTCATCTATTTTAGCAGACAATATCTTCGCAGAAGGGAGACTTTTTATTCCTGTACCAAGTGATTGATAAATTGACCTGATATAATCCGGCTTAGACTTGATTCTGGGAGAGGCTAATGGCGCCATTGCGTATTTCCAAAGGGCATATAATCCTACCGGGGATGAGTTATAATTAACGGCATATTTTTTATAAACATTTTCTTCAATAACAGTAGCAAGGGAATCTTTTAATCGGGATATTTCACCTTCGACCTGTTCAATTGACTTGTTTTCATAGCTAACGCTTTTGAGTAAGGAATCTCTTTTGAATTTGATGGAACGCTCCTGCCTGTCCATTTCTAAAAATTGCTGGTTGATAGCTGTTTTGCTCCTGATTTCGGGCCGCAATCCATCTTTAAAATAGAGCTCCTGCGTGGACGGTCCCGTCCAAAAACTTATCGCCGTTGACTTCGATTTTTTCCAATAAAAAACAAAACTGAACAGCATCGGTTCCTCCAGGGCCATGACAAAAGACAATTTACCACCGCTGATCTCGACAGTATTATATTTAGTGGGCGAGCCGTTAATGGAATTGATTACAACAGCAATCTTTTGAACAGAGTCCTGCAAATCCCTTAAATCTGCCGTAACGCTCAAAGAACCTTGATTACTTGGCTGAGCATATAAAAACTGTGATTGAAAACAGATCAGGAAACATAACGTTAATAATCGCATGCTAATTACTTATTTTACAAAAAGAAGGTCCATTCTTTTCTTTAATGCAACGCCCTGCTTGGTTGACCTTAGCCGCTCGGACAGCAATTGATAATATACCCGGGGATCTCTACCCTGAGCTTCAAGCCGGGAACGCAGTGGAAGTTCGTACATCATTACAACATAATGCAATTGAAGAAGACTCATTGGTGAATCAGGATATTTTTTAAAAAATCCAATCTCTTGATCATTATCCAACATCTGATAGTATTCTTCCATTTCTTTGGTCAGCTTGCCACCTTTTGTGATACCCGCTGATGCCAAAGAATCCTTATTTTTTATTTCCATTGTCAAATCTTCCACAACAATATGCCTTGCCTTAGCAGACCAGATACCTTCTTTTACCTTGGAAATTGTTTCAGGCATTGTAATGTTAGCCCTATCGTCAACAAAAATATACGCAGTCTTTAAAATATCATCTCCTAAGTCGACTGTGCCCTTGAATTCGGCGATCCCATCGTTGATCGGGACAATCAGGAACTTTCCCGTATCCTGGGTGGAGCTCAGATTTTTGGGCATCGCTAAATAGGCATACTTAGCTTTAACATTAGTACCGACGCTTGTCTTGATTTGATAGTTCATCGCTTGGCCACAGGTCACAATAGGCAAGAGCAACAAGAATAAGGTTTTAGTATATTTCATATTACTTTAAAATTATTGATTAAGGTAAGTAAAATAACAGGTCGCGTGACCTGTTATTTTACTTTTAATTTAAGTTGTCTGTTGATAACGCGAGCAGGAATTCGCTGCATGCTCTACTGAAAGACCATACGCAATGCTGCAATTATAGCAGATATCATAACTGGCCCAATTACCTGTTGAACATACATTCCCACCGGTTACATTTTTCATCTCAGCTTTGCTGAGTAACTTTACTTTTTTCATTTTTAAAGGTCTAATTGTTGTAAATATTTTTTGTCGTCCTTCACGCAGGAGTAACTTAAGCGATGCCGGTAAACGCCGGCATTCGTTTTCGGACAGCTTCGTTGCAACCGGCTGCCCTTTTTTGCGCAAAAATTTCGTTCAGCTTCTCTGAGATATATCTCCACCGGATACTTCAGTTCAGAAGATATCTTAAATCTTCAGGACTATATACACTCGGCAGCTTATAACCGTTTATGAGAATGGTTGGCGTAAAAGTAATATCAGCCATTTCACACCATTCTTTCTGTATTTTCGTTATATTATGATAGTTATCATTTTTTGCTATAGGATATTTAACACACCAGTTTTCGTAGGTTTCTTTATTTGTATACCAGTGTGCTAATGCCTGCGCAGCAAGCTCCTTATTTTCTGATAAGGTCAGTGCCGATAAATGCCGCGCCGCTTTTGTGCGAAAATCATCATCTCTGTCGGGTGTTGAAAAAAGAACTTTTACCAGTATGTCCTTTTTAGTTTTCAATAAGTCTTCTATAAGGGTGTGTGCTTTAGCACATGGATCACAGTATGGATTGCTGACCATAGTAATTACTGTTGAAGCGGCTGGATTTCCCAATAAAATAGGAAAAAGCTCATCACTGACTGCATATCTTGGCTGGCTGGTTAAAACCTGTCGGAATAGGGAAGTATTATATTTAAACTTATTCAATTGTTGCTTGAAGGGCTGCACTGCACGTTTAAATGAATTTTTCAACAATGACCATACGACAATGGGCGTCAAAAAAGAAATGGGCAGCATATATAAGAGCGCTAAGTCAAATGTTTTACCAAAAGAATGAAAACTCACATTCATCAGGAATTCAGCCCAAAGCACAATTTGGATAAGAGAACATAAAATACACCACTGCTTTTTCAAAAACTGGTAGCTTAGTGACCAGATGGTATAAGGTAACGCGAGCGCATTCAGCCAAGACAGTAAACCGATTGAAGAAGGATATATCAGCAATAGTAGAAACGAGCCCATAAAATAATACAACCCGATCTCACTCCAGCTCAACCAGGTAGACAATTGTGCGTGCTTTGATTTTAAGATGGTGTCACAACCGCCCTTACCACCTAGGCTACATAGGTTTTGTACAAGGGAATTTTTAGGGTTTACACTTTGGATAAGCAATAACATGCTAATTGCGCAGCCAATACATTTGATCAGAAATACAGCGAGATAACCTCCCGAAAAAGAATGAGAAATAATTGTTAATCCAAGGATTGAAAGTGCTAAAATAAGAGTGACAGGATAAAGCATTTTTTGTAGAAGACTAAATATATACTGTCCCAGATAACCTACCTCACCGCTTTGCCCAACTTTTTCCGCATAAAGTGCAACCCCATCCCATCTTTCAAGAAAAATATTTTCATTCATTAAAGCATGTTTTTGATATTCATCGCTATAATGGACATGCTCTCCTTCAATACCATGTACAAGGATAAATCTTCCGCCCTGCTCCGGGAAATGCGCTGTAAAAGGAAATAATAGATCATCACGGTCATAATCCGTTTTGTCAATTTTATAGGCGTCGTTTTTTACATTCCACTTATCTAAACAGTCACTCAATGATAAAATACTTGGATACTCAGGATGTTCCTGTACACAATTCTCCGCCGTCAGGTTGGTCACCCTAACATGCAAATGATTTAGAAGGTCAGTAACAATACTTTCCAGATTTTGCTTATGTGTTTTAAAGAGATTCATGTTAAAGTTGTAATACCCGATTGTATTAAATCAATCACATATTGTTATGGTAATTTATAAGTAGCTTCCCAAGTAAAATATTTGTAGACTGTGCCATGCTGGCCCCCGTCTTTGTTTTTACTAAGTTTCTCACTTTTTCGCTTTAATCAAAGCGACCAAAACCACAATTACACCAAACTCCATTTCAGGTGGACGACATCCTTACTGTTGATTGACGAACAGGAAAAAAAACTGAAAAGAAAAGCTTTTTTTAACGGGAAATCTCAGCCATAAATCTTCCTTCATCCGGCAGAAATTTCGAAAAAAATCCTAAAAGACGTGTTCGACTCATAAAACCTACTTGAAATCAGGGAAGATCTTCAGCCAAATTTGAGCTTATTCATACGTTATTTCTGTAAACAGTGAATTGCAATTTCAAAAATGTACCGACCAAACAGCTATTTCGTCCTGAAAAAAAGCAGGTTGGTTGATTATACTTGGAGGCTATGCTAATAAATTATATTTTTAAATAATTTAAAACATACTTACTACATCAATATGAACAACAAAAAACTAGTAAAAAGAGTACAATTTATCTTTAAAAAAAAGGCAATCATGAACCTTACAAAAGAGCAGATGCGAAACGTTAGAGGCGGGGATGGTACTATAACAAACCCCGGAGGTCCTTCTACTGACCCTGGATGTGTCGAAAACAAACCGACGCTTGAAACGATAAGCAACTAGTAAGGTCAGGCTAGCATTATTAACTCTTAAACTGAAAACTGATTAAATTCAATATGCTTAAATACTTAAGGAATTTTATTCCATTACTTTTTGTTTTCGCTTTTTTTTCTTCAAAGGCTCAAAACTGCAATTGTAGGGATAATCTAAAATTCATGATCGAAAGAGTGAAAAAAAACTATGTAGGCTACAGTGACAAAGTAAATAGTTCAAACAAAAATAGCTTTGAAATATTTACTGATAGTCTCTTACAAGAATCTTCTGCAGCTCCCTCTTATCAATGCCTGCCAATTCTTAGAAAATGGCTTTCTTTCTTCAACGATAAGCATCTTGGAATCAGTTATGACGATAGTAATTACAGTAAAGAACAAATAAGACGTTATTATGCCAATGACGAGAAAACGGATTGGACAGAACCATCATTCAGTTCTTATCTGCAAGAAAGCCAAATTAGTTTGGACAGCCTGGAGGGCTTCTGGAAAGATAAAACCGGAGCTTACCAGATAGGTATAGTAAAAGACAAAGGAAACAAAAATGACTTTATTGGTTTTATAATTAAAGCTGACGGCGCTCGATGGACATCTGGGCAGGTTAAACTAAAGATTACCAAAAAAGATGGCAAGTATTCCCTTAAGTATTACAGAGCTATTGATCATTCTTTGAATTACCTTTCATTTACTAAAAGTAAAGATACATTAACACTTGGCGATGGTGATATCACTGCAAAATGGTATAAAAATGCTGTAGTTATTCCTCAGCCATCTCAAAAAGACCAGAACACTGGCGTTTCTGCTGTGTTTAAAATTTTGGATGATAAAACCTGTCTATTTGAGATGCCATCATTTGCATCATTAGATAATGTAAAAGTGATGGATAGCCTGATTAAAAAAAATGATAGGGAATTAGGCAAACGCGATCATTTAATAATAGACCTTAGAAATAACTATGGGGGCTCAGTACTCGTTTATGACAAATTAATTCCGTACATCTATACAAATCCTATTTTAACTGAAGGGGCAAGCGTGCTGGCCACCGAAGAAAATATACGGGATTATTATGGCAAGATCCCATCAAATGCTTCCGACACTAGAAAAAAAGTACTGGAGAGAAATCTCACTCTCCTCAAAGCTCACGTTGGTGAGCTTTATCCTTTATATCCAGTTGATACGATAAGAATGCCTAAAGTATCAAGTCATCCAAAACATGTATCTATTATCGTCAACAAGAGCACAGCGAGTGCTGCGGAACTATTTATCTTACAGGCAAAACAAAGCTCCAAAGTAAAGCTTTACGGCACTAACTCTTCCGGGGCGATAGATTATTTGGAAGTGGTGAGGGCCGAATTACCTTGTGGCTTTTATCGCCTGGGTTATCCGGCATGTAAATCTTTAAGATTGCCTGTCCACCCGCTGGATAACATCGGGATTAAGCCTGATATAGAAATTCCACAGGAAGTTTCAGACTGGATCGATTTTGTAAGAACGCACAGGACAAAATAGAAAACATGAAAAAAAATCAGAGAATAATACTATTCCATGTCATTTTTTGGCTAGTATATATGCTGATAAGTACGCTTATTGAGTTTGCCCTTAATCCGAAAGACTATGTATTTAGTATTGGAGATTTTTTCTTTAGCCAGTTTCCTAATGTATGCACCTTCTACCTATGCATTTTTGTTTACGCTAAATTTGTCAGTCCGTTAAAAATCATTCCCCTAATCATTGCGATAATTGCTGTTTACCTGTTTTCATATTTACACTGGTATGTAACGGCGTACCATATCCGGCCTTTGATAAAAGCCAATGGCGGGCCAACCGCAACATTTCACGTTTGGAAGTTTGCAGTTGCCGTTCTTTGGTTATATATTAAATATTCATTTTTTGCATTCGGGTATTATTACGCCAACGAAACCATTAAACATCAAAAAAGGCTTCGAATTATCGAAAAAGAAAAGCATCAGGCGGAGTATGCCTTTCTGCGTGCCCAGATCAATCCTCATTTTCTGAACAATACGCTCAATTTTTTCTACGCTAAATCGCTGCCGCTGTCTTCTGAACTGGCCGACGGAATTATGACGCTGAGTGAGATCATGCACTACTCTTTAAAACAGGACAGGGAGGACGAGACCATATTGATCGAAGAAGAGATTGCACACATCAGGAATGTGATCAACATTAACCAGCTCCGTTTTAATCATGAATTGCAAGTAAGTTTTGAGGTAAATGGCCGTACTGCGAATGCACGTATTATACCCCTGATTTTGATTACCATCGTAGAGAATGTATTGAAACATGGCGATTGTAGCGACGTTTCAAACCCCGCCAGAATTATTCTGGACATTAATGCAGAAAATGGCCTTGTACATCTGAAAACCAATAATAAAAAGAAAAAGGGGCCCAAGGAACTATCCAGCGGCATAGGTTTGGAAAATATAAGAAAGCGGCTAACCCATCACTATGCAAAAGACTGTATACTCTCTATACACGAAACAGCAACTGATTATTCACTTGCAATGATCTTGTATCAAAACTATAATAACAACGCAGCAAAACATAATATAAGTACCCATTCCAATTTATTTCAGGCAATAAATACCAAACCAAAATACCCTTTACCATGATAAACTGTATTATTGTTGACGATGAAGCACATGCTATTGAAGTTTTACAACATCATATCAAATCTATTGCCCGGCTTAACCTGATCGCTAGTTTTACAAAGCCCACTGAAGCGATTACCTTTCTGAACGGACAGCAGGTAGACCTCATATTTCTGGATATCCATATGCCGGAAATATCTGGAATAGAATTCATTCAAACCGTCCGCCATGAAAATTACCATTTTATCCTGACAACGGCGTATCGTGAATTTGCTCCGGATGGATTTGACCTGGATGTTATTGATTACCTTATTAAACCCATCCCCCTGACCAGGTTTTTGCAGGCGGTTACAAAAGCACAAAAGGCAATCAGCCAGTCAAAAACAGATTGGATCAAAAATCCAGTAGAAAGTGAATATTTCATGGTAAAAGGGCAGATTAAAGGCAAGGTGATTAAAATCAACCTCATTGATATTGATTACATCGAGGGCATGAAAAACTATGTTGCGTTTCATCACAACGGCATCCGTACCGTTGCCCTGAACACCATGAAAGAGATTGAAGGAAAATTACCAGAACAATATTTTATCCGGGTTCAAAAGTCCTTCATCATTGCAATAAACAAGATTACTGCTCTTGATGGAAACCGGGTCATTCTCAAAAATGTTTCATCAGAAATTCTAATTGGTGAAACCTATAAGCAACATTTTATAGAAACAATCAGGAAAAAGCAGATTATATAATAATCCGTCAAGGCATTAAATTTAAACTATATTCCTTTACCCATATTTAACTATTGAAATGACCTGTTACATTGTTGATGACGAACAATATTGCATCTCTTACACCTCTGATCTTATTAAGGAAACAAAGACATTCACAATCATCGGTACTTCAACCGATCCACGAGAAGCAATAGCCGAGATTAAGGAGCTTAAACCAGATGTTATATTTACGGATATCAACATGCCTCATATTTCGGGTATTGATTTGGCTACCCAAGTTGAGCACATCGGTTTAGTGGTATTTATCAGTTCTGATATGCGTTTTTCACATCCACAGATAGATCTTCAAAACTCCATTTTTCTCAATAAGCCTGTGAGCTTACCTGAATTTTTAAAAGCAGTTTTACTAATTAAATCGAGACTGAACAATAGATGATTTGATCTGTAAGATTCCAGAAAATAATGGGATATAAGAAATATCCCCGCAAAAAAAAACGCAACTGTATTCGGTAAGGTTCAGAAATGACAGTAGGGAATGATAGAATTTTAACGAATGGTGTTGCACCGATTTTCTGCACAAAGACGTCCACGAACGGTCGTGAGTGGTTGTCTTTGTGCCGCCCGATTTCTCGGGCTTGGCAGATCAAACCGCCAACGGCTGAGAATGAAAGTTCTTCAGGTTAAGAAAAAACCCCCTGTTCTGTGTCATTCCATCACGAAACATGTCCATGAGTAAAGAACAACCCATCTGTGCCAGTGTGGAATTGATAAACAAACCCTGCTTTTCCAAAGCTTCAGCTAATGAACAACTTGGCGTATCATCAGTTGTTTCCGACTTTCTGAGCAGGTCGCCAAACTCTTCGGTTACCAATGGAAGCTGAGCTACGGTATCATATTTTTCAGACTTTGGCTGTTTAATTTCTCCTACGGTTGACAGGACTACCTGCCCTGTAGTTTTGCTGTTGCCAAAATCCATCCAGTATTTTGATTGATTGTGGTAGAACCTGCTATAGGAAATTTCCTGTATGATCTCGGCAATCTCAAAGCGTGCTGAAACTGTATCTACACACGAAATATAAATGTTTGCAGAGGCATGTTCAGGTAATTTACCTGAACTACTTTTTGCAAACTTTCTGCATTCCGCTTTCCAGTTGGTTCCTGACCAACGGTTAGCCCGATTAATCAATGCAACGGATTTGCACAGTCCTACCTCACATTCAGCAAAACGCTGTCTGCCTAAATTGGCATCCGAAATAATATCATCATCCCATAACCGAACGGCTAGTCCAGCATGCCCCAACTCATTAAGGCTGTAATTCATTTCCATCAGGGCGGTCAGCACTTTTGAACCTGTTCCCCCTGCCCCGATCAGGTTAACCTCAATCGGATTAGTTGCATTGATCAGGGAATTATCCGTAAAATGGATTTTGTTCTTTGCAGTTTTCATCTTAATATATCTTTAAGTTTTCGGTTAGATGCAAGCAATACGTCTTTTGGAAAAAGTGCTGCTGTTGCCAACAGTTTTTTCCAAAGATTCACACAATTTCCTTTTACAGGATTGTGGTTTTCCATCAGGTGGCTGAAATAAGAATTAAAAAAGTAGTTCTCCCACGCCTCTGTAAATTCTTCGAGAGTGGATGATTTTTTAATACTGATATTCACCGTTCCCATACAAACGCCACCGTCACTATATACATTAAAGAAAGGCGCATGGTAGAGTAGTGTCCTCTCTGTTGGTCTTGTATTGTTTTTCAGGGCATAGACATATAATTTGTTTCGGTTCGCTACCCAAAGCATAGCAGGAACACTGGCTTTTCCGTTTGGGATCTCCAGTTTTTCCACAAAGAACATTTCCCTGCGCATTGCTTTGGTAAACCAAATTACTACACCATTATGAATCGGGTCAATTTGCAGGATGTTTGTACCAATAATCCCTTGCGGTTTGAGGAAAGACTGTTTCTCCTCATTAATTTTCAAGGATTTTGCTAATTGATTACTTTCCCTTACTGTAAGAGGGTGCGCATTGATCAGGTTTCCGTTTCTGTCCAAATCAAAATGTTCGACATAACAATCACGGTTTGAATCGTTGTTCGCATAGAACACAAGGGCTGATTTTGGAAAATACAATGTTCCAAAACGCTCGGTTATATCTCTCAGGTTATCCATGATCTTGAAATTGATAGGTGTTTAAAAGATAGGCTAAGTCATCAAGCAGGGCAAAGAGCTTGTTCTCGAAATCCAGGCTTGCTGTGGTGATCGCTTTGCCGTTGAAATATTTGCTGATGGTCGGTTCTTCTGTTTCCCCATAGTTACCGAACTCTTCATTAAGGCTGCTGACGATGGAATCTGAAAGCCAACCGTCATTACGGGCTGAAAACGAAATATATTTTTCTATGGAAAGAATACTGTCATTGTCAAAATCTTCATCTTGCCAGTTGTGCGCATTGGCGTTCCTGAAAAACTTTTCGTCAGGGTAGTGTTTGTACAGCTCATACGCCTTTTCAGCAACCTGCAAACATTTTTTTTCAAAACCATCTTTGCCTGTGAAATGGCTGATACGATGCTCAAAGACTACAAGGTTTTTCGGGTTGATTAATTTTTGCTCCATCACATCCCCTATCCATTCTGCGTGCTGAAGATCATTTCTGTATGAAAAGGTTTCGTTCGTTTCGTCCTCCTGCTCAATCCATTCTGCGTGCATTTCGTACTGCCAAAAGAGCGTCGTATATTCCTGCCTGTAATAAGGAATCTCAGCCATGTGATACAGGTAGGCGCAAACGGATAATAACAATGCTCCTGCTCTTCTTTTGTGTTTGTCCTTCACCATTAAAAAAAGCGGAATCACCGGAACAAAATAGAGCGTAGTACCCGTAACGAACCTTTCTTCACAGATCAGGTACGTTTTCGTGTTTTTCTGTACGACCTGAATAGCATTCCAGTTGGCTACATGATCTTTTAGTTTAGCCTTTACGTCTGACAAAGCAAGGGCGATATTGTAGGGATAGCCAAATTCAGCAGTCGGCATCAGATTGATGGAGTAGTGTCCTGCCAGTTGGGTCAGGGATTTATAAAAATCCCTGACTACTTTATCTGTTTTTATTTCAGGTGGTCTATTTGCCTGACCGCTGATTTTCGGCAGAAAACGGCTTTTCAGAAAATCATTGGCAGACTGCTGATCGGTACTGACTTTCGCCTGTCCTTCTGTATCTCTCCTGCATCTTTGGGTCTTTCCATCCACTGTACGAACTCCGATAACTGGCGGTGCAGTTGCCTTTGTTTTTTGTCTGAGGGAACGTTGATTGTTCCTGACTGGATATTGCGTTGCATAATTCATTGTTTTAAGTTTTAGGTTAGCCTTTGGTTCCCATGACACTCTCAAACTGATATTCCACTTTATCATTGTTGATTTTGGGAGCGGATATTTTGGCGGTTGTGAGTATCGGATAGGTATTGGCATAAAAATTCAGTACCGCTTCTGCGCTCCATTTTGGCTCAGGGTCATTGAGTGTAATGTCCTGACCTTTGTCTTTGAGTATGAAAACCCGTTCTAAATGTGTTGCTAATAACATGATCGTTGTTTTAGGATTAAAAATTGATTTACTCATTAAAAAGACTTGGCGCAAAATGACGTTCATACACCGACTGTCTTTTACGGATTTCTTCTGCGTGCTCGGGATATTCTGCGACTTTTGGCATTGCCGTCCACGCTTCCCTAAATTTCCCCTCCTTTTCGAGTTCCTCCGCTTTTTGCAGGGCATCCGTATATTTTTTCGCTTTCGCTTCTTTTTCCTTTTTCTCCCTGTCGGTTTTTTCCTTTTCCATAGCCGACTGCTTTTTAGATTCCTCCAACTGCTTCATAAAAGCTTCCATGTTGACCATGAGCCCTGATGCCATTTCCAACGGTGAGGTAATGGTGGCAAAAAAATCAGCATCCAGTTCCTCTGCTGTTCCTTTCAGGGTACAGGGTACGATCAGGTTTTTTGCATTATCGCCACAGCTTTCATTTTGAAGCAATACCGATACAATCCAGTTGTTTTCTACGCCCTGCTTGATTGCAATTTGCAGTGTGCCTGTGACCTGCATTCGGGCGATCTGATTAAAAAAATTAGTGGTTTCCATAATTAAATCTTTTTTCAATGACCATTTCCTGTATAGTTTCCTTACTTAAATTCATGTCGGTGAGCATCGTTTCGTACTCTGCTATTGCCTTTTCAAACTCCTGTTGCCATTCTGCTCCTGCCAACTGTAGTTTTTTGGCAGTTCCGCTTTTATGGGCTTTGTGAATGGCTTTTAAAAGCCTATCTGCATAACGTCTCTGTTTACTCTGCCTTCGCTGTGTGAGGGAGGTATTGATGTACTTACTCAGGACATCAAAAAATAGGGTCATGCGTGTGAAATCCTCGTTTCGTATCGATTCTACATACCTGTTATAAATCCAGTCTGTAAATTTGTTATCTGTGTCGTTGTTCATGATCTGCTATTTTAAAAGCGTTTACCGTTTGCTCATTCTTTTTTGCTTTTGAGGTCTAATAACTTGCGATGTAAATCGCTCCAATACGCCTGACGCTCCCTATCTCCCGAAAGCGGTGGTGACGGTCTTTGAAATCCTCTGCCTGTGCAATCGCTTTTTCGAGGTCGGTGACCTCTATTTCTTTTTCCGTTGAGATCGGTTATTTTCATGACCTCAATTGCTTTTGGTTTTATCCTGTGTGGTCAAAATCAATCGGGCATTCCCGAAAATCAGGTGGATCGCCTGTGTCAGTTGGTCGCTACATTCGGTTTTCGTGGCAAACTCCTGAAGGCAGTAGAGGGTAAACAGGGCATCGTAGCCGTCAAATAGCTGATCGGCAAACCAACGGTGGTTACGGTGAAGTCTGCTCCCGCACTTCTTGATTTTTTTCTCTGTGTTTTGCACCAAACTGAACCAAAAATCCTCCGTACAAAGGCTTCCTGCCCAATGGGTTCTGATGAACTGCTCTTGTTTGCGCATTTGCCCTGCTTCGGTTTCTATATATTGGATCATTTTCGGAAGTTCAAGCGGAAATAAATCTGCCAACAGCCTGCCCCTATCCACGTTGTCCATTTTATTTAAAGGTTTCATAATAATTTTTTTTAAAAAGCCACCACCTTTTCAGGTGGTAGCCTGTGGTGAATTAATTGAGGTTAAATATTTCAGCACCGTCAATGGCAAATGCTGTACACAGTTCAAATGCTTTTTGCGACTTCATCTGTGCTGTTCCACCCATGACAATGGATTGCAGTTTGGCTTCTCCGTCTTTATAGTTGCGGACGTTCTGATAATACCCTGTGACTGCATTGTAAGCCCCGAACAAAGTACCTTTGGTCGTTTCCATCTGTTGGGTATCGCTGATCATGGCGTAGGCAAAAGCATCATCAACGTTATTTTTGAATACTGTAGAGATTTCGTCTTCGTTGCCTTTTTGCAGGTGTTGCAGGGTTTCTTTATTCGGGCAAAGGGCTAACTGAATGAGTTTTTTAACTTCATGGTCATTGACTTTGACTTTTGCCCACTGGTTAAAAATGCCTTCCATTTCGTGGCTTAACTGATTGGCAAGCCCCATAACTTTATGAGCATCCTCTAACCGTTGCTTTGCTCCTGACGTGTGACGGATACGAACGACATTGCTCATATTGCGCAATGAAGCATTGAGGGTGTTCTGACATACGATTCTAATGGGTGTAAAGGCTGCCGTTATGCTTCCTGTACCATCGTGGGAAGTGGTCAGGAAAATATACTTTTCGGTTGCATCATCCCCGTTACCCACCCGAATATAATCGGGTAGTTTGGCGGTAATAAATATGCGTTCCCCGTTTCCCAATGCTCCTGCCGTCTCGTACAGAATACCATCCCCACCGCCTACAATGGCATCAAAGAATGAAAAGGCTTCACGGTTCTGTACAATCTGGTAGTCTTTGCCCACTACATCAAATGCTTGATTAGTGTCGCTTCTGTATGTTCCAAAGCGGTCGGGTATCATCATATTACTGCCTTCGATGATTTCACCATTTTCACCCATTGATAAGCCTTCACCCTCTATAAATACAGGTTTTTTGAGAACTTCGTAGTCTAAACCTGCGTGTTTGATGGCTTCTTCCGAGGTCGGGTAGTCTTCCACGATCTGCCCTAAGTTGTGCCAAGCTTTTTGCTGTACGCTGAAAAATGAATATTTTCCTGTCCTGTTGTTGAAATTAAGGTTATGTGCCATTATATTGAATTTTAAATTGTTGTTGAAATTTGATTTGTTGAATTTGATAGAGTAGAGTAGTTCAATGCTTAGAATGGCAGGTCGTCATCTCCTCCCTGCTTTGAAGATTTGCTGTCTTTTGCGTTTGTCGCAGGTTCTTCAGCAGTTGATTTCTTACCGCCTCCGTAGATTTTGATTTCCGAGGTGTGGAAATTCAATCCTGCATGGGCTTCCCCGTCACTTCCTTGCCACGCTCTTGCATAGGCTCTCCCTGCAAGTCCTACCAAAGTACCTTTGGTGAGTACCTTCGCTACTTTGGTGCTGATCCAGTACGCACAGTCGAAATAGGTGGTCTGTTCGATTCGTTCGCCTTGTTTGTTTTTGTAACTGTCGTTGGTAGCCACTGAGAAATTCACGACTTGTCTGTCTTCTGCTATGGTGCGTACTTCCGCATCCCTTGTCAGTCTTCCGATAATGTTCATAATTTTGGTTTTTAAAGGTTTTACAATCTGTTACTTTTGCTTTTCTCCCTTTCCAGCCCCCCTTCCCGTAAATTTTTTCAAAAGAAAAAATGGAAAAAAAGAAAGCAGACAATAACTGCGGTCAAAGCGTAAAAGCAAAAGGAAACGGAATAACTGGAGGGGACCCATTTATGGGGAGGAAACCGTTTATGCCGTCCCTTTTGATTGGAAGAGTGTAGTGGGTGGCCGCAGTACCTTGGCTGCCTTTTTATTCATTTCTTTGAAAAACTTTTTCACTCCAATTCCCATAGCATCATCAAGATTTTAAATTTTAACTCATCGATCTGCCTGTCCATAGGTTGGAATAACTTCAAGCTATAGGAAAGGAGATTATTATGATGCCTATCATGTGGTTGAAATAATTACAGCGGGGATGGTGACTTGTGGAATATATATATATCCTCCAAAGTTCCCGGATGAACGTCCATATCGCATTCATGGAAAGGGTGCACCCTCAAGAGATTTGTTTAAATAAATTTTGTAAATTAGGGATATGAGTGATTTTTTATTTTTAGATGATTATAGGGGCCAGGAAGACTCCCAAAACAACGACTTAGAGCATGTTTTCTATCCTCTTTCAAAATATGAAATAAAAAAAGCAGAAGACGAGTTTGGATATGAATTACCATCAGAACTAAAAGATTTCTATTTACAGATTGGTTATGGCTTTTTTCACAAATCTCTGGGGGAAGTTAATAGATTGATGGATACAACATCGCTTTATCAAATAAATTTGAAACAGGATGAATTTGAGAATGACCCTGATTTGGAAGTTTACGATGATTTGTATAACGGCGAAAAATTGTTATTTTTTGAAATAAATGAAGGTGTATATCTCGCCATTGATAAAGCTGATGAAAATGGCAAGAATAAGATTTATTATATGGATTCACTAATCGCGGATTCATTAGAGCACTTCATCAAATCTTTTATCGTAAATCCCGAAATGATCAATGAACTATAGTAATAGTGCGATATGTGATTTCCATGGTATATCTTTAGATAAAAACAAACATTGAATAATGAAAATAGATCAAGGATTATATCTTCTTAATGATGAAGAAGGACCGGATGAATATTTTAACGGAAGGTCGTTAAAGCATCTGTTTATTGTAACTAATCATGATGACTTTTTGATAGCATTAGAGGACTGGGCAAATGACAGGTATAGTTCGTGCAATGTTGCCGATATTCAATTAACTGGATTAGGAAATTACCAAATCAAGGTTCAGGTTAAGGATTGGACTGATGACCCAGCTCAGGAAATAGAATTGTACTTAATTAGAATTCCAACGGCATCAGAATGGTCACATTTGGGTTACTGGAACCATCAGCGTTTTTTAAAAATTGAATAAATTAATTTCCTCGGGTCAGAAACCCTTGAAGATTGAAAATTATGAGGGAATTTGATCCAAAGTATTTTATGGGAATAATGAATAAAAGAACTAGAATAATAATTGGGCTGATCATATTTTAAGAAGTAATCTCTCTTATCAGAGCATGTGCCATTTATTCATTTTATAACAACGATGAACTTTACGGAGACGGCGTCCCGCCACTAATAAATATGATAAAGAATTTATGTTAACACTTATACTATCGCTACTCATAACGATTTTTCTATGTTTGGTAAGTTTTTTCATTTTTAATCAAGAAAAGGCTTCTTGAATATAGATTTGAGGGTAAAATTATTTGTGGGAATACCAACACCAGTCAGGTATGTTTTGAAGAGAAAGGTCGCTAAAGTAAACAAAGGCATACTCAACCCGTCATATAATCAGAACCAATTAGTTCACCACCATCCAGTATTTATTGCATCAGGGATTGCAACGGCATCCTCCTGCAAAGGAGATACAGGGGAAAGCCCGGCCTTATGGGATGCCATAGGTGAAATGCTATTTTTTGTGAGACATTAACAGATGCAGATTATTAAATAAAAAATGAGATCATTGATGGTAAATTTTATTTACTTTTATGTTGAGAGCGTTAATAAGCGGGAGATTAATCCATAGGGTTTCTTCCGCTATTTTGCCGGCTAGTACACAAGGCTAATATGGGTAATGATGTTGCAATGGACCTGATATCACTGAAAATTTATCCATTTGGACAGGAATCGCGGAAGAAGAACTAAAAATGTGAGCGCATGTTTTTAAAGAATTTCACTGCTTTCTACAGGAGTGTTCGATTTTACGATATTCCCCATATCGTCATAATAGTTATATCGCTCAAATTGACAATCTTTTAATTCATAATTTTCTCCATTACTGATTACAAAATGTTCCCCGTTTTTTATTTCTGCACTTTCCACACTGAACAAAGCTGCTCCTGTTTCAATCTGCTGTCTCCATCCAATTATATCTTTTGAATATGATAATCCATAAAATCGTTTTTCATCAGGGGTAATGATGATAAAATTTTCATTTATAACACCTCCGCTTTTAGGAATCAATGGTTTATTAGCATCTGTTATTGCACTGACAAAATTATCTTTATCAATTCCTCCCATATTGCTTCTAATGCGAATATATCTATATTCTCTAAATTCAAATTCTTCTTTTCCAGGAAGATATACTTTCTCTACTTTCATAATTTAAGGTGTTATTTCGAATTTTACATTACTGATGCCATTTTGACTAAAAACTTGTGAATAAAGGCAAGCTAAATCCTGGCTATTTATAAGATGTATTACTTCGTCAGATGCATTATATTTTTTAAGCATTTTGTTTTGCTCTGTAATTGCCCAAGGCTTTGTATCAAGGGGATTTCTCAAAGTTTTGTTCCAATCTTCCACAAATTTTGCTTCAATAGCTACGGTTTTACCATTTATATTAACAACATTATCGGCAACACCATTGACCAATTGACCAGCTCCTACCGCAGAGTATGCTAATATAAAACTTTTCTATCACAGAAAGGTTTATTGTTAAGCCTTGGTCATCACCTACGACGTTCCAAATAGACGGCAAAAAGCATTTTTTTGAATTTACCCTGGGAAAAAGAAAGGTTCAATCAATTTCAAACCTGGATATAAAATGAGTGCCTGTTGCAACTAAAAAGAACGACATGTAAGAAGTTAAAAAAGAAATCATTTTAATATCTTTAAAGCATGAAAAATGGATCAATCCTTCCAGAAATTTTAAAAGCATCAAGATTATTGTGATATGAACAAAAAATTTGTCGATCAGGTCGAATCAACTGCAAGGCTTCAGTTTAAGTTATTTGATGCTGAAACGAAACTGGAAGAAATGATTGGTCAAGTTAAATCTTTTGATGTTTCAGATGACGTGAGGCAAAAATTATATGATTGGATAAATGAAATGAGGCCTAATTTGATGAAGGCAATAACTTTAAAGGAAATACAGCAATAACCCCGGTTAATTCAATGAAAGAAGGTCGCCCGTCCGTGGAGGCAAATGCATGAATGAAAGGTAGTGCACTGGGGATATTTTAGGCAACCGCAAATGCCGATTAAGCTGCTCATAACTGGGTGGCTTTTTTATTTCTTTTCTTTGCGAACTATCCTTCAGGGATGATTTTACTAAAAAAAGATCAGAAAAATTAAGAGAAAGCTTACAAAAAAAATCAACAAATTTTTGATGTTTATTCAGAAGATTATTATAATGAAACTATATTTTCTATTAATTCCAGATATTTATAATCATCGACTTTAAATATTTCTTTCCCTCCCAACATATATGCACTTATGAAACATTCTTTTGATTTTTCAGAATGTCCCATCACAAAATAATTTCTTCCTAAAACATACCAAACATAAGTATTTTCAAGTGCCGACTCACTTTGTAAAGCTTTATTGTAATAGTAATCAGCGATACCAAAATCATTACTTTTATGATACGCATCTCCCAACGCAACAAAAACGTTTACACTGATTTGCCATTCTTCTTTTGGTTCGGGAATCTTTTCAAGTGCTAAATCATATAAAGTTATTGCTTGCTTAAAATCAGAGCTTTCAAATAAAACATCACCCTGATCAAGCTTGCTGATGATTTCCTGATAAATATGGTTAGGTATTTCTTCCATTACTTAGTGAATAAATTTATCTGGGTTTTTGTAGAAATCCAGATATTTAGGATCTTCATTTTCAAAATATCTAAATCCTGCATCTTTTGTGACATACTGCCACTTTTCATACGCGTCACCATAGTTTCCAGTTTCAAAGAAGTAACGTGCTTGATTATGTTGTACCTCATACTCCGAAAGATGCAGATGATTATTATTTTCAATCATTCTATTCAACCAAACCTTCGCTATCGTATAGTTTTTATTGTTCATACAATGCTTAAAACACATTTTGCAAAAATTATACTCCTGGTTCCAGGAACTTCGAGGTTCAGGGAATTTTCGCCATGCCTCTTCTGACAATCTGTAAAAATCATCCATATTTCCTGCCTTCAAACTATCTACAGCTTGCTTCCCTAAGCTAATAACATGCTGAAATAAATCTTGCTCTAATGCCGCCATGATTTTATTTTATTTTATACATTTTTTTTGGTGCATCAGGTAAATCAGTAGCAGATTTCCCCAAAATTGCCCCTTGCTTCTATTTGTGCTAAAATATTCAAATACATAATTACTGTCAAGCATCCATTTTCGAGCCTCTTTGAACTCCGCACCTAAATACGTCCTGTCTGATTCCAATAAGTAGCAGCATCATGTAAATCGGATATGATATTCTACCATCACCTTACCCCGCTTTATTACTAACATGGGAACCACCAGTGCAGCGAATATAATTTTCCATTCTTGATGAAAATGTTTACGTGGCCGTCAGAAATATTACCCTTATCCTCTCTTAACTGTATTACCTGTAGCACGCCTTCACCAGCTACATGCATAGTACCGATGTGTTCAGTCGCATTTGGAAACAACCTTGTGAGTTCAACCAATGTGGTGTGCTTGTTGAGGGTTATGTTGTGAAAAACAATGAAATCGCCGTAGCTGAACTTTATCTCATCGATAGCTACCTTGCCCCGGGAACACTCAAAGCGCGATCCATTTTTATATAAATATTGGGCTTCAGGATCGATTGAACCATCGGCTTCCTGAAAAATGTTAGTGCAAGGTTCTTCCTCGCTCAATAGTTTGGTACTGTCCGGTTCGCCCAGCACTGACCGGAATTCACTAAAAGAAAAAAAGCGTTTTAATCTGCCGTTAAAGCGGATCTCTTTTTGATCCAGCACTTCTATGGCAGTATCCCTTATTGCTTTGTTTCCTGAAACCCTCAAAATCTGCGGTTTTGGGTTTTGGATAACCTGCTCCGGCCTACTTCCTTTTTGTGCTACCGCCTTAGAGGATTGTTTAGGATCGCCACTACAAGAAACGATCAGTAAACAGAGCATTCCACTTAACAGGTGAAACAACCAATGATTCGATGACCACAGACTTGTCGGTTCGCAATTTTTAAAAGATTCACAGGTAAAAGAGATAGTCTTAGGCATCCTACTGAACGGTTATAGTTATGCGAATATAAACGTTTCTATCGTAAAAATGTTTATTGTAGACGCCGGGTACTTCAGCCCAACTTAAAAACTAAGGTTGATCAATAACAGGCACATATGAACTAACATGGTTCGGTTTTATGATCCGATTATAATCAATTCCGGCTAAAAATAACTTAATCATGCGTATCGCAGCGCGGTTCATCACACCCAAGATGCTTTGAATAAAGGTTCCATTTATTTATCAAACTCCACCCATTTCTTCTCGAAATAAACGGTCGCAGGTTTCTTCCCGTTCCCACTGATGTCCGCCTGGATAAAAGATCCATGCTCCTCTTTATATTTAATGACCAGTCCGTCCCGCTGCGCAGAATCATAATAAGATCCGTAAGGACATTTAAAAGGATTGTCTTCAACATCTGAAGTGAAAACAGAAAACAAAACCATCTTTCTGGCATTGGTATCAGGAGATTCGTACCCTATGATCCGATAGTCAGCGCGGATATTGCTGTACACCTGAAAAATACTGTCACGTTTTGAAATCACAGCTCTTTGCATGGCTTCCTCGCTGATTTCAGGCGGAACATACGTGCTGCTTTTTGTGGTGTCGGGTAAATTTTAAACCTTTTGCAGGCTGGAATCTTCCCTGTTCTCAGCCTTATCGACTGGACTGACCTTCCGATTATCATGGCTGCCTGAATTACAGCCTGAAACAAATAACAATCCTAAAATGACCATTGCATTGAAGCAAACGTTTCTTCGAAAAGGAGTTGCTTTTTTTTGAGTTTACTCATTCGTTTTTCTATAATATCTATCAATTAAGCGGCTTCTGCGCATTTAGGATCTGTCGGTAATGTTTATTTTATTTCATTCCCACAGATTTTTAAATTATCTTCCGAAAGTTTTTTCCGAAGGAAAACACGCCATAACCACAAAGTATACATCTTTTAATTTCACTTGAACCCTTTTAAGGGGAATTATTTAAATCATATCAAGATATGAAAAAAATGCTTTTAAGTTTAGCAGTTATTACAAGTTTGACGGCATGCTCTCAGGTCAAAGATGAGATGGCGCAGAACAAGAACATCAATGCAAACAATATAGTCGAAGAGATTACAAAACACATTAAACATTACCCTTCCGAAAAACAATATACTTTTACCTATAACAATCAAAGGTGCTATTTCGAAATCCTGGTCAATGATATGCCCTCATTCAAAGAATATGAAGAGGATCAAACCGGTTCTGCATTTCCAATAAATGATGCCATTTTTAAAACTGGTAAACAAAAGATTAGCTTTAAAATCTATCCTGCTGGCTCAGAAGTGCTTCCAGAGAATACAGATCTAAAATTGATATTAAGTTCCTATGATCAGAAAGATAAGAATGCAGATGACATAACCTATATGGAATACCGCATTCCAAAAAATGAAATAAAGGTAACAGAGAATTATACTAAACATACATTTGCGGGTGTAGGAAAGGCGTTTTATGAAGGTAGCTTTGAGATTAATGTAGAAGTTCCGTATACCAGTCAACTTCCATTTGAAAAAGCACAGGATTTGCGTAAAATAGATCAGAAAAAGCTGGAAGAAAAATTGGTGAATGAATATAATAAGGTCCGCAATATTTACCAGGGTAAAGACAAAGATAAAGTTGCCCGCCTTTTATTTGATAAATTAAAAAATCAGATGGTGGCAGAGTACGCTTCACCTGAAAAAGTAAAAGCCGCCTGGAACGAGGCAGGGGAAATACTATTCAAAAGCGACTTCGAAATGCTACCTGTTGAAAAATATCAAATGCGTTTCTTTGCGGACGGAAGATTGGTTGCACTTTATGCAGATGGTTCTGACCCGAAAACCAGAGGGGACAATGCGCTGATCTGTAATATGAAATCCGGCTACGGAAAAGGACTTTTTGAACTAAAACATCTATTCTATATTCCGCAAGGCGAGACTGAGTTTAAAATATATTAAATTGGTATCGTTGGAATACCTGACAAAAAATTTTAGATACATTAGACTATGGCAGTATCCGTCCTACCAAGTACATCTGGACTAAGTAATTTTCGGTATTTTAGGTTTGCCTACATGAATAACCTGAAAGAAAAGTGCAGCGGAAATGGGCGAACTTTTCATAAAATTTAAATGGAGATACATAATTTATTTTGAAACACGCTTAACGGATTGATTCTTTAGAGAATTACAAAAAGGTCATCTCAAATTGAGCCAAAGTATTCATGGGAATAATGAATAAAAAAACTAAAATAGCCATTGGGCTAATAACATTTCTAGAGGTAATCTTTCTTATAAGAGCATGTGCCATTTATTCTTTTTATAACAACGATGAACTTTACGGAGACGGCGTTCCCGATACTAATAAATATGATAAAGAATTTATATCTACAATTCTGTTATCTCTACTAATAACGATTTTTATATGTTTGGTAATTGTTGTCGTTTTTAAGCAAAAAAAGGCTACTTGAATGTTGACGTGAGGATAAAATTATAGGTGGATAAATTTGCCGTTTATAGGTTACCAAACGGTGTAATTCGTATTAACAAATATACCAACTTCAGTAAGTATGTATGACCGTTTAAAAAATCTCCTATCGCCGATCTTCATCTTTTGCCTTGTACTCTTGATTCTCAACGACTTCCTGCTGAAAGCTACTTTTCATAATGTGCTTACCGGTAAGCTGTCTGATTTTTGTGGACTGTTCATTTTTCCTGTTTTTTGGTCGGCACTCTTTCCCAAATTTAAATCCTGGATCTTTATCCTAAGCGGCATACTGTTCGTTTTCTGGAAAAGTGAATATGCTTCCGGATTGATTGAATTGGTGAATACCTTCTTTCTCCTCCAGCGGACTGTTGACCCTACCGATTTGCTGGCCTTACCGGTGTTGCTAGTGGGCTGGTTGCATGTCAAAGGTAGAAAACAGATAGTAATCAGTAACTCTCTATTGCCGCGGCTGGCCACTGCGTTTATCGCCATCGTTACCATTTTCTCCTTCTGCGCCACCAGCCAGAGGCCATATCTCCAATCTTTTGACCATCCCCAGTATGTGCTTTTACGATCTTCTGTAACTCCGGACGTGAAGCTTTATGATGAATTTGAATTTTACAGAAAAGATTCGTTGCTCGTTGTTAAGGTCAACCATACGTACGTCAGCCGGCCTGTTATGGACGACGATTATAACAAGAACAATTCTCTAAATGATCTTGATATCCATGCGCGGGGGCAGATAGTTGACAGTACGAGCCTGATGCCACCGGGAAAAATCACTGCCCTGACCATAGAGACCCCACAGGGCAGCGATGCTTTAAGGTTTAAGGGCGGGCGACTGGACGGCAGATTCACCCGGACAAAAAACGGTAGGATGGTTATTGAAGGATTCTATAAGATGGGCATTGAAGACTCTGTTTGGACCTTAAAAGATAGCAGCAATACGGTGATTAAGCAGACCATTGTGAATGGGGAGCGAATCAAAGTTGAGCAGTTCCGGGATGGTAAGCTCCTTTCCTCAAGCGGCATCAACACCCGGGCAGACAGCATCAGGAATATCTACATCAAAATCGGAATGCTGGCACTTTGCATGGCCGGCATTATCCTCGTATTACGGCGGAATTACCGCGAGACCTCTCCTAACCAACTTGCGCTCAAAACGGGCTGGAAATGGCTATTGTGCCTGATTTCCCCAATTTTTGTCTGGCTATCCTATCTGGGATTAAACATATTGCTCATAGATTACAGGCCTGATATCTTTGAGACGCTGGCGACCATTATTTTCATCTTTATGGCAACCTGCCCGCTGATGTTTGTTGCCGTCTTTCGGATCAAGCTGAGAAAGGAAATCGATATTGTATTGTACTGCTTGTTATTTGGGCTTGCATGCAGCATTTGGACAATTAGTGGAATCCTTATTGAACTTGTTTTTTAGCTTAATCTATCGGTAAAAGTATTCCCTGAAATAAATTTCTTTGCGCGCCAGCCTCCAACTGTCTTTTTACCAATTGAGTATACGCTGGCTTAATTTAATTTCCTATATTCTTGAGGTGTCATTCCTGTTTTGCTTTTAAACAAACGATTGAAATAATGCGGATAGTTAAACCCCAAACTGTAGGCGATACCACTTAC
>NZ_RCCK01000013.1 GCF_003664035.1 Pedobacter alluvionis
ACATTGTTTCCTTTAGGATCTTTACCAGTTGCTGTTGCAATGTTGTAAACAGCACCATTATCAATATCGGCCTGTGTTACAGTGTAAGAAGCAGTAAATGTAGTTAAGTCGGCAGCACCAGGAAGTAATGTTACCGGTCCGCCAGTTACGGTTACTTTAGGGTCAGTAATAACGATGTCACTCACCGTTACGTTACCAGTATTTTCAACTTTGAAAGTATAGCTGATCTTGTCGCCAAGGTTTACTTTACCGTCGCCATTCGCATCAGCATAAGTTCCGGTTTTAGTTAATTTAATAACCGGGGTTTGTGGAAGTGGCGTAATCGTGCAATCCGGACAGGCAGGATCAACAGGAGGCGTACCAGGACCTGAAGGGTTACCGCTTTCAGACTGATCGGTAACATTGTTTCCTTTAGGATCTTTACCAGTGGCTGTTGCAATGTTGTAAACAGCACCTTTATCAATATCGGCCTGTGTTACAGTGTAAGAAGCAGTAAATGTAGTTAAGTCGGCAGCGCCAGGAAGTAAAGTTACCGGACCACCAGTTACGGTTACTTTAGGGTCAGTAATAACGATGTCACTCACCGTTACGTTACCAGTATTTTCAACTTTGAAAGTATAGCTGATCTTGTCGCCAAGGTTTACTTTACCATCGCCATTGGTATCTGCGTAAGTTCCGGTTTTGGTTAATTTAATAACCGGGGTTTGTGGAAGCGGTGTAACCGTGCAATCCGGACAGGCAGGATCAACAGGAGGTGTACCAGGACCTGAAGTGTTACCACTTTCAGATTGATCGGTAACGTTGTTTCCTTTAGGATCTTTACCAGTCGCTGTTGCAATGTTGTAAACAGCGCCTTTATCAATATCCGCCTGTGTTACCGTGTAAGAAGCAGTGAAGCTCGATAGGTCTGCTGCACCAGGAAGTAAAGTTACCGGTCCGCCAGTTACTGTTACTTTAGGGTCAGTAATAACGATGTCACTCACCGTTACGTTACCCGTGTTTTCAACTTTGAAAGTATAGCTGATCTTGTCGCCAAGGTTTACTTTACCGTCGCCATTCGCATCAGCATAAGTTCCGGTTTTAGTTAATTTAATAACCGGGGTTTGTGGAAGTGGTGTGATCGTGCAATCCGGACAGGCAGGATCAACAGGAGGTGTACCAGGACCTGAAGGGTTACCGCTTTCAGATTGATCGGTAACGTTGTTTCCTTTAGGATCTTTACCCGTTGCTGTTGCAATGTTGTACACCGCGCCTTTATCAATATCGGCCTGTGTTACCGTGTAAGAAGCAGTGAATGTATTTAAGTCTGCTGCGCCAGGAAGTAAAGTTACCGGACCGCCAGTTACGGTTACTTTAGGGTCAGTAATAACGATATCACTTACCGTTACGTTTCCAGTGTTTTCAACTTTGAAAGTATAGCTGATCTTGTCGCCAAGGTTTACCTTGCCGTCGCCGTTGGTATCTGCGTAAGTTCCGGTTTTAGTTAATTTAATAACCGGGGTTTGTGTGATGATCGTTTCAGTAGGCGTATCATTTAAAGCAGTAGATCCTGAAATATCACTTACAGGTGTATTGATTGGATCCTTAGCAGTAACAGTAGCCTGGTTTGTTACCTTACCAGCATCAACATTAGCCTGAGTAATCGTATATGCACCTGAGTAAGTCCATACTTCGCTAACACTAAGCAACTGATCGTTACCAGTATCGCCCGTAGGGCCAGTTAAGGTAACAAAAGGCAGACTTTCAGCTAAAGCGACCGTGTTCAATATTACATCCCCTTCGTTTTTGACTTTAAAGCTGTAATTAATCACATCACCAAGTTTGAAAGTGCCACCAGCACCATTACCCGTATTCGTTATCGATTTAACTAAAGATATTTTCGGATTGGTACCAATGGTGATCGTTACCGTAATCGGGTCAGAATCTACCAGATCGCCTGTAGTAAGTTTGTAGGTGTATGTATCCGTACCGATATAACCATTTGTTGGCGTATAGGTAATTGTTCCATCACCATTAACCACAACAGAACCGTGCGTTGGATTAGCCACTTTACTAACAGTGGTACCCGATGCACTGACACCATCATTGGATTTTACAACTGTTGTAACCGGCGTGTTCAATGCAGTTAAACTGGCATCATCAACACCAACCGGTTTAATGCGGACAGTAATTGTACCCTGATTACTTACAACACCTGCATTGTCTTTTACCGTGTATTTAACCGGCGTTGCAATACCGATAAAGGCAGGCTCAGGATTAAAGGTAACTTGTCCAGTTGCCGGATCAACGGTATAAACACCCTGGTTGGCTACTGTAAGACTGGTACCATAGGTATTTGTTGTTGGGTTAAATAGTAAAACTGTTGTTTTATTGATTGTTGCGTTACCGTTTGGATCCGTATCGTTTGCAAGAACTTCAATAATCAAGTCAGTGTCTATAGTAGTAGATACTCCATCATTTACAGCAAACGGAACCTGATCAACGGCAAAGTTTACCGCTGTTACATCCATGCTTAAACCAGGTATCACTACTGTAACCCGCATGTCAGGCACACCAGCTTCAAATCCCGTCTGACTGTTGTTAACTCCAAACGCATCACCTACAGCATTCCAGCCAGTAGGAATCGTTGGCGGGATATTAGCTATTGTATTGGTTCCGTTTACCGGCACATTAACAGTAGAAATAGCCACACTATACGTTCCCTTATTCAGGTTGGCAAATTGATAGCTGCCATCAGCGGCAACAGGCGTTTTAGCAATAATTTTACTCGTGTTATCTAATAAGTAAGCGTATAGTGGAGATCCGCCGAGCGTGTTGATTCCTGTTCCCGAGATTTGATTATCACTCAGGCCGTTTCCGTCGTTAATCACATTTCCAGAAATTGACGGACCAATAATATCTTTCAGCTTGTAATCTTCTGTTTCACCATCGGCAGCGAACGACGTACTTCGCTCATCTACCGGCGTAGCAGGGTCATCGATTAGAGTACTTGTTGTTATTCTGATCCGGGCATAGAGCGGCCCGGTTTTGATGTCATTAATAAAAGACGCATTAGGATAAGTAAGCGTTACTGTATAATTGGAAGCATTGGCCGGAACAGTAACACTGATCATTTCATTTGGAGAAAAAATACCATCCCCATCAAAGTCGACCCATCCACGTACCACAGCAGGTACGTTTTTAGTATTAGTAACCGGAAAGCTAATGACATAATCCCCAGCCTGATTCACCTTAACATCGGCTAAGCCAGAAGGATCAATCGTGTTTTCATCATTATTTTGCGTATTGTTATCCGCATTAGCCAGGGGCCCATGAGCACCCAGACCATCCGCATCTACATTTGGCGAACCGATATACACCGTAGCCTCAGGCGTTAATGGTGTAGTAGGGTAATTAACAGTGGCATAGTCGCCATCACCAGGAAAATAATCGGTGATCAAAAATTTATCAATATAATGGCCAACTTTATCACCATACGAAATCGGGGCATCCCCAAGATCAAAAGGCAAGACAAAACCGATAGCCATTGCGGTAATACCAGAACCTTTCATCTCTACATCCAGCAGGTTGCTTGCATTATGGGCAAACATAACCGCCTGGATACCAAAATTGCCGGGCGTAAGGTTAGCAGAAAGTTTAAATTTCTTACCTGCATTAGAAAGCAACATTCTATAGTGGTCATCATTAGCGTTACCATTGGTACGCTTGTTTAGCAGCTGCCATGCAATAGAAGAAGGAGATGTTCCCTGGATATATTCACCACCAGCATCAATAGATTCAGCATCGCCGATCACCATACCTGGGTAAGTAATGTTTGTCCAGACCCCATTCATCAAGATATCAACTTTTACGTCGATATCGAACTTGATTGTTGCGCCGGTTGTGGTGGCAAGACCCGAATTTACCACACCCCTGGAATTGGGCTTAGTAAGTCCGTTTCCAGAATAGATCAAGTCGAGACCATCACCCGAATATTGACCAGGCGTATAGGCTACCATATTTCCGCCAGCGTTAGTAGTGCGGTTAGAAATGATGGCCGTAATGCGGACTGTTGGGGAGAACATCCAGCGATACGTACCGTTTACCACATTGGTACTGGTAAAAGTAGCTGGCTTTTCAGTCAGGGTAGCATTATCCCAGGTAAGCCAGTATACAGCTTTGGTAAGATCGCCAGCTGTTCCGCCAATGGCATATTGCGCCCTGGCGTTGTTTACGAAAAAAGTTAGGGCAACGAGCAATCCAATTGCGTACCGAAATCGTAAGTTTCGTTTTAAATACAGTAAAATTTTTTCCATGCGATAAGTTTATCTTCCCCTTACACATAGGGGAGCGTTAAGTGGGCGCAAAGATGACTTATGCAAGCATTAGTAACGGATCATCCGTATGGGCAGGCGTACTTCCCAGATGGATGATCTATGTTGATGTGACCTCTTGCAGGTACTCTGAAGGCGTGAGGCTGACTAGCAATTTGAAGTTTCTATTAAACGAAATCTTTGAATTAAAGCCACTTGCGAAAGCAAGTTGCTCTATAGTTAGCTTGCTCCCGGATTTATTATCGAGCATATGGCAAGCATATGCTATGCGGTGCTTGTTAACGAAGCTGGTAAAATTGGTCTGCAGCTGCAAATTGAGTGTTTGCGTAAGGTGGTGGGCTGGAATTTTAAGTTGGAGTGCAAGATTTTCCAGGGAAAGAGACGGATCAAGATAAGGTTTTTGCGCATCCATCAGATCATTAAGTCTGGAAGTATATTCCTGCAGCTGGAGATCCGATAATTTCGACTTAGCATATAAAGGGGTTGCATCTTTATCAAGAGCTTCCTCTAAAGGCCGCTCGCCATCAGCACGGTGGACCTTAAGGAACATATTTTTCAGATAACCAAGAATCAGGACTGTGATAATCAGCATGAATGTATAAATAGTTGTTCGAAACACATAGCTGCTTTGTGCGGCAGTACCATGTTTAGCTATGGAGATGCTTACAGCAATAAAGAACATACTGACAAACAGCATCATAATTCCGCCCACTAATACGATATTACGTTTCCGCTTCATCTGCAGGATTGCATTGCTTCCGTTACTAAAGATGCCCGTAAAGGTGTAGCCTAAAAGAGAGCATACCGAGCACAATGCACTTATTCGCATCACTGGCTTGAAAATATGGGGATCCTTATACCAACCGTAGATTGCCGAATGGATAAAGATAACGAAGAAGATTGCGAATGGGATTAAATGAATCAATACCCTACCCGTAGAAATCGTCTTTCCTTTCATTGCCCGAAGCGCAAAGTAAAGAAAAGGACCGTAGACAAATATGAAAGGCATCATCCTATCCAACCACCGCTCGTGTATGTAGAAATTCTCCAGATAAAAGACATAAAATGCATGGAAAAACACAAATATGGAAAATGCGTTGATGACTTTTCCAAACAAATCTTTTTTGTTGTATTCAAATCCGATATAGATGTTTATCGCACTAACAGTTCCTGTCAACAATAGAAGGTAGGGAATCAGTGGGAATATTGCCGGTTCATTCATAGGTGCTAAGGGGTACGCTGAGGATCTAAGTAAGTTCGCTGGTATTCTTGTGGTGTTAAATTAGTGATTTGCTTAAAATATTTATTGAAAGACGTTTTTGAGTTGAAACCGCATTCATAAGCTAAAGATTCAATGGTAAGCATGCCGTTGCTGGATTTCATTTGTTCAATAGCATAGCTGATTCTATACTGAGCTACGAACTTATAAAATGTGAGCTTCATCTGCACCGTAAATATTTGAGAGAGCAGGTGTTTTGGGATGTCTAATGTTTTAGAAAGAAGCTCCAATGACAGGTCGGATTTGAGATAAATATTTGTGTTGTCAAAACAGTCGGTGATCATTTTTCTGTAGCGCTCTGCCATCTCAGTACTCAACTGCGAATTAGCATACATAGGTGTTACGACGTCTTCCAGCTTCGCTGGAAGCGCTTTTGGCGCATTTGCCAGGTATCGAAAAACCAGGAAACTCATGCTCAACAACAGAAAATAACTAAAGAAACGGTAGTCAATCTGCATATCAATTTTAAATACGTTCCAGCATAAATACATCAGGATCATTAGTGTGGCAATGATGATATATATGGCAGCGCACATCACCAGCAGGTCGGCAGCAAGTGTATTTATTGCCGAGTACAGTCTATTGATTGTCAGGCAGCTGTATGTTATTAGTGATATAGAGATCACCAAATAGGAATTTTGGTAAAGCGAAAATGAGCTACTGGCCCATGTATAATGAAAGATTTTGGTAAACCATACATACGCATAGAGAACTGTGGTAAGCGCTGCCGGTATTAAATGCAAGCCATCTTTACTGGTCGTTCGAGCCCCAGAGAGAGATCGTAAAGCAAGATGGAGCAGTGGTCCAAACAACATCCATACGGGATTCCATAGACGCTCATTACACTTTATTTCATTTGCGATCCATTGCAATTTGTAAAAGACAACATAAATTCCCAGGCAAGCTGAGAGCAAAATTAATTTGTTGAAGGTACCGGCTAGCTTTAAGAGCATTTTTTATTAAGCATCAAGGATATTCGTATGGCCAACAAAGTTACCCTTTTCTAAATATTTTTAGTGATTTCGATTGTTCAGTTTGTTATGGGGATCAAGCGGGATTCTTGGGGGCATTAAACAAAAAAGCCTCAACTTTTGCAAGTTAAGGCTTTTGTTGCGGAATGGACGGGACTCGAACCCGCGACCTCCTGCGTGACAGGCAGGCATTCTAACCAGCTGAACTACCACTCCTTTTGTTCCCTTTAAAGTTCGAACCTCTTGTCTCTTTCGAGGTTGCAAATATAGAGACTATATCTTAATTCGCAAACTTTTTTTTCAAAAATATTTAACTCCTTAACCTACAGCGCCTTCCTGCATCTTCTCTGCATTTTCTGCGAACTGGAGTGCGTCAATAATCTCCTGGATATCCCCATCCATAATACTTGGCAGGTTATACATCGTTAATCCGATACGGTGTTCGGTAACACGCCCTTGTGGATAGTTATAAGTCCTGATCTTAGCCGAACGATCTCCGGTTGACACCATTGTTTTACGTTTAGCAGCAATATCACCATTCTTTTTCTGCAATTCGATATCGTAGAGTTTACTACGCAACATCTCCATCGCAATTACACGGTTACCCAATTGCGAACGTTCTTGTTGACATACCACCACAATACCCGACGGTTTATGTGTTAACTGCACTTTGGTTTCTACCTTATTTACGTTCTGTCCACCAGCACCGCCTGAGCGCGAAGTTTGCAACTCAATATCTGCAGGGTTAATATACAGATCAATTTCTTCTGCTTCTGGTAAAACTGCTACTGATGCCGCTGAGGTATGCACACGGCCCTGCGTTTCAGTATCTGGCACGCGTTGTACGCGGTGTACGCCACTTTCGTACTTTAACTGACCATAAACATCATCGCCATTTACTTTCAGAATTACCTCTTTATAACCGCCCGCAGTGCCTTCGGTTACATCAACAGTCTCCACTTTCCAACCCTTAGTTTCGAAATAACGGGTATACATGCGGTATAAATCGCCCGCAAACAAAGCCGCTTCATCGCCACCGGTACCACCGCGAATTTCAAAAACTGCATTTTTAGCATCTTCAGGGTCTTTAGGAATCAACATCAAGCGGATATTGCTTTCCATTTCTTCCTGCTGTTTTAACAAAAGATCGAGCTCTTCTTTTGCCATTTCGCGCATTTCAGCATCTTTCTCTGTAGCTAAAATTTCTTTGTTGGCATCAATATTACTCATTACATTTTTGTAGATTTTATATTCATCTACAATCTTGCCTAAATCTTTATATTCTTTATTTAAAGCCGCAAAACGTTTCATATCCTGAATTACATCCGGATTACTAAGCGATTCCTCCACATCTTCCCAACGCAGCTTTATAGCTTCTAATTTATCTAACATATTTATTCTTGTTGAAATTTCCTGATTAGTAGCACCAGGCTAAAAATCAGGAAATGCAAAAATAAGGAAAAAAGCTGAATTTGTTTGTTTAGGATTAGAGGTTAATTGGTTAACCGTTTGAATTGCTCAGTCGCTTAGACATAATTGAAATCGCTTAAGTTCAATTTGAAAATGAGCAGTTCCTCTCTTATGGCAGCCAGTAGCCCCGCTATCACTTCAAGTCCTCGCTGCGCTGTGGGCTTTCCGTTTTATCGGGTTTAAGAACAGAGGGCGGTGCAGCAGCTAAGCGCAATGCGACCCTTAATAGTAGCATGCACCTGCGTAACTAAACGGGATTACAGTGGCAGCTCCCGATTTTCCTTCAAAATCGGGACTATAATGAAAAGCCAGACGAACATTAAAAAAAGCTACAGGTTTTGCTTTCCGAAAAATAGACATTAATATAGTTGGAAAAATAGTTTTATGCCAGAGAAAGCACTATTTAGAGGTTTTGGAAATGAGCAGTTCCTCTCCTATGGCAGCCAGTAGCCCCGCTATCACTTCAAGTCCTCGCCAAACGCTGCGGGATTTCCGTTTTATCGGGTTTAGGAACAGAGTGAGGTGCATTTAGGCGCATGCGACCCTTAATAGTAGCATGAACCTGCGTAAATAAACGGGATTGTAGTGGCAGCTCCCGATTCTTCATCGGGACTAAAACGAAAAGCCCGACGAACATTAAATTAAGCTTCAGGTTTTGCTTTCCGAAAAAAATGAACCTAATTACGCATCCGGACTATAATACTCCAATTTCAAATCTACACCATCAAAAACCCCATAAGAATTATAGTTAAGCCACTCTCCAATATTCACATAGCGGCTTCCCTTGCCCAAATCAATATCAAGCGGCAGGTGTCTATGTCCGAAAATAAAATAATCGAAATGTGCTTTTTGCAATTGTTCTTTGGCATAAATGGCCAGCCATTCTTTATCCTCGCCTAAAAAAACTTCTTTTTCGGTTTGTGCAGCCCTACTCCCCTGGCTCCATCCATTTGCAATGCCAATGCCCAGGTTTGGATGCAAACGGGCAAACAACCATTGACAAAGTTTGCTTCTAAAAATTTTCCTTAGGAATTTATATTTGTTGTCTCCAGGCCCTAAACCGTCGCCATGGTGTAGATAAAATTTCTTACCTCCCCTTTCGATGATCAGTTCATCACTTACAATTTCCATCCCGATTTCCTGAATGAAATAATCGCGCACCCACATATCATGGTTGCCTTTAAAAAAATAAATTTTTATTCCGGCATCGGCCATAGCAGCCAATTTACCCTGCAAACGAATAAAGCCTTTAGGAATTACTTTCGAGTACTCGAACCAAAAATCGAAAATATCGCCCATCAAAAACAATTCGCCACAATTTGGCTCTATAAAATCCAACCAGCTTACAATACGCGCTTCACGGGCACGGCTTTCGGCATAATTGGGCGTACCTAAATGAAAATCGGAAGCGAAATAAATATTTTTTGCCATGGATTTTTCAAAGGTAACTCAAAAAGCTTAAAGACTAAAGAAGAAAGCACAAAGCTTAAAGACCAAAGACTAAAGCTAGAATACTAAATTAATACAAACACTAAAACTAAAATCGCCTAACAAATCGGTATAATCACCTTGAAGGAGAACTAATGTTATGTGCTTACCTCCGTGTAAATCTGTGTTTCCGTGGCAAAAAACTTAATGCCCTTAATTTCTCAATGGTAAAAACCCGAAGGTAAAGGCTGAAAAACTAGCATAAAGACTAAAACTTAAAATACCTTAATCTGTGCAATCCTAAAATCTGTGTAATCAACCCGAAGGAAAAAAAGACATATATTAGTAAATAAATCTGTTTCACTATGAAAAAACAAATTCTATTAAGCTTATTTGCATTAAGTCTGTTCGCCTGTAACCAGGGCAAAAAACCTGCAGAAAAAATAACATTGATGAAATATCCTGAAACAAAAAAAGATAGCACAAAAGATAATTATTTCGGCACCACTATTGCCGACCCTTACAGATGGCTGGAGAACGATACTTCGGCAGAGACAAAAGCCTGGGTTATAGCCGAAAATAAGGTTACCCAAAACTACCTCGGGCAGATTCCCTATCGTGCTGACATTAAAAAGCGCTTAACCGAATTATGGAACTATCCTAAAGAAAGTGCGCCATTTAAGGTTGGCGAATATTATTTTTTCACTAAAAATGATGGCCTTCAAAACCAAAGTATCTGGTTTATTAAAAAAGGATTAGATGGCAAAGAAGAAGTTTTTCTTGATCCAAATACACTCACAAAAGATGGAACAGCAGCCGTTTCGCTTTTGGGCTTCTCTCACGACAAAAAATACCTGGCCTATTCGGTTGCGCAAGCAGGATCAGACTGGAGCAATATTTACGTAATGGATATAGCCAGCAAAACCAAATTAGCAGATGAGCTGAAATGGACAAAATTCTCTGGCGCAGCCTGGAAAGGCGATGGTTTTTACTACAGTAAATTTGACGAACCTGCTAAAGGGACCGATCTTTCTGCAGCCAATAAATACCAAAAAGTGTATTTCCATAAATTGGGCAATCAGCAACAAAATGATCAATTAATTTTTGAAGATAAAACCAATCCTAATCTATATTTCGGCGCCAATGTTACCGAAGATGAACGTTTTCTGGTGGTTTATGCCAGTGCCGGCACTTCAGGCAATGCATTATACTACCAGGACTTAAAAGCGCCTGACAGCAAAATCGCCCTACTGGTTAAGGGCTTCGAAAACAACCACAGTGTTGTTGATAATATTGGTGACAAACTACTGGTAAACACCGACCTTGATGCAGAAAACAAACGAGTAGTTTTAATCGATCCTAAAAATGCAGATCCCAAAAACTGGGAGAAAATTATCCCTGAATCGAAATTGGCTTTAGAAGGTATTGGAACTGGCGGAGGATTTCTTTGGGCTACGTATTTAAAAGATGCAAGCACCAATATTATTCAGTTTGACTTAACAGGAAAGAAAATTGGCGAAGTAAAACTACCAGCAATTGGAACCGTTGGAGGCTTTGGGGGTTATAAAGAAGATAAAGAATTTTTTTACACCTTTTCCAATTTCACCACTCCCGGCACTATTTACCGTTACGATGTGGGCAAAGCTGAATCGATTTTATATAAAAAGTCAGAACTGAAATTCAATACAGACGATTATGAAACCAAACAGGTATTTTATCCATCAAAAGATGGCACTAAAGTACCCATGTTTATTGTACACAAAAAAGGCATCAAACTGGATGGCAATAATCCGGTTTATCTTTATGCATACGGCGGTTTTCAGGTGAGTTTAACCCCGGGGTTTAGTCTCTCGCGGATGTTATTTTTAGAGCATGGTGGCATTTACGTTCAACCCAGTTTACGGGGCGGGAGCGAATATGGCGAAGCGTGGCACAAAGGTGGAATGTTAGCCAAAAAACAAAATGTTTTCGACGATTTTATTGCCGCAGCCGAATACCTGGTTAAGGAAAAATATACCAACCCATCTAAAATTGCCATTTCGGGTGGCTCAAACGGCGGACTTTTAGTTGGCGCCTGTATGACGCAACGGCCCGATCTTTTTAAAGTGGCTTTACCTGCTGTTGGCGTGCTCGATATGTTGCGCTACCATAAATTTACTGTAGGCTGGGGCTGGGCTGTTGAATATGGAACAAGCGATAAAAAGGAAGATTTTGATTACCTGATTAAATATTCACCGCTCCATAACATAAAAAGTGGGGTGAATTATCCGGCCACATTAATCACCACAGCCGATCACGATGACAGGGTGGTACCGGCACATTCATTTAAATTTGCGGCAACCTTACAGGATAAATACAAAGGTGAAAATCCGGTTTTAATCCGAATAGAAACTAAAGCGGGTCATGGCGCAGGCAAGCCAACAACGAAAATGATTGAAGAAGCGGCTGATGTATGGAGCTTTGTATTTCAGAATTTAGGAATGAGTTGGTAAAGCTTGCGAGCGTCACCCTGAATTTATTTCAGGGTCTTAATAGCCAGATAGATGCTGAAATAAATTCAGCATGACGATTTACCGGAAATATAAACTATATCCCACTAAATCCATAGACCAATTATAATTTGCTTTAAATCACTAAAAACCCTTAACTTTTGCTTTCATTTTAGCCCAAAGCATATAAAATACTGAATATAATACGATTGCAAAATTATCTAGAATATTTCTAAATAGCAGGATTGATAATACTTTATTTCGTAACTTTGCGTCAAATTTTTTTTAATGATTACTACTGATATAGCCGTAATAGGCGCTGGTCCGGTTGGTTTATTTGCCATTTTTGAAGCCGGTTTATTAAAAATGCGTTGCCATTTAATTGATTACCTTCCTCAGGTTGGAGGTCAGCTGTCTGAAATTTACCCTAAAAAACCGATATACGATATCCCTGGTTATCCTTCTGTGTTGGCTCAGGAACTTATCGATAACTTAATGGAGCAGGCAAAACCTTTCCATCCAACGTTTACTTTAGGCGAGCGTATTGAAGGTTTAGAAAAACGCGGTGAAGCAGATTTCGTATTAACGACTAATATGGGTACCGTTATCGAAGCTAAAGTTGTGGTAATTGCCGGTGGTTTAGGTTGCTTTGAGCCACGTAAGCCTGCTGTAGAAAATTTAGAAAACTTTGAAAATGGCAAGGGTGTAAACTACATGATCCTTGATCCAGAGAAATACCGCGACCAGAAAATGGTAATTGCAGGTGGTGGCGATTCAGCTTTAGACTGGACGATTTACTTAGCAGAAGTTTGTTCTGAACTCACTTTGGTTCACAGAAGTGAAAGTTTCCGTGGTGCACCAGATTCGGTTGCAAAAGTAATGGCATTGGCCGAAAGTGGAAAAATCAATTTAATTTTAAACAGCAATCTCCAAGCTGTACAGGGAACTGACAAATTAGAGCAAGTTGAAATTGTTCAGAACCGTACCATGGAAAAAACGGTGGTAGAGGCTGATCACTTAATCCCTTTGTTTGGTTTGAGCCCTAAATTAGGCCCGATCGAAGACTGGAATTTAAATATTAACAAAAGTGCAATTGAGGTTAACGTTGATGATTATTCGACAAACATTCCTGGAATTTACGCTATTGGCGATATCAACACTTACACCAATAAACTAAAATTGATTCTTTGTGGTTTCCACGAGGCTGCATTAATGAGCCACAGCGCTTATTCTTACATGAACCCAGGTGTTAAATATACCATGAAGTATACAACTGTAAACGGAGTTTCAGAATTTTAAGCTTTCTCCTATATTTGCTATTCAAATAACAAGAGAACTAAAAATGGAAAACAACATCAATATATATATGCAGGAGCCGGATGGCTCGGTTACTGAACACGTTGCACCAACCGACATGGGTTTAAGCCTGATGGAGTTTTTAAAGGCATCAGAGTACGATATTCTTGCTACTTGCGGTGGAATGGCGCTATGTGCTACCTGCTGTGTTGATGTATTGGAAGGCGAAGAAAAACTTAACGAAATGACAGACGATGAGTATGCTATGTTAGATACTCTGCCTGATCTATTACCAAATTCGCGTTTAGCCTGCCAATTGCAGTTAAACAATAATATGGACGGATTAAAAGTGAAATTACACGGTATAAGTTAAGTTCTAAATAACATAAACAAAAAATGGCGATATCAAAAGTATCGCCATTTTTTGTTGGAGTGTTAGTCGGGATTTGCAATCCCGACTGCATGAGACGTGGATTTGCAACCAATACTATAGTCCTCGTTTGTTGAGGATTTATGAGCCTTGCATTTTTAATGCAATTGAATAACAGTGGCGATAAAATCGCCTTTCTCAGCTATCCTCGTTACAAACGAGGACAATAAGAGGATTAAAAATCCAAAGTTCTAAAGACGGGATTACAAATCCCGACTAACTTATTGAATCGTTACTTTCTGCTTTTCTACATTCCAGCCATACACTTCTACAGCTAAATTACTTTGTTTTCCTGTGTATTCTACCGTTACCGTTTTACTTTCGCCAGGTAAAATACTAATGTAGTTATCATCATAAAAAGCAGGTAATACGCGTTCACCAGTATTGCCGTTTATTAAAGCGATACGGTTAAAAAACGCGACAGGATTTCCAGCTGCGTTACTTAAGGTTACGGCCACTTTTCCGTTTTTCTGATCGACGGCAGCAACTTTTAATGGCGCTTGTTTGATGCTTTTTAAGCCCGAATATTCGCCGTCCTTACCCGGAAACCAATAAAGATTTTCACTTAAAATATTTTGCTTCTGATCTAAAATCTTTAACGAAATAAAAACACCTTCTTTTTTATCCAGCTTGGTTAAAAACTCATTCATAGGAAACAATCTTCTCACCGAAGATGGACCAACCGAGTTGAATGCCTGAGAGTAGAAATAATCTTTCCCATCCATATCATAAGCTTTAGCCTGTACCATCAGGTTGTTTTTGGTGGTAAATCCGTTGTTTACAATAGTAACCATACTATCCAAAGGATTCATCATCACATGTAAGGGCTCACTACCTTTCCTCAAGCCATATAAACAAGCATTGGGATCAAGGTAATAATCGTACATCTGTCCGCGCATGGCTGTCCATGGGTTTTGGGTTTTCCAGATGATGGAACCCGTGTACCAGTCCCACATTTTGTTAGAAAAGCCTTCCATTAATGCCCTATACTGGTCGTAATTGGCTAGTTGAGCTTTCATTGCAAAATCTTCCGCACTTTTTGGTTTGCCATAAGGATTCAGGTATTGCTCGTAAGAAATGTATTTATGGTAATCCCATACCGAATCGGGCTTAGCTTTGTACTGTGGCGCAATTAGATTTTCTTTCGGAATAAAACGGAGTAGTGAAGCGTAATCGCCGACTCCTACCGATCCAACTTCCGAATTGTAAGGAAAAGTCTTTGTACCCCAAAAAGTTCTGATGTCCTGTATCCCGTAAGGACCATCACCATTACCACCGATTGAATTGAACGACATTTCATCACTATTAGAGAAATCGAAAAGTTTTCTCGTACCATCTAAACGAGGAAGAATATCATTTTTTAAAGGTTCCAAAATATCTTCAGGTGGGGTAATTTCGTTTCCACCACACCAAAAAGCAAGTGAAGCATGATTTCTGATCATCTTGATCTGATCTTCAATGGCTGTTAAGGTGAGGGTATGGTCATCAGGATAATTTCTACGTGTCCATTGGTCTTCTTTCTTCATCGGGTCTACCCAACGGCCATTGCAATCGCCACTGAACCAGAAATCCTGAAAAACCAGCAAACCATATTTATCGCAGGCATTGTAAAATTCAGGCCTTTCCAGTATTGCCCCACCCCAAATCCTGATCAGGTTGAGGTTCATGTCTTTATGGTAACGTATTTCTGCATCGTAACGGGCATCGCTAAAACGGAGCATCGCATCAGAAATGATCCAGTTACCACCCTTTATGAAAATCTTTTGTCCGTTTACAAAAGCGCCCATACTCTTGGTATGCTCGTTCCAGATGTTATCAATCTGACGCACTCCAACTTTAAGCTGCTCCTGATCTAGTACCTGGTTGGCCGCTACAAATTCGATTTTTACATCATATAGGTTTTGTGCACCATATCCGCTTGGCCACCATAATTTAGGATTTTCGAGCTGTAAATCAGGAAGTTTAACGGTAGTGGTTCTATTCGCTGCAATGGTGGCTGATTGTTTAATCAACTTTCCGGCAATCTGATATTGCAAAGTACCCGAAACCGCCTGGCCGGTTGGGTTTTCTACTTCAACTGAAACTTTAACGGTTGCCGGATTTTGTTTCCCTTCGGGTAAACGTTTGCCCGGAACCAGGGTAATTACCTGCGGATTTTGGATATTGATGCTTTTTGTTTTCTCGATGGTCACTTTATCCCAAATTCCGGTGTTACGATCTCGCGTAGGCTGAATCCAGTCCCAGCCAGCTGTATATTGGGTGGTTAAACCTTTTGCAATGGTACCGTCGCCACCCTGACCACCGTTAGGATTACCTGGAAAATCTGGCGGATAAACAATTACAGCCAATCTGTTTTTTCCATTGGTAGATAACAGTTTAGTGATGTTATACTGTGCCCTAAGGTGCATCCCTACCTGGGTTTTCGGATTAACTTTTTTCCCGTTTAAATAAATTTCAGCTTTGTAATTTATTCCTCTAAACTGCAACCAAACCTGTTCGTTACCCTTAGCACGCTCTTCAAAATCTTTTACAAACCAGTATGTGTAATAATCGTTACCGGTTTTATATACGTCAGGAATTTTCTCGTTGTTCATTCCGTAAAATGGATCGGGAACTTTTTTATTGTTCAGCAAAGTGGTTAAAACCGTTCCAGGAACTGTTGCAGGCATCCAGCTATTAAGCGAAAAACCGGGTTTAGAAATTTCTGAACCATTAGCAGCTTGCACATCTTTGATATTTGTACAAACCCAGCCCGAGTTTAGCTCGTATCGCTGCTGTGCATTTACAATTAAGGCTGAACAGCACAAAATAAGTAGAAATATTTTCTTCATTTATTTGAAATCTTATAATTGATAATTATTGTTATGGCTAATTTTTAATACAAAAGTCGGTTAAACTTATTCCGACTTTTGTATTTTGTTTTAGAATTATTTTCCGGATATCGGCCTGTCTTCAGGTTTTACGCCCCAGGTTGCCGATGGTGTATTGCCCATATAAATCTCCATCTTTCCACCAGCAACAATAGCTTTATGAAGAATATACGATTTACTGTAGGGCTTTCCGTTCAGTACAATTTTCTGAATGTATTTGTTCTCTGCGCTATTACCTATAACCTTTATATTGAATTTTTTATTCCCAGGCAACGAAATAACCGCATCATTAACTAAAGGTGTTCCGAAAACATAAGCTCCGTTTGCCGGATTTACCGGATAAAAACCCATTGCCGTAAAAATATACCAGGCGCTCATTTGCCCCACGTCTTCATTGCCGCACAAACCATCAGGCTTAGCGGAATAAAAATCTTTGTCGATTTTACGGATCAGATCGGCTGTTTTCCATGGCTGACCTGCATAAGTATATAAATAAGTTATGTGATGGTTTGGTTCATTCCCCTGTGCATAATTACCAATCAATCCACTAATATCCGGCGAACCGTTGGTTCCCAAATCTAAAGGTAAGGTAAATAACGAATCAAGTTTATTGGTAAAGGCTTTATCCCCTCCAAAAAGATTGATCAACCCTTCTACATCTTGTGGCACCAACCAGGTATATTGCCAGGCATTGCCTTCAACATAATCGTCTTCACGGTGTTTGGATGAAAAAGGATCGAAAGGACTTCTCCAGTTTCCGTTGGCCAGTTTACCCCGCATAAACTGAACGCTTGGATCGAAATATAAACTGTACAGTTTCGATCTTTTACTAAAATAAGTGTAATCTGCTGTTTTGTTCAATGCCTTAGCCATTTGTGCAATGCAATAGTCGTCAATAGCATATTCTAAAGCCTTACCTACTGATTCGTTTATTTTATCGGCTGGAATGTGTTTAAGCTCCTGAATATATTCTATGCCATCTGTTTTTTGCATTGCCGATTGTTTTATCGCTTCGTAGGCCAGGTTTACATCAAAGCCCCGGTATCCTTTTAAATAGGCATCTACAATAACCGGAACAGCATGGTAACCTACCATGGTATTGGTTTCGCTACCCATTAAATGCCAAACAGGAAGTTTTCCCTGCTGTTTATAAATGGCCAACATCGTATTTACCACATCATTTACTTTATCCTGGTGAAGGATGGTGAAAAGCGGATTTGCTGCACGATAGGTATCCCAAAGGGAAAAAGTTGTTAAATTGTTAAAAGCGGCTTTTTTGTATACCTTTTTATCTGTACCGAGGTAATCTTTATTTACATCGTTAAATAGTGATGGCGCCACCATGGTATGAAACAAGGCAGTATAAAATACTTTTTTAGTTGTATTTGATGCTTCAATTTTAACCTTCGATAGTTCTTTCTCCCATTTTGCATCAGCGCTTTTAACGGTTGAAGCAAAATCCCAGCCTGGCAATTCTGTTTTCAGGTTTAAAATGGCATTTTCGATACTTACAGGAGATAAAGCAACTTTAATCTGCAGTTTATCATTATTAATGGCATTAAAGCTAACCGATGCCTTAAGTTTTTTACCCGTTAACGTTTTACCACTTTTAACCACTATGCTATCATAAAGCGCAAGACTTTTAATCGGTTGCGAAAGTTTGATTACAAAATACAAACGTTGATCGTTGGCCCAGCCCTTCGAATTACGATGCCCTACCAGGGTTGTAGCATCTAGCTGCTTAAGTGAAGCAGATACAGGTGCATCCCAACCAATGCCTTCAATTAAATCGATAATAATATGGGGATTTTCAGCACCTTTTTTAAAAGTATATTGGTGAAAACCTACTCGTTCGGTTGCAGTTAATTCTGCTTTAATTTGGTATTTATCAAGCAATACACTGTAGTAACCGGCTTTAGCCACTTCATTTTGATGAGAAAATTTAGAAAGATAACCTTGCTGATCATCGGCTGTTTTACCCTTTTCTAAAATGAGTTTACCCGTTGAAGGCATAATCGAAATATCACCTAAATCGCCAATACCTGTCCCGCTTAAATGCGTATGCGCGAAACCAGTAATGGTATTACTGCTATAATTGTAGCCACTGCACCAATCCCAGCCCTCAAAAATATTATTCGGCCCAAGTTGTACTGCACCAAACGGAACATTGGCACCAACGAAAACGTGCCCGTGTTTTGCCGATCCAATTATTGGGTCAACATATTGGGTTAATTTTGTTTTTTGTTGTGCAAAGATACTATTGGTAAAGAGAGAGGCTGTTAGAAGTAGAATAGATGAGGTTTTCCTGAACTGCATGTGTATTTATAATTTCCTACGATAGATTTAAAAATCTAAAAGTAAAACGTTTTACGTTATTTCCCATAAAAAGGGGAAATAATTGTGCTAAAATTAAGTAAAAGATAGGAATACACCATTTCCAGATATATAGTGCGCATGCGCGAATTGTATTTTCAAATTGTCTTATAGCTATTTCTTGGTCAGCATCTTTATATCCTTGAAAGATGCTGAAATAAATTACCAATTGACAGATTATAAAAATCAGTCGTCATTTCGACTGAAACGCAGTGAAATGGAGAAATCTGTTTCAATAGATTTCTCGACTGCGTTGCTCTCCGCTCGAAATGACGACCATTCGTACAAGTTTCCTTTACCCAATCTCCAAAACGATTACCTGATCAGGTTCTGCATTATTTAAAGTCGCGTTAATACTTAGTATTGATTTTTTAAAGCTATAGTTTATGGGGCTTTTATCTTTTAGCAAATAGGCTTTTTTGATTTTCTTTACCGGAACGTTGTCTAAATCAAGCATTGTTGTTTTTCCATCAACCAGGTGGATATAAATTTTGCTATCACTTTGTGTAATACTGCCCCAGGCCTGTGGCTTAATAAATCCTGCTTTAGTACCGTAAATGCTTTCGCCATAAATTTTAAGCCAATCGCCTAAACCCGCCAAACGATCTTGAAATTCCGGCTGAATTTTACCACTCGGCATCGGACCAATATTCAGTAAAAGATTGGATCCCAAACTTGCTGCTTTAACCAACATCTGAACCAGTTCTTTATTTGATTTGTAATAGGTATCGCTCAAATTATATCCCCACGAATTTGAAATGGTTTCGCAGGTCTCAAGCGGCAATTTATCTGATGCCTTTTGAAAACTTAAACCTGATTTATTCTCTCCGGGAAGATCGCGTTCGAACATCTGAAAATCTTCTCCCGCAAAGGGTGTGAGGTGGTGGTTATTCCCAATCATACACTGTGGCTGAAGTTTGTGGATTAAGCCATAAATTTCGTTGTATTTCCAATCAATTCGTGATGTTCTGTCTTTTGATCCTTCTGGTTCGGTCTGGTCCCAATGCCCATCAAACCAGACTCCACCTATTTCACCATAATTGGTCAACAACTCGGTTAACTGGTTTTTCATAAACTGCAAATAACTTGCATAATCGCCTTTGCCGGTCCTGCCTGAGTTCTGCCCTGTCCGTCCGGTCTCATGCGGATAATCTTCCCTGCGCCAATCTAAAAGTGAATAATACAGGTATAGTTTTATGCCTTGCTTGTGGCACTCATCTGCCATCATTTTTACGATATCTTTTTTATAGGGCGTATTCATGATGTTGAAATCAGAATATTTGGTATCCCACATACTAAAGCCATCATGATGCCTGGTAATCAGCGTAATATACTTCATTCCGGCATTCTTTGCCATGCTCACCCATTGTTCTGCATTAAACTCAACCGGATTAAAAAAATCTTTAAGGTTGGTGTAATTATGAACAGTCAACTTTCGTTCGTTCATTACCCACTCGCCACTTCCTGGTATGCTAAAAGGCCCCCAGTGGATAAATAAGCCAAACCGGGCATCGTTAAACCATGCTCTTTGTTTTAAATTAGAAGCCGCAGGTGTATAATCCTGTGCTTTTAACTGTAAGGCGATTAATAGCACAAGGCATATTAAGGTTAATTTCTTCATTAGAATAGCGGTGTGGTTGGTTTAGTCTATTGATGCGGTGGCTTTGGTTGGTTTTCCAATTACCTTGTAATTTCCGTCTCCTTTTAAGATAGCCAGAATCTGCGATTGGTTGGTGAAAAGGTTTTTCGCTGCAGCCAGTTCTTTATCATACTGAAAGCTCTGCTCAATTCTTCCTTTTTCGTAAAAATAACGGCTCACAATCTGTGTTTCTAAAACTCTTTTAATTTCAGCTTTATGGCTAACCAGGTCAGTTTTTTTAGAAGAGGTGAGTTTATATTTTAGGTTCTCGAGATCGGTTTTTACTTCTGCGGATTTATTTTCCTTTTCGGCTTCAACACGTAAATCGGAAAGCAATCTTTCGGTACGGCTTTGGTAAGCTAAATCCTTATCGGCAAGGCTGCTAGAAAATGCAGCATAATCTGCATCAGATAACTGGAAAGTTTTGGCTGAAGCTAAGCTTGCTTTTTCTTTCCTGTATTGATTTGCAAAGTTAAAGAAAAGGTTTTTATTAAGCATTGAAATGGTAATCGGGCTTAATTTGGCTGCATCAACCACAATATCGGGATAAACACCATTACCGCTGTACACATTTCTTCCTGCTTTGGTCTGGTACATGATCATGGTAGAATCGGCAAAACGCTCGGCAATACCATCCGCATTTTTATGTGCATAATCTAATTTTTGAATACACCTGCCTGATGGCGTATAATACTTTGCAACAGTTACTTTAACCAGACTATTATAAGGCAGATTGAAAGTTTGCTGCACCAAACCTTTACCATAGCTACGCTGCCCGATTACAATGGCACGATCTAAATCCTGCAGCGAACCAGCAACAATTTCTGAGGCTGAAGCCGAATTTCCATTTACAAGCACCACCAACGGAACCGATGTAGAAACTGGCGCTAAAAGTGTTTTATAGGCAATGGTTTTCTCTATATTTTTGCCTTTTTGGGTAACAATAAGCTGATCTTTATTTACAAAGAGGTTCACAATTTTAACCGCTTCCTGCAAAATACCTCCACCGTTGTTTCTCAAATCTAAAACTACACCTTTGGGGTTTTCTTTCTGAATGGCCAGCAGGGCATCTTTAACTTCCTGACCAGAATTTTCAAGGAATTTATCGAGCTTGATATAACCGATTCCATCGCCAACCATTCCAGCATAAGAAACGTTAGGCTGTTTTATTTCATCACGGACAAGTTTTTTAGTAATTTCTTTTCCATCTCTAACCACCAACAAATCAACCGGTGTTCCTTTAGGACCGCGCAACAGCTGACTAATTTCCTGGCGGTCTTTGCCCTTTACCGCAATTCCATTGATACTTACCACCTGATCTCCTGCCTTAATCTCACTTTTATTTGCCGGGTAACCTTCACTCACGTCGTTAATAAACAGTTTCCCATCGATAAAAACAGTGCTGGCGCCAATACCTCCGTACTGCGTGCTTACATATTTTAATTTGTAATCTTCAATTTCCGATTCGGGAACATACTCGGTATAAGGATCCAAACTATCTAACATGGCATCAATACCTGTTTTCATCAACTGAGGGGCATTGGTATCATCTACATAGTTGATATTGATTTCTTTATAGAGTGAGGCAAAAATATCCAGGTTTTTAGAAACCAGAAATAAATCTTCTTTAAATGAAAAAGATAAAGCAGCTACCCCCAAACCAGCTGCAAAAAGGCCATATTTTAGTTTCTTCATTCCCCTGTTTATTTTAATTCCAATAGTGCAGAACAATAGATTATTACCTGTTTGAAAGATTATTTAGTAATTCTGTACAAACGTAAATGTACAAAAAGCAATAAATATTAAAAACAGCTTATTTGGACCAGACGTAAATTAAGCGTTACGCTAAAAAGAAGCAGAAATTGGCCTTTTTAAGAGAGAAACTAAAGTCTGTTGCCTTTGGTATCGGCAAGTGCTTTCTGAATGGTAAATTCGATATACGTACGGTCGCGTTTCACCAAACGCATTAAATCTTCAACCAATTGATCTTCTTTGCCAGGAGTAAATTCTAAAGGCTCATTCGCCAGATCGCGGTATTTCCTTAAAAACTTAGTTTTTACTTTAAATGCAGTTTCAGAAGTCAGTTGAAAATTAGCCATGGCATATTTTATTTGATGCAAAAGTAAAAAATATTTGTTCAGGTTGATACCTTTTTGTGTGATATGATAAAAAATTGGAGAATCACGGATTCTTTTTGCACGATAATTGTGTTAAAACTGCGTTATAAAACTCAGCCGGGTATTAAAGCCCATAAGATGTAAATTTTAAAATTGAAACCAGAACCTGCAAAAACACCATAAAAACGGCATTTGCAGAGATTTATGGAATCACTGAACTTAAAAAAAGCAAATTAAACAACATGAAAAAGATTATCTTCTCCATTGTTTTCCTAACCCTGGGTTGGGCAACATCACAGGCACAAACCTTTAATCTAGGAGTAAAAGCCGGTGTTAACTTAGCTAAAATTAATGCAGATTTTGCAAGTGAAGAAAACCGTTTAGGTTATCAGATCGGTGCGTGGGCACGTATTGGCGGCGCAAGTTTTTATGTGCAGCCAGAGGCTTACATTGGCAGCAAAGGGAACAAATTTATCAGTATTCAGCAAAACAACGGCAATGAAGTGGCTGCTGAAGGAAAAGTAAAATTTACCACTTTAGATGTTCCTGTGTTGTTGGGAACAAAATTTGGTGCTAAAAATTTAAACTTCCGTGTAATGGCTGGTCCGGTTATTTCATTTATTTTGGACGAAAATTCGTCATTTAGTTCTGCTTATCAGCAAGCTACCGATTTCGACAACTACAAAAACCAGGCATTAGGCTTGCAAGCTGGCGCAGGTGTAGATGTAGGTAATATTTCAGTTGATTTACGTTATGAAGCAGGTTTATCAAACATTAGTAAAAGTGAAAAATATAGCCAAAAACCTAATTTATTTCAATTGAGTTTAGGGTTTAAAATTTTGTAAGGATTAATAGGCGCCAGATTATTTTTTATCTGGCGCTCCTTTAAATTCAGGTCTTTTAATCTATTTCTGATCCGTTTCATAAAAGACTTACTTGGGTCTGCTTTCGCTGTTAGATATTCCGGATCACTCTCCTTCCATAAGCTTGTTCCAATAAACTGTTTATGCTCGTAATACTCAATAGGGTATTTGGCCTTCATGTACCGAACCAGATTATCATTCGCCTGCAGTTGTTTACCAGTTATGGTGCTTTCTCGCTACCTACATTTTTCTACACTGATAGTAAATAATTTAAACTGATCATGTGCCTGGCAATACAGAATCGGGCATTAACTGGAAGATTGTTCTATCCCTGTCGATTAGGTACTGACTGGAAACATTTAATGAGCCTGCCGCTGCAATCGACTTTCTGGCTTCTGGCAAAAATGCAGAATACCGCCTATTCCTAAATTTTAAGTAAAAGCCATAATTGTTTCCGCTTATTTATGAAGAAACTAGTGCTGTGATTAGTCTGATACGGTAGTAAAAAAGCCACCACTAAATCAGCAGTGGCTTAAACTAAAACAAACGAGAAAAAATTACCTTATCAGAAAAAAAGATACGTATGGCCGCCGTGGTGCTGTAGTGATACCACTATAGCCACTGGCAAAAATGGTGTATACTCTTTGATTTAAGAATGTGCTTGCGCTGGTGTAATTGGCCAAAACTGTTGCTGTGGTTACAGCCGCCCCAGCCGGTCTGATTTTCCAGGTTTTTGATTGTGCTGATCTTAATTTAATCTCATTGGTAATGTTTAAATAATTTACATTACCTGCAATCAGCGAATCCTTTGCATTATCAGTAGCGCTGGTTCCATAATACAGATCTACGGAAGGAACATTAGGCATCAAATTAATAAAACGGTATTTACAATAGGCCGTATCCGGTCTGATAAAACTTTCCTCAGTTAAAACATTTTTGGTATTCGCAGCGGTATCGGTGATATGGGCAACATAGTTCTTACCTGCTTCTATCTGAAAAGTTGTGCTGTACAACACAAGTGAATCAGTGCCGTCATCTTTCTTTTTAGGAAGAATGATTGATAATTTTAGATTTCCCGGGTTCACCGCCAGGAAATCGGCAGTTGAGCTACCACCAGTGTTATAACCACCGCCCGGAAAAGGTGTGCGGGCCGTAATAACACTACTTACCCTTTTATCGTTAATTTTAATAGCTATCGCTCTATTGTTATAATAATAGGAGGCGTAATTTACCTTTAACAATGCCTGATCGCTGGTCAATTTTTCGGTTTCACCATAATCGAGTACATTTTTAGTACAACTAGTCAAAGCTATGGCAATGAACAGACCAGTGAATAAATTAGAAAATATCTTCATGTTAATATACTTTAAAATAAAACGTTATGGCTGACTAAACCAAACTTCTTTAGTCATATAATCGGGTTCTAAACCGCCCCACTTCCTGAGTTCTTCAGCATTCCACACATATTCGGAGTTATAACGGGGCCTGAAACGGTAGGCATATTTACCCCCAAGTAAAAGATCTGCCGTAGGAATCTGATAAAACTGTCTGAAAACATTGGCGTCATAATGGTATTTCCGAAGATCAGTCCACTGCTCTAAACCTGCCCAGCCCCACTGCGCAATGTATTTCTGTCCCATAATGTCGGACAGCGTTAATGTTGCCTCACTTTGCGCTACTTCCGTAGAAGTTAAATAGGCAGTGATTTCTGCATCGGTGATTAGCGGATCGGGTGTTTTGGAAGAACGGCCATAAGTATTGCAAAAAACCATATGCCCTGATATACCTAACCTGTAAGCATTGTAAGCATCAGTTGTTTTTCCCTGTAAAAACAACGCCTCTGCTTTTGCAAATTGCAATTGGGAATAAGTCATAATCGGATACCTGGCTGCATCGGCAAAAATATATTTCCCATTGTAGGCAGTGGCACCTGCAGGGATTGATCCGAAAACAATCGGCAGGCCGGATGTACTACTACCTTGAGTGGGAACACCGGCTATATACCTGCCCAGAGTAGCCGTAGCCGTACTTGCCGGCAACATCCTACTCAACCGTGGATCGAGTGAACTTGTTGGGTTTGTGGAAGGCACCCCCCTCACTCCGCCTGCAAGATAGTTTAAGATAGTAGTCGAGATTCTTCCATAATAGGCAGAAGTTGTACCTGAAGTGTTAATATAACCCAAAGTTGGCCCAAAAGGATTGGTGTCATCCTGACTGGCCGCCGAAAAATAAACCGTTGCAGATTCGGCCTCGTTAGCGAAGGATAAGTTAGTATACTTAACTACACTATCGGCATACATGGTTTTAAATTCGGGCTTGTTAACCAAATGGCTATACTGCAAAGCATAAATTGCATAAACGAACTTGCGCCATTTGGCCATATCTCCTTTATAAATACCATCCCCGGTAACACTGGCTAATTGCGTAACATAGTTTAACGGGCTTTTCATCAGGGAATATTTTAGAGACTGTTCACAGTAGAAACGTACCTTTGCATACACCTCTGGCTGATCGTGGTAAGGAAATTTTAACATCCCAGGCGTAAAAGCTTCGTCCAAAATAATCGGCCCGTGCAGATCGGTAGTTTGCTGATAGGCCCAGGCTTTAATAGCATAACCAATTGCCGCATATTCATATTTCTGGTTGGCTACTGCATCATTAATCAAATTCTCCAGATTCAAGCCAAGATCTACATAAGTCATTCTCCAGATCACTCCTCCATTATCACTATTAGCTACAAAAGAGTGCTTTTCAGGATAAAGTGATGCAATATCGGTAGAGGCACCGATCATGTTCTGCGTAAACTTCCAGAGCAAACGGTAATCCTGCGCCGTTCCATTTGTCATCTGGAATAAAATTGGAGGCAGCAGCAGTTCTGCCTTACTGGTTTGAGGCACTGCAGGATTTGTATTAATATCGAGGTATTTTTTACATCCTCCGGCCATTAATAATACTGCCGCAGCAATATATAATTTATATAATCTTTTCATGTTATTTGCTATAATTTAACCCTAAATCCAACATTAAAACCTATTGGTTTACCAACATTACCATAATCAATTCCGTAACCACCAATTCCACCAACACCTGGCGAGTTTGCATTACTCTCCGGATCGCCACCTGAGTAATTGGTAATGAGTATAGAGTCGGTTAAAGTAAAAAATGCCCCAAAACTCTGGATAAATCCTATTCGACTAACCAGTGATGGCGGAAAATCGTAGGCTAAAGTAACATCCCTTAAACGGAGTGTGTTGATATTCTTCTCTACGAACATCTCTGGCGCAACATTTAATGAATAATAGTTAGAGGCATAATATGGCGTTACCGAAATCGCGTTAACCGTTGGGTTTGAGGTGTTTTGTAACCCATCATTCAGCACGCCCTTAATAATCCGCGGTACTTCCCTATCTAGCGTTTTTAAGCTAATTCCTTTTCTATAGGATTCATATTCAGTACCGTTAACTACATCACCGCCGTACCTGAAATCCCACAAGAAGGAGAGGTTAAAACCTTTATAACTAAACCTATTTACAAAACCTAACGTGAACTTTGGATTTCTGTCGCCGATCGGATAAAACTGGGTATCAGTAACCGATGGCAAACCTGATGATGGATTGATCAGGATATCGCCCCTATCATTACGGGCAAATCTGGTTCCACTGATTGCACCTGTGCTATAACCCGGGTGTACTGCGCTTCTAATATCACCAACTACCCAAGTATCAGATTCGTAAAGCTCAGGAAGTTCGTTAGCCAGCGACAATACCACACCACGGTTGCGGGTAAAATTAAAAGTAGTGTTCCAGTTAAAGTCTTTTCCCTTGATCGGATTACCAGTTAACTGCACTTCGATACCACGATTACGTACGGTACCGCCATTCATCATCTCTAATACGAAACCTGTACCATAACTTAAACGGGGATTAATGATCTGATCTTTACTCAACAGATTGTAATAGTTAAAATCCAGTCCTATACGGTTTTTCAGGAACTGCATTTCTGTTCCGATTTCAAAGTTCTCTGACACCTCCGGTTTTAAGTTGGGATTACCACCATAATACGAATAGGCATAACCACCGCCTGTAAATCTTTTGGCCTCATAGTTTGTACCTGTAGAATATTCTCTCCAGGGTTCTTTACCTGTTAAGGCATAAGAAGCTCTTAACTTACCATTATCCAACCAGGGCAAGGCTGTTTTAACGCTGGCCAGATCCGTAAAGTTAAAGGCCAGACTTGCCGATGGATAGGCAAAATATGGATTATTAGGCATTAAACGCGAAGCGCCATCAACCCGACCAGATAAAGTTAAGTAAAGAAGCGTTTTGTAGCCCAAAATGGCCTGTGCAAAAGCACCAACGGTACGGTAACGGTTTACATAGGTTAATGTACGCTGTGTAGTTGGCAGTGTATTGTTAATGCTGTAAAAATTAGGGTCGTACATGTTCGTTCCACGCTGAGAATCAGTAGCAGAATTGTAATCGTTAAATGTAGCACCAATCACATAGGTATTGTTGAAATCGCCAATTTTATGTTTGGCTGAAGCGGTTAAAGATCCATTAAATACTTTCGCCAATTGACCATAAGTCATTATTGTGCCACCTGTTGGAGCAGCAGCTGAACCCGAACCACGGTAAGATTGGGCATGATATACCGATAATCCTTTAGTATTGGCAATATCGGCCCCGACGATACCATTAATACGCAGCCACTTTAAAGGAGTTAGTTCTATATTAGTGTTGGCAATCAGTCGGTTAACCTTATCATTATTTACGTTTTTAACTACATCCCAAAGGGGGTTGTCAAACTCTGAATAAACGCTAGCGAGGTGCAAAATCCGGTTTCCATTGGCATCCTGATAGTCCTGAACGTTATAGGCAGAACTAAAACGCATCAACTGTAGCAGCGAACCGTTAGTACCTTTATTGGCCTTATCATTATTGGAGTTGATGTAATTAAAGGTAGTAGTTAGTTTTAAAATCGGCGAAATGGTACCAACAGCGGTTACCCTTGAGGAAATCCTGGTGTAACTTGTTGTAGGAATCGTTCCTTTTGAATCGGTATATTCATTAGACCAGCGATAAGAGAATTTATCGGTTCCACCCTCAAACGATAAATTGTGTTTTTGCGTAAAACCCGTTTCGAAAAAATTGTGGATATTATCGTAAAGCGGTGTATTAGGCAAAAATGCCGGGCCGAAAAAGTTGGATGAACCACCATCATAAACGCCATTTGAAGCTCCGGTATTGTACTTGGTCTGTATTTCAGGAAATTTATTCAATTGCTCTACCCTAAAAGAATTGTTGTAATTGATGCTTCCACGCCCTGCTTTACCTTTTTTTGTAGTAATCAAAATGGCACCACTGGCACCAGCGCTTCCGTATAATGCAGTGGCCTCCGGGCCTTTCATGATTACGTAACTTTCAATATCATTGGGATTGATATCCATACCCCTGTTGGAATAATCCTGATCCTTGTTTGCTGCACCCGACACGAGTTCTCTGGTCTGATTAAGTGTGCTGTTATTAATCGGCACACCATCAACCACAATTAGGGCATTATTATCGCCACTAATGGATACAAATCCCCGTAAAACAATTTGTGCAGAGGCACCCGGATTTCCATTGGTGCTGTTAATTGATAAACCTGGAACACGGCCTTGTAAACCTCCAAAAAAATCGTTTCTCTGGGTTTCGGCTACTTCTGCTCCTGAAACTTTAGGGGTAGAGTAACCAAGTGATTTTGCGTCCCTGTCAATACCATAAGCGGTAACCACAACTTCGTTGAGGTTGCTGGCATCGGTGGCAAGCGTTACATTAATTGTTGTATTTGTACCAACAGTCCTTTCAACTGTTCTGTATCCAACATAAGAAAATATGAGTACATCTGTTTTTAATGCTTTAATAGCATAATTCCCATCGCCATTGGATTGTGAAACTGTGGTACTCCCTTTTACCCTGATGGAAACACCAGGAGTTGGTCCGTCGGCCGAGCTGACCTTACCGGTAACGGTTAGCTGTTGCGCAAAAACGTGAACACACAGCATAATCATACCGATAAAACTAAAGAATAGTTTTCTCTTCATAATTAATTAGTAAGAAAATTGGTTATAGGTTGTTGTTTGTTTTCCGGTCTATCAAACGCGCAAATTACCGCAGCATCTGATGTTAGTTCAAGTAAATATGATGAATGTTTTTGATAAAAAGAACAAATACTAAAGATTTATAATCGAAACAACAATATATTATTGCAAAAACACGCAAATACACGCAACATTAAAAATCTAAAAATCTTTTATACATTCGTTTAAAACCAAACACCTACTTATGCTGAAAAAAGAACGCCACGACTTCATTATGCGCCAGATTAATTTACATAACCGCGTATTAACTTCTGATCTGGTTCAATTGCTTAATGTTTCAGAAGATACCATTAGACGGGACCTACAGGAACTTGTTGATGAAAATCTGCTTTACAAGGTCCATGGAGGCGCTTTATCTAAATCATACCACAGTTCTTTTGATGACAGTACAGTTTATGCGCGTGATAGTAAAATTGCCATCGGCAAAAAAGCCGTTCAGCTGATAAAGGATGGCATGGTAGTGTTAACAGGTGGTGGAACCACAATTTTAGAGTTTGTAAAGCTGCTTCCACAGGGTTTATCTGCAACTTTTTTCACTATTAGCCCTCTGGTTGCGGTAGAACTGGCCAAGTACAATAATATCGAGGTGATTTTGATTGGTGGTTTGTTTTCTAAAAATTCGCAGGTTACTTATGGCGGACAGGTAATTACGCAATTATCGGAAATAAAGGCCGATTTATGCCTGATGGGAACGAGTGCCATCCATCCGGACGAAGGCCTAACAGATACTTACTGGGAAATTAACCAACTTAAAAAGGCCATGCTGGCCTGTGCAAAAAAAACAGCCGTGCTTTGCATCTCCGAGAAATTGGATATTGCTTTAAGATTGAGAGTTTGCCCGATAGAAAGCATTAGTTATTTGATAACTGAATTAGATTTAGATCATGAATCGCTTTCGCGTTATGTAGAAAAGCAATTAAATATTTTATAAAAAGAGTCCCGTCGAAAATCGGGACTCTTTCGTTTTACTAAAAAGTTGGATCAGCAGGGGTATTCGTATTATTATCTCTTTCCTGGAAAGGATAAGGAAAGAAATTCCGTTTACGATCGGCTAAAGGCTGATTGAACCTTCGCATATCCTCTATCTTCAATCCGGAAGCATATAGTTCGATTGAACGGTGTTTGTAAATAAGATCAAGCAATTGCTGCTGCGTGTAAGGGCCAGCTAATGGCGGCAATGCTGCGGTCACCCCGAAAAGATCTGAAGTTTTGGTTACTACCTTGTTCAACTCAATTAATGAATTGGTTAGGTCTGGCTGTCTCGCCAGTGCTTCAGCCTTTATTAAAATCATCTCTCCAGGTAAGTAAATCGGAAAAGGGCTTGCTGTTGCTGCTGCAAAACCATTCATACGTAAGGTTGGGGTTGCCCCTGCCATTACGGTATAAAAAGCTATCCTTTTATCTGCAGCATCCGGAGTGTTCGTACCGGTAAGTCCTAGATTTGCGTTTAATGGCTGAAATACATTATTTGAAGAAATGATGCTAAATAGAATATTCGGTGAGGTAGCATCAAACTTGAAAAATGATGCCTTAGTTAAATCAACAGCATTTGCTTCTGTTAATGCCAGTGGATAATTTCCTGAAAATAGTGCATATCTGGCTTTGAGTGCATGAATTGTATTTATAATATTCACATCAGAAGGAATATTACCTAAAAAGCTGGCAGAAATTGAATTTGCAGCAATAACAGTTAAAGCATTATCCAAAACAGCAATTGCTTTTGTAAAACCAGCAGAACGGGTAATAAAAGTTACGTTTTTTCCTGTTCCATCTGGAATTTTCTCCCAGTATTGCGCCATATTTCCAATTGCCAGGGCCTTGAATATGCTAGAATAGGCAATTAATCCCGCTGCATAACCTTTGTCACCCAAATTACCGGCATTAGCAATCACTAAATCTGCATCGTAAATAATCTTGTTAGCACTTGTCCAAAGATTAAATAAAATTGTATTTGTCCCATCAACGGTACTGCCACCGGTGCTTAACTGTAACTCAGGAATATTCCCTGAATTGAGTAACCGCAGCTCGTTGGTTACAAAACCATTTGCTGCAACAGAGTTGAACATTACACCTGTACGGGTTAAAGTATAAACCCGCTGTAAACCTATTGCCACTGCAGTTAACCCTTGCTGGGTACCCAAAGCCACATCTGTTTTAGCTCTGGATGGATCCTGATATTCTTTCGTACATGAGGAAAAGCACAATGTTAATGAAAGTGCTAAACAGGTTATATTTGTCGGAATATTATTTCTTAAAATTTTCATAAACTTTCCTTTAACGATTATAATTTAACTTGTAAACCCAAACTAAAAGTCCGTGGAATTGGCACCGAACCAAAATCTATATTTCTCAGTATCGTTGATTGCCCGCCGGAATTTAACTCAGGATCGTAACCTTTATAGTTGTCCCAGGAGATAAGGTTTCTACCGCTTACCGTTACAGTAAGGTCCCTTAGGAATTTTAGCTTGCCTATATTATAGCTCAGCGAAATCTCTCGCAGCTTAACAAAAGATCCATCATCAATCCTCCACTCCTCAATCGCATAAACTCCGGCAACATATCCCCTGGGCAACTGGCCAAGTTGCTCTTGTTCGGCTACTTTACCATTTCCAACACCCTGGCGGGTTCTCCAATCGGCATTCCAAACGTCGCCGCCTTGTACCGCATCAAACTGTACATGCAGATTCAGTTTTTTATAGGTAAAATCGTTTACAAACGACATGTTATAATCAGGGTTTGGATTACCGATTACTTTACGAAGCGTTGTTCCGGTAGGCAAACCATTTGCATCGCGTTGCGGAGTAAACGTAGTGGCAGAATTTTGAATTCCCTTTTCTATCTGAGGAATTCCTGCTGCATTTGTTAACAGACTTCCATCCGGATTACGCGCAAAAAAGGTTCCATAGAACACGCCAATGGCTTCACCATTTATAATCGCAACAGGAGCGCCTGGATTTGTACTAAACAACCTTAAACCACCTACATCAAGTGCTGTATTTCTATTCCTGTTGAAAACAACTGAAGTGTTCCATTTAAAATCTTTCCCATCAACCGGAGTTCCATTCAACACAAGCTCAATCCCCTTGTTCCTTAGTGAGCCTATGTTATCTAATAAGCTGGAAAATCCTGTTGAAGGGGCCTGCACACTGGCAATCAATAAATCGCTTACTTTTTTATTGTACCAGTTAAATTGTAAACCTAATCTGTTTTTGAAGAAAGATAAATCTGTTCCCAGTTCCAATTCGCGTTGGCGTTCTGGTTTAACGTTTTCGTTAGCTAAAGTCGCACTCGAAAACAACGATGCTCTACCCAAAAACGATTGTGTAGAATAGGCATTGATCCTATCATATGCGCCAATACCGGTCAAGTTTCCCGATTCTCCATAAGCCGCTCTTATTTTAAATGTATCCCACCAATCAGAAACACCAAAACTTTTCCAATAATCGGCAGAAGAAAGCACATAACTTAAGCTTCCTTTCAGGTATTCCTGTGTGCGGTTATCAGCCCCAAAAACTGAAGATTGATCAACCCTTAAGGCACCCGTAACAAATAAATGATCTTTATACTTAAAATTTTGCTGGATATATCCTCCACTTACAGACAATTCAGTTCTTCCATCTACACTTGGAAGCTGTGTTGCAGCAGCATTTACCGTTTCGATTAATGGGGCTAAACCTCTGCCATTTACCAACTGATATCTGGTTTTTTCATACTGAAACGAATAACCAACTTGAGTAGTTGACGAAATCAGCTCTGATAATTTAGCCTGATAAGTTGCATTAAACTCATTGTTAAACTGAAAAGCATTGTTAGTTGCTGCACTTGCGTAGCCATTTAATGTACCATCTAAAGCCGCACCACCACCATAAAAATCTGGATTTACGTTATACGCAAATGGTGGAATGTAGGTTGACCCACTCTGACCAGAATTATCAACACCTAAAGTAAAATCTAAGGTTAAATTTTTTACAGGGTACAATTTCAAATTGGCATTGGCAATAATGCGGTTAGTTTCCTGACGCTGTTTAATGTCTTCTATTACCGACACAGGATTCACCCTGCCACGTTCTCCAACAGCCATTAAATTACCATTAGCGTCTCTGGCAAAAATATCATGAATGTTCCCGATAATGGTAACAGAATTCATTGGCGAAAAAAACGAATTTCCATCTGGCTTTTCATTGGCCGAACTGCGGATATAATTTAAGCCGGCACTAAATTTTGCCCATTCCGTGATTTTCTGATCGATGTTTGCCCTGAAATTATAGCGTGTAAAATCGGTGTTTTTAATAATTCCCTGATTACTGAAATAAGCTGCCGAAGTATAGTATTTTGTATTTTCATTACCACCGGAAACAGAAATCGTATTATCTGTACCTGTAGCAGATTGAAAAATGTAATCCTGGTAATTATAACGAGTGGCAGGGATTTTTTGGGTCTGCAGAAACGGAGGATCACCAACAGTCTGGATTACGTCTTGTGTAGGAAAGTTAATAGGCGTACCAAACCTTACCGGAGATTCGTTCACCTCAACCTGTTTACGCAAATGGCTCAATGTTAAACTTGTGCTGAAATTAACCTGAGCAGCACCACTTACACCTTTTTTGGTAAAGATCTGAATTACTCCGGAATTTGCCCTCGAGCCATAAATGGCTGCAGCTGCAGCTCCGTTTAAAACTTCAATACGCTCAATATCTGCCGGATTGATATCAACCATCCTATTCTGCCCAATGCTTCCAACAAAGTTTCCGCCATCATAATTGGCTGAGGTATTGGTAACCCTGGTAGTTGAATTGTTAACGATCACACCATCAATAATGTAAAGCGGCTCTGATGATGAATTTACGGAGCTAATACCTCTTAAACGAACAGATAAGCCCCCTGCAGGATCACCAGAGTTCTGGCTGATTTGAGCACCAGCCGTTTTTCCCTGTAAAGATGAGAGTACATTTCCACTGGGCGCTTTGTTCAGATCATCACCTTTAACGGTACTTACATAACTTCCCAGCTCTTTTCTGGTTGTTCCCTGCGATGTTCCAGTCACAATTACTTCATCCAAACCAACAGCATCAGCATTTAGGGAAGTACTTAGCTGAACCTGATCGCCTGACGCAAGATCGATCGACTGCGCTTTACTCTTGTAACCTACGTAAGAAAACTGAATCTGATATTTGCCAGAGGCCAAATCTACGGCAAACGTATAAGCCCCATTAGAATTGGTACTTGTTGCTAAACTTGTATTAAGGATTTTAACTACAACGCCCGGGATAGGCTCGTTATTTGAGGCATCAGTCACTTTCCCGCTAATGGTATAGCGTTTATTCTGTGCCTGCGCCTTTTCCGTAAACAGAAGCAGCAGAAATGGGATCAACAAAATTACGAAGAATCCTGATGACCATTTTAGGTAACTTTTTTCCATAAAATTTGGTTTTGTTAGAAGATTAGTGTTAAAAACAAATTTAACAAAATACCATATAAACCAATTTTTCAATCTGTACAATCTTATCTACAAAATTGGGACTACTTAAGCAGGCAAACTAATTTTACCCATGCAAACCGAAGGCACTCCTTGCCGGTTGCCAAAATTAATCGGCTCTCCACATAGCGTTTCGTTAGCCAAAACAGCAAATAAAACAGCCTCTTTTGCATCGGGATTAATATTTAAATCTTCAGTGCTTAGGAATTTGCAAAAGGGCAGCCTGGCTTGAAGAAGCTGAACAAGCAGCGGATTGTGCATGCCACCACCACTCATAAAAATATATGATTTAGCATGCTCTCCAAAACAACGTTTTATCGCATTGGCAATGGTTTCTGCTGAAAAATGGCACAAGGTTGCCATTACATCTTCTTTGCCCAGATTTGTTGTTGAAGACTGTTCTTGTGCCTTTAGTAAATATTCCAGGTTAAATAATTCGGGCCCGGTGGTTTTAGGAAAATCCAATTCAAAAAAACTACAATTCAACAATGCAGATAACAGCTCTGGATTAACTTTACCAGCCAAAGCAATACTGGCATTTTTATCATAAAACTGATTAAAATATTTTTGCATATATTGATCCATCAGAGTATTTCCGGGACCAACATCTGTCGAAAAAATTTCGCTGGCATCAGTACTTCCAGGCAAATAAGTGAAGTTTGCAATACCGCCAATATTCAACATTACCCGATCTTCACCAGCCTTCGAAAACATTAAATAATCTCCATATACAGCCAAAGGTGCGCCTTCCCCTCCCGCAGCCAAATGTTTCTGCCTAAAATCAGACAGCGTAATAATTCCGGTTTTAATGGCAATATGGTCGCCATCACCAATCTGTAGTGTGCCATTAGGATAATCGGCCAGTTTGTGCAAAGATTTTGGTGCGTGAAAAATGGTTTGTCCGTGACTGGCGATAAAGTCGATATCCTCGTTTTGATACTCCCATTCTTTCAAAGCTTCATTAATCAATTGAGCATGAACATTTGCAATGTGCGCATTCATCAGGCAAACCGATTGTAAATCGACCTCTTTTTTAGAAAAAATAGCCTTTATTTTTGCCCTGAAATCATCTGTATAATCGCCCGTTTTAAATCTTAAAACACGGATATCAGTTTCAGCACCACTTTTCTTAACAGAACAGAGGGCAATATCCAATCCATCCATTGAAGTCCCGCTCATCAATCCGATAATTAAACGTTCTGACTTGCCTGCTTTTGAATATAACTTTTGGATCTGCCTGTTCATATTAATTTTATCTTAAAGATCAAACGTTTGTCTGCCCCCTTAATTGAATTTTATGTAAATACTTGCAATAAATGTAAATAACCTTTGTTAAAAATTGGGCATAACTCTCTATATTTACTGCTCCGTACATTAAAATCCATATAAAAAAAATGGCTAGATTAAATCTACTGGAGGAGACACGTTTCGAGAAATTACCTGTAAGCGTGTTCGAAAATCCAAAAATTGCTTCAATTAATGTGGCACATCGCATTGCCGGGCTCATTAAATCAAAACAAGCAAACAACACACCTGCAGTACTGGGCTTAGCAACAGGTGTTACCCCAATTGCAGTTTATGCCGAACTGGTTAGACTGCACAAAGAAGAGGGCTTAAGTTTTAAAAACGTAATTACTTTTAACCTGGATGAATACTATCCAATGGCGCCAACCGCAGCGCAGAGTTATGTTACGTTTATGAACGAAAACCTTTTCAATCATATCGATATTGACAAAAAAAATGTTCACATCCCTGATGGTACGCTTGCACTGGAAGATATTCCTGCTTTCTGCCTGGAATACGAAAAGAAAATCGGCGATCTTGGTGGCCTTGACATCCAGATTTTAGGAATCGGCCGTACAGGTCACATCGGGTTTAACGAGCCGGGTTCTGCACCAAATTCCGGTACCCGCTTAGTTACCTTAGATGATTTGACGCGCCGGGATGCTGCGCGTGATTTTGGCGGAAAAACCTTTGTACCAACAAAAGCCATTACCATGGGTATCGGTACAATTTTCAAAGCAAGAGAAATTATATTAATGGCCTGGAGCCGTAAAAAAGCTTCAATCATCAAAAAAGCTGTTGAAGGAGAAATTTCAGGCGAGGTTCCGGCAACATACCTTCAGCTTTCTGAACATGTAGAGTTTATCCTCGATGCACCTGCAGCTTCAGAATTGACCCGTTTTGATACGCCCTGGTTGGTTAAAGATTGTGTTTGGACAGATGCATTGATCCGCAAGGCAGTGATCTGGCTGGCCAACACATTGAAAAAACCGATCTTAAAATTAACGGAAGACGATTACAATAATAATGGTATGGCGCAACTGGCTACTGAAAAAGGACCAGTTTATAACATCAACATCCATATCTTTAATAAATTACAACACACCATAACTGGCTGGCCAGGTGGCAAACCCAATGCTGACGATTCTCAGCGTCCGGAAAGAGCCGAACCAGCTAAGAAGAGTGTAATTATTTTTTCTCCTCACCCTGATGATGATGTGATCTCGATGGGCGGTACTTTTCTACGTCTGGTTGATCAGGGGCACGATGTACATGTAGCTTATCAAACTTCGGGTAATACTGCAGTATGGGATGACGACGCACTTCGTTTTGTAGAGTTTAATGTAGATTTCACAGAGAAAATGGGCATGGACAATACGCACTTAAAGGAACTTTACCACAAAATGAGGGCCTTTATTGAGCAGAAAAAGCCAAACCAGATTGATACTCCCGAGATCCAAACGGTTAAAGGGCTTATTAGAAAAGGCGAAGCTATTGCCGGTGCAAGATATTGCGGTTTAGAAGATGACCATATTCATTTCCAGGCGCTTCCTTTCTACGAAAGCGGGAAAGTTCAGAAAAATCCGGTAACTGATGCTGATATTGAACTTACAATAGCCTTATTGCAACAAGTTAAACCTCAACAGGTTTATGCTGCCGGCGATTTTGAAGATCCTCATGGAACGCACATCGTTTGTTTCAAAATTATTTTAGAAGCATTAAAACGATTGCGTAAAACTGAAGCCTGGGCGCAAGATTGCTGGTTATGGATGTACCGTGGCGCATGGCATGAATTTGAAACTTATGAAATCGAAATGGCGGTTCCAATTTCTCCACAAGAGCTTGAACGCAAGAAATATGCGATTTTCAAACACCAGAGTCAGAAAGACAGGGCGGTTTTCCCTGGCGATGACTCAAGAGAGTTCTGGCAACGGGCAGAAGATCGTAACCGTGAAACTGCAAAGGCTTATGACGAACTTGGACTTGCAGAATACGAAGCTATGGAAGCTTTTGTTCGCTGGAAATTTGAAGACTAGTTTAAAATAACACCAATCCTGCTTTGTTCGCTCAAAGCAGGATTTTTTTTGTTCCGCTAAGTTGTCATGCTGAGGGATAATTTATTTTATAAAAATAAATATAAAGGACAGGTGATTTTGATGAATTAATAGGCCATGAAGAATCGTCATTGCGAGAAGGCTTTTTCAGCCGACGAAGCAATCCTACAACGATCGCTAACAGCGTGCGCTTTAAGATTGCTTCGTGCCTCGCAATGACGACCTTTCTTTATAAGATCTGTCAATGGTAGGAGTTAGAATTTTCCCAATACATAGGAGGGGGTTGATGACAGATATACAAGGGGCGTCATTTCGACCGCAGTGGAGAAATCTTTGAACTATGTTAAAAGATTTCTCCATTTCGCTGCGCTTCAGTCGAAATGACGGCGATTTTTTAAATCTATCATTGATAGCGAAGCATCTTTAAAAAAGTCAGTCATCTCATTAAATGCTGTTTCATACTTTCGCGAGAGAGATCTCCCCTATTAGTTAGCGCCACCCTAACCAACCTAGTCAAAGTTTAATTATCCAAAATCTCTTTTTTTTGAAAGCAATGTCTGCAGTTCTTCGGTCACTATCGTCCTGCCCTTTGCTTAATCCCGATAAAAAACGATAAAACAATATTAATCTTAAATCGGGATAACGCTGCCGGTCAGGTTTATTGAACATAAGGCTCTGCCGTTATAATCCCTACTTCCTTCAGTAAAATAGTCTGGCCTAATCAAACCTCTCCGTGTTTCCGAGTCTCCGTGGCAAAAACAAATATCTATCCTCAAACTGTCATGCTGAGCGCAGCGAAGCATCTATTCAATAAGGGGTCTCTAACTACATAAAACACACCTAACAAAAGATCCTTCACTTCGTTCAGAATGACAGATCTTATCCCGCCAGGTCTTATTTATTTCTCATTCTAAAAACAATACTCTAAATTAGTTTGCTGAACCCAAATAAGCGAATCATGACTGAACCTAAACAACGATTGTTATCGCTGGATTTTTTTAGAGGATTAACCGTAGCCGCGATGATCTTAGTGAATAATCCGGGCAATTGGGGGCATATTTATGCACCTTTAGAGCATGCAGAATGGAACGGATGTACGCCTACTGATTTGATTTTCCCATTCTTTTTATGGATTGTTGGCGTTTCTATTGCCTTTGCCATGAGCAGTAGTAAAGCAGATCCATCTACACATCAAAAAACAATGATTAAAGCCATTAAACGAGGTATTATACTTTATTTACTTGGTTTTTTCCTCGCTATATTCGGAAAGATTATCAGTGCAATAATGGATAACGGATCCATCTGGGAGGCCTTTCAAACCGTTAGATTGTTGGGCGTTTTGCAAAGGATAGGCATTGTTTTCATCATTAGCAGCATCATTTTTATTAAGGTTTCCAACAAAACCATATTTAAAACATTAATTGTAATCCTAGCCGTTTACTGGGCACTAATGACATTTATACCAGTCCCTGGAGTTGGGTACCCTAACCTGGAAAAAGAAACCAATTTAGCAGCCTGGATAGACCGTGGAATTTTAACAGAGGCACATACCTGGGCTTCATCAAAAACCTGGGATCCGGAGGGAATTTTAAGCACATTACCAGCAATAGGAACCTGTTTATTTGGTATTCTCGTTGGCGTTTGGATGCGCAGAAAAGATGTAGACAATCCAACCAAAGTAGCCTGGTTATTTACCACGGGGATTGCGGCAGTTGTTTTAGGCTTAATTTGGGACCTGCAGTTCCCGATTAACAAAGCGTTATGGACAAGCTCTTATGTGTTATATGCCGGTGGCCTGGCCTCCATCGGATTGGCGCTCTGCTACTGGATTATTGATGTGCAGGGCTACAAAAAATTTACCACTCCCTTTGTTGTGTATGGTGTGAATGCCATTACCGTTTTCTTTCTGGCTGGATTAATGCCAAGAGTATTAAACCTGATCCAGATTACAGATGCAGATGGTACTAAAACAGGATTATTGGTTCGGTTCTACGAAACCTGTTATACGCCATTTTTTAGCCCAATAAATGCTTCTTTGGTTTGGGCCATAACCTACGTATTGGGTTTTTATGTATTATTATATTTTATGTATAAAAAAAACATTATTATTAAGGTTTAGTAAAAAAACGCTATAATTGATTGTCACTCTCTTCAATTGAAAAAGAAAACTACCATATATGATATCGCCAAGGCGCTCAATATTACAGTATCAACTGTTTCCAGGGCGCTTAGTGGCTTTCCGGCAATAAGTGATACCACCAGAAAGGCTGTTGTTGAAATGGCTAAAAAATTAAACTATAGCCCAAATAAACTCGCATCAGCACTAAAATCCGGTAAAACCCATATCATTGGTGTAATTGTGCCAAGCGTACAGGCACATTTCTTTGCATCTATTATCCATTGCATAGAAGATGGCCTGAAAGACAGCGGCTACCGCGTAATTATCTATCAATCCAATGAATCTGTTGAGAATGAAATTAATGGCGTAAGAACCTTACTAGAAGCACAGGTAGATGGCATTATGGCTTCAATGTCTTTAGAAACGGAAGACACTTCGCACTTTGGTGAAATTATTAAGCAGAATAAGCCCCTTATATTATTTGACCGTGTAAATATAGATTTAAAAGTTCCAACCATCACCCTTGACGATTTTAAGGCAGGCTATATTGCTACTAAACACTTAATCGATCAGGGTTACCAAAAAATTGCATTTGTAACCACTGTTCACCAGATTAAAATATTTAACGATCGGCTGGAAGGCTACAAAGCAGCCTTAGCAGACCATAACTTTCCGCTAATAGAAGACCATATTATTTTTGGTGGTTTATCCATTAAAGACGGGCGATTTGGTGCAGGCAAGTTAATGCGTAGCAGCAATAAACCCGATGCTATTATTGCTGGTGATGATTTTACGGCGCTTGGTGTAATTAAAAAGTTAAAAGAGATCCACGAAACACCACCTCAGGTTGGTGTAATTGGTTTTGCCAATGAAGCATTCTCCGCCTACATCACCCCTAACCTATCAACAATTGATCAGCATGCCTCTCAAATGGGCCAGGAGTGCGCTAAAATGTTTCTGAAAATGATTAATCAGGAGAACCCGTATGCCAATATGGAACATATTGTGCTCGATCCGGCTGTTGTAGAAAGAGAATCGACCAACAAAAAGGTTTAAACACATTATTACTTCGCTAAAGGAACTTCAATACCAACCGGCCCACTGGGCTCACTTTCATTTTTTAATCTATCTAATGCCGTTACCAGATAGCTGTACCGTTTTCCACTTTCTATACTTGTATCAATAAATGAAAGATAATCTTCAAAGCTTATTTTAACAATGTTCTTAGGGTCAAGGATCGAAATTTTCTCTCCTTCATTAAATCGGTAAACTACAAATCCCGAAGCCGTTTCCCCATCTTTAGCCTTTAACGGAAGCTGCCATTTTAAATGAACACCATCCTTTAGTGCATCGGCTGTTAATGCCTGAGGCTCGTTTGGCGGTACCTCGTCCAGCCATGGCATTTGCGGTGGCAGAGCAGGGTATTTATAAAGATCGTTCTTCAGCGAATCGCCAACGGCTTTAGCTACCGTACTTAATGATTTAGAACTAAAAAATACGCTACCCTGAATTCGGTTATTATCTCTGAGGTATCTGATCTGCCTGGGTATTTCGCTCAGGTTTTTCCAGGCGGCTTCAGCCCGCGAATTTACCAGGTAAGCACCCTGCCCAATGTAAACATGCCTGCCAAAGGTATTATTGCTCCACCAATCAACTAAAACACCATAAGGTGCAACTCTTCTGGTAAACGTAAAATAAATTTGAGGATTGATGTAATCTACCCAGCCTTCTCTAACCCATTTACGGCTATCAGCAAAAAGTTCTGCATAATTGGACAGGCCACTGGTAGCAGAGCCTTCAGGATCCTCATTTTTATTTTTCCAGATCCCAAACGGGCTGACCCCAAATTTCACCCATTTTTTATAATGGTGAATACTATCATCCAGTTGTTTAATCAACATATCGACGTTATTACGCCTCCAATCTTTTATATCGGAAAAATTATTAGGGTATTTGTAAAAAGTATTACTATCATTAATCGTTTGCCCCTCTAATTTATAGGGGTAAAAATAATCGTCGAAGTGAATCCCATCAATATCGTATCCTTTTACCACGTCTAAAATTACCTGAACAATATATTCCCTCACATCCGGAATACCCGGATCAAACTGCTTTTTACCACCATAGGTAAAAAACCAGTCAGGATGTTTCCGATAAGCATGGTTTTCGCTTAACACAGTCGAGCTACTCATACTGGCTCGATAAGGATTAAACCAGGCATGGAGTTCCATTCCCCTGAAATGGGCTTCTTTAATGGCAAAGGCCAAAGGATCATAACCCGGTGCCGGCGCCAAACCCTGTTTCCCCATCAACCATTGGCTCCAGGGTTCTCTCGATTTTGCATAAAATGCATCGGCTGCCGGCCTAACCTGCAAAATGATAGCATTCATCCCCTGGCTTTTATGTCTTTCTAAGATACCGATCAGTTCCTGCTTTTGTTGATCAACACTTAAACCCGGCTTCGATGGCCAGTCAATATTGGTTACAGTTGCCACCCAAACACCTCTAAACTCCCTTTTTGGTGCAATTTTTGCTAAAGGTTGTGCATTTAATATATAAGGTAGTACAGTTAAGAATAAAAGTGCGTATAGGAAGTTTTTAAGCATTATTTGTGTCTTATTTTTGATTCAGGTTGTGTGTTTGTGTAAATTTGAATACAAACGAACATTAGCAAGTAAACGATTTTTTTTAAAAACTCTTATAAGTTTATTAAAAATTTTAATTTGCGCCCTGCTAAAATTAACTGTGTACCCCATTTACCTATGGAGAGCAAAAGTATATTAATTTACAGAAGATACAGCGTTATTAAATGGAACCACAAAAGATTAATAAGGGTGATAGAAACAAAATTTACTTCCTGGTCATCGTTATTGCCGCTTTAATAGGCACAAATGCTTACTTGTTTTTTAAAGATCGAAAGCAAAGTGAAAAATTTGTTACTGTTAGTGCAGAGAAGGATAAACTAAGGCTTGAGGTAGAAAAGATTGAGGTTGAATTGGATAAGGTTAATGCATTGAATCTGGATTTAAATGATAAGCTTGTTGAAGAACAGAAGCTTGCCCGTGTAAAAATTGAAGAACTTAAAGCAGCTTTAGAAAAAAATCAGATCACCAAGGCAGAAATCGACAAAGCAAATGCACAAATCAATGAGCTGAAAACATTTGTAAAGAACTACAATGATCAGATTATTCAGTTACAGAAAGACAATATTTTTTTAAAAAACAGTCGCGATAGTTTACAGAATACGCTGAGAAACATCAGCAATAAGGCATCAAACTTAGAGAACGAAAACTCGAATTTAAATGCGAAAGTTAAAACTGCCGCAGCATTAAAGCTTCAATCGGCCGAAATTATTGCTTTCAGAACAAAATCAAGCGGCAAAAAAGTCGAAGTGAGCAAATCGTCTACAGCAGAGAAATTAAGTGTGCGCTTTAACATTGTGCCGAATCATCTGGCAGAAAAAGGACATCATAATATTTACCTTCGGGTATTCGATCCTGCAGGGAATCTGCTTGCAGACGAGGAAAACCATTTTGAGGCTGACGGGCAGGATATGCAGTTCAGCCATTCTATTTTTATTAACTACAATAACGATGACAGCACCTATGTTATCGACTGGGCAAATCCTAAACCATTTATAAAAGGCATATACACCGTAATTTTATATGCAGATGGTAACACCATGGGGAAGGCCCAGGTGGAGCTGAGATAATTCATCATCTTCACCAATCTACTTATTTTAATTTATGCTAACGGAAAGTTCAAATAGAACGTTGTTCCCAGGCCGTTTATAGAAGTAAACTTAACTGAACCACCTGCATTTTCTACGGCCTGCTTAACAAAAGCCAAACCTAAACCTGTGCCCGATGTTTTTGTAGTGAAATTAGGTACAAATATTTTGTCTTGCAGTGCCGGCGGTATACCCTTTCCATTATCTTTTATTTCTATATATGCATTTTTCGAATCTACATATACAATAATAGTAATGCAGCATAAGGTTTCCTCATCTATAGCTTCTATCGCATTTTTAAGCAGGTTATTAAACGTTCTTAACAACTGATCGTGATCAGCCATGATTTCGATTTCCTTGTCGCTTTTGTTTAGGATATCAATGGTGACATTTTCGGCGCTTTTAAATACCTCCCTTGCCTGTTCTATAATCGGAAGTAAAGAAAGCCGCTCCAGCTTGGTATCCGGCATTTTTGCAAAATTAGAAAATTCAGATGCGATTTTCGAAAGGCTATCAATCTGTTCTATAAATGATTTACTGAACTTATTAAATTTAAGTTCGAAGTTCGGATCCTTCTCCTTCCACGACTTCTCTAGCAATTGAACACCTAATTTTAAAGGCGTTAGCGGATTCTTGATTTCGTGAGCAACTTGTTTTGCCATCTCGCGCCAGGCACTCTCTCTTTCCGATCGGGCCAGTTTGATTGCACTATCTTCCAAGGCCGAAATCATGTGGTTATATTCCTTAATTAAAGATCCGATCTCATCATGCCTACGCCATACAATAGGTTCATTCTTTTGCCCTATTTTAGTTTTACTAATACTTTCCTGAATAAAAGTTAAGGGATTGGTAATCTGATTGGCCAGAAATACAGCCAACACCCCAATAGCCACAAATACCAACGCGTAAAGATTAATCAGGTTACTTACAAAAAGCGCAAGTTTATCACTATACTCCTCTTCGTTAGAATAGTTCGGCAAACCAATATAAGCTATTGTTTTGTTCTGCGCATTCCTGATGGGGGCGTATGCAGCAGCATAAATTAAATTCCCAATATTCTCTTTAGGATTAATATATTCTGACCGGTGTAAACCACTTAAAGAAAAGAAAGCTTTAGGTCCCATTTTTTTACCGATAATTTTATAATTATAGAGCTTGGGATAGGTCGTCATGATCAGGTTGCCACTCAGGTCATATAAATTTAAATCAGCATTATTGATATCGGCAAAATTGTTAAAATCTGCTGCAGCATTCTCATCGTTTGCAATAATGCCATTATTAAAAACCTGTTTTTCAAAATTCTGCTGAACCTTTCTTATTTTATCCTTTAATATCGCATCCTGCTGTCCACGATACTCATTGTTCATATAGTAGTAAGTTCCCCAGCCTACAATGACCAGCGTTGCCACTACCGCCAATACAATAGATACCTGGATTCTGGTTTTATACAAAATCTTATTGGCATTGATCATTAAAGATCTGTTGATACTGAACCAGCCTACTTTATCATCATCAAGGTTTTTGATTAACCATATTAACCCGTAAAGCAACATGGAGAAGATGATAAATACCAGAAAGAAAAACGACAACGCGGCCAAACGTTCTACATAATCCACCTTCTCTTTGCTAATCACAACCATTTTGCTGTCAGTAGGTTTATAAACTAAATGGCTGTAATGAAGTTCATCATCATTACTGATTATAAAATCATCTTTTTTACCTTTAAAAACACTTCCATCTAAAGGATATGTATAATTTCCAGACTGATTAAGCAATTTATTATTGCTGTACAAAGCAATGGAATAACCTTTAAAACCTTCGTCTTTGATCAATTTTTGATCTCCCAGGAGATCGGGTAGCCGATTATTATAATTATATGGTTTCGACCGGAGTTCGATAATAAGTGTGCCCAATAAACTGCCATTGTTTACAACCGAAATGATCCCAAAGTAATCCTGATAACCAAATGTATTGTTTACCTGATAAAAAAAGTTAGATCCATCGATTTTAACAGAGCCAGCTTCCACCAGGTTTTTATACTTATTAATCGGTGGCGTATCAGAATTTTCTATTGCAGCCCCCATTTTATCATACGGATAAATCTGATAATCGTATCGGTTTAAATAGCCATCCAAATAATCTTTAATATGATTTTTGAGCACCGCGTAACCACCCTTCCGGTTTTGACTAAAATAGCTTGTCAGAAAACTATCTTTAACAATTTCATCGCCCAAAATACCTAAAGCAACAATTGCATTCGGATCTTCTGACGATTGCACTTTTCTCGCCAAAGGCTCGCGCAAACTTCTTTCTTTAATATCTTTATACTTGGTGTACTTAATAGAAGTGTTAAAGGCCAGACAGAAAAACACAATGGCAAACATTCCGATTGAAAAATTCTTCTCTTTTAAATAAACGGCCCTCGCTACTATAAATAACACTAGCGCAAAAACAATAAAAAATGCATTAAAATCCACCACCAACTTATAGATAAAAACGCCGGCAAAGCCAATCAGGAAAACAATGACCCGCTCTTTATTGCTCACATTTAATTGACTGCTTATTGTTGCCGAGATAACAGTCATGAGGTAAATCTGAAACCAGGCTAAACATAAAATTACAATCCCCACCCAGCTGGTTCCGCTTAGTTTAAGGATATTAACGATATCGAAATTAATTTTTGAGTTAAAAATCAATCCGAAGAAAATATCATCGGTATCCCAAACAATTCGGCCTATCAACACCATTAATCCTGCCTGAATAACAATTCCAATTATTTTACTCCGCTTAATCCATTCCGGAAACTTATATTGTTCCTTGTGGTTATACATAAATAACAGTAACCAGGTAAGTGCGATGACGTTCAACAGGAAATCGCCTAACGAAGGCATCAGGAAATTATCTGCATATATTCTTGGATCAAATAGATCCAGGGTAAACCTGTGATTAAACCAACCGTAATATAAATCTGTTAACCTAAATGCTAAGAAAAAAAACAATAGTAAAAAAGTACCCCAGGCAATATGTCCACGCCTGGCAATAAACGAACTTAAAGAGTTAAAAAACATGCAGATGCATAACATACCTGCAATAAACAGCCATAATTGCGTACCAGAATAATGGGTTTCTGCATACCCCGGCTTTACTTTTAGCCCAAATAAAAATTTATTTTCGAGGTTTTTTATTACATAAACATCCTTGTCTGTAAAAGAGGCAAAGGTTAGTATTTTTGTTTTGGATAAAACAGGATCAATATCATTCTTAAAATACTTTGTTTCTTTAAATGGATATTGAGATTGAATAGTGATTAGGAAAATAAGGCTGAAATTTCCCTGGGTACTTTTAATCACCTCGTACCAGCCATTATAAAAAAACAGTACCGAACTGCCTTCTTTTATGGTAGTTGGATCTATTTCAGAAACCTTATAACTACTCCAAAACTTAAGCTGATTATTTTGAAAGGTTAATAGATTTATTCCATTATTCTCGCGATAAGATGTAATAAAATCAATCGCATTTTTAGGATTCAGATGAAATTGTTTGGCTTTGGCAACTTCCTGCTTATTAGCCAAAAATGTTTGAACAGCTTTCTCTTTGATTAAAATTTTCTGTTGAATTTCTTCTGCATCGTGTTCTAACAGTTCACCCCTGGTGGTAAACCTGCTTAGCGAAATAGAAGTTGCCACGAGGCAACAGCCCAAAACAAGCAATAGAAATCTTATTTTTACACCAAAGCTCATTTTCATCTACGGATAAAGATATTAAATATTGATAAAAAACAACGCCATAAACAGTTAAGTTTATGGCGTTAAATATTCCATTTAAATAAATTATGCTATCGCAGCACTGCTTGTCTGTACTTCGCGGCTTACTTTTTTAACCAATCCCTGCAATACATTGCCCGGACCAACTTCTACAAATTCAGTTGCGCCATCGGCAAGCATGTTACCTACTGTCTGTGTCCAACGTACAGCACCGGTTAATTGTTTAATTAAATTAGCTTTTATTTCAGCTGGATCTGTATAGGGCTTAGCATCAACATTTTGATAAACAGGACAAATTGGTGATGCAATATTGGTGGCTTCAATAGCCGCTTGTAATTCGATTTTTGCCGGTTCCATTAAAGGAGAGTGAAATGCACCGCCTACGTTTAATTTTAATGCCCTTTTTGCTCCGGCTTCAGTTAATTTGGCACAAGCAAGATCAATACCTTCTATGCTGCCCGATATTACCAGTTGTCCGGGGCAGTTGTAATTTGCAGGTACCACTACAGCATCAATTTCAGCACAGATTTTTTCAACCACATCATCAGCTAAACCTAAAATAGCTGCCATGGTTGATGGCTGTGCCTCACATGCTTTTTGCATGGCATTTGCGCGGGCAATAACCAGTTTTAATCCATCTTCGAAACTCAATGCATTTGCAGACACTAAAGCAGAAAATTCGCCCAGAGAATGACCAGCAACCATATCTGGTTTAAAATCTTCGGCTAACACTTTAGCCAATATCACCGAATGCAAAAAAATGGCTGGCTGGGTTACATTGGTCTGCTTAAGCTCTTCATCTGTTCCGCTAAACATAATATCGCTAATGCGGAAACCGATAATTTCATTGGCTTGTTCAAATAATACTGCGGCTTTGGGATTTTCGTAAAGATCTTTACCCATACCTACAAACTGCGCTCCCTGTCCGGGAAAAATATATGCTTTCATTATAATTAGTTTGGCGTATCGTGTTTGGCGCTTAGCGTTTTTTATCTAGGCGCCCATCATGATACTTAATACTTTCTACTTAATACTATCTTACCTGAAATTTCTTCTTCCTACTTGATACTAAATACTCGATACCAATTAGTCTAAACTCGCTGTAATCAACCTCAAAAACTCAGCCCTTGTTTTATCGTTACTTAAAAAAGTTCCGGTAAAGGCAGATGTTGTGGTTACCGAGTTTTGCTTTTGTACACCACGCATAGACATGCATAAGTGCTTGCATTCAATCACCACCGCAACGCCCATCGGGCTAAGGGTATTTTGGATACAATCTCTAATCTCGTTCGTTAAACGTTCCTGTACCTGTAAACGGCGGGCAAAAGCATCAACTACACGAGGAATTTTACTTAAACCTACAATGTGTCCGTTAGGAATATAGGCAATATGCGCTTTGCCGAAGAATGGCAACATGTGGTGTTCGCACATCGAATACACTTCAATATCTTTAACCACCACCATTTGGCTGTAATCCTCTTCAAACATGGCCGATCTAAGGATTTCATCAGGCTTTAAATCGTATCCATGTGTTAAATATTGCAGCGCTTTAGCCACTCGTTCGGGTGTTTTTAGTAAACCTTCGCGTTCCGGATTTTCGCCCAACTGGCCAAGAATATCTTTATAATGTGTAGCTACAGCTTCAATTTTATCTTCATTGTAACGGTCTATTTTTACATAACCGTCTCTCGATTCGCCTTTTAATACGTCTTTATTGCTCATTAATTTAGGTTTTTAACCAAAGTACTCAACAAAATTATTTTCGGTTTCGTAGATTTTTACGCAATGTAAAACTGCGCCGCTCTCTGCAATCGGAGCCCAAAGTTGTTTCCAGATTTCGATGGCCAGGTTTTCGGTCGAAGCCAGTTTGCCTTTCATAAAATCCACATCAAGATTTAAATTTTTATGATCAACCTTATCTACCACATAATCGTTCATTACGTCTTTCAGCCATTTCAAATCAACCAGAAAACCTGTTTCCGGATTCACTTCGCCTTTAACGGTAACATATAACCAATAGTTATGGCCATGCCAGTTCGGGTTGGCACATTTACCATAAACTTCATTATTTTTATCATCATCCCAATCGGTACGGGCCAATTTATGCGCCGCATTAAATGATGCTTTTCTCGTTATGTAAATCATTACTATAAAATAAAATGCAAATATACGGATAAAGGTTTAAGCTTAAAGACTAAAGACCAAAGCTAAAAGAAAACAATCTGCTAACTTTACTGCATGAAAACTTTAATTGTTGCTGCTACTAAAGCCGAACTTACCTTCTTTTACCAGCATTTTAATTTACCGGACGGAGATTTTGTGGAAAGTAAAAATTTCGATTTGCTGATTACCGGAGTTGGGATGGTAGCAACAGCCTTTGCCCTGGGTAAACATCTTTCATCTAAATATAACCTTGTGGTAAATTTCGGTATTGCCGGAAGCTTCGACCGGGATATTGCTTTAGGTACAGTATTGAATATTACTGAAGATACTTTTGCTGAACTGGGCGCCGAAAACGGAGATGATTTTTTAACCATAAGCGATTTAGGTTTTGGGGAGAACCATTATACATCGAAGATGCAAAAAAGCCTTAACTTACCTATGGCAAAAGGCATAACTGTGAACTGTGTAACGGGAAGCGAAAAAAGCATTAAAAACTTAATCGAGAGGTTAAATCCAACTACCGAAAGTATGGAAGGTGCTGCTGTTTTTTATGCCGGTAAACAGTTAAATATAGATTGTTTACAGATTAGAAGTATATCTAATTATGTAGAACCAAGAAATAAAGACAATTGGGAAATTGGTTTGGCCATTAAAAACTTAAACGATTGGGCCATTGCTTTTGTTGGAGAAATGAACTGATTATGACTGATTAGTTTACTGCAGTACTTAATTTTGATTTATGAACCCGACACAATTAAAATAATTATTTTAATTGTCAAAGGCTCCATCTAACAACTGAAAACAAAAAAATAAAGATGAAACTTACACTTGGATTTTCTCCCTGCCCTAACGATACCTTTATTTTTGATGCGCTTATTCACCATAAAATTGATACGGAAGGATTAGAATTTGAGGTTTCTTACGATGATGTAGAAACCTTAAACCAAAAGGCACTTAGGGGTGAATTAGACATTACCAAATTAAGTTTTCATGCATTTGCCTACGTAGCCAACCAATACGCTTTATTGGATGCAGGGAGTGCACTCGGATTTGGTGTAGGCCCGCTATTGATCAGTAAGAAACATTTTAATGGAGAAAACGATGCCGAACTCCAAACACCAGATTCCAAACTGAGGGTTGGAATACCAGGAAAGTATACTACCGCGAATTTTTTGCTGGGAATTGCCTATCCCCATTTACAAAACAAACAGGAACTTGTTTTTTCTGAAATTGAATCGGCTTTGCTTAACGGACAGATTGATTTAGGACTGATTATCCACGAAAACAGGTTTACCTATCAGGATAAGGGATTAAATAAAATCGTTGATTTAGGCGATTATTGGGAAAAACTAACAGGTTGTGCCATTCCATTAGGCGGAATTGTAATTAACCGTAATTTAAACCATGATCTGCAGTTAAAAGTGAACCGTTTAGTCCGCCAGTCGGTAGAGTTTGCCTTTGCACATCCACAATCGGGAATCGATTTTATCCGCCAGCATGCCCAGGCCATGGAAGAAAGCGTGATGTACAAACACATCGAGTTATATGTGAATAAATACAGCATAAACCTTGGCGAAGAAGGTCGAAAAGCAGTTGATACCTTATTTAAACTGGCGCAGGAACGCGGAATCATTCCTGCTATTCAGGAGAATTTGTATATTTAATTCTTCCCATCTCGACCGCAGTGGAGAGATCTAATTTTTTCATGAAAGACCCTGAAACAAGTTCAGGGTGACGACTCGGTAGAAAGGCCCATCTAAATAGATTTCTCGACTGCGTTGCTCTTCGCTCGAAATGACGATAGCGCGGAACATTTCAAAATTACAACATCCGCATTTAAACACCGTGCTAACTCACCAGCAACTTATAACCTTTTCCGTGTACGTTAATAATTTCTACCGTTGGATCGGCCTTAAGGTACTTGCGCAACTTACTTAAAAACACATCCATACTTCTTCCGTTAAAGTAATTATCATCATGCCAGATACTTAACAATGCTTCTTCACGGGTTAAAACGGTATTCTTTTTTAAACACAACAAACGCAACAACTCGGCTTCTTTCGTAGAGAGTTTTTGCTGATGATCGCTATCGGTAATAATCTGGGTAGTATAATCGAAATGATATCGCCCGATAGAAAACTGTGTTTCGGCGGCCTCATCGCTGTTATCTGTTTTATTGGCTACGCGTTTAAACATCGCATTAATCCGCAGTAAAAGCTCTTCTATCCGAAAAGGTTTAGTGATGTAATCATCACCACCTAAATCATAGGCCGCAGATTTATCTTCCAGCATGGTTTTAGCCGTTGCAAAAATAATCGGCACCTGCGTGTTTACCTTTCTTATGTCTTTACCTAATGTAAAACCATCTTTTTTGGGCATCATCACGTCTAAAATGCATAAATCGAAGTTTTGCTTGTTAAATGTTCTCAATCCATCCTCGCCATCGGTGCATAATACTACATCAAACTTGCCTTTTAACTGCAAATAGTCTTGTAACAATAAACCTAAATTGGGGTCGTCTTCTACCAGAAGTATTTTTTTCATTTTCTTGTTTTTATTCAATAGTAGCATTAGCTACATTGGGAGTTTGATTCTGAATATGCATAACAGTTTAATGTATCTGTGAATTAAATTACTACTCCACAACAAGAGCCGTTAAACCGTTCAATTTTAATATATCAATAAAGCACCTTTTATAAAGGTAAAGATATTTCGAACGTTGTTCCTTTATCCTTTTCGCTACTTACCTTAACCGTTCCATTCAGTTTTTTAATAATATCCTGAACATAATTTAAACCCAGACCAAAGCCTTTAACATCATGTAAATTACCTGTTGGCACCCTATAAAACTGATCAAAAATCCTTTTAGACTGCTCTTTGGTCATGCCTATTCCCTTATCTGCTATTTCGATAATTAAATTCTTGCCGGTATTGCGGGTCCTAATGGTAATCTCCGGCGTATCGCTACTGTATTTATTCGCATTATCAATCAGGTTATAAATTACATTGGATAAATGCAGCTCATCGCCATATACAACAGCATTTTCTGCGTCGGTATGTACATTGATAATGGCATTCCTTTTCTGCAGCTGCAATTCCATGCTATCCAACACAATCACAATTAAATCGTTAACATCTACTTCGGTGTTCTCCATTTTAAGCTCACCCTTTTCTAAGCGGGCAATACTTAAAACACGTTCGATGTGACTCCCAAGGCGAACATTTTCATCATAAATAATTCCTGCCAGACGTTTTAACCGTGCTTTATCTTCTGTCACCTCCGGATCTTTTAAAGCTTCACTGGCAATCATAATAGTGGCCACAGGCGTTTTAAACTCGTGCGTCATATTATTGATGAAATCTGTTTTCATTTCCGACAGTTTTTTCTGTTTCAAAATAGCATAAAGCGTATAAGAGAAGATAAAAACAAGCACCAGCAACAGGCCAATTGATGAGGCTAGTGTAACACTTAGATTAGCTATAATGGCAGAATTTTTATTTGGAAAACTGACATAGAGCATTCCGGGATCGCGAAAAATATCGTTGCCAAACAAAGGTGTTTTATAGGTATTTTCGGGCAAAAACTCTCCTTTAACGTTAGAAGCCGCCATAAAAATGGTTGAATCTTTTCTGGCTAACGAAACCCGGTATGAAGGCACTAATGAAATGTTATTGGCAAGGAGCTCTTGCTTTAATAAACGGTCTAAAGAGCTAAAATTAATGCGTTTATAAATTGGCACATTGGTTTCCTGCAGTTCTTTAGACACATCCTCAACCACACTTAACCTTGTATACGAAAAAGTATCTTTGCCCAGCGCTGCAATTTTTAGTTCTAACTGCTTTTTAGCTATATCATCTTCCCGTTTAAACTTTTTCTGTAAGTCGCTTGGTATTTTCGGAACATTGGCAAAACCCGGGCTACCATCCCGCGGATCGAAAACCAGGTACCTTAAGGTATCGGGCAAACTTTGCAAACTTTTAAACTCGAATGCTTTTGGCGGCGCAGAAAAAGGCTTGGTACGCATGCTGTAGCCTTTAATAATCAGGCTCTTCATGTCCACGAAAGCATCCATCTGCAGGTCGAGCTTATCGCCGTTTTTCGAGGTTAAAGAACTGTATTCCTTTTCTGAAATTACATCGGGTGCACGGTAAGCATTACGTATAATACTATCTTGCTGGTTAAGGTAATTTTCGATCTGGTTTTCGCGCTCAACCTGGCGAAGCTCAGCCTCCTGTACATATTGCTGTCTTAAATCTTTAATATCAAGCACACGCTGTCTCGAATCCTGGAGCTGTTTCAGCTTGTTTTCTGCATCTTTGCGGTTGAGGTGATCAGCAACATTTCTACGTTGTATTTTATTGACTACCGAAGTTAGCGTTTGATTTACCTGCTCGTCAAAAAGCTGGGATTTTAGCTTATACGATTCCCGGATGTAATACAATTGCATTACAAACACGCCCAGTAGCGCTACCGTCATTAAAACCGTAATTAACCAAAAACTTCTTTTCTTCATGGAACTGGATTGGTTTTTAAACTAAAAAAAACCGGGCATAATCTTCTTAAATCTAAACAGATATCAAAAATACTGAATAGCTAAGCCAAGTGTTTGTTTTTAACATATTTTAACAGCACTGAGAAGACTTCCGAAGTTTTCGGGAATACCAGCCTGGTAAACTTCGGAAGTATAAGTGATGGAAGAACTTCGTAAGTCTGGCATGGGCAAAAAAAATGCCGAGGCTAAGCCTCGGCATGGTTCAAAATTGTTTGCTTAAAAAAGACTCTTTATTTAGAAAGGCAAATCATCATCTTCACCTGGCGCATTGCTTACATCAACCGGAGCTGCATAAGCTGGAGTAGCTGCCGGAGCACCTGCTGCAACTGCATTGATACGCCAAATAACCAAACTGTTAAAATATGATGTTTTACCCGCTTTATCTGTCCAAGGGCGACCACGTAAATTAAAGAAAACCTCAACCTCATCTCCTGCCTTAAATGTATCTAATAATGCAGTTTTATCTTGTAAAGCCTCAAAACGGATGTATTCTGGGTATGTTGGATTTTCTGCGTATTCTACTATTAAATCACGTTTTTTAAACGTTTCACTTACTTGTTGTGTGGCACCTACTTCGTGTACTTTTCCTTTAATTTCCATAACTAATACTACTTAATGTACTATAAACATCAAATCTCTATAATTTTATTGATAACTTCGCATATATTATGATGCAAGTTTTCCACAATAAAAGCAAGGTAATTATTACCTGCAACAAGCGCCTTTCGCCTTATTTACAAGAAGAAGTTACAGCTCTAGGTTATGCCATCGAGCGGTCTTTTGCTACGGGTGTTGAGCTCAACATCACCCTTACAGAGTGTATTAAGCTCAATTTAAACTTACGCTGCGCCAGTCAGATTCTATATGCAATAAAAAGTTTCAAAGCCATTACACCAGATGATTTGTATAAAGAAATTGCAGCCATTGAGTGGGAAGAACTGATTGATTTTTCGGGTTACTTCTCCGTAACCTCAAATGTTGATAACCCAAATATTACTACGCCGCTTTTTGCAAACTTAAAAGTAAAGGATGCCATTGTAGACCGTATGAAAGAGAAAAAAGGCATCCGCCCCAACTCCGGATCGGACGCAAACAAAGCAGTAGTGCATTTATACTGGAAAGATGCCGATGCAGATGTTTTTATGGATACTTCTGGCGAAACGCTGGCCAAACACGGTTACCGGAAAATCCCAGGAAAGGCACCAATGTTAGAAGCCTTGGCAGCTGGGGTTATTTTAGCAACCAACTGGGATAAAAAATCGCCATTTATAAACCCCATGTGTGGTTCAGGAACCTTAGCTATTGAAGCAGCCCTGATTGCCACCAACCGTGCCCCGGGATTATACCGCATGAATTATGGTTTTATGCATATATTAGGTTATAACGAAGAAGATTTTTTCGCTGAGCGCAGAATTTTAAAAGATCAGGTAATTAAAAATATTGATCTCAAAATTGTAGCTTCCGATTTGTCGGAAGATGCAGTTGAAGTAACCCGTAGAAACGCTAAAACGGCAGGTGTTGATACTTTAATTGAATTTGAAGTTTGCGATTTTGAATTAACACCCGTTCCTGAAGACGGCAAAGGTGTTGTTGTTTTTAACCCTGAATATGGCGAACGCTTAGGTATACACAGCAAGCTGGAATTGACGTATAAACGCATGGGCGATTTTATGAAAACCAAATGTAAAGGTTATTCGGGATATATTTTCACCGGAAATCCTGACCTTGCTAAGAAAATTGGATTAAAAGCTGCTAAAAAAGTAGAATTTTATAATGGTAAACTAGACTGTCGCTTACTAGAGTATGAATTATATGATGGCTCTCGCCGGGCGCCACTAATTGATGCCTAGTCTTTTTGATTGAAAATTAATATATTACACTCTCTTACGTACCATAACGTAAAAATTTTGAAAAAATATGGAATTTGATGACATGGACCATATGCCCGAATGGGAGCATTTTAGCCGATTTGGCCGGGATGATGAGGATGAAGAAAACCTATCAAGTGTCGATGCCGAAAAGGTTAGACTGAAAGTAACCAGGGCTAAAAGTCTTTATAACCAGGCAAGAGCCGTGTACAAATATGCCGCCCTGTTCTGCGAAACACTGGAGGGAGAAATGGCCGAAATGACAGCCAACTTAATTATGCAGAATGCACTGATGCTTTGCCCTAAAATTGTTGGGGCAGAGGGTGCAGATATGTATATTTTGAGAATGGAAAATGCTTCTATTATCCGAACCAACTGTCGTGAATTAGAAACCCAGGTAAGAGCTGCAGATATGTTCGAAATCTGCACTCCGGAATATAAAGACATTGTTTTAGACGAAATTGAAAAATTTCGTCTACTCTTTATCGAATGGGTTAAATATTTCGAAAAAGATGAGTTTGAAGATGACTGGGGATTATATTAACCTTTACAATTAATTTCTTACCCTGATTTTTTCTCTGGCAAGCTTTTCCGCAAACTATCACATTCTTAAATATCCCGTTCGCTCCTATTCCCTTTCGGCTGTCTAAAAAACAAATCACTTTAACAACCTGACGATCAACAAAAACAAAACACCTAAACATTTTATGCTGTTTTTTGTTATCCTATTTAGTCGTCTGTCCCGGTTCGTATAATTCTTAATAGTGCTAAAAATTTACATTTTAAAATCTATAGGAATAAAAGTTTCGTACCTAATAAAAAACATTAAAAAATTTATCCCTTTTATGGAAAATGTATTGGCTTTAAATGCAAAGAATGTTGCCGGGAATATCAGAAAAATAAGAGAATACAGAGACTATACTCAGGATTATCTGGCAGCGAAATTAAAAATTTCTCAAAATGCATACAGCAAGATTGAGTTAGGCTACAGTAAACTTACTATCGACCGTTTATTTCAAATTGCAGCAATTTTAGAAGTTGAAGTTTCTCATTTATTGACGCTCAACCACAATGATTTAATTAAAATTATTGCTGATGATGAAAGCAGAACAACGGCCTTGGGTTAATTCCCGGCCGCTGTTGATATCATTTCTTTTACCCTGCAAATAATTCCAATATCTTTGGGATAAATTTAGAACTATGCAGGCTACCATCCAAAAAACCATCGATTTTGTTCAGGAAACACTTGCCAATGCCGAAGCAGGGCACGATTGGTTTCATATCGAACGCGTTTATAAAACCGCTCAAACCATTAACCAACAAGAAAATGGTGATGAACTCGTGGTAGCCTTTGCCGCATTGCTGCACGATATTGCTGATCCTAAATTCAATAACGGTGATGAAGAACTGGGGCCAAACATGGCTGCTTCATTTTTAGCATCAATTGCTGTTGAAGCTGAAGTTATTACGCATGTTAAGTTAATTATACAAAACATGTCGTTCAAAAATAGTTTTGATGGTAAAGGTTTTACCTCAAAAGAAATGCAAATTGTACAGGATGCGGATCGTTTAGATGCTATTGGAGCAATTGGAATTGCCAGGGCATTTACCTATGGAGGATTCAAAAACAGAGTGCTTTATGATCCGGCTATTTTACCAGAAGTGCACCTTAACAAAGAAAGTTATAAAAATACAACGGCCCCTACGATTAATCATTTTTACGAAAAACTGCTCCTGTTGAAAGACATGATGAATACAGAAGCTGGAAAAACAATAGCCATAGAAAGGCACAATTTTATGCTGCTCTACCTGGAACATTTTTATAAAGAATGGGAAGGCAAATAACCCACAACAAGACTATTTAAAACCAAGATCTTTGTAGCCAGTAAAACTTGGCTGGCGGAAAAGGCATAGCTTTAAATTAAAAAAATAATTCTTTTTTTTAACCCGCTGGACAAATTAATCTGGGGCATAAGCTCCCGTTGAACAGAAAATTGAATTCTTCGAACAGTATCGGCTAATACGATTATTCCAAATCCGAATAGATTAAACAAATCAATTTGCTAATATTTTTAGTTATTAAACTATCTTTGTTAGCAAAACAATTCCTATGTCTGATCGCATTCGTGAAAAATTAAATATTCTTGCCGACGCCGCTAAATATGATGTTTCTTGTTCATCAAGCGGCGGCACGAGAAAGAATGATACAAAAGGGCTTGGCAACAGCCACACTTCGGGCATTTGCCATACCTATACAGAAGATGGCAGATGTGTTTCTTTATTAAAGATCCTGCTAACAAATCATTGTATTTACGATTGTTTGTTCTGTGTTTCACGGAAAAGTAACGATATAAAACGTGCAGCATTTACAGTAGATGAAGTGGTAGAGCTGACCATGAATTTTTATCGACGGAACTATATTGAAGGATTATTTTTAAGTTCAGGGATTTTCAAAAATGCCGATTTTACCATGGAACGCTTACTGCTGGTGGTAAAAAAGTTGCGTTTGGAACAAAATTATAATGGCTATATCCATTTAAAAACTATTCCAGGAGCCAGCGATGAATTAATAAAAGAAGCTGGCTTATATGCCGACCGGATGAGTATCAATTTAGAGATGCCTACCGAGGCCGGATTAAAACTTTTGGCACCCGAAAAAAATCATGCTGACGTAATTAAGCCGCTCGACTTTGTGCAAAAGCAGATTACTCAGTTTACCGCAGATAAAAAACTGATTAAACATGTGCCCAAATTTGTACCGGCAGGCCAAAGTACCCAAATGGTAATTGGTGCTACACCCGAAAGCGATAAAGACATTATGTACACGGCCAATGCCTTTTACAAAAATTTTTCTTTAAAAAGAGTATACTATTCGGGTTATGTACCTATTAGTAACGATAGCCGTATGCCGGTTTTAGGCACACAGCCACCGCTGTTAAGGGAAAACCGTTTGTACCAAACCGATTGGCTAATGCGGTTTTATGGCTTTAAAGTGCAGGAAATTTTAAATGATGCCAACCCAAATCTTGACGTGGATATTGATCCAAAACTTAGTTGGGCGATCCGTAATATGCAGCACTTCCCCGTTGATATTAACACGGCTGATTATAAAATGATTCTTCGTATTCCTGGTATTGGCGTAATGTCGGCTAAAAAGATTGTACAGGCCAGGAAATTCGGTAAACTAAGGATTGATCAGTTAAAGAAAATCGGGGTGGCTTATAACCGCGCCAAACACTTTATTGTTTGCCTGGATAGCCCTTATCAGCTCAAAGATTATCAAGGTACCCAGATTAAAGCTTTTATTTTGGCAGAGAGTAAAAGTAAATATTTAAAAACAGATAACAACCAGATACTTTTGTTTTAAAAGATAGATCTAACAAACAAACAATGACCTACATTTTCGATGGTTCACTTCAAGGGCTCTTAACTGCCTCTTTTGAATGGTTTGAGCGCAAGCCTGGCAAAGTGATGCTCAAATCAACCGAAATGTTTCAGCCGGAAGCTTTTGCAGAAAGCTTAACTGTTATGACGGATGCAACAAAGGCTGATCGCGTTTGGGCCGGGCTTCAAAAAAAACTAAAAAAAGAATGGCTCCGTAAATTTTATTGCAGTTATTTATCAGAAATTCCTGAAGCTTACAATCACCTTTTTCAGTTTACCTTATATATTTTTCAAAATCAGTTAGGTGCCGAAAATAATTATGGCAACGAACATGTAATTGCCTTAGCTAAATATGCAAAAAGTGTAGAGCGGGAAAAACACAGGATGGAGGCATTTATCCGCTTTCAAAAAACGGGCGATGGAATATTTTATGCCAGTATCGATCCTGATTTTAATGTTTTACCCTTAATATCCAATCATTTTAAAAACCGATATGCCGATCAGCAATGGGTGATTTATGATTTAAAACGGAAGTATGGCCTGCACTATAATTTAACCACGGTGGAAGAAATTACAATTAGTTTTACTAACGGTATAAATAAACAAAACCCATCATCAATTTTGATGGATGAAGGCGAAGCTTTATATGCAACGCTTTGGAAAGATTATTTTAAAAGTGCAAATATTGTAGCCCGCAAAAACACCAAATTACATGTGCAGCATGTACCCAAAAGGTACTGGAAATATTTGACAGAAAAAGCGCCGGTTTAGCTAACAAGAGTTGACAACTTTAATAGCATACCAGGCTAGTAAGTTGTCAACTCTGAATATCCATAATTCTGGCGAAAAAAACTGAAACTTACTGCCATGCTGACACCCACATTCTCCATTAGTGTGAAAAGATTGACAGTTTGGTGAAAATTTGTCCCTCCAAACCACTTGGCATAAAAAGTGTTGATTGTAGCTTAGTTAAAAATTCAAATCAAAATAAAAATTTAATAAAAGTTATGGCGTTAAACCTTAAACCAATTGCTGGCAGTTCGAACAGAGTAATCGTTGAACCGGCTGCGGCAGAAGAAAAAACTGCATCAGGTTTGTATATCCCTGATACTGCAAAAGAAAAACCATCTAAAGGAACCGTAGTATCTGTTTCTGAAGAAGATTCTGAAGGTAAAAAAGCGAGTGTAAAAGTTGGCGATGTTGTAATTTACGGTAAATACGGCGGTACTGAGTTCCCTTACGAAGGTAAAGATTACCTGATTATGCGCGAAACTGATATTTACGCTGTTGTAGAGTAATAATTTAGGATTGAATGACTGAATTTCGAATAAGAGAATTCAGCATTAATCAACAAATAAAATAATAATGTTAGAATGAAAAGAATACAAATTCAATCATTCTCTCATACAATAATTCAAAATTTAAAAAATAATGTCAAAACAAGTAAAATATAACGTAGAAGCACGCGACGCCCTGAAAAGAGGTGTTGATATTCTTGCAAATGCAGTAAAAGTAACATTAGGTCCAAAAGGACGTAACGTAATTATCGATAAAAAATTCGGTTCACCAGCAATCACTAAAGATGGTGTTACTGTAGCGAAAGAAATCGAATTGAAAGATGCAGTTGAGAACATGGGTGCTCAAATGGTTAAAGAAGTAGCTTCAAAAACAGCTGATATTGCTGGTGATGGTACGACTACGGCTACTGTATTGGCTCAGGCAATTATCACTACAGGTATTAAAAACGTTGCTGCTGGCGCAAACCCAATGGATTTAAAACGTGGTATCGATAAAGCGGTTGCTGCTGTTGTAGAAAACTTAAAAGCACAATCGCAAGCTGTTGGCGAAGACAATAACAAAATTAAACAAGTTGCTTCTATTTCTGCGAACAACGATGAGGTTATCGGTTCGTTAATTGCAGAGGCAATGAGCAAAGTGGGTAAAGATGGTGTAATTACTGTTGAAGAAGCAAAAGGTACTGAAACTGAAGTTAAAACAGTAGAAGGTATGCAATTTGATAGAGGTTATTTATCTCCATACTTTGTGACCAATGCAGATAAAATGGAAGCTGAATTAGAAAATCCTTACATTTTAATCTACGACAAAAAAATCAGCAACATGAAAGAATTGTTGCCGGTTTTAGAAAAAACTGTTCAAACTGGTAAACCATTGGTAATCATTGCTGAAGATTTAGATGGCGAAGCTTTAGCTACTTTGGTAGTTAATAAAATCCGTGGTTCATTGAAAGTTGTTGCTGTTAAAGCTCCAGGATTTGGTGACAGAAGAAAAGCAATGTTAGAAGACATCGCGATCTTAACTGGTGGTATTGTAGTATCAGAAGAAAGAGGTTATAAATTAGAAAATGCTGATTTAACTTATTTAGGTTCTGCTGAGAAAGTTGTTGTTGATAAAGACAATACAACTGTAATTAATGGCGCTGGTAACTCAGAAGATATTAAATCTCGTGTTAGCCAAATTAAATCTCAGATCGAAACGACTACATCTGATTACGATAAAGAAAAATTACAAGAGCGTTTGGCTAAATTGGCTGGCGGTGTTGCAGTTCTTTATGTAGGTGCAGCTAGTGAAGTTGAAATGAAAGAGAAAAAAGACCGTGTTGATGATGCTTTACATGCAACCCGTGCGGCTGTAGAAGAAGGTATTGTTGCTGGTGGTGGTGTTGCTTTTATACGTGCTGTTGAAGCTTTAGCAAACCTAAAAGGTGCTAACGAGGATGAAAACACTGGTATCCAGATCATCCGTCGCGCGATTGAAGAGCCACTACGTCAAATTTGCGAAAACGCAGGTATTGAAGGCTCTATCGTAGTTCAAAAAGTTAAAGAAGGTACAGCCGATTTCGGTTATAATGCACGTACTGATGTTTACGAAAACTTAATTGGAGCAGGTGTTATTGATCCAACTAAAGTGAGCCGTGTAGCCTTAGAAAATGCAGCATCTATTGCAGCGATGTTATTAACTACAGAAGTTGTTTTAGCAGACGAACCTGAAGAAGGTGGTGCTCCAATGCCTCCAATGGGCGGCGGCGGTATGGGTGGTATGATGTAATACCCACTTGTAACGAAACGATTTCGTGTAAAAACCCCTCAAGGTATAATGCCTTGAGGGGTTTTTTATGCTAATAGCAGAAAAAAAGCTTTACCAAATCTATAACCTGCTCATTTAGTTTGTGGGTTACGAAAAGTATTTTCCAAATAGTTCAGATAGAGGCAGGGCAAATGGCCTGAGATGTTATGATTTTTATTAATTTGCCGTGATAATTCAAGGCAATGAACGAAATCATAGACCAAAACCATTTCATTACACAAAGTGAAATCAATAAATTTTTATTGGCTACCCTACTTTGCGGCATAATCGGTGCCGAACGCGAGTATAGAAGTAAATCTGCCGGACTCAAAACCATGATGATGATTGGTTTGGGAGCTGCCCTATTTACCATTTTATCTATCAAAATCGGGCCAACCAGTCAAGACCGTATTGCCTCGAACATTGTTACGGGAATAGGCTTTTTAGGTGCCGGAGTGATTTTCAAAGAAGAAAACCGCGTTAAAGGGCTCACCACAGCCTGTATTATCTGGATAGTTGCCGCAATTGGAATGGCTGTTGGATCAGGTTATTACGAGCAGGCCATTGGTGTTACGATTGTGGTTATACTGGCTTTGATTATCTTCCCATTTTTAGAAGAAATTGGCGACCGTCGTTTTACCAAGCGGATCTATCGCATTGTTAAAAAACAACATACACATGACGATTTAGAAAGTTATGAAGAAGTTTTCAGGGAAAGCAAGCTGAAACCGCAACGTGGCAAACATCAGTTGGTAAACAACATTATTACAGGAAACTGGACGGCTACCGGCACGCCACAAAACCACCAGAAATTTGTAGAGCGTATGCTAAAAGATGATGATATTATTGAGTTTGATTTTTAAACTACAAATGTTTCCTTAAAACCGCATCTTTCAGTTTCGGTATTTCTGCGATTTCTTTTTCCAAAAGTTTAATTTTTGCTTCAATTTTTTCAATCTCTAAAACTATTTTTTGTTGTTCGGAAAGTGGTGGAAGTGGGATTTTGTAGGATTTTAGAATTGTCCCGTTAATATTAGCCTGATTAATACTTTTAGACATTACTGAGAATCCATGATTTCTAATGGTTTCACTATTAAGAACATAATTTAGATAAACAGGTAAGATAATATCTTCTTTATAATTAACCCTAATGAGATATCCAGCAAAAATTGCAGGCTCATTGCTTTGATATATTCCCGATTTACCAACTAATTCTGGGCTGTTTGTTCGATTAAACAAAACGTCATTATATTTTAATGAATACTTCTTGTTTTCTTCTTCATCATTTGAATAAACCAAATCATCAAGCAAAATTCTCCCGTTTTGGATATTCCCCATTCTGATGACAGGAACAAGACCTTTTTTTTCGGACTTAGAAGAAGAACCGTATTCTGTAGAGTAACATATATTCCCTAGAAGTTCTAAAGAATAATCTGAAAATGATTTATTAATAATACTTTGAATTGTAAAATTCAAAGTACTTAGATCCTCTTTTGCTTTCTTTTCTTTTGTTTCTAAAACTTCAATTTCAGAAACTATTTTTTGTTGGATGCCTATTGGAGGAAATGGAATTTTTACATTCGATAAATCATCACTATATACATGTGGTTGTGCTTGTCCACGCTGTAAACCATAAATTTCACTTTGTATTGATTTTAAAAATAAATAAATCAATTTAGTCGAAATTTTATGTTCATCCTTTGAAATTATTGTATTGCAATCAGATGCAAAAATTGGCGTTTCAAAGTAGTTTACAAAACCAGCATTTGCACCCGACGCACTTATTGTTATAGTATTTGCATTCCGATTTGATTCATTATGAAAATATGCAGGCTCTTGACCGCCAGCAATAACTGGTATCATCCCCTTTACTGTTTTTTCTTTTGTAATGGATGTTCCTTTTTTTATTTGGGTAATTTCTCCTAATAATTGAAGTTTGTCTGTACCCCAAATCGATTCAAATTTTACTTTTTTTTTAACCGAAAGTGAGATGTTTTTTTCAAATTCGGCACGGTCAAAAGTCAGCATATCGACCAAGCTGTGGCGTGAGACATTGTTTAGCATCGTCTCATCAATTTCAAAATCAAAATCGCCCTGAAATGCCTTATAAATGTAAGTACTTGCTTTGGTTGGGTTGTCAAAAAATTCCGCGTCAAAAAGTTGAGTGCAATCTTCTATATTTTTACCCCTTTGAATCGGGTGAATTCCTTCACTTCCTCTGCGGTTAGAAAATTCGTAGCCTAAGAAACGTTTTTCGGCATCTTTTTCACCACTTTTTATTAATACTACTTTTTGTGGGTAGGCGATAATGAAATAATGGAGTTTATCCAACTCTTTTTCTAAAAGTAAATTCCAAAATGCTACATTGTTTTTGGCTTTTAATTTCTTTTGGTATTCTTTATAAATTTCGTGTTGAGTAATTGTTTTATTAGGCTCTTTTTTTAATAAAGAAATATAATCATCAAAAGAAATAGTTTCCCATACATAGTTGATGTATTTTGCAACTGGTTTTTCAATTCCATTTATGGTTAAATCCTGAAAACTCGTAAAGAATTTTTCTGTAGCAATTTTAATTTTACGACTCTCATAATTATTTTTTCTTCTCAAGAACAAAACAACTGTATTCGTACCAGTTGCCATAAAGGTATTAGAGCCTAATTCAGTAATTCCAACAATATCAAAATATTGCAAAATAATTTCTCGGGATTTAGAATAAATTCCTGTATTACTTAAAATTGAACTCGGCAAAATAATCCCTGCAACGCCACCATCTTTTAGCAATTGCATGGTACGCTCAATAAACAAACATTCAATTTCGGAGCTGTTATCAGTTAATTTACTATACAACTCAAATTCGTTTTGATTGTAATATTTTGAAGCATTATTTCTAAAAGCAGAAACCGAATATGGTGGATTCGATACAATTACATCAAACTGTTTATTTTCTTTAGGAAAATCTTTATCCCTATGGTTTAATTTTAGTTTATAATCATTGTGATTAAATCTGGCCAACCCATCAGAATGGATTACATTAGCCAATCCATCACCATGAAGATAACAGCCTACTTTGCCAACCTTAACCAGTCGGTAATCTTTTTCAATTCCGTATACATAATCAAAAGCCCAATCGAAATGAAACTGTTTAGACATTTGAATAAATCTTTTCACCTCTGCTTTTACCCCATTAAAATCACCTTTATCAATAATCCGTTGAACTTCGTGCATGGTTTCGGTAAGGAAATGACCACTTCCCGAAGCATAATCTATAACATAAGGTAAATATTCATTTTTCTCTCCTTTTTGAAGTTTCTCCTCAATAATTTTATCTAAAGGCAAACTTTTAATTACAAACTGGGCTACAGGAACAGGGGTGAAAAACTGGCCGCTTTCTTGTTTTAAACCTGTAGTTAATAACAACTCAAAAAAATCTGAAAGATATTGTTGCTTTTTTGTGTAACGAATTTTAAAATTTTGAAGTAACTCCACAATTTCCTTAACAACCACAGCATTATCGTTAAAAGATTCTTCATCATAAACGTCTTTTATAGCAAATTCATTGTTTTTTTCAAGACGGAGTTTTTTAATATCAGATAATATCGGAGCTCTTTGATCTTCAGTCAAATAAGAATATTTATTATTGAAATCTGTTTCAGAAAAATCAGTTACATTCTTTTCTAAAAATGCCTTCATGCCTTTTTTATACAGATCTGTAAGCCGTATTTGAAAACTTCTATGATTATCTTTTTCGTAAAATACACCATCATAAGTAAAGGGTGATTCAAACCACTGAAATTCTAGCTCTTGATCCGTACCTTCTTTGTCTTTTTCATCATATATTTTACATAAAAATAAAGTGAAAATTCTATTAAACGCATTGCCCTTATCCGAAACTACATTATGACGTAAAATCTCTAAAAAACGGTTAAAAATAAAACTGCTGTCTTCTTGACGAATTTCTTCAAGCTCTTTAATTGTTAAAGCCTTACTCTCAAAGTTGTATGGTCTTACCCAAGAATCAAAAACACCGTTATCTTTTGTTAGTTTATTCCATTTTTCGTAAAAATCTTTTACATCACCCGTTCTATAATCATCTTCAATTTTTACAATTTCATTTTTAAAAACAATTTCATCCCCTCTCAGTTCTGATGCATAAAGCATGATAACATCAGCCTTATTGCTAAACTTAAAATATGTGAATAATTGCCCGCCATCTTTTCTTATTTTGGCAAATTCCTTATCAAATTCTTTACCGTATGTTTTACATTCGATAAGAAGATACTCGGAGCCATCCTCACGGGTAACGCAAATGTCTAACCTCCCAGAGAAACCATGCCCAGCAGGATAAACCTTTTCAAGCGAGATGTTTTCGGGTTTATATCCTTTTTCTAAAAGTCTATTCAAACATTCCAGAACAACCCAATCCTCGGCTTTAGTAATATTCTGAACGTCTTTACCTTGAATCTTTAGTTTTCCCCCAAAGTGAAAAGTATTTTTTTCGAAATCAATTTCAATAGTAGTCCCATCCGAATATTTTCTTATAAATATCCCCAATGAGCCTTCTTTTGGTGTAAACCCTAATATAGTAGCGAAATCTTTTGTAGGCATTTTGATGTTTGGTATTAAACTAATAAAATTTTAAAAAAATCTTTAATTAAGTTTCTAACAACTAACAAAGATAGCTAAATTACTAATTTATTTAGCGAAAATTACATTTAAAATTTCAGTTTGCAAACCTAAGTAATTCCTCAAAAACTTATCATAGCTTTGTGTAACTATATTCATAATGATCAAGGAACAAATTTCAGTTTTCGATATTTTTAAAATAGGCATTGGCCCATCCAGCTCACATACTTTAGGTCCATGGCGGGCTGCGCAACAATTTACAGCTTCACTCGCGCTAAACAATTTGATTGATGATGTTGAGGGCATCAAAATATTGCTTTATGGTTCGCTTGCCAAAACAGGTAAAGGCCACGGAACGGATGTTGCTATTTTACTCGGTTTAACAGGAGCTGATCCCGTAACTTTTGATGTAGACGCGGTCACTCCTACTTTCGAAAGTATCCAACGCGATAAAAAACTGAACCTTGCTGGTAATTTAATTATCGATTTTGATTATAATGAAGATTTACTCTTTCTTTTTGCCGAAAGTTTGCCCTTCCATCCAAATGCCGTTACTTTTCAGGCATTTTTAAAAGAAGGAAAAGCTTTTTCAGAAACCTACTATTCTATTGGTGGTGGTTTTGTAATCAAAGAGGGCGAAGACAATAGCAATAAAGCCCAGGTAGACCTTCCCTTTCCGGTAGAAAAAGCAAAAGAACTGTTGCACTGGTGCCTGTCAACAGGTTTAAAAGTGAGCGAAATTGTAATGGAAAACGAATTGGCCTGGCGTACTGAAGCAGAGACAAAAAAAGGTATTCTACAACATTTCGCCGTAATGCGCGATTGTATTTACCGTGGTTGTCATACCACAGGCTTTTTACCAGGTGGTTTAAATGTAGCACGACGGGCATTTCCACTAAATAAACGGTTAATTGGAAAAAGTGAATATTCTGATTATAATAGCTGGTTAGAAGCCATTAGAAAAGGTGGAAACGGTTTTAATTATATTTTAGATTGGGTAAGCTGTTTTGCCTTAGCCGTTAATGAAGAAAACGCATCTTTTGGTCGTGTAGTAACTGCCCCTACCAACGGTGCTGCAGGGGTAATTCCAGCCGTATTACAATATTTTATTACCTTTTGCGACGGCTATAGCGAAGAAAAAATCATCCAGTTTATTGCCTGTGCTTCAGAAATTGGTAGTATTTTCAAAAAAGGAGCAACCATATCAGCCGCTATGGGTGGTTGTCAGGCCGAAATTGGCGTTTCCTCAGCCATGGCTGCCGCAGCGCTAACGGAATGTTTAGGCGGCTCGCAAAGACAGGTTTTAATGGCCGCAGAAATTGCCATGGAACATCACCTGGGTTTAACCTGCGATCCGATTGGCGGTTTAGTACAGATCCCTTGTATCGAAAGAAACACCATGGGCGCCATTAAGGCCATTACAGCTAGTCAGCTGGCGCTACAAAGCAATCCTGATAAGGCAAAAGTAAGTTTAGATGCTGTGGTAAATACGATGTGGGAAACTGCCCTCGACATGAATGCCAAATACAAAGAAACATCTGATGGAGGCTTGGCAACCAATATTCCGATCAGTTTGCCAGAATGTTAATTCAACATTGTTGCAATAAAATGACTGATGTTATCGTTTTATTACAAACTTTCCGTTGACAAATCAACAAGTATTTTTACATTCGCTGACTTTATTAATTATTCATAAAAAATGATCAACTACACAAAAATCAGTGTGATTGGTTTGGCTTTGTCGTTATCTATATCAGCGACTTATGCGCAAGACAATCTCGTTAATTCTTTAAAAAACAACCAAAGCGAAAACAGTACCGCTTCTTTTAAATTTACAGAAGTGATTAACCTGGCCAATACACCAGTTCAGAATCAAGGATCTTCAGGAACTTGCTGGAGTTATTCTACCAACTCATTTTTAGAATCAGAAATGATTAAAGCTGGTAAACAGCCAGTAACCTTATCTCAGCTTTTTTCGGCCCGTAATGCCTATGTAGAAAAAGGTAAAAATTATGTGCGTATGCATGGTGCGGTTTCATTAGGCGATGGTGGCGCTTTACACGATGTAATCAATATGTATAGAAAATATGGCGCAGTTCCGCAGGAAGTATACACCGGATTAAATTATGGCACTAAAATCAATAAAACCGCAGAGCTTGGCGATATTGAAAAAGGTGTTTTAGAAGCTGTTGTAAAAAATGCAAATGGCGAGTTAACTCCAAACTGGTTAAAGGCCTACACAGGCGTAATTGATGCTTATTTAGGTGCTGTACCTGAAAACTTTACCTACAATGGCAAAAAATACACACCAAAAACTTTCGCTCAGGAAGTGGTGGGTTTAAACGCCGATAACTATGTAGAACTTTCATCATTCAACGATCATCCTTTCTACAGCAAGTTTACTTTATTAGTGCCTGATAACTGGTCTTTCGATCAGGTTTACAACGTTAAAGTAAACGAGTTAACTGACATTATTGATAACGCTTTAAAAGGTGGTTACACTGTTGCATGGGCTACAGATGTAAGCGAAAAAAACTTCAGCTGGAAAAACGGTGTGGCTTTTGTTCCGCAAACACCTTTCGCTGACATGACCGTGAAACAAAAAGCAGAAATGTTTAACGGCCCGCAGCCAGAAATGGAAATTACGCAGGAGAACCGTCAGCTTGCTTTCGATAACTATCAAACCACAGATGATCATGGTATGCACATTGTCGGCCTGGCCAAAGATCAAACAGGTAAAGAATATTATATCGTTAAAAACTCCTGGGGTGCTACCAACGATTATAAAGGATACTTATACGTAACTAAAAACTACGTAAAGTATAAAACGACAGCAATTTTATTAAATAAAGCAGGTATTCCATCTGCAATTGCTAAAAAATTAGCTTTGTAATTCAATCAAAATCATTTGTGGAGCCGCAGAAGAAATTTTGCGGCTTTTTTGTTGGTTTTAACCGCAAAGGGCGCGAAAGTTTTCGCAAAGAGCGCAAAGAATAATGGATGATGGATAAGCGTTTGAGGAAGTTTAGTTGAGACTCCGACAGAATGATCGTCATTCCCGCGCAGGCGGGAATCTTAAAGCTTATTACGTTAGGATTTCCAATCAAGTTGGGAATGACGATTCCTCGCAATATATTAATTCATTAAAATCTCCTGTCATTTGCATTGGTTTTATACAATAAATATCCCTTAGGGTGACATATCGAATTAAGTTTAAGCCCTTATCTGTGTTCATCCTTTTTATCTGTGGTTAAAGCCCACAAAAAGTTTTTGTGATCTTGTGCCTTCTCTTTACACACTCTGCGGTTAAACCGGGATAATTTAAACCAGCCCAGAATAAGTCAACACCAACCACCATAAACCTGTAGTAATAAACGAAAGCAATATCCCGATTCCAACCACCAGATTAGAAAGCTTCGGATTAAGGTTATACTGATCAGCTACTACGCCAGCGGTCAGCAGCGTTGGCATAGCCATTTCGAAAATGGTTATTTTGGTAATGATTCCGTTCATATTTAAAGCGAGTGCGATAATTAATATTACCAATGGCGCTAAAATCAATTTATACAATAAAGCAAAGCTGATGTGTTGCAACTCGCTAAACCAACCGCCAAATTTTAGTTGTAAACCTATCGAAAACAATGCCAGTGGACCAACCGTTCCCGCCAGTTTATCGAACAATGGATCTAACGAAGAAACATCAATAAAGCGTGGTAGGGTTAGTGCCAGCACACAACCAATAAGCGGCGGAAAGGTCAATACCTTTTTCAGCACTACTTTCGGGTTTAACTTTTGATGCTGTGAAGAGCGGATAGCTACAATTACACCAATGGTAGATAAAAGCATAAAGGTAACCTGATCGCAGATAATGGCAATAGCCAGTTCCTTTTCACTGAAATAAGCCACAATTAAAGGGAAACCTACAAATGAAGTATTGCTTAAAGAACTGGTGAGTTTTAAGCCGCCGGAAGTGGCTTTGCTCATATTCCGGATACGGCTATACAGGGTAATAAATAACCAACCCAAAAGCCAGACACAAATTGGTGCCAGTGCAGGAAACAATAGATCCTTAGTCCAGGTAATGTGTGGCAGATATTTAAAAGAAACAGCGGGTAGCGCTATGTAGATTATCCAGGCATTAATGCCTTTGTGTGCATCTTTAGGCAGCGATTTACTTTTTCTGAAAAGAATCCCCGCCAAAATACATAAACCTATAAGAATGAAGTTTGCCATTGCTTAGCGCAAAGATAATTTATAAACCAAAACGCCAATAAGAATACTTATGGCGTTTTAAATAATTTATACCGAAGGTTTTGGTTTTTTCTTTTTGTTCCAAACCTTTTTCTTGCCCTTATTTTGAGGTCTCTTTTCTTCCACATGCGTAATTTCCATTGCAGCTATGCTTTCTGGCAGTGGCATCCGGGGAACTTCTTTCTCAATTAATTTTTCGATGTTATCAAACTTCCGCTTATCTCTTCCGTTAACCAATGTAATGGCCGTTCCTTTGGTTGCAGCTCTTGCTGTACGGCCAATACGGTGTACGTAATCAGCAGGATCGCCAGGAACATCATAATTGATGACCAGGTCGATTCCCTCTACATCGATTCCGCGGGATAATACATCTGTTCCGATTAAAATCGGTAATCTACGGTTTTTGAAAGCCAGTAAAATATCTTCACGTTCCTTTTGCCCCAAATCGGAGTGAAAAGCTTCGGCTTTAATACCCAATCCCTTAAAAGTTTTGTATAAGGCTTTTACTTTTTCCTTTGTCGAAACGAAAATAATACTGCTCTTGTATTGTCCGCTTTTAAAAATATCGGTTAATAAGGCCTGTTTCTGCTGGTCGTGAATGTTATAAGCTTGCTGATCGATTCCCTCAGCAGGTTTAGCAATTGAAATGGTAATCTGCTTCGGTTCATGCAAGATCTTACCTGCCATGGTTCTTATTTTCGGCGCCATCGTAGCTGAGAACAAAAGCGTTTGCCTTTTCTTTGGCAGGTAACTAATAATGCGAACAATGTCGTCGTAAAAGCCCATATCCAACATCCTATCTGCTTCATCCAAAATCAAATGCTGCAAATGCTCCAGTTTTAACACACCTGAAGATAAATGAGCCATTAATCTGCCCGGAGTGGCAATAATAATATCCACACCATCGCGCATAGAACGTTTTTGCTGCTCATAAGCAATACCGTCTCCCCCACCGTAAACGGCTAAAGAACTGATATTGGTAAAATAAGCCAGGGCTTCTACCTGTAAATCGATCTGTTGTGCAAGCTCGCGTGTTGGCGCCAGGATTAAAGTATTATTATGTCTATCAACAGCTTTGCTAATTTTATCCATTACGGGTAAAAGGTAGCTGGCCGTTTTTCCTGTACCGGTTTGAGCGCAGGCAATCAGATCATGATTATCTAAAATTACCGGGATGGCTTGTTCTTGTATTGGAGTAGCGCTTTTATACCCCATAGCCATTAAGCCTTCGTATAAATCGGGGTTAAAATTAAAGTCGTTAAAATTCAATCTATTGTGTTTATGTCTTTTAGCAAAAGTACCTTAAAATACCGCTAATAGCAAACCCGATTTCAATATCCGTTTGCTCAGCAATTTGAAAGGCATTATAAAACAAGTTCTTCCCGTTTACTATAAAACAAAATAGCCCCAACTGTTTTAAACAATCGGGGCCTGGAAATTATAATAGACGAAACTTAGTCTACCAGAATATCTTTTTCTGGTGTATTCGTTTCAGGGTTTTTAGGTAGTGTAACCTTCAAAATTCCATCAGCATAACTGGCTGAAATATTTTCTACTAAGACCTTTCCGTTTAAGCCAAAAGCTCTTTCGAAAGTGCCGTTGCTATATTCTCTACGGCTATACTTTTTGGCCGAATCGGCTTCTTCTTTAGGTTGGTAAGAAATGGTTAATACATCATCTTTGGTAACCACCTTTAAGTTTTCTTTAACCAAAGCAGGCGCAAAAAGCTCAATAATAAAGCTGGTTTCTGTTTCTTCAATGTTAGCCGGTACTTTTCTAAAGCCCTGGTTAAACATGCTGTGTTTATGGTGACCGAAAGGACCACCAAAATGTCTTCCAAATCTTCCCTCTCCTGCGCCGAAGCGACTATGCATCTTGCCCGAATGGCATCTATGTTCTTTGTACATTGTTTTTAATTTTAATTGTTATTTATTCTTTTTATTTATCGGCCTGGGCCAATATTAATTATGAAGCACTTGCTCCGTTTTAGGGATACCCAACAGCTGTGTAATGATATTTGCATAGGGATAGGATGGCGAAAAAACCGCGTAATCAAATTTCAAACCCCTTATCTGAACCAAAATATCGTCGATAAATTTCATTGGCTCAAGCAGTGCGCTGATTAATCCGGATTTAGGTTTCTCTTCTTCATCAACAACCTTTTGTCCTTGAAAAACACTCAGCTCCTGATTGTAGGCTTTAAAGTCAGCACCGATTTGTTCTATAGGAGCTTTAAATTCATCCGAGCTAAAGAAAGTAACTTTCTCACCCCGGGCAATCAGTTCGTTGGCCATACCTAAAATCGGACTAACATCGGCCTGAGATGGATCGCTTAAAAAAAGTACCTGTGACATAATGTTATCTTTTTACTTGGTTTATACTGTCGGCAGGGCTAATCATGGTATCATCCATTTTTCTGCTATGGTGACTGTAACTATGGTTTCTATAATGTTCTTGCTGGCAATCGTCATGATAATACCTGTTTTTAAAATCTAACCGATCGCGGTATCCATGCTGAATGGCCAGTACATTTAAGCTGTAAAAAGTTCCTGCAGCAACAGCCAATGCCAATAATATTCTAAATGCTCTCATGGCGGTTAATAATTTACATTAATGTTGTTAACTGTTCCATTGCCTTGTACGGTTGGCCTGTACCATTGGTTATCGATCGGCACAATTGGGTTATAATGGTTTTCGAAACCGTTAAAGCGGCTATGAAAATAATGGCGACGCCTACCGATAAAGATCCTGAACATTAAACCGATCAGCATGATGGCCAATATAAATTTGAATACAAATGGTATGAAGAAAGCGACTGCTCCAAGTACAATCCCGAATCCTATGGTTTTTAATATTTTTTTCATCTTTTTATATTATGTTTTTATTTGTGATGAAGCTATCATGATTTCTCCCGTTATTTTGGGTTTTGAAAATCATGATGGTTTCATCTTTTATAATTTTAAAGCACTGTAATCAATTCACCTTAAACAAGTTGAATTAGCAATACTGTTGTTTTTGTTATTTATATAGGAAGACGAAGCAAGATTATTTTTACTTTAAATTATTTTGATTTTTTTTATTTCTTAGGGACTTTGTCATCCTGAACGCAGTGAAGGATCTTTTTAGTAGATTAACTCGTCGGTCGGTGAGACACCAACCGATAGAATAATGTCATCCTGAGCGTAGTCGAAGGATCTTTTAGTAGATAATCCTTTCAGTCGGTGAGACATCAACCAATAGAAATCTTTGGGTAATATAGTCCAAAGATCTCTCCACTCCGCGTTGCTGCGGTCGAGATGACGAATTCGCGGAGAGACTTTCAAGATGTTTAGAATAACGCAAAAATAGATAAACAAAAAAGCCCCGAATTAATCGAGGCTTCCAAACTATTCCTTATTACGGTGGTGGCCCCATCCGCCACATCTCCGCTTGTATTCTTCCTTAAATTTTACGCGCTCCTCTTCGTTCATCGAATCCCATTTGGCACGCATTCCCCTGGCGCGCTCACGGAAACCATTATGTCCTCCATGAGCACCTTTATTAAAGTTCCCAAAAAGTAACCTGCACAGCACAAGTAAACCGAGAGCTTGCCAATAATTAAGTTTGCCTGCATGTGCCACCTCAGGTAAAATCCAATTCCATAAAAACATAACCACATAACCCAATACCGCTGCAATAAGCACCGCTACGGGCAAAAAGAAAATAAATTTCTTGCGCCGATTAAAATTTCTATTCATCATGTCTGCAAATTTAATAGTTAATAAATTCCTGATATAAATTTTGTAAACGGTTACGCAGGTGTTTTACCGCATAACCCTTTCTTGATATTAATGTTTTAATATTCTCTCCGCTTTCATCTGCCAGTTCCTGAAAAGTACGTTCCTCCAATTCGTTCTGAACAAACACATAGCGTTGATTTTCGGGCAGCTCTTCCAAGGCTAAAAACAGTTGATCCCAGAATAGTTTTTTCAAACTTTCCTCTTCAGGCGAATAAGCCTCGGCAAGTAAAATTTCTTTAAAATTGATTTCGCCGTCTTCACCTTCGAAAGTGAAATCTTCTAACGATTCTTCTTTTTGTTTACGGTATTTATCGGTGATTTTATTTCTTGCCACGCGGTATAGCCAGCCACTAATCTGCTCAATGGCGCCAGCCTCGGGTTGGTTGCTAAGTTGAAACCAAACATCCTGTAAAATATCTTCTGCATCCTCATCCGTATTCACCCTTCCACGGATGAAACTGAATAAGCGCTTACCATAATTGGCAACCGTTGAAATGATATTTTGAGGTTCGTTTGTTGGCACTAAATTTTACTTAACAACCCAGTAAACGGATGAAACTCAATATTACTTTAAATTTTCTTTATTTTTTTCAGAAAATGGATTTTTACAGATCAAAAGAACCTGATTTTTAGCATCTTATATCGATTATTTTTTAAGTAATCCTTCGTATAGTTTTAGATAAGTTGGTGCTGCAATGCCAAATTTTTCGGCCTCCCGCACAATATAGCCTGTTAACGACTCAACCTCTGTTTGTGGATTCTGATTGAGATAATCGCGGTGCATGGATGAGGTAACCTCGTAGGGCATCGATTTCATCGTATTTAATGTCTTGCACGAAATTTCATCACTAATTTTTACGCCTTTAGCAAGGGCAAGGTTTTTCACCTCTTCAATTAGCTTTAGAACAGTTTCAGTATTTTCTTCGAGTACCTTGCCGATAGTGCTATCGAAATAAGATGTAGAGGTAGCCGCAGGAGAAATAAATATAAATTTTTCCCAGATGGCGGTAGAGATTTTATCCGAAACCGTTACATCAATTCCTGCATCAAACATTAAATCTTTCAGGTGTAAAACCGCTTCGCCTATTGGTCCATCCATTCCAAAAGATAACTTCTGGATGTTGCCAGAATTTTCGATGATACCCGGCGATTTAATTTTGGAAACAATAAATGCACAGCCTTTTAAAACGTTTACATGAGGCAGAATTTCTAGAATCTCATCGCTCGCACTAACGCCGTTTAAAAGCGGCAATAATATCGTGTTATGGCCGATTAAAGGCTTTAGCTTTTCGATGGTTTGTTTTAAATCGTAGCTTTTAGTGCAGATGATAATATAATCGGCCATGCCAACTTTACTATAATCATCGGTAGCCAAATGTGGCTGAGTTACAAAACTTTCGTCTCCATTTATTACAGTTAAGCCCTTGTATTGGATCTCCTTTAAATGTTCACCACGGGCAACAAAAACAACTTCTACGTTCTTTCCATCAGCGTATTGCTTAGACAGTAAACCTCCGAAATACCCACCTACACCACCAATTCCGACAATAACAATTCTTGTTTTATTTAGCATGTTAACCTAAATATGATAAACAGATTATTTCAATGCGCCAGTTGGATTATTCCCCTTATCCACTACCCTTTTAATGTTCCCGTCTAAATCGGAAACATATATTTTACTCTCGGTAAATGGCTTTTCAGCTCCACTATAAAAAATCCGGTTATCGGCTGTAAGAAAAACATAGGGAACATTCATACCTTTAGGTGAAATCCTTTGTACTTTTTTACTGGCTAAATCTAAGATATAAACGGCTTCACTTGGTCCTTTTAATCCATTCAAAACATCGGTATTTCCTGCATTAAAAACCAGTTTCGTTCCGTCTTTTGTATAAAAAAAACGGTTGCTACTTGCAATGGAAAACTCTTTCCCGATCAAATCGGCTATCAATTTGGTATCGATTAACTTGCCCTTAAGGTCAAAGGTGTAGAGCCTGGTAAGATCATGCCCGATGATTTCCTTTTCATTTTTCCAGGTTGGTGCATAAACATTTATTTTAGATGCGCTATCAAGCATCACATAACCAGAATTATCAGTTTTAATAACACCTATCTTCCATAGGTTTTTGCTATTGAAAATATTGAAAGCGATCGCAACACCATCAGGCGACCACATGGCCTGATAATAATTATTGCTATTTACCTGCAATTTACCCTGGCTTTTGTTTTCCATATCGGCAATCCAAATGGATCGGTTCCCAACAGAATCGCTCAGTGTATATGCCAGTTTATTTCCGTCAGGAGAAATAGCCGGATTGGTTGCGCCACCAAACGAAATCTGCTTCATGGTATCAATACTCGTGGCTACAATTTTATCTCCATCCTGATAGGCTAATGCGAAATTTTTACTGCTTAAAGAAACCGTATCTAAAACGGCTTTGCCATTTTCCTCCTCAGATTTATTATTGCTGCAGGAAGTAATTAATGCAACGCAAGGAATTAAAATAGAAACTAATGTTGTACTGATTTTCGTCATATACAATTTTACAAATAGTTTTTTGTCTATTATTCAGAGATGCCTTGGAGAAGCTATATTTTACTTAATACAAACTTTCTAATTTTGGATGGTGAGGACACCAGGCCGGGGCAAATGACTTCTTTCCTCCGTGGTTCGTGTTCCCACGAACCACACCATATTTAAATCTTTTTCCTATCCGCGTAACCGAACACCTTTTGCAATAAGGTGGTACTTCTTGCGCTTAAATTGCCCCTGATTTTAAGCTCTTCCTTTGCAACTTCAACAAATAAACCATCTATTGCTTTTTGCGTAACATATTCGGTTAAGTTGGTGTTTACAGGCCTTACCAAAGGCAAGCGGTTGTATTGTGTAGTTAAATCGCTGTAATACCTGGCAGCGTTTACTTTATTTAGACTTGTGTTTACAATGGGGCTAAATTTCTGAATCAGCTGTGCAGTGGTGACCCTTTTAAAATATTCAGTAGCGGCGTCTTTATTTCCCAAAAGAATATTGGTGGCATCGGTTAATGTCATTTGTTTAATGGCCGATATAAAAATAGGCTTCGCTTCGGTAGCAGCATCTTCGGCAGCACGGTTTAAGCTCACAATTACATTATCGCAAAGTTTGTTCAGACCGATGCTACGTAAAGTTTTTTCAACCTTTTGTGCTTCGGGAGGCATCAAAATTTTAACGGCTAGGTTGCCTAAAAAGCCATCTTTAACCGAAAGCCTGTCTGCACCGGCAGAAACACCGATTTGTAGCGCCTCCTTAATCCCTTGTCCTATTTCAAAAGTAGATGGCGTTCCGGTGGCAGCTGTCATAGTACCCGGCTTTTGGGTTACTTTTTTAAATATATCACTCAATTTAATCTGCGCGCTAACATTTAGGCTTGCAAATACTAACATGGTCATTGATATCGATAAAATATTGATTCTTTTCATTTTGTGTGTTTAATCATGCTTAGCAAAACAACTGCCATAATTTTATACTAAGATAAACCTTTGCACATGGCAATAATGTTAAACCACTTAAAAAGATAGGGAGCAACGTAAAATATTTAAGCCCTTCTCTTCCTAAAAAATTAGTTTATGTCTCATCACTCAGAAATATTTTTTATACTTGAAAGATAATTCGAAATAGCTACCATATTTTTTGAGGTTTATAAAAAACACAGCTGGCAATACCCAGCAAGAAGACGCCAAACTAATTGCCGGGTATAAAAATACGGGCGATTTAGACGCGTTGGGTACGCTTTACAATAAATATATGCATTTGGTGTTTGGGGTTTGCTTAAACTACTTCAAAGATGAAGAACTAAGCAAGGATGCCGTAATGCAGATTTTCGAAGAACTGGTAACAAAACTGAAAATACACGAGGTACAGAATTTCAAAAGCTGGCTTCATGTTTTAACGCGGAACCATTGCTTAATGGCATTGCGGAAATCAGCGAAGCAAAATAATATCTCCATAGACGATACTTTTGTGGAAAATAGCGAGTTTGTGCATCTGGATATAGACGACACAAAAGAAACGCAGCTTACCATTATGGAAAAGTGTATGGAAACTTTGCCCGAAGAACAGCGAAAAAGCGTAGATTTATTTTATTTACAAGAAAAATGTTATAAAGAAGTGGCCGACATTACCGGCTACGACATGCTTAAAGTTAAGAGTTACATCCAAAATGGTAAGCGGAATTTAAAGATTTGTATAGAGAAAAACAGTAGTGAATAACGATTGGTTAGATATTGATGTACTGGAAGATTACCTGGATGGTAAGCTTGATACTAAAGCTATGCACTTTGTAGAAAGACAGGCTTTAGAAGATCCTTTCGTTGCCGAAGCATTAGAAGGCCTGAAGCAATCTCCCAGACGCAAACAAACGCTTTCTATTTTACAGAAACAGCTGTACGATCGCATATCAGAAAAGCCTGTAAAGCGCAAATTGTGGGGCATTACCACCCAAAGATTAAGTATTGCGGCAACCGCAACGGTTGCTTTTATTGCGGTGAGCATTTTATTCTTTATGCGCGAAACCAACCGCAGGAATGCAGAACTTGCTGCTCATAAAAAAGAAGGTGTGATGGTTCAGTTGGATAGTTCAGCGAGTGTTGCTTCGATCCAACCTAAAGCCAAAGAAGATACCGTTACCCAAAACACCACAAAGGCAGCTTTGATTGATAAAGCAATTGCAGATGCAAAAACAGGTGATTTGGCAAAAAACACTAAAAAAAATCCTGTTGTAGTACAGGCAGAACAACAAGTTGCCGAAGTAAAAGCGGCAAAAATTGCATCTGACAATAGTCGCGCTAAAGCGATGAGCCGCGTAAGCTTTGACAACTACAAACCAAGCCAGGTTACGTTAAGTGAGACTGTGTTGGCAGCAGAACCAGCAATCGGCTCGAATAAAATTGCATTTAGTGGCAATGTGGTAGATCAAAGTAATGGTCAACCTGTTCAGGGAGCAGTTGTAAAGTTAGCAGGCTCTAAAAATGTAACGGCGACCGATTCCAAAGGATATTTCTATTTACCTGCTGATAGCAATGCAAGAGATAAAGACTTATTGATTAATGCTATCGGTTTTAAAGAATTGCCCGTAGCTGGTTTGCAAGACCCTAATGCGATTAAAACTGCATTGAGTGGCAATAAATCATTAAACGAAATTGCTTTAATTACCGGTTCAAACGGACATAAAAAAGAAAATATTGCTGCCCCCAAAATTACGCTGCGTGCAGAACAAAACCTGGATGGAAAATCGGCCGGTGATATTACAAAGCCAATTCCGGTTTCCACCATTAATTACAGCCAATACTTAGAGAAAAATAATAAGCTTTATAATCCTAAAGGGCCCGAGCAATTTGTAATTTTAAGCTTTAAAGTTAAAAGCAACGGACGGCCAGCCAACATCTCTGTTATAAAATCACTAAATAGAAAAGCCGATTCAGAAGCGAAGCGGTTGATTCAAGAAGGTCCGGATTGGGTGTTACCTAAAAACGGAACTGATTTAGTAGAAATCAGCATTAAGTTTTAATTTCCTTTATCAACCACAGCGTACACCAAGAAAAGACACAGAGATCATGGAGATCGGTGTAAATTACAGTTAAAACCCATTAGTGTTACGCTATGTAAAATTCAATGGCCTCTGCCGCAACAAAGCACACCTCATGTACAAAACTTCATATTCTTCAGCAGGCAATCAAGATGAAATTCTTGAGTTTATGCAACAAAATAATTTTATCACATTAATCGGCTTTGATGGCGAATATCCGGTGGTTACACAGGTACCGGTTCAAACCGTAATCCATAACGATTCGATAAAACTTATCGGCCACATCATGACTAAAACCGATCATTGTAAGGCATTTGAGCAAAATCCGAGCGTAATGGCTGTTTTTACCGGTGCTCATGCTTATATCAGTGCATCAGTTTACGAAAAACCTGCCTCAGTTTCTACATGGAATTATAAAACTGTTCAGGCTAAAGGCAGTATCAGACTCATGGATTCTGAAGAAACTTATCAGGTCGTAAAAGAACTAACAAATCAGTATGAAAATCCTGAAACAAGTCCTGCTGCCTTTAATAAAATGGATGAAGCATATATTCAGAAGCATTTAAAGGCAATTACAGGATTCGAAGTTTTGGTGAAGCACATCGACCATGTTTTTAAAATGAGCCAAAACCACTCAACAAAAAATCAGGAAAGTATTATAGCAAATCTGGAGAAAAGTGAAGATCCGGTTGCAAAAGAAGTAGCGAAGGAAATGAAGAAGAATTTGTAAAACTCACCTGTTTTTTACCACAGAGTGCGCAGAGAAAATGCACAGAGGACACAGAGAGAATGATTAAATACTTGTCAGTCTTAGCGTAGTTTATGAAACTACAGACAAGGGTAGAGTTGGGATTTAAATTTACGGTGTTTTCTGTGCATCCTAACTCTACTGTCATTCTGAACGCAGTGAAGAATCTTTTAATAATAGCAAAGTACAGTTAAAGATCCTTCTTTGCATACCATTGACAGACTCCAAATCGAAAAATCGTCATTGCGAGGAACGAAGCAATCTTAATGCGCACGCTAGTAGCGATCATTGTAAGATTGCTTCGTCGGCTGAAAAAGCCTTCTCGCAATGACGATTCCTCACAGTCTATAGCTCGTTAAAATTCTCCTGTCCATTCATGCTGATTTTAAACAATTAATTACTCATCAGAATGACATACACAAAGTAAAGCCATCATTTCGACCGCCGTGGAGAACCCGAAGGCTCTGCGAAGCAAAATCTTTTAGATTTGATTTCAATAACCTGGTATAAATACCTCTCCATTCCACTGCGTTTCAGTCAAGACGACCTTCTCTGTTTGCTCTGTGCAAACTCAATGCCCTCTGTGGTAAAACAAACATCGCTTTGCGAAAACTTAGCATTCTCTGTGGTTAAAAACAAAAAAGACCAAAGCTAATGCCTTGGTCTTCTGAGTATATTAAAAGATTTTGTTTTTTATTTTAAGTAATAAATTACGGCATAAATAATGGCTGCTAATGTAGCCGAAACCGGAATGGTTAAAATCCATGCCCATATTAAGTTGATGGTTACCCCCCAACGTACTGCAGAAACACTTTTTACCACACCCACACCCACAATAGAACCTGTAATGGTGTGTGTAGTAGAAACCGGAATACCGAAATGTTCTGTAATACCTAATGTAATCGCACCTGCACCTTCAGCAGCAACACCTTCAAGTGCTGTAACTTTAGTAATTTTTGAGCCCATTGTTTTCACAATTTTCCAGCCGCCACTCATGGTACCTAAAGAGATTGCTGAGTAACAGCAAATAGGCACCCAGGCGGGCATCGATTCGAAGTTTGGAATCACTTTCGATGCAATTAATGCCGTTGCAATGATCCCCATTACCTTTTGCGCATCGTTACCTCCGTGGAAGAAACTTAACGCAGCAGAAGAGAGCAATTGCAGGCGTTTAAACCATTTCTCAGCAGTTGACGGTTTAGCATAACGACAAATATTAATAATGATCAGTGTTAATACAACTGATATCACCATACCGATTATTGGGGCCAGCACAATAAAAGAAACGATTTTTATTACATAACCCATATTTACAGCATCAAGCGGACTAGCTCCTGTAAGTAAAGCATGTGTCATCCCTGCGCCTGCAAAACCACCAATTAAAGTATGTGATGAACTTGAAGGAATACCGTACCACCAGGTTAAAAGGTTCCAGATAATGGCAGCAATTAAACCTGCAAGGATAACTTCTAAAGTGATATAATTTTCAATTACCGTTTTAGCAACAGTATTGGCCACTTTGTGGTCGGTAAAATAAAAGTAAGCAGCGAAATTGAATAACGCAGCCCATAAAACCGCCTGAAAAGGCGTAAGAACTTTTGTAGAAACAACTGTTGCAATCGAGTTAGCGGCATCGTGAAAGCCGTTAATGTAATCGAAAGCAATAGCCAGAATTACAACAACAACCAATAAGGTAGTTACCATGTTTGTTTTTTATTAAGCGTTTTTAACCAAGATAGTTTCAAGCACATTTGCCACATCCTCACACTTATCTGTTGCTTTTTCTATCGTTTGTAAAACCTCTTTTTGTTTAATTAATTCAATCGCATTGGTTTCATATTCAAACAAACGCGCAACCGCTAATGTAAATACATAATCAGCCTGGTTTTCGCCGCTGTTGATACGGATACAAGCATCAGCTATTACACGGATGTTCTTGAAACTGCGTAATTCTTTAATTGCTTTATCAATATCGGTACACATTTCTACCAAAAGCTCAGCAATTTTAACAATCGGCTCATTAATGGTGTTCATGTTGTACATCTGCATGCGGTTTGCAGTACCATAAATATAATCGGCAACATCATCAACGGCAGTTGCCAATTGGTGAATATCTTCTCTATCAAATGGAGTGATAAAGTTCCTGCTCAACTCAAGAAAAATTGAATGGGTAATATCATCACCAACGTGCTCTAAGCGCTCAATTTCCTTAAAAATTGTTTTTCTGCTTTCAGCATCAGCCGTGCTAACCATCTCTAAAAGGGTTTCAGCAATTTTTAATGCGTTGCTACCTGCTTGTTCGAAAAGTGGATGAAACTTTTTGTCTTGAGGTGTAAAGAACTTAAAAATATTGTTCATGTTAATTTTTAATATGTTGCAAAGCTACAAGCCCAATGTTAAGTTAATGTTAATTTCTTAATTATATTAACTAATTATCGCCTTATTTAGTCAGGCAAGCGTTATTTCTATACTTTCAGATAGCTAACAATGAAATAAATAGGTTTTTAGAAACAGTGTGGAACAAGTTCTTCGGTTAAGGTGGTCCCGTTAAATGCTTTATTACGGATGGAAACCTGTGCGAAATAGCATGCACACCATAAAACAGTTAACATAACCGCTTAATCAGGATATTCGCTAATATCGGGTTTAGCAACAATGATACATTGCTTTTCGAAACGAAATCAGGTGCCACATTTCCGTGCGTTCCGTGTTTCCGTGGCAAAAATTGAAGAATGATCATCAAGGTACTAAGGTTAGCCTCCTTTTTGTAGCGTAAAAGCAAAGGTAGTGCCTATGCCCGGTGTACTTCTTACCGAAATGGTTTGTTGGTGCGCCTCTAAAATGTGTTTTACAATGGCTAAGCCTAAACCCGTGCCCCCTACTTCTCTCGCACGGTGGGTATCGATGCGGTAAAAACGTTCAAATAAACGTGACAAGTGTTTTTCTTCAATCCCAATACCGTTATCGGTAACTTCTATCAAAACCTGATCGTGTAGTTCAAAAATCTTAATGGCTGTTTCTCCACCATCAATGCCGTACTTAATGCTATTTACCATTAAGTTAATTAAAACCTGCCTGATCTTTTCGCGATCTGCCGAAACTAAGGTAATGGCAGTATATTTATCTTTAAAAAAAAGCTTAATGTTTTTAGCTTTAGCGCGATCTTCGAGGTTTTCCATTACCTCTTTTGCCAATTGCACAAAATCGAATTTTTGATAGTTAATTGGCGATTCTCCAGTTTCTAACTTTGATATAACGTCTAAATCATTAATTAAATAACTCAATCGCTCTACATTATTTTCTGCTTTTTTTAAAAATAAAACAGCCTGATCAGGATCATCTACCAGGCAATCCTGTAGGGTTTCTATATAACCCTGAATAGCAAAAAGCGGGGTTTTAAATTCATGTGAAACATTTGAAAGAAACTCTCTTCTAAACTGTTCCTGTTTTTTTAATAAATCTATTTCTTTTTTCTTTGCACCTGCCCACTCTTTTACTTCTTGCTCCACATCATTAATCGGATCTGAACTCACGTATTCGCCAAGCGCATCTTTTAAATCTTTGCCTAATTTTAGGTTATGGATGAGCTTATAAATGAGTTTAATTTTGGTGTAGATATACTTCTCCAGCAAATAATAAAACACCAAAAAACTGCATAAAAACGACACGCCAAAAGAAATAGCCATATAATACAGGCTATGCTGAAAATAAAAATTAACCATTCCGATGGAAAGACCAACGGCGAGAGCAGTAAATAGAACCAGCACACTTAATTTCATGCTGCAATTTAAAGCTTTTTATGTTAAATGTGTGTTAAGAGATAAAGGGGATTGATTCATTTTTTTACGGAATGTTAAAAACAAAAGAGGTTGTACCATAAGTTGTTATTCCATTCGAACTTATCACGTTGAGCTTATCGAAACGCTTTGCGAGGCATTTAAACAGGTCCTTCGACAGGCTCAGGATGACAATTCTATGTTTATGGTATAGCATCGTTAAAAAACAAAAAAGCTTTCCCTTGTGAGGAAAGCTTTATAAAATACTAGTAAGTATTACTTATTTCTTTGTCGAATCTGTTTTAGCTGGAGTCGAAGCTGCAGGTTTAGTGGTGTTTAAATTTCCGCCAAGTGGAGATGGTGATGGGGTTTTATCTAAACGCTCCTGAATAGCAGAGTTTCCAACTGCAGCACTACCGCCACTGGTTTTAGCAATTGTAGTAACGGCAAGGGTTAACACTACGATTAAGGTTAACAATACCCAAGATCCTTTTTCTAACACATCGCCGGTACGTTGTACACCAAACATGTTACTGCCGCCGCCTCCTGTAGCTAAACCTCCACCTTTAGGATTTTGTATTAAAACAAATAAGCCTAAAGCTACACACGCAATAATTAATAAAATGATTAAAAAGGTTACCATGGTAATATTATATTTTAAAATTTCTTTTCTATAGATTGGATAAGGTCGGCAAAGTAACGGCTTTTTTCCGGATATTTCAAACTTAATTTTTTATAAGTATCTATGGCTTTGTGATAAAGCATTTGCTCGATATAAATTTTAGCTAAAGTCTCAGAAACAAGGTCGTAATTGTCTTCTGCGCTTTTCTTTGCCTTATTTTCATTATCAATCTGTTCTGGCTTAGGCGGCTTGATTGTTGGATCTTCTTTTAAGAATTTCTCAATGATTTCGGCGCCCTTTGCATCTTTAATTTCGGCAGAAGGATATTCTGCTAAATGATCGGCTACCTCGAAAGGAGTTTGGATGTGAAAGATATGCTCCACATACTGCTGTTGAAACTCAGCTCTTTCTTGCTGTTGGTTATTTTGTGGCTGTGGTTTTACATTACCGGCGTTAGGATGAGCATAAGGCTGAAAAATCTGCTCGTGCTCTTTACGGGTTTTAGCCAGCCACCATAAAAATGTGTATGGAAGCTTATCGTCGTTATATTGTGAAACAAAATTTCTTTCAGGCTCGTCTGGAACAACAGTTTCAATTTCTGGTGCGGTTATAACCACATCAGTACTTAACTTCTGTTCAAAAGCGAAGAAATCGGTAGCAGCTACACTTTCAATAAAAGAATCATCATCTGGAGGCAAGTCCATTAAATGGCTATCAATACCTGGCAGGCGGCTTGGTGTTTCTATACTTACATCCTGATTGGTAGATGAGGGGATTTCATCTGCAGATTCACCTGTTTCTTCAAAAACTTCCGGTTCATCCTGTGGATGTTCCGTAACGACTACATTAATTTCAGCCTCCTCTTCCTGCTGGTCCTCATGGACTGCAACCATATTTAGTACATGGAACAACACATGCCCCTGACCATATAATGCAGCTTTTGGAATAAATGAAGCATTAGCTTTGGCTAAAAGTAAATGGATAGGCTGTGAATATGGAAATTGCTGAACCATTTCCTGCAACATGGATGCATGCTCTGGCCTAACCTTTCCAGGTTGCGCGAGTAAATCTGCCAGTAGCTTTTTGTTATCCATTGTCAAGGTTTGCCGCTAAGTTAAAAAAATGTAGACGGGTTTTGAAAATTTTGTCTTTTAGAATCCTGCTTTATTTACCATTGCGCAAATGCACGGTTAAAAATATCTTCGGATAATTGTTTGTTAATATTTTCGATAGCGCCAGGTAATAAGGTTTGAATTGGTGCCCCATTGATCGGAAAATCGAAAAATTTGGTAAAGCTTTCTTCAAAACTTTCTTTTTCGTGTTCTTTTATATTATTCTTATATTTTACCGAAACGGTTATGGTTAACCTGTTTGCACCCGAAGTAGGTGTGGCACTGTTTTGAAGCGCAACCGGCTTAATATCATAGCCCGTTATTCTGCCTTCAAATGATGCATCGCCTTCACCTGTAGGAGAAATAATCAATTTAGTTTGGTTACGGATCCGGCTTTTTAACGATTCTGTAATCTGGTTACTCAATGTCGGTACCACTAACGGTGCATTATTTTCAAATACCCGAACTACCACCGTTTTTAATCCTGTTGTTGATGCTCCACTAAATTTATAAGAGCACGCGCTAAAAACCGAGGCAAGCAGGATGATTAGGGCAAATATTCTAATTTTCATCATTATCGAAAATGTTATCTATGTTTTGGAAAATGTGCTTCTCCAGGGGATTGAAATAAGCAATTTTAAAATTACAGGTTCAATTCTTTAATTTTCCTGTACAAAGTACGTTCTGAAATACCCAGTTCCTGAGCAGCAAACTTACGTTTACCCTTGTGTTTTTTTAAAGCTTTTTTAATCAGGTCTGATTCTTTATCCACTAACGACAAAGATTCTTCTACTTCTTCAGCCTCGTGTGCAAAATAATCAGCATTGTTATTGTTGTTGTTATTATTATTGCCTGGTGTAGGCTGCTGAATGGTAAAGGCATGTTCCTGGCCTGACGGCAATTCTACATCGCGGTACAGCTGATTGATATATTGCGGATTATCTGCCAAAACGGTAGCGGTATTTCCGCCGTGCTGAATAATTTCGGCAACGAGTTTTTTAAGTTCAACCATATCCTTTTTCATATCGAAAAGAACTTTGTACAAAATATCTCTTTCTGTAAAATCTTCTTTCGACTGAGCATTAATCGCCATTGGCAAATTACTTCCTGCTTCGTTAGGGATATAGTTTAAAATGGCTTGTCCGGTTACATTCCGGTCTTTTTCCAATACGCAGATTTGCTCAGCAATATTTTTTAACTGGCGAACATTACCCGGCCAGCTATAATTGGTTAAAATCTGAACGGCATCTGGTTCGAGGTGTAACGCCGGACTACGGTACTTATCGCTAAAATCGGCAGCGAATTTTCTGAATAATAAATAAATATCTTCTTTACGCTCTTGCAAAGCCGGTATGCGCAATGGAACAGTATTTAACCTGTAATATAAATCTTCCCGAAATTTTCCGTTCTTAACGCGGTTATATACATCAACATTGGTTGCAGCAATAATGCGGACATCTGTTTTCTGTACTTTAGACGAACCCACGCGCAAATATTCGCCACTTTCTAAAATACGCAATAAACGGGCCTGTGTACCTAAAGGTAATTCAGCAACCTCGTCTAAAAAGATGGTACCACCATTCGCCACCTCAAAATATCCTTTACGGGCTTCGTGCGCACCGGTAAATGATCCTTTTTCGTGACCAAAAAGCTCAGAATCTATCGTTCCTTCGGGAATGGCGCCACAGTTTACCGCAATAAAAGCACCATGTTTACGGGCACTCATTTGATGGATAATCTGCGAGAACACCTCTTTACCACTACCACTTTCGCCTGTTATCAACACCGACATATCAGTTGGTGCTACCTGGCTTGCAATATCTATGGCCCGGTTAAGTAAAGGCGAATTGCCAATAATACCGAACCGTTGTTTAATATTTTGTGTATCCATTCTTTAGATTTGAGTATTGAGATTTGAGATATGAGACCTTACGCCCCTTACCTTCTACCCTCCACCTTTTTTAAACTATTTTACCAATTAACGTAGCAGATGTACATTTCTCGATATACACATTTGCATACTGACCCGGTTTAACGCCATCAATTGCAGGGAAAATGGCCATTGCTCCGCTGTCTCCCCTTCCGCAGTAATCGAGATCAGATTTCTTAGAAGTGCCTTCAATCAAAACCCGAACCGTTTTACCTACCCATTCTTGCAAACGCATTAATGAATGTGCCTGTTGTTTAGCCAAAATCTCCGCTAAACGGCGTTTTTTCACTTCCTCAGGGATATCATCTTCCAATTTACGGGCGGCTAAAGTCCCTGGTCTTTCAGAATAAGTGAAGTTATACGCAAAATCATATTGCACATAATCCATCATACTCAGGGTTTCCTCATGTTCCTCTTCCGTTTCTGTACAGAAACCTGCGATGATATCGGTAGAAATTGCACAACCTGGAATAATGTTGCGGATGGCATCAATACGATTGATATACCATTCGCGGGTATAAGTCCTGTTCATTAACTCCAATATGCGGGTATTTCCTGATTGAACAGGCAGGTGGATATAGTTACAGATGTTATCGTATTTAGCAATGGTATGTAAAACTTCGTCGGTAATATCTTTTGGATGTGAAGTAGAGAAACGCACCCTTAAATCTGGGCTAACCAATGCTGTTTGCTCCAAAAGCTGCGCAAAGTTAACCGTTTCTGTTCCATCTTCCGATGTCCAGGTGTACGAATCGACGTTTTGGCCTAAAAGTGTAACCTCCCGGTAACCAGCTTCAAATAAACCCCTTGCTTCTTCTATAATAGAATGGGCATCGCGGCTACGTTCGCGGCCACGGGTAAAAGGAACCACACAGAAGGAGCACATGTTATTACAACCACGGGTAATGGAAATAAAAGCGGTTATTCCGTTGCTGTTTAAACGAACCGGACTAATATCAGCATAGGTTTCTTCGCGAGACAATAAAACATTAACTGCTTTATGTCCGCTTTCTACCTGCTCAATTAAGTTCGGCAGATCGCGATAAGCATCAGGGCCAACTACTACATCAACCAAACGTTCTTCTTCTAAAAATTTAGATTTTAAACGTTCTGCCATGCAGCCCAAAACCCCAACAATTAATTTCGGGTTGCGACGTTTTTCGACACCGAACTGTGATAGTCGGTTTCTAACCCTTGTTTCTGCGTTTTCGCGGATTGAGCAGGTATTAATGAAGATTACATCAGCCTGGTGATAATCCCCTGTGGTTTCAAATCCAGTTTCTGATAAAATAGAGGCAACAATTTCACTATCAGCAAAATTCATTGCACAACCATAACTTTCGATATATAATTTACGGGCATCGGCTTTAATCGGGGTGTCTAAAATTAAAGCTTCACCTTGCCTTGCTTCATCGTGCGTCTTATCCTGTACTTGTAAATCAATCATTATTTAAAAAATATTGGGGATTGCAAAAATACATAAATATAATTAAAAGTGACAAATTGACAGAGCTTGTTTAAATGTTTACAGTATGATTATGATAAAACAGTTAGCAGGCCCGATTAATCCATAATACATAGTTGAATAAAAAGTTTTTGGAAACGTAGGCTTCGGTGCCGATGGGACAATGCAGCCCCGCCCCCGCTTCTGCCCCAATTGAAAAAATTGTGGCATCCTGCTAAGGTCGGGTTTAGATTACAGCTGTTCTTGCTATTATGAGGGGTTTTCCGTGCCACAGGCCTAACCAATTTAGCCCTTGGCGAAGCGGTACCCTGCAGGCCAGGAGGCACGACGGCCGAAGCGTACAAGCGCAGCAAAGGAACAAACGATGTTGCTTATGCTGCCCTTGCGCTCCAGAAAATAATTTCAAGCATCCTACAGCATCACCTTTTTGGTCTTTCTGCTTTAGTCTTTGCCTTGCCCCTAAAAAACCTTTCGCTCTTCTATATGTTACCTATTGATAAGCCATAATAAATGACAGCTCAACATAAAAATAAAATTTGGATCTGGGTAGGAAGCATATTCGGCATATTGGTTTTAATTGTTGCATTTGGTGCTATGTTTTTAAGCGCCAAATGGAAACCTATATTGACCGAAAAAATTAAGGCGGGTGTTTATAATGGCTCCCATCATTTATATAGAATCGATTTTAAAAGCATTAACTTAAATGTAATTACAGGCAGCTTAGCCTTGCGCGACGTTGTTTTAACACCCGATACAGCTGTTTTTGATAGCTTAAATAAAAAACAATTGGCTCCCGCCCATACTTTCGAACTTAAATTAAAGAAACTGCAGATTAGCCGTGTAGGCATATTAACGGCCTACTTTAAAAAGAGGATAGATGTGAAGGAAATCCTTTTACAAAAGCCATCTATCAACATGATTTTTAACAAAGTGACCAGGAAACCCGATAGCATAAAAGATGAGAAATCGCTTTACGAACAGATTTCGAAAAACTTTAAATCGGTACATGTTAAAAGCATCAAAATTGTAGATGCAGATTTTGATTATATCAACAAAACCGCTGCAAAAAAAAACAAAAACTCGATCAAACACCTCGATATTAACATTAATGATTTTTTATTGGATTCGCTTTCAGGCAGTGATACAACGAGGTTTTATTATATAAAAGATGCATCATTTCAGATTGCAGGTTATAAATCGGTGACGAAAGATAAAATGTACTCCATGAAAGTGGACACCATTAAAGGCTCTACCTCAGCAAAAAAAATAACGGTTAGCGGATTTAAACTTACACCATTGTACGATGAACTTACTTTTGCAAGGAAATACAATATCCAGAAAGACCGGTACAATTTAAGCTTTGATAAAATAGAATTTAATGGCGTGGATTTTATTGGTTTAAATACCGACGAGAAACTACATGCAAAATCGTTGAAGATTGGTCCGGCAAATGTAGAAGTTTTTATGAGCCGCGAATCGCCACCGCCGCCGGGCTTTGATAAAGGCCAAAACTATCCCCATATGGCATTGAAAAGGTTGAACATGCCCATCCTGATTGATACGGTAAAGCTGAAAGACATTCATCTTAAATATGCTGAGTTTAACCCTGCAAGTAAAAAAACCGGATCGGTTGACTTTAAAGCGTTAGCAGGAACCATTTTAAATGTAACCAATGATAGCTTACAATTGAGCAAAAAGAATCATGCCCTGGCAGACTTAAATACACTTTTAATGGGCACGGGAAAGCTGAATGTAAAAATCGATTTCAACCTAACCGATAATAATGGCGCTTTTACCTACAGCGGGCGTTTGGGCAAATTTGACATGAAAAACCTAAATCCATTATCTAAAGCGTTGGGGCTGGTTGAAATAGAAAGCGGAGATATACAACATATCGATTTTAAAGCGAACGGAAATTTAAGATCAGCAACGGGATCGATGAGTATGTTGTACACCAATTTAAAGGTGAAATTACTATCGGATAATATTGATGGAGAAGGAACCAAGAAAAAAGATTTCTTGTCTTTTTTGGCTAACACCATTTTAGTTAAAGATGAAAATCCACAAAAAGGTGAAGCGCCAAGAACGGCAAGCATGACCAACACCAGGATTAATTCGGCTTCCTTTTTTAACCTGATGTGGAAAACAGTTTTCGTGGGCATAAAAGATATTGTAGGCGTTGGCGTAGTGCCCGAAAAGAATCCGGTAAAACAGCAAAAAGTAATTGCAAAAAAAATAAGGGAACAAAAACGGGCAGATAGAAAGGCAGCACGAAAAGCAAGGAGAGAAAAAAACTAACCTACATTTTTCAAATATATGTTTATAACCGTATATTGCTAATAAAACCACAGCCTTTCATTTTTTAATGCCTGATACCAGAAGATACCGTTATAAAGTTTTTAAATGGATTGCGTGTACACTGATCGGTGTTTTTATCGTACTTGCAGGTATAGCCTGGTTGTTAAATGTGAAGTCGCGCCCCATTTTAACCGACAGGATCAAAACACTGCTCTATAAATCAACCGACAGCTTATATACCATTAGTTTTACCAAGGTTTCTACCAATGTTTTTACGGGCAATGCCACTTTACAGAACGTAAAAATAACACCTGATACCAATCGGTTTAAGCAGCTCATTGCCTTAAAAAGAGCGCCAAACAATTTATATACCGTTGCCTTAAAAAAACTGGTGGTGAAGCGCTTCCACCCGTTAACCTTATACCGCGAAAAAAAACTGCAGGTAGAGGAAATCATATTTGATAAACCTGAGGTAACTATGGTTAATCAGCAATTTGCTTTTAACGAAGGTCGTGCGCCAAGGCCCATTAAATCACCTTACGAGATTATCTCCAAAAACCTGAAAGAGTTTAGCATTAAAACCATCCGTTTTAAAGATGTAAGCTTTAAGTATGTGAATAAAAATGTACCCAATTCGGTGCCTTTCGGTATTGACGACCTTAACATTACGCTAACCGATTTGCTGGTTGATTCTACCTCTGCAGATGATCCGACCCGCTTTTACCTGTTAAAAGATATCTTAATCAACCTGAATAACTATGTATACCGCACACCCGATAAAATGTACGACATTAAGCTTGATCAGCTTGATTTCAGGGCTACTACAGGCAGGCTAAGGATAAACAGCTTTGCGCTGGTTCCATTATATGATGAAATGAAATTCGGCAAGGTTGCGGGTTATGCCAGAGAACGGTTTGATATTGGCATGCGCGATATTATTCTCAACGGTATCGATTTACCACTTTACATCAGCAAACAGGAGTTGTGGGCTAAAGAAATGGCCATTGCTAACGGGTTTGTATCTGTTTTTAACCAGAATGGCCTCCCGGGTAAACCGCAGGAGAATAAGATCGGTAAATTTCCCCATCAGCTTTTGCAGCTTGTGCGTGCCCCTATTCTCGTCCAGAAAATCCAGCTGAAGGATGTAAACGTTAACTATTCGGTTTTTAACAGTGAAAGTAATCAAAGAGGGCGGATCAGCTTTGAAAACACCTCGGGTATTATAAAAAATGCCACCAACCTTGATAATATTAAGGCCATAAACCCGATCATGGAGGTTAACTTAAATACTTATTTATTTGGCCAGGGAAAACTTGATGTGAACTTTATGTTTAATCTTACTGCTAAAGATGGTGCATTCTCTTACCATGGAGTTTTACACAATTTTAATGCGCGGGTTTTAAATCAGATTACCAAACCACTTGGCCTGGTACGCATTAATCGCGGGAATGTAGATAAATTGAAGTTCAATTTTAAGGCAAACGATTCAGGCACAAAAGGAAAGGTAGCATTCTCTTACTATGACCTTTCTGTTGCATTGATGAAAAATGATCCCGAAAAAGATCACCTGGTTACCCGCGGTTTTCTTTCTTTCTTAGCCAATGCTCTAATCATCAAATCTGAAAATCCCGGTGCAGATGGCAAGCTTGTACCTGTAACCGTAAATTACAGCAGGCCTTCAAATTCCTCTTTTTTCAACATGATCTGGAAGAGCCTTTTTACGGGCATAAAATATAGCATCGGTATTACGGAAGAAAAGCAGAATGAAGTACGTAAGCATATTGCAAAGTTTAAAGCCATGCGGACCAATCATTTACAACGAAAACAAAAGCGTTTGGAACGCCGGATAAAGCGTGAACGGGAACAAAATGAAAAGCGATAACATGTTGTAACCTTTTCTTATCTTTATTCTCTAAACCTTAAACTAAAATTATGATTATTGCCCTCGTTATTCTCGGATTCATCTTTCTTATCGGGATTTTCTTTTACAACTCGCTCATTGGTAAGAAAAACCAGGTAACAAATGCCTTCTCGGCCATTGATGTAATGCTTAAAAAACGGTTCGACCTTATTCCAAACCTTGTTGAAGTGGTTAAACAGTATACTACTTACGAGCAGGGAACCTTAACCAAAATAGTTGAACTGAGATCAAAAGCAGGCTCACCGAATATCAGTAATGCAGAAAAAGCAGATTTAGATGCACAATTGAGCAGCAATGTGAGGGGTTTAATGGTCAACATTGAAAATTACCCTGATTTAAAAGCCAATACCAATTTTATTAACCTGCAAACCACCTGGACGGAAAGCGAAGAACAGATTGCCGCTGCCAGAAGAACCTATAATGCTTCGGTAACGGATTACAACAACTCGATTATGATGTTTCCAGGCAGTTTATTTGCCGGGATGCTGAACTTTCAGCCAATAGCCGTTTTAGAAACCGCAGCTGAAGAACGTAAAAACATTAGCGCAAAAGAACTTTTCAATAACTAATGTCGTTCGATATTGCAAATAATGTAGCCTTACAGCAAGTTTTGGCTACAATGGAGGTAGAACGCAAAAGAATTGCCGGTACCCAAACCAAAGGCTATATTTTTATTGTTACTGGTATTGTGCTTGGCATTTTGGGCTTCGTTTTGGGTTTTCCTATTCCTGCTGTAATTGCTGGCCTGATACCTATCATTTATGGTGGTGTTTTGTTTTTCAAAATCAACGATTCTCTAACAGCTTACCAAAATGCCTATAAAACGAATGTAATTGGTGCTGCCCTTAAATTTTTAGACGAAAGTTTATCGATTAATCCCTACCAGGGAATTGAAGCTTCGGAGTTTATGTACACACAGCTGTTTAGCAATGAGCCTGATCGTTACAAAACAGAAGATTTAGTAATGGGATGTGCTGATAAAACCCGGTTTTACTTCGCTGAAGTACATGCTGAATATAAAACAGTAACCCAAACAAAAGACGGAACCCGAACAGAGTGGCACGACATTTTTAGAGGGATCCTCTTTGCTGCCGATTTTAATAAAAAATTTAATAGCGTAACCATCGTCAGGCCAAAAGACTTTGGAGCAGCTTTTGGTGCATGGTTTTCAAAAAACCTGTTTTCTTTTGGCAGTAATGATGTTATCCAACTGGAGAATGTAGAATTTGATAAGACCTTTGTAACCTATGGTTCAGATCAGGTCGAATCCAGGTATATCCTTACACCTGCACTAATGGAGCGGATACTAAACCTCAATCATCAAAGCAAGTATAACATCAGTTTATCCTTTATCGAATCAAGAATGTATATCGCTTTCCCTTTGAACCGGAATTACTTTGAGGCACCTGTTTTTAAATCTTTACTAGATCCCGAAACTGTAAATCAGGATATTTCTACCATAAAGTTTATGTATGATATTGTTAAGGAGCTGGATCTGAATACAAGGATTTGGGGTAAGGAGTAACAGATAGGGTATTCCCAAAAATTAAAAAAAAGTCGTCATCTCGACTGGAACGCAGTGAAATGGAGAGATCTGCCACGATAGATTTCTCGACTTCGTTGCACTCCGCTCGAAATGACGACAATTCGAGTGGAGCTTTATATCAGGAGTTTAGCAAGGCAGGGCCCAGACTTACGAAGTTTTTCACGGCACATGGGCCACTTGAAACTTCGTAAGTTTAGGCGCTAGCTCAAATGTTTTTTTACAATTTCTTCGAGTGCAGCAATATCAAATGGTTTCGACAGGTAACTATCAGCACCGGCTTCATCGGCTAATGAAGATATATCATTATTGGCCGAAAAATAAATTACCGGAATATGCTTTAAATCAGGATGGCTTTTCAAAGCTCTGGTTGCCTGTATTCCTCCTAGATCGGGTAACCAATTATCCATAAAAATTAAATCAGGCATATATGCTGCAACCTGTTCTTCTATATTATTGGCGTTTTCAGATGTCTTGATCTCATACCCAGCATCTTCCAAAATAAATGTACAGAGATCAAGGATATCCCTATTATCATCAAAAACAAATATTTTTTTTGTAACTATCATATTAACCTCCGAAAAAGCAATTAATCATTTAAATTATTTATATAATCAGCCATATCGTGGCCATCCAATATTACATGCGGCTTAACATTAATAACCGCCTGTTGTGGCATATACGGCATTATGGCCGTATTTGGATTCTGTATAACGACTTTACCGCCATAATTGTTTACACTTTTTAACCCCTCTACCCCATCAGCATTAGATCCTGAAAGCAAAATACAGACCAGTTTTTCTTTAAAAACCTCAGCTGCTGATTGAAAGGTAACGTCAATTGATGGTCGCGAATAGTTTATTTTTTCAGAGTAATCTAAAGAAATACTTCGGTCTTCCTCTATCAGCGTATGGTAGTCTGCAGGCGCTATAAAAACTTTACCCGGCATTAAAAATTCCTTCTCCTCTGCCTCACCAACGGCCAATGTTGTCCGCGATTTTAATAAATCGGTTAACAGAGATTCGTTGCTTGCCTTGCGGTGAACCACTATTATAATAGGGAAATGAATATCGTTCCGTAAGACCGGAAAAATTTCGAGCAAAACATCTAAACTACCGGCCGAACCGCCAATAACTAATGCACTACAAGTGGTAGAACCTACAGTTTCCGCCATATTTTCTCCATTTTAATCCTTTTGTATTCTTTGGCCTTCGGCCAAAACTCCAAACTTTCTTTGCTGCCCAAAGCAAGATAACCCAATTTTTCTATACTACCATCAAATAGGTTAAATACTTTATGCTGCAATTCTTTATCGAAATAAATTAAAACGTTTCTACATAAAATTAACTGAAACTCATTAAAAGAATGATCAGAAGCCAGGTTATGGGTAGAAAAGATCATCTTCCGATTTAAACTTTCATCAAATTTGGCCAAAGAGTAGTTCGCGGTATAATAAGTAGAAAAATCTTTTAAGCCCCCTGATTGCAGATAGTTTTCGGAATATTGCTTTAAATAAGTTAATGGAAACATGCCTTTTTTTGCTTTTTCTAAAACCGATGGATTAATATCGGTAGCATAAATGAGTGACTTATGAAGCAAATTAAGTTCTTTTAAAACAATGGCGAGCGAATAAGCTTCTTCTCCGGTAGAGCAACCCGCCACCCAAATCCGGATAAAGGGATAGGTGCCGAGTACAGGAAGTACATCATTCCTTAAAGATTTATAAAAGGAAGGATCGCGGAACATTTCGGTAACATTAACCGTGATTTCCTCTAAAAAACGTTTGAAGTATTGCTTATCTGTTCTAACCGTATAACGAAATTCGGCGAAACTCACAAAATTATCCAGTCCATAAAGGCGTATAATCCTTCTTTTGATCGATGCATGAGAGTATTCCAGAAAATCATAACCGTGACTTTCTAAAACATCATTCAACAGGATTTCAACCTGTTCGTTATCTATCACATCACTTATCACCTGCTATTTTGTAAAATTTTCTATTTGCGTTAATAACTCATCAACATTTATCGGTTTTGAAACATAACCCGATGCACCGGCGCTGAGGCAACGCTCCTTATCGCCAACCATGGCTTGGGCGGTTACGGCTAACACAGGTATATCCTGCATTTTAGCCGATTTCTTCATCACAGCAATAGCCTGATAACCATCCATATCCGGCATCATCATATCCATTAAAACAATGGCAACATTATCGTGCTTTTCTAAAATAGAAAAACCATCTTTGGCACTTATAGCAGATAAACAATCAAAACCTTTGGCCTTTAAAACAGCTTTTAAAGCAAAAATGTTTCGGTTATCATCATCAATTATGAGAATTAATTTTTGAGGCATAAAAATAAAATGGGTTATGATGTATGATGATTTTCGTATAACCAAACTCTTAATAACGAGATCAGCTGATCCATATCTACTGGTTTGCTGATGTAATCGGATGCACCTGCAGCAATACATTTTTCACGATCACCCATCATCGCTTTTGCGGTAACAGCCAAAATTGGCAGGTTGCGGTATTTGATATCCTGTCTGATGGCTGTTGTAGTTTCATAGCCATCTAGTTCCGGCATCATCATATCCATTAAAACAACATCAATTTCGGGATTTTCATTTAATAGTTTCAGTGCTTCCTTACCATCAATGGCGGCCACTACTTTCATCTGGTGCTGCTCTAACATTTTGGTTAAAGAGAAGATATTGCGCACATCATCATCTGCTACCAGAACCGTTTTACCAACCAATACATCCTGTAGTTCGGAAAACTTTTTAGGTGTTTTGTTTTTCTCCTTGCTTTTTTCTTCTACCAGGTGAAGGAACAGGCCTGCTTCATCCAGAATACGTTGATATGAATGTGCCGTTTTTACCACAATCGAATCCGCATATTGTTTAATCCGGTTTTCTTCTCCTTTTGAAAGGTTTTTGCCAGTAAAAATAATGATTGGTAAGTTCTCTAAACCAGGTGTTTTCTTCACCACTTCAAGGGTTTCATAAGCATGCTTATCCGGAATGCCCATATCTAAAATCACACAGTTAACTTCTGGCTTATGCAAGGCAGAAACACCTTCGTTTACCTGGTTAACAATTTCCGTCTGGATATTAAAATTGCTTAGAAAATAACTTAACGCCTTGGCATGCTGTTCATTTTCTTCTACAATAAGTACTTTTTTCGGATGACGGCTTAAGGCATGCTCCAATTTTGAAAATATCTCTTGCATGTGCTCAAAGGCAAAAGGTTTATTAATAAAATCTACCGCACCTTTTAACAAACTTTCTTTCTTAACCTGCAAAGAAGACATGATGTGTACCGGAATCGGGCGTGTTGAAGGATCCGATTTCAGCTCTTCCATTACCTGCCAGCCATCTTTAATTGGAAGTTGGATATCGAGTAAAATGGCAAGCGGCTTAAAAGTCTTAGCCATTTCAATCCCTACATCACCACGAACAGCAACCAAACCTTTATAGTTTCTTTTGCGTGTAAAATCTAAAAGTGTTTTGGCAAAAGGCGTATCGTCTTCAACAATAAGAATTACCTTATCATCGGGTTGAATATTGTCACGGTCATCTTCAATCTCTTGCGGAATATTGTCGACTGTTAAATGGCTAACTTTTTTTACCGGAGTCTCTAAGGCCATTACAGGTTTCTCCGCTTGGGGTACTACACCTTCAAAACCTTTATTTTTATCAATGGGTAGGGTAAGTGTAAAAATACTTCCTTTCCCCTCCGCGCTTTTTAAATCAATATATCCGCCCAATAGTTTGGCCAGCTCTCTGCTAATGGAAAGACCCAGACCTGTGCCACCAAACTTGCGGCGCGTAGAGCCATCGGCCTGTTGAAAGGCTTCGAATACCATGCCTTGCTTTTCGGGCGCAATACCTACACCTGTATCGGTCACCTTAAATACCAGTGCACCTAATTTTTCATTCGTATTGATATTCAGGGTTACAGTACCTACCGTAGTAAATTTAATGGCATTTGATAGCAGGTTTTTAATAATCTGCTCGAGGCGCATTTTATCGGTATGAAAAAACTCAGGAACTTCTGCCGATTTTTCGATCACAAAGTTAAGGTTCTTATCTTTAGCTAAAGGGTTAAATAGCGAACGCATGCCTGAAATGATTTCGTCAACCTGAATATTTGTCCGGTCGAGTTCCATTTTACCTGCCTCAATTTTAGAAAGGTCCAGAATTTCGTCGATTAAACTTAAAAGGCCCTGACCTGAGCTTTGAATAACTTCTGCGTATTCCTGATGCTCAGGATCCATAGCCTCATTTTCGGCCATTAATCTCGACAATAACAATATGGAGTTGAGTGGGGTTCTTAACTCGTGCGACATATTGGCCAAAAACTCTGATTTGTACCTTGTACTCAACTCCAGTGCTTCTGCCTTTTGTTGAATTTCTATATTGCGCTCTTCTATCAGTTCGTTCTTTTCTTCCAGTAAGCTGCTTCTTTCTTCCAGCTCCTGGTTACTCTGCAACAATTCTTCTTGCTGTACACGTAGTTCTTCTTCACTGGCCTGAAGTTTCTGTGCCTGTGCTTCGAGCTCTGCATTTAAACCTTCCAGTTCATTGTGCTGAACTTGCAACTCTTCTGATTGTGCCTGCGTTTCTTCCAGCAATTGCTGCAGTTTTAGCCTGTTCTGTGCACCCAGCAATGCGGTACCCACATCAGATAAAACCAGGTTTAAAAAGTGTAATTGCAAATCACTGTACTTACCAATGGTGCCCAGTTCTAACCCGCCTATTGAAATTTCATTTCTAATAATTGGGAGCACAATTACCTGCGCTGGTTTAATATTTCCAGTGGCATGCGTAATGGTTAGATCGTTCTGCGGAACATCATCCAACAATATTGGCTTACCCGATTTAACCGCCTGGCCAATTAAGCCCTGGCCAAGTTCTAAACTTTGGGTTAGATCTTGTTTCTTTAAAGCATATTGCCCCTTTAAATGCAGGTATCCATCATCTTTAAATAAATAAATGGCACCTACCTGGCTCCTGGTATAATTAGCCAAAAATTCGATAATATCTTCAGCCAGGTGGAAAACATCTTTTTCGCCAACCATTTTCATGTTTAGGTTAGCTACACCAGTTTGCAGCCATTCATTCTCTTCTAAAGTATCGAAAGATTTTTTCAATGAATACGACATCGTATTCAGCGATTCAGAAAGTTCGCCAATATCATCCTGGCTTTGGCTATCTAGTTTTACGCCGTAGTTTCCATTAGATATTTGAAAAGCAATTTCTTTAATGGCCGCAATACGTTTCTCCATCTCATACTTTTTATCCTCAATTTCTTTTTGAAGTTTAACACGTTCATCAAAATCGATAGATACTTTTCTATAAAAGAACAAGGTAATGAGTATAGCAAGAACCGCAGCTATTAAAATCAGAATCGGGGTATAAGAGGTCAGTTTGTTCAGTTCTACCGTACGACTTTCGAGTAACCTGCGTTCTTCTTTAACCATGCGGTTAACAACATTACGGGCCTGATCCATATAGGTTTTTCCTTCTAAAAGCGCCGTTGGATCGATCTGCCCGCCCAGCGATTTGATTTCTATTGTAGAAGAAATGATATTCAGTCTACGGGCCAGGATATTTCTTAGTTCAGCAACATTTTTCTGCTGAATGGCATTGTCTTTAGTTTGTGCCTCTATCCTGTTTAAAGCGGCCATTGCCGTGTCGGTAGAGCCATAATAAGGCTGCAGAAATATTTTGTTTCCCGTTAGAAGGTAGCCTCGTTGTCCGGTTTCGGCATCTTTCAAGGTAGAAATTACACCTTCGGTGGTTAAAATTACTTCATCGCTGTGTTTAACCAGTTCAGTGCTTTTAATAAGGTTACCAATACTTACGTAAGAGGCCAGCGAACTGATAAATAGAATAATTAGCGATAAGCCAAGACCTAAACGTAAATTACTTTTAAGAGTTGTTTTCATTATATGGATTAAGGATAATTAGATCTGGTTTTTAAGGATTTCTTCTTCAGTAATGGGAACAATAAAGTAAAACTCCGATCCTTCATCGGGAACGCTGTTTACGCCGATGGTACCGCCATGGCGGTTAATAATTTCGGAACAGATGTACAAACCAATCCCCAGGCCGTTAAAGCGGTGGCTGTTTTCTTCTACCCGATAAAATTTATCGAAAATTTTATGTTGCTGTTCTTTTGAAATGCCTATTCCAAAATCTTTTACAGCCACGTAAAGTTTTTCATCTTTAATGTGTGTGATTACATTAACCTGATTTGTACCAGGGGCATATTTAATGGCATTGGTAATAAAATTGATGACCACTTGCTCCAGGCGCATCTCATCACCAAATATCATTTCGTCTGTTTTGCCCAGTTTGCTGATCTTAAAATCGGGATTAGATTGCTGCAACATTTCTATCGCATTATTTACCATGTTATCCGCACAAAAGCTTTTCATGTTAAACTTCATCTTTCCGCTTTCAATTTTTGAGATATCGAGCAGATCGGCAATTAATTCGTTTAGTTTTTCGAGCTGGATACTCGCCTTTTCGAGATGATTCTGCGCCATGGTTTTATCATCTCTGTTAATACTACGCTGTAGCAACTGAATATAGCCCTTTACACTAGTTAAGGGCGTTTTAAGTTCATGGCTGGCTATACTGATAAATTCGTCTTTTTTATGTTCGGCCTGTTTCCTGAATTCAATTTCTTCGAGCAGTTTTTCCTGTACCTCGTTAAGCTTTCTATTCTGCTCATAAATGCGATAAAACGTTTTTATTTTAAGGAGCAGCACATTAATATCAACTGGCTTGGTGATGTAATCCAATCCACCGCTCAGGTATCCTTTGGTAATAAATTTTAACTCTGTATTTACAGCTGAAAGAAATATAATGGCGGTATCTTTTGCCTTACTAAAACCCGAGATGGCTTCAGCTACCTCAAAGCCATCCATATCAGGCATTTGTACATCAAGAATAATCAGGACGTAATTATTTTTTAAGACCTTTTTCAGGGCTTCTTCACCAGATGATGCGGTATCAACCTCAAAATTGTGCGCCTGGAGTACTTTCTGTAACGAGATCAGGTTTTCGGGCCTGTCATCAACTATAAGGATCATCTTTATTAAAACAAATAGGAAGCCGGGATAATTAGTTTGGTTTCGAGATAAGAATCTCATTAACTGTAAACGAACAGTTCGCTTTTAAAAAAGTTTTGATTTTTTTATAAATTACTTGAATTAAAAGTATCTCCCTGTTTAATATCTCCCGTTTCAAAGCCTTTTTTAAACCAATACATCCGCTGCGCAGAGGTACCATGGGTAAAAGAATCGGGTTGAACTTCGCCTGTTGCCTGTTTTTGCAATTTATCATCGCCTATGGCATTGGCCGCCGTTAGCGCTTCTTCTATGTCGCCTTCATCCAATTTGAAATCTTTAAGGTTCTGGGCATTGTGCGCCCAAAGTCCGGCAAAAAAATCGGCCTGTAATTCTAATTTCACAGATAAGCGGTTATATTCTTTTTCGCTAACCTGACCACGTGCCTGGTCTAACTTTTCCGAAATTCCCAATAAATTTTGAACGTGGTGTCCAACTTCATGTGCAATTACATAAGCCTGGGCAAAATCTCCGGCAGCACCGAAACGGTTTTTTAAATCATCATAAAAGGATAAATCGATGTATACTTTATGGTCGCCAGGACAGTAAAACGGACCAACGGAAGATTGCGCATAACCACAGGTGGTTTGTACACCATCTCGAAACAACACTAATTTAGGATTTTCATAAGTTTGATTCATTTTTTGAAATTCCTGCTCCCACACTTCTCTGGTAGATTGCAGAACGTTGGCTACAAAGCGACCTTCAGCATCTTCTGGAACGCCAGTTTTTGCTTCGGTTTGCTGCCCGGCACCTTCCACCGGCAATTGACCAACTAATCCTGTCAAATCTTTTCCGAAGATAAGCCCCAATACCACTACAATGATACCGATACCGCCACCCAGAATTGTTTTGCCGCCACCACCAGACCGCCTGTCTTCTACATCTTCACTTCCTTTACCAAACCATTGCATAATTTAATTTTTTAGTTTAATGATTAACCTTAATTATGGGATAATTGTTATGCTAAAGTATAAATTATTTTTATTGATTTTTTCTTTTGGATTGTGGCTATAGAACATCTTTGCTTTTTGGCAAGAAAGCAAAAGCTTTAAAAAACATTTATTATAAAAGTATTTGTTAACTTTAATAGACCCTCTACGACAATAGTAACATTAATAAGTCAATCTATGGTTAATACATGGGAAGTGCTCAAGCATGGGGAAAGATTAATTGCAGCAATTGAAACTCCACCAACGGTAAGAGATTTATCTTTTAATAATAGAATTACCCCTGCATTTGACATGCTTTTTGTTCAAAGTCCAAATGGCAATTATATCTTGATCATTTATATGAGAATAAAAATAATTTATACAGATCGGACTAATCAATATTGGACTTTTATAGACAAAGATACTTTTGAAAAGAATTTTAGGTTTTCACTTAACAGAGCCGCCATATTCACTTATAATCACTGGACTTTAAATGTCGTAAAATTAAGAAAAGGTGAATGGGCGCAAAGTTATGTTACAAGCAGTTTAAGAACAGGCGATTTTGACAACAATGATTTTGACTATGTTAAAAAAGTGCTAGAACCTATCAAAGAGGAATTATTCATGAGTTTGGCCATATGCTGGGCTTAGATGATGAATATAATTTAGGTGTACATATCTCAGATTTAGAATCGGTGATGAATTCTGGCGAGACGATAAGGCAAAGACACCGTGTGGTATATATTCTATGGCTCGAAAAAACGTTAAGAGAAAAAAATATACATTAATCATGAAAGCAAAAATATTCTATATTATCATCTTATTTTTGAATATATCTTGCCGCCAAAATAAAGATACTATGGCATCAAATGAAACTACGAATACATCCTTTAAAGTGCAATGGGATCAACTAAAAGCTGAAAAAGATAAAAAAAAAGAAAAGAATTTGGTTGTTAAATTTATAAAATTAGTACAGGAAAAAAATTATGGGATTGCCAACCCAACCTATGTAAACTACAACGGAAAAACAGCCCCATTATCCAATCTTTTTGAAGATGAAAAACCTGATCAGCTGAAAAGCATTAATATTGAGATATTAGATAGAAAAGGTATAGCTCCCAACGAGAAGCTTGGCAATTGGAAGCCCCTTGATTACAAATCTGCTCTGTTATTTCTGCAGGAATAGCTTAGGTTATCTTCCATTTCAGAAAAAAAATCAAATCCAAAAAAAAGATGCTATCCCCAGATACGAGATAGCATCTTTTATTTTCGCCAAATTACATTAGCTATTAAAAACAGCTATTGCTTTTGCTATTCTTGCTTTGGTTTCTGCTACGCCCAACAGCACAGCAATATCAAAAACGCCTGGTCCAAATTTACCACCCACCAGCATAATGCGGAAAGGCAACATCAATTCGCCTGGTTTAAACCCTTTTTCTTCGGCCAAAGCTTTAAAAGCTGTTTCGGCAGAAACAGCATCAGTTAATGTTAAGCTATCAGCAAAACTGTTAAAGAAATCGGCTTTTTCGGCTGTCCACTTTGGTTTTACCGAATTTACATCATATTCTGCCGGTGAAGTAAAAAAGTAACTGCTTTGTGCCACAAAATCTGGCAATAAAGTACAGCGGTCTTTAATTAGATCGATAACCGTATTTAGAAAAGTATCATCGTTAACTTCAATACCTACTTTTTCGAGCTCAGTTTTAACGCCCGGCGCTAAACTTTCGGCACGCTCCGCTTTAATCCACTCGTGGTTATACCACTTGGCTTTTTCGAAATCGAATTTAGCGCCCGCTTTACTAATTCTTTCTATCGAGAATTTTTCTTCCAGCTCTTTTAATGAGAATAACTCCTGATCGGTACCATCATTCCAGCCTAAAAGTGCCAGCATATTAATAAAAGCTTCGGGCATAAAACCCATTTCTTTAAATCCCTTGGTTATATCGCCTGTTTTAGGGTCGGTCCAGTTCATGGCATAAACCGGGAAACCTAAACGGTCGCCATCACGTTTGCTTAATTTTCCATGTCCATCTGGTTTTAAGATTAAAGGTAAGTGTGCCCATGCAGGCATTTCTGCTTCCCAACCTAAATATTTCCAAAGTAAAATATGCACCGGCGCCGAAGGCAACCATTCTTCTCCCCTAAAAGCATGACTAATTTCCATCGCCTTATCATCAACTACAACAGCTAAATGGTAGGTTGGCATTCCGTCGGCTTTTAACAATACTTTATCATCAACCAACGAGGTTTCGAAACTTACGTCACCACGGATTAAATCATTAAAATGTACAATTTCATCGGTTGGTACCTTAATGCGGATCACGTGTGGTGTTTTAGCTGCCAATAACTCTTCAACTTCACTAATGGTAAGGGTTAAAGAATTACGCATCTGCATACGTGTGGCCTGCCCATATTGGAAATTTGGAATTTCTTTACGTTTGGCATCTAAATCTTCAGGGGTATCGAAAGCATAATAAGCATAACCATCGCTAATTAACTGTTCGGCAAATTTGCGGTAGCTGGGTTTGCGCTCGCTTTGACGGTACGGGCCATAAGCACCTGGATGTGCAGGACTTTCATCTGGTGTGATACCGCACCAATCTAAACAGTTTACAATATATTGTTCTGCGCCTTCTACAAAGCGATTTTGATCGGTATCTTCTACACGAAGTACAAAAGTTCCATTATTTTTTTTGGCAAATAAATAATTGAACAAAGCAGTGCGCACACCACCTAAATGCAAACCTCCGGTTGGGCTTGGGGCAAATCTTACTCTAACTTTTTTATCCATGGTTGAATTGTTGAGCGGTTGGCGTGAGGCGTAAAGCGCATAAAACGCCTATCCCCATACGCAAAGCGCAAGACGCTACAAAGATATATTTTTCATCCATTTTATAGCGTTTTCATCTGTGATGAAGCTACCATGCATTCAAAATGATTGTTACACGGTTGTGAAAAAGCATAATGGTTTTATGTTTTTTCCGTTTTGTTATTGTAATTTGGCTAGCTAAAGCATGAATCCTTATCAAAAGAAACGCCGTTGGAAGTTTTTCCTTCTCATTTTTGCCATCTTAATTGGCATTGCATCAGTATTTTACACCGATTCTTTTGTAAAAAAAATGGAACGCGAAGAGGCAGACCAGTTTCACCTTTGGGTGCGGATTCAGGAACGGGCCATGTTTCTTTATGACAATGATGATTACCGTGATGTGGTGGAAACCGTAAGAAAAAACACCAAAACCCCTGTAATCATGATCGATTCTGCCGGAATGATTACTTCTTTTTTTGGTTTAGACAGTACTAAAACCAATTATCCTGTTGCAGATACTAAACTCACTTACGATAGTTTATATTTTGTAAGGCAGTTGAGGCAGATGAAAGCCCAGCATCCACCTGACGAAATGAATATTTTTGGCAGAAAATTTAAAGCATACTATCGCGACTCTTTCATTTTAACGCAGTTGAGGTATTTCCCCTACATTCAAATGGGGGTTATTTTCCTTTTCCTTTTAACAGCTTATGCAGCATTCAGTTCTGCACGGAAAGATGAACAAGATCATGTTTGGGTAGGTTTAGCCAAAGAAACGGCACACCAATTGGGTACACCGATATCATCGCTCATGGCCTGGACAGAACTGATGAAATCTAAATTTGATGCAGAAGACGATCCCCTGATTGCCGAAATGGAGAACGACATCAAACGATTGGAAATTATTACCGACCGTTTCTCGAAAATCGGTTCAAAACCTATACTTGAAGACCATACGGTTTACATTGTAGTGAGCGATTTTATCCGTTATTTTAAAGTGCGCACTTCAGACAAGGTTAAATTCAGCATCACCGGAGATGAACAGGTAAGGGCAATGTTAAACGTCCCGTTGTTTGATTGGGTGATTGAAAATCTTTTAAAGAATGCGGCAAATGCCATTGAAAATGAAGGCTCAATCTCTATCAATATTATAGAAAATTTAGCCAAAGAGCAGGTTTTTATTGATGTGAGCGATACCGGAAAGGGTATTCCAAGATCTAAATTCGATGCGGTTTTTCAACCCGGCTATACCACGCGTAAACGCGGCTGGGGCTTAGGTTTATCGCTCACCAAACGTATTGTGGAAAATTACCACAGCGGAGAAATTTTTGTTAAAGACTCAGAACTGGGCAAAGGCACAACTTTTAGAATAATATTAAAAAGCAGTTTAAGATATGAACCGACCACAGCCTAACGAATATCCTACTTGGGGCGAAAACTATATCAGCAAAGTTGATGGAGATATTTTCGAAATTTTAAACGAACAGATTCAAAGTCTTCCGGCATTGTTCAGGGCGAACGCAGATAAAGCTGATTATGCCTATGCCGAAGGCAAATGGACACTAAAAGAAATGTTAGGTCATATTATTGACACTGAACGTGTTTTTGCCTTTCGCATTACCTGTTTTGCACGAAAAGAACAGCAGCCTTTACCGGGTTTCGAGGAAGATGATTATGTACTGAATGCCCGCTTTTCCGAACGCGATCTGGAAGACCTGATTGAAGAGTTTGTTGCATTACGAAAAGCCAATTTATATCTTTTTAAATCTTTAAACGACGAAGAATTAAACAGAAAGGGAGTTGCTTCAGGCAGAGAAATTAATGTAAAATCCATTTTGTTTATTGCGGGTGGCCATATTATCCATCATGTTTCCATTTTAAAAGAACGTTACCATGTGGTTTAAAAACTTTACCGCTGATGAGTTGAATAATCGCCCTAAAAATCATTTGGGAGCGCTACTCGATATCCGTTTTACCGAAATTGGGGAAGATTTTCTTGTTGGTACCATGCCTGTTGACGAACGTACGCACCAGCCTGCAGGGATTTTGCATGGAGGCGCTTCGGTAGTTTTGGCCGAAACCCTGGGTAGCATTGCTTCTTACATGTGCATAAACCCTGAGAAATATGTTGCTGTTGGTTTAGAAGTAAACGCCAATCATTTACGGCCTGTAAAAAGCGGTTTGGTTAAAGGCATTTGCAAACCATTACATATTGGGGCTAAAACTCAGGTTTGGGAAATTAAGATTTATGATGAACGCGGAAAGATGAACTGCATTAGCCGCTTAACGGTTGCGATTATTAATAAGCCGCAGTAATCTGCGGTCAGATGTTACCATCTGACTGTTACTTAAATTTAAAAGCAGGTATCTAATGCCTCAAAAAACCAATTGTCAGATGGTAACATCTGACAACACAAGAATCAAAAGAAGTCAAGTTTAATAGCGCTGTTGCTATTAAACTTGACTTCTCTGCTGATTAAAACTTGTTATTGTCAAACCATTTCTTTTCTACCACATAAGAGACAATCAGACCGAGTCCACCGAAAATTCCGATGCAACCAAAGTAAATAGCTACGGCCTGTCCCTCTTCGCTGTGGGTAATGTCGCTGCCAAACATCCCTCTAACCGTGAATAGTGCAACTAACAAGCCTATTCCTAAGCCAACTAATAATAAACCGAACTTTAAGCTTAAAAACGGTTTTGGTGTTGCCTTGTGCACACCAGGATCGATTCCCCTTTCGATCATTGCCATTTTCTCTTTGTTTGATAGGTAGCGGATTCCGAATATCATTGCGAATGCGCCTAAAAAAAGTGAAATTGGGACTAATATTGGACCTTCCATGATTATAATTTTTTAATTTGTAAATATTCTATTGTTTAATTGAACCGTGTTCTGTGTATTATGACTACATACTTTTTAATCAGGTTACACCCTTGCTGAAAAAAAATCGATAGCTTTATCAAACATTCAAATTCCATTGTACAGTCAGTTAAAAAATATAGACATCTTTAAGCCACTCACTAATGAAGCTTTAGAAAGGTTAGCTGCTGTTTCCAGACAGGTAGAACATCCGAAAGGAACGATTTTAATCCATGCAGATAAAACCGAGCCTTATTTTTATATCCTCGAAAATGGCATTGCCAGAGCTTATTCTGATGGCGAGAACCAACAAATAACCTTTTGGTTTGGACAAAACGGTGCTGTTCTTTTTTCTTTTAACAGCTACATTAACAATGGTCCCGGGTATGAGAACATTGAGCTGTTGGAACACTGCAGTTTAATTCAAATCAAGCTAACTGATCTTTTTTTGCTTTACGACCAACATTTAGAAATTGCCAATTGGGGTAGAAAAATTGCAGAGCAGGAGTTAATTGCAACTGAAAGAAGATTAATTGACAGGGCTTTTAAAGGTGCAGCAGAACGTTATCAGGATTTTGTAGATCAATCTCCCGAGTTGATTAAAAGAGTAGCCTTAAAACACATTGCCTCTTACCTGGGTGTAACACAGGTTACCCTGAGCAGAATAAGAGCTACCCATAAATAAAATTATTTTTTAACATTTGTAAAATGTTGCCCGATAAATGTGCCTTAAATTTGCATAAACACATTTATTATGAACTGGATTATCTTAATTATTGCCGGGCTTTTTGAGGTTGGCTTTACCACATGCCTTAAATTATCGAACAATTTTTCGAATATAAAATGGAGCGCAGCATTTTTTCTCTGCATTACCTTAAGCTTTTTATTGTTAAACAAAGCCACCCAAACTTTACCTATGGGAACTGCCTATGCGGTTTGGACGGGCATTGGTGCCGTAGGAACGGTAATTATCGGGATTTTTTACTTCAATGAGCCGGCAACCTTTTGGCGGATCTTTTTTATCTGTACCCTGATCGGTTCTATTGCCGGCTTAAAATTTTTTGCTTCGCATTAGTGGATAACTTGCGAAGTTTATAAGGCCAAGAGCGTAGGCAGAACTTCGCAAGTTTAGCCGGGGCTTAAAAAATTATTTCTGGAGTGCAAGAGATCAACCTGGTTCCCGTGTTACGTTGTACGCTTCGGCTTTGTTCCTTAGCATGCAGGGTAACCCCCAATGTCATTAAGTTAATGGATAAATCTCAAAAAATGTCAGTCTGATGGGCAATTTATTGTATAAAAATCAATATGAGTGACGTACAATCGTTCCCCTTGTCCTACAGCTCGGACTTGCCTCGGCTCGCCGCCGCCGAAGGGCTCTTTCTTTTTGGCATCAAAAAGAAACAAAAAATGCCGGCTGAAAATTTTTCTTTCAAAGCTAGTAGGTTGGCTTGGGCAGTGCAGCACGAAAAATTTGTTAGGCCGGATTTAAGCAGAACGGGTATATCGTGCTATGGCCTAGCTGGGCGGAAATACTAAAGCAAATAAAGCGCTGATTAATAGACGTTTGTGAAACAACGTCAATAGTAACGTATTCAAAGGGCTGTATTTGCTATTTATCATCTCCAAAAGTCTTCGGCTACGCTAAGACTGAAAACCGCGGTGCTTAATTTTTTAGGGGGTTCAAGGCATAAAACTTTGTGCATAAACCTGATTGCGACGAAATCCTTTTTGTTGTCACCCTGAGCGTAGTCGAAGGGCAACAAAAAGATTAAGCCAAAAGCAGGACTACCCTTCGCTATGAAAAACTGTCCTTTCCTTTTCAAAATACAAGAAAAATCAAATTTAAACCCTCATTTCTTCCCAAACTCATAATAAATTGATGTTTCACTTGTAACCTGTTTATCTTTAATGTAGTCTTAAGGCTAAACATGGAGCAAAAACCTACAGATTTAGAGCTGATCCAAAAAGTATTGAACGGTGAAACCGATCAGTACGCTTTATTGGTGAAACGCCATCAGCGATTTGTATTTACACTTGCTTTAAGGTTTTCGAAAAACAGGGAAGACGCCGAAGAAATTGCGCAGGATTGCTTTGTAAAGGCATATAAAGCATTAGGCACCTTTAAACAAACGGCTAAATTCAGCACCTGGTTGTACACCATCACCTATACTACGGCCATGACTTTTTTAAGAAAAAACCGTTTGGATACCACATCAATACATGATGAAGGTACCGTTTTACAGCTCGAAAACCAGACCTCCGGCTTTAACGCTAATGGATATGAGCGACAGGATAGCCATACTTTTTTAAATATTGCCATTGCCCAGCTTTTACCGGATGATGCGGTTATTATTACCCTGTTTTATAAAGGCGAACAGAGTTTAGAAGAGATTGGCGCAGCATTGCATATGGAACCCAATACGATAAAAGTAAAGTTGCACAGGGCCAGGCAAAGACTTAAAGAAAAATTACAATATTTGTTAAAAGATGAAGTAAAGGAGTTACTATGAACACAATAGAACAACAGCTTTGGGATTATATTGATGGGAATTTAGATGAATCCTTGAAAAAAGCCATCGAAGAAAAAATTGCATTAAATGCTGACGTTAAATCGCAGTACGAGGATCTGCTAAAACTTAATTTAGTATTTGACGGGCTGGACCTTGATGAACCCTCTATGTCTTTTACCCGAAACGTAATGGAAAGCGTTGCCATGGTCCCCGCCCCGGTAGCCATGAAAACAAAGGTGGATAAAAAGATTATTTACGGTATTGGCGGCTTTTTCGTGATCTCTCTGCTAGCCTTATTAGGTTATGTATTTTATAACGTTAACCTCGAAATGCCCAAATTTGATTTGAAGGTGAATCTAGACTTCAACTTAGAGAAGTACATTACACCTGCGGCTATTTATGCCTTTCTTTTTGCAGACCTGGTAATTGGATTAATTTTCCTCGATCAATTTTTAAGGAAGAAAATTGCTCAGAAGTAAGATGAATTAGACTTTTGATCGTCATTTCGACTGGAGTGCAGCGGAACGGAGAAATCTTTTAGACAGTAATAAATAGATTTCTCCGCTACGGTCGAAATGACGAGTTGTTAAGAATAAATTTTAAACCAGAGTTTTTAAAATCTCCATTCCCTTTGGCCATTCACCAAAGCCCGCGGCGGCATTAATATGTCCGGCATTACCTATATTAATAAACTCACTTCCCCAATTTTCGGCAAAAAACTCAGCCCTTTCTAACGTTACCCATTCATCATCAATACTGGCTACAACAATGGTTTTAAAGTTGATCTTATCCAAAGGTACACGATCAAAACCAGGCGTATCAAAATTGTACTTTGGTGCTTCTATATCACTTGGCGCAACCAATAATGCACCTTTAATTTTCTTTTGGTAAGCTTTTGCCCAATTGGCAATGGCTGTACAGCCTAAACTATGACCGATTAAAACCACATCATCCAAATTATATCCGGTGAGTGCCAATTCTATGTTTTCAATCCAATCCTGATTTGCCGGTGCATCCCATTCCTTTTGGTTAATGCGGATAAAATGATCTCCTGATTTTTCGAAATGGGTTTGCCAATGGTCCGGGCCAGAATTGCCTAAACCAGGAATGATGAAGTAATAAGTCATGATCTGTGAGGTAGAAAAAACTAAAATAAAAAAGGCCGCCATCACAAGAAAGCAGCCTTCTCTGTAAATATGATAAATAAATTAAATTACTTTCACATTAACGGCGTTTAAGCCTTTTTTACCGTTAGCAACTTCGTACTGTACTTTGTCGTTTTCACGGATTTCGTCGATAAGACCTGTTGAATGAACAAAAATTTCGCTATCTCCATTTGCAGGTACGATAAAGCCAAAACCTTTAGTTACATTGAAGAATTTTACTGTGCCTTCTTGCATTGTATTAAGTATTAAAATTAAGTATGCAAGGTAAGTTTTAATTTTTAAAATCAAAATAAATTTTAACATTTTTTTAACGTTAAAATTTTGTAAATAGCAGATTACTAAGGCCTTTTAATTGCCTTCCCAATTATTGTTAAAGTAATTTCACTATTATGCGGAATCCCGAGTGTTGTTCCCGGAGCCACATCAAAGAGGTTTCTAACATAAATATCGGCTATTCCCTGGGCCACCTTTTTTTTTGCTTCAGCATTTTCAGGAAGCACGTTATAAACCGTTTTTACGTGGATCCCTCCTTGAAAATCGACAACCGCAGCAACCTGGTAAGCAAAATCTTTATAAGCCCTGTCTATCCGGATAATATACTGCGGAAACATATAATCATAAGCCTCGGTTCTGTTATTCGTCCGGTCTACCGTACTGATTTTTTCGACCCTTGCAATTTTGCTTTTAGGGATAAATTGAACCGGGTTTGTAGCGGCAAAAGCATTATCACTATTGGCATTAACCTGAGCAGATCGTTTCTCTATAAAAGCAGTATCGGCCTTGGTTGGTTTTTGCAGATCGGCAGCCCTGGCCTTCAAATTATTTTTAATATAATCCTGTGCATAAAAAGTCATATTTACATCCGAACGGACATCTGAGGCGATTACTTTTCCATCAACCTGGATCCTTTGAAAAACCAGACTGTCCTTACTAATGTGCTTTACCTTAAAAAATTCGGCTGCGAAGTTATATACATTTCCGTGATCGTACTGCAGGTAAAAATTCTGCATCCTGTGTTTCTGCGGACTCCAGGCCGACATCGTGTCTTCTTTAACTACCTGGATTATCCACGAGGGCTTTTGCATAAAACCCTCCTTATTGAAAGAATATCCATCTTTAAACCGGCGTTTTACTTCAACATAACGGATGCCTTTAACAGGTTCAAAAGTAAAATCCCGAAGTGTCGGATCGCTGGTTTTAGTACCCATTTTACAGGCACTGAGCATGAGCACAAAAAAGGAAAAATATAGTGTATTTTTAATCATTTCAATAAAAATATTGGGCTAAAATAAGTTTTTTTAAGCTTGTTTTGTTGAAGGGATTTTATCTTTTAGCCTGTTTCTTTACCAGAATAACATTGGCCACTTTCCGCTGCCCTTCATGGTCCCATTTTTTATTATCTGTTGGATAATTGATTACACCACCATCAGGAATTCCATTTACCCACAAAGTGGTAGAGCCGCCGCCATCGAAATTTATAGCAGAAATACAGCCCAACCAGCGCATTAATCTAGTCAGTTCGAACAAACTCATGCCTGCTGACTTTTCATTTCTTCCATCAACGGTCAATAAAATTACCCTTCCGTTCGGTTTTATACCCAGGCAGGTACGGGGATGGCGTAAGCGGTTAAAACCAGCGGTATCTAAAGTTATATCAATATGGTTTAAAGTTAATAAAGGGCCGTTTAACATAACATTTTGAGCACTCAGTTTTGTCTCCCAATCGCTTGTTCCATCCCATTTTTTGATCGAAATTTTTCCGTTTTCAATTACAACCGCTGCTTCCTGATGCCTAGCCCTGTTTCCGTTTTTATCAAGGCGGTTGGTATTAATGGTTTTTCCATTAACGCGAACAAAATCTACCGAGCCTCCATTTTTCATATCGAAAAAATTGCCGTTTACCGCAGCAATAGCCGTATCTCTTAAACCAAAATTACTGGTAGTGATGAGTTCCTTTTCTTCTGCACCAATGGCAAATAAAGCCTTACGTCCGGTGTTTTTTATTTCTAAAAACGAAATATTTTCATTAGCAGCGAAAAGGTTTTTCTGATTGAAGTGATGCCGGAATAAAATTACCTGTCTAGCAATCTTGTCTCTCTGCCATTTAGCTTTTACAAGTGTAATAGAGTCGGCATTCTGGCCAAAGGCTGAGAAACCCGAGGTAAATAATGCAAGTGCACAGAAGAGTTTTTTAAGCATAACCTTATTTTGGTATAAAATTAAAAAACTGTTATGTTGTTTAAGTTAAAGCATCAAGAATTATACAATATTTTAAACCTCGCAGGTTTTATCCACACATCATTCGAGGAATGATCCTTTTGTTGAAGATCTTATGAATTTAATCTCAAAAATAGATCCTGAAACGAGTTCAGGATGACGAATCGAGTTGAAAACCTGCGAGGTTTGGTTAAAAAAAACGGAGCGATCAATTTAATGATCGGCTCCGCTTCTTTGAATTTTGAATGATTGATTGGACACATCGCCATTCAATCATTCTCTAATTCAGTAATTCATTAATTATTTCTTAGGGTCTAAAATATCTTTAATTCTGATATTTAAATCTTCGTAGTGCGCTTTTGTAATGGCATCGCCTGCTGCTGCCCTGGCTTTTGTAGTAGCTAATAATGTTTTTAGCTCAGCTCTAACCAACGGTCTGATATCTGATAAACCTACATTGATTGGCGTTAAACCATAGCTTGCAGCATAATCAACAGGGAAACCAACCGGAAGATCCGAATCTTTTGTCATTAAATCTTGTAAACGGTCTACATAAGCACGTTGTAGGTTACGTTTAAAGGCATCTGCTCTACCAGCAACAAAAACCGATGACCTTAAATCAGTAAATAACTCAGGCAAGGTGTATGCTTTTGCAGCACCGTTTTTGGTTTCATTATCTAACAAACGTGCGATACGGGATGCCGATAGCAAGTTACCCAAAGTATTCGTTTGAACACCTTTAATGCGGTTTAAAAGCACACCATTATCGAATTTACTTAATTGATCGTTGCTGATTAACCAAAGTGGCGTGGTAAATAATTGTTGATTGAAAAAAGCAATAGCTTCTTTTTGTTTTGCTTTTGGCAAGTAAGCATAAACTGGTCCTTTTTGATCGTAGGTTTTAAAATTTTCGCTTAAGCCACCAACATTTGTTGCCACATGCCCCATATAACGATTAAACTGGCCAACAATTTCCGTATAAATTTCTTTTAAATCGCTGTAATCTTTTCCTTTTTGATAGGTCCATTTTTCTACGTTCGGAAGAATACGTTTTAAATTCGCAATACCATAAGTACTCGCTTTCATCGCATTGTCGCCCAAATCTTCGCTCTGCAAACGAGGATCTAATGAAGTTCCCTGACGGCCGTAGAAATAAAGGGGGTTACCTGCATTTTTTAAGGTCCACTGATCTAAAATTTCTTTTTCCTGTTCTGCAGTTTTGTTTCCGGGAATCCAGGAATATCCCCATTTCACTACCCATTTATCGTATTCTCCAATTTGAGGATGAAGTTTGGTTACGCCATCGCCGGGTTGAGCAATGTAATTAAAACGTGCATAATCCATAATTGATGGTGCGGTACCGTGTTTATCTGTAAACGTTTTTGAACGTAACGAATCAACCGGGTAAGCATAGCTTGAGCCAAAGTTATGTGGCAAACCTAAGGTATGGCCAATTTCGTGCGAAGAAACGAAACGAATCAACTCGCCCATCTGTGCATCTGTAAATTGCGCTTTACGCACTTCAGGATTAATCGCTGCTGTTTGTACAAAATACCAGTTTCGCAATAGGTTCATTACATTATGGTACCAACCAATATGCGTTTCTAAAATCTGACCGGTACGAGGATCGCTAACATGCGGGCCGTAAGCATTTGCAATATCTGAAGCAAAATAACGAACTACAGAATACCTGGAGTCTTCTACGCTAAACTGAGGATCTTGTTGCGGTGTTGGTGATTCTTTACCCATTATCGCATTTTTAAAACCAGCGGCTTCGAATGCTACCTGCCAGTCATTAATCCCCTGGATCAAAAACGGCACCCATTTTTTTGGTGTTGCAGGGTCAATATAAATTACAATAGGTTTTACGGGTTCTACCAATTCGCCACGTTTATAAGCGTTTGTATCTTTCGGAACCAGATTCCAGCGATGAATATAGGCGGTGCGCTCTGCCCTTTGTGCGTTGCTTCCATAATCAATTTGAGATTGACCAAAAAAACCAACTCTGCTATCCATTATCCTGGCTTTTACAGGCGTTTTGGGCAATAACAACATCGATGTATTGAATTCGAAAGTAACGGCTCCATTACTATTATCTGTTGGAGATTCTGCTGCACGGTATGTTTTAGCTGTTTTTACTTCGACATTGATCGGGAAGGTTTTTACTGTATCGATATAAGAACGTGTTGCATCGTACATGGTAACTTTATAAGCTTTACGGATCTGATCTGTAGCGCCAATTGCCATTACATCACCATTATAAAAATCGGTAACATCAATTACAACTCCTGTTGTGTCTTTGTTATAGGCTTTAATCTCAAAGCTGGCTAAAATCTGCGCAAGATTAGAATTTTGTACCGATTCGTACATATCGCTGTTCGGATCGGCCTTAGTTGAATAACTTGGTACGCGGATGTAAACTTGTTTTCCCCTGCGCTCCCATTTCCATACTTGTTCATTTAATTCTTCACCACCATATTGTTGGTTGCCCACTTTTACGCCGGCCGGCACTTTTGCCAAACGGGTAACTACAAGCATTTCACGGTTAATCATTGAGTCTGGTATCTCAAAATACCATTTATCGTCTACTTTGTGTGTTTTAAATAAGCCATTAGTTGTTCTGGCTTTTGCAGTAATTACTTCTGAAAATGGTTTAATTCCTTCTTTTTTAGGGGCTGCAGTTGGCGTTGCTGGCGTGGCTCCTTTAGTTGTTTTAGCTTTTTTCTGGGCATATACCGAACCTGATCCGGCTACACCAAGTGCTACGATACCTGCTAGGGCAAGTACCTTAAAATTTTTCTTCATCTGTTATAAAGTTAGTTTGCTTGGCAATGAGAGGTTAAAGTTAAAGTGTTGTTACACGGCAAAACATTTGTAACTGGAAAATTACGCTTAATCAAATCCTCTTTTCGAGGCGCACCACTTTAAAATAGACTTGATTATCCCTGAAAATTTCGAGAATTATATTTCTGTCTGCCTTCGATTTAAACATTTCGGCAAGATCGTTCAAAGAATAAGCATCAATGTTTTTAAAGTTTACCGCAATAATTTCATCGTCAGCACATAAACCTGCCTTTTCTGCCGGGCTATTTTCGTCTATTTCTCCAATCAGAACTCTTTTATATTCTTTCTGATCAAGATAAAGCACCATACCCACCATATCATGTTCGAAAGGGATTTTACTTAACCCATTGGGCTTAACATAAATAAAGCCTCCCTGATAGTTAAACTGAATATTAAATTTCCGAAGTAAATCGGCGCCTAAATTACCATTCCGTTTGGATAAGTCGATTTTATACGCAATGCTCTCAAAATCGGGGAATCCCGCAACAACATCTTTAAAAACATGGCCGCCAATATTAAATTTACTTAAACGACCAACATATCCCTTAATCTGGCCACTAAGGCTCATTCCTAAATTAGCTTTGATTTTTTTTTCTGGTAGCGGGAATTCAGTTCCATTTAACATTTCGAGCGATAGAGCGTGACTAGCCCCGGTATCCATTAAAAACCTGGCTTCAACTGTTTTGTTACCTGGAGCATCAATGGTAGCTAAAATATATGGCTTCTGGTTCTCTATTTCAATAGGTATTTTTTTACCACGGTATTTAATCTTAGCATCGTGATCGTAAATAATGAGCCTATTTTCACTATACCTGATATCAACAATAAAACTGTTAAAAAAACTGAAACCCAACAATCCGTAAATTTTCAGTCCTAAATGTCCCGACAGGTTAAAGAGATCTTCTTTTAAGATCGCCGCTGGTATATACTTAATGCTTGTACTCCCTACTTTTACATCAAGGCTTTGAGATACATAGGCCTCAACGGTTTCGATGCCAAGGCCAGAAACTTTAATTTTACGGAGATTACTAAAATTTAATGAATCGATAATAGACGGATCAGTAATAATCATGGGGCCAACTCCGGTATCAAGAACAAAATCATACGGCCCTTTTCCATTTACATATACCGGAATAACCATTAGGTTTTTGATACACTTAAAAGAAATGGATTGCTTTTGCCGGTTTCCTTTAAAAAGAAATTCCTGTCCCGAAACTGAAAACACAAAAAATACCAGGCCCAGGCAAATGCTTAGTTTACGTAAACAAATTATTACACCTGGACTATATTTGGTTAACATTAAACTAAATTTAATAAATTAGTTGATAATTATGCCCCTTAAATTTAGCAGATGTTCCCCTTAAAAAACCATAATTTCATTTTTCTTGCGTTTGTTCTATCTGTTTGTCTGTTAACAGGTTGTTCAACCAATAAGATCATTTCGAAAAAAGTAGCTAAAGAATTCAAAAATTCGCAAGTAATTAAGCAGTACCAGGTTGGTTTTGCGCTTTACAACCCTACCGATAAAAAAATGATTTTTGAGAAAGATGCCGATAAATATTTCACACCGGCCTCTAACACAAAATTATACACCTTTTTTGCCAGTTTAAAAATGTTGCCCGATTTAATGCCGGCATTAAAATATATCGAACGGAACGATTCGTTGATTTTTTGGGGGACAGGTGATCCTTCATTTCTACAGTTCGCCGTGAAAGATAAATCTGCTTATAATTTCCTGCTTGCCTCCAATAAAAAGCTGTTCTTTGCTCCAGGACGCTATTCGGGCAATTTCTTTGGAGATGGCTGGGCCTGGGACGATTACGATTATTATTACCAGCCAGAAATTACCGAAATGCCGATTATGGATAACATGGTGACCTCTACTTACGCGGGGCCGAATAAAATTAACATCGAGCCGAAGGTTTTTGCACCATGCTTTAAAGCCGACTCGACAAAAACCACAGGCAATTTTCAGGTAACACGTGATTTTTTAACCAATAGCTTCCATTATCCTGCCGTTGCTGCGAAAGCCGGTTATAACCAGCAAAACCCTTATAAAACCAGTGCGCAGGTTACTATTGAAGTATTATCTGATACCCTGCACAAGCCTGTTGGCCTAATCGATCTTAAAATTCCTTCGGATGCCAAAACTTTGCGGGGCGCAAAACGTGATTCCGTTTTGAAACACATGATGCTGCCCAGCGATAATTTTATAGCAGAACACTTATTACTTGTATGCTCCAACCAGATAGGCGATACGCTGAGTACCGTAAAGGCCATTCAGTACATTACCAAAAACTACCTTTCTTTTTTGCCTGATACAGTTAAATGGGCTGATGGATCTGGTTTGTCCCGTCAGAATTTATTTACACCCCGTGATAATGTGTACTTACTTGATTCCATTTATAAGCTGGTAAACAATCCTGAAAAGCTGTTCGATATGCTGCCTGCCGGAGGAAAAAGCGGAACCTTAAAAAGTGCTTACCCAAAAACCGACAAACCATTTGTATATGGCAAAACAGGTTCATTAGGCGGCGTGCATAACCAAAGCGGATATGTAATTACCAAAAAGGGTAAAACCTATATTTATTCCTTTATGAACAATAATTTTGTAAAACCAACTGCAGAAGTACGGGCCGAAATGGTAAGGATAGTGACTTACATACATGATAATTTTTAATGCCAAATTTTAAATCGATAAATCAGCCTTTTTCAAATAGGATCAATATTGATGGAAATTCTTATTTATATTTTGGTGGAACGGCCTATCTGGGTATTCCCAAAAATCAGGATTTTATCAATTTACATCTGGAAGGGATAAAAAAATTTGGCTTAAACAACGGCACCAGCCGTACCAATAATATTCAACTGGGCATTTATGATGAAGCAGAAAAAGTAGCCGCCAAGCGGTATGGAGCAGAAGCTGCGCTCATTACTTCAAGCGGATATTTAGCTGCGCAGCTTACCGTTAAAGGTTTATCTGCATTAGGTAAAGTAATTTATGCTCCGGTTACGCATCCTGCGCTTTGGTTAACCGATCAGTCTGCCAATCAACAAACATTTAATGATTGGAAGAAGGAAAAAATAAACCTCATCAATACTTCCGGAGAGAAAACATGGGTACTGATCAGCAACTCCATGAACAACCTTTTTCCTGAAATTTATGATTTTAACTTCTTAACCGAAATACAGCCAGAAAAAGAGATTATCTTAATTGTTGATGATTCGCATGGTATTGGGGTAAACAATGATGGAATGGGTGCATTTATCAATCTCCCGGTTAAAGCTAATATCGAACGGGTTGTTGTAGCCTCAATGGCAAAAGCATTAGGGGTTGACGCTGGATTGGTTCTGGGTTCGAATGCCGTTATCGCAAAACTAAAAAACAGCAATATTTTTATTGGGGCATCTCCTCCATCAGCAGCCAGCCTTTTTGCTTTTATCCATGCCGAAAAAATATACCACGATGCACGGGCAAGATTACAGGAAAATATAAAGTTACTTACTGCCAATTTAAATGAAACATGGACGTTTGAACCAGCGTTTCCCGCATTTTTAGCACAAGATGCTACTTTGGTAAACCACTTGTTAAAAGAAAAGATCCTGATTTCATCCTTTCCTTATCCAAAACCCGAATCCAAGCCGATAAATCGAATTGTTTTGAGCAGTTGGCATGAAAAAGAAGATCTTGATCGCTTAATAAAAGCCTTAAATTTTTAACCTTTCCTTATCCAATTAATTTTTGAATATTTATGACATGAAAAAACTGCTTGTATTCCTGTCGTTAAGCCTACTCTTTATCAATGCGATTTCAGCACAAACCACCACTGTTTGGATTGTTAGACATGCTGAGAAGGATAAATCAAACCCACAGGATACCGATCCCAGCCTATCGGATGAAGGAAAAATCCGTGTTGCCGATTTAGCAAAATATTTAAAAAAAGTAAAATTTGATGTCGCCTTCGCCACTCCAACTAAAAGAACACATCAAACCTTAGATTCATTGATGATCCCAAAAGTGATTAATTATAAAGACATTAAATCGCTTGTGGATAGCATTAAAACCAATTATGTGGGTAAAACGGTGATGGTTGCAGCTCATTCCAATACCGTACTCGAAATTATTGAAGCCCTTGGTGGCAAAAGGCCAAAAGAAGAATTAACCGACGATGATTATGATTACATTTTCGAATTATCGGTAAAAGAAGATAAAGCAAGGGTTAAAATGGATCAATATGGCAGGCCACACCATTTGTAGTTTCTGATGTCAGGTGTTACTACCTGACAATTGGAGAGATAAATTTAGTGTAAGATGGCAACATCTTACACCACGGATAAAATTAAGGTCTTAAGAATGAGGATTAGATCCTGAAACAAGTTCAGGATGACGCTGGCCCTGAAGATTACAACTTGGCACCCAAACTAATGAACTAATGACCACTGAACCACTATAGCTTTTCGAAAGGAATATCCATTAAATTATAATTTCTCCACCCCGAGAAATCATAATGCCACCATTCATTTTCCAACACATTCATCTGGTATTTTGCCATGACAGCGATCAGGAAATCGCGGTTTTTCCTGGCCTCGGGAGATACATTTTCATATTTTGCCGCAGCCGCAGCTGAAAAACTATCATAGGGCGTTGGCATCACCAATTCTTTTCCTGTTTTCAGATTAATCAGTGTTAAATCTACGGCACAGCCCCTATTGTGTTTAGATCCTTTTGCCGGATTGGCCACAAAATTTTTATCGCTTGCTTTTTTATAAAACTCAACAGTAATGGCATAAGGTCGATAACCATCAAATATTTTTAACCCGTAGCCTTTTTTATTTAATTCCTTTTGGATCTTTTTTAACGATTCTACCACTGGTCTTCGGGCAAAAGCCCTCGCCTGTTTATACATTACCTGCTGCATAAAGTTATTTTTAGTAGCGTAGCGGATATCAAGTTTAATATTGGGAATGGCTTTTTTAATTTCAACCAGTTCATTACTCGGATTCGATTTTACAGAAGCCAGGTATTGGTTATAAGAACTTACTACAACCAGCTTTTTTATTGCAAGAGGTTTATTTTGGGCATTTACAGCAACCGAAAAGAAAAAGAATAAAGCTAGCAGATTGAATTTTATCATAATTATATCAAGTATAGTGATCAGGCATCAATCGTCCCCATTATCCCTCTTACATCTCCCATTTTACATCTTTTTATTGATTCGAAACCACCAATAATTCAAGATCCTTGAACGGCAGATTAAACATATCGGCCAGATCTTTATTGGTGCAATTACCTTGATAAATATAAAGTGCTTCCCGAATACCCGGTTTATTCCAAACCATATTCACTAAACCTCCAAATTCACCAATATCTAATAAAATGGGTGCAAAAATATTCGTCAAAGCGTAAGATGCCGTTCTTGGCACACGCGAGGCTATATTAGGCACGCAATAGTGGATAACATCATATTTTCTGAATACCGGATTGGTGTGGTTGGTCACTTCAGAAGTTTCGAAACAGCCACCCTGATCAATACTAATGTCAATTACCACAGAGTGTGGTTTCATGCGGGCAACGGTTTCTTCCATTACGATGCAAGGACTCCGCCCGTGGGTAGCCCTTATGGCACCTATTACTACGTCGCAGGTTATAATGGCTTTATTTAAAACAATGGGTTGCATGACCGAGGTAAACACCCTGCTGCCCAAATTATTCTGCAGGCGGCGTAAGCGATAAATAGAACTATCGAAAACTTTTACTTCAGCCCCTAATGCCAAAGCTGTTCTGGCTGCATATTCGCCAACCGTTCCTGCACCCAAAATAACAATTTCTGTTGGTGGAACCCCAGTAAAGCCTCCTAACATTAATCCTTTACCTCCAGTTACATTACTTAAATATTCTGCAGCAATTAAAATAGAGGTCGAGCCTACTATTTCGCTCATGGCACGTACCACACTGAGTATATTACCTTCGTCGCGAAGATTCTCAAAACATAACGCATTAATTTTTTTATGCATCAATGCTTTCAGATAATCCTGCTTTAGCGTTCCGGTTTGTAAAGAAGAAATAAGCGTTTGCCCTTTATGCATCATCTCAATTTCTTCCAGCATGGGAGGTGCAATTTTCACCAGGATATCCGCATCAAAAACTTCCTTTTTGTTATAGGCAATTTTGGCGCCCTGCTCAGCATATTCGGTATCAGAAAAATTAGCGGCGATACCTGCACCACTTTCCAAAACAACCCGATGTCCGTTATTTACCAATAAAGCAACAGATAAAGGGGTTAATGCAATTCTATTTTCCTGGAAAGAAATTTCCTTTGGTATTCCTATGTATAGACTGTTTTTTTTATTTCTGGTTTCTAACTTTGCTTCTTGCGTTTGTAGTAAACCCTGACGAGCTATATCGGCCATTCCTTCGCGTAATCCTGTAGCCATGTTGAATTAAAATTATGATAGTTTTAGGTTGTTCAAGATACGGAAAATCTGTTAATTTATTGATAACTAATTGTTATCCCTTCGAAAACCTGAACAATCTGCGGTTTTCATCCAGCACCTTAATCTCCACTTTTATAAGTTTTTCGGGTAATAATTCTTCCACTCGTTCCGGCCATTCTATTAAACAAACGCCACCGCCATAAAAATATTCTTCATAACCCAAATCATAAGCTTCGCGGATATCTTTTATACGGTAAAAATCGAAATGAAAAACGGGACCGTTCGGGCTTTCATATTCATTTACAATAGAATAGGTTGGACTCGAAACTACATCGGCTATCCCTAAATGTTTACAGAAATTTTTAATAAAAGTGGTTTTCCCGGCGCCCATATCGCCTTCAAAAATGAAGACTTTCTCCTTGCCCGCAAAATTTGAAAGCTGTTGTGCTACTACAGGTAAATCGGCTAAACTATTTACTTCGATATCCATTTTAAAAAAATAAAGGCAAAAGTAATACATAATTGCATTGCTTTTGCCTGATTATTTGCGTTTTGTCAGTCTGGGCCTGTCGAAGACCCTACCATCGCGGCAGATCCTGAAACAAGTCCAGGAGGACGATCCTATTGAAAATGAACGGCCTCATGTCTCAAATCTAGTATCTCAAATCCCTTAAACTACCTCGGCGAATACGTTACTACCGGAATAATCATTTCCTCTAACGAAATCCCGCCGTGCTGGAAGGTTTCATTATAGTAGTTTACAAACTGATTGTAATTATTCGGATAAACGAAATAACTATCTTCTCTTGCGAAAATATAACTGCTGCTGATGTTGATTTTTGGCAATAAAGCATCGTGAGGGTTTTTAATTAAAAACACTTCTTTTGCATTAAAATTAAGGTTTCTGCCTTGTTTGTAACGTAAATTCGTGTTTGTGCTCCTATCGCCAATGACTTTAACTGGTTTTTTAACGCGGATGGTTCCGTGATCAGTGGTAATGATCACTTTTACCTTTTTCTGAGATATTTTTTTCAATAAATCCCAAAGTGGAGAATGCTCAAACCAGGATAAGGTTAACGAACGGTAAGCCGCATCATCATTAGCCAATTCACGAATCATCTGCATATCGGTACGCGCATGACTTAACATATCAACAAAGTTGAATACAATGGCATTAAAATCATTCTGCAACAGGTTATTGGTCTGCTCAACCAAATCCTTTCCCTGCTCAAAAGTTAAGATCTTATTATAACTGAATTTACAGTCTTTTCTTAAGTTGCGTTTAATATTGTCAGCCAGGAAAGCCTCTTCGTGCATATTTTTTCCTCCCTCATCATCATCGTTCTGCCAAAGCTGAGGAAAACGTTTCTCCATGTCTAAAGGCATCATACCTGAAAAAATAGCGTTACGCGCATATTGTGTCGCCGTTGGCAAAATACTCGTGTACATATCCTCCTCATCAATCCTGAAATATTCAGAAATTAACGGATTAATGATTTTCCATTGATCATAACGTAAGTTATCAATCAGGATAAAAAACACAGGCGTATTATCGTTGATATGCGGAAAGGCTTTTTTCTTTAATAACTCATTCGAAAGCAAAGGAGCCTTGTCTTTGTTCTTAATCCAATCCAGGTAATTTTCTTCAATAAATTTTGTAAACTGTGTATTGGCCTCCTGCTTTTGCATGGTTAAAATTTCATGCATCTGCGGATCGTCCAGTTTTTCTAATTCAAGCTCCCAAAAAACGATCTTTTTGTACACGTCAATCCACTCTTCATAATTAAGCCTGTCGCCCAAAGTCATTCCTAAACGGCGGAAATCCTGTTGATAAGCCATAGAGGTTTTTTCACTCACCAGACGTTTATTATCAATTAACTTTTTAATGGTTAACAAAACCTGCTTTGGATTTACCGGTTTGATCAGGTAATCATCAATTTTACTGCCTATCGCATCTTCCATCAGGTTTTCTTCTTCACTTTTGGTAATCAGCACAACCGGAACATCTGGGTTGAGGTTTTTAATGGCCGACAAAGTTTCGATGCCACTCATTCCCGGCATATTCTCATCGAGAAAAACCAGGTCAAAGTGGGCTTTTCCAAATGCTTCCAAAGCGTCGTTTCCATTGGTAAATGTGGTTACGTGATAACCTTTATCATTTAACAATAATATATGAGGTTTTAACAGGTCGATTTCATCATCGGCCCATAATATTTTAGTTTCTTGCATGTTATTGTAAAAATAGGTAAGTATTGCCCTTTAATTTTGGCAGGTAAATCAAACTGTGAATAAAAATAGCAATTTTTGTACCGTATCTATCTATTTAACTATTTTTAACGATTGAACAAGAAGAAAATAATAAATGATCCGGTTTACGGATTCATCAGTATCCCATCTGAATTGGTTTACGATGTGATCTCACATCCTTATTTCCAGCGTTTGCGCTATATCAAACAGCTTGGAATGACCCATTTAGTTTATCCGGGGGCTTTGCACACGCGTTTTCACCATGCTTTGGGTGCGATGCATTTAATGAGTCTGGCCATAAATCTTTTAAAAAGTAAAGGACATGCCATAACCGACGGCGAAGAAGAAGCCGCCATTTTGGCCATCTTATTACACGATATCGGCCATGGCCCTTTTTCACATGCATTAGAACATTCATTGGTTACCGGAATCAGGCACGAAGATATCTCCGCAAAACTGATGCATGATCTGAATGCACACTTCGACGGACGTTTAACCCATGCGATTGAGGTTTTTAACGGCACCTACCCTAAAAGATTTCTTCATCAATTGATTTCTGGTCAGTTAGATCTCGATAGAATGGATTATTTAAACCGCGACAGTTTTTTTACAGGCGTAAGTGAAGGCGTAATCAGTTTCGATCGGATTATTAAAATGTTTAATGTTTACGATGATGACCTAGTGATTGAAGAGAAAGGCATTTATTCCATTGAGAAATTTTTAATTGCCCGCAGGCTGATGTATTGGCAGGTTTATCTGCACAAAACAGTAATATCAGGCGAGATGATCTTGGTGAAATTATTAGAACGTGCAAAAGAATTATCCGCAGCAGGCGAAAACTTGTTTGCTTCACCATCCTTAAATTATTTTCTAAAAAACGATATCAACGAGGCTAATTTCTTTGCACAGCACGAAAATTTAGAGCATTTTACCAACCTTGATGATCAGGATATTTATGCTGCCGTTAAGGTTTGGACCAAACATGATGATAAAATTTTGTCTGCATTATGTAAAATGCTTACTTCCAGAAATCTTTATAAGGTGGAAATGGGCAACGAAATGGCAAATAGCGACCGTGTAAACTTTTTGCAGGATGCTGCAGTCAGTTTATTAGAAATTAAGCCAGAAGAAGCCCGGTATTTTGTTTTCACCGATTCTATTCAAAACCGCGCATATAATGCAGGAGTTGGAAATATTAAGATTTTGATGAAAAATAACGACATTGTTGATATTGCAAAAGCCTCTGATTTGTCTAATCTGGAGTCGCTGCAAAAAACTGTAGAAAAATATATCCTCTGTTATCCCAGAGGGATTTAAGGTTATTTAACAAAATATTTAACTTTTAGTGCCGTTTTAAGTCTTATTATTGCGTAAAATATACACCCTTTAACCCGAGCAGGTTTTTTTGTTCATATCAATTTAACACATACCTTTGTACGATGCAATTTACTGCCACGCAGATAAGTCAGTTTCTAAACGGTTCCATTGATGGTAACCCTGATGTAGCCGTTACTGAACTTTCTAAAATAGAAGACGGGAAAGAAGGCTCTTTGTCTTTTCTTTCCAACCCTAAGTACGAAAACTTTTTGTACTCTACTCAGGCGTCAGTTGTTATCGTATCAAAAGACTTTGCTCCTACTCAGCCTTATACCAGCACCTTAATAAGGGTTGAAAATCCTTATAGTGCCTTTACCATTTTGTTGGATAAATATAATGAGGCGGTAAACGCACAGGCTGCACAATCTGGAATTGATAAACTGGCATATATACACCCAACAGCAAAAATTGGCAAAAATGTATTTATAGATGCTTTTGCTTATGTGGCCGAAAACGTAGAAATTGCAGATGGCTGTAAAATAAATGCGCAAACTTTTATTGGCGCTAATTCTAAAATCGGCAATAACAGCACTTTTTTCCCCGGAGTAAAAATTTATCACAATTCAATAATTGGTGCCAGGGTTATTATTCATGCTAATACGGTTATCGGAAGCGATGGTTTTGGCTTCGCCCCACAAAAGGACGGCACTTACAATAAAATCCCTCAGATTGGAAACGTCATAATTGAAGATGATGTAGAAATCGGCGCAAATACTACTGTAGATCGTGCAACAATGGGATCAACAATTGTAAAGAAAGGTGCAAAAATCGACAACCTGATCCAGATTGCCCATAACGTTGAAATTGGCGAGAATACTGTTTTAGCCGCGCAATCGGGCATATCAGGCAGTACAAAAATAGGCCCAAACAGTGTAGTCGGTGGGCAGGTTGGTATAGCCGGTCACTTAACCTTAGCAAAGGGAACACAGATTGGTGCTCAGGCCGGTATAAATTTTAACATCACAGAAGAAAATAAACAATGGCACGGTAGTCCGGCGCAACCCTTACGCAACTGGATGCGTGCCTCGGTAATTTTCAAACATCTTCCGGATGTAGAAAAAAGAATAAACGCGCTCGAAGAGGAATTGAAAAGGCTTACAGCTGAACTGGAAAAGAATACAATACACAATGAACGTTAGACAAAAAACGATTAAACAAGAAATATCAGCATCTGGTGTAGGTTTACACACAGGAGCTAATGTGACTTTAACATTTTGCCCGGCTCCCGAAAATCATGGATTTAAATTTCAGCGTATTGATTTAGATGGCCACCCGATTATCGAAGCCGATGCAGATAACGTTACCGATACCTCACGAGGCACTACACTTACTCAAAACGGTGCAAGCGTAAGTACTGTAGAGCACGTAATGGCTTCTTTAGTAGGCATGGATCTTGACAACATACTGATTAAATTAGACGGGCCTGAAACACCAATTATGGATGGAAGCTCTATCCAATTTGTTGATTTATTGGAAGAAGTAGGCACAGTTGAGCAGAATGCAGATCGTGAGTATTTTACCATTCCACATAACATTACCTATACCGAAGAAGATAGAAAAGTAGAAATTGTGGCCATGCCGTTAGACGATTACCGTTTTACGTGTATGATTGATTACAACTCTCCTGTTTTGGGCAGCCAGCACGCCGGTATTAATACCATTGCTGAGTTTAAGAAAGAAATTGCTTCTTGTCGCACTTTCTGCTTCTTACACGAATTAGAATATCAGTTATCGCACAATTTAATTAAAGGTGGAGATTTAAATAATGCCATTGTAATTGTAGATAAAGAGGTTACCAAAGACGAATTGAGCCATTTGGCTAAATTATTTAACCGTAAAGATATTGATGTTGCCCCGCAAGGGATTTTGAATAACATGGAATTGCGTTACCAGAACGAGCCTGCCCGTCATAAGTTGTTAGATATGATCGGCGATTTAGCTTTGGTTGGGATGCATTTAAAAGGTCACATTATGGCGGCCCGACCAGGTCATGCAGCAAACGTTGCCTTTGCAAAAAAGATTAAAGCAGCCATTAAAAAAGAGAAAAACAAAAAAGTACAAAAGGTATACGACCCAAGTGCAAAACCATTATATGACGTGGTTCAGATCATGGATATTTTGCCTCACCGTCAGCCATTTTTATTCGTTGATAAAATATTAGAACTTTCTAAAAACCACGTGGTAGGCGTTAAAAACGTAACCATGAACGAAGAGTTTTTCAAGGGTCATTTTCCTGGTGCACCGGTTTTTCCGGGGGTAATTCAAATTGAGGCAATGGCCCAGGTTGGTGGTATTTTAGTGTTAAGTACCGTACCGGATCCAAGAAATTATTTAACCTATTTCTTAAAAATAGATAACGTACGTTTTAGAGCACAGGTTCTTCCTGGCGATACAATTGTTTTCCGTTGCGATTTACTTGAACCCATCAGAAGAGGCATTGCCCAGATGAAAGGTGTAGGTATGGTTGGCGAAAAAATCGTTGTCGAAGCCGAAATGATGGCTCAAATTTCAAAAGTTAAACAAGCAGAACCCGCCCAATAATGATACAACCCCTAGCATATATACATCCTCAGGCAAAAATTGCCGAAAACGTGGTAATAGAACCTTTTGTAGTCATACACAAAGACGTTGTAATTGGAGAGGGAACCTGGATCGGATCGAACGTGACCATTATGGATGGCGCACGTATCGGCAAAAATTGCCGCATATTCCCTGGTGCTGTTATTTCTGGCGAACCACAGGATTTGAAATTTGCCGGCGAAATTACTACTGCAGAAATTGGCGATAATACTACTATACGTGAGTGTGTTACCATTAACCGTGGCACTAAAGATAAATGGAAAACGACCATTGGCAGTAATTGTTTAATTCAGGCTTATTCACACATCGCTCACGATTGCGAGGTTGGAAATAACTGTATTTTCTCTAACAGCACCACATTGGCTGGCCACATTACTATTGGAAACAATGTAGTTTTGGCAGGTTTGGTTGCTATACACCAATTCGTTAAAGTTGGTTCTTATGCCTTTGTAACTGGTGGTTCATTGGTACGTAAAGATGTTCCGCCTTATGTTAAAGCGGCTCGAGAGCCACTTTCTTATGCAGGTATTAACTCTGTGGGTTTGCGTAGAAGAGGTTTTACCAACGAGCAAATTGATGAGATTCAGGAAATTTACCGTGTGCTTTTTGTAAAGCACAATAACGTAACCAAAGCTTTAGACATGATCGAAGCAGAATTTAAACCAACGGAAATTCGTGATGAAATTGTAGATTTTATCCGCAATTCTAACCGTGGGGTAATGAAGGGCTTTGGCATGGGAAGCTAAGCCTAAAGCAAAGAGACCAAAGCTTAAAGCAAAACAAATATTCATGAGTGATTTAACGCTAATCAGAACAGATTCAGACCATACGGATTTCAGACAATTGGTTGCCTTACTGGATCAGGATTTAGCTGTTAGAGATGGTGACGATCATACTTTTTATGCGCAGTTTAACAAAGTTGATGCCATTAAAGAAGTGATTGTTGCCTACCAAAATGATGTACCCGTTGGTTGTGGTGCCATAAAACCTTTCTCGGCAACCGAAGCAGAAGTAAAGAGGATGTTTGTGCATCCCGACTACCGAAATAAAGGCATAGCCGCTAAAATTTTAACCGCCTTGGAAAACTGGGCAACCGAAATAGGTTTTTCTGCCACAGTGCTCGAAACAGGCAAAAAACAACCCGAAGCCATCGCACTTTATCAAAAAGTAGGATATCATATTATCCCTAACTATGGCCAGTACATTGGCGTTGATAACAGCGTTTGTATGACTAAACCGCTTAGCGCTAAACCCTAAACGCCCTACTGCAAATGAATATTACATTACAAAATGTTGGCAGAAGGTTTAATAAGGAATGGATTTTCAGGAATTTAAGCACTGAATTTTCTTCTGGTAATAGTTATGCCATATTAGGCCCTAATGGCTCTGGCAAATCAACATTATTAAGCGTGCTAACGGGTAGCTTATCCCCTTCTGAGGGCGAAGTCTCATTTTCAGACACAAAAGATATCCCTGTAGAGAATATCTACAAGTACATCAGTTTGGCAGCGCCATATCTCGAACTGGTTGAAACTTTTACCCTAAAAGAGATCATTGATTTTCATTTTAAGTTTAAAAATTTTGCTGCCGGAGTTGATGCCAAAAATCTGATCGGCATATTAGGTTTGGAAAAGGCGGCAAACAAAGAAATTAAATATTTCTCATCAGGCATGAAGCAAAGAACCAAACTAGCTTTGGCCTGCTGTGCGGATACACCTATTTTATTTTTAGACGAGCCAACGAGTAATTTAGATGTTCAGGGAATAAATTGGTACCGCGAACTGATCGAAAATTTTGGAAAAGAGCGGCTTACCATAATTGGTTCAAATCAAATACAAGAATACGAATTCTGCTCTGTACAACTACAAATGTCAGACTATAAGTAGGTTAATACCCAAAAAAGCCTTTTCTTAAACGTATGTTTTGTCATACATTTGTACTAAAAATAATTTTTTTAAAAAATATTTTGTAATTGATAAATTGTTCTTACCTTTGCACCACCAAAAAGAGAAACAATTATTTAATTTATCTCTTCCAGGAAACGTTCATATTTTCCGCATTGCGGAATCAAAAATATAGCCCTTAAAAGGCAAAGAGTTTTTCATAGTTTAGTTTGAGGTTTAGGTTGATTATGCCTTTGGAGTGGTTCCCAAAGGCATTTCTTTTATGCGGAGTTTTTTGTCGTTTCGGTGGCAATTATTTTGTGCACAAGCCTCACATTGCTAAACCCGATTGCACGAAAATACTTTTTGGTGCAGCCACTTCAATAATTTTGCACATATAATTACAAAAAGATTGAAGAAAAAGCGGGACCGTCCTACCCGATTAATGCTGGTTTCGCTTTTCAAATCATCATTCATTTTTTTAACTTTGGTATTCAAAACAATTGACAAAACAATATTTCATTATAAATGGCAAAAGCATCAGAAGTAAAAAGCGGAAATGTGCTTCGTTTTAACGGAGAGTTGGTAAGTGTAGAAGAATATATCCACCGTACTCCAGGAAATTTAAGGGCTTTTTATCAGGCCCGTATGCGCAATGTAAAAACCGGGAAAATTGTAGAATACCGTTTCCGGACAGATGAAGAGGTGACCATTTGCCGTGTGGAGACCAATGATTATCAATACCTGTATGAGGATGGCGATTACCTGGTAGTAATGGATAACAACACTTACGAACAGTACAACATCCCAAAGCTGCTTTTTGGCAGTTCGATTAAATTCCTGAAAGAAGGCATGAATGTAACCATTGCTTTTGAAAGCGATGAACCGATCGTCGCCCAATTGCCTAATAGTGTAGAGCTGGAAATCACCTACTCTGAACCCGCTGTGAAAGGCGATACCTCAACCAACGCGCAGAAATATGCCACTGTAGAAACTGGCGCTGAAATTAGGGTTCCATTATTTATTAACCAGGGAGATAAGGTGAAGATTGATACCAAAACCGGCGAATATATCGAGCGGGTAAAATAGCAAAATTGAAGGCTTAGATTTCCTTAAACCCTAAGCCTTATCCCTTAAACCTTTATAGGTTTTTATTAAAATAATTTTACCTTTGCCGTCACGAAAAACTGAAATATAAATCCAATTTAGGATAACACAATATGGCAAAAGCATCAGAAATTAAAACAGGTAACATTCTTCGTATCAACAACGAGCTGGTTACTGTTGACGAATGGAATCACCGTACACCAGGAAAAGGTGGCGCATTTTACACCGGTAAATTCCGTAACATTAAATCGGGCAGAATTGTTGAGGCACGTATGAATACCGACGAGGCTGTAGAAATCTGTCGCGTAGAAACCAGTGATTACCAATATTTATACGAAGAAGGTGATTATTTGGTAGTAATGGACAACAACAGCTACGAGCAGTTTAATGTAGAGAAATCTTTATTTGGTTCGGCTATTAAATTCTTAAAAGAAGGCATGAACATCATCGTTTCTATGGAAAGCGATGAAGCTATTATGGCGCAATTACCAAACTTTGCAGAATTCGAAATTACTTATTCTGAGCCTGCTGTTAAAGGTGATACTTCTACAAATGCATTAAAAGCAGCAACATTAGAAAACGGTGTTGAAGTTAAAGTACCAATGTTCGTAAACCAAGGCGATAAAATTAAAATTGATACCCGTACCGGCGAATATGTTGAGCGTGTAAAATAATTTCAAATTCACATTTAAAAGCCTCTGAAATTTAATTTCAGAGGCTTTTTTGTTCCTCAAAATCTGTGAGGGTTAAACCCATAATGCTAAATAAACCGCATCTCTTAGGTATTACTTAGGTGACTTAGATGGTCATTTTTTTGGAAAATCAGGGTTCGTGTGCTTGGGTTACAACAGTCCCGCTCCCTTTGTAGTGCCGGCGTGTAGCCGGCAGCTACCACTACAATCGGGTTTATTTAACCAAAGCCTTTAGATCTTAGATTACAAAACCCCGCGGGTTTTCGAAACCTAAGAGGTTTGAAAAATATTATATTTGTTTTATGTTTAAAGCCGAAATCAGAAAACAAGCGTTAAAAGACAGGTTACTGCTAACCGACCCCAACCATCATGCGTTAAACGAATCGCTTTTAAAACAGTTTAAAACACTCGATTTTAGCCAAATTAAAACCCTGCATATCTTTTTACCCATTACAGAAAAAAAAGAGCCGGATACTTTTTTATTGATCGAATGGCTGAACAAAACCCATCCTGAAACTAAAATCATTGTACCTAAGGCTGATTTTGAAACAGCGCTGATGACCCACCACGAATACCTGGGCGAAAAAGACCTGAAAAAAAACCTTTACAACATTTTGGAGCCACAAAAAGGAAATCTGCACGAAGGAGAAATAGACATGGTAATTATTCCGCTGTTAGCCTTTGATAAACAAGGTTACCGTGTAGGTTATGGCAAAGGTTTTTATGATCGCTTTCTCCGGGATATAAATGCTCAGAAAATAGGTTTATCTTTGCATCCTGCAATTGAAAAAATCGATGATGTAAATGAACACGACATCAAATTAGATTTTTGCATAACACCAACAGGAATTATAAAATTTTAAGCTTACCGGCATGCCACAGGAAATCGTTATCAAAACCGAAAAACAGTACGAAGACAATATGATTGCGGTATTCGAATTACAAGAAAAAGAAGAATTAACCGCCGAAGACCTGAAACAGATTGAATTGATGTTAAAGGCTGGTGAGAAATATGAAGCGGAGCATTTGTAAAGGATCTACTCTCAAATCGTCACCCTGAATTTATTTCAGGGTCTATTTATAAGGCATTTACCGCAAGAAAGATCCTGAAACAAGTTCAGGATGACGACTCGCGCAAAATACTCCGTGTTTTTTCGTATCAGGCGCCTAAACCTAAGAGATATTTGCTTTCACAAAATCACTCACTAAATAAGCGATTAATTTAGACGTGAGCTTACTCACCCTCCCATCAAGCATACGCGTAGCGCCTTCGCATATATGCAGGTAAGAAAATTTCTTAGCATGGGTTAAAATCAGTTTTCGAATATCGTTAACGGCAAATCCAGAGGACGTTTCAGCACTCGAAAGCACATTCTGGATACAATCTAAATCAATTTCTAAACCCGCAGCAGGTCCTAATTCATCAAAAAAATCAGTGGCATCGGCACCCATTAAAATATCATCAAAAAATACAGCTTTTAATTTTGGATTGTTATCAATCTGGCTTAAAATAGCTTCATTGTTATAATTCTGATGTAAGCCATACATAAAATAATTATTCAGGTAATTTTCTTTTAAAGCATAAGAGAAGCCATTTCCACTGTGTCTGCCCTCTAACTCTCTTAAATCGGCATGCGCATCTACATTTAACACATCAATCGGGCGTTCAAATGCTAAAGAAGCACCTTTAATCATACCATAAGCGTTGTTATGACCACCACCAATTACAATTGGGATTTTGCCTGCAGCTACAATTTTCTCTATAACAGGATAAACCAATTCATCAATTTCAGCTACTTTATTTCTTAAAGCTTCAATAGAAGAATCTTCAGGTTCAGTAATTTCAAAATGCCCTAAAACCAAAATTTCTTCACCATTTAAAAAGCGGTTACACTGGACATTCAGAAAGGCGGTTAAACTTGTGCGCCATGCCGATGCGGCTCCCGCAATACCAGCATTTGCCCTTACTCCTATATCTTCAGGGATACCCAGCAATACAAATCTAGAATTGTTTGCTGTTAATCCTTCTACCGAGATTACTTTATGTCGATAAGTATTAACCCTCTCGCCAAGCTTGGTTTCGCCATCACGATGAATAATCAAATGCTCAATGTCGCTTTGCGAATATATTTTAAGGTTATCCATGATAAATCTCACCATTTAAAATCACCGTATCAACCTGGCTTTCACCAAAACTGTACGGCAAATAGGCTATTGAGGGCATTGGTTTTGTTATGAATAAATTTGCTTTTTTTCCAATGGCAATGCTTCCATAATTTTCGCTGATCTCCATTGCTGCCGCACCGTTTAGAGTAGCTGCATTGATGGCCTGCTCCGGAAACATTTTCATTTTAATACAGCCCAGCGATACCACAAAATTCATATTCCCTGAAGGTGTCGATCCCGGATTGTAATCGGTAGCCAAAGCAATAGGCAAATCTGCTTTAATAAAGTTTTTAGCATCTGCAAATGGAATACCTAAGTAAAACGAACAAGAAGGTAGTAATGTTACAATGGTATCGGCATTTCTTAACGTTTCGATGGTTTCCTCGTTACTTTCTTCCAAATGATCGACTGAAATGGCATTATTGTTAACCGCCACCTCAATAGCGCCCGAAACAGAAAGCTGATTGGCATGTATTTTAGGTTTTAAACCATATTTTGCTCCTGCTTTGAGTATCTGATCGGTTTCTTCTACAGAGAAAAAACCTTTTTCGCAGAAAACATCAATATAATCGGCCAGGTTTTCTTCTGCTATACGAGGTAACATTTCATTAATAATCAAGTTTATATAACCTTGATGATCATTTTTAAATTCAGCTGGAAAGGCATGTGCAGCCAGAAAAGTTGCCTTGATAGGGGTTGGAAACTGATCTTTTAACCTGCGGATTACCCTAAGCATTTTGATTTCACTTTCAGTGGTTAAGCCATAACCGCTTTTTATCTCAACCGCACCTGTTCCTTGTAGAATCATCTGTTTTAACCTAATCGCAGCACTTTCAAACAATTCGTCTTCTGTTGCTTTTTGAAGTTTATTGGCTGAATTTAAAATCCCTCCACCTGCAGCGGCAATTTCTTCGTAGGTTTTTCCCTGGATTTTCATCGCAAACTCTTCTTCACGTGAGGCCGCAAAAACAATATGGGTATGGCTATCGCACCAGGAAGGGAAAATGTATCTGCCTTTGGCCGAGATTTGAGATGGGAGATTTGAGATTTGAGAAGGGATTGAGCCCATCTCACCAAAATCTTTGATCAGGCCATCTTCTATCAAAAGCCAGGCATTTTCAAGTACAGGCAAATGATACAGTTCGCTGCCACGAAGCACCAATTTATCTTTATGATGAATGCCTACGAGGCCTTTTATATTGGTGATTAGCATTTGGTTCGTTTATTAAGTATGAGTAAAAGTATCGGGTAATAAGTGTCAGGATCTGAGTTTGTAAACCCCTGATCCATTTTACATCTTGCATTATTCCATTTCCAATAGAACCGGACAATGATCTGAATGTATGGCATCGGGTAAAATCCTTACATTTTTCAAGCGGCTTTCCATTGGTCTTGTAGCCAGATGGTAATCGATACGCCAGCCCAGGTTCTTTCCCCTCGATCCGGCACGGTAGCTCCACCAGGTATAATGATGCGGGTCTTTATTAAAATGACGGAAAGTATCGATGAAGCCGTTATCCAAAAATAATTGCATCCATTCTCTTTCCTCTGGTAAAAACCCTGAAGAATTTGCATTCGATTTTGGATTATGGATGTCAATAGCAGTGTGGCAGATGTTATAATCACCACTTACTATCAAATTTGGGATTTCTTTACGCAAGTCTCCGATGTACCCGTCAAAAAACCGCATAAATTCGTACTTTTTCACCTGCCTTTCATCTCCACTCGACCCGGATGGCATATATAAGCTCATTAAGGAGAAATCATCGAAATCAGCTCTTAAAATCCTGCCTTCTTTATCGATCCATTCTTCACCACAGCCAAATTCTATATGATTGGGTTTAATTTTAGATAAAATGGCTACGCCGCTATATCCTTTTTTCTCTGCCGGGAACCAATAATGGTGATAACCCAACTGCTCAATCAGTGCAATAATTTCAGGGATTTGCGCAGGCAGCGCCTTTACTTCCTGCAAACAGACCATATCAGCGTTTGTGGCTTGTAACCAGCCAAAAAAGTTTTTGGTACTTGCTGCCCTAATTCCGTTTACGTTATAGGAAATAATTTTCATCAGTTAAATTCAGTTTTCAATGGTGATGAAGCAATCATGATTTTTTATCACCGAGTGATAGTAAATCATGATAGTTTCAGTCAGTAAATTTCAATTGTTGTGGGCGGTAAATTTAGAAATTAATTGAATAAATGCTTAGTAATTGAGATTTGCTTTCATTAAATTTGTTTATGAGCATCGAGGAGTTAAAAATAGAGATTGCAAAAAAAGTGTTCGAAACGGATGATGAAAATCTTTTATCAGAGTTGGACATGCTTTTAAACTACAATGAAAAGGTTGTGCTGGAAGAATTACCAAAGCACGTTCAAGAGGGAATTAAAAGAGGGCTACAACAAGCTAAAGAGGGCAAGCTAATTCCGTATGATGAAGTTAAAAGAAGACTTTCTGAAAAATGGCATTAACCGTTTCTTTTTCAGAAGAAGCATACGAAACACTGCTGGGAATTGGGATTTTCATTGAAGAAACCTGGGGATATTACCACGCTGAAAAATTTATCCAAACCGTTTATAAAAAAATTGATTTAATTGCCATCTTGCCCTTTATCTATGAGCCTACTGCACTAAATAGCCAGGTAAGAAAAGGCGTAATTTCTAAATATACTTCTTTCTACTATCACATAAACCAAGAAGAAATAAGAATTTTATTCTTTTTTGACAACAGGCAAGATCCTTTAATTACATAACCATCTTATCTTTCAAAGAATCCTGCAGCAGTTGTTTCTCCAATTTTTTTGCAGCTCTTCTTTTTAAAACGGTGATTTCCATTTTAACATCCTGTTTTGGCCGGTTGTTTTTATCGGTTTCCAGAGCGGCAATTTTATCTACCATATCCAAGCCAACCACAATTTCGCCATAAACAGTATAATTGCGATCTAAATGAGGGGTGCCCCCTATTGTTTTATAAACCTCACGCTGCCATTCAGGGATTTTAAATTTTAAACGTTTCTCTTCTACACTGTTTAACTGCTGATCGGTAAAAACCTTACCCTGTACCAGGTAAAACTGACTACCACTTGATGCTTTGGCCGGATTAACATCATCACCTTCCCTGGCAGCAGCCAGAACGCCTTTTTTGTGAAACAAGCTATCATTAAACTCAGCTGGAATGGTATACTTCGGCCCTCCTTCACCCAATAAAGAATCAGGTTTGGCATTTTTAGAGTCCGGATCACCACCCTGGATCATAAAATCTTTAATCACCCTGTGAAACAAAACATCATTGTAGTATCCCTGTTTAACCAGTTTTAAAAAATTATCGCGGTGTAGAGGAGTTTGGTTATATAGCTTAATGATGCATTCTCCAAATTCGGTTTTAATGCGTACATATTTATTTTTGGGCTTTGCGGCAAAGGCTGAAAGCATCGAAAAGGTGCAGAGGAATAATAATATTTTCTTCATTTAACTGGTGTTTGAGGCTAAATTAAGCTAAAAAATGAAATTCAGTAAAGAAATAACCGCTTTATTCGATAATTTTTGCTTTACCTTTGTATTAATGAAGTTAAAACAAAAAATAGCACTTTCTTTGGCTGTATTCTATGCAGTTAGTGTTATGGGTTTGGCTTTAAGTCTCCATTTCTGTGGGGGCAAACTGGAAAACGTTAAACTTTTCAGCAATGAGATTTCATGCAAATTCTGCAAGGATATTCCTGCTGAAAAGAAAGATGACGGTTGTTGCAAAAATACCCAGGTCACAGTTAAAGTAAAAGATAGTCACCATGCAGAGGCTCAGTTACAAATGCCAAAACTGTTTTCTATCCAGCTTTTTCTACACCCCCCTGTTTTAGCATTTCTAAGCAGCATTGATCCAAAGTTTTTTAGTAAAATTTCGAACAAAGCACCGCCATTATCCTCGCGGATTGCCTTGCATATTTTCAATTGCATTTTTAGGAATTAGGATTTTAAACATCGGCTCGTCAATGCATCATTTTGCATTTCGACAGGCTCAATGTGACATTTCCTTAAATTCTAATTCAAAAAAATCATGAAAGCAATAAAAATATTCAGCATCGTTATGCTATTTTTCGCCGTTAATGTTTCGGCACAACAAATCTCTACAGCAGATTTACAGGTAACCGGTTTAACCTGTTCTATGTGCTCAAACGCAACACAAAAATCTTTAGAAACCCTCGGCTTTATCAGTAGCGTTAAACCTGATTTAAATAAAAACATTTTTGTTTTAACCTTTAAAAAAGACGCCAACGTTAACCTTGACCTGATCCGCAAAAAAGTTCAGGATGCAGGTTTTTCAGTAGGCGGCTTAACGGCTAACTTCAATTTTAATGATGTTAAGGTAGACGATAAAGGTCAGGCTGTTGTTAACGGCAATGTGTACCGTTTTGTAAATGTAAAAGGTAAAACGCTTAGTGGCAACGTAAAGGCCAGCGTAGTGGATAAAGATTTCATATCTGGTTCTGCATTTAAAAAACAGGCAACCACTGCTAATTCTGATGCTTATGCAAGCGGAACCGGTGTTGTAAATGGTAAAAAAACCCGTATTTATCATTTAGTTCTTTCGTAAGATGAGGCGGATATTCGTGTTAGCGCTGATGATGATCGGCGCTTATGCCAGTGTTTCGGCACAAGAACTATATGTATTTACAGAGCCTGCAAGTAATATGCCTACCAAATCAATTGGTGTAAGGATTACTAATGAGGGCATGTTCAATTATCCGGGTTACGTAAGCCGGACGATCCCGGAGGTAATGATCGGTTTTAACAAAAATCTGATGATGCATGCACAGGCCTTTCTCTCGGATATAGATGGAAAATACCGTTTAGAAGGAGGAAGTTTATACGCCAAGTACCGGTTTTTATCCTTGGATGAGGCACATAGCCATTTCAGGGCATCTGCTTTTGGAAGGGTAAGCACCAGCAGGCGCCCAACATACACAAGAGACATTAATCTTGAGGGTGACAATAGTGGCGTACAAGGTGGATTGATTTTCACACAGCTGCTGCACAAACTGGCATTATCATCAACCTTGGGTTATGCACATGCTTTTGAAAACAGCAACAGTCAGATTGCGGGAATGCCGCAGCCAAAGAACATGTTATCTTACAGTTTATCGTCGGGTTATTTGGTTTTACCAGTAGTTTATAAGGATTACAAACAGCCCAATTTTAATGTATATTTAGAATTGCTGGGCAAAACCGATCCGGGCAGCGGTCAGTCTTATTTAGATATCGCTCCTGCTGTACAAATGATTTTGAACAGCACAACCCGCATCGATTTTGGCTACCGCTTTCAGGCAGCCGGAAATATGGATAACCGATACACCAAAAACATGTACCTGCTTCGGGCAGAATTTAACTTCTTTAACGTTTTAAAATAAAAAAATAACGAAGCGATCATGGTTTTCATATTAAACTGAAAATGAAACCATGATCGCCTCATCAGCATTAGAAACACTATAAAAAGATGAAAAAAATATTAGGATTAGTTGCCATTATGACGATCGCAACAACAGCATTCACTTATGCACAAAGTAAAACAGATGTAGCCTTAAATCAGGTATTAACGGCATATTACGATGTAAAAAATGCATTAGCAACCGATAAAAAAGACTTAGCCATTGAAAAAGTGAAAATTTTATCGGCAAAGGTAAATGCCGTTAATCATAAAGATTTACCAGCCGATCAACATAAAATATTTATGGAACAAGCGGCCATTATTAAAAATAAAGCCACGCTACTTGCGGGTTCAAACGACATCAAAACACAGAGAAAAGCCTTTGAAGGGATTTCTTATGCAATGATTAAAACGTTGAAAGGCCTGAAATTTAACGGCCAAACCGTTTATATTCAACATTGTCCAATGGCAAAGGCGAGCTGGTTAAATGAGAAAGAGAGTATCGAAAATCCATATTATGGAAGCATGATGTTTGATTGTGGCGACGTTTCTGAAACCATAAAATCGAACTAATGAACCTGCATATCAAAAATATGGTATGCAACCGTTGTAAAATGGTGGTTAAAGCCGAGCTGGAAAAGCTTGGCTTTAAACCGCTATTGGTCGAGCTTGGCGAAGTTACCCTTGCCGAAAACATAACAGCAGAGGATAAAATCAAAATTGCGGAGCAACTGACCCATTTTGGCTTCGAATTGCTGGAGGATAAAAAAACTCAAATTGCAGAACAGATTAAAACGGCTATCATTAACCTGGTACATTATACCAAAGAACCTTTAAAAATCAATCTCTCGGCTTATCTCAGCGAGCAGTTAAAACAGGAATATTCGAGCTTAAGCAGCATTTTTTCTGAACTTGAAAACCAAACGATTGAGAAGTATTTTATTGCTCAAAAAATAGAAAAAGCAAAAGAAATGCTTACCTACGGCGAGCTTACTTTGAGCGAAATTGCCTTCCAATTAAATTACAGCAGTGTAGCTCACCTATCGGCTCAATTTAAAAAAGTAACCGGAATTACGCCTTCGGCTTATAAAGCAGCATCAACAGATAGCAGGAAAACGCTCGATGAGGTCTGAGAATGTAAAATGGAAGAGGTAAGATGGAGGATGGGCTTAAAGTTTATGGTCAATGGTTAGATAGATCGTGGTTGATGGGCTAATCGGCTTATAGTCTATGAACTATGAACCAAAAAACCATCAACCACTTATCAATTCAACAATCCCAGCAATTTAACAATTCGATAATTTAGCCATTCCAACAGTTAACCGATTAATCCCCCTCTATCCAATTTCTTACCATAAGTCAAGACTGATCGACTGATAATCAGCTAATTTTGCACCTAAATAAAATCACTAAATATGAAAAAATTATTCTTATTTCTGATTGCTACCTCAATTAGTGTGGCATCATTTGCACAAACCAGCTGGAAGATAGATCCAATGCACTCGTTTGTAAACTTTTCGGTTAAACACATGGGCATCTCTTTTGTTGATGGCTCATTCAAAAAATTCGATGGGACGGTTACCGCTTCTAAGCCAGATTTAACTGATGCTAAAATTGCCTTTACCGTTGATGTAAACAGCATTACTACAGGTGTTGACATGAGAGATGGTCACTTAAAAACAGATGATTTCTTTAACGCTGAGAAATTTCCAACGATGAAATTCGAAAGCACTTCTTTCAAAAAATTAAGCGGTAACAATTATGAGTTAAGTGGTAAATTAACCATCCGCGATGTAACTAAAGATGTAAAATTTGCTGTTGTTTATGGCGGTACAGCTAAAGATCAACAAGGCAATACTAAAGCAGGTTTCGGTGCTACCACAACCATTAACCGTTTAGATTATAATATCAAATATGATCCAACTGGTGCAGGCGTTGCAAAAGATGTTGCGATCAAATTAAACCTGGAATTTGTTCAGGGAAAATAAAATATAGGATCGTCATTCCGGGCTTGTCCCGGAATCTTTCATTTAAATAGATCCTGAAACAAGTTCAGGATGAAGATTACCTAAATAAAAATGCCATGTCTGCACTATCCCAATTCAGAAATTTTACTCAACGCTTGCCTCAAACGGATTTAATGCCAACGCTTTTTATTGGCCATGGCTCTCCTATGAACGGGATTGAAAACAATGAGTTTAGTGAGAGTTGGGTAGATTTGGCCAAACATATCCCTATTCCAAAAGCAGTTTTGGTGGTATCGGCACATTGGTACACTCACGGTACTTTTGTAACTGCAATGGATTTCCCAGGTACTATCCACGATTTTGGTGGTTTCCCACAGGCACTTTTCGATGTTCAATATCCTGCTCCGGGCAATCCGAAACTTGCTGCAGAAATACCTGGCTTAATCCACTCCACTCCTGTTGGTTTAGACCACGATTGGGGTTTAGACCATGGCACCTGGACAGTAGTAAGGCACATGTATCCAAATGCAGACATCCCAGTTTTGCAACTTAGCATTGATTATACCAAATCGCCGGAACAACATTATGAAATTGCCAAAGAAATTTATGCACTCCGCAAAAAAGCGATATTGGTTATAGGTAGTGGAAATATGGTGCACAATCTACGTATGTTAAGCTGGGAAATGATTAATGGCGGCGGTTACGATTGGGCGATTGAAATGAATGATAAATTCAAAAATTTAATTGCAAACGGCGATTTTCAACCTTTAATCAATTACCGCAATCTTGGCAGTGATGCGATGTTAGCCATCCCTACTCCGGAACATTATTTGCCACTTATTTATACGCTTGGAATGAAAAACGATAAGGAAGAGGTTTCGTTTTTTAATGATAAAGCAGTTGGCGGTTCGTTAACGATGACATCAGTTCTGGTGGGGTAATAACATCTTTAAACGATGAACTTCCTCTACAGTAAAAGATTCTTCACTGCGTTCAGAATGACAACAATCTAAAATTCTATAAAACTTTATGATTATTCTGTAACGCTTATCGCACATTGAAGCGGTAAATTTGTATAAAGAATTTAATCATGACACATACCTATCAACTCACGGGCATGACCTGTGGCGGTTGCGAAAATAAAGTTAAAAGTAACCTGCTTAATTTACCAGATTTAACCTCGGTTGAGGTTTCTAAAGACACCAATACTGTTATCATTAGCATGGATAAACATATCGGTTTAGATACCTTGCAACAAGCTTTGGGAGGTAATGACAGCAAATATCAGATTTCTGCCGCACATCACAATGAAACGCTTGAAGAAACAAAATCCTGGGCAGAAACCTACAAACCCATTCTGTTGATCTTTGGGTATGTAACCGCAATATCGTTAGTGGTTTCGTGGCAGGCCAATGCCATCAATTTTATGGTGTTTATGCGCGTTTTTATGGCAGGATTCTTTCTTACCTTTTCTTTCTTTAAAATGCTCAACTTAAAAGCCTTTGCCGAAAGTTATGCCATGTACGATATCGTGGCTAAAAAATTCAGCGCTTGGGGTTATATCTATGCCTTTATCGAATTGGGCTTAGGCTTATCCTTTGCATTAAACCTATCGCCTGTTATCGTGAATTGGGTCACCCTGATCGTAATGATCATTAGTATTTTTGGAGTTTTAGAAAGCGTTTTAAACAAAAAGAAAATTCAATGCGCTTGCTTGGGCGCGGTGTTTAACCTACCCATGAGTACCGTAACCATTGTTGAAGATGCGATTATGATTGCCATGAGCGCAGCCATGTTGATTTTGATGTAGTTAAATTTTAGTCAAAAGCTCATCAGGTGGAAAAGCTGGAATTTCTGAATCTTTGAAATCTTTAATATTTCTGGTAACAATGTAATCCAGCTTTTCTATCTTATAAGCACAAAGTATCTGCAAGGCATCTTCGAAGTCTTTATGTTTAGATTTCAATCCTTTTTTAATAATATCCTGATCTATTGCAATAACTTGAATATATTCAAGTACATTATAAATTACCTCTCTTAAAGTCCGTTCCTCAAGATATTTTTTTAATAAATAATGTGTTGTCGCTATTGAATGTGAAGAAGTAAACAACTGAACTTCTTTACGTTCCGATTTTTCGAAAAGTTCTATAGCAAATTTGCTGAAAGGTTTTCTATCTGCGATTAAATCAATAATAATATTCGTATCAACAAAAATCCTTTTCATAGATGTTTACGTTCAAAATAATCATGAAGCTCAGCATCATCATCAAAATCATCTGGGAGTTTCACAGCTCCCACAATACCTCTTAACTTTGACGAAACAGTAGTAACCTCATTAAGCGTAATGGTTTCTAAATACTTTTCAACCAATTCAGATAAGCTACGCCCAGTTTGCTTTGCATAAGATTTTGCTTTTTCAATGGTCGATTTCTGTACAGTCAATGTTAACTTAGTCGTCATAACACGTGTGATTTATTCAAATATACGTATAACAGTTTAAACGAACAAGAAGCAGCTTTATTATAATCCTATTTATATAAAAATTAGATTATTGCCGCTTATATCTAAATTCCGATTTTCGGCTTTTCCCATTAGACTCGCCTTCAATCCAGGCGAGCATTTCATTTTTACCCAGGTTTTGGTAAACTATTCTTTGCGGAAAATCGTGTTCCTTGTTTTCGAAAATATAGATCTGATCCTTTGTGGAGATAAGCTTAAAACAGACTTCCTTCCCTTCATTCTGATTAGCAACCGTTGAACAATAGAAAACATCTTTTCCTATTTTTCTGATCTGTAAGGTTTCAGTAAGTATACTATCTCCTTTTGCATTAACGCGATAACTCTTGCCTTTCAGTATTTTATCAGCACCCTGGCTCCATTGTTCCACAATTTTACCTTTGGGTGTCTGCATTTCCCAGGAGCCTAAAACGAAAGCAAATGTTTTTGAAGGATTTTTTTGCGCTTTAACATTGCTATAAAAACCAACAAAAAATAAAATCAAGGAGTATAAATAGATTCTTTTCATTTTGTTATGGTATTGGTAATATGTGCCAGGTGGTGTTTTCCGTGCCAGGTGTACATACCCAGCATATTGGCCAAAGTGAGTTCTTTATTTTGGGCCGGATGAATATATTTTCTTTGGTAATCTTCTATTTTCAATGTTTTTAAAAAAGCAACCCAACGCTGATGTAAACCTGTTAACAGCTCAATCGATAATTTGATCTCAGCATTTTTTGCTTCTTCGGTTTCTGCCCAGCGCTCCTCATAATATGGTCTGATTACAGGAATATCCTCAGTAATCGCTTGCTTAAAACGGATATAGGCATTTACATGGCTATCAGGTAAATGGTGTACCACCTGCCGCAATGTCCAGCCTCCGGGACGATAGGTTTGATTCAGTTCTTCATCTGTTAAATTTTCTGTAGCTTTTTTTATTTGGCCCGGCAATGCCTCTATTTCAGAAATCCAGGTGTCAATCTGTTTTTGATCGAAAATATCAGGCATAATGAATTGACCGATCGGGTATTTAAGCTGTTCTAAATCCATGGAACCAAAATAAGGAGAATTATTGAGTTTTTAACCGCAAAGATCACAGAGAGGAAGGCACAAAGTACGCGAAGTTGGGAGCACATTAAACAATAAATCTGCCTCCATCTCATCAGATCTGCGGGATATAAAATCTACATCAATTTCTTCAACCACTTTAACAAACCCATTTTTTTGCCATACGGAGGATAAATCATTTTGGTTAAACCCAATTTTGATTGAAAAACCACTGACCTTTCATGCGAAAAAGTTTTAAAGCCAAAAAAACCATGACAGCTTCCCACCCCACTGCTGTTAACTCCACCGAAAGGCAAATTAGGATTACTGATGTGAACCAGTACATCGTTTACACAGGTTCCGCCAGCACTGGTTTCGTTAATGATTTTATGCTGATGCTGTTTGTTAGCTGAAAAGATGTACAGTGCCAAAGGCTTATTTTTGCTATTCACTAAATCAATAGCTTCCTCCAGATTTTTAAAGGTGATTACAGGTAAAACCGGGCCGAATATCTCCTCTTGCATGATGGCGCTTTTTTCATTTACTGAAGTTAAAAGTGTGGGCATTAGGGTTAAACTTTTCTCATCTGTTTCGCCCCCAAAAGCCAATACTGCTCCATCAGCAATCGCATCTTCTTTTAATTTATTTAAACGCTTAAACTGTTTATTGTTAATAATTTTGGCATAATCGTTTTTATTGATTTCAACGCCTTCAAAAAATAATTTCTGAACCGCAGCCTTGTAATGTTCTACAAAATCATTTAACCTGTTTTCTTCAATCAGCACATAATCCGGTGCAATACAGGTCTGCCCTGCATTAACCAATTTGCCCCAGGCGATTTTTTCAGCAGCTTTTTTAATATCGCAGGTTCCATCTACAATAGCTGGCGATTTCCCGCCAAGTTCCAAAGTAACAGAGGTCAGGTTTTTTGCGGCAGCTTCCATTACCACTTTGCCAATTGTGGTACTTCCGGTAAAAAATATATGATCAAACGGGAGCTTTAACAGTGCCGTAGAAACATTGGCATCGCCTTCAAAGCAAGCAACTTCTTTCAGGTCAAAAGTGGCTGTAATTAATTTACTGATTACACCAGAAGTTGCTCCACTTAACTCAGAAGGTTTAAGGATGGCGCAATTCCCAGCGGCTATTGCCGAAACCAATGGGCTCATCATTAATTGCAATGGATAATTCCATGGGGCAATGATCAAACAAATACCTTTGGGTTCATAATAGATTTTATTACTTGCAAAAAGATTGCTCATGGTTCTGTCCACCGATTTGGGGCTCATCCAAGCCTTCAGCTTTTTAATCGCGAAATCGATTTCAACATAGGTAAAGTACAGTTCAGTTATAGCACTTTCAAAACGGTTTTTACGCAGATCCTTTTCCAAGGCTGCAAATATTTCTTCTTCGGCTTTTTCTAAAGCCTGTTTAAGTAGTCTCAGCTTACCAATTCGGGTTTTAGCATCTGTTTTGCGTAAATCGAATTTATGTTTTTGCTGTAAATCGAAAACCGACTTTATCTGTTGTTCCATAATTACCTATATTACTTGCTTTTACGCTTATCGATTTTCCTGAAATTACGAGTTAAATTTAGTTAAAATGAGGCCTTTTCATTAAAAATTCATTCATTTAAAGCATATTGCAGCAAATTTTAATAATAAAAGATGAAAAGATTGTTTTTTGTTTTCGCATTCATAATTCCACTGGTTATTCATGCCCAAACCATAAAAACAGATGTACTGGTTATCGGCAATGGCGATGCTGCTTATGCCGCATCTTTTCAGTCTTTTAAATCAGGCGTAAAAACCATCCTCCTCACCCAAAAAGAACCGTTGGATTTAAATAAAGTAGCTGAAGCCAAAAGGGTTTTACTGCCTTTTTACCAAAGTTTTTTAAAGCGGGAAACTGAAAATGCGAAAAGCTTGGAAAGCCCAAAACCTAAACCTGATAAAAAAAACCGGACGAAAGTAATTGTGGTAGATAGCACCTCACTTTTAAACGTCATCAATAACACGGCTTACACAGAAATCAAACGCTCTGGAAGTGGTTGGGAAGCGAAATTGACAAATGATAAAAGCATTAAAGCCAAAATTCTTGTGCTGGCCGATAGCCCTGAAAAATTGCTTGCGGCACTAAAAATCTCCGCGTTAAATCCAGCATCTTCAAGTTCGTTAAACTATAACGAAAATACTTACCGGACAACGGTATCCAGGATTTCTTCAGGAGCCAGCTTTTTATCCCTGTACAGCTTATTGATCCAAGATCAGGAAAATATGCTTTATATCCCTAAAGATGAATTTGAAATTGGACAAGCAGCCGGGGCAACCGCAGCTTATGCCGCATTTTTCGACACCAAAACCAGTTTATCAAATTTAAAAAGAATCCAGGGAGAATTATTAGCCTATAAGCACGCGTTAATGCCCTTTGAAGATGTAAAAATGACGGATTCCAACTGGTTGGCCATTCAAAAAGTAGGTATTACAGGGATTATCAAAGCAGAAATCACAAAAGGGAAAGCATATTTTTCCCCTGAAAAAGAAGTTACTTATCAAGAAATAAAAGAACCAGTAAAAGAATATTATTACAAAGCGCAGATCTGGTTCGACGATCATCAGAATATTCCCATTAATTTGGAAAATACGATTTCTATGGTTTGTTATGTGGGCAATAAATCAATTGACGCCACAAAAGCCGAACTTCAGAAAAAATGGAACAAAAATTATAGGTTCAGCTCCAAATATGATCTTAAAAAAGTGCTTAGCAGACGCGAATTTTCGGTCATCATTAACGAATACTTAAAACCTTTCGATGATGTCAATGTAGATAAAACCGGAAGGGTAATCCGCTAATTTTTGCCACAGATTTGCACACATAAACATAATTACAAAAAATTATCTGTGTTCATCCTTTTTATCTGTGGTTAATTCATCAGGCAGAGGTTGTAACATTTCCATTTCCTTTTAAAATTAGGTCACGCTTTGCTTAAATTGCATCCAAACCTAAATTCATGAAGAAATATTTACTTTTCCTTTTGCTTTGCACAGGCGAATATGCTTTTGCGCAACAATTGGCCCCTTTAACTGTCGAAAAAATAATGCGCGACCCAAAATGGATGGGTATTTCGCCAACTAATTTCCGCTGGACGGCAGATAGCAAAACCTTATATTTTAACTGGAACCCTGAAAATAAAGCCAAGGAAGAGTTATTCAAAGTTTCGGCTGCTTCTTCAAAACCTGTTAAAGCAGCGGAAAAGGAAGACGAAAAACTATTGAATTTAAATTACACCTACAATGCCGATCGCTCCCTTGGTTTAGTTGAAAAAAGCGGTGATATTTATTTACAGAACTTCAAAACCAATAAGGAAACGCGCTTAACCAACACTCAGGAACGGGAAAGCAATTCTGTTTTTTTAACCAATGGAAATGTTGTTTACCAATTGGGCGATAATCTTTTCGTGGTTGATTTAAAATCAGCAGAAACCAAACAGCTTACTAATTTTGTTAAAGGTAAAAAAGCCGGAAAAGCAGAAAGTAAACCGGCAACCGAACAGGATAAATGGCTAAAAGCACAACAGACTGAGCTTTTCGATATTATTAAAAAACGAAATGCCGAAGCCAAAAACGGTTCACGCGGAGGAAGAGGCCGCTTTGGGAGTACCGCTGCAGATACAAAGCCTTTAAAAGAACTATATACTGAAGACAAGTTCTTAAACGGCGTAATCATTAGTCCTGATGGACATTTTATTACTTATAAATTAACTACACCGGCACAGAACAACCATAGCACCATTGTTCCGAACTATGTTACTTCATCAGGTTATACCGAAGATATTCCGGGCAGAACAAAAGTTGGCGAAAATGAAAATACCTCGCAGGGCTTTATTTATGATACGCAACGGGATACCGTTTACGCGATCCAGACTTCGACCATTACGGGCATAAAAGACCTGCCTGATTACCTGAAAGATTATCCTAAGGGACTGGACACCTTAAAAAAGAAAAATGCCGACCGGCCTGTAAATTTCTTTGGACCACTTTGGAATGACAATGGAAGTTCTGCAATTGTTGTGGCTACTTCTACCGATAATAAAGACCGCTGGATCTTGAAGCTGGATGCCTTAATAGGAAAATTTTCTTTGGTCGACCGGCAGCGCGACGAAGCATGGATTGGTGGTCCGGGCATTAGTGGTTTTTACCAGGGCAGTACAGGCTGGATCGATAATAACCGCTTTTATTATCAAAGCGAAGCGACAGGATATTCGCACCTTTATATGGTTAATGTAGCTACAGGTGATAAAAAACAGCTTACTGCCGGCAAATGGGAAGTACAATCGGTACAGTTATCAAAAGATAGAAATACTTTTTATATCAAAGGGAATAAAGAACACCCTGGCATTACCAATTTCTTTAAAATCGGTATAAATGGCGGTGAACTTGTTCAAATTACCACCATGAAAGGTTTGAATGACATTACCCTTTCCCCTGATGAGAAATACCTTGCCATCAATTATTCTTTCATGGACAAACCCGGAGAACTATATCTCCAGCCAAATAAAGTGGGGGCTAAAGCCGTACAGGTTACGCAATCTACTTCTGCCGAATTTAATTCTTACAACTGGCGTCAACCCGATATGGTTACTTTTAAAAACCGTTACGGTGCTGATGTTTATGCAAGAGTTTACAAAACAGACAATCCACACCCTAACCACCCTGCTGTAGTTTTTGTGCACGGTGCAGGTTATTTACAGAATGTACACTTTGGCTGGAGCACCTACTTTCGCGAATTTATGTTCAACAATTTACTGGCCGACAATGGTTACACGGTAATCGATATTGATTATACCGGGAGTTCTGGTTATGGCCGCGATCACCGTACGGGCATTTACCGCCAGATGGGCGGAAAAGATTTAACCGACCAGGCCGATGGTGTTAAGTTTTTGGTAGAGAAATATGGTGTTAATCCTCAACATGTGGGTTTATATGGTGGCTCTTATGGCGGTTTTATCACGCTGATGGCCATGTTCAACGAATCAGATGTTTTTGCCAGTGGTGCAGCTTTACGTTCGGTTACCGATTGGGCACATTATAACCACGGCTATACCTCAAATATTTTAAACGAACCTTATAACGATCCGATTGCCTATAAAAGAAGTTCGCCGATTTACTTCGCCGACAAATTAAAAGGGAACCTTTTAATGGCACATGGAATGGTGGATGTGAATGTGCATTTTCAGGATATTGTGCGCATTACACAGCGTTTTATAGAACTGGGCAAAAACAATTGGGAACTTGCGGTTTACCCGGTAGAGGACCATGGTTTTATTGAGCCAAGCAGCTGGACAGATGAGTATAAAAGGATATTTAAGCTGTATGAGAATACGTTGAAGAAATAGCCTTTTCTTTTATTTGGCCGTCATTACGAAGAGGCTTTTTCAGCCGAGGAAGCAATCTTACAACGATCGCTACCAGCGAGCGCTTTAAGATTGCTTCGTGCCTCGCAATGACGACCTTTTTATATGAAGCATCTGCAGTTGCTTCCTGCCAGCATGACAGCAATAGAAAAAAATAGAAGGCCGCTATATTTTATCTGACAAATATAGTTTTCATCTATATCGTTATCAATAAATACAATTAACTATTGGTAGATCGGGGTTGATTGGCTCCTCTTTTAGCCGTACCTTTGTGCCAACAAAATTAAAGAAAAAAATTATGGCAATAGTAGGTAAAAAATTCCCAAGTGTTAGTATTGATGCAATGTCAGACATGGGTGATGACTTGAAAATCAATGTATTTGAAGAAGCTGTAAACAAAAATAGTAAAGTGTTATTATTCTGGTATCCAAAAGATTTCACTTTTGTTTGCCCTACAGAATTACACGCTTTCCAAGCTGCTTTACCTGAGTTTGAAAAAAGAAATACAATTGTAATCGGTGCATCTTGCGATACCAACGAAGTTCACTTCGCCTGGTTAAATACGCCAAAAGATAATGGTGGTATTGAAGGTGTTACTTATCCAATTTTAGCGGATACTCACAGACAATTATCAGGAATCTTAGATATTCTAGATCAGGAAGTTAACTACGACGAGGAAGGAAACGAATCTTTCTCAGGTTCTAATGTAACTTTCAGGGCTACTTATTTAATCGACGAAACTGGTAAAGTTTTCCACGAAAGTGTTAACGATATGCCACTAGGTAGAAACGTTAAAGAATATTTGCGTTTAATTGATGCTTACGCTCACGTGCAGAAACATGGTGAAGTTTGTCCTGCAAACTGGGAAGAAGGAAAAGAAGCAATGAACGCAAACAGAACTGGCGTAGCTGAATACTTAGCCGCTAACTAATTAAACAAACGTTATGTTTTTAGAATTAACAGAAGATAATCTTCAACAATATTTAGCCGATAACTCAAAGGTGATGGTTCAGTATGCTGCATCCTGGTGCGGAAACTGCAGGATCATGAAACCTAAGTTCAAAAAACTGGCTTCAGAAAATGAAGATGTAGCTTTCTTAATTGTTGATGCCGAAAAACTTCCAAACTCACGCAAATTTGCAAACGTTGATAATTTACCAACTTTTGCAGCTTTTGAAGGCGGTAGCTTGGTAGATCAGGTACAGACCAACAAAGCAGAAGGTTTAATTGAACTATTTAACAAAATAAAGTAATGAAGATTCCGGTTATAAGACAGTTATTTCAAAACACCACTCCGGCACAACTGGAGACCACTTTGGAGGTTTTAGAAGCTTTCTGCGAGTTTAGAGGCGTTAGTGAGCACGAGGTTGATGTTGCAGGCGAAATGATTACTAATATCTGCGGTGCGTTAGAAGTACACCAGATGGTAAGCGAAGGAGCCGCTGAAAAAGATGCACTAAATGCTTTCGGCCAAAAAGTGATGGGTTCGATAGATCGGTAATCGTCTTAAAGCTTAATCTGGCTTTTTCGAAATATAAATCCCTTGCAGATGAAAAATCTGCAAGGGATTTTTTGTTAAACATTATTTTATGTTTTTTAATAATGAGCCTCGTAGTTGTCATTCTGAACGCAGTGAAGAATCTGCCTCATAGCAGCAGACACAGAAATTTATGGATCATTATTGAGTCCATTATTTCTTATGTTTGAGATTCTTTGTTCCTCAGAATGACAAATTCACCAAAAATTTTTATTTTTTGGAAAGCAAGGTTCCGTTTTCCATCGATCACATCAGTACCTTTCCCTACTGCAGATAGAAAAATCTGTATTCATCCAATCAGGCTTGAGCTGCAGCGTTTTGTAATTCTAGCTGATCCATAATAAGATTGTCATTTAGATCCGATAGCTATCGGATGAAGCGCAGCGAAATGGAGAAATGACGACCCTTTGAGAATGACAGCAGGTAATAAAAAAGGTCTGTGAGGACACAGACCTTGGACGTTATATTTTTAAACCTCGCAGGTTTTAAAAACCTGCGAGGTTTGGCAGAAAGTATTAGGCCAAATTCCTACCGGCATTTACAATACCAAATACTGTTCTTACCGCTAGCTTTTCTAAAGCTTGCTGGTCTTTCTCATTCTGATCGTGCTGTAGTTTTTCTAAAGCAAAATGCTGGATCAATACCAAAGGCAGAATAATTTTCTCACGCGTGGCAATCGATTTTTTATCTACAGGATAATTAGCCATTAACGTTGGCTGTCCTGAGAGTTTTAAGAGCATCTCTTTGGTTAATTTAAATTCATCATGTAATTGAGTCCAAAAAGCACCAAACTCTTTATCGTTGGCCAAATGGGCCGTAATTACAAAGTCTGATTTGCTCATGCTCATCATACAGTTATCTACAATGGTTTTCAGGTAATCAGAATCCTCATAAACCTTAAGCACTTTATCCCAATTACCAGCCTTTTCCTGAGTTCTCAATGCCGTTCCCATCCCATAGAAACCTGGAACGTTTTGTTTCAGCATACTCCAGGCCGTTACAAAACTAATGGCCCTTAAATCTTCGAGTTTCATTTCGCCGCCGCCGTTTCTTTTTACCGGGCGACTGCTGATATTAGCCTGAGATAACAGTTTTAAAGGGGATAATTTCTCTAAATAACTCACAAATAATGGATGCTCACGCAAGTCGACAAAAGCTTTATAACTTTCTTCCGCCATTTCATCGAGCAGCACTTTATTTTCGGGGTCTAAAAGAATGTTGTGTTTTTCTTTCAGTCCGGAGGTTAATCCCGCGTTGATCAGTTGTTCTATATTAAATTCAGCACTTTCCACCGAACCGTATTGCGAACTGATGGTTTGCCCCTGAACGGTTAACTGCATGTTTTTGTTGGCAATTTCTTTACCCATTGAGGCATAAAAACGGTGTGTTTTACCCCCACCACGTGCAGGAGGTCCGCCACGACCATCGAAAAATGCCAATTGAATATTGTGTTTGGCTGAAATAGCCGACAATGAGGTTTTTCCGTTAAAAATAGACCAGTTGGCCATTAAATAACCACCATCTTTGGTACTGTCAGAATACCCCAGCATAATATCCTGTTTATTGCCACGGCTCGCTAAATGCGCTTTATAAAAAGGATTACTATACAAGGTGTCCATAATGGCAGCAGCACCCTTTAAATCGTTAACGGTTTCAAAAAGCGGCACAAAATCAATCGTTAATGATTCTTTGCTCCAGCCGTTCCAAAGGAAAAGTTCGATTAACTGTAAAATATCGCTGGCCTGTTGACAATTGCTGATAATGAAACGGTGACAGGCTTTTTCGCCATTGCGTTTTTGAATTCCTTTAATTTCTTTAATTACCTCAATGGTATCCGCAATTAAAGCATCAGGCTCGCTTGCATAAACAACGGTTGCTTCTTTAAAAGAAATCAGGTTTAGTTTTTCAGCTTCTGATAATTTATCGTAATCAGCAGGATATAATGAAGAAATCGGTTTATTTTCGCGGCAGTAAGCATGTACGCTTCTCAGCACGCGGCTATCCTGACGGATATCCAACGAAGCAAAATAGTTACCGTATAAATCTATCTTACGAATCAGGTCGTTAACCAGGTCAACAAATAAACCTTCATGTTCCGCCAATAATGTTTCTTTAATTTTATTCAGGTTATCTTTTAATTCATCAGAAATATCATGAAGTTCGCAGGTTTGATCAAAAGCATTTTGATAAAGTACATCATGCAGTTTTGCAATATTTTCCTCGACCCCCCTAAAAGTGATGCGGCGTTTAATTACCCTAAAATCACGGTAGTAACAGCGGAAAAGGATCTGTCGCAACATTTTAGAAACGGCTAAAGTGGTATCTGCATGGATATTCGGATTTCCATCCCTATCACCTCCCGGCCAGAAACCGAGTTCTAAAATTTTCTTGGTTTCGAGGTTGTATTCATCGAGGTTCTGATCTATTTCTTCCTGAATATTTGCCGCAGCAAAATAAAAAGTATTTTCGAGGAACCAGGCCAGGTTTAAGGCTTCATCAACAGGTGTTGGCGATTTTTTATTAAAAAACGGTGTTTTACCCAACTGTTGTAAAAGCGAGTTCATAGCGGTGATGTCGTTATCCCTAATGGCCTTGGTTAAATCAGTAATGATGGCCAAAACGCTGCCAGGATAAAACTGGGTAGGGTGTGCGGTTAAAACCAAACGGAGCGAAAGCTCATCAATCAGTTTTTCAATTTTGGCCAGTGCAGGTTTATTATCGGCATTCTTTTTTAAAATAAAAGCCAATGTACTCTGCTCATCAGTGGTATTTAACTTGGTAAAAGAAGCATCTTCAACAGCATCAAAAAGCACAACCTGACGCTCTATATACTGTATAAACCGGAAAAGAAGGTCAACAATATCTTTACGCTCGGTATAACTGGTGTACTTGGCAAAAAATTCTTCGATAATCTGTGCAGGTTTTTCTCCGTTCGCAATTCCTTCTTCACAACTTTTAAAGAAAAGGGGAAGCAGTGTTCCGGTATCCTTAATTTTGTAAAAAGGCAAGGTGAGAAATAAACTGTTAAACAGTTCGAATTTTGAGATTACCTCATTGTTAAAAATAGATTCACGTTGCGTTGTTAAACGAAGTTTGGGCATAGCTTAGGCAATATTTTTGTATAGCGTAATACTACAAAAAATGCATAAGGTATTAAAATTCTATTGCTTACAATTTGGAAAATTGTAGAATAAATTTTAATTTTAAAATCTTATTTGGCCACGATGTGGTTAAGTAAGAACATTTGCAATGTTTAAGGGCATTGCATTGATTGTTAATTTTTTGGGTTAAAACAGCCGATGTAATAAAACACACCGGCTGTTTTTATTTTTTGCCATTATTTATGGCATTTCTTTGCAAATTTTAATGCGCATCCGTAACAATGTTTGCATTTTTCTTAAATTTCTGAAGGTATAATAAAGGTATAGAGAATAACATTATCAATCCTGCAACCCAATAAGCATCGTTATAAGTAAGCAGCATGGTTTGTTTAATTACCGAACCTTCAATTGCTTTCATCGCCATCAATTTCGCATCAATAAAAGATGATCCTTTAGCCATAAAACCGCTCGTTAATGCATTTAACTTCTGGATAAACGCGGGGTTATATTCATTAACGTTGGCAAGTAAACTACTCCTATGGAAACCAGAACGGATGTGGATTAATGTAGTTAATGCTGCGATACCAAACGAACCGCCTAGTTGTCGGCTCATGTTATTCAAACCGGAACCCTGACCAATCTCTGCCCCCGACAAATCCTGCATGGCTAAAGTTGTTAGTGGCACAAACAATAAAGCCATACCGAAACCTCTAATTACCAATGGCCAGAAGAAATCTCCTGTTCCGGAAGCCAACGTAGAATTACTTAACATCCAACAGAAAACGAAGAATAAAAACATGCCTCCTGTAGCCATAAATTGTGCAGGTACACCCTTTTTGAGCATAATACCAATGAAAGGCATCATAGCAATGGTACAAATACCACCTGCAATAAACAGCTTACCTGTTTGTAAAGGGGTAAAGCCTAAAAGGTTTTGCGCAAATACGGGGAATACGAATACCGAGCCATATAATCCAAACCCTAAAATGAAGGAGGTAAACATACCGATAGAAAAGCTCCGTTTCTTCATAATCCTCAGGTTTACGATCGGGTATTCGGTAGCGGTTTCTCTCCAGATAAATAAAAGCAAACCAAAAACAGATACAACAGCTAAAGCCGTAATATAAGGTGTGGAGAACCAATCTTCGCTCTCTCCTTTTTCAAGTACCGTTTGCAAACTACCAACTGCAATTGCTAATAGTGCGATTCCCCACCAATCAACAGGCTTACCTTTTCCATCTTTTGGTGTCTCCCGAATAAAAGTATAGGTACAATAGGCGGCGAGGATTCCGACGGGAATATTTACGTAGAAAATCCAGGGCCAATCAGCAATCTCTAAAATATAACCGCCAATGGTTGGACCTACGGTTGGACCAACAACGGCACCTAAACCAAACAATGCGGTAGCAATACCCACATCCTCACGCGGCCAGGTTTCGATCAGAATAGCTTGTGCTGTTGAAATTAATCCTCCACCTGCTACTCCCTGCAAAATCCTAAATAAAATAAGTTCATTTAAAGATGTTGCGTTTCCACATAAAAAGGAAACAAGGGTAAAAACAATAATGGAGGTTAAGAAATAATTTTTACGTCCGAAACGACTCCCCAACCAGCCCGACATGGGCAGGACGATTACGTTCGCAACGGCATATCCAGTAGATAACCAGGCGATATCTTCAAGAGTAGCGCCCAGGTTTCCCTGTATCTGTGGAATTGCCACATTTACGATAGTTGTATCAATCAACTCCAACAAAGAAGCTGTGATTACTGTAAATGTAATAATCCACTTTTTTAAACCTACTTCGGCCATTTTAATATTATTTAGTAGATACTGAAGCTTTAACGCTCATTCCTGGACGCAATTTAGCTAACAGTTCTTTTGATGGATGGATTTTGATTTTTACCGGAACACGTTGCACAACCTTAACGAAGTTACCAGTAGCATTATCAGGAGGCAATAAAGATCCTTTTGCACCAGTAATAGGTGAGAAGTTATATACTTCGCCTTCAATTTTTTGATCAGGATAAGCATCCACTTCGATCTCTACTTTAGAACCTTCTTTGATTTTCTCCAGTTGGGTTTCTTTAAAATTAGCAGTTACATAAATGCTTCCGTCGTTTACGATTGAGAATAAAGACTGACCTGCCTGAACCAATTGTCCTTTTTGAACATTCTTTTTGGAAACGATTCCAGTTGCAGGGGCTTTAATATCAGTATATGATAATTGAAGTTTGGCAAAATCGATATCACTCTGGCGTTGGCTGATTACATTGCTGCTTACAGCCAATTGTGATTGTGTAGTACCAACCTGTTTAACTGCAGCATTGTATTGATCGACTGCTGCCTGGTAAGCCGCCTGCGCAGATTCTTTTGAGGCTTTAGCCTGATCGAAAGCTTGTTGGGTAATCGATCCGTCTTTTACAAGGTTTGCATACCGTTCGTAATCCTTATTGGCCAGGTTTAATTTAACCCTTGCCGCAGCTACGTTCGCTTTTGCAGTACTGGTATTTGCCTGAGTTGCGATAATTTGCGATTGCGCCACTCCTACACCTGCACTCGCTCCTTTTTGGCCAGATTGTGCCTGCTCTAATTTCACTTTGTAATCGTTATCGTCAAGTTTCACTAAAACTTGTCCTTCAGTTACGTGTGTGTTTTCTTCAAAATTAATATCCTTTACATAACCACCAACACGCGCAACAACAGGACTGATATCACCATCAATCTGAGCATCATCCGTATCTACGTGTTTGCTATAGTAATTCCATTCTTTAATCCCGAAAATTACACCTATTACTAGTAAAACACCTAAAATGATGGGTACTACTATGTTCTTTTTTTTCTTTTCAGTTGTCATTGCTGTATTTATTGCGTTATTTTTCCTGTTGATTTTAATAAGGTATAGTAAGCCAAACCTGCATCTGCCTTAGCTATCTCCAAGTTTATTTTTGCCTGATATAATAAGGTTTCAGCATCAATGCGGTCGGTAACCGAAGCTACATTATTTTTATATTTCGATGCCAATAGTTTATCGTTTTCGGTAGCCTGTGCAATTGAAGTTTCCAAAACCTGGATTTTGTTCATGGCCACCTGGTAATTTTGAAAGTTTTTGTTGATGTCGGTTTTTACCTGATCAGATAAAATATCTTTTTGAAGGGTAATTTCGCTCTGTTCAATTTTTGCCTGGCTTACTTTGTTTTTATTGGTCCAAAGGTTTCCGAAATTCCAGGAAACTGTTGCACCCAGCGTAATCGGCATTAAATATTGGTTTGCCGGCGGAATAAAGTTACCGCTTGGGTTAATGTAATAAAGGTTTGCACCAACTCCAACGGTAGGTAAAGTATTTGCCTTAATGGTTTTGATGTTAAAATCGGCCACTTTGTTCTGAATATCAAGTTGTTTTAATTCCTGGCGGTTAGCGAAAGCCTGACCAATGTATTCATTTAAAGAACCTGGCGTTTTTAAGCCTAAGGTTGGGTCAACAATTTTAACTTCGGTATCTTCTGGTAAACCTAAAAGAATATCTAAATTATAGTTGATAACTTTACGGTTGCTCTCGATGTCCATTTGGGTTAGCGTAACATTTGCCTGCTGCAATTGAAAACGCAACACATCATTTTTGGTTACAATGCCCTGCTCGAAGAAACGTTGTGCCTGTTTAATTTGTGCAGCAATTGATTCTAAATTCTGATCAACCACTTTTCTACTCTGTAAAACCTTATATAAAGAATAGTAGGTATTGATAACTGCGTAAGTGATCTCTTCCTTACTCTTATCGGCATCCAAACGTGCAACCTCTGCCAATAACCTGGTCGATTCTTTTGCATATTTCAATTTACCACCACCGTAAACGAGTTCCTGTACAGCGGCAGTTCCGACAAAAGCATCGGCTCTTTTAGGCAGGCGAAGAGAAGATTCGCTTCCTGGTAAAGTAAAAGTAGTGGTAGGGATTTCAGCGTGGTTGTATATAAAACTTGCATTTCCAGTTGGTAAAGCATTGTCTTTAACTACCTCCAACTTTGCAACAGCCTGATCAATTTTGTTCTGAGAAAGTTTTAAGTTTTTACTATTGGCTATGCCAAGTTCTATTGCCTGGTTGATATTTAATTCCTTGCTGCTCTGTGCAAACAACGCTGCCGGAATTAATGATGCCACAAGCATTAATCTAATCGATCTGGGTATCATCTTTTTGTTGTTAAATAAACTGTTGTTAGATCTTGTAAGTGGGCAACCGCCCTGTCTTTAATAATTTTTTTGTCTTTCGGGTTGTTCAGGTCGAAGTTTGAACATGACATTACCTTATGGGGGGAAATAACAATATTGGTTATAGTGCCCATAATGGTAGCGATTACCATCCGTACATCTACCTTGTTAAAGCTGCCATCTTCAATCCCATCTGTGATAATCCGATCGATAATCTGCATGTTGTGGCTCATGGCATCTTTAATCTTATCGTACATTTCCGGCCTTTGGGTTAAAGACAATTCTCTGTGCATCATTTTATGAAATGCGGTGTTATTCAATATCCTATTTACATAGCCCTCTATAACCTTGTGCAATTTTTCTAATGCCGAAATCTTATCTTCATTGATGATTTTTAACTGAGAAGTAAAACCAGCAATACGCTCGTTCATAATCTCCACAAAAACCCCTTCTTTAGAACCGAAATAATAATTTATCATCGCCATGTTCGCTCCAGATTCCTTAGCAATCTGGCGGGTGGAAGTACCTTCGTACCCCGTCTCGCAAAACAGCTTTTCAGCTGCCGCAAGAATGGCCTGTCTTTTATCTACTTTTTCTGTTTTCATTTCTTTTTAACGACACAAAATTAATCAAACGATTGATTAACTTCCAAATGTTTATCTACTTCTTTTACATTCTCTTGATAAAACCCCAATTTTTAAATAAAATAATCACCCTAGAGAACGAAATAAGCTCTTTTATTAGATGTGATCTTCGTAAACCCTGGCAGGGCTGCACGAGATCGTCATTCCCAACTTGATTGGGAATCGTAATGCAAGTGCTTTAAGATTCCCGCCTGCGTGGGAATGACGGCCGTGCTAATGGATTCGGTCAATGGTAGCTTGTCGAAGGACTTTTTTAGATCTCTTGCAAGGCGTTTCGACAGGCTCAACATGACAATTGGAAGCGAATTACAATTTATGATACAGCCTCGACGATCGCGACAGTTTCAAGGGTTTAAAATTAGTCAGCGTGAATAAAGATTAATCAAACTGAGGTTCGTAGGGTTATATACTAGAGCAAGGTTTTCCAATTTTTCATGCCTAACTCAGCCTATGCTAAACCCGACAAAGTATCGAAATGTGATAGCCGAATTATGACTGGCCTAAAAATAGGCCCAAGATGCAATTATGATACACCCATATCTTCCCTTGGGTAACCTTGAAATAATCCGATGGCTACCGGATTAGGGTGAGAGCCGTCAGAAGAGGGATATTGATTACAGATGGGCTGGAATTGATAATTAATTATAATTTAGACATAATGACAAATTTAAAATAAATACTAACTTTGCCTCCAAATAACAGAAAACATGAGTGTACAAGAGAACAGCAGCAATAATTTCAACTGGTTATATTATGCTTTAGGTTTATTCTTCGGAGTTCTAACTGGAGCAATCATTACGCAAAACTATATTTTCGCTTTATTGGGTGGTGTTTTAGGTTTGTTAACAGCGGGCTTATTTTTAAACGCTATTGTAAAAGGAAGAAAATACTAGTTTTTAGTCCTTTTATACACTAGATTCTTTAAGGATTTAAAATTAATCCCATCAAATGAGCCCGTTATGATTTTACAAAAAACTGTAAAATCATGAATGTTCATAGCCACTGAAAACAAAAACCTAAAAATGAAAAATATCTTCATTATTGTTTTCGCTCTTTTTTGTTTTAGCGCCAGGGCCCAACAAGCCTCTCCCGCTGAAGTTAAATTTCCTGCTCCAGACCCAAGTCCGGCAGACATTGTTTATTTTCCGCTTAATGTCCCAAAGGCAAAAGCCGGAGATCCAACAAAACCAATTATAAAGATTGTTTACTCGCGCCCACAAAAGAAAGGACGTGATATTTTTGGCGTTTTAGAACAATATGGTAATGTTTGGCGTTTTGGTGCAAACGAAAGTACAGAAGTTCGTTTCTTTAAAAAAGTAAGCATTGGCGGCAAGAAAATCAAAGCAGGTACCTATAGTCTATTCGCTATTCCTAACAAAGATACCTGGACTATTATTGTAAATAGTGAAACCGATAAATGGGGAGCTTTTACCTACAATCAAGCTAAAGATATTGTTCGTGTAAATGTTCCGGTAAAAACCCTGACTAAACCGATCGAATATTTCTCGTTAACCTTTACTGAGGTTAATGGAGGTGCTCACCTGGTTATTGGCTGGGACAGAACGCAGGTAGAATTACCGATTAATTTTTAAGTTAAAAAGAAATAAAATATAAGTCCCGGCTGTGGCCGGGACTTTTTTATTTAAATCGTTTTTTTATCTCCTTACACTCAACAATAGCAGGCTATAAAAATTAATTGTCGGCTAAGGCGGTAATTAGTAAGATTATAGCTTTCTGATATATCGACGGTTTACTCTGCATATCATACAAATAAACATAGTTCTTTCAAAAGCCATCCCCTTTTTGGCGGATTATAATGCATTGCCCATATACGGGTCGGTTTTTGTAATTTCTCCGGTTTCTATTTTACCAGCATAACGGTGCTTAAATGTAACATTACCAGGCTGCACAATACTGAAATCGTACCAATTGGCGTTTTTAGCCAGATTAAACAAGATCTTTGTACTTGATTTAGCCTTGATGGTTACTGTTTTACTTCCCGATTTGTATTTATTATCTACAATTTGAAGTGTTACCAAGCCAGTGCCTTTGTTCTCAATAGCAAAAACCAGGTTACCTGAAAGTTTTTTGCTTACCAAACCTCCTTGCTCCGGGTATGTTTTTACAAAAATGGAAGGATTCTTTTTACTGCCTGCAAAGTGTCTATAAAAACCATTTGGACCACTTACAGTAAGATCATAAATTTCACTATCAAAATCATTCAGGTTGATGCGATCTTGCAATACATCGCCTGCTTTTACAGCGTATGCCCATGTTTTGCCTACAACACCATCAAATTTAGCAATGGTATTCATGTTGAAAGGTGCACCAACAGTCTCTATTTCGCTTCCAAACAAGGTTTTTACCGATTGAAAAGTAAGTGCGATCTCATTATTAATCAAATTTGCATCAACTGTTAAATGATAAGGCAAGGCGCATGCGTGCTTCGTTCCATTCTCCTGTTTTGGAGCATGATTAGATGTTTCAGCAGAAAAGGCTTCAAATTTATTTATTTTTTCAATTTCGATTTTATTGAGTGCAGTAGGGCCTACCTGAGCAGGTTTATTTTTAGCATTCCCGATACTGGTTACCACCTCATCACGCTTTAATGGTTCAGGAGATTTGATCTCTTCTCCATGATACGGCCTAAACACTGAGGTTAAATCGCCACAGACATTCCTTCTCCAATCACTGATATTATTACTTTTAATGGTTTTGCCTGTTTTTTTAGCCAGCCATTTTTCCATAAACATTAATGATGAGGTATGATCGAAAACCTGCGAGTTGACGAAACCACCTTTGCTCCATGGTGAGGCAATGACCAAGGGTACACGGTAACCCAAACCAATCGGACTTCCCTTTTTAGACTCGAAATCTGTTGCATAATTAATTCCGGAAGACACCTTCCCACTGCCTGGATCATCAGGATTTGGAACTACAAAAGGTGGCTGGTGATCGAAATAACCGTCATTTTCATCATAGGTTAAAACAAAAATTGTTTTTTTCCAAACCTCAGGGTTTTTAGTTAAAATATCCAAAGCCTCACTTACATACCATGTTCCATACAAAGGCGAACTGGTATGATCAGAAAAACGTTGAGGTGCAACTAACCACGAAACCGTTGGTAACTTTCCACTATCCACGTCCTTTCTGAACTGGTGAAAAATATCTCCTTTCGGAACATTTATAGTTTCTGATTGGCCTTGATCGTTTTTAAACGTGAAAGGTTCAAGTTCTAAGTAATCGTTTTGAGATATATTGGTGGTAAAAGCTTTATCGATCAGATTTTTTTCTTTTTGAGATAATTTATCATATTTCTCCTGAACTTCTTTAGCAGATAATGCCGGTTTAACCGTGTTATCGCCGTTTTTTCTGAAATAAGCTGATAATTTCACGTTGTGCCTGCTGACATATTCAACAGGATTATCGCCGTAATTTCCCAACCAATCGTCTATTTCACCTTCCGGAAGTTTGGAGGTCCAAAGCTCGTTTTGGTAAATGCGCCAGTCAATACCATTATCTTCTAATGTTTCCTGAAAAGTTGGCCAGTCTACAAATACATTATTTTGCGATTCAGCCTGATCGTTATTAACTACCGCAATCTGGTTTGCACTTTTTTCTCCACGAACTGTCCCCGTAAAAAAGAATAGTCTGTTTGGTGTGGTTCCGGTTAACGATGAGCAAAAATGCTGATCACAGATCGTAAAGGCATCGGCCATGGCATAATAAAAAGGAATATCATTCCGGTCATAGTAAGCCAGCGTCATTGGGCTTTTAACAGGCAGCCATTTATCGTAACGCCCGCCGTTCCGGGCTGCCACCTGATCGTTCCATGAGTGAGGCAAACCGCCCTGCCAGGTAATTTTTGTTTTGTTAATGTCGACATGAAAGGGTGCATAAGTATAGCCCTGTCCATCTTTTTGCAGCCAAACTTTGTTCCCATCGGGTTGGATATGCGCATGTGGGTCATTAAATCCACGTACACCTTTCATTTTACCAAACATGTGATCAAATGACCTGTTTTCCTGCATCAGAAAAACAATGTGCTCCGCGTCGTAAAATGTACTGCCAGGCTCTGGATTAATGGCCATAGCCTTTAGTACCGAACCGGGCAAGGTATTGGCAATCCCGGTGGCTCCTGCAAATAAGGCCGCTTTTTTTAGAAATTCTCTACGTGAGTCCATAAATTACACAATATAGCTTAGTAATTTTCAGTTGACAGTTAATTTATAGCGCTAATTACTTCTGAAACACCCTCACATAATCAACCTTCATTGTTGCCGGGAAAACAGCATCGTCTATTCCTTCTTTTCCGCCCCAGCCACCACCAACAGCTACATTTAAGATTAAGTGGAAGTTTTGATCGAACGGCCAGTCGCCAGATCCTTTTTTGGTATTGTTAAAAGTGAAGTATTTTTGATCGTCAACAAAGAAATCAATCCGATCTGCAAACCATTCCATAGCATAAACATGGTACTCAGTATAAGGATTATTAATTTTTAAAGCCTTGCCAAGCTGCGTTTTAATTACATGGTTAAATTTTCCGGTGTGCACCGTTCCATGAATAGTGTCCGGATCATAACCTACATGTTCCATAATATCAATTTCGCCATTTTTTGGCCAGCTTCCATATTTCGAATCGGTTGGTAAAGCCCATATTGCAGGCCACAAGCCCCTGCCTTTAGGCAATATGGCACGAACTTCTACCCTTCCGTATTTAAAATCAAATTTATTTTTCGTTACCAATCTGGCTGAGGTATAATGATTACTTTCTTTTTCTGCTTTTACGGCAGTAATATTCAAACTGCCTTTTTTTACAATTGCATTCGTGCTATCGGCATCAGTATAATATTGAAGTTCGTTATTGCCCCAACCCTTTCCACCTACATCGTAACTCCAGTTTTTTGCCAAAGGCAACCCCGCATCGTCAAATTCATCTGCCCATTTTAGCTTCCATCCCTCTGCAACAGGTGTTTTTTTTATTTCTTCAAAAAGCAGTTCAGGTTCGTTAGTGGTAATATAATCAACTTTGTGTGCTAAAAGCCACTGCATCTCGGGTACTGCATTTACCGTCCAGGCGTTTACGGTTAAACCCAGTTTTTGTGCATTTTCGATCCAGTTATCCTTTTGGTAAACGCTATAATGATAATCAACACCTGTTAACTTATCGGCTTTCATCTGCTCAGCACTAATTTCTCCCCTCAAATAAGCCACTTTTGCTCTTGGTAATAATGCTAAAACACGCTTGCAGTAATCGTAATCAAAACTGATGTATTCAACCCAATCGGTAACTTTTAACTTCTGCACCATTTCTACGGATTTATTGGTGACATCGGTACCGCGCTCTTTACTAACAAGCGATGGTTTGATCTCTAAGATTAGTTTTGTGCTTTTCTGCTTTTTGCCTTCAAGCAAATAAGCTTCAAGCGTTGGGATTTTTTCGCCATTGCTCATGGTTTTGGCCAATAGTTCATTATAACTAACTTTTTCAATCGTTAAACCCTGAAATTCCGGATCGTGGTTTATGACCAAAACACCGTCCGCCGTCATCCATACATCGAATTCTGAGCCATAACAACCCAGTTTTACGGCTTCGTTTAAAGAAGCGATGGAATTTTGAGGAAAATTATTTTTCTTCCAGGCACCACGGTGTGCAATTACCTGGTTTTTATTCCAGTTAAATTTTTGAGCAAAAGAAGCAGTAAAAAAAAAAAACATCAGTGCAGAAATAAGTACTCGTTTCATGTTTTGGTATGATTATACAAAAAATCAAAAGTAGATTTTTATCAGAACACTAGTTTAAAATCTATGTAACCTTTGTATTAATAAAAACAAGATAAAATTTAAAATTAATATTTTCAACCACAGATGCACATAGATAAACACAGTGTGTGCATCTGGCCATTGGCTTCATACTTTGTTAAATAAACCCGATTGAAGCGGAAACCAAAAGCTTTTTCTGCTTTTGTTGCAGCAAAAAGCGGGACTTAAAACAGCTATGAAACACTTCCCGCTGTTTTCCAAAGAATAAAAAATAACATCTTCATCATCGGAAAACAGATAAACTATTTGAAATAAACGCGTTACCTTACTATGGTTTCTTTCAATTGATTAGAACAATTTTTACATTTACGGTGACATGGTGAGCAATAACTACAGCGATTTATTACGGAAGATAGATGAGTTTATCCGCAAATTTTATTTAAATAAGATTTTGCGTGGCAGTATTTATGCCACTGCCATACTTTTAGGGCTGTACCTTGTTGTTTTTTTAAGCCTTTATTACCTCAACCCAACAGCTGGATTTAAAACCTTTGTATTTTTTGCTTATTTACTGATTAGCGTATTGTTAGTTGGTTTCTTAATCATAAAACCTTTGCTTGCCATGTTAAAACTAGGCAAGCACCTCACTTTTGATGAAGCATCGGTTATCATCGGAAATCACTTTTCCGATATTAAGGATAAATTACTCAATACCCTGCAACTTCATTATTTATCTGAAAATCATCCTGAAAATAACCACCTCATTCTAGCGAGTATCGATCAAAAGATCCTTGAGCTTAAACCTGTTCCGTTTTACAGCGCTGTTAGCATTAACGATAACCGGAAGTATTTAAAGTATCTTTTTGTTCCCCTTTCTATTATTCTGTCAATTGCCATTATCGCACCTACCATTTTACGCGAGGGTACAAACAGTTTTTTTAAGTACGATGAATACATTGCACCTAAAGCACCTTTCAGTTTCACGGTTTTGAATAAGAATTTAACCGTTACCCAAGGTGATGATTTAACACTAAATGTCAAATTGACTGGTGATGAACTTCCTGCCGAAATTTACGTTGAAGACGGAAAAAACACCTATAAACTCGAAAAAAAGAACATCAGTAAGTTTAATTACAACATCAAAAATATACAGAGCGATAAAAAATTGATTTTTAAAGGAGGTGGCTTTAGCTCAGCTGCATTTACCGTTTCGGTTAAACCGCGCCCTGAACTACTAAATGCAACTGCAACTTTAAATTATCCTGCTTACCTGGGCAAAAAACAGGAGTTGATTGCCAATGTTGGCGATATGCTTCTACCCGAAGGCACTAAAGTTACCTGGAATTTTAAAACTGATCAGAGTAATTCGCTTTTATTTATTTTAAATGGCACCGAAAATCTGCTCAAAGTTGAAGATAATACTTCTTCCTTCCATACCACCATCAGGAACAATTCGAAATACAGCATTACCCCTAAAAATGAATATGTTACACTAAGAGATTCCTTAGCACATCAGATTACCGTAATTAAAGATCAATCTCCAGGCATTTCTGTAATGGAAAAACCCGATTCGGTCAGCAATAAAGCTTTGTATTTCAGCGGACAAGTGACTGATGATTATGGTTTTAGCCGTTTGACGTTTAAATACAATATCAAAGAAAATAACCGGATTGTAAGCACAGTTACCAAAAATATTGCGATTAAAAGCAATGCAACAGAAAATACTTTCTTCTATTTCTGGGATTTAAAAACTGCCACCGCCAAACCCGGCCAGGAGATTGAGTATTACTTTGAAGTAGCCGACAATGATGGCGTAAATGGCACAAAGGTAACCCGGTCAGAAATTAAAACCTTTAAACAGCCTACCAAAAAAGAAACTGCAGAACAGGTAAATGCCAGCAACCAGGCCCTAAAAAAGAAAGTGCAGTCAGCCATACGTTTGGCCAATACCATAGAAAAAGAGAGTAAAAAAGTAGCTGAAAGCCTGATTGATAAAAAACAGATCTCTTTTGAAGATAAAAAGCAGATTGAGGCTCTTCTGGATAAACAAAAACAACTTGATCAAACGGTTAAGGAAATTAAAGAACAGAATGACAAAAACATTCAGCAGCAGGAAGACCAAAAACAAACAGAAGAACTTTTAGAAAAACAAAAACAGATCAAAGACCTCTTTGATAATGTACTGGATGAAAAAACCAAAGAACTTTTGCAAAAGCTGCAGAACCTGATGAATGAGAAAAATAAAGACCAAACACAGCAGGAGCTTTCTAAAATGCAATTGGACAATAAAACCCTAAAAAATGAACTTGACAGGATTTTAGAACTTTATAAACAGTTGGAATTTGAACAAAATCTCCAAACGGACATCGATCGACTAAATGAACTTGCCAAAGAACAAAAAGAGCTTGCAGAACAAACAAAAGATAAAAAACAGGACAATGAATCGTTAAAGCAAAAACAGGATGCGCTGAACAAAGAGATGAAAGACCTGAAAGACGATCTTAAAAAACTGGAAGAAAAAAATCAGTCATTAGAAAGACCAAACCCCTTCGAAAACCCTGAAAAAGATGTTCATGATATACAAAAAGATCAGCAGGATAGTAAGGATGCTCTAGATAAAAAAGATTCTAAAAATGCAAGCCAGAAACAGCAAAAAGCTGGTGAGCAGATGGAAAAACTATCCAAAAAAATGAGTGATATGCAGCAGCAGGGTGAAGAAATGGAAAATAACCTGAACGCTAAAGAGTTACGACGCCTATTGGAAAACTTATTAACCACATCTTTTGATCAGGAAAAAGTAATGCTTGCTCTAAAGAAAATGACCACGGCAGATCCTTCCTATACCAGCAACGTTCAGAAACAGCGTAGCATTAAAGATAACCTTAAAACTATCGCTGATAGCTTATACAGCCTAAGCAAACGTGTTCCGCAGATAGAATCAACAGTTAACGAGGAGATGAATAAGATTAACTTCAACCTGGATAAAAGTTTGGAAAATTTGGGTGATAGAAGAACATCTGAGGCTAATCGTTTCCAGCAATTTACCATGACTTCTATCAATAATCTAACTTTGATGTTGAGCGAAGCATTAAGTCAACTGCAAAATATGCAGAAAAACGGTAAAGGCGGCAGCGGAAAGAAACAAAAACAAGGAATGAAGCAGCTTTCTCAAATGCAGGAACAACTGAATAAGAGCATGCAAAAAGCCAGGGAACAGATGCAAAAACAAGGTGGCAATCAAGGTACAGTTGGTAAAGGACAAATGAGCCAGGAGTTTGGTAAAATGGCGCAGCAACAGCAGATGATCCGCCAGGCACTCGAAAAGATCAACCGTGAAGAGAACAAAGATGGCACAGGTAAAATGGGCAACCTAAACGAAGCGATTAAAGAAATGAAACAGACGGAAAGCGATCTGGTTAACAAACGTTTGCAGCAAGAAACCTTAAACAGGCAAAAAGACTTATTAACCAAATTACTAGAAGCAGAAAAAGCTGAACGTGATCAGGAAGAAGATTCAAAAAGAGAAAGTAAAGCCGCTAAGGAGTTCCCTCCATCCTATCAAAAAATGGTCGATCAGTTTAAAAAACAGCAACAAAATGGTAATGATATACTGCAAAAACTACCACCAAGTTTAAATTACTACTATAAAAACAAGATCGCTGAATATTTGAAGTCGTTGAATATGGAACGGTAATATGATGTGGTAAATCGTCATTGCGAGAAGGCTTTTCAGCCGACGAAGCAATCTTACAACTATCGCTAATGGCGTGTGCATTAAGATTGCTTCGTGCCTCGCAATGACGGACCTTTTTATTAAATCTGTATTGGTAACGGACGATGCGTGGTTGAGATAACGACAACTACTAGAATATTTCTTAAATTTGCAGTCATAAAACCAAAAAACAATGCCTGCAATATCATTTTTTACTGAATCAGTTAGCTATAATCTTCCTCAGAAACTGAAAGTAAAGAAGTGGATTAAAGCTACAATTGAAAAAGAAGGCTTTAAATTGCAGGAACTAAATTTCATTTTTTGTAGCGATGAATATCTTTTAGCCATCAACCAACAATATTTAAACCACGATACCTATACCGATATTATTACTTTCGATAATTCTGAAGAGGAAAAACAGATTGTAAGCGATATTTTCATCAGTATTGAACGTGTTAAAGAAAATGCCAAAACCTTCAAAACAGTGGAATTTGATGAAGTTTGCCGCATTATGATCCATGGAACCCTGCATTTACTGGGTTACAAAGACAAAGGAAAAGCTGCCAAAACCCTGATGACCGAAAAAGAAGATGAATATCTTGGTTATAGAGCGGTAGTTGGATTAGTTTAGCCTACCCTTTTCTTTCCCATGATGTCATTCTGAGGGATAATTTATTTTATAAAAATCAATATAAATGACGGTATTAATCTACGCGTAAAAATCCCTCTATTTACCTTCATTTCGAGCGGAGTGCAACGAAGTCGAGATGACGACTTTTCTATTGGTGTCCTGTCAATGGTAGCGCAGTGAAGAACCCTGAGGCTCTGCGAAGCAAATCTTTTAATTATCGCACCAATTTCATTCTCTAGCTTCTTATTTGAGTTTGCATTCCGTCGTCTGCAGATTCTTCATTGCATTCAGAATGACATAGAATCGCTACAATTTGCTAGTCCAAGTAAATAATACCTATTCCCCGTTATATTTTAATGGCGTTCGTCTAACAGTTAAGGGCGTTCGTCGACAATTAATCTGTACTGGTATAATACACCTGAATTCCCTGCAACATTTTCCGTTAACCAAAGTCTTATATTCAAAAACAACAATTACGTTATGCTGGGATTTATATCCTGGACATTTATCAAGATAAAGTTTAGTTTTAGTTAATGATTGAGACAGCGGCGGAGCGATTCCAGCCGCTGTTTTCTTTTATAGAAACTATTCACTCGTAACAATGAACTACTGAATAGCTAAATTAATGCATCAATATTATGCCATTTTTAACTGGTATTAGCAGTCCTTTAAATTTAGAATATGCCGTTGCAACTAATTTATCCTTACATTTGCACTAATTTTCCTTTATAAATCCGAAATACAAAAAAATTGAGCACACTAATTGCGGCAGAAGGCTTAGGGCATGGTTATCATGACGAATGGCTATTTAAAAATTTAACCTTAGGTATTAACTCTGGTCAGCGCGTGGCGTTGGTTGGAATTAATGGCGCAGGCAAGAGTACACTTTTGAAATTGCTGGCAGAAAGGTTCCCTCCGCTCGAAGGTAAAATTGTAAAAAACAAAGCTGTTAAAATTGGTTTCCTTGATCAGGAGCCACAGTTTACTGAAGGTTTCTCCATCAGTGACCATATATTTTCTTTAGAGAATAAACAACAACAGTTGATTAAGGAATATGAAGAATTAATCGAAAATCCTAATCCAGACGAAAAAACGCTTAACCGTTTATATGAAGAGTTAAGTGAACATAATGCCTGGGAATATGAGCACGAGATTAAAACCATTTTAAACAGGATGGGCATTACTCATCTTCAACAGAAAATATCTACCCTATCTGGTGGACAAAAGAAACGTTTAGCTCTGGCTAAACTTTTAATTGAAGATCCGGAAATTCTTGTGCTTGATGAGCCAACTAACCACTTGGATATTGATACCATTGAATGGCTGGAGAAATTATTAACTACCGGGCAAAAAACGATTTTACTCGTTACGCACGACAGGTACTTTTTGGATAATGTTTGCAATACCATTGTTGAGTTAGATAGAGGTAAGATTTATAACTATAACGGAAATTACGCTTACTTCTTAGAAAAGAAAAGCGAAAGAGAAGCTTTAGACGCGACGGTTTTACATAAGAACCAACAGCTATTAAAGAAAGAATTGGAATGGATGAGGCGCATGCCACAGGCACGTGGAACCAAATCTAACGCCAGAATCAATGCTTTTTATGATTTAGAGGAAAAATCAAAGAAAAAGTCTGATAATCAGAGTATTAACCTCCAAATGAAGATGTCTCGTCAAGGCGGGAAGATCATAGAGGTCGAACACATTGCAAAATCTTTTGATGGACGTCCAATTATAAATGATTTCAGTTATACTTTCAAAAAAGGAGATAGAATTGGTTTAGCAGGAAAAAATGGTACTGGTAAATCCACTTTGCTAAATATCATTACGAGTCAATTAAAGCCAGATGCTGGTAAAGTTGATACTGGGGATACAACTGTTTTTGGTTATTACAAACAAGGTGGTTTAACTTTCGATCCAAAGGAAAGGGTAATTGATATTGTAAAATCGGACGCCGAATACATTAAGATGGCTGACGGTTCAGTAATTACGGCCTCTGCCCTATTAACTCTATTTCTCTTCCCGCCGAAGAAACAACATGGTATGGTTGAGAAATTAAGTGGTGGTGAAAAGAAACGTTTGAACCTGATGAAAGTGCTCATGCAAAATCCGAACTTTTTAATTCTGGATGAACCAACGAACGATCTTGACATAGACACCCTGAACGTTCTTGAAGAATTTTTAGAAAACTTTCCAGGCATATTAATGCTGGTTTCACACGACAGGTACTTGCTCGACAAAATGAGTGATCAACTATTTATCATGGAGGGCGAAGGTGTTGTTAAAATTTATAATGGTAATTATTCAGAGTACCGTTTAAGTTTAGAACAGCCAAAAGCAAAAACAGAAACTAAAAAAGCACCCGCCCCTGCAGCGGAACAAGCACCCGTTAAAGCTGCAAAAAAACTAAGTTTCAAGGAGCAAAAAGAATTAGAAGAGAGCGAAAAAGGCATAGCAGAAACAGAAAAAAAAATAGCATTACTTAATGAAAGTTTAGTTAAAATCGATGCGACCGACTATGTAAAAATCCAGGAAGTTTCCAGCGAAATTAAAACCCTTCAAGGTAAACTTGACGAGTACACCATGCGTTGGCTCGAACTTTCAGAATAAATAATAAAGCAATTCAAACTTAATTTCCACGTTATGTTTCACGTGGAACGTTAATAAAAATTGTAAGTTTATTTGAGTGCAAAATAATACTGGTAGGTCTTTAATTAAGTTCAGACTGACAATGATTAAAAATTATTAAAAGTAAAAGAAGCCCTATGCATGATACTGATCCTATTTCAGCATCTTATAAAAGTTAAAACCAATTGTTCCACGTGGAACAATTAAAGAAATATATTAAAAATGTTTGCAAAATACGATTTGATTGTCGTTGGTGCTGGTCACGCAGGCTGCGAAGCTGCTGCTGCTGCTGCCAATTTAGGATCATCTGTTTTATTAATTACAATGAATATGGGCACCATTGCCCAAATGAGTTGTAACCCTGCTATGGGTGGTGTAGCTAAAGGACAGATTGTTCGCGAGGTGGATGCAATGGGTGGTTACTCAGGTGTCATCTCTGATAAATCGACCATTCAATTTAGAATGCTAAACAAATCTAAGGGTCCTGCTATGTGGAGTCCTAGAGCACAAATTGACAGAATGCGCTTTGCAGAAGAATGGCGTTTAGCATTGGAGCGAACACCTAATCTTGATATATGGCAAGACAGTGTTGTTGGTTTGTTGGTAAGAGAAAATACAGTATATGGTGTTAAGACTTCTTTAGGTATCGAGATAGAAAGTAAAGCAGTAGTACTTACCAATGGAACATTTTTGAATGGTGTAATGCACATCGGAGAAAAGAAATTTGGGGGAGGTAGAACAGCTGAAAGAGCATCAACCGGTATTACCGAACAACTGGTAGAACTAGGTATGGAAGCAGGCAGAATGAAAACTGGTACTCCCCCACGCGTAGATGGAAGAAGTTTGGATTACACTAAAATGGAAGAACAATGGGGTGATGAAAATCCAGGTAAATTCTCCTACACGGATACCGAAGTTTCAACAGATCAACGTTGTTGCTGGATCACTTATACCAATGGAGATGTTCATGAAACTTTAAAAGAAGGTTTCGAAAAATCACCAATGTTCACTGGAAGAATTAAAGGTTTAGGTCCGAGATATTGTCCATCTATTGAAGATAAAATTAATCGTTTTGCTGAGCGCGACAGACATCAGATTTTCGTTGAACCTGAAGGATGGAATACCTGTGAAATTTATGTAAATGGATTTTCAACATCACTTCCGGAAGATGTACAATTTAAAGCACTAAGATTAATACCAGGTTTTGAGCAGGCAAAAATGTTCAGACCCGGTTATGCCATTGAATACGATTTCTTCCCACCTACCCAATTGTCTTTAACATTAGAAACAAAATTGATCAGCAATTTATTTTTAGCCGGACAAATAAATGGAACTACTGGTTATGAAGAGGCGGCTTGCCAAGGTTTCATGGCTGGTATAAATGCACATCAAAAAATCACTGATAAACATGAACTGATCATGAAAAGATCTGACAGTTATATCGGTGTTTTAATTGATGACCTGGTAACGAAAGGAACAGAAGAACCTTATCGCATGTTTACCTCAAGAGCAGAACACCGCTTATTATTGAGGCAAGATAATGCCGATATACGCCTGTCTCCTATCGGACATGAACTGGGTTTAATTTCTGACGAGCGTTTAGAAAAGGTAAACCAGAAAATTGCAAATGCTGATGCTTTGGTCAAGTTTACCAAAAACCAGGGTATAGAAATGAGCGATGCCAATCCAATGCTTGAAAGTTTAGGATCAAGTGTTTTAAATCAAAATGTTAAAATACACAGCCTGGTTGGTAGACCTCATGTTGGTTTGCCCGATCTGATCAAGGTAAGCAAAGCGCTTGCAGAAGCGACAAAAGATTTAGACAATGAGACTATTGAACAAGCCGAAATCAAAATTAAGTATGAAAGCTATTTTGAAAAAGAAAATGAAATTGTAGCGAAGATGCTGAAGATGGAAGACAAAGAAATTAAACCAGATTTCGACTATAATAAAATTGTTTCCATTTCAAAAGAGGCCAGAGAAAAATTATTTAAGATCAAACCACGTACTTTGGGTCAGGCTTCGCGAATTTCTGGCGTTTCACCTTCAGATATATCAGTTTTAATGGTTTATATTAATAAGTAATTGATTATCAATGTTTTAAATAAATTAAAACAGACTTAAAATAAAGCGCTATAAGCTTAAAAAAATATTTTTTAATGTTACGGTTCCAAAAAGTATAAAAATTCGTCAGAACGTTTAAAATATGCCAAATTTAAAAGCTCAATATTTTAACCTTAAAAATTTAGCGGTTGTAACAACCTTGCTCCTATTTTTTGGTTGTGCAAGTATCCAAACACCACAAGGTGGCCCGAAAGATACAAAGCCACCAAAAGTTTTAAGCATGACTCCAAAAAATCAGACGAGGAATTTTAATGCTAAAAAAATTGTGATCGAGTTTGATGAATATTTTAATCTTAAAGATGAGTTTAAAGAATTTTCTATTTCTCCTGATCAGGAAAAACTTCCGGAATTAAAAAAGCGACAAAAAAGATTAGAAATTAACCTTAAGGATTCGTTGGAAAAAAATACGACCTACACCTTAAACTTTGGAAAATCTGTCGCCGATGTTAACGAAGGAAATGTTGTTAAAAATCTGTCTTACGTTTTTTCAACCGGCCCAGAAATTGATTCGTTATCATTAAGTGGTAAGGTAATCAATTCGCTAACTGATGAACCCGAAAAAGAAGCTACCGTATTTATACTACCCATCGAACGCGATACCATTTTCGGAAAAAGACGTCCTTCTATTTACACCACTACAGATAGTGCCGGAATTTATAAACTGAACAACCTAAGAAAGGGCACATATAAAGTGTATGCCATTAAAGAAAGCAGTGGTGGTGGTGATAAAATATACCAGCAGATTTCAGATGAAGTTGGATTTATAAAAGAGCCGGTTATAATTGATAAAAACATTGAGAACATAGATCTGCAGATCTTTAAAGAATTGGCACCAGAATTCCGTGTATTAGACCGGAAACTAAATAATGACGGTAGCATATCGATTATCTTTAATCAGCAGCTTAAAAGCCCTAAAATTACGGTTACCGATCCTCCTGCGGTTGACGTGGGCAAATACGTACACTTCACAAAAAATAATGATACGGCAAAAATATGGTTAAAAGACATGAGTTTTGATTCAGTAAAGGTTGCTATTCAGGATCAAGGCAAGATTTTGCAGACGTTAAATTTTACCAGGGGTAAAAAAGATACTTATACACGCGATGTAACCATAGCAGATAACCTGTTGGGAAGTAAATTAAATCCGTTTCAGCAATTAACGCTTACTTTTCCATTTCCGATGACAGCTGCTGATCCATCCAAGATTACCCTTTTAGAGGATTCTGTAAAAAGAACCAATTTCGAATTGGTAAAAGATAGTGTAGATCAACAGAAATATTACCTGAAATATCCCTGGAAAACTAAAAGAACTTACGACTTAAAACTAGGCGCAGGTGCGTTTACGGCTATATTTAATGCAAAAAATAAAGATTTATCCAAAAAATTTACGCTGGAGAGTTCAGACGCCTACACTACCCTGGTATTAAATGTAACTGTTCCGGATACGTCGAAAAGCTATGTAATTCAATTTCTAAATGAAAAAAAAGATATTATAAAATCTTTTCCGGTCAGTAAAAATACTAAAGTTACTTTTTCTAAATATCCTGCAGGTAAGTATATGCTCAGGGTAATTTACGATCACAATAAAAACGGAATCTGGGATACAGGAAGTGTTAAAGGCGGTTACCAACCCGAAAAAGTTTGGTACTTAAAAGCATTAATGGATTTAAAACCCAATTGGGAACGGGAAGATCCGTTGGTGATACCAGCACCTCCAATTAAGTAAAAAAACCGTCATCTCGACTGAAGCGCAGCGAAATGGAAATATCTACCCATACAGATTTCTCGACTACGTTGCACTCCGCTCTAAATGACGTTTATTACTTGGTAAACCAGCCCGAATACATAACATAGTTATCAGGAAGTTTATTCAACAAAGCCCTTTGCTCATCAGTAATGGGCTTTATTTTTTTTGCAGGCGTACCAGCATATAAATAGCCTGTTTCGCATATGGTATTTTCCAGTACTACAGATCCAGCAGCAATAATACAATACTCTTCTATCATTGCATGGTCCATTACAATAGCGCCCATGCCGATCAACACATTATCCTGAACAGTACAACCATGTACGATTGCATTATGACCGACAGACACTCTATTACCGATGTGTGTAGACGCTTTTAAGTAGGTGGCATGGATTACTGCACCATCTTGTATATTAGATTCATTTCCTATCGTAATCGCATTTACATCGCCTCTAATCACAGCATTAAACCATACTGAACATTTATCACCTATTATTACATCACCAACTATGGTAGCATTCTCTGCAATGAAATTGTCATTTCCAATTTCGGGATATTTATCTTTTACGGGTAGTATTAAAGGCATAATATAATGTAAGATGGTTGATGAAAAATGGACGACGTATTAAAGTCCCCTTAAGGGGATTTACAGGTGTACTAAAAAATAGTATCTACCAATTCCTTAGCATGTTCAGGGTAATCAGTAGTATAATGTAGTCCCCTACTCTCTTTTCTTTGCATGGCAGATTTAATCACCAGATAAGCAGTTTGAATTACATTTCTTAATTCGCAAAGTTTAACCGAAACCTTATTCTTTTTATAAAATTCTTCCGTTTCCTGGTAAATTAAAAACAAACGGCGATGTGCCCTTTCTAAACGGAAATCAGAACGTACAATACCAACATAATCTCCCATAACTTTTTGCAGCTCCCTGAGGTTATGTGTTACCAATACATCTTCATTACTTTGGGTAACCCCTTTAGAGTCCCATTCCGGAATATGATCAGGAATCACATTATTTTTAAAGTTCTCTATAGCATCCTGATAAATGCGGTGTGCAAAAACGGTAGCTTCAAGTAAAGAATTGGAAGCCAATCGGTTAGCACCATGCAAACCAGTTGAAGAACACTCTCCACAGGCATACAAATTTTTAATTGAAGAGCGACCATATTCATCAACCAGGATACCACCACACATATAATGAGATGCAGGAGTAACCGGTATATAATCTTTTGTCATGTCAATCCCTATAGATAAACATTTAGCATATATATTAGGAAAGTGTTTCAGAATATCTTCCTTCTTACGCATCGTAATATCCAGATAAACAAAATCATCGCCTGATTTCTTCATTTCATTGTCTACCGCACGTGCAACAATATCGCGTGGTGCTAAAGATTTACGCTCATCATACTCATGCATAAATTCCTCGCCATTCTTACGTCTTAAAACGCCACCAAAACCCCTCACCGCTTCTGATATTAGGAACGATGGATACTCTCCAGGATGATACAAAGCAGTTGGATGGAACTGAATAAACTCCATATTCCTAACTTTTCCTTTTGCCCGGTAAACCATTGCCATACCATCTCCTGTTGCAATAACCGGATTTGTTGTGGCCGAATACACATGTCCGGCACCACCCGAAGCCATCACAGTCACATTTGCCACAATCTTTTCCACATCGTTAAGCTCTGTGTTAAAGGCATATATACCATAACAGTTAATATCTTCGGTACGTTTATCCACAAACTCACCCAGGTGATGCTGGGTAATTAACTCCAGCGCAAAGTAATGTGTTAATATCTCTATGTTGTTATTCTCATGTATTTCACTTAGCAATACCCGCTCAATCTCATATCCGGTGATATCTTTATAGTGCAAAACACGGTGTTCGGAGTGACCACCTTCTTTAGCTAAATCGTAAAAACCAGCATTGTCTTTATCGAAATTAATACCGTAGTCAATAATCTCCTGAATACGCTGAGGCCCCTCTTTTACAACGATTTCCACAATTTTTTCATCGCATAATCCGTCACCCGCAATCAGTGTATCTTCGATATGTTTTTCAAAAGAATCACCTTTATCCACCACTACTGCAACCCCACCCTGAGCGTATTTTGTATTCGATTCGTCTTCATTCGACTTCGTAACAATTAAAACCTTACCGAACTTTGCAGCTTTAAGTGCAAAACTCAAACCCGCTATACCTGAACCAATTACCAGAAAATCTACTTTTCTCATTAATAAAAACATTTAATTATCCACGATGTTAACAACTAGTTAATAAATGTTAACTCTGTGTCTAAATTATCCTAACAAATAAATTTGAATGTTTAAAGCTACTCTAAAAACACAATTTGCCACAATCTTTTGCGCAATTTTTAAGCAGCTTTATACAAGTAATTAACTTTTTCACCACTTATAAACAATTAACATTCCGGTATTGATAAAAATTGAACCGATTTTCGATAACCCTGAAAATCAAACTTATGATATTATAAAAATGTAATCTAAATGTTAGTAAACGATTAACAACTTATATAAAAGAAAGAATTTTATCAACTTGCCAACATTATTAACACACTAATAAACAAACAAGATTTATTTATTTAAAATAACTTATTAATTATTGAGACGTGGAAAGCTTTATCTTTGACCAACGTCAAAATTCAAAAAAGGAAAATTTTAAAATGAACATAGATGTCTTAGAAGAAATCAACAAAAAAGGTTTCGCAGAAGAAGAAATTGATCCTACACTTGATCTTTTTGCAGAGATTGAGAAATTAAAAAAGGAAAAGAATGCCATCATCCTTGCACATTATTACCAAGAACCTGACATACAGGATATTGCGGACTATATTGGCGATAGTTTAGGCTTATCTCAGGAGGCTGCAAAAACAGATGCAGATGTAATTGTTTTTGCTGGTGTGCATTTTATGGCCGAAACGGCGAAGATTTTATCGCCTAATAAAACGGTTTTATTACCTGATGTAAAGGCAGGTTGCTCATTAGCAGATAGTTGTCCGCCGCATTTATTTAGAAAGTTTAAGGAAAAATATCCGGATCACCTGGTCATCACTTATGTAAACTGCACGGCCGAATTAAAAGCTTTAAGTGATATTGTTTGTACCAGTACGAATGCTGTTCAAATTGTAGAAAGTTTACCTAAAGACCAAAAAATAATATTCGGTCCTGACCGAAATTTAGGCGCTTATGTAGCAAAGAAAACCGGACGCGATTTGGTGTTGTGGAATGGTGCCTGCATGGTACATGAAATTTTCTCACAGGAAAAAATTACAAAACTGAAAGAACGCCATCCGAATGCTAAATTTATTGCGCACCCGGAATGTGAAGAAGTGGTTTTGAAAATGGCTGATTATATTGGTTCAACAACCGGACTTTTAAAATATACGATTACCAATCCCGCTACCGAATTTATTGTAGCTACTGAAAGTGGAATTATCCACCAGATGGAGAAGGCAAATCCAACAAAAACATTTATTCCGGCGCCGCCGAATAACAGCTGTGCCTGCAACGATTGTCCGTACATGAAAAGAAATACTTTAGAAAAACTATATTTATGTATTAAAAATGGTTTGCCAGAAGTAACTGTACCTGAGCATATTATTGAACTTGCCCGTAAACCGATTCAAAGGATGCTGGATATTTCGGCTGAATTGGGGTTGTAACAAGATAAATCGTCATTGCGAGGAGGAACGACGAAGCAATCTTAATGCGTTCGCTGGTAGCGATAGTTGTAAGATTGCTTCGTGCCTCGCAATGACGGAAATAAGTATATGGAAAAAAACAACATTCTTAAAAATTACTCAGGCTTATTATGGCTTTTGGCAGGAATAACTGTTGGAAGCATAGTAGGTTTAATTTTTGGGAAAAGGGTTGAAAGTATAAAGCCATTAGGAGATATATTTTTGAACCTGTTGTTCACTGCTGTTATTCCTTTGGTATTTTTTGCGGTTTCATCTGCCATTGCAAATATAGACAGGACTAAAAAACTGGGGAGATTATTAACCGTAATGGTTTTGGTTTTCCTGGCAACAATACTGATTTCTGCAATTTTAACATTGGCAGCTACATGGCTTTTTCCGATCCATCAACAATTGGGAAGTGCAACAATGCCGACAGAACCTGAAAAAATACAGTCATTTGGCGAGCAAATGACGCAACTTTTAACCGTAAGTGAATTTTTCGAGATCGGAAGCAGGAAAAATATGCTGGCACTGATTATTTTTTCAGTTTTGGTGGGATTTTCTACTTTATACGCGGATAAGGAAGGTGAAGGCTTTAAAAAATTCCTTGTTTCTGGTAATGAAGTGATGAAAAAACTCATTATTTTAATCATGAAACTCGGGCCGATAGGTCTAGGTTCCTATTTTGCCTATCAGGTTGGTGTATTTGGTCCACAGCTTTTTGGAACATACGCAAAAGCTTTAAGTTTGTATTATGGTGTTGGGGCATTCTATTTTATCGTTTTTTTTACTTTATACGCTTTTGTTGCAGGTGGATTTAAAGCTATAAAAGTGTTTTGGAAAAATAATATTGTACCTTCTTTAACTTCTATCGGTACCTGTAGCAGTATTGCCACTATTCCGGCTAATTTAGAAGGGACAACAAAAATGGGAGTGCCTGCTTACATCACCAATGTGACGATTCCTTTGGGATCAACTTTGCATAAAGATGGGTCGAGCATTAGTTCCATTATAAAAATTGCGGTGGTTTTTGCCATTTTCGGTAAAGATTTAGTACATGTGGATACCATTATTTTAGCCTTAGGTATTACGGTTTTGGTGAGTATAGTAGAAGGTGGAATACCAAATGGCGGCTATATTGGAGAATTATTGATGATTTCGGCCTACCAATTGCCACCGGAAGCTTTGCCACCAGCTATGATTATAGGAACTTTGGTTGATCCGATGGCTACTTTGTTGAATGCTACCGGCGATAATGTTGCAGCAATGTTAATTGCCAGGTTTACGGAAGGTAAAAATTGGATGGAAAATAAGGATTTGTCATCCTGACGCAGGAAGGATCTGCTAGCTATGAAACACCAGCTGGCGCAGATAAAGATTCTTCGCTATGCTCAGAATGACAATTGATTTTAAAAAATAAAAATATGGGGCTTCGCCTCTAACTATTGTATATGTTTGAAAATAAAGAGCGTACAGATATTAATGAATTAGGAGAATTTGGGTTAATTAAACACCTGACCACTAATTTCAAAATTAAAAATGATTATTCCGTAAAAGGTGTTGGAGATGATGCAGCCGTTTTAGATGCTAAAGGAAAACAGACTTTAATCTCGACCGATTTATTGTTGGAAGGAATCCATTTCGATTTGGCTTATGTGCCTTTAATGCACCTGGGATATAAAGCAGTGCAGGTAAACTTGAGTGATATTTATGCGATGAACGGAAAGGCAAGCCAGATTACGGTTTCACTGGGTTTGTCGAGCAAATTTCCGCTGGAAGCTGTTGAAGAGATTTACAAGGGAATTGAACTGGCTTGCAACAAATATAACATTGATTTAATCGGTGGCGATACTTCCTCAAGTAAACAAGGTTTGGTTATCAGTATTACCAGTATTGGTTATGCTGATGCAGATAAAGTAGTGTACAGAAATGGCGCTCAGGAACATGATTTATTGTGTGTTTCGGGTGATTTGGGTGGTGCTTATTTAGGGCTGCAAATTTTAGAAAGAGAGAAATTAATTTATCTGGAAAATCCACAGATCCAACCAGATTTAGAAGGTAAAGATTATATCATCGAAAGACAATTGAAACCAGAAGCCAGGATGGATATTGTTGCGCTTTTAGATGAAATGAATATCAAACCAACCTCTATGATCGATGTTTCTGATGGTTTAGCTTCTGAAATTTTGCATTTGGCAGAACAATCTGATAAAGGAATGACCATTTATGAAGAGAAAATTCCTTTAGATCCAATGACTTATGAAACTGCCCGTGAGTTAGGTTTAGATCCAACGGTTTGTGCATTAAGTGGTGGCGAAGATTATGAGTTGTTGTTTACTATCAGTCAGGAAGATTATAAAAAACTGAAACATGATGTAGATATCACCGTAATTGGACATGTTACCGATAAAAACTCGGGCTGCAAAATGGTTTCTAAATCAGAAAAAGTGCATGAGCTAAAAGCCCAGGGCTGGAATGCTTTTAATAAATAGATTTTTGTAAAAAACGATACGTCGTCATCTCGACTGTAGCGTAGCGAAATGGAGAGATCTGCTGATATAGATTTCTCGACTCGTTGCACTCGCTCGAAATGACGACATTGTTCTTTTAAATCCTTTTTTTGGTATAGATTACAGAAATCCGTCGGCTTCGCCTTATAATTATGAAAATTATAAATCTTGCGTTTCGTTAATATCCAAATACTTCGTATCAATCTGTTTAGTAGCTTTTGCACCCAATTTCTTAATCTTTTCTGAAGTATTAGTTAGATTACCTGAACCGACTGATAGTTTATTAATGGCTTTATCATAAGCATCCTGCCCGTTTTTGATGTATTTGCCAATGTTTTCCATGTCGGCAACAAAACCCACAAATTTATCGTACATGCTGCCACTCAAACGGGCAATTTCCATTACGTTGCGGTTCTGGCGTTCCTGTTTCCACATACTGGCAATGGTGCGTAAAGTAGCCAAAAGCGTTGATGGACTCACAATTACTACCCTTCTGTCCCATGCAAAGTTGAAAAGTTCTGCATCTTTTTGAACCGCGATACTGAAAGAAGATTCGATTGGAACAAACAGCAAAACAAAATCCGGAGAATTGATTTTATATAAATCCTGATAGTTTTTAGCAGATAATTCCTGGATGTGATTCTTAATTGAGGCCAGGTGCTGTTTTACATAGCCTTCACGCTCTTCATCGGTGTCTGCTGATACAGAACGCTCATAAGCCACCAAGCTCACCTTAGCGTCAACAACAAGGTGTTTATCATCCGGGAGGTCGATCACCACATCGGGCTGGTAGCGGCTACCTTCTGCGGAGGTATGGGAAGCCTGGATACGGTATTCCTGATCCCTAACTAAACCAGATCGCTCCAGCACCTTTTCCAAAATGATCTCGCCCCAGTTTCCCTGTTTTTTACTGTCGCCTTTTAAAGCTTTGGTTAAATTATTGGCATCTTCCTGGATGAGTTTGCTTTGAGTCTGCAGTTCAGAAATGACACCTTTCAAAATATTCCTTTCGTCAGATTCGGCTTTGTAAACCTTTTCTACTTTATCTTCAAAAGCTTTTATATTTTCTTTTAAAGGATTGAGGATAATATCCAGGTTGGTGCGGTTCTGTTCAATAAATTTGGTGGATTTTTCTTCCAGAATTTTATTGGCAATCAATTCGAAATCTTTATTCAGTTTTTGTTGCGACTGCTCATAACTTAATTTTTGTTCCACTAACTTTTCTTTTTCAGCCAGGTAGAATGATCTGGTGCTTTCCAGCTCACGGTTGGCGTCGGCAAGCCGATCCCGTTCAGCCTGTAATTCATCAATTAAGCGTTGCTGTTCTTCTTTAAGCAAGGCAGTAATGTGATCTTTTTCAGTAGATAAATTAGAAACACGTTCATCAGCTTTCGCTAAACTAATTTTTAAAGCTTCATTTTCACTTTTTATCCGCTCAAAATCTTCTATCGATACAACAGATAGTGCTGCTTGGGGTTTCTTTAGCAATAAAATGACCAGGACAATTAAAATAACAATTAGTAAAGCAATGCCGATAATCTCCATAATGATAAAAATTTTAGCAAAAATGGAGATTTAAAATAGATATACCAAAAAAAATTAGTCAAAATGAATCATAAAAAACGGTAAAATTTTTCTATAATTGGCTATTAGTATTTTATAAATGAACGCTTTAACTGTCCTTATTTCCTGCCCCGATCAAGTTGGTTTGGTTACCAATATTACCCGTGCGCTGGCCGCACATCAACTGAATATTATCGCCATGCGCGAGTTTGTTGATGAAGCAAATAAAGCATTTTTTACAAGGATTGCCTGTAAAGGAAATTTAGAAGATGCGGAAAAATTAAAGGAGAAACTTTTAGAAAATCTTCCTAATGCTGCAGAGGTAAATTTAATTACCAAACAGGAGAAACAGATTGCCGTTCTGGTAACGAAGGAGTACCACTGTTTGGCAGAAATACTGATTAAAAACCAGTTTAAAACTTTAGGTGCCAATGTTAAATGTGTCATTGGCAATTATGAAAGCCTGAGGGATTTTACCGAAAAACTAGGCATTCCTTATTTTTTTGTGGATCATAACAATAAGGATAAAAGTGAATTCGAGGCTGAAGTAAAAACTATTATCAATCGATTTGAGATAGATTATTTGGTGTTAGCTAAATTTATGCGGATTCTTTCAACTGATTTTGTAAAAGACTTTGCTGGTAAAATCATCAATATTCATCATTCCTTTTTACCAGCTTTTATAGGTGCCAATCCCTATCGCCAGGCTTTTGAGCGTGGGGTAAAAATTATCGGGGCTACTGCACATTTTGTTACCGATAACCTGGATGAAGGCCCGATTATTACCCAGCACACCAATCACGTTGACCATAATTTTGGCGTGAAAGAAATGGTAAGGGCAGGTAAAGAAATAGAGAAAAAAGTATTACTGGAGGCTTTGGAACTTATTTTCGAAGACCGCGTTTTTGTAAGTGGTAATAAAACGGTGGTGTTCAAGTAAGTGATAAGCGTTTGTCGGATTGTGAAGCCGCGAAGAGTCGTCATTGCGAGAAGGCTTTTTCAGCCGACGAAGCATTCTTACAAAGATCGCTACTTACAGTTAGCAAGGGGATTGCTTTGTGTGCTTCGTAATGAATACTTTTTTACTCGCTGAGTTAGTGGAGCCTGAAAAATTTGTTAGGCCGGATTTAATTAGAACGAAGATGTAGTGCTTTGGCCTAGCTTGGCAGAAATACAAATTCTACGAAGAAAAATTTTTCTCGTGTTAGATCTCTCCATTCCAATGCGTTCCAGTCGAGATGACGATGTTTTTTAGAAAGATCTTTAACAAAAAACCGAACTCTATGTTCTCTGTGCTTTTTCTCGGTGTTCTCCGTGGTAAAAAATAACTATAATTTTTTCAACAATAAATTCGCCACATCTTCTCCTGTTTGCGAGCCAATAGCAACACCCATGCCGTTACACCTGGTTGCGCAAAATACGTTTGGGCGGATTTCTGCTATGAAAGGTTCCAATACTCTACCAAAAGCCATGATGCCGCTCCAACGGTAATCTATTTCGAAAGTGGTTTTCGGTAAGATTACGGTTTTTAATAGTTTTTCCAAGGCCAGCTGTACGGGTTCGGTTTGTCCGAGTACAGTGGTTTCTTCTGCTTTAAAATCAATGTTGCGGCCGCCACCCAGTAAAATCCGTCCGTTTATATTTCTGAAATAATAATAACCTTTATCGTAATGGAAAGTACCTGCTATCTTTAAATCTTTAATGGGTTTGGTAATTAAAACCTGCCCACGACCCGGAGTAATATCAGCATCAGGTAATAACTCTTTAATAAATGCATTGGTGGTTAATATTAATCTCTTGCAAAAAAAGGTTCCGTTTTTGGTTATTAAATGAGAACCATCTGTTTCCTGAAGCAAACGATCTACCTTGCAGTTATTAAAAATAGAGATCCCGAGTTGTTGTGCATATTGGATTAAAGCAAACATCATTTTGCCGCTGTCTATCTGTGCCTCATATCGGTTTTCTATCAAAGTTTCAATTGATTCGAAACCAAAAGCTTTTATTTTATTATTGCTAATGCAAAAAGCATTGGCTCCAACAATATCATTGATAAGACGATTATAATGTTCAATTTTGGATACACATGTGTCGGCCAAAAAATGGTGTTTATGCTTAAATAATTCGTATCCGCCTAAACATTGGTAATCAATGGTTTTATCGCCCAATAAGTTACGCAGTTTGAGCAGACCTTTCCACCTTCTTTCTATCAGTGAGGTAAGCTGTTCCGGTCCGCAGGTTTCTTCTTGCTCTATGAGTTCAGAAATACTACCAAAGCATGCGAAACCCGCATTTTTTGTACTTGCACCAGCTGGTAAAAGGGCTCGTTCCAGTATCAAAATTTTTAAGGATGGTGCTGATTTTTTAAGGTGGATGGCAGCATTTAAACCCACAATTCCGCTACCAATAATAATGACATCATAATTTAAAAAAGATTCTTTTTCCCAGTATGAAAGATCAATTAACATAATATAAATGTACTGTTTTTTAACACTCAAATAATATGGGAACGCTTTTTGATATAGGCTAAACGAAAAACATACATAAGAAAATGGGAGTTTATTTAATATTAATCATCCCGGTATTATTGCTGAGCATGTTTGTACAATGGCGGTTTAGAAACAAGTTTTCCAAGTATGCCGAGATGCAATTAAGCTCTGGTTTATCGGGCAAGGAAGTAGCAGAAAGAATGCTACATGATAATGGGATATATGACGTGAAAGTGATGAGTACCGAAGGGCAATTAACAGATCATTACAATCCATCAGATAAAACCGTTAATTTAAGTACAGATGTATATTATAGCCGAAGCGTAGCGGCGGCGGCAGTAGCGGCTCACGAATGTGGGCATGCAGTGCAACAGGCGAAATCATATAACTGGTTACAGTTAAGAAGCAGCATGGTGCCGGTAGTAAGCATATCATCTAATCTTTTACAATGGGTATTATTAATTGGAGTATTGTTAATAGGTTTTACCGGAAACCCAATTGTTTTGGCCATTGGTGTAGTAGGTTTAGCATTGGTAACCATATTTAGTATCATTACCTTACCAGTCGAATTTGATGCCAGTAACCGTGCATTGACGTGGCTAAAAAATAACAATGGCGTGATGCAAACACAAGAGGAAAATGCGCAGGCTAAAGACGCGCTCTGGTGGGCAGCCATGACGTATGTAGTAGCAGCTGTTGGTGCATTAGCCAATTTATTATATTACGCATCGATGCTTTTTGGAAGAAGCAGGGATTAAAAAATATCCAATTATGAAAATACAACGCGGCTGGGATTTATATCCCGGCCGTTTTTGGTTATTAAGCTTTTCTCTTTATAATAAATGTTTTTTGGAAAGCAGGTTTTGTGGTTCTTAGGTAGCCTCCGGTCCCGCTCCCGCTTCTGCCGATAGAAAAATATCGGCATCCCGCTTCGATCGGGTTTAAGTGGCACGGTAAGTTGGTACTATTTTGGGTTGCAGGGTGCGGAGGAAGGATTTATACGTAATGCTGTTAAACCTTTGATTATTAGCAGAACCACTGCAATTTAAACCTGATTGCAATGTAAAGCCCGTAAGCGAGGAACGAGTGCGGACTTGAAATGAAAAGCAGGACTAACATTAAAATGAAATGCTGAAATTGCTTTTCTAAAAAATGAATACTGGTTTCGCCCTTTGATTACGCTCAGGGTGACAAAAATAAGGAAATATTAATTTAATTTATAAGGAGCCACCAGCTGAAATTCGGGAATATCGACATCGAATTGTGAACCGTCGATATCACGTTTCATCAAATATCTACCTTTCATGCTGCCCATATCGGTTTTTAAGTTACAACCAGAAACGTACACATGCGTTTCGCCAGGTTGAATGATAGGCTGCAAACCGACAACACCCTCACCTTCTACTTCCCTACGGCTGGAGTTCGAATCGAAAATTAACCATTGACGGCGCATTAACTGCACAGCATAATCAGAAAGGTTGGAAATTTCTACGCGATAAGCGAACATAAAATGCTCGTTGGCCGGATTTGAATATTCTGGCTGGTAAACTGTTTCTACTGAAACTTTAACCCCGTCTGTAATAGCTGTAACCATGATGATAACGAATGTAAGAAAAAACCTTTCAAAAATCAAGCCAGTACTTTAGTGGCATCGTAGTCGGCAAATTTCTCTGCCACTTCTTCTAAAATGCTGTAAATGTTATTGATATCGGGCTCTGCCACCAAACGCATACGGTAAGGTTTAAAATCTGGCAGACCTTTAAAATAGTTTGCATAATGGCGGCGCATTTCGAAAATTCCGGTTTTAGGTCCTTTCCATTCCAGTGATTTATCCAAATGGGTCCGACAAACGTCAATCCTTTCTTCAATAGTTGGTCCGGCAAGGTGTTCGCCGGTTTTGAAGAAGTGTTTTACCTCGCGGAAAATCCATGGGTAACCAATGGCTGCACGACCGATCATAATGCCGTCTACCTCATATTCCATACGCCAGTTGGCCGCTTTTTCTGGACTATCTACATCACCATTGCCAAAAATCGGGATTTTGATGCGTGGATTGCGTTTAATTTCGCGGATAAGCGCCCAATCTGCCTCGCCTTTATATAATTGAGCCCTTGTTCGGCCATGGATGGTAAGTGCCTTGATACCCACATCCTGAAGTCTTTCAGCCACTTCGTAAACATTTTTGGTATTGTCATCCCAGCCTAAGCGGGTTTTCACGGTAACAGGCAAATGCGAAGCTTTAACTACTGCATCAGTCATTTTTACCATTTTATCAATGTCTTGCAGCAAACTGGAGCCTGCGCCTTTGCAAACCACATTTTTTACCGGACAGCCATAATTAATATCCACAAGATCCGGACCTGCGGCAGAAGCAATTTCTGAGGCTTCGCGCATGTGATCGATATCTCCACCAAAAATCTGGATGCCGATCGGTCTTTCGTATTCGAAAATGTCAAGTTTTTGTCTGCTTTTTGCCGCGTCGCGAATTAAGCCTTCCGAAGAAATAAACTCGGTATACATCATGTCAGCCCCGTTTTTTTTGCATACGTAACGGAACGGCGGATCGCTTACATCCTCCATTGGAGCGAGCAATAAGGGGAACTCACCTAAATCTATATTTCCTATCTTAACAGACATTTTCTATCTTCAACGATTAATAAAACATACAAAGGTACAAATAATGAATTTTGTAACACCCATCTGCAAAGGCAGCCACCCACTTTTACAGATATTTTTACTTTGCGTTTACTGGGCCGTCGGTGCGGTAATATGCACATTATTAGGCTTTATAGTAGTTGCAATTGTTTATGGCACCTCTATATTTGGCGAATTTGGATCAATTATGAGTGGCGATCCTAAATTTATCACAGCCTTAAAAATAATCCAGATTTCGAGTTCCATAGGAATGTTTATTTTACCTCCTATTGTTTTAGCATATACAGAAGGACAAAAACCGAATACTTTTTACGGGTTTAACAAACCTAATTTTCTTCCTTTTGTTTTGGTTTTTGCCATTATGGTGGTGAGTATGCCTGTTATGGAATGGGTAGCGGTTGTCAATCAAAAAATGGTACTGCCTGAGTTTTTGAAAGGACTGGAAAACTGGATGAAAATAAAGGAGCAGGAAGCCATGAAAATGACCATTCAACTGATTACGGTGAGGAGTAACTGGGATTTTGTGGTTAACCTGGTGATGATTGCGGTATTGCCTGCTATTGGCGAAGAACTCTTTTTCAGGGCTGGGCTACAAGGTTCGTTGCAAAAAATGTTGGGCAATCATCACATTGCCATTTGGAGTGCAGCCATTATTTTCAGTGCGATCCACTTCCAGTTTTATGGATTTCTGCCGCGCATGCTGCTGGGTGCAGGTTTTGGCTATCTGTATTATTATAGTGGAAGTATCTGGTATGCCATGCTGGCGCACTTTTTAAACAACGCTTATGCAGTTTGTGCTGCTTTTTATATGCAAAAACACCACATGCCTCTTGATAAAGCTGATGAACCGATCGGTTTTCCGTGGTATGGCTATTTAATTAGTGCAATAATTACCATAGCTTTGTTTAAATTTTTTAAAGATAACGCAACACGTGAGCGAAAATTGGGTTAAAGTATATACCACCAGCGATGCCTTTGCGGCAGAGGTATTAAAGCAGGGACTAACAGAAGCTGGCATCCCGGCGGTAACAATAAATAAACAGCTCTCGGCTTATAATATTGGCGAAATAAATGTTTTGGTAAATAAGATCGATTTCGATAAGGCCATAGAATATATCGTTGAAAACGAAATTGAATAACATGTTAAACATCATTCATTTTACATCTCCCATTTTACATTTTTAACATGAAAACTAGGGCAATAACCGCTTTCTTTTTTACCATTGTAATGCTTGGCTCTATCCTTTTGGGGAGTTATACATTTACCCTATTTTACCTTGTTTTAAGTGTTTTATCTTTATTCGAATTTTATAAGTTGATTAAAAATTCTGGCATCAGGCCACACCGGAATATTGGTTTGGTTGCCGGATCTTTGATATTTTTAATGGCTGCAGGTTTACATTACTTAAAATATGATGTGAAATACCTGTTGCTTTGTATTCCTTTGATTTTCTCGGTTTTTATTACCGAACTATATAAGAAAAACAAAATTCCGTTTGCCAATATTTCTTACACTTTTGTGGGTTTTGTTTACGTAACCATCCCTTTTTGTTTTTTTCACGCACTAGGCTTTTTAAAAAATTGGAACGAGTATAACTTTCACTTTCCCCTGGCTTTTTTATTAATGCTTTGGGCAAATGATACGGGGGCCTATCTTTTTGGTGTAAAATACGGTAAACGAAAACTTTTCGAACGCCATTCGCCGAAGAAAAGTTGGGAAGGTTTTTTTGGGGGGATGTTTACCAGCGTGTTGGTTGCTTTTGGCCTTTCATTCTGGTTTACAGAAAGTCCGGCATGGGTATGGGCTGGTATGGCCTTATTAATTGCAAATTTTGGTACACTGGGTGATCTGGTAGAATCGATGCTTAAACGCAGTCTGGATACAAAAGATAGTGGTGGATTATTACCTGGGCATGGCGGTTTGCTAGATCGTTTTGATGGATTGTTATTGGCTGCTCCGGTGGTTTATGCCTATTTGTATCTGATTTTGTATTAAAGGTTTATCTATCATCCTCGTTTGTAACGAGGATGAATGAGATTCACATTTGTAATGTAGTTTTTGTTATTAGCGATACAATCGCTATTCTCGCTAATCCTCGTTATAAACGAGGACTATAATGTGTTCTTATGCTGTAGCCGTTACAACATAATATTCCCTTTCTACCTGCTCGCCTGTTTTGCTTTTTAGCTGTTCGGTTTTTTTAAGGGTATTTTTAATTTTGAAGCCAGCACTTTCCAATAATTCCTGTACTTTTTCTACTTCATAAAGCGTAAAGCCATAAGAAGTAAATGGAAGATTTTGCATAAAGGTTTTATCGGCAAAGCATAAGGCAAGGATGCCGGTTGGTTTTAAAGTGTGCTTAATCTCGTTAAGATATTTACTTGGATTGCCCCAGAAATAGATGGTATTGACGGTAAAAATTTTATCGAACTGATTACTTTCAAAAGGTAGCGTATCACCATCAGTTAGCTCAAAATGGACAATACCTTTATCAACAAAATCCTGATTGATTTTTTCTGCTTCGGCAATAATTGTTTCTGAAATATCGGCGCCATAATATTTTAGATTTTCTGCTTTTGATAATAATTGAGCAATATGCCCACCATTACCATGGCCGATTTCTAAAATGGTATTATTGTTTTGGAGGTTTAATGCATCAATGGCTGAGCTGGTCATTCCAAGATTACTGGCATGCATCATCTCACCTGTTTTAATGCCATGTTCGCCTTCAGGACAACTTAATTGTTTCGCAATATTTTTTAAATCTTCTTCCGAATGTTGATGCTCCATGATCAAATTTAAAGATTTAAACCTGATGATTTTTATACCATCTTAGCTAAAACTTATAACATTATTTGATTACCTGTACCGGTTTTTTGTTTTCATCGATGGCTACAAAAGTAAAATCGCCATGTACGGCCAGTTCCCTTCCTTCGGCATACATCTGCTCAATGTAAATTTCTACATTAACCTTTAAACTGGTATTCCCAACATGGCTTACTTTACCAATAAGCTCTATGATGGTACCCGCTGGGATTGGTTTTTTAAAATCTATCCGATCGCTACTTACCGTTACCATAATCTGACGGCTAAAACGCGTGGCGGTAATAAAAGCAACTTCATCCATTAAATGCATGGCGGTACCGCCAAAAAGCGTATCATAATGGTTGGTTGTATTTGGGAAAACGGCTTTAAAAATACTGGTTTTCGAATTTTCTATTCTTTCTTCTAAGGTCATGGGGTAAATATATGATGAGTAAAAAGCTTTGACAACTTTCTAACCAGAAAGTTGTCAAAGTAAAGATTTGCTTCAGAGAAAATGATCGGCGTCTCCGTGGCAAAAAATGAGGCAAATTAATTTGCCTGAAGATCTGCTGATAGTACTTCTTCCGTTTTACGCATCTCTTTTGCAGCTTCAACCATTTCGATCAATGCTTTTTTTGTTTCGTCCCATCCGCGGGTTTTTAAGCCACAATCAGGGTTTACCCAAAGCTGATCTGAAGGAATAACCGCTTTCGCTTTTTTGAGTAACTGAACCATTTCTTCGCGTTTTGGAACCCTTGGTGAGTGGATATCGTACACACCCGGACCAATTTCGTTTGGATACTTAAAATCGGCAAAAGCATCCAATAACTCCATTTGTGAACGTGAGGTTTCAATGGTGATCACATCAGCGTCCATATCGGCAATATTCTGGATGATATCATTAAACTCAGAATAACACATGTGTGTGTGGATCTGTGTATCGTCTTTTACACCACTAGCCGAAATTTTAAAGGCTTTAACTGCCCAGTTCAGGTATTTTTGCCAATCTGTCTTGCGCAAGGGTAAGCCCTCTCTAATGGCCGGTTCATCAATCTGGATGATTTTAATACCCGCATTTTCCAGGTCGCAAACTTCATCACGGATAGCCAGGGCAATCTGTGCACAAGTTTCTGATCGTGGCTGATCATTCCGCACAAATGACCATTGTAAAATGGTTACCGGACCAGTTAACATACCTTTCATGTATTTCGAAGTAAGCGACTGTGCATAGGCGGTCCACTTCACCGTCATAGGTTCAGGACGCGAAACATCGCCAAAAATGATCGGTGGTTTTACACAGCGCGAGCCATAACTTTGTACCCATCCGTTTTTAGAAAAGGCGAAACCATCCAGTTGCTCACCGAAGTATTCAACCATATCGTTCCGTTCAAACTCACCATGTACGAGTACATCCAGATCGATTTCTTCCTGCCATTTTACCGCGTTTTTGGTTTCCTGGGCAATTAGATTATCATATTCTTCAACAGTAAAAGTTCCGTTTTTAAGCTTAGCTCTCCAGCTTCTTACTTCTGCTGTTTGTGGGAATGATCCAATTGTTGTAGTGGCATAAATGGGTAGATTAAGCTCTTGTTGTTTGATTTTTCTGGCCGAAAAAGGACTCAAACGTTCTGCATCCTGCTCCTTTAAAGCCAAAACGCGCTCTTTTACTGCCGGATTGTGGATGATTTTAGAAACTTTGCGGTTGGCGATCGCAATTTTGTTTTCCTCAAGTTTTTGCAGGGTAGATGCAGGGCTCTCGTTGGTGATCAGTTTTTTTAAGGTAGCTACTTCCGCAATTTTTTGCTTTGCATAGGCCAGCCACTGTTTAATTTCAGCCGATAAATTTTTCTCGTTGGTTTCATTGTCTAAATCAACCGGAGAGTGGATTAATGAGCAGGATGGTGCAATCCACACTTTATCTATTCCTCTTTTTTCTACCACCTGATTAATTATGGATACAGATTTTTCGAAATCATTTTTCCAGATGTTCCTTCCATCTACCAAACCCAAAGAGAGGATGATGTCTTCTTTTAACAACGCTAAAACATCATTTAATTGATTTTCTGCACGCACCAGATCGATATGTAAAACATTAACCGGTAATGAAGTAGTAAGCGCTAAATTATTGCCCAAGCCTTCGAAATAAGTGGCTAAAACAATTTTTAATCTTGGGAAAGCCTTTCTAAGTTCCTTGTAAGCATATTCATAAGCTTTCTTGTCTTTTTCGGTAAGGTCTAAAGTCAAAAATGGTTCATCAAACTGAACATATTCTACATCCAAAGCATCTAAACGGGATAAAATCTCGATATAAACCGGAAGCAGATTTTTGATCAGGTCTATTTTTTCAAAGCCAGTTTCTTTTTCTTTTCCCAGTAAAAGGTAAGAAACCGGACCGATTAGAACAGGTTTGGTGGTAATACCCAATTGTTTTGCCTCGTAAAACTCATCGATAATTTTGGTTGAGAAAAGTTTAAAAGGCTGGTCTTTGTAAAACTCGGGCACAATGTAATGGTAATTGGTATCAAACCATTTGGTCATTTCCATTGCTACCACATCCAATCCCTCTTTCTGATAGCCTCTTGCCATAGCAAAATAGAGATCAAGTTCAGTATTTCCTTTTTTCAGAATCACTTCGTTGTACCTTTTCGGTATTGCCCCAAAGGTTAATGAATGATCAAGAACATGATCATAAAAAGAAAAGTCGTTCGATGGAATGATATCAATTCCAGCTTCTTTTTGAAGGTTCCAATTTTCGTGGCGAATGTTTTTTCCCACCTGAAGTACATTTTTGTACCCAGTTTTATCTGCCCAGTAATTTTCGCAGATTTTCTTTAATTCCCTTTGGCTACCTATTCGCGGATAGCCCAGATTTTGCGTTAGCATCTCTTTTAAAGATTAAGTAAATAAATCGTTTAAAAGCTCAAATCAGTATTTTATACTTTTCTGTTAAAATAAAAAAGGAAAGGTTATGGCACAGCCTGCCCACTCATCAGCAAAAAGCTTAAAGCAAGCATATAAAATTTTAATTTTATTGTGTACAATCAGACCTGACCAATTACTTTATAACGCGAAAGCACCGTCAATTCAATATAGGCAGGTCTCCTGACTTATTCCCGATCTTATCGCCTTCCCATCCCGGTAAAACGGAACAGTGGCATGAATGATAAGACCGTTGTCTTTTTGATAAAGACAGAATTTACAGTTGCGCGACAGCTCGTGATTTGCACACGATTCCCTATTAATCCCGGGTGTAATTCCGGGAACCTGTATCGGTTGATGAAAAATAAAGTTAAGAACTTACATCAAGGCAAATGTATGGATTAGGATTTAAAGATTAAGGTATTTTTGTAAGCATTGATTTTGCCTCCTTCCAATCGATGGTATTTATTTCTTTAACCACAGATGCACACAGATAAACACGGATTTTTTATAAATATTAAGTCTAAAGCATCTTAAATCACTTGTAACAAATTTACAGCAAGCCCTTTTTGGTACAGATTCTCTACTATATTTGATTACCCGACTAAACTTCTTCTTATGATAAAAACCTACTTTAAAGGGCTTTGCATTGCTTTTTTAATGGTAAATAGCTGTGTGGTACTGTCGCAAGAAGTGCCCACGCCAAAATCGCATTTTGGTTTTGATATCGGCGACGATTATCAACTGGCCAATTACACCCAAACAGAAGCCTATTTTAAAAAACTTGCGGTCAGTTCTAATCGGATTAAACTGGTTGATATCGGTAAAACCGAAGAAGGCAGAAGTCAATATATGTTGATTGTTTCTTCTCCTGAAAACCTAAAAAAATTAGACCGCTATAAAGAAATTTCGCAGCAACTGGCTCATGCCGAAATTAGCGCAGAGCAAGCCAAAGTTTTGGCGCAGGAATCTAATATAAAGGACGATATCTGAATGTAAACTTTATTGAGATATGGAACCACTACCCCAAACAATAATGGCTTTTTACTTTGGCCTTACTATAGCCAATTATAAACCGCTTAATTTTGTGTTATGAAAGTAGAAATCTGGTCGGACGTAATGTGTCCGTTTTGCTATATTGGAAAAAGACATTTTGAGCAGGCGATAGAAAAATTGCCCTTCAAAAACGAAATTGAAATAGATTGGAAGAGTTTTCAGCTCAATCCGGAGTATCACAATACCGATAATGAAACAGTGTACGATTACCTTTCGAGAAGTAAAGGAATGCCGGTTGAGCAAGCCAAACAAATGACTAAGCAAGTTGTAGATATGGCTGCAAATGCAGGTTTAACCATTGATTTTGATACCAATATTCCAGCAAATACCTTTAATGCACATCGTTTGATCCATTTGGCAGCAAAACACGGTCTTCAGGATTTAGCGGAAGAAAAACTGTTTGAAGCACATTTTGTAAACAGTAAAAATATCGGCGAAACCGATGTTTTAGTTGATCTTGCTGAAGAAATCGGGTTAAATCGTGCTGAAGCAGAAGAGGTTTTAAAAGGAGATCAATTTAGCGAAGCTGTTCGTTATGATATTTATGAAAGCCAGAATTTAGGTATTAGAGGAGTTCCTTATTTTGTAATGGACCGCAAATATGGGGTTTCCGGTGCTCAGTCTGTTCAGGCTTTTACCGATGCGCTTACCCAGAGTTTTACCGAGTGGAAAGAAACTCAGCCTAAAACCACACTTACCTCATTAAATAAAAATGATGATGCGGTTTGTGATGAGAATGGTTGTGAGATATAGATTTGTTTTACGCTGATCGACGCAGATTTTTTCTGCGAAAATCATTTTGATCTGAGGGGTTCATTATAGAGTAGTCGTCATCTTGATCCGATAGCTATCGGATGGAGCGCAGCGCAATGGAGAGATCTGTCTAGATAGATTTCTCGGCTTCGTTGCACTCCGCTCGAAATGACAGTATATTTTATGGTTTGCCTCCTTTAGTGGGGCATCACCGCTGGTTTTTCAACGGCGTTAACAGATATTCTAATCCATTTACCCGTATTTCAAACATCGTAGCCATTAAATCGCCCAATTTACCCTTCGGGAAACCCTTATCCTTATACCAAAGCAAATAACTTTCTGGGATATTGCAGATCAGGTAACCTTTATATTTTCCGTAAGGCATTTGCATTTTCACTAAATCGAGTAATAGGGTTGGGTCTAACATTTATAATATAAAATCTAAATAATTTTCGTTGTTAATTACAGAAAAGGTGGCTTGAGGATAGTTTTTAGCAAAAAAGCCAGGTATCTTCTTCTTTTGGTTTCCCCATTTGAAATCAGCAGCCAAGATTTCTCCGTTATTAATTTCAATAAGGTCTATTTCCTGCTGGTCATAAGTTCTCCAGAAGTAATAAGTAGAATTTTGCTGTTCGTACTCCATTTTTTTTATGCGCTCACTAAAACAGTAATTTTCCCATAAAATACCCTGATCATTGCGTAATGCTAATAACCTAAAATCATTAACGATTGCATTCCGGATGCCATTATCGTAAAAATACCATTTAGATGATTTTGTAACCTCTTTCCGTAAATTATTGCTGTATCCACCAACTTTATAGATGATAAAAACCTTTGAAAGTAAATCAAGATAACGGTCTACTGTATTTTTGCTAATGCCCAAAGTACGGGAAATTTCATCAATGGAAACTTCCGATCCTACCTGATAAGCAATAAGCTTTAATAATTCCAGCAGTTTCGCGCTATTTTGGATGTTCTCATACATCAAAATGTCTTTTAACAGATATGATTTAACCAGTTCAGTCAAATATTGCGCTTTTTCAGCCAATGAGCTCAAATGAAACAACTCCGGATAAGAACCGAAAATTAATCTTTCTTCAAGGTTTTGGGTAGTTTGCAAGGCATTTTCCTTTTTATCCAATTCAACTTGTGCTATCGGGTAGAGATAATAGGTTAAACTTCTTCCGGTTAAAGGTTCACCTGTTTGGTTCGATAAGTCGAAAGTAGATGACCCACTTGCAATAATGGTGAGGTCTTTGAAAGTATCAATAAGTAACTTTAATATTTTTCCGATTTCGGGGATAACCTGGGCTTCATCAATAATAAGCAGTTTGGCATCACCCAAAACCCTTTTATAATTTGCCGCTGTACGGGTTGACAGCAACACTTGTACATCCTGATCTTCTCCATTTAAAGAAAGATGGTTGATATTGGCATCTTTAATAATGCTTTCTACTAACCAGGTTTTGCCTATCCTCCTTGTGCCGAAAATTAAGATGACCTTATTTTTCCCAATTTTATTGAGGATAATAGGCTTCAAAGATCTTACAATTTGACTTTCCATTTAAGTCAAATATAGTAAAAAACGTTAATTCAGTCAATAGACTGACTCAATTAACGTTAATTCAGTCAACGAACTGACTGAATTAACGTTTTTAGTCGATAAGTTCCAATGTTTCGATTGCTTCTTCAACAGTACTTACATTATCAAAAGCAATCCTTAACGTGTTTTTTACCTCTTTTAAATTACACATACGTGGGTGGTTCTGCGCAAAAGTTAAAATCTTGGTAAAGGTATTCGAATCGAAATAAGCCGATTGTTTATCGCTTAAGAAATATCCGCGTAAACTATTTTTCTTGAAACTGATTTTCTCGAATCCTAGTTTCTTGCCAAACCATTGCAAACGTACTACACTCAACATGGTTTTTACCTGTGGAGGAACTGGCCCGAAACGATCTGCCAGATGTTTTTCAAAAATAGCGAGTTCAGCTTCATTATCTAGTTTAGAAAGCTCTGTATATAAATTGTAACGCTCAGTAATATTGGTGATGTAAGCATCCGGAATGTATAATTCCAGATCGGTGTCTACCTGAGTAAAACCCACAAAAGGACGAGCAGGTTCATTTTCGAATAGGCCTTTAAATTCCGCTTCTTTTAGTTCCTGGATGGCTTCGTCCAAGATCTTGTGGTACATTTCAAAACCAATTTCTGCAATGAAACCACTCTGCTCGGCACCCAATAAATTTCCACTACCGCGGATGTCTAAATCGCGCATGGCCACATTAAAGCCACTGCCAAGATCAGAAAACTCTTCGATTGCGCTTAAACGCTTACGGGCTTCAGAGGTTAAGGTAGATAATGGTGGTGAAAGTAAATAACAGAAAGCCTTTTTATTGCTCCGGCCTACTCTGCCACGCATCTGGTGCAAATCGCTCAAACCAAACATGTGTGCATGGTTGATAATGATGGTATTGGCGTTCGGAATATCTAAACCTGCTTCGATAATGGTAGTGGCCACCAAAACATCTTTTTCGCCATTAATAAAATCGAGCATGACATCTTCCAGTTGATCACCATCTAATTGTCCGTGCGCAATACCAATTCTTGCCTTTGGAACCAGTTTCTGGATCATCCCGCCCAATTGCATCAGGTCATTCACCCGGTTATGGATAAAAAATACCTGTCCGCCACGGTCTAATTCGAACTGAACGGCTTCCTGGATCAATTTATCATTAAAAACATGCAATTCGGTACTTACCGGTTGGCGGTTTGGTGGTGGTGTGCTGATGATAGATAAATCCCTTGCTCCCATTAAAGAAAAATGCAAGGTTCTCGGAATTGGAGTCGCCGTAAGGGTTAAAGTATCAACATTTACCCTAACAGCTTTTAACCTTTCTTTTGCGGTAACGCCAAACTTCTGCTCTTCATCAATAATCATGATGCCGAGATCCTTAAATTTTACATCTTTGCTCAGCAAACGGTGTGTACCGATCAAAATATCAACTTTACCTGCTGCTGCTTCAGCCAAAGTATCTTTAATCTGTTTACTGGTTTTGAAGCGGTTAATGTAATCAACCGTAACCGGAAAATCTTTTAAACGTGAAGAAAAGGTTTTAAAATGCTGTAGGGCTAAAATGGTAGTCGGCACCAATATCGCTGCCTGTTTGCCCTCTGCTACCGCTTTAAATGCTGCGCGTACGGCGATCTCAGTTTTTCCGAAGCCTACATCACCGCAAACCAAACGGTCCATTGGATGTGGCGATTCCATATCCTTTTTCACATCCTGCGTCGCTTTTAACTGATCCGGGGTATCCTCGTAAATAAAAGACGCTTCCAGTTCTGTTTGTAAATAGCTATCTGGCGAAAATGCCGTTCCGGCCTGGGTTTTGCGCAGTGCATAAAGCTTGATCAAATCCCGGGCGATATCTTTAACTTTTTTTTTAGTAGTTTTTTTTAGCTTGTCCCAGGCATCCGTGCCCAGCTTATTCATCTTAGGTACGCCACTTTCCTTGCCGCTGTATTTGGCAATGCGGTTAAGAGAGTTGATGTTTACATAAAGCAGGTCGTTATCTGCATAAATTAAGCGGATCATCTCCTGAGTTTTGCCATTTACCTCAACCTTCTCAAGTCCGGCATATTTGCCGATGCCATGATCAATGTGGGTAACATAATCACCAGATTTCAGTTCCCTTAAATCTTTCAGGGTAATAGCCTGACTTTTCTGATAGCCTTTTTTAAGCTTGTATTTATAGTAACGGTCAAAGATCTGGTGATCGGTGTAAAATGCCGTTTGGATCTGTGGATCAACAAAACCCTCGCGCAACATGCTATTGATTGGCGTAAACTTGGCCGTTTTATCAATATCCTCTAAAATGGCATATAAGCGCTCAATCTGCTTTGGCGAATCGGTAAAAATAAAATTGATAATCCCTGCCTTTTCATTCTCCTTTAGGTTATGGATCAGCAGATTGAAATCCTTATTGAACGATGGCTGTGGTTTGGTTTCAAACTCAAAACGGTTATCTGTTTTATAAAAGAACTGTTTGCCGAATTCTACCAAAGGGAAATCCTGAAGATGATCGCCCAATAATTTCTCATCGCTAAAAGCAAATTTCGGATCAATCCATTCTGGGTTTTTATTCTTATCATCAAGCGAAAGTGCTTTCCAAAGCTCAACCGCTTTTTTATATCCCGCTTTAACAATATCGAGGGTAAACTCAACATCCTTAAACCAAAGCTGGGTGTCCTGATCAATATAATCAAGAATGCTGATGTTACTTTCCGTTAAAAATTTAGCCTGAACGTTGGGCACAATGGTAAGCGACTTAACATCGGCAACTGAAAGCTGACTTTCAATTTCAAAACTTCTGATGCTTTCTACCTCATCGCCAAAAAACTCAATGCGGTAAGGCAAATCAGAAGAGAAAGAAAATATATCTACAATACCCCCACGGATGGAAAATTGGCCCGGTTCGTAAACAAAATCCCTGCGGTCGAAATCGTAATCAATTAAAAACTCGTTGATAAAATCGATGCCCAATTTAGCACCTAAACTAATTTCCAGAGTGTTTTTTTCTAATGCAGAGCGGTCAATCACCTTTTCGGCAATGGCTTCCGGATAAGAAACTACAATTTTTCCGTATTCAGAATCGTGGTTCAGTTCGTTCAATACCTCTGCACGGGCCAATACATTGGCTGTATCTACCTGCGTAAAATCGAAAGATTTGCGGTACGAAGAAGGGAACAATAAAACCTGTTTATCGAGCACGCTTTCCAGGTCCGACTGGAAATAGGCGGCCTCTTCCCTGTCCGGCAAAACGAACATTATGGGTTTGTGTAATAGAAAATAAGAAGAAAGGGCAACAATAGCATCGGCTGAGCCCACCAATCCCTTTAATTGTATCTTTGGGTTTTTGGTCGCATTCAACGCTTTGGTAAATTGAGTTACCCTATCGTCGGTTTTGTATCTGTTTATTAAATCGCGAATGTTCAAGGCACAAAAATAAGCTTATCTTTTAATATTAACCCGCAATTTGTGTAAAGGTTTTTTTAACTATTTTTGGCAGGGTTGCGATGTGAAAATTAAATTGGGATAAGAAATAAGTTCTTGTTGTTAGATTCCATTTCTCGTTTGGTCGAAATATATCCTCCATTCGTCGATTAAGGGCAAATTGATGTAACAAAGGTGGTGTTACAACCTCTAAATTATATAAAAAGTGAAACCATCATGATTTCCAATAACACTAAAAATAAATCATGATAGCTTCATCACCATTGAAAATAAATGATAACTGATGAAATACGTTAAGAGCTTTCCACTAGAACTTTTTTTCTGGATAGCGGCTTTAGTATTACTGGCAACAGCGAATAGCCACGAGCATCATTTTACACTTTGTCCTTTAGCTAATTTAGGTTTTAAGGATTGGTGTCCGGGATGTGGTATAGGCAGGTCAATCAGTCATATTTTACATGGCGAATTTATCGAAAGCTTTTCTGAACACTGGTTTGGGTTTCCGGCACTTTTGACAATAGTTTATAGAATTTACACCTTGATAAAAAATAAAAATAAATTTAAAATTTCAACCACAAATACATAGAAACCATGGATATATTTCAATCACCTCTAATGTCGTTACCAGGTATAACACCAGAGGAATACTCATATTTACAACAAGCAACAACAGGTTTAACTGAAGAGCAGTTGCGTAATTTCCTGATGGTTTACAGCAGCAAAAGAAAAAACCCATCTGACATGTTGATTTTCTGCTTAATCGGGCTATTTGCTGTTCCAGGCTTGCAAAGGTTTATCATCGGACAGATCGGAATGGGTATTTTATACCTTTTAACTGCAGGTTTATGTTTTATCGGATCGATTATTGACGTAGTAAACCACAAAACACTAGCTTTTGAACACAACCAGAAAATGGTTTTCGAAAGCTTGCAGATGGTGAGAATGGGTGGTGGATTTCAACAGGCAGGAAAATTCTAGCAGAATTATTATCTGATATTTAAACCTCGCAGATTTCTGAAACCTGCGAGGTTTTTAATAGTAGAATAACCCTAAGAACCACACGCTTTGTTAAATAAACCTGATAAAGCGTAAAGCCCGGAGCGAGCAACGAGTGAGGACTTGAAGCGATAGCAGGACTTTCACCTCCGAAGCGCACCGCACGCTAATTTCCAAATAACATTTGACCACCTAAGACACTTGAGAACATCTAAGGAAAACGCTTTAACTTATTGCTGTCTCTTTTAGCTTTACAAGTTTTCGAAACCTGCAGGCTTTATTTATATTTATCGAATGAAATTAGCTGAAATTACCAATTATTTAGAAAGCATTGCGCCACTTAATTATCAGGAAGATTATGACAACTCCGGTTTGATTGTGGGCGATCCTAATATGGAAATCCGTGCTGCGCTGGTGGCTTTAGATTGCGTGGAGAAAATTGTAGACGAAGCCATTTCTACAGGCTGTAACCTCATCATTACCCATCATCCGATTGTTTTTAAAGGACTAAAAAAGCTAAACGGCAAAAACTACGTGGAACGTGTAGTGCTGAAAGCCATAAAAAACAATATTGCACTTTATGCCATTCATACCAATTTAGACAGCATCCATACCGGCGTAAATGCGAGGATCTGTGAACGTTTGGGTTTAACAGGCACTAAGGTACTTTCGCCAAAAACCGGACTGTTAAAAAAACTGGTTACTTATTGTCCACAGGCACAGGCTGAACAACTGCGGTCTGCATTGTTTTATGCAGGGGCGGGAAACATTGGCAATTATAGCGAATGCAGTTTCAATGCCGATGGTTTTGGCACCTTTAAAGGTAACGAAGATTCAGACCCTTTTGTGGGTGAAAAAGGTATCCGGCACCGGGAAAATGAAGTAAGGATCGAAATGGTATACCCTACACAGGCCGAGCGCAAAATTTTGCTTGCTTTGTTCGAAAACCATCCTTACGAAGAGGTAGCTTACGATATTTATAAACTCGAAAACAAACATCAACTGGTTGGTTCGGGCATGGTGGGTTGGTTGGAATACGACATGGATGCATACGATTTTTTACACCTGGTAAAAGACAGGATGCAGGCTAAAGTGGTTAGGCATACTGATGTAATTGGCAAAAGGATTAAAAAAGTTGCGGTTTGTGGTGGCTCAGGAAGTTTCCTTTTAAGGGAGGCTATTGCTGCCGGTGCGGATGCTTTTATTACTGCAGATTTTAAATACCACGAGTTTTTCGATGCGGAGGAAAAATTGATCATTGCCGACATCGGACACTTTGAAACTGAACAATTTACCTCAAATTTATTGCTTGAAATTATTCAGAAAAAATTTACTAACTTTGCAATCCGTTTAACGGAGCAAAATACAAACCCCATAAATTACTTGTTTTAATGGAACAAACCGTAGAACAAAAGCTAAAGGCTTTATACGAATTACAAAATATCCACACAAAAATTGATAAGATCCGCCAGGTACGTGGTGAATTACCAATGGAAGTTGCCGATCTTGAGGATGACGTTTTAGGATTAGAAACTAGAATTGCAAAAATCAAAGGTGAACTTGATGATCTTGAAGATTCGATCGTAACCCGTAAAAATACAATTAAAGATGCGCAAGCTGCCATCAAAAGATACGATACTCAATTAAAAGAAGTTAAAAACAACCGTGAATACGATGCTTTAACTAAGGAAATTGAAATTCAAGGTTTAGATATTCAGGTTTCTGAAAAGAAAATTAAAGAACACGGTTTCGAAATCACTTCTAAAACTGAAATCTACGAAGCAGCTAAAGCAGAGTTAGATGGCAGAAAGAAAGATTTGGAAGTTAAAAAAGGCGAATTGGATGTAATTACTGCAGAAACTGAAAAAGAAGAGCAGGATTTACAAAAGAAAGCTGATAAAGCTGAGCCTCAGATCGAAGAGCGTTTATTGGTTGCCTACAAACGTTTACGCAAAAATGCGGTAAATGGTTTAGCGGTAGTAACCATCGATCGCGATTCTTGCTCAGGTTGTTTTAACCAGATTCCACCTCAACGCCAGTTAGATATCCGTCAACGTAAAAAAATTATCGTTTGTGAACACTGCGGTCGTATTTTAGTTGATGAGGCTTTAACACACGAAGTAGCCGAAGGTTAATCCATCACAAAAAAATAATTAAACGTTCCGATCTAATCGGGACGTTTTTTGTTTAGGTCTGTTTTTTTGCTCACACAAAACAACAATAACTTTTTAGCGTTTAATGTAGATATTTGTTAACATGTGAAGCTGTTGCGGCAGCACAGAACCAAACCGAAATAGAATCCCTGATGAATAAAAGCTTCCGTTTTTTTATAACCTCTGCCCTGCTCCTCTCTCCTTTGTTTTCGCTTGCAAACTTCGATTTTAACAACAATTGCCTAAACGCTTACAAGAGCATTTTCGAACTGAAACTCGGTAACGCAAGAGCATATATTTCAACCGAAAAGAAACAGCACCCCAATAATTCTATTATTCCTCTTTTAGAAAATTATGTAGATTATTTTACGGTTTTAACTTCAGAGAGCAAAGCTGATTTTGATCGCTTAAAAGGCAATAAATCTACCCGTTTGGATCAAATAAGTGATGATGATAAAAGTTCGCCATATTACCTGTATGCCCAGGCGGAGATCAATTTGCAATGGGCGCTCATCCGTGGGCGCTTTGGAGAGTATTTTAACGCAGCTATGGAGGTTAAAAAAGCAAACAGTCTTTTGCAGGAGAACAATAAGAAGTTTCCGAATTTTCACTTAAACTTAAAAGGCTTAGGATTGATTAATGCCGTATTGGGTAATCTTCCAGATGGTGCTTTGAAAACGGCGCTTTCAACCTTTGGTATTAAAGGAAATCTGCAGAGTGGGTTAAATATGTTCGAAAAACTAGCCGATAACTTACCAAAGTCATCTTACGAGCCTTTTTATGAAGAAGTAGTGTTTTATTATGCCTATGTATTAACTGATGTGGCACATAGTCCGCACGCCTATGCAAAAACAATGAAATATACAGTAAGAATTGCCGATACCAGTTTATTAAAAAGTTATTTGCAGAGTTATGTGTGCATTAAAAACGGGCATAGCGAAGAAGCCATTGCTATTTTAGCGAAGCGGCCTGAAGGAGGCGTTTATCAGCCTTTTCCTTATTTAGATTATCTGGAGGGGATTGCGCACCTGAACAAACTTGATCTTAATTCAGGGGTGTGTTTTAACCGCTTTTTGCAGACAACCAAGGGTGTTAACTTTGTGAAGGATGCTTACCTCCATTTGGGCTGGATCTCTCTTCTAAAGGGTGATAAAGCAGCTTATACGGCATTTTCAGCTAAAGCAATTAAAAATGGTTATACCTATATGGAAAAAGACAAACAGGCAAAAGCCGAAGCAGCTTCAGGTACGCCAACAGTTGACCTGTTAAAAGCCCGATTATTGTTTGATGGTGGCTATTTAAGCAAGGCCCTGCAGATTCTTGATGATAAGAAGGTTACGGATTATACCAACGATAAAGACAAAACAGAACTGAATTACCGTTTAGGTAGAATTTACGATGATTTAGGGAAAGACGATCAGGCATTAACAGCTTACCAGGAAACAATTAACGAAGGAAAAAACCTGAAGTATTATTTTGCGGCAAATGCTGCGGTGCAGATGGGTAAGGTTTATGAAAGAAGGAAAAATATTGCGAAAGCAAAAGAGGCTTTCAATACTGCTATTGCCATGAAAAATCATGAGTTTGAAAGCAGTATTGAAAGCCAGGCTAGGGCCGGTTTAAAACGGCTGGCAAATTAGAACCGGTGAATAAAAGCATTAATATGCATCCCTGCTCCTACTGAAGCGAAAACAGCTATATCACCAGGTTTAACTTTATAGCCTTTAACTTCACCTTTTAAAACGAGATCCAATAAGGTTGGTACAGTTGCAACCGAGCTGTTCCCCAACCAAGAAATCGTCATTGGAACCAGGTTTTCTGGCACGGTATCTTTACCATATAACTTAAACAAACGTTTCATAATGGCAGTATCCATTTTGCCGTTAGCCTGATGAACAAATACGATATTTATATCTTCAACGCTTAATCCTGCTTTATCAATGGCCTTTTTAATTACCTGAGGTACCTGAACAACTGCAAATTCGTAAAGCTTACGCCCATTCATTTTTAAGTAAAGGTTTCCATTGGTTTCATCAGGATGAGCGCTCTTGCCCATAGTTAATAAATTGCCATAATTTACGGCATGCGTTTCTGTTTTATGTGCCAGTATTCCTCTTTTTTCTTCTGATTCTTCTGCTTCGAAGATTACAGCGCCTGCACCATCTGAAAAGATCATGCTATCACGGTCATGTGGATCGATAATACGGCTTAAGGTTTCTGCACCAATAACCATAACACGTTTCGCATCTCCGCTTTTAATATAGTAATCTGCCTGTATTGCACCCTGAACCCATCCAGGGCAACCAAAAATGATGTCGTAGGCAACGCAGTCTGGATTTTCAATGCCCAGTTGTTGTTTTACCTTTGAAGCTAAAGACGGCAAAATATCAATGCGGTTGCTACCCAAAGGGATATCTCCAAAATTATGACAGAATATAATATAGTCTAAAGTTTCTTTATCAATACCTGCATTTTCAATGGCTTTTTCTGCAGCTTTTGCACCAATGTGATTGCTTAACTGCTCGGCGCAGGCGTAGCGTCTTTCTACGATCTCTGTAATTTCAGAGAATTTATCAATGATCTCTGAATTCTCCTTCTCTAATAGATTTCCATTCTCAAAAAATGTTGAGTTTAAGAATTCATTACCGGAAATAATATTTTGTGGAATATAACTCCCAGTACCGGTAATTACCGTATTTATTGCTTTGCTCATAATTATAATACCGCATACCAAAACGGTATGTAGTATAAAAATATCAATTATATTCGATATTCGAAAATAAATTTAATTTTAGCGCAGCTTATTTTCAAGGGCAAACTTTAATAATCCTGCTTTTCCCGTCACGTTTAGCTTTTGTGCCATATTTTTACGGTGGGTATCAACGGTGTTTAAAGCTATAAATAATTTTTGGGCAATTTGCTGTGAAGAATAGTCTTCGCTGATCAATTTAAGGATTTCCATTTCTCTCGCTGTTAGGTTGTGGCTTTTTTGAAAATGATCTCCATCGTTAAATACCGATGGCTGGACATCAGATTTTATTTTCTGGAAATATTTTTCACCGAGCTGCAAATCTGATATAATTCTAAATAATGTTTCTGCATCGGTATCTTTTTGAACGAAAGCCTTCACCCCTATACTTTCTAATTTTGCTGCTAATTTAACCGTATAGTACATTGATAATACCATAATTTTTACTGAAGGGAATAATTGTCTTACTTTTTCGGCGGCAATTTCTCCATCTAAAACAGGCATATTTAGGTCCAGGATTAAAATATCCGGTATTTGGTGGTTTAAAAGGTGCAGGATTTCCTTTCCGTTTGATGCCATGCCGATTATCTTAAAGTCAGGTTGTTCAGAAAGGATGGCCGATAATCCTTCGGCAAATAGTTTATGATCATCTGCGATCATTAATGTGGTCGGTTTTTGTTCAATTTTGTCCATTATTTCAGCGGGATATCGATAACGATTGTGGTTCCATTTTGATTACTGTCTACCTGAATTTTCCCGTTCAAATAGCTTACCCTCGAGCGTATATTCTGCATACCTAATCCCTTTTTATCCTCTTCCTGACTAAAACCAATACCGTTGTCTTCAGCCATGATATTGATCCTTTCATTAAAAGATAAAATCTGAATAGTCGCTTTTGTTGCGAAAGAGTGTCTGTTGATATTATTTACGAGCTCGTTAACCATACGGTAAATGGTAATTTCCATAGAGCTTTCGATGGGATGTTCTACTTGGTAAACAAATTCGAAAGCAATTTTGCCCGATTGGTTTAAGGCGATGAAGTTTTCTTTCAGGGTTTCAATTAAACCCAGTTGCTCAAAGTTTTTAGGCATTAAATTGTGCGAAATTTCCCTTAAATCGGCACATGCCTTTTCAATCATGCTAATGGTTTGGTCGTAAAATATGCGGTCATTTTCTGTAAGTTTTAAAACTTTGTGCTGAAAAGCGGTGATATTTAGTTTTATAATGGAAAGTGTGCCGCCGAGGTCATCATGAAGATCGCGGGCCAAACGTGTCCGTTCATCTTCCTGTGCATTAAAAATGCCATCGGCCAGGTCTACCTGGTGTTTGCTTTTTTCTTCCAGCAGGATTTCTTTTTCCTTCTTTAAAAAGTTATAGCGTTGTGTTAGTGCAAAAGAAAGGAAAATAATTTCTGCTGTTAAACCTACCACTAAACCATTTGGCTTTAATAAATTAAAGTTGGTGAGTCCTAAAGTGTTAAAAACATAATTAAAAACCCCAAATAACAACATCACGGTTGCAATAAAATAATACCAGCCCAACTTGTAGCCTGATCTTATTCTTTCTACCACACAAATAATAATAATGATTACCGTAAGGAGCGCAAGAAAATTGTTGATGTAAAAAACCGTTTTTTCTAAAATAATAAACGATTTGAAGAGCATAAAAACCGGAATGATCGACATGGCCCAACAGAATCTTTTATAATAGTTTGTAAAGCGGTATAACTTACTGTTTGTGCGATTTTGATTTACAAACAGTTGCATCACCTGGATTAACAGTCCACAGCTCAATGAGGCCATAATTAATCGCATGTAATCCTGGAGACCAGGCAAGTTTGGGTAAAACCATTGAAAGGCCAGGCCCTCTTCTTCCAGGATAAAAATTAGGGTGCAAAAAATGTAAATCGCATAATATAAGTGGATATTATCTCTAACCGAGGCAAACAACAATAGGTTAAAAATCACTGCAAAAACAAAAATGCCTGTGTAAAATCCAAATAAGGTGTGCTGTGGAATTTCTGCCTGAATAATATCAACATCGCGTCCGATAGACATCGGCATATACATATTCTGTCCGCGTTTATCTGCCCACAAATAAAAAGTGGCTTTTTCATGAGGCGAAAGAACTATTGGATAGATGAAGCTCCTGTTACGATAGGGGCGTTGTTTAAAAGGGAAATGATCGCCGGTTAAACCTAGCGGATAAACCTTTCCCCGCTCATCTACTTTAAACAGCTGGAGTTGATTAATGCTTGAGCTCTGCTCCTTAAACATGAGGTGTACAGATTGATTTAAGGTGTTTTTGATATCAAAAGCAACCCAGTAATAAGATTGGGTATAACCTTTACTAAAAACTTTTCCTGCTATTAATGGGGTGAGTTTACCGGCCTGCTTATATTTTATAACAGAATCGATGTTCAGGTTTAAATTTTTGTCCTCATAGAAATACCCATGCTTGCTAATATTGAATTTTTTGGCTGTATCGATTAAAATTGGGTTGCCTTGTTGCGCAAAGCATTGCCCGAATGCAAACAGGAAAAATAAGAATAGGAAAAAAACTTTATTCATTGATGAGAGAATTAGTGGCCTGTGTCGAAACCGATCAATATTTTATAAATATAACACATAAATCAGGTACTAAATATACCGAGTAAAGGGTATATAAACCACTTTGGCTATTGATTACTTTTACATTAAACTAAATGACTAAAAATGAAAAATTTCCTGACGACTATTTTGCTGCTGTTTATATTACAGGTGGCGAATGCACAATCGCATGTTTCGAAGAGTGAATACGCCCGTTACAATTGCAGGTTTGCACCTAAGGGCTGGAATAACGCGGAGGGAAAACTGATGTGCCCTGCCTGTGATAAAGAAAATGAGGATGCCAGGAAAAAGAAAATAGCTGATGATAAAGCAGCTTCTGCTGCACATAATTTAAAAAATGAAAAACTTAAAGCCGAAAATGCAATTGCCTTTAAAAAGAAACAGGCTGAAGTTGCTGCTAAAAATAAGGTAACTGAAGTGCATGTTACGATGGGAAAAGTGCCGGTATCCGGGAATAAAAAACCTGAGTTACCTGTAAAGAAGGGGCCGGTTAAGTTAGGCAAAGATATACAGCTCTATGCAGGTTGGGGAATGGGTATGTTTACCCACAATAGCCGGGCTAATTGTTTTTTAAACGAGAATAAAGATACTGTGCTAAAGAGTAACGATTATTTGGAGGCTTATGCTGTAATGGGCGAAAACAAAAATAATTTTCCAAAGAACATTGGTATAGTGCTTTTAAAGCAAACCAATAAAATATCAAACGGAAGAGAACTGAATATTGCCGATATAGTTGACCTTAAAGGCAAAAGATATTTTAACGACAATACGATAAGTACCATTTTCCACCTGGCTGATGATTATTTTGTGGTGTGCAAAAGTCCGACACTTCCTGAATGGCGCTCTTATGGAAACAATTATACGGGTTATGAAAACGTTGAAATTTACAACTTAAAAACCAAAAAAAGTATAAAACTGGATAAAGATGCTGGCCGATTTGTAAGCATATCCATTTATGTTGGTGGCAGAAAAATGCCGGGCGAACCTGATCTTACACCTTTTCTTTCGCGGGTATATACCAATTATGATGAAGATGTATATTGCCTTGATGCCACTAGAAATATGGTTGTTAGGAAAGTGCTAAAAGCGAACCGGTAGCCGACGCTAAAGTGAAACATATAAAACTGGATATTACAATGAAACATAGAATTATTTTATTGCTCATTTCTATTGTGTTAATTACCAAGGTAAGGGCACAAGATTGTAAGCCGGATTCTACTAAAAGAGAACGCATTACAACAGCTAATATTCCAAACGATTATTCCTGTTATATAGAAATGACCAGAGGTTGGCATAAATATTATGGTTCTGGAGCCTTAATCCATCCCCGGGTAATTATTACTGCAGGGCACAACCTGGCCTATTTTCCATTTGTAAAACGGTTGCCGTTCTTTCTTTTTAGAGGCACAAGAAAAGTCGATTTATATTTCGGATCGATAGATAATAAGACTTTCAAGGCCAAAACATCTTTAAAATTAAAGAAGGGAGAAAACAAATTCTTTAAATCTGCATATTGGATTAATTCTAAAATTAACCGTGACTTTTCAATAATAATTTTACCTGATTCTTCTCTCTTTAAAAAGGTAGGTGGCTGTTATAAATCTATGCCGCTTAAGTCAGATGAATTGCTTGGCGCTGATTTGCACCTTACAGGCTCGCCGGGAGATAAGGATTTATTTGAAATGTGGACGCAGGAAACAAAAAACTTTTCGATTGTTGATGCTTCCTTAAGGTACGATTTGTTCACAATCGTTAGAAATAGCGGTTCGCCAGTATGGGTTAAAAAAGATGGTGCAGTAAGGTTAGCTGGCGTGCATTCGAGGGGTTTTACCGATTGTAATGGAGCAGTTCTAATTAACGCCGAAACCTATGATCAAGTTGTTGAATGGTGCAAGAAATCGGGGATCGTGCTTTAAACACATAAATAAAGTCACTCCTGATTGGATTTAGTTTTTGGTACCAAGACCAATTTGTGGAAAAGCGAATTTGACCGACGGCATACATAGACAAGCCTCCAGGCCTATTACGAGTGGTAGCTAACTAAAATCATCAATTAAAAACACAAAAAGTTCTTTAGGCCCGTGTGCGCCTAAAACCAATGTTTTTTCGATATCGGCAGTTCTGCTAGGGCCTGTAATATTGCTAATCATCGATGGGATCTGATTACCATACTTGTTTTTCAATAACAGAAAAGCGTCTTTAAGATCTAAAACCAACTGACTGGTTTTGGCGATCACAATATGGTGGTGTGGAAAGATGCTGAGCCTTCTTCCTGCAGCACCGCTATTGCTAACCATTACACTTCCGTTACGGGCAACCAATGCTTCGCAAAGGGTAATGCCCACTTCAGCCTGCTCAAAATCCTTATCGGTTTGGTAAAAAGGGAATTCGTATTTGCTTAAAAATTGTTGTAATTCTGGTTCCCAGCAATATATTTTACGCCATTTAAACTTATCGGCTAGCTGCAACATGTTTTCAAAAAAATCGATTCCGTCTTCGCAGAAGATAAAATTACCGGATATAGCCGTAAGCTGTTCGGCAAATAATACCTCCAGCTCATCCGTATTTTTTTTATACAATGCACTTTCTTCTAAATTAGGATATGGGTTTTCGCGCTTCTCTAATAGTGCTTTCCTTATCTTTTTTAGTATTTGTTCTTTTGCTGTCGTATTATCCTTCATATAAAAAAAAGCTACCCTATGATTAAACCAGGGTAGCAAATGTAATAATAGAAATTATTTATTTAAGCCTCAACGGGGGTAATATGTCCCGGTGTGCCACTTTCGCCTTGACTTTCGAATAAACGTTTTCCGAAAATCACTTCTAAATCATCTTTAAATAAAACTTCTTTTTCAATCAGAATATCAGCCAATTGGATCAATTTATCTTTATTTTCTTCCAATAAAGAAATTGCTCTCTGGTATTGACCCTCAATTAATGCCGAAATCTCTTTGTCGATAGTTAAAGCGGTATCTTCTGAATATGGTTTAGAGAAATTATACTCGTTCTGACCAGATGAATCATAATAAGTAATGTTTCCTAATTTTTCGTTCAGGCCATAAATGGTCACCATTGCCCTGGCCTGTTTATTTACTTTTTCTAAATCGCTCAAGGCACCTGTAGAAATGGTATCGAACATCACTTTTTCAGCTGCCCTACCGCCCATAGTTGCACACATTTCATCAAGCATTTGGTGTGGGCGAACAATTAAGCGTTCTTCTGGTAAGTACCAGGCTGCACCTAAGCTCTGTCCACGTGGAACGATAGTAACTTTAACCAATGGCGCCGCATGTTCTAACAACCAGCTTACTGTGGCGTGACCAGCCTCGTGAATCGCAATAGCGCGTTTTTCAGCAGGTGTGATGATTTTGTTTTTCTTTTCTAAACCACCTACAATTCTATCTACAGCATCTAAGAAATCTTGCTTATCAACTGCCGATTTATTTTTCCGGGCAGCAATTAGTGCCGCTTCGTTACAAACATTTGCAATATCTGCGCCTGAGAATCCTGGCGTTTGTTTAGCTAAAAATTCGGTATCAAGCTCTTCTGATTTTTTAAGCGGGGTGATGTGAACTTCGAAAATTTGTTTACGCTCGATAACATCCGGTAAATCAACATAAATCTGTCTGTCAAATCTACCTGCTCTTAATAATGCCTTATCTAAGACATCAGCACGGTTTGTTGCAGCTAAGATAATAACATGTGTATTGGTGCCAAAGCCATCCATTTCAACCAAAAGCTGATTTAAGGTATTTTCGCGTTCGTCATTTCCGCCCATTACACCGTTTTTACCACGGGCACGGCCAATAGCATCAATCTCATCAATAAAGATGATACAAGGAGATTTATCTTTTGCTTGTTTAAACAAGTCGCGAACACGAGATGCGCCTACTCCAACAAACATCTCTACAAAATCAGATCCTGACAGAGAAAAGAACGGAACCTGTGCTTCACCTGCAACTGCTTTAGCCAATAAGGTTTTACCAGTACCGGGCGAACCTACCAATAAGGCACCTTTTGGGATTTTTCCACCCAGATCAGTATATTTTTTAGGGTTTTTAAGGAAATCAACAATTTCCATTACCTCTGTTTTTGCTTCTTCTAAACCTGCAACATCGTTGAAAGTGATATTTACCTGGCTTTCTTTATCAAATAAAGTAGCTTTTGATTTTCCGATACTGAAAATCTGACCGCCACCGCCAGCACCGCCGCCCATTCTGCGCATCATAAAAATCCAGAAACCGATTAAAAGCAATACAGGTAAAATGATGCTTAAAAACCAGCTTGCCAACGGATTGCTGCGGCTGGTTTTCTCTGCAAGAACTCTTGGTTGGTTTGCAGGAAGATCCTTTTGCGAATCGGCAAGTTGTTTATCCAGCCCATCCATCGTTCCGGCATTGAAAAATACAACAGGACTAGCGGCATTATTTACACTAAATGTGCTAGTGCTTTTATATGCATTGTATATTGGTTTTTTTAAGCTATCTTTTTTGATGTACACCTCTACGCGGACCAAATCGTCGGATTTATAAGCAACAACTTTCTGTACGTCACCTTTAAGTAACATCTGTTGTTCAAACTTTTGGTAGGTTACTTCTTTACCGCCATCGGTAGTAAATAAAAACTGTGCTGCAATAATGGCTATGATAATGGCCGCATACACCCAGAAAATATTAAATTTTGATCCTTTTTGTGGTTTTTTAGGGATGTTTGGAATCCTTCTCCCCTGTTTTTCGTTGGTGTTTTGATTATCGTTCATTTGTCTTTGTCAAAATGGTTCTATTAGGTTATGCGCTTTGATAATTTGTGCTTTCTGCATCCCCCCAAAGTTCTTCTATGCCATAAAAGTGGCGCTTTTCTGTTTTAAAAATGTGCACAACCACATCGAAATAATCAAGAATAATCCAATCTGCTGATTCGAAACCTTCTTTATGTCTCGGATCGGCCTGAGTGGCTTTATATATTTCTTTTTCTACACTATCGGCAATAGCTTTTACCTGAGTACCAGAGTTGGCACTTGCTATAATAAAGTAATCAGCCACTGAAGTATGAATATTTCTAAGATCTAACCGCACTATATCTTCTCCTTTTTTCTCTTGTATGCCGTGAACGGCTAACTCTGAAAGGTATGTAGAAAGGGCTACAATTTTCTTTTTTACCATTAAAATGCTTTAATTTTGGAATTACAATATTATAAATTCAACACTTGCAAAATAACACTTTTTCGACACTATTTGTTGGTCAAAATTTAATCAAATTAAAAGAAGTTGATTCTACTAATAACTTTTTAAAAAAGTTGGTGTCAAAATCCGAGCCATTAGCCGAAGGTACTGTAATTATGGCAGACAATCAGTTTGCCGGAAGAGGGCAGCAGGAAAGCATTTGGCAAACCCAGGCAGGTAAAAATATTAGTACAAGTATTTATTTAAAGCCTTCTTTTTTGCCACTAGATAAGCAGTTTTATTTAAATATTGCCGTTAGTTTGGCTGTTAGCGATGCCTTAGCTTGTTTTGTACCGGAGGGGATCAAGGTAAAATGGCCCAATGATATGTATTACCATAATAAGAAATTAGGCGGAATATTAATCGAAAATACACTGACAGGCAATTCTTTTAAATCATCAGTTATTGGCATTGGCTTAAATGTAAATCAATCAGAATTTTCTGAAAGTATCAGTGAGCGTGCGACTTCCGTCATTCAAATTTTACAAAGAGATGTGTCTTTAATGGATATTATGGAGAAAATATTCATTTTTATGGAAAAATACTACTTAATTTTGAGGGCAGGGAAATACAGTATTTTACAAAATGATTACCTTGCGAGGCTATATAACTATCAGGTTTCTGCGTTATATAAATATAACGGCGAGGTTTTTGAAGGAATCATTAAAGGAGTTGAAGACAACGGCAGACTAAACGTTGATACTGAAAAAGGTTTAAAAGTTTTTAACTTTAAAGAAATTGAATTTACACACACAAAATAAACACAAATGAAAAAAATCACCCTGGTGCTTTCGATGGTACTTTTTGCTGTTGCTGGCGCATTCGCTCAAATTGAAAAACCGGTAACATGGGCTTATTCTGCAAAGAAAGTAAGTAAAACCGAAGCTATAATTTATTTAAAGGCCACAATTGATGACAGATGGCATATTTATTCTCAGAATGTGAAAGACGGAGGGCCTGTAAAAACCACGTTTACTTTTACTCCCTCTAAAGACTTCAGTCTTGTAGGTAAAACAATTGAGCCTAAAGCTATTGTTAAATATGAAAGCACTTTTAAAATGAATGTAAGTTATTTTGAAAAAGCGGTAATCTTTCAACAAAAAATTAAACTTAACAAAGCAACTACTGTGGTTAAAGGTGTTGTAGAGTTTATGGTTTGTAACGATAAACAATGTCTTCCGCCAGAAGAAGTTGAGTTTAGTATTCCGGTTAAATAGTTGACATCAAAATATTTGCAAACAGTCCCGGATTTTCGGGACTGTTTCTTTTTAAAGTAAAATCTACGAAGTGTTGTGGTTTAAAAAAAATCGTTTCTAAAATTATTCTTAATTTCACGGATTCAAAACACACACACAAAACACACAAATGAAAAAGGTTTTATTATTGTTGTTAATGGCTACAATGTTTATTGCATTGCCAGCTATTAAGAGTTACTCCCTTGTAACACAAGATACCACAGCAACTGCTCCTCCAGATGATATTGTTTTTACAGAAGTAGGTTCTGCACAGGATAGTGCTGGCAATAAGCAGGTAAAAACGGAAAAAGATACCCTTAAAAAGGATACGGTTAAAAAAGTAGAAAAAGCTACGGTAGCTGGCAAAGATGCGCCAAAACAATCGCTTTGGGTAACCTTTGGTTTAGGCCTTTTGGCCGGTATTGCCGCTTTTTTTCTTCCATGTATTTTTCCGATGGTTCCGCTTACTGTGGGCTTCTTTACCAAAAGAGCCGAAAGCAGGGCAAAAGGAATCAGAAGTGCCATTATTTATGGTTTATCGATCATTGTAATTTATGTAGGTTTAGGCGTAATTATTACCTTGATCTGGGGCGCAAGTGCATTAAATGAAATATCGACCGATGGATTTTTTAATATTTTCATCTTCCTTATTCTGATTGTTTTTGGCGTATCGTTTCTAGGCGCTTTCGAAATTACGCTGCCTAGTTCGTTTGTAAATAAACTGGATGCAAAATCGGATGCTAAAGGTTTAAGCGGAATCTTTTTTATGGCAGCAACCTTGGCGGTAGTTTCCTTTTCTTGTACTGGGCCATTAATTGGAACCTCATTGGTTGCCATTAATACCGATCTGTTAACACCTGTTATCGTTATGTTCGGCTTTTCGTTATCATTGGCGTTAATTTTTACCATGTTTGCTATTTTCCCAAGTTTAATGACGGGGCTACCAAAATCAGGCGGTTGGTTAAACTCAATCAAGGTTTTTCTGGGGTTCTTAGAATTGGGTTTATCATTAAAATTCCTTTCAACAGCAGATTTGGCCTATCACTGGGGAATATTGGACCGTGAGATATTCCTGGCCATCTGGATTGTACTTGCCTTAATTTTGGGTGTTTATTTATTGGGAAAAATTAAGTTTTCTCATGATAGCGAGCTCCCTTATGTTTCAGTGCCAAGATTATTTATTGCAACAGCAACTTTTGTATTTGCCATTTATCTTATTCCGGGCTTATGGGGAGCACCTTTAAAAGCAGTGAGTGCATTGGTGCCGCCTTTATCCACCCAGGATTTTGTAATCGGGCAAGATGGTGGCGGTGGCTCAAGTCCAAGCCAGGCATCTATACATGCTAAAAGGAAATATTCAGAATTCCTGCACATTCCGCATAATATCGACGGGTTCTTCGATTACCAGGAAGCCCTTGCCTATGCTAAAGAGGTAAAAAAACCATTGTTTTTAGATTTCACCGGGCATGGATGTGTAAATTGCAGAGAAATGGAAGCCAGGGTCTGGTCTGACCCAAGAGTGCTTAAAAAATTGAAAGAAGATTATATTGTGGTATCGCTTTATACAGATGATAAAACCAGTTTACCTGAAGCGGAGCAATTTGACTCTAAAATTTTAGGCACAAAAGTGAATACCGTTGGTAAAAAATTCAAACATTTGCAGGCTGAAAGATTTAATACCATTTCGCAACCATATTATGTACTTTTGGGTACTGATGAAAAAGAATTAGTTTCGCCTCCTATTGGAGTAGAATTTGATATAGACAAATATTTGCAATATCTGGATAATGGATTATCAGGATTTGCCAAGAAACAAACAAATGAATAAGATTAAGAATATTGGTGTTTTAACCTCTGGCGGAGATTCGCCAGGCATGAACGCCGCAATTAGGGCCGTAGTTAGGGGCTCTATTTATTATGATATTGAAGTAACAGGATTTATCCGTGGATACGAAGGGCTGATCAACAATGATTTTATCCCTATGGACCGCAAATCTGTAGCGAATATTATCCAGCGCGGAGGAACCATTTTAAAAACTGCACGTAGTGAAGCTTTTAGAACCGTTGAGGGCAGAAAAAAAGCTTATGAAAATCTGAAAGCTAAAGGCATTGATGCTTTAGTGGTAATTGGTGGTGACGGAACATTTACGGGTGCCAATATTTTTTCTAAAGAGTTCGATTTCCCGATTGTAGGTTTACCTGGAACAATTGATAACGATTTGGCAGGTACCGATTTTACCATCGGTTATGATTCTGCCATCAACACTGTTATTGATGCGGTAGATAGGATCAGGGACACGGCTGAATCGCACGATAGATTATTCATCGTGGAAGTGATGGGTCGCGACTCCGGGCTAATTGCTTTAAGAAGTGGAATTGGTGTGGGCGCAGAGGCTATCATGATTCCAGAGGCAAACATGAACGCTGATGATATTTTACATAAATTAGAGCATAGCCGTAAAGATAAAGCCTCGAAAATTATTATTGTTGCTGAAGGCGATGATACAGGCGGTGCATTTAAAGTTGGCGAAATTTTACAGGAAAAATATCCCCATTACGATACCAAGGTTTCAGTTCTGGGGCACATTCAGCGTGGGGGTAAACCTACCTGTATGGACCGGGTGCTGGCGAGCCGTTTAGGTGTTGCTGCTGTAGAAGGGTTAATTAATGGCGAAAGTGGTGTAATGGCCGGCCAGGTAAACCGCGAAATTATCTTTACTCCTTTCGATCATGCCATTAAACACATTAATGCCGAGAAAGTGAGCGCCAAATGGCTTAAACTCATTGATATACTTTCGTTTTAATCGAAAACAAGGATATAAAAAGAAAAGTCTTTCCCGCACCGGAAAGACTTTCTTGTTTTTGCTTAGTTTTCGCAATAAGCAATTTCTTAATCTGCTAAAATAACAGCAGTACCATTGGCACTCACCATGAGCATGCTACCTCCGCTGCCTACAGTTTCATAATCTAAATCTACGCCAACAATTGCATTTGCACCTAATGCGGCTGCGTACTGCTGCATTTCGTTAACAGCTGTATCTTTTCCCTCTCTTAAAACGCGCTCGTAAGAACTCGATCTGCCTCCTACTATATCTGTTATTCCAGCAAATAAATCTTTAAAAATATTTGCGCCAATAATGGTTTCTCCGGTTACTAAACCGATATATTTTATAATTTTTCTGCCCTCAACCGTAGGCGTTGTAGTTACTAACATCGTTTCAGTTTTTTTATCATTAGAACAAATTTTTTAAAAAATGTTACAATTTTCAGAAAAGCTTTGTTAGGTGTTTGTCCCGCTAAATGTAAGGGCGCTAAGTGTTTCTAAAAAATAAATTTATGAAATCTTTGCTGCTTTTGCATCAATATTAAAAATCCTTGTTTATGAACACATCTAAAGCTTTACTCGTCCTCCCATTATTATTGATTGCCTTTTTTGCTCATGCACAAATGCCGGTGTTAAAAGTACAACAAGCCGAAACTGCAGAATAGAAAGAGGCTGTTGGTAAACAGCAAAGAAAAGTAATTGTATTGTCGCTCACAATTGAGAGTCGCGGGGGAAACCTGGTAGGTGAATTTAATTTTTAGGATTATATTGATTAGTTGCATTCATATTATTATAGCAACAAACCCGCTACCTCTTCCCAGGTATTTACACGTTCGTATTCCGTTATGAGCAAATTGTGGGGCGAAGAAAATAATAACGGTCGACCGTTGAAATTTACAAAGTTTTTAATACGGTCATCAATGATGATGTCAACATTCACAATTTTATTTCCGCAAAACATAATGTGCTGCCAATCAATGAAAGGAAAATGTTCGGACATCCAATCGTATTTGTCGATCAATGAGTTGCGGAACTCCATTGCTGCCGAAACAATGTACACATCATATTTTTCCTGTAAGGCTTTAATTACCCTTTGGCTATCTGCAATAACTTCAAGGTCGCGAAAAAAGCCAGGTTCATTGATATATTCGAACCATTTTTGGTTAACATCCTGTGGAACGTGGTGGTAAATCTCGTTTCCTGCGTCAATCTTTAAATCAAGCGGAACATTAAAATCCCGGTTATATAATTTAATAAATTTTCCAACGGCATCGGCAATCACCTCGTCCATATCAATCGCAATTCTTTCCATTCTGTACCTGCAAATATTTTGGCGCAAATATCCTGAAAACAAAGAAATTAAACTATGTTTTTAATTTACAGTATTTTAGTTATCTTTGCAGCCCCGCAGCATGAAGCTCCGGGAACTATGTTGAATACATAAATACAAAAAGAAATGGCAACTAAAATCAGATTGCAAAGATTCGGTAAAAAAGGAAAACCTTTTTTCCACGTTGTGGTAGCAGATTCCCGCTCTCCACGTGATGGTAAATTTATTGAGCGTTTAGGTTCTTACAACCCAAATACCAATCCTGCTACCATCGAAATTAACTTCGAAAAAACTTTAGCTTGGGTTAACAGTGGTGCACAACCAACTGATACTGCTCGTGCTATCCTTTCTTACAAAGGTGTTTTATACAAAAAACACTTAGAAGGTGGTGTTAAAAAAGGAGCTTTAACTCAAGAACAGGCAGATGAAAAATTTGCAGCTTGGTTAGATGCTAAAGCGGGTAAAATTTCTGGTAAAACAGAAGGTTTAGCTACTTCTAAAGCAGATGCGCGTAAAGCAGCATTAGCAGCAGAAGCTAAGAAAAAAGAAGATAAAGCAGCAGCTATCGCAGCTAAAAATGCACCAGTTGCAGAAGAGGTTGTTGAAGAAGAAGCTCCAGCTGTTGAGGCTGAAGCAACTGAAGAAGCTCCTGCAGCAGAAGCTACTAAAGAAGAAGGAGCAGAATAATTTTAATTATTTTGTCTCATAAAATAGCGTTCCGGATATTCGGAACGCTATTTTTTTAACTAAAAATGTCATCCTGAGGCACGAAGGATCTGATAATGATGAAACAGATCCTTCGTGCCTCAGGATGACAATGTAATAATATGAAACACGAAGAAGCATTTTATATAGGTTACGTTACTAAAACGAGGGGTTTAAAGGGAGAAGTTCAGGTATTTTTCGAATTTGATGAATACGAACAACTCGAATTTGATGTGGTATTTGCCGATATGAATGGTAAGCTTGTTCCCTATTTTGTGGCTTCGGCAAAATTACAAGCCAATAAAACTGGTTATTTTAATTTTGATGATGCTGATCATATCGATAAAGTGCAGCCGCTACTAAAAAAGAAACTGTACCTGCCCCTGTCGCAAATGCCAGAACGCGAAGAAGGAGAATTTTTCTATACCGACTTTAAAGGTTATTTAGCAATAGATGAAACTTTGGGTGAACTAGGCGAAATTTTGGAAGTAAACGAATACCCACAACAATTTGTGGCTACAGTGATGTACAAAGAAACCGAAATCTTGTTCCCTTTAAATGAAGATTTTATTGTAGAATACGATGAGGATGAAAAAACACTAACCCTCGATTTACCCGAAGGTTTGCTTGATATTTATCTGGAAAGCTAAAAGGTCAAAAAATATTTTCTGATTTTTTACTGCTCCTAAGTCCGTTTGTAAAATAAAACAATCTTTTAGTAAAATTGATTAAAATATTTAATTCGGGTTTTTAGGTAGCCTATAAGTGCCATATAATCAGGCAAATATGTTTAGTTGACCGCCTTGTCCTTAAAATGACCTGCGTTTTTGAAAAGAGCGTAGAAAAAGTATTTGAGCTAGGAGAAGGTGATTAACAGTATATGTTTTTTGAAGAAAAATTATTAATTTAGATTTCATTCTAATCAAATTAACATGCTCAAAAGAACATTAAAAATCGCCATGGTTTTTCTCGCCGTGCTTACAATCATTTCCTGTAAAACCGTACAACAGGCAAATTTGAAAGAAATTAAACCCTTTGTTGGTATCTGGAACGATACCAGTAATCCGGGGTGCAAAATCGTTTTTAAAGCGGATGGAAGTTTTTACAATATCGCCAAAGAAGGTGGCGTGCAAATCATCACACATAGCGGCACATTTAAAATTTTATCCGGCAACATGTATGTGTTAAATATTTCTGATGCAAGGCCCGATGCTACTTACGATCTTAAAGGCAGGCAATATGCAAACTATTATACCTTTGGCAATGACCAAAAAACGATGAAAGTAAGCGGCGTTGTTGATGGAAGGAGCGGTAGGAAGCCGTTGCAGTGGGCGAGCGATCTGGTAAAGGTTAATACCTTGGATTAATATTTACAAAAATGAGTTGCTATAAGAGCTAAAGTTGATTCTGAACATAGCAAAATTCGACTTCGGGCTAAAGACTTCGGACTAAAGACTTACCTTTGCGTTATGCGTTTCGATATTATAACAGTTCTGCCCGCTTTATTAGAAAGCCCGTTTGCCCATTCTATTTTGCAACGTGCACAAAAAAAAGGCATTGCCGAAATCGTGGTACATAACCTGCGGGATTACGCCACTAATAAACAAAAAAGTGTAGATGATTATCAATATGGCGGAGGAAGCGGTATGGTGATGAGTATCGAACCCTTTGCAGCGTGTATAGAAAAACTTCAGACTGAGCGCGATTACGATGAAATTATTTTCATGAGTCCCGATGGTGTTACTTTAAATCAAAGTACAGCCAACGAGCTTTCTATTAAAAATAACATCATTATTTTATGTGGCCATTACAAAGGCATAGATCAGCGTATACGCGATATCTTTGTGACGAGGGAGATTTCTGTAGGTGATTATGTTTTAAGCGGCGGGGAGCTTCCTGCTGCGATTGTGGTAGATGCTGTGGTGCGTTTAATCCCTGGTGTTTTAAATGATGAGACTTCTGCCCTGTCTGATAGTTTTCAGGGAGAATTGCTTGATGCGCCAGTTTACACACGGCCGGCAGATTGGCGTGGACATAAAGTGCCAGATGTTTTATTAAGTGGCCACGAGGCAAAAGTGAATGAGTGGAGACACGAACAGGCCTTAGAGCGGACTAAAACGCGCCGTCCTGACCTTTTGGAATAGAAGCATTTAACGCAATCGAATGTGGAATTCATAAAGAATGTGGAAAAAATTAAATTAGGTTTTTTTTTATCAAAAATAATCCCTAATATTGCAATCCGATTTTCACGGGATGAAATATCGATTTAATAGCTTAAAATCATGGATTTAGTAAAATTTGTTGAAGAGCAGGCCATCGCGAAAAAAGATTTTCCTGCGTTCAAGTCTGGCGATACAGTGAGCGTACACTATAAAATTCGCGAAGGTAATAAGGAACGTATCCAAATTTACCAAGGTGTTGTGATACAACGTAACAGTGCAGGTGCTAACGAAACCTTTACCGTTCGTAAAATGAGCAACGGTATTGGGGTTGAGCGTATTTTTCCTATCAATTCTCCAAACATTGAGAAGGTAGAAGTAAATAGCTATGGTAAAGTTCGTAGAGCGAAATTGTTCTATTTACGTGCTTTAACTGGTAAAGCTGCTCGTATCAAATCTTTGAGAAAATAATATTCTTTATTATAAGATATAGCCTTCACGATTAATTTCGTGGAGGTTTTTTTGTTTATACCTTTGTTAAATGTTAGATTCTGCTTTTTTCGACCAGGTTTTTTGGGGCAATACTGTAAAAGCCTATTTTCTTTTAGGTGGCATTCTTTTTTTTGGCCTAATATTCAAAAGGATTGTATCAAAACTTTTAAGTAAACTGCTGTTTAGGCTCTTTAAAAATTTCTCTAATCAATCTCATGACGAAGCATTTGTTGGGCTTTTACTTAAGCCGATAGAGGTTTTTATTCTTTTAACTACACTTTATCTTTCCATTAACCAGTTAAAACACCCGTTAGAGGTAGCTGTATTCCATTATAGTAAACTAATCGGTAAGGTTAAAGAATTGATACCGGTAACCATTGGCGATTGTATCGACCGGATATTTTTGTTTGGGATCATCCTATCTGTTTTTTGGATTATTTTAAGGATAATCGATTTCATTAGTCACGTTTGGTTATATAAAGCATCGCTTACTGATAATAAATCTGACGACCAACTGGTGCCCTTTTTAAAAGAGCTGTTGAAAACGGTTGTAATCTTTATTGGTTTTTTTACCCTGCTGGGTTTTGTTTTCGAGGTTAATGTATTGACGCTGATAACCGGATTGGGTATTGGTGGTATTGCTATTGCATTGGCGGCTAAAGAGAGCTTAGAAAACTTAATAGGTTCGTTCACCATCTTTTTAGATAAACCTTTTACCGTTGGCGACCTGGTGAAGGTTGATGGTGTGGAAGGCACTGTAGAAAAGGTTGGTTTCAGAAGCACAAGGATCAGAACTTCCGAAAAAACCATGGCTACCCTACCGAATAGGGGCATGATAGATGGGGTTTTAGAAAATCTTTCATTGAGAAATTCACGTAAAGTATCATTTGTGATTGGACTTACATACGAAACCAGTTCCGATTCGCTAAGAAAAATTATAACCGAAATTGAAAGTTACATCAATAATCATGAGGGTACCAGCGATGATGGAAATGCCTCTTTTAAAAGCTTTGGCGATTCTGGTTTGAATGTTGAAGTTAATTATTTTGTAACGGTACTTAATTATTCCGAATTCCTTAAAATCAGGCAGGAAATCAACCTGGAGATTATGGATATTGTGATCCGTAATAAATCTGATTTCGCTTACCCAACACAACGTTTAATTAGCGACAGGCCCCTTGGCAATGCCACAGAAAAAGAAGTGGGTAATGATGCTACAGATTAGTTCTGATCCCGTGGTTTTTGTCTCCACAAACCACTGCGTAAATTAAAGAAATTGCGATACAGAAGATGTAATGGATAAGGAAAAAAAGTTGCTTTTTTTTGGAAAGCAAAGCCTGTGGAACTATTAAAGTTTGTTCCTGCTATTCACTACAAGTCCTCTCCCGATGAAAAATCGGGATCCGGGCTTTCCGTTGCTATCAGGTTTAAGTGGATTCTTTAGTGTTTCAAAATTCTTTTACTTCCTGCGGTCTGTGTCCTCACATAACACCGCGTTAATCAAGTGGTCGTAAAAACAAAAATCCGGGTTAGCATTAACTAAACCGGATTTTTTATAAACATTATATCCTTAGCTTAAAGTTGCCAATGTGGTGATTCCGCCTTTTACAACCTGGTTAAGTTCTACGTTAACTTTGGTGCCTACGGGAAGAAAAACATCTACCCTTGATCCGAATTTGATAAAACCGAACTGTTCAGTTTGTATCACCTGGTCGCCTTCTTTTACATACCATACAATTCTGCGTGCTAAGGCACCTGCAATTTGACGGAACAATACCGGTGTGCCGTTTTTATGCTCGACAACAGTGGTTGTACGTTCATTTTCGGTAGATGATTTTGGATTCCACGCTGCAAGATATTTTCCCGGGTGATATTTGAAGAATTTTACCACTCCCGAAATTGGATTACGGTTAATGTGAACATTTACTGGCGACATAAAAATCGAAACCTGTAAACGTTTATCTTTAAAATATTCTCCTTCTTCAGTTTCTTCAATTACCACTACTTTACCATCTGCAGGGCAAATAACCAGGTTATCGCCTGAAGAAAAGCTGCGGCTCGGATTGCGGAAAAACTGCAGTACAATAATGAATAATACAGCTGAAAAAATATAAATGAACCAGCGCAGCCAGGTAATATCGTGGTATTTATAATCAACAACCGCGTTGATTACGAAGATAAATAATATGCTTAAGGCAATGGTGGTGTAACCTTCTTTATGTATGGTCATTGTGCTAAAAATTATTGGGCAAAGGTGCAAAAAATATATTAATCCAATCTAAAAATTATGCCCCGGTTGCCCTGTAAATATCAGTAAGGTTTCTGCCAAGTCCGTTATAATCCAGTCCGTAACCTACCACAAACTCGTTAGGAATTTCAAAACCAAGGTATTCCAGCTCTTCAATTTGATATTTTAGCGCACTTGGCTTAAGTAAAAGAGAAGCTACTTTAACCGATGCCGGATTTTTTTCTTTTATCGTTTTTAAAATATGCGTTAAGGTTAAGCCCGTATCAACAATGTCTTCTACAATAACAATATCTCTGCCCTCGATGTTATCCGGCAATCCGATCAGCTCTTTTACATTCCCTGAACTTGCTGTTCCTTCGTAGGAAGCTACACGCATAAAAGCAACTTCGCAAGGCACATTAATCTCTTTGATCAAATCAGCCATAAATAAAAAACTGCCATTCAGCACGCCGATAAATAAGGGGCATTTGCCTTCATAATCAACGTTCATCTGAATGCCCATCAAACGGATTCGTTTGTTTAAGGTATCATTTTCTAAAAATATCTCGAACTCCTTATCCTCTACTTTTATTTTGTGCATGCCGCTATGGGATGGTTAATTGTATAAATGTTAATTGTTTTATCGTTTGGCTGAACTGTGAACTGCCAATTGTCAACTGAAAACGGGCTACTACTGCTGCGCCTTTTCCAATTCTTTTTGTCTTCTTCGTTCTTCCCTGCGCTCCTGCCTCAACTGCTTTTTAGTTTTGGTGGTATCAGCAGGCGCGGTGGTCTGTTTATTTGTCGTAGTGTCTTTTTTAGCTCCACTACCAAAAAGGCGGTCGAAGAAACTTTTATTTTTATCGTGTACAATTACAACCGGTAATCCATCTCCATCATCGTCAAACGCAGAGGTATCAACCACAGCCGTGTCAGGTGCTAAGTAACGACGGAGTCCTTCTCTCAGGCGAACATTATAAAAGCCATAACCAGAGGTATCGCCAGGTGTTAATCCTTTTCTGGCCATAATATTACCCATAAACCTGAAGTAGTTGAACATATAGGGTTTCAGGCTACCATCGGCCATAAATTTATACATAGAAGCTTTCGGTTTAGGTACAATACTGGCCAGGAATAGTCCATCGCCAATAGTTAAATCCGCAGGTTGTTTTCCAAAATAGTATCGTGATGCTTCCCCTATCCCATAAATATTCTGTCCCAATTCCATGATGTTGAAGTATACCTCCAGCATGCGCTGTTTGCTAATCAGGTGGTTATGTTCAATAAGCCAAACAATCAAAATCTCCTCGGCTTTACGGGCCAAAGTTTTCTGACGGCTTAAATAAACATTTTTAACCAGTTGCATACTGATGGTACTACCACCACGCTTAAATTTCTTTTCTTTAAAATTTACGGCGATTGATTTGCGAATCGATTCTTCAACAAAACCATTGTGCGTAAAAAACGAAGGATCTTCCGCAGTTAAAACGGCATTGATAAAATTCTTTGAAATGGCTGATAATGGCGTGAAATTAGGGTTTGATGGTCCAATGGTAATATCACGCATCGGTTTGCCGTATTCGTAAGGTGTATATACAAAAGTATTGTTGATTTTTTGCAGGTTGGTTTTTCCCCACTGCACAATTTTGAAATTAACTGGTGTTAGTGTAGAATTGAAACGCACACTATCAGGCACTTTGGTGTCCAGGTAAAAGTTAAGGTTATATTTAACCTTGCCTTGTACTTTAAGTCCCTCAAGCGATTCGAACAAGCCTTGTGGAAATGCATCTAAAATCCCTTGCGCATCCTGCTCTTCAGCATTTAGCTTTAGCTCATATATTTTATTCTTTCCTAAGGTATATTTAACAAAAGGATGGATCTGTGCATTTTTTAAATAAGCTGTTGAGGTACTGTCCAAAGCAATGTAATTGGGGCCAACTAAAATATCGGCGTCTAGTTTTGCACTTTGGATAATAATATCGTTTGAAGCAATACGGTGTTGATTAATCAACATGTTTTTAACTGACCATGAGCCAGATATCTTATAATCATCGCCACTATATTTGGCATTTTTTAACTCAGTTTGCAAGGTATCGAAGCTAAGCTTGGCATGTAGTTTACTATTGAGGTAGGGCAATTCCAGCTTTTTTCCATCAGCATATGCTATAAAGTTTAACTTTTTACTTCCCGGATTAACATAACCATTAACGTGCCAGGTAGATTCGTTGTTGTTCACTTCAATGGTCGATTTTAAATCGCCGCCATCTATCGTTGCAGTGGTTGCAAAACTCAACCTGGCCGTATCGTGATCATTTAACCTAAAAACCATGTTTTTTACATCCATATCGTCAGGGATTTTATATAAAACCTGATTTAAAATGTTACTGGCTATTTCTGATAAATTGGCTTTCCGGTTGGTTTGAGTGCTGTCTTTTTTCTTCCGTTTTAAGATGAAATCGATATTTGTAGTCGAATCTTTAAGTACGACATTAACAAAACCGTCTTTCAGGTTTACTTCCGAAAGTTTTACGTTACCGAATATTAATGGAAAAAGTTTAACACTAACACTCAGCTCATTAATATTTGAAAGGGTATCGCGCTCTTTAGGAACAACAGTAATATTAGTCATTTTAACCGTGCTGAGTCCGGTGAAACCTACTGATCCGATTTTAACCTCCAGGTCATAATCTTTATTAGCCTTGGCAATTGCTTTAGCGACCATTTTTTTAAGAAGCGCCTCCCTTTTGCTATAAGCTACCGCTCCCAGAGCAATACAAACAACTAAAAAAACACCTAAAACCCAGGCTCCGATTTTTAAATATTTTTTGGGGATCTTAATTTTTGGTATTTGCATATAGTCGTTAAAATGGTTAATTGCTTAAACGTAACAATTAAATGTTTATTTCGTGTTAAAATTACAGTTAAAAAGCCTAAATAAAAGTATTTGTGGCTATGTTTTGTTAATTTTGAATTTAAATTAATACCATGCAGATTAGCCCGCAACAAGTTTTAGATGCGCTTAAAAATGTTGAAGATCCCGATCTTAAAAAAGATCTGGTTACTTTAAACATGATTAAAGATTTACAGATTACAGATAACCTGGTCAATTTTACCTTGGAGCTTACTACACCGGCATGTCCGATGAAGGAGATGCTGAAAAATGCCTGTACAAATGCCATCAAACATTTTGTATCGCAAACGGCAGAGGTGGTGATCAATGTAACTTCAAGGGTTACTCAACCCAGCAATTCATCATCGTTAGATAACATCAAAAACATTATTTTGGTTTCATCTGGAAAAGGGGGAGTTGGTAAATCTACTGTGGCGAGCAATCTGGCAGTTGTATTGGCTAAAGATGGCGCTAAAGTTGGCCTTATCGATGCAGATATTTATGGTCCATCGGTACCAACCATGTTCGATCTGGTTGATGCCAAGCCTGGTGCCGAAGAAACCGCTGATGGTAAAACGAAAATTTTACCAATTGAAAAATACGGGATAAAGTTATTATCCTTGGGTTTTTTTGCAGATCCGGGACAACCCGTGCCATGGCGTGGACCAATGGCATCTAACGCAGTAAAACAATTGTTTAATGATACCAACTGGGGGGAACTGGATTATCTGATCGTAGATCTTCCTCCGGGAACGGGCGATATCCACATCACCATTACGCAAAGTTTCCCAATTTCAGGGGCTGTTGTGGTTACTACACCTCAACAGGTTGCACTGGCTGATACACACAAAGGTTTGGCCATGTTCAGGATGCCGGGAATTAATATCCCGATTTTAGGGGTTATAGAAAACATGTCGTATTTTACACCAGCAGAATTGCCGGAGAACAAATATTATATTTTCGGAAAAGGTGGCGGTACCGAACTTGCAGCGCGTTTTGACGTGCCGTTTTTAGGAGAGATTCCGATTATTCAAAGCATTTCGGAGGCTGGAGATCAGGGGAAACCTGTAGCATTAAATCAAAACCCGTTATTGGATGTTGTATTTGGAGATATTGCCAGTAAAATTGCGCAGCAAATATCCATCAATAACGCGCAAATGGTGAATTGCTAAAAAATTACTATTTTTATAAATTAAAATATATATAATGAATTTAACAGAACAAGTAGAACAGGCATTGGAAACTATCAGGCCGTATTTAAAGGCTGACGGAGGTGATGTTTCTGTTGAAGAAATTACATCTGAAGGAACAGTGAAGCTTAAGCTTTTGGGCAATTGCGGTTCTTGCCCGATGAGTTTCATGACTATGAAATCTGGGATTGAACAAGCGATTATGAAAGCTGTTCCACAGATCACTTCGGTAGTTGCCGTTAACATGGCAGAGCAAGATTAAGCTTTAACACTATTTAACAAGGAAGTTTTATTAATAAAATTACTTTTGTCTTAATGAGATATTGTATTGTCCTGATTTGCTTAATTTTTTCTGTAACCGCTTTTGCGCAACAAAAGCCGGAACAGGATAAACTCATCCAATTTTCAGGAATTATTACCGATATCGACAGTTCAAATGTGATACCTTACGTAACCATCACCAATCTTTCTGCCAAGAGTAAAAGGGTTGGTGCAGATTATAGAGGATATTTTACCTTTATTGTTAATCCTGGCGATACGATCTTGTTTACGGCCATTGGTTACAAGAAGTTTTCAACGGTGATTCCGGAAAGTACACCAGATAGCAAGTATACGATTATGGTTAAATTGAAAGCTAATGTGATCGATTTACCATCGGTGCGTGTTTTCCCATGGGCTACAACAGAAGAATTTACCCGTGAGTTTTTATCGATGAAACTTGCGGATGATGATATGGCCATTGCTAAAAAGAACCTTTCACGTTCGTCAATTGATGGCTTGATTCAAACGCTACCACGTGATGGACAGGAAATCGGCAGTCAGAATTACCGCTATAATTTTGATAGGATGATCAATAAAAACATGGTTCAAACCAATCCACTACTTAATCCTTTCGCCTGGGGTAAGCTGATGCAGCAAATTTTTGATGGTGATAAGAGCCGGACGAATTAGTTTCATCGTGCCGTCATCTCGACTGAAGCGAAGCAAAATGGAGAGATCTATTTAGTTAGATTTAGCTTCGTTGAGCAATCTTGGTTCTAAACTACGTTGCACCCCGCTCAAAATGACGACTGCGGTAATTGCAGAAATAAAAAAGGGAAAACGTTTCCATTTTCCCTCTCACATCTTCCATTTTAAGCCTATCTTTTTTTGCTCTTATTCGGAAACTTCATTTTGTAATCTGTTTTGATATTTCCTTTTGAAATCGCATCCAGTTTGCTTTTAAGCATGGTTTTACGCAATACACTTACTTTATCAGTAAAGAGTTTACCTTCAATATGGTCGTATTCGTGCTGGATTACACGTGCAGGCATTCCATCAACATCATCAGTATGCTCTACCCAGTTTTCGTCGAAATAGGTAATCTTGATATTTGGCTTGCGCATAATGTTTTCGCGGATATCAGGAATACTTAAACAACCTTCGTTAAAACTCCAGGCTTCGCCTGTTTCTTCTAAAATTCTGGCATTGATAAATACTTTTTTATAGCCTGGATTGCCGTCTTCATCTTCTCCGGTATCCACAATAAACAAACGGATCGGTAAACCAATCTGAGGTGCAGCAAGACCCACCCCATTGGCGTAATACATGGTGTCGAACATATCGCTGATTAATTGTTTTAATTCGGGATAATCTTTATCGATATCGGTACCCACCTTTTTTAAAACCGGATCGCCGTAAGCTACTATTGGTAATTTCATTGTATTATATTTTTTCAGACCGCAGTCTGAGCTTGTTAATTGTCGCAAGTTTTGTCATTCTGAATGCAATGAAGAATCTCTAACATGGCAGTTCGGGTGAAAACAAGTTGCTACTGAATTTATTGTAATTGCTTATCGGGATGAGATAATCGTACCTCAGTATGACAGCAATTCTTTACAAAAATAACAATTATTCCTCTATTGGGCAGAAAGTAAAGATATTCAGTTGCTCAATATCTAAAATTTCATGGGTAACATCGGCCATTTGTGTGGTGGTAACGGCATTAATTTTCTCAAAAACGGTTTCTAACGAATCTATTTTATCATGATCGATCAGACTTTTCGCCATAGAAATGATTAAACCGATCCTGTTTTCTTCCCCTAAAGCAATCTGTCCGATAAATTTGTTTTTGGCTTTTTGCAACTGCAGCTCATTTAAAGGTTTCTCTTTAAGTTTCTTGATCTCCTTAAAGATTAAAGAGAGTGCTTTTGTTTGTTTTTCTTTATCTGTTCCGAAATAAATGGAAAAAATACCTGTATCACTCAAAGGCGAAAAATTGGATTCGATGGTATAAGCAATCCCGTATTTCTCCCTGATCTGTAGATTTAAAACAGAGCTCATTCCATTACCACCAAAGTAATTGTTGAGCAGCATTAAAGGAACTTTTTGCGACTGATAGGTAGAATAGGCCTGTGTACCCAAAATACAATGCGCCTGCATAATTGGTTTGTAAATGGTGGTATTGCTCTGCGGAAGTATGCCTGGCTTAATTCTTTTTTTAACCGGATTATTCTCTTCAACATCAGCAAAATACTTGCTTCCTTTATTTACAACGCTGTTTAAAGTATAATTTCCTAAAACAGCCACCACAATTTCGTTGGTGCGATAATTGGCTTTTCTGAAATTGATGACATCCTCACGGCTAAAGTTTTGAACAGATTCTATCGTACCCAAAATATTGTTTCCCAATGCATGCCCGGCGAAAAGCATATCTTCGAAATCATCATTAATAGCTTCTTCCGGCTGATCTAAATAAGATGAAATTTCATCCAGAATTACACCTTTTTCTTTAACCATTTCTTCTTCAGGAAAAGTAGAATGGAAGATAATGTCGTTAAAGAGATCTAAAGTTCTATCTAAATAGGGATTTAAAAAAGAAGCATGTACGCAGGTATATTCTTTAGTCGTATATGCATTTAAGTCTGCCCCAACGCTCTCCAAGCGGTTTAGAATCTGGTTGGTGCTTCGTTTTTCGGTACGCTTAAAGATCAGATGCTCAATAAAATGTGCTAAACCTGCTTTGCTTTCAGGCTCGTCCCGCGATCCTGTATTAACGATAATGCATGCATGAGATATGGCAGAGGCCGCAGGCACATGCAATATGCGTATGCCATTTGGCAAAGTGTGAACATTGTATTCCATTAATGGGCAAAGATAAGGCTAATTGCTTATAAAGACTCGGTATCCGGGTATTGCAATTGTAAGGCGGAAATCAATTTATCTTTAGTTGGTCTTTTTAGGACTAGAAAAGCAAAATTAGCTAGACCAAAAATTAAAAAGAAAGCGTTCTGCGTGATAAAAAAGCCTACGATATTAAAAAGTGCCCCACCTTCTAAAAGTGCTGCGCTGATGATAAATGCACTTTGGTACATGTTGATCTTAGTATCAGCAGTAGCAGATTTATCAATTTTAGAAATTAAATTTCTGTAGAAGAAAATGCTTCCCGAGATGGTAATCAGCCCCGTAATCGGAAATATCGGGTTAAAGGGCGCGGTGGTTTGTGGATTGGCATCAAAAAATATGATTTCGCGGTTAAGGAAAATGGTGACCAACGCGAAGAGTAAAACGCCTGAGCATAGTGCAAGGTGGATGATTTGGAGTGTTTTTAGTTTGGTGTTCATTGTGGGGTGAAATATAATTTATTAATGGTTTAAAAAGATCCGTCATCTCGGCTGCGTTGCACTCCGCTCGAAATGACGGATTTAGGGAAATTTATTTAGTTATTCCCTCTAACGAGAATAAAAATGCCCAGCGTAAGGAAACATCTTTTAAATAATCAAAACGGCCAGAGGCACCGCCATGGCCAAATTCCATGTTGGTTTTAAGCAACAGCACATTTTTGTCAGTTTTTGTGGCCCTTAATTTAGCTACCCATTTTGCCGGTTCGAAATATTGCACCTGGCTATCGTGTAAACCTGTGGTAACCAATATATTTGGGTAAGCTTTTTTCTCTACGTTTTCGTAAGGCGAATAGCTTTTCATATAATTGTAAGCCGCTTTTTGTTTTGGATTTCCCCACTCATCAAATTCGTTTGTGGTAAGTGGAATGCTTTCATCCAGCATAGTATTAATTACATCCACAAAAGGAACATCAGCAATAAGACCGTTCCATAAATCGGGTGCCATGTTGGCTACAGCCCCCATTAATAAACCGCCAGCACTTCCACCATGGGCATATAAATGGCCTTTTGAGGTATATTTCTGATCCATTAAATATTCTCCTGCAGCAATAAAATCGGTGAAGGTGTTTTCCTTTTTCATTAGTTTTCCGTCTTCGTACCATTGACGGCCCATTTCCTGTCCACCACGGATATTGGCGATGGCAAATACAAAGCCTCTATTCAACAAACTCAAACGTGGCGAAGAGAAATAAACATCCGAATTTGAGCCATAAGAACCATAACCATAAAGTAACAGAGGTGATTTTCCATTCTTTTCGAAGCCCTTTTTATAAACCAGGGCAATTGGCACTTTGGTGCCATCTTTAGCAGTGGCAAAAACACGCTCAGTAACATAATCTTTCGGATTATAGCCGCCCAGAACTTCCTGTTGTTTCATTAGTTTCTGGTCTTTTTTTACCAGATCGTAATCGTAGGTAGAGTTTGGAGTAGTTAATGAGGTATAAGCATAACGCAATGTGGTGCTGTTGTATTCGGGATTTGAGCCTACGCCAGCATCATAAACTGGTTCATCAAATTTGATATAATAATCGCTTTTATCTTTTTTAAGCACGCGCAACTCCGTTAATCCGTTTTTACGTTCAGATAAAACAGTAAAATCTTTAAATTCTTCAACACTTTCCAATAAAACATCTGCACGGTGCGGAATCACCTCTTTCCAGTTTTCTTTTTCGGTTTTATCCAGCGGACATTCCATTAAACGGAAATTCTTAGCGTTCCAGTTGGTTAAGATCAAAAATTTGCCATCAACGGGCATTACATTATACAATACATCTTTTGATCGGGCTGCAAAAACTTTAAAAGGACTTTCAGGATGGTCGGCATCTACTATTTTATATTCCGAAGTAAGCGTTCCCTGCGAAGCGATAAAAATATACTTTCCGTTTTTCGATTTGCCTACACCGATATAGTTGGTGTTATCTTTCTCATCGTAAACTACCGCATCTGTTTTGGCATCTGAACCGAGTACATGTTTTTTAATTTTTTCACTCAGTAACGTAACAGGATTTTTTGAGGTGTAAAAGAACGTTTTATTATCATTGGCCCATGCCACCCCACCTTCTGTATTGATAATGGCATCTTTTAACATTTCGCCAGTCTCTAAATTTTTAATGTTAATGGTGTACTGACGGCGCGAAACCTGATCAACACCAAAAGCCAAAAGTTTATTATCGGGACTAACACTAAATCCGGCGGCGCTGTAATAGGAATGGCCTTTTGCCAGCTGATCTACATCCAGCAAGATTTCTTCCGCTGCAGATAAACTTCCTTTTTTACGGCAGTATTTAAAGTATTGCTGTCCATCCTCAGTTCTTGAGTAATAGTAGTAGCCATTTCTAAAAACTGGAACCGATTCGTCTTTTTCTTTGATCCGACCTTTCATTTCCTTAAATAAATCAGCCTGAAATTGATCGGTACCCTTCATCATGGTATCCAGATAAGCATTTTCGGCTTTTAAATAATCGACAACTTTCGTACTGTCTGGTCCTTTTTTAAAGTAATCGATCATCCAATAATAATTATCTACTACGGTATCGCCGTGTATAACTCTTTGGTGCGGAATAATTTCCGCTATGGGCGCCTTTGCGTCAGGCCACGTTATTGCTTTCATTTCTTTCTTTTGAGGGTGATTACAAGCCGTAATTGCACTAAGCAATATAAGGCAGGGTAAGATACATTTCATAGCGGGTTGATTTCGGTTCAATTGCAATTTAATAATTTAGTTCAATAGTTCATTAGCCATTGGTTGATTAGTGGCGTGATGGTTAATTGTAAAAGAGATTGTTTAATTGTTGAATGGTTAGATTGTTATCTTTAAAATGTTGTGGAGGGTTAATCAGTTAATTGTTTAAATCGGTTAATTGACTCCAAACGCTCAACCCAAACTCATTTCCATTTTCGTAAAAATCCATCAAGCCTATAGATAATCATCCGAATTAGAAAAATTGATGTTAAATTGCTACATCCAAACGGTTTGAAATCATAATGAAATTAGGGTACAAAAAGATAGTTGTTAAAGTTGGTTCGAATGTAATTACGCAGGCGAACGGTTTGCCGGATGAGGCAAGGATCAAACACCTTGTAAATCAACTGGCAGATATTAAAAAGCAGGGTATTGAAGTAATTTTGGTTTCTTCAGGTGCGGTGGCATCGGGAAGAAGTTTGATTAAAGTATCAGAAAAACATGATGCTGTAACTACCCGACAACTATTGGCAGCCATTGGTCAGGTTAAACTGATCAATACCTACTCCAATTTCTTTGCATCACATGCTATACAATGTGCGCAGGTTTTGGTTACGAAGGAAGATTTCCGCGACCGGGCACATTATTTAAACATGAAAAACTGTTTGCAGATTTTGCTTCAGAACGAGGTAATTCCTGTGGTGAACGAAAACGATGTAGTTTCGGTTACTGAGCTGATGTTCACCGATAACGATGAACTGGCAGGGTTAATTGCTTCGATGTTAAATGCAGATGCCCTGATTATTCTGTCAAATGTAAACGGCATCTACAACGGTGATCCGAAAGTTGAGGGTTCAGCTGTTATTGAGGAAATTAATGGTTCTGTTGCCAACCTGGCTTCTTTTATACAAACCGGAAAATCGCAGTTTGGCCGGGGTGGAATGATCACAAAATCGACCATGGCACAAAAAGTGGCTAAACTGGGTATAACGGTTCATATTGCCAATGGAACGAAAGACGATGTGCTGACTTCTCTATTAAACAATCAACTGGTGCATACGCGCTTTGTTCCCGAGAAAAGCAAATCAGGCAAGAAAAAATGGATTGCCCATTCCGAAACAGCAGCAACCGGTGTGGTAAAGCTAAACGATGGTGCCAAAACGGTATTAACTTCCGGTAAAGCAACCAGTTTATTGCCCGTAGGAATTATCGAAATCCAAACAGACTTTTTAAAAGGTGATATTATTAAAATTATCGACGAAAAAAATAACCTGATCGGTTTGGGAATAGCAGAATATGGTTCTGATAAAGCCAGAGAAAGAATCGGGCAAAAGAAACAGAAAGCACTGGTGCACTACGATTATTTTTACTCAGCTATTTAAAGGTTTAACCACGGAGCACACAGAGAAAAAATCACAGAGTGGCACAGAGTTGATTAAATTCTCTCTTTTTCCTCGGTGTAAAACTCGGTAACCTCTGTGGTAGAAAAAGAAAAAAATGGATTACAAACAATACTTCGAAAAAGCAAAACAGGCTAGTCGTACTTTGATTAGCCTTGGCAAAGAAAAAACAAATGCCGTTCTAACAGATCTAGCTGAGGCTTTAGTGACCAATGCAGCCGAAATCCTTACTGAAAACGCTAGAGATTTAGCAAAAATGCCTATCGAAGATCCCAAATATGACAGATTAAAATTAAGCGCCGCACGTATCGCAGATATTGCAAACGATCTTAGAAATGTTGCAGGCTTAAACAGTCCATTGGGTAAAATTCTTTCAGATAAAGCGCTGGAAAATCAGCTACACATCCAAAAGGTTAGTGTGCCTTTGGGTGTTGTGGGGGTAATTTATGAAGCGCGGCCAAATGTTACTGCAGATGTGTTTTCGCTTTGTTTTAAAACAGGGAATGTTGCGGTATTAAAAGGTGGCAGCGATGCTGAATTTTCTAATTTGGCGATTGCAAAAGTGATACATCAGGTGTTGGATAATCATAAAATAAATCGTGATGTTTTAACCTTATTGCCTGCAGAGAGAACTGCAACCGAAGCTTTATTAAATGCTCGGGGTTTTGTAGATGTACTGATTCCGAGGGGAAGTCAATCGTTGATTAATTACGTCCGCGAAAACAGTAAAATCCCAGTTATCGAAACCGGAGCAGGCATTGTACATACTTATTTTGATGAATCGGGCGATTTAGAGAAAGGTAAGGCAATTATTTTCAATGCCAAAACAAGAAGGGTAAGTGTATGTAATTCTTTAGATTGTGTGTTAATTAACGAAAATAGACTGAATGATCTACCTGCACTTTTATCCCCTCTTGCAGATGGAAATGTAGAATTATACGCTGATGAGAAAAGCTATGCAATATTAAAATCTTCTTATCCAGCTCACTTACTAAACCTAGCCACGCCTGAACATTTTGGTACAGAGTTTTTATCGTTAAAACTTGCCGTTAAGGTTGTCGCGGATTTAGCAGAAGCATTGAATCACATTGCTGATTATAGCTCGAAACATAGTGAAGCCATTATTTCTGAAGATGCAGAAAATATTGCCCAATTTTTAAATGAAGTAGATGCCGCTGCGGTATATGCCAATGCCTCTACAGGTTTTACCGATGGCGCTCAATTTGGTCTCGGTGCCGAAATCGGTATCAGCACGCAAAAACTTCATGCCCGTGGACCAATGGGTTTGGAAGAATTAACGAGTTATAAATGGGTGGTAAGAGGTGATGGGCAAGTGAGGAGGTAATATTATTGTCATTCTGAGCGCAGCGAAGAATCTTTTTTTGGCTGATAGTTCATGGTTTTTTAGCCACAACGGCCATCAACTATGAGCCAAAGGACCATGGGCTATTAACCCAATGACCAACTGAACTAAAGTTCAAAAACCTCTCCCCTTTCAGGCACCGCCACATTAAAACCTTCTTCCTGCAAGGCCAGCGATAAACTTTGCAGGCTTTTATCTTCACCATGAACAAGAAAAACTTTTTTAGGCTGACCGGTTTGTTTAATTGTTTTTACTAAATCGTTATGGTCGCCGTGGCCGCTTAACAGATCGGTTTGGCGTATGGTGGCGTAAACCATCATCTCCCGGTCTTTAATGCGTACGATGGGTGCTCCGCTTAATAACTTATACCCAAGCGTTCCTTTTGCGCAGTAACCAATAAAAAGGATGGTACAATAATAGTTCTGAATGTTATAATACAGGTGATCCTGAATCCTTCCGCCTTCTAACATGCCGGCAGAGGAAATAATGATACAGGGATCGAAATAATTAGAAACATCTTTACTTTCTTTCATGGTTTGAACGTAAGCCAGGTGCTCAAATTCAAACTCATCACCCATGGTCTGGTAAAAATCTTTTGCCTCCTGATTCACCAGGTTATGGTGTTTGCGGTAAACCTCCGTGGCTTGAATCGCCATTGGGCTGTCTACAAAAATCTGAACAGGTGGCAACAATTTTTTGGTGAATATCTGGTTTAAGGCAAATACCAGCGATTGGGTCCGGCCAATACTAAATGCCGGAATAATCAACCGTCCAGGACTTTTGATACAAGCTTCTGTAATTTCCTGAACCAATCTTTCTTCCAGTGTTTGGTCTTTGGTGTGCATTCTGCCTCCATAAGTGGCTTCGCTTACCAAATAGTCAACCTCTGGTAAGGGTTCTGGATTCACCAATACCGGATAGTTCTCCCTGCCGATATCGCCTGTAAAAGCAATTTTTTTCTCTATACCGTGATCGTTTATGGTTAAAATAGCTGCGGCAGCACCCAGTAAATGTCCAACAGGAACAAAGGTTAAGCTAATACCCCCATTAATCTTAAAAGGTTTATTAAAAGCAATGGTTACAAAACGATCGATCGTATCCATTACATGTTTGTGCAGGTACAACGGTTTTGGACCGCTAAAATTGCCACGTTTTGTACGGGGTTTTCTGCCTGCTTTTCTTAAAAAAAGTTCAACAGAATCGAATAATAATATAGAAGTTAAATCCGCAGTTGGTGGTGTACAAAGTACCTGACCATCAAAACCCAATCGAACCAATGTAGGCAGATTACCTGAGTGATCGATATGCGCATGAGTTAAAATTACCAGGTTTATACTCGCCGGATCGAAAGGGAATTGTTGGTTTTCTTCCTGGTAGGTTTCCTTCTCGTAATCTAATCCGCAATCTATCAGTATTTTATAATGCCCAATTTCGAGCAGGTGCATACTTCCTGTTACTTGTTGTGCTGCGCCCCAAAACGTTAACTTCATCTTCTTATCTATCGCGTAAAATCTTTAGCCGTAAAGTAGTATAAATGATGGGATTTTTAAACAATCATGCGTAATTTTTTAATTATCATTTGCCATAGAGGTCATAGAGAAAGAACACAGCGCACACAGATAGTAATTCCTTTACGATGTTAAATCAGACCTCTACCTTTCCTGAATTTGGTCTTATTTATAGTTGATTAACTTCTCTGAATTTAAGACTCTTTGATATTTCACTTTTTGCCTCTTCCGAAAAATCTTCTAAATCAGCTGTAGTAATGGTTTTATCTACAAGCATAGCAATCACCGTATCAAAAAAACACGAATTTCTCATGCCGTCGTATCTTCTGGCGATGTGTTTATCGAAATTTGTTACAGCCGTGAAAATTTTATAATAATCGGCTTTGTTGTCTTCAGGTTGTTGTGTTTTCCATTGGTCTAAAATTTCAGAAAATGCCTGCATTTCTTTTTTTAGTTCCCGTTGTAAAGCTATCTCGAATAATTTCGGGCAACTTTGTTATCTGCTTTTGAAAAATCCATAATGTAAATTTATGCCATAAAGATAAGAATGTCATTATATGTAACTGGCTTACCCAAAGAAAAGATTTTTTATCTTTGAAGAAAAATATCCACCATGCAAGAACCTTTCGACATCGAAATCGGCCCGGTTAATTATTCAGTTTTTCCGGAAGGAAATGATTCATATACCATTTTTAAAGATGGAAGAGAATATATTCAGATTCAAAAAGACACTTCATCGATCTGGTTGAAAATGGATTATAAAACAGAACTTCCCATTTTTGAGGAAGACGAAGAAGTGAATGCAATTGGCCAGGCAATTGAAAAATACGTACCTGAAGAAGATGATGAAGAAGAGCTATAATAAGCAATCCTCAACAAGGTTTGGCTATACCAGTCCGTGTTGAGGATTTAAATTTAGGCAAGAAGCTTTAATAATTCTTCTGCAACTTTTTCTGATGAGGCTGGATTTTGTCCGGTAATCAATAAGCCATCAACTACAGCATAGGGATTCCAATCAGCTATCTTGCTGTAATGGCCACCATTTTTTATCAACATATCCTCTACCAAGAAAGGCACTACGTTTGTTAATTGTACAGCTTCTTCTTCGGTATTGGTAAACCCGGTTACATTTTTTCCGTTCACCAGGTATTCACCATTTATCTTTACATCCTTAAGCACTCCCGGAGCATGACATACAAAAGCAACAGGCTTTTGGGCGGTATAGAATTCGGTAATGAGCTGTTGTGAAGTTGCGCTTTCTGCTAAATCCCAAAGTGGTCCGTGGCCACCAGGATAGAAAACTGCATCATAATCATCCATCACGATATCGGCCAATGGTGTGGTATTTTTTAATTTGGCCAAAAGAGCAGTGTCTTTATCCATTCTTTTCGTCGTTTCGGTTTGAAAAGAAGGATCTTCACTTTTAGGGTCTATCGGTGGCTGACCACCTTTTGGTGAGGCCAATACAATATCAATACCTTTGTCGGCTAAGGCATAATATGGCGCTGCCAATTCTTCTGACCAAAAACCTGTTTTTAAACCTGTATTTCCTAATTCGTCGTGGCTTGTAAGCACGAATAAAACTTTCTTATTCATATTTTTTATGCTAAGTGTATCACAAAATTAGTGCTGTTGATTAAGATAGCAAAGGACTTCAATCACAAATTTAATGTGAGCAGAATCACACTTTTGTGGAAAGCCTGCTTAAGGTTTCTCTGGAAATGCCCAGATATGCTGCGATTATTGTTTTTGAAACCCTTTGCATCAATTGCGGATACTGTTGAGCGAGTTGTTCAAAGCGCTCTTTCGGGCTTGTGGTTAAAAGTGATAAAATCCTTTGCTGTAAAGCTACATAGCCCAAACTGTTTTTTATCCTGAAAAAATGCTCCATTTTGTGGCTTTCGCGGCAAAGCTGATCTAAATTATCTTTGCTGATGGAGAGTAGTTCGGAGTTTTCCAGGCAGCTGATGTTGGTAATCGATTTAGTATGACCATAAAAAGCCCTGAAATCAGAAAGCCACCAGTTTTCCATGGCAAACTGGATAATATACTCTTTACCATTGGCATCTGTAAATGTGGCCTTTAATAAACCTTTAACTACAAAATAAATGTGATTGACAAATTCGTCTTCCTGGATCAGGTACTGGTGTTTTTTAAGCGTTTTAGGTTTGAAATGTGCTGCTATATGCTCAAACTCCTGATCGGTGAGGGAAACAATTTCTTCGAGGTGTGTTTTTAATTCAAAACTCATGCTATAAATTTAATTAAATAAGCATGAAATTTATTTTTTGATAGAATGATTAAGGGAAAAAAAAAGCCCGACTTACTAATCGGGCCTTGTGTCTTTTAAATGGTTTACCTAGTGCAATTTGCTGTCCAGGTTTGCCCATCTTTCGAAACCAACATTTTAAGGTTACTGGCATCAATACTGATACCGGTTAAACCCGATCCAATACTTACATAACTGTTGTCTCCTGTTTTTTCAAACTTTACACCTGTAATGTCAGGAATGCCGTTACCAAAGTAAAAATTATACGTTTCGCCAACTTTGCTTACGGTTACTTTACCATCGCTACTGTTAGTTGTAGTCTCTCCGCTACGATAGGAAACGGTTCCTTTGTAAGTACCCACGAAGAAATCCCGATCTGCAGGATCAGTATCTTTTTTACATGATACCATTACGGTTAATGCTATTAAAAGCATACTGAAAATTTGAACTGTCTTTTTCATCTCTTTCACTTTTTTAATTTTAAATAGGTCATAAATGTAACAGTGTTATGACAACGACTGTGCCAAAGCGTCGTGCCTATTGGCTGAATAAGGCTTTAAAATATATTAAAATGAAATTATTTTTCAATTTAAAATGTTGTTATACAGTGCTTTGATGAATTTTGAAAAAGAAAGAAAATGAAAGTATTTTAAACGTTGGTCAGGGAGTTGCATTAAAATTTTAACATGGTAAAACTGTTCAGTTTAAAAGAACCTATTCAATTTCGCTATTGATAAAGTCTAACATTTTAACTTTTTATTTTACTCTTGTCTTTTAGCGAATCAGCTAAATATGGTGCTCAGGATGGCTATCGTTTTTGAAAATAGGATTACAAGCAAAAATAATGTTAAGGTACTTTATGTTATTCTTTGGTATAGTTTGATGGACCATTAATATTAACTTTTTCGCCTAAAAAATGAGGTTTTCTACCTATCATCAAGTCGATTGTTGATTTTACAACAGCAAAATACTCTCTAAAGGAAGCGTATTTGAAACCCTGGTATGTTCCCTGGTCAGCAACAAAACCGTAAGACTTAATCCCCAGTTTATCGCCAATATTGATACACCTGTTTAGGTGATATTTTTGCGATACCAGGATCGCAGTATCTATATCGAAAATAAATTTTGATCTGTACAGCGTAGAGTAGCTATCAAAACCAGCGTAATCAAGATAAATTTTATTGGTATCAACACCATGTTCATAGCAGTAAAGTTTCATTACTGTTAATTCGTCGTGTGCATCACTCCCATTATCTCCTGACAACAGAATTTTATCGATTTTATTGTTTTTATAAAGTTTTATGCCAGCATCAAGTCTGTCTTTTAAATATTTACTGGGTTTATTGCCATTTATCCCAGCACCGAAAATAATGGCCACTTTAGTTTTTGGTATATCTTGTTCATTCGAATAAATCGCCGGATTAGTCTGGTGTTTTATGAGCAAGTTTACACTTAATACTACCATAACACCCAAAATAAAGGCATAGAAGAGCAGCTTAATAATTTTTTTGATGTTCATTGTTTATCTCTTTGATCTGTGGTTTTGAATTATTGTTTTTTTAAGATCATGGAAATTTTTTTATCCAGATCTAAATCGTCGGTATCATCGAAAGGTTTGCCAATTTTATATGGTATGTGCTTTTTATTAAGTTTATACAACTGATAATAATTAGTACCTGTTAAACCATAACTCACAATCACTTTGTATTTTTTGTTGTAGCTGGGGTTAACAACATTGTCGAAATCTTTGACCTTGGTTAAGGTATGGTTTTTGGGATTAACAAGGTAAAGATTGTAAAAAGAATTTCCTCCCCTTCCACCTGTATCTTCGAAAATTAACAGATCTTTTATCCCGTCGTTGTTATAGTCTTCGTAAGTGATATTATCAGTAATGTGGCGCATTTCTATGTTTTCTTTCCAAAAGATTTTATCGGTTTTTATGCCTCTTTTACCAAAATAGATATTGGCATGGGATAATTCTCCAGAAAGTTCTTTTTCAGTAGTTAAATGCTGTATAGCGAGTACATAGTCTTTATTTTTAAAAGGATAAATGTATTGCCAAATTCCTGTTGCGGTTGGCTGATTGAATACTTTTTGGGCAAACGAATGACTGGAAATAAATATAAAGCATAGAAAAAATATCCTGTTCATGTTTGGTATCTTGCAATAGATTTATGTTAAATTTCTGAAAGTTTTTCGGCAAGTTCTTCCGTCATTTCATCAAGTGTAAACAATCTGCCCCAATTAAACTTTTTCCATACCGTTTTTGGTTTGTTGGTTTTGTCGCTAAACATATTGCCGCCAGAGGTCTCACTTTTTCTTCGTGTAGAGAAATTAAGGCTGGTAGTGCTTTCTTCTCCTGAAGATCGGCTATAGCCCCCCGTTTTAAAGCCGATTAGTTCCATTTTTTGATTTTGGAACCTGAATGTATAACCGACATTACTCACCCCGTAAGAACCACAGCTTGACCAGTATTGATAACTTAAAATCAGTACTCCGTTTTTTATGCTGATGGCACCAGTTTCCTGTAAAGGATCGGCGAGACAAGTGCTCTCTATGTCATTTTCAGTTGGGATAAAATTGGTGTTTTGAGCCAGTAAGCTGTAATTCCCGGATGTTTTTATAAATACCAAAAGCATACGGGGATTCACATTCAGTGTGTCACGGCCCGTACCGTCATTTTTGATGATATTTTTTGGATTGGTATTCTGAATAATAATCGCTTCATCAGGTAAATGATCTTTATTTAAATCGCCTTTGGCCTGATAAATTACTTTCCATCCTTTTGGAACAAAGGCATTTGCATCAGTGCCTGTTTTTGGGATTTGAGGATGATCTGCCTGTGCATATAGCTGAATAGAAATCAGCGAAAACAGGATGAATAAACTATTTTTCATGGTCGATTTATTTATAATCAATAATAGAAATATTTGTTGTTGGCCGGAAATTTTATTTTAACATCATTTTTGAAGAACCGGCACTTTAGCCTGCCCAGCCATCCCTGTCCAAACTTCTGTAATTAATCGATTCTGCTAAGTGTTCCATTTCTACGTTTTCACTTCCATCTAAATCGGCAATGGTCCGGGCAACTTTCAAAATCCGGTCGTAGGCACGGGCAGAAAGACCTAATTTTTCCATGGCTGATTTCAGGAGAATGTTTCCTTCGTCACTAATCTGACACACTTTGCGAACCATTTTCGGACTCATTTGGGCGTTGCAATGCAGATCTTCTCTATCTGCAAAACGTAGGTCCTGAATTTCCCGCGCTTTAATTACGCGTTCCCTGATAAAGTTGCTTCTTTCTGTTTCTGCAGTAGAGGCTAATTCTGTAAAGTTAACGGGTGTTACTTCTACATGAAGATCTATCCTGTCTAAAAGCGGTCCAGATATTTTACTCAGGTATTTTTGCACCACACCAGGTGCGCAAACACAATCTTTCTCCGGGTGATTGTAAAAACCACAGGGGCAGGGGTTCATTGAGGCCACCAACATAAAGCTGGCTGGATATTCTACCGAAAACCTTGCCCTTGCAATCGCTACTTTTCGGTCCTCTAAAGGTTGACGCATTACCTCTAAAACGGTTCGTTTAAATTCAGGTAGTTCATCTAAAAATAAAACACCATTGTGTGCTAGTGATATTTCTCCGGGTTGTGGATTGATTCCGCCGCCTACCAGGGCGACATCGCTAATCGTATGGTGTGGTGAGCGGTACGGACGGCTTGTCATTAATGCATCGCTTGCAGAGAGTTTTCCGGCAACAGAATGGATTTTCGTGGTTTCTAAAGCTTCGTTTAAATTTAATGGGGGTAATATAGTGGGCAGGCGCTTGGCCAACATCGTTTTGCCTGCACCTGGCGGCCCTATTAAAATAACATTGTGACCGCCTGCAGCCGCAATTTCCAATGCTCTTTTAATATTTTCCTGGCCTTTAACGTCGGCAAAATCGTGTTCATAATTATTGATGTTTTTTAAGAATTCTTCTTTAGTATTCACTTTAACCTGTTCCAGGGCTTCGCTTTTATTAAAGAAAGCAATTACCTGAGCCAGGTTTTCTACGCCATAGGCCACTAGATCGTTTACAATGGCTGCTTCACGAACGTTTTGCTTCGGTAAGATGAATCCTTTAAAACCTTCCTGTTGTGCTTGTATAGCAATTGGTAAAGCTCCTTTTATGGGCTGTATGCTTCCGTCTAAAGAAAGTTCGCCCATAATAAAATAATCTTCTAATTCGTCGGCTGGGATTTGGCCTGAAGCCGCTAAAATGCCGATGGCAATTGGCAGATCGTATGAGGAGCCTTCTTTTTTCATGTCGGCAGGTGCCAGGTTTACCACTATTTTCTGTTTAGGCATGCGAAAACCTGAAACATTAATGGCGCTGGCCACCCTTTGCAAACTTTCTTTTACCGCATTATCGGGCAGGCCTACCATATAGTATTTGGTACCCGCGCTAATATTCACTTCTATTGTTATGGTTAGTGCATTTACGCCATAAACAGCACTCCCGTATGTTTTTACAAGCATTAAATTTTAATTAAAATAAACTCGGATGTAAATTATTCGGGATGAATATTAATTCTAATATACAGATTGTTTGGATAAACATCAAGTTTTAGTGTCTATTAGTTATAAGCGAATTGTTTTCACCAACCGCTGTTAAATAAACCTGATTGGACGAATGCCGATTCCTTCTATCGGCAGCAGGGAAAGCAGGGCTGAAACCCCCTATGGAAAGCTGAACATTCATTTCCAAAACCTATAAAACCTGAGTTCGATTAATAATGTGCTTTAATTTGGGTTATTTGGCGCCTTGCATGAACGGTCGTCACCCTGAACTTGTTTCAGGGTCTTTATAACAAGGCGGTTTAACAGAAAAGATGCTGAATAAATTCAGCATGACGAAACGGCTAGCCAATTCGTCCTAATAAAGTACATTAATTTTTAAACATTAATCGAACTCAGGTTATAAAACAAAAAATCCCGACCATTAATGATCGGGATTTATATTTTCACGAAGAATAAGACCTTACGCCCTCTACCCTAAACCTTTTAAACTACCTGCCAAATGGCATTTTAGGCATACCTTTCATCATCGCCGCTGCGGCTGCAGGGTTAGAAAACTGCTTCATCATTTTACGCATATCTTCAAACTGTTTAATCAGCTTGGTTACTTCTTCTACCTTACTTCCCGAACCTTTTGCAATACGTAAACGGCGACTTTGCTGAATGCTATCCGGGTTTTCTTTCTCAAACGGTGTCATTGAATTGATGATGGCTTCGATTGATTTAAAAGCATCATCCTGGATATCTACATTCTTCATCATTTTGCCCACACCGGGAATCATACCCATCAAATCTTTCATGTTACCCATTTTCTTGATCTGCTGAATCTGGTTGTAGAAATCGTTGAAATCAAATTTGTTCTTACGGATTTTCTTTTGCAATTCTGCAGCTTCTTTCTCATCGAACTGCATTTGTGCACGTTCAACAAGCGAAACCACATCACCCATACCCAAAATACGCGATGCCATACGATCTGGATAGAAAACATCCAGTGCTTCCATTTTCTCGCCGGTACCAATAAATTTAATAGGCTTGTTTACTACCGATTTAATGGAAAGGGCCGCACCACCACGGGTATCACCATCCAGTTTGGTTAAAACAACACCTGTAAAATCTAAACGGTCGTTAAATACTTTGGCTGTATTTACCGCATCCTGACCAGTCATCGAATCCACTACGAATAAAATCTCGTGTGGTTGAGTTTTAGCCTTAACTTCAGATATTTCGTTCATTAAAGATTCGTCGATCGCTAAACGACCTGCGGTATCGATAATGATTACGTTATTTCCATTTTGTTTACCGTGCGCAATACCTTCTAAAGCTATGCCAACAGGGTCGTTTGATGCACGGTTTGCGTAAACTGATACACCAACAGAAGTTCCTAAAACCTCCAATTGATCTACAGCCGCCGGGCGGTACATATCGCCTGCTACCAATAAAGGTTTTTTGCCCTTGCCTTTTAAGTGCAAGGCCAATTTACCTGCAAAAGTAGTTTTACCCGCACCGTTTAAACCTGCAATTAAGATAATGGTAGGGTTTGCTTTAGTATCTAACTCTGTAACTTCGCCACCCATTAAGGCTGCAAGTTCATCGTTCATTATTTTGGTAAGCAGTTGGCCCGGAGAAACGGCAGTAAGTACGTTTTGCCCCAAAGCTTTTTGCCTCACATCATCAGTAAATGTTTTTGCTGTTTTATAGTTAACATCGGCATCTAATAATGCTTTGCGGATTTCTTTCATGGTTTCTGCCACGTTGATTTCCGTAATACTGCCTTGTCCTTTTAATACTTTAAACGCTCTGTCTAGCTTGTCCTGTAAATTATCAAACATCTTTTTTTAAGCTAAAAGCTTTGTGCCAAAGGGCAAAAAGCTACTTGTTTTTAATAAAAGGCAAATGTATCAAATTTTGCTTGTAAATCGCTGCACCTCAAAGTCAAAAATCTTTTTTTGAAAATGAGCAGTTTGGTTTTCATGGGTACTGTACTCCCGCCATTTGCTTCAATCTTTTTGTGCCTCAGCATTACAGCTAAGGTTTGTGAGCGGTGCAACAAAAAGTATTTCCGTTTCTGTCGGGTTTAAGCACAATGGTTTCCTGCCAGGAGGAAAGGAAATAACGGACAAAAATATTGTATTGAATAACAATGAAGTTTAAATCGTTGAGTGACTTAAATTTTATGTTTTTTTCATTTGGTGCAACATTCTGGTTAAGGCATGGTCTTATATCTAACTAACCTAAACGAATGAAACGCTGTATCATCCTTCTTTTTATATTTTCTTTTGCTTTTTCTCAGGCTCAGGATATTTCGAAACAGCGCCAACTGGAAGCGAAAAGAACGCTGCAAAGCCCCAAAATAGATGGTGTTTTAGATGATGAATGTTGGAATAGTGTTCCCATTGCTACTGATTTTATTCAGATCAGGCCAAATCCGGGAAAGATAGAAACCCATGACCGGCGTACCGAAATGAAAGTGCTTTACGACGATGTGGCTGTTTACGTCTATGCGCGGATGTACGATCATCCTGATAGTGTCTCGCACGAATTGGTTTCGAGGGATAATATTGGTAACGCCGATTTTATTTCGATTATTGTTGATCCTTTTTATGATAAAATGAACGGAAACGGGTTTTTCGTTACCGCTGCCGGTGTGCAGTTTGACGCTAAATACTCGCAGGTTGGTGATGAAGATGCAAACTGGAACGCGGTGTGGGAAAGTGCCGTTAAATTGGATGATAAAGGCTGGACCTGTGAAATGAAAATTCCCTATTCGGCCCTTCGTTTTTCCAGTAAAGATATTCAGCGCTGGGGGTTGAACTTTAGCCGCAGGATCCAGCGGAGCAATACGCAAACCTTTTGGAATTTCGTCGACCCGAAAGTAAATGGCTTTATTAACCAGGAAGGTCTTTGGACAGGGATAAAAGATATTAAGCCGCCATTAAGATTATCTTTTTCGCCTTATATTTCGGCTTATGTAAACCATTATCCGGTTAATTTGCCAGGGGTAAAAAACACCACTTCGCGGTTTAATGGCGGGATGGATGTAAAATACGGGATCAACAACAGTTTTACCCTCGATATGACGCTGGTACCCGATTTCGGTCAGGTGCAATCTGATAACCGGATCCTGAACCTTACCCCTTTTGAAGTAAAATTTAACGAAAACCGCCAGTTTTTTACCGAAGGAACAGAGCTTTTTAATAAGGGGGATCTTTTTTATTCGAAACGGATTGGGTCTATTCCGTCCTATTCCGATTATAGTGGCGTGGGCAGCGATAAAATTGTGAAGGATCAGAAGGAAGCTAAGGTGCTGAACGCTACAAAAATATCTGGACGGACGGCGAAAGGCCTGGGTATCGGGATTTTTAATGCGGTTACCAATGGCATGGAAACCGAAGTGGAAGATGCTCAGAGGAACGTGCGTATGGTAGAAACCCAACCGCTTACCAATTACAACATTCTGGTTTTCGATCAGTCGTTAAAAAACAACAGCTCGGCAACATTTATTAATACGAACGTTTTAAGGCAGGGTTCGGCTTATGATGCCAATGTAACTGCTTTACTGTTTAACCTGAACAATAAGGGCAATAAATACTTTGTTAATGGCGCAGGTAAAATGAGCTCTTTACGGGGTAAAGAAACCAATACCGGGTATAGTTATGGGCTTAAGTTTGGTAAACAGAGCGGTAATTTCCTCTGGAGCTATTCTCAGCAATACGCCGATGATAAATTCGATCCGTCTGATTTAGGCTTTTTTACCAATAACAATTTTTTAGATCAGGTGGCGGAATTCCATTATAATGTTTATAAACCCAGCAGTTGGTACAATCAGTTATTAAGTTACTTTAATGTTTTATACTCGCGTAGAGCTACACCAGGCAGCTTCCAAACTTTTTCAGTAGAAGGCGGACCTTATGTTCAATTTAAAAATCTTTGGTCGGCAGAAGTAAACGGGATCTATACCGCTGCAAAAAACGATTTCTACGAATCGAGAAACGGACAGGTATATAAAGCCCCCGAAAGCTATAGTTTCGTGTTGTATGTTAATCCCAATCGTGCAAAAGCTTATAACTTTGGTGGAAATTTCCGTTACAGAGAACAGGAACTTTTTAAGGGCAAAGAATATAATTTTTACTTTTTCCAAAACCTGCGGATAAATGATAAAATTGCTTTTGGTTTAGATCTTAATTTTAACCCGAATTATAATTATGTAAATTGGGTAACGGCACAGGGTGATAAAGCTATTTTCTCTAAATACGACCGCAGAACGGTAGAAAACTCTTTCGATGCCAAATATACTTTTACCAATTTAATGGGATTTACGGTGGTGTTGAGGCACTATTGGAGCGACAGAAGAAATAAAGAATTTTACCTGCTTAAACCCGATGGCAATTTAAGTGACTACACCGGAGCGCCGCTAAATGGATTGGACAGAAATTACAATGTATTTAACATTGACTTAATTTACACCTGGCAGTTCTCGCCCGGCAGCACTTTATCTGTTTCCTATAAAGATGCGGCAGAAACTTACGACACTTATTACACACAGCGTTACAATAAAAACCTGAGCGGAATTTTAAACGCCCCTCAAAATAACAGCCTTTCTGTTAAGGTTTTGTATTATGTAGATTATCTGGACTTTAAGAAAAAAAGGAAAAAGGTTTAAACTCCTTTTCGTCATGCTGAATTTATTTCAGCATCTTTCTTGCAGTTAGGACCCTGAAATAAATTACCTTCGGTGAGCTCGGTTTACTACGTAGCTTTCCGCTGCGCTACAGGTCAGGGTGACGATCACTTTTAGGCTAATAACTAACCTAACGCGCTTTTCCTGGGCTTATGCCAAATTTCTTGCTAAAGGCATTACTGAAATGCTGTACTGAAGAATAACCTAGTTCATCAGAAATGCTTTTGATGTCCTTGCTGCTATCTGCCAGTAGTTCTTTGGCCTTCAGGAGTTTGTAATCACTCAAATAACCAAAAACAGTATTTTTAAAGACTTCTTTAAAGCCATGTTTTAGCTTAAATTCGTTTATGCCTGCGGTTTTGGCCAGTTCGATTAAAGATGGCGGATGATTTGCATTGGCCAGCAGGTATTCCCTGGCATAATAGATTCTTTCTTTATCATAAGCGGATTTTAGGGCCGGTCTTTCAGTCTTTTTAGCCGCTTCTTCAAAAGCCTGGGCCTGTAGTGCCAGCAGTTCCAAACATTTAGACTGAAGAAACAATAATTTTAATCCACCTGTAAAGTTGCAGTTCATAATATCATTAATGCAGCTATGCATGGCCAGGGTAATGGGCAGGTTTTCTGATGAAATTTCTACCGAACGGCTGTTCATGATGTTTTCGGCAAAATTCTTTAACAGGTTGCTGCTTTCGCAGGTTAAATCAATAAAACGTGCTCTTTCGAAATTTACTTCAAAAAATTTATGCGGACCTCCTACATCAAACTCTGCCGTCCCGTCAAAATCAGGACTATAAATAATGTTGTGCTCGTTTGCTTTAATATCCTGGCGTTTATTGGTGAGGTAATTTTCCATAATACCCCCGCCGGTGAGGGCAAAGTGGAGCTCTACCACATCAGGTTCATCAAAAGCTTTGATGCGCAGGCGGCTCTGTTTCACGAGCATATCACCGTAAACAATATAAATACCCGAAAAAGCGATCTCCACAATCTCTGCATCGCCAAAGGGAAAGCTGTATTTGTCCCTTCTTTCGGTTACTAGTGCCTGATTAAATTCGTTATTGTCGAACTTGTTGCCAACAGTATAGTATTTATCGTCACCATCGTAAATGTTTAAGGCCATAAAAATCCTTTTGATATAAACTTTAATCCTTTTGGCATAAAAAGATTCGTTTGTCAGACGATTATTTTTGTTCAAAGTTACTAAACAAAAGAATACGATGGCTAAATTACCTTCATGGCTGGCCGACACAATGGAAAAAGTGATCAGCAATAAAATATATCAAGTAGAAGTTGCAGAAACCAAAATGTTAAGCAGCAACTTAAAGAGCGTTACCTTTAAAGGCGATTTTTTCGATGCTAAATTTATTCCCGGAATGGAGGTACTGTTTCGGGTTAACGCCAACGAGTACAGACATTATACATTATCAGGCTTTGATGAAGCACACGAAACCTGTGAGGTGATTTTTTACCTGAACAGGCAAGGCCCCGGTCATCACCTGGCCGTAAACATTCAAAAAGGAGACCGTTTAAAACTGATTGTAGACCGGGCAAAGGTAAAATACAATGAAGCATCCAATCAGCATTTCTTTTTTGGCGATGAAACCAGCCTTGGTTTGTACGAATCGTTAGGTAAAAAGGTAATTGATGAAGATGTAGAATATTTTGGCGTGTTGGAACTTCAGGAAGAAAACCTGCATTCGGTTAAACACCTTAAATTATTGATCGATACCGTACCATCTGACCTGAACGCCCCTGCTAAAAATGCCATCAACTGGATGGAAAATATGCATCCGCTATGTTGGGAAATGTGGCAAAATGCTACGTTTTATTTAACAGGCAGGGCGAAATCTGTACAACAGTTTAAACGTTACCTAAAACAAAGGGGCGTAAGCTTTAGGCAGATTATTACCATGCCTTACTGGGAAATGGGTAAGGTTGGCGGGTAAACCTACCTTGGGAAGGTAAAACCAAAACCAAGGGCCAGCGTTTGGTTGGCCTGTATTTTATTGGTGCCTGTATCCTTATCGAACAGGATTACGCCAGTTAAACTTGTGTTCATAAAACGATTGATTTTTGCCGTTAATGCAACATCTAACCGGTGATCAATATTGCTCATCTTAAAATCCTGATACGGAATGAACATCTGATAACGTGCTTTAAGATTTGTATTGGTAAATATATCCTTATCAATTGCACTTACAATCTGAAAAGCCAGTTCATTACGTACTTTTTTGCCATAATCTACCCCAAAAACACTTGCTTTTGGTGGATTGGCATTATTAGCCGGGTCAAGAAAAAGCTTTTCGTCCAATACAAAAGTTTGGCGTGCGGTACCGGTACCTATACGGGTAGAAAAATATTTAACCGGTTTATACTCGAAACCGATAGATTCTGTTAAATAACCAGGACCCATAAATTTAGAGATCAGTGTGGCGGTTTCCTGTCCGTTTACCACACTATAAGAATAACCGTTATCGAATTGGGATTCAAAACTTAAGGATCCGAAGAAGAACCAGCTTTTTGATAATTGAAAAGAGGCTTTATTATCCCAAAAAATACGGTCGTTGGTTTTCTTTTGCAGCTGATCTTTGTTCTTTATCTTACCATATTGCAAAACAAGTTCGCTTACATAGCTATAACTATCTTTGTTGTATTCTGCTTTCCAGTTTAACAAACCGCCAACGGCTACCGAGTTGGTACCACCACCTTTCCAGTTGTTACTGAATTGAGCCTGGTTAATGTTGATGCCAATGTTGGTTCTTGTTTTCCAGTAATTAATCTTGGCGTTTACAACCAAGGGCTTAATTTTTACAGGCTCAAAGTTTAATGGCCCTTGCCTGCTTGGCAACGGACTACGTTTTAACTTTATATTCAGGTCTTTAGTATTGATCGGAATAGTATCAATTTCCTGTGCATATAATTTTGTAGAGCAGAAACTTAGAATCAGGACGATGGCAGCTAAACAGTTCTTCATTACCTACAAAGAAAAAGAAAAATTTTAGAGATAAAAAGCATTTAACAAAATGATTGCCAGAACAACAATTAAAGCTAGAGTAGAAGTTGCAGTTTCACATCTTTTTGATCCAACCATACCAATTGCCATTTTTCAGGTAATATAAGTCGGTTTCATAATCGTAAGCCTCTTTCTCAAAAACAATGTTCCGATAGGCGAGATCGTGGTTCTTGTATCTGAAAAGGTTGATCAGATAATTAAGCAGGTATAAGATATAAAAGGGGAATAGGAGTAATTCTAGCTGTTGGCGCAAATGGATTTTCTCGTGGTTAATCATCTCCGGGTCGTTTTTAAGCTTTGCCGATTTTAAAAGAATAAATGGAAAGATTGCCATACCGGCTGCCGGAAGTTTTTTAACGATCAGGATGGGCGCTTTCACAGCTTATCGATTGTTATTTTGGGCAATGCTGGCAATTGTAGTGCCCTGGGATTTAACCTGTAGCTTTTATAAGCATTCCTGATAAAAAGGTTAAAGGAATAATCTGTTGCATCTAATACAAATTGATAGGTAGGGCGATACTGCTGCATAAAATCTGTCAGTTCAGCATCCTTTATACCCAATACCTGGCTAACCAGACTGGCACTGAAACGATAATCGATCAGGTCTTCACGATAATCTTTTTCCAGGATTTTTTGAAGGTGACGGGCATTTCTTCCTTGCTTGCTTAACAGGTTGTAAATGGCATCTATGCCTAAACCAACACCACCGTTGCCTAAATTCAATAAATCTTTACTACTTCCCTTCATGGTTTGGTAGCGGTATTCCTGTACATTTTTTTCGTATTGCTGCTGCGGGCTCAATCTTTTTTGTTGAATTACGACATCACGCAGTCTGATGCCGAGCGATCTGAGTTGAAAATACGCGGCCGTTTGTCCTTTAAAAACAATAGTATCAACACCATAGCCTGATAAAGCTGCAACTAAAGTATCACCAGGTAAAGCAGAGGTGCTAAACTCGCCTTTAGTATTGTTGTATAAACCATCACCCGTACGGATGTTGTAGATATAAACCTTTGCCAAACGTTGCTTGGTTTCTTTATCAATAACTATTCCCTGCACAGGTTTATTCTGTGCATGAAGCCACGTAGAGAAGCCGAAAACAAGTATAAAGGGAATAAAAAATTTCATTAAGCTACAAAACTACAAATATCTTGATGGCTATGTTTGTACTTAACATTATTTAACCTTAAGTGTTTGGCCCAGCTTAATGGCGTCGGTACTCATTTCGTTGAGCATTTTTAACTGATCGACCGTTAAATTAAAACGTTTTGCAATATTGTATAGCGTATCTCCTTTAACAACGGTATAAGTGCCATCGGCAATAATCGGTTTGGCGCCTGCGGGTGGCGTTTCTACTGGTGTAAACTTAGCCTTCTCTTGAGGAATATTCTGATTGATTTCTGAAAAGACACGATCTTCCCGTGCAATCTTCTGCTTTTCGCTTTCTGATTGATCATACTGGTAAAGCTGGTATTTTTCGATGGTGTTGATCAACAGATCAGGATATTTCGGATTGGTTGCATAACCCGCTGTTTTTAATCCCTGTGCCCAGCTTTTGTAATCGTTTTTATCCAATTGAAAAAGAAAACTGTAACGCTTGCGTTTTAAAAAATCAGAATGATCCCTGAAAGATTCGCGGGCATCTTTATACACCCTAAAACAGTCGTTTTTCTGGTCATCATCACGAAAATAATTTTTCCCCTTCCAATCTGATGTGCATTTAATGCCAAAATGATTGTTCGCATACTTTGCCAGATCGCTATTTCCACTGCCAGATTCTAAAATTCCCTGCGCCAAAGTAATACTCGCAGGAATACCGTTTGCATTCATTTCTTCTACTGCTACGCCTTTAAACTCATCAATATAACTTATGGTATTGTAACTTTTGTACGAATTGTTATTGGCTTTGTTGGCCGCTTTTTCGATCTGTTTGTTGTTTTTAGAAAATTTACGTGTACCGCAAGAACTAAAAAGAATAAGGGTTGCTGCGATTAGAAGGTAATGATGGTATGAACGCATATAGGGTTAATTGTTTAATCGGTTAACTGTAAATTAGACTTAGGACTCATGACTACGGACTTAAGACTAAAACTTAATCTTCTGTCCTGGTTTTAAGTTTGCTTTTTTTATTCCGTTTTTCTGCATCAGTTTTTTTACTGTTGTACCTTTCTTTTTGGCAATTATACTTAGGTTATCGCCAGATTTAACGGTGTATATTTTTGCTGTTCTTCTGTTTTTTGCGCGGTGACGAACAGGTGTTGCATACACGGGCTCTTTGTACCCTTCTGGCCGCTCGTCATATTGATAGAGTTCGTATTTTTTAATTAAGCCAATCACCTGGCTGGCCCAGCTTCTGCTACTGGCGTAACCACAGCGACGGATACCGTAAGCCCAACCTTTGTAATCGTACTGATCGTATTTTGCAAAAAGATTGTTAAAAGGCTCGCGGGTTTCCATAATTTCTACAAAATGGCTGTAAGATTCATCCGCATTTAAATAATCGCGGTACGAAGAGCGAATTTCTGCATTGTTGTTAGGTCCTTTTACACCAAAATGGTTATTAAGGTGCTGCGCAATTTTACTGTTTCCTGCTGCCGATTCATGTATGGCAACGGCTAAAATAACGCTTGCCGGAATTTTATGATCATGCATTAAACCCTGCGCGTATGCTACGTGCTCGGCGATATATTCTTCTGTGTCTTGCGCTTTTGCAATAATCCCTGTTAAAAGGAACATACAAAAAGTAAAGATTTTCTTCATTTCTTTTTTGGTTAATAGACCATGGTTTAATGGTTGATAGCTCTGGCTTAGAAGGCCATGAACCATTAACTATGTGCCCATCATCAGTTCTTCCTAATCACAAACAAACCATCCCGAACAGGTAAGATCAGTTTCTCAACCCGTTCATCTTCAGCTATTTTATCATTAAAACTAGTAATATTTCTGGTGTCTTTATCCTGTTTCTCCTGCAGTACTTTTCCACTCCATAATACATTATCCACAATGATAATTCCGCCCGGGCGAACGCGATCAAAAATGAGATCATAATAGGTGCCGTTGTTTTTCTTATCAGCATCGATAAAAACAATGTCGAAAATTTCACCTAAACTTGCTATTGTAGTGGTAGCGTCGCCAAGGATGTAATTAATCTGATCGTTATATGCTGATTTGGCGAAGTTTCGGCGAACCATATCTTCCAGTTCCTCATTAATATCCAGGGTATATAATAGGCCATCTTTTGTTAATCCTTCAGCAAGGCATAAGGTGGCATAACCGGTAAAAGTGCCGATTTCTAAAATCCTTTTCGGGGAAATCATTTTGCTAAGCATGCTCAACACCCGGCCCTGGTAATGACCTGAGAGCATCCGTGGCATTAAAACTTTAAGATTGGTTTCGCGGTCTATCTGTTGAAGCAGTTCGCTTTCAGCCTCGCAATAAGCAATTAGTAAATCCTGTAAATCGTCGTTTATTAGGCTCATTTGTTGGTTATAAACGGTTACTTTCCATAAAATATTGTAAAATGATGGTTGCGGCAATGGTATCAACCCTGTCTTTATCCCTTCTATCCATCTTTTTTAAGCCGCTTTGCATAATGGCCTGGTGGGCCATTTTAGAGGTAAAACGCTCATCAACCCAATGCCTGGGGATATCGGGGAATGATTTTTTCAACAGCGTAGCAAAACCTTTCACATGTTGTGCCGAATCAGATGGAGAACCATCCATTTGTTTAGGGTCGCCAAGCACAAAGGCCTCAACCTGCTCGGTAAGCATGTATTTTTTAACATATTCGATCACATCTTTGGGATGTACTGTATCCAGGCCTGTTGCAATAATCTGCAAGGGATCGGTTACTGCAATGCCGATGCGTTTTGTTCCATAATCAAATGCGAGGATCCTTGCCATAAGTTAAGCGTTGGGTGTTTGGCGCAAAGCGTTTACCACCGTTAAAAAAATAAAAGCCAAAGGTAAGGTTTTTGAAATAATGGATATAAAAAGGGAGATGATATGTCTCGATACATCGTCATCTCGACCGTAGTGGAGAGATCTTTTAAATTTATTTAATAACTTGGTTCAAAGATCTCTCCATTCCGCTGTGCTTCAGTCGAGATGACGATCTTTCTATTTGAATGTGACAAATCCGATTCGAATTAACTTTGATTCAGTCTATTTATGGATGTAAATTAGCATTTCAAAAGTAAGAACGTGATGACGAATGTGTGAATCTCATATCTATTTCTTATTTTGCACCAAATGCAGTTTAAAGAAATCATCGGACAGGAAAGAGTAAAGCAACAACTGGTGCAAACGGTTAAGGAAAACCGCATTAGCCATGCGCAACTATTTTTGTCGCCTGCTGGTTCGGGGGCTTTGCCTTTGGCCATAGCCTATGCGCAATACATCAATTGCCTTAATAAAGGTGAAAATGATAGCTGCGGCGAATGTTCGAGCTGTAGAAAATACGAACGCCTTATCCACCCCGATCTGCATTTCTCCTATCCGTTTTTTGCTTCTGCCAGTGTAAAAACGGCTGTAGATGTGTTGGAAGAATGGCGGGGCATGTTAATGCATGATCCTTATTTTGATATGGATATCTGGCGCTCTAAACTCGATGCAGCCAATAAACAGGCTAATATCAACATTGCCGAATGCCACGATATTATTAAAAAACTAAGTTATAAAGCCTTTGAGGCAGAGACTAAAGTTTTAATTATGTGGTTGCCTGAATATTTGGATAAAGCTGGAAATGCCTTATTGAAATTAATTGAAGAACCGCCTGCAAATACTTTATTTATTTTAATCGCTCAAAGTCAGGATCAGATTTTAACCACTATTTTATCCAGAACACAAATTGTAAAAATTCCGAAGCTTTCATCAGAAGAGGTAACCGGATATTTGTTGAATGCAAGTGGATTAACTGAACATCAGGCTATTGACTATTCCTTTTTGGCTGACGGAAATTTAATTGAAGCCAAGGCGCTGGCAGCAGATACGCAAAGCGACAGTTCTGGTACGTTTACGGCCTGGTTAAGAATGGGATTTGGCAATAAAGTGCCCGATTTGATCGATTTTACCGACGAGGCAGCTAAGTGGGGAAGAGAAAACCAGAAGAATTTTTTAAAATATGGCGTAAATTATTTACGCGAATGCTGTTTAATTTTAAGTGGTGCTGAAGAATTGGTGAAATTACCCCCACTGACCTTTGAAACCGCAAAAAAACTCAGCACACACGTGCTTACCTTGCCTATGGCAGAGGCCATAATTGGCGAACTGGAAAAGGCACATTACCACATTGAAAGAAACGCAAACCCGAAAATTCTGTTTTTAGATGTATCTTTACAATTGGTAAAAATTATCAAGTTTAAAACGCTCCCTGCGGGGACTCAATATATATACAATTAATATGGGATGTGGAAGTTGTTCAACAGGTGGTGGTTGCACCCCTAATGGATGCAAGAGTAATGGCTCATGTGGCACCGGTGGTTGCCAAACAATGGAAGTTCACGATTGGCTGTCTAATTTGGATATGCCTTCTAATTATAAACCTTTTCAGGTTACCGAAATTAAATTTAAAGGCTCACGTAAAGAGTTTTTCCTCAATAACGATAACATTTATCTGGAAATTGGAGAGCTTGTTGCCGTTGAAGGGCCAACCGGTGGTTTTGATGTAGGGCACGTTTCGCTTACTGGCGAACTCGTAAGGATCCAGATGAAACGCCGTAAAACGGCACTCGATCAGGTAACCAAAAAAATCTACCGTAAAGCTACTGAAGCTGATGTAGAGAAATGGAATGCCGCCAAAGGGATGGAATGGGAAACCATGCACAAAGCCCGTAAACTGGCATTGGATCTACGTTTGCAGATGAAAATCAGTGATGTAGATTATCAGGCCGATAAAACCAAAGCGACTTTCTTTTATACGGCTGATGGACGTGTGGATTTCCGCGAACTGATTAAAAAAATGGCCGAGAGTTTCCGTATCCGGATTGAAATGCGCCAAATCGGGATGCGCCAGGAAGCTGGCCGCTTAGGCGGAATTGGCTCTTGCGGTCGCGAATTATGCTGTTCTACCTGGTTAACCAACTTCAAAACCGTATCTACAGCTGCGGCTCGATATCAAAATTTATCATTAAATACTTTAAAGCTTGCGGGGCAGTGCGGTAAATTAAAATGCTGCTTAAACTATGAGCTGGATACCTATCTGGATGCTTTAAAAGATATTCCCGATAGAATTGAAAACCTGGATACTGAGGCTGGTTATGCCCGTCACCAGAAAACCGATATTTTCAAAAAAATCATGTGGTTCAGTTATCAGGGTGATGAAAACTGGATCCCGGTGAAAGCTGTGCGCGTAAAAGAGATCATGGCGATGAACAAGGCAGGTAAAAAAGCGCCTAACTTAAAAGAAGAAGCCGTTCAGATTGCCGCGCCGGTTGTGGTAGAAAAGTCTTTCGATTACGAAAACGTAGTTGGTCAGGATAGTTTAACCCGCCTGGATGAGCGTTCTCGCGGCAAAAATAACCAGAGTAAGAACAACAACCAGAAAAATAACCGCAACAATAACCAAAATAGAAGAGAAAGAGTACCTGCTGGCGATAAGAATGCTGCGCCTAATAAGCAACAGCAACCTCTGCAAGGCGGCCAGAAGAACCAGCAAGGCGGGAAACCACAGCAACAGGCAGTACCAAAACCACAGCATGTTAATGGGCCGAAACCTCAAAATAATAAACCAAAACCACAGCAGCTACAAGCGCAAAAGCCTGTAGTAAAAGCTGAAGGAAATGTAGCTGCAGAGGGTGTTAAGCCAGAACAGAGCAAAAATAAGAATAGAAATAACCGTAGGAAAAATAATAACCGCCGAAACAACAATAATGGCTCAGAAAATAAACCTGCTGCTGAATAAAAAGCTGATAATTTCGATTGGCTTTTTATTAATGGTTACCCTATTTATGGGCTGTATGGCCAGCGTAATCGACAGCAATGTTGAGATTGCCGATCGCCGATGGACTTACCGCAACCATATTTCGACAACATTTGAAATAAAAGACAATACCAAAGCCTATAATATTTACTTCAAGTTTAGGCATACCGCAGATTATAAATATGCCAATATATTTATTCTGGCCCATTTTAAAGACGGTAAAAAGGTAATAACCAGGCGTTATCAGTATAAACTCGCTAAAAATGACGGTGAATGGCTGGGCAGCGGTTCAGGAAATGTATTCAGTTATACCTTACCCATGCTTACCAACTATCATTTTCCAGGAAATGGCAAGTTTGAAATCGAAATTGAGCAGAATATGCGTGATAATCCACTCTTAGAGGTAAGTGATGTTGGTTTGTTTGTTGGTTTAGCACAATAAGTGTTTATTTTCTAGTATGGGAATTAATTTTCGCAATATTTTGATCTTTTGTCTTTAATTATCTACAGAAAAGATGTATTCTTTTAGTATTTTGCTCTTTATCAGCTAGTTGATTTTTAAAATTTTGTAATAAAATTGTTATTATTGTTTATAAACCTATAAACTATGATAAAAATATTATTCAAAAACTCCCTAATCCTCCTCTTATTGTTCGTTTCCAATCATTTGCTTGCCCAAGGCTTAAAGGGTAAGGTTACGGATTCTGCAGGATTAGCTATTCCAGGCGCTACTGTTCAGGTAGTTGGTTCAAAAATTGGAACATCATCTGATGGAAACGGGCTATATGCCTTAAAATTTCCTTCTGCCGGAGCTTATAAAGTCCGGATTTCTTTTACTGGTTATCAAACTTCGGAAGTAGCTGTTCAAATTGATAACACTGTTAAAACGATGGATTTTGCGCTGCAGGATACAAAAGAATTATTAAGTGATGTCGTTGTGGTAGGATCAAGATCGACGCCGAGAACGAACATCGAAAGCGTGGTTCCGGTTGATCTGATTTCAACAAAAGACGTTAAGGTATTTGCGCAGACTGATTTGACGCAGATTTTGAATTTCGTAGCGCCATCTTTTAGCTCTAACCGGCAAACCGTTTCTGATGGTACCGATCACATCGATCCTGCATCTTTACGCGGTTTAGGCCCCGATCAGGTTTTGGTGCTGGTAAACGGAAAACGTAGGCATACCACAGCCCTTGTAAACATTAATGGTACTTTCGGCCGTGGTTCTGTTGGAACGGATTTAAACTCCATTCCTGTTTCAGCGATTGAACGTATTGAGGTGCTACGCGACGGTGCTGCGGCGCAGTATGGTTCGGATGCCATTGCAGGGGTAATCAACATTGTATTAAAAAAGGTAACACCATATAGTTTCTCTACCTCTTTTGGTCAGTCTTCTTCAAATGCCCTCGGCCGCGATTTTAGCGATGGCAGAACTTTTCAGGTTGATTTTAGCAAAGGCTGGGCATTTAAGAACGATAAAGGTTTCATCAATTTTGCGGCCCAATATCTTCAGCGCGGATATACCAACCGTGGCGGTTTAGATACCCGCCCGCTATTGTATTCTGCAAGTCCAACTAAAGGTTCTACAGAAACAGAAGCCGCTTTTCAAGCCCGTTTTGCCAGTTTAAAAGCCGCTGATGATGCCAGGGCGGCTGCAAATGGTTTAGATAGAAACAATATGCGTGTGGGTAATTCCGACTCCAAAAATGGTGGTGGATTTTTAAATGGCCAGTTCAATTTTGGGAAAACTACCCAGTTGTATTATGCCGCAGGTTTTACGCATAAAACAGGAAGTGCGGCGGGTTTTTACCGCTTGCCAACGCAAACTACCCAAATAGATTTGTCGATCTACCCTAATGGATTTTTACCATTTATCGATACCAAAATCAATGATTATTCTTTTTCTGCTGGTTTAAGAGGTAAATTGGGTACATGGGATTATGACCTTAGCAATACCAGCGGCGAAAATACAATAGCGTTTAATATTAACAATACGGTTAATGCTTCCCTGCCCACAGGAACAAGTCCTACTTCATTTTATGCCGGCGAATTGCTATTCAGACAGAACACCAGTAACCTCGATTTAAACAAAAAACACACTTTTGACGGTGGATTTTTAACTTCATTAAACACTGCTTTTGGGGGAGAATTTAGGGTAGATAACTACCAGATCAAAGAAGGCGAGCTTTTATCTTATTCAAATGGCGGAAGATTGATCGGAACGTCGCCTACTGCATCAGGTGCGCAGGTATTTCCGGGTTTTAAACCCAGTAATGCATTAGATAAATCGAGGCACAACGTTGGTGCTTATGCCGATTTTGAAGCTGAATTTGGAACGAGGGTAACTTTAGGTGCTGCGGGCCGTTACGAAAATTACAGTGATTTCGGTTCTAACTTCTCCTATAAATTTACGGGTAAGGTTAAGCTTTTTGGTGATGTTTCCATCCGTGGAGCTTATTCCACTGGATTTAGGGCACCATCTTTACACCAACAATATTTTAATAACGAGAGTACGCAATTTGTAGGTACCAATGCCACACAGGTTTTAACCGTAAATAATGCAAATCCTATTGTTGCCCAGTTTGGTGTTGGCGCATTAAAACCTGAAATTTCTAAATCGGGAAGTTTAGGTTTGGCAGGCAAAATCGCCAAAACCTTTACTTTTACCATCGATGCTTATAACATTGATATCAGCGACCGGATTGTTTTCTCCAGTCAATATGCCCGCGAACGTTCTGCTGGTGTTTTAGTGCCAACCGGTGTGGTGAACCAGATTTTAAATACAGTAGACCCAGCGGCACAGATTAACAGTGTACAGTTTTTTACCAATGCCATTACCACAAATACCGCAGGGATAGATGTGGTGTTAACCAACAGGTTCAATTTGGGGGCAAAAAGTAGCTTAATTTTAAGTGTTGCCGGAAATGTAAATAAAACCGTGGTAAGAGGCATTCAGGGATCCGATAAAATTGAAAGCGATCCTACATTAAAGGCTAAGCTTTTCGATCGTTTGGAACGCTCCCGTTTCGAAAGTTCCGTGCCTAAAAACAAATTAAATATTACCGCAACCTATAATGTAAGTAAATTATCGTTCGTAGCAAGAACAGTCCGTTTTGGAGAGGTTACTTATTTAAACGCCATCGATCCAAATATTCCTGCCAATGGTTTACCAACCCAGTTGGATCAAACTTTTGCCCCTAAATGGGTAACTGATTTCTCTGTAAGTTATGCTGCAAGCAAAACCTGGTCGGTAACCGTAGGGGCAAATAATATTTTCGATGTTTATCCCGATAAATTATATATCGATCCAAGGAATAATGAAAATAACCTTAGCGGTGTTTCTACCAGTAATTATTCAGGTGGATTAGACAATACTTCAAATGGCAGGTTCTTGTATCCAAGGGCTGTTAGCCAGTTTGGTTTTAGTGGTAGGTATGTATATGGCAAAATTGCCTGTACTTTTTAAGGATATTTAAATTAGTCAGCTGTCTCGAATAAATATAATTATTCTAGTGAAAAATTATATTTAGACGTATCGTCATTCCAAACTTGATTGAGAATCTTAATGCTAATGGAAACGCGCATTAAGATTCCCGCATTCGCGAGAATGACGTAAGGTGAATAGAGTTTCGATAAGAATACGATTCAATTCGAGACAGCTTTTTTTCAATATCGAAGACCTACAAATACTGAAGCAAACGCTCCAGTTGCATTCCCCTTGATCCTTTTAACAATACTAAATGATCCTGAACAGGGTTTTCCTGTAAATATGCTGCTGCTTCGACCGGACTTTCGAAAAATGTGCCCTTGAAATTGTCTTTAAATGAATAGAAATCCTTCCCGATAAAAATTAGCTGATCTAAACCACTTTCATTAGCCTGTTTCGCAATAAGTTCATGCTGGCCATGAGATTCTGGCCCAAGCTCAAACATATCGCCCAAAATGGCAGTCTTTTTATTAGCCGATAATACAGCGATATTTTTCAGTGCTGCGGTCATGCTGCTTGGATTGGCGTTGTAAAAATCGCAGATGACTGTATTTTTTTCAGTTTTGGTGAGTTGCGAACGATTGTTTTTTGGTTGATAGTTCGATAAACCAGTATTGATTTCTTCAGGACTCATGTCAAAGAAGTCGCCTATACAGATTGCTGCCAGTATATTTTCAAAATTATAACTGCCTGTTAAGTTGGTTTTTACTGATGATGAAACCTCATGATTGGTCCAGTCTACTTCAATAAAAGGGTCGCTGCTTTTTAATGTACCTTTAATGGTATTGCCGTTCTCTGTCCCGTAATAAATCAGTTTGTTTAATCCTGCAGCAGTGCTCATTTCAAGTAAGTGCGGATTGTCTCTATTGATAAAAGTGTAACCATTGGTTTCTTTTAAATAGGCATAAAGCTCGGCTTTACCCTTTTTTACGCCCTCAAACCCACCGAAGCCATCTAAATGTGCCATGCCTATATTGGTAATAATGCCATGGGTAGGCTGAGCAATGGTACAAAGTAGTTCTATTTCCTTTTGATGGTTTGCGCCCATTTCAATTACCGCAACCTGAACCTCATCGGTAATGGATAAGATAGATAATGGAACACCAATATGATTATTCAGGTTGCCAAAGGTTGCAAAGGTTTTGTATCGTTCGGCTAAAACAGCATTTACCAGTTCTTTGCTCGTGGTTTTTCCATTGCTACCTGTTAAGCCAATAACTGGAATGTTAAGTTGTTTGCGGTGATGGCGAGCGAGGTCTTGCAAAGTGCCTAATACATCTTCTACTAATAAGCATTGGCTGTTCGTTGCATACTTTTCTTCATCTACAACTGCATAAGCTGCTCCCTTTTCAATAGCTTGAGAAGCGAATTCATTGGCATTAAAAAGATCTCCTTTTAAGGCAAAAAAGATACAACCAGGTGTGATGTTTCTTGTATCAGTAGAAATAACAGGGTTTTCTTGATAGTAATCGTATAATCTTTCAGTTGTGATCATGCCTATGGTAAAAAATATGATGTAAAATTAAGCTTTCGCATTAACAAAAAACAAAATTAGTACATTAGGTAAAATTATTACCTATGAAAAGACTCTTAACGTTCTGCCTGATCTCCTTGAATTCCATTTTTTTTGTACATGCCCAGCTAAAATCTCCCGACGATTTTTTAGGTTACCCTCTAGGCTCGCACTTTACCCCACACCATAAAGTAGCTGAGTATTTTAGGCAAACTGCTGCGGCTTCTGCTAAAAACATGAAGCTGATAGAATATGGTAAAACCAATGAGGGCAGGCCGTTAATGGTGGCAGTTATTTCTTCGCCAGAAAACATAACGAAACTGGAACAGGTCAGGAACAACAATTTAATTCTGGCAACCGGTGCCAATAATAATAGTGCTGATTTGACAAGTCAGCCTGCTATACTTTGGTTAAGTTATAATGTGCATGGTAATGAGGCAAACTCTACTGAAACCGCCATGAAGATGCTTTATACCTTAGTTTCGGGTAATAATAAACCTGCCGTTGATTGGTTAAAAAATACAGTTGTAGTGATTGACCCTTGTTTAAACCCAGATGGAAGAGATCGTTATGTGAATTATTTTAATAGTGTGGTAGGTAAAACACCCAATTCCGACCCGTTATCAAGAGAGCATATCGAGCCGTGGCCAGGCGGCAGACCAAACCATTATTATTTCGATTTAAACCGCGACTGGGCCTGGCAAACACAAATTGAGAGCCAGCAAAGGTTGGCCTTATATAACCAATGGATGCCACAGGTACATGTCGATTTTCATGAGCAAAGCTATAATGAACCTTACTATTTTGCGCCAGCGGCAGAGCCTGTTCATCAGGACATTACATCATGGCAAAAAAGTTTCCAGGTGGTGGTAGGTAAAAACAATGCCAAATACTTTGATGCCGAAGGCTGGCAATATTTCACCAAAGAACGTTTCGATCTGCTTTACCCCTCTTATGGCGATACTTATCCTTTATATAATGGATCAATAGGTATGACCTATGAGCAAGGTGGAATCAGAGCCGGATTATCAGTGGTAACCAACGATGGTGATACGTTAACCTTAAAAGACCGTATCGCACATCACTTTACAACAGGAATGTCGACGCTTGAAGTAACTTCCTTAAACCATAATAAATTACTAGCGGAGTACAAAAAGTATTTCCAGCAGGAATTAGCCAGTAGTCCGGGTGTTTATAAAAGTTATATTATAAAAGCGACTAATTTATCACGCTTAAAAAAACTGGCTGAACTGTTAACCAAAAATAAAATCGAATTTGCCTTTGGTGGCGATAAAGTTGGAAGAGGGTACGATTATGATACCCAAAAGGAAGAAAGTTTTACCATTGCCCGCAATGATTTAATCGTTAACATTCAGCAGCCAAGAGCAGTTTTGGCTAACGTTTTATTAGAGCCACAAACCTTTGTAACCGATTCTAATACTTATGATATTACGGCCTGGGCCCTGCCCTATGTGTACGGGTTAAAGGGTTATGCCAGTAAAGAAAGTATTAAAGGGAAATATTCTGCTATTGAAGATCCTAAAATAATCAATAATGAGCTTGACAAACCTTTAGCCTGGTTGTTTAGTTGGGGAACAAGCGAAGATGTTCAGGTTTTAACAGCGTTGCAGAAAGAAAATATAAAAGTGAGGCAGGCTGATCAGCCATTTGCTGTAAATGGTAAAGACTATCCTGCAGGAACCCTAATTGTGTTGAGGGCTGAAAACGAAAGACTGGTAAGAGGAATTAAAGATAAGGTTGCATCTATCTCCAAAACTTTGAACATACCAATACAAGCTGTTAGCAGTGGTTTTGTAGAAAAAGGAAAAGATTTTGGCTCTAATGTTTACCCTTTGTTAAAGCAGCCTAAAATTGCAATTGTGTCTGGTATGGAGGTTTCTTCTCTCGCTTTTGGTGAGGCCTGGTTTTTTCTTGAGCACGATTTAAACCTTTCTCCAAGTATTATTAATGCTAAGGATCTGAATAACCTGGATATTAATAAGGTAAATACCTTGATTTTGCCTGATGGAAGTTACAGCCCTTTTATAGGTGAGGGTTTAAACGCATGGTTAAATAAGGGCGGGAGGTTGATTTTGATGGAAGATGCCATCGAAAGTGTATTAGAGAAAAAAGGTTTTGATATTAAAAAGAAGGAGGCTGTTGTAAAAAAGGATGAAAAGCCAGAGGCAAACAAACTGCTTTTCAAGGATAAAGACAAAGACGATTTCGAAACGGCAATACCTGGTGCAATTTATCGGATCAATCTCGATGCAAGTCACCCTTTTTCTTATGGCCTGGGTAAAGCCTATTATAGCTTAAAAACAGACCGTAAGATCTACGAGCCTTTTGTTAAAGGTTGGAATGTAGGGTTAATTAACGAAAAAAGCTTATTGGCTGGTGTTGTAGGTAAAAAAGCAAGGGAAGAGCTTAAAACTGGTCTTTTAATCGGGGTACAAGATTTCGGACGTGGCCAGGTAGTTTATTTGGCTAACGATCCTCTTTTCAGGAATTTTTGGGAAGGCGGTAAGACACTTTTTGGAAATGTCCTGTTTTGTAGTTATTAGTGCATGCAGCATGTCGCCTGTTTAAATTTTTTTAACAAATATGAATTGCCTTTTGCTGTCACACTGAAGGATAATTTATTTTGTAAAAATCAATATAAATGGACATGAGAATTTTTTAACGGGCTGTAAACTGTGAGGAATCGTCATCCGATAGCTATCGGATGCGAGAAGGCTTTTTCAGCCGTCGAAGCAATCTTACAACGATCGCTACTAGCGTGCGCATTAAGATTGCTTGGTTCCTCGAAATGACGATTTTCTATTGGAGTCTGTCAACGATAGCGTAGTCGATTGCTTTATTAATGTATGGAATGGTCTTCGACTACACTCAGACTAACATGCGAAATAAATTTTATTTAATTTTAAATAGGCTCTTAGTAATGTCCTTTTAGTCAGATTAAGAGCAATCCTGTAAATTATAGAAAGTTTTTAACAACATTTCCTGTCCTGCTGCTATCTTTTTGGAATGTAAGATCAAGAAGTCTATGCAGTAAGTTTCCAATCCCCTCCGGTGATAACAAACGGTATCGGCTATGTTGGCGACATCGGCGTCCAGACTGGAGAAATATCATATCGGTTTCTTTTTGTTCCGTTGTGAAGCTTTGAGGTAGCTGATAATCTCCGCGCAGGCAATGGCTTTTAAACCTAATTACCATTTCTGTTTTGATTCCCTGTTAAACGTTATCTTGTTCAAATTCACACCCGCAGATAACGGCTGATGTGTCACGAAAATAATATCTTCTAAAAGATGCTCTTTAGCTCGGCCTATCCTCGGATCGGTTAGCGATGAAAAATATTTAATTGTAATTTCGATTGGTTTTTTATTGAAGCAAAACCTATTTAAGCTTTTATATAAAACCTTTTTCAACTGATCATCTATTTAGATGCATTTTTCCTGGAGTTTTTTTTGACTTTTCTAATATTGTAGCAGGATTTCTGTTTGATGCGAATAAAGTATCGGTATTTTTTGCCTTTTTTTCTGTTTATTGTTTGAGGTGTATGTGTTTTTGTTTTTATTGGTTAATTTAAATATGTTTTTTCATTGTTTTTTTAATTTTAGTATTTAAAAAATGCATTTTATTTATTTAAATTATATGAATTATTGGTTTTGGTGTGTTTCTTATTGAGTAATTAGTAAAATTATCACTTGTTATTGGTTTTATTGTTAGTTGTTTGGTGTTTTTTTGTTAAAATTTGTTAAAAAAAATTTTTTAACCTGAATTTTAACACTAGATTAGGCGAATCAATAACTAAACTATTTCTTAATTATGAAAAAACTTTTACCGAGTTTGTTCATCTGTATGCTTTTTGCACTATCGGCATTGGCACAGGATCGAACTATTACCGGAACAGTTACGTCTTCAGAAGACAAACTGCCAATCCCTGGAGTAAGTGTGAAAATTCAGGGAGCCACAGGGGGCACCTCAACCAGCGCTGACGGAAAGTTCTCCATTAAAGTCGCATCAGACGCTAAAATTATTGTATTTTCCTCAATCGGGTTTACAACTCAATCCAAACCAATTGGAAGTTCAAATGTAATCAATGCTATTTTGTCTTCAGATGCTAATGCTTTGGATGAAGTTGTGGTAACTGCTTTGGGCCAGGTTAGGAAGAAAAATACCTTGTCTTATGCGGCGCAGCAGGTAAAAGGCGAAGAACTTACGCTAACACGCTCATCAAACGCAGTGTCTGCGCTATCAGGTAAAGTATCTGGTTTGCAGATTATTCAAGGTAATGCAATTGGTGGATCAACCAATGTCGTAATCAGAGGGAGTAAGTCTTTAACAGGAAATAATCAGGCACTATTTGTAGTGGATGGTGTTCCGGTCGACAATTCAAACAATAATTCTACTAACCAGACAACAGGAAGGGGTGGTTACGATTATGGAAATGCGGCAGCGGATATCAATCCTGACGATATTGAATCGGTTAACGTGCTTAAGGGAGCTGCAGCAAGTGCGCTTTATGGCTCGAGAGGGGCGAATGGTGTAATTATGATTACTACAAAAAGCAGGAAGAGTAAAGGTATGGGGATAACGATTAATAGTGGTTTAACCGTCGGAACAATTGACAAATCAACTTTTCCGGAGTATCAAACGGAATATGGTGCCGGGTATTCAAGCGGATACGAAAGCGGAGATGGCTTCTTATTGATTGATGTTCAGGGTAACGGTGTTAAGGAAAAGGTCGTTCCTACTTCTGAAGATGCATCTTATGGGGCTAAATTTGATCCAAACCTGCTTGTATATCAATGGGATGCCTTTGATCCATACTCTCCTAATTATAAGAAAAAAACGCCTTGGGTTGCTGCCGCAAACAATCCATCAACATTTTATGAAACGGCAATTTCTAATAACAATAATATATTATTTAGTGGCGCATCCGATAAAGGGACAATCAAACTGGGTTATACCAGAAGTGATGACCGGGGAACGTTACCTAATAGTAAAATCATTAAAAATATATTGAATTTTGGTTCTACATACCAAATTACCGATCGGTTAACCGCATCGGCACTTGCAAATTACTCAAAAGTTGAGGGTTTGGGTAGATATGGGTCGGGATATAGTGGGTTAAATGTGAACCAAAATTTTAGGCAATGGTATCAAACCAATGTTGATATGATGGCTCAAAAGGATGCTTACTTTAGAAATAAGCAAAATGTTACATGGAATTGGTCTGACCCTTCTACGCCTGAAGGCCTGGTTCCTAAATATACTGATAATTATTATTGGACAAGGTACCAGAATTATCAAAATGATACCAGGAGCAGGATTTTTGGGAATGCGTCTTTAAATTATAAGGCAACTGACTGGCTAAATATTCTCGGACGTGTTTCCTTAGATACTTACAATGAATTTCAGGAAGAAAGGGTTGCCGTAGGAAGTCAGGGAGCAGCTTCTTATGCCCGCACAGACAGGTCTGTAAGCGAAACAAATTTTGACCTTATCGCAAACTTTGATAAAAATGTAACGAAGAACCTTAACTTGAAAGCATTGATTGGTGGTAATATCAGAAAGAATTTATTGAACAGTGTTTTTTCTACCACAAATGGTGGGCTAATTGTACCAGGGCTTTATAGTATTTCTAATTCTGTTGGTGCCGTAGCAGCCCCTGTAGAAAAATATGAGCCTAGAGAAGTTGACGGATTTTTTGGTGGAGCTACCCTGACCTATAATGAATTTTTAACCTTAGATGGTACTTTTAGAAGAGATAAATCTTCTACACTTCCAGGAGTCGGAAATGCATACAATTATTATTCGGTTGCGGGCAGCTGGTTGTTCTCTCAGCAGCTAAAGGATAAGGTTGACTGGATATCATCAGGAAAACTACGTGTAAACTATGCTACAGTTGGAAACGACGCACCTTTTGGTAGTATCAAAAATGTTTATACCTCTCAAAATCTATTTGGATCAAGCATTTTATTTGCATATCCTTTTACTACAAATAATCCTTCATTAAAACCCGAAAAAACAGAAAGCAGTGAGATTGGTTTAGAAATGGCTTTTTTGAATAACCGTATTGGTTTTGATGCTTCATATTACCTGACAAAATCAAAAAATCAAATTATACCAGTTGCGGTTTCTGCTGCAACAGGATTCACCAATACCTATGTTAATGCTGGTGTGATAAGAAATAATGGTGTCGAGGTTTCATTGTATGGTTCTCCAATCAAAACACAAGATTTTTCCTGGAACATTAATATCAATTGGACAAAAAACAACAGTAAGGTTTTGGAATTGTATAATGACAGTAAAAATTTGCAGTTAGGTAGTTTTCAGGCTGGTATAAGTGTTAATGCTACTTTAGGTCAGCCATACGGAACCATTCAGGGCAAGGATTATGTCTATAACGCAAACGGACAAAAAGTTATTGGTGCAGATGGATATTATAAAATAACAACAAGTACAACGAATGTTATCGGTAATATTAATCCAAAATGGATTGGCGGTATTTATAATAGTTTTAAATATAAAAACGTATCCTTAGGATTCTTAATCGACATCCGTTCTGGTGGCAATGTTTGGTCATTAGACCAGTTTTATGCTACCTATACTGGTATTTTGCCAAATACCGTTGGCTTAAACGATCTGGGTAATCCGGTAAGGAATCCGGTAACCAATGGTGGAAATAGCGGAGGCGTTATTTTAGATGGTGTAACAGAAAACGGTCAGGTTAATACTAAACGTGTCGTGATAGATGCCAATTCTCCTACCCTTCCGCAATCCGCATTCTCATACGATGCCAGTTATGTAAAATTAAGAGAAGCTACATTAACCTACTCTTTTCCAAAAGCCATGATTTCAAAATGGGGACCTGTTAAAGGGATTGATCTTTCTGTTTTTGGAAGAAATTTATGGATTATACATAAAAATCTCCCTTATTCAGATCCGGAAGAGAATTTGTCTTCTGGAAATGTGCAAGGGATACAAAGTGGTGCATATCCAACAACCAGGACAATAGGGATAAATGCAAAGCTATCATTCTAATTAAATCTACAATAAAATGAAAAAATCAATCATATTTTTTGCAATGCTCGTTTCTTTTACAGCTTGTAAGAAGAATATTACATCACTTAATATTGATACCAAAAAGCCAACAGAGGTTCCTGCTGCGACTTTGTTTTCATTCGCAACCAAATCTTACAGCGATGTTGTTACGAGTGCTAGTGTTAACAACAACGTTTTCAGATTCACTACAAGTCATTGGGCAATGGTAACGTATCAGGATGAAGCCCAGTACGACTTCGGTACCAGAAATATTCCTCAGGCATGGTGGACTACGATGTATAGGGAAGTACTCCAAAATTTAACTCAATCATCAACCATTATAAAGGCCAATGTTACGTTAAACGCCGGTATAAAATCGAATCAACTGGCAATTATTGATATTATGCAAGTGCTGGCCTTCAGTACTCTGGTTAATACTTTTGGCAATGTGCCTTATAGCCAGTCGCTAGATCAACAAAATCTTTTTCCGAAATATGATGATGCAAAGACGATTTCGTTAGATCTATTAAAAAGGTTAAATACCGACATTGCCCAACTCAACACGGCTAGTGCAGGATTTTCTGCAAGTGAGGACCTTATTTTTCAAGGGGATATTTCAAAATGGATAAAATTTGGTAACTCTTTACGGATGCAACAAGCTTTAATTTTAGCAGATGCAGATAATACAATTGCCAAAACTGCTGTCGAAGCATCAGATGCAGGTGCAATTTCTGCAGATGCGGATAATGCAACTTTTAAATATCTGGCAGGTGCACCAAACCAAAACCCACTTTTTGTTGATATTGTAACAGGTGGGCGTGGTGACTACGTGGCCGCAAAAGATTTGGTAGACAAATTGTTAGTGCTGGCAGACCCTCGTTTGCCACAGTATTTTAGTACCAATGCAAACGGCGATTATGTTGGTGGTATAGTTGGGCAGGTGAATACCATATCTGCTTTTTCTAAACCAGGACCTAAAGTTTATGCTCCTGATGCGCAAACCTTGCTGATGGATTATGTAGAAACTGAATTTAATAGAGCAGAAGCCGCTGAAAGAGGATATGCTGTTAGCGGTAATGCAGAAACGCATTATAATAATGCGATTACGGCATCAATTTTATATTGGGGAGGCACTGCTACAGAAGCATCCACTTATCTGGCAAATCCACTGGTTTCTTATGCAACGGCATCTGGTACCTGGAGAGAAAAAATAGGTGTCCAAAAATGGATCGCTCTTTATAACAGGCCTTTTAATGGCTGGACAGAATTAAGAAGACTGGATTTTCCAAAAATTACTGCACCTGTAGGCGCTAAATCTGGTTTTCCTAACAGGCTTACCTATCCAAGTAATGAACAGCAATTAAATGGCAGTAATTATAGTCAGGCCTCCGGTGCAATTGGAGGAGACATTGTAACCACAAAGTTGTTCTGGGATAAGTTTTAGAAATGGAATGGCGTTTTGACATCAGAAATGCAATTTAAAAGGTTTCGTTATATCACATCTATTTTAGAAACACTTTTCATGATTTTTTTAAGACGCTAAAGGGCTGTCTGATCTTTTCGGACAGCCCCTTGTTTGTTTTGGTGCCCCATGAAGAAAATTCTCCTGCAGCCCATTCTGGATTTGGCTAACATTTTATTAGAACTTTGTGGCAAATTTTTACGCTTATGATATATAATATTAGGCTCCGCCCATGTGTGCGGAATAAATGGTGAAAGAAGATTTCGAAAGCGTAAAACTGGATTTAAATTGGTAAAAGGCATAATAAGAGCTTAAAACCTGGCCTTTCGATGTATAAGATTTCGACCTGGCCCGGTCGTTTATTTGGCTAGCACCCGTCGGTCAGAGACTTGTGCGGGAAGGTGGAAACATGATTTGAGATCTAATTTTTGTTTGTGAGTAGTCATTTTCAATCACTTAAGCCTAAAATAATCACTAAAATAATACAATCTTATCTTTTTGATTACCAGTTAAATACAATTGCTTAAAGTAGGTGTGTTAAAAAATGTTAAAAATGTCTTGACTTGAGTAACAGCAAAGACTAAATTTACCGAACATTTAACTAACCTATTTAAAACGATGAAAAAACTTCTACAGAGTTTGTTCATGCTGATGCTGTGTGCAATTTCCGCGACAGCACAGGAGCGAACAATCACAGGAACGGTTACGGCGCAAGACGACAAACTGCCCATTCCTGGAGTCAGCATTAAAGTACTGGGAACAACATTAGGAACATCTACTGATCCCAGTGGAAAGTACACATTAAAAGTTCCATCTACAGCAAAATCAATAGAATTTTCATCTATTGGTTTTACAACTCAAACACGCGAGATAGGCTCTCAAACCGTGATCAATGTAGCCTTATCATCAGATTCTAAACAACTTGGAGAAGTAGTGGTTACTGCATTAGGGGTTTCTAGGGAAAAGAAAACCCTGGGTTACTCTTCTACACAAGTAGGAACCGATGAAATTAACCGGGGAGCACCAACCAATGCGGTTGCAGGCTTGCAGGGTAAAGTTGCAGGGGTAGATATTTCTACTACTTCAGGTTCTCCGGGTGGATCAAGTAAGGTAATTTTAAGAGGGTTTTCGTCCGTGGGCGGAAATAATCAACCACTTTATGTAATTGATGGGGTTCCAATCAATAACTCAAGGCCGGGCGGAACTTCTGCGCCAGGTACAGTTGGAGATATCTCTGAGAACTACGATTTTGGAAACGGTGCTAATGATATCAATCCAAATGATATTGAAACTATCAGTATCCTTAAAGGTGCGGCAGCAAGTTCATTGTATGGGTCCAGAGCATCAAATGGTGTAATTTTGATCACCACTAAAAAGGGTAAGGCCGGTGCTTTGAAAATTGATCTTAGTTCTTCAGCTTCTTTTACCAATGTTGCTATTGTTCCTAGTATTCAGGATCAATACGGACAAGGTTGGAGCAAACAGAACTGGTTAGCTGAAAACGGGAGCTGGGGGCCGAAGTTGGATGGTATGACCAGGCCCTGGGGACCAATTGTTGACGGCGATCAGGAAACAAAACCATTTGTAGCTGTTAAGGATAACTTTCGTGATGCATTTGATACTGGTCAGGAGTTTAATAACAGTTTAGCGCTTAGTGGTGGTAATGAAACATCTACTTTTCACCTTTCCTATGGTAATATTTATAGTAATGGTATTCTTCCGGGAGCTAACGATACCTATAAACGTAATAACTTCTCGCTTAGCGGATCAACAAAGTACAAGGGGTTAACAGTATCTGGTTCTGCCAATTACGTTGGTAAAAATACCAGGGCAGTTCAAACGGGGCAGGCAGTATCTGGTATCGGATCCTCGTTTTATGAAGATTTATTACAGATTCCTGTAGATTATCCGTTTACAAATTTTAAAGATTACAATAATAAATTCTACAACGTAGATAATTATTTTTCTCCTTTCTCTCAAAATCCATACTACTCCGTTTACGAGAATGGCTCTCGTTTCAAAAGCGACCGCTTTTATGGAAACGTAGATTTAAAATATAAGGCAACAGATTGGTTATCGTTCCAGTTCCAGCAAGGAGCAGATTTAACCAATAACGCGAGTAAGTTTTGGAATGCGAAAAACAACCCTGCTATTGGCAGCTGGGCCGGTGGTGGAAACGATGAAGGTTACACCAGGCAAGAAAGCGTGGGTAATGTAATCGAAGGATCAGAAAGATATTTTGAATACGATTCGAAATTAAATGCCCTTTTTACTAAGAAGTTCGGAAACGATTTTGATATTAATGGCTTAATTGGTGTTAACTATAACGATAGGGGCTACCGTTCAGTATATACTGGCGTAGAGAATTTAGCTATCCCAGGGTTTTATCAGATTAACAATAGTGCAAACGATCCGACCAGTACAAGTGCGGAGAACGAAAGAAGATTGTTTGGCGCATATGCTTCGGCAACACTAGGCTATAAAAATTATGCTTTTTTAACGTTAAATGCCAGAAATGATTGGAGTTCTACACTTCCGGCGGATAACAGAAGTTTCTTTTATCCAGGTGCTAACTTAGCTGTAGTTCTTTCAGACGCATTAGATTTATCTAGCGCTAAAATTAGCTTTTTGAAAGTTAGAGCTGCGGTTGGTCAAACCGGTAGTGATACAGATCCTTACCGTATTTTCAATACTTTATCCCGAACAAGTGCTGCATTAGGCTTTGGTAACATCATCTTCCCGATTGCCGGCGTTCCAGGTTACTCTGTATCCGACATATTAAACAACCCGGATCTTAAACCTGAGATCAGTACCGAAACAGAATTTGGTGGAGAGATCAGATTCTTCAACAACCGTTTAGGTCTGGATGTTTCGTATTATAACCGTGTAACTAAAGATCAGATCATCCCGGTTGTAACTGCACCGTCGTCAGGTGTAACCTCTAGGATTGTAAATTTTGGTAAGATTCGTAACCGTGGGGTGGAAATTGCATTAACAGGTACACCGGTTAAAAATGAGAACTTTACCTGGGATATTGGCTACACCTTTACCAGAAACCGTAACGTGGTACTAGAACTTCCTGATGGATTGGATAAATTGGTATTGAACACAGCATATGATGCTCAGTTTGTGGCAAGAGTTGGCCAGCCATTAGGTGTGCTAGAGGCACCGGTTCCAAAATACGATCCACAAGGAAGGATTGTTGTTGGTAGTAATGGATTCCCATTGCTTGCAGACAATAACGGAAGTTATGGAACCTCACAACGTGATTTCATTATGGGCTTAACCAACTCTTTTAAATTTAAAGAATTTACCTTAGGTTTTACTTTGGATTATCGCAAAGGCGGTGTGTTTTATTCAGGAACAGCAGATTTGCTAAATTTTGTGGGTAATGATATCAAGACCTTATATAACGACAGAAGAACCTTTATTATTCCTAATTCAGTTGTACAGGTTAATAACCCTGGTGGTGGCATAAGTTATGTAGAAAATACAACCCCTATTTCAGAAGGAAACGTAAATGCATTATATTATACCAATAACGGTAAAGCGGTTGCTTATCAAAACAGAATTTTAGATAAAACCTTCTTAAAAGTTAGGGATATTACTTTATCTTACTCATTGCCAAAATCGATAGCTCAAAAAATCAGAGCAGATAGAGCTACGCTAACTGTTTATGGCCGTAACCTGATTACCTGGTTGCCAAAAGAGAACAGGACTATCGATCCAGAGGTTTCTAACTTTGGTAATGATTTAACCAGTGAGTTTGGAGAATTCAGAACAGGACCATCTGTTCGTAATGTTGGTCTTTCTTTAAACTTAACCTTTTAATCGCATCTAAGTATGAAAAATATAATAAGAAAAACGCAAGTTTTAGCTTTTTCAACTTTGTTAATTGTTGCGGGTTGCAAAAAACTCGACATTAACCAAAGTCCGAATAACCCTCCTGTTGAATCTGCTACGGTTGAGACCCTGTTTCCCTCTGCAGTCATTTCAACTGTTTCCAGAACAGGTGGAGACCTTTCAATTATTGGGGGTATATGGGCGCAATATTGGACGCAAAATAATAATTCAAGTCAGTTCCGTACTGTCGATTCTTACGATGTGCAGGCAACATCTAATTTCATTAACGGACCTTACTCTGAATTATTTGCAGGTGCTTTAACCGATTATCAATTGGGTATTACCAAATCGGTTGCTGCACAGGATTGGAGGTATAATCTCATGAATACGGTGATGAAAGCTTATACATACGAGGTATTAGTCGATTTGTTCGATAAAGTTCCTTATTCAGAGGCGCTTAAAGGGGGGGCAAATCTTCAGCCTAAATTTGACGACGGTTATACTATTTATACTTCACTAATTGCTGAAATTGATGCAGCACTTGCCAGAGATTATAAGACAGCGCCGCTTACCGATGCGCAGATTAAAACAGATTTTGTTTTCGGAAAAAAGGGTACATCTGCTAATGTTATGGCGAGTTGGGAAAAATTTGCAAATACATTAAAATTAAAAATGTATTTAAGAATGGTTAATGCCAAACCTGATGAAGCACAAGCCGGAATATTAAAGCTTTACCAGGATGGGGCTAAATTTCTTGATGAAGATGCAAAAGTAGATATATTTACAGATGTGCCTAATAAAAGTAATCCTTTTTATGAGTATAATTTCAGAAGGTTAAATACCCCTGACAACCTGAAAGCGAGTATTACGTTTACTTCTTGGTTAAATCAGAATCAAGATCCACGCGCTGAAGTGTATTATGGAGAACCTAATCCTGTTCCTTCGATTAATCAAGGGGATTATCTTGGTGGTTCAGCACATCCAGAATATAACGATGCCGTTAACGTAGTCGTTAATGCGACAGATGCAGTTCCGCTTATCTCTCTGGATGAAAGTTATTTTATGCAGGCAGAAGCACGTTTGCGCTATTTTGGTGGTGCCGGAGCTGAAAATCTTTATAACGAAGGGGTTAAAACAGCATTTAGTAAACTTGGTCTAGATGGTGCTGCTCTGCTATCAACAACATATGCTTATCCTGCATCAGCTGATAAGGAAGTAAATCTGGAAGCGATTATCGTTCAGAAATGGGCATCCTTATTTGGTTCACATGCTTTAGAGGCTTTCTTTGAGCAGAACAGAACAGGCTATCCTAAAACCAGCACGGTTTATTCAACAGATGCAGGTTATACCCCGGGTCAATTGGTTTATACGCCAAACGGCGTAACAGGTGCAGGCAATTTTCCAAGGAGATTTGTTTATCCTGATTTTGAGAAAAGCAGAAACGCTAATACCCCTGCGCAGGTTCCTATCTATACAAAAGTTTGGTGGGGTAAATAATTGGTTTAACAATAAATAGATATCATGAAAAAGATTAATATAATATTCATTTTTATTGCACTGATTACAGTTGCAATAAGTGCTTGTAAAAAAGATCCGGAACCTGGAGGCACTGCAGTCCAGGATATGGCTGGCGACTGGCACGTTAAAGTAAACGAGACAGGCGCTTATTCTACCTTGTTAACTTTTAATACTTCAGAGAATACACCTAATGTAATGTGGGTACAGGGTACAGGATTAAAATCTGGGGCAACAGTTTTATCTATTAAGGGAAAAACCGGGGTAGATTATCCAAATAAGCTTTTCTCTGGAGCAAACATTGCTAATATAGCTACAACTAGCGGAAGACCAGATAGTTTCTCCATTTTAAATGGAAAAATTATTCCTAATGGTACCAAAGGCCCTGTTTCTAAAAGTCCAACAGATTCGATTTACTTTGAATTAAATGTAAGCGGAACAGTATATAAGGTAAGTGGTTATCATAAAACAGGATTTTTGGAAGATCTTCCTTAAATAATATGTTATTATAAGCTCGTTAATGAGCTTATTATATAAAAGAGATCTCCATTTAGGAGGTCTCTTTTTGTTTGTATCAAGAGTTACGCGGTTTAGATAACAATGATTTTTTGGCACAGTTTTTTTAGATTTGGATAATAGTGCTTACGCCCTATTAAGCGTTAATTTCTGCCTATTTAGGGGTAAAATATGATTGTAATTACCAACAATCTTCAATAGTGTGTAGAAAATTTCCCCAAAAAGGACTTTTTAATCAGACAATATTATTGTCAAAATAAAGTCATTATGCGCTTAATTTGTTAAATTTTGTTAAATTAGTTCTTAGCTATATTATATTAGCGGTTCAAATAAATAATCATTAACTAATTTAAATTTCATGAAAAAACTTCTACAAAGTTTGTTCATACTTTTGTTTCTTGCATCTACTGCAATAGCTCAAGACAGAACAATTACTGGTACAGTTACTTCGCAGGATGACAAATTACCCATCCCAGGTGTAACAGTAAAAGTTAAAGGTGCATCAGCTGGCACCGTAACAGATTCAAATGGTAAATATTCTGTAAGTGTTCCCTCAGGATCAAATATACTCGAATTTAGCTATATTGGATATGTAACTAAAGAGCAGGTGATCTCTGCAAATGCTGTAATTAACATTACTTTATCAGCCGATGCTAAAACACTAACCGATGTTGTTGTTGTTGGTTATGGTACTACAACCAAACAGGCATTTACGGGTTCGGCGAAAACAATTAGTGCTGATCAACTGGGAAATAAACGAGCCTCAAATTTATCACAGGCATTAGCAGGTGAAGTTTCTGGTGTTCGTGTTATTACACAAAGTGGCCAACCAGGTACCGAAGCTAAAGTTCGTATCAGAGGTATCGGTTCTGTATCAGGAAATCGCGATCCCTTGTACGTTGTGGATGGTGTTCCGTTTTATGGAAGTTTAAATTCCGTTAATATCAATGATATAGAATCAACTACGGTTTTAAAAGATGCTGCTGCAACTGCTATTTATGGTTCAAGAGGTTCAAATGGAGTAATACTCATTACGACCAGATCAGGAAGGGGCAAAAGCGCATTTATCGAGGGTGATGTCAATTTCGGTACAAACATGGCTCTATTGCCACGTTACGATGTAATTAAATCTCCTGAGGAATTTATCGGTCTGGCATGGGAAGGTTTATATAATCAAGGTAGAGGTTTAGCGACTCCTTTAACAGATGCTGCAGCTATAACTTATGCAAATGCCAGAATTTTCGGTCCAACAGGTGGTGGTTTACCTGCAGCCTCTAACATTTGGAATTCTACCGGCGCCAACTTAATTGATCCGGCTACAAGGCAGGTAAGATCTGGTATAACCAGGAAATTTGATCCTGAAAACTGGGAAGATTATGCATTTCAAAATTCATCCCGTACAGAAGCAAATGTGAGGATTGGTGGTAGCTCTGATAAAACAAGCTACTTTACTTCATTAGGTTATCTAGATGATATTGGTTATTCCATCAAATCAAACTACAAGCGCTTAAACGCCCGGTTAAATCTAACTCACGAAGTTAAGCCGTGGTTGGTTGGCGGTATGAATTTAGGTTATACAAATTCCAAAAGAAATTTCGGTGGTCAGACATCAGATTCTGGAAGCATTTTCTGGTTTGTAGATAACATTCCTCCAATTTATCCATTATTTTTAAGAGATACGAAAGGTGCCATTGTGCAAGATCCAATCTTCGGTGGTAACCAATATGATTATGGAAATGCAGGTAGAAGATTTGGTTCGTTAACCAATGCAATCGCCGATACACAGTACAACACTGATAGAGATGATAGAAATGAATTAAACGGAAACGTTTCTTTAACAGCAAAAATCATCCCTGGTTTAACTTTCGAGAATACATTTGGATTACAATACTACAATAACGAAAGTGTAAGCAGAACTAATAAATATTATGGATCTGCCGCTTCTCAAGGTGGTTCTATTTATTTAGAAAATACCAGTTTAATGTCTTATAATCTTTTAAATTTAGTAAGATATAAGAAAACTTTCGGAGAAAATAGTTTGGAAGCTTTAGCAGCGCATGAAGTAACTGACTGGAAACTGAAAACATTACAAGCTTCAAGATACAACTTGGTTTTAAATGATTCAGAAGATTTAAATAACGGTACAGTAACCAATCCAAGTAACTCTTACAGTGAGCAATATAAACTGGAAAGTTATTTTGGACAAATTAATTACGATTATCAAAAGAAATATTTCTTATCAGGAAGTTTGAGAAGAGATGGTTCGTCTAGATTTAAAACAAATAGATGGGGAACTTTCGGTTCTGTAGGTGCGGCTTGGTTAGTGTCGAGCGAAGAATTTATGAAATCTCAAAATATCTTCAGTTCCTTGAAATTAAAAGCAAGTTATGGTTTAATTGGCGATCAAGGCGGTGTTGGATACTATCCAGGATATAATACTTTCAATATTGATAACGTGAACGATCAACCAGGTCTTTCTATTGATTTGGTGGGAAATCCGGATTTAACCTGGGAAACTTCTAAAATGTTCCAAACAGGTATTGAATTTAATTTAGGTACTTATTTAACAGGTTCTGTTGATTATTACTTGAAAAATACTGATGATTTGATTTTTGACAGAAGAATAGGTCCATCAAGCGGATATGCTATTGTTAAGGTTAATGGCGGTTCATTGAGGAACCAGGGTTTAGAGTTTGATTTAACTGGCCATATTTTTAAAAAGAAAGATTTTTATTTAGATCTGGGAATTAACGGCGAAATTTTCTCAAACAAAATGACTGCAATGCCAATTGATCCATCAACTGGCTTACAAAAACCAATTGATGTTCAAGGTAACTATGCTTGGTCAGTCGGCCACTCCATTTATGATTTCTATGTACGTAAATATACAGGCGTAGATGCTGCTGATGGAAGATCAACCTGGGAAGCTTATTATTTAGATGCTAATAACAACGGTGTGCCAGATGGTGGTTTGTTAGAAAATCAGGCAGGTGAGTACATTGGTTCGTTAGGATCTTATTTAGCTGCTAACCCTGGTAAAGAAGCGCAGTTAAAGAAAACTACTACCAAAACTTATCAAAATGCTACACAGCAATATGATGGACGTTCCGCAATTCCTGATGTAAGAGGTGCAATTAATTTAACTACCGGTTATAAAGGTTTTGATTTAAGTGTTCAAATGCTATATAGCTTAGGTGGTTATGTTTATGATGGTGCTTATGCTGGTTTAATGGGTAACGGCTTAATCGCAAATAATAACTGGCACAAGGATATTTTAAACAGATGGCAGTCTCCAAGTCAGCCAGGTGATGGAATTGTTCCAAGGATATCTAATAATCAGGATGCAAACGTGAGTTCGGCATCATCACGATTTATTACCAAGGCAGATTACTTCTCTCTTAATAATGTGCGTTTGGGATATACTTTCCCAACAAAGATTACGGGTAAATTGGGTCTTACAGGTTTAAGCGTTTGGGTATCGGGTGACAACTTATACTTAGGTACATCCCGTGCAGGCCTAAATCCAATGACAGCAGAGCCAGCTAATAGTACTGAAACCGGGGGTAGCAATACTTACAGATACTCACCCTTATCTACTATCTCTGCTGGTTTAAGAGTTAAGCTTTAATATAAACTTACTAACATGAAAAATAATAAATATATATATATCGCATTTGCACTTCTGGTGTTTGCAAGTGGATGTAAAAAAAGTTTCTTGGATGAAAGACCAAGTGAAAAAGTTTCTCCGGAGCAGATTAGTGAGGAGGCATTGAGAGATCCTTCTGTATTAAATGCTTATACAAGAGGCTTATATTCCAGTATGTATAATACTGGAACGGGTGGTACAACAGGGCATGATGATTTTGGTCAAAAGGGTTATGATATCTTTTCAGATATGTTGGCTTCAGATATGGCACTAGGATCACTTAATTATGGTTGGTATAGCACAGTGGTCAGGTATCAGGCTACAAAAGATTTTACTCAGAATGCTGCGTATATTCCATGGCGTTATTATTATAAAATCATTTTTGGAGCAAACTCTTTAATAGATGTATTGGGTGGTAACAATGCAACCTTTACTAACAAAACCCTTGCATATAGTATGGGGCAGGCAAAAGCCATGCGTGCCTATGCATATTTTTACCTAACACAATTCTATGCACCGAAAGGCTACGGTACCGGAACTGAAAAAATTCTTCCACTGTATACCGATGCTAAAACAACGAACCAGCCTTTAGTTACTTCTGCTGTAATCTTCGATCAGATGATTAAAGATTTAACAGAAGCAACAACATTGTTGGCTGATTATGGTAGAGGAAGTAAAGGAGAAATAAATGCAGATGTTGCCAAAGGCTTATTAGCTTATGTTTATGCTGCAAGAGGTACCGCTTCAGATTTAGCACAAGTTGTATCATTAACAGATCAGATCGTTCCTAAATTCCCGATTTTAGCTAAAGCAAATGTAACCACCGATGGATTTAACAATCTATCAAATAGTGCCAACTGGATGTGGGGAGCTGATCTTCAGATTTCAAGTAACCTTGATTTGATTTCTTGGTGGGGCCAAATTGATATCTTTACCTATAGCTACGCATGGGCTGGAGATCCTAAATTTATCGACGATAAGTTGTACGCTTCTATCCCTGAAGATGATGCCCGTAAAAAACAGTTCGACGATAACGCAGATTATGGAGGCCTGTTGCCAACAGGAAAATTCTTTGATCCTGCACGGATTGAAGGTGGACAAAGAACGGTAGTTACCGATTACGTTTATATGCGTGTTGAAGAAATGATTCTTTTAAATGCAGAGGCAAAAGCAAGATTAAATCAAGATGCACTTGCCCGAACTGAATTAAAGAAGCTATTAACTGAACGTGTTCCTAACCCTAATTTTGTTGATGCTTTAAGTGGAGAAGATTTAAAAGAAGAAATTTATAAGCAAACACGTATAGAGCTTTGGGGAGAGGGAAAAGTTTATCTGGCAATGAAACGTAACAAACACTCTATCACAAGAGGAACAAATCACTTGTTCTTTTCTGGAAACACCTTTGCGTACGATGCTGACGAACTTACCTTTCCAATACCACAGGCCGAAGTGATTAATAATCCAAATCTTAATAAATAATTTTATACAAACAAAAATTAACAGAACGCCGGCTTTCTCTCGAAAGCCGGCGTTCTGCGTTTATGGTTATTCAATAGTTTACATGCGGATAAATGTTTTTCATTCACTGCAGTATATTCATGTATTAATACATTTAAAACTTTGATATGAAGGATTTAGGTTCTTAGATCTAAAACGCTTAAATGCACCACTAAACAGAAGTGCATCAAATTACACAGTCGCTTTAGCACAAACGTTAACTGAAACGGCAAGCCATGCCATCTGGCAGTGGTTAGTTCCTCAAGATGAATCAATGCAAATGCGGCTATTGGTACCGGTGGACAAAATCCTTAAGGTTAAAGTAAGTTATGGGCTTAATTATTTGATTATCAACAATTATTAATTACCGCTGTGAAATAACCATGGTATTTGAGGATTTTAGTTGCCAACTAAACCAATGCTATGATTAGTAGCGAGTTAAAGGTAATAAATCTTTCTGTGAACTGTATGATTTTGTTACCGCTTTTGAAAAACAAATGGCTGCTCATTTAATCCATTCTGGCAAGCCAAGATCTTTAAGCCGACCAGAAATAAGCCTTTCTGAAATGATGTGCATAGAAATTCTCTATCCAAAACAGCGGCTATAAATATTTTCAATACTACTCCCAGCAGGAAGTTGAAAAAGGACATGTAAACAGTTATTGCCCTGTAGCTCCATGCTACGGAAGGTTTGTGCAGTTAAAGCCGCGGATGCTCACTTGCCTGGTAATTTACCTGAACCTTTGCAGGCAAGGGATTTATTAACGAAAAAGCATCAGAAAGTTTGATGAACAAAGGCTTATTACTAATAACTAAGCTAAAAAAGAATATGAAAAGCAAACTCTTGACAACGCAACATAAAGTGCTCCTCAACAAGAGAGGCCTGATAGAATGGGTAAACGATATTCTAAAAACTGTATGTGATATTGAACACACCAGACACCGCAGCCCAATCAATGCTTTAGTGAATCTTTATGCAGGTTTTTGCTAATATTCCTGGATTGATAGAAAACCTAGCATATTTTTAATCGGCACACATAACTCACGTTATTTTAGCTTTTTCAGGAGTATTAAGTTATTACGACTTATATCGTAATATGTTCAATATACCGTATGTTGTTTTTAGTAAAGAGATGTCTGCGGCAGATGATTTTTTATTTAAAGTTAATTTTTAAGATTTACCCTTGGTTAAATAATGTTTTAATTCTATTTTAATCTAATTGTATCTTTTTGGATGAATTTTTTCATTTATTGGTAATGACCATAACAGTTTATTGTGTATGGGAATCCAAAAAACTTACTTTTTGCTTAGTTTTGGTTAAATCAATAATTTTTTTTGGGCTTTTTGGATTTGCATGTCGTTTTTCTAAATGCTATATTGCGTTATTAACCGAAACTAGATCAACTTTTATGAAAACTCGTGTAGAGATTATTATTTCTATACTGTTATTGCACCGGAGCAGTAACAACATGAGAATAATAATGGGCGCTAAATGCCCATAAAATCAGTTCCAGGTAAATATCAAACTAAAAATGCAGCTTTTGAGAACCACATTAGTTGCATGTAGGGTGTACATGGAAGGATTACGCATTGTTTTCTAAATAATCAGTTTGTTTAGCTCGATTTAATTATATGGAATAAAAAATATTATTTTTTATTGTAGAATTTGAATTACAAAATACTAAATCCTATATTGTATTATTATTAACTAAACTAAACTTTTTTTATGAAAAAACTTCTACAAAGTTTGTTCATATTGCTGTTTATTGCCACCTCAGCAATAGCGCAAGATCGAACAATCACCGGAACAGTTACGGGTAAGGAAGACGGAATGCCGCTTCCTGGTGTAAGTGTTAAAATTAAAGGCGCTTCTGGTGGAACTACAACCGGAGCCGATGGTAAATACACGGTTCGTGTAACTTCAAGGGCATCAGTTTTAGAATTCTCTTATATTGGTTATGTTACTCAATCAAGATCAATTGGTGGAGGATCAACAATTAATATCGCTTTAGAGAGCGATTCGAAAACCTTAACGGACGTTGTGGTTACTGGTTATGGCGTTACCAAAAAGAAAGATTTCACTGGATCTGCATCTAGTGTTAAGGGTGAAGATTTGAAAGATAAGCCTGTACAAAGTTTTGTGCAGGGCTTAACGGGGCAGGCTGCCGGTGTTAGCATTATTCAGCCAAATGGTTTGTTAAATAATCCTCCTGTTATTCGTGTAAGGGGCGTGAGTTCGATTTCACTTAGCTCGTTTCCATTGGTAGTGGTTGATGGGATTCCTTTTCCAACTACTGATGCTTCAGCAAACTCTGCAACCAATAACCCGCTTGGTGATATCAATCCTGCCGATATTGAAACCATCGATATCTTGAAAGATGCGGCTTCAACCGCACTTTATGGATCAAGGGCAGCAGCTGGTGTTTTGGTAATTACAACCAAAAAAGGTAAAACAGGTGATGCTAAAATTACATATGATGGATGGTATGGTGTTAACAATGCTGTGCGTTTGCCAGAACTTTTAAATGCTCAGCAATACATCGATAGTAAAAATACTGCAATTGCAAATGCCTTGGTTTTAAATCCAAATGCAGTACCTGCATCGCAGCGTGATGCAAATAACAAGAGTTTCTTTCCAAGTTATAATGCAGACGGTTCCATTGTCGATACCAAATGGTATGATGAGGTTTACAGAACAGCTCAATCTCAAAATCATAACGTAACTCTAAGTGGTGGTACCGCAAGAACAACTTATTATTTATCAGGTGGGATTTCGGACCAGGATGGTTTCCTTAAAAACAATAGTTTTAAGAGATATTCTGCCCGTATAAATGCAACGCATAAAGCTACAGACTGGTTAAGTTTAAGCATGAATGTAAATTATAATAACAGTATCAATCGTGCACCTAATAGCGGATCAGCACCAGGTGCGGCATTTAACTCATCAGGATTGGGTCGTATTGCAATTGCTATTGCGCCTAATGTTCCTGTTTACAATGCTAATGGTAGTTATAATATTTCAGCTAATAACGTAGGTAACGCAGCAAACTTAATTACCAGTACATGGGCGCACCCAACGGTATTGGTTGATAAGGATTTAAATAGCTCAGAAAACAACAGGTTTTTAACTAACCTTGGTGCGGATTTCAAGATTATCGACGGATTAAATTTTAGGTCTAATTTCTCTTGGGAAAGAGCCAATACAGAAAATCTTCAATTCTGGAACCCACTTCAAGGTGATGGATACTCTTTTAATGGCTACGCTTATAACAATACGGCCAGAAGAAATAACTGGAACTGGATTAATACATTACAATATTTAAAAACATTCAACGGTGTACATAATTTAAGCTTAACAGTTGGCAATGATGTACAGAATACAAGAACGGTAAACTGGGGCGCCATCCGTCAGGGATTAGGTGATCCAACTTTCTTCAACCAGTTTCAGGGAACTTTCACCACAAATGTACCAGGAGGTAATAGCATTAATGAAATTGCATTTCAGGCTTATTTAGCCAGTGCCAGCTATAACTATAAGGGTAAATATTACTTAAGTGCTAACTTTAGAAGAGATGGTAATTCCGCACTTTCATCAGAAAACAAATGGGGGAACTTTGGTGGTGGATCAGTAGGATGGACAATCTCAGAAGAAGGATTCTTTAAAAACTCATCACTAGGTAAAACAGTTAATTTGTTAAGGGTAAGAGCGAGTTATGGTAGAGTTGGTAATGCAAATGTTCCTGCTTATAGCGAATATACTACTTATAGCCCAGGTCTTTATGGCGTAACTCCTTTCGCATGGATTTTTGGACAGGCAGGTAATAAAGAGCTGAAATGGGAAACCAGTAACCAGTTAGATTTTGGTTTAAACTTAGCCTTATTTAATAATAGATTAACTTTCGAAGCTGATTACTTTAAAAAGGATATTAACAATTTATTGTTAAACGTGCCTCAGGCCTTATCTAAAGGCATTCCTAATGATCCTCAAGGGACCATCCTTGCAAATGTAGGCTCGATGTATAACAAAGGTTTTGAGTTTGCATTAGGTGGTACACCTGTTAAAACAGATAAATTCTCATGGACAGCCAACTTAAACTTTACTACCATTAAAAATGAGGTAACAGCTTTAGATCCTAACGTTTCTCAGATTATTGGTACAACTGGTGGTTTAGAATCTGCAAGTGTTACTAAAGTAGGTGAATCAATTGGTAGTATTTACGCGGTAAAAACAAACGGGGTAAATCCTGCAAATGGTAGAAGAATTTATATCAATGCTGCAGGCCGTGAAGTTCAGTACCAACATTTTGGCGGGGCTAATGCATGGACCTATCTTGACGGAACACCAGCTCCTTCTCCAGCGGGTGATGCACAGGTTATAGGCGGAACATTGCCTAAATGGTATGGCGGTTTTAATAACACATTCAATTATGGTAACTTCGATTTAAACCTGATGTTTACTTTCTCAGGTGGAAACTATATCTATAATGGTTCTCGTGCCGGTTTGTTAGATCAACGAGTATGGAATAACTCAACAGAGATTTTAAATGCATGGACGCCAACAAATACTCAAACTAATATTCCAAGAGTGGTATATGGTGATAACGTTTCAAACGGTTCTTCGTTTGCAATTGACGCGAATGTGGAGAAGGGTGATTTCTTACGTCTTCAGGCAGCAACTTTTGGTTACAGAATTCCAAAAACTGTTTTTGGTAAATCAGGAATTAACAACATTAGGGTTTACGCATCAGTAAACAATGCTTTTTTGATCACGAACTATACTGGTGTAGACCCGGAAATCTCGACCAATGGTAACAGTAACCTGGCTAGTGGAGTAGAGCGTAACTCTATCCCTCAGGGCAGATCATTTACATTTGGTATTAGTTTAGGTTTGTAATATTAATAAATAAGATTCATGAAATTATTTCATATAAAAACATATAAATTGAAGGTAGCTACAGCTGCTATTCTTGCAATTCCACTAGTTGGGTCTATTTCTTCTTGTAAAAAAGAATTCCTGGAAAAAGTGCCTGAACTTACTTTACCAGATCAGGATGCCTTTGCTAACCCTACCAGAGTTTTAGGCCAAATCAACGGACTTTATTCTTCTTCAAAAAATGGTTCCTTATTTGGCGGAAGATATCTGATCTATAATGATATCAGGGCTGAAGAATTTGTTAACAGAACGGGTAATAGTGTAACGGGTTATGATGTTTATCAGGGTACAAATAACTCGACCAATACTTATGTTGCCAGCTTCTTTTCGCAAGCATACTTAACGATTAACAGAGCAAACCTTTTTTTAGATGGATTAGCTAAGAATAGTACAGTTTTAACGCCTGCATTAAATGCAAATTATGCTGGCGAAGCTAAATTTATCAGGGCATTAAATTATTTTGCATTGATTCAGATTTTTGCCAAGCCTTATGTTTCTGATGCAGGAGCATCAAGAGGTTTGCCATTGCGTTTAACCCCCGAAACATCTTTGGCAAATAACGCATTGAAAAGTAGCACGGTTGCTGCAATATATGCTCAAATTCTAAAGGATCTTGATGAGGCGGAAGGAGGTTTGCCAGATACTTATGGAACTGCTTTGCTGCGTACAACCCGTGCACACAAAAATACAGCGATTGCTTTAAAAACCCGCGTATATTTAGCTATGGGAAATTATGCAAAGGTTTTGGAGGAAGGTAATAAATTGGTTCCGGCGACGGCGCCATTTACCAATTCTGCCAGAACTGCCCATGCATTGCAGGCAAATGTTGTAAACGTTTTTGCTGCACCTTTTACCACCTCAGAGTCTATTTTCTCTTTCCCAATGGCAGATACAAACGCCCCGGGAACACAGAATCAATTAGGTTATTATTACAGCTGGGCCGGAAACGGAAACCTGGAGTTTTCATTAAACAAAACAGGTGCTGGAATTTATGTAGATCCTGCATGGCCAGCTACAGATGCGAGAAAATCTGCTTTAACACAAGATGCAACCATTTCTGGCGTGGCCCATTCATATCCTATCAAGTATGGTGCAGTGTCTCCATTTACTGATTTTGTGCCGATAATCAGATATGCAGAAATTTTGTTAAACGTAGCTGAAGCTGAAGCGTTAGCCCCAGGAGGTAATCTGGTTCGTTCTAAAGCATTATTGCAAGCGGTTCGTACACGTTCTGATGCAACATATATTTACGGTGCATTGACAACACCTGCAGCTCTGGAAGCAGCAATTCTTAAAGAAAGAAGAATTGAGTTGCTTGCTGAAGGATTCAGATACAATGATTTAGCCAGGAAAGCAGCGCCACTTCCATCTTTTGGTGCCGGAGCTTCTATTCCTGTTACGGATCAAAGATATACTTTCCCAATTCCCATTGGTGAGTTAAATACCAATCCGTTGGTTAATACTTTCTAACAGGATTTAAACTATAAAAAAGGGATTGCAAATTAATTGTAATCCCTTTTTTATTTGTGCTAATTGAGGTTTTTTGTTGAATATCAAAGAGTTAGGAAATTATAATTGTAAAATTTGCATTACACAATACTAAGTTATATCTTAGGGAAGATTATTAACTAAACTAAACTTTTTTTATGAAAAAACTTCTACAAAGTTTGTTCATATTGCTGTTTATTGCCACCTCAGCAATAGCGCAAGATCGAACAATCACTGGAACAGTTACGGGTAAGGAAGACGGAATGCCGCTTCCTGGTGTAAGTGTTAAAATTAAAGGCGCTTCTGGCGGAACTACTACAGGCGCAGACGGAAAATATTCTGTTAAAATCTCTCAACAAGCTACAGCTTTAGAATTTTCTTCTATTGGATTTTTAAGTCAGAGCAGAAACATCGGTTCATCCAATTCAATTAATGTAACCTTAGAGAGTGACGCCAAAAGTTTAAATGAAGTTGTAGTAACTTCTTTTGGAGTACAGAGAGATAAGAAAAGCCTGGGCTACTCTACAACCAAAATAGACGCAGATGTATTAACCGCATCAAAGGCAACTAATATTACTAATCAGTTTTCAGCAAAAGTACCCGGCGTAAGGGTTCAAGGTTCTGGTGGTGCGTTTACCGGAGCTAGTGTTATTATACGTGGTATGACTACTTTTACCGGAAGCAACCAACCACTATATGTTGTTGATGGTGTGCCTATTGATAACAGTGGTGGTAATACACCTCTGCAAACCGGCCCATCATTATCTAACAGGGCAATTGATATTAACCCTGAAGATGTAGAAAACGTTGTTGTACTGAAAGATGCTGCTGCAACGTCTATTTATGGTTCCAGGGGTGCTTCTGGTGTAATCTTAATCACCACTAAAAAAGGTAAAAAAGGAGAAAAAGGAACGATCACTTTTTCAACGAATTATGCTATTGGTAATATAAACAGACTTCCTGAATATCAGAATGAGTACGCGCAGGGAAATAATGGTCTCTTAACGCAGGCCAATATTGGAAATGCTACTGTTTTGGGTAGTGGTGTATCTACCTCCTGGGGGCCAAAAATTGTAGGGCAAACCATTACAAATTCATTGGGCCAAAAAGAAATTCTGCAGGCATACCCAGATAATGTTAAGGATATCTTCAAACAATCTTATAATTTACAGAACAATTTAAGTTTTAGTGGAGGAACGGAAAAGTCCACTTTTAGAATTGCTTATGGAAACTCCACAGAAACCTATTTATTGGATAATAATAAGTTGAAGAGGAACAATTTAACTTTCAGCGGTACTACTGATGTAACCAGTAAATTAACAGTTGGAGCATCCATTACGTATACCAATACATCTTCAATTAGAACACTACAGGGAAACCAGTTATCGAACCCTTTATTCAGGGCTTATTTTACACCAAGATCATATAATCTGACCGATCTTCCTTTTGAGGACGCTAACGGAAATCAGTTATGGTTTGGTGGAGAAGACAATCCTTATTGGTCAATCAAATACAATAAATATAATGATGAGGTTAACCGTGTTTTAGGAAATGTTAATGCCAAATATAAGTTTACGGATTGGTTAAATGCAGATCTAAAAGTAGGATCGGATTTCTTTAACCTAAAAAGTAAAGGATTTGATGAAATTGGAAACAGAGGCGGAGGTTTCGCCGGAGCTAACTCTAGATTAGTAGGAGGAATTGTAGATCAGGTTAACAACGTACGTAATGTTTCATCTTATTTTACGGTGAATGCAAATAAAACGTTTGGAAATTTCAATTTAAGCGGTACCATTGGTAATGAAATCAATCAGAACTACATAGGTAACGCACAGGTAACAGGCTATACCCTGGTTGTTCCGCACTTCAATAATCTTAAAAATGCATTGACATATAATCCTGTATTTGGATCAAGTAAAACACGTTTGATGGGTGTTTTTGCAGATTTTGTAGCTGATTATAAAGGTTACTTATCACTAAATGTAAAAGCAAGAAACGATTATTCTTCAACTTTGACGCAAGCAAACCGGTCAATTTTTTATCCGGCAGCGGCTTTAAGTTTTGTAGCAACGGATGCTTTCCCAGAACTTAAAAGTGAGCGTTACGTGAATTTAATTAAACTGCGTGCCAGTATTGGAGAAGTAGGAAAAGGAGCATCAGCTTACAGTACAGAAACGTATTATGATAAATCTGCAGCAAGTGATGGAACGGGTGCAATAATTAACTTTCCTTATAATGGTTTAGCTGGATTTACCTTGAATGATGGCGCTGGAAATCCAGATATCACTCCAGAATTCACCAGGGAGATTTCATTTGGTACAGAGTTAGGTTTTTTTAGAAACAGGTTAACCGTAGATGCAACTTATTATATCAGAAACACCAGAAGCGTAATCCTTTCTGTCCCTTATTCTGCTACTTCAGGGATAACTTCTGTAGTTAAAAATGCAGGGAAGCTCTCTACAAAGGGTTTTGAACTTTTGATTGGTGGTACTCCATTAAAAACGGCAGATTTTTCATGGGATGTTAGTGTAAATTATACCAAGTATAAATCAATTGTAGAAGAACTTGCTCCTGGCGTTACCGTTATAACTTTAGGAGGATTTACTACTCCAAATATCAGACTTGTAGCTGGCGATGAATACGGCCAGATTTATGGTTCAGCTTACCAAAGGAATGCGGAAGGTAAACTTTTGATAAGCCCAACAACTGGTTTGCCCCTTGCGAGTGCAGATGTAGTTAAAATTGGTAATCCGAACCCTAAATATACAATGGGGATTAGCAATACCTTTACCTATAAAAGTTTTTCACTTTTCACATTGTTAGATATTCGTAAAGGTGGGGACCAGTATTCAAGAAACATTGCCGATGTGCAGCGTAATGGTGTTGCCGCAGAAACAGGCGAATTCCCACGTTTCGAAGCAGATGGTGTAACTCAAACTAAACCTTATCTTTTTGAAGGTGTTTATGCCTCGGGAGCAAATGCGGGTAAGCCCAATACCATTAATGTAAGAGCACAAGATTATTATGGTAATACAGGTAAATATGTAGCTGCAGAAGGATATATTTATGATACCTCTTGGTTTAGACTGCGTGAAGCTTCATTAAGCTATCGTTTACCATCAGGTTTAATAGGTAAAAATATATTTAAAAGTATCGAATTGGGTGTTTTTGGACGTAACTTATATTTAAAAGCTAAAAATTATCCTCACTTCGACCCAGAACAAAATGCACTTGGCATCAGTAATGCTCAAGGTCTTGAATTTAATTCATTGCCAAGTACCAGAACTTTTGGCGTAAATCTTAAAATTGTATTATAATTTTAAATAGTAAAATTTATGAAAAAATTTAAATATAGTGTCATAATTGCCTTTTTAACTATAGGCATTCTGACAACAAGCTCATGTAAAAAATTCTTCGATATCAACTCTGATCCTGATGCCGTACTAACCGCCCCTATCGAACAGCAGTTATCTTCCCTAACCGTAAACATGGGTTTTTATGCTGGAAGTGACGTGAATAGGTATACATCATTGATCATGCAGCAGTTTTCTGGACAAAGTAGCGGTACACAAAATAATACACAGCTTTATGAGAAATATTTAATTCAGGGCTCTGATGAGAATAACGCCTGGTCTTCTATGTATGCAACGATTTTAAATGACGCAGAAAACATCATCAAAAATGCGAATGAAACGGGGAATCCTCACTATTCAGGAGTAGCCAAAATTATAAAGGCATATGCTTATCAGATTACGGTCGATGTTTGGGGTGATGTTCCATTCTCTGAAACACAAAAATTAACTGAAAATACACAACCAAAATATGATAGTGCTGAATCGATTTATACAGAGCTCATCAAGCTGTTAGACCAAGGAATTGCAGAGGTGAGTGCAACAACCTCTAATAAATCGCCAGGCACAAACAGCACGATATATCCCGGGGCCTTTTCAACAACAAAAGCAAACTGGATCAAACTTGCAAACACGCTTAAACTTAGAATTTATTTACATTATAGTGAAAAAAATGCAGCATTTGCTAAAGCTCAGATAGATCAATTGATTAACTCTGGAGTGCCATTGTTTGCAAGTAATGCGGATAATTTTCAAATGGCTTTTGTTAACCAAGCAGCTTCAAGGAACCCTATTGATCAACATGAAACAGCCCGTGCAGGTTATTTAGTGGCTAACGATAAGATTGTGACGTTGATGAATAATAAGCTTGATCCAAGACGTCCGTTTTACTTTACACAATTTCCGGCAGGATCTGGTTTGTATAAAGGTGCAATCAGCGGTGATGCTGCATCTCAAAATTATTCTAAGTTACATGCATACTTAAGGGGTTTTGCTAATAATGCCTATACCGGTGATGCGCCAATCAGGATGTTAACATTTGCAGAATATAATTTTATCAGAGCAGAAGCTGCACTTAGGTTCAATTCCCCTGGTGTTGCTCAAACTTTCTTTACTGCCGGTATAACTGCTTCTATGACAGATGCTGGTGTATCTACGGCAAATATTGCAACTTATTTAGCTGCAAACGGAACATTGATTGGTACAACTGATCAACAGCTATCTCAAATTATTACCGAGAAATATATTGCAAGCTATGGTGTAATAGTGGAATCATGGACAGATTGGAGAAGAACAGGTTATCCTGCAATTGCTCCACCAGCCAATGCAGTTGTACCTTATGTGCCTAGATCTTTATATTACCCTCAATCTGAAATAGATTTAAATCCAAATGCTAAGCAAAAGCCAGGTTTAAATGTGAGAGTATTCTGGGATACCAGACAGTAATTATATAACAGATTATAAATAAAATGCCCTAAAGCAATCGCTTCAGGGCATTTTCCGCTTTAAAGCACCTACTTCTTATCTACACTATATTTCCCCGGACCAATAAAAATCAACCCGAAAAATACAATGCCCAATTCAATTGCGTGGCTGGCGCCTTGTAAGCCATCGCCTTTGCCAAAATGAACCAGTGCGGCGATAATCATCGTAAAGATTAATAAGATTAATGCCGGACGGAAAAACAATCCCACAATCAAAAGGAAACCACCAAAGGTTTCGGAAACGGCGGCCATAAAACCCCAAAATACAGGTAAAAAGTTTATACCAATTACTTTCATACTTCCTCCTAAACCTGTCCAGCCGTCTGGCCCGCCTGCAAGTTTCGGGAAACCATGAATAATAAACATTACACCTAAACCAATACGGATCAGCAACAAGCCTGTATTGCGGTATTTTCCTAAATTGTCTAAAATAGCCATCTTATAAATATTTAAATTGAACGTTATTTGTTTCTATTTTTAAATTCACCTCAGTACCTAAAACCATACTGAGGTTATTATTAATATGCCCCGTTGGGAAATTAAAGCAAACAGGGAAATCATATTCCTCAACAATATCCCAAATTACCTCATCGGCAGTTTGTCCGAAAGAGATCTTTTCATCTTCAATTTCATTAAAAGCACCAACAACTAATCCTTTTAAATGGCTGAGTTTACCTGCCCGCTTTAACATGCGGAACATGCGGTCAATGCTATATTCATGTTCTCCCACATCCTCTATAAAAAGAATTTTACCTTGGAAGTCCATCTCTGATACCGAACCCTGTAACATGGCCAATAAAGTTAAATTTCCGCCAATCAAAATTCCTGTTGCCTCTCCTGCCCTGTTTTTAAATGTACTCTCAAATTCGTAGGACTGTTTTTGGCCGAATAAAGCCTTATGCAGAGAAATTAACGCTTCTTCAGTTGATTCCTCAAAAGTATAAGGCATTTGTGCGTGCATGCATTGGGTATTGCATTGCGCAATCAGGTGCGATAGTAGAACCGTAATATCGCTGAAGCCTACAAACCATTTAGGATTCTTGTTAAACGCTGTAAAGTCCAGGTCATCAATAATCCGGATGGTGCCATAACCGCCACGGCCCGAAATAATGGCTTTTACAGATGGATCATCTAAAAAGCGCTGAATGTCTTTAGTTCTTAAAGCATCGGTTCCTGCAAACTGGTGATGGCTGGCGTACACACTTTCGCCAATAATAACCTCCAAACCCCAGCTTTCCAATAACGCTATGGCATGGTCTATACGTTTGGGTAATTTCTTTGCCGGACATACCAGGGCAATCTTATCTCCTTTTTTTAAATACGGGGGCTGCTTAATCATCTTCAAAACACTTATCTTTGCCAAATTAATAAAAATTGTTTTGGATAATAGTAAAATAAAAAGATATACCGTAACTGCAGCGCTTCCATATACCAATGGGCCAGTTCATATTGGGCACCTGGCAGGTGTTTACATCCCTGCAGATATTTATGCACGTTATTTAAGGTCAAATAAACGTGATGTAAAATTCATCTGTGGTTCTGATGAAAATGGCGTACCCATTACTTTAAAAGCCAAAAGAGAAGGAATTACGCCACAGGAAGTGGTAGATAAGTACCATAAAATTATTGGCGATTCTTTTAAAGAGTTTGGCGTATCTTTCGATATCTATCACCGCACTTCATCGCTTACGCATCACCAAACTGCTGCTGATTTCTTTGAAACACTTTATGAAAAAGGGGTGTTTACAGAAGAAATTACCGAACAATATTACGATGCTACAGCAAAACAATTTTTAGCCGATCGTTACATTACAGGTACCTGTCCTAAATGCGGTAACGAAAATGCTTATGGCGATCAGTGCGAAAATTGCGGTTCTACACTTAATGCTACCGATCTAATCAATCCAAAATCTACCCTATCAGGCGATAAACCAATTTTAAAAGAAACCAAAAACTGGTTTTTACCGCTTGATAAATACGAAGACCGTTTACGTACCTATATCGAAAGCCACAAAGAATGGCGCCCGAATGTATACGGCCAATGCCAAAGCTGGTTAAATGCAGGTTTGCAGCCAAGAGCAATGACACGTGATTTAGATTGGGGCGTTCGTGTTCCGCTTCGCGATGCTGAAGGTAAAGTGCTTTATGTGTGGTTTGATGCGCCTATTGGATATATTTCTGCAACCAAAGAGCTTTGTAATTATGCAAAACTCGACGTGTGGAACCCTAAAGCAGAAGAATATTACATCAGCAGTTACGAGAATGATAAATGTGGTTGGGAAGAATACTGGAAAAGCGACGAAACCAAGTTGGTTCACTTTATCGGTAAAGATAACATCGTTTTCCACTGCATTATTTTCCCAGCAATGTTAATGGCGCATGGCGAATATACTTTGGCCGATAATGTGCCTGCAAACGAATTCTTAAACCTGGAAGGACAAAAAATATCGACTTCTAAAAATTGGGCAGTTTGGTTAAACGAATATTTAAGAGAGTTTGAAGGGAAACAAGATGTATTGCGTTATGTATTAACTGCAACAGCTCCTGAGACTAAAGACAACGATTTTACCTGGAGAGATTTTCAGGCAAGAAACAACAATGAACTGGTAGCCATACTCGGGAATTTCGTAAACCGGGTTATGGTGCTTACGCATAAATATTTTAGTGGTTCGGTACCAACCTGTATGGAGATTACCGAAGTAGATCAGGCTGTTATTGATGAATTGGCAGGTTACCCGGCAAAAATCTCAGCTTCTATCGAAAACTACCGTTTTAGAGAAGCGCTATCTGAAGTAATGAATGTTGCCCGTTTAGGAAATAAGTACCTGGCCGAAACCGAGCCCTGGAAACTCATTAAAACTGACGAAGACCGGGTAAGAACCATCTTACACATTGCGCTTCAAATTGCTGCTAATATCCAGATCCTGATTGAACCTTTCTTACCATTTACAGCAGAAAAGTTAATGAAGATGCTCAAAAATGGCGGTCATGACTGGGATGATGCTGGTACAGTTAGCCTGTTAAAACGTGGTCACGATATTGGAGAAGCTGTGCTCTTATTTGATAAAATTGAAGATGCAGAAATCGACTTCCAAATCGAGAAATTGAATCAAAGCAAAGCCAGTAATGCTGCTAATAATGTTGTTGCTGTTCCGGCAAAAGAGAATATCCAGTTTGACGATTTCTCGGCAATGGATATCCGTGTAGCCACCATTGTTGCTGCCGAAAAGGTAGAGAAAACCAAAAAGCTGTTAAAGCTAACGGTAAATACAGGCATTGATGAAAGAACCGTGGTTTCTGGCATTGCCGAATATTATAAACCTGAAGATATAGTGGGGAAACAGGTAAGTATGATCGTAAATCTTGCTCCACGCGAAATCAAAGGAATTCTATCGCAGGGAATGATCCTGATGGCCGAAAATGCCGAAGGCAAACTCTCTTTTGTGGCACCTGTAGAAAAGTTCCAGGAAGGTAGTGTAATTAGATAGTGTTTGCCTGCCGTAATTAAAAATATAAAGTCATTTGATTAATTTCAAATGGCTTTTTTATTGCTTATTCACATACAGTAATAAGCTTGTTAAAATGAATTCTCTTGCGAGAAAACTTTTGTTATATTTGCGCAACAAATGGTCCCGTAGTTCAACGGATAGAATAGAAGTTTCCTAAACTTTAGATATGAGTTCGATTCTCGTCGGGACCACTTCCTTAGATTCAAACCAGAACATTGCCGCACAAATCGTTGATTTTCAAGGCTTTGTTTTGGTTTTTATAACACATTAAGACTCGTTTTCGACCATTCTGAATGGTTAATTTTGGTGAGTCGAAAACTGATGATTTTTTGTAAAACACTGTAAGTCAGTAGATTGATTGAAATATCAAAACCGGAATTATTCCGAAATGTTCGGGTGCTGGATTATTTTGTAAGATATTGATTTACAGCTCGTTCGACTGACGAACATCTTGATGACTCACTGGCTCAAATGTACATTTGTTTAATTTTAAATGTATCATTATGAGTTACAATTTTCATCTTTTATTCTACCTGAAAAGACCAAAAAATTTTATCAAGGGCGAGATGATGCCCATCTATTTACGGATTACCGTGAAAGGAAAACATTCGGAATATTCTGTTGGCAGAGAAATTATTCCCAGCTTCTGGTCTGCGCTTAAAGGAAAAGGAACTGGCCTGCGCGAGGAGATCCGGGAACTTAATGATTATCTGGACACGCTGGCCTCAAAAGTTCGACGGTTTCATACCACTCTTGTTGAAAAGGAAGATGAGGTGACAGCGGTGATCTTACGGGATCATCTTACCGGAAAGAATACGTCTAACCATAGCCTGCTGAGGGTTTATCAGAAGCACAATGACAATATGGAAAAACTGATCGGTAAGGGATACAGTTATAGTACGTTTCAAACCTATCAAAGCTCCATCAGGCACGTTAAACAATTTCTTCAGCTCAAATATGAGGTTCAGGACATTAACATCAAAAAGGTGGATTTTAAATTTATCACCGATTATGAGCTATTTCTTAGGATAGATCGAGGAAATAATGCAATGTCTGCCCGGAAATATATTGTTCACCTGAAAAAAATCATGCTGTATTGCCTGGGTGCCGGGTGGATAGTCGGGAATCCATTTTTAAATTATCGAAATACGGCTAAAGCTAAGGCAAGGACTTTTCTAAATATGGAAGAGTTGGATAGGATCAAAAACAGGGAATTTCCACTTGAGCGCTTAAACATCGTTCGTGACATTTTTATTTTCAGTTGCTACACCGGCCTTTCTTATATAGATGTGAAGCAGCTTCGCTTGGATCAGATTACCAGAGGTGATGACGGTAATTTATGGATATTCATCAAACGGCAGAAAACGGAAACTCCCTGTCACATCCCCTTGTTGGATGAGGCGAAAATAATTCTTGACAGATATAAAAATCACAGGATATGCAGATGGAGAAAAGTGGCGTTGCCAGTGCTAACCAACCAGAGGATGAATGGGTACCTCAAAGAGATCGCAGATCTTTGTACCATCACTAAGGTACTTACCTATCATCTTGCCAGGCACACTTTTGCAACCACTATTACGCTTTCAAATGGTGTTCCGATTGAAACGGTATCACAAATGCTTGGGCACAATAGCCTGAAAACAACCCAACATTATGCGAAGGTGATCGATACTAAAGTTAGTACTGAGATGTCTGCATTACAGGAGAAACTATTAGACCGAGATAAGAAGGAAGATGATACTGGTGATATGAAAGTTATGAAGCTCTTTAGATAGATTTGCATTTCACTGATAAATAAATAGTAATTTTATATTTGATCATCAAGAATTAGAAATGAAAGATCTTACCAGTTCTCTTGTAGAACGAAAAAATATACTTAATAATAATCTTGCTCTTAAAGAGGTTTATTCTCAACTCGGAATAGATGGTATCATGTTTGAGAAGAGATATCGTTACACCAAGCAGCAAATAGCAAAATATTTTGATGTAGATCTAAGAACAATTGAGAGGCTTCAGGACACATATCAGGATGAGTTACATGCTAGTGGAACAGAAGTATTGGTAGGTGTTAGACTAAGACAATTTAAAGATATAGTAGCACAACTGACCGACATTGATGTCGGTCAGTTCGAACAAGATAGTAATAACGAGATAGTTGGAACAAGAGCAACAAGCTTAACAGTATTTACATTTCGGGGATTCCTGAATATAGGTATGTTGTTAACAGGTTCAGAACAGGCGAAGGAATTAAGGTCAATGTTATTGGATATAGTTATTGATGTCCTTAACAAGAAATTAGGGGGAACAACGAAGTTCATCAACCAGAGAGAAGACCAATATATCTCCTCGGCAATAAGAGAGGTTAATTACAGGCAGAACTTCACTAATGCTATTGATCTCTATGTTGAAACTGAGAATAAGTTTAAGTATTCACAACTAACAGATAAAATATATGTAAGTATTTTTAAAGAAAATGCAAAGAATTATAAGCAAGTGCTAAAATTAAAGGCAAAGGATAATGTTCGTGATACAATGTATTCTGAGGTCTTAGATCTTATTGCGAGCTATGAAAATGGATTTGCTAGTTTTTTGAAAAAGGAAAGTGAAAAGGTGGGTAAGAAAATCAGGTTGTCAGAAGCAAATGTATTATTTAAAACGTTTGAAGAAATTACTAGTGATATCTACGATCCATTAAGAGAAAAGGCCCGAAGCTTAATGGCAAGTAGGGACATGGCATTTAGAGATGCATTGCACGAACAGCTTAAAGAATATATTTCTTCAGTCAGCCAAGAGGACTTTGATAAGTTTCTTGGAGAGAAAAGCAAATCCCTGGAGGAGCGTTTGAGTGAAAATATGGATGTGTTTGTTCGCTTAAAAGATAGATAATGCAGTTATTATATTTTGACGTGAATCATGCCGTAAGGGAACACGATTTCATAATTGATAAGTCTGGTGGCAGGCACGGATATAAAGATTTAGGATTGGTGGAAAGTGTATTAGAGCACATGACAAATGACCTTTATTATCCAGAAATTGAAGATAAAGCAGCTTTTTTATGCTATTCTATAATAAAAAACCATTCTTTTACTGACGGAAATAAGCGATCTGCGATCGTTCTTACAAGTTATTTTTTAGAAATAAATGGCCTGGGTCATTGTGTTAGCCATTTCATTAGGGAAATTGAAAATTACGCAGTATATGTTGCCGCCAATTTCATCAATCAGGAAGTTCTACATGATATTATCACTTCAATTATTTACGAGGATGATTATACGGAAGAACTAAAAATTGAAATCGCTTCGGCGCTTTCAAACCAACTTCCCATGATATTGGATTCTGAAGAAGAAGAACAGGATGATGCCTTTTAAAGCTTGCCCATGGGCAGTTTATGTGCGCTTATCCTGCCTGGAGCGATTTTTCCCAAAAGATTTTCACCTTTTGCAGAAAAGCCTACAATCTCAAAATTTTTTATGCAACTTGGTCTGGTCGACGAACTAGGCTCGGGTATATTGAATATCTCCTTATATATTGTTAACCTGAACACTAAACTCTTCTGCTACATCTTTTGAGAGTTTTGAGAAAATTCTCTTGTGCAAGCCCTCTTCAGTTAAAAAATTGCCCATAAGAGTTTCGAGCCCATCTTCAGGTGAACTGAATACCGGGTTATCTTCCCAGTTGAATCCATCGATGATACTTTTTATAGTGGTATGGGTGTATAAATGTGCTTTTTTGATAATGTCACTGGCATAATCCTTATGAAATTGGTACCTATCTATTATTGCAAATGCCTCAATGCTTCCTTCCGAGCGAGTGAGGTGGTCAGGATTAGCATGCTCTCTAGCAACTAGATGTAAATCAAATTCCTTTTTATTTACCAGAAAATCAACTGAAGAAATCTTCGTTTCAAATTTATATGCACCCTCCATTCCTTCCAGATAGGGATGTAGATGGGTCTTGATGGAGAAAACTGTTGATCCTTTTACGCTGGCATTGCATACATAACAGGACGGAATTAGGTTATAAAACGAAATTGCAAAATAGGGATACCTTGATTTATACAGAAAGTGGTCAAACTGTGGGCGTGATTTTCCATCTTCAACATCAAAAGTCACCGTAAATTGCCCATTGCAATATGGACAGGTAGTTATATTGAGCGTTCGGGCAAGACCATATGCCAAGCGTTTTTCATACCGTTTTGTAAAGCTTGTTGCATTATGATCATAATTGAAAATGGAAAAGATTATATCATTGAACCAGGTTGTAACATCTGCTTCAATGATTCCGGGGGTTAAATTGCGGTAATTCTGTTTACTTTCCACTATATGCTGATCAAGGGCAGGAATCATGGATTCAAGTACATCTGGTCTTCCAGCTATTATTTTCTCTAAGTTTACCCATACATAGTTTAGAAGCGGAGCCATAGGACCATCGATATGATCATCGATTACTTCCCTTATAGACGACTCCTTATGAAAATATAAATAATGCTGCTGTGCTAGACTATCAAGATGTTCAAGCGTATGAGGTATCTTAATCATCGCTATTTTTCCTTTTTCTTTTTTCTTCAATTTCTGCAAGTCGCACACGCAAAATGCGTTCTTCTTCAGCATCAGAAAATTTCTTGGCCCACATTTCCTGAAGCTTACGTTTTAATAAAGGCTCTCCAATTAATTCAATTGTTTTAAAATAATCATCCAGGGGCTCAACAGTATCTTTATCGTTAAGGTAGTCAATAATCTTTTGAATTTTAGTCTTGGCAAAATCACCCATAACTACCCCATTAAGATAAAAACTTTTGATAAATAATTCATGGATATTTGCTCCAAATGTATTGTCTAGATAGTCATCCTCTCCCAATATTTCAATTCCGTTTTGCTCACTGCGTTTAATGAAAACAATATGGGATGTAGGGAGGTCAGAAGTGAGAAATGGCGTGTTTGTGGTCATAATCAATTGCACCGTGAAGCCTTCAAAAATACTGCTGATAAAATCGAGAGTATGTTTAAAATACTTTCTTTGCCATTCAGGATGATAGCCTGCATCACCTTCATCAATAAGGATGACAATATTTTTCTTTAACTCGCTGCCCGTCCGATGAAAAAGGACATGATTGATCCTGGCAAGAAAAGATAGCCAGGATTGTTGGCCGGTACTTAGGCCTCGCCACGAAAAGTCAAGATAGCTTGTAAATCCTTTTGAAACAAGATAGAGATTCATAAAGGAACGGAAGTCTTTTTCAAGTTCACTGTTTAAGGGAAATACAAGATGAAGATCTTTTCCTGGTTCCTGCTTTAGTTCTATTTTTCCTTCATCTAAAAGAGGCTGTAAACTTGCAAGAAGGCTTAGTAATTTAGATTTTTTATCGGCGATTCCTTTAGATGGATGATTTTCTCCATGAAAATTCTGTTGCTCTAGGTAATCGTTTATGAATCGCTGTATGTTCTCAAGAACATCTCTACCGATAATTGAGAACTTGCCTATGTTATTTAGATTTTTTGCATAGGTATGCTCGGTGTATAAAAAATTTGCAAGAGCGGCGATATAAAAAAGATTAACTACACGTTCCCGAGGTTCATAATCATTATTAAATTCCGTAATCTCATTAAAAAAAAGAGCAACGGAACGCGGGAATTTTTTATCCCGGCTGACTTTTTCATCCACATTGAAATAATTAATTTCGTCTTCGTTTATCAAAATGATGAGTTCATCTGGTCTATCAAAAGGTAGATCATACTCCTTCTGAGAAACGAAAAGTTGTATGGCCTTACTAATTTCGCTCTTAGTAAAAATATCTAAGTCCGTAGCAAAATCGAAAGTCTGATTTTCCGCAGTTCTATGCTCAGATAATAATGAGGTAGTAGATATATTGGAAAGTCCCGAATAGCCCATGGGCTCAGATTTAAAATCCAGAAAAAATGAGTAATTTATATAATCTATGTCAGAAAGGTATTTATCCAGTGTAATACTTTCAGCGTCAATATCAGTGTTCTCATAGGGGATTTTCTTAAACAGTCCCGTACTATCTTTCAAGTTTAAGGACATTCCCATTGGCACTTTTACCACTCCATTATTTTCATCTTCCGTGTAGACAATGATATCATCGTTTACCGTTGTTATGATTCCATATGGAAGATGATGCTTGATGTATTCCAGAATGGTTGATTTTCCAGTTCCGTTTTGACCTACAATAGCCGTGACATTTGCAATGTTACTTTTCTCGAAGAAATTTCTAATAAAACGTGGATTATTGTCTATCGTGAGCGTAAATTGATTTTCCTCTTCAGTTAATTTTATAATAAACCTGGCGGATAGACACACGCTAGCCTTCGTTAAGGATCTAAAGTTCCTTATCCATAAATAATGAATTTCCATGAGCGTTAACAGTTAAAATTCAAATATATTAAATAACCTGCAACAAAACATGGGTTTAAAGATATGCCATAGCTGTAACTCCGTTTCTTTCAGGGAATAATTCCTGAAATTTAATTACGAGCAGCAACAATACTGGTTATTAACGTATTCTTAAAACGAAAAAGGGATACAAATGCAGTCCATTTCTTATTAATTTACAACATTCTCCACTTATCCATATATGGATAATTTTTCCAGAATTTTTCAATCTGATCAGAATTCGAAGTTGTAGGATAGTTATTGAAGCGGTAAAGAGCATCTGGATGGCTTTTTAGTGCGTCAACTGATTTTTCGAAAGAATTAATGCTTCTAATCAAAACCCCGGATTCTTGTTCATTTTTTATTCTCCACCTGCTGGCTTCTCCTTCTTTCCAATCCTGAGCACTGCCTACAACAAGAATAAATTTAAATTTTGTTGCTGCACCAAAGATTTTCTTAACCTCATTTGGATTATCAGTAAAATATTCCTCCCATGATTTTATTTCTTCAACAGCCAATGTTATTTCAAAATTTATCCTTGCGTCCTCATTCAGTACCTTCGTTGATGGAGAAAGCAATTTCAGCAACACCCATTCAGGACCACTCGATGAATCATTCAACCACACGAAATCACAAGTATGCCCATTTAAACCAAGATCATGAAAAATCGGCATTGCTGTGGCCTTTCTTTCGTATGTGTCGTAAAACAAAAAGCTATTTGACTGTATCAGCCCCTTTAGCTCTGGTAACGATCCTTTACTTAAAATTTCTTTTAAGTCGGTTTCAACCCCATTTACATCCCAAACAGGGGCATCAAAATCTTTTTCACCTTCATAATTAGTAACATCAACGGCTTCAAATTGAAATGCAAGTACTCTTTTACTCACAATTTCTGGCTTTGAAGATGCTACAGGTGAAAACTCAAGCGTTTTTACATCCTGTAATTTCGCAAAAAGATCGTTCATTTTGCCTTCATCTGTGAGAGATAAGACAAATCGGCCCGCAAAACCAGCAGGCAGGATGTTTTCGTTAAATTTATCAAAACATACGAAAATATATTTGGTCGGGAATTTCTCAAGCTCCTTCAAAATGAGATTGTATTCAACGCCAACTCCACCCTCGAAAGCGTCTGCCTTCTTTTTATACTCTTTTGATAGAACAACGATAACTTTCGGAGAATCAAAAAATTCCTGGTACATCATTTTTGAAAAATCCAGAGCCGTTTGCTCCTGAAGCTTCATTTTATCATTAAATGCATGGAAACCTTTAGTTCTCAAAAAATTTGTAAAGGAATGCACCTTATCGTTATCGGCCTCATCTGCCCAAGCATAGGTTACAAAAACTTGATCTTTTTTTTGTTTTTCTTCTTTAATTGGCTCAGCCATAGGGTTCTTCTTTAGTTTGTTTGTTCTTGTGTTCTCAAGGAATTCTAAATACAAAAATGTCTCATTAGCTGGAATTATACCGTAAAAATCCTCAAAAGCAAAAGGCCTTTCATCGAAATTTATTTTTTTACCATTGATCAGATCATTGAAAATCTCAATAGCTCTATAATTCCGGGATTGATTCATTTCAGCTTCAACATTAGTTATTTCCTGTTTCAGCATATTTTTCTTTCTTAACGCATTTGTAAAGCGTTCTAAAAAATCATGCTTTAATGATAGAAAATCACTTCCCAAAACCTTTATTCGTTTTTCTTTATTATTGGATAACAGTATACGTTCTTTAAAATGCGAATAATAATAATGATTATGAACCTGTGTTTCTTCCCTTCCTTGCGGCTGCAAAGATAGAGAAAGCTCTCCTGTGGTTAAGTAAAAAACATGAATATAATCCCCATCTAATTTGCTGTTCCAGACGTAAAGCTTATCTAAGTAAGTATCCGCGTCATCTAGCTTTGTTTTAAATTCTAAAATCTGTGCGGTAAGCATTGATTGAAATAATTTATACTTTGGCTCAAAACCAGTAAGCTTATTACAATTTTGACAACGGCAAAAAAAAGCTGGTCCAAGTGTTTTATCGTCTCCCCCAGGATACAATTTGAGGTTTGTACCAATTAGACTATAATGCTCAGCATAAATAGCGATTTGATGATCAAACTGTTTTGTATTTAATATTTTTTCAGCTACTGCTTTTTGCTGCGATGCTGAAAATATTTTCCCTGAATTCATATCTACTCATTACTTTCAGTCATTCTTGGTGTAAAAATGACTATTTAAAAACCCAATATAGTTATTCTTGAAAAGTTAAGATTTGAAGAAAAGCGGCTATCACCAATCCATATTTGCAGCATTGTCGAACATCTCCATTAACCGGTAAGTAAATTCGGTCATGAGCTCCAAATCTTCAGAGTATCTCGCATATGTTCCATCATTCGCATAAGTTAGAATCGTTGGCAGTCCACATTCCATTAAATAATAAAATGCAGGGGCACATTGACCTGTTTTCAAGTATTGAACAAAATCTTCTGTGAACTTAACTACCTTATCGTCATCAAAGCTCAACATTCCGGTGAGTGAATAGCGATTATCGTTTTTATTAGTTAACAGAACAGGTACTGCGCCAGTTTTAGAATGAAAGCTGAATGCGTTTCCTTCCTTTCCAAATGACCCATGAGCAACAAAATTTCTTAATTGTTGCCTAATTAACAGCAGCTCATTATAAAACTTGTCTGCCTTTGGTTCCCCCAATTTAATGGCCTTAATATACTTGTCTTTCCAGTAACCACCACTCAACTGAGCAACCTCTTCTCCCGTTTTAAGATTTCCATTGATTATTGCAATGTGGATAAAAATGTGCTCGGTCCAACTAAAAAAAGCTTCTATTGCTGAAATGGCCAGCCAGTTTTTCTGTTGTTGAAAGCTATGACTTTCGGCACTGTGAATACCGTCATAAAGGGCTTTAGATATAACACTAGCCTTGGGATCGAATGCGCCCTTAGCCCTAATTAATTCAGCAGCTTGCTCATTATAGAGTTTCACCAAGTATTCATACCTGTAATAAAGCTCAGCACTCCTGTTTGTTATGTTGAGTTTAGAAGATTTCACAGCGTTTTCAGCCAGCAGATCATAGAAAGGTTTAGCTTTGGTTACTGCTCTATTTATCAAACCAGTGATCTCCCTAGCTGCTATCTCGTCTTCTTTTATATCTTGTACGAAAATCCCTAGGCCAAATTTCCTGTATTCTACTAGGAATGCCTTACCCTTGTAATCAATTGGAAAACTCCATGCAATTTTTTCAAAATTACCAAGATTTTTAAATTTTAGGAGTTCTGCAAATAAAAAATAGACAAGATAATACTGGGGTAATTTTGCCCCTGCCTCACTTCTTTCCGCAGAAAACAGGAAATCTTTTTTTGCCGAAGTATTCCCATCTGATTGGTTTATAGGTTCTAGAATTTTTAAAACCTCAATCCGTAGTTTATCAATATCAATTGCTGTTTTTATCTCTTTTTGCATCGCATCTTAAAGCTGTTATTGGTTAATTCCCTTTATTAAACCTAAGTTCGATATTTAATTTAGAAAATTGAATTGAAACCACCGGCTAGATCATATCTGCCAAATTACGACATTAAAGCTTTTATATTCTGGCGACTTATTGGCTAGTCAGTGTTATAGTGGTAATATAAATTTAGTATTATAAACTAAATGTGGCTGTTTAGATTTACTACCACATTCAAAATTTCAAAGGGGTCCGAATATAATTTGCATTTGTAATGTGCTGTACAATCGATTGGTTTTGTTTTTAAAAGATGATGAAATTTTTTCTCAGTAAAAAAATAGTCGGAATAACCTACGCCTATGCAGGAATGCGAAAGATCGTAAAAGTCATTCTTTTGTACCTTTCTAGCCTTTTCGATATTGATGGCAGCGAGAATAGCCGAATGAAGGTAGAGAAAAGGTGCAGAATATATATAGAGAGGTAAGTTTTCTAAGGGATTTACTTTACTAATTGGGGTATAATTAATGAGTTTTTTTAATGATTCAGTTTGAGAAACCAGTCCTTGGACAAGAAGTGCCTCATAACTGTGTTTGGCTGTATCTTTTAATTTGGTATCATTGACCAGTTCAGCGAACTTTTCAGAAGAGTCATAAAAATCCCCGTTAGTTTCTTTCAGATATTCCAGGACCGTCATTTCGGACATGGAGTCATACATAATATTATATAATAAATCAGGCTCATTCTCCATTTTTTTTAATGTAACTGCTGCGAGAAATCTATTTGCCTCAAATACTGAACTTAAATGGTATTGATCAATAGGTTCCTTACCAGCCGTAATTAGATCAATGTTAATATATTCAAATGTACATGCGTTAAGACCGTTTAACACAACTGCCACATGCAAACTATCCATTATTTTTGCAGTCCCCAATTTCCTATCCAATGGCATTTTTTCTACTTCGGTTAAAATTGAGTCAGAGGTGACACAAACAACTTTCATTTTGATTACTAATTCTAATAGATTTTCATAGATACTTTTGTATAGAATCTTTTGTTCTAGTTTCATTTTTATATCATCTTCCAATGCCATTCGGAAACTAATCCAATATTTTAAGTCGATGAAAATTATTCTTTTGCCTACAACTTTATCATATGGCTTCTTTCTCATCAACTCGATAAACTCAAGTCTTGGAAGTCGATGTATCCCGTTCTCATCTAGTAACAAAGCAATTAATTCTTGATCGGTATAGCTCATATTTTATTAATACTGAAGGTTGTCTAGGATAAACATATTCTCTGTTTAAGGGGCTGGTAAATTTTAATGTTTTTTATAAATTCGAAATGTCTTCAGCCGAGATGTATAAGATCAGACATCTTTGAATTACTTTATTTACTGCAACATGTTCCTAGAGACAGCCGTGGTGATGCTGGATCTGTTGATGTAAAAATTATTATGAAAAATATAATTGTAACTTTCCAAATAAAAATTAACAGCTTTCAAACAGATGGATCAACCAAATTTTGAAGATTCAAAACCCACAGTTAAAGGTAGACGGATACTCTCGGCAATAACCTCACCGTTTCGAAAAGTAAGGAAGTTTTTTAGAATTTCTATTTTCAGAGCAAGGTATTATTTAAAATATAGAATACGTTTAAAAGAGTTCGTCATTATTGAGCCACGGATATTTCTTAGCTTACTTGGAATTACAATAATTGGATATTTATTGTTATCTCCAAGACCTTGGGAATTAAGATTTCCGTCGCGCGATAATGAAGTTTATCTTGCCGAGAATATCCTTCGTACAATTAGCATCTTCGTGGGTATTGTATTTTCATTCATCGTACTTTCCTTCAATGTTTTTTATAAATATTTTGGGAGATTTACTTTCATACAGTTTTTTAGCAATGTCTATGTAAAATTCATCTTTACTTTTTTTGTTTGCACTATTGTCCTAGTGCTCTATACTTGCGCGATTTTGAAGGAATCAGAGGTCAGAACCGTATATGGTGATTTCTTGTTTTGTTGTAGTGTTGTGGTATCTCTACTACTGGTGTTATCGATAATCCCAGTTCTTATTCTTTTGTTAAGGTCCTCACAAAATAGAGATAATATATCCCTTCTAATATCGAACTTTAACAAGGAATGGACTGAAAGTGAGTTTTTAAACCAAGTATTTAACCGTAAAAATGGGAAAAACTCTCAAGAAGATAGAGACCCGATTAACTTAATTATAGAGATAGGTACTGCCGCAATAAAAGATTTCGATAGACAAAGTATCATAGCAATAAAAAATGGATGCCTCAAGCATTTTAATATCATCCTAAACGAATACAAAGTAGCCGAAGGTATATCTCCTTTAGACTTCTATGAGCGACAGATAGATTTAGGAAGAATACTGTTTCAGGTTGCAATAAAGGAAAGAAATGAGAATGCTGCGATTATCATTATTAAGATGCTATTGGAGGTAGAATCAATTTATATTGAGCATTTTGAGCATTTTAATCCTTATGAGCACGAAAACCACACTTATGATGGTATACCATTTTCTGTAGCAATGAAAGAAACTTTTGTAAAAGCAGTACAATTCAATGAGGATACAGTGGCTCAGCGTATAATCGATACCTGTAGATCTTGGCTAGAATTGATCATTAAGGTATATCTTCCAAAAATTAAATACGACTTTCCTAAGGAAAAAGGTATATCACTTGATAAACAGTCTTATCTTATAATGAGCACATACAGTTCGTTAGGCCAAATATTCAAAAGTGCTTTATCTTATAAGAAAACTTTGATATATAAGGAGATATCAAGCTTATTCAATGTAGTTGATCTCAATATTATCGATTCTAACAATACTCGTAATACCAAAGTTTTTTTACTTCAGCAAAATGGCTCACACTCGCTAACAGAATTTAAGAATTTTATAAAGCAACTAGATTCAGAAATATCATTTGACAATTATCCATTCGGCATTGCAACTTCGCATGAAATATCAGAAGTGAAAAGTCAGGTTCCGTTGCAATACGAACTTAAGGCATTTGAGTGGTTGTTTTTTCAAAATAAACTCAATGTGTTTGTAATTAATAGCCTAAAAGCTGTTGCTCTTCATGCCATCTCAATGTTTGAAAAAGATAATAAGGGAGCGATTTCTGTATTGCTGTCAATCATCAGAAAATTTAATGAGGTAAAGAATTATATTAGGTCAGAAGATACTGATCATAGGAAAGAAATATATATATTATTATATAAATATCTTGAAATAATAAAAGACTATGCAGCCACGAAGGGGATAAAAGACAAGAACTTAATTGATGAGTGGGACAGTGTTCTAAAAACTTTTCCTATGCGTGACGATTTTCAAAAACAACTCGATTCAAAGGGGTATATCGTTAAAGATCATCTCGATGAGTAAAAAAGCATTTTGGCAAAAATGTGACAGTTAACATTTGGTGCGGAAAATAAACAGGGAAAGGATAGTAAAAGGAAAAAATAGATTTCATTGAATGTCATCTTCAATAATATGTCTATCCCCTTCTAAAGGTTGCACTCATAAAAAACAAATTCTGAAATGGCAATATCCGGAAGTTGCCTACAGACCTGAATAGTTGTATATTGCTATCAATTGTTAATAGTTCCCTTTCTGGTTACTGAAAGCGAACCCCACTCCATAATTTATCATGACAGAACGTTTTTTTAAATTTCGGGGGAGATTTGACTTTTCTCCACATCCATATGAGATCGGCAATCCAATATTCCATAACAGAAAATTAGAGGATAATTTCTTTGCGCTGAAACTTTACAGTCTGCCTGATGGTGAATACAAAGCGTTTTACGATTTTCACCTTAATCATTATCTGCTACGGAATCCAGATGGTCGTGAGGCCTTCTTCCGTAAAGTAAACCGGAGCATTCAAAGAAGAATTAATTTTTATTCAGCTAAGGATCCATTCAGATCCGTATATGAGATTCACTCGGCCAATCTTGATAAATTAGAAGCCTTCCAAGGATTCTTAAATACCATTGATGAATGGAACGTAAACACTTCGACAGAAAAGATGCTGAATCAAAGGGATGCAGAAATTGCGCAGCTTAAAAGAAATCTGGCAGATTTACAGGCTCAGCTCGATGAAATCCTGCAGTATGAGGCGAGTGAAAAAATAGTAATCAACAATGGGAATTTAGCGTCATTTATGGATCTCATGCGTCAGTTGCAAAAACTGATGCTTCCAAATGGTAAAAGGCTGGTGAGCACTCAGGGTCATAGTCCCTGGTATAAGATGATTGCCAAGAATTTTGTACATGGAGATAAGTTAATACCATTGGCAACCGCCCAGAATTATTTTTCTTCTGAAGACTCTTCTAAATATATTTTCATATCTGATAAGGATCGAGCTTTTGATATCGTTCCGGTTAAACCTGTTAATCGACATTAGCCTATTTTAAAGCGCAGCTATGCCCAAACACCTCCATTGGGCATCTGATTACATGTTTCTGTTCTCACTTTTGATGTGAAATCTCCAAATAGATAGCTTCTTGTTATAGCTAGCTGGAGAGCATTGATCATTAAATTTTAAGAGACATGAATTTAGACCTGGTAACCAAAAGTGATCTGCTTGAACTAAAAAGCGAGCTGATCGAAGAGATCAAAAAAATTGTTCCACTCCAAACGACTGCGCCCGATGAGTACCTCAAAAGTTCTGAGGTCAGGAAACTGATGAAAATTTCAGCCGGTACACTACTGCACTTACGGGTGAGCGGCAAATTGCCCTTTACCAAGATTGGCCGTATTGTATATTTTAGCCGTGAGGATATCAGGCGGATCTTGGGTAATGGTACGCCTGAAAATGCGGTTGTCAAAAGATTATTTCGGGGGGAGGCACATGGGGAGCATAAATAAAAACCTTGAATATCTCAAAGACCGGATTCAGGCGGATCAAAGGCTTTCGGCGTTTCACGTGAGCCTTTTGGCTGCGCTGATCTTTGCCTCGGAAAATTCTGGGTTGACTCACCCTTTTCAGGTCAGCCGGAGCAAGCTGATGCGTTCATCCAAGATCTATTCAACTTCAACCTATCACAAGTGTATTGGTGAACTTCAGGTTTTTGGATACATCTTTTATAGCCCATCCTATAATCCATTCCTCGGAAGCAGGATATCCTGGAACCTGGAAAACGAAACTGTGTTAAGTTGCGGTTTATCTTAAGGGTGGATACGGTTTGTGAGTGTAACATAATAGCAGGAGCATTTTAAAATAGAGCTTATTAATATTCTTATGGGAGATCTGTTGGGATCGGTCTCCCACTAAAAAACTTTGAGGGGTTAAAGCAGTATGCAAAAGGTCCTTTTTCATTTCCAGAAAAAGGAGCAAGCGGTGGTTGGGCAGAGCCTCACCATCTGGCCTTTACGCTAGCGTAAAGGCCGTTTGGAGAACCCTCCAGGGGTTCTCTTGACCGCTGGAGGCGGTAGGATTGAAGAAAAAAGAACCCTGGTGAGGGTTTGGGATATACAGATATGTATATGCATGAATAGATGTATATCTATAGGGCAATATATATTGCGATATACATAACAAGTTACTTAACGAACAACGAAGAGCTGAAATGGAAACTTTAAGAACTATAAAATATAATACGCAGACTGCGCTTAAAATGGATAAGATCGCGCAAAAGCTTGGCCGTCCGAACCGGCTGGTTTTTGCGCAGATGGTGGATTATTTTTTTCGGAGTAAGAAAGATCCGCTGGATATAAATGATGAGCTATTAAAGAATACACTGCTCAGGCAGCATAAAGATTACATCGGTTTTATCAAGACCCAGGAAAACGACCTGCTTATTCCGATCAAAAGAGAGGTGGATCGGATGACAGGTAACCAACGTGATATCAATAACATTCTTAAAGAGCTGGAGAAAAGAAGCGGTACCCTGGTCAATGGACAAGGTGAACTTTTATCAGCCGGAAAGAATTACAGCAGCAAACTATCGAATACTGATGAGATACTCAAAAACATCCTGGTGAAGTTATCGACAAGGGAGCACCTTAAAAAACAGTTTCACTACATACTCGGCACCTACATCAAAAGCAGGGATGCTTTTAGTATCATGACTTCAGCCAAAGAGAAAGAGGAACTGATCAGAATAACCAAAAGCCAGATTGACTTTTTATAGCCATGTACATCAATATAACTGATAACAAAGAAGCCAGTAATAAGGGCAGCAGTGGCGGACTGGTAAATTACCTGGAAAAGGAGAACCGGACCGAGGATCTTAAGCAGCCAGAACTATGGTTCAATGGAAACCGGCAAGATGTGGAGGCATATGAAGTGCGCAGGGCAATCGATGGAAACAATGCAAAGCTAGGAAGGAACGAGGCTAAGTTTTTCCTGATCAACATCAGCCCAAGCCAAAAGGAACTGGAGCATTTAAGGAAGTCGGTTGGGGATCCTGATATGAAAGATGTACTGAAAGCATATACAGAGAAAGTAGTGGATGAATATGCAAAGAACTTCAGACGGCCTGGGATAACCAGTAATAAGGATCTGCTCTGGTTTGGCAAAGTGGAGCACAACCGGTATTTTAGCCATAAGGATGCAGCGGTTAAAGATGGTAGCCGCAAACGTGGAGAAAAAAAGAGTGGAAACCAGCTGCATATACAGGTAATCGTCAGCCGCAGGGATATCACCAATAAAATAAAGCTGAGCCCTATGAACAGCTCGAAAGGTAAAAATGCTGAGCACTCTAAAAAAATGGGGCAGTTTGACCGGATGGCTTTTAAGCAATGTGGGGAGCTTTTGTTTGATGAACAGTTTGGCTTTGAGCGAAACCTTAAAGATACTCTGGCTTATGCCAATATTTTAAAGAACGGCACTTTGCAGCAAAGGGAGCAGCTGGATGTTCTGCTGGAGGGTGCTGCAAAAAGCTATCAGAGTAGATCAGTAGCCAATGATCTTGCTCGTGATGTAGCTAAAGGATTGTTTTCTTCTGTCGGAGATATGTTGCAGGTGACAGGTAAATCAGTTGGAGACTTTTTAGAGGTATTGATAGCGCCTGTTTATGTTCCCGATATTGCGGCTGATACTGTTGAGGAAGCTGAAAAGCGACGACGTAAAAAGTCAAGGAAGCAGGGACAGGGTATGCAACGGTGATAGGATAAAGCAAAAAACTTATTGGAAACTAAATCAGTAAGAATCAGTTGAGTTATCCCCCCCTGCACAATTGCGGCCTGCAAACCCCACCCCTGGGCCTTCCATTCGTTTGCTTTTTGCATCTACCGAAAAAACTGTCTGGTCGATTGTTACTCCCAAAATGAAGACCTGCTGTAATTGTTTTTTCTTAAGCAATACATTTTCCGGGTTTCCTGCAACCGGTATAAAGTTTACATCGGAATGTATTTGATGTTGGGAGCAGATCTGTCCGAAACTTACTGGTTCAGCGTCACGTTGGTACCAGCGGAGATTATAAACCGCGCTATCATTTAATCGCTAATGATGCGCTACATGGGGAAATCAACGGCTCAAAAAGACAGTCAAACTTTATTTTACCATGCAGAAACATCATTTCACCACGCAAAAGCTTATTTGGCGTAGGTCATTCGTTTTTTATCCTGATGAATTTTATTTTTCTGTACAGAAATTTTAAAACGGCAAAATTAGCGTAAAAAATCGCCTAAGATGCCGACAAATGTCGGCATCTTATAAAAATTTCATTCCGAACTTTGGAAATGTGCTGGGGAGCTTTCGTCACGGTCAAAAGCCTACTCGTCCAACCAGAACTACTCCTTGTGTAAAATATTTGTATCTGGGTTAGGGATAATTTATGTTTCGGATAAAACAGGATAAAATAAAGTAAAATTAATTTCCTCTTATAAAAAATATGGACAGTCTGAATCAAAGACTTATGGAACTGAAATATGCAGACCAGCAACTTGTAAAATTGCTGGAGCAGCTTTTTGTGCGCCAAAGCTTTGAGAAAGGCATGTTTCTGGACACACCTTATAATTCTTCCTCATTTATCTGCTTCATGGAAAGTGGCCTGGTCTGCGGGTATTCTTTAGAGGATAGAAAGCGGCATATATCCTGGGCTATTGAAAATGGATTTTTTCTTTCCTCCACCGGTTTTTTTAGTTCTGTTTCCGGCAGTGAATATATTTATTTCCTTAAGGACAGCGTGGTGTGCCTGCTGAGTCTGCCCAGGGCAAAACATATTCTAGAACAAAACCCTACTTTATTGTTCATGCTGATTGAGATCTATGAAGAACAGCTCAATACGGTTAAAAACCGGGAGCAGTTGTTAAAGATCGGGCATGCAGAAAAAAGATATCTGCTTTTTAGGGAACAATACCCTAGGCTGATGAATAAATTGATCCATGATGTACTCGCTTCTATACTTAATATTGAGACTAAATACCTCTACAAGATCAAGAAAAAATTTTTTCGAAAATAAATCAGTTCTCTACCCGTTGTCTTACATTCCTGAAAGGCGGTAAATTATTCTCTTTTTCCACCTTGGAATACTCAAAAAGGACACTATAAATTCCCGAATGGTGCTGGGGTTCCCTAAATCTGATGGACCTAACTTTAATTATATCATAAAAAAATTGATGGGGAGTACCGACTTGGCTGCCATTAATTCCTGATGGTAAATATCAGAACAGATTTACAGGTCCCTGTGGCTGTGCCTGTAGATCAGGACAAAGCCCGCGGTACTGGAAAGAAATGCCGGGCATCTGATACATGGAACGTGGGTACAACGATAAAGTGCAAAATACAGGGCAGGCCAGCGCCAAGGTTGCGCCGCTTTTCAAAAGGAAAACAAAGTCAGTATAAAGGGATGAAAGTTTTAGATACAGCAAAGATAACAGACGTGGGCAGGATCATATCCTTTATTGCCGCACTTGCCTATATGGTAATGCTGTTTATCGGATTTGTCATTTACTGCATGGCTGCCATGATCAGGATGTACGTCTATTATGGCAAATTGGACTTATGGTATCCTGATGTCCAAAAGAGGGCTCTTCACAGATTCGTTCACGACCGCAAACACAGTCTCTTCGCGGTTATCCCGGATGCTGCTGACAACTTCATCCGGGAAATGGGAACGAGATTCATTATTTAATGAAAAAGGTTTCCGGCGAGGTCCGCCTAAGGACAACCTTAACTAAACATAAAATAGAAGTTTTTGGAATACTTTTTTGATCTTATAAAAAGTCGCATATCATGGTAAGAAACATGAAAAACAATAAAAAAACATGGCTGGGAGCCATGTTTACTTTTGCTCTTGTAGCAATTATGGGTTTGACTTTTGCGTTTAAACCTGCAAACCTGTCGAAAATTGAAAAAGCAAAACGCGTCAATTATTATTTTAGGTTTACGGGAAGCCCGTCCGAAGAAGCAGACAGGACGCTTTGGGAAAATGTACCTTCCACAGATCCTGCATGCGGTGGCACAAATGATGGTTGTCTTATCGCTGTTGACGAGAGTTATACAACGCTTAGCGGTACCGATAGGATTTTGACTACCGATGTGCCAGTTACATCAGGAAGTCACCAAAACCCGGTACTGGGCGATATGGTGAAAGCCAGTTTTAACAAAAACTAAATATTTACATAAATGCCGGAAGATGATCAGGTCCGGCATTTATTTTTTTACCATCCGGGATTCTGTGCAACCCCACTCAAAATTACAATGTCATTGGGCAGCGGCAATGCAAATTTCTCCGTATTCGGCTGCAGGGTATATTCCTCCCCATTCAATTTCCGCTTCAGAATGATATTGGCACCGTCTAGGTTTAATCTCTTGATATCCATCCATCGGAGCCCTCTGAACAATAATTCTTTTCTTCTTTCCTTTAGGATAATCGATAGCGCCTCTTCTTTATCTGCTGCTGTTAGTGGAGTATAGGGAACCGTGTTTTTCCAACGTTTTTTTAACAGTGTATTTAGGGCAGTCATTGCCTCTCCAGTCTCATTAGCCCTTGCGAGGCACTCTGCTTTTATCAATATCACTTCGTCCGTAGCAATGCCGGTAAAAAGTGCATTTGATCCCAGTGCCCGGCTTAAATAGGTTCCCTTGAACATCTGGTATTTCCCGGATCTGGCAAAATAGATCGATTTCCGGAGATCATTCGGATCATAACTCTGATAGAGATTGCTGTCTACTGAGGCATATAATGGAGAAATATTAAAATAGGAGTACGCTGAAATGTCGGAGTGAAAAATGACCTCCGGATTATAGCTTTGGAAAGGTGCATTTGTTAATATATCAATGGTGTTGTAATCGATAAGATTGCTCTTAATATTCAGGCATCTGCTTGCATTCAGTAAAGCATTTGTATAATCACCCATCGAGAGATAAGCCCTGGCCAATAATGCGTAAGCTGCTGCCTTTGATGGCCGGAGCACATGCTGCGGGTTGTCAGGAAGAAGCTGCGCTGCGATGTTAAGGTCTGAAATGAGTTTGCGGTAACATTCTTCAACAGATGCCCTTGTTGATGGTACATTAAAATCACTGCCCTGCCTGAGAATAATACCCATATTGGAATTGGAAGAATAGGGATTGTAGGCCTGGGCATGTGTCCATAACAACTTTAGCCAGGACATCGCCCGGAAGAAAAGTGCCGATCCTTTGATGTTGTTTAGCTGAGAGACATCTGCTCCGTTCCTGTCTACCGCTTCTATCGCCTCCAGACAAATGTTACTGTTATAGATGACTTCAGCGGCTTTGGACCAGTCATTTGCAAATTCGTTGATATTGGGTTTCCATAAATAGGCGTCCTGTGCCCTAAGGTTCAGGATTGCAAAATTTTCCGGTGTAAGAAAATAATCATCTGCCGATGCTTCATCATATCCCGGCGTGCGGGAATTCATTGTAAGGGAATTATCCAGAAGTGCCTGCAGGTCCTGGGGCGTAGAAGGCGTAGTAATGTCGAAGCTTGGTTTCGAATCCAACAATTTTTTGCATGAAAGATTGATGATCAGACAGATAACGATCAACAGCCCGACAAATGTCGATTGAATGATCTCTTTGAGTCTATGATTTTTTGCCATATTCTTAATATTAGAAATTTAGGTTTAGTCCGAAGGTGTATGTTTTTGGCAGTGATAGAATCCCTGGATATTCCGGATCGAGGCCTTTTTTATTCTCGCGCCAGAGAATGCCCATATTACTTGCGTAACTGTAGATATTCAGTTTTTTTATCCCAATGTTCCCAAGAAAAACAGGTGAGAAACTATAGGAGAGATTGATGTACTGTAGCCTGATATGGTCTCCCCTTTCAACAGTGGCTTCAGAAAGCAGATAAAAAGAGTCCCTGTTCGAGTTGGCCGGATAGACAAGTGATGGTACGTCTGTCAATAGCTCATCACCTGGTTTCTGCCATCGGTCTGTGAATTCTGAATGACCAGTCCCCTGACCGAATAGCTGGGTATAAGAAAGGGCTGGCCTTCTGAAATAATAGCCAAATTTATATCCGATATTCAATGACAAAGATAAGCCTTCATAGCTAAAGGTATTGATCAGTGATCCGGTTTTATCCGGGAGACTGCTGCCATGGTAGATGATACTTCCGCTGGCAATTCCGTTTCTGGTACGGTCCAAAGCGATGGCCCGGTAGTCTATGCTGGGTTTACCGTTCAATATCCCCTGAGGGTTTCCTGCGCCGTCCAGGCCGGCCCATTTATAACTCGCAATGCTGTACAATGGATAACCAACAGCCGGGGTTATTGCACTTCCGCTTCCGACCACGCTCGCCGTGTAGCCTGCAGGTCCAAAATAGTTCGAGGTAACAGCCTTATTATAATTGAACATGAAGTGGCTCTGCCAGCTGAATTTTCCTTCAATATTTCTGCTGTGAAGATCTATTTCAACTCCCCTGCCCTTCATGTCAGCAACATTTCGGGTTATATAATCACTTTGGCCCCATGCGGTATAATCATACGGTACCGGACCATAAAGATCTGAACCGTGTTTACTGTAAATGTCTATGCTGCCGGAAATCCTGGTTGATGAGGTGGCAAAGTCAACGCCAATGTTTAGCTGTCCGGTCTTTTCCCATTTAAGTTCCGGGTTGTTCAACTGGTTGATGCTTGCCTGCGGCAGATTTGCCGGACTGTTGTCCGAATAACGCAGGATTGCCACCGCTGTCCGGGTTAGATCCACATTGCCCTGATATCCATAGGTTATCCGCAATTTGAGTGTTGTTAACCAGTCCTGATGGTAGAAGGGTTCCTTAGCAATATCCCATGCTCCGCCAATGGACCATAAAGGTTTCCACTTATCATTGGCATTAACCCCGAAAAGGTTCGACGCATCCCTTCTTGCGCTTGCCGATAGGGTGTACCTGTTCTGATAGGTGTAGGCGAGATTGGTGAAGGCAGAGACAAAATTATTTTCCATTCGGGTAAAAGATTGACCGCCCGGAATATTTTGATTGCCCCCTGTAATGAAATTCGGATAGGCATGTGTGAGATCAACATTCGCCAACAGTAAGGGATTTTCCTGATACCCATAGTATGTACCCGACTGCCCTTCACTCTCCGAGTTTCTGATCTCTGCACCTATAATACCGGTAAGCACCCCTGAAAATAAACTTTTATCCACATTTACCTGGGCACGTAGGTTATGGGCGGTTAGAACAGAACTGCTCTGGTAAAGAATGCCTCCTTTTGGAACAATATAAGAGATCATTCCTGTTGTCGGGCTGATCTGGGTAAAGGTATTGATCATATTCCTGGCAGCATAGCTTCCAAGTTCCTGGATGTTGTTCGATCCGCTTTGCTGACGTTCATACTGGTATCGGGCTTCCATAGATAGCCAGGATAAAATGGTCTGCCGGATGCCTATATTACTCAGAAAGTCGTTCAAACGGAATCGGGTAACTGCATGTTTATAGTCTTCCAAAGGTACATAGCTCCAGTCCAGCAGTTTCCCATTGCCAGTGGTTGATGTGTATCTTTTGTTATAGTTTAGTGCAATTTCAAGCGGATTGCCGTCTTCATCCGCAAGGTCTAGGTACGGAACTTTCTTTCCTCCGATCTTGAGTGTATTAAGTTTGGGCCTGCCGCTTTCGTTCGAACTGTTCGTATAGTATATGCCCAGATCGATTTTTAGGTTTTTGTAGGGTACGTAACTATTGGTGAATTTAATATTTACCTTATCAAAAGGGGCATCAAGCTCTGATCTCCCCTGATCATATGCTGCTGAAAGACCGAAGGCATTCTTTTGCGTACCTCCTGAGAAATTAATAAAGTGTTGCTGGGTATAGGGTTTCCGGAGAAAATAACGGGAATAATCATCTCTGATATCTGTTTGTTTTAGCGCATTGATCTGCCTGGCCGAATCGGCAGCACTGATCGACAGATTTCTTCTTTTAAGTAAAACTTCAATTGCCGGCGTTAATGCCGCATAGGGCTGGTTGTTGATCACGCTATTAAAGGCGCCTTTAGCAAACATCAGCTGCTCCACATCTATAAAATCTGACGAAGAAATTTCAGGCAGCTTAAAATTATCGCTCTTCTCGGAGATGATAAGGCTCGACCTGAATTCGACCGATGTTTTCTGGTTCAGTTTGCCCTTCTTGGTTGTAATGACCACCACGCCGTTACCTGCCCGGGCGCCCCATATCGAAGAAGCTGCGGCATCTTTTAAAATGGTAATGCTTTCTACATCGTTTGGGTTAATATTGTTGATGTCACCGTCATATGGAAAATTGTCCAGTACAATGAGTGGATCAAGAGGGCCATTGATGCTGCTTAATCCCCTGACATTAAAATTCAGTTTTCGTTGGCTGTTTGTACTTGCCTTGGTATCGAAATTTACACCACTGGTAATCCCTTCCAGACGGGCCAGTATATTTGTGCCTGACTGTTCATTTAGCGAGGAGTTGTCAAGTTGTGTGAATGCTCCCGCTGCTCTTTCTTTTGGGATTTTCTGGTATCCTGTGCTTACATTTATATCTTCCAGTTGGTTATCTTCCTCAATCAGAAAAATAATTAGTTCTTTATCAATTGGAATATTAAAGCGTACAACTTGTTCTTTATACCCAATATGTTTCACCTTTATTTCATACCTGCCACTTTCTAAAACAAATGAAAATCTTCCCTCCGCATTACTTTGAGTTTGCGTTGGTCGCCCTTTTAAGCTAATATTTGCACTAGCAATGGGCAGACTGTCTTTGAAAGAAAGCACCCGGGCCATAAAAGGTTTCTGTGCAAAAACTAGCTGTGTTCCAAGAATGAAGGTTAGAATAGTTAATAGGGTTGAGGTTGACTTCATAATCTGTTGGTTAGTTATCGGACAGAAAGCAGTTGTTTTATCTGGCATGCATTAATGTATTGACTGTTGGTGATGGCGGCAACCGTGCCGTTGGCATCAATCCAGACGTAATGTGGTATAATCCGATGCGGGAACATCTGAAGTAAGCTACGGTCATTAATTACGGTTGGTAATTGTGGAGCTAATAAGAGATCCTTTCTTTTTAAATAGAAATCCGAAATCTTTTTTTCATTATCCCGTGTATTATAGCAGTTGACTAGAATTACTTTCATCTTTCCGGTGAAATTTTGTTGCAACTTGGAGAGTTTAGGCAAACTGCTTACGCAGCTACCGCACCAGGTTGCCCAGAAATCTAGAATTAATAATTTTCCTTTATATCCTGATAGATCCTTGTTAGTCAGGTCTTCTCCGTTATATATCTGATGTTTTGTTTTCCAGAAGTCTTCTGGCAGTTGGTCCCCGACCATTAGACTAGGAATGCTATCTACTGAAGATTGAGCTTTTGAGCTAAATGCCATGCTGCAATTCAGAAAAATGATTACGGTGCATACTGAATATATTTTTATTTGTTTTGATCTGAATTTCGGTTTCATAAGATTTTGGATTAGTACCACAGTTATCTCTAAAGTTGATTTGACATAGCAATCCCCTTACGATTGAAGTCGCTATTTTTTGTCATGATTGTTAGTTTGTTATGGGGGCGTCAGGAAAGATTTGGCTATTTGATATTGCTCTCCATTATCCGAAAACTAGCATAGAAAAACCAAGGCAGGTCATCATTAAAGAACCTATTTCTATTTAACCATTCATGTTACCTGCCTTTGGTCGTAATAGATTATACAGGATTCTTAGGCTTTAAAGCGTAAAGCCTATCGAAAGGATAGTAATTTCTAAAGCTCATAGTTTCAATTGAATTTATTTGATGTGTTCGAAAATTTGGGCAAAAGCCAGCCCTTCCGCATTTTAATGTGCGGATACGGAAAACCGTATTTGTTATTAGAAAAAAGATACTTACCTTGGGATTGCGAAAAACCATTGTACTGCACTTTGCCTAATCAGCAATAAAGGGCTGGTACCAAGCTAAATTAACCCGCGGGGACTTTGTGCGCTCTTTCTTTCACACAGCCTTAGCTTTTTTGGGCCATATTTTTACTTGGAATTCTGGCATGCATTACGATGGAGAACAGATAACGTTCTTTAATAATAGTTGTAGGGAATAATTACGAATCACTTCCAGGAGGTGAATCATTTTGACGGCGCTTAATTTTTTCGTTTTCATAAACAGTTAATTTTTATGTAAAACGATGTAAACTCTACAGGGCAGAAAGCAAACCAGATTGGTATGAAACCAATAGGGCGAAACTCAATGCTTTTGAAAGAGGTACCGTCAAGAACCACTTAAGCCAAAGCTTAAGTTCCACAAAAGACTGACATGAGTTGCGCCCTATTGAATAATATATCACGAAGATAACAAAACTCAATAGATACGGCGAACTCACGATCGGCTCATGTGGAAAGTTTGACGGTTTTCTTTCATGAGAGACATCGTAAAAAGCAAGATGTAATCCTTACTCTGTTTGTCGCTATTAAACTAATTATTAAACAAATATAAATATTACTTGACTATTATGCAAGTTTTTTATTGATATATAATGCCGAATAAAATAAATGATATAGCAAAAGCCATTAAAAATTCTCCTTTACAAGTTGCTGCGTTGGCATTATATTTAGATGTTGATGATACAACAATAAGCAAATGGAATTCAAATATTGCGCAGCCTAGTTTAAAACGCCTAAATGAAGTTGGTGAAATTTTAGAAGTTGATAATAAAGACTTACTTAGTTCACAACAAAGAAAACAAACAGGACTTGCTGCCGCACTGCAAGTTGAATATAAAAGATTATTATCTACTGGATTGACAAAAAAAGTGGTAGTGAAAGATGATAATGGTGGCAACAAAGAGATTAATAATCCAGAAATGGTTAAAGCATTGAGAGACTTTGTCGCTAAAACTATCAAGTATTAAAAAAGTAGCAAAGCTTGGATAAATCAAGATGATTAAACTAATAACAAATTCGTCCCAGGACTTATCCATTGTTTTCTTAAACGAGTCCACGAGACAAAAAATCGACAATAGTTTGCGAAAAGTTTTAAGGATAGGTGCTAAGAATTACGTCATGATTATAAAAATTTTGATTGTAAAATAAAATACCTCAGATTGCAGCTGAAATCATCCAACGAATTAACGCCTCTCCGTACAGTTTGTTGTGCCCATCCAAATGGGGATTTCTATAGTAAACAGATTGTTAAACTGCATTAAAGCCATTCATGCGCGATTTTATATTCGAGGACGTATTTGCCTCAAATGCCGACGTCATTGTCGTGCCCATATCCACAAACGGCACCTGCTCTGCTAGTTTCCAGAGAGGCCTTGATTTCCATGATGTAACGCTTCCTCATAAAACTGTCCGTTACCGGTTGGGAGACATCCTGGTGCGCCAGACAAAGGGAATGTCGACGACCAGATATATCATATTGGCATGCTCGGTTGACGGGCGTCCCGGTAGCAGCTATGCCGCGATCCGGCAAATTGCCTACAACCTGGCCGATTGGACAAAGGAAGTCCGGAATATAAAGTTGATTGCAAGCCCGATACTCGGCAGCGGTGCGGGTAACCTTAGGCCATTTGAAAGCCATAACATCCTGGTGAACGCTTTCTACGAAAGAAATCCGGAATCCACCACTTCCCTGGACATTTACACACTTGACAAAGCTGTTTACGATTCCTTCGAAGGCAATAGGCTTAATCTGGACAAGTCCAGCGCAAACCTGGTACTGGATGCCACCTTGGGGCAGATTATGGAAGACGATACGACCCGCAGGATCACAACGGAAAACAATTTCTATTTTCAATTGGCCAAGAACAAATATCGCGAATTCATTTCATTTGAACCTCCCAGTCCTTCATTTTATAATCAGCTTGAAGTTGATTTCAGGAACAGCAGGACAACCTTTAGCAATTACATTAAGTCGGTGGAGGGCTCAGGGGGTGAAGCTTATAGGTTTCTCAAACTCTGCGGCGAGCTCATTTCTTATATGGATTACCACGCCTATAATAAAAGGGTATGGAACGAATATGCCGATCACAGGGTGCTGGCCAACGCATCTGTCCGCCAAAATATCTGGCTGACCAACCTCCTTCGGTTCAAGGATGGGACTTTTGATCAGGTCACTTCCAGCAATGTGCTCAATGCACTGATCTATTTGGATGACCCCTACCAAAACCTGAATATCTTATCCGAAAGGCACCGGGCGTCGATCAACGATGTATTTTTTGCTGGTTCCACACAACGATCGCTGACCTCATTGATTTTTGAGTATTTCAACACTGCAGGGATCCGGGCAGAAAACCCGGTGAACAACGGCGCACTTTATACCAGGATATTTTATCACCCTGATATCCGGGCAATGTGGTCAGCAGACAAGCGCCAGGGGAGCTATAGCCATGACAGTGAAATTGCCTATCAGTTGATCATGGAATGCCTGTATGATGGGGCAAAAGTCCTCGATCTGGGAAACTGTGGCATTACCAGTCTGGAAGACCTACCCGATCTTTTCCGCTGCACGCACCTTGAAGAACTTATTTTGAGTAATCAGTGGGCCCTGTTCGAGGGAGGCCGATGGCGACAGTATAGCAGTGACAACAGTGGGGCAAAAAACAGAATTACCCATCTGCCCGCTGAACTGAAAAGGCTCAAACGGCTAAAGGTTTTGATCTGCGGCGGGGATTGGAATTCAGAGAAACGAAGCTGGAACCGCTGGAAGATTGAGGACATGAGCCCTGTCCTCAGCCTGAGGTCACTTATTTTCCTTAACCTGAGCAATAACGAGATCAGCTATATTCCCGATCTTTCCGACTTGACCCAACTCAGGGTGCTACACCTGAACAACAACCGCATCCACTTTATATCAGCTCTGGAGGGCATGGAAAATCTCGAAGAACTTTACCTGAGCAACAATGAGCTGGAAGATGTCGGGTTTATCGGTGCGATTCCAAACCTGCATACCTTAGACCTGCACGCCAACAGGATCCGGGACCTGCGTCCATTGGAAGACCTGATCGCTACAATGGGTGTGGTCAACTCGAAATGGTACCCTGGCACGATCAACATTGCCAAGAATCCACTTGAACTGCCACCTATGGAAACAGTGGTTACCGGTAAGGATGCGGTACTCCGATACTTTATAGACATCAGGTCGGGAAATACTTATATCAACAAAGATGTCAAATTCATCCTCATGGGTAACAGTGAAGCTGGTAAATCTACCCTGGCCAAATACATCAACCACAGGACGGATCTGGACAAGCCACATTCACCTACCCACTGGATGGAGGAGAAAGTGATCGAGAGCAATTATTTTATCGATTCAATTGGTGCCAACTGTACCATCCGGCTCTTTGATTTCGGTGGACACGATTATTTCCACGATACCCACCATCTTTTCTTCGGGGTAAATACGATCTACATCCTGCTGTGGGAAACAGCCACAAACCATCTCTTTTTCCGTTCCACGGTACAAAACGAAAATGGCAGGGACGTTCCGGTATCTACACAGGATTATCCCATCCGCTACTGGCTAGACTCGGTAAGGTACTTTACGCGGGAACGGGAATCGGACAATTTCGGTTTTGAGATCGAAAAAACCGAAGCCTATAACAGCAGAATGCTCATCGCACAGAACAAAGTAGATCTTGCCGATCAGATAGACCATCTTGATAACCGGGCAATGAAGGCCAAATACCCTTTTGTCTACGATTTCCTCAATATATCGATCTATCCAATTGAACGCAACATGGCTCACTTTGATGCTGTTATCACCGAAATGCTCAATGGAAGCCGTATCATCGGCGCAGAACTCCCGGACTTTTACAGGCGGGTAAAGGAAAGCCTTCAGGATTACTCGGGTACACCGGTGCTGCAGATGGCAGCGTTCCACCGCTACTGCAATAACCTGCCCGGGGTGGATATCGATATCGACCAAACCAGATACCTGGTCAGTTACCTTAAACAGATCGGCGTTGTCCTATGGTTTCCAAATGGCGCTACTGGTGACCGGATATATGTGCATAAAAAATGGGTAATCGACAATATCTACCGTGCACTTAAAGGCCTTAAGGATAATAAGGGGGAGTTCAACCGTTCTGATCTGATTGCTAGGATGGGTAAAACAGATGATACGGGGGCGGAATCCCTTCTGGAAATTATGATCGAATTCAGGATCATATTCCGTCACCCGCAGGCAGGAACAGAGCGATATATTGCGCCGCTCTATCTCCCAAATGAGCCCGGCAATGCCGTAAAACTCTTTCTCAAAAAAGATCTGAAGCCTTACCGCCGTTTTGAGTACGAAGGTTTCATACACAAACATGTTGTCCTGGATATCTTCCAGCGTTATGGCAGCCTGTTGCTTAGCGAAAAAAGCGGGGAAAGCGATACCGGTGCTTATTACTACTGGAAAAACGGACTAATCATCAAAGATGTCCAGACCGAGGAAATTGTGATGATCAAATTCTTTATGGGCAACAACCATGGCTGCGCACATATCGACATTTTCAATATTGGCAAAGACAGCAAAAGACTCATCGACGGGGTGGCGGCATATATCCGTGAAATCAACGTGGATTATGAAATCGATGAAATGGTCACGCTCGACGGGAATGACTTCTTAAGCCTAAAGCTGCTGGAAAAACTGGCCGGATTGGGAAGATTGGAGTTTACGGAAAAGAAACTGGCTGACCAGCCCGCACTCCAGAAAAACACCAAAACATTTAAACTTAAGGATTACCAGATGTACCTACCAGCCAGGATAAAAAAGAAAAAAGTAGTAATATCCTATTCAAAAAAGGATGTCAAACGAGTGGATACCTTCATCCGCTACCTGCAGCCGATGATCGATACCGAAATGATCGAAAAGCCCTGGTACTGTTCAGACCTGTATGCCGGCTCAGAATGGGACGAGGAAATCCAATCCAATTTTGACCAGGCAGACATTGTCTTTTTTATGGTCAGTGACCATTTTTACAGCACCGACTACATCAAACGGCATGAAATCGAACGGGCTATCGACCGATATGATCGTGACAGGTCGATAAAGATTGTACCCATTATTCTGGTGCATTATGATTGGGCAAGAAATGAGCCCTACAATCTGCAGCGCTTCTCAGCCCTTCCCTATCAGGCTAAGCCGATCAGCGACTACAAAGATGAAAACATTGGCTGGCATATCGCGGCAAGCTGCATCAAGCTCATGATCGAAAAGGATCTGGATCCAGGCAAACCCGGCGGGATCGGCAGGGAACTGAAGGAACTGTATGAAAGGCAGGTTGAGGGAAAACTGGACAATAACCACTAAACGACTGCTGGCCGCTTGAAGCACTGGTATTACCTGATCGACAGACTGGGAATCCAGGCCTGTTAATTAGGCGCGCTCTTTTAAAAAAAATGCCAGGGATCAGTAGATCAAAGCCCAGCTTTTTTTTACTTTAATTTTACTTACATTTACTTTACAACTAATTGCTATCTTTTAACTCTCTGACTTCCTGATATGATCCATCATAATTATTGGTTTCAACCTAGCCCTGACCGGCTCAACGTCCATCTATCCACTGGGGTTAGCTTTAACCTGCTTTGTTTCCGGAAAGGGACAACTACCCTTAGCGCTACGCCGGGATTTAGGTAACACAGGCCGTATACACAGCTGTTAACATGGCCGGGCTTCTATTAAGGATAAATAATCATCTCTAAGGGTGCTTTACGTGCGGCTTTTAGATCACAATATTTAAAAACAACATTACACGGATTGACATTAAATGGCAAAACCCAAAATATATAAATCAAAACTAGGAATGCTTATTGAGGGCAACTCCATTGAACTCCTTGAACTTGATAAGGAAGTGGCCGAGCTCAAGGGCAAGGTGAACCTGATCATTACCTCGCCCCCCTTTCCCCTCAACAACAAAAAACAGTACGGTAATGAAAAAGGAGAGGAATATCTGAACTGGTTCATTAAACTTGCGCCGATCTTCTCCGACCTGCTTACCGAAGACGGTTCGCTGGTGATAGAAATAGGCAATGCATGGGAGCCCGAACGGCCTGTCCAGTCCCTGCTGCACCTGGAGTGCCTTTTCGGCCTGGTCAAGAACCCAAAATCGGATCTGCGGCTCATCCAGGAGTTTATCTGTTACAATCCTTCAAAACTTCCCTCACCCGCGCAGTGGGTGACGGTGAACAGGTTACGCACCGTCGACAGCTACACCCATGTCTGGTGGCTGGCCAAAAATGATTTCCCCAAGGCCGATAACGGTAAGGTACTCCGGCCATACAGTAAAAGCATGCAGCAGCTATTGAAAAAACAGAAATATAATGCCGGTAAACGCCCGTCTGAACATCACATCAGTGAAAAGGGCTTCCTGACCGATCATGGGGGGAGTATTTCGCACAATTTTTTCGAAATGGAGCAGATAGACGGCAACCGTGAGGTAAGGCTCCCGCACAGTGTGCTGAGTTTTTCAAATACCGCATCAAATGATTATTTTCTTACCACCTGCCGAAAGAAGAAGGTTGTACCCCATCCCGCCAGGATGTCGGGCGGACTGGTCAATTTCTTCACCAATTTCCTTACCGACGAGGGCGATCTGGTCATGGATCCCTTTTCGGGAAGCAACACAACGGGATACTGTGCGGAAAAACTGAAAAGAAAGTGGGTGTCTTTCGAAGTCAAACATGATTATGTTAAACAGGCCATTATCAGATTCAGTGAACCGGATTTAAATTCACCATTAACCAAGTTAAAAGCATGAGCACCATAGACAGGATTAAGGAGATTATGAGCGCCGACCCCCTGGTTCAGGGCAAAAGGGATGAACTTTTCGTGGGCCGACCGTTTTCGCTTGACTACAACCGGGCGAGCATACTGATATGCGATGAGGATAAGGAACGGGTCAGGGGAATATCACAGGGTACTTTTATGCTTGCCTTTTACGATAATGAAGAAAACGTCAGAGAGGCAATACTCCTGCGGGCACTGGCACCGGCCAAATTACCGACAGACAGTGCGATGATCAGCTCAATGATCGAATATTATAAGGACAATCTGCCCACTTCGGGCAAAGCATCCAAACTCGATGACTTCACCAGATATGAATTCAGTTTTTCGGGCCTTGAATGCCGGGTGCTGGGTACCTTTTACAAGCTCGATGAAAAACAGGTAGAGTTCGGTGCCGACCTTGAAAATTTTTATTCTGCCCATCATTACAGTGTGTATAAGATTGACAAAGATGTACTCGGTTTCATCGTCAACCAGCGAGACTCCCCGGAGATCATCCCCGGGAACGACAATGAGTTTTCGATCGGCCATGTACGCTATAGTTCCAGCCTGCGCTATCAGGGCATAGAAAAAGACCAGGCAAACGTTTACATCCATCCAGCTGATCTTTTGGGTAAAAGGACTGCACTTTTTGGAATGACCCGTACCGGAAAATCCAACACGGTCAAAAAAATTATCGAGGCAACTGTCCAGATATCCTCGAAATCCTCAAGCCTGCTCGATCAGGTTGATCCTGGTAATGTCCAGGACAACCTCAGAAACTTTGATATAAAGGGAAGCCCCAAATTTCCAGTGGGCCAGATAATCTTTGATGTGAACGGTGAATATGCTAATTCAAATCTGCAGGACGGCGATGCGATATCCGACCGCTACCATGATGAGGTAAGCAGATACAGTGTACTGAAAAAAGACGGCTTCAAGGTGATGAAAGTTAATTTCTATACCCAACTGGCGTCTGGATTTGACCTGGTGCGCAACTTTCTGAGCGAGGATGGTGGAGATTACCTTAAAAGCCTTTTGGCTTTGGACCTTACCGAACCTCCCACAACAGAACGGTCGGCCTACACGCGTTGGCAGAGAAAAGTCGCTGCCTATCAGTGCTGTCTTTACCGTGCAGGTTTTCCACCACCGGCAAACCTTAAAACCGTTACCTTTTCGGGCAATAAGGACCTGAATGCACTTGTCAAGGAAGGTGGTTCGATCGATCCCGCTAAAGGAATTAGTCTCGAGGAGGCAGTGAACTGGTTTACCATCATATGGGAAAACTATGATACCAACCCCTTTTTCGCAGCCTACAAAGCTGAAAAATCACATGAATGGGCCGATGAAGACCTAAAATCACTGCTGGTCTTCCTGACCAGGAAAAGGTCTCCCCGGGGAGCGGCAACCGTCAGCGGCTATCTTAAACTGCGCGGTATCATCGAGCAGCATACCAACACGGCCGTAAAGGCATTCGAAATAGAGATAATCGAAAGCCTCCGCGAGGGCAAAATCGTGATCATCGATCTCTCCCAGGGCAATCCCATCATTCAGGGCCTGTACTCGGAAATCCTCTGCAGGGAAATATTCAATGATTCGATGAACAACTTTATTTCCAACAGACCCAACAACTTCATCCAGTTTTATTTTGAGGAGGCCCATAATCTTTTCCCAAAAAAAGATGACCGGGACCTCAGCCAGATATACAACCGGATTGCAAAGGAAGGCGCAAAACTGAACCTGGGCATGATCTACGCAACCCAGGAAGTCAGTTCGATCAGCTCCAATATCCTCAAGAACACCCAGAACTGGTTTATCGCCCACCTCAACAACGAGGACGAGATCAAGGAACTTAGAAAATACTACGACTTCAACGACTTTGCAGATTCGCTGATCCGTTTTAGTGCCAAAAACGATAAGGGATTTGTGCGGATGAAGACCTATTCCAATCCGTTCATCGTACCGGTACAGATCGATAAATTTTCCGTAGAGACCACTAAACCCTAGTACCATGTCATATAGCAGCAGAAATGGAAAACGTCCCGACGAGCTGGCAAGCAAGTCCTCCCACTCCCACATCATCAATGACGAGGAGGTCAAGTCATTCCTGCAGCAGTGTGCCTACCCCAAATCGGCCGACCAGGTTGCATTGGCGGAAAACCTGGTTCATACCATCAGCTATCCGGACCAAAACCCGATTGAGCACATTATTGCCGTCGACGGGGGTTACACGAGCATCCCTGTCAAAAAGACCTTCCCTTCCTCACTGATCACCTTTTTCCAGTTCGGCGAACTGTTGCTCAATACCAGGGATCTGGACGAAATATCACTGATGCCCTTTATCTCTCGCGAGGCCATGTCCAGGATCAAGGAGCTCGAACGCAGAAAACTTGTCCTGCCGACCAAAAACGTGAGCTATAACAACAATCTCACCCTTGTCCACGCGGTAAGGAGGACAATCCATGATTTCTTCAATCACAGAGATAAGGAAGGCAACAGCCTGGCGGCAACATTGCAGTGGCTGATCTATGAAGGCTACGACCGCCCCCTGGAATCCTATGTACTTTCCCGTTGCCCCCATTGTACAGAACCACGCGTCAGGCTAATGAGGAACAGCTTCAATCAGGACTACATTTCCCGCTCCTGCACGGTCTGCAACAAGGAGATTTACCTGATCGACATCTTCCGCCTCCATGAAGCGGTCGACAATGAACTCGGCGCAGGTGGCATCCTGGGGTATCTGACCAACCTGATCGAACAGATGAACATTATCCATACCATCAGGTTCATCACAGAAAACAAGTCCGAACTGCTGGAAAAATTCCTGTTTATCAAGGACGGCCCACTGGCTTTTTTCGGACAGACGGCCAACATGCATGAACCGGTGCGCAGGCTTTGCAGCTTTCTTTTCAAAAAACATAACCTGTTTTTAGCAGGGCTTGAAAAATCCGGCGCATTTGTTGAACATGCGGATGAGATCAAACACCTTTTGAAACCCGGAGAGGTCTTTCTGCTGGACAACAGGCACATTTATACCTATATACTCCCCGGTCCCGCAGATAACCCTGAACCATACGCACATACCTCCTACTATAGTGCAAAGCTGATCTTCAAATCCAGGGATGAGCGGATGTATGTGATCACCCTGCCGGTGGATGATGAGAACATTGTGCTCAACCCACAGCTTTCAGACTTTCGCAACATTGGGGCAATCCTGTTCAACATCGAAAAAATGAGATGCGACATGTACGACAATTCCATTGTTCCCATTGCATTGGCCAACAAGCTCATTTCCCTATCCAATCACCCGACTTCCATTATACTGGAAAAATTCGCAAAAAAACATACCAAATGATATATGTTGACCGGGACTCGATCCCATACCCTACTATTTTCTGGGATCCGCGTATCAATATTTCCTTAAAAAGGCTCGAGGAATTTTATTCCAGGCCCAAGGATTCGCGTTCGCAGGAAAAATATTCCAAACCTTTTGACCCCGAACTGAGGGAAATTTTCGTAGCCCATCTCCGCAGGCTCTTCAATAACAAATGCGCTTACTGTGAATCTTCGATGTCCGCTGCCAGCATTACCTCGGAATATGACCATTTCAGGCCAAAGCACGGTGCTAGGGGATTGGATAAGGAGTTCTCGACGGATCATTACTGGTGGCTTACCTATGAGTGGCAGAACCTCTATTATTGCTGCCCGAAGTGCAATATGTACAAATCAACCTGGTTTCCAGTGAACGGGCCAAGGTGCCAGATAAAAATGCTCTATGAACTTGTGCTGGCGCAGGAAACGCCACTGCTCATCGACCCCTGTAATGACCGGCCGGAAATACATTTTAGGTACTCGCCAGATGGTGAACTGGAAGGCCTGACCGATCGCGGATCGGTAACGATAGAAATCATCAAGCTCAACCGGTCTGAGCTTGTTTACGAACGTAGGCAAGCCTTGACCGCCTTAAGAGAGCAGTGGAAAACATTTTTGACACTTTTTATCCGACCCCAAAATAACACCAATCCCCTGAATTCGATCCTGGAAGATTGGGCGGACATCTTTTCCAATTACCAGTCAACGCGCCCATACCTAGGCATGCTGAGACAGGCACTGGAAGAATGGCTGAATGAGGCTGATCTTTTCACTTTCCTCACAGCGCGTGGATTTCGTCCCTTCCAGGACGAAGATTACAACAGGCAGCTTTTGCCCTCATTGAAACCCGATATGATCGATCAGGTCAATGTCCTGACAGCCTCGAAAAACCTTAACCGGGAAATCCAGGAAACCCCCAGTATCAGCCGTGACTTAAAGCACGTCTATTTGGAGCGCATTGAGATCAAAAACTTTAAGTGTTTCTCGGAACTGGAAATCAACTTCAGCAATGATGCTGACCGTCTGCCGGTCAATATTTTGGCTGATGGTGTTCCAGGCGAACCCTGGCGGCTGTTCCTTGGAGAGAACGGCGTGGGGAAAAGCTCGGTACTAAAGGCCATAACACTTGGCCTGGCGGGCCAGGAATACATCACAGCCATGGGACTCTCGGGTGGCGAATTCATTAAAAAAAAGGAAGAGGAAGGCCACATAAAAATCCACCTGGTGGGGGAAAACCTACCGATAACGGTAAAGTTTGACGCAGAAACAATATCATCTGATCTCCCCCGGCCGATTGTCAATATGCTGGCTTACAACTCCATCCGGCTGAATCCGACACCTGGAAAAATTTATCCCGAGGAAATCTTTTTTACCGGTGCCAAGGTGCGAAACCTCTTTGACTATACCTTTTCCCTAATTGATTCGGACAAATGGTTATCAGAGCTGGAAAGCGAAGTATTTGACCGAGTAGCCATTGCCCTTAAAGATCTGATGCTCCTCCAGGATGAGGATATACTGGCAATAGAAGACGGGAAGGCCGTCCTGAAAAGAGGGAACAGCACATTGAAAATCAGTGAACTCAGCGATGGTTACCAGTCCGTATTTTACCTGGCCGTTGACATCATGGCTACACTCGCGGGGGAAAAGGTGACCTTTGACCTTGCTGAGGGCATCGTGCTCATCGATGAGATCGGAACCCATCTGCACCCCCGTTGGCGCATGGAGGTTGTTTCCAAACTCCGGCGTACCTTTCCAAAAATCCGGTTTGTCGTATCCACCCATGAACCGTTGTGCCTGAGGGGGCTTGGCGCAGGGGAAACCATCGTTCTTTCCAGGAACGAGGAAGGAGATGTCGAAGCCTACAGGGATCTTCCGGATCCCAGTGAATTGCGCATCGACCAGATCCTCACATCTGATTTCTTTGGATTAAGGAGTACGATGGATCCGCAGACGGAAAGGGATTTTGATGAATATTATGCCCTGCTTGCCCTGGATCAGGCAGACCGCACCGAAGCGCAAAATGACAGGATTTTTGAGCTGAGCGGCCGCATCCCAATGAAAAAACACCTGGGGGACGACCTAAGGGAAGAACTTGCCTATTTTGCCATCGATGAACTGCTGGCCAAAAAGGCCAGGAACAAAGATGCAGCTGATAGTGAGCCATTGAAGGAACGCGTACTGAAGCGGGTCGATTCACTATGGAAATCGATTGACGATAAAAATAATATCAGATGATCCACGTAGACAGGGCCTCGGTCCCAAAACCGGATATTCTCGAACAGCATAAAAGGGGCGGCACAGAAACAGCAGCAGCGATTGCCCATTACGATCCTTATGATCCCCAAAAAAAGGCTTTTGACTTTTCGGTATATTCACATCCCGATGTCAAAGACGCACTCCATGACCTGTTCAATGGAAAATGTGCTTACTGCGAAAGTACGTTTCTGCACGTATACCCGGGCGATGTTGAACATTTCCGCCCCAAAGGTGAAATAGAAGGCATCCCGAACAATCCTAAACCGGGATATTACTGGCTAGCAGCAGATTGGGACAACCTGCTGCTGTCCTGCAGGAACTGCAACCAAAAGCTAAAACACCTCATCCACGGCCACGCCTCCAAAATAACGATGGGCAAAATGAATCAGTTTCCGCTATCTGATCCTGCCCGTTATGTCCGCAAACACGACCACGCAAATGGCATAAAAGATGAGGAACCATACAGGCTCCTGCTTAATCCGTGCGTTGACGATCCGGAACTACATCTGGAATACGGTGCACAGGGGATTATCAGGCCGAAAAAAGATCAGCACAATGCCGTCAGCGAAATGGGGAGAAAATCAATCGAGGTTTATGTGCTCCAGAGGGTGCCACTCGTCCAGGAGCGTGAAAAGGTGTTGATAGATATCCAGGCACAGATGCAGCGCGTCAATGAAGCGGTCGATAATCTCAATACCCACATTAATGACAGCGATCCTGCAAAAAGGTTCTACTTTGAAAAGATCCTTAAACGCGAACTGGCGCGGCTTAAACTGTTTATGGATCCCAGCAAACCCTTTCTGGGCATGGCCAGGCAGGTAATCGGAGCGTTCCTTCAGAACCGGTTTTCGATAACAATAACCTGATCCCACAGGCACATCCCACCAGATTACAGGAGAGGCGGACCGGATACTTGAAGCACCCGATCCGCCCGTCCATCTAAAAGGTGTCCTTTACCGTACCCATCCCAGTCACATGCCTGGATGTTACAGTAGCGGATCTGAACAAAGCCAGGATTTGTTAAAAAAAAGTGGCATTTTCTATTGGGTATCCACGATACTACCGGAAACAAAACCTTTAAAATCAGTCACATTCTCCCTATCTAATGACCAGATCCCCTGACTGATACAGTAGCGGACTTCCATACCCTCTATTGCTGTCCAGATCTGTCCGGCATGAAGGGTATCTGCTGCCTCATCTTTCATTCTGTCCAGTTCCTGTACCTTGATCACCCTGGATTCCAATAGGCAGGCAATGTCGGTGACAAAGCGTGCAGACCTCATGACATAAGCTGCATCCACCTGACTGCCGTCCAGGGGTACTACGCAGAGTATATAGTTTTCTTTGGTAATCCTGGCCGTTTCGCCCTGTTTTTTGCTCATCTTCACATCGCTTGACCTTGAGGATTTGATCTCGACGGTAAATGCCCTTTTATCCGGACGCTCGAGCAGCAGGTAATGGTCATAGTCGGATTCCACGATAAAATCACTTCCGATAGGCTCCGGTTTGATGCTATAGCCCGGTAGCTGCTCAAAAGCCTGCCGGAATGCCTCTTCAACCAGTGTACCGATCTTTTTATTCTCCTCCCGAAGTTTATCATTGCGCTTCTTGATCTCATAAAGCTCGATAAATTCATGGTCACCCAGCATCGCGGTAACCGATGCAGGGGTCAATCTATTGTTCATCAAGATGGAGACGTAGGACTGGTCCCAGTCCATTTTCTCCTCCTCGTTGTCCCCTGAGCGGATATTCCTTAATAGATCACCCACACCGATGTCCAGGAAATGCAGCCAGCGCGCAACCTCCTGACGCTGCAAGGATTGGTAGAGCACCGCATTTTCTTCCTTATTGTCAAAATAGGGCAAAAATGATTCCACCGAGGGCCGGTCGGCCGAATTGACCGATACTTTGCTCTTCACCCACTCCCTCACTTTGATATCCCTCATCCACAGGCTCGGCACAATGCCGACCGATATTTCCTGATCGTCAGATCTCACCTGTATTTCAGTTCTCATCTGCCCTTTGCTATCCACCGACAGCAAAACCTCCGTGATAAATTCAAGCAGCATTCTGGTCCGTTTTAGTGAACCCCTGGCCCGGTCTATGATGCTTTTGTCCTGCGGCCGGGAAAAGTAGGCCAACTGGCTTACCTGCACAGTGCCCGACATCTTCCACTCCTCACCCTTGGCCGTAGCAAGTTTATCCCGGTCTTCGCGCCTGTTGACCAGATGCCGGATATTGTCCGGACGGATCGTCTCCTGGCTATAATATAAAGGTTCCTTCAGTAACCAACCCTTGGCCTTTGTGACAAGCTCCGGCTGGCTGAAAATAAAACCATAGGAACTGTCCAGCACAAAATCATCAGGAAATAGCTCGGCAAAACGCTGAAAGGGTTCCGGCCAGATGCCCTGCGGAGACAGAAGGGCATCTGAACCAATGGATATCTTTTCCCACTCCCCGCTTTTGAGCAGGACCGGGAACCCCGGGATCGAATCCGCCCGGTCATTGGTCAAAAGCCACTCTAAAAGCAGGCGGCTGTTCTGCTGAAAAGCATCACTGCAGCTCTCCAGCTTTGCACCCTTTACTTTTTCCAGAAGCGCGTTTACCAGGGTAGATTTCTTATAGGGCTGAAGCTGATGGTCGGCAGAAGCAATGGTTATGCTGGGATGGATCAGTTCTTTTCGGATATCAAACTGAAGCCCCTCTGCAATATCCTTCAGCGCCTCGCTGATGCTATCATCCCCCTTTTCCTCGGCACGCAGTGCACCGAATTTCCTCAGCACCCGGTTCTGATCGGCAAGTACGGCATATTCACTCCAAAGTACCTGCTTCTGCGATTGTTCGATAAGCGCAACTACCTGGATCAGAAAATCAAGGGCTTCGATTCCCGTGAGCACCAGTGCATCCAGTTTGTTGTCCTCTACCCCATCAATCCTGCTGCAGAGATCGGACAGTTCAAAGGCAGCAGGGTGTTTGGCCTGATTGGAAAACCCCAGACGGTCATCAATTACCTGCTTCCAGTACCCTACCATTTCTTTTTGCGGCACCTGTGCCGGTGCCAGGTGATTCCAGGCCGTCCATAACGCTTCGGAAGTCTGCTCATCACCGTAAGGGATGATAGCCCCGGAGAGCGGGATCTTTGTCCCGTCGGAATTATTGGTCACCAGATCAAGGCCATCGAGTTTTTCGAATACCAGGTTCAACTGTTGCCGGTACCAATCCCGATCCATCCATTCGGTGAGCGGAAGCCCGCCCGTGTCGGCAAGTAGATGGATGTCCGCATAATGTGTGTCTGCACAGATCCGGACACACATTTCGCCGTATGCAGCCCAGGCCGCTTCCAGGATGGCTTTATTGACCGCCACCTGCGCGGTTCCGGTCTGCAGCCAGATCTTCTCACGCTCCTTATTGGGCTCGAAATCCTGGCTGTGAATGAGAAAGGGCAAGGGAAAGGCCTGATCGGTACCCACTAAGGGAAAGGTGATAAAAAGCCTCGCCATTCCTGCCGCAATCGGCCTGATGCGGCCACTGCTATCCATTGGAACGGCAATTTTGGCCCGGTGCCCGGGTATATCACTGATCAGAAATACCGACTGGTTGTCGCCCGGGGAAAATGCTATGGCCACCTCATCCTCACGGGGGGAATCAGCAACGACAAAAGTTTTCACGATCCCCTTGTTGTTCACGCTTACCTTGCTGATGATCCCCGAAAAAGCCATTACCGGTGGCACCAGATTTTCCAGTGAAGCCATTACAGGATCTACGGTTGCCAGGATATCCGTTGGGCTTAGCTCCAGATAGGAATAGCTGGTCAGTCCTGGTATGCCTGTATCTGTCAGGCTGCTTTTGAAATCCTTCCAGGAGGCATCGAGCACCGTTAACATGTCTGCCCCATCTGTTGCCTCGCGGTTAAGCACAAAATCAAAGAAGCGCCCATTGGTCAGGCATCCTTTAACCCGCACCTGCCTGGACAATAAGTGCGTGGTCATAAAACCGGTACCAAACTTACCGGTCTTCCCTGCCATTCCAGGCTTGGATGAGCCGTGGTAGATCAGGTGGGTAATGTCTTCCTCGGTAAAGGAATGTCCGTCGTGGGTGAAGGTAACCTCACGGCCATCGAAAGCGATCTCGACGGCTACTTTTCCTCCTATCGCCACATCCTGGGCATTCTGCATCAGCTCCCATATCCAGCGGTGCCGGTGCTTGGGCTCATTTCCGAGCTGTTTGATGTGCTCGTATATCTCGTTGGCATTATTGGCACTCATCACCCGCTCCTTTGTGGATTCCAGGCTGTCCGCGACTATCGCGGTTTCGTTTATTTCTGACATAGGTAAATGTTAATTTGTTGACCGGATGGTTTACTGCAGGCAAATTTGAAAGGCATGATCTGGGCCTGCCAGGCAGCAACAACCTTTCGGGTTAATTGCTTCAGGGCCTATATTTGAGTTGATCTTCCTTTACGCGCTGCCGTGAACCGTCATAGAGCATATCCAGATAATCCGATAGGTCAAGCAACAAATTTTTGTCATTGTCTACCCCCATCTGCAAAGCCCTTATACCGACCATAAAGGAGATACCACTCGCTGAATCCCCCATTTCAATCTGGTTAAAATAGGTCTTGTCGGTTTCCAATAACATCCTAAGCCCATAGATCTCCGACTCCTTCATCATCCCGATATTGATCTCTTTCATCACAAAAGGCAGCCCACTTGCCACCTGCTGGTTATACCGCTCGGTAGCGGCAGCATTTCCATCCAAAGTAAGCTGGACAAGTATGGATTTTTGCTCCTTGATATACCAGGTGATCAGGTCTACCGCAAGATGGTAATGGTTGTTCTTTGTCCCCCAATTGATGGCATAATCGGTTATGGTATCCTTGCCCACATTGCGTCCCATGTGCTCGGAGAACAATGCCGACAATGGGCGCATCAGTTCGGCCAAGCCGGCATCGAAATCAGTCCTGAAATCTGCATATAGTTTTTCCCTTAGAAAAAGCGGGACTTTACAGTCATCGATCACAACGGGGATTACATGCGCCTTTTTTTCCTCGATCTCGCGCATCAGCCCGGAATTTAATTCTTTCCTGCACCACTCGCTCTCTACAGAATGTTTGGAAAGCACAACGAGTAGGTAGCCAGATTCGGTCAGCCCCTCCTGTATCTTATCGATCAGGGAATCGCCTGGATGCATTTCCCATTTATCCAGCCAGATTTTGATTCTTTTTGCGACCAGGGAAAATGCCAGTTTATCGACAAACTCTCGGTCTTTTGATGAGTAACTTATAAATACGCTCATATTTGCGGTTTATTTATGTAAAATTATTCTTTCATTCCTGTGTGTTCACTGCGGAGATCATCGGGGCAATACTGTGTTCTCCAGCTAAAAGACAAAGGCCACAGCTCTATCGGAAGCGAACCTGAAGATATTGTCCCTGCTATCACCATCATGCTGGAAGATTAGGAAAACAGCGGACAGGATGACCGTCAGTAGCAGTGCGGCCAGCATAGCGTAGCCCAGGAACCTGATCCGCCTGCGCTTGGAAAGCATCTGCAGGAAATCATCCTTAAGCCTCTCATAAACATCCAGGTAATGCCGTTTAAAGTTCGCCTCCTCCAGGTTGACATCTTTGGCCAGCCTGTCAATGTCCAGGATGCTCATCCACACGGCAGCTGCAATAAACAAGCAATAAACTACTATGGAAGCATAGATGACCCAAAGCAGGGTTTTACTGCCTTCAAAGCTGTAAAAGCCGAATATCGAGGCACCAAGCGAAAGCGGGACAGAGATGATCTGCCCGGATATTTTTTCCTGCGCAGCATCCAGGGAAACAAAATAACCTTCCTTTTCAGTGCGGTACTGCTGCCTGATATTGTTGAAGCTGAACTTATCGACAAAAAGCCGGTAATTCAGGTCGGCCTGTTCGATGAGGTAGTTGAAATTTCCGTAAAGATTTGCGAAGGACCTGTTGGGTTCACTCTGCAGCTCCATAAAACGGCATATATTGTTGTTGAAACAGGCCAGCCATTCGGGATTGGACAGTTTCTGCGTAAAATCATCAAGCTGCAGCACCTCGAAATCGAAGGAGAAAACGCGATGGTCGACCGGTTTATAGGAAATCAGCGTAAAGTGCTTTTCCTCGCCCTTGGACACCACAACAAACAGTTCGGCATTTGCAGTTGATTTCTTGGCCTCAAAAAGCGCAGACTCACTACTATCATATAACTGCAGCAGTTTAGTATACTGCTTAAAATGGCCCAGGATATCTTTCGATCGAATATTACCGGATTCAGAAAGCCTCTGGTCATGGGAATACCAGATGTAATCTGCCGATAGCTCCAAAATAAATATATCCTGCGAATCCAGGAGGCTGATCTTATTGGAAAGCCTGTCCAGCGCACCGTCGAGATCTGAAAACAGCAAAACATCTTCCCACTGCCTTTTGATCTGAATGGAACCGTCCTTTGGCTTACTGTAGGCAATGCCTAAGCTATCCATGAGCCCGGTAACAGCTGCCGCATCGGCATCACTGGCAAAACTGAAAGTAATGTTCTCCTTTGTAACGGCAACCGATGGTGAGTGCGATCTGACGGCCTCCCTCCAAGCTATCCATTTGTCCTTCCCAATAGCCATTACTCTTCCTCCCTCTGAGCGGTCAGGGTACTGTATATTTTCTCGTCCTTGATAATGAGCAGCCCATCCCTTAAGACCACGTCATTGGAAATAAACCGCTCAATATCGATGGTAACCGAAATCCCCTTGGCCTTTGCCTTATAGGTGATCAGCCGGCGGAGCTCTGTACCGTCCAGATGGAACAGCGGATCGATCTCCAGCCTGAAGCGTTCCTGTGCATAATTACGGATATAGAGTTTGTCCCCGTAAAAGGCATCACTCAACAGATCGACATTCAGTACGTTCTTGTTTGCTTTTTTATAGGAACTGATCCATTCAAAAATGTCACGTTCAAAATCATCCGGCCTCGGGTAATCCTGCGGTGCCCCTATATCCTTCAGTACATCGATAAACTGTCTGGTATTGGTCTTATTGTCGATAAAAGTACCTACGTTCACCCAGCGGAGAAAATATTTGGAAAGGTTGTCCCCCTGATGGCTCAACAGCCCCAGATAGTTCCTTGTATTGTCCCCATCGAGATAAAGCGTGCAGTTCAGCCTAAAGCCCATCGCAAGCTTATCGATGTTTACATTCTGCGTCTCATCGATCGAAAAGTTCCCATCCCGCCACTGGATATTGAATGCTTCTTTATTCCTGACGATGATGATCGAAATGTAACGGTATCCGTTCACCTCATAGTCTACATAGAGATAATAACCCCCTGTTGCAAAGGGCTCCCGTTCGATCAGTTGTGCAAGGTCACCCAGAGTAATGGTACTGAAGGCAAAAAACTGCCCGTCATTGTCCTGCTCCCTGAGATACCGATCAACATTGAGATAAACCGAATTCGTGGGCTTGGATAGATCGAACTTGGAGTATTTGGTAATCGACTGGTCAAAGGCATTGTGTACCTGCTCAATGAGTTTGTTGATCCCATCATTTACCAGCAGCAATTCCTGCGAGGAATTGTAACTCACCTGGTTTGAGCCTGCCTCCTTGACAAGTTCATGTATTATAATCCTTCTTACATTCATTTCGAGCGAATAATTACAGGCCAATATAGTTTTTAAAATCTGACCGTCTATTTATATTCAATAAATACTCAATTTTGAGTATCTGTTAAATTTTCATTTGCAACTGTCTATCCTTTCCGGTAGGCATCTTGCTTTAAGATCGAGCGGAAATTTTGTAAAACTAATGTTAAGAATCCAATAAATACTACGGGTTCCCGTAAGGCTCGCGCATCTCCTAAATTACTAAAAGACCAATACATCACGGATCATTTCAATTCAGCCAAACAAGAAATTTTCAGATGATAATAATGTGAAGAAAGAAGTTACAAGGAATTTAATGACAACCCTAGATGCAGTGGATCTGCTATTCAGTATTTCTAGAATCAAATGAATTTTCTTAATGTTATAGATGTTTTAGTGGTAAAACAAATTTGCGGCTTGAATTTCTCAAATCAATACCTTGTAAGGAGGCTCCTGCTCTCTTCAAAGTTGGTTTCTCAATATAAGTTATTTATATAATATAGAATGAATGATGATTCTCTTTTGCATTATTTAAGTTCATTTCATAAATTTGGAAGGATAATATTTGAGCCTAAAAACAGTCATTTTGACAGTTGGTGAGTCGTAATTGTATTTTTCAAGTGTTTGATAGTCAGAAAGTTATATAAACGAAACTTGTTCTGGTTTCGTCGGATTTTTCCATAAATTATTGATTTTCAGATTGTTAATGTCTTTATCTCAACAAAAAGATTATATGATTTGTTTTGGTATAATGGCAAACTCTTCCATCGCTACATTAGGCTATATTTCAATAACTTTTAGCTATAAATTATTTCTATAGTTATTAGTAAGATTATAGATGGCCAATTTTCAATTGTAAAACACTTAATAACCATGACCTTTCAATACGCATCTGATTTACATTTAGAATTCCCTGAAAATTATGATTATCTGAAGAAATTCCCAATTCAATCTAAAGCTGATATATTGATTTTAGCTGGCGATATTGTAACTTTTAGCCAGCTTGAAAAACGTATGGATTTCTTCAATTATGTTTCAGATAATTTTGAACAGGTATATTGGATCCCAGGTAATCATGAATATTATTACGGTGATATCACCAGATGTTCTGGGCCCCATCTAGAGCAGATCAAAAATAATGTTCAACTGGTCAACAACATTACGATCAAAGCTACAGATTACGATTTAATCTTTTCAACAATGTGGTCTCACATTAGTCCTCCAAATGAGAGACAGATATTTGATGGAATGTCCGATTTTTACGTGATCCGGAATAATGGGCAAGTTTTCAGGCCAGCTGATTACAATAAACTACATCAGGAAAGTTTAGACTTTATTCAGGATGAAATATCAAATGAAAATGGACAGCAAAAGATTGTAGTTACTCATCATGTACCAACTTTAATGAACTATCCTCCCAGGTTTTTGGGAAGTATACTGAATGAAGCATTTGCTGTAGAATTAACTGAAATGATAGAAAAATATAATCCTCTTTATTGGATATATGGGCACCATCACCAAAACACTTTGCCTTTTAAAATCGGTGAAACAACAATGCTTACCAACCAGCTTGGTTACGTAAGATCAGGAGAGCATACAAGTTTTAATTCAGCTAAATTACTCGATATTCTAGACTAGATTTTTCTGGCCGGTAACCACCTGTTCCGATACGGTCTGTCGACTGGGCGTAAGTCGATTCGCCAAAAATAACCGGTGAACATATTACTAGTACATTATGTCCTTTGCTCTTCGGTAAGTCCGGAAAAATAACACCTAATCTACCCATAATTTTCATTGACATTTACCTCATTTTTATATAAATCGGGGAGCATTTTAAATGCTAACTTATTTATTTATGACCAGTGCTTTACCAGTTATCTCCTTCAAAATATAGGCACATTTTTATCTTTTTGAAATTTAGCGAAAGCCTCCTTGGCTGCCTTAAACTGGCTGCTCCTATCCAAAACCCCGGTTACAGTGGTTTTAAACTTCAGTATTTTTTTCTACATCATTTTTTGCAAGGGGTGCACTATTGCTTATTATGGTATCCGCAATGCTTTTTTTATCCTTAATCAACTTAAGTTGAAAATTGTCCGGCGGCATTACCGGATGGTTAGTGTCTACGAATATCTCTCCATGTAGCTCTGCTATCCCATTCTCCCTGAAAGAATCTTTAATCAGTTTTCTATCACTCTCAGTAATGTTTATTTTATCCCGGTATTTCGCTACCGACACTTCGACGATACCTGTATTGAATTTTAATTTAATCCAAGGATTATATAGAAACTGAATATCATAGACTTTTGAGTCGTATTTTACGTCCTGTCTGCACGCTGCGAAAGACAAAATTATTATAGCGTAGAGGCCTAACTTGTTCATAATTTTAATCGTTAATTAGTTTAACTTATTTTCTTTGGCCTTCATATTTTTTGCGCTTCGATCAGGGATTTAACTATAGCGGCACGATAGACTCAAACCTTCTCCAGCTGAATATGCGCGGGTAGCTGATTGGAACGTCAAAAACAGTGAGACATTTTGTATTGACCTTATTGAGCATTCTAACTAGGGCAACTTCATCACCACATCCGCTGTTTTACTCGCAGAGAGAGATACATTTTGTGAGAACGAAATTTTGCCTGCCTGTTTTGTGGCCTCAATGGTAATTTTGTGAACACCGGGATCAACATTTCGAAAAACACCTAAATAACTACCTATTATTGAGATGGTTACTGAATCATCCATCATTAATTTGATGCCAGTATATCCGGCATAGTTTTCAACCATTACAGAAATTGTTCCCAGCGCAGACAAAGATTCTTCCTGTTTTTTACGGAACATTTCATAAAGTTCGCTTGTCTGGGTTTGAAACTCATTAGCCCACAAAGCTGTTTCAGCCTGAACGGTATTAAAGACAGAAGCCCTAAAAGTTTTGATCATTTCCAGAAGGATTGTGATCTGCACAACTGAAATGCCAGCCTGGGTCTTAGCGATTTCAATGTTCCAATTGTCCTGAAATTCAGCAGTAGACTTTTTGATATCCAGTTCTGCCACATAAAAACGCACATATCCCGAAGATACGCCCAGATAACGATCCAATAGGAGAAAAAAACCACCAATAGCCAGGCTTAGGTATCCTAATTTGGTATCGTTACTAAGCAAGCCGAGTGGCAGCATTGGTATTATAAGTCCTACGGAAAAAAGGAGTAGGCTAAGCACCCTTATTCCCCTTGAAAAAAATGAGTGCCAACTCCTGAAACTGGAGTACCAGCTTTCTTCTTTTTTTACCGCTTCCATCGAAACTTCTTTGATATCTTCAAGAGCTTGCATGGGATTTTTCCAATCGTATATCATAATTTAGTTTTTTTAATGAAGGCCATCTGTGCACTATCAAATTTGAAAAATTTCGTTTTTTATTGCATAAAGCACCAACCCGGTCCTAGATCTAAGTTCAAGCTTTTCAAAAAGGGAATCGCGGTAGTTATCAATTGTCCTGGGACTTACGCACAACTGCTCCGCAATTTCCTTATAAGTCATCTCCGAACAGCAGAGTTTTAAAAATGCTAATTCATTTTTGCTCAACACCGGTCCCTTTTCCAAGGTTGCATGGCGATAGAGCTTGCCTGACATTTTCTCATTGATAAAAACCCCTTTTTCATTGATTATCCTAACAGCAGATAAAAGTTCCCTTGGCCCGGATGATTTCAGCAGATATCCACCTGCACCACTTCTGATCATTCCAATCACCGCACGTTCATCCTCGTACATGCTCAGGGCAAGAATTTTTATTTCAGGATGATTTTCCTTCAACCATTTACTAGCCCCATATCCATCCAGAACCGGCATTTTAATATCCATGAGTACCACATGGGGCATTAAGCCTTTGGCAATCATAGCTTTCATAACCTCACCGTTTTCGGCTTCAAAAATGACTTCAATCTGCTTGAGCTCCTGTATTAAAAATACCAGACCTTTTCGGAACAGGGCATGATCATCAACAATGGCTACCCGTAATTTTTCAATGTTGTCAATCATAAGGCACTTTTAATTCTATCTTTGTTCCTTCTCCCGGCGCTGAGTTGATTTCGGCTTTTCCACCAATTAATTCAGCACGTTTTGTAATATTTAGTAGTCCCATTCCCCTTTCACTGATCGGATCCGCTAAGAAACCTTTACCATTATCCCAAATAACCAATACTAGATAATTTTCAGTAGACCCAAGGCTTAACTCTATGCGGTTTGCCTGTGCATGCTTTATCACGTTGTTAAGTCCTTCCTGCATGATCCTGAACAAGATAAGTTCTTTGCTCGCATCAGACAGACTCCTCATCATAGGGTCAATATTCACAACAAGATCATAAATTCCCAACTTGCGTATATAGTCCATTTCATAGCCAATGGCTTCCTGTAACCCAAATAAAATCAACTGTTCTCCCTGAAGCAGCTTCCCAAGTAGCCTCATTTCTTCAATTGCATTCATGGTTAGTGATACCGCAGCTTCAATTTTTTCCATACCAGCTATTGAAACCTGATCGGAATCAATAGCATTTAAAGTCACTGCACTAAGGCTTAACAACTGACCAACATTATCGTGAAGGTCTGCACCAATGGTTTCCATTGTCTGTTCCCGGACCTCCATCTGTGCCCTCAGAAGTTCTGAGTCAAAAGAGCGTTTCATTTCTAGCTTCTCTTCTATATGTTTTTTTCTTTTTTTAAAATAGGTGGATACGTAGAGGAAAATAAATACCGGGCCGATCAAAAAGATTAGCGTTGAAGTTATAATCAGTGTTTTTAGTTCTTCGTACTCCATCTCTTCAGTATAAACGAATATGACCAGGATCCATAGAGAACCACATTAATAAACTGTATCATATACCGCCTTATCGTATGATCTTTGGCATGGATAAGGGCATCCTGGAATATATTCAACACCGTACTGCCAAAATAATATAAGATCACTCCTCCTACCCACCAGAATGGAGCAAAACCAAGAATATCAGTATACTCTCCCCTGTTCATCAGCCAATAGAAATAATACATCCCCATTATACAATAGCAGGAAGAAACAATGGTATTGCAATTGGTATTAAAAATCATAAAGCCATGGAATAAAAAGTCATAACCATAACTTAAAGCAAAAATGCCTGTGAATATCCCTAGGTACAAATTGAGGTATTTGATCTTTCCTTGCAACAGGTGGTAAAACATAAATACAATAAAAAATGCCTCAATGAGCAGATATATATTATAGAGCCAGGAATTATCCGTCTCTCCCATACCTTTCAGCAGATACCTCCCCAGGATTTCTGTAGCGCATACAAGAAACATGTAGAGGATCTGCATCCTCCACATGCCCTTTCGCCAAAGCGCAAAAAGTGCGGTAAGGAAACATAACAGCTCCGCTATTATATTGACCGTAAAAAAACTCATTTTAATCCTGCTGGTGGACCCAATAATAATGCACCTGATCCAGGGCAATCCCCCGGTGGGCAGAGTTCACCCTTATTTTCTGGAATGGTACCTATAACCTGGTTGAAATAGTCTTTATGAATCTTTACGAACAAGCCTTCTTTTGTTTTTACAGAATCGGATTTTGTTGAGACAAATAGCAATGTGTTCTGTTTCGCATGGGGATGTCTTTTACCTGGTTCATATTCTTTGGGATATTTACCAAAATATATTCTCAGACCGTCTGTCCCCATTTTCTCCTGCTCGTTTTTCAGAAGAAAATAAAGATTTTCGATGCGGGAAAAGGGAAGCCACACAGCGCGGGTATTCTGTTTTAAATCTAGCCCTATACCCTTGTACGCCTGTACAATCTGGTAGGCGGAATCAAGACAGAGCTGTGAGGAACGATCAATTGTACCATCGCATTTTCCGATGCCGTAACTTGAGATGTCGACATCTTCCATATCTTCTTGCGGAAGAACCTGTGGTTTATTAAAAAAGAGGTAACCAAGTCCCAGGCCAATAACAAATGTTAAGGCGGAGATTAAGAGAGATTTTTTCATAATTTAAATAGCTTTGTTTGGTATATAAAAATCGTTAATTATCAACACATTAGCAATGGTACATCCATTTATAAAATTAAAATCTGGGAAGCTAACGCATCTACAACTGTACATTTACAGAAAACTGCCAGTATTGTTGTGAATCAAGGCCTTTTAGTGGATTCGAACCTTTTTTAAATGCCAGCCCCAATGAAACCTGCTTTGTGGTTTTGTCGAGAATAAAAAAGTCTGCGCCTGCCTTAAGTAGTTCTGTTTTACGCTCACCTACTGAAGTGTTATCAGAAAATGCTCTTCTCAAAGTATACGAAAAACTTAACTGAAGTATTCTAGGTGCAATGGTATTGATCGGATCCGGATTTTTCTGGAGAAAGGATATTGCTCCCGAAAAATCAGCAGTACCTCTGAATATCGTTCCTTCGCGTTCTGGAAGTAATGATTTTAACACCTGCTGAATTTCTGTACCTATATTTGGCGTGAGCAGATAACCGAACCTGCTATCACCAAAATTGCCTGGAGCATTAAAACGGATCTTTCTTTTAGTGGAATAAGGGCTTAAATTTCCAACAAACACGATCGATCGGTCAGATTTTCTTCCGTCATCGACAAAAGTGAGGTTATGAGTGAGCATTACGTTAATTGGGTGTATGGTTGTGTAGTAAAGACCTGAATATCCAACCGAAAAGTTATCCTGTTCCTTCTCTATCATCGTATTTTTATGGTATTCCACGATTGCTTTCGCTGTATAATTTTTTAAGTACCCGAGGGTATAAGCAATTCCCCCATCAACGAGGTAGCTTTTTTCGCCCGATCTTGGAATTGTGAACATAAACTGGGCTGGTGTAACTTTGGAAACATCTTCATCAAATGTATTCCTGATGCTAATATCCTTTAATAAGCGATAAATCAGTACACTGTCGACCGGAACATTCTGTGCCCTACAGAGATAACAACATAGCATTATAGCCATGATTGTCAAGAGTGATTTTGTTTTCATATCTACAATTATTTGACCTTACCGATGCAATCACTCACAGTACTTTCTGGTGTAATACTTCCCGGCCTTATTATTTTTCCGGTAGCATGTCTGTTGGCTATAACCTGCAGGCTATCTTCCAGCTCCCGGCACATCATTTCGTTGTAGCCTATATCGCCTAAAATTGTTGTGCTTTTTAGCAAATCTGGTTGATCTGGTTTTCCGGCAATCCTTAGAATCTCGGATTTTACTTCATTTTCAATTGACATATAATTTAGTTTTAAGGTTTAATATGTCAAATTTACATCTGGGAATAAGGAATTTACAGGGTGATTTCACGTTACTTTGAAATCGTAGGATTATGAAAAATCAACCTAAATATCGCACCAAATTTAAAACACCAATTATTTATAAAAAGCTTAAAAACAGCACCTATTAGTGGATATACCACTGTCTATCGACCCTGCTTCGCTAAAAGATAGTTGTATTGTAGTGTGTTGATTGTCAGCGTATTGCGAATAAGATAAAATTGGTATAAGGGGTCAAAAAAATTGGTTAATCCAATTAAGCCTAAGATTTAGTCAATTTTAAATCTTTTGAAAAAAATCGTGTAGACTTGCTAATCTAGATTTGTGTTTTGAACCAGGTTAGGTAATTCTCGATTTGAGATACCAGATAATAAGGGAGATTCAATAGTTTGTATTTCTTGCCGCCGGGGGTAACGGCGTCAGTAATGTGCAGTAAGCCTGCATAAAATCGGATGGCCATATTATGTGGGGACAGATCCATAAACATATGCAAAGATTTTAATTTGCCTTCAGCTCCTGATTTCACTTCTACCGGAATTAATTGCCCTTCAAAAGGTACAACGTAGTCCACCTCCGCACTTGAAGTAGTTTTCTCCCGTACCCAAAAATGGAGTGCACTTAAAGATTTAAACTGTGTGGCTAATAACTCTTGACCAACCAAGTGCTCAATTAAGGTCCCTTTATAGACTTTATTTAAATCATCGGTTCCTAAAATCTCTGTCTGTATACCAGCAAAATAATTAAGCATTCCAGTATCCAGCACCTGAAGCCTTGGAGATTTCCGATAGTCTGGCAGCAAAGGCAGTTTTACATCACTTGACGGGTAAATGAGCTCAATTAACAGGGCCTTTTCCAGCGTTCTTAATGCTTCTCCCATATCCCTGGACCGGTAGGGCGAATTTCCGAAACCTTCAAACTTAATACGCTGACCGGCCTGTCCAAATGATGCCCTTATTGCATGACCTATATGTAAGGCCTGTGCATTTGTACCGGCATATTTCTCAACATCGTCCATATATGCCGTAATCAACGAATCGAAGATTGCTGACAACTCCAGTAGATCTTTATTTTTACTATACTCTTTAATAACTTCTGGCATTCCCCCTATAAGTGCATAGGTATGAAATAGCTGCATGAGTTTATCATGTGTAAAGGTTGGTGCGGGTACCTGTTGTAAATAATTTATCGCTTCCCGCTCATCCATAGCACTCAAAAACTCGGGAAAAGAAACAGGTCTTAAAACCATATATTCCACTCTTCCGACCGGAAAGCTAATGTTTTTATCAAATAACGTTTCGAGCATACTACCCGCGGCTATTACCGCAATCCCTGGTTGGTCTTCATAAAAATAACGTAGAATGTTTAAGGCCTCAGGCACTTCCTGTATTTCATCGATAAACAAAAGTGTATCGTTTCTTTGGGTAAGTGATTGATTTTTAATAAAGAACAAAGACTGCACGAGTAATTCGATCGTTGTGAACTCTTCAAAAGGCTTTCTGTCAACAGCAAGCTCGAGATTGAGATAGATGTACTGCTTAAATTTTTTTGAAAATTGCCCAACAACGGTCGTCTTACCTACCTGTCTAGCGCCTCTTATCACTAATGGCTTACGATTTGATTTGGTAAGCCATTTTTCTAACTCTGTAAATATTATCCTATCGAACATTTGACAAACTTTAATTCCTAAACTACTTGTTGTTACAAAATTAGGGTTAATTAATGAATATTTCGTCACAGAATTAGGGTTAATTAATTACTTTTCTGTCACAGAATTAGGGTGAATTTTATTAGTAATTGTAATAGAATTAGGGTAGATGCATGTGTTGTTGTTACTGAATGTTCGCGAAAATCATTTATTAATTTTCTTAATATTTTGTAGCTGGTTGTATTTAGATAATTTTTCTTGTGTTAAACGAATTCATTTCGTAAATTTGAGTGATAACATTTGAGCCCAATAACAGTCATTTTAGATGGTTAGTGAGTCGTAATTGTGTTTTGCAAGTAATTGTTAGTCAGTAGGTTGTTTAAATAAAGCTTGTTCTGGCTTCGTCGGGACCACTTCCTTAGATTCAAACCAGAACATTGTCGCGCAAATCGTTGATTTTCAAGACTTTGTTTTGGTTTTTATAACACATTAAGACTCGTTTTCGACCATTTTGAATGGTTAATTTTAGTGAGTCGAAAATTGACTGTTTTTTTGTAAAATACTGTAAGTCAGTAAATTGATTGAAATATCAAAACCAAAATTATTCCGAAATGTTCGGGTGCTGGATTTCTTTGTAAGGCATTGATTTACAGATCGTTCGACTGACGAACATCTTGATGACTCACTGGCTCAAATGTACATTTGTTTAATTTTAAATGTATCATTATAAGTTACAATTTTCATCTTTTATTCTATCTGAAAAGACCAAAAAATTTTATCAAGGGCGAGATGATGCCCATCTATTTACGGATTATCATACTTCTCCAGATATGCCGCAAGATTATCCGCAAATAATACTTTTGACCTAATCCACATGTCTATCCTCCATATTTGTTATGCCAACCTGTTTGCCAAACAATTCAAGTACTTGATTTACCTTATCTAGCCTTAAGGTCTGTTTTCCCTGCTCCAGTTCCCGAAGGAAACGGAGTCCCACCCCAGCTTTGAATGCCAATTCCTCCTGTGAGAGTTTAACCAGCTTGCGTTGTGTTTTTACAAATGTTGATAGTGGATTACTCATATCTATACCCTTATGGGTATAATAAACTGGAGTGTTCAAAAAACCAATCTGTTCATGATACGTGAACAAATAAATAAACTGAACATTACCACATTTTATAGGAAGCCGATAAAAAAACATAAGTATTAACACAATAGATAGATTTACGCAAATCTGGCTAGAGAATTCGCAACAGTTCGTCTAGAAATTACAGGCGTTGGTCTAGCGGTTACCGATGCTGGTATAATACAAGGTTTTTGCCTGCAACGTTTGAGGTATGGCTGCGTCTTAATAACAAACAAGAACAAAAACCTAAAATATAAAAGATATGAAAACTTTAGCAAAATCATTAATCGCAGCAGCATTAACAGCAGTAGTATTTACTTCATCAGCAATGGCAACTTTTGCCGCTGAGCCAGTTAAAACAGAAACAAAAACGTCTTCATTATCAAAATTCAACCGGATCTGGGTGAGCGGGAATGTTAAAATCGTTTTAACCCAGGGCGAAGAGCAAAATGTAGCCGGCGCCAGCAACTACGACGCTGCAAAAACCTCCGTATCAACTGATGGAAAAACCTTATTTATCAATTCATTAGAAACAAGTCAGGTAACGCTGAATATTACCGTAAAAGATTTAGAAAGAATTGAAGCTTATGGCCAATCGGTTGTGGTAACCAACAATAATTTTGATGTAAAATACCTTCAGTTATTTTTGGGTCAAAGTGCTACAGCGAAGATTAAAACAACAGCAGGCAGTTTATATACTATCGTTAAGGATGATGCGGTATTAAAATTAAATGGTACTGCTGGCCAAAGTACAATGATTGCAAGCAATATGAAAAACGTAAAATTAACTGACTTTGCCAGTCTTAAATCAGCATCCTATGCTTCTGAAGCGATCATGGAAGCGGAGCAAAATGCAATGGTTTTAGCCAAATAAAAAATATCAATCAGATAAGTTAAGGCTACCCATTTGGGTGGCTTTTTTTCGTAAAATCCTGCTAGGAAGATTTACACGCTTCAAAACGCCAATGGTGACTATGAGCACGGAAATGACAATTACCACTACGATCCACAAATTGATTTTGATGCCAGCTACATTTTTGAAGCTAGTGGCAAAGGTTTGGCTATCTGCAATACTCTTAACGTAAACATAAATTGTACCGATAAGTGAAAGAATGCCCAGTTCTGACATGTTAAAGTACATGGCTTTCCAGCTCAACGAAGAAAACCCTGCGGTTAAATTAGCCCACCAGCAAGCCTTTGGAAAAGTGGAAGATGGGGCAATTGCCCTGAACTGGAAAATCAAAAAAACGGGCACCGGTAAACGCAGCATCTCTCATACTGGCGGAAGCTTAGGCTTTAGCAGCTATATGGTCTACTACCCGGAATTGAGCTCAGGCATTGTTTTGCTTTCTAACCAGGCAGATCCATCCACCCAGAATGAACTGATAGCCCTTGCAGATAAAATTATAAATCCATAAATTAATTCCTCCCCTCCCAGGCCAGATTAGGTTCTTATATGAAAGTATACCTTATAGGGTATACTGAATACGAGAGTTAGAAGAGTCACTTTGTCCATAATCCGTGAACAACCAATTAAAATGCGCATCCCCATAATTTAAATTAAATAAAGCTGGCAACAAGGGATAAGTATAACCACATCCGCTGGGTTTATGCATTCAGCTTATACAATGAACACCCATTCGTCTACAAATTACAGGCGTTGGTCTGGCGGTTACCGATGCTGGTATAATACGAGGTTTTTGCCTGAAACGTTTGATGGACAGCTGCGTCTTAATAACAAACAATAGCAAAAACCTAAAATATAAAAGATATGAAAACTTTAACAAAAACCTTATTCGCAGCAGCATTAACAGCAGTATTATTTACTTCATCAGCCATGGCAACTTTAGCCGCTGAGCCAGTTAAAACAGAAACAAAAACTTCTTCACTATCAAAATTCAATAGGATCTGGGTGAGCGGGAACGTTAAAATCGTTTTAACCCAGGGCGAAGAGCAAAATATAGCCGGTGCCAGCAACTACGATGCTGCAAAAACTTCAGTAACAACTGATGGAAAAACCTTGTTTATCAATTCATTAGAAACCAGTCAGGTAACACTGAATATTACCGTAAAAGATTTGGAAAGAATTGAAGCTTATGGTCAATCGGTTGTGGTAACCGGCAATAATTTCGATGTAAAATACCTTCAGTTATTTTTGGGTCAGAGTGCTACAGCAAAGATTAAAACTACCGCAGGCAGTTTATACACTATCGTTAAAGATGATGCGGTATTAAAATTAAATGGTACAGCTGGCCAAAGTACAATGATTGCAAGTAACATGAAAAATGTAAAATTAGCTGACTTTGCCAGTCTTAAATCTGCATCTTATGCTTCTGAAGCGATCATGGAAGCACAGCAAAATGCAATGGTTTTAGCGAAATAAAAAATATCAATCAGATCAGTTAAGCTGCCCTATGGGCGGCTTTTTTGCTTTAAGGGGGTTGATTAAAAAATAATTCTGTATAATGCGTAACCATAACATAGTAAGTTTTAAAATGGGTATAGTTCGTTTTGTGATATCCACCCGTGAAACTTGGTTTTAAACCGCTAATTGTTATTTTTAACCTGCAGACTTATATGACTGTTGCCTCTTTATGATATTGTTCCTTTGGGGGGCATAAAAAGGAATCAACAAATCATAAAACCGGGCTTAAGTTGATCAATTATAAAACCAATAATCCTAAACTGTTCTGGATTACACCAAGATAATATTGTATGAAAAACACAGAAACAACCCATTTGGATAGCCTTAACAGAGCCAGTCAGCAATCCTATAAATTGACCGCCGCTCTGGTCTTGTTTTTTTTGGTTTTCATTGTTAACACTACCCTTGCGCAATCCACCGTGGAAGACCGGATTAAACAGGTTGAAAACGGACTCACTGAAAATATCCAGATTAGTGATTCTGCTCCTTTTAATTTGCTCGAGCGGATGAAACATTTTAAGGTGCAAGGGCTCAGCATCGCGGTAATTAAGGATTATAAGGTTGATTTTGCAAAGGGCTATGGTTTTGCAGATACAGAAAAGAAAATTCGGGTAAGCGATAAAACGCTTTTTCAGGCAGCATCAATCAGTAAATCGCTGAACAGCCTGGCCATCTTAAAGCTATTTAAAGACCGGGATCTGGATGTATATGCAGATATCAATACTTATCTCAAAAGTTGGAAATTCCCTTACGATTCCATTTCGAAGGGCAAGAAAATCAATATGGCAAACCTGCTCAGCCATACCGCAGGGTTAAATGTGCATGGCTTTGGCGGTTATGAGGCAGGTAAGCCGCTACCTTCTGTCATCCAGATTTTAAACGGCGAATCTCCGGCCAATTCCGATGCAGTACGTTCACTTTTTGTTCCGGGAACCCGCCAGGAATATTCAGGAGGGGGAACAACCATTTCCCAGCTGGTACTCACCGATATTACCGGAGAAAAGTATGAAAGCTATTTAAGGGAACAGGTATTAAAGCCGTTGGGTATGCTCAGCAGTACTTTTGCGCAGCCGCCATTGGGTGTAAGGGAGAAATTGCTGTCTGCAGGATACGATGGTGATGGAAAAGAGGTGAAAGGCAAATATCACATTTATCCGGAGCAGGCTGCTGCTGGTTTATGGACAAACCCCAGCGATCTGGCCAAATACATCATCGAAACCCAGCTTGCCTACCAGGGTAAATCGGCAAAGGTTCTCGATCAGCAGACAACAAAGTTACGCCTTAGCCCCTACATGAATAAAAATGGAGCTGCTTTTGGTGTTTTCGTGGAGGATTACAACGGAGTCAAATACTTTGGCCATGGTGCGGGCAATGCAGGGTTTACCGGCGGATATTATGGGAGCTTTGAGGGTGGAAATGGTTTAATCATTATGGTTAATTCAGATAACGGAGAAATCATTCAGGAGTTGATCAACAGCATTTCTACTGTATATGGTTTTAAGGGCTTAAGCAAAACCAAAAAGGTTACCCTTGCCGAAGTTCCAGAGCAGGATCTAAATAGTTATCCTGGTAATTATCAGCTTACTCCCCAACTTGTATTAACCGTTAGCCGCGAGGGTAAAAAGGTTTTTGTACAGGCAACCGGGCAACCCAGGATAGAGGCCTTTGCAGAAAGTAGTAATAAATTTTTCTTTAAAACGATCCAGGCAAGCATGGAGTTTGTAAAAGATCAGCATGGATTAATAAAAGAGATGATTTTTATACAAGGCCAGACCATTCATGCGAAAAAATTATAAATTCCTCGCCTGGATACAGGCAAGGAATTTTATTGTCTATTCTGTTTTTTTGTTTAGGTCGAAGTCGTGCAACCCAAGGTCTTTTAAATCATTAATGAAATCTCTACCATTCAAGTTTAGGGGATGTTGCTTAGCGCTAGTATACATTTTGAACGCATTAAACAGGTTATGTAGAGCAGAGTTAGCTTGAGGTGATTGGTTTGAATGCGCAAAAATGTAATGGTTTCTAAAAATTAAATCAAAATTTTATCGCCTTTAATTTTCCCTTTACGGTTTTCCGTAAGGATTGCCCTTGCCATGCTTATACTTTTGATCAACTAAACAATACTAGGAACATTAAAATTTATAAATTATGAAAACAGGCAATACCCTGAATTTTTTCAGGATAATGGGATTACTGGGCTTATTTGCAATTTCAGCATGTAAAGGTTCCGGAGGATCCAAATCAGAAGATCCGTTTGCTGCTGCAAATTTCAACTTTTATGATCAGGATTTAGGAAAGCGTATAGAAGCATACAATAAAGCCATAACTCTTGGCGATAATCCTAAAAGAGATACTCCGGCACTTTATATTGATTTTTCATCTGGTATCAATAAGGCTTTTAATGATCCTACAATTAAAAGTATGATGTCGTCCTGCTTCAACGCCGTTCTCGCTCAACAGTTTGAAGTTTACAAATTAGGTTCCAAAAAAATATCATTATTAAACGTAGCCAATACAACCGAATTGGGGCAACAGGTAAGCGACCCGAAGCAATACGCTGATATTTGGGCGCCTTTACAAGCTACAGTAGAGAAAATTGTTGCAGGCAACAACGATGCGCTCCTGATTACCGATTTTGAGGAGTGGCAAAATAACATAGAGGTGACCAATACGGCCTTTTTAAAAATCCCCTTCTCCAAATGGCTGGCAAAAGGAAATGCGGTCCATTTTTTTATTGCAGATTATAAAGAAGGAAAGGTTAATAAACATCTTTACTTTACCATATTCAGCTGTGGTAATCCTGATGCAGGAAGCATGATTTCAAAACTCGAATCAAAACTTTCTCCATCAACAACCAGATTTGATTTATCAAACAATGCTTATAAGCTATCTACAGCATATCCTTCAGAAAAATCAGGCGGTATTTTTTATGATGAAAGTGCAAAATCAGATAAGGCAAAAAATATCCTTGATTTAAAAGAGGGTTACATTAACGGCCTTAAAAACGGGTACAACTTTGAGTTTTATCCGCTTGGTTTAGATTGGAAAAACATCGATCAACTGCACACTACATACGCTGGCCAAAATCAATTTAACGATTTCTTCAGGAAACTTTTTATTGACCTCAGTAATGAAGATAGTTACACTTTCGGGAATTTCAGTGTAAAGGTTTCGGATGTAACTACCGATTTTGAAAATTTTGCCAAAGCAGAAGAAGCTAAGAAACACCAACCTAAATTAACCAAAGGAAATAATGGCGAGGCTAAGTTTTCTGATCAGGAAAAGGATGCAATTGCACTGGCATGTTACAATGCCGACGGGAAATTAAAAGAACAATGGATTTATAAAGCACAGGCAGCGAACCCAATAAATGAGGTTTTTACCTTAAATCAAACCCTTTTTGCCAATACCAGGGCATCTAACCCAAAACATATAGAATTTGGTGTTTCTTTCGACCCTAAATCCAGTGTAGCCAACATCCATAATCCAGAAGGGTTGATCAAGGTGGATATTTTATCAAACGCAGCTACTCCTAATCTACAGGGCGCCAAAATGGCCAAATTTGAATGGGTGAACATCAAAAATACTCCTAATACCGCTTTGTCAGAATCTATAAAAAACACCTTGCAGGAGCTTAAGCCCGTAGACAAAGTAGTGTACTCGTACTACATTAAAACTAAACAGTAATCTAAAATCATTAAAATAATTCTAAAATGGAATCAACGTCAGCTTACATCATCTCGATCATCACCGCATTAATCTTTCTTCTTTTATCTGCCATCATTGCAAACGCCATCAAGTTCGAAGGTGGGAGTAATCCTAAAGACCCACAGGCACGTAAAACCTGGTTTTGGGTATTGGCCATCATAAATCCGGCAGTCTGTTTTCTATTGGGCTATTATGTATTCAAACCAGATGCAAACATTATGGTATTGAATAATTATGTAACAGCCTTAAGTATTGGTACAGCTATCGGTTTTATGCTCTACATCATCATCGGTTTTGTAATGAGCAAAATATTTGCCACCGGAAAAATCGGACACTGGTTTTAATCCCTAATCAAACATCAATGGATAAATTATTCGTAATCGCCATAGGCGGTACCGGGATGCGCTGCCTGGAAGCTTTTACCCACTTGTGTGGAATCGGGATGTTCGACAATCAGGAAATCGAAATCCTCACGCTTGATACCGATCAAAATAACGGGAATAAAGGACGGGTTGAAGAACTGATCAGTCTTTATAACCGGATCAAAACAACCGGTACCAGTGTTGGCGGAACCCCAAATGCAAATACTTTTTTCTCAGCAAAACTGAATTTACACCGGTTTTTTACCAATTATGCTGGACCTGGAAGGGAAACCTACAAAAACATTAGTAAAATTACCACAGGCTCTCCCGAACAGCAAAAAGCCAATAAATTAATCTCCGATCTGTTTTTGGACAATGGCTCGGTACAGGAGTTTGCATTGGATCATGGCTACCGGGCCCAAACCCACCTGGGTTCTATGCTGATGTACCATGGTATTGTAGAAGCAGCGCGGAATATCATCAAAGGTGCGGCAGTACAATCGCAGGAGCGCGAACTGGATACTTTTATGGGTAAACTGGAAAGTGCCGGTGCAAATGCGAGGGTTTTCATTTTTGGGTCTATATTCGGTGGTACAGGTGCATCATCTATCCCGGTCATCCCTAAAGCACTACAGGATTTTGTAAAAATCCGCTCTAACGGAAATGCCAGTATCGATTTCGCCAAGGCCAAATTTGGTTCTACTTTATTAACAGAGTATTTCACTTTTAATAAACCCGATGATAAACAGAAAGCCAGCAAAGCGAATAGTGTAATCGCCGATTCATCATTTTTTCCTTTAAACAGTCAGGCTGCGCTGCAGTTTTATCAGAGCGACCCTACGGTTCAGAAGTGTTATAAGTTATTGTACCATATCGGCTGGCCGATAGAAAGCAAAAAAATTGATGGCAACAACATTTCCAATCAGACCATAACCGGAGGAAGCGAACAAAAAAATCCCTGTCACATTACAGAATTGTTATGTGCCTGTGCGGCATACAATTTCTTTACCCGGAATGATGGCTTTAACAGTGCAAAAGCCGATTACCTGTATAAAGCAGTAGAATTTAAAGATAATTCGTTCAATTTTTCTTTTGACGACTTTATAGGCAATGAAAATAAATCAGGTGAAATATTTGTAAATAAACTGGGTGCTTTTTTCTCCCTTGCACACATTTCTTTAACCAAAAATGGTGGTGCTTTTGATGATGCCGGTATAAAAGGTTTCATTAAACAATGTGAGAACCAAAAACTCAATCAGTACAGTACCATTACCGATGCAGAATGCAAAGATATAAACGAATACTTTAAACTCTTCGCCTACACATTCAAAGATGCCAAATTTATACCGGGCTGGCTTTACCAGGTGAGGAACTCCGTTGCCCCGGGCAGGTTCCTCTTTGATAGCAAGTCATTCCCTGATAACCCTTCCGAACTAAAAAAATTGGATGTTGGAACCATTTTCCTGGATGAAAAACACCATTGGAGTAAAGGAGGACTTTTTAGGGATCGCTATGATCTTTTTGTCGAAAAACTGATCAATACCAATCCTAAAGACGAGCAAAAAGTAAATACGACCAAGGAGAAATTCCTAGCGCACATTTTTAACGCACTTACCATTTCACAAAACTTCGATATAAACTAAAGAACCATGTCTGATAAAAGAATCAAAGCACTGGCGATAAAAGTTCATCCCAAAACAGAGCCGAACGGCGTCGAATTTGCCTGGGATAAAATTCCCCAGCTTGAAGTATTTACAAAAAACATCCTGATACCCGAAATCGCTGTTGATCAGGACGGAAATTCTGCTGTTAATATCGGAACAATTGTATCTGGTATACCTTCTGTATTTGCCCGGGCCAATTTATTCAAAAATGCCATAGATAATATCCGCGATAAAGAAGCTGAAGCATCAGGTTTAATGTTATTCTATAAATCCCTGATCAGTGAATGGAAAGGATTGATCAGTTGTATAGCCTTAAACTATAAAGATATAGAAGTGAATAGGATTCATCTATCTTATTCGGACGGCGGCCATTTAAATACAACAGAAAATATATACGAACCCACTGGTGCATTTGGCAATATGTTATTCGAGCGAAAACCCTTATGGTGTGATCAATCTTTAGCAAATAATGCAGATAAAATACCCTTTATTGATGTAATGTCTTTTAAGGGTAACGTTATTGGCGGAACTTCACCTGATAGCTTTGTTTTTACTTCGGTATCGTACCAGATTAAGGAAAAATTCCCTTTCATCAACGTGCAGAACGGAAAATTTATCGATCCTTTACAATCTGAGATTAATCCGCAGGAACTTTTTACACTGTATGGTTACGCGAAACACATTCTGGATAATATTGAAAGGTTCAGGTTAAATTATGCCGGAGTAGAAGAACTGATCAGACCTGAATATGGAAATATTTCGACCTGTATCCAAGCCTGGATGAACGATATGGTTATTTATCAGCAGGCAAAGGGATATCCAAAACTTGATAAATCTACATCACCCGAAGTTGGCTCTTTATTCAATTATCCTTTTGGCCTGCTTTTCAATTATTCAACAGAATTATACGGTTCGGAGGGGATTATCTATAACGAATTGAAAGAAGGAAGTATCCTATTCGATCCGAAAGATTTACTGCTTCCGGATACTACCGAGATTGCCCAGATCGATTTTGGCAGGGAAGGTATGGGAACCCGGAACTTTCTAAAATCAAAACCCATATTGCTACTGGCCGCCGAAACCAAAGGCCAGCTGAACAGCTATGCTTATTTTACCCTGCCATTAACGCCAATGGCCCTAAATGTTTTTGGTGCTACGCTTGACGCATTGGTGGGCATTTCAGAATCATCAAACGTAAAATCACGGATTACCGCCATTTACGACCCCACGGATAAAGACGGCGAACGCTTGATCGTTCAGTTAAAACTATATACCGAAACCGGAAATGAGATTGTAAAAGAGGTAATTTACAGGGTAACTTCCGAATCGATAAGCGGTAAAGACATTTTAATGTGGCCTAATTTTATATCCAAACAATGGAACCGATATTTTCTTTATTCAGAAATACCGCATAACGACGCTAAGTTTCAGGCTACGCCATTTATCGGAAATGTTGATGATGATTTTTTCAGGATAGTTTTAGATGAGAATGGTGTTCCTTTATACCTCGCCAATAACGGAAAGGCGGCAGTAATCTCCGAAAAATACGGCAACATTAAAGCGCAGTTGCATATCGCATCCAATAACGCGGTGGCCGACAATAAATACAAATACGAGATATACGAAAGCAATAAACCTTTTAAAGGCGTAAAATTTGCACATGCAGGGGTTGATTGTGGTTTTGGGATTATCCGTTATGATGGATCGGGCAATACACAGGCTTTACCGGTGAATATGTTAAACGCGCCAAGAACATTGTCGCCAGCCTTTTTGGGTGTCGATTTTGGCAGCACAAATTCCTCTATTGCTTATTTTTCTGATCAACGGAATGAGGTTTGCGAAAATTTAAAACTGACCAATAAGAGGGTATCATTGCTGGCCAGCGATAGCAAAAATAATGACGAGAGGCCTGCAGTGGAAGATGAGATTTTCTTCTTTCAGAACGACGAAATCCTGACCAATTCCATCAAATCTGTTTTAACCATCCACGATTCTAGAAGAGTGGTGAACGACGGCAACATCCAGGTCAATTCATTAATGGCGCAGGCGGTAAAAGGTGGTTTTCCATGTTTTGAAAAAAACCTACCCATTGAAAATGCAGAAAACAACCGATACATTTTAGGTTATAACCGGATTGGCAGGGCAGAGCTGGTGTACAATATGAAGTGGTCTACCCAGCAGATTGACAAGAGTTACAAAACCGCCTATTTAAGTACCTTACTGCTTCATGTGTACGCACAATTGTTTATCGAAGGCCATGAACCACATACTTTAAAATGGTCGTACCCCTCATCTATGGGGAAAGAATTATTAAGCGAATACAGAGGGATATGGGACTCGCTCAAAGAAATATCACCAATTGAAAGCAACGTTAAATTAAAAACCTTCCCTCCTTCTGATCTTTCCGATATCGGCGACACATCGGGCAGCAGCAGCTGGGGATCTCAGGTAGCTCAATCGGGTGGCTGGGGCAGCCAGGCTTCAGCACCTGTAGCCACAACACCGGCATGGGGTGCAACAGAAACGGTCAATAGTGGCTGGGGCGAGCAACCTAAAGCAGATGTTGCTACAGGATGGGGAAATGAGGCTAAAAAAACACTTACAGCGGTAGATATCAAAACGGAAACCGGTCCGGTAAGGTTCGATTTCAAAAAGTTAAGCAACGAAGAGTCCTTATCCGAAGCCTGCGCCGTAGCCAATTACCTGGTGCGCCCAAATGGGGGGTACTCTATTAATCCAGGAGAGTTGGTACTCTGTTTCGATATCGGTGGCAGTACAACAGATATTACCGCATTGTGCTCAATGGAAGGTGGAAAGGCAATGATCAAACAGAACTCGATCCGTTTCGCTGCCGAACGTGTGGCACAGGCTACTAAGTTTTCTCCAAATTTTAAAAATGTGCTACTCAGGATATGCGAAAAGAAAAAAATATCGATCCAGGGCTTAAATTCCGGTACACCTAAATTTAACGAAAATACCGCTCCCTATTATTTCGAACAGGTTGTTGACCGTTTAGAAGCCTCAGATTTTGAAACTTTTTACCTTTTAATCGCTGCCGAATGTAAGGAAATGATGAGCATTAACCTTTACGTTACCGGTTTGATCATGTTTTACGCAGGTCAGCTGGCTTATAAATTAAGGAATGAAATTGTAAAATCAGAAGATGCACCACCAGCAGTTAAAGCCATTCCACCAAAAATAAAAATTGCATTTGCAGGTAAAGGGGCAAGGATATTCGATTGGTTTACTGCAGTAAATCCGGCCGCAGCAGATGATTATTATACACAGATGTTTATCAGGGGAATGGGTGGAGAAGCAGTAGCCAAACAAACTATTAGTCCGATAACCACCAGTCCATTAAAAATAATCGATATCAATTCGCAGCGCGGAACAGACAATGCGGATGTTAAATACGAAGTATCTAAAGGTTTGGCCATCCCAACCAATATCACCAGCATTTTGGTGCCGACAAACAAACAGGCCATCGAGATATTAGGTGAAGATAATTTCTGTGTGGTTACGCCAAATGGCGAATTTAAATACCTGGAATCAACTAATTCCATTACCCCTGAAATGCTGGAGCACATTGGCAATCATTTTATCTGTTTGCCGCAGGAAGGTAAATCACACTGCCCAAGGTTTATGGATTTTGCAGACCTGTTTTATAAGGTCTCATCGAGCATGTTCGGTTTAAAAATGAATGCAACAGATTTTATGGCGGGTTTTCAGGATATGAACATCGAAAACTACATCAAAGGCGAGCCGGATTTTATTAAAGCGCAAAAGCGGAAACACGATGATCAGAAAGATTTCGATTATGTGGCGCCAATCATCATTCTGGAAGGAATGAAATTCTTTGAAAAACACTTGCTTAAGGGCATTCAAAAACAATAGTGAAGATGAAATTCTGCGTATTAGCAAAAATATCGAAGCGGACAGTTTCTTTCTGGTATCAATCAGACAGTAACCCTTATGCTCCATTAAAAATGAAGGAATCGAATGAAATTCCTTTATACTTTTACGTAAATGGCAACGATTTTATTTTTGGGGCCGCAGCGAGGGAACGTTTCTATAAGAATGATCCGTATGCTTATGGTAATTACTTTGAAATTGTAAAGGATCCCAGTAAACACTTTATTATTTACGGCAACCAAAAGCCTGTTAAACAGCTGTTTTATTACGGGATTGAACAATACCTGTCGCACTTTTTAAATACGGTAATATACAAAGCCGATTCTATCGAATCGTACAGGCAGCAGTTCCCTTTACGCTTTTTATTTGATGATGATATTGAAGATAATGAAAAATCGCTTATCGAAACCCTGTTCCAGGAAGCCGGTTACTTTAATTTAGACCGCGTTGGATATAACCATACACTTTTTAATATTCTGACTCAAAAACAGGTACTGCCAAACAATAAGGCTATCCTGCTAATGAATGGTATTGATGATGTACTTTATTTAAAACTTTATAAAAATAGTAAGGCCAACGTGCTGGGTTCAGCCAAACTGGTAGGTCAGGGGGCAGATCCAAGGGTAAAAATATTGGCCGATATGATTGTAGAATACATTATCCTCCAAAACTCTTATCTGTCGATTAATAAAGAGAACGAAATTTCTTTTCTGCTGCCGTTCTGTGCAGGTTTACTTCAAAATATCAATCCGATTATTAATGGTGAGGCTGAACTATCCGACGGAAATCGGTACTGGTTTAATGTAAGGGAAAGAAATTTGAACGACAGGCTTCATTATTATGCCAACGATGGAATGATTTTTACGGCAATAGACGATCTGTTGAAGGTAAATAACTTATCGGTAGATGATGTGATGATCTTGCTTGGATCAGAAGAAATCAACACACTTTATTTTACCGAAAAACTGCTTAAAAAATATCACCATGTTATCGCATTACAGCCACTGGATGTTAAAGATACTATGCAGTCTGTTTTTCAGGAAATTGCCAGTACCAATTACAGTGTAAAAATAAAAGCCCCTGCTGCAGCACCGGTAATGACAAGGCCTCCGCTACCAACCCCTAAATCACCACCGCCTTTGCCACCAAAAAAAGAAAGTAGCGCTCCAAAATCTGTGAATATTCCCAGGCTACCCGAATTAAAAGTACCGCAAAGCACAAAAAATAATTCAGTAAAACCACCACCGCTACCTCCAAAAAAAAGTTAGACGCATTAATTAAAACATAATAAAATGGCTATACAAATAGAAAAAAGAAAACCCGTTTCCCTGATCGGGGAAGAACCGGGCTTAAATCACCTCATTGCAGGCCTGGGCTGGGATACCGCTGTTGTAAACGGGCACCCGGTAGACCTCGACCTCTCCGTGTTTATGCTGGGCGAAAACGGCAAACTCCTTGCTGATGAATACTTTGTTTTTTATAACAACAACACGAGTCCCGATGGTTCTACCCATTACCCGGGCGATAGCAGGGGTGGCGAAGGTGACGGAGACGATGAGGTAATCCATATCGATTTATCCAAAATAGACCCAAGGGTGGAATTCTTTTATTTTGCGGTAACCATCGATCAAAGTGAAGAAAGAGGCCATCATTTTGGCAATGTTCAAAACTCTTATATCAATATCAGGAACCATGCCGATAAATCGGTTCTGTGCCAATATATGCTTAAGGAAGAATTTACAAATGAAGATTCCCTGATGATTGCCTCTTTATCCAGAAATGGCGGCGAGTGGAATGTAGAGGCCCTTGGCCAGGCTTTTTCTGGTGGCCTTAATACATTAATAGAATTATATCAATAAAAGATGAGCAGTTTTAACTTAAATAAGGGAGACCGGTTTTCCCTTTCAAAGGCAGCGCCTGGACTTACCATTGTAAAAATTGGAATGGGCTGGGATCCTAACGAGCAACCGGGAGGACCAGAATTCGACCTCGATGTTTCGGCCTTTTCGATAGACAGTGATTTTAAAATCCCTTCTGATTCTTACTTTACCTTTTACGGGCAGATCAGGATGGGTAATAAAATTGAGGATAAGATAGAAAAAGGCCTATTTAGGCCGTTTACTGAAGACGGGGCAATTATCGGTGCCATTGATGATCCGGATGGAACCAGAAGTGATGGCGACGACGATGAAGATATGTTTATCGATTTATCCAAAGTCAGCGATAAAATTGAACAGATTATTATATGCTGTACAATCTGTAAATACCCGCATGACAATAAAAAAGACAGGAGAACATTAGACCTGAATTTTGGAAAAGTGAATGATTGTTACATCAGAATCGTTGACGAAAGTAATGGTTCGGAAATATTGCGTTACGACCTCAAAGATCAATATACCAATGAAGATGCTGTAGAATTTGGGCGTTTATTCCGTGTTGGCGATAGCTGGGAATTTGAAGCAATGGGCAGGGCGCACACCGGTAGTTTACAGACTTTAGTTGATATGTATACCTAAACAATAAAAAATTATGGCATTTGATTTAAATAAAAACGATGGTTCTAAAAAGGAACCATCTAAATTTGATCTTTCTAAAAGAGAGGTTGAGAACCCAGCTCCAAAGTCACGGGCGTGGTTAGTTGGGTTGTTTGGGATATTAATTGTTGGTGGTGGTATCTGGTATTATGCATCTAATAAAACGTTAAATACTGTTGCAAAAGAACCCATCCAAAATGTTTCTTCAGATTCGGCTGGCGTGGCTACCGCCATAACACTGGCAAAAGAAAAAGTTGATAGTACAGACACAACAGCTGCGCCGATAAAGGCTTTAGGAACCGAAGAAAAATCAAACAAAAAAGACAGTCCGGATGATGTTTCGCCTAAATTAGAAACTGCAACACTCAAAGCATTAAATCATAGGGTACCGGTAACATTTGTTCAAGGTTCATCATCTTTTGCAAACACCAACAAAACTTTAATCAAACGCATTGTCGCTTATTTGATCAAAAACCCTGCGGCATCCATCCATATTGATGGTTATGCAAGCAGTGATGGCCCCTTGGCAGTAAACCAACAGATATCGCAGGCGAGGGCCGATGCATTCAAAAATCATTTAACGGCATTAAATATTGAAGCAAGCCGGATAAGCACCACAGGAAAAGGTATTGAAAATCCGATTGCCTCAAATAACACCAATGCTGGAAGAAAAAAGAACAGGCGTGTTGAAATTACATTGCTATAAGTTAACCATTTAAGAAAAACCTGTGGCAAAAAGACGCATAAAGAAAACAAAACAAAGGGGTTTTAAGGAAATCTTGATCTTATTGGGGATGCTGTTTAGCAGCATCCTTTTTATTATCAAAATAATTATCGGACGCATTGGCTGGTTAGAAGTTTTTGCTCCTGTGACCATTGTATTTTTGATCCTTTTCCTTCTCTCGGTATTAAAAACGGCATTGAGGAAAGTGTAGATCAAAAAACAAAAAATTAATAAACCCTGCTCCAACCGGATATAATCGCAACTTAGGGCAGGGTTCATGGGTTAAGCCTGAGGCATGGTAAAACTGCCCAGGTATTGACTGTTAGACACCACATTGTTTTCGCGCTTAACGGCAAAGGCCCAGCCATAAAACACATCGCCGGCAAAGGTATTGCCTACAATTGCCGTGTAGGTTAAAGCTGCCCGTTGTGCTGCTTCATATACGAGATGCATTTTTTTAGTATCGTTAAATAATACCACCATTAGCATATCATCGTCGAAAGCATCGTAACGGTTCGTAATGCACTGCCAGATGAGTACAAGATTGATACCCTGTAGGGCAGCACTTAAACCATGAAATTCGGAGAGCGAACCTTTGCTGAGTACGATCTGTGAAAAATCGATTGCAAAATCAGGATAATCGCCAACAATCGCGTTGTTTAAAAAAATCTTTACCGCAGCATTGTAACCGGTAGTTTTGTTGAGCTGTTTATCTTTGAAACCAATATTTAAAATGTCTTTAATTGGGCTGAGGTAAAGTGGAGCGAGTGCAAATTTACGCCGTTGTGCCAGTTGGAGTTCAGAACCTTTCTTATTGCTTTTTTTCGGCATACTTTTAAGGTAATCTACTCCACGCCAGTTGCTGCCCACAATACTGCCTGCTTTACCTGAGAATGCACCATTGGTGCCTTTTGAATACACTGCCATGATCAGTTTTTTAAGTGAAAAAATGTTTGTTCAAAAAAGGATTTCTGTTTATATCGGTACGTTTAAATCCATGCTCAAACCTAGCTGCCTGGCGGCATTTGCACGTTATTTTGGACTTAAATGAGCTAAATTGAACTAAAACCCGCCGGTTTTGAGCCATAATGGACCATCGGTGTTCTGCAGGGCGTTGCAAAAAACGAGGCGCAGGTGGCACACTGCTTCAGGGCAGCATAACCATAAACAGTGTTGTCGTTTAGCCAAAACAAAGCCTGGCTTTACCTTTTAGGTAAACAAAAGGTAAAGGATAGGTAACCGTAGGGTAACCCTGGGGTAAGCCTGGTACCTGGAACAGGTAAACAACAGGTAAAGCTGGGGTAATTAAATGCGGCCAAGTATCTGCAATAACATCTTAGATCTTTAAGCGAAGTAACTGCTTAAAGGAGCTTTCTCATTTTCAACAAGGCACTTTGAATTAAAACTTAAACCTAAATTCATTATGATATTTTAAAAATTCGATATCTGGAAGAAACTTAGAAGGTAAAATGATATCCTTATTATCAAGTTTCAAGAAGTAATCTTCGATTGACCTTGATTCCTTTTGCTTAAGTAAAGATGGCGAAATCTTAATTTTATAATCAGGTGTAATCGTAATCAAACCGCTTTCAAAAGCTTTATCATGTAAGGCATTTATCGCAATTCCATTTTGAGGATTTAGCCTATTTTTTTCATCAACACTCCAAGGTTTAATGTGTCCAGCAACTAAAAGTTCTGGCTGGGTAATTCCAGTTATGCAACAGGTATTGTTATACGATGCTAAAATGGAGCTTCGAAAGAAAGATTGATTGACCCTAACCTTTACCAGTTGTTCCCTCGTTAGCCCCTCTCGACGTAGCTCGGTTTCCGGAATATGGTTGAGTATTTCAACTGTGGTATGCTGGAAGTTTGCCAATAGTTTTTCACTTTCATAAGGCAAGAGATTCCAATTGTTGTAGAATTCGTTCCAAATCTCTGCATCCAGCTTACTTGCATTAGCCGCACCTTTAATGCCTCGGACTTGCAGACTTGGATCGAGGCTAGCGAAATTGACCAATTTATATGCTACCGCGCTTACCGTTCTACCTATAAGGTTTGAAAGTTTTATAATTTCTGGATTAGAATTATGTAATCTACCGAATGGAAGTTTGCAATATAAATTGATCGCAAGTATCAACTCTTCCCTTGTCCATAGTTTCTGCCCTGTTTTCATATTGTATTATCAAACTCCAAAATGAATTCAAAACTACATTGTATGTCTAAACAAATGTGCCTTTGAGATATATTAAAGTCTTCTAATAGTTTGCTTCTATTTCCACACCTTGGGCATGTTGTTGGTTGGTCAGATGCTAAAAATATTTCAATCATTTGTGTTTTTTACCATCGGCAATATAAGAGTTAGTGATCACAGGCCAAAAATTTTGTTTGATTAGTAATGATGAAAATAGAAAACTAATGGTTAGCTGTTACCGAATTTAAAGAATATTCTCTATTGTTGGCATAATAGATATGTTGCAGCTGATGATCCCTTTTCACGAGTACTTATCTATAAACCTGTTAACAGCCAGTTTTAATAACACTGCTGCGGCCTATATGTTTTATTGGTTCCTCTCCATTTTAGAAGAGGTAGAAGATGGTCAATACCATATCCCAAAGCAAAGATTATTTACTGGGATGGTTGCCTCCAGTTGGTAAATTGCAGCCGTTGAAGGGATCAGTATCAATGAGGATCATAACAAGATCAAGAAACGATTGATTGGTCGCAATTCGTTGCGAACACAACCACTATTATGGCGTTTTAATAGCAGGTCCCCTATTGTTTTTTAAGCCTATACACGCGACTTTATTCGCCTTTGAGCACTGGCTATAATACAAATGGTTAGAAAAAGTAAAAATAGACACAAAAGTCTAATAACTAGCTTATTATTGCCTAAAAAATATAAGTCATTACTTGTTTGTAACATTTCAATTCTTTTCATAAACTTGAAAGGTAACATTTGAGCTAAGAAACGATCACTTTTAATTTAGTGAGTTGGTCTCATGTTTATTAGTAATTGTTAGTCAGAAAATTATTCAACTAAACGTGTTTAGTATAGTCGTGCCGGATTGATGATGGCTTCTTATGACTACTTTGCCAAACTATGCTTTGTTTTCCGCCATTCCCAGGGCGCTACCGCATTGGCCTCTTGCCATAAACCTACTTTATTTTTCCTTGCGTTTATCTCCAATTGAGCATACAACGGATCGCTTGAATATTTTTTAAAATGCCAGGCCATGCCCAGTTTAAGCATTTCCTGGTTAAGCACCTGTTTTTTATCGTTAATCACTACGGCGATCAATCTTTTATAGCGGTCGTATTTTTGGCCCTGAACCGTTACCATTCGTCCAAAACATAAATCGGACAGGGCTTGTTTGGCTTTAGTACCAAAAGGCTGGTGGCCACGTTTCTCGGGGCAATCGATATGCGCCAAACGGATTTTGATGGGCTGGTTTTGGTATAATACTTCCATGGTATCGCCATCCATAATGCGGATCACTTTGGCAGTAAAGGAAAGGTGGGAGTTGTTTAAAGGTTTGCTCTCGCCTGGCTGGATGAAACAGCTTTGCAGTGTTAATAATAATAAAACCAATAGACTTACTTTTCCCACTTGCATAATACTTTTCCGTCTTTTTTGGCTTTGTCTATATCTACTTTTACAATTTTATAGGAACAACTACTTAAACCACGACAATCTGAGGTAATGTGGTATTTTTTAGCGCCAGGACTGTTGCAAATGTACACGGTTGTGTTTTCTTTACAAGTAATGTTGATAACGAAAAAAATTAATAAGGAGAGGATTTTCATGATGAGGGAATGATTTAATAAAAAATAAGAGGATTTAATCTTTATTTATAAATTGGATTATGGTTTTCCTTTAATGAAATTATCAATTACAGGCGCTAAATTGGCTGCTAAATCAGTTGGCCTTAATTCATATTTCTTAACCTTCATCGCTTTAAACCAATCTGCCCAGTATTGTTTAATGACATCTTCTTCGTAAGGGTTTTTAATGGAGGGATTGATGCCTAAAACAATAATTTCAAGTTCTTTTAAATTATAGGGGAAGGCAATAAAACCAAGATTGTTTTTCTTCATGACGGCTTGGTAACTTGCAGCGTTGAGTTTTTTCGAACGGAGAAATTCCGGAGTAATATAAGAGCTTTTACCGCCATCCACGATAATGCTATTCGCATGATACATGTAACCATCGGTTAGTATAACTAAAATATTCCGATGCCCGGGTTTAATGCAATAATCCTGAACATTGTTTTTGAAGAACTTCCAGATATCGGAGCCTATATAACGACCATATTTAATAGTATGCTGATAGATTTTTGAAGAGATCTGTGTGTACGTGTTATCTACGCTTAAAATGTCTTTTTTACTTGTTTTTGGATTAAAACTAACTTTTAACTGTTGACTCAGTTGATTGATATTCGGAATTTTAGGTATTGGATCAAAGAAAACCTGCATCTGATCATTCAAAAGCATCATCTTTTTCTCTTTTACATGGTTTACAAAAGCTGTTTCTATCGATTTTATGTAGCCTAAATCTCTCTGATAAAGATCAGGATTCTTTTTAGGATCTATCCGATCAGATAAATCCAGTAAAAAGCTAATATTGAGATTCTGTTGCGCTGGTTGGGCTTTACCCTCTTTAGCAAAAGCAGCTGTAATTAAGAGCGGTATTAATATTTTTAGTAATGTTGACTTCATGATGCCAGGGGTTATAAAGTAGTGACGTAAACAGAATTTTGCGAATCTTCGCTGGCCCCTACACTTTTAAGATTTTCGTTGTAGCAGGCAATACATTCAGTTTGAAGAACAATTTTTTCATGCATTGAAATATGGAGCTTTTCACTCACGAACGTAATCCAGCCTTTCATATACTCGGAAGCATAAAGCACATACTCCTTGGTGGGAATAATTACGGCATCGATTATCCGTTGTAGTGTAATAATACGTCCCTGTGCCTCCAGCGAACTTTTCTTAATGTCGCTAAGTTCTTCTGTCAATTTTGCTTTCTGGATTTCAATGTCGCTTATCCTATCCTGATGGATCTGGATGTCTTTTTTTCTCCGCAGCTGTTCGTGTTTGATTTTGTCTTTCTCCTGATGTTCTTTCATGATAAAATCGAACACTACTCCCCAGATAAGGTACACCACAAAACCGGCAAAAATGATTCCCCAGAACTGGATTTTGCCAAAGGCAATAGGGATATTAAATTCAGGTGTATCAAATGTTTTAGTTAACTCGTAAATCTTTTCCTCTATCTGGTAAGCCAAAATGGCATCGAAAACAAAGGTGGTAAGCAATAACAGACCGATTTTAATATAATTCCAAATGCTTTTAAACTCTCCGAACATGTGGATTAAATAACCCAGTCCTAAAAACACAAAAGGGATAAAGGTGACAAAAGCACCTTCCAGCGATCCATCATGCCAGGCCTTTTCAAAAGCTTTCGAATCAAGCACATTCATAATGATGGTGCTATTGGCATCAAAGGGTTTAAAAAAGGCAGAATAAGAGGTAGAAATGTAAAAGGTAAATAAATACAGGCTTAAAGGCATGAGGATGATTAAACCGATCCAGAACTTACTTGAAGCACCTTTTGAAGCACTAATGTGGTATTTTTCAGGATTCCGGGGCAGGTCGTTGATTTCGAATTTTAGTTCTTCGATATTATCTTTTACCGCCCTGATATCGGTTTCTACCTTGTTAATCTGCTGTTCTTTACCTTCTTTGCTGATGACCAGTGTTTTGATTTCGGTTTCTTTAGTTTTCTGCTCGTTGATATAGGGCTCTTTCGCCAGTTGCTGTTTTTCTACCAGTTCTTTTTCTTCGTTTTGAAACCTGGCGTAAATGGCGTTTAAACAGATCGAAAGTGCCAGTGGGCTACCACTGTTTCGCGATCCGTCTCTGAAACCTGCTTCGTGGTAAGTTCTTTTTCTTACTTCCTCGGTTTCTTCGGTAACAGGCTCCCTGATCTCCACATTTTCATCCTGAGGCGGATCGGCTGTTTTTGGGTTAAAAAATTCTTCTATTTGGGCAATCATAACATTAAGTTTTAGTTTGATTTATGATGTGATTATTGTATTTCTTTTTTTGCCGAAACAATCCGGTCTCTGGAGTATGTTTTTTGAACGGGTAAAATTTCAGTGGCTTTTTCTTCTTGTTTTGCAGGTTCACTTTTCTTATAAAAGGCAATGATTAAAAACAGGAGTCCGGTGATGATATCAAGTGGGATCCAGATGCTTTTCCGATGCAGGTAAATGGGGAATAGAGGATTAAACAGAATCAACACAAGCACGAAAACAATTGCCAAAGCATAGTTTTTTTGTTTGATCCAACTGTAAATGAGTAATCCCGCTCCCAATGAAACAATGGTTCTTAAAAAGGTATAAAATTCAATGGGCAACTTCAATATTGCTACAAAACAGCAGATTGAGCAAACGATCAGGAATGATTTCATTGATGAAAAAGAATAGGAATTCAATTAATTTAGAGACTAAATCTTAGCTGCAGGAGAAAAATCTAACTGCAATCTCATTTTCTTGAAGCAATTGACCATCGGGTAATATCATCATCTTACTCCCATCGATATGATTTTCGAAAATATGATACCCATTTCTACAGTTTTCATATCGATACTTTAATGCATTAAATCCTTTGAGCAGGCCTTCTTCTTTGGTAACCTGATAAACATGCTTAGAGCAACTTAATCTGAAAATGCATTTACGCCTTTTATCTTTAGCGAATACTGCCCAGTAAATTTTTATGATCGAGAGTAAAATTATTTTCATATTACTCCTTTGCTGAAAACAACCATTTGATAAGAAGCTAAATAACCAGGTTTGCTACCTAAGCCAAAACACCCTGGATCAGGCTGCACATAGGTTGAAACACTTTCCAATCTGATATATTCCCAGCCTTGATTAGTAAATTGCTTGATTAGATTTTCTAATTGAATAGCAACCGCAGCTGTAGTCTCATTTTTTTGATTCAATGTTGCGGTGAATGGCACTACTTTATATTCCATGATAAGTTTGTTTTTAAGTTATACTTCAAAAGTATACAAGCATAAGCCCCAAACCTTACGGAAAACCGTAAAAAGACAAAGTATTTAAGAAAATTTACATGCTGATTTTCAGTTGATTATGTGTTTTTACGGGCGATATAAACACTAAAGAAGGATTGCCCCATCTTCTTAAACGAACATGAAACAATCCTTCAGTTTTTAAGCACTTAAAAGCTATATTAGTTTTAAGTTGTGTGGCAGTCTATAGAACATGTTCTGCAACCGTTTGATTTGCTGTAAGTTTTTTTCGCTTCGGTTACCGCGGCTTTACATGAAGAAAATTCGCCCAAATATTTTCTGTTATCACTGGAAGGTAAGTAAGTACAATTTTCATCATGAACTTCATGATCGCCGTTACTTTGGGCATTTTTGTTTACATAATAATTTTCATCTTAAATTATTTTAGACTATAAAACTATCGTAGCAAGAAACCTTTTCCCAAAGGGAAACCGTAAAGCAAAATTTATAAGTTTCTTTTCTATCAGATTTCTCCACTCCGCTCGAAATGACGATGAGCGGTGAGGGTTTCGCAAGCTTAAATGATCTTATATTTCTTATATGGTTGAAAATAAAGAATGTGCTGGATGTTAATCGTTATAAAAGATCCTTCGACTCCCCTCACGATGACAAATAGAGAAGGATTTTATGCGTTTAAATTAGAGATTGCCCTGCCTGCTCCCAACACAAACGATAGAGCAATCCCTGCATTTTTTTGAGTATTGAGCGGGTAATTAATAATTTTCTATGGTTTGATGCAATTGAGCCCTGTAATCGTAAAGTTCATCAAGGTTAAACAACTGTTTTTTCTCTCCGGCATCTTTGCCGTTCTGAAAAGTTTCGAGGTATTTATTCGCGGTATTAAAGTAGAACCTGCAGATGGGTTTCCGGTTATTGTCATCCAGTAATACGCCAAAGTAAGATTGGGTATCGCGGGATGCAATGCGTGTCGAAGGTATCTTCTCGCGCAAAATGGCCTTTACAATCTGGAAAGCTTCCAGTTCCTCTTCGGTTGTTACAATTTTTGATGTACCAGGATCTTCTATAACGGGAATTGCCTTACCGTCTTCCTTTTTCTCAATTTTCTCATTGATATTTAGCGCCGATTTTAAACGGTCGCTGATTGATTCGTTGATGGAAATAGCCAATGCCTTTTTGGTATATTCTTTAAAGGCGATCATCCGGTTTGCCGTTAAGGGTTTATCGAAAAAACGGTTCACCAGTAATTTTACCATTTCATCAGAAGGGGTGTCTATTTCTTTTTCAAATTCCTTTCTGATGGCCTTGATGTATTTTAAACCTTCGGCCGAATCGAGAATGGTTTCTAAATTGTATTCGTTTTTGGTAAAACTTTCCAGGATTTTTAGCGCATTATCTTTCAGGTCTTCAATATCGATGGTTAAGAATGGTTTCTCATCCATAATATTCGGTTTTTCTAAATCGGCGTAAAAATTGTAGACCGTACCGTTGGTTAATACACCAAAACGCGCTTTCGAAACATGGTAATAGCGGTGCAATTGAGAGTTGTGTGCATCGGCACTTTCTTTCCAGTGTTTGCATTCGAAAATGAGGATAGGCTCATTGTTTTTGCGAATCACGTAATCTACCTTTTCGCCTTTTTTAGTGCCGATATCGCAAATGTGTTCGGGGATCACTTCTGTGGGGTTAAAAATATCGTAACCTAGAATTTGAATAAAGGGCATTACAAATGCATTTTTCGTAGCCTCTTCGGTATTGATCTGATCTTTTAATCCGACCACACGCTGATGAAGTTGTTCTAATTTAAGCTTAAGGTCCATTTGATTTGGCTTTTGAGTTATTGATCAAGTATCGGTATAAATAATATAATTCTGTTAAAAAAATTAGATAATGCCGGAATCTTTGCAGTACGCGACCAGTTGCTCATTTTTGGAGAAGCCAAGTACCTCTTTCATGAGATTAAGGCGTTTTTCGATACTGCTCAGGCCTGAGGGTTTGATGTTGTTCTCTTGTAGATAGTAGGGAATGTTTTTTTGTGGTATCCCTTCTACCAGTTGGGAGATGATTGCAATATCAAGGTCGGTAAAATCGTGAGAATTATTTTCTTTTCTGGCCTGTTTTAAATCAGGCGAAAGATATTTTTTATGGTTATGGATAGCAGATATGGCGAGGCGTAAGTACTGCCCATCGTGGCGGGCTTTGCGCACATACCCGTCAATATACATTTCTTTAAATAACATGTCGATAACCGCCGGCCTGTTTTCTCCGGAAAATACCAGGGTTTTTAAATTGGGTTGCACCTCTTTTGCCGCTTTGATGAGTTCGGCACCTCCTTCGATTTTTTGCGGGTTATGATCTTCTTCGAAATAGAGATCGGTGATTAACAGATCATAAGGTCGACCTTCTCTAACGGCATTTTTTATCCACGTAAGTGCATCGTCGCAATAATATACATATTCGGGTTTTTCGACACCCATTTCGGCCAATGTTTTTTGCAGGGAAATATTCTGTGTTTCTTGATCTTCGGCAATAAGTATTCTTTTAAACATATTTAATACAATTAGGAAACCGGAAAAGAGATTTGGATTTTAAGCCCCTTTTCAACTTTGGTATCAAAGGTAATTGTACCACCAATTGCATCAATACGGGTTCCCGTATTTGTTAAGCCATTTTTAGGTTGTGGCTTACCTGCAATGCCAATACCGTTGTCGGTATAATAAATGTTTATTTTTTGCTGTACCTGCTCAAATTTAATCACCACATCGCTTGCCTGACTGTGTTTGCCCATATTTACCATCAGCTCCTGAAGGACGTGTTCTATTTCATCTTTGGCCTGTTCGGAAACTTTTTCCCATAACGGGGCCGAATTCCCGACGAGTATTACCCTCGTATTTTCTGAAGCGAATGATTTTAATGTCTCAGATATTTTTTCGTTAAAAGGCTGATTTTTCAATCTAGGCCTTTCGTAAGAGATATCACGCGATTGCTCGTAAAGTTCCTCTATTTCGTTAACAATAGGATTGTCTTTTAGGGTTTCCTGATTATCAAGTTTGTTCATAATCCTGTACAATCCGTTGGCCACAACATCATGTACTTTTTGGGAGGTTTTAAGCTTATTATCGCGGATGGTGTTCTGAGCTTCGAGTTCTAATCGTTGTTTTCTTTTTTTATACCAAAGGGTACCAACAAGACTTAATAAAACAATACCGAAGATGAGTATGATGATCTGATACCTTTTGCCTTCGTTGTCTTTTTGCAGCACGAGATTATCCGCTTTACTTTTTTCTGTATCGTAACGGATCAGTGCGAATTGGTTTTTGGCAGCACTACGTGCAGTTTGAACACTATCGTTTAGTTTTTCGTAAACATTGAAAAAATGTTTTGTTTCTTTGGGTGGACTTAGTTTTATGAGTTTCTGTAAGGCTTCTATTTGATTGTCGGGGCTTTTTATCTTCTGTGCGATACGATACATCTGGGTAGCATAAAAAAGAGCTGAGTCTGGATTGCTTTTTAGGTAATAATCTGCAAGATGTGAGTAGCTTGAGTTTTGACCCCAGGTATCATTTTCTCTTTTTCTAATCCGTAATGCTTCCAATAGCTCTGGTACAGCATCATATTTTTTATTTTGTTCCCATTTAGCCGATGCCAAATTGGTTAATGTCATAGCATAAATTTCTGGGTTAATGATTTTTTGCTGTAAAACCTGCTGAAAAATTTCAAATGACTTTGCATATTCTTTTTTGTTTTTATACGCATTCGCAATATTGTTCTTAGTTGGTAATGTAGAAGCACTATCCGGAGCATATTTTAAAGACAGACTATAATATTTAATAGCCTGATCGTAATTTTTCAGATAAAAAGATGCTAGTGCAAGTTCATGTAGATTCGACTCTAAATACGCAAATTGCTTTTTCTCTTTTACATTAAAATAATGTAAAGCTTCTAATGAAAATTCCTGACCACCGAAATAATCTCCTCTATCAATAGAAATCATAGTCATATTCACCAGGCATTTTGCAATACCTAAACTATCTTTTTGTTGCGAAAAGAGATCTTTCGCCTTGCTAAAATATCGAAAGGCACTATCAGAAATTTTCTTTTCTCTGAACTCAAATGCACGATCGTAGTAGGAATTAATTTCTTCCTTTTTTTTTGCTTCCTTATTTTGTGAACAGGAAAAGAGCAGTAATAGTGAGAAGAGCGTAAAATGATAGTATTTCAATGTTATTGAGTTTTTATCTAAATTATGAAAATAATCGTAGTTATTCTGGCCTAAAATACCTATTAAAATCATAAAAGCTTAAAAAAGATAAAGGGCGACATTATTGTCGCCCTTTATTACTTATTTAATCTCCAATTTTTGGAGGAGGCAAGTGGCCATTGTCACCGCCGGTATCACCTGCAGTAGTTACTGTTGTACCTCCGTTATGGTTGCAATTGTTATTTGTATTTGCAGGCGTTGCCAATCCCAATAGGATCGCAATAAAAAAATGTAAAAACATCTTGTCAAAAATTAAAGAATTGAAATACTAGGGAGAGTATCCGCGACCGCTCGCGGACCTTTCTCCGGGTTGTAAATCAGAAGGCCTTCTGAAATTTTTGGGAAGTGGTGAGTATCTGTCGCGGGAGCCAATAACTGCTTCCCAAACCGGCTAATAACGACCGCGATTTCTACTCGTTTTTAACATTTAGTTCTTGCTAGGATTGTCGTTTGAATCGTTGCTTGAATTAATTGTTGGGACAAATATCCAAGCTTCAAATCGCTAGTTTTCAGATAATTCCAAAGATTCTGAAGAATTCTTTTTAAATTCCAAAGAATTCCGGAAACCCGTAAGGATTCCAAAAATTCCATTTCTATTTTTACGCTTAATTTTTTGAAAAATGCCTGAAGATTATCAAGACATAGTATTAGCTGCCTATAAAAAGATGAGAGATAATGGGGAGCTACGGACAATTTTAACTGGAGAAACCACCACTAGATTAAAAAAGGCTTGTTTAAAAGTTTATGACAGTAGATATAATCCAAAAGATGCTGATATACTTTCCATGTTCTTTGAAATAGATAGGATAGAATGTGATGATTTTCGGAAAGTGATATATGATTCAGAGCCTGATGATTACAAGGCCCTATGCAATCATATCAAAGAAGAGACAGGGAAGACAAGTGAAGAGAATACTGACCTTCTTGCCTGGTTAATAGGTTTCCCTACACAATATGAATGGATGGAACTTAGTGATGAGGAAAAAGAACTTATTATTGAGAAAATAGCAAATGGAAATAAAACTCCTCCTGTAGTTATAGGCCCAACAAATCCGCCAATACTCCAACCAAAACCACCACGGGAAGAAACCACTTATCGTCCGCGCTTCTCCCAACATCATATCATCATCTCCTGTATTATTTTACTATTTGTTGGCACCACTTTTTTCGCTATTTGGGAACGTGACACTAAAATGATTAGAATGCCTGAATCAGGTGAGAAATTTATGTATTGGGATGGAGATCATTATGAACCCGTGAAAGATGGGGAACAAGAGCCTGGAATTACCATCATTCCATTAAACCTTCAAACGCTAAAACAGCAAAGAAAAATTAATTTACCTGATACGCTTACAAGTTATTCGATTGGTAAAGTATGGTATAAAGGTTTTGTAAAGGATCATGAATTTTTTACCGATAGCGGTGCATATCCTCAAGACATACAAAGAGTATTAAAACCACTTACCAACACGATTTTAACAAAATACACTTCTAATTACAGGTATTTACTTACCCGTTTGGTGTGGTTTATATGCGCTACATTTTTTATAAGCCTCTGTGGTTTTGCTGTGAGTAAGCTGGAGAAAGAAGTAAAAGCAAAAGATGAGTCTCAACAGCAGGATAAGGAAGTAGGATTGAGATTAGAGGAAGAACCCATGGTTGAACAAACCGAAGGCTCCTTAGCCATCTAAACAATTACCAATTGATTTAGGGTATTTTATATTGTACTTACCCGACATTAATTTTAGTGTTTAAATTATGCTACTCAGTTCTGGTAATAGAATTCTTTGGTATTTCCTTGCCAAAGAAATACCACATATCATCCAATTTGTACGCTGTTAAAGGGAAGTGCAGAGGATTTCTTCGATCCATGTTTTTGCTGTCTTAATAGTTGATTGTTAATATATTAACAACCGGAACAACAACCCTGTTTTTACATCCTGATTATTACGCCATCCCGTGAAATACTCTTTATACCAGCATTTAATTGTTAGGTCGGCCGCTTTGCCCATCGGGACTAATTTGCAGCCAGAATCTCTTATGCAAATGTGGAAAGGCCCTTTTATACAGGAGCGCATCTATCTGGCCAGCAAATCACTTTATAACGACCTGGATAAACTATTCAGTAAACCATGTAAGACATAGGAGCTTCATATAAGCTCAATAGCCTTACCTGTTCTTCAATGTCTTAGGTGGTAAGGCTTTTTAGTGTCGCTCTGCGGCCTATGCGACCTTCCATGCCCTTTGTGGTTAAAACATGGAAAATGGATGATGGAATTGGATACGTCTAGCTTACAGTTAACCAAATCAAACAATGACTCTGAACTAAATCCACTTCTTCAAACTATAAACCTCACCTTCATAAACCCCTTCCAATAACTGCACCGCCATTTTACTCCTTTGCCCGGTTTGGCAATAACAGACCACTTTTTTGCCTTGTGGAATACTTTTTAGTGATGATGTTAATTCATATAAGGAAATATTTACGCCACCAATATTATTTTCCTCGTGTTCATAATCTTCCCGTACATCGATCAGGAAAATTTCATCAGGAGATTCAGAAAGCCATTGATCAAGAGTCGTTTTATCGATTTCCCCAATTTCACGAACTGTAGCTTCCGCTTTAACTATTTCGGATTGTTTTTCTTGCGCGATCTTAAATATGAGTGCGGTGTTGTTCAATGCATTGATGGTCATTAATTTACCTGCTAAAGTTTCGCCGATGTCGCAAATTAGTTTAATGGCTTCATTGGCCATATACAAGCCAATTATTCCGGGTAAAATGCCGATTACTCCACCTTCTGCACAATTGATATTTTCGGTTGGTGGTGCAGGGTAAAGATCCCGGTAATTTGGCCCGCCATGGTGGTTAAATACCGCAATCTGACCTTCGAACTGTAAAATGGAACCGAAAATAAGTGTTTTGCCTAAAGCCACACAAGTATCGTTCACCAGATAACGGGTGTTAAAATTATCCGAACAATCAATCACCAGTTCATAATTTCGGCAGATATTTACGGCATTATCGGCCTTAAAACGTTCATGATAAGCAGTGAAATCCACATGCGGATTAAGTAACTTAAGTTTTGTTGCAGCAGTTTTTGCTTTCGAAAGGCCTATATCCGTATGGTTATATAAAATCTGCCGGTGCAAATTGCTCAATTCTACCACATCGTCGTCTATAATGCCGATTGTTCCGACACCTGCTGCGGCCAAATATTGCAATACCGGACAGCCCAATCCACCGGCACCAATAACCAACACTTTAGCGGCTTTTAGCTTTTCTTGTCCTTTTAAGCCTAATTCAGGCAAAATCATCTGCCTGTTGTAGCGGTTCAGTTCTTCTTTTATGAACATGATTTACTGATCAAACTCCTGTCCCAATCTTTCCAAATTGGCTCATAACCCTGTTTCCTGATCATGGCCGCAATCTCCTGTGCAGAACGTTCATCAGATATTTCGAACTGCTCCAAAGATTGAGGTTCTACTTCATAACCGCCTGGATTGGTTTTAGAACCCGCACTAATGGCCGTGATCCCCAATTTAATTACCTGATTTCTGAATGCCTGCGTTTCGCGGGTGGAGATAGACAATTCTACTTCGCTGTTAAATAAGCGGTAAGCACAGATCAGTTGCACCAGTTCTCTGTCGTTCATCACCACTTTTGGCTCCAAACCACCGCTAAAAGGCCGCAGCCTGGGGAAAGAAATGCTGAATTTACTCTGCCAATATTGTTTTTCAAGATAAGATAAATGCAGGGCCGTAAAAAATGAATCGGTACGCCAGTCTTCCAGGCCGATTAATACGCCTAATCCCATTTTATGGATGCCTGCCTGTCCCAAACGATCAGGGGTTTCTAAACGATATAGAAAATTAGATTTTTTACCTTTTGGATGGTGTTTCCGGTAATCGTCCTGGTGATAGGTTTCCTGATAAACGAGTACCGTATTTAGCCCGTGCGGGATAAGCGTTTCATAATCGGCCACATCTAAGGGCTGTACTTCCATCGAAATGTGCGAGAAATGCAGACTGATCAGATCCAGTACCTTTTTAAAATAATCGGTGTGTACACTCTGGTTGGCTTCACCTGTTACCAGCAGTACATGGTCGTAGCCCATACCCTTAATCACGGCCACTTCCTGCATAATTTCCATTGGGTTCAGCGTTCTCCGTCTTACCTTATTATCATAACTGAAACCGCAATAGGTACAGATATTATTACATTCGTTGGAGAGGTAAAGCGGGATATACATTTGGACGACCCGGCCAAAGCGGTCTAAAGTTAAACGCTGACTGATTTGTGCCATATCTTCAAGATAAGGCAATGCTGCAGGAGAAATCAGCGCTTTAAAATCCTCCAGATTCCGCTGTGTATTGTTCAAAGCCCGCTCTACATCAGCAGCCGTTTTATCATAAATACTCGTTTTGGTATCATCCCAATTATAGGATTCGAATACCTCGTTAAAACTCTTCATCTAAAAATGAGGTTAGTGGACTGCTTGCCGCAGCATAATGTGTTTGCGCGCCTAATTTAGATTCGAATGCCATTCTGCCGGCTTCTACCGCCATTTTAAAGGCAAGAGCCATATTGGTTGGGTTTTTAGCTATGGCAATGGCGGTGTTCACCAAAACAGCATCTGCCCCTATTTCCATGGCTTTAGCCGCATCAGATGGCGCACCAATACCTGCATCAATAATGACCGGAACCCTGCTCTGGCTAATGATAATCTCTAAAAAATCGATCGTTCTTAATCCCTTGTTGCTGCCAATTGGTGAGCCCAGAGGCATTACCGCCGCCGTGCCCACATCTTCCAAACGTTTGCATAAAACGGGGTCAGCATGGATATAAGGCAATACCACAAAACCAAGTTTAACCAGTTCTTCTGTGGCTTTTAAGGTCTCAATGGGGTCGGGCATGAGGTATTTTGGATCAGGGTGGATTTCCAGCTTGATCCAGTTGGTTTCTAAGGCTTCGCGTGCGAGTTGAGCGGCAAAAACGGCTTCTTTTGCGTTACGCACACCAGAAGTATTGGGTAATAAATTAATGTGGGGATATTTAAGGTGATGAAGGATATCGTCGTCCTTACCTTTTAAATCTACACGCTTAAGGGCTACTGTAACGAGTTCGGAAGCCGAAGCAATTAAGGCGCTTTCCATCTCTTTTGCCGAACTGAATTTTCCGGTTCCGGTAAAAAGGCGGGAGCTAAAGGTTTGATTTGCTATGGTTAACATATCTGTAATTTTTAAATCGAATGAATACTGAATTTGCCGCTGATTTCTTCAAGAACCGCAGCCGTTTGTATTTGGTTGGTGAGCGCTGCCGAGATGGCAATTCCGTAAATTCCGGTTTCGAGTATAGCCGGAATATCTGCTGCTTCGATACCGCCAATGGCTATAATCGGGGTGGTAATTCCAGCTTTTTTTACCCGCTCCATCAATTGTTGGTAACCTTCCAAACCTACAATCGGGCTCAGATTTTCTTTTGTATGCGTGAACCTGAATGGTCCCAAACCGATATAATCGGCTCCTTCGGCTACTCTTTGCCGGATATGTTCGAAAGTATTCGCGGTACCTCCGATGATCTGATGTTTGCCGATAATTTTTCTGGCTTCCAGAACAGGCATATCCTGCAGACCCAAATGCACGCCATAACTATTTACGGCTTTTGCCAGGTGCGGATAATCGTTTACAATCAGTTTGGCACCATAACTTTCGCACAGGGCTTGAGCAGCTTTTGCAAAAGGCAGGATTTCTGCTTCAGCCTGGTTTTTAATTCTAAGCTGGACCCATTTTCCACCAGCCTGGAGCACCTGTTTAATGGCATCAATGTGGGTGCCTGTTTTAGGGGCTTGCGAGATATATTGTAAGGGCTGAATCATTATTGTATTGTTAAATTTTGAGCATAAGCAAGGCATTTAGCCCGGGCTTTTTTAAAATTAGTTAAGGCTAGGGAAGGATCATTCCAGATGCTGCCCAATAGCGCTACACCATCGAAATTCATTGTTTTTAGCTGATCGATTTCTGCTAAACCGATGCCGCCAAGTGCAATGATTTTCGGGATGGCTTGTTGTTTTTCCAAACGGAAATCTGATGGAATTACGCCCCGATAACCAGGTTTGGAAAGGCTATTGAATACAGGGCCAAAGAAACTGTATTGATATTGCTGTATCTGTTCGATATCGGCCAGGTGATGGATAGAAGTGCTGAAGATCTTGTTTCTTAGCAATTCCCCATTATCCCTTTCCTTCCTGAAACTTTCAGTGTGGTGGATTCGCTGGATATTGTAATCGTCAGTAAGCGAATGGAAATGATGCAAAGCAATCCGTGGATGGTATTCTGGTGAAATTCCTTCAATAATCTTACGGTATGCGGCTTCATCAACGTTTTCTTTGCGTAGGTGAAAGATCTGTAAACCAGCTTCGAAAAGCTGGTTAATCAGGTTACATTCTTCTTTAAGAATTGTCGGTTTGGCGATCACAATCAGTTCCATAGGTTAAGAATAAATTTCGCTTCCTTTTTCAGTAAACTCTTTCGATTTTTCCTGCATGCCTTTAGTCAAAGCCTCGTCTGCGGCTACTCCTTGTTTTGCAGCATATTCGCGCACGTCTTGCGTAATTTTCATCGAACAGAAATTTGGTCCGCACATTGAACAGAAATGTGCAATCTTGGCACCTTCTGCCGGCAAGGTTTCATCATGGAATTCTTTTGCGGTATCCGGATCGAGCGATAAATTAAACTGGTCTTCCCATCTGAATTCAAACCTTGCCTTACTTAAAGCATTATCGCGGTATTGCGCGCCTGGGTGACCTTTAGCCAGATCGGCGGCATGCGCGGCAATTTTATAGGTAATTACACCATCTTTTACATCTTTTTTATTTGGTAAACCTAAATGTTCTTTTGGGGTGACATAACACAACATCGCTGTTCCAAACCAACCGATCATAGCTGCACCAATGGCCGAGGTAATGTGATCATAGCCTGGCGCAATATCAATAGTTAGAGGGCCTAAGGTGTAAAAAGGCGCTTCACCACAATGGTCAAGCTGCTTTTCCATATTGGCTTTAATCAGGTGCATGGGTACATGACCAGGCCCTTCGATAATGGTTTGTACATCGTGTTTCCAGGCTATTTTAGTGAGTTCGCCAAGGGTCTCCAGTTCCGAAAATTGTGCAGCATCGTTCGCATCGGCAATACATCCTGGCCTTAAGCCATCACCTAAAGAAAATGCTACATCATAAGCTTTCATGATCTCGCAAATCTCTTCGAAATGTGTGTAAAGGAAGTTTTCTTTATGATGCGCCAAACACCATTTCGCCATGATCGATCCGCCACGCGAAACAATTCCGGTAATTCTTTTAGCGGTTAACGGCACATAACGAAGCAGTACACCGGCATGGATGGTAAAATAATCGACGCCCTGTTCGGCCTGCTCAATCAACGTATCGCGGAAGATTTCCCAGGTAAGGTCTTCCGCTTTGCCGTTTACCTTTTCCAGTGCCTGGTAAATCGGAACAGTACCGATGGGTACTGGCGAATTGCGGATAATCCATTCGCGGGTTTCGTGGATATTTTTCCCTGTTGAAAGGTCCATAATGGTGTCCGCTCCCCAGCGGCAGGCCCAAACCGCTTTTTCTACTTCTTCTTCGATGGTAGAAGTAACCGCGGAATTGCCAATATTGGCATTGATTTTCACCAGGAAATTACGGCCAATAATCATGGGCTCAAGTTCAGGGTGGTTGATATTGCAGGGGATTACTGCCCTGCCCTCGGCTACCTCTGCCCTTACAAATTCGGGTGTGATGTAGCCTTTTGGTGTATTGGCACCAAAGCTATTGCCCTGGTGCTGGTGGTTCATTACCTCGTGCTGATCGCCCAATTGTGCATTCACCAGTTCAATCTGCTGGTTTTCCCTAATGGCAATATATTCCATTTCTGCTGTAATGATGCCTTTTTTTGCATAATGCATCTGCGACACATTGGCGCCAGCTTTCGCTCTATAAGGTTTTTTGATAAAATTAAAGCGTAAGGCATCAAGCTTTTCATCAGCAAGGCGTTGTTGCCCATAAGCAGAAGATAATTGGGGGAGCTCTTCTACATCAAGCCTGTCTTTAATCCATTGTTCCCTTAGTCGTGGCAACCCTTTTTTTACATCGATAACAGCATTGGGATCGGTGTATGGTCCGCTGGTATCGTAAACAGTTACAGGCGGATTAGGTTCAGTTAAGCCAAAGCCATTGTGGATTTTGGTTTCCGTTAAACTGATTTCGCGCATGGCCACCTGGATATTATGAATTTTGCCGGGTACAAATATTTTGCGCGACGCCGGAAATGGACTGCGGCTGATGACTTCCTGGTTTGGTGTTTTTTCTTGTTTCATATTAAGGTAGGTTCGATTGTTAATAATGAGGAAATGATTGATTGAATGAGGCAATTGCCTGCACATTTTATCATTCAGGATGCTTTCATCCGCCCTGTGTAGCTTTGATGATGATGATTTGATCGCCGGGATTTAGCACATGCCTGTCCCAGTCAGATTTGGAAATGATAGTTTGGTTAACGGCTATGGCAAGGCCATTCGTTTCGGTTGAAATGACAGTAGCAAGCATCTGTTCGATGGAACAGGCCTCGTTAAGCTGATAGTTTTGATTGTTTATAGTTACTTCCATATTTTAAAAAAATTGGAAAAACTAAAGAGATTGCCCCAAAATGGAGGTCGAAAAGAAAGCAATATTAAGATTGCTTTCACTTTTCCCTTCGGCAGTACTAACTGCATCAGGTTCAAAGGGTATTTCTCAGCACGTAGGCACCCCTAAAGTTTTTTGTAAATATATGCGATTAAATTTCTAATGCAAATAAAAATTGATATAGATAAAATCTATAGTTTATATCAAAAGGAATAAACATAAATTAATCGATTCGTCATTTCGACTGAAGCGTAGCGAAATGGAGAAATCTATCCAGGCAGATTTCTCGACTGCGCCGCTCTCCGCTCGAAATGACGACAATTTCTGCCAAACTTTAGACTAAAAACATGAACCAGACATCCCCAAAAAAAGCTGGTTATATCACACGATGAATATTTTTTTGATCAGGTACAGGTAGAGCATACCATTTATCTTTAAAATAAATATATAGCCTTATCTTCGACTCAAATTATTAATCCAGGACACCTATGCAAAACCTGTTAGCACTTCAAAGTGGCGAAATAAAGGGCGCAGTATCGTTAAAACTTTCTGAAAACTTGACCGAGTTTCCAAAGGAAATATTCGAGCTGGCCGATACTTTGGAAGTGCTGGATCTTTCTTTTAATAAGCTAAGTGCCTTGCCTGCTGATTTTGGTCGGTTAAAGAAGCTGAAGATTTTCTTCTGTTCCGAAAACCTTTTCACGATTTTACCAGAAGTACTAGGCGATTGCCCTTCGCTGGATATTGTTGGTTTTAAATCCAACCGGATTGAAATGGTACCTCCGAAATCGATCAACCCAAATTTACGCTGGTTAATTTTAACCAATAACAATATTGCTGAATTGCCTAAGGAAATTGGCCTTTGCAAAAGGATGCAAAAACTGATGCTTTCGGGCAACCGTTTGGCGCAACTGCCCGATGAATTAAGCAATTGCCAAAATTTATCTTTGCTGCGCATTGCAGCCAATAAACTGCATGCGCTGCCACAATGGATTACTGTGATGCCTAAACTTTCGTGGATTGCATTTTCTGGCAATAACTTTGGTAAAACGCCGGCTGTAGAAACACTTTCATTGATCCATTGGCATGATTTAGAAATCAGCCATTTGTTAGGTGAGGGTGCATCGGGTGTCATTTCTAGGGCCAACAGAACAATTGGAGAAGAAATTACTGAAGTCGCTGTTAAAATATTTAAGGGAAATGTTACAAGCGATGGTCTGCCCGAAGATGAAATGACGGCCTACATTGCTGCAGGCTACCATCCGGGTTTGGTTAACCTGATTGGACAGATTACTCACCATCCGGACGATAAAAAAGGACTGGTAATGGATCTGATTCCGAATCATTTTTACAATCTTGGCAATCCGCCAAGTTTAGAAAGCTGTACCAGGGATGTTTTTCCTGCTGATCGAAAACTTTCTGAAAAACAGATCATCGGCATCGCTAAAACCATTGCTTCCTTAGCGGCTCAACTACATAATGCAGGTATTATGCATGGCGATTTATACGCGCACAATACTTTAATTGATGATGAAGGCAGTACTTTATTCGGTGATTTTGGTGCAGCCAGTTTTTATGATAAAACTTTTACTGAAACGGCTAAGGCACTGGAACGAATAGAAGTAAGTGCTTATGGCTATCTGCTTGATGATTTACTTTCCTTAAAAAACGAAGAAGTAAGTGAGGAAGTTTATAAAATGATCAGCGGACTTAGAGATGCCTGTTTGGCTACAATGCCTTTAGAGCGACCAGGTTTTCAGGATTTAGTTGATCAGTTGGCTCAGATTTAATCACAATTGCTAGAAAGGTCGTCATTCTCGCGCAGGCGGGAATCTTCGCGTCATCTCGACTGGAGCGCAGCGAAACGGAGAGATCTAAGTCAAAAAAATACGCTATAGATAGATTTAGCTTCGCTGAGCCTTCGGGTTCTCGGCTGCGTTGCAATCGCTCAAAATGAAGGTACGGGTGAGTCTTATTAATTCTGTTGTTTTTTTGCCCAATCCAACCTGCGCTGATCTGGCGTAGGCGTAACTTTAAAATTTTCGAATGTGGCATTAAAACCTTTTCCATCAGGGCATGCAGCCACAAGGCCAACCATTACGGGGGCATTATCTTTAAAATAACAGGTACGCAACATGGTATATTTTTTATCATCAAATGAATAGAAAATTTCTACTGCATCCAGTTTTCTAATCGCTTTCATCCAGATTGATGCAGGTGCTTTTTCCAGTTCTACCACACTCCAGTCGCTCGTTTTATGGGTTACAACGGCACTTACATTTTGTTTTCCGTTAACAAATTCTACTCCTGCTTTAATCCATTCTTCTTCATTAATGCGGAGCATCAGTCCCATTTGATCGAAAGTGGTTACATAATTTCCGGTAATTTTCACTTTCACCTCAAATTCGCCACCATAAGTAGCATAATAAAAAGGGGCATCATCAACTGTAAAACCATAATGCGAAATGCGCCAGTAGTCGGTTTTGGCAGGAACAAACATGCTAAAGGTGTTTTTATCCTTGATTTCCCATTTTTCGGGTTCGTTAAACCAGTTCATTTTTGCTAAACTCTGGGCGTGTACCTTTAGGCAAATTAAAGATGATGATACGGCAATTAAGGCTAGTAATTTAAGTTTCATTTGTGTGTTGTTTGCTGCAAACATAATGCAAGCACAAATTTTTGTAAAGGACATATATCACTATTTTAATGTGATGATTATCACGCCAATATTTGGTCAAAACAAATGGATTGGGTTTGAAAATCTGGAATAAAGAGTACATTTGTTTGCATCATAAACATGGAATTAGATTTTTTAAGAGCACACATCCACCAGATTATTTGTTTAACAGATGAAGAATTTGAGCATGCTGCATCTTTTTTCACCAAACGGAAGTACAAAAAACATCAGTATATTATTCAGGCAGGAGATGTTGCCAGTCAGGAACATTTTGTAGTGAAAGGCATTGTAAAATCTTCATATACCGATAATGAAGGAAAAGAATATATTTTACAGTTAGCCATGGAAGAATGGTGGTTTTCAGACCCAAATGCTTTTAATACCGGCATGCCCGCGACTTTAAATGTAGACTGCATAGAAGATACCGAAACACTTTCCATCTCTTTTGAAAACAAGGAAAAGCTTTGCGACTCTTCACGCAAAATGGAATATTTTTTCAGGAAAAAGTATACAACAGGCAATATGGCTTTACAAAAGCGGGTATTGGCTTTATTGAGTAACAATGCCGGCGAGCGTTACAAACAATGGTGCAACCAATATCCATCTTTACAGCAAAGGATTCCGAAAACCCTTATTGCCTCTTATCTTGGGGTAACCAGAGAAACATTAAGCAGGTTATCGCTTTAGCCGGAAAAAAATCTTAACCAGATAAAGAACTGCGTGTTGCTCTGCGAAATAAACCAATCAATAAAAAGCCAGTTTAAAAACACTCTACTTCCCAAAAGCGCGACCAATTTTTGCCTGTATCAAGCTTTATTATACCCTCTTTGTGTGTTAATTCCTGATTGTGGTTAACGCCATCAGCAACCCCGCACCAAGGCTCTAAACATACAAATGGTGCATCGGTTGCGGCCCATATTCCAAAAAATGGAAAATCTTCGAAATGGAAATGCAGTCCATAATCATTTTTAGTGTTTAGCAAACTAATGCAGTTGCTTTGCAGGCTTTTGAAAACCAGGGCATCGTTATAAAACAGATCATGTTTAAGCTTTAGCTGATGTGCATTAAGCTCAATGTTTTTGGTTTCGTCGGCCACCAGTCCATCTTCAAGTTTCCAATAGCTTAATTTCTCATCAGCATTAAAAGCCAGATAGTAATCGTCGTAAACAGTATTTGGGGTATTAGGCACTGCAAATGCAGGGTGTGCACCAATTGAAAATAAAAGTTCGGCAGTACCTGTGTTTATTACCTCATAAGTTAAATTCAGTTTCCTGTCGATTAGCCGGTACCTCAGTTTCAGCTCGAAATAAAAAGGGTATACTTTTAAGGTATCTTCATTTTGGGTTAACGTAAAAACAGCTTCGCTTTCACTTATTTTTTCGAAATTGAATATATGGTCGCGGGCAAACCCATGCCTGGGTAACTCATAATTTTTACCTTCATAGTTAAAACTGTTATTTTTTAATGAGCCAACTATGGGGAATAAAACCGGGCTATGTTTTGCCCAATACTTTGGGTTGGCATTCCATAAATACTCCAGCTTGGTTTCTTTGCTAAATAAACCTTGAAGTTCTGCGCCTTTAGCCGCCAGGCTAACTTTTATATAGTCGTTTTCTAGAGTTATCATGACAAGCTAAATTAGCAAAAAGATGGGCTTTAAAAATATCTTTTTTATTAATTTTGATCACTGCTTAAAGCTTAAGCTGAATACCCGTTTGTTTTATTATCCTCAAATTTACTTTCCCTCAAAACAAGATCAGAACCTATGGCGATAGATTTAACTAAATTATCAAATGTAAAAGTAAAGGCTGCGATTATTGCGTTGCAAAAAGGCGACGAGAAAACGTGGTTTTCTTTATTTGCTGCCGAAGTTGCCTTTTATGATGACGGGAACCAGATGAAATTTAATAATTTCTTCAGGAAAGCACTGGGGCATGAGCGTTTTACCAGTATAGATAAAGTTGAAAACAATGGTTTGGAAGTATATGGTCATTTTCACTCCGACCAATGGGGCGATTTTAAAACCTGCTTTAAATTTCAGGTAAACAAAGAAGGAAAAATAGCGAGGTTAGATATTGGACAAGCTTCTTATTAGTCTTGAGTCCAAAGTCAATAGTCATAAGTCCTTATTAATCGATGATTAGACTCAAGACTACTGACTCAAGACTTAGGACTTATTCTTTCTCTTCCCAAATACACGCAATATTAATAATGGTTTGTACAGCTTTTTCCATATCCTGTACGCTTACCCATTCTTGTTTACTATGAAAGGCATGTTCGCCGGCAAAGATATTGGGGCAAGGTAAGCCCATAAATGAAAGTCGCGAGCCATCTGTTCCACCACGGATACTTTGTTGTTTGGCAACCACGCCAGTTCTTTCAATGGCTTCAATGCCATATTGCACAATTTTAGGATGCTGATCTAAAATCTGTTTCATATTGCGGTATTGTGCTTTAATATTAAGCTTGTAGGTAGATTTTGGATAGTTCGCCATTACTTTATTTACAGTTTCTTCCAAAAATTGGCCATGCGCGGCTAGTTTCTCATCGGTAAAATCCCTGATGATAAACTGTGCTTCTGCCTCTTCTACCTGTCCGTTCATACTTACAGGATGGATAAATCCTTCCTTTTGGTGTGTAGCTTCTGGTGTAAGTGTATTTTTTGGCAGCGAATCTAAAATTTCAGCGAGGATTTTTATGGCGCTTTCCATTTTTCCTTTTGCAAAGCCTGGGTGTGTACTTACGCCATAAACCTTAAGGGTGGCACCATCCGCAGAAAAAGTTTCATCTTCAATAGAGCCCAGTGTTTCTCCATCTATTGTATAACCAAAATCGGCACCTAATTTCTTTAAATCAGCTTTGTCTACACCCCTGCCTATTTCTTCATCTGGTGTAAAAAGAAGTTTGATGGTTCCGTGTTTTACCTCTTGGTTTTTCATTAAAAAGGCTGCCGCTTCCATAATTTCTGCTAGTCCAGCTTTATTATCAGCGCCCAATAAAGTTGTGCCACTAGCGGTAATAATATCATTTCCAATCTGATGTTTCAGATCTTTGTGTTCAGAAATCTTGATAACAATATGGTGATCATCTGGCAGAATTAAGTCTTGTCCCTGATAATTTTCATGAATAATCGGTTTAACATTTTCACCGCTACAATCAGGCGAGGTATCCATATGTGAACAGAAGAAAATTACTGGTAACTGCTTATTGGTGTTAGATGGGATTGTACCATACACATAGCCATTATCGTCCATTTCGGCGTCAGAAATGCCTATTTCTAACAATTCCTGAACCAACACTTTGCCCAGGTTCTTCTGTTTTAGGGTTGATGGACAGGTGGGAGAATTTGGATCAGATTGGGTATCAATCTTTGCATATTTTATAAACCTCTGCTCAAGCGATTTGTTAAAGTTGTTGTATGTGCTCATAATTCAAAGGTAAAAGTTATAGATATCCAATAATCATATTATTTTTGCAAAAAAACGATATGATTTTTAATTTACTGAAAGCTACCTTCATAACCTTTTTGCTTGTTTTTACAGGTGGTTTTGCTTTTGCCCAATCCTACTATTTTAAAATGTCGTATGGTTTTGGAGGAGGAATAAACAAATCTTTTACCGATGTAAATAAAGGAGGTATTGGATATACTGCCTATGGTGTATTAGATTATCATTTCACGCCCTTTCTAACCTTGGGTTTAGAGGGACAGTATGGCATGATCAAAGGAGGAAATATACGAACCGACCCGAACAACCGTCAGTTTGTAAACAAATATACAGCAATTACTGCCAATGTAAAGCTGATGCTTGGCGAGGTGGTGAACTACGATAAAAGTGAGTTTTTATACAAAATAAGAGGCTTGTATCTGGGTTTAGGTATAGGGGCGATTAACAATAACATTACCGATATTGTAAGGTATAAACCACTTTGGGCCGCTAACCCAGGTTATGGCCCTTTTTTGGGAGAAGATAAGACCTTGGAGTTATTGGTGCCTTTAAACTTAGGATTTAACTATTACATTAACGATGGATACGGTTACATGCGGTATGTCATCAATATCAATTCACAATTGAACTATACTATAGGCGAAGGTCTGGATGGTTATGACGATTCGAGGCAAAGATTTAAAAACTTCTCACCCGATGTCTATAGCGCCTACACCATAGGTTTTAAATACATGTTGGGTGGTGTTAAAAATTATAGTAAAACACTTTAATTACATGATTTCAATTTCTTAGATTTAAGGCATGAGAAAATTTTTTGTGTTTTGTTTGCTATCCATCGGGTTAAAAGCTGCGGCACAAAAAACACCTTTCGAATTAAGCGGGAAAATCGAAACTACAACATATACCGAAGCAATATCTTATTACGAAAACCTGGCTAAAGCTTATCCCGAAGCCAAACTATTTTCCTATGGGCATACTGATTTTGGAAAACCTTTACACGTATTGGTATTGTCAGATGATCAGGTTTTCGATCCGGCACTGATCAGGAAAAGCAACAAAAGGGTGTTGTTGATCAATAATGGAATCCATCCGGGCGAACCAGAAGGAATTGATGCCTCAATGATGTTGGCCCGCGATCTCCTTAAAGCTCGTAAATTGCCAAAAGATGTAGTGATTTGCATCATTCCCATCTACAATATAGATGGCAGTTTTAACCGTAGCGGAACATCCAGGGCTAACCAGAACGGTCCGGTTACTTATGGCTTTAGAGGGAATAGTAAGAATCTCGATCTGAACCGTGATTTCATTAAAACTGATTCGAAAAATTCGGCAACATTTCAACTCATTTTTAACACCTGGCAGCCCGAAATATTTGTAGACACCCACACCAGCAATGGTGCCGATTATCAATATGTGATGACGCTTATCCCAACACAAAAAGATAAGCTAAACCCTATACTTTCTGATTATTTGACTAAAACACTGGTGCCTGATCTATATACTGGTATGGAAAAGCTTGGTTATCCGATGATTCCTTATGTAAACTCAATAGGCGAAACGCCGGAAAGCGGAATAACAGGTTTTATAGATCCTCCACGTTATTCTACCGGGTATACCACGCTGCACAATACCATCGGTTTTATGCCCGAAACACACATGTTAAAATCATACGATTTGCGTGTGGATGCCACTTATAAGCTTTTGCAAACCTATATTCAGGTTGTAGAACGAGATGCCAGAATTATTGGAGAGAATAAGCGAAAGGCTGATGAATTTGTAGCTGCACAAAAGGAATTTCCTTTAGAATGGAAGTTGAATAAGACCGGGGTAAACGATTTGACCTTTAAGGGCTTTGAGGCCGGACAAAAGCCCAGCACGGTAAGCGGCGCTGATCGTTTATACTATGATAGCAGCAAGCCTTACACCAAAACCATTAAAGAATGGAACAAGTTTGAACCTGCATTATCTGTTCAAAAACCTGTTGCCTACGTTATTCCGAAAGCCTGGGATCGCGTTATTGCCCTGCTTAAGCTAAATCAAGTTAAACTCAGGGAATTAAAAAGCGACCAGAAAATTGCGGTAGACAATTATTATATCGGTGATTTTAAAACCGGAACGCGCCCGTATGAAGGTCATTACCTGCACTCCGGTGTAAAAGTGAATACCATTCCTCAGAAACTGCAATACTACACCGGCGATTATGTGGTTTATGTAAATCAGCCAACTAATCGGTATATTATAGAAACTTTAGAACCTCAGGCTACAGATTCTTATTTCAACTGGAATTTTTTCGATTCTATTTTGGATATGAAAGAGCACTATTCGGCGTATGTTTTTGAAGATACGGCCACAGAACTGCTCAAAAATAATCCTGATTTAAAAAATAAACTCGAAGCGAAAAAAGCTTCAGACGCCGAATTTGCAAAGAACGCGGCTGCACAACTTGATTTTGTGTATAAAAATTCTGATTATTACGAAAAAACACACAATAGATATCCGGTAGCCCGTTTGGTTACGGACGTAAAACTTGATTTAAAATAACCCAAAATGGAATACTTCAATATCGCACCAGTTGCTTCAATAATTTTTGTTTTTACCATTATTACCAGCCTATACGCTTTCTATGATCACTCCCTTTACGGAAAGTTTATGCTGCATCCTTTTAGTGTTTCTAAAGGGCAGAATGTTTACACCCTGATTACCAGCGGGCTTGTGCATGCAGATTGGATGCACTTGTTTTTTAATATGTTTACCTTTTATGCTTTCGCCTTTACATTGGAAAGTTTAATGGGGAGCTGGCAGTTTGGATTATTGTATTTTTTAGGATTGGTGCTGAGTGATTTGCCCACCGTTTTTAAACATAAAGATCATTTTAACTACAATAGCCTTGGTGCATCAGGAGCAATTAGTGCTGTACTTTTCAGCTATATTTTGTTTAATCCAATGTCTAAAATTTACATTATGTTTATCCCGATCGGGATTCCAGCTGTAGTTTTTGGGATTTTGTATTTAATTTATTGTGCTTATGCTTCACGTAATTCACGAGATCATATCAACCACGATGCACACTTCTTCGGAGCCCTAACCGGATTGATTTTTACGATTATCTTTGTTCCGGGGATCTTGCAGAACTTTATTACGATGTTAACAGGAGGGAGATAGTATTCATTAGAAAGAATCGTCATTCCCGTGGGTGATGACACTAATACTAAAATACCTAAAGAATAAGTTCAAAGCCACATTATTAATCGAACTCAAGTTAATACATAAACATTGTCTTTTCCGCTCTATGCCGCGGGGGCATGGTAGTTTTTCGCAGTTGCTGTTGGTTTTAGCTGTGCTCAAGAATGCTGCGCATTTTGGAGCGCCAAAGTACCCAAAGCGCTTTGTCAATCTAGCAATGGGCCTTTTGCACAACCCTACACACATCAAAAAATCAGCGGCACTTCGTTTAATCAGTTGTTGTCTGTATTTTCTTTAGTCTGATTGAGCCCTTCGGGGTTTGTGTTCAATATTTCTTTAAAATTAAATTAGCGTTTAAGAACACAAAACCACTGCGTTTAGGTTTGGCAGTACTATTTGTTCTGTCCTACACCTGTTTTTTTGATTTCTCTGGCCCTTGGGATTGACGGCGTTCTTCGGTAAAACCTGTAAATTTATTAAAGCAAGCTAGCAAAACGTATAGAAACCCAAACCAAAAGATGTGTCCACACGATAGGTGAAAACGGGAATCCTAATGCAAAATGCTATATGTTTTTTCGCTTTAAGATACCTAGTCAAGCTGGGTATGACGAAACTCAAAAAATCATCCTGCCGTAGGCAAATTCGGCTTTTCGAAGAAACTCATTGGTTCTTCAGGATTTTTAATGATCTCGAATACCACATAACCCCAGGGTTTCCAGAAGTTTTCCAATACCTGCGCATATACTTTATGTTGCCAAACATCAAAAAGCGGTTTAGTCATGTTTCCACGTAAAGGCATGGCTTCGATATAGGTGGTGCCTTCAACCGGCATAAAAGTATATTCTGGTAAACGGTTAAACAGATAGGCTGAATAATAAAAGCGGGCGCTCAGCTCTTCAAACTGCTCGGCAGTTAAAGCTTTGCCTTTTATTTCGTTGATGAGATCCTGGTGATAGCGTTTATTGGTGCCATTGTCCTGTAAACAGGCAATGATGCCAAAATCTTTCATTTTTAGCGAGAAAGTTAAAGTATTAATCTCATCACGGAAACTGAATGGTGTTTCTCCGTTTTCGAGTTTTACTACCGTGATAGACCATGGTGAAAAATCTTCAAACTCCAGGCTGGTATATAGGTTCTGCATCATGAAATTCAGATTGGCAAATTTCATCATCAAAGATTGCGACATGTTTAAGCCATCAGCAGTCATTTCTTTCCGTAAAGCTGAATGCATTTCGATATACACAAAGCCATATAAAAACTTTCCGATCCAGTTGAAAAGATCCAGTTCAGGCAATGCAGAAACGGCATCGTAGCCTTTTGCAAATGCAGCTTCGATTTTATCTTCCAAAGGATTTAAAAACTGCTCGTTTATCTCAGTATTTATCGGGATAACCAGGGTATTGTACGAACGGATACTCTCATCCAAAAACTGGATCTGCTCTTCACCGCTCAAGCCTGCCTGCTCCAATAACCACTTGGGAAGCAAAGGCACCTGAATTACAGGAGAATTGAAAGTTTTTCCGCTTAAAAAGCAGGTTTTATATAAAAAATCGAAGTTTTGGAAAGGATTGTATAAGCCAGTGTTCATTACTGCAATATTAGCCATTATATTTTTAGGGCTAAGCAATGATGTTTTATTTTAACGCAGGGATTACAACCACTCTCACCCTATTTACGCGAATGGTATCGCAATGTCCAATTTCTCCCTCTCCTGCAGGAGAGGGATGCAAAGGTAGTGCGTAAAGAAGTTCATTAAATAGAAATAGGTTTTAGCTTCCTCCTTTTCAAGGAGGGCTGAGCAATGTGCCATTAAGCATAAGAAAATAATTTAACCACAGATAGTAAGGATGTACACAGATATGTAAATCCGTGTTTATCTGTGCTCATCTGTGGCTAAAACCCTTAACTTAATAACATTGGGGGCAGTTAAGCTAATAGTTGTTGTAATAATAACTGATATCGTCAACCAACTGCGTATAAATTGGTTTGGTAAATTCTAAAAATAAGGCACTTGGCGGGGGTGGTAGTGTTTCTTTTCTTCTGGTAATGGCCAATTGTTGTTTACTCAAGGCCCTGTCATCGCCCTTATAACTGGCCCAACTATCTCTCCAAATATAGGTACCAGGGAATTTCTGTTGACGAACCAATTTTTTTGTTTTCCAATCTGTAATGCTCATATCCAATAATCCTGATGATGAGATATTCTTTTCGAAAATACTTAAAGTGGCTTTTACTGTACCATAAATGGTTTTTTTATCGCGTGTTTCGCCGATTACCACACTGTCGCGTTTCAACTTTTCTACTCTTTCTTTTACATAGGTCTGGCCTACCACAAAATCGTCAAAGTTTAAACTCAAGACCTGATCGGGAACAATTTTTTGATCTGTTGCCTGTGTTTCGCCATAAAATATCACAAACTTATTTCTCGAGTAATTCCCGATAAACTGATCGATCTGCTGCTGAAAATAATCGCTGCTTAATTTGTACATATTGCTGTTTACAATAATCGGTTGTACCACAACCCTGGTTACTGCGGCCCAATAAGCATCTTCCATTTTGGCTTTTACATCTTTATAGTTTGGCTGAAGATTCTGTGTTTTCTCAAACTCGTAATAGGCTTTTTTTGCCGATTGACGGTTGTTTTCTCTTAAATAACCTAAACCAGAATTATATCTGGCTCCGGCAGCATTATACTTACTATCAGCAAGCTCATTGATGTATTTTGCTGGACCTGGAACAACCGTTAAACAGGCCGGACAACTATTGATATCATCAGCCAATTGATTGATTTTTTGATAATCATACATCACCGATTCCCATCTAAAAAGGTCGTTAGATGCTTTTGCCTCTTCAATTTTTCTTAAATGATCCTTTAGTGCTAAATCGTAAGCCGTTTTTAACACTTGCATGGCTTCGCTGTTTTTCGGTGAATTTTGTAGCCTGCTTACCGATTTTTCAACCGAAGCATCATAATCACCTTTTTGTAAGGCATTTTTTCCGGTGGTACATCCTCCAATAATTATTAAGGATAAATAAATAAAATACCGTAATCTTGAATTGTTTTTCATGGCAGTAGTAGTTGCGTTAATAAAACAAAGATAATTTGTAAAGCGATAATTACCTTATTTATTTAGAAGACGATTGATAATGAAGATTAGTTGCAGGCAATTTGAATTAGAATTAAAACATCCTTTTTCGATTTCGAAATTTACCCGTACCAGTACACCCTTAATGTTGTTAAAGATAGCGCATGAAGGTGTGACTGGTTATGGTGAGGCTTCTATGGTGCCTTATATGGGAGAGAGCTACGAAAGTGCAACAGCTTTTCTGCAGCTTGTAGATTGGGAAAAAATCCGATATCCATTCGATTTCAAAGAAATTATTAGCTATTTGGACAGCCTTGCTCCAGGTCAGCCAGCCATTAAAGCGGCGATAGATATTGCGCTTAACGATATTAAAGGGAAATTGTTAAATAAACCCTGTTATGAAATTTACGGCGCAGATCCTGCTAACATGCCGGTAACTTCTTATACCATTGGCATTGATACGCCTGAAGTAATCCGCGAAAAACTGAAAGATGCGGAAGCGTTTAAAGTGATTAAGGTTAAACTGGGGAGGGATAACGATCAGGAAATTATCGAAACCATTAGGAGCATGACCAATGTACCCTTATATGTAGATGCGAACCAGGGCTGGACAGATAAGATAAAAGCGATTGATTTAATTTATTGGCTGCATAACCAGGGTGTGGTGTTGATTGAGCAACCTATGGATAAAAATAACCTTGATGGGAATGCCTGGTTAACTGAGCGTAGCCCTATTCCATTACTTGCAGATGAAGCCGTACAGCGCTTAGCCGACATGGATAAACTGAAAGGGGCTTATCATGGCATTAACGTAAAACTAATGAAAAGCTGTGGCATGTACGAAGGGCATCAGATGATTTTGAAAGCCCGTTCTTTTGGGATGAAAGTGTTGATCGGTTGCATGAGCGAAACGAGTTGCGCCACTTTGGCTGCCGCTGCTTTGGCTCCTTTATGCAATTGGGCCGATTTAGATGGGCCATGGCTGACCAAAAATAACCCATTTACTGATCCAGCTTTCGAAGACGGGAAGTATATCTTAAAAAATCTGCCAGGTTTAGGCTTAGCAGGCATTACTCCTGATCTTTTTCTTTAAGGTAGAGTAGAAATGATGAATGACAGGATTGTAGAATGATTGAGGATCCTGAGCGAGATAAGGTAGATGAATTTTGGATAGGCGTTATGCCTTAATATTCAATCATTCAAAACTCGCTCATTCTATCATTAGATTGCTACTTCTGATCTTTTTCTTTAAAGCTTTTTCTGATGTCTTTAGTAAGTTGGTATTTAAAGTAAAACAAACAGGCCGTTGTACCTACCAAAAAACCAGCTGGAAGATACTTAGCATTGTTATAACACCAAACCAATCCGAAAATAGAAAGGATAATGGCTAAGTTATAGAAGATATTTAAAGCAAATTTTTTACCCACTGTTTGAGGATTGTTGTGTAAGAGAATTTATTTTTAATGACCAATTTACAATCACCAATTATCAAACAGTGTGCCGAGCAAAAAAATCAAAGCTTAACTCGCGATCTGCAAAGTTTGATAATTGGGATTTAGTTATTGGTTATTTATGTATTTATGAAGCTTAGTAAACCGGCATGCTCGGATCAAAAGCCTCTTGCCAGGCTAAAATACCGCCTTTTAAGTTATAAAGATTATCAAATCCGTATTGTTGCTCCAGCTGCATTACTGCTGCTGCGCTTCTTTTTCCGCTACGGCATTGAATAATTACCGGCTTATCTTTCGAAACCTTATCAGCCTCAATTAAAATTCCACCCAAAGGGATATTCTCACCTTCAAGATTGGAAACCTCGTATTCGAATGTTTCACGAACATCAATTAATTGAAAATCTTCTTTGTTATCGATTTTCTCTTTTAGTTCTTGTACCGATATTTCTTTCATTTTATAAAATGTATTTATGCAAATATAGGAAAATCAATTTTACGGTTCCTATCAAAAAAAAGCTATAAATTTTGTCTGAAACTGTAACAACTTTAACCCTTAGGCGTTTAATTATAAACAGTTATAAATGGACAAACTGAACCGTTTCTTTTGGTTCTGCTCTGGCGCTCATATCCCGACACTGGAAAAGTATCCTTCAGAACAAAATAAATATACTGGCATTGGTGCCACCATCTTTTTTACAGGCTTATTTGCTGCCCTTTCTGGAGGCTATGCGATGTATTTTGTATTTAAAGGCGACGATCTGGCTGTGGTTTTCGCTATAGTTTTCGGCTTTTTATGGGGAGCAGCCATCTTTAATATGGACCGCTACATTGTATCGAGCATTAATAAAAGCGCCAGCACCAATAAACAGTTATTACAGGCTACACCACGTATTCTGTTGGCCATTATGATCGGTATGGTTATTTCGAGACCGATAGAACTTAAAATTTTCGATAAAGAAATTAAAGAACGCCTAAAGGTGAGTTACCTGAATGGTCAACGTGCTAAAATCGACACCTTGAACAAAGCCTTCGAAAAAAAATATCAGGTAGAATTTGGCAGGTTAAATCAGCAGAAAGCCACCCGGGATTCACTTGAGAAAGGAATTAAAGCGGATAGGCAAAAGCTTAATTTCGAGATCTTCGGAAATAAAACCACCGAAACATCGGGTGTAATGGGCTATGGGCCATACGCCAAACGTAAGGAAGCGGAGATTGCACAACGCACGGCAGAATTAGATTCGCTGAAAGCCAACATCAATAAATCGGAAGGTTTTGTAGATAAACGCAAAGAATTTGATGGTCTGTTTACCGAAAAGCTATACACCAAAAAACAGTTAGACAGTTTATCGGATATTGCTGGTTTTGCTGATCGTAACTGGGCGTTGGGGCAACTTAAATTCAATGTGGATGGCACCCGGGATAACAATACCGCAATTGCGGTTACTTTTATCGGGCTGCTGTTTATCTTTTTTGAATGTTTACCTGTGTTTGTAAAACTGATGAGTGCCCGAGGACCTTATGACTACGCAATAGCGGATGGAGACGAGGTATCCATCTACCATTCGAAAAAGGATAAGGATTTTCATTTTGAGGTGGCCGATAATATTCACGAAACGCGGGTTGATTCCGAGTCGTCAAAGAAGAAAGAAATATTAAAAGGAAAAGCATACCGCGACCTCGAAAAATACGATTGGGACGGAGAATAGCATGGAAGATGGCTAATGGAAGAGGTAGCGAATGGTTCATAGTTAGATAGATCATGGCCAAAAGCGATTACACTATAAACCATTAGGCTATTAACCATGAGCAACCAGACCATGAACCAATAAACTATCAACTACAAAACCTCAGAATTATCAACCAAAAATCCTAAATTCACACCTCTATAACTTATTATATGAAGAAAATATTCCTCTTTACCCTTGTCGGGATGGCAAGTTTGCAGCTTAAAGCGCAAAACATTGATAAAATCATCACTCGCGAATATACCGATCACCTGATTAAAACCTTAAGTGCTGATGATATGCAGGGGCGTGCAACCTTTACGCCAGGGATTGATAAAGCCGCTACTTTTATTGAATCTGAATTTAAAAAGATCGGTTTGCAGCCTTTGGTTGGTGAAAAAACTTTCCGCCAAACTTTTAACAAATACCAGGTTGCTAACCAAAGTACCAGCGTTAAAATAGACGGACAGGAAATTGCACCAGAAAATATAATGGTTACCGGCGTTACCACAGAAAGCGTTACGCTTGATAAATCCAACACCACTGTTGTTAAATTAGATCCTGAAAAGCCTTTTGTAGAGCAGTTCAGGGCCATGCTGAATACTGATAAAAACCAGATCGTTTTAGTCGACAATAAGTTTGCTGATCTTTTTAACCGTTATAAAGATCATTTCAGCAAACCAACTACTATTGATGAAAAAGATGTAAATGCAACCAACGGCGCTGTACAGGTTTTTGTTTTAGGTAAAGATGCGGCAACGGATTTTTCGGCCACTATTAGAAGTAAAGTAACCAAAATGCCATTGTTCAATGTAGCAGGCGTAATTCCAGGTAAATCAAAAGCGAAAGAAATTGTAATTTTCTCGGGTCATTATGATCATCTGGGTTTCTTAAAACCGGTAGATGGCGATAGTATTGCCAATGGAGCCGATGATGATGCATCGGGCACAACGGCCATGATTGCCCTGGCGAAATATTATAAAGCACAAAAAAATAACGAACGTACCTTGATCTTTGTTGCTTTTACTGCTGAAGAAATTGGTGGTTTTGGCGCAAGATATTTCTCAGAAAAACTAAATCCTGATGATGTTATAGCCATGTTCAATATCGAAATGATCGGCAAAGATTCTAAGTTTGGAAAAAACACCGCATTTATTACCGGTTACGAAAGATCTGATTTTGGGAAGATTTTACAGAAAAACTTAGCAGGAACTGAATTTACTTTCCATCCGGATCCCTATCCGGATCAAAACTTATTTTATAGAAGCGATAATGCAACTTTAGCTGCTTTGGGCGTACCGGCACATACCATCAGTACCGATAAAATTGATATTGATAAATTGTACCACAGCGTGAAGGACGAATACAGTTCTTTAGATGTAGAGAATATCCTTTCTACTATTAGAGCAATTGCTAAGAGCGCAACCAGCATTGTAAACGGAACAGATACACCAACCAGGATTCCGAAGTTGAAACAATAACCGAGGTTTAATCCAGATCGTCATTTCGACCGAAGTGGAGAAATCTTTTACACCAGTTAAAAGATCTCTCCATTTCGCTGCATTTCAGTCGAGATGACGAAACAAAAATGGCCAGTGATTTTTTCACTGGCCATTGCTATTTTATAACCTTTGTAAGCAGATTACTTACTCAAATACATTGATTTATCTTTGTAAAGCTTGCGGAAGTAAGGATCTTCTAAATCTTTGATGAAACGGATGGCCTCACCTGTAGATTTCATTTCAGGACCTAATTCTTTCGCTACCTCCGGGAATTTCTCATAAGAGAAAACCGGTTCTTTAATGGCGTAACCTTTAAGTTTACGAACGATAGTAAAATCTTTCAGCTTTGCTACGCCTAACATAATTTTAGCCGCGATATTAATATATGGAACATCGTAAGCTTTTGCGATGAATGGAACCGTACGCGATGCCCTGGGATTCGCCTCGATTACATATACTTTCTCATCTTTAATAGCAAACTGGATGTTCAGTAAACCTCGTACATCTAATGCTTTTGCAATTTTAATGGAGTATTCTTCCATTGCTTTAGTTACCGTTTCGGATAAGCTGAATGTAGGTAATACTGCGAAAGAATCTCCTGAGTGGATACCTGCAGGCTCGATGTGCTCCATCATACCCACAATGTGTACATCATCACCATCAGAAATTGAATCGGATTCTGCTTCTTCTGCCCTATCTAAAAAGTGATCGATCAATACGCGGTTGCCCGGTAAGTCTCCCAATAATTTTACTACCGCTTTTTCAAGGTCTTCATCGTTAATTACAATGCTCATACCTTGTCCACCCAACACATAACTCGGACGGACCAATACCGGATAACCTACCTCATTTGCAACAACAATTGCCTCTTCGGCATTTTCTGCAACACCATATTTTGGATAAGGGATGTTTAATTCTTTCAATAGGTCAGAGAAACGGCCGCGGTCTTCGGCAATATCCATGTTCTCGAAAGATGTTCCGATAATTTTGATGCCTTTTTCAGTTAATTTTTCTGCCATTTTCAGCGCGGTTTGACCACCTAACTGAACAATTACACCTTCAGGTTTTTCCAGCTCGATAATTTCACGAACGTGTTCCCAGAAAACAGGCTCGAAGTATAATTTATCGGCCATGTTAAAGTCGGTAGATACCGTTTCAGGGTTACAGTTAACCATGATTGCTTCGAAACCCGATTCTTTGGCAGCCAATAAACCGTGTACACATGAATAATCGAATTCGATACCCTGGCCAATACGGTTAGGGCCTGAACCCAAGACAATTACTTTTTTCCTGTCTGATGGTTTTGATTCATTCTCTTCTTCGAAAGTAGAGTAATAATATGGTGTTTTGGCCGGAAACTCAGCAGCGCAGGTATCAACCATTTTATACACCCTGTTTATACCTAAAGCTTTACGGCGGTCGTAAACTTCATCTTCCGTAACATTGCCCAACAACCAGGCGATCTGGATATCGGAGAATCCTTTTTGTTTAAGTGTTACAAAGAAATCCTGAGGGATATTGTTTAGTGAATATCTTTTTAATTCAGTTTCAAGCAATACTAGTTCCTGAATCTGGTTTAAGAACCACTTATCAATTTTGGTAACCTTACGGATAGATTCCAAAGGGACACCCATTGTCATGGCGTCTTTTATTAAGAATAAACGGTTCCATGAAGCATGTTCCAGGCCGTCCATGATCTCTTCAATATTGCGTACCTGTCTGCCATCTGCACCTAAACCAGCGCGGTTGATCTCTAAACTCTGACAAGCTTTTTGTAGTGCTTCGATAAAGGTACGGCCAATTGCCATTACCTCGCCTACTGATTTCATCTGCAGGCCAAGCTCTTTGTTAGCACCTTTAAATTTATCGAAGTTCCAACGCGGTACTTTAACAATTACGTAATCTAAAGTAGGTTCGAAATATGCTGAAGTCGTTTTGGTAATTTGATTTTCAATTTCATCCAGGTTGTAACCAATGGCCAGTTTAGCTGCAATTTTCGCAATCGGATAACCGGTTGCCTTACTAGCCAAAGCTGATGAACGCGATACACGTGGGTTAATTTCGATAGCGATGATTTCATCGTTTGCCGGGTTAACCGAGAACTGAACATTACAGCCGCCGGCAAAGTTGCCGATTGCACGCATCATTTTAATCGCCTGGTTACGCATATCCTGGTAACAACGATCAGACAAAGTCATTGCCGGAGCAACAGTGATTGAATCTCCAGTGTGGATACCCATCGGATCGAAGTTTTCGATCGAACAGATAATGATTACGTTATCATTGCTATCTCTCAACAACTCTAACTCGTATTCTTTCCAGCCTAAAACAGCTTTCTCTACCAATACTTCGTGTGTTGGCGAAGCTTCTAAGCCGCGTTTTAAAGCAGCATCGAATTCTTCTTTTTTGTGCACAAAACCACCGCCAGAACCACCTAAAGTATATGAAGGGCGGATTACCAATGGATAACCGATTTCTTGTGCAGCTTCTTTACCTTCTAAAAATGAGTTGGCAATTTTCGATTCAGCAACTCCTACGCCGATATCAACCATTAACTGGCGGAAAGCTTCGCGGTTTTCTGTTTTTTCGATTGCTGCAACATCTACACCAACCACTTTTACACCGTATTTTTCCCAAACACTACGTTCTTCCGCTTCTTTACAGAGGTTTAGCGCGGTTTGGCCTCCCATTGTAGGAAGTACAGCATCAATTCTAGGTAAATCTGCAGAGTCGATATGCTCTTGTAAAATAACCTCTATTGAATCAACGCTTAACGGACGCAGGTAAACATGGTCGCCGATAACCTTATCCGTCATGATGGTAGCCGGATTGGAGTTGATAATAGAAACGGTAATCCCTTCTTCTTTTAAAGAAAGCGCCGCTTGCGAACCTGAATAATCAAATTCACAGGCTTGGCCAATAATAATTGGTCCAGATCCGATAATCAGTACTGAGCGTATGGAAGTGTCTTTAGGCATGATAAAGCTTAAACAATAATTAAAATTCTAAAGTGTTGAACCCGAAGGTGAAGAAGCAAGAAGGTATTATGCTTGTAAGAAGAAAAATCCCAACTGTTCTGTCGGGATGCAAAGATACATCATTAGATATGATTTTAAGGCGTTTTTTTTAAAATAAAAAAGAGCCCTATTTAAGCGCTCTTTTTAGATTTTTCTTTTGAGAAATGAGTTACTGTTGTAATTTAATTTCGCCTAAATCTGTAGTAGCGCTATCTTTTACGGCAACCTTTTCTATTACTGCATCTTTATATGGCGCATTTGCTTTTACCACAACCGTATAAACTCCTTCTTTAAGGTTTGTAAAAGTAAAAACACCTTGATTAATCTGTGCATTTAGGGTGTCTTTCTCTGCTACAAGCGAAACTGTAGAAGCTGCATCTCCCGGCGTAATTTTTCCGATGATTCCACCTAATTTAATATGAGTAAAGGCAATTGAGCCTAAAGCAAATACAATAAGAAGAGATAATACAACACACAATTTTTTCATGGGATAATGATTTTTTGCTTAATGTCTAAAATACATAACAGCGTTTAGTATATATAGTTTTAAATAGTGAACACTATTTTTCTGATTGTACTATAAATTATACATGAGTGTAAAGTGAAAATATTTATTTTTACTACAAATGTTAATTAGTGTTAATACAATTTCGCAAAAGTAGTCCTGTTGGTCAGAATTACGTCACGAAGTTGTGATGATCGAAATATTGGCAATGATGTTGTAATAAGCAGAACATATATGCGTTTTGTATATACTTTAGACAATGATCTAAAGCTTCCTCCGCGGAGTAGTTACCCGCCATGAGGATTTCTTCATAAATAGTTTGTTTGGTTTATTATCCGGTTAGAGGAGCCCTCCTCAGCCGGATTTTTTCTTTTATGGCTTTTTCTTTTACATTTGACCGTATTCAGAAAACGTATCGTGAATAAGAACATAAAAAAGATTGCTATTGTTGGCCCGGAAAGTACGGGAAAATCTACTATATCTCAGCTGCTGGCTAAATACTACAAAGTTTCGTGGGTGCCTGAATATGCCCGCTACTATTGCGAAAACCTGGTTGCCGATTATACGCTACAAGATGAAGTGAACATGTACTACGGCCAGGTAGCTTTAGAAGACGCAGTTTTGGTGATTACCGAAAGTGATTTTATTATTTGCGATACCACTTTTATTACGGTAAAGATATGGAGCGATGAAGTGCTTGGTGAAACACCCCAGGTTGTATTGGATGCACTACCGAAGAAGCCATACGACCTTTATCTGTTAATGGATATTGATTTGCCCTGGCAGGACGATCCGCTGCGCGATTTTCCAGAGAAACGCGAATATTTTATGCAGGTTTGGCATAAGGAGCTGAAAGCATTGAATGCAAATTATAAAGTAGTTGGCGGTCTGGGTAATGAAAGGCTGGCGAATGCGATTAAAGCCATTGATGATTTCCTGAAGAGATAATAAAGGATATTATTTTTTTGGAAAAGTATGGCTTGTGGTTCATGGCGGCCTGTTGTCCCGCCATACGCTATAGCCCTCATGAAAAATTCGGGGCTGCCGCTACTGTCGGGTTTATTGAACTGGGGTTTGCCTAAAACACGAAACGTTCCTACGGAACGAAAAAATAAAACATTTTTTTTCTACCTGGGAGTCGTCCCCATGAGACGGGAGAGGTAAAATAATCACAGGCCGTCCCTTCGGGACGCCTGCCGGGTAGCCAATTTACAATTGGCGTTTTCATTCCGTAGGAACGTTAGGTGATCATCCGCTAATATTGATGCCAGCTTGGCCACCTAAACCCGATTGGAACGGATGCCGATTTCCTTCAAATTGGCAGGAGGGAAAGCGGGACTGTAAATCCTATACACGCAGAACCCCCCCATTTTCTAAAATAAAAACCAATAACTTTATAAGTAATGCATAAACGGTAGATTTTAATCAATTGGAATTGAAAGTTGCCAGAATCGCACGAATTACCAAATATTTTCTACATTTGCAGCATCATTAGGGGTGCCTTGTTTAAATAACACAAAAACAGGCTGAGATCATACCCATTTTGAGGTAAGAGGTAGAAGGTAAAAAGGTAGAGGGTAATGCCATCAACCTTACAACCCTCCAGCCATCAACCTCGAATGCACCTGATCCGGGTAATGCCGGCGTAGGGATTGGAGTTATGGAAGTTTAACTGAAATCGGGGAAGCCCCTTTTTCCGATGGGTTTAACTAAAAACAATAAGATTGAAAAATTTACTTTTTGCAGCCCTTGTTGCAATGTTGCCATTCCTTGCATCGGCACAAATTTCGGTTACTGGTAGAGTAACAGACCAAAATCAGCAGCCGCTTCCGGGTGCTACGGTTAAATTAAGAAACCAAAAAACGGCAATAGTGAGTGATGCCTCAGGAAATTATGCCATTACAAACCTCGGTAATGGAAAATACACTATTGTGGTAAGTTATATTGGCTATAAAACAATTGAAAAAACTGTCGAACTTAATCAGAATACCACAGCTGATTTTAGCCTCTTACCTCAAAATTTCCTGGCTGATGAGGTAATTGTACGTGCAACCCGTGCCACAGATAAATCAGCAACTACTTATAAAAATATCAGCAAGGAAGAAATCCAGCAGAATAATTTCGGACAGGATCTGCCTTTTATCCTCCAGAATACTCCTGGCGTGGTGGTTAATTCGGACGCCGGTGCTGGTGTGGGTTATACCGGAATCCGTATACGCGGAAGCGATAACAGCAGGATTAACGTTACCGTTAACGGCATTCCTATCAACGATAGCGAAAGCCAGGGAACTTTTTATGTTAATATGCCAGATTTTGCTTCATCAGTAGATAATGTGCAGATTCAGCGTGGCGTAGGTACCTCAACCAATGGTGCAGGTGCATTTGGCGCAAGTTTGAACATCCAAACTACTGCAAGCGAAACGGAACCTTATGCAGAAGTAAACAGCACTTACGGCAGTTTCAATACCTGGAAAAATACGGTAAAAGTTGGTACGGGTTTAATTAATAATCGTTTTAGTTTCGACGGACGTTTATCAAGAATCAGTTCTGATGGTTATGTAGATCGCGGATCATCTTTACTAAAATCGTATTTTCTATCTGGTGCTTACCATGGAGATAAGGATTTATTGCGTGTAAATGTTTTCTCTGGAAATGAAAAAACCTACCAATCGTGGAACGGAATCCCGCAATCACGTTTAGAAAATGATGTAGCAGGAATGAACGCTTATATCGATAGAAATGGATTAGGTGCCGAAGATGCGGCAAATCTTTTAAACTCTGGCAGGAGGTATAATAGTTTCCTTTATAACAACCAAACGGATAATTATACACAGAATCACTATCAGCTAATTTATGCCAGACAGATTTCTGATCAGTTTTCTTTTAATGGCGCCTTACATTATACCAAAGGAGAAGGTTATTATGAAGAATACAGGGTACAGGATAGTCTGAAACATTATGGCTTGAACCCAGTTGCTGTTGCTGGTGGTACACCTATCGCCAAAACAGATCTAATCCGCCGCCGTTGGTTGGATAACGATTTCTATGGTGTTACTTATGCCTTTAACTACGTACCCCAAAAGAATTTAAACTTTACTTTGGGTGGTGCATACAACGAATATAAGGGCGCTCACTTTGGGCAGGTAATCTGGGCACAATATGCTTCAAACGGAAACATTGACAGGCATTATTATGATAATGATGGTTTTAAAACCGATTTTAATGTTTATGGCAAAGTAAATTATAGCCCTGTTGAAGATTTGAGTTTATTTGCCGATCTGCAATACCGCCGTGTATATTATGATATTGCCGGAACAGAAAATAAGTTAAATACATTGGCCATTAACCAAACCTTAAATTTCTTTAACCCGAAGTTTGGGGCAACGTATTTTATCAATCCACAGAGCAACTTTTATGCTTCGTTCAGTGTGGCGAATAAAGAACCAAACCGCGATGATTATGCGGATGCAACAGTTGGCATTACCCCTAAACCGGAGCGCTTGAACGATGTAGAATTGGGATACCGTTTTAAAGATGACAAATTTAATATAGGTGCCAATGCATATGGTATGTTCTATAAAAACCAATTGGTGGTAACCGGAAAAATAAACGATGTTGGTGGAAACTTCCGTCAGAATGTGGATAGGAGTTACCGTTTAGGGATAGAGCTTGATGGTTCTTATACCATTAGCAAACAGTTTATTGTAAATGCCAACGCTGCCTTTAGCCGCAACAAAATCAAAAACTTTACCGAGTATTATGATGATTATGATAATGGTGGACAGGTAGTAAATAATTATAACCTTACCGACATTTCGTTTTCGCCAAATACGGTCCTTTTCGGAGAGCTTGTTTATAAACCGGTTAACGGTTTTGCGGTGGCTTTGCAAAGTAAATATGTGAGCAAACAATATCTGGATAACACGCAGAACAACGATAGAACCATTAATGGTTACTGGGTAAGCAATGCACGTTTAGGTTACGATTTTAAATTTGCCGGCGTTAAAAATATTAACCTGGGTTTGTTAGTCAATAACATATTAGACAAAAAATACGAAAGCAACGGTTATACTTATGGCTACCAATATGGAGGAAGCAGAATAACCGAAAACTTTTTTTACCCACAAGCGGGCACCAACTTTTTACTAAGTTTGAATGTGAAATTTTAACCTGTCATTCAGAGTTGACAACTTTTAGGCAAATCGCTTATTAAAGTTGTCAACTCGAATCATTAATCGTTGGCTCACTAAACAAGATCCCATTCAGATGGTCTTTGCGGCATATAGTATGAAACTGAAAAAAAGGTTAGAGCTAAAATAGGATCATCATTGCAGAATATACTTGCAATGGCGATTTTGTTTATATTGCCCTCCTGATCTTAAAATCGAATCATCTTAAAAATCCTGTCCACCCAGTATGAAATACATCGAAAAACTTCATTACATCACGCACGATATCCCGCATTTAAGCCACATTGAACAGGTGCAACAGGCCTGCGAGGCGGGTGCAAAATGGATCCAGTACCGTTGCCTGAGTAAAAGTGACGAAGAACTCTTACAGGATATTAATGCGATAGCCGAAATCTGTGATGACTGGGGCACCACCTTAATTGTTACCGATCATGTTCATTTAAATGGAAAGGCCGATATCCAGGGGTTTCATATCGAAGATATGGATGCCGATTTTGTCAAACTGCGCAAACTGGTTGGAAATGATATTACCCTTGGAGGATCGGCGAATACTGTAGACAATTTAATCAGGCTTGCAAAAGAAGGTGCCGATTATGCTGGTTATGGTCCATTTGCAATAACAGAAACCAAACCCAACAATTATAACCTCCAGGGCATTGAAGGCTATCAACAAATGGTAAAAGAATTGAAAGCTCAGGCCATCAGTATTCCGGTGTTGGCTGTAGGTGGGATAAAAACATACGATGTAGAAGCTTTAATGCAAACCGGTATTTATGGCATAGCCGTTTCCGGAGCCATTAATTTTGCCGACGATTTTATTGAAACTTATCAGGATTTTTACACAGTTGTTAAAGAAAGCGCTGTTAATTAACATTTTATAATTTGAAGCCCGTGAGATAATATTTAGTTTTGGTTAAAACCGAATAAAATATGTCTGAAAACGCTCTTCAAAACAATACGCCCTGGAATATTTATAAAAAAATCTCTTTCAGGTTCTTTTTCCTGCTCTTGTCTCTTTTCATCATCTTGAATAATAATGGAGCCTTTACGTTCCTATCAAGTGTATTGCAGTTGCCGAACCTGGTATTGCACGATCTTATCCCCTGGTTCTCTAAACACATTATCCACTATAATTACGATTTTACAATTTATACCAATGGTAGTGGCGATACCTCTTATGATTGGGTATTGTTACTCTTTATATTTTTGGTATCGGTAATTGGTAGCATCATTTGGTCGGTTTTAGACCGCAAACGCAAAAGTTACAATACAGCTTACTACTGGCTTGTGGTACTGGTAAGATTTTATTTAGCCTTTACTTTGATATTATACGGCGCTATAAAAGTAATCAAACTTCAATTTCCTGATCCTTCATTAATGAGGTTACTTCAACCTTTCGGAAATGCGTCGCCAATGGGCCTTGCATGGACCTTTCTCGGTTTTTCTAAAGGCTACAATATTTTTATGGGCATCATAGAAGTTTCTGCCATTATGCTTTTGTTCCGTAGAACGGTTGTTGTGGGTGCCTTTATATCATTGGCTACAACAGCGCATGTAATGTCGATGAATTATTTTTTCGACGTTCCTGTAAAACTACTCTCAACCGCACTAGTGGTGATGTGTGTTTTTATTTTGGCCCCTCATTTCTTAAAACTATATCGCTTCTTTATCAGATATGAAAGCCAGCAGCTCGAAAAAATGTATCGCCCAGCTTTTAAAAAGAGATGGCTTTACTTTACGGCTTATGGTGCAAAATACCTATACATTACTGCTTCTCTGGTATTCCTGATATCATCATTAATTGAACAGAGAAAAACTTATGGTAGTGCAGCTCCCAAACCATTTATGTATGGCATTTATAATGTTGAAAGCATGAAAGTTAAAGGTGAAACCTTAGCGCCTTTAACTACTGATAGTACGCGATGGAGACAGATGATTATTAATTATTCAGGTTATGCAAGGATAAAGAAGATGAACGATAGCTCTGCTAATTTTACTACTGTTTTTGATCAGAAGAAAAAAGAATTGGTACTTAAATCAACTGATAAAGACTCCACTAAATATGTTTTAAACTATAATATTGTTGGAAAAGACAGACTGATGCTTTCGGGCCTGACAGAGAAAGATTCCATATCGGTAAGTTTTAAGCGAAAAGACCTTAAAGACTTTAAGCTCATTAACAGGGGTTTCCATTGGGTGAGTGAATATCCATACAATCGTTAATCATTTTACGTCCGGCTGATTCTTCCTATACTGTACTTAAAGCGAAATTTCTATATTCGCAGTATGTCTTCACACCATATTGTAAAAGAAAAACAAGAGCCAGCTTTATACATCGATGAGCTTGGGAATTTTAACGAAGAGCTTTTAGGGCAACTGCTCGAATGGAGCCCTACCCTTTTGGTTAACGGAGAAAATTACGATAAGATTTTTTCTTTAGGTTTAAAGGTAGATGTGCTGGTAAACGGGAACGGGCAGGAAGCGCAGGAAGATACCAAAGTTGTTCAAGGACCTGTTGATGCTTTAATGGTAGCCGTTAATTATCTGTACGAAGAGAAATACCCTGCGGTAAATGTAATTACGAAAAAATTCGATCTTGAGAAATTTGCAGGATTTGAAGACAAAATTAATCTGGTGGTATTTACCGAAAGAGCAAAGCACTATCCTATAAAATCGGGATTCTCTGTTTGGAAACCTGCGGGAAGTGAGTTTCTGATTCATGGTAACCGATATATGGAAGTAACCAACCTCGCGCAGAATGAAGAAGAAATTTTTACTGTAGTTAAAGATGGCTTTGTAGAATTTACCTTTTCAGGACAACCAATTTTTATTAGCGAACCTATATGATTACCCTTAGAAAAGCAAAAGAAGATGATATAGAAATCATCATGGACATTGCTGCGGCAACCTGGCCATCAACCTACCTTGATATTATCGGGCAGGCGCAGATTGATTATATGTTGGATAAAATGTATAACAAAGGCGAGCTATTGAAACAATTTATGGAAGGGCATATTTTCCTCATTGCTGAGGAAGGCGAAAATCAGTTCGGGTTTGCAGGATATTCTATTATTGGGCATGATGCACGTATTTACAAACTGCACAAGCTTTATGTGCTGCCATCTGCACATGGTAAGGGCGTTGGGAAAATCTTAATTAATGAGGTTTTTAACCAGGTAAAAGATGCAGGAGGAAGCGCCCTGCAATTGAATGTGAACAAGTATAATAAAGCCAAAGACTTTTATCTGAAAGGAGGTTTCACCATTAAAGAATCGGTAAAACTTGATATAGGTGAGGGCTACTTTATGGACGATTATGTTATGGAGTATAAGTTTTAACTCTTCTCGAATTATCGTCATTTCGAGCGTAGTGCAACGCAGCCGAGAAATCTATCTAAATAGATTTCTCCATTTCGCTGCGCTCCAGTCGAAAAGACGATCGATTTTTGGGAATGACGATCATCGCATTAATTATCTCACTAATTCTTCATCCTTCCCTGCTCTGCTTCGGTACCTGTTGAGCGGCGACGGGCCGGTTTGATTTCATTCTTACCAAAGCGATAAGTAAAGCTGATTTTGCCAATTTGAGTTTCATTTTTCTGATGTACGGAGTAAGTTAAACCCGGATAGGCACTTGATAAATTGTTTTCAGACATATTAAATACATCTGATAAGGCCAGCTTCAAACTTGCCTTTTTGTTGAACATTGATTTGCTCAAACCTGCATCAATATAGTAACGGGCTTTTAAACTTAGCGTTCCATAATCAAGCGGCGATTCGTAGCTACCATTTATTTCTGCTGTAAAACCATCCATAATAGTAAAGGTTTGCTGAGATTTAAATTGAAAAGAAGTTTTACCGGTTTTTAAAGCGCTCCCGGCCAGATCAGGTGCTTCAAAACTCAGGTAAAAAACATTTAAGTTATTATTGGTCTGCCACCATTTTGTAAGCTGTACAGGTACGTTCAAATTAGCGTTGTAGCTAATATTTGTGGCAATATTTGCATTGGTTTGATATAACGATTTATTTGCCGCATCTGGTAAAATTACCTCAGCAATTACATCGTTAATCTTGCTATAGCCTATTGAGAGCATATATTTTTGCAACAGGGTATAACTGAGCTCAAAATTATGTGTATACTGTGGGTTTAAAAACGGATTCCCTTTGTTATAGGTAAATTCGTCTAAGTAATAAATAAAGGGATTTAAGGCATCATAACTCGGGCGGTCTATTCTTCTGCTATAAGAAAAGCCTAACTGATTGTTTTTAGAAAGCGTTTGCTGAACAAATAACGTTGGAAAGAAATCCCAGTAATTTCGTTCTACAACTGTATTTGTAGTAATCAAATTTCCTTTCGAATTGGTTTGCTCAACCCTTAGACCAATCTGCACGCTGGTATTTTTAAACTGTTTGTTGATATTGGTATAGGCCGCATTTACATTTTCATCATAAACAAATTGATTACTTCGTTTTACATCGTTCTGCCAGGCATTACTTACTAATACTTCTGCCTGTAAGTCATTATCGGTTTTAACCCAGCTGCTTTTAACCCCGGCTTCAAGTTTAACCGTTTTGTTTAGCGAAACATTATAATCGATTTTAAATGCTTTGATATCAATAATCGAAGGGGTGTTGTTCCTTGTATATATGATCGGGCGGATGCTGTTTCCGTTTTGAAACCGATAATCGTTTTCATAATCAGAACCATCGTTTCCTTTGTATTTGGAATAATCTACATCTGCCGAGATTTCTGAGCCCGCGGTATCCAGAACAGATTTATAATTTAAGTTATAAGAAACATTATTGTATTTGTTTGTCTGCAATGATTTGGTTATCAGGCTGGAATCTGCCTTTTGAAAAGATGTACCAATTAAAGTATTGTTTGCGGATGCTTCGGTGCCATGGTTAAAATAACCATTTACCAATAGTCCAATGGTATTTTTCTTATCGATAAAATAATCTAATCCTGCTTTAAGGTTATTGTTATATTGTTTTCTTTTGCTCTCACCTACCTGCATAAAGTAAATATCGGGCGTGCCGTTCGAAATCCGGTCAATAGCGATCAGGTTATCTCGCTCAAACTTACCATAGTTGTAGTTGCCAAAAAGATTAAGTTTCTGTGTACGGTGGTTCAGGTTTAAACCTGCATTTCCCCTCAGGTTTTTGCCATATCCCAATGATCCGTTTATGCTGCCGTTTGTTCCGCCATTTTTATTTTTCTTTGTTTTGATGTTTATAATTCCTGAGTTTCCTGAGGCATCGTATTTGGAAGATGGATTAGTAATTAACTCAATGCTTTCTATGTCAGAACTCTGCATATTCCGTAACAGGTTGGCCACATCGGCACTACTCATGTAAGTTTGTTTGCCATCCAATTGAATTAATACCCCCTGTTTTCCCATCATCGAAATCTTATCGTTTTGATCTACCGATACGCCTGGTGCTTTTTGTAAAACTTCCAGTGCAGTAGAACCTGTCATAACCGCACTATTGGAAACGTTCATCACGATCTTATCCATTTTCCTTTCGATTAATGGCTTGGTTACCGCTACATTCACTTCTTTTAAGTTTTGAGTGCTTGCAACAAGCTGTGCCGTTCCGAAATCTACTTTTTGATTATCCTCTGTTAAAAAAATGGTTTTACTTTTAAGCGTTTTATAGCCCATGTTACTGGCCTTATAATAATAACTCCCCTTGACCGAAACATTAAAAGTAAATATCCCGCTTGGATCGGTAAATGCTGTTTTAACCACGCTGGAATCAGATGCTTTAAAGAGTACGACAGTAACGTAATCTGCAGGTTTTTTGGTCTCATCTAAAATTACTCCACTGATGTTCGGTTTAGGATTTGTTTGCGCAAAACCTATTGTAACAATAAAAAGAAGCGTAAGAGTAAATGCTATTTTGTATAGTGTTTTCATGTTTAGGTATTTATTCTTTAAAAAATGGGCAAAAAATTCCTATACCGCATCTGCATGCGCTTCAGTTTAATTGCTTGCTTATTTAAAGTTTAGCCGGAAACGAAAGGTTCCAATTGTTTAGTTACAGATAAGACGACCGTTTTTTAAAAAGGTTACAGGGAAAGTGAAAAAGTCCTGAGTCGGGTTATTCTCCATTGCGAATATTCAAATACTGCACAAAACAATACATCTACTATTTCAAACACTGCCTTTCCTGTTTTATGGTTTTAGTTTTGCTATTATTGCTACAAGTTTGATGAAAATTAAACTTAACGTTATGAAAAAGATCATCTTTATATTTCTCAGCCTCATTGTTGCGGTATCTACCGTAAATGCACAAAAAGGTATCAACTTTAATAGCATATACGCTGCAGGAGGAAAATTGCTCATGCATGTAGATAGTGGGGCTAGAAACGTTTTTTATGCCATTGGATTTCCCAATCAACCCCGCACATCCTTTAATTACTTACCTGATGTAAACAATGTAAGTATCTCGATTAATTTTAGAAAGAACATTAATATACAGCACTATCGGTACACCATTTTGGCAGATAACAAACCCATTGCGCTCAATAAGCCGATTAACATGACACAGCTGAAAGATACCCATGCAGGAGGGGATGAAGAAATATTCAGTTCGGCAACACTTGGTATTTTTCCTGTAAAAGGCAAAATCATTACAACACTTATTTATAGCATAGACAAACCGCAAGATATCGATAAGGCTGTTTTTTACGGAAAGCCTATTCCAAGCGCAAAAATCCTATCTTTTTCAATGCTGAGCAAAAGCGATCAGATCTATAGCACCAGCTGGGTAAAAGACCCAAAAGGGAGCACAAACTTTACTTTCACAGAAAAAGATCTGCAGCTAAACATTGTTAAAGACAAATCGGATATTGATTATCTTTACTATACCTCAATAAAAGACAAAAAAAACAATAAAATCATTTTCGAATCAACTACCTGGCGATATGGTGGCATCATAAGTGAAGATCATGAGCAACTACCTTTTATAGAAATTGATAAAAACATTTTCAAAAAGTCGGGCGAGTATGAAATTATTATTCAGCCATCAATTAAATGGACCAGTTGCTTTGATTGCGATATTTCACCAAAAGAAACCGAAAAATACGTAACCCGGCATACGCTTTTTATCACTTTAGCTGAAGAAAACTATACTAAAAAAGAACTTTACAGTTATGCATTAATGGGAACATTTGTTATTGGTTTAAATTTTTTACTGATACTTAACGCGATCAAAAGAAGAAACAAAAAAAGGTTGACAGTTGCAGAACAGCAAAAAAACACGGCAAAGCTTCAACTTAACTCCATCCGTGCGCAATTAAACCCTCATTTTCTGTTTAACGCACTCTCTGGCATTCAAAACTTGATGAATAAGAATGAAATAGACAATGCCAATAAATACCTGTCTAAGTTTGCCCGCTTAACCCGTAACGTACTTGATGATAAAGAACTGATTAGTTTATCACAGGAAAAAACTTTACTAGACGATTACCTGCAAATGGAGCAATTGCGGTTTGGCTTTAAGTACGAAATTAACTGTTCCGAAAACTTAGATTTGGATAACGTAGAAATACCCAGCATGTTGCTACAACCTTTTGTAGAAAATGCGGTGAAGCACGGCATATCGAAAAAAGCTACCGACGGAATAATTGTAATCACATTTACCAAGCAAGCAAATGATTTGGTATTAACTGTTATCGATAATGGAAATGGATTTGACACAGAAAAAAAGAACAATGGTTTAGGTCTTCAATTAAGTAACAGTAGAATAGCACTCTTAAATAGTATTTATAAGGAAAATCGCTTTACTTTAGCTATACAACCAAGCACAAGCGGCAGTAAAATAAGCTTAACATTAACCGATTGGCTATAATATTACAATGAAGGCAATTTTAATAGATGACGAAATTTCCAACTTACAAAACTTGCGGACTTTGTTAGAAAAGCACTGTCCGCAGGTAACTATAATGGCAACAACACAGAATATCGATGATGCGGTTAATATTATTGAAAAATATTCACCTGATTTAGTATTTCTGGATATTCAAATGGGCGAGCAAACAGGTTTTGATGTACTAAAGCTGCTTCCTGCACGTAATTTCGAAGTTATTTTTGTTACCGCTTACGATCAATATGGGATACAAGCAGTAAAATTTGCCGCCTTAGATTATCTTTTAAAACCCATTGATATTGAAGAACTGATAAACGCTGTAAATAAAGCCGAACATAAACTGGCAACACAAATACAAAATCTACAGCTTGATTTTTTGCTGCAACAATTAAAAAAGCCTGAAACAAATGTTAGCAAGATTGCCCTACAGATGCAAAGCGAAATAAGGTATGTTGCTTTATCAGAAATTATACGTTGCGAGGCAGACAATACTTATACCCGTTTCTTCCTTTCAAGTAATGAAAAAATATTGGTTTCTAAATCACTTAAAGAATATGCAGATTTACTGCGGCCTAACGGATTTTTAAGAACTCACCAAAGCCATTTAATAAATCCAAAATATGTAAAAAGCTGGTTAAAAGAAGATGGTGGTATTTTACTCTTAACCTCTGGAGAAAAGATACCCGTTTCTAAGCCCAACAAGGGCACTGTAAAACAAGCCTTGCAACAGCTCTAGTAATATAAAAGCCTTTATTTAGCTTTTCATTATTAACGGGTTTAAACAGTAAACCTAATTTATAAACTAAAAAAGCCACAGATAAACAAGCTTATGCTTGCATATCTATGGCCTTTATTCCTCGTTAAGGAAATCTTTTATTTTACCCCAAGTACATCAACACCTTGTTCGAAAACAACATCAACAGGAATATTCTTTTTAGTCAAACGTTCCAAATCTGTTTGAAGTTCTGTATGGATAACCGCTTTTTCTTTTTGTGCTTTTTCTACCGCAGCTTTGTCGCCATTACCTTGAAGCGTAAGAATAAATGCACTTAAATCATTCATAGCCGTAGCAAATTTTTCGAAGTTTACTTTGTAAGTACCTTTAGCCGTACGCTCAAAAGCTCCTTTTTCCTGAAAATAATTAAAGCACTGCATGTTCGCTTTTCCATGTGCTTCAGAAACACCAAAGCGAACTGAACGTAGAATACCGGCCATAAATGTGGTATAATAATCTTTTATATCACCTGTTAACTCGCCTTTTTTAAGTAAGCCAGTTACCATATATAAACCTAAAATATCGGCTTTGCCTTCTTCCAGCCAGCTATATTGTTCTTTTAATGCTGCCCTTACAAAACCTTTTCCGGTAATGGTTTTTTTAATTCCTAAACCATGTGCTACTTCGTGAAACATTACGTTCGCAAAAAAAGCATCAAACTTAATGTATTGTTGCTGGTCTGCTTCTATTAATTCTTTTGAAATCGGTACCAGGATTTTATCGAATTTCGCTTGCATTGCATTTTTTAGCTGCGAACGGCGCGTGCCTTTTTCCTGTTGAATTTTTTCGTCGTTTGGAAGATTAACGGCAATGGTTTTCGATCCGGCGTTACAATCGCCTGCATAATAAACCACATCATAAGCATTTAGCTCCGAGTCAGTTCCAGGTGTTTCGGTTTTATATTTTGCTGCTACAGGCAGGTTTTTCTGTAATTCCGGGAGCATTTTTACATACTTCGCCAAACGTTTGCTCCACTCTTTATCTTTGATTAAAACATAAGCTTCGTAACTGGTACGGGCATTAAAGAGTTTATCTTCGTAATTTTCAATCGGGCCGATAATGATATCCAGACCGTTGGTTTTCATGTCTAACCAGGCATAATCACTTGCGGTAAAATTATCTGTTACCAAAGCATCGGCCCTTAAGTTTAAATATTTTTTTAAGCCGGTATCCTCAGCAATCAGAGCGGCCTGTTTTAACAAAGAACTTGCTTTTTGTAATTCTGCAGCATATAATACATGATAGGGTACCGTTGATAATTTGCCGGTGCTGTCTTTTTGAATGACAGAATATGCGCCGAACTTATCCGCAAGGTCCGATTTTTCTATGGCTTCTTTTGTAATTCCGTATGGATAAAAGAATGCCCCTTCCGGTTTGGGGCCAACACCTACCACAAAAGGTTTATCGTTATTTAATCTATCCCATGGTCCATAATTGATATTGACAAAATCGCGTGTTTTTTCATCTTTAATAGTGGCCAGCAAGCTATCTCTTTGTGGATAGGCTTGTTTCCAATATAGCTGATCCATAATTTCTGCTGCCTGAATTAACAAAGGCAAAATTTTACGGTCGTTAACACTTAAATCGTTAATATTAGTAGTTAATTTAACCCTTTCGTAAATGGGTAACCGTTGTGCAACATAGTTGGTAAGACTATCTTTTTGTATCACCACAGCCTTTTCATTATTAGATTTATTATTACCAGTGCAAGACGATAAGGCGCCAACTGAAATAGCTACTGCTGATAAAAACAGTGTTGATTTGTATAAATTCTTCATATTAAAGTATATGGCTGCTAAATTAGTAAATTTTGAAAGCTTTGTATAAAGTTTGATGTATTGGGGGAAGTTTAACATAACTTTGTAACTTCGATTAGCTAACCGTTCAAGCCATGTTATTTTCCAAGTCATCAAAATCATTATCTATTTCCGCTTTTTCTCTGGTACTCATTTTATCTGCCTGCGGAAGCAGCAAATACGCTGCAACTGAAAAAATCTATAAGGAAAAGGCGAAAGATTTTTCGAAAATAATAAACACTACGCCGCCTGTTGGTCAACTTTACGATTCTTTAGAAGCATCAAATCAGGAATGGATTGGTTCTGTAAATTTTGGGATACGTAAGCCAAATTTTGTAGTGATTCACCATACCGCTCAGGATAGTTTGGCACAAACTGTTAAAACTTTTTTTTCCACTAAAGCAGGTACCAGCGCACATTACGTAATTAGTCGTGATGGTAAAGTAGTGCATATGGTGAATGATTATTTACGTGCAAACCATGCTGGCGTGAGTAAATGGGGAAAAGATACCGACCTGAATTCTTCATCAATTGGTATTGAACTGGATAATAATGGCTTAACAGATCCCTGGCCCGATGCTCAGATCAATAGCTTGTTAAAGTTGTTGGCAACTTTAAAGAAAACATACGGGATCCCTACTGCAAATTTTATCGGCCATGCTGATATTGCACCTAAACGTAAAAATGATCCAAAAAACTTCCCATGGAAAAAACTGGCCGATAAAGGTTTTGGTTATTGGTATGATGATGTGCTGAAAAACCCACCGGCAGATTTTAATACCGAAATGGCCCTAAAATATATTGGTTATGATACGAGCAATCTTGCTGCCGCAATTACCGCTTTCAAAATCCATTTTATCCAGAGTGATATTACGCCGACCTTAACACCAGTAGATATTTTGGTACTTTATAATGTGTATACGAAGTATTAGGTGGGGGCTTTAAACGTAGACTACACTCGTGCCGTCATCCTGGGGGGTAATTTTTATAAAAATCATATAGAGACAGAGGAGTTTTTTTGCAGTGATAGGCAATGACGACTCTTTCTTAAGAGATTTGTCAAAGGTAGTTCGTTCAGGATCTTTAAAAGTGGAATAAGTCCGAAGTTTATGGCGCAAACAAGGCTAATATTTGCTACACCACATTCTTCTCGGGCATGCATTTGCAGCCAAATTCTAGCACACAAAAAACACGGATAAATCTGTGTTCATCCGTGTTTATCTGTGGCCAAAAAAGCAAAAACTAGTTTGGCTTCTTAAATGTATCTTTAAGGGTTACTGTTCTATTGAAAACCAATTTATTGGCCGTAGAATCTTTATCTAAACAGAAATAACCTTTACGGATAAACTGGTAACGGCCATCCAAATCTGCATCAGCTAATGCTGGCTCGATATAAACATTGGGCAATACCGTTAAACTTTCAGGGTTTAAATAATCTTTAAAATCTCCTTCTTCAGCATCTGGTGTTTCTGAAGTAAATAAACGATCGTACAAACGGATTTCGGCAGTTTTGGCATGTGGAGCACTTACCCAATGGATGGTTCCTTTAACATTTACGCCGCTGGTATCGTTTCCGCTTTTGGATTCCGGAATATAAGTACAACGGATTTCAGTAACGTTTCCGTTTTCATCTTTCACAAAATCTTCGCATTTAACAATATAGGCGAATTTTAAGCGTACCATTGCGCCAGGAGCCAGGCGGAACCATTTTTTTGCCGGCACTTCCATAAAATCTTCGCGTTCTATCCAAAGTTCGTTGCTGAAAGGGATTACACGTGTGCCACCACCATCTTCAGCCTCCGGATTGTTTTCGCCGATTAAATCTTCTGTTCCTTTTTCGTAATTCGTAATCACCAATTTAATCGGATCTAAAACCGCCATTACGCGGTTAGCCGTTTTGTTTAAATCTTCGCGGATACAAAATTCCAATAAACTTAGCTCAATTAAGTTTTCGCGTTTGGCAATGCCAATACGTTCGCAAAACTCACGAATGCTTTTTGGAGTAAAGCCTCTTCTTCGCAAACCGCTAATGGTAGGCATGCGCGGATCGTCCCATCCATTTACTAAGTTTTCGTTAACCAGTTGAAGAAGCTTGCGTTTACTCATTACCGTACTGGTAAGATTTAAACGGGCAAATTCATACTGTTTTGAAGGGAAAATCTCTAATTGTTCGATAAACCAATCGTACAGTTCACGGTGTGAAACATATTCCAGTGTACAAATAGAGTGCGTGATGTTTTCGATACTATCACTTTGTCCGTGGGCAAAATCGTACATTGGGTAAATGCACCATTTGTTGCCTGTACGGTGGTGTTCGGCATGTTTGATACGATAGATAATCGGATCGCGCATTAACATATTTGGACTCGCCATATCGATTTTAGCCCGCAAAATATAAGCACCATCAGGAAATTCGCCATTTTTCATTTTCGTAAAAAGGTCTAAATTTTCTTCAATGCTACGGTTACGATATGGACTATCTTGTCCTGGTTCAGTTGGCGTACCTTTTAAGGCTGCAATTTCATCTGCAGCGCTCTCATCAACATAAGCCAAACCTTTTTCGATCAGCTTAACGGCAAAACCATATAAGTCATCAAAATAATCTGAGGCATATAATTCATTTTTCCAGTTAAAACCCAACCACCTGATATCTTCCTGCTGACTGTTTACATATTCTGTTTTTTCCGTAACCGGATTGGTATCGTCAAAACGCAGATTGGTATAGCCGCCGTATTTTTGTGTTAGTCCGAAATTTAAGCATATTGCTTTCGCGTGGCCGATGTGTAAATAACCATTAGGTTCAGGCGGGAAACGCGTAACCAATGTTTCATACTTACCACTATTTAAGTCGTTCTCAACAATTTCTTCAATAAAGTTCAATGACTTTTCTTCACTCATAAAAACCTGTAAATTAGGAATGCAAATGTAAAAAGATTAGTCCAATTCTACTTGTTTTAGTTAATGATTAATTTGAGAGCCAAAATTGATACATTTACATCAACTTAATATGAATGATGAGCAAAGTATTAAATCGGCCTATCCGCGTTTTAGTAGCTAAAGTTGGATTAGATGGCCATGACAGAGGGGCTAAAGTAATCGCAACTTCCTTAAGAGATGCCGGCATGGAAGTAATTTATACCGGCCTGCGCCAAACGCCGGAAATGGTGGTGAATACAGCGCTTCAGGAGGATGTTGATGCCATCGGGATTTCTATCCTATCGGGAGCACACATGACGGTTTTTCCAAAGATTATTCATTTTATGAAAGAAAAACAGTTAGATGATGTGTTATTAACCGGCGGCGGGATTATCCCTGAAGCAGATCGGTTAAAACTGGCAGGCATGGGGGTTGGAGAGCTATTTCCTCCAGGTACAACGATGGCCAGTATTGTAGAATATATTCAGAATTGGGTTACAGAAAACAGAAATTTTTAAGCTATGGCATACCAGAATTTAATCTCAGAAATAAAAGAAAACATTTTATACGTTACTATCAATCGCGAAAGGGCGTTAAATGCCTTAAATAAAGAAACTTTGGCCGAACTGGCAGATGTAATTGCTTATGCAGGTAAAACTGAGGAGGTAAGAGGTGTTATTTTAACCGGAGCAGGTGAAAAAGCCTTTGTTGCAGGGGCTGATATTAAAGAGTTCTCTGATTATAGCGGTAAACAGGGAGAAGATTTAGCAAAACTTGGTCACGATCAGGTTTTTAATGCCATTGAAAATTCTCCAAAGCCATTTATTGCAGCCATAAATGGATTTGCTTTAGGTGGAGGATTGGAGTTGGCAATGGCATGCCACATGCGCATTGCATCAGATCATGCGAAATTAGGGCTGCCGGAAGTTACTTTAGGGTTGATCCCTGGTTATGGAGGTACCCAACGCCTCACCCAATTGGTTGGAAAAGGTAAAGCAATAGAAATGATTACGACCGCAAACATGATTACTGCTTCAGTGGCAGAAAAAATAGGCCTTGTAAATTATGTTGTTCCACAACCTGATCTGATTAGTAAGGCTGAAGAAATACTAAATGCGATTAAGCAACGTGCACCGCTGGCCGTTTCGGCTGCAATAAAGGCTGTTGTCTCAGCAGTAAATAACAACAATGGCTACGCTACCGAAATTGAAGAATTTGGTAAATGTTTTGAAACAGCCGATTTTAAGGAGGGCGTAACGGCGTTTGTTGAAAAGAGAAAAGCAAATTTTTCTGGAAAGTAGTATCGATGTAGTATTAATTTTACTTTTTGCATCACAAAAATGTTGCAAAAGCTTTTCAATACAAATTTTTTTGAGTAAATTGTTATTTAATTATTAACCCTTGAGTATTTATCGCTGCATATGGGTTTTTATACTAATAACGCTACTCATGAAAAAGAAGATACTCATTGTTGACGATGAAATTAGTCTCGGCTTATTGCTTTACAAATTTTTAACTAAAAAAGGATTTCATGTTTCGAATGTAACAACAGGTAAAAAGGCTTTACAAGCCCTTGAAAAGGAGCGTTTCGATTTGGTATTGTGTGATTATCGCTTGGATGATACAGATGGGAAAGAGATTTTAATCCACCTTAAGGAGAACTATCCAAACACGGGTGTGATTATTATTACAGGTTACTCTGATATTAAACTTGCCGTAGAATTGATAAAACTGGGGGCTTATGATTATATTGTGAAGCCGCTCTACCCGGATGAAATTTTAAATACCATAAATAAAGCCCTGGAAACCCATGGAACACTAAAATCACCTAAAAATTTTGAAAGTATTAGTGGCAATGTCATTTCCGATGCGCTAAATTGCCCGGAGTATATAAATGGGGAGAGCAACGCCTCAGCTTTATTGCTGAAACAAATCCAACTCATTGCGAAAACAGGTTATACCGTTATTTTAACGGGGAAAAGTGGAACAGGCAAAGAATGCGTTGCTAAAACCATTCACTTAAATAGTTCGCGTAGCGAAAAGCCTTTCATCGCTATGGATTGCGGCTCTTTAACCAAAGATTTAGCTGCCAGTGAATTTTTTGGACACGAGAAAGGAGCATTTACCGGAGCAGCTTTTACTAAAATTGGTCACTTTGAGCAAGCTAACGGTGGTACATTATTTCTTGATGAGATCGGTAATTTGTCTTATGAGATCCAGGCAACTTTACTCAGGGCGGTTCAGGAGCGGAAAATAAAGCGCATTGGAAGTACAAAGGAGATTGATCTGGATGTGCGGCTTATTGTAGCTACAAATGAAAATTTAGAGGAAGCGATTTTAAAGGGTGCATTCAGAGAAGATTTATACCACCGTTTTAATGAATTTTCTATACATGTACCATCACTAAAACACCGGGATAATGATATCCTTATTTTTGCCAGGCACTTTCTGGCCACAGTAAATAAAGAGCTGAACAAGAATATTAAAGGCTTTTCTGATGAGGTGAAGAAATGTTTACTGGCATACAATTGGCCAGGTAATGTACGCGAGCTGAAGAATGTGATTAGGCGAATTGCTTTATTAACTGATGGTGATTGCATAGAAACTCATGTTTTACCGTTGGAGCTTGGAAGGACTGATTATGCTAAAACACCGCACGAAAAAAAAGCGCCTTTTTTGCCGTTAACATTAAATCATGATCAAGCCCTTAATTTACGAAATGCTGCCAAAGAAGCAGAATATTCTGCTATTTTAGAAGTGCTAAAAGCGGTTAATTTTAATAAAACCAAAGCGGCAAAAATTTTAAATATCGACAGAAAAACATTATATAATAAAATCAGATTTATTGAGATTGGTGATGGGCAATAAATTTTAAATTAGGAAAACAAAATTAGCCATTTCAGCATTTAAAGATTAATCTTATTGCCTAACAATGTCAGTATTCTCTTATAAACAACGCAATAACATCAACCTGGTTATTATTATTGCGCTTGGGGTGTTAATTGCATATTCCTTGCAAAGTATTTTTAGTGCCATTTTAAGTACTTTGGTGCTTTATACAATAATGAGGCCAGCCTATGTCCATTTGGCAGAAAATAAGGGGTGGAACAGAAGAGTTACGGCCATTTTTCTCATCACCATCTCTATCATACTTATTGTAATGCCTTTTTATGCATTAAGCAGTATGGTTATTAGCAAAATTTCAGAACTGAGGAACAATGAGGTTTTTTTCAAGAATCTACTGGTTAAATTACAACACCTCATTCCGGTTAAAATTAACCAGGATGTTATTCAAGATGGATTAAACCGTTTGGGAAATTGGGCTACTCAGCTTTTTCCGTCTTTAATATCGAGTGCAGTAAATATTATATTAAGCTTACTGGTGATGTACTTTTTACTCTACTTTATGTTAATAGAGCGAGAAAGATTCGAGTTTTCATTGATCAAATATGCGCCATTCAGGGAGCAGAACGCCCTTCGTTTTGGCGATGAAATGAGAAATACAACTTATGCAAATGTATTAGGACAAGGTCTGATCTGCCTCGTTCAGGGTTCGCTTTTGAGCCTCTCTTTTTATGTTTTGGGATATAAAGACCCAGTGTTTTGGGGCGTAATTACAACATTTATTTCTTTTGTGCCTGTTTTAGGTCCCCCTGTTGTCTTTGTTCCTGCTGCGATATTGCAGATTGCAAACGGGAATAATTTTGCTGGCTGGGCCATGCTTATTTTTGGTTTTGTGGTGATTATTAATATCGACAACGTGCTTAGGTTCATGATTGCGAAAAAAGTTGGAAACATTCACCCCATAATTACAGTAATTGGCGTAATTATTGGTATCCCTTTATTCGGAATATTGGGACTTGTATTTGGTCCGCTGCTGTTATCTTATTTTATATTGCTTGTTAAGATTTACGAAACCAGTACGCTTGCATCAGAAAGATTGGAAAGAATTAAAACAAATGATGAGCATAGTGAGTTATAATATAGCTTAACAACAAATAATGTAGTAATTTTATATTGTACATAATTGTTAACCCTTAAAATAAATTGATTATGAATGATAACTCAAAAGTTGTAGTTGCGCTTTTAGCAGGATTAGCTGCCGGTGCAGCCTTAGGAATTTTATTCGCACCGGATAAAGGTGATGAAACCCGCGATAAACTAAGCCAATCTTTAAAAGATCTGGGCGATTCTATCAAAGACAAAGCTGCAGACGAGATTAATAATTTGGCTAGCCTGAAAGACAAAGTAGTAAGCTCGATTAAAACCAAATTGAGAAGCGTAGAAGAAGAATATAGCGACGACGTAGAACACGCTTAATAAATAAATATTGCATAGCCGGGTATTTTGTCCGGCTAAATCTCATCTGAATTATGCAGGAGAATAAAGATAAAAGTATTGAAGATCTTGTAGACGATGCCAAGGGCTTTTTAGAAGCCAAAGTAGAGTACACCAGGCTTTATATTGTAGAAAAAGCATCCAAAATTTTTGCCGATCTGGTAACCAGTACTGCTGTTATAGTTTGCTTTATTTTAGCCTTTTTATTTGGCTCTGTAACTTTGGCCTTGTATTTATCAGACCTTTTAGGTAGTTATGCAGGAGGCTTTGGCTGTGTTTCCTTTTTTTATATTTTGCTGGCTATAATTGTTTATTTAACCAAAGACAAATACATTGAAAAAGCAATTATCAATGTAGCGATTAGAAAATACTTTGATAAACTTGCAGATAAGGAGGAAGATGAGAAGCTATAAAGACATCCGAAACTTAGAAGACCTGCAGGCTAGAAAATTAGAACTTAAGGTTGAGTACACGCTTAAGCAGAATATGCTTAAATCAGATACAAAAACTTTCTTTAAGCAGTTTACGCTTGGTGCATTGATTAAGCGTTATGCTACCCCTAATAACCTATTCAAAGCAGACGAAAAATTAAATATCAGTGGTACGGCCATGTCGTTGCTTTTACCTATGTTCATGAATAAAACCATTTTCAGAGGTGCTGGATTTTTAACTAAAGCAGCTGTAGGATTGATTTCAGGTAAAGTGGGTAAATCTTTAGATGCAGAACATTTGTCAGCGATTTTTAACTCGGTTAAAGGTTGGTTTGGCAAAAAGAAAGAAAAAAAGGATAAAAAATTTATCGATTATGGCATCCCGCCAGATAGTGAAACGTATTAGTTCAATGGTTCATTAGCCATTAGTTCATTCGTTAGCAACGCGTAAAAATGATATCATACAAAGCCTCAGAATTCCAAATTCTGAGGCTTTGTATGTTTATTGAACATGTAACACATAGCCTTGTAAATCATGCTATTCTACTCCATGACCAATGAACGAACTAGTGAACTAATTTAATCTACAAATCAGTCTTAATTTTCAATTCTTTCAATTGTTTATCATCAATTGTACTCGGACTATCAATCATTACATCTCTTCCTGAGTTGTTTTTAGGGAAAGCAATCACATCACGGATGGAATCTAAACCTGCAAAAATTGAGGTTAAACGATCGAAACCAAAGGCAATCCCGCCATGTGGAGGTGCACCGAATTCGAAAGCATCCATTAAGAAACCAAATTGTTTTTGTGCTTCTTCTGCACTGAAGCCTAAATGTTTAAACATTAAAGCCTGCAATGTACGATCGTGGATACGGATGGATCCGCCGCCAACTTCAGTACCGTTGATTACCATATCATAAGCATTCGCCCGTACGTTTTTAGGATCGGTATCTAATAAGGCAATATCCTCTGGTTTTGGCGATGTGAACGGGTGGTGCATAGCATGGTAACGCTCTGTTTCTTCATCCCATTCTAAAAGTGGGAAATCCAATACCCAAAGGGCAGAGAATGTATTTTTATCACGTAAACCTAAACGGTTACCCATTTCTAAACGAAGCTCGTTTAACTGTTTACGTACTTTATCGGTAGAGCCGGCTAAGATCAGTAATAAATCGCCTTTTTCTGTTCCGAAAGCCTCACTCCACTGCTTAAGATCTTCTTCGTTAAAGAATTTATCTACAGATGATTTAATTGTTCCATCATCATTATGGCGGGCATAAATTAAACCTGTTGCACCAATCTGCGGACGTTTAATAAAATCGGTTAATTCATCTAATTGCTTGCGGGTATAGCTTGCAGCACCTTTTGCATTGATGCCCACTACCAGTTCAGCATTATCGAAAACGGGAAATCCCTTTCCTTTAACCAGATCATTAAGTTCTACAAACTGCATCGCAAAACGGGTATCGGGTTTGTCAGATCCATATAAACGCATCGCATCTGCGTATTGCATACGCGGTACTTCCGGTAAATCGTAATTGCGTACTTCTTTAAACAAAGTACGGATCAGACCTTCAAAAGTGTTTAAGATATCTTCCTGCTCAATGAATGACATTTCGCAATCGATCTGGGTAAACTCAGGCTGACGGTCGGCTCTTAAATCTTCATCCCTGAAACATTTTACAATCTGGAAATAACGGTCGAAACCCGAAACCATCAACAATTGTTTAAAGGTTTGCGGCGATTGAGGCAAAGCATAAAACTCACCTTCGTTCATGCGGCTAGGCACCACGAAATCCCTGGCACCTTCTGGTGTTGATTTAATTAAAACAGGGGTTTCTACCTCGATAAAATCTAATGCATCCAGGTAACGGCGAACCGATTGTGCCATTTTATGGCGTAAAACCAGGTTATTACGCACCGGATTACGACGTAAATCTAAATAACGGTATTTCATGCGTAACTCATCACCACCATCTGTTTCATCATCGATCATGAAAGGAGGTAATTTTGCTGCATTTAAAATTTCTAAAGCTGAAACTTTAATTTCTACATCACCGGTTGCCATTTTAGGGTTCTTGTTGCTTCTTTCTACAACAGTGCCAATTGCTTTGATTACAAACTCACGACCCAACGTACGTGCAGTTTCGCAAAGCACTTTATTATCATCCATGTTAAAAACCAACTGGGTAATGCCATAACGATCGCGGATGTCGATAAAAGTCATACCGCCCAAATCTCTTGATTTTTGTACCCAACCACATAACGTAACACTTTCGCCTAAGTTATTTAGGTTTAATGCACCACAAGTTACTGTTCTTAACATATATATAATCTAAATTGAGCGGCAAAAATACCGATTTTGTTTTAAAGTTAGAGCTATAGCTGAAGGTTTTTGAGGCTGGATTTTTAGTAAGCTAAAAGTTTGCATTTTGAGAACTTTTAGTTACATTTGAACAATGAAAATTTTAGTGAAGAAAACTATTTTGTATTATGTTAAAGCTTACCCTTTAGCAGAAGTACCATTGTTGGTTTGGTTTCATGAATTTAGCAAGATAAGGTTTGATAATTTCAATCAGCTTAAAAATGTATATGGGAATGCAAGTATTGTAGCAAACAATCGGGTTATCTTCAACATTAAAGGCAGCGATTTTAGATTGATAGTGTCTGTAAATTTTATACAGCAGGCATGTTATGTGATCTGGTTTGGAACACACAAGGAATATGATAAAATCAATACTGAAACAATCGCCTTTGATACTAAAATTTTAACGTATAATGATCTATAGCGATGAATTGGAAAATATTAAAAAGCGAAGCCGACTATAATAGGGCATCAATGAGATTGATGGAAATTTTTCATGCAACACCGAATACACCTGAAGGTGATGAGTTAGAATTGTTACTTGTTTTGGTAAAAGATTTTGATGAAAAACATTATCAACTGCCTGAGTTGGATGCATTGGAAGTAATTAAATATAAAATGAATGAAATGGGTATAAAGGCTAAAGATTTAGAGCCGATTATAGGAAGCAAGGGACATGTATCTGCAATATTGTCAGGAAAAAGAGACATTACTTTAAAAATGGCTCAAAAACTTAAAAACTATTTTAGCATCCCCTCTGATGTGTTTCTACATTCGGCATAAATTTTTTGCAGAAGATAATACATATCCTAAATTTATGCTTTTGATTTCAATCTACTCAAAGTTTCTTGTGGAATATTTAAATAAGAGTCAACATTCCTCCAGGGCATCGCTATGAAAAGCAAAGAGACTTTTACCAGTTATCTTCAGTCATTAGTATTTCTCTTCCAGTACAATTTCAAGAGCGATTACTTTCCATTCGCCTTTAATATTTTTCCAGTGGTATATTTCCTCTGTCTGGATGGTCTGCTTTTTAGAAAAAACAAGCATTTTAGGTTTTAAAAGAACAGATTTACGGGCAATTTTTTCGGTAAAAACTTCATCTTCCATAGATGATTTAATCCGGTAATAACTGGAATGGATTTCTTTAATTCCACTAAAATATTTTTTTAAATCGATGGTAAAATCGCGTTTGTTTATGGTTGGTTTTTCAAAAGGCGTGAAGCTTAAGCCATCATCAAACATAGCTGTATATGCCGTAACATCTTTACTTTCTAGAGCCTGGTTTTCTTTTTGGTGTAGCTCGTTAATTGCTGAAAGGATTAAATCGGTTTCCATGGCATGAAGTTAATGGTTTGTATCAGGGTTTTCAAATTTATGATGATTAGGGAGCTGATTTTCCACAAAAGGACAGGACTGCCCATTTTCTAATAGGTTCATTATTTTTCATTTGGAAATGAAAGGGCAGTATTTCATAGGTATTTCAGGCCCGCCATTCGCTTTATCCCGATGAAAAATCAGATGTCCGCTCCTGTCGGGTTTATTTAACAAAGGGCCGTTTTCAGGGCACCAAACTTTGTATCTAAACCCGATTGACGGGAAGAGCTTCCGATCTTTCATCGGAACTCGTACCAAAAAGCGGGACTGAAAATGCCAAAAGCACAGAACCGCTCATTTTCTCTTAATTATAAAATATTTTTCATATTCCGGAAACGAAAAGGCTGCATTTCATAGCAGGAAATACTTCGCTCCTAAGCATAATAGCCACATTTGATTCTGATCTTAATACTGTATTAACATATTTTAAACTTTTTTTATACCTTGATGCAACGTTTTAAAATCCCTTATGTCTTATAATCAGAATATTCGAAATTTTGGAAGCCGTATACATCGATAAAAACCTGGAACTCGTAAAAAAATGCATGCAGGGTAGCCGCGCAGCACAGTTTGAATTGTATAAACTGTACGCAAAGGCCATGTATAATGTGGCACTGCGCATTTTAAATTATGAGGAAGAGGCGCAAGATGTTTTACAGGAAGCATTTTTAGATGCGTTTACCAGAATTGTTGATTTTAGGCAGGAAACAACCTTCGGGCTTTGGTTAAAACAGATCGTGATCAACAAATCCATCAATTACCTGCGTAAGCGCAAGATGGAATTTGTGAGTACAGACGAATTATCGGAAGTACCGGATGAAGATAGTTTTGATGACAGTGAAGTGCAGTTGCAGGCTGAGGAAATAAGAATAGCCATCACCCAATTGCCAGATGGCTACCGGGTTGTATTGAGTTTATACCTTTTAGAAGGTTATGACCATGAAGAGATTGCACACATTTTAAAAATAAGTGAAAATACCAGCCGTACACAGTACATGCGGGCTAAAAAGAAGTTAAAAAGTATTTTAGAAACGAAAGGGATGAGAGATGAATAATAGATTAGAAACCTTTGTAAAAGAAAACCGTAAAGCTTTCGATATCATGGAGCCATCGGCAGAACTTTGGGCAAAGATTGAACAAGGTTTAGACAATAAGAAGAAAAAAAAGCCGGTAAAGCTGTATTTATGGATAAGTACGGCAGCAGCAATAGTGGTAGTTTTCGGTTTAGCTTGGTTGTACGTAGGAAAATCGCAAAACAAAGATTTAGAAATAGCCGATGTTAGTAGCTCATATGCCAGAAAAGACATTCATTTTGCTGGTTTAATTACCGAAAAAAGAGACAGTCTGGCTATTTTTGCCTCAGCAAATCCGGAACTTTATAAAAAATTTACCGCTGATTTGAGAAAGCTTGACGAAGATTACGAAAGGTTAAAAGCAGAGCTGCCAACCTCGCCCAATCAAACTTTTGTGGTAAAGGCTATGGTAAAAAACCGTGAAATACAATTGCAATTATTAAAACAACAATTATTGATTATTAACCAGGTTGACGATTACAAAAGAGTTAACCAGATTTAAGCTAAAAGTAGCAAAAGCGAAATTATAGTAATAACAGAATCTATCTTGATACCCGATTCACACAACTTGATACTAAGAGGGGAGCGCTCACTACATCGAAAGCTTACGGCCAGCCGGCAGGTTTTAAGCGAATAGGTGTTTAAACAATTAACAACATGAAAACACTAAGAATATTTTTAGCCATTATGGCTTTAATCGCCGTAAAAACAAATGCGCAAGAAGGGGTGATAAATAGCCCTTCAGAGAAAGTAGTTGTAGAAAATGTAGAAAAATCATCAATGGTAGCGATGGTTAATACTTCAAGGTATAAACAAACGGGGGGCGATGCCGAACGTTCAAAATCTTTTAGCAAGAGTTTTAATGTAGACAATAACGATAAGATTAATTTAAACAATCAATACGGATCGATCACTATTAAAACCTGGGACAAAAAAGAAGTACGTGTAGATGTAGATATTAAAGCTTACAGCAGTTCGGATAATGATGCGCAAAAACTGATTGATGGAATAAGTATTGATGCAACTAAAAACGGCGATGCAGTTACTTTCAGAACGAATATGGGTGATAGAAGCGGACGTTATGGCCGTGGGGTAAAAAATGGGGTAACCACCTGGCGAAGGGAAGTAAAAGTAAACTATGTGGTGTATATGCCAGCAGTGAACCCATTAACGGTTTCACAAGAATATGGTAACGTAGAATTGGGTAATTTTTCCGGTCCAACTTATTTAAAGGTGGAATACGGCAATCTGGTGGCTGGCAATTTAAGCAACGTAAATAACTACATCAATGTTCAATATGGTAAATGTGATATTCAGGACCTGAATGCTGCAGTTGTAAAACATGAATATAATGGTCCGGTAACCATTGGCGTCGTAGGTACGTTACAACTTGACGCAGAGTATGTTGCTGTAAACATCAATACGATCAGGAAATCGGCTGATATTAAAGTGCAATACGGCAGGGGTTTAACCGTTGGCACTATCGGGGGGAACCTGCTTTTAAATGCAGAATATGCAAAAGTAAACATCAATACGGTTAAAGGCAATACGGTGGCTAAACAGGCTTATGGCGATCTAAATATTGCATCGGCAGGTAAAATTACAGTTAAAGCAGAATATTCAAACGTTACATTAGGCTCAATTAATGGTGATGCAAACATTAATATGGATTATAACCGGTTAAATGTGAGCGAAATTACCCCGGCCTGTAAAAACTTCACCTTCGGAGGCGAATATGTAAGTGTTGGTTTGGGCTTTGCAGATCGTTATAATGGAAATTTTAATGTCTCTACCTCGTATGCCGGCTTTAAATATGGTTCGAACGTAACATCAAATTTGGTAAGTAAAGATGATGAAACTAAAAAATATACTGGCAAGATTGGTAGCGGTGGTGCTGCAAACGTATCCATTAAAACTGAATATGGTTCTGTTACCTTTAAATAAGATTTTTTAAACCAAACAAATCTTAAAGTCCTGCCGTATTGGTGGGACTTTTTTATATTTAGCACTGATGAAGATTTACCTTTTTATTTTGCTCTCTGCTATTTCTTTTACAGCACTGGCACAAGAAGTGCCAGTTAAATGGGCTACGCAAGAAACTTTCTTCGAAGATTTAACGGGTAAAGACTTACCCTCATTTATGGTTTAACCGTCAATAAAAAGCTTTTCTCCAATGCCGATTTAAAAAATCAGGTAGTGGTCATTAACTTTTGGTTCGAAAAATGTCCGCCTTGCATTGCTGAAATGCCAGAATTAAATAATTTGGTGGCCAAATATGGCAAAAAGGCTATAAGGTTTATCGGCATTACCCATGATGGCCCTGCCAGTGCCGGGCGATTTCAAAAACAGAACGGCTACAAATACGAAATTGTATCATTGAGCAAAGACGAGATCAGAAAACTAAACATTAATCATGGTTTTCCATCGAATATATTGGTTGGAAAGAATGGAAAGATTATTTATGCCACAGCCAATATTTCTTTTTCTGACCCACAGTTCAAAGCAAAGTCGATGCTTTTTGAGGAGAAATTAAAAGCTGAATTAAACAATTAGTCGGAATTATGGAAGCTCCCAAATCGCTTAAAGCACATATTCGTTATTTATAGGTTTAACAGGCTCGGGAATCTCGTCTTCTTCGAGCATTTGCAAAAGATTGATCTCTATCGTCCTGGTGATTTGGTTAAGCGGAACACCTGCCGAATTGTTTTCGAAAGGGTTAACCAGACTCATTCCATTAATCTGCGTGGATACAAATACAAAACCGATTAACCAACCTAAAAATATCGCTGCAGGCCCTGCGTCCTGACTGATTACCAAGGTAAATGTTACCACAAATAACCAGATAAATACTTTAGTAAGGTAGGAATAAGTAGTAGGGAATATGGTGTTTTTAATGCGTTCGCTCATGCCCATAGAATCGGAAAACCGTGTAAGCATCTCATTGATCTCAATAAAACGGAAACCATCGATAACATTTGATTTTGATAACTTTTGTAAATCTCTGGATTGAATATTTAAAATAGCATTGTGTGTATTGTTGTGTTTCGCAATTTCCTTTAAATCTGCCTCAGTTAAATATTTGGTGTAAATTTCGTCTACCGTTCCTCTCAAATTCGCCTTTAAGGCATATAAAAACGCAATGTGCCTGCAAACCATCCGTTTTACACTTTCATCATCTTCATCAACATAGTTAATCAAAGCCCTTGCAAAGGATCGGGAATCGTTTACCAATGCTCCCCATATTTTACGGGCCTCCCACCACCTATCGTAAGCCTGGTTATTGTTAAAGCCAATAAAAAAGGCGATAGCCGTACCTAAAACCGTTGGAATAATGGATGGAATGGAGAAATGGTGGGCAATTAAATACTCGCGCACAAAGTACGCCGCAGTACAAGAGGCAATCATGATCAGATCAATATGCCACGTATTTCTTAAAATTCTACTTAATCTGATGTTTTGTATTAAAAGCATATAATCTGATGAAAAATAAATTCGTTACGGATGAAAATACAAAACTAAAGCCGAAATGTTTGGTCGTGTAACAAATTAAATGACAAACGGTACAGGTTGCCAATTGTCATTCAAATGTTTATCTTGGGAAACCAAATATTCTAAATCACTTATGAGCGACACTTTACCCAGGAACAATATATTTAAAGTTATCGGTGCATCATCTTTAGGTACACTGATTGAATGGTATGATTTTTATATTTTTGGTAGCCTTGCGGTTATCATTGGCCATCAGCTGTTTCCGGAAGATGCCGGGGCATCCGCTTTAATCAACACCTTGGCTATTTTCGCAGCTGGTTTTATTGTTCGCCCATTTGGTGCATTGGTTTTTGGCAGGTTGGGCGATTTAATTGGCCGGAAATATACTTTTTTGCTCACTTTGGTACTAATGGGCGGCTCGACATTTTTTATCGGTTTAATTCCCTCATACAAAAGCATAGGTTATGCTGCACCCATTTTGGTTTTAATATTAAGGTTAATTCAGGGTTTGGCTTTGGGTGGTGAATATGGTGGTGCAGCTACTTATGTGGCAGAGCATGCGCCTGAAAACAAACGTGGTTTTTTTACCAGCTGGATCCAAACTACTGCAACTTTGGGCTTGTTTCTTTCGCTGGGAATTATCGTAATTACAAAGAATATTTTAGGCGCAGAAACTTTTGGCGATTGGGGTTGGAGAATCCCTTTTCTCTTGTCGATCGTACTGGTTGTAGTCTCGATTTATATCCGCATGAAAATGCACGAATCGCCGATGTTTTCTAAATTAAAGGCTGAAGGAAATGTCTCAAAAAATCCGCTGAAAGAGAGCTTTAATAACAAAGCGAATTTTAAAATGGTGCTCCTGGCGCTGTTTGGCGCTACTATGGGGCAAGGAGTAATCTGGTATACGGGGCAGTTTTATGCACAATCGTTTCTAGAGAATACCTGTAAGCTGGATTTTAATGATTCGAGGTATATTTTACTTTGGGGAATCGCTTTTGCGACGCCATTTTTTGTGGTATTTGGTGCCTGGAGTGATAAGGTTGGCCGGAAATGGATCATGTTAAGTGGTATGCTTTTAGGTATTCTTTTTTATCGCCCCATCTATCAGCTGTTTTTGGACGATACCGATTATACTAAAATTGAACAGGCTGATATTTTATCTGCTACTCCGGCTCCTGTATCTTCTGTTTTAATTGCGAATTCTACAGATAGTTTACGGACAGTTTCGACAAAAGTAATGCTTAGAAGTGGAGCTTCCTTTAATAAGGTGCAAATTGATACGGTTTCTGCAACAAAAGGGATTCTCTTAGGGAAAGAAGTAATAAAAGACAAAGTTTTACCTACGCCAGTATTCTGGAAATTTGTTGGCTTAATCTTCTTTCAGATTTTGCTGGTAACCATGGTTTATGGGCCAATTGCGGCTTTCCTGGTAGAGTTATTCCCAACTAAAATAAGGTATACCTCTATGTCGTTGCCTTATCATATTGGTAATGGTGTTTTTGGGGGGCTAGTACCTTTTATTGCGACCTTAATAGCAAGCTTTTCAGGTTCTACACCATTATCAGGACTTTGGTACCCGATAGGTATAGCGGCATTGAGCCTGGTTATTGGCACCATTTATTTGTCGAATAAAAGAGACGAAAATATTAACGACTAGATAGGGAAAAGATGAATACTTTAAAGAAATTTTTAGGCCTGGTTTGGATGGTTTTAGGGCCATTGGCAATGACTTTTTTGTTTTTACAGGCGATTGATAAAGTCGGTTTAACACACACCGATATCGAACGCACCAATACCATGTTACAATGGGGAATTATCCTGTTTATTTTCCTCCCAATTAGTTTAGGATTGATGATATTCGGCTTTTATGCATGGAAAGGTGAGTACGATCACTTGCCGGAACGTTCCGAAGGATTATAGTTTTTAAAATTGTAATTCATTTCGAATTTGTCACGTTGAGCCTCCTGATGATCCGGGACAGGTCGTTGAAACGCCTTATAAGACATTTAAAACTGGCCCTTCGACAAGCTACCATAGGCAGAATCCATTATCACGGTCGTCATACCCGCGCAGGCCTATCGTGTGGATACATCTTTTTGAGTTTTATTTTTTAGGCGTTTTGCTAGCTTCCTCAAATAACACATTGTTTTAACCGAAGAACGCCGTCAATCCCAAGGGCCGGAGAAATCAAAAAAACAGGTGCAGAATAGAACAAATAGCATTACCAAACCTAAAACGCAGTGGTTTTGTGTTCATAAACGCTAATTTAAAGTTTTAAAGAAGTATTGAACACAAAACGAAGTGTCGCTGTTTTTTTGATGTGTATAGGGTTGTGTAAAAGGCTCATTGCTGGATTGACAGAGCGCTTTGGGTACTTTGGCGCTCCAAAGTACCATGCCACCGTGGCATAGAGCGGAAAAAAATCAACATTTATCTCTAAACTATAGTTTTTAAGATCAAAGTTTGTTATTTACAGGGAAGATGCTGAAATAAATTACAGCCTCATTTAGCCTTCTGGGTTATCAATAAGATTAAGCTTTTTTATTTTCAGGCAAGCTGATACCATGCAATCGTTCCCGACATCGTTTGCAACGTTTAATCTCAAAAAAACTTCTTTCTGATGGATATTAATGTTTAAAATTGTTCATCATATATTTTAAAACACGGCTGCGTTACAAAGTTTTATACTTTTACGTGGCCGATTTTAATTTAAGCCTAACCAAATTGATATGAAAGCAATCATCCTATTCTTACTGACAAGTATTTCATCAGCGGTTTATGCCTTAGATGTTAAACCCGATTTTGTGGTGGCTGCTGATGGAAGCGGAAATTTTAGAACTGTGCAGGAAGCGATCCACGCGGTGCCGGATTTCAGGAACAAAACAACCGTAATTTTTATTAAAAAAGGCATTTATAAAGAAAAACTGATCTTGGCGGCCTCTAAAAAGAATGTAAAGTTTATTGGAGAAAGCTTAAACGAAACCATTTTAACTTATGATGATTATGCACAGAAGAAAAATATTTTTGGCGAAGAAAAAGGGACTTCCGGCTCTTCCAGTTTTTACATTTATGGCGAAGGCTTTTCTGCTGAGAACATCACTTTCGAAAATTCGTCGGGCCCGGTGGGGCAAGCAGTGGCCGTTTGGGCCGGTGGCGATAAACTGATTTTCACCAACTGCCGGTTTTTGGGTTTCCAGGATACGCTTTATACCTATGGGGGCAATAACCGCCAGTATTATAAAAATTGTTACATTGAAGGTACGGTCGATTTTATTTTCGGTGCTTCGACAGCCTGGTTTGAAAGTTGCACCATTTTCTGCAAAAAGGCGGGTTATATTACAGCCGCTTCAACTGCTGATACCACAAAATATGGTTACGTACTCAACAAATGTAAAATCAAGGGAGATGCTCCTGCCAATAGTTTTTACTTAGGCCGCCCCTGGAGGCCTTATGCTAAAGTTGTTTACCTCAACTGCGAATTACCTGATTTTATTCATCCTGAAGGTTGGAACAACTGGGGAAAGGAAAGTAATGAGAAAACGGCTTATTATGCAGAATATAAAAGCAAGGGGAAAGGTGCAGATCCGAAAAACAGGGTAAAATGGTCGCACCAATTAACAGAGATAGAATACCAGACCTATATTTTGGAAAACGTTTTCCGTGGATGGAATCCAGAGTTGAAATAAGGGGTGTAAATCGTTGATATACAGTCTTTAATTTCGTTTATGGAGACTGTTTTTTGCCTCGTTTTCCGGTAACGATTGCATAGATTTCTCTTCTGTTTTAACTGCAAACAACGTACACTTGTTATTACGATAACCAAGTATAATTTAACAGCGCAAATAATGAAACATATTTCTGGTCGTTTATGCCATATAAAAGTAGCTCTCGCATGCTTAATTTTATCTTCTGCAGGTTCTGCCATGGCTCAACAAAAGCAAAACTTACCCATTATTCAGCAGGTTAAATTTAAAAAAGATACCACTAGCATTACCCGCTTTGGAGCAAAAGGTGATGGCATTACCTTAAATACCGAAAGCATTAATAAAACGATTGCCAGCGTTAGCCAAAAAGGCGGAGGTGTGGTATTAATCCCCTCAGGCTTGTGGTTAACCGGTCCTATCGAGTTAAAAAGTAATGTTAACCTGCACTTAAAACGTGATGCAATACTTCAGTTTACGGCTGATTTTAACCAGTATAAACTCGTTCAGGGAAATTGGGAAGGTCAGCCTGCATGGCGAAACCAGAGTCCGATTTCGGGTGTAAACCTCGAAAATATTGCCATTACCGGAAGCGGGATCATTGATGGCAACGGTGGTGCCTGGCGCATGGTTAAAAAAGATAAACTTACCGAAACACAGTGGAAAACCCTGGTTGCCTCTGGTGGTGTAGTGAGGGCCGATGGAAAAATGTGGTACCCTTCAGAGAAAACGGTTAAGGGTTCGAATACTAAAAATGCAGGCGTAATTGAGGCGGGTAAAACAGCAGCAGATTATCAAGATATTAAAGATTTTCTCCGTCCGAACTTATTGGTATTAACGGGTTGTAAAAAAATTCTTTTAGAAGGTGTTACCTTTCAGAATTCACCAGCTTGGAATTTGCATCCCTTGCTTTGCGAGGATTTAACCTTGAGAAATTTACAGGTGAAAAATCCCTGGTTTGCACAGAATGGCGATGGAGTTGATGTTGAATCTTGCAAAAATGTATTGATTGAAGGCAGCACTTTTGATGTGGGAGACGATGGCATCTGCATTAAATCTGGTCGCGATGAAGCTGGCCGTAAACGTGGTGTACCAACTGAAAATGTAATTGTAAGAAATAATATCGTTTATCATGCACATGGCGGCTTTGTAATCGGTAGCGAAATGAGCGGTGGTGCAAAAAACATCTGGGTGTACGACTGTTCATTTATCGGTACCGATATCGGTCTGCGTTTTAAAACCACCCGCGGTCGTGGTGGTGTGGTTGAAAATATTTATATCAACAACATCAACATGATTGATATTCCTGGCGAAGCCATTTTATTCGACATGTATTATGCTGCGGTTGATCCGGTTCCTTTAGCTGGCGAAAAACGTGAAGCCATTAAAACGGTTACCGTTCCTGTTACTGAAGCCACTCCACAGTTCAAAAACTTTTACATTAAAGATGTAGTAGCCAATGGTGCTGAAAAAGCCATATTTTTCAGGGGATTACCAGAAATGAACATCAAAGATGTGCATCTCGAAAACGTAACCATAAAAGCCAAAAAAGGCATCGAAATTATTGAGGCATCGGGAATTTTTTTGAAAAACGTAAATGTAATTACTGATAATACCAGTCCGGTGGTGATGATTCAGAACGGTTCTAATATCAACATCAGCAACCTTAGCTATCCAATTAACAGCAAAATTTTATTTGATGTTTCAGGCGAAAAATCAAAGGGGATAAAAATTAGCGGAACCGATGTTTCCAAAGCGAAAACGGCTTCCGTTTTGAGTACTGAAGTAGATAAAAAAGCACTGGAAATTTCAAAATAACAGCATCATGAAGCAATCAATCTTATTTAGAGCAGCTGCACTTATTGGTTTTTCCATTTTAACACAAAGTGGATTTGCCCAAAAGAAACTGTCGGAACAGTTAACCCTAACGGCAATGGAACAGCTATGGCAGGATACTACTGTTTTAAAAGGACCAAAGGGCCCTAGATGGTCGTACGATATGGGAGTGGTTTTGGAAGGTGCTGCATCGGTTTGGCGCAATACTGGCGATGGAAAATATTTCAAATACATCCAAAGTTCTATGGATGCTTATCTGGATAAAGAGGGAAATATCACCACCTATAAACCAGATGATTTTAATATCGATAACATTAAAAATGGTCGCGCTTTATTGTTGTTGTACAAAGTTACCGGACAGCAGAAATATCTGTTAGCTGCAACTAAATTATACGATCAGCTGCAAAAACAGCCGCGTACTAAAGAAGGTGGCTTTTGGCATAAGAAAATTTATCCGAACCAGATGTGGCTGGATGGTTTGTACATGGGCGAACCTTTCTATGCAGAATACGCCAAACTGATGAAAAAAGATGCTGCTTTTGATGACATTGCCAAGCAGTTTATCCTCATGGAAAAAAACGCCCGTGATGCAAAAACAGGTTTGCTTTACCATGGCTATGATGAAAGCAGAACTGAACAGTGGGCGGATAAAACAAGCGGGCGATCACCAAACTTTTGGGCCAGGGCAATGGGCTGGTACATCATGGCTTTGGTAGATGTGTTAGATAATTTTCCGGCCGATCATCCACAAAGGAAAGAATTACTGGCTATTTTAAACCGTACAGCAACAGCGGTGTTAAAGTACCAGGATCCGAAATCGGGTGTTTGGTTTGATATTTTGGATATGCCAGCCCGTAAAGGAAATTACCTGGAAAGTTCGGCATCGAGCATGTTTGTGTACGGCTTAGCCAAAGGAGTACGTAAAGGTTGGTTGGCACCTTCGTTTATGGCAGCAGCTAATAAAGGTTATGCAGGTTTAAAGAAAGAATTTATAGAAAAAGCAGGCGATGAAAGGGTAAACTTGACCAAAACCGTTTCCGTATCTGGTTTAGGCGGAAAGCCTAAATACCGCGATGGCAGCTTCGATTATTATATCAGTGAAAAAGTAATTACCAACGACCCTAAAGGGATGGGCGCATTTGTATGTGCCGCTGCCGAAATGGAAGTTGATCAGCTGCCAAAACATGGAAAAGGTTTAACAGTTACAGTTGATAATTTCTTCAACAACGAATACATGACCGGTCCAACCGGAGATAAAATCCCTTTCCATTACCTATGGGAAGAAGATGATAACAACGGATTCTCTTTATTCGGTAAAGTATTTAACGATGCTGGTGTAAAAACCAGGACGCTTAAAACTGCGCCAACAACTTCAAATCTAAAAGGAACCAACATTTACATTATTGTAGATCCAGATACCGAAAAAGAAACGGCAAACCCGAATTTCATGAATGCTGCATACGCGAAACAGATCAGTGAGTGGGTAAAAGGAGGTGGCGTTTTGGTACTGCTCTTGAACGATGTGGGCAACTGCGAAATTTCGAAATTTAATGTACTACCTGAAACGTTTGGAATTCATTTTAATGAAGATAGCCGCAATAAAGTTCAGGGCGCAAATTTTGAACAGGGTGCAATAAAAATCCCGGCAGGGAATTCTGTTTTCAAGACGGCCAAAAAAGTGTACATCAAAGAAATTTCGACCATTGTGGCGAAAAATCCCGCTGTTCCTGCTTTAACCGATAAAGGAGATGTGATTGTTGCTACTGCAAAATATGGTAAAGGAACAGTTTTCGCGGTGGGCGATCCCTGGTTTTATAATGAATATATCGACGGTAGAAAATTACCTGCTGAATTTGAAAATTTTAAAGCTACGAATGATTTGGTGAGCTGGCTGATTAAGCAGGTGCCCGGGAAGAAGTAAGGTTAACCGCAGATGAAAAGGATGAACACAGATAAATAATGGTTCGTGGAGATACGAACCATGGCGAAGGAGATACGAACCATGGCGAATAAAAAAGAAAAGTCCTCCGTGTTAATCCGTGCCTCCGTGGCAAACAAAAACCATGACATACGGAAACAAAAAGAAAATTAGTGGTCTGGACCACGGAACAAACAAAAATGATGAAAATAAAAATATTGTTCACCCTAATCTGCAGCACTTTATTACTATCGTGTTATGCCCAGCAGCCTACCGATTCTACGGCAGATAAAATGCTTGTTTATCAATTAGGCAATGGTGGCTGGCCAAAGCAACTGGATGATAAAAGTGTGGTTAACTACGGTGCAGCTTTAACCCCTGAGTTATTGGCCAAAATAAAAGCCACTAAAGATTTACATGCTACTTTCGATAATAAAGCCACCAGCAGAGAAGTGGTTTACCTGGTAAAAGCCTATAAAAAAACACAGAATAAGGCTTATTTAGCGGCAGCTGAAAAAGGATTGGATTATATTTTATCCGCTCAATATGCCAATGGTGGCTGGCCTCAATATTATCCTGATAAAGCTTCGTACCGTTCAGAAATTACTTACAACGATGATGCGATGATCAATGTTCTGAACATTTTACAGGATATTGCCACGCAAACGAACGATTTCGAAGTGGTAAATCTAGCTTATATTAAAAAGGCAGAAAAAGCAGTTACAAAAGGAATAGACTGTATTTTAAAAACACAGGTAAAACAGAATGGAACATTAAGCATTTGGGCTGCGCAATACGATAAAGATTCGATGTTGCCTGCAAAAGCCAGGGCATTTGAGCCGGCCTCATTAAGCACAAGTGAATCGGTGGGTATTGTTCGTTTCCTGATGAGGCTTAAAAACCCATCACCAGAAGTAAAAAATGCAATTGCAGCAGCAGTGAAATGGTTTGATACTTATAAAATAGTTGGTTACCGCTTCGATCGGAACAAAAATATTTCAGCTTTAGTCGCGGATCATACTGCCAACACCTGGGCGCGTTTTTACGACCTTGATAAAAATACCCCGATTTTCGGCGACCGCGACAATACAATTAAAACAAAATTGGAAGAGTTAAGTCCCGAAAGGCGCAACGGTTATGCCTGGTACGGTAACTGGGGACAAAAATTAATTGAAAAAGAATACCCGAAGTGGTTAAGCACGAATGGGAAATAAATAAAAAAATAAAAATCGTCATTGCGAGGCACGAATCAATCCTACTACTATGGGTGGGAACTCCTTCATTACTTGCAATGACGGAAACTGCAAGAATATGATTTTAAACAAAGAAAATTTAAAAAACATTAACGGCGACAAGGTTACAAAACCTACGGCCGAAATTTTAGCCTTGCCCGAAAAAGTAATCCAGTTTGGAACGGGTGTTTTATTGCGCGGTCTGCCAGATTATTTTATCGATAAAGCCAATCAAAAAGGTATTTTTAATGGTAGGGTCTTGGTCGTTAAATCTACTTCAAGAGGTGGTGCTGACGAATTTGCGAAGCAAGACAATTTATATACCCTTTGTGTAAAAGGTATTGAAGATGGTGTTAATGTTGAAGAAAACTCAATCAACGCTTCGATCAGCCGGGTTTTGTCGGCTTCACAAGATTGGACCGAAATTTTAAAAGCCGCCCATCAGGCAGAAATGCAGGTCGTAATTTCGAATACCACTGAAGTTGGAATCGTTAAAAGCGAGGATAAAATTACCGATAATCCGCCACAATCTTACCCGGGCAAATTATTGGCCTTTCTGCATGAAAGATATAAAGCCTTTAATGGTTCAGCAGAAAGCGGAATGGTGATCGTGCCAACGGAACTCATCAGCGATAACGCCGATAAATTGAAAGAAATTGTACTGGATCTTGCTATCCAGAATAAATTGGGATGGGATTTCGAAAACTGGTTAAAAACCGCCAATCACTTCTGTAAAACTTTAGTTGATCGGATTGTGCCGGGAAAACTTCCGGAGGCTGAACAAAAAGCCATCGAAAACGAATTGGGTTACGAAGACGAACTCATGATCATGGCCGAACCTTTCAGGCTTTGGGCAATCGAATCATCAAGCGAAAAAGTGAAAGAAGTGTTATCCTTCTCAAAAGCAGACAAAGGCATTTTCATTGTTCCTTCCATAGATAAATTTAAAGAACTAAAACTTCGTTTGCTTAATGGAACACATACCATTAGCTGCGGTTTGGCGATTTTAGCAGGCTTTAATACGGTAAAAGAAGCGATGGCCAATAACGATTTCGCCAGCAACGTATTAAAATTGATGAAGGAGGAAATTGCTCCTGTTGTGGTAAATGAAGACATTACTTATGATGAAGCCCTGGCATTTGCCGAAAGTGTGGTCGATCGTTTCAGTAATCCTTTTTTAGAGCACCAATGGCAGGCCATTACCTTAAACTTCACTTCAAAAATGCAGATGCGCAACATGCCGCTCATCAGAAAGTATTATGCCTTAAAAAATGAAGTGCCGCAACTTACCGCTTTGGGTGTTGCTGCTTATATTCTTTTTATGAATGTAAACAAAGATGGGGATATTTATACGGCCAGCATTAACGGAAAAACCTTCCCTATACAAGATGAATTTGCGGAAGTGTTATACGAATACTGGAAACATCCTGAAACCGTTGTAGATAATACCCTTGGCGACAGACGCCTTTGGGATAAAAACCTGAACAATTATCCCGGCTTTAACGCAGCCGTAAAATCATACGTTGAATTATTACAAAATAAGGGTGCAAAAGAAACTTTAAGTAACTTGCATTCAGAAAGAACAATTTAAAATGGTTACTAGAATTTTAAAAATCCACCCTAACGACAATGTTCTTGTTGCCCTGCAAAATCTTGCAAAAGGCGAAACCGTTATCCACGATGGGCAGGAATATATTTTACAGGATGATATCCAGGCCAAGCATAAATTTTTTATGCAGGATATGAATGCAGGAGATCACATTATGATGTATGGTGTATTGGTAGGAAAGGCACAACATTTCATTCTAAAAGGTGGGTTAATGGATACCGAAAATACCAAACATGCTTCTGATCCTTACGAATTTCGTCCATACCATTATGAGTGGCATGCGCCCGATGTTTCCAAATTTGAAGGCAGAACCTTTAATGGTTATATCCGTAGCGATGGCCGTGTTGGAACTGCCAATTACTGGTTGTTCATTCCTACTGTTTTCTGCGAAAACCGCAATTTAGATGTTATCCGTGAGGCTTTGCACAATGAATTGGGTTATGCCGTAACCGATAAATATAAATCGTATGCCCATCAGTTGGTAGAGGCTTATAAAAATGGCGAGATTTTAGAAGAAGCCGATCCAGCTTCTATCGGAATGGCCAATCCATCGGCCAACCGTGTTTTTAAAAATGTTGATGGTATTAAGTTTTTAAACCATCAGGGTGGATGTGGTGGCACCCGTCAGGATGCTGCTGTGCTGAGCAAGTTATTGGCCGCTTATGCCGATCATCCCAATGTTGCTGGTGTAACTGTGTTGAGCCTAGGCTGTCAGAACTTACAGGTGAAAGATTTTATGGACGATTTAAAACAGCGTAGTCCAAATTTCGATAAACCTCTATTTATTTTTGAGCAGCAACAATCACAGAGCGAAGAACAGCTGGTTAAGGAAGCCATCCGTAAAACCTTTATCGGTTTAACCGAAATCAATAAAATTGAACGTCAGCCTGCGCCGGTAAGTAAACTGGTTTTGGGTGTAAAATGTGGTGGTAGCGATGGTTTTAGTGGTATTAGTGCCAACCCTGCGGTAGGTTATACTTCCGATTTGTTGGTCGCTTTAGGCGGAACGGTGCTTTTGGCCGAATTCCCTGAACTTTGCGGTGCCGAACAACAGTTAATCGACCGTACAAAAGACGAAACCGCTGCCCGCAAATTTATCCAGTTAATGACGGCTTACAACCAGGCTGCGGAAAATGTAGGTTCTGGATTTTTTATGAACCCGTCGCCGGGCAATATTAAAGATGGTTTAATTACCGATGCGATTAAAAGTACAGGAGCAGCTAAAAAAGGCGGAACTTCACCAGTAGAAGATGTTTTAGACTATACTGAACCGGCCACTAAACCAGGGTTAAATTTGGTTTGTACACCTGGAAATGATGTAGAGGCTACCACTGGTAAAGCAGCATCGGGTGCAACATTAATCTTATTTACCACAGGTTTAGGCACGCCAACGGGAAACCCGGTTTGCCCGACCATTAAGGTGTCAACCAATAATGCATTGACAAAACGCATGGGCGATATCATCGATATTAACTGTGGTCCGGTAATCGAAGGAGAAAAAACCATCGAACAAATGGGAGAAGATATCCTGGAATATTGCATTAAAGCGGCTAGTGGCGAAGTAATCCCTAAGGCAGTGTTGCTTAACCAGGATGACTTTATTCCATGGAAAAGAGGAGTGAGTTTGTAGTCTGAAGTCATGAGTCCGAAGTCGTGAGTCTAAGACCAAATGCCATGGTCTGTGTCCTCACAGACCACCAATAGATAAAATATAAATTGAGTTCCGGTCTGTGGGGACACAGACCGGGGCTAATATTATCACATAAATAAAAAAATTAATAGGTATTCGTTTTGATCAGCTTAAACGATTATCTAATGTCTCAAATCACATAGCATGAAATCTTTTTTAGACGAAAATTTTCTTTTGCAAAGCAAAACAGCAGAAAAGCTTTACCACAACTTTGCAAAATCATTGCCGATTATCGATTACCATAATCACCTTATTCCGGAGCAGATTGCCAATAATACCCAGTTTGCCAATATCAGTCAGGTTTGGCTTGCCGGCGACCATTATAAATGGAGGGCCATGCGTGCCAATGGTGTGGATGAAAAATACATCACAGGTATTGGATCAGATTATGAGAAATTTGAGAAATGGGCTGAAACTGTTCCCTTTACTTTGCGTAATCCATTATACCACTGGACACATTTAGAACTTCAGCGATATTTCGGTGTAACAGATTTACTGTCGGGCAAAACAGCACAGAAAATTTATGACGAATGTTCTGCAAAACTGCAAACCCCAGAGTATTCGGTACGTGGTTTGCTGGCCAAAATGAATGTAGAGGCTGTTTGTACAACCGATGATCCATTGGATAGCTTAAACTTTCACCAGCAGTTGGCAAGAGAGGGTGCAAATTTGAAAATGTTACCTGCTTTCCGTCCGGATAAAGCGATGAACAGTGACGATATTGAAGGATTGAACGAATATATTAACAAGTTAGAAAGCGTTGCCAATAAAACCATCAGCAGTTTTCAGGATTATATCGACGCCTTAAAAAGCCGTCACGATTACTTTGCAGATAATGGCTGTTCAGTTTCTGATCATGGTTTAGAGCAGATTTATGCCGAGGATTATACTGAAGCCGAAATCTCCTCGATTTTTGATAAAATTCGCGCTAAACAAGGCATCTCTTACGAGGAAAACCTGAAATTTAAATCGGCCATGCTGGTTTATTTTGCAGAATGGGATCACGAGAAAGGCTGGGTGCAACAATATCATTTAGGTGCTTTGCGTAACAACAATGCCCGTATGTTAAGACAATTAGGTCCAGATACCGGTTGGGATTCAATCGGCGATTTTAGCCAGGCCCGTATGCTTTCTAAATTCCTGAACCGTTTGGATAATCAGGATAAACTGGCCAAAACCATTATTTATAACCTTAACCCTGCCGATAACGAATTAATTGCCACCATGATTGGTAATTTTAACGATGGTTCGGTTGCGGGTAAAGTTCAGTTTGGTTCGGCCTGGTGGTTTTTGGATCAGAAAGATGGTATGATCAAACAGTTAAACGCACTATCTAACATGGGGCTTTTAAGTCGCCTGGTAGGTATGCTTACCGATTCGCGCAGTTTCCTTTCTTTCCCACGCCACGAATACTTCAGAAGGATTGTTTGTAACCTCTTTGGAGAAGATATTGAGAACGGCGAATTGCCTAACGATTTGGAATGGGTGGGCAAAATTGTTCAGGATATTTCGTACTTTAACGCAAAAAATTACTTTAAATTTTAACCCAAACAGGCTTTAGGAGTGTATTTCATTGGAATCAAATCATTTCAATCGTTTTCCTTCCATTTTCATGCGGTTGCAGAAAACAGCATGAAATATGCCGATAAAATATAAAAATGAGCACCCAAATATTCGCTTCATCAGAAAAAGGAAAAAAAGTTTTAAGCTTTGGTGAAATCCTGTTACGCATCTGCCCCGATATGGACGGTGCCTGGTTAAAAGAAAACAAACTTCCGTTTTATGTGGGTGGTGCAGAGCTGAATGTGGCCACTGCACTTGCCCTTTGGAATGTTCCTTCGGCATATTTATCGGCTGTACCAGATAATTCGGTTACCCGCGAAATTGTAGATTATCTCTATGCCCGTAATATTGATACCACATCAATGGTTTACCATGGTGAACGTTTAGGTTTATATTATCTCCCGAAAGGAAAAGACCTTAAAAATGCCGGTGTGATTTACGATCGTGCAAATTCTGCTTATGCAAATTTAAAGGTTGGCCAGATTAACTGGGATGAAGTTTTTGAAGATGTAAGCTGGTTCCATTTCAGTGCGATATGCCCGGCAATCAACCAATCTATTGCTGATGTTTGTTTAGAAGCTTTAAAGGCGGCAAGTGCAAAAAATATTACCATTTCGCTTGATTTAAACTATCGTGCCAAACTTTGGAAATATGGTAAAGATCCCATTGATGTTTTACCAGAACTGGCTCAATATTGTACCCTGATTATGGGGAACGTTTGGGCGGCCAATAAAATGTTGGGTACTGCGCTTCACGAAGATTTAACGCAAACTGAGGGTTATGCAAAAGAAACGTTACTGCAACAGGCAACAGATACTTCTAAAGAAATATTAAGTTTGTTTCCGGCATGTAAAGCGGTGGCCAATACCTTCAGGTTCGATCATGGTAAAGGTATCAGGTATTATACGGCCATTTATACCGATGGTGAACTAACGGTTTCTGAAGAATATGTTTCTGACGAAATTTTAGATAAAGTGGGTAGTGGTGACTGTTTTATGGCAGGTTTGATTTACGGTTTTTACAACCAGTTACAGGTCAAAGAAACTTTAAACTTTGCCACCGCAGCAGCTTACGATAAATTATACATTCCAAGTGATGCTACAATCAGTACCGTAGCGGATATAGAAAAAAGAATAATACGCAATGATTAGCAACAAGCACAAAATTTTAGATGCCATTTTAGAGCAAGGTATGTTACCGCTTTTTTATCAGGATAGCGAAGCAGGTAGCGTTGAAATATTACGTACGCTATATAGAGCGGGTGTACGTGTTTTCGAATATACTAACCGCGGTAAATCAGCCCTGTCGAACTTTAAAAAACTAAAGGAAGTACGCGATGCTGAAATGCCAGATCTTTATTTGGGTATCGGAACCATTAAAACCCCTGCAGATGCAAATGCATTTATCGAAGCGGGAACAGATTTTATTGTGGCACCGATCGTAAATCCGGCTGTTGCAGAAATTGCCAACAAAATCGGTATGCTGTGGATTCCGGGCTGTATGACGCCGACTGAAATCAGTGTAGCTCAAGAGCATAAAGCCATGCTGATCAAAATTTTTCCTGCCAATATTTTAGGGCCTGAGTTTATTTCATCTATCAAAGATCTTTTCGCAGGACAGTTGTTTATGCCAACCGGCGGGGTAGAAATTAATGCTGATAACTTGAAAACCTGGTTTAAATCTGGCGTTTGTGCCGTTGGCATGGGCAGTAAATTAATCAGTAAAGACGTGATGAGTAAAGGACTTTACGAGGAGTTATTCGACAATACCAAATTAGCGCTTGATCTAATTCAGCAAAGCAAATAAAATTTAATAAACCTAACCAAATGAACCAACCCAAAACAAGCAAATATAGATGGACCATCTGTTTGCTGTTATTCTTAGCTACGACCATAAATTATTTAGATAGACAGGTCCTTTCTTTAACCTGGACAGATTTTATTAAACCGGAATTTCATTGGGACAATAACGACTATGGAAATATAACAGCCCTGTTCTCTATTTTTTATGCCATATCGATGCTTTTTGCAGGGCGTTTAGTTGATAAACTAGATACTAAAAAAGGCTTTTTATGGGCCATCGGTGTTTGGTCAATTGGAGCCTGTTTACATGCTTTCTGTGGTATTGCAACTGCAGGTATTATCAATGGCAACTGGTTTGTAGGCTTTGAAGGCGCAAAAGAAATTATTGCCCGTATTAACGATACCGGTTTAGTGGTTTCGGTAAGTGTTACCCTCTTTATTTTTGCCCGTTTTGTATTGGCGGTTGGTGAGGCAGGGAACTTTCCTGCAGCAATTAAAGCCACTGCCGAATATTTTCCTAAAAAAGACCGGGCATTTGCAACCAGTATTTTCAATGCTGGTGCTACGGTTGGTGCATTGGCTGCCCCTATTACCATCCCTTTTATTGCGAAAGCTTATGGTTGGGAAATGTCGTTCATCATTATCGGTGCCTTGGGCTTTGTGTGGATGGGATTATGGGTTTTTGTGTACAACAAACCAGAGTTACATAAACGAGTTAGTCCGGAGGAACTGGCTTATATCCAGCAGGATGTAATCAACGACCGGAAATTGGCCGATTACGTTGAAGAAACCAAAGAAAAAGTTTCGTTTATCGATTGTTTTAAATACAAACAGACCTGGGCATTTGCTTTTGGTAAATTTATGACCGATGGGGTTTGGTGGTTCTTTTTATTCTGGACACCTGCCTACCTGAAATCGGTTTATGGAATGGATTCTACTCAAAGTGCGCTTCCATTATTTGTGCTTTACATGATTACGCTGCTTTCGATTATCGGAGGATGGTTACCTACTTATTTCGTTGATAAAAAAGGTATGAATCCTTACGAAGGCAGAATGAGGGCCATGTTAATTTTTGCATTTTTCCCACTGTTGGCTTTGGCGGCGCAACCTTTAGGCCACATTACTTACTGGATTCCGGTAATCATTATTGGTATTGCAGGTGCAGCCCACCAGGCTTGGTCGGCAAATATATTTTCTACTGTGGGCGATATGTTTCCTAAAAAAGCCATTGCAACCATTACTGGTATTGGTGGTATGGCTGGAGGTTTAGGCTCTTTCATCATCAATAAAGGCTCTGGTTTGCTGTTCGATTATACGGGCAAAAACAAGATCGTTTTTATGGGTTTTAAAGGTGAAGAGGCTGGTTATTTCATTATATTTTCCATCTGTGCGGTATGTTATTTAATCGGCTGGACAGTAATGAAATCCTTAGTACCAAAATATAAAGTAATCGAACTAAAATAAACCAGGGGCTGATGTTAAAGAAAGCTTTCTGAACCATCGGCCTTTTTATACAAACGAATCTATACTTAAACGGTAGATTTAACATTAATTTAACCCTAACAACAAATAAAATTGAGTACAACGCTAAACCTCGAAAGTATTTTCGTTGAAGAGAGCCAGATTCCAGATGAATTTAGGCTCACGGAAGAAATCAATCAAAAGGAGTTTCTGTCAAATGGAGAAATGAAACCATGGAACGGACCATTTAATGAAGTTTTTTCTCCGGTATGCGTAAAAACCCCTGAGGGCTTAAAACGGAAGCGTATCGGTAGTTTCCCTGTTTGCACGGAGAAAGAGTCTAGAGAAGCTTTAGATGCAGCTGTAGCCGCTTATGATAATGGCCGCGGGCAGTGGCCAACTATGAGCGTTGCTGATCGGATTAGCTGCGTGGAAAACTTTACGCATAAAATGATTGAGCAAAAGGAGATTGTTGCGAAGCTCATTATGTGGGAGATTGGTAAATCTTATGCCGATTCGGTAAAAGAGTTCGATCGTACAGTTGAATATATCTATGCTACGATCGATGCATTAAAAGATATTGACAGACAGTCATCGCGCTTTGAAATCGAGCAGGGAATTGTGGCCCAGGTACGCCGTTCTCCACTTGGGGTGGTACTTTGTATGGGGCCGTTTAATTATCCTTTAAACGAGACTTTTACAACCCTGATCCCGGCTTTGATTATGGGCAATACGCTTTTATTCAAACCACCTAAACACGGTACTTTATTACATTACCCTTTATTGGAGGCTTTCCGTTCCAGTTTTCCTAAGGGTGTGGTAAATACGATTTATGGTCGAGGCAATACAATCGTTCCGGGATTGATGAAATCGGGAAAAATCAATGTGCTTACCTTAATTGGCTCAAGTAAGGTTGCCAACGAACTTAAAAAACTGCACCCTAAAGTAAACCGGTTAAGGGCTATTTTAGGTTTAGATGCCAAAAATGCAGCGATCATCACCAAAGATGCCGACCTGGATTTAGCGGTTTCTGAAACCGTATTAGGTTCACTTTCTTTTAACGGACAACGTTGTACAGCCATTAAAATAGTTTATGTACACCGCAGTTTAGCACAGGAATTTTTAAAACGTTTATCTGCAGAGGTAGAAAAACTGAAGTTTGGCATGCCGTGGGAAAAAGGCGTAAACCTTACCCCCCTGCCGGAGCTGAACAAACCCGAGTATTTAAAAGAATGTATTGATGATGCCGTTTCGCACGGGGCAAAAGTGGTGAACAAAAATGGTGGACAAACTTTAGAAACTTTTGTTTATCCTGCCATTGTTTATCCCGTAAACAGTAACATGAAACTGTACCGCGAAGAGCAGTTTGGACCGATTGTACCTGTTGTGCCTTTTGATGACCTGGAAGAACCTATCGAGTATTTAATTGGCTCGCCACACGGCCAGCAGGTGAGTATTTTTAGCAACAATGCTGCGGTAATTTCTTCACTGATCGATCCTTTGGTTAACCAGGTAAGTCGTGTAAATATTAATTGCCAATGTCAGCGTGGACCAGATGTTTTTCCTTTTACTGGGCGTAAAGACAGTGCCGAAGGAACACTTTCTGTGGTGGATGCCCTGCGTTCGTTCTCTATCCGCTCTTTAGTAGCCACTAAGTTTACAGAGGATAATAAAAAGTTACTTAACGAAATTGTGAGGGGAGATGATTCGAACTTCTTAAGTACGAAGTATATTTTTTAAAAGATCAGTTTATAAAAATAAGCCGCAAAACACAGGTATTAATCTGTGTTTTGCGGCTTTTTGTTTTGTATTCTTAGCTGTCATTCTGAACGCAGTGAAGAATCCCCAAACGATGAAAGGCAGAACCCAAATTAAGTTATCTCTTAAAGATTAGATTATTTGAGAGGTTAGTACGCTTAACTAAAAGATCCTTCACTAGCGTTCAGGATGACAAACTATGTTTTTTAAACTGGTTTATAAAAAGCAAGCCGTAAATCATGGATTTGCGGCTTTTTGTCTATAGTCCTCGTTTTGTAACGAGGATTAGCGAGATCCGCATTTGTAATGCGGTATTATGCTATTGGCGATACAATCGCCATTCTCAGGCATCCTCGTTGCAAACGAGGACGATGATCATATTTATACGCCCAACTCTGTGTACTCAGTGAATTTTTCGGTGCACTCGGTGGTAAAAAATATAGTTGTCATCCTTCACTGCGTTCAGGATGACAACTATATTTTTTACTTCAAACTCTTTACCAAACTCAATTTCAACTCTTTTATTCCGTTCACTACCAAACCTGCTACCTGTTTAGCGCCCTCCGGACTTAAATGCGTATTGTCTTTTTTGCCTTTAGGATAGTTTACATTCCCTGAATCAACATAATTGAATAATTTGATTGAAGGTTCATCTCCCAAGCGGATCAGTAAACTTTCCGTTTTCGCCAGCATATCGATTAAAGGAACATTCAACGAATCGGCTACCTGGCGGGTTATGCCCGGGTAATCACCATGCGAATCTATCAAAACTCCGTTTTTAAAACTTCTGCGGGAGATTGGCGTCAGTAAAACCGGGAAAGCTTTTTTGCTCCGGATTTCTTTTACATAATTCACCAGATTGGTCTTAAAATCAGCCAACGAAACACCAACCGCTGGTTTGTCAACTTTCTCATCATTATGCCCGAATTCGATAAACACATAATCTTCAGGGTTTAATTGAGCCAATATCGGATCCCAACGTTTTTCGGCCCTGAACGATTTGGTACTCCTGCCATTTAAAGCCCGGTTATCAAGCGTAATATCAGTTTTAAAATAAGACTGTAGCACCATTCCCCAACCTGTTTCGGGATAGGCTTTTTCCTCCTTATTGGCCGCGGTAGAATCGCCGATGATGTACAGCTTTGTTTTCTTTTGAACAAAAGTAAAAGAGAATAAAACGGCCAAGGCCCCTGCCGCAAAAATCTTAAGGAAATTCGTTTTCATTTAATTAATTTGTGATTGGATTCCATTGATCCGATCCGCTCAGTATATTTTTTAAAGTATAGTTTTTGGCCTCTTTATCAGTAAGCTGTTTCGTCCAGGCTAATCTTGTTTTCGGCGATGCCCCGTCGCCTTTACTTTTATATTCCGCATAAAAAACGGTTAGTTCCTTATTTGGGAACATCAGATCGCCTTTCCATGGATTCCAGCCTTCGGGTAAAATATGTTTTCCCAGATCGCAGGTAATAAATACCGTTTTTGCATAAGGCCGCCATGGTCTGCCCAGATACGCTTTGGTTACAGTTTCATCTGCAATGAGCATACAATTTATGAAAACAAATCCGAATTTTTGCTTTGATGAAGTTGAAGCTGCGGTAACATAAGAATCGCTTAAACTTTTAATGGTACAAGTTTGAAAGACTACTGTGGCCTTGCCGAAAATAAAATCGGTTGTGCCTTCGATATAACAGTCCTGAAAGAATTGACGGCTGTTTTCGATTGCAGCATAAAGCGTATCCTGGTTGCCCAGAAACCTGCAGTGTTTTGCGATAAAGCGATCGCCTTCTACATGTAAGGCAACAGCCTGACCGACTCTTCCGGATGAATTGATAATGGTTAAATTTTCGAGGTGGATATCATTGCCCTGAACCAATACCGTGAATGAGGTATAAGTGCTGAATTTGGCATTGCCAAAAACATCCCTACCCATCGGGTTTGGTTTTCCTGAATAATCACCACAAGTAATTATGGTTTTTTCGACATCTTCTCCAATAATCGAAATCCTGATTTTCCATGAGGGAATAATTAATTTCTCTTTGTATGTGCCGTTTTTAACATGAATTTTAACTTCTTTCTCGCCCAAATCCCTCACCGAATTTACAGCCTCCTGGATGGTTTTGTAATTTCCGCTGCCATCCTGTGCAACGTTTATTTCTGAAGGATATTTAGGATCCTGGGCATGGAGATAAAAAAAGGGAACGATAACTAAGATAAGTACTACAATAAATTTCAGATAGGATTTTCTTTTCATTCTCTTCGATTAATCTAAAGCATAAAGTTCATTAAAAAAGGGCAGATTAAAACCTGCCCTTATCAATTATAAAATTAGTTTCTCCACCTGGGATCGCCGACTCCATTAGTTTTTAAATCTGACTGGCTAATGGTAAAATTGCCAGTTGCAGGTGATGTAAAGCCTGGATTTAATGTAGTAGAGGCTCCTGTATCGTATTTAGCCCCTGATGTTGCACTTCCTGATAGGTAAGTTGGTGCATTGAAATAATTATTTGCGGTAAAATTAGCTGCAACAATATTTGTTAATGCCTGATTTGTTAAAATACCACCAGAGTTTGCCACAATATTTTTCGAAAAGTAAATTTCGTGTTTAGCTAACCGAACATAAAACAACCTGTTCGCCGTGCCATTACAAATTCCATTAAGTGTATTGGTGGTAACCGTAATTACCGAAGTGATGGCTGGAAAATTTGTAGAGCCTGTTGGATCCATCCGGAAGAAATCTCTTGCTAAAACTGAAGCATAAACGGTATTATTAGAAAAGTTAAGGGCTTTTGTTAATCCTGATCTAAAGTCTATAAAATCTCCACCAGTACATTCTATATTACTGATCACATTTCCTTTAATTGATACTGATTCGATAAGTGTTTTCACATTTACATACATCAAACCTTTAACATAGTTCTTGATTGTGCAATTTTCAACCGTAAGATGGCCATAGGCATTATCAGAAGCCTGATCGTATATAATGGCTTGATTGCCATTTAATGCTCCTGTACCATCAATTTCCAGATCTTTTAAACCCAGGCCAGCATTAGACTTAAGCCTTACTACCATCCCCTTAATAATTGGCTTATCGGTTGGTTTTGCTCCTTTTAATGAAATAGAGGCAGTCACAGTTACGTCTGAGTTAATGGTGTATGTGCCAGGGAAAAGTGCAAAAACATCACCAGCTTTAGCATTTGCCATTAATGTGGCTAAATTATCTGTTGGAGTAACAGCTATGGCACCGCCTAAATCAAGTAGCGTTGTAAAAGTAATAGTACCTCTTATTTTAGCTCCATTAAATAATTTTGCAGTATATAATGTTTCGCCCGTTAGACCAGTAATTGTTGCTTCGCCAGCAGTAATTTCGGCAGGGGTTAGGGTGTGCGTAATGTTGCCCGGTGTTAGGGTAATGGTTGTTGCCGTTTCGCCAACAGGCCAATTTAAAACAACAGTGTTGGATGTTAATTTGGCCGCATTTACCGCCTGGAAAATTTGTTCGGCATCTGTTTTTAATGTTGCCGTAATCCATTTAGAATCAGTAACCCCATCTCCAAGAGCTTTAACCCTAACTGAGTATTGGGTATCGCCGGCTAGTCCTGTAACCGTGTATGGTAATTGCGCAAAGGTGACATTACTTATTGATTTAGTAGGAGTGCCAGAAAAATCTGCAGTTTCAAAAACCTCAATATTATATGATTTTGCATTGTTTACTGCTTTCCACGACAATCTTATGCCTGTTTTATTTACAATGCTAGCAGTTAAATCTGTAGGAGAAAAAACCCGGTCAACCTGTAGTTTAGTTACTTCTTCAAGCTCATTATCTTTACATCCTGAAAACCCAATTAAAGTCATCAGAAAGAAAACGATGATATATATATTATTTCTTTTCATTACCAATAAGTTTATAAGCCCAAATTTTTGTTGTTTAACATTCCGTTAGATGAGTCTATAAATACCTGCCAAATAGGCCAGAACTGTTGCTTGTTTGGGTCTTTTGCATATAATGCATCCCAATAAGTTTGAGTGTCTCCTGTGGCAGACATTGTCCAGGCTTTATTTGAGGTATAACCCAATGCAACACCTTCCGCATCGGTATCGCCAAAGTTTAACCCGTAAATCTCTACAGTTTCGCCGTTTGCTGCCGTTCTATAATAGATTTTGGCGGGAAGTGCGGCGTATTTACCTTGTCTGGTTTCTAATTGTTGCAATTTTGTTTTAGCTTCAGCCAACTTCGTACCTAGTAAATTCCAACGGATTAAATCATTTTTTCTTAACATTTCGCCAGTAAATTCTAATGCCCTTTCATTTACAATTGCATCAAAAAAGGCTTGTTTAGAAGCGGTTGCTGTTGCCATAAATGTGGTTACTTTTGTGGGATTGGTGGGGAAAGCCCTATCACGTATCATTTTAAGGTATGGAGCTGCAGCTGCTGGTCCATCCAACTCGTTAATTGCCTCTGCTGCCATTAAAACAACGTCTGCATAACGCATGTACATCCAATTTAGGCCATCGTCATTGGTAGAAGTAACACGTCTTTTCATCCATTCGTAACGATATTTACCAAAATATAAGCGGCCTAAAGTGGAAGGAACCTGATAACCTCCTGTTTCTCCAACTCCACCATCCCATTCGTAAGGAACTATACTTACAGCTTTTCTTACATCATCTCTATCGTACTCATATAACATAATCGGGTTTGGTCCGTCAGTACCACCTTTATTCTGCCCGGTATATTTATCTGTTTTAAGGTGTTTAACGCCCAAATCAAAAATAACCCTGCCTCTACCTTCGCTAAAAGGAATTTCCCACATCGATTCCAGCCCTGCGGCACCAGCCTCCTCATTTAATTTTCTAAATACCTCTTCAAAGCCTAATAACCTAAGTTTGTTACTGCCGATTATATCTAAACATTCCTTTTTAGCAATGGCATACATTTTATCGCGAGATAAATCAGGATCGGTACTTAAACGAACTGTTCCATCCAAACGTTGTGCATAACCACCGGCAGATAAGGCCAAACGGGCTCTTAAACCTTTTGCAAAGGCTTTAGATACACGCTCCACTTTGGCTGTTTTAGCATTTTCTCCAGGCCATGGTAAATAACCAGCAGCTTCATTTAAATCGGCCAGTAACTGCTTGTAAATGATATCTCTATCGCTTCTTTCCAAATAGGTGGTTTGGGTTGTAATCGGTTCAAACCGGGCAGGTACATCTCCCCAGCCTTTAATTAAGTCATTATACAGGACAGCTCTTAAGGTCAAAATTTCACCTAAAATCTGAGCCATTTGAGGGTTACTGCTAATGTTGCCATATGTTCTTAAGCCCCTTATAGCTAGATTGGCTCTTTCTATGCCTTCATAGAATTTAGCCCAGGCATTATCTAAGGTGTTCATTTGGCTATTATTTGCATTGCCATCGTAATTAGATAGGTTCGATTTATCGTCAATGGTTTTTAACCCGTTATAAACTTCAGCATCATTGTTAAGTCCATAATAGACTAAGAATCTTCCGCGGTACGAGTTGGTTTCGCCAAATGATTGAAGTATACCTGGTATCGATCCTTCTGCCAAACCTGGTGTAGAAAAAATAACAGATTCATCTAAAGCAGATTTTGTTGGAGCATCTAACGTTTTCTTACAGCTGCTTATAAAAGCAAGAAAAGTAATGAAGAACAATATATATGTAATCTTTTTCATTGTTATAAAAATTAATGATGCGTTTAAAAATTAACATTTAAACCCAGAAGGAATGATTGGCTTTTTGGATAGGCAGAATAATCTACGCCTGGTGTAAGCGGTGTTCTGCGGCGTGTCGAAACTTCCGGATCGAATCCGGTATAATTTGTCCACAACCACAAATTATAAGCAGATGCATAAACCCTCAATTTTTTCATTTTTAATTTGGAAGCAATTTTATCTGGTAAGGTATAACCCAACGTTAATGTCGATAATCTTAAAAAAGACCCATCTTCAACTGCCCAGTCGCTTAATACAAAACTTTTCATGTAAGGAGACCATAAAGTGGTGTTTGCGTTCATGGCTGACAGCTCAGCAGGATCGTTACTGATTGTGCCGTCAGCACGTAGGTTTGTCCAACGGTTTCCTGTTGCCATCTCCGAAATCATGTTCCTGGAGTTATATTTACTGGTAGAGGTATATTCTATCTTATTGGCATTATAAATGTCGTTTCCATAACTCCAGTTAAAATAAGCACCGATATCGAAATTATAAATCCGGGAATTAATGGAGAAACCTCCCGTATTTAAAGGATTCGCATTGCCGATAATTGTTCGGTCGGATTGATCGATTTTACCGTCGCCAGAAATGTCTTCTATCTTCATTGTGCCTGGACGAATTGTTCCCAAAAATGCGCTTCCATCTACTATCCCAGGTTTTAATGTCCAGTTACCAGTTGTAGCATTATAGCCTGAAAAATCAGAAACTTCGTATCTGCCTGCGTTGCGGTAACCAAAAATTCTACCCACAGAAGCGTTTTCTTCTACCAGATAATCTACACCAATTTCTGTTGAAGCCCATCCAGCCGAGCCATTGATGTTTTTAACAGAACCTAATGAAAGTACCTTATTGCGGTTTATGCTAATATTCGCATTAAATGATAAATCGAAATTGGTTTTACGTATAGCATTCCAATTCAGGCTAAGTTCTAAACCTTTGTTCTGTGTAGAGCCTATGTTACGATACTGAAAATCGTAGCCCGTACCTGCCACGGGAAATGCAATTAACAGGTCTTTGGTTTTGTTTAAGTAGGCATCAACAGTACCTGTAAGTTTAGAGCCCAATAAGGAGAAGTCTAAACCGATGTTTCTGGTAACCGTAGTTTCCCATTTCAGGTCAGGGTTTGCCATTGTTTTAGAAGCAGCCCAGTAATTACCAAAACCATTTACCCATGTAGTAACCGAATTTTGGAGTGATTGGGTCATTTGACCTGGAGGGATGTTGTTATTACCCGCAGTACCATAACTCAATCTTAATTTTAAATCAGATAACCAGGATTTTGTACCTTTCATAAAATCTTCCTGAGAGATTCTCCATGCCGCAGAAGCCGAAGGAAAATATCCCCATCTGTTTTCTGGAGAAAATTTGGATGAACCATCTGCCCTAAAAGTTGCACTGATTAAATATTTGCCCAAATAATCGTAATTCGCCCTGCCAAAGAATGAAAGTAATTTATCATCAGGAGAAAAATTGTTGTCGATTGAATTTGCTTGCCCCTGGGTAGATAAAAATCTGGTATCCTGAAAGGTAAAAGATGTAGGGAATCCATGTACTGTATTGGTTAATACCTGTAATTCTGTTTTAATATATTCTTGTCCCAACAAAACATTCAAATTGTGTTTTTTATCCAGAATTTTTCCAAAGCTGTAGTTTAGGGTATTTGCATTTCGAATACTATTCCTACTTGTATTGGTAAAAATTACCGCAGGTTTATTTTGGTTGGGTCCTGATGGAACATTTCTTACATAATAAGTGGTGTTGCCATAATAACGGTCTTGATTGTTTCTAAGATCATCAAAGCCCACTTCAGACTTGAATCTTAAATTATCAATAATATCGTAGCTTAAAGCCCCATTAATATTAAAGGTTTTGCGCTGAATATACTGATCGTTATCTGAGATTGAAATTAAAGGGCTATATAGATTAAACTCCTCATTAGTTTCAGTTGTTGTAGTTAAACCGACTACCGGGAAAGGCGGATAAATCATGGCGTTTTTTAAACGCGAATCTGCAGAAGAAACCTCGTTTTGCTCATTCGAACCACCACCTTTGGTTTTAGCATTTGCATACCTAAAACCAAAATCGAGCGTAAGGCCTTTGTATAGTTTATGGTTTAGCTTAAAGTTTACATTTTGTCTCTCATAGTCAGAAAGCTGCATAATGGCTTTATCCTTAACATAACTGTGGCTTAAGCTATATTTGGTTTTTTCGCCACCACCATTTATACTTAAATTGGAGTTAAAGGTATTGCCTGTGCGGCCAAATATTATCTCTTGCCAATCGTTAGCAGCTACGTTCTGGTATAAATCGATGTCCTGGTAGTTACCAAAATACTGCGTGTAATCTGTTAATGATTTATCTAAAAGTGCTCTTTCATATTGCCAGGTTACATAATCGTATGGAGTTAAAACATCTAGTTTCTTCGCCAGGTTTCTTACGCCGCCAAATACATTTAAGCTAATGGTGGTTTTACCGTTTTTACTGTTTTTTGTAGTAACGAGAATTACCCCATTTGCGCCCCTGGAGCCATAAATGGCTGTTGATGAAGCATCTTTTAAAATGTCAATAGACTCAATATCCTGTGGTGCAATATCGGCAATAGTAGCTACAGGGAAACCATCTACGATATACAATGGAGAGTTATCTCCTGTAATGGAACCACCACCTCTAACTCTTACGGTTAATTCTGCATTTGGCGAACCCTCGGTTGATGAAATGTTAATCCCTGCTACGCGACCTTGAATAGCCTCAAGTGCAGAAGATACCGGAGCTGCAGCAATAACATCAGCACCTACGGAACCAACAGCACCAGTTAAGTCCTTTTTACGTACCACGCCGTAACCAACATTAACAGTTACTTCTTCAAGATTGTTGGCATCCTCATCTAAAGTAACTGAAAGTTTCGTTTCGTTTGTTACCGTAACATTTTTGGTTTTATAACCAATGTAGGTAAAAGTTAAAACCGCACCATTTGCCGGGATGCTGATCTTGAAAGTGCCATTAGCATCGGTACTGGTTCCGTTTTTCGTACCAGCAAGGGCAACACTCACGCCAATTAGCGTCTGGCCGTCTTTTTTGTCTTTCACCGTTCCGGTAAGCTGCCTGTTTTGTGCCTGAGCCAATGATAATCCGATAAAAGAGAGAAATGTAAATAAGAGTAAAACTCTGCTCATAATTATTAATTTAGTAGATAAGATTTGGTTTTTTTAAGATAGTGCAATCGCTTGCACATAGAATATAATTCTATTTCGGAGCGTTATACTTTGTTTATATTTGGTTATTTTTACTTAACAATTTTACAAACTAAAAAGCAATTGAAACCAGATTTAACTAAAAAAGTGTGCAAACGTTCCCAAAAACGTTATCTTAACGTTTATTAATATTGATGAGTAAATCCACCTTAAGAGATATTTTTTGTAACTTGTACGCAATACGAATATGAGATTTGAAACATCTACCATAAAAGATATTGCTAAAGCATTAGGGCTCTCTACATCTACGGTTTCCCGGGCTTTAAGAGATCGTTACGAAATTAGTGAGGAAACTAAAAAGCTGGTTTTAGCCTATGCTGAAAAGGTAAATTATCGCGCCAATCCGATCGCCAGAAGTTTAAAGGAACGTCGTAGCTATTCAATCGGCATTATTGTAAGTGAAATTGCCAACAACTTTTTTTCCCAGGTGATAAATGGCATTGAATCAATCGCCTACGATAAAGATTACCATGTAATTATTTCTCAAAGCCATGAATCGTACAAGCAGGAAAAATTAAACGTTGAACACCTGGCATCGCGTTCTATTGATGGTTTATTAATTGCGCTTTCCTCAGAAACACAGGATATTGATTATTTAAGACATTTATATGCTAAGGGTTTACCAATCGTGTTTTTTGATCGCGTACCCCAGGATTTTGAAACCCATAAAGTAATTGCCAATAACTTTAAGGGCGCTTTTGATGCCACGGAACACCTTATTTTATCAGGAAAAAGAACTATTGCCCATTTAACGAATTCAGAAAACCTTTCGATAACGAAAGAAAGGTTAGCGGGTTATAAAGCGGCTTTGGTTAAATATCATATCGGGTTTAGGCCCGAACTGGTGAAATATTGCCAGCATGGCGGTATGCACAGTGCGGAACTTGAAGAAGCGGTGAAAGAACTTTTGCCACTTAAGCCTGATGGGATTTTTATCTCGAGCGACCGTTTAACCACAGGTTGTATTATGGCCCTGAAGAAAACCAATCCTGAAGTAGCACATAAAATTGCGATTGCAGGTTTTACCAATTCCAATCTCGTCGAATTGTTTTCACCATCCTTAACCTCAGTTAAACAGCCTGCATTCGAAATGGGACAGGTGGCTACCGAATTATTGATTTCGATGATCGAAGCTAAAAGACCCGTTACCGAGTTCGAAACCAAGGTTTTAGATACGGAACTGGTGAAGAAGCGGTGAGCGCCAAGCGGTTTGCGTGTGGCGCGAGGCGTTGAGTGCCCAGCGCTAAGCGTGTGGTGGTTAGCGTTTAACGCTACGTTCAAATAAGCCTCCGATTTAACAGACGGTCTGATATGCGCTTCGTATGAAACGCTTATCGCTAAGCGCCGAACGCTACTCTCCAAACTAATTATTACCTTTGCAGCATGGTAGAGATCATATTAAAAAAGGGCAAAGAAAAAGCGGCATTACAAAGACATCCATGGGTATTTTCCGGAGCATTAGAAAAAGTTAAGGGAAAGCCTGAAGATGGTGATGTGGTTAAAGTTTTTGCTTTTGATCATGAATTTCTGGCCTATGGATATTTCAATAGCAATTCGCGTGTTGCTGTTCGCTTGTTAGAATGGGACGAAACACAAACGATTGATCACAACTGGTACCAAAACCGGTTAAAACAAGCCATTGCTTCGCGTCAATTTATTTTAAGCGAACAGACCAATACCTGTCGTTTAGTTTTTAGTGAAGCCGATTTTCTGCCGGGTTTAATTATTGATCAATATGCTGATTTTCTTTCTCTTCAGATTTTAAGTTCCGGAATTGAAAAGGTTAAAACAGAGATTGTAGAAATACTAAAAGCAGAATTAAAACCCAAAGGCATATTCGATAAAAGTGATGCAACCGCACGTACCCACGAAGGTTTACCTATTGAAAACGGATTGATCTGGGGCGAAAATCCACCAGAATTTTTGGAGGTAAGAGAAAATGGAATTATTTATCATATCAATATTGCTGAAGGACAGAAATCAGGCTTTTATTGCGATCAGCGCGATAACAGAGGTATTTTAGCCAGTTATACAAAAGGCAAAAAAGTTTTGGATTGCTTTAGCTATAGCGGAGGTTTTAGTCTAAACAGTTTGGCTAATAACGCGACAAGTGTTACTAGTGTTGATAGTTCGGCTTTGGCTGTAGAAACCTTAAAGCAAAATGTAGCCTTAAATAAATTCGATGCTGATAAAGTGATAGCCATTCAGTCGGATGTAAATAAACAACTCAGGGCTTTTAAAGATTCAGGAGAATTATTTGATGTAATTGTGCTTGATCCGCCTAAATACGCGCCATCGCGTTCAGCGTTAGATCGTGCAGCAAGGGCTTATAAAGATTTAAATCGTTTAGGCATGTTGTTGCTCGAAAAAGGAGGCTTATTGGCTACTTTCTCTTGCTCAGGGGCAGTTGATATTGAAACATTTAAGCAAATTATTGCCTGGGCAGCACTTGATGCCGGCAAGGAAGTACAGATTATTAAACAATTCTGCCAACCCGAAGACCATCCGGTTCGGATTTCTTTTCCTGAAGGAGAATACTTAAAAGGACTATTGTTAAGGGTGCTGTAAATTTCCCCCTTTAGTATTTAACTTTAAACCACAAAGACACAAATCACCAGGTTATTTTAAACATTAACCAGGTGTTATCGTGTCTTTGTGATAAACTGAAAGCGGAATCTAATTATCCAACCATCACTTTAGCGGTAATGGCCAGTCTGTTCCAGGCATTAATGGTAACTATAGCCATAATTAGCTGTGCTAATTCCTGCTCATTAAAAAAGCTTGCCGCTTTTTGATAAGTTGCATCAGAAACATGGTGGCTAATTAAGGTTACTTCTTCTGTTAAAGCCAAAACGGCTTCTTCTTTTGCCGTAAATAAGGTTGTTTCTCTCCAGGCATTTAATAAATACAAACGTTGTTCGGTTTCACCGATTTTACGGGCATCGGTTGAGTGCATATTTAAGCAAAATGCACAACCGTTAATTTGCGATGCACGCATTTTAATCAGTTCTAAAAGAATTGGATCAAGTTTGCTGGTTGATAAATATTTCTCTAAACCGTACATGGCCTTGTAAGCTGCAGGTTCTACTTTTGGGATATCAATTCTACTTTCCATTTTATTTGTTTTTTGATTACGATGTAAAGTTCAGCATCCCGATCCTGAAAAAACTTAATGTAGTTTAAGAAATGAATTTTCTAACTGCAAAGGCACAAAGACTTTCGTAAAGTGCGCTAAGTAGGGTTAAAAGTCCTGTTAGTTCGCCATTTAATTTTACTCGATAAATTTATGCGATTCGTCATTTCGACCGTAGTGGAGAAATCTATGGGTAATTATTTAATAACAGAACTTACAGATTTCTCCATTCCGCTTCGCTACAGTCGAAATGACGCAAAAACTGTAAACCCACTCTGCATACTTTGCGTTTATTTCTCTGCGTCCTTTGTGGTCAACAACAACTATTTCTTCGCCCTGATTTTACTCAAAAATTCAGGAGTAAAACCCAGATAAGAAGCCAGCATATATTGTGGCACACGCTGTACAAATTCAGGGAATAAACTGTTAAAATTGCGGTATCTTTCTTCTGCTGTTTGACTATAAAGAAATTTTATCCTTCGTTGTGATGCCTGGTGGTTTTTTTGCAGAATTAATCTGAAGTACCTTTCAAGTTTAGGTAGTTTATGGAACATCTCGTCATAATGATGATGTTCGATAGTGATGACTTCGGTAGTTTCAGCCGCCTGGATATAAAATTCAGATCGTTCCTGGAAAAGAAAGCTGGTTAGATCGGTAATCCACCAGTTTTCTATGGCAAATTGAGTGGTCTGTTCAGCACCCTTTATATCAATGAAATAAAGTCTTAAGCAGCCTTTTACCACGAAATAGTTTGCTCTGCAGGTTTGCTCTTGGGATAATAAAAAAGCTTTCTTTTTAACGGAAAAAGATTTGAGAAACGGTGCAAGAATTTCCTGTTCATCGTTGCTCAGATCTATAAATTTATTAATATGGCTATAAAGTGCACTGTACATTACTATTCTATTGATTATGCTAAAATAGACATAATTATAAGAATGGAATCTATGGTGTTAAAGTGAAAAAGCCTTATATATCGGATGTGCGTATTCGCCCCAATTTTTCATCGCACCTAGTAATATGGCTTTTAAACCTTTGTTATCAGTCGGCTTTCCTTTTGTAGGCGGCGCTAAATCTTTCTCTGGCACGGCAACTTCTGTAACTTTAGTTGCAAACCAGGTTACATTTTCATGAGGCAAAGCTAAACCTAAAATCATTCCAGGTACTCCGGTAAAAGATTCAGGACCACCAGAAACGGCAATCTGATTACTGTAATAAGCCACCACATAAACCGAATCCATAATGATGGCATTGGCCCTGCGGCATTCGTAACCTGCAATTTCTCTTGTTTCGTCGGTAATTTTCCAGTTGATTTTACGTATACTGTCTTTAACCAGGTAAGTATCTTCATATACACTTTTTTGTGTGATACTGGTTTGCTGATCGAAATTTGTGGCAATGGTATTTTTCAGGTCGGCCAGCACATCAGATGCCAACCAGTTATTGTTTACCGTTTCTTCTACCGTTGGCCATTTGTATAAACTTTTATCTTTAGTAAAATATAAAGTGCTTTTGGCAACCTTAAATTGGGGATTGTTCTTTTTATACTGCTCAAAAGCCTCATTCAGATAGCTTTCATTGTCTTTGTTGATCTTCTTTTGGATCAAAGCATACATATTTGATCTCTTTTCAAACTCAATTATGCCATTTTGTACGAAGTGTATATTCTGTGCAAAAAGATCGCTGCTAATGAAAATCACAGCAAAAAGGATGATATATTTTAGTGTAGTTTTCATAATTATTTCTGTGTTTTAATGCCGCCGCCCATTTTGTTGAAGTCCCATGATACCGAGAACATTAAATATCGTTGGATGGTGGTGTTACGTGTTTCGCTGATGGTTGTATTGGTTGCCATGCGGTTGAATCCTACATTTTGGTTTAAAATATCGTTCACCGTTAAAGAGAATTTTAAGCTTTCTGATTTAAAGAATTTTTTACCCAGCGATGCATTCCAGATAAAACGTTCGAAACTTTTGTTAAGCACTTGTGTTTTGCCGTTATACTGATAATCTCCGTCCGAAGATATTTCGAATTTGGCAGGCAACTGTACATTTCCGTAGAAATATCCAGTATATCCTATACCATCACTGTTGGAGCCTACGCTTACCCTCGAAATATTATATGTAGGGCCAAAACGGACGTAAAAATTATACTTTTTCTCTTTGTATTTCGAAACGTTTAAACCTCCACCATAAGTATAGTTTTTGGTGTTATTTAATACCCTGTTCTGGTTAGTAGTGATGTAGTTGTAGTTAGAATTTCCGTTTGCATCCACATTTAAACCAACATTCATATCCAGAAACTTAATTTTCCGACCAATCTGTCCGTACAGGTAAAAGTTTGTCTGCATTTTATCCGAAAAATTGATATAAGTGTAAGTACTCTTACCAGCACCATCGGTATTTACATCACTAATGATCGGGTTTGAGGTAAAACTATAAGAACCACTTAACCAAATGGATTGATTGGTTAACACTTTATAAGAGTTGTAATTTGTATTAATACTGCTTCTGAATGATGGCCTTAAATCCTGATTTCCTTTAACTACATTAAAAGGGTCATTGTTTACCCTAACCGGCTGTAGCTGATCGAGTGAAGGCTGGCTGGTATTCCCGTCATAATTGATCCGGAGCGATTTCTGTTGAGAAAAACGATACTGATACGATGCCTGAGGCATATAATTCACAAAATTTCTGATGTATGTTCTGTTGTGGTAAACATCATTCTGTTTAAAATTTACTCCGCTAAATTTCGAACCAAAATTGATTACCGTTTTACCCTTTTTATAATTGAAAATGGCACCACCCTGATTAATGGTTTGGTTCAGTTCAAAATTGTTACTGTATAGTGTATCCAGCATATCATATCTGCCACTTCCTGATTGATTGAACGATCTTCGGTCTGATTTTCCATTCATCAACGTTAAACCATAGTTCAAAATCACCGTTAAGGTTTTAGAGAGCGGTTCGGTATAAGCTGCATTTAATTTAAACGAATTGTTTGTGATATCGTTTACCTTTAACTGGTTGGTAAGACTATCCAATATTGTCTCTGTTTCTATAATACGTGTTTTATTTTCAGATTTTAAATAGCCTTCAGAACTGTTTTTATTAATTGATTGGTTAAGGTTTAAAGATAATGTACGCCCTTTTTTCTTCAGTTTTTTGGTTAACAACAAATTCATGTTGAAATTCTGGTCGTCCGCCTCGTTGGTGATCATTCTATCTGATGAATTTAAGAAATAGTCATTTTCTCCATTTGTAGTCGTTTTATAGTGGTTTGAAGTATTGCTTTTTTTCAAAGCGCCATCTACACTCACTTTCATGGTTAAGGTGGTATCGATTTTTATTTCGTAGGTCGCATCCAATTTTTGCCTGAACATGTCGTTATCAAAATCTTCATCTGAAGTGCTAAACTGCGAACCTGATGCTAAATTATTCTGGCTGATCGAATTCCGGCTACCTTTTACCCTGATCGATCCAATTTTATAATTCGTATTTAACGATTCTTTATCCTTATTCCATTTGTTATCGAAATGCAAACCACCTGTCCTGGCCATTGGTAAACCCTGACCATTGTACTTGCCATCATACGAATCGAAATCATCGCCCCCGCTATAGTTGAAATACATTCCGCCATCATCACTCACCGTTAAGCCACTCGAGCCGCTATATTTATCCCTATCATCCCAGCCTAAACCTACTGTCCCGTTATTGCCTAAAATGCCATAGGTAGAGAATTTCTTTTTCCCCCAGAATTTATTGAACATGGCCTGTCCCTGGTAAAAATCTTTGGTGCCATAACCTCCCTGTACTTTACCGAAATAACCGTTCTTTTTATCTTCTTTGAGTTTAATGTTTAGCGTTTTAGTTTTTTCGCCATCATCAATGCCTGTAAAACTAGCCTGATCGCTGGCTTTATCATAAAGCTGAACAGATTCTACCATATCAGCCCGAAGATTTTTCGTGACCAATGTTGGGTCGTCGCCAAAAAATTCTTCTCCATCTACCAATACCTTCGGAACCGTTTTACCCTGAGCTGTAATTTTCCCATCCTTATCTACCTGAAAGCCCGGAAACTGTTTAATCAGATCCTCTACTTTCGAATTGGGTTCTATATTATATGCCTTTGGATCAAACTCTGTAGTATCACCTTTAATTTTTATGGCTGTTCTGTTTCCTTTAATAATTACATCAGCGAGAATTTTGGCCATCCCGGTGAGGTTAATTTTTCCGTAATCTTTAACCTGAGTAGTAGAATCGAGCGTAAAATGATCTACAAAATCTGCATACTTAGGATAAGAAACTAATAAGATAAACTTCCCGTTTTTAATTCCGGTAAGCTCGAATGAGCCATTTTCTGCTGTCCGGGTAAATTTTACCAGAGTAGAATCTTTTGCATTTAAAACGGCAATAGAAGTTCCCGATAACAGGGTTGTCGATGCAGTGTCAATCGTTCGGCCCTTAATGGTATGGAGGCCCTGTGCTTTTGAATAAGTACTTGTAAAAATAAAAAAGAACAATGAGAGTAACAGCGGTTTCATAGATAGGATTTGGTTTTGTTTATCGAATTTAACTAATATATTAGTTGTTTGTGATAGTTTAACCTTTTTTAACAATTTAAAAATTGAGCTGTAGCCATTAACCATAAAAGATGATATCTTTAATCAAAAAAACCGGATGAAATTACCTTCTCTCCAACAGCTTTACTATGGTTTTAGAAACGTAATAAAGCGCTTCCCCTTACTACTTATCTGCTTATTAAAAAACTATAAGCTAAATTTCATTCCAGGAGGCCGGGTTTTAATTAATCCGGCCTTTTTTTGTTCGTCGATGTTTTCAAAATATGCTGGATTTCGTATAGGTTAATTCGGCGTTCATCTATAAATACAAGTGCATGGTATAATAGCCCATAACTGGCTGAAACGTTTTTGCCATACTGCAGTCTTAATTACAAAACCACCTAATAATTAGGGATTTAAAATAAAGATTTGTAAAAATAAAAATATTAAAGTCATGAAAACTTCTATCAAAAATTTATTCGCAGCAGCATTGGTAATGGTTACTTTAAGCAGCGCAACAGTTGTAGCACATGCAACAGAAAATAATGCCAGCTACACCGCATTAACAAATGTCAGAAACATCAGCAAAATTGTAGTTTCCGGAAACGTAAAACTGGTCCTTGTTCAGGATGCTAAAGAAAGTGTTGAGGTTTATAATCAATATTACACCAAAAATGCCCTGGTACAACAGCATGGAGAAGAACTTAGAGTTAGCTCTTTTGATAAAAATACCCTAACCGTAATCGTCCGCGTAAATAACTTAACTGCTATCGAAGCTTCAAATACTGCAAGTGTAAGTACTGCCGGAAATTTCAACCTGTTAAGCCTAAACATTGTTTTAAATGATGAGGCATCGGCAGATATTAAAGCCAACACTGTTAATTTATCAACAAATATTAAAGATGGTACATCCTTAAAATTAGAAGGGGCTACCGATTTACATCAAGCTGTAATGGGTGTAGCATCCAGAATAAACATGACTGGTTTTACTGCGCTGGAAAGTAGTATCCGATTAACAGGAAAATCTCTTTTGGCTAACAACAAGTCTCGTTATGATGACATACAGGTTTCTTTATTAGAAAAACTATTCTAACTCCATCATATATTTTACCACAAAGGCGCTGAATTTTAAGTTCAGCGCCTTTTTTAGTCTCTCGTTGGTTGGACAGACCCACAGATTTAATTACAAATCAAATTTTATCCCCTGTGCTAAGGGCAGTGTATTTGAATAATTAATGGTATTGGTTTGCCTGCGCATATAAGCTCTCCAGGCATCTGATCCGCTTTCCCTGCCACCACCTGTTTCTTTCTCGCCACCAAAAGCACCGCCAATTTCTGCACCTGAAGTACCGATATTTACATTTGCGATACCACAGTCAGATCCCTTAGCCGATAAAAACTGCTCTGCCTCTCTTAAATTTAAGGTCATAATGGCCGAAGATAATCCTTGCGGTACAGCATTTTGTAAGGCAATGGCCTCGTCTAATGTTTTGTATTTAATTAAGTATAAAATTGGTGCAAACGTTTCGTGTTGAACAATCTTGAAATCATTCTGAACCTCCGCAATGCATGGCCTTACATAACACCCACTTCTATAGGCATCGCCGGATAAAACGCCACCTTCTACCACAAAATTGCCACCCTCTTCCTTACATTTTGCAATAGAATCTAAGTATGCTGCAACCGCATCGGTATCAATCAATGGGCCTACATGGTTATTTTGATCTAAAGGATCACCAATACGCAATTGTCCGTAAGCTTTAACCAGTTTCCCGGTAAAAGCATCATATACACTTTCGTGGATAATTAACCTCCTGGTAGAAGTACAACGCTGGCCTGCGGTACCAACCGCACCAAATACAGCACCAATTAAACTCATGTCTAAATCGGCATGTTCTGAAATAATAATGGCATTATTACCGCCAAGCTCCAACAAGCTTTTTCCTAAACGCGCACCAACAGCCGCTCCAACTGCCTTGCCCATTCGTGTCGATCCGGTGGCAGAAATTAAAGGGATACGACCATCATTTGTCATGAGTTCGCCAACTTCCCTATCGCCTAAAACGAGATTACAAACGCCTTCGGCAATATCGTTATCTTTAAAAACCTTTGCAATAATATGTTGGCAGGCAATGGCGGTTAAGGGTGTTTTTTCTGAAGGTTTCCAGATGCAAACATTACCACAAACCAAAGCCAAAGCAGTGTTCCAGCTCCAAACCGCTACAGGGAAATTAAAGGCAGAAATAATTCCTACAATTCCCAATGGATGCCATTGTTCGTACATGCGGTGGTTCGGGCGTTCGCTGTGCATCGTTAAGCCATAAAGCTGCCTCGATAAACCCACTGCAAAATCGCAGATATCGATCATTTCCTGCACTTCACCAAAACCTTCCTGTAAACTTTTTCCCATTTCGTAAGAAACCAAAGTACCCAAGGCGTCTTTATGCTCACGTAAAGCATCGCCAAACTGGCGGATAATTTCGCCTCTTTTTGGAGCAGGAACCGTACGCCAATCCGCAAAAGCTGCTTGTGCCTTTACAACAACAGCATCATAGTCTGCTTTGCCTGCAACTTTTGCCGAAGCGATCAGTTTACCATCAACAGGAGAAAAACTTTCTAGTGTATCGGTATTCGATTCGCCTCCCCAATGGTTACCTGTACTATAAGCTGAATTGACCGCTTTTACGCCCAATTTATTTAAAATGGATTGAATATCTGTAGTCATATATCTAACGATTTACACAAAAAAACAAAAAAATAAAGGAAAGCAGGTATGTTTAGCGCTAATCTTATCACAATTTTGCTAAAACCTTTACTTAATAGAAATATCAAATTATTTGTGATTCTTTTTTACACATCACATTGGGTTTAGGTTGAAGTGCAAAACAAAATATTAATTGGATTTTGTAGAGATCTGTCCAAGAACTTTATTAAATAGCGCTCCCTCTTCATAGCCTGACCATTTGGAGACGATTTTTCCATCTGGATTGATGAGTACAAAAGTAGGGTAACCTGATATACCATATTTGATGATTGTTTCACCATAAAATCCTTTCCCGTCCCAGAGGCTTAGCCAGTTTGTTTGGTCTCTACTTAAGCCTTTCAGCCAGGTTTCTTTCCTGGCATCGCATGAAAATGAGACTACTGATAAATTATCACTGAGCTTTTGAGAGATCTCCTTTAACTCTGGAATTGAAGCAATACAAGGCCCACAGAATGTAGATGAAAAATCTAGTAATATATATTTGCCCGATAATTCAGATAAAGAATGTTTCTTCCCATCTTTATCGAAAGCATTAAAATTGTAAAAACTATCTCCTTTATCGATAATGTCTCCAACCTTTAAATACGTATCAATTCTTTTTGCATATAACGTATTCTTAAAATTTGAATGAAGAGAATTATAAAATTTACGTATTGTATCTCTTGGAAAATCATTTTTAAGATAGAAAAGAGCATCGAGCGCTTCAAAACTATTTAAATTCTGCCTTACAAAATTCATTCTTGTAATCTTGTCTGTACTATCTATCTTCCCAATAACCTTCCATATTGCTTTAGCCTTTAATTTAGCACTATCATCAGTCAGGGCAAAGTATTCCGCTACTAATTTATTCCGTTGCTTATAGCCTGCTTTAGTCAAGTCTATCATTTTATTATGCATATCCTGCGTTTTTGATCCCGTTATCTTCAGATCAAAAGGAAAATCCTTAATGTCTCCCTTCACATTAATTTTTTCATTTCCCATCATTAAGGTAAAGTAATAAAACTCATTTGCTACAGTTGTTTTTACCCATAGCGATTGAGGCGTTTTCCTAAGGGTGCCTTTGAAATTTAGAACATTATTTTCGATTATGGCACTATCAATGTCTGTCTCAAGCTCCGAATCGTTTAAGTAAAACTTAGTTCCATTTTCAAAGCCAGTGATTTGTGCATTAATAATATATTGCTGAGCAGAAACCAGGGTAGTGATGCCAATTGCAATAAGGAGTAAGAGCGACTTTTTCATATTTCACCAAAATAAGGATTTGTATTTACGAAAACAAGATTTTATGAACGAGCATTTTTCTACGGGCTTAGCGTAGCTTAACTTTAGCATAATTCTTAATATCTTACCCTAATTTTACTCAACCCTACTATTCAATGAAAAACTTTAAATTATTATTCATCGCCCTTTTAGGGTTCGGGCTCAGCCTTAACGCACAAACTAAAAAGGCTACTAATACCCTGCTGTGGGAAATTTCCGGTAACGGATTAAAAAAGCCCTCCTATTTGTTTGGCACCTATCATTTAATCAGTGCAAAATTTGCCGATACCATGCAAGTATTACAAGAGAAATTGGAATCGGTTGATGCAGTAGTTGGCGAAATTGTAATGGATAGTAGTACGCAAACTAAAATGGCCCCGTTTTTAATAATGAAAGATACTACGCTGGACAGTTTATTTACGAAAGCAGAGTTTAAAGAAGTCGAAGATTATTTCAAAACCAAACAACCAGGTTTTGAACTAAAACAGATGAATAAGTTTAAACCTGCAATGATCTCGATAATGATGGTACTTTTTGAAAGTCCGGATATGTTGAATGGTATAAGCGAAGGGATAGATGACAGCTTTCAGAAATATGCCAAAAAAAACGGGAAGTCGTTATATGGTTTGGAAACTGCCGAATATCAGGGTGCACTTTTATTTGATAGCGATCTGCAAAAACAAAAAAAAGCATTGCTGAAATCAATTAGGGAAGCGGATAAAAGCAAACAAAAAATGGAGGAACTAAAAGCTGATTATATCGCTCAGGATATCGATAAATTAACCGATTTTTTTAAGATAGAAGATGAGGAAACCAAAGAATTTATGACCGAACTGTTGAAAAACCGGAATAAAAGATGGTTAGATCAGTTACCTGCCTTAATGCAAAACCAGTCGCTGTTTATAGCTGTTGGAGCAGGTCATTTAGTAGGTGCCGAGGGTTTAATAAAAGGGCTACAGCTTCAAGGTTACATTTTGCAGCCTGTAGCAACCAATTAAATTTTTTAATGTTTGTAAAAACAAAAGAAAGGGAACTACATTTGCGTTTTAGCTTTGGCACGAATAGCTTGTTTAAAGTGTACTAACCGTAACAACATAAAAATGAATAAAAAAATTATTGCCTGTGGTATGATGCTGGCTTCGGCCTTAATGGCTAATCCACTTTTTGCACAGGAACAGCCTGCAGAAAAATCGAACAACTTAAATATTTACCGTGTAACGGCAACCAAAGTTAACGATCTGGTACATACCAAACTCGATGTATCTTTTGATTATGCTAAGCGATCCCTGAACGGTAAAGAATGGGTTACTTTAAAGCCTCATTTTTATGCTACAGACTCTTTAACCCTTGATGCACAGGGAATGGATATTAAAACTGTTGCATTGGTTGGCGCAAAAGGAAATACTCCGCTTAAATATGTTTATAAAGATAATAAGCTGTATATCACCTTAAATAAAAAGTACACGAATACTGAAAAGTACACGGTGTATATCGCCTACACCGCTAAACCAGATGAATTAAAAGTAAAAGGAAGTGCGGCCATAACCGATGCAAAAGGTTTGTATTTTATCAATCCGGATGGTACCGATAAAAATAAGCCAACACAGATCTGGACACAAGGTGAAACGGAATCCTCTTCGGCATGGTTTCCCACTATTGATAAGCCTGATCAGAAAACGACCGAAGAGATTTCAATAACAGTAAAATCGAAGTATACCACGCTTTCTAACGGGAAATTGGTGAGCCAGAAAGCCAATACGGATGGAACCCGAACCGATACCTGGAAAATGGATCTGCCACATTCGCCATATTTGTTTATGATGGCTGTGGGCGAATTCAAAATCACAAAAGATACTTATAAAGGCAAGGAAGTAAATTATTACCTGGAGCCTAAATACGCACCTTACGCCAAACAGATTTTTGGTAAAACACCTGAGATGATCCGGTTTTACAGCAATTTGTTAGGGGTGGATTATCCATGGAACAAATATGCACAGGTAGTGGCCAGAGATTATGTTTCAGGCGCGATGGAAAATACTACCGCTACTTTGCACGGCGAACAGGTACAAAAAACCGATCGTGAGTTATTGGATGAAAATGAAGAAGGAACCATTGCACACGAACTTTTTCACCAGTGGTTTGGCGATTACGTAACGGCCGAATCGTGGTCTAACTTAACCATGAACGAATCTTTCGCCACGTTTGGCGAGGTAATCTGGCATGGGCATGATGCAGGTCAGGATGCGGAAGATAAATCGCGTTACGAAAAACTGCAATCTTACCTCGGTTCGACTAAAAAAGGCGAAAGCCCGGTTTTAGCCCGCTTCTATTATAATGATAAGGAAGATATGTTCGATAATATCAGCTATGCCAAAGGATCTATTATTTTGTATGCCTTAAAAAATCAGATGGGTGATGAGGCTTTCTACAAATCGCTTAACCGTTACCTCACTACCAATGCCTTTAAAAACGGCGAAACTCATCAATTGCGCTTAGCGATGGAAGATGTTACCGGAAAAGATTGGAGCCCTTATTTTAATCAATGGTATTACAATGGTGGTCACCCGGTTTTAAGTATCGATTATGGTTACGAAAGCGGCAAGGCAACAATTAAAGTTAAACAAACACAGGATTCGAGCGTACAGACCTTTACGTTGCCTGTAAAAATTGATATTTACGCAGGAGGTAAAAAAATCAGGAAAGAGATTCTGATTAATAGCCGTGAGCAAAATTTTAGCTTTGAAGTGAGTTCCAAACCCGATTTAATCGATTTTGATGTGGATAAAATTTTGGTTGGCGAAACCAATGACAATAAAACTGCAGAAAACTATTATTTCCAGTACAAAAATGCCCCAAGTTATGCCAATAGAATTGAAGCCTTACAATTCATTATGCAAAGCAAAGCCAACAGCGGTCAGCAGGTGTTGTTAGAAGGTTTAAAGGATAAATCTGCAGATTTACGCGCTTTAAGTATAGATGGTATTAACTTAGAAGATGCTCAGATTAAAGCAGCCGCTTTGCCGGTTTTACTGCAGATCGCCAAAACAGATAAAAATACCGAAGCAAGATCAGCTGCAATTGTGAAACTAGCTGCAACCGGCGATCAGGCTTATAAAACTTTAGTGCTGGAAAGTTTAAAAGATAGATCGTACAAAGTAATTGCTGCCGGTATTGATGGCCTGGCCAAACTGGCACCGCAGGAAACCATTCCAGCCATAGCATCGTTAGATGAAGATACAAGAGCACATATTGCGCCTTCAATCGCATCCTTATACATCAACGAACCAAAGGATGATTATCAGGCATTTTACGATAACATTATGCTTACAGGCGATAGGAATAAAGTTTTTGGCGTAGTTGGTCAGTATTTTCAGTATCTGAGAGCCAACACTAACCCTGCAGTCACCGAGCAAGGTATAACGAACATTAGTAAGGCCATTGAAAGATTAAAATTACAAGCCTATTTAAACAAGCAATTGGCCGGGGCTTATACTGCAACTGCACAGGGTAAAGCGAAACAGGCAGCTGCTACAAGCGGAGAAGCAAAAGCAAAACTAGACAAACAGGCCGAATTATTTAAAAAAGGTGCAGCGGATTTAGAAAAAGAATAAATAGTAAATCTCATATAGAAAAGAGCTGGCATGGTAACATCGCCGGCTCTTTCTCTATGCAATAATGAAGTTTTGATTAATGCTGTTCCAAAACGATTATTTTTAGCCTTGTAAATAACGCGATCGTTATGAGGCCGTATTCATATTTGTGATTACTTGTCAAGTTGAGCTTATCGAAACGCTTTAAAGGGTGTTTAAATAGGTCCTTCGACAGGCTACCATAGGCAGAATTCACTAGCACGGCCGTCATTCCCGCGCATGCGGGAATCTTAAAACACTTGCATTACGATTATTCATAAGTTCCCCTTGTTTCAAAGGCATTCATGAGCACTCCGTGGTTCCCAATCGAGTTGGGAATGACGATCTCGCGCAGCCTACCATTTGCCAAAAGGATCTTTCTTTAATATTGATTTTATGAAATAATTACCCCTACCATTGACAGCCAAAAAAAGGTCGTCATTGCGAGGCACGAAGCAATCTTAATGCGCACGCTGTTAGCGATCGTTGTAAGATTGCTTCGTCGGCTGAAAAGGCCTTCTCGCAATGACGATTCCTCACAGTCTAATTACGCCTCAGGATGACAGTTTTATATTTATGATACAGGTCAGAGTGACCGCACACTAATAAAGTTTTTTAGAGACTTTGGAAATGAAAGGTTCTGTGCCTATAGTAACTGATAGCCCTGCTATTCCTCCAAGTCCTTACTCGTTCCTCGCTCCGGGCTTTCCGTTCTATCAGGTTTATAAACAACGATTGGTACATTTTGGCTTATGCAACCCTAAATAATAGCATGAACAGTTATTTATAAACGGGATTGAAATGGCAGCTCACGATTGAAAATCGGGACTATAATGTAAAGCCCGACTATCATTAATGGAAGTACAGGCTTTGCTTTCCTAAAAACAATAATAACTTCATGTAAAGACCATTAGTTACATTTATCTTTCCTCCTTGTATCAATAATATAAACAATCTGCCAATCTTTGTGCAAATGTGTTTGTAGTAGAATAAAGTAAAAACAGTGAAAAATGACTAATCCTTTCCTGACTTCTTCATTACGTATATGCCATAAATTTATAGTATTTTTGTAAAAGAAGGGAAAAGGAACCGCGATGTTGCAAAAAAATCTATCGATTATCCACACATCTTAATCACAGTTAATACGCTTTATAATCAGCTGTTTATGCTGCTTTAACAGGTTTATGTTAATAATTATTTTTAAAACGGATAATTAAAATTGGTAAACTTATCATGTATTTTTCTGCTAATTGGCACGGTTCTTTAATAGTATAATATATGGAAGAAGAATTCTTTTTTGAATCCAACGAAGATGCACAACGCTCGGTTGAACGTTACGAAGAGATGCTCCGGAACCAGGATCAGTATTTCTTCGATGCAGGTGCTTTCGAATACATTGTAGATTTCTACATTGAGAAAAATGATCCGGTCAAAGCTTTGCAGGTAGTTGATTTTGCAATCAGTCAACACCCCTATGCAACAGTATTTTTAATTAAACAGGCTCATCTTTACATCCTAACCAATAACAATGAAAATGCTTTTATTGCCTTGCAAAAGGCTGAGCTTTTAGAACCGTCTGAACCAGATATTTATTTGCTTCGCGGTAATATTTTCCAAAATACCGAACGTTTTGACGAGGCTTTGGAAAATTATGAAAAAGCTTTGGGACTGGCCGAGAGTACGGATGAGATTTTATTACAGATGGCTTATGTTTACCAGAGCATGAGCGATTATGAAAGCGCCATTACCTATATTAAGCTTAGTTTAGAGCAGAATATGGAGAATCAGGATGGTTTATATGAGTTGGCTTTCTGTTATGATGTATTAGATAAACAAGAAGAAAGTATTAAGTTTTACCAGCAATATATCGATACTGATCCGTATTCTTATGCCGCCTGGTATAATTTGGGCAATAGTTTCCACAAGTTGAACCTTTTTGAAAAAGCGATTGACGCTTATGATTATGCAATATTAATCAAAGAAGATTTCAGTTCAGCTTATTTTAACAAAGGAAATGCGCTTGTACAGCTGGATAAATACGATGAGGCGATAGAGGTTTATAAACAGACTTTCGAATATGAACCGCCTAATGCCGATACTTATTGTGCTATTGGCGAATGTTGCGAGAAACTGGAAAAAATGGACGAAGCCCGTTCTTACTATAAAAAATCGGTAAAAATGGATCCTAAAATGGCAGATGCCTGGTTTGGGATCGGTGTTACGCTGAACTTTGAAGAACGTTATTTCGAATCGTTGCACTTTTATAAAAAGGCGATTGATTTAGAGGCCGAGAACCCTGATTTCTGGTTTGCCATGGCCGATGCTTATTATAAATTAGGCCAGATTGATGAATCGATCGAAGCGTACGAAAAGGTATTGGAGTATAATCCTTTGGATATTGAAGCCTGGTTAGATTTTAGTACCGTGCTTTACGAGCAGGGAAAATTACTGGAAGCATCGGAAACAATGGCAGAGGCGATTAAGAATAATCCGGAAGCAGCAGAACTGTATTACCGGATGGTGGCCTACCTTTTTGCCCAGGGAAATTATAGTGATGCACTTGGATATTTGGAAACGGCTTTAACAACCGATCCGGAAAAACACTATATTCTGTTTGAATATTTACCGCAATTGCAGGATAATAGTGCCATTTTGACCGTTATAAACAGATATATAAGGTAACGACCTTGTGGGAAAAATTTAACAAATAAATCTCAAAATTTTTTTCACTTTTGTACGTATATGAATTATCCATTATTAAACGTTCCCGAACGTCCAGCTAAACCACGCCAGAAAGGCTTAACAATGGTTATGGATAAGGGATTGAGCCTGCGCCAGGTTGAAGATTTTATTGAAGTTGCCGGCGTACATACAGATATCGTAAAATTAGGTTGGGCAACATCACACGTAACACCGAAGCTTAAAGAAAAATTAGCTTTATATAAAAGTGCAGGCATTCCTACCTATTTCGGAGGAACACTATTTGAAGCCTTTATTATCCGTAACCAGTTTTCAGATTATCAACGTGTTTTAGATCAATACGGGATGGAATACGCAGAAGTTTCTGATGGTTCTATCGAAATTGAGCACGATAAAAAATGTGAGTTTATCCGCGAACTGTCTAAACAGGTAACTGTGATTTCCGAAGTAGGCAGTAAAGATGCTGCTAAGATATTTGCGCCATATAAGTGGATTAAATTAATGAAGGCTGAAATTGAGGCAGGTTCCTGGAAAGTAATTGCCGAAGCCCGCGAAGGTGGTAATGTAGGTATTTACCGTGGAAGCGGCGAAGTTAGGGAAGGGTTGGTTGATGAAATTTTAACCCAGATTCCTGAAGAAACCATTATTTGGGAAGCCCCTCAAAAAGAACAGCAGGTTTGGTTTATTAAATTAATTGGTAGCAATGTAAACCTTGGTAATATTGCCCCGGCAGAAGTAATTCCTTTAGAAACCATTCGTTTAGGATTACGTGGAGACACTTTCGACTTTTTCCTGAACCAGGTAAAATAAAGACAAAATTCGTCATTGCTAAGCGCATAGTTAAATAAACCTTACAGGTTTCAAAGACCTGTAAGGTTTGCTTATTATATCAATATGAAAACATACGGCTTAATCGGGTACCCGCTTTCTCATTCTTTCTCGAAAAAATATTTTACAGAAAAGTTTCAAAATGAGGGCATAGCCGGTCATCAATACGAGCTTTTCCCTATTGTTGATATTAAATCACTGCCCGATCTGCTGAGTGAAAACCCATCATTATGCGGCCTTAATGTTACCATTCCGCATAAAGTTAATGTGCTTTGTTATTTAAATGAAGTAGATGAAGCTGCAGAAAAAATCGGAGCCGTAAATTGTATTTCGATCAAAACCTTTGAAGGTGCAACCTATTTAAAAGGTTATAATACCGATGCGTATGGCTTTGAAGAATCGCTAAAACCATTGTTAAAGCCACAACATACTAAAGCGCTTGTTTTTGGCGATGGTGGTGCTGCAAAAGCGGTAAAGTACGTTTTAGAAAAGTTAAATATTCAATATCAGGTGGTGGTCCGGACGGCTGTTCCTGGTGCTATTCTATATTCAGAAATTACAGCAGAGATTTTAACTTCACACCAGTTATTGGTCAATACCACCCCACTCGGAATGTCGCCAAATGTAGATACCTTTCCAGAAATTGATTACAGTTTGCTTGGGTCTGAGTATTTAGCTTACGATTTAGTGTATAATCCGCTGGAGACGGCATTTTTGGCTAAAGCTGCCGAACGTGGTGCAGCAATTAAAAACGGTTTGGAAATGCTGTACAAACAAGCAGAAAAAGCCTGGGCAATCTGGAATAAATAATTTAACTTACCGTTTTTGCAGCAGGAACGACAGCCTGCCCCAACTTTTCGGGGAAACAATCTTCGATAAAATGCTATGAAACTTAAACAACTAATCTGTGTTCCATTTGTACTGCTTTTATTCATAACAGCTTGCCAGAACCATGATTATAGTCCCAAGCCAAAAGCTTATTTCAGAATCGTATTTCCTAAAAAAGACTACATCAAATTTACCAGGCCTGTTCCCTTTACGTTCAAATACCCTACTTATGCTGCGGTAGAGCAGGATCAAAGCCGTGATGCCCAAAAAAACTGGTACAATTTGCACTTTAAACAGTTTAATGGCTTTTTGCATTTAACCTATTATGATGTTTCAGGTAAAGTCGAATATGACGAAATGGTAGAAGATGCACGAAAACTTGCCTTTAAACATACCATTAAAGCCAGTGCAATTGATCAAAAACTCATCAATTACCCTGATCACAAAGTTTATGGCATTTATTACGCAATTGAAGGGAATACGGCTTCTTCCGTCCAGTTTTTTTTAACCGATAGCGCTAAACATTATTTCAGAGGAGCGCTATATTTTAATGAGCGGCCACAATACGATTCTATTGAGCCTGTTGTTAAATTTATTAAAAAGGATATTGATACGCTGATTTCTACCTTTAGGTGGAAAAAATAATTTATTATTTTGTTATCCTGCCTTTGAAAGCAGGTTTTTTCTAAAAATTATGATTACAATAAAAACCTTCACCTTTAACGCTTATAGTGAAAATACCTATGTGCTTTACGATGAAACCAAAGAATGTGTCATTATAGATCCGGGCATGTACGAAGGTTTTGAGCAAAATGAATTGGCTGCTTTCATTAAAAACGAAGACTTAAAACCTGTTTTATTGCTCAATACACATTGTCATCTCGATCATGTTTTCGGCAATAAATTTGTGTTCGATACCTATGGCTTAAAACCACAGTTTCATCAGGGCGAATTGCCAATTTTAAATGCTGTTCCCGGTTATGCACCATCAATGGGTTTTACCCGTTATGAGGTTTCTCCGCAACCTGATACTTTTTTATCCGAAACAGGAACCATATCATTTGGCGACAGTACTTTAAGCTTAATTTTTGCACCAGGCCACTCGCCCGCACATTTATGCTTTTACAGTGCTGCCAATCATATTTTGATAGGGGGCGATGTACTTTTTTATGGCAGTATTGGACGTACCGATCTTCCAGGTGGTAACCATCAGCAATTAATTCAAAACATTTCCGATAAACTTTTTGTCTTACCTGATGAAACCAAAGTTTATCCTGGCCATGGACCAGCTACCAGCATTGGTTTTGAAAAGCAAAATAATCCGTTTTTTTAATATTAATTATTGTTTTTAAGTTTTTTTTAAGCGTAGAGGCTTACAACCCTATACCTTCTACCTTTAAACCCTCAACCTTTTACCTATCTTTGCCAGCGTGAATACGTCGTTTTATATTGCCAAAAGGTATCTTTTTGCCAAAAAATCAACCAATGCCATTAACCTGATATCGGGCATATCGATGGTAGGTGTAATGGTTGGTAGCGCTGCTTTGATTATTATACTATCGGTATTTAACGGTTTAGAAACAGTGGTATTGAATATGTTCGATACCATTACCCCACAAATTGCCATTACACCGGCTAAGGGGAAAACCTTTGATCCAAATACAAGCTATTTTAATCAGCTCAGAAAAAATAAAGATGTTGCTGCTTTTACTGAGGTGCTGCAAGAAAATGCTTTGCTAAAATACAACAACAAACAGGCTGTTGGAATGGTTAAAGGGGTAAGTTCAGACTATTTGAAGAACACAAAATTAGATAGTACCATTAAGGAAGGCCATTTTATATTACATAATAGGAGTGGCGATAACGCAGTAATCGGTTCTGCTTTACAAAGTTATCTGGCTGTGAATACTGTTGACCCATTTACAGAGCTGGAAATTTATTCGCCAAAGAAAGATATCGCAGCAAATACGATAAATCCGGCCGACGATTTTGTGGTAAAGAACATCCGGGTAAGTGGCGTTTTTGAGGTGCAGCAAGATTTCGACAATGGTATTATCGTTCCACTCGATTTTGCCCGCGAACTGCTCGGAGAAGATCAGAATGTGTCTGCTATTGAGATCAATCTCCAGCCGGGTGTCGACGTAGACGATTTTAAAAAGGAAATAATCGAAAAGGCTGGTAAAGATTATGAAGTCAGAAATCAGGCCGAACAAAATAAATCACTCTACCACATTTTAAATACCGAAAAATGGGCAGTATATATTATTCTTACTTTTATTCTGATTATTGCTATATTTAATATCATAGGGTCGTTAACCATGTTAGTAATCGATAAGGTGAAGGATGTTGCCATTCTGAGCAGTTTAGGCGCAGGCAAGAATTTAATCAAACGTATATTTTTATTTGAAGGTATGATGATCACCATGTCTGGCTGCGTGTTGGGTTTAATCATAGGGATTGTATTTTACTATTTTCAGCATACCTATGGTTTAATTAAAATGGGCGATGAAGTAAACAAAACACTGGTAAGTTCTTATCCGATTGCCCTAAAATGGAAAGATTTTGTTTTAGTTTTTGTTACGGTAGGTATCTTCTCATTTTTGGCATCTGCTTTGTCATCCAATTTAAGTGTTAAAAAGATAGATCAAATTAATCAAACTATATAAAATGAAGTTATTTAAGCAAGCAATTGTACTCGTTGTGCTCCTTGGCGTAGCCGTTACAGCTTGTAGGAACGATAAAGCCGAAGGAGAAAAAAGTAATCTGAAAACTGTTAAAGGTTTGTATAGTTTTGGCCCAGAAGTTAAATCTTTCACTTTATGTGAAGATGGGCGTGAATATTGGGTTAAAGACAGTGTAAAAAATCTAGAACTTTCTTATAGCAATTTAGGCTTTGAAAAACCATACGAGCCGGTATATGTAGAGTTGGAAGGTTATTTTGCGAAATCTGATACCGGTATAGTTTCCAGTGATTTTGATTCTACTTTAGTAGTGATGAAGGTACTTAAAATCAGTAAAGAAATTCCTGATGGGCCTTGCGCACAATAATTCATTTCTTTCCCTGGTGTCCTAAGACCAATTTATTGGTCTAATTCTAATCATTTCCTGAAGCGGAATTTTATCTGTAGGTTGGTGTGTCTAACCGACTATAATAGCTTCCTAAGCCGCTTCTTGAGGCTAGCCTGTTTAGCGTTGCGCAGAGTATCTCTAAGGTTAACGAAGAAATCGAGTTTCAACACAATACCTCTAAACAAGTCGCAAACTCTGTTCCATCTATAGCCTATCTATATTCTATCACTGAAATAGATTGTAGTTAAGATGGTTGTTTAGGACAACCAGCAAGTAGACGAACAAAAAAAGGCTCGCAACTTTCATTGCGAGCCTTTTGCATATTCTTGATTTAATTTTACCAGAAAGTCGAGTAAAGCGCAATTAAAATTCCGAACACAAGTATCGATCCAACGGCAAACGAAGGATGAACTTTGAACATGCTCGAATCTACTTCTAAACCATTAGATTTATCGCCTTTGCTGTTTTCTAACATACTAATGGCAAACATCACTACAATACAGACTACAAATACAATACCCATTCTATCTAAGAAAGGTATTTCATAAATTCCATCTGCATTGGCTACCGAGAATCCAAAATCGTGAAGGAAAGACAAATCCATCATTCCCGGTAAGAATTTTAACAATACCGATAAACCAAAGCCACCTATAGTAGCAAATAAGGCTGCATTTGAAGTGGTTTTTTTCCAGAAGAAACCCAAAATAAACATGGCAAAAATACCAGGACTTACAAAACCTGTGTACTCCTGAATAAATTCGAAACCACCTTTTTTATCGATACCTAAGAAGGGAGAAATAGCGATTGCGATAGCCATTGCAATAATTACAACTACGCGTCCGGTACTTACCAGTTTTTTCTCACTGGCTTCCTTATTAATGTGTTTCTTAAAAATATCTAAAGTAAAAATAGTAGAGATACTATTAATTTTACCAGCTAGTGAGGCAACAATTGCTGCGGTTAAAGCGGCAAAAGATAAACCTTTTAATCCTGTTGGTAAAATACTCAATAAAGTAGGGTAAGCTCTATCTGGGCGAAGTTCTCCGCCAGGCATCATTGAATTTACATCAATACCTGTTTTTTCCTGGTATAACATATATACTGCAATACCTGGCAAAACCACTATTAGCGGCATTAACAGCTTTAAAAACGCTGCAAATAAAATACCTGCTCTGGCTGTTTTCAGATCAGCACCTAAAGCACGCTGGGTGATGTACTGGTTACAACCCCAATAGTTTAAGTTTACAATCCACATCCCACCAAGCAATACCGTCATGCCAGGTAATGAAGCATAATTCGCACTGTCTTTCTTAAATATCATGTGGAAGTGGTCTGGTGCTTTTTCTCTTAAGAACGCTAAACCATCTAATACGCCGTGGCCACCAAAATGATCACTTACTAAATTAAGTGCTAAATAAGTAGTTGCTAAACCGCCGAAAATTAAAAACGCTACCTGGATTACATCCGTGTAACCAATTACTTTCATACCACCTAATGCTATAATTACCGAAAAGATGGCTAATCCCATCATACAATACCAAAAGCCAATACCCGAAATACTGCTTACAGCTAAAGCTCCCAGATATAAGATTGAGGTTAAGTTTACCACAACATACAATAACAACCAAAACACAGCCATAATCATGGCTACAGTGCCATTGTAACGTTGACTTAGAAATTGGGGCATGGTGTAGATCTTATTTTTAAGATATACAGGGATAAAAAATGTAGCAACAATTACCAATGTTGCAGCAGCCATCCATTCGTAAGTAGAAATGGCTAATCCCATTTTAAATCCATCGCCGCTCATGGCTACAAATTGCTCGGCACTAATGTTCGAGGCAATTAAAGATGTGCCAATTGCCCACCAGGTAAGTGAACCTTCTGCAAGAAAATAATCCTTGCTGCTCATCTGCTTTTGCTTTTTACGATGGTAAATCCAGAAACCATAAATTGCTACAATGGCAAAGTAGGCTAGAAAAATAATGTAATCTGTGACTTTCATTTAAGTTATTTGGTTTAGAAATCTAAAAGTAGTAAAATCATAAATTAATATCCGCTTTTTTTTGAATTAAAAAATGTTAAAATGACGTTTATTAATTTGACCTTCCTAAAATTCAGGTTTGTTGAGCTCAGGTGAGCTATGTATATCGTCATTTCAATTTGCAGTGCAATGGAATGCCTGCCTATAAAGGCGTTGAGAAATTTATTTTTCAAAAATTAATATACGTATTCTCCATGATCTGTGAAGACCACGGAGAATACATGTATAAAGATGAATTTAAATATACCTGTTAATTAGGTTTTCAAGATATTCCTGCTTTCCGCTGCGTACCTCTGGTTCGCCATTTTCTGCAGCATAATTCCTTAAATCTTCTAAACTTAGTTTGCCTTGTTCAAATTCGGCACCTTTTCCACTGTCAAATGAAGCATAGCGGTCGGCCCTTACTTTTTTGTAATCAGATTTTTGAAGAATAGCATCTGCGGTAACTAATGCCCTTGCGAAAATATCCATTCCGCCTACATGCGCATAGAATAAGTCTTTCTGATCAGTAGAGTTACGGCGGATTTTCGCGTCGAAGTTTACACCTCCACCCTGTAAGCCACCACCTTCTAAAATGATTAACATGGTTTCGGTGAGTTCGTTAATATCGTTCGGGAACTGATCGGTATCCCAGCCATTTTGATAATCGCCACGGTTTGCATCGATAGAACCTAATAGGCCGTTATCTACCGCAACCTGTAATTCATGCTGGAAAGTATGACCTGCCAGTGTTGCATGGTTTACTTCTAAATTTAATTTAAAATCAGCCAACAGATCATATTGTTGTAAAAAGCCTTTTACTGTTGCCGCGTCGTAATCATATTGGTGTTTAGAAGGCTCGCATGGTTTAGGTTCAATAAAGAATGTTCCTTTGAAGCCCTGTTTGCGTGCATAGTCTTTAGCCGCGTGTAAAAATTTAGCCAGGTGCTCCTGCTCACGTTTCATGTTGGTATTCAATAAGCTCATATAGCCTTCTCTTCCTCCCCAGAAAACATAATTTTCGCCACCAAGAGCAATAGTTGCATCTAAAGCTGCTTTAACCTGGGCAGCTCCGTGTGCCAGCACATGAAAATCAGGATTGGTAGATGCACCATTCATGTAACGCTTATGGCTAAATAAATTGGCTGTTCCCCACAATAGTTTTACACCGCTATCTGCTTGTTTTTGTTTTGCATATTCAACAAGGGCCTGTAATCTGCGTTCATTTTCTGCAATATCGTCACCATAATCTACCACATCTACATCATGGAAACAATAATAAGGGATCTGCATTTTGGTGATAAATTCAAAGGCCGCATCCATTTTATCTTTTGCCCTTTCTACAGCATCTTTCTTCTCATCCCAAGGGAAAACGTGTGTTGCTCCTCCAAACGGATCGGCACCATTACCATTGAATGAATGCCAGTAAGCACAAGCAAACTTAAAATGCTCGTTCATGGTTTTGCCTGCTACTACTTTATTGGCGTCGTACCATCTAAATGCTAGTGGATTATCGCTTTCCAGACCTTCAAACTGGATCTGGTTAATGCCTTTGAAAAATTCAGTTGCTCCTGTTACTACTTTTGTCATGTTTTTTGTTTTTGATTCGTGGTTGTTGGTTCATAGTTGATAGCCGATGGCTGTGAACCATTAACCAATTGCTAATTGTTTTTCTAATATTTTTTTCCAATCCTGATAGATTGCTTCATATTCAGCTGAATGTTGTGGCATTAAAGTATTAATTACTTCGTGTTTGCTAAAAGCTTCTTCTGCATTTTTAAAAATTCCTGCGCCTATGCCCGCACCTAATGCTGCGCCTACACTGCCATCGTTTTCGTAAAGTTCTACCGGAATGCCCGTAACATCTACAAATGTTTGTGCAAATACATCACTTAAAAACAGGTTGGCCCTTCCGGCCCGGATGACTTTAGGCTGCATGCCATTTTCCCGCATAATATCCAATCCGTAACGGAAAGAGAAGGCAATCCCTTCTTGTATCGCCCTGAAGATATCTGATTGATTGTGGAGATTTAAATCTATACCCAATAACTGTGCACCAGTATATTGATTGTTTAACATCCGTTCTGCACCATTTCCAAAAGGAAGTACCTTTAAACCATTACTACCTATTGGCGCTTTCGACGCCAGGATGTTCAGGTCTGCATAAGTAGACTGTGGTGCAAAATTATGCTTTGCCCAGCGATACATGCTGCCGGTACCATTAATACAAAGTAAAACTCCTGTGTGCTTTTTTTCTTTGGAATAGGTTACGTGCGCAAAAGTATTCACTCTTGATTGTTGATCGTAAGTAAGTTCGTCGCTTACGCCATAAATTACTCCAGATGTTCCGGCTGTGGCCGCAACCTCCCCAGGTTTTAATACATTTAGTGAAAGTGCATTGTTCGGCTGATCGCCAGATTTATAGGCAACAGGAATACCTGTTGGTAAGTTCAAAGAATTGGCAATATCGGCTTTTAAATAACCATGTTCGGAGAATAAAGGTCTTACGGGTGGGATAAGGTTATCTGAAATGCCATAATACTCCATTACATCTTTAGAAATTTCGTGGTTTTCAAAATCCCAGAAAATGCCTTCAGATAGTGCCGAGATACTTGTTGTAATTTCTCCTGTTAATTTCATAGCAATAAAATCGCCAGGGAGCATTATCTTATCAATTTGGTTATAGATGTCTGGCTCATTTGCTTTAACCCAGGCCAGTTTTGATGCCGTAAAGTTTCCGGGAGAGTTTAATAAATGTTTCAGGGATTTGTCATGCCCAATGGCCTCAAAAGCACTATTGCCCAGTTCAACTGCTCTGCTATCGCACCAAATAATACTATCTCGGAGCACCTGCTGGTTTTTATCTACAACAACCAATCCGTGCATTTGGTATGCAATACCAATGGATTTAATTTCTTTTGGATCAAAAAGACCTGTCGAATTTAGTTTGAGAATGGCCTGTTGAACATTTTGCCACCAATCATCAGGAGATTGTTCTGCCCAGCCAGACTGTAAAGATTTGATGGCTGTTTCCTCCTCCGGATATTGAGCGGTAGCTATGTTTCTTTGTGTAGCTGCATCAACAATGGCAACTTTTATGGATGAGGTACCTAAATCAATTCCTAATAAATACATGCTTTCATCTAATTTTAATATTTGGTTATGCAAACGGTTGCATAAAGATAGCTGGAAAAATATAAAACGCAAATTTTTTATAAAATCGTTTGAATTAAATGCAATAATTTGAATTGTTTTAATCTTTATTTTGGAGCTAATGGCGAATTATTTAATAATTTATATTTTTACAATTAATACATTTGATTGTTTATGGAACAGATTACATGGGGCGATTTCGAAAAAGTAGAATTAAGGGTCGGAACCATTTTAGAGGTTTTCGAATTTCCTGAAGCGCGAAGACCAGCATATAAAGTTAAAGTAGATTTTGGCGAATTTGGCATTAAAATGAGTAGTGCACAGATTACCAAACATTATACATTGGAAGAATTACCTGGAAAACAAATTGTTGCGGTGGTTAACTTTCCCAAAAAACAGATCGGCAAATTCATGTCAGAATTTTTAGTTACCGGTTTTGCCGATGAAAACGGCGATATCGTATTAACTACGGTGCAAAGTAAGGTTCCTAATGGAAGTAAGCTGATTTAGCCGACTTCCGAAGTTTGCCTTAGCCTTGGCCATGTAAACTTTGAGGCATTTCCCGCAGATTTAAAAGGATAAGAAACACAGATCATTTTAATAATATAAATCTGCGATGTTTATCTGCGGCAATCTGTGGGAGAATAGAGTATCTATTTATACCGCGAAGTTCTCTTATTAAGCACAGGCCTCACCAAATAGCCCTGATTGAGTGGAAAGCCCGCAAACGAGGTACGAGTGCGGACTTGAAATGGAAAGCAGGACTGAAGTAACCGATTAGCAAGTAATTGCGCTCCAAAACCTATAACACTTCTGAAATTTCCCTGCGCATTGCTTTATTAAACTTCGGAAGTGTTACCCTATATTTGCCACATGAGTTTTTACAATTTCGAAAATACCGATCCGGAGGAAGAAGACATCCATTACATGAAACTGGCTTTGGAAGAAGCAAAAAAAGCTTTAGCTGATGATGAAATTCCGATAGGTGCTATAGTGGTAAGTAAAAACAGGATTATTGGCCGGGGCTATAATTTAACCGAACGTTTTAATGATGTAACGGCACATGCAGAAATGCAGGCCTTTACCTCAGCGGCACAAACCATTGGAGGGAAATATTTAAGGGATTGTACCTTATATGTAACCATCGAACCTTGTGTAATGTGTGCCGGGGCGAGTTACTGGACGCAGATTGGACGCATTGTGTATGGTGCCAGAGAAGAAAAAAGAGGATTCATCTCCAAAAATACAAATCTGCTCCATCCTAAAACCGTGTTAAAAGGCGGCGTAATGGCTGAGGAGTGTGGAACATTAATGAAGGGATTTTTTGCGAAAAAGAGGTAGATTGAGTTGATGTTCGGTAATACTATAGTTCATGGCCTAATTGTAGGCTGTCTCATAAATGTAGAATTGTCATCCTGAGGGATAATTTATTGTAAAATCAATATTAGTGACGTAGAATTGTTTTCTCTTGTCCTACGGCGCAGTCTTGCCTCGGCTCACCGCCGCCGAAGGGCTCTTTCTTTTTGGCATCAAAAAGAAACAAAAAATGCCGGCTGAAAATTTTTCTTTTGAAGGCACTTCTGCAGCCAGAACAGTGCAGCCCGAAAAATTTGTTAGGCCGGATTTAAGTAGAACGGCGATCCCGTGCTATGGCCTAGCTGGATGGAAATGCAAGAATAGTTAAAACGCTGATTAATAATAATTTATAAAATAACGTCAATGGTAGCTTGTCGAAGGGCCTGTTTTAGATGTCTTACTAGGCGTTTCGACAGGCAACGTGACAAATCAATTGAACTACAATTTTATGAGACGGCCTCTTATAAGAACAGCATTTGTAACACATTTAAGATATAAATGGTGATACAATCCGCCTTCTCATGCACCCTGATTGCAAAGCGGGATGATGGTAGTTTTTTCTAAAAACCTTCCAATATTAAAACATTCAACATTACAACATTAACCCGGAAAACGATTTGATGATAATAACATGAACAAATCTTAACGTTCTAATGTTATATTTGCTACAAGAAACATTTTTAAATCTTAAAACATAAACATTATGGCTTTTGAATTACCTGCGTTACATTACGCAACCGATGCATTAGAACCGCATATTGATAAAACTACCATGGAAATCCACCATGATAAACACCATCAAGCTTACGTTACCAACTTAAACAAAGCGTTAGAAGGTAAACCTGAAGCGAGCTCTAGCATCGAGGAAATTGTAAAAAACATTTCAAAATTCCCTGCTGCTGTTAGAAATAATGGTGGTGGTCATTATAACCACTCATTATTCTGGAATATCTTAGGTCCAAATAAAGGTGGCGAGCCAACTGGCGATTTAGCTAAAGCAATTAACGAAACTTTTGGTTCTTTTGCTGATCTTAAAACTAAATTACAAGAAGCTGGTGCTACCCGCTTCGGTTCTGGTTGGGCCTGGTTATCGGTAGGTGCTGATAAAAAACTTCAGGTTTCTTCTACTCCAAACCAAGACAATCCTTTAATGGATGTTGCTGAGGTAAAAGGTACACCAATTTTAGGTATTGATGTTTGGGAACACGCATATTACTTAAAATACCAAAACAAACGCCCTGATTATTTAGCGGCAATTTGGAATGTAGTAAACTGGGATGCAGTTGCTGAACTTTACAAAAAAGCTTTGTAAGCTAAATCTTCCATAAAATTTAAAAGAAGTCCCGGTGCAAATCGGGACTTCCTTGTTTTAAGATAATTAAGTAACTTCGCAGATATAAAATATTCGAAATGAAAAGGCTTGTAATTTTATTCTTAATTGTAATTGGTGTAAATGGATTGGTAAGTGCGCAGCAAAATAAAGTGCCTACTCCTTCAGAAATTGCAAAAAAGAATGTAGAGGATCTTGACAAAAGGTTAAAACTAAATGGAACGCAAAAAAGCGTAATCTACAGCTTTACCTATAACCAGGCGAAAGAACAGGCTGATTTAATTAAAAGACAACAGGCAGGCAACTCACGCGAAGAGGATGTAGATAAATTCTATAAATTGCAGAATGAGACCTCGAAGAATATCCGCAATGTTTTAAGACCAGAGCAGCAAACCGAATATGATAAAATCATAGAGGAGCGTTTAAGCGGCAAAGGCTTAAAAGCTAAAAACAAGAAAAAGAAAAAAGGCGAAGAGGAAGAAGTGGAGAGTGATATTAAAGGCTTGCTGTCTGCACCTCCGGTAGAAAAACAAAATCAGTAGTATTTTTTTCAAACTAGCTTTGGTAATCGGTTAAGTCATTAACAAATGCCAGAGATCATCTTAGGTCCTATTTAATCAATAGTCGTCACCCCTGACCTGTAGCGAAGCGAAAAGCTACGAAGTAAACCGAGCCTTAAGCGAGCTCACCGAAGGTAATTTATTTCAGGGTCTATGCAGCGGTAAAGATGCTGAAATGAATTCAGCATGACGATTGCGTGGGTTAGACTTGCGAAGTTTTTCCTGCGCACTGCCCATTTAAACTTCGCAAGAAAGTCTAAATCCCAACAACATCTTTTTTCTTTTTTTGCTTCATTGCTTTTGGGATAATTTCTAATATTTCATCTTTTAAAGCATTAAGCATCCGTTTTTTAATGAAGTTTTTATGTGTAACCAGACTGATCTCGCGTACAGGTTCAGGCGATTTAAAATGACGAACCTTATTGATCTGCTTTGCATTTAATTCTGTTATAGCAAGCTCGGGCAATAGTGTTGCACCTCCATTTAAATCAACCATACGCACCAGGGTTTCTACACTACCTGTATTATACTCCAACCCTTGTAACCTGTTGTTTTTTGTGGAGCGGCAAATGTTTAATACCTGATTACGCATACAATGGCCTTCGTTTAAGAGCCAGATGTTTTCTTCGTTCAGATCTTCAGCATCAACGGCCTTCTTTCTATAGAGTTTGCTGTTTTTGCTGATGTAGCTTACAAAGTTTTCGTAATATAATGGAATTTCGGTAATGTTCGGGTCGGTAAGTGGGGTGGCTAAAATACCACAATCGAGTACTCCTGTTTTTAGGTGATGAATAATGTCTTCGGTGGTGTATTCCCAGATTAAAAGTTTTAATTCAGGATACTTATCCAGCATGGCCGAAATCACTTCTGGAAGCAGGTATGGTGCAACAGTTGGGATTACGCCTATTCTTAATTCTCCTAAAACATCCTGCTGCTGACTGCTGATCAGTTCTTTTATTTTTCCACTTTCCTGTAAAATAATTCTGGCTTGCGCAATAATCTGGGCGCCAATTTCGGTCGGACTTACGGGTTGTTTGCTCCTGTCGAAAATTTTAACGCTGATCAGTTCCTCTAGTTTTTGCACCTGCATACTTAAGGTCGGTTGCGTTACAAAACATTTATCAGCAGCGGTAACAAAACTTCTGTAAGTATCTACAGCAACGATATATTCTAGTTGAACTAAAGTCATATAGTTAAAATTTATTTATCTTATCAAAGATATAAATTTTAACTATATAAAATTAATGACTGAGAGAATTAGTGATTGATTGAATGGGGTGGATTAAAACATTCTGTCATTCAACTCTCTCATTCAGTCATTTCTTAATATCTGCTTTCGAAATCCTGATAAGCCAGGGCAATACCTTCTTTAAGCTCAATTTTATGTTTCCAGCCCAGGTTATGCAGTTTGCTTACGTCCATCAACTTGCGTGGTGTTCCATCCGGCTTAGTGGCATCGAATACTAATTCGCCTTCAAAACCCAGTACATCTTTGATTAATAAAGCAAGGTCTTTAATGGTTAAATCTTGTCCGGTACCCACGTTAATCAAGTGCGGTTCGTTATAGTTTTGCATCAGGAAATAACAGGCATCTGCCAGGTCGTCTGCAAACAAAAATTCGCGCATAGGCGATCCGGACCCCCAAACAACAATTTCCTTTTCGTTGTTCGCTTTTGCCTCATGTACCTTACGGATCAAAGCTGGTAAAACATGCGAATTTTGAGGATGATAGTTGTCATTAAAGCCATATAAATTTGTTGGCATCACTGAGATGAAATTGCAGCCATACTGATCGCGGTAGGCATCGCACATTTTGATCCCTGCAATTTTTGCAATGGCATAAGGTTCGTTGGTGTGTTCTAAAGTTCCGGTTAAAAGATAATCTTCTTTTAAAGGTTGTGGAGCCATTTTAGGGTAAATGCAGCTCGACCCCAGGAACATTAATTTTTTAACGCCGGTTACATAAGCATTATGGATCACGTTATTTTGTATGGCTAAATTTTCGTAGAGAAAATCGGCCCTATATGTATTATTGGCTACAATGCCGCCAACCTTTGCCGCAGCAAGAAACACATAATCTGGCTTTTCATTCGCAAAGAAATCGGTAACGGCCTGCTGGTTGCGCAGATCCAGTTCATCTGAAGTTTTGGTGATGATATTTTCGTAACCTTCTTTTTGTAGTTTACGGTAAATGGCCGAACCCACCATTCCACGATGACCTGCAACATATATTTTAGCGTTTTTTTCCACGGTAATTTTTATAAGCTGCAAAAATACGATTCCTAAACAAGATTGCCATTAATCTTTATGGCAAAAGAAACTTCGATTATTGATTTAATTGTATTTTTGCAGAAAAAAAACTTTTGGGTAAAGATAAACTTAGGCGTTTTGCAGAAATCGAAACATTTGCAAACGTATATCAATTAGAACAAGGAAAAGCTTTAAAGGGAAACTGGGCTTCAGCACATTTTAAAAATGCGAACCCCATTGTGCTCGAATTGGCATGTGGAAAAGGCGAATATTCGGTAAATCTGGCAAGGTTGTTTCCGGATAAGAATTTCATCGGTGTTGATTATAAAGGTAACCGCATTTGGCGCGGGGCCAAAACAGCTATTGAAGACGGGATCGATAATGTGGCTTTTTTAAGGATACAGATTGAAAATTTGTTGGATTACTTTAACGAAGGAGAAATTGATGAGATCTGGATTACCTTTCCTGATCCTCAACCACAGGATAGCCGTGAGAAAAAACGTTTAACTTTTCCCGCATTCTTAAACCGGTATAAACTTGTTTTAAAACCAGGTGGTCATGTTAATTTGAAAACAGATAACGACCAACTGTATGCTTATACCTGCGAAAAGGTTGCAGAATTAAGTTTACCTATACAAAAAAATACCGATCATTTATATACTTCAGATCTGGTTGATGAGGTATTGTCGATCAAAACCTATTACGAGAAAAAATACTTGCTACACGATAAGAATATTAATTATATTCAATTTTCTTTTGAATAATGGATACCAACTTTTACGAACAGGTTTATGAGATTGCCCGCTTAATTCCGAAGGGAAAGGTTACTTCTTATGGAGCTATTGCGAAAAGTTTGGGTGCAGCAAAATCATCAAGAATGGTCGGGCATGCCATGCTTTATGCCGGAACAGCCCATCCTCAAGTGCCTGCACATAGGGTAGTAAACTGTAGTGGCCTGCTTACCGGAAAGTTTCATTTTAAACCTCCTGAGCTAATGGAAGAGTTGTTAAGAAAGGAAGGCGTTGAAGTTAAAAATGATAAGGTGCTTAACTTTAAAAAGGTTTTCTGGAACCCGCTGGAAGAAATCAACCTTGACTAAGTAAATTAATGAATATCATGCTCTCATTCAAAAAATCATTCATTCAATAATTATTATACATGGGAAAGTTAGTAGAAGAATTTAATGGTTATCGTGAAAAAATGAACGATAGGATCATGGAAACGGCGAATACAAACATCAAACGTTTTTTCGCTTTAGATACCACTTCCTATGCTGACGGTGCCCTGGATGTTAAAACAAAAGAAATGTTGGGCCTGGTAGCCTCAATGGTTTTGCGCTGTGATGACTGCATTAAATACCATTTAGGCAAATGTTTCGACGCGGGTGTAAACAGCGACGAAATGAACGAAATTTTTATGATCGCCAATCTTGTGGGCGGCAGTATCGTAATTCCGCATTATAGGAGAGCGGTGGAGTATTGGGATGAACTAAGTTCTAGTCCAGAGTCTTAAGTCCTAAGTCTATAGTCTCTTTCTCTTCCCAAATTATTATATTAGTTTAAAAAAAACATGGGAAAGTTTAGAGAATTAATCGCTTATAAAAAAGGATTTGCTCTTTTGATGGACGTCTTTAATTTAACGAAAGATTTCCCTAAATCAGAGCAGTACAGCCTGGTAGATCAGATGCGTAGATCTTCAAGATCTGTATGTAGCAGTATTGGTGAAGCCTACAAAAAGAGAAGATACCCTAATCATTTTATTAGTAAACTATCAGATGCAGATATGGAAAATGGTGAAACGCAAGTTTGGTTAGATGTAGCGCTCGCCTGTAATTATATCTCTGAAGAAAAATTCAATTACTTGGATGCTCAATGTGAAGAAATAAGCAAACTATTAAATTTTATGATTAGCCATCCTGCAAAATTCGCATAATATGACTCAAGACTCAGGACTCAAGACTCTGGACTCAATAGTACGTTGCACCTGGGCTGGCACCGATCCACTTTACATCAAATACCACGATGAAGAATGGGGAAAGCCTGTCTACGATGATGAAATTTTATTTGAATTCCTGATCCTTGAAGGTGCGCAGGCAGGTTTAAGCTGGATTACTATCCTTCGAAGACGGGAAAACTACCGTAAAGCCTTTGCCAATTTTGAGGTTAACAAAGTAGCTGCCTTTACTGAAAAAGATGTAGAAAGGTTAATGAATGACGAAGGCATTATTCGTAACCGTTTAAAAGTTAACGGTGCCATTACCAACGCTAAATTATTTATCGGGATTCAGAAAGAATTTGGCAGTTTCTCTAAATACATGTGGAGTTTTGGTCAGGGCGATAAACCAATCCAAAATCACATCGAAAAAATGAGTGATGTTCCGCCACGAACAGAACTTTCTGATCAGATCAGCAAAGACATGAAAAAACGTGGGTTCAAATTTTTTGGCACCACCATCTGTTATGCGCATATGCAGGCAACTGGCATGGTGAACGACCACTTGTTAAACTGCTGCGCCAGATAATGTTTGCTTCAGCTACAATACACACGGATAGATTTTTATTGAGGCAATTTTGTTCTGACGATTTAGCATTTGTTTTTGAAGGATTATCCCATCCGGATGTGATCCGCTATTATGGTGTGTGCTATGCAAGCCTGGAGGAAACCAATGAACAATTGATCTGGTTCAATGAGCTTCAAAAAAATGAAACAGGTATTTGGTGGGCAATTTGTGATCAAGAAAGCCTTGTTTGCTTAGGTGCCATTGGACTTAATGATTTAAGTAAAACGGATCAAAAGGCTGAAATCGGTTTTTGGCTGTTGCCCGAACATTGGGGAAAAGGCATCATTAAAGAAGTAGCAAATCCCATTTGTAATTATGCCTTTGAGAAATTAGGCTTAAGAAAAATCGAGGCTATGGTTGAAACTGAAAATGAAAATAGCAGAAAAGTGCTGCAAAAACTTGACTTTGACTATTACAAAACAATGGAGAACTGTGAAATTAAAAATGATAAGCTTATCAGTTTAGCCATATATGTAAAGCTAAAGCATGAAGATATTATTTAGACGATCCTGCAATCTTAAAATCTATTAAATCCTGGCTTTATTTCTTTGTCGCGTTATATTCCTTAACCCATTCAATTACCTCTCTGCTATTAAAATCGGTTCCGGCTTCTACCTTAGCTTTTAAGGCAGGTTGGTCTCCCATTTTCTGCAACAGAATATTCTTCACCTCAATCTTTTTGCTGTCCTCGGTTATCGCTTTCATGGGTACTTCCTGTAAAGGTCCGGCGCCAGGTTTTTCAATAAAGTAGCGCACAACAGGTGCGCCTGCAGGTCTTTCAGGTGCTGCATTACGTCCGCCGCCGATGCTGATGCCTCCGCCCATACCCATGCCACCATAACCACCAGTGCCTGTTCCAATACCAATTGAAGGCCTGAATTTTACCTTTTTCTCTTTCACCTGAGGAACCAGGGTGCCTCCGCCAAAGGAATAAAGGTTAACAGTTCCCATTTCGATTACTTTAACAAAACGATATTCGAAATTGCGCCCATTTGCAAATCCCTTGCTCACAAAACTATCACCATTCCAGAAGAAATTTTTCACATCCTTTGCAGGCAAAATCACATCAGCCTCATCATTGGCGCTAATAAACACCGAAAAATAATCGGTTCCTTTTATCGTTCCGCGGATTACATCGTCGTTATTTTTAACGATAAAATCCTGTGCATAAGTGGTGAACGCTATTGAAAAAAATAAAATAAAAAGGTTGAAAATCTTCATAAGTTAGCAATATCGGGATACAACGTAAATTATTTAAAAATAATATCCAAAAACAGTAATGATTGAAACGCTCTCTGCATTTTGGGATTTCTTAAAAAAGCCAAAACTTCTAAAACTCAGTAAAGATAATAAATCTCTTTGGAGAGATCTCTTATGGTTGCTCCTACTCGATTTAATATTTGCAGGTATTATAATGGGTATTTATTATATTCTGGTGCATTTTAAAGTTATTAAAGAATATGTTCAGGAAATCGATATCCTGAAAAAGTACGGGTTAACTGTGACCTTGCTTCTGATCTGTATTTTTGCTCCGGTATTAGAAGAGTTTTTATTTAGATGGCACCTAAGAAAGAAATATCTTTCAATATATTTTGTGTGTTTTACTTTGGGTCTGATATCAAATTACTTTATAAAGAGCAGTTTTCTTACGTGGCCTGTTTATATCTTTTTTCTTTTTGTGGCATTAATTGTTCATGGATATTTTAAAAGAATAGACATTCGCAAAAGACTGGTTTTTCAACAGAAATCGTTTGGCTATCTCTTTTATTATTCTGCTATCATATTTGGTTTAACACACTTGGGCAATATTAAAGGTTTAACACTAAGCGATCCCGCTTTCATTCTATTTGTCATCTCCCAAACATTTACAGGTATATCGCTTGGTTTTATACGCATCAAATATGGCTTAGGTTATTCAATGTTATTACATGGCTTCTTTAATTTTATCCTGTTATTATTAACGGTCTTTTTCTCTTAAATTGGGAGTTTATCTTTTCTAAACCTTTAACTTTTGTTACTTTTATCATCCGATAAATCTATTTGTCGGTGTAATCATAAAATCGGTGTAATCACATGAATAAAAAACTCTTTCTCCTCGACGGTATGGCGCTAATGTACAGGGCGCATTTTGCATTAAGTAAAAATCCGCGTTTTACCTCAACAGGTATCAATACATCGGCAGTAATGGGCTTTACCAATACCTTATTAGATGTTTTGAAGAAAGAAAAACCGACACACATTGCAGTAGTTTTTGATACTGAAGCCCCAACTGAAAGGCATACCTCTTTCGAAGCCTATAAAGCACACCGTCAGGCCATGCCTGAGGATCTGGCTGCTGCAATGCCTTATGTAATTAAATTGATTACCGGTTTCAATATCCCCGTAATTACTTCTGATGGGTATGAGGCAGATGATATTATTGGTACACTGGCGAAAAAAGCGGAACAAAAGGGGTATCAGGTTTACTGTATGACCCCTGATAAGGATTTTGCACAACTGGTTTCTGAAAATATTTTTATTTACAAACCTGCCCGCATGGGTAACGATATGGAAATATTGGGTGTAAAAGAAGTATTGACTAAATGGGAGATCGAAAATGTATTGCAGGTGATCGATATCCTGGGCTTATGGGGCGATGCCGTGGATAATATCCCGGGTATCCCGGGTATTGGAGAGAAAACTGCTAAAGCTCTGATCAAGCAATATGGCTCTATGGAGAACATTATTGCGAACTCCCATGAGCTAAAAGGAAAACAACGCGAAAACGTTGAGAATTTTGCAGAACAAGGTTTAATATCCAAAAAACTAGCGACAATTCTGTTGGATGTTCCCGTTGAATTGGATGAGGCCAGTTTAGAACTTTGTGATCCGAGCCGCGATTTATTAGAACCATTATTTACCGAGTTAGAATTCAGGACTTTAGGGCGCAGGGTATTTGGTGATGAATTTTCGGTAACTACAGCGCGTTTTCAGGAAGGTACGCAAACAGATTTATTCGGCAATCAATCGGGCGAAACCATTCAATATACCAACACACTGGAAGAAGAACCTGCAGAAAAACTTCCAGCCAAAACCATCGAAAATACTGAACATGATTACCAGCTAATTGACTCGGCAGAGCAGCGTGCTGATCTGATCAAATTGTTACTTGCTGAAAAGCGGATTTCCTTTGATACCGAAACTACTGGCACTGATGCAAACATGGCCGATTTAGTAGGTTTGTCATTCTCTATTAAACCTGGAACAGGTTATTATATCCCAGTGCCTGCAGAAAGGGAAGAAGCGCAATTAATTGTTGATGAATTTAGGGTGATATTGGAAAATGAGGCCATCGAGAAAATCGGTCAGAATACCAAATACGATATCCTGGTTTTAAAATGGTATGGCGTAGAAGTAAAAGGCAAACTTTTCGATACCATGCTTGCACATTATTTAATCGATCCCGATACCCGCCATGGGATGGATGTATTATCAGAGAATTACCTTGGTTATTCTCCGATTTCTATTACCAAACTAATTGGGGCGAAAGGCAAAAACCAGGGCACCATGCGTGATGTTCCTGTGGTAGATGTTGTAGATTATGCAGCCGAGGATGCCGATGTAACTTTGCAGTTAGCACACATCTTTGAACCGAAATTAAAAGAGTTAAATGCAGCCAAGCTTGCCGAAGAAATTGAAAATCCTTTGGTTTATGTACTGGCAGACATAGAAAAGGAAGGCGTTCGAATTGATATCGAAACTTTACAGGCCTATTCTAAAGAACTTGAAACTGAAATTATCAAGTTCGAACAGAATGTGTATGACAAAGCCGGAATTAAATTTAACCTGGCTTCGCCGAAACAATTGGGAGAGGTTTTATTTGATAAACTTCAGCTCGACCCGAAAGCTAAAAAAACTAAAACCGGTCAGTACCAAACCGGAGAAGATGTTTTAATGGCGCTAGCGAGTAAAAGTGATATCGTGAAGGATATTTTAGATTTCCGCCAGTTACAGAAACTTAAATCAACCTATGTTGATGCATTGCCATTAATGGTTAACCCTAAAACGGGAAGGGTACACACTTCTTACAATCAGGCCGTAGCCGCCACTGGCAGGTTAAGCTCCAATAACCCGAATTTACAGAACATCCCGATCCGTACCGAACGTGGCAGGGAAGTGCGTAAAGCTTTTATTGCAAGAGATGAAAACCACATTTTGCTGTCGGCCGATTATTCGCAGATAGAATTGCGCATTATTGCCGAAATAAGTAAAGAAGAAAATATGCTTGATGCTTTTAGCAAAGGGATCGATATCCATACGGCAACAGCAGCTAAAGTATATGGTGTAAGTATTGAAGAGGTTGATGGAACGCAGCGTAGAAATGCAAAAGCAGTTAACTTTGGTATTATTTACGGTCAGTCGGCTTTTGGTTTATCGCAGAATTTAGGCATTCCACGTAAAGAAGCTGCCGAAATTATTGAACAATACTTTGCGCAATATCCTGGTATTAAACGTTACATGAGCGATACCATGAATTTTGCCCGCGAAAATGGATTTGTAGAAACCATAATGGGTAGAAGACGCTATTTGAGAGACATTAACTCGGCCAATCAGATAGTAAGGGGTTTTGCTGAACGAAATGCCATTAACGCGCCTATACAGGGTTCTGCTGCTGATATGATCAAGATTGCTATGATCAATATCCACAAAGAGATGAAAGCACAAAATTTGCAATCAACTATGACTATGCAGGTGCATGATGAGTTAGTGTTTGATGTATTAAGGTCTGAAAAAGAAGTGATGAAAGCAATTATTCAGGATAAAATGGCCAATGCCATTAAATTAACTGTACCAATTGTTGTAGAAATTGGTGAGGGTGAAAACTGGCTGGCTGCGCATTAAAAAATAAAAATAGTTATTATCTTCATTAAAACTTCATATCGATTTATGAATTTTATATCAACAAAATAAACGAGTAAAATAAAAATCGAAAGTTATGAAACCTCTGAGTGAAACGAAGAAATTTCATAACAACTAAAAAACAAATCAAAGAATTATGAAAAAGTTATTGAGTTTAATCGCAATCGCAGCATTTGGTTTAACAACAGCATTTGCTCAAACACCAGCTACAGCTACTAAAGCTAAAACTGTTGCCAAAAAAGAAGTAAAAACAACAACTGCACCTGTTAAAGCAGGTGTAAAACAAGATGCTAAAAAAGTAGAGACTAAAACCACTACTACAGCTACTAAAGTAAAAGCAGATGGTACACCAGATAAACGTTTTAAAGAAAATAAAGCAAAAGCAGTAACTAAAGTTGCTGGTCCAACTAAAAAAGATGGTACAGCAGATATGCGTTACAAAGCAAACAAAGCTGCCGCTGCTAAAAAGAATTAGGTTCAGGTTTATAATTTGAAGGGTCTCCAATGAAAATCGGAGGCCCTTTTTTGTTTTTACGCCACATGGATTACTCCTTAAGCGTGCACTCTGCAAAAAAATCGTCATCTCGACCGGAACGCAGTGTAGCGGAGAGATCTACCTCGAGATAGATTTCTCCATTCCGTTGCACTTCAGTCAAAATGACGGCTCGCCGAAACTATAAACTTATTGTTTCACCAATTTCTGGCAACAATAAAGTTTTGTTTTCGCGCTTAAATTTATCCAAAGCAGCTTTGGTATCAATTTCAATTACCGGAAAGGTATTGTAATGAACGCCGATCACCTTGTCACAATCGAAATATTTTGTTGCCACCAAAGCATCATCAACATCCATGGTATAATTCCCGCCGATTGGTAAAATGGCATAATCCAAGTTGCAAATATCAGCCAAAACTTTCATTTCAATTGTTAGGCCTGTATCACCAGCAAAGTAGATCTGTTTGCCATCAACTTCAAGTACAAAACCAGCAGGATTTCCGCCGTAACTTCCATCTGGTAAACCTGATGAGTGTGTAGCGGGCACCATGCGTACAGTTCCCCAATCGAAAGTAAATTTACCAAAATTCATTCCATGTACTTTTTCCACGCCTTGTTTCGAAGCCCAATCGGTAATCTCAGGCATTGCAATAACGGTTGCCTGGGTTTGTTTAGCCAATTCAACCAAGTCGGCTACGTGGTCGCCATGACCATGGCTCACTAAAATATAATCAGCTTCAATCGCTTTAATATCTACATTTTTAGCTAGTGGATTATGTGATATAAATGGGTCGAACAATAATTTTTTGCCAGCTGCTTCTAGTAAGAAACAAGATTGGCCATAATAGGTGTATTTCATAGTTTTAGTATCAAGTAGATTGATTTGAGTATCAAGATTGATTTTGACGATATATTATTGTCCAAACATACCGCCTAAGCCTCCTAGCATATCTTGCGCCGAGGCCTGCATTTCGGCAGCACTAACCTGTTCGGCACTTGCCATCGCTTTGTTAATTGCAGTTAATAACAGTTCTTCCAATTCTTCCTTATCGGCATTTTTCAAAAACTCCTCATCAATGGAAATTCCGGTGATGGATTTATTGGCTGTAGCGGTGATTTTTATTGCACCATTTTCAACTTCGCCAAACACCGAGATCGTATCCAGACGCTTTTTAACTTCCTCGGCTTTTTGTTGAGCCGCAAATAATTTATCGAACATAATCGTTTTGTTTTGTAATGAAACTAAATCCGGCCTAAAATCGTGTTGGCCTCATCAAGGAAGCGCTCAATCTTTTTAGTGCCTATAAAGCTTTTAAGGTTTAAAATGGTTGTTTTATTTTTGGCAGGCAAAAAAATCTCTGCCCTGACTTCGGTACCTGAATAAATAAGATTGGTTGTTTTACGGATCACCTGAAAACGGATCAGGTCATCAAATGGGTATTCTTTTTTAAAACGGCCAGCAAAAGTAGAACGGATAATTTTCCTTTGGCTTTTATCAAAGCGGATGTTGGAGGTTGCTGCAAAAAGAAGTGCCAAGCCTATCGCCGCTGGGAAATAGGTGATGAGTATTTTTTGAATAGATCCTTCGTTTGCCAAAAAATCGGGGCTAAACAATATGGCAACAGTAGCACCGATAAAAATCAACCCCAAAATAAAACTTCCTATCTTATTATCCCGCAACAGGTAAACACCACCTTCTTCTCTGAAAAACTTAAAATCGTAAATGGTCTGTTTAGGAATTACTGGTGCATTGGCGAATACAAGCTCATCAATCTTTGGTAATACCTCCTGCTGAAAAGCAATGAGGTTGGCATTGGTGGCTTTACTATAACCGGAAGAAACAAGTAAGCCTCTGCCATGTCTGTTACTTTTTTTGAACAGTTTATAATTAAAGCCGCTTCCCAGCACTTCGTATGGCTCTACTGAGGCGATATCATCAAAAGGGATTGATCCAATCGGTAAAAACGCGATTTTTTTATATAAAACCCTGCTGTTCCCATCAAAAATTACTTTTGTTTCGGCAATAAAAATCAGCAGTAACGGAATTAATAACAGGAAGCCATAATACCCAAGAGTGAGGCCGGCAGAATAACCCTGTACCGATTTTGATAAAAAGAAAATAAAGGCCGCAATCAGTACAAAAAATATAAGCCCAACTATCCTTAAATTTCTTTTAGGATAGATGGTTAATGTACCCGGTCCGATAATCCATTTTGTTTTTGCCATAAATTTAATCTTCGTCTGAACCTGGCAAACTGCCATTGCCATGGTATGCCCCCTTACGGATAATCGGCATGTCGAAGTGTTTATACAGATCGTCGAGATGCATCAAACTTCCGTTGGTCAGGTTGCCTAAAAACACAATAACAATATTTTTGTTTAGATCTCTTACATAAATATGGCGGAAACCATGCCACCAACCCGTATGGTATACCACTTTGTCCATTTTTTCGCCATCAAACATTCTCCAACCATAACCATAGTTGAAGTGGCCATTAATAGGTTTATTGTGTCCGGTATAGGCAGAATCGAGGCTCTTTTTACTTAATAATCTTCCATTTTTCAAATATTTATCAAACAGCACCAAATCGTGTACCGTACTATAAATGCCTTTATCTCCAACTGGTCCATCCAGAAAGTTCTGTGCAACAGAATATCTAAAACTATTGCGGTCGTGGCCAACTACGTCAACCGGAATTTTTTCATACTCGGTTGTACTATATACGTGTGTATGTTTTAATCCTGCCGGTTTAAACACATGTTCCATCATGTACTGCGAATAGCGCTGACCGGTTACTTTTTCTATAATGGCACCCAACACCATAAAGTTTGAGTTGTTGTAATGGAATCGGTTATCCGGTTTGGTGTATGGATTAGGTTTACGCTCGGCAATAACATTCATTACTTCCTGGTTGGTTACCCCCTTTTTCATGTTACGCTTTTCTTTACGCCAGATATCATCGATAAAGTACACGTAATTCATCATACCACTACGGTGAGAAAGCAATAATTTTACAGTAATGCCCTCATAAGGAAAATTAGGATAGAACTTTTTTACGTTATCGTTTAACGAAAGTTTTCCAGCCTCTACTAATTGCATAATCGCTGTGCCGGTAAATGTTTTGGTAATGGAAGCCAATTCAAACTCTGAGTTGATCGTCAAACTATCTCTGTGGAGGTAATCGGCCCAACCGATCGCTTTTTCGTAAAGGATTTTCCCGTCTTTTGCCACCAGCATATTTCCGTTAAAACCATATTTTTTATGTAGATTATCTACAAAATCGGCAATCCATTTGTCGCCTTTTTGTGGGTTGTAAACCAATAAAAGGCTATCCGCTTTATCGTCATCTTTGGTGCGGATTTTTTTTTCAGCAGCCTTTTTCTCTTCAGATTTTTTGCTTGAACAAGCAGTTAATAAAGTTGCAGAGAGGGCTAATACTGAACATATATATCTAAAATTCATTTATAATAAGGGTAGTATATTTAAAACCCGAAAATTAAAGAATTTTAGACGGTTAAAACGAAAGAGTTTTACACATTTTCGCAATTTTGGCCGTACCAGCATTCAAATAAATGTCCTTTACTTCCATAAACAGGGTCGCTGTCTGGATTTTTCACTTTAGCAATGGTTTCATCTGCTTCAGGTCGCTCTTCAGCTTTCCCATATTTCATATCGTAATCTGAGCCATTTGGATATGCGCCTACGACAGTAAAGTCGTCGCTTGAGTTCAGTTTTTTATGTGCTACACCTGCAGGGATGATAATTACGTCACCTTTATCCAGTTCTATACAAACGCCATGCTCACCTCCAAACTGTACATCGGCCTTGCCACAGAATACGCCCATTACCTCATGTGTATTGCTATGGTAATGGTGATAATCAAAAATACCATCAACCCAAGAATTGGTATAACCATTCTGCGCGAAAACTTTTTTGATTACTTCTTCAGTATCATCAGGATGTAACCTGAACGTACCTTTGTAAATCATTAACGGTAGAGTAGGATTATTAGGGAAATTGCCGTTCTCCTCTATTTTATGTGCAACTAAGTAAGCTTCTTGTATCAGTTTTTCTTTGTCCATGATTTTGGGTGTTTAATAATTAACAAAGGAATTGGAAAAGGGTTTAGGTTTATCAGGTTTTTCTCCCGCAGATTTAAGAAGATAGGCGCAGAGCTGCTCTCTTTTTCCTAGACTGAATTTATTATTTTGATAATTACAGGAATTATAATATTTTTAGTTAATCATCCTCATTTAAGAATACCCATTAAATTTTTATACTATGGATGAGAATGATATCTCCTATCAAATAAGAAGTGCAATATTTACAGTTTACAATGCATTAGGCCCCGGTTTATTAGAATCTGTTTACGAAACGGTACTGACTTATGTTTTAACCAAAAATGGCTTAGATGTTAAGCAACAGGTAAAATTACCGGTTGTTTTTGAAGGTATAACCCTTGATGCCGGCTATAGGATAGATTTATTAATAAACGATCTGGTCATTATCGAAGTAAAATCAGTAGAAACACTTGCGCCAGTTCACCATAAGCAGGTACTTACTTATCTGAAACTTTCTGGCTTACGACTTGGATTGCTTGTTAATTTTAATTCATCAGATATATCTCAGTCGATATGGAGAAAAGTGAATGGTCTTTTTTGAATGTTTCCCGCAGATTTAAAAAGATCAGCGCAGATTTAAATGCTTTATCTGCGTGCTCTGCGGCATCTGCGGGAAACACTTTCTAGTATCAAAAATATATAAACTACTTCTGGCTTTCTGCCCAGGCATCCATCTTAGCTTCAAAAACAGATAAAGGAAACGACCCATCTTTTAAAACTGCAGTATGAAAAGCGGCCAGTTTAAACTTCGGACCTAATTCCTTCTCATATTTGCTTCTCAATTCCCTTATTTTCATTGCTCCGGTTTTGTAGCCTAAAGCTTGTGCAGGAATGCCCATATAACGTTCAATTTCTGCAGTGGCACCTTCAGTACTAATCGCTTCATTGTCTGTCATGTATTTTATAGCTTCTTCCCTGCTCATGTTTTTGGTGTGAATGGCTACATCAACAACTAAACGGATGGCCCGGTGCATTTCATCGCCCAGTGCACCCATGTGTTGGTATGGATCCTGATATAGGCCCAGTTCTTTCCCTAACGATTCGCAGTATAATGCCCAACCTTCTACATAAGCATTATGTCCACCAAAACGGCGGAAATTAGGAAGTGATTTATTTTCCTGCGTTAAAGAAATCTGGTAATGGTGGCCTGGAATTGCCTCATGAAGAAACAGCGATTCCATACCCGAAGTGGTGTTAAATTTTTTCGCATCTAAAATGGGTACATAAAAGATCCCTGGTCGTGATCCGTCTGCAGAACCTTGATTATATTCAGCACTGGCCGATGCAGCCCTGAAAGCTTCTGTTTGACGGATTTCGAAAGGTGTTTTAGGCTCTACCTCAAACATTTTTTTCAAGTTGGGTTTCATGCGCTGGTGGATATTTTCAAAAGCAGCTAGCACCTCTTGTGGTGTTTTATAAGGCATGAATTTTTTATCCGCTTTCATGTATTCGAAAAAAGCTTTTAAATCTCCCTTAAAGCCAACTAAATTTTTTATGCTATCCATTTGGCCTTTAATCCTGGCGACTTCTTTTAAGCCTGTTTGATAGATTTCTTCTGGTGTTTTGTTAGTAGTGGTTTGTTGTTTTACCAGATAAGTGTACCAGGCCAATCCGCCGGGCATAGCCGAATAGCCAGAGGTAGTTCGTGTTTTCGGCAGATATTCGTTCTTTAGATAGTCGGCCAATTTTTTATAGGTAGGGATAATTACATTGGTAATCGATGTGCGGTACGCTTCTGTCAACTTTTGTTTATCTGACGCAGAAAAACTTGCTGGTATTAATTTGATTGGTCCGTAAAATAAACTTTCTTCGGGTTTGGTTGCCACCATACTTTGCATTTGAGGAATCATTTTTATCACCAATGCTTTTGGCAATACAATTCCGGCGGCGGCCCCTTTTTTAAAATTGCCAATGGCGGTATCGGCCCACACTGAAAATGCATCAACCCGTTTTAACCAATCTTCGTAATTTTTTACAGTTTTAAAAGGTTGTGCCCCTGTGCCCGAACCCAATTGGCCGATGGTTAAGGGTAGCGCAAACATCTGGTTAAATGGGAGGTATTCAGAATGGTATTTTAATCCTTCCAGATTAATTTCCAGTTGATCTTTCAGGTAGTCATAAGATAATTTATCGTTTGCGTCAAGGCTTTCGCGGTCATATTTACCCAGACTATCCAGATAACGCTGATTGTAGCTTTTAAACTCTTTCAAATAAGCTTGCGATCCGTCATTTGCCAAAAGATCGTTATAACGTTCATCTCCGATGTAAGTAGAGCTTAAAGGATTTATTTTTAATCCGTCCTGATAATATTGTTCGCAAAGTGCCGCAAAGGTTTTGTTTTCTGCGCCATTATCAGAACTGTTTTTTTGCTTACAGGCAAGCATTGCAGTAATGCAGGCAGCAAAAAGAAATATCTTTTTCATTTATTTTGAGTTAAGGTTCTAATCAAAAATAGGAAATTAAGTCGCCAATTACTAAAAGCCTTAAACGCAAAAAAGCCATCCTAAAAGAATGGCTTTAAATTTTATGTTTGAGATCCTTCACTTCGACTTGCTCAGTGCAGGCTAGCTCAGGATGACAAATACATTAAGCTAATAATCTGATTGGCTCTTCTAATAGACCTTTTAAGGTTTGTAAGAATTGTGCTCCGGTTGCACCATCAACCACACGGTGATCGCAACCTAAAGTCAATTTCATTACATTACCAGGGACAACAGCGCCGTTTTTAACAACAGGGACTTGTTGTATAGCACCTACTGATAAAATTGCACCGTCAGGAGAATTGATAATTGAAGTAAACTCATCAATACCAAACATACCTAAGTTAGATACAGTGAAAGTAGAACCTTCCCAATCTGCAGGTTGTAATTTTTTAGCTTTTGCTTTACCACCAAAATCTTTTACTTCTGCAGAGATGTGTGATAAAGATTTGCCATCAGCGAAACGCACTACTGGTACCAATAAACCATCTTCAACAGCCATAGCTACACCAATGTTGGTATGTTCGTTAAATCTGATTTTATCGCCACCCCATGATGAGTTAACAGCCGGGTGCTTTTTCAATGCAACGGCAACCGCTTTAATTACGATATCGTTGAAAGAAACTTTAACAGGAGCAACTGCGTTGATTGCCGTACGTGCAGCCATTGCATTGTCCATATCGATACTTACTGTCAGGTAAAAATGTGGGGCAGTAAATAAACTTTCGGCTAAACGTTTTGCAATTACTTTACGCATTTGCGAAACAGGTTGCTCTGTGTACTTAACCTCACCAACAAATGTAGGGATAACTGGTGCAGCAGCTGTAGCTTTCTCAGCAGCCGGAGCTGATGCAGATTCAGTTTTAGCTGGAGCAGCTGATGGCTTGAAGTTTTCGATATCTTTTTTAATGATACGACCACCTTCTGCACTACCTGCAACCTGTGCTAAATCGATCCCTTTATCTTTAGCAATTTTTTTAGCTAAAGGAGATGCTTTAACGCGGCTATCTGAAGAACTTTCTGCAACAGGAGCAGATGAACTTGAATCAGCAGTTGCAGCTTGTTTTTCTTCCTTCGGTGCTTCGCTTTGGTCTTTCGCCTTTGGACTTTCAGCTCCTCCAGCTAAAATTCCGCTCACATCAGTTCCTTCAGGACCAACGATAGCGATAATTCCGTTTACTTTTGCCGCAGCTCCTTTTTCTACACCAATGTGTAATAAAGTTCCGGTTGCATAGCCCATTACCTCCATAGTAGCCTTATCGGTTTCTACATCAGCAAGAACATCATCATCCTTAACCTTATCGCCAACTTTTTTATGCCATTCGGCAATTACGCCTTCAGTCATGGTATCGCTCAATAAAGGCATGCGGATAACCGTAACACCTTTTGCTGCTAATTCTTCTTCACTTAAGCCACCACCCTGAGCAGGTGCCGACTCTTCTTTTTTATCTTCAGCTTTAGGAGCTTCATCTTTGCTCTCAGACTTCGGACTTGCCGACTCCTGACTTCCAGATTGTTCTGCTTCTAATGCAGCTTTATAATCTTCGCCTTCTTTACCAATAACGGCCATGATCGCATCAACAGGAACAGCTGTTCCTTCTTCTATACCTACGTATAAAAGGACACCGTCCCAATAAGATTCCATATCCATTGTTGCTTTGTCAGTTTCTACTTCTGCCAAAACATCGCCGCTTTTCACTTTATCGCCCACTTTTTTATGCCACTTCGCCAAAACCCCTTCGGTCATGGTGTCGCTCATTTTGGGCATTTTAATTACATCAGCCATTATATCTAATTAATTGAATCTTATTAATATTAGTCCATTACGTAAGGGTAGTCCTGTTGCATATATACATCTTTGTATAGTTCGGATGCATCAGGCCAAGGAGATTCTTCAGCAAATTTTACTGCCTGATCTACAATTCCTTTTACTTTAGCTTCTACCTCTTCAATCCAGGCTTGATCTGCATACTTCTCTTTAAGGATCGTTTCTCTCGCATGCTCAACCGGATCTTTTGCTTTGTAATCTTCTAATTCTTCTTTGGTACGGTATTTTGCCGGATCTGACATGGAGTGACCACGATAACGGTAAGTTCTCATTTCTAAGAAAGTAGGTCCTTCACCTTTACGCGCACGTTGAATTGCTTCGTCCATTGCATTGTGTACAGCAACCGGATCCATACCGTCAACTGGTGCACATGGCATATCGAAACCTAAACCTATTTTATAAATATCGGTCATGTTGGTAGTACGTTGTACTGAGGTACCCATTGCATAACCATTGTTTTCGCAAACAAAAATAACAGGCAATTTCCAAAGCATGGCCATGTTAAAAGTTTCGTTTAATGCACCCTGGCGCACAGCACCATCGCCCATATAACAAATGTTAACATTATCAGTTCCTTTGTATTTTTCTGCAAAAGCAACGCCAGCACCTAATGGAATCTGACCACCAACAATTGCATGACCACCGTAGAAGTTATGCTCTTTACTGAACATGTGCATTGAACCACCTTTACCTTTAGAGCAACCTGTAGCCTTACCGTACATTTCTGCCATAATACTATCAGCACTAACTCCTAAAGCTAAGGCATGGGCGTGATCACGGTAAGTGGTAATCATTGAATCGCCTTTTTGCATCGCAGATATTGCACCTGCAACTACAGCTTCTTGTCCAATGTATAAATGACAAAAGCCACGTATTTTTTGTTGTCCGTATAACTGGCCGGTTTTTTCTTCGAATTTGCGCATCAGCAACATCGACTCAAACCACTTTAACCAGGTATCTTTATTTATTTCTACTGCACTCATTTTAGGATATTTGTTTTTTGCGACAGCAAATCTAATTTTTTTATTGTAATTTTTGGCACTTTTAAGTGTAAAAACATCATAGTTATAGGGCTAAAATCAGAATTAACACTTGTTTTACAATTAAATACAAACCACAAACACTTCTGCTGATTTAATACTGATTTCATATAAGTAAATCAATGCCCTTTATCATAATAAGTATTCAATTTATTCTAAAATTTAATTCTGCATAAGCGCATATTTCCATAATTTAAAAATAAAGCGCGTTTAACCAAAATAGGAATATCCGAAAAGAAAAACATTTTAAAAAGATTGAATATTGAGCAGAAATTTTACTCAAAAGCAGTGAATAAAAAACAAAAATGTTAATAACTTTCACTTTTTATAACATTACATTTGGATAACATTTGTATAATCAATACTTTTGACAACCAACAATAAGCCCATGTGGTGTACGTTAATGTGTAAGTGAATACCCAAACATAACTGTATAACATGATTAAAAAAATTTTGTTTTCTACCCTAATCGCTATCTGCACGCTCTCCAACGCATTTGCGCAAACAAAAACAAAAGAATCTGGTAAAGAATTAAATGATCCCGATAACCTTGCATCACAATATTTTTCGCAGGTAATGGGTGTTGCGGTAGATGCGACCTCGAATTTAAAACTGTATAAGTTTATATACGAATGGATCGGAACTCCTTATAGTTATGGTGGAAACAGTAAAAGAGGCATTGATTGCTCGGCTTTTACTAAAGCAATTTACGACAAAGTTTTCAACACCACCATCAGAAGAAATTCGCGCGATATTTTCAGCATGGTAGATCCGTTATCAAAAGAAGATTTAAAAGAAGGCGATCTGGTTTTCTTTAAAATTAAAAGCAGAAGTATTTCACATGTTGGTATTTATCTGGGCGATAATAGGTTTGCACATGCATCAAGTTCTCGTGGTGTGGTCATCAGCAACCTTAATGAACCTTATTACAGCCGTTATTTTTACAAAGGTGGCCGCGTTTTAGAATCGTTTAAGAAAGAATTTACAGTAGAATAATTCAGTTAACAGTTGGCCATTTTCGGTTGACAGTAAAAAACATACACAATCCTCCTAAAGAAATTTTGGAGGATTTTTTTTATCCATCAAAAATCTAAAATGAAGTTTTTTAATACCTTGATATTAGCAGTTTTTACCATAATTATCTTAATCAGCTGCACTAGTAATAATGCACAGGTTAATACACCCATCGTAAAACAAGATACGGTCATCAGGAAAATAAAAGATACAATATCAATAACCGCTGTTGGTGATATTATGCTTGGCTCTGCATTTCCATCCAAAACCAATCTCCCGCCCGATGACGCAGTAAATAGTTTCCAGGCGGTTGATAGTTTATTAAGAGGCGATATTGTATTTGGAAACCTGGAAGGCTGTTTCCTTAATTCGGGCAATTCGAACAAATGTAATGGCATTAATCCGAACAACTGTTACGCTTTTAGAATGCCGGAGCGCTACGCCGGAATATACAAGGATGCAGGATTTAATGTTCTAAGCATCGCCAATAACCATGTTGGTGATTTTGACGCAAAGGGAAGGAAAAATACAGCAAGAATTTTAGATTCACTGAAGATCCATTATGCAGGACAGGTAAATAAACCTTTTGAAGTTTTTGAAAAAGATAGCGTAAAGTATGCGTTTTGTGCTTTTGCCCCGAATGAGAATACAGTATCGATTAATAAGATTGATAGTGCGAAAGCTTTAGTGGCCCGTTTAAAATTAATGGCTGATATTGTGATTGTTTCTTTTCACGGCGGCGGTGAGGGTGCAAGATTTGAACATGTTCCACGTAAGAACGAGATTTTTTATAAAGAAAACAGGGGCAATGTTTATGCCTTTGCACATGCGGTTATTGATGCTGGTGCCGACGTGGTGCTGGGGCATGGTCCGCATGTAAGCCGGGCAGTTGAAGTTTATAAAAATAAATTCATTGCCTACAGTTTGGGTAATTTTTGTACCTATGGAATGTTCAGCTTAAAGGGTAATAATGGTATTGCTCCCTTGCTTCAACTAAAAATAAATGCAAAGGGTGATTTTCTCTATGCTAATATTGTATCAATTAAACAGGATAAGATCAACCGTTTAACCCTGGATGATAACCATAGCGCCTTTAAACGCATTAAAGAGTTGACAGATATTGATTTCGTTGGTCACCAGTTGAAGTTCGCTGACAACAGAATCAGTTTAAAAGATTAATTTTCTACGACATCAATCTCAATTTATTTCAGAATATTTGCTTTATGAAAACGGGATTAATACTTCATTACATCATTGGCATTGCAGCTGCGCTTTTAGTTCTGGGCGCTGCTTACTATATTCAGCAAAACCCAAAGAACCTATTATCTGCCGGGATTATCATTTTAGCAGGCTGCCTGGTGGCTTTTAGCCAATACCAGATCATTAAACAGAAAAAGAAGCAATAATATAAGGCAACTATTCTCATGGTTAGAATGAAATTTAGTAATGACATTCTATCTTGAACCTACCATGGGCTTTGTGGGCGCAGTTTTCCTGCTATCCAAAAAAAATGGACGAAAGCTTAGTTTAGCTTTCGTCCTTTGTGTTTTTTACCAAGCCAATGCCTGATACAAAAAATATTAGTCCGATGATGCCATAAACCATCAATCCCCTTGTATTTTGATTGTGGTTTACAAAGCCATAGCCTGCGTATATTAAACCAATTATACCGAGTATGGTTAAAATGGTTCCAAAAGTGCGTTTTACATTCATGTGGTTATCTTTTAATATGATTAAGACAAAATATTACCGCTTTTGTTTTAAACCAAAAAAGAAGCCCATATTATAACTGAAATGGGCTTCTTTTATTAGATAGAATGATCGTTTACCACACTCCTAACCGATTTGTTGGAGTTATGTACATTTTCGCTGTTGCAGGAATGTCGAATGCTTTATAAAATGCTTCCATATTGTATACAGGTCCATTCACACGGAACATTTCTGGGCTATGCGGATCTGTTTTTAATCTTACACGCATACTTTCATCGCGGGTTTTGATTCTCCACACCTGGGCAAAGCTTAAGAAGAAACGTTGATCGGGTGTAAAACCATCAACCTTTTTATCGCCTTTTCCTTGTTCGGTTAATTTAAAGGCATCGTATGCAATGTTTAATCCACCAATATCGGCCAGGTTTTCACCCAAGGTTAAAGAACCATTTACATGCTGATTGTCCAACAGCGAGAAGTTATTATAAAATGTCTCTACTTTACCGGCTTTCGCTTTAAATTTATCAGCATCGGCTTTTGTCCACCATTCTTTTAAGTTGCCTACTGCATCATATTGGCGACCCTGATCGTCAAAGCCATGTGTCATTTCGTGACCAATTACCGCACCTATCGCACCATAGTTAATGGCATCATCTGCTGCAAAATCAAAGAACGGAAACTGTAAAATTCCGGCTGGGAAAACTATTTCGTTGAAAGACGGATTGTAATAAGCATTAACTGTCGGCGGAGTCATTCCCCACTCTGTTTTATCGACGTTTTTGCCCAATTTATCCATCATTTCTTTGTAGGCATGTTTATTAGCAGATTGAAGATTGGCGTAATAAGTATTTTTAGACACCTCTACATCATCATATTTTTTCCACTTATCAGGATAACCGATTTTTTTGATAAATGCATTCAGTTTTTCTAAAGCTTTCTTCTTGGTATCCGGTGTCATCCAATCTACCTTCTGGATTCTTTCTGCATATACTTTCTGCAAATTGTTTACGAGGGTTAACATGCGCTCTTTCGCTTCTGGTTTAAAATACTTTTCAGCATATAATTGACCTAAAAGTTCTCCCAAATGGTCATCAGTAGCATTTACGATAGATTTCCATCTTTCAGTTGGTGCCTGTTGACCATAAAGTGTTTTAGAGAAAAAGTCGAATTTGGCATCTCTGAATTTTTTGGTAAAAGCATTGGCAGATCTATTTAAAGCATCAAACTTTAATTTTTCTTTCCAGATTTCGATAGGCTGGCTTTTTACCAGGGCTGATAGGGTTTGATAGTATTTTAGCTGCCTAACAATAAGGGTATCTGTGTTTGCCCCTAGTTTGTTCAGAACAGATTTCCACTCAATATTTGGGGTCTGTTTTTGAAAATCAGCCACCGTCATCTTGTTATAATTCTTCTGTGGATCACGAAGTTGAACAGGTGTTGAATGGGACTGTGCAATTGCTGTTTCCAGTTTTAAAATATTGTCTGCATATTTCGCTGCGTTCGCAGAATCGCCTGCCAGACTAAAAATTTTTGAGATGTATTTGATATACTCCGATCTGATTTTTTTTGCCTTATCATCCTGTTCTAAATAGTAACTGCGGTCTGGCAGGGTAAGACCGGCCTGAGAAAATGATAAAGCATTTTTACTGCTTAATTTATCATCTGGTTCTACGCCAAAGCCCAATAAATCTCCTTCACCATTTTTATAACCTTCAGCAACAAAATTGATTAAATCCTTCTCGTTTTTAATCCCGTCTATTTTATTTAAGAGTGGTTTTATAGGTTCGATACCCAGTTTCTCAATGGTAAGGGTATCCATTCCACTGGTATAAAAATCGCCCACCTTCTGTTCGCTACTCCCTTTAGCCGCATTAGCTTTTGAGGCGTTTTCAAGAATGCTGTTCAGGTTTTTTAGGTTATCATTATATAAAGTATAAAAAGAACCCCAGCCTGTTTCGGTTTTAGGAATCTGGGTGTTTTTCATCCATTTTCCATTGGCATACAGGAAAAAGTTATCACCAGGTTTTACAGTGGTATCCATGCCGGCCTTATCGAAAAATTCAGTACGTGCATTTACGGTATCAGTTTCCTGATGGCTCTTATTCTGGCATGCCGCAAATAGCAAAATACTTGCTGCGGGAAGAAATAATTTAATTTTCATTATGCATAAGTTAGTTAGAAAGCTTAAAGCTACAAAATGCCTGATGTAGTTTGTATGAATTTTTATAACTTCATAAAAAAAATCTATTTATGCAATACACCATTTACATTATAGCTGTCGTAGGAATTATTATCTTACTCAGCTCGTTCGTTACTGTTAAACAGGGGACCATTGCGGTGGTAACGGTTTTCGGTAAGTACCGCCGTCAACTAAGGCCAGGTTTAAATTTTAAAATCCCGTTAATAGAGCAGATTTATTCTCGCATTTCCATTCAAAACCGCTCTGTAGAACTTTCGTTCCAGGCAGTAACACAAGATCAGGCCAATGTATATTTTAAGGCCATGCTTTTATATTCAGTTGTGAATCAGGATGAAGAAACGATCAAAAATGTGGCTTTTAAATTTGTAGATGCAACCAACTTAATGCAGGCATTAATAAGAACCATTGAAGGTTCGATCAGGGCTTATGTGGCTACGCAAAAGCAGGCAAATGTATTGGCGCAGCGTAATGAAATTGTACTTCACGTTAAGGAACAGATCGATCAGGTTTTAGACGGATGGGGTTACCATCTTCAGGATCTTCAATTGAATGATATTACCTTTGATGAAGAAATTATGCGTTCAATGAGTCGTGTAGTAGCTTCGAACAATTTGAAAGCAGCTGCTGAAAACGAAGGACAGGCATTATTAATTACCAAAACCAAAGGTGCTGAAGCGGACGGTAATGCGATCAAAATTGCTGCTACGGCAGAACGTGAGGCTGCACAACTTCGCGGACAAGGTATTGCTTTGTTTAGGGAAGAGGTTGCAAAAGGTATGACCAATGCTGCCCATGAAATGCAACAAGCTAACCTGGATACATCAGTAATTCTTTTCACCATGTGGACAGAAGCCATTAAACAATTTGCAGAATATGGCGAAGGTAATATCATTTTCTTAGATGGTAGTACCGAGGGAATGAATAAAACCATGAAAGAAATGATGGCCATGCAATTGAGTCAGAATCCTCCTAAGAAGAACTAGAAGTATTTTTCATGCAAAAAAGACTGTTGCTATCCGCAACAGTCTTTTTTTTGCGCTAAGTATTCGTTTTGGCTAAATGAAGAATTGATTAGCCTAAATTGTTTCTATAAAATTGATTGAATTTTGAGTGATAATTAAATGCGATTCATATCCTAATCGATGTGTAATTGTTGTACACTATTTAAAACTTAAAATCAATTAGTATGAAAGTTTTTGTAACAGGCGCCACCGGATTTGTCGGTTCTGCGGTAGTCAAAGAATTAATTAATGCAGGCCACGAGGTTTTGGGTTTGGCACGGAATGAAACGGCTGAAAAAGCACTTGTACTTGCCGGAGCCGAAGTGCATAAAGGCGATTTGGAAGACTTAGCGAGTCTGCAGGAGGGCGCCAGATTAGCTGATGGCATTATCCATACTGGCTTTATCCATGACTTTTCCCGATTTGCGGCGGTTTGCGAGATCGATAGAGTTGCAATAGAGACCATTGGAAACTCGATTGCAGGAACCGATAAACCTTTTATTGTAACATCCGGGACTCTTATCGTTAATCCGGGTATGTTGGCCACAGAAGATATGCTACCTAATTATAATGGTGCGAATCCCAGGCTTGCTTCGGAAAAGGCAGTCGACGCACTTGCTTCTCAAAATATTCGCGTATCGGTGGTTCGTTTATCGCCATCTGTACATGGGGAAGGTGATCATCATGGTTTTGTACCCATGATGATCGATATCGCCCGCAAAACAGGTTCATCAGGTTATATTGGTGGTGGAGAAAACCAATGGACAGGTGTCCATCGGCTGGATGCCGCGAAACTTTACAGGTTGGCTTTGGAACAAGCTACGCCAGGAGCACGTTTTCACGGGGTAGCTGAAGAATCAATAACCCTTAAAACAATAGCAGAGTCCATTGGCGAACAACTTGGTTTACCGGTCGTTTCTATATCTAAAAATGAAGCAGCCGCACACTTCGGCTGGTTTGAACATTTCGTAAGTATAGATGGACCGGCTTCCGGGCGTTTAACCAGGGAACGTTTAAATTGGGAGCCTGAATATGCCAGTTTGCTTCAAGATTTGGAGCACGGCATTTATTTTAAGTAAATTGTATCATGGAACCTTCAAACCGCTATCGTTTTAAAACAATATCAGAATATCATAAACTTGCAGGATTGCCGAAACCAGCTCACCCCTTAGTTAGTGTAGTTAATATGGAGGAGGTTAATATGCCAGTCAATGGCCGTTCAAAAACAATAATTTTTGATTTTTACTCCATTGCGCTCAAGCGTGTTCCTGATGCGAAAATTAAATATGGGCAACAAATGAGTGATTTTGATGATGGTGTGTTGTTCTTTATGGCTCCAGGACAGGTTTTTACCGTTGAGATTAATCAGGATAAAACCCACAGGCCAACTGGCTGGATGATACTTTTCCACTCCGACTTACTTTGGCAGACACATTTAGCTAAAACAATTAAGGATTATGACTTTTTTAGTTACGCGCTATTTGAGGCTTTACATGTTTCTGAAACTGAAGAAACAGTGCTTAATTCGATCGCCACATTGGTAAAAAATGAAACCAAGAGCAATATCGACCATTTTACTCAAAATGTAGTGATCGCGCAAATAGAATTACTGCTTAACTATGCACAACGTTTTTATGGACGGCAATTTATAACACGTAAAGCAATCAGTCATCAGCTCCTTGATCGATTAGAGTATATTGTTAAAGAATATTTCGAATACGATGATCTTGGCAACAGAGGTTTACCAACAGTAACTTACATCGCCGAGAGGCTTAACGTTTCGCCAGGATATCTATCCGGACTGTTGAAAACACTTATCGGACAAAACACTCAACAATATTTACATCAGAAACTGATTGATTTAGCAAAAGAAAAACTTTCTACAACAAATCTATCTGTTAGTGAAATCGCTTATGCCCTCGGCTTTGAACATTTACAATCCTTTACCAAGTTGTTCAAATCCAAAACAAAGCTTACGCCTTCAGCATTTAGACAATCGTTTAATTGAAAAAATAATTTTTAACAAAAAAGCGAGCTACCTCAATAAGATAGCTCGCTTTTGTTAGATTTCTTTTATTAAAGTTTAGGTGAAGCTACACCAAGATTCATCACATAGTTGCCAGATTGTTGCATAAAATCGCCCATTACTTTCAACGATTCATCTTCGATAAAATCAAAAGCATCTTGCTTGGTAATTTTATCTCCTTTTTTAATGGCTGGCAATCCTCTTAATGCTCTTAATTCATTCTGTCTGGCAAGTGTTTTAGCTTCTTGCGCATCGCGCTCAGCTTTAAGTTTTGCCTCGTTTAAAGTTATAGAAACCTCACTATCGCGTTTTCTAAGGTCTGCAATATCTTGTTTAAGGTATTTAAAATCCAATGAATTTGCGATGCGCTGCTCGCTGTTTTTAACCAATTGTGCTTTAACCGGAGTCAGGTTGGCAACTGCTTTAAAGTTGGAACTTGGAATAACGTCCCATGGTAAGGCAGATGATTCAGTATCTTCTCCAATTTTATCCATAGGATAAAGTGAAGGGAAAACAACATCAGGCGTTACCCCTTTATGTTGAGTACTGCTTCCTGCTACACGGTAAAATTTAGCCATGGTTAGATTAATCTGACCTAAGTTAATGTCAGCCGGGCTTGTTCCGCTTGGCGAGGTGCCAACGGTTTTATCTTTAGAAATTAATCCTGCTATCTTTTGCAACATGCTTGGGTTTACCAGTTTATTTAAATCGATGGAAGATTGAACGGTACCTTTACCATAAGTTTGGCTACCCATAATAATACCACGGCCATAATCCTGTATTGCACCGGCGAAAATTTCTGATGCAGATGCACTTAAGCGGTCTACAATTACACCAAAAGGACCGTCCCACGTTACACCGCTATTTTCGTCCTCGTCCACTTCAATTTTACCGCGTAAATCTTTCACCTGAACTACAGGGCCTCTATCGATAAATAAACCAGTTAATGAAATGGCTTCAACTAATGAGCCGCCACCGTTTCCACGTAAATCCATTACGATTGCATTTACCTTATCGTATGTTTTCAACGAGTCAATTAATTTTCTAACATCTCTGGTAGTGCTTTTGTAGTTTTTATCACCTGCATTTGCTGCTTTAAAATCAGCATAGAATGCTGGCAGGGTAATAATCCCGATTTTATAATCTTTACCATTGCTGTTGATGGTTTTAACTTTTTTCTTGGCAGATGTTTCTTCCAAAACAATTTTATCGCGAACCAATTCGATAATTACTGGTTTAGATGACATTTCTTTTCCAGCAGGGATAACTTTTAAACGCACCTTGGTTCCTTTCGGACCTTTAATTTTCGATACGGTATTATCCAGTCTCCAGCCTACCACATCAACAAATTCTCCATCACCCTGTGCTACAGCAATAATGCGATCGCCAGCACTCAGTTGTTTCCCTTTAAATGCAGGTCCGCCAGCAATAATTTCCGAGATTTTAACTACCTCGTTTTCTAGTTGTAAACGGGCGCCAATACCTTCGAAAGAACGAGACATATCTTCGTTAAATGCTGCTGCGTTGCTTGGGTTAAAATAATTGGTATGCGGATCAATCGATTCGGTAAAAGCATCCATCAAAATCTGGAAAACATCCTGATTATTGGTTTTTGAAGTTTGCGATTGTAGGTTTTTGTAACGTTTAGTTAATGTTTCTACATTCTTAGATTCAGCTGTTCCAGCTAAATTTAAGTTGATTAATTCGTATTTAACACGTTTTTTCCAGGTATCATTTAATGCTGTTGAAGAAGTTGCCCAGGGCTGCTTCTCTCTATCATATAGATAACTGTCGGTTTGATTAAAATCAAATTTTGTTTTAATCTGAGCCAGAGAATAAGTAAAATATTCATTTAATCTTTTGGCATAAACGTTATAAATGAAAAACGGGCCGCTCAGATCGCCATTTTTGAAATCATCGTCCAAAGTATACCTGTACTTTTCAAATTCCTTAATATCTGAAGCTAAAAAGTAATTTTTGCCCTGATCAAGCGATTTGATGTATTTATCTAAAATAATCGAAGATATAGAGTCGTTGATCTGAATTTTTTTATAATTGTAACTCTCAATCAAATTTACAACCTCTTTTATAACAAGTTGTTGCTGCTCATCAGGTTTCACATTGGTAACCCCCTCAACTATTGGCTGAGTTTTAGGTGCAGCATGACAAGCAAGTACTGCCGCAGTAAAAATTACAAAAAATATTCTCTTTAACATCTCTTTAAATGATTTAAAATCCATTTCCAATTCTATATAGCCAATATGATACCATTTTAGCAAAAAAACAAAAAAGAGACAGCATTATTACCGTCTCTTGTTAAAACTTTATCAAATCTAACTAAAAGCTTTTTATTTAACAATTTCTTACGTAGAACGTTGAGCGTTATTTTTTGTTTTAATGAAAAGGCTAAATTTGACCAATTACAGACCTTTGAGGGGCTATAATATACTTTAGATAGGAATGTGTAGCAGAATTAAAGCGCTTGCCTAACTTGGGTTTACTTTTTTACTGGTGGTTTTGCTCGCAATTGTTTCCCTGGCATCTTTAATCTGCGTTTTATACTGAGTGGTTTTGATGGAGTTGGCCAGCCATTCTGCTGATTTCAGATCTCTCAGGGCAAGTGTAAAATCTTTCTTTTTAATTTTAACCTGGGCAATGCCTAAAATAGATTCGATATAAGCATTGTTGCTTTTTAATTGTTTTGCCAGGATACCTTGCTGGGTGTAGAACCACATCGATTGGGTATACTTGGTGTTGGCCAGATAAACTTTTCCTAAGAGACTGTAGGTGTTCATTACTCCTGCTCTGTTTCCGGTTTTAGAATAATTTTTTAAGGCTACGTTTAAGAGAATCTGCTCTGCATCAGTAAAACGGCCAAGTTGATAATGCATACTGCTCATCTTGATAACCGCCTGTCCATACCTGTTGAAGTTTTTTACGGCATTGTATTCAAAAGCTGCTTTACCAAATAAGGTGAGCGCTTCGTTATAATCACCTTTTCGCTCCAAATCTTCTGCTTCCTCAAAAAAAGAATTCCCATCCTCCAGTTCAAATTTGGATACTGCTATATTTATCGCACTACCATTAGGTTCCTGGATCTCAGATTTATCTATATTTTGAGCTTGTAGTTGTAATGATGCAAAAAGGCCAATTAAAGCCAATACAATTTTGGTCATGCAACAAAAATAATACTTTAAATCTAATTTCAGCTAAATACCTGTAAATTAACATCAAAAGATGCCCAAACCATGTAAGGATGAGAGTCGCAATGGTATACTTCGCCTGCTGCAGAAATGCCTACAATGCCCGCAAAGCCATCAAAAGCTTTAAGTTCAGCAAAAGATTTATCGGAAGCTTCCTTTAAAGAAAAACCATCTGTAACGCGGGTTACAATTTTCGCGGCCAGGGCTCCGCTTACAATATCTTCGCCTACTCCCGTGCATGAAATTCCCGCATATTGATTGGCATAGTTGCCTGCCACGGTTGCAGAATCGCTCACCCGGCAAGGGATTTCGAATCCTTTTCCACCTGTAGAAGTTGCTGCTGCTAAATTTCCATCTGCATCAAGTGCTACACAGCCTACCGTTCCTTTATTATTCTTTTGATTTAATTTAGTTTCGTATTCTGATTGGCGCTGTGGAGTAATCGGATTGAAATATTCAAATCCGTTTGTTCTTGCAAATTGCCCGGCACCATCACCACTAAGCACCCGGTCATCATATATTAGTAGGTTCTGCGCAATCTGTACAGGATTTTTAACATCTTCAACATTAATTACCCCACTAAATTTTTCAGTTTTACCATCCATTAGCGCTGCGCTCAGTCTTACTTTTCCATCGCTTTGGATCTGTGAACCGATACCAGCATTAAAAAGCTCATTATCTTCTAACAGCGCAACGGTATAAACAACGGTTTCTAAAGCAGTATGCGTTTTCAGATATTCGTGTCCAAGCGTAACAATCGAAGTCAAAGCATCTTGTTTAGCCTTTTTCGTTTCCTGGTTGGTAGACGATTCGCTGAAGAATCCGCCATGTATAATTAATTTCATTTTTTGAGTATTGTAGTATTAAGTAGCAGGTATCAAGATTGGGTAAATCCTAGCTGAAAATCGCCCACTGTTAACTGCTACTGAATTAGGCTATCGGAATTAACTTTGGGTGGTGGATTACTAAGCTATGGTCTGTTAAGTCATAAACGTCGCCATCGCACATCACGTGTACCACCATGTTTTTAATGGAAACAGGTTGCCCCATTTCTACATCAGTTAAATTGGTATCGGCCATAGTGCGGCCATCTACCAAAATTACCATGCCAGAGCCAATGGCCTCCATTATATGGCCATCAGAGATAAAAAGGCCTGTGTCTTCACCAAGACCGATCCCTAAAATGCCAGGATTACTGGCCGCGGCATACAATAAGCGACCGATTCTTCCGCGCTGTACAAAATGTGTATCTACAATAACATCATCAATAAAGCCTAATCCACCTGTAATTTTAACTTCACCTTTAAGTAAAGCATCTTTACTGCTGCCCTGGTAAATCATATTTTTAGAACTTGCAGCGGCCCCGGCAGAAGTACCGGCAATAACAACAGGTTCATTTCTATATTTTTCTAACAGAATCTGATGTATTTTTGTTCCGCCAAAGATTGAAGAAAGACGGAGCTGATCTCCACCGGTAAAAATAATTACTTCTGCAGCTTTGATACGCTCACAATTTTCATCAGAATTGGCTTCTTCACGGTTGGAAATATTAAGAACACCAACATTATGCACATCTAATTGTGCATAAGCCTTAATATATTCTTCACCGACTTTTTCGGGCATTAATGATGCTGTAGTGATGATCTCGAAACGAGATTGCGTATCTCTTAATGATTCTGTAGTAATCCGTTTTAAAATTCCACGCTCAAAAAAATTCATATTTTCAGGCAGTCCGAATTGCGTTTCTGCGAAGCTACCTGTGTTTATTGCACCACCAATGATGATGAGTTTACCTTTCGGAACCATTTTTTGTGTATTATAATTGTATCAAAAAACCCAAATATATAGGCTTAAGATAAAAAACACGACTTTTTTTGTAAAGAATATTCAATTTATTAACAAAAGTTAAAATATTATAACTTAAAATTAACAGGATTGTACTTGAAAATAAAACAAATACACCTTAAAATTGATTTAGCTAAATGGAACGTCTATTTTCAAAATAAATGCATAATTTACAGTCATCAATTTCATTCTAAAAATTGAGGATAAAGAGCGATTCATAAATCCTTCTGCAACATAAAAAACGAACAAAACATTACATGAAGATATTAAATATACAAGTATTAAGAGGGCCAAATATATGGTCTATTAGCCGGAAGAAATTGATTCAGATGCGACTGGATTTAGAAGATTTAGAGCAGAAACCAACCAACGTAATAGAAGGATTTAGTGAAAGGATTGAGAAACTTTTGCCAAGCATGTTTACCCACCGTTGCTCGAAAGGTGTTGAAGGTGGTTTTTTTACAAGAGTGAAAGAAGGCACCTGGATGGGCCACGTGATTGAACACATTGCATTGGAAATTCAGACACTCGCCGGTATGGAAACTGGTTTTGGCAGAACGCGCATGACCAAAACCGAAGGCATTTATAATGTGGTTTTCAGTTATCTGGAGGAGAAAGTAGGTGTTTACTCGGCGGAAGCTGCGGTGAGAATTGCCGAAGCTTTGATCAATAATGAAGAGTACGATTTAGAACACGATATCCGCAGGATGAAGGAAATACGTGAACTGGAAGCCTTAGGGCCAAGTACAGGTTCTATTGTGGAAGAAGCGGTAAAAAGAAGCATCCCATGGATAAGATTGAACAAAAGTTCATTGGTACAATTGGGTTATGGCAAAAATCAGGTGCGTTTTAGGGCCACCATGACCGAAAAAACCAGTAGCATCGCTGTAGATCTTGCCAGTAACAAGGAAGAAACGAAACGTTTGCTTACCGAAGCTGCCATTCCGGTAGCCTCAGGGGTAACCATTTCAAATCCAGAAGATCTTGAAGCATCTGTTAAAAAGGTTGGATTTCCTTTAGTTTTTAAACCACTTGATGGCAACCACGGTAAAGGTGCAACCATTAATGTGAAAACAATGGAAGATGCTGTAGCGGCTTTTGAATATGCCAAAACGTATTCGAGAAGGGTGATTATAGAAAAATTCATTACCGGATTTGACTTCCGGGTTCTGGTAATCGACCATAAAGTGGTTGCCGCGGCACAACGTGATCCGGCTCATGTAAAAGGAAACGGTATCCATACCATCCAGGAATTAATTGATAAGGAGAATGAAGATCCACGTCGTGGTTATGGCCATGAGAATGTGTTAACAGAAATAGCTGTCGATCGTGATACCCTGGATTTATTAGCCAAAAAAGAATATACTTTAGAGACTATCCCGGAAAAAGGAGAGGTGGTTTATTTAAAATCGACCGCCAATTTAAGTACAGGAGGAACATCCATTGATGTAACAGACATTGTTCACCCACAGAATATTTTTATCTGTGAAAGGATTTCAAGGGTAATTGGATTGGACATCTGCGGTATCGATATCATGGCGCAGAACCTTACCCAACCCTTAACCGAAAATGGTGGCGTGGTGTTAGAAGTTAATGCTGCTCCTGGTTTTAGGATGCACCTGGCGCCGAGCGAAGGTTTGCCACGCAATGTTGCGGCACCAGTAATTGATATGTTATATCCACAGGGGAAATTATCACAGATCCCGATTATCGCCGTAACCGGAACCAACGGAAAAACGACCACTACCCGTTTAATTGCGCACATTATCCGCAGCAACGGTAAACGCGTAGGTTTTACCACCAGTGACGGTGTATATGTGCACAACACCATGCTGATGAAGGGTGATACTACAGGACCGGTAAGTGCAGAGTTTATTTTAAAAGACCCTACAGTAGAGTTTGCCGTATTGGAAACCGCACGTGGCGGAATTTTAAGAGCAGGATTGGGATTTAATGCCTGCGATATTGGCGTGGTTACCAATATCCAGGAAGATCATCTTGGCCTTTCTGATATCCACAATCTTGACGATTTAACCCGGGTTAAAGCGGTTGTAATTGGTGCAGTACGCCGCAAAGGTTGGGCTGTATTGAATGCTGATAATGGTTATTGCGTTCGCATTGCTAAAGATGCCCGTTGTAATGTTGCTTACTTTAGCATGGATGAAAACAATCCTGTAGTTAAAGAACATTGTAGAAAAGGCGGTATCGCTGCCATTTATGAAAACGGGTACATTACCATTAAAACCGGCGACTGGAAATTAAGGGTAGATAAAGCCACCCATATTCCTTTAACCTTTGGTGGTTCTGTAAACTTTATGATTCAGAATGTACTTGCAGCAACGCTAGCAACCTATTTGTGGGGCTACAAGCCTGAAGATATCCGTTTGTCATTAGAAACTTTTATTCCTTCAGCAGCACACACACCAGGCAGGATGAATATTTTCAGATTTAAAGATTTTAAAGTACTGGTTGATTTTGCGCATAATCCTGATGGATTTAATGGTGTAAAAGGTTTCTTGCAGGGTGTTGAGGCTACAGAACAAGTAGGTATTATTTCAGCAACCGGCGATAGAAGAGACGAGGATATTATCGAAACTGCCCGCATTTCTGCACAGATGTTTGATAAGATCTATGTTTGTCAGGAGAAATATCTCCGTGGCAGACAACAGCAGGAACTAGTCGATTTACTGATAAAAGGGATTAGAGAAGTTGATCCTAACAAAGAGATTATTGTAAACAATAAGAGTACGGAATGTTTACAAATCGCTATTGAAACCGCTAAAAAAGGTTCTTACCTCACTATTTTAAGTAACACTATTGATAATACGATTCAACGTGTTACTGAACATTTAGATCGCGAATTAGAATCGTAAGTAACTAATTTATTTTGCCATCGATGGTAATTTCGGGCGGAATGCAATGAAGTTTGAGAAATCCTTCTCAATACATCTCTCCATTACGCGTTGCTCCAGTCGGGATGACGAAGCAATTATAAAAAAAACCTCCTCCGAATTAATCATTCGAAGGAGGTTTTTCATTTTTATGTTTTAATTTATTTATGCCTGAGCATCACGTAATCTTTTGATTTCGTCGTGAGATGTTCTTAATGATGCTTTTTGATCAGAAATCAGTTCTCTGATATTTGAAGGGATATTTTCTTCTTCTAAGGCCATTTTATATGCATTTTGTGCAGCATCCTCTCCAAACTCACAATTGTTTAAAACAGTTTTGCGGTCGTGGCCGGTAAAAAGCGCTTTAACATCCATCCAGGCCCGGTAGATTTTACCCGAATTGGTTGTTCCTGTTTCAATATCTTCACCTAAAGCCGATACTTCTGTTGCCAATGCCATTTTATATTTTTGACTCTCGCCTATCATATTTAAAAATAAGGTTTTTAAATCGGCATCCTCATCTTTTAATTCCTGACGGGCTTTTTCGTAACCTTCAATACGATCGTTATTAATTTGAATCAAATCGTTTAATACCTCTGCTGTTTCTGTTGTCGTGTTCATGTTTTTTATTTTTATAGTTTCGATGTATAAAAGCAACATGATCAATTAAAAAAGGTTTGTCATTTTTTTTAATTGCCTACAACGGTGCGCTATATCAGCTGGTTTTGATGATGAATAGACTACCGATCATTATTTTTTGGAAAATATTGGGTTAGCTTTTCTTTTACAAAACGCCTGACCCGTGTTACCATATTGCCTTTTCGCTTAATCAAAAAGCTCTTGATCGCTTTGTATGCAATGGGGTCTTCGGCTATTACAGTAGGGAATTCTACAATTGGTTTGGGGTTGATAATTACGTTATAGATGTCGTTTATTCCAGAGTGTACACCCGTGCCATCATGGCCAATATTGTTAACGAGTGATTGTGATGGATTAAGTGTGATGCCTCCTTTTAAAAAAATTGAAGCGTACCATCTTATGGCCCAGCTATTGTTTTTACCTTTTTTAAATTCCTGCATCTGCTTCCAGAAATTCATTTTATTGTCGATTGAAAATGCAGTCCTTTTCTTTTTATCAAACTGTTTGATAAGAATGTTAATATCTGGTTCAAAATTTTTCCATGCTCTTCCCCATGTTGCCCAACCCCAACTTGTGGCTGCCCTGTAGAAAAAAGATGGTGAAAGGTTATCTGATTTTAAAGGATACATATAGGCTCCGATGTGCATTACCTTTTCCTCTTCGCGGTAATGGTTCAAAGCGTTGTTGAAATAGGATAAGGTATGTGGAGAGGTAATAAGGTCATCTTCAAACACAATTACCTGATCATATTCTGCTATTAATTGAGTTACTCCTGCAATTACCGCATTGGCTAAGCCTGCATTAACCTTACTTTCGATTACTTTAACCGACTTAAAACCATCTGCTTTTTTGATGATTTTTCTTACGGCAGTAACTTTTTCTCTATCCAGATCGGTTTTGGCACCATCAGAAAAAATATACAAATGGCTTTGTGCTGCCAACTCATTTTGTTGCAGAAATTGTAACGTACGCTCGGTATGCTGCGGACGATTGTATACGAAAAGTGCTATTGGGGCAAGGCTTTGCATTTTTGTTTTTTATCAATTAAGCTTATCAATAAGCGGGCTAGGCATTTTTTACCATATAAGAAATTAAGTTTCATATAAGCTATGACAAAAGTATATCAATAAATTGATTCATACATTTCGTTTACATAAGTTTTTTGTCCTTCTGAAAAGATATGCAAACAATTAAAATTTATCATTAGTCCTAGAGGCAATTTTAGTAGTTTAATATAAGTTAACAGTTGTGCTACATGGATTGGGGCAACGTTTTCAACAGCTTTAAATTCAACGACTAGGGAGTCTTCAATTAATAAATCACACCTTAGTTCTGAATCAATTATTAACCCTTTATAATCTATTGGGATGGTTAACTCAGATTTGAAATTAATATTTCTGATTTCCAGCTCGTGAATCATGCATTTATGATAAGTGCATTCTAAAAGCCCTGGGCCTAATGTTCTGTGGACCTCAATGGCTGCTCCGTTTACCTTGTAAACTAAGTCCTTTAAGTAATTTCTAGTTAATAACATCCTTTATTTTTTATTAAATAATTAACTGGGGATGTATTTTTAACAGAATTTAATTTCTATTGCAATATATTAAATTAATTTTGGCAGTAGGAGCAATTAGACTTATATTTTCTTCTATTCCTTATATGGTTAAATGGCCATGATAAAATTCCAATTATTAAGATAACAGTATATCCAGTTACGTTTTTCACCATATGAGAAGTTTAAGACCCATATAAGTTTGGATATATCTTGCCCTCTGTATTCACATTTAATCACTAAAATATCTGCAGGTTATGATCTGATTTTTTGGTTAACACAGTATAGGCATTGGCAAACTGCTCTTGCTTTTTCTTCCCAAACAAATTACCCAAGGTTTTTTTTACCCGGTATTCCAGTTCTATTTTTAAGTTTTTAGCAAATGTTTTTGGCGCTTTCCTATTGACAAACTCATTAAACTTTACCGTTTCCGGCGCAGTCATCGATACTTTATCTTCTAAAATTTCTAAACCCTCACTCTGCAATAAAAACCTTAAAGAAGTTGGCGTATACATATTAATGTGTCCATAATCTAAAAAATGTTTCATTCTTTCGTCTACACCAAAGCGATAATCTTTAGGTACCTCTACTACAATATATTTTGCAACTCTTTTCAATTCACGGATCAAGATCCGCTCATGTTCTACATGTTCTAAAACGTGAGCAAGAATAATCAGATCAAAAGTATCATCTTCATAAGGGATTTTATATCCATCGAAAGTTTGTGCTTCTTTTAAACTGGCGAGGTTACGATCCATTATAATATCTACACCACTTTGTGCAATTTCTAAAGCATAAAGTTCTGGCGCGAAATGCCATTCATTTAAAAAATGTAAAATACTGCCATCTCCGGCACCAACCTCAAGTACTTTTTTAGGCTTTAACCCTTTGCACACATCAACAATGTTCTTGGCTTTATATTTTGCACCGAGCATTCTCCAGGCTACATCGCTATTGGTGTAAAAATTATCGTAGGCCGTTTTTACTTCTTCGCTTAACATGATCCTGACTAATTAAATGCCTAAACAATTATCCTGCCTATAAAACACCGAGGTTGCTTTTTCGTAAAAGAGTCCGGGAGAAATTCCACTGAAGCTGATTTCTTTAAACCCCTGGGCTTTTAAAAGAACACGTGCGGGCTGATACACTTCACGTTCGCTATCATCCAAAACCAATACACCATTTGCTGATAAAGCATCAACGCTGTATTTACAACAGTTTACGCGGTCCCGTCCGTCAACAATAATAATATCAAATTTTTTATCGAGCAAAGTTGCTTTTTTAGCATATTCTCCATCTTTTTCCAATTGGCAGAAAATCATTTCAGCATTGCCTGGACTGGTATTTTTTACTTTATCAAACCAGCCTTTATCATGCTCAACAGAAGTTACCGAGCCAGCTCTTTCTGCATAAAAAATAGTAGAACTGCCAGAGCCATATTCGAAAATGTGCTGTGTTTTGTTTATTCGCTCCTTAATAAAATCGATAAAGGAATAGGTTACCCAAGGTAAAGCCTTGCCTTGCCCGTCTATGGCCTGTTTTTTATCAAAGGCCGTAAACCAGCCAATGCTGTTTAGGTAGCCCTTATGTCCGTATGATAATAATGCCTTAAGCCTGCTAGGCTTTGCAATTAGTGTGCTTAATGCTTTAAGAGTACTCAACGTTTAAATATTTTTTGAAATGCGGTGACCAAAAATAATGATTTTAACATCATTATACCTTGTTGACGAAGTTTAGGAATAAATAGTATAAAAAAGGCTGAAATAAAGTATGCGACAACTGTTGCTATTGCAGTACCCATCATGCCCATTCTTGGGATAAGGATAATGTTTAAAATGATATTTACAACCGCCCCTATCCCTGTTCTGATAAAAGTTAAGCGACCAAAATTTTCAGCAATTAAGTACTGACCACTTGCTACGCCAAGAAATATGAATGCGGAACCCCAAACATGGACAGATAAAACAGGAGCAGCATCTGCATATTCTGGTTTAAAATAGCTGTAAATAAATGGAGATGCAAAAGTTATAAAAATTGCGAAACTTAAACTTAACCATACCATTAAATCGTATAAATTCTGAAGCCTTTTTTGATACCGCTCCTGATCGTCTCTTCTTGCATTTAAAATTGCAGGGAAGAGTGACGAAACAATTGCAACAGGAACAAAATTTAATGCTTCACTAAAGTTAACTACAGTTGCATAAGCACCTGCTTCGGCTGTTCCTCTTTCTCCTAAAATTTGTTTAAGCATAATTTGATCAATTTTCATGTAAATTGAAACCATTATGCCTGAGATGATTAAAGGCCAAGAAAGTGCACAAAGTTTTTTCGCTAATGTTTTTTCAAATTTCCAGCTAAAAATACTTCTGCTTTTACGGCTGTAAGTAATAATGTAACCTATTGAAAGTAAGATAGTATCAAAAAGAAATGCAAAAAAGAAATAGCTTATCGGCGAACGTGTATAAATCAGGATAATTTTTATGGCAGCTGAAATCAAATTTCCAATAATCTGAACCTGCATAATATATTTCGATTTTACTTCTGATTGGAAATAAGAATCGATAACAGTAAAAGATTGAAAAACGCCTATAAATGAGAGCAGAAGGATGAAGTGGTATTGAATATCCTGTAGTGGATAGATAAGCCATGCCAATGAAATTAAAGGAATGCATAAGAAACCTGCAAAAGTTTTAAGCCCAAACGCAGTACCTAAAATTTGATCTCTCTTTTGTGGAAACTGATGAAGTTCTTTAACAATAAATTGATCTAAACCAAGCCCCGCCAACGCTGCGAATAAAAACACGTAAGCTATTGATGTAGTAAGAATACCATTACCATAAGCAAGCAAGTAGTTTGCAACTGCAATGTTGGTTAACATTTTAATTCCTAAACTGCCAACTTTACCTATTAGAAGCATACCAGTATTTTTAAAATACTTTTTTAATGCTTCTTCGTCAAAACCTTTTATGGCGGGTAATTTCATTACCGCAAAGATGTAAAAAAATGTGCGTTAAGTGTGGTACCCTAAATTCAAATATTTTTATTGGCTATGTTGCGGTTAGCCTTCACTTTTTGTTTCCACCACTTTTGTCTCGGTAGTTTTCGCATCAGGCGTTGGAATTGGTGCTGGGTTTGCAACCTGGGCAGGTTTACTGTTTAAAGGTGCGCCAACGGCAAGATCGCATCTGTGATTGGGTTGGCCGTGAGGTGGGTTTAAACCTTTTCCTACTTTCACACCCGATACCTGCGTAACGGCGGGTTGGGTAGTGGTAACCACTTGCGTTGGCTTACTATCTAAAGGCGCGCCAACAGCGATATCACATCTATGACCAGGCTCGCCATGCTTAGGGTTTAGCTTTTTACCTGAAGTATTTACAGCAGCAATCGCAGAGGCCGCTGCTGGCTTTGGATTTGTGTTTCGTTGAGGCTGCACGCTTGCCGTAGGGTTTAACGGAGCACCAACGGCCAGTGTACAGGTATGTCCGGCTTCGCCATGCGGCGGATTAAAAATCAGGTTACTTTTAGTCTGCTGTGCTACGGGCTGCGCAACATTGCTTTTTTGCAATCCCTGGAGCCCGGTAGGTGTTGGAATAACAGCCTGAGCGCTTTCTTTCTTTTCGCTGCTATTACAAGCACAAAGTATAACAAGCATTGAGAGATAAAAAATATATTTCATGAGCACATATTTTAGGATTAACCAAATATGGCGAAATTAATTTACGCCTTAAAGCTCATTTCTATTCTCTCTAACTGTTTTAGGTGGTGCTTTAAATGTATTTCTATAAACCTAAGCCATTGTTTAGCATTTAAATAGCCTAACCTGGGGTGTTTTGTTTTGCTATTGGCTTTTGCATCTGCAAGTAACGGATAGTTATCGTCCAAAGCTTTTTCAAATTCTAAAATAAAATCAAGGGCCTCTGTTTTACTGATCTTTTTTACACGCTCTGCCAGCCGTTTCGGCACCTTATACTTTTTAGCAGGAGGTAACGCGCCCAGTAATAAAATCAGCTTTACCATAAAATGAGTCGGCTTGTCTTCGCCTTTGCCATTTGCAGCGTGTGCAAAGGCTATTATTGAAAGTAGGCTCGAATCAAAAATATGTGAATATACCTCGCTATAAGTCCAGCCAGAAATTGGAGGGGTTGTTTGGAAAATACCTTCAGGGTAACGCAATAATTTGGATTTGTAGGCATCGACCACCTGATGTATCGATGCCTTCACTTTTGCAGCCGTCATTTAATAAAGATAGGCTGAATTAAGGTTTCTCCAAATATTTTAAAAATTCATCTTTATAGTAAGGGAATTCAAATGTCTCAGCAATTGTAAAATAATTTTGTGGATCTACAACGGTTTGATAAAGGTTTTTAGCAATTTTCAAACGTTCTTGATCAAATGTGAATGTTTTAAGAATAAGTTTGCTCTGACTGCTGGAAAAGGAAGCATTTTTACTTACTGCATTGATTAATCTTACTCTTTCGTTATCAAAATCGCATTTTTTATAACTGGTATAAAATTCCTGAAAAGCCTCTGGCGATAATAAACGGTAATTCGGATCTGGCTGCGACAGCACTGGCGGAACAATACCTGTATTATAATCTCCGGTATATCCATCAAAATCGTCTAGGGCGTATTGTCTGTTCTGAAAGATATTCAGCTGTTTCAGCGTGATTAATTCCTTGCCTTCCAAGCTTAAAACAAGCCTTTGTTCCGGAATCACCTTTACCCGTTGTTTTAAGATTTCCGTATTGCCCTGAATAATAGATAGTACTGGTGTAGAATTGTAGACATCGTAAAAGCGAAATCTACCAGTGGCTGACGAAACAAGTTCTTCGTCTAAATACACGTTGTATTTACCAGGATTAAGGATTTCTAAGAAAACTTCGGCAGATCTGCGGTTGTTTTGAGCGAAACTTAGGGTAGCAAATAACATTGCCAGTCCTAAAAAGATGGTTTTTTTCATTTTAATTAAGGTTTCATTTGTGTGTGTTTTGAATTAATGCCAAACAAATGCCAAAACCAAACAAAAAAGGAGTAGGATTAAAAAAGTTTTAATAATTCTTCTAAATGAAAGATTTCCTGTTTTACATCTTCAGGTTTTTCTTTTTTCAAAGGATTAAAAAAGATGGCCTCCATACCAAAACCTAAAGCACCATAAATATCGGCTTCTAAACTGTCGCCAACCATAATGCTTTCTGTCTTTAAAGCCTTTGCTTTATCCAATGCATATTCAAAAATGACAGGATTTGGTTTATTTACCCCCACATCTTCCGAAATAATTACATTTTCGAAATATGGATTAAGATTCGAAAGATTCATTTTGGTTAAGGTTGTTTCCTTAAACCCATTAGAAATAATATGCAGAGTATACTTTTGTTGAAGATAGCCCAAAACGTTTTCTGCTCCTTCGAACAAATTTGTTTTAGTTGGTGAAATATTTACATAGTCGTCTTCAAATTGATGAGGAACAACATCAGGATGAATTCCCAATTGAATAAACGTTTTGCTAAAGCGCTCCGATCTTAAAAAATCTTTTGTGATTTTGCCCAAGTGGTAATCGGCCCACAATTGATGGTTATTTTCGGTGTAAGTGGAGATAAAATCGGCGCAGGATTTAAGGCCGAGTTCATCCAGTTTATAAGTATGATAAAGCTCGTTTAATGTTTCTTCGGCATTGCGGTCAAAATCCCAGATGGTATGGTCAAGGTCGAAGAATATATGTTTTTTCATTTGTGACGTTTTCACAAAGGTAGCTTAATGATCTTTGATTTATAGGTAATCAGAAAGGTTTCAGTTTAAGCGTTTCTATTAATACTGCCCTTTAATCATTAAGATATAATAAATTGACAGTCTGGCTAGTTTGGACTTTAAACAAATAATGCCTGAAAACCTCAGGCATTATATTTATTTTTTCTTTACATCCGGAAGACCGAATTTCTCAAGTATTTCTGTTGCTTTATCTGCTTTCTTGACAAAATACAGATCATTTTCATAACCTTTAACATGCTTACTGATTACAGCATTACCATGATCAGTATGTTGGTTACCTTTTTTAACTGTAGTAGGCATATAATCTCTCCTCTCTATATATTGTTATCAAATATAACTGATTATTTCTTCTTTATCAAGAAAGCCCTATACTCCTCTGCAACGGTAAGTTCTACCCACCCTGCCTTATTAAGTCCATAGATATCAAATTCTGTGCTAATTATTGGTAACATCTGTATTATTTTCCTTTGATATAGTTTAGTTCTGATTGGAGTACTTCCATGTGCAAAAATAAATTGATTAGGATAATGTTCCGTAAAATCATAAACAGTATTGGCGACGGTAGAAAGAACTTTCTTCATATCTCCATTATTACTATTTACAGTATCGCTAATATTACCATCCGCAGTAAGATCACCAAAACCAAGGTTATATACTGTACCAATGCTAGGCACAGTTAATTTTGAATATTGAACAATTTTTTCGATAGAACCATTTATTCCTTCACTAGTGAATTGATAGGTTAAAAAGTTGTCTTTAGCAAAATACTCATAATTGATCCAAAAACATAATGTCATTCAGTCTTCTTCAAACATAGTAAATTTAATTTAAACACTGTTATTCAGTTGGTTAAATCATGACGGCGCTTTAATCTATTTATTTACGAATCTTCTGTAAATAATCTCCCACCTTTGCGTTAATCTCCTCGATAAGCTCCTCATCCATGTACTGATAATCATCCGGAATATCGAGCGTAATAATTTCCTTTTCGTACATTTCTTCAGCAAAACGTTCGAAAATCCTCTGTTTATGTTTTTTCTCCATCACAAAGATGAGATCTGCCCAGATAATCAGTTTTGCACTGATTTTAATTCTTGCCGATGGCTCAGTGCCGGCTGAGCGTACCTGGTGTTCGGGATGGTTCTTATAAATGGTTTCGGCAGTAGCACTACGCCATTTATTTCTACTGCAAACAAAGAGGATATTCATTTTATATTGAGCGTTACAAGACTCGGAACCAAAGACTTCAGACTAATAACTAACCTAAATCTTCTCTCCATAAGCTAAATCCCCGGCATCGCCAAGACCCGGTACGATGTAAGATTTACTGGTCATTTCCTCATCTATTGCCCCAAGCCAAAGTTTTGCTTTAGGCAGGTTGGCACGTACGTGGGCAACACCTTCTGCACTCGCTATTGCAGCAACGATATGAAGCTCGGCAATTTTGTAGCGGTTAATCAGCTCTTTACAGCACATCACCATGCTTTGTCCGGTGGCCAGCATTGGATCGGCCATAATTAAAACTTTTCCTTCTAAATCCGGAGTAGAAATGTAATCCATTTGAATTACAAAATCGCCGCCCTTATCTACTTTGCGATAAGCAGAAATAAAGCAGCATTCGGCTTTGTCGAAGATGTTGAGCAGGCCCTGTTGAAGTGGTAACCCCGCCCGGAGTATGGTAGCTAAAACAGGCTGTTGGCTTAAAACTTCACAAGATGACACACCTAAAGGCGTTACGATTTCCTGGTGAGTGTATGTCAATGATCTGCTGATCTCGTAAGCAAAGAACTCACCAAGTCTTTCGAGGTTTTTGCGGAAACGCATTGAGTCTTTCTGGATATGCTCGTCCCGAAGTTCGGCAATAAAAGTATTGGCGATAGATTTTGTCTTGCTTACATCAAAAATCATCATCTGGTTTCTTGAAAAATTAGGGGTTTGCGACAATTATGGGATTAATAATTAAAATTAGCAATTCTGAGCCAGATAATGTTAAACTAAAATCAATTCCCTGCATAATTAAGCATTTCTCTAAAAGTATTTTTAACTTCTTGTATTTAGGATGATCTGATAAACTTTTCAAGCTCCAGCTGCTATAAAAGTTGCCGTTTACCATTTTTACTGCATCTATACATTGATGTATTTTTTCTGTTGCTGCTTCATGGCTTAAAAATTGAAAGATATGATCGGTTAAGCAATAGGAATGAACTACCAGGGGTGTTACTTTCTCGAGCTGGAGATCATACCAGTTAAACGGAGTGCACGTTCCCGCCCTAAATCCTGGTGCATTGCCATAACCCATAGAATAATCGGAAGTAATGCCCGAATTAAGAACATTTAAATAACAGATCGGGAATTTTAATGCTTCTAACTGTTGGCTGGTTGAGGTAGTGAGGTTTGGCTGGGTTTTTTTGAGCTTAACCAAACCTTCTTTAATTTCAGTCATCTTTTGAGTGTTGCTGGCGCAGGGCCTTAACAATCCAACTGATTGATTATTCAAGATTTTAGCAATGTTGTCTATTCTGATGTAATCCATCGGAACCTCAGGGAAATCGACAAAATAAAGTGGATTGCTTTTTTTAGAAACAAAGATTTGCTTTACCTGCTCAAGCACTTGTTCATTATTAATCCCAACTCCTGTTAACCTGTCAAATTCCGAACCCAGGTAATTATTCTCTTTTTTAAATACAGCGCTGAAAATAAATTTGGTTCTGTTTAAGAAACCATCAGGCAAATGCGGTAACATACTAAAATGGATGGTAGTCCGGTGCTGAAATTTCTTTTCCTGAAACTTAAAAGTTGGATGCTTTTTCCTGATGATACTTTTAATGATTAATGCCCACTCATCAATAATCGGCTTATCCAGACCCCTCCATTTATGCTGATAACTTTTTGAGGGCTTAAACTCTTCTATCGTATTTCGCTGATGAAGGTATTCTTCATACCTGCTGATTACAAAAAAGGACGCAGCAAAAACATCGAATGGTAAGGCAGATTGCTCTACCGGAAAAGGAGCCTGGTATTCTCCAAATGAAACGGTCTTCAGTTTAATTTCTTCTAATTTATTAGAGAAAAGCAAAGGTGTACTTTTAAAGAAAAGTTCTTCGCCTAAGGGTTCATCGCCATAACTGATTTTAATGTGTTCGCTTTGCAGAAAATATGTGCTATTGCTCGTAAATTCTAATTCTGCTTTAAGGATCTCTTTAAAAATGAAATTGAAGATATATTTAATCCGAGGCGTTAATATGTTGGAGAAGATGATTAGATGCATAACTTATTTTTAACAACGCTGTATTTAAAAAAAGATTACAAGAAATATTTCTCAGCCTATATTAACCTAACTAATATTGACCATTAAAATTAACGGTAATTTAACTCTGAATCATTATCTAATACAAAAATTACAATTAAAAGTTTGCCGTGAATTTCTTTTCGGGGTAAAGGATTTTGGTGCTTTTACGATTGCTACCTTTCACCACGTGTACGATACTCATCTGATCATCGAACATATCGTATAAAATGCTATCGTTAACCTCAACAGATTTTATAGCTGCAACTTTTTCAACTTCCAGGTAAATATTAGTGGCCTCATGGTCGATCTCAAATCCGATGTAGTTCATGGCAACAGCTTTGCCGTTGGCTTTTAGCTGTAAATGAGAAAGCAGGTATTTTTTGACCAATTCGTCCATTGTACCTTTCATATTCGGATTGCTCAGATCGGTTTTCTGTTTGTATAATTTGGCTAAAATTGCCTCGAAATCGTCTGAAAAGATTTTACAGCTTATTTCTAAAGTTTTATCCTTTGCATTAAAGTTTACTTCAGTTGTGCTTACATGCAACGGGTGTTTTATACCAGCTTTAACAGAAAAAAAGGCACAACACAAAAACAGCAGGGTATATTTTAATTTACGCATAATTTTTTTCTTAAGAGAAAACAAAGTTAGGATTTAAAGCTAAAACCAAATAATTGGCATAAATAACACAAAAACAGTAACAAATTTAAGATTTATGCTTTTGTTTTAAGGATATTTGGGCTTTTTGCAATTAAAAACATAATTTTAAGCTTTATAAACTATTTTAAATCCAATAGTTAGCTTATTATTTCATGCCGTTGCAAGATTTTATCTTTTATTTTAAATTGGGTTGGGAGCATATTATCAGTGCCGACGCTTTAGATCACCAGCTGTTTGTTTTAGCCCTGGTGGCTATTTACAGTTATGTCAATTTAAAGCAGGTACTTGTATTGGTTACGGCCTTTACCATAGGTCACTCATTTACCTTACTTTTAAGCGTATTGGATATCATTAGGTTTGATAGTAAGTGGGTAGAGTTTTTGATTCCCTGTACCATTGTCATTACGGCTATCAGCAATTTGTTCAGAAAGAATTTCTCCTTAAAATCCATTAAGATCAATTACTTTTTGGCATTGGGTTTTGGATTGATCCATGGCATGGGTTTCGCTAATTCCATCAGGATCATGTTGGCAAAAGACCAGAATATTGGCTGGGGATTATTCGGCTTTAATGTAGGGCTTGAGGCAGGACAGATTTTTATGGTGATTATCATTCTTTTAATTACTTTTTTAATTTTCAATTACACCCGCATAAAACGTATGAGTTGGGTTTTATTTATATCAGCAGCCGTATTCAGCCTGGCTTTAAAGATGGCTTTAGAACGAATTCCTTTTTAATAAACATATAATGAATAAACTATTTACTTTAACCGGCTTGCTATTTCTTTCTGGAAGTTTAGCTATGGCTCAAAATATTCAGAATAACCCTGGGAGCAACCACGGGAATAAGTTTGAGCAATTGGGCACTATTTTGCCAACACCAAATGAACAGCGCACAGCCAGTGGCGCACCGGGCGTTAAATACTGGCAGCAACGTGCCGATTATAACATTAAATGTGAGCTGGATGAAAAAAACCTGTTGCTTACGGGATCTGAAACCGTAACTTATACCAACAACTCTCCTGATCCTCTAACTTATATCTGGTTGCAACTTGATGAAAACGAGCATAGCACCGATAAGAACGCAAACTATCAGGATGCTACCAAAACGCCTCTTATGGGCACAACCAAAAGTTTGGACCAGTTAAGTGCAACTGCTAACAATGGCGATGGGATTAACATTACCAAATTAACGGATGCAACAGGTAAAAACCTAAAATATACGGTTAATAAAACCATGATGAGGATTGATTTGCCAGTAGCTTTAAGAACCGGACAGAAATTGATTTTCAATATCGACTGGAACTATAAAATTACCGACAGAATGAGTGTTGGTGGCCGCGGTGGTTACGAGTTTTTCCCGGCTGATGGCAATTACCTGTTTACCATGACACAATGGTACCCACGTTTGTGTGTGTACAGCGATTTTCAAGGCTGGCAGAACCACCAGTTTACAGGAAGAGGCGAGTTTGCTTTAACTTTTGGCGATTTTAAAGTACAGATGACTGTTCCTGCTGACCACCTTGTTGGCTCAACTGGCGAATGTATCAACTATAGCGCTGTTTTAAACCCTATGCAGTTAAGCAGGTACAATGCTGCAAAAACGGCGGCTGCACCTGTAGAGATTCAAACTTTGGCTGAAGCTAAAATAGCGGAAACCAAAAAATCAACCACTAAAAAAACCTGGGTTTTCAATGCCAGTAATGTTCGCGATTTTGCATGGACTTCTTCCCGTAAGTTTATCTGGGATGCCATGCCACAAAAAATCCAGGCCAACAACAATACCGTAATGTGTATGAGTTTTTATGGAAAAGAAGCTTACAACCTGTACAGTAAATTTTCTACACGTGCAGTAGCACACACTATTAAAACCTATTCAGATTTTACCATTCCTTATCCTTACCCGGTTGCGCAAAGTATCGAAGCAGCCAATGGAATGGAATATCCGATGATTTGTTTTAACTATGGCCGTACGGATGCAGACGGAACTTATAGCGAAAGCACCAAAAACGGAATGCTTGGTGTAATTATCCATGAGGTTGGGCACAACTTTTTCCCGATGATTGTAAATAGCGACGAACGTCAATGGACCTGGATGGATGAAGGTTTGAACTCGTTTGTTGAATATTTAACCGAAGAGCTTTGGGATAACAAATTCCCAAGTAAAAAAGGGCCTGCCTACACCATTGTTGATTATATGAAACTGCCTAAAGATGAGTTGGAACCCATTATGACCAACTCAGAAAACATTGCACGTTTTGGCCCAAATGCTTATTCAAAACCGGCTACAGGCCTGAATATACTTCGCGAAACCATTATGGGCAGAGAACTATTCGATTACGCATTTAAAGAATATGCAAAAAGATGGGCTTTTAAACATCCACAACCGGCAGATCTTTTCCGTACCATGGAAGATGCCAGTGGTGAAGATTTAGATTGGTTTTGGCGAGGTTGGTTTTATGGAACAGATCCATGTGATATCTCATTGGATAGCGTAAAATTTGCTAAAGCCGATTTCCCTAAAGAAGTTCCTGCTACCAGATCGAGGATGGTGAAAATTGATAAACCTGCGGTGAATGCTTTTGAAGATATTTCAAAAATCAGAAACCGCGAGGATAAAAAAATCAACTTCTATGTTGATAAGAATACTGCAGCACAGGATTTTTATTATAAATACGATAGAGGATTGGTAAAAATTGACACTACTGTAGCTACAAAAATGGATATGACACCACCTTTAGAAGTTGTTGCAGAATCCGATCAAAGTAAATACGCCAACCAGTTTTTATATGAATTAAGCTTTAGTAACAAAGGTGGTTTAGTAATGCCTGTTATTGTGGAGTTTACCTATAAAGATGGCACCAAAGAGATCGACCGTATCCCGGCACAGATCTGGAGACATAATGAACTGAAAACTTCGAAATTCTACGTAAAAAACAAAGAAGTTGCTTCAATTTTAGTCGACCCATTACGTGAAACTGCTGATATTGATACCTCAAACAATAGTTGGGGCGGTAAAGCAAAAGAAAGCAAATTCAAAGTTTACAAAATGAAAGCCGGCGGTGCTGTAAGAGGCCAGTCGGTTGGTAAAAATCCAATGCAGGTCGCTGCAGGGAAATAATGATTTCTCTCCATTCCGCTGCGCTTCAGTCGAGATGACGACACTTATAAAAATCCCCGTTGAATTTTCTTCAACGGGGATTTTTTATTGTATTTGAGGTAAAACATTCACTAAGAAATTTTTTAGATTGATTACTGTTATATCATTTGATGCCGGGTAAGTTTCGCTTTTTGGCGTAATGATATATTTATACTTCGGTTCCAGATCCTTTATGCAACTTACAAACCCTTTTGATACTGTTGGAGCATTCGACAGTTTAATTTCAATACATGCTATTGGTGTAATGCCTTGAACGAGGATTAAATCACATTCTGCTCCGGTTTGTGTCCTGTAAAAAAAAAGGTCAGTCTGCTTTGCTTTCATCTGATAAATCTGCTCAATTACATAGCCCTCCCAGGATGCGCCTATAGCTGGGTGACCAAAAAGATCATTATAACCTGGAATATTTAATAAACGATGAAGAATCCCTGTATCCCTTATATATGTCTTAGGCGACTTAATCAAGCGCTTTTTCGCATTAACAAACCACGGCTGCAAACGTCTGATCAAAAATCCTCCCTCTAAAAAATCTAAATACTTATTAACAGTAGGTGCGCTTACGCCTAACGATCTAGCGAAAGACTCTCCATTAAATAAATTTCCATTCAAATGAGCAAGCATACTCCAAAAGTTTCTTAGCAAAGTTGGCGCCAGGTCCACGTTAAACATCTTAGCCAAGTCTCTTTCTACATAACTTACAATAAAATCATCAATCCATTCTTTACTTAACAGATCGGTTTCTGCCAATATAGATTCTGGAAACCCACCACGAAACCAGTGTTGCTCAAAGTTTAATTCTTCCGGCAGTTCAGTTAATCCTATAGGACATAATTCATTGTAAGAAATTCTTCCAGCTAATGTTTCAGAAACCCCCTTAACCAATTCAGGAGAAGCAGATCCAAGCAATATAAATCTTCCAGGAGTTCTTTTTGCATCAATTAAAGGGCGTAATAAAGAAAATAATTCCGGCAATAATTGAACCTCATCAATAATTACGGTATAATCTTGCAAGCTTTCTAAAAAAGTATAAGCATCCTGTAGCTTAGCCACATCCCGGGGATTTTCCATGTCAAGGTAGATGTAATCGCTGCTTAAACTTTTTGCTAAAGTAGTTTTTCCAACCTGCCGTGGCCCGAGGATTGCGATTGCGGGAGACTTTTTAAGCTTATTCTTTAACTGTGCTGCAAGATTTCTGATAATTAGCATAAACAAATATACGTAAAAACCTAGTAAATCAAAAGTTAAACTTTCGATTTACTAGGTTGATATCCATTTAAACGTTTTAAACGCAATATTTAATTTTTCTCATATATTATTTATATAATCTTAAAATTTTTATTAACCGGTCAATCTCCAACTTTCCTGACTTTCGCCTGTTTTACTGTTTAGTCCCTAAATCGTATATTTGATTTACTCATGAAATTTAAAATCACCTCAGAATATCAACCTACCGGAGATCAGCCTAGTGCCATTAAACAGCTGGTGGATGGTGTAAATGCTAACGAACATTATCAAACCTTATTGGGCGTAACTGGATCTGGAAAAACGTTTACCGTGGCCAATGTAATTGAGCAGACCCAAAAGCCTACCTTGATTTTAAGTCACAATAAAACTTTGGCAGCACAGCTTTACGGAGAGTTCAAAAATTTCTTTCCCGAAAACTCGGTAAATTACTTTGTTTCTTATTACGATTATTATCAGCCAGAAGCCTTTATCGCCTCAAGCAATACTTATATCGAAAAGGATTTAAGTATTAACGAGGAGATTGAAAAACTGCGTTTACGTACCACGTCATCACTAATGAGCGGTAGGCGCGACATTATCGTGGTATCATCCATCTCATGCATTTATGGTATGGGTAATCCGGAAGATTTTTCCCGGATGGTTTTTCGCTTTGGTGTAGGGCTTCGGATTTCGAGAAATGCATTTTTGCATAGTTTGGTGGAGATTTTATACTCGCGTACCACAACCGAATTTAAAAGGGGGACTTTTAGGGTAAAGGGCGATACCGTAGACATTTATCCTGCCTATCTGGATCATGCCTACCGCATTTCTTTTTTCGGCGATGATATTGAAGAACTTTCGGCAATTGACCCTGTTTCGGGCAAAACCCTCGAAAAACTGGAAGATATGGCTATTTATCCTGCCAACCTTTTCGTTACGCCAAAAGATAGGTTCAATTCATCTATTTGGGGTATACAGGAAGAACTGGAAATCCGTAAAAACCAATTGATTGCCGATAGACACTTATTGGAAGCCAAAAGACTGGAAGAACGGACCAATTTCGATATTGAAATGATGAAAGAACTAGGCTATTGTTCAGGGATTGAAAACTATTCGCGTTTCTTTGATGGAAGGCAGCCCGGTATGCGTCCTTTCTGCCTGCTGGATTACTTCCCTGAAGATTATTTAATGGTCATTGACGAAAGCCACGTTACCGTTCCGCAGATCAGGGCGATGTACGGTGGCGATAGATCGAGGAAATTATCTTTAGTTGAATATGGGTTTCGTTTACCGGCTGCATTGGATAACCGCCCTTTAAATTTTAACGAATTCGAAGCCCTTGCACCACAAACCATTTATGTGAGTGCAACACCTGCAGAATATGAATTGGAAAAATCAGAAGGAGTGGTGGTAGAGCAGGTAATCAGGCCAACCGGCTTATTGGATCCTGTTATAGAGATCAGACCTGCCATTAACCAGGTTGATGATCTTTTGGATGAAATAGACATTACTATAAAAGATGGCGGACGTATTTTGGTGACTACCCTAACCAAACGCATGGCTGAAGAATTGACAAAATATCTTGATCGCTTAAACATTAAAACCAGGTACATCCACTCCGAAATTAAAACTTTAGAGCGGGTAGAAATTCTACGCGGCTTACGTTTAGGCGAATTTGACGTTTTAGTAGGTATTAACCTGCTACGTGAAGGTTTGGACTTACCGGAGGTTACCCTGGTTGCTATTTTAGATGCGGATAAAGAAGGTTTCTTACGGTCTGAAAAATCGCTGATTCAAACCATTGGCCGTGCCGCCCGTAATGATAAAGGACGTGTAATTATGTATGCTGATGGCATTACAGATAGTATGGAAAAAACCATCTCTGAAACGAACAGACGTAGAGATATACAGATTGCATACAACCTTGAACATGGCATTACACCAAAAACAGTCGGAAAATCAAGAGAAGCAATTTTAGAGCAAACATCGGTACTCGATTTCTCTCAAAAGGCAAGTGATAATAAAGCCAGGGCTTATGTAGAAAATGCAGAAATCAGTATTGCAGCAGATCCGATTGTGCAGTATATGGGTAAGGCCGAACTGCAAAGAGCAATTGATACTACCCGTAAGGATATGCAGAAAGCAGCAAAAGATATGGACTTTTTGCAAGCTGCAAAGTTGCGCGACGAAATGTTCGCGCTGGAGAAAATGTTTAACGAAAAGTTCGGCAAGTAACAATTTGGGTTTAAAAATTGGTTTTTAGATCATTTAAATTGCCGGGTAAGAAACCGGGAATAGATTTTAATAAATTGCCTTAACATTCAAAATAATTATAGATTTTTGATGTTTTCATCATCAAACAATACAGCACAATGGACGGTCAAAACAGAAAGGACATTTATCCGGGATTAGAAGTCGGGATTATATTGAAGAAAGATCAGCGGTCTGGAAACATCACTTATGGTGTAGTGAAAGATTTGCTTACTTCATCGGCATTTCATTCCAGAGGGATAAAAGTGAGGCTTGAAGATGGGCAGGTTGGCCGCGTAGCGGAAATTATTGAAGATTAATCGCGATATTAAAACCTTTATGGCCTGATTTGCGTATTATATTTGTAATCGGATTGCAATTAAAGGCTAAAAAAGTAACAAAATAAATGTTACGACGTCTATATTTGTAACAACAGTAATTTAAAGAATGGCATTAGTAAAATTCATTTTCATCACAATATTGGTACTTTGGCTGATCAGAATGTTGATTAAGTTAATTCTGCCAATGCTGTTTAATAACCTGGCTAGCAAAATGCAGAGTCAGGCAACAGGGCAACAGCAACAACAAAGACGGTCAAAACCTGAAGGTTCTATTTCAATAGATTATATGCCTCCAAAGCCCGATCAGAGTAAAACAGATAAACTCGGCGACTTCGTAGACTACGAAGAAGTGAAATGAAACTAAACCCTGAACTTGTTTCAGGGTTTTTTGTTTAAATTCAATATGTAATTTCAGCCTGAAATTTGATCATCTTATTTCTTTTCTCGATGAGTTTCAACATATAATTTTTAAGAAATATTTTTTCTGCTAACCAGCCTAATAGGCCAAAGGGTGCCTGAAACTCAAAAACATCAGTCATTTCTGTCTGAGCATCTATTATTGTAAACTGATGCTGGTGGTGGAGTTTTTTAAAAGGTCCCTTAATCATCTCGTCAATGAAAAACGTTGGATATTCCAACTTACTAATCTTATTGGTCATTTCAAATGAAATGCCAAAGTGCCTGGCGCTCCAGGTAACTGATTCATCCAGGTCAATCAGACCACTATTTTTTCCGGCTATTGCTTTTTCTTCAGAAGATTTCATCGACTGTAAATGAAGATCAATACTTCTGGATAAATCAAAACAGTGCCCGATCGGTGCATTTATCGATGTTCTTAAGATAATTGTGGGCATATACGTCCGTTTTGTTACAATTACCTTATTGTTTTCCGCTCAGGGCTGCCATTGCCTCATCAATCTTTCCGTATTTAAAATCAAATCCACTATGTAGCAGCACTGCTGGTTTAACCCATCTGCTTTTTAAAATCAGTTCCGTTTCCGTTCCAATAATTTTTGCACCAATAGCCAATAACCAGGCTGGAGCAGGCAAGCCGAAAGTGCGGCCAAAGGCCTTTCTGATGCTGCGCATAAAAACATGGTTTTTAATCACTTCTGGTGCAGTGCAGTTTACAATTCCTTCAATTTCAGGGTGATCAAGGAGCCATCCTATACTACCTGCAGCGTCCTCTTCATGGATCCAGCTCATGTACTGTTCGCCATCACCTTGTTTACCACCCATGCCCAATTTCACCAGGTTAAGTAAGCGTGGAAACGCCCCGTCTTTCAGACCTAAAACAATGCCCATTCTTAGGGCTATTTTTCGAGTATCGGGCGTGTCTGTTTCGAAAAAGCTATTTTCCCAGGCTTTGCAAACCTCAATAGAGAAACCTTCACCGATTTCGCCTGTAAACTCATCTTGTGGATGGTCTTCGGCATGGCGGTAAATGGTTGCAGAAGTAATATTGATCCAAAGTTTTGGCGGATTTTCCATTTCTCCGATCGCTCTGCCCAGTAAACGGGTGGGAATCAATCTTGAATCAAAAATTTCTTTTTTGTTTTTTTCAGTATACCTGCAGTTTACATTTTTGCCGCAAAGGTTAACCAGGAGGTCAGCCCCTTGTAAGCTGTACGCCCACTCACCCATGTTTTTGCCATCCCATACCAACGTTTTAATATTGTTCGTTTTAGCTTGTGCTTTTCTGGCCAGAATGATCACTTCATCAGCCTTGCTGCTAAAATATTTCGCTAATACACTGCCTAAATAACCATTTCCGCCGGCCAGTACAATTTTTCTGTGTTTCATGATTTGATTATAAAATTAAGATTAAACCCAAAACAATTAAGCGGTAAAGTGCCCAGGTAATGCTCATCAACCAACCTAGCTTTAATAATTTACTTCTACGAATATGTTCTAAAAACATCAATCCCGCAACCATTAAAAAGTATAACAGAAAAAATAAGGGCAGAAAGCTGATGTATTTTGCCAGAATTATAATGGGCAAGAGTAAAAGTGAACCTGCGAAAGAAATGGTCATCATATTCCCTAAGTAATCCCAAAGCTTTTCTTTTCTATAAAAGCTAATGATTGCACCCTGGAAAAATAGCTGGCCACCACAGATTAAGTATTCGCGGTATTTACTGCCGAGGGGCACAAAACCGGTAAGCAGATGCGCATAATCTGTTAATATATAAGCAGTAATAAGCCAGGTTAAAAGCAGAAAGATGATACGGTAATAGAGTTTAAAAGTTGGCTGTAAGCTATTTCCTTTTACTGCAACTGGTATAATTACTTTACGGTTGTAAGAAATAAATGCATAAAATTTACGCATCAGATAAACAAATGGACTAAACAAAAATAAAGGCTTAAAAAAGGGCATAGCGTATGCAATAATTTTGAATAAACTCTGGATGCCGTAAGTAACTTCGCCAGTTTCTGTATTAACCAGTGCAATTTCATTGGCAGCCCTTTGCCGGTCTACCAGTGGGCAAATATTTTGGGGCATTTCCTGGTAAGCTTCACGACCATCCTGAGCCAGCATACCTGTTTTTACAAAGGCCTTAGTATAGGCATAACACATCGGGCATTCATTGTCAAATAAAATTACGTGGTTTTTAAGCGTTTTCATTTTTATTTAAATTTTAATACTTTCAGTAAAATATGAAAGTTTTGATTAAAAAATAAAGCCGAACAATAGGTAAGGCTTTTTTAAGGTCTAGGGCTTAAGGTGTAAGGCTTAGGGTAAATCTATCTCGATACTTGCTACTTCTCTCTTACCATCACCTTCCCGCTACGTTGTAAGATTGCTTCGTGCCTCGCAATGACGGACTTTTCTATCTGTCTTGATACTTGCTACTTCTATCTTGCTACTCTTGTCTCCCCTCTCAAAATCTACTTAAACACCTTCAACACCGAACCCCAGAACCAGCTTTCTTCTGCTTTAAGCATCGTTTCTAAAGTTTTATCTACGTTTCCGGCCAGTTTGTTAATGTCTTTTACCGATTTTTTGAAGGTAATAAACTCCGGGTCTTTCTCATCGCCATTAACCGTAGAGAGTTCGTTCAAAATTTTTAAAACAGGCTCCAGTTCTCTTTTCTTGCGCTCTTTAGCCACCTGCCTGGCAATATTCCAAACATCCTTATCCGCAAAAAAGTATTCTTTCCGCTCACCGGCCTTATGTTGCTTTTCAATCAGTCCCCAACCAATCAGGTCGCGGAGGGTCATGTTCGCATTGCCCCTCGAAATACTGAGTTGCTCCATAATTTCTTCGGTGGTTAACGCTTCGGGCGAAATTAATAACAGCGCATGTACCTGGGCCATGGTGCGGTTAATTCCCCATTCTGAGCCTAATTTGCCCCAAGCTTCTATAAATTTTAATTTTGCTGCTGCTAATTCCATGTACAAATATAAAGTTATTTTTAAACTTTCAAAAATTATTGAAAGTTTATTTGTTTGGAGAATATTTGCTATCGCGTTGAATCTCATCCAGCACCATCTGCCAGTTAGCCTCATTGTTATTTACTTTTTTTAACAGATCAGCCTGTGCCCTATCGAAATAGACAGATAGTTTTAATACGGGTAAAGCCAAATCTGGTTTAAACATTGTCCCTGGAGCAAATCCAGGCTCATTGTTCCTGGCCCGGTCGCGGTCGAATTTAACGGTTGTATTTACGTATTCTTCGTGTTGTTTTTCGCCATTGATGTACGGGATCAGCCATTCTACAGATTTTTTGACCGAAGATCCTTTAGGTGACTCATAAGTATAAAAATTAGCCCCATTTGCCCTATCAATTATAATGGCCAGTTTTAACATAGGTTCCAGGTCGTAAATGTGGTAATGCATGGCATCACGCTCTTTAAAATCCAAACTTGTTCCGTCGGGATATAAATTGATATTGATGTGGCTTTTTAAATTGTCGATAGCCCACCTGATCAAATCCTGATTGTTTAAAGTATAGCCGATTTCGCCTACTTCTTTTAGGCGGTGCGCATTCCAGTTGTTAATGGCAGTGGCCCTGCCCGCTTTCATCCGTTTGCTGTTAATTTCTGCCCAAGCCGTTTCAGTAAGCCATTGTTCAATCTGTTTTTTATCAGCTATAGGGATATCTTTTTTAATCAGGTCGTAAGCTTCAATGGCTTTATCCAGATTGGTATCGTCAATAGGATCGCCATTTGGTTTATTAATTTTGGCCCATGCGCCAAGAAATTCTACACATTTGTTTAAATATTTTTGATCATCGGTAATCCGGTATTGTAAGGCCAATGCAAATATTTTGTTCATGTCTGCCAGGGCTAACCTGGTTTTTTCTTTTTTTGGATTTCCCTTTAATAATCCTTCAGTCCGGATGGTATCAATTGGGTTTGGTTGTGCCGTTAAATAATTTAATGCCGATTTTTCAAAGCCCAGGTATAGTTTTTGGGTTTCCTTTTCGTTTTTGATCTGCGTTTTTAGCTTTTTGATTTCATCATTATTTAAACTGACCAGCTGCGAAAATGAAGAAAAAGATAATAAAGCAAGAGCAGCTGTAACAACAAACTTTCTCATAATAAATAGGTTGAATTTTTATTCTTTATCACAAATCTAATTTTTTATTCAGCATGCATTTAATTTATTGCTTTTTTATACCGCCCAATTTTTTATTTTTGACATTCGTTTAAACTTAAACAAACCTTAATGAATAACTGGTTTAATAAAAATGGCATTCACTTAGCCATTATTGCATTTTTTGTAGTCATCACTTTTGCCTACTTCAGTCCTGTTTTGCAGGGTAAAGCACCACAACAGGGCGATGTCTTGCAGGCGAAGGCCATGCAAAAAGAAATTATGGATATTAAGGCGAAAGATGGTAAAGGCCCACTTTGGACCAATCAGATGTTCGGTGGTATGCCAGCTTATCAAATTTGGGTACAGTATCCTCTTAACATTACAACGTACGGTATCGATGTAATTAAAGGTATTTTTCCTGATCCTGTTGGAACAGTTTTGTTATACCTTTTAGGCGCGTACTTACTATTTTGTGTATTAAAAATAAACCCTTGGCTTGCTGCTGCGGGGGCAATCGCTTTTGCATTTACATCCTATAATTTTATCATTATTGCAGCTGGGCATAGCAATAAGGCATTAGCCATTGGCTTTTTTGCGCCTATTTTAGCCGCCATTATTCTCACATTAAGAGGCCGGTATTTGGTTGGTGGGAGTTTGCTGGCGCTTTTTATGGCTTTAGAGATCCGCTCTAACCACATCCAAATGACCTATTATTTATTTATAGCGTTGTTTATTCTAGGCTGTATAGAACTTTATCACGCCTTTAAAGCAAAACAGCTTCCCGCATTTGGTAAATCTGTCGCTTATATTGTTGCAGGTGTTTTTCTATCGGTTCTGGTAAATGCAGGTACCCTGTGGACAACCTATGAGTATGGCAAAGAAACCATTCGTGGAAAATCTAACTTAACTACCGATAAAGCCGAACCCGCAAATGGTTTGGATAAAGCATATGCTTATCAGTGGAGCCAGGGTATCGGAGAGAGTTTCTCGTTCCTGATCCCAAATATTTATGGCGGTGCAAGCAGTGTTGATGAAATAATCAAACCTGAAAGCAATACCTATAAAGCAGTAGAGAAAAATCTTCAGGGTGTAGATCCGCGTCAGGCCATTGGTTATGTTGCACAGAATTTGGGCACTAACCAGTATTGGGGTAATAAACCAGGTACATCTGGTCCATATTATTTCGGAGCCATCATTTGTTTATTGTTTGTTTTCGGCTTGTTTATTGTAAAACACCGTTGGAAATGGTGGATCTTGGGAACCAGTATTTTGTTATTGTTCTTATCATTCGGACAAAACCTACCATTTATATCTGATATCTTTTTTGATTACCTACCAGGTTACAACAAATTCAGGGCAGTTGAATCTATTTTAGCTGTTGTTGGCTTCTTGGTTCCTTTATTGGCAATCTTGGCCATTAAAGAAGCACAGGATGGTAAATATGATCAAAAATATTTGGTACAGCGTTTAACATGGTCTGCAGGGATAACCGGCGGTTTCGCATTGATTATTGCTGTGATCCCTACAGCGTTCTTCAGCTTTACGCAGGCCAACCAACCACAGGTTTTAGACGCTTTAACACAAACCTTACAAAATAACCGCGCTGCGGCGATGGAAATTTTAAATGGCATTGTTGCTGACCGTGTAGCTTTGGCCCGTGCCGATGCTTTACGTTCGTTATTGTTTATTGCGTTAGGTTTTGGTATTACCTGGGCTTTTATCACCAAGAAGATGAACATGCAATTGGCTTTTGGTTTGTTGGCTTTGTTTGTCCTGATCGATTTATGGCAGGTTGACCGTCGTTATTTGAACAACCAAAATTTTGTAAGCAAATCTGATTTAGATAACCACTACCAGCCAAGGGATGTAGATAATTTTATCTCAGCCGATAAAGATCCAAACTTCAGGGTTTTCGATCTATCGTTGGGTGATCCGTTTAAAAGTGCAGAAACGTCTTACTTCCATAAAACCGTTGGTGGTTTCCACTCCGCAAGGTTAAAACGTTTTCAGGAGTTGGTTGATAACCAATTAACAAAAAGCATTAACCAGGACGTTCTGGATATGTTAAATACCAAGTACATTATTACACAGGATCCTCAGAACGGATCGTATAAAATGCAGCGCAATGCAACGGCTGCGGGTAATGCATGGTTTGTACAAAGTGTTCAGTTTGCTAAAAACGCTGACGAAGAAATGAAGGCGATTAGCAGTTTTGATGCGAAGAAGGAAGCTATTGTTGATGAAAGCTTCAAGAATTCAATTGACACCAAACGCTTAGGAACCGGCCAGGAAGGTTTTATTAAATTAACGAACTACAACCCTGATCATTTAACTTACGAATATTCAACCGCTAAAGACGTGATAGCAGTGTTTTCTGAGATCTATTATGATAAAGGCTGGAAAATGTATATCGACGGAGTTGAGAAGCCATACTTCAGGGCCGATTATGTTTTACGGGCAGCGCAGTTAGAGGCAGGTAACCATAAACTTGAGTTTATTTTCCATCCAACATCGTATTATACCGGAGAGAAAATCTCTTTGGCTGGATCGATCTTGTTATTGGCCGGATTGGGCTTTGGATTTTATTCAGAAGAAAAGAAGAAAAAGAAAGCGGTTAAAGCTTAAACTTCTTTAAATAGATTTACGCCCCGTAGGATTCAATCTTACGGGGTTTTTTGTTACCAGAATTTTTTGCAGCGGTTTCTTGCCACGGAAACACAGAAGCACGGAATATCTCCCTCGGTTTGTCATCCTGAGGGGTAATTTATTGTATAAAAATCAATATAATTGACAGAGGGTTTTAGTGCTATGTTCCGGCGAGGGATTGTCATCCGATAGCTATCGGATGCGAGAAGGCTTTTTCAGCCGACAGCCTGCCCCGATTTTCGGGGAAGAAATCTTACAACTATCGCGAGTAGCGAGCGCTTTAAGGCTGCTTCGTGCCTTATGATGACGATCTTTCTATTGGGGCTGTCAATGGTAGCGTAGTCGAAGTGCTTTATTAATGCGTTGTAAATAGGTCTTCGACAACCCGCTCTGTCCGTAGAGTTAAGCATAGCGTCTCTAATGGATACAAAGAATAAAATTGAGTTTATAAACTCAATTAAAACGAGTCACAGACTCTTTTCTATTATTAATCCGTAGCGCCCTTCGGAACGCTACGGACAGACACGAACAAATTGCATTTCTGCTGTCCGTGCCAAAAATTACGAAGCTCTTTTTTGCCCGCTTCACCATAATTTTTTATATTAGATTAATCAAAAGCGATGATAACCCAAATCAATCCGTCTGATTAAAGATCCCCCCCCCAAAAATATTCCGAGTCCACCTTTACGCCACATTTACCCCACGTTTATGCCACCTTTCGGCCAGGCTTGCTTAACACCTGCTTGCACACTACTTAACCCTTGCTTTGGTTGAGTGATGCCCCTGCTGGAGATCAGGTAGATCAAACATTTGACTCGCTTTAGATCGGCAGGCTAACAATAGCTAAATAAAAGGTAAAGGGAAAGTTATCTTAAGGTATTGTTGGTGTATCACTGTGTCGGAGCAGCCTGGTTAAAGAAACAATAAACGGCTGTTCGGAGTTTTTTTATACTGTTGCTAATAAGTGTACCATTAATATTCCTTCATTGCTGGCTTACATGTGCTGCTGGCGTGGGAATACATATTCAATGAATTTCAGGTATTAAATAAAACGACCTTTTTTTGGAATCTGTCAATGGTAGCGTAGTCGAAGGATCCTTTGGCAAGGAAAACTGTTGGATAATTCAGAATCTACCTCAACATTGACGACGGTGGATAATGACCAATGACTAATGCACTCTTGAACCAAACAACCCCTTCGGATGTCATTTTAACATACTTTATCAAATTGAATAATAATTTAACAATGTCGTAACATTTGTTTGATATACAGCGTCTTATCTTTGTAATGAAAAATCAGGTGATATGTTAGAGTCATTCTTTGCCGTATGTTTATTAATTGTTGTACTTTATTTCTTTAGCCCTTTTGAGGTAAAACTCGATGAGGAAGAAGAGTGGTAACACAACTAATTTATCTCTAAACTGCTTTAACCGGGCGGTAACATTACCCTTCCCCCTAAAATTTCCCTTTTATGGATAAAAGAAATATCGATGTAGTCGTAATCTCCGATGTACATTTAGGTACTTATGGCTGTCATGCAAAAGAACTTTTAAAGTATCTGAAAAGCATTAAACCCAAAACATTGATCCTAAACGGCGATATCATCGATATCTGGCAGTTTAGTAAAAGTTACTGGCCCGAATCGCACATGAAAGTAATCCGTAAACTGATGAAATTCGTTTCAGAGGGTGTTCAGGTGCATTACCTGACCGGCAACCATGATGAGATGCTCCGCAAATTCGACGGCATGGAGATGGGTACTTTTCACCTTCAAAATAAGCTGATTTTAGAGCTCGATGGTAAAAAAGCATGGTTTTTCCATGGTGATGTTTTTGATGTAACCATGCAGCATTCTAAATGGCTGGCTAAATTGGGAGCGGTTGGTTACGATACGCTGATCCTTATTAATAGTTTCGTAAACTGGGTACTTACCGCATTTAGAAGGGAGAAGATGAGCTTTTCGAAAAAAATCAAAGCTAAGTTTAAAGATGCCGTTAAGTTTATTAATAGTTTTGAACAAACTGCAGCAGAACTGGCCATCGAAAAAGGTTATCAGTACGTCGTTTGTGGTCACATTCATCAGGCCGAGCAACGCGAAATTGCCACTGAAGATGGAAAAGTAACTTACCTGAACAGTGGCGATTGGGTGGAAAGTTTAACGGCTTTAGAATATCAGGATAAAAACTGGACCGTATTTAAGTATGAGCATCAACATTTTACAAAAGATCAATTGGATGAGGGAATTCTTTCTGATGCTGAAGATTTAAAAAGTAAACTCGACATAAATATTCTTTTACAGAATATAAAATATGAAATTGCCCAATAATTTTAGATATTCGGGCACAAATGAAGATACTTTACGCAATACAGGGAACAGGTAACGGTCATATCAGCAGAGCCAGGGAAATTATTCCTTTGCTTCAAAAATATGGCGAATTGGATATTTTAGTGAGTGGTACCCAGGCCGATGTGAAACTCAGTCAGCCCGTAAAATACCAATTACATGGTTTCAGTTTTATCTTTGGAAAAAAAGGTGGTGTAGACCATTTTAAAACCTGGATGAGTATGAATCTTTTCCGTTTCAGGAAAGATATGAAGCAGCTGCCACTCAAAGATTACAATCTAATCGTTAATGATTTTGAGCCGGTGAGTGCCTGGGCCTGTAAGTTGCAAGGAATTGAATGTGTTTCATTGAGCCATCAGGCAGCATTTAAATCTAAAAAAGTACCGCGTCCAAGAACTTTGGATTGGGGTAAGCTTATTTTGAGCCGCTATGCACCTACTAAATACCACATTGGTTTTCATTTCGATCGCTATGATAGTTTTATTCATACTCCGGTAATCAGGGCAGAGATTCGAAATCTGAAAAGTGAAAATTTAGGGCATTATACCGTTTATCTTCCTGCCATTGACGACAAACGTCTGGTAAAGCTTTTTACACAACTGCCTGAAGTTACCTGGCAGGTTTTCTCTAAACACAGCAAAGTTGCCTACCAGGAAGGGAATGTTTTTGTAGAACCTGTTAATAACGAAAAATTTAATAAAAGTTTGGCCACCTGCGAAGGGCTATTTACTGGCGGAGGCTTTGAAGGCCCGGCAGAAGCACTTTATTTGAAGAAAAAATTATTGGTAGCTCCTATGCGTTTCCAGTTTGAGCAGCAATGCAATGCTTATGCTTTAAAACAGTTTGGTTTGCCTGTAATTTGGGGCAGTACCACAAACTGGTTGCCTATTATCAAAAATTGGGTTGAAAATCCTCAACAGCATGAGTTTAATTTTCCGGATGAAACCGCGCAGATTATTGATGATATGGTGAAGAAATATGCCAGGGTTTAGTCCTGAGTCTTAAGTAGGTAGTCCAGAGTTGACTTTCTCGTTTATCATCCTGAGCGTAGTCGAAGCATCTCCAATGATGAATTAATTTACTTGATTGTTTGGAAACGAATGCCGGTAGCTTTTGGCTTGTACAGCCCCGTTATTCGCTGTAGCCCGATGCTAATTTAGTACCGATTCATCGGTAAAAGATCGGGCTGCCGCTACTCCCGGGTTTATTTAACGCAAAGCAGCGCTTTTGGGAAAGGTTAGCTATACATCGCCTATTAGTACATTCCCCAGTTATCTATTCGCTTTGGTCTTAGGTTTATTCTAATCTGTGGCAGAATCCTGTGTAATCTAAACCTGACAGGAGCGGGCACCGAGCGCAGTGAGGTAAAGCGAATGGCAGGGCTACCGGAACCGAAACGAACAGGAACCTGCTTTTCAAAAAAAATAACAGATTCGCTCCTCACGATATACTTTGTCACTTGCCACATGGTCTTCGACTCCACTCAGACTGACAACTCTATAATTATTTGACTATAAATTCTCCCTTTAGTTCTTTCCGCTTTAAGCTTTGGTCTTTTAGCTTTAAGCTTTAGCCTTTCCGCTCTTCATCTTTCTTCCTTACTCTTAAATTATTTTCTTTACTTTGCCTACTCTTTAAAAAGGCATGATTAATCAGTTTAGAAAGCTAAATCCAATTAACCTCGTATTCTTGCTGGCATATACGTTCTTTCTGCGTATTGCCATTTTTCAGGAAACGCACGATAAGCTGAACTTTGATTTTTTGGAACCTTTTGCCCGATTGCTGATCAATGTAGATTTAGATAATGCCTTTACTCCCTATACCAATATTTTTATTGCGGCACTTTTGGTTTATGTGCAGGCATTAATTTTCAACCGGATTGTAAATAACCATAATTTATTGGCCAAACCCAGTTTCCTGCCAGGACTGATGTTTATCACAGGAACAAGCTTGTTTATGCCTTTTATGATCCTTAGTCCGGCATTGTTATGCAACTTCCTGTTGATCTGGATTATAGATAAGTTTTTAAAACTGGGTAAGAGTGCGAATTCCATTACCACGGTTTTTGATATCGGGATGATTATAGGGGTTGGAACATTGATCTACTTTCCGTTTATGGCCATGTTGCTGATGATCTTTTTAGCGTTGTTGCTTTTCAGGTCATTTAATTGGCGCGAATGGGTAGCGGGCTTAATTGGTTTTATCACCGTATTCTTTTTTTTGGCTGTATTTTATTACTGGAAAGATAATTTAAGCTCGTTTTATCAGATCTGGAAACCATTGGGTAATAAGTTTCCATCGGTATTTAAAATTAACTATAACGATTATTTGGTACTCATCCCGGTTACGGTAATTATTATATTGGCATCACTACAACTGCGTGAAAATTTCTTCAGGAGTTTTATTAGCACAAGAAAAAGTTTTCAGCTGTTATTTTTCATGTTTATTGTTTCTGCAGCGAGTTTTTACCTGAAACCTGATTTCAGGACCTGGCATTTTTTGCTTTGTGTACCACCAGGATCGGTACTGTTGGCGTACTATTTTAGCAATGCCAAAAAACGTTGGTTTTACGAAACATTGTTCGTTTTATTTGTGCTTTCAATACAGTATTTTCTGTTTGTTTAACCTTTTTTAACAAATAACTAGAACGAAACTTAACAAAGATTAATAGCTTTGTGGATGATTTTAGAATTAAAGCTTTTTAGTTTTAATCAAGATGGATAAAAAATGGGGTCATTTGAATTTCTGGAGAAAATATTATTTGCAGTGGGAGATTGTAAATGCGTAGGCTAAGCATTGATATTGGAAATTCTGCCGTTAAGGTTGGTGTTTTTGCAAATAAAGAAATTGTTCACCATCAGCGTTTCAATAAAATTGGGATACTTGATCTGGCTCAATTGATTGAGAAATTTTCACCGGCGAAGTCTATCATCAGTAGTGTTAACCAGGAAATTGGGCCATTAGAAGTTTTTTTAAAAAAACACACCAGCTATATCCGTTTTTCAACCATGTTGACAAATGGAGTGCATAACAGATATAAAACGCCGGCTACTTTAGGCCTGGATAGGTGGGCTGCAATTTTAGGCGCAAATGGTTTGCATCCAACAAATGCGAGTTTGGTGGTTGATGCAGGGACCTGTATTACTTACGATGTTTTAACCGGCTCGAAGGAATATTTTGGTGGAAGCATAAGTCCGGGTATTAACATGCGGTTTAAGGCAGTACACGAATTTACCGGCCGTTTGCCTTTGGTGGAGTGGGATGCAAATGAAGATATTGTGGAAGGTATTGATACACAATCGGCAATCAAGAACGGCGTTTTACAGGGAATAATAAACGAAATTGAAGGCTTTATCGCCCTAAATAATAAAAAAGAAAGTGCTCTGAAGGTAATTATAACAGGGGGAGATGCTAATTTTTTGTATAAACAATTACAAAACAGCATCTTTGCGCCTCAAATTATAAAAGATCCTTACTTAGTATTAAAAGGATTAAATGAAGCTATTGCAGATTAAAATGTACAAAAGAATAAATTATATTGCAGCCATACTCGTTCTAGTTTGTGGTTTAAGTGCTCAGGCACAGGTTACCACTTCATCACCATATTCAAGATATGGGCTTGGAAATATAAAAGGATCTTTATTGCCCCAGTTTAGGGCAATGGGCGGAATTTCTACCGCTGTAAGCAAAGTTACCGGTTTCAATAATATCAATATGCAGAATCCGGCATCTTATGCTGGTATTTCGTTAACCACGATTGATATTGGTATGAGTGCAAGTGTAACCAACTTAACACGCAATAACTTAAGCGAATCAAGTTTCAATTCTACTTTTAGTCACCTGGCATTTGCAGCCCCGGTTACCAGAAGATCGGCATTGAGTTTTGGTATTTTACCATATTCAGATCTGGGTTATAATTACAGGAACACCGTGAAAGTTGATACCACAACCCTGAATCAACTTTATGAAGGAGAAGGTGGTTTATCAAAAGCTTATTTGGGCTATGGTTACCGTTTTGGCGACCATTTAAGGATTGGTGGTAACCTGGAATATATTTTCGGAAATCTTCAAACCAGCCGTGCTACTGAATTTAATAGCGCAAGTTCTTATAATGCAAAACTTCAGACCAAAAATAGTGTTGCGGGATTAAGCTACTCTTACGGTATTCAGTACGATTTTACATTGGGTAAGAAAACGATTGTTACCTTAGGTTACTCTGGAAGCACTTCAGGAAAAATAAATTCAACATTAACTTCCTATGCTACGCTATATACAAGAGATCAGGATGGGAATGAAAGTACTGCAGCAGATACATTAAATACAGTAAATAACGGTAAATCTAATCTTACTTTACCCTTAACGCACAATTTTGGGATCGCTATCCAGCAGAATGACAAGTGGTTAATTGGTGCCGATTTTAGGATGGGCAAATGGTCTGCAACAAGTATCAACAATGTTAACCAGGGTTTACAGGATAGCTGGGGTGCTTCGTTGGGAGGTCAATGGACACCAGATGCATTTTCTTACAACAGTTACCTGAAACGTATAGATTACCGCATTGGCGTTAATTATGATAAAACTTATATTAAGATCGGTAATCAGGATATCAAACAAATGGGGGCATCATTAGGTTTTGGTTTCCCGTTACCTACTGCTAATGGTGGTACTGCATTTTATAAAATTAATTTTACAACAGAACTCGGACAACGAGGAACAATAAACAATAACCTGGTTAAGGAACAATATATTAATTTCCATTTAGGTTTTACTTTGAATGATACCTGGTTCCGTAAGTACCGTGTTGATTAATGAAACTGAAAGCATTTTTATATGGTCTGTTTCTGGTGTTGCCTTTTTTTCTGGCTTCCTGTGGCGATGATGATCTAAAAAAAGCAAACTCAGTTTCGATAAATAAGACCATCCTATCTCGCGACCGCACTATAGGTGTGGATATTATCTACAGCGATTCTGCGAGGATCAAAGCTAAAGGTGTGGCCCCGATACTGGATAAGGTTACGCCCGCTAATGGGAGTGCCTATCAGGAGATGATTAAAGGGGTAAACATTGATTTCTATAATCCTAACGGAACCATTGATGGAAATCTGGTATGCGATTATGCCATCAGAAAAGATAATGAGCTCAAAACCGAATTCAGGAAGAACGTGGTGGTGAAAAGCAGTAAAGGTGATACCTTCTCCTCTCAGGAACTAATCTGGGATGAATCGAAGAAAATTTTCTATTCCAATCAGCGGGTGTATGTTAAGGGAGTAGACGGAAGCGTAGGAGAAGGGATAAATTTCAAGGCACCACAGGATTTTAGTACCTACGAAATGGATAGCGGAAACGGTGAATTGAATATGAAAGAAGGCGTAGCGCTTTAACTGATGTAAAATGGAAGATGTAAAATGGATCAGGTATTAAGAATCCTATTGAAATCTCTCAGCTTTGAAGTCAATTTTAACGGTAAATCTTTCATCTTCCATTTGCCATTTTACCTCTTCCATCCCCTTAATAATTAAGCGCTTGATAAATAAAATTTTGTGTTTTCTTTTTTAAGGCAAATTTGTATCTTGCGCCCTCTTAAAAAAGAACTAAATAAATTTATAATTACAATATGGGATTAATGACATTTTTGCGCAACCGTGCAGGCTATATTCTGGTCTTTGCAATCGGTTTTGCAATTGTTGCGTTTTTAGTAGGTGATGCAATTAACGTGGGTAAACCTTTTTGGTCGGCAAATCAAAAAGTTGTAGGGTCTATAGATGGTAACGACATCAATATCGATGAGTTCGGACCAAAGGTTGATCAGGGTGTAAACCAGATGAAACAACAATATGGTGGAAGTGCTAATGCACAAATGACCGCTATGGCTGTTGATCAGGCATGGAATGCAGAGCTGGCAAAAGTTTTGTTAACTAAAGAATATGATCGTTTAGGTTTAACGGTATCAGAAGATGAGTTGTTGGATTTATTACAAGGTCAGAATCCCAGCCCGTTGATTAAACAGTATTTTTCTAATCCTCAAACCGGGCAGTTAGACCGTGCAACCCTGATGAATTTTTTGAAATCGAAAGAACCTCAGGCTTTGCAACAATCTACCATGTTACAGGAGGAGATTAAAAACCAGGCGTTACAAACCAAATATTCTAATTTAATCCGTAACTCGGTTTATGTAACTTCATTAGAAGCTACAGATGAGTATAATAACCGTAACAAACTGGCTAACTTTAAATATGTAAGCTTAGATTATGCTTCAATTCCTGATAAGTCAGTTAAATTAACTGATGCTGATTATTCAGAATATTATGATCAGAACAAAGCGCGTTTCAATAATCCGCAGGAAACACGTGCTTTTGAGTATGTTACGTTCAGCATCAGCCCAAATAAAGCAGATTCATTGGCTATCAAAGCTCAGGTAGATAAAATTGCCGCTGATTTCCAGGTAGCTAAAAACGATTCACTTTTCGCCGCAATTAATTCAGACGTTAAAGTTCCATTCACTTATATCACAAAAGGTAAATTAGATCCGGCTGTTGATTCGGCAGTATTCGCTTTGCCTGCAGGCAGTTTTTATGGTCCGAAATTAAGCGGTAACTCGTACAAAATTGTGAAAGTGGTTGCTACCCGTATCTCTCCTGATTCGGTAAAAGCAAGCCACATTTTAATCGATCCGGCTAAAGTTGGTGGAGAAGATAAAGCGATCAAACTTGCTGACTCCTTAAAAGGATTAATTTTAAAGGGTGGTAATTTTGCTGAACTGGCTAAAAACTACAGTATAGATCCTTCTAAAGATAAAGGTGGTGAGTTGGGTACTTTTGCACGTGGCGTAATGGTTCCTGAATTTGAAAATGCTGCTTTTGATGGTAAAACAGGAGATATTAAAGTTGTAAAATCTCAGTTTGGTTACCATATTCTTAAAATTGAAAAACAGATCGGTTCATCTAAGGTAGCTAAATTGGCTTATGTAGAAAAAGCATTGGCAGCAAGTAGTAAAACCCAGGCAGCTGCTTATAAAGCGGCAAGCAGTTTCTTAACAGATGTAAAAGGTAATGATTTTAGTAAATTTGCAACCCAAAAAGGATTGAAAGTAGCTGTAGCTGATAAGGTAGCTGCAACACAAGGATTTGCTGCAGGTTTAGATAACCCACGTAAACTAATCCAGGATGCTTACGCGGCAGATAAAGGTGATGTTTTACCTGAAATTTATACCATGAGCAATGCTTACGTGGTAGCCCGCTTAACCAACATCAGCCCGAAAGGTATTTTATCATTAGCTGATGTGAAAAAAGAAATCGAACCGATGGTAATCAATGCGGTTAAAGCAAAACAATTGAAAGAAAAATTAGCTAGTGCAGGTAAAGGAAGTATCGATCAGATTGCGGCTAAAGTTGCCCGTCCGGTTAATCCAGTACAGAACGTAGTATTTGCCAATCCTGTAATTCCAGGTGTTGCACAAGAAAATGCATTGGTAGGTAGTGTATTTGGTTCACAACCAGGCAAATTATCTGCTCCTGTTCAAGGTGAGCGTGGTGTATATGTATTTACTGTTGATGGATTTACAAACCCTGCACCAATTGCAAATATGTTTAAACAAAAAGAAAGCATGTTGTTAAGTTTAGGTCAGCGTTCATTGGGATCAGCTTTCCAGGCTTTACAGGAAAATGCCAAGATAAAAGACAATCGTGTGAAATTCTATTAATTAGAAAATACGTAATTTTGTAACCGTTCCGATGATCAGTCGGGACGGTTTTTTTATTTAAGGCCATGGAAATTCAGGAAAACATCATAAATAAAGTTGCCAATAGCGGTTTAATTACTTTAAACCTCGAAGATTTTTATCCTAAAGGCGAAAGGGTAGTTTACGATATCGTAGATAATTTGTTTCACGGATTAATGCTGAGGGAAAAAGATTTCCGGGCATTTATAAAGGAGCACGATTGGGCGCAGTATCAGGATAAGAATGTGGCCATCACCTGCTCTGCAGATGCCATTGTACCTACATGGGCATATATGCTGCTGGCCAATAAGCTAAAGCCCTATTCGAATGAAGTAGTATTTGGAGACTTAAATACATTAGAAGCTGTTTTGTTTACCAAGGCATTAGCTAAAATCAATCCGCAGGATTATGCGAACGAACGTGTGGTAGTAAAAGGGTGTGGCGAAATTGATGTGCCGGTTGCTGCTTATGTAGAAGTTACCAATTTGCTTACCCCGGTAGTTAAAAGCATTATGTTTGGAGAGCCCTGCTCTACTGTTCCTGTATATAAAAGAAAAGATTAAATTTTGGATTGCTTTTTGTATATCTTCATACAGGAAAGAACTTATTCTGGTTTTAGGAAATGGTTTTCCCTGCAACACACACAAATGCATACAAAAGCAATGAAAAAAATATTTTTAACTGTTACGGCTGGATTATGCAGTCTCTTCACCATGGCTCAGGAACTGCCCGTGAAGAAAGAAGCTATATTTCAGGAAGGCGAAGTTTTGCAATATAAACTAAGGTATGGGTTTATCACAGCCGCAGAAGCGACTATTAAGGTGGCTAATTCTGATTTAAAGTTTGATAACAGGCCTACCTATAAACTTACCGTTGATGCGCAAACTTCGGGAACTTTTGATGTTTTTTATAAGATAAGGGATCATTACGATTCGTATATCGATAAAACCAGCCTTTTGCCGTACTTCTACCAGGAGAATATCCGTGAGGCCAGTTATAAACGCCAGGATAAAGCGCGTTTTACGCAAAGTGCTAAAAAAGTAGTTTCGAACAGGGGGACATTTAACACGCCAACCGATCAGACTTTTGATCTGGTTTCGGCTTATTACTTTGCCCGGAGCCTGGATATGAGCAAAATCAAAGTTGGCGATAAGTTTAAACTGAACTATTTTTTGGGCGATGAAATTTCGGCGCTTGAAGTAGAGTATGTAGGCAAAGAAACGGTTAAGAGTAAATTGGGTAATATCCGCTGTTTGAAATTTAGCCCGTCTATTAAGCCTGGGCGTATTTTTAAAAAGGATAGCCGGTTATACCTTTGGGTAACCGATGATGGAAATCGGGTGCCTGTAAAGGCACAGGTTGAAATATTGGTGGGAGCAGTTACGATGGAATTAAAATCGGCCAATGGGCTGAAATATGCTTTAGCAAAAGAATAATGATGATAGAAGTTGAACAGGTGCTGGTGCACGAAGATGTATTGAAGGAAAACTTTGTTTGTAATTTAAGCAAATGTAAAGGAATCTGCTGTGTGGAAGGTGATTCTGGCGCACCTTTGGATCATGATGAAAAGGCTGTTTTGGAAGAGATCTATCCCAAAATAAAACACTTGTTAAACGAAAAAGGCATTAGAGCGATTGAAGAACAAGGCGTTTATGTAGTTGATGAAGATGGTGATTTAACCACCCCTTGTGTTGATAAAAATAAAGAATGCGCTTATGTGCTTTTTGAAGGCGGCATTACCAAATGCGCTATCGAAAAAGCATACGAGCAAGGTATAGTAGACTGGCAAAAACCAATTTCCTGCCACCTCTACCCTATCCGGATAACCAAATATCCGGAATTTGAGGTCCTCAATTACGATCGCTGGCATATCTGCCATGATGCCTGCACTTTTGGCCGCGAACTTAAGGTTCCGGTATATAGCTTTTTAAAAGGACCGCTTATCCGTAAATACGGAGAAGAGTGGTATAAAGAACTGGAAAGTTCAGTAGCTGCGATGTAGGTTTTCTTCCTGTGTTTGTCAGTATGAGTTGAGTAATAGTAATTATTTGCTGGGCTTACGACGCTCTATCAGACTTTTGCTTTGCATCAATTTAAATACATATTTCATTGGATTTTTTACTATATCCTTCTTTTGAAACGGTATTCTCCTGTTAAACTAAAGTAATAAGAATCTCGAAACTAATTTTCAATTTATAGGTTTATAGTTTAACTTTGTATTTCTAACTGAATATTTATGAGCAATATCTCTGATCCTAAACCGGTGAAAAAGGGTAAAAGGATGGGCAATGAACATAATAAATTTGAAGCATCTTACACTCCTTTTTCAAAACACAAATTCGAAGGGTGGCCTATTTTGTGGATTTTAATTGCCATATTTTTTATTTCTGCAATTTTATGGTATACAGGAACTGCGCCCCACCTAATTAAGTGGATAGACAATAAATAAAGATGTATTTTAAAAATAATAGAGGCTAAATTCAGCAATATGAATCATTGCGTTTCTGTAAAAAAAAGTTCAATGCATTTAAGAGAAGGTTAATTTGAGAACTGATCTTGGAGTCGATCATTTATTAATTTTTTATTATACTCTTGGTCTATTAATGATTTCTATCCGTTTGTAATATCTGAATATGCGGTATAAAGAAATTTTAATGTTTTGATGTTCATTTTATTCTTTGCTCATTCAGGAGCGTAAAGATAATTAAGATGCATATCATCTGTTAAATATAAAAAATCAATAAGTGCGTTGCTATTTATTTTTTATATTAGAGAGGAGATTAGATGTTATGAATGCCAAAATTAGTTGTATTTCAGTTAAATCTAACTTACTTTAGCAGTTGAAAAACATATAATAACTGTGAAGAAAATCTTAATCACCGGTGGTGCGGGCTTTATAGGCTCTCATGTAGTCCGCCGTTTTGTAAATAACTATCCTCAGTATGAAATTGTCAATTTAGACAAACTTACCTATGCTGGTAACCTGGCTAATTTAACTGATATTGAGAATAAGCCCAACTATAGGTTTGTAAAACAAGATATTACGGATGCTAACGCAATGTTCGATCTGTTTAAAACAGAAGATTTTGATGCCGTGATTCACCTTGCAGCAGAAAGCCATGTAGATCGCTCAATCAGCGATCCAACAGCTTTCGTAATTACCAATGTAATCGGCACAGTGAATTTATTAAATGCTGCCCGCGAATACTGGAAAGGTGATTATGACAGAAAACGTTTTTACCATGTAAGTACCGATGAGGTATATGGTGCTTTAGGTGAAGAAGGCATGTTTACCGAAACTACTGCTTATGATCCACATAGCCCCTATTCAGCGTCAAAAGCCAGTTCAGATCATTTTGTAAGGGCATATCACGATACTTATGGTATGGATTGTGTGATTTCCAATTGCTCAAACAATTATGGTTCTCATCATTTTCCAGAGAAGCTGATTCCCTTGGCGATCAATAACATTAAAAATAATAAGGCTGTACCTGTTTATGGTAAAGGTGAAAATGTGCGCGATTGGTTATGGGTGGAAGATCATGCCAGGGCAATTGATGTAATTTTCCACAATTCGAAAACCGGTGATACTTACAATATTGGAGGACATAACGAGTGGAAAAATATCGATCTGATCAATTTGCTTTGTACGATTATGGATCAAAAACTTGGTCGCGAACCAGGAGAATCAGCTAAATTAATTACTTATGTTACCGATCGTGCCGGTCATGATTTGCGTTACGCCATCGATTCCAGTAAGCTGCAAAGTCAATTGGATTGGGTGCCAAGCTTACAGTTTGAAGAAGGTTTAGCCAAAACGGTTGATTGGTACCTGCAAAATGAAGATTGGTTAAACAATGTAACTTCGGGCAATTATCAATCCTACTACGAACAACAGTACAGCAACAAATAATGGAAATTGAACAAACAGGATTAAAAGACTGTCTGATTATTAAACCCAGGGTATTTGAAGATCCAAGAGGTTATTTTTTCGAAAGTTTTAATCAATATACCTTTGAAGAGAAAACAGGTTTATCTGGCAGGTTTGTTCAGGATAACCAATCTTATTCTTCCTATGGTGTAATCCGTGGCTTACATGCTCAAACAGGAGAGTTTGCACAGGCAAAACTGGTGCGTGTAACCAAAGGTGAAGTACTGGATGTTGCCGTTGATGTACGCCCGGGTTCACCGACTTATGGCAAACATATTGCCGTACGTTTAAGTGCCGAAAATAAATTACAGTTATACATTCCCAGAGGGTTTGTACATGGCTTTTCTGTTTTAAGTGAAACCGCAGAGTTTTTATATAAATGCGATAACTTTTTCAATAAAGCATCAGAAACAGGAGTAATTTATAATGACAAGGATTTGAATATCGATTGGTTAATCCCAGAAAAGGATCAGGCAATTTCGGATAAAGATCTACTTTTAAAACCATTTGCCGAACTCCAGCATATATGAGTAAGATATTAGTAATTGGCGCTGGCGGACAGCTGGGCCAGTGTTTAAAGGTTGTAGCTGAACGAAGAGGAATTACGGAAATTGTTTTTCCTGCGGAACAGGATGCCAACATTCTAAATGAAAGTGCTTTGAACGATCTTTTGGCGAAAGAGCAACCAGGTTTTGTAATCAATTGTGCCGCATATACTGCTGTTGATAAAGCAGAAGACGAGGTTGATCTTGCTAAAGCCATTAATGAAACTGGCGCTGCTTACCTGGCTTCGGCCTGTTTGGCAAACAGTGCTACTTTAATCCATGTTTCTACAGATTTCGTTTTCGAAGGAAATGAAGTAAAATTGCTAAAAGAAAATGACGAGGCTAAACCGATCAATGTTTACGGCTTAACGAAACTTGATGGAGAAAAAGCTGTTACTTCAATATTACCGACCCATTTTATTATCCGCACGAGCTGGTTATATTCTGAATATGCCAATAACTTTGTGAAAACCATGCTTAAACTTGGAGCTGAACGTGATGAACTAAATATCATCGCCGATCAGGTAGGCACACCAACTTATGCCATTGATCTCGCAAACACCATTTTTGAAGTGATTGCTTCTTCATCAACTGCTTATGGCATATACCACTACAGCAATGAGGGAGTAACTTCATGGTTCGATTTTGCGAAGGCTATATTTGATATTAGCGAAACTGTGGTTAAAGTTAATCCAATACCAGGTTCTGCCTATCCAACAAAGGCAACACGTCCGGCATTTTCGGTAATGGATAAAACTAAAATTAAAGAAACTTTTAATTTAGAAATCCCTTATTGGAGAGATAGTTTGGTGGACTGCATAAAACAAATTAATAAATAAAAGTAATATAGATGTTTAGATAGAGTTATTAATCTCAAATCTAGTGTCTAAAATCTCAAATCTAATATGAAAGGTATAATCTTAGCCGGCGGAAGCGGAACACGCTTACACCCTTTAACTTTAGCTTGCAGCAAACAAATGATGCCGGTTTACGATAAGCCGATGATCTATTATCCTTTATCTACTTTAATGTTGGCTGGGATAAAAGAAATCCTCATTATTTCTACCCCACACGATCTGCCAAATTTCGAGAAATTATTAGGTGACGGGGCTTCTTTAGGTTGCAAATTTAGTTATGCAGTCCAGGCAGAGCCAAATGGTTTAGCCCAGGCTTTTGTAATCGGCGAAGAATTTATCGGTAAAGATAAAGTTGCTTTAGTTTTAGGTGATAATATTTTTCATGGTGATGGTATGGCCAAATTATTACAAGCCAGTTCCGATCCGGATGGTGGAGTAGTATTTGCCTATCAGGTATCAGATCCTGAGCGTTATGGCGTGGTAGAATTTGATGCAGATAAGAAGGCCATTTCTATTGAAGAAAAGCCCCTGCAGCCAAAATCTGACTATGCAGTGCCAGGTTTGTATTTCTATGATAACGAAGTGGTAGAAATTGCAAAGAACATTAAGCCTTCTCCTCGAGGTGAATATGAAATTACTGATGTTAACCGCATTTATTTAGAACGGGGTAAGCTTAAAGTAGGTGTATTAAGCCGTGGTACAGCCTGGTTAGATACGGGTACATTTACCTCATTAATGCAGGCCGGGCAGTTTGTGCAGATTATTGAAGAAAGACAAGGCTTAAAAATCGGGTGTATTGAAGAAATTGCATATAGAATGGGCTTTATCAATGCAGAGCAACTTACTGCAATTGCTACACCTTTGGTTAAAAGCGGATATGGAAGTTACTTATTGAAGCAGATAAAATAACCATACTGCCACATTTATTTTTTGTAATTGTGTTAAAAGGCCTGTATTATACAGGCCTTTTAACTTATAGACATTCGTTTCATTATAACATGAGTTCGATTAATATTTTCCATTAAGAAATAACAGGCTTCTGCAAGGTCGTCCGCAAATAAGAATTCGCGGATTGGCGATCCTGAACCCAAACCACCACTTCTTTTTCGTTGTTTACTTTTTGAATGGCTAAATTTTCTTATAAAAATATGCCTGGTAAGTATTATTGGCCACAATGCCCCAACTTTAGCTACTGCTAAAATACATAATCAGGTTTTCTTTAAAGAAAAAGTCAGCAACTGCCTGTTGGTTGCGGAGATCAAGTTCTGCTGATGTTTTGGTTAGCAGGTTCTATAACCTTCTTTTTTAAGTTTACGGTAAATAGCCGAACCAACCATACCCCCAATGTCTTAAGATAAGAGTTTTTAACCACAGATGAGCACAGATAAACACGGATTTTCATATCTGTGCGCATCCTTCCTATCTGTGGTTAAATTATTATCTTGTGCCGTGGCTTAACTTAATGACATTGACCATACCCCTTGCCGTCAATGTTAATTTTGCCGCTCTTTTCCAATGTTATTATTTTTAATGCGTGCCAAATACAATAGGTTTCTAATACAGACAGAATATGCTGATTAAAAATAGTTTTAAATTCTCATCCACTCACTTGGTTATAGAATTTCAATATTGAAGGTCTAATAACGATTTTGTATATCTTTGCCACATCATTAGAAAGATATGGATCAAGATAAGCAGATTGCAGTTATTGGACTGGGTTATGTAGGATTGCCTCTTGCAATAGCATTTGCTAAGAAATATGCTGTAAAAGGTTTCGATATTAACGAAAGCCGTGTGGCAGCGTTACAACAACTTGAAGATGGCACCCACGAAGCTAACCTGACAGATTTAAATGCTGTTTTAAAGGGAAAAGTAAATTCAGGATTGTATCTGACTTCAAACCTTGCGGATATCAGCACTTGCAACATTTATATTGTAACTGTTCCTACCCCTATTGATCACCTTAAGCAACCTGACCTTAAACCTCTTTTAGAAGCGAGTAAAATGATCGGAATTGTACTAAAAAAAGGAGATGTTGTTATTTACGAATCTACGGTTTATCCCGGTTGTACAGAAGAAGACTGTGTGCCGGTATTAGAAAAAATATCCGGATTAAAATATAATGTTGATTTCTTTTGCGGTTATTCGCCCGAGCGGATCAATCCGGGCGATAAAGTAAATACCTTAACCAAAATTAAGAAGGTTACTTCTGGTTCTACACCTGAAATAGCGATTAAAATAGATCAACTTTACAACTCCATCATTACAGCTGGTACGCATCTTGCACCCAGTATTAAAGTTGCAGAGGCGTCAAAAGCTATCGAAAATGCACAACGTGATGTGAATATATCATTCGTAAACGAACTAGCCCTTATTTTCGATCGGATGGCAATTGATACAACTGATGTATTGGCTGCCGCTTCTACAAAATGGAATTTTCTCAATTATAAACCAGGTCTGGTAGGTGGACATTGCATAGGGGTAGATCCCTATTACCTGGCGCATAAATCAGAAGCATTGGGTTATAAACCAGAAGTTATTCTGTCAGGTCGCCGCGTAAACGACAATATGGGCATGTTTGTAGCAAATAAGGTAATTAAGATGCTGATTGCAAAAGACAAAATGATTAACGGCGCTAAAGTATTGATTTTAGGTTTTGCCTTTAAAGAAAACTGTCCGGATACCCGTAATACCAGGGTAATTGATATTTACAAAGAACTTAAATCCTTTAGCTTAGCTGTTGATGTTTACGACCCCTGGGCAAATGCTGCTGAGGTTAAGGCTGATTATGGTTTTGAACTCATACAGTTGAATAAATCTGAAATTTACGATGCCATAATCCTTGCCGTAGCACACCAGGAGTTTCTGGATTTGGATTATCTTCAATATAAAAATAATGGCACAGTAATTTTCGATACCAAATCTTTTATCAATCGCGATTTGGTTAATGCCAGATTATAATCTGAAAGATTGTTTACCTATCCAGATAATTAAACTGTGCTAATTCTTGTTGCTCAGGCTAAACTGAATGCCAGCAGATACAGGATTTAATAACGACTCTAGCTTTTTGTAGGTTGTTACATCTCTTGATGCTCCATTCAGTTGCGTAATGTCTTGTTTTTCATAAGAAAAGAAGAAATCAAGACTGCTTTCTGCAAAAATGGACAGTTGTGGCAAAACATTTAGCTTAAAGCCAATTACCGGACTTACAACTAAGCCACTTTTACTGGCATCGGTCGTTTTTCCGGTGTTATTCGCCATTATATTTTTTGATGCTAAGCTGCCGGTAAACCGATTGTAGCGGTAGCCTAAGTCGAAAGCAAAATATGGCTGTATTTTAGTATAGTTAAAGCTTTTCTCAAATCCGATCTTAAAGGAATAATCGGTAACCTTTCCACTAGCGATTTCGCACGTAGCACATGTATTATCAAATGTCAGATCATCGCGGTAATAGGTTCCAGCCAGGCGGTAGCTGATTTGGTTGTCGTTGAACTTAAACATTGCCCCATGTCCGAATACTTTAGCATAGTTCTGGGAATTTGTCTGATCCAATACTTTTGGCATCTGCATAATGGTAAATGCCCTGATACCGATGGTGTAATTGTAATCCGCACTGGTTTGAGCAAATGCAGTTAGCTGTAAAAATAAGATACTAAGGATAAATAGGGATTTTCTCATGCAAACTTTGGGATGATATATTTAAATGAAACTTTATAGCAAGAAATGGGCCTAATTTTGAAGATATTTAAAATATAACTTTAAATTAATCGTTTCGTTTGAGTAAATAAAATAGAGCGTGTGAAAAATGTGATTAAGCCTGACGTTGTGAAGATAGTGGTTTTTTTAAAAATAATTAGAGTATAAGTTAACTGCTTTTTTAGTAGTTTCTGCATCAGGAAAACGTAAATGTTGCCTATATTTAAAACTCTGAATAATTTTGAATAGTTTTGCATTCTCAATACGGCTATATTAAAGTTGATAAAAGCCTGCCAGTTGCACCCATGAAAAAAAGAATATATTTATTTTTAAGTTTTTTAACCCTTATTTTCCTTTGCCATTTATCGGCTTCCGCACAAAACTATACTAACGTTAAAGTAGATGATCTTTCTGACGCACAGATTAGACAGATGATCCAGCGTGCCGAATCTGTTGGCTATAGCGATGCACAATTAGAGCAAGCTGCTGCTGCGCAAGGGATGAAAGCCGAGGAAATTCAGAAATTACGCACCCGGGTAGAAAAAATCCGTAAAGAATCGGGTACCACTGATAACGGTCAAAGCAATACAGATATAAATAGCGATGGGGCAGTTCGGAAATACAATAATCCCGACAAAGATAAAAGTGATTCTCTTGTTAAGAAAAATACACCGAAAATTGATGTCCTGGAATCTTTAAAACCAAAAATTTTCGGTGCCGACCTGTTTAAAAACAGTAATATTACCTTCGAGCCTAACTTAAGGCTGGCCACGCCCCGCAGTTATATCATTGGCCCTGATGATGAATTGCTGATTGATATTAATGGCGATAACGAAGCTAATTATAAACTTAAAGTTAGCCCTGATGGTACTATCCGTTTACAATACGTAGGTATAGTTTCGGTGGGTGGATTGAGCATCGAGCAGGCTTCATCAAAAATTAGATCTGCATTATCTACAACCTATCCGGCGCTAAGATCGGGCAGATCTACAGTCGCCATTAATTTAGGGAATATCAGGAGTATTAAAGTAGTAATGACTGGTGAGGTTGTTAAAGCCGGCACCTATACTTTATCTTCTTTATCAACCGTGTATAATGCACTCAGTGCGTCTGGAGGGCCAAATGATAATGGTTCGTATCGTAAAATTCAGGTAATCAGAAATAATAAAATTATCAGTACTATTGATGTATACGACTTTGTAACCGGTGGCATCCAACGCGGAAATATCCGTTTACAAGATCAGGATGTGATCAATATCCCGGTTTATGAAAATAGGGTGGAGATGGTTGGCGAGATTAAACGCCCCGCACTGTTCGAAACCATTAAAGGCGAAAGTTTACAAAACGTAATCAATTTTGCTGGTGGTTTTAATAATCAGGCTTATACTGCTAAAATTAAGGTTTTTCAAAATACAGATAAAGAACGGAAATTAACGGATATTTCTGCGTCGGAATTTAGTACCTATGAACCCAAAAATGGCGATCGGTTTGTAGTTGAAGCCATTTTGGATCGCTTCGAAAACCGGGTAACTATAGCGGGGGCTGTTTTCAGACCAGGGCAATACGAACTGGATAAAGGATTAACCCTGAAAGGTTTGATCAATAAGTCTGATGGTTTAACTGAAGATGCTTTTTTAAATCGTGGATATATCAACCGCTTAAATATGGATAATACACCCGCATTGATTTCTTTTGATGTGGCTAAAATTATTGCCGGTACTGAGGCAGATATTCCATTGCAGCGTGAAGATAAAGTTACTATCTCATCGATATTCGATTTAAGAGATGAATATAAAATAAGTGTTCAGGGAGAAGTGAGAGCTGCGGGTACATTCGAATACGCAGAGGGGATGACACTTGAGTCGGTAATACAGATGGCCGGAGGATTTAAAGAAGGTGCAACACCAAACCGGATTGAAATTGCCAGACGTGTAAAAAATAGTGATGCTACATCTGTATCTGCCCGTGCTGCAGAGGTTTTTATTGTGAATGTAGATCAGGATTTGAAATTATTGGGAGATCCTTTTATCTTAAAACCCTTTGACATTGTTTCGGTAAGAAACTCTGAGGGATATACGGTACAAAAACAAGTGAAGATAGAAGGCGAAGTATTGTTTCCCGGTACTTATACACTAACCAGAAAAGATGAGCGCATTTCAGAGGTAATTAAAAGAGCTGGAGGTTTAACACCATCAGCCTATCCTGATGGTGCATCGCTGAAAAGACAGGGAGCAGAAAAAGTAAATCCTACGGATAAAAATGCGATTGACAATAAAGAAGAAGAAGACAGGAAATTCTTGAATTTAAAAAGAGCCCAGGAAGCAGGTGTAAAAGATACTTTAACCTCAAATGTTGAACAAAAATTAATTCAAAGCGATTTAGTTGGTATCAGTTTGGTTAAAATTTTAAAAGATAGCCTTTCGAGATATAATCTTATCGTAGAAGATGGTGATGTAATCCGGGTTCCCAGAACTTTGCAAACTGTTAAAGTAACCGGCGAAATCTTAAATCCAAATAGCATTGTTTATTTGCCTGGCAAAAGTTTAAGGCAATACATCAACGGTGCAGGTGGCTTTACTGCTAATGCAAGAAAGGGTGGAGTGTATGTTAAATATGCCAATGGTTCTGCCGCTGCTGTAAGTAAATTCCTGTTTTTTAATAATGATCCCAAAATTAAACCCGGTGCAGAGATTCTGGTTCCGAAGCGTGCCGATAGAGAGCGCTTGACTGCACAAAGCTGGATAGGAATTGGCACGGCTGTTGCTTCATTGGGAGCAATTATTGTAAGTTTGTTACGTTAATAAGTTACCACGTTTCCTGAGTATATTTGAAGAATATTGTTTATCAAGTAGATTATGACTAACGAAAGTCAACAACCAAATATCAATCCTCAAAACGATGAGGTTTCATTAAAAAATCTTATACTTGTATCTATAGAATGGTTACGTTACTTAATATCTAGGTGGCTGATTATATTATCTATTGGTATTGCTGGTGGCGTTTTGGGCTTTACTTATGCTTATTTCAAAAAGCCAGTTTATACTGCTACAACTACCTTTGTATTGGAAGAAGAAAAAAATAGCGGTGGCTTAAGTAATTTAGCAGGCATAGCTTCAATGGCTGGAGTTGATTTAGGAGGTAGTGGTGGTGGAATATTTCAAGGAGATAATATCCTGGGACTATATAAATCCAGAACAATGATTGAGCAGACGCTCCTAACACCAATAGAGTACGACAGTAAAAAGGAGTTATTAGTAGATCGTTATATTGAATTTAAAAAGCTAAAAGACCAATGGAAAGGTAATTCAGAACTATTTAAATTGAACTTTTCAATTGGAGTAACATCTAATTCAGCAAATTTATCAAAAGAAGGCCGTTTACGAGATAGCATTCTAGGTGTAATAGTTCAGGATATCAATAAAAATTTGCTTTCTGTTGTAAAACCCGATAAGAAGCTTAGTACAATTCAAGTGGATGTAAAAGCTACAGATGAGCTATTCGCAAAGGCTTTTAATGATGAGTTGGTAACAAATGTAAATGACTTCTACATTACGACAAAAACTAAGAAAACTCAGAAGAACATTGAGATACTTCAACATAAAACTGATTCAGTTCGAAATGTAATGAATGGTGCAATTTATAGATCGGTAGAAATCTCAGATGCAACCCCTAATTTAAATCCAACCAAACAAATTCAGAGAGTTGCTCCAACTCAAAAAGCCCAATTTTCAGCTGAAACAAATAAAGCCATTCTTAGTGAAATGGTTAAAAATTTGGAAATGACTAAGTTAGGTCTTTTGAAAGAAACTCCATTGGTTCAGATTATCGATAAACCAATTTACCCATTGCAAAAAGAACAGTTAGGGAAGTCTAAAGGAATTGTATTGGGAGGTTTTTTATTCGGATTTATGGCGATTATGTCCCTTATTGTTAAAAGGACTTTTATTAGGATTTTGAAGTAAATATTGCCTTACAAATTTTAGGTCACAATTATTTTAGTATTGATTTTAATCGGTTCCAAAGATTATTAAAGTAATGATTTTTTGATCAGAATATCTCACTAATTAATGATGAGTTTTGGATTACCTGAAATATTTGGACTCAAAATATTAAAGTTAATTCGCAAATTTTAAAAACGCACAAAAAGTAGATATTAATAGGTGCAATGAAAGAAAAGATAGCAGCTTACTTAAAACTTGATACTTCCAAAAATGCATTCTGGCTATTTTTGGATAAAATTATCAGGTTAGGAATCGGAATGATTGTCGGGATTCTCGTTGCTAGATATTTAGGCCCTGAGCTTTTTGGAAGATGGAATTATGTGATTGCCTGCATAGCCCTAGTGAGCGCATTTGCAACGCTTGGATTAGACCAAATTATTGTAAAATACCTTTTAGATAAGAAACTAGATGAATTTACCCTATTAGGAACAGCTTTTTATCTGAGATTATTTGGATCTTTCATAAGTACATTAATTATTGCGTTTTATTTTTATTTTTTCAAAAACGAAAATAAACTTTTATTTATTGCTCTCCTCACAGTTTCTAATCTCTGGTTTCAAAGTACTGATGTTATAGACTTAAAGAACCAATCGATTTTGCGTTCTAAAAAAACAGTGATTGTAAAAAATATTGTTTTTATCTTAACATCCATAATTAGAGTGTTACTTGTTTACTATAAGGCGTCTTTGATGATATTCGTTATTGTAGCTTCTTTAGAATATGTACTTGCTGCTTTAGGTATGGTGTTATATTATGGTGCCAGCAAAGTCTTTAATTGGAAGTTCGACCTTAGCTATTGTAAAATATTATTACTTGAGGCGTGGCCATTAATATTATCTGGTATAATAATTATGATGTATATGCGGCTTGACCAAGTAATGATAGGGAATATATTGGGAGAAGAAAGTACAGGCCTATACTCTGTTTCTACAAGGTTTACAGAGCTATGGTACTTTATACCTAGTGTATTCGTTACTTCGTTTTTCCCCAGATTGGTAGAAAAATTCAAAATGGATAAGAACGAGTACCTTAAACTCAGCCTAAAATTATTTAAATTATTGTTTTTCATAAGCTTGTCCATTTCTTTGTTTTTTCTATTTAGTGCTGAGATTATTATTGAAACTTTATATGGAAAAGGATATGTTATGGCCATACCTTCTTTACAAATAAGTATTTGGACAGGCATTTTTGTTTTTTGGGGAGTTGCAGCCGGAAATATGCTGGTGATAGAAAATTTAAATAAACATAATTTAATTAAGTCAGTACAAGGTTTAGTTCTTAACATAATATTAAATTTTATATTAATTCCTAGATATGGCATTAATGGAGCGGCTATTGCTACATTAATATCACAGTTTTATGCATCTTATCTCTATTATATTTTGTTTAAAAAAACAAGACACATTTTTTTATTGCAAACCAAATCAATATTATTTGTTTAAACTATGTATAAAGTAAAATCACCTATACTTTTTCTGTTTTTTAATAGGTTGGAGGAGACTAAACGTGTTTTTCAGGCAATTAAAGATAGTAAGCCTGAGCAACTTTTCTTAGCTTCCGATGGTCCACGACAAGGGCAAGAGAATGAAGCCAGTACCGTTGAATCTATAAGAGAATATATTATTAATAATATTGATTGGGAATGTAATATCTTTACTTTATTCAGAGATGAAAATCTTGGTTGTAAGAAAGCTGTGAGCCAGGCTATAACCTGGTTCTTCGATCAGATAGAAGAAGGCATAATTCTTGAAGATGACTGTTTGCCAAATAATGACTTTTTCAGGTTTTGTGATTTACAATTGAATCAATATAGGTACGATGATCGTATTGGCCATATATGCGGATGTAATTTTCAGGACGGTATCAAAAGAGGAGGAGCTGATTATTATTATTCGAAATTAACGCACGTATGGGGATGGGCAAGTTGGAAGAGAGTGTGGAGTGTGTATGACATTAACATGGCTGAATTGCAAAATGCTTATAAAGAAGACATTTTATCAGCTGTAACCGATAACCAATTTGCCAAAGCAATCCTTTACGAGTCTTTTTTTAAAACAAGAAACGGTTTAATAAATACTTGGGATTTTCAATATTTTTTCTCTAACCTAATTAATGGATACTTCTCTATAATACCAAATTATAATATGATAAGTAATATCGGATTCAATGCAAACGGTACTCACACTTTTAATTCTAACAGCTTACAGGCTAATATTGATCACGAAAATTTACCATTACTAGTTAAAGAACCTTCAGTTATTTATCAGAATAGGATGGCAGATGAATATACTTTGACTAAGGAATTACCAAAAAGATATATCTTTATTACAAACAAGCTTAAACAACTCATTAAGCTGTGCTTAATCAAATCGGGACTTTATAAATCAAAATCTGCTTAAATGAAGGTATTATTTGATCATCAAACATTTACCCTTCAGAATTATGGAGGAATATCTAGGTATTACTATGAGTTATTTAGAAGATTTGAAGGTAATGCTGATGCCGATGCCGAAGTCTCTCTTTTATTAAGTAACAATGCTTATTTAAATAAAAATACTTGTACAGGTATATCTAATTTTTTTCCAAAACTTAATTTTAAAGGTAAATATAGAATTCAAAATGGAATTAATCAATTTAATAGCGTTTCTAAATTAAAAGCCAGAAATTATGATGTTTTTCATCCTACCTATTACCATCCTTACTTCCTGCCATATTTAAAAGGAAAACCTTTTGTTGTCACTTTTTTAGATATGATTCATGAAAAATTTAATGATAAATATTCAGAATTGAAGCAGGATACTAAAATATATGACAATAAGAAATTATTGCTAAAAGAATCTTCGAAAGTTATCGCGATATCGGAATCGACCAAAAATGATATTATAGAAATCTTTAACGTCAATCCTGAAAAAATAGAAGTTATATATTTAGGCAATTCTATGTTATTAGATGCCAATGGTAGCAAAATTAATAGAGTAGTTAATGATGATTATATTCTGTATGTTGGAAACCGCTCACTATACAAAAATTTTAGTTTCTATTTATCTTCCGTAGCAGAAATTATTAGACAAAAAAGAATAAAATTAATTTGCGCAGGAGGCGGAGAATTTAATTCTGAAGAAATTTTGTTGATTAGTGAACTTAAATTAAGCGAATTAGTTGAATATATTTCTATCGATGATAGTATACTCTCTAATTTGTATGCCAACGCCCTCGGATTTGCTTTTCCTAGCTTATATGAGGGGTTTGGTATACCAGTTTTAGAAGCTTTTGCTTGTAAATGTCCAGTAATGCTTAGTAAGCAAGGCTCCTTACCAGAAGTTGGCGGTGATGCAGCAATTTATTTTGACCCTGAAAATAAGGAGGAAATTAGAAACGCCTTGTTAACTTTAATTGAAAATCCAATTTATAGAGAAGAACTGATATCAAAAGGGAACAAGAGGCTGCAAAAATTTTCTTGGGATAGAACATTTGAGGAGACTGCAAATCTTTATCAACAAATATTATGAAAGTAGCTCTAATCACAGGTGTTAGTGGACAAGATGGGGCATACCTTTCTAAACTTTTAATTAGTAAAGGGTATATAGTAATTGGACTGACCAGAAGTAATCATTATATAAATCTTGATAAGCTTAGATATCTAAATATTGACAAGCGTGTAACTATTGATGAATGTGATTTGCTAGATTTATCTGCGGTTATCAATATAATAACAAAATATGAGCCAGATGAAATTTATAACTTAGCTGCACAAAGCTCGGTTGGTTTATCATTTAAGCAACCAATTGGTACTATAAATTTTAATATTATTTCAGTGCTAAACTTACTTGAAGCAATCAGGATCGTAAAAAACAATGCAAGGTTTTACCAAGCATCTAGCAGTGAAATGTATGGTAAGGTCAATATACTACCAATTACGATAAATACTCCAATGCATCCATTAAGTCCCTATGCAATTTCGAAAGCTTCAGCAAACTGGACTGTAGTAAATTATCGTGAGGCTTATGGATTATTTGCATGTAATGGTGTACTGTTTAATCATGAATCATTTCTTCGAACTGAGTCTTTTTTTGTAAAAAAAGTAATTAGTGAATGTGTCAAGAATAAAGATAATGACAAGTGGATATTAAGCGTCGGCAATATTGACATTAAAAGAGATTTTGGATATTCTCCTAAATACGTAGAAGCGATGTGGTTAATGTTACAACATAATACACCAGAAGATTTTCTCATATGTTCTGGTACAAGCATTACCTTAAGATCAATTATCGAATATGTATTTTCCAAACTTAATATTTCATTAGAAAAACTTTCCATTTCTAGCGATTTAATGAGACCGACAGATATAGAGGATATATATGGAGATAATACAGATGCTACGGTTAAGTTAGGTTGGAAGAATGATGGCGATTTCTTTAATATACTTGATATACTTATAAGTGAAGAAATTGAATATGCAAGACAAAAGTGAGAATGCTCCTTTGATTTCAATTATCATTGTATGCTATAATTCTTATTCTACAATTCGCGAAACATTTGATTCAATCATTTGTCAAGTTTTTAAAAACTATGAACTCATAGTAATTGACGGTGGTTCAACGGATGGAACTTTAAATATCTTGAAAGAATACCAAGAGTATTTTAGGTATAGTATTAGTGAAAAGGATGATGGGATATATGATGCTATGAATAAGGGAATAGTGAAAGCTAGAGGGAAATACATATATTTTATCGGTAGTGATGACGTTATCTATAATTCAAATTCATTAAATGAAGTAAGTAATCATCTTAAAGATTCTTCAACAATATATTATGGAGACGTTTTGTTTAAAACTAGAAATGTAATTTATGATGGTGCTTTTAATATTTTCAAAATAGCAACAAGAAATATCAGTCATCAAAGTATTTTCTATCCAATAACTGCTTTCCACAACCAAAAATTCGAAGTTAAGTACAAAATTTATGCAGATTACGCATTTAATTTAAAGTTGTATGGTTCTGGTGCTTTCGGATTTAAATATATTCCAGTTATTATTGCTAACTTCAATGATCTTGGTGCGTCGGGGTCGCTTACACAGGATGAATGCTTTCAAAAGGATTTTCTTTCAATAATAAAAAAAAACTTTCCCTTTTATATTTATATATATAGAATTGTTCGAACGAAAATTTCTAAACTACTTGGTAAATGAACAACTATGAGTTTTACGGTATAGCTCTAGAAAACGTATTTTTGTTTTTCGTTATACTGGCATTTTCCTTTCTATTGCACATTGTAGTATTTTCAAGGCGTGTCAGATCTGTGCTTGATCCATATTTTTTACCCGTTGTTTCGTCAGTATTTTGCTTCACAGTTGTTGGATTGTTATATTTTACAAGTAATATTTCCACTTATGTCTTCTGTAATTACCTGCTAACTCAATTTACTTTTATATTAGGTTTTTGTACGTTTTCAAGAGTTAAATTTACATCGGGTTCACAAAAAAGCTTAACTCAACCACGAAATTATCTAATAGCATTCTATTTCTTCTCAATAGTATATTTGATAAGTCAGATATCAATTTATATCCTTAAAGGAATACCCTTACTTATGGAATCTAGGTTAGAGACGTTTGCAAGTGGCGGCGGTACTGGCGTAATCGGACGTATTAGTGACGTAAGTTCAGTTTTTTCACTTTATTCCTTTTTTTTGGTTATTAAAATTGATAAGTTACGTATAAGTGAATTTCCAAAATACATAATATTAGTACTTATTTTTTTAACATTTATTTTAAGTGGGAGTAAAAGTACCTTTCTTCTTGTTCTTCAAGTTTTTTGGTGTTTTATTTTTTTCTCCAAATTAAAAGGGTGGGCTTATCTAGGTTTTCAAGAACTCTTACGTAAGAATATTAAATATTTATTAATCCTGTCTTTAATAGTTGTTACAGCCATAATATCCATACAAAGCTCAAATGTTGAACCTGATGTTGAAAATAAGCTTAACCCATTATTAGCTTTAATGCTTCGCTTTGTTCATAGTGGTGATGTATACTGGTACGCATATCCGAATGATGTATATTTATCCATACCAAGCAACCAGTGGTTTGCCGCATTATTTAATGATACCTTGGGGTTGTTAAGAATTATGGATTGGGGATCACTCCCAGAAGCTGTAGGTATAACATTAAAAGATATTCATCATCCCAGCGATATACCCCAGGGGCCTAATGCAAGACACAATGTCTTTGGCTTAATATACTATGGTTTTTTTGGAAGTTTGATCTTTTCATTTTTTATTGGATTTGTAATAAGTTTTGTCCGTAACTTATTGCCAAAGCTTTTACCCTCTACCATGTTGGGAGGATTTTTATTTACATATTTAATATGTAAGATATCAGCCTTTGACTCAGATCCTATGTTAACAATAACTTATATAAATAACTTATTTTTTATTTTTCCGATTTTATACATTATGTATCTTCTAGTTAGTGAATGCCTTAATTTGATAAAAATTGCTCATGAAAATTAGCATAATAATTCCATACTTTAGAGGAGAAATTTTATTCGAAAGGTTGTTATTATCAATAGTTAAGGCAATAACTAAATTAGATAAAGTATCAGACAACTTTGAAGTGATTACAATCATAGATTCAGTTGAAACACCTCGAGCAGAGATTGAAGAAATAAAACATACGTGTTTTGCTTCACTAAAAAATACTAATTATAAAATAATAAAAAATGAAAGCAATCTTGGCGTAGCAGCATCGCGTAACGCCGCATTGAAAATCGCTAAAGGAGAGTTCATTCATTTAATTGATCAGGATGATGAAGTTCATGAAAATTTTTATAGCAACGTACAACCAGTTTGGAGCAAATTTAATTTTATACTAAACAATGGTGTGGTGTTTTATGAAAATAAAAAGTTTAATAGCCACAAACTTTATTATGTGAAGCCCGAGTTAACATTAAAGGGTTTTCTCAAAGATGATTTTATACGATCACCAGGGCAGGTTCTTTTTAAGAAAGATTTATTAAAAGGATTCCTTTTTCCTGAGCCTAAAAGATTTAAAGGAACAGATGATAGGTTTTTTTGGATAAAAATGTTTACGGTAAATAAAAACATTAAGCCTTACTACCTTGCATATCCAGGATATATAGCCTATATCCATGAGCACAATTATAGTGCAGATTTACAAAATATGAAGATGAGTGAGCTAGAAAACTGGCTATCTTTCCCAGTAAATGAAATCCCTAAAGAATTTAACAATTTAGTAAAGAACGATATATTAAGAATAAGATTAACACTAGGTGAAAAACTTATTGTTTCGGAAAAAATAACTGCAATATATACTAAACTGTTATACTTTTGCAGGCTTAATAAAATTATAAGGTTTATAAATAAAAGAAAAAAATGGTAAAAATTTTGTATGTAATTTCTACATTAAAAAGAACAGGGCCAACAAATGTGCTGTACAATTTAATTTCGGAATTAGATAAAACTAAGTTTGAGCCATTGGTTCTAACTTTATCAGTCGAAGACGAGAGGTTTCCGAGCTTATATGAAGATTTTAAAAAATTGAACATTAGCATAAACTCGCTTAACCTCACAAGATTATCTGGTTTTTTGAGTGGTAAAAGTATGCTTAAAAGATTCGTCGATAAGCATCAAATTAACATTGTTCATTTGAATGGTTTCAGGGGGGATATATTGGTAAAGGCTGCTGACTACTCTAAGTTACAAGCGATAGTAAGTACAATCAATAGTAACATCTACGATGATTATACCATGTTATACGGTAAGCTTAAAGGTTCAATTATGGCTTGGCTACATATGAGATCACTGAAAGATAAGATTGCAATTGGATGCTCAAATTTCGTTGTAAAGGAATTGAATAAAAAATATAATTCACAGCTGACCGCAATTTATAATGGTATCCCAAAATGCAGCTATACCGTGCCTACAATTGATGAAAAAAATCAGCTTAAAAAAGAATTAGGTCTGAATATCGATGAAAAAATATTCGTATTTGTTGGTTACTTGATTTATAGAAAGGATCCATTAACTGCAATAAAGGGTTTTCTTAATGCCAAAATTGATAGTAACACAACATTTCTAGTTATAGGAGATGGGCCATTGATGGATGAGTGCAAGAGTTTGTTAATTACGGATGAGAATAAATCAGTTCGCTTTCTTGGCAATCAATCACAAACATTGAAATATTTAAAGGCTTCAGATTATTATATTGCATCATCGTATTCTGAAGGTTTACCAACTTCTGTCATGGAGGCGATGGCATGTGGTCTGCCAATTATTTTATCAAATATTCAACCACATATTGAACTAACCCAAGCGATCACCTCATGGAACTATTTATTTAACTTGAATGATTCAACAAGCTTATCGAATAAAATTGAACAGATATTAAAAGATGATTATAATAAACTAAGTAATCAATGCCGGGCGATAATTGATGAAAAAATTAATTCTACTGTTATGGCAAGGAAATACGAGGAAGTTTATATTAATGGAGTAATCAAATGATTGGAAAGTGTTTAGTCTTGGGAGGAGGAGGATTTATTGGTTCAAACTTAGTTGAGGGTTTGTTAAAATTTGGATATGATGTTAGGGTGTTTGACATTAAAAATTTCTCAAAAAAAAATATACAAGAATTTGAAAATAGAATAGAGATTGTAGAGGGGGATTTTGGTAACCCTATTGATGTCCAACGTGCGTTAGATGGAATTGATTACGTCTATCATTTGATTAGTACGACCATTCCTTCCAATTCTGTTCTTAATCCAACATACGATATTGAGACCAACGTACTTCCTACTATAAACCTTCTACAGTACTGTGCAACCTCTAAAATTAAGAAGATTGTATATATATCTTCCGGCGGTACCGTTTATGGAATTCCAGAAAAGGTACCGATTGCTGAAGGTCACAATTGTAATCCCATAAGTTCTTATGGAATTGTAAAACGAACTATTGAAAGTTATTTCCAGCTCTATAAAAAAAATTGGGGAGTCGATTGCTGTGTTTTTAGATTATCTAATCCATACGGAGAGCGCCAGAATCCCACAAATGTTCAGGGGGCTATGGCTGTTTTTAGTTATAAATCAATAAAAAATTTCGATATTGAAATATGGGGAGATGGAGAGGTAATCAGAGATTATATCTATATAGGAGATGTCGTTTCAGCCTTAATTAAAGCTATATCTATTGAAACACCTGAAGTTATTTACAATCTTGGTAGTGGTGAAGGTAAATCAATTAACGATATTCTTAATCTCATAAGATTATACTTTAATCCACAACTCAAAGTTAAATATCTAGAAGCACGCAATTTTGATGTCCCAGTAAATATTCTCAATATTTCCTTATTAAGGAAAAGATTTCAATGGGAGCCTGAAATGAAACTTGACCAAGGTATTAAGTTACTATATAATCATATTAACGCCCATAATGGATAAGCTTATTCAGTTTTCTGTATTACTATCTCTTTATGGAGGGGAAGATAGTAATAATTTTATTGATGCTTTAGAAAGCATTGAAAATCAAGTATATAAACCAGATCAGGTTGTGTTAGTTATCGACGGGCCAATAGCTAGTCAATTAGAAAAAGTTGTTCATTCATTTGTAAATAGACTGAATGATTTGACCATCTTAAGGTTAAATGAAAATGTTGGGTTAGGAACAGCCCTTAATAAAGGGCTGGAGGTATGTAAATATGAATGGGTTGCAAGAATGGATACTGATGATATATGTTATCCAGAAAGATTTGAGAAACAAATAACATATTTAATAAACCATCCGCAAATCCATGTGTTAGGTTCGGCAGTACAAGAATTTAATGTTGTACCTAACGACTTAGGAGTTTTTAGAATTTTGCCATCGAAAATGGATGAGATAAAAAAATTTTCTAAGTTTAGAAATCCATTAAATCATCCCAGTGTTATATTTAAGAAAACAGTAATAATAGATGTCGGTTCTTATTTAGATATGCCGCTTTTTGAAGATTTTTATTTGTGGACGAGGATAATCCAAAAAGGATATATCATAGAAAATTTAATTGAACCATTACTTCATTTTAGAATTGGAAACGACATGATTGGAAGACGTCATGGGTTCTCTTATTTGAAGAAGGAGATTCATTACTTAACTACAGTTAAGACAAACGGATTTATAAATTTTGGCGAATATATTGTTTCTATCCTGACTAAAGCACCTCTTAGATTAATGCCCAAAAACATACTTAAATTTATATATAGAAAATTTTTGCGATGAAAATACTAGTTACAGGTGCTTCTGGATTCTTAGGCAAATCTTTGGTTAAAAGGTTAACTATTACTGATGAAGTTTTTACACTTTCAAGGAGTTTTGCAGATCTGAATATTGATTTAACAACAATGATACCCCATACACCTGAGGTGGACGTAGTTATCCATGCAGCCGGTAAGGCGCATATTGTACCTAAAAGTGCACAAGAAAAGCAAGCATTTTTTGATGTAAATGTAAATGGAACAGCTAACTTATTGAAAGGTTTGGAAATAGCAAGATGTTTGCCTAATTCATTTATATTTATTAGTACAGTTGCTGTTTATGGGTGTGATTCTGGGGTAATGATCAATGAGGACCATCCTTTAAACGCTACAGATCCTTATGGGCAAAGTAAAATTCAGGCGGAGCGGATTGTTCAGGATTGGTGCGTTAAAAACAATGTTATTTGTGGTATATTGAGATTACCACTTTTGGTGGGTGAGAATCCTCCGGGGAATCTAGGAGCGATGATAAAAGGAATTGATAAAGGTTATTATTTTAACATTGCTGGTGGTAAAGCACGAAAAAGTATGGTTTTTACGCAAGATGTTGCAAATATCCTGCCCATCATAGCTATTAAGGGGGGGATTTATAATCTAACTGATAATTATCATCCATCTTTTGCAGAACTTGCTATCCATATCGCCAAGCAGCTAGGGAAAAAAAAGGTATTGAACCTACCTCTTATAATTGCCAAAATAATGGCGAGGATGGGTGATTTACTAGGGAATAAAGCACCCATTAATTCGATAAAAATGGCGAAAATAATTAAAGATCTTACTTTTGACGATTCAAAAGCAAAAAAACAATTAAATTGGAAACCGAATCCTATTTTACAAGGATTTAATATTAAATAGAATGAAAAAAGCATTAATTACTGGAATAACTGGACAAGACGGAGCATATCTTGCGGATTTACTATTAAAAAAAGGATATGAAGTTCATGGGATTAAACGCCGGAGTTCATTATTTAATACAGATAGGATTGACCATTTGTATCAGGATCCACATGAAGCTAATGTTCGGTTTAAACTGCATTATGGCGATTTAACTGATTCGACTAATCTTATCCGGATTGTACAGGAGGTGCAGCCTGACGAAATTTATAATTTAGGTGCGATGAGCCATGTTAAAGTTTCGTTTGATTCACCCGAATATGTAGCCAATGTAGATGGTATCGGAACTTTAAGGATTTTGGAAGCTGTGAGAATTTTAGGGTTGGAAAAGAAAACTAGAATCTATCAGGCATCTACTTCCGAATTATATGGTGGAATGCCAGAAAATAAAAACGCACAGGGGTTCTATGATGAAAATTCGCCATTTTATCCTCGGTCACCTTATGGTGTAGCTAAAATATACGGTTTTTGGATTACTAAAAACTATCGGGAAGCTTACGGCATGTTTGCATGTAATGGCATACTCTTCAATCATGAAAGCCCGCTTAGAGGCGAAACTTTCGTTACCCGTAAAATTACAAGGGCGACAGCTAAAATTGCTTTGGGTTTGCAAGAAAAATTATTTTTAGGGAATTTAGATGCTTTACGGGATTGGGGTCATGCTAAAGATTATGTAGAAGCTATGTGGTTGATCTTACAGCAAGACGTACCTGAAGACTATGTAATCGCTACGGGTGTAACGACGACTGTTAGGGATTTTGTCAAATTATCTTTTAAACATGTCGGCATAGAATTGGCATTTAAAGGGCATGGTGTGGAAGAAAAAGCTTATGTAGTATCTTGTGCAAATTCGGATCATCAGCTTGAGGTTGGAAGAGAAGTTGTGGCTGTTGATGCTACTTATTTCAGGCCAACAGAGGTGGATTTGTTGATTGGCGATCCAACTAAATCAAAAACTAAACTGGGTTGGAAGCCACAATATGATCTTGCAGGATTAGTAGAAGATATGATGGCTTCAGATGTAGATCATTTTAAAAAAGAGTTGATGTTAAAAGCTGCTGGTTATACTGTAAAAAATCAGTTTGAATAATAACTTGCAGAGGAGTTACATTTTCCCTGGAGTTTACAGCCACCAGTACGAATGAATAAAACAGATAAAATATACATAGCGGGTCATAAGGGTATGGTGGGGTCGGCCATTATGCGAAATCTACTGGCTGATGGTTATGAAAACGTCATTACCAGAACCTCATCCGAATTAGATTTACGTGATGGTATTGCCGTATCAAAATTTTTTGATATGGAAAGACCAGATTATGTATTTCTTGCAGCTGCTAAAGTAGGAGGAATCATTGCGAACAATACTTATAGAGCAGATTTTCTATATGAAAACCTGATGATCCAAAATAATGTTATCCATCAGGCATATTTAAAGCAGGTTAAAAAGCTAATGTTTCTGGGCTCTTCTTGTATCTATCCGAAGTTAGCGCCTCAGCCTTTAAAAGAAGAATATCTTTTAACTGGAGAATTGGAGCCAACAAATGAGCCTTATGCCATTGCAAAAATTGCTGGTATTAAAATGTGTGATGCCTACCGCGATCAATACGGATGTAATTTTGTTTCGGTAATGCCAACTAATCTTTATGGCCCAAATGACAATTATGACTTACATAATTCGCACGTTTTGCCTGCGATGTTAAGGAAATTTATAACTGCTAATAAAAATGGTGATACAAACGTTGTCATATGGGGAACCGGCACACCCAAACGTGAATTTCTACATGCTGATGATTTAGCTGAAGCCTGTATTTATCTGATGCGAAATTACAATGAGCCAGGCCTTGTGAATATCGGTGTGGGAGAAGATATATCTATATTAGAACTGGCCAGATTGGTTAAGGATATAGTGGGATTTGAAGGAGAAATTTTGACAGATACATCAAAACCTGACGGAACACCCCGCAAACTGATGAATGTAGATAAATTAAATGGCTTTGGATGGAAAGCAAAGATTAGTTTAAGGGATGGGATTTCTAAAGTTTATGAAGAAATAAAAAATAATGATTGGAACTAATCAAAGTACTTATGTACCTATAATGGCGGGCGGCGTTGGCTCTCGCTTCTGGCCGAAAAGCCGTAATCATTTCCGAAACAGTTTATCGATATTCTTGGGTTGGGTAAGTCACTCTTACAATTGACTTATGATCGCTTTTTAAATATTTGCCCGACAGAGAATATCTACATCATTAAACCAATGTGCATTACAAAGACCTTGTACAGCAACAGTTTACTGCTTTGTGCAGTGAACAAGTTTTGCTGGAACCGAGCCGTAATAACACTGCTCTTTAGATCGCTTATGCAAGTTATAACAATAAACTTATTCAGTTTAGCAAGGCTTAAATATTAAGATCATGAGGTTTCGTAGGGAGTAACCATTATATTGCAGCATTGAAATACATTAAAAAAAATTAAAAAATAGCATCAATAATGTCAGGAAGATTATCAACCACTAAGCATTTAATGTTTTTAGACAGCCTTCGGGGTTTAGCTTCACTATACGTCGTATTGCATCATGCAGCAGCATATTTTCCTTTTAGTCATGAGTCATCTTTCAAAAGGATTGTACTTCAAATTTTGGGCTATGGACACTGGGCCGTAGACTTATTCATTGTGCTTTCTGGCTATAGTTTAATGCTCGCGGCCATAAGGAATGACTATGCTATAAAGGGAGGGTATTTCTTCTTTATTAAAAGACGAATTATCAGAATAATACCACCATATTATTTGGCCTTATTTTTATCTATTATACTTATCTATTTTTTTATAAATGATAGCAATAATCAAAGATGGAGTTATGCCTTGCCAGTTACTTATGAAACAGTTATTTTCCATCTCATGATGATTCATGATTTTCTGAAATCTTCAGTTACCAAAATTAATTACTCATTTTGGTCTATTGGAGTTGAATTTAGAATATACTTTTTTTTTCCATTACTTTTATTGGTTTTAAAAAAAATTGGCCGACTAGGAGTTTTAGGACTTGCTTTATTAGTGACAATAGTTTGCGCCGTTTTGATGAAATATCTGGAGGGAATTAATAGCGATTTTGACTACATTGGCATAGGTGTCAATCATTATATTCTTCTATTCTGTTTTGGAATGTTAATCGCAGACCTATCATTTTCCACGGCTAACCTGGCTACTAGAATCAGACAAATATATTTTCATTACCAAAACGTAATCAATTATTCTGTTCTGTCTATATTTTTAATCTTTTTGATGCCTGGCAGAACTAACCTGACAAATCTAATCACAAAAAGTTTTGATCAGTCTAACAAATTGTTCTTCAATCCTCGTATCGAAGATTTACTCGTTGGTATATTTACATGTTTTATCCTATTTATATGTTCTGTCAATAGTGCTCCTAAATCTTATCATCTTCCTAAACTCTTAGCATGGAGGCCTCTTACTTTGCTCGGAACTTTTTCATATAGCTTGTATCTTATTCATGCGCCAATATTGCAGATTTTCGTACAGTACATCATTTCTCCATTGAAGTTGGAAAGTTTCTCAAAATGCTTGTTGTTACTATTTGTTGGAACCCCAATTATTTTAGCTCTTTCTTATTTGTTTTTCCTATGTTGTGAAAAGCCATTTCTCAAAATGAGAACAAAACAATAAAGCTTTTGAGGTATCTATTTATGTAAACCTTAAAGCGATAACTTAATTTTCGAATTCCTAAATTACTTTCACAGTATTAAATGACCGCAATGTTTTTGGACATATCAACAAATGGTTTAAAGATTTATATTTTAGGAAGATTTCAGATGGAAAGGTTCAAAGTGTTTCCTCGTTTGAGAAGGATATTTTACAGGTTCAGTTACTGCAAAAGACAACTACCGATCTTCAACTATCTTCAGTTTTATCCATGCCTACTATCATTATGAATTTACTTTTTGCATTTTCTTTTATCATTGCGTTAATACTCCTGGAAATAGTTTACTTCAAACTCGCTGATCACTTCAACATCATCGATAAGCCTAATAGCCGTAGCTCTCATACGGCGATCACCTTGAGGGGCGGCGGAATTATCTTTCCGATTGCTGCATTGCTTTGGTTCGGTTTCTTTGGTTTTGCTTATCCTTACTTCATTGCGGGACTGTCTGCAATCGCCCTAATTAGTTTTTTAGACGATTTAATCACGCTCAATAATAAGGTCAGGCTAAGTGTGCATCTTATATCTGTTTTGTTGATGTTTTACCAGTGGAATCTTTTTGAGCTAAACTGGTATTGGATTCCGATAGCCACTATTTTTGTGATCGGTACCATTAATGCGTACAATTTTATGGATGGAATAAATGGCATTACAGGTAGTTACAGCCTCCTTGCCGTTATTACGCTTTATTATATAGACATATATATATATGCCTTTACTTCACCTGCTTTATTAATTACCATTGCACTTTCACTACTGGTTTTCAATTTTTTTAATTTCAGAAAGAAAGCGAAATGTTTTGCCGGTGATGTGGGAAGTGTTGGCATAGCCTTCATTATTGTTTTTTTCATAGGTCAGTTAATTTTGGCTACTCATAACTTTAATTACATTTTGCTTTTACTTTTTTATGGTATAGATGCAGTAAGTACTATTTTGTTTAGAGTAATCAGGAAAGAAAATATTTTTGAAGCGCATAGAAGCCATTTTTATCAATTTCTTTCTAACGAAAAAAAGACTCCCCATTTAATCGTAGCAACAATTTATCTTTTTGTACAATCGATTATAAATATAATTCTTGTTTTTTTTGTTAACGAAAATATATTCTCGGCACTGTTATTGTGTTTATTTTGCATAGTTGTTTTTATGGTTGTAAGATTTAAAATGGAAGGTAAACAACGATTGCTTAAAGCCCAAGTTGTTTAATTGGTTTAAAACAGGCATCCATTAATAACGATGATCAACATTCAGTTTAAGAAAAGATTTGAAGGCCGTTGATCGAATATAATAATTATCGAATGTAGCGTTTAAGAACGATTTAACGTTTATGTATAAAAAGATAATAAATAAAGAAAATTTAATGTGGATTCGTGATTACACGATACTGAATAGTTTTTAGTTCAGTTTTATTTACATTAAGCGCATTGTTAAACTGTATATTTTTTATACTAAGCCTATTGAATTTTGTTTACACAGATTAATATTGTACCTCGCTGGATCATCTTTTTGCTCGATATCAGCATCTGCACCTTTTCTATGGTGTTTGCCTATGGTTTAAAACAAAATTTAGACCTTACGGCAGTAAATGTATTCGAGCTTTCCAGAAACCTGTTGATTTTTGCTGCCATTAATATTGTCGTTTTTCTTGCCATTAAAACTTATGCAGGAATTATCAGATATACCAGCGTTCAGGATTCTTTCAGGATATTGTTTTCCATATCACTCTCAAATGGTATATTTCTATTCATCAACCTTATTTATATTACCTTTTTTAAAGGGTTTTTGATTCCTAATACGGTACTTATTACGGCTGGTTTAACGAGCTTTTTATTACTGATTACCTATAGAGTACTGATTAAATATTTTTTTCTTTATGTTAAAAATCTAAAACTGGATAAAAAGAAAGTGATTATTTACGGTGCAGGCGAGGCAGGATTAGCAACTAAAAGAACTTTCGATCATGATCCAAGTGTGAACAAAAATATTGTAGCATTTGTAGATGACGATGAAAGAAAAATTGGTAAAACAATCGACGGTGTAAAAATTTTGGACGCTTCTAAATTGTCGGTGTTGATTCAGAAGCATGAATTAGATGAGATTATTTTTGCTTCCTATGCTATTCCTGATGAAAGGAAAAATCAGGTAATTGATTTATGTTTAGAGAACGACATTAAAGTCCTGAATATACCGCCACGTGATGTATGGACAAACGGACAGTTAAAAACAGCACAGATACAGAAATTAAATATTGAAGATCTGCTTAACCGTAAACCTATAAAAATCGACATTGATGGCTTGGGTAATATGCTCAATAATAAACGCATATTGATTACAGGAGCTGCAGGCTCAATAGGAAGCGAAATTGTTCGCCAGCTTACAAAATTCGATGTTGGTTTAATCATTCTTTGCGATCAGGCAGAGTCTGCTTTACATGAGCTTTATCTTGAGCTGGAGGAAAATAATACCAATAAAAACTTTCATGCTTTTATTGGCGATGTTCGTGATCAACAGCGCATGGAGGTCTTATTCAGTACCTATAAACCACATTATGTTTATCACGCTGCGGCTTACAAACACGTGCCTTTAATGGAAGATAACCCGGCAGAAGCAATCAAAGCCAATGTTTTGGGTACTAAAACAATCGCTGATAAGGCTGTTAAACACGGCGTGCAGAAATTTGTAATGATTTCTACTGATAAAGCTGTTAATCCTACCAATATCATGGGCGCATCTAAGCGGATTGCCGAGATTTACGTGCAATCGTTAAATAATTCGCTTCACCAGGATAACTTTATATTTAGTAACGGATTAAGTTATATCAATACCCTTGAGGTTAAACCGATCACTAAATTTATTACCACCCGCTTTGGCAATGTGCTTGGTTCAAATGGCTCTGTTATTCCGAGATTCGAGCAGCAGATCAAAAAGGGAGGACCGATCACGGTAACCCATCCGGAAATTACACGCTATTTTATGACTATCCCCGAGGCTTGCCGTTTGGTTTTAGAAGCCGGATGTATGGGTAAGGGAGGCGAGATTTTTATCTTCGATATGGGTAAATCGGTTAAAATCGTAGAACTGGCCAAAAAAATGATTCGCTTAGCTGGTCTTGAACCTAATGTTGATGTAAAAATCGAGTATACAGGTTTGCGACCTGGTGAAAAACTTTATGAGGAATTGTTAAATGATGCAGAAAATACCATGCCTACCCATCATGAAAAAATAATGATTGGAAAAGTTAGGGAATATGTGTTCTCTGATATACAAAGACAGATATATGAGTTGATTTCATCAGCAACATCTGATGATGATTGGCAGGTAGTAATGAATATGAAAAAATTAGTTCCTGAATTTATAAGTAAAAATTCGATATTTGAAGAACTTGATAAAGTTTTAAAAGATTAACTATTGATGAAAAAAATACTTTTAATGGCCGTGATGGCCATTTTTTCTTTAAAGGTTTCTGCGCAGGAAGCTACCCCGAATGTAAATATTCCTTATGATTATCAATTTTATCAAAAGCTGAATCCGGCGGTTTACGATCAGCAGAATAAGTTCCACTCGGCTATAAAAGGATTTTATAGTGATGCCAGCGAATTGCAGTTGCGTTATGATTCGTTAATGAACGCAGGCACAGACAGCTTAAACAAAAGAAGCTGGGTGCACCGCAAATTGTTTCAGGAACATCTTCTCGATTTTAAAAACGAAGACTATCATATTTATGCTGATTTTCTTCCCGACTTGCAGATCGGTCGTGATTTTTCAGGTTCACGTTCAACATGGATGAATACCAGGGGTTTTCAGGTAGGTGGAGAAGTGGGCAAACAGTTTTCATTTTATTTAAACGGGTATGAAAATCAGGGTAAGTTTGTTGATTATGTGAATCGCTTTATTGTAAATAACCAGGTTGTGCCGGGGCAAGGATATGGGAAATTAGGAACTGATAAACAAGACTGGTCGTACGTTACTGCTTTGCTATCCTACACACCGAGTAAATACCTTAATTTTGGATTGGGCTACGACAAAAATTTTATAGGCGATGGTTACCGCTCGATGTTGCTCTCTGATGTTTCTTCTAATTATTCGTTTTTCAGGGTTCGAGCTACGCTAGGCAGTGTTCAATACCAAACCATTTTTGCTTATATGTTAGACCCGGGTGCTCCAAAGTTCTCTAGCGATAGAACAACAGGAGACAGGGGAAAGTGGATGGCCGCTCATTATGTAGACTGGAACGCAACTAAAAGATTTTCTGTTGGTTTTTTTCAGGCCGTAACCTGGGCCGATGCTCAAGAGGGTGCTAAACGGGGATTTGATTTTAATTATATCCACCCCTTTATATTTTTGCGGCCAATAGAAAGTACAAATACTACTTCGCCTGATAAAATGCGGTTAGGGCTTAACCTGAAATATGAACTATTGAAAAAAACTGCATTGTACGGACAATTTATGCTGGAAGAATTTACGGCTAAAGAGTTTTTTGCAGGAAAAGGCTATTGGGCAAATAAGTACGCTATTCAGCTTGGTGTTAGGGGTTCGGACCTTTTTAAAGTGACTAACCTAAATTATTTGGCCGAGTTTAATAGTGCAAGACCCTATACCTATTCTCACTTTGATCGTCTTTCTAACTATGCCAACTATAATCAATCATTAGCACATCCACTTGGAGGCAACTTTAGAGAGTTTTTAGGTTTACTAAATTATAGCTATAAAAGATTTGATGTTCAAGGCGAGGCATCTTATGCAAGGTATGGCTTAGATCCTGCTGGTATGAACTACGGGGGCGACATATTTAAAAGCTACGATACCCGTTCTGTTCAATATGGAAGCCATATTGGTCAGGGAATCGGTACTAATCTTTACTACTTGAAAGGGCAGGTAGCTTACCTCATTAATCCAAAATATAACTTAAGATTAGAGGTTGCCGGTACCTATCGAAAAGAAAGTAATGAATTAGGTATAAATAAAGCCAGTTTATTAACCATTGGTATAAGAAGTTCTTTTAGGAATATATATCACGATTTTTAGGCTTATTACTGTGTAATTAATAAGCCTAAAAGAGATGCCGGTTTAGTTGGGGATTTCCCTTAAATAAGGAAAAAAAGTCTGCAATTTGGTCCTGTTCAAATAATGAAGGAACCCAGGTATAAATAAATTTTATAAATAATTAACTTAAGGCATCTACTGGATATAAATATTAATCTACTTTTGAAAAGCTGTAGGCTATATTTTTTGGTTAGGTAAAATATAAAGGTCATTTTGCGAAAAAAAATGATAAACGTAATGTTTTTATATATTTCTCATCTGCATAAACCATTTGTTTTTGGAGTAATTGATTGACAATTTAACAATACTAAATCCTAAAGGTTTTTTTGCATATTTTTAATCAAATTCTTATCATTACTCTTTTATGTTTAACATTTTTAGTAAAAAAAATAAAGTTACGGATATCGCCTGGCTGGGTATAGATATGCATTCGCATATTTTACCTGGCATTGATGATGGTTCACCTGATATACAAACTTCTTTGCAATTTGTAAAATCACTAAATGCCTTGGGTTTTAATCACTTAATTGCTACTCCCCATATTTTTAAAGAGTTATATCCTAATACCGCCGAAAGTATATCACTTGCTAAAGAAAAGCTGCAGGATACATTGGATAAAGCCAATATTTTAATAAAACTGGAGGCTGGTGCAGAATATATGATTGATCAGGATTTTACACTAAACGAGAAACTCTGCCCTTTAGATGGGAAACATTTGCTGGTAGAAATGTCGTATTTAACAGAAAGCCCTGGTATTAGTCAAACAATATTTGATATAGAGATAAAGGGATTTAAGCCAGTATTGGCTCATCCTGAGCGTTATACCTTTTATTTTAAAGACCTAACCCGTTTAAAGCGATTCAAAGAAAAAGGTTGCTTAATGCAATTAAATCTGTTATCTGTATTAGGATATTATGGCAAAGATGTAAAACAACTGGCAGACAAATTATTAAAAGAAAAAATGTACGATTTTGCTGGCACCGACCTTCACCACGATAAACATTTGGCAACACTAACTGAAGCAGTTCAATCAGGTCGATTGTACGAGTTGATCGGTAAATACGAATTTAAAAATCAGGAAGTGTTTGGATGTAATTAATTTGACTTTGGATCAAACCTGAATTACAAAAGTCATTTTTTTAGATATTACGATTAAATGATTAAGTTTGCAAGCTATTTAATCCTATTGGATGGTATTCCTATATGAAAAAACAAACTAATGTGAATAAAAGCTGGAGGCTGTTTCCTCTTCTTTTCGTACTGGCATTTTTTACTTCTTGTGTCAGCAATAAAAAGATAGCCTATTTTCAAGATATTCAGACGGTTAACCAGGCTAGTCTGGATAGTTCAGCAAAGTATGTTGAGCCAACAATACAAAACGATGATATTTTAACTGTAAATATTTTTACTTTGGATCCGGAAAGTGGGGCTATTGTAAATCAGGCACCTGCAACCGGGGCACTGAATAGTACATCAACTGCTGCAACAACTGGTTATCTGGTTGATAAAAACGGGGAAATCGAATTGGTGCTGCTTGGACGAATTAAAGTTGCCGGCTTAACAACATTTGAGGCAAGAGAGCTAATTAGTGGAAAAGTTAGGGAAATTTACAATAAAGCGAGTGTGGAAGTTCGATTCGCTAATTTTAAGGTTTCGGTATTTGGTGAGGTAAATTCGCCCTCAACATACACTTTCCCTAATGAAAAAACGACTATATTAGATGCTTTGAGCAGGGCTGGTGATCTTACAATTTTCGGCAAGAGAGATAATATTTTAATCGTAAGAGATAATGATGGTAAAAAGGAATTTGGAAGAGTAAATTTAAACTCTACAACAATATTTAGAAGCCCCTTTTATTACCTGAAACAAAATGATGCCATTTATATTGAGCCAAATAAGGCCAGGGTATCGGCTAATAATGCTAGCCAGGTACAAACAATTGGTATAATTTCTTCTGTCCTATCTGTATTGGTGTTGGCAATTTCTCTTTTTAAATAAATTTTACTTATCTACTATATGCAAGAATCTCTTAACCTTCAAAATAAAAGCTTTGATGCAGAAGAAGAAGGAATTGATTTTAAAAAAAATCTAAACCGTTTCCTCGAAAAATGGCCGTGGTTTGTATTGAGTGTTTCTGTTTGCTTATTAATATCCTATATTTATTATAATTATACTCCTCCTATTTATCAGGTAAGTGCCCGTATTTTAGTTTCTGATGGTGAGAGTAAAGGAGGCAGCGGAGATGGATTAATGGACCTTGGTGGCTTATTGGGATCTAAGAACTCTGTTGATAACGAGATCGAAATTTTAAAAACACGTTATTTAATGACTAAGGTTGTTGAAGAGTTGAAATTGAACATCGTTTACAGTCAAAGAGTCGGGCTTAAAAACATGGAGCTTTATCAGGCTCCTTTTCAATTGGAGATTATTAAGGGCTTAGATACCATTGGTTACAGTAGAGTTGAAGTTACCAAATTAAATTCTGATGTTGTAAAATTAAACATTGATGGTAAGGTTAGTAACGTACGCTTTAACCAGCCTTTTCAATTAAAAGGCATAGGTATGGTAAAAGTTGTTAGAAATCCAAATTTAATATTTAACGAAAAACCTTATATATGCACCATTATTTCAGTTGACAATAAGGCTGCACAGCTTTTGGGCCAGTTATCTATAGCATTGGTAAACAATAAGGTAAGTATTATTGAACTCGGACTTGCTTATCCTGACCCAAGGAAGGGAGAAGACATTTTAAATGCACTTATTAAACAATACATCAAAGCAAATTTAGAAGATAAAAATGCTATCGCTGATAGTACAACCACATTTATTAAAGGCAGATTGAGTTTAATTGCTGCAGAACTTGGTGATGTGGAAACTGATGTGGAAAATTTTAAACAGCGAAACAAGCTTGCTGATATGAGTGCCCAAAGTAAGCTACTGGTTGAAAATACAAATGCATTTGTTGATGACCTATCTAAAACGGAAACACAAATAAGTAACCTCACTCAATTGGAGTCTTATTTGAGCAATGAAAACAATAAAAGGATTCTCCCGAGTAGTATAGATATGTCTGGTGATATTGTTTTTTCTACAACAATTTCTAAGTACAATTCTTTACTTGTGCAACGAGACAAACAGTTATTAAGTGTTACAGAAACCAGTCCGTTTATACAAAATCTTGATCAACAAATATCGAATCTGCGTAAAGATTTATTAGAGAGTGTAAAAAGCAGTAAAAGTAGTTATCTGATCACCAGAAATAAGCTTAGGGATCAAATAGCTACAGTAGAGAGTAAAGTGAACGATGTTCCTAAAATCGAAAAAGATTACTTAAAACTAGCTCGAAACAAGCAAATTAAAGAAGAATTATATATTTTTTTAATGCAAAAGGCAGAGGAAACAGCTATTTCTAAAACAGCCAATATCTCTATTGCTAAAACTATAGATCCGCCCAAAACCAATAGCATGCCGGTTAGTCCGAAAAGAAATAACATTTATTTAGGAGGGCTTTTTACCGGATTGATTATTCCAATGGGATTAATTTTATTAATTAACGTTTTAAATACATCCGTATCAACAAAAGAGGATATTAGAAATGTAACCCAGGTGCCAATAATCGGCGAAATAAGCCATAACATGGACGACGATAACTTAATTGTGGCAAATAAAAGCAGGTCTGCTATTTCCGAACAGTTCAGGGCTTTACGAACAAACTTATCCTTTTACCTTAGAAATACAGATCAAAAGGTTATTTTATTAACTTCAAGTATGTCTGGCGAAGGTAAATCATTTACGGCAATAAATCTGGGTAATATTTTAGCTTTGGCAGGGAAAAAAGTACTGTTAATGGAATTGGATCTGCGTAAACCTGGCTTGTCGGCAAAGCTTGGCGTTTCAAACGATATTGGGTTTAGTAACTATACCATAAACGAAAATTTAGCTGTAAAAGATATTGTAAGGCCGTTAAATATCAATAAGAATATTTTTATTATATCATCCGGGCCTCTGCCTCCTAATCCCGCAGAAACGCTGATGAGTGAGCGGATGCCTGATTTAGTTAATGCCCTGAAGCAAGAATTTGACTATATCATTATGGATGCTCCTCCTATAGGAGTTATTGCTGATGCACAGTTGCTGGCGAATTATGCTGATGTTACCCTTTACCTGGTTCGTCAGAAAGTAACCCAAAAAGCACAGCTGAGCATTGTTGAAGATTTGCATCAAAGTAAAAAAATGAAAAACATTGGGTTAGTGATTAATGATATTAGCAATAAGTATTACGGGTATGGATATGGATATGGAACCTATGGAGAAGAAACGAAACCAGGCTTATTTAAAAAAGTAAGTAAAATGTTCAGTTAATATTTAATAAACTACATGAAATAATAATGAAAAGAATAAAGGGCCTGGATTCGATTAGATTTATTTGCGCAATTTATGTGCTTTTGGGGCATTTCGGAATCCCATTTATTCCAAATTTAATGAAAAACCCAAATATTGATGGTTTGTTGCTAAAATTGATTAAAGTTTTGTCCCTAACCTTCAATGGCCCCGCTGCTGTAATTGTATTCTTTATTATTAGCGGGTTTTGTATAAATTATCCTTATCAGCAAGAAAAGAAAATCGATTTGTTACCTTATTACTCCCGAAGATTATTAAGGATAAGCATACCGGCAATAGTTGCCGCAATGATTTGTTATAAGTTTAATACATTAGGCAAATTTCCGGACTATGGCGTTTTTTGGAGTATAATATGTGAGGTAATTTATTATTTAATTTTCCCTATTTTATTTTATATCAGAAAAAGAATAAAATGGCAGTATATCGTTATAGCTGCCTATATTATTTGTTTTACTACTTTGCTTTTAAATCCAGGTTTATTAATCGCTAAATCCAATGATTATCCTGCATTGGGGATTTTTACATGGGTAATAGGTTTGCCTTGTTGGTTACTGGGTTGTTGGCTTTCGGAGAATTATCATCGTTTTACAACTCCTACTGTCACTAAAATTTGGGTACTTCGGTTTTGCATAATAATAGGTGCTTTACTTTTAAAGCTAATTAAGTTTCACGCGCCAACTGTATTTGCGAGTAATTGTTACACGTTAAATATTTTTGCCATTCCTGCTGTGATGTGGTTAGCTTATGAGATTATGTATTTTGAGCATGCAAATCCTTATTCATGGTTAGAGAAGGCGGGGAAATGGAGTTACTCTCTATACATCATTCACCCTGCAATTATAGGTTTTTTTATGTATTATGAAATCGGTGATTTAACTAATATGCAACTACCAATTTTAATCTGCTCACTGGTTTTTGCATACGTTTTTTACCTGGCTATCGAAAAACCCTCACATAAATTTTCTTCTTTTATAAGCAAAAAATTACGCGCCAGGAGTAAATTGGTGCTACAGAATTAATATTAATTTTTTTTAAAAAAAAACATTAACAAAATGGCTAAAGTAGCATTAGTTACAGGTATTACAGGACAGGATGGTGCCTACCTTGCAGAACTTTTATTAGAAAAAGGATATACCGTTCACGGGATTAAACGCCGTAGTTCTTTATTTAACACAGATAGAATTGATCATTTATATCAGGATCCTCATGAAAAAGATGTTAGGTTTAAGCTTCATTACGGTGATTTAAGTGACAGTACAAACCTGATTCGCATTATTCAGGAAGTTCAGCCAGATGAAATTTATAATCTTGGGGCCATGAGCCATGTTAAGGTTAGTTTTGACACCCCTGAATACACGGCCAACGCAGATGGTATTGGTACTTTAAGGTTATTAGAAGCAATCCGTATACTGGGTTTAACTAAAAAAACAAAAATTTATCAGGCCAGTACTTCCGAATTATATGGTTTGGTGCAAGCGGTACCTCAATCAGAAACCACTCCATTTTACCCCCGCTCACCTTATGCTGTAGCAAAAATGTACGCCTATTGGATTACAGTAAATTACCGGGAAGCTTATGGGATGTTTGCTTGTAATGGCATATTATTTAACCATGAAAGCCCATTACGTGGCGAAACCTTTGTAACACGTAAAATTACCCGTGCAGTAGCTAAGATAGCCCAGGGTATGCAGAGTAAACTATATTTAGGTAATTTAGATGCTGAACGCGATTGGGGGCATGCAAAGGATTATGTTGAGGCCATGTGGAGGATACTACAACAAGATACTGCCGAAGATTTTGTGATTGCAACCGGAGTAACTACACGCGTAAGAGAATTTGTACGTTTGGCTTTTGCTGAAGTAGGAATTGTTGTAGAATTTAAAGGAGATGGAGCAGAAGAAAAGGGATATGTAGTTTCTTGTTCAAATCCGGACTATCAAATTGTTGAAGGTACGGAAGTAGTAGCGGTTGATCCTGCTTATTTCCGCCCTACCGAAGTAGATTTGTTAATTGGCGATCCAACCAAATCTAAAACCAAGCTGGGGTGGGAACCAAAATATGATCTTGCAGCACTGGTAAAAGAAATGGTAGCAGCTGATGTTGAGCTTTTCAAAAAAGAATCAATATTGAAAGGCCATGGCTACCATGTTAAAAATCAATACGAATAAATAAGTATTTAATTCAATTCAATGTCGGGTGCTAAAGATAGTAATCTTTTAAAGTGGATAAAATTAATTTCTATAACTGGTGGAGCGCAGGCAATAGTACAACTTACTAGTTTGCTTTGTGGTTTGTTGATCATCAGGCTATTACCTACTAAGGAATATGCGCTTTATACATTAGCCAATACGATGCTTGGAACAATGTCATTATTATCAGATGGAGGTATTTCTACAGGTGTATTGGCACTTGGAGGAAAGGTATGGGAGGATAAAAAAAAGCTTGGAATTGTTTTGTCAACAGGTTTGCAGCTGAGAAAAAAGTTTGCGTTTTTCAGCTTAAGTATTGCAGTTCCTATTTTGGTCTATTTGCTGTTACATCATGGGGCAAGTATTTTAACTACAGTATTAATCGTTATGGCTTTAATACCGTCTTTTTATTCAACCTTATCTGATTCATTACTGGAGATCATTCCAAAATTGCACCAGGATATCAGACCCCTTCAAGAAAATCAAATTAAAGTAAGCGTACTTCGTTTAACAATCAGCGCGCTAACTGTATTTTTATTCCCTTTTACATTTATAGCCATCTGGGCTGCAGGTATACCAAGAATTTTGGGCAATATAAAATTGAGGAAGATTGCAGGTAAATTCACCGAAACCAGCAATGAAATTGATCCAGGGGTTCAAAAAGAGATTTTTAAGATTGTTAAAAGAATATTGCCTGGTGCAATTTACTACTGCCTTGCCAGCCAGTTAACGGTGTGGTTGATTTCTATTTTCGGAAATACAGCTAATATTGCAGAAGTTGGCGCTTTAGGGAGATTATCGATGCTTCTTGGAGTGATATCAACTATGTTTTCGATCCTGATTGTACCCAGGTTTGCAAGAACCAAAGAGTCTGGTAAGGCTTTGCTTAAACGATATTTGTTTATTTTGGCAGCTATGCTTGTCATTTTATCCGGAATAACTTTTATTGTCATGTTATTTGCTTCCCAGTTATTATGGGTGTTAGGAGACCAGTATGCAAATTTGGAAAAAGAACTGGTATATGTTATGATTGGTTATAGTGCGAATGTTTTAATGGGGCTGGCAATAGCACTTTATACCAGCAAAGGATGGGTTATTAACCCTGTTTACGCAATCACATTAAGTGTTTTACTAATTATTTCCGGGATATTTATTTTTGATTTAACGAAAATTTCAGGGGTACTTAAATTAAACATTTTTATAGCTGTTTCGGAATTAATGATACATTTTGTTTTTGGTTTCTTTAAAACATGGTCTGTTGAAAAAGAATAAAAAAAATAAAATTTAATGCATTGGCGATAGCCATGTTCTGTTTTTGCAGGAGAAGGCAGGCTGGTTCCAATTGTGTCTGAACAAAAAAACTTTGGTTAATCATTTTGTGATATTTAGGTTAGGCCGGTAACAGCATATGATTTTTGTAAGGAAACCAGTTCTACAAATGCAAAGCAGCTGTTTGAAAAAATATTAATATCAGAAAGACGATATGATTGAATCAATAAGGAATTAATCTTAAACGGTAAAGAAAAATCAGTAAATGCGAAGGCCTTAATAGAGAAATTGTTTTTATTAAATGATATTCAGTAGAAAATTTTGACAATTATAAATTTTTAATAAAAGCAAGAAAATTCTTTTACTAATGGAAATATTAAAATCCTTTTTTTCGGACCTCAAACTCTGGATTTGCAATTTTATAATCGCTTATATTCCTTCGCATACCATCAGGTTGTTTTACTATAAATACTTTATGAAATTTAAGATAGGTAAAAATGCCAGCATTCATTTAGGCTGCAGGTTTAATACTTCAGGCTTATTTTCGATGGGTACAAATAGCACAATAAACCAGTATTGCCACATGGATAACCGCGGCGGTATTTACATTGGCAGCAATGTTTCTATTTCCGATCAGGTAAGTATTGTTACAGCAGATCATGACTTTGGAGACGAAATGTGCATAGCCCGAAAAGATGAGGTAATTATTGAAGATTATGTATTTATTGGATATGGAGCAAAAATTTTCAAAAATGTAAAAATGTATTATGGATCCGTTTTAGGCGGTGCTTCTTTGCTGACAAAAGATACACTCCCTTATGGGATCTATTATGGCGTACCGGCAAAATTCAAAAAAGAAAGAAGAAAGGATTTAAAACATACATCAATGTATAAAAGACTATTCCATTAAATGAAGATTTTATTCCTTAGTAACTGTCCCTTAATTGAATCTCAGGGATCTGGCTATGTAATTGTAAACACAGCTAAATCTTTATCGGCCCTTGGGCATAAGGTTGATATGGTTCCGCCAGAAGAGCTGATCATTTTACCAAAATTAAGTGGTACTGCTAATCTATACAGAATGGCCCTGGGCATGGGGATATGGGTAGTTAAAAACCGGAAGAAGCTTAAGCAGTATGATGGTATATTTTTGTATGGGGGCGAAAGTTACCTTGCGCTATACCTCATTAGGTCTTTTTTAAAATTAAAAGCGGCCATTATCCTGCACTCTAATGGATTGGAAATTCACGTTGAAAAAAAAATAAAGGAATTTAAATCATATTTAAAGCATACAGAAAAGAAATGGTATCATTTCAATACCGCTTTTTTATTTCAATACTGTTATTTAAATGTAGATGCGATTTTAACCCTTTCGAGATACGATGCCGATTTTGCTAAAAAATCACTAAACTTACCTGCTAAAAAAGTATTTTACATTGAGCCAGCACTGCCCGATCTTTTCTTTGAGGTGGAGCCCAATATTGCAAGAGAGCAGATAATTACATTTTGTGGTTCATGGATTGATCGAAAAGGCATTGATGCCATGATTCAGGCCATGCCGAAAATTTTAAGGAAATACAAGCAGTTTAAATTCAGGATTATAGGTGCTGGTTATGAATTTAAAGTTGACGAGGTATTTCCTGAAGATATGCTTCAAAATATAGAATTAATACCCTTTGTTGAACATAAAAAAGATTTAATTGTACATTATAATCAATCACTTATATTTATTCATCCATCAGTTTGTGAAAGCTTTGGGTTAACTGTTGCAGAGGCCATGTTTTGTGGCTGCGCTGTAATAACCGGGGCAACCGGAATTGCCTATGATCTTATTGATGGAGTAGAAGCTATAGTGCTGGATCAACCCAATGCTGAAAACTTATATAATAGTTTAGATCACTTAATTAATAATGATTTATTAATTGAAAAGTTAACCATCAATGGGAAAAAACGTGTTCAGCAATTAAACTGGAAAGCATTCGAAAATCAACTAAATCAGGTATTAGTTTCTAATAATTTAACCTAAATGGCAGCACAAGAAATATCTCTATTAATCAAAGAAAAAGATTTAAAACATACATCAATGTATAAAAGACTATTCCATTAAATGAAGATTTTATTCCTTAGTAATTGTCCCTTAGTTGAATCTCAGGGATCTGGCTATGTGATTGTAAACACAGCTAAATCTTTATCGGCCCTTGGTCATAAGGTTGATATGGTTCCGCCAGAAGAGCTGATCATTTTACCAAAATTAAGTGGTACTGCTAATCTATACAGAATGGCCCTTGGCATGGGGATATGGGTAGTTAAAAACAGAAAGAAACTTAAGCAGTATGATGGTATATTTTTGTATGGAGGCGAAAGCTACCTTGCGCTATACCTGATTAAGTCTTTTTTAAAATTAAAAGCGGCCATTATCCTGCACTCTAATGGATTGGAAATTCATGTTGATAAAAAAATAAAGGAATTTAAATCTTATTTAAAGCATACAGAAAAGAAATGGTATCATTTCAATACCGCTTTTTTATTTCAATACTGTTATTTAAATGTAGATGCGATTTTAACCGTTTCGAGATATGATGCTGATTTTGCTAAAAAATCACTAAATGTACCTGCTGAAAAATTATTTTACATTGAGCCGGCACTCCCCGATCTTTTCTTTGAGGTGGAACCCAATATTGCAAGAGAGCAGATAATTACATTTTGTGGTTCATGGATTGATCGAAAAGGCATTGATGCCATGATTCAGGCCATGCCGAAAATTTTAAGGAAATACAAGCAGTTTAAATTCAGAATTATAGGTGCCGGTTATGAATTTAAAGTTGATGAGGTATTTCCTGAAGATGTGCTTCAAAATATAGAATTAATACCCTTTGTTGAACATAAAAAAGATTTAATTGTACATTATAATCAATCACTTATATTTATTCATCCATCAGTTTGCGAAAGCTTTGGGTTAACTGTTGCAGAGGCCATGTTTTGTGGCTGCGCTGTAATAACGGGAGCAACCGGAATTGCTTATGATCTTATTGATGGAGTAGAAGCTATAGTGCTGGATCAACCTAATGCTGAAAACTTATACAACAGTTTAGATCACTTAATTAATAATGATTTATTAATTGAAAAGTTAACCATTAATGGAAAAAAACGTGTCCAACAATTAAACTGGAAAGCATTCGAAAATCAACTAAATCAGGTATTACGCTCTAATAATTTAACCTAAATGGCACAAGAAATGTCTAAAAAAATGATTCCCAGTCTTAATGGATTAAGGGCTATAAGCATTGCAATGGTATTACTTTGCCATTTTTCACAGCATAATTTTCTACCTCATAACGCGTTATTCAGATACGCAGGTATGATAATTGGTAACGGGCCTTTAGGGGTAAATGTCTTCTTCATGATAAGTGGGTACCTGATTACTACACTATTAATCAAAGAAAAAGAAAAAAAAGGATCTATCTCATTAAAAGGGTTTTATATCAGGAGAACTTTGCGAATTTTTCCTGCTTATTATTTTTTAATGTTTGTATACTATTTGCTTACCCTATTTAAATATTTTAACATCACCTCTTTAGAATGGATTGGGGTGTTAACTTATATGAAGCAATTTTTTCCAAGTGCGATGTATGAAACTGGCCATCTTTGGTCTTTATCTGTTGAAGAGGTATTTTACCTTATTTTTCCCTTTCTATTTATTTTTTTAGGTAAGAATATTAAAAAAGTATTGCCTGTACTCATTGTTTTAGGTGCCTTAAGTAGGTTTTTGTTCTTTTCTTATCCACAACCATTAATGGCAAATACCATTTTTGCAACAAGTGATGCATTGTTGATTGGATGTTTTTTTGCACTAAACCATGACAGAATAATTGAATTGATTTTTAAGTACAAATGGGTTAAATATGTTGTTCCAATAGCACTTTGTTTTTCTGTTTTGATCTATAATTATTTTTACCACCTGTGTACCTATGATCATTCTAAACTGCTTATTACTGTTACTGCAATAGCATACAGTATGTTTGGTAGTATTGGCCTTTTTACAAATTTGTGTGTCGCCGTAATCATCATGATATCTATATCGCAAAGAAATTTATGGTTTAAACTTTTGAATACCAGATTACTCAACTATATAGGTACGTTATCTTATAGCATCTATTTATGGCAACAGATGTTTACTGCCGATCGCGAGTGGTTACACCGACTGCCTTTTTTAGTTGTAATTTTAATTATTTTAATCTGTGCAAATCTTTCTTACTACTTAATAGAGAAGCCATTTTTTAAACTTAAAGACCGATATAGCAGCAAAAATTAATAGAATTTATGAAAGGTATTTATGATAAAGGGATTTTCTTTTTAAGATTCAGGATTTTTGATGCTTTCCTCAATTTCTTCCGCATTAAACTGTTTCGGTTATATGGGATGGAGATTGGAGCTGCCTGCCGTATTTCAAAAATTTTGTTTACCTGGCCTAACCAAATTTCTATCGGAAACTCATGCATACTCGAAAAAAGCACTTATTTTAAGTTTGATGGGATATGGAGAACGGGTAAGTCGATAATATTAGGCAATAATGTTTTTGTTGGAACTAATTGTGAATTTAATATCAGTAAAAAAATTGTAATCGGAGATAATTGCCTGATTGCCTCTGGTTCCAGGTTTATAGATCATGACCACGGAATGAAGACTGATACTTTAATGCGGTTACAGCCCAGTATAGAAAAGCCAATTATAATCGGAAATGATGTTTGGATAGGCGTAAATGTAGTGATACTAAAAGGTGTTGAAATTGGTGATGGTGCTATTGTTGCAGCAGGTGCAGTTGTAAATAAACCGATAGGAGCATACGAAATTTGGGGAGGTGTACCCGCAAAAAAAATTGGGCAAAGAGAAAATCATTTAGCCACTCAATCAACATAATGAAAATATTATTTATTTGTGGTTCAATTGAAAAGGGAAAAGACGGTGTAGGAGATTATACAGCCAGATTATGTGCTTCATTATCAACTTTAGGTTATGATGTAAGTATTATTTCATTAAATGACCCTTATGTGGATACCAATTTTAAAACGGTATTAAATATTGAAGGGCAAGCTATACCTGCATTAAGATTAGCGAAGAGTCAAGAAATGAACTTGAAATTAGATTTGGCCGCTCAATTTATCAGGGAGGAAAAACCAGATCTGATAAGCCTTCAATATGTTGTGTTTTCGTTTAATCCTAAAGGTTTACCTTTTTCTTTAGCAAAAAGTTTAAAGAAAATAAGTAATAATATTCCCTGGCACATCATGTTTCATGAGTTATGGGTAGGTATGGATAAGGGCGCTACTTTTAAAATGAATATCTGGGGTAAAATCCAGAAATTCATTATCAAAAGGATGGTGACAATACTTAATCCTGTAATTACGCATACGCATACCAGACTATATCAGTTAAAATTAGCCAATATTGGTATAAAATCTAACTATCTGCCCCTTTTTGGCAATGTACCGGTAACTGCCGTTACACCTCATCGTAATCAACGTCAATTCGTTGTTTTTGGGGGTATACACCCGGGAGCCGGTATTGGAGATTTAATTCATTTGAATGCCCGGATAAAGGAGAAATTTAAATATGATTTGAAACTTGTATTTATTGGTAGAAATGGTGGTGAGTTAAATCAGTGGCTACCCTTGGTTCGTAATTCAGGTATAGAAGTTGTTGTACTTGGAGAACAGTCTTTAGGTACCATTTCGGAAATATTAAGCCAGTCGGTTGTAGGTATTTCTACTACTCCACTATTATTGGCAGAAAAAAGTGGTTCTGTTGCAGCGATGCGCGAGCATGGCTTAATCATTCTGGATATATCAAGAAAATGGGAAGTAAGAGGTACTGATAATGTCCCGATTCCCAGCGAAATGATCTCTTGTAATGATTATTTTGATAACTTCGCTCATACGGAAGATAGGAACCGAACACATCCCTTCGGAATAGCAGCTGTTACTCAGATGTACTTAAATGATTTACCATGCATTAATATAATCTAATATGGCAGGTTTTAGTTATTTGTTTAAAAATAGAGCGGTATTTCCATTCGCATCCTATGCACATATTAAGGCATGGGCTAAGCGTTTTCAAACGCTGCCAGAATTAATAAGAAGAAATAGGAGGAGATCCCGCCTGGTAAAAAAAGGGGCCTGTATTGATGAAAGAGCTGAAATTGGGCAGGTAAAGGCCGGTGGAAACAAAAAAAATCTTAAAATTGGTGCATACACCTTTATAGGTCAGGTAGAATTTTCACTTCACGATCAAATTGTAATTGGCGAAAACGTTTGTGTAAATGATGGCGTATTATTTTTAACGGCATCTCACGATTTAAAAGATCCTGAATGGAAACATGTAAAATCACCAATTATTATTGAGGATTACGCATGGATTTGTACCAATTCGATAATTTTACCGGGAGTTCATATCGGCAGAGGGGCTGTTGTAGGCGCAGGTGCAGTTGTAAGTAAAAATGTTGGCGATTACGAGATTGTAGCCGGGAATCCGGCTCAGGTACTGACAAAAAAGAGAACAGAAAAATTAGAATATAATCCATGTAGTTTCTTGGCCGCAAACAGGGCTTGGTTAATTGGATAAATAAAATTATGAAAGTTGTATACACTGCTCCCAATAAGAGCCACCATTATATATACGCACTAGGATTATTAAAGGCAAATATTCTTTATCGTTTCGTTAGTGGGTTTTCGAGGTTTAGCCCAAGGGCAAAACAAGCAGAATTGGCTCCGAAAATACGAAGAGCAGATATTTTACAAACCATATATATCGCATGCTTAAAATTTAAATTACCTGATTTTTTAAGTCGGAAAATTGCATACCTGGCCAAAATTGAACAAGACCTTGCTTGCAAAAAATATGTAAAAGACTGCGACATTTTTTTATTTTATAACGGAAGCGGACTTTCGAGTTGTGCATACGCAAAAAAAAATGGAGTAATTACGATAGTAGAAGCTGTAAATTCTCATATTTCCTTCCAGGAGGATATACTTAAAACAGAATATGAGAAACTTGGCCTGGTATGGAAACCATCATACCAAAAAGAAAAAGAAAGAAGAATTAAGGAGTATCAGGAGGCTGACTTTATTTTAATGCCATCAGAATTCGTAAGAAGCAGCTTTATTCAAATGGGGTTTGCCAAAGAGAAACTACTTAAAATACCTTACGGCTTCAATAAATTTCAGGCCAGTAATCATCAGGTTGTTAAAGATAATACCAAATTTACCGTTTTATTTGTTGGAAGTATATCGGTGAGGAAAGGATTAAGATATTTGATAAATGCTTTTAATGATCTTAAACATCCAAATAAACAATTGGTTATTGTTGGCCCAACTAATCATGATACAGGAATTGCTGATCTTTCTTTATCCTCAGACATTGTTTTTCGTGGCGTTTTAAAAGGAAATGATCTTGAAGATGCATACCATAATGCTGATGTATTTTGCTTACCCTCAATAGAAGAAGGTTTGGCATTGGTACTTGGCGAAGCAATTGCATCCGGTCTTCCTATTATTGCTACCACTAATACCGGAGCCAGTGATATTATTAGTGATGGATGCGAAGGTTTTATTGTGCCAATTTGCGACGATAAAGCTATTCTTTCGAAGATGCAACTCCTTGCAGATAATGAAGAGCTTTTAACATCAATGAAACAGGCGGCTAAATTTAAATCTAAGGATTTACCCGGATGGGATGTAACCACTAGCAATTTGGTAAATACATTAACCACTATATTTAATGAAAAAAAGAACTCAAGATAGATTTCTGAAGTTAGGTATAGCCTTTAGGTATTTAATTTATGCCTTAGTGATAATGCTTGTGTTTGAAGGTTTACTAAGAAAGGTTTTACCTCCTTTTCTAGGTACGCCTGTGTTTTTTATTAAAGATGTTATTTGCTTAATTGGCCTATACGTTTTTTTGAGTAGAAAGTTTGACAAAGCAGTTAAAAATTTAAAAAATGTTTGGTTTTTTGTTTTTTTTCTATTTGTTCCGTTATTTATTATTACATCCTTTCACGGACTTTTAATAACCTGTTTTGGTGCAAAGCAGTACTTACTATATGTTATAGTTGCACTGCTAACCGTGGCAGGCTTTACAAAAGATAACGGATTTGAATTTAAGAAATTTGTTAATTTTTTCGTTTTATTATTAATTCCAACAACTGTTATAGCGGTTTTGCAAAATTCTCTGCCTGCTACTCATTGGTTAAATTTATCAGTAGCAGGAACATCACTCGAAGCCTTTTCTGCTGCGGGTTATTTAAGAGTTGGTTCCACATTCTCTTTTACCGGGCAGTATTCTTATTTTCTAAATGTTGAGGCTGCTTTTCTGATGATTCATTTTTTTATTTCTCCTCAGGAAAAAAATAATCCCTCTTTGCTTAATCGGTTAAAAATTCCAATTAATGTGTTGTTAACATTATGTTTAATTGTGGGGGCATTTATTACGGGCGGTAGAACTGCTGTTTTAGGGGTAACCAGTTGTCTTGTTCTGGGCTTTATTTTGTTAGGCTTTAAACGCCAGAAGTGGATGTTGAGTAAAGGAATTGTTTTTGCATCTTGTTTAATAATAGGCATTACAGCCTTGCGGGTTGTTAAACCTGAATATTTTGCTGCATACGAGCGACGTTCCTCCGGATCAGATAATCAAAGCCATTCTGAAGAACTCGAGGGCAGGGTTTTATCTAGTTTTACCAGTTGGACGACCTGGTTCTGGGAACAAGATCTTGGTAGTGTTATTCTTGGTAATGGTCTTGGTGTAATGAGTAATGGCGCGGAGAAAATAAGTGAATATGCTTATCAAGTCCGCTTAAAACTGTGGACTGAAACAGATTTATCTACAACATTCTGGGAAGGAGGGTTATATCTGGCCTTAATCTGGTATAGCTTTAGGCTTTATATTATTTACATGGCATATAAAATATGGAAAAGAATGCATATCGTAAATTACTTTTCTGCTGCATCCTTTTTATTGGCATACATTATCATTAATGGGATAACTGGTACCTTAGCGTTGCAGCCTCCCTTATCTATCTGGTGGTGGATGGCAGTTGGCGCTATGATAACAATCAAAAACTTAGATAGGCGGCTATATTTAAAAAATAAATCACAAACAGTTTGAAAGATATTATTTTCATAAACTCCCATCCCATACAATACTTTGCACCTATGTACAAGTATATGAATGATCATGGGGTAAAAACAAAAGCCTGGTATGAATCTGATGAATCGATTAAAGGCGGTCTGGACATTGAATTTGGTACCAGGATTAAATGGGATATACCATTATTAGAGGGTTACGAGCATAAATTTTTTAAAAATCATTCATGGAAACCTTCTCATAAAAAAGGGTTTTTTGGTTTAATTAACTTAGGGCTTATTAAAGAATTATTTCAAATTCCTAAATCAATTATCGTCGTTCATGGGTGGCATTATTTTACTCATTTTCTGGTGTTACTGATTGGCGGGCTGAAAGGACACGAAATCTGTATCAGATGTGATATTCCTTTGAAACAAGAAAAATTAAAAAAGGGTGTAAAACAAAAGATTAAATTTTTTTTCTATAAGTATTTCCTGTTCCCTCGTATTAATTGGTTTTTATATATCGGAGAACAGAACAGGCTTTTTTATAAAAGTTATGGGATTAAGGATCATAAACTCTTATTTTGCCCGTATGCTGTTGATAATGATCGGTTTGTTCAATCTAAATTACAAATCGAAAAAAGTGGAAAATCTTTTAAACAGAAGTTGCAGATTCCGGAAAACGATAGGGTAATTTTGTTTTCGGGCAAATATATTGATAAGAAACTGCCACTGGATCTTATTAATTCATTTTCACTTTTAAACGATGCACATACATGGTTGGTTATGATTGGTGAGGGAGCGTTAAGGCCTGCTATGGAAAAAAGGATAGCAGAGCTGGAACTAAAGAACGTTGTGCTAACTGGATTTATAAATCAATCTGAAATCGTAGATTATTATTCTATTGGTGATGTATTTGTAATGTGTTCGGCTTTAGGAGAAAACTGGGGCCTTTCGGTCAATGAGGCTATGAATTTTAATATGCCTTTAATTATATCAGATTTAACAGGCTGTTCAGAAGATTTAGTTGTTAATGGCAAAAATGGGTATACCTTTGAGACCAGAAATATAAACGATCTTGCAGCGAAATTAAAACTGGTAATTGCAGAGGTGAATGCAGGGATTAAATGCCATTCATTAGATATTGTTGAAAATTACAGCTATGCGAGCATACTGGTACAATTATCAAAGCTAATAGGAGTCAAAAGCTAGTTAATGTATTATTATTTCGCCTGGATTTGTTTAATGAGTATAAAAAAGGTTTTTTCTGAGTGTGTATATGATTAAAGTTGCAATTATTACAGGAATAACTGGTCAGGATGGTGCATATTTGGCCCAACTGCTTCACGGTAAGGGTTACAGAGTGATTGGCCTGATAAGGAGTTACTCTCACATTAATTTTAAGGGGCTTGAATATTTAAAATTAAAAGATAAAGTGGAGCTGGTAGAATGCGACCTTACAGATCTATCACAGGTTATGTCTATAATTAAAGAATATAACCCCAATGAGATTTATAATTTGGCGGCACAAAGCTCTGTTTCTTTGTCATTTAGGCAGCCTATTGGTACGATCCAATTTAATATTTTATCTGTTTTAAATCTACTCGAAGCCATTAGAATGCTTAATCCCGAATGCAGGTTTTACCAGGCATCTAGTAGCGAAGTTTTCGGTGAAGCAAAACTGCCAATAAAAGAAACTTCTGGTATAAATCCAATTAGTCCATATAGCATATCAAAAGCTTCTGCGCATTGGATAACCAAAAACTACCGGGATTCTTACGGACTTTTTAGCTGCAGTGGCTTCTTATTTAACCACGAATCTTATTTAAGAAGTGATAATTTTTTTATTAAAAAAGTAATTTTACAAGCGATTAAAATCAAAAATGGAGAAGCAGAAATTTTAGAAGTAGGTAACATTGATATTAAAAGAGACTTTGGCTGGGCACCTAAATATGTAGAGGCCATGTACCTGATGTTACAACAGCCTCATGCCGACGATTATTTGATCTGCTCAAACCACTCTGTTTCCTTGAGGTCAATTATTGAATATGTATTTAACTATTTAAATATATCACTTGATCGTTTGGTGATTAATGAAAAGTATTTCCGCCCAACAGAAATACTGGATATTTATGGTGATAATACAAAAGCTAAAGCAAAATTGGGTTGGGAATACGAGATGTCTTTTTATGATGTATTAACGATTTTAATTAATGAAGAAATCGAAAATGGTAAATAAAAAAATAAAAATCAACTTTTTCCAGAGAAAACCAAGAAATGGATTTAGTTTTAGCCTGGAATATATCTTTGAAGATATAAGAAAAAGGCTGATAGATAAGATTGATGCCAGGGTATTTATCTCAAAATGTTATAATGATGGATATTACTCTAAGTTTATTAATATAATAGAAGCGGCGTTTAGACAGGGGAATGATATTAACCATGTTACTGGCGAAATTCATTTTCTTAATTTATTAATGCGTAAAAAGCGCGTGGTACTAACCGTTTTAGACTGCGGCATGATGCCGAGAAAAACAGGATTAGCCAAAATAATTGTAAAATGGCTTTATCTTACAGGCCCGGTAAAAAGGGCTAAAGTAGTAACTTCTATTTCTGAGGCCACCAAAGCTGAAATTGTTGGCTATACTGGTTGTAATCCTGATAAAATAAGAGTTATACCGGTTGCAATCGCTCCTGCTTTTCAGCCAGTGCATAAACAATTCAATAAAACTAAGCCCGTAATCTTACACATCGGTACAGGTCACAATAAGAATTTACTTAGATTAATAGAATCGTTAAATAATATCGAATGTCACTTGACAATTGTTGGTAAGCTTAACCCCGAATACCTGGAGGCTTTAAGCAAATTTAATGTTGATTACAGTAATGAATATAATGTCTCAAACGAAAGGCTTTTAGAAAAGTATCACGAATGCGATATTTTGGCTTTTGTTTCTACTTTTGAAGGATTTGGAATGCCAATAGTTGAAGCCAATGCTGTTGAAAGGGTTGTGGTTACCAGTAATTTATCATCAATGCCCGAGGTTGCAAATGAAGCAGCTTGTTTGGTTGATCCGTTTAGTATTGAAGACATACGAAATGGAATTTTGAAGGTTATTAATGACGATAATTATCGTGAAACATTAATAGAAAAAGGAAGAGTGAATAAATTGCGTTTTAACCCTGATTTTATTGCGAACCAATATTTTCAACTTTACCAGGAAGTTTTGAGTTCGAAACGATGAGTATGAAAATCCTGCATATTTTATACACTTGCTTGACTTTGCCTTCAAATGATAAAGAAAAAATGGTTTCTTTGTGCAATAAATCATTTCAGGATTATTTTTCTACTTCAAGTGCCACAATAAACCTGGAGAAAGCGCTAAATTTAAATTATGCATAATACGGATACAGTAACTGGCCCATCTTTTTCTATGAAAAACAGGTTAGCGAGGTTGGTATGGGGAATTGTAGCTTTATTTTTGTTTAAATTAAGTCCAAAGCCATTTCACCAATGGCGTGTTTTTCTGTTGAAATGTTTTGGTGCCAAAATAGGAAAGGGTGTACACGTATATCCTGGAGTAATCATTTGGGCACCCTGGAATATTGAATTAGGTGATGAATGTGGCATTGCCAGTGGTGTAAATTTGTATAGTCAGGGTAAAATTACCATTGGCAAAAGAGCCGTTATTTCTCAAGGTGCACACCTTTGTGCAGGCACACACGATTATACCTTACCAGGATTTCCACTTATTGCCATGCCCATTGTGATTGGCGATCAGGTATGGGTGGCTGCAGAAGTTTTTGTACATCCCGGCATAACTATATCAGAAGGAGCAGTAATTGGTGCCAGATCGGTGGTAACTAAAAATATGCCTGCCTGGACTGTTTGTTCCGGTCATCCTTGTAAACCAATTAAAGAAAGAGTATTTCAGTCCTCAATTAAATCTTAAAATGTTATCACCTAAGCTAGATCTTACTATTGTTATTCCGGTTAAAAACGAAGAAAGGAATTTATCTGGATGCTTACAGGCAATTGGTAAAGAGCTGGCGCAAAAAATCGTAATTATTGATTCGGGCAGTACTGATGAAACGTTATCTATAGCTAAAGCCAACAATATAGAAGTAATCGACTTCAAATGGGATGGGAAATTTCCTAAAAAACGCAACTGGTATTTGATGAATTATACCCCTGCAACAAAATGGGTTCTCTTTTTAGATGCAGATGAATATATCACTCCATCATTTAAAGATGAATTGAGCCGGGTTTTAACTTCGCAAAGTAATATGGCTGGCTATTGGTTAAATTATACCATTTTTTTTATGGGTAAAAACCTACGGGGAGGATATCCACTAAAAAAGCTCGCCTTATTCAAAGTTGGCGCAGGCTTATATGAAAGAATTGATGAAGAACACTGGAGCCAACTGGATATGGAAATTCATGAGCATCCAATATTATCTGGGCCAGTTGGTGAGATTAAGGCTAAAATTGATCATCAGGATTTTAGAGGCATAAGTCATTATTTAAAAAAGCATAACGAATATGCAAATTGGGAAGCTTCGCGATATCTAAAATCTGCAGATCAGCAGGATTTAAGAAAGAGCTGGACATTTAAACAAAAACTGAAATATAGGCTTATGCGTAGTGTGTTTATTGGCCCGGTTTATTTTTTAGGTAGTTTTGTCCTGATGGGAGGCTTTTTAGATGGAAAAAGAGGGCTATCATTTGCGATGCTAAAAATGGCCTACTTCAACGAAATTTATTGTAAAATTAGAGAAGCACAAGAAGCAAAAAAATAGGTCTAAGAGATTTTAAATGAGGATATTAATATACGGCATTAACTACAGCCCTGATTTAACCGGTATAGGGAAGTATAGTGGTGAGATGGGGAAATGGCTGGCGGGGCAGGGCCACAATGTTTCAGTAGTTACTGCAGTACCCTATTATCCACAGTGGCAGATTAATGCAAAATATAAAGGCAAATTATGGCATAGTGAAATAATTGATGGTGTTAAAGTTTACCGATGCCCTTTATATGTGCCAGCAAAGCCAACAAGTTTAAAAAGAATGCTGCACGATGCAAGTTTTTTGATTTCATCTTTTTTTGTTTTTATTAAACTTTTATTCCTTCCAAAATTCGATGTGGTAATTACGGTTGCACCACCATTTCATTTAGGATTAGTGAGTTTATTTTACCGTTTTTTTAAAGGTTCAAAAATATTATACCACATACAGGACCTGCAAGTGGATGCGGCTAAAGAATTAGGTCTGATTAAATCAAAAACCTTGCTTTCTATATTAATCAGAATCGAAAGATTTATTATTAAAAAAGTGGATCATGTAAGCAGTATTTCTGAGGGGATGATATTGAAAATCAGGCAAAAAGCAAAAAGACATATAATAGAATTTCCAAACTGGGTCGACCTTAAAAATTACTATCCGGTTGCCAATAAGGCAGCGCTAAAATTACGGTGGGGTTATGAAGCAGCTAATAAAATTATTCTATATTCGGGCAACATTGGCGAAAAACAAGGATTAGATGGGATTTTAGCTGTTGCTAAAAGGTTTATTGACAGGCCAAATGTTAAATTCCTGATCTGTGGTACAGGCGCCTATAAGCCTAAGCTGGTGGATCTGGCAAGGCAAATGAATCTCCATCATGTAGATTTTTTGCCGCTTCAGGAAAATAATGTATTTAATGATTTTTTAAATATGGCAGATATTCATTTAATTCTTCAGAAGAAAGATGCAAGTGATTTAGTTATGCCATCTAAGCTCACTACTATTTTAGCTGTGGGTGGTTTGGCACTGGTAACTGCAAATAAGGACACTACCTTATACAAGGTTATTGCCGAAAATGAAATGGGTTTAATTGCTGCTCCCGAAAATGTAAATGAATTATATCAAAAAATAGAACAGGGCTTGATGATTGATGGTTCTGAAATGAGCAAAAAATCGCATATTTATGCGCTGGAAAATCTTTCTATTGATACCATATTAAAAGATCTCATCAATAATCTTTCTTAAAAGCGTTGTAGAAGTTAATCAATTTAAATATTATAAAATGAAAATAGCTGTAATAGGTACAGGGTATGTTGGTTTAGTAACCGGAACATGTTTGGCAGAAACAGGTAATGACGTTATATGTGTAGACATTAACGAAGCCAAGGTTAAAAAAATGCAGGATGGCGAGGTTCCAATTTATGAACCAGGCTTGGATCTATTGTTTCACCGCAACATTGCCCAGGGCAGATTGATTTTTACTACGGATCTTGCTATGGCCATTAAAGAGTCGAAAGTGATTTTTATGGCTTTACCTACGCCTCCGGGAGGCGATGGTGCTGCAGACCTTTCTTATATTTTAGGAGCAGCAAAAGATATCTCTAACCTTGTTACCGAGTATAAAATTATTATCAATAAATCGACTGTTCCGGTAGGAACTGCCGATAAAGTGAAAGCTGTTTTTACTGCCAATACCGATATTGAAGTTGATGTGGTTTCCAATCCGGAATTCTTAAGAGAAGGCGTTGCTGTGGAAGATTTCATGAAGCCCGATCGTGTAGTAATTGGCACCAGGAGTGAAAAAGCAAAAAAAGTATTAACTGATTTGTATGGCCCTTACGTTCGGCAGGGGAATCCAATTTTATTTATGGATGAGCGTTCATCAGAACTGACTAAATATGCTGCAAACTCTTTTCTAGCCACCAAAATTACGTTTATGAATGAGGTAGCTAATCTTTGCGAGCTTGTAGGCGCAGATGTTGATGCGGTAAGAAAGGGAGTAGGGTCTGATGACCGTATTGGTAAACGTTTCTTATTTCCGGGGATTGGATACGGGGGATCATGTTTCCCTAAAGATGTACAGGCACTTGTTAAAGCTGCAGATGAAAATAATTATGATTTCCAGATCTTAAAATCGGTGATGGAAATCAATGAAAAACAGAAGACCATTTTGGTTGATAAAGTTTTAAAATATTATAAAAACGATATTAAAGGCAAACACTTTGCGCTTTGGGGATTGGCTTTTAAACCTGAAACAGACGATGTGCGTGAGGCTCCTGCTTTGTATATTATCGATGCACTGGTAAAAGAAGGTGCAACGGTAACGGTTTTTGATCCGGAAGGAATGGAAAACGTGAAAAATATGATCGGTGATAAAGTCGAATTTGCAGCTGATCAATATAGCGCTTTAAACAATGCCGATGCCCTGTTAATTGCAACAGAATGGTCTGTTTTCCGGAATCCGGATTTCGATAAAATTGATATTTTATTAAAAAATAAAGTTGTTTTCGACGGAAGAAACTTATATGATTTGGAAAAAATGATCGATATGGGATATTATTATAACAGTATTGGCCGTAAATTAGTAGAAAATTAAGAGGATGAAGAAAATTTTGATTACAGGCGCTGCCGGTTTTTTAGGTTCGCATTTGTGCGACAGATTTGTTAAAGAAGGCTATTATGTGATCGGCATGGATAACCTCATCACTGGAGATTTATCGAATATTGAACATCTTTTTCCTTTAGAAAACTTTGAATTCTATAACCACGATGTTTCTAAGTTTGTCCATATTCCTGGCAACCTTGATTATATCCTGCACTTTGCATCACCGGCAAGTCCAATCGATTATCTTAAAATTCCTATTCAAACCCTTAAAGTTGGTTCATTGGGAACACACAATCTATTAGGATTGGCACGCAATAAAAATGCAAGGATGTTGATCGCATCAACTTCCGAAGTTTATGGCGACCCAAATGTTAACCCACAGCCAGAAGAATACTGGGGGAATGTTAATCCTGTGGGGCCTCGTGGCGTTTACGACGAAGCCAAACGTTTCCAGGAAGCCATAACCATGGCTTATCACACTTTTCATGGGGTAGAAACCAGAATTGTCAGAATCTTCAACACGTATGGACCTAGAATGCGCCTCAATGACGGGCGTGTTTTACCTGCATTTATTGGTCAAGCCTTAAGAGGGGAAGATTTAACTGTTTTTGGTGATGGTAGTCAAACGCGCTCTTTTTGTTATGTAGATGATCTGGTTGAAGGTATTTACCGTTTATTGATGAGCGACTATGCCCAGCCGGTAAACATTGGCAATCCTGATGAAATTACCATCAAACAGTTTTGCGAAGAGATTATTAAACTTACGGGTACCAATCAAAAAATTGTGTATAGGGAGTTGCCACAGGATGATCCAAAACAGCGCAGGCCAGATATCACCAAAGCAACTGAAATTTTAGGTTGGACACCTAAAATTGGTCGTGCTGAGGGATTAAAAATTACCTATGAATACTTTAAATCGTTACCAAAAACAGCATTGGATAAAATAGATCATAAGGATTTTACGACATATAATCGTTAAGTCAATCTCATGAAATTTTTTGAAGCCCTTAAATCATTTAATAGTTTAAGGGCTTTTATTTTCAAATCGCAATCTGTAATCAGGGATTATCAACTTTTCCAATTGGAAATTTTAGATGTCTATTTAGCGTAATGTTGATTAATTGAATCTACTCCTTATATACTTATATCGACTAAAATTGTTCCTAACAATACTCTTTTAATGGAATAATCTTGACTGATCTTATATTAGCAAATTGTTAACAAAATAGAATTAATTTATATATTAAATAATGTAATTTTTATGTGTTATTTTTGTTTAATAATTTGTTAAGGAATCATCCCAAGGGCCTATGCAAACACGTTATTTATTCATTTTAAAATACATCCTGCCTTTAACAGACCTGATCATGGTCAATATTGTGTATTTTTTTGCTTATCAATTTACTTCTTATATGGGTAGAATGGTAACTTCTGAATTGCAGTTGCACTACGTTGTTGTGTGTAACCTGATCTGGATTGTGAGTACTACTGCTTTCAGTTTGTATTCAGATTATGGGTCAAGGCGGATTGAACGCATTTACCGCGGAACCTGGAAAAGTGTGGTGTTGCATGCGGTATTATTTTCTATTTACCTTTTCTTTTCGAAGCAAAATGATTTTTCAAGATCGTTCTTAGTGATTTTTTATGGCATACTAGCCATTTTGTTTTTGGTGAATCGTTTTATTGGTACTTCTTTTCAATTTTTATTATTTAATCATTTACGTGGCGTTAAATCTGTTGCAATTATGGGCAATAATGCTACAGGATTGCAATTGGCTACTTATTTTGAAAAGCAGCGTTATATAGAGTTCCATGGATTTATTAACGATGTGCCTGAAGATTATCTAACCCGCGATGGACAAATCTCTGAAATGGTAGGGCGACAGTTCAAAATGGCTGTAGATAAAGGGATTAAAGATATTTATGTAACCATTGCGCCAGAGCGTATGGCTGATATGACTTTGCTGACAGAGGAAGCAGAACGGCAATGTGTTCGTTTAAAATTTATTCCTGATATAAGTGGTGCATTATTATCTCCATATACGGTTAGTTATTTAGGTAACGAATTTCCTGTGATTTCATTAAGATCAGAACCTCTTGAAAAAATCCATAATCGGTTTAAAAAACGTTTAATTGATGTGATATTTAGTGGTTTGGTTATCCTTTTTGTATTGAGCTGGTTATATCCCATTATTGCCATCCTCATTAAAATCCAGAGTAAAGGCCCTGTGTTATTTAAACAGTTAAGAAGCGGCCGGGATGATGAACCTTTTTGGTGCTTTAAATTTAGAAGCATGCGGATGAATGACTTTAGCAATAAAAAGCAGGCGAGTAAAAACGATGATCGCATTACCTCTATTGGTAAGTTTTTACGCAGATCGAGTTTAGATGAGTTACCTCAGTTCTTTAACGTTTTTATGGGACACATGAGTGTTGTTGGTCCCAGGCCACACATGCTGAGTCATACCGAACAATATAAAGGTATTGTAGATCAATTTATGGTGCGCCATTTTTTAAAACCAGGCATCACGGGTTGGGCACAGGTAAACGGTTACAGAGGCGAAACAAAAGAAGATTACAAAATGGTAAAACGTGTAGAACACGATATCTGGTACCTGGAACATTGGAGTGCAATGCTGGATGTAAAAATCATCTTTATGACCGTAATTAATATGGCTAAGGGAGAAGAAAACGCCTATTAAATTAATTTAAGAAATTGTTGTTTCGCTGGCTGTTTCATCTCGTGTATAAGCATGCTTTACTACATTAAACCCTTTACGTTATTCCTTTGAGTTAACATAAATACATTCCTAATGGATTTGGGTTACTTATATTCATCAATTGATATTAATTTATGTTTCTTTGTGGATATAATTATCCCTGTATGAAGAAAGTTCTACTCCTATTAAGCTTAACTATTGCCACTTTTGGATTAAAGGCCCAATCGGTTTACCAGCCATATTCATTTCAGTTTTATCAAAAATTAAATTCAGAAATTTATAATCCGGATACCAGGTTACACAGTTCAATGAAACCTTTTTTTATAGATGATAGTTTATTGCAGGATAAAAGTAAACTATTGTTAAGTGTTGGGGTAGATTCAGTTCGCAAATCTTGGGTACTACGTAAATTGTTTAACGAACATCTGTTTGATATGCAGATGGAAGATTTTACTGTTTATGCCGATTTTCTGCCCGATTTTCAGATAGGAAGGGATGCTTCTGGTAAAAAAAATACTTTTCTAAACACGCGCGGTTATCAGATTGGTGGTACTGTAGGCAAGAAATTTTCTTTTTATACTAGTGGTTACGAAAACCAAGGACGTTTTGCATCTTATTATGATAACTATGTAAACACTACAAATGTAGTACCCGGCCAATCTTATGATCGGAGTTCCGGAAAAATAACCAAAGATTGGTCGTATGTTACGGCTACTTTATCCTATACCCCAATAAAATATTTAAATATTACAGCTGGTTACGATAAAACATTTATTGGTGATGGTTATCGTTCTATGTTGTTATCCGATTTTTCTTCTCCGTATCCGTTCTTAAAATTAACGGGTAATTTAGGAAATGTACAATATATGGTAATGTGGGCAGCCATGCAGGATCCTGGTGCACCTAAATTATCTTATGATGCTGGTAACCGGAAAAAAGGTGGGGTTTTTCATTACTTAGACTGGAATGTTAATAATAAGCTATCTATTGGTTTTTTTGATTCTATTGTTTGGGTACAAACAGATGATGCTGGCAATAAAAGAGGTTTCGACTGGGGATATGCTAATCCTATTATTTTCTTAAGGCCAGTTGAAGCTTCAAGCGGTTCGCCGGATAATGCTTTATTGGGGTTTACTTCTAAATATAAATTTGCAAAAGAAGTTGTGGCTTATGGTCAGTTCTCTCTTGATGAATTTCAGGCAAAAGAATTTTTCTCTTCAAAAGGCAGTGTAAGAAATAAGTATGGCTGGCAACTGGGGGTTCGTGGAGCAGACATTTTTAAAGTTGCCGGCTTAAATTATCTGCTTGAGTATAACACAGCTAAGCCTTATACTTATTCGTCCAGAACAAGAATTGGTAATTATGCCAATTATAATGAGCCATTGGCACATCCTCTAGGTGCTAACTTTAGAGAAGCTGTTGGTTTATTAAATTATTCCTATAAGCGTTTCGATTTTACAGGAGAGTTGATGTATGCCAGGTATGGATTAGATGAAGCAGGACAAAATTACGGTAAAAATATTTTTGAGCCCTATCTTGCATCAATCAAGCAGGAGGGAAATTACACCACGCAAGGTATTAATACGAATCTTTTTTATGCAGAGGGAAGAGTAGCTTACGTTGTAAATCCGAAATATAATTTACGATTAGAACTGGGGGCTATACTAAGGCGTGAGAGTAATGGCTTGGGTAAAAATAATGCTGGTTTAATTACTTTCGGTTTACGCAGTTCATTCCGGAATTTATATACCGATTTTTAACAAAACATTATAAAATTTAAAGCTTCAGTTTTCTCACTAATAGAGGCTATTATGTTAATTTACATGTCATCCTAATGATTGGAAGGAATCTTTATTTGTATCATTGCGATTCTTCGCAATGGGAATAAGCTGAAGAGATTCACTTCTTTTAAATTCTTCTGTAATTTATGCCGATTTTATACAATAAATTAATCCTTAAAAGGATAAAAAATATGCTGGGGCTTACTACCCTGCCATACTATCTGTTGTCCTTTTTATAGCAACTTTTCTTACCGCTTCAATAATTGCATTTTTATCATAGCCACATTCTGCCCAAAGCTCCGGCTGCTCTCCGTGGTCGATAAACTTATCGGGGATTCCAAGTCTGACTACCTGGGCATTATAGTTATTGTCGGCCATAAATTCCAATACTGCAGCGCCTACTCCACCTGGTAATGAACCATCTTCAACAGTAATCACATTTTTGTATTTGGAAAATACCTCATTTAATAAAGCTTCATCTAATGGTTTTACAAAACGTAAATCATAATGCGCCGGATGAAAACCCTCGCTATTTAATTCTGTACATGCTTCAACAGCAAAATTACCTACGTGGCCAATCGTTAATATGGCTACGTCTTCACCATCGCAAATTTTACGCCCTTCTCCAATTTTCAACGCTTTAAAAGGTCTCTTCCAATCGGGCATTACCCCATTTCCGCGTGGGTAACGGATTACAAAGGGTCCTATATTTTCTTGTTGAGCCGTAAACATCAGGTTACGAAGCTCTTCTTCATTCATAGGGGAAGAAACGATTAAATTTGGGATACAGCGCATATAGGCGATATCGTAAGCACCATGATGTGTTGCGCCATCGGCACCGGCCAGGCCTGCCCTGTCCAGACAGAAAACTACATTTAGCTTCTGGATAGCTACATCATGGATTACCTGATCATAAGCCCTTTGCATGAAACTTGAATAGATATTACAGAAAGGAACCAATCCTTGCGTAGCCAGGCCAGCGGAGAAAGTTACCGCATGTTGTTCTGCAATACCTACATCGAACGCACGTTTTGGCATGGCTTTCATCATAATGTTTAATGACGAGCCCGAAGGCATTGCTGGTGTAATGCCTACAATTTTATCGTTAGCCTCAGCCAGTTCTACCATGGTATGTCCGAAAACATCCTGATATTTTGGTGGTTGTGGCTTGTCTGGAGTGCTTTTTTTGATTTCGCCTGTAATCTTATCGAACAAACCCGGGGCATGCCATTTGGTTTGGTCTTTTTCTGCCAAAGCAAAGCCTTTTCCTTTTACTGTAATACAATGCAAAAGTTTAGGACCCGGAATAGCAGACAAATCTTTTATGGTTTGTGCCAGACGTGTCACATCATGACCGTCAACAGGGCCAAAGTACCTAAAGTTTAAAGCCTCAAATAAATTACTTTGTTTAAGTAAAGTTCCTTTGATGCTTTTTTCAATCTTTTTTACATACTTATGTGCATTGGGGCCAAGCTTAGAAAGCCCTGTTAGTACATGAGAAATGTCATCGCGAAAACGATTATAAGATTTTGAAATGGTGATGCTGGTTAAATATTCTTTAAGCGCACCCACATTCGGATCGATAGACATACAGTTGTCATTCAGGATCACCAGTACATTACTGTTTTCGATCCCTGCATGGTTTAATCCTTCAAAAGCTAAACCAGCTGTCATGGCGCCATCACCAATAACGGCCACGTGCTGCCTGTTGGTTTCGCCTTTTAATTGTGAAGCCACCGCCATCCCTAAAGCTGCGGAAATGGAAGTAGAAGAGTGGCCAACACCAAAGGTATCGTATTCGCTTTCGGAAATTTTTGGAAAACCACTAATGCCACCATATACACGGTTGGTATGGAATAAATCCCGGCGGCCAGTTAAAATCTTATGCCCGTATGCCTGATGGCCCACATCCCAAACTAACTTATCGTAAGGGGTATTTAAGGCATAGTGTAAGGCTACGGTTAATTCTACCACACCTAAGCTGGCGCCAAAATGGCCACCATTAACACTAACTACATCAATAATATATTGTCGTAATTCCTGGCTTATTTGTACTAAGTCAGCTTCGCTATATTGCTTTAAATCAGCAGGATAGTTAATTTTAGATAATAAGGGGCCAGCTTTTACTTGCATTCGGAATTTAGGGTAAAAAACAAGATACAAAGTAAGGTAAATTTGTTTTAATATAGAAGAGAAAAATACCAGTTTGTTATAGCGGGTTAAGCGGCTGGGGTTTAGTTGTATAGGTATGGCGATTAGTGTTGAGCGGTTAGGGGCTGGCATAGAGCAGCTAGTGATGGCTATGGAGCATTTTGAATTCCGTTTAGCCTTTAAAGGCCTGAAAATTTTCATTATGTTTGTTACTCCACATGCAGGCAGAAAATTTTGAAATAAAGCTTCCGGTATTTGAAGGCCCCTTCGATTTGTTGCTGTTCTTTATTGAACGCGATGAACTTAATATACAGGATGTGGAGATTTCGAAGATCACAAACGACTTTTTGGCTTACATTCACCAACTCCTTGCCTTAAATGTAGAAGTAGCCAGTGAATTTATTCTGGTTGCTGCCACCCTGATGCGGATTAAATCCAAAATGTTATTGCCGAGGATTGAGATAGATGAGGTTGGCAACGAAATTAACTCGGAGCAGGACCTTATTGCCCGGCTGATTGCCTATAAGCAGTTTAAATCTGCAGCAGAAGAAATGAAGGTTTTTGAAGAGGAGCGATTAAAGCAAAACCACAGGGGTAACATTGCATATGATCTTACATTGGCTGCCGCTTCGTCTACAAATCAGGACGAGCTTTTATCACTGGATTTGTATAAGCTGTTAACTGTTTATCAGCGGACCATGCAGAAGTATGAGCTGCGCAGTGAAGAAGTTAAACATACCGTGGTCCAATATCCCTACACTATCGAACAGCAAAAACACTTTATTGCCAATTTGCTTGATATCAATAAACAGATCGATTTTGCCCTCGTGCTTAAAAACTCAGAAAATAAAGTGCATTTTGTTTATAATTTTCTGGCTATTTTAGAGATGTTGCAGCAACAAGTGGTAGAGATAACCATTGGGAGCGGCTTTAACAACTTTAATGTGAAAGCATTATCTTAATACGGCCAAAATTAAATTTGAAATTCTTACTTTTGCAGAAAAAATACAAACCTAAATATACAATGACACGCGACAACCAAATTTTTGAACTTATCGATAAAGAATTAAACCGCCAGGAGCATGGTTTAGAGCTTATTGCATCAGAAAATTTTGTAAGCAAGCAGGTAATGGAAGCTGCCGGATCGGTACTGACCAATAAATATGCCGAAGGCTTACCAGGAAAACGTTACTATGGCGGTTGCCAGGTGGTAGATGTGATAGAGCAGATTGCTATCGATAGGGCAAAAGAATTGTTCGGTGCGGCTTGGGTAAACGTTCAGCCACATTCTGGAGCACAGGCCAATGCAGCGGTAATGCTTGCTGTTTTGCAACCGGGTGATAAAATATTAGGATTTGATCTTTCTCACGGCGGTCACTTAACACATGGTTCGCCTGTTAACTTTTCGGGTAAATTATATCAACCTTTCTTTTATGGGGTAGAAAAAGAAACCGGATTAATTGATTATAAAAAATTAGAAGAGGTTGCTTTAGCTGAAAAACCAAAACTGATTATCTGCGGTGCCTCTGCCTATTCACGTGAGTGGGATTATGCTTTTATCCGTGCAGTAGCTGATAAAATTGGTGCTTTGGTTTTAGCTGATATTTCTCACCCTGCAGGTTTAATCGCAAAAGGATTGTTAGCCAACCCACTTCCACATTGCCATATTGTAACCACTACCACCCACAAAACTTTACGTGGTCCACGTGGCGGTATGATTATGATGGGACAGGATTTTGAAAACCCATGGGGATTGAAAACGCCTAAAGGTGAAATCCGTTTAATGAGCAGCCTGCTCGATATGGCGGTTTTCCCTGGCACGCAGGGCGGTCCGTTAGAGCATATTATTGCAGCTAAAGCAATTGCCTTCGGCGAAGCTTTAAGCGAGGAGTACGGAACATACATTAAACAGGTAGCTGCTAATGCACAGGCAATGGCTAAAGCATTTGTAGCAAAAGGATATGGCATTATTTCTGGCGGTACGGATAACCATTTGATGTTAATTGATTTGCGCAATAAAAACATCACCGGTAAAGTAGCCGAAAATGCTTTAGAGAAAGCAGAAATTACGGTGAATAAAAACATGGTACCTTTTGATGATAAATCACCGTTTGTAACTTCTGGTATCCGTGTGGGTACTGCCGCTATTACTACCCGTGGTTTAAAAGAAACTGAAATGGAACAGATTGTTGAATTAATTGATAGGGTTTTAACTAATCCGGAAGATGAAGCCACCTTAAATACAGTGAAGGCTGAAGTGATTAAATTGGTAAGTGCATTTCCACTTTATAAATAGCATAGCTAATTCGATTTAGCGATCATACATTAAAAGCAGTTACATTAATTTGTAGCTGCTTTTTTCATTAAACAAAAAGATCTTTAGTGCTTAATGCTTTAAAACAAACGTTTGTTTTATATATTTACCCAAATTAATTAGATGTAAATTATGTGTGGAATAGTGGGCTATATTGGCTATAGAGAAGCCTGGCCAATTGTACTTAAAGGCCTTAAAAGATTAGAATACCGTGGTTATGATAGTGCGGGGATCGCATTAATGAATGAAAGCGGAGAGCATATATATAAAAAAGCGGGTAAAGTAGCAGTTTTAGAAGAATTTGCTCAAGATCAGGATAAGTCTGGTACTATTGGTATGGGCCATACCCGTTGGGCAACCCATGGAGTTCCTTCAGACCGTAACTCCCATCCGCATACTTCGAACAATGGTAAACTGTCAATTATACATAATGGAATTATAGAAAACTATGCTACTTTAAAAGAAGAGCTGATTAACCGCGGGCACGAATTTAAGAGTGATACCGATACCGAGGTGCTCATTCATTTGGTAGAAGAAATCCAGGAAATTGAAAATATAGATCTTTTAGAAGCCGTTCGTTTGGCTTTGAAGGAAGTGATTGGCGCCTACGCCATCGTAATTATGGATCAGGATCATCCTGATCGTTTAATTGCAGCCAGAAAAGGCAGTCCGATGGTAATTGGTGTGGGTCAGGGCGAATACTTTATTGCTTCTGATGCTACACCGATTATTGAATACACCAAAAACGTAATCTATCTGAATGATAATGAGATTGCGTTGATCACCAAAGATGATCTTTTAGTTAAAAGACTGGATAATGTAGTACAAACGCCATTAATCCAGGAGCTGCAGTTAAAGTTAGAAATGCTGGAGAAAGGTGGCTTCGATCACTTTATGCTCAAGGAAATTTATGAGCAGCCACGTTCGATTAAAGATTGTATGCGTGGCCGTATTTATCCTGAAGAAGGGAAAGTCCAGCTTGGTGGAATCAAAGAATTTGCAGAGAAATTAAAAAATATAGATCGTATCATCATTGTAGCCTGTGGAACATCATGGCATGCAGGTTTGGTTGGCGAATACCTGATTGAAGAATATGCCCGTATTCCTGTTGAAGTTGAATACGCTTCAGAATTCAGGTATAGAAATCCGATTATTACTGAAAAAGATGTGGTAATTGCGATTTCACAATCCGGAGAAACGGCCGATACGATGGCAGCTATAGAGATGGCTAAAGAACGTGGGGCAACTATTTTCGGAATTTGCAATGTTGCTGGTGCCTCAATTCCGCGTTTAACGCATGCGGGCGTTTATACCCACGCCGGACCAGAAATCGGTGTAGCTTCTACAAAGGCATTTACTGCCCAGGTAACGGTTTTAACTTTGATGGCCTTTTATATGGCGCAACAAAAAGGGACTATTACTACTTCAAAGCTAATCGAACTTTTAACTGAGCTTGATAATATTCCTGATAAGATCCAGATTGCTTTAGAATCGAACGACCTGATTAAAGAGGTAGCAGAAAAGATTAAAGATTCTACCAACTGTTTGTTTTTAGGTAGAGGAAGTGGTTTTCCTGTGGCCTTAGAAGGGGCTTTAAAACTTAAAGAAATTTCCTATATCCATGCAGAAGGATATCCTGCTGCAGAGATGAAACACGGTCCTATCGCTTTAATTGATGAAGAAATGCCTGTAGTTTTTATCGCTACGCAGAATTCATCATACGAAAAAGTGATCAGCAATATACAGGAAGTAAAAGCGAGGAAAGGTAAAGTGATTGCGATTGTAACCCAGGGCGATACCGAGGTGAAAAAAATGGCCGATTATTGTATCGAAATTCCTGATGCCAATGAAGCCTTTTTACCACTTATAGCAACCATTCCACTTCAGTTATTGTCGTATCATATTGCGGTAATGCGTGGATGTAATGTAGATCAACCAAGAAATCTGGCCAAATCCGTAACTGTAGAATAATTTACAACACAACAAATAGATAAAGCAGCTGCATTAATTGTAGCTGCTTTTTTGATTATAGAGGTATTTAATACTGACGTTGTTAACTAAGCCCGATTGAACGGATGCCGTTTTGAACCGTATATTTTTGATATCGGTAAATAAAACGGCAGGAGGAAAAGCGGGACTGCAGGCTGCCACTTTGCAACAACGCGAACTTTCAAAAAAATAAACAATTGTTAGGGATAGAGGTAACAGACAAAGATGACCTAAAAGAATGGAGTAGCAATCTTAAAATCTTATTAAAAAGTAAAGGGCCGATATTCTTTAGAAGAAATATCGACCCTTACCATCTAAATTAACGCTCTCGTATATATAAACGAGATTTCCAGACGATTTGTTTTCGAAAAACTAAAAAAAGTTATTATTTTTCGTAACTGCCTAAGGTTGAGGGAGAAATTCTTGTGTTACCCTTGATATCTTTATTAAGATAACCGTTAAAATAAGGATCGGTACTCAAATCAACCCCTTTCTTTCTGGCTAAACTGTTCGCCGAGAGCTCAAAATTTTCCATTTCCTGGTTGATGAATAATGGATCAATATTCAAAATATTGCCGTTACTGTTATAAGTACTGTTCGTGCATCGGATTAAATTACTCCAAAAATTGAGTTGCACCATTGCAGAAGTTTTCTTTTGGATATCGAGTTCATTAATTAAACTTCCCCAAATAATATTATTAGTTAAATCAATTTGAAGTTTATTGTAAGTATTTGCTGATAAATAATCTGAAAAGCTCAATGAGGCAGTTTTACGCGGAAAGTTTAAGTTGTAACCAGCAAAGGTATTCTGTTTCAAATTATAATTCCCTCCCCCAACGCCATATATCAAATAATTACCGCAGTTATACATCACATTATTAAACGCGAGCAATTCTGAGTGGTAGCCAATATAAGCTGCCACCTGCATGTTTTTGATAATACTATTGCTTAAAATTAATTTGGGGTTGTTGTGAACAGATAAAGAATCGGAGGTAATGCCAACAGATGCATTTTTAATGATCGCATTATTAATTAGCCCATATCCCGTGCGTTTTAGAAAAATTCCTTTCCATTGCCCGGGCTCATCGCTATAAATTCTTTCAAGCCTGTCGCTACAAAATAGTACAGGCTCAGTAAAGCCGCCATTGACAATCAGATTTCCTTCTATGTTTAAATTCGCATCCTTATGGAAATAAATTTTAGTTCCGGGCTGGATGGTTAATGAAACACCACTCTTAACGGTTAATGATCCATTGATTATATAGGGTAAGGCTTTTGTCCAGATGGTATTCGTATTAACTGTAGATTCATTAATAAATACAGCATTTTGTCCGTAAGCTAAAAGCTGAATCACCTGTTTATTCCCATTTGTATTTAACAGGATAGAATCTTGAACCAGAAAGGGTAGATTGGTTGAATTGGGATTGATCGAAACCTTGACAAAAAGATTTATAGAATCCTGGCCGTTTATGATGAGATCATTTTTACGCTGTGTTTGCTCTCCGTTAATATTGATACTGAAGGCCGAAGTATTCCCGCCTGATAATCTGATTTCGGATACTTTAACTGCATCATTATTTTTATTTACAATTTTTATTCTTCTGGTTGTTGAGCCCACCGAAGTAAAAATGGTATCAAATAATACTTCTTTATCAGAGATATTGAGTTTAGCATTTAGATCTGTGGTAATACGCTCTCCTTTCCGGCAAGCTAAACCAAAGAATGAAACTAAAAGCACTAAACCAATATTTAAACGCATAAATCAAACTTAGAAAAATGTTTGGCTACTTACAATAGTACTTAAATGTATAGTGGTAATTATTCTGCGAATGCAAGTGCTGCTATGCTCACTTTTATTGCTCCTATAGCTAAGAGTGCATTGGCACAGGCCTCAAGCGTTGCCCCAGTGGTAATTACATCGTCAACCAGTAAAACATGTTTGCCTATGATATCCGCAGGAGACTTTACCTTAAATACATCTGTCATGTTTTCGTAACGGTTATACCTGCTTTTTTTAGTCTGGCTCTCGGTAACCTTATTCCGGATAAGGTGATCTTCGCTAATGCCGATCCCCATCTGGGCTGCAATTCCTTCGGCAATAAAGGTACTTTGGTTATATCCCCTGCTCTTATATTTTCTGCGGTGTAAAGGAACCGGAATAACCAGATCAATATCATGGTAAAGCGTTGCGGTTTTCAGCCTTTCTCCCAGGATGCTGCCTAATAATACGCCAACATCTGTTCTGCCGTTATATTTTAAGTTGTGTATTAAGTTTTGAACCTTTGCCCCTTTTCTAAAATATAACATGGCCATTGCAGCGTTAAGTGGCAAGCGGCCCCATAGCTGCTTGGCAACCCTATTATCTGCATATTGATGATAGTCGGTAAAAGGGAGATCGTATAAGCATTTTAAACAAATCAACTTTTCATGGCGAAACAAAGCAGTGCCGCATGCATTGCATAAATTTGGAAATAGCAGTCCAAACAAATCAGAAGTCCATTGTTTAACCAGAAGCATCTAACTAATTTATAAAATATTTACGAGTAATACTATGTTTTTAAGGCTAGGGTAAAATATAGTTAAATGGTTGTTTTTTCGTAAAGCAGTTGTTGTGCTACTATATAAGTGTGTTCCCGCTTTCCGTTTGTAGTGCCGGGGTGTAGCCGGCAGCTACCACTGCAATCGGGTTTAGGTGGCGGAGGGCAGGGGTTCCTTACGAAGTTTCTAATGGCAGGGTGCAGGGAACTTCGTAAGTTTTTTAGGTCAAACCTCGCAGGTTTTGGAAACCTTAGAGGTTTGTAAGGAGGTGTAAACATTCAATTCTTGAAAAAGTTTTGTTTGAGGTAAAACTTTTTTATGCTGTAAACCATCAACTTACACCAATCCATACAGGATTTGACAAATTTCCTTTGTGGAAGCGATAAAAAATCCTACTTTTGCATCCCGCTTCGGAGGAAGGGGTTTTGATTAAAGGATGGCAGAGAGATGAGTAGAGCGGGATTTATTTTAAAATAAATATTGCGAAAGAGAAAAAGATTGCTACTTTTGCAGCCCGGTTCGGAAGAACGGGGAGCCAGTTAAGCCTGGCATATTGAAATAAAGGTAGAGAGAAAATAAGGCTTCAAAAAATAAAATTTATTTTATTTGGAAGTTTGGAAAAGTTCCTTACCTTTGCACTCCCAACCGAAAGGAAGGGTAAAAAAATCGGAACGGCGGATGTCGGGAAGATAGGAAAAAAAGATTGAAACAGACGTAAACACGTTTAAGACTAACAAGACTTGAACGAACTGAAGTTTGAAGATATATAAATGACCGGCCGTGAGGTTAACCAGGTCAGCAAGTTCTTAAAAGAGATGTCAATGTAGCGTAGCGAGGTAATGGAGTACTGGTCAAAGTACATGATTACGTAGCTTTATTTTAAAGGTGGTGTCTA
>NZ_RCCK01000014.1:0-332220 GCF_003664035.1 Pedobacter alluvionis
ACTGCTTCGTCTGCACAAAAACCAACTTCTATGACAGCAAGTTTCGGAATTGCTGCTGGTGCTTTGTTAAATTATATCCGTGTGCTGAACAACGACTTGTCAGCTGAAAATATTTTCGCAGGGATTGTGTCAATTGGTGGGTTGGTGTATAATACCGGCGAACCCGACCAAGAATTATTAAAACATTTCCCTCAGGGAACGCCTGCTATTTCCTCAAGAGAGGTTGCAGAGACACATTGGAAAATGCACTTTGAAAAGAAAGAAAACGAAATCATACTCGGAAAAACTTTTTCGTTTTAAGTCGAATTTTGAGTAAAAAGAAACACAACGTGACTAAATGTTAGTTGTGTTTTTTTATGGTAGTCGTAATTTATAATTGCTGCCAACGGTTTTCTAATCGCCGATGTGGCTGGTTTTTAGTACGACAGCTCAATGGAGTTGCTAATAATAATAACCTTGCACAAATAGTAAATCCCAAGCTGGTGCGAGCTTGTAGTTCGCTTCAAAATTAGATTATGAAGTTAAGGGTTGCGATTTTCTAAATTTTTGAACTATAGCTTTTATATTAGTACGAGTTAAAAACTCGCACAAACAACTTATTAATTGCAATCCGATCACTAGCATGTTTTTTACTTTTACGGATTTACCATATTCGCACGAATTCTAAAAGTTTTGATGAGTGATTCATAGAAGGCAAACAACTGACTCACCAAATAGCAGGTAATAATTAAATGGGTTGTTATAAACTGTACATCTTGTATCTATTAACGACTAAGATTATTAGCTACCTAAACATCACCTGGTTCATAATCAGTATTCCAATAAGTCCGATAACCGAAACCAGCGTTTCCATCAGCGACCAGGACAAAAATGTTTGTTTGATAGATAATCCCAAATACTCTTTGAATAACCAAAAAGAAGAGTCATTTACGTGCGAACAAAACAGGCTTCCTGATCCAACCGCGAGCACCATTAAATTTGGATCGGCACCATGAGGCCCCACAAGCGGATAAACGATACCGGCAGCGGTGAGGCCAGCTACGGTAGCCGAACCCAGGCAAAGCCTTAACACCGCCGTTATTAACCAGGCCAATAATAAAGGTGGCAGGGTTAGCCCCTGCAAAATTGCGGCAAGACTGTTGCTCACCCCTGTTTCTACAAATACTTGTTTCAAAATGCCAGCGCTTCCGATTATTAAAAGAATCATCGCTATATCTTTTGTTGCATCAACATAAATGACCATAATGTCAATCAGCTTTTTACCTGACCTGATTCCTAGTGTAAATGTTGCAATGCAAATGGTTAATATCATGGCGATAGTCGGATCACCGATAAATCCGGCAAAATTTACAACAACGATATTGCCACTACATAACCTGGTGATTAAGGTAGTACCCAAAATGATCAGTACAGGTAACAATGCAGAAACCACACTATTTGTGATCCCCGGCAATTCATGATCAGGCAGTTCATCGGCCCGCAAGGTAAATGTCGGGCTGGATTTCATATTGATTAACACTTTTGCAAAAAGAGGGCCTGCTATAATTATAGCGGGTATGGCCACAATTAAACCATAGGTAAAAGTCTTAACCAGATCGGCATTAAACTGAGTAACCAAAGCCATGGGCGATGGATGAGGAGGCAAAAAACCATGCATTACGGACAGTGATGCAAGCATAGGCAAGCCTACATATACCAGGGGTAATTTATAGTTGTACGCTACCGAAAAAATAATTGGAATAAGCAATACAAACCCAACATTATAAAATAATGGAATACCCACTATAAAACCTGTTAAAGACATGGCCCAGGCGATGTATTTAGCACCGAATGTCTTTTTTAATACCGAAGCTATTTTTTGAGCGGCACCACTGGAAGCGACGAGTTTTCCAAGCATGGCGCCCAAAACGATGATGATTGCCAGCGATCCTAAGGTATCTCCTAATCCTTTATTAACCGTTTGCGAAATACTGCCGGCAGGCATACCTAACAATAAAGCTGCCCCTACCGATACGATTAAAAACGCAAGAAAGGTATTCACCTTCGCCCAGGCAATTAATAATACAAGTGTAACTATACATCCAAAAAGAATCAGTACATCCATGTTTCTGCTTTAATGAGAGTCTCTGGTTACGGTTGAACCTGAGCCGCCTACTAAAAAGTCCAGATCAGCGCCTTTATCTGCCTGCTGAACATGGTTTACATATAAGTTTACATAACCACGTGTTGCAGCAGGAATTGACGGTACCCAATTGCTTCGCCTCAGGGCTAACTCTTCATCACTCACTTCAAGGTGGATACGTTTATTGGCTACATCCAGCTCAATCATGTCGCCGTTTTCTACCAGCGCTAAATTTCCACCAATGGCAGATTCCGGCGATACGTGCAGTATAACCGTGCCATATGCCGTACCACTCATCCTGCCATCCGATATCCTCACCATATCGGTTACGCCCTTGTCAAGCAGCTTTTTGGGTAAAGTCATATTACCTACCTCAGGCATACCCGGATAGCCGACAGGACCAACCGTTTTCAAGACCATTACACAAGTTTCATCAATATCCAGGTCAGGGTCGTCTACTCTCGCATGGTAATCCTCAATATTTTCAAACACGACTGCCCTACCCCGGTGCTGCATCAAACCAGGCGTAGCTGCGGATGGCTTTATAACCGCTCCGTTAATTGCCAGGTTACCTTTTAGTACCGTAATTCCGGCTTCCTGAATAATCGGCTGCTCAAATTCATAAATAACTTCCTTATTGTAATTTATTCCTTTATCAGCAATGTTCTCGGCATGCGTTTTCCCGCTTACCGTTAGGGTATCCATTTTTAAAACAGATTGCATTTGTTTTATAACAGCAGGTAAACCACCGGCATAGTAAAAATCCTCCATCAAAAATTTCCCTGAAGGCATAAGATTTACCAGAAGCGGCATTTTACTACCAATATCATCAAAATCGTCTAAGTTTAACGGCACACCCATTCGCCCTGCAATAGCCGTAAGGTGAATAATAAAGTTTGAGGACCCTCCTACCGCAGCATTTAACTTAATTGCATTTTCAAAAGCATCCCGCGTTAGTATTTTAGAAATTTTCAAGTCTTCTTTAACCATTTCAACTATTCTCCTTCCTGATAACTGAGCAAGCCTCTTCCGACGGGAATCAACGGCAGGTATAGCCGCCCCACCCGAAAGGCTCATGCCTAACGCTTCGACCATGCAGGCCATAGTAGAAGCCGTACCCATGGTCATACAGTGGCCCGGACTACGAGACATGCAACTTTCTACTTCTGCATATTCATCATAAGTAATTTCGCCTTTCTTTAATTCCTCTGTCAGCTTCCATACACTTGTTCCTGAGCCGATGTCTTGTCCGTGATATTTTCCGTTTAACATGGGTCCGCCAGGAACCACAATCGTTGGCAGATCTACACTTGCCGCGCCCATCAGCGTAGAAGGCGTAGTTTTATCGCAACCCGTAAGTAATACGACACCATCAATAGGATTACCTCTTATTGATTCTTCTGCATCCATACTGGCGAGATTACGGAACAACATGGCGGTGGGTTTCATGAGCGTTTCTCCCAACGACATGATGGGAAATTCGAGCGGAAAGCCGCCAGCCTCCAATACCCCGCGACGAACACTTTCGGCAATATCACGCAGGTGGGCATTGCAGGGTGTAAGTTCAGACCATGTATTACAAATCCCGATTACCGGTCTGCCGTCAAACATGTCTTCGGGCATGCCCTGGTTTTTCATCCAGCTGCGATAAATGAGGCCCATTTTATCTTTTTTCCCAAACCAGGTCGAACTTCTATATGATTTCATATCCAGATATACTATGTTGCACTATTTTTTAACTTCTTATTTTGATTTTCGCTAGTGGACGTATTTATCGAAAAATCGTTTCACTTGCTTGGTCAGCCGTTTCTAAGCCTATAATTTGTTTACCTTGTTGATCACGCTACGATATTTATAAGTGAACCAATCTCTGAAATGGTTATTTTAACTAGGTCTCCGCTTTTTAAAGTGAAATCATCGGTGGGAATTATTCCTGTACCTGTCATTAAATAGGTTCCATGAGGAAAATCTAATTCCCGAAACAAATAAGACACTAAATCCTTGTGCTTACGTTTCATTTGATTAATGGAAATTTTCTCCTTAAAAAGGACCTCTGAATCTCTGAATATTTCGATGCTGATATCGGTATCCGGATCTATAGGACCATCTGTAACTAAAAGACAGGGACCTAAAGCGGTAGCCCCATTGTATGATTTTGCCTGCGGTAAATAAAGCGGATTTTCGCCTTCAATGTCTCTCGATGATACATCATTACCGATTGTATAACCTTCTATAGTGCCTGCTGAACAAATAAATAACGTCAATTCCGGTTCAGGTACGTTCCATTTAGAATCTGCCCTGATCCGTATGTTTCCACCAGGACCCACTGTACGGTAAGGTGGTGACTTAAAAAAAAGTTCTGGCCGGTCTGCATCATATACCCTGGCATAAAAATCCCCGCCTTTTGCTTCTTTTGATTCCTCTATCCTGGCTTCCCTGCTACGAAAATAGGTTACGCCGGATGCCCATACCTCCTGGTTACCTATAGGGGTTAACACAGCTGAATTGGTGAGCGCTTGTAAATCTTCGTTAGGCTGGAGTTGTTGCAACTCACTACTTACCACTTTAAAGAGGTTGCTCCTGTTTACAAACTTATCCCAGCTTTTCTCTTCTGTTAAAAAATATTGGTTATTGTGGTTGATAATAATCCCGCTGGAGGTGTTATAAATTCTCATAATTATTTGGTTAAGTTTTTTTGGATCGAAAATTAAGTTTGAACTTTATTTAAGTATCCAGGCGGTAAAATCGAAAGGCAAATAAATCCTTTTAAAACACATTTACAGCATAATGTTAATATATTACAATAAAATGCTTCAATACTAAAATTACTGGTTTGCGTTGCTTAATTTGGTTAGGATTTGATCAGTATTAACTGATATATTTTCTGATAGCAACCCTATCTCAAGCAAACTATCCAACAAGATTTTAAAAATAAAATTGTGTTTTCAATTGTCTTGTAGCTACTACGTGGTCGCTACAGGTATCAATGAAAGCCTCCAATAGAGTGGTCGTCTTTCCGTGCAGGCCTATCGTGCTGATACATCTTTTTGCGTTTAATTTTTTAGGCGTTTTGCCAGCTTCCTCAAATAACACATTGTTTTAACCGAAGAACGCCGTCAATCCCAAGGGCCGGAGAAATCAAAAAAACAGGTGCAGAATAGAATAGATAGCATTGCCAAACCTAAAACGCAGTGGTTTTGTGTTCATAAACGCTAATTTAAAGTTTTAAAGAAGTATTGAACACAAAACGAAGTGCCGCTGTTTTTTTTATGTGTGTAGGATTGTGTAAAAGGCCCATTGCTGGATTGACAAAGCGCTTTGGGTACTTTGGCGCTCCAAAGTACCATGCCACCGCGGCATAGAGCGGAAAAAAAATCAACATTTATCTCCAAACTATAATTTTTAAGATCAAAGTTTGTTATTTGCAGGAAAGATGCTGAAATAAATTCAGCATGACGATCGCCAAGGAGTATGTGCTAAAACAAATACTAGTTTAATAACCGAATCGAGTTACTACGCAAATTTTTTCTCTTCCGTTTTAAGATAATTATATCTGTAGTCCATTGGATTTTTTTTCGTAAGCGCTTTAAACTGATGATAGAAGTGAGAAATATTATTGTAGCCACAGGCATAGCCCACCTCAGTCATGTTAAATTCCTCTTCTAATAACAATCGGCATGCATTTCCAATTCTCACTTCCATTAAAAACTGGATGTATGTTTTCTTCGTTTTGGATTTAAAGTACCTGCAAAAAGAGTGTTTTCCCATGTTAATTAATTCAGCTACATCTTCCAGCGCTACTTTTTTATGGTAATTATTAAACGTGTATTCGAATATCGTGTTAATGCGGTTTTGGTCGATGCTGTTTACTTCCGGGTTAAAGCCGTTGGATGATATAATTTCATATTCTTTCGTAGCAGCTATTATTTCTAAAGCGGACAATAAACTGATCAGTTTACGGGCAGGCGATTCGTTAAGCATTTCTTCCGCTATTTTGCCAACCTTTCGTCTGGTTGCTCCTTTTAAACGCAAACCCAGCTTACTTGTATTCAGTAGTTTAACAATCGGACTAATTTCAGGAAGATTCAAAAATGTATCGCCCCAGATGTTGTTTTCAAAAAGAATCACGATGGTTTCTCCAACTTTTTCGGTATCACTTTCCAGGTATTTTTGTTCACATCGGAAAGTATGTGGCAGGTTTGATCCAAATAAAAATACGTCGCCATTTTTAAACGGACCAACATGGTCGCCTATCAGGCAGGTGCCGTAGGTTCTTTTAACAACTAATAGTTCGCACTCGGGGTGATAATGCCAGGCGCTTAATATCGCATGTCCTATATCCTTATGGATATTAAAGGAATGCTCCGGGTTTGGAGTAGCCTTTTTTAACGTAGCCTTCATGTTTATAATTGGTTATACAAACATGAAATTAGAAATTATGTATGATATAATGCATATCTATTACCTGTTGATGGTAGTTATATTAACAACGCCAGGTTTTATTATTTGCGTATCAGATTGGTTTTATGTCGAAAAAATTCCGTAAGCAATTGATAAACAGACATATTTTATATGTTTTATCAGACAGCAAAAATACCGGAAAGAAATATCTATGTTAATATGTTACAATTTTTTGCTGTAATACTGAAATTGCTTTTCATTAAAGTTGTCTTTATTTGCTTGAGTAACATAACTGTTTCAAAACCAAATATAAAAGGAAAGTGAGGATTCTATTCTTCGCAACTATTTCTTCAAATAAACTATTTAGCCCAGGCATATTGCCTTAGCTTATTAGAACAGAAATTGATTAACTAACAAACCAATATAATCATATGAGATAGATTTACTTCACATTCAACACCATATTCAGTCGTTAAACACTGCGTATGTTCCGAACTGACAGCACCACCTCTTCTGCGGTGATTTAAGCTGTTTATTAAAAACCAATTCTAACCAAATTATAATGATGAAAAAAAAATTACTTCCACTGGTATTTACCTGTACTGTGTTAACGGTATTCATTCTTTTCGAATCGGCGAGCGCTTCAGCTGGTGAGCTAAAAACCGTAATATTTAGCAAATCTTTACCAGCAAAAAAGTTAAAATTAGCTCCGATAGGCATTACAGGTAAAGTTACCGATGAACAGGGCGTTGGTTTACCCGGCGTTAGCGTTGCTGAAAAGGGAACGCGAAATGCTACTATAACCAATTCATCCGGCAGTTATACGATAAGTGTGGCCAATACCAATGCCGTGTTGGTGTTCACATCCATTGGCTATAAACCGGTAGAAATAACAGTAAATGCAAAAACCGTTGTTAATGTTTCAATGCTGACGGTTACCAATGCTTTGAATGAGGTTATCGTAACTGCCCTCGGTATAAAGAGGGAAGCAAAAAGCTTAGGCTATTCGGCTCAAAAAGCCGACGTAGAGGCATTACAAACTAACCGCACGACTAATCTTGCCAATTCGCTTGAGGGCCAGATCGCCGGATTGGACATCTCCCCTCCCGCCGCAGGGCCAGGTGGGAGTACGAAAATTCGTTTGCGTGGACAATCTTCTTTTACTGCAGACAATTCGCCGCTAATCGTAATCAATGGCTTGCCAATGTCGCAGGGCGCAAGCAGTAGTAATGGTTACACACAAAATGTCGATCAGGGAGATAATATGCAAGGCATCAATCAGGATGATATCGAATCGATGACTGTTCTGAAAGGATCTACCGCTGCAGCCTTGTATGGTTCGCGTGCCGTTAACGGAGCAATCATTATTACCACAAAGTCGGGAGCTAAAAATAGTGGAATAGGTATTGAGTTCAATTCTAATTTTACTGTAAACCAGGCGCTGGATTATACAGATTTTCAATATGAATACGGGCAAGGTGAGAATAATATCCGTCCCTCATCAGTAGGTACTGCGCAGAGTTCCGGTGCCTGGAGTTTTGGTGTGCCATTTGACAATGTGCCAACGTATCAGTTCGACGGCGTTCAGCGTCCGTATGCGCCTGTTAAAGGCCGGATAAAGACGTTCTTCAGACTTGCACCATCCTGGAGTAATACTGTTGCACTTTCTGGCGGTAATGACAAAGGAAGTTTCCGGGTGTCCCTTTCCAATCAGGATGCTCAGGGCATAATACCAAACAACGATTATCATAAAAAGATTTTTAACGTTGGCATTAACTATAAACTTACTGAAAAATTATCTGCACAATTTTACGTTAACTACGATCACCAGTTTAATAACAATCCGCCACTTATAGGCGTACAGGGAAATGCAATTCCTACCTCAATTTACAGGTTGGCTAACTCCATTTCTTTTGATGTACTCAAGGCAGGCGCAATAGATGCCAACGGAAATGAAACACCTACTTCGAGGTTTGCTACAATTACCAACCCCTACTGGATATTAGCGAAGCAATTTCAAAGACAAACAAAAGATCATTTGTTAGGTACCGCTGTGGTACGCTACCAGTTTTTTGACTGGTTGTATTTACAGGGCAGGGCGAATATGGACCTTTTGCAAACTACCTATGAATCAAACACGCCGACGGGTACGCTGGCCGTATCTGCAGCACCAACAGGGTTATATAACGGCAGCTACGGGATAAGCACATCAAATACACGCCAGAATAATTTTGATTTCCTGCTGGGTGGCGGGCATAAGTGGAAAGATTTTTCATTTAATGCAACAGTGGGTGGTAATAACTTTCCTTTAATTACGTCTACATTTAACGAGGCAGTAACCAACTTTTACATCAGAGATTTATATACCATTGGAAACGGTGTTACGGCAAATTCGAGTTATAACCTAACTAAACAAACCGTAAATTCATTGTATGGTACTGCAGAATTTTCCTACAAAGATTTATTATACCTGAATGTTACCGGCCGTACAGACTGGTATTCGGTACTGGCCAGAGATATCGATCATTATTTCTACCCTTCCATTAGCGGAAGTTTCGTTTTTTCGGAATTACTTCCAAAAACAAAATGGTTAAATTTTGGAAAGCTTAGAGTTGCTGTTGCAGAAACAGGAAGTGCCCAGGGTGTTGGTGCCTACAATGCATTAACATTTTTGCTTGCTCAGAATTCATTCAACGGGCTTCCCCTAGGCAGTATAAACGGAACAGCTTCACCAAATACCCAGATTAAGCCTTTTGGCGTAAATGAAAAAGAAATTGGTATCGAGTTACGCATGTTCAACAACAGAGTAAATCTGGACGTGGCTGCTTACGATAAAAAAACGACTAATCAAGCCGTTCCGATAAGCCTGTCTGCAGCAACCGGATATGCCACAACGCTCGTTAACTTAGGCGGTTTAGCCAATAAAGGATTAGAATTTAACCTGGAATTAGTACCTGTCCAGAACAAAAACTTTACCTGGAAAACGGCTTTTAATTCTGCTTTCAACTCTTCAAAAGTATTATCATTAGCGAACAACCAATCGCAACTGGTAGTGGGTAGTCCTGAATTTTTTGGGTCTATTGTCCATATGGTAGGCTTACCACTTAACCAAATTGTAGGTTCCACTTACAAGCGTGATGCTTCCGGAAACATCGTATTATCGGGAGGCAAACCCGTAGCAAGTGATAAACCAGTTAGTTTTGGTAGTGGTCTTCCTACAGCAACAGGGGGATGGCTAAATACGTTGAATTACAAAGGCTTTACCTTTATCTCCCATATTGATTATAAAGCAGGTGGTAAATTGCTCTCCAGCACAAGTTTAAACCTATTAAGAGAAGGTTTATCAAAAGAATCATTACCTGGCCGTGAAGGTGGCGTAATTTTCCCTGGGGTAAATGCTACTGACGGATTACCAAATACCACCGCTGTAAATGCAGAAGATTTTTATGCAAATTATCGTTCAACGAATATCTTAGACCCATTTATTTACAGCTCAAGCTTTGTTAAATTAAGAAGCCTTTCGTTGGGATACGACTTGTCTAAATTTATCAATAAAAAATATGTGAAAAGCTTAGTGCTATCGGCCGTATGTCGTAATGTATTGATCATCAAGAAATATACGCCTAACATTGATCCCGAAGCAATAGCCTCAAGCGGAGATAACCTAACAGGTTATGAGCAGGCATCGCTGCCAACAACACGTACTTACGGATTTAACTTAAACATAAAATTCTAACGCCTTATACAATATGAAAAATTTAATCAGAATTTTAGCCATCGCAATCTGGGCTACAGTAATTTCCAGTTGCAATAAAGGGTTTGATAAATTGAATATTAATCCAAATAATCCAACAGAGCTCGATGCGGCATTCCTGTTTACGAGCGCACAATTTGGAACGCATGGAGCTACGATGGAAACTGAGCCAACCATTGTGCAGCAATTTGTTAATCCGTTTTCGGGAATCACATCGGCGTTTAATTTTAACCAGCTGAATCAAACTTATACTTCGTCAAAATGGAATGCTGAGTATACGGGAACAAATACTGGCGCAACAAGTTCTTCAGGCCCTGTTCAATTACTTGTGCAGATATTAAGCCAAATCAAAGGCAATCCGGCAAGAACTAATTTATATAACGAAGCCAGAATCTGGAAAGCTTATCAATTTATGATGCTGGTAGACACTTACGGAAACGTACCTTATAGTGAAGCCGGACAAGCCTATTTATCAAATGTGCTTACTCCTAAATACGATAATCAGGCAGCGATTTATACCGATTTGATTAAAGAAGTTACGGAAGCAACGGCAGCCCTGGATCCAACAAAGGATATCGTAAAGGCTGATGTGTTTTACGGTGGCAATATCGCCCAATGGAAAAGACTGGGGTATTCCTTATTGCTTCGATTAGGCATGAGGTATAGTAAAATAGATCCGGCAAAAGCGCAAACTATTGTGCAAGCTGCAGTAACTGGTGGTGTAATGACATCAAATGCCGACAACTGTTTCCTGAAATACAATACCACTTACGTGAATCCCGTGAGCCAGACGATTACGGCGATAGCGAATACGTATTATTTAGCGGCTCCCTTTGTAGATCAGCTAAATAATAGTGGTGATCCGCGATTAAAGTTTATATCCGGTAAATATGCAAACCCATTAGCGGCGCCTACAAGCGTACCAGATACCATATCTGCAAACCAGTTCGGTCTTCCTGTTGGCTATAGCAGTGCTACTTTACCAACTGCTCCCGGATTTAGAGGTGCTAACGGTTCGGGTTTTAATTATTCGCAGGTTAATTATAGTATTTTCGGTAGTTTAACCGCGCCGCAATTTTTTATCACTCATGCTCAAACGCAATTCCTGCTGGCAGAGGCCGCTTTCAGAGGCTGGATAACCGGTGGCAGCACAGCTGATGTTTATTATGCTAATGGCATACGTGCGGCAATGGACCAATGGACAACCTATAACCCGGCAGCCATTATTCCTTTAGCTACGCAAAATTCATTTATTAATAATCCCGTTAACGCTTATAATGCGGCAAATGCACTCAACCTGATTAATACGCAATATTGGGTGGCCTCCTGGGGCAATGGTACCGAAGCATTTGCTAACTTCAGGAGGAGCGGTTTTCCAACCTTATCGCCCAATACCATCGCAGGACAAAATATAACCGGCGGTTTTGTTCGCCGCTTTGTTTATCCAACCCTTGAGCTTTCTGCAAACGCAGCAAATTACCAGGCCGCAGTTGCAGACAATGGCGGGCCGGATAATATGGACACACGTATTTTTTGGGATAAATAGAAAAACCCTGAATAGTACTCAAAATTTGCCTTTTTGATCAGCTAAATCCGAAGAAGCTGGATGATAAATTGTAATTCAATTGATTTGTCACGTTGAGCCTGTTTAAACGTCTTTTAAAACATTTAAACAGGCCCTTCGACAGCTAGCATTGACGTTATTTACAACTAATTATTAATCAATATTTTAACTGCTTTTGCATTTCCATCTAGCTAGGCCATAGCACGGTATCCCCGTTCTACTTAAATCCGGCCTAACAAATTTTTCGGACTGCACTGTTCTGGCCGAACAACTGGCTTCAAAAGAAAAATTTTCAGCCGGTGTTTTTTGTTTCTTTTTGACACCAAAAAGAAAGAGCCCTTCGGCGGCGGCGAGCCGAGGCAAGACCGCGCCTTAGGATAAGAGAAGACAATTGTAAGTTACTTATATTGATTTTAAACAATTAATCAACCCACAGGATGACAGTTCTATATTATGAGACAGCCTCTTTTTTAGCGGGTTTTTATTGCACAGTCAAATAAACAACCCATAAACTGATGGAGTCACAAAAATATGGGTAACATTGTTATTAATTTTACCCATATCTTGGATGCTCCACTAATTATTTTGTAATTTACTTTAAGTATGAACCATAGACCAAATTAAATGTTAAACCGTAGAAATTTCCTCAGCTACGCTGGAACCGCAGTAGGAACCACTGCCCTGCTTTCTGCTTTAGATAATCCTGCCTATGCCCTTTTCAGTAAGACTATTGGCGCAAATGACCAAATCAATATTGGTGTAATCGGAATCAAAGGCATGGGATGGTCCGACCTCAAAGCGGCCCTCAAAGTACCGGGTGTAAACCTGATCGCACTGTGCGACAGTGATGCCAATGTGCTTGATGAAAGGATGGCCGAATTAAAGTCGATGAATGTTGACGCCGCAAAAGTAACAAGATATAAAGATTATCGTGCGCTGCTTGATAATAAAGATGTCGACGCCGTAATTATCGGAACACCCGATCACTGGCATGCCTTGATGATGATCCATGCAGTACAGGCAGGTAAAGATGTATATGTTGAAAAACCGGTCGGCAACTCTATTGTCGAATGCAGTACCATGGTTAAAGCGCAGGAAAAATACAATAAGGTTGTGCAGGCAGGTCAATGGCAGCGCAGTCAGCAACATTTTAAAGATGCTGTCGATTTTGTAAAGAGCGGCCAGTTAGGAAATATCAGGACGGTAAAAGTATGGTGTTACCAGGGCTGGATGAAACCTGCTCCCGTAGTGCCTGATACCTTACCCCCTGCAGGCGTTGATTATGCTATGTGGCTTGGGCCGGCGAATAAAAGAGCATTCAATGCCAGCAGATATCACTTCAATTTCCGCTGGTTCTGGGATTATGCCGGTGGCTTAATGACCGACTGGGGCGTGCATTTATTAGATTATGGCTTACTGGGCATGAATTCACCAGTTCCCAAAACCATATCTGCATTAGGTGGCCGCTTCGCCTATCCCGATCTGTATGAAGAAACACCTGATACGCTGACTACCCTTTATGAGTTTGACAAGTTTAACATGGTTTGGGATTCTGCCATGGGTATCGATAACGGCTCTTATAACCGCAACCATGGCATTGCCTATATCGGTAACAACGGCACGCTGATCCTCAACAGGCAAGGCTGGGAAGTGATTGAAGAAAAGGTAAGTGGCAATAAAGTGAGCAAGCCCTTTGTTAAATCCTCAGATAATGGCCTGGACAATCATATGGTCAATTTCTTTAGTGTGGTCAGATCCAGAAAAAAAGAAGAACTGAATTGTTCTATACAAGATGCCGCGCATGTAGCTACCGTTGCCCAAATGGGAAATCTTGCCTTCAGAAGCGGACAAAAACTATCATGGGACAATGCCAAACATCAGTTTACAGACCAGAAGATTAATGATAAATACCTGTTGGCCCCGTATCACAACGGTTACAGCTTACCCAAAGTTTAACACTACAGTTTAAACAGATCAGGAGGTATACATGATCCCTCCGGGATCACATAAGAAAGCATCAAAACTACGTAAAAGCTTGCAAATCAAATAATTGCAAGCTTTTTTTTTGTTTTACCGGAAAACCCAAAATATGCAATAAATCGCATAAAAAATTGAGTGATTCGGTGAGTAATAATTCAAACATTTCTAAGTCTAACTGATTGGATGGCCATGAGTAACGATATAGCCATGGATTTAATTATGGGAGGTATAAAAGCAGGAACCAATAGTAGGGATGCAAATATTAACGATGTTAAAGCAGGCGCTAAAAACGTATTAAATGAATGGAGTAACCCAAAACAAACAGCATTTTCTGAATTTAACAAAATAAAAGAGCAGCTTACAAAAAACAGTAGATGCTGCTAAAGAATTTAGAAATAGATTAAAAAATATACTGGGGGTATGCACACAAGCAAAAAGGGTTGTTCCCTATGACGAAAACAACCCTTTAAATTAATTTCTAATTATTCATGGCATTGCCACGCAGATTTTTGTTGTTATCCAACTCCACTTGTGGGAAAGGATAGTACATTGCACGCTGCGTCCAACCTATCGTCTTAAGCGGCTCAAGCCATTTTGCATCAGCCATACCCCAGCGTAAAAGGTCAAAGTAACGAAGATATTCACCGGCTAACTCAACAAAACGCTCGTGCGCTATTATGCTTTTGATATTGTTTAGTGGCACGCCGTTTTTAGTAATATTTTGCGCCAATAGTCCATCAACATCAGGTATAGTGCCAGGAGAATGCTGGTACCATAAGCTCGGCTGTTCTGATGGCACCACGTTGTTGGCACGTGATCTAACCATGTTTATATACTGTTTTGCGCCGGCTATATCGCTCTTTTCATTCAAACATTCAGCATACATCAACAATACATCAGCATATCTGATTAACCTGTCGTTTATGCCATTATCAAAATCAGAAACCTGCACATCAGGGCAGTATTTACGTGTTCCGTACAGATCTTTGTTGGTGGCCAGTTTGCTCATCCAGTAAGCGTAATCTGTAACTGTACCATCAATTTGCGTAAACTTAGCACCGTTATCGCACCAAAGGGTCATAAACTTGCGCGGGTCACCTGTCTCAAACTCATCATAAGTTTTTTTGTTCGGCGCAAGGTTCCACCATGCTCCACCAGTACCGTCAAACATGCCTATTTCTTGCCAGCGCCATGAGCATGACAAATCGTCGCCCAACCACCCGGGGCCGTTAAACATCTGTACCTCGAAAACAGATTCAGCATTGTTTTCTGTCGCTTCAGAAAAATTGTCTTTATAAGCACTTACCAATTGATATTCTTTGCTATCAATTACTTTTTTCAATTCAGCTTCAGCACCGGCAAAATTAGCAGGCTGGCCTAATTCAAGTATTGGCCTGTATAGGTATGCCTTGGCCAAATAAGCCTGAGCAGAGCCCTTTGTAGCGCGTCCTTTAAAAGCAGCGTTAGCATACAATGCACTTCTAAGGGGCAGCAAATCTGCTGCTTTAGCTAAATCTCTTGTTATCAAAGCATATATCTGGCCTTTTTGTGAATTGCTGGAATAGTAATCAGCATCAGAAGTAACCGGTTTATCAATAAGCGGGATGGTTTCGCCAAACATCATGCCCAGGTGCAGATAAAAAACACCACGTAAAAAATAAGCTTCGCCTAGCATCCTGCTTTTCCGGGCAGGGTCTATTGGTCCGGTAAACTCGCTTATTTTAGAAATAGCCAGGTTTGATGCAAATACACCGTTCCACATGTCTTTCCATGTTCCTGATAGCAATCCATCGCTGGAAGGCGTGTTATAAGTATCATAGTACATCGGTTCCCACTTAAATGTATGATTAAAGTCATCGCCCGGCGCAAGTAATTCATAGTAGAATGATCGTGCATATCCGCCTTGTACTCTTCCTATTAATGCTTCATAGGCGGGTATTATTGCACCCTCTAACTGGTCTGCTGTTTTGTAATATGTATCGGTTGATAATTCTTGCGGATTTACCAGATTTAAATCAGGCTTGCAAGAGTGCACCGCTATCAAAGTAGCAATGAATAGTGTCCCTATTTTAAATATATTTTTCATAATTATTTCAGTTGCTATTAAAATGTGATCTGTGTTCCTATAAATATTTCTCTGGTGTTAGAGAATGTTAGGCCCCATGGTGTAATTGCGTCAATACCGCGGCTAAGGTTATATCTGTTATCGCCTGATCCAACTTCGGGATCAAAACCTTTGTATTTAGTAAATGTCAGCAGGTTTTTGCCACCAATAAATACCCGCAAGCGATCTATTTTTAATCTTTGCAGCGTATTTGCAGGCAAGGTATAACCTATATTTAAGGTTTTTAAACGCAGGTAAGATCCATTTTCTATAAAACGGTCAGAAGCTCTTAAATTTTGGTTAGGATCACCCAACACAGCTCTTGGAATATTGGTTTCGGTGTTTTTAGGATAAAAGGTTGTTACTCCTGATGCAGGGTTTACGAAAGTTAAATCCGCTTCGCGGAACCTGTTAAGGGTTGAAGCAAAGTTATTATAGTAGTGATACATACCCTCACCCCAATATTTACTATTGTTATAGATCTCGTTGCCCTGAACCCCTTGCCACATCATAGACATATCAAGCGTACCGAATGAAGCAGCATAGCTAACATCAAAATTGAAACCATAGCTAAAAGATGGTATAGGGCTACCAATAAATGCCTTATCCTGATCATTCAAGGCTTTATCTCCATTAATATCCCTAAAGCGTATGTCTCCTAAACGTGCATTTGGAGCAAATGATTTATCGGCGTCTAATTGCTGGCTTGTTTTATAAAGTCCATCGGTTGTATAACCCCAAAATTCACCAATAGAATGCCCAACTGCTGTTCTTGAAACGTTTGAACCACTAGGGTTTACATTGCCCCACAAAATTTCGTTATTGTTACCAAGGCTTAATACTTTGTTTTTTACCACCGAGAAGTTAGCCGATGCTCCGTAGGTAAATTTGCCTGAGCTGTTTTTGTAACCTAATAATACATCTACACCCCGGTTTTGTATGCTGCCCGAATTTAAAACCGGAAAGTTATCTATATAACCTGTTGTATAGGAGATAGGTACATTTACCAGCATATCTTCGGTTTTCTTGTTATAATAATCAACAGTCAATGAGAGTTTATTATCAAACATAGCAAGGTCAAAACCAAAATCCGTTGAGTATTGGCTCTCCCATTTAACACTCGGGTTTGATGGGGTAAGCGGTAATGCCCCCGTTACTTTTACGCCATTTAAATAATACCATACGTGATCAAAACTTACTGTTCTCTGGTACTGGTATTGCGCAATATCAGAATTACCTAATGCACCATAACTGGCCCTTAGCTTTAAATCGCTTATAAAAGATACATCTTTCATAAAGTCTTCCTGGCTTAGTCTCCATCCGGCTGATACAGATGGGAAATTGCCATACCTGTACTTTTCGCTAAAGTTGGCTGAACCATCGCGGCGGAAGTTGAACGTCAAAAGGTACTTGCTGTCGTAACTGTAATTGATACGGCCCAATATAGAGTACATTGCCGATTGACCTATTCCCGAGCCTATTACTTTAGAATTTGGAGATGTAGTTAAGCCAAGGATCAAAACGTCTGGGCTTGGCAAAGCCCTGGCGCCTGCATTCAGTGCTTTATATTTTGATTCTTCTGAGGTTACACCAGCTACAGCGCTGAAATTATGCTTACCAAATGATTTGTCGTAATTTACCGTGTGCTCAATTAACCAGCGGTTATTTTGGGTAGATGATATGTTTAACTCATCAGGATCATGATTTTGATACTGACCAACAGAATAGGCAGAGTTATAGTTTTGAGTGCGAGTTCTGTTCAAATCAATACCGACATTGATTTTATACCTTAATCCAGGTATAAATTCGTATGATGCCCATACGTTGCCGTTAAGGGATAGCGACTCGTTATTATTCTCGTTAAGATAAGCGTTGGCCAATGGGCTTGCACCGTCTGTGCCGTTACCTGCGCCAGCAAAACCTGTAGCGCTGTTAGGATCGTATAAGGGCAAAGTTGATGACCAGCGCTGCGCATCTATTACATTCTTGTCACTCCAGTTGCGTGTAGAAAGGTTAAGACTCATGCTTTCGCCAACCTTTAACTTGCCTTTTGTAAAATCAGATAAAAATTGTAAGCCGTAGTTTTTTGAACCGTCTCTAATAATAACCGGTCTGTCTGTGCCATAAATGCCGTTTAAACGGAAATTGGCATTTTGCGACCCACCGCTAACAGAAAGGTTATGCCTTTGATAGCCACCTCTACGCATAACAGCATCCATCATATTATACCCCTCGCCTATTGCTGCCGGGTTTGATAAAGCCGGAAGATAATCGGTACGGGCAGGGTTCTGATTATACATTTCCTCGTTAATTAGTTCTGCCAACTGCTGCCCGTTAAGCACATCAATTTTATGGGTGAGATCCTTTAACCCTGCAAAGCCGTAATAGTCTATTTTAACCGGACCATCTTGCCCGCGTTTAGTGGTAATTAAAATTACACCGTTAGCACCCCTTGAACCGTAAATGGCAGCTGATGCAGCGTCTTTAAGTATTTGTATGCTGGCGATGTTATTATCATCAGGAACTGCCCCGCCGATCATACCATCAACAACGTATAGCGGATCGGTACTGTTGATAGAACCCACGCCTCTTATACGAATGGTACCATTTGTAACCTGCACACCGGGTACAGTGCCTTGCAACGCAGCCTGAAAACCACCCGGAACTTTAACAAGGTCCTTGGTATTCACAGTTGATATTGCTGAAGTCAGGTCAACTTTCTTTTGCGTTCCGTAACCCACTACAACAATGTCGCCCAAATCAGTTCCTGCAGCTTTCAATTGTATTGTCATGGGCTGGGCCGTAACAGCAACCTCTTGAGCTACATATCCTAAAAATTTTACAATCAATATTGCATTATCAGGCGCCTCTAAGGTAAAGCGCCCACTTTTATCTGTTACCGTGCTGGTTTGCGTTCCTTTAACAGTAACAGTAGCGCCTGGAAGCGGCTGCCCCGTTTCATCAAGCACCGTTCCTGTAGCTTTTAGCTGCGCGTTATGGATGCCGTTATTCCAATCAGCGAATCGCGCATTTTCCCGGGCTTCTATAACGATTTCGCTAAAGACCCGGGATATTTTTTTTGCTGCCCGTAATTTAGGTGAAAGGATATCCGCAAATGCGGTGGCGTTAAAAAAAAATATGTTTAGTATGGTAAATGCCATGGTTAGTGGCTGCCTAAATAGGTGATATTTAGCCCCCGCATTCCTGGAAAATATAAAAAATTTCATAATTTTTGTTTTAGGGTGAATAGTAGCAGGTCGCTATTTCAACAACTTGCTATTAATTTTAAAGTGGTCATTTTATCAAGCTGGATTCTCGCGGTTATCCGCGTTAGTCTCATGGATAATTTACATAGGCATTTGTGTTAAAAGTGTAAAACATTGCATTTTATATTTAACCACTTCTATTTTACCACAGATCGCCTTTGCCTAACCCTTTCAAAACGGGTACGGCTACAAACATACCCGGCCAGTTTGCCAACCGATTAATGCAGCGGATGAAAAGCCTTTAAAAAATTTTAAAAAGTCGGTTTCGAAGTAAGGCAATTAGTCATTGATTAATTCCTACTCACTCTTTCTGAACTCGGTTTATATAAATGGTTGGAGACAAAAATAGAAGTGTTTAAGAAGTCTGACTATTGCAAATTGACAATTATATAGCACTATAGTTCAAATTGCGGTGGTCTAAATTGCTTGTTATTGGTCGGTTTTTTACATAATAATTATAAATCAATTATTTGTTATTTAAAACCTCTCGGGGGGATGAGATTAAGTTTTTGCATGAAGTTTTATACTAAAGTTCGCTGACTAAGCAATGCTGTGATGGATTCGATTCTTTATCAAGGTTGCATAAGACGCTGACATGCCTGCGCCAATGTCCCCATTGGTAAGTTTAATAGTAGCATAGCTATTGTTAATAAAGAATTATTTTTCCGTATTTTTAGATATATTTTGTGTAATTCCAAATCATTAATCAAATCGGATCTTTCGCTCTAAAAAACGTGAGTAATTCAATGAGTGGAATTACAAAACAGCCCCAAATACTATTTAAACGCTGATTTTAGCACTAGGTGCAAATCCCTCTGTGATCACATCAAAGACTATCAAAAGGTATAAACCCCTGCAATCGCACGATTAGCAGGGGTTTTGATTTTAAGGGATTGCCTATTCGTTAATTTTTCTTTTCAAGACATACTTATCCAGTAAATCCCCATCTGTCCCCTGTTATCCATTATGCCTTTTGGCAACTGATTTTTAGGATAGCTTGAAATTGAAGTATCTACTCCTTTTACTAATGCACTTAAGGCTTCAAGTTTATTTTCTGAAAATGGAAGTACCAAAAAATAGATAGGATTTATTCTGGTGTAGGTATTTGTAATGGATGAACTATGACAGATAAGCGATATTAGAGATGTGGAGAGAAGTGTAAATTTTTATTTTAAATTATGGCTTCAAAATAATTTCAGGCGGAGTGCTGTATGGTTTTGTGTAAAATTTAAGATAACCGTTTTAATTAACAAATCTCTTCCTGTATATTCATCTGTCACGCCCTCATTTAAAAATCTAAATTAACGATGAATAAATTAACACTCAACAGAGGCAAAGCCACGGCTTGCCTAATTCTTATGTGCCTATTTCTGGTACAATCGTGTCGTAAGGACATTTTAATATCCAATTCAAAAGACAAAATAGAAAATGCCAGAATTTGGTACGGGAAACAATTTGATAAATCAAGCAGGGTTTTGATTTCTAGCAAAGGAGATACCTTATCGCTAACCATGCAACCAAAATGGGCTACCGCATACATTTCTGCTTTAGAAGATCAAGCAGACACCTATATTATTCCTCTTGAAACAGACCTTCCTAAAGAGTTAAAACATTCAATTAATCCCATTTTACTGATGCGTCAAAAAGGTAGTGGGTATGATGTGAAAATAATAAAGAATATTGAACAAGATTCAACGGAAAATACAGATAAAAACAAGCTTAACAATGACAAATTATTATCTGAGAGGGCTTTTGGAAATGTTCACCGAATAGATCAAAATAATAATACTTCTGGAAATAAATCGAGTATAAATAATCCTACATTGAATACAGAAGGCTTCTCAGGTTCAAATCAAAACAAAATTATGGGTGGTAATGGCCCTGATTTGAGTGGATGCTTAGATTGGTGGTTGGTAACTGAAGATGGGGCTGGAGAGGTAACAAATACAGAGTATATCGGCAGAACATGTCCACCCGATCTTAGTCAAGGTGGAGGCGGTGGAGGTGGTACTGGCGGAGGTAATGGCGATGGCGGAAATGGTAATTTTGGGACCGACCCAAACTGTCGCAATTGTAAGGTAGCAGATAGGAATTTCTCTGCAATGCTAGCCTATGCACAAGCGGCTGGTCTTGCTGTAACCCCTTCTTTTGAAACCACTTTAACTTTGGATGATGGAACAAAAATTGAAGGAACAGCAACAGAAATAAGAAATTCGCAAGGAGAAATTGTTGCAACATTTTTTAGCCCAAATACAAACGCTGCCAACTATGGGCTAGAAGTGGGATACCATTACAGTATAGGAAACAAAGGACCCAGTGGCACGAGTAACCCTGATAATACAGTACCTAATTTTTATTTCAATTTTGGCAACAAGATAGGTTTTAGCACACCTAACATACCTGGCGGTGGTAATATAAAATATACAAATTATGCTGCAGAGCTAATCAATATGATAGGCATAACAGAAGATAGTGAAGGTAAAGATTTTCTATATCATCATATGGATATTGCACGTACACTTAAATCATTTATAGATAACAATGGCGGAACAACAAGAGAAAATATAGATTTTATAAAGTGGACAGTTTTATATTTCATGGGACATCCAAACGTAAGTATTGAAGAAGTACTGAATGCTGAATTTGATAACGAGACTGCATTCCCAACAAATACAGATCTTGCTAATTATGTTGAACTTGCAATTGATGACTCTGAAACCCGAATAGTGATATCGCCACAAGACATGGTGAAGTATCCTAAATTCACAGCACTTGTCAAAGGATTATATAATAGAGTTGCCAATACGCCAAAAATAATGGCAGCATTAGTAAAATATACAGGCTTTACTCAAACCTCTGTTTTAAATGACTTGAAATTTGATAAGCGTGGCCCTATCATCTATATTACGCCTAAAGAGCAGTTAAAAACTTATTATCCAAAAACGAAAACCTATGGTTATCCATATGGTAGATGTATAAGTGATGATGTAAACAAACATTATATTTTCTTAAATAAGGAATTTATAGACTTGCTAGAAGCTGCAAACGGAACCAATTCAGATGCGTTGGTTATATTGCTAGCTACTACAATCCTCCACGAATATGTTCATTGGAGCGATAACAATTTTGGACTTTCCCCTTCACTTCCGGGAGAGATGGGTGATTTATTTGAAAAAGATGCATTTGGTGAGGTACTTCAATACAACAAGAAAAATGGAAAATTATATTACAGAAAAAAATAAGTGGCTTTGGCTATTCATTATTGCATTATGCATAGCCTGCACGTCCAATAATGAAAAATCGATACCGCAGGACATTATAGCTAAAAGTACAGGCTATACCGTTAGGAAATATAAAAGATATCTTTATCCCGAGGTTTGCATCTTGAAAAATGAATTAACGAGAGAGGCGAAAATGGTAAACATTGACGGAATGGAGGTAAATTTAATTGATGAAAAAGCCGTAAAATCAACAGAGATTTCAACAATTGAATTCTATAAATTTATGCAGATCGAAAATGGTAATACCGAGATCGAACTGGTGCTTATGCCGCGTAGACAATATATTAGATTTCGCTTTAAAAAATCTGGCAATGAAACTTGGGATAGTACTACGATCACACCCTGGCAGGACTGACTTTATACTTAAAAGCTGTGACGGCCATTTTTGCCGATGTGCCCATGCTGGTATTTATTTCATAGTAAAAGTGAAAAGCATAAAAAAATAAGTAAAATGAAATATTTTCAAATATTATTTGTCCTTTTATTGTTCACATGTACCAAGTCTTACTCCCAGGTATATGACAAAGCTATTAAGGGCACCATAGTTAAATTTCTAAAATGGCACAAAGAGGGAAAAGAAGAGAAGTTAGGAGAACACTATTTTGTGCCCAGATATGACGGAACGGGAGATAGAAAAAGATATTTTGATCGTGATAGTTTAGAACTTTATTATAATAATTTTAGGCATAGTGGCTTAATTTCGGAATTATATATTGAGCAATTAAAAGAGTATTTCAACTATTATGAAAAATTTCTCGGTGATAAGCCTGAAGATGGGGAATTGATCAAAATTGAAGGTTTAGACCAGGATATCGTACTCAACACGTTCGAACCAGAAGAAATTTTAGAAAATATAGGGACATTAAAAATCACTAAAATTTTAGTCATATATAATAAGGCATTGGTTGGGATAAATTTTAAGAAAAATGTTGATATGATTTTTCAATTAACAAAAACTGATAATAAATGGCTTATAGATTATATAGGGGCCGACAATACAAATAAAAATAGTGCATTTAGTCAATAACCCTCACCGAAGACGGCGTGAAAGAAGTGAGTGTATTGTTAACTCCTATCAAATTAGATGTTGGAAAATATGTGGTTTCGCTAACAAAAAAAGGCAAAGACCTTTATAAAGTTGATGGTAAAAACATCTATATAGAAACAAAATACCTTTATGAATATGCTACAGGCGAAAAAGTTGTTTTGAAAATAGAATCTACTTATGGTTACTCAAAGGGCAAAGTAATTTTTTGACAAAGTGACGTTCCATGCCTGTCCATAGAGTTCCGAATGGTTATACGAATTAGTTAATAGAACAGCATCTGTGGCTAACTTTTACTTAAGTTTATAAAACTCAATTTTATTCTTATATCCGTAGAGACGCTACGCTTAACACTACTGACAGAAGGGTGATTTAAAATTACAATTTAGTAATAGTAGCCAGATTAGATCGGTGCCTGCAAAAAAAATGGGCATATCTCCATGCCCATTTTGAAAATGACAAAATTACGGAAGAATAGAATCAAAAATGTGTTTACTTTAAACAGCTATTCTTTTTCCCTCCTGAAAATCATTTTTGCTGGAAATGTTCTTCCGTCTTTTCGTTTTGTTCCAATTTTTAATGCATTGTCACGACCTAGGACAAGTTCAATAGTTTTACTGTCTTTCTTAATAATTTTAAGGTCATAAAATTTACTCTTTGGTTCATCCACCAAATTGCCACTTATAGTATCACTTTTTTGGTCTAAACCTGCCAGTATTGAATGCTTATTATCTTTATAACCGGATGTAGAGTTTTTAAGGTTGTCTAAGATGAGCTGGTTACCATGTTTATATGAAATGTAACCCAGAAGAGCATCGGCATGGATGTCAAGCCCATATTGAATCGAAATATTTTCAATTTTCAGTTTCATTCTAATAGTATCTATACCATTGACAGAAATCCAGTTACCTCTAAATTTACTTAAGCTTGGATTAGTTAAGTTAGAACCTTTCTTCGGCAAAACCTGTCCGAATGTAACGGGTACATAAAATACTACCAATGCAACAAATATTATTTTCTTCATTAATCTATTTATTGATTTGTTTTACCTAGTCTGCTTAGCTCTATTTACGCTGATCTTACTTATAATCTTCTTCTCTGTTTCTGCCTGTATCACATTGATGATCAGATTTGGGTCAATATTTAGTATGTATGCTAAACGTAGTATTTCAGATACGGTGAACTTTTCGGGATCAGCCAGTTTTACAGAATACCTTTCTGAATTGATACCTAAAAGTTTGATGATCTTAGTCGGGTATAATTCCGAAATATCATACATCTTTTTAATCTTGTTGGTTTCAAACATTGCGCCTATTGACGAAAGGTCTTTTTCGGGACTATTATTGTTGTTCTTCCAATTAGCCATATTAATGCGTTTATAACTAAAGTCGTCAATAGATTACTATTCATTTATAAAAAAGAACTATTGGTAATTTTAAAAATACTAATAGTTTGTTTTTGTCCGGACTTTTCACTACGTTTGGGTATGAAAGAATAAAGAATTATTTTTAGCGACTACTTCACAAAATATTGAAGCATTCGCACTTCGAGTCTCGTCTTAGAAACCTGAGAAATTTCAAACGGATACGAGAGGTAAGTGTAGTGCTCATGTCATAGGCGTGAGCCTGCTTTTCCGTATCCAAGGCTTCTCAGGGCCACTAAGACGGGAAGTGGGTTTCACGCCTTATTTTATGCCGCCCACTTCCAAGACTCATTTAAAAGAAATTTAAATGAGATCAATATGGAACCAAAATTATCACCAGAAGCCGAACACGCTGTGCATTTCAGGGAGTTTATCCATCGGCTCGCGCAGAAGTTCGAACCACTCCAGATCTTCAGCTTTTCGCAGAACAGCTCCACGCATCATTCCCAGGGCTGCTTTAATAACAATCACGGCTATTTTAAATGCGACTATTGCCTATTGGTAGTTACCGAAACCGCAACCCGAATAGATTATGAAATGCAGGATTTCGCCAACAGCTATTATCAGCATGGAACGATTACCGTGATCTCCCATGGCAGGCAATCTGTTATCGACGCAGTACAGCAAAACAGCCGCTTTTTTATCAGCGTGCTTACATACGGAAAACTACTCTATAGTAAGGATGGACTGTTAGATGGTGATCCAATAGCTGCGTTTATCCCCTCAAAGGGCGCAATCAAGGCACTCAAACATTATGAACACCGTATACCGCTGGCCGACGGATTTTTGATGTGCGCATCCGAATGTCTGGAAAAGGAGCAGTTCGGGATTTGTGCCTTTATGCTCCATCAGGCCGTAGAACAGACTTGTATCTGCCTGGTGAGGGTTCATATCGCCTACCGTTCAGAGTTCCATAACCTTTACCGTCTGCTCCGTTTGTGTCAATGCTTTTCTAAAAAGCCTTTTCAACTTTTCCTTTCCTCACCCGAAGATGAACGTTTATTTGATATAATGGCAAAGAGCTATTCTGGTTCACGTTATAAAGATGATTTTACGGTTTCCCGGCAGGATGCGGAGCGTCTTTATCAACGGGTCGCGTCTTTTCTTTTGCTGGCAAAGGAGATGTGCAACGAAAAAATAGAACTGCTTGCTAAATCGGCATCAGATTATTATGCAGTCTTAAAAAATGCTGATCATCTACAGATCGAAAAAATATTACAAACCAATATTTGAAACTATGAAGAAGCAAATAAAAAAAATATCAGACAACAGTATTGTTTATCTTAACAATGATGAAATAACAGAGCCGATAAAAGTGGTACACGATTTTTTCAGTCACTCCTGGTTGCCCAATCATTTGAAGATGCTGAAACGCTGGCGAAACGATGCAGCGCTTGAATCCGAAGAATCAAAAAAATGTAGCCCAGCCTACCTTGTTTATCATTACGAACTGACCATAAAGCTGATAGAGGCCGCCTGGCTCTTAAAAAACCACAAGCTTGGCAATCTTGACTTCGATGACAAACAGGAAAGTGATATCGCAAAATGGTACATCAAAACCGAAAGGAAGAAGCTACGGGACTATCCTGGAAATCTGAGCATTCGGGAGATCGTGAAACCTTCATCTGTACTAAAGAAAATGTTCAGGATCTATAAACTGGACGGGTACAAAAAATCCTGCACACATGGCTTCACAATGCACTGAGCACCTCTTTCATAGAAGAAAGCCTTTCCAAATCTGAAGTAATTACAGTTTACGAACAATTGGTCAAACTGTTCGAGGCTACCTGGCTGATCAGTGAGCGTTTAAAAGAGGACAATTAAAACTTTATTTTCCAAAGAAATTTGAACTCAAAAAAAAATGCCAAGTACCAATTTAATCACAAATCTAAGTTCCATTTAACCAGTCTATAACTATTTTCGAAATTTGCATAACTTATGATTAATGGTTGCTTTTTCTCATCTAATGTCATAACTTCAGTATCAATTAGCTGTTCACCTCTTAAGAATTTAGTATCTTCGAAGAACTAATTGTTTATAAATGGCAAATTTGAAATATAATCTATCTAATCTTCAAGATAAAGCAAAGGAAAGAACCGTTAAGACACAAAGCATTGAATACGATTTAGAAACTCTTGTAAAAAAAATAGATAAAGGAATAATCAAGCTTGATCCAGATTATCAACGTAGGCATAGATGGGATGACAAAACTTCATCGAGACTCATTGAAAGTTTAATTCTTAACATTCCGATTCCAACAATATATATATCTCAAGATGTAGATGTTGATTCAGAAACAGAAGAATATCGGTATTCAGTTATTGACGGACAGCAGCGGCTAACAGCAATGTACAATTTTCTTAAAGACAAATACTCTCTTGTTGGCCTAGAAACATTAGATGAGTTAAATGGATGTTTGCATCGAGATTTACCACCATTTTTAACCCGTCGTTTGGAAGAAAGAACTGTTAAATGCCTTAGGATTGATTCGACGCTTGATGCCCAGGTTAAAATTGACATTTTTGAAAGGCTAAATTCTGGCTCTGTAAAATTAGAGCCTCAGGAACTAAGAAATGCAGTATATAGTGGTAAGTTTAACGTTCTGTGTAAAAATTTAAGTTCTGACAGCAATTTCCGCACACTATTGCAAATAAATCCAGACCAACCAGATGCTAACAATAGAGTTAGGAAAATGGAAGACGTTGAACTTGTATTGAGGTTTTTTTCACTCATTAACGAGAACTATCAGAATTATAAAAAAACCAAAGACAAAGGGTTCATAGACTTCTTATCGGAAACGATGGATAACCGCAATCAAAGTAGTGATAGCGAAATTTCAAGATATCGAGAAGAATTTGAAGAAACAATGCGAGTAATCCTACGCGATTTTGGGAATAGTGCGTTTGCAAAGTATAAATATGAGAATTCTGATCTAAAGCTTCAGTCGCGCTTTAATGTTGCTGTTTTTGATGCATTAGCGACAAGCTGTCACGATTTAATTTTTCAGGAAAACATTACTAAATTTGGGGACAAGCGTGAAAATTATCAAGCCTTATTTGCAAATAACGAGTTCTATGAATCCATCTCTGGAAGTTATTTGGATACAAACAAATTAAAATTTAGAATTGAACAGACTAAATCAACTCTTAGATGAACCAAACCTTCATCAATTCAAGATTTGAACAAATAGAAAAGCGATTTAATGAAGTTCAACTTTTACTTGATTTAGCTGCTACTTCCAGACATAACTTGGACACATATCAAGCGTTGTGTAGGTCAGCTCATGTACTTTTAGTAAGTCATTTTGAGGGTCTTTATAAAGAGATATGCCGCGACATAATTGACGATATAAATATGCACACCAATTTTTTTGAAGTTAAAAAAGTAATATTTAATTCTCACAGTGAATACTTCATAAATAACAAAGAGTCTGAAAAATCAATTAATGCTATTAAATTAAAGCTTTTCGAAGCGTTTAAGGAATATCCTTCAAAGTTGAGAGTAGAACCATTTTTATTCGTGGACAACAAAAATCCCGCTCCAGAAATAATTGAAACAATACTGGAAAAGTTCGGAATAAAAAATTTTTTTTGGTCAATTGACGGATCAGATCTTGACGTTGTGTTTGAGGATCAAAAATCAGCAATTGAAAGACAGAAGACAAGATTGTTATCTTACCTAAAGATTAGAACGGCTACATACCCATTCACCGTTGATAGAAGTTTTTATAATCCTATTGATAAAAGTAATCAATCCAAGAAAGTAACATTATGGGAGGATTTTTTGAATAATTTTTTGAAAGAAAGACATAATATTATTCATGGAAATACCGTAAATAATCCAAATGATAATGAATCTCTTTCAAAAGCAAAAATAAAAATCGAAATATTAATTTATGCTTTTATACTCAATATATGCTCAGCAGCAAATCCAATTTTTATGTTGTCAGAGGCAAAAAGCTAGATTTAATTCTGATTTTTAGACAACTGTTTTCTGATGACGATTTTCTCTGTCATGCTATGTTACTTTCATTTTTTTATTGAATATCCACAATAAAATAATCAGCAATCAATTTTGTAATTTGGGAGAAATTTTAGTTTGTACCTCGTCTACGAATGCTTTAAGGCTATAGTTATAATCTAGGAACTTACCTCTTTTAACGGCTCTGCTATTAAGAAACGGTTTACTCAATATTAAAAAATTATTGTAATCAGATTTGGAATTGAGATCTTTTTTTGCTAGCACAGTTGCAAGTTTTTCTTTTGCTTTATAGATTGTTGATGAGTCCTTAGATTCAAAGATTGGCAATATCCAAGCATCAGTTTCCTCAACTGCAATTGCGTAAAGAAATGAATTTTTGCTGATAGCACCTAACCAAGAATTTACTTGATCGATGACCAGTTCTATTACTTTTTTGGAGTATCCATTTTCTTTTTTATTTGGCCGCTGAACTCCGTACTCATGACATTCCGCAGTATCAAGATGTATCACCACAAAATCTTGTCCTTCAATTGAAAGAAATTCATCAATTAGTGTCCTTTTTTCGCATTCATTCTTTACAGAAGACCAACCGCCAAACTCCTCCTTAGCCTTTAGTCTTGCCTTGTCAGTTTCATCTAATGCTCTTATCGGCAAAATAGCCTTAATATCAGAATCATCAAGACCAGTAACGCCTTTTATGATATTTAGTATTACCGCACGATCAGCGTGACCTTCAGAAATTACACCTATCCTCATATTAAAATTCAGGAATTGCACCTAGTGATCCTTTCATCCACATTTCAGAAAGTTTAAATTTTTTGTCATCTAAGTCGGTCTTAAATTTTATCCTACGAGTTTTCGTATTACCTTCTGAATTTCTATAAACCTCGAAAAGACGTTGTTCATCATCCAGTAAGTTTAGCCCATCTAACACTGCTGGATTATGAGTCGTTATTAACACTTGTTTACCTCTTGTTTTTGCCAAGCTTGCTAATTCAGTAATCAATTTTTGGCATAATTTGGGATTTAGTGCAGTTTCAATATTATCTATTGCAAATAATTGTGGAGTCTTATTGCTTATAAAAAGCGCTAAGTAAAATAAAACATGAAGCACACCTTCATTCGAGTTTTCAGCAGATAGTGTATTGTTTTTTTTCTGCATATATCTATCAGTGAAATAAAGGGTAGAAGAACTCCTGCCTGGTTTTAGTCCTTGTAATTTGTTCTTATCTTCTTTGTCAGTAACAATACTTTCAAGCCATTTAAACAGTTTCTCGCATTTATTTAGCACCTCGCGCTCGTAAGCGTTGAAATTTCCAATTAGCAAATCTAAGCCTTCTCCATTAAGACCCAAAGGTGTTTTTCTACTATCCACAGGAGTGATTCCTCTAAGAGATTTTGTATTAAGGTCATAAATTAAATATTCCGATAGAATGGTTTTAAGATCTTCTGCATTTTCTACTTCTAATTCTCCTGCGTTTAACTGAAATTTACTAATTGCATCTTTTAAGGATAGCTCTGGAGATGCAGCTAGTATTTTTTCAAGTTCCGTATGAACAAATTCACTAATTAATAAACTGTTACGAAGGTTTTTGTCTACCCATTTCGTATATATCTCGCGAGGATTTTCAGGCTCAATTATGGATTCGTACTCTTCTTTATTCCCATTATTATCAAAACTTACAGATATTTCTATTGAAGAGCTTTGTTCTTTTCCAAGAAAAGAACTCAACATCAAGTCAGGGCGTGCAATCCGAACACCTCTACTGTAAAGGCCATCAAAGCTTAGGTCATTGCTTTTCGAGGCACTCACGATTGCTAAAGCTTCTAAAATATTTGATTTTCCGCACCCATTTTCTCCAATAAAAACATTGAATCGCCCAAGCTCTATTTCATCTGAAGGTATAGACTTATAGTTTTTTATTTTAACCTTTCGCAGTAGCTTACCATTAACCTCATTTTCAGGATATTGGTTCATTTTAAATATAGTAACTGCTTCCGTCCAACTATTTTCTCCGAATTTTAAGATTGTACTAAACGTGTTTTTAGTTAGAGCGTAATGAGTTAATGCACTATTTTGACTAAGTGTTGGATTGTCAGGGTTCAAATCAATCAATTTGAAATGAACGAACGGTTTAATTGCAATTTTGCGAAATGACTCCCTTGAGTTAGACGCATATTCAGCTTTGTAGTAACGATTGACAAAATCCATGATGTCCTTGGTCAAAGTCATACTTGTTATTTTCGCATCTTTCCAATGCGAATCAGGCTTAATATTCGCTAATGCAAGAAAAGTCAATGCACTTATCTTATTTTGTTGAGCAGGTGGAAGCCCTAGATCTTTGAGAATTTCCTGAGCTTCTGAAATTTTGTTTTTAATTAAATCAGTCATTACTTAAATCATTTAGCTTAATCTTAAAGGTATCTGCAACAATCTGATCAATAAAATTTTGAACATGGAGTTTGTTATCGGAGATTTTACTTCCAATGGCCTTTATAGTAGTTAAATTAGGAAGCGGCATTTCTCTCAATTCTGTGGCGCTGACATTAATATTTCCATTAAATGTCCTGAAATATACATCAAATAATTTACTATTTAATAATGCGCACAAACCTAAAACTTCTTCTCTAGTTAGCACGCCATCTTTTCTATATATATAATTTAAGTGGTTCTCAACCCCAAGATAAGGATATTCTTTGAGATAATCTTCGAAATATGGACAGGCAATTAATTTACTGCTATCATCTTTCGAGCTAAATCTTCGTAGTAAAATGTAATTCTTGTTCGGAAGTAGAACAGATTTTGTCTCGTCGGAAACTTCGATAAATTGACTCTTTTCCTTACCTTTTTTAAAGGTCATTATCGGCCAAGTAAATGTCATTTTAGATACATTATTCAGCCAGATAAGTGGAACATTTTTTTTTAATCGGGTTTCTTTAAGAAATGTTGTAGTTCTAAAAGCTACAACAGGACCTGTCGATATTGAGATATTAGATTTATCAAGACTGTTAGACCAGCTTTTGAAAAGCTTTATTGCTTTTTCATCATTTATTGAAATGGGTAAATGCAAAATCTTTTGGAACGATTCTAAGTTTACCAGACTTGTAAATTCATATGCTTTAGATTTCTCCAAATCGATATCTTCAATACCATTGGAAATGGATATATTTAATTTAATATTTTTACTGAACGGTAGTAAAAGTTGGTTTTGAGCAACGGACTGTTTCCTGGTAGAGACTACAATTACATTTTCCTGTAGCACTTTGTCTCTCTGAAAAGCACTAGTTCGAGAGCCGAAAAGATGAATCATGTTTAAATCTACCAATGAAAAAAAAGTATTTCTAAACAAACGGAAATAACTTCCAGATGTAAAACTTCTTGGAGATATAAAAATCAGTTGTCCACCTTCTCTTAATAGTTTAGCAGAAATAATAATAAAAATACTATAAATGTTCTGCTGACCATGAATAATGGACTTAGCGGCGATATTAATCGGATCATTCTTTTTTATTTTAAAATAAGGTGGATTTGAAATAACGACATCAAATTTCTCATCTGTTGTAACACGTCCATCTAAAACGGCCGAATTGTGCAATATGAAGTCGTTAACGCACAAAAAATAATTGAATGAAATCTGCTTCCGATACAACCATTCCCTCAAATATTCTAAACTCTTTTTTGCATACGAAATAATTTCTAAGTCCTTTTCAAAAGCTGTCAATTCAATTTCTTCAATTTCAGGGTTTATGGAGACCAAATATTCTATCAGCGACGAAGAAAGTATGCCTACTCCACAACCAGGATCTAAAATTCTAATTCTGTTTTTATTTACAGTGCAGAACTGTGACATAAAATCCGCAATCTCATTTGGGGTAAAAAATTGTCCGAAATCCTTTTTGTGAGCAGAGGTCACTTCACTAGTGTATTGTAAGCCTAGCTTATCAGCATAAGACGAAGGTCTCTCGTCTAAAAAAACGTTGGTTTTTGAGCTCATGTTAGTTCGACAAACTTAAGAAATAGGATTTGAATAGTTGTGGCTAACAAAAAATTTAAAAAGGTTGTTAGAGTGTGAATTACAATTCATATACTTCCATTTGTTTTTATGCTGATCTACAATCGACTGACCTAAGACCTGAATATTTATATCTGAATTAGGAAAGAATATGATTTTTTTCCTTTAAATTGTAGCAGTTGCAATTAGAAAATATAAACGAAATTTTGAGTGATTCGGTGAGGCACTTTTTAAAAACCTTCAAGATAGCCTTTAAACGCTGAAAATTGAACGAAATTCACATCCCAGCGGGTATCACAGAAATCCTTCAACTTTCGTTGGAGGATTTTTTATTTAAAAAGGATTCCGCTATGCTAAAATCCCCAAAGCCGTTTATTGCCCCTTTACCCGGCCTGCTCCGACATTACACACTGAGGATATTAGTGGAAGACTAACGCCCCCATTTTTTTTGGCAATCCTTATTTCATTTATGCCCTAGCGACAGACCACAGTTCTGATATTCCCCGAAATTGTTAGGTAGAAGCGATTTCAATTCGGGTATAGAGATTCTATGCCAGGGCTTTAAAAATAAAGCTAAAATCAGCCTATTATTATCCAGCCGGAGTTGTTCCGCTGCATCCTACAATGTCTAAATTTTCAGGTTGTTGTCTCCAACCCAGAATACAGAAATGAGCCTTAATCTAAAGTTGATACAGCATGCAGACTATTAAATATTAACAGGCATTCCCATTATACTCCTTATATTTATTGTTTTTTAAATAGTATATAAAATTAATTCTTTATGCCATACCGCTAATCAAATGAACGGCGGGTGTTTGTCTGTAGAATTACCCAATCATGATATGAAGAAAAATAAGCTAAAATCGCAATCAAAAAAGCTGATAAACAGGATTTATAGCCATTATTTATTTATTGCTTTCCTATTGTTCATGGTACGCCAACCGGCATTCTCGCAGGAGAAAAAAATGCCAGGTTATTGGATTTCTACAGCACAGCAGAGGGTAAACAAACCTAATACCTGGATAGCGTTTCGCCGTGATATCATGATAAAAAACAAAACCCTACAGGCCTTAACTACCATTGCTGCCGATACCAAATACTGGCTTTGGATAAACGGCAAACTTGTGGTATTTGAAGGCGGACTAAAGCGCGGGCCTAATCCTAAAGATACCTACTGCGATAAAGTAAACCTCGGACCCTACCTAAAAAAAGGCAAAAACCAAATTGCTGTACTCCTTTGGTACTTCGGTAAAGATGGCTTTTCGCACGTAGGCAGCGGGCGAGCCGGTTTTTATTTTAGTATGAAGGCAAAGCAGGCAGAATTGAACAGTGACGATAAATGGCTGTGCAGCATTCATCCTGCTTACGGCAACACAGATGCCCCTTTACCCAATTTCCGCCTTGCGGAATCAAATATCCGTTTTGATGCCCGCAAAGATATTGCAGGCTGGCAAACGGCATCGTTAAATTCATTGCAGGGCTTTAGCGCTGCAGAAAAAATTGGCCTCCCTGGCGATGCACCCTGGAATAAACTGGTTGAACGCCCTATACCCCAATGGAAAGACTTTGGTATAAAGGAAATAAAATTTGAACGACATAAGGGGCCCAGCGCAGATACAATTGTAGGCGCTTTGCCCTACAATATGCAAATGACACCGATAATCTCGGTACAGGATGATAAAGGAGGGCATTTAATTAACATTAATACCGACCATAGTGTAGCCGGGGGAACAAACAATATAAGGGCGGAGTATATTACTGCCAAAGGTTTTCAGGAATATGAATCGTATGGATGGTTAAACGGCGAAAAGATCCTGCTCATTGTTCCGAAAGGCGTTAAGGTAACATCAGTTAAATATCGCGAAACCGGCTATAATGCAGCGCCTGAGGGTACTTTTGCTTGCAACGATGAGTTTTACAACCTGTTTTGGAAAAAGGCTAAGCGAACTTTATACCTTAACATGCGCGATAATTATTTTGATTGCCCCGACAGGGAACGTGCCCAATGGTGGGGAGATGCTGTTTTGTTGATGGGCGAAAGTTTTTATACCTATTCAACCTCCACACATGCGTTGATGCGTAAAGCTATACGTGAACTGGCGGCATGGCAGCGCCCAGGAGGTGAGTTATTTGCGCCAATTCCCGGTAATTTTAATCAGGAACTGCCCGACCAGATGCTGACCAGTATTGGCGAATACGGCTTTTGGAATTACTATATGAATACTGGCGACCGCAAGCTTATAACAGACGTTTACCCGGCTGTAAAAAAGTACCTGAATTTATGGAAAACGGACGAAACCGGCCTTACCGTGTTACGTAAAGGCGGCTGGCTTTGGGGAGACTGGGGCGATAACAAAGACCTGAGGCTTATTATGGCCGGATGGCATTACCTTGCTTTGGATGGCGCCTCCAAAATGGCCGATGCGCTTGGGTATGATCAAGATGCCGCAGATTACCGGCAGGTTATGGCCCTTGTGAAGGCCGGATACAATAAATGCTGGGATGGGCACGCCTACCGCCATCCTTTGTACAATGAAAAAACAGATGACCGGGTGCAAGCCTTAGCGGTTATCGCGGGTATAGCCGATTCGTCAAAATATGCTGATATTTTATCCTCGTTGAAAACAGAATTACATGCTAGCCCTTATATGGAAAAATATGTAATGGAGGCGCTTTTTGTGATGGGCGACGGAAAATATGCCATTGACAGAACCAAAAAGCGCTTTGCAGAAATGGTTAACAACCCTAACTATAGCACCTTGTTTGAAGGTTGGGGCATTGGCGAAAATGGATTTGGAGGTGGCACAACCAACCATGCCTGGAGCGGAGGGGCTCAAATCGTTATTGCGGAATATTTGTTTGGCGTTAAACCACTTGATGCCGGTTATAAAACTTTTTTGATAGCGCCCCAACCCGCCACTTTTACGTCAGCGAACCTTACCGTACCAACGATTAAAGGCCTGATCAGTACCTCATTTCAAAATAATGCAGATGGCTTTCGGATGAATGTTATTGTTCCGAAGGGTACAACAGCTATTGTAAGATTGCCCTCGGGCTCAAAGGTATATGTGAACAGGAAGTTACTGACTGAAAAAGACATGAATGTTGAAGAATTGCTGCAAAAAACCCGTTTCACCACGTTTAAACTCGTTTCCGGAAAATATATGATCAAACGGCAAAGATCTTTATGATGTGCTTAGCATGCCGGTTATTGTAACATCGGCCCATGCATTTAGCATTTTTAAGATTTGAAAATCGTTAATCATCCCGTTTTTGCCTGCGTCTCTTTTCAATACACGAACTATAAAATTGCAGTTAAGAGATTCCATTCAAATGATGTACTACACAAGCGTAATTAAAATTCTTCAAACGGCTCAATTACTTACCAAAATACGCCTGTTAAAGGCAGGCGCTTTCAGTTAACATTTTGAAAATGATTAATATCTTTGTAAGAAAACACAATTCCTTAAAATTGACCACCCCTTGATATGAATAATGAGAAAAAACCAATAGATATAGTGCCAGTGTCAGATTTTGATGTAAAATCGTCTATTGAAATGCTCATTAAAATCACGGCTGGCAATGATCACCGCCTAAGTGATATGGCGGATAATAAAGCACAAATTCTGATTACAGTTAACTCTATTATTTTATCAGCGATTATTAGTCTTGGGATTGGACGTTTAAAGGATACACTTCATTTGATAATTCCATCGCTCATTCTACTAGCCACTAGCCTTATTACCTTGATTCTCGCTATTCTGGCAACCAGACCTTCACTTCCAAATGGCAAATTCACGGCAAAAGATTTATCAACGAAAAAAGTAAACCTTCTTTTTTTTGGAAATTTCTACAAAATGAAGATGGGTGATTATGCTGCAGGAATGACTCATGTATTGTGCGATGATGACTTTTTATACCAAAGCCTTATTAAAGATGAATATGTACAAGGCGTGGTTCTCGGCAGAAAATACAGGTTATTAAGGGCAGCTTATAATGTATTTATGTTTGGGTTGATTATTGTATTTTTAGCTTTTCTTCAATCAATGATATGGCACGATACCTTGTTGGGATAACCAATATATTGTAGCAATGTGATTCAGTGTATGTGTTTCCCGCCCAATATTAAGGGCAAAAAATAATTACTAAAGAATACAGCATTTCTTAATAGTATGAAAGATGCTGACCACGATTAGCTATTAGACCTTTAAAACAATGGAAACTGCTAATAAAATAAATCCGATAGCTATCAGATCAGCATAACGATCGCGTGAGGTAAACGGCTGTAAACACTCACTATGATTCAAATATTAATCGAACTAAGGTTAAAGCATTAGCCTTTCGATAAAAAAAGCAATTTCGAACAACAACATACCCCAACAATAACAAAAATGGAAAATACTCGTCATACAGACTATCTCTCTACATTTAAGGAAAGCTTTTACGTACTGACCGAAGTTGATGTTGAAAAGCTTCCACTTCAAAAAGCATTTCGTTCCAACCATTTTGCATTGATTGTATGTACCAAAGGTGAATTCGTATTTAAGCACAACTTATTACCTCAAACCATAAAAAAGAGCCAGGCTTGCATTATCCTACACAACTCGCTTAATCTGATTGAGCATATTTCGGAAGATTTCTCCTTTCATTGCCTGGCTTTTACATTGCCTTTTTTGGAGCAACTGGCAATTTCATTAAGCACAGATGATATTTTCAAGTTATTCAACTCCACTACCCAATTACATTACGAATTAAGCGACAATGAAACAGCTGATCTTTGTGCTGAAATGTCGTTGTTGAGAAAAAAGACAATATCCCTGGGAGACCGTTCTGAACCCTGGGATCCGATCAAATACCTGATTTTAACCATCTTTTCTGATTTTGGAATTATTTTCAGCAAATACAATCAGGTCAGTCAAAATACTAATTTTACCCGGCGGGAAGCACTGGTATCTGGTTTTTTAAAACTGCTGATGACCCATTTCACCAGGCAAAGGAGTGTTAACTTTTATGCCGATCAGTTATTCATTACCCCAAAATATCTATCACAGGTAACCAGGGAGGTGACCAATAAAACTGCCGGGGAGATTATAGATGAATTTATTATACGTGAAGCCAAAATTTTATTAGAATCTCCGGCACAAAACGTTGCAATGGTGACCTCCAGTTTGGGCTTTAGTGACCAGTCTTTCTTCGGTAAATTTTTCAAGCGACATACCGGGCTTTCCCCTTCCTCCTATCGGTCGAAATCAAAAACACCTCATAATCAACCATTTTAATACTATTTTTTTAGTAGACAAGCGATTGTTATTATTTTTAAAATCACATACATCTTAATTACCAGACCTCAAGAATAAGAGTTTTTGACCAATTTTCCTAACATTCAAACCTGTTAGGTTTTAGGTATCAGCAGCATATTTGCAGACAAATTCAAAGCAATGCAAACAACAGCTAAAAATACCACATTTAGGAACAGGCTTTTCCAATTGTCACTCGCAATTGTTACTACGGTAACATTTGCCGCTTGCGGAAGTAAAAAAGCAGAGAAATCACCGAAAGAAGTTCCTGTTCCCGTTGAAGTCAAAATGATTTCAAATGCAGCAGAAACCAAAAAACTCTCCTATTCCGGAACGATAGATCCAGACAATACCGCACAAATAGGTTTTGCAGTACCAGGTGTGGTGAGCAATATAACCGTTCAGGAAGGGCAACATGTTAATAAAGGCCAGTTACTGGCAACCATCGACGCCACTGAATATACCAATTCGGTAGCCATCGCAAATGCAGCGCTGGAACAGGCTCAGGATATGTTTAACCGGTTGGAAGGATTATACAAAAAAGGGAGTTTGCCGGAAAAGGATTTTATAGACATAAAGACCAAACTGGCCCAGGCTAAAGCAAGCAAAAACATCAATTCCAAAAGAGTATCAGACAGCAGGTTGTATGCTCCGATTTCGGGTATAGTCAGTTCCAAATCGGTAGAAAGGGGAAGTACAGCAGCTCCAGGGATTGTCGCCTTTACCATTATTAAGACAGACCAGGTTTATGCACGGATATCGGTTCCGGAAAGCGAAGTCGGAGAAATGAAAAAGTCGCTTAAGGTTACTGTTGAAGTACCTACGCTAAACAAGAGTTTTAACGGTGTGATCTCTATTGTTAATCCACAGGCAGATGCTGTTTCTAAAACCTATATCGTTAAAATCAGGTTAGACAATCCCAGTGGTATTTTATTACCGGGTATGATTACTAATGTGAACATCAATACCGGTGAAAAAATAAATGCGGTTATTGTACCCACTTCGGCCATCGTCCGGGATGCAGATGGCATTACCTATGTATTTATTGCTTCAGAAAACAAAAAGGCCATAAGAAAAAGGGTAACTACCGGAAATCTTAGCGGAAGTAATGAAGTGACCATTACCGATGGACTTACAGCAGGCAATAACTTGATTGTTGCCGGGCAATCTAACCTAAAAGAAGGTACAGCAGTATCGTTTTAGTCCACGCCTGATGACCTGGTAAATACACACACTTATCAATCTTATTCTTAATGAAAAAACGAAATATAAATTTCATAGAAGCTGCTATGAAATATAAACAGGTGACTTTTGTTATCACTGGAATGCTGCTACTGCTCGGACTGTATTCACTGCTGAATATGCCACGTTCCGAAGACCCTAAAATCGACCCACCGGTAGCCATGGTTTATGCATTTTACCCCGGGGCCAACGAGTTGCAGATGGAGAAGCAGGTTACCGACAAACTGGAACAATATCTTTTTTCTTTCGAGGAAGTAGATAAGGCAAAAACCAAATCGCAAACCAAAGACGGGAGTGTTTTTGTAACCGTACAGCTGAATGCCAATGTAAAAGACCGTAAAAAATTCTGGGCAACCCTGCAGCATGGGCTAAATACCGTTCTGCATGCCAATATCCCCTCTTCAGTAATGGGCCCTGTTGTAAACAGCAACTTTGGAGATGTAACTGCGCAAATTATTGCCATCTCCTCCGCATCAAGAAGTTATGCCGAACTGGAAGCTTACGTAGACCAGATGGAGGATGTATTGAAAACGATTCCCGAAGTTTCCAAAATCAACCGTTCAGGCGGACAAAAGCAGCAGATTTATGTTACCGTAGACGACAAAAAACTGAATCAGTATGGGTTCGATCTGTCAACAATTGTAAGAACGCTCCAAAGTCAGAACGTGACCGGTTATTCAGGGGAAATGACTATAAACTCCAATACCATCCCCATTTTCACCAACAGCCAGTATAAAACTGAGGCAGATATTGCAAATCAGATTATTTATACCACGCCCCAGGGAACTGTGGTAAGGCTTAAAGATATAGCCGAAATAAAACGGCGTTATGAAGAGGAATCATCCTTTATCAGAATAGGGAACAATAAAGTAATGCTCGTTACAACGGAAATGCAGCCAGGCAATAACATTGTAGCATTTGGAAAAAAGGTAGACGAAAAATTAGCCCAGTTTAAAAAGACACTGCCGGGCGATGTTAAATTTGACACCATAGTTGATCAGCCCAAAGTTGTTGATGAAAGTATTAGTCATTTTATGGTCGAGTTTGGCCTGGCTATCCTTTCTGTAATCATCGTTGTGATGCTATTGCTGCCAATCAGGGTTGCAGCAGTTTCTTCTGTTGCTGCGCCAATTGCTATCCTGATCACCTTTGGGATCATGTACATCATGGGTGTTGAACTTCATCAGGTATCTCTCGCCGCATTGATTATCGTTTTGGGGATGGTTGTGGATAATGCCATAGTAGTGGTAGATAACTATGTAGAAAAACTGGATGAAGGCATTACCCCCTGGACAGCCGCATGGCAGGCCGCAAAACAATTAAGCATACCCATTTTTACGGCTACACTGGCCATCATTTTCGCCTTTGCACCATTAGCCATTTTCATGAATGGAATCACTAAAGATTTTATGGCCTCATTACCCATTACGGTAGCAATAGCGCTCATCACGTCAATGCTGGTGGCATTACTGCTTACGCCCTACATGTCTTATATTTTTATCAAAAAAGGACTTAAACACCAGGTAAGCGACAGGCCACCGAAAATATCACTACTGGATAGATTGCAGAACGTATTCAATGCTGGCGCAGAGTTCTGCTTCCGCTGGCCGAAAGCTACTATGGCCGCAGCGGTGGTTGCTGTGCTACTGTCCTTTGTAACCGCAGGACAGGTAAGCCAGGAGTTTTTTCCTACCAGCGAACGCAACCAGTTCAACATCGAAGTATGGATGCCCAATGGTACCGCTCTTGCCAAAACAGAAAAAACCGTTCGCGGGATAGAAGCCATCCTCACGAAGGATAAACGCGTTGTAGGTACTGCGAGTTTTGTGGGTACCAGTTCTCCCCGCTTCCAGAGCTCCTACGCTCCTGAAATTCCACGCAGAAATTTTGCGCAGATTTTTATTACTACCGAAAGTGCAAAGGCAACAGATGAAATTGTGCATGAATACCGCAAAAAATTTGAAGGGTTTGTTAAGGATGGTTATGTCCGATTTAGACAGCTCAGTTTTCAGGAGGGATCTCCAATTGCCATTCGTGTAATTGGCACCGATCTGAACAATCAGAAACGCATGGCCACGCAGATAGAAAATATTCTTAAGCAGGCAAAGGGAACCAACTGGGTACATCGCGATTATGAGGATGACTACCTGGGCGCTGACCTGGAAATAAAAGAAGATGTTGCTGCACGGTTGGGCATTCAGAACCAGGCCATTACACAAACACTTGGCGCTGGCCTTAAAGGCTTTGCCGTTTCACAGCTTTGGGAAGGTAATAAACCTGTTGATATATTCCTCAGGCTTGACAGCAATAACCGCAAAGATTTCAACGTGTTAGGAAATATCCATCTGAGTACGGTTTATGGAACAAAAGTACCATTAAAAGAGGTAGCTGAACTGAAACCTTCCTGGCACACCGGTGTAATTGCGCATCGTAATGGTATACGGACTTTAACCGTACTTTCAGAAGCTCAGAATGGCATCAGATCATCCGAGATCCTAAAAACGGTTAGGCCCGCAATTGATAAGCTTAAGCTACCCGAAGGCATTACCTTACAATATGGCGGCGATGCAGAATCAAGCAGCGAGAACCAGCCTGGAATGATGACTGCGCTCGGCGTGAGTTTGGTACTCATATTTATTACCCTGCTGTTTCAGTTTAAAAGCTTTGGAAAAAGTCTTATTATCCTGGCAACATTCCCTTTGAGTTTACTTGGAGCTTTCCTCGGTCTATATGTAACGGGCAACCCGATGGGAATGACCGCCTTTATGGGAATCATCAGTTTGATCGGTATCGTGGTAAGAAACGGAATTATCCTGGTTGATTATGCCGACGAACTGGTAACAGAACACGGATATACCATAAAAGCCGCCGCACTGGCATCTGCAAAACGACGTATGCGTCCAATATTCTTAACATCGGCCGCTGCAGCCGTTGGTGTAGTGCCTATGATTGCCGGAAAATCGCCACTTTGGGCACCTCTGGGCAGCGTGTTGGCCTTTGGTCTGATTGTATCGATGATACTTACACTTTTTGTTGTTCCGGTGCTTTACTACCGCTTTATCAAACCCGGGCTGCCCGTTAATGACCAGTCAGATTCGGAAGCTGATATTCAATATAAGCCATCACATACACACCCATAAAACGAACCTGATCTTGCCCTATTGGAAAGTTTAACGTCCGGTAGCTTAATCAGGGTTACTTAAAAATAAACGTATGAATCTTAGAATCGCAATTACTGCAATTATGCTATTTGCAGTACAGCAAACATACAGCCAGGATAAAAAGTATTCACTTTTGGAATGCAGGAAGCTGGCTATTGAACAGAACAAAAGAATGAAAGCTGCTCAATTTGACATCGACGCCGCAAAAGCGCAGTCACAGTCCGTTATTGCCGGCGCAAAACCTGCAATTGACGGTTCTGCTATGGGCGTTCATCTGGGCAAACCCATTGGAGGTGCATTAAATGGGGCCATACCTGATTTTTTTGGGAGTACCACCTTAACAGGAAGCATTCCCATTTATACCGGTGGAAAACTTCAGAACGGCAAGGCAGCCGCTGCCAAGGGTGTCGAAATCAGTGAAACACAAAAAATACTCATCGCATCAGAGGTAGAACTAAACGTAGATAAAGCATATTGGCAGGTAGCTCAGGTAAAGGAAAAGATTAAAGTAGCCAATCAATACCGGAATATGCTACTGGCACTGGAGAAAGACCTTAAAAATGCTTTCAACGCAGGCCTGATCTATAAAAACGATCTGCTAAGGGTTCAGGTAAACCTAAATGAAGCTAACCTCAATATCCAAAAGGCGGAAGACGGCCTGCTTTTGGCTAAGTTAAGTCTTGCACAGATTATCGGCTTCGCCGGACAATCTGATTTTAGTATTGCAGACTCATTGACTGGAAATTTTGAGGAACTGAAAAATCCGGCTGTATTGTCATCAGTGGCCGGCAGACCTGAGCTGCTCATCATGAAAAAGTCGATTGAAGCTGAAGAATTCCAGAAAAAAATTCTTCAGGGCGACAGGCGGCCAACTTTCGGGTTATCTGTTAGTGGCATTACCTCTGTCGGCAAAGGCGTCAACATCAAAGATGGGTCTAATTTTATGGGATCATATTATGCTTTAGCCAATATTAGTATCCCTATTTTTGATTGGGGCAGAAAGAGTAATAAGGTTAAGGAGCAGGCCTTTAAGATTGCCTCGCAGCAACAACAGCTCGAAGAAGCCAGGGAAATGGTAAACCTGGAAATACAGTCAGCATACCTTCAGTTAAACCAAGCCTCAAAAAAAATAAAACTATCCGATTTATCCCTGAAACAGGCTTCAGAAAACCTTCGGATTACCCAGGATAGGTTTAAGGCAGGAACAGTAATTGGAAAAGATGTATCTGAGGCACAGGCGATTTGGCAGCAGGCCTATAATGAAACCATCGATGCCAGGATAGAATACAGAATCAATGAAGCCATACTTAAAAAAGCAATTGGTGAATCAGCACAGTAAGATAAGGCTTTTGATCGGTCTATTAATATAGGATAGAACATGTATCACATCACCCATGCCATATGGCTAAACCAGGATATATAGCTGAGTCGAATTTGATTGAAATGGACTGCAATCTTACCAGAAATTCAATGCTGAGTAGAACAGTTAATCTTAACAAGATCTTAATTAACTAAATGATGCAAACTCCTGCGTTTACATTTCATACTAATCCAACAATCGACCGTTTGATTCTGAGCGATTTGTCATTCAGGCCACTCGAAAACTACCTGAAAAAATTAAACCGCTCTTCACCGATTAGAATGAGAATGATAGATGAGCTGATTGAAACGCTGCAACAATATTTAACTGGTAACAAGGACAATTCGCCCTTGCTTCCCGGCCCTGATGACCAATCCTTATTTGATTTAATTTATCTGGCATTGAGCCCATTATTTGCCGATGAACGTAATTGTTTTTTGGCAATAGCCTCGCCATTGCCGGGGAAAGTACATTATTGCACAGCCGCATTTGAAGATCTTTTTAAAAATGGTATGGCAAAGGCAAAAAGCGTTGGCGGTACAGATCAGGACGTAAATCTGTTAAATGAATATAAGAATTATATCTACCGCCTGATTTTAAGCCAATGTTATCACTTTTCCTTTCAGATACTGGAACCAGGACATTATACCTATACTAACCCTGAAACCGGGCTGGAAGAATATTACAAGGTAAATATCGATACCAGATTTATAGAGGTGGTGGTTACAGGTGAGTTGCCTGATGTCACGATGGATAGTATCATCAATGCCGGCCCTGCCCGCATAGACCCATTAACAATACTGGAAAAGATTTTACCATTGCACTTTTTTAAACTATCCGGTTTTGCTGTAATTACGCTGGAAAATATTACTGATACCTTTGCAATTGATCAGATCAGAAACGAAATTGTAAACCATGAAAACGAGGATCACATCTACCAGCAGGTGATTAAAAGCCTGAGTATACTCTCGGGCAATAATGCTGTTCATTTTAGTTTAAAACCTTTGACCAGGTTAAACAATGAGACAATTGTAGATATCAACCCGAAAATACACAGTTTCATGATGGATTTAGCCGAACAATTTGAAGACGAAATAATGCTTCAATCACTCTTTAGTGGGTACCAGGAAAATCCGGTTACGTATTACTTTTCTTCAGCCAATAATGCTGGAAACAATTTTGAAATTCCTATTCAAGATCTTTTGGAATCAAAAAAAGTTAAAGTTTATGCTTGTCTGCCGCTACTTTTCAAACAAAAGGTTGTTGGCATTTTGGAAATATATGCTTTCAAAGAGATCTTATTCTTTGAAAACATTTTGGCGAAAATAGCAGTAGCATTGCCTTTACTCAGCCAGTTAACAAAAAATAGTGCCGATCACTTTTCAGATAAGATCAATGATGTTGTGCGGCGACACTTCACTGTTCTGCAACCGGCCGTTCTGTGGAAATTCCATCTTGCGGCCTGGAATTACCTGCAAAAAGAGCAGAACATGGAAGCCGGTGCCGCCATAGAATCTATCACATTTGATGGCGTTTATGCTATTTATGGCGCAATTGACATCAAAGATTCTACACTAAAACGTAATGATGCACTATTGAAGGACATTCATAATATGCTGGACGAATCCATAAGAATATCAGACAAGCTGATCATTGCCGGGTATCCTGCTGAAAAGATCAAAACATCATGTGTGAAATTCAAATCCAGATACCAGCATGCGGTTACCTTAAAGGACGAAATAGCTATTTTAACCTTTCTACGCCTTTATTTAAAACCACTCTTAATGCCCCTGGCAGAGGAAGAGCCTGATTATTTAGCTTATGCTAACGCTTATCTGGAACAGGTTGGTAATGGAAATAGTGCAAGCCATGTTAACCGTAACATTTTAGAGCAAAAAATTGGGCAGTTAAACGAAGATATAACGGGACTTATGGCCAGGATGATCGAGGATTTGCAGCAATTACATCCTGGTTACATTAAGACATTTAGAACTGACGGAATTGAAAGTGATATTTACATCGGTCAATCTATTACACCAGGGTCGAAATTAGATGGCGGTAAAATCAGGGCATATCGGGCTTTGCAGCTTCGTTATATGGCATTGATTGCAAAGTATTCCGCTCAAACGTCATTGTTATCCACATCTGCGCTAACCACTACACAACTCATCTTTGCACCCGGTACTCCCATTACCATTACTTTTCGTAATGATGAAAAGCGGTTTGATGTGGAAGGAGCAGATAACATCAATTATGAAATAACTAAAAAGCGAATCGATAAGATTTGTATCAAAGGAAACACCGAAAGGTTGAATCAACCCGGTAAAATAGCTATTGTATATCAGGATGATGACATTAAAAAGGAGTATTTGCATCTCATAAGCGTATTACAGAAAGAAGGTATTTTGCGTGAAAATGTAGAAATTTAGCACCTGGAAGACTTGAAAGATGTTTTTGGTTTAATGGCGATCCGGGTAGAGATTTAAATATAGAGGTAAAGGAAACCGTTTAAGGACATACAGGCGGCGTAAATAAGAATGAATCTTCTTTGATCTCTTTAATTATCTTAAAAGAGCTGCTGGTCACAGAAAGGTGGCATTCCGTTATGCTAAAATCCCGAACAGCCGTTTATTGCCCTTTTTACCCGTGCTGCTCCGACACAGCTGTACACCAACAATACCTTAAGATAACTTTCTCCTTACCTGTTATTGAGTTATTGTTTACCTTCCAACCCAAAGCGAGGTAAATCTTTAACCTACCAAATCTAAACCAGAGCTACAACTCAACCGAAGTTAGGGTGAAGTAGTGTGCAAGCAAGCCATACGCTAACCTGGCCGGAAGGCGGCCTGAACGTGGGGTAAATGTGGCGTGAAGGTGGAATTGGAATATTTTTTTTGGGGATTTTTAATCAGATGGATTGATTTGGGTGATCATCTCTTTTTGATTATCCTAATATACTAAAATTATGGCTATCCGGAATGGAATGATCAAAATTAAGGGCAATTTCGGCTGAGCGTGAGCGGGTAGTCAGCTTTATGGTATTTCATAAACAGGTCAAAGAGGCTGTATCAAAAATATTTATGCTGGCCCACTAAGCAAATTATATTTTGAGACGTCGTCATTCCCAACCCGATAGCTATCGGGTTAATTGGGAACCACGGAGTGCTCATGAATGCCTTTGAAACATGGGAAACTTATGAATAATCCTAATGCTATTGCAGGGCGCTTTAAGATTAGCTTCGCTGAGCACTTCGTGGTTCCCGCCTGCGCCTATCGGGTGGATATCTCTTTTGGTTTGGGTTCTATACGTTTTGCTAGCTTACTTTAATAAATTACAGGTTTTACCGAAGAACGCCGTCAATCCCAAGGGCTAGGGAAATCAAAAAAACAGTTGTAGAAAAGAACTAATAATACTGACAAACCTAAACGCAGTGGTTTTGTGTTCATAACCGATGATTTAATTTTAAAGAAATATTGAACACAAAACGAAGTGCCGCTGTTTTTTTGATGTGTGTAGGGCTGTGCAAAAGGCCCCTTGCTGGATTGACAAAGCGCTTTGGGTACTTTGGCCCTCTAAAGTACCATGCCCCCGCGGCATAGAGCGGAAAAGACAATGTTTATGTATTAACTTGAGTTATATTAATAATGTGGCTTTTAGAACTATTCTTTAGGTATTTTAGTATTAGTGTCATCATCCTGATCTCGATAGCTATCGGATTCATTTCAGGGTCTTAATAGCAGGAAAGATGCTGAAATAAATTCAGCATGACGACCGACTTAATGAATATGTACTAAAAAAACAAAGATGGAATTAACAAAGATGTGTCCACACGATAGGCCTGCGCGAGAATGACGGGAAACGAAATAAAATCCTAACCTTAAAGCAAGATTTTACTTTTGAGACCACCTCATCTTTTTCAATAAACATGAAAAAAGCACTTTGAAAAAAATTGTCTCGTCCTTTTCTCATAATAAGCTTTATATGGCTCTTCATACGTATGGTGCTGCCCCGGAAGCATCAGAAGTTCAAAATTTTTATCTGCCAGAATCAACGCATTAACCATACGCATCGTAGCTGCCGGGTTCACATTTTCATCCGACTCCGCTGCAACAAGCATCAAAGGTCCTTTGATGTTCTTTGCAAGGCTTTGATTTAAATCATAAGGTTTATCAAAACCCTGATAACTTTCTCCCCAGGTACGGTTATATAAGGTGTTGTCGTGATTACCGGAAGACGAAACTGCGGCTTTATAAAAATCAGGATAAGTTGCCAATGCAGCTACAGCCATCATACCGCCACCAGAATGCCCGTAGATACCAATCTTGTCCATATCCATAAAAGCATAGCGTTTGCCTAATTGTTCCAAACCATACTTATCATCCTCCAGCGCATAATCCCTGATATTCCCATACCCGTACTTGTAATAAGCTGCATTGCGATAAGGCGAACCCCCACGGTGCCCCATCACCACCACCACAAAGCCATCTTGTGCCAGTTCGGTATTGTTATAACGATCTATCAGCGTAAACTGTGTCCATACCGTTTCTGTAAAAGGGCCGGGATAAACCTGGGAGATGACCGGATATTTTTTATTCGGATCAAAATTGAAGGGTTTCCACATCAAACCATAGAGATCCGTCACCCCGTCCTTTGCCTTTACTGTAAAAGGCTCAGCTGGTTTCCAACCGTAAGCGTAAAGCTTTGTTAGATCCGGATTCAAAACCTCGAGCATTTTCTTGCCTTCATTGTCTCTCACCACAGCTTTAGGCTTTAGATCAATCCTGGAATAATTGTCGACAAAATACTGAAAATCCGGAGACATAAATACCTGATGGGTTGCATTTTCGGGGCTTAATAACACCTGCTTTTTGCCCCCAAAATCTGCCTTATACAAAAAAGAATAATAAGGGTTCCGGTCTTTCTCTTTACCATAGCCATAGAAATACAGTTCCTGCTTCAGCGTATCTGTCGCCACGATTTTTCCGGCAGTCCAGTTGCCGCTGGTTATGGCATGTTGCAGCTCACCAGCACCGTTGTAAAGGTAATAATGCCCCCAACCAGACCGGTCAGACCACCAGATGATGTTTTTTCCCGATTGAAGAATACTTACGTTAAAAAGATCTTCATTAATAAATGGCTTACTCACCTCATGGATAATAGAACGAACTTTCCCGGTATGCAGGTTAACCGCACACAAATCCAGCTCATCCCGCGTCCGCTTCCGGCGCAGGAGAAAAATTTCATCCTTTAAACCACTTGCCCTCACCACGGAAACTTCCTGATCGGGCCATAGGCCTATGTCTATTTTTTGCAAGCGCTGCTCCGCTACATCGCCAATAAAAAAATCATATTGCACAACTTCTTTGTCTCCGGGCAGTTCGTAAACATACGTATTTACATAAGGCCTGGGCGACATCAGGGAATTGGTCACCGTCATTGTCCCTACCTTTCTGTTATCCTTACGCAATACATAGAAATGCTTCGAATCGGGCAGCCAATACGCATCAGTGGGCGTATTGGTCTCGGCAAAATTGTCCGTTCCATTAATCGAGAAAGAGAAATTCTCCGCGCCATCAGTCGTCAATACCTTTTCTGTACTGTCGGCTATTCTTTTCAGGTAAAGATTGTGGTGCCTCGCATACAACAACCATTGTTTATCAGGCGAAAGATCCCCAATATGGTATACAGGCGTTTCCAGCTTTGTTGTAGCCCGTTTATTTAGCTTTTTTGTCAGGTAATTATAATCATAGGTTTGATCATGATAACCGACTTCAACCGTCCGCCCATCAGCTGAAAAATTAGTCTGATACTGGATCTTCGATGCCTCTACTGGCTGTTTAAGTATACTGTACAGGCTTTTCTCAATATTCGCTTTGTCAAATAAGGGCTGCTTCATTTTTCTGGCAGGATCAACCAGGTAGTAGTTGCTGAGAGACTGGCTTCCTCCCTCCGGAGGATTGTCGATCATCCAGAATTTCCCGGTGCCTTTGATAAAAAACGGAATCACCTGCATTGTTCCTACCTGTTTTAGCAAATTAGCGGGGCTAAAATGCCCCGCCGTATCCGCCAGCTTTTGTTGAGCAAAGGCTGGCAGACAGATGGAGACACTGCAGAGCGCAATAAATATATATTTCTTAAACCGGAACATATTTAGCTTAGTAATTCTCATACATTTTTGCAGTAGAAATGATAAATGGGTCTTTCGAAGTACGGATGATCTTTTCGGAAATCTCTTTCATCCTTGGCAGCTTCTCCCGTTTGGACACGCCATATCCGGACCAAAAATCATAAGCGATCCGCTGGTTTTGCGGACTGAAATTCTGAATGTGATCGGCGAGGATATTCGATACCTTCAGCCAGTTTTTTTCTCCCGCAGCTTCTGCCATATTCATCATCAGGATCAACTGATCTTTGTCTTTTAAATTTGTTGCGATGAGCTGCTTGCGGTAATGAACAAATTCAGCTTTTACATAAGGAAATTCTTTAAAATAAAAACCGTTTAACGCATAACCGGCTACCTTTCTGAACATATCTCCCATCCGCTTTTCTACAGTATCTTTCCCATTGTGTTTCACAAAGGCCTTCCAGTTGCTGGCCAGGTAATCGAAGTTTTTGCTGTGTACATTAGACAAGTACATATCATACCGGTTGGCGCCGAAAAGAAACCAGTTTTCGGGCATCACTTTCTCCTGGTCTGTAAGACTGTTGAAATAAGTAGCGGCAATTTCCTTCGCGGGATTGATCTCCATCATATTGATCTTCTCTTTGATGTAATCCCTGATGAAGGCATGATCCCTGTTGCCAGCTGCATATTCCCGGTTCATCCTGGCTATTTTGTTTTCAGGATTCATCCCTTCTTTCACCTTTGATATGAATTCATCTGCATCCATCGCCCCCACAAACTTATAAACCAGATCACCGTTACCATTTAAGAGCAAAAACGAGGGAAACGCTCCCACTTTATAGGTTTTCAAAGCAGGAATACCATCTCCCTTTTCCATATCGAGGCCCACATTAATGAAATTCTGATTGAAAAAGTCGGCCACAGAATCAATTGTAAAAATGTTCTTCGCCATCTGTTTACACGGTACGCACCATTCGGTAAAGCAATCGACAAAAACCAATTTATTACTTGCCTTTGCTTTGGCCAGAGCCAACTGCAAACTTCCTTTTTCAAAAGTAATCTCCCTGTTTTGCGCATAACCTGATGCACCTGTCAGGAACAAAAGGAATAAGAATATTTTTTTCATCTCTAGCTTTTCTTTTGGTTCATTCCTTTTTCAACTTTTTCTCTGAGCATCTGATAAAGCGCTTTCGCTTTTGGGTCCTGGTGTTGTTCAGACAGTTCCTTAATATGTTTAATGGTCCTGACGAAATAAAAATGAATCACTTCACTGGAATCACTCAAACCCGCAGCAAAATTGTTTTTTACTGTTGCATCAGCCAGGTCGAATATAAACTTGCTCTGCATGAGTTTGGTATGTTCATTTAGTGGATTCACCGAATCAAAATCTTTGAACACATAACGATCCAGATCTTCAAAAAGATCAAGACTGGTATAGGCCTGATTTCCCATCTCATGCTCTGCTGTAATCAGATTGTTCAATACTTCGGGACTAATTAATTTGCGCAATAAATCCTGCATGCTGTTTTGCATTTTGGTATCCTCAGACTCATTGTTCTCCAGGTTCATCCTTTTGTTCTGCATCCAGGAAGGAACTCCGCTGAAAAACCAGTTATTCAATAAGGCCATTGCCTTTTTCTGATCTTTCTTAGTGGTATATACTACAGGTACTTCATTATAATTCCGCAATACCGGCCGTAAGGATATCCCTCCGATATAGCTCGCCACGTTGTCTGTATACAGTTGGAAATTTTTCTGATAGGCGGAAGAAAGCAATTTGAATTTTCTCCAGTCATCATCGCCTCCTTTCATCTCCGCAGAAACCTTTTCTACTTGCGGATAGTAGCGCATTAAGTTATTCATTGCCAGTTCTGCAGCTTCCAAATGATCAGAAGAAACATCGCCTCTACGGGTAAAGGGATCACTTTTATTTTCCTCCAGGAACATTAGTGCAGCGTTGGAAGGTTTCAGGGAAGCGAGGCTTTTCTTTTCGGCATTGCGATCGGCAAATACGCGGTAAGCCCAACCAATTGCCAGCTCGTCATAAGCGGAAACCCTGGGCATTAAATCTGTTACCGCAACATCATCTTCAGGCTGAACCAGAAAGTTAAACTGGGTATCATCAGTTACAGACGAAGAGAAACTGTGCTGCTTTAACCAATTACCAGAACGGAGTTGGGCAGACGTATAAGCCGCACTTCCATGCAAATTGGGCACCATTCCTAAAACTTCTCCCATGGCCTGGGCAACTTTCCACCTCATGATTTCCCCACGCACTTCAGGGTTATACAAGTCTTTCAAAACCCTGGGGTCTTTCATACTGCACTTGGTAAAATAAGAGGGCAGCAGATCATTCACCACCTGGTCTGAAATGTTCATCTTGGCCGTATAAATTTCCCCGGTGCGTGGGTCGCTCAGCAAATTTACCGGCACATCACTAGCGCCACCTCCCCATTTGATCTGGATCTTTCCTGCAGATAGCCAGTTCTCATTCTCCCCTTTAGCAAGTACCAACACCTCCTTAAATCCCGCTTTTTCAAATGCAGCATTCCACTGGGCAATGCCTTGTTTCACATAAGGCAGAAATAAAGCCGGGGTATTCTTGTCAATATAAACTGTAATTGCCTTTGCCGGCGTAACCAATACACCCGCATTGTACTTTTGCTGGTCTGCCGGGCGTACACTAAGGTTCCATTTGGTAATTACCTTAACGTTTCTCATCCCATAAGGATACTTACCAAAATCATTGTAGGCCACTGTAGCAAATCCTATTCTTGGATCAGACTCACGGACTTTCATTTTTGAGACAGGAAGGCGCTGGAGCCCCAGATTGAGTACAAAAGCCACAGCCTTATCTACGGCTTTGCTCCCATTTACACTGTTTCCCGGAACAGTTTGCGTACGTAAAACGGAAAATACCACGCCCTCTCCCGAAGTTTTTACTTCCTGTACACCGGAACGGGCAGGATCAGAACTACTCAAATCACTAAAATCTTTGAAAGAAAATAAATTGCCACCTTCTATCAATTCGTGGGTCAGCTCAATGATATAACTTTTCTTGTCTTTTCCTCTGGCTACTACGGGAATTACATAACTTACCGGAGTAAGGTTAGATTTTTGCACCAGCTCTTCAAAACCCTGATTGAAGTCGGCTGAGGTTTCTTCTTTATATACTTCTTTAGTTACATTGAGCACATTTCCGTTTCCTACACCAAAACGGATTACGCCAGATGACTGGGCAATATTGTTGGCAAAACCACGGGCGATGTCGCCAATGACCAGAAGATCGGTATTTAAAGTGCTGGCTGGGATCTCCAGGAAATAATTGGAACCATCCTGGTATACGGTAAATAAACCAGGCGTTACTTTCATCTGTTTTTTATAGAATTTTTCAAAAGGTGTTGGTTCATCCAAAGGGAGCGCCTTCGCCTGAAGGCTCAGCACTACTGCAAAAAGGATTGATAAGATATACTTCATTTCTATGTTTAATTATTTATACTAAATTATCTACTCAGGTAAGCTGCATCATTATCTGTACGCCACATTTCAACCATATCCGCAATCGCCATTAAATGGGTTTTGGAAATAAAGTCCTTTTGCTTTTCGGCTGCAGCCCTGCTTTGTTCTTCAATACGCAACACCATTTTGTTCATGGTGAACCATACATCATTACTAAAAATTTCGCGGCTATCAACATTCATCAAAAGGCTGGTGATAAACTTGCGCTGAAACATGCGGTTATATCGGGAAATCGGGCGATCCAGATCTTTGAAGACGATTTGCTCCAGGTCAGTTAAAAACTCAGCCGCCGGGTAAGTTGCATTGCCCGAAATATTCTCTATGTTAGCCATAGCATAATATTTCCCCATCAAACGCCCCATCAGGTCGCCATAAGTATCTTCTACATCTGTATCGAAACTGAATCCGGTTTTGGCCATCACGTCTTCAGGATAGAGCCATTTTGGTTCAGTAAACATGAACTTAGACAGATAATCCATCGCTTCTTTCTGCTGCGCCCGGCTCACCGGAACATAACTTGATTTCTGCTCCTCACGCAATGGTTTATCGCTGAAAACGCTGCCTACATTTTTCACTACGTGCTGGAGATAGTTGTAGTAGCGACCTTGGACAGCTCTATACATGGACCGCAGCGTTCCATAACCATCATCAACGGAGCTCCACTGTTCGATGTTCGCCATGATCTTTTTCAGGTTCTCCACCCCAAGTGCGTTTGCTTTCATATTATTGTCACCCACATCCTCACTCTGTACCCTTGGATCGTACATATCAGCTTCGTCAGAATAAAAATATTTAGGGTCTTTTCTTTTTTCAGAAACCCATTGTTTCAACTGATCTGCTATAGCACTAGCGTCTTTAGACAGCGGAAAATAACGATAACCCCATTCTATGGCATAATCATCATAAACCCCAACAACTGGCAGCAAATCCTTCGGATCCATTTTATCCTGAGGCTGAGCAGCATAATTAAAACGCATATAATCCATCACAGATGGCCCAAAACCATGCTCCCGCACGTAGTCGCGGTTACGGATGCTATCTACCGAATAGGAAGAACTTCCTGCAAAATTATGACGCAAGCCCAGCGTGTGTCCTACCTCATGGGTGATCACATTTCTCAGTAAAGTACCCATTAATGCGGTATTAACAGGGAACTTTCTCGCAGCGGGATCATTGGCTGCCGACATTGAAAAATACCAGCGTTGCAAGAGCTCCATGATGTTGTGAAACACGGCGATATGAGAGGTGAGAATTTCTCCCGAACGTGGGTCTACCACTTGTGGACCATACGCATTGGGAACCTCTGAAGGCTTGTAAGAAATATAAGCATACCTTGCATCCTCCATACTGTAGTCAGGATCCTCTTCTTTCGTGGGCGATAGTTTCCCTGTAATGGCATTCTTAAAGCCAATTTTTTCAAAGCTTTTCCTCCAGGCATTCACTCCATCAATAATGTATGGAACTAGAAAGGCTGGAGTATTCCGGTCGATATAAAAGACGATAGGCTTAGCTGGCTCTACCAGTTCTCCCTTCAGGTACTTTTCCAAATCCTCAGGTTTTGGTTCCACGCGCCACCTGTTGGCCATAACCGTGAACTCGCTTTTCTCAGGATTATCATAGTTCCTTAACCCTGTAGAAAAGTAACCCACTCTGGTGTCCGCATACCGCTGTGCCATAGGTACCTCTGGCAGCAAAAACCACGATGCACCAACCTCCCAGATGGTGGGGTTCATCTCGGGTGCCTTTGGAGGCGCTGAAGTCGGATCAGCAGGTGGCATTTGGGGAGGATCACCTGCTGCATAACTTTTTACAGAGCGGAATACCAGGTTATTATCGTAGGCACTTACGCCCAGAATCTTTGATTTCTCCGGCTCAAAGGCACCGAGCTTCAACTCGGTTGCCGCTCCTTTTAAGGAAAACAGATCACTGTCACCATTAAACAGATTAGTGACATCAATTAAGGAACTTGAATCGCCGGTAGCCACAATATCAAAAGCCAGCAAAGCGGGTTTCAATTGTGACCTATAGCTGTTAAAATAATTACTGGTCGTATCTGTAGCTTGTACAAAATCCGGATCCACAATGTTGATCTTGCCGTTTATTCCTTTGTTAAACCGAATAACCCGGTCGTTGATCGCATCGCCCGCGAAACCATAACGCATCGATGGATTTCGTTTACGCTGGGCAGAGCCTCTAATGATGCTGATACTGGTCAGGATGTCTCTTCCCAACAACCTGTCTGGTATCTCCAACAGGTATTTATCATCCTGAACATACACGTTGAACATGCCTTTCTGCATTTTCGCATCTGCCTTAATGAATTTTTTAATGGTTGTTGAGTGCTGATCCTGTGCTTTTGATACTGTGGAAAACAGCATCAAAAGCAGAATCGGAAAAATGAATTTCATAATTGTTTGTTTAATTATCTTTTGTATCAGTTTGCTTGTGCTGCATTACCTATGAGTTGCAGGTCTACATTATAATTTTCTTTGAAGTAATTCCTTACCAGGTCATATCTTCGTTTGATTATGCCATTGCTGTCCTTAGCCGGATTCAGTATTCCCGTAAAAGATGTATCCCAGCTATCAGGCAGCCTGTTCAGGTTGTCTTCAGAAAAGCTGACCATTGCTTGGATGTAGAGGTACCAATCTGAAGTAGCAGTAGGTCCATTGTAATAGGCTGTCAACATCCCTTTTGCATAAGCATCAGCATCACTTGTAGGAGCGATGGTATAATTTGCTGAACCTGAAAATGCAGTTGTAGGAGATGTTTTTTTGGCTTCCGTAATGCTGTTGATCAAATTTAAGTTCACCTTAGCCAGATACAATTTTTTCTCCTCTGGGGTGATGGTTAAAACCTTAGCATTCCCGTAGTTTATTAGTAAATTGTTATAGTTATACCAGGCAGCCACGGATCTTAGCCCCTTCACTACTGTAGCCGGACTAGTAGAAAAGTCAAAGTCATTATAAATAGAATCCACTTCACTGCACAGTAAGATCTTCGAAGGCAAAAATGCTTTCAGGAATTTTTCAGAATAGAAATTCAGGCACTGGCTTTCAAAAAGATCCAGCTGCTGGTTTATGAATGCCTGATCAGCGGCCTTCATTTCAAATCCGTCTGACCAGTATTGCCCTTGCTTTATCGCATTTTTGTAGCCTGTTGGGGTCCAGTAAGCATCCTTTTCTGAAAATTGGTATAAAAAATAGGTGCCGTACTTCTTATAATAATTCAGAATTCTGGTATCATAATCATGATTACCCTGTGGCAGCGTATATCCTTCATTTCCTTCTGTCGGTAACAATGGAGCTTCCTTTTTACTGCAGCCAGACCAAATCACCGCCAGTAAAAGCAGGCTTATGGCATTTATCAAATATCTTTTCATGGTTCTCTTCGTTTTGGTTTGATTATCTTGGATTTTGAGCCAGCCTGCCATTTTTCAATGTCGCGGTAAATGGAATAGGCAGGGCATAAATTAAACTACCTGAACGCAACGTGTAGTCAGTCATAGTACCGTCAGCATCAATGAAATGATGGGTAATGTTAAGTCCCCACCTCTTGATGTCCATCCAGCGGTGTCCGCTTTCCAGACAAAGCTCACGACGGCGCTCATCCTGGCAGAATTTAAAAAGGTCATTTGCGTTGCTATAGTTAACAGGTTGATAGGCGACATTTCGTGTATCATACCTACTGGCGCGCAAGGTATTCAGGTCTGCATTTGCTTTCGCCGCCGAACTAACATCTCCATTTAGAAATTTCTTCGCGTAAGCCTCCGCCCTGTTGAGGTAAACTTCAGCAATTCTGATTCCATCAGTACCGTATTTAGGTATAGAGCCAATTTTCCCGTTGCCCAGCAGATAAGCCGCGTTGTTAACAGACCCCATTCTGAAATATCCAGAATACCTCAGGTCTTTCCTGTCATCAGCCTCTGTACTGGTTTCATATAGTGCAGCAAGAGAACCAGATACCGTGTATGGAGGACGATCATTCCGTTGTTCCGGGAAATAACCATTTGGGGCATTTGGATTAATTCCATACACCCACACTACCTCCGGACTTACCGTAACATCGTATATTTTTCCGCCTGAAAAACCACCTGCATCAAAAAATGATTTCATCTGTGTTAGAACGGGTCTTTCAGTCAATACCAGATTTGCGTACTGAATTACTTTATCCATATCTTCTGCCCTTCCCATATAAAGATAGAGCCTGGTTAAAAGACTATAAGCAGCGATATGTCCCACACGAAAAGTTGAGGCTTCTGTAAAATTGGCTTTCAGTAAGCCTGCTGCCTCCAGCAGATCTTTTTCAATCTGTCCGTATACTTCTTTTAACGTATTCCGTACTGGGTATTGGTCGGTAACCACACTATTCAAGATCAGAGGAACGCCCAGGCTCACATTAGGATCAATACCTACCCCACTATAAGGTTGTCCATATAACGTTACCAGTTTCAGATAATAGTAAGCACGTAAGAAAAGTACCTGCCCTAACAGCGCGTTCTTTTGCTCAGCTGAGCCGGAAACTTTCCCGAGGTTGTCAATAACCGTATTACAACCTTTGATTTTAGTGTAGTAGATACTCCAGGAATCAGTACCCAACGAAAGTATGGGGTCGCCATCGAACATCCTGGCATCCCATTTAAATACACGTGTACCGTTCTGCAGGTAAGGAAGATAAACATCATCCGGATTCCCATCAAAGGTTCTTCCCAATCCATTTGATTGTATATCATCTGTCAGTAAATCAACATAAGTGTCGGTTACAATCTGATAGGGATAAGCTTCTCCATTCATCAGGGATTGCAGATCGGCAACCGTCTCTGGCTTAATTTCATCCGGGCTTCTTTCTTCCAGAAACTTTTTACAGGAGGAAAAAGTCAGGGTGCTGAGCAAAAGAAGCAATCCATATATCGTATATTTTGTCATGTTTCTATGATTTAAGATTAAAAACTCACGTTAATATTTAGCGTATAAGCCTTTGTGCGTGGCTGCGCGCCCGTTGCTACCTCGGCATCACGTCCTCTAAAACCCTTACTATTGACAGAAAAGATATTGGACGCACTTGCACCGGCGTTAATTGTTCTGCAACCTATTGCTTTAGCCAACTGATCTGGTAAAGAATAATTAACGGAAAGATTGTTCATACGCAACGTTGAGGCACTCACCACCCTGTCACTGCTATAATTGTACATCTCGTAAAGGGATACATAACGTTGGTTACCTGAACTGTTTACATCTGAACTAGGTAATGAGATGACAGGTACCCTGCTATCTGGCAATCCGGGTAATATTGCCCCTGTACTGCCCGGAACCCACCTGTTTAGTAATTCTGCCGACAAATTCTCATACTCGGTAGGCAGGGTAGCAGAAAGCGGATATGCCGGAGACAGGAATTTCTTCCCACCCAATTGCAGGTATACAGAAGTATTCAGGGTTAACTTTTTGTAACGGAAATTCAGCCCGATACTTCCGGTAAAATCCGGATCCAACTTTCCCATATACTTCATATATGCAGTCGGGTCAGCAGATGGGTCTGTTCCTTCAGCCACATTCAGACCAATAACAGGATAGCCATTACTTTGGTTAATTCCCTGAAAATCAAAAGCCCAAAAGGCAGATACAGGGTACCCCGCTTTCGTCAATGTGCCTCCGGCAGCGGTTTGCCAGCTCACATTCTGAATACCTGTCTTAGTTACTTTATTATAGTTCTTCGCTGAACTTAAGGACATAGAAAAAGTAAAATCCTTCGTACGGACAGGTACGAAGCTCGTAGAAATCTCCCATCCATTGTTTCTCATTGATCCGCCATTTACCGGCATAGATGGGATTCCATATTCGGCAGGTACGTCTAATAAGGAAATCAAATCCTTTCCCCGTTTGTCGTAATAATCAACTGAAGCCTGAATTTTTCCGTCAAAAAGACTCATATCAACTCCTGCATTGATACTGGAGTTTTTTTCCCACCTCAAATCTGCATAAGGCAATGAACTGATGGCCAGAATTTCCTCTCCTGTTAACTCATCTACAGACGCTGTTTGTCTTCCTGTCGGTATTTTGAGTATCAGTTCCGGACTTACACTCGTGAGGATGTTACGCTGGTAACCATAAGAAAGCCTGAAACTGATTTCAGACATCCAATAACTTTTTTCAAACCATTTTTCCCTGGCCATATTCCAGCGGAGGCCCCCAGCCCAAACCGGATTGAAACGCTCATTACTGAATTGACCGAACCGGTTGGACGCATCTGTACGAACGCTAAAACTAGCCACATACTTGTTATCGTAAGAATAGCTTCCGGTAAGGTACAAGCCCATGGTATTTGTCGTCCTATCAATAATACTGCGTCTTTGATTCTCCGTTAACAATACGTTTGGAGTAGGAAATTGCGAACCGTAGGTTAGGGGTATTGGGGCGAAAGTATTGCCCCTGCCTTTCATATAACCATAATTAGTAGAAGAGAAACCCACATACTTCGTACTATTCAGATCCTGACCAAACATGGCAGAAATGGCATGCTTATTATTTAGTAAAGTATTGTACGAGATACTATTCCTCCAGCTCCAGTTCTCATTCCTATTGTTGTCTTCATTATATTCTCCACCCAGAGGCAATTTAGCATTCAGGTAAGCAGCTGAATTTGGCTTCGCCGTTCCATATTCGAAAAACCTGAAATTCCGGGTAATGTATTCCGTTTGGTCAGTAGCGTACGAAGTACCCGTAGTACTGCTTGTATTGTAACTGAAAATCGTCTGGAACCTCAGTCCTTTCAGGATATCGTAATTGGCATCAATACTCGTGTTTGCACTAAGTACTTTGCTGATCAAACCCGTCTGGTCACGTTCATTAATCATATTGTACAAATAGCTACTCTTTGGATTTTGATAAAAGAACGGACTTCCATCCGGATTATAGGCAGGAATTACCCTACTCGCAGTTGAAGCATATTCATAAGGATTCACCAGGTAAAAACCATTTGTGGTCTTTTGAGATCCTGAAAGCCTTGCCGAGATACTTAGTTTAGGACCGACTTTGAAGCTCACACTCATATTACCAGTATATCCTTTACCATCATTTCCGATGGCAGTTCCATTAGTAGCATTATAGCCAAAGGAGGCATAATACCTTGTATCTGTATTGCCACCTGATACACTTAAGGCATGATTGGTGCTTAGTGGTTTCCTAAACAAAAGATCGAACCAATCCGTGTTCTGGGTTTCCATAGCATGCACCCTGGAATTAAACGCTTCATAACTAATACTTTTGTTCAGGTATTGTGACAGTGCACCAGCATAACCTATTTCTGAGTTCACATAAGCCCCTGTGAGTCCACGGTTGAAGATTTCTCTTGAAACATCGACCCTTTGACTGGAATTCATCAGTTCTAAGGTTTGATAATCTACGCGGTCAGCGACATTTAAGCCGAATGAATAGCTGATGGTAGCTGGCGCATTTTGTCCTTTCTTGGTCGTGATTACGATTACTCCATTTGCTGCACGTACGCCATAAATAGCCGTTGCAGCCGCATCTTTTAGTACTGTAATGTCTTCAATATCACTCGGGTTTAACCAGGAAATCGAATTTCCAACAAAGTCGCGGATGTAATCGAAATTATCCCTGGTAATTGTACCAGCGCTATTCAGCACATCGGCTTTGAAGGGTAGCGGGTCTTCCTGTATCACGCCATCAACTACCCATACCGGCTCCTGCGTACCCAAAAGCGTAGAAGTACCGCGAACCCTGGTTTTCTGGCGTGCTCCGATCAATCCGCTTGTATTGGTAACAACTACACCAGGCAGTTTGCCTTGAAGCGCCTGTTCTATAGTGGTAAAACCATTCAGGTACAAATCTTTTGCATTTATTGAACTTGATGCCCCGGTCATGCTATTTTTCTTTAAGATCTGGTAACCGGTATTAACTACCACCTCTTGCAACTCCACAGTTTTCTCTTTCATCACAACCTGGACGTTGGTTTTTCCGTTCAATTTTAACTCAAGGGTTTCCTTGGTAAGATAACTGAAAACAAGTGTTGCATTTTCATCCAGGTTGGGCAGGATAAAACTTCCAACCCGGTTGGTACTGGTGGCCTTATCGGTACCCTTTACCCGGACCGTCACACCGGGCAGGACATTTCCGTAAGTGTCGGTTACCTGACCTGTCACTGTAATGGTATTGAAAAAAGCAGCGATCTTATCTATTGCAGATCTCTCTTTTTCCTTCACAATGATGGTCTTTTCATTCAGGGTATATTCAAAAGGCTGATCTGCAAAACAAAGCCTTAGGGTTTGATCTATAGAAGCATTGCTCACGCGAATGTTCACGGGATTTGCCTTCTTCATCAGTTTAATATCGAATACGAAATCGTAGCCACTCTGCTTTCGTATCTCTATAAATACACGTTCGAGAGGAACGTTATTTTGGTTCAGTGTAATCCGTTGGGCGTAGGTAGCTGCGCTAACTTGCATAATGGCAGTGATTAATAATACGGTGGTTATGCGCATAATCAGCAGAAATTTATGTATCCAACCGGAATGCATACCGGTTCGTGTGGTATAAAATTTATACATTTGTTTGTGGTTTGTTCAGTTGATATGTTCAGAAATTTGTTGGCAAAGGCAGACCATAATAATTAAGCCAGAGGTGTTAGCGCACTTCTGGCCTTTTCAATTAAGGCCTGTGAAAGAAGTAGAGTTATCTCATCACAGTTACCCTCCTCCCTTCCACTTTAAAATGGACCTTACCTGTTAATTCCATTACTTTTAAAACTGCTACAAGGCTTTTATCGCGTGATACCAAGCCGCCAAGGGTTAGGTCGCCTGGTGCGGTTTCATCAAAAACAATTTCCACATCATACCAGCGTGCAATTTTTCTCATGGTCGACTGAAAGTCTTCAGCTTTCAAATTTATTTCAGCACGCTGCCAGTCGGTAGCAGCCATAACATCTACTTCCGCCAGTTTCAGCTTCCCCTGATCCAGCTGAGATTGCTGACCAGGTTTTAACACGGCATTGCTGCCTTCTGAATTGCTAACTTCAACTGATCCTTGTAACAAGGTGGTCTTTACCGACTGCTCATCGGGATAAGCTTTGAGGTTAAAATGAGTACCCAATACACGCAACAATTGCTTGCCGCTCTGCACATAAAAAGGCTGCCCATCACGATGGGACACCTCAAAATAGCCTTCACCGGTCAAAGTCACCCGTCGTTCAGCAACACCAGTAAAACTAGTTGGAAAGCGAAGTGATGAAGCCGCATTCAAATAAACATGCGTACCATCGGCAAGGATGACCTCATATTTACCACCTTTAGGTGTAGTAATGGTGTTGTAACCTTTGCCTGAAGCACCTTTAGCCAGTTCATAACGCAATTGACCTTTTGCAGTCTTGCTGATGCGTAATCCTGGCGCCGGAGTGATTGTACCTATCATCGAATCTGTTAATGCAATTCGTTTTCCATCGGCCAGGGTTAAGTAGGCTTTATCGCCTCCAGCCGGGATATCATTTTTATATGTTGAAGTATAAGTACCGAAAATATTCAGGCGCTCCTTGCCGTAATACAACAGTAGCGACAGGAACAGCAAGGCCGCAGCCGACCAATACCGCATGCTGGTTGTAAAGAAAGATCGGCGTTTTGCTATCGGATTGATTACATTTACCTGCATCGATTCATCTAACTTCGAAAGGATGGCCTGTACCTGAGGAAGAGCGACATCACGTTCGTCATCTTTTTCCAGTTCAGTTCTGATCATTTGAACCAATTCCGCATTTGGTTCATCATCCTCAAAATGATGCAACAATTCCTGCAACTCCTGCGGATTACAGGCATTGTTAAGGTATTTTTGATAAAGTTTGGTGATATGGTTAAAGTTTTTCAAGATCTCTTTTTAACCAATACGTCCGAAAAGGAAAAAGTACTTAGTCTGAAATGAAAAAAAATTAATAATTAATTTTTAATCCCTATAATTGAAGAACTATTATCCTCTAAGGTGACTATTCCGGCATCAAAATGATAACCAAAGGCAACTAAAATGAAAAACAATGAGCTTACAGAGGGAGAACTCAGCCTTTTATTAAAGAAAGGAGACAAAAATGCCTTTGCTCAGCTTTATGAATGCTACAAAAAGCCACTCACTGCTAATTTATTCAAATTACTGAAATCAGAAGCACTCACTTTAGATCTGCTTCAGGATCTTTTCCTGAAAATATGGGAAAACCGCGAAAAGATTGATCCGGAAAAATCATTTCGGGCTTATCTCTTCCGTATTGCCGAGCACATGGTGTACGATTATTACCGTAAAGCAGCCCGCGACACCAAAATGCAGCTCAACATCATCCAAACCAGCACAGAACTCTATTCCTATATTGAAGAAGATTTGCTAATTAAAGAAAATTCTGACTTGCTCAGGGCAGCTGTGGCCATGATGCCACCACAACGCCGACAAGTATTTACTTTATGCAAACTTGAAGGTAAATCCTACAAAGAAGTAGAGCAGATTATGGGCATTGGTCCAAAAACGATAAACAGTCATTTATTCCAGGCCAGCAAGTTCTTAAAGGAGCATTTCAGTAAAGATTCAGGACTCGCAGTTGCAATAATAGTGGCTAGCATGCTCATATAACCACTTGTAATTATTTTGCTTTTGCTTTTTCCTCTTTTTTATGCTCTTCGTATGTTAGTTTCACTTCAAATTTATAGTCAGCCAGGTGATCTCCTTTTTTTGTATAACATTCTATTAAATACGGTTTTCCATAATAGTAGTCTACATTGATTTCCCGTCCCGGATTGTCATCTCTTTTAAAACTCACGGAGGTGATTTTTTTTAGATACTTTCCGGCAGCATTTTTAGCAAACACAAAAATCTTGTCTTTCACAATCGCTTCGTTTACCATCACTTTGTTTCCGGAAACAGTGATGCCCGCAGGAAGTTTATTAACTGGATAACTTGACCTGGCGATATCTGCAAGATTAACCCGGATCAATCCCTTTAAATATTTCGCTTTGGCAGGCAAACGGGCAGGATCATAATTTACGCTGGAACTGCCAAAGTCAACTATTGGGTTGGTGCCATTAAACTCGCCATTATTGTAGTCGATAGAGTCTTTAGGAATAGCTATCTGTTTTCCGTCCTTCTCCTCAAAAAAGACGGCCTCTTTAACCCCATCGTACCGGAACATGTTATTAATAAAAAGGGAGCTCATCATCTCCGGATATTCAAAACTCACCTGCCATTTTTCTTTATCACCTGCTGATGAGGAAGATGTTATGGAAGTTTGATCAATCTTGATTTTACCAGGGAGTTCACCAGCAGACAACTCCATTTTAGCACTTAAAAGTTTGCTCACTGCAGGGTCGTAAGCTGTGGCAAAAGTAGGAATCTCAAATACTTCCTGGTAAGGCGCGGTGCTGTTGTAAGCTCTTTCCTCTGCCTTAAATGGATAAACCGGCAACGAAAAGTTCTTTTTCCGAATGGTAGCTTTTGAATAATCCATCACGTAAACCACCACATCATCTACCGTGCCTTTAAAGTAAGCGGAATAGTATGACATATTTTTATGCTTTTCATCATACTTACGTTGCTCTTTGTCCAGATCCTTTTCTAAATTCGTTACCTTTTCAGGATTTTCTACAACCTCATTTAAAAGTTTTTTGTAAAAATCAAACATTTCGCCTGAACCGCTGGAAGATCCACTTTGGTGCAAAAACTTTTTCGCTTTGTCAGTTGCCAAAATGGTTACTAAATCCATTTTCTCGGTATCCACGGCAGGGTCTGTTTTATTAGGATTTTCAACCTCTATACTTACCGCATGCCCTTTAACTTTTGCTAGTTTCACTTTGATGCCATTCTGCTCTTTAGTGTCGCCTCTTTCATTGCTGGCGAAAGTAAACTTTAAGATGGCTTTAGGGACTTGTGCTTCAACAGAACCGTTTAAGGAAACGGGCTTTGCTGAATAGGATTTTTCATCGGGATAAAGGATGTCGAATCCTTCCTCGTTATTCCAATTGGTTCTTACCACTTGTCTGTTGATGAGGGAGTCATTTTCATCCTCAATAATGTCTGTGCTGGAGTTGTCATTAAATTTCACACTTTTCCAGGATGCCTTTTGGGCAAATGGAAGCACGTAGGGATAATGAAGTTTGAGTTCAATTTTATCGCCACGAGATTCGTCCTTTTCTACTATGATGCCGTCTAAATAATTATTCGCCAAATCGCTTGTAGAACCATAATCGTTGAGAATCACGAATGGATTTTCATCATATACCGTATCCTTTGGCGGACGTTCGTTCTCAAGGTCAATTTCCTGCAGCCAGAAAAGCATTCCTCCAAATTTTTTGGCTTGTTGCCTAAGACTATCGTTTTTAATTGCCGCTACTTTCTTTTCAAAAGCAAGCTTTTCTTTCTTGAGGTCTTCCAGCTTTTCGTCAACTGACTTTGTACAGGAAATGAAAATTGTTGATGTGAGGGAGATAGTTAGAAGTGTAAACAGGACATTTTTGATCATATTAAGAGGGTTATTTATTTAGCTACCACCCTGCAAATCTCCGGCCACAATGACATTTCGATGATTATTATTTTAAAAGCTGTAGTTCAATATAAAAATGAACATTTTTAATTGACGTACCCCTTGTGGAGCACAGCGTCTTGTTTGCCGGATTCAAAGGGATATTTGGTTTGCTGAAAGAAATCCGTCTACAACAGCCAGGCGGACCTGAAATTTATGTCCGGGAACCAACATTACAGCATTAGAAGGGTTAAAGAATGAGCTTGCGCTAAATGCTTTATCTCAAATCAGTTCTAAGGGACGATAACCAGATAAGTCCTCGCCAAAGGGCCTTGCTGTATTCCACCAGCTAACCGTTCTACCCTTTCTTCTCCCCTCCTGGTATGCACCACCTGGCTGCTCACTCAGGAATGAAAATAAAAAGAGATTATGCTCAGGGAAAGCAATTTCCTCATCCTTGATACAAGGGATTTCATTTAATTGCTTGCTGATGTACATGACCAATTGTGTCGGGTTTGAAGCAAAAAGGGGCATGCCTTGAAAATGCAACCGTTTCGCCCTATCGTCAGCGAAAACCTCCACCAATTGATTGGCTTTATATTCCAGTGATATTCCAGAGTCCATGAACACCCTCGAAATATCATCACGGCTATCTCCGATAACCTGCATTGCTTCAAGTACATTATTTAAATCGTCCTGACTGAAGAATTCTTTGAACAGATTATAGGTATCATATAGTTCCTGTTTCTGCTGCTGAAAATTTTCGTTTCTTTCTGCCGTGATCGAACCAAGTTCATCGTGATATGTCTGTAGCGCTGATTTATCCGTCAAAAAACGTATCGGCCCCAAGCCTTTCAGCGGCAATAGTTCCCAAAATGTAGAATGTTGGTTAACGTTACTCATACCACAAAACTAAGTATTATTTGAAAGAAACGATAGGCACTAATGGCGCATTACTTCCCTGCCCGTTCGGTCTGATAAACTAACATACCCGATTTGTTCGGGTTTACTTGTTTAAGTTATAGTGTAGCAGGTTATTGCCCGCATACGCTACAAAACTATAGTTTAATTTGGATAAACCACTAGCTATTTACCCCTTAAGTTTTAGCAATCGGTAAACTAATATTAAACTTTTTTTCGGATAACAAGTTCCTGGCATTTTTAAACGTGATTCTTTTAGCCTGTAATTAGATGTACGAAAAACTGTTGAAAACCATTTTACAGAATCCGGATTCCTGCATACAAAATATAAACGGAGACCATTATTAAATGGGATTGCATTTGAATTTTGTAAATTAGCGGGTAAAGAATCTACAGATGTTCAGACACAAAGGGAAAGGCCATACCTATTCCCATAATCTAAAACTAGCCTCGATCTTATCTACTGTGGCAGGGATTGTAAATATCTCCGGGGTTTTGTCGGTACATACCTTAACAACGAATGTAACCGGACATTTTGCGTTTTTCTCTGAACAGCTTTTCCTGAAGAACTATAATATGGCTTTTACCTATCTGTATTATATACTGTTTTTTTATTCGGTGCCTTTATATCAGGGCTGATTATTAAATGGGCATCAAAATACAGATCCCACAATTCTTATATTTTCCCCATCTCTCTGGAAATCGGCATCATGCTTTCCATAAGTTTGACCTGCTTTTTAGCTTCTACATGGGACCAGAAGTATCCATCAGTTATAGCTTCGGCCTTATTATTTTCGATGGGCCTGCAAAATGCATTGGTAACCAAAGTTTCGCAGTCTGTGGTGAGAACCACTCACCTGACGGGACTTTTCACAGATTTAGGTATAGAACTTTCTCAATTATTGTTTTATAAAGAAAACGCTGTACATAAATCAATACGCATGAGTATTTTCCTTAAAACCATGATCATAAGCGGATTCTTTTTAGGCGGAATGTTGGGTGGACTGGGATATCAGCATTTTCAGCTAAAAATATTATTACTTCCTGTTGTAATGCTGCTGGTTGCCCTATGGTATGACCGCCTGTTATTTCGGTATTATCATCTAAAAAGGAAGTTTAGCGATTCAACCTCATAAAGTCAGTTAACAGATGTGTTTCATTCCTTAAAATGAAGCTCACCAGTCGACCTAATCTCCGTGAGCAACTTCAAATCATTTGTTAAATGATTCGAGTTTTGTCGCATAGGGATCACAGAAGATAGCATTAAAAAACTTAAAAATCAAATGATTGAAATCCTTTTTTTCGTTTGCAGAAAACACCAAAACATGCGATAAATCGCATAAAAAAATTGAGTGATTTGGTGAGTAGTTTTACAGAGTGGCATACTCAATTGGAAACGACTTAAGTTACTTATTTACATAAACTATTTTCTTAACGCCAGTGCTTTATTGTACTCATAATTCATCCGCCCGATGTGCAGGACCGATATTTCCTGAGGGCATTCTACCTCACAGGCCTCTGTATTGGAGCAATGTCCAAAACCTTCGGCATCCATCTGGCCAACCATTTTAATTACGCGATCGGCAGACTCCAGCTTGCCTTGTGGCAATAGTACCAAATGGGATATCTTGGCCGATGTGAACAGCGCAGCGCTAGAATTTTTACAGGTCGCCACGCATGCCCCACAGCCAATACAGGCTGCGGCATCAAAGGCGGCTTCTGCGGTATCATGAGCAATAAGAATACTATTGGATTCTGGCGCCTGCCCGGTAGAAGCTGATACATAACCACCAGACTGAATAATATGGTCAAAAGCAGAACGGTCAATTTTAAGATCCCTCAAAACTGGAAAGGCCGCCGCCCTGAATGGCTCGATATAAACTGTTTCTCCGTCTTTGAAACTGCGCATATGCAGTTGACAGGTTGTAGTTCCACTCAACGGCCCATGTGCCCTGCCGTTTATCATCATCCCGCAGGCCCCGCATATCCCTTCCCTGCAGTCGTGGTCAAATTCGATCACCCGCTCTCCTTTTTTTATCAGCCGCTCGTTCAAAAGGTCGAGCATTTCCAAAAAAGACATCTGCTCGGAAATTCCTTCAACTTCATAGCTCACCATATCTCCCTTTGATTCCCTGTGCTCCTGACGCCAGATTTTCAAGTATAATTTCATGATAAATTCTTATTAAATATTATTTATAACTTCTTACTGTTAATTTTACCGTTTCAAACACCAGTGGCTCCTTATGTAACACTGGCTCACGATCCTCACCTTTCCATTCCCAGGCAGAAACATAACAGAAATCTTCATCGTTCCGAACAGCTTCACCATCCGCAGTCTGGAATTCTTCCCTGAAATGCGCACCACATGATTCTTCCCTCTGGAGGGCATCATAACACATCAATATGCCCAGTTCCAGAAAGTCTGAAACGCGTCCTGCTTTTTCAAGCTCGGAATTTACCTGATCATCACCCGTAATTTTCAGGTCATGGTCAAATGATTTTTTAAGTGCCTCAATTTCGATGATAGCCTGTTCCAAACTTTCTTTAGTTCTGGAAAGACCGCATTTGTCATAAAGCAGTTTACCAAGCGTTTTATGAAAATGATCGGCGGAGAGATGTCCCTGAACATTTAGAAACCTATCCAGCTGTTCTCTGATAACCATTTCTGCTTCTGCAAATGCCGGATGATCAGTAGTCACCTTTTCACTCTTTAGTTCTGTGGAAAGGAAATTTGGAATGGTGTAGGGAGCGATAAAATAACCGTCCACGCAGGACTGCAAAAGTGAATTTGCCCCAAGGCGGTTGGCACCATGGTCGGAAAAATTAGCTTCACCCAAAGCAAATAGCCCGGGAATGGTAGTCATCAGGTCATAGTCTACCCAAAGACCACCCATTGTAAAATGGGCAGCCGGTGAAATCAGCATAGGCTCTTTGTAGGCGTCAACACCGTTTATCTTTTCGTACATTCTGAAAAGGTTGCCATATTTCTCTTCAATTTTATCTCTTCCCTGTTCTTTTAATGCTTTTGAAAAATCCAGGCAAACCGCATTTTTCATTGGGCCTAAGCCACAGCCGGCATCAATTCGTTCTTTTGCTGCCCTTGAAGAAATATCCCTTGGGGAAAGGTTACCGAAAGTGGGATAACGCCGCTCCAGGTAATAATCTCTTTCCTCCTCGGGAATTTCGTTAGGTACCCGGTCATCTCCTGCTTTCCTGGGCACCCAGATCCTACCATCATTCCGAAGCGATTCAGACATCAGGGTTAATTTTGACTGGGTTTCACCAATTTGCGGTAAACATGTTGGATGAAACTGGATCCAGCTCACCCCTGACATATATGCTCCTTTTTTGTGTGCTCTCCAGATGGCTGAAGTGTTGCAGCCCATGGCAAGGGTAGAGAGATAATAAACTTTGCCGTACCCTCCGGTTGCCAATACAACAGCATTGGCGGCATGCCGTTCAATCTTACCGGTTTCCAGATTTCGGGCAATGATACCCCTTGCCTTACCATCAACCAATACCAGATCTAGCATCTCATGCCGGGTATAGGTTTTAACTTTGCCTAATGATTCCTGTCTCATCATTGCCTGGTAAGCTCCGATCAGTAACTGTTGTCCGGTTTGTCCACGGGCATAAAATGTCCGGGATACCTGAACACCACCAAATGAGCGGTTGCTCAGGTAACCTGCATACTCTCTGGCAAAGGGCACGCCTTGAGCAACAGCCTGATCGATCAATGCAAGCGAACATTCTGCCAGCCGATAGACATTGGCTTCCCGGGAGCGGAAATCGCCACCTTTTATCGTATCATAGAACATGCGGTAAACGCTGTCTCCATCATTTTTATAATTCTTTGCCGCATTTACTCCACCCTGTGCAGCCACAGAGTGCGCCCTGCGGGCAGAATCCTGAAAGCAGAAAGATTTAACATTGTATCCCTGTTCTGCTAATGTTGCTGCGCAGGATGAACCGGCCAAGCCGGTGCCAACGACAATGATATCCAGTTTTTTTCTGTTGGCAGGATTGATCAGCTTAGAGCGATCTTTATAATTGCTCCATTTATCAGCAAGATTTCCCTCAGGAATTTTAGCGTCTATCATTATGAATTGAGATTAAAATAAATGTAAATGGGTATTAACATAAAACCCAGGGTGATGGCCAGGGAATAGATCCACCCAACAACGCGGATGGCAACTGCATATTTGCGGTGATATAGCCCAAGCGTTCTGGAAGCACTAAAAAAACCATGAAGTAAATGAAATCCAAGGGCGATGAAAGAGAGTTCATATAGAATCACATACCAGCCTTGCTGAAAAGAAGTGATTACAATAGTATAGAGATCTTTATTTCCTTTTGCATCCAGCGGCAGGTTTCCAAACTTGTAAACGTACCAATAATCTTTAAAGTGGATAATCAGGAAGATTAGAATAATGGTACCCAATATTCCCATGTTCCGGCTGTTCCATGAACTGACTTTGCTGCGTTTATCGTAAACATATTTGCTGCCCTGCGCTTTGATGTTTACCCGGGTAATGATTAAGGCATAAACTGCATGAGCGATCAAGGAAAGATATAATACATAAGAGATGATCTTGATCAGGATGTTCCCAGACAATAAATGAGAATACCAGTTGAACTGCTCCCGTGCCAGCTCAGGTGGCGAAAGAAGTTGAAGATTCCCCAATAAATGGATGATGAGAAAAAAGCACAGGAAAAGTCCTGTGGTAGCCATGACGAGCTTATAAATTAACGTTGTTTGTTTCATAGTTGAATGTTTTCAAAAATTTTGTGCTGATTATTACCTACCAAAGGCCGATAACTTTCCACCACATACCGCCCACGATAAACCAAACCAATAAGAAGAGTACGCTCATAAAAAAGCCTTGCTTCCACCAGTCTTTCAAATCAACGTAAGTACTTCCGAAAAATATCGGTGCCGGACCATGGCCATAATGTGTAAGCGATCCCATTAATGAGGCACATGCACCCAGGAATATGGCGAGCATTGTCCCAGGTACACCCACGGCAATACCTACAGCCAAAAACACTGAATACATTGCTGCAACCTGAGCTGTAGCGCTGGCGAACATATAATGGCAATAAGAGTAGACTAATATGATCACCGGAAAAGCAAGCTGCCAGCTGAGGCCCGTCATCTGGCCTCCCACAAGCTGTCCAAACCATCCGATGAACCCTAAAGAATTCAGGAATGATCCCATCATCACCAGGGAAGAGAACCAAACGATGGTATCCCAGGCACCTTTTTCCGATTTTACATCTTCCCAGGTGAGCACGCCACATAAGAGCAAAATACAAAGGCCGATGAGTGCTCCGGTTGTTGCGTCTATGGCAAACAGGTTACCAAAAATCCACAGCACCAAAAGGATAATAAAAGTTGCGACCATCAGCCATTCTTTTACCGTCATCGGCCCCATTTCCTTTAATTGCTTTGCAGCAATAGCAGGAGCTTCTTTGGTTTCTTTTAACTCAGGTGGAAAAACCTTATATAAAAATAATGGAACCAGAATAAAACAGACCAGTCCGGGAACCAGTGCTGCAATGGCCCAGCTTCCCCATGTGATTGTAACACCAAGGTCCCGTGCGAACTTTTGAGCCATGGGATTACTTGCCGTTGCGGTTAAAAACATGACTGAAGTAATCATATTTGCATTATAACTGCTCAAAGTTAGAAATGCACCTATTTTACGGTGAGTCTCTGCTTTTTCAGGTATTGAGCCCATATTTACCGCAATGGATTTCATGATGGGAAATATTACTCCCCCGGCACGTGCGGTATTACTCGGAATAGCGGGCGCTAAAATAAGATCGGCTGTATTCAGACCGTATGCTAAACCCAATGGGCTTTTGCCAAAAATCTTGATAAAACTGTATGCTATCCGTGTTCCCAATCCAGTTTTAATAAACCCCCTGGCAATAAAAAAGGCAAGACCGATCAGCCAGATGGTTGAATTACCAAAACCACTTAGTGCGTTTAGGATCGATTTGCCCGGATCACCAGGTGCCAATACCTGGGTGGCGGCACAGAGGGTAATGCCAATAATGGCCATGGTGCCCATTGATGCAGCTTTAGATATGATCCCCACAATGGTTGCTACAAAAATAGCAAGCAAATGCCATGCATTAGGCTTCACACCCTCAGGCACTGGGATAAACCAGATCGCAACGCCTACCAAAACGGTAATGATGAGCGATTTTAAATTAATTTCTTTCATGATCGTTTTATTTAAAAGCGTATTTGTAACTGAACATAGCCCAGATTACGGTTATAGGTTGTGGTTAAGGGCACCTGGTTTTTAAACCGGTCAAATGCCACACCCACCTGAAGTGCCGCGTAGAAATCATCAGCAAAAATCAGCGACACATTAGGGATAAGCGTTTGGCGGGAATTACTGGCAAGCTTGTAATTCTCATCAAAGTATTCATACCGACAGGAGAATTCAACCGCCCGGAGCCTACGGCTTTGATGATTATAGCGAAAGGTTGGAAAGAAATAAAAGCCTTGCATCTGATATTCATCCAGATTCGGACGGATCGCCTGCTTATCTGCGTTATAGGCCAGGAAATTCGCACCTTTTTTGTATTCGGCCATGAGCAAGAGATCGAACTTGCTCGATAACGGGATCTTTGCAGTTGCATCTGCTCCATAGGCCTGGCCGATACTACTGCCTCCTAAACTGCCTGTTCCTGCATTTACCCCCAGGGTAAAGTCCTTGATCAGATCTGTTTCCAGCCTTGCATATAAATTTTTCGTATTGTTATCATCCGAAGACTGGTTTTTGTTATTTCCATTATAAGCACCCGCAAAGTATCTGATTTTACCTCCGGGAACTACATTACCGAAAATCGAAAGTCCTGTCTGAAAACTCTGCCAACCGTTTTTACCAAAGGCGTAGTACTGATTTGAAAAGTCCAGCGTACGGATAATGTCAACGGCCATCACATCTTCAATACCAAAAAACGGACGGAACTGACCGGCCTGAATATGAAAATACTGGTTCATCGAATATTTGATATAGGCATTTTCAAGCACTTTATTGCTCGGATCGCTGTTGAACTCTGCCAGGTTAGCCAGGATATTGGCCGAAAAATGATCGTTGATATCTCCTTTCACCATTATCCTTGCCCGTTTCACCAGAAAAGTATTGGAGATCGCTTTCGACGTTGCCGGATCAAAGTTTTTGCCGTTGATGTCTACATTTTTATCTAAAGCGAGTACATACCTGGTTTGCAATACACCTGCAAATGTGAGCTTTCTTTTATAGGCAGAGTAGTTTTTAAGCGTATCGCTCAATCGGGTCTGGTCTTTTTGTTGGGCAAAAGCAACGCTACTGAATAGAAAGAAAAGAATGAATATAAAACCCTGAGATTTCAGAATGGGCATTGAAACAGTTTGCATCATTATAGATTTGTATTTCATGACTTAATTGCCCCGATCATATCTTCAGGGCGTACCCATTCATCAAACTGGGCATCGGTTAACATACCAAGCCTGACTGCGGCCTCACGCAAAGTAATGTTTCCGGCCATCGCAGATTTGGCTACTTTGGCGGAATTGTCGTATCCAATATGTGGATTGAGGGCGGTTACCAGCATGAGGGAAGTTTCGAGGTGTTTTTTGATTCCCTCATAATTGGGCTCTATACCTAAGGCACAGTGCTCGTTGAATGACTGGCAGGCATCTCCGATCAACCTGGCGGATTGCAGAAAATTAGCCGCCATTACGGGCTTAAATACATTTAGCTGAAACTGTCCATTTGAACCCGCGAATGTTATGGCAACATCGTTCCCCATAACCTGCGCGGCAACCATCGTCAATGCCTCATTTTGAGTGGGGTTAACTTTTCCCGGCATGATGGATGAGCCAGGCTCATTTTCAGGCAGATGTAATTCCCCAATGCCACATCTTGGCCCCGAGGCCAGCATACGTATGTTTGATGCAATATGCATCAACGAAACTGCAATCTGTTTAAGCGCTCCATGTGTTTCCACAATGGCATCATGAGCTGAAAGTGCCTCATATTTATTATCCGCTGTGCGGAAGGGCAAACCGGTGAAGTCTGCAATATATTTTGCAACTAAAACATCATATCCTTCGGTTGTATTCATTCCTGTACCAACAGCGGTTCCGCCTAATGCAAGTTCGGATAAGTGATCCAAAGTATGTCTTAATGCTTTCAGACCATGATCCAGCTGGGATACGTAACCGGAGATTTCCTGTCCAAGTGTCAGGGGAGTTGCATCCATTAGATGTGTCCGGCCAATTTTAATGATGTCCATAAAATCTTCAGATTTTACCCTAAGGGTATCCCGCAGTTTTTCAATTCCGGGAATGGTAACATCAATTAAAATTTTATATGCAGCAATATGCATCGCGGTAGGAAAGGTATCGTTTGAAGACTGTGATTTATTGACATCGTCATTGGGGTGGACAAATAATTTTCCTTTTCCGAGTTCATTGCCCTGGAGTACATGGATCCTATTGGAAATGACTTCATTGGCATTCATATTGGATTGCGTTCCAGAGCCCGTCTGCCAGATTACCAGTGGAAATTCATCTGACAATTCTCCTGAAATGATTTCATCACAGACCTGAGAAATCAGATCGCGTTTATCCTCAGACAATACCTCCAGGTCATGATTTGCAAATGCTGCAGCTTTTTTAAGGAATCCGAATGCTTCAATAATTTCTGAAGGCATTGATGCGAGAGGACCAATCTTAAAATTATTTCTGGAGCGCTCGGTCTGCGCACCCCAGTAACGGTTTTGGGGAACCTGTATTTCGCCCATACTATCATGTTCTGTTCTCGAAAATTGAGTTGCACTACTTATTGTATCTGTATCGGATTGCATATGTGATCTATTAGGATTTATGTAAAAGTGGGCAGCTTTTCATGGGTGTGCCATGATGGCAATCATGCAGGATGGTGATATGCATCAGTACGTATTAACTGTAAATCGCCTACTTTGTATATCGCATAGCCAATTCAGGCATTGCATTTAAATATCCACCTCATGCCTTACCTACAATTAGAAGTCATCAGAAATTATCCTTACGCCGTGAAAAAACTATTGGCGAAGCGGATTGGAGAAACCTATTCAAAAATCATGAAAGCTGACGCGAACCGAATCACTATCAGCATCAGGGAACTTGGAGAAGGCGCAATCTGGAGGTGCGGTGATCATGAACCTATGCCAGCTGCGATTATGATGTGTGACATCCGCCAGGGCCGTAGTGTGCAGACTAGAAAGAAGCTTTCCATAGCGCTTATAGATATGTGCAACGAAGTTCTGGGGCTGGAGACCGGTCAGCTTAACATCGAATTCACACAGCACAGTGGCGACGAGATGTATCACCAGCGTTTGGGAAGCTTTAGTTCAGAGTGGTCACCGGATGAGGGTTCTTTGTAGTGAAGGAACTGGGTTCTGTGCTTTCAGGTTTATCTTCAAGTCCGATGCAAGGAGCCTTTCATAACCATACATAGCCATTTCCAGCGCCCGGTCCTGGGCATAAAGGTCATTGTAGATAACCAGTTGGCTATCGATCATTTCGCAGGTGATATAACTTATAGATAGTGATAACGGGGTTTTTAGTACGAAATCCTTTTTTTGATATGCCAAGATTGCTTTACGCATTACGGGTATTTTTGCTTTGTTGCCATCTGCCGATAAGATAAGGGAGGCTAGTTTTTCAACCTTTTCCACGCGGATGCAGCCGTGGCTCAACGCCCTGTCTCTGGCCAGGAACAATTTCGGTTGTGGGGTATCATGTAGGAAAACCTGATACGGATTTTCGAACCGGAATACCAGTTTGCCCAGTGCATTATCACAGCCGGAGGACTGCCTTGCAAAGTATTTTTTTGGATGTGCCTTAATGTACTTTAACTTTTTAGCGCTCACCGCAACATAATTCCCCTTTGCATCATAGATAGCAAAATGATTATTGTCCAGATAGCCCGCGTCTTTAATCGCTTTTGGCAACAGTTCATTCACAAAAATAGTGTAGGGTACTTTCCATTCTGGAGCTGTGGTGAAATATGTTATAGAACTTTCGAGTGTCGGCGTTGGCGATGAGGCCTTACCCACTATGGTTTTAAATATATATACCGAATCTGCAAGATTTAGTTTCGCAATCTGTGCGGGAATATTGATCTCCAGATTTCGTCCTGGCTTACCCGTATTCCAACGCAGGCGTTCCATATTGATCGTCATTTTCCGGACGCTTTTTTCAGGAAATTCATAGCTGTCCTCCAGGTATTGCCCCCGGACAAGATGCATGTATTTTTGCAGATCACCGTATGCTTTGGATATGGGCTGAACGCTCGCTATCTCATTGTAAAAATCTTTGCTCTCCATCAATTGACCCAATTTGAAAACGGCATCAAAATCACCTGGCTCCCCTTCATCAATTTTAGCTGGCGTCAACGATGTATTAAACTTTCCGTAGTGCAGGTGGTTCATAAAAGTGATCATGGCATCAGTCATTAGTACATCAAAGATTGCGCGCTGGGCACCGCTAAGCATTTCTGGCTCCTCAAAAAGAATTTCAATCTGTTTATATAACAGGTTGTTCGCATGAAAATCATTCCGGTCTAATCCAAACTGGTTTACGCAGTCCAGGATCATCATCGCGGGGGCAAGCTGTCTGTTGTGATTTTGCTTTTCCACCCAGGCCAGTTTATAACCTTTTGCTTTGTAAAAGCGTTCCGCAGATTTGGGATAGTTCAGCGTGCCCTGGCATGCCAGGAGCTGCGCTTTGGTCTGCTCAGAAATAAAGGCATCCCCTTTTTCTCCCTCCTTGGTAAAAGTAATGGCAGGATTCTGCGCCAGCGCATTGAACGAAATGTGTATAAGCAGGCAGATCATCCATATAATGAATACCGTTCTATAGCTTTTTGAACGGTTTGCTGTTTTGAAAATATTTTTCATCTGTTTATTTATTAAAAAGGATGGTGAATTTTATCATGATCTTTGAGCAACAAACTTCGGCTTAATCCTTTTCTCCCGAAATGATTAAGGTCAGCCTTTCGGCTGACCTTGCACATCACCACAATTGGACAGAAGACATAAGGCTTTTTATGAGTTTATGATAATTCTTGCTGCGTTTTAATAACCTGCTGTATGAGTAAAAAAAGTTCTTTTTTGAGTGTCATGTAAGTCGTTGTGAGATGGGTCATCGCGTGTTCCATCTGCTCATGCTTGTCTGCCAGGAATTCACCACGGTCAAACACCAGGTCTTCTGTTTGCCCTTCCAGATTTTTGAGGTGTTCGATCAGATGCATATCCGCACTGTACTTATCCTTTTCCAGTTGCAATAGTTTAGTGCCAACACTTTTTAGTGGTTCAAGATATTCAGGACCTGACAGGCGGATAAAATAGTCATCTAAAAGGTGGTGCAGGAAAACGGTTTCGATCTTAAAAAAATCTACATCGGATGCCCAATGCCGGGCTATAGCGTGATATTGACGATACTCTGCGGAGGTGCTGTTTATACCATTCATAAGTGGAATATTTTAATTAAAAGGTTTAAGAAGGAAAAATCAGTATGGGAACAGGATTATATAGTGAGCACTTATCTTTGAAGTATTGCTGCGTGAGGAAATTAAAATGAAAATGCTGGTCAACCAAAACCAGGAGATCTGCCTTCATTTCGCTCACTACTACTTCCAGCGTATCCATAGACTCGCCTTGATCCAGAATATTCAGGAAGAGTTTGTTATAGCCTACATTTAGGCTGACTTCTTGATTAAATACTTCTTCTGCCTGACTGGTCTCCATCAGGGGAAGGCCGCTTGCGCTAGAGTGTGCGATAACCAGATTGGCATCCCAACAGGTGGCAAGGTTTGCCAGAAACTTTACAGTCCCAAGACCGCAGAAACGCAGGTCGGTCAAATATACCAACCGTTTGAGTTCATTCTCTGACCATGAGGAAGGAACGATCAGTAGTGGCACATGAATTTTATGTAACAGATTATTAATGGCAAGATTTACGTTGAGCAAAGCATGGGGCAGAAATTCATCCAAGCCCTTTATTACCATTAATATTTCATTTTCGCCTGCCAGCCTATATAGATCCCCATTTTCACAGGAAAAGCTCAATTCCTGAATTAAGGGTTTAAATCCCGGATGGAGCAATTTTCTTTTCAGAAGATTTTTCATCAGCTTTGAATCCACCGCTACAGCATCCCTGACCTCTTGAAGGGTTTCAGTCCATCCATACTCCTCGGTAGTTAATTTTAGAGCCGGTAAATTAGCGAGGATGAGATTTACCCCAAGACGTTGTGCCAGGACGAGTGCAAATACCGCAGCATGCTCAGATTCTGGACTCTGATCGTTGATGATGATAATGGATTTCATTTGTTATTTGTTTAAGCTATACGCTGACAACAAAGGTCGGTATAGCTTAAAGCAAATGAAATGATGGTGGTCACCTTAATGATTGCGGGTGATCATGATGTTAGCGTTTTGTATGAAAGTAAACCAAAATAACGTGTTTTCTTTTAATCAGCTTGTTGGTACATCTGCTTATAGTAGGCTTCTGCCATTCTCGCTGACTCAAATTCAGGGATAACGCCTTTTATACCATTTTGTACAACATCAAACCACTTTGATGGATGATCGTAGTAAGTAGGTAAAACCGTTTTTTCCAGAACATCCATTAAGTTGGCGTTCTCTGTTTTATCGCTTTGCTCTTCGGAAAGCGAACCATCAGCAGGCGCAATAAGAAAACAGTTTTCTCCATCTATAGCAAACTCAGGAATCCATCCATCTGGAATAGAAAGGTTGATTGCGCCGTTCATTGCCGCAGTCATACCGCTGGTTCCCGAAGCTTCCCGGTACATTTTTGGATTATTAAGCCACACATCGGCTCCCTTTTTTAGAAGTGAGGATAAGCCGAGCTCATAACCTACCAAAACGGCACAATTAGGAAAAGCCTTTGTATTATCTATAATCTGATTGAAGATCTGGTTTGCTCCTGTATCTTCAGGGTAAGGTTTTCCTGCCCAAATAATCTGTATAGAATATTTTGAATGTTTTAACAGATTCTCAAAACGATTCCAGTCATGCATCAGCAGATCAGCCCGTTTGTATGCGGCAAAACGCCTGGCCCATACCAGGGTCAGCACATTTTCATCAAAGAGCTTTCCTGTCTGGTTCGCCACCTCCTTAAAGAGCAGGGATTTCATTTCTTTTTTTCTCGCTGCTACACCAAGAGGATCGCTAGCCCTGAGCTTTCCGGCAAGTATAGCATCCTGCCAATACTTTTGATTCTGTGCATTGGTAATGGATACAATCTCACATATTCCATCATAACCTCCCCACATTTCACGGGCCACATCCCCATGAAGTTTGGAAACAGCATTCGCTTTGCCAGAAAACTTGAGCGCTGCCAACGTATAATTGAATTTTTCGCCTTCCAGTCCCAGCACAAATTTAACTTCATGTTCCTGTATATGATAAAAGAATGACATTTCTTTTAATAGCGAATAATCATGTTCCTCATTACCTGCAAGCTCAGGGGTATGGGTTGTGAATCGCATTCTTTTTTTGATCTCATCGAGATTTTTGTACTTTGAATACAGATAAAAATTAAGTGGCACCGCATGCCCTTCATTCATATGATAATAATCTGGCTGCAGATTGAGCTGATCCAACAGCATTCCCCCACCAATCCCCAGAATGATTGACTGCGCAATCCGGGTGGCCTCGTTTGGGTCATATAACCGGTGAGTGATGCTTCTACTCACTTCATCATTTTCAGGAAGATCAGTACTCAGCAAAAATAAAGGAGCAGTGCCAAATGTGGCAGGCCGCAATAAAAATGCTTTGACTTTAACGGTAGCACTATGTACCGGAACAGAAAGGATAATTCCTGTATCTTCTAAAAACGAATAATCTTTCTGAATGAAGGCTGGAACCATATTGTTATTCTTGTCCCTTACCTGGTCGTAATAGCCATATTTCCAGAGCATGCCTATACCTAACAAATTTTGTTTCAACTCGAATGCGCTTCGAAGATGGGATCCGGAGAGAAAACCCAGGCCTCCGCTATAAATTTTAAGGGATTGGTCAATGGCAAATTCCATTGAAAAATAGGCTACACTGGTTTGATATTCTGCATTGAGGCTATACCCAAAGAGCTCGGTTCTGGTCATAAAAAAGCGTTTTGTTTCTGGATTGTTTTATAGGGGCATAAAGAAGTTGTCATTATGAAGCTTTTTATCATAAGAATCAAATTACAATTTGCTAAAGAGTATCCTACAAAAACCAAACCAATGAATTTATGGCCACTATATTGTACCCTGCTTTTTACAGATTTTTTTGATAAATCTTCCCAAGGGGCGATATGGCCAAAGCATCATGTTTTTAGAGACCTCCCTAAATAAATACCGGCTTGAGATCCAGTTCAATAAACCTAGCCTAAAACGTAAATATCGACGGGAAAAACCGGGTCCAATTCCCTCCTTTTCAATTCCCTTTTCACCAGATTTCATTAGCACTCCTTTCAAAGTGAAAATCCGGACGCACGGGACCTAGGAGATCCATAGGCTGGTCATTGTCATTTTTATAAGAATGTTTACTATCCAGAACCAGGTTTGCCCCCATGTACACGATCAGGTTGCTTTTAAATAAAAACCGGACTTCTATTTTCTGAATAATATTCTTCACCCCTTTCACAGACTTCGCGGCATGTTCCGCGGCAAGTTTTTTGGCGTAGCTATCCACGGATCCCTTTAAGGTTACAACACCATCTTCAACCAAAACCTCTATTTTCTTTACACCTAAAAGGGAATCGGTAGTGATGGCCAGTCTAACTTCCTCCGCTAATTTCTTATCTTTTTTTTTCATTATAATTCCCATTATAAATGGGCCAAATTTGCTCCCTCTCATCATAATATTTCTTTATTTGTATACAGGCTGTAGATAAATCTGATTATCTGGTGCCCTTGAACCGCCAGTTTTTTATTTCTGGCATATCGTCAAGATGGACGTTTATGTATTCTTTATGGCTGGCTAACCTGTCCTCACAAAAGAGGATAAACTCATCGGCCTGTTGCTGGAACCGGGGAACGCGTTTGACCGCTTCCATGGCTAAATGATACCGGCTCATCTGATTTAATACCACCATATCAAATGGTGTGGTGGTTGTTCCTTCCTCCATAAATCCCCGGACATGAAACCGTGCGGGATCGGGCCGTCCATGAACCAGATCATGAATAATACGGACATAACCATGGAATGCAAAAATCACCGGGGCAGCATCGGTAAACAGGTCTTCAAAATATTCCTCACTCAATCCATGCGCGTGATATGCCCGTGGAGAAAGGGACATTAAATCAACCACATTAACAACCCGTACCCGAAGCTCAGGTAGGTGTGCGCGAAGAATTTCCGCTGCGGCGATAGTTTCCTGCGTGGGTACATCACCGGCACATGCCAGGATCACCTCAGGTTCACCAAAATCATTTCCAGCCCATTCCCAGACCGAAGCGCCTTTTTCACAATGCGCTACAGCTTCTTCCATTCCCAACCACTGCAGCTCAGGCTGTTTGCCGGCAACCACAACATTAACATAGTTTTTACTTCTTAAGCAATGATCCATAACCGATAGCAAGGTATTGGCATCAGGCGGTAAATAGATCCTGATTACACTGCTTTTTTTATTGACTACTGTATCGATAAAACCTGGTCCCTGATGACTATAGCCATTATTATCCTGCCTCCATACATGAGAGGTTAACAGGTAATTTAACGAAGCTATTGGTTTGCGCCAAGGGATTTCATGAGTGGTCTTCAGCCATTTCGCATGCTGGCTAACCATGGAATCGACAATCGTCACAAATGCTTCATAACAAGGGAACAGGCCATGTCTGCCCGTTAACAGATAACCTTCCAACCAACCCTCGCAAAGGTGTTCGCTCAATACCTCCATTACCCTGCCATCCGGAGATAATTTATCGTCAGTATCGATAATTTTTTCCATGAAGCAGCGGTCAGTGACCTGAAAAACAGCTTCTAATCTATTTGAGTTCGTTTCATCGGGACAGAACAATCTAAAATTCTTATTGGCTGCATTCATGGTAAATATTTCACGCAAAAATTTCCCGAGATTCCTGGTACTTTCAGCTTCAACCGTACCCGGATGAGCTACTTTGATGCCGTAGTGTTTGAAGTCAGGCAAAATAAGATCCTTTAACAATAACCCTCCATTTGCGTAAGGCAATGCACTCATTCTTTTATTTCCAACGGGCGAGATGCTGCGCAGGTCAGCGTTTAGCGTACCATGCTCGTCAAAGAGTTTTTCCGGCTCATAACTGCGCATCCATGCCTCAAGGGCTTGCAATTTCTCAGGGCTCTCCTTAACTCCGGCCAATGGAACCTGATGCGAACGGAACGATCCCTCGATAGGCAGATTATTCCAGGATTTGGGCCCGGTCCATCCCTTGGGCGTTCTCAATATAATCATAGGCCATTTTCTTTGGTGGATTATACCTTCAGCCCTGGCATTGTACTGGATTTTTCTGATCTTATCATAAACGATATCCAATGTAGAAGACAGCTGACGGTGAACATTGTGCGGGTATTCCCCTTCAACGAAAAACACCTCATATCCATATCCTTTAAAAAGTTCACTTAAAGCGGTATCATCCAAGCGGGAAAATATGGTAGGACTTGCTATTTTGTATCCGTTTAGGTGAAGTATTGGCAACACCGCACCATCTCTTGCAGGATTTAAAAAAGCAACTGAGTTCCAGCTTGCTGCCAGAGGGCCTGTTTCTGCCTCTCCGTCACCAATTACGCAGGCGGCAATCAGGTTTGGGTTATCAAACACAGCGCCAAAAGCATGCATCAGGGAATAACCCAATTCACCGCCTTCATTGATTGATCCTGGTGTGTGGGCACTTACGTGGCTGGGGATTCCTCCGGGAGTAGAAAACTGCCTGAAAAGTTTAAGCATGCCTTTCTCATCCATTGTTACCTCAGGAAAAAGCTCGGTATACGTACCTTCCAGATAGGTATGGGCCACGATGGCAGGTGCGCCATGACCAGGCCCGCACACATATAGAATATCCGCATCGGTATCTTTTATCAACCTGTTCAGGTGGACATAAATAAGGTTTAATCCGGGAGAGGTACCCCAGTGGCCAAGCAATCTGGGCTTAATGTCATCTGGTGTAAGCAGGTTACGCAATAACGGATTGGCCTGTAAATAAATCTGACCAGCAGATAAGTAATTTACCGCTTGCCAATAGCGGTCTATTTTATCGATTACTGCTTCTGAAATTTCTTGCATGGTATTTTGGGATTTAAGTCTTATAACAGATATACTGAGATAAGCTTTACGGATAAGAATTCTATAGGTTATATTATAATTTTAAATAGGTCCGGAAATAAAAACCATAACTTTATTTGGTAAAATTTAATAAATCAAACTGTTGTATAATTGTGTTTCCGGTATGTGAATCAAATATCCTCAACTATTCTAGGCCGGGAAATGATAACGGTCATCTGTAATGGAGATGTTAATCCTGAAATAGAAGATGATGATTGAGCAGTTATGTTATTCATTTCGCCTGATTGAAAATGAGCATTGGGATACTCAGCTGCCCGGCAAGTTTTTTGGTCACACTCCCCTTTAATAACCTGCTAAAGAAGCCATGCTCGCGATGAACTACTACCAATAGGTCCATTCGTTTTTCGGTCATCAGTTTTTCAAAGGTAGATACCTCGTTATCTCCATTTATTTCCCGAAAATGTATACCGGGATAGCCCAGTTCCTGCCTGAGATCATTTATCATATCATAGATCTGTTCCTTCATTGCTACATCTGCTTTCGCGGAAGAAATATGAACTATAGCTATTTCAGCCATAAACGATCTGGCCAGCTTAACAAGCTGACTGAGAAAAACGCTGTCCCCCGGAAGATCGCTGAGGTCTGAAGCAAAATAAATACTGCGGATTGGTTCAAACTTTGATTTTAAAGGGATTATTAAAGCTGGCACTTGCAGAGCGTCGATCATCTGCCTTGCCTGGTCCATTTTAAAAAAACTATCCGTGTTATTATTATCATGGGTGCCCATGGCAAGTAGATCTATCGGTCTATCTGAAATAATTTCAGCAACAACATCCTGAAGGCGTCCAGACTGATTGACAATAGTCAGTTGCGGCTTTTTAATATGGGATTGGTCCCGCTCCTGCAAGTGTAACCTCAGTTTATTCAGATTTACTTCGCTCCGGTCCTGGATGACCTCCGGGGATTCCATTGGCCATAAAACCAGTCCAGCATTTGGAAGTTCTGAAGGAATAGTCACCGCATTACAAAGGGTAATATTGGCTTGGATCTTTTTAGCAAAATCGTATGCATAGGCTGCAACATGGTTTGCATTAGTGGAGAAATCCGTCAGTAATAGTATATTTTTCATAGCAGGTATTTTATATGTTCCGTCTTTGTTTTATGTTTTGTAGGCACTAATTGCATCGCTTGAATTATTTTTGATGGCTTTTACCAAAAATCCACTTGTATAGTTGAACCAATATCAGCGGTAGTGTACCTGCAAAAATTGCGGCGAGCCATGCCTGTAATGGTATAATATTGAGGTTAAGAACCTGCCGGCTTTGAGGAAAAATATAAACCAAAGCGATAAGAGAAAAGCAGAATATGATTGCCATCCACACAAACTTGTTTTTGGTTACCTCGTTTTTTATCATTCCAGAGCGCAAAGAGGACATATTGAATACATGAAACAATTGGGCGGCAGCCAGGGTAATAAATGCAACATTATTGATGACCTCTACTTTTTCACTTACATAGCTCATGCATAAAAAAATCGCGAGCATAACCGAAAGCGTCATGAGCACTGCATAAACCAAAATCACCAGCCAGTTACGGTTAGATATAATTTCAAGACAGGGATCTCTTGGAGCCTTTAACATAATCGATTTATCTCCTTTTCCCAGCCCAAGAGCCAGCGCCGGGAAGACATCAGTAACCATGTTCAAAAATAGGATCTGTAACGGGAAAAGGATAGCACCTGTCCCCAGAAAACCCAGTAGGGTTACAATAATAATTTCACTCAGGTTGCAGGAGATCAGATAGATGACAAAGCGCTGGATATTCTGAAAGATTTCTCTCCCATTGGCAACCGCCCGGGTAATCGATACGAAAGAATCATCCTTCAGCACAATATTTGCAGTTTCTTTAGCCACCTGAGTGCCCCTTAATCCCATGGCAATCCCCACATCAGCCTTTTTTATTGCCGGTGCATCGTTTACGCCGTCGCCGGTCATCGCCACCAGAAAGCCAGCTTTCTGATAGGTATCTACAATTTCCAGTTTCTGTTTAGGAGAAGTTCTGGCAAAGACAGTTGTGGAAAGAATCCTTTCCCTCCATTCCTGATCCAATAAATCTTGCTGGGGTAGAGAATTACCCAATATCACCTCATTATCCTCCTTTTCTGTGATACCTACCTGTTTTGCAATACTTAAAGCAGTGAGTGGATGGTCACCTGTAATCATGACGATTTTTATGCCTGCGGAGCGACAGGTTGCTATTGCACCTTTGATATCACTTCGTGGAGGATCTAAGAATCCAACCATTCCTACATAATTTAGCGCTGTTATAAAATCTCCTTCGGGGATTTCATTCATGCTTTTGAAGGCAAAAGCCAGTACTCTTAGTCCACCTGCTGAAAGCGCTTCTGCATCGGCAAGTATTTTTTCCCGGTCAATGGAAGTGATTTCATTTAAACCAGTTCCAGACTGGATATGTGTACACTTTAAGATTAAACCTTCAACTGCTCCTTTTACCGAAATGAAACATTCGTTACCCTTTAGATCAGCAGTTGCCATCAGTTTAGTTTCAGCGCTGAAGGGAATCTCGGATTTTCTTTGGTAGTTTTCTGCAGAGCCCTCTCCTGAAAATGCAGCAGCTTTGTTCAATCGCAACAAAGCAATTTCAATAGGGTCACCAGATATCTTAGATTTCTCAGTTTGATCACCGGGGGCGTTGTTACAGAGCGTACCGATTTTGACCAGTAGCTCAAAATTTTTCTGACTTCTATTAATACCCCTATCATCATAGACCAGATGTCCTTTTTCCATAGAAACGCGTACTTCTTCTCCGGGGAAGGACAGCACTTTTACGAATATCTTATTTTCGGTCAAGGTTCCTGTTTTGTCTGTTAGGATGACGTTCACTCCACCAAGGGTTTCTACAGAGGAAAGTCTTTTCACGATCGCATCCCTTTTTGCCATGCGCAGCATGCCAAAAGCGAGCGCAACCGTTGCTACAATAGGAAGGCCTTCAGGAAAGGCAGCCACAGCTAGCGCAATGGATGTTTCCAGAATTTCTAACCAGGGTTTCCCCTCAATAAATGCAGTGAGCGCAAAAAAAGCCGTCATGAAAAGGGTAATGTAAATTAGTTTTTTGGTCAGGTTCCCGATTTTGGTATCCAAGGGCGATTTAGTGGCTGCTGAACGACCGACCATCTCGCTGATCTTGCCCAGTTCAGTATTCGCGGCAATGCCGGTAATAATGACCTTTCCATTTCCGTTCATCACTGCCGTACCTTTGTAAACCATGTTAACTGAAGATGATGGATCGGTTTCTGCCCCCTGAATATCGCTTGTTTTAAGGATTGGAAATGATTCCCCTGTCAATGCAGACTCATCCACCTGTAATCCGTTTGATTCGATAACCCGGCCATCTCCAGATACCATGTCTCCAGCTTCAAGCAACAACAAATCTCCAGGGGTTAGTTGTTCAGAAAGCACTTCCATGGTTTTTCCGCCTCTGATGACTTTAGAGACGCTTAGGTCCATTTCTTTCAACGCCCTCATAGAGCTTCTTGCCTGAAGTTCCATAAAAAATCCAATCAGGGCATTTACCAAAATCACGATAAATATGGCGATTGCCTCTAATGCGTTTTTAAAAAAAAGCGATGCAAATGCAGCAACAAAAAGCAGGTAAACGATCGGGCTGTTGAACTGTTCAAAAAACATCTGCCAGATACTTTTGATCTTTTGTATGACGTTAATGTTTAGTCCATACTTTACTGAGCGCGATGAAGCCTCATTATCACTGATCCCCTGCTGGCCATCTGTTCCAAAGGCATTAAAAAGTTCACCAAGGCTTAAAGCCGGAACCGATGTGTTATTGGCAGCCAGGTTGTTGTTCATCTTTATTTTATAATTATCAATACCAGAATTGGCATACGATACCATGTTCAGCAAAAGTACCCTAACCTGTTGCGGTTAGAAATGATAGCCCCTACCCAAATTGATGATGCTCATCACGGGTAGATCAATTCTACCTGCGGAAATGGGCAGGACTCGTCCGTATTGATATTCTTTGAAAGAATAAAAACAAAACAATCTCTTAGGATGATGGTTCTATTAACGCAGAGAAAACATTCAGCTGTTAATCAATAAATTATGGAAAATTCCGTATTGCTAAAAGCAATTATCGACAATGCAATAGACGGATTAATTACTATTGATGACCGGGGGATTGTAGAATCGATAAACCCCTCTGCATGCAGGCTTTTTGATTATGCTCCAGAAGAAGTTATCGGACGAAACATATCCATGCTGATGCCCCAACCGGATAGATCTTATCATGACCATTATCTTTTCAATTATAAAAAAACTGGTAATGCAAACATCATTGGGATTGGCAGGGAGCTGATTGGTATGAAGAAAAATGGAAGTTATTTCCCGTTTCGTCTCGGCGTAAGCGAGGTTAAGTATTCAGGCAGGATAGTTTATGCTGGCTTCATTCACGATCTGACCAGAGAAAAAGAGGCAGAAGGAAAATTACAGGATTATGCGGCACAACTCGAGGTTCAGGTTGAGGAGCGCACATATTCGCTTAGAATGAGCGTAAATGAACTCCAAAAAACCCAGGTTGAACTCAACCATTCGCTCAATAAAGAAAAAGAATTTGGTCAGCTTAAAAGCCGGTTTGTATCTATTGCCTCCCATGAATTCAGGACACCATTGAGTTTGGTTCAGCTGTCAGCATCCCTGATCGAGCGTTATACAGAATCACTGGATCAGAAGAACATCGGAAAACATGTAGTCAAAATTAAAGACGCCGTCCTGAATATCACTGCTATTCTTAATGATTTTTTATCCCTGGAAAAATTAGATAGCGGAATGGTCAAGCCATCCCTGAGTCACTTTAACTTATCGGAAATGGCAGAAGAGATTACCGGAGAGATGCAGGTGGTTCTACGGGGAAAGCAAAAGATCATCTTTAAACACCGCGGTACGGCGCAAAAAATCACTCTTGATCAGAATCTTTTAAAAAACTGCATTATCATTTTAATAGACAATGCCATTAAATATTCGGGGTATAACAGTCAGATTCAGTTTTATACCAAAATAAATGACCATAATTGTACGATCAGGATTTGCGACAATGGGATTGGTATCCCTGAAAGTGATCACAAACATCTTTTCGAAGCCTTCTTCAGGGCACATAACACCGGAAACATATCAGGTAACGGATTGGGATTGAGCATACTATCAAGATACACAGGATTAATGAATGGACAGGTCAGTTTTAAAAGCAGAGTTAACAGGGGAACGTTATTTACACTGACCTTCCCACAAAAAATAATATCATGAGCAAAAAAGTATTGATTATTGAAGATCATGATGAGATCCGGGCGAACCTCGTTGAAATTCTTGAAATGGCATGTTATACTGTATTTCAGGCAGAGAATGGTAAATTGGGCGTTGATCTGGCCATCAGCCATATTCCTGATATCATTCTTTGTGATATCATGATGCCAGAACTTGATGGATATGGTGTACTCTATATGCTCAACAGGCATGAGCAGACGACAGGAATTCCATTTATTTTTTTAACTGCAAAGGCTGAGCATGCAGATCTTCGCAAAGGTATGGAATTGGGCGCAGATGATTATTTAGTGAAACCTTTCGATGATATGGAGTTGCTAAATGCCATTGATATCCGTTTGAAAAAGAAAGCCGTCAATGATCTGTCCCACAAGAATAAAACTGAGGAGTTCCAAATTTTAGTTGAGAAAACGGATGGTCTTGCTGAATTCAAGAAGATTATCGAAGAAAAAAAAAGTAGAGATTTTAAAAAGAACCAGGTGATCTATTATGAGGATGATCATGGTAAAGGTCTCTATTTGGTCACACACGGTAGGGTTAAAACAATAAAATTAGCAAAAGATGGCAGGGAGCTGATGACCGGCATTTATGGTCAGGGGGATTATTTGGGGATTAATGCTGTATTAAGTGATAGCGCTTACGCTGATACCGCTACAGCCCTTGAGGATAGTAGTATTTGCTTAATTCCCTCAGAACAAATGGAAACTATTTTTAATCTATACCCCGAGGTCGCAAGAAAATTTATCCATCTCCTTTCCAGGGACAATAGGGCAAAAGAAGAACAGCTGCTGGAACTGGCCTACCATTCAGTGAGAAAAAAAATGGCCGGCACATTGCTCCGACTTTATGGACAAAGAAAAGTAGATGATGATTTAATAAATATCTCCAGAGAAGACCTTGCCGCAATGGCATGCATGGCCACGGAAACGGTAAGCCGCACTTTGTCTGATTTTAAAGATGAGCAGCTCATTGACAGGAACGGCACAAAAATTACAGTACTTAACCATGAAGGGCTTTCCAAAATGAAAAATTAAGACTTTTTACAGTACGGTGGTATGGCTATTATCATTCTGTATTTCCAGGGTGTTAATTCTTTTAAAAAACTTTAAACCTTCTAACCAGATAACGGAAATAAATCCTGTTACTAAACAAATTAATAACTGCCTGCCTGTTAAGGGAGCAAATCCGAAAAATTGGCTAACTGGCGTGATGTAAATCATAGCTCCGGTCAGGCTAATGGTGATACATATGATGATAGGAACCAGTTTATTCTTATATCTTAACGTTTCCAACACAGAATAGAAGAATGATCGGTTTGCTAAAGTCAGAAAGATATTAGATACCACCAAAACACTGTATGTCATGGTTCGCACAGTATTCTCTTTAAAGCCTGATGAGGTGGCATACTTGTAGATTAAGAGCGCACCAAGCGCGATAACAAGCCCTTGTACCATACTAATAAAAAGCTCTTTAAAACTGAAAAATGTTTCGGTCGGTAATCTGGGTTTTCTTAACATCGCATTTTTCTCCATCGGTTCATTCTCATAGATGATCGAACAGGTTGGTCCCATAATCAGTTCAAGAAATATAATGTGCAGCGGTGAAAAAAGGTTTGGATAGCGCCAGCCCAGTGCAAGGGGGATGAAAACACAGAGGATAATAGGAATATGAATGGAGATGATGTATTGTATTGCTTTTTTCAAATTGGCATAGATCTTTCTGCCCATAGCAATTGCATCGACCATTTTTGAAAGGTCATCTTCCGGAAGAATTAATGAAGCTGCCTGTTTGGCAATCTCTGTTCCTTTTTTACCCATGGCAATTCCGATATGTGCCGCTTTAAGTGCAGGACCATCATTTACACCATCGCCTGTCATCGCTACAATTTCATGATTAGCTTTCAGCGCATTGATAATTCTGAGTTTCGCCTCAGGAAACATCCTTGTAAATATATTCGTTTTAACTACCTCCAGTCGAAGTTCATCATCGCTAAGCTTCATCAGTTCATCGCCATTCATGAAATGATCAGCTCCCCTTAGCCCTATTTCTTTAGCTATGGCGCTTGTAGTTTGAGCGTTATCGCCCGTAATGATTTTAACAGTTATTCCCGCATGATAAAAGTCATTCAAAACAAAACGGATATTCTTTTTTGGCGGGTCGGTAAAAGCAATCAATCCGGCAAACTCCATAGCAAACTCCTGTTGTGTTGCTGGAAAGTGATCGCCTTGAAAACTGGCAGAAGCCACACCAAGCACCCGGTGCCCTGTTGAGGATAATGTTTCTATCGCTTCAAGAATTTCTTCCTTCTGATGAATAGTGAGATGGCAAACGGATATAATTGCCTCGGGAGCACCTTTTGCTGCAATAATGCGGCTGCCACTTTTATCCTCAAAAATATGGGTCATCATGGGCGGCCTTCCACTCAAAGCATACTCCTGACGCATGAAGAAGCGAGGTCTTTCATCATGGATCGCATATTTTTTATATAGATCATGAATGGATATTTCCATAGGATCAAAAGGAATAGGCTCACTGGCCCACATTGCCGTTTCCAATACCGCAAGAGATTCCTGATCTGGAGGCGATTGCAAATTTACAATTGTACGCTTTACTGGCAGGTAGATGCGATCCAGACTCATCTGATTTTCAGTCAATGTACCTGTTTTGTCGGTACATATTACTGTTGCACTTCCAAGTGTTTCTACCGTTTTCATTTGTTTAACCACAATGCCCATTTTAATCAGCCGCCAGGCACCAAGTGCCATAAAGCTGGTAAAGGCCACAGGAATTTCTTCAGGAATGATGCTCATTGCCAAGGTAAGGGATTGGAGCAGGCTGGCCATGAACAGGTGACTGTGTAAAAAGTTGATTCCCCAAACCATCAAAAATACAATGGCACCAAGAATTACCATATTTTTCACAAAATTGTTAACCTGTCTTTCAAGTGGGGTTTTTTGTTCAGGTATTTTTGAAATACTTATGCCTACCTTCCCCAATCGGGTTTCCATGCCAATCGCAGTAACGTTCGCAATGGCAAGCCCACTGATAATGGTGGTCCCGTGAAAGATCATATGATCATTGGTTGCAGCATCCTTGAATACGGATAAAGACTCTCCCGTGAGTAGTGACTCATTAACCGAAAAATCGTTGGAATGAAAAATCAAACCATCTGCAGGAACAGATGTACCTTCTTCTACCACCATGCTGTCGCCGATAACGAGCGATTCAGTAGGAATGTTTAGCAGTGCACCTTCCCGTATCACTTTACAGGTTGGTTTATGGTATAACTTGAGTTTCTCTAAAGCGTTACGGCTTCTGGAATCCTGATACAGAGAAATCATGGAAAGGAAAAGGATTGAGCACAAAAGAAAAATGCCATTTGCAAAGTCTCCGCTAAAGCAATAAATCGCAGTAGCAATAAGCAAAATAATGATCATAGGCTCTTTTAAAAGCTTAAAAATCACTGTAAACACATTGTCTTCTGCTTCGAAACTTAAAATATTTGATCCGTATTTATTTCTGGATTCGAGTACCTGGGCATTCGATAAACCCTCTACGTTGAAATTGTTATCTTCCATTTTCTCTAGGCATGCATTGATAAGTCTAACCAGCTTTACTTTTTTGAAATCTTTAGTATACGCCTGGCCATATTTACCAGTGGCTGGTAAGGCCAAAGGTTCATCTGTTTAAAAAGTTCCATAATTAGATAGCGGCTGGAAATCCAGTCCCGGACAGCGATGCGGCTATTTAAATAGGCCCGGGAGAAGTTGAATAAAGAATGATGACCCGATTTGTTGTGGTTAGGTTGTTGCATGATCGATAAGCAATTCATTGTGTACATTCCATACGCCCGGTGCGTTCCAGGCAATTCTTTCAGCTACATCCTTTTGATACATGGAGTGTACCCTACCACTCAGGGTTACCCTGTTACCAAACACGTTCACTACAATATCATGGCTGTTTATTGCCCAATTCCGCAGCAGTGCATTGTCTATCGCCTGTAATTTCTCGTTGTTTCTAATGGTTATGATTTTTAAAATGTGTGGACTAAAACTTGTAGACATCATCATAATTTTGCGATAGCATCGCGTTCCAGGATTTTTTTGTTCCTCTCGTATTCCTTAAGATCAATTGCCCCATTGGCGAAACGTTCCTGAAGAATATGCATTGCCATACTACCTCCGCCATTTTTAAGCATAGCTGCTATCTGATACTTCATGCCATAGAAAACACTGTTCAGGTTAACCGCTATTATCTGCTGCCACCCCCTCCAGGCTCATATCGGCAATGGTATTCTGCTCTCCACCTATTCCTGCATTATTTATAGCAATATCAAGCTTTCCATAAGTTTGCTCTGCAAAGTGAACCAAGGCTTCCATTTCTGCAGGGATTGCGACATCAGTTTAAAAAAAAGCTGCTATACCTCCAGCTAAATGTATTTCTTCAAGCAAATGTGCCCCTTGTACGGTATCAATATCGGAAATGACCACATTGCGCCCGCGCTGGCAAATAGTCTGACTGCTGCTTTTCCGATGCCGGAAGCACCGCCTGTTATAATTACCGTTTTATTTCTCATAATGTTAAATTATTTTTGAGTAAATCTAGTGTATAGTAAATCGCAGTAGTGGCCCAGCTCATGAGAAAGCATGAACATAAAACAGCTTCTAATCGGTTAGCAAAGTGTTCCACGGTAACCTTCTGGTATTACCAGCAAAGGAAGTTTTGTTTTGCGGGCCATATTTTGGGCATGGCTCCCATTTATAAAGTCATTTAGAATGCCATGTTTCCGGTGAAGCATCACCAATAAATCGGTCTCTCCATGGTCTTTCAACCAGCCAAGACCATTCTCTACTTTTGATTGATACACATTCTCATAATAAATCCGGTCATAATTGATTTTATTTCTAAGTTCACTCATAAATGCACTGATGCGATTCGTAATATCGTGATCAGCATTTCTTCTGATGACATGAACGATGAGCAACTCTGCCTTCAGTAACCCTGCAAAAGCTGCAACAACTTGTATAGATTCCATATCATTAAGACCAAGATCAGTTGCAAAGGCGATTTTATGAATGGGCTTAAATGGCGTTTCTTTTGGAACTAGCAATACGGGATAATCTGCAGCATCAATCACATCGCGGCTACTGCTTCCCAGAATCAGTCGTTTTATATTTCCAGCACCAGAGAGCCCCATTACAACCAAACCTATACGTTGTTGCTGAACAATTTCCTTTAGCAAATCAGTAACTGATCCCAGATCTGATTTTATACTAATCGTCGGACAAACATCGGCCTCTTTCACCGCATGCGGTATACTATCCTGCAGTTCTTTAGCAAGATCTTCAAGACGGACATTAGTTCGCTTGATAAGCGCTTGATAACTTTCTGCTGGCCATAGAATCTCTGTCGGTGAATCCGTAGTAACAGCCGCTGCATTAACCAATACGGTATCGGCCTTAATCGTATGGGCCAGCTCAAGAGCATATCTTGCGGCATTATCCGCAGCTACTGAAAAATCTGTTGCTATAAGTATTTTTTTCATCGGTCTGTGTTTCTTACACACAAATCTTGCTATTTTGTATCAGGAGGGCAATGACGGCCATCAGGCATAATGATGATATCCAACATGTAAGAGTTTTTCTGTGATTTAATAAAAGTGTGAATGATTCAAAATACAAGCAGAATAAGATAACATTTTACATAGCAAAATACGGAAATTGCCTGTTCCATGTTGTTAATCTGCTGTAGTGTATGTCGGCTATTAAGGCCGGGGTACACTACAGTTATATTTCTTTCGGAATAAGAAATACCTGATTCCGCTATTCCATATTTCCCATGATGAATTTTAAAATACACCTGAAGTATCAACATTTCTGTAACATACTGGTCTTTAGCTTATTGATCACCAGACTTCAATGATTGATTTTTACCGAAATAGAAATTATGCTTATGCCTGGTACAATGAAGGGGTAATGATTGAACAGGCCTATCACTTATCCAGCCGAATCCAGAACATTGGAAATGAAGGAATCTACCAGACCGTCCCCTATGCCAGAACACTGGATTCACTGATCAACAATCCTGCGCAACGAACAAAAATGGCCAGCCCTGATGTGACAACAGAACTCATGTTGAGTGCTCAATACTTTTTATTTTCCAGGATGGCATGGCAGGGACAGGATGATTCTTTGAGCAATGAATCCGGCTGGTTTATTCCAAGAAAAAAAATCGCTTACGCACAACTATTAGATAATCTGCTTAATGAATCTGGTTCAAATGGCATATTTCATAGGGTAATTCGGCATTAATCTTCAGATAAAACAAATGAAATGGATTTTAGCCCGCTTAAATCTAAAGTCTGAACCAAACAATATTTTATCTGAGTTAAATGAAAATATCGACAGATAACCAGTCAGCCAATCAATAATGATCCGGAACGACCATGATGATGATGAACATCACGCAATACAAATCTGTGGTCATGGTTATGCGCAAAGCAAGCACATACTTTTGTAACCATGAAGCTATTTCTTCGTTTTAAGAATTTTTTGGATGAGACTGGAAAGGTGGCCAGTTTCACAGGCCGCTTCTTTTCAGTAGGTATACAGCCACGTTATGAAAACCGTGAGCTGCTCAATCAATGCTATAAGATAGGCTACCTCTCATTTCCACTGGTAGGACTAACCTCATTTATTATGGGCCTGGTTTTAACCATGCAATTGCGCCCTTCATTAGTAGATTACGGTGTAGAATCACAACTGCCGGTCATGGTAGGTCTTGCAATCGTTCGGGAAATCGGTCCGGTAATCACCGCATTGATTTTCGCCGGAAAAATCGGAAGCAGTATTGGTGCTGAACTGGGATCTATGAAGGTAACCGAACAAATCGATGCAATGACAGTCAGCGGGATAAAGCCATATAAATATCTGGTAGCGACCAGGGTGTTGGCCACAACATTGATGTTGCCTCTCCTTACCATTCTCGGCGATGGAATATCATTATTTGGTTCGTACCTGGGCGTAAATATAAGATCAGTAACAAGTATTGACCTATTTTTCCTTCAGGTTTTTAAAAGTCTCGATTTTAGCGATGTTTTACCAGCCATTATAAAAACCCTATTTTTTGGCTTTGCGGTAGGGATAGTCGGTTGCTATAAGGGATTCAGTTCAAGCAAAGGCACCCAAGGTGTAGGTGTTTCGGCAAATTCGGCTGTTGTGCTTTCCTCCGTAATGATTTTCGTTATCGATTTACTGGCTGTACAGATCACTGAACTAATGGGATTAAATTAATCAATAATGGAACCGAAAAATAACAAGCCCATCATCGTCATAAAAGATCTTGTCAAATCATTTGGAGACAAAGTGATATTAGATGGATTTAACTTGACTGTAGAACGGGGAACCAATGTGGTTATCCTTGGAAAGTCTGGCTCTGGAAAATCTGTTTTGATAAAGTGCATTATTGGATTGCTTAAGCCTGAAAGTGGGAGCATTTTCGTGAATGAAGATAATATAACCGCACTAAGTGAAGATGAACTGGATGAAACACGCACTAAAATCGGATTTTTATTTCAAAGCAATGCCTTATACGATTCGATGACGATCAGGGAAAATCTGGAATTCCCATTGCTCAGGCATTGGGTTGACATCACCCGGGAAGAAGTGGATCGACTGGTGAGTGAAGCTTTAGAAAACGTAGATCTGTTGCACACTATAGACATGATGCCTTCAGAACTGTCAGGAGGAATGCTAAAGCGTGTTGCCCTTGCAAGAACTATGATCCTACGCCCGGAAATAATTCTTTATGATGAGCCAACAACCGGGCTTGATCCGGTAACCTCCAGGGAGATAGAAAACCTTATTTTAAAATTACAGGAAAAGAATCATACCTCTTCTATAATCATATCTCATGACATGAACTGCGTTAAAAATACAGCTGATGTGGTAGTGCTGTTGCTGGAGGGGAAAAGCTATGCTCAGGGAAGTTTTGAGGAACTAGCGCAATCTACAGATAAAAATATTAAACAGTTTTTTGATTAAATAAATATGTCATGGCAAATGAAAAAATAAACAGTGTTAAATTAGGGGCATTTGTGCTATCGGGTTTAATACTAATGATACTGGCCTTTTTTATCATTGGTAAGAATAAGAATCTATTCGGCAATGACTTTCAGCTAAAAGCAAAATTCACTAATTTAAATGGTCTCACTACAGGCAATAACGTGTTATTTTCAGGCTTTCAGGCTGGAACCGTGAAAGATATAGCGCTTTTAAATGATAGTACGATTGAGGTTACCATGCAGATCGATGAAAAGGTAAAGGCCTTTATCGGTAAAAATGCAGTAGCGGCAATAGGTACAGAAGGCTTGATGGGAAATAAGGTAATCAACATCACTCCGGCAGCAGGCAAAAGTATTAAAGTTGAAGAAGGAGATGTTCTACAGGCAAAAAATATGGCAAATATGGATGAGATAATAGATAAGCTTTCTCAGACCAACAATAATGTAGCGACCATATCAGAGGTTTTAAAGGGGACAGTGATGCGTGTTGACAGCAGCGCAATCCTTAGATTGATTAACGATGAAACCATTGGAGAAAGTTTAAAAGCATCGTTGCTGAATATCTATAGTACCACTAAAAATGCCAGCAAAATCAGCCTTGATTTAAATCAAATGGTTATGAATATCCGAAAAGGTAAAGGAGCAGCTGGCCTTTTACTGACAGATACAACCATTTCTGCAGACCTGAGGGATGCTATCCGTCAAACCAAAATAGCCGTCGGAAACGCAAATTCCATGACGCGGGAACTGGATGGGATGATCAAGTCTATAGACCACGATCTCAATTATGGGAACAATTCATTTAATACCCTCTTGAAAGATTCAGTTATGGCGGGAAACATAAGCCAGACGATGGAGAATCTGCAAAAAGGAACTGATGGATTCAATCAAAATATGGAGGCATTGAAACATAACTTCTTTTTCCGTGGCTATTTCAGGTCTCAGGAACGACAAAAGAAAAAAGAAGCCAAGCTTGCAGAACAAGCCGCACAGCAATAAATGCTTCTCTACATTTATTACGGTGCGGCCGACGAACGCATCGCATGCGTATCAGTAAGTTTATCAGGACTGCTAAATGAATTATTATCTTGCATATCTGCTGATAGCACAATCCAGGAATGCTAAACGTATCCATCAATTTTGATATTATTACCAACACAAAAAAATCTAAATGAAAATTTGGAGTAAAGTGACAAAAGCAGGACTTTCATAATATCTAGTGAGATTTGCCAGAAATAATAAATGTAGATTGAAAAAGCAGTCCTGCTTTGCATTTTCCTATATTATGGCGATTGCATACTCGGCATTTCAATGCAGCTTTATGCCGACACTCCTATTTAGATCATGATTATTTATGATAAAAATCATCTTCTGACAGTTAGATATTGTTGAAATTGCAATTATGCTGGAGCAACTTATTAGAGTTAATGGATAAGTAAAAAACCAGTTTAAACAGCGATGAAAAAAATAATGGTAACCACGGATTTATCCAGCAATTCGAAATCAGCGATTAGAATGGCTATAAGATTAGCAAAATTAAGGAATTCATCACTGAGTGTTTTGCAGGTATGCCACATTCCCAAACCATATAGCTGGACGCAAATAGCATTCGAAAAGTTTTTAAAAAAGAGCATGAATAAGCTTACTTCAGAACTCAGTTCTTTTGTATATAAAATATGTCGTTCAATGGGATTGGAGCCATTCAAATTTAGATCTGTAGTGATTAACTCACTGGAGGTTGTAAGCACGATAATCGATTATGCTGAAAAGGAAAAATTTGAATATATCCTGATCGCTACCCGGGGAGCAGGTATAGTTAAGAAGCTTTTTGGCACCCATACCAGTGAACTGCTGTCGATTTCTAAAATCCCAGTGATAAGCGTACCAAGCAGTTATCGCTACAGACCAATTAAAACGATAATTTATGCAACTGACATGGAAAACTTTGAAGAAGAACTTCCAGGGATTATTGATTTTGCTGCTCCGGTTAATGCCTCAATTCAAATGCTTTCTATCACCCAATCTTTTGAAGGAATAAACAATCCTAAAGAAACGGAGATGCATCTCGTAAAAAAGTTCAACTTCCAAATAAATTTTGTCCAGGTTAATCGAAACATTGTTAATTCACTGATTGAAGATATACACCTGTCAATAAAAACAAAACCGAACTCTATGCTCGCTTTATATTCCCATCATGACCGTTCGGGATTCGAGAAACTGCTGTTTCCCTCTAATGCTGAGCAATATTCGTTCTATTCTAAAATCCCAATCATTGTATTCAATAAGATCCATTGAGTAAATAACTGGCATTTTGCTAAAAGTGGTTCCTCCCTATTTTGGTCTGAAATTGATTAAAATGTAATCTCCTAAAAAGGCGCTCCATAAATTCGCCTCTAAACGAGCTTAGTATCATTCATTGGGTAAAACAGTTAGCAAACTACCAAAAAATGGGTAAGAACCCAATAGTGTGCACAGATTTAACTGCAAACTGTCCATTCTGCTTTTACAATTAGATTTTTTTTTTCGGATAACAAATTCCTGGCATTTTTAAACTTGATTCTTATAACCTGTAATTAGATGTACAAAAAACTGTTGAAAAGCATTTCACAGACTCCGGATTCCTGCATACAAAATATAAACGGAGACCATTATTAAATAGGATTGCAATTGAATTTTGTAAATTAGCGGGTAAAGAATCTACAGATGTTCAGACACAAAGGGAAAGGCCGTACCTATTCCCATAATCTAAAACTAGCCTCGATCTTATCTACTGTGGCGGGGATTGTGAATATCTCCGGGGTTTTGTCGGTACATACCTTAACAACGAATGTAACAGGACATTTTGCGTTTTTCTCTGAACAGCTTTTCCTGGAGAACTATAATATGGCTTTTACCTATCTGTATTATATATTGTTTTTTTTATCCGGTGCCTTTGTATCTGGGCTGATTATGGAATGGGCATCAAAAAACAGATCCCACAATTCTTATATTATCCCTATCTCTCTGGAAATCGGCATCATGCTTTCCATAAGTTCGACCTGCTTTTTAGCTCCTACATGGTATCAGACGTATCCATCAGTTATAGCTTCGGCCTTGTTATTTTCTATGGGACTGCAAAATGCATTGGTGACAAAGGTTTCGCAATCTGTTGTGAGAACCACCCACCTGACGGGACTCTTCACAGATTTAGGTATAGAACTTTCTCAATTATTACTTTACAAAGAAAACTCAGTGTATAAATCAATACGCAGGAGCATTTTCCTTAAAACCATGATCATAAGCGGATTTTTTTTAGGCGGAATGTTGGGTGGACTGGGATATCAGCATTTTAAACTAAAAATATTATTACTTCCTGTTGTAATGCTGCTGGTTGCCCTATGGTATGACCGCCTGTTATTTCGGTATTATCATCTAAAAAGGAAGTTTAGCGATTCAACGTCAAAATAAATATATTTTATGAATTGATTTAATACCCTTGCCCGCTTATAATTATGATGTGTTTTATCACTAATATCACATCATAAGGGATTTTAATTTCGGGTTCATCACATTCTTTTTTCATTGCCTTTCTCCCTCTTTAATTCCTGATTTTTGATACGAGAAGGCTTCATATTTACACCCAATTTCCTAAGTACCCATAATAATAGTTGAATACCGATAAAAGAAGCTATAATAATCCATAATATCCCTCCAAACCCGATTGAAAATTTCGTATTAATTTCAACCAATTCTGTGCGTTTCACTTTAATCATGCGATCCGTATCAACAAGATTACGAATGTCGTCTGTGCGAATTTGCGGGGCAAACAGGGCGGCAACTGTAGACTGATCATTAATACGGTAAATGGTCTGAGGGATCAGTTGAGAATCACCAAGCTGGTCGAAGTAATAATAAGTGTTTCCATTTTTCCATACAGCGCCATAATTGCCGCCAACCATGCCTATTTTTTGCCAGCTTCCTTTAGTGGGTTCATCCAACCTGTAAATATGGGTTGACTCGGATTTAAGTCCAGGACTTTTATTTCTGCCCCAGACTTGACTGGCCTCAGTGTAAAGAATTTGATGACCATCTGAGAAAATCAGCGGTGCAATTTCTTTGAAATTGCCTTTATTGAAGGGATTATCCCTAGTTCTCAAAACTTTCTTTTCTTTCTTATCAAAGTAAAAAATCCCATCCTTGCTTAGGAATAAAGAATGATAAACATGTGCCCCATTTAGAGACAATACCCGATAAGGGCTGTGCTGCTTGTCGAAGGCTATATCATTAACATAGACCATACCTTGTTTGGGATCTATAAGATAATCCTCCTGGTTTTGAGCGTCAATAACTATGGCATGTAAATCAGTATGGTCTTGAAGTGGCAATCTGGTATTTTTGTAATACACATATTGGCCATCTGCCAGGTAGTTTTTATTTTCACGAATATCTCCATCATTGTACCATTCTGAGATTTGTCTGAGGCCCGTAGCATGTGCCTGAGGAAGAATTTTACCCTGGTAGTAAGCTAAGTTTCCGTTAGTCGCAACTTCAGTTTTCAGGATGGCACGATAAGGAACAGGACTGGCATTAAGTATAGTGAGCGGGTAAATATAGGTCTGGGGCTTGTCTCCAATCCCAAGGCCATATAAACTCATCAAACCTAATTCTGAGAAAAATGATAAATCCTCATTTCTCACACTCATTGAAGCACAGTAACAGGTTTGCTTTCCATCGGTAAAATAATCATTGCCGATTGCCCTGGCTGTAGCCGGATTGAAATCTTTAACAATCAGGTTGCCGCAGTATGCATGATTTTTATCTATGCCAAACTGTCGATTTTGGTAGCTGTCATCAACCAGTCTGAAACTATTGGCATCAGCCTCCTGAACTAAATAGTCTCCATTACTAGGCACAGATGCATATATCTGATTCTGATACAGGGTAAATACCCCACCTATTTTCTGTCCTTTATTATATATTACATTACTATCCGGCCCCCTGGTTTCTGAAAAAAGAATAAATATCGAAAATGTTATGATAAAAATTAATAAAACAATGAATGCCGTTTTTCCGACACGCTTATTAATGCTTAGGTTCATTTTTTAGGTTATGGAGTAAGAGACGAAAAAATAGCGCATTTCTTAATGTATTTAATATCAATCAAGAAGTTATTATCAGGTAGAACAACGTAATTGATAAAATGTTTAAGGTGTGCAATTAAGGATAAAATAGTTGAAGCATTTAAATATCCACCTAAAAATAAACAACAAAACTTGGCTTAATCCCTATCTTTGACCTTAATGAACAAAAATAAACTAGCGCATTATTCTTCTAAATTACCCTTCTTTTCCCATTTCCTTTTAGTATTCAGGCTTTATTTAGTACCGATTTCTACCCTACCCCCATTTTTAAACAGATCGTGAGAAATAAAATAACCCTGGTTTATTTTTCCATCTACTTTAATCTCTGTAATGCCTCTTCCCTTACCAGGCTTGCTGATGGTTAATACTTTACCACTACTGGTTTTCCATTTTACCTCGTCAAAAAGTGGCGCGGTAACGATGTAAGTTGGATCGGTTGCCGAGAATGGATATAATCCCAACGAAGAAAACACATACCAGGCAGACATTTCGCCGGCGTCATCCATTCCCGAAAGCGCCAAACCATCGCTTCCTATGCCATATAGTTCATTTAGTATTTTATCAATAATTTTTTGTGATTTTTCTGGCTTGCCAATAAAAGTATAAGCAAAAGGAGCTTCATGATCTGGCTGGTTGCCCTGGCAGTATTGACCAATCATCGTTTCAACATTACGAGCAATATATTTCGGATTCCAGGGTACAGTAAATAAGGAATCCAGTTTGGATTCGAAGCCTTTTGCACCACCATATAACTCAATCAAACCTTTCATATCATGAGGAGCATAAAACGAAACCTGCCAGGCATTGGCTTCCCTGTACATATATTCGTAATAAGGATATTGCGGATTAAAAGGTTTAATCCAATCGCCATTTTCTAATCTGCCCCTCATAAACCGCGTAGCCGGATCGAACACATTTTTATAATTTTTAGACCGGCTCATCAGGACATGATAATTACTGCTATCGCCTAATTTTTTAGCGATTTGGGCCAGCGAATAATCATCATAGGCATATTCCAGCGTTTTAGAAACCCCTGCCCTGGCTTTGGTTTCTACATGTGGATTTTTAATATCAGGATCTGAAATATACCCTTTCTCAATATATTCTTTCACGAAAGGGCGGGCACCACCATCCACATTGGCATTACGCAACAAAATCTGGTAGGTCCCTTTGATATCGAAATCATCTATTCCCCTTAAATACGCTCCCGCAATAGAAGAGGCACCATGGTCGCCATGAAAAAAAGTAGGAATAAAACCCGTTTTGTCGCCAACATCTTTCATGGATTTAATTACATCCAGTGTTACTTTAGGCGTAACTAAGCCTAAAAGCACATCTTTATTTCGATAGGTATCCCAAAGCGATGGTTCAGTATAGTAATTGAAATTTCCTTTTACCACATTGCGTTTTGCATCTCTGAACTCACCATTAACATCACTCCTTAAAGCTGGCCATAAAAAAGACCGGTACAAGCAAGAATATAACATTTGTTTTTGTTTCTCAGTTCCACCTTTAACCTGAATGGTTGATAAAAGCGCCTCCCATTTCTCTGTAGCCTCATGGCGGATCTGCATAAATGTTTTATTGCCGATTTCTTTTGCCAGATTTTCCTTAGCATTGGCTATACTCACAAACGATAAGCCGATCTTAAGTTCTACAGGTCCTTTATTTCCATCTGCAAGATGAAGAATGGCATAACCTGAGCGTTTGCCGGCATCGGTAATATCAAGTTTATCTATCTTTCCGTTCACCACTGCATAAAAGTATACGTTTTCGCCCCCTTGAAAACCTTGTATGGCCGATGGACCATCTTGTGCGATATTCCAGGTGTTAACGCCACTATTGGCTTTACCCATACTCAATAGGATTTGTTTGTCGGAATTATTTTTGTAGGTATATTCATGAAAACCACATCTTAAGGTTGAAGTAAGCCTGACGTTTACCTGGTAATCATCCAAATAAACCTGATAAAATCCTGGTGCCGCACTTTCCTTTTTGTGCGAAAACTTTGATCCATATTTACCTTGTGGGTTTGATAGCGGTAAAACAGGAATATTACACAGGTTCCAGTGCCCTTTATTGGTGTGTGCAAAACCATAAATGGTATCGTCTTCGTACTCGTAGCCTGCACCAGAGCCAAATTCCGTAACCGGACTTAATTGTACCATCGCATTAGGCAACGAGCTACCCGGAAAAGTTAAACCTGCCCACGATCGCCAACCCTCTGGCAATTCATAGCCTAAAATTTTCGGATCGGTTAAAGGCGCCGTGCCAATAAAAGTGTTTACGTATTGGGTTAGTTTGGTTTGGGCATGAGATTGGTGCAGGCTCACAACAACTACCATTAGGAGAATGATTAAGGATTTGGTTAGCAATTTCATTTACATAAAACGTTTTAGTGTTATATCAAATATATAAAATCTATCAGTCCTATCCACAAAATATCAGAATAGTTACCATTCACATATTCCATCAGAAATTCGTCATCAGATAGCTATCGGATGCGAGGAGGCACGACGAAGCAATCTTACAACAGTCGCTACTTGCACTCGCATTAGGATTGCCCCTTACCTTATAATGACGTTTATGTAGACAATGATATTCAGTATTATTTTTTTGACCATATAAGACATTTAAGAACCATATAAGCTTACGTGTTCTTATATTTCTTATATGGTGTGAAAGCCTAAAGGATTATTTAATGTACTAGGTATTCTTACTGTCTAAGGTGGTTAATTAAACAGCATAGTCTTTAATTTTTACGACCACCATAAACATCTTAGCTCTCTTGAGTTTTACAGGATGTAAAATCTTAAACCTATAATTTAGAAAGCGCATATAGGACGTCATTCCTATTTTTTTCAGGCCACTTGACCTGATGGTTACTCGCAAATAAGACTTCTTGCAGTCTTTCAAATGTTTTAAAAATCGACTATCAATGATCTCAGCTTTTATGAAGAAAATTCAAACCCAAAATGTTAAGATCTGGAGATCTTATAGCAAATCTAATGCTTAAATAGTTGAATAATTTGCCAAATATCTGGATGCTTTATTGCCTGACTTTACGTGCCTCCTATTCTATTTTATATATCTTTGATTTACACACTAATCAAATAACCAACATGCTTTTAAATTACAGGCAATATATGGTTTGCGCCGTATTATCGTGCTTACTACTCCTCTGCTTTACTAACAGGCTATTGGCCCAAAAAAAAGAAAATCCTGCTTTTACAATGTGGGACAATAAACCTGCACAGAAATGGATGACGGAGGCCTATCCCATTGGCAACGGTCGCATTGGCGGGATGATTTTTGGCGGTGTTGATCAGGAACACATTCAGTTTAACGATAACACTTTGTGGACAGGTGATGAAAATGACCGGGGCACGTATCAGGCCTTTGGCGATCTGTTTATCGATTTCAATAATAAAGACCAGCCATTTACCAATTACAGCCGTAAACTGGATATTGACCATGCAGTACATACCATTAATTACACACAAAACGGCACCCAATTTAAACGTGAGTATTTTTGCAGCTTTCCGGATAAAGTGATGGTACTGCGTTTTACCGCTAACCAAAAGAAAGCTTACTCGGCCATCATTAGCTTAAAAGATGCACATAACGGCACGATAACAGCTAGTGGAAATACCATTCAGCTTACTGGTAAACTACCAAACGGCATGACTTACCAGGCTACCGCTGTAATTAAAGTAGAGAATGGAAAGCTTGAAGCAGTAAAAGATGGTGAAAGCGAAAAATTAAAAATAACAGATGCAGATGCGGTTACCTTAATTTTTACTGCGGCTACCAATTACATCAACAAACGTGAGCAAAACTGGAAAGGCGAAGAACCTGTGCCTAAAATTGAGCGCGTATTAAATGCAGTAAAAGCTAAAAGTTACAATAAACTTTTAAAAAATCATATCCAGGATTACAGCCATTTATATAACCGCCTGGCTATAAATCTTGGAACGAGTAATGCCGACACCCAAAAGCAGCCTACCTATCAGCGGCTGATCAATTATAAAAAGGTAGCCGACCCTGCACTCGAAGCTTTAATTTTCCAATATGGCCGGTATCTCTTAATCAGTTCGTCAAGGCCGGGTGGTTTACCGGCCAATTTGCAAGGTCTCTGGAACGAAAGTAATAACCCGCCATGGGGCAGCGATTACCACTCGAACATTAACATCCAGATGAATTATTGGCTGGCAGAGCCTACCAATCTTTCTGAGTGCCAGATTCCGTACCTGGATTATATTAACAGCATGAGAGAAGTGAGTGCTATAGCCACCCGCAAGCAATATCCCAATACCAGAGGCTGGACGGTAAAAACAGAGAACAATATTTTTGGTGGCATGAGTTTTCTATGGAACACTCCTGGAAGTGCCTGGTATGCACAAGCACTGTGGGAGCATTATGCTTTTACAAAAGACAAAAATTATTTACAAAATTTTGCTTACCCGATTATAAAAGAAATCGCTGAATTTTGGGATGACCATTTAAAAAGAAGACCTGATGGAACACTGGTATCGCCAATGGGCTGGTCGCCTGAACATGGCCCAACTGAGGATGGGGTGACACATGATCAGCAAATTGTGTTTGATCTGTTTACCAACTATATTGAAGCTGCTGAAGTTTTAGGTATTGATGCGGATTACAAAAAACACATTGCCGATTTAAAAGCACATTTATTAAAACCTAAAATCGGAAAATGGGGTCAGCTGCAGGAATGGGAAACTGATCGTGATGATCCAAAAGACCAACACAGACACATTTCACACCTCTTCGGTTTACATCCGGGGAGAGAGATCAGTACCATTAAAACGCCAGAACTGGCAAAAGCAGCGCGGGTAACCTTAACTGCCCGGGGGGATGAATCAACCGGCTGGTCGATGGCCTGGAAAATGAATTTTTGGGCACGTTTACAGGATGGAAACCATGCTTATAAAATCTTACAAAACTTTATCACACCTGTTGGTGGTTCAGGTACCGATTATAACAAAGGCGGTGGAATTTATACCAATCTATTCTGCGCACACCCACCCTTTCAAATTGACGGAAACTTTGGCTATACTGCAGGTATTTCGGAAATGTTGCTGCAAAGCCAGACTGGCGAATTACAGTTTTTACCAGCTTTACCTGATCAATGGGCAACCGGAAGTATTCAGGGTTTAAGGGCCCGTGGTAATTTTGAAATTACCGATTTGCAATGGAAGGATGGTAAAGTTGTGAAGTTGTCCATCAAATCTTTGTCTGGCGAAGACTGTATCGTGAGATCTCCCAATGCATTAAAACATGAAGTTAAGGGCATTGATGAGCAAACATCAGGAAAGGACTTTAAATACAGTTTTAAAACGCAAGTTGGGAAAGTGTATGGTTTTGAAGGATAATCTAGTCGTCATTGCGAGTAACCATCAGGTCAGTAGCCTGAAAAAAATAGGAATGACGTCCTGTACGCGCTTTCTAACGTATTAGGTTTAAGATTTTGCATCCTGCAAAACTCATTGAGCTAAGATGTCTAAGGTGGTCGTAAAAATTAAAGACTATGCAGTTTAATTAACCACCTTAGACACCTAAGAACATCTAATTCATTAAGTAATTCACACCATATAAGCTTATATGGCCCTTAAATGTCTTATATGGTCAAAAAAATAATCCTAAATATCAGTTGTTTAAATAAACGTCATTATAACAAGGCCTTTTCAGCCGACAGCCCGCCCCGATTTTCGGGGAAGCAATCTTTCTAGCAGGAAAGATTGCTTCGTCGTTCCTCCTCGCAATGACGACCTTACTAATGGATTCTGTCTATGGTAGCTGAACCAGGATTTTTAGCAGTTTTAAATACCAATAGATTTTTATGCTCTATTACATTTCATAACTATCGATCAAAATAACCGACTGTAACAAGCATTAACAAACCTGCTTAAGCTTTTTAATAATAATGTGGCTATCTTCCAGTTGAAAAAGAAACATTAAAAACTCATCCGTTTCACTGATTTCAATACTTTTAACAGTGCCAGATTGGCTCTTTCCATCCGTTATAACCTCTCCTACCTTAATTTCTAAAAGTGTTGATGTTGGCAAACTATCGTTAACAGTTATCATTTTTGTGAAGGTAAGCGCAAAGTAAAACAGGTTTGTTCAGGCGTAGAAGATACATCAAGGGTACCATCATGCGCATTGGCAATTTCTGAGGCAATGTAAAGACCTAAACCCAGGCCTTTCTGATTGGGTTCTACCTCACCTCTCGAAAACGGTTGAAATAGGCGGTCCATAGCAGCGGTTGGTATTTGTTTGCCCTGATTCGCTACGCAAAGATTAAACTCTTCGGTATTGCTAAATGCGGTTATTTCTACGGCAGAATCTGATGGGGAATAATTTAAAGCGTTAGCCAGCAAATTAGAAAAAAGCTGTGCCAGTCGTTTCCCATCAGCATGAACAGGGTGATCAAAATTAAAGTTCACCTTAATAGCTCTTGATGGCCAAATGGCCTGCAACTCTTCGACCACCTGAAGCAGCAATTTCTCTAAATCTTCGTCTGGTGTTTTAGTAATGGTAATGCCCTCGCCTAATCTTCCACTGGCAAAATCGAGCATGTTCTCGATCAAACCATTCATCCTAAAAGAAGAATCTTTTATAATTTTAGTGATACGGCCACTGCGTTCATCTACATTCAAACGCGATAAAAGCTGTGCACTGTTTGAAATTGCATTTAGTGGATTTCGTAAATCATGACCCAAAATAGCAATAAACTGATCTCTTAAAACAGCTATCTCCTGTTCTTTTTTTAATTCTCTCTCTGTTTTCGCAAGTTCTTCCAGTGCGTCTAAATGAAAGGCAATTAAGTCGGCAAACATGGTAAACATACCTGTAACCGTTGGATTTTTCAGTTTAGCAGGTTTAGGATCAATGGCACAAAGTGTACCGAAAAACATACCATTTTTTAACTTTATGGGTACTGAAATGTAACTCTGAAAACCATACATTAACGGCGTATGGTGATGTGCAAAATCGGGATCTTCTGCCACATGGTCAATAATAACAGCCTGTTTATGCTGCCTGATCTCGTTACAGATGGTCGTTTCAAGTTTAAGTTCGCCTCCCACAGCTAACCCGAAATTTATTTCATCACGAACAGCACAAACAGTCCATGTATCTGATGTAACCCTGGCCACTGCCGAAAAGCCCATTCCTGTGGTTCTACAAACAATTTCTAAAATATTTGCAACTGCAGGAATCTTACTTATAGATTCGATATCGTTAAGGATGGTTTTACTAGAATTTTGCAATACTAAAGGCTATAATTTTCAAGCAATTTACAAATATTTACATGATGCAAAAACAGTAACCGCTGTTTTAACACAGCTTTTACATAAATTGATCGCTTTATTCCTAATTTGCGTAGAAAGTTCCGGATTAACATCAAATTTTAAATATAAAACAAAACCGTATTGATTAGAATTGAACAGAATATCAAAATCAGTCAATAACACCAATCAATACGGTCGGGTAGATTAAGCTTTTAATAAAGCTGGTTTCTCATGATAAGTTTTCCAAAGCAGCTCACCAAATAAGGTGTTAGACCAGGCAAACCACGCCCTGGTAAAGTTTGCAGGATTGTCTTTATTAAAAGCTTCATGCATGAAACCTTTGCCAGCATGCGTTTTACGCAAAGTATCTATACAATATTTAATCTCTGCATCATCTTTCGATGTTAAGGCGCGCATGGTAATGCTCATTGGCCAGATCATGTCCTGACCAACATGCGGACCACCAATGCCTTCTCCAGCGGTACCTTTAAAGAAATAAGGATTATCTTTTGAAAGCGCAAATTTCCTGGTGTTTTGATAAATCGGATCTTCAATTTTCATTGCCCCTAAATAAGGTAAACCCAATAAACTTGGTACGTTCGAATCGTCCATTAAATACGAACTGCCAAAACCATCAACTTCGAAGGCGTAAATTTTGCCGTATTTCGGGTGATTTACAACAGCATGTTTTTGAAGCGCAGCATTTACCTCATCGGCAAGATTTAACAAGTTACTTTCTAATGTTTTATCGCTGTTTAGGGCCTTAATCATTTCTGCTGCCTGCTTTAAGCTTGATACGGCAAAGAAATTAGACGGAACAAGGAAAGGAAAAATGGTGGCATCATCACTCGGACGAAATGCTGAACAGATCAATCCAACCGGGTTTACCGGAAAACCATAACCCGCCATTGGTAAAGAATCTGTAGGTTTTGTGGTTTCCCTTTGGAAATGGTATGGGCCTTTATCTGTTTTGCGCTGTTGCTCTTTAAAAGTTTTTAAAGTGGCCTCAATTCCTTTTTTCCAGTCGGCATCGAATGGTGTTTTATCACCTGTTTTTTTCCAGTAATGGTAAGCTAAACGGATAGGATAACACAATGAGTCGATTTCCCACTTGCGTTCGTGTACACCTGGCTGCATAGCGGTTTCATCAGTTTTCCACTCGCCTACTTTATTGGCATCGCCATAAAAAGCATTAGCATAAGGATCTTTTAAAATGCATTTAGTCTGGTGGATAATTACACCGGCAATCAGTTTTTTTAGCGGCTCGTCTTCATTTACAAATTGAAGGTAAGGCCAAACCTGGGCAGAACTATCACGTAGCCACATGGCATCAATGTCACCTGTAATTACATAAGTATCTGGTCTGCCATTTTTTTCTGAATGATAAACCGTCGTATCTAACGTATTGGGGAAACAGTTTTCGAACAGCCAGGCCAATTCAGGATTTTTAACATTTGCCTGGAAAGTTTTAATGGCAGTATCTACAGCTTTACTTTGAAAATGTCGTTTCGCGGCAGCTACACGTACCACAGGAAATTCTGGTGCAAGATCGGCAGCAAAAGAAAATTTCGATGCAACAACTCCTGCCCCTAACAAGCCTGTGTTTTGTATAAATGTTCTTCTTTTCATTATGATGTATTATGATATTTTGGTTTAATTTTTATGGAACGGAACGCATTCTATTATCAATCATATAAATGGTAATGATAGCATATTATTCGGTTAGTCCTTAACAAATATTATGATAATTTTTCGAACATCAAAATCATGATGGTCAATTAAACCATTCCTAAATCGATTTTCTTACAGAGTATATTGAAATAGATTCAGTTCACATTCTGATGTACTAAGGTAATCAAGTATATCTGTAAAAATAATTCTGAATGCCTATATTTAAACATCCAAACCTATTGTTATGAATGCTGATCACATGACCCTATCAAAGCGAATTTTATCCATCGATATATTACGTGGGTTAGTGATGATTATTATGGCGCTTGATCATACGAGAGATTTCTTTCATATCGGTGCCATGACAGGCGATCCGCTAAATCCTGAAACCACTACCGGGATGTTATTTTTTACCCGCTGGATTACCCATTTCTGTGCACCGACCTTTGTTTTTTTATCCGGATTATCGGCCTATCTGTCTGCGCAAAACAAAACACCAGGTAAAGCAAGCTCCTTTTTATTGAAACGTGGTTTATGGTTAATTGTAATCGAAATCGCATTAATTACACTCGGTTTAACCTTTAATCCATTTTACAATTTCATCATCCTTCAGGTAATATGGGCAATTGGCACCAGTATGATATTCCTCGGATTGGCCAGTCGAATTTCGTATAAAACTGTGCTCATAATTGGTTTAATATTGGTTTTCGGGCATAACCTTTTCGATTTATTTCCTACTCCAGCAGACCCAAATGGTGGCATGATCTTAAAAATATTTTTCACGGCGTCGGGAACTATTTTACCGGTTTCAAGTACTCATCTTGTTGGTGTATTTTATGCCATCCTGCCCTGGACAGGTGTGATGTTTGTGGGTTATGGAGTTGGTGCATGGTATAAAAAAGGCTACGCTGCCGAGCGCAGAAAGCGCAATTTATTAATTGTGGGTTTGCTCACTATATTTGTGTTTATCTCTTTGAGATTGATCAATATATATGGCGATCCTGCTCCGCGAAAAGAATATCACGACTTTTTTAAGAATTTGCTTGCTTTTTTTAATGTAAGCAAATATCCACCATCGTTACAGTATACCGCCATGACTTTAGGTCCGGCCATGTTATTTTTGGCTTTCACTGAAAACCTGAATAATTGGTTTACCAGGATAACTGCTGTGTATGGCGCTGTACCTTTCTTTTATTATGTACTGCACTTTTATCTGCTTCATACCCTACTTGTAATTGTATTTTTTGCCACAGGGTACACAGGTAAGGATATTGTACAAATTCCGTTCTGGTTTAGACCGGCTACATTTGGTTTTGGTTTGCCAATAGTCTATTCAATATGGTTTTGTGCAGTAGCAGCCTTGTATTTACCATGCAGATGGTTTAAACGATACAAAGAAAACCACAAACAGTGGTGGTTAAGGTATGTTTAAACAATTAGAATTAAAGATAAGCGGATTACAAAAAAACATAAATGGATAACGAAAAAGATGAAGTTTGTTTTAACCAAGGATGTCATTCTGAACAAAGCGAAGAATCTTTCCTGTAGTATCACAAATCACTGGTTAGTGCTCATCTGTTAGAGATTCTTCATTGCATTCAGAATGACAGTAAGAATTAATTTACCGATCCCGATTTAACCAATACCTTCTGATAAGCTGGAAGAGTTATATCATCAACAACTATTCCCCTGGTAGTACTGGCATGCACAAAAAAACCATTATTGAGGTAAACCCCAACATGATCTACATCATTGCCGCCAAAAGAGAAAAATACGAGATCTCCTTCCTTTAAACTATCAATGTTTTTACGTTTTACCACATTGGCCTGCTCACGCGAAATACGGGGAAGTGTAACCCCATATATTTCTTTCTCCAGTAAAAAAGCAAAACCAGAACAATCAACACCATTTTTATCCAATCCGCCAAACCGGTACCTCACCCCTGTCCAATCGGTGATGAAACGATAAAGCGGTTTGCTTTGTAAATTTGCCATTGCATCTGCCGCTTTCGAAGCTTTTGTATCACTTTTGACCGTATATTTTCTTGTTCCGCAAGACGAAAGAAAAAATATGATTGCTATTAAAAATAATATATTCCTTTTCAGGTGGAAGTTAAAAGGTATAAGGTTCAAGGTAAGCTGCATAAATAATATATTAATGTATTAGAGATTAAAGATGTTTTGTCCTTAAACCTTACACCCCAAACCTCTAACCTTTCCTAATTTTTTATTAACCGCTGTATTTCGTCTAATTTTAACAGCGCCTCAACAGGTGTTAACGCGTTTACATCCAAATTATTGAGTGTATCGCGGATTTTCACCAAAACAGGATCATCAATCGCGAACATCTGTAACTGGTAAGCCTGGTTCTGTACTTTTTTAATGCTGTCTTTTATACTTTGCCCTTCGGTCCTGTCTATTTCCAGTTTCTTCAGGATCTCGTTGGCACGACCGATTAGTTTTGTTGGCATACCGGCCATTTTCGCTACGTGTATCCCAAAACTATGTTCACTACCACCAGGAATCAGTTTCCTTAAAAAGATCACCTTATTGGTCATTTCTTTTACCGATACATTAAAGTTTTTAATGCGCGGCATGGTATTGGCCAGCTCGTTTAGCTCATGGTAGTGTGTAGCGAATAGGGTCTTTGGTCGCGCTGTTGGGTGCTGATGCAGAAATTCGGCAATTGCCCAGGCAATTGAAATGCCATCATAGGTACTCGTTCCGCGGCCAATTTCATCAAGTAAGATCAAACTATCATCCGAAATATTGTTCAGGATGCTCGCGGTTTCATTCATTTCGACCATGAATGTACTCTCTCCTGAAGAGATATTATCAGATGCGCCTACACGGGTAAAAATTTTATCTACAATACCCACTTCTGCATCCTTGGCAGGAACAAAGGAACCCATTTGCGCCATCAGTACAATCAGCGCAGTTTGCCTTAAAATGGCCGACTTACCCGCCATGTTGGGACCGGTAATCATAATAATCTGCTGACTCTCGGTATCGAGGTATACATCATTCGTAATGTATTCCTGCCCTACAGGCAATTGTTTTTCAATTACCGGGTGGCGCCCGCCTTTAATATCAAGCACCTTATTCTCGGTAACTTTGGGTTTGTTATAGTGGTTTTTAACAGCCAGCTGTGCGAAACACAATAAACAATCGAGCTGTGCAATTAAAAATGAATCAAGCTGGATCGGTTTAATGTAACTGGCTGTTTCATACATCAGTTCATTATACAATCTAATTTCAATAGCCTGTATCTTTTCTTCCGCACCTAAAATCTGATCTTCGTATTCTTTAAGTTCAGGTGTAATGTAGCGCTCCGCATTTACCAGCGTTTGTTTACGGATCCAGCCCTCCGGCACTTTATCTTTATGGGTATGCGTAACTTCTAAATAATAACCAAAAACGTTATTAAAGGCGATTTTTAGTGATGGAATACCTGTTGCTTCTGCTTCGCGTTTCTGGATCTGCACCAGGTAATCTTTACCACCAAAGGCAATTTTACGTAAGCGGTCTAAATCTTCGTCAATTCCATCGGCAATTACATTCCCCTTAATCAGCAAAGCTGGTGGCTCGGGCTGCAATTCCCTTTCAATCCTATCGCGGATAGCCAAACATGGATTTAACTGATCTGCTATTTTAATCAGGAAAGGATTTTTAGAATCGGCAGCCAGTTTTTTAACTGCTTCGATATGGTAAAGCGCACGTTTTAAGGCAACCAGTTCTCTTGGACCAACACGTTGCAGGCCCACTTTAGAAATGAGTCGTTCTAAATCACCAATCTGTTTAATGTTGTTTAAAAATTCGCCTTGTAGTTCCTCATGTTTTACAAAATACTCCACCATTCCAAGTCGTTCCTGAATTGGTTTCAATTCTTTTAATGGCATAATAATCCATTTCTGCAACAAACGCGCACCCATCGGGGTACAGGTATGATCCAGAATATCGAAAAGGGTTACCGCATTATCATTAGGTGAATTCACTAATTCCAGGTTGCGAATGGTGAAACGGTCTAACCACATGTAACGGTCTTCCTCAATACGGCCAATCGAACTGATATGCTGTAGATTCCGGTGCTCAGTTTCGCCCAGGTAGTGTAAAATCACACCAGCTGCTACAATTCCGCTTTGCAAACGCTCCACCCCAAAACCTTTTAGCGAAGAAACTTCAAAGTGTTTCATCAGGGTTTCGTTACCGAAATCGGTGGTAAAAGGCCATTCATCTAACCCAAAAGTATAAAAACGATCACCGAAGTTTTCGGTAAAAACCTGTCTCTTAGATTTCTGAAAAATAACCTCTGTCGGCTTAAAGCCTTGTAAAAGTTTATCAATATAATCGCTGTTACCTTGAGCGATTAAAAATTCACCTGTTGAAATATCTAAAAATGAAACGCCCAGTTGTGTTTTATCAAAGAAAACGCAGGCCAGAAAATTATTCGATTTTTGGTTTACAATATTATCGCCATAAGCTACACCAGGGGTAACCAACTCGGTTACACCACGTTTAACAATGGTTTTTGTGGTTTTAGGGTCCTCGAGTTGATCGCATATTGCCACACGTTGACCAGCCCTAACCAGTTTAGATAAATAGTTATCCAAAGAATGGTGCGGAAAACCGGCCAGTTCCAATGCACCGCCATTGGGCCCTGTACCCCTTCTGGTAAGTACAATGCCTAAAATCTGTGCCGTTTTAATGGCATCTTCGCCAAAGGTTTCATAAAAATCGCCAACCCTAAATAGTAAAAGTGCACCCGGATACTTCGCTTTAATTGCGTTGTACTGCTGCATTAACGGGGTTTCTTTATTCGTGTCTTTAGCCAAAACTGAAATTAATTTACAAAAGCCATAAAGATAACACGAATAAGCATTTTACAACTGTTTTGTTGAAAAGTTAAAAAAAAATTGGTTGTTTAACCGGTTAACTGTTTAAATCGGTTAATCGTAGGATATCACAGTTAACCAATTTATATAGTTTAAACAGTTAATTATTATTTGGAAATGAAGGGTTCTGCGCATTTCGGGTTATACAGTCCTGTTATCCGCTTTACTTCGTTACACTCGTGTCGCTTCTACCAGGTTTAGATACAATGGTCCGTTATAAGCCAATTGTAAAATCAACACTAATTAAAAACGTTTCTTATAGTTGTGTGTTACGTTTGTATAATTTAACCTAATATTTTAATTATGACGATCCAACTGAATACCGACAAAAATTTAACCATACACCAGGAATACGACGAAAAAATCCAAACCCAGTTAAATGAAGGTTTGAGCAGATACAGCGATTTAATTACGCGCTTAGAAGTTCATCTATCTGATGAAAACGGCAGTAAAGATGGTTTAGACGATAAAAGATGTTTGTTGGAGGCCAGAATAACCGGAAAAGAACCTTTAGCCGTTACCAATATGGGCAATACCTACGATTTAGCCATTACAGGCGCTTTAACCAAGCTGAAAAGCGCGCTTGAAAAAGTGGCTGGAAAAATGAAAAGTCACTAAATTTCTTCATCGTGAACGTCATTCCCGCGTAGGCGGGAATCTTAAAGCACGAATAGTAAATGCATTATGATTCCCAATTCAAGTTGGGAATCATGCTTTTTAAAGCCTGATTTACAACTCGGCAATATAGTCAATCGTCCTTTCGAGATAAATGAAACGCAGTCGAGAAATCTATTACAGATCTCTCCATTTCTCTATGCTACATCCGATAGCTATTGGATCGAAACGATTCTATTTATATAGTTACTTTTTCCAATTCTTCAATATATCCTAGAAACAGATTGAGCGCTTTCTTTCTTTCATCTGTAACCTCAAATTGAAGTTTATGGTATAGATAATCTTCCAGATCGAAATTCAATACCTCCGGTAACTCTTGCAAAACTTCTTTTCTATGATCAAGGCCAAATTTTAAAGCGGCATTAAATTCATCTTTAAAGTCCTGCGAAATCTCTTTGTTGGCCACCCAGGCTGCATACATAAAGGGTAAACCGGTAAAGTTTTTCCACTCCTCACCCATATCATAAGCGTAAGCAAAATCGTCTTTTTTACCAAATGTCCTGTCTCCTATTAAAACAAAGGCATCTGTTTTTGCAGTTGGATCAGTCGTAAATTCCACTTCTTTTTTCCAGTAGAATTTCAGTAAAACTTTGGCTAAATTGTTTGATGTACGGGAATGGGCATCCAGCCTTACTGTTTTAATTTCCTGGGCAGGAACTTCACTAAAAATGAATACCGAATTTACACCACCATCACTTCCGATACAATAATCGGCTACAATATTGGCATTTGGAACCAGGGGAATAGCTGCTACAGGCATTAAGCCAATATCAGCCTGACCGTTAATTACTTTAGCTGCACAATCAGAAGGGATATCTAAACTTAAATCAATTTTATTTATGATGTCAGAATGTTCTAGTCCGTATATAAAAGCTTTAGTGTTGGTGTAAGCAACAGCCGATATTTTAATCTTATTCAAGGTGTTATATTTTGCGCTTCGCGTTTGGCGATAAGCGTATTATTCAATTACTAAACCGTCTAAATGGATGGCTTCCGCCATGGTTCGTGTCCTCACGAACTATTACTTATTTCGTTTCGTTTTCTGGAGAAACGAACCGGGGCCGTTTATTCCCCAATTACTAAACTATCTAAATGAACGGCATTATTAAATTCGAGTACGGTAAATTTTCCATCTTCAAAACCCATTTTATAAAGTACGGTGTTCTGGTGTGGGAATTCGGTCATCAGGCTTAATGGTTTGTCTAATAATAAGCAAAGAAAAACACGCATTGCTCTACCATGCATGCAAAGTAAAACTGTTTTTTCTTCAGGTCTCGTCATCAAAACTTCCATGGGTTGTTTCAAACGCTCGTAAACATCCTGCACGCTTTCGCCACCTTCAAAATGAGCCGTATAATCTCCATCTTCCCAGCTTTGCAACATCTCACGGAAAGCCTCACGCGCATCTTCAGTATTTGGTTTTCCTTCCCAAACACCCCATGCCAACTCATCTAATCCCGAAAGCTTTTCCCAGGGTAATTTAGCATCAATAAACTTCTGAACAGTTTGCCAGGTACGTTTTAAATCAGAAGTGTAAATCTTATCAAAAGGAATATCCTTATATTTTTGATAAAAAACCTCTGCCTGTGCCCTTCCTAAATCATTTAAGTCAGAATTTACACCTCTGCCCTGTACTATGCCTTGTCTGTTCAATTCCGTTTCGCCGTGGCGTATGATGTATATTTCTTTAACCATTAAATGGGATTTTTTGGATTATAAGATTGCAGGATTAACGTTTTTTATTTATTATTTTTTTGACTTTGCGAAAAGATCTTAAAATCCTGTCATCATAACAATCTTAATTCACTACTGGTAATTTATAATATTGCGGCTTCTTCTCTTCCTCAAAAACAACATGCTCGAAATCCGTAACCACATTATATAACGTATCGCGTTCTATTGCTTTTCTGCCTACTTGTTTGATCAAATTCACCAATTCTTTAGTACTCATTGCAGGTGTTTGCTCTTCTGCACCGGCCATAGAGTATATTTTTGTGGTATCATCTAAAGTTCCGTCAATATCATCCACACCATAATTTAAGGATAACTGAGCGGTTTCGCGACTGATCATTGCCCAATACGCTTTAATGTGATCGAAGTTATCCATATAGATACGGGCAATGGCATAATTTCTTAAATCTTCAATTACTGATGATTCGGGCACATTGCTCATCTGGTTATGCTGATTTCTGAATTTTAGCGGAATAAAAGTCTGGAAGCCACCTGTTCGACCCTGCAATTCACGGAGTTTTTCCATGTGGTCTACGCGGTGCCAGTATTTTTCGATATGTCCATAAAGCATGGTCGCATTACTGCGCATGCCCAGTTTGTGCCATTCTTCATGTATATCGAGCCATTGCTGACCAGTACATTTATCTTTTGCAATCTGCTCCCTGATTTCAGGGTGAAAAATCTCTGCCCCACCACCTGGTATCGATTCCAATCCGGCTTCTTTCATCAAACGCATACCTGTTGCATAATCGATTTTAGCCTTTTTGAAAATATAGTGGTACTCTACAGGCGTTAATGCTTTTACGTGTAAATCCGGACGGTGTTGTTTAATGGCTGTGAACAAAGCGGAATAAAATGCCACATCGTATTGTGGCAGCACCCCCCCTACAATATGTACCTCCGTTACCGGTTCACCATCGTATTTTTTAACGATATCGAGCATTTGCTCCATTGTTAAGGCCCAGCCTTCTTCTTTTTGCTTGATTAAACGAGAGTAGGAGCAAAACTTGCAATCGTAAACGCAAAGATTGGTAGGTTCTAAGTGAAAGTTTCGGTTGAAATAAGTTTTATCACCGTGTTTTTTCTCACGGATGTAATTGGCGAGGACACCGAGGTAACCTAGTTCAGCCTGTTCATAAAGGTAAACACCTTCATCAAATGTAATCCGTTCTCCGTGAAGAACTTTGTGTGCTATGTTTTGTAATTCAGTTGATAAATTGGTATCAGCTAATATTTGTTCAACTTGCTCAGTTGTATTCATTCCTGATTTATTTTGAACAAAAATACAATAATGGGGCGATTTGAAAATCATTTTCTTGTAACAAACCGTGATTTTTGAATGTCAATCTTAATAATTAACCACAGATGAACACGGATAAACGCAGATATTGATTGCTTTTATTTTGTAAAATCTCTTGGCATCGTCATCTCGACTGGAACGTAGTGGAATGGAGAGATCTATCTTTATAGATTTCTCGACTTCATTGCACTTCGCTCGAAATGACGACACTTTAGAGGAAACTATTAATTAAATAGATCAGTAACGGTTACAAAAAAAGCACCTCTTTTCAGAAGTGCTCTTATTATGCTTTTCACAGGTAGATAAAATTATCTTGCAGCAGGCGTAAAGGTTAATACGATGTTTGCAGTTTTACCACCAAATTCGATTGGCGATTTCAAAATCATTTGTGTGCTGGAAAGATCAGTTAATACTAAACGGTAACCTTCTGTTACGTTTTTAGCTTTATCACCTTCAAATATTTTTTTGAACTGGAAAGTCTGGTCTTTAGGTGCAGCTGACCAGAAGATAGTCTGCATTACCGAACCACAAGCGCTTGATGCTGGTAAAGTGTAAGAACCATTACCACTATTGGTTAAATTCCATGTACTTCCCTGGAAACATTTATACGATTTCTCTCCAAATAATCCTTGAACAGCGCCATCAGGCAATCCTTCTAAAGCTACATTACTCACCACCCATTCGCGAACAACTGTACCTCTGCTACCTGTTACGCCTGCAGTTACTCTTTTTGCAGTATTACAACTTTGTAACATTACTAAAGTAGAACATGCTATTGCGATAGCTATAAATAATCTTTTCATTTTTTGTTTAATTAAATTTCGACAAACTTGTTACATAAATCTTGCCAAAACCATTACGAACCTTAAATTAGCGCCAAATTATTAAATTGCTCCCGATATCATTTCGATCAACATTAATTATCATGAAACCCGAAACCCTTGCTATTCACGCTTCTAATCTTGTAAAAAGTACTACAGGTGATGTTACGCCCCCGATTAATCTATCAACCACTTTTTTTCGTGGCGAAGATGGTGGTTATCCCGGTGGGCACATGTATAGCAGGGTAAGTAATCCAAACCGGTCTGCTTTAGAAAACACTATAGCAAAATTAGAATATGGCGAAGATGCTGCTGCTTTTTCTTCGGGTAATACCTGCGGATTAGCGATGTTCCAGGCTTTAAAACCAGGTAGCCACATTATTGCACCAGATGATATGTATTGGGGTATAAAAAAACAATTACTTACTATTTTTAACGATAGTTTGGAATTTGATTTTGTTGATCAAACGGATTTAAATCTGATACAATCGAGCATTAAGCCAAATACCAAATTGATTTGGATCGAAACCCCTTCTAATCCATTATTAAAGGTTACAGATATTGAAGAAATTGCCAAAATAGCTAAAGCCAATAAGGTTACACTGGTTTGCGACAGCACCTTTGCCTCTCCAATTTTACAAAATCCAATTTTGTTGGGCGCCGATGTGGTGATGCACAGCAGCACCAAATATCTTGGTGGCCATAGCGACGTGCTTGGCGGAATTTTGGTAACGGCCAAAAAAGATGAATTATGGGAGCGCATCAAAAATATACAACAAACCGGTGGTACGGTACCCTCTCCTTTCGATTGCTTTCTGTTAACCCGGAGCATTAAAACCCTGGCTTACCGCATGAAAGGCCATTGCGAAAACGGAAAGATGGTAGCTGATTATTTAAATGAACATCCAAATGTTGAAGCCGTTTTTTATCCTGGGTTGGAAAGTCACCCACAGCATGAAATTGCCAAAAAACAGATGAAAGATTTTGGCGGAATGATGTCGTTTTTAGTTAAAGGCGATGTTGAAGCCGCTCATAAAGTGGTCAATAAAGTTCAGTTATTTGCGCAGGCTACCAGTTTAGGTGGTGTAGAGAGTTTGATTGAACACCGTTATTCAGTAGAAGGACCGGATAGTAAAACACCCAAAAATTTACTCCGCATTTCAGTAGGCTTAGAGCATTTAGACGATATTATCGCCGATTTAGCGCAGGCGTTGGGTTAAAATATAAAACCTATGAGGTCTTTAAGACCTTATAGGCTTCTAGTTATTTCGAACCTTTGTTGCTAAACCCGATTGCAGCGATATCCTTTTTGGCTGTCACCCTGAGCGAAGTCGAAGGGTAGCCAAAAAGATAAAGCGTAAAGCGGGACTGCAATCTCCTAAGGACTACAGTACCCTAATTTTCCAAAACTTACTTAGGATTACAAATCGTGGTTAACTTCAACGAATAATTTGCCTCCAATGGTTCGTTAGTTTGCGCTAAACGTTGCGAACCTGTATTGGCAGGACAAGCAATATCCCCTGCTGCATCATAAACCAATTTATTTCCATCTGCTAATAATCCTTTTGGTACATAAACCTGCACTTTGGTAATTGAATAACCAGAAGGAAAATAACGCACATAATAACCGTCAGGGTGTTTCGTCCAGATGCCACTTGGCACATCACTTCTTGGTGGAGCCATACCCGCTATAATAGCATATCTTTCCATATCGGCATAAGTATAATTCCCAGATGAAACCAGTTGGCGGATATTATTTTCTGCTTCAAAAACAGCTTTCACTCCTGAAGGTAACTGGTCTTTAGCTTTTTCCATTACATCGAAAGGTAAAACGCCTAAAGCGCCACCTTCCAATTGCGTAAGTTGTTTTGGCGTTAACAATTTCATTGCAGTTACTTTCACTTGTCCGTTAAAATCGGCAAATTTTGTTCTGGCAATAATGGTCCAAAGTAAAGCCTGGATATCATGCTGTTCTACTTCAGGATGTTTCTCTGCACTTTTTAATATCGCAACTACAATTTCTTCTTTCGAGCCTAAAACTGGTGCAAACATGTAACCATCGCCCTTTGATGGCGCAAAAGTTCCGGCTTTCAGGCAGTAGCTTTTGTTGGTCATTTCGTACAAACCTTCACAGAGTACAAAACCGCCATCTGGATTTTTAGGCAGTAAATACAAGGGCTGAGCTTTTAAATTGAATGAATTAATAAAATCAGGCAGTTTTTCGCCTTCCCTGTTTACATCCTCAAAGTTGGTGGTAATGGCAGCTGGCTGTTTTAAAAACCTATCTACGCCTAAAGCTTTAGCACCCTGAGCAGTACCGACTTTCAATAATTTATCTTTTAAACCTCCGAATTGGGCGTTTGCATTAGTTAAACACATCCCCGTGAATAGCAGGCCTAAGCCTAGAACTGTTATATTTTTCATCATAATTATATTTAGATAGGTCACACAAACTTAGAATTTTAAGTGTTAATTTTTATATTAAAAGTTTTAATTTGCCGCAATACAATAAAATACATTACTCATTTCCAAACGATTAACAAAAATTCAAAATTTTATTTTGTGAATTAAAATTAAATTCAGACATTTGAAATATTATTTGGCAGAAAGCTAAATAAAAGTCAATCTTCATAGGTTGATTTATAAAGAAGTGGCGAGAGACTGGCTCGATGACCCACTGGCAACCCTCAGAAAGAGAAGGTGCCAATTCCTGACCGGATAACATGGTGTTATCTGGAGATATAAATTAGAACTGATGAAAACATTAAATCTTCAATCGCTAAGCGAACCCAGTGCAAGCCTTAAAAAGATAGCAAAAACTTCTATTTCTACTTTTTTCGATAGGTGTGCAATTACTTGTATGTGCTGTTGCATACAGTAATCTAAAAAATCTTCCTTTTTTGTTTCTTTCAAACTGGAAGGTCCCGAAACATCGGGATACGCCCTGCTAGGTTTTAAAATCAACCTAAATCACTACGTCTCATCAATAAATAAAACAGAAATCATGTCAACATCATATAAATTTGAAACTTTACAATTACACGCTGGCCAGGAAATAGATCCAACAACAGGCTCGAGGGCTGTGCCAATTTACCAAACTACTTCTTACGGATTTAAAAACGCTGAGCATGGTGCCAACTTGTTTGCTTTAAAAGAGTTTGGCAACATTTACACCAGGATTATGAATCCGACTAATGATGTTTTCGAAAAACGTATTGCAGCTTTAGAAGGCGGTGTAGCTGCTTTGGCGGTAGCTTCAGGACAGGCCGCACAGTTTATCGCATTGAATAACATTTTAGAAGCCGGCGATAGTATCGTTTCTTCTTCGCACATTTACGGCGGAACTTATAACCAGTTTAAAGTTGCTTTTAAACGTTTAGGTATCCATGTCGATTTTGCTAATCCAGATGTTCCTGACGAATTTGAAGCTAAAATTACCGACAAAACGAAAGCCATTTATCTCGAAACCATCGGCAACCCGGCATTTAGTGTTCCTGATTTTGAGAAAATTGCTGCAATTGCAAAGAAATACGATTTACCTTTAGTTGTTGATAATACTTTTGGCGCAGGAGGTTATTTGTTTAAGCCTTTAGAACATGGAGCAAATATTGTTGTAGAATCGGCAACGAAATGGATTGGCGGACACGGAACAAGCATTGGTGGTGTGATCATTGATGGCGGAAACTATAACTGGGGCAATGGTAAATTCCCTCAATTCTCTGAACCATCAGCAGGTTATCATGGTTTGGTTTTCAGCGATGTTTTCGGCATCGGCGGACCATTTGGCAACATCCAGTTTATCATCCGTGCACGTGTGGAGGGATTAAGAGATCTTGGTCCTGCCCTATCCCCTTTTAATTCTTTCCTTTTATTGCAGGGCTTAGAAACCTTATCGCTCCGTGTACAACGCCATGTTGATAATGCTTTAGAACTGGCTACCTGGTTAGAAAATCATCCATTGGTTCAGGAAGTACAATATCCGGGATTAGCGAGTAGCAAATATAATAACCTGGCAAAAAAATATTTAAGTAACGGCTTCGGTGCAGTTTTATCTTTCGAATTAAAAGGAAGTAAAGAAAATGCCACACAGGTTATTGATAATTTAAAACTGGTTTCTCACCTCGCAAACGTTGGCGATGCAAAAACGTTGATTATCCAGCCATCGGCAACCACACATCAACAATTGAGTGAAGATGAGCAACTGGCCGCAGGTGTAAAACCAAACGCATTACGGGTTTCAGTCGGTATTGAGCATATTGATGATATTAAGGCCGATTTCGAGCAGGCTTTTGCATCTATTCACGCTCAGGTTTCTACAGATAGTTTATTAGCCTAGTCCCGTTCATTTTCTGAATACAACATAACAATGAGTACAGCATCAACGTATAATTATAATAAACAGTTCAAATTAGAGAGCGGAAAAAAAATCCGCAACCTGCAAATTGCTTATCAAACTTATGGCAAATTAAATGCAAATAAAGATAATGTAATTTGGGTTTGCCACGCACTGACTGCCAATGCTGATGTTTTTGAATGGTGGGAAGGTTTATTCGGTCAGAATGCTTTGTTCAACCCGGAAGATCATTATATCGTTTGTGCCAATGTTTTAGGTTCGCATTATGGCAGTACCAACCCATTAAGTACCAATCCGGTAACAGGTTTACCTTATTACCTTTCGTTTCCGCAGTTTACGATCCGCGATTTAGTATCGGCACATCAGTTATTGGCTTCACATTTAGGTATTGATTATATTAAATTATTAATCGGTGGTTCTTTGGGTGGGCAACAAGCTGTAGAGTGGAGTATTTCGGAACCGAATAAAATTGAAAACCTAATCCTGATTGCCACCAATGCGGCCCATTCTCCATGGGGAATTGCGTTTAACGAAAGTCAGCGTTTAGCCATTACCACAGATAGAACTTTTTATGCCAACCAACCGAATGGAGGTAGCAAGGGTTTAAAAACTGCCCGTAGTATTGCACTTTTAAGTTACAGAACGTATAGTGCTTATGGCAGTACGCAGGTAGAAAGTGTAAACGATAAGACTGACAATTTCAGGTCGTCTTCTTACCAGAACTATCAGGGAGAAAAGCTGATCAACCGCTTTAATGCTTACAGTTATTATTATTTAACGAAAGCTATGGACAGCCACAATGTGGGCCGTAACCGAAAAAGTATTGGTGATGCACTAAACCTAATTACGGCAAATACTTTGGTAATCGGGATAGAAAATGATGTTTTGTTTCCTTTATCGGAGCAAAAATATCTGGCAGATCATATCCCTGGGGCAGAATTTTGCGCCTTGCATTCTGATTATGGACATGATGGTTTTTTAATCGAAACAGATGCTTTGACTAACGTCATCGGAAACTTTATGAAGGAAAGCCGTAATAAAAAAATCATCAAATTACAGCATACTGCCTAAAAAGGTAGAGGGTTGAAGGTATAAAGGTAGAAGGTATAAAACTCGATACCAGAACAAATTTAAAAAAATAAGAACAGCGATATCGGTGTAATCCACCTATCTGTATAATCACTTTATAATAATGAGTAAGAATTTAAAAATCGGTTTATTTGGTTTCGGCGTTGTAGGGCAAGGTTTATTGGACATTATCCAAAGCCAGAACCTGAACCTGGAGATCATTAAAATCGCGATAAAAGACCCAAGAAAGAAACGTAGCCTCAATAAGGATCTGTTTACTACGGACCGCAACGAAATACTGAACAATACAGAAATTAATACAATTGTAGAATTGATTAATGATGCCGATGCTGCCTACGAAATTGTAACTAATGCGTTAAAAAACGGTAAAAATGTAGTCTCGGCCAATAAAAAAATGATCGCCACACACTTAAAAGAACTGGTAGATTTACAACAGGAATATGGCACTTCCCTATTGTACGAAGGTGCTGTTTGTGGCAGTATTCCAATTATCCGTAATTTAGAAGAATATTACGATAATGAGTTATTCCATGCTTTGAGTGGGATTTTTAATGGCTCATCTAATTATATTTTATCAAAAATATTCAACGAAGGACAAAGTTACGATTCGGCATTAAAAGAAGCGCAGGATTTAGGTTTCGCAGAAACCGATCCAATTTTAGACGTGGGAGGTTATGATCCAAAATATAAACTGGCCATTGCTACCGTACATGCTTATGGTTTATTTGTAAATCCTGATGCGATTTTAAACATTGGTATACAGAACCTTTCTGATTACGACATTAAATATGCACGTGAGAAAAATTTCAAAATTAAGTTGGTTCCCACAGCACGTAAGGTCAATACAAAAGATATTGTGACCTATGTACTCCCTAAACTGGTAGCTAAAGATGATTTTCTCTACAACGTAGAAAACGAGTACAATGCAGTTGCAGTTCAGGCAGCTTTTGCTGATAAACAGTTTTTCTATGGTAAAGGTGCGGGTGGCCACCCTACCGGTGCTGCAGTACTATCTGATATTGCTGCTTTACGTTACGATTATCGATATGAATACAAAAAATACCATTCGGAAAATGGTGTAAAACATACAGAAGAAATTCTTTTAGAAGTTTATTTGCGTTATGCGGATGAATATCTGATTACATTATTAGAGTTTGACAACATCAGCGAACGTTATGCGGCCAGCAGCTATAAATATGTGGTTGGAACGGTTAAATTAGAAAGCTTGATTAAAAACCGCGACTTACTATTGGATGAATCTGTTTTTGTGGCCTACACCGGCAGACAGATTTACAAACAGGAGCAATTGAGTGAAAATGTTTTTGCCGAGGAACTGGCAAGCCTATAACTTATTTTTAAGGTTATTTTTTTTATTTGTTTTGTTGTTAAGTACAAAGGCCGGAGCGATTCCGGCCTTTTGCGTTTACTTAAAATTTTCTAAAATACGCTGCCTGTCTTCACTTTCCTTATCGTTTTTATGATAAAGTTCAATAAAAACTATCTTTTTTTCTTCTTCGAAATAAGCATATATTAACCTCAAACCAGAGTTTACCCCGCGGCCTTTTAAACTATCGCAGGTAATTTTTTTAATCTTAATTACACATGTGGTAATGCCTAAATTATCAATACGAAAACTAAAAGGATTGCGCTCATCAGGCTTTACCCTTAAAATTATCTTTACATCTTCCAAATCAGATTGCAGACTACGATATCGCTTCAAAAGCTTTTTTAGATCCTTGTCAAATTCGTTTAGTGATTCAAAAATCATAGTTAATCGTTATCATCTTCATCATACACACGAACAGAATAAGGTAGTTCCCGATAGAAAGCTAAATTATAGCTAATATCCTTGCCTTCTTCTGTAACTTCCCAAGGTAAATCTTTATGCGAATAATCACTTATAGCCGTAGCCGACCAATCGCTCATTTGTTCGATTACTTTATCTATAACATCTTTTTCACTTGCCTTGAGTAAGGTTAAATCAGCTTTTACAAGTGGCAGATAGCGCTTTTGTGGATAACCTTTAAATTCTGTTTTTATTCGCTGAAGCTGATTCGCATCTATCATTTGATTGATAATCGCATCTAACTTTTGAGGAATAGGGCCATAAGGCAGCTTTTTATACTTCGCACCTGTTAAATGCTCTTCATATAATTCGTAATAATTAAAATCAGAAAAATAAAGGAGTTTATACAGTACGGTTTCACCAACGTTAGGTTTGCCAGCGCAGTGCTCTAAAATGTAAAGCAAAACGTTTTTAAACTTATTGATATTTAAAGTAGGGACAGAAATGCGTTCTTCTACGAGCTCTTCGTTTGTTTCATCAGGTAATTTTAAGCTTTGATTGGTTAGAAAATCTTTGGTCATAAAATCATCGAGAGAAAAACCCAGAACTATAGATAACCGTTGCATTTCGCTTAAGCTAACACTCCTGTTTCCCAATTCTATTTGTGCCAGGGAGGGCCTTGAAATCGCAATGTTTTTTGCCAGATCCTCCTGAGAGAAACTTTTTATTAAACGCAGTTTAGCTATTCTCTCACCGATTTCCTTTTTAGATAGTTCGTACCCCATAAATCAAAGATACGCTTTGTTTTAAAACAAAACAATAGCATGATCTATTTAAGAACAAGCAGTTATAACAAACAGAAATCAAATCACTAACGTTTTAATCCTGGATATTTTATAGTTACTTTACCTTAATGTATTTCTCAATAATCACCCGGTCTACCCCTGCTGCTTCCACCTTCTCTATACCTTTCTGAATCAAGGTATCGTTATGGATGGCAAGTTTGAACTTAAAAGTTTTACCCTCCCAGTTTTTATCCTTATAATATTCCAGATGCTCGGTATAATCATCTTTATCTAAAACAAAAGTTCCACCTCCGGCATCAAAGTTAGTACTATCTTTAACATCAAGGCTGTGCCTTAAAAATGCAAAATGGCTGTGATTGAGAATTTTGATCATTTTCAGTTTACCCGAATAATCTGTGGTTTTACTTTTTCCATTTTCAATGGTTGTAGCCGATAGTAACTGCCATGTGCCCTGAATATTAAGCTCCTGATCATTTGCGTTTCTACCAGCACAAGAAAATAGTGAAAGTACTACGAGTAGCACTAAAATATTTCTCATAAATTTATTATTTGGCTGTTTTAATATTACCCTCTGCCCGCCATTTTAATTAATTTGTGGGCAAGATCTTTACCCAGGTATCCATCAATAATGGCATGTACTCCATATAAAATTGGTGTCATTAAAATAGCCACCGCGAATTTATAAGTATAATTCACCAAACCTATTGCGGCAACCATTTGCCAACTGTAGTGGTACTGAGGATTTAAATAAAAGGCGATAAAGATGACCACAAAGCTATCAATCAATTGCGATACCAGCGTTGAGCCCGTAGCACGCAGCCACAGTGCGCGTTCGCCTGTTATCTTTTTAATCCGGTGAAAAATCAAAACATCTGATAGCTGTCCTATAATAAAAGCCGTAATTGAACCTACAATAATCCACATGCCCTGACCAAAAATCCCTGCAAATGCATTGTTCATATTTAAGTCTTCACCATTAATTTTTTGGTGTACCCAAAAATCGGCAGCGCTTAAATGCATAGAGCCCCAAACTACAAGAAAGGCAAATGCGATTAAAATTGAAGTGAGGATAGATAAAAAACGGACTTGCTTTACACCAAAATATTCATTTATAATATCCGTCATAATGAAAATGATTGGCCAGGTTAATACTCCTGCCGACATGACAAAGGAGAGATGCGGAACGCCCAGTAAATTAATATCGAACTTTTTAAAACCCAGCGTTTCTTCGACACTGAATAGCTTAACTCCAATAAACTCTGATAATATAGCATTTGCCACAAAAAAGCTACCCAGAATGAGTAGTAAACGGCTTTCTTTTGTCTTAAAAGTCATAGACTATAAATCTATAAATAAATAGCAGATTTAGTATAACAATCATCATATTTTTAACACAGATGCACAAAGATTACGTAGCCACCTGTTTTAATAGTTCAATATAAAAATTTGATTTTTACAATCGTTCGACTGTAAAAATAGGTTAGCAACTTAAATCTCACAATCTTTGCACCATCAAAATCCGGTAATCTTCATGGCTAAAAAACAACACTTTTATCTCATACTCATTTTAGGTTCATTGGCGGCACTTGGCCCTTTCTCCATCGACATGTACCTTCCTGGTTTTGTTGATATTGCAAAGGATTTAGGGAGCAATGAATCAACTGTAGCACTTTCACTTTCAAGTTTTTTTATCGGGATTTCTGCCGGCCAGTTGTTGTATGGTCCGCTTCTGGATAAATTTGGAAGAAAAAAACCTTTATATTTTGGTTTAGCGCTATATATTTTTGCTTCTTTTTTATGTTTGGCTGTAACTGATGTAAATCAATTGATTGTTTTACGTTTCGTTCAGGCCATCGGGAGCTGTGCCACTGCAGTAGCTTCTATAGCAATGGTTAGGGATTTGTTTTCTGTAGAAGAAAGCCCGAAGGTATTTGCTTCCTTAATGTTGGTTATCGCTGTTTCACCTATGCTTGCCCCAACCGCAGGTGGTTACTTAATTTCGGCATTAGGCTGGAAATATGTATTTGTGTTTTTAGGATTGATGGCTGTTTTAATGCTCCTGGCTTCCATTTTCAAACTGCCCGAAAGTTATAAGCCTGATCCGAATTACTCCTTAAAACCTAAACCCATTTTAACCAATTTCTTTACCGTTTTAAAAGAACCTCAATTTTATACTTATGCTTTAATTAGTTCAATTACCTTTTCGGGATTATTCGCCTACGTATCGTCCTCGCCTCAGGTATTTATGAAAATTTATGAGGTAAGCAAAACCGGTTATGGCTGGATTTTCGCTTTGCTTTCTGTAGCATTTATCGGATCGAGTCAGGTAAATAGCTTAATACTTAGATGGTTTACCAGTAAAAAAATTGTCACCTATGCACTTATTGCTCAATGTATTTTCAGTTTAATCTTTTTGATTTTTGCGTTAAACAATTGGCTGAGTTTATATTCTACGATAGGCTTTATTGCATTTTTTTTGGCCTGCTTAGGTTTAATAAATCCAAATGCTGCTGCCTTGTCGCTCGCACCATTTACCAAAAATGCCGGCAGTGCATCGGCATTAATGGGAGCCTTGCAAATGGGATTAGGTGCTTTAGCCTCGGTAATGGTAAGTTTATTTAGCGAACACTCAGTTGTACCGATGCCTTTGGTAATGACAGCCGCGGCCTTTATTGCTTTGTTTTGTTTATTGATTGGCAGAAGATTTATTACAACTGAAGTGGAGACATCGAATGATACTGCTGTTGTAGCGCACTAGCATTTACCACTAAGACACAAAGGCGGTATCATAAATAGTTGTCATCCTTACAATTAATTAATCGTTTAAAATCAAGACGTATAACTGTCTTCTTATGTCCCATGGCTCGGTCTTGCCTCGGCTCGCCGCCGCCGAAGGGCTCTTTCTTTTTGGCAGCAAAAAGAAACAAAAACTGCCGGCTGAAAATTTTTCTTTCGAAGCTAGTATGTTGGCTTAGGCAGTGCAGCCCGAAAAATTTGTTAGGCCGGGTTTAGGTAGAACGGAGATACCGTACTATGGCCTTAGTTGGGTGGAAATGCGAAAGCAGTTAAATAATGTTTATAAAGATTTGTAAAACAAACGTCAATGATAGGATCAATTATTGTATAAAAATCAATATGAATGACAGATGGAAAAAGCAGGTAAATGGCCCTGAAGTGTCGTCATTTCTACGGTAGCGGATAAATCTTTAATTCAATAACTTGCTACCAAGATCTCTCCATTTCGTTGCACTCCATTCGAGAAGACGACCATTCTATTGGAGTCTGTCAATAACAGCCTGTAGAAGGACCTCTTTAAATACCTCGCAAATCGTTTTGAAAAGCTCAACCTGACAAGTTCGAATGGAATCACAAATATGATACGGTCTCTCCGTATGTTGGAGCATAAAACTATGGTACAAATAACCTGTAAATCAAATAGCAAACAATTGTACCTACTGTTGCGATAATGAAACCGCTTAATCGCTTCTTTTTAATAAAACAGATTAAGATAATCCCGGAGATAGACACCAAGGTCATCAGCACTGCTGAAATATCGATAATCCACGACCAGGCCTTACCCGAATCTCTTCCTTTGTGTAAATCGTTAATCACAGCTACAGCACCAAACCTGGTTGTGGTTAATTCGTATTTCCCGGTTTCGCGATCTATAAAAGAATCGGCAAGGTAACCAGGTCCGTTAAAGGTTAAGCTCAGTTCTCTGTCATCCATTCTGAAATCGCTCAACGCACCTTTAACCTGATGTTTGCTCCTAAAAAACTCAACAAGTTGTAACTTATTGATCTTATTGGTATCAGGTTGATTTACCCATTTTAAGTTTACTGAACCAGAATCTTTGGTAACCACTTCCTTACCGGAAGTAAACCAATCTGCATGATTTAAGGTTAAGCCCGATACTGCAAAGAACAGCAGGATTGTAAAACTCACCATCGATAAATAAATGTGCAGCCAGCGTGATAAACCAGCTAACCGCTTTTTCCCCTTCCCCTTTCCGCTATCTTTTTTAACCTGCTTTTTTCCGAGGCCACCGGGTATAGCCGTTATCTTATTTTTTTGCGGTTCCGATTTTTCTGTAGTCAAGAGATGCTGATGTTAGTTCTTTATTTGGTGTTAATTCTATTTTTTTTGCTGAGCCGGTAAATTTCATTTCCTGAGCAATTACCTGATAGGTTCCGTGCTCGCGGGCTACTTCAATAAAAACGGTATAAGTGCCTGCTTTTACCAATTTCCCGCTATCGTCTTTTCCATCCCATGATAAGCTATATTTACCAGGGCCACGTGTAGCAGAACTAGTTGAGCTTAGTTTTCCTTCTGCTCCTTTTTTAAACTCATCGCCATTGGCACGGTTCCACGATTTTAAATCTGGCAACCAACGTGGTTTGTTATACCAAATAGCCAGATTACGCACAGGTGTTTTAACTGCATCTTCAATCCAAACGGCCACAAACGGACGACGAACACGTTTACCATCAGTAGATTCGATATTGGCAATTTCCAAATTTACAACCAACTCATATTTAGGATTCCAAAGTTTATCAGCTTTGCTCACTTTTTCTAAAACAGCAACTGGCTTATTTAAAGCAAGCTCGTAATCAGCCCATTTTTTGCTTCTGATTTCTGTGCCATCTTTCGTGATTAACAAATATGCGATATCATTTCTTGTTGCAGTTAATGCTTCAATCCCGGCTAAGGAAAGTACATTAAAAGAAGTAGCCAAAGCTCCTGCTTCGCTGGCATCAGGACCGATAACCGTTGCACTAATTATTTCTGAAGCAGGTTTTCCTGTACGTGGATCAACGATATGCGAATACCATTTGCCGTTTACCTTAAAACCTCTGCGGTAATTACCACTGGTTGCCACAGCCATATTTGATACTTTGATGGTTGTTAACGCAACATCGTTTTCAGCATCAGCTTTAGGGTTCGCTATTTCAATAGTTTCCGGCTGGTTTCCTTTGATAACCATATCGCCACCAATATTCACCACCACGTTTTCAATTCCTGGACTTTGAACAGCTTTTTCGGCAGCTTTATTAATGATATAACTTTTTGCAAAAGAATTTAATGCCAATGGCGCATCATCTAAACGCGTTACGGTTTTATCCTGCTCATTTAAGATGTAATGTTTTTGTTTAACCAAGGTAACTGCATTTTGTAATGCTGCAGCTGATGGTAAATGGTTTTCGGCAGCTGCCTTTTTCCAAACATCTCCTATTACTTTAGCTGATGCATCAAGCGCACCGTTAGTTAATATTTTATAGTTTTCAAACTGTTTTAGAACCTCAAACAAATCCGCCGAAACTTTAGTGGTTTGTTTACCATTGCTCATCCATTTACTAAACTCGCTGTTCGCTTTATATGCACTTAAAATATCATCAAGCCTGTCGATCTCGTTTAATGCACGCCTTTCGGCTAAATCTGCATCTGCCTGGCTAACTGCTTTAAATTTTAATTCTAATGATGTACCCAATACATTTTCATAATTGGAAACATATATTCTCAGGGCTTTTTTAGGATTAACAAACGCAGATGCACTTATTACCAATAAAACGGCAGCAGTTAAGTGTTTAAACTTCATATTTAACGGATCATTGAGATTTTAATGCAAAGAAAAGGCTTTATTTGGAATAATTTTAAATAAGCAGCATTATATTTGAAATAATACAAAATACATGTTAAAATTTATTGATAACCAGCTGTTTTTAGCAAAATTGACTTTATTTAACAAGGGGGTTCAATGATTCTTAAAAGTTATTTCCCGATGCACAACAGCAATGGCACGAACATGAGCAACGCCTTTGGCATAGCTTTTTACGCTTTAAGCTTTTTTTCCTATTTTCGCTTATAAGATGCTTCATATACAATCTAAACTTCCTGGCGTAAGTACCACCATTTTCTCGGTGATGAGTAAACTTGCCACAGAACACAATGCCATTAATCTTTCTCAGGGATTTCCTGACTATGCCTGCGATCCAAAACTAATTGAATTGGTAAATAAAGCCATGAAAGATGGTTTTAATCAATATGCACCAATGCCGGGTTCTACTTTTTTAAAAGAAACCATTGCAGAGAAAGTTGAAAAACTATATCACATTAAGTATAACCCTGAAACAGAAATTACAGTTACAGCCGGTGGAACGCAGGCTATTTTTACCGCATTAGCAGCCATTATCAATGCAGGTGATGAAGTTATTATTTTCGAACCGGCTTACGATAGTTATGCACCTACCGTTAAACTTTTAGGTGGCCTGGTTAAAACCTACGAGCTTGCGCCACCTGGTTATGCCATTGACTGGGATATGGTTAAAAAGTTGTTTACAGCCAAAACCAGAATGATCATCTTAAATACGCCACAAAATCCAACTGGTAGTATTTTATCATCAGATGATATGAAATCGCTTATTAAACTGATTACAGGTACCGACATTTTAATCCTGAGCGATGAAGTTTATGAACATTTAATTTACGATGAACAAAAGCACCAAAGTGTAATGCTCTATCCGGAATTAAAGCAAAGAAGTTTCATTGTAGCTTCATTTGGCAAACTTTTGCATGCTACCGGCTGGAAGCTGGGCTATTGTTTGGCGCCCGAGAGATTAACCGAAGAATTTAGGAAGGTACACCAATTTAATGTTTTCAGCGTTAATAGTCCCATGCAGCAAGCCATTGCCGATTACATTAAAGAGCCAAAAAATTATAGTGAAATAGGAAATTTCTTTCAACAGAAGAGAGATTATTTCAGAAATCTTCTGGCCGAAAGTCGTTTTAAACTTTTGCCGTGTAATGGATCTTATTTTCAATGCGCAAGCTACAGTGACATTAGCGATGAAAAAGATACTGACTTTAGCATGCGGCTAATTAAGGAATTTGGAGTGGCCACCATTCCGGTTTCTGCATTTTACCAAAAAGCAACCGATCATAAAATTATCAGGTTTTGCTTTGCTAAAGAAAACGCTACACTTGCCTTAGCGGCCGGAAAATTAAAAAACGTTTAACCAGACCAAACCAATATACCATGGAAGCACCTGTTTACACTCAAATAGAAAACCTGAAAGTAACTGTCTTTCAGGCCTACCTTTTTTGGGAAAACATTGAGAAAAACCTCTTAAATCTGGCACTTAGATTATCAATGGGTGTAAGGGAAAAAACCGATATTATTATTTTACCCGAAATGTTCAATACTGGTTTTAGCATGAATTCTGAAGCTTTAGCTGAAGAAATGGGTGGTAAAACGATGCAGTGGATGCAAAAAATGGCACACCTATACAACTGTGTGGTTACAGGTAGTATCATTATAAAAGAAAACAATCAATATTTTAACCGCTTGATCTGGATGGAACCAGATGGCAAAAATCAACATTACGATAAACGTCATCTGTTTGGCATGGGAGATGAAGATCAGCATTTTAGTCCCGGGAAAGAAAAACTTATTGTCGAACTTAAAGGATGGAAAATTAGGTTGGCCATTTGTTATGACTTGCGCTTTCCGGTTTGGTTGCGTAATGTAGACCAGGAATACGACATCTTACTCTTGGTTGCCAGCTGGCCAGATAAACGATCGGCACATTGGAAAGCATTAATCCCAGCAAGGGCAATAGAAAACCAGAGTTATGTGATTGCTGTAAACCGCGTTGGACATGATGGAAACCAGATTTACCACAGCGGATTATCGATGTGCTTAGATCCTTACGGTAATACGGTTTATTATAAACCTGAAGATGAAGATTTATATACATTCAGCATCAATTACGAAGAACTGGTTAAAGTAAGGAGGCAATTTCCTTTTTTAAAGGATGCAGATCGGTTTACCATTAGTTAAATTAATAACCAATAGTCAATCAAATAATTCAACTGAAGCGATCGTTTCAACAATTCAGCAATCACAACAATCTAACAATTAAATAATAACCAATAATTAAATTGCAATTTCAAACGGAAGTAAAACGATTAATGAACTAGACCAATCTTCAAATCGCAATTTTCAAACAGGATCGTTCGATTTAACAAAATAACAATTCGACAATCAAACACAATTAACTATTTAGCCAATTTCAACAATTAACCCGAAAAATGTTTAACCGCCGTAAATTTATAAAAGCATCTGCCCTATCGGCCGGATTGCTGGCTATTGATAAAAGTAGTATTGCTAATGTAATTCCGAATGAAAAAAGAAAAACAGGCAATTTCCCGATCGTAATTTCTACCTGGGATTTTGGAATTGCGGCAAATGCCGATGCATGGAAAGTACTTTCTTCCGGTGGACGTGCCTTAGATGCAGTAGAACAAGGCGTTTGGGTGCCTGAAGCAGACGAAAAGAATCAATCTGTCGGATACGGCGGTTTGCCAGATCGCGATGGCCACGTTACCCTTGATGCCTGCATTATGGACGAACTCGGTAACTGCGGTGCTGTTTTGGCATTGGAACATATTAAACACCCCATCTCCGTTGCACGTAAAGTGATGGAAAAAACCCCGCATGTGATGCTGGCTGGCGATGGTGCTTTACAATTTGCTTTAGAACAGGGATTCAAAAAAGAAAACTTACTTACTCCTGCCAGTGAAAAGGCATGGAAAGAATGGTTAAAAACGGCTAAATATGCCCCTGTAATGAATATCGAAAATAAGCTCTACGAGAAAGCGGCACCGCAAAAACTTCCGGGCAACCAATACAACCACGATACCATCGGCATGCTCGCTATTGATGCTAAAGGAAATATTTCAGGCGCGTGTACAACCAGCGGCATGGCTTATAAATTACATGGAAGAATTGGTGATAGTCCGATTATTGGCGCCGGTCTTTATGTAGACAATGAAGTTGGTGGTGCAACTTCAACTGGCGTAGGTGAAGAAGTAGTAAGAAATGTGGGCTCGTTTTTAGTAGTAGAACTCATGCGTCAGGGTTTTACACCCGAAGCCGCCTGTAAGGAAGCGGTAATGCGCATTATTAAAAAGAAACCCGAAACGGCCAAAAATATACAGGTAGGATTTTTAGCTATTAATAAAAAAGGCGAATATGGTGCTTATGCCATTCAACAGGGGTTTAGTTATGCGGTTTGTAATGCAGAAAAACAAGATCTTTTAATCAAAGGCAAAAGTTATTATTAATATGTTCAGTTTTCCACAAGATAAATCTAATATATAATGAGTGAAGAAGCAATTGCTTGCTTAGAAGTATGTGCTAATTCTTACCAATCGGCATTGGCTGCCCAAAATGGTGGAGCAGGAAGAGTGGAGCTTTGCGATAACCTGGCAGAAGGTGGCACCACACCAAGTTACGCGCAAATTGCTTTGGCTAAGAAAAATCTATCCATCGAAGTTTGGCCGATTATCCGTCCGCGTGGAGGCGATTTTTTGTATTCTGATATTGAGTTTGAGTTAATGAAAGAAGATATAAAAATATGTAAATCATTAAATTGTGACGGCATAGTTACCGGAGTACTTAATACTGATGGCACTATCGACAAAGAGAGATGTGCTGAACTGGTCGGGTTAGCCAAACCTATGGAGGTAGCTTTCCACAGGGCATTTGATATGAGCAACGATATGGATCAGGCACTGGAAGATTTAATCTCACTCAACATAAAAAGAGTGCTCACCTCCGGAGGTGCCTCTTCTGCAATTCTAGGGGCAGAAAAACTAGCGCAGCTGGTAAAAAAAGCTAATGGCCGGATTACCATTATGCCTGGTGCGGGTATAAATGAAAACAACATTAAAAACCTTATTGATCAAACCGGTGCCACGCAATTTCATGCTTCAGCAAAGGAGTTCGTGCCAAGTAAAATGGAATTCAGAAACACGGAAACCAAAATGGGCAGTATTGAGGACGAATATCGATACGAACTCACCTCTGTAGATAAAGTTAAAACACTAGTGAATGTTATTCAAACCATAAGATAATCCTCATAAGTTCCTGATTTTAAATAAAAAATCATGATTTCCTTATTGATTTAAGAAAACAATATTTTAACATAGAATTTATAATTTATCGCCAATCTACTATGACTTTTTTTTCTATTTTTGCGTAAAAAAAACATAATATATGAAGAAAATCATCATTTTAATTGCTCTTATTTCAACATCTTTATTTGTAAAAGCCCAAGTAGATGTTATTTCCAAGCACAACGGCGAAACAGTGAAAGGTAAAGTTGTAAAGGTTGACGAGTATGTTATCGTATTTAAATACGATGGCGAGGATGCCGACAATACAATAGGAAAATATGCTATTGAAAAAATAGTTTATGGTAAAAGCGGCAGGGTTGAAAATGTAACTGAAAAAATTACTGTAGCCACTGAAGAAGACTGGGAAAAAGTTGTTATTTTAGAGGACAAATCATCGGCAACTGGTTTAAAAAAGGTTGAAGATATCAGAGGAAAAACCGGATTAATTAATTATCATACTGGTAATTCTGGTGATAAAAAAGCAGAAAAGAAATTGAAAATGGAGGCTGCTAAAATTGGATGTCCATTCATATTGATGACTGATGACAAAAGTACCGTAGGTTCTTCATCTAACAGGATGGGCGGTTCACAAAATATTAAAAAAGGTATTGCGTACAAATACTAACATAACTATCAATATAAAAGGTGGGCAAAATTCGTTTGCTCACCTTTTATATTTTTATTAATCCCCACTCCCCGGCACATAGTGTAAACCGGGGGTTAAATAATGTAGTAAAACCACTCTCGAGTACCGGTAATTAATTGGTGACAACAATAAAACACCTGCCAGGATTAAACCAACATAATACCACAGGTTTTCATAAATTAAAGGCAAACCCAAAGCATACGATGCCACACCAATGGTTATGATTTCTGCAACGTTCATAGCATAACTTACAAACATGGCTACATAGAAAAACCCTGGCTCGCGCTCAAATTTTAAGTTGCAATGCGGACAGTTAATATTGGTTTTTTGTAGTCTGAAAGAATAAGCACTCCCTGTAAAAATATCTCCTTTGCGGCAACGTGGGCATTTACACTGTACAAAAGCCTGGAATTTCGATAACTCAGCCATAATCTTCTAATTTGATAATACAAAGGTAAGCCTAAAATTAGACACTAATTTATGATCTAAGTCATGTTTGAGAATCGTTTATCAGTTCACTCGTCATTGGTTTATTAGTCGTTCATGCTACCCAATAAAACGCTAAACTTTTACAATCTTCCCTTTAATGGTTTTGATCAGGCCCTTCTCCGCTAATATTTTAGTGCTACGGATAACGGTTTCCACCCTTAAGCCAGTCATGTCGGCTAATTCCTGTCGTGTTACTTTTAAATTTTCACCTACAGCAATATCGCCAAGGAGATAATTGATAATCGTTAACAAACGATGATCAGCCTTTTCACTCGCCAGTTCCTCCAGCATCATCGATTTATAAAAAAGGCGGGTACTTAAAGTACGGATTAGCTCCATGCTAAAATCGGGCTCATTTTTAATCAGTTCAAAAAAATCCTCTTTATTTACCGCAATAACCTGCGAATCTTTATTGGCAATGGTAAAGGCCAAATAAGGACGATCAATTAATAAAGCAGGTTCACCGAAATACTGCCCGGTTTTAAAAACGCCCTGAATAAATTCCTTTCCCTCATCACTCACGGTAACCATTCGCACCTCGCCCGATTTGATAAAATACACGTAACGGGGCTGCATACCCGGCTCGTAAATAACTGAATCTTCTGAATAGCTTTTGAGTTTTAAACCTTTATCAATCAGTTTTTGGAAGTTCATTATTGTTCAGGTAAATCAGTATAAAGATTCTTCATTGCATTCAGAATGACAAAACTCACAAGTACTACCCCAGCGTTTCTTTCATTAAAAGGGTATAAAATGCTTTAAGCGTAATACCCATTGCAGCTACCTGCTGTGGAATAAAACTGGTTGCTGTTTGTCCGGGAATGGTATTGATTTCGATAAAATAAAATTTGCCGGTTCCTTCCTCTAGGAAATAATCAATACGTACCACTCCCCTGCAATTTAATTTCTGATATACTTCCTTCACCACCTTTTGCACACGGCTCACCTCCTCGGCACTCATTCTACCGGGAGTAATTTCTTCTGTTGCGCCAGGCGTATACTTTGCTTCGAAATCGAAAAACTCATTTTTCGGGATTACTTCTGTTGCAGGTAAAACAACAACTTTGCCCTCGGCGCCGAAAATGCCGATCGAAAACTCCCTGCCACTTACAAACTCTTCTATTAAAATCTGACTATCTTCTTTAAATGCTTTTTCAATGGCCATTTCCAGATCATCAGCATGTTTTACCTTAGTCATGCCAATACTACTGCCCCCGCTGTTGGGTTTAACAAAATATGGCAATCTTAAATCCTGCTTAATCTGATTTAAATTATAGTTGCCACCCTTAAATATCTGCACAGATTTTGCGGTGTGCAGGTTATCAATGCCTTCTACAACGGCTTTGGTATAACCTTTATTCATGGTGATGGATGAAGTTAATGCATCGCAGGCCGTATATGGGATACCTAACATATCGAAATAGCCTTGTAATTTCCCATCCTCGCCAGGTGAACCATGTATGGCAATAAAAACGCCATCAAACTTAATTTTTCTTCCTTCAAGTGTTAAGGAAAAATCATTTTTATCAATTTCAATCTTAACAGAATCGGCAGGTTCATAAAACCAGCCCTTTTCGTTCAGCATAATCTTATACACATCGTATAAATCCGAGTCGATATTCTGCGCAATAGTAGCTGCACTTTTTACAGAAACAACCCATTCGCCTGTGGTACCGCCTGTTAACAATGCTATCGTTTTCTTCATGTTAAAAATCCTTTTTATAAATAGAAATTGAATATAAATATATCCTCAAAAATATAAATATCTTTGTGCTTTAGTATTATTGAAGGAGAATTATTGAAGGAGTGAGTAATTGAATGATTGGGTGAAGAAATTGATTCGATAATTCAATCCATCATTAAAATAGTTACATTTGAGCTTGTACGCATAACCCAAATTAAGATTCATGTCTAAATTTATAGATTATTTAAAAACCAAATCGTTTAGAAACAATATTTTAGCTGCGATAGTAACCGTTGTTGTGCTTCTATTGGTTGCTTTTTTTAGTTTAAGATATTACACCAAACACGGACAGGGCCTAAATGTACCTATGGTAAAAGGGTTATCTTTTGAGCAGGCCGTTCAGAAACTGGAAAATGCCGGATTAAAATATGAAGTAGATTCTGTTTTTATTATGGATCAGCCTGCCGGAATTGTAATTGACCAGGATCCTGACCCCAATACATTTGTAAAAGATAACCGGACCATTTATTTAACCATTAATGCAGGCAAAACACCGAATACAAAATTCCCTGATATAGCGTTTAAAACTTTGAGGGAAGCACAGGCCATTATAGAAAGTTCGAGATTAAAGCTCGGAGATACAACCTATAAGCCAGATGTAAGTCGTGATGTGGTTTTAGAAGCCTCCTTCGGTGGTCAACCGATTACAGCCGGACAGATTGTGCCTGTTGGCTCAAGGATTAACCTGGTTTTAGGCGATGGACGTGGAAATGAAGAAGTAGATATTCCACAGCTAATGGGTTTAACCATTGATGAAGCTAAATTTAGCCTAAGGGGTTCAAACCTGAGTTTAGGCAACATTATTTATGATGGACCTATTACCGATAGTGCTGCTGCTGTGATTATTAAACAAGATCCTATGCTGGCTGATTCGTTAACCAAAGTGGCCATAGGCACCAGGATTAATATTACACTATCTAACAAACAACAATAAAAGTATTATATTACAGATGACTGAAGTAGAAAAAAAGAACATGAGTACAGGCAAAAAAGTAGCAATAGGCATTGCACTTGTTGTTATTCTAATTGCCGGTTACTTTGCGTTAAATATTTACAGGCTATACTTTGCCCCTAACGTTACCGAAAATCAAAAATATTTATACATTAAAACAGGAAGCAGTTATGACGACCTGACTGCAACGCTGAAAAAGCAAGGTATGTTAAAAAGCATTTCTTCTTTTACTGCAGCTGCCGGAAAAATGAGTTTAGCCACAAGTGTTAAACCCGGACGTTACCGCTTAAAAAAAGGAATGACCAACCGTACGTTGATTAACCTGATCAAAGCCGGAAACCAGGATCCCGTTAAATTGAAATTCCATAACATCCGTAAGAAAGAAAACTTTGCAGCCTATCTGGCCAGCAACCTGGAAGCCGATTCGTTAAGCTTTATCAATGTGTTAGATTCTACAGCACTGATCAGTAAATATGGTTTTAACCAGGATAATGTATATGCCATGTTTATCCCGAATACTTATGAAATGTACTGGAATATTTCGCCAGTTGATTTCTTTGAGCGCATGCATAAGGAATACGATAAATTCTGGACAGCAGACCGCAAGCAAAAGGCAGCAAGTTTAAACCTGACCCCGGCACAGGTTTACACTTTAGCTTCTATCGTAGATGCAGAGGCACTTTACGACAAAGAAATGCCAATTATAGCGGGTTTGTACTTAAACCGTTTAAATAAAGGCATATTGCTGCAGGCCGATCCGACAGTAATTTTTGCAAACAACGATTTTACAGTAAAAAGGGTAACCGGCAAATTATTGCAGGTACAATCGCTTTACAACACATATAAATATGCAGGTTTGCCTCCCGGTCCCATTATGATGCCTAGTATAAATGCTATTGATGCTGTACTAAACCGCGATAACAACAATTACATTTACATGTGTGCGAAGGAAGATTTTTCTGGTTACCATAATTTCGCTGAAAATAAAGCTCAGCACGAAATCAATGCTAGGAAATACCGTGAAGCGCTAAACAAAAGAAATATATTTAAATAATGTATAGCCACAGTACAAAAATCAGGGTTCGTTATGGCGAAACCGATCAGATGGGCTATATGTATTATGGCAATTACGCACAATACTACGAAGTTGGCCGGGTAGAAATGTTGCGCAGTTTGGGCATGAGCTATAGCTCAATGGAAGCTGATGGCATTATGATGCCAGTTTTAGAATTAAAGTGCAAATATATTAAACCTGCCCTTTACGATCAGGAAATTACTGTAAAAACAATTATCAAAACTTTACCAGGCATCAGGATCTTTTTTGAGTATGAGCTGTATAACGAAAAAGAAGAACTCATAAACATTGGGGCAACAACCTTGGTTTTTGTTGACATGGCGAAAAATAAACCGACAAATCCACCCGAAAATTTTATGGAAAAATTATCGGTGTTTTTTAATTAACCAATACAATGGAATGGTTACACAGGCAATTATTACATCTTAAACTCTATTCTACATTTATAGAATGGACGAAAGAATGCATTCTGCCTGGTTTTAGTCCATTACCCTTGTATACTGTAGCTACGTTTTTCTTTCGTGAAATTGGAAAAGATGCATTGGTAAACAAGTCATCATCTTTGGCATACAGTTTCATGCTGGCCATTTTTCCGGGGATTATTTTCCTGTTTACTTTAATCCCTTTTATACCCATAAAAGGTTTCCAGGATCAGCTTTTAAATTTAATTCAGCTGGTACTGCCCCACAATGCTTTTGATGCCTTTGAAACGACATTGAAAGACATCATTAAAAAGCAAAATACGGGTTTGTTATCTTTCGGTTTTTTATCAGCACTGTTTTTTGCTACCAATGGGGTTAAAAACCTGATGAAGGCTTTTAATAAATCATCATTGATTATCGAAACCAGGGGCTGGATAAAACAACGTTTTATTGCGCTTGTACTCACCATAATTATCTGTTTTTCGATCATCATCTGCATTAGTGCCATGGCCTTGGGTGAAGTTCTGCTGAACAAGATTAACGACGAACTGCACTTAAAAGATAGTTTTTTGGTTTATACCATTAAATTTACCCGTTGGGCATTATTGGCGATTTTGTATTTCATCACCATTTCTATTTTATACCGTTACGGCCCATCGCATACTAAAAAATGGCGCTTGTTTAGCGCAGGTTCATGGCTGGCTACTATACTTGCCTTTCTTACCATCTGGGGATTTTCTTTCTACATTAACCATTTTGCTTCCTACAACAAAGTGTATGGTTCTATAGGAACATTAATCGTAGTAATGATCTGGCTTTACCTCAATTCATTAATTTTATTGATCGGTTTTGAGCTCAATGCCAGCGTTGATGTGAGCAAAAGAAGTGTGAAGATTATCCGCCCCACCTTCAATTTGTTCAAAAAATCGGAGCCAATTGAAGAAAATATACAGAAGAAATAATTTTTTCTCCCTCTGTGTTAAGTAATTATCAAGTTTATATAAAAAAAAAGCATTCTGACTTTGCAGTTTTAAGCCGAGTTTGTACTTTTGCAGCGGAGAGTTGGCAGAGTGGTCGATTGCGGCAGTCTTGAAAACTGTTGACTTGTTAAAGGGTCCGCGGGTTCGAATCCCCCACTCTCCGCAGAAAAATTAAAGCCTGAAATCATAAGATTTCAGGCTTTTTTCGTTTTTAAAAACATATTCTAGCGCAAGTCTTAGCGCCTCGGGCTTAAGCCATTGCCTGCTGAATTGTGCTTTAGTTAAATTCAATGTATTAATCTTTAAAAGTCCCAATTAGTTAGGTGTTATGAAAGTACAAGTCAGCCAACCCATCACCCGCAAACTAAGACTTGCGCTAGTAAGGGTAATCAGAGATCGTCATCGTTTTGAGACATGGTAAATTAAATGACCGTTAATCATCAGCTTTTTCTGCCAGTTGAGAATATAACTCGATTAAATTACCTTCGGGGTCTCTGAAGTGTACAACTCTGGTTCCCCAATCTGACATCGATTTCGGCTCTGATAAAAAATTCACTTCCTTATTTCGAAGTGCTGAGTACACCTTATCCACATTGTCTACCTGCAAAATAATTACAGTTTTGTCTTGTACAGCGTCATTTTTGTTTACCACTTTATTTATAGCAGTATTCATAAGCTCAGCTTTAAACAAAGCAAGTACGGAGGTGCTTCCAATATTGAAACTTGCATAATTGTCGCCTAAACCACCCCAAGAGCATTCCAACCCCAGAATGTCGTTGTAAAATGTAAAGCATTTATCGAAGTTGTCTACTAATAGCCTGATGTTACTAAATTTCATTTTGCCTTTCTTTAATTTTTTAATGATACAAAATTACTTTTCTTCCATCGTGGCTAATTGTAAAAATCGGTCGTTTTTGTTTTCAAAAAGCTTTGTTGGATTATTCCCTGTAATTTCTTTCATATCTTTAATGAAATGTGATTGGTCAAAATAATTTTGTTCGGGAAAGAACTGCCCTTTTTTAACAGATGAAAAGGATGCGAAACATTTCAAAATCTTACAATATGATTTTAAAGGGATACCAAATCTGTCCTGGAAGTAACGATTGATCTGTCTGCTACTCCAATATACGTGCTGAGAATATCCATCAACTGATAGTTCGCCATTGGTCTGATATAGCAAATTGAACAAATTCTCCTTTCTAATGTCAATACCTTTTTGATCGGATATAGCTGAAAAAATTGTTTTATTCAACTTTTCAATGATTGTTTCTACATTATTGAATGAAAGCTGGTCTAATTGCCAAAACCCGCTATTCACTACTTGTTCACTATTTAAAATTGCAGAAATTTTTTGCTTTAAAATGTAGTCGGCCGCTAATAATTTGAACCGTATCCCAAAAAGTTGTCTGCCAGGTTCGATGGAAACATCCACTGGTTTTGTCCACAACCCAGTCAGCGAAATTTCTTGTTGTTTGTAACGCTCAAGTGAAACGATAAGGTCAAAATAGCCGTCAGGCAAAATTGTAAAGTCCAGTTTTTCAGCTGTGGAATTATCAAACCACCAATAGCTTTTTATAAATTTAGCTAGTAACCGGCCGGGAGGAAATTCTTTATATATCAATTATTCTGGCTAAGATTTTATTATCGGCGTTAAGAAAACGAACAATATGTTTCTGCGTATCACAAAACTACAATATTTAAATTTGGGACATTAGTAAGTTAATTAAAAATCTTATGCTTCACAGGGAAATAAAAATCTAAATCAATTGATGGAACAGAAACAAGATGAATGATGTTCCAAAAATGAAAGATCATATTCCAGCGCAAGTCTTAGCGCCTCGGGCTTAAGCAATTGCCTGCTGAATTTTACTTTAGTTAAAAGTAATGTATTAATCTCTAAAAGTCTAAATTAGTTAAGTTGTTATGAAAGCACAAGTCAGCCACCCCCATCACTCCGCAAACTAAAGACTTGCGCTCAATGTCATTAAGTTAAACCCTCGGCTTAGGTACGCATAATTTAACCACAGATAAAAAGGATGCACACAGATATAAAAATCCGTGTTTATCTGTGTACATCTGTGGTTAAAAAACTTAACTTAATGACATTGGACTTGCGCTAGTAAAGGGCATCGGGCGAGTCTTTTTTAGTTGAAACAGACCGTAAGATAAAAAACCTTTGTTTATAGATGTTCAAATACTTAAAATTAAGTATTTGACTGTGTTTTTTTCCTGACTACATTTAGTATACCAAACGAAGAAGTGTAAAGTTTTACCTTGAATTTCTATTTCATTTTTTCTTACGGGCTTGCAATTGGCAATACCCTTTAAAACCTATGGTTGTTGAGGGTTATCCAACAATTGACAGAACCTTACATCCTTTTCATAATAATAAACAAATAAACAATGAACTTAAAAGAAAAACTTAATGAAATTGGGCAAAAGCCTGACATGATTCTTATTGTTACTGATGAGCAACGTGCCACACAACATTTTCCGCCTGGATGGGAAGAGAAAAATCTCCCAACGCTAACTTTTCTAAAACAGAATGGATTTAGTTTTGACAGAGCTTTTTGCAATACCTGTATGTGCTCCCCAAGCCGGGCAACCTTATTTACAGGAACATATCCTGCCAAACATGGTGTAAGCCAAACGCTAACCGAAGGAGGTCTTTTATCTCCGCAAGAACCAACACTAAGTAATTCTTTGCCCAATATAATGAATGTACTTTGGGCAGATGGATATGATGTGCAATACAGAGGCAAATGGCATATGAGTAAAGGAGTAGCGCCTAATGGAACTAAAACAAATTACGAAAGTTTAACCGCTGCAGATATTTCATTATACGGAGCAATGGGATGGGTTGCTCCAGATGCCGGCGAAGATGTTAATCCCCTTAATTTTGGTGGTGGATATGCAAATCACGATGCAAAATATACAGCCGAAGCCATACAATATTTGAAGGAAGTAAAAGCGCAAAGAGCTGCTGGAAATCATAAACCGTATTGTCTTATTCTTTCACTGGTCAACCCGCATGATGTATTAGCGTATCCAAAATCAGCAGGGACTTCAGGATACTATCCCGAAAGCTGGTTGGGCAGAGAAATTGGACTTCCTGATACCATAAATGAAAATTTACTTGAAAATAAAAAACCAATGGCACAGGAACAAATTTTACTCAATATGGCATTAAGTCTGGGCGAAATTGCTAGTGCAGAGGATAAACTAAACTACATTAATTTTTATGGTTATTTATTAAGTCATGTTGATAAAGAAATTGGATATCTGATTGAAGAATTATACAAAGAAGATGAGCATGGAAATAAATTGGCAGATGCTGCAATTGTTACTTTAACATCTGATCACGGAGAAATGGGTTTGGCTCACGGAGGATTGCGACAGAAAACTTTTGTTGCTTATGAAGAAGCATTAAGAGTACCACTTGTAATTTCAAATCCAATTTTATTTAAGGATCAGAAAATAAAACAATCAATGGCATTGGCGACATTGGCCGATATTATGCCCACTTTTATTGATATTGCAAATGTATCAAATCCACCTACAGGACTTGCGGGTACAAGTTTACTTCCTGTAATGGAGAATAATACTCCTGTTCAGCATAGTATCTTATTTACTTATGATGATATTAAGGCAGGCTCTAATAGCAGCTGGACGATTGTAAAAGCTGCTAATCGTATTCGTTGTATCAGAACAGAAAAGTGGAAATTCGATTATTACTTTGATGCTTCAACAGCTTATTTCAAACAATATGAACTGTATGATTTAGTCAATGATCCGTTAGAAAGTACCAATCTTGCTTACGATCCGGCATATAGCGAAATCAGAAAAGATTTAGAAGCGCAATTGCATCAACTTGAGATAGAAAAACTCTGGGTCAATATGCCAAAAGATGTTTATTAGTAATACGACATTCGACTAAAAACACCTTTAAAATCTAAAATACAACCACTCAAATAGTAATAATAAAAGCAAAATTATGTCACAAAATATAAAATCAGAGGTAAATACAGTAAGTTATGCAGATTTTAATAATCCTGCCGGGCAAACAACCATACAAGGAATCAGAGGAGTTTCGGGATCTGAAAATGTATATATCGCAGGCAGTTTAGTAGGTTCGAATAATCTTGTTCAGGGATTAATTTATGAGGGAACAATTAAAGGAAGCGGTAACGAAGGAAAGTGGTATAATGTTAATTTTCCGGGTTCACCAGAAGCTACCGTTATTAATACTTCTTGCTACGGACCTAATAACGGACCTCATGGTACGATACAGTTAGTTGGATCTTATAAAATATCAGCCTCTACCGGTAAAGCCCCTAGTGGAAATCTAGGATTCTTTTACGAGGGTCCTGTTGATGGTTCAGGAACGTGGGTTCAGGTGTCACCCAATGACGGGAATACAAATAATGTATTTGTTCATAGTGTAATGGGTGGTCTTGCTGTTGGAAATTATGATGTTGATAATGATAAAAACGGATACGCATTTCTCTATGACATAGTCAATAAAAAATGTACAGACTTTAAAGTACCCGATTCATTAACCACTACTTTGTATGGCATTTGGCATAATGGTGAAGATAGTTATACTATGGCAGGAGGATATACAAGCCCAAAATTCGGCAAAATAAGTCAGGCCTTTTTGGTTGATTATAATTCTAAAACGAAACAAACCAGTAATTTGAAATCATTTAGCTATAAAAACGAAACAGTTTTGTCTATAATAACTCATTTTGAAGGCATTACAATTTCTAAAAAGGGTGGTTATAATATGCCATCGGATTGGCTTACAGTAAATGGAGAAAAAAATGGAGCATCATTTGTTTCTGTTAGTAGAAATTCTGACGGATCATTTGGAGAAGCAAATTGGATAGATATCGATTTTCCAGACTCAAGTGTTACAAGTGCTAATACAGTATATCAAAATAATATTTTAGGTATTTACGTAGTCGTAGATAGTACTGATACAAAAACAGTATCTTCTTTTGCTGCAAAAGTAAATATCGAACAATAGATGGTAATGTAATTTTGAGTTTTTGTCGCATTTATAGATAGGTTTTAGAATCTAAAGATTTTACGAAAGTCACTAAATCAATCAAAAATTATATAAATTTATGTCCTTAACCAGATAAATTAAACAAACGCATCTTAACCAATTACGCTCCATGAAAAACAATGAACTGAACATGCTCGTGGGCATGTTGCATCAGGCCTCCAAGCTTGAACATTGCCTGCTGGATACTTATCTGTATACGGCATCAACCATTAAAAGCCTGCCAGAAGAATTTGCCCTACTGAGCAACGGCAAACCCAACCTGAGGAAAGCTATCCAATTTGAAAAGGCCCGCCAGTGGAAGCAGAGTATCCTTGGTGTTTCACACGAAGAGATGATGCACCTCCACTACGTGCAGTGCTTACTGCGCGCGCTTGATGAGTCTCCAAGCTTTGCCCTGCCAGACCGGAAAAAAGACACCGGTAACTGGTTTATCTCCAACTGGGACATTTACCAGCCCGGGGAGACCCAGGATGAGGGTACCGAAATCCCCCTGGAAGGATTAACCAGTAAGCAGATCAAACAGTTCATTCTTTTTGAATCGACAGATTCTCTACAGGATTCAAGCCCGTTCGGTGACCAGAACAAAGCCCTGTTCCAGAAACTCTATGAGTTTGAACTGGATTTTCATCTCGAAGGGATCCTGTACAACATCGCCGACCAGCAAAAAAGAGACGACATGAAAAAGGCGTTGAACGATATCTACCTCAACCTGGCACCAAGTGACGAGGGGATGTTAAAGGCTGCCCTTCTGGAAGCCTTGCCCGATGCAGAGGAAGACCTTAAATATGTGCGTTTTCAGTCAATCGGAGACTTTTACACCAAAGGGATCCTTCCCCTCTACCAGCAGGCCTTCGACACCGGCAAGGTTAAAAATTCAAACCTTGGTTTCAACAACGAAATGCAAGGTTTTGCTGCCGGTGAAGGATTTCTGCCCGTTGGCCCTGTCTACAGGAGCAAAAACTACACAGAATTTTCAACGGCAAACGCACAAAATGCATTACGTTACTTTAAAAATGTAGAAAGCATCGTAAATGAAATTGTGGAGGAAGGAGAAGGATTTGAAGGATTTGAAGCCACAGCAGAACGTTTTTTGGCCAAAGTAACCGAAATTGGCGGGACAAGACACTACCTTGATGCCTGGAAAAAGGACAAAAGGAATGCCCGAACCAAAGGATACAGCACGCCCCCATGGCTTGCAGATGCAGAACTGTGTCGCCAATCACACCTATACAGGTTTGTGATGATCTATATGGATATGGAATTTGAACAGCAGCTCTGCAAAAATGTGGGCACTACTTTCAGTGCAAACCGGGATCCGCTGCCAATAGATATGGACAACCACTCCCTAAAAAAATTGGTTGCCGAAATGCCCAAACAATTCAATGCCTGTTACCTGGTGATGCTGTCATGGCTTTCCCGTATTTATGAGGTCAAACTCTGGGAGACCGACAAAGACCGGAGACTGGCAATTGAGATGATCGCCACCTGGCCGATGATGTCCCTGTCTATCAGACCGTTCTTAGAGCTTATCTCCTTTTTTCCAGTTGACCTGAAGGCAATGTTCAGGCTCGATAAGGATGCGCTGCCAGGTTTACCGACAGACGCAACGCAACTGGCAGATTATTTTTTAGATAACGAGCGAAGCGAAGCCATCAATAAACAGGTCGATTATCTGGCACTCCGCGTACTGGCAAATGTATCTGATTGGGCCAAAGAACAGATTGAGGTGGTTAAAGCCAATTTTAGCGGTTATCAGGCAGAAATGATCATTACGAGGCTTTCCGGACTTTCGAGATTGAACGAGTTCGAAAAACAGTTTCCTTTCCGCGAACATGGCGGTTATTCCAACACCATGCCCGACCTGAACTATCAGCAGGAATTCCCAGATGCAGGACTGTTTAGTGAAAACCCTTCAATGCTTGGCCAGGAACCTAAAGATCCGAATGAACAGGACAGGATATTCGAAGACACACTGGTACTCAAGCTGCGCTTCGGCGGTTTCGGCCTGGTCCAGCTTTCTACAGACCCTGACCCACCGACTGATGAGTCCGGCTGTACTGGAACGCATATGCTGCATGCCGCAGACGGGGAACGGACGCTTGACCGCGCATTGGTATGGCAAGACCTTCCCGGACAAAAAAATATCCTAAGGGAACCAAGGGAAAAATTGCCCCCTATAGGTGTCAATATTATTGATCTTACCCTACAGGTAACTGCTAACAGCGGGGCAACAGCCGGATACGTGCCTTTACAGATCATGCAATCCACTGGTGCGGTGCAGACTTCGGGCGTACAACAATACCTGGAGGTTAATGGTCTCAATGACCTGGTGAAATATGATTCTTCGGATGTGCTGAGCACGGGGAGTTCCCTACGCCTCAACCTGCTTGAAAAGGACGGCATAAGGCCTTTTTTAAACGGAGACAACCATCTGGTATCAAAAGACGGGGAACCGATTGATCCCTTCATCATTTCTGTCACCAACGATCAACACCAGAATATCTTCCAGCGCGAAATTTACAATGAAGGCAAAACTTTGCTTGAAATGGATCCATTGCAACGGGTGGAAACTTCGCGGTGGCCAACAGGATTTGATGCCAACCTGGATGATATCCCAACCTGGCTAATCGACCATCTTCCTGCAGATTACACCCAGGCGCTGATGCAGGGGCCACCGACCTACCTGGCCAGCAGGGCGGATGTTTTATATGAAGAACTGAACCTGCTTTTGAACAATGGAGCAGTCATGGATCAGAATAAGGTTGATCGGTTGATTTCTTTCACAGAACGCCTGTTTTTGATCACCGTGCCAAGAGGAACCACAATGGGCTGGCTTTCTATTTTGCTCAACTATGGTCACTCGGTAAGCGGTATTCTGAAATCATCCGAAAGCGATAATCCGATTTATGATCTGATTGAACGCGAACTGAATCTCAAAGTGAGCTGTGAACCAGAAGAAAAAGACCGCACCAAAGCGAATTCAAGATGGGTGGTCAAATACACTAAGGGAATTATGGATACTGATGCGATAACCGATTTAGTTTACGGGGAGCTTTATATTCCTTTACAGGTGATACCCGATGGGAGAAAGTTCAACATCAAAAAGAAATGGGTATTCGCCCCGGGAATGAAAGACCTCGTGGCCGGTTATACCTGTGATTTCTCAAAACCGTTCTGGGACACTTTCATAATAGAAGGTAAAGTGAGATCCATCACATTACCCAGCGGTATCAAAATAATAGAGACATTGGCTGAACATGATACTTATAGCTACAGTTATACGGCCGATGGGGTAACAGGAATCGATGGCTACACAGGTTCATTTAAGGTGAGCGTGATGGATGACAACCGTGTGGAGCTACTTTTGGAGGTCAGCTTCGGCTTTGAAAATACAGCTGCATTTAAAACAATGACTACCATTGTAGGGGGCTTCTTTAGCTCCACCTCAGCTGCACTAAATGCTCATTTCTCTCCGGAGCAATAATAAGCTAATAATATCCATAGGGCTGCCGGTCCGGCAGCCCTATAATAAGATACTTCCTGAGAATCAGCGCTTGTATAAATTGCTCCTTCCCTATCAAAGCATACAGCTTGTCTGGCAAGCCAGGCATCATTTAAGATTTACAAGCCTTAATCATTTACTACCCGATTTGAGAAGCAAACAGGTGCGAAATCCAGGAAATGCCTAAAGGATGATAACCCATTCCAGCGCAAGTCTTAGTGCCGAGGGCCTTAGCCGTCGCCTGACTTGCGCTTTCTTTACATCAATCTTGATCACCCTTGCTTCTTTCGTAATCTGTCGCCCCATTCTAGCATAAGTCTTAGCGCCGTCGTCTGAATGAGCTTTCATTAAATCAATACATTAATCTCTCTAAAAACTCCAATTAGTGAGGTGTTATGAGAGCACAACTCAGCCAACCCGTCACCCCGCACACTAAGACATACGCTAATAAAGGTAAAACAAACAAGAGGCTTGCAATCATATTACAATTGATTTTATAGATTAAAAATAAGTGTTATATTGAAGTTTATTAATCTTGACCTCATCAGCATTTGTGTTGCTGAGGTCGATTAGATTACAATATTAATTTAATTCATGATGAAAATTTTAAAAGCCAGTATCTGCTTTGCTATTATTTTACTTTGTTTTACAACAATACGGGCACAATCAACAAATAAAAAAAGTGCTGTAAAGGCAGTCACTCCAATACCACAGATACCTCCTCCAGGAGCAATAGATAGTACGCCAATGGGCGACTGGAACTCATTTTCTGAAGTAAAACTTAATTTACCTATTTACCCAGGCCCCTTCAAGCCTACCTGGGCATCTATTGAATCCAATTATCCGGGAGATCCAGCCTGGTTAAGAGACGCGAAGTTTGGCATCTGGGTTCATTTTGGGCCACAGGCATCTGGTGAAAGTGGAGATTGGTATGCGCGCAGGCTATATACTCCAGGTACCCCCGCATATAAAAAACATCAGGAAAAATATGGTCATCCATCAGAAGCCGGATACAAAGAAGTTCTTCGTGATTGGAACCCTAAAAAGCTGGATCCGGCAAAACTGGCTAAAATATATAAAGATGCCGGAGCAAAATTTTTAATGATCCAGGGTGTACATCATGACAACTATGATTTATGGAACTCGAAATATCAGCCATGGAATTCTGTCAATATCGGACCTAAACGAGATCTGTTAAGGGAATGGGCAAAAGCATGCCGTGCAAATAATATCCGCTATGGTGTTACCTTTCATCACGAATATACCTGGTGGTGGTGGCAAACAGCATTCGGCAGCGATACTGAAGGTGCAAAAAAAGGAATCCCTTATGATGGTAATCTTACGCTTGCGGATGGAAAAGGTAAATGGTGGGAGGGTTACGACCCACGCATGCTCTATGGAATTGACTTGCGTGAATACAAGGGGGTGGCAGAAAAATCGCACAGTCCCTGGTCGCCGCCTTCGCCGGGAATATTCAGCAAACACCTGGATTATGCCAAATGGTATGCAACAAATTGGGCAATGCGCATGATGGATGTGGTAGAGCACTATGATCCTGACTTTATTTATACAGATGGCACGGTACAGGGGCCTTTTACGGGTAATGGTACAGGTACCGGTTATAAGGCTGATGCTATGCAGAGCGTAATTGCAGACTACTACAACAGAACCCTGGCACATCGTGGAAAGGTGAATACCTTCAGTATTGTCAAGTTCCGTGACAAAACCAACGGTACAGTTACTACAGAGGAATTCGCTATTCCGGAAAACATTAAAACAAATCAGCCCTGGATTGCAGAAGCGCCTGTTGGAGATTGGTATTATGCACCCAACTTTACCTATGATTCCGGCATGATGATCAGATATGTGATTGAGGCAATCGCCAGAGACGGCAATGCTGCACTTTGTGTTTCATTACTGCCAGACGGTTCATTGGATGAAGGCAGTTTAAAGATGCTTAAAGAAGTAGGTATATGGATGCGCAGGAACGGGGAAGCGGTATACGGAAGCCGGTCCTGGAAAATCCCGGGAGAAGGGGAACAGCAAAACGGTAAGCTAAAAATGCTACCTGGCGGAAAATTGGGAAGGAAACAGGCAGAATTCAAATTCAGCAAAGAAGATTTTCGTTTTACGATAGGTAAAAACGGGTCACTTTATGCTTTTTGCATGACTGCACCAGAAAAAGGAGCTGGGTTAAAAATCAAATCCCTTGGTGTGGAGCAGAACTATTTAAATAAAGCAATAAAAAATGTAAGCTTGGTAGGATATAAGGGTAAACTGGAGTGGAAACAACAGAATGATGGATTGATTATAAATTGCCCTTCAGAAATGCCTTATGTGACCGCCGTGGTATTTAAAGTAGATTAATTTGTTTGAATGGGTGTGTTTTGATCTGGTCGCTCCTATTCAATTAATACAGGTGAGGAAGTGTAAACCCCAATGTCATTAAGTTAAGGTTTTTAACCACAGATGTACACAGATAAACACGGATTTTTATATCTGTGTGCATCCTTTTTATCTGTGGTTAAATTATGCATACCTAAGCCGATGGCTTAACTTAATGATTTATTACCCATTCCAGCAAAAGTCTTAGCGCTAAGTGCCTTAGCCGTCGCCTGACTTGTGCTTTCGTTACATCAATCTTGATCAACCCTTGCTTCTTTCATCATCTGTCGCCAATTATAGAACAATTCTTAGCGCCGTCGTCTGAATGAGCTTTCATTAAATCAATACATTAATCTCTCTAAAAACCCATTCTAGCGCAAGTCTTAGTGCCGAGGGCCTTAGCCGTCGCCTGACTTGTGCTTTCGTTACATCAATCTTATATTAAAACATCTTAAAGTCCAGCATTCAACTTTGGTATTGTTCCACCCATAAATAGTATCATTTTATGAATTTCCCCAGGAACTGATCGGAAGGAAATGCTATAAAAATCATTTTATTTTTTGCTGAAAATTTTATTGAAACAGTATCCTCCAGAAGAAAAAACACCCCCTATTTTCCGATCCGCGGCTTATACGCGAACCCTTGCTTAGGTAGAAAATGGCCATGCCAAATGGTATATGCTTTGTTGAAAGTTATTACATCTTAAAAAATATCTACCTATGAAACAATACGAATTTACGAACAACATCAAGCTTCATGCAGGCGCCCTACGTTCACATGCATTAAAGTTTACGAACGACATTGATGATGCAAATGATCTCTTGCAGGATACGTTGGTAAAGGCCACGCGGTTTGCCGCAAAATTTGACCAGAGAGCCAATATAAAGGGCTGGCTTTTTATAATCATGCGCAATACCTTTATCAGCAGGTATAGAAAACAACAGCGCGAACGGGAACGCGTTTTACAGGTTGAAGAAATCTCATCAGCAACTCTGTACAAGCGCAACCGCAAACCACGCCAAAAATAAGTTTGCAGGGAATGTTCTTTTTCATTAATTAAAACTTTCGGCCTTTTTATGCTGTTTATTTTCATAAAACTAAACCTATGTCAGATACAGAAAAAAACGAAAAACAAGAAAGACAAACGGATCAAAGAAACGATTCCGAGCAGCTAAACCAGATTGCATTAGGTAATACAGACATAGAAATCACTCCTGAGCGCGATAACAATGATCTTTTAAGTTTGCCAAAAACTTCGGGTACAGGTTCTAATCCTGCGGCCGCTAACCCTGAATCACTTATTGTACACGAGGATAAAAAAGAAAAGAGATATGAAGAGGATGCAAAAGACAACGCAACTTCAGGTGAATAATGTTAAATTGTTCCTTTACGCTATAACAGTCATCAGTTTATGAACAGAATTAAATTAATATGAACAAACTGATCGGAATACTTGAAGATGATCAGGGCATTAGGGATATATTAGAGTTTCTCCTTTCAGAAGAAGGTTATGAGGTAGAATGCTACACTACCGTGAATAATTTTTTAACCAAAAAAGATTCCAGTCCGGATCTTTTCATATTGGATGTAATGTTACCTGATGGCAATGGCCTTGAGGTATGCAAGATATTAAAGTCGTCACCAAAAACTTCAGCCACACCAGTAATTATGATGAGCGCACATGCCGATATGCAACAGATGAACAGTGGTTGCCGGGCAGAAGAATTTGTTAAAAAGCCATTTGATATTTTCGCAATGCTGGAAAAGATTGTACAATTATTAAATAAAGGTAATCCAACTACCCATTAATTATAGCTTTAGGGATGTTAAAAAAAGAATAAGGTACAGCCTCCCTTTCCTTTATGTTGTATTAGAAATTATTTTCTCAAATACTGTACTTCTTTAAGATCTGCCGTTCAGTAATGCAGTTTTTTTCGGCCCAATTTCTGGATTTGCTCTTTAGAATTGAGCAGGAAAATATGATTCAATTTTAGAAAAATCATCTTTGGAAGTGATTTTTACGAGTGGTTCTCCCCCGGTAAAGATCGCGGCCACAATCAACAAAATTCTTTGAGTGGTAAAGATTCCCCATTTGTCATTTTGGCACTCAGCTTAGGCGAGCTATCATTATTCTGTTTTTTATGTATGTTTTGTTACGCAAAAGTTTAGATACCCCGGATCAATGGATTATTATCCTTTTCCACGTTCTTATCATCTCTGAATGCCGCGCTTTGTTCTGGTGTCTTCGGGTCACTGCTGAGACTTGCCTTTCCGGCGATTCCACGGTAATTAATTGTTCTCTTGACCTGCTAACTGAAATGCAAAATTTAGTTGTACATCGTTGTTGTATAACAGGCTATTGAGTCTGTATCTTTATGCAAATAATTATTACTAGTTTGTATAGGTTTGATCAATAATCCAAAGAAAATATTAAGGGACCATATTGAAAAAGTGGTAAAACTTACAGACAACGAATTTGATTTCGTCATAGGTCATTTTGCGTTACAATCCTTTAAGAAAACCCAATTCATAATTCAGGCTGGAGACCACGTTAAAGATGTCTTTTTTATTTTATCAGGACTTGTAAAGCTCTTTTATATGGACGAATCCGCAAAGCAGCACATTGTATCGTTTGCCATGGAAGATTGGTGGGAGACTGATTTCAATGCCTATTATGCTCAACGTAGGGCCGTTTTCTCTTTGGCGTGTCTCGAAAATACCGAGACCTACTCGCTATCATTGGAAAACTTCAATAGGCTTTGTAATGGTCTGCAAAAAATGGAGCACTTTTTCCTTATGAAGTCTATCGCTGGCCACATTGGATCACAAGAACGCATACTGTCTTTTCTCACTTCTGATGCTCGAGCGCGATATGAAAACTTGATCAATAAGAGCCCAGGTTTACTGCAACGTGTACCAAAAGCAACGTTGGCTTTATATCTCGGTGTCTCCCGGGAAACTTTAAGTCGGCTTGGTTCTTAATATTTAAAATCTGTGATGTTTGTCACGCCTACTTCCAGGTGGGTATGTAGACTTTTGCATTAAATAATGCAAAAATACATATATGGAAAAGCGAGAAATTAACCCATGGACCTGGCAGGATGCCAGATCATATAGCCAGGCTGTTGAAGTAAGGAATGTAGAAAGCACATTGTATATTTCCGGACAAACGGCCATAAACGATGACGGCATTTCGAGTGATGCAGATATCAGAAGCCAGTTGGTTCAGACTATCGAAAACCTGGAGAAAGTGATTCATTGTGCCGGGTACGAAATGAAAAACATTGTTCGCCTCAATATATATACAACTGAATCTACAGCGCTTTTTGAAAATTTTGACGTACTGCAAGCCTGGATAATTAAAAATAAAATAAAACAGGCTAGTACGGTATTTGAAGTTAAAAGTCTTTTTGAAACGTTGAAGGTAGAATTAGAAGCAACCGTAGTTAAGTAAATAAATATTTATACAGGAAAGTACTTCTACTTATCAACTGTCTTCTAAGCCTGATAAAAATTAAGGCAAATAAATAAAAACAAAACCCTCTTTACGGAATGTAAAGAGGGTTTGTGGGCCCACCTGGGCGCCTTCTCGAACCATTTCCTATCTGATTTATGTTCAATCGATGATTTATTAAAATAAATTGAACTATTTTTTGAGGACTAACATCTTCCACCAAAATAATTCAGTGGCCAATTTTTGATTAAATGTCCATTTACAAACTAAATTTGGTTTATAAGAATTAAATATCAAGATTTGAGTAAATATTCAAATAATGCTCCAAGTAAGAAAATCTCTTTTTCTTTTCCTATCTATTGCTTTTATAGCCGTTTTAAATTTAAATATTTTCGGTCAGAACGTTACAGAATTCAAAGAAGTAGACAAGTTTAAACTATCTGACTATAATGTAAAAGTCTATTTCAAAGATCCTTTACTTGAGCTGATCAAAACATATCCCGATTTTGATGGCAAAGAAAATCAAATCAAACATAAACTTCTTTCAGATTATCTCTTCCACAATAGCTTATATATTTTTCAAATAAGTAAGAAAAAAAAAGTGCAAAAAAATTACGAACTATTTGGAAATCCTCAGAAGCTACGAAAGAGGAACTATTTCAATTTAAACGTACTGAAACCTGATGGAACTTTAGAAAAAAGCATTGATAAAGTTAATCTCGGCGGGAGATTCTTTGAACACATGGTCCTTTTTCAATCTGAAAGGGGTAAACAAGCAGTAGGAAAAGGCGTTCAAATCTGGGGGTATTTCGATAAAATTGAACCTTACGAAACGTTTAAAAATAGAATTACAGATCTAATTAAAATGGATATTGAAAATTCTATCTCTGACGATTTGCTCGAAAAAAAAATGGCACCGATAGAGCCTTTATTTGATTACCAAAAATTTGGTCTATCTCACGTAAAAGGCCGCAAACTTACGGTTACGGTTCTTCAATATGACTCTTTGGGCAATGTGGAAAACAAATATCCAAGAATAGAAAGCGATGAAAATCTCTATTTATCTTCCACCAGTAAAGAACTGATCTGGGTAATGGCCTTTCCCTTTTTTTCCGCTCAGGACAGCAGTATCCAGAATGAAAATAGAATTAAGATAAGCAGTAAACTTGAAAATATAAATCATTATCTCAAAGACATCAATGTGATGATTAATCCGACAACCAAACAAGTTGAAAGAATATTAGGCAAGTTAATTATTCATAGCTACTCTAGTGAGGGACATTCCACTTCAGATGTGCTTTATCAAGCTGAATTTGCTGCTATAGGTGAATTTACATTACCTAAAACGATTAAATACTGCGCTTTGGATGATAAGGAATTTAAAAGACCTACATTAACCATTGAAGTTGAATATGAATTAAAATAAATCAAATCATACCATTGTACAGGACGTGACACATCTTTATATCCCTGAATAAAACGGTTTAACTGGTTCACAGGAATTTTTGTTCCTGTATCGTAAAGACCAAGGTGGTTTTTAAGGTAATTTGTCACTAACAGCTCATACGGTTGATGATATATGCGTTCAAGTAAGAGAATAAGGATTGTCATGGCGTTGCCGTTATATTCGTACTTGGTACCGGGTAAGGTGTCAAGCTTAAATTTAAATAACTGTATTAGAAGCAAAACTATTAGACAATGAAAGTCCCAAAGTAAACCTAGAAAATCAACTAAAACAGCTGTCAATGTTGTTTTAAACTTAGATTTACTACCTAGAAATGGTACAGTTGCCATAAAAAGAGAAATAATTGGTTCGATCTTCCCAGAAAAATTGAGTTTCGACGGAGAGCAACAAAAAACCCCTCTAAGTCATCCTTAAAGGGGTTTAAAGCAGTGGGCCCACCTGGGCTCGAACCAGGGACCAAAAGATTATGAGTCTTCTACTCTAACCAGCTGAGCTATAGGCCCGGAAAAAAGGTATTCCTTTTTTGCGAGTGCAATGTTACAAATTTGAATTGAAATTAGGAAAATGTTTTCACCCTTTTTTCATAAAAAGAAAGAATATAAACTCATTTTCAAGCGCTTAATTTTAATTTTCATTTTACACACCCGCGTTTCTCATTAAAAAATGTTGATAAAACGCCTGCTCACCTGTCCTCAAATCAATTTCGAATAGGTTAATTTTGTAATTGATATGAATACGCCCGACCCGGACAACCAACTTCTTCTCGATTTTTTAGCCACCACCAATCAGCCTGTTTTTTTAACAGGTAAAGCTGGAACCGGTAAAACAACCCTGCTACGCAAGATTAGGGATACCACAAAAAAGAATTTCGCCATTGTTGCACCTACCGCTGTTGCAGCAATAAATGCTGGTGGCGTAACGCTCCATTCCTTTTTTCAAATTCCGTTCGGTCCCCTGGTTCCGGTTGTTGATGAAAACGCTGAAACTAATTTTAAATATTCAGACGAAAAAACAAGGCTCTTACGTTGCCTTGATTTATTGATCATTGATGAGATTAGTATGGTTAGGGTTGATCTGATTGATTTTGTCGACCGGACGTTAAAACGTGTTAAAGGCTCTAACCGTCCTTTTGGTGGCGTTCAGGTGTTAATGATCGGCGATCTGTACCAGCTCTCTCCTATTTTTCACGATGCCTGGTATATCCTGGGTAGTTATTATTCCAGCCCCTACTTTTTCGATAGCCTGATTTTCAGGTCTACGCCAATGCTTACGTTCACTTTAGATAAAGTTTACCGTCAATCAGACCCCGTATTTCTTGACATTTTGAATGGAATGCGGGAAAACAGTCTCGACGCCGGCCTTCTTGCCAAACTGAATGAGCGTTACGATCCATCTTTAGATCAGGAATGGAAAGATGATTACATCACGCTCACCACACATAACCAATTGGTTAATGAAATTAACCAGGGTTGTTTAGAAAAATTGCCAGGTGAGATTTTCGAATTCAATGCAGATGTAAGTGGCGATTTCCCTAAAGATGCCTACCCTACCGACGAAAAACTTCAGCTAAAACTAGGTGCACAGGTCATCTTTATCAAAAATGATTTTTCAGGTAAAAAGCAATTCTACAACGGAAAAGCGGCAAAAGTTACAGCAATCAGTCAGGATTCGATAAAAGTAACTTTCACCAACGGTGGCAGGGAAATCGAAATAGAAAAAGAAATCTGGCAAAATGTTAAATATAGCCTGAGCAACGAAGAAAATAAAATCGACGAAACCAGTACCGGATCCTTCTCGCAATATCCATTTAAACTGGCCTGGGCCATTACCGTGCACAAAAGCCAGGGATTAACCTTCGACCAGGCAATAGTTGATGTGAGCACCGCATTCACCCACGGACAGGCTTACGTAGCACTAAGCCGTTGCAGAAGCCTGGAAGGACTGATCCTGAAATCGCCTGTGGTTTCCGAAAATATCATTACCGATGCAAAAGTAATCAGTTTCACTAAAGCTGCTCATCAGGATAAACCTACTGCTGAACTGCTGGCACGTTATACGCAGCAATATGCCTGGGGATTGATTCATGAGCTTCTGGATTTTTCGCTGATTGCCAAAGATTGGGAGAAACTCGGTCGCTCCAAACTGATCGATAAAGACGAGAAGAATGCTTTTTTGGCTATTTACGAACAGGGAAACCAGATCTTTCAACACGAGATCTTTAAAGTAGTCAGAAATTTCATTACAAAGGAATTCTCGAAAATAAGCACCAATGAAAATCCTGCAAATGAAAGTGCTTTTATGGAACGTTTGCAGAAAGCCTCAGATTATTTTATTCCAAAACTTGAACAACTCATTACCTTAACGGCAAAAATTATAGCCATAAACTTTTATAATGATACGCACTCTGACAAATTACTTACGGTATTAAACGACTGTAAAGATGCACTCCAGATCAAGCTGGCTTTATTTAAAATTTCGTGGAACCCCTTTTCGATCAAAAATTACATCAATACCTTGCACGCCGCTGGCAATAAACAACCCGAGAAAAAACCAGTTAAATCGAGCATCAAGCCAAAAGAGATTTCCAATCCTCAGGTGTATAAAAACCTGGTCGAATGGCGCAAAACAATCGCACTGCAACGTGGCACCCAGGATTATGCGGTACTGTCTGACTTAGCATTACTTTCTATTGCCGAAAAAATGCCCAGAACTACCGACCAACTGGCAGCACTTAAAAGCGTAGGCATTGGCAATGCAAAAGAACTGGGCCAGCAAATTACGCGTATTGTAAACGCCCATTTAGGTACAAGTGAATTATTTTAAAAATTTTAGTTCTTAACACAATTTTTTAATACTTTCGCAACCCCATTTTAGCCGCCAACCACAGCATAACAACCATGAGTAAGTTTTTATACGGAATCGATTTTGGAACAACCAATTCGGCACTTTCTATTTATGATGAAGAAAAGAAGGAAATTGTAGACACCATTTCTATCCCTTCATTGATTTATTTTACAGAAGTAAAAAGTCTTGTTGATGGCGAAAGCCATATCGTTGGCGACAAAGCAATAGATGCTTATTTAAGTGACAACATGAAAGGTCGCTTCATCAAATCTATCAAACAAATCCTCTCAAGAACTACTTTTACCGAAACCCGTATCCATAATAAAAGATATACGGCTTCTGATCTGGTAACTTTAATTTTAAAAGATTTAAAAGCGAAGGCCGATCAGATTGTTGGTGAAGACTGTCACAAGGCCATTATCGGGCGGCCGGTTTTCTTTGATGATGACAATACCATGAAAGATAGCCTGGCGCAAACCAGGTTAAAAAAAGCTGCTGAAAACGCTGGCTTTACTGACGTGCGTTTTCAATTCGAACCTATAGGGGCAGCCTTTGCCTACGAAAAAACAATTAAGAAAAAAGAACGTGTTTTAGTAGCCGATTTAGGTGGAGGTACAACAGATTTCACCTACCTGATCCTTGATCCGGATAAAGTTGGCAGCAAAGACCGTAAAAATGATATGATTGCCTCTGGTGGTATTTATATTGGTGGCGATAGTCTTGATTCTGCATTTATGTGGGATAAAGGCACACCATATTTTGGAAAAAACACCATGTACGAGGCCACGCCAGGCAAGGTTTTAAATGTGCCGAAATCGCTTTTTGCCAATATCTGTACCTGGGATAAAATGAACTTTTTTAACGGTTTAAAAATTCAGAAAGAGATTGAGGAATATTATTATTATTCTGGAAACGATCCGAAATTCAAAAACCTGATCACCCTGATCGAAAATAACCTGGGTTATTCTTTGTTCAGATCGATCGAGAAAACAAAAATCGAACTTTCTGACCAACCTGTTTCTACCTTTGCCTACAGCAATATGGAGATTGAGATTAACGAAAACATTTCGCTCGAACAGTACAATTCGATTATCGGAAAAGACATCAATAAAATCAATGCTTACCTGGATCAGTTTATGGAAACATACAAAATCAACCCGGAAGACATTGACTGTCTGTTTTTAACCGGAGGAACATCAATGGTTTCAGCCGTGCAAAACCTGTTTAAAACTAAATTCCCTCATATTCCGTTAAACTCTGGTGATAATTTTAAAAGTGTAGCCAAAGGACTGGCCTACAGTGGTTATTTGTTCGAAAATTAATGAGCAAATTACCATTCCAGGCTGTAGCGAAGAACCTGTCACATAGCTGCACTTTCTATCCCGTCAAAGGCCTATCGTTTGGACACATCTTTTTTTAAGAATAGTTTAGGCATTTTGCTAACCAACTTTAATAAAGCACGGATTTTAACCAAGTACGCCGTCAATCCCAAGAGCCGGAAAAATCAAAAAAACAGCTGCTGTCTAGTTCAATTAGCACTAACAAACCTGAAACGCAGTGGTTTTGTGTTCATAAATGATGATTTAATTTAAAAAAATATTGAACACAAAACGAAGTGCCGTTGTTTTTTTGATGTGCATGGGATTGTGCAAAAGGCTCATTGGCGGATTGACGAAGCGTTTTGGGTACTTTGGCGCTCCAAAGTACCATGCCCCGCGGCATAGAGCGTTAGAAGAATGTTATATTGTGTCCACACGATAGGTAAAAGGCCGAGGATAAAGAAATATTGACTGGATCCGGAGCGCAATGCCTGTACAAAACATTCAGTTACTTCCCGTCTTTCGCTTTTACGCTTCGCTGCCTCGTACCTCGTTGCTGCAGGGTAACACTCCAACCGGGGCTATTAAACAATGCAGCATTTCATTTTTAGGGTATGCAAGGTGCAGAACATACCTGCAATATTACCTATTACTTGTTTCGACTATTGCAATTCCAAATATCTCCCCCGAAGGGTCGTCAATCTGTGTGAATCTGTGGTTAAAAACCTTAAATTAATGACATTTGGGTAGCGCTCCAAACGGGAATAAACTACAAATTACCAGATTATATTTTATTTTAGCCATGAAAAATACGGCTAACGCATACTGTAAACGCTAAAATACAATTACGTAACATTTTTAGGAATATTTTCCTTTCTTTAGATTAAGATTTTATAATTTAGCTGACGTAAAATTGGTGCGGCTGATAAAATAGATGCAGTAAGCAAAGCTTTACGCGTTAGGCGCGAAAACAATTAATGTGGTGAGGTCTGGAATACCTGTTTTCTTGAAGAGATAAATCAAGCAGATGAAATTTCTTTGGCAGACGCACCAATTTTTCATTCAATTTAGGCCAGGCGGCTGAATTGCAATACCGACATACCTCTGTGACGTTTAAAACTCTTGTTAAAATTAGTAGTTTGTTCGAAACCCAATAGTTCAGCTATTTCATCAATCGTGTACTCACTATGAATCAATAATTCTTCCGCTTCGCGCATAATGCGATCTTTTATAAGCACCGTCAGGCTTTTTCCAAGCACTTTATCTAAAAATTTATTTAGCTTGCCAGCACTCATCCCCATACCTTCCGCATAAAATTGGATCGATCTTTCCTGCCTGAAAAATTGTTCTAAAATTGCCCTGAATCTCAATACCTGCTGTAAATCATCTAAGGTTAAGGCAGCAAGATAGCCATTTAAACCAGCTGTATAACCTAGAAATAAAGACAAGTACTGTGCTAAAAAAGGTATATCTTTTTTAACATTGATTTCTCTCTTTAGCTGATCAAGCAAACTATAAGTTTTAGTCGATCTGTGCGAATCGAGATCCCTGAAGGATAAATTTAAAAAGAGGTTCTTAGCCTGAGGATCTAAATGCTGAAGTAAAAATTCTGCATATAGTAAACTACTAAAACTTAGCCAATAACCTGAAGTAATCTCTCCATCGAGCCTTACAAGGCCTTCTTCCGGAATAAAAAAAATCCTGCCTTTTAACAGGGGATAATCTCCGGAATTCATGCATAAAAAGCCATTCCCTTCACGCACAATTAACATACGCATAGGGTATATTGCCTGCAACGCACGCTCTTTTTTAAAAAAACCGTTAATTGGCTCTAGTTGTATCATAAAAATTTAAGGGTAAACAACTGTAAGATCAAATTCATCAAATTTGGTTACAAGCTGCTAAAATAAATTATTATCATGACAAATGCCTCCTGAAAAACAGACTAAGAATCAAATCTAAAAAAGCATCAATCTTTCGATTCCGTATTCAAATTAACATGATGCGAAACAATATATGCAATCGCATGCAAAAATATTAGACAGTATCTATCTATGCAGATAGCACAATTACCTTAGTGGCTTCGATGCCATCTGGTGTAAATTCAATATCAAATTGAACTATATTATTGGGTTTTATGGGATCTACTACACCATGAGCAAAAACACTCACTTCTCTTCCCCCATTTGATGGTGTAATACTTCCAACACCTTCTTTTTGATTATAAAACTTTACTGTGCCTAACCTCATAGAACTATTGAATCAGTTTTACATTAACGGCATTAGGACCCTTTTTCCCTTGCGCCATTTCGAACTCAACACGATTATTCTGACTTATTTTATCAATTAAACCTGTAACGTGAACAAAAACTTCGTCTCCGTCTTCTGTTATGATGAAACCAAATCCTTTAGATTCATTATAAAATTTTACTGTTCCCTGCATTTTTATTTAGATTTTACTCAATAAACATACAAAAAACTAAAAAGGTTTAGCTATTAAATAAAATTTTAGATCTGATCAATAGATCAGGCCATGAGTATTGATGATTTATGCTGACCAGAAAAGGGCGCATACAAATAAATAAAACCAAAGGCAGCATTCGAAACTTTCTTATCGATTATCATCCATTTAGCGCCGATAATTAAGAGTTTGAATTTAAAAAACCATGCAACAGCCATATTCTGCCAGTATCTAAATCTGAATTTATCAGTCCCATACGCTAAGCTTCCTAAATAATAAAGGATTGTAAGAATACCAGGAATAGATCCGGTCTTTAGTAAATACCAGTTTTTTTCAATATCAAATAAACCTCCATAGAGAAATTTTCTACCTGAAAAAGTATTTGAAAATTGAACTAACCCTTTTTTCCGCTAAAAATCACATAGAAAACACTAAAACCACCTAAAAGGAAAACTATTCCAAGAATCAAATTTACTTTATCACCCATTTTGTTAAGTTACAGATTAAAATGACAATGACAATAAACTGACAAAAAATAATTAAAAAAACAACTTATGGTTGTACGATTTTGAACCTGACCTTCACTATTAGGAATGATGTTTATCAGATGATGAATTCAAAGCAAGTATTACAACAAGCTTCATTTTATAATGCTATCAATCCATAACAAATCTATTCTCCTATTTTTCGCATAAATTTTGATACAATGCCTTAGGCTATAAAACTATCTCCTATATTTATTAAAAATCAGTCAACAAAATAAATGAAAACAACTTTTACCCTATTGTTATCTGCCATTGCATTTGTACTTATATCGGCAACAACACTGAACAAACACATATACGAAAGCAAAACTTTCGATTTTTTCCAAAAACATAAAATAGACACACCAGACCAGGACCGCTTTGTGAAGGTTACCCTTGCGCAGGGAGAATTTACAGAACCTACCGAAATGACCGTACTTCCAAACCTTGATATTTTGGTTGCCCAACGTAGAGGTGAAGTATTGATTTATAAAAATCAGACTAAAAAAATTAAAGAGGCAGGCAAACTCGATGTTTATTTTAAAAGCAATACCCCTTATGTAAATGCAGAAGAAGGTTTATTGGGTATGGCTGCAGATCCAAAATTTGCGGTAAATAAATACATTTATCTTTTTTACAGCCCATTTGATAAATCTGTAAACCGGTTATCAAGGTTTAAGTTGGTTAACGATCAGATTGTAAAAGAATCGGAGAAAATTGTACTTGAATTCTATTCTCAGCGTGAAATATGCTGTCATACCGGAGGATCTATTGCTTTTGGATCAGATAACCTGCTATATGTATCAACAGGCGATAACTCCACCCCATTTGATGCGCCAAAACAACAATATGTAAACAAAGGCTATGCCCCGCTCGACAACAGAAAGGGATTTGAACAATACGACTCCAGGAGATCGGCCGGTAATACGAACGATTTAAGAGGAAAAATACTTAGAATCAAGGTAAATGAAGATGGTACCTACAGTATTCCTGACGGTAACCTTTTTCATAAAGACAATCCGAAAACCAAACCTGAAATTTATGTAATGGGAAATAGAAACCCTTACCGCATTTCTGTAGATCAGAAAACCAACTTTTTATACTGGGGCGAGGTTGGACCTGATGCGCCGGACGATGACGATTTGAGAGGTCCAAGAGGTTATGATGAAGTAAACCAGGCACGAAAAGCGGGTAATTTTGGCTGGCCTTTGTTTATAGGCAATAACTACCCATACAAGGCCTACGATTATACCAATGGTACTAACGGAAATGCATTTGATCCGGCAAAACCGATCAATAATTCGCCAAACAACACCGGTTTGGAGCAACTGCCCCCAGCACAACCTGCTTATATCTGGTATCCTTACGGAGAATCGAAAGAATTTCCACAGGTTGGTGCAGGTGGCCGAACAGCAATGGCCGGTCCGGTGTACTATGCCTCAACAAATTCACCTTACCCAGCCTATTATAACGGAAAGCTAATTATTTATGAATGGGTACGTGGATGGGTTAAAGCGGTAACCATGAATGCACAAGGTGATTATGTAAGCATGGAGCCATTTATGGCTAATGTTTCTTTAGCAGCACCTATTGACATGGAATTGGGTCCCGATGGAAAATTATACATTCTTGAGTATGGCAAAGGCTGGTTTACCAAAAACCCTGATGCCGCAATTACCAGAATTGATTACCTGAAAGGCAACCGTCCACCATTAGTTGAAAGCCTGAATATTGCAAAAACAAGTGGTTTATTGCCTTATAAAATGACAGCAACCGTTACCGCTAAAGATCCGGATGGCGATCCTTTAACCTACGTATGGAATGTTGGAAAAGGCGTTACCAAAACCACCACTGCGCCGACCCTACAGTATACCTTTGCTAAAGCGGGCGAATATCCGGTAAGTGTTACCGTAATTGATAATAATAAAACTTCAGCAAAAAGTCAGGTGATACCGGTTTTTGCAGGTAACGAACACCCTGTTGTAAATATAGATTTAACAGGTAACAAAAGTTTTTATTTTCCTAATAAACCAGTTGATTATAAAGTTTTAGTAAGTGATAAAGGCGCTAAAGTAAATACTAACCGCATATATATATCAAATACGTATACAGAAGGAACCGATTTAGCTGGTGCACAATTAGGGCACCAGCAGGCAGCACAAACCATGATTGGTAAAGCACTCATGTTGAAATCTGATTGTAGCACCTGCCATAAAGAATCAGCTGTTTCTATCGGCCCAGCTTTTGATAAAATTGCAGCAAAATATAAAAACGACCCTAAAGCGGTTGATTACCTGGCTTCAAAAGTGATTGGCGGTAGCCATGGCGTGTGGGGAGAAGTACCAATGCCTGCACACACCGCAATGAAAGAAGCTGAAGTGAAAAAAATCACAGAGTGGATTATGACTTTAGGCAATAAAGAAGCGGTTAAAGCCTCACTTCCAACTACGGGCAAAATCATTCCGCCAGCTGCTACTGATAAGAAGAAATCAGTTTTAACTTTAAAGGCAACTTATACCGATGCAGGAAGTACAGCATTAAAAAAACCGTTAACCACAACAAAAGTGATCAACCTGAGAAGTAATGTAATTGATGCGGACGATATCAAAGATTTTGGGGGCTTTGAGCGAAAAGATATTTATGGTGGTGAAAAACTTATTCTGACTAAGGATAACGGCTGGATAGCCATTAAAAATGTTGACTTAACCGGTATTTCAGGTTTTAGTTATTCATTCTTAAACCTCGATCCCGGATCAGATGGTGAAATCGAAATCAGATTGGACGATAGTAAAGGTATTATGATCGGGAAATCTACTTTTAGAAAAAGTGTGCCTATTAATATGATTTCGGATGGAAAAACCCATGATATTTATTTCGTATTTAAGGTGATAAAAACAGGCGATAAAAAGAGCCGGGCCATTATCCAATCGATTACGGTAGAACCTAAATAGGTCTATAAATAAAATTATTTTGATGTTGGCGTCATTCCCGCCTGCGCTTATGGTGTGGACACATCTCTGTTAATTTACATTTGTTTTTTAGCTTCTTTGCCTAGGTCGATCGTCATGCTGAATTTATTTCAGCATCTTTCCTTCTAATAGCAAGCTTTAATATCTTAAAAAAATATACTTTGGAGATAAATGTTGTTTTTTCCGCTCTATGCCGCGGTGGCATGGTACTTTGGAGCGCCAAAGTACCCAAAGCGCTTTGTCAATCCAGCAATGAGCCTGTTGCACAATCTCACACGCATCAAAAAAACAGCGACACTTCGTTTTGTGTTCAATTTTTTTTTAAAATAAAATCATCGGTTATGAACACAAAACCACTACGTTTCAGGTTTGTTAGTGCCGTTTTTACTGTTTTGCAGCTGTTTTTTTGATTTCCCTGGCTCTTGGGATTGACAGCGTCCTTGGTTAAAATCCGTGCTTTATTAAAGTTGGTTAGCAAAACGCCTAAACTAACTTAAAAAATATGTGTCCACAAGATAGGCCTGCGCGGGAATGACGCAACTATAAATATCACTCGGCAATTACGCACTTCTGGATTTTTATTGTAAAAATTACTGATTTCATACCCTTCGTTAATTCAGCAATAATATCTTTGCAGGAAATCCTGATGATTGCCATGCAAAACATTAAAAACATTATTTTCGATTACGGAAACGTAATATTTGATATCGATTTCAGAGTTGCTCAGGCTTCTTTTCAAAAACTGGGCATTACAGATATCGAAAATTTCTTTGCGCACAAAGCGCATAACCAACTGTTTGATGACTTTGAAACTGGTGCCATTTCTCCGGCCGAATTTAGGGCAGGAATTAGAAATGCCGCAGGCAAACCCGAATTAACCGACCAGCAGATTGATGAGGCATGGAATAGCCTGTTAATTGGCACGATACAAGAAAATCACGATTTACTGCTTGAGGTAAAAGAAAAATACCGTACTTTTTTGTTAAGCAATAACAACGAAATCCACTACGATTGGATTATCAATTACCTGAAAGCAACTTTCCAGATTAATAATTACGATGCTTATTTCGAGAAAGCTTATTTCTCGCAACACATGAAACTGCGTAAACCCAACACCAATATTTTTGAGCAGGTGTTAAAAGAAAATAACCTCGATCCAGCCGAAACCTTATTTATCGACGATAGTCCACAACATATAGAAGGCGCTAAAAAAGTGGGATTAAATACCCTATTAATGACCGAAAAACCAGCTCAATTGGGTACTTTTCTAAAAGCAAACGGAATTTTGTAAATTAATATATGTCAGAAAAAAAGTTTAAGTCGCTAAAAGAGTTCTACCCTTTTTACTTGTCAGAGCATAAAAATACCACATCGCGTATCCTGCATTTTATCGGTACCGGCTTGGTTTGCCTGGCTTTTTTCACAGGTTTTCTTTTTCACAACTGGCATTTCTTTTTAGCAATTCCTGTATTGGGCTACGGCTTTGCGTGGGTTGGACATTTCTTTTTCGAGAAAAACAAACCTGCTACCTTTCAGTATCCGGGCTATAGTTTAGTGAGCGATTTTATCCTATTCTACGATCTGTTATCCGGCAGACAGTCTTTTGTAATAAAGAAATAATTTTCAGGAGTTAAAAATAACCTTTCCATCTAAACTCGATTGAAGCGGCATCCTTTTTGGCTGTCACCCTGAGCGAAGTCGAAGGGCAGCCAAAAAGATATAGCGCAAAGCGAGGCTGCATGTCCCGAATGACTACTGCAAGATCATTTCCAAAAAATAATGAATCAATAATAAGACATGAAAGATGCTGAACTAAAAGAAAATCGTCATCTCGACTGAAGCACCGCGGAATGGAGAGATCTACCTTGAGATAGATTTCTCGACTGCGTTGCACTCCGATCGAAATGACAACTCTGTTAACTAAAAACTACCAACTGTTAACTAAAAACTAAACTACAGTTTCCTTCTTTTTAATTCTCTTTCAATCAAGCCAAGTTCACGGCCTGTTTGTCCGGCTACTGAAGTATTTTCTTGCGCCCTTCTGAACAAATAAGGCATTACTGCTTTAATCGGTCCGTAAGGAACATATTTTGCTACATTATAGTTCGAATCGGCAAGATTAAAACTTAAGTTGTCACTCATCCCCAATAACTGGGCAAAATATACATGAGGATGATTGTGCGTTATATTTTTTTCCTCTAAAAGATAAGTCAGTAAGCGGCTGCTATCTTCATTATGCGTTCCGGCAACTATGGCAATTTCCTCAATATGATCAATACAATAACGTAAAGATTCGTTATAATCGCGGTCAGATGCTTCTTTATCAGGCTGAATTGGCGAAGGATATCCCATTTCCAAAGCGCGTTTACGCTCCTTTTCCATGTAAGCACCACGTACCATTTTCACGCCTAAAATAAAACCATCTGCTTTGGCTATTAAATGGTCAGCTTTCATATCCGCTAATTTATCATGACGATACATTTGGTAAGTATTGTACACAATAATCCGTTCCCGGTTAAATTTACGCATCATATCCAGCGCCAGCTCATCAATGGTATTCTGAATCCAGGTTTCTTCAGCATCAATCATTATGGGCACAGCTTTATCGAAAGCCGTTTTACAGATCATTTCACAACGCAGTTTTACTTTTTCGTATTCTGCCTGTTCTGCTGCAGTTAAAACTTCTTTGGCATCCAGTTTCTGCAAGAGTGCAAAACGGCCGATACCGGTTATTTTGAAAACTGTAATCGGAATTTTGGTATCGCCATCGGCACGTACAATCGTACGGATAATTTCGGCACAGGTTTCGTCAAAAACCTGTTCTTCTTCTTCTCCTTCTACCGAATAATCTAAAATGGTACCTACCCCGCCTTTATCCAATTGCTCAATAGCTTTATTACATTCTGCAATGGTTTCACCACCGCAAAACTGCTGAAAAATGGTTGCTTTGATCGCCCCCTGAATCGGCAAACCGATATTTAAAAAGAAGTTTGTAATGGCCGGACCAACTTTGGTGAGGAAATTACTCCCAATCATTTTAAAAAGCCAGTATGCTTTTTTAAGCTCATGGTTAGATTTTTGACGGAAAGCGATTTCCGTATTGTCGAAATTGGGTTGTTTTTTGGTGGATAAATCCATTTTTACTATATAATAAGTCAGATTGGTGCAAAATTATAAAAAGCATTGGTTGTTAAAACTAAAAACCTCTAAATAATCGTATTTTTGCATAAAATGATACAATTCAAATTAGAAGGCGAATTTATTCCATTAATCCAACTGCTAAAAGCAACAGGCTTGGTTGGAACCGGTGGTGATGCACAGGCTGCTGTGATGGACGGTTTGGTAAAATGCAACGGTGAAGTAGAATTCCGCAAACGCTATAAAGTCAGGGTTGGCGACATCATCACTTTTGAACAAGATAAAATCGAAGTAATTTAATGGAAACCTTAACGAGCGCAGGCCATTCGCTTTATTTCGAAAGCAATTTAGACGCCTTAAAAACACTTTTAGAAAGCAACAAGTACAGCAAAGTTTTTGTACTTGCTGATGAGCATACCAGCGAAATCTGTTTACCGCTTTTCCAGTCGCTTTTAGATGATTTTTCTGAATTTGACCTGATTGAAACTTCGGCAGGCGAAGAAAATAAAAATATCGATTTCTGTATCGGCATCTGGAAAACCTTACTGGATTTTGAAGCCGACCGCAAAAGTTTAATGATCAATCTTGGCGGTGGTGTAATTACCGATATGGGTGGCTTTATTGCCTCTACCTATAAAAGAGGTATTGATTTTATCAATGTACCTACTACCCTTCTATCACAGGTTGATGCTTCGGTAGGCGGCAAAACAGGAATAGATATTGACAATGTAAAAAACATGGTAGGTACCTTTACCTTACCACAAATGGTTTTTATCGAAACTGCATTCTTAAAAACATTGCCGGAGCGTGAGCTTTTATCAGGCTTTGCTGAAATGATTAAACATGGTTTAATTTATGATAAGCCTTACTACGAAAAATTAAAGGCAAGTAGCTACTTAACGCCTGCTGCAGAAGACATTTACCGATCAGTTGAAATTAAAAACGAAGTGGTTACCATCGATCCGCATGAAAAAAACCTACGGAAGATTTTAAACTTCGGCCATACCATTGGTCACGCTGTAGAAGGCTACTCACTGGCAAATGACGAAAATCCATTAACACACGGTGAGGCCATTGCAATTGGTTTTGTGTGCGAGGCAGCCTTATCAATCAAAAACAGTACGCTAAGCAAAGACGAACTAAAGGATATTAGTGGCTATATCCTGTCTCTGTATCCTAAGTACCATATTAAAAAAGAAAGTTTTGATACGCTTTTGGAACTAATGCAAAGTGATAAAAAGAATGAAGATGGAAATATTCTCTTTTCACTTTTAGAAACAACAGGTAAATGCACGTTTAACTGCCGTGTAAGTACAGCCGATATTTTAAGCAGTTTAGATTACTATAACAGTTTGTAAAATGAAGTACACCGGAAGTGATATTTCTGTTATCGGGCTATTTGGCTTTGTAATCGTTTTAACCTTCGTTGAAATGTATTTCAGCTACCAGCACGACAGAAAATTATATACCAAACGCGATACCTGGACGAACATCTACCTGATGACGGCAGCCGTTGTGATTAATTTAGGCACTAAAACATTTACTTTTTTCTTATTGGCCTATTGTTACCAGTTCCGTTTATTCCAGATCTCAAATATTTGGCTGTATTGGCTTGTTTTGATTTTAGCTCAGGATTTTCTGTATTGGTTTTTGCATACCGTTGGGCATTATGTACGCTTTTTCTGGGCAATGCATGTTACCCATCATTCATCTGAACACTTTAACTTAACCACAGGCTTCCGTTCAACTGTTTTTGAGCCTTTGTACCGGGTTTTCTTTTATCTTCCGCTGGCATTTATGGGCTTTACGGCGGTTGATATTCTTTTTGCATACCTGGTTACCCAAATTTACGGCAATCTCGTTCACACCCAATACAACATCAAATTCCCTAAATGGTATGAGTATATTTTCGTAACCCCATCCCATCATAGGGTCCACCATGCCAGCAATGTGCGTTACCTGGATAAAAACATGGGTATGGTATTGATTCTTTGGGACAGGTGGTTTGGCACTTTCCAGGAAGAATTGCCTGAAGATGTAGTGAAATACGGTCTAACTTCACAACCTACTGATACGGGGCCAGTAAATATTATTTTCCATGAGTTTATCGCTTTAACTGCAGACGTTAAAAAGGCACCAAACTTTATGGATAAATTGAAATACATTTTCAATCCACCGGGATGGAGCCATGATGGAAGCACTAAAATCGCTAAAATTATGCAGCAGGAATTACGTGAGGAAGAACAGAAAAAGTATGATGAACTGCAACTGCAAAAAGTAAAGGGACTTAACGATAGAGGGGAATTAAGTTCTACAGGATAGAAATAATTTAAAGGTCTGTGTCTCCACAGACCTTTTTTGTTAACGATTTTATTGCTTTTTAACCGCAGATGCGCACAGATAAACACAGATGATGGTTTCGTACGCTAAAAATCTTGTGATTTTGGGGACTAATTAATTCATAAAAATCAATATAAAGACAGTATTGATATACGAGTAAAATTCCCTCGAGTTACTGTCATTTCGAGCGTATTCGATAGCTATCGCGTGTAAAGCAGTCGAGAACCCAAAGGCTCTGCGAATCAAAATCTGTCTAGATAGATCTCTCCACTTCGCGTTGCTCCGGTCGAGATGACGACGATTCTATTGAGTCTTTCAATGGTAGATGCTTCGTACCCCCAGCATGACAACTTATCTGTGTTTATCCTCTTATCTGTGGTTAATAATACACTAACCATATAAAAATCCGTTTTTAAGTTGTTTCAAAAAATAAAAAGACTAATCCAGAATACAGATCATTTTTAACAAAATTAAATTTTATTAAAAATATTTTCGTTTTCCTATTGACAAATTAAATTTTGTTATTACATTTGGCTCAACAAAAAAAGAAATGCAAATTACAAACACATATTACTTTGGTTACTTTTACTATTTTAGTGAGAGCCGGGGCTAATATGCAAAAAGATATATAACAATATTAAAATGTATAAAAAAGTCCCGGCAAACAGCCGGGACTTTTTTGTTTTAACGCAAAATGGAAACGACAAAACGAGTAGCAATTCAGGGTATTAAAGCATCTTTCCACGAAGAAGCCGCGTACAAATTTTTTGGTAAGGACATTGAAACTGTTGAGTGTAATTCTTTTAAAGAAACCTGCGACAAGCTAGAGAAAAACGATGCCGATTTCGTGGTAATGGCTATCGAAAACTCTATTGCGGGTAGCTTATTACCAAACTATACCTTGATCCGCGATTACGGCTTTTCAGTTGTGGGCGAAGTTTACTTAGCTATCCAATTGCACCTAATGGCGTTACCGGGCATAAAGTTTGAGGATATTAAAGTGGTTACCTCACACCCTATCGCCATCCGCCAGTGTATCGATTTCTTTTACGATTATCCTCACATTAAAATTGTAGAAAGCAACGATACTGCTGCCTGCGCAAAACGGATCCAGGAAGAGCAATTAACAGATACCATGGCCATTGCAAACAGCTTAGCCGCTGAACTTTATGGCTTAAATATTTTAGAACGCCGTGTAGAATCGAACAAAAAAAATTATACCCGTTTCCTGATTCTTAAAAAAGACAAGACAGACGAAGGAAAGAAAATAAACAAAGCATCAATCTGTTTTCAGGTCGGACATAAAGCAGGCTCATTGGCAACTGTGTTAAATATTTTCGCTGAACAGGATGTAAGCTTAACAAAAATACAATCTATGCCGGTTTTAGGTAAAAGAAATGAGTATTACTTTTACGTGGATTTAGAGTGGCCAAGCACCGAAAAATACGATAAAGCGATTAGAAAAGCATTAAAATATACATCGAACTTTAATATCTTAGGAGAGTATCAGAAGAACGATAAAGTATAATAGTCGGGAGTCCATAGTCAGGAGTCAGAAGATAAATAGCAGAACATCCAATTAATAATATAAAATAATTAAAATATAATTCCGGACATCCACCTAAGACTACGGAATTTAAACACCCAATCATCATGAAACTTAATTTAAACATTCAGCCTTTAAACACCTGGTTAAACGTAAACAACGAACCATTAATCATTTCTGGTCCTTGTAGTGCAGAAACTGAAGAACAACTATTAACCACAGCACATTTATTGGCTGCTACCGGAAAAGTATCGGTATTGAGAGCTGGTATCTGGAAACCACGTACCCGTCCGGGAGAATTCGAAGGTATCGGAAGTATTGGTTTAGAGTGGTTAAAACGCGCTAAAGCAGAAACCGGTTTGCCAACGGCTGTAGAGGTTGCCAATGCAAAACACGTTGAAGAAGCGTTAGCAGCTGGTGTAGATATTCTTTGGATTGGTGCACGTTCTACAGTAAACCCGTTCACAGTTCAGGAAATTGCTGATGCTTTAAAAGGACATGATGTTCCGGTATTGATTAAAAACCCGGTTAACCCAGATTTACAGTTATGGATCGGTGCAATTGAGCGTATCAATGGCGCAGGAATTACTAAAATCGGTGCTATTCACCGCGGTTTCTCTTCATTCGAGAAAAGTTCTTTCCGTAACGAACCAATGTGGGAACTTGCTATTCAGTTAAAAACACTTTGTCCTGAATTACCGATCATCAACGACCCAAGTCACATTTGCGGTAACCGTGAGTTAATCCCTTACATCTCTCAAAAAGCTTTGGATTTAGATATGCAAGGTTTAATGATCGAATCTCACGTAGATCCTTCAGTTGCCTGGACAGATGCTAAACAACAAGTTACTCCAGCTGCTTTAGCTGAATTGGTAGACCGTTTAACGGTACGTGAACCAGAAGCACCAAACGAAGCTTTCGCTGATAAATTAGCCGACTTACGTAAATCAATCGATAAAATTGATGATATTTTATTACAGAAATTAGGCGAACGTATGGCCATCGTTGAGAAAATCGGCGAGTTTAAACGTGATAACCAGGTAACTATTTTACAGGTTAACCGTTGGGATGCCATCATTAAAAAGGGTCACGCTTTTGCAAAAGCTTTAAAATTAGACCTGAACTTTACGGAGAAATTCTTAGAATTGATGCACGGTGAATCGATCCGTAAACAAACTGAAATTATGAATGCTGGTAAAGCTGAAAAAGGCATTGCGGCTGAGCAACATACTGAGGTTAAAGCGTAGTTGAGGTAAAAGCTGAAAGACTAAAGCTTAAAGCTAAGTTTAACAGTGGTGTCATCCTGAGCCTGTCGAAGGGCTTATAATACTTTCGATAACTCAATGTGATATAAAACAAATATAATGTGGTGTCAGGTGTTTCCATCTGACACTTACATTTAAGAATAAAAACAGAATAAAATGTCGAAAAACGCCTTAGTTTCTTTTAAATTAACCAAGAATATCAATACGGAAATCCAATTAACAGGCTCTAAAAGCGAATGCAACAGAGCTTTGATTATTAGCGCTTTAAGCAAGAAACTGGTTAAAGTTAAAAACCTTTCCAATGCTGCCGATACTGTAACGTTAAATGGAATTCTGAATAATCTGGAAGAAGAATTAGAAGTTGAAATTGAGGAATCAAAAACGGTAGATGTTGGTCCTGCGGGAACTGCGATGCGCTTTTTATCAGCTTATCTTTCTGCTAAAAACGGGAATTTCCTATTAACAGGAACCGAAAGAATGAAGCAACGTCCGATCGGGATTTTGGCTGAGGCATTGAGAACAATCGGTGCTGATATTTCGTATGCAGAAGCAGATGGTTTTCCTCCATTAAATATTACAGGTCCTTTAAATCAAAAAACTGCTGAAGTTAAAATAAAAGGCGATATCAGCAGTCAGTATATTTCGGCTTTGCTGATGATTGCCCCTATCCTGCCTCAGGGTTTAACGTTAGAAATTGAAGGCGAATTGACCTCTAAACCGTATGTAGATATGACTTTAGATATGTTGGCTGAAGTTGGCATTGAACATAGCTGGAACGAAAATTCAATTACCATTAAACCACAGGCTTTTAAACCTGGTACTTTGGTTGTTGAGCCAGACTGGAGCGCGGCATCGTATTGGTATAGCATTGCAGCTTTAGCAGATGAAGCAGAAATTAGCTTACCCGCTTTAAAAGAGAAAAGTTTACAGGGTGATAGCCAGATCAAAAATATCATGAAGATTTTTGGCATCGCTACCAGCAAAACCGATAAGGGAATTGCCATTAGCAACTTAGGCCATTCTTTAGATACTAAAGAAGTTTTAGATTTAAAAACCTGCCCGGATTTAGCACAAACTATTGTAGTTATTGCTGCAGCTCTGGGTAAAAATATGTCTTTTACGGGCTTAGAAACCTTAAAAATCAAAGAAACAGACCGTATTGCAGCCCTTCAGAACGAATTGGCTAAAATAGGTGTTACTTTTACAGAAGATAATCTGGTTTATACTTTAAATACAGATAACCTTCATTTTCCTGATAAAGTTACTTTTGCAACCTACGAGGACCACCGTATGGCAATGGCTTTTGCTCCTCTTGCACTATTGATTAACGAAGTTGAAATTGAAGAAATGCAGGTAGTAGAAAAATCTTATCCTTATTATTGGGAAGATTTGAAAAAAGCGGGATTTGATGTTAGCATAAAGTAAGTACAAAGTATTAAGATCCAAGTATCGAGATTGGATGTGAAAATCCATTCCATAATTTAATCAATCTATAATTCAATCAAAAATAATGGCAGGCAACTCATTCGGACAACTATTTCGCATCACCACTTTTGGCGAATCTCATGGCGTAGCCATTGGGGTAATTATTGATGGCTGTCCGGCGCAATTGGATATCGATATGGATTTTATCCAGTCAGAACTTGACAAACGTAAACCGGGTCAATCCAAAATCACCACGCAAAGAAAAGAAAGCGATACCGTTCAGGTTTTGTCGGGGGTATTTGAAGGAAAAAGTACCGGGACACCAATTGCCTTGCTTATTCCAAACGAAGATCAACGCTCAAAAGATTATGGCCACAATGTTGATGTTTACCGCCCCAGCCACGCTGATTATGTTTATGATGCGAAATATGGTATCCGCGATCACCGTGGCGGAGGCCGTTCTTCTGCGCGTGAAACTGCTGCCCGTGTAGCAGCCGGAGCAATTGCCAAGCTGTTTTTAAAGCACCAGGGCATTGAAATTTTCGCACACGTAACTTCAGTAGGAACAATAGAAGCTCCTAATTTGGAAGGCAATGATTTATCAGCGTTATTGCAGATTAGAGAAGAAAATATTGTGCGTTGTGCCGATCCGGCAACGGCAAACGAAATGATTGAGTTTATCGATTCGGTTAGAAAAGACGGCGATACCGTTGGCGGAAAAATAGGCTGCATAATAAAAGGCTGCCCTGCGGGTTTAGGTGAACCAGTTTTTGATAAATTGCATGCCGATTTAGGGAAAGCTATGCTCAGCATTAACGCTGTTCATGGTTTCGAATATGGCTCTGGCTTTGCCGGAAGTGAATTAAGAGGATCTCAGCACAATGACATCCCTCAGCCAAAAGTTGCTGATTCGAAAGTTTTTAAAACAACTACCAATTATGCCGGTGGCATTTTGGGCGGCATCTCTAACGGGATGGATATTACCTTCAAAGTAGCTTTTAAGCCTGTTGCCACCATTATGCATAACCAACAAACCATCAATGCAGCTGGCGAAGCTTCGGAGATTAAAGGCAAAGGCCGGCATGACCCTTGTGTGGTACCCAGGGCAGTAGTAATTGTTGAGGCGATGGCTGCACTCGTTTTAGCCGATCAGTTTTTAAGAAACAAAGTAAGTATTATTTAATTTTCGCAAATGAGAACCATCACTTTCTTATTGCTATTGATCAGTATGAATGGCTTTGCACAGCGTTATGCTGAACAGATTGCCAAACATCGTGAAACCTATAAACAGGATTTCATTAAAGACGAACGGTCACCGCTCAAGAAAAACGATCTGCAAAACCTTCATTTTTATGAGGCAGATAGTGCTTACAAAATCTTAGCCGATATAGAAACACTTAAGAATGAAAAAGTTTTCAAAATGTCTACTTTCGATGGCTCCAGCAGCGATTATTATAAATATGCACATGTAAACTTTGTTCTTAATAGCAAAAAAATCCAAATGACTTTATATAAAAGTGTTTCTTTATCGACCAACCCAATTTATAAAGATCACCTTTTTCTGCCCTTTACTGATGAAACCAACAATAAAGAAACTTATGGCGGTGGCAGATACATTGATCTGGATGCAAAAGAAATCATAGATAACCACATTGAAATCGATTTTAACAAAGCCTATAACCCTTACTGTGCCTATAGTGACGGATACCGTTGTCCTGTGCCGCCAGAAGAAAACGACCTGCAAATGGCTGTAAAAGCAGGCGAGAAATTATATACTGGTGAAAAGAAACACTAGAAATAAAAGTTAATGTTACGTTTATCTGCAAAATGATTCCTGGATTGTCTTATAATCCGCTTTTTAACGTAAATTACGAACATTAAGTAAAAATAACCCATTCCTAAATGACGTACAGCTGTTTAATTGTTGATGATAATGAAATTGAAAGAGATGCCATAGAAATGCATCTAAAAAAAATCCCGTCATTAAATATTATCGCTGTGTGTAGTAATGGTATAGAAGCTTCGCAAATTTTATCAACCGTTTCTGTGGATATTGTTTATTCTGATATTGATATGCCAGAGCTTTCCGGTATGGATTTATTAAAGAGTATTAAAAAACAACCGTTATTTATATTTATTACTTCATTTAGTGAGTACGCGGCAGAAAGTTTTAATCTGGATGCATTGGATTTTATCGTAAAGCCCGCAACGTTCGAACGCATATTAAAAGCCACTAACAAAGCGATCGAGTATATTGAGTTAAGGAAACAATTAAATAAACTTCCTGTCGAAAACTTAAACAACGACGATAAAAATGATGACGATTATTTCTTTTTTAGAGAGACTAAAGGCATAACCAAGCTTAAATATAATGATGTAATTTATATTGAAAGTATGGGTGATTTTTCAAAGCTGTTTACCAGTAGCGATAAACATGTTATTTTAGTAAGCCTAAAAAATCTGGAAAAACAACTACCTTCGAAAATTTTCTCAAGGGTACACAAACAGTATATCATTAATATAAACCACATCGTAACCTTAACCAATCATGAGGTTCATTTAGATCATAACTTTCTGGTTCCCATAAGTGCTGCTAACAGGCAGGAATTATTAGAAAGATCAATTGACAAGAAAATTCTGTCGAGATTTTTAAAATAAGTTATTTTTTCAGGATTATTTTAAAATAACTTCCACCTGTAGGATTAATATCGGCGCTAATTTTACCATCCATCAGGCTAATAAAGGTTCTGCAGAGCAATAAACCTAAACCTGTACCTTTTTCTTTATTGGTACCTGATGTACTCACACCGGCGCCTAGATAACCTGGCTTATTAAAATGCTCGACCTGTACAGGGGTCAAACCGATCCCTGTATCTGAAATTTTAATCTCCAGCACATTTCCGTTATGAGCAACACTAGTTGTAATTTTACCACCGTTTGGCGTAAATTTTATGGCATTACTGATGATGTTTCGAATAACAAGAGTTAACATATTCGAATCTGCTTTGCAAAACGTTTTGGCTGGCACAAAATTCTGAATAGCCAGGCTTTTTTCGTTGGCATTATCCTGCAAAGAAAGAATAACTTCATCAATCAGCTCATGAATATCCAACGATTCTAAATACGGGTTAAACCCCTGCATCTGGCTGGCCGCCCAATTAAGGAGGTTCTCCATCATTGTAGAGGTATAGGTAAGGTTGTTTTTTAGTGCCGCAGCATACCTTTTTAATTTCTCTTGCTCAATATTCCCCCCTTCTAACAACTGCATAAAGGAAATTAATGAATTTACAGGGGTACGCATATCGTGACTTACCACACTAAAAATACGGTCTTTAACCTTACTTAACTGCTCTAACTCCCGTTTTTGGGTATTGATAATTATATTCAGCCTCATTGTTTTCCGCTGATTAAAAAATATTACAACAGCAATAATGAGAATCAGTATGGTAGCTATGATGAGGAATAATCTTAAACGTTCATCAAATTTAATCTGTTGTACCTGTTTACTAATTTGCTTATCTTTTATCCCGGCGGCTAACTTTGCCTCAAATTTAGCATTAGCAAATTTACTATCCTGAGCCAAACGCTGAATATTGAGATCAGCTTTTGCCTTTTGAAAAGTTAGGAGGTCTAATGCTTTTTCTTTATCACTCAACACTAATTGTTGCCTTTTTAGTTCAAGTTCTTGTTGTTGTCGTTTTAACTCGCCATCTGTAAGTTTTTGCTTCAATAAATAATCGCGTTCTTTAATCCCAAAATCGAGCTGCATCTGCCTTCTGGTAATTTCCTTTTCCTTTTCCTGATCGAAAATCTTATCCCTAACTGCAATATACTGCCTAAAGTAGGCTAATGATTTGTTATAATCCTTTTGTTTTTCATATACCGTACTCAATCCCAAATTAGATTGTTTTTCTATATCTAATAATCTGTTTTCTTCGGCAATTTTTAAACTATTATTGAGTAATGGGATGGCATTTTCAAAATCATTTTCCTTTTGGTAAAAGTTCCCCAATGCATATAAACTTGCGGCATAGGCTTCTTTATCTTCTCCCGACTTATTTAACTCAACTGATTTTTGATATGACTTTAACGCTGCGTCCTTTTGTCCTATTGAACTGTATAAGTCAGCAAGTTCTCGTTTAACAGTGGCTATTAAACCTATATCTCCAATGCCTTCCGATACTCGCAACGATTTATTGTAATACGCTAAAGCCAGTTTAATTTTCTGGTCAGGCAATACATTCATCTCCCTTAATTCGCGATCTGAGGCCTCGAAATAATTGGTACCAATCAAACCATAAACAACCGCTACGCCTCTTGTATTTTCACCCGCTTTAGCAAATACTTTTAGGGCCATGTTCATATAAACCAAGGCCTGACTCTGATTACCCAAACTTTGGTAAATAGTAGAAATATTGGTATAACAACTTGCCATGTCGCCTTCGTTGCCCATTTTTTCGAAGATCGCTATGGCCTTTTGGTTAACTTCTAACGATTTTGCATAATCAGGAATGCTGCCATATAAAGCCCCTAAATTGAGGTAAGTTCCGGCAACCATATCTAAGTTACCTACTGAGGAAAATTCGGCGACTGCATTGTGATAATTCTCTTCTGCCTTTTGATAATTAGACCTACCGTGATACATTGTACCTCTACGGTAATAAGCCATTGCAGAGAATTTTTTTAGATTTCTCTCATGTGAAAGCTGAATGGTTTTATCAACATACTCTTCCGCTTTATCTACACTTTTCATCCTCATGTATTGGCGGTAAACTTCCGTCAATATTTTGATTTTAGTGGAATCTGTTTTTAGATTCTTTTGATTTAAACTTAAAAGGCTATCCAGTTTTTTCTGCGGGGCACTCATCTGACCAAAACCTGCCGTACATAAAAACAAAAAAAGCAGGAACAGCATACTTTTTTTCAAAAAACATACTTTGCTAACAAACTGAGCATGTACAAGATGGAGATTCATTTTCAGATCAAACTAATAATTTGTTTTATCGGAAAATAGTACAAAAAATCTCGAAAATTACAGCATTTCATGTTCGTGATGAGATAAAACATTCTGAAATAGGAATAGGCTATAAAAGTAAATAAAAAAGTGGTCAAAAGACACCCATTTTGTTACCTTTTGATAAAAATCACAATCATTTAAGCATAAAAAGATAATTAACAGACTTTTAACCCTTTAAATTATTCAGACCTTTAAATTTATACCTAACCATCATTTTATTCAAAAATTGAAGGATATTTAGTTGGATTTGCATCGTGCATCATCTGATAGATGGTTTCAATAACATCATCAACTGATGGTTTACTGAAATAATCACCGTCTGATCCAAATGGTGGACGATGTGCTTTAGCCGATAATGTTTTTGGCTGACCATCTAAATGGAAATAACCTTTTTGTTCTTCCAGAACCTTTTGCAGGATATATGCAGATGCACCTCCCGGAACATCCTCATCTACTACCAATAATTTATTGGTTTTGGCAAGCGAGTTTACACAAACCTGGGTGGTATCGAAAGGCAAGAGCGTTTGTGGATCAATAATTTCAACCGAAATGCCTAATAAGCTTAATTCTTCTGCTGCTTCCTGAACAATCCTTAATGAAGATCCGTAAGAGATTACGGTAATATCGGTTCCTTCTTCTAAAACCTCTGCTTTGCCTAATGGAACAGTAAAATCGCCAACATTACCTGGTAGCTTTTCTTTAAGCCGGTAACCGTTTAAACACTCAATTACTACGGCAGGTTCGTCAGCCCTGAAGAGGGTGTTGTACATACCTGCAGCCTGAGTCATATTTCTTGGTACACATAAGTGCATCCCTCTTAAAGCCCCTAAAATCATGCTGATTGGCGAGCCCGAATGCCAGATTCCTTCCAATCGATGACCACGGGTACGTACAATAACGGGCGCTTTTTGAATCCCTTTGGTACGATAAGAAAGCGATGCTAAATCGTCGCTAAGTACATTTAATGCGAAAATTAAATAATCAAGATATTGTATTTCGGCAATCGGTTTTAGGCCCCTCATGGCTAAGCCAATACCCTGCCCCATAATGGTCATTTCTCTAATTCCGGTATCGGTGATTCGCAATTCGCCATATTTAGCCTGCAAACCTGCAAAACCTTGATTTACATCACCAATATTTCCCAGGTCTTCTCCAAAAGCAACTAAACGTGGATCGCGGGCAAAGTTTTCGTTAAAGCAAGCATTAAGCACTTCCCTACCGTCAACCATTTTCGATTGCTCATCATAAACAGCATCAACCACTGCGATCATATCCGGACTTTCTTTGCCATTGGTATGCAGTTTAGAATTGTATCTGTCGTGATTAAACCTGGATTGCTGCTTGTACCAGGCTAAAAGTTCATTGCGTTCCGGAGAACTAAGACCTGCCGATAACCGTATGGCTTTTCGTGCAGCCGTAAAAACTTCCCGACGTTGCGCATCGGCAGTTGACGTCAGATTTGCAGCAATTTTAGCCAGTTCAGGCTGATGTTTAGCCATACTGCTAATTAAATCAACAACTTGTTTTTGTTCTGGTTTAATACTATCCAAAAACTCATTCCAGGCTTCCTTTTGTGCATTACGTACAAAAACCTTTGCATTCTTTTCAACCTCTGCAATTTCCTCTTCGGTTGCTACCGCCGATTCGAGCATCCAGGCGCGCATTTTCTGAATACAATCGTATTCTGTTTCCCAGGATAACCGGTCTTTTGATTTGTACCTTTCATGCGAACCAGAGGTAGAATGCCCCTGAGGCTGAGTAAGTTCGGTAACGTGAATTAAAACAGGTACATGTTCCTCTCTGCAAACATTTATCGCTTTTTCATATACCTCGCATAAAGCCGGATAATCCCAGCCTTTCACCTTATAAATTTCATAACCTGGTTGATCAGCATTACGCTGAAAACCTTTTAAAACCTCAGATATATCTTCTTTGGTAGTCTGATATTTTGCCGGAACTGAAATACCATAGGCATCATCCCAAATAGAAACGGCCATCGGTATCTGTAAAACACCCGCCGCATTAATGGCTTCGAAAAATACCCCCTCCGAAGTTGATGCATTTCCGATAGTACCAAAAGCAACTTCATTTCCGTTTACAGAAAAGTGTTTTAAATAATCGAGTTCTTTATTTTGTCTAAATAATTTCGAAGCATAAGCTAAACCTACCAAACGGGCCATCTGGCCTCCAGTTGGAGAAATATCAGATGAGCAGTTTTTAATCTGCGTTAAATCGTTCCAGCTGCCATCTTCATTAACAGATTTTGTTGCAAAATGACAATTCATTTGTCTTCCCCCCGAAAACGGATCAGCTCCATCTGTTGGATTGGCATAAAGTTGTGCAAAAAATTCCTTGATGGTAGAAATACCGGTTGCAAAGGCGAAAGTTTGATCGCGGTAATAACCCGAGCGCCAATCGCCGTTTTTAAAGGCTCTCGCCATAGCCAACTGCGGAACCTCTTTACCATCGCCAAAAATGCCAAATTTAGCCTTCCCTGTTAATACTTCTCTACGGCCTAAAACACTGGCCTGCCTACTTTCAAAGGCTATTTTATAGTCATTTATAACGATCGATTTAAAATCGTTAAAACTGAGTTCAGAAGCATCAATAGCGTTGGTCATCAATTTTTCATTCGGCATAGTAATCAAAGATTGGTTGCGGCAAATATAGACAAAATTAAAAGTTTGCCTTTAACCTCTATTGTAAAATTATATATCGGTTTGCAAAATATATTTGGAATAGTTTTTGTTTTAATAGGAAAACATTAAATTTGTTTTAGAATTTTTAAAAATAAATTACAGCCACATAACATGAAAAAGATCTTAGTATTATTCGCTTTTGTTTTAGGTTTTGGTGTTGCAGTAAATGCACAAACCAAGCCTGCAGAGTTTAAATTTGAATCGGAAACTCACGATTTCGGTAAAATTGTTTTGAACAAACCAGTAACTTACGATTTTAAATACACCAACGTTGGCGAAGCGCCTTTAATTATCACCAAAGCTGAAGCTAGTTGTGGATGTACAGTACCTAAATACACTTCTACCCCATTAAAAAAAGGTGAAACCGGTGTAATTTCGGTAACGTTTAACGCTGCTGCAGGTCCTTCTACTTTTTCGAAAGCCGTAACCATTACTTCAAATGCTAAAACACCAATTAAAGTGCTTTACATCAAAGGTGAAACAGTTGCCGCAAGTTCTAAATAATTTTTTAAACGATAATATTTAAAAAGTCCCGATTTTCATCGGGACTTTTTTATTTTTGTGCCATGCCAAAAATTTCACAAAAGGGTGTGCAGATGCCTGCATCACCAATCAGAAAGTTAACCCCATTTGCAGATCAAGCTAAAAAAGATGGTAAAAAAGTTTTCCATTTAAATATTGGTCAGCCAGATATAGAAACACCTGAAGGAATGTTAAACGCCATCAAAAACATTGATTTTAATGTTTGGGCCTATACTCCATCAGAAGGTACACTTGCATACCGTTTAAAACTTACCGAATATTACAATAAACTGGGTTACAATATTACTCCCGAAAATATACTGGTAACAGTTGGTGGCTCTGAAGCCATCACCATTGCCATGCAAACCTGCGTAAACGAGGGTGATGAAATTATTATCCCAGAACCTTTTTATGCCAACTACAATGGCTTTGCCTGTATGAGCAACGTGGTGGTAAAACCAATCCTTTCTTTCATTGAAAATGGTTTTGCATTACCACCGATTGCCGAATTCGAAAAATTAATCACTGAAAAGACCAAAGCAATTATTATCTGTAACCCTAATAACCCAACTGGTTATTTATATTCAAGGGAAGAATTAGAGGCTTTAAAAACGCTGTGTGTTAAATACGATCTGTTTTTATTCTCTGACGAAGCTTATCGTGAATTCTGTTACGATGGAAGGGAATTTATCTCACCAATGCATTTAGATGGTTTAGATGAAAATGTGGTGATTATGGATACGGTTTCTAAACGTTACAGTGCTTGTGGTGCACGTTTAGGCTGTTTAATTACCAAAAACAAAGAAGTTATTTCATCAGGATTAAAATTTGCGCAGGCAAGATTAAGTCCAGGCATGGTTGAACAGATTGCTGGTGCAGCAGCAATAGATACCCCAGATAGTTATTTTGAAAAAGTAAATACCGAATATACTTTACGCCGTGATACTTTGGTTGGTCGGTTAAATAATATTGAAGGTGTTTTCTGTCCTAATCCTGGAGGAGCATTTTACGTAGTGGCAAAATTCCCTATTGATGATGCTGATAAATTCTGTCAGTGGATTTTGGAGGATTTTAACCATAATAACCAAACGGTAATGATGGCCCCTGCAACTGGCTTCTACTCTACCCCTGGTTCTGGTAAAAACGAAGTTCGTATGGCATACGTATTAAATACCGATGATTTAAATGCAGCTATGGATTGTCTGGAAGTAGCATTGAAACAATATCCGGGAAGAGTAGGTTAATTGTATAAATTATTAAACCGATTAATTGTTGAACAAAGGTTCAGTTCAAGCAATTAATCGGTTTAAACAGTTAAGAATTACAGTTAATGTTGTATATTCTACGTATAATCAATATGCAATAAGCCTAAATAATAGCAAAAGTAGAATGAAAAGAGTTTTATTCCGCCTATTCATCACTTCTGATATATGTAGTTTAATCTGATAGCCACTCTATTTTAGTAAAACAATAAGCGAGCTGCAGTGGTTTTGAGATCATGACAGCATTTAACATTGAAATAGACCATAATGATCAAGCGATCACCCTTACCATTATCCCAAAAGCTGATTATTTTAAGATTGTTTATTTAGGAGACCTTTTAGGCGCAATAAAAAAACAGGAATCTGACTGGATCTTACTAAAAGCAGAAGAGATCGAGCCTGGGGAACTAGTACCATTTAAATTGACAGAAAAAGGCTATCATCTCTCTCTAGGTGTCGCCGAGATCAACCAGATCTCAGGCGCAATTGAAAACCACTTAAAATAGTTAGAACAACATAGAATTCAATGCACTCAAAAAAATGAGTTAGTGACGTCTATTTTCTACCTATTCCATTCCTTATTTCCCAAATACCTCTGTTGGCATTTTAGCACAAATCCACACTGCCTTTCTGCTTTCATCAAACTTACGACCATGGGTAATATTTTCCTTAGTAAATAATATTTGTCTTTATGTGTGCCCAAAATGAATGTCATTGAATAGCTCAGCCTACTCAAATGACATGCTAGTATCTTTCAAACGTTGCTAAAATCAAGTTTCACCACGTTAACGCCTCGTTTTACCACGTTAATGCAAAAAGAAAAAACTAAAAACCTAGAATTAAGTAATTGGCTACCAGGCAAAATGATGTACGAACTTATCAGCTTCAGGGAAATAATTTTAGATACCATTAAAGTGGGAGCAGTACATCAATGCCCAGGTAAGGAACTTCAAAATAAAATTTTAAAGGAAAGTAAACGAATAATCAGTTCCATTCAGCATAATGTAACACAAATAGCGCCTGATAGATCAAAGGCCTATATCAGACAACATCAACACGGGCTGGTACAATTAATGGATGAGTTAGCAGCCATGGTGGATGAGGATAACCTGAACACTTGCCAAAAAAACAAAAATAAAGAAATTAGTAGCATAATAAACCTACTCAACCAAATGGTTTTGGATATTCAGCAGTATCTGCCCTATTATTTCGACTATGATTGCGCCGTTCCCATAACTACCCAAAAACAACTGTTAGTAAATATTGCAGAAAATTCCAGTCAGATCCTGAAAAACCTTGAAGAACTGCATGCCAATAATGAAATCATCATTGTTTTAAAGCATATCTTCGAACACCTCAATAGCAGCCCAGGCCATTTCACTTTCGAACAGGCTATATATTTACATGATTTTTTTGAGTCGCTTGAAATAGCATTGAATAAATCCCTACCTTCTTTAACGATGCAAGGGATTATTGTACTGCTCGTCTCCTTAAATTTTAATCATCCATATTTTTATCATTCCTGCTGCAGCCATTTTAATCATGAACTTCAAAAATGCGAAAGCATTAGCGAGCAATATAGATTAATTCATTTCTTTAAAAAGCTTATTGGGCAGGTTTTTAAAACCATAAGCATACCATATAATAGAAATTTGTCCAATATTGACGAATCATTACTAAGGTATATTGAAAGTGAAATTAGCTACCTCAAATCAATAGATTCTATAGCTGAAGACCTGAGTCGCGGAGGTATTTTAGATAGCAATTTTAAAGTAACCTTTACGGTAAGACAACTTGCAATATTCATCCACCTACAAGTTGAGGCCGGCATCATCACAACGCAGAGTCCCAAGTCACTTCATCAATACATTACGAAACATTATAGTAGTGTAGAACAAGATACTATATCAGAAAAAAGCTTTAAAAACGCTTACTATGGGAATATTGGAAAGGATGTTGAAAAAGTGATCGACAAGATTGTCGCCATGTTGGCCATTGCCCAAGAAAAATACTAACCAATAAGATTTAACAAACCCTTCCTGCGTAAAAAATCAATAAATTCAAAATACCAGTGCTCTGAATAATCATCCAGTTCATGTAATTCTTTTTGGCGGGTTCCAATAATATCCTGAAGTGTGAAAAAACCCATTAGTTTACTTCTAAGCTTAAAATTCTCGGATAGTGGAAGTTCTGCGATTGGCAGATTAAGTAGAAAGTGATTTGACTGAAAAAAACTATCCATAAAAAGCGTGGGTTAACCCGATATCCGCTTTAGAGGCACCGCAAAATGCCCAGACACAAGATAAACAGGCACCCACGCGTAGCGTAGGCAACCATCTATTTTTTCCTGTGTCTTTTGAAGTTTTGCGGTTTTCTAAAACAGTAAAATAGCTATTGCTACAATATCAAATATGTAATTAATTTTTATTTCATGGCTCAAATATAATAGTTCTGAGACTTTTATTCCTCTAAAACAAAAAAATAAAGGGGTTGCCAGAGGTTGCGCCAACAGCAACTTGACAAACTTATAAATATGCATTTCTTTGGCCTTAAAAACAGATTATGGAAAAAGAACAGTACCTCTCCAAATTATCGTCCTATCAAAAACTTTCGGTAGGCCTCAGCGCATATCTTAATTATGCTATGCACCAAACTAATTTTAGTAAAATGGAAAAAATTTCGCTCGAAAGTATGGAGCCTGACAGTTTTTATTACCTGGCCAAAGGCAATGGTAGATTATTTGTTTATGATGCCGAAAACGAGCAAGAAATCACCATTCTGTTCTTCCAGGCTCAAGATATGCTACCGGAGCTAAAATCGATCTCTAAGTATGTTAAAGGGCAGCTTTTTATGCAATTCCTGAAAGACAGCGAACTAATTAGCATACCGAATAACCACACTAAAAACATACACAAGTTATTCCACGAATCAGCCACTTTAATTGCCGAAATAAATGCAGAACTACTTGTAAAAATAATCATCGTATCTACTGGATTAAAAATCCAGGATGCTGACCAGCGACTGCATAAATTATTAGAATCTTTTCCGACTGTTTTTAGCCAAACTGCAGTAAAAGATGTTGCATCATACCTGGGAATTCATAGCAGTACTTTGAGTGCGATGAGAAATAAAAGCAAGAAACATACGCGATAATTTAAGTTACCCTTTGCCAAAATACCATTAAAACCCACTTAGCGGTGATCGTTTCTCTACAAGATACCAGTTTTTACCACTTAGATGTGGGGCGATTTTGAATACAATAATCCAATTTCGGAATAGCAAAAGAAAATATCGGATATGAGGATCGACACCAAGGCAACGGTACTACAAGTTATTTCTGCAGCATTCATTTTATTATGGATCTACACCGCAGGCAGTAAGCTTTCCAGCTTTGAAAACTACAGGTTGGAAATGCAACACCAGGTTTTCAGCCCGATGGTATCAGAAATACTTATCTACATTATACCAGCCGTTGAAATACTCGCAGCATTATTACTATTGTTCCAAAAAACCAATAAAACGGGAATGATCTTTTCAGCCCTACTCATGACCGCCTTTACCATCTACATCGTACTCATCATCTCGGACTATTTCCCAAAAGTGCCATGCACCTGTGGTGGGGTAATCCGAGTCTTAGGCTGGAAAGCCCACCTTGTATTCAATTTGATCTTTTTAAGCGCGGCAATCCTTGCACTATATAACACACCAAAGCGGGAGGTAAGTGACAAAGAGTAACAGACAACCTGGGCCTAGCCAGCCCAAAATAGAAGAACCACAAAGTCCGATGGCCAAAAACAAAAGGAAAAAACATAAACCGGCCAGCTGCCTGGGCCCAACCGTCAGGCAGAAAATTTAAACTAAAAACATGTCAAAAAAATTCAACTTAGGTCTTGCAGCCCTTGTATTGGGGTTCGGCCTTATCGCCACACAAAGTGCATTTACAGCAAAAACAACTACCTATTACCATTACAAAACAACTAATGGCCCTGTTGAGCAGACCAGCTCATGGGAGCCTTCAGCAGGCCCTACCAGTTTTGAGTGTAGCGGTGAAGAAGAAGTTCCATGTATTATCGGCATCGAAACACCCCTATCAACCTATCTTTCAGGTAAGGACAACCAAGATGTACTGGATTCTCCTGAACTGATCTCTGCCAGGGAACAATAACAACAGTCAATGGTGCAGAAAAGATCTGCACCATTGCATTTATAGGTTCTGTTCAAGACCCGCAATCTCGATTACCCGCTCAGGGATCGGCAGCGCAAAAGCTGAACTGTTGGCCTTCAGACTGTATACCGTCCCTTTAACGCTTCTGCTAAAGGAAATCCCTGCACCTTCCCTGTTAAGCCTTTTAACATCTACCCATCTCAAGCCCCGGAGCAACAGTTCCTTTCTCCTTTCCAAAAGAACCATATCCAGAACCTCCTTCTGATCGGCTCCAGACTTTTCGATAAATGTATTCTTTCTATAGCGGTTACGAAGCAAACGGTTTAGATCAGAAAGCGCCTCCAAGAGCTTACCTGCCCTTGCAAGAGACTCACTTCTGATTAGTAAAACCTCATTCACAGCAAGCCCGCTGAAGAAGTTGGAATTGCCTTCATAACTTCCTTTAAAACCAAACGTACCGTTTTTGTTATCATTAAAAAATATCGTTCTGCGCAGATCATTAGCATCATATAATGCATAAAGCGAAGGATTGATCTTTCCTCTGGCATTGTTCAGCACAGGAGAAGTAAAATAACTATCTTGCAGCACCTCGGCGTTAAACTGTCCGATAGGATATGCCGCAGACGCATTCAGCAAATTATAATCCAACAGATCTGATTTCAACAGCAGACATGAATCAGCATACAACAACGAAAGCTCATATCTGCGCATCGACCAATAGGTTCTTGCCAGAAGCGCAAATGCTGCCGGCCTTGACGGCCGCATGACATGGACAGCCTTTATTGGCAATGCAGCGGCAGCCCTTTTCAGGTCCGAAATTACCTGCGCATAACCAGCCTCAACAGTAGCCCTGGTAGAAGGTTCGTTAAAATCAGCGCTTAGTTTCAATGGAACTCCAAGCTCACTCCCCGACTGCTCATCATAAGCATTCCCCCAAACATACAGGCCCCGAAGGTGGTTTTTTGCCCTGAGGTAATAAGCCTGCCCAGATACATTATCCCACTCAAAAGCATTGCCCGCGTTCCTATCAATTTTTCGGATAGACTCCAACACTACATTTGTCCGATTGATCGCTCTATAATTGTAAAACCACTCGTTTGAATCCTGCAAAAATATATTGCTCCGCTGCCAGGTATACATGTTCCGTTCGTTCTCTGTCCTTGCCGCCAGATCCGCATCAGTCAGGTATATATCATCAGTGCTGACCTCTGCAGCGTTGCCGTCCGCATAGTTTATATGCTGATATTGATCCAGCAGCGCCTGCAGATCGGGAAGCGTCTCAGGGATTGCCTGAGACTGGTTGGACTTTGCATCCAAAAATTTCTTACATGAAGCGAAAGCCAAAAGCAAAAACATGCCCAAAAAGATTAACCTTTTCATATCTTAATATTTATAAAGATGATTTAAAACCAAATGCAATGCTCCTTGCATCAGGTATACCCATATAATCCGGATCGATGCCTTCTTTGTTGGCCCGCCAGATAATCCCTAGGTTACTGGCCACTACGAACAACTGCAGCCTGGAAAACCCTGTCTTTTTTAAGCCGGCCGGCTTAAAATCATAACCTAAGTTCACATACTGCATCCGGATGTGGTCGCCCTTTAATACGTTAACCTCCGAACCCCAGTAAAACTCATCCCGCACATTGGAATTGGGATAGATCAGACTGGGAACACTGGTGATCAGCTCATCCCCCGGTTTCTGCCACCGCTTTGCATAGTCAGCGTTCCCTTCGCGGCCGATGAAAAGCGATCCATAGTCCAGTGCATTTTTTCTGAAGTAATAACGCAGCTTAAAACTCAGCCTCACGCTCAAGGTAAAACCGGCATAAGAAAAGCTATTGCCCAGCCCTCCCGAAAATATCGGAAGCGCAGTACCGTGGTAGACCATATCCTCAAACTTTAGCGAACTGCCCATCAGCGCATCATAGTTTTTGCTTACCGCCCCGTTTAGTATGCCCTGAGGATCACCAGTAGCTGGGTCCAATCCCGCCCATTTAAAAGAGATCATCCCATAAAGGGGATAACCCACCAGCCCGGTATAAGAAACATTCCCGTTCAGTTTTCCCCTGCCGTTAAAAGTACTGTTGTAATTCTTGAGCACCTTGTCCTTGTAGTAATTTAAAAAGAAATCTGTTGTCCAGCTGAACTTTCCTGTTAGGTTCCGGCTGCTTAGTTCCAGATCTACACCGTCCCCCTGTATTACCCCAGAATTCTTGACTATGGTAGCCCCTACACCCGCGGTCAGGTCGATCGGGGTCAGCGCCAAAAGGTCAACCGATTTCTTCCGGTAATATTCCAAGCTGCCCTTTATCCTGTTCTCCCTAAACCCAAAATCTAGCGCCGCATTGAACATAAATACCCGCTCCCATTTCAGCTCCGGATTGGCATAATTACTTAAAAATGCATAGGGAGTCTGGGTAAATACCGAATTGAAGCCTGCATAAGTAATCGTAGTTACCGCCGTACTCCTTGGGTCCGTATTCCCGCTTGCACCAAAAGTTGTCCGTAGTTTCAAAAAAGAAATCAGGCTACTGCGCCAGAACTTCTCCTTTGAGATATCCCAGGAAAATCCCGAAGAAAACAGCGGGTTCCATTTATCATTCGTCTTCAGGCCAAAAAGATTGGAAGCATCACGTCTTCCACTCAGAGAAAGCGTATAACGGTCATCAAAAGTATAGGCCAGGTTGGCAAAAGTGGAAACATAACGGTTCAACGTTTTCCCGAAAGCATCCCTATTGGTGATATACTCCAGATTGCCCGTCACAAAAGTTTTCACCGGATCCAGGTAGTTTACAACAGAAGTTGTCAACGTAGATTCATTCAGTCCATACACCCTGCCAGCGTTGGTCTCCGTGCCGTTACTCCTGATCTCCCCACCAATGATCCCCGAAAGCGCATGTCTGCCCATCACCTTATCAATATCTGCCTGCGCCCTCATATTATGTCCCTGCAGCAGTGAATAGTCTTGGTCGACGATGCTTCCCAAAGGGATATTCCGCTTTAAGGTGCCACCTGCATCAATAGACGAAAAAATATTCACCAGATTCCGCACCAGGTAACTCTGCGGGGTATTGACCGATTTTATTTTCCCATCCTGCTGCTCAAATTGATAGGTTGCAGCCACTTTAAGCCAGTCCAGCACCTGATAAGATGCCCTGAACGACGCCAGTACATCGTTCACGTTATTGACCGAACGGGTATACTTATAATCTTCCAGGGGATAATATCTCCAGTCCAAAAACTTACCGTTTCCTGCCGAGCTGATATAACCGGTCCTGTAATCGGTAATGACCGGAAGGGAATTCCCATTCTCATCCGCTAAGCGCGTATAGGGCGGAAGCATCCCTGTAGCCGAATTGATCTGTGATGGATCGGTCCTTCCGTTTTTGCTATTCGTATAGGTCAGCATCAGGTTCCCCGTTAAGGTAAGCCTAGAGGTCACCTTGAAATTCTGTTCTGCCTTTAAGTTATAGCGGCTGAACGGCGCGGCAAGCGAACTCACATTATGGTCAAAGCCCGCCGATAGCAGCCAGTTCCTTTTTTCGGACCCTGCCCCCATCTGCAGGCTGTACTGCTGGGCGGTTGCATTTTGGAACACATACCTGTCCAGATCCCTTCTCAGGTCGTAGCTCCTCAGCACATCGATTCTGGATTTCGCATCGCCTGCATTGATCAGTCCGTCCCTGGCCGCAATCCGTAGTTCCACTACCTCAGAGAGTGGCGCCCTGGCAGTACCCACCTCAAAACTTGTATAATAACCCTTATCAAAAAGAAAGTTCTCCAGATCAATAAAATCGTCTACCGATATTTTACTCTGGTAATACTGGTCTGGTTTTCCCGTCACTTTCAAACTTCCAGAAAAAGATACTTTCAGTTTATCGTTGAACCGCGCCTTTTTGGTGTTGATTACAATTACCCCATTACCAGCCCTGGCACCCCAGATCGAAGCAGCAGCTGCATCCCGCAGTACTGTAATACTCTCCACATCATTTGGATTGATATTATTAATATCTCCCTCATACGGAAAATTATCCAGCACGATGAGTGGACTTCTCGGTCCCTGCAGCGTCCCGATCCCACGGATAATAATTCCGTAGCCCTCACCCCCATTACTTTTACGGTCAACACTCAGGCTACTGGTAATCCCCTCCAGTCTGGCAATAATCCCAGTCCCAACCTGCTCATTCAAAACCTTACCCGACAGCTGTAAAAATGAACCTGTGGCGCGCTCTTTGGGCAATCTCTGGTAGCCCGTACTCACCTCCACAGTCTCCAGCTGCCGCTCCATGCCCACAAGCACCACCTCCAGCAGCCCGGAAAAAGGCAAAGAAACCAGCGTATCCAGCTTATCAAAATTCATCGCCGAAAAAGACAGTCTAACCTTGCCCGCCTTCCCGGATAGCACAAAACCACCATCCTCACCAGAAAACACCTCAACAGCCGCTCCCTTAACCGACACCCCACTAACAGCCTTGCCTGAAACATCCCTCACTACACCCCGCAAAGACTCCTGCGCTCCCACCAAAGAAGCGCAGAACAGCAAAACGATCATCAATAATAGCCTCCTCATAACTAATCCTTAGCCCCCCTAGCCTTCTTCTTGTTTACGATTATCATATGCTTCCTGCCGCGTTCCACCATCACTGCAACATTCTCCTCCGTCAGAAAATCACTCTGGGTAATTCCCAGCACAACCCCACCAACAATCCACACATAATGCGGAAGCGCCCGGTGAGGAAAAGCACTCAAAAACATTTTATCCTCCACCACAAAAGGAAGCCCAATCTCTCCCACGGCACCCGCAGCAGCCCCCATCCTAACCTTCTGCGCAAGCGAGGAAGCAGAATCTCCCGTACCAACCGAATTCACGAGCACCACCTTCAGATCATCAGGAAACTGCTTCTGAATTTTTGCTAGCAAAGGAAACTTCTTCAAACAGCTCCCACACCAGCTTGCCCAGAAATCAATCAGGATAAGCTTATCATAATCCCTCGCAAGCGATACTTCCGACAATACTCCATCAATAAGCATCTTACTCTTCGTATCAAAAAGCACCCTAGGAAGCTTTCCGCCAACATACACAGGCGCAATACTATCTACCCCCCTCACCTGTCCCAGCACAACTGTGCACAAACAGAAAAGGAGCAATAAAACACAAAAAATATTTTTTATCATTATCATAAATTGTTAGCAGTTTAGGCTATATAATACATTAAGCGGAGATATGCGGGAAGGTTCTTCCCGCATTAGCCTCGCCACCACTGTACCCTGTTTTGCGTCCAGGGCAAACCAGCAGAAAAAGCTTATACCAAAGACATAGCAATCTCCATACAGCCAAAACCGTTTAGTTTAAATTTTAGTTAGTTAAAAGCAATAAGAAAAAAAATCAACAGGACAGGCCAATGGTTAAAAAGCCTTATCTAAATCATAAAGCTTTGGCTGTTCTGTCATCAATTCAACCAAGGCCTTTAGGCTTTGCAGCCTATAGCATTTCAGGAAGAAACCGCTTACTTTGGCCCAAAAATCTATTAATATGAGTTTCCCCCTATCATCAGAGAGGGTATATTCGCGTGGCATGCCCCGTTCAAACAATACATGTTTAAAATTCCAAAAAGTCTTCGGCAGTTGATCTCTAAAGGCTGCAGTCGTAATTTTCGGTAGCGCCTGCTGTGCAAATCCACTATAGGCAAATAGCTGAATGAGCAATAAAATTGTACAAATATTTTTTATCATTTTTAGTTTGGTTAGTTTGTATGGTCAGTTTATTCTGCCAACATAACCGCCCGGAAAGAATCTTCCGGGACAGTCAAGCCTGCTGCTCGCTCCTTTTTGCGGCAGGAGCTTTTGTAGCGGCAAAATATCTACCGTTCTGAAAATTAATCAGATCGCATGGCCATACAGGTTAATATGGTAAAGTGTTGATCATAAAGTAATCCGAGAATAGAGTGCTGTCACTGCTACAGGTATCAGACACTTTCACGGTTTGCTTAACCGCATTGTGATGTTTTCCAATTCCTGCTTTAGTATCGGCTTTTTCTTTACAATGCTTGCCATTGGTTAGCATAATCAATGGCGCATACAACAATGCACCGCAAAAGAAAAAAAGCGGCAAGTAAGAATTGTTGAATTTCATAATTTGGTCTGCGTAATTGGTTAAATTGAATCGTAAAAATTTAGGTTATTGAAACTTTGTTATGAAAGAAAAAAAGCATGTAACAGGCGAAAAATTTAGACATAACAATCACATTGCAGCATAAGCCACTTATTTTTTATAAAAAATTCTATAAAAACTTAAGTTTTATTCGAATATCAAATAATCTCTGCAAAGAGGAATAAGGCAGGCCATCATCATTAAAAACCTAAATTATTATTAACCTTTAAGGTTAGCCTGCCTTATCGAAACAGTTATTCGGGATTTTTGGGCTTTAAGGCATAAAGCCGATCAAAAGGACAACTTAACAGAGACTGGTAAAGAAATACTTGAAAATGGCGAACAATTAAAATAATATATTGGGGCATACTCACTTCAGTAAGTACCAACCATTTAATCCAACCTATTTTTTGCTTGCTCATAATCGTATGTTATGAGTCTTGATGGAGAGAAAAAAAAGTGGGCTTCCCAAACCATAACCTCATAATGTTTCTCACGCCTTACGTTGAAATGGAATTACAGCAGAAGCCCACTCTTATTTTGGAAAGCTAAAGATAGCAATTCCGCTATAAGAAATGGGATAAAATCTGCTGTCCTGCTCCAACGGCGTGAGATTTGAGGTTGCAAGACTCTTAATTTTACCTTTTATTGGTTCTTATTTTTTTGTTACGTAAATGTAAATAAAAAAAATACAAATGTCAAGTAATTGCATGACGTTTTTAAATAAAATATAAAAGACATTGCTAATCATATTTTTATTAGCAATAAAATGATTAGTGAGAAAGAAAAAATAATTCTGAAAAGATTCGGTCAGCATTTAAAATCTTTAAAAGAGAAACAGGAACTTTCTTATCGTGAATTTTACAAGAGAAGTGGAGTTAATACAGGAGATATTATTAAATATGAAAATGGAGAAACCAGCCCAAGCTTCATTACAATAGTGAGATTGGCTATAGGTTTAAAAATCCATCCAACAGCACTTCTTGATTTTGATTTTGGAATAGACTTTAACGCCGGGCTGGAATAGCATAAAATTCATGATATAGTGTCAGATCTGGAAACCAGGAGTAACTGAAAGAAGCAGCCTGCCTATATGTGAATATAACAAATTGGAAAACAGCGGACAATAAAGATGCTTATAGGTACCGGTTAATAAAGGGAGTGTGATTGTAGCAGACAGTTTTTACAATGACTTTTACCTGTTGAATGTCTGGAATAGCAAATGGATGTTTTGTTATCAGGCATAAAGACAATCTTCGGTATGATTCTCCGAAAGAAAATATACTACCATCGGATCGGCAACTATCAAATATGGTGGCTTCATCAGACTATAAACGCAGCGAAATGGAGAAATCTTTGGACTATGTTAAAAGATTTCTCCACTGCGGCCGAAATGACACCACTTGTATATTTGTCATCAGCCATCCAATGTATTCGAAAAATTCCACACATAGTAGTAAGATTGCTTCCCCGGCTGAAAAAGCCTCATCGCATCCGATAGCTATCGGATGACGGATTTATTGTTGTAATAGAATGCCAACCGTATTAGCACCTCACTTTTCTTTACAAAAATCATCCCCTTTTCCCCTTCTTTCACTATTTTTACCCTTATGGCTAAACTCATCAATCTAGAAGTATTTCAGCGTTTCTTCCGCTCCGGACAAGTAGGCGGTTTCCTATTACTGATCTGCGTTGCAATCTCCTTAATCATCGCCAATACCGCTTCAAAAGAAAATTTCGAAACCTTTTTAGCAACCAAATTAGGCTTTGGCGCCGTCAACTACAGTATTTTAGCCTGGATAAACGATGCCTTAATGGCTATATTCTTCCTGTTAGTAGGATTGGAAATCAAACGCGAACTGGTAGAAGGCGAACTATCTTCTGTTAAAAGTGCAGCCTTACCCGTAATTGCAGCCCTGGGCGGCATGCTTGTTCCAGCGCTAATTTATTCGTTTTTTAATAAAGGCGCAGAAACTGCCGACGGCTGGGGCATCCCTATGGCAACCGACATTGCCTTTGCCCTCGCCATCATTGCGATGCTCGGTAAAAGCGTACCCACCAGTTTAAAAATATTCCTGGCGGCTTTAGCCATTGTAGACGATCTTGGCGCCATCCTGGTCATCGCAATCTTTTATACCAACCAAATTCATTTCGAATACCTGGCCATGGCCGGAGGCATCCTTGTTCTTTTAGGCCTGATGAATTATTTCGGCGTTAAGAAACTTGTGTTTTACCTCATCCCGGGCGTATTCCTTTGGTATTTCATCCACCACTCGGGCATCCATGCTACCATTGCAGGTGTATTACTGGCTTTCACCATCCCTACTAACGAAACCGATGTTAAATCGCCTTTAGAAAAACTGGAGCATTTTTTAACCACTCCGGTTAACTACATTATTATGCCCATTTTCGCATTGGCCAATACCAACATCACCTTTCAGAAAGAAATGCTTACGGGACTGGTTTCCCCCCTTGGTCTCGGCATTATTGTAGGTTTATTCGTGGGTAAAACCATTGGCGTAACCTTTTTCAGCTGGTTAGCCGTGAAACTGAAGTGGGCCGATTTACCCACCGGGGCAGGCTGGAAACACATTTTAGGTTTAGGCATGCTCGCCGGAATCGGTTTTACCATGTCGATTTTTATTGCCCTGCTCTCTTTTAGCGAAGTGCTGCATGTTTCGCAAGCGAAGTTTGCAATTTTAACCGCTTCGATCCTATCGGGTGTGGTGGGCTTTGTATTTTTGAAATCGGTTAAAGCTCAGGAATTAACCACAGAACGCAGTTTAACCACAGAGGACACAAAGTAAAACACAGAGAATCTGATCATAACCACCCCCACCCCTCCTAAATTAGGAGGGGGAGTTCCCCTCATAGTTTCAAATGGATCAATCCATGGATGTTTGTCTCTGTTCCTCCCAATCTGCACCATGCTATCCGGCCTAGCAGATTTAGTAGTAAGAATCGGTCGTCATTTCGACTGGAGCGCAGCGGAATGGAGAAATCTTTGAACTGTGTTTTCGCTTACTTTCAAGCGCCTTAAAACCCTTTCTGCCTATCGTTTTCAAACCTTCCGCTTTGCCTGTAGGTATGCTCTTCAAATAAAGAGATAACCATTGAGTAAATACTGAGCTTAAACTAAACCAGGCTAGCTACTCCCCTAACAAATTTTTATGTTTTACGCCCCAGCTTTCGAGTGCATTAATAATCGGTCTCAATTCCAGGCCAATGGCAGTTAGTTCATATTCCACCCGTGGCGGAACTTCGGCGTAAACGGTTCGCTTCACAATTTTAGCTGCTTCTAATTTACGTAGCTGTAAGGTGAGCATTCGCTCGGTAATGTTAGGTAAATTTTTTCTTAATTCTCCAAATCTGAGTTTACCGCTCATTAACCACGAACAGATCACCAAAGCCCATTGCCCACCGATAATGTTGGCCGTATAAACTTCTAAACACTCATCAGCTAAAGCTTGTTTGTTCGCATAGTTGGTAGAGGTTTCCTTGATTTTAGACATACTTACATTTTTTATAGTACCTTACAATTGGTGGCTAATGTACAAATTAAGCGGTTATGCATCTATTTTTGCAATTATAATCATCAAAATCTGTAAAAATGAAAATATTGATCATCGTCACCCATCCCGACATTAAAAACTCCGTAATCAACAAAAGGTGGATTGAAGAATTAAATAAATACCCCAATAAATATCTGGTCCATCAACTGCATGAGGCATATCCTGATGAAAAGATTGATGTATTGGCAGAACAAAAGCTGGTTGAACAGCATGATAAAATTGTATTCCAGTTTCCCTATTATTGGTTCAATTGTCCCTCACTTTTAAAAAAATGGATGGATGAGGTTCTCACACATGGCTGGGCCTATGGCAGCAAAAGTGGTTATAAATTGGCTGGCAAGAAAATCGCCCTGGCCATTTCATTGGGCGTTGAAAAACACGAATTGCGTCCATCAGAAAAATATAAATATCCCTTAGCAGAATTAACCCATCCGTTCGAACTTTCTTTTCAATATGTAAAAGCCGATTACCAACCCCCATTTGCTTATTATGGAATAGACAATAACCCATCGGAAGAGTGGATAGAAGATAGCGTTTCCTTGTATTTAGATTTTTTAGATGCGTTGTAATTAAGAAGTATTGAGGTTCGCGATTTTAACCGCTTCGATCTTACTGGTGTGGTGGGTTTTGTTTAAATCAGCTATTATCCCACCATTCCATTAATAAAAGTCTCTACAAAATCCTTAATGCGCAACAAAATTCCATCACGTCGCTTCTTACGTTGAAGAATACTCGGTTTTTCTCCTTCAATCAAGTCTAGCAAATCATCCGTCAATGGTTCTCTCTCGGCAAACAGATAATCTTCTATTAGCTTCTCTGTTTTTTCTTTAGATAGCTTTTCCTCATCAATTAATTTCTCAAAGGCCTGCTTTTGTTCTTTGTCCCAGAATTTATCAAACTCTCCTGTAACCTCATCCGTATCTTTAATTAAGGGCAGATTTTCTTCAATAAAGCGTTCGATCAATTCACGTTTACTACGTAAAGTAGTTTCGGTTGATAACAAATTTGCAATCTCTTGTTTGGTCTTTTCGTCATCACCTTTATTAGCAGCTTTAAGTTTAATCAGTAGTTGGATAATGTAGGTGACATTAATTTCATCACGATGGATGAGTTCCAGTTCAAAATCTACATCATCTAAAATGGATGCCTTTTCTTTGGCATGTTCATGTTTTACCTTATCGTATAAGTCGAGGTATTTGCTTTTGAAATCTTCAAACTCCTGTTCACCCATTTGTAAGTCATCCCAGTTAAAATCAGCGAACGAAGTCATAATGTTTTTGATGCGCATGACATTCCTAAATGCCCTTACAAATTCAAGTTCATCTTCTTCTGTCACCAACTCACTTACATCGTCTGGGAACCTTGCAATTGAAATTAGCTTTTGATAAGCTTTTTCAAACTCCTGGGTATAATCTTCATAAGGCTGCATAATGATGACTTCAATTGCATCCTTATTACTAAACAGGGTTATTGCTTCGTCAGTCCTGTTTTTTAAATTACGGAAAGCAACAATATTGCCTTGCGATTTTTGCTCATTCAATATCCTATTGGTACGCGAATAAGCCTGTATTAAACCATGGTATTTAAGGTTTTTATCTACATAAAGCGTGTTTAAGGTTTTACTATCAAAACCTGTTAAAAACATATTTACCACTAGCAAAACATCAATTTTACCGTCTTTTACCTTTGCAGAAATATCATTGTAGTAATTATAAAAGCTTTCGCTGTCTTTAGTGCTGTATGCACTACCAAACATGACGTTATAATCTGCAATAAATTCGTCTAACTTTTCTCGGCTATGCGCTTGCAAACCGTATAATGCTCTTGGTTCTTCCACTACCGAAACTTCTTCTGATATAAAACCATTCGCTTCTGCATCATCTTCGTTACTGGCATAACTAAAAATGGTGGCAATTTTTAAATCATGAGTACCCTCTATTTTTCTACGTTTAAAAATTTCGTAATACTTAATCAAGGTTTTAACACTATCCACGCAAAACATAGCGGTAAAGCGTTTATTTTGTGTTTTACGGTCGTGATGAGCAATAATGTAATCTGCTATTTTGATGAGCCGCTTGGGGTCTTCCATCAACGCTGTAGTATCAATATCTTCCACTTCAATATCAATAGCCGTTTCCCTGCCATCTTTATGTTTGTATCTACCTACATATTCTACCGAAAACTTCAATACATTTTCATCACGAATGGCATCAGTGATGACATATTTATGCAAGCAATCTTCAAACAAATCTTTAGTGGTACGTTTGCCTAAATCATTTTTATTGGCATTATCGGCAAAAATTGGTGTACCTGTGAAGCCGAATAGCTGACTATTGTTAAAGAATGATTTGATGCGTTGATGGGTATCGCCAAATTGGCTACGGTGGCATTCATCAAAAATAAACACGATACGTTTATCTTTTAAACCGGCCATTTTGCCTTCGTACTTCAATTTACTAATAGCTGTATTTAGTTTTTGTATAGTGGTTACAATTAACTTTGAGTTTTTATGTTCGCCTTTTTTATCAATATAATTGTCGGTAAACTGCTTAACCAGGTTACTGGTATTATCTGCCCCATCTATACTCCCCTCTTGAAAACTATTGAACTCTTTAGTAGTCTGGTAATCCAAATCCTTACGGTCTACCACAAATACTACCTTATGAATTTGTGGCAACTTCATTAAAATCTGACTAGCCTTAAAGGAGGTTAAGGTTTTACCCGAACCCGTAGTATGCCAGATATAACCATTCCTGGCTGTATTTTTCACCCTTTCAATTAAAGCCTCAACAGCATAATATTGGTAAGGGCGCAATATCATGGGTATTTTATTGGCTTCATTTAAAACGATATACTTGCATATCATTTTACTGATATGACAAGGCTCTAAAAAGGCATCGGCAAAACCTTCCAGCAAATTGGTAACTCGTTTATTTTGTATGTCGGTCCAATAGAAAGTTTGTTTAAAATCCTGGTAGCGATTATTAGCGAAATATTTTGTATTCACACCATTGCTAATTATGAATACCTGCACATACTGATATAAAGCGTAACTGGCATTAAACGAATGCCTCTGGTAACGATTAAGCTGATTAAAAGCCTCTTTCATTTCCAAACCTCGTCGCTTTAATTCTATCTGAACCAAGGGCATGCCATTGATGAGCAAGGTAATATCATAGCGGTTTACATACTTACCTTCTTGCGTAACCTGATTGGTTACCTGATATTCGTTCTGACACCAATGCTCTGTGTTTAAAAACTCAAAATATAAATTATCGCCGTTATCGCGAACAATATGTTGTTTTTGACGTAAGGTTTTTCCTTTTTCGAAAACGGTACCCTTATTCAAAATGTTAAGCACTTTGTCAAATTCCGCTTCAGAAAAATTCACTTTATTGTGCTTTTCTAACTGCAACTTTAAATTGCGAATAAGCGCCTCTTCGTTAAGTACAGTAATATAATCATAACCTAACTTTTGCAAGTTGATGATTAACTGTTCTTCTAATATTTGTTCGGATTGTTTAGCCATTTAATTCCAAAGTGCTTCGTTTTCCCAGTTCACTTTAAAACCTAAAGCATTGGGGTCTACGGATGGATATCTAGTTAATAATTCTTTCATCTTTAATGCAAATGAATTCTCTGGAGCTATAATATTAAGCATATACCTAATGATACATAAGTGAAGATAGAGCTTTTGAGTATCTGCAGGCACATCAACCAGCCATCTATGAGGCGGTCTGGGCAATATTTTCGGAGTTCCCGGAAGATTTTTATTCCATAACCTGCTATGGTGCGCACAATAGTTTCTTATTTGCGCAATAGACTGTAACCAGCTCGGTAAATAGGTATGATTTACGGCTCCCAATTCTTCGGCAATAGTATCTTTTGATTTGATGGTATTTTTAAGATTGCCATACAGTTTAGAAAGTGAACCAAAACTGGTCATCTCTAAAGATTTCCAGGCTGGTGGAAACCTTAAATCTTCTTTATACCTTTTTTTATGTTCTTTAATAAAAATATCTTTTGAACGTTCAATCTCCTCTTTCAAATTGGCAAGTGTTTCTATAAGCGCACCACTATCCTGAAATATAGCTATATTCTGAAACCACCAGGGATCAAACTCATGAGACAAATGATAAATTAATTTTGTTCGTAAGCTAATTTCTATTTTTTCGATAGCATCGAAAATTAATATTCGTAATTCCCTATCAAAATTATAAAGATGGATTATATCTTCAAACTTACTGTTTTCTTTAAACTTATGCTGTGCTTTATCCGCTTGCATAGGCCACCAGTAGCCCGCTAAACGGTAATAGCTTACATGTGAAAGATAATGTGCAGCCAACACCTTATCTGCAATAACCAATCCTCTTTCTTGAAGTTGCGCAATATGCTCATCAATAGTAAATGCATTTTTGTTATAAATCATTGGCGATAATATTACAAAAGGAAAATCCCTCTAAAAATGCCTTGATTAGCATATTAGAGGGATTGTTATCAGTTATCAAAAAGTCTATAAAAGCAAAAGACCCGCCCTGGGACGCTGTTCTGATGGGTAGCGTGGCGAGTACTGTTAGTGCAAATCTAGTATCTTTTTTTGGTATAATAAAATATACTGTAATATTTTTCATAAAAGTAAATACTCGCCTATTTGGATTAGCCAGCATCTTCACTGAAAATATTTGATTAGGCAATTTGAGCATTTTTCAATTGAACGAATATAATGTATTTATACAAATAAAAAATTACGTAAAACCGTAAAATTCTAAAAATAGGAAGCATATGGATTATAGGACGCGTTTAATTCTACAATCCATAAGCTAACCTAAGTCTAATTTTATCTCAATCCCTTAAACATCTGGTCTATCGCCTTCTTCTTCTGCTCTAAATTAGGATGCACGTATAAGTTTAAAGTAGTGGTAATATTAGAATGCCCCAGCAACACACTTACCGTTTTATAATCGCAATTACTTTCTATGCACCTGGTAGCGAAACTATGGCGCAAACCATGAAACTTTAACTCAGGCATATTTAACGATTTCATTAAGTTCTTATAATAGGCCCTGTAGGTGCGAGGTTCAGTTGGCTTTGCATCATTAGTGAGTACAAAAAACGAAGGATTTACAATCTTTTTAAAAGGTTTAAGCATTTTCAACAAATCCCTGCTCATTGGAATTTCCCTAATGGAGTTTTTGGTTTTCGGAGTATCTAATATGAGCTCTGTTTTACGTAGACCATCTTCTACCAGATAAATGCGCTGGATGGTTTTGCTCACATTGATTACACCATTTTCGGTGTCTATATCTTCCCAGGTTAGCGCACAAACTTCGCCGATACGTATACCTGAACTTAAGCAGATATAAACGCCTAAATTTCTGAAAGTAAAGTGCTCTTGAATATATAGCATCATCTTTTTCTGATTGGCTCGGCTTAATACTTCTATGTTATATTTCTCTCTATCCGTAGGAAACTGAATATCAAAAGGGAGGTGTGTTAGCCATTGATGCTTTGCACCAAACTTAAGCACCATTTTTAGTACAATTAAAATGTCTTTAATCGTTTTCTGACTTAAACCCTGTGCCAGTTTTTGCAATACAAAAGCCTGTACTTGTGCCTCTTCAATTAAGTTTTGTTCTCCAAAGCTGGGCAATAAATGGTTTTCGATAAGCAGTACGTAAGCCGAAAAACTCGATTTTTTGACATACTGTTTCTTGTCGGTTTTCCATAAGGCTACTACTTCTGCTAATGTTTTTTGTTCGTTCATTAAGGTTGATTTTAAGTTTTAAAATCAAAAGGTAATGAAATGATGTAATTTATGTACTGAGATTTGGGATTTATACGTATTTCAAATTTAGGAGTTTGGAAATTATTAGTTTTAGGTTCCTAATTTGAGATTTAAGGGGTTTGAGGGGGGATGGGAAGAGAGACAAATATCGGAAGTTGCTGAAATTGGAAGAGGTAAATCTAAGCATAGGCCCCGAGATGCAGAATTCTTATTTGGCGGAAAATATCCATTTATACAGACAGGAGATATTAGAAAAGCAAATTTATTTCTCACAGAATTTTCACAAACTTATTCAGAAGCTGGATTAAACCAAAGTAAGTTATAGCACGAAGACACTTTATGTATAACAATTGCGGCAAACATTGCCGAAACGGCTATCTTAAAAATAAAAGCCTGTTTTCCAGATAGTATTATTGGTTTAATTCCAAAAAAAAATGCAACAAGTGTCCTATTTGTAAAGCATCTGTTTGATAAATTTAAAATTGAAATACAAAAACTTTCACAAGGTGTTGCACAGGACAACTTAAATAAAGAGAAGTTATCAAAAATTGAATTTAGTTTTCCGAAAAAAGTTGAGCAAGATAAAATTTGTTCATTTCTATCAGTAATAGATTTTCGCATCCAAACCCAAAGCAAAATAATTGAGGAGCTGGAGTTATTAAAAAGTATCACTAGCACAAAGATTTTTACTCAAAAATTGAAATTAAAGGATAATTCTGGAAACACCTACCCTGATTGGCAAACTAAAATTCTAGGCGAAATTGGTCAAACATATAATGGTTTAACAGGTAAAACAAAAGAAGATTTCGGAGTTGGAAAACCATATATCCAATACAAACAGATTTTTGATCAATCAAAAATAGATATTTCAAGATGTGAATTAGTAACTATACATAATAATGAAACTCAGCCTAAAGTAAAAAAAGGAGACATATTTTTCACTATATCCTCAGAAACCCCAGACGAGATAGGAATGTCTTCGGTACTGTTAGAAGAAGTTGAGGAAGTTTATTTAAATAGCTTTTGTTTTGGATATAGGCCTAACTCTGAAGAAATTCTTTTACCTAGTTTTGCTAGATATTTATTTAGAAGTGATATTTTACGAAATGAAATTATAAAATTAGCACAAGGAAGTACTCGATATAATATGTCTAAAATAGGGTTAATGAAATTAAAAATTAAATTACCAAGCCAAGCAGAGCAATTTCAAATCGGCAGTTTTTTAACTGCTTTAGATAATAAAATAAGTATTGAACAAAACTTATTAGAGAAGTTAAAGAAACAAAAGCAATATTTACTATCAAACCTTTTTATATAAATAGATTTTCTAAAAGGTATTTCTTTTGATTTTCATATTTAAGAAGTAATTGTTTTTCTAATTCAATTTTCTCTTGAAGCTTATGTAAAAATTTGCCAATACACCTCTGTTCATCTAAAGATGGGATAGTAAGTTCAATATTGAAAAAATCAGCTAAACCAATATTCAATAAGCCATGGTTTCTAGCCCCTTCTTGAGCAATTTTCTCTAACTCTGAGTTTTGAATACCCCCTTCGAAAAGGTGTTCCATAAAATCAAGGTCTATATCAGAATTAAAATCAAAACAGATATATAATGTTGACACTACACCCTTCTCATAGTTTTTCAACCTTTTAATCGCACCCATTGGATATCCATTTGAATAGCTTTTATTATAAGCAAAATAGTTCTTGCTTAATAGAAAATATCCTGTCAGATCTTTAGCTGAAACAGATTTATTGAAAAAATCCAACTGGCTGATTAGTCCATATTGCGCGGAAATTGTTAATACATTTATGTTGTTTTCCTTGTTTTTGTTCGTAATTCTTGTCGCAATATCTCCTAATCTTTTTATTTCCCAATCAATAAAAGATTTACCAAAATTATCTTTAAATCTATATTTTTGAGTAAATAACCTTTTCCTCAAATTTTGCATTGAGGTTTCTAATCGTTGAATTATTTTGCTTTGGGTTCGAATTCTATTATCTAGTAATAATAGAAAAGTTGCTATTCTTTGTTGTTCATTATCATTAGGAATAAATAGTTTTTTTGATTTTATATCTGAGGATGATATTCCCTTAATAGATGTGCCTTGCAAACTAGAAGCAGAATTTTTCATCTCTACTGAAAGAAAATAAGATAGAAATAAACCGTTACACTTAAAGTTAACGATGTTAGTAAAATCTTGACTTGTACAAATACTTTCATGAGAATAGGCAACTTTACCAACTCCAACTCTTGAAACAATTAGTATTATTGGGGCTTTGCAGAGCTTTGTAGATGATTTGTTAATTGCTTCTTCTGTTATAAACCTAGAAACATTCATAGAATGGATGTTGTCTTCAACTAGATCTGAAGATGAAATCCATGGAATATCTCCATTCCAAAAATTGGAATTAGATGATGAAGGTGTACCTCCTCCAATAAAATCTCCTAAATCGGACAATGTTCTTTGTTCCCATTCCTCCTCAAACCCCTTAAATCTCAAATTAGGAACTCTACGAACTTCTTCTTTCTTAGTCATTTTCTCGATTATTTAATTGAAACTATTGCTAACATTAAGGATTTAAATAATTAAAAAACTAGCCCTAGTTCTTTAAAATAAACTTCAATCTCCTTATCGAGTTCGGCTCTTTTGGCTTCCAGTTCCCTAATCTCCTGCATCACTGCCTGGATATCTATTTCTTCCTCTTCTTCAAAAGTGTCTACATAGCGAGGAATGTTCAGGTTATAATCGTTGTCAGCAATTTCTTGTAATGGCGCCCGGTAGCTGTATTTTTCAGTTACCGTTCTATTTCGGTAGGTTTCTACAATCTGGTCTATATGCTCTTCTCGTAAAATATTTTGCGTTTTTACTTTCTCAAAACCTTTACTGGCATCAATAAATAAAACATCTTCCGGGTTTTCCTTACATTTTTTAAACACCAAAATACAGGTAGGTATGCTGGTACCATAGAAAATATTTGCTGGCAAACCAATTACAGCATCTAAATAGTTTTTTTGTTCAATTAAATATTTACGAATGTGAAGTTCGGCTCCGCCCCTAAACAAAACCCCATGAGGCAAAACAATAGCCATAATGCCATTTTCTGCCAGATGATAAATCATGTGTTGCACAAAAGCAAAATCAGCTTTGCTACCTGGCGCCAATTTCCCATACTGACTAAAACGGTCATCGCTTAGGTGCAATGGATTTGCACTCCATTGGGCAGAAAATGGCGGATTAGCCACAATAGCTTCAAAAGTTTGACTACCATGCTGAGGGCGTTCTAAGGTATCTTCTTGTTTAATATCAAATTTGCGGTAATGGATACCATGCAAAATCATATTCATACGAGCCAGGTTATAAGTAGTTCGGTTCATCTCCTGTCCGTAAAAATCACCTACATCTTTTACCTCTCTGGCTACCCGCAACAATAGAGATCCGGAGCCACAAGTTGGATCATATACAGATTTTAGCTTATGCTTACCAGTGGTAACCAGTTTTGCTAAGATCTTGGAAACTTCCTGAGGAGTATAAAATTCGCCAGCCTTCTTCCCTGCTCCACTGGCAAATTGGCCAATTAAGTATTCATAAGCATCACCTAAAACATCTAATTCGGAATTCTTAAGCTTAAAATCAATTTTATCTAGATGCGCTAAAACTTTGGCAATAATATCGTTCCTCGCATCCGGCGTTTTACCCAGCTTCGTACTGTTTAAGTCCATATCCTCAAAAAGATTATCAAAATCTTCTTCACTTTCGGTTCCCATAGTACTTAACTGGATATTGGTCAGGATTTTTTGTAAATCACCAAGAATGAAGTTAGTGCTCGTTTGATCGCTAGTTGCTTTATCATCGCTATTATTACCTCTTAATGCTACTGCCGAAAATAACTCTTGTGGTTTTAAAAAGTATCCTAATTTTTCAAGTGAGGCTTCTTTTATGGCTTCAAGAATTTCATCATTCTTTGTGTTACCACTCTTTATGCTACTAAACGAAATTTTATCTTGTGCTAAAATATCATTAGCAAATAGCTCCATTTTTTCGCTCAGGTATTTATAGAAAATAAATCCCAAAATATAATCCCGAAATTCATCCGCATTCATTTTGCCACGCAAAGTGTTGGCAATATTCCAAAGTTGTTGTTCTAATTGCTTTTTCTGATCTTCAGACATGGTTATTGGTATGAGGGTTAGTGGGGTGTAAAACTATCAAAAGTTTTTATTCCTCAATGTAATGAATTGAGATTTATAATTAATGATTTTCCAGACATCCCGTCCGAAAAATCATTAACACTAGCACTCAGGCAGAGAAAGCAAATTATTAATTGTAGTGCTGTCAGCTTCAGTTTTTAAATACTTTGTTCCTGAAGCCGTTTCAGCGGTAATTACTTTTACTTTGTTACCATTTTTCTCTACATAGCCATAACCGCCATCATTCTTTATCCAATTGTAAATTTCCAGTCTTGTATTTTTTCCTTTTGAGTTATCGGCGTCATTTATCCATCCTAGATGGGTAATAGCCAAATTTGGGTTTTCATGATTCCCATTGTCTTTGTTGATGCATGTGATTTTAATTGCCATAAGATTTGGTTTTAAATTTAATTGTACCAAACCTATTTAATGCGATACACAATTTTATACGGTTAACCGTAAACATAAAAAGAATGGCTTAAATGTGTGATTCAGACTTCCAACTCAACCTTCCTCTACCGCCCAGCTTAACTTATCCACTTGCTCCGTTACCTCCTTTTCCACTTTAGGTTGCGCCACAAAATTGACGATTACCCCATCCTTTACATGCAGGGCGTGAATAATTTTACAGGCATAATAACGCCGGTCGGCAAAGCGGGCCGTACCGGTAAAAAATGAAATGCCCATGGCGAAGATTAAAGCTTTATCGCCATTGTGATCCAGGTGTAAGGCTAAGGCTGTTTTCGAAAAAAGGCTGTTGCTTAAAGGTATCACCAGGTCATTTACTTCAATAATTTCGTAGCCGCCCTGATCATCCAGTTCGAAATGAAAGCCCATCACCTGCAAACGTGCTTCGGTAGCCTTAGGATGCGGTTTCAGGAGAGATTTAAGTTTGCACTCAGGCAGAATAAGTTTTACTAATCCATCGGGTTCTATGCACAAAACCGTTTCGCGAAGCCACAACTTTTCCAGGGCTTTGCTGCTGTTAAATTCGAACCCCTTAAGCAAAGGGATGTCACCATCAATCAATTTTTTATTTCCTGCCTGTTCAGCCGGGATGGTTTTAAAAATTTCGATAAAACGTTTGTTCAGGCGGTTCAGGAGATCGCCATAATCATAAAGCTTCACCAGCGGTGCAAATGCTTTCCGGATGTAGGCGGCATTTCTGCTGGCCGTGCCAAAATCGCGACTGCTTTTTTTGCTCGCTTCGGTTTGCTGTTTGTGGACAGCTTTTTGTCTGACAACATCCGTATTTCCGCGTTTGTAAAACACAAGATCGCCCAGTTGTCCATTAATTTTAATAATTCCATTCTGGCTAGCCATAATTTTAGTATATTAGGTTAAACAAAAGGGATGATCACTCAATTTAATCAATCTGATTTAAAAATCCCAAAAAAAAATATTCCAAAGCCCACCTTTACGCCACATTTACCCCACGTTTAAGCCACCTTCCGGCCAGGCTTGCTTGTGCCCTGCTGTACACTAACTTGCCCACTGCTTCGGGCTTGCTTTAGTTGAAACAGAGCCATGTTGAAGATGAGCGTTATCAAAGGCTTGCATCGCTTTCGGTTGGCGGGTTAACATGAGGTAAATAAAAGGTAAAGAGAAACCTATTTTAGGGTTATTTTGGTCCACAGCGATGTCGGTATTAGGGCATGGAGATTAGCTTACAAAACTCGCGAATATTTAGGAGCTCAGGTCTTATGGTTCCCGCCTGTGCGGTAATAGCGACCGTATTAGAAGTCCAAAGATCTCTCCACTACGGTCGAGATGACGATCCAGCGTGCCCCTCATAGTTTCATAGGAATAAATTTACGGATGCCTGTCTATACATCATGCGATCTGCACCTCGCTATACGGCCTGGCAGATAGCGAGTGCTTTAAGATTCCCGCATGCGCGGGAAAGACGACCGTATTAGAAAGTTCAAAGATCTCTCCGCTACGGTTGAGATGACGATCCAGCGTGCCCCCTCATAGTTTCAGAGGAATAAATCTACTGATGCCTGTCTATACATCATGCGATCTGCACCTCGCTATACGGCCTGGCAGATTTCCGCCGGAAAAAGCACGGAAATCTTTGCAGTTCCCCCTCATAAACCCACAGCCTAAGGCAGGATCAAAGCGGGAGCGATGGGATAAGCAAGGGTAAAAGCCTCGATGCTGCCGCAATCAAGATTTTCGTAGGTTTTTACAAGGAATTGCGCAGCAATCTTTTATACCTATAAAAACAACATTATCAGATAAAAAACGATGCAAGCCTTGGGTTTTTGTTTCTTTTGGGCCAAGCCAACCTGCGAAGCAAGCTTGAAGGCCTATAAAAAACATATACACAACTGAAAAAAGAAAGAGCCTCTCAGTGGCGACGAACCGAGGCAAGACTGAGCGAAGGGCAAACTTTTTAGGTAGTGAGTAAACACAAACAAGTGCGAAGCACTTACAGATCCTTCGTACCTCAGGATGACAGAACAACACAGTGATTGTGGTATAAATCGCAGATTACCCGTAGTAGTAAGATTGCTTCCTCGGCTGAAAAAGCCTCATCGCAATGACGGATTGATCGAAATAAAAATTACGCGTAATATTCCCCTGCTCCATGCTATCCGGCCTAGGAAATGATGGAAAGATCCTTCGACTACGCTCAGGATGACAAAAACCGAAGGAAAATACAAGGGGGGATGAATTGATCGCGATTGAAATAACGCGATAAATCCGCTGCACTATGCTATCTGCTCCATGCTATCCGGCCTGGCAGATTTTCGCCGGAAAAAGCACGGAAATCTTTGCACTTCCTATCATTACCTCACAACCCAAGGCAGGATCAAAGCGGGAGCGGTAGGAATAAGCAAGGCTAAGAGCCTCGATGCTGCCGCAATCAAGATTTCCGTAGGTTTTTACAAGAAAGGATGCAAGCCTTGATTTTTGGTTACCTTTTTATCAAGAAAAAGGTAAGAGCCCTTCGGTGGCGAGCCGAGGCAAGCCCGAGCGAAAGGGCAAGAATAGCGACCGCTTTAAGATTAGCTTCGCTGAGCACTTCGTGGTTCCCGCCTGCACGGGATCCGATAGCTATCGGATGACGATCGTATTACACCTCCTTTCAACCTACCACTTTTTTCAGTTGGATAGCGGATATTGAATTCAGATGATGAATTAATACCTGGCTTTTAATATTTTTACGGCATCTAAATACACCATGTTCAAACTTATTTTCAACACTTATAAAACATCATTCAGCGGATTAAGCAAGGAAACCTGGCTTTTGAGCATTGTAATGATGTTTAACAGATGTGGGAGCATGGCTGTTCCTTTTATGGGCTTGTACGTTACCCAAAGTTTACATCGCTCAGAAATGGACGCTGGTTTAATCATTACCTTATTTGGCGTAGGTTCAATTCTGGGTTCTGCAACAGGAGGAAAACTGACCGATATGATTGGTTTCAGGCCGGTACAAATTTTATCATCAATTATCGGCGGACTGTTTTTCATCTTTTTCTCAACCATTACACATTTCTCTACACTTTGCGTTTTGGCAGTTGTCATCAGCTTTTTTTCAGAAGCTTTTAGGCCTGCAAATTTTACAGCGGTGGCCCATTACGCAAAGGAAGGAACCATTACCCGCTCCTATTCGCTCAACAGGCTGGCTGTAAATATCGGCTGGTCGGTCGGGATTAGCTTAGCGGGGATTATAGCATCATTTAATTACCGGCTTCTATTTATTGTTGAAGGTGGTGTAAGTATTATTGTTGGCATTTTAATTTTATTGTTTTTGCCACAGGTGAAGGGTTTTATCCAGAAGGCAAAAGAAAATGCTATCAACATGGTTATTATGAAACCCTGGAAAGATATTTTTTACGTGAAATTTATTTTGCTAACCACTGTTTTTATCACCTGCGCTTTCCTGATGTTCAGGGTTGTACCGGTATTTTTTAAAGAGCAATGGCACATCAATGAATTTGCTATTGGCATCATTATCGGTATTAACGGGTCGGTTATCGCCTTGTTTGAGATGATTATGATTAATAAAATAGAAGCCAAAAGATCGCCGATGTTTTTCATTATCATTGGTGCCGTATTATTTTCGATATCATATATCTTGCTGAGTGCTCCGCTTAGCTATCATCTGGTTGCAGCAGTTGTTGTCATAATCATATTCACCGGTGGAGAAATGTTTTCACTACCATTCATTAATACAATTGTAATTAGCAGAAGTAATGAACATAACAGAGGGCTATATGCGGCCGGCTATACTTTAAGTTGGTCATGCGCCCAGGTTATCGGACCTTTGTTTGGCTTTTTTGTTGCCAAAAATTTTGGTTACAACTGGCTCTGGTTCGGATTGGCCTGCATGCTTTTATTATGTGCCTGGGGGTTTAATACACTTGATAAAAGACAGGCAAAAACTGTTTTACAAAAAACTGAAGCTCAGCTGGAAATTGAATAAAATCTCCAGCCGAACAGTGTTTATTTTACTTTCTGTGCTTTTACACCTTCGTTGGTAATTTTTACAGGTAAAATCATACCATCTGCATCAAATTTCATTTCATCAATGCAGGTAACACGATGATTGCCATCGGTTTCGGTTAAAGGCCTGCGGTGATATACAATATAATAGGCTCCTTTTTTCTCGTTGATAATTACGGAATGATGGCCTGCACCGGTTGCAATTGCAGCATCTTGCTTTAATATTTTACCTACCCTTTTAAACGGACCGAAAGGTGAATCGCCAACGGCATAAGCTACTGAATAGTCTGGACCAGTCCAGCCGCCTTCGCTCCACATAAAATAATATTTACCATTCCTGATGAACATATATGGGCCTTCTACATAATTATCGGGGGTTATTTCTTTAAAAGTGGTACCATCTTCGAAAGGTAAAAAGCCTGTAAAATCTTTATTCAATTTAGCAATATTACAGTGTTTCCAGCCACCATAAATTAAATAATACTGGCCATCTTTATCCTTAAACACAAACTGATCTATCGGTTGCGCACCGTTATGAAATTTATCTACCAAAGGTTTTCCGAGGTGGTCTTTATACGGGCCTTCTGGTTTATCGGCAACGGCTACCCCTATCCCGCCAATTTCTTTATCGCTTTGAATATCGTTAGCACCGAAAAACAAATAGTATCTCTTGTCTTTTTGAACAATGGCTGGTGCCCATATCGCTTTGTTGGCCCATTTTACAGCAGCAGTATCTAAAATATGCGGGTGTTTTTTCCATTTCACCAAATCGTCAGACGAAAAGGCATCCAAAAATACCTGCTCTTTGTATCTGGCAGAATAGGTTGGATAAACCCAGTACTTATTGTTAAAAATAGCCGCATCAGGGTCTGCATACCAACCCTGAAATATTGGATTTCCAGACTGATTAATCGTTTTAGTATTCTGAGCAAAAGAAGTGAGCCCGGATAAAAGTAAAAGAGATGAGAATAGATATTTCATGGCAGCAATTTAGAAAAAAATCTGTGTTTTAAAAATTAACAGCGCAGTTTAACGATCAGAAAGGTCTTCGACTCCGCTACCATTGACAGGACACCAATACAATGGTCGTCATCTCGACTGTAGCGCAGTCCCGACGTTAAGTCGGGAGAGAGATCTATTTAGTTAGATTTAGCTTCGCTGAGCACTGCATGGTTCTCGACTGCGTTGCACTCCGCTTGAAATGACGGCAACTGGAAGGATTTTTATTCTTAGATTAATGCTTTCATTTATATTGATTTTATACAATAAATTACCCCCAAGAATGACAAAAAATTAAATTTATTGAGTTGTTTTGGAAAGCAAAACTTGTAGTAGTTGGGTCAAAGCAGCCCTGCCCTTCGTTCCAAATCCTCGCCCTCATGCTTCGGCCTGCGGGTTTTTCACTACGGTCAGGTTTAGGTGGCAAGGTAAACCGTACTATCTGGAGCTGTAAGATGCATAATTAATGCCATGGCTGGAACAGCTATGCTCTGGAAAACAGGCCACTGTTAAATAAACCCTACAATAGCGAAAATACCTTTGTTGCACTACCGCCAAACTGAGCTGTCATGCTGAGGCACGAAGCATCTGCAAGCGATGAAAAAGATGCTTCGTGCCTCAGCATGACAGTAGTGTGAAAAATTTAAGCGGATGGTGGGACGAAAGCACCGATGAAACACAGACCGCTCATTTTCAAAAAAAACACCCTTTTAATAAATTAGGCAAGGATGGTCTTCGACTCCGCTCAGACTGAGATACGACTACGCTCAAACTAACCATAAAAATGAAATTTATTGAGTTGTTTTGGAAAGCAAAACCTCCAGCATTTCGGTTAAACCTGCCCTGCCCTTCGTTGCAAATCCTCACCCTCATGCTTCGGCCTGCGGGTTTTACACTACGGTCAGGTTTAAGTGGCTAAGCTGGTAGTACCATTTAAAGTTTTTATAGCGGATGCAGGAACAAGGCTTTGCTTCGAAGAACGAACCGCAGTTAAATAAACCCGACAGAGCTAAATAGCCCGGAATGGAGCACAGCGAAATGAGGACTATAAGCGATGGCGGGACGAAAGTACCTATGAAAAACAGAATGATCGTTTTCAAAAAAATCGTCACCTCGACTAAAGTTTGGCGAAATGGAGAGATCTGCTGAAAATAGATTTCTCGACTGCGTTGCACTCCGCTCGAAATGACGATCTGTTGCTTATTTACTCAATTCTGCAAAATATTTATGGAATAACGGCAAAGTTTCTATTCCTTTATAATAATTGTAAATATCATATTTCTCATTTGGAGAGTGCAATGCATCGCTATCTAAACCGAAGCCAAAAAGCACCGATTTAATGCCCAGTACATCTTCAAACAAGGCCACGATAGGAATACTGCCACCACCGCGTGTTGGAATAGCTTTTTTACCAAAACTATCTTCAATCGCTTTTTCGGCTGCCTGGTATGCAATACTATCAGTTGGGGTTACTACAGGTTCGCCACCGTGGTGAGGCGTAACTTTAACCTTAACATTTTTAGGTGCTATACTTTCGAAATGTTTGGTAAAAATCTCAGCAATTTCTTCTGAGCTTTGGTGTGGAACCAAACGCATAGAAATTTTTGCATTGGCTTTACTAGGCAAAACTGTTTTTGCACCCTCTCCAATATAACCACTCCAAATTCCGTTTACTTCTAAAGTTGGGCGGGTACCTGTACGCTCCAGGGTCGAATAACCTTTCTCCCCCCAAACTTCTTCTATATCTAAATCCTTTTTGTATTCTGCTTCATCGTAAGGTGCAGAATTTAATGCTTTTTTCTCCTCATCTGTTAATTCGAGCACTTTATCATAAAAAGCAGGGATAGTGATGTGGTTATTTTCGTCGTGTAATGAAGCAATCATTTTACAAAGAATAGTTGCCGGATTAGCCACTGCCCCGCCGTAAACTCCAGAGTGTAAATCGCGGTTCGGACCAACTACTTCAACTTCCATATAAGCTAAACCACGTAAGCCAGTTTCAATTGATGGATGTTCCATACTAATCATCGAAGTATCAGAAATCAAAACTACATCGGCTTTTAAACGCTCGGTATTTGCATTTACAAAAATACCAAGATTAGCAGACCCTACTTCCTCTTCACCTTCAATCATGAATTTAACATTACAAGCCAAAGTATTGGTTTGCATCATCAGTTCGAAAGCTTTTACGTGCATATAAAATTGTCCTTTATCATCACAGGCACCACGGGCGTAAATTTTGCCATCGCGTACCGTAGGCTCAAAAGGTGGTGTATGCCAAAGTTCTAAGGGATCTGCTGGCTGAACATCGTAATGACCGTATATTAAAACCGTTGGTAAAGAAGCATCTATAATTTTTTCACCATAAACAATGGGATATCCTGCAGTTGGGCAAATTTCCACCTGATCTGCACCTGCGTCTTTTAATTTCTGGGCAACATAATCAGCTGTTTTTAAAACATCGCCTTTGTATTTCGGATCAGCACTAACCGATGGAAAACGCAATAACTCAAACAACTCATCTAAAAAACGTTGTTTGTGCGTTTCTACATAATTTTTAATCTCTTGCATAACAAAATGAATTTGGACAAATATAGGCTTTACCAGATAAAAGGCGCAGTAAACGATTAAATTATCACCTTGTTAAGCATAAAACTTTGCTTATACATGGTTACTGTGTTTAATTATTCTAAACTCAAAACCTTTGTGTTGTTTTAAAACGTAAAAAACGTCTTTTAAGAGCTACAAAAAATAATTTAATGTTTGTAAAAAAGAATAGTACGGTATTTTTTATGTTTACTTTTTTGTAAATTGCGCCATTAAACGATGTCCTTAAATCCTGTACGAAAGAATTTTAACAATGAAGTTTAGCGCAAAAGTATTTTTATCTCTGCTGCTGCTTTTCGTTGTCCGCATTTCTTCTTTCGCTCAGGGAACACCTCCCCCTAATCGCGTAAGTTGCCCGGAAGCAGCCCAATATTATTCGAAAGACAGTATAAATATTGTAACTTTTGGAGCCAGCACAGTTGAAGGCGTTAACGGTTTTGGTTTTCAAACCATGCTTAAGAACAATTTTACAAATTGTTATACGAACAAAATCGTGGATATAACCAATCATGGCATTGGTGGACAGACTACTTTTCAGGGTTTACTCAGAATTGATAAGGCAATAGCCAACAGAACAGGTTTTATTGTAATTAATATGGGCATTAATGATGCTGTCGCAATGAATGCTGGCAAAGGAAGTATAGCTGAAACGGTTGCCAACATGCGGGTTTTGATTACTACAAGCCTTAAACAGAAATTAGTCCCAATTTTATGTACGCTCCAGTTTGTTGATGACAGAAACATTAAAAGTTATGTTGCGGTAAATACCAACATCAGGAACCTGAATACAGCTTACAGAAAATTAGCTGCTGAGTATAAATTATATTTAGCTGATGTAAATGCGGCCATGAGACGCGATTTTTCACTTTATCAGGATCCCTTCCATCCAAATGCACGCGGTTACAGGTTGGTGAGCTACGTTATTTTCGATGCTATAAATAAAGCAATTTTTGATAACTTCCTGAAGTTTACCGTTACTCAGAATTACCCGAATCCTGCCGCCATGCAAACATTTATTGATATCGTTTTGCCGGAAACGGATAAAATTAACATCCAGGTTTACGATTTAATGGGCCGGTTGGTTAAAACAGTAGTGAACGAATACCTGAACATAGGAAAACACACCTTAGAAGTCAACACCTCTACCTTTGTTCCCGGCATTTATTTCTTCAAAATTTCTTCCGATTCCGGTCAATATAATTCTGCAAAAAAGTTTATTGTAGCGAGGTAACAAAAGATTTAAACATTAGTCTATTTATAGATGAATATGTTTTATACCTTTAGCTATGACCACAGAGACCTCTTTCACTAATGAAGTTATTGATCTCGATCTTCTTCCAAAATATGAAGATATTCAATTAAGCCAGCCACATCCCCATTATTGGAAAATCATTTGTATTAACTTATTGATCTTTTTTGGCCTGCTTGGAATAACTATTGGTATTCTTCTATTCTTTGTTGATGAAATAAGACCAAATTCAAAATGGATGATTCCAGTTTATTTAGCTTTGTTAGCCATCTTCTTTCTACTCTTTCGCATTAGTTTTAAGAAACGGGGCTATGCTATCCGTACGCATGACGTAATATATAAAAGTGGAGTTATTGCCGAATCTACAACTATTGTTCCTTTAAACAGGATTCAGCATATTGAATTAAATGAAGGGATTTTTTCCAGAATATACAAACTGGGATCATTGCAGCTATTTACCGCAGGTGGTCAAACGGGGCATATCCATATTTCGGGCATTGCCATTGATGATGCCAGGCGTATTAGGGATCTTCTTTTGAAAAAACTAGAACTGCCTGAAAATCCAACAACAGAATTGAATGCCAATGAATAACGATTTTAGTAAACCGCAGCGCGAATCGGCTTTTGGTATCATCGTAATGGGTGCTCATACCATGCTAAAAATTGGTAAGGCGAGTTTTTTCTTATTCATTATTGCTTTCGTAAAGATGTCGGGCACCTCTTTTACCTACCTGATATCAGGCATTTCGGCGATAATCATATTCAGTTTTATATTTGCTTATTTGTGGTATTTAAAATTCACGTTCTTTCTGGATAAAGAAAAGCAGGAGTTTGTGGTGAATAAGGGAATCTTCAATCGCGATCAGGTCATTATTCAGCTCGATAAAATACAGCAGGTTAACATTAACCAGAATATTCTGCAGAAAATTATCGGCGTTTATGGATTAAAAATCGACACTGCTGGTGCGCATGGAGAAGAAGTAAGTATAAAAGCCATTGATGAAACTGCTGCTTACAACCTTCAGGCGCATCTACTGAACAGAAAGGCTGTGGATGGAGTGCAACCGGAAGCGATACATGAAAATGATCTGACTGAAGAAACACCATTTTTAAGGATCAGTGGCTTTACCCTATTTAAAGTTGGTTTAACTTCTAATTACGGACAAAGTTTAGCTTTACTTGCCGCTTTTTTTTACACGGTTATTTATGAAGGCCGGCAATTGCTGGATGCCTTTAAGATCAACAGAGATGAAATTCAGAATATGGTAACTGGAATGCTGACCATTGTTACGGTTTTTATCTTAATTGCATGCCTTTTGATTGTATTGTTAATTATTAACCTGGTTAGAACCTTTTATAAGTATTTCGAGCTCGAAATTAGCGAGCATAACAATACACTTTTGCTCTCATCAGGGCTGATTGCAAAGAAAAACACGCTGATTAGCCCTAATAAAGTCCAGATTACCAAATACAGCCAGAATTACTTCCAGAAAAAGATGAATATGCTGAATATGAGTTTAAAGCAGGCTCATTTTGGTGAAAGTAAAAAAGGACATGAAATGCAGGGAAACACCTTAGAAATTCCGGGATGCAATCCCATCGAGAGAGATGAATTGTTAAAAATGATATTAGGTAAGGCGCCATTAAAGCGAAAAACCTTTGTTCCAGACTGGCGTTTTTTAAACCTGCCAGTTTTCTTCAAACTGATTCTACCCGTTTCAATCTTTTTGATCCTGGCTTTTAATATCCCGGAGGTGAAACCTTTTATTGGTATCGCAATTGCATACTTCGTTGCAGGTGTGCTCATGATTTATATCAGCTACCGCCGGCACCGGATTTCAGTAAGTCAGGATTTCATCATCAAAACCAGCGGAATTTGGGATATTTCTGATGAAATTGTAGTGCCAAATAAGATTCAGGCAATTACTACTTTTCAATACCCCTGGCATAAAGGAGTGGATGTTGGCCACCTTACTTTACATACCGCTGCAGGTCAGATTCACTTCAAATATGGCAATTATACCGAAATTAAGCAGCTCGTAAATTATTGGTTATATCAGTTAGAGCATAAAAATGAGAATTGGATGTAGCCAAACAGTTGTCCGGCCGCTAAACCGAACAACTGTTATCCTTTAATTAGCCATGATATGCTGCAGCAAAATCTCTGGCAAAATCTTCAAGCTTAATGTTACCTAAAACGGGTCTGTTTTTATAATAATCTACAAAAAGTTTTTTGCTTCTGATCGCATCGCCCATTTCTACATAGTTTTTGGCTATTTCTTCAGGCAAACCTGCGCCTACCATTCCGTTAAATGCATCTTCATCGCTAAATTCAATCCAAGGTAATTCTGGCTTACCTACGGCAGTGCCTAATGCTTTTGCAACATCAGCCGGCGTACTTTCATCATCACTGGCTACATATTGTACAGTTTTGCCTTTAAAATTGCTTTCCAATACTTCGGCGGCTACCGCTGCAATATTACGGGGATGCACCAAAACAAGTTTGGCATCAGCACCGAAATTAGATCCCAATATGTGGGCATGTTTAACCATATCGACGTTGGCTAAAAAGTTGATATAGAAATAACCGGCACGCAAATGTTTTACATCTACCCCATTTAATTCGGAAAAAATATTTTCTACATCATGTAATCCGGCAATCGGGCCAGTTCCATCAGGCAAATCTGCACCTACACTACTTAAATTCACTACTTTTTTAACCCCTGATTCTTTTATGGCAGCAGCATAATTTTCGCCGATACTTTTAATATATTCCCTGAATTTTGGTGCTGTAAAATCTGGTGGAACCATCGTGTAAATGGCATCAGCACCGGTAAATGCATTTGTTAAAAATTTAGTATCGCTCACATTACCAATTAAGGGTATTGCGCCAAGCGATTTAATTTCTTCTGCCCTGTCAGCGTTACTGCTAATCACTTTCACTTCATGGCCTTTGGCTACCAATATTTCGGCTAGCGGCTTTGTAATGTTTCCTATTGATCCTGTTAATGTTATTTTCATGATTTTTTGTTTTTAAATATTGAATACAAAGCTATATTTGTACTTACTTTTATACAAGTACTTACTCCAAAGTATGTAACTATGACAGCTGTTAAAGAAAGTTCGACCCGTAATTTTAATAAAGGCATGGCACTAACCAGCTGCCCTGTTACTTTTGTAATGGAAAAAATTGGAGGTTATTGGAAGCCGATTATTATTTTTCATTTAATGAGCGGACCAAAACGTTACAGTGAGTTAAAACGTGCTATACCAGAGATTACAGAGAAAATGCTGATACAACACTTAAAGCAATTGCAAAATGATGACCTTGTTCATCGGGATGCACAAGCCGTTATACCGCCTGTAGTTACGTATAGCCTTACCAAATCGGGACAGGATCTTTTTCAGGTGTTAGACTCGATGGTAGATTGGGCCGTTAAAAATGGTTCTGTTTAACCTTTATTATATACAAAATAAGAGTTTGAGTAAAACTTTGGCTCATTTACCATTTAAGACACATAAGGTACATATAAGCCAATACGGGGTAGATCATGAAACAAGTTTAGCATGATGGCTTTATCTGTAGTTGATTATTAGGCGATATAATGTCTTTTATTGATTGGAAATGAAAGGATGGTTTTTCATCGGATATTACAGCCCTGCTGTTCGCTGTAGCCCTCATGCTTCGGGGCTGCCGCTACCATCAGGTTTACGAACAGCGTAGGTGCATAGTGCAATCTCAAAAATGAAATACGGATCTGGCTTTTCTAAAAACCAAAAGAAATCATTTTAAATGTGCGGGATAGTCTACAGTATCATAATCCCCTTGATGTTTGCGGCTTGCTTATAAACAGCAATCACTTCATCAGCATTTTGCATGGTCTTTTTTACCGTAATCGAAACATATTTACCGGTTTTTGATGCTTGCTCAATAAACTCATCATTGGGTAAAATGGCACGTAAATCCTGTATTTTATCTAAACCGCCTGTAATGATAAATTTAAAATTGTAAACACCCGGAAACTGCTCAACACTTTCTAGCTTCTCTTTTAAATTAGCATAAATATCACCATTTGTCCCATCTGGGATATCAGTAAGCTCAATATTCTTATTTATTTTTTTCTCTTCCATTATCAGGTTATATCAAATTCTATACCTAAAACATCAGTGTGTAATTCTGACAGCATCCTGCATTTATTTAACTCAAAATCCCGCCATTTTGCGTGAAAGCGGTTGATTTTAAAACCTCAATAGTAGTACAAACTCAATTTAAATAAACCTTGGCGAAGCGGATACCGGCCTGGTGCGTAAGGCCTGCAGGCGTATGAGCAAAGAAAAGGGCTACACAACCCAATGAAATACAGGTTTGGCTTTACCCCTAAATCCCCTAAAGGGGACTTCATATCCAAATTTAATGGCATGATAGATTCTGGCCACGAAGTAGCTATTAGACCTCAAAAACAACAAGAACAGCTAATAAAACGGGTTCAGAATGACGAACGATAAAATATGACTTTAGGTTTTAAACTAATTACTAACAACTTTGGCAAAAAGCGACAGGAATTGTTATTTTTGAACCTCAAAAAAACAGGAGCCGATTTGGATTATTTAGCAGGATTAAACCCACAACAGAGAGCAGCAGTAGAGAACACAAAAGGACCGGTAATGATTGTTGCAGGTGCAGGTTCGGGCAAAACCAGGGTAATTACCTTTCGTGTAGCCCATCTTATTCAAACCGGTACCGATCCATTTAATATTCTGGTTTTAACCTTTACCAACAAAGCGAGTAAAGATATGCGCGAGCGTATTAGTAAAGTGGTTGGTGCAGAGGCAAAGAACATCTGGATGGGTACTTTTCACTCTGTTTTTGCGAAAATTTTACGTGTGGAGGCCGAGAAAATCGGTTATCCAAGCAACTTCACCATTTACGATACCGACGATAGTAAAAGTGTAATCCGTGCTATTTTGAAAGAAATGCAGCTGGATGATAAATTATATGCAGCAAACTTTGTTTTTAACAGAATTTCATCAGCTAAAAATAATTTAATTTCCTGGGGCGAATACCAGGCAAACGACCAGATACAGGCTGAAGATATCCAGAATAAACGCCCATTAATTGGCCAGATTTACGAAACCTATGCTAAACGCTGTTTCAGAGCTGGTGCAATGGATTTTGATGATTTGTTGTTCAAAACCAACATTTTATTAAAAGAACACCCGGATGTTTTAAATAAATACCAGCAGAAATTCAGATACCTGATGGTGGATGAGTACCAGGATACCAACTTTTCGCAGTATACCATTGTGAAAAAACTGGCTGCTGCATATCAAAACATTTGTGTAGTGGGTGATGATGCACAGAGTATTTATGCTTTCCGTGGTGCAAACATCCAGAATATTCTAAATTTCGAACGCGATTATCCTGATTTAAAGGTTTATAAATTAGAACAGAATTATCGTTCTACCCAAAATATTGTTGATGCTGCAAGCAGTATTATTGCCAACAACAAAAATCAGCTCGAAAAGAATGTATTTTCTGAAAATGCAGAAGGAGATAGAATTAAAGTTTCGCGTGCGTTTACCGATAACGAAGAAGGTAAATTGGTTGCCGAAGCCATTATTCAGGAGCGCAGTACAAAAGGATATCAACACAGCGATTTCGCCATTTTATACCGTACCAATGCACAAAGCAGGGCGATGGAGGAAGGTTTACGCAAACTAAATATTCCTTACCGGATCTATGGCGGTCAGTCTTTTTACCAACGCAAAGAGATTAAAGATTTAATTGCTTATTTCCGTTTAACTTTTAATCCGAAGGATGAAGAGGCGATAAAACGTGTAATCAATTACCCTAAACGTGGTATTGGCGACACTTCTATTGATAAAATTATTGTTGCGGCAGATCAGCATGGAAAAACCATGTGGGATGTAATTTCTAATGCACACGAATATGTTGATGGGCGTTTAGCCAATCAACTGAACGATTTTTCCATGATGGTGCAAAGCTTCCAGGCAGAAGCGAAAAAGCTGGATGCCTATGATACCGCTTTGTTTATTGCTCAACATGCAGGTATTTTAAAAGAATTATACACTGATGATAGTGTGGAAGGACGTGCGAGATACGAAAACATTCAGGAATTATTAAATGGTATTAAGGAGTTTGCAGAACGCGAAGACATTGAAGAAAAAGGCCTTGATATTTTTATGCAGGATGTTGCCCTTTTAACCAACGATGATAAAGATGGTGATAAAAATAAGGATACGGTTTCTTTAATGACGATTCACTCAGCTAAAGGATTGGAGTTTAAAAACGTGTTTATTGTTGGATTGGAAGAAAATCTGTTTCCATCGCAAATGTCGTTAACCAACCGCACTGATCTGGAAGAGGAACGCCGTTTATTCTACGTGGCCATTACCCGTGCCGAAGTAAAACTGACACTCACTTATGCCACTTCCCGCTACCGCTGGGGAACTTTAACCAACTGCGAACCAAGCCGTTTCATAAACGAAATTAGTCCGAAATTTTTAGAATTGGACGTTAAACCAGCTAAATCAACTACTTTCGACGGAAATTTTGATGATGATAGGAAATCCTGGACTTCACAACCACGCGACTTTATCAGCAAACCCAAACCAGCGGCCGGTGCTACTACTTCTGCCCCTCCTGTCCGCCCGAAAACAACATCATTATTGGCAAAGGCACACATACCAACACCTGGTTTTACCCCATCACAACCACACGAGTTTCAGGGTGGTATGGAAGTGGAGCACGAAAAATTCGGTTTCGGAAAAATTATCAGTCTGGAGGGTACATTACCTGATGTTAAGGCAACAGTATTTTTCCAGGGCTTAGGTAATAAACAGTTGCTGCTTAAGTTTGCAAAACTGATGATTGTGAAGTAAAACGCAGATTTCCATTTAGCTACAGAAACGCAGAGGTACGAAAATCAAAGGAGATTCGTCATCCTGAACTTGTTTCAGGATCTTTAATAGATGCTGAATCAAGTTCAGCATGACGAGTGCTAATGAAAATTATGTCTAACTCAGGGCTCTCTGCGCTTTTATCTCTGCGCTCTTTGCGGTTAAAAACACCATGGATAAAAAGTTGAAAAACCACAAAATTATCCTTATTATTGATTCGGTTCTCCCGATTACAAACCATGCAACTTACCAGGTTAGAAATTAAAGGTTTTAAGAGCTTTGGCGATAAAGTGACCATCAATTTTAATGAGGGAGTTACGGCTATTGTTGGTCCGAATGGTTGCGGAAAATCTAATGTAATTGATGCCATGCGTTGGGTTTTAGGTGAACAAAGCACCAAAGCCTTGCGTTCGGAAAAGATGGAGAACATCATTTTCAACGGAACAAAAAACCGTAAACAGGCACAGCTCGCTGAGGTTTCCTTAAGCTTTGATAATACCAGGAACATTCTTCCTACAGCTTATTCGCAGGTTACAGTAACCCGTAAACTCTACAGAAATGGCGACAGTGAATACCGCCTAAACGATGTTCAATGCAGGTTAAAAGATATTACCGACCTCTTTCTGGATACCGGGATTGGCTCTGATAGTTATTCTATTATTGAGCTTAAAATGGTTGATGAAATTATTACCAATAAAGAACATAGCCGTCGCTCCTTGTTTGAAGAAGCATCGGGTATTTCGAAATACAAATTACGCAAAAAACAGACTTTCAGCAAATTAAAAGACACAGAAGCCGATTTAGAACGGGTGGAGGATTTACTTTTCGAGATTGAAAAAAACCTTAAAACTTTAGAAAATCAGGCTCGTAAAGCAGAACGTTATTATAAACTAAAAGAGCAATACCGTGAACTGAGTGTTCAGTTGGCTACACACCGTATTGCCTTCTTCCGCACCGACTTAAATGCTTTGGAAACTCAGGAGCAAAATCAGTTGGTAAACCGTACCGAACTCAGCGCCAAAATAGATACGGGTGAAGCCGAACTGCAAAAACTTAAACTAGGCAGTATTAACCAGGAAAAAAATCTTTCTGTACAACAAAAGGCCACAAATGAGGTTGTTTCTAAAATCCGCGCTTACGAAAGCGAGAAAAAAGTAAAGAACGAGCAGATGCGCTTTTTACAGGAAAAGGAAACACGTTTATCGGGCGAGCTGGAGAAAGATAAAAACCAGGTTAACCACATTAAATACAACATCAAACGTTTAAATGAAGAAGTTTTAACAGAAACCGAGGTTTTTAACCGACTGGAATCTGATTTAAAGCTACTAAAATCTACGCTTGATACTTTGCGGGAGCAACAGCAGACCGAGAAAAACAGGACTGACAACCTGATCAAATCGGTTAACGACCTGCAAAACCAGGTATACCAATCGCAAAAAGAAATTGATATCCTGAATATTCAGAAAGATGCCCTGGTACAGGAAACCAACCGGAATGTTGATGATACCGAAACCAAAACATTAGAATTAAAGGCTTTCGATCATGCATTAGCTGAACTTGATATCCAGGTAAGGGAAAAGCAGGCCAATATTAAAAACCTAACGGAAGCTGAAGAACTGTTAAAAGAAAAACTGGCTGCATCCGAAATTAACCTCAGTTTGAACAAAGAAAAACTTACGACCGAAAACCGTAAAAAAGATGCCAAACAGAACGAATACAACCTGACGAAATCTCTGGTTGACAGTTTAGAGGGCTTTCCGGAGTCGATCCGCTTTTTAAAAAAAAACAATGCCTTTGCTAAAAGTGCCCTGCTCCTATCTGATATTTTATTCTGTAATGAAGATTACCGTATTGCGATAGAAAATTACCTCGAACCGGTAATGAACCACTATGTTGTTGACCAGTATGCAGATGCCGTTCAGGCCATTAATCTTTTAACCGATGCCAGCCGTGGGCGAGCTAACTTTTTCATATTGGAAAATGTTCCTGATAAAAATCCTGTTATTAGTACTCACGAAGGATTGGTTTCGGCTTTATCTGTAATCGAAGTTGACAAAAAATACCAGCACCTCTGCAACCTGCTTTTACAAAATGTATACATCGCAATAGCTGAGCAAGAAAATTTATTTAAAGCCACACCAACCGAGAGTTTAACCATTTTAGCCAAAAATGGAAAATATGCGCAAACAAGATTCACTTTGGCGGGTGGTTCAGTAGGTTTGTTTGAAGGAAAAAGGATTGGTCGTGCGAAGAATTTAGAAAATCTGGCTAAAGAAATTAAAGCTTCCGAATCACTGATTAATCAGTATAATACAGCCATAAAAGCCGAAACAGACAACATATTTAACCTGAAAGAGGCTTCAAAAATCAATCAGATAAACGCTTTACAACAGGAAATGAACCGTTTAAACAACGAACACATTTCTGTGCAGACCCGCCGCGATCAGTACCAGGAGTTTATCACCACCAGCGAAAACCGCAAAACGGATATCGCGCAAAAGATCGTATCGATAGAAAAAGCCTTGTCGGAGAAGTTACCCGCATTGGTTCAATTGCAAAAAGACCAGCAAGAAGCACATCGTAATTTACAGGAGCAACAACTTAATTATCAGGAAATTGCCGATCAGGTAAACGAAAGCGCGGGCAAATACAACCAGGATAATATCCGTTTTCACCAACAACAGAATAAACTATCAGGTTTAGAAAAGGATTTAGATTACCGTTTTGTACAGGAAGAGGCTTTAAATAAGCGCATTGCCCAAAACGACAAAGAACTACAGGAGGCATTGATCCAAATTACGGCAACCTTACAACATACCGATCTGAATGATGATACCCTTTTAGAAATGTATCAACAGCGAGAGGAAATGGAAAAAGGCCTTGCTGAAGCCGAGCAGGCATATTTTTCAAGTAAAGGAAGCATTAACGAGGTAGAAAACAACCTGACGAACATCCGCAAAAACCGCGAAGAAACCGATTTCTTATTAACCGAAATCAAGGATAAGAAAAATGCGTTAAAAATCGACTTAAATGCATTAAAAGAACGTTTAGCTGTCGAGTTTAATATCGACATTAACGACCTTTTAGAAACCGAGACTGAAATTGAAGCGCTGGAAAGCGAATTCGAACTGCGCCAGAAAGTAGAAAAAATGAAGCGCCAGTTGGATGAATTTGGCGCGATAAACCCCATGGCCATGGAAGCTTTTAAAGAAATGGAAGAGCGTTATACTTTTATCCAGAATCAGAAAAAAGACCTCAACGCCGCCAAAGCCGATCTTTTACAAACCATAAAAGAAATCGATGATACGGCTAAAGATAAATTTATGCAGGCTTTTACTCAGGCCCGCGAACATTTTATCGTGGTTTTCCGCTCTTTATTTAACGAAGAAGATAGTTGCGACCTGATTTTATCAGATATCAATAATCCTTTAGAGGCCGATATTGATATTATTGCCCGTCCGAAAGGAAAAAGACCTTTATCGATCAACCAGTTATCTGGTGGGGAAAAAACGTTAACAGCTACGGCCCTGTTGTTTTCACTTTACCTGTTAAAACCAGCACCCTTCTGTATTTTCGATGAGGTTGATGCGCCTTTGGATGATACCAACATTGATAAATTCAACAATATTATCCGCAAATTCTCCGATCAATCGCAGTTTATCATCGTATCACATAACAAACGTACCATTGCCAGTACCGATATTATTTATGGGGTAACGATGGTAGAGCAGGGCGTTTCGAGGGTGGTTGCCGTAGATTTAAGAGAAGTGGCAGCCTAGTTCAACTTTTCCGTCATTGCGAGGAGATACGACGAAGCAATCTTTTATTTACATTTTTTCCCAATTCGAAAATGAAAGCAACAGCCTTTGGCAGTCATCAGTCCTGCTGTACACTATAGCCTCGCGAAAAGCTCGGGCTGCCGTTCCCATCAGGTTTAGAAACGCAATACAGTAAAGCAAACAGCGTTTGAATAGCGTAACGAAAAATGTATATTTGTTAATAACAATAAAAGATATGTTAGCTACAGTTAAAGGATATTATGAAAAAGGAAAAATAACGCTGAAAGAAAAAGCGCCTGTACAGACCAAAACGGAAGTTATAGTTACTTTTTTAACAGAAGATAAGCCACTTCTTGCTAAAAGGATTCCTGGTGCGTTTAAAGGTAAAATATCAATCCCTGATGATTTTAACGAACCTTTAGATGATTTTAAGGAATATATGTAATGGCATCTAATCATTATCTTTTAGATACCCATTGTTTAATATGGTTTCAGGAAAATAATCCAAAGATCCCTAAAAAGATACTTGATATTCTTCAAAATACAGAAAACGTTGTTTATTTCAGTCAAATTAGTTTGTTTGAAATCTCAATAAAACAGTCCCTCGGCAAACTTCCTAACTTCAGTGTATCTGTAGAAGATATTCATAATCAAGCGCTATTAGATGGCTTCAGTTTTTTAGTCATAGAAAATTCTGCAATTTTCAATTATTATAGCATTCCATTGTTGAATGAACACAGAGATCCATTCGATCGGCTATTAATTTCTTCAGCTATACAACAAAATGCTACTTTATTATCTGCTGATGAAAAATTCAAGCTTTATCCAAATATTTTAAAATTGCTTTGGCAGTAATTCATTATAATCATGAAAATCCTATATATCCTTCCTTTAGCGATGACGCTAAGCTGCTGTTCATCAGTTAAAAATCAAAACAATACGACTTCCGGCAAGTTGGATACTCAATTGTTAAAAGACGTTGAAGTATTATCTTCCGATGCTTATCAAGGTAGAAAAACCGGTACAAAGGGCGCTGAAATGACCAGGGCTTATATTATAGAAAGATTTCAAAAATTGGGTTTAAAATCTTACCCACAACATGTAAATTATGCACAGGAATTCACCTTCAATGGTAGAAATGGTGCAAAAGTAAACGGAACCAACATTATTGGGTACATTCCAGGTAAAAGTAGCAATGTTATTGTGGTATCCGCACATTACGACCATTTAGGCATGATAAAGGATGAGGTTTTTAATGGTGCCGACGATAATGCATCAGGAACTGCAGGATTACTGAAAATTGCAGCCTATTTTGCCAAGAACAAGCCGAACAACACGATCATTTTCGCAGCTTTCGATGCGGAAGAAATGGGTTTACAGGGTGCAAAAGCATTTGTAGGCAATCCACCAGTACCCATTAATACTATTGCCATTGACCTGAACATGGATATGATTAGTCACAGTGATAAAGGTGAACTCTACGTATGTGGGACTTTCAAATATCCCGATTTAAAGAAATATGTAGATACGACTAAAACCAATATCAAATTACTTTTCGGTCACGACGATCCTAAACAAGGTCATGATGACTGGACCAACCAGAGCGACCAGGGTGCATTTAATGCTAAAAATATTCCATTCTTATATTTTGGCGTGGAAGATCATAAAGATTACCATAAAGCTACAGATGAATATTCTACCATCACCAAACCATTTTTCAGTAATGCTGCAAGTGCTGTACTGGATGTGGTAAAAAGTATCGACACACAAACTGGCTTACAACAATTGTTAAAGGATAAAATGATCATGATGGACAATCCAAGAAAGTTGGAAAAATTTTAATGAATTGATTGATATAAATCTAAACCTGCCCTATCCGGCAGGTTTTTTTATGCCTTTACATTTCAACAATAAATTATTCATCTGAATATCAGTAAATTAAACAAAAAACTATAAAAATAGTTTGCAAACTATTTTTATAGTAGTAACTTCAATTAACCAAACTACAAAAATAGTTGCTATGATAAAAGAACTCACAAAAGCAGAAGAACAGGTAATGCTCATTCTTTGGGAAATGGGCGAAGCCCTGGTAAAAGATGTTATCGATAAAATGAACGAACCCAAGCCCGCTTACAACACGGTATCTACAGTAATAAGGGTTTTGGAAGGAAAAGGTTTTGTTGATCATAAGGCCATCGGGAATACGCACATCTACTTCCCTATTATTAAAGAAACTGATTATAAAAAGTTTGCAATAGATAAAGTGATGAACAATTACTTTGAAAACTCTTATGAGAGTCTGGTTTCTTTTCTGGTGAAAGAAAAAAGTATGAGTAACGAAGAACTCAATGAAATTATTCAATTGGCAGAGAAACTTAAAAAAGACAAATGATGAGCTGGTTATATTATTTATTCGAAGCAAATCTATACCTTATCCTATTTTATGGATTTTATAGATTATTCCTCCACAAGGAAACCTTTTACGGATTAAACAGGTATTATCTGATTTTCAGCTCGATACTCGCTTTTATACTTCCATTTTTTCAGCTGGGATTTTTAAAAAAGGAAATGGTTTTCAACTATACAGGATATCCCCAGATCGAAGAACCTAAATCATTTTTAAATCTGGAAAATATTCTTTTATTGTTATATCTGGCGATTTCAACAGTTTTAATACTAAAAGTTTTTTGGGGACTAAGGCATATTGCAAAATTAATGCGAAATGCCCGTAAGAATAAAGAAAATGGTATCACATTTATTGAAATCCAAAACTCAAAAATGGCATTTTCATTCTTTAATCTCCTCTTTATTGATCCAGAGATGAACCAAAAGGCTACCGTATTAAAGCACGAAATGGTTCATATTAAGCAGAAGCATAGTTTTGATATTCTATTATTCGAATTGGTACAGATCTCGAGTTGGTTCAATCCAATCATATATTTTATCAGGAATGACATCAGGCTCATCCACGAATACCTTGCTGATGACGCTACCACCAGGACAGATATTGCCAAATACGACTACGCATTGTTCCTTATTCAAAATTCGTATGGAAACCAGGAAGTTACGCTTAGCAACCATTTTTTCAATTCATCATTACTAAAAAACAGAATAAGTATGTTAAACCAAAAAAAATCAGCAAAATTGGCCAGGCTCAAATTGTTATTTATCCTTCCGTTAACCGGATTTATGTTATGCCTCTCTACAATGGCATTTACAAAAGATTATGCTACCATCCAATTTGGACAAAAAAAGGAAAGCTTAACCATCGTTTTTCAGGATACGACCAGGAAAAAAGCTGACAAGAAGAGGTTACCACCACCGCCAGTTGAACCAGGCGCTTTAAAATCAAAAAAGTCTAGTACTCCAAAAGTTGATCAGATTCGTTTCGCTCCACCTATTGTAAAAAAAGATAAAAAGAACTTACCAGTACCACCGCCACCACCCCCAGTTGAACCAAAAACTAAAAAAAGTGGTGGTAAATAGTAAAAGGTAATATTTTAAGTACAGGATAACTACTGTGGCACGTAAACCACATATTTAGTCTCAAAAAATCTTCCTCAAAATAAGCTGAAAGCCGGTATAATTCTGCTTTCAGTTTTTTATATTATATGATTTTTTCCCAGGGCCTTACTTCAATACCATTACTACGGTTTTGGATAACCGATCCGGTATAACAAATAATGGTTTTTAATTTCTTATTATCATCTGCCAGATCCTTAAAATATAACAAGCCTTTTTGATAATCGGAATTCATTGTTGCCCCAGCTTTAATTTCTACTGCTGTAACTGCTATGGCTGTATCAAGTAGTACATCTAATTCATTTCCTGTTTTATCACGCCAATAATAAAGATTATCCTGTAAACCATTGTTTAAACGCTGTTTAAGCAGGTCTATAATCATCATATTTTCGAACAGTGCACCAATACTGGGATGAAATGCAAGTTGCTCAACATTTTGAAGACCCAACAAACTACAGGCAACGCCAGTATCGTAAAAATAAAGTTTTGGGGCTTTTATAATCCGTTTATTGTAGTTATTATAAAATGGTCTCAGCAAATAGATGATATAACTTGATTGCAAGATATATAACCATGCCTGTACCGTTTTGGCATCGATACCACAATCGTTACCAAGCGACTGCATATTTAAAATTTGCCCCGTTCTACCTGCACATAAGCGTAAAAATTTCATGAACAATGCCAAATCTGTGATGTTTTTCAATTGGCGAACATCTCTTTCTACGTAAGTATTGATATAATTGGGATACCAATCTACAGTATCGATATTTCTATATAACGGCTCTGGATAAGCCCCGGAAAATATATGACTTTGATAATCCGATAATAATTTTGCCTTCTTTAATTCTTTCAAACTGCAGGGCAATAAATGTAAATAAGCCACTCTACCAGCTAAGGTCTGGGATATGCTTTCCTGCATTAAAAAGTTATTGCTTCCACTTAAGATAAAAAAACCAGCTTTATTATTTTCATCTACAATTTGCTGGATATAAGAAAACAAATGAGGTAATTTTTGCACTTCATCTAAAATGGCTCCATTTTTAAATTGCTTTAAAAAACCTTTTGGATCAACTGTTGCAAATTCAGCAATATCGGGATTTTCAAGTGATACATAGGGTTTACGCGGAAAAGTTGTCTTGCAGATCGTTGTTTTACCACTCTGCCGTGGACCAACAACTGCAACAACTCTAAACTTAGAGGCCAATTGTTTTAATTTATTTTTACCAACTCTATGAATCATAGATAAATATAAAAATAAAATAGACAAATCTGGAATTTAATTCCGGATTAGGACAAAATAAATTAACAAATAGCTATCAATCAATATTTTAATTAAAACCAATCCACACAGATATCGATTAATTACTGCGGTACATAAACAACATATTTAGTCTCAAAAAAATCTTCCTCAAAGTAAGCTGAAAGTGGATATAACTCTGCTTTCAGTTTTGATTCTTTGATCTCTTCAGCTAAATCGCCACCTTTTAAATACAAAATCCCATTTGGAATGGCATTTAAGGAGTCTTTTTTAAATTTGCCCTGTATCCATGGATAAAATTCACCTAAGCGGGTAACCGCTCTCGATACCACAAAGTTAAATTTCTCTTTAATCTGCTCAGCTCTTAAATGATCAGCCCTTAAATTCTCCAAACCTAATGCCGATGCCACTTCTTTTACCACTTTAATCTTTTTTCCGATAGAATCTACCAGATAGAATTGCGTTTCGGGAAACAAAATCGCTAATGGGATGCCAGGAAAACCACCACCTGTACCTACATCTAAAACTGATTCGCCAGCTTTAAAAGTACAAACCTTAGCTATCCCTAACGAATGTAATACATGGCGCTCATATAGTTCTTCAATATCTTTTCTAGAAATTACATTGATTTGCGAATTCCAAAAGCTATATAATTCGAACAGTTGCGAAAATTGGGCAATCTGTTTTTCGCTTAAATCAGGGAAATATTTTAAAACGATATCGGGCTTTACATCAAGCATATTGTAATTACTAAAGGATTATTGAATTATTTCCAGTTTACTTTTTTCTTGCCAAATAAGGCTAAAAATCCGTTCAGGGTTAAAAACAGAAACAAAAGTATATCTAAAATCGGGAACCACCAACGTAAATCGCTATAGTTTAAGCGTTTCAGCAATTTTGGATAAATAAAACACCTGATAATGATGCTTAATCCGAGGATTCCTAAAGCGATGTATTGCGCCTCGCGACTAAAAAACATACATGCGGTAAAGAAAGCATAGAATAAAAACTGGAAAACAATCTGCAAGCTTAAAATAAACTTATGCTTTGATTTATAGAACTTTCCGGCACCAAAATGACGTTTTTTCTGTCTCAGATAGCCCCGCCAGGTATTATTAGGTTCACTCCAAACATGACTATCGCGGTGTAAACGGATTTCGGTATTGTATTTATTGGCATGTGCATTTACAAACAAATCATCATCTCCGGATGGGATATGCATGTGTGCTGCAAAGCCTTTATTTTTAAAAAAAAGCGATTTTTTATAAGCCATATTGCGTCCAACGCCCATATACGGCATACCTTTTAAAGCGAAAGACAAGTAATTTACGGCAGTAAAAAAGGTTTCAAACCTGATCAGTGCATTTAAAAGACTTCTTTTTTTCATATAAGGAGAATAGCCCAAAACGATTTCCGTATTTTCGTCAGCAGGCTGCTGCATATCCATTAACCAATACCCGGAAGCTGGTGTGCAATCTGCATCAGTAAAAACCAACCAATCATACCTGGCGGCCTTTATTCCCATGGTTACCGCAAATTTCTTACCCGCTATAAATTTATCGTTATCTAAAATCTTAACTACTTTCAGGTTATGGTGTTTCTTCTCTAATTGGTCTAAAAACTCTTCTGTACCGTCCCAGGAGCGATCATTAACCACCACAATTTCGAACTCCGGATAATTTTGACTTAATAATACAGGCAGATACCGCTCTAAATTCACAATTTCGTTTCTTGCACAAACAATTACACTTAGCGGTTTTTGAGCCGACGAGGGAACCTCTTCGATACCTACATTAGCCAATTTTAAATGAACAAAAAGTACATAGTAAAGCTGCACCAAAAGGCAAAAAGCCAATATCGAGAGCAGAATAATTTCAATCAGGGTTAATATCACGATGTTAAAATAAACAGGCGCAAATTTCTCATTTTTAATCTGTAAATCACTTTTATGTGGATAAAAAATTAAACAAAAATATGCTCTCAATTTTTGCTATTTTTGGCAGATTTTCGACGAGAAAAATACATATAAACCGCCTGCCATCAAAATAGCAATTCGTTTAATAAAACGGACTTTGATGGCGGTAAACTCCACTTAATAATTGGAGAAAAATAAATAGAAACAGATGAAATTTAGTTTACAGGCTAACGATCCACTATCTAAAGCCAGAGCCGGAACAGTAACAACTGCTCATGGCGAAATACAAACCCCTATTTTTATGCCTGTGGGTACTGCCGGAACGGTAAAAGCCGTACATCAGCGCGAACTGAAAGACGATATTGATGCTAAAATCATTCTTGGCAATACGTATCATTTATATTTAAGACCAGGATTAGACATTCTTGAAAAAGCTGGCGGATTACATAAATTTATTGGTTGGGACCGTCCAATTTTAACAGATAGTGGCGGCTACCAGGTATATTCCTTAAGTAAAGTTCGCAAAATTAAGGAGGAAGGCGTTACTTTCCACTCCCATATTGATGGATCGAAACACCTCTTTACTCCTGAATATGCGATGGATATTCAGCGAACCATAGGTGCCGATATTATTATGGCCTTTGATGAGTGTACGCCATACCCTTGCGACTATACTTATGCAGCGCAATCGATTAAAATGACACACCGCTGGTTAAAACGCTGTTGCGAACGTTTTGATACAACAGAACCTAAATATGGTTTTGACCAAACGTTATTCCCAATTGTACAGGGTTCGGTGTATAAAGATTTACGTATTAAATCTGCAGAATTTATTGCCAGTATGAACCGTGAAGGCAATGCCATTGGTGGTTTATCTGTTGGTGAACCTGCTGAAGAAATGTATGCCATGACAGAAGTGGTATGCAATATATTACCAGAAGAAAAACCACGTTATTTAATGGGAGTGGGCACACCTATTAATATTTTAGAGAATATTGCATTGGGTATTGATATGTTCGATTGTGTAATGCCAACCAGAAACGCCAGAAATGGAATGCTTTTTACCAGAAACGGAATCATCAACATCAGGAACAAAAAATGGGAGAATGATTTCTCTCCACTAGATGCCGAGAGTGATCTTCATGCTGATTTAGTAACCAGTAAAGCATATTTAAGACATTTAGTACATAGTAAGGAAATGCTTGGCGCTCAAATTGCTACCTTGCATAATCTGCATTTCTATCTTTGGCTGGTAAAACAGGCCAGGGAAAAGATCATTGCTGGTGAATTTTACGAGTGGAAAAACAAAATGGTTAAAGTATTAGGCAACAAGCTATAAAATGAGTCTGTTAAAAGGAAGAATAAAAATCATCGATCAATACATTATCGGAAAATACCTGGGTACATTTATTTATACCCTGGCCATTTTTGTGATCATTATTGTGGTGTTCGACCTATCTGAAAAGATGGATGATTTTATGAAAAGTGGCCTGAGTTTTTGGGGAATCCTTTCCAAATATTACGCAGGCTCTATTCCTTTTTATGTGAATATGCTTTCTCCCCTGATCAATTTTATTGCAGTGATTTTCTTTACCGCAAAAATGGCCGATCAGACTGAAATTGTACCAATTTTAAGTGGTGGGGTGAGTTTTAACCGCTTTTTATTTCCTTACCTGGTGTCGGCTACGATTATTTTCTCAGCCAACTTACTTTCAAATCTATACATCCTTCCTTATACTAATACCTTAAAAAATAGCTTCGAGAATACGTACGTAAAACGTAATGATCCTTCCACAAAATCAAACATCCACATGAAACTGGATGACAAAACCTATATCTATATTGACAACTTCGACAATAAAACCAATTCAGGATACCGGTTTTCTCTGGATAATTTTAGCGGAGATGTACTGACCAAAAAGATTGTTGCAGAAAATATAAAATGGGATTCGCTTAAACGAAAATGGCAGTTGAGCAACTACTCCATCCGGAAGATTGACGGCCTGAAAGAAACCATGATTTATGGTAACGGAAAGCTTAAGGATACCATTCTGGATATGCGTCCGGATGATTTTTCAGCATACGACAATGTGGTGCAAAATTTAACCACCAAGGAACTTTCTGATAAGATCAGGAAAGAAAAGATCCGCGGAACAGGCGTAATGAACGACCTTCAGTTTGAAAAATACAAACGTTACCTTCACCCGCTTTCAGCATTCGTATTAACCCTGATTGGCGTGGCACTATCGTCGCGTAAAGTACGCGGAGGTGTCGGTGTATCATTAGGTATCGGAATCTTCATTAGCTTTGCTTATATCGTATTTAATCAGTTTACACAGATGTTTTCTACTAAAGGTGGATTACCTCCCTTTGCAGCAGTTATTATGCCTACATTATTCTTTGGCTTATTAGGTTTTTACCTATTAAGAAAAGCACCAAAATAGCAATGGAAGCCACTAAAAAGAATTTACTCATTCTTCATCTTACTGTATTTGTCTGGGGCTTTACCGGAGTGCTCGGAAAATTAATTTCTATTGATGCAGTACCCATGGTCTGGTACAGGGTATTGATTGCAGCAGCTACACTTTTTGCCTGGTTTTTAATTACCAAAAAAAATATTAAAATAACCAAAAAGCAGTTTATTCAATTCTTTCTAACCGGCGGAATTGTAGCCATCCATTGGATATTTTTCTTTCATGCCATTAAGGTTTCCACGGTTTCAGTAACCTTGGTATGCCTCTCTTCCTTTACTTTATTTACAGCAATTTTAGAGCCGCTGATCAAAAAACAGCCCATTCAAATGGGCGATATTCTGATTGGTTTATTAATCATTCTGGGCATATATATGATCTTTAAATTCGAAGGCCAGTATACCTTAGGAATTATTTTTGGTTTATTAGCAGCAGTGGCATCTAGTCTTTTTTCAACCATAAATTCTACTTTGGTACAAAAAAGCGAACCCTCTATTATCAGTTTTTACGAACTTGTAGGTGCGCTTTTCTGGATCACGTTGTACCGTTTATATGATGGAACTTTGTTGCATACCGCATTCAATCTAAGTGCGAAAAACTGGTTCTATCTTATTCTTCTTGGTACGCTTTGCACATCCGTTGCCTACGTTGCAGGTGTTGCTGTAATGAGAACTTTATCTGCTTTTAGAGTAGCGTTAATCACTAATCTAGAGCCTGTATACGGCATAGTATTAGCCTTCATTTTCTTTCAAAGCAAAGAGCAAATGACAGGTGGATTTTATATTGGTGCAACGATTATCCTGGCCTCCATTTTCCTTTATCCAATCTACAAAAAAAGAAAGAACAAGCTGTAGAATCCTGTTGGTAAATTATACAACAATACTACATACACCTTTCATCAAAACCGGTCGTCATCTCGACCGCAGCAACGCAAAGTGGAGAGATCTATCAAGCCGAATTTTACTTCATTAAGCATTCGGATACTCAACTAATCTGTACACCACTATCATTAACAGAATCCAAAATCGTCGTCATCTCGATCCGATAGCTATCGGATGAAACGCAGAGAAATGGAGAAATCTATCAGACCAATTTCGCTTCATCAAGCATTCGGAAGCTTAACTAATCTGTACTCCACTATATCATTAACAGAATCCAATAGAATCGTCGTCATCTCGACTGTAGCGCAGCGAAATGGAGAGATCTATTTAGACCTATTTCGATTTATTAAGCATTCGGAAACACAACTAATCTGTACTCCAATAACACTTACAGCTACCATCAAAACGAGGCGTTATCGCGACAAATTGCAGTCCAAAATTTTCAGGAGAGAGATTCATTTAATAGCTTTACCAACTTCGTTACATGCCATTAGAAATGACGATATCATGCAATACCTAATGCCACTTTACATTATTCCCTACATACTCAATTCTCCACATCACAACCACATGAGCGAAGCTAAAAACATGAAATACAAGCCAAAATAAATTAGATATTTTTTCACAAATCCATCAATTCAGATTATTTTTTTTGTTAATAAACTAGACGTAACTAACGGAAACGGAGGTACCTCCTAAAGCTAAACAAGCACTCTCATCCAAATCATCAAATTGCATTTTACCTATTATAAAAATATATACCCAGATCTTATAAGACAGCAGAGTTTAAAATTCAAAAACAATACCCAAACCAACAGATAAGCATAATAAAAACTCAACAATACCGACCAATAATAGACTAGTAAAAACAACAAATATTCAAACAAAAATCACATCCAAAAAAAACACCTGTTTAAGATTAAAAAAAGCACAGAAAAAGAATTGTAAAAGAGCTTATAAATACCTAAAAAATCATAATAAAATATAACATAAAAAGTATTTAAAAAGCATAATTAATTAAGATTGAAATCCCAAAAAAACTGCTTCAAAAATCATTAGCTATACCACTATAAAATGGAGTTAAAAACCAACCCAAAAACCCAGTTTTCATTCCCGACAAAAAGGCATCAACATCATTGAATCTCGCCAAACTAAATACTCCTGGTTAAAGCAAATAATCGAATATAAGGTCTTCAATCAACTTATCAGCATCATATAAAACTACCCTTTTTCGACTGAAAAATTGAGCTTTTAAAAAACATAATAATTAGAAAACATATCGAAAAACAGGCCTCATTAGGTACTTAAGTTAGAATAAATAGCTTAAAAATCTCCAAAATTTGACCAATCAACCAACTTAAAAAAACAACCACAAAACCGAGCAAAAAGTGCCCCTAAGCAACAAAAGAAGCATTTTTTCAATTAAAAATAAATTTTTCAAAAAAAGATATCCAAAACCCCTTCACCTGAGAATATCGCAAGGAAATCGCATTATCCAGTCAAAAAACCGGAGTTTTAAGGCCTAAAAACATTAAAAAAACATACAAATCGGGATACCTGAAGTAAAATTCAGACAAGATTTTTAGTGTTAAAACCTTGGTTCAAGCCATAATAAACTGAGTTTTTAAATGCTAAACTACAACATCCGAAACCACCTGGATTTGGAAATCGCAAGTTGTGAAAGTTAAATCCGGGCCTGATGACGAAAAAACCAGTCTGAATTAAGCGATAAAAAACAAAGACATTTTGTCATAAAAATATCATTACTCCCATAAAACCGAATTTTAAATTGGCATCAATTTATACATTATGGGGTTATAAATTCTTAGCATAGACGGTTCTAAAAATCTAATTTCAGACTGCGAAGAATTCAATTTTACCGTGAGGCTTATTCTCCACTTAAGCAAACAAACCGGGCAATTCTTAACTCTTATAAGTCATAAGAAAGGATTCAGAAATCCACAAGACTCAGGCTCAATTTTCGGGACAGAAACCTCATTCTAAAATTCATACTAAAATTTAAAAAGCCATAAAATTTTTTGAGGAAAATCGATTAATAAGTGTAAATTAAATCAATAAATTACTGTTTATAAAAAATGTGACGAGGTGCTTAAATCTGAAGGAAAATCAGATTAAAAATCACAATAAAATCATCTTTTAATGAATTTACATAAATTTCATTAACATTTATAAATCAGTATTTTATAATATTATATATGAATTAAAAAATTACATTTCAGAATACCTTTAAAATTTAAAAAACTAAATATTTTAGCAAAGATTTTAGATGAATTTAAAACTATCAAACAAAAAACTAATTATCAAGTATTTAAGTGCAATTACTTTAAGTTTTATTTCACCATCCGTTTTTGGGCAAATTTTCAGCACTGCACAAAACCCACTTAGTGTAAAATGGAACTACATTTCATCAGGAGGTTTTAAAATCATCTATCCTGAAGAACTGGAGAAAGAAGCTCAAAGAATGGCCAATACCCTACCCTATATCTACACCAAGATTGGCCTGGGTTTAGGGCAACAAAAAACCACTATCCCACTCCTATTACAGAACCGCGGAACGGTTGCAAACGGCTTTGTTCAGCTTGGCCCGAAGAAGTCTGAATTTTATGCTACACCGCCTCAATTTTTCGACAGTCAGGATTGGCTAAACAACCTGGCTGTACATGAGCTCAGACACATCGCACAGTTTGACAAATTGACAGGAACGCAGACACACCCCTTTCCGGAGCTGGTTTACTTTGCCTACTTTGGTGCAGGAATACCCACCTGGTTTTTCGAGGGCGATGCGGTAGTTAACGAAACGGCGCTGACCTTTTCAGGCAGGGGCCGCCAGCCCAATTGGATCATGCCTTACCGGGCCTCAATTTTGGAAGGCAAAAAATTCAGCTACAGCAAAGCCTATTTTGGTTCGAACAAAGATGTTACTCCCGGTTACTATCAAACCGGATATTTAATGGTATCTGATATGAAAGAAAAGTACGGCCAGTTTATTTCAGACAGTTTACTTGGCGATATTAGAAAAAGACCAGTGAGGCCTTATCCCTTTTCGAAAAGCTTAAAAAAATATACCGGAGAAAATACGCGACAATATTTTCTAGCTACCCAAAATAAGCTTGCCGAAAAATGGAAAATACAGGAAGAAAAAACAGCTTCAGAAAACTATGAAAGTTTAAATAAAAAAACATCGCTGGCCACGAATTATTTCCTTCCTGTCCGGCTAAATAAAAATCAGATTTTAGCACTCAAAGAAAGCAAGACAGATGCACGATGTTTCGTGATTATTAATGAGGATAAATCGGAGCAAAAATTATTTGGAATTGGCTACCAGGAACAGCCTTGGTTTAGCTTAAAAAATGATCTGTTGGTTTGGGATGAAATACGATACGATCCTCGCTACAAACAACGAAGTTATAGTGTGATTTGTTCGTATAATCTGAAGACCAAAAAATTCAATAAATTAAGCAGCAAAAGCAGGCTTTTCTCTCCCAGCCTTTCTAACGATGCGAAGAAAATCATCGCTTCAAAAGTAGAGCTGAACAATCACTTCAACCTGGTTGAGTTAGATGCAAGCTCGGGAAAAATTTTAAAGACTTATCCAAATCCAGAGAATGAAATACTGCAAACACCAGTTTTCGATAAAACCGGAAATAAGATTGCTTATATCAGCGTAACAGAAAAAGGGAAAAGTTTGTGGCTAATGGATGGAGAGAAAAAATCGCAATTGATTTCTAACAGCCGACAACAGCTAAGTCGACCGGTTTTTATTAACGATAAAATTGTTTTCAATGCGCACTTCAATGGCATCGATAATATTTACGCGATTGATCCCACTTCGAAAAAAATTACGGCACTTAGCGCATCTAAGTACGGCGCCTTTAATCCTACCGAAACCAGTGATGGAAAAATCATTTTTAACGATTACAAAATCAACGGTTATGAAATTGCTGAAACTACCATTATAGAAAAACCTGTAGGCGAAAATAACTTTGTAGATTTTTCGTCCGCAGCAGAAAAGCAGGAAAATATCGGGAATGTTTTCGACAAAATACCGGATAGCACTTACCAATCTAAACGTTACCACCAAGCTTTAAATCTTTTCAGCATCCACAGCATTATTCCGGTAATTGACAACGAATATGTTTTTGGTTTAGAACTGCAATCGAACAACCTGCTTAATACCATGGACTTTTATTCGGGCGCAAAATACCACCGCGATTTAAAGCGTTTCGAATACACGGCAGATATTAGCTATAAGGCGCTCTATCCGGTGTTTAGTGTGTTGTACCGCAACCGCCCGAAAAGAACCTTCTACAGGGCTAAAAATGCGATACAACAAGGCGATTGGAGAGAGAACTATATCAAACTTAATGCATCGGTTCCGCTATCGTTCAATATGCGGAATGAGAACTATGCTTTTACACTAAATGCAGCGACCAGTTTTACCCAAAGGTACATGCCGGAAAACATGCCAACCGGTTTTATACGCGAGCTTAAATTTCCGATGGAATACAACTTTACTTTCAACCACAGTGTGCGTACAACTGAAAGAGACATTGCACCCAAATGGGCACAAGTGTTCAGGGTAACTTATGATCACCAACCCTTCGATAAAAATTTAGGGGGAGAAATTTTAGCGCTCGAAAGTTTCCTTTACTTTCCGGGCTTTGCAAAAAACCATTCGTTCCTGGCAAGCTTTAATTACCAAAAAGCAAGCGGAGTAAACCAGTATGCAACCGACATTGCAACTGTTTATGGATACAACAATATTTTAGCAAAAAGCAAACTGCAGAACAGCTTACTTTTCAACTACCGCTTTCCATTTGCCTTTCCCGATTGGGAGTTGGGGCCGCTGGCTTACATAAGGAATTTCAGGGCAGGTTTATTTTGCCATTATGAGAACATTGGCCGGGGCACAACCTTTAACGATCCGAAAACTTATGGGGTAGAATTGAACACGAGCGTAAACATTTTACGCTATCAACCTGTTGTAGATTTAGGAGCGAGATTGGTTTTTGTTAACCAGATTTACAATCAAAATCCGATATTAGAGTTTTCATTTAATTATAGCTTCTAAAACCATGAGCGCAAAAACAATCTCCATTATTATTTTAACCGCATTGCTGACCATATTCTTGATGGTAAATACTGAGCCTGTAGATTTCAATTTTTTGGTTACCACGGTTCCGGTATCTAAACTTTTGGTTATCGGTGTTTGCATTATCATTGGTTTTATTATCGGTTTTGTAGTGGGCCGTCCGCGGAAAACAGTAAGCAGTTACGATGATGAGATTGAGAGAAATCAACCTTCGATTGAAAAGAAAAATACCTTAAGCGACGAGGACAGAGATTACATTAGTTAGAGCCCAAGATCTGTCTCACAGACCATCTTTTTTTTCTCGGAACTTTAACGAGGTTTTGTAAAGATGTTTTGTAAAGCAAAGCCTGCAGTTCTAATTACAGTCAGCCGGGCTTTACGCTAAATCTTTTAAAATGTTTTGTCATGCTGAGGCACGAAGCATCTGTTTAATCGGTTGCAGATGCTTCGTGCCTCAGCATGACAATAAAAAGGAAGCAGGTGCTCATTTTAAAAGGATAACACTGCAATCCCGTTTAGGAGAGGTTGGCAACTGCTGCTATTTAAGTCCCATAGCAAAGCGCGTAAATATTGGTTTTACTAATTTATCGCGGTCATGATCTCACCATACAATAACCCACTTCCCCCGCCATAGTGCTGGATAATTTTTAATTCTGGTTTAAGCCCGGTTAGTTTTGCTCTCAACGCTTTTTCACATACTGCATCAATACCGTTTCCCAGCAGCACCAAATCTATTTCATGTGTTTGGCAAATCTCGATAGCCTCATCATCCGTACATACACAGATACCTTTCCACTCTGGCCTGGCATTCAACAGGCGGTTCATTACCGTCGTAATTTCAGTATCTCTTCCGATATAAAGTATGGTAGTTTGCATAGTTCTTTACATAAAGAAACCTCGCAGTGTTTTAGACCCTGCGAGGTTTGGTTAAATTATTTTAGTTTAATTCCATCGGAACATCCATCAATAAAACCTCTGCATCTGCAGTATTGGCTTTAAAACTAATGCTATCAGTATCCCAGATACCTAATCCATCTCTTTTGCTTAGCACTTGTCCGTTTATGGTTACTTCTCCATTGATGATGAAAGCATACACACCATTACCTGCTTTTTTGATCTTGTATTCAGTTTCAAATCCGGCATCGAACTTACCTAATGAGAACCAGGCATCCTGGTGAATCCAGACACCGGCATCATCCGCGTTTGGCGATAAAATTTGCTGGAAGTTATTGTGCCTCGCAGCAACATCTAATGTTTGCTGATCGTAACGTGGTGTAACGTTTTTCTTGTTTGGAAACAACCAGATCTGTAATAAATTTAATTGTTCGTCTGCATTTGCATTAAACTCGCTATGACTAACACCAGTTCCGGCACTCATTACCTGGATTTCTCCATTTTTTATTGTGGCTGAATTACCCATACTATCTTTGTGTGCAATTGCACCAGCTAATGGAATGGTAATAATTTCCATATTATCATGTGGGTGAGCACCAAAGCCCATTCCACCATCAATACTGTCATCATTTAAAACCCTTAAAACTCCGAAGTGCATCCTTTCCGGATTGTAGTAATTAGCAAAACTGAATGAATGGTGTGCATCTAACCAACCATGATTAGCATGACCACGGGTGTTTTCTTTGTGCAAAATAAACTGTGACATAAATTTCCTTTCTTATTTATGATACAAAGTTAATACTGTAAAGCTTGCTGTGCATTGATGTAGGGTAAGAAGTGAGAGCGCGTTGGGCGGAGAGCGCCAAGCGTTTGATATCACCAGGACTTAAAATAAGGTATTTTAACGAAAAGATTCCCGCAAGCCTGATCTTGTATCCCATGAACTGAAATCTTTCAGCCAGGCGTTTATTTGCACTGCTGTTATTTATTTAATCGCTGATGAATGTAGCTAAAAGACGGGCTGTACCGACTTGTAAAAGAGCGAATCAGGTAAGACTGCTCAAGTACCTCAGCTCAACCGAATTTTACATGGGGCACATTTTAATTATTTCCAAAAGTAACTTTTTTTATCTCCGAGAAATAAATTCAGCATAAAGGTCGCTCCATATCTAAACATAACCAATCCTTAATACTGTTTCAGCTTTAAGTTTATATCCACCCTTTAAACTTGCTCCAGTTTAACCAGAACAATCAACATTATTAACTCATGCAAAAAAACATCATCTGGATGCTATTAGTCTCCTGCCTATTCACATTTTCCTGCAGAAAAGACACAGGTATTGAGGAAGAATCAAATACAATAAATCAAAAGAAAAATATACTGGTGGCTACCCCAGTTGTAAGCGCAGCAGCAAGTGTAAATACCTACACCAATACTTCGGCTTACATTAACACAGGTTTTACCTTTCTAAACCCAACACAGCTGGATAAAAATCGCCAGGCGATTGGTGGCAGTGCTTACACTGAAGTATATGGTTTTAACGTGCCCGAAGAAAACAGGGTTAGGGGTATAAGATGGAATGAAGATGATGAGACCACTTCTATATGGCGCCCGCAGGGCATCGCCGGTTTTTCCAAAAATGGCGTTCGGTATTTATTAGTAAGCTGGTATGCCAAAGATGCGGCAGAGAGCAAAGGATCAAGAATAACACTGATTGATATCAGCCCAAGTTCGAGCACTTATTTAATGTATAGGCACATCTTGCTGGTACAGCCAACACTTCCAGCGGGTACACTGAATTATACGCAATATGGGACTTACGCTCCTTTAAATGTACATGCTGGCGGCGTAGCTTATTTTAATGGTAAAATTTATTTAAGCAGTACAAATCTGGGATTAAGAGTATTCGATTTAGACAAAATTATTGAAGTAAGTACAGGGACTGACACTGATAATAAGTGTGGCAAAGATGCTAGTGGTAACCTTTATGCTTTTAATTACAGGTATATACTCCCGCAGACAGGTTATTATAAAATCTATGAAGCAAGTCCATTTTCAACCGTACAGGTAAATTACGAGAATAATCAATTATGGACGGGTCAATATTATGCTGGCAGTGCCGATGCCTCAATTGTACCCAAGATATTCGGTTTTTCAATTAACACTTCTGGAGAACTGCAAAATTCGGGCATACAAACCGTGATCCCTAAAAACAGTCTGTTTGCTTCCGATCATGCCCACGGTATACAGGGCGTTTTTAGAAAAGGCAACAGAACCTGGCTTTCCTGCACGGGGTCGCCCAGCGAATCTTACGGATCTACCGCCCGTTTGGCAAGGTATACCGATGGAGATACCAATACGGTAAGGTACAGGTGGCCTTATGGTGCCGAATCGTTATATCTTGAAACACAATATGGATATTTGTGGAGTTTAACCGAGTTCGAACCCAATGCGGGTGCACAAAACGGCAGTCAGGTTAACCGTTGCATATTCGCAGTTGATTTCTCGAAATATGAATAATGATATTAATGCAAAACAAAAAAGGGAGATGCAAAACACATTTCCCTTTTTCATTATTAATTTTGGAGTCTAACTAAGCTAAAGCTTGCTCAATATCCGCTAAAATATCGTTGATATGCTCCAAACCTATTGATAAACGAATGGAACCTTGTTCAATCCCAACTTCATTACGTTGCGCTTCGGTAAGTTTGCTGTGTGTACTCGTAGCCGGGTGTGTTGCAATAGAACGGGTATCAGCCAAATTTGCCGAAATAGAGAACATCTGCAGACCATCCATAAATTTACGTGCTGCATCTATACCACCCTCAACCACAATGGTTACAATACCACCACCCTGTTTCATTTGTTTTTTAGCAATATCGTATTGAGGGTGTGATGGTAAAAACGGATATTTTACCAGTTTAATTTTCGGGTGTTTTTCTAAATATTCGGCAACCTTTAAAGCATTTTCACAATGACGATCCATCCGGATGGCCAAGGTTTCCAAACTCTTAGATAAAATCCATGCGTTAAAAGGCGACAAAGCTGGTCCGCTGTGCCGGGCAAAACCAATTACATCTGCAATTAAAGCTTTGGGGCCTAAAATTATACCACCTAAAACACGCCCTTGTCCATCAATATATTTAGTAGCTGAGTGGATTGAAATATCCGCACCATATTTAATAGGCTGTTGCAGATATGGTGTAGCAAAGCAATTATCTACAACAAGTAATATATTATGTTTTTTAGCCAAATTGCCCAAAAATTCAAGATCGATAATATCAATACCGGGATTAGATGGGGTTTCTACAAAAATCATTTTAGTGTTTGGCTTAATCAAAGCCTCCCAATCCTGCGGTTTATCTAAATCGGCATAATCGAAAGTTACACCCCAGTTAGAAAAAACATTAGTTAATAATTGGTGCGTAGAACCAAAAACCGAACGGCTTGATACCAAGTGGTCGCCATTTTTTAAAAATGCACCAAATGTGGTAAAAATCGCGGCCATACCTGTTGCAGTAGCAAAACCATCCTCAGCACCTTCCAGAAGGCACATTTTCTCGATAAACTCTGATGTATTTGGATTTGAATAACGACTGTATACATTTCCTTCCTTTTCATTCGCAAACAAAGCACGCATTTCTTCTGCATCTTCAAACTTATAACTTGAAGTAAGATAAATTGGTGATGAATGCTCTTTATGTAAACTGCGTTCGGTTTGCGTGCGTATAGCTATGGTTTCAAAATTTTCAGATTTCATTTTAAGTATCAAGATTTGAGTGTCAAAAGATGGGTATCAAGATTTGAGTATCAAGTATCAGGATGTAGTGTGAGAATAAAGTCGTCATCATAAATTTAAGATTTGCTTCTCGATACTTGCTACTTGCTACTTGTTATTTGTTACTTTATACTTCTCTTTTGTTTATTTTATAAGTAAAATTAATAGTTGCTGAACGGCCCAAAATATTCGATACAGAGCAATATTTATCGAAGGTCATTTGTAGTGCACGTTCTACCTTTTGAGTGCTTAAATCGCCAAATAAATCAAAGTGAATATCGATTACATCAAAAATCGGCGGCATTTCTTCCTCTTTTCTGGTGGCGTTTATAGCGATTTTAATATCATCAAGTGGTTCCTTTTGCTTGGTTAATACATTTACCATATCAATGCCACTGCAGCCGCCTAATCCAATCAGTAACATCTCCATCGGTCTGAAACCTTTTCCCTCACCCCCAATGGCAGCTTTTGCATCCAACTCTACAGTAAAACCGCTCTCGTTTTCTGCTTCAAAATTAAATTTACCGCTCTTGCGGATCAGATTTATGTTCATATTAATAGTTCGAGTATTGAGTATCAGGTATCAAGACCTTAAGCCTTCTACCTTCCAACCCTCTACCTTAATTTAAATGTTATAAAATACTAAGTTATTTTTTTCCAGTTCACGCAATTTAACCGGATGGTTGAAAATTGCAAAAACCGACGAACCGCTACCACTCATTAAAGCGAATGTTGCGCCTGCATCGTATAAACTGTTTTTTATTTGATGAATTTGGGGATATTTAGCGAAAACAGATATTTCGAAATCGTTGATAACCTTATTTTTCCATGTTGTTGGACACAAATGTATAATTTCTTTTAACGATTGCAAAGGTTTTTGCGGTTTTACATCTGCATAAGCATCGGCCGTACTTACATGTACAGGCGGTTTTACCAAAACTTTAAACCAGGCTGACAAATCTACTTCGCACTTTTCAAATTCATCACCTTTATTAAAGGCATAAACAGGTTTGTTCTCAATAAAAAAAGCACAGTCTGCCCCTAGCTGACGGGCGTAACCTTCCATCTTATCAACAGACATCCCCAAACTGAATTTCTCATTTAATAATTTGATCAGGAAAGCACAATCTGCTGACCCACCGCCCAAGCCCGCTCCCACAGGAATATTTTTCAGCAAATTGATCTGCTGTGCAGGGATATCAAAATCCTTTCTAACCAATTGGTAGGCCTTAAAACACAGGTTATCATTCGCATCACCAGGAATCTCGATACCATGAATTTTGCAAGAAGTTACCTCTGTATCGGTAATCTCGACCGAATCTTTAATATTGATCGGGTAAAAAACGGTTTCAAGGTTGTGGTAACCATCAGCACGTTTTTCGGTGATATTTAAACCTAAGTTTATTTTTGCGTTGGGAAAAGATAACATTTTAGTCCTGAGTCGTGAGTCTTAAGTCCTGAGTACACGGTGCCGAAACCAGCAGCGTCTCATTTGCAAACATACAAATTTTATGTAGGTCCCGGCTTCACGCCGGGATTACACACCTGGATTAACCCAACCAATGTTAACAAATACCCAGTGTGCATAAAAATGATTTATAACACCTGATAAATTTTAGATATTTGTAGCTAATTAATTAAATTATTTACAATTTAAAAGCCCCTTAAGGGGTTTGGGTGTATGAAACAATATTTAGATTTAATGCAGCATGTGCTTGATCATGGCGCTCAAAAGCACGACCGTACAGGCACTGGGACTATAAGTGTTTTTGGTTACCAGATGCGTTTTAACCTTCAGGAAGGTTTTCCAATGGTTACAACAAAAAAGCTGCACTTAAAATCTATTATTCACGAGCTGATCTGGTTTTTAACCGGCGACACCAATATTAAATACCTAAAAGATAATGGTGTACGTATCTGGGACGAATGGGCCGATGAAAACGGCAACCTCGGACCGGTTTACGGTTCGCAATGGAGAAGCTGGCCAACACCAGACGGACAGCATATTGATCAGATTACCAATATGATCAACACGATCAAAAATAATCCCGATTCGCGCAGAATTATTGTTTCAGCGTGGAATGTTGCCGAAATCGAAAATATGGCTTTGCCCCCTTGTCATGCTTTTTTTCAATTCTACGTGGCTGATGGAAAGTTAAGTTGCCAATTATATCAACGAAGCGCCGATATTTTTCTTGGTGTACCTTTTAATATAGCTTCTTATGCATTGCTAACCATGATGGTGGCGCAGGTTTGCGGTTTACAAGCCGGAGATTTTATCCACACCCTTGGCGATGCCCATCTATACAATAACCACATCGAACAGGCCAACCTACAATTAAGTCGCGAGCCTAAACCGCTTCCAACCATGAAAATCAATCCTGAAGTGAAAAGCATTTTTGATTTTAAATTTGAGGATTTTACATTAGAAAATTACGAAGCACATCCCCATATTAAGGGGGTTGTTGCTGTTTAACAGAATTAGTATATTTGTATATGGAAACTTTTTCAATCAGCGTACCAGAAAAAAAAAGCAGTTTAGTTAAACAGCTCTTACAAGAGTTGGGGGTTATCATTAATACCGATACGGAGAAAAAACCGAATAAAACCACAATTGCGTCTATAAAAAAAACAAGCAAGGGTGAAGAATTGACAAAATCATCTAGTCATTTGGATTTGATGCAAAAGCTTAACTCTTAACATTTATGTACGATATATCTTTTTCAAATCAATTTAAAAAAGATTATAAACGCTGCATAAAACGTAATTACAATATTTCTCTTTTAGAGGTAGTTCTTAAAACATTAAGAGAAAATGGGAAACTACCCCCAAAATACAAACCACATATTTTAAGTGGGGATTATGATGGCTTTTGGGAGTGCCATATAAAAGCGGATTGGTTGATGACCTGGCTTCAGGACGATACTAAAAAAGAAATCTACCTGGATAGGTTGGGAACCCATTCTGATCTATTTTAACTACTCCATAATTCACCGTTACTAATGAATAATATTTCTATCGCCGTAGCCGTAGGCGAAAACTTCGCAATTGGCAAAAACAACCAGCTTTTATGGCATATGCCAGCCGATTTAAAGTTTTTTAAACAAACTACTTCGGGGCATACCGTGGTAATGGGCCGTAAAACGTTCGATTCTGTAGGCAGACCATTGCCAAACCGCAGGAATATTGTAATTACAAGAGATACCGAATTAAAAATTGAAGGCGTTGAAGTGGTAAATAGCCTGGACGAGGCTTTAGCAATTACCAAAACCGAAAATAAGCCCGTATTCATTGTGGGCGGTGCCGAAGTTTACAGACAAGCATTACCAAAAACACAAACACTTTATTTAACGACGATCCACCACAATTTTGACGCAGATACTTTTTTCCCGGAAATAGACCGGAACGAATGGAGCGTAGTTAGCAGCGAAACACACAAAGCAGACGAAAAAAATAAATACGATTATACTTTTGAGGTTTTGGAAAGGATTTAACTCAATTTAACCGCAAAGAACGCTAAGAACTTCGCAAGGAGCGCAAAGCATCTTATTTACAAGTTATCCTCTCCAAATAGATACTTCTAACCCTGCCAGCTAAACCCGATGGCAGTGAGCATGAAGCGCAGTGAAATAAAACGGAGCGGGACTATCAGAGCCAAAGAAACACAGGTATTGCTTTTCAATAGAAGATCGATCATTTGTCTTTGTTTCTAAGAACCCACGTATGAAAAGATGCTTCGTGCCTCAGCATGACACAAAAAGAAAAGATTAAAACATTAGTGAGATGGAATAAAGCCCAAAAGCTTCTGTAATTGCTTTCCAAATCTATTTCATTCTAAATTTAGTCCTCCGAAATGAATTCTGCCTGATGAATCCTGAAGGATTATTGCCTGATAAAAATTAATGTTAATAATTTATCAATTAAGGGGTTCTATAATTTAAAAATTTAATTAGATTTGCCGACTTGTTAAAAAACAGCGAAAGACAAATTATTTTAAACAAACAATGCAAGGAAAAGGTTTTATTAAGTTTATAGCGATAGTATTGGCTATCGTTTGTGCGTACGCACTTTCTTTTACTTTGGTAGCATCCAAGGTAGAAAAAGACGCAAAAAACGCTGCGAAGGGTGATTTAGCCAAAGAAAAGGCTTACTTAGATTCGATGAGTACCGTAAAAGTTTATCCATTAGTTGGATTTACTTATCAAGAGGTAAAAGCGAAAGAGATTAATTTGGGTCTGGATTTAAAAGGCGGAATGAACGTAACGATGGAAATATCGTTGGCGGAGTTGGTAAAATCATTAGCGGGTAACCCTACTGATGCGAACTTCAACAAAGCTGTTCAGAATGCACAGATTCAATTAAATGCCGGTGGTAAAGATTACATCAAAATTTTTGTTGATGAATTCGAAAAATTAAGCCCTGGAGTAAAACTTGCAGATTATTTTTCTAACCAGGATAACGCATCTCAGTTAAAACCTAGTGCAAGCAACGCAGAAGTTGAATCTTTCTTAGAGAAAGAAGCAACAAGTGCTATCGATCGTTCATTTACTGTTTTACGTTCTCGTATTGATGGTTCTGGCGTTGTAAGTCCGAACATGCAGAAACAAGAGGGTAGTAACCGTATCTTAATCGAGATGCCGGGTGTACAAGACCAAGAGCGTATGGCTAAACTTTTACAAGGTTCTGCCGAATTACAATTCTGGCAGGTATACCAGGTACAAGAGGTTGCGCCATTATTAGAAAACATTAATAAAATTTTAGCGGCAACATTAAAAGCTGATGCCCCAGCTGCTAAAGATACTACGGCTGCTCCGGCTGCTGGTGGTAAATTAGCCGGCTTAGAAAAAGCTGCTGCTAAAGACACTACCGCTAAAGGTGGCAAACTTGCTGGCTTAGGTAAAAAAGATTCGAGTGCAGTTAAAGCCGAATTGATGAAATCTAACCCATTGTATGCTGTTCTTAACTTACCGATTTATCAAGGCGAAAACGGACAACAACAATTAATGCCTGGTGCAGTTGTTGGTATGTCGTTACAAAAAGATACTGCAAAAGTTAATGCTTATTTAAAACTTCCAGAAGTTGCTGCATCTATTCCATCTACGATGAAATTTATGTGGAGTGTTAAACCAAGAGAAGGTTCGAGAATTTTTGAATTATATGCCATTAAAGTGGTGAGTGCCGACGGCAAACCAGATTTAGGTGGTGATGCAATAAGCGATTCGAAAGATGATTTCGATCAACACAACAAACCAGAAGTAACCATGTACATGACCAGCGAGGGTGCTGCTAAATGGAAAAAAATTACTGCTGAGGCTGCTGCTGATCCAAATAACAAAAAATCTATTGCCATTGTATTAGATAACCAGGTTTATTCTGCTCCTACTGTTCAAAATGAAATTGCTGGTGGTGTTTCTCAAATCACTGGTAATTTTACCCAGGCAGATACTAAAGATTTATCAAACATCTTAAAAGCTGGTAAATTGCCTGCTCCTGCGCGTATTGCAGGTAGCTACGTAGTTGGTCCTACTTTAGGTGCACAAGCTATTCACGATGGTTTAATCTCTTTCGTAATTGCCTTTATCGTAATCTTAATCTTCATGGCGTTGTATTATCACCGTGCAGGTTGGGTTGCAAACTTTGCGTTGTTAATCAACTTATTCTTCATCATTGGTATCCTGGTATCACTTGGTGCAGTATTAACATTACCTGGTATTGCTGGTATCGTATTAACCATTGGTTTATCGGTAGATGCAAACATCCTTATCTTTGAGCGTGTACGTGAAGAGCTTGCACATGGCAAGAACACCGCTACGGCAATTAAGGAAGGTTTTAAACATGCAATGCCTTCAATTATTGATTCAAACGTTACTTTATTTATTTTAGGTGCTATCCTTTATGTTTTCGGTAGCGGACCAGTTCAAGGTTTCGCCACTACTTTATGTATCGGTATCCTTTCATCATTATTTGCAGCTGTAGCCATTTCGAGAGTAGTTTTCGAATCGTTATTAAGCCGCAAAATCGATGTAAGTTTCGATAATAGCTTAACACGTAACGCATTTAAAAACTTAGCCTTCAACTTTGTTGGCCGTCGTAAAATCTATTACGTTATCTCTACCATCATTATTATTGCCGGTATTGGTATGTACTTCAAAAATGGCGGTTTAAACTTAGGTGTAGATTTTAAAGGGGGTAGAACTTATTTGGTTCACTTCGATAAAGCAGTTAACACTGAAGATTTAAAAGCTAAGTTAAACCCGGTTTTCGGTAACGAAACGCCAGAGGTTAAAACTGCAGGAGAAGATAGTCAGGTAAAAATCACCACTACTTTCCACATCGAAGATCAGGACATTAAAACTGATAAAGTTGTAGAAGATGCTTTAAACAAAGGTTTAGCCGGATCCAAATATGAAATCGTAAGTTCACAAAAGGTAACGCCGATTATTGCAAGCGATATCGTAAACGGTGCTTTCTATGCCGTATTGATTTCATGTTTATTCATGTTTATCTACATCGTTGTACGATTCAAAAAATGGCAGTATGGTTTAGGTGCTGTAATCGCCTTGTTCCATGATGTGTTAATGGTATTATCTTTCTACACTATTTTAGATGGTATTATGCCATTCTCACTAGAAATTGGTCAGGATTTCATCGCAGCAATTTTAACGGTAATGGGTTACACCATGACAGAGACAGTTGTTGTATTCGACCGTATCCGTGAGAAATTAAAAGAATCTGGTAAAGAAGATTTACACGGTGAAGAGCGTAACAACTTAATCAACTTCGCGTTGAACAGTACATTAAGTCGTACCATTTTAACCTCATTAACCGTATTCTTCGTGTTATTGGTAATCTTCATTTTCGGTGGCGATAGCATCCGTGGGTTTATCTTCGCATTATTGATCGGCCGTATCATTGGTACATACTCATCATTATGTATCTCTACTCCTATCGTAATCGATTTGGGTAGCTCAGCTGAGAAAAAATAAGAGATTAAAATCTTAAAATATATAAGCGCTTCGATTTATCGGGGCGCTTTTTTTTGTGCCCTGCTTTTTTACCACGAAGGCACAAAGACACCATTTTTTTTGTTTTTTAAAAGCAAAGGCAGTAATTCTTCGGTTCTGATAGTCCTGCTATACATTCAAATATTTTTACTAGGCACTGTCATGCTGAGGAATGAAGCATCTGTTCCATCGTTTGCAGATGCTTCGTTCCTCAGCATGACAAAATGTTCAGGGCTACTGCAAATTAAAAAGGATTTCCATTCCTATCAGGTTTATTTAACCTGAGTTAGTACTATAAACCTGCAAAAACCCGCCTTCGTCATACCAGCGTTATATCTTCTTTTTTAAGCCAGCATAACTGTCAAAACCTCAATTATTAAACCTTTTGGCTATCTTTTTGTTACATTAGCAATAGATAAAACCGATACGAAAATGGATTTACAACTTCCAAAAAGCGAATACCCCAGAGTAGTGATTGTTGGTGGCGGATTTGGTGGGATTGAGTTAGCTAAACGTTTAAAAAATAAACCCTTTCAGGTGGTTATGCTTGATAAACATAACTATCATACTTTTCAACCGTTGCTTTATCAGGTAGCTACAGGAGGTTTGGAAGCAGATTCGATTGCTTTTCCTTTACGGAAGATTTTTAAAGGACAAAAGAACCTGATTTTCCGGGTAACGAAAGTTACCGAAGTTAATCCTGCCGAAAATTGTTTACAAACCGATATCGGTAGAATCAACTACGATTATCTGGTTATCGCCACGGGTTCAACCAGTAATTTTTTCGGCAATAAAGAAATTGAAGCCAATTCGATGCCGATGAAATCAATTCCGGAAGCACTGGATTTAAGAAGTTTGATTTTACAGAATTTCGAAAAATCGCTGATCGAAAAAGATTTAGATAAAAAGAATGCGCTTTTAAACTTTGTTGTAGTGGGCGGTGGTCCGACAGGTGTTGAAACTTCTGGTGCCATTGCTGAACTTAAAAGGCATGTAATTCCTAACGACTATCCGGAAATGGATTTGAGCAGGGTGAACATCTACCTGATCGAAAATTCACCTGAATTGTTGGGGGTAATGTCTCCACAGGCGCAAAAAAAAGCCAAAGATTTCCTTACCGAAATGGGCGTTCAGATTATGAATGAAACCAGGGTACTGAGTTACGACGGACATACACTCACCTTACATGATAAAGCACCAATTTTAAGTTCAACCGTAATCTGGAGCGCTGGCGTTAAGGGCGAGGTTTTGGGTGGTTTAGATAAGGCTGAAGTGGTGAGAGGCGGCAGATTAAAAACAGATACCCAAAATTTAATAGTAGGATATCAGAATATTTATGCCATTGGCGATGTAGCTGCTATTATCGACGAAGAAACACCAAACGGTCACCCGGGAGTAGCTCCGGCAGCCATTCAACAAGGCCATCACCTCGCTAAAAACCTCATTAACATCAAAGAAAATAAACCTTTAGAGAAATTTAAATATTTCGATAAGGGCTCAATGGCCACAGTGGGTAGAAATAAAGCTGTTGTTGATATCGGCAAAATCCGTTTCCAGGGTGTTTTTGCATGGTTTACCTGGATGTTTGTGCACTTAATGACATTGGTAGGCTTCAGAAATAAAATCATTGTTTTCGTAAACTGGGTTTGGAGTTACTTCAGCTACGATCGGGGAACCCGTTTAATTATCAGAACCTTTGCGAAAGATCGAAGTGTGGATTATAGGGAAGAAGTGAAGAGTGAGGTGCATTAGTTCATTTGTCATTGGTTGATTGGTTGATTGGTTGATTGGTGAATTTCCAGCGCCTAATGGTTCATAGTTGATGGTTTATTGGTTCATAGCCCAAAAGGTTAATTGACTTAAGATAAATCCATTATGCACCCTGGCTATCAACCAAAAGACTATGAACCATCAACACTAATCTCAAATTCTTCTTTTCTTTGCGAAAAACTTTGCGCATTTTGCGGTTAAACCAAAAATATGAGCCAAAATAACTTCAAATTAGTAGAGTGTCCGCGCGATGCCATGCAGGGATTGCACGAATTTGTTCCTACAGTCATTAAAGCCGAATATTTAAATCTTTTGCTTCAGGTTGGATTCGATACGCTGGATTTTGGAAGTTTTGTGTCGCCTAAAGCCATTCCGCAAATGGCCGATACTGCCGAAGTCTTGGCACAATTGGATTTAAGTAACACCGCTACAAAGCTTTTGGCCATTGTAGCCAATTTAAGGGGCGTAGAAGATGCAGTAAAGCATACAGCTATTGATTACCTCGGTTTCCCTTTTTCGATATCAGAAACCTTCCAGCAGCGTAATACCAATTCGAGCATATCACAATCATTAAATACGGTCGAAGAAATGCTCTCCCTTTGTGCTAAAAGCAACAAAAAAGCGGTTGTTTATTTGTCTATGGGTTTTGGAAATCCTTATGGTGATGAATGGAATTATGAAATTGTAGAAAAATGGGCTGATGTATTAGTAGGTAAAGGCGTTGAAATTTTATCGCTGGCCGATACCGTAGGTGTTTCCACTCCAAAAAAAATTGAAGCTATATTACCAAAACTCATTTCGAGGTTTAATAAGACTGAAATTGGTATCCATTTACACTCTAATCCTGCTGAGCGGCTCGAAAAGATCCAAGCTGCTTATCATTCGGGTGTAAAGCGTATAGATTCCGCTTTAAAGGGCTTTGGCGGCTGCCCCATGGCTGCTGATGATCTCACAGGTAATATTGCCACTGAAGATGTCATCAGTTTTCTTCATGATAATGGAGAAAATTTAAATCTGGATATGGATAAATGGAATGAGGCTATGGCATTATCTGGAAAGATATTTGGGTAGTTTGTTTAGCCCAATCCCATAACAAAAGTCGTCATTGCGAGGCACGAAGCAATCCTACTACTATGGGTGGGAACTTACTTCAAATCCAGCGATCGCTTTAAAATTGGTTCGTGCCTCACAATGACGGAATTATGAAACCAATCCTTCATATAAATCAATCCAATTTGGATTTTTAGATACAACCGAATCTATTTTCTGTTGGCGTCTTCCACCTTTAATTCTCTTTTCTTCATAAATAGCCTCTTCAATCTCAGAAAAAAATGAGTAATCAACAAGTTTATAGCATTTATATCTTGAAGTAAAGCTTTTTGGAAATTTGTTGTTTTTATGTTGCCAAACCCGACCCTGCAAATCCGAAGTTACACCAGTATAAAAAACGGTATTGAAAGAATTTGCCATGATAAAACGCATCCTCCTCTCTCCATTTTTAGTTTTGATTAAATTATTTGTCTTTCCGATGACTCAACATAGCGACCGCATTAAGATTGCTTCGTACCTCGCAATGACGATATCACTTTTAAACCTTCTTCACCATTTTAAAATGCTGAATCCCAGCTTCCTCAAATTGATCACCCTCAGCAACAAAACCAAACTTAGCGTACAAACTCATGGCATCTAATTGTGAATTTAAGTATATATAGTGTGCGTCTTCAGGCAGGTCAGATAAAGCCTCAGCAATTAGTGCCCGGCCAACTCCCTGCCCTCTAAAATCTTTTAAAACCGCAAAACGTTCTAACTTGTAACCACTATCCGTTTTACGCCATCTGCAGGCACCACAAGGCTGTCCGTTATTTGTGGCCAGAAAATGTACAGATTCATCTTCATGCTCCCACTCCAGTTCCGGCGGACAATTCTGTTCGTCTACAAATACAATTTTACGAATAGCAAATACTTTATCTAAATCTTCTGGATGATTAACTTTTTGAACGTGCAGACTCATTATCGTGGTGTTTAAAGTGTTTATTCGATTTTAATTTCGATTCATTTAATTCTTTCGCAACATCAATTGAATGCGAGCAATGAATATCGGCCTCTTTTTTGGCAAGTGTAGCAATCGTAACGTAAAATTTATGTAACTGATCCAGTTCCTTTTCACTCAGATCCTCAATATCCACCATCCGGTTACTTGCCCCCTGCTGTGCAGCAATCAATTCATTTAATTTTAACTGGATCGCTTTACCATCTTTATTCTGTGCTTTCTGGATCAAAAAAACCATCAAAAATGTTATAATCGTTGTACCCGTATTGATCACCAATTGCCAGGTTTCAGAGTAATTAAACAAAGGGCCTGTTACCGCCCAAATAATTACAATAGCAGTAGCTGAAATAAATGCAACGGAACTACCTGTAAACTTGGTTGCCGCGTTTGCGAATTTCTCAAAAAAATTATTTTTCCTGGTTTCGTTTATAGATTTTGCCATTACAAATTTGTTTGCTTAAATATAACTATAAAACAAACAAAAGCGCCATAAGTTTTAAACCCATGGCGCCTTTGTAATTATTGAATGATTGATTTTTGAATGGCTGATAGACTTCTAATCTTAAAAAGCAATCAAAAATTACAGTTTATCATTAACGTTGATACAGTTTAGATCTTCGAAAGCCGTAGTTAAACGCTTTACAAAAGTTTCTTCACCTTTACGCAACCATACGCGTGGATCATAGTATTTTTTATTTGGTTTATCATCGCCATCAGGGTTACCGATCTGGGCTTGAAGATAAGCTTCATTCTTTTTGTAATATTCTAAAATGCCTTCCCAAAATGCCCATTGCATGTCAGTATCGATATTCATTTTAATTGCACCATAAGAAATTGCTTCTCTGATTTCTTCCTGAGTAGAACCAGAACCACCGTGGAATACGAAATTGATCGGTTTCTCTGCAGTTAAGCTGAATTTTTCTTTGATGAAATCCTGAGAATTTTTCAAAATTACCGGTTGCAATTTTACGTTACCTGGTTTATAAACACCGTGTACGTTACCAAAAGCAGCAGCAACAGTAAAACGAGGAGAAACTTTGCTTAATTCTTTGTAAGCATAAGCCACTTCGCTAGGCTGAGTATATAATTTAGAGCTGTCTACATCGCTATTATCAACACCATCTTCTTCACCACCTGTAACACCAAGTTCGATTTCGATAGTCATGTTCATTTTAGCCATGCGTGCTAAGTATTTAGCAGAAATTTCCATGTTTTCTTCAATAGATTCTTCCGATAAATCCAACATGTGTGATGAAAACAAAGGTTTTCCGGTTTCAGCGAAGATTTTTTCACCGTGGTCTAAAAGTCCATCAATCCAAGGCAATAATTTTTTAGCGGCGTGGTCGGTATGTAAAACCACGGCAACACCATAATGCTCTGCCAATAAATGTACATGTTTAGCAGCCGATACAGCTCCTAAAATACATGCTTGTAATTTCTCATTATCTAATGATTTACCAGCATAAAACTGTGCACCTCCATTAGACAATTGAATCATAACAGGCGAATTTACTGCCTTAGCAGTTTCCAATACCGCGTTAACCGTATTGGTACCGGTAACGTTTACTGCTGGTAAAGCAAACTGATGTTTTTTAGCCTGCTCAAACAATTCTTGAACGGCATCTCCGTAAATTACGCCTTTGTAGCCTTTTAAACTCATTTCTTGTTAATTTTATTAAGTCCGAAGTTATAAAAAAAAATAACATTCCAAGCTTTTGTAACAACAGAATTATTTGCCTAACAGCAAAATAAAGCCTGTTTAGTGTAAAAAACACATTATCCTTAGTGTAAAAAAGACACACTTCAGTTTTCAATTCGAAGTTCACAATGGGCAAATACAGGTTTTCAATTACTTCAGCTACTTAGCTATTAAGCATCAACCAATTAACCATCGACTATTTTTACGTCTAATAAGGTTCGACTTTATTTTATTTTTCGTTTCTTTGCAATCCAATTCTTCAAAAAATTATATGGCTTGGTTTAAAAGAGAGAATAAAGGTATCATTACCACAACAGAAGAGAAAAAAGAAGCACCAGATGGTTTGTGGAATAAATGTCCAAATTGTAAGAAACCGCTACATCAGGCAGAACTTCAGGAAAACAAATACGTTTGTCATTACTGTAATTACCACCTGAGAGTAGGCTCAAAAGAATATTTCGAGGTTTTATTTGATAATAACGAATTTAAAGAGCTGTTCCCTAACTTAACATCAGGCGACCCGTTAAACTTTAATGATAACAAACCTTATACCGATAGAATTAAAGAAAGTCAGGCTAAAACCGGCTTAAAAGATGCTATCCGGGCAGGTGTTGGTAAAATTGAAGGTCAGGATCTCGTTATTGCCTGTATGGATTTCGCTTTCATCGGTGGTTCAATGGGTTCGGTTGTGGGCGAAAAAATTGCACGTTCAATCGATTATAGCATCAAACATAAAGTTCCGTTTTTGATGATTTCTAAATCAGGTGGCGCTAGGATGATGGAAGCTGCATTTTCATTAATGCAAATGGCCAAAACTTCGGCTAAACTCGCTTTATTAGGTCAGGCTAAAGTTCCATACATCTCTTTATTAACGGATCCAACTACTGGCGGTGTAACGGCCTCTTATGCCATGCTAGGCGATATCAACATTGCCGAACCAGGCGCTCTGATCGGTTTTGCCGGTCCGAGGGTAATTAAAGAAACCATTAAAAAAGATTTACCTAAAGGTTTCCAAACTTCCGAATTCGTTCTGGAACATGGTTTCCTTGACTTTATCGTTGACAGAAGAGCCATGAAAGCTAAATTGGGCGCTTTTATCAAAATGATGAACAATTAGTTGGTTCAATAGTCATTAGTACAAGTTGAGCAGTAAACAAATAAACTTATAATAAGAAAAGCAGGGCTTGAATAAATCGGTGAATTCAGTCCTGCTTTTTGCTTCAAGTCCTCGCTACACTCCGGGCTTTCCACGACAATCAGGTTTAGCTTGCATAGCCAGTGGTTCTTATGAGGGGTTTTTCTAGCGAGTCTAATTTTACCACAAAGGCACCAAGATACAAAGAAAAAGGCTACTCCTTATTTAGGTGAACTAAGGTGTCTTAGGTGGTCAAAATATACTGGGTGGTAACATCAACTCCTGCAACATTTCCATTAACATCCCCCAACCCTACTCCATATTTCATAAATTAGTGCATCAAATAATCAACCCTAACTAATTATGAATAAAAAGCTACTATTTTCTACACTATTTCTGTGCACTTCAGCAAGCATTTTTGCGCAAGACAGGAAAGTTATCGACAATATTGTTAAAGAAGTAAACGAAAACTCTCAATTAGAAAAACTCGCGCACGAATTACTTGATGTTGTTGGTCCTCGTTTGGTTGGCTCACCACAAATGAAACAGGCCAACGATTGGGCAGTTAAAAAATATAGTGATTGGGGCATTTCCGCCAAGAAAGAAAAATGGGGCGAATGGGCCGGCTGGGAAAGAGGCATTACCCATATCGATCTGGTAAGTCCGCGTGTTCGCACTTTAGAAGGTACACAATTGGCCTGGAGCCCATCAACCAATGGTAAAGCCATTAATGCAGAAGCGATTATCCTTCCAGAAATTACAGATTCATTATCATTTCAGAAATGGTTACCCAATGTAAAAGGTAAAATTGTTTTAATTTCCATGAACCAACTTTCTGGCCGACCAGAAAAAAACTGGGAAGAATTTGCCACAAAAGACCTTTTCGAAAAGTTTAAAAAAGAAAAAGCTAATGCGGCTAAAGCTTGGGCTACAAGCCTTGCTAAAACTGGTTTAACGGCTAAAACCCTTCCCGTAGCTTTAGAAAATGCAGGTGCTGTGGCTGTAGTGATCAACAACTGGTCGCAGGGTTTTGGCGTAGATAAAATTTTTGGTGCAAACACCACAAAAATACCAACTTTAGATTTATCTGTCGAAGATTATGGCCTGGTTTACCGTTTGGCTTTAAATGGCGACAAACCGAAGCTTAAAATCGAGGCAGATTCGAAGAAATTAGGTGCTGTACCTACTTTTAATACGATCGCTGAAATTAAAGGCACACAAAAACCAAACGAATACGTGATGCTTTCAGCACACTTCGATTCGTGGGATGGCGCAAGTGGTGCTACCGATAATGGTTCTGGCACGATCTTAATGATGGAAGCCATGCGCATTTTAAAGAAAATTTATCCTAATCCAAAACGCACCATTTTGGTTGGACATTGGGGAAGTGAAGAGCAGGGTTTAAATGGTTCAAGAGCTTTTGTAGAAGATCACCCGGAAATTGTGAACAACCTCCAGGCTTTGTTTAACCAGGATAATGGAACAGGCCGCGTGGTTAACATTGGCGGACAAGGCTTTGCTAAATCAAAAGATTACATCACCCGCTGGTTGGCCGCAGTACCGGATACGATTAGAAACCAGATTAAAACAAGTTTCCCTGGAACACCTGGCGCAGGTGGGTCAGATTTCGCGTCATTTGTAGCCGCTGGAGCATTGGGTTACTCGTTAAGCTCTACCAGCTGGGACTACGGAACATACACCTGGCACACCAACCGAGACAGTTACGATAAGTTGGTTTTCGACGAAATTAGAAACAATGTGATTTTAGCTGCCATCATGGTTTATATGGCTTCAGAAGATTCTGAAAAAACCTCAACCGAAAAAGCAAAAGATTTACCGGTTAACGAACGTACCGGAAAACCAGCAACCTGGCCGGTACAAACCAAATCGAATAGAAAAGGTGGTTTGTAGATAAATAATTTGAATATAATTTAAAGGAGCATTTGGAAACAGATGCTCTTTTTTGTTTGAATAATCTTTAGTGCGCATCGTCATTTCGAGCGGAGTGCAACGCAGCCGAGAACCACGGAGTGCTCAGCGAAGCTAAATCTATCTACGTAGATCTCTCCATTCCACTGCGTTCCAGTCGAGATGACGATACTTTTGATTGACATCAATACCTACTCTTCCTTCTTCTGAAACTTATAAAACAAATACCCTAAAAAAGGTAAAATCAATACACTTCCCAATAAAAGTGCTAAACCTAAGCTGTAAATGGTTTTTTCTGGCCCAGCTGTTTCCAATAGTGAGATTGCATCTCCGCTTTTTAAACGGATAAAATTTGGAAAGTGGGCATAACTAATTGCCAAAAGGATCATCGTTACCTGAAAGCCCGCTAAAATGCGTAAAACCTTGGTTTTACCTTTAATCAATAGATACCATAACAGTACCAACGATAAACTCGCCAGAACAATGGCCGATAAACCCACATTGCTTTTAAAAACCCAATCGATCAATGGAATTTTATCTCGCTGTGCAGCAATAAATACCATGGCACCAAAAACTACCGCAGCGATATTCATAAATTCGGCCTTTTTAATAAAACGGCGTTTATCATGATATTCATCTGTTTCGCCAATAAGATAGATGGCTGCCAGGAAACCGCAAAGTGCCACCGTAAAGAAGCCTACTGCGATTGAAAACCAGTTTAACCAACCCGATATATAGGCAGTATAAAAATCAGTCGCCTGTGTGTCGATATGGCCCGAAATTAAACTTCCGGCAATAATACCCAAAAACAAAGCCGTTACAAAGCTCGAATACCGAAATATCCGGTTGTATAACCACTGCATATCATCTTTTACAGCATCATAATGGCGGAATACAAAAGCGGTACCACGGGCAATAATCCCGATGAGCATAATGGCCAAAGGGATATGCAGGTAAACCGACATGGTGGTATAAATATGTGGAAAACCCACGAAAAGGATTACTATGGCAATAATGAGCCACATGTGGTTGGCTTCCCAAACCGGACCAATGGCCTGGTACATGGTTTTACGGGTTTTACTCCTGTTTTTTGTTGAAGTAAATAGTTCTATAATCCCTGCACCAAAATCAGCTCCACCCAATAAAAAGTAGAGTAGAATGGCCATGCATAAAAATGTAATTACAATTTGTTCCATCATTTATTTTTTTGCCAAGGACATACACAAATTTTAGATAAGCTTAGATCCAACTACCCAATTTTATCTGTGGTTATCCTCTTCATCTGTGGTTAATGATTATTTTCTTCAGTTTTATTATAAAGTACAGGTACCATTTTAATCTGTCGGTAAAGCAAAAACGTTACGATAATGCTTAGCGACACATAAATTGCCGAAAAGATGTAAAATGAATAAGCAATACCTGGCATGGGCGTAACCGCATCTTTAGTGCGCATAATGCCATAAATAATCCAGGGTTGCCTGCCAACTTCAGTAACTACCCAACCGGCCTCTAAAGCGAGATAACCAAGCGGAATGGCGAAGACGAACAGTTTTAACAGCCAACGATTTTCTGTTAAAGGTTTCTTTTTAAAAAGGATAAAGAAATAGGTTAAAGCTACCAAAAGCAGTAAAGTTCCAATCCCTACCATAATCTGGAAAGCGTAATGGGTTATAGCGACTGGTGGATGTTCATTTTCCGGTATCTGATCCAAGCCCTTAACTTCGGCTTTAAAATCGCCATGTGCCAGAAAACTTAAAGCGCCTGGAATTTTGATTGCCCCTTTTACCGTTTTATCTTTCTCATTTACGATACCACCGATTAAAAGCGGAGCAGGTTTCTCGGTCTTATACAATGCTTCCATTGCAGCTAGCTTTGCAGGCTGACGCTTGGCTACGTCTTTTGCAGAGATATCGCCACTTATTGGCTGTAATAAAGCAGCAATGCAGGCAAATACAGCCGCTATTTTAAAAGCTTTTAAATGGAACGCTGCATTTCTGTCCCTTAGAATCATTAAAGCATGAACACCTGCCACAGCAAAACCCGTTGCGGTAAATGCGGCCAAACACATGTGTAAAGCCTGACTAAACCAAGCTTTATTGAACATAGCCTGTATGGGATCGATGTTGAGGTATTGTCCGTTTACAAAATCAAAACCTGCCGGACTATTCATCCAGGCATTGGCTGCCACTACCAGTATGCCTGAGGCCAAACCACTCACCCCTACTACCATTCCTGTAAACCAATGGAACCATTTGTTTAACTTATTCCAACCATATAGGAAAAAACCAAGGGCTATCGCTTCAATAAAAAAAGCTGTTCCTTCCAACGAGAAAGGCATTCCGAAGATAGGTCCGGCATGATCCATAAATTTTGGCCAAAGTAAGCCCAATTCGAAAGATAACATGGTACCTGATACCGCACCGGTAGCGAAGAATATGGCTACCCCTTTACTCCAGGCTTTTGTGAGGTTTTTATACACCTCATCGTTTGTTTTAAGCCATTTATAATGCGATACGGCCATAAAGAATGGCATCACCATGCCAATACACGAAAAAATGATGTGAAAGCCTAATGATAAGGCCATTTGGGAACGGGCTGCTATAAAATCATCCATGGGCTGTAGATTTTGAATTGTAACAAATATAGTTGTTAAACACTAAAGCCTATGGTAATTCAATGAGGTTGAAAGGATTATTTTAAATATAGAACGTTTATAAATTGAAAATAGATTTGGAAGGCTGTATTAAAGGAACGATAAATTTTTAGCCACAGATGAGCACAGATAGATATCGTCATTTAGAGCGGAGGACAAGGCAGTCGAGAACCCGAAGGCTCTGCGAAGCAAAATCTGTCTTGACAGATCTCTCCATTCCGCTGCGCTTCATCCGATAGCTATCGGATCGAGAGGACGACTTTTCTTATGGAATATGAGATTAAACTCCCTTCAATTCATCATAAGCAGCGGTTAAACTTCTTTCAATGCCTTCACCCTTCCATTCGGGTGCATTTGGGATCGTAGTCGTTTTTAAAATATCTTCTTTGCTTTTACCTGCTTTGATTTCGCCGCCCACAAAAGTTAACAGGTTTTGAAGGTAATTTTGATAAGCTTTAACATCAGTTTTATTTCCGGTTACTTTCTCCGGATCAAGGCTATGTCCCCAGATAAATAAGGTATCGTTATCAAACTGGTTCTGGATTTTATCTAAAGCAGTGATCCAGTTGCCGATGTGTGCGCCATTTTCTCTATCAATATATGGAAATTTACAGTTGAAAACCAGATCGCCAACATGTACGATATTGGCATTTTCGAAATGGTAAACTGCATCGCCATTGGTGTGCCCTGAACCGTAATAATAAGCTTTAATATTTTCATTGCCCATTTTCGCACTCCATTTTGTCCCAAAAGTGGTATCAGGCAGAAGCTGTTTATCTAAATTATTTGCTTTTTCTGCGCCTCTTTTCTGGTTTACCAGTGAATTTTGGTGTGCAACCACTTTTTCTGCCAATCCTTTAAAAGAAATATTCCCAGCGGTATGGTCGCCATGGTGATGCGTGTTGATCAAATATTTGAAAGGTTTTTCGCCCAGTTTTTTCAACTCGTCGATTACATGCGGTGCTGTAGTCGGGAACTGTGCATCTACCACCACAAAACCATTGCTCGAATTTAACCAGCCAATGGTTCCGCCCTGCTCGGTAAATATACCCACATCATTACGGAGCGGTTTAAAATTATAAGCACGCAACAGCTCTTGCTGCGCTAAAACATCTGTTTTATAAATTGAAAGCAAGGCCACTGCCAGTGCCGAATTTTTGATAAAATTTCTTCTCTCCATTTTGCTATTAAGCTAAAAAACCACAGCAAGTGCTGTGGTTTAAATTTAATGATTTAGATCTTGAAATAACAAATTATATACCCGAACCCGGTGTGGTACCTGGCTCATGCCCCGGACCAAAGGAATTATTCTTACGGTCTTTATCTTTGTTAAACAGATTGGTCGTTACTTTCGATGATTTATTTTCATCTAAAGTTCTATCCTCTTTAATATCTTCTGCGGTTTTATCCAGTAAATCGTTCTCAACAACTTTACCTTTTTCTTTATTCGTTTCCATAGTAATTGTAAATTGATATACTATAGGAACAACCTAAAAATAAGATTGTTTTTATTAATCCACTTCTAATGTTTGGTGGCTCACCAAACAAATAGTAAAATTTTATGATTATCTTATTTAAAACTAATCACATGAATTCTGATATTTTTAAAGATAGAAGAAAATCATTCCTTAACTATAATGAAACTTACTTTTGGACTTGCACAATTAAGGATTGGATGCTTTTACTAGAGGCACGTAATTATAAGCAATTAGTATTAAACTCTTTAAGAAAACTTGTTAAACAAAATTTTATTGAGGTTTATGGCTTTGTTATTATGCCAAACCATATCCATTTAATTTTGAAAATTTTAAAACCAAACGGCAAAGAAAAACCGAATTCAAGTTTTTTAAAGGATACTTCTCATGAGCTAAGGAAAGACCTTCTTATCAATAACCCTAATTTTTTAAGACTTTTTGAGGTAACTGAATCGGATCGCAAATATAGAATATGGCAAAGAGATTCGCTCGCAGTCAATATGTTTGATATTAATATTTTAGAGCAGAAACTAAATTACATTCATTATAATCCGTTACAAGAAAGATGGCGTTTGGCTCAAAATACTGAAGATTATCATTGGTCTTCTGCCAGGTTTTATAAAACAGGGATAGATGATTTCAATATACTAACACATTACAGAGACACATTCTAATTTGCCCCACCTAATCCCTATGTTTGGTTGCTCACCAAACATGGTATAGAAATAAATGCTATGGTTGGTGAACCACCAACCAAGGAACGGGAGCGGAACGAGAGATGGAACCCAAAACGGAAAAATCTTTAAGCCAAATTTAATTCAAAGATTTCTTTCTCCACTAATCTGTGTTTGGTGGCTCACCAAACACGATATTGAAATAATGTTATGGCAGGTGAGCCGCCAACAAAGGACATGTAAGCTTACCTTTCGATTACAACATAGCTCCAGGGAGTTTTCTCAGTTCATGGATGCATCCGAAAGAATGAAATTTCCTTTTATGTATTTTATTAAAATGGTTCGAAGATTCGAAAGAAAACGGATTGAAGATAAATTTGTAAATATGTTTTCTTTCTTCGTTTAATTTTTCTTCCGGTTTTGCGTTTTCCAGATTTTGAGTGTTGTGGTTCTTTTCCATGACGATATAGATTATTGAAAACCTTTGGGGCTTTCAGGGTTAACAATTTTAATAATGATAAAAAGCTTTTTTAAAATTTGCTTAACCTTATACCATGGGGTGTTTGATAAGGTTTCGTTCAGGAACAACAGGTAAAATGGCGTGGACTGCCTTATGTTTAATTAAATATAAGCTTAATTTTTGAACTTTGCAAGAGAATTTTATTAGTTTAAATGGTTAAGCACATATTATTTCAAAATTGATTGTTTATTTTGAAAATCAGCTGCAGTGGCATTTAGGAAAATATTGTCCTGCTCTTCACTTTATCCCGAAAAAATCGTGATGTTCGTTCCGATCAGGTTTAGGTGGCACGGCCATTAATCCTATTTAGGGTTGCGGATCGCAGTGAATTTGTTTTTTAAAATGAATTCTTTTCTTGCTTCATACAACCTTAAATAGCAGCACCAGCTTATTGGAGCTAAACCTGATTGAAGCGAATACCGGCCAGGTGCTTAAGGCCTGCAGGCGTATAAGCGTAAAGCAGGGAAGAACATTAAATGAATTACTGCATATCCTTTTCAGAAAATGATTAATAGTTTGCCCACAAAAAAAGTCCCAATTTTCACCGGGACTTTCCTATTTGGTTAATGATATTTTATACTAAAGCATTCTGCTTCACTACCATTTTAACTTTTTCGATTACATAATCCAGATCCTCTTTAGTAGTGTATTTACTAAATGAAAAACGCACTGAAGGACGGTTTGGATCGGCATTAATACCGTTTAATACGTGAGAGCCTATATTTGAACCTGAAGAACATGCACTACCGCCCGAAGCGCAGATACCATTAATATCCAAATTGAACAATAACATATCGGCCATGTCCATTTCAGGGAAAGAAACATTTAGAACCGTGTAAAGACTTTTATCGCCATCGGTTTCGCCATTAAAGCCAATACCTGGGATTTCAGCAATTAACTGTGTTTTTAGATAATCTTTTAGGCCTTGAATGTACGACTGATGCTGATCCATTTCTGAATAAGCAATTTCTAAGGCTTTAGCTAAACCCACAATACCATATACATTTTCGGTACCGCCACGCATGTTGCGTTCCTGTGAACCACCGTAAATCATTGGTGGGATTTTAATATTGCTGTTTACGTATAAAAAGCCAACGCCTTTTGGCCCGTGAAGCTTGTGCGCAGCACACACAATAAAATGTGCTTTAAGCTCGCGTACATTGTGTTGATAATGGCCCATAGTCTGAACGGTATCTGCATGGTAAATAGCATTGTATTTCTCGCAGATATCGCCAACTTTAACCATATCGGTTAGTGTACCCAATTCGTTATTGGCATGCATCAATGAAACGAAAGTACGCTCGTTATTTTGAAGCAGTTCTTCTAAATGGTTATAATCGATATTCCCTTTTTCATCAATATTAACGAAACTTAATTTATCGATCTCGCCATTTTTAAGCATCGTATTTAAGGTATGCTCAACAGCATGGTGCTCTATTTTTGAAGTTATAGCATGTTTAATGCCATAAGCTGAAATTCCGCAACGGATAGCTGTATTATCGGCCTCTGTGCCTCCGGAAGTAAAAAATATCTCAGACGGAGATGCATTTAACAGACCTGAAACGGTTTTACGGGCTTTCTCCACGAGTGTTCTCACCTCACGGCCAAGTGCATGAATGGCAGATGGGTTACCAAAGTAATTTTCCATCACGTTTGTCATTTCTGCGATTACTGCTGCATCTAAAGGCGTTGTGGCCGCATTATCTAAATAGACCCTTTTCATTTCTATGAATATTTAAAAGTTTTTTGTTGCAAAGATGCCTTGTTAAGGGCAAGCTCTGATTTAAATGCCCAAGGTTTAATCGTTATATTAAACCCTGAACAGGTATGCTTGATCCTGAAACCTTAAAGATTAAAGGTGTAATATTTCTTTAATGTCAGAAATAATTTTGTTAGCCAAATTCTCGGCAATGGTTTCATTTTCTGCCTCACTGTAAATCCTGATGATCGGTTCCGTATTAGAGCGGCGCAAATGTACCCAGGTTTTATCAAATTCTATCTTCAAACCATCAATTGTACTATATGGCTGATTTTTATATTTCTCTTCTACCTGTTTCAATAAATTATCGATATCCATTTCTGGCGTAAGGGTAATCTTATTTTTAGAGATGTAGTATTGAGGATAGCTGGCTTGAAGTACAGAAATAGATTTACCAAACTTAGCCAAATGTGTTAAAAATAAAGCAATACCCACCAAAGCATCTCTACCATAATGCGATTCAGGATAAATGATTCCACCATTACCTTCACCACCGATTATGGCATTTGTCTCTTTCATTTTGTTAACTACGTTGACCTCACCTACTGCCGATGCATTGTATTCAGCACCTGCTTTTTCGGTTACATCGCGTAAAGCACGGGTTGATGAAAGATTGGAAACTGTGTTTCCAGGTGTATTTTTCAATACATAATCGGCAACAGCAACTAAGGTATATTCTTCGCCAAACATGCTGCCATCTTCGTTTACAAAACATAAACGGTCAACATCAGGGTCTACTACAATACCTAAATTTGCGTTCTGTTTCTGAACTTCTTTCGATATTTCAGTTAAGTTTTCAGGAAGTGGTTCAGGATTGTGCGGAAAATATCCGTCTGGTGTACAATATAATTCTACTACCTTATTCACTCCCAAAGCTTTTAATAAAGCAGGAATAAAAATACCGCCGGTTGAATTTACACAATCGATTACTATTTTAAAATCAGCTTTTTTAATTGCCTCAACATCAACCAATGGTAAGGCTAAAACTTTATCGATGTGTTTTTGAAGATAAGTATCGTTTTTTATTACTTTACCTAGTTTATCTACCTCAGCGAAGTCAAAATCAGCACTTTCTGCTAAATCTAAAACTTCTTTGCCATCTGCATCGCTAATAAATTCTCCACTGGCATTTAATAATTTTAAGGCATTCCATTGTTTTGGGTTATGGCTTGCGGTTAAAATGATTCCACCTCCTGCATTTTCGTCAGGCACCGCAACCTCTACCGTTGGCGTAGTAGATAAGCCTAAATCGATTACCTCAATACCCAGGCCTTGTAGCGTTCCAATAACCAGATTATTCACCATCTCACCTGAAATACGCGCATCGCGGCCTAAAACTATTCTTTTATTGCCTGTTTTTTGTACCACCCAGCTACCGAAGGCAGCCGTAAATTTAACAATATCAAATGGCGTTAAGCCGTCTCCGGCCCTTCCACCGATGGTTCCCCGTATTCCTGAAATCGATTTTATTAAAGTCACTGTATATAATTTGATGAGGCTCAAAAATAAGAAAAAAAACAAGATAGCTGCTATTTTACCCAGCTTCTGCAAGTTAATTTACATTGTTTTTATATCTATAAACACCATGTAATTAGTAGAGATAAGTTTCAATATCAAAATCAAAGATATGTTCTATTTTGAGTTCTTTTTAAAAAACAGGCATCTTATCAACCGATGTATTAAAACCTTAATAATTTATTACATCAGGTAGATCTACGATTCAATCTTCGCAAAGCACAACCGCTGGCTTATTAATTTCTATGCAATAATGTTGCATAAAACACCACTCGAAACTTTACTAGCGATTGTAAAACCTTATATTTGCATCTTTTTAAGATACAAACGTCTTTTATATGCAGCGCAAGTGGTTTCAATATTGGTTTAATTCGCCATATTATCATATTCTTTACCAACAACGAAATGATGCTGAAGCTGAATTCTTCATTGATAAACTCACGGATTACCTTCATCCAAAAGCCGATGCTAAAATGCTCGATATTGCCTGTGGAAAAGGCCGGCATTCTATTTACCTGAATAAAAAAGGCTTTGATGTTACAGGAATAGATTTATCAGAACAAAGCATAAAATATGCCAAGCAATTCGAAAACAGCAAATTACACTTCCTTGTTCACGATATGCGGAGGCTTTTTTACATCAATTATTTTGATGTGGCTTTAAACTTGTTTACCAGTTTTGGTTATTTTGATACAGAAAAAGACCACGTAAATGCGCTTAAAACTTTTCGTAAATGTTTAACCGCAGATGGGATTTTGGTGCTTGATTATTTTAACACGGAGAAGATTATCCGCAATTTAAATTCCTGTGAAACAAAATCATTAGATGGTATCACTTTTCACATTACCAAAAATGTTATCGATGGGAAAATTATTAAAAAGATAAATTTCGAAGACAAGCAAAAAGTGTATCATTTCGAAGAGCGGGTACAGGCATTTAGCTTTGAAGATTTTGAACGGATGTTGAGCAAAGCTGGGATGGTTATCGAAAAGACATTTGGCAATTATGACTTGGCTGATTTTGACGAAAACAACTCAGACCGGCTAATTTTAATCTGTAAAAAAGCATGATAGAAAGCATACAGCAATTTGATGTAGAATTGTTCTTGAAAATCCACCGCGGACTTTCAAACGGCTTTTTTGATTGGCTGATGCCTTTAATGCGCAACCGTTTTTTCTGGTCGCCACTTTACCTTTTTATTGTTGTTTTTTGTATCAGGCAGTATAAAAAACAAGGTTATTATATTATTGGAATGCTGCTATTCACTTTTGCCATGGGTGATTTAATTGCCTCAAGGGTTGTAAAACCTTGGGTATCACGTGTGAGGCCTTGCAATGATTTAAGTTTAGCGAACGACATTATCCATCGCGTACCCTGTGGAAGCGGTTTAAGTTTTCCATCGGCCCACGCTACCAATCATTTTGCTATAGCTGTTTTTTTAATCTGCATTTTTTACAGCAGATGGAAACCTATTTTACCTATTGGCCTCTTTTGGGCGCTGATTATCAGTTTTGCGCAGGTATATGTTGGCGTTCATTACCCTGTTGATGTAACAGCCGGTGCTTTGCTGGGTATAACAATTGGCTTTATCTGTTCGAAAATATTTAAAAAATTACAACCTGATTTTTAACCTATGGAAATCTGGAAACTCTGCGTACTCTTTTTCTGTGCCTTTTTAGGCGGAACGGCTATCTTTTTGGTTAAAAGTGATAAATCTAAATTACTTAAACTGATTTTATCTTTCAGTGGAGCCTATTTATTTGCCATTACGGTTTTACATTTAATTCCAGATGCCTACAGCGGGTCTGACAAATCTGAAATCGGTATATTCATACTGATTGGTTTCCTCCTGCAGATCTTCTTAGAGCAATTTTCAGAAGGTGTAGAACACGGCCATATCCACAAACATCACGACGGACATGTTTTCCCTTTCGGGATTATGATCAGTTTGTGTTTACATGCCTTTTTAGAAGGGATGCCCTTGGCAAAAGAGCAACATAATGAATTGATTTTCGGGATTTCGCTACACCATATTCCTGCAGCGTTTGCATTGGCGAGTATATTAATGCAAAACCATTATAAGAAAGGTAGCATTGTATTTTACCTGATTGTTTTTGCGATTATGGCACCCCTTGGTTTTTATGTAAGCGTTGGTTTAAGTAACGGCACTATTGGTGGCCTTGATGCTTATTTCAATAAAATTATGGGCATTGTAATTGGTATTTTCTTACACATTTCTACCACCATATTATTTGAATCGAGTGCCGATCATAAAATCAATACCCGCAAAATGATTGCCGTTTTATTGGGCATTGGTGTAGCATTGATTGGTTTCTTTGCTGGACACTAATTCAGTTGGCAGTTTTCAGTTGGTAATTGCAAATTTTAAGTTAACAGTTTCCCAACTAAGCAATTCGTCGATTAACCGATTAACCATTTCAAACAATTAACTAGCTAGCCGTTTTAAACGTTTAATCGTTTATATATTTAACCTTTTCAAAAAAACATCTGTAAATTCGTATATGGATGAAATTGTAAATGAACCTGTTGTGGCCTATCAAAAAAGGCACTACACTGTTGAAGAATACCTGGAGATGGAAAAGGTATCAACAGAAAAACACGAATATTTCCAGGGAGAGATATTTACAATGTCTGGTGCTGGCGATAACCACAATGAGATTTTCAGCAACGTTTTTATAGAAATAGGCAACAAACTTAAAGGCAAGCCATGCAGACCCTATGGAAGTGATAAACGGATGAATATTCCCGAGAATACATTATTCACCTATCCTGATATTTCCATTTATTGCAATGGTTTAACGCATAGCGATACTGATGAAGACACCTCAATTTTACCAACTGCAATTATTGAAATCCTTTCGCCTTCAACCAAAAATTACGATAGAGGCAAAAAGTTTATGCTATATAAAGATATTCCTTCATTAAAGGAATACATCATGATCGATTCGCAATCTATTTTGGTTGAAGCTTATTACATTGATCATGAGCAAAATTGGGTACTCAATAAACATGAAGAACTTACTGATGTGCTAAGTTTTGTTTCGATGGGGTTCGATGTAGCGCTAAGCGATATTTATTATTATGTTACCTTTTGAAATCGGAGATCTTAACTCTATTTGTTTTAATTATTAAAGCGAAAACCCAAACACCTGTTAAACAGCTAGTTAAAAATAAATCCGTTTTAAACGTTTAATCGTTTATTTATTATATGTTCAATTATAATTCAAGTAAATTAGTATATGGAAAATATTGTAGATGAACCAGCAGTAGCCTATCAAAAAAGGCGTTATACTGTTGAAGAATATCTGGAGATGGAAAAAGAAGCGACAGTTAAACATGAATATTACCAAGGTGAGATATTTGCGATGTCTGGAGCCGGAGATAATCATAATTGGCTGTTTTCTAATATTTTTTTAGCAGTTGGCGGCAAATTAAAAGGGAAGTCATGCCACATTTTTGGAAGTGATAAGCGGATGAACATTCCCGAGAATAGTTTATTCACCTATCCGGATATCTCTATCTATTGTAACGATATAAAACATATTGATATTGATGAAGACACCTCAATTTTGCCAACTGTAATCATCGAAATCCTTTCGCCTTCAACCAAAAATTACGATAGAGGCAAAAAGTTTATGCTGTATAAAGATATTCCTTCGTTAAAAGAATACATTATGATCGATTCAGAATCGGTTTGGGTTCAGGCCTTTTATATTGATGATGAAAATAACTGGAAACTTAACGAGCACAAGGAGATTTCTGATACCCTAACCCTAATTTCGACGGGATTTGAAGTGGCTTTAAGCGATATTTATGATCACGTTCGCCTTAATAAGGATAAATGAGTTTGTAAACAAAAGCCGAGAATTGTAAACTAAAAACTGTCAACTACCTACCGTACTACTTCTTTTCTTTCTTTTTGCCATAAGCCCAAGGGCAGTGTTTGCACTTATTTTTACAGCAATAACCACGTTTTAAATGGTAGGCTTCAGTAAAAACCATCAGTCCATCTTCGTTAAAGTAAAAATCTTCGCCTTCTTTTAACATAATTATTGACTGAGAGAATCTTGAATGAGGGAATTATAATGATTGAATATTAAATGAGGGAATGTTTTTAATCGTTTTTCTTTATCGCCTCATTCAATCATTTTTTAACCATTGAGTATTTTAACTTCCAGTTTATTTCTAAAATAATCTTTAAGCTGTTTACCATCACCATGTAAAGTCCATACTTGTTTTGGTTTAACTTTTTCTATGGTTTCTAAAATTGCATCCCAATCGGCATGATCAGAAATATAAAGTGAAATCCCGTTTTGTTGCTGCAGGTTCTTCCATCCGGAGGCAAAGGCACGTACTACATTTATTGCCTTATGGTAACTGTGAAAAACCATCGGCGGCACAATATAAACCTGATGTTCCTGATTATTTTTCATCACCTTTCTATCGTACATTTTGTAATTTCCTACTTTTATACCATAGTCCTCATATATTTTAACAAAGGGCATAATACTGTGGTGAACCATAATATTCTTCGTGGGGCAATACTCATTGAGCAATTGTATTATCCGCTGGCTTTTGCCCAATGCATAAGAACCAAGCATAATATTCGCGCTGGTTTCATTCAGCTTTTTAATTTCATCTACTGGTGAAGGGTGTTTGGTTTCCGGATTAGCAAAGGTACTTTCTGTAATTAAAACGTCTGCTTCTACAAATTCAAAAGGCTCACAGGTATTGTCTGGTTCAATCTTATAATCACCTGTATAAAGATACTTTACCCCCTTATATTCCATTAAAACCTGTGCAGAGCCCAAAATATGTCCGGCAGAATAAAAAGTAATGGTAACTTCTTTTATTTTGAAGGATTCATGATAACTTTTGGTAAAAAAATCAACCGCGGCAAATTTGCGGTAACGGTGTTTCATAAAAGTTGCAGTAGCAGCCGTGCAGTAAACATGCTGGCTTCCACCAATAGCGTGATCGCCATGTGCGTGCGAAACCACCGCTTCATTTACAGGTTGTTGTGGATCCAGGTAAAAATCGCCGTAAACACAGTATAAACCCGTTGGCGTAATGGCAATGAAATCTTCTAAAATCATTTATAAAGGTGAATAGAATTTAAGGATGTATGAGTTAAGTTGATTATGCCCTGGTATTCTTAAATTCTTTGGCTGATTTAAGGAATTCCTGGTGTAAAGCTAAAACCTGCTCAATTATTGATTGTTGTTCATCATTAGCAATGAAATGATTTGCCATTTTCGATTTTTCTTCGTCGCTTAATTGTTTATCCATGCGTACTTTGACTTGTTCTGCTGAAACACCGTCGCGTTGCATTACCCTTTTCAGTTTAATTTCATAGGGTGCAGTAACCAGGATAGTAGTATCGCACATCTTATAAGAACCACTTTCGAAAAGCAAGGCAGCCTCTTTAAGTGCATAAGGTGTATTTGCAGGTATAGTTTCTTCCCAGGCATCAAATGCCCTAAAAACTGCCGGATGGACTAATGCATTTAATTTTGCCAGCGCTTCTTCGTTATTAAAAACAATGCCGGCAATATGTTTATTGTTCAGTTTTCCATCTTCAAAATAACTTTCATTTCCGAAAGCAGATTTGATTCCTGCAACTAATAAAACATCTTCACACATGATTTCCTTTGCAACAGTATCAGCGTAAAACACTGGAATTCCCAATACTTCAAAAACCTTGCAGGCCGTTGTTTTACCACTGCCTATACCACCTGTTATACCTACTTTATACATTATTTGTCTACAATGAAATCTATTTTGGAAGGGCTTACGCTTACCAGTTTGCAATAATCTGGAAATTCGGTTATCTTGACCGTAAAGCGGCGATGCCCTAAATTTTGCCATTCATCAACATCAATAGTTGCCGTAATAAAACTTTCATCAACCTGGTCATAATTGCTTAAAGCCACTAAAAAGGTAACTTTAACTTTTTTGGGATAAAGTTTAATGCTGTTATAGCTTCGGTTATTGGTAATTTTTAAAGGTACCTCGATGGTTTTTTCAGTAAATTCGTCTACAGGGACTTTAACCTCTACAGAGGATGGATAGATGCTAACATTTTTGTGGATGCTGTGCTGTAAAGCTACCCTGGTGGTACTGCTACTCTGTATTTTATCCTGTTTAAGCGTATCAGTTGGCCAAAATTTTATTTTTGAAAGCTCTTCCAGCGGGCCAGCCACCTTAACATATTTTGGATTAAGGATAATCTCGCTCGAAATGCCATATTGTTTTTCAAAACTGAGTTTATCGATCAGTTTTACCGGAACTTTTTTAACTACACGTTTAGTAAAATCGAAATAAAGGGTATCGGGCTTAACAGAAATTACTTTTTGTGTACTTTCTAACTGTCTGTTTATATTAAAAAGCTGATCGGAGAAAACGACAAAATCTTTGGTATTCAGCTGACTCAGACTAACAGAAACAGAAGGCGGACTGATCCTTAAACGGGCAAACAGGAGCTGCCAGCCTGTCCCTTCTACCTGTAAATCTATTGTATCTGATTGTAAAGGGTAAAATGCTCTTTTGGTAGGGGTATTTTTAAAAACCAATACAGTCTTTGCTACATAAATATACTTGTTGTTTAATGCCATAAAAAGCCATGCAGCTATAGCCAGCAGCAAGCAGGCCAATAAGCTAAATACACGTCTTTTTTCTATCTTCGTTAACCTGATGAAGGGCATAATAAATTAAATATTAACTGTAAGCTGGAAAAATTCTATCCAAAATGCATTTAATCAAATGTAGTAAAACAAAAACAGTCCCGAAAGTTTTCGGGACTGCTCAAATTTTTATTATTTTTATTAAGCTTTAGGTGCAGCCGGAGTTGCTGTTGCTTTTGTTGCATCTAAAGAAACTGCTGATTTATCGAAACGGATTTTTACACCACCTTCAACCTCGATTAAAAAAGTTGTGTCATTCATATCGGCTATACGGCCGTGAATACCTGCTGTAGTTACAATTTTATCACCTTTTTTCAGTTCACTGATTAATTTTTTATGGTCTTTGGCTTTTTTAAGCTGAGGACGGATCATAAAAAAGTAGAATACCAGTGCAATCGCTCCAAACATGATTAATTGTCTTGGATCAAATCCTCCTGCTGCCTGTAAAATTACTGTTGATGTCATTTTTTATTTTTTTTGTTTTTTATGAATTTTGGTCCTTATGGATAATGCCATAAACAATTGAACCAATTTATTTTTTAGCAAGCACCTCTCCCACTAAATGAACTGTGGTTACTGTTGGGTTTGCATTTGAAGTGATGGTTACTACCTTATCTTGCATGCCCATTTTGCCTTCGCTATTAAAAACCACACTAATTACACCTTCTTTACCTGGTAAAATAGGTTCGCCTGGTACCTGCGGAACAGTACAGCCACAAGTTGCCGTTGCATTTGAAACGATGAGTGGGCTTTTACCTGTATTTTTAAATTTGAAATCGTGCTTAACTTTTTCACCTTGTGTTATTTTACTGAAATCAAAAATATCGCGTTCGAAAACAATAACAGGTGCATCAGCCGGAGCAACTTTGGCTGTTTTTGAGGTATCATTGCCAACTGAAACAGCTGAAGCAGTTTCGCTGGTTTGATTATTTGCATTACGACATGCTACAAAAGAAAGTGCAGCAATAGCCAGAATAAATGTTCTTTTCATTTTTAATCTTCGATTAATCCGCGGCCAATCTTTTTAATGGTGTTATTTTTCTTAAGATCACCTAAAATTTTGTCTAAAATACCGTTAATAAATGAATTACTCTTCGGTGTACTGTAATCTTTTGATAACTCTAAATATTCGTTAATGGTTACTTTAACCGGAATAGATGGGAAATTTAGCAGTTCGCAAATGGCCATTTTCATCAAAATTGTATCCATTAATGCAATACGTTCTGATTCCCAGTTTTTTGTTCTATCAGCAATCATTTCCTGATATTTTGCATCGTTCTGCAAAGTATGTACAAAAAGATCCTGAACAAATTTGCTGTCTTCAACCCAGTCGGCACTAATTTCGGTCAATTTATTTTTGAAAGGATCATCGGATGTAAAGTTTTTCAGGGTTTTAGCAACCATACCTTTCATCACTTCGTGATCTACCTGCCAGTTGATAAATTTCTCTTCGAAAACCTGAATAATAGCCTGGTTTTTTAAGATGATTTTGCGGAAAATATATTTAATAATATCTTTTGATGACTCTAAACTTTCGTTCGGATCGGCAAGATAATCGGCATATTCTTTTGATGCTTTTAAAGAATTGTAAACGGTTTTACGGATTTCAGGATCGAAACCCCAGTCTACCTTGTATTTTTTAACTGCAGACACATACTCTGGGTTCTGTTGCATTAAAACGCTAAACTTATTGTGTAGCAATTTCATGTTGGGATTAATATCCTCTGCTGTTTTAATAAACTTATTTGCGCGCTCTGCGGCGTCGTTAGCAGTAAATTCGGTAACTTCTACCATTAAAGATAACATCCAGATGTACATTTCGTACACGCTATCGATGCTTTGCATTAAAGTTTTTAAATCACCTTTAATGTCTTTTTTGTCTGCCATGTGCCAAGCAAAAATATTTTGCAAAGCTTTGATTCTTAAGTGCCTTCTGTTTAACATGAATGTAAGAACGAGTGCGGTTTTTTAAAACCTGTTTTAATAATTATGATTAATATGACGATTTAATTTTTTTAACATCTGCAATCCGTTTCTCGGCAATGCGGTTTGCAGCAATATTTGTTGATATGTTTTCGGTTTTACTTAATTTAATTACACTGCGTGTAGCATCGTAAATATTCTCTGTAAGCTGTACAGTACGTTTTTTACCAAAACCAGTTAACTCCGAATAGCAGGAAATTAATCCGCCTGCATTAATCAGGTAATCAGGTGCGAATAAAATTCCTTTCTTCAAAAGCAATTCGCTATCTAAAACCTCATCTTTTAACTGGTTGTTTGCTGAACCTGCAATAATTGCAAATTTCATTTTTTCGATGGTTTTGTTATTAACGGTAGCACCCATTGCACATGGGGCATAAACATCGGCATCAGTGGTGAAAATTTTATCGGCCTCTATCGGTTTCGCTTTATATTTACGGGCAACATAAGTTAATTGTTCCTGGTTAATATCGCTGATCAAAACTTCGGCATTTTCTTTTCTTAAAAGGGCAACCAGGTGTTCACCAACATTTCCGATGCCTTGTACTACAATGGTTCTCCCGGCAAGCATATCTGTACCAAATACCTCTTTAACACTGGCTTTAATGCCTAAATAAACACCTTGAGCAGTAAAAGGAGCCGGGTTCCCTGCTCCACCGATTGACTCGGGAACACCAGTAACATAATTGGTTTCCATACGGATATATTCCATATCGCGTGTATTGGTCCCCATTTCTTCTGCAGTAATAAATTCGCCATTTAGGTTTTTAATAAACCTGCCATAGCTACGCATTAAAGTTTCTGTTTTGTCTTTTCTGGAATCGCCAATAATTACGCCTTTTCCACCGCCCAGGTTTAACCCTGTTATCGCTGCCTTGTAAGTCATTCCGCGTGATAATCGCAGCGCATCTTGTAATGCTTCGCCTTCGGTACTATAACTCCACATGCGTGTTCCGCCTAAAGCGGGACCCAACGTGGTATCGTGTATTGCAATAATTGCTTTTAAACCTGTATCTGGATCATTACAAAAAACCAATTTTTTGTGCCCATAGACACTTAACTGATCTAAAATTGATGAATCTGACGGAGAATTTGCTGGCATATTAACGTTAGGCTAACCTGCTGCAAAATTAAAATAAAAAACCATTATTACATGTATTTAACGAAACTATAACAAAATTAATTTGGACAGGATTAAATAAACAAGGTTATTAGTTTAAAATTAGGAAAAAATATTGGTTCGTGGAGACACGAACCAGGCCTTGGAGAGAACCTGTAAGGCTAAACCACAACACGAATAGGTAGCTATATTATTTAGAAAAGCAGGTTTCGGTGCTTTTAGGTTATGAAAGTCCTGCTATCGCTCCAAGTCCTCACTCATTCTTGGTTCCGGGCTTTCCGTTCTATCAGGTTTATTTAACAAAAGCCAGTTGCTTTTGGCTAATTACCAACCGCTCGATGACTTACTGCGACAAATACTGCGTTAGGGATTGTAAGGGTTCAGGACCGATCCTTCATCGGTACCGCAGCGAAGCGGAGCCCTGGAAAGCCCGCCCCCAATGGCATTAAGTTAAGCCCTCGGCTTAGGTAAGCATAATTTAACCACAGATAAAAAGGATGCACACAGATATAAAAATCCGTGTTTATCTGTGTACATCTGTGGTTAAAAACCTTAAATTAATGATATTGAGCCCGCCCCTTGCGAAGCTTGGGTAACGCCCAAATAGTAAAGCCCATAATCAGCCATAAAACGTCACAGTCTTCCAAGCCTGTAAGGTCTGAAGAAGTGTCATTAATTTTTAAAGCTTAACCAATACACGACAAATATGATGTACGAAATAACAAAATTAGCTAAGTTTGTACAACATGAAACACCTGAGCCGATTAAACAAATACTTTCTCAAATACAAATGGTGGATTATACCCGGAAGTATTTTTGTAGTGATATCTAATATTTTTGGTGTAGTGCCAGCCCAGGTGATTGGCTATGCGGTTGACCTGATTAACGAAAACATCCAAATATTTAATCTCTTTCATGGTTTCGATCGGCAGGCCATCATTTACGACATATTTAGCAGTAACCTTTTATTTTTTGGGTTGCTGGTTATTGCACTTTATTTATTGCGCGGACTGTTTCTGTTTTTTATGCGCCAAACCATTATTTTAATGTCGAGGCATATAGAGTTTGATATGAAAAACGATATCTACCAGCACTATCAGGAGCTGAGCCTGGGTTTTTACCGCCGGAATAATACTGGTGACCTCATGAACCGGGCAACAGAAGATGTTAACCGGGTAAGGATGTACGTTGGTCCGGCGATTATGTACACCATTAACACCTTCGTTTTATCGGTGCTCATTATCTGGTCGATGTTTGATGTTAATTCCAAACTGGCCATTTATTGCCTGTTGCCCCTTCCTTTCCTGGTGGTGATTATCTATTATGTGAATACGCTAATTTTTAAAAAGAGCGGGAAGATCCAGGAACGTTTATCAGATCTTTCGAGCTTTGTACAAGAGCGTTTTTCTGGCATCAGGATCATTAAATCTTATGTTCGAGAAGATTATACACGAAACATGTTCGAAATCCAGAGCAATGATTATAAGAGAGACTCGATGAACCTGGTTAAAGTATCAGCTTTGTTTTACCCTACCATGCTCCTGTTGATTGGGTTGAGTACGATTTTAACCATATATATTGGTGGGATCCAGGTCATGAATGGCAGCATTACCGCAGGGAATATTGCAGAATTTATCATTTATATTAACCAGTTAACTTTTCCGGTAACCATGCTGGGCTGGGTTACTTCTTTAATCCAGCGGGCTGCAGCTTCACAACAAAGGATAAATGAGTTTTTAGATATCCCATCAGACATTCAGTCGAAAGAAAATAAAGAAATTGAGCTAAAGGGTAATATCAAATTCGATAACGTGAGTTTTATTTATCCGGATACAGGTATTGAGGCCTTAAAAGATGTGAGTTTTGAAATCAATAGTGGCGAATTTGTAGCCATTATCGGCAAAACAGGGTCGGGAAAATCTACATTGGCAAATCTGATTATGCGGATGTATGATGTAGAAAATGGCAGGATAGACATTGATGGAAAGAATATAAAAGCACTAAACCTCAAAGATTACCGAAGCCAGATTGGCTTTGTACCGCAAGAGGTTTTCCTCTTTTCAGACACCATAAAAAACAATATAGCCTTTGGTTTAGACCAGGTTACTAATGAAGAAGTGCATGATGCGGCTAAAAACGCTTCGGTTTATACGAACATTATTGATTTTGAAGAAAAATTCGAAACCATGTTGGGTGAACGGGGAATAACACTTTCAGGAGGACAAAAACAACGTGTTTCTATCGCAAGAGCATTGATTAAATCGCCTAAAATTTTAGTCTTCGACGATTGTCTTTCGGCGGTTGATACTAAAACCGAGGAAGAAATACTACAAAACCTGGGTAAAATCATGGCTGGAAAAACCAGTATTTTAATTGCCCACAGGATTTCGACCATAAAAAATGCAGATAAAATTCTGGTGCTTGATGACGGAAAAATCATCGAACAAGGCACACACAATGAATTACTTAAGCTAAATGGGAGTTATACGGAGCTTTATAACAACCAACTTTTGGAGGAGGAAACGCGTACGATTTAAATTGTATTAAAATTGTATTTTGAACTTTAAATATTTGCTTTATATTTACCGAAACCAAAAACCAACATCAATACCAACCATGGGAGAATTCGACAACAAGGAAAGAGAAGAAGTTTTTTCAAAGAAAGTAAGAGCAGGTAAGAGAACTTATTTCTTCGACGTGAAGGCTACTAGATCGGGTGATTATTATTTAACAGTTACCGAGAGCAAGAAAAGATTAGAAGACGGTGTGTTTGTAAAACATAAAATCTTTTTATACAAAGAAGATTTCGAAAAATTTGCAGAAGGACTAAACGAAACGGTTGATTACATCAAAACTCACCAGGATGTTGTTGAAAAACGATATGAATACTCTGAAAATGGAGAACATAGCACTAAAGCAAGCGACGATTTTACTTTTTAAGTAACTATAATTTCAATAAAAAGCCTACTGATTTTCAAAATCAGTAGGCTTTTTTTATCTGTGTATAATTTATTGTTTATTTTATACCTACACTACTTACCGCTACAGCGAGAATTAACAGAAAATAACTCACCAGTAACACAATGGTAAGTATCCCCCAAAATTTAAAAAGTGATTTTGCATTTGCAATAGCATCGTTTAAATTTTCCTGATCGCCAAACAGCACACCTTGTTTGCCCTTGGCTGAAAAACGTAACAACAATAAACTTGGGTAAAAAAATAGGAGCGCCAGCAAAAGGTAAAATATGGTAATGCCCGTTGCGCCGATACTGGCCAATGGCCCTAATTGATTGAGCATAGCCGGATTAGCTGTTATTGCTGCACCTATTCCAAATGAACTTAAGGTTAAAAATGCAGAGACAACAAAACCTACAACCGATAAAAACCTTGCCCATTTACTCATATCGTAAAAATAGCTCCGCATTTCTTCGGTAACAACCAATTTTACTTCCTGAGGCACTTCATTTTCAAAATCTTCCATTATCTCTGTCTATTTTGGGCTAAACTTAGATAAAATATAGATTTGATACAATAGCAAGGGTTTAAATAAAGGTTTTAAAAGCTTATCTTTGCGCGGAAATTGAGATGTGAGATGTGAGATGTGAGATGTGAGATGTGAGATGTGAGATGTGAGATGTGAGATGTGAGATGTGAGATGTGAGATGTGATGGCTTGATGGATGACAGCTAAAAGCCACCAAACTAATGCTCAAGAATGAATGCACGGCTATTGACCATAAGACTATGAACCAATAGCCATAAACTTAAGAACTAAAGACAATAATATAAATGGCATTACAATGTGGTATAGTTGGTTTACCAAATGTTGGAAAATCGACTCTTTTTAACTGTTTATCAAATGCAAAAGCGCAGGCAGCAAACTTTCCCTTTTGTACTATTGAGCCCAATGTTGGCGTAATTACAGTACCTGATGACAGATTAACCAAGCTGGCCGAGTTGGTTAAACCAAACAAAGTGCAACCGAATACAATCGAGATTGTAGATATTGCAGGTTTGGTAAAAGGTGCATCGAAAGGTGAAGGCCTGGGAAACCAGTTTTTAGGAAATATCCGTGCTACCAATGCAATTATTCACGTTTTACGTTGTTTTGATGACGGAAATGTAATTCATGTGGATGGTTCTGTTGATCCGATCCGCGATCGTGAAATTATTGATACTGAGCTGCAGCTTAAAGACTTGGATACCGTTGATAAACGTATTCAAAAAGTTGAAAAAATGGCTAAAACAGGAGGCGATAAAGATGCGAAACGTACTTATGAAATTTTAACAGTGGTTAAATCTCATTTAGAAGCAGGTAAATCTATCCGTACTGCGGCATTGGCTCAAGATGATTTCGATTTTATTGAAGATTTAGGTCTGCTTACGCAAAAACCGGTCATGTATGTTTGTAATGTTGATGAAGCATCGGTAATTAATGGCAATAAATATGTTGATTTGGTTAAAGCAAACGTTGCTGATGAAAATGCTGAAGTTTTGGTGATCTCTGCTAAAATTGAATCGGAAATTGCTGAACTGGATAGTTACGAAGAGCGTCAGGAATTTTTAGCTGATTTAGGTTTAACTGAATCTGGCGTAAATAAATTGATCCGCGCAGCTTATAAATTATTAAATCTTTACACCTACTTTACCGCTGGTGTACAAGAGGTTCGTGCCTGGACCATTACAAAAGGCTTTACAGCACCTCAAGCTGCTGGTGTAATCCACACTGATTTCGAAAAAGGATTTATCCGTGCCGAGGTAATTAAATACAACGATTTCGTAACCTTAGGTTCTGAAAACGCCTGTAAAGATGCTGGTAAATTAGGTGTTGAAGGAAAAACCTATGTTGTGGAAGATGGAGACATCATGCACTTCAGGTTTAATGTATAACCTTACCCCAAATCCCTTAAAGGGCTTTTTAAAACAAAGATAGTATAGAGCCATTCGAAAGAGTGGCTTTTTTGTTTTGAGATGTTTTTGTCAAGAGACACGGAATCTATTAATTAGAGTTGACAACTTTAATAGCACAGTTGCACAGAAAGTTGTCAACTCTTAAAGTATTATAAGTGATCTTGCCACAGAGATTCGGAAAACACGAAAGATGCTATACTGTTAGGTGATATTAGCAGCGTTACAGGAATTAACTACAGTGCACACGGATAAACATAGATGGATTAATGTTTTATTCAGAGTTGCCAACTTTAATAGCACAGTTGCACAGAAAGTTGTCAATTCTTCAAGTATCATAAGGATCTTTGCCACGGAGGCTCGGAAAACACGGAAGATGCTACGCTGTTAGGCGCGATTAGCAGCATTACAGGAATTGACCGCGGATGCACACGGATAAACACAGAATGGATTAATGTTTTATTCAGAGTTGCCAACTTTAATGGCAAGGCGACACAGAAAATTATCAATTCTTCAAGTATCATAAGTGATCTTTGCCACGGAGACTCTGAAACACGGAAGATGCTACGCTCTTAGGCACAATTAGCAGCGTTACAGAAATTAACCACAGAGGCACGCGGATAAACACAGATAATGAAGCGCTGTTTCTTTTTAGCAGTTATTTTGCCATTTAAACTTGTAAGCTTATATTTCTTAAATAGTAACAACTATAAAAATCAACAATTAAAGATCCTGAAATAAATTCAGGATGACGAACGCTGTAGAAGGCCTTGAACAGAAAGCGGGAACAAACTTTAAAAAAGCTTCTGTAATTGCTTTTCAAATACAAAGAACTATTTTGAGATTGAAGCACGGAAGAATCATCGTTGCAACGATGATAATCTGCAAATTCGTCATTTCGAGCGGAGTGCAACGCAGTCGAGAAATCTAACTCAATAGATCTCTCCATTTCGCTGCGCTTCAGTCGAGATGACGATTTCTCTTCTAGATCTCTAACCCATACGCAGCTAACTGTGCTTTAGTATCTTCGTAATCGATATGATGAATGCCTTTTAAACCTAAACCTTCGGCAACCTGTACAAATAACATCCGGTCATCAATATATAAACTAGTTTCTACATCGCTTTGTGAAATATCGATCGCTACCTTAAAAATATCGGCATCTGGTTTACGGAAATGTACAAAGCTTGATGATACGAAGAAATCGACAAACTCATTCAGTTTAAAGGTATTGATGCGGTATTGGTTTAGCTCTCTGCCCTCGTTGCTGATTACAGCTACCTTTAGGTTGTATTTCTTTTTTAAATCGCAGATCAACTCAATCATTTCAGGATAAGGAAGTGATTTTTTGAACATGAATTCTTTAAAATCATCGTAGGTAAAGTTCCGTTCTTCGAAAAAAACAATACGTTCCAGATATTCATCAAGCGTTAGTTTACCCACCTCATAAGTATCGAAAGTAAGGTGATGGCGTTCTTCGAGATCAACAGAATCAAGGTTAAAAAGTACTGAAGCTTCTCCCCTTGCATGCCTATCCCAACCATTGGTTAATAAAACGCCCCCGATATCGGTAAAAAGTGTGGTAATTTTCTTCTGCATGATTTAGATTTATAATAAAACGCCTTTTAAAATTAATACGGCTACACTGAAATAAATTACAATACCGGTTACATCGACCATTGTGGCTACAAAGGGTGCTGATGAAGTGGCAGGATCGAGTTTCAGTTTTTTCAAAATAATTGGCATCATTGAACCAATTAAACTGCCCCACAACACAATGCCAACCAGGGTAAAAAAGATGGTAGCTGCAATTAAAAACCAATGTGGACCATAATTATAGAGATGTAACTGTTGCCAGGTTATAATGCGGATAAAACCAATGGTTCCTAAAATGATGCCCAGCAAGGCACCTGAAACAAGCTCGCGGCGCATCACCCGCCACCATTCTGCAATGGTTACCTCGCCTAAAGCCATGGCCTGGATAATTAATGTTGAAGCCTGAGAACCACTGTTCCCCCCGCTGCTCATTATCAATGGAATAAAAAGCGATAACACTACTGCCTTTTCGAGTTCAATCTCGAAATGTTGCATGGCTGTTGCGGTTAACATTTCGCCTAAAAATAGCACAATTAGCCAACCAGCGCGTTTTTTTACCAGTTTTAGAATCGGGATATCGAGATAAGGCTCATCTAAAGCTTCTGTACCCCCGATTTTGTGCATATCTTCGGTATATTCTTCATTCGCAATCCATAAAATATCATCAACGGTAACAATACCCAAAAGAATGTTATTCTCATCTACTACAGGTAAAGCCACGCGATTATTCATCCTGAATATGTTAATTGCATCTTCCTGCGGATCGTTTGCTTTAAGTGCAATAAAACGTTTGTCGGTCAATTCACCAATAATAGCTTCAGGATCGGCCAGTAAAACCTCACGAATCCTGATGTCATCCAACAATACCCCATCTTTGTCGATTACATAAACGACATCGATGGTTTCGGAGTTTTTACCATAACGCCTGATGTGCGCCAAAACATGGGTAATAGACCATTCTGGTTTTACAGCGATGTAATCGGGTGTCATTAAACGACCGATACTATCTTCTTTGTAACCTAAAAGTGCGAGCGATTCTTTACGTTCTTCAGGCGGCAAAAGGGTGATCATTTTTTTAACCACATCACCTTTTAATTCGCTAAAAAGTGCGGTACGATCATCGGGTGGCAGATCTTTAATGATCTGATTGAGTTTATTACCTGAAAGTTTTTTTATGATACGTTCCTGAGTAGGAAAATCCAGGATCCTGAATACGTTTACCGCCCTGTTGAGGGATAAGGTTTCTATAAACTTAGCTGCATATTGTGGGAGTTCATCTATCAGTTCTTCAACATCCGAAATATTCAGTTGATCCAGATACTGCTTCAACGCCTTATCATTCTCTTTTTCAAGTAGTTCCTGAATTTCTTCCACAACCATTTCTTCCATACACAGCTATTTAATTTGTTACATGCCTAAACCTTTATTAACGGTTCGCAAAGGTGCATTTTTATTTCCTAAAAAGCCAACCTCAGCATTTAAAAACCGTGAACCAAACAGCCGAATTTAAAAATATGGATGCATAAAGCCAACATACAGGAATGTAAGGGCAATGATTTAATCATTTTTTAACATAAAAGAGATCTCAACCACAAGAAGTTAGTTTTATTAAGAATTTACAGTTTAAAAACAAGTTTGTTTTTTTAATGAAATGGTATTGAAAATTAAGAAACCCACAGGCTTATTACGGTATAATCAACAGTCCTGATCTGTTCAACTCTACTAAAATTCCCATCATAATCAACATTGTCCTTTTTCATTAGCTTCAGCATATCTGTTTTATTGAAAAATTCAGTTTGTTTTTCTTTACCAGATCAAAAATAAGCGTAAAAAAGAAATTTATAAAAATCTTATTTCTATAAAAAGCTTAAAATAAGGCAATAACAGACAAAACAAAAGAGTTTGCCCCCTAATCTTTATCAGATTACCCCTCACTACGAGTACCTTTTTATGCTTAATTTGTTTTAACCAAGTATAACAATGACAGATCCTGATATCCCAATTGCCAAATGGATATTACTGGTTGTAGGCAATTAAAATTGACATCACCAGTTTTTTGAAATAACAAATCTTTTTAACCGATTATGAGAAACTAAATTATGCTACAAAACGCTCAATTTATCAATTAGCCAGTGTACCAGGGGCAATCTTCGCTGAATTCTGAAATCAATTAAGATCAATTTAAAGCGTGCAGTCAAAATAAAAAAGAGGGGCTCAACTAAATTGAGTTGCATATGCCCTCTTTAAAATAACCAAACGAACAGATGCATATGCCTGTTCATTCACCTTTACCTAATTTTTATGAAAACAAAATTTTCTACCTCAGTTCCGTTCAGCATCTTTATGCTTGGAATTCTTTTATTTGCAGGCAGTTGCAGAAAAGTCGAGTTACCGAACTCAGACACCATCAAAGATCCGCTTTCGATAAAGGGAAAACTAAGTGCAATACCGCCTAACGAAACCCCTTTATCCGTCACTAACGGCACTTTTTACATTGTGAACCGCAAAAGTGGAAAAGTTCTGGATGTTGGTGGATTTCAAACTGCAGATGGCGCCAATGTTTCCCAGTACGGAGGTACAGGGGGAACAAATCAAAAATGGAATTTAACCCTGCTTTCCGGTGGCTACTATTCGATTATTGGCGTGCATAGCTCCAAAGGTTTACAGGTAGATCAGGCAGGAACAGCCGATGGAAACAATGTAAACATAGCTACCTACTCCGGAGCAACAAACCAGCAGTGGCAATTTACATCACTTGGCAACGGCTATTATCGTATTGTAAATAGAAACAGTGGTAAAGACCTTGAAGTTGCCAATCAGTCTATCGATGATGGTGCTAATGTGAACCAACGGAGTTATGGAGGCGGAGAGAACCAGCAATGGTCTTTACTAACGGTTAATGCAACGGGCCAATTGAGTTGGGTACTTAACAGCACCGGAGTACCTGCCGATGTAGTGACACGCATTACCAATGCCATGAATGATGCCTGTTCGAGGTATAATGCAGGTGCTAACTGGCCATCGCGTACGCTTACGGTACAATATAACACAGGTGTACCCACAGCCGACGGCAGTACAAATGGAAATATACGATTCGGTGCAAACACCAGTTACCAGAATGTACGTACGGCAATGCACGAAATTGCACATACTTATGGGGTTGGTTTGAGCAGCGGATGGACATCAAATACGTCTACAGGCGACTTCCTGGGCACCAATACAACCGCACTGATTAAAATTTTTGATGGTCAAAGCGCTGTTATACATACCGGAGGCGGGCATTTTTGGCCCTACGGCTTGAACTATGATAATGAATGGAGTGAAACAAATGCCTTTAGACATGTAAAATTAGTTTTTGCCATGCGATCGGACGGGATGTAGCACAAAAGATTAAAGATCTTAACCAGACGACCGGCCAGATATCGGATTTAAATATCTGGCCGGCCTTTGAACAATTAATATCAGGCGGAACCTAAAACCAAGATCTGGTTTTTCGCGTTATTACGTTATGGAAAATAATAATATTCAGGAATACTTTACTACTTATATTGAACTACTTGATAAAATCCATACCCTTGGCCATGAAATTGATGCATCAGTTATCGAAACCGATATACAGGATATCATCGAAAAGAGATCGAAGTACAAAGCGAGAATGCATAGGGTGAGAAATAAATTAATTATGGCATTAAAGGATGAAGGTAACAAATACCGTGTCTATAATGCTTTGGCTCAAAAAAATACACTGCTTTCTGTAATAGATGGCAAATTGGAATTTAATGAAGAATGATAGCTTATTGGCAGGGCGCACTACAACTTACTGTTCAACTGCAGACTAAAGACCTGGTTATGCGCAAAATGATTTAAGCAGGATACCCGTATTTGTCTGCACGCATAAGCATCTATACAACCTGTGAACCCTGTAGCGATCAGGAACAAGATGCTATCCTCCAAAATGATCTGTTTAGCCTAAACCTTCATCCGGGGAGTGTGGCATACCTATCATCACTAAATGTACATTTATATACAAAACGCTGATATTATGGGGGATTTCCCAGATAAAGACTGAATGAAAATAAGTGTATTTTTTTTTATTCAAAATGCAAAAAAAATAAGTTTTCAAATCCTATATTTGCAGCCTTGCTCCCGTAGTTCAATGGATAGAATTATGGTTTCCGGTACCATCGATATGAGTTCGAATCTCGTCGGGAGCACCAAACGAGACAAATCAGTTTTTTCGCTGTTTGTCTCGTTTTTTATTTTACACAAATCGCTATTAATCAATCATATTAACTCAAAAATTTCATTTAACCTAAGTGTTCGATAACCATCATCATGATATATCAATTTTTCAGGGAAGCACCGTGACCATAGATGCAATGGGTACATAGGTAGAGATTGCCCAGAAGATTATTGAGAACGGGGCAGATTATATTCTTTCGGTAAAGGGCAACCAACAGGAGCTGCTTGATCAGCTCAAAGGGCGATTTGAGAAGCAGGCCCCGGCCTACACTCACACTACAAACGAGAAGGGGCATGGACGTATCGAAAGCCGAAAGAGCGAGGTAATCACCGATCTGGTCTTTGTTGACTACAGTATTTTGGGTAGGTATAAGGTCTGTGGTACGGATCACCTCTACGCGCGAACTGGGGAACAAGATAACAACGGAAATGCGATACTATATCAGTAGTCTTGCAGAAGACGCATACTATTAACACTTATATCAGACAGCACTGGGGAGATATCTCCATTTCGGTGCGCTTCAGTCGAAATGACAACGATTGATTTATTATTAACGCAAAGCTATTTTTGAACCATGTAAGACATATAAGCTCAAACGGTTTATATGTTCTCAAATGTCTTAGGTTGCGAAAAACCAAAACTATGTGTTGCAATCACCCTATAAATCAATTGCTCTACCGGTTGGCCGAGATTAATAAATGATGGGTCAGTTAATTGCCAGATTATTGGATGCACGCTGCTCTTGCCATCGGCATCAATGGATACTTCTTTCTCTCTTCGTCAACAACAACCTATTCACTATCTGGTTTTTGGGCTATTTTGAGTTCTAGGCCAGATTATTTGGTAAATAGCTGAATCTAGAAAGCAGTTGGGAAGAGTTCTTGATATTTGTTTCAGAGGGAGAGGAACAATATTGTATTTACTCGGCAATCCATTTAGCGGCCACTTTACACTGAAATGGAAGAGTCACTATTAGTGAAATATGCACTTAACAACCAAAAGTTATTTGTTTCTTATTTAGTGCCAAATTTTTGTACAACAATATGTTCTTCCAATTTAGGCATACATACATAACAAATGTAATCAGGATGAATATTAACGCCTTTTAGATACCATTCCTGCCCTTTGTAAATAACAATATCTCTCAAGCAGTTAAACTCTCCTAGCCCTTCGATAATACCTGTACCTATAGCTTTCAATACTGCTTCTTTTCTCACCCATATCTCGTAAAAGCTATCGTTAGCATGATGCGAAGCCGAAATAAATTGCTGCTCTTCATGATGAAAATACATCATTAGATTCTGATATTCAACTAATCCCTTTTTTTCTATATCAATACCAACGGATGCATCTGTTGAATAGGTAAAAACCACAAGGTTAGAAGAGTGAGAAATATTAAATGCATTCCAGTTACTAATTATAGGTTTATTACTGTTTTTACGGCTCCAATTTTTCAACAAATCTTCATCACCTGTGTCAATTAAAGACTCCCTTAACATTAACCTGGCAATTAATCGCGATTTCTGATCAGGCAGGTATTTGTACTTCATTACGTCCATTGCCATGAATTGAGGCAATAAGCTCAAATAATAATCCATACAATCATCTTCTATAACATCAATACTACAATACTTTACTACAACCATAGTTTTTTCACTTAAGATTATAAAAAATAATTATTCCATTTTTTTAACTAACCTATTAATTGGGAGGAATAAAAATTCTGGATGTTAAATTATAATTTTTCACTATTTTCATTTCCTATTTATATTTTAAAGTTTGAATATCTTTCATCACACCCAGCGTTTCTTTTATCAAATATTTTTTTTTAAACAAACCTTCCTATGGATATTTATTAACCAGGTCCAATTTGAAAGAAATGTTTTCATTAATACCATCTGAACGACTTTTAAAATACCCCGATACAATTCCTTGCTGAATCATTTTTGAAAACCAGCTTAAAGTTGTTTCTGGAAAGTAAATTCCTTTTTTAGCAAGACTATCAATTGATCGTTTATGTATATAATTGATACAACGTGGTGTTCTGATATATCGCTGAACCCAATTATCCATTAAATGAACGATACTTTTTTCATCATCATTCCCCCGATACATTTCAACTTCCCGATTAAAATGCATCAAATCTAAAAACTCGATATTAAAGCCTATATTTTTAAGCATATCTATAATTTTTGGGAAAGAAATAGCATAAGGATTTTCTATGTGCACACAATCGTCAAAATCAGAATCCTTTCCAAGACAGAATTCGACTATCCCCTTTGCTACAACATCAACATAAGAAAAGGAAATTTCTTCAGTATAATTTCGTGGAATTTTTTCCAGCAGCATTGCTCCCTGAATTATTTGGAAGATTCTGTTCTGTTCTATATTCCACTGAAATTTCCCTGTTGATGATTCTGCAGCAATATGCCCCACCCTATATATTTTTCCGGTTCCTCCATTTTCATAAAAAGATCTGATAATGGCTTCGCCTTCATATTTCGTCTTTTCATAATCTGACATAAAAGATTGTCCGATATTAAAATCATCCTCTGCAAAATCCTTATGAGATCCATTCGATAAATAGCCGGCTACAGCCAGTGTCGAGATATAATGAAAAGTTTTCTTTTTTCCAGTTTTTGCAATGTCAATTAGCTTTCCTAATGCATTTATGTTTGTTTCTTTTAATCCAAAATAGTCTTTAAGCAGATTAATATCAGCTGCTGCATGCAAAATAAGATCTGCTTCTTCGACAATCACTCTCAAAGAAGAGGTGGACATTCCAAGATGTTCTTTAGAGAGATCTCCCCGGACAATCCTTACCTTTTCCTTATTGAGTACCAAATCCTCAAAATAATAAGCAAAGACCTCTTTAAGTCTTTCTTCGGCCTCCTGTTGAGTACCCCCCCTAACCAGGCAATATACAAGGATAGATTTCTCCTGAACGAGCTCATTTAATAAGTGCGCCCCTAAAAACCCTGTAGCACCTGTCAGAAATACGGTTTTAGGCTGTTGATTAGTTTGTACTGAAGCACTCTGTTTAAGCTGATGCAGCGGTTGTCCGATTGACACAAGGCCTGCGTCACGAATCGCTGCCTGCAACCCATCTGGATAATCATGCGGATTCAAACTATCTTTTAAAACAACTATAAACTCTTGCAAAAGCGTTTTTATAAAATCTCTGCTAAAATACTTTGACTGATAATGTATATCCAACATTATCGATTCTCCAATGAACCTACAGGTAAAATAGATTTTGTATTCCTGCTGTGCCTGTATACTTCTTGTCAAACCAGAATTAAAATGAGCAGGTTTCATTTCGATTGATTCATTTCCAAATTTTTCAGGAAAGTAACCCAAATAGTTGAACAATATGTCAGCTCTGCCTGAACCAATCCCATCAAAATTCATCTTATACAAATTCAGATCATTTGCAGACAAGGCAATCTTATCAATCAAACTCGATGTAATTTCCGGTTGAAGTTCAGCGGTTCTGATATTAACAGGCATAGTCAATGCCCACCAGGCAACTGATCTGCTTAAATCCGGTAAATCTTTATGTTGTGGACGTCCATGAAATTCGACATCAACGGTTATTTCATGCCTATTAATTTTCTCCATCAAAGCACTGGCAAACGCGCTAAGCAAATAGCCACTCACTGTAGATTTTGATTGTTTTTCGTCTAGATGCCTTAACAAATAAGAGATTTTGTCATTCAGTTCGAGGTTGAATTGCCCAATGCGCTCATCATCATTGCTCGAGTATTGTTGCAAAACAGGTAACTTGTGTAAGGGTTGGTAGTTGGATTGAAATGAAGCCCCGGGAACATATTTCTTATGATTTAATGCGGTATAAAATTCGGCAACCGCATTTTCTCTTGCCACAACGACCTGTTTGTTGTTACCAGTCTGTTCATAATAATCAAGCAGTTCATCGATAATAATATTCCAGGAAATAACGTCTATTGCCAGATGATGACAGGCCATAAACAAATAGTCATTCCCCTCCGTATCTATAAATACATGTGCAACAAATAGCTTTCCCTGCTCGATTTTAATCTCCTTAAGCAAAGCCGCCGAAACTTCCTGAATCTGAAGGGAGACAGAAATATCTCTGGCCAGAATAGTCACCCCCATTTCTGTCCTTGCCAAATATCCATTTCTGAATATATTCAAGTCCTCTTTCTTTTTAAACGTCTTACTGAGCTGGCTATGTCCTTGTATCACCAAATTCATAGCAATTGCGAGATTTCGCGTGTTAATACTGCTTTTTGTTTCTAATAATATACTTTGACAATAATAATCTAGATCGAAATTCCTCTTACTGAGAAAATGATGCTGAGAAAAAGTAAGTTGATCTGCATCCTGAAGTTTTTTTTCATTTACCTCCATCAACAACCTCAGCGGATCAAGTCCGACAAATTCTTTAAATACAGGATGATAATTAAGGTCCGTAATGCGAATTTTATATCCTAGTCGCTGTAATTTTCCAATTAATTGTATCGCCAATAAAGAATCACCGCCTTGCTCGAAGAAATGATCAGCATTGGAAACAAAATTCACATTCAACACTTTTTTCCAGCAAGCAGCTGCATGTATTGCCCAGGTACCATCCAATTCGTCGTTCTCATTTACGGTTGTTATCAACTCAGTCTTTTGAAATTGCTTCACAAGAGCAGCCAGGTCTATTTTTCCATTTGAATTGAATGGAGTATCCGTATAGAAGAAAATGTTTCCCGGAATTTTATATGGCGTTAGCTTATCCAGCAACCAGTGCTTCAACTCTTCCTTTTTTAACTCTTTTCCATCTATCAGTTTGATGTACGCATCAAGCACATGATGTCCAGAGTTAACCGAAGTTGTGGCAAAAGCATGTTCTATAGAAGGATGTGCCAATATCACGCGCTCTACCTCACCGAGTTCGATACGATATCCCTTAACTTTTACCTGTCTGTCTGTCCTATAAAAGAACTCATAATTGCCATCCGCCAACTTTTCACAGAAATCTCCGGTCCGGTAGTATCTGGTTTGCTGACCTGCTGATTCTTCTAAGATGAAACTATTGGTATTTTCATCCCCATTGGTAAGATATCCCGGACTTACACCTGGTCCGCCAATGTACAGCTCACCTCTTTGGTGCCCTGCATTTGCTAAAAAGCAAACGGTATCTCCCAGGGGTTTGCCAATTGGAACCGACAAAGTACGGTCGAAATGAACAGACGAGGCATTTACATGAAACATCATCGCCCCAACAGTCGTTTCTGTTGGTCCATAATGATTGTAAAGCGTTTCACATGTTCTAGAAAGAAAGATGTTCTTTACCGTTTCCCAGCTTAGTTTCTCTCCACCAAGAACAATTGTTTCAATAGACTTATGGTTACATTGCTCTCCGCTATCAATTAGCGATGTAATATGAGAAGGGGTTATTTTCAGGAATGAAATTTGGTCGTCATTGATGATCTTGTTAAAAATAGCTGGGTCCGTCGATTCTATTTTATTTAATATTCGGAGCATTCCACCGGAAACAAGTGCCATCAGCACATTAGTCATCCCCAAATCAGCAGCAAATGTGGTCACGTGTGCTGCATGTAGTCTATCAGGTTGGTTCAAAACATCGAAAACTGCAAATGTATAATGTAGTACATTTTGATGACTGATTTGTACGGCTTTAGGTTTTCCGGTAGTACCACTGGTAAGTAAGATGTAACAAATCTCAGGAAATAAGATATTGCGATTATAATCATCATAGGATATCGAAACTGCCCCATCAAGAAGCTCATGAAAAGTATATAAGCTAAATGGGAAATCCCCACATAAAGCACTATATTCTTTGCTCACAATCATGGCCTGAGGAACAATAGAATTAATTTTATCTTTATTGATCGACGCCCCATCTTCTTCATCCAGCATCACAGGAATACCTCCGGCAAAGAGTATTCCCCAAAAGCAAATGATGCTGTCTGCATCTTTTCTACTCACACAAACAATTAAGTCACCTGGATTTATTGTTTGTGTCAAAGCAATTGAAACTTTGGCCGCCGCTAGATTCAACTCTTTATAACTGAGCTGTTTATTTCGGTCTTTGATAGCGATACGATCAGGATTCGCTTTCGCAATTTCTATAAACAGCGCTACTAAGCTGGAATACTTAATCTGCATACAAATAATTTAAATGTAATGAATGTATATTTCGATCAGGAAATATTTTCCTGTTAGATGTAAAATTTAAGGATAGGCCTGGCGTGTAGGTCTTATGGAAATATTGTCAAGATTTACATTTCCGGGCAGAGAAAGTAAAAAACCAATCACTTCTGCAACATCCCTGGCAATCAATACCGGTCCGATTTCTTTTTCATATCCGCTAAACCACTCCATATTATACCCACCGGTTTGCTGAAAACTTGTGCTTACAATTCCCGGTTCAATCAGCGATACCCTGATTCCTTTTGGTCCGATATCCCTTCTTAAAGCTTCAGTAATACCATGGGCTGCAAATTTTGTAGAACCGTAAACAGGATTAAAAGGTGAGACGTTGCGGCCAATTGAAGAACCTATAACAACAATATCAAGTGGATTCTGAATGTAATCGTAGTTTTCGCTTAGCTGCTCGATCATCGCATTTGTGATTGCTCTTAGCTGATGTAAAAGTCCTTTAATATTGGTGTTAATTAAATCGTCCCACTGCATTGCATCGGAAGTAGTAAGGGTGCCAGGCAATCCGCGTCCTGCACAAGCTATAAATGCACTGGGTAAACTTCCCCAGGCAACCTGACCTGCTTTTATGCAGGCTTCAGTAACTGTTGCATTTGCAATATCTCCGGTAACAATCAACGATATTTTTTCATTGGCAATTTCATCAACAATGTTTGCTACTTCTCTGAGCTTATGAGGATCCCTGCCTGTAAGAATCATTTTATATTTTCTTTCGGCTAAACTAATAGCAGTCGCCTTTCCGATACCTGATCCAGCTCCTGTAATTATTACTATTCTTTGTTTCATATCGCGTCATATTTTTTTAACCCGTTTAACTCCCTTACTTCAAAAAGACTTCCACCTGTAAAAAGTGACAATCCGGTCAAAATCCCGCCTATCAATCCTGTTAGTAACATTAATACGAATTTCGGGAGAGAAATAAGCATGGCAATTCTGTTTAAAACATGACCATCCAGTACAAAATCGAAATAGATGTTACCGAAGAGCCATACCAAAAAGCCCGACAGAAATCCTATAGAAAACAAGGATACTTTCCATCGAAGACGGTTAACTATTATTCCCCATATAAAAACTGGAATGACAAAAAACCACCAGGGATTTTCTATAAGAATAGCAGACAAAAACAATAGCACAATACTTATACAAATGGTGATCAGATTATTAATTAAATTTTTATTCATTTGAGCTAATTTTATTTTTCTTATTTATTGGTGTTTTTTTGTGCTTCTTCCTGCGACATGTAAAAATTCAATTCATAATATTTACCCTTGGTCCAGTCGGTTAAAAAATCATCATAATTAGGGCTACCTATGTTACCAGATTGACCACCTGGATAAATCCCATAAGCTTTTGGCCGGTCTCCTAAAGCTACAATCATTCTCCAGGAAGGGCCCCAGTTCTTCGAAATTGCATTAACAGCTTCCGGATGCCCCGAAGAGCTAATGTTCATTCTGCTAAAAGCATCTATATTACTGAGGTGCATTACATTAATTTTATTATATGCCCCCCATTTCGAATTATCTGTACTTTTAATACCATTATACGTAGTAACTGCTTTGATTAAAGCTCCGGTGATAATCGCTGTGATGTTTTCTCTTTTTCCAGATATCGGTGTATAAAAATATTTTCCTTCCGGACTATTCTTGATCATATTAAGTAATACATAGTCGTCTGGTGCTTTTGTATAAAATGGAAATATCTTCAGTTCCTCCCAAGCTGCTTCCTTAATATTTTTCCACCAGAATTCGAATAACAATGCATTAACATCATTGAAATCATAAGTTCCCTTCCAGTTATGTAATGTGGATATTTTGTGGAGCTGTTCCTTATTCAGGCTCCGTAAATCAACATGATTAAGCAATAGCGGCAAAGCGTCTAGCGAAAATTTATTTACATTATCTAATTGAATCGCCTCCATATCTTTGATATCAAAATCATTGTGACTGGCAAGAAGCTGTTGAATCCGATTTGCACGAATCTCACTATAGTATCCACTATAATAGTAGGGATAATCCTTTCCGGTGGGATGTTGATTTGCCGAAAGCACATAATTTGACGATGGATTCAATAAACCAGGCAAACTATCAACCGGAATATACCCCCTTTGTAAAAGCCGACTTCGTGTTCCATCCAATATAAAACGCCCCTCTGCAGCTTCTCTCCTTGCTAACTTTCCCTGATGATTAATTGCAATTGTATTGTCCTTACATGCGAAAGTAAAATTCTGTATAGGGCTGGAGAAATTTGCTATTGCATTTTTATAGTCGCTATATCTTTTTGCTTTGTTTAATTTGATGAAAGTGCTGAACTCATTAGAAGGACGATGTAATTCCCATTTAAGCGCTGAGTTTTTTAATCCTCCTTGATTTCCAGCAAAGTTTTTATCATAAACTACAGGTCCTTGTGGTGCACGATAAATTGTATCATAAAATGACGGCTGATTTTTCCGCTTTATTTCAACAACAGAAGACTCAAGCTTCTTCCATTTTCCATCCATTTCATACTTTTTATAGTCGTTGGTGATTTTCAGTTTATACCAATCTTTAACATCATCCGCACCATTTGTAATGCCCCAGGCGATATCCTCATTGAAGCCAATAATTACAGCTGGTGTTCCGGGAATTGACACGCCATATACATTCGTTCCGGGACAGGTAAGCTGCATTTCCATCCAAATGGCAGGCAGGGATAGATTTAAATGTGGATCACTACACAAGATTGGAAATCCGGATTTTGTTTTATTACCCGAAACAGCCCAGCTGTTACTGCCAAGTTTGGGGTTATAAGTACTTGGATTTACCATTGTACCGGCTGCCATAAACCCAAAGTTGAGGTAATCAGGTTTTTTTGTAAATACAAGATCAGGATTGATAACCTTTTTCTGTTCGCCCATTACCGGCGTTATAGGTCCGAAATAACTAGGATATAATTTATTGAAGTTTTCCTCTCCCAGAGCCATCATCATGCCAGACATGCTTAGGTCATCATCATATCCAGTTAATGTACTCGTAAGGTTTTTCATGATCAATACCGTTTTTAAATTAGACCATTCCTCCGGTTTATAATCCATTATTTTATATTCCAACGGGGTATTTTTATAATCTAATTTTTTTATATATGCATTTACTCCTTTAGTATATGCTGTTAAAGCGGCCAGCGTTTCGGAATCTTTCTCTATCATTTTCAACGATGCTTTGGCTGCTGATAAAATACCTATACGTCTTTGATTTCGATCATATTCCAGAAAACGGTTTCCAAGAATTTCTGAAAGACGACCAGCAGCTGCATCACTTATAAAATCCATTTGCCATAATCTAAACTGAGCAGTAATGTATCCCTGAGCGAAATACATGTCATCTGAGCCTTTGGCATAAATGTGTGGTACACTCCGCTGATCGAAGTATATATTTACTGCTGCTTTCAGGCCTTCTTCTTCAAGTTTTATAGTATTTCTTTTCTGTTTTGATTCTCCGTTTCTTACAGCCCCAGAAAAAGGATTTAAAAGTTTACCCATGGGCGGAATACTGAATAATTGCTGCGATAAGGCTGCAATTAATAATATCATACTCATTAGCGGGAATAGAAAACTGATTTTGATTTTTTTCATAAAATTGATATAAGGTTTAGGCAATAAATGGCTGCCAGATTAAATGTTATAATTTATCCGGTTCGATGAATAGCAAAAGGTATAATCTTAATTTTGCCCTTTCAGACGCTTACTTTCCGATTCAGCAGAAGTGGTTCTTTTACGAGCCTGCTTAACCGTTTTTTCTCCAAAACGATATGTAAAAGAAAGTCTGAGTTGACGGCTTTCAGTTTGAAAATGAGACCTTAAGTAAGTGCCAGAAAAATTTATTAACCCATTAGTTCTTAGTGTATTGAACACATCCGTAACCAATAATTTGAAAATAGCGTTATCATTAAATAATTTCTTTTGGATGCCATAATCAAGTGTCCACATCCCCCCATACCTTGTAGCCCCATTTAATGAAGGCCCATTATAATATGTGGTTAATTGAGTAGACCAACTTTTAGGTAAAACAAATGTATTATCGTTGTAAATGAAAAGTTTTGTTTGATCAATATCCAGAATTGCCTTATTTAGATTACCTGCAAATCTTGTATTGCTAATACTCAGAAAACTATAATTGCTCCACCATTTGGTAATACTAAACTGTGCAGTAACCCCTAAATTAAATACATTTTGAACGGGTATATTTTTAACCGTTTGGATACTCTTATTACCTGCAAGCGTATCCAGTACCTGGGTAAAATAATCCTTTACATGGCTATAGCCGGCAATGGCTGTTATTATCTTGTATTTGTAGGTAAATTGATAATTATCGGTATACTGAGGTTTTAAAAATGAATTACCCTGGCTGAATGTTAGTTCATCCAATGGGGTAATAAAAGGATTAAGATCCTCATAACTTGGCCGATCAATACGCCTGCTATAACTAAACCCTAGTGAGCTGTATTTATTAATAACCAGGTTAATCGATCCATTTGGGAAAAGGTTTGTATAACTTGTATCAACATTGCGGTAATTACTTGCCATTATTGTGGTTAAACCGCCATTTGCAGCAGTTTGCTCAGCACGTAAACCAATTTGAAAATTGATTTTCTTGAAATCTCGATTATAGCTTAAATAAGCTGCAGAAACCTTTTCTTTATAAGAGAAATCTCTCGTTTGAGCAGGATCAAGTACTTCCGGGTTGGAATTTTTTGCATTAAAGTACTGAAAACTGTTGCGAGTGCTTACATCGTTATAGTTTAAACCAAAACTTAGTTTTCCTGATAGCGCTTTCTGTTCATAATCGGCCTTTATTGACTTAATATCAATATCTGTTGATGCCGAGGTTCTGATATTATTTTTTCTTATCAAACTATTATCCGGACGAACAAATTCATTAGGTAGCAATGCATTCAGATCATTTTTAAACGAAGTGTAATCGGCATCTATACCTAAACTTCTTCCCTCGGCATCCTGGTATTGATAATTACCATTATAATTGATTCTCCTTAGATTTTTAGTTTGGTTATTACTGGAATTTAAAATGGAGTCGAGCACATTTGTTCCCGTGTAAATATTGGTTGAGCTCTGGCTCGTAAACGGGCCATTCTGCAGTCCGCCATTGATCAGAAAGCCTAGAGTGCTTTTGCCTGATAAAAATAAATCAATGCCCCCTCTATAATTATGATTATCGTTTGTTCTGGTATAAATAGCGCTTTGGTCAAGCGTGGTAATTACATTATTGTTATTTACCTCTCTAAAGAAATCCGATAGGGTACGGTTTTTTCCATATTGATAACCATAGCTACCAAAAACATTATACTTTTTATCTCTATAATTTAAATTTATGGAACCATCATACTTGGGGGTATGGGCAAAGCTTGATGTAAAACTTACATTGCCATTAAAACCAAGTGATTTATCTTTTTTCAATCTAATGTTGATAATCCCGGCATTTCCCGCCGCAGGATACTTTGCAGAAGGATTCGTAATAATTTCTATCGCATCAATGCTGGAAGATTGAATACCAGTTAGTACAGATGCAAGATCACTTCCTCCTAAATTAGTTGGTTTTCCGTCGATGTAAACCGAAACCCCATTTTTACCGTTAACAGATATCCGGCTATTATCAACCCTTACCATTGGAGATTTTCCGAGCAGTTCTAATGCGTTAGAGCCTACTGCATTTATACTGGAAGAAACATTCAGGATCATACGATCTGCCCGAACCTCAACAAGTGGTTTAATAGCTTTTATTTCTACTGCAGCCAGATCCTGCCCTTTGGATTTTAGTTTAATATTACCTGCATCAAACCGCTCCTGACCAACAGGTATAATGATAATTTCAGAACGGTAACTATTGAATCCCAGGCTGGAAACCTTTAAAAAATAACCGCCGTTTTTAATAAAATCAAATGAAAACTGTCCATTATTATCAGATGGAATAATTTTAACAACAACTGAATCTTTCAGATTAAGTAAGGTTACGCTGCTGCCCGGTATAGGTTTATTTTCCTCATCAACTATTTTACCAGATATGATAGTACTACTAGACTGCGCAAAAATATTTGATGTGGCAAGAAATAATAAAAAAAATATAATAACAAGTAATTTTCTCATGGGTTTTAGCTTAGGTAGTTTAATTTATTTATAAATTGTTTTCTTAATAATTAGAGATAAGAATTGTTTAAATTAATTGTTTTCGTTTTTGAAGCAGATATTTCGCATAACATTGCTTCAGAATTTTTGCTATTTGAGCAGAATGTTGATGAATAAAAAAATGATTTCCTTCTAATACCTGATGTTCGAAAGTACTCGTTGTAAATTTTTTCCAATTTCTGATTTCATTCACATGTTCCTCTTCAGTCCCCATCATCGCGAACAAAGGAGTATTTACTGGAGTTTCGTCTTTCATATTATTGTTTTCTGCTATTTTAAAATCCGTTCTTAAAATCGGTTCAAAAAATTCCATCAGCTCTTTGTCTTCCATAACTTCTGCAGGCACTCCACCAAGCTTAGCCAAAGCGGCCATAAAGCCTTCGTTATCTAGCAAATATGTTGTTTTACCTTCACTAATGCCAGGCCCTGCATTACCACTAACTATTAAATAAGCGGGCTGAATGCCTGCATTTTCAAGTAAGTTGGCCACCCGTAATGTTAGTTTTGCCCCCATACTGTGGCCATATATTAAGAAATCGCCACCGCTCAGCTTAGAGATAAGCTGCTTAAGAATATCTTGAGCTGCTGTGTCGAAATCAGTTAGTAAATCTTCATTAACTCTTTTTCCCCGGCCAGGTAATTCAAGTGGTATAACTGAGAAATCATTCAAATAAGGGAGTAAGAACTGGAAGGAATGGCAATTGCCGCCAGCAAAGTGCAATAAAAATAATTGTGGTTTCTTCATTTTACTAAATATTGATCAAGAAATAATGTTTATCAGGCCGGGCTCCGCTTTTTCTACGATTAATTTCCCTTCGTCCATTTTATATAAACTGTCGGCGCAGTGGTAGTATTTATCATCATGTGTAATGGCAATAATGGTAAGGCCATCATTTTTTAGCATTGGTATAATTTCTGTATAAAATCTTTTTCTGAAATAAGGGTCCTGATCGGCCGCCCATTCATCAAGAACTAAAATTGGTTTATTTTCGAGCAACGCAACAATTAATGCAAGACGTTTTCGTTGTCCGGCAGACAGATCTGTGGTCGACAGCTTTCCGTCGGTTAACGATACCTTATCGGCGATTTCAAACAAATCGATATAAGCTTTCCATTTCTCAAGATCAATATGGTCTATACCAATAATCTGGTCAAATAAATAGAAGTCACTAAACACCGTCGAAAATAGTGTGCGGTAATCTGCATAACATTTCTGATCAACCACCTGACCATTTAACTGTATCTCTCCGGAAGAAGGGTAACGTAAGCCCAAAACGGCGTGGATGAAAGTTGTTTTACCACTACCATTGCCACCGTATATAAAAGTTACCTCTCCCTTATTAATCTCCATATCAACAGGACCTATCGAAAAAGCGTCTTCGGCATTTTTCTTGTTGTATTGAAACTCGAGCCCTTTCACCGAAATGCTGTAGAAGTCTGCTTTTGAGTAGTAGCTTACAGGAATAGCAGCATTAAATTCGGCGTTTTCAAGTTCTGTTTTCAAGGCCATTAAGTGATTTGAAGCAACCCCTGCTCTAAGTATACCTGGCAGCAAAACCATAATAGTTTCTACTGACCCCAGCAAATACAATAAGGTAAAAACGAAACTGATGGTATCTCCTGATTTTATCTTCAGCGTAATGCTAAAGAAAAGCAGTACGGAAGATATCAAAATATAGAATAAAACCTGGCCTGTTATTTGGTTATTAAGAAATCCTGTAAAGGCTTTTGTATTATTGCCCTGCGCTTCATCCGCGATATGCTGAATTTTCTTTTCGTAAATGAACCTACCTTTTTTTGGCTCCATAAAGATTTCTTTGAACCCATCCAGAATTGCATTGAAATTTTTCTGAAAATCCGTTTCCAGCATCCTCGCTTTATTAAAGTCGGTTAAATTACTTTTTGAATTCAGGTGATAAACAATCGCACCACTGGCTGCTACGCCCAATGTAATTAGAAAAAGTACCCCAGATATAGACAAGAGGTATAAAAGGCAGGAAATGGATAAGATGATTGCAGCGCAAAAATCAATAACACTCATAGAAACGTTTGTTAATATATTGATATCGCTCACCATCGCTGCATGAATTTCCATTCTTTTGGAAGATAGCTGCTGATAGTTTGCCCTCAATACCAGAGAAAGTACGTCGGACCTCAAATGCCAGAAAAGTTTCTGAGACAGATTAATAATGGCAAGTGATAGTGTTCTTCTTACCCAGATGAATCCTATAATAATTGCTGCGAAAATAAGAATGTACTCCCGGCTTATATTCGTAAATCCACCGGATATAATCAACCCGATCACTCTCGTAACGGTATTGATAAACAGGAAGCTGCATAAACCTGAAAATATTGCGAGGAAAATATATTTCAGCAACCCTATCTTTCCTATTTGTGGTAGTAATAATTTTATTAATTTTTTCATATATATAGTTAACTATAAACATTAAAGATGATTACGTTATTTCGCAGGTATTGTAATGATAAAACAGTTCCTTCTCCCCAAATAATCTTTCGGCAACCAAACCTCTTTGCAAACATTCATTGAGTAATTGATTCGATTGTACGATTGGTTTAGATTCCTCTGTATATTTGATGCTACTGATAAATTCCAGCCATGGTTCTTGCCCCATTGCATATACATATACCTCTTTTGGATGGAAAACATTTACGAGCTGCATGCCTTTTTCATAGTCAGATCCAGAGAGTCTTCTTGACTGGTCTTTGTCTCGGGCAAGATCTTCTGTTAACAACGGACCATACAGCCAGGAGAGTGGAGCACCTTCACACTCCATACCCAGAAATATAACATCAACATCTCCTATTACTCGTTGTACATGTTCATAAATTCTTGGTTCCACAATTCTTGAATCGGCAACAAATAAAAATGTAAATGAGCCGATTTCAACATGGTAACAGGTTTTGGCAAGTATATTTAAATCAGAATGTTCGCCGGTAAAGGGGATACCCGTGATCGTACAATTTTTAAAACTGATTGTCTCCATTTCATCAATTTCCACCACATTGGAAAAACCGATCTGATTAAAAACGAGTTTTAAGTTGGGATCCTGTAAGCTGCCGCTATTCGTTCCGGGAACAATTACTTGTTTAATCTTGTGTCTTAGCGGAAGCAAGGTCTCGAATAAGATATGGTCCTGGTGATTGTGTGTAATCAATACATAGTCTATTATATCCGGCAAATCAACGTCTGAAAAATGATTGACACTTGACTCATATCCATAATAGCTGATCAGGGGATCTACCAGAATGCTGACGTCTTTTGTTTCTATTAGGATGCAGGCATGTCCAAAGTAACGCATACGTACCTTGTCTCCTTCATATTTTTCATATTTGGGGTGAGGGGTTTGTGTAAAAAATGATTCAAACAATTGCCGTTCGGCGGCGGAAACACCAAGCAGGCTGGCGATATCTTCTATAGTCCCACCCTCTCTTTTCATTTTGCTCAGCAAATCGATGCCCTCGTGATCAAACGGAATATTTAATTGCAATACATTGGGCTCATTCAATCTTGGTGTACTGAGGCAAAAAGGTCGTTCGTCGTTATCAGTTAACCATAATGCAATACTTTGCGCAGTTTTCTTATAAAATTCACTCTTATACAGTAAAGCCTCGAAGAAACGAAAAGAGGCATTATTATTCAAATCATAGGTCAGCTCAACATAGCCTTTCAAAATATCAGGCACCTGCTTGTAAATTTCTTCAAGTCCATATCCTTTCGCATAAGTTTTAAGTATTTTATCCAGTTCATTTATTGCCGCAACCAATTTTAGCGAATCTGCATGGTTATGAAGCGTTTCTTCCTTCAGTTGTCTTACTTCATCCAAACGGCCACCTTTATAATCCATGAACGGCCCCCCTAGCATTTTTGGGTTGAGGATTGCGACTGCATGGATTTGGGGAGATTGCAGATAAGAATTCATAATCTTTAAATGCCGTCCGGCAATATTCATAGCCGCTGTAGCGGGAGATATCAGGTGTGTCCATGCATACCATTTCTCAACCAGAGGTTCGATAATTAAATTAGGCTTCAAGAACCATTTCTCAGTATTCATATTCATATTAATTATAGGTTGACTGTATTCAGTACATCAGAATTTTTCATCAGATGCTGTAGGAGAAAATAATATTGTTCTTTTATCTCTTGCCTTTGGGCTTTATCAAAAACGGCTGGATGACACATAAATTCGAACTTTAAACAGTTTTGATATTCCCAAACGGTAAGGCCGAAATTACCTTTCAGGGGTAAGGTATCCTCAACATTTTCAGCTGTTTCATCTACGCCAAAGTACTGAGCTTCTTTAAGATAATCGTAGTTATGGTAATTAAAAAACACCATTTGATCCAAAAAGTCGGCAGAAAGCTGTACATCAGGCAATTCGCTAACAAGCTTGGTAAAGGGATAAGCACTATGGTTTAAATCATTCAGGAAATTTTCCTGTATGCTCTGGAAATATGCCAGGCCCGGTTGTCCGGGATGGATGATATTTCTTACAAATAAAGCATTTACAAAATAGCCTATTGATCTACTTACATCCAATTCACCGAAATATTCGGAGCTCCTTCCATTAAAAGCGGTACCAATGGTAACATCGTTTGTTTTTTTCAACTGGTGTAATAAAAATATGAGGGTTCCCATGCAGATTGAACTGCGTGTGAGCCCATTTTTCTCAGAGAAATTGTTTAGATTTTCAAATAAGCTACCACTCAAAACTGAGGTTAGTCTAAAACTATAGGCTTCTCTACCAATCTGATCCATTTTTTGATCAGTATTATTAAAATCTAATACAGGGCAGAATCCGGAAAGTTTATCCAGCCAGTATTTACGAAGCTGAGCTCCTGAGGTAGACATCAGTAATTCACTCTGCCAGCTAACAAAGTCTTTATACTGGATGAGCAATTCTTTTAATGCATGCTTTTCATGCTTTAACATCGATTGATAAAGATGCAAAAGCTCGGCATGCAATATTCCCCTCGAGTAACCATCGGTAATAATATGGTGTAAATTAAATATCAGATGAAATTTCCCTGTGCTGGTTTTAAAAACCAGAATACGCATTAATGGAAATTCAGAAAGTTTGAATTTCCATTGAAACTCTTGGTCAATAACGAAATTGATATCGGTATCTTCATCTAAAACCACCACTTCTCCTATAGCCACACTGGCATTGCTGACCGGGATGACCTTTTGTTTCACCTTTCCGTTATGATTGACAAAAACAGTACGTAGAATCTCATGCCTCGCTACCAGTTCCTGAACAGCAAGCCTTAATATACTTACATCTATCTCCTGAAATTCAAGATGAGATACGACAACCGGACTGATGAGCTCCCATTTACCCAAATAAAACAACTGGTTATAGGACAGATCAAAAAGTTCAGATGAAGGATCTCCAACAACGGTTAGTTCTTGAAATGATTCCTCAGAAATGAGGTTATTCTGCTCAGCATTTATTACTTTCAAACTGCTATTGGAAAGGTCATCAATGAGGGTTAACAAATTTTCCCGGAATCTTCCGATCAATTGGTTTAATGTTTCTTCTTTAAATTGCCCGGTACTGTATTTAACAGATAAACGCAACGTGCCCGCAATGATCATACCGGATACATCAAGTAAACTATCCCTCGACATATCGATGGCATTTTCTCTTCCATGAAAATCAGAAGAAAACTCAAATAACTGGTCTCCTTTTTCAGTAACAATACCTTCTCCAAAATCACCCAGGTAATTAAAGGTGATTTCAGGGTCAAACACAAATGGCTGTTGCGCCAGGTAGCGTAAAATTCCGTAGCCAATGCCTTTGTTTGGAACCCTGCGCAGGGTTTCCCTCACATGAAGTAACTGTTCTGTCTGTCCTTCATGATTCATATGGAAAATTACCGGAAACACTGTAGTGAACCAGCCTACAGTACGATTTACATCAATATCTTCATCAATATCTTCCCGGCCATGCCCTTCCATTTTAACAGCTATCTTATCCAATCCGAATGCCTCCTTTAAAGCCAAACTTAATGCCGTCAGCAAGATGTCATTAACCTCGGTTTGATAAGTTAAATAGCACTTTTTAATCAACCGTTCGGTAAGTTCTTCATTTAATGAAAATGAGACTGATGCGACATCACTAACCAGGTTACTTCCCTGGGGATAGTCGGGTATAAGTGAACCGGCTTGCTGTGATTCTACATCCATCCAATAATCTACTTCGTGTTGAAGCAATTCACTTTGTGCATAAATGAGTTGCTTTTCCTGCCAGTATTTAAAAGAATCTGTTTTTAAAGGCAGAAGAAGGGGGTTACCATTGAGGAATTGCGTATACAATAACGACATTTCTTCAAAAAGAATACGCCACGAAACACCATCTATAATCAAATGATGGGCAACCAGTAATAATCGGTCTCCATCGGGATGAGGAAATAATACCACTTTAAAAAGAGGTCCGTTTTCGAGATCCAAACCAGATTGTACACGGCTGCAATGTTGAGCAAAATCTGTATCGGATGCCACCTCAATAACCTCTAGGTAAAAACCCTGTTCAATACCTTTGTTCTCCTGTAGCCATTCTCCGTTACTATTTTTAAATACCATTCGCAGTGCATCATGATGGATAACGATCTTATTGAACACTGCCCTCAAACCATCTTTATCGATAGGACGGGTACTTTTCAGCAATACAGACTGATTATAATGGTGTTTTGATGAATAGGGCAACTGTAAAAACCAAGACTGAATGGGAGATAAAGGAATTTGGCCTTCTATAAGAGTTTGTTCTGCAACCCTACCTCCCATATCAATTCTTTTTACCAGATCTGTCACAACCGGAAAACTCAGCACATCCTGAATTTTCAATGAATATCCTTTTTGTTTTAACTTTGAAACGACCTGAATAGATTTGATAGAATCTCCACCTAATGCGAAAAAATCATCAGTTAATCTAACCTGTTTTTTTAAGAGTACTTCAGCATATATATCCACCAAAAGCTGCTCAAGATGATTTACCGGACGTTCATATTCTGCAATGTTATCTTTTGCGAAACGTTCTATTGCTGCCAGTTTTTTCTTATCCGTTTTACCATTGGAAGTGATCGGAAATTCATCCAGGTGTACAAAAGCCGAAGGGATCATATGCACTGGTAAATTAAGGCTCAAAAACCCGCGTAAATCGCCGGTAGTTAACTCTTTTTTACCACTATAAAATGCAGTTAGCATTTTGGTTTCTGCATCATAAATTACTGCAGCAACATCCACATCAGTATGTTGCTGCAGGTTATTTTCAATTTCTCCAAGTTCTACGCGGTATCCACTGATTTTTACCTGATCATCTGCTCGTCCGAGAAATTCAATATTGCCATCGGCTAACCATCTTCCCAGATCACCTGTCCTATACATCTTCGTTCCGGGTTGGAATGGATTGCTGACAAATTTTTCTTTGGTTAACCCGGGCTGGTTAAAATAACCCCTGGCCAATCCTTTACCCGTAATATAGACTTCAGCAATTACCCCAGCCGGAACCATGTTGCCCTGATGATTAAGAATATAAACACTGGTATTTCTTATTGGCTTTCCTATAGGAATGCTTTCCGTATTTAAATTCTTGCCATTCAATTGATAAATAGTGGTACACACACTTGATTCTGTAGGGCCGTATCCATTGTAAAACAGACCATACGTGGCAAATTCCTTTGATTTGTCTACAATGGCAGATTCTCCGGCTGTAATGAGCTTTTTAATGGAGCGCAGATTTTCGGGATGCAGGTGTCTGAATATAGCCGGAGGAAGGGTAGCTATGGTAATTTGGTTTTTCTTGATCATCCCCTCTAGTAGTTCCGGATCTTTCTTTTCCTCTTCAGTGGCCAGATACAGGCATCCACCTATCGTTAAAATCATAAAGATTTCCCAAACAGAAGCATCAAATGAAAGAGAAGCAAATTGAAGGCCCCTGTCGGCAGCGCTTAACTGAAAGATCTCCAGTTGTGCATAAATGGTATTAGAAATCGCACCGTGATCAATCATTACACCTTTAGGCCGGCCTGTAGAACCAGAGGTGTAAATCACATAAGCCAAATCCTGTGCACCCAGGGGTGCCTGGCTGCTATCGGCAGAAATTTCCAGTCCTTCCAACTGAAGATCTATTGCAAAAATAGCGTGTTCATAATTTTGCAGTTTAAAAAGATGATCGGTTTGGGTAATCAAAAGTTCGAGACCTGTATCTTTTAAAATGAAATCTCGGCGGCTTTCAGGATAATCCGGATCTATCGGAACATAAGCTCCTCCGGCCTTCCAAATACCCAATATCGCAATGATTGCATTAATCGAACGATCCAGCAATACTCCAACCAGAAAATCCGGTTTAACGGCATAGGTACTTTTCAGATAATAAGCCAGCTGGTCGGATTTTTCATCCAACTGCCGGTAAGAAATTTTAGATCCTTCAGCACTTAAAGCAATAGCATCAGGAGTGCGGAGTGCCTGTTTTTTTATCAGCTCCGGTATTAACATATCCTGCTTTGCAGTGGTATAAACCGGATTATAATCATATAATAATTTTTTCCGTTCCTCTGTACTAACATATTCCAACCGGTGCAAGGGCAAGGATGGATGATCTATCACCTGTTTTATTATCGTTAAAAACTGCTCGGCAAGCTGCTCCATCTCCAAACTGTCGTAAACTGAACCATTATAAGAAAAACGGAAAATCATCGTTTCAGCCGGCAATACGGTTAAAGTAAAATCGTAATTAGACTGTTCAAAGGTTACGAACGACATCAGGGAGAGCTGTTTTTTTGCGCTCTTATCGTTAATTCCCTCTTCAATCATTTTTTGAACTGGAAAATTTTCGAAGACAAGAATATGATCAAACAAATCGCGGCCCAGAACACTTTGCGCCTGTATTTCGGCCAATTGAACATAATGATGTTGGGTTCCGTTTATTGCATGTTGCTGAACGGCTTTGGTTAATTCGTTAAAATTGATGTCTTCTGTAATCGTTACCCGTACAGGAACGGCATTACTAAAGAGGCCAATCATCCCTTCCACACCTTTCAGTTCAGGTGGCCGGCCTGATACCACCGAACCAAAAACAACGTCTGAAGTAACATTGTGTAAGGCCAATAACAATCCCCATGCAGTACTAACAAATGTATTTTCTGTTATCCCATTAGCAATGCAATATTCTTTAACGGCTTTTCTCAGCGTCGTATCCAATACAACAGACTTTGTTCTGGTTTGATAAGGCTGATTCGCGCCCATTACTTTTTTAGGAAGGACACTGGTCGTATCATATGATGCCAGATATGTTTTCCAATAGTTGAGAGAAAGCTTACTGTTTAACTTACTTAGCCAGTTAATGTAACCCGAATAAGGATAAACCCTGCCAAGATCAACACTTTTGCCATTTATCTTTCCGTTGTAAATCTGGAAAAATTCTTTGATTAGAATACTACCACACCATCCATCCATTAAAATATGATGGAAACTCCAGATAAATTCATAAACCTCGGCCCCACGTTCAAGTACGGTGAAGCGCATGAGCGGCCCTTTATGAAGATTGAAGCCCCTTGCCCTGTCTGCTTCCCTATAAAATTTGACATCAACATCATCACCTGGTCTGACCTGAATGTGGCGAAAGTCTGGAGCCATATCTTTTCTAACGATTTGCAATACCTTATCATCTATCTCTTCTGTAAAGAAAGTTCTTAAAATAGCATAACGTTCTATGATTGCGGCATAGCTTTGCTCAAGTGCCTGAATATCGAGCTCACCTTTAATCGTGTAACTGGTTTGTATAAAATATTCAACGGAATCCGGATCACTTAGCCAACGGAAATATAAGCCTTGCTGTAACGGGCTTAACATATAAACATCTTCAATCATAATAATTTATTTAATTTATCTAACTGCTCGAAACTCAAACCTTTATATGTAAAATCTACCGGACTTAAATGCACTTCCTCTTCGCCCGACAACAATTCTATCAAACGCATCAGATTGTTCATATAAGCATCCGAAAGCTGTTTGATGGTGCTGTACTCATACTGCCTGGTATTATAGGCAATAGATAACCTTAATGTACCCAAAACAACTTTTCCGGATACATCAAGTTGTGTATCCCTGCCTAGCGTATCAGCCATTTGACTACCATGCGCTTCGGCTGAAAACTCAAATATCTGCTCGCCTCCGGCAGTGTCTGTTCCGGATCCAAAATCGCCCAGGTAATTAAAGCTTACAGGTGGATTGTCCGAATAATTCTTACCCGCCAGGTAACGAAGTATGCCGTACCCGATACCTTTGTTTGGTATCCTATGCAGGCAATCTTTTATCTTGAGCAATTGCCTGATCATATCATCACGATCGCTCATCTCGAATTTCACCGGATAGGCCGATGTAAACCACCCTACAGTTCGCGTAACATCAAGGTCAGCGCCGATATTTTCTCTTCCATGGCCTTCCAGCTTTACCGATATGCTTTCCAGCTCAAACTGATCAGATAAGGCTACGCTTAAAGCGGTGAGCAGGATGTCATTGATCTCTGTTCGGTATGCATGATGACATTTAGTAAGCAAAAGCACTGTCTGCGCTTCTGAAAGGGAAAATGTAATCGAAGAAACATCTTTGAACAGGTTTTCCCCATGTTCATGATCTACCGGTAAAAGCGCATCACTACCAGCGTTCATTACCTGCCAAAACTCATCCTCGGCAAGTAACTCTTCCGTTTTTGTGTAAGCGATTTGCCTTTCCTGCCAGTAGCTAAAGGAATCTGTTTTTAGGGGAAGTATTAGGGGCTCACCGTTCAGATATTGCTGATAAAGACTGGAAAGGTCTTCAAAAAGGATGCGCCAGGATACTCCATCTGTAACAAGGTGATGAATAACCAGCAGCAAACGGTCGCCGGTTGTGCCCCGAAATAAACCAACCCTGAATAAGGGTCCTTCAGATAAACTAATGGTGGATTGAATCTGGTTGCAATATTCCAAAAAAGTAGTTTCATCGGTATAGTTAGTCACCATCAGATCATATCCCTGATCAAGATCCCTGTTTTCCTGCTCCCAGCCTTCCGGTTTTTGACGATAGACCATTCTCAAAGCATCATGATGAATCACGATCTGATCAAGTACCTTTCTTAATCCCTCTTCATCAACACTGTTTTTACTGAAAAGCAACACCGACTGATTAAAATGATGTCTGTCAGGAATTTCTTTAAGAAAAAAATCAGACTGGATCGGACTTAAGGGAATATTTCCTTTAACAACTTCCTGTTCGATCTCGCGGGTAACGCTACTGATGTGTGTTACCATATCCTCTAATACGGGGAATTGCATCACCTCGCTTATAGTAAGGGTATAGCCCTTCTGTTTTAGCCTTGAGACAATCTGAATGGATTTAATTGAATCGCCACCCATTGCAAAAAGATCATCTTTCATACTAATCTGCTCTCTCTTCAATACGTCTGAACAAATGGAAATAAGATCTTTTTCCAATTGTGTTTCAGGAGCAACGTATGCTGAAACTTTTTCTGAGCCACTATCAGGAGGTCCGGGAAGAGCCTGTTTGTCAATTTTACCATTAGTAGTTAAAGGAAATTCATCCAACTCAACCAAATGATGAGGTACCATATAGGATGGTAACTGTTTTTCAATACGCTGGCGAAGGCCGTTTTTAAGTTCTTTATAAGCTAACCATTTGTTATTAACGTTAGGAGTTGAGGCTTCTTTTTCTTTCGTAATACCTGTTGCATGAACTTCTGAAATTGCATAAATATTGAAAAGTTTGGTATCGTGAAGGTCTTCATGCTGATGGATATGAATTTGGAAAAAATGTGAAGTCAATAACTGTTTAATGATTTCCAACCGTCCGTTAATATCATGTACTTCTAGAACAATCTGTTTGATTTTGCTCCAATCTGCCTCATCAATTCCTTCCAGAACATCCATTTCCCCCCCTTCTACATCAACCTTTAGCAGGTCAATTACGTCAATATCATGCGCAGCAATGATAGTGGAAAGGGTTTTAAGATTGCATTCAAATTTCTCTTCCCTTAGGTGACTGTCGAGAAAGCTGTCGATCTGAACGTCGCTAACGAGTGCTGAGTTTCGCGCTTCGGTGTTGATCACATATTGGCCCACTGTATTCTTAATATTCAACTGATCTGAATACCTGCTGGATAAGGCTGTTGAATTAGGAAAATAGGTAAAAGAAGCGGTTTCTACGAGATTTGATAATCCTTCATTGAAAATCTGAATATCTCCCCCATAAACCGCAACATTTAACTTTAACAGTTCAAATATCGGTGGCAGGGGTTCAAATGCATAAATTCTCAGATTTGAGGCGCTCATGCTGCTGTAGAGGGAAAACATTCCTATGTTAGCGCCAACATCAAATATACAATCCCCGTCTGCGATCCTGATACCATACTGGCTGTAAGTCTTATCTTGAAAGATTTCCTTGTACAGAAATTCCGCTTCTTTTTTATGATTGGCGTAAACACCGAACTCATTATTTAACTCATAAAATTGAACCCGGCCATTTAAAAAATCGTTTGTTTTATGCTTCAATATGCTTTGTCCAACAGAAAGAAGGTCGTCTGCCGGGATGTAATAAGCCATCAGGTTTTTGTTCCCTTCTTCATCTGCTTGGAGCACAACTGTTGCTGCCTTAATTCCGGGTTGTTGCATCATCACCTGCTCTATCTCTTCCATTTCTATCCGGTAACCATTCAGTTTGATTTGCTGATCTTTTCTTCCAACGAATTCAATATTACCATCCGAAAGCCATCGCCCAAGATCTCCGGTTCTGTACAACCTTTCGCCTGGTTTAAAAGGATTTTCAATAAACTTTTCATCCGTTAGGGATTTTTTATTGAGATAACCTCTTGCCAAACCATCTCCACCGATAAAAATCTCGCCCATAAGGCCAATCGGAACTAATGCCAGCAATTCATCCAGAATATAAATCTGAGTATTATCGATAGGTTTGCCCATCGGTACATTGGGCTGGGTAATGATACTGTTCTTTTCGAGGCTTAAAACCGTTGCGCAAATACTAGATTCGGTTGGGCCATAGGCGTTAAAGTAAGTTCCGACAGTAAGAAATTCCTCTACCTTATTTTTATGGGCCGGCTCTCCTGCCGTAATCAGTTTTCTTAAGGGCTTCATATTGTCAATATTCAGCAATTGAAGATAAGCAGGTGGAATTGTGGCAATATCAATAGAATGATCACTGATGAACTGTTCCATCATCCAAGGATTCTTTTTCTTAGACTCCTCAATAATATATACGGTTCCACCAGCTAGCAGAATGATAAATATTTCTGACATAGAAGCATCAAACGAAGCAGAAGCAAATTGCAGGCCCCGCTCATTTGGTTTGATATCGAAAATTTTCTGCTGGGAAGCAATGGTATTGACGATGCCCTTATGACTGATCATCACCCCTTTTGGCATACCTGTTGAACCGGAAGTATAGATTACATAAGCAAGTTGTTCGGCCCGGACATCCACTTTTGGAAATACATCAACAGCTGAAAGAACATCCAACTGAATATCTATCGCAAATACCTGTCCGCCAAAACTTTCGATATCAAAGATGTATTCGCTTTGCGTAATTAATAGCTGTAGGCCGGTGTCTTCAATGATATATTCTTTTCTCGCTTTTGGATACGTAGCGTCAATAGGGACATAAACAGCTCCGGTTTTTAAGATTGCTAAAATGGATATGATCAGATGATGAGACCTGTCTAGCATTACTCCGACAAAAGTTTCCGGACTGATTTCGTAATTCTGCAGGAGATAAACGGCTAGTTTATTGGCCTCTTCATTCAGGGTCCTGTAGTCTAATTGCTGATCTTCAAATACAACTGCAATCTCATCCGGACATTCAACAGCTATTTTTTCGAACCAACTTGTTAGGGTATCATCAGTATGATTAAAGGTAAAGTTGGTGTCATTAAATTCTGTTAACAAACGATGCCTTTCAGATTCGTCTATAAAATTTAACGCGCCAACCGGTTGATCGAAATGTTGAATCAATGCATGCGTTAATTCTGCAAGATGATCTGCCATGCGATTTACAGTCTCCTGAGTAAAAAGATCGCTATTATACTCAAGTGTAACCTGCAACTCATTTTCATAGGTAACAAAAACAAAAAGCAGGTCAAATTTGCTAACTAAATTCTCATATCCGTTATACCTTTCTACACTCAGATCGCCAAGTTGTTGGGTGGTTGCCTCAAAATCACCACCCTGTACGGTAATGGCCACATCAAATAATGCGTTTCTACTTTGGTCGCGGTTTATTTTCAACTCTTCAACCAATTGATCAAATGGATAATCCTGATGATCAAATGCGCCTAAAACCGTTGTTTTTACTTTCTCTAAGAGTTCCAGAAAAGATTCATGATGATTTAATTTGGTTCGTAATGCCAGCGTATTGATATAAAAACCAATCTGATCCTCCAGGTCTGTATGCCCCCTTCCGGCAATTGGGCTTCCTACAATAATATCTTCGTTGTGGGTATATCGGTTCAGAAAAACATTCAGGACAGTTAACAGCCCCATAAAGAGTGTACAATCCTGCTGTTGACAAAAATCCTTTATCAATTTACCGGTCCCCGATTGAAATCTTTTTGTTACTCTTGCCCCGTTAAAAGTTTGAACAGCAGGTCTGAGCTTATCAGTTTGTAAAGCAAGAACAGGAAGCTCGCCGCTAAATATATCCAGCCAGTAATCTCTGAGTTTTTCTGCTGTGTTGCTACTTAACTGCGCCTGTTGCCATACTGCGAAATCTTTATAGTTTATTCGCAAAGGAGCCAATCCGTGATGCTTTCCTAAAAGACCTGCATTATAGATCAGCAACAACTCTTTGACTAAGATTCCCATTGACCAAGCGTCGCTAACGATGTGATGCATAACATAGCTAAAAATCCAAACGTTATCTTCGGTATGGAAAATCGAAAAACGAATCAATGGCCCCGAAGCAAGATCAAACGGCCGTTTAAAATTCAATTCCAACAAACGCTTTACTTCCTCATTTTTTTCAGCCACCGCCCGGAGATCTTTTATTTCCAGATCAAATGGCAGTTTATCCGGAGAACAGATATGCTGTTTCACGATATACGTTAGATCCTCTCTGAAAACTGTTCTGAGGATCTCGTGGCGTTCTATCAGTGTTCTTAAGGCCGTTTCAAAATTTTCAACAACCAGATTCCCGTTAAAAATATACACTCCGGGTATATTGTATGCAATATCCCCACTATTGAGCTGGTTTAAGATCCATAATCTGCGTTGAGAGGAGGACAGGACATAACTATCCTCTAGTGCTGCTACAGGTATCCTATTGAAATCTTCTATTTTCTGCTGTTCTTTCAGATAACCGATCAGCAACTCTTTTTTTAATTTCAATTCAGACAAAAGATCGGGAGGAATATTGTTGATGGCGGTATGGATTTTTAATTGATTTCCATCCAAAAGCTCAATCTTTATATTATAAGATAATAACCGGTCAATAAGTTCTTCAATCATAGTTTAGAGTATAAAATTTTGTTCAGTTGTTAAATCCGCATCCTGCACTTCTTTCCCTTGCCTAGCCCAAATCTTTCTTGAAATATCTTTACCGATTTCTTCAATAGTGGCATATTTAAAAAGATCTGCCAATTTGATTCTTACATTAAATTCTTTATGAATACAGGTCACAAGTTTCATTGCTTTTAAACTGTTTCCTCCAAGCAGGAAGAAATTATCCAGTACGCTGATATCTTGCCTGCGAAGGATTTCCGACCATATTTCCAATATTTTTTCTTCGATTTCGTTTCTAGGGGCGATAATCGGAACTTTCTCTTTCACTCCTGATTCCAGTGTAGCTAATTTACCTTTATCAACTTTCCCATTAACGGTTAAAGGCATGGCCTCCAGCCTAATAAAATGATCCGGAATCATGTAAGCGGGCAGTGTTGACGACAGTGATTTTCGGATTGAAATCATATCCAAATCGTCTTTACAGACCATATAAGCAGCAAGTTCTTTATCCCCTTCTGGATTAGGCTTTACAAGGACAACCACATTTTCAATCCCATCAATTTCAGCGATGTTCATTTCAATTTCTTCAATTTCTATCCTGTATCCACGAACCTTAACCTGATGATCCATACGTCCTAAAAATGCCAGTTCGCCGGAGGCCGACCACCTTCCCAGATCCCCTGTTCTATACATTTTTTTATCTGCCACAAATGGATCATTGATAAATTTTTCTGTAGTCAGAGAAGTATTAAAAAGATAACCAGAAGATACTCCATCACCTCCAATGCAAATCTCACCGATTACGCCTATGGGGCAAAGTGCTGATTTGGAGTTAAGCACATAGATATTGGCGTGGCTGGCCGGTTTACCAATCATGACAGGTTGGTTTGGGTGGAGCTCTTTTGCAACACAACCTACGGTTCCTTCCGTTGGTCCATATTCATTATAGACCCTTATTTCTGGATGAATCTTTTTTAAAGCCTCTACCTGTTTTGTCGTCACCTCTTCACCGCCAACGATGGCGTACTTAATCACATTACTCCGTAAATTAAGCTGGCTTAAAACATTAATATGCGATGGCGTCAATTTGATACTGTTGATTCCACTTTCCTCACTAAAACTGTGTTTCAGGATGTCGTATAGTTCTTCTTCAGGGTGATAAATATGAATTTTCCCTCCCTGAGTTAATGGACAAAAAATACTGGTTACCGTGAGGTCAAAAGACAGGGATGTAAAAAGTCCAAAACTCGCTGGTATACCATCTTTAAAATAATAGCTGTTGGCCCAGCTAATGTATGCTGCAAGATTGGCATTGGTTATTACACATCCCTTCGGAAAACCAGTTGAGCCCGAAGTGTAGATTACATAGGCCATATCTGAGGAAACCGAAGCGTTGATATTTTCAGCACTGTAGGCATCTGCTTTACCTGAAAACAAATCGATGGCTTTCTTATCTATTGCAGCCTTGCACTTGCTGTCAGAAATCATAAAATCTATCTTTTGCTGTGGATAAAGCGGATCAAAAGGCAAATAGGCAGCCCCTGATTTTAGTATGCCTAACAAGGCAACAATTAGCCATTGGCTACGCTCAAGTTTTACAGCAACCAGATCTCCCCTGCCCAGCTGCTTATCCTCCTGAAGGTGCCTGCAATAACGATTGGCGAGTTGATTAAGTTCGCCATAAGTTAGCTGCTGATCATTAAACGCGAGCGCTATTGTGCCGGGTTGTTTTCTTGCCTGATCTTCAAAAAGATCTACCACAGTTTTCGTTAAAACGGAACTGGTATTATTCCCATTAAAATCAACCAGCAGCAGTTGCTTTTCTACTTTGCTCAAGAAATCCACTTCCTGTATGGCGCTTTCCGGATTGGTAATTACCGCCATCATTAATTGCTCAAAATGGCCGGCCAGCTGATCAGCCTGCGCCACGCTGTACAGATCGCTATTATATTCGATATTCAGGTGTATCTCATCATTTGTTTCAATAAATCCGAAACCCAGGTCAAATTTACTCACTACCGATCCGCTCTCTTCATAAGACTTTACGATAATTTCACTTGAAGTTTCTGGCACCTGAGGCTGGTCCAATTTTGTATTCTGCAACATCACCATAACATCAAACAGAACGTTTCTGGCAGGATCCCTTTTCAAATCGAGCTCAGCAACCAGTTCATCAAACGGATAAGACTGGTGTTCATGCGCTTCGAGCATGCTTTGCCGTACAGCGCATAAGAGTGCTTCAAAACTCATCCCTTCTTCAAAACGCATCCGGAGGGCAAGTGTATTGATATAAAACCCGATCTGCTGCTCAAGGTCTACATGGTCTCTGCCCGCTACCGGTGTACCGATGATAATATCATCCTGATTAGAATAGCGATGAAGTAAAGCATAAACTATACTTAACAATCCCACAAACAAAGTTGCTCCATGTTCTTGGCTCAGGTTTTTTATTCCAGTGGTTAAACTGCTATTAATCCGGCGGCTCAATACGCCTCCGTTATATGTTTTCACCAAAGGCCTTAACTTATCGGAGCCCATATCTAACACTGGCAGTTCACCCTCCAGTTTGGCCAGCCAATAATCCCTGTGCAAACTCATTTGCGGTTGTTGCAATTGCAATTGCTGCCAGGCTGCATAATCTTTATAGTGTATGGGCAATGGTTTAAGGGGCAGCACCCCGGCTTCTGTGAGTGACCGATAAAAATAAAGCAGTTCATTCAGTAAAATTCCCATTGACCAGGCATCACTGATGATGTGGTGCATCACATACACCAACACCCATTTCCCAGGAGCGCACGCACATAAATGGATGCGGATTAAGGCATCTGCAGAGAGATCAAAGGTGCGAAACGAGAGTTCATTGACATATCCTGAAAGCTCGGCAACGGAAAGAGCTTGATTATGCTGTGGTTCGTATACCATTTTAAGCCTGTGATCTTCGGGATCAAGAATCACCTGCCTGGGTTCTCCATTGTCATCCTGCGTAAAAATGGTTCTTAAACTTTCGTGCCTTTCAACTAGCTTATGAAATGCTTCTTCAAGCGCTTTGATGTTCAAAGGTCCTTCTATCACATACGCCCTGGCAATGTTATAGGCGGCATTTATTTCTTCAAATTGTCCGAGTATCCATAGTCTTCTCTGAGAAGAAGATAAGCTATAATCACTGTCGGGGCTCAATGCTGCAATTCTGTTAAAACTAACAGTACTGGTATTCTGCTTCAGATAAGCGATAATCTGTTCTTTAAATTGTCTGATTTCAAGCAACATTTCTGCTGTCAGGTCCCCATCAATTTCAATATTTTCACCTTTTAAAGACAATCTTATATTGGACTTCCTTAAATCTCTTATTATTGTTTTGATATCTTTCATCCCTGCGGGTTATCATATTGTATTCAATTGTTAAGCTGCTCTTTAGCACATGCTCACATATATTTTTCGGTCTCCTTTAAATGGCATTCGTCCATGTGCCATCAGCATGTTATCCAACATCAACACATCGCCTTTTTCCCATTTAAACATAAATGCCTGTTCAAAATGCTGTTCTGTAATTTCGCTTAAGTATTGTTCCGGAATTTCCTCATCATTGCCGAAATAGGCATATTGGGGATATTTGTGTTTGTTTTTGGAATACATCATTTTTAGTGCACGGTAAATATCTTCCGGCAGGTTTGAGGGATGGAACTGGTTTGCCTGATTAAACCATACCTTTTCTTTAGTTAGTGGATGTACTTCAACGCCTGCGCCTAACTGACTCAGACAAAGAAAATCGCCATCCCATTTAAACTGAATATCATTGGCCTTACAATAGTCCTCAACCACAGATTTATCATGTGTTTCGAAGGTGTCCATCCAACTTTTACCCGCACCAACAGCTCCATTCAAACAACGGGTGTATTTAACACCATATTCCTCAAATGCCTTTACCATATCCTGATCAAGCGTTTTCAGGATGCTCCGACAGTCCAGTACCGGTGTTTCTCCCCCTTCTTCTGCAGGCGTTTTACAAAAGAAAAAAATCAGTCCGGGCCATTTATTGGAATAAGACATTTCGTTGTGCAACGAAATCCGGTATTCTTTTGGATATTCTGTTGAGGTATAAACATTATCAGACAGCTTGGTCCGCGGAGAATTTCCGTCTACGTAATCGAAATTTGATGCACCGGCACAAATTTCTTTCACTTTTAAAAACTCCTCTTTATCATTGATATCAAACCCTCGAAATAGGATACCGCCATGTTTTAACAGCATTTGATATAAGTTGCCTTTTTCTTTTTCAAGATATTGTAAAAGGTGCTGCAGCGTTAATAAGGCACCTTCTTTTGGCCTCACTACAATAATAGTCTGATCTGCTTTTTTTAATGACTCAATAAGGATGTCTGTCTGCATCGTGCTTTGGTGATTAAATTATAATTTTGTTATTTATGACACGGGTATCTTCCGATCCGTTCAACCACAAGATATTTTCAACCTCTATGGCCAGAGATTCTATATCAGGTTCCGTAAATAGGTGGGTTAAGTTGATCTCTACATTAAATTTCTCATGAATTCTGAGTACAATTCTGATTGCTTTGAGGCTATGTCCGCCCAAATCAAAGAAATTGTCTTTTACGCTGATGTTTCCCGCTTCCAGTCCGAGTACCTCAGCCCAGATCAAAACCAAGGCTTCTTCTACCTCATTTCTTGGTGCTGTGTATCCCTTGTCCAACTGGGAAGTTTCTGGGTCTGGCAGCGATTTGCGGTCTGTCTTGCCATTGCTGGTCAGCGGCAGCTGTTCCAATGGCACATACATTCCAGGAACCATATATTCCGGTAGTTTACGGCTCAGGTAAGTCCGGATTCCGGCAACATCCGAAGCAGAAGATCCTGAAACGTAAGCCACCAAACGCTTTTCGCCATGAGCATCTGATCTTGCCAATACCGCTGCCCCTGAAATCCCATCATAATCAAGAAGAACCCGCTCAATCTCTCCAAGTTCAATCCTAAAACCACGGATCTTAACCTGATCATCTTTGCGGCCCAGAAAACCAACTGTCCCGTCATTCAAAAGACGCC
>NZ_RCCK01000014.1:332980-644229 GCF_003664035.1 Pedobacter alluvionis
GTAGAACCAGAGGTATAGATTACATAGGCCAGATCAGCAGACCGGTTTGCACGCACAGGATTACTGGAAGGATAATTCCCTTCGAGCAACAGAAACTTCGCCAATTCCTGCGCATCAATCAGCACTTTACAGCCACTGTCTGCCAGCATATAATCAATCCGGTCCTGCGGATATTCCGTATCAATGTGGACATAAGCCCCGCCCGACTTTAAAATCCCGAGCATGGCCACTAAAGACCAGTGGCTCCGTTCGAGGCAGATGCCAACCAGATCATCGGCAAGCAAACCATATTCGCTGCGCAGGTAATGGCCCAAACGGTTCGCCTGTGCATTCAGGGCAGAATAACTCAGCGAATGCTCCTCAAAAACCAGCGCGATGGCAAGTGGAGTGCGTTTTTCCTGATCTTCGAACAGCGAAACAACCGTATCCTGATCCCCAACATGAGCCCCCGCAACAGGCCAGTGACCCATCAGTGCCGACTGCTCTTCTGCAGTCAGAAAATCAAGGTTCTTCAGCGCAACTTCAGGAAAACGGAGAACTGCTGATGCCAGCTGCTCGAGATGGGTACACATCGCTGAAACACGCCCTTCACTGTAAATATCACTATTGTAAATCAAACTCAACTGAAGTTCTTCACCTAATTCCTGAAAACTAAAGGTCAGGTCAAATTTACTGGCAACCTTCAGCTCCTCCTGATAGAGAGACAGGCTAGCATTGCCTGGTTTTTCTTGTACATTATTTTCTGCCAGTAACATCATTACATTGAACAACGCACTCCGGCTCCTGTCCTGTTGAAGCGGAAGTAAATTAACGAGCTCATCGAATGGAAATGACTGGTGTTCATAAGCATCTAAGGTTAGCTTTTTTGTTGCAGTAAGTAGCATCGAGAAATTGTCCTTTCCGCTAAAACGCATTCTCATTGCCAGCGTATTCAGGTAACAACCAATCTGATCTTCTAAACTTTCATGCTCCCTTCCGGCAATTGGGCTGCCAATTACGATATCTTCCTCGCTAGTATATTTATACAGGAGGGCACTAACCAGCGACAATAAAGTCATATACAGCGTACATCCCCTCTCTTTAGAAAATCTGATCAGCTGTTTTGCGGTAGCAGCATTTATATTTTTGCGAACTACTCCCCCATTATGGGTTTTTATCGCAGGCCTATTGTAATCTCCATGGAGTAAAAAAACAGGTATGTTCTCTGAGAATTGGTTCAGCCAGTAAGTTCTGGAGCCGGCCATTATATCAGTGTTTAACAAATCCTGCTGCCACACGGCATAGTCCTTATAATGAATGCTCAGTGCTTCTGGTCTATAGGCATTTCCGGAAATTTCTGATTGATAAAACAAGAGCAACTCCCTGTTCAGAATCTCCATTGACCAGCCATCGCTCACGATGTGGTGCATTACTGTTACAATAACCCATTTATCTGCAGAAATCCGTATTACACCGGCTCTTAACAAAGTATCTGCAGCAAGATCAAAAGGCTGCTGCCTTATTTTTTCTACAATATCGCCTAAAGAATTTCCAATTTCCAGAACAGCTGTAGAAATTTGAAAATCTACTTCTTCAGGTAAACGGATATACTGAAAAACATTTCCATATTCGTCTTCTTTAAATACGGTCCTCAAACTTTCGTGCCTTTCGATTAAAGCAGAAAAAGCTGCTGTTAAAGCGGCTATATCCAGTTCTGCTTCGTATACATGGATATCTGAAATATGATATGCAATACTGGTATCCGAAAACTGGCTCAAAAGCCAAAGTCTTCTCTGAGAGGAAGACAAGGGATAATGGGGATTAGGGCTGGTTGGCACAATGCCCAAATATTTTGTTTGCAGGTTTTTTCTGATAAATAAAGCCTGATCCGTCAGAACAGAATGATCAAAAATGTTTTTCAGCCCTATTTTTATTTTAAAGCTGCGCTGCATCATTCCTATCAGTCGCATTGCTTTAAGGCTATTTCCGCCCAGTAAAAAGAAATCATCATTGGCACTGATTTCCTTCCTGCCGAGTACTAATCCCCAGATGCCCGCCAGTTCTTTCTCCAGTTCATCTGCCGGAGCAACATATACCAATCCTGCTCCTATATAGGATTCCGTATTTCCCGCAAGGTACTGCCGGTCTATTTTTCCATTCTGGTTCAGCGGCATAGAGGCCAGCTGCACATAATATCCGGGAATCATATAAGCAGGGAGTTTCTCTGCCAAGAATGCCTTCAGAACAGGCACACTTACAGTTTCTTCGCCAACGAAGCAGGCAATCAGTTCCCTTTCACCGAAATCGTTTGCATCTGTAGCAATTACAGCAACCTCCAACAAACCTTCATAAGTGTTAAGCACACTCTCGATTTCGCCCAGTTCAACCCGGTTTCCACGGATTTTTACCTGGTTATCTTTCCTGCCCAAGAATTCAAGGTTACCTGAAGGTAGCCATCTGCCATAGTCGCCGGTTTTGTAAAGCATCCCCTCATGATGAAAAAGATTAGGTACAAATTTTTCTGTAGTTAGCTCCGGATTATTTAAATAACCCGAGGACAAGCCTGAACCAGCGATACAGATTTCGCCAGGTATATCTACCGGACAAATCTCATTACTGCCATTTACTACATAGATGTTAACATTGGCAATGGGTTTACCTATCGGAATATTAGGCAAGTATTCTGACACAAGAAAACTGGTGCTAACCACCGTGTTTTCTGTAGGACCATAATTATTAGTAACCTGATATTTTTGTTTAGTAAAAGATTTTAGTCTATCTCCTCCAACCAGTAAATGTCTTAAGGAGGAATGGTCAGCCTGCATAAATTGTTCAGCAATCTGTGTTGGTAAAAATGCGATACTAACCTGATGCAATTCCATGTATGCCCTCAGTTTTTCCATATCCAGCCGAATCTCTTCAGGTACCATAAAAAGGCCTGCACCTGTTAGTAAATAAGGGAACAACTCCCAAACGGCAGCATCAAAACCAAGGCCTGCATATAAAGTTGCGCGATCTTCGTTGTTCACCGAAAAAGCATCAATATGCCAATAGCATAAATTAACAAGTGCATCATTGTGAACCACTACTCCCTTAGGATTTCCGGTAGAACCTGAGGTATAAATCACATATACAGGAGTGGAAAGACTTCGTGAAGATGGGATATCAGCTATATCAAAGTCGTGCTGTTTAAGTAAAAAATCAGTTAATAAAGCCTCGTCTATGACCAATCTGCAACAGCTGTCGTTAATCATATAATCAATCCGTTCGGCCGGGGTATTGTGGTCTATAGGTAAATATGTAGCCCCGGATTTTAATACGCCGAGTATCGCCGCGACTACCCAGGCTGTTCTTGGCAGGTTAATGCCCGCCAGTTCTCCTGGTTGAAGATGAGCAGAAAGGCGCAGGTAGGCAGAGAATTGATTCGAGAGCTCATTTAATGTCCGATAGGTGAATGTTGTTCCTTCGTAAAAAATGGCTGTATTGTCGGGCGACAACTGCACTTGTTTATCAAATAAGCTGAGGATACACTGGCCCTTAGGGAAAGGAGCTGCTGCAGATGTAACCTGCTTTAGCATGCGCTGCTTTTCTAGCTCGTCAAATAAAGAAATCCTCTCAATAGAAACATCAGGTTTATTAGAAAGCTGCTCCAAAACAAAAGAAAAACGTGAAGCAAAACGTTCCATAGTTTCTCTGTGAAAAATAGCAGAGTTGTATTCAAAATGAGCGGTCAGCATGTCCTCTGATTCCGTGAAAGTGAGAACCAGATCAAACTTATTGTTTGGCACAACAACATCACCGGTATAATTGCTGATTATCAGATCGTCTGGCGTTTTCTGAGCAATACCCTTACCTTCCTTGTCTTGTTGGAGGGTAACCATCACATCAAAAAGAGGATTTCTACTTTTATCGTAGGGCAGATTAAGCTCTTCAACCAATGCCTCAAAAGGATATTCCTGATATTTGAATGCTTCCATTGAGGTATCGCTAACCTTTGCCGAAAGCTGACGATAGCTTTCGGTTTTACTAAATATGATTCTCAGTGCCAGCGTATTCAGGTAAATACCGATCTGATTCTCAAGATCAACATGTGACCTGCTTGACACAGGAGTGCCAATAATAATATCTTCCTGTTCGGTGTATTTATATAATAAAATGTATACGGCCGTAAGCAAACCAGTAAATAAAGTGCCGCCGTGTTCATGGCTAAGAAGTTTTATCTTTTCTACGGTACGCTGATCGACAAAACTTATAACGCTCCCCCCTTCATTCGTTTTAATTGCCGGCCGGATTTTATCTGTTGTTAACTCGAGTACAGGTAAGGCCCCTTTAAACTGTTTGAGCCAGTAAGACTTATAGCTGGTTAAAGCCGCTTCAAGCTGCTGGCGCTGCCAGGCGGCGTAATCTTTATAATGTATCATTAAGTCCGGACGCGAGTCTGGTACTTCATTTCCATGCACATGATAATAATACAACAGTTCATTGATCACCACATCCATTGACCATGCATCGCTAATGATATGATGCATCACAAATACAAAAATCCATTTGTCTTCTGCAAGTCTGAACAACACAGGCCGGAATAAAGGACCGTTCACCAGATCAAACGGAATTGAGGCACATTGCCCCAATAAATCAGGCATATCCGGATTTTCAATATTTCTGAGATCACTGTGCAGAATTTCTACATTACAATCCTCGGAATTCCGAATGAATTGCTTTGGCTCTCCCTCTTCATTTACAATAAAAACAGTCCTCAGAATTTCATGTCTGTTCAACAGGCTTTTCAAAGCAAGCTCCAGTTGCCCAGTTTGTAGATTTCCTGACAAATCCTTTACGAGGAAAATATTATGGGCAATATTTCCCTCCTCTAACTGACTCATCAACCAAATCCGCTTCTGACTGAAAGAAAGCTCATAATCTTCCTGAACACCAGTTTGAGGAATTGTAGAAGAACTCTTCTCCTTGCCTTTGAGCATCAGGATAATGCCCTCTTTATTTACTTTCAACGCTGTTTTCTCTTCCTCAGAAAGAAGACCTACCTGTCCTGATATTTTTAAATTATTCCCCGCAGGATCGGTATGAATTCTCACGCCCTTTTCCTTACAGCTTAATAATAATGCTAACAAGTGCTTCATTCTAAAAAATTATTTCATTGTCACCATCAACGATGGATTCATTTTCAGTTTCCATCCATTGTACAGTCTCCACATAGTCAGACAGATGTGCGATTGTGGCTTCTGTAAACAGGTTTTTCAGATCTACTTTTACACCAAACACCTCATGTATACGTGACAGTACCCTGGTTGCTTTAAGGCTATTTCCCCCCAGATCGAAGAAATTATCTTTGATTCCTATTTTTTCCTTTCTGAGCACCTCTTCCCAAATCGCCGTAATCCGCAGATCAAAATCATTGCGCGCAGGTGTATATTCAACAAGGTTCGACTTGGTTAGTTCCGGATTAGGCAAGGCTTTCTTATCTAGTTTTCCGTTCTGATTAATAGGAAATGCAGGTAGGTTGACTAAATAAGCAGGGATCATGTAAGAAGGAAGTACCTCAGCTAGTTCTTGGCGAAGAGGCAAATCGACTTGCTGAACGCTGATATAATAAGCTACCAGCTCATATTCTTCTTCCGCATTTTTGACCGGCAATACTATCGCGTCCGATACTCCCTCAATACGTTTCAATGCGGTTTCAATTTCTCCAAGTTCAATGCGATGACCAGCTATTTTTACCTGATCGTCCTGACGTCCGATGTATTCAAGATCTCCATTGGGCAAAATTCTTGCGAAATCTCCCGAACGGTACATCCTGTCGCCTTCTGTCAATACATTCCGGAGAAATTTCCCGGCCGTAAGTTCGGGTTTATTTAAATACCCCCTGGCAAGACCCGCACCACCTACATATAACTCTCCAATTACCCCGATAGGTACCTTCTTTAAATCACTATCCAAAACATAACAACTCAGCGTCGGAATAGGTAAACCCACATTACTTATATTTTCTTTAATGTCCTGAGACAGGATTTCCTTAAAGGTCACGTGTACAGTGGTTTCCGTAATTCCATACATGTTTATATTTTTACATAGGGGTACGAGATCATGCCATTCCCTCAATATTTCCGGAGCTAATGCCTCTCCACCAAAAATGAGGTACCTCAAGGTAACAGGGGGTACCGAAAGCCGGTCCCTGTTAATCTGCATTAAACTGCGAAAGGCAGTTGGCGTTTGATTCAATACCGTAATCCCCTGCTCCAGCAGGAATTCATAAAATGAAGCACTATTCTGTGCCACCTCTTTTGGTACAATAACCAATGTACCACCGGTTAACAAAGCACCAAACATTTCCCATACAGAAAAATCAAAGGCATAAGAATGGAATAAAGACCAGTTGTCGCTGACGTTAAAATCAAAAATATTTTCTTCATTATCGATCAGCCTGGTCACATTTCTGTGCTCAATCATTACTCCTTTAGGTTTTCCTGTAGTGCCTGAGGTATAAATAATATAGGCAAGGTTTTCCGGTTGCACATCGGCCTGGCCACCTTCACCGGTATATGATAAAGCTGAAATATCCAGGTACTGGATCAGCTCCTGATATGGCGTTAATTTTTCAGGAAACGTGGCGTCAGAAAGGATCAGTTTACTAGAACTGTCTTCCATAATGTAATCAATTCTGCTCAGCGGATAAGAAGGATCAACCGGAATGTAAGCTGCCGCCGACTTTAGCACTGCGAGGATACCGATGATCATCCATTCATTTCTCTCAAAATAAAGTGCCACCAACTGCTCAGGTTGTACCTTATACTCGTTAATTAGTACTGCGGCAAGTTGCCCGCTTTTCTCATCCAGTTCCCGGTACGTTAGTTTGATATTGTCTGCGATTACTGCGATATTCTCAGGGAAAAGCCTGGCCTGATGTTGAAAAGTGCTCACGATGGTGGCCGTTTGATAATAATTCACCATTGTCCGGTCGCAGGAAAGGTAAACTTCATTATCTCGGGCATCTGTTACACTAAGATCTTTAACCGCTATGTCAGGATTTTCAGTAACCTTTTCACATAAAGAAGCAAAATGCAGTGCCAGCCTGCTAATGGTTTCTTTTTTAAAAAGATCCCTGTTATATTCTACTTCCAACGAAAGCCCCTCGGCCGACTCCGAAAAAGAGAAAGTAAGGTCATATTTGGCAATGCCTGAAGGATAAAGAATACGTTCAAATTTAAGGTCATCTGTTATGCGCTGGGAAGCCGCTTCCATCAGCGTATCCCGATTCTGCAGCACAAGCATCACATCAAATAATGGTGATCGGGACTGGTCTCTTTCTAATTCAAGCGCTTCGATCAACAATTCAAAAGGGAGATCCTGATGATCAAACCCTTCAAGCATCAGCTCTTTCTCCAGCTTCAATAAAGACAAGAAAGAGTCCTTAGGATCTATGATGGTACGAATCGCAAGTGTGTTGACAAAGAAGCCGATTTGGTCTTCCAGTTCTTCATAATTCCGGCCCGCCACCGGAACGCCAATTACAAGGTCGTTCTGGTTGGTATACTTTTTAAGTAATACATTCATCACTGCCAATAAGGTCATGAAAAGGCTAACTCCCGAATTCGAGGATAATTGATACAAGCTGTTACTCAAGGCTGTTGTGAATTCGAGGTAATGAGTAGAGCCATTATAGGTTTTGACAGCAGGTCTGTTAAAATCAACAGGCAATTCAATTACTGGAAGCACTCCTGCAAACTTATTTTTCCAATACGCCAACTGCTTTTGGATCTGCTCAGCCTGCACTGCTGTTTTTTGCCAAACTGCATAATCTTTGTATTGCAGCGGTAGCCCAAGTAAACCTGCTATGCCATTTACAGATAGGTTATGATAGGCCTGAATAATATTCTTATACAATACCAAAACAGACCATCCATCGCTGATGATATGGTGCATGTTGAAGGAAAGTATCTGACGGCTACCTGTTGCTAATACAAAACAATTCAGTAAGGGACCTTTTTCTAGATCAAATGGGGTTTGCCACCTATTCTGCAGAAAACGTGCTTCTTCTTCAAGAGAGAGAGTACTTTCCAGAACTATCTCCTCAACAGAAAATCGGATGGCTTCAGGTTCAAGAATAATTTGCTCCGGTTCAAGTCCCTTATTCGAAAAAATGGTTCTTAATATTTCATATTTTCTGATCACCTCGCGAAATGCATCTTCCAGCAGATCAATGTTTAACTTACCAATAATTTTGAACGCAGCAGGCATGTTATAGGCCTTTGAAGCTTCTTCAAAGCTAATTAGTACCCACAAACGCTCTTGAGCATAGGAGATCGGATAATGATCAACAGCTGCTGCCCTGGATAGTATAACTCCGGCTGACTTCGGTTTTTGATCTATAATCCTGGCCTGCTCTTCTACAGTAGGGTAACTGAATAACTCGTGTAAAGTTAAGTCTTTGGCAAACGTTGCTGCAATCATCGTTCTTAATCTGGTGGCCTTTAAGCTATGTCCTCCAACGTCAAAAAAATTATTATTGACTCCCAAATCCCGAAAGCCAAGAATCTCTTTCCACAAATTAAGGAGTAGAACTTCAGTATCAGTCTCCGGTGATTTGATCACCAAATGTTCGCTAACAATTGCAATAGGATCCGGCAGCTGGCTTTTATCAACTTTGCCATTTGTATTTAAGGGTATGCTGTTCAGGTTGATGATATAATCAGGAACCATATACACTGGCAGCGTTTGTGTTAGAAAGTCTTTCAGCAATACCGAAGAAGGCATTTCATCTGATACACAATAAGCTACCAGATATTTATCCTCGCCTATTTGCCTGATTGCAACTACCGCTTCAGAAATTAAGGGATGTTGTTCCAGTTGAAACTGTATCTCTTCAAGCTCAATACGAAACCCTCTTAACTTAACCTGATCGTCTTTTCGCCCAAGAAATTCAACATTTCCATCGGCTAACCAGCGTCCGAGATCACCGGTTTTGTACATTTTAAACTCTGGAAGGAAAGGATTATCCAAAAACCTTTCAGCCGTAAGCTCCTCTTTATTAAAATAACCTTTCGCTACAGATTGCCCGCTAAGATAAATTTCACCCTCAATTCCGGGCGGAAGCAGGTTCTGATCTTTATCAAGAATGTACAGATGTGTAAAACCAACCGGCTTTCCAATTGGTACAAAATGATAATCATCCGGTTCAAACCGATAAATGGTACTGTAGGTCGTATCCTCAGATGGCCCATATAAATTTCTGACCGCTATATTTGAGTAATCAATTTCTTTTTTCACTTTAAAAGGAACTGCTTCTCCCGCCATATTGAGCGCAGCCACACCTGCCCAGTTGACCCCTTCCTCCAGTAAAGTTCTCACAACAGAAGGAACAGTATTGATCATCACCCTGTTCTCTCGTTTCAGATATTTGGGGATTTCTGTCCCTGACTGCAATATCCGAATCGTCTTACCATGAAGTAAAGGGAGGAAGAACTCGAATACCGAAAGGTCAAAGCAGTAAGAGGTTGCCGCATACAAAATTTCATAATCAATGGCTGCAAACTCGTCCATCGCCCATTTTAGGAAAGCAATAGTATTCCGCTGACAAATCTGAACACCTTTAGGTGTACCTGTCGAACCAGAGGTATAAATTAGATAAGCGGTATGCTCTCGGAAATCGGAGGAATCATTATTAATTTCACCAACGTCTCCTGACGTCTTCAGATAGTCAATATGTAATACCTTTCCCTTGTAATCTTTAGGAAGAAGTCCCATACCTTCATCATCTACCAGAATCAGGTCAAGCTCTGCATCCGCAATCATATAGTTAATTCTAGATGCAGGATAACGGATATCAATCGGTACATAAGCCCTTCCCGTCTTGAGGATGGCCATAATGCTGATAATCATCCATTCAGAACGGCTTAGTAACAAACCGATGTGTGCATTCATCGCTAATCCATCTATTTTTTCAAGATATCCTGCAGCGCGATGATAACAGGAAGCAAGTTCCTCGTAGGAAATGCTCCGTTCATTTGTTACAATAGCATTGTTGTTTTTATATCGCTTAAGCGAAGGCTCAAGTAATCCTGCTATATTTTGCTCATCAATAGTGTCTATCGGAGTATTATATTGATGAAGAATCCTTTGTTTCCATTCACTTGAAATGATTTCAATATTTTTAACGCGGCCTTCTGGATTGGCCAGTACCTGATAAATGATATGGACAAAAGCTTCAAAAAGCAGATTAATCTTATTTTTTTCAAAAAGCCTTGTGGAATATTCAATTTCGAGAAAATATTCGTTTTCCGGATCCTTGTCAAAGTAAAAACTGAGATCAAATTTCGCTGCTCTTTTTTCACCCTCAGACTTGTGATCATCATCATCCAAATAAGCATCTAACATGCCAAGCTCAAAACCATATTGCTGGGTAATATTAATCGTTCCGTCACTAATCGCGGTATTTTGAAGTACCATCATCACATCGAATAAGGGATTTCTACTGATGTCCCTTTTTAAATTCTGATCGTCGATAATTTTGTCCAGTGGATATTCTTGGTAATCAAAAGCTTTAAAAGAATGCGTAGAGATCCTGTTCAGAAAATCAATAAATGATTCATCTGGAATAATGGAGGCAGACAAGGGCAGGGTATTGATGTAAAGACCAATCTGATTTTCCAGTTCAAAATGGTTTCTTCCCGACACAGGAGTGCCTATAACGATGTTTTTCTGACCTGAAACTTTGTATAACAATACAGTAAGCACAGCGCGAAAGAAGTTAAAAACAGTGACGTGTTTAACTTTACAAAAGTCGCTTATAGAATTATAAAAATCCGCAGCGAAAAAGTATTTTGAGAAAGCACCTTCATAACTCTTAATATCCGGTCTGTTAAAGTCAACTGGCAAATTTATTGGCTCGGTTATTCCCTCAAACTGGCTCTTCCAGAAATTTTTAAAATCGGCTCCTTTTATACTGTTAATTTTTTGATCCAGCCAAGCGCTGTAATCTTTGTAATGCACTTGCAATTCCTCTAGAACAGGTTCGGTTTTTTCACAACACACCTCATAAAAATGCATTACCTCCTTTACAAGCACCCCTACCGACCAGCCATCTGAAACAATGTGGTGGATCCCAAAAATCATGGCGTATTCTTCAGGAGAAATCCGAAATAGTTTTACGCGCATCAAGGGACCATTTGCTAGATCAAAATCCCAGTTAACAGATTTTTCTACTTCGTATCTGAGGTATGACTTAATAGACTCCAGCTTACTAACGTCCTCATATTCAATTTGAAATTTCAAATCAGGTAAAATCACCTGTCTAGGTTCTCCGTCAATTACTCTAAAAACCGTTCTCAAACTCTCATGCCTCTGAACAGACATATGAAATGCTGCTTCTAGATGATTGGCTTCTACAAAACCTTTCAAATAAAATCCTTTTGTGATTGTGTAAGCAGTATGTCCCCCCTCAAATTGATCCATAACCCAAAGCCGATACTGTGCATTAGACAAGGGATAACTTTCCTGCACAGCAACTCGTGAAATTGGTGTATAAAGCAACTGATCGTTAGAATCTTTTAAAAAAGTAAACAATACATCTTTATTCTTCTTAATTTCTTCAATCAGTTCTTTCGTTAAGGACCTGGTTTCTCCAACCAACTTGAGTTGCCCATCCTCAAGCTTTGGAACTACCTTATGTTTTTTTAATATGGCGATGATCTCTAGTGCATTCATAGGATGATTTCCTTACCTGAAGATTGTTCATTTTTCAACCACAACATATTCTCAATTAAACCGATTAGACCTGGCAGTGTATTCGCCTGGAACATCAAGGTAGTATCGATATAAATGTTCAGATCTTTGTTTATTGTATTGATCAGTTCCATTGCCCTCAAAGAATCGAGTCCGGATTCTGTCAGATCCGAATTTTCATTCAAATCACTAATATTTAATCCATTTACCTTAAGTCTGATTACGAGCAAAAGGTATTTTTTTATACTTTCATAGTCCCCAAGCTGCTTTACTTCTTCGATTAACAGTCCAATCCCCGCTTCGGAAACAGGTTTTTCATGTTGATCAATCTTTGCCTTAATTATTTTGAAAAGGTTTTGATGATACAACTCGGCACATTTCGTTCTCTGTAGTTTCCCACTAGTTGTTCTGGGGATCCCAAGCGGGGAAATCAGCAAAATGTTATAGGGGTCAATCCCAAATATACCATTGACAATTCCATCGGCTTTTTTGATCAATGCCACTTTATCAAGCTCCTGAATTGCTGTTCTTTTAATCTCAATAGCAATTACCAACCTACTTTCGGTACCCGGAAGAAGAAATGCAGCTACTCCGTTTAAGCCAATAGCCTCATTGAGTTTGGACACATGCTGTTCTATGTCGCCAGGATAAAAATTCTGGCCACGAATAATGATCATTTCTTTTAAACGACCACTGATAAAAAGCTCATTATGAATAAGAAAGCCCAAATCACCCGTCCGAAGAAACCGGATTCCTTCAGCATGGTAAAACAAATGCTCTTCAGGTTTGTTCCAATATCCTTTAGTTACACTCTTCCCAGCGATACATACTTCTCCTTCAAGGTTTTCATCTGTTATTGACGAGCCTTCAGGAGAAAACAACCGTACATCCATCTCAGGTGCAACTGTTCCTGAACTAATTAGCAAACGGGTATTTTCACCAATAGTATCCAAAAGCGCTTTTCTATTATTTTTCGTATTCCTTGTGACGCGGATCATCTCCTGAGGCGATTTTTTTGCGTTCCTGCCAGATACTAAAAGAGTTGCTTCGGCAAGACCATAACAAGGATAAAAAGCATCATAGTCAAATCCGGAATCTTTAAAATGTTTAGAAAAGCGTATCATCGTATCATTAGAAACAGGTTCGGCTCCATTGTAGGCGACCTTCCAGCTGGATAAATCAATATCCTTACATGCAGATGCTGCAATTTTATCTACACATAAATCATAAGCGAAATTGGGTCCTCCACTGTGCGTGACTTTGTACATAGAGATGTACTGCAGCCATTTTAATGGCGTTTGAATAAAATCCATTGGAGGCATGAGAATACAGGTCGATCCTGTATAAATTGTATGTAGTATATTTCCAATCAGTCCCATATCATGGTGAAAAGGTAACCATGAGAAAATAACGGACTGTGCATTGCAGCCAAATGTTTCCTGTAGCAACTTTTGATTGTGTAACAGGCTTTCAGTTGAAACAATAACACCTTTAGGATTTCCAGTAGAACCGGAGGTATATTGAACAAACGATATTTCGTGATGAGGTACTGCAATCTCCCGGCCAACCAAACTTGAAATACTCAATTCATCTGTAGCAAGCAACAGCAAATCTTCTATTTCCTCAAACTTGAAAAGGCTGGATTCTATCGAATCACGGACTTTGGCATTACAAAGTATAGCAGCTGCATTGATGTCATGTTGAATAGGAACTAATCTTTCCAATTGCCTATCTCCTTTGAGATAAGGCAGAGGAACCGGAATCAAGCCTGCCTGCTGACAGGCAAGAAATGTAACTAGAAATTCATACGCGTCTTGATAGATCAGAAATACAGGCTTACCAACGCCAACAATTGCTGCAATTCCCATCGAAAGCCGACGTACTTTCAGGTACAGTCCAGCATAAGAAATACATTCTTCAGTAGCAATTGCTGATTTTAGAAATACGAATGCCTTCTTCTCCGGAGTCTCCTCAGAAAAATAGCTCAGACAATCAAGAATACTTTTACAGTTAACAGAAGTAACAGGCATTAATAAAATGGAATAAAAACTAATCGGCAACCGTTAAATATTCATATGGTAATGTTGCGGTAAGGCTCCTCTGCAAGACATTGAGTTGTACCAGAGCCAATGTGGAACCGTTCACTTCTATGAAATCGCAATACCTGCCCACAAATGGTCCTTTTTGTATCAGTAACTGCTGACCTGTAGAAAACCTGCTGTTTGAAACACTGATATTCTCTCCAAAATCCAAAAGCATTTGTATATCATTAATAACTTTTTCATTAACTCTTGATACGTTTTTTCCGGTTTTAAGAAAATAAATCACACCGTCGAGACCCGTGGCGGTATAGTATTGAGCCAGTTCCTTGATATAAACAAAGATATAAGAAGGGAAAAGTGGTGTTTTTACCATCTTCTTTCGATCACTCCAAGTCTTTATCTCATTTCTTACCGGAAGAAAGGACTCGATCTTTCGCTCTTTAAGTTGGTCTTCTACTTTTTTTTCGTGACGAGGCCTAGTATAAATAACGAACCAGCCGGGATTAAAATTATTCATAAAATATACAATATGGATGTTGGCTTATGATAATTTAAGGAAAAACCTGCTATTTTGACATAGCTATCGCTAGATCAAGTCACAATATAGTTCATAATTATGCGACACTTGACCTGTTTGGGATTCTGATTTGTATCAAATTTCTCCAAACGCCCTACTTTAAAAATTGCAATAGTATAATTCCTTATTTCTAATAAGACTATTATTTATTACCTGATAAATAGATTGTATTTTAACACAAATTCTTCTTGGCAACATTTTATTATCTAGTATTCTTAAACACGTTACATATTGTTAACCGAATCTAAATTACACGATGTTCCCATCGTAACAATATTAGTTAATCTACGTTTACATACCAGGTTTAGAGACAGACATAACTCCCAATTTAATAAAGTTTAAATTATCTAAGATATTTGCTTTTTTCAATTTTTAATATTATTTAATATTGCGCTAATGTTTCTCTCAGTTAACATATTGATTCATTATTCCCAAATTTCTATTCTTAAATTTTTTATTTTTGAACCTTTAATCAAATGAAAATTGTAAATAAAGAATACATAATAATTAGTCAATTAAAGATATTTTATGAATACAATTTATATAGTTATTTTTTAATAATGTTAAATGCATATATTTATACATTTCTTAAATTAAATTTAGACATTAAATAATAAGATATCCATTTAGATTTATCAAACGGGTCAAATCCGGTACGTAATGCTATTTTTTGGGGACGAAGCAAATCGATAGATTTTAATTAAAAAAAATGGAGCCTTAAATTATTTTTCCTGAGATTATCCAGCCGAATTGGTTTAATTAAAATGGAAATAAATTGATTACACCTATGCTAATAAAAATGAATTTACGGTTAAATACCGTGTATTATTAATCTTGACCAATTAGAATTTATGCCTCAAAGATGTATTGTGATTGATGACGATTTAGATGCGATAGAAGAAATAAATGAGTATATTATAAATACGCCGGAACTAAAATTGGTTAAAGCATTTTCCGATTCAATCGAAGCACTAAACTATATTAAGGAAAATGGTATGTTCAATCTGGTCTTTATGGATGTTGACATGCCAAAAATGAATGGTATCGAACTTTCGGGTATTATCAGAAATCAAACTGAAAAACTGATTTTCACTACAAGTCATGCAAAGTATGCGCTTGAGGCATTCGATGTAGAAGCCGATGCTTTCTTGTTGAAGCCTTTTAACTACTCAAAGTTTTTTTCCGTGGTCTCTAAGTTTCTAAAGCCAAAAGAACTGAATAAAAACATTGAAGAGGATTATTTATATATAAAAAACAAATCAGAAGATTTGAAGATGGTGAAAGTGAGGTTTGCTGACATTGTTGCCATAGAAAGTTTAGCTAACTACATCAAAATCTACACTGTTGATTCTAATATCGTAACCCATCTTAAACTGAAAGAAGCCAAAGAAATTTTTAGTAAATATAATAATTTCATGCAGCTGCACAGGAGTTTTCTAATTTCGAAGAACCATATTAATTCAATCGAAGGGAATATACTCACCATGAGCAACGGAAGTAAATTTACTATCGGGGAAATTTTCAGAAAAACACTAAGTAACTTTCTTCTTGAAAAAACATTAAGACCCATCCAGAATAAATAATGGATGGATCTTAGCTTTTAGCCTTGCAAAAGCCACCCGGTTGCAGTGTATGTCAAGGTATCAAGGGTAGGATCGGACAATAACCTTTTTTTCGTTCTAAAGGATTTAAAATAAAACAATGTTGTTTTTCTGATTTTCTTTGTTTTCATGGCGTTTTTTTTGAAACTTAAATGCTAAGAAGAATTAAGTCAACAAGAAGTGACAGACAGGATAGATTTTGGTATGAAACACTATATTACTGGGATGAGTAGATCCCTACGAAATTGGTTTTTGTTGCATAGAATACACATCTTTTTTTGGGCTGTGTACATACTATATGAATCGGGGCTGACAGGTATATTTGTTGGCAGATTTGGAAAAGCAGAAAATTATATTGTGCATTATCTATTAAACATTTCGCTCTTCTATTTTCATTCCCGCATGATGGATACTTTTGCAAAAGTACGCTTCTATATACTGGCAGTATTTTGCTTAATAATCGTAGAGATAACAATATATATTCCTGTATTAGCCACTTTAAATCACATTTTCACAGAATACAATCAATCAACTCCTTTAAGTGTTTTAGGGATAGATAAAAAATTTGTTGGCGGCGCTGTTTATAGATCAATATTTTTCATTATTGTTTCGACAGGATATTGGTTCTTGAGACAGTATCTTAAGGAGAGAAAAAAAGCAGAGGAACTTGAATGGGACCGATTGCAGCAGATTTTAAAAAAAGAAATTGCAGAAAGAAATTTTTTAATCGCAAAAAACGCACATCTGCGAGCGCAGGTTAGTCCACACCTACTCTTTAATACATTGACCTTTATCTATCGCCGGGTAAGAAGAAACGATGTGTTAGCTGGTGAGGCAATCATTTCATTAACATCATTGATGCGATATTCAATAGAAATAAACTATAACTCAGAATTAGTACCATTATCCGAAGAAGTTGCCCAGGTAAGAGATTTGAGTAAAATTCTTAAAATCCTTAAAGGCGATAAGTTTTATTTTGAGTTGAATATTGAAGAATGTGTTCTGGAAATTAAAATTATACCTTTACTCCTAATCACTCTTATGGAAAATATGTATAAGCACGGAGATCTTTCAAATCCAGAAAATTATGGAAAAATGAATATTTTTCAGAAGGATGATATGATCTGTATTCAGACCAAAAATATAGTTTCTAATGAAACTAGCACATCAAGTCTAAAAACAGGCCTGAATAATCTTCAGGCTAGGATTTTCGATTACTATGGAAAAAATTCAGGAGTTACTTTTGGAAAGTTTGAAGGGGCATTCGATGTTTCGATTAAAATACCTGTTTAAACGTATCCGTCCTACCAAGTACATCGTGATTAGCTAATTTTCCGGATTTAGCTTTGCCCATATGAATAATTTGAAAGAAAAGCACAACGCTATGACAGCCATGATTGAAGATTGGCAATCCAGAGGTAAGTCAAAGAAACAATATTGCTTAGAAAATGAGATCAATGAGGCGAAGTTTTATTACTGGTATTCGCGGATGAGGCGAAAAGAAGATACCCCGTTGGATTTATTCCAATAGAGAAGCCTTCAGGCACCAAAGAGATAGAAATATCTTACCCCAAAGGGGTCAAACTGAAATTTAATGGTGGCCTGTCACTTTTAGTTCAGTTGATCCGTCTTTACTGACATGTTCTCACTAGGATCTCCTCATCGTTTCTACCTTTATTCGGGGCATTGTGATATGCGCAAGAGTTTTGATAGGCTGTGTGGGTTAGTTAGCTTCGGGATGCAGCGCAATCCTACTAGTGGTGAAGTATTCGTCTTTTTGAACCGCAGTCGCACACATATCAAACTAATTGGAGCGGGACTTTGTCTTCTACAAGCGGAGGGAACAAGGTACTTTTCTTGCTCCAAAAGGCGGAGGGAATGAAATGTCATGGAGCGATCTGGTACTGATGGTGGAAGGTATCCATGTTGTGCAGCGTATTCAGAAAAAACGTTATTCATTAGTATAAAACAGGCTTTTTCCTTGTTAAATCACGGGTAAACCAGTATTTTTAACCTATGGAAACGGTACTGAAAAACCTATCGAAAGAGGATCTTCTAAAGGTTATTTCCAGTCGTGATGAAAAGATAGGTTATCTTGAATCCCAACTCGCCATGTACAAGCGGATGCAGTTCGGACAGGAACATGAGCGCTTTGAAGGTGACCCAAACCAAACGATGCTACCTTTTGAAGCTGATGCTACAGCTGTGGTGGAACAACAGGCAGAAAACAGGGAAAAGATTGAATACGTCCGCAAGCGCCCCAACCATCATGGCCGTGCAAAATTGCCAAGGCATTTACCTGTTGAAGAAATCGAAATACACCATGAAGGTAACCTCTCTGATATGGTGTGTATCGGTAAGGAAGTTACCGAAGAACTGGAATGTGAACCTGCACGGTTCTTTATCAAAAGGTACAACACCCGGTTGACACCAAAATAACATAAAGATACACAATACAATGAATTATATTTTTATGCCAATTCTCGTCGGGAGCACTAAACGAGACAAATCAGATTTGAGCTGTTTGTCTCGTTTTTTATTTTAAGCAAATCGCTATTATCAGATATATACTAAGAGCCTGTTTAAAATTAAAATAAAATTTATTTCATATGTCAATCTGCGCGTAGTCGAAGACCATTTCAACACATTAATAAAACAATCGACTACGCTCAGTGTGACAGCAAAAGACTATTGATATTTGTTGTAAAAATTTAAACAGGCTCTAAATGTTACTAACTGAATCGGCAACTCAGAACAATGAAGTTATAAAAAAAAGCGCCAGAATGTATCTGGCGCTCAGGAAACCTGCCTAATTAGTTTTGGGCAAATATTTCAGGCGAACCTGACTAATTCTCCAGAATGTACCATCTCCAGCCCCTTTATTTGGAACATTGCCAACGAAACCAAGCGACACTTTCTTTTCGGTAGACAATGTAAAGGTAATCTTATGCGTACCTGGTGCATTGGTCTTAGCGTAGGCCAATGAAGACGCGATGTTGCCTGTATTGGGTATCCCATCTCCGTCTGCTGCCACGGTGTAAAAGTCTCCCCCTGCGGTACAATCGGGGATATCCATTTCGAAGGTGTACAACCCAGCCGGTAAAACAGGACTTTGGTAAATTTTACCATCAGTAATTGTAACCATATTATCTGCTGACCATCCTGCTTCCATGGCCAGTTGAGGGCCGCCAAACCAGGCATCTACCCCACCATAAAATACGCCTGCTGCCTGCCTGAAATTTCGCACAGCATCGTTGGTTGTCCAACCAGTTGGGATTCCCCATCTGTCTCCCTTCACACTGGCGGTAAAGGGTATCCTGGTATTTAACATATACTGAGCAGTAACATCCTTTAAAACACCAACCTGAACAAATTCCGTATAAAAAGTATCTATACTTGATTTAGTGGGCAGATACAAGGTCCTGGTGCTAATTGTAGATGCCGTGCCTGCAAGATCATTCAATACGGTACGTTCGCTTGCTATAGGTACCCTGACCGTTTTTAATCCGGTTGTCGAATTGTACCGGATTTCAGTAGCGAAAGGTCCGGCCGAAGGATCAATGGTTAGCCAATCAATGGCAGTTTCACCATTGGCTTGGGTTGCGCTGCCAATTACACGATTGGTTAATGAAGCAGCATAACGTGGGCCATAAACCCTCCCTACAGCATTAACAGCAATAGAACGGTTCCCTTCAGCATCAAAAGTGTACACTAAAAAGCTGCGTACCCCTTCTTCAACATTAAAAATCTGACTGAATTTCCGGGAATCTGTATTCATATTTACCGAATATTCGATCGAATCTTTTTGATCATTCCAGAGGATTTTAATCCTGTTGATTTTCGGATCGGCTTTTAAAAGACCGGTCAACTGTACACGATTGTTACCTGGGTTAATTTTAACAGAATCCAATTTACCCGAGTAAAGGATATCTCCTCCATCCAGGTATTTTTTATAATCATCCGGCTTAGAGCAACCAAACAGCATTACTGCTGTAAGGAAAACAAGGACGGTTTTCTTTATTTTGTATTTCATCTCCTTAGTTCTAATAATGAATCAAATTGTTTACTGTACCGAGCCATAAACCTCTATTTCATTGATACTTTGCGCGGTTCCGCCTGCCCAATTTTCCAGGCATCTGATTCTCAGATAGCGTACTTTAGGTGCAGCGAGATTAATGTCCCAACTAAAACCAGCTGCAGCAGTGGCCTGATCTTCTGCATTATCGTTACCGTAAGGCAATCCAGAAGGTTTTTTAACCTCGTAGCTACCTAGCAGAATCCAGCTTGAATCTAAAGCTCCGTTTAGATTTGGGCTATTAGAACCATAGATTTCGAACCTTTTCATCGTAGTGAGATAATAATACCTTATTCCTTCAGGGAAAGGGCGAATCCAGACCCGGCTTAATTTCGCCGAAACGCCAGTATCAAAACTAACCATATGCGGCCCATTACCACCATTGATCTGATGGGTAAAACTTGTATAGGGCCATCCGAGCCTGCCATCCCAGGCATAATTCAGCGCAGCACCGTTGGTAACCTGAGGAGCGTCGCCAGGTAATACCAAAGCCCGGAAAAGTGATGGATTAAGCTTGGCTTCAAATATTGGATTTATTGTTTTGTAAAGCGTGTCGGAACTGTTTCCCCATTTGTCTTTAACAAAAATTGCCAATTCCTGCTTTGTGGTACTCAGCCCCCTGATTTTCGATAAAATTGAGTCAGTACGGGTAAATATGCTCCTAAAATTATCGACTTCAAATTGCTTAAAAACATTCATCTTCATTACAATTATGGAAATATTATCCCGTGTTGGATTTGTAGCCGCCAGATTATATCCACCAAAGGCATCGATAACCTGAATGCTTTTAAATGCTTTAAGGAATGGGGCTTCCAGGGGTTTTACTTTTACCATAGTTGGTTGCGAAAGTACTTCGCTCCTGCTTACAGAATACAGTGATACCTGATGCTCCAGCGTATCGGCAAATCCTTCAACTACAACAGTATCTTTATAAAAAGAGGATTTGGCTTCAAAATTAGTCCCATTGGCCAGTTTAAAAACTGCTTTTACATACAATAAATTCTTATCGTTTGGTAGCTTGTAGGTAATTCTGGCTTTACCGTTCAGATTCTCAACACGGATATTACTTACCATTTGCGGAACAGTTCCGTCATGCTCTGTTGGACCACCAAGTTCTTCCTCTTTACAGGAAAACAGAGCAAATACCAATGTGAACAGCAGTAAGTAATTTATTATTTTCTTTAATTTCATAATTTTTATCTTTAAAATAAATACTACCATCCAGGGTTCTCTACTAGTTTGGGGTTCTTTCTGATTTCATTGTCTCCAACCGGCCAAAAATAATCCCTGGGCGCTATAAATGTTTGGCTGAAAATAGTTCGTTCGATATTATAACTCTCAGCTGTCTTACCCAAAACACTTAGTCCCGTGATATCCTTATTGAGTTCCTCGCCAGATAGTTTCCATCTGCGGAGATCCCATAATCGTTGACCTTCGAATGCCAGTTCGATCAGGCGTTCTCTACGAATAATTTCCCGAAGGCCAGCCTGGCTGGTATACTTAGATGGACTCTTGGAATAATTTGTCCATGATTCTACAACACCTTTTAATCCGGCCCTGGTTCTCACGCGGTCTACATAGCTGATTGCAGTAACGGAACCGGGTTCCACTTCATTTAAAGCCTCAGCATACATCAAATAGAGGTCAGCCAGTCTTATTTCCGGCCAGGGATAGCTCTTCCAGCTTGGGGCATTACTGGTATTCGTAGTGGACTCCCAATGAACAAGTTTTTTAATAAAATAACCTGTCTCATTCCAATTGGTAAAATGACCAAATCCAGATCGCTCTGCATTTTTTGACTGGACGTATACCGAGTTTACGTCGCTACTTGTGCTGGTCGCATCCTTCATATACCATTTACTTCCATCAAACCCCAGATCAGCATAAAACCTTGGTTCACGGTCATAATTAAGTCTTGCTGTAGCAAATCCAGGTTCAATTGTAAAACGCTCTGAAGTATTGGCTACCCTGGTTTGCATATAATTGCCAAAATCCAGTGTTTTATCTTCTTCAATGGGTACACCGTTTTTGCTGTAAAACATTTTCGCAATTTTCAACGGCGCTCCCCAAACACCTTGTAACTGGAATCTATCCACATTTTCGATGCCTGCCATTGGCGGCATACAAAGGGCTTCATTCACAAAATAACTGTTTGAAAGTGCCCAAACATGTTCAGTACTCCATCTGGTGGTTACCGAATTGCGGATGTTCAATTGAGTTTTTGTTTCTGCGCTTAAGCCATACGAATCGTTAGTATAAGTATAAAGGGCACTGCCATTTAACTCCGCAGACTCTATTGCTGCTTTGGCTGCATCCCTTGCCTTTTCCCATTTTTTAAGATCGAACACCGGATTGAAAAACGTTGTATTTTCTTTATCCTTAAAGCCCGCATAATCCGAATTCCCATTAAATAGCGGACTTGCTGCCATTAAAAGGAGTTTTGCCTTGACAGCAAGCGCAATTGGTTTGGTTATTCTACCCAACTCTTTATTCTCATCAGAAATCCGTTGTGGCAGCTTTTCAGTCGCCGCATCTAAAAGTGCTGAGAGATAATTTACAGTCTCATCTATTGGGGCACGTTTATAATAAAGCCCTTCAGGGTCCGAGGATTCGAGTGTATTTACATCAATAAGCGGTATAGGGCCATACATCCTCATCAGGTAATAGTGGTAATAGGCCTTTAAAAATTCTACTTCTCCGATCCATCTTTCCCGTTCAGCTATTCCCAGATCGGGCGCTTTTGTTTCGTCTTTGATATTTTGAAGAAAGATGTTGCAATGGCGTATGGCCCTGAACATCTTGAGATAATTATTTCCTCCATTCGCTCCTTTTAAGTCTCCACCCCATTCGTTAAACAAGGGTCTGCTTCTATTTTGTTCCCCCTGGGCAATCTGAAAGGCTGGATGCCAATGTGCCTTGTCTGTTTGGGGCAACCAGATTTCATCACCCGACATCATTCCGGCATTGAACCAGCCATCTCCATTTTTGGGTAAGTAAGAATAACAGGTAAAGAGATATTTTTCGGCTTCGATACGAAGTTTGAATGCATTTTCGATCACGGCAACGTTATCAGGAACAATGTCCAGATACTTTTTGCAGGATGTTATGCTACAAAAGACTGTGAAAACGACAGCTAATGCAATTATTTTTTTCTTATTCATTTCCGTTAGATATTATATTATAAACTCACCTGTAAGCCTAGGTTATAAAGCGATTGGAGTGGATAGTTCATTCCATTGCCACGCATTTCTGCATCCCACATCTTGAACTTACTCAACATGAAAAGGTTAGTTGCCGACAAATAAAAGCGGATATTTCTCACATTCAGTTTTTTAATCTCCGAGGTGTATCCAAATTCCACATTTTTTAACCTAAGGAAATTGCCATTCCTCATCCACCAGGTTGATGTTACATTATTACTCGGCACCCTCCAGGTGCTTAATCTTGGCCAAAAGGCATAAAGATTAGGATTTGTCTCAGTCCAATAATTATCGGCAACTGCCTTTAGCAAACCTGTCTGATAACCACCACTTTGATAAAATGGCTGAACTTGTTCCGAGTTTATGAAAAACGAAAAGCGGGCCGATCCCTGGAAATAAAAACTAAAATCAAATTTCTTATACCTAAAGCTTGATCCGAAACCATAAGTAATTTCTGGTTCTGTAGGATAACCAAGAGCAACCTGATCATCCGTGTTGATGACCCCATCGCCATTTATATCCCTGTATTTAATATCACCTGCCCTGAGACCACGATCGCCAAACTGAACAGGTGAATTGGCAACTTCTTCATCATCAACAAACAACCGTTCAGCAATATACCCGTAGGCTTGATTAAATGCTGTTCCTTTTCTCGATAGGTAAGATAGTGATGCAGGGTAAGGAAGTTCATCAACCCTACCTATCTTAGTTGTAGCATAAGTAAAAGTACCCCTGGCATTGATCGAAAAATCACGGGAAATATTTGCCCGATAGCTTCCAGACATATCTACACCTTTGGATGTACCTTCTCCGAAATTAGAAAAAGTTGTTGCCATCAGGCCCGCTGCATTATCAATATTTGCTGCAGGTTGCAAGATGTTGGTTCGTTTTTGCTTGTAAACATCCACAATTACATCAATTCCTTTTCCTACTGTCAAATCCATCCCAATATTTAACTGCGTTGACCTCTCCCAAGAAATATCAGCATTTGCATATCTGGATATGGAAACACCAGGACGGCTATATAATGCAGCTCCGTCATTTCTACCAAAAGAGGCGCCATAACTATAGTCGTTTAAACTTACCCGCGACATGTAAAAGAAACGGTCCTCTACTCTTCCAATGGCATCATTTCCTGCAACACCGTATGTAGCCCTAAATTTAAGACTAGAAATTACACCTCTCAGTGGTTCGAAAAACTTTTCATTCGAAATCCGGTAGCCAATACCGGCAGAGGGAAAGAATCCCCATCTGTTACGCGTATCAAAACGCTCAGACCCGTTGTAACCAAAGTTAAATTCCGCGAGATATCTATCGTCATACCCATAAGAGAACCTTCCTGAAACACCTGCGTTTCTCGAAGGTAAAGACTGGATCAGCTCGTCAACATTGGCATTTTCATAATCTGAAAGATAAGAAACAAGCATCCCTCCAACCGCATGTTTATTATTAAAAGTCCTGTTATAATTAACCGAACCTTCCAGCCACATCCTTGAGTCAATATCTTTTGCATCCCTGCTAAAATTTAGTACTTCTGTTCCAACGGTACCTATCGAATTCTGTCCACCATCGTTTAATGCAGTTAAATTATAGGATTGATCCTGGGCATTAATCACTGCAGAATAAAAAAATGGATCGTAATTTCTATTTACCCTGTAAAAGGAAGTCCTCCGCAAATACCCCATTGCCCGTGCACTTAAGCCCGTTGTTAAAGCAGCCAGGTCCTGTTTTAATTCCAGCTGGGGCTGCAGGTTCGAGGTCTTATAAACCTGATACCCTTTTACCATCTCCGCATAAGGATTGGTATACAGGTTAGAACTTAAACTCAAGTCGGTATTGCGTGTTTGAGCAGAACCAAAAAGCGGATGCTCAATGAAGGGCAATTTGCCTGATGGATACACAGCCGGGAACATGACCGGATTTGCGTTTAACGCATTTCTAAAAGTTTGCTCACCGCCAGAGATACGCCTTGAACCATCAAACCCACCGATCGGCCCCTGGTAGTCATCAAACTGGCCATACATACGAATAACTAATACGGTTGATTTGGTGAGATCAAAATCTATATTCGTCCGGATTGAATAGTTTTTCAGGCGAATATTATTATTAAAATCATTAATCGGGTTCACTTTTAAGTTACCGTTATCCTGGTTTAAGGTACCTGCAATGTAATACCTGGCACGGTTGGTACCACCTGATATATTCAGGTTGTAGCCCTGGTTAACCGTTTGCTTTTTGATAAGCTGGTCTAACCAGTTATTGTTCGGGTATAGATATGGATCTTCACCAGCTGCAGTACTGTTTATTTTATTTTGAGAATAGGGCTCAATTCCATTTGGAGTACGTGTTATTGAAGCTTCATTCGCCATTTTCATATAGGTGATATTATCTGCAAACTCATAATCCCTGGTATTCCTCGATATTCTATTCTCTACCCTGAAATTAAACTGGGGCTTTCCGTTCACTCCCATTTTGGTATTAATAAGGACAACCCCATTTGCCCCCCTTGCACCGTAAACTGACGAGGCCGCAGCATCTTTCAGTACAGAAAAATCCGAGATATCATCTGGTTGCAGGCGCGCCATATCGGTAGCCGAGGATTCCACTCCATCAATTAAAATGAGTGGATCTCTTTTACCTGAGCCAAACGTAGATAAACCCCGGATATAGAAGGTCGAGTTATCAGTGCCCAATCCTGGCTCACCACTATTCTGGAAAGCGATCACTCCGGCAATACGCCCGGCAAGGGCATTAGTCAGGTTTGATGAAGGGGTTTTTAAATCCTTCACATTTACCGTCGTAATCGAACTAACCATACTCGCTTTTTTCTGGGTATTACCAAATCCCGTTACGGCAACTTCCTGTAACTCTGTGGTAGCACTTTCAAGTTTGATATCCAAAGTGATCACATTGCCTGCATCGACTGATTTTGAAGCAAGTGAAATTTGCCTTGGCTTGAATCCTATACATGTTATGGTGAGCATCGCCGACTTTGCAGCCCTAATTTCAAATCGGCCAAAATTGTCTGTAGCGACTCCTTGATTAGCAGCCCCTACAATTTTGATCACGGCGCCAGGGAGTCCACTTGTCGTATCCCTAACAATACCCTTTACCGTTATTGAATTCTGGGCCATGGAATTAATACTCAAAAAGATGAGAAAAAGCATGACATATTTTGCTAATCCCATACTGCTAAAACCCGATTTAATTTCCTTCATTTTTTGCTGCCTGTTCATCACTGGTGATAGCATTATTTTGAAAGACCCGGTCAATAAATCAGGCAGATTACGAATTTTTGGGCTTAACCCTTGTTTGTTACTCATAAAATTATTTGGTTAGTGGTTTAGATGGATTTAAACAGGCATAACATTCCCCATTCCTTTTCAAGATTAATTTTAAATGTCAAAACGACATTTATTATAATAAGCAAAGAAATATGGCATAAGACGAAATCTTAACCCATTTCTGTTTAAACATATCCCTTATCTGAAAAAATGATAGTGCTGACTTTTAAATAGGTGCTTGCCTATAGAGGATTCGACTTTGGTTCATATTAGTTATATTTGGTTAATAGTTAGTTATACTCATTATCACTTCAGAAGATAATAAGCATTTAATAAACGTCTGAAAAACGTTTATTAAATGTAAACACAATTGCAACATAATACTGACCGTATTTTAACATAAAATAACCGTATTTTAACCCATCTATATAAAATCACATGAAGTTGTTTAGCGTTTCTACTGGGTACGGGATTTTCTGCTGACATAATTAGACTGATGGTTAAGTTTAACAATAAACAATTATGTAAGTTGAATGATGTTACCTTCTCGTCCCATTATTTCCTGAAAATAAACTAACTCAAAAGCCATCTGTTGGCTCCCACCCTACAATCCTATATTTTTTTTAAAGAAAGAATGATTTATGTAAAAACTTGAACCAGTTGCAACCACAGATATCCGAAATTGTTAAATATTGTCAAGAAAGTTAAAAAGGGTTAATGATTACGCAGACGAAAAGGAAGTTAATACTTTCGGAGTATGAAAACTAAAATTACACTTCTTCTTATGTTATTTGGCGCACTGGGTGTGGGCAAAATAATGGCTCAAGACTCATTGCTTAAACATTCTGTTTACGTCGCTCCGTTTGTCGGTCTAAATTCAACAATTAAGGCCCCCGTATACGGAGCCGAGGTTGGATATGAATATCGGCTCAATAAACATTGGGGACTTACTGCCGGCGTAAATATCGCTTATACGCAAAAGAACAATCCTGCAATTTATGATGGTAATAATGGGGGGAAACAAGCAATAAATTCTAAACTCCTCCAAAATGCATTCTATGCTGGTGCAAAGTATTATATGGGTAAGTTTTATTTGGCTGCTGATTTTGGCTATCAGGACGCTTACACAACAATAAACTATCAGTATATGGGTACAGGATCCAGTTACAATTATGGCACCACAGCGTCAAACGGATTTTATCAAGCTTATGGTATTGGCTATCAAATGCCGCTTGCAAAAGGTGATAACATCGAGTTTTTTGCAAAAGGAACCAACGCAAATAGTAATACGAGTTACCTGATTGGCTTTAAGTATAATTTCGGGCTATTTAGAAGAAAATAACTCTTTGCCACTTAAACTTACCCAGGTATCGTTAATTAACCTGGGTGAGTTTAGGCAAACTTAAAAATAGAAATTCTATATCCTGCTAAAAAATTTTTAGCATGCATATCTGTAGTACTTATGGCAACTAAAAATAAGCGTCTCAAAAAACGAAGAATTCCTTATGCTTAAATAAGGAATCTGTTTTCTCAACCAGCCTGACCAACAAGGCTGTTAAGTGATCGCTGGTTTCGTATATGGAGATAACGATCAATTCGCCTCTTATTCTGTTGCTGCAACAAACTTGGATATAGGTTCATTAAAATATTAATCAGTAACATCACAATTGCAAATAAGTACAAGCCCTGTGATAATTTAATTACGATGAAAATCATCACAAATAGAAAAGCAAAAAGATGGTTTAGTTCAGCCTTTGTCATTTCCAATCTATATTCTCCCAGCTCATTTGCCAGGATTTTTTTAGTGACTGATAACCTGGGATTGAAATATTTAAAGAAGCTATGCATGATGATCCATTTGAACGGTGTTAGTCCAACTAATCCGTTAACCTTTTCATTTTTTATAAAATTTAGGTTGGCTAATCCATTCCTGTAAAAATTTGTTCTTGAAAGTAAGGCAGTTATGATCATGCCAACTATCCAGGAAATAAAAGCAATCGAAAAACTAAATGTAAAATACTTAATCATAAGCTGAGGCGTCGCTTTTATTCTATAAGCGTAACTTTAAATAACGAAAATAATAAATAACTATGAAATTGCATTGCACATCAAAGATTGCATAGCTTTTGCAGTCCATGGTGGCAGAATTAACAGTTCATCAATTTAAGATTGGGGATTTCAGGGATAGCGGGTCATCTTCAAATCCGCAATTCTCCTAAAATCTTCTATAAAAATTTTGTTATTGGTCTTGCCTGGTCCATCAACAAAAAACTATTCTTGAAATTTAGAGCCTGTTTAAAATTAAATAAAATTTATTTCGTATGTCGTCAGTCTGAGCGTAGTCGAAGACCATTTTATATTTAAGAGAAGCAATCGACTTCGCTCTTGTGACAAATTAGGAGAAGTAATGTAATTGAATAAAAATTTAAACAGGCTCTTAGAATAGTTTTAAAAAAAATTTAAAGAAGAGTTGTATTAATTAAAGCAATGATACATCACTTTTAGTTAAAATCACGATCTTTATTAACTCAAATAAAACAAACAGATATGAAAAAATTATTTTTAATATTCCTGCTGCTGCCTTTTATTGGTAGTGCACAGGTTAAAGGCACCCATTTTGAACATGGGCTTTCCTGGCAGCAGGTGAAGGAAAAAGCAAAGAAAGAGAACAAATTCCTTTTGGTCGACTGCTTTACTACCTGGTGTGGCCCTTGCAAATATATGGCCAGTACCATTTTCCCACAGGAGAAAGTTGGTGAATTCTTTAACAAAAACTTTGTAAATGTTAAGGTACAGTTCGACCAGACTAAAAATGACAGTGAAGAAGTTAAAAGCTGGTATGCAGATGCCAAGTCTATGAGCAAAGAGTTTAAGGTAAATGCCTATCCTACCTTTCTGATCTTCTCTCCACAGGGAGAGCTTGTTCACCGTATTGTAGGCGGCGGTGAGGCAGATGAATTTATTGCCAGAGCACAGATGGCGCTTAACCCTGAAACCCAGTATTATACACTGCTAAAAAAAAGCGAGTCGGGAAATCCTACTCCTGAAACCCTGAAACAATTGGCCGTTAGTGCAGAGGCCGCTTATGATGAGGAAAACTCCGAAAAATTTGCCAACGCTTATATTGATACACAAAAAGACCTCTATACAAAAGAGAACCTGGAGTTTATCAGCAGATACACCAGAAGCACTAAAAGCAAGGGATTTGAGCTGATGCTAAAAGATCCTGAAAAAACAGATGCGATTTTGGGAAAGGGAAAATCAAATAAAATCTTAAGCACTATTATCCTGGAGGAAAATATCTATCCTGCGCTTAGGAAACCCAACGCAAATATAGATTCGTTGGCTGCTTCCGCACGGGCGAAATACCCGACAGTAGACATAAGCGAACCTGTAGACCTGATGAAGATCCAGATTTTTCAGAGCGAAAAAAAATGGGACAAATTTCAGCCGGCAGTGTTAAGCTACATGAAAAAATATGGTACCGAAGTAACTGCTGAAATGCTCAATTCTTTTGCATGGACTGTTTTTGAAAACTGTAAAGATCCTGACTGCATTGCTGAGGCGTTGAGCTGGAGTAAACGCAGTGTAGATGAGACCCAGAGTAAAGAGCCTTCCTACCTTGACACTTATGCCAACCTGCTGTATAAGCTGGGTAAGAAGGACCAGGCGATCGCCATGCAACAAAAAGCAGTAGACCTGGTTGCAGCTGAAAATAAAGCGCAGTACCAGGTTACGCTTGAGAAAATGAAAAAAGGTAAATAATCCTTAAGACTAATGAAAAGGGGATGTAGCTATCGTGCTGCATCCCCTTTTTTGCTAATGCCCTGATATAAAGCATGAGCAACGAAGTTTCCTGTAAGCTAATTAAGTTAAGGGATAAATCGCAAAATGATGTCACCCTGAGGGATAATTTATTTATAAAAATCAATACAAGTAACATTTAATTGATTTCTTTTCCCCTTCGGCGCAGTCTTGCCTCGGCTCGCCGCCGCCGAAGGGCTCTTTCTTTTTGGCATCAAAAAGTAACAAAAAATGCCGGCTGAAAATTTTTCTTTCGAAGCTAGTAGGTTGGCTTAGGCAGTGCAGCCCGAAAAATTTATTAGGCCGGATTTAAGTAGAACGGGGATACTGTGCTATGGCCTAGCTGGATGGAAATGCGAAAGCCGTTAAAATGTTTATTTGCGAGGTCGGGATCATTATCAAAAAGTCTTCGACTACGCTCAGACTGACGACCCTAGTGCTTAACTTAATGACATTAAGCTAATCGCCTACCGAACTACGCAAAGAATAATCCTACTGTTAAGCAGTATACTACTTTAAAAGGCAATTTAAGTATCGCGGCGTTTGAACGCAAACAGACGAAAATCCATTAATTGCCGTTCTTTCAATTCACAGGATTTCTATGTCGCTAATATAATATGCTATGGGCGTGCTGGTGTCTTTTCAAAGCAAACCCTCATATGCATTTCGGCATATAAGGGTTTGCTTGAATAATGGTTTATCCATCCTGGGATAATTACATTTTATCTGGACATCTCTATCATGGTTGAAAGTTGCCTCACAGCAACCTCATTTGGCCAAAGCAATCCCAATTCTTTAAAGCGTATTTTACCATTGCCATCAATAATAAACTTTGCGGGAATTCCGGAAACACCAAATGATGATACCGCAGGATTCTTTTTTGTAACCGGATCCTTAGTATCCATATATAAAGGCAAATCCAGGTTATGGGTTAACAAGTAGTTTACAGCGTCAGGTTTTGGGTTTGGAACCGTTTCCCAGGTGTGTATAAACAAAAACTTTACCGTCGGGTCATTTTTATATTTGTTAACCATCATTTGCATCGCTGGTAACGACTTTTTACAAGGTCCGCACCAGGTTGCCCAGAAATCAAGAACAATTGTCTTTCCTTTAAAGTCTGACAAGGAGACTTCCTTACCGTTTATATCTTTTACCTTAAATTCCGGTGCCTGCTCCGACAGCATTTTGGCTGCTATTTCCGCTTTATATTTGTCATCAAACTGCTTGGTTAAGGCATGGAGGTAAGCATTTGCATCTTTCCCTGGATGCACCCTTACATAAGCATTTTTTAGTTCTGTCTTGACATCATCATTGGCCAGGCCTGATAAAACTGCTTTCTCCAATTCAGGAAGCGCTTCCTGATACCTGCCGCTTTTGCTCATCAAATAATAATACTGTGCAGTTAATCCTGCACTTTTTTTGCTAGCCTGCTCATAGCATTCTTTTATAGCAGCGAAAGCTTTCTCATGGTCGCCCAGTTTATCCGCCACCTGACTGTATAATTGTAGCAAATACAACCGCTCTTCCTTTGCGTTTGTTGAGTTGTTTAATTCTTGCTTAACCAAAGTTTCAGCTGCTTTCAAATCATAAGCCATTAAACCGGTAGTAACATTTTCAACATACATAATTCTTGCAGTTTCCTGGATCTGGTTGAAATAATATAAAGCCTTCTCAGAATTTTTTGCCACTACAAAATTATCTACGAGTATAGCCCTGTATTGATCAAAACTCTCGTTCGGATGGGCTTTGACCAGGCGGTTGAGAATGTCTTCTTTTTTTGAAAGATCGATAAAGAGTTTCATAGAATCGAGACTTGCCTGATAAGGTGGTTTTGCCTGCTGAGTAAATGCAGACTCTCCTATAGCCAGGATTGCTAGGAGTAAGACTATCTTTTTCATAGTAATATAATATTAAATAATTATCTAAAATTCATTGTGTTTACAAATTTTTCCTGGCAGGCGCAATTTGTACAATTTCACCAAAGCCGGTAAACTTCTTGGCATAGGTACTATTGTTAAATTCTCCCTGCGCATTAATGTCGAAATAATAAACTTCACCCGCTGCACCATTATTCACACCGATCACCAGTCGTTTACTGGTCGTCCGTTGCATTTCGATATCTTTTATTACATATCCAGCCGGGAAAGTGTAGATAAGTCGTGCAGAATTTGCAAGCATATCGTATAAATACACCCTATTATCAACAGTATAATAAAGTTGTTTTAAGATGGAGGAGGTTGCAAAGTTAGTTGCACTACCAATTTCCGGGCTATTTACCATTTGTTGATTAACCCCAACAAGGGTACTGCCAAATTGATCATACGTTAAAGACATTAGGTAGCGTCCGTTATTATCTTGCATGATGAAATACCACTCAATTTCTTCTTCGAATATCGTTGATATGCCACGATCAGACGCAATCATTTTTCTTCCCACATTTGCCATGTCAAATGAGCCCGTTGTTTTAGGTGCATCTTCCAGGATTCTGGAAAATATAGCCATCCGCATAAAGCGCATTTTAGCATTATCATAAAAATAGGTCAGGTCATAAGTGTTAGGAAACACACCCGGGTATAGGTCATAGTCGCCAGGAATGCGTTGGGTGAAGGGCTTGACGTTTTCCGAAGTCGAGCCTGAAATACCAGCATATAAGCTGCCATCGGCAACAATGAACTGGTCAAATTTGGAGGCGTCTAAGATAAAAGCAGGTGCACTTTTAAACGGAAGCGGTGTAGCCAAATTCGGAAGTATAGAACTTTTATCGCCAAGCTCCAGCCAGTCGTTCATATTAAACCGATATACATTTTGATCGCTGAAATAATAGAAGAAACCACCTTTACCAAAATTATATACGGCTAGTGCCTTACCTGGATAGCTTTTATTATTGGCCACTTCCATAGGGTTGTCAAAAAAGACATCATCTGTCCGGATGAGTGAAACTTTGCCTTTCCCATCCTTGTTATTCACGATATACCAGCCATCTGGATAGATTCCAGTGACGGTAACGGTATAACGCTTCAGCGTATAAATACCGTTTCTATTACTTGTTACTCTGTAAGTCATTAAATAGGTACCAGGACTTAAGGTTACTTTGATGCGCAAATTTTGAGATGTGGATATCACATTTGAGTCAATTTTCCAACTGTAGGTAAATGAATCACCCGCAGGCATTGTTTGTGACAAAGTTGGTGTAATGATCAGCGAATCCCGTTGAGCTACCGTAAAACTGGTGGTTGCATCCGTAATCTTAATGTCGTTGATTTGATCATATTTAAGCGATTGATTGTCTTTTTTGCAGGCAGCAAATGCGAGCACGATGACAATAAAAACCGGGCTGAGTTTAAAAAAATGTTTTAAATGCATAATATTTTAATTAAGGGAACGATATCTCTTGACCGTTCTCATCTAACAATGGACCATTTGCAGCTTCATAATCGGCCAGTGCATTTCTCAGTGTCACGGGGAAGTTGAGCAGACCGTCAGAACCGATACTATCTAAAGAGAAATCTGTTATACCCAGTACCTTAACCATGAACTTGTACTTAACAGCGCTAAATTCACCAAAATCTTCATCAAGAATATCCCAATAAGCAGGTCTAACATACATGCTGGATACATCGATCTTCAGATATCTAAAGTTTTCCTCGGTACGCAGATTGGCGGTGGTTGCTGGAGTCTGTCCGAGCGTACCTAAAGTAAAATCCTTGGTTTCTGCTGGCTCCAACACGATTCTATAAACATGGCTTGCCATTCCAACAGAGTTGATCAGTACAAGTGGATAATTAAATATGTATACTCCAGGTGGAATGGTCACTTCTTTTAGCTCAAAATCCACGCCAGCCGTTGCAGTTGTTCCTGCAGCTGTTTTTAGCAATACGGTACGTGGCTTATCGGAAAGCTTTCCGGTAAGCCTCAAGGGTATATACATGGTATCCCTTGTTTTTACCGTTTTTTGAAAGGCAAAAGAGTAACTTCTTACCGCTGTGGTATGTAATTGTTGATCGGTGTAAGCAAAAAAACTAACGCCATCTTTTCCCTGATAGGTTTCTACCGTTTCTTTCTTACAAGAAAACAGTGATAAGACTATCGTCACATATAATAGGTATTTCATAATACGAGTGTGATTAATTAGCATAATTCGGATTAAATTGAAGTTCAGAAGGTGGAATTGGGAGTATATATTGACTCTGTGCCATAGCAGGACCAAATTGCATTCTGGAGGCTTTAATACGCTTATAGTAAAAGAACAACTGCCCCTCTGCATAAAATTCCTTCTGATACTCTTTGGTAATTTCGGCTTTAAGCGTCGAAGCAGTGATCGTATTCGGTAAAACGCCAATTCCTCTGTTCAGGCGTATTGTATTTAAATAGCCCACGCCAATAGCAGGTGTTGATGCCGTTTCAGCCAGGATATAATACATTTCCGAAAGACGGATACCTGGTACATACTGATCCAGTAAATTGTCACTAATAGTGGTTGTAGACGTAGATGCCTGCCAGAATTTAGAAGGGAACGTGACTCCTCCTCCATCCTGCTCAAGGCGATAAGCATACCTAAAGTCTGTACCTCCGCCGCTGCTGGTTTCATAAAGTGTAGCAAAATTAGCAGCGCTACGTGTAAGCGTTTGGCTTGCCGACCCCCTGAATCTAAAGTAACGTTGTACCGTGGGCAGTATATCCCTAACCCTGATCATGAACACCTGCTCATTAAAATACAAGCGGTCACGTACCAACAATCCCTGATTAACAGCACCGGCTTGTGCCTGGGTTACAAAAGGATATTTCCCCGAATTGACCACCACAGTTGCAGCAGCAGCCGCACCGGCATTGTCGCCGCTATACAACATGATTCTTGCTTCCAGTGCTTTTACACCGTAGTAATTAAGCTTATTCCTCCTGGTCCGCAAATCGCTGGTCACAATCGGATCAACAGGCAACAGTAAACTTTCCGCTTCCTTAAGGTCGGCCAGCGCAAATTTTACCACATCCGCAGTTGTTGCTGGTGGATTTGCATTTTGATTAACTTCTTTTTTGTAGGGGATGGCTTTTAAATTGGCACCCGCAGTATATTCCGGCCCAAACATCCGTAATAAATCAAAATGCAAAAATGCTCTTAAGGCTAATGCCTCACCACGCAACAGTGCGTACGAATTATTGGATAGCACAGATCGGTTTGTTTCTGTATTTTCAATTATTTTATTTGCTGCAGCAATTGCACTATAACTGGACGACCAGATGGAATCGGTATAGCTTACGACTTCCGTTGAAGCATAGTTCAATACTTGTGTCTGTTGCAGCTTAACTGCCGATGCTTGATCAAGTGTCGCGTAATTTTGAGCAAGTGCGGAAACGAAGCCCATGGAAAGGTTATCTCCATAGAGTTTGCTACTAGCAAGCTGGCCATATACACCTGATAAAGCCTGTTGAAAACCAACTTCTGAAGTAAACAGCTGTTCTTCAGATAGGTTCGTTTTGGGTGTTACATCCAAAAATTTCTTACAACCGGAAAACATCGCAACTATTGCCAGAATTCCTATAATTAATGTTGTTCTTTTCATTGGGATATGAATATGTTTTTTGAATTAAAATCTTGCACTTAAACCAAATGTATATTCTCTGGCAAAAGGATTATCTGTACCACGTTCTATTTCAATGGAGCTAAAGGTGGCCAGGTTATTGGTTGTGGCACTAACACTTAAGTTCTGCAAGCCTAACTTTTTTACAAATGCAGTTTTGAACTGATAACTCAAATTAATCGAGCTGAGCTGAATGTTATTATCGCGTTGAACAAAGCGTGAAGTCAGCTTTGTAGGCGTCGGCGAGCCGGTAATTCTTCTGTACGGACTCACACTGCCAGGCCCAGTCCAACCCAGGTCATACGCCCTCCGGTCCACATTGTTGCTCGCATCCACCGCCTCTACCCGGTTTAATAAGGTACTGTTATACAAATCAGCACCATAATTATAATTGAAGCTGAAATTTAAGGCAAAACCTGCGTACAGGAAGTTTGAATTAATGGCTCCAGTCCATCTGGGGCGGGTATCGCCAACATAGGTTTTATCGTTAACGTCCCATACAAAGGTTGGGGTACCATCTGCTTTCAGGTAAACTTCCTGGCCGGTAACCGGATCAATGCCAAGTGACCTCACCGCATAAATTGCCGTTGTCGATTGACCTTCAATAAACTGCGCATTTTCAGCTGTTTGATCAGGATTATTCGCATTCAATGCGGCGTTGAAGGCTTTGAGTTTATCAGAAACTTCTTTTAACACCGATTTATTAGTGGCTGCGTTCACAGAAACATTCCATTTTAAGCCTTTACGAGGGTCAGATAGTATAGTATAACCGAGGTCGAGTTGTAATCCCCTGTTCTGAATTTTACCTAAATTTTCAGTGTACGAAGGGAAACCGGTACTAGATGCCAGCGAAACTGTAGTCAGCGCATTCTGCGTTATTTCGTTATAAAATTCTGCATTAAAAGTTAAACGGTTGTCCAGAAATGCTGATGCAATACCAATGTTAGACTTTAATACTTGTTGCCAGCTTAAATTCGGGTTTCCAAGTGCACCGGGAATAGCACCTACCTCGCCGAAATAACCGGTCGATGTACCCAGGTTGTACCTGAATTGTGCTGCATAAGGGTCCTGTACAGATGTACCTGTAGAACCGTAGCTACCACGAATCCTCAACAGGTTAACTGTTCTGCTATCCTTAAGGAATTGTTCATTATTGATGTTCCATCCTAAACCTGCAGACCAGAAATTACCAAATTTATTATTCGTTCCATAAGCAGAAGAACCATCTCTGGTATAAGTAAAATCGGTAAAATACCGGTTATCATAAGAGTAGTTTGCGCTTCCAGTATAGGAAAGATTATTAATTGTACTTTCCGTTCCGGTAGGCCTGCTGTTTAAATATTGTGCGGCAAACAGGATGTTGTCCAAACGATCAAAAGGGAAACCCTGTGTAGATACATTATATGAATTTAAACTTGTGCTGGCAAGCCTGAATCCTGCATATACCGTAACGCCATGCTTTCCAAAATTCTTGTTGTAGTTCACAGCACCTGTTCCGTCCATGGTAAAGGCCTCACTGTTGTCTTTCGAATAGGAACCCCGTGCACTTAAATCTGTTATACCATCAAACCGGCTATCTAAAGCGGAATAGAAATTATCTATCGTCCCATTCACTTTGGTGATGCCCAGTGCACCAGTAAACCACAAAGACTTACTATAGTCGTAACGAACAGTAGTGTTATTTCTTAAATTAAAGTTCTTATTTCTGTTGTTAATGGTATTGTATGTAATATCCATTAATGGGTTTAATACAACGGAACCAGGTATACCAAAGCCCGGGTTGATATTTTCGAGGTATTTGTTTACATTACCATTTTCGTCATAAGGTTTCCAATATGGGTTTAAATTCAGATATTGACTAAATTCCCCATAGGGTGAGTCATTGGAAATAACCTGGGTTGCGATCGTGTTATTCTGGAATGTTAAATTATTGGTTTTGTAACTCAGCTGAAAACTTCCCGAATAATTTTTCCGGTCCTGTTCTTTCATTACCCCTTGTAAAAGGTTTCCGCTAAAAGTAAGGTTGAAGGTCAAAGACTGATCACCTCCGCGTAATGATAAATTGGTTCTGTTGTTGATACCTGTTTGAACCGGAATAGATTTCCAGTCTGTATTCACACCGCTCAAAACGGCTTTATATCTTTCCGCATTAATAAATTGCCCGCTATAACTATTCAAAAAACCTACGCGGCGCTCAAAATCCAGTTTTTCTGATGCATTCAACATGTGGTATACAGAAAGATCAGGAGATGATAATGTTAAGTTATTAGTTATGGAAACTTCTACTTTTCCTCTCGGCGGAAGGATTGTTGTAACAACCATCACACCATTACCCCCACGAGATCCATACATTGCAGTAGCAGAAGCATCTTTTAATAACGTTACTGATGCAATTTGATTCATGTCCAAATCTGTGATGGCTTGTAATGAAACCTGAAATCCATCAAGAATAAACAATGGCGTGTTGGGATTTCCAACAAGTTCTGAACCCAGTGTTGGGTAGGAGTTTTGTCCACGCATGCTAATTTCAGGTAGCGCATTAATGTTACCCCCAATCTTATTGTTGGGAATAATTCTGAAAGAAGGATCAAGGGCAGCAATACCAGCAAATACATTTACCGGACTTACGGCCTTAAGCTCAGCTCCGGTTATGGTTTTGGCTGCTCCGGTGTAGGTGCTTACCTTCCGGTCGACCATTCCTGTGATCACCGTTTCATTTAGCGTCAACTCATTCTCCTGCATATAAATGGTATAATTCGAATTAGAGGAGATAGGCACCTCAACGGTCTTATAACCAATAAATCTGAACTCCAAAGACGTTGCACCCTGTGGTATGCTGATGGTAAACTTTCCATTCTTATCCGTCTGAACCGCAGACTTTGTTCCCTTGATTGACACTGTAACTCCCGGGATTGGCTTGTGTTCTTTGGCATCGGCAACAAAACCAGTAATAACTTCCTGGCTAGCCTTTGCACCTGCTTTAATAACTACCGTCTGGTTACGTATGGTAAAGTCTAGATTTTGTGCTGCAAAAATTTGCTTAAGCACAGCAGGCAATTCAGCGTCTTTAACATTGATGGTTACAGGTATTGAATTTTCCAATAGATTGTCCGCATAAAAGAAATTATAACCAGTTTGTTGGTTAAGTTCCTTAAAAACGGATCGAAGTGAAGCATTTGACTTGGTTAAAGTCACTTTTTGAGCGAGACTTGATGCACTTACCTGCATAAGGCACGCTATTATTATTACAATGGTTAGGCGCATGGTTAACAATAATTTGAGGTACAGCCGATTAGGTATACCAAATTTCCTTGATTTTTGATACATTTAGTAGTTGGTTTGTTTAAACAGTCTCTGATGCGTTGGTCCGTAGCAAGACTGTGGTTGTAAATTGATTTTCAATCGAATATTCCAGACTATGATCAGGTCCCGGCAGTTAAACGGGGCCTGTTTTTTTTGGATATCTTTAGTTATCGTATTTCTTTTATCATCTAGTTTGTTTAAAGGTTAAAATTCAGTTTATTATTCGTTATTTATTATTTTGATACATATACGGTTCGTCCTTTTAAATCGAAACGAGCTTCCCCTGTTGATTCCACGATTTCAAGCACCTTTGACAATTTATCAAACCTCGACACTTGACCACTGAAACGCTGGGTGGTTTTTTCACCGAGGTAAACAACCTCCAAATTATACCAGCGACTGATCATTTTCATAATTGTTTCTATGTTTTCACTTTCGATTACAAATTCATTATTTTTCCAGGCAACAGCCAGATCGGTATCCGTTTCACTAATCGTTATTTTGCCAGCGGATAGCTTTGCTTGTTGCCCTGGTCTTAGCAATTTGTAGTTACCCGATGCTGAGAGCTTCACGCTTCCTTCCAGCAAGGTGGTTTTTTCTACTTCATCATCTGCATAGCTGCTGATGTTAAAATGAGTTCCTAATACTTCTACTTCCTGCCGGCCTGTCTTTACAATAAAAGGATGTTGCTTATCCTTAGCCACTTCAAAATATCCTTCACCACTAAGGGTAACTATCCGTTTTCCGTTTTGAATGAGGGAGGTGGTATAGGTGAGGCTGGAAGCGGCATTTAAATATACAAGCGATCCGTCTGGCAGTCGCACCTGATAGGTTTCGCCACGGGCGGTAGACAGGGTATTGGTAGCATTTGGATCCGAAATATTTTCACTAACCTGGTACACCAGTTCGCCGTCGTCTGATTTAGTGATGATTATTCCGGATTCTCTTCCTATTTCACCTTTAGACGCATTTGCTAAGCTGACCTTCCTGCCATTTGCAAGGGTAAGTGTAGCACCATAGCCCCCTGACTTGATATCATATAAAGTAACTTTGGGAACAGAGGCAACCTTTTCCGGTTGGTTATTGAAGAAATAAACACCCAGGTATACTACAGCTAAAACTGCAGCAACAGCAACAATTTTTATCCAAAGTTTAAGTATTTTACTCTTACCTTCTGGTACGGCATGTGCTGATTCCTGAATCTGAACAAACAAATCCTGGTCAACCTTTTCCAATACCCCGGCAATGGCTAAATCATTTTCATAGTGCTCATCCTGGATTGCTAAGGCGCCAATGATGAGCTCTTTCAATACTTCCTGATCTTCATCAAGTTGAAAATAATTCATCAGATGCTGGGTTTCTTCGGGACTACAGGTATTATCCAGGTGTTTTTTGAAGAGTATATGAAGTTGTTCAGATGGTTTCAAGGTTCGATTTTTACAGCTAATACGGAGCTGCGCAAAAATATCCTTAGTCTGTTAACAAAAAATTAACAATTAATTTCCAAAAACAACGATCAGGATCAAAAGCCTTTGAATAAAACAGCCAAAACTATCGAAATGGTAAGTGTGGGAGAATCTCTAAAATAGGTTTTAAGAAATCTATTGGCCTGCAGCATGTGGCTACTGATGGTTTTAGCATTAATGCCCATAATCTGCTCTACTTCTTTATAAGATTTACCCTCTAATTTGCAGAGTGTAAATACCATTTTACGCTGTGGGGGCATCAGGTCTATGGCTTTCTGCAATTTTTGAGCATCTTCTTTACTCAGCAAATCTTCTTCAACGTGAAGATATAATTCTGAACCTGAAGCAACCATTTTAGTCAATAAACGTTTGTCTTTGGCTACTTTCCGAAAATAATCATGTACCAGGTTCTCTCCTATACGAAAGAGATAAGATTTAAAAGATTTTTCAGGGTCAATCTGCGTCCTTACCTCCCATATTCTAAAAAAAAGTTCCTGCAGCACTTCTTTTACCAGGTCGTCAGATTTGAGGAGTTTAAATAAATTTCCAGCAATCCGATATTTATAGTTATTGTATAGGATTTCAAATGCCCGCTCGTCACCATTTTTTAATTGAAGTAATAAAGACTTTTCATCGGTGTGATTAACGTTGATCATTCGTCTGGCAAATATACATTAACATGAAAAGACAAGGTAGTTATAATTTTGGAAACGCAGTACTGCGTTATTTAACTATAGTTATTTTTAAATTGATCAAATATTCCTCGCAATGGAGATGAAAGCCTAAACAACCTGGATATGCCTGAAGATCTATTTTTTGTGATCTTAGGCTAAGTAGTGAGGTTAATTAATGAACTTTAAAAAGCCAGTTCAAATTTGATTGTACACTTTAAATCCAATTTGGAATTAATTAATTTTTAATTGGGCATAGTGTTTAATAAACCAGATTAATGCCGTGTTTTTGTTCGATTCTTTATAAGCCAATACCACCTCTGTATTAACAGGAATGGCATTAATCTCAATAAAAGACACCTTTAACTGCGCGTATTGCTTTTTTAGTGATAATGGCAAAATAGATACACCCAGGCCCGCTTCTACCAATTGTAATATGGAGTGCACGTTGTTAGCCTCGTGGGTAATATCCGGACTAAAACCCATCCGCTGACAAATCTCGATGAGTTTCTGGTTATACTGGGGTGCAAAATCTTTATTAAAGAATATAAATGGACTTTTTTTCAAAAAATCTGCAAGTTCTTGCTGGTCATCAATTTTTTGTTCTGTTAAAGGAATAACCACCACAAATGGATCAAAAAATAAAGATTCTACTTTCAATTTCTCGGATAAAACCGGAGCTCTTAAAATCCCAACATCCAGGCTGCCATGTTCCAGTGCTTTAATTTGGGTGAGTGTAGGTACTTCAAACAAACTCGTTTTCAGATAAGGAAATTCCTGATGCATCAATTTTAAAATTTCTGCAAGGTGCGATTGGTAAACCGAACTGATATAACCGATCCTTAATTCGCCGCTAACGCCTTCATGAATTTTACGAACCACTTCTTTACTTTCTTCCTGCTTGTTAAACATGGCATCAACCTCACTCTTAAAATATTTGCCGGCGTTTGTTAATGCCACCCGCTTATTATTCCGAACAAACAGCTGTACACCAAGCTCTTCTTCCAGTTCTTTAATCTGCCTGCTTAAAGGCGGTTGCGAGATAAAAAGTTTGGATGCTGCTTTGGTAAAATGAAGTTCTTCTGCAACAGTTTTAAAATACAACAGGTGTCTGAGTTCCATAACTATAATACTTAACAGGTATTGATATATGCAAAAATTGATATTTTACAAATATGATCAACAGCACTAACTTTACAAAAAATTAAAGCAATGAATAAAGATTATTCGCATAAAGCAACCAATGAAGAAATCAAAACAAGGTTTGATAATGATGTAGAACGTTTCTCGAACTTAGAAAGCGGTCAACAAACCACGATCGACGCACCACTTACTATGGAGCTTTGCACCGGAGCAGCCAAATATATTAATCCGGATGCCCAGGAACTGTTGGATATTGGATGTGGTGCAGGCAATTACACATTAAAAATGCTCAGCAAAATCCCAAACCTGAACTGTACCCTTAACGACTTGAGTTTACCGATGCTGGAACGCGCAAGTGATAGGGTATCGGCACAAACTACCGGAACAGTAACCGTTATACAGGACGATATGCGTAACCTTAATTTACCAGATAACCATTTCGATATTGTACTGGCTGCAGCAACATTTCATCATTTGCGTACTGATGCCGATTGGGAACTTGTTTTTACTAAAGTTTACAGCGCCTTAAAACCCGGTGGCAGTATCTGGATTTCAGACCTCATTGCCCACGATTCTGCATTGATCGATAATCTTTTTCAGGATCAATATGGCGCCTATCTTGAAACACTTGGTGGTGAAGCCTATAAGCAAAAGGTATTTGATTATATTGAATATGAAGATACCCCCCGTTCTTTAAACTATCAGCTGGCATTATTACAAAAAGTTGGTTTCAGCGTTACTGAGATACTGCATAAAAACTCTTATTTTGCAGCCTTTGGTGCGATAAAATAAAACGATTCTGCCAGGTAATATTACAATCATTACCTGGCAGAATCTCCACTAAGATTAATGAATAGCAAGAATAATTCTATTTAAAAAAAAGAGAATCCCGGGTTTATTTTTAATAAAGGATTTAATTGACCTCCTACCAAATTAAGGGTAGCCAGGTTTAAAACTTTTAATTAATACATTTAATTCATCTTGATTGATCAGATTCGGATCTTCGAACTGTAGCTTTAAAAAGTTAACCGGAACTTTTAAAGTACCACTTGTAGTACGCGATATGCAAGCTTCTTCATTCGTAGTGGAGGATACATAATGACCGATTTCAGATTCAATTTCAGATAAACGGATTAACAATTCGTAATAGATGTAGAGTGGGATATTCACAACGCAAAGTTACCACAATAAAAAGCAAACATTTAATTATTGTTACATTAACGTTAATTCATCTGCTAACCATAAATTAACAGTAAGCATTTTTTCATTTAAGCTCATCAACCGGGGTTTAAAACTTAATCCCTGCTTAACAATAGTAGTTTTAAGTTTGCTGTTAAAATCCAGAAAGGTTATGAAAAAACGCTCAACTCACTTAATCAACTCACTTAAAAAGAATGGTTTATTTCGGATAACAATGCACCTGCAGAAGAGTTAAAAAACAACCACCCACTTTAACGTATTGATAACAATCATTTAACATTCAAAATGATTTAAATCAGTTACTTATTCATTTATTTACATCGCAGATATTGATCTGCACCATGAATATCCAAACTGATTTTATGCTGTCTTTCTGTACCGTTATACCCTTTTTAGGGAACACCGATTTAAGTACCCCTCTTGCCATCGTATTTATCGTTTGTCTGCTTGCCGTAGTCGGATTTGAGTTTGTAAACGGTTTCCATGATACGGCCAATGCTGTAGCTACTGTAATTTATACCAAAGCGTTAAAACCTGTTGTCGCCATCCCCTGGTCGGGATTTTGGAATTTCATGGGTGTATTTACCGGAGGAATAGCCGTAGCAATGGGTATTTTAAAACTCGTTCCGCTTGATGCTTTAATGAACCTTCCCGTTGGTGTTGGCGCCGCAATGGTTTTGGCAGTTTTACTGGCCTCTATCGCCTGGAATCTCGGTACCTGGTACCTGGGCATCCCCTGCTCGAGTTCGCATACGATGATCGGTGCCATGATTGGTGCCGGTTTGGCTTTTACCTGGTACTACGGTGGCCAGGGCGTAAACTGGGGCAAGGCCGAAGAAATCGGTTTATCGCTCATTTTATCCCCTATTATCGGCTTTGGTCTCGCCATGTTGCTGATGTACTTTTTAAAACATGTGGTTAAATACCATGCCCTTTTTCATATCCCAACGGGCGAGAACGACCGTCCACCCTTATTGATCAGGGGTTTACTGATTACCACCTGTACTTTGGTAAGCTTTTTCCACGGCAGCAACGATGGACAGAAAGGTGTGGGTTTGTTGATGCTGATCCTCATTGCTTTTCTACCTGCAAAATTTGCCGTGAACCACCATATCCCCAATGATAAAGTATTGTTCCAGCTTAACCAAACTGAACAACTGCTGCAAAAAACAGCAAAACTTAATCAGGGTAAAATACTCAATATTACCGCTCTTGTAAAGGAAATAGACCAAGCGAAATTCCACCTTTCCCTTAAAAATGAAACCGACAAGAAAAACACTTATCTTTTCCGTAAACAGATTGAAGAGGTTATTGTTGCTATAAAAACAGTAAGGGAAGATAAAACATTAGTAATTAACGCAACCGACGATCAGCTGCTTCATGATAATGCTTCCGAGTTATCGAAACTGGTCGAATTTGCACCACTTTGGGTAATTCTTGTCATTTCGATTTCACTCGGACTGGGTACCATGATCGGCTGGAAACGCATAGCGGTTACCATTGGCGAAAAAATCGGTAACGAGCATTTAAATTATGCCCAGGGCGCTACTTCAGAGATTGTGGCAGCTTCTACCATTGGCCTGAGCACTGCTTTTGGCTTGCCGGTAAGTACCACACACGTATTATCGAGCGGTATAGCCGGTGCAATGGTGGCCTCTGGCGGACGAAAAAACCTGAACAGTAACACGCTTAAAAATATTGGATTGGCCTGGGTGCTTACCTTGCCGGTATCGATTATATTGGCTATTTTGTTATTCATGCTTTTTCACCTGTTTATTTAACAGTTTAAAATATTATTCTCCAAAAAATGAAACAGATACTTGTAGCAACGGATTTTTCAAGAAGTGCCGGAAATGCCCTCTCCTATGCACTTGCCATGGCAAAAACGCTGAAAATGGAAGTTGTGGCTATTCATGCCATCCATCCTACCGAAGGTATAAATAACAGTACCTACAATGCCATTTTTATCGAATCTTATTACGGAAATAAAAGAGCTGCTTTAAAAGAATGGGCTGAAAACATCCGCGAAAGGGAAAACCTTAAAGATGTAAAGCTCGAAACAATATGTGATGTTGGTTTTTTAAAAACAGTAATTACCAAACATACCGAAACCAATCCGGTAGAGCTGTTGGTAATGGGCATTACAGGTGCCACCGGGATTAGCGGAATTGTAGGCAGCAACGCCAGCATGGCGGTTACCAAAATGCGGATCCCAACATTGATTGTTCCTTTGGAGAGCAGTTTTACCAACTTCCCGATTATTACGCTGGCCACTGACTACGAAACTGTATTATCGCCAAAAGATATTACTGCCCTTAGCGAACTGTTAAAAGCCTCTGGAACGAGGAAAATGCAGGTACTTTATGTAGCCGAAAAATCGGATGAAGTACATATACAGACGGGAGAAAAAAGGATCAGGGATCTTTTACCAGATACGGAGATCGAATTTAACTACATTATGGACAGCAGTGCCCCAAATGGCATTATGGATTTCATTAAAAGTAACCATACCGATATCCTTTGCCTTGTTAAACACCATCACAATATTATTTACCGCTTATTTACCAGCAGCACGGTTAATCAGGTAATGAACAAAACGGTGAAGGCTATTTTGGTGTTGCACGAATAGTTTTTTAGTCCAAAGTCGGGAGTCCGGAGTCTTTAGTTGATTGACGCTAAAGCAATGATAAAAAATCAATAAGCAATGAATGTTCTCCCTGGATACATTTCTTTCCACTCATTTGTCATCCTGAGCGCAGTCGAAGGATCTTTCAACATGGAAAATGTAAGAGGGATGATGGAAATGAATCACCAATGAGCAATTTTCAATGAGCAATTAGCAACCGCCATTAGAACATTACATCCTTTTTCGGCACAATCCCATCGATCAATTTGTCATCCTGAATGCAATGAAGGATCTTTAAGGATGGAAAATATAAGAGGGATGATGGAAATGAATCACCAATAATCAATTTTCAATGAGCAATTAGCGAGCGCCACTAGAACATTACATCCTTTTTCGGCACACTCCCATCGATCAATTTGTCATCCTGAATGCAATGAAAGATCTTTTTATAATGAAAATAATTAAATAGATCTTTTCGCTTTGCTCCGGTCGAGATGACAACTTTTCTAATGAAATCTCCAGCTTGTAAATTTTTAAATAAAATCTTAATGTCCTTAATTTCTTAATGGTCAAAACGATTAAGAACCATCAAATTACAATGACTAAATGGCAACTACTGCTTCAACAATTTAACAATGAAACAAATTGGCAATTTTCAGCTCCTGATAAACCAATGACTAATGAACATCTATCTCCTCACCTTCTTATAAAGCCTCTCGATTTTTTTAGCATCCTTTTTAAAGGTTTCGACATAATCTTCTATTTCCTTTTTAGATAAGGTTTCTACTTTCGCCTTAACGTCATCCTTAAAACGGCCTACAGCAAGTAGTTGGTTTTTATTATCGCGAAATTTCACATTAGGAAAAAGTTCTGTGATGTGGCGCTTATTCCTTTCCCTGATCTCGCTCAGTTTAGTAAAGGATTTTGGATGTTTGTCGCTGTTAATGTCTGTAAGTGAATCATAATAGTCGTAATCGCCGATATAATTGATAAGATTTAGGGTAACAATGTTCGGATCCATATTGTACATTTGTTTCAGTTAAATATAGGATTTTGTGTTCAGAATACAAGAAGTAACAGCATTTTTATAAGATAATTGGAGTTAATAATATGAAATTAGCAATGTCTATTATTGGGTGGTCTGGAGTGGTATTTTGCACCCTCGGATACCTTTTATTAAGTATGAAATTAATCCGCGCAGACTCAATCTTCTTCCAGACACTTAATATTATGGGTGGATTATGCCTCGCAGTTACTGCCCTTGATACCCAAGACCTTCCCAATGCGGCAGCAAATGTACTCTGGATGTCCATTGGTTTATTCGCTTTAAGCCGTCAGTTTAGCAAACGGGAGCAGAAACAACCTTAATTGGAGGTATGCAAAGCGTATCGTAGGCTTTTTGCTTATAATAGGCTAAACGTTCAGAATAAGCTTTTTTATCACTTTCCATCGAAAGATAAAAATAAGCCCCATCAACCATTACAAAAATAAAATCTGCAGCAACCTGTGGGTTATCAACATTTGTTATGCACAGTGCATTGCACTGTTCGATCAAAAGCGCAAGTCTATTGCGCAACGAATCCAGGATCAACTTATATTTTAGCTTGATTTTTTTTTCCCTGAATGCCAAAGCATAAAAAGTATAAAATAAACCGTCATCAAAAAGCAGGTTCCATTTTTTAGAAAACAACATTTCTATAGTTTTCTGTAAGTCATCCAGGCTTGCTTGTCCTTTATGTTTGAGGGTATAAATCAATAAATATCGGTCTAGTATGTGGTCGATCAATTCGTAAGTGAGTCCTTCCTTGGTTTCAAAATAATGAATAATAAGGCTTGGGTTAATATCCATCACTTTGGCAATCTTGGCAATAGATGTATTTTCATAACCTTCTTTTTTGGCTACCTGATAAAATACTTTAATAATTTCCAGTCGTCTGGTCTCTTTTAGGCTTTTGCGTCCCATTATGCAGTTAATTTAATTGAGCAAACTACTCAAAAATAGCTTGATTCTGCAAATCTATTTTAATTAATAGATTGAATGAACGTTCAATTAATATATTAATTGAATCTTAACTTAACCTTAATATGATATGTTCAATTTAGCACCGCTGAAAAGCACCTATCATTCCAAAACAAACAACTAAATATTAAGTAAAATGAAAAAAAAGCTACTATGGATGTTCACCCTGCTGATCCTATCCGCTAGCGCATTTGCTCAGGGGATTGCCATTAAAGGAATGGTCTCTGATGCAAAGACGGGAGAAACGCTAACAGCGGTAAACAAAGGGCTATGTTAGGAGTAGGCCAAATGGAAACCAAAAGAACAGGGTTCCCGATAATAGCTCCGAAAAACATTTAAAATTTTAACAAACAAATTAGCTTTTATGAAAAAAAGATTTACTTATCCAGCTTCGTTTAGCCTGAAGAAGAGTTTATGGGTAACCTGCCTATTTATCGCTATTTTCAATTCTGCTTTTTCCATTCCAAAAACGAATGAAGAAGGTGTTCCAAAGCCTTTGCAGCAGAAAAAAACAGCAGAAAACGCCAAGGTTATCAAAGGCCATGTTACTGATGAGAAGAAAATGGGTATTCCCGGCGTATCTGTATTGATAAAAGGAACCAATACAGGTACGGTTACTAACCAGGAAGGCGATTTTTCAATCAAGGCTGACGATGGCGATGTACTTGTTTTTAGTAGCATTGGATATGTGAACAAAGAAATCAAAGTTGATCATTCCGATACCTACCAGATCGTAATGACCGAGGATGCAAAAGCATTATCTGAGGTGGTAGTTACCGCTTTAGGTGTCAAAAAAGAACGATCAAAATTAGGCTATGTGGCGCAAACGGTGCAAGGCGAAAGTTTAGTGAAGGCAAGAGAGGCAAACCTAATCAGTTCGCTTACCGGAAGGGTTGCCGGCCTTAATATCACCAATTCTACTGATTTGTTCCAGGATCCGGGTATTTCATTAAGGGGCAGAAAGCCTCTTATTGTTATCGATGGAATACCAGACCAGTCTGCAGATCTTTTCCGTGTAAACGCAGATGACGTCGAATCGGTAACCGTATTAAAAGGTGCCAATGCATCTGCATTATATGGCTCTATCGGGCAAAATGGTGCAATTATGATTACCACAAAACGTGGCAAAGGGAATAATCTTAGCATTGATGTAAATAGTTCTACGCAAATACAGCCAAGTTTTATCAGGATTCCGAAGGTACAAACAGAGTATGGTGCAGGTTATAAGGGAAAATATACTTATGTTGATGGTTCAGGAGGAGGACCAGAAGGTTCTGGATGGATTTGGGGTCCGAAACTCGATCAACCCGATCCCACTACGCCGAGTGGCTTTTTTGAAACGCCTCAGTTTAATAGCCCAAAAGACCCGATTACCGGAAAATTGGTTCCGCTTCCATTCCTTTCGAGGGGAAAAAACAACGTAGAAGACTTTTTTCAAACCGGACTAATTTCAAGTAATAACATTAGCATTACCCAAAGTTCGGAGAAAGGTTCCTTCCGGGCTTCAGCTTCGCATATTTATCAAAAAGGTATTGTGCCGAATACCGATTTAAACAATAGTTCCTTTAATGTTTCTGGTAATTATAAACTCTCAGATGCATTTACAATTGATGCAAGATTGAATTACAACCGCCAGTTTACCAAAAACTTTCCAGAAACAGGATACGGACCAACCAACTACCTTTACAATTTAATTTTATGGACAGGGGCCGATGTAAGTGTGCAGGATTTAAAAGACTATTGGGTGCCGGGCAAAGAGGGGATTCAACAACGCAATTATAATGTCTCTTACTATAATAACCCATATTTCCAGGCTTATGAATATTTGCGGGGTTATGATAAAGACAATACTTATGGTTCATTAAACCTGAATTATAAAATCAGTCCGGCTTTTAGTGTTCAGTTTAGAAATGGACTAAACACTTATGGCCTAAACCGAACCTATAAAGAACCAATGAGTTATATCGGTTATGGTAATAAATCCAGAGGACAATTTACCGTTGCTACCCAAAACTATATTGACCTGGTTACAGATTTGATCGGAGACTACAACCATACTTTCAGCGATAAGTTTAAGTTACACGCGCAGGTTGGTGGTTCTAATTATTATAGAAATCACAAATACGGTTCTACAAATACTGATGGATTAAGCATTCCCGGTTTTTATAACCTTAGTAATTCTGCAAATCCTCTTCAGGGCAGTAATGCTGTTGAAGAAAGAAGAACAAGCAGCGTTTATGCAATTTTAGATCTGGAATTTTTAAATGGAATTTATTTAACTGCTACTGGCAGAAATGACATAATTTCTACGCTCCCAACAAATAATAACAGCTTCTTTTATCCTTCAATAGGTTCATCGGTCGTTGTTTCTCAGTTAACTAAACTGCCAGATTGGTTTAGCTATTTAAAAGCACGCGGTTCGTGGTCAAGAGTTTCAAGCGGTACGCTTGGTGATGATACTTATACCTATGGTTATCTTCCGGCATTTGATAAAGGAACGAGCTGGAACAGTACTCCCGCGCTAACTTTTGGCCGTTTGCTTAAACAGGTTAACCTTACGCCACAAACGTCCGACAGTTGGGAGGTAGGTTTGGATACCAAGTTTTTTAAGAACAGGTTAAGTGTTGAAGCCACTTATTACCAGACAAGCGACTTTAACAATATCGCTTCTCCGGATATTTCAATCACAAGCGGTTATGGTAGTCAGTTGGTTAACGGAAACGTTTATCAACGTAAGGGAATGGAGTTTGTGGTTAATGGAACCTTGTTAAAAAGCAACGATTTTCAATGGGATATGGCCGTAAATCTGAGCAAGTACCGCAGGTATTTAAAAGAAATTTATGGGGGTGCCGAAACATTGGGCAATCTGCGTGTGGGTGATAGGACAGACAGGATCTATGGTTCAGTTTATCAGACCAACAACCAGGGACAGATTATTTACGGAAGCAATGGTTTTCCATTAAATGATAATTTTTCAAGATTTATTGGAAATGAAGCTCCAGACTGGACTTACGGTATCGAAAATACTTTTAATTATAAGAGCTTCACACTAAAGTTTCTGGTTGATGGGCGAATTGGCGGATTGATGTACTCGACAACCAACCAGAAAATGTGGTGGGGTGGTACACATCCGGGTACAGTTAACCAATACCGCATTGATGCCAATGCAGGGAAAGCAACCTTTGTTGGCGATGGTGTTGTGGTTACTAGCGGAGCAGCTACCTATGATGCCAAAGGTAATATTACAAGCGATACCCGTGTTTTCGCCCCAAATGCTAAAGCCGTAAACTATATCGATTATATGATCGAGACCAGTAATGGTGCCTACAATAACTACAACTATTTTTCGCAAACCTTCCTGAAACTAAGAGAAGTAACATTAGGATGGCAAGTGCCAACTAAGCTGCTGGGCAAATCATTTGTTAAAGGTTTAGATTTTTCAGTAGTTGGCCGTAATCTTTTATTGTTCTCAAAAATGCCAAATATCGATCCTGATCCCGCAAAGGATAACCTCCAAACGCCTTCGACCCGTTCATTTGGTTTTAACGTTAACCTTAAATTCTAATCTGAATGTATATGAAAAAGACATTATATATTGTATTATTTGCAGCGATTGCACAAATGGGCTGCAAAAAATTTAGCGAATTCCAGGTAGACCCTAACAAAACTACTGCTGCAACACCCGATCTATTATTGAATGCCATTGAGCAAAAAGCCTTCCAGTCAACTAATCTTGATGTAGCGCTTGCTTCCCGTCAAATGATAAATACAGATGAAATTACCTTAAACCAATACTATGGCTGGAACCGGGGCAGCTATGCTACTTATGATACCCTGCGCCAGGTCGTGAAGATGGAACAAGCTGCCATAAACACAAACAAACCTCAGTATTTGCCACTTGTGAAGTTTTTTAAGGCCTGGAATTTTTTACAATTAACCCAGACTTTCGGCGATATTCCTTACAGTGAGGCTTTAAAAGCCGAACAAGGTATTGTTGCGCCAAAATATGACAAGCAGGAAGACATTTACTTAAGTATTTTAAATGAGCTTAAATCTGCCAACGGAATGATTGACGGAAATACTGCAAATTTACAGGGAGACATTGTGTTCGGCGGGAATATACAACAGTGGAAACGCGCAATCAACTCACTTTCCTTAAGGGTATTAATCAGTTTATCGGTTAAGGAAAACGACTCCAAATTTGAAATCAAGAAACGTTTTGCCGAAATTGTGAACAATCCAACGGATTATCCACTGTTTACTGGAAACTCGGACAATGCCCAGCTTAAATTTTACGATCTCCAGGGAAACCGCTATCCATATTTCAATAGTAACAGTATGCAAACCGCATATTATATGGATGAAACTTTTATCAATTTACTAAAATCGCTCCAGGATTCCCGTTTATTCCGCTTTGCCGATAAAGCACCAAAATTTGCATCGCTTGCCGCAACAGATTTTAAGGCTTACGGCGGGGGAAATGGTAGCGCACCAAAAGATGAGAATACGGCTCGTACGCTTTCGGGAGAAGTTTCTAAAATCAACCCTCGCTATTATAATAGCCCGGCAAATGAAGCAAGTATCGCACTGGGTTATGCCGAGCAGCAGTTTATTCTTGCGGAAGGCGTTGTAAAAGGATGGATTTCCGGAAGCGCAAATGAGTACTATCAAAAAGGTATCAGGGCATCTATGCAGTTTTATAATATCGACGAGGCCACTATAAATGCCTATCTGGCTCAGGCAACAGTGCAATTAAATGCTAATGCAAATCCTCTGGCGAACATTATTACCCAAAAATACATCGCATCTTTCATGAACAGCGGCTGGCAGCCATTTTTTGAGCAGAGAAGAACTGGTTTTCCGGTTTTTGATACGACAGGGGCCGGTGTGTTAAACAACAAACGCATTCCAAAACGTTGGATGTATCCGGAAGCTGAATTACGATTGAATCAGCAAAATGTTAGCGGGGCAATAGCAAGACAGTATCCCGAAGGTGACAACATTAACGGGGTAATGTGGTTATTGAAACCGTAAAACAGACCATAACAGCACCGCCAATTTTGCCGGTGCTGTTTATTTAACCGCAATCTCTAATTTCTACAAAACATAAAATGATTAAAAAAATTCTTTTCCTCTTCCTGATTTTGGTATCAGTAAATGGCTGGGCGCAGAAAATAAAAACTAAAAAAGTGGTGTATGTTATCGCCGACGGCATTCCTGCCGACGTATTGGAACGCTTAGAGCTGCCAAATTTTAAAAGGATAATTCAGGCCGGGTCTTATTCGCGCATGCACGTGGGTGGCGATAAGGGTACTTACAATGAAACACCGACTATCTCTGCCGTAGGCTACAATAGTTTGTTAACAGGCACCTGGGTTAATAAACACAATGTGCCTGATAATGCAATCAAAGCGCCTAATTATAATTACCAGCATATTTTTAGGCTTTTTAAGAGTCAATATCCTGCAAAGAAAACCGGCATATTCTCGAGCTGGACAGATAACAGGACAAAGTTACTGGGAGATGGACTTAACGAAACAGGTAATTTTAAACCGGATTATGTTGCAGATGGCTTTGAGCTGGATACGATGCGCTTTAAGCACGATAAAAAGGCCGATTATATGCATCTGATTGATGAGGAAGTGGTTAAGCAGGCTGCTGAAACGATTCAGACTAAAGCGCCCGATCTTTCCTGGGTTTACCTGGAATACACGGATGATATGGGGCACCAGTTTGGAGACAGCCCTCAGTTTTATAAGGCTGTAGGTATGCTTGACAAACAAATGGGTAAAATCTTCGATGCGATCAGCTACCGTCAGGCTAAATTTAACGAAGACTGGTTAATGGTGATCACGACCGACCACGGAAGAGATGAGCAAACCGGTCGCGCGCACGGCGGGCAATCTGAGCGTCAACGTTCTACCTGGATGGTGAGCAATTATAAAAACCTGAATACTTACGCCCATTATTTCGATGTTGGCATTGTCGATATCATGCCCTCAATTGCACGTCACCTGAATTTAAAATTCCCCCGGAACGTAGAACAGGAGGTAGATGGAACACCGTTTATTGGCCCTGTATCAATCACCGCTTTAAAAGCAAATTATGTTCAAAACCATTTAGACATTAGCTGGAAAGCACTGGAAAAGAAGGGAAAAGTAAAAATTTGGCTGGCAACCACCAACGCGTTTAAAACAGGAGGAAAAGATGATTATCATTTATTAGGCGAGGTTGACGTTAATCAGCAACATTATTTGGCAGACCTTAAAAACTACCCATCCTCTTTCTATAAACTCGTAATTGAAGCACCAGATAACATGCTCAACAAATGGATAAATGTTAAATAATTAGCTTCATTCTTATATTTTTTACGTCTAAGCCCAATAGCTGATTCTTTAGGATCGGATATTGGGCTTTTTTTTTTAATTACTTATTGCACTTATCTTAATTGAATAACACAAACAAAAAACATATTTTTAAACTTCGGGATATCGTACTTTTCAGCCAATTTTTAGGATATATAGACCTTTTTTAACAATACTTCTTGAGCGAAATTTGTACTAATTATCGGCAGAATCACGCTTATTGATTTTTCTAGCTGATGACAAATCCAAATTCAATAAAAAATGGTCAGTTCCACAATCTCATCAAGCCCCAGCGGTTTAAAAACTGCTATTATCCGATTTCTTGTTTATGGTTCAATAATGGTTTTATTGTCTGAATTTTTAAAGTGGAATGTGCAGCACGAAACAGGAAGTAATAAATTCAATGAAGAATCAATTGTAGAATATGTGCAGAGCTTGCTACTACTGCTAAGTGCCCTTACTTACCTTTATATTTCATTCAAACATAAATCATCATTCCCACTTGCTTTTGCGTTATTTAGCTTCACAATGGCATCTTTCATCAGAGAGCAAGATGCTTTTCTTGATGAACACGTTTATGATGGAGCGTGGCAAACCGGCGCTTTTGGTCTGCTTTTTCTTGCAGTTATTATTGTATACAGAAATAAAGGACTCTTTTTTGCTAACCTAAACGGTTTCGTAAATAAATTTTCCTTTGGGATACTGCTATCAGGAATCTTAACTACTTATATTTTCGCGCGTTTGTACGGCAGAAAAGTGTTTTGGATGGCCGTTATGGAAAATCAATATATCCGTGATGTGAAGAATGTATCAGAAGAATCGATCGAACTTTTTGGTTATACACTTATCCTTATCGCTAGTGTAGAATTTTATCTGCTTGCGAAAGCAAAAAGCAATAACCAGGCATTAACAATGCGCAGCAGCCAAACGAAATTTAACCTTTCCGCATAATATACTTAATATATCATTTAAACCGATCAATGCCTGATTACCTACCTAATGACTAATGGCATTGATCAGGTTTTTCCTAAGGCGCTTTAAACCTGTATTCCGCATTAAATAATTGAAAGAAATAATACCCAATATAGCGCAGCTTAGTCCGGCTAATACATCAAGCGTATAATGATGACTGGTATAAACAGCCGAAAACCAGATCCCGAGCATTACCGTAAAAAAGAAAATATTAATTTTCCCCAAACGGTTCTTTAAGCCATAATAAACAACAATAACGGGATAAGATGAGTGCAACGATGGCATTGCCGCAAATACATTAGAACCTTTGCTATATATCCCATGAAAAAGGGTAATGTTAAAATAATGATCGAAACGCGCCAATCCGGCTGTATTGCCAGCTGTTTTAGCTATAAACTCAAAGCCATGCTCCTGCACATACCATGGTGGTGCAGCCGGAAAAGCATAATATACCACAAAACCCAACAGGTTTACCCAAACAAAAGTGAGCGAGAACTGAACAAACTGTTCTTTATTTTTAAAGAACAGGTAAGTAGCAAAAGCCAGTGGAACAGGCACCCACATCAAATAGAAAAGCCCTGTTAATACATCTAAAAATGCAGTACTATTTATTTTCCAATACTCGTTAGGTGTAAGTATTAAGCCGTGATAGTGAATGCCAAACATTTTTCTTTCCAGCTCATATAAATCTTCAATATGCACTTGGTTAAAAAGATAGTTCGGGAAAGCTTTCATGTAATCAAACAGGATCCAGTAAACAATATAGATTGAAAAGCCGAGGATAAACTGCCGGGTTCCTTTTGAAATAAAGAACAATGTATTAAAAATAAAAATCAACACCAGCTGATCGGTTTTAAAGCCAACCAGCAGTACTGATAACAATAGATACGCAACAGATATAGCAACTGTCAGATAAATATTCCGAAGATTATAAAAACTTTTTTTAAGCAATACTTCTTGCTGCATATTATTTTTTATCAAAATTAGACCTAAAAATATGGTCCCAAAAAGTCCAGCTTACCCCATAACCTTTGGTCGAATCGGAATAGTGGTGAAGCATGTGGTGTTGCTTTAGCTGTTTCCAGAAACCGCTTTTAAAATTGGCATGATGAAGTGCGTAATGCACCATATCGTAAAAGAGATAACCGATCATAAAACCTGAGAAAAATGGATAAACTATTGTATCTGGCAACAACCAATCGAAAAGAAAGTAAAAACCCAATGCCATCGGGATACTGGCTGAAGGCGGCATGACCAATCTTTTGGCATCATTGGGGTAATCGTGGTGTACACCATGAAAAATAAAATGGATTTTCTTGCCCCATTCTACATCTGGTTCGAAATGAAAAACATAGCGGTGCAGGATGTATTCGGTGATGGTCCAGATGGCTAAGCCCAACAAAAACCAGCCTGCAAAATTTAAAACAGGCATCTGTATTTCTGCCAATGCTTTCCAAAAAAGAAAACCGATAACAGGTACATATACCACCAAAGGCACGTAAAATTGCACTTTTGAGAGGCTTTCTAAAAAGTCGTTTTTAAACATCCTGATGGATGATTTCGAATTTGAAACAAAATTCTTTTTCATTTGGTAAAATTATTTAACTCGTCGTGCTTTTATCTTTAACAATAGCCACGGATTCTCAGAGAACACGGATTATCATCTCTACTTTTAAGTATCTCCTGGGTTACGTCATCCTGAACTTGTTTCAGGATCTTCATAAAAAATTGTCCAACAGCTTCTATGTTCTTAGGTGGCTCAGGTGGTCAAGTTTAAACAGCGCATTTTATGACCACCTTAGTCACCTGAGCTCACTTTAGCTTTATACGTAGCGTTTTTCTAATGAGCCTTAACAAAAGATTCTTCGACTCCGATCAGACTGACAGAACGATATAGATTTTAATAAAAGGGTCGTCATTGCGAGGCACGAAGCAATCTTACAACGATCGCTATAACCCATAGTTTAAGATTGCTTCATCAGCTGAAAAGCTTTCTTATAATGACGGATTTTTGTCATTCTGAACGCAGTGAAGAATCTCTAATCTATAAAATACAGAACCTAACCTCATCCTTAAAGATTCTTCGTTTTACTCAGAATGACAATCAACGCCACCCGCAACACGCCCTTCGCTACACCTTAATTCTTTCAACTAACACCTTTGAAGGCTCTGAAGCATCAAAACCTTTTATCTCTACATATTTTACATTCGGAAACCAGAATGTACCACCTTCAATCCGAAGGAATATCCGTTCTAACTGCATTTTTTTATTGTTAATTGTCGCAAAAACATGGTATTTTTTGTCTGCACCCGATTTATTCAGATACATTGGCAATTTTTTATGCGAGGTAAACCGCAGTTCGAACTGTCCGTTACCCAGATTTTTGCTGATAATGCCATAGGCAAATTTCCGTTGGATATAACTCAATTCTTTCTTCTCGCCATTATCCCCATAACGCATCCAGAATACATTTACAGGTTGATCTTTATTCACTACTCCATGTTTGTCTATATTTAACTGGCAAATAATGGTATTGGTATTCGGATCGCGCTGTAGATAAAAAAGTTGGTTGCTGATGTCTTTAGGCGTTGGAAAAGTAATCGGCGAAGGATCACTTCCCTGTGCATTTGCATTAAAAGAAAGCAGACCACCTAAACTCGTCATCAAAACCAGTCCCGCAATTAATGCTGCCCTGTTATTTCCTTTTCTTTCGTTAAACTCTTGCGCCTCGAGACCTTTTTTGGCTTCCTGCAGCCGTTTTACTGCGGTGATGTTGGTTAATAAAGCCATTATGGTAATCGGCATGGTAAAAATCGACATCGTTTCAAAAACATGGAAGGATATGCCCGGCACATAAATTTTATAATCGCCACCAATAAAGTGCCCTGCGATACCACAGGCAATGGCAAAAACACCGATGGTGACCACGCGTTCCGGCCTTTGCATTAAACCACCTTTACACTCCACACCTAATCCCTCTGCCCTTGCCCGGGTATAACTCACCATCATTGAACCGATGAGTGCGATAAAAGCAAACAATGAACTTAAGAAATAATGATGTGCCACAAGGTAATAACAGATACCTAAAAACATGATCATTTCACTGTAACGGTCGAGTACCGAATCGTATAAGGCACCAAATTTCGAACTCATGTTTCCTAAACGGGCCACCTGACCATCAAGCATATCAAAAAGGCCCGCAAAAAGCACCAATGCACCTCCCCAACCGATATACGACATATCGCCACGGTTTGACTTTTCGGCACCTAGCACAAAAATGATTGCCACACCGATATTCAGGATCAAACCAATTGTGGTGACGGCATTTGGGGTTAAGCCAATTTTAATCAAGCCCTTAACAAAAGGATTGATCACTTTATAAATGCCCAGTTGCAGGCTGTCCCTTAATTTTTTTTCCATTGCATTTTTCTTAAAAATCAAATTTTACCCTTGCCCTTATTCCCCACTCCGAAACCTCCGGATGATTGAGGTAATTGAAGCGTTTTACCAGATCGACCCTTAACAGTTTAAAGATATTACCTACCCCAATACTTCCTTCCATATAAGGATCATTGCCCAATGCATAAGTCCGCTGTGCACCATTTTCATAAACAGGAAGTTGGTATAGACCGGATTGAAAATTCGGATTGTTCTCGTTCCTCAAACCACCATATAAGGCTTTGAACGACACCACTTCTCTCAACTTTAATTTTTTGATCAATGGCACTTTGTTAAAAAAGAAACCATTAAAATTATGGTCGATATTGATGCTCACATAATGATCGCTCACAAACTCAAGGAAGTTCATCAGGTTGTATGAGTTAAGCTGATAGGCGTAAGTTTGGTTGGCCCGGTGTATATCTAATAAAGGAAAAGGCACTTTTCCGGCAATATAACTGCCCTCTACCGTTACATCGCTATAGCCAAGTTGTGATAAATAAAAACGTTTATCAATGCTTCCCAACAGGTTGTGATAATTGTATTCGCCACCCAAAACACCTTTTAAACCAGCGGTATAACGTAAATTAAATACCGGATAACGATCGGCAATGGGCACACGGTATATTTTTCCCTGGTAAAATTTCTCATTCGGTGCGTATCTTAACTGTAGCGAAACTTCGCTGGTGGTTAACCTGTTTACCAGCTGATTATTTGAATTTAAATAATTCAATCCTCCGGCTGGTGTCTGACTCCATTTTTTAAAACCCAGGTTATAAGAAAAGTGGTTTTCGAACTCTTTAACATAATCCAGGCGATAAAAATCATTATAGAGCAACATATCATTTACCCCCCTTTTAAAAGACAGTAAAAAGTTGTCTTCCTGCACAAACTGGAGTTCTTGTCCGGGTATTTTGGTATCACGCTGAAAACTAGCCCTGATGTAGTTTTGAGGAAACTCGTAGATCGATTTATTATTCAGCGAATAGGTTCCGGAAAGAAAAAACTTCCATTTCTCATCTTTGATGCCGTATGCTAGGTAATTTTCGAAATAATAACGTTTGCTGAGTTCAGGTGTTGTTCGCCCTCCAAACCGCAGCCTTAAACCTTCTACATTGTTAAAACTATAAAACGTATTTACCGGACCAATTTCATAAGGGCCAAGATTCTGATAACCTGCAAATAAGAGAGTAACGATTTTCATCGTGCGTTTAAAAGATGGCAGATTTTGCAGGGTATCAATATTGCCATAAATCTTTAATTGATTCTTCGAAATGGTATCCAGTCTGTTTTTCTCCCAAAATTTGTCGTCTTTTTTTGCGGCATCAGCCAACACAACAGTGCTTTTCCCTTGAAAGATCGTATCAGGTAATACCGTATCGAACTGATAATTTTTGAAGGTCACGGTACGCTCGCCCGTAAAACCTATGCCCTTTGTTTTGCCAATACCGAAATCGGCCAATAGATTACTTTTGCTTAAACTGTATTTACCTTTGCTGTTGGCTTCGAAATCGAGATCGACTTTGAGTGCACGTACAAAGTTGAGGTTAATGTTTTTGTTAACGCCAAATGAAGCGCCAGTAACAGCATAATGACTATCATTGGTTACATAAATTTTCCCCTCGAACAACATATCATTTGTATTTCGGGGAGTAAAAGATAACTCAATGACTTCAGGTTTTTGATTTTTTAGCGTATCGGTGATAAAGAACTTATAAAAAGCAGGCGCACCGTCTGCAATCGGGCTTAAAAACTCGTTACTGATCACCGAAATGTTGTTTTTATAGATATCGATATCCTGATACATCCTATCGAAATAAGTTTTCATTCCTTTATTATCGATGTACCTGCTATCGAAGTTTACCTGCTTTTCGGCAATAACAACAGTTTTATTCTTTTCAGGATCTTTACTGAGGTAATGATCGGCCAGTTTCTCCTGAATATATACCGGTAACAGGTTTTTTCCGCCAATTAAGGTAGAATCCTGCTCCTGAAACAGAAACTGGTAATTCCTGAACATTCTTTTGCTCTTAAACTTCTCTGAAACATTACTCAGGGAGAACAACATCTTCTCATATTCCCTGAAAGATGCCGTATTATAACTTTTGATACGGTTTTCATCTTTATGGGCAATCACCTGGCGGATCAGCTCAACGGCAGGATTATCTTTATTCCGGTACTTCACCTTTTTACCGCCCACAATCACCACTTCATCCAGCGCCCTTGCATCGGGTACCAGGGAAATATCAAGTTCTTGTGTTGCAGCAGATACAATATTCTTAAAAACAGTTCGGTAGCCCACATAGTTGAAACTGAGTTCACTTTGTGGATTAGACGAAACGAGTGTATATTTTCCGTTCACATCGGTCTGTGTACCAATTTGGGTATCTTTAAAAAAAACAGAAACGTTAGGCAGTGTTTCTTTAGTTGCGGCGTCGCGTACTGTTCCCGACACTGCGGTTCTTTGGCCAAAAGCATTTACCTGCAAAATAAAACTGAGCACCACGAATAGAAAAAATGAATAGATCGGTTTCATTTAACTTGAAAAAATAAACTGCTTTTGCATGATATAATTGTAGCTTACCCCTGTTAAAATTGAGCTAAGCACTTTAGCGAGAACATAATTGAGATTAAAAAAATGGGTGAGCATAAATACACCCGCGGTTACGATAATCAGATTGCCTGTCCATACCAAAACGTATTTCAAGATCTGCCATTTAATTGCTGTAGATTTACTTTCAAAAACCCATTTCCGGTTCACATAAAAATTAACAGCTCCACCTGTAACCGTACCCGTAATACTTGCTGCCAGATACCACCAGCCAAAAAGATTTGCAGCAATAATAGTCATACCGAAATCTGTTGCCGAGGCCACTAATGATGATGCCTGTGCTTTTAGATAAGTGAACATCATGGTTAAAACAGTGCTAAAACAACAACCAGTTGCAGTATAACATTTGCATAAATCCCGGCCAGCACATCATCGGCCATTACACCCCAACCACCTGGCAATTCTTCAAGGTTTCTGATGTAAAGCGGCTTGAGGATATCAAAAAATCTAAAAAGAACAAGTCCAATAATGGTATACTGCCATTTTAAAGGCACAAATAACAGGGTGATGCACATTCCGGCTACTTCATCAATCACCACCCTGCCATGGTCTTTTCCCCAGATCTCTTCCACCCGATCGGCACTCATCACCCCCAACATCACGATGAGCATAGTGAAAAGTATCGGCCATAAATAAGGGTTGGTATAAGGGCTCTGGAAAAGATGCCAGCAGATGCAGGTTGCTATAGCAGCATAAGTACCTGCGCCCTTGCCGATATACCCGATTCCCAGAGCCGTTGAAAGAATTTTGTGGATAAACACTATACCGTTTCTATCAGTTCTTCTTCGTAATCCTGACCTAAATGGGTGATCAATTCTTCGCCCATAATGTAACGTAAGGTGTTCTGAAGTTTCATTAACTGTTTAAAAATGTCGTTCTCTGCAGGTACACCTGGAATAGTTTGTGGCGATTTTAAGTAGAATGATAACCACTCCTGAATACCCGACATATTTGAGCGTTTAGCCAGATCGATAAACAAAGCAAGATCCAGCACAATTGGTGCAGCTAAAATTGAGTCGCGGCAAAGGAAATTGATTTTGATCTGCATTTTGTAACCCAACCAACCGAAAATATCGATGTTATCCCAGCTTTCTTTGTTATCACCGTGAGGCGGATAATAGTTGATTCTGATTTTGTGGTACATATCGCCATATAAATCCGGGTTAACTTCTGGTTTAAAAATATCTTCCAACACACCCAGTTTAGATACTTCTTTGGTTTTAAAGTTATCAGGGTCGTCTAATACCAAACCATCGCGGTTACCTAAAATGTTATCAGAAAACCAACCATTTACGCCCAACGAACGTGCCGCCAAACCAGGTGCCAAAATCGTTTTCATCAAAGTTTGACCGGTTTTAAAATCTTTACCCGCAATTGGGGTATTGGTTTCTTTAGCCAGCTCGATTAATGCAGGGATATCTACTGTTAAATTTGGCGCACCATTAGCGAAAGGAATGCCCAATTTTAATGCAGCATAGGCATAAATCATGCTTGGCGCAATGCGTAAATCGTTATCTCTTAAACCTTGCTCAAACGCAGCCAGCGATTCGTGCACTTCTGATGCTTCAAAATAGATTTCAGTAGAACCACACCAAACCAGCACAATACGGTCGCAATTATTTTCTGCTTTGAAGTTTTTAATATCCTCCATTACGGCTAAAGCCAGTTCGTAACGGTTATCGATGTCTTTTACATATTTACCATCCAGGTTTTTTACATAGTTTCTGTCGAAAGCGGCACGCATCGGTTTAATGGCCTGCAATTCTTCACGTACATCTCGCAAAAGGTTTGCATCCAGTACACGGGCGTTTAACGCGGCTTCGTAAACATTATCTTCGTACACATCCCAGCCACCGAAAACTAAATCTTCCAGATTGGCTAAAGGCACAAAATCTTTAATTTTTGGCTCTTTTTTTTCTGTTCTTTTACCCAAACGGATGGTGCCCATCTGTGTTAACGAACCAATCGGTTTTGATATCCCTTTTTTAATTGCAGCAACTCCTGCAATCATGGTTGTTGCTACAGCGCCAAGTCCTGGCATTAATATTCCCAGCTTACCTTCAGCTGCTTTTACTTGTTGTTTCATTCTGTTTTTTATTTAAAATCTTATAACCAATTGTTTTTACGGTACCAGTTGATGGTTTCGTTTAGTCCCTGTTCCAAACCGAAACGGGGAACAAAACCAAAATCGTTCTGAATATTTTTAATGTCGCAGCCCCAGTTAAGGGCCGTGAGTTCTTTTATTTTATCTACATTTAAAGCAGGTATTTTATTAAATACGCCATACAGATGTTCCATCGACCATGCCAAACCTTTAATCAACGGCACAGGTACATTTACCCTTACCGTTTTTTTACCTAAAGCCTTACTTACATAATGAGCGAGCGATGAGCGGTTGTACACTGCCCCATCTGATATATTGTAAGCCTTGCCCGCCACTGCAGAAGCAAGCGCTTTAATGATGATATCGGCCAGATCAGTAGCATATACAAAACTGAGTTCCTGTTCCTGCTTGCCGATGTAAAGCTCCAGCCCAGCTTTAATGGTTTTGATCAGTATGAAAATGTCTTTCTCCCGTGGGCCATAAACCGCTGTAGGCCTGAAAATGATCAGTGGCAGATTGGAAATTTGCGCCAGATAAGTCTCAGCCAGCGCCTTACTGATGCCATACTGGGTTACCGGATTGGATGCACTTTTTTCCGTCAGTTTATCGTTTTTCTGCTTTAACGGACCCAGAGCCGCCAGACTACTGATAAATATAAATTTCTCTATCGCATGTGTTGATTTCGAAGCAGCTACAGCTAAATTCCTGGTATATATTGCGTTGATCTTATTGTAATCTCCTAAATTCTTTGCCTTAGTTACTGCAGCGGCATGTACGATATAATCGTATTTTTTCTCTTCAATATTTTCTTTTAACAGGTAAATCGATTCAAAATCGAGATCCACATAATTGATCTCAAAATCTTTAAGGTGAACTGCAGCAGCCTTTTGACGCACATTTGCATATACTTCCAATCCATTGTCTAAAGCAGATTTAATCAGGTGGTATCCTACAAATCCTGTTGCCCCGGTAATCAACACCCGCTTTTTCATATCGCTTTCTCTAAAATCCTGTATTTTCGGTACAGTTTGCCGCCGATGTCTTCTATCGGTTTATTGATCAGGTCGTTATGATCCAAAGTCCAGCTCGCCTCCGCATATTTCATTTTTTTAGCTTCGAAATGTTTGATAATCCGGCCATATAAACAGGCTTCGATGCCCATTTTGCGGTAACCATCAACCACACCAAGCAGTAAAATGCGGATACCATCTATTTTCTTTTTATTCGCTAAAAGTTTGATCAAACCTGTAGGAAACAGCCTTCCACGTTTAATTTTGATCAGAATTTGGTTGATGTCGGGAATGGCCAGTGCAAAACCCACAATTTTACCATGCTGCTCGGCCAGGATGCAAAATTCAGGATCGAGGATCATTTTTAGGTCTTTTGCCGTATAATCGAATTCTTTATCCGTCATCGGTACAAAACCAAGGTTTTTGTCCCATGCTTTGTTATATACGTCTCTTACCGCATTACATTCTTCCTTAAATTTCTTCATGTTGATTTTACGCAGAATGATATCGTTCCGTTTCAAACGGTCCTCTATCCTATCCATCAGCTTTACCGATCGGTCGCTGTAAGTGCCAGCAGTATACCTGTAAGCCCTTAAATCAACATTTTTTTGAAAACCCATTTGCTCCAAAAGTGGGAGGTAATATTGGGCATTGTATGGCATCATGGCTACAGGCGGACCATCAAAACCCTCAATCAGCAAGCCACATACTTCGTTAGTAGAAAAATTAACCGGGCCTAAAACTTTGGTCAATCCCTTTTCTTTTAACCATTCCTGCGCTGCTTCAAAAAGCTGTTTAGCTGCCGATGCATCATTGATACAATCGAAAAAGCCAAAAAAACCGTCTTTAGATTCGTAGACTTTATTGTGGTTGGTATTGTTGATTGCTGCAATACGTCCAATTACCCTGCCTTCATCATAAAGCAGAAAAAGCTGGATTTTGGAATGTTCGTAAAAAGGATGTTTGCCAGGGGTAAGCAGATCGCGCTGCGCAATAAAAAGTTCAGGAACGTAGTTTACATCACCTGCATACAGTTCGTGCGGAAAATCTACAAATGCCGCCAATGCTTTTTTACCAGAAACCTTTACCAGTTCTCTCATGATTGGCTTCCTACTAATTCTACGTTAACGGCCTTAAAAGCAGCACTTAATTGCTCAATCGCCGATTCAATCTGTTCGAAGCTATGTGTGGCCATTAAAGAAAATCTGATCAAAGACGAATCGGAAGGCACAGCTGGCGAAACCACCGGATTAACAAAAACCCCGTTTTGCTGAAGGATATTGGTGATCATAAAGGTTTTGGTGTTATCGCGGATGTAAATGGGTATAATCGGACTGTTGCTGTGCCCAATATCGAAACCTGCATTGAGTAAAAGTTTCTTCGCATATTCTGTATTGGCCCAAAGTTTATCAATCCGTTCAGGTTCCGATTCGATGATATTCAATGCAGCAATCACACTTGCCACGGCTGATGGCGGCATACTGGCACTGAACATCAACGAGCGCGCACGGTGTTTGATATATTCGATAGTCTCGGTACTGCCCGCAATAAAACCACCAAGAGAGGCAAGCGATTTGCTAAAAGTACCCATAATCAGGTCTACATCCTCTGTAAGATTGAAGTGTGATGCCGTTCCCGATCCATTAAAGCCAATTACCCCGAGGCTATGTGCATCATCCATCATGATGTTGGCACCGAATTCATTGGCAATTTCTACCATTTCAGGAAGATTAACTAAATCGCCTTCCATACTGAAAATACCATCAGAAACAATCAGTTTGGCGGCATCTTCAGGTAATCTGCTCAATTTGCGGCGAAGATCCTGCATATCATTATGCGCGTACTTAATGGTACGGGCAAAGGCCAAACGGCTACCATCAATGATAGAAGCATGATCATACTCATCAAGCAAGAGGTAATCATTACGATCTAACAAACAGGATATTACCCCTAAATTCACCTGAAAACCAGTGCTAAAAAGCACCGCAGCTTCTTTGCCTACATACTCGGCCAAACGGTTTTCCAATTCGAGGTGAATATCGAGCGAACCATTTAAAAACCGCGAACCAGCACAACCTGTACCATATTTTTCGATGGCGGCTTTTGCGGCTTCTTTTATTTGGGAATGATTGGTGAGGCCCAAATAGGAATTTGAACCAAACATCAATACCTTTTTTCCATTGATCACTACCTCTGTGTCCTGGGCAGATTCTATCGACCTGAAATAAGGATATAATCCCTTTTCTTTTATCACCGCCGCATCCTTAAAAGAGGCAATTCTATCTTGTAATTTTTTACGCATGCTGAACACTTATATTCTTCAGTTTTTAAACCCTGTTCTGAAAGTTTAGCCAGCAACTTGAATGCTACTTGTAGAGATTGAAATCAACCAGGTAGATTAAGACCGCATTAACCAAACGATTTGATAACACAATTTTAACGCGGAAATGAAGCCAAAAAAAGGTTCAAATGTAGGATATATTGGTCAAAAAGTAGGATCGACGAAATGTGACATTCAGATGAATTGACCAATTGACATTCTGACTTTTATTATAAAATAGTAAAAAGGTTAAAAAACAGGTAAAAACCTCCTAAATACGATATAAATACCTGTAATTAAACCGATTAAAATACGCAAAATTCTTAATCAAAACCACTAAAATCAATCAGAAATTAGTCATTTTAAAAAAATATTCTTTGAAAATTCATTACGAACATTACATTTGCCACAACAAAATCCGACAGATAAAGGGCGAAAAACTATCCGAAATAGGGTGGCTGAAATTGTTGTGCGAAAGAAGATGGAATCTGTTAAGAAATTATTAAAAAACGCTGAACGATTTTATGCAACAAGAGTTACTCAATAAAACTTTTTCAGAAAAAAACCATGAGGAAGCACTTTCTTTGAACGATGGCCTGATGGCAAAAATACACCACAGTAGCGATCCGAATTATTGCAGTTCGGAGCCTTTCCGTGTATCGAGTTACGCCCTAATCCTCATTACTAAAGGCAAGCTAAATATTAAGATCAATTTTGAAGATTATGTGCTCAACCACAGGGATATTTTACTGGTTTTGCCACATTCTGTTTATGAAATTGCAGATAATAGCAGTGTTTCGTTTATCAGTATCCATTTTAATAAGAGCTACCTTAAAAATAAGGGCATATTTTTTAACAATGGCGAAACATACCGGATGTCGAAAGATGTTCAATCACATAAATTTTCATTATCGAAAGAGGAATATACCTTTATCTATTACGATATGCTGGCACTCCACAAGAAACTTAATGTTTCAAAAGATACGCCACAGATCAAAAATATTGTACACAACAGCTTTTTGGAACTTCTTTATGATATTTTCCTCCTTAAAAACAAACAGAAAGATTCTAAACCATTAGTACATAACAGTCGCACGGAATTAACCAACCGGTTTTTATCGCTGGTCTCGGAAAACTTTAAAAAGGAAAAGCGTGTAATTTATTATGCCAATTGTTTGCGTATTACACCAAGGCATTTATCGCAGGTGGTGAAACAGGTTACAGACAGGACTGCTGGAGAAATTATTGATGAAATGGTAATCAGGGAAGCCAAATTGCTGTTAACCAGCCATGTAATGAATATTTCAGAGGTAGCCATGGAATTGCGCTTTAGCAACTCCTCTTTTTTTGGCAAGTATTTTAAAAAACAGACGGGAATTACGCCTTCTGAGTACAAAATGTCGAATAATATCGCTGTTTAGACCGATCTCATCACACTAATACAATAATTTCTTGAAGGAGCCGTCATAAGACTGTATCATATTTGCATTTCACTTCGAATTTGTCACGTTGAGCCCAGCCTGTGCTGAGTTTGTCGAAGCATCAAACGCCTTGTAAGACATTTAAAAGGTCTGTGGAATTGCAATTCCACTGGACTCTAATAGAGTGGTCGTCATCTCGACCGGAGCAACGCTAAGTGGAGAGATCTTTGTACCAAGTTATTGAAATCAAATTTAAAAGATTTCTCCACTGCGGTCGAAATGACGATACTTCGAGACCATTCACTTTCTTTATCCATCTGTCCATTTATATGGATTTTTATAAAATAAATTATCCATCAAGATGACAATTCCATACTTATAGGAAACAGACTCATCTTTTTTTGCTACAAAGACCCTGAAATAAACCCGATAGCTCCGGTTCAGCGTGACGACCGCAATCGGGAATAGCATTTCCGGCCGGGTTTATTTCACCCATAACAGCAGCACTATTCATGCCACCTAAACCCGATCGAAGCGAAATGCCAATTTCCTTCAAATTGGCAGAAGCGGGAGCGGGACTGAACCCACCCAAATGCTCCTGCAATTGCTTTCCAAAAAAAATAAAATATTTATCTTATGGATGTGCACTAGTTAATTTTTTACCAGCTATATCTTCCCACCTATAAAAATGAAAGGTTTTATCATCGCTCATCGCCACCAGCAAGCCGTGTTTAAAATCGCTATTCAAAGGAACGGAAACCACATCAATGCCATCTGTTTGATTAGCCGAATATTTAACTGTGGTTAACAGCGGGTGGGGCTGAGCAGTATTGGCTTTAGCTACCCTATCGTACACTTTTAATTGCCTGGCGCCCTGATCGGATACCAGGATATATCCTTTATTTCCTGAAGTTTTATAAATAGCTATTCCCTCATTATCAACAGCAAAATCGCCTTGTCCGAATAGCGCCAATTCTTTATTTCCTTTGGCGGGGTCTGCATAGTACTTGCGTACCCCTACCTGCTCATCGCAATAATAAACATACCCAAGTTCGTTATCAACGGCAATGGCTTCAATTTCTTTTTTGCCACTATACAAGCCGAATTTTCGCACCAAGTCTGCTTTAACATTGCCTTTTCCATCATCAGTTAACAAATATTGCCAAAGATAACCTCCATTTTTAGGTCCGGTTTTACGACCAACAATTGCATAAATTTTTCCGCTTGGATCGGTATACATCGAAATCCCCATCAAATCGCGGTACTCTGCTCCTGTTTCACCTACAAAAACCGGAATTCCGCCATTGTCGATTGCTTTCATATCGGGAAGAGAAAATATCCGCAGTTTATGCGTGTAACGTTCTGTTGTAACCGCAATATCTGTCTTTTTCCCAGCTAACTGTAAACCATAGGCAATATCAACGTTGTTAGGTCGCTTTAAGCCTTTTATGGTTTTTGATTTGATGATTTTACCTTTCAGATCGAAAACATACAAGCCTCCGCTGCTATCTTTATCGGTACCGATCACCAACGACTGTGCAGGATCTTTCGGGTTTACCCAGATGGCAGGATCATCGGTATCAAAACCAACAGGATCAGATACATATAAAGGTTTTACGGCTGTACTATTTCCGTTTTGCGCGCCTCCATTACAAGAAATGGTCAGGCTTAGAACCGCAAAAGCGGCAAGTTTTAATATATTATGCTTCATTTTATATCTTAGTTCCGTATGCACCAACAAATGTTGATGGTGAAGGTGAGCTATAGGTGATACCATTTTTCATTGTAATTCCGGCCTGGTAATGGCGGATAAAGTTAGTGGTGCCTTTACCCAAAGCCGGTGAGTTGCCTTGCAGGTGAAAATCCCATGCGGTATTAAAATCGGCATTGGTAACTGCTGTGTTTAAAGGATAGTTCACAAATTTAGGATCATTAGCTCCGGCAACATTGCTAATCACATCGTTTTTACCGCCCACAATATCACCAGTTGGCTGAAATTGATTTACAGTCGCCTGATCGAAACCATAATACCAGTTATTGCTATAAGCAGAACGGCTATCTTCAGGTTTTTTCGGGTCTCTTTTCACACCAAAACGGGTATTGGCGAAAAGGTTATTATACAGATCGGCACGTACTGTGCTCTCCAGCCAGATTGATCCGCCTTTGGCCGTTGGCCTTCTCCAGCCCGTATTCACCATGGTATTGTTATAGGCAATAATATAGGCTTGTGGTGTTTTATCTCCAGTGTTAGATAATTTTAAGGCATTGGTATTGGTGCTATAAACCAGGTTATAGGCCACATCTGCCAAACAGCCCGATTTAAAGTTCATGGCTTCTCCTCCTGTTACGCCAGTGGTATAAAACACATTATTGGCAAAAATAATCTTTCCACCATCAATGTAAGTACAATCTTCCTGGAGGTTTCTGAAGATGCTATTTTGAACCACTAATTTACCATTAGCATTGGCAAACCAGAGCGCGGGTAAGTTTTCTCCGGCCCTTGCTTTATAAAGCCCCATTTTAACCGATGTTGAAGCATCTGAAGTAGTTGATCCTGCATATTCGAGAATTACGTGATCAAGCACCAGTTCCTCACATGTTTGGCCGGCCAAAATACCTCCCCAAAGCTTTCCGAATTTTTTTGATGAGGTTTTATAGAATTCATTTACCGTAAATCTGATCGGATTTTCTGCAGTTCCAAGTGCATACAGATTACCTTTTATAATAATTTCTGGTTTCGCAACCGTATCCATCAGCACCGTTACGCCCTCTTCAATCGTTAGTGTTTTACCTTCCGGGATTACAATATCGCCTTTAATTACCTGCGTACTGCCTTTTGCCCAAACCCCGGAAACCTCTCCAATTGCCGAGCCATCAACAGCTGTAGTATCAACATCTATATTGGCTTTTTTACATCCTGCTAAGGCCAGCACAACAAGGATTAGTAATTTAAAAATCTGGTTTGATTTCATGTCTTTATTTCTTTAAATGCTATTAATTGAATTTATACCTAAAGCCAACAAGATAATTCTGGCCATAATAATCGCTTCTGATCAAGGTATTTCCATTTTTAACCAAATCTTCTTTGATATCGTTATTTGCCGGGTTTGTACCTTTTATAAATAGTTTTGTTGGTGTATTTAAGATGTTATTGGCTTTTACAAAAACACTGATCCCACCTTTAAAACGTTTCTCTGCAGATGCATCCACTTGAACAAATCCTTCCTGCCACAAATCGTTATTTAAGAATTGTGAAACGGTGTTGATGCGTGGTCCCGTATAGGCACCGGCAACCTGAGCATCCCAGCCTTTTTTGGTGTCTTTAAATAATAAAGACAGGTTGGCAATATGTGCAGACTGACCATAAAGCGGACGTTCCTGGTTTACATTGGCAGGCTCGGTATCTCCGGTAGTGCTATTAATAACCCTGGTGGTTTTGGTGGTGTTAATGCGAGAATGGGTGTAGGTATAATTGGCCTTTACACCTACTTTACTAAAATATTTGATGTAATCTACCTCTGCTCCATAGTTATTGGCTGTACCAAAGTTCCCTGGACTATAATAAATATCCTGACCGCGAACGGCATCGGCTTGAAAAGTATATTCAATTGGATTTTTTATCCTTTTGTAGAATGCACCAACCAATAATTGTTCTGAAGCGCCAGGAAAAAGCTCGTACCTTAAATCAAAATTATCAGCCAGTGCACGTTGCAGGTTAGGATTACCACGTTCTTGGAATTCTTCATTTACAACTTTTCCGGGTACAATTTCGTAAAAACCAGGGCGATTAAGTGCTTTGTAGTAAGAAGCATGCAACTGAGCTTTTTCAGTTAAAAAATATTTTGCAGTTAAACTCGGTAATACATCGGTATAAATCTGGTTTCCTTTTGGAAAAGATTCTCCTGCCGGAAAAAGAAGATTATAACCCTGATTGGTATGTTCTACTCTTGCACCACCAATTACTTCTAACTTAGCTGAAGTATATTTAAACATTCCATAACCGGAAGTAGTTTGCTCAGTTGCATCGTAGGTAAGGGAATTGGCTACTGCACCTGTTGGATTGCTTACTACCAGATTCAGGTCGGTATAATTTTGGAAATTTACACCATAAATATCATTTGCATGATCTGCTCCCTGAGCCAAATTGTAATTATTAAAGAAGCTGCTCCTTTGTTTATCGCGGTATAAACCTCCTGCCATAATATCAAGCTTATGGTCTCCTGATAAAACACGGTAAGTCAAATCAAGATAACCAGCTAAGTCCTCGTCGGTATTGCGTTCCCATCTGCGCGTAACCGGATTGGTATTGACTAAACTGGTACGTTTGCGTTGAAAATTCTGCTCCAATCCATTCAAACTGATACTGGTATTTTCCGGCACATCATTTTTGGCAGAAGAATAAACAGCCGACCATTGCACCTTAAATTTATCATCAAAAAATTTATGGTCGCCATGCAGCGTAGAATTGTAAATCTGCTGCTCCGTTAAACGGCTACGGGTATCAAAAACCAACTGTGCGTTTCCTGCTATAGGATCATAATCCTTGTTATAAGTTGTGGTTACGGCATCTCTAACCTGTTGGTTTTTCAGATTAACGTACACATTGTAAAAACTAATCTGATGGTCTTTGTTAAAAACATAATCAATTTTCCCGTGCAACCCGGTACGCTGCTGTTGTTCAGAAAACTCACGGTAACTTTTACTGGTAATTGTAGCATAAGCATCTGTACCAACAACCGAATTGTTGTAGAAAGTGCTATTACTTCCACGGTAGGTATTTTGATAACTTCCTGCTAACACTACGCCTAATTTGTTATCTAAAAAGCGTTTACTTAAAGATAAACTTCCGATTAAATTAGGTGCAGGGTTTTTATACTTATAATCGAGTGTACCCTTGCTAAAATCGTTCTGTGTAGCACTATAGTTTTTTCCGTTTACTTCGTAAGGAGATTTATAATTAATATCTGAAGCATTGTAACTGGTAAACTTACGATCGAAAAACAATTGGCTATAACCGGTAGAAACGTTGGCATTTACCTGCAACTGGCCGGGTGCATTCTTCATCACCATATTAATCGCACCGCCAATGGCATCGCCCTCTAAATTTGGCGTAAGTGTTTTGTACACCTCTAAACGGTCGAGTAAATCAGCAGGGAAAAGATCAAGCGGAACATAACGGTATTTATTATCAGGACTTGGGATTTTAACGCCATTTACCAAAGTATAATTATAGCGTTTATCCATTCCCCTTAATATGGCGTACTGTCCATCGCCGTTGCTATTGCGCTCAATAGACACCCCCGAAATGCGCTGCATTACATTGGCTACCGTTAAATCTGGTGAAATTTCAATTGCCCTCCCTGAAACGATATTCATTAGCTGAGGGGCATTTTTTTCTAAACGTCTTGCCCCCTGATCGGTAGAACTCACGGCATTTGACTTAATGGTGATATCGTCAAGGCTTTTCGAATCGCTCTCCATGTAGAACTTTAAGTGATCGTTATCCTCTTTCAATACCACTAAGGTCTTCTCAATGGTTTTGTAAGTAATGTAGCTTACACTAATTTTAGCAGCACCTGCTTTTACATCCTTAAATTCGAAGGTCCCATCTAATCCGGTATTCGTTACGCGCCTTGGGTTTTCTAAAACCACTGTTGCACCTACAATGGCTTCTCCAGTTTGCTTATCGTAAACGTGGCCTTTCAGTTTTGTGGCATTTGCTGTGCCTGCACAAAAAAGAAGTAAAAACAGAATTTGTAATAGTTTATTCATTGTGTTTGGTCATGTCTTTTTATTATCGACTGGGCAAAGGTGTATACACCATTTTACACAAAGAAATTATTGAGGTTACATAAAGGCAACAGCGTTACAACAAGCATATATCAAAAGGCAACACAAAATCACAAAACAATGATTATCAATAAACTAGCCAATCATAAAAGCGCCGTTATGCTTTCATTACCGTTACATTAACAAATTGTTAAGCCTTTAAAATCAAAAAACAGGTACTAATATTACAGCTGATGTAACGGTTATAATGCCTGGATAAATGCTGATAAATTATCGCCTTGTGCCAGATTCAGCTTTTTCCTTAGCCTATATCTTGATACCCTTAAGCTATCGGTAGATATACCGAGCAAGGTTGCAATATCAGCTGAATCGAGGTTCATTTTTAACAGTGCAATTAAGCGCATATCGGCTGAGGTAAGCTCGTGGCTATATTTTTTTAAGCTTTCGAGAAACTGATGGTGCACCTGTTCGAAAGCCAGCGTAAATTCTTTCCAGTTGCGTTCGTGGTTAAAACTCTGATTAATCTCGGCGAGAATCTGGTTCATCTGTTTTTTCTGATCCCGTTTATCCTCTTTCACCATCGCTTGTAAGGTACTTCTGAGATTTTCTAAAAATTGGTTATGCTTAATCAGATTTAACGTGTGGGTAGATAGTTCCCTGCTTTTAACCTCCAGCAATTGTTTCAGATTTTGTTCTTCGAGCTGAAGATTTTTAAGCTCGAGACTGGTCATATCGTGTTCTATCGCCTTCTGCCTCGCCAGCATCTGTTGATCTCTTAATTTTAAACGTTGTCTGCTGAAAATAACAAAACCTAAAACAACCAACAATATCACTACGATTGTGGCAGAAAAAGCAATAATCCTGTTCACCTTCCGGTCGTTTTTCAGTTTATTAATCTCCTCCGATTTTTTATTGATATCGTAAAGCACCTGCAAAAAGGCCACCTGCCGGGCACCATCTTCCGAATACAGATCAATGGTGTGCTTATAACCAAGTTTTACATAGTGGTAGGCGCTGTCCATGTTGTTCAACAGTTCGTATGCCTTGCCCAAATCTCTGCAGCAGGAACTCAACTGGTAAATATTCCCCATCTTTTGGGCCAGTTTCAAGGCTGTTTCGGTTTGCACAATGCTTTCTTTATAACGGCCGGTTTTACGCAGGATATCGCCGAGATTATTAATTACCTCAATACTTCCCAAATTATTATGATCTTCCTGGTAGAGATTTAACGACTGTTTAAAATGCACATAAGCAGAATCGTAACGCTCCAGGTCTTCATATATACTGCCCAGATTTTCGTGTATTTTTGCTGCTCCGCTTTTATCGTTAACCTGTTCGTTGATTTTTAAAGCCAATTTTTGATAGTAAAACGCACTGTCGTACAATTGCCTTTTTTCATATAGCTGTCCAATATTGCCCAAAACGGTTGCCTGACCGGTTAAATTATTCGATTTTTTATAAATACCAATGGCTTTGTTATAGCTATTCATGGCTTTATCTTTCTGCTTCATATAATAGTAGAGTACGCCAGCATCGTTAAGGTTAGCGGCCAATAAAAGCGATTGATTGGCATTGTTGAATATTTTATCAGCTTTTAAAAAGAACTCTAACGATTGACTGAAATGCCCCTGTGTATAACAAACCTTGCCCATTTGCTGCAAACATTTACCCTCCAAAAGTTCATCATTATCGTCGATGGCTTTAGCATATATTTTTTTTAATTGAGCCAGGGCTGCAGTCGGATCTTTTTGATTCAGCGCAATAATCGATTCGAATCTGTCGCCCCAGGCATAAGTATTCGAAATGAAGAATAGAAAAAATACAAGGACACAAATGGTTTTGATCATGTTAAAAGCAATTATATCAGGCAATTCCGGACAAAGAAAGAGCACCCATGTTAACTTAAGGTTAAGTTGAAGAATTAACCAGTAATGATCAATATCACATATATATTTCTGATGTCGTTTTTATTATCCTCTATAAGTATATTTTGTAATTTAGAGGATATGAATATTACCTATAAGTTAGATATTATCCCTCAGGCAGAAGAGGTGATTACTTTATTCAGCAAGGCGGGCCTTAAACGCCCTACTGAACCTGAAAGAATAACATTGATGCTAAAAAATGCCGATGTATTGGTTACTGCATGGCAAGAAGAAAAACTTGTGGGCATTTGTAGAACCATTACTGATTGGGCCTGGTGTGCTTATCTGTCAGACCTTGCAGTATTTACAGATTTAAAAAATTCGGGAATTGGCAAGGAAATGATTTCGATAACACGAGAAAAAATTGGTCCGCAGTGCATGCTCATTCTCTTATCGGTTCCTACTGCTTTTGATTATTATCCTAAAGTGGGTTTCAATAAAGAAGACCGCGCTTTCAGTATAGAACGTAAACAATAGTTTTATACGAATGAGAAAATTATCTTAAACCTTGCCGTTAAATTAGATGAATATAATGAAAGGCTTAATTTTTATCCTGTATTAACTGTTTTCATGTCAGATGGAAACATCCGACACCACAGATAAGTTTTTTTAACCACAGATGTACACAGATAAACACGGATTTTTATATCTGTGTGCATCCTTTTTATCTGTGGTTAAATATGCCTACCTGCGCGCTGCGGGCTTAACTTAATGACATTAAGCAGAGGGCAGAACTGATTTAACCGAAGCACCACCGGGTATTGCTTTCCTAAAAATAAAATGATTAAGCCTAACATTTTATAACTGCTTTAACCCTAATACCAAACATTTTTTCCGTGTCAGATGGAAACATCAGACACCACAGATAAGTTTTTTTAACCACAGATGTACAAAGATAAACACGGATTTTTATATCTGTGTGCATCCTTTTTATCTGTGGTTAAATATGCCTACCTGTGCGCTGCGGGCTTAACTTAATGACATTAAGCAGAGGGCAGAACTGATTTAACCGAAGCACCACCGGGTATTGCTTTCCTAAAAAAATGATTAAGCCTAACATTTTATAACTACTTTAACCCTGAATATCAAACATTTTTTCCGTGTCAGATGGAAACATCAGACACCACAAATAATCATCAGATTCAAAACCAAGCCTAACAAAAGGTTTGATTTTAATTTTTTAAATGTAACTTTGTTGCATTGAAACATTCAACGTACAAATATCGCCGCGAAATTTTTACCCGTATATGGGCGCTATTGGTATTGGCGGTATTTCTTAATGCAATGTTGTTAGAAAGCCTGCACCACCACGGAGCGAAAGAAATAACACATCATAATTCTCATTCAAAATACAATACGCAACTTGGCTCGGCAAAGTTAAAATGCAAACTCTGTGAGGTGCTAAAACACCAATCGCACTTTTTCTATCTGCCAGCACCCTTTGCATTGCTTTTACCACTAAATAAACCAGGTGTTAAACCTTGCGCTTATTTGATCAAGCACACAGTTGCTTATATCCTATCTTACGCAAATAAAGGGCCGCCAGGTTTATTGGCCTAATCATTAAAACCAGTTTTTTTTATTTATCAGACAAATTCATTTTGTTTAATGTGCAGCTGTGCCGGCATGCGCTATACTCTTATATTTTATGCTTCAAGCGATTTCATTATCTAAAAATTACGGGGCTTACCAAGCCCTGAATCAACTTAACTTAACAGTTAACCCTGGCGAGGTATTTTGCCTCTTAGGCCAAAATGGTGCTGGAAAAACAACGACCATTAATTTATTTCTCGGTTTTATTGAACCAAGTGCCGGTAAAATTTTAATTGACGGTAAGGAGTTGGACGCACATGATAGCGAGCGCCGCAAACACCTGGCTTATATCCCTGAAGTGGTGATGCTTTACGGTAACTTGTCGGCCATTGAAAATCTTGATTACTTTTCGAAACTGGCAGGTTTTGATTATGGCACCAAAAGCCTGATCGGTTTTTTAAACCAATGTGGCCTACAAGAATCTGCTCAACACAAACAGCTATCTGGTTTTAGCAAGGGGATGCGCCAAAAGGTAGGTATTGCAATTGCCCTGGCTAAAAATGCAAAAATCATTTTAATGGACGAGCCCACCAGTGGCTTAGATCCAAAAGCAACAGCAGAGTTTACACAATTGGTTAAACAATTGGCTGCCGAAGGTAAATCCATCCTAATGGCTACGCACGACATTTTTAACGCGGTAAATGTGGGTTCTCACATTGGCATCATGAAACAGGGCGAACTGATCCATACCCTTAAAGCCAGCGAAATTAATGCAACCGACCTTCAGGAATTATACTTACAAACCATCTAAAAAAATCCATTTCATGTACCCAAAATATAAGGCCCTTCCTGGTGTCGTTACAATTTGTTTGCTTTTTTTACTCAATTTATTTAACCTGCAGGCCAATGCCCAAATTAAGGTAAGCGGAAAGGTGATTAATGCCCAGGATCAAGGCGTCCATAAAGCCACGATTAAATTTAAAAATGGCAAAGATCAGTTAAATGCAATTAGCGATTCGTTAGGAAATTTCTCGCTTATCTTACCTAAAACTGCAAATTATGCTGTCACCGTTAGTGCCATTGGTTATAGCAGCTTTAATCAGATTTACCCTATCAATCAGACAGGCGATTTAAATCTTGATGCCATTGTATTGCAAACTTCAAATGAAGAACTACAAACTGTTGAAGTAGTAGGTACCAACGGCAAAAAATATTACGGCAATTATTCCTTCTCAGCTACAAAAACGGCCACTTTGAACAAAGACATTCCTCAGGCTATTTCTTCGGTCTCAAAAGAACTGATTGCCGACAGGCAGGCAGCTGTACTGGCTGATGCTGTTAAAAATGTAACAGGAGTATCGCAAAGCAGTTATTATAATCAATTCTCTATCAGAGGAATTAATCAGAATGAAGAAGGTGCTATTATTAATGGCATGCGTACCCATCAATATTATTTTAACCAACCGTTAACAAATAACCTCGAACGGATCGAAGTAATAAAAGGCCCTGCAAGTGCCACGTTTTCGAGTGTAGACCCAGGGGGAAGTATTAATCTGGTTACTAAAAAACCACTGACTGAAGACCGCAAGGAAATCAGCATCTCGGCCGGAAGTTTTAGTACAGTACGCGGAGCATTAGATTTTACTGGTCCGTTAAATTCGGATAAAACACTGCTTTACCGGCTCAACCTCGGCTATGAAGACAGCAAAAGTTTCAGAGACCTGCAATATAGAAAGGGTTATATTATTGCTCCTTCATTTTCATACATCCCAAATGACCGAACCAGTTTAAATGTAGAGGTTGTAATGAACAACAGCAATTCGAGATTAGACCGTGGACAAGCTATTTTTGGCGCCATCGCCAGGCAAACCGATTTAAAAAGCACACCAATCAGTTTCAATATGGGTGCCAGCAACGACCGTTTTAACAGTCAGGATTTAATGCTGATGACCAATTTTTCTCATCGTTTTAACCAGGATATTGTTTTCAATGTGGCTTATATGAAGCAAAACTGGAACGAAGATCTTCTGGAACATCGAACCACCAATGCTTTTGGTGTTGATGAAAACAATCAACCTATCCCTACCCTTGCGGCCATGCGGGCAGTTCAGCGTCAGCAAAAGTGGCGTACCGATAATCTAAGCACCTATTTCAGTATAAATGCCAATACGTTTAGCTTAAACCATAAACTGGTAATCGGCTACGATCGGATTAATACCCAGAAACTGCGTGGCGGTGGTGAAAATTCTGCACAGGGTTACCGGTTAAAAGACGGAACCATTGCAGCAAGGTACGATCCCACAAAAAAAGATCTCTATTTATTTAAAGTGGTAAACGGCGTAAATGCACCTGTGCCCAACGTAGAGCATTTTAACCTAGCCAACCCAAGTTATACGATTAAAAATTTAAGCGATTATATTTTTACCAAAACTGAAATACCACCGGCCTACAATTTAGTTAATGCCGTTTATTTTCAGGATCAGATCAAATATGACAAGCTTGCCTTAACCCTGGGCCTGAGACAGGAATGGTACGAAGATTACAGCAATTATGAACTGGCGACCCAGAAGAAAATTTATCAACATAAACTCTTGCCAAGAGTTGGGATAACCTATGCGGTAACCACGAACATTAATCTTTATGGAACTTATTTGCAAGGTTACCAACCGCAGGGCAATACTTCAACTCTGGTAATTGTTCCGCCGCCTGCAGGTTCCAATTTTAAACCATTAGAAAGTGATTTGAAGGAAATTGGTGCGAAATCTGAATGGCTGAATAAAAACCTGATGGTAAATGTTTCGGTTTTCGAAATTAACCAGAAAAACCTATTGATGAATGCAAACGATCCTTTAGATGTAAACCGCTTAATTGAACGTGGCGCACAACGCAGCCGTGGTTTCGAATTCGAAGCTTCAGGTTTCATCAGACAAAACTGGCAGTTTAATGCAGGTTATAGTTATGTAGATGCCATTATTAAGGATGATTTAAACCCGGCTTTAATCGGTCAGCGTGTGCAGAACACACCAAAACACAGTGCCAGCTTATGGACGCGTTATAATTTTGAAACGCAACAGCTGAAAGGTATTGGTTTTGGCACAGGCTTACAATATAGTGGTACTAAACTTCCATTATACATCAGAGATTTTACACTTCCGGCCTATACCCTTGTTGATGCCGCAGTTTATTATTCTCCTGCAGGTTCTAAAGTACAGTTGGCCATAAACATGAACAACATTTTAAATAAAACCTATTGGGTTGGGGCACAAAACTACCTACGCCTTTTCCCTGGCACACCAAGAAATGTAATGTTTAACGTAACTTATAGAATATAATGTCAGCTAGAATAAGCACTATTGCGAAACAAACTTTTAAAGCCGCCTTTAACAATAGCGCCACCTTAGCCTTAACCCTTTTATTGGGTTTATCGCTCTGTTTGGCCACTTATGTTGGCTGGCAAAACTTTAAAACGCAAAATAATCAACGGCTCCATTATAAGGAGCTGGTAAGGGCACAATGGTTAGCCAAACCAGATAAACATCCTCACAGGATGGCGCACTATGGCTACCTCGCCTTTCGCGAAAAACATGAACTCAGTTTCTTCGATTTTGGCATAGAAAGTTTCGCCGGGGTATCGATTTTTTTAGAGGCACATAAACAGAACACCGTCAATTTTAGTGAAGCAGGTTTTACGAACGGCATGTTAAGCTTTGGCGAAATCAGTGTAGCCATGGTATTACAACTGTTGGTACCCCTGCTCATTTTCTTTTTGGGTTATAACAGCATATCGGCAGAACGCGAATCAGGGACATTAAAAATCCTGTTGTGCCAGGATGTAAGCTGGAAACAACTCCTTTGGGGCAAAACTATAGGTATTATTGGCGTTTGCCTCTCCATATTTATCCCACTTATATTGCTCACCATCTTGTTATGGGCATCTTTAAGTCACTGGCAAATTAGTATGGATTCAGCCTTACGCCTGTTACTCCTGGTTTTGTCTTATGCCATTTATTTTTTCATTATTTCGGCCATTACCGTTTTGGTTTCGGCCTTTGCGCGCAGTTCTAAATCAGCCTTAATTACCTTATTGGCCTGCTGGATATTTTTCATGGTCATTATGCCCCGTATTACTCAGGCGGTTGGTGTAAAGATCCATCCTTCGCCTTCTAAAATAGAATTTGCCGATGCCATTGCAGCTGATGTTCATCGGCAAGGCGATAGCCACGATCCCAATGACCCACATTACGCGGCCATTAAAGATTCACTGCTTAAAGCTTACACGGTGGATGATGTAAAAAAACTCCCTTTTAACTATGGCGGTTATATTATGGCCGAAGGCGAAAAAATTACCTCAAAAATTTATAGTCAGCACCAAAATGAGCTGAACCATATTTTCGAAAAACAGAACAGCATTACTACCATTTCGGGTTTCTTAAACCCTTATTTATTGCTGAAACATATTTCGATGGCCTTAACCGCATCCGATTTTAATACCTTCGTCGATTTTCAGCATCAGGCAGAGACCTATCGCTATCAACTTGCTCAAAAGATGAATAAGCTGCAAATTGAAAAGATTAGCAATATTGCACCTGGAGAAGAAGAAAAACCTTTAGCCATCAGCAAGGCAAACTGGGCCGAACAACCCGATTTCAATTACCATTTCAAAAAACTAGGTACTGTTTTGTCGAATGAGTTATTAGCACTAAGCGCCCTAACCTTCTGGTTATTGGTTGCGGTTATGTTGCTTCAATATTCAACCAAATGGATCAAAACGATATCGTAATAAACATGAAAAAAAGTAGATATAACCTTGAATTTAAATTGTTTTTTAGAAGTAGTTCCTCATGGATTGGGATCGTTGTGCTCCTGATAACAGGCTTTGCTGGCCTGTATTTCGGCAAAACCTTCGTCGCCAGGCAAAAGGCTGTAATTGAAAAAGCAGCATTGCTACAAAAGAAAAACACCATCAATAATATTAATCACTTTGGCAAAGATATTGGCCTGTTTTTTTTCCATAATAAGTTTACGCTGGCCAACGCACCGAACAACTGGGCTGCTTTTGCCAATGGGCAGCGAGATATCAATCCTTATTTAATTTCGGTAACCATGTTGGGTTTAGAAGGCCAACTTTATGATACAGATATTAATAACCCTGTTAGCCTGCTTTTGGGCAATATGGATCTTAGTTTCGTTTATATCTTTTTATTCCCACTGGTTATTATTGCCTTTACCTACAATCTTCTTTCAGAGCAAAAGGAAAGCGGCATTTGGTCGCTCTTAAGAGCACAAACCAATCAATCATTTCAGGTAATCTGGCAAAAATTTTTAGTCAGGCTAGTGGTAATTTTTACTGTTGCGCTGTTGCTATTATTTATAGCGATGCTTTATTTAGAACTCCCCCAAGATTTCACTTTCTTGTCGGTTACCGTACTCATTTTACTTTATCTGACTTTTTGGTTTGCCATTTCATTTTTCTTCATCTCTCTAGGTAAATCTTCTAATTTTAATGCATCGGCGCTGATAGCAGTCTGGGTACTACTCTGCATCGTAATTCCTGCATCTTTCAATCTTTTCCTTACCTGGAAATACCCGGTACCTGAAGCTTTGCAAAATGTGATCAACCAACGCGAAGGCTATCATGAAAAGTGGGATATGGCTAAAGACGTAACCATGAAACCTTTTTTTGAACATTACCCCCAATTGAAGAAATATCCTTTTCCTGAGCAGAAAACCTTTAGCTGGTACTGGTATTATGCCATGCAGCAAATGGGCGATGACCAGGCAGCAACAAGCAGGTTTGCTATCGAAAAGAAACTCGCCAGCAGGCAATATTTCACCAATATCTTTGCATTTTTCTTTCCTACCATACAAACTCAACTTGGGGTAAATAAAATGGCAGGATCTGATCTGGATACACATCTCGGCTTTCAACAGGCGGTCAGAAAATATCACGAGCAGATCCGCTTACATTTTTATCCGGCAATTTTTCTTAATCAATCAGTTGATAATACAGACATTAAAAATTATAAACTGGAAAAATATAATCCGCAAGAGATTCCGTATATCTGGATTAACATGCTTTCGGTTTCACTACTAACCATAATGATTATTGGCGCCACGGCCTTAAATTTAAAAAGGTTCAATAATTAACAGAATGGTCGTCATTGCGAGAAGGCTTTTTCAGCCGACGAAGCAATCTTTATAGCAAGTATTGCTAGCATGAAAGATTGCTTCGTCGTTCCTCCTCGCAATGACGTTTTATCGCGGACATCCGCAACCTCAAATTCTACTAGCTAATCAATTGACTCTAAGGTATCAGATTTCCTTCAACCAATGACAAATGGCCAACTAACTAATGACCAATGAACCTCCCTTACAGCGGATAAGCGGTTTCACTTTTTGGCTCTGAAAGTACAAAATAGCTCTGCACGGTTGTAATATTGGGGAGTGTTGCTAGTTTATTCCGTAAAAATTCGTGATAGGCATCCATATCTTTAGTTGCAATACGGAGAATAAAATCGTGAGCCCCAGTCATTTGAAGGCATTCCATTACTTCGCCAAATTTAGAAACTTCGGTTTCGAATTCGATCAGGGTTTTAGCAGTATGCTCTTTCAGTAATACATGAGAGAAAGCAATCAGGTTTCTGTTTATTTTTTTCCGATCGAGAATTGCCACAATTCTTTTAATGTAACCTTGTTCCTTTAATCTCCTTATACGTTCGTGTATGGTTGCTATAGATTTATGCAGCTTTAACGATATCTCTTTATGAGTCAGGGCGGCATCATGCTGCAGCAATTTTAATATTTCGATATCAACCTGATCTAAATCTCCGTGTATCATGTATGCCTATGAATGAAAAAAAATATAATGGACATTAAAAAACTCAGCTTAAACTGAAATAAAAATCAATATTAGTCAAAAAAAACAGAAAATTTCCGTAAAAAACAACTTGTATTGACACAAATAAGAATAATAATGAATTTTACCGAAATTAAATTACTGAAAAGCTTTCTGTAATTGATTAAAAAAAATAGCCATGAGAACATTAACAGCAAATGAAATGACAGCTTCCAATATAGGGAAATTTGAACATTTATCGCTTCTGGTTGGTAACACACCAATGCTGGAGCTTACTTATACTTACCAGGGAAGTATAGGTAAAATTTATGTTAAATGTGAGCATTATAACCTGACAGGCAGTATTAAGGATAGGATGGCGCTTTACACCCTGAAAAAAGCTTATGCTGAAGGCAAAATCAAAGCCGGAGACCGTATAGTTGAGGCTACGAGCGGTAACACCGGGATTGCATTTGCAGCAATAGGCAAAGCTTTAGGTCATCCGGTAACCATCATAATGCCCAACTGGTTGAGCAAAGAGCGCATGGATATTATTAAAAGTTTAGGTGCTGAAATTATTCTGGTGAGCAAGGAAGAAGGTGGGTTTATTGGTAGCATTAAACTTGCAGAAGAGATGGCCGAAAACAATCCGGATATCTTTTTACCAAAACAGTTCGAAAATATTGCCAATCCAGAAGCACACGAACATACCACAGGTAAGGAAATCTGGGGCCAATTAAAATTGAAAAATCTATCACCCGATGCTTTTGTTGCCGGAGTAGGCACCGGAGGAACCATCATGGGCGTAGGTAATTTTTTAAGAAAGCAAAACGCTGATATTAAAGTACACCCACTTGAACCTGCAGAATCACCTACTTTAACTACGGGTTATAAAGTAGGCAGCCACAGAATCCAGGGCATTTCTGATGAGTTCATTCCAGAAATTGTTAAACTGAGCGAACTGGATGAAGTGATACAGGTAAATGATGGCGATGCCATACTAATGGCACAAAAACTAGCTGAGAAACTTGGTTTAGCGGTAGGCATATCATCAGGAGCCAATGTGATAGGTGCTATCAAACAACAACAAAAAATGGGAATTGACAGCTGCGTAGTGACCATCTTTTCCGATAGCAACAAAAAATATTTAAGTACCGATCTGATGAAGTTGGAACCAGTTAAAACAGGGTATATTACCCCTGAAGTAGATTTTCTGGATTACCAGGCCTTTAGCAGATTACATTAATCAACATAACCAATAAACCACAACATGAAAAAAATCATCTTTTTGTTCTGTACTGTATGCCTGATTAGCCTTAGTGCATATAGCCAAATTTTAAAACCCGTAACCTGGAGTTATGCCGCAAAAAAAACAGGTCCAAATACAGCTACTGTTTTCATCAAAGCTTCGGTAGATCAGGGCTGGCACCTTTATTCACAATTTGTTAAAGACGGAGGTCCTGTTAAAACAACCTTTACTTTTCCTGCATCCGGCGCTTATACCCTGGTTGGAAAAACAATCGAACCAAAAGCAATAACCAAGTTCGAATCTACTTTTAAAATGGATGTAAGCTACTTCGAAAAGTCGGTAGTTTTTCAACAAAAAGTGAAGCTAAAAGGTAAAACCGCAACCATTAAAGGCAATGTAGAGTTTATGGTATGCGATGATAAGCAATGTTTACCGCCAGAGCAGGTCGAATTTAGTATTCCTGTAAAATAATAGCATTACCAAGACTATGATATCCTTAAAAAAAATATGTCTCGGTTTGCTGTTCGTTTGTGCCATATCCTTAAATGGATATGCACAGGATAGCTCCGGCACCGACGACCTCACTTTTACAGAGATAAAGCCGGAAGCACCAGATAGCACAATTAAAGCACCAGATACTGTTGCCAAAATAGCAGCCGCAGCACCCGCCACTGTTAAGCAAGCTGTTGCGCCACCAAAAGAAGAACACAAAACTTTGTGGGGGATTTTTATTGCAGGCTTTGTTGGCGGTTTAGCAGCCTTGTTGATGCCCTGCATCTTCCCTATGTTACCCCTTACGGTAAGTTTTTTCACTAAAGGATCAGAAAAAGGGAAAGCCTTTAGGCGGGCAGCATTGTATGGTTTTTTCATTATCCTCATTTATGTAGTGCTTGGGCTTTTGGTTACCATAATTTTTGGTGCCGATGCCTTAAACAGTCTCTCTACCAATGGGATATTCAATTTCTTTTTCTTCTTATTGCTTGTTGTTTTTGCAGCTTCGTTTTTGGGTGCTTTTGAAATTACCCTACCCTCTTCATGGGTAAATAAAATGGATGCCAATTCGGATAAAGGCGGCATTGCAGGATTATTTTTTATGGCCGGAACACTGGCTTTAGTATCCTTTTCCTGCACCGGCCCTATTATAGGTACTTTATTGGTACAAGCAGCTACAACGGGGGCTTTGTTAGGGCCAGCAATTGGTATGTTTGGCTTTTCTTTGGCTCTGGCCATTCCTTTTGCCTTGTTTGCTTTATTTCCGTCTGCGATGAACAAACTACCAAAATCTGGTGGTTGGCTAAACAGTGTTAAGGTTGTGCTCGGTTTTCTTGAACTTGCCTTTGCCCTAAAATTCTTAAGCAATGTAGATCTGGCCTACCATTGGGAATGGTTTGACCGCGAAATATTTTTAAGCCTTTGGATTGTTATTTTCGGGATGATGGGTATTTATCTTCTGGGGAAACTAAAGTTTTCGCATGATAGTCCTTTAGCATTTATTTCAGTACCCAGGCTTTTTCTGGCTACTGTAGTATTGGCCTTTACCATTTACCTGATTCCGGGCATGTGGGGCGCGCCATTAAAGAGTATTTCAGCCTTTCTTCCACCTCAGGAAACACAGGATTTCGATTTATATACAGCCAATTTATTAGCAGGGAAACCGACTGCAACAAATGATGGTCCGCATAAATATGCTGATAAATTTCATGCACCATTAAAGCTGAATGCCTATTTCGATTATGATGAAGGTTTAGCTGCAGCTAAGAAACTGAATAAACCTGTACTCATTGATTTTACCGGCCATGCCTGCGTAAACTGCAGAAAAATGGAAGCCAATGTTTGGCCAGATAAAGACGTATATAAAATGATCAGTAATGATTATGTATTGATTCAGTTATATGTGGATGATAAAACAGCACTTGCTCCGGCTGATGTAACGGTTACACCTGAAGGAAAAAAACTCAGCACCATTGGTAAAAAATGGAGCGACCTGCAAGCAAGGAAATTCCAGTCAAATTCGCAGCCTTTTTATGTACTGCTTGATCCAAAAACAGAAGCACTATTGGCACCACCACAAGGTGCTGATTATGAAATAGCCAATTACCAAAAATTCTTAAAAAGTGGTTTAAACGCTTTCCACTAACAGATAGGACATAAAAGCGTTTATTTTAGTTAATGATGGAAGGACAGTACCGGATGGTCTGTCCTTTGTTTTGCCTTTTTTTTTCCACAGGTAAATCCACTCATTTACATACCTCAGCATTAATCTTTGCAAATACGTATCGCTTACAGGATGGGACAGGACGGATTAGCCGAATAAAAGTTCTAACATCGTATAACCAAGTATAAATCCATTCTTTTAATCATTACCTATATGAGCAAGAAAAATTACGCTAACATAATGCAATCGTTTGCATTTACTGATCTCATTATCGCCATTTTAGATTCGCGAAGCACATAAGAAGAAAAGCCAGGTGTAGCCAAACTAACTCATTTTTCATCTTGTACCAGGTAATACATCCAGATGCAATGGATTACTTGCTTAACCATACACCCTCAAAACAGATAGCACAGCACCTCCGGTATGCTATTACCAAATAACCAAATATTTACAAAACCAATTAAATTATGGGTCTTAATTTTTATCCAGAAAAGTTAAAGCGACGAAGAGGTTGTTCCTACAGGGCAATCCTGATCACTAGCATGTCTGCACTCTGCATGTTATGTGTCGCAAATAATGCAAATGCTAACCATCTGAAAACAGCACTTTCGTCAGTCACAACAAACATCTCCATGAGCAAACGAGACGTTACCCTGAAAGGAAAAATTGTTGACGAAAAAGGTGAAACCTTGGTTGGCGTGAGTATAAAAGTAAAAGGTACAACTATTGTAGCCTCTACCGATGCCAATGGTACTTTCTCCATTACTATTCCATCAACGGTGAGCAACCCGGTTTTGGTGGTTTCGTACATTGGATATGCCACACAAGAAGTACCCGTAGATGGAAAAACTACGATCAGCATACAATTAAAGAGTTCCACAAATGATTTAGATGAGGTTGTAGTTGTTGGTTATAACACCGTAAAAAAAAGTGATTTAACCGGCGCGGTGGTAAGCGTGGGTGCAGAACAGATCAGATCAAGGCCGGTACAAAATGCATTACAAGCCATACAAGGCAAAGCAGCCGGGGTTGATGTTACTTCAAACGAGCGCCCTGGTCAAGTTGGCTCCATTTTAATCAGAGGTGTACGATCTATAAATGCCAGCAATTCACCATTATACGTAGTAGACGGTATTCCATTTGCAGCAGGCGGTATTGAAGCCATCAATCCTAACGATATCGAAAGTATCGACATTTTAAAAGATGCATCCGCAACTGCAATCTATGGATCAAAAGGAGCAAATGGCGTTGTATTGGTTACCACTAAAAAAGGTAAAACAGGCAGGTTAACTTTAGATTATGTGGGTACGGCAACCATCGAAACCATCCAGAACAGAACACAGATGATGAATGCTGCCGAATACATCGAATTCCGCCGCGATGCTTACCGCCGTGTAGGTTATTTAAATCCTGCAGCTCAGGCAAGCACTACTTATCCTGTTATACCAACACAAGCAGATGATAACCGCATATTTCCTAACGATAGTTATGTAACGGCAAACATTGCACAAGGCTGGCAAAATGGTATTTACAATGGCAGCTTGGTGCCTACAACAAACTGGACCGATCTGGTTACGCGGACTGGTATTACGCAAGACCATGTATTAAGCGCCAGTGGCGGTACAGACAAATTAAAAGCTTATGCCTCATTTGGCTACTTAAACCAGATTGGTACAGAACTTGGCCAGGATTATAACCGTTATACTTCTAAGGTAAGTGTAGAACTGAATCCGGTTAAGTGGTTTAAATTCGGGGCTAACATTACTGCATCTTACGGCTTGCAGAACTATGGATTTTCAACAGGTAATGCAACCGGACCGAGCAGTTTGTATGGTGCAGCACTAGGCATGCTACCTGTTGCTGTACCTTTCGATGTAAACGGTAACAGGATCAATTTACCCGGTGCAGACATCAATATTCAAAATCCCGTGGGTGAAGATCAGTACAATATCAATTTACGTAAAGTGTTAAGAACAATCGGCTCTTTTTATGCTGAAGTAAGCCTTTTGAAAGGATTGAAGTACCGTATTAACTTTGGCCCTGATTTTTACAACAACTACAATGGAAGATACCAGGATGCAAAATCATTCAATCGTGGCGCGGGCGAATCAGGCTCTACCAATTATGCTCAGCTTAACCAAAACAACAGATTTGCCTATACGCTGGATCACCTGGTTTACTACGATAAAACAATAAAAAAACACAACTTTGGTGTTACTTTATTGCAGAGTTCATCACTCTTTAAAGAAGAGAGTTCATCAATGACGGGAACTAAAATCCCTTTAAGTAACCCACTCTGGTATGGCTTAGGCGGAGCCAATATTCCTAGCCTGGATGCTTTTAGTACCGATTTGAGCAGAAACACTCTTGTATCCTACATGGCCAGAGTTAATTACAGCTTTAATAGCAAATACCTGTTAACTGCATCTGCGCGTTGGGATGGTGCATCGCAATTGGCTGAAGGCAACAAATGGGACTTTTTCCCCTCTACCGCAATTGCGTGGCGCATAGATCAGGAAGATTTCATGAAAAACATCAAATGGGTAGACCAACTGAAACTTCGTTTAGGTGTGGGTAGCGTGGGTAATTCGGCCATTTCTTATGGAACAACTTTAGGTAAATTACAGCCCTTAACTTATACTTATGGTAGTTCGGTACAAACAGGATATGTAGCCTCTGATGCATCACTGGCTAGTCCTCCTACCTTACCAAACAAAGCGCTTGGATGGGAGCATACTTTACAATATAACCTTGGACTTGATTTTAGCTTAGTTAAAGGAAGAGTTGGCGGTTCCCTAGACTTATATAAATCTAAAACCACCGACCTGTTATTGCAGAAAGACATTTCTTCAATAAATGGTTATACTTCATCTTTCGATAACATTGGAGAAACCCATAACAGAGGTATCGACATTACCCTGAACACTGTAAACTTAAAAAACAAAGATTTTAACTGGTCTACAACCTTAAGTTTCTCGGCAAGTAAAGATAAGGTGGTTAAACTGGCCAATGGCGATGTAATTGGTAGTTTATTGTTCATCGGTCAAAGGGTTAGAGTAGCCTACGATTTTGTAAAAGATGGCATCTGGCAAAATACACCTGAAGACTTAGCTGAAATGGCAAAGTTTAATGCTAATCTGCCTGCAGCAAGCGCTTTTAAACCAGGCAGCATCCGGGTTAGGGATCTGAATAACGATTATAAAATTGACGCCAATAACGATAGAATGATTAGAGGAAGTTACACGCCAAGCTGGACCAGCGGAATGACCAATACCTTTAATTATAAAAACTTCGACCTTTCTATCTTTATTATTGCAAGATATAATTTTTTGATTGCCACGGGCGCCGAGTCACTACAAGGCCGTTTTGCCCAACGTTTGGTTGATTATTGGACACCAACCAACCCAACAAACGATTATCCTGCACCAAATTATGGAAGTGCAGCCGGCGATCCTTACCGAAGTGCTATGAACTACCAGGATGGATCTTTCGTAAAAATCAGAAATATCTCATTGGGTTATTATTTCCCGGAAAAAATTGCCAAAAAATTAGCATTATCTAAATTAAGGGTATATGCACAAGCCATTAGTCCGGGTTTAATTTATTCTAACGTAGGCTGGATTGATCCTGATTCGGGCATCTCATCCAACAATAGCGTTACCTCAACTTTTAACAGAGGTGTCGTATTTGGTGTTAATGTTAGCCTTTAATCCTTAATCGCTATTTAAAGAAATTGATCATGAAAAAGATTATAAATATATTATCGGGTGCTGCAATATTAGGAGGACTGATGATTTTCCCTACTTCCTGCAAAAAAAGCTTCTTAGATGAAGAAGTTGTTAATGCCCGTACCACTGCAGATTTTGTTACAACTGATGGCCTCGACGGTTTAAGCATAGGCATGTACCAGAGTTTAAAATTTCACTTTAATTATACCTGGGCATATACTACCACCAACTATGGAGTAGATGAATTTACAGTTGGTGGAGATAGAACCGAACAAATGTGGAATTCTTACGACGCAAGTTTGAATTCCCTTAATGCTGATGTAGCCAGTGTATGGGATAATATGTACGAAAACATAAATTCGGCGAATATTCTTATCAAAAACGTACCATTGTATTATCAGGGTGCAAGCAAAAACACTCGTCTGGGCGAAGGTTATTTTATGCGTGCTTTCGATTATTTCAAACTGGTAAAACAATATGGTGGTGTTCCGTTGAGGTTAGAAGCACAGGATTTCATTCAGGAAGAATTTACCAGGAACAGTGCAAAAGAGGTATATGAGCAAATAATTCAAGATTTTACACAAGCTTATAACTTTTTACCGGCTACAGTAACAGAAACCGGCCGCATTACCAAATGGGCAGCAGCACACTTTTTGGCAAAAGCGTATTTATTCCGTGCAAGCGAAATAAACAATACCTGGAATAGTGATACCAAAACCGCCGATCTTCAGAACGCTGTAAAATATGCCGATCTGGTGATTAACAGCGGTCAGCATACTCTGGCTACCAACTTTAGCGATTTATGGAATTTCACGACCATTGATGGCACAAACGAAACCAACAAAGAAATCATTTTAGCCGCCCAGTTCTCTGGCAATACAGCTACTCAGGGGCGTTATGGTAACCAGGTACATCTGTATTATCCGTCTATTTACCAAAATTTACCAGGCATGCAACGCGATATCCCTGGCGATCGTGAATTCCAGCGTTTAAGGTCTACAGATTATGCCCTCGATGTTTTTGACCGTGTAAACGACTCGAGATTCTGGAAAAGTTTTAAAACACGTTATTTATGTAACAGGCCTGCCGCAGCACCACTTTGGACAGCAGGAACAGCACCAACACCAGATCTTGTGGGTAAAGCAAAATTTGCCGGCGGTGAAGAATCTATTCTATATATCGTTAATAATGCAGGCGATACCAGGTATACACCTGCAGTTGCAAATGCAAACCCTGCACTTCCCACCGATATTAGTCGCCGTAAACCAAGTATGTATGTAAGGTACTTTGCTGGCCAAACTCAAAGTTATTTGGGTGGACATGGAAATTATGGTGTGAGTCAGTTTGTTGCTCTATCTAAATTTATGGATGGTTCAAGAAATGCTGTAGCCTCGCAATTTGGTCAACGGGATGGTATTTTAGCCCGCCTGGCAGAAACCTATTTAATTGCAGCTGAAGCTTACGGACGAATGGGCCAGTTTGCGCAGGCCATTCCATACTTAAATAAAGTTAGGGACCGTGCTGCATATAAGGAAGGTGAAGATCGCTCTGTTTATGTAGATGGTGGCGCATCATATAAAAACAATGCTGCTGCAAACACAGCGCAATTTGTTTCATATTCTGATAAAAACAGCTATTTCGAGTCGAATAACCTAACCGCTACAACTGCCACTACCCTAACCGGTATGCACTTAAACAGCGAAGCTGACATATTTAACTCCAATAAAGAGTTTTATGATAAAATTGGTGCTACCTCACAGGAAAATAAGTTTACCGCTTTTATCTTAAACGAACGCTCCAGGGAGCTAATGGGCGAGTTATTGCGCTGGGAAGATTTGGCACGCACCAAAACATTGGTTGCCAGAACAACTGCCTTTAACGATGAGGCAAAACCTTCAGAGAGCAAACATTACCTACGCCCAATTCCTCAGAGTTTCTTAGATGTGATTAAGAGCGGTGGAGCTGCATTAACACCTGAACAAAAACAGGCCATGCAAAACCCAGGCTGGTAAGCAAACTAAGCCTTAAAAAAGAGCAATTTACTTTCGGGTTTATTGCTCTTTTTTGTTTAGATATTATTATTTATTGTAGTGAAACCGGCACTGAATAACGGCACATTGTTGATCTTTTCCTTTAGTACCTGATATTTGATAAACCAGACGATGCTCCCCGGTAATCCGCCGCGACCAAAAACCCTTTAAATTATGCTTTAAAGCTTCAGGTTTTCCTAAACCATGAAATGGTGTTCTTGTTATATCTTTCAGGAGTGCCCTTACTTTTCTTTCCGCTTCGTCATCATTATCCATCCAATATTCAAAATCCTCCCAGGCTTCTTCAGTAAATAATATATTCATTGTTTAAAGCTCAACTGACTTTTCATCTTCTAAAGAAAATTGCTTCATTCTGCCGTTTTTTAAGCTCTCCATAGATTTCTCTAATCTTTTGCGGTTTGCTTCTGTCGACATTAAATGTGCAGTTTCGGTAAGCGCATTATATTCTTTAATAGAAATAACCACAATAGCGTCATCTTCATTATTATTTCTTGGAACAATTAAAACATCCTCCGTAGCACTTATCTCATCAAAATAGCCTTTCATATTTGTTCTAAGCGAAGAAATGGTTACTGCTTTCATATTTACTAATTTTGTACAATCAAATGTACATCATAATGCACAAAAAACCAAATAATGTAATCGCTATTCTTTTATCTTCATCATATAAATAATAGATTAATTAAACTACTTTGTCACCACTGGTTTCCCAAGGCAACTCCAATCAGGTTTAGGTTATTTACAGCTAATTGCAAAGCAATCAAGGAAAAACAATTATCATACCGTTAGTGGGCTCAGGAAAAGAAAAAGAAAACTCATATATTGGCCTAGAGGTAAATGGTAAAAACCTGATGATGGCGTTAACCATACTAAAACCAAATTAAAGGGTGATTTAAGTATTATTGAAGCAGAAATTTACGAGCAGCCTTAGGCAGACTTCTGAAGTTTACAGGCACGTTCCGTTGACAGATGCTAATAGAAAGGTCGTCATCTCGACTGAAGTGCAACGGAATGGAGAGATCTTTTAACCAAGTTATTGAAATGAAATTTAAAGATTTCTCCACTGCGGTCGAAATGACGACACTTCGAGGAGACAAATTAGCGCCTCAGATTGACATTAAAAACACAATATGAAAAAATTTAAAAAAGCTTACTTGCTGCTTTTTTGTTTAACCGCTTTCATCCATTCGGTTAATGGGCAGTCTAAAGCCAACATCGAAGTTAATTTCAACAAGAATATAGCGCCCATGAAACCCATTTGGGCCTGGTTTGGTTATGATGAACCGAATTACACCTATATGAAAGATGGTCAGAAGTTATTGACCGAACTTTCTAAATTAAGTCCGGTTCCGGTATATGTACGTGCGCATAACTTGCTAACTTCTGGCGATGGTACTCCTGCTTTAAAATGGGGATCTACCAATGCCTATACAGAAGATGCCAAAGGTAATCCGGTTTACAACTGGAAAATTGTTGATCAGATTTTCGATACTTACGTAAAAAGAGGTATGAAACCTTTGGCGCAAATTGGCTTTATGCCCGAAGCGCTATCAACCAAACCTTTTCCTTATCAGCATAAATGGAAGCCAGGCGCCCGGTATGATGAAATTTTAACCGGCTGGGCATATCCCCCTAAAGATTATAAAAAATGGAGCAATTTGGTTTACGAGTGGGTAAAACATTGTGTCGCACGATATGGCAAGGCTGAGGTAGAAAGCTGGTACTGGGAAGTGTGGAACGAGCCCGATGGCGCTTACTGGAAAGGTGCACAGGCCGAATTCTTTAAACTTTACGATTATGCTGCCGATGGACTAAAACGCGCCTTACCCACTGCAAAAATTGGTGGTGCCAATGTAACAGGTGGAGGAACAAAATATTTAGATGCTTTTATTAAACACTGCTTAAACGACACCAATTATGTAACCGGTAAAATCGGTTCTCCTTTAGATGCCGTACTTTTTCATGCCAAAGGATCGCCAAATGTGGTTAATGGAACCGTAGTAATGAATGTAAGGACTCAACTCCGCAATATTGATGGCAATTATAAGATCATCAGTAAATATCCCCAGCTTAAAAATATCCCTGTTATCATCGGCGAATCTGATCCTGAAGGTTGCGCTGCTTGTGGCATGAGTACCAATCCCGAAAATACCTACCGAAACGGCACCATGTATTCGAGCTATACCGCAGCCTCTTTTGCCCGGCTTTACGAACTTACGGATAAATATAAAATCAATCTGTTGGGCGCTGTTACCTGGTCGTTCGAATTTGAAAACCAGCCCTGGTTTGCAGGCTTTCGAGATTTAGCGACTAATGGTGTTGATAAACCTGTTTTAAATGTATTCAGGATGTTTGGCCAGATGAAAGGGAACCGTGTTGAGGCCATAAGCAACCGCATGTACAATTTAAATGCTATTTTGGATTCGAGCATCAGAAAACCACAAACCGATATAGGTGTTTTAGCCACTAAAGCTGAGAAAACCGCTGCTGTTCTGTTGTGGAATTATCACGATGAGGATAAAACGGGTTCGGGTGATCTTATTTCAATCCTGCTGAATAAACTGCCCGCAAAAACGGTAATGGTTACAGAATATAGCATTGATACAGAAAACAGCAATTCTTACTCAGAATGGAAAAAAATGGGTTCACCACAAAACCCAGATGCAAAACAAATTGCTGCATTAGAGAAATCCGGGCAACTTAAAATGATTGGTAAACCCAGAAAATTTGACACCACTGGTAGTGCTTTTGAAATGGAAATAGCCCGGCAAGGAGTAGTTTTGCTGAAATTGGATTGGTAACATTTTGTTTTTTTGCCACGGAAGCACGGAAATAAATAATCGTTTATAACGATATAATCGTAATATTATTTACGCACTCGTTTGGAAACGAGCGCGAGCAATAAAAGTTCCCGTGGTCTTTGTCCTCACAGACCAACTAAATATTCCTTTTTCCATTCTGTGAAGACACAGACTTAGGATATAGGCGTTTTGCTAACCAACTTTAATAAAGCACGGATTTTAACCAAGGACGCTGTCAATCCCAAGAGCCGGGGAAATCAAAAAACAGGTGCACAACAGTAAAAATAGCACTAACAAACTGAAAAGCAGTGGTTTTGTGTTCATAACCGATAATTTAATTTTAAAAAATATTGAACACAAACCCCGCAGGGCTCAATCAGACCAAAGAAAACACACACAACACCTGATTAAACGAAGTGTCGCTGTTTTTTTGATGCGCATGAGATTGTGCAAAAGGCTCATTGCTGGATTGACAAAGCGCTTTGGGTACTTTGGCGCTCCAAAGTACCATGCCCCGCGGCATAGAGCGATAGAAGAATGTAGAATTAATTGTGTCCACACGATAGGCATACGCGAGAATAACGACCGTTCTTTGCAATCGGTCATTGGTAAATGGTCGAGAACCTCATCCCTGGTCGGTGGCTCACCGAATAAAACGATTGTATATAACGATATAATCGTAATCCTATCTCTTGCACTCGTTTGGAAAGGAGCACAAGAGATAACAATATTAATTTGATTAAGGCTTAACCACCAATGGCGCTCCGTTTACTATTACGTTTTCAATTTTAACATCCTGATGCCTGTTTTTTAAAAAAGGTGTTTTGGTAGTTACTTCCAAATCTTTAAAAAGAAAGCCAGATACCTTATCTTCCGGGTTCCCATCCATTTCGCCAAACTTTGTTGCTTCTACTTTGATGTTTGACATCCTGATGTTTTTGATTGTACCAAATGGTTTTGCTGTGCTGCCTGCCAAATCGAAAAACTGTTTCCAGGGATTTAAGTCGATAATCGCACCGCATTTCCCGGTAATGTTTTCTACCGTAATATTTTCGTAAAGCTGAAAAGTATCTCCACGCATTTTCATTTTTAAAATGGGACAGTTATTTTCCACTTTACAGTTGCGCATGGTAATATTGCGCGCATGGATACACTCACTTCCCATCGTTAAGGTAGCATGTGCTTCGCCGATGGTACAGTTTTCAATTAAAATGTCTTCAACAATGCCATTTTCTGGCAGTTTCTGTGCATCGGGTCCTTTACCACCTTTAATACAAATGGCATCGTCATTTACCGAGATATAACAGTTTCTGATGATTACTTTTTTACAAAAATCAATGTCTATCCCATCAGTGCTGGGGGCTTTTACAGGCCTGAATGGTGAACGGATATCGCAATTTTCAATTAATACATGGTTAGATTGGTATAAATGTGTAGTCCAGAATCCTGCATTACGCAATTTTACCCCCTTAATATTCACATTGTTGCATCCCCAGATAAAAATTAACCGCGGACGGCTTACCTCCAGATTTGTAGATTCTCTTCCTAATTTTTTAAGTGAATCGAGATGTGCCCAAAATGTTTTCCAGAATTTAAGGCCATTTCCATCAATGGTGCCTGGTCCTGAAATACTAAAACCATCTACCTTTGTGGCATTAACCAATGCGGCAAAATATTTAAGGCTCCTGCCTTCCATCCGCGATGGTATGAATGGATAATCTTTTATATCATCAGAGCCCTTAAGCACAGCACCTTCCTGTAACAACAGCTTCGTTTTAGGCTTAAAAAAGAGTGCTCCGCTAAGATAAACACCTTTAGGAATTACAATCGTTCCTCCTCCTTTTTGGTAAGCCTTATCGATTACACTTTGAATGGCTTTGGTATTCAGTTTAGTGCTATCAGTACCTACACCAAATTTTGTGATGATATAATCTTGTGCCATGGCATTTATACCAATGAAGGTAAACAAATTGAGTATTAGGAGTCTTTTGATGATAAATTGCATATTATTTGTATAAGTTTTAAAATTCCGCGTGCCGGAGTTAATAATATATGTTTAGTTGAAAGCTGTAATGCTTACCTGGCCGATTAATCCCGAAGGCATTACCTTCCAACCTGAAGCATCAAAATCTTTATAATTAATATCTACAAAATTGATCTCATGATAATTTCGCCACTGGATTTTTTTAATATCCATATCACGGATCCGGTTCGCCATCAAATTAACCACTTCAATTTTTATGGTATTATGTCCTGCTTTTAAATATTTACCCACACGGGCCTGAAAAGGAATACTCCATAAAATGCCCACTTCCTGTCCATTGATCCATACACGTGCACTCTCATCTACCTGGTTCAGTTTTAAAACATATTCTTTGGCGGTTTTCGAACTCAGCGTAAAGCTTGAAGTATAAACACCTGTACCAGAAAAGGCCTGTAATTTAGGATCGTTTAAAGTAGTCCAGCTCACGAGTTTAGCTAACTGCTGATCTGCCGGAAGTTCTGGTCCACCTTCAGTAAAATCTAAATTCCAGGGTTGGTTGAGGTTAACAGTACTGGTAGCTTTGTTTAAATAAACCCAGGGCGTATTGATTGTACCATTACGCTCAACTTTTAAAAACAAACTCTCCCCCGGTTTAAGCTGTACACGAACCTTTTTATCGAGTATTGCCGCCAAACCCACATTCGAGCTTTGCGGATCCATGATTAAAACCTGTCCACTTTCATTTAAAGAAAGTTCGGTATCAATGTCTTTAGCGCTGTGGTTAACCAGGTAATAATATTTGCCCGTTGTTGTTTTCCTCCTGATAAACTGTAGTCCGGTATCGGTTAATGTTTCTCTGTTAATGTTTATCGAATTTAATGCTTTTTGCACATCCGCAGCCAATAAAATTACGCCTGTCCCAACTTTAAATTGTTTAATACCATTTGCCCCATCCGTAAAGATAAATTTTGCTAAATCAGCCTTTAGCTGTGCTCTTCTGGCTTCCAGGTTATGTAAACCTGGAGCATCTTTAGGCAGTGCCTGAAAAATCACTTTTGCTCCATTACTGGCCAGTTTTATCATCTGATCTAGCGTTTCCGGGCTCATCATTTCGCATTGCGGAACAATTAATACCTGATATGGCGAAGCGTCTGCGTTGGTACTGATTAATGCATGGTTAACCGTTGATTGCTTTAACAAGCGATCGGATGCAAAATCGAACGAATAACCCGATTTAGAAAGATCTTTTGATAATTTATAAAAGGCCGTTGGATGTAACCACTCGTCAACATCATGTACTTTTAGGGCCATATCCAAACCTTTCGCCTTGTTCCAAACATCATAAATTGGCCAATAAATTAATAGTTCGTTGTCTGGCTTTCCTGATTGAAGAATAGATTGACAACGGGCTATATAATTATTCAATCCTTGTGCCTGTGGCCATAAACTGTTGTTTGGATTCATTTCTACCGAAGCGTAAAACAGCCATCCCGGCCAGGGCACATTTGCTGGCGAATTGGTGGTTCCATGGTAAAAAATGTGATTAATTCCTGCCAAAAACAATTGCTCCGCTTCTGGTTTGCATTGCGAAAACGAGGTTTTAAAATGTTCTGTAAGCCAGGTAAATGTTTCGGAAGAAACCAGTTTTTTGCCGCCAGTATGCGCTGCAGAAGAAGCAAATTTGAACATCATCGGATCTGGATCTACGTTGCGGATATCCGCTGGATCACGCCTAAGCCCTGGAATCGGAAAGTAACTAGAACCAAAGGTTTCTGTTTCGGGAATATCAACGGCTCCATAAAGATCGAGCAGATTGCCTGGCGAACCATGCGACTGGTTTTTGGTAACCGATTTAAACTGATGTGCCCAATTGGTCCAGTTTTGTGTGAAATTATGGAGCAAAAGCTCATCCATGGTTTCCCGGTAATCAGATTTTAAACGCGCAATATCTGCACTTGTTGAATCTTTACCGGTTAATTCTTTAATATGAGCCGCAAGGTCGTACCCCCTATTTTTCTTAAATTCCTGAAAGAAAGTTGGTGTCCAGGTAGCGCCATACACTTCATAACTATCATTAAAAAATGACCGGACGCCTTGTGGTTTTCCTCCAAAAGCATCTGAAAATCTTTTCAGGTAAACATCAACTGCATTTTTATCGAGGTGATCTAAAGTAAAACCTTCCCCCCCTGGCGCTGCGCGTTTAACCATTTGCCGTGTTTTACCTGCAAATGCAGCATAAATATCCCAGCTGCCACTCGTTGGCGACCAACTTAAAGCTCCATCGGCCTGAACTTTGGAAAGCAGATTGAGCACCTCACCTTTTGGCCCATAAGCGGTTAAAGCCTGTAACTGCGCGAAATCCTGTTTCGCTTCTTTAACTTGAATGGTTTCGGTTAACTTCTCTCCCACCTTGAGTGTATATTGATGGGTAATTAGTTTGGTGGCGGCATTTTCGGGCTTAATCTGCGGACCACCAAAAGGCCAGCCTGTACCTGTATTCATGTCTACTCCTAAACCCAAAGTATTGGCTTTATTTACCGTATAGTGTAATATATCCATCCACTCTGGCGATAAAAATTGTAAATACTGCTTTTCAAAACCCTTGGCGCCATAAATCGGTGTAATTTCTACTCCACCGAGTCCAGCATCTGCATATTTTTTTAAAACAAGGTTCAAATTCTGCTTGTCTACAGCATTTCCCATCCACCACCAGCGGGTCCAGGGTTTCATTTGCTTTTCGATAACGGGCCAGCTACCTGTCTTTTTCACAGGCTTTTGTGCTTTAGCTAAACTAAAAATCAATGTACTAAGCAGCAGAACAGAAAAGAATCTATTTAATTGCATATTTTAATCTAAATGGAATACCATTTCTAAAGGAAATGTTTTTGGAGAATTATCGGCATTGGTTTCCATAATATCGGCCATGTATGCCCACCATTTCTGCAGGATCCGGGTGCTACCTAAATCCTGAGAGGAGCTGCCATTTTGTTGTTGCACAGCAAAAAGTGTATTGGTTTCTTCATCTAAAAAAATAGAATAATCGCTGATCCCATTTTCCTTTAATAAAGCAGATAGTTCTGGCCAGATCTCATCATGGCGCTTTTTATATTCTGCTTTAAAACCGGGTTTAAGCTTCATTTTGAATGCAATTTTCATGTTTTTAATTTTATTTTTAATGAGTTTTAGTAACCAGCCCTGTCATTCTTAATGCAGTAAAGAATCCAGAACCGATAAGCACTCAAACAGAGTTCTTCATTTACATTTTGGTTCAGTGTTTTTAGCTAAACCTGTGTTCTATGCTTAAAGATTCTTCACTATGTTCAGAATCACAAATATTCATGGCCTGTGTTTTTCCTAAATCTCTGAAATTCATCTCAGTTACTTTTTAAGCTTATATACCTCTGTTCCGGCCAATAGGAAACAACCCAAACCATAATCTTCAAAATCAGGCATGCTGGTGTAACTTACCGGCTGTCCGTCTTTTGGTTCCTTACCTGTTCCCTGCATAAAACCGATAAAACCATTTTTTTGAACGGCATCTTTCGTCATGGCCTTCCAGGCTTTAGTAATAATCGGCAGATAAGTAGTCTTATCTAAAATACCCTGATTTACACCCCAAGCCATGCCATATACAAACAAAGCAGTGCCCGAAGTTTCCTTACCGCCAAAATGGGTCGCATCGTGCAAACTTACATTCCAGAAACCATCAGTACGCTGGATGGCCGCCAAAGCTTTGATCATTTCTTGATAGGTTTTTAAATATTCGTTGCGATGAGTTTCATTTTCAGGAATAATCTCTAACACACGTACCAATGCGGCCACCACCCATCCATTCCCCCTCGCCCAGTAACAATCTTCCCCATTTGGTTCTTTATAAGGGGGCACAAAATCTTTATCGCGCCACCAAAGGCCATCTTTGGCATTGTACAAGCCACCACCTTCGGTATTTTTAGAATGCATATACATTTTGTACATGTAATTGTAATAGGTGGTATCGTTGTATAATTTACCCAGTCTGGCAAAAACAGGCATCCCCATTTGTATCGCATCAATCCAGGTCCAGTCATTTACTTTGCCCGATTTGATTACCAGATTGATAGAAGCTTTAATGTCTTTAATGCGTTCGGGTTGTTTATCGATCAGATAAAGATCAATATAGGTTTGTCCACAGGCCTGATCGTCGGCATTTTTTGTAGTAATACCATTTCTTAGGCCCCAGTTGTGTTTTTCGCCCCATTGAACCGCATAATCGTAATATGCTTTTTCAGGATGAATTTTATAAAGATTCATTAATCCTTCGTAATACACTGCCCTCGTCCAGATGTTGCTTGGCCGCTCCCTATTGGTTATGATCGACTTCCCGGCATCAGGCCATTTATTCATAAAATAAGCATTTGTTGATTTCAATACTTTTAAAACCTTCTTTTTATTGGAGATTTTTTGTGCAAAAAGCACCTGTGTAAATATGCTGAGAATCAGAGCGGAACTGAATATAAATTTCTTCATGGTGATATTTCGCTTATCGATTAATTGGAATTAGGTTTTGGTTTTAACTCATCCGGACTATCTTTTGTAAAGGTATCAAACTGAATTTTCGAAGGACTTTCGAAGATATCTTTTACGGTATTAAAAGCCACTTCATATTTTGGATTAAACTGATCAGACATCATATATTGCTGTAAGCTGAAATAAAGTTGTTGTGAAGCAGGAGTATCTTTTAAATCAGGTGAAAGATTGGCACTTGAAACCACAAGTTTCCCCTTACCCACTTTTGCTTCGAAAACCAATGCCAAACGGCGGTTCAAAAACCAGGTATCGATTGGTTGAATAATAGGCCTAAATCCAGAGGGAAAATCTTCGAGGTTCATCACCTGCGATTTGTTTACAATTTCCCACCATTGCATCTCACTGTGATAATCGGTTGGAAAATTTTTAAAAGCAGCATGTTTTGGATCACATAAAATCCCTAAAGTATGTGGTGGACGCATTTTAAACCAGGAAGTATTCCAGAAAACAGGAAGAAAGCTTTGCACCACCTCTTTTCCTTTTACTATTTTGCCAGCTGCATTGAGAAAAACATTGCCACCATCTGCTAAAACGGACCGGGCTTTATCATCTAAACTGGTGCAATAGTACACATTGCTTTTAACCGCTGGCAAATGCGCAGGATAAACCCAGAAATTCCAATCGTTGGCAAATTCAGTTCCATCGATGGTAACTTCCAGTTTCAGTTTTGCTGCTTTTGTAATACCACTTAAGGGAAATTTAATTTCTCCTATGGCAATACAATTAGTAACAGCTAAGGCTTTAGGATTGAAATTGCCTTTGGCTACGTTTACGCCGCCCTCATCGTTGAGTGTCCATGAGAGTTTTGCATTTTCAATTGGCGCTTGCCCGAAATGCGCCACTTCTACAGCAGCTTCCAGGGTTTCATTATTGGTAAAAACAAATTTTGAAACTTTTAGCAAAGGTACCGTGCTATTAGAAAAGCGCTTAAATTCCTTAGCGGTAATATAACCTTTCTCATCCCAGAAGGCATCTAAAACACCTACAAGTGCGGTTCCCTGCCCAGGATAATCATTTAGCGATAATAACTGGTAGCCATTATAATTTGGTGTGCGTAATGCTTTTTCAATTTCATTTTTATAACAAAGGGCTTGTAATTTACCCGAAGCCATTAAAAAATCGTGCCCCTGATTGGCCATATCGTGGTCTTTGAGATCTTCCTGAAACATTTCGAAGTTCTTTGCGCGATAAACACCTGTGTATTTTTTTATTTCATCGAAATTAGGAAAGGCACAATACTGCCCCATTTCGTGTGCTACAAAAGGTACGGTAAACTGCTCGATCTGTTTGGCATAGGTTGAAATACTTTCCGGCTTTCTGCCCCAATCTAAACCTCTTGCACCAGCACGAACCATATATTCGTTGTTTGGAATAACCGGCCAGCTACCACCAACTGAAGCGCCTGTGTATAATCTTCTCGAATCTTTTGCTTTCCAATAATTATTAAACTTAGTAAGATATTCAACCTGTCTGCCGCGCGGTTCGTTACCATAGGCCATCATACAAAATGATGCATAATTGCCATAGTTTTTGGTCATGCGGTTGGTTTCATCGTAAATAAACTGGTCGATCGGTTTTCCATCTCCGATAGACGTACCATGGTTCGCCCAGCTTGGTCCTTCTGGCTGAAGGTAAAAGCCGATTTGATCTGCAGCAATAAAAGCAGCTTCGGGTGGGCAAAACGAATGGAAACGCATGTGGTTTAAGCCATGGGCCTTCGAAATTTTAAAAATGCGTACCCATGCGGCAACATCCATTGACGGATAACCGGTTAACGGAAATTCGCAATTGTTAACCGTACCGCGTAAAAAAACCGGACGACCATTAATTTCAAAAGTTCGGCCTACAGCTTTAAACTCGCGCATGCCGAATTGCACTTTTTTCTCGTCTTTTTTGCCATCTTTCGATAGTAAAGTTGCTGTTAAACGGTACAATGCCGGATCGAACTCATCCCAGGTGGCTATTTTATCGCCCATTGGCAAATTGATTTCTAAGCTACCTTCGCCGTTTGTGATCTGATAAGTTGCTGTTACGGGTTTTACCTGCAGTACGTTTTTGGTATTGAAACTGCTGGCAGAAAGTATAATTTTCCCTGCAGAAGATTGATTGGCACCAGCCTTAAGTTGGATTTTAACCTTCGCTGACTTTTTCTTTAAATCAGGGTAAACCTGGATATCTTCAAAATAAACAGGCGAACCTGCAATTACCTCCATTTTACCGACTACACCATTCCAGTTTCCTTGAGTATGGTCGGTTAAACTATGTGAATCCTGCCCTACATTGATCGCTTTGATGCGATTGTCGATTAATAAAGTGATGGTATGTTTTCCTGCTTTTAAATTTGCCGGGAGTTCAAAATTCTGCGCAACCACAAAGGTATACTGTGTTCCGATTTCAATATCGTCTATCCAAACCCTCGTTTCTGAATGGGGGTATTCCAGAGATAACACCATTCTTTTACCCTTCCAACTGGCTGGAATTACGATATCTTTCTGGTACCATGCCGCGCCAGTATAATGTTTGGCGGGGGTTAACCAGAAAGGCATTTTCAGGTTACCAGGTTTTCGATATTTTTCTAAGCGGGGATGAAAAAAGTACGAGCTATCGTAAATACTTCCTGTCCATTTTGTTTTTAAGGTAATGTCGTCGCCCTTTAGGTTTCCGGCCATTGAACCTGGCAGATGAACAGATTCCGGAAGAATGGCGGAATACCATTTTCCTTTAATGCCTTCGTCTTTAGCATCAATTTTGAAACGCCATTTACCAGCAAGCGAAATGTTTTGGGCATGTGTTTGCGTGATGCTTAAAAATATAAAAGCAATGCTCATCAGCACTTTGAAAACTCGGTTAACCTGTATCTGCATAAAATTGAACGGTTTATCACCGCTGGTATTTGGTTAGGCTGTTAAAATAAGACAATATCTTCAGGAAAGCATCCTGTAGTATCCTGCTCCATGACTTATTTCAGGTAGCTATTCAGTTTATTGTGTTTTAATTTATTCAGGCCTTCTACAACAGCAGCTGCATTTAACTTCGCTCCTGCCTCATTGGTATGCGTATGGTCTTTCTCGGTAAAAAATGTCTTTACCTCAGTTGCACTTAAAGCGGCATATTTATCTTTAATAATTTGGTTCAATGGAATAAAATCGACTTTTTCGGCTTTTGCAACTTCTTCTGCCCAGCTGGCATAACTGTCGTTGGCTAAAACTACAGCATCATCTTTAACCGGATTGCGTGGAATTGGTGAGCAAACAATAGGTGTTGCGCCCTTAGCTTTAATATCGCTGATGAATTTGCGCAGGTACCAGCCATAAGTATAAACCACTTCCTGCTTTTTCTTAATCGGGTTATAAATCTCTTTACTTTCCGTTCCGATACCTTTTATGGTACCACGGGCACGGGCAGTATCGTCTAATGGGCTACTATCGTTATGGCCAAACTGCATCATTACGAAATCGCCTTTTTTTACTTTTACCAAAACAGCATCCCACAAACCATTGGTTTGGAAAGTACGACTGCTGGTACCGCCAAGTGCATCGTTTTCGACGTTGATTTTTTCACTGTTGAATAAATCTCCGATAAAACTTCCCCAGCCCCATAAAGCACCATCACCTTTACCTTTTCCATTTTTAACAGTCGAATCGCCGATAAGGAATAAAGTGGGTTTTACCTGCTGTTTTAAGATGATACAGGAAGAAAAAACAAGAAAAGAAGTTAAGAGAATGAGGGGTAGGAATTTAGTCGATTTCATTGTTATTGCCTTCGGGGTTGATTATACGGATTAATTGATTACAACCTTCGGGATGGTTACACCGATTGTTGGATTACACAGATTTATATTGCCTTTGGTCTTTTAGTTTTAGTCTTTCTCCTTTATTTAAGAAGATACTTTTTCAAATTACAGTCTTTTAATTCTTTAATTCCTTCTACAACAGATGCAGCGTTAACTTTTGCGCCTTCTAAATTGGTATGGGTATGGTCGCCTGGAAAATACAGTTTTACCTTATCCGGACCGAGCGCATCATATTTATCGGCTGTTATTTTATTCAGATCAACGAAACAGGCATTTTCTTCTTTGGCAACATCAGCGGCCCATTTTCCAAAATCGTTATTGGCTCGAACCACTTTGCCATCTTTAAAAATGTTCCTTGGGATCATGGAAATTACAATTGGTGTAGCACCTTTTGCTTTGGTTTCGCGTACAAATTTGCGGATATACCAGCCATAGGTATGCACCGTTTCTACTTTTCCATCCGGCCAGGTTAATACTTTAGTGTCTTCGCCGATTCCTTTTAATACACCTCTTCTTCCTGTTTTTGTTGTATCAGGTACGCTTCCGTCGTTATGTCCGAACTGCATGGCAACGAAATCGCCTGGCTTTAATGTTTTCAAAATCTTCTCCCACCTGCCTTCCGACAAGAAAGTTCTCGTGCTCCTTCCGGCCATGGCGTTATTTTCTACATCAATCCTGGTGCTATCAAAAAGAGAAGCAATCGGTGTTCCCCAGCCCCAGGTTTCTTTGTTCAAATTACGGACAGTAGAATCACCAATGATATGCAAAACGGGCTTATGTTGAGCGATAAAGGCAGCAGAACAAATAATGATGATCATTCCTGCCAGGATAAAGCTATATTTTTTCATTTTATAATTATTATTTTTTGGGTTCTACAAGTGTGATATTGGGTTTTGGTGCTTTCTTCATTCCGAAGCCGAAATAAAAGCCGGTATGTGGCGGTTGGTTGTAGCCATCATTTTGCCAGGCGATACTTAAACGGTACTGCGGATCGTGCATTAAAGTATAATTGCGGTGTACTGTCGGTATTGTGGTGGTATAAATGCGTAAACTTTGGTTGTCATACGACCTTAAGATCAGTTCTTCACGCCAATCGCCAAAAATATCGGCACTTAATGCTGGTGTAGATTTGGTTCCGTTGTTAGCAACAGCTCCATCAGCCGTAAAAAGCCTGCCGCCATTGTATTTATCAATGTGGTTTGCATCTAAAAGTTCTCTCGATAAATCACCGTTCCAATAAATCAAAAAATTAGTTGATCTTGGCTGATCCCCAATTCTATTGCCTTTTATATCATATAATCCGTTCGATCCCGACCACCACATCTGCGCACCGAAACGGCTATTGTCAATATTATCAGCCACTCCCCGGCCTACATCCTCGTCGGGTGATCCTTTCCATAATATTTTGCCGGTTTTCGCATCGTAAACGGCCACACCAGGCCCCTTTGTACCTTCTTCTATTTCATGTATACCAAAAACTTCTAACCCAGGGTGTTCCGGATCAAGATCTGAAACATGAATGGCATCACCATGCCTCAATCCTGTGGTATATAATCCTTTTCCATTATCATCCACACACATTGAACCGTAAATAATTTCGTCTTTTCCATCGGCATCTACATCTGCAACTGTAAGATTGTGATTGCCCTGCCCGGAAAAAGAGTTTTTACCATCTTTACTATCAAATACCCATCGTGAAGTTAGTTTACCATTGCGCCAGCCCCAGGCTGCCAAAACCGTTCTGCCGTAATACCCCCTGCACATCACTACACTTGGATGAATTCCATCTAAATAGGCCACGCAGGCATTAAACCGATCTACCCGGTTACCCGTATTATCGTTTTTTCCGTTTCCACCTTTGCCTCCCCAGGCGCCAATATTTCCACGGGCAGGAATATAATCTGTTGTGGCTAAAGCCTCTCCGGTTTTACCGCTAAACACAGTTAAAAATTCAGGACCATCCAATATTTTACCGTTCGCGTTGCGCCAATCTTTAGTCGCATCGCCAATTACTTTTCCTTTGCCATCTACTGTTCCATCGGCAGTTTTACATACCATTTCGGCAATGCCATCGCCATCCAGATCGTACACCATAAATTGAGTATAATGGGCACCTTCGCGGATGTTTTTCCCTAAATTAATTTCCCACAAAAAGGTTCCATCTAATTTATAAGCCTGAAAAATCGGTGGATCGGTAATACCGTTTGATGAGTTATCCCTGCTCCGGCCAGTTTGATGCAATACAATTTCATATTCACCATCTCCATCTAAATCGCCTACAGAAGCATCGTTAGGCATGTAACCTGCTGGTGTTTTTAAAGGAATCGTTAAATATTGCTGAATAGATGGCTTAGCTGGTAACGTAAACGATTTACTGGCTTCCAACTCACTGCCTTTTAAAATCGGTTTTACAAAATAGCTGTTCGGAAGATCGAATTTAACCCCTGAATCAACAAAATTAGTGCTTTTGGTAATGGGATTATGATTGAGTTTTATGGCTTCATTATTCCCTGATTTGCGGTATAAGTTAAAGGCAATTTCATCGGCATCAGTACCCAGCATCCGCCAACCTACATAAACAGAATCGTTATTTTGCCGGACTGCAATTACACCACGGCCCAGTTTTTCCATTTGGCGCTGGCCGAAAAGCTTAGTCGCAAAGAACAAGCAAATTATGAAGCAGGAAACTGTAACGATTTTGGTCATCATGGCTTGTGTACAAGCTTAATTAAAAAATGGAATCGATTCATGGTTTATTAAACTTTAAAGGCTGTTTTGACTGATATAGCTACTCCTTTATCTGTAATTACAACCGGCTTGATCAATACCAGAATATCTGAGAAACGAAGGATCATCAATGCATAATTTGGCTAGTAAATTTAAGAACTGCCGGGTAACCGCTATTAAAGATTCATGTCCAATGTAAATAGTATATTTTTAAGGCGCATCCTGTAGTATCCTGCTTTTCGAAAATGACAGTAAGCTATAATAAAGATTTCTGCTAAAAAAATTTAAACATTAAGCAAAATTCACTTTACTGAAGCCTTTACACTTTCCATTTATATTTCTTTGCTTATCTTATTTTCGTTAATGCAAAGATTGTAGAATTTAAAAACAAAATAGCTGAAAAAGAAAAAAAATAAATGTTTAGTTAACGTTTATTATTTTAAATATTTTACTTTTACCTTTAGGATCTTCCAAATATTAAACCGTATGAAATTAAATTACCCTGTAAAAAGTGTGTTTTCGGCATGCATAGCGTATGCAATTGGAATTGGCTATACTACAGAAGTGCAGGCACAAACTGCAAAAGTGATCAAAGTTAAAACAGACCATTCTATTGCCAAAGTGCAACCGAACATGTGGGGTGTTTTTTTTGAGGATATTAACTTTGGCGCCGATGGCGGTATTTATGCCGAACTCATCAAAAACCGCTCTTTCGAATTTGCAAAACCGCTAATGGGCTGGACGATCCAGCGAAAAAAACAGCAAGAAGGTGAAATATTGGTGGTAAACCGTAAAGAGGTAAACACTGCAAATCCCAGATATTTACAGGTAAAAAAACAAACCGACGATTTTGAGCTCGTAAACGAAGGATTTAAAGGTATCGGTGTAAAAAAAGGATTACGCTACGATTTTTCATTGATGTACCGTCAATCAACTCCGGGAGTTAAACTTGTGCTGTTGTTAAAAGATGCGAACAATAAAATTATTGGACAAGGAAGTTTAACACCTGATCAAACGGGTAGCGACTGGAAAAAACAATCGGCAAGTTTTACCGCTACTGAAACCGATCCAAAAGCTAAATTCTCCATTCTGTTTCAAGGAAATGGAAACATCGATCTTGACATGATTAGTCTTTTCCCTGGCGATACCTGGAAAAACCGTCCACAAGGGTTAAGGGCAGATATGGTGCAGTTACTGGCCGATATGAAACCCGGTTTTGTCCGTTTCCCAGGCGGCTGTATTGTAGAAGGAACCGATCTGGCCAACCGTTACCAGTGGAAAAAAACCATTGGCCCGATTGAAAACAGACAACTGATTATCAACCGCTGGAATACTGAATTCGCAAATCGTTCAGCACCAGATTATTACCAGAGTTTTGGTTTAGGCTTTTTCGAATATTTCCAATTGGCAGAAGATATAGGCTCAGATGCCTTGCCAATATTAAATTGCGGTATGGCCTGCCAGTTCAACTCTGCTGAGGTAGCTTCACTTGACGAACTAGATCCTTATGTACAGGATGCGCTAGACCTGATCGAGTTTGCCAATGGCGATGTAACAACTAAATGGGGAAAAATGAGGGCTGATTTAGGACATCCAAAGCCTTTTAACCTTAAAATGATGGGGGTTGGCAACGAAAACTGGGGACCACAATACCTGGAAAGGTTAGCCATTTTCACTAAAGCCATAAAAGCCAAATATCCTGATTTTAAACTGATCAACAGCTCGGGAACGGATCCTGAAGGTGATCGCTTTAACTTATTGAATACTACTTTAAGAAGCAATAATGCTGACTTTATTGATGAACACTATTACCGCTCTGCCGATTGGTTTTTAAAAAACGCTGGCCGTTACGATAATTATCCCAGAAACGGATCGAAGGTTTTTGTTGGCGAATATGCAGTACATGCAGACAATAGTATAGTTGGAAGTAACCGCAATAACTGGCAAAGTGCATTAGCTTCGGCTTCGTTAATGACAGGTTTGGAGCGTAATGCAGATGTGGTACAAATGGCCTCTTATGCCCCGCTTTTTGCTAATATTGACGCCTGGCAGTGGGCACCCGATATGATCTGGGTAGATAACCTGAAATCGTACGGAACACCTGACTATTATGTACAGAAACAGTTTTCTATGAATAAAGGAACGGATGTAGTTGCAATTACGCTTGATGAGAAGAACATTATCGGTCAGGATGGCCTTTATGCTTCTGCGGTAACCGATCAGGCCAAAAAAGAACTGATCATTAAAATTTCTAACAACTCCGATCAATCGCAGAATATTGATTTTGACCTTGAAGGAAAAATAAAATTAAAAAATAAGGCTACTAATGAGGAAATAGCGAACAACAACCTTAAACAGGTTAATTCTTTCGAAAATCCTGAAGCGGTAAGCCCGAAAAAAAGCACGATTAACCTAAAAGGCAAAAAATTAAACATCGCGTTAAAACCTTACTCTTTTAACGTGATCAAAATCCCATTTAACCAATAGACTTAACGAGACCATGATGAAAAAACTTCTTTTATCTGCAGCCCTATTCTGCAGTTCGATTTTAGTGCATGCACAAAATGAAACCCAGTTAACCATTAAACCTGCAGGCGATCAAGTGGTGAGCAAGCACATTTACGGTCATTTTTCGGAACATCTGGGCCGCTGTATTTATGATGGCTTCTGGGTGGATGAAAATTCGACTATCCCTAATAAAGGTAGAATAAGATTAGATATTGTTGAGGCATTAAAAAAGATAAAAGTTCCGAACCTGCGCTGGCCGGGAGGTTGTTTTGCTGATGAATACCATTGGAGAGATGGCATTGGACCGAGAAACCAACGTCCAAAAATGGTTAACACCAATTGGGGCGGCGTAACAGAAGACAATAGTTTTGGTACACACGAATTTCTAGACCTCTGCCAGATGCTCGATTGCGAACCTTACATTGCAGGAAATGTAGGCAGCGGAACCGTTGAAGAAATGGCCAAATGGGTAGAATATCTGAATTTTGATGGCGTAAGCCCAATGACGGCTATTCGCAGCCAAAATGGAAGAGAAAAACCATGGAAAGTTTCTTTCTGGGGTGTAGGTAACGAAAGCTGGGGTTGTGGTGGTAACATGACACCTGCTTATTATTCTGATTTATACCGCAGGTATGCCACTTATGCACGCAACTATCCGGGTGCTCCGCTAAAAAGAATTGCCAGTGGAGCTAATTCAGGTGATTACAACTGGACAGAAACCTGTATGAAAAATATTGGCGACCAAATGTGGGGATTAACTTTACACTATTACACTATCCCAACAGGAAACTGGGGCAAAAAAGGATCAGCCACTAAATTTGATGAAGCACAGTACTTTTCGACCATGAAAAACTGCTTACACATGGAAGAACTGGTTAGCAAACACTCCGCCATAATGGATAAATATGATCCTAAAAAGAAAGTTGCTTTAGTGGTTGATGAATGGGGAATCTGGACAGATGTAGAGCCTGGAACTAACCCTGGTTTCTTGTATCAGCAGAACAGTTTACGCGATGCTTTAATTGCAGGAACGACCTTAAACATCTTTAATAACCACTCCGATCGTGTTAAAATGGCTAACCTGGCACAAACTGTAAATGTGCTGCAGGCTTTAATCCTAACTGAAAAAGACAAGATGATCCTTACCCCTACTTATCATGTTTTTGATCTGTACAAAGTGCACCAGGATGCCAAATATTTACCAATTGCCTTTACCAGTCCTGATTATGTTGTAGGAGGTCAAAAAATACCTGCCTTAAACGTTTCTGCTTCTCAGGATGCCAGTGGTGCCATTCATATTTCTTTGGTTAATTTAGATCCTAACAAAAAAATTGTACTAAGTACGGTTTTAGATGGCTTGAAATGGAGCACAGTTACAGGACAGATTTTAACTTCAGCTAAACTAACTGATGTAAACACATTTAACGATTTGAACAAAGTGCACAATGCAAAATTTACGGGTGCAAAAAAATCAGGCAATTCATTAAAAGTAGAATTACCTGCTCAATCTGTTGTTGTATTGGAATTAAAATAATTTAATCAGGACAAGAGAGTTTAACACCTTGTCCTGATTCATGAAAAAATTAATATGCCACATTCCGTGGTCTGTGCCCCCCACAGACCATTTAGATTCGTGAAAAAGATTTCTCCATTTCGTTGCACTTCAGTCGAAATGACGCCATACTTAATAAACCCATCGTTCAGACTACATCAATTTACCCTCCACATGTCCTGCTGAACTTGTTTTACTGCGTAGCTTTCCGCTTCGCTACAGGTTAGCATCTTTATAGTCTAACATACCCACTTAAAAACCTTCATAATAGATCCTGAAACAAGTTCAGGAAGACGATTGCATTTGAATAACGCTAGTGGTCTGTGAGGACACAGACCACAGAATAAGATCACGAAAATCAGTCCTCCTTGTGCCATGGTCTGTGTCCCCACAGACCACATCAGCATAAATCTATTTCACCAACCTCACTTCATATATATTGGCAATAGCCGATCCCTGATCGGCAACAAATTTTACTTCTACATCTGCTTTTAACAGCGCTTTTGGAATCTGATATTCCTGAGTATAAAAAACATCACCCTTGCTCCCATCTAACTTTACATTTTCAACTGTAACACCGTTGATCAGGATAGAGAAACTTTTGTTCTTTTCCTTTCCAAAATATGTTAAACGGAGCTTATTTCCGGATAGGCCTTTATTTTTAAGTACATAACTAAACCATGCTTTCCCATTCCTGAAATGCCTTTCCTGAAACGTTCCGTTATCGGTTTGTTCACCTTTAAAATTGTGGTCAGATTCTGGCTGCTGCTCTCCCGTATTAATCAGATCGACGGTTTCCTGTTCAATCTTCATCTTTTCTTCTTCAGCCAACTTAATCGCCTTTGCCCGTTCCGGCAATGCCGCAGCGCTGCTGTAAGGAAAATAAACCACATACCGTTTTTCGGCCAGGGTATAAAAAGGAACTAATTTTAAGGATTTGTATTTTGGTTGATAGATTGCATTCCGGGCATTAAAAGTTAAACTCTTTTTATCGGTCAACGTAATTTCATTTGCCAGCATATTTTTAGCCCCGGTAACCAATGGTGCATCGCTGATCGGAAATAAAGTACCCGAAGCAATATGCCCCATCCTGCTGCCATCAGCGGTTAAATTGGGCTGTTTTAAAGTATCCATTGCCGCAGCAAGTACAATCGGTCCACGGAGAAAGGCTACCCAATCAGAACCATCGGGCATAAACTCAGTAGTGGTATGCATCGGCAGAGCAATATTAACAACATCGCCTGTACTCCAGATACGATCGATACTGGCATAACCATTTGCCTCGCTTTTAACTGTTACTTTTTTTCCGTTTACCAGCACAGCCATTTTCCCATGTCCTACCCAGGCAGGCTGACGAAAATGTAAGGCAAAGCGTTGTTTGTTTTTTAACTGCAGTTTGATTGTCGTGTTCTCAGCATCTGGAAAAAGTGTTTGCTGTATAAGCTGAATACCTTTTTCTTTCCAATTTAAGGTTGAGGGGATAAAAAGATTCACATATATGTCATTTGCACGGTGTGCATAAATCAGTTCTCCATATTTGCCATGGTTCTCCAATCCTGAACCTACACAGCACCAGAAACTTTCCTGCGGATTAGAATAGGTACGGTAATGTCCCGGCCGCATTGGAGTAAAATACACAAAACCACCTTCCGGCCTTTGCGAAGAAAGGATATGATTGTAAAGTGTACGTTCGTAATAATCCAGGTAAGTGTTTGAAGGATCTGCTAAAAACAACTGCTTGGTAAGCTTCAACATGTTATAAGAATTGCAGGTTTCTGGGCCTTCGCGCGATTCTGTCATTGAAGAAAAGTCATTGGCGGGATGAAAATGTTCTCTTACGCTATTTCCACCAATGGCTACCGTTCTATGTTCAACTACCGTTTTCCAAAAAAAAGCAGCTGCATTTGCCCAGGCAGCATCTTTATCCAACAAAGCAATCTGCTCAAAACCAATCACTTTCGGAATCTGCGTATTTGCATGTAAACCGTTCAGGGCATCTGTATTTTTTAATAGTGGATTTAGGATGGATTGATCCGAAAATCGTTTTGCCAATTGAAGATACTTCTGGTTGCCAGTTATCGCGTAAACATGAGCGAAAGTTTCATTTAATCCACCATGCTCACTTTTTAATAATTCCTGTATCTGCTGATCGGATAAATTGGAAACCATGTCTACACACCAATCTGTTAGTTTAATCAGCATCTGCTTTGCTTTGGCATTACCCGCAACTGCATAAGCATCGTATAGCCCGGCATAAATTTTATGGATATTATACAGGGGTACCCATTTTCCATTTAACGAAAAACTGGATGATTTAATGTTTCCGGCTTTAATCTCTTTCCAGATTTCCTTGCCACCCGGGATACCCGCCAGGTATCCATCTCCATTTTGGCGCTGACATTTATCCAATTCGGTGATCATATATTCCATCCGCTCTTTCACCTTTGCATCGCCGGTGGAAGCATACATTAAAGCCAGCGCCGACAAATAATGCCCACCGATGTGCCCGTCTAAACCGGTGTTTTCCCAATTACCATAAGATGCTGCTTTGGGTTTTAGCCCCGCCTCCCTTAAATATGGCGCCAGAAGCCGGTCTGCATCCAGCGATAACATGTATTTTTTATCGGTTTCCTGGGCCTGTTTAAAGGGGCCTTCAAGCAAACGGACTTCTGATAAACTAAATGGCTGCAATGCAGTTTGACCGAAAACAGTTCCGCATAGAGCGGTAATTAAAACGACTGTTATTATTTTCTTCATCTTTTTAGGTAATATTTTGTTCTAATTTCCATCTGGCTTAAGCACACTACTTTTAGGGCTCTCCGGCCAGTGCCAGTTTGCAGGATCATCAGGTTTTGCAAGATCGAATTTTGGTAAATCATTTACCAGATATTTTGCAATCCCCAATTGCTGTTCTTTAATGCCTAAGATTATACATTGTGCAATTTTATAAGCGCCATAAGGGTTAAAATGCGTGTTATCGGCCAATGCTTTATCCTGGCCAGGATAACTGTTGGCCGGATAATGGACAAACGCCTTTTTTGAGGGCTCTTCCCCTAATGCATTAAACAAAACTGATGTCATAGCATTCAGGTCAATTAAAGCAACTTTCTCTTCCATAGCTACCTTCCGTGCTGCGTCAGGAAAATCGCCTAGAGAATTTACAATTTTCCCATCTGCACCAAAAGATCTTCTGCTGGTTGAGGTAACCACAACCGGAATTCCGCCTTTTTTCTTCACTTCCGAAATAAATGTTTTTAATCTTTCGGTATACAATTTATATGCCCCATCGGCTGGTCCTTTGTCTTTTTGATCGTTATGTCCAAATTCGATGAACAGGTAATCGCCAGGCTTCATTACACTTAAAATCTTGGCTAAACGTTTGCTACCCAAAAATGAACCCAGTGTTAAGCCAGATTCAGCATGATTGGCAATGGCAACTCCTGATTTAAAAAACCTCGGAATCATTTGCCCCCACGATGCCCAAGGTTCATCATCCTGGTTCACCACTGTCGAATTCCCCGCCAGGAAAACAGTAATCTGATCCTCAACTTTCGTAATTTCGAGTGCCTGTAAGGCCGTTTGATGGTCAAACTCCAACGTCAGTTTGTCATCCCAATCAAGTTTGGTGAGTTCCCGCGGCTTTAGTGAAACCACTTGCCCGCCCGCAATATGTTTATCTTTAACATTTACAATAAATGTTTTCGTTATCGACTGCCCTGCCCTTGTTTTTACATCTTCAAGCATCAACCTTCTCGATTCGGCTTTTACTGTAGTTAACATTGCCTCCTTCTGATCGCCAAGTGTTACCTTGATTTTGTAATTTCCTTCAGGCACCGAAACCGAAAAATAAAATGGTTTATTGCTTTTTACCAGATCTGAAGTTAAACGATTCTTCCCGTCATAATTTATACCTTCAACTTTCGAATCAAAATCAAAACCAAAGCCTTTTTCTTTACTGTAAGCATCATCAGGTAAAACTTGTGTATAACCTTTAACAACCTTAGCAGGTCCGAAATCGAATTTGTAACTGTTCTTTTCCTGCGCCTGTGACAGATTGGCTATCAAACCAAGAAAAACAAATGGTTTAATAAACTTTTGAATGCTCATATCGTTCGGATTTGCTGCAAGATCTGGCACAATGGTTTTATCCATTCAGACCGTTTTCTCATAAAAATTGACATCTGGCTAATTAAACGTCATAATGAGGATTATCATACGAATATATAAAAACAATTTCCATTTAAAATAAGAACGAACAGCATATTTAAAATTTTACGCGTTTTTTCATTAAATGTGTATCATCGATAAACACAAAAAACAACAAACACCCTACTTAAAACACTAATTAATAATACAAAAATAATCAATTCATAATGTGATATAAATTTCTTCAATTTTTAATTAAAAATTTCTAAGCTTAAGAAATATTAATAAACAATACGAAAAGCTCCATTTCACCAACTTAAATCAATAAAAATTTATTTTTTTTAAAAAAAAATCAACACAAAATGTATAAAATCAAGCAATTACAAAAAATAATTCATAAATTAACCCATTATTAATATTAACTCAACACAGTCTCGATTCTTTTGTATATAAAATTTATATAAAAAATAAAAAGAAAGACAATTGAAAATATTAACAAGAATTTTGTTCTAAAAATTCATTTTTTAATGAAAAAACAAGGTATTTTTCAAGCTATTGTTCAGTTCATTCATTTATAAATTTTTAAAATAATTGACTTATAATATCACTATATTAGTGCTATTAATCATACAAATTATTTTTAGCCCTAAAAAGCTTGGTAATTCTGTATTACGGCCGACATAAAGAACCATTATGTTCCGCTTAAATCATCCACCAAACAGAAGATTAGAATCAAAATCTAAAGCCATGAATAAACACGCCATTATTGGAGTAACTCCCTTCGAAATTCCTGATAGTAGATTGGTTTCCAATTTACAAAAAGCAGATTGCTTTCCGGTTCTCAGTCTTGGACATAGCAAAAATGAAGCTAAAAAAGCCCTTAAAGAAGTTATAGAATTAGCTATTGCAGATTTCGGCGTAAGCATCAATTCATTAGAATTAGCAGACATTGATCTCCCCACCCAGGTAAGTTTAATTATTTTACCGTATGATTTCGTACTAAAACGTAAAACATCAGCAAAAATTTTCTATCAGGTTTTTGATCTGGAGTCCGCACGGGTTGCACAAGCTAACGGTGCCCATGGGATTATAGTAAAAGGTAATGAGGGTACTGGTCGTGTGGCTTACGAATCTTCTTTTGTTCTTTTTCAGCGGATTATTAAAGAAATCACTTCCATTCCGGTATGGGTTCAGGGTGGCGTGGGTATTCATACAGCTGCCTCTTTAATGGCTCAAGGCGCAACAGGCATCATTTTAGATAGTCAACTCGCGTTATTCCCTGAATGCTCAGCTCCTGAAGATTTAAAAACTGTTTGTGGTAAATTAAGTGGAACTGAAACAAAACTGATCGATAACTGCCGTGTATTGGCCCGTCCTAATTCACCAGCATTGGCAGAGGATATAAATTATAATGGTCTTCAACAGTACTTTAAAGGTTACGACCTGGAAGCAAACTACCTTCCAATGGGTCAGGACATCAGCCTGTCGATTGATCTGGTAACGAAATACAAAAAGCTCGATAAATTGGTTTTTGGCATAAAAGAAGCCATTTATGGCCACTTAAAACAAGCCAAAGCCATTAATATCATCAAGGCAGACAATCCATTAGCTAAAGATTTAAACATCACCTACCCTATTGCACAGGGTCCAATGACCAGGGTAAGCGATGTAGCGCCATTTGCCAATGCTGTTTCAGAAGCTGGCGCCTTATCGTTTATAGCGTTATCCTTGCTAAAGGGTGCATCGGCAAAAAACCTGATCGAAGAAACTAAAAAACTGGCTGGTGAAAAAACCTGGGGCGTAGGTATTTTAGGTTTTGCACCACAAGAGCTTAGAGATGAACAACAGGAATATATATTAAATGCGAAACCTCCCGTATTACTAATTGCGGGCGGAAGGCCATCGCAGGCTAAACCCTTCGAAAAAGCAGGGATCAAAACTTTTCTTCATGTGCCCTCTGCTTCTCTTTTAGATATGTTTTTAAAAGAAGGCGCTAAACGTTTCGTATTCGAAGGTCGGGAATGTGGCGGACATGTTGGCCCACTATCCAGCATGGTGCTGTGGGAAAAACAGATCGAACGTTTATTAAAAGAAGAAAATCCTGAAAGCATTAGTGTTTTCTTTGCCGGTGGCATTCATGATGCTTTTTCTACCGCTTTTATTTCGGTAATGACTGCTCCTTTGGCTGCCAAAGGAATGAAAATCGGTGTATTAATGGGCACCGCTTATTTATATACCAGAGAAGCCGTAAGTACTGGTGCAATTTTAGATAAATTCCAGCAGGAAGCCATGCAAGCGAACGAAACCGTTTTGCTCGAAACTGCTCCGGGACACGAAACAAGGTGTTTAAATTCGTCATTTGCCACTTTCTTTAATGAAGAAAAAAAGAAACTTCAGGCAGAAGGTATGGATAAAAAAGAAATCTGGGCAAAACTGGAAACCCTGAATGTTGGACGTTTACGTATTGCTGCAAAAGGAATAGAAAGACGTGGCGATGAACTCGTAAAAATTAATGAGACTGAACAAACTGATTTGGGCATGTACATGATCGGTCAGATTGCACCTATGCATAAAGAAGTGATGTCATTGCTCGATCTTCATCAGGATGTAGCAGGCAATAATTACACACATATTTTAAGCGCTAAACTTTCTTCACCTCCTGAAAATAAAACCAAAGCTTTGGATGTTGCCATTGTGGGTATGGCTTGTATTTTCCCCGGAGCAAAAAATCTTGAAGAATACTGGCGCAACATCATTTTGGGCAAAGATTCGGTAACAGAAGTACCAGATGAAAGATGGAACAAAGAATTGTATTACAATCCCGAGTCTACTGCTGGCGATATGTCGCACTCTAAATGGGGCGGTTTTATTCCGAGAATAGATTTTGATCCTTTAGAATTTGGCATTCCGCCACAATCGCTTGCGGCCATAGAACCTACCCAATTGTTAACCTTAATGGTGGCTAAACAGGCCATGCAGCATGCAGGTTATGGCGATGGCGGTGTGGATAACGAAAATGTTTCGGTAATTATCGGTGCAGAGGGCGGAAACGATCTGGCTAACAGTTATAGTTTCAGGGGCTTTTACAAACAGGTTTTTGGCGAAATGCCTGCCGAGTTAGACGCGGCCTTACCAAAAACAACAGAAGATTCTTTCCCCGGCATTTTGGCGAATGTAATTTCGGGCAGAATTACCAACAGGTTAAACCTTGGTGGCAGAAATTACACCGTTGATGCGGCTTGTGCTTCCTCTTTGGCAGCAATCGATCTGGCCTGCCAGGAGCTATTTTTAGAGAAATCGGATATGGTTTTGGCCGGTGGAGCAGATCTTCACAATGGCATCAATGATTACCTCATGTTCTCGAGCACGCACGCGCTATCTAAAAAAGGACGATGCGCCACTTTTGATGCAGAAGCTGATGGAATTGCACTTGGTGAAGGGATTGCCATGATTGTATTAAAAAGATATGATGATGCTTTACGTGATGGCGACACCATTTATTCTATTATTAAAGGTGTTGGAGGATCGAGTGATGGAAAAAGCCTTGGTTTAACTGCTCCACGCAAAAATGGACAGGTAAATGCTTTAGAAAGGGCTTACAGCCAGGCTGGAATTACCCCGTCACTGGTTGGTTTGGTAGAAGCGCACGGTACAGGTACAGTTGTAGGCGATAAAACTGAAATCAGTGCATTGACCGATATGCTTAATCAATCGGGTGCAACCGCCGGGCAAACACATTTAGGCTCTGTAAAAACGCAGATCGGCCATACCAAATGTGCCGCGGGAATTGCCGGTTTAATAAAAGCAGCCCTATCCGTTTACCATGGAATAAAACCACCAACCATTAATTTAAAAACACCAAATAGCATTTATAATGCACAAACCAGTCCTTTCGCTTTCCATACTGAAGCGGGTTTATGGATGGAAGAAAAACGATATGCAGGCGTAAGTGCTTTTGGTTTCGGTGGAACAAACTTCCATGCAGTACTGGAAAGTGCTCAGAATACAGAAAATAAAAATTCGATCTTGAAATCATGGCCTTCCGAACTTTTTGTTTTCAGGGGGAATACCTATGAAGAGGCCAAAAACCACGTGATTTCGGTAAAAACCCTCTTAGAAATAAACGATCAGATCGAACTGAAAGATATTGCATATAGCCTTGCAACAGTCGATAACAAACCTGTTCAACTGAGCATCGTTGCCAACCATGCAGAAGACCTGGTCATGAAAATCGACCTGGTTTTATCTGGCGTAGAAAGCAAAGATACCTACCTCACTAAAAAACAGGACGGTAAAGTTGCCTTTATGTTCCCAGGGCAAGGTAGCCAACGCGTAAACATGGCCAGAGATCTTTTCGTTGTTTTTCCGGAAATGAGAAAACTGCTGACTGCTTATCCTGAATACGAAAAAATCCTTTTCCCGAATACTGTATTTAATGAGGCTGATGCAAAAGCACAAAAAGAAAGAATTAAAGACACCCGCATGGCACAACCGTTATTGGGTATCGTCGATCTTGCAATCGCTAACTTCTTAAAATCATTAGGAATTGTTCCTGATATGGTTGCAGGCCACAGTTATGGCGAATTGCCTGCACTTTGTTTTGCTGGTGCTTTTGAAGACGAAGCTTTGGTTTACCTGAGTGCTGAACGGGCACAATCTATTTTGAATGCCGTAGAAAACGGCGATCCGGGCACTATGCTCGCCGTGAGTGCAAAACAGGAAGATCTTTCACAATACATGGGCGGCATCAAAGACGTTTATCCGGTAAACTTTAATGCGCCAACACAGTGTGTAATTGCAGGTAGTACTGCAGCCATTGGCCAATTGGCAGCAGTGCTAAAAGAAGCTAAAATTTCTTTCCGTCCGCTTGAAGTGGCCTGTGCTTTCCATAGTCCATTGGTGGCCAAATCGAAAGCACTTTACCAGGAAGTACTATCTGGTATAAACTTCAGTGATCTGAAAATTCCCGTTTGGTCTAACACCACGGCAAAAGAATACCCCGTTAAAGCTGCAGCAGTTAAAGAACGTTTAACTGACCATTTGATAAAACCTGTCCTTTTTGTTGATGAGCTAAGGGATATGTATGCTGCCGGAGCCAGGGTTTTCGTAGAAGTTGGCCCTGGCAAGGTGCTAAGCGGTTTAACCAAATCGTGCATCGGTAAAGATGAAGTGATTTTACACACCGAAGATCAAGGCCAGAACAAATTGAGCAATTTATTGGGCACGTTGGCTGGCTATATGGCTACAGGCCGTGAAATCAAGCTTGAAAAATTGTTCGAAGGCCGCTCAGTTAAAACCATCAAGCTGGAAGAGCCTTCAGCCTATAAAAAAAGTCCTGCCATCTGGTATGTAAACGGCCAACACGCTGTTCCATCAACAGGTAAACTTCCGGCAAATGGTGCATCCCCTATTACTAAACCGATTATCCTTATGAATAACACCTCTACACTAACTGAAAATCAAACCACTAATGGCTCTGCCAAAGACTTAATGATGCAGGAGTACCTGCATAGCATGAAAATGCTGATTCAGGCACAACGCGATGTGATGCTTTCCTTTTTAGGACAGGCTCCTGCAATGCCTTCACAAATCATTAATCAACCCCTGGCCTCCTATCAGGCACCCCAACCGGCCCGCATTGAAAATCAGATCATGGTAAAACAGGAAGTGCCGCAAGCGCAAACCATCGAAGTAATAACACCTGTGGTTGCACAAAAAGATTTAAAACTGGTGCTTTTACAAATTGTAAGCGATAAAACTGGCTATCCGCAGGAAATGCTGGGTATGGAAATGGATCTTGAGGCTGATTTAAGCATCGATTCGATTAAACGTGTAGAAATTATCGGTGCTTTGCGTACAGAATTGGGTGGTTTTTCTCAATTGAGCCTTCCAGAAGATAAAATTATGGAGCAGCTTGCAGGCCTTAAAACCTTAAGCAGTCTTGTAAACTGGATGACCGAAAATACCGAACAGCCAAAATCAGCTAACGCTCCTATTCTGGTAACCCCGGCAACAAGTCAGGCCGAACCTGCAAAATTTTCGTTAGACCAGTTAAAATCAGCTATTCTTGATATAGTGAGTGAAAAAACCGGCTATCCAAAAGAAATGTTAGGCATGGAATTAGATCTTGAAGCCGATTTAAGCATCGATTCAATCAAAAGAATGGAAATTATCGCCTCTCTTAAAGAAAAAATCGGATTTGGTTCACAGGGCGATCAGGCTGACGATTTAATGGAGAAACTGGCTGCAATTAAAACTTTAAATGCGCTGGTTAACTGGATTGCTAATGTTGAAGCAGAAAGTTCGGAGGTGCTTACAGAAGCAAAAAAGCTTATTGAGGAGAGCATAGACAATCAAACGGTTAGAGAAAAATTATCCCGTTTAAGATTTGAGCTGACTCCTGCTGCGCTTACCATTACTGAAGCAGCCATTTTAAAAGGGCAACGATTTGCCTTAACTGACGATGGTGGAGGCCAGGCGATCAAAATCAAGAAAGTGCTGGAAAAACATGGTGCCATTGCCGATCTGGTGAACTTTGAAGATTCATTGGATGGCTATCAGGGCCTTATTATCCTGAATATGTTCGAAGCACAGCAAAAAGTGGGTATTCTCGATCATTTCGCCACCATTAAAAAACTAAACTTTGATACCGTAAAATGGGTGTACCTGATTGCGGATACCAAACAATATTTTAACGATCAATCGGATATTTCTTTCTTGAGAAATTACCAGGGTTACTCAGGTTTCTTTAAAAGTTTAGATCGTGAATACGAACACACCAAATGCCGTTTCATCAGTCTGGAAACCAAAATGTCGCCAGATGAAATCACCAATATTACCTTAAATGAAATCCTCAATCCGGATAAACCTTCGGAAATCATTTACAATGACCATAAAAGGCACATTATGGAATTGGTACCACACCAGTTGAGCACCGAAACCGATGCACATATCCACTTGGATAAAGATGCCGTAGTAATGGTTTTAGGTGGTGCACAAGGGATTACGGCTGAATTAATGATCCACTTTGCGAAAGATTATCCTTGCAGATACATATTAGTAGGCCGTTCGGCAAACCCGATCGCCTCTGCAAACGAAGCCAGTTCTTCATTAAAAACCAAAGATGAGATCAGGCAATATGTAATTAAACAGGGTGAAATTAAAAAACCTGCCGAAATAGAACAGGAAACAAACAGAATCTATAAAAACAACCAGATTTTACGTTGCATTGCAACTTTAGAAGAAGGTGGATCTACGGTAGTTTACGAATCGCTGGACCTTAAAGATGAAGAAGCTTTGACCCGCTTAATCAACCAGGTTTATGAAGATTACGGACGTATTGATGGTGTAGTACATGGTGCAGGTTTACTGGAAGATAAATTGTTCCATAATAAAACTTCCGAATCATTTGGACGTGTTTTCGATACCAAAGTAACCCCATTAAGGGTATTGGCCGAACAATTACGACCAGAAACCCAGTTTGTAATTCTTTTCTCGAGTATTGCTTCTGTTTATGGAAATCGCGGACAAACCGATTATGCTGCTGCAAACAGTGTGATGGATAAATATGCCTGGGCCTTAAAACAGAAGATTCAAGGTAAGGTAATGGCCATAAACTGGGGTCCGTGGAAAGGAGCAGGTATGGTTTCGCCAACCCTAGAGAAAGAATATCAACGCAGGGGAATTGCCCTGATTCCTTTAGAGGATGGTATGGAAACTTTCCTGAACGAACTTAAATATGGTAAAGAAAGCCAGGTATTAATCATGGCCGGAAACACCTGGACATAAAAACCTGAGTTCGATGACTAAGATGCATTTAAAAGATAACCTGTCGATATTTTTAGCTCATAGCCGTCAGTCATACTGATCCGATAGCTATAGAGCCGCATGACGATCGCGTGAGTTAAACAGGCTAAAAATAGTCAGTACAAATAAATTAACAGAACTAAGATTAGAAGATTCCCTTAAGCAAACAAGATGAAGAAAAGCGACGTAGCAATTATTGGAATGTCATGCATTTTTCCGGGTGCGAAAGATATGCAGACCTTTTGGGAGAACATTATCAACCGGGTAGATTCTACACAAGCAGTTCCGTCCGACCGGATTGATCCTGTACATTTTGATAAAACGGTAAGCGGGGTAGATCGTTTTTATTGCAATCGGGGTGGTTTTATACCCGATCATCAGTTTGATCCGCAACGTTTCGGCATTTTACCGCTGGCTGTTGAAGGTACCGAACCTGATCATCTGATAACCTTAGATCTTGTTCATCAGGCATTGGAAGATGCAGCCGTATTTGAAAAAAAATATTCCCTTGATAAAACAGGGATCATTATTGGCAAAGGCAATTATGTAGGGCCCGGGGCAACCAGAGCCATCGAAATTGTAAGAACTGGCGAACAGATTTCGAGCGTTTTGAAAGATTTGATGCCACAACTTACGGAAGCCGAAATCGAAAAGGTGAAACACGAATTCCAATTGCGTAAAGGTCGCTTCAGTGCCGATACCGCAATGGGCCTGATTCCTAATTTAGTGGCCTCACTGGTAGCCAACCGCCTCAATTTAGGGGGACTGGCCTTTACTTTAGATGCTGCCTGTGCCAGTTCACTTATTGCAGTTGACCATGGCGTACAGGAGCTAAATAGTGGCCGTTGCGACATGATTGTTGCAGGAGGTGTGCACCTAGGTCAGAATGCAGCCTTTTGGAGCATATTTTCTCAACTGGGTGCTTTATCAAAACAAGAAAAAATTAAACCATTTGACCAAAGCGCCGATGGATTGATTATTGGCGAAGGTTGTGGTTTTGTCGTGCTTAAACGATTAGAAGATGCCATCAGGGATCAGGACAAAATCTATTCGGTAATTAAAGGCGTTGGCATCAGCAGCGATGGCAGCGGAACCAGTGTAATGAGTCCATCGGTTAAAGGCCAGTTGAAAGCCATCACAGAAGCGTGGAAAAACGCAGAACTGGAAAGTAAAAATATTGGCTATTTAGAAGCTCACGGTACAGGTACACCACTCGGCGATAAAACCGAGATAGAAAGCTTAAAACAGTTTTTCGGTCAGGATGCCGATCTGCCAAAGGCCGGTATCGGTTCTGTAAAATCAAATATCGGCCACGCCATGCCCGCAGCAGGTATTGCAGGCTTGATTAAATCGAGTTTAGCACTCTACCATGGCATTATCCCGCCTACTTTACATTGCGATGAGCCTGTAGCAAAGCTGGCCGAAACCCGTTTTTCTGCTGTGCAAAACGCTGCAGACTGGAATCAATCAGGCTTACCAAAACTGGCAGCCGTAAATGCATTCGGTTTTGGCGGAATCAATGCACATGTGGTTTTAAGTGCTTACGAAACCCCTAAAAAAGATGAGGTTTTGGTTATGGCAAGGCCTAGTCATGAGGCTTTGATCGAGTCATTAGAAGATGGAAATTACAGCAATGGGGATGGAAATTTCCGCCTGGTATTATTTAACCCTAGCCCTGAAAGAATCAAAAAAGCCTTAAAAATTGTAACTAAAAATTCTCCCTGGAGAAATAAACAGGATATCTGGTATACCAATTCACCGCTATTGGCGAATGATGGAAAAATAGCTTTTGTTTTCCCGGGTTTAGATGGACTTGCTGGCGGAGAAATTAAATCGGTAGCGGATTATTTCAAAATTAATATCGACGAAAACGAAAAACAGGAAGGTCTTTTAAGCGAGGCACTCAACATACTCAATAAAAGCAGCGTTTTAGATCAGGCTTTAAAGCAATTGGGTATTAAATCTGATATGAATGCAGGCCACAGCCTTGGTGAATGGCTTGCGGCAAGATCTTCAGAATTGGCAGAAGAAAGTTCGGTAATGAATTTGCTGAATGTGCTCAATCCAGAAACCTTTGAACTGAAAGATTCGCGTTTTATTGCTGTGGGCTGTGGTTTAGATACCCTTCAACCCATTATCGAAAGCATTCCTGACTTATACCTTTCTAACGATAACTGCCCGCAACAGGTCATCCTCTGTGGCAGTAAAATGGCGCTGGATGAACTGGTACCGATCTTAAAAACGAAACAGATTTTCCATCAGATTTTGCCATTCCAATCAGGTTTCCACTCGCCATTTGTAGCTGATAAATTGGGATTGATCCTCGAGGGTATGCAGGATATGCAGTTCCGAAAAACCACTACGCCGCTTTGGTCGGCTACTACTTTAGAAACTTACCCCGAAGGTTTTGAAGCCATCCGCCAGTTAAGCGCTGAACATTTAATTAAACCGGTACGTTTTCGTGAACTTACCGAAAAGTTATATGACGAAGGTGCACGTGTTTTTATCCAGGTGGGTTCAGGTGGTTTAGTCGGTTTTATCGACGATACTTTAAAGGGAAAAGAAATCAGCACCATCAGTGCCAATGTGCCGATCCGTTCGGGCATTACCCAGCTGCAAAGAGTTTTGGCTGCACTTTTTATTGAAGGAAAAGAAATCGGCCTGAGTTATTTGGGCAACATCAAATCTACTCCTCCACAAAAAAACAAAGGTATTAAACTTGATTTGGGTTCGCCGATTATCCATAACCTGCAAACACTTAAGGGTCTAACCATTAAACAAACTCAACCTGTACAACCCAAAACTTTTGTCGAAGCCAAACATCCGGTTTTACAGGCTTTTAATGAGAATGTATTGGAAATGATCAATATGCAAAGTGAAATGATTGATCTTTTCGAAAATGCAGCGTTACAAGTCGATCAACCGAGTAACTGGGCACCAGCCAAACCAATAAAGCCTGTAAGGCAGCCCTTTAGCCAAAAGCTTGATGTGAGCCTGGACAATTGTCCTTACCTCATCGACCATTCACTCCTGAGGCAACCAAAAGGATGGCCAACGGTTGAAGATATGGATCCGGTAATCCCAATGACCATGATTTTCGAAGTATTTGCTGAGATTGCCAATGCGCAATCGCCCGGAGAAAAGGTACAGAAAATCATGAATATGCGGGTTTTCCAATGGATGAATGTGGTTAAACCTTTTCAGGAAACCGTAACTGGCGAATGGAAAGACGAGCAAAGGGTTTACCTTAATCTGGAGCGTTTTGCCAATGCAGAAGTGCAGCTGGCTTCACAATTAAATCCTGCTCCGGATAGAACTTTCGATATTGGAAAATTATTGGAAATCGATCGTACTTCCGAACAGATTTACGATGCCCACATGTTCCACGGACCGGACTACCAGGGCATTAAAAAACTGATCGCCGTTGGAAAAAAAGGAATTACGGGTGTTATTGAGGCATCAGGCGGCAAAGGTTCCTTGCTTGATAATGCTGGTCAGCTATTTGGTTTATGGCTTCAGCTCACTTTAGAAAAAGACAGGATTGCTTTCCCGGTTAAAATCCAGGAGATAGAATTTTTCGGCGATATGGCCGACCAGAAAGGGCAATTCGAATGTACCTGCGTACTCACTGAAATTAACGATGAATTTGCCACTGCCGATCTCGTAATGAAACGAGATGGCATTACCTGGCTCATCATTACAGGCTGGCAAAACCGCAGGCTCGAAATAGACGAACCACTTTGGAACGTTTCGATGTCGCCGCTCCACAACCGTTTATCAGAAGAAGTGGCACCTGGCGTTTTTCTTTTTGGCAACGCTTACTCGCGTGTGGTATCGTGGGATTTTATCCTTAAAAGATATTTCAATCAGACAGAGAAGAAGCATCATCAAAACCTTTTACCCAATAAAAGAAGAACCTGGATGATCAGTCGCGTAGCGGCAAAAGATGCCGTTCGGAATTTATTAAATACACAAAAAAATCAGGCTTGCTACCCCATCACTTTCGAAATTTATTCTGATGAGCACCGCAAACCTTATGTTAAAGGTGGGTTAACAGAAAACATCAATATTTCCATTGCCCACAAAGGAACTGATGCTGTTGGCATAGCCCGTTTTAACGAAGCCGTTGGTATTGATATCGAACATATTGAAGAACGCAGCGCTGGCTTCTTCGACCTTGTGTTTAATGATCATGAAATGGCCTTGCTTGAAAGCCGCGACAAAATTGAATGGGCAACCCGCTTTTGGGTGGCTAAAGAAGCCTATGGAAAATACCTGGGAAAAGGTTTACAGGGCAATCCAAAAGCCTACACCGTTGAAGAAATTAACGGCGAAGAATTATGCATCAATAACATCAAAATCAAAACAATCAAACATAAAAACTATATCATCGGATGGACACTATAACGACAAAATTAAGCAGCGAAGAAATCTTCAGCCTCATGAAACAATTCATAACAGAAGTAATCGGCGAGGAATTTGTTGAAGAAATGGATATTACCCCTGAAAGTTCTTTCACCAAGGATCTGGAAATGGATAGCATCGAAATTGTATCTTTTTCCGAAAAAATCAAAGCGCATTTTGGCGATCAGATCGATTTTACAGGCTGGTTATCATCAATGGATCTGGATCAGTTGATCAACTTAAACTTAGGCATGATCATCTCTTACATCGAAGAATGCCAATCGTAACGGTAAACGGCAAATCGGTTCACGTTCAGGAGCTCAATAAAGAAGCTACTGAAAGCATCGTCCTGATTCACGGGATGTTTAGTAACCTGTCTGTCTATTATTTTAGTATTGCACCCCTACTCGCCACAAAATATCACGTGGTACTTTATGATCTGAAAAGCCATGGCATGAGCGAAAAGGCTTTAACAGGCTACGATCTGGAGAGCATGACCAACGACCTACTTGCATTGATGGAAGAATTAAAGCTGCAAAAAGTGCATTTGGGTGGTTATAGTTTCGGTGGATTGATTGCTTTAAAAATGGCTATCCGCTTCCCCGAACGAATTAACAAACTGGCCGTGATTGAAGCACCAGATCCTAATGACGATAAAACAAGGGGAATAATTGATGAGTATAGTCGTGAGTTTTTAGAACATTACGTCGAAAACTTTACCGATACCACTAAAGTAAAAATGGGTAAAAGGCAAATGGAGCGTAACCACCGCATGTACGAGTACCTCTTTTATCAAACTTCGATTAAAACCGACATGGAGCTGGAAAAAGATTTTTTTGACAGCCCGGAGATCGAAACTATAAAAAAGGCCACCCTGTTGCTTTATGGTACCGATTCTAATTGTCTCCATGCAGGCAAACAGTTAGATGGGGCGATTGAAAACGCATCTTTAATTGCCGTCCCAGGTGACCATAATATTCCGATCCAGCAACCATTGGTAATCGCCGAAGCATTGTTAAACTTTTTTCAGGAAACATAAAATTAAACACGTATGGCAAAATTCGTATTCGTTGTTCCGCCCCTAACCGGCCATATTAACCCTACACTAAGTATGGGTACTACCTTAATCGAAAGAGGTCACCGTGTAGGATGGATTACTTTAGATGAATCATTAGGCGATAAACTTCCTGGAGGTGGCGAACTCCTTGTGATCAGATACAATCAGAACGACCAACAGAAAAAAGATTCAGAAAAATACCTTGATATCATTACCAAAAAAATTGTTTACGGCATTGATAGCATCAAATTTTTGTACGAAGAAGTATTGATTCCGCTCAACAGGCATAGTTACGAAGGTATTGCCGGTTTACTTGATCAGTTTAAGCCAGATCTGGTGATTACTGATCATCAGATGTTTGCAGGAGCCATTGCAGCAACGAATAAAAACTATCCCTATGTAACCTCAGTTACTGCACCTGCGGCGATAAAAGTAATGGATGAATTGCCAAAAGTACACGAATGGGAAGTGAACCAGATTGTGGAACTGCAAAAAGAATTCGGCATTAGTACAACCGGCTCTATTGCCTGTTCTGATCTTGCCACCTTGGTATTTACTTCGCGGGATTTTTTCGGGGAGATGGATTTACCAGAACATTTTAAGTTTGTAGGCCCCGTTTTTAACCGTCGTAAAAATAAAATCCCTTTTACATGGGAAGCATTTCATACCAGCAAACCAAAAATACTGGTCAGTATTGGCACCACCTTCGATCATGAGCATAAGAAAAACTTCTTCGCCAAAGTAATCGATGCTTTTGCTGATGAAGACCTGCAGGTGGTTGTGGTTTCAGACCCTGCTCTATTTGAGGAATGGCCGGCTAATTTTACGGTACAGCGCCAGGTGCCACAATTGGAACTTTTGCCACACCTCGATGCCGTGGTTTGCCATGGAGGGCACAATACTGTTTGTGAAACCTTGATGAATGGCCTCCCTATGGTAGTTATTCCTATAGCCTACGATCAGAGCCATGTAGCCGGGCGTGTTTTTAGAGTTGGTGCAGGAGAACGTTTAAATTTTAACCGCTTTAAAGCCAGTCACCTTAAAGAAGCTGTAAACAAAGTGCTGCAGAACGACAGTTACAAAATAGCTGCAGAACAAATTAAACGGTCCTTTATTCAAGCTGGCGGAACAGAAAGCGCCGCCGATTTACTGGAGGCATTAAGCAACAAAACCTCAAACGTATTCATCAGTTAAATTATAATCTTATGTCAAAATTCCTTTTCGTTGTCCCGCCCTTTTTCGGCCATATTAGCCCAACATTAAGCATTGGTGCAAGTTTATTGGCCAGAGGCCATGAGGTAAAATGGCTGGGTATTACCCCGCTTGCAAAGGTGCATTTACCAGAAGGTGGTGAGTTTATTTACCCGGAAGAAGATTTAGCCGAATATGCTGATGAGATACAACGCATTCTAAAACGTCAGGATGATGGCCCGACCTGTTCTGGTCCGGAAGTGATGAAACTTGCGCTCGAAGAAACTTATGTTCCTTTTGCTAAAATGATGATGAAAGGGCTGAACAACCTTGTTGATGCCTGGAAACCCGATGTAATGATTAATGACTGCATTACTTTCGCTGGTGCACTAAGCGCACACTTAAAAGGCATCCCATCGGTTACCACTACACCGGTTCCACCAGATGTAATGGGCGATACGGCTAACAGTGCTCCTAAAATATTTGAATGGCAACAGAATCTGATTAAAGGTTTACAAAGGGAAGTAGGTATTTACAGCGACGATATCCATATCCATTCGCATAAATTGAATATGGTTTTCACTTCACAGGCTTTTGCAGGTTTCGAAGAGAAACCACCACACATGCATTTTGTTGGTCCGGTAAAAGGCCGGCCAAATCTGGCCCCTTTTGATTGGGAACGTCTGAGTAAGGCAACCACGCCTAAGGTTTTTGTTTCCCTGGGCACCTTATTGGTTGATATCCGTAAGGAATTTTTCCAAAAACTGATTAATGCCTTCGAAAATCAACCCGTAACTATTGTAGCGGCAACCAACCCTGACATCTTCGAAAAATGGCCTGATAACTTTATCGTAAACGGTTTTGTGCCGCAATCAGAACTAATGCCACAGATGGATGCGGTAATTTGTCACGGTGGTTTCAATACTGTAAATGATACTTTCACCAACGGTTTACCGATGTTAATCACACCAATTGCCTATGATCATTTTCATACGGCCAAACTAATTGAACAGGCAGGTTGTGGGGTTAGCATCCGTTACAAGCGACTACGCATCAGCGATTTAAGAAATACCGTTTTCGAACTTTTAGAAAACCCTAAATACCGTCAGGCCGCACAAAAAATAAAAGAAACATTTATCGAAGCCGGTGGTAACGATAAAGCGGTGCAATTGTTGGAAGATTTTGCTGAAGTTCATAGAGTTGTCGACTTTGATAGCCCCCTCGCCTAGAAGTTATGAGTGGTCAACTTTCATAATACGATCGCCCGAAAGTTGACAACTTTGGGAGTAAATCGCAAAGTGTCCGTCATTTCGATCCCTTGCTCGGTCGTCACCCTGAATTTATTTCAGGGGCTTAATAACAGGAAAGATGCTGAAACGAGTTCAGCATGACGAAACCTTTATAATACCAAAAAATGAAAAGAAAACTGCTATTCGGCGAAAGGATGTTATACGGAGATGGGAAAAGTCCGTTTAATCTTGTGCTACCTTTTAAAATCAAGGGCGAAATACAGGAAGATGACCTAAGGTTTGCCTTATTTAAAATTCAAAAAAAACACCCTTGGTTAACTGCCTCAATACATTTCGATGAAGATAAAAGGCCTTGGTTCGTAACCAATCTTACTGAAACTTTTAGAATCCCCGTCCGCATTGTAAACAGGTTAAATGATGAGCATTGGGAAGAAGAATCTACATACGAGTGGGAAACCGTTTTTGACGCTTCCATTGCACCACTTTGCCGCATCACATGGGTTAAAGGCAAATCCGTTTCTGAATTTTTGATGGTATATCACCATTGCCTTTGTGATGGTACTTCTGTACTTTCTATTTTAACAGAATTGCTTCAGCTTTTGGATGATCCGGATGCCAACATTGGGAAAGAGATTCCGATTATGGGAATGGAGGATGTAATCCCTAAAAAGATATTAAAAAGTTACCGGAATAGAACTAAAAACGGATTGATTGGTAAAATTGCTACGCTTGCACTTTGGGTGATTCCGATCAAAAAGGTAGCTGTAGAACGTAAAAAGGATTTTATGCTCCACTGGAAGTTCGATCAGGAATTCACCAAACAGATTATCCGGTTTTGCAAAGCCAATCAGTTTACGGTAAATACACTCTTAAGTGCCGCGGTTTTAACCGCATTTAGAGCGGTGAGAAAAGAAAAAGCATTTAACAAAATATCATTACCGGTAGACATCAGGAACTTTAACCCGATTATTAAAAAAGACCACATTTTTGCCTTTGGATTAATGATTGTACTTTCACTATTGCCTGAAAAAGACTTTTTAGACAACGTTAAAGTATTACAAAAGGACGTAAATGAGAAATCGGCTAAACTTAATCCTTACAGTTTGATGATGATGATGGAAGCGTGCCATCCAGCGCTTAAGAATTTCACTAATTTCTTAAAATATGGCAAATCGAGCAACGATTGCATGTTTTCTAACCTTGGTAAAATCGACATCCCGTACCAATATCAAAACTTTGAAGTAGAAACCATTTTCAGTCCCTCGGTAATGGGCCCATTGGGCAATACCACCACCATGCTCACCTCCACTTACCGCAACCAAATGGACTTTACCTTTGTGGCCAGTGAAGGTTATATTCCATTTGTAGAAGCAGAGGCCATCAAAGAAAAAGTAATCACTATCCTTAAAGAACAAGTTGCAAAACAAATTGAGATTTAACTGCTACCGCATGAAAAGAAGATTAATTTTAGGAGAAAGAATAATGCATGTAGATACCAAAACACCGCTAAATTGTGTTTTTGGCGCTAAAATATCAGGTAAAATCAATGAAGAAAACCTACATAAGGCATTGCACAAAATTCAGCTAAAACATCCCTTATTGCAGATGAATATTGACGCCACAGGCAAAGAACCTTACTTTGTATTAAACGAAAATATCAGCAAAATACCAGTTAGGATTACCAGTCGTCCAACAGATCAGAGCTGGCTAACTCAATCGAAAACAGAGTGGTACAAACTTTTTGATGCCCATAACGAACCATTGGCAAGAGTAGTGTGGCTAAAAGGCGAAACAGAATCTGAGATTTTACTTGTTCTTCCACATTGCATTTGTGACGGAACTACTATTTTAAATTTAATGCGGGAGCTCATGACTTTAATAGATAATCCTGAACAAGATCTGGCTCCATATCCTTCATTTCGTTCCGTTTATGACCTCCTGCCAGAAGATTTTAAGATCACTAAAGCAGCCCATTTTAAAGGAAAAGTCTTCGCAGCGCTTGGTCGTTTATTCTTCTTTTTTAAAGCTACTTCCAATAATAATGTAGACCAGAGCAATTACGTTGTTCACTGGAAAATTAGCACCGACGATACCAAACAACTATTGGTTAAGTGTAAAGAAGAAAATACTACTGTTCATGCCGCCATCTGTGTAGCCTTTATGGAGGCCTTTAAAAGTGTACGGGGTACCAAAGCACACGGCAAGGTCATTTGCCCTGTTGATATCAGGCGCTTTGTAGAGGCTATTAAACAAGATACCATGTTTGCTTTTGCACCCATTGCAGAGTTAAAGCTAGAAAAAAGTGAAAATGATTTCTGGACAAAAACCCGAAAATTAAAAAGCGATCTGGAAACAAAGGTAGCTGAAATGAAAGTTTACGATCTGTTAAACATGAGTGAATATTTCCATTCATCCGTAAATAAAATGATCGGATTTTTAAAAACAACCAAGGGTACACACGATGTTACACTGAGTAATATGGGAGTTTTAAACATCCCTAAAGATTATAAAAGTTTTGTATTAAAAACCATTTACAGTCCTACGGTTGCTTTCCCATGGAAAAATGCAAATACATTAGTTTGTAGCACTTTTAATGGGCAATTGGATTTCTCATTTATGTCGAACGAATCGTTCCTTCGCGAATTTGAAGCCTGGCAGATCAAAGACAGGGCAATGGAATTTATTAAAGAAAATTTAAAGGAGCTGGTCAATGTCTGATTACCTGGAGCATAATAAGCAGACAAAAGTATCGAATTGGAAGAAGTTTGTACGAAAAAACCTGCTGTTACACCTTATCCCTAACACCATATTAAATACTATTGTGCCTTACTTTGCTTTTAAAGCACAAAATTCGGTTCATTTATTTAGTGGTGAGCAAAATCTAGCCAGGTTTTTATTGCCCATGTCTCTACTACTCCCATTTATGATTACGCTCGACATTTTAAAGAAAATAAAACTGCTTCAAAACTCAGGTGCAATTAATTACAAGGTAGACGAGAAAATTTCGGGTTATCCTTTTATCTTGAAAAAAGCAGGCCTTAATGGTTTGTATAGCATCGCCATTGTATTTTCCATAATGCTTATACTGCACTTCTCTTTCCCTAAAAATCACGATTTCGGAATCACCACATCTGCAGTATGTGCGGGATTATTGGCGGGATTATATTCCATTACCTTTTTTTATCTCGCAATTAGGCGGTTTAAAAATGATGCGGTAACATATTTTCCTTTTGAAAGCACTTGTCATTCTGAACGCAGTGAAGGCTCCACTCAATCATAGGCCTTTCTCATACATCCTTGCTGCAAGCGACGAAGATTAAAAGTTTTAACACCAGCATTACGCTCCAAAAGCAATGACTGTAAAACTATTCCAACCAAACCATTTGCGTAAAAGCACCATTGGTAGCAACGTCCCAGGCCTCTACCCTTACCCACTTACGGCCTTTTAAATTAATTGCCCAACTGTAATCTTTTGTCCCAAAAGCCTGGGTAGTGTTTAAATTAATACGGTTACGATAGACCTTTAACCCGTCACCCGATACAATTTCAACAAAACTTAAGGGGAATGTCCAGTTGAGTTGCATATTTATTTTTGCTTTACCACTATGATCAATCTTTAATGTTTCTCCTGCTCCTTTTCCATTAATGTTAAACTTTGGAATCAATACCTCTCCCGTAGAAACAAAAAATTTGCCTTCCCGCATTACGTCCAGAACAGGCTTCCATCCTTCTGCATAGTTTGGCAACTTATCCATCTGTAAATAATTCACGTTTAAGTGTGCGTACATTTCATTTTGCTCGGTAATAGTAAAGATGTCAGCTTCAGAAATGATATGTTTTTTCAGCCCCCAATTCGCCATATCGTCCATTAAGTTCAATACTCTTTTACTTAAGGTTGGTAAGGAAAGATCTCCCGGAATCGCCTTCCAGGCTGCCCCCATAAAGGTTTCCGATTTAAAAAAATCTTCCTCCTTATATTTATCCGGATAACCGGTTGAAGCCTTAGTCCGGGCATGGGCTGTCCACGCCAGGCCTTGCTCCTGTTCCAGTAATTTCAGCATTTCAGCCTTATTGCTAACTCGGTAAACTTTCCCATACTTTGGATCATTGGTTTCGAAAGGCAGATCGCTTTTTCGCGACATAATCCAATAAATTGGTTTAGGAAAAAATGCCAGCCAATGTCCACCATAAAAATTATTGGCTTCTTCTCCCGGTAACAGTAAAAAATTAGCATCAGATAACCTTTTGGTTTGTTTAAACAAGGCATCTAATTCTTTTAAACGGATCGAATCTGGTCCTTTTGGATGTCCCGGTCCATGAAATTCGGCAAGCTTAACAATATTTAAACCTGCTTTTTTTAATACGTCAACAAATTCCGGTTTTTCTGGGATGGTTTTTCCGCTTAGCACTACATCCGAAATAAACTCGTTGTGAAAATGGCTAGCCATTGTTTTAAAGCCAGCCAAGGGCACATAAGTATCGTGATTTGTAAACTTTTTAACTGCTGTCAAAACTGTTTCTGCTTTCCCTGTGCTTAACAAACAGAAGAAATTAAGGCGTTGCCGGGTATTGGGAGGTGCATTAAACCATGGTACATAACGTTTATCTCCTAAAGGATCCTGACGGATGCCAATACCAAAATCGGGAATCAGGTTTAAGTAATTGCTCCCTTTCCAGGTAAATTTGAGGTTAAAAGCTTCATCCAGTGGATAAAAATATTGATGTGGGGCAGGAAAAACAGCCAAACTTCCACCTTTATTTTCGCCGATAACAGTACGGTATTTTACTTCCAAATTTTTAGCTGGATCCGCTTTGGCTGATTTCTCCCGCTGAAGATTTCCCTTTACATCAGACCAGGCTACATTAGACCAGGTCTCTTTTTTACTTATCAATCCGGCATCGTACAAAATAGCTGTTGAATCTTTTGGAGTAGATACTACAGCTGCTACATTAAATAATGGGCTTCCATTATACAACGTTATTTCTAAAGCACCACTAAATGTTTCACATTGCACTCCATTTATTCTCACTACAGTTTGGGCACCTTTCGTAAAAACACTGGTAGCTCCCTTAGCAAACTTTACAACATTTGTGGTGTATGGCCTGGTTGGAACACGATCGAAAAAAACATCCCAGCCGCCACTGTTTGGGCTTAAGGTACGTTTACCTATTCTCAGCACAAATGCAGGATCGAGATGAGCAGCTACTTCTTTTAAAGCGCCTGGTTTCCCCATCTGCAAACTGTTGAACAGTGGTTTGCCTTTTTCCAGATCAAGAACCATTTTCCCAATAGCACTATTGCCAACCGGCCAGCTTACCACCAGTCCTTTTTGCCTTAGAGAAACAATTGCTCCATTAGGTTTAAAACCATTTAAATTAACCTGAGCAGATGCATTTAGAAAGAACACACAAATAATAATAAAAAATGGAAGTAACTTTTTCATCAAGGACATTAGTTTTTTTGGTTAGCAGATCACATGCAAGATAATGATTATGAGCAAAATATACACTTTCCCAATATTGAGTTAATTATTATAATCATTTAATTTTTCATTTTTAAAACCTTAAGCACCTCAACTTCGTAATAATAAAAACCAACAAACATTTGACCGTTAAGAAATTAAGAACATTAAAATGGAAGTCGACTGCCTGTTCACAGATTAAAACAGTACGTTTTGTTCATTTTTTATTTTTTTATAAAAAAACCGTTACATTGTTTAATTTGATCATAAATTTTAAACTCAAACATTGTGCATCCTGTACTGCTTAGAAATAATGTGAAAATCCTTGGCGAAGGTAGCCAGGTTATTGTATTTGCCCACGGCTTCGGCTGTGCGCAAAGTTCCTGGAAATTTATTACAGATGCTTTTCTGAAAGACTATAAGGTAATCCTATTTGATTATGTAGGATCAGGTGATTCAGACCTAAGCCAATATGAGCAACGGAAATATGCTACTCTTGAAGGATATGCCTGTGATGTAATTGAAATCATAGAAGCACTTAATTTGAAGAACATTATATTTGTTGGACACTCAGTTAGCAGTATGATCGGCATGATTGCCGCATTACAAATGCCTGAAGCATTTAAAAAACTTGTTTTTATTGGTCCTTCGCCAAGATATTTAAACGATCATAACTATATCGGCGGATTTAATGCAAACGATATTGAAACCATTTTTGAACATATTGCCCATGATTATGTAGCCTGGAGCAAACAATTTGCGCCAATGATGATAGACAGCCCTTCTAAGCCCGAACTAGCTGATTTTTTAGAGGAGTGTTTTGAAGCTACAGACCCAAGTGTGGCCCTGGCCTTTGCAATGGCCACCTTTAAAGCAGATTACAGAGACAAATTAAAAAACCTCGAAGTACCAAGTCTTACCTTGCAAGGTACTAACGATGTCATAGCTCCTTTATCGGTTGCAGAATTTATTCATAAAAATACGCCAGACAATTTTTTGGTTGTTATGAAAGCCACTGGTCACTTTCCACATATTAGCGAACCAGAAGAAACAATAAAGGAAATAAAGAACTTTATAGAAGATCTCAGTTCAAAATCAGCATCAGATCATCGGCATACGCCAGAAAATTTCGCTCATCATTAATTTAAAACATGGTAACAAAGAAAGTATAGGTTATGGACCAAAAATGCCTTCACTTCTTTTCTAAGCTTTTTGCATAATCATCGCAATTAATTATATCCAATGAGGCTATCTTATAAATATAGAACTATCATCCTGAGGGTTAATTTATTTTATAAAAATCAATATAAATAACAGTATTACTATGCGTACCCCCTAGTTACCGTCATTTCGAGCGGAGTGCAACGCAGTCGAGAAATCTAACTAAATAGATCTCTCCACTTCGCGTTGCTCCGGTCGAGATGAAGACCACTCTATTGGAGTCTGTCAATGGTAGCTTATCGAAGGGCTTGTTTTAAATGCTTAACAAGGCGTTTCGATACTTCTTCAAGCTCAGTCCATGCTGAGCTCAACGTGACAAATTCAAGTGAATTACAATTTATGATACAGCCTCTAACCCACCGTCCTCAATCGCCTGCAAACGTACATTTAGTTTAGCCTCCACCATTAACATAAATGGTTAAAAACAATTTAAAGGCAATACCTTTAGTTTTTCATATACCCCTTACTGCCAGATAATTATTAATCATTTCTTTAGATGTAATGCTAAAAAGTTCCCCCTCGTGGCATAAGTCATAAATAGAATAACGCATAATTAACTGACTATACAATGAACAAAATGAATAAAATATATATTTTCTGAAATCCGACCCAGTTTTCTTCACGTATATAAGCCCATTCGTCTCTGATTTCTTGTCATTATTTACTTTAATAAATACCCAGGAACTAGTCAGAACTTATATTAATTCAACATTATTCAATAAAATGTATCCTATTATCCATAAAAAATAAAATGAACAGAATTAAAACAATTGCAATTTTGGCCTTTGCCATCTTCTCGGCTTATACAGCTGGAGCACAAACATTTAAGGAGCCTGTAAGCTATAAACTTAAAAATGGCATGAACATTATCATCTCTGAAAACAACAGGTCGCCAAAGGCTTATTCCAGCTTTACTTTAGATGCTCAAGCATTCAGTAATCAAAAAGATGGCGTAGTTGAGTTATTAAATGCCGTATTAAATGAAAATGTGAGCAAAAATGCGAACATCAGTTTTAAAGATAACAGTGGCAAACTGGCTACCGCCAATGCCGATCTTACAAAAGATTTAACTGAAATGGCTTCTTTGATCCGGAATGCCACAATCGATCAAAAAACTTTCAATATTGCAAAAGCTAAATTGATAACCAGCTTACAAACAAACGATTATGATTACGATCAATCGGTAAATGAAAATTCGATCAATGCATTAACTTTAGCGGATGTAAAAAGTTTTTATAGCCAGATATCTCCGGAAAAAACGTTTTTAACCATTGCAGGTGATGTAGAATTAAATACAGCCAAAGCTTCAGCAAAAAAAGCTTTTGGCAATTGGAACCGAATACAAGAACCTGCATTAACTGCAGCAAAGTAATATTAAAATTAAATTCAGGCCCTTTGATTTTGCTCAAAGGGCATTTTTATGCCCAAAATGTTACAAGAGATTGAATTTAAGCGACACGTATTCAAGAAATCATTCAATATATTCGTTTTAAATAAAGCATCATTTCTGAAAACCGACAGATGAAAAAAACATACTCACTCCTAATTTTTTTTACCATAAGTGTATCTCTACAGGCCCAAGTTGTTGTTAACCGAAATCAGGATATCGATACGATGGTTAAAAACGTAAATCAGGATTCGCTAAAATCATATATCAGTAAAATGGTTTCTTTTGGAACCAGAAATACGCTTAGCGATATTAAAAGTAAAACCAAAGGAATTGGAGCCGCCAGAAATTGGGTGGTAAATAAGTTTAATCAATTTGCAAAGCACAGTGATGGCAGGCTTACCGCGTACCTGGATACCATTACATTTAAACCTGATGGAAAAAGAATAGACCAACCCACACTTTTGGGCAATGCTGTAGCTATACTAAAGGGCACTGATGCAAACGACAAGCGCGTTTATGTAGTGAGCGGACACCTCGATAGCCGGGTTACCGATGTAATGAACAGAAGCAGTGATGCACCCGGCGCCAATGATGATGGCAGTGGTGTTGCCGGTGTAATTGAAGCTGCAAGGATTATGAGTCAGTATAAATTTCCGGCCACCATCATATTTGTAGCCGTGAGCGGTGAAGAGCAATCTTTATTAGGCTCCGGTTTTATGGCTGCAAAAGCAAAAAAAGAAAACTGGAATGTAGATGCCATGTTAAACAATGATATGATTGGCAGCAACAACAGTAGCGAGACACAAATCATAGACAATACCAGGCTCCGTGTATTTAGTGAGGGTTTACCAGGTTTCGAGCTGGATAAAAATGCAAAATCTATCCGCCAGTTTGGGTTAGAGAACGATGGTAAAAGCCGTCAGCTGGCCCGATACGTTAAAGAAATAGGCGAGCGTTATGTAGATCAGTTGGAAGTTAAATTAATTTACAGAAATGACAGGTTTCTGCGCGGTGGAGACCATACCCCATTTGTAGAAAATGGATTTACCGCGGTACGCATAACCGAAATGAACGAAAATTTCGATCACCAGCATCAAGACCTTAGAACAGAGAAAGGCATTAGGTATGGCGACCTTCAGGAATTTATGGATTTCGAATATTTACGTAAAAATACAGGTGTAAATATTGCAGTTTTGGCCAATCTGGCCAAAGCGCCATCTAGCCCAACCGAAGTAAAAGTTGATGTTAAAAACCTGAGCAACTCTACTTTTTTATACTGGAAAGCACCACTTAATGGCACAGTAAAGGGTTATTATGTTTTAATGCGCGAAACCAGTAGTGCCGTTTGGGAAAAGAAATTTTTCACTTCAGCTACTGAATTGAGATTGCCTTATAGTAAAGACAATTACTTATTTGCTGTACAAAGCGTTGGGAATGATGACAATGAGAGCTTGCCTGTTGTCCCAGGCATTGGCCGGTAATAAAACATTTAGGATTTACCATTGTTTAAACTCAAATTTATAGCATGAAATTTAAACCGGTAGCTTTTGTTATCAATATTGCCATCACGCTGGGTATAGGTGCTTTAGGTGCATGGGCGACACTTCAATCTGTCAAAACCTGGTATCCAACATTAAAAAAACCTTCTTTTAATCCGCCAGATTGGCTTTTTCGCCCTGTTTGGACAACGTTGTATGTACTTATTGGTATTGCAGCTTATCTGGTCTGGATAAAGCGCGACAAAATTGTTCATTTTCCAAGAACGGTTGCCATTTACCTCATCCAGTTAATTTTAAATTTAGGCTGGTCTTTCATTTTCTTTTACCTACACGAAGTTGGCTTTGCGCTGGCTGAAATTATTTTACTGTTAATTTTCATTATCATCAATGCAGTTATGTTCTATAAAATAAACAAATGGGCAGGACTGATTTTTATTCCATATTTCATTTGGGTAAGTTTTGCCACAATTTTAACTTATAACATTTTCATATTGAACTAATTTTAAAAGAAAACCCTATTTTTAGAGAGTGGTAACTTTTAAAAGATATTTGCTGATACTGTTCGTTCTGTGCTGTAGCCAATTGCAGGCGCAAAAGGTAGGTCTTGTATTTAGCGGAGGCGGTGCGAAAGGATTGGCGCACATTGGCACGTTAAAGGCTTTAGAAGAAAACCACATCCCCATTGATTACATCACCGGCACATCGATGGGTGGCATTGTTGGTGCTATGTATGCTGCAGGTTATAGTCCTGCAGAGATTGAAAAAATTGCGTTGAGCAATGACTTCCAAAATTGGGTAAATGGCCGGTACACAAGCGACTATACCTATTATTTCCAGAAAAATGCGCCCAATGCCTCCATGCTAACTGCAAAAGTGGCTATTGATACCGGTTTTCATTTTAGTTTCCGCTCTAACCTGATTAATGATATTCCATTAAATTTTGCTTTTCTTGAGCTTTTCTCTCAGGCTTCTGCAGTATCAAAAGACAATTTCGACAACCTTTTTGTTCCCTATCGCTGTATGGTGGCCGATGTGCTTTCGCAAAAAAGCATAACGGTAAGCAAAGGAAGTTTAGCTGAAGCAGTTAGGGCAACTATGACAGTACCCATTATCTACCGCCCAATTAAATTAGACGGAAAATATGTTTTTGACGGTGGACTCTATAATAATTTCCCTGCCGATGTAATGGAAAGAGATTTCAAACCCGATTATGTAATTGGTGCCAATGTTTCTTCTAAAACGTATAACGAGTACCCTAAAAACATCGACGATCGTTTAATGAACCGTTTTCTGGTATACATGTTTCTATCCAAATCAGACTCTACCATGATCGGTAAAAATGGTGTATACATTCAGCCCGATTTAGCTACTTATAGCACAACTAATTTTGCCCCAGTAGAAGAGCTGATCAAAAAAGGATATGATGCAACCATGGCCGATATGCCAAGAATTAAAGCGTTAATCAGCAAAAGAGTAAGCGATGAAGAAATGGCAAAAAGAAGAGAAAAATTTAATGCAAAAAAACCTGAATTAAAGTTTAGCAACGTTACCGTATCAGGGGTTAATGCACAACAAAAAAAATATGTAGAAAGGCTTTTTAAAAGTGACAAAACCACTTTCGATCTAAAGGATATCAGAAGGGGCTATTACAAACTGGTTGCCGACCAGACTTTCGAGACGGTGTACCCTAAAATTTCTTATCAGGCCGCCACAGACAGTTATACCTTTGAGGTGGTTGCACAACCTAAGAAGAGCTTTAAACTCGAACTAGGTGGCAATATATCCACCAGGCCCATCAGCAATGTTTTTTTGGGTGCCCAGTACAATTACCTCAACCGGAAATCGTACACTTTCGGAACCAGCTTTTACTCCGGTCGTTTTTACGAATCGGTACAGGTAAATGGCCGGGTAGATTATCCAACCAGACTTCCGTTGTTTCTCGCAGGCGAGTTAACCTACAATCACTGGAATTTCTATAATACCAGCCAGATATTTATCGAGAACCCACATCCTATTTATATCGAACAATCAGACCGAAAGATTGACCTGATGATGGGAATGCCCCTGAATTACAACACTAAAGTCGTCCTCCATGCTACATTTATCAACAACAACGACCGTTATAGTCCAAATAATACTTTTGCAGTAGGCGATTTATTAGATCAAACGATATTTAATGGCTTCAGAGGCTCATTAAATTTAGAAAAGAACTCCCTTAACCGGAAACAATATGCCACCAACGGGCAAAGTTTCTCATTAACTTTTAATTATACCACGGGCCGTGAGAACTACAATCCAGGTAATATTTTCCGCAATACCGCGGGTTTTGTAAAAATTCCCGGGAGTAGCCAGCTGCAACATTGGGGAAGCATTAAGCTTAGTCAGGAAAACTATTTTTTACACCTTAAAAAATATACTTTGGGTTATATTGTTGAAGGCGTTATTTCAAACCAACCCTTATTTAGCAACTATTACGCAACACTTTTAACCGCTCCGGCCTTTTACCCGCTGCAAGATAGTCGCTCACTATTCCTGGATAAGTTTAGAGCCAGCACCTATGCCGCCGGTGGAATAAAAAACATTTATAATGTTAAAAAAAATCTCGATTTTAGATTGGAAGGATACTTATTTTTGCCACATAAAGAGTTTGAGCTAAACAATTTCCAGGATGTAGATTACGCAAAAGCGATTACAAAATTACGCTATGCGGCCACTGCAGGTTTAGTTTATCATTCTCCACTTGGCCCCGTAAGCTTAAGTTATAATTTATATAATGATGCGGTTAAAAGAAATGGTGTATTATTGCATATCGGTTATTTAATTTACAATAAACGTTCTATCGAATGAAACGAATCTTAGTCTTATTATCCCTGTGTTTAATCGGCTTTTCCGGCTTTGCCCAAAATGCAGCAATCAATAATTTTCTGGTAAAAGAAAACCTGCTTAAAAACAATAAACTAGCCATTATTGCAGCCGATTCGTTGAATAACCCAAACGAAAATATAAACGGAACCTACACCTTCAGCGTAAGCGGTTTCACGCAGATTTTAAAATTTAACGATGGTATTGCCGTGCTGCCACTGCCAATCGATAAATCTACATTCGTTTACATTAAACACCAGAACGATACCGGTACACACAGCAAATTGGTATATGTGTATAAAAAAGATACCGATTTAAGTCCTTACGCCATAAATAGTTTGTGGCTATTTATCATTCCCATAGCACTCATTATCATTGCCTTCGCCTTCCGCAAACTGATTATATTTGTGGTGATTGTATTTTTGGTATTTGTATATTTTAACCACAGTAACGGGCTAAACCTTTCTACCTTTTTCGAAAGTATTTTTGATGGGTTGAAGAACCTCGTCTGATGGTTTTATCTGTGGTGTCTGATGTTTCCATCTGACACTAAAAGAAATATAAGCATTAAAAAACAAGGAATTGAAATAGTAGCTGAAAGCTCGTAATGGCTACATCTATTTTTTTTAGAAAAGCTGCTGCTGTGGTTCTTCGGTTCCGCTAGTCCCGCCCTTTGCTTAACCCCGATAAATCTTCGAAAAATTAAATTGCACTTAATCGGGATAACGCTGTCGGTCGGGTTTATTTCACCCCGAATAGTAGCACATTTTAAGGCCCTTAAACCCGATCGAAGCGGGATGCCGATTTTTCATCGGCAGAAGCGGGAGCGGGACTGCTGTAAGCTAAAAGCTTCTGAAATTGCTTTACAAACAAAATGGGTTCAGCAGACAGCAATAATCAGTCTCGATTTACTAATTTTTTTAGTAAATTTGATTTATGGAAAATCTATTTTTAGTGTGTATAGTCCCTCCAATTTCTATTGCAGAAGACATCAACGAGATCAGAACCTACATTTCAGATAAATTTAATGTGCATGAATCATTAAAACGCCCGGCTCACATCACCTTATACCCTCCGGTAAAACTTTCAGCATATAATGCAGAAAAAAGTTTTTTCAAAGCTTTAACAGATGCTTCCTTTCATCAACCCTTTACACAAGTGCTCCGAAATTTCAATTCATTTCCGGAACATACCTTTTATATCGACGTTGAACAAAATGAAGGATTAATCCTCCTGGAAAAACAGATAACCAAAGCACTACAACCTTTAAAATTGATCGAAAAAAAAGAAAAATTCAATCCACATTTAACTTTGGCTTTCAGAGATGTAAAACCACCCGTTTTCAAACAGATTTCTGCTGAATTTAAAGACCGTAAATTTAAACGGGAATTCCTGGTTTCATCCTTTTCTGTTTACAGGCATATGGATAAAAGATGGCAGCCCTTTAAAGAATTTTCTTTTAAAGATGCCGATACAAAACCCAAAGCTTTAAGCCTTTTTGGTTAATTAAAATGGCATACCTATACCAAAATTGTACTGTATAAAACGATAGGTATCAGGCCCATGTGTAGCATTATAAGTATCTTTAAAATCTCTCGCTCCGGATAAAAACTTACTTATCACCCATTGATCCGAACCCGAGAACTGGGGGTCTTTAAGCTTTAAGCCCACATCAAACCTAAATACAAAATATTGCACATCGTATCTCAGTCCTACACCTGTTCCAACAGCCAGCTGTTGTGCAAATTTACTTAATTTAAATACGGTTTGTTCATCAAGTGTTGGAGTTGCAACGAGAATTGATTCGCCTTTACGTAGATTCCATACGTTACCAATATCAACAAAAGCTGCGCCTTTTAGTGTTGCCCCAAAAAATTTCTTGGCCACGGTAAAACGGTATTCAAAATTCGTCTCGATCCGCATGGTTCCAAGCTGATCAAGGCCAAAAAATGCCCGTCTTAGTGTATCACTCCTTAAAAGCCCCCTATCGTAGTTACCAGGCCCAATGGTTCTTGCCTGCCAGGCCCTTATTCCGCTGGATCCACCAGCAAAAAACTGCTTTTCGAACGGAATACCTGTTAACACCGAATTTCCATAGGCATAAGCTACACCTGCGTTTAAACGGGCAACAAACTGCCGCTCCCCGCCCAGGTGTTTGTACCACCTCAGGTCAACCTCAGGGCGCATATACTGGTTAAATGGCAAGCCCAATATTTTTGCAGGATCGTTGTTTGCAGGATCGTTTTTATTTCCGCTTAATTTGGATATGCCCTGCAACATATTTCCCGCAATGTCCATCCCTGCCCTTAAATAAACAAAAGACCGGTATTCATTTAGCTTATTTGCATTTAAGGTATAAGTATATTTCATTCCCAGGGTTAAATCTTTACGCCCTAACAATGTTGAGTAGTACAGGTTATTCAATACGGTTTGAGCATCAACATTAGGATCTAAATTACCAAAACGGTATTCGAAATTTAATGGGGTAAAAGAGTGTAACTTAGATTTGGTTTCAAACCAATCGTAAGTGATCGAATTGATAAAAATTCTTCTTACTGATACATCTTTTTGCAAAGCATAAATATAACTGCTTGAAAAAGTAGTGTGCGGCATTCCATTGCCACCCAAAACCGGATTGTAAAAAGGAATCATTAATCTGGGTACCGTAATACTGGCACTGATTGAAAAATCGCGCTGATAAATATCACTAAAGGGCTTAGCGCCGTTGCCAATTCTTGATTGCAAACCACCTTTTACCTGAAGTTCAAATCGTTCTGCTCCTCTGAAGATATTGTTATTGGTATAGGTATTTCCTAGCGTAAACCCTACTGTACCTCCATTAAACGGCACCTCACCTTCAACACGGTTAGTCATTACTTTTTGTGGAATAAGCTGGATTACAGCATTTACTTTATTTGAGGTACTGTCTCTCCTGAAATAATCGATTTTTACATTTTTAAAAATATTGAGTTCATATAATCGATCGTAAGTGAGGTTTTCATTTCGGATATCGTAAAGTTCGCCCTGCTTCAGAAAATCATACCTCACAATCGGGTTTCTGCGGTAGCGTTTGGAAAAATCCGTAAATATGATGCCGTTAACCGTGTCTTTGCTGAGCTTATAACGCACCGAATCAGGAAAACCATCAGGGTTAGGTGCAATAATCATGTGGGTATATCCAATATTGAACTGCTTATGTTCGCCATCATTAGGGTTGGCTACATTCAGGTTGAGATCAATTTTATTGGTTTTAGAAGTAGGCTCCGCACCGTAAACGTCGAAATTCACATACGGCCTTAAGAAATAAAAATATCCGTTTTCTTTCATGATGCGGTAAATCTGTTCCCTTTCATACGTTAAAGAGTCTTCATCGTACTGCATTCCCTTGTGTAAATGGGTTATTTTAGCCTTATTCGATTCGTAAAGGTTTTTAATATTTGTATTTGGTATCGAATCGGAAAGTTTATCAATAAGATAAGCAGGCCCGGGTTTTGCACTGAATACAATTTCAGCCTTTTTATCTGCAATCTTTATAGCAGAAGTTACTTCGGCCTGGCGGTAGCCCTTACTTTTTAAAAATTTCTGTATCTGTGTTCTGGAAATTTCGACCAATGTGCTATCTAAAATGGCTGGAGGCGTACCAAACGGCTTAATGTCACTGGTTTTATACCGGCCATCTTTAGTATTAAACAGGTTATATAACGGCACCTGAATACTCAGCTTAGAAGCCGGCCTGATATCTTTCTGAACATAGTTATAAGCCTGTTCTTCAAATTTAGCATCAACACTATCAATAGTTACCTTTTTCACTATCGATTGATAGTCGGCAATGTATTTAGTTGATGAGCAGGCCTGAATTAAAACAATAATAAATAGTAATATTGCAGTGCTTTTCAGTTTAATATTTATTGAGTTTTGGTATGCTTTCAAAATCACAGATTAGTTTTATAAAATCGTTACATCAAAAAAAATATCGTAAAGAACATGGTTTGTTTATTGTTGAAGGTATAAAATCCATACAAGAATTTTTCCAATCAAGCTACCAGATCCACACTATATTTTACAACAGCGAACAATACAATTTGTTACCCAAATTACCCGCAAATATAAACTTATTTGAAGTAAAGAACGTCGAATTAGACAAGATTAGTACGCTGCAAACACCACAAGGCTTTTTAGCGTTGGTCCACATCCCCAAAAACAAGGAATTAGATCTAAAAGAGTTGAAAAATGAGTTCACTTTGGTGTTGGATGGTGTTCAGGATCCAGGCAATATGGGCACCATTATCCGTACGGCAGATTGGTTTGGTTTTAAAAATATCATCTGTTCTGCCGACTCTGTAGAAGTATTTAATCCAAAAACAGTACAGGCCACCATGGGCTCTTTGGCACGGGTAAATATTTATGAAGCAGATTTGCCAGCATTATTAGAGAAGAATACCATTCCTGTATTTGGAGCACTGTTAGATGGGGAATCGATTTACAAAACGCAATGGGGAACTGAAGGATTGGTGATTTTAGGTAATGAAGGAAAGGGAATATCAGCAGAAGTGATCAAAAAAATAAATACACCGGTTACCATTCCAAAAATTGGGGAAGCAGAATCTTTAAATGTAGCCGTAAGTGCCGCAATCTTTTGCGCTGAGTTAGTGAGAGTTCGAAATTAAATTGAGATATTATTTGCAGGCTAACTAATAATTGCTATTTTTGCAGCCTTGAATTTAAGGGTCGAGTGGCCGAGTGGCTAGGCAGAGGTCTGCAAAACCTTCTACAGCGGTTCGAATCCGCTCTCGACCTCCATTTGTACAAATAAAATAATTAAAAGGTTATTACCATGGCAGTTACCAGATTAAAAAGAAAAGACAGAAGAAATAAAAATACAGCTCACCAAGAGGTGGCTTTTTTAAAGAGAGCAACTAACATCGAGTTAGGAAGCCGCTCTGCACAACCTAAAAGCGATCAATTAGCTAAAAACAATGCTGTTTTAGCTGCTTTGGCAAAATAGTTTTTAGAAATTTCTTCTTAAAGATTTAAAGCATCCTTCTGATCAAAGGATGCTTTTTTTATACGTTAGTATTTTTGATACTCACAATATTAATTGTAATTCCAAGCCTCTTTTCTAATTCAATCGTCATGCTGAACTTGTTTCAGCATCTTTCCTGCAAGATAGACCCTGAAATAAATCATCTTTGGTGAGCTCGCTAAGGCTCGGTTCAGAGTGACGACGTATGCCAACAACCTAAAATCTTAACTTTATTCTATTAGATTTACGAATAGATTTACGAAGACACATGAATCTTACAGAAACTCTTTCAAAATTAGAATCGCTCGGCGAAGAAAAAGTCCGTGCCATGCACGTAAAAAATGGTGCAAGAGAAAATATTTTTGGCGTTAAAATGGGCGACATCAGGACGCTAGCCAAAAAGATCAAAACCGACCACGCGCTTGCGCTTCAACTCTGGGAAACAGAAAATATTGATGCAAGGTTGCTGGCCATTTTAATCCTTAAACCAAAAGCGCTGTCTGCAGAACAGATTGAGCAAATGGTAGCATCAGAAAATTTTACCTGGGCAGCCGACTGGTTTTATAATTATGTGGTTAAAGAATATCCTGAAAAGGAACAGTTCAGGGAAAAATGGATGAATTCAGGCAATATTATGCTGGCCCGTGCAGGCTGGAGCTTAACCAGCGGACGTATAAGCAGAGCGCCCGAAGGAATAAACATTGCATCAATTCTCGACCGGATTGAAAATGAAATGCCTAAAGCAGCTCCAGAAATCCAATGGACGATGAATACCACATTGGCTCAGATTGGCATTAACCATCCTGACTATAGAGAAAGAGCTATAGCCATCGGCGAAAAACTTGGCATATATCGTGATTACCCTGTTTCTAAAGGCTGTACTTCGCCGTTTGCACCAATATGGATTAATGAAATGGTAAGCCGTCAGAAGTAGTTTTTTTGCCTCGCAGAGCAATATCATAAGTTAAGCTGAAAACAAAAAACATTGACATCCTAACGGATAATTTATTTTATAAAAATCAATATGATTGACAGAGGGTTCTATTACTATCTTCCGGCTAGGAATCGTCATTGCGAGAAGGCTTTTTCAGCCGACGAAGCAATCTTACAACGATCGCTAACAGCGTGCGCTTTAAGATTATTCATTTTTGCAGTTGCTTTTAAAGGCCTTCATGAACTCACTTCGTTCGGTTATCTTCGTACCTCGCAATGACGACCTTTCTTTAAGATATGTCAACACTAGCCAGCATACGCTGAGCAAAGTCAAAGTGAAGGATTTTTTTGCTGTTTTAGACTAGTTAGGCCCTAAATAAGCTATCATTGACAAATTCTAAATCAGAGCGTCATCTCGACCGAAGCAACGCGTAGTGGAGAGATCTTTGAACTATATTAAAAGATCTCTCCACTACGGAGATGACGATTTATTGTAAACCAGGCATCCAGTTCATTTGTTTATTGACTAAATGTAACTTATATCATTGACACATTCATTAAGCAACATTATAAATATCTATAATTAACCTAAGTAGATTGAATAGCATATTACTAACACAAACCTTTCATTATAAACCCGATAGTAGCGTAAAACCCGCAGGCGAGGAACGAGCCAAGGCTTTGAAGCGATAGCGGGACTATCACCTCCCATGGAATACTGACATTCATTTCCAAAACCTGAAAGCAGTTGGTTTTATAAAATAAACTAATCGTCACACCAAGAAAACGTATAGTAAGATTTTTTTTTACGAAAACAAAAAGAAGCCTTCAGACATTAATACCTCCAGATTAAACTATAAGGCGCTCTTAAACTAACGCTTTACAGATGCTTTTGATTAAACCTGGCCCCTCATATATAAAACCAGTATACAATTGAATTAAAGATGCACCAGCATCTAATTTCTCTTTTGCATCTTCTGCCGAATGTATCCCACCTACCCCAATAATCGGGAAAGCTTTGTTTGATTTTTCTGATAGATAACGAATGACTTCAGTAGAGCGTTCTTTAACTGGTTTCCCACTCAATCCGCCGGTTTCAGCTTTTAAATGCTGTTCAGTGGCCAGGTTTTCCCTGCTGATGGTGGTATTGGTGGCAATAATGCCTGCAATCTTCGTTTCTGCTACAATCTCTATAATATCGTCTAATTGCGCATCAGTTAAGTCTGGCGCAATTTTTAACAGAATCGGACGTGAAATATCGTTTTTACGGTTGCGCTGTTGTAAGGTATTCAGAATTTTCTTCAGGGGCTCTTTTTCCTGCAGTTCGCGTAAACCTGGCGTATTTGGCGAACTTACATTTACCACAAAATAATCTACCACATCAAAAAGACGATCGAAACATTTAATATAATCGCTTACCGCATCTTCATTTGGCGTAGCCTTGTTTTTACCGATATTTCCACCCACTACAATATCAGGATGTTTATCTTTTAACAAGCGCAAACGCTCAGCCATTACATCTACCCCTTTATTGTTAAAGCCCATCCGGTTGATTAAAGCTTCATCATTAGGTAAACGGAACATACGGGGTTTATCATTTCCGGGCTGAGGCATTGGTGTTACCGTACCCACTTCGATAAATCCGAATCCTATATTACTAAGTGGTTCCACATATTCACCGTTTTTATCAAATCCGGCAGCCAGGCCAACGGGATTTCGGAACTTTATTCCAAAAACCTCACGTTCCAAACCTTTAATGTGTACATCAAAACTGCTACGGATAATGGTTTTACCTAGTGGAAATTTATCATTAAACCACTTTAACCGCTTGACTACAAAATAATGTACATTTTCAGGGTCAAATTTGAAGAATATTGGTTTAATAAGGCGATACATGGCACGAAGATAAGAACTTAATGGGAAAAAGGAAAATGGGACAGTTTTCAGTTATCAATTCTCAGTTATCAGTGAACTAATGACTAATGAACCAATGAACAATTAAACTCCTCATCCATTTTCCTTTCCATCATTCTAATATCCTGCTGTAAACTGCTCCTGGTGATGTGCTTTATTTTCCAGCTCATCAGCAATAACAATCGCTAGATCTTCTACAGATAAAATAGAACGGCCTTCTTCATTAAAAACCGGGCTTGTTTTACCCAAACGGTACTTACCGGTACGACCAGTGGTGATACCCTGGTGCATCTCAATAGCCGGACTAAAAAACAACCAATCTAATTCTTTCTCTTGCTTTAGCGTATTAAAATAATCTCTTACTGCTGTTGCACCTGGCTTGTATTCGGCAGGGAAGTTCGGCCCATCTACGATTTGGTGCCCATCAATCTGCAAAGTACCTGCTCCACCAATAAAAATATAACGTTTAACGCCCGATGCTTTTACAGCAGCCTGAATGGCATTTGCACCCTCTACTGTATCGTTATATAAATTTGGATTGGTCCAGCCTGCGTTAAAAGCACTTACCACCGCATCAACTCCTTTCAAAGCTGCTGCTAATTTTTCGGTTTCTAAAACATCGACAGCGATTTTAGTCACTAGATCATCGTTATTTTCAATTTTGGCGGTATCGCGTGCAATGGCGATCACTTCATTTCCACGACTTACTAATTCGTTCAAAATGGCTTTGCCTACAAATCCGGAGGCTCCAATTAATGCTACTTTCATATTATTTAATTTTTATTAATGTATTATGTTAAATTGTAATGTTTTTTATTACAGTTATATCCAAAAAAAAATTAGTCAAATGCCGAGGCAAAATCTGCCAATGTCTGTTTTGATAAATTGGCGATCAGTGCATTCTCTGCATTGCTATACAGGGAATCTAAATGTTGATTGATCTGTCTACCGATCGGACATTTAGGATTCGGTCCATTTTTATGTTGCCCCAACACATTGCTGCTTCTAACCGATTGGTACACTTCGCCCAGATTAATATCTTTGGCACTTTTAGCCAGAAACGAACCTCCACCCTTACCTTCTTTACTTTCAACAAAACCATGTTTCCGTAAATTCATAATTTCCTTGCGTACCAAAACGGGATTGATATTGATACTTCCGGCCAGGTACTCTGAACTCACAACACCACCTTTCGCCTCATTTAATAAGGTTAAAATGTGTAGGGAGATTGGAAACCGGCTATTGCTCATTCTGTAATTATTTTTATTACAGTACAAAAGTAAGAAGGTTTTATCAGAATCAAAATTTATTTTGCAATTCTAATAACGCTTCGTCACTGCGTTCAGGAGACAGTTTTTCCTATTTGACTTTCCGCCTGAAAAAAGCCTTTAAATTTCGTACTTTTGCAGCCGAAATGATTTCAATAAATAATTTAACTTTCCTGATTGGCTCAAGGGCCTTGTACGATGACGCGAACTGGCACATAAAACCTGGCGATAGAGCCGGTTTAATTGGCGCCAATGGAACAGGAAAATCAACACTTTTAAAAATAATTGTAGGCGAATATGCACCGAGTTCGGGTACTGTTTCCATGTCGAAAGACCTGAAAATTGGCTACTTAAACCAGGATTTACTTTCTTATGATTCGCACCATAGCATTTTGCACGTGGCCATGGAAGCTTTTGAGCGCCAAAACCAGTTGCATGATGAAATTGAAGAACTACTTAAAAAAATCGAAACTGATTATAGCGAAGAGGTTTTATTTAAATTAAGTGATAAACAGCAAGAGTTTGAAGCTTTAGATGGCTATAACATCGAATATAGGGCTAACGAAATTCTGGCTGGTTTGGGTTTTAGCACGGCAGATCAATTACGTCCGTTAAATACCTTCTCCGGAGGGTGGCGTATGCGGGTAATGCTGGCCAAAATATTATTACAAACCCCTGATATCTTATTACTGGATGAGCCTACCAACCACATGGATTTACCTTCCATTAAATGGTTAGAAAACTATTTAATGGGTTTTGAAGGTGCCATTGTAATTGTATCTCACGATAGGTATTTCTTAGATAAAATTGTAAACCGTACGGTCGAATCGCGTAAGGGCAAGTTAACTGTATATGCAGGTAACTATAGCTTCTATGTGGAAGAAAAAGCCTTACGTGGCGAAATCCAGAAGGGTGAATTTAAAAATCAACAGGCAAAAATTAAACAGGAAGAACGTTTAATTGAACGTTTTAAGGCGAAGGCGAGCAAGGCTAAAATGGCTCAATCGCGGATGAAAGCTTTAGACAAGATGGAGCGTATTGATGATGTTGATGATGATAACCCAACCGTAAATTTTGCTTTCAAATTCTCTAAACCATCAGGCAGGCACGTGGTGCGTATAGAGCATGCCAATAAGAGTTATCCAAATGTGCATATTTTAGATGATGCTGAAGGTGTAATTGAAAAAGGCGATAAAATTGCCTTAATTGGTGCCAATGGTAAGGGTAAATCTACTTTATTAAGAATGATTGCCGGAACTGAAAAATTTGAAGGTTTCTGCGAAACGGGTCATAATGTTACCACCACTTTCTTTGCGCAGCACCAGTTAGAGTCGCTACATTTAGAAAATTCAATTTTAGAAGAATTACAGGCATTTGCCCCAAAACATAGCGATACTGAATTACGGAGTATTTTAGGTTGTTTCCTTTTTACCGGTGATGATGTTTTCAAAAAGATCAAAGTGCTTTCCGGAGGAGAAAAATCGCGTGTGGCTCTTGCTAAATCGCTAACAACAGATTCGAATTTCTTGATCCTGGATGAGCCGACGAATCACCTTGATATCCAATCGGTAAACATCCTGATTCAGGCACTGGACCAATTTGAAGGTACTTTTATTGCCGTATCTCACGATAGGTATTTCTTAGATAATGTGGCCAACAAAATCTGGTTTATAGAAGGTGGAAAAATTAAACAATACCCTGGTACTTATGCCGAATATGAAGAGTGGAATAGCAAAAGGGTAATTCCTGCTGCGAAACCTATTCCGGTTAAGATGCCGGAGAAGCCAAAAGCAGAACCAAAACCGGTTACAGCCAATACCACCAACCAGTTGAAAAAACTGAATGAAGAGCTGCAAAAAACAGAGAAACTGATTACCGAACTGGAGCAGAACGTTAAAAACATTGAGGCAGAACTGGCAGACGAAAATGTTTACGCTAAAGCCGATAAATTAGCAGAAGCCAACAAACGTTATTTAGCAACTAAACAAGAGTTAGATAACAGCCAAAGTAAATGGGAAACACTGGCTGCTGAGATTATGGAGCTGGAGGGTTAGTTTTAATGTGCAGTCAGATGTTACCATCTGACTATTAAGTGATCCTTAGAAAACCCAAAAAATAGAATTTGAATGCAAATTAAGATCAGTGTCAGATAGTAATATCTGACCCCACGAGAAAAGCATATTAAGGCCACAGAAATTCTGTGGCTTTTTTTTGTTGCCACGGAAGCGCAGAAACACGGAGATTAATATTTTCAAGTTATGTCATGCTGAGGTACGAAGCATCTGCAACTCAGGTGTGCAGCCTGATGTTACCATCTGGCTGATGAGCAGATTTAGCATTAAATAAAATTGTTATTCAGTTACCCATTTAGTGTCAGATAGGAATATCTGACACCACGAGAAATATGGGCCTTATGATGTAAAATCGTGACGGCTTTTTTGTGCATTAGTTGCTACGGAGTGTATGGATTTAGTTAAACCCTTCGTTGCGTCATCTCGACTGAAGCGCAGCGAAACGGAGAGATCTGTTCAGTAGATTTTGCTTCGTAGAGCCTTCGGGTTCTCGACTGCGTTGCACTCCGCTCAGGTGTGCAGCCAGATGTTACCATCTGGCTGATGCATTATATTTAATCTGAGAGTTGTCAACTTTCAGGCCACCTCGCTATTCAAGTTGACAACTCTGAACAAATCAAACTTCCATGAAAAAGATCTCTCCGCTACGGTCGAGATGACGACCCAAGAGAAATACAAACTGAAACAAAAAATCTTCCGTGTTAATCCGCGCATCTGTGGTATATTGTCAAAAACCTGATGATGGCGTGTCAGATAGTAATATCTGACACCACGGCTAATCCGTGCCAACCAAACGCTAACCCAATTTTGCCACTTCCCAATAAAACTTTACTTTTAGCCATGCAGAAAATATTAATTCCGGTTTTATTTTTCATCTCTACTTTAGCTTTTGCACAAAACGATACAAAGTTTACCAACGAGAATAAAATTTATCTTCCAAATATTAAAACTGTGCTTTGCTATAACAGCAATAAAGAGCAAAGTTTACCTGTAATTATGCTCAATTCGTCAGAAACAATCACTTTTTCTTTCGATGACCTGCTGGCAGGCACCCAAAATTACTGGTATACCATTGAACATTGTACCGCAGAATGGGAGACTTCGAAAATTTCGAGCATTGATTATCTGGGGAGTTTTAATGATGACCGCATCATCAACTATCACTACTCTTCTAACACCACACGAAAATACACCCATTACGAAATCAGCTTACCCAATACCCAAATTCAACCCAAAATCGGCGGCAATTATATATTAAAAGTCTATTTGGATGGCGATAAAAACAAACCGGTTATTTCGCAGCGCTTCTACATGCTCGATAATCAGGTTGCCGTAGCGGCAGAAGTAAACAATTCCATGCAGGTAGAAAACAGGAATTACAAACAAAAAATCAACTTTACCATTAATCATACTTTCCCCATCCCTAACCCCTATCAGGATATAAAAGCGGTGGTGATGCAGAATTTTAATGCGAATACCATTCAGGTTAATACCAAACCAGCCTTTGTACGGCCAAACCAATTGGTTTATAACGACCTCAATACAAATGATTTTTGGGGAGACAACGAATTTAGAAAATTTGATACGAGGAGTTTGCGTTACAAGGCAGATAATGTGAAGGATATTTATCGAGATAATCAATCCGTAAATATTATACTTTTCCAGGATGCATCCAGAACTGTAGGTGCATTTGCCAACCAGTACGATGAAAACGGAAACTTTTTTATCCGCAATACCGACGGGCGCGACGATAAAACAGAAGCAGAGTACATGAGTGTTTTATTCACTTTAAATGCCCCGGCACCCAGCCCTAACGGCGATGCTTATGTTGTTGGCCGGTTTAACAATTTTACCATAAGCAATGAAAATAAACTCCTCTACGATGCCAACAGGAAACAATTTTATGGCAATGTGATCCTCAAACAAGGCCTCTACGATTATGAGTATGCCTGGTATAATAAAGATACCAAACTAATGGAAACCAAACCTTTTGAGGGTGCATTTTTCCAGACTGAAAACAGCTATCAGATCTTCGTTTATTATCGTCGCCCTGGTGCGCGTTGGGATACCCTGGTTGGTTATACCAATTTAAGCAATAAAGTTTCAGACAGAAGATAACCAACTGGACCGAAGCGAAATAGTAATTGTCAACCTGACTTTTAATATTGCAATACTTACCTTTATTGTTACATAATTTTTCTTTGTTTTAAATGTGGTTTTTTACTTTAGTGTTTCAGAAAGCTAACCAGATAAACACCTGGAAAATTAAGTGTTTCTAACCAAAAATTATGTTTAAAAAATTAATTGCCGCAGCATTAATAGTCTATCCCTGTGCACATATTTCAGCACAAACTTCTACTGATTCCTACACACAATCCATTAATGGAACAAAATTAAAATTCGATATGCAGGCTATACCAGCAGGCAAATTTAAAATGGGAAGTAAAACAGGAAAACCAGATGAGCAACCTGTTCATGAGGTTAAACTCGATGCTTTCTGGATTGGGAAACATGAAGTAACCTGGGATATTTTCGAACCTTTTCTTTACCGCGATTATGAAAAACAAGCCAGTACAAGCGCTATTCCTGCTGAAGTAGATGCCGTTACCAGGCCCACAAAACCCTACCTCGATATGACTTTTGGTATGGGCAAAGCGAACCAGCCAGCGGTAGCCATGACACAATATAATGCCATCCAATTTTGCAAATGGCTTTACATGCGTACGGGTGTTTTTTATCGGTTACCAACAGAGGCAGAATGGGAATATGCCTGTAAAGCCGGAACAGAAAGCAATTATGCTTTTGGTGATGATGCGACTAAACTAGGCGATTATGCCTGGTATAAAGATAACAGCGACAACAAAACACACCAGGTAGGACAAAAAAAACCAAATCCATGGGGATTATTTGATATGCACGGCAACGTTAGCGAATGGACCTACGACCAATATCTTGCCGATTTTTATAGTAAGAGCAAAGGTAAAACTGTAGAAAATCCTGTAGCAGTACCCGAAAAACTCTACCCCAATGTAGTTCGTGGTGGTTCTTATGATGAAACACCAAATAATTTAACCTCAACAGCCAGATTGGCTTCTGATCCATCGTGGAAACAATTAGATCCACAAATCCCGAAAAGCAATTGGTGGTTCCCCGAAGCTCCTTTTGTAGGCATGCGACTGGTACGGCCTGTAAAAACGCCTTCAAAAGCTGATATAGATGCGTATTACAATAAGCAACCGATAAAAGACCTTTAAAAACACAACCCTAACCAAAATAAAATTAAACACATGAAAAAACCAATTAACCAACAAGATCGTCGCGATTTTCTAAAAGCAACAGCCATGCTGGCCGGCGGGGCCATGTTAAGCAGCATTCCACTGGCCGGAGCTTATGCATCAGGATCTGATACCATTAAAATTGCCCTAATAGGCTGTGGCGATCGTGGTACCGGAGCAGCTTTCCAGGCCTTGAGCACTAAGTTTAATATTAAACTGGTTGCCATGGCCGATGCTTTTCAGGATCGCTTAGATAGCAGTTACCAATCTTTGAGTTCGAAATTTGCAGCAAAAATGGATGTTCCGAAAGAACGTCAGTTTGTTGGTTTCGATGCTTATTTAAAAGCCATTCCACTAGCTGATGTGGTGCTGTTAACCACGCCTCCGGGCTTCCGTCCTATTCATTTTGAAGAAGCAGTTAAACAGAATAAACAAATTTTCATGGAAAAACCTGTTGCTGTAGATGCACCGGGCATCAGAAAAGTATTGGCCGCAGCCGAAGAAGCGAAAAAGAAAAAATTAAATGTGGTAGTAGGTTTACAGCGCCGTTACCAGACCAACTATCGCGAATCGATGAAACGCATTAACGATGGTGCCATTGGCGATATCATGTCGGGCCAGGTATATTGGAACAGCGGTGGCGTTTGGGTACGTCCGCGTAAAGCAAACCAGACCGAAATGGAGTACCAAATGAGAAACTGGTATTATTTCAACTGGTTGTGCGGCGATCATATTGTTGAACAACATGTACACAACATCGATATTGCCAACTGGATAAAAAACGGACATCCGGTTTCGGTACAGGGAACGGGTAGCCGTGCCTGGAGAACAGGAAAAGACTATGGAGAGATTTATGATAACCACTCTATCGAATTAACTTATGCCGATGGTGCGGTAATTAATAGCCAATGCAGGCATTTTGAAGGCATCAGTAACCGTGTGGATGAAACTTTTCAAGGCACCAAAGGCAAAATTTACCTTTCAGGCAGCAACCAGGCCATTATGAAAGATTACAGTGGTAAAGAATTATATAACCACAATACCAAAGGAAATGCAAATCCATACCAAACAGAGCACGACGAACTGTTCGATGCGGTTTCTAAGGGAGAATATAAATTCAGTAATGTAGACTATGCTGCTACAAGCACATTTTCTTCAATTATCGGTCGTTATGCTACTTATTCTGGCCAAACCATTAAATGGGATGAAGCTTTAGCATCGAACATCAGTTTAATGCCTGAGCGTTTTGCATGGGATGCTAACCCAAGGTTAATGCCTGATGAAAAAGGACTATACCCTATTGCCATACCCGGACAAACCAAAGTAATCTAAAATTAAATTGATGCGTTACAGGTTTTTGCTTTTCATTTTACCATTGATTTTTGCTTTTTCCCTGAAAAAAGAAGTGAAGCAGTATAAGATTAATGGTTTTGCGCAGGGAACCGATTATGCCATTATGTACTATGCCAATGATAGTTTAGCCACTAAGGCTGGTATAGATAGTTTATTGAACGAAATTGATTTATCGATGTCGCTTTACAAAAAGGGATCATTGATAAATCAATTTAATGCTGCCAAAAAAGAAATTAAAACCGATCGATTCATGAACGACGTGCTGAAAAGGAGTTTTGAGATCAACCAGGATACAAAAGGCATTTTCGATATTACCGTTGCCCCATTGGTACAAGCCTGGGGTTTTGGGCCAAAAGAAGCTAAAAACGAACCCGATCCGGCTGTCATTAAATCGATATTGGCCTGTGTAGGCATGAGAAACCTGAAGCTAAAGAATGGTTTATTAAGCAAACTAAAGCCCTGTATACAAATCGATTTAAATGGAATTGCACAAGGTTATAGTGTCGATTTAATTGCCGCTTATCTCGAACAAAAAGGAATTAAACAATATGTGGCCGAGCTGGGAGGTGAAATTCGGATTTCAGGACCTAAACCCAATGGTGAAACCATGAAAATTGGCATTGAAGGTCCGGATAAGGATGGAACCCCGGTAATCAGGCATATCGCTGCGATAAATTCTGGTGCCATTACCACTTCGGGCAACTACCGCAAATTCCACCAAAGCGGCAAGAAAAAAATTTCTCACCTGATCGATCCTAACACAGGATATCCTTTAGATAATGAGATGATTAGTGTAACGGTATACGCCAAAAATGCCATTACAGCCGATGGATATGATAATGCCCTAATGGCCATGCACCTTAAAGATGCCATTGCCTTTGTAGAAAGCAGAAAAAACCTTGAGGCTTATTTTGTGTACCATCAAAAAGATGGCAAAGTAGCCGATACGTTAACTACAGGATTCAAAAAATTAATTACACACTAATATCTGTTAAAACTAAACCGATGAAAAGAAGTGAGTTTATAAGAAATAGCCTGCTTACAGCTGGTGCCATTACTACAGGAGCAGGATTTACCAATACTTTTGCTGCCGAAAAAACAAATGATACATTAAGCGATAAAACTTTTAACCTCGATTATGCACCGCACCAGGGCATGTTCCAAAACCATGCCGGCAAGAGTTTTCTAGATCAGATCCAGTTTATGTACGATAAAGGTTTCCGTTCCATCGAAGACAACGGTTACCTAAACCGCCCTGTAGAAGAACAGGAAAAAATTGGAAAACTTTTGGCAAAATTGGGCATGCGCATGGGCGTTTTTGTGGTAGATGGTGGCGATAACTGGAAGACCTCCTTAACCACTGGCAAAAAAGAATTTAAAGACAAATTTATCGAAACCTGTAAAAAATCGGTAGAAGCTGCAAAACGCTGTAATGCCAAATGGCTTACCGTAGTGCCAGGTTTTTACGAACGTAATTTACCTTATGGCAATCAATTTGCCAATGTAATCGATGCCATGCGTGCAGGGGCCGAGATTTTTGAACCCCATGGTTTGATTATGGTCTTGGAAACCCTGAGCGATACCCCGGAACTTTTCCTTCAAAAAACAAATGAAACCTACGCCGTTTGTAAAGCGGTTAAAAGTCCTTCGTGTAAAATTCTTTATGATATTTACCACATGCAACGTACAGAAGGCGATTTAATTAAAACCCTCGATCGTTGCTGGGATGAAATTGCCTACATCCAGATCGGGGATAATCCAGGCCGAAAAGAACCAACAACCGGGGAAATTAATTATAAAAACCTATTCAAACATCTGTACACCAAAGGCTACAAAGGCGTAATGGGCATGGAGCACGGCAATTCTAAAGGCGGAAAAGAAGGCGAACTGGCTGTTATTTCTGCGTATAGGGCTGAGGATAATTTCCTATAGATATACTTTCAAATATCCAATGGTTGGTAAGAATTCCTCTAATAAAATCTGTCATTCTGAACACAGTGAAGAATCCTTATCAGTAAGACCTCCATTCTGACAAGCCTATTGGACTAAAGTCTGTTCAATAAAGATCCTTCGCTGCGCTCAGGATGACAAATAACCTATCCAATGGTTGAACACAGATATAAAAATCCGTTTTGGAATTATAGATAATGGTCTGTGCGCCACAGACCTTGGAATTGGAAGGCGACTTAATTAAAACCATCGATCGTTGCTGGGATGAAATTGCCTACATCCAGATTGGGGATAACCCCGGCAGGAAAGAACCGACAACCGGAGAAATTAATTATAAAAACCTGTTCAAACATCTGCACGCCAAAGGCTATAAAGGCGTAATGGGTATGGAGCACGGTAATTCGAAAGATGGAAAAGAGGGTGAGCTGGCTGTTATTTCGGCTTACAGAGCTGAGGATAATTTCCTGTAGATATACTTTCAAATATCCAATGGTTGGTAAGAATTCCTCTAATAAAATCTGTCATTCTGAACACAGTGAAGAATCCTTATCAGTAAAACCTCCATTCTGGCAAGCCTATTGGGCTAAAATCTGTTTAATAAAGATCCTTCGCTGCGCTCAGGATGACAAATAACCTATCTCCACGCCGTGGTCTGTGTCCCCACAGACCACAATGTTATCTCTTCTCCTACCCCACCTTCAACACCCACACCGAAACACTGCCAGCATTGCAATGAAACTCTGCCCAACCATTTTCATCAATAACTACTTCCTGCTGGCGATAGCCTAAGGCATCAAAAAAGGTTTTTCCGGCAAAGTGTTTGCCTATTTCCATTTCTTTGAACCCTTCTTCTCCTGTACTCAACAATACGGCTAAACCACTATTTTCATGCTCTTCATCACCGGCACGGGTCCATCCTACACAAATGCCATGGTCAAAATAATCACGTTGCTCACCGTAGGCTAAGGCTGTACGGATTTTACTCATCGTTTCTACCGAAGGGATGGCCACTAGTTCAACATGTACCTCATCACCTTCTTTATCTTTATCATCATAAATCCCTCCATACAGATCAGGAAAGAATAAACAGGGAATGCCTTGCATACGCAACAAGATCATGGCATAAGCCAAAGGCCTGAACCAAAAATCGACATAAGATTCCAGCGCCTGCAAAGGTTGCGAATCATGATTATCAACAAATGTTACTGCCAGATCAGGCTTTACCTGTACCAGCGTTCCATCAAAAATCGTCCGCATATCAAATTCCTCGTTCTTACTGGCCAGGAAAAAATTATGGTGTAACAACGAATCAAATATTTGTGTCCTTCCGCCGGTAATTTCAATATAGTTCAATTGCCCCGCAATATCCACCACATTCCAATCTTCGGCTACAATAAAAAATTCCCTGTTAAATTTCTGGTTCAGGTGATCGATCCACTCTACAATAAAATCCGGATTGATGTGTTTAACCGCATCTAACCGAAAACCGTCTACTTTGGTCGTTTCAACCACCCATTCGCCCCAGTATTTTAATTCTTCAACTACAGCCCTGTTGCGGTAATCGATATCATTGTACATCAGGTAGTCGTAATTGCCGAATTCAGTAGATGGAACCTCCTCAAAACCTTCGCCTAAATAATTCTGAATCGAATAGATCGCAGTTTTTTTGAGGTCTTCTGCCCAGTCCACCCCACTAAAACACTCATGATTCCATATAAATTCAGAATATTTACCCTTTCGCCCGGGGAAAGTAAACTTCGTCCAGGCTTCTATTTCGAAAACATCGCTGGTAAATTCGTTTCTATCTTCTGGGTTAACAGTTCTAACGGCTATCTTCTCGAGTTCATCACCACCAGCTTTATGGTTAAAAACGGCATCGGCTAAAACTCCAACCCCATTATCGTGCAGTGCTTCAATTGCTTTGATATATTCGTCTTTAGAGCCATGTTTGGTACTTACACTTCCTTTCTGATCGAACTCGCCCAAATCGAACAGATCATAAACCGCATAACCAACATCATAAGCGGCGTTGTTGGATTTATAGGCTGGTGGCAACCAAACGGATGTTACGCCAATTTCTTTTAAATGACTTGCTTCAGCAGCTACTTTAGTCCATAAATTTTGTTCTTCGTTATAATACCAATGAAAAAATTGGATCAGGGTCTGGTTTTGCATTAATTAGATTTTTTGTATGGATAACATGAGAGCTGATGAATTTGTTTTTGGATTGAAGATCTTCACAAGTTCTTTCCCGCTGATCTCGCTGATGCCCGCAGAAAAACAACTTAAATCTGCGAAAAACCCTTTGATCTGCGGGAACAATCTTACTCATGCTTTCCCCCTGATCTCGCCAATCCTCGCAGAAAAACAAATAATAAATCTGCGAAAATCTCTTGAATCTGCGGGAACAACCTTACTCACGCTTTCCCGCTGATCTCGCCGATCCTCACAGAAAAACAAAATAATACATCTGCGAAAATCTCTTGAATCTGCGGGAACAATCTTACTCATACTTTCCACCGATTTCGCTGATCACCGCTGAAAAACAAAATAATACATCTGTGAAAATCTCTTGAATCTGCGAGAACAATCTTAGGCATGCTTTTCTCGCTAATTGCACAGATCACCCCTGAAAAACAAAATAATAAATCTACGAAAATCCCTTTGATCTGCGTGAGCAATATTACTCATGCTTTTCCCGCTGATTTCGCCGATCACCGTAGTAAAACAAAATAATACATCTGCGAAAATCTCTTGAATCTGCGGGAACAATCTTACTCATACTTTCCACCGATTTCGCTGATCACCGCTGAAAAACAAAATAATAAATCTGTGAAAATCTCTTGAATCTGCGGGAACAATCTTACTCATGCTTTCCCCCTGATCTCGCCAATCCTCGCAGAAAAACAAATAATAAATCTGCGAAAATCTCTTAAATCTGCGGGAACATTACCCACGCTTTTCCCACTAATTGCGCAGATCACCTCCGAAAAACATCTGCTAAATCCACCAGAATCTATTTGCAATACAATCTTAACCACATTTTAACTACTTTTGCCCTTAATGAGTTTAAAAAAGAAATTTGCCAGAGAAAGTTTTACCATTATGAACGAATTGGTATTACCAAATGATACCAATACCTTAAATAACCTGATGGGTGGGCGTTTGCTTCACTGGATGGATATTGCAGCGGCAATTTCGGCTCAAAAACACTGTAACCGTATCGTGGTGACCGCTTCCGTTGATAATGTTTCTTTTAAACAGCCCATTAAATTAGGTGATGTAATTACCATCGAAGCCAAAGTAACCCGTGCTTTTAATACCTCGGTAGAAGTGCGTTTAGATGTATGGGCAGAAAATATTCCGAGTGGTGCAAGGCAGAAAAGCAACGAAGCTTACTATACCTTTGTAGCGCTTGATCAGAGTGCACGAACCATTCCCGTACCAGAACTTATCCCAGAAACGCAGGAAGAAATTGATTTGTTTGATGGTGCCCTGCGCCGCAGACAGTTACGTTTGGTTTTAGGTGGCAAAATGCATCCTGATGACGCCAGCGAACTCAAGGCACTTTTCTTTAAAGCATAATTTTTACGTTAAATTTCTTTTCAGCTTAACATGATTGTTTTATTTTAGCGGTTTACCTTACGCTGAAAAATATGACAACTTATACCATTCTTATTATTTTAAGCGGATTAGTAATATTCTCTTATCTGTTTGATTTAGTGGCGAGTAAAACCAAAGTACCATCGGTTTTATTGCTGCTGCTTTTAGGTATTGGTTTACGTTTACTGGTAGATAACCTAAAGATACAAACCTTCAATTTCCTATCTATTTTGCCCACATTGGGTACTGTAGGTCTAATTTTAATTGTTTTTGAGGGCTCACTCGAACTTAAATACGATCAGCATAAAAACAAGGTCATTAAAAGCGCTTTTTTTTCGGCCTTAAGTATTTTACTCGGTACCACCAGCGTAATTACCACCATCATTTACCAGATTTCGCACCACGATTTATATACCTGTATTGCCAATGCCATCCCTTTTAGTGTGATTAGTTCGGCCATTGCCATTCCATCGGCCGCAGCCTTAAACAATAAAGATAAAGAGTTTGTGATCTACGAATCCTCTTTCTCTGATATCCTGGGCATCATCATTTTTAATTTCACCATTACCAACCATTCGGTCACTACCTCCGCATTTATAGGCCTGGGCTTAAGTACCTTTCTCATCCTTTTGCTATCGGCCATTGCCTGTGTAGTATTGTTGTACATTATGGGCCGGTTGGTACACCACATCAAATTTTTCCTGATTATCGCCATACTCATCCTGGTTTATGCCATTGGTCAGTCTTACCACCTCTCTTCGCTGGTGCTGATCCTGAGTACAGGTTTATTCCTGAACAATGCCGATACCATCCAGAACGTTTGGTTCAGGAGTATTTTTTTATACAAGAATTTAACGGCCGATTTATCGCAGCTTTACCAGTTATCGGCAGAAAGCGCCTTTATTTTGCGGACTTTTTTCTTTGTTATTTTCGGTTTTACGATGAACATCGGCGAACTGAACAATAAGATTGTACTGGCCAATGGATTTTTTATTCTGATTACGATATACCTCATCAGGATGCTCTTCCTTAAAATATTTAAAAAGGATACTTTAGGTCCGATTTTATACATCGCTCCCCGCGGACTGATCAGCATTTTACTTTATTTCAACCTGCCCGCCTCACTAAAAATACAGGAAGTGGGTACGCCGTTTTTATTCCTCGTGGTATTGGGCTCTAGTATTGTAATGACGCTGGGGATTACGCTGAGTAAGAGAAATAGTGTGATTCAGTAGTTTATTGGTTCACTGGCCATTAGTCATTAGTTGATTGGGTTAATCGTATAAGCTGGTTAATGGTTTATTGGCTGATAGTTCATGGTTGATAGCCTGAAGCGATAGATTAACAACTTCGGACTAAAATAGGTTTATCGACTATAGACTTCCGACTAAGGACTTCGGACTCCCCTAGCGCTAAGGCTTAACCGTAGAAGAAATAGATTTCAGCTGCTGCAATTCTGCCAGCACATCTGGATTGGCCTGGTAATAAATAGAATAATAACTGAGTTCGTTAAACTTATTTTCATCTATCTTATTAAAGTTAAACCGTGCAAGGTTCGGATTAATGGCATGGATGGGCAATGCAACAGCATTTGCCATTGCAGTAAAAACAACAGAAAATGCCGTGGCCGATACATCTTCCTTAAAACCCGGCTCTTCCTTGCCCCATTTATCAACCATTTTACCAGCTGCATTCATTTTATACTCTTCTGCCCTATCTTCACCGATTTTAACAAAACTCATTCCTTTATAACCTTTCTTAACCGTTCTGATCTGTACCGTTTTAATTTCATTGATGGGAACCTGAATAAATTCGCCGTCATGATTCAGAATCACATTTACCGAATCAACTTTATATAAAATCCCTTTGTATTTTTCATTTTGGGTTTTCAGAATGGCCATGTAAGGTTTAACGCTTTGAGCCATTGCGAAGCTTAGGAAAAAGAAAAAGATGAGGGTAAAATAGATAGACTTTATCATGTTATTGGTTCATTTGGTAAATTGTATAAACTGGTTAATCGGTTAATTGTCTCTAAGCACGGCAGTAAAACTTTCAACAAGATCCTTCCTTGCGCTATCAATGACAGATTTAAAAAATCGCCGTCATTTCGACTGAAGCGCAGCGAAATGGAGAAATCTTTGAACTATGTTAAAAGATTTCTCTACTGCGGTCGAAATGACGCCTCTCGTATACCTGTCACCAACACTCCGATGTATTTGAAAAATTCTAACCTCTATCATTGACGTTATTTTACATATATATACTAATCAACATTTTAACTACTTTCGCATTTCCATCCATCTAGGCCACAGTACGGTATCCCCGTTCTACTTAAACCCGGCCTAACAAATTTTTCGGGCTGCACTGCCTAAGCCAACATACTAGCTTCGAAAGAAAACGGCGAAGCCCTCATGAATGCAGTTGAAAGTTATAAACAACAAATGAATAAATTTTCAGCCGGCAGTTTTTGTTTTTTCATGTGTGTTTATATTTTTAATGGCATTCAAGCTAGCTTCGCTGGTCTTTTTGATGCCAAAAAGAAAGAGCCCTTCGGCGGCGGCGAGCCGAGGCAAGACAGTGGTGTATGGCAAAAGAAATCAATTGTACGTCACTCATATTGATTTTAAACAATTAATTAACCCTCAGGATGACAATTTCTCAAATAAGCCAACTTCACTGATTAATGAGTAACCGGTTAATTGTTTAAATCGGTTTAACTGAGGCAAACTCCAAACTAGTAAATCGACTCAAGACTGCCGACTCGAGAATCGGACTAAAATCGATCAATCGACTCCCAACTCCAAACGCCCAACTCCAAACTATAACCCCTCGTTCAATAGACTCCAAACTTCCGACTATGGACTTTGGACTACAGACTAAGGACTTCAAACTACGCCCCCATTTCCAAAATCTTATCAAACTCAGTGGCTTTAAGCGGCATTACCGATAAACGCCCTTGTCTAACCAATGATATATCAACCAAACTTGGCTCAGCTTTGATCTGCTCCAGCGAAACCGGATTTTTCAGGCTTTCTACAGGCGATAAATCAACCACTACCCAGTTGGCATCATCAGTAGTAGGGTCCTGGTAAAACTCTCTTACCACTTTGGCAATACCCACTACGTTTTTCCCTTCGTTACTGTGGTAAAAAAGCACCAAATCGCCCTCTTTCATAGCTTTCAGGTTATTCCTCGCCTGGTAATTACGAACGCCATCCCAAAAGGTACGGCCATCTTCATTAAATTTTTCCCAACTGTATTTAAAAGGCTCTGATTTTACTAACCAATGGTTCATCTTATTCTTTATTTAAGGCTCAAAACTAACAAAACAGAACGGATTAGAAAATAGGTTGGAAAGAATGCTGGAAACATAATATAGCATGATGTAAGAATTATTAGCTTGGGTTATTCACCCAGGCTAATTTTAACTTTTTATTGAAAGGTGACTCTCGTAAAAAATAAAAGGATGTTGCTATATTAGTTTTTACGAGGGCAATCTTTTGGCATATAAAAATGAAATCGAAATATCCCAAATTAAAAACTACCTTTAAATACAAGAGTATTTTTTTTGGTATCTCTTTTACAAATATTACTATATTAGCATACTAAATTAATTATCATGCTCAGCTCATTGGTCTTGTCAATTTAAAGATTGATAACTAGTTTAACATAGGCAAGACTTTCATAAAATAGGCAACTATTTAACTAAAAAATCATTCTAATTATCCCATATAGTAGATTTGTGAAGTGGAGTTACGAATGTTTTTTATCTTACTATAAATATTAATTAACATCATAGATAAAATGAGTTTTAGACTAAACAAATGTCAAATTGAAGATTCGGAGTTTGAAACAGAAGAAATTGATTTGATTAATTTTAATAATGATTTAAATACAAATCATTTCACAGTAATAGTTGGAAATAATGGTACTGGAAAAAGTCGACTTCTTGGAAGCATTGCCAATGCATTAAAAAATGACTTTCGTTCTAGAAGTTCAAAATATTATTATTTTTCAAAATTTGAAAAGTCGAGTGAAACCTCCAGAGTTATTTCGGTATCAAACAGCTTAAACGATAAGTTCCCGATAGATAATTTTTTTAATCCTTTCAGAAGAGATACTATTGAATATTCAAATCAAAATTACATTTATTTAGGAACAAAAACTCGATTAGGTTCTACCAATAGACTTTTAATAAGAAGAGCAATTGATATTTTACTGGAAAACTATTCTAATAAATTTGTGGCAAAATGTTACAGACACATCTTTGACTATTTAGACTTTCATCCAATAATCAAATTAGAGTACAACATTAGTTCAATAAATAGTCTCCTTAATATTAAGAGCAGTAAGCCAATCACGAAAAAAGATTTAATTGACTTTGTTAAACATAAAACCACCTATGGAAGTGTAAATAATGTTATTTACACTAAATTCTTAGAAGAAAATGAGAGTAATCTGCAGAAGATTAGTGATTTTCTTAACAAATTAAATGAAAAGAAAGACTTTAGTCTTGAAATCAATTTCTCAAATTCAAATATTCAAAAAATCGATAAAAACAACTCGATATATGAAAATGATTTGAAATCTTATGAAATTTTAAATTTACTTAGAAAGTTGAATTTAATTAGATCATTTGACATCCTACTATTTAAAAAAGATACAAATAGACCATTCAATATAAATGATGCTAGCTCAGGTGAAGCGAGTATTCTGATTACTTTAATTGGATTGATCCCATTAATAGAAGATAATTGCTGCGTATTAATTGACGAACCAGAAATTAGTCTCCATCCGAGTTGGCAATACAGATATTTAGATTTGCTCAATCAAATCTTTGAAAATTTCAAAGGATGTCATATTATTATCGCAACACATTCTCATTTTATTATTTCAGATTTACCATTAGAAAGCTCAACAATATTAAGTCTAAAAAAAGTCAATAATAAGATTACTTCGACAGTATTAAAGTTTAATACATTTGGATGGTCTGCAGAAGATATTTTATTAAATGTCTTTGAAATGCCTACAACAAGAAATTACTATATCTCAAATATCGTAACTGAAGCTCTAAAACTAATATCAGTCAATAAAACAAAAACAAAAAGATTTAAAGAAATCATTGGAACTTTGCTAAAGTTAGAGAATCAATTTAAAGAAGAAGACCCTTTAAAGCTTGTCATTCAAACTATTATAACTATTAATAATAAGTATGAGTGATAAAATTAACAACCATTATATATTTGATAAAGAAGATAACTCAATTATTAAAAGTAATTTTAATAATTACTTAGATTGGGATAAGTCTTGTTTTGATACGGTAAAGGAGAAAATCAAGAAGTTCTTGAGGAGTGAACAAAACAATAAATGTTGTTACTGTAAAAAGGAACTAAAATTTGATTTGAAAGACGTCGATATTGAACACATAATTCCAAAGTCAGCTTATAGTAAATTCACATTTCACAAATATAACTTAGCATTATCATGCCCAGCCTGTAACACAATTAAAGGTAGTAAAGAAGTTGTCAAAAAAATAATTGTTAACTACCCAAGAGATTCTAAAAATATTAAAATTATCCATTCGCATTTTGACAATTATTCTGAAAATATTAAAATCGAAAATGATTGCGTATTTATACCTTTAACAAAAAAAGGGAGCGAAACTATTACAGTATGTGAATTATATAGATTAATAACGGTAGAGCAAAAGGCAAAAGAAAGTTTAATTAAAAAAAGTGATGGCAAATTGCTAAGAGATGCTTTAAGATTATCCAAAAACGACAAAATGGAGCTAATCAATGAGTTATTACAGCGCGGCCTAAAATAACTATCGGTAACATCGGTTTGCAAAATGACAGATCAAGTGCTAAATTGAACATTCCCATTACTAGCGCAAGTCTTATGTGCTGGGCAATGTGACTAGCTGACTTGTCCTTTCATTATTAATCTTGATAATACTGCCAAGTCAGGCCAATGCTTAAAGCAATGGGCACTAAGACTTGCGCCAGAATAAGGTAAAATAAGTTAATTATGAAAAGAGAGTTGATTATCATTCTTGTCATTGCTTTTGCTATTTGTGGGTGCAGCAAAAAGCAGAAACAAAAACCCTACATGCTAACTATGTTTGTGATGAAATATGAAAACAACGGCAATCTTTTCTATTTAGAGCGTAATCGAGAGCCAATTTTAGCGTCAGATGATACTACTGCCTTTAATCAAGCCATCAAATTGTTTTACTTAGATAGGATTAATGAGATGAAATTGGATGCTAAACATTTTGAAAAAACAGTGAGATTTGAACATAAGGATGGATTACGAAACGTAAATGTTGATTTAACACAAAAAGTTGTTGATAGCCTTCATTTGGATTACCAAAGGTTAAATCCAAAGGTACTTACAGCTTTGCATTCATCCTAAATAATTATATAACATAACTATCCTTGTAGCAATTCAAAACCTAGCCATGCAGATATTAGATTGACCAATCAATTAAAAGATGGTGGTAAACTTTTAGAAATTGTTATTTGGGATCATCTAATAATTTCTAGCGATAGCTATTACAGTTTTGCTAATGATAGCATGATGTAAGAATTATTAGCTTGGGTTATTCACCCAGGCTAATTTAATTAATTAGAAAGATGTTTCATGAATTCAATTTGCCCCAATAGTCAAGGATTAAGTAACTGGCAATTCATATATTTGTTTATTATGAAACCTAGAAGATCTTATAAAAAATTCGCGATACCTAATAAAACTGTTGCTCAATTGGAATCAAGTGATGGAAATAAGAAATTCTTTAATTTTAAAAATGAATTTGGTTGGGGTGAGGCAATTTCAGTTTTGGCACTAGTTGTTGCAGGTTTGGCATTTTATTGGCAAGTCGTTGACAGTAAAGCAGAAGTTTCACTGGTAAATATAGATAGATCCGGCTCTTCCTTCGTTGACAAAGATAAAAAGAACCTGCTATTTGGATTAACAAAAGCAACAGTAATTAATAACAGTAATCGGGCAGTAACACTACTCGGTATTAAACCTCGCCTTTACTTGGGAACAGGAGACGAAAGACTTGATACTATAGTAAACCCACAGAATCATTCTATTGCTTACAACATTTTTATAATACCCGACTCAATATCACCAGACACTTTTTTCGTAAATCATCAATATATAAACAACTTTAAAAATAATCAGTCAAAACATTTAGCATCAATAAATAAAGTCATAAATTCAGGAGAAGCATACACAATATCTTTGGGGACTCTATTTGATTTAGCAAACTTTAAAAACTACTCTTCTATAAGCTTTTTGGCTGATTTGGAATTTTCAAATAAACAAATCCTCGATTTTGCTATCTGTACTCCATGCTTGACAAACCCCAGTTTTAAAAAAAAAGAGAGTGAGACAATTATACAACTTGGCAAATAGATCTTAAATCAACATCCCAATGTAAACGATTGAATATTTAATATTTGGCAAATTATGAGAATCTTAATCGCTATAGTATTGATAATTAACGCCTTTTCTTTTTAACATTGACAGACCAATGCCCTCATATAGAAACTAGTAAGCAAAATGCCCAGAAATGAGTAATTTATTTATAACTTCAAGGATTAAGATTTTAATTGCGGGATGCATCGAAATTAGAATTTATAAAAAAAATAACAAATGAATATACAAGGAGAATTTTTTGAGCCTATAAATAAAATATCCACAGATGTCACTGTAAGTGATGACAAAATTAATGACAAATATTTAAAAGGTGAAATACCCCCTCGCTGGCGCACGCGTGCCGCGTGTGCATTTGATACTGGTGCATCCTAATCTTTATTTCACACCATTACTAGCGCAAGTCTTAGTGTCTAGGCTAGCGCGCTGGATGACTTGTGATGTGATGAAGATTACCGATACTAGTGCAATCCTTATGGCCAGGCCTATGCTTAAGGCAATGGGCGCTAAGACTCTCGCTGGAATACGGTTTTTGAAATTACGGCCTTTGGCATACCTTATCCTTTCTTCGAAAAACAATTCCCTCCCCACCACGTTGAAGCTTATAAAAACAAAAACTCTTTTAAAAACGACCAATGAAATTAACCGACAAACAAATAGAATTTGGTTTCAATTACTATTTTAAAGAAGAACATGATTTGATCAAATCGGTTGTGGAAGTTTCAGAATATAATGAAGAAGAAAAACTCATTATTAATTGTACGCAATTGGGCGATTCCTTTACACCTCAATACAAAACCCCAAAAGACAAAAAACGTGTGGTAACTGAATGGTGTGAGTTTTTAACACAGAATCAAACAGCCTTCAAAGAGTTACATTTTGGAACAAGGATGCCTCAGGAACTTTTTGATGCGGTTTGTAATCAAAAGCAATTAAAGCGCCTTGAGATTAAGTGGGGCGGCTATAAGGATATTTCTGCAATTGAAGGATTACCCCATATCGAATTATTGCATATTGGTTCCGGAGCAGGTGTTGAATCGATAAAACCTTTAACAAAACTTAAAAATCTGATAGGTTTATCGGTCGAAAACTTTCAAAAAATAACTAACTATGATGAATTTTCAAATCTATCTACACTCGAAAGTTTGAGCATTGAAGGTGATGGTTTCGGACCGCAATACATCAAAATTGAGCAAATAGATTTCTTAAATAACATGCCTCAACTCAAGTTCTTCCGCCTTTTAACGGAAAGACTTCAAAGCAAAGACTATAGCCCAATTTTATCACTAAAAAACATAGTACACCTTTCTTTAAGTGGAAATAAACAAGTTAGGGCACTTTATGATGAGATCTTTGAATTACCTAAGTTAAAATGGGGAATGATCAAAACCAGGCCTGAATTGTATAAGAACTAAAAGTATAGAACTACCAACTGCAAGTATAATGTTGTTAACTGCAAGTATAGAACTATCAACTGCAAGTATAAACCTACCAACTGCAAGTATAAACCTACCAACTGCAAGTATAATGTTGTTAACTGTGCTGATAGAACTATCAACTGCAAGTATAAACCTACCAACTGCAAGCATAATGTTGTTAACTGCGCTAATAGAACTGTTAACTGCAAGTATAAACCTACCAACTGCAAGTATAAAGTTGTTAACTGCGCTGATAGAACTATCAACTGCAAGTATAGAACTATGAACTGCAAGTATAGAACTGCGAACTGCAAGTTCAGAACTATGAACTGAAAGTATATAACTATGAACTGCAACGCCTGAACTATGAACTGCAACCTCTGAACTATCGACTGCAACCTCTGAACTATCAACCGCAAGGTCTGAACTATGAGCTGCAAGTATAGACCGGCCCTCATTTATGCATTATTTGAGCAAAAAGATTTCGTGAATTATTTAATTGTGTTTATCTTAGTAGTGCAGAACAGTAATTAACAATATCTTTTAACTTAATCGGAGAGACATAAAATAAATTAAAAATTTCACAATATTCCTGAGTGAGCGGCTTAGACCCGCATCTTTCAATATCTCTGAAAAGAGTTAATTGTTGTTCTGCAGCACTCAGGAACTTTTTTTTCAAATGTTATGCAGAACAACAATTGTAAAAACCCAAACACACAGCTCCCAAATCAGGTAGCAGCTGTAACAGAATTCCGGAAACTGATTGAAGCCTATTTCGATATGATTGGTTTATCGGATGTGAATCAATTCCTTACTGAAATGCTTAGCGCAGCTATCGGGCCCGATCCGCGCTCGGGCAAACACAAGCCCATTACTATTGCCAACGCCCTTTATGATGTAAACAATATCATCAGCCTGCTTACCAAAACAAAACTTTTGGCCAATGAAGAAACCTTTCAGCGTTATGCCATAAACCTGGGTGATAACCTACAAGCTGTTGGCCAATTTGATGTAGAGCATCTTTCTGAACTATTATATGTTGGATTAAATGCCTACATCTTTCAGGAGGATGATTTTGAAGGCGCAACCTTAAAATTTTCTGCCGAAATTACTGCTGCCTATAAAATGATTTATGATTGGCTATCAGACTGCGATGCCTGGTGTAAGCCTGTTGAGTGTGATGAATATAATGAAACTGCCGGTTTAGCAGCTACACCATAAACGTTCAAATTTTAATTGGCCATTTACCCTATACAGCTATGAGGGAAAACTCCCCTCCTAATTTAGGCTATCGTGTGGACACATCTTTTTGAGTTTAATTTTTTATGCGTTTTGCTAGCTTCCTTAAATAACCCATTGTTTTAACCGAAGAACGCCGTCAATCCCAAGGGCCGGAGAAATCAAAAAAACAGGTGCAGAATAGAACAAATAGCATTGCCAAACCTGAAACGCAGTGGTTTTGTGTTCATAAACGCTAATTTAAAGTTTTAAAGAAGTATTGAACACAAAACGAAGTGCCGCTGTTTTTTTGATGTGTATAGGATTGTGTAAAAGGCCCATTGCTGGATTGACAGAGCGCTTTGGGTACTTTGGCGCTCCAAAGTACCATGCCACCGCGGCATAGAGCGGAAAAGACAATGCTTGCTTAATTAATGTTTTGGAAATAAATGCCTTTTTATAACTGGAAAGATGCTGAAATAAATTCAGCATGACGACCGCCTTAATGAAGTACTAAAAAAACATATATATAGGTAACAAAAGATGTGTCCACACGATAGGATTTAGAAGGGTTGCCCAAAGGGCGGGGTGGTTACTAGCGGTTATATCATTTAATTTCGGTAGGTGAGACACCAACCGATAGATAAAATGAAACTGCCGGTTTAGCAGCTACAGCATAAATGTTCAAATTTTAACTGGCCATTTACCTTATACAGCTATGAGGGAAAACTCCCCTCCTTTTTAAGGAGGGGTGCCCAAAGGGCGGGGTGGTTAAGGTTTTTAACCACAGATGCGCACAGATAAACACGGATTTTTATATCTGTGTGCATCCTTTTTATCTGTGGTTAAATTATTTTCATTACTAGCGCGAGTCTTAGTGTCTAGGCTAGCGGGCTTGATGACTTGTGCTTTGATGAAGTAATTTAATTGAGCCTTTTTTTTCTAATACAAGTCAGGCCAAGTCTTAGCACTCATAGCGTTAAGACTGGAGCTAGAATGAGAAGCTTAACCTCCTAAATTAGATTGATCAATAAAACCTGATTTAAAAGATCTCTCCGTTTCGCTGCTGCCTGAAAAAGGCACGCGATCCAGTTGAGAAGACAATTTAACCCGTAGGTTAATCAAAAGATGAGTGATTCTATCAAAAGACACCTGTTATAGAAGATCATTTCAGACTACTCCATCTTTTTCTAATCACCTGAAGAGCCTTTTTCAACACTAAATCTTCTCGCTTTTCAACTGAATTTCTGGATTGGCTAACATAAATATCCGGCAGAACCCCTTTTAGGTGATGCTTGCTCCCATCAGAATTTTTAACCAACATCCCGGAGTAGTACACAATTAAATTACCCGGGAGATAAGCTATATTTACATCTCCATTTGTACCTGCAGTCGCGTCTCCTACAATTATCCCCAGTTTAAAGTCTTTTATCAGTCCCAATAAAGATTCTGAAGCACTCATGGCAGATGCGTTGGTCAAAAATATTACCTGTTGTGTTAATCTATTTTTAATATCAGGAAAATATATCTCGGAACCCGGCTGAAAACTCAAATGCTCAAGATCAGGGTAAAGAATTTTTGGGTTAAAGAAGCGTACGGTCCTGATGGTGTCCCTTGCCAAAGCAGGAATCAAATCTGTACTGATTGTCTGATCGAAAACATATCCCCGAAGATCAAACACTATCGACCTGGCAGTCTTTAAAAGTTCAAAATTCTGATCTGTCAAAGAATTTCGTGTGAGATCAAAATAATAGATATCCGGTGCAACCCAGCCATTTCCCTTTTGTAAATAACCTGCATTTCCCGGCGTGTAATCTTCTGATACTTTTGTTCGCTCAATTGCAACCTTACGGGTATCTCCATGTCGAAGTACTGTAACTTCTATTTTTTCATTTTTTTTCCCATTGAACAGCCGGTTAACTACAAGCAGATCTTTTTTTTGCTTTGATCCCGACACATATTGAATTAATGTATCAACCTGCTTACCGACAGGAATTCCATTAACCTTGACAATAATGTCACCTGGAAAAATACTATCCATGAGTCGTTTATCGGAAACTTCCTTAACTACAATTTTATTATCTGCCCGAACAAGAGAAATTGGGAGCGTGTAGTAAGGCTCCATTCCCATAATCGAAATAAACATGTGTGCATCATTATAAAATGAACACATTCGTTCAATCACCTTGATGTAGGTAGTGTGGGTTTTGGCTAAACTGGCTTCCTGAAGTATTTCAGCTAAAAGACGTTCCTGATCAATTTTTACATCGTCCATGTATGGAAAGGAATGTCTAAGTATGTTCCAGAGCATAATTACATCTGCAATCCTTAATTCCTCATGTTCAAATGCCGAAATCTTGTTATAGTTTAGGTCGGTATGATCGTTTACTTTGTTTGTTGCAATGGGGAAAGTGGAAGATTTGTTGCCTAATAAAACAAGCGGCATTACGACACTGATGCCCTTAACAATTTCTTTATCGAGGTACTCGCCAAATTTAAGCTTTTGGCTATAAAGTACATAGTTTGGATCTGTTATTTCGAAAGTAATCTTTGTTAGTTTGGCAGATGTTTTTTGGGTTGTATTTAAAATTTCATGAGGGCTAAATGATCTGTCGCCATCAATAATCTTAAAAACAGGTTTATCAATCGAAACTGGGAGGTTTGGGTCTGTTGCAAGTTCAAATGCGATCAGTTCAGCTGAACTGTTTATAGTGCCCGTGAAGTGATGGATCTCAGGTATGTTGTTTTTAAGTTCTATTGAATCCTTTCCATTCACTATTTTTAATTCAGCAGGTTCACCATCCTTTTTGTTTACACGCGTGGTGAGGCTAAAATCATATTTTAATCCCCGGTAACCTGATACATCATATACGCCGGTCAATGGTATTTGTATATTGCGATCATTTCCTACAATTGGAGTACGATTTAATCTGATACTCTTATAAGGCCTTTCTAAGATACCGCTATAAAGATTAAATCCGAGGTGCTGCCATGATATCTCTTTATAACCACCAGGGATATTCGGCTTCAGTTTATCTATATCAAAACTTTCTTTTTGACCAGTTAAGGTAATTTTGATAGTGGGAGCAATTGGAAGAAATATTTTTCTCAGTTCATCAATAAGTTCATCATCATTACTCACCTTTAACATAGCTCTACTTCCGTTTATCGCCACCCCTTCCCATATTTCCAGTTTGTTTTCATCTGAAGGATGAAAATATTGGACGTAGCCGTAGATTTTCGAAAATGCTGTTAGATTCCTGATTTGGCGGTTACTCAACTGTCCTAGCACCAAGACTGGAGATAGTAAAAGGAATAGGGTTAGTATTTTCTTTATCGGCATGTAAGTTGTGAATAACGTTTCTTAATTCTTTTTTACCTTCTTCAATATTCTTGTTTTCTGAAGTTATTGAAGCTGTATATCCTTCATTTGTAATAACAATATCACTGTTCTGTCGAAATTAGTTGTTCGAATATTAGCCGAACTCTGATACCTATAAACTCGCCCTAACTATTTTCCAACGCCTCTGAGCTTAGATTGAGATAAAGATACCTCCTTTCTTAATCAAACCAGCAATTTGATCGTTTTTCCACCATGTTTGATCATTCTAATTGATTATTTCAATACTGCCCTTAAAGGCGATTTTACATCATTCAACGCTACATCACCACTTACCTTCCCACAGCGAAAGGTTTGTTCTTATTACACCTTTTCCCTAAAGATTTACGATAAGAAACCTCGTTAACACCGACCTCATAAAAAGCTAAAATGCTTAAATATAGGTACTGGAATTTTAAATAATAAGGCTTATACTTGTACAAAAAGACGCAAGGAACAATATATTGCTCACGCCAGTAAGGACAATTAAAGATGCTGGCAATTCGTAGTTTCGCATATTTGTGAACCAACAGTGATTTTAAAAAGATACTTCAAATGACAAAATCATAATATTAAATGGAATTCCTGAAAAAGATCTTTTCAAAAAAGACAAAAGAGAATGATATACCGATACCAGAAAGGTATCCTGAAAATTCCGCTGGAGATTTTTATGTAGAGAACCAGGTTTGTATTGCCTGTGGTGCACCTGAGGCAGAAGCACCGGACTTAATGGAACATTCTAAAATTGAATATGGACACTGTTATTTTAAGAAACAACCTACTACTGCTGACGAATTAGACAGAGCAATTAATGCAATGGAAGTCTCGTGTATTTCAGGCATTAGATATGGCGGTAAAGACAAAGCAATACTTAAGCGGCTTTATGATTTAGGTATGCAAGCAGAATGCGATTATAAACTGGAGAATTTAGAATGATACACTACATGCGCAAGTCTTAGCGTCTACGCTAGTGGGCTGGATAGATTGTGTGTAGCTGAGATTTAATTGACGGATTTATTAAGTACAAGTCAGGCCTATACTCTGACCAGGGGCACTAAGACTTGCGCTAGATGTGGCCAATAATATTATAAAAGAAAAATTAAAGTGTAAAAGCTATGGATCAAAAATCAGAAAATTTTAACGACTTAGTGAAATACCTTGAGAAAGAAACAAAACAACATCAATCAGCTTGTAGAGTTAAGAATGTTTTAGCTCAATTATTGTTTTTAATTACTATTATATTCAGTGCATTAGGCTTAGTTAATACAGGAACAAATTGGTTTAACTTAAAAGAAATGTCAGCAATTGCTGCAATGCCAGGAATTATTTTGATTTTTTCAAATACTTTCAAGTTCGAAGCACGGTCAAAATGGAACAAACTAAAGCAAAGAAAATTAGAAGGACTACTTAGCAAATTGAAATTTGAAAATGCTACTGTTGCAGAAATTTCTAAAGAAATGCGAGAGGAGCTAGAAAAACTTGACGAAATGAGAGTTCAATTAGAAAAGCCGATTGCAAAATAAATCCATTACTAGCGCAAGTCTTAGCGTTTACGCTAGTGGGCTGGATGACTTGCGCTTAGTATAGATTTAATTGAGAATTTTTAAAACACAAGTCAGGCCTTCGCTTTTGGCCCAAGCGCTAAGACTTGCGCTAGATATGTTTAATAACACATTTTTAAATCAAACAAAACCCTATTCCCCACGCGTCAACACCTCATCTATCATTCCAAATTCCTTTGCTTCGATGGCGCTCATCCAATAATCACGGCTGGCTATTTCATTGATCCGCTCATAACTTTGTCCGCTATGTTTCGCCAAAATATGGTACAGATCTGATTGTACTTTTAACACTTCTCTGATCCTGATATCCATATCAATGGCGGTTCCCTCTGCCCCACCCGAGGTTTGATGGATCATAACCCTGGAGTGCTGCAGGGCCGAACGTTTACCGGCAGCACCGGCACACAACAATACCGAACCCATAGAAAGGGCGATGCCTGTGCAAATGGTGGCCACATCAGGCGCGATAAATTGCATGGTATCATAAATGCCAAAACCTGCATATACCGATCCACCGGGCGAGTTGATATACAATTGAATGTCGCTTTTGGTATCAACCGACTGCAAAAAAAGCAATTGGGCCTGTATTACATTTGCATTCCGCTCATCAACGGCTTCCCCTAAAAAAATAATCCTGTCCATCATCAGCCGCGAGAAAACATCCATTTGTGCCACATTCAGCTGGCGTTCTTCGGTAATGTAGGGCGTCATGGCAACAGGCAGGGTATAAGCAGCGGTTCTGCCCATATACTGATCTACATAAAGGCTATTTAAGCCCTGGTGTTTTACCGCATAAAGGCGGAATTCTTTGTTAATATCCATCGTATTGATTTTAAATTTCAGGCATAGCGATGCCCCTGCCCCATAATGGCGCATGATGTATAAATTAAATTGATTGTTTATTTACGGAACAAACGCATTACCTTTTGCCTGAAAGTTTGATGCTCGGCGGTATTAAACAGCGTTTCGTGTATGTTATTGATTTCATTTTTCAGCTGCTTCCGGCCATAATCACGCACCATTAGGTAGGTTTTGTTCTGCCAGTACACCTGTTGCTTTAGTTCAGGTTGCAGGATCATTTTGGCTTCGAACAGGAAACTTTCTCCATCCTTAACGTCCGACAGCAGGTAATGTTCTATTAAACGGAGCTCATTCAACGATGTCTTCATATTTTAAGGATTTTGCTTTAACGGTTTCTTTCACTTTTTCGAGGCATTTAAATTTCTGAGCCGTTGCAGAGCGTGCACCCGAAAAGCCAAAACGCCCGGCTAGTGTTTCCATATCCAGCTTTTCATAATAAAAAGCACTGAGCAATTGCATACATTTCTGTCCGGCCTGCTCCAGTAAATGCATCAGTTTCCCTGAAGAAACTTCCTCGTACCCGGTATCTGCCAAATCAATCTCTTTATTAAAAACAAGAGCAAGCGAATCAAGGGTAACATGTTTGTCGTTTTCCTGATAACGTTTGATCCATAAGTATTTCGCAATCCCAAATAAATAGGCTTTTTCCTGGTACTTCAGCTTCAGTCCTGAAACCTGCACTTTCTCATAATACACCACCAGTGCATCCTGAAAAATGTCTTTCGCTTCCTCAAATGATCCACCCATCTTGCTTACGTGCCTTGCTACCAAAGGGAAAGCTTCTTTGTAGAGTTTCATAAAAAGGGCTTCGCGTTGGCTGGGCTTCTCTTTGATGGATGTTACCGTCATGATTACTATGTTTATATAGTATGTGGAAATTTTTGATCAGATATCACCTAAAATTAGTAATTATTTTTTTGGGGCGTTAACCTATTGTTCGGAAACATATTGTAAAAATTGTCTGGAGCCTAATGCCAGCTTGCTTAGAAAAAACACAACCCTTACCGAAACAATATTAATACTACCTTGTGGACAATTCTCTTTTAAGGAAAGTTTAGGCATTATGCTAGCTTGCTTTGAAATAACACAGCCCTTAACGAAGCACGCCCGTCAATCCCAAGAGCCGGGGAAATCAAAAAAACAGGTGCAGTTCAGGTAAATTGGCACTGACAAACCTGAAACGCAGTGGTTTTGTGTTCATAACGATGATTTAAATTTTTAAAAAAATATTGAACACAAAACGAAGTGCCGCTGTTTTTTTGATGCGCATGGGATTGTGCAAAAGGCTCATTGCTGGATTGACGAAGCGCTTTGGGTACTTTGGCGCTCCAAAGTACCATGCCCCCGCGGCATAGAGCGGAAGAAGAATTCATACTGTACCGCATTAATCAATTCCCATCTTAACCTTTCAACTTACCCGGCGTTACGGCAAATTTCTTTCTAAAGGCGTTGCTAAAATGCTGTACAGAGGAATAACCGAGCATAAATGCCACTGATTTTATGGATAGGCCTTCCAGCAGTAGCTCTTTTGCATGGTTAAGCCTGTAATCGCTCAGATAACCGAATATGCTATTGTCAAATAACCCTTTAAAACCTTGTTTAAGTTTAAACTCATTAAGGCCGCATACTTTAGCCAGTTCTGCAACGGATGGTGGCTGGTGGATATTCTCGATGAGGTAATCCCTCGCATGATAAATGCAATCCCTATCGTAAGCAGAATGTAAAGCTGCAGGTTCTTTTTGCTTATTGGCCCGCTCAAAAGCTTCGGCCTGGAGCACAAGCAGCTCAATACATTTCGATTCGATAAACATATGTTTCAAGCCTTCCGGATAATCACAATCGAGAATATCGCGGATGCAGTGCTGCATGGCCCATGAAATAGGGAGGTTTTGCTCCCCAAGCTGTGTATAACAACCAGTATCTACATGATCTGCCAGAACCTGTAATGCTTTGGTAGAGTGCTCTGCCAGTTGCAAAAACTTTTCTTTAGCAAAATGCACTTCAAAAAAGCGGTAGCTCTGGCCGGTATCGTATTGGCCTGTACCATCAAGTTCAGGCATGTAAATTATATTCTGCTGGTTAGCATTAAAGGTGTATTGCTGTTTATTTACGTCGTTAAAGATGGTCCCATTGCCAGAGAGCGTAAAACGCAGCTTAATCATATCCGGCACATCATAGGTAGGCCTGAAATACATCTGGTGTTGTTTAAACAGGATGTCGCCGTACACAATATAAATACCAGGGATATTGATCTGCACCAATTCCGCATCGCTAAAAGAAAAACTGTGTTTCTCCTTTCTTTCTGTAACCAATCCCCCACTTACGGAAAGATCATCAAATCTGCCCCCTACCTTTTTCCAGGCCCCGTAATTCTTCCCAACATTGATTCCCATAATGGCAATTATCACAAAAAAAGCCGGAATAATGCTATTGGGTTATCCACAATTCGATTTTATGTAAAAGAAAATCCTTTTGATGTAAAAGCGTACAGCAGCTATTTTTCAATTTTGCCCCAATTGCGAAATGCACCGCAAGATGTTAATTACTTTATCATGGAAGAGCAAGAAGACCAAAATACATTAACGCTAGATAAAAAAATTGACACTCTCCCACCTAAAAACAGTCTAATTTTTAAACTTTTACAACATTTACCCTTAAAAAAGGATGCAAATGTATTAGAAATAGGCCCAACGAACACCGAACACCTCTCTTACCTGTTCCAAAAGGTAGAGAATTTAAGTTATACAGGCACTTATTCTTCTGAAGCTGGAATAAAAGAAGCCTTTTCTATAGTTGAAACTAATGGTAATCCGGTAGATTTGATTAAAATAACAGATAATGAACTCAATTTACAGGATAATTCCTTTGATTGTTGTTTCACAGCCAACACCATTTATTTATGGCCTGATCCGCTAAAATACTTATCTGAAAGCTACCGCGTATTAAAACCAGAAGGAAAAATGAACCTGGCCTTTGTTGAAAAAAACTTTGGTGCCGGCCTGCCCTGGACACAGCTCGATTTTACATTTTACGAGATTGATGAAGTAAAGTCGTTTTTCAAACAATCGGGATTTGCAAAAATTGAAGTAAAGAAATTAACGGAAACGATAATCGATCAGAACGGAAAGGAAATCACCAAACCGTTTATCATGGTATCAGGTCAGAAACAATAGTTGATCTGGTGATATTCACATAAAGCACAAGTCTGATATCATTAAGTTGATGGATAAATTGCGAAAAGATACCTTCGACTACGCTAACATTGACAGACTCCAATAGAATGGTCGTCATCTCGACCGGAGCAACGCGAAGTGGAGAGATCTATCTGGACAGATTTCTCGACTGCGTTACACCCCGATAGCCATCGGGTCCGCTCGAAATGACGACCCCGTGCCTGTCCATAGCGTTCCGAAGGGCGCTACGGATTAATAATAGAAAAGAGTCTGTGACTCGTTTTAATTGAGTTTATACACTCAATTTTATTCTTGCATCCATAGAGACGCTATGCTTAACGCTACACACAGAGTGGGTTTCTTTAACCAGGCTGCTCCGACACAGTGATACAACAACAATACCTTAAGATAACTTTCCCTTTACCTATTATTTAGCTATTATTAACCTGCCGATCTAAAGCGACGTAAATCTTTGATCTACCTGATCTCAACCAGGGGTATCACTTAACCAAAGCAAGGGTTAAGCAGTGTGCAAGCAGGTGTAAGGCAAGCCTGGCCGGAAGGTGGCATAAACGTGGGGTAAATGTGGCATAAAGGTGGACTTGGAATATTTTTTTTTAGGGGATATTTAATCAGACGGATTGATTTGGGTTATCATCGCTTTTGATTAACCTAATATAAAAAATTATGGTGAAGCGGGCAAAAAAGAGCTTCGTAGTTTTTGGCACGGGCAGCAGAATGCAATTTGTTCGTGTCTGTCCGTAGCGTTCCGAAGGGCGCTATGGATTAATAATAGAAAAGAGTCTATGACTCGTTTCTATTAAGTTTATAAGCTCAATTTTATTCTTGTATCCATAAAGACGCTATGCTTAAACTACGGACATAACGGGGGTAATTCATTGTATAAAATCAATATAAATGACAGTAGAATTTAATGGAAATAAATCTCCCCGCAGGATCGTCATTGCGAGAAGGCTTTTTCAGCCGACAGCCTGCCCCGATTTTCGGGGAAGCAATCTTAAAACGATCGCTAATAGCGTGCGCATTAAGATTGCTTTGTTCCTTATAATGACGATCTTTTTTTAGAGCATTACACAAAAGCAACTACATTAAAAATTAAGGTATAAAAAAAGCAGATTAAATGTTCAAATCAACATTCAATCTGCTTTTTGACATTCTGCTGTTAAGCGCTAATGTTATTTAATCACTTTAATCTGGCCTTTCATCACCATATAATGGCCCGGATAGGTACAAATAAAAGGATAGGTACCAGGTGTTTTAGGTACTGTAAAATAAATCGTATCTGATTTTCCGGGCTGTAGCAATACCGTATAGGCCAGCACCTTAGGTGTTGCAGGAACAAAATCGTACTTTTCGCCATCAAGGCCCATTTTCAATGCCATTTCACCTACCGCATTACCCGATCCAGGTGTGGTAAGCACAAAATTATGCAACATATCATCCACATTCTTAAAGGTTAATTTTACTTTGGTACCTGCCTTTAGGGTAATATTGGTGATGTCGAATTTCAGCCCTGGCTTGGTGCCCAATACAATATTTTTATCAGGTCCTTTAGTCCAGTTTTCTGGTTGCTCGGTAACATGTTTCCCAACATCGGTATTGCCTTTAACTGCGCCACCGGCTGCTGGCATATTGCCCATTTGGTGATGGTCCATGCCCTCCTTATGGTGTGCGGCCGGCGCATTGCCTATGGGTTTATTTTCGGCAGTTAGCGCCATCTTTTCTCCATCGGGAATTTTGTTCATGGTATAATATCCATAATCGTGCAATAAAGGGATATTGCCATTTTCAGCACGTAATCCTTCCATTTTGATTTCGTGAATGTAGCCTTCTTTTAAGCTATCCAACACCAATCGCACCCGTTTATGATCAGGAGAAACTACAATGGCTTTAATGCTACGTGCCGATTGATTGATTACCGGACTCCCATAAATGTGGTGGTATTTATAGGTAAAAGTGGAGAGTTTATAAGTGCTGGCATCGCGGGCTGTTTTTTCATCAACCGGCATGGTAAATTCAAGCTCGAAACCATCGGGCTGGGCCTTTACCGTCTGCACCTCAAAGGGCATAATACCCGACCAGGTTAAACGCTGCAGCCCGTATTCGGCTTTTCCTGTAGATGACCATCCTCTTGAAGTCATCCCCACCAGCATACTACCATCCGAGCCCCAGTTCATTCTGAGAATGCCCGAAGAAAATCCCCGGCGAAAAGGAAATACCACACCTTGGTATACACCTTTAACTTTTTCTAAAAATACCCTGTTGATGTTACTCTGCGATTGGTCGCCTACAAAAAGTTGTCCTTTAAAAGGCCCCATATTACCATTATCAGAATAATTCAGAATGCCGGATGTTGAGTTACCCATAATCGAATGCGGAATCCATACAGAAGGGGTTTTTAGTCCCGGTACCCTTTTGGCAACTTCGAATTCGGGTTCGCCGGTATCAGGAATATCCTTCTTGTGCAACTTAACCGGAGACCCTGGCTCATCTGACCATTTTAAACCAGCCGGATTGCCTACAAAATCGCCTTCCTCTACATGCATAATGCTGCCCGAGCCTACCCAGTCGCCCTGGTTCTCAGCGTAAAATATTTCACCGTCACTATTTAGCGCCATTGCTGCAGGCGAGCGGAAACCGGTTGCAAAAGGCTTTAACTTAAAATCAGGGGTGAATTTGAGCATCCAGCCATGCCATTTAGATAAACTGGCACCATAACCAATCCAGCCCAGGTTAAGGGTAACCACCATATTGCCATCTTTATCCAGGATGGGACCATACGCATATTCATGGTAATTGCCTGATAATGGCCACGAGTACATGGTGCTATATTCATCGGCTTCTCCATCGCCATCCAGATCGCGCAGGCGCGTAATCTCAGCGCGCTGAGTGAGGTAAATATCTCCTTTGATATAATTTAAGCCTAATACTTCATGCATGCCGTGTGCAAACAAGCGGTATTTGGGTTGTTGCCCATTTTTCATGTATGGGTTGGTAATAATCCAAACTTCACCTTTGCGGGTAGCTACAGCCAGCTCATCATTAGGTAAAAAGGTCATCCCACCAACTTCAAGTGCTATCTCTTTTGGAATTGGAACGGTTACTATGGGATAAATCTGTTTCTCTGTTTGTGTTTGTGCTTTTACCGTTACCAGGCCAGTTCCCAGTAACAAAAGCGACAATAAGTATGTTGATTTTTTCATGTCTTAATTACCAGGTTAGTGAATAGGTTAACGAATCGGTAGCATTGGCCAGCAGTACCAGTAGCTCTTTGCCTTTTTCGGTTTTCCTGATAAAAGCTTTGGTGCCATCAGCCAGTTTTAGGGTATAAGCTTTATCGCCAACAGTATAAGTATTGTTTTTGTGTGCTTCAATGTCTGGTCCTACTGCAATACGACAATAAAGCGGCTTCTTGCTATTGTTAATAAGAATCGTACGGCTGAGTGCTGCACCGCCATCTAAAACAACTATTTTATCAATTACATCGGCGCCATTAGCCGTATATAAAAATGCAGGCATTTTGCTCTTGTCTAAAACATAACCCTTATTTTGAAGGTCGTCAAAAGCGATAGAATCAGGCCATGCAGCATCCTTATCAGCCAGTGCGGCAAGGGCAGGTGCAGCAGAAAGTGGCAAGACAGTACCTAAAGGTTTGGCAATCTGAGGTTCCCCCCTGTCTTTCCACATTTCGGTCGCATCAATAAAATCTCCGCGCCATACCTCCAGCAAGGCACCCTGTTTTAAATCGTAAGCATAGTTTACCTTTTCGGGCGTACCTACAGAAATCACGTGGGTACGTTTTTTTCCTTCAAACATCAGGAAGCTTCGCAATAAATAGGGTTTGTTTGCTGCGTTGATGACATAGGGGTTAACATTTTGGGCCATAGAATAGGCTGCACAGCAGGTGAGAAGTGCGAGGCAGCACATCATTCGTTTATAGATCATAATTTTATCTGGTTAAGAAGCAACAAAACAATCGGTTGCATAACAAATATATCATTAGCATGTTAGTTTACAAAAATTCTGTTAAAACAATTATCCCTAAACTACACAAAACATTAATTTTCAGAATATTAAACTTAAATGCAAACGGTAGCAGCGGCTTAATGCCATTAGGTTAAGCACTCCATAGTTTTAGACTCTTGAGATCGATAAATCGCAAATGAATGTCCTTAGATTACTTTACCATTGAAGTTATTCCACAAATCGTTATTAACCAACAACTTAACTCCTTTTTGCATTTCCATCCAGCTAGGCCATAGCAAGGTACCCCCCGTTCTACTTAAATCCGGCCTAACAAATTTTTCGGGCCGCACTGTTCTGGCCGAACAACCGGCTTCAAAAGAAAAATTTTCAGCCGGTGTTTTTTGTTTCTTTTTGACACCAAAAAGAAAGAGCCCTTCGGCGGCGGCGAGCCGAGGCAAAGATCGTGACGTATGGCAAAAGACATCAGTTGTTCGTCATTTATATTGATTTTTATAAAATAAATTATCCCTCAGGGCGACATCTTTTTGCGAATTTATCCCTTAACTTAATGAGACAGGGCAGCAGCTAGAAGACTAATTATTAAAATCTTATATTGTTATCAGATTAACCCACAATAATTAAGGATTTAGCGCAGGTAGACTTCTCCGCTAAGGTTGAAATGATGATCTTAGGATGGGTTTGTAATGTTGAGCTCAGCTTGTCGTGAGCTTTATTTAATAATTTTCGCTTAACATCTTTTAAAACACATTATATTTTCAGCATATGCTGTCGCTTCATGATTAGTGAACGATCTTGAAAACCAGCTCTTTTAAGAGTTCTCCATCATCAACATTGCCGGTACTGTCTAATCCTTTGCTTTTTAAATCATATTCACGGAGTAAACCGATCACCTGGAAAACTTTCCCCGTGTTATAATTTCTGGCCGCTACCTCATAATCTTTAATAAAGAATGGCGGTACACCCAATGCTGATGCAGCATCGGCCTTATTAGGGATATAATGGTATTTTAGAAGTTTAGTAAAATAACCGCCTAAATTGGCCAAAACCATTACTGTTGGATTGGCTTTAGGGTTGCTGGCGAAGTAATTGATAATTTTATTACATTTTAGCACATCGCGGATGGCCAGTGCCTTCTGCAATTCGAAAACGTTATATTCTTTACTGATGCCTATATTTCTCTGAACCAGGTCGGTATTAATGGTTACCTCCTTCGAAACATTGAGCATTAACTTTTCGATTTCGTTGGCAATTTTGGATAGATCGGTACCCAAATATTCGGCCATTAAAGCCGAGGCCTGCTGATCGATCTTGTAACCTTTTTCTTTGATAAATTCTTCGATCCAGGGCACCAGTTTATAATCGCGCACAGGATCTGACTGAAAAATCAGTCCACTTTTATTAATGGCCTTATAGATTTTTTTTCGTTTATCGAAATTGGCATATTTATAGGCCAGCACCAAAATGGTACTCGGTAGCGGTTTTTCGAAATAATTGAGTACAAATTCGCCTTCTTTTGAACTGTCTTCCTTGCCCCACTTTAAATCCTGCGCTTCTTTAACAATCACCACCTGATAATCAGACATCATCGGGTAACGTTTTGCAGCACCCAAAACCGTAGCCATATCAGTATCTTTTCCATATAAAACCGTTTGATTGAAACCTTTTTCGGCATCATTCAGCAGCTTATCTTCGATATAGTCAGTCACCTGATCGATGTAATAAGATTCTTCACCATGCAATAAGTATACAGGTTTGAACTTTCGGGCTTTGATATCTTTAATAATTTCGGCAGCAGTCATTGCCCGTAAAATTACAATTTAGGTTTAAGGATTTGGGTAAATGTTTATAATTTATAGATATGAGATTTGAGACATTAGACTGGAGACTTCATGGCATAATCCAAAATTAACTAACTTTGAAGCTGCAATAATTGATAAATTGTTTTATTGTTGCATTGTTAAGAGACATACAACTGTTAACTGCAAACTGAAAACTGCCAACTGAAAACTGAAATGTTCACTCCTACCCCGCTTAACCTTCCGCCCTACCCATTTAAAATTACTCAAAAGGATGATGTGGTATTTATTTTCGATGAGTTGAGAAAGAAACACCTGGTGCTTACATCCGAAGAATGGGTGCGTCAGCATTTTATACAAAACCTGATCTTAGAGAAGAAATTTCCACGTACATTGATCCAGATTGAAGGTGGTTTGGTATTAAACCAATTACAAAAACGAAGCGATATTTTGGTTTACAATACCGCTGGCGAAAAACTGATGTTGATTGAATGTAAGGCACCAAAGGTAAAAATTACACAATCGGTTTTTGATCAGGCCTCGCGGTATAATTCGATACATCAGGCCAGGTGGATTGTGCTAACCAATGGTTTGCAGCATGTTTATGCCAGGATGGATACGGAAAAGGGCAGCTTTAATTTTGTAGAAGAAATGCCAGAATATTTGGGGCTGTAGTGCAAGAATTTCCTTTTTTGTCATCCTGAACATAGTGAAGGATCTTTATTGACCGTTATTACGAATCACGAAGCGATCTTAAAAAGGTATTAATGTATTATAATGCTTTTTTTGGAAAGCAGAAAACAGTAGCATTTAGGTTTATTCAGTCCCGCTCCCGCTTCTCCCGACTTTAAGTCGGGATCCCGCTTTGATCGGGTTTAAGTGGCACAGCCAGCATTGCTATTAGGGGTTGCAAATAGCAAAATAGCGCTCTTTTTAAATCATGCTATTCAACCTTCAATAGCAGCAAAAGCCTTCCGAATCTAAACCTGATTGAAATGTAAAGCCCACAGCGCAGCGAGGACTTGTAATGAAAAGCAGGACTAACTTTAAAACCAACCACAACAATTGCTTTCCAAAAAAAATCATGAGTATTTCATCTATCGGTTGGTGTCTCACCGACCGAAACTTATTAGCATATGCAAAATAAAAGGAGAATAACAGTTCTCTCTGGTTGGTGGGGCACCAATTATTAGAAAAATGAAGAGCTTTTTTCTAAGAAAAACTCGTCATCTCGACTGAAGCGCAGCGGAACGGAGATATCTATCTGAATAGATTTCTCGACTGCGTTGCACTCCGCTCGAAATGACGATCTTTTGCAGACTGTATTAGATGATAATTCCTATATACTATATTCATCTATCGGTTGGTGTCTCACCGACCGAAACTTAAAGATTCTTCACTTCGTTCAGAATGACAAAAGAGAATATGATCTAAATACTGTATTCCGGCTTCCAAACCTGTTTGTTACCACTATAAATCGCCTCGTTACACATGGCCACGCAAATAGCCGCCTGGGTTCCGGTATTGATATTTGATGCGGGTTCTTTCCTGGTGGTTATCGATTTGTAAAATTCATCCAACGCATAATTCGTACCATCTATGGTGGCTTTATCTAAAATCGGGATTCCGCCATCTTTATTCACCACGATTTTTGTAGCCCCGGTTACCCCATCAACAATACCTAACTCTTTTTTGGTACTTTCTTCAGGATAAAATAAGCCGGTATTGGTAAGCAAAGAAACCGAACCTTTGGTACCCTTTATTTTAAACAGATAACCATCATGCGCGTTGCCACAAGTGGCCCCAAAGTTGCCAATCATGCCTTTTTCGTTATACCGCAGAATGGCTTGGATGTTATCATAAGTTTCGCGGCCATCCTTAAAAACATCTATGCCTCCCGAACCCATAATTTCATCAGGTTGGGTTTCGAAAGCCCAATTGATAAAATCGATCTGGTGCGATAACAGTTCGGCCGCTAATCCGCCAGAATATTCCTTATACATACGCCAGTTGATTTTACGCTCTAAAGCCGGATCCGGAACAGCCCTGCGCCAATTTCCATTACGGTCCCAACGGCAATCGATCTGGCTAACCTTACCTAAATAACCACTTTGAATCATATCTTTCACCTTAAAATACAGGGGCGAATAACGATACTGATAGCCCACCTGAAAAACCAGGTTGGGATATTGTTTAACCAGCTTTTTAAGTTCGAGCGCCTGGACAATATTGTATGTCATGGTTTTTTCTACATATACATGTTTACCGGCCAGCACTGCATCTTTTGCAATCCTGAAATGTTCACTTAAAGGCGTGGCAATAAAAACCGCATCAATTGTTTTATCGTCTAAAACTTTGCGGTAGTCTTTTAAAGGTTTTGCATCAGCAGGAACATATTTTTCGGCCTCTTTAAGCCTAAAGTCGAGTAAATCGCAATAGGCTTTGATATTATATTTTGCAGGCATTGATTTAATTACCGACAAAACTCCTTTGCCCCGGTCGCCACAACCGATCATGGCTACATTAATGATTTCACCAGCTACTAAATTTGCAAAACCCTGATTGCCCAAAAATAAACCGGAACCTATTAGGGCTGATGTTTTAACAAAAGATCGACGACGCATGATATAACAGTATTAAAATATTTTATTTCTTTACAGGTAGAAACATTAACCACAGATAAAAAGGATACACACACAGATATAAATCCGTGTTAATCTGTGTACATCTGTGGTTAAATTGTCCAGGCTACTTGCACTCATTTTCAAATCAAAAACTTATAAATTCTTGATTTTAATGGTCCTGAAATCTACTTTATTGCCATGATCCTGCAGCAGGATATGTCCTTTTGGTGCTTCGCCAAAGTTTTTCCAATCTTTATACTTGCTGATGGCAACCAATTTTTTAAACTCTTCAGAGCCACGCGTATATTCTAACACTTTAACCCCATTTAAGTAGTGTTCTACCTTTTTATCAGGATAAACCACCAGACGTCCATTGTTCCAGCTGCCGATTGGGCGTAGATAACGGGCTTCTTTTTTCGAAGTCATTAAATCGTATAACGAAGCTAAGGTTCTGTTTCCATCTCTGCCCAGTTTTGCGTCAGGGTGCAATTCATCATCTAAAACCTGGTATTCCAGGCCAATGGCCGAGCCTTTGTTCTTTTCGCTCAGGGTAACAAAATATTTTACACCGCTATTGGCACCAGGCGTTAGCTTAAACTCGAAAGACATATCAAAAGCAGCATATTCATCTTTAGTTACAATATCGCCGCCGTTGGTCGATTCTGCGCCCCCAGATGGTTCAACACTGATTACACCACCGGCAATTTTCCATCCTTTGGCAGGAAAAGTAGTTTTATAAGCACCAACCCAACCTGCACTGCTTTTACCATCGAACAATAGTTTATAACCTTCCGATTTTTCGTAAGCAGATAAAGTATTTGGCATTAAATTAACCGTATAAATTCCTTTTGGAAAAGCTTTGGCCTTTAGCCCTTCAGTTTGAATGTTGATATTTTTGAAATAAACTTTTTTACCATCATTATCGAGGTTATTGCCAATGCCATGCACCTGCAGACCGATAAATCCTGATTGATCCAAGGTGTCAATCACATAGGCAACAGGTGTTCCATTTACCCAGGTTTTGGTTTCGTTACCAATACATTCGATTTTGTAATGGTTAAACTCATTCTTTTTATACAATGGTTTTGCCGATGGGTTAAGTTCTAAAGGATAAAGCCACAACCTTCTGGCTTCGTCGTAAATACCACCTGTCCATGCTCTTGGTGTAGGGTCTATTTCTACCTGCCTGCCAAAAACCAATCCTTTACCATTATTTCCTTCTGTTTTAATATGGCTACGGGTTTGCACGCCAGAATTGGTGGTTTCACCTTCGAGTTTTACATCCAGTTCCAAAATGAAATCGCCGTATTCTTTTTCGGTGATTAAAAATGAATTTGGTGTGCCTTTGGTCATTGTTCCCACAATCATTCCATCTTCAACCTTGTATGGAGCAGCGCCAGCAACAGCCTTCCAGCCGGTAAGTGTTTTACCATCAAACAGTGGTTTTGCTTTTTGAGCAGCGGCTGATAAACTAATTAGCGAAAGGGCTAGAATACTGTATTTTTTAAAATTTAACATGATAGGTTTTATTATTTAACCACCTAAGTCACCTGAGAACATCTTAACCAAGTGTTCTATTGGGGCATAAAGCGTATTGTATAGTTTTAATAGGTTAATACTTAAATACTTTTCCGTTTGCTATTACTTCTTGTCTGCCTTCATCGAAAACTGCTTTTGCACCTGTTCGTACCGCAGCATTGGTCATGATATTGGCAATAGAGTGTGAATAACCAGCTTCTACAGGTGCGTTTGGTGTTTTACGGCTACGTACACATTCCATCCAGTTGCGCATGTGGCCAGAGGTTAATCCATCACCGCCCATATTGGCACCTGTGGCTGCTTTAATTTCGCTTTTACTTAAATCAAACTCAGGCAAAAGATTAGCCTTCAATCCCATGGCTGCAGCTTCTTTTTCCCTTAAACCACCTTTTGGCGATACTTTATTCGTAATCAGGTTGAGCTCGCCACCATTCGAGTAATAAACCTCGCCTACATCGCCCACACTATTCTGCATCCTTGAAGTAAAAGTAACCTGGAAGCCATCGGTAGTATCTGGCTGGCCATAATCGAATACGGCAACCATCGAATCCCAGTTTCTACGGCCATCTTTCCAGGTATAAATACCGCCGTTTGCCACTACACTCCGTGGATGTTTTAAATTGGTAAACCAATGCACGGTATCAATCTGGTGGCTCATCCATTGCCCGGGCATACCTGATGAATAGGGCCAGAATAAACGGTATTCTAAATATTTTCTCGGATCAAAAGCCTCGTTCGGACGGTTTAACAAAAACCTTTTCCAATCAATATCTTCTTCTTTTAATTTAGCTACTAAATCTGGTCGGCGCCACCTGCCGGGCTGGTTTACATTCCACACTAAATCTACAGCAGTGATCGGCCCGAATTTTCCATCCTGTATAAATTTTGCCGCATTGATATAATTTTCTCCACTCCTTCTCTGCGAACCTATTTGCACAATCTGCTTGCTGGCCTTAACGGCTTTAAATGCAGCTTTGGCATCGTCCATGGTTTCGGCAAAGGGCTTTTCTACATACGCATCGCAATTGGCTTTTACCGCCTCTATGGTATGAAGTGCGTGCTGAAAATCGGCGGTACTGATAATTACAGCGTCAAGGTCTTTTGTAGCATAAAGCTCATCGTTGTTACGGCAGGCTTTAATATAGTGACCAAATTTTTCTTTTAAATGGGCAATCCCTAAATCTCTACGGTAGTTCCATAAATCAGAAAGACCAACGATATCGAAATTGAGTTCCTTGTTGTGGTTAAGGAAACAAGGCAAAAGGGTGTCTTTAAAGCGATCAGAAAATCCAACAACACCAACACGTACCCGATCATTTGCACCGATGATGCGTCCATAACTTTTGGCGCTCATGCCCATGGTACCTGCATAGGTTGCTGCAGCAAATACTGCTGATTGTTTAATAAATTTTCTTCTGGAATTTTCCATAGAATAAAACGGTTTAAATAAGGTTAGATAGCTTATGCGTTAAACGATTTATAAGATGTTTAACAGCATCCAAATTAGGACTTTTAGTTTAATAAAAAGGACCGGCTTTGGTAACAATTTAGAAAGGAAATGGAAGATGGGGAATGGATGAAAAAGACAAATCCCTTTAGAAAAAATTCTAAAGGGATTATTTAAGACCTATAAGGTTTTAAAAACCTTATAGGTCTGTGAGATTATTATTAGCCCAAAACCGCTAAACTTTCTTCAATAATTTTGATTTTAGCCTCAGCATCGGCTTTTTTATTGCGTTCATTGGCAATAATCTCGGGTTTTGCATTCTGCACAAAACGTTCGTTGCTTAGTTTTGAATCAACAGATTTTAAGAAACCTTTAAGATAAATTAAATCGGCATTTAAACGTTCGCGTTCTGCTTCTACATCAACGTTTTCGGTTAGTGGGATGAAAAATTCATCTTTCCCTGCCATAAAAGCAGTTGCACCAACAATTTTATCGTTTACAATCTCCGCTTCTGATACATTGGCCAGTTTAAAAACGATGTTTAACCATTTTTCGTAATCAAGATCAGAATTTACCTTAATGCTTAACGGCAACGCTTCTTTAGGAGAAATCTGCTTCTGGTTTCTTACATTTCTAATTTCGGCCACCACAGTTTTAATTACCTCGGCATCTTTCAATAATTGTTCATCAAAAGTTCCGCCTTTCGGAAATTCGGCCACAATACAGCAATCCAGTTCACCACGATCTGCAAACAGATCATCATGCCATAACTCTTCAGTAATAAAAGGCATATTAGGATGCAATAACTTGATGATATTTTCGAAGAACGCAATAGTTGCTTTGTAACTATCCGCATCAATTGGCTGTTGATAGGCAGGTTTAACCATTTCTAAATACCAGGCACAGAAATCATCCCAAACCAGTTTGTAAGTGATCATTAATGCTTCTGATAAACGGTATTGTTTGAAGTTAGCTTCAATTTCTACCAAAGCTTCGTTAAAGCGGTTTTCGAACCAGGATATGGCCTGAGTATTAGGGTTAACCAGATTTTCGTCAACTTCCCATCCTTTTACCAAACGGAAAGCATTCCAGATTTTGCTGGCGAAATTACGCCCTTGTTCGCAATAGCTTTCATCGAACATTAAATCGTTACCAGCAGGCGACGACATTAACATCCCAACACGAACAGCATCAGCACCGTATTTTTCAATCAATCCAATCGGGTCTGGTGAGTTACCCAACGATTTAGACATTTTACGGCCTAATTTGTCGCGAACAATACCCGTTAAATACACATTGGTAAATGGTTTTTTGCCCATAAACTCATGCCCGGCCATAATCATACGGGCCACCCAGAAGAATAAAATTTCAGGCGCCGTAACCAGGTCATTGGTTGGGTAATAATAGTTGATATCTTTATTTTCAGGGTTTTTAAATCCATCGAAAACTGAAATCGGCCATAACCATGATGAGAACCAGGTATCCATTACATCATCATCTTGTCTTAAAAACGGCTCCAACTGATGTTTGAACCCTGCTTTTTCAGCATCCGAACAACTTTCGTCCAGATGTTTTTTCTTCCAGAATTCTTCTAAGGCCTCATCTTTGGTTTTGGCAACCACCCAGTTTCCTTTATCGTCGTACCAGGCTGGGATTCTTTGCCCCCACCATAACTGCCGACTAATGTTCCAATCGCGAACATTTTCCATCCAGTGGCGGTAGGTATTTTCAAATTTATTCGGAATCAGGTTTACCTCGCCATTCAATACGTCATCCAAAGCTGGCTGCGCCATTTCTTTCATCTTTACAAACCATTGCATCGAAAGTTTTGGCTCAATGGCGGCATCGGTACGTTCAGAGAAACCAACCTGTGATTTATAATCCTCCACTTTCTCTAAATGGCCAGCCTCTTCCAGCATTTTGGCGATTTTTTTACGCGCAACAAACCTGTCTTCGCCCACTAAAATAACGGCTAATTCATTTAAAGTTCCATCATCGTTTAAGATATCGGTAACTGGCAAATTGTGTTTTACACCAAGTTCATAATCGTTTAAATCGTGTGCTGGTGTAACTTTTAAACATCCCGTTCCAAATTCGATATCTACATATTCATCCTCAATAACCGGAATTTCGTGGTTAACCAAAGGCACGAAAACTTTTTTACCTTTTAGGTGCGTAAAACGCTCATCGTTCGGATTGATACAGATCGCCGCATCGGCCATAATCGTCTCCGGACGCGTAGTCGCTATTGTTAAAAACTGATCGTCCGTTCCCGAAATCAGGTATTTAATGTAATAGAGTTTCTGGTTTACTTCTTTACGAATCACTTCTTCATCAGAAACAGCTGTTTTACCAGCAGGATCCCAGTTAACCATACGGATACCCCGGTAAATCCACCCTTTTTTATATAAATGAATAAAAGAATCAATAACCGCTTCAGAAAGATCTTCTTCCATGGTGAAACGGGTACGGTCCCAATCGCAACTTGCACCCAATTTCTTTAACTGTTCTAAAATAATACCTCCGTATTTCTCTTTCCACTCCCAGGCATATTTCAGAAATTCTTCACGCGAAAGATCTTTTTTATTGATTCCCTGTTCTTTTAACATCGCCACAACCTTTGCTTCGGTCGCAATTGAAGCGTGATCGGTTCCTGGTACCCAACATGCATTTTTGCCTTGCATACGGGCTTTACGGATCAATACATCCTGAATGGTATTATTGAGCATGTGCCCCATGTGCAGTACACCTGTAACGTTTGGCGGTGGAATTACGATGGTGTAAGGTTCGCGTTCATCGGGTTCTGAATGAAAAAACTTTTTAGATAGCCAATAGCTATACCATTTATCTTCTGTTTCTGCAGGATTGTACTTGGTGGATATGCTCATGAATGTATTAAAAATTCAAAAATAGCTAATTAAGCTGAAAGACCAAAGCCAGGTAAGCGGAAAGCTGAAAGTCTAAAGCAGGTAAACTTCAGATGAGTGTATGTAAAAGATATGCGCGTTAGTTTTTGGAAAGCAGGTGCGTATTTTGATTTAGCCTTGCTTTTGGTTTTTAGCCCCGACGTGAAGTCGGGAGCTACCACGTCAATCAGGTTTAGAAAAGTTGGTTCTTGCAAAACAAGAACCATAATGAAGTTTTATTAAACGATTACTCTACGTCATCAAAAACATCATCTAATGCCAGCTCAAAACCAGGCAATATGGTTGACGTAATTTTTTCGCTTAAGGTGAATATTTTAGAGGGCTGAAATTTACCCATCTCGTTTAGGGTATATATCAAAATGCTTTGATCACTCTGGCTCACCACCCAATATTCTTTAACACCAAACTCTTCATAAACCTTATACTTATTTAGCAGTTCCATTTTAGTATTTCCTGGTGATAAAATTTCGATTACCAGATCAGGCGCACCGATACAGCCACGGGCATCAAGTTTGCTTTTATCGCAGATTACGCAGATATCTGGTTGGAGAACAGTAAATACATCTTTATCAGCTTTGCTTTCCTTTGGAAAACGGACATCAAAAGGCGCTGCATAAACCTTACAGGGTTTACCTTTTAAAAAATTAATTATTGGATTTAACAAATTAATAGAAACACCTTGGTGCACCCTTGATGGCGCAGGACTCATTTTAAAGATTTTGCCTGCAATCAACTCTACCCTTTCAGGGAAAAGCCAGTTTAAATAGTTAGAATAGCTATAAGTTAACGATGCATCAAGTTCATTGAACTGTCTGACAGGCTCATCATCGTTTAAAACAGGATATGGAACAGGTTTAGACATAGTCTAAGATACTAAAAAAAGTAGTAATCTGAAAAATATTTATGGATTTTATAAATCCTCAAAAACATCATCCAATGCCAGTTCAAAACCTGGCAATACGGTTGAGGTAATTTTTTCGCTTAGGGTAAATATTTTAGAGGGTTGGAATTTACCCATCTCATTTAGAGTGTATATCAAAATGCTTTGGTCGCTCTGGCTCACCACCCAATATTCTTTAACACCAAACTCTTCATAAACCTTATACTTATTTAGCAGCTCCATTTTGGTATTTCCCGGCGATAAAATTTCGATTACCAGATCAGGCGCACCGATACAGCCGCGGGCATCAAGTTTGCTTTTATCGCAGATTACGCAGATATCTGGTTGTAAAATGGTAAAGATTTCATTATCATCTTTGCTCTCTTTCGGAAAGCGCACGTCAAATGGAGAAATAAAAACCTTACAGGATTGTTTTTCAAGAAAGTTACCTAATCTACGGTATATTTTGCCTGTGATCACTTGGTGAAAACTTGATAGCGCAGGACTCATTTTAAATATTTTACCTGCAATCAGCTCTACCCTTTCAGGGAAAAGCCAGTTTAAATAGTTAGAATAGCTATAAGTTAACGATGCATCAAGTTCATTGAACTGCCTTACAGGCTCATCATCGCTTAAAACGGGATATGGAACAGGCTCAGACATAATCAAATATACTAATTTTTATAGTAATCCGACTTTCTATTTTTCAACATATCTTAATACCATTAAGAAATTAAGGACATTAAGTTTTAGGCAATTACTTAACTATTTTAATTTTCTTAATGGTAAAAATATAAATTTACTAAAACTTCATCTTCTGAATTCTCACCGCATTTAAAATCGCCAGAAGTGCCACACCAACGTCGGCAAAAACCGCCTCCCACATGGTTGCTATACCTCCTGCCCCTAAAATTAAGACAATTGCTTTTACCGCAAATGCCAATACAATATTCTGGATGACTACATTTTTGGTTGCCTTACCAATTTTAATTGCGGTTGCAATCTTAGAAGGCTGATCGGTTTGAATCACTACATCGGCTGTTTCAATAGCCGCATCGCTACCCATTGCGCCCATGGCAATACCAATATCGCTGATCGCTAATACTGGTGTATCGTTAATTCCATCTCCCACAAAGGCCACCACCTTACTTTTGTCGCTTTTAATTGCTTCAAGTCTGGCAACTTTATCTTCAGGTAATAAATCCCCAAAATAGGTATCAATTCCTAAACTCAAGGCTACTTTTTTAACAATTGAAGTTTTATCACCACTTAACATCACAACCTGTTTTATTCCGTTTTCGTAGAGCTTTTTAATGGCTTCGGCAGCATCTTCTTTTATTTCATCTGCAATCAGAACATAACCAACATATTTCTGGTCGATAGCAACAACAACGATACTTTCTTTTATCGATGCAATTTCAGGCTCAAAATCAATATTAAATTTCTCCAAAAGTTTAACATTACCTGCTAAAACCTCTTTACCATTAACCAGGCCCTTTAAGCCCATTCCAGCAATTTCCTCGATGTTTTCGGCAGGATGAATTTCTTTTTCACCAGCATATTCTACAATGGCCTTCGCAATTGGATGGGTAGATTTGGCTTCAACAGCCGTTAATAAGTTTAAAAATTCTGCTTCATCAATGCTGCTTTCTACTTTCTGAACACTGAAAACACCTTTTGTTAAGGTTCCGGTTTTATCCATTACAACCGTATTCAGTTTGGTAATCAGATCAAGGAAATTAGAGCCTTTAAAAAGAATGCCATTTGCCGATGCCGCACCGATTCCGCCAAAATAACCCAATGGAATAGAAATGACCAGTGCACATGGACAAGATATAACCAGGAAAACCAGCGAACGATACAACCAGGTTTGGAAATGATATTCGTTTCCTAAAACCAAAATTGGGATAGTAACCAGCGCAAGGGCTAAAAAGAAAACAATTGGGGTATAAATTTTCGCGAATTTGCGAATAAAAAGTTCGGTCTTAGCTTTGCGGGTAGTGGCATTTTGAACCATTTCCAAAATGCGGGATAATGCACTATCGGCAAAAGCTTTGGTCACTTTAACTTCGATTACTTTATCCAAATTAAGCATCCCTGCCAAGATCGATTCGCCCTTATTAATTGTACGCGGTTTGCTCTCGCCAGTTAAAGCAGCAGTATTAAAACTGCTTTTATCACTTATCAATTCTCCATCTAAAGGGATTTTCTCTCCAGCCTTTACTTGTATTGTTTCGCCAATTTCTACCATTTCAGGATTAATGTCTTCGTATTTTCCGTTGCGCAATACATGCGCTACATCTGCACGAACATCAAGTAATGCTTTAATATTCCTTTTGGCACGGTTTACTGCAGCCATTTGAAACAACTCGCCGATAGTGTAAAAAAGCATTACCGTTACGCCCTCAGGATATTCACCAATGGCAAAAGCACCGATGGTAGCGATAGACATTAAAGAAAACTCGGTAAAGAAATCTTTGGCTTTAAAAGTTTCCCAAACCTCGCGTAAAACCGGAATACCCACAGGTAAATAAGCCACGATATACCAATAAGGCCGAATAATTTGAAATACAGGAACCGTAAAAAGGTTATCAAACGCAATTCCAATCAGCAGCATAACCAATGTTACGATGGCTGGCAAATACGTTTTAAAGGCTGATGGATCTCCACCATGGTCGTGGTCATGTTCCTCGCCTTCTTCATGTTCGTGATCATGATCATGGTTATGTTTTGGTTCGGAATGTGCTTTATTACTGCAACAGCTATCTTCTTTATCGTGTGAGTGGCTCATTATAATTTATAGTATGCTAAACATCATTTTTATTGTTAACGATAAAACCTTGCGGGCTTAGATAACCGTTTTCAAATTTATGGAAAATAAAATGTTTTATCCCGAATCATTATTAATAGCAATAATTTTTACAAGCGCACAATAAATTTTGTTAAAAAATGTTAATAGTGGTATAAAAGATTTAAAATCATGAAATCTATTAAAATTTCTTTTTCAGCATCAGAACTTATCAGGAGGCTTGGCTTAGCAAAAATATACTACTGGTTTAACAAGTAATATTCTTAATATATAACACCAGTATTAATTAGTATTTCATAAATTTCGCATCATTATTAACTTATTAAGCGAATGAAATACCAAAATTTGAAAAGATATTTTGCAGCGCTAGGTATAGTCGCTGCCGGCTTTTCTGCAAATGCACAAACCAAAAAATTTATCGACCCTGCCAATATGGATCTTTCCGTTAAACCAGGGGACGATTTCTACACCTACGCAAGTGGTACGTGGATAAAAAACAATCCGGTTCCCGCTAAAGAAACGCGTTGGGGTTCATTTAACGAGCTTCGCGATTTCAACATCAACGCGGTAAAATCTTTAGTGGAAGATGCAGCAGCTGACAAATCTGCTCCTGCAGGTTCGGTTAAGCGTAGAGTTGGCGATTTTTATACGGCTGCTATGGATAGTGCAACCATTGAAAAATTGGGTTATACTCCAATAAAAGCCGATTTAGCAAAAATTAAGCAAATTAAAAATATTCAAGGTGTACTGGATCAGGTGGCTTACATGCGAACCAATGGTTTGGGTGGCGGAATGTTTGGCTTGGGCGTTGGCCAGGACCGCAAGAATGTAAACAAATACATGGTGAATATTAGTCAGGGAGGCACAACACTTCCCGATCGCGATTATTACCTGAAAGATGACACACGAAGTGTTAAGATCCGCGATGCCTACAATACCTATATGGTTACTTTATTTACCTTAACAGGAAGTACACCTGAAGAAGCAAAACTAAAAGCAGCAACTGTTTATAAAATTGAAAAGCAATTCGCTGAAGCACAGATGAGCCGCTTAGAAATGCGTGATCCTTACGCAACCTATAACAAACTTACCGTTGCCGAACTGAACCAAAAAACACCAGATATTAACTGGACAACCTATTTGCCTAAGTTCAAAATCAAAAATCAAGATACTGTTCTGGTTTCTTCGCCTAAATTTATGGTAAGCCTTGATGGAATGTTAAAATCAGTTCCGGTTAGCGATTGGCAAACTTATCTGGAGTGGAACATTTTAAAAGGTTCGGCTTCTAGTTTAAGTTCTCCATTTGTGAAAGCGAGTTTCGCTTTCACGCAGGCTCAAACAGGTCAGAAAGTACAAACACCACGTTGGCAACGCATGTCATCTTTAACAGATGGCACTATTGGCGAATTATTAGGTCAGCTCTACGTGGCCAAATATTTTAAGCCGGAAGCTAAAGAACGCATGAATGAGATGATTGTGAACTTGCGTAAAGCATTCGAAATCAGAATTAATGGTTTAGAGTGGATGACCCCTGAAACCAAACAAAAAGCATTAGCTAAATTACATGCCTTTACACCAAAAGTGGGTTATCCTGAAAAATGGAAAAACTACGATGGTTTAGTGATTAATAAGGATACTTATTTCCAAAACTTACGCAATGCAAGTGTTTGGGGCTATAAAGAAATGGTTGATCAGTTAGGTAAGCCTGTTGATCGTAAACGTTTTGGTATGACACCTCCAACAGTTAATGCTTACTACAGCCCTACACTGAATGAGATTGTTTTCCCTGCTGGTATTTTACAGTTCCCTTTCTTTGATCCAAATGCCGATGATGCCGTTAATTATGGTGGTATAGGCGCAGTGATTGGTCACGAAATGAGCCATGGTTTTGATGACAGCGGAAGTCAATATGATGCTGCCGGTAACTTAAAAAACTGGTGGACTGCGGAAGACAAAGCTAAATTTGACGCTAAAACAAAAGCTTTAGGCGAGCAGTTTGATGCTTATACCGTATTAGATACCATTCATGTAATTGGTAAATTAACGATGGGCGAAAACATTGGCGATTTAGGAGGTTTAAATGCCGCTTATACTGCTTTCAAAATGACCAAACAAGGTCAAAGCAATGAGAAAATTGATGGTTTTACACCAGATCAGCGTTTTTTCCTAGCCTGGGCCCAAGTATGGAGAGGTAATATTTTACCCGAAAGTGCTGCTCAGCTAATTAAAACAGATCCGCATTCTCCAGGTCCGTACCGTACCATTGGTGCACCTGTAAATATGGACGCATGGTATAATGCTTTTGATGTTAAACCTGGCGATAAGTTATATAAAAAACCAGAAGACAGGATTAGAATGTGGTAGTTTTGAGGTTGAAGGCTGGAAGGTGGAGGGTGTAAGGCTTTTCCTCTCGATAGTTTTAATTAAGATAGAAGGCTTAAGGTTTACTTTCCTCAACTTTAAAATTCTATTATTTTATTATCCCTATATTAAAAGCGCCCCGATTTATTTGGGGCGTTTTGTTTTTATTAGCGTGGTGTCAAATGTTACCATCTGACACTAGCTGAAATTATCAATTCAATTCATCGAATTAATCAATTCTTTTTAGATATTGAATAAATCAGTCGGATGATAACATCCGATTGTATGATTATCCAACAATTAAACTCAATTTTTCTTCCACCGCCTTGGTTCGTGTCTCCACGAACTAACAATTACTCCAACTTCAATATTTATCCCAAAGTAAAATTAACGTAACTCCTTTCGGCAATTCTTAATTATCATTCTATCTTTGAAAAAACATAAGCCCCTTTTCATGAGAAGCGCATTCAAAACAATTCTTATCCTAAATTTAACCTTACTCTCTTCCATAAGCTTTGCTCAAGACAATAAGTTAATCAGTCTTGAAGCATTGATAAACAAAACTGATCCGGCCTGGCCATTGGTAAAAAAGTGGATCGACTCTGCAAAAAACAAGGTAGAAATCCTGCCTGTTGATTCTGCAAAAGCAAAAGAAGTTTTATACAACTCGCAAATGACGACCTATGCTACACTTGGTTCGGTAATTTACAACACCGGAGGCATAATGGTTGATAATGGCTGGATTAGAATTTTAGGTTCAGGCAGCGAAAGATTAAGCCGGAATGTTGCCGAATGGAATAAAGGAAAAACCATACAAGAATATGGCGATAACATTCCTTACCTTTTAATTGCCGATGATGCTGTAGGTGGTTTCTTTGCAATTAATTACGGCGGTTTGGGTAAAGACATTAAAAACGTGTATTACCTTGAACCAAACAGCCTAACCTGGCAGCCACTTGGAGCGGGTTATGGCGAGTTTCTTGTTTTTTGTTTCGATAGTGATCTCTCTAAATTTTATAAAGGTTTACGCTGGAGCAATTGGAGCCAGTTTATTGCGAATCTAGATGGCACCAAGACTTATAGTTTCCGTCCATATTTATGGCAAGAAGGAACCGATATTGAAAAGTGTACCAGAAAACTGGTAGGCATTGAAGAAATGTATCGTTTTAATATCATGAAGTCGAAAGAACTGAATGCTGATAAAGGCATAAAAAAAGACGATACACAAAAGAAAGAAACCAAAAACGAGCAATAAATCGCTGTTTACAAAACAATTCGATGCCTGATACACTCGCTACCATCACTCAGATTAAAAATACCAGGGCTTTTGTTCTGGAATTAGTAAAAGATTTAACCACAGAGCAGTTAAACAAAATCCCTTCGGGTTTTAACAATAACATGATCTGGAATATTGCCCATTTAACCGCTGCACAGCAAAACCTGTGTTATGTAAGATCGGGATTAACGGTAACGGTTACAGAAGAACATTTTTCGCCATTTTTAAGCGGGACAAAACCAGAAAATTTTATTGAGCAGACAGAGATTGATTCCATTTTTGATACACTCTTGAACAGCATGGATCGTTTAACCACCGATTATTTGAGTGGTATTTTTTTAAAGTTCGATCCTTGGGACAAACGTTATGGTATGAAACTAAATTCGATAGAAGATGCGATAAACTTTATCCCTTTCCACGAGGGGATGCATATCGGTTATATCATGGCATTGAAGAAATTGGTCTAGCCCTGAAAACTTAAGCGTACTTAGCCTGTGTTTTCTTCGGTAATTTAGCCAAAACCATTGCCCTCGAATTGGCCACCCTACTTTTTAGTTCTTTATCATTCAGTACATCCAAATTTTCAATCTGGATCCATTGCCGCTTTGCCATATGATAGGCCTGCGCAATGCCGTCTCTGGCAGCGAGTTCATCAAATTCATCCGGATTGCACTTGATAGAAAAACGGTTACCCTCATCAATAGCAATAATCACATAAATTTTCTCTTCTATCATAAAACACAGATGTTCCCATTTCATACCTTCTGTAGTGCCGGGTAAACTCAAACAATATTCCCTGAAAGATTCGATGTCCATATTTAGGGTTTAGGTGATATCAAAGCTAATAACAAAAGATTAAAGCGAAAAGTATAAAGACACAAGTAGAAAGGTAAAAGTAGCAAGACACAAGTATCAAGACAAATCTGATCTTTGAATAGTTAATTCTTACTCATTGAATCCTGGAACCGTACATTGACCTTGAAAATCCAAAAATCCTATCAATCCTGTTCCTATATTTGCATCATTACCTTGAAAAATTAAATAATCCAAGCTCATGAATATTATAACGCCTACTGCTGATGGTTCGAATACACTTTACAACGAAACCATAGGCGAACATTACCATAGTAAACATGGCGCACTCCAAGAAAGCAAACACGTGTTTATTGATGCCGGATTAAAATTTGCTTCGACTAATTTAAATGAAGTTTCCATTTTGGAAGTTGGTTTCGGCACCGGACTGAACTTTATTTTAAGTTTCGAATATTGTGCGGCAAATAACATTAACCTTAACTATACCAGCATTGAGGCCTTTCCGCTTACTACAGCTATCATTGAGCAGACTGGTTATGCAGCGTATGTTCCTGCAGAAATATGGACTGATTTTATTTCAAATTATACTGAGGCATTAAAAACGCCTCAAAAATTAACCTCGCTTTGCACCTTAGAAATTCCGCATACCACATTGGCAGAATACGGTAGTGACCAAAAATTTGACCTGATTTATTATGATGCATTTTCAGTACAGCACCAGCCCGAAATGTGGAGCGACGAAATTATTGCACATGCCTGCAGTTTCTTAAAACCTGGCGGAACTTTTGTTACCTACGCCATTACAGGGAAACTGAAAAGGGCCGTTAAAGCTTGCGGATTTACCATCGAAAAATTACCTGGCGCCCCTGGAAAAAGGGAAATGCTAAGAGCAATTAAGGCGGAAGGTTAAAGATTTAGGTCATAAGGTTTTAGTTGATTATGGTATAAGATTGCCTCGACACGCGTTTGTCTGACCCCACAATAACGGTTTGTTGTTTAGAAGCTAAAAAACAAATCTTAACTTAAGCTTCTTTTTGTGAAAAGCTTAGCAGAAGCTATTGGCGCTCTGCAGTCCCGCTTCTGCCGATGAAATATCGGCATCTCGCTTCGATCGGGTTTAGGAGGCTAAAACAGTACTACTATCTGTGGTAAAATAAACCCGACCGACAGCGTTATCCCGATTTAGGTGATTTTTCTATTATCGTTTGATTTAATCGGGATTAAGCAAAGGGCGGGACGGGTATAACCGAAGCAACACAGGCCTTGCTTTCCAAAAAAATAAACTCATTTTAATACAATTCGATCTCCTGCAAAAACCACATCATCCTGATTTTGTTAAAATATCATTAACTTTCATATCATGGAAAAAAGAACCTTAGGAAAAACCGATTTAAATATTGCGCCAATAGCATTTGGAGGAAATGTTTTTGGCTGGACGATTGATGAAAAAAAATCGTTTGAAATATTAGACCAATTTGTAGAAAGTGGTTTCAATTTTATAGATACGGCCGATGTGTACTCACGCTGGGTACCTGGAAATAATGGTGGCGAATCGGAAACGATTATTGGTAATTGGCTTAAAAAACAGCACAAACGCCATGATATTATTATTGCTACCAAGGTAGGCTCAGATATGGGCCAGGGTAAATCACTAAAAAAAGATTATATCATTAATGAAGTTGAACACTCCTTATCGCGCCTGCAAACCGATTATATCGATCTTTATTTCTCTCATTTTGATGACGAAAGCACGCCCGTTGAAGAAACATTAAGTGCCTACGAAACTTTAATTAAAGCAGGCAAAGTCCGCTGGATCGGGGCTTCAAATTTTTCTGCCGACCGCTTAAAAGAGTCATTACTTTATTCAACCGAACATAGCTTACCGCGTTACGAAGTTTACCAACCAGGATATAACCTTTATGATAGAGAAAACTTTGAGCAGGAACACGAAAAAATCTGCCTGGATTATGGTTTGGGGGTAGTGACCTATTATTCGTTGGCAAGTGGTTTCTTAACCGGAAAATACCGTAGTGAGAACGATTTGAATAAAAGCCAACGCGGTGGCAGTATTAAAAAATTCCTGAACGAACGGGGTTTTAAAATTTTAAATGCGCTGGATCAGGTTGCTGAAAAGCACGGTGTTGAGCCAGCTTCAGCAGCACTGGCCTGGTTAATTTATCATCCTTCAATTACAGCACCAATTGCAAGTGTTACCGATTTAAGCCAGTTAAAATCGTTCACTGAAGCCGCAAATCTAAAATTATCTCCCGAAGACATTTCCCATTTAGATAAAGCGAGTATCTATTAAAAATAATCTCTTATATTTAAATGCCCGATTGATGAAACAATTAATCGGGCATTTTGTATTAAACAGGATTTAAAATTATATGAAAGACAAACTATCGTTCCTACCCAAGCTTGCCCTGGTTCTTTTCTGTTTAATCAGTTTAACATACATCGCCATTTTAGGCCATTCTTTATTGGCTCCCCTACTTTTTTCTTTTTTAATGGCCATCTTATTATTACCTGTTGGCAATTTTTTAGAACGCAGATTAAAATTCAAAAGGAGTTTATCAACCCTGGTTTCAGTAATTTTGATGATTGCTGTAATTGGAGGAATTATTTATTTCTTTGGCAATCAATTAAGCGATTTATGGGCAGATTGGCCTTTACTTAAAGAGAAAGCGAATGTTTCTTATCACGAACTTCAAAAATGGATTTCACACACTTTCGGCATAAATTCTCAAAAACAACTCGATTATTTAAATGATAGCACAGAGAAAGCTTTGGCTACTAGTGCAGCAATTGTAGCGACAACCTTATCTACGCTATCTTCTACGCTGTTATTTTTAGGTTTCACACTACTATTCACTTTTTTTATTTTAAACTACCGGAGAGTTTTATTTACTTTTTTAACTTCGGTTTTTAGTGAAGAACACAAAGAAAAAGTTTCAGAAATTGTAAGTCAGATTCAGTACATTATTAAAAAATACATCATAGGTTTATTCTTACAGATGCTTATTGTTACGGTATTAATGATTACTGTTCTGAGTTTACTAGGCGTTAAATATGCCGTTCTTTTGGGTCTGGTAGCTGGTATTTTTAATGTAGTTCCTTATTTGGGAATATTCTTTGCCCTATTAGTAAGCTGCCTGATTACTTTTGCAACTGCAGGTGCAGGTAAAATGCTGCTGGTTTTGATTGCCTATGTTGGTGTACATGCCATAGATGGAAATGTACTGATGCCATTAGTGGTGGGCTCGAAAGTAAAAATAAATGCACTATTTGCCTTTATTGGGATTGTAGTAGGTGAAATGATTTGGGGCATTTCAGGCATGTTTTTATGTATTCCTTACCTGGCCATGCTAAAAATAATATTCGACAGAGTAGATAGCTTAAAACCTTGGGGCATTTTAATGGGAGAAGAACATAAGCCTGATAAAAAGAAGCGTGTTTACCGGATTACAAAAAAGATTAAATTAGAAGAAAAAGATTAAAATGGCCGAAAACAGATCGCCTCATATTTTAAGCACTTCTGCCAATCTTTTGGGTATTTGCTTTATTGTGCTTACTTCTTTAAAAAAACTCGCACTTACCGATGGTTCTTTAATTGACGAATTTGCTGTAGCAGCTGTAATGTTTTTTATGACCAGTTGCATCTTATCTTTTATCTCGATGAGGAGACAACAAACGGCAAGTCAGCGGCTGGAAAAAGCTGCTGATCTCATCTTTTTAGCTGGTTTGTTGGTATTGTTTCTTGCTACAATTTTAATTGCCTTTAATTTGATCAAGTAAATTAAAAATTATAATAAATGAAACCTTTATTTGTATTACTTGTCGTGTATATTGCCCTATTAGCCTTTGGTGGTCATACCACCTTTGATAAAGGAAATATTTTTGCAGGCAATATTGCCATCGGCGTGATGTTACTTTTTACCGCTATTGGGCATTTTAAGTTTAAAACCAGTATGGCCGCCATGATCCCCTTGTTTATTCCTAAAAAAGTAGAAATTGTACTTTTAACAGGTGTGCTGGAAATCTTATTTGCCATTGGCTTAGCGATTGAAAGCACCAGATATTTTACCGGGATAGCCCTAATTATTTTTTACATTGCCATTTTACCTGCCAATATTTACGCGGCCAGACACCGTATCAACTACGAAGATTTGCATAAGCCAGGACCGGGGCTAAAATATTTATGGTTCAGAATACCCTTTCAGCTTTTCTTAATCGCCTGGGTTTGGTACTTTAGCGTTCGATAAACATAGTTCAACCATAAAACATGCCTAATAATCCAATTCCGGCAAGCGCCAATAATCCAGCTGATGCCTTTACACGTTTACTAACCGTTTTAGATACATTGCGTACACAATGCCCATGGGATAAAAAGCAGACCATGGAAACCCTGCGCCATTTAACGATAGAGGAAACTTATGAATTAAGTGATGCCATTTTAGAGGGCGATTTAGACGAAATTAAAAAGGAACTTGGTGATGTAATGATGCACCTGGTTTTCTATTCGAGAATTGCTTCCGAAACCAACGATTTTAACATTACCGATGTTTTAAACGGGGTTTGCGATAAACTGGTAAACCGGCATCCACATATTTATGGCGATGTTGAAGTACAGAACGAAGAAGATGTAAAACGAAATTGGGAGCAGATTAAACTAAAAGAAGGCAATAAATCGGTATTGGCCGGTGTTCCATCTTCATTACCAGCTTTGGTTAAAGCAGCCCGTATCCAGGAAAAAGCCCGTGGCGTAGGTTTCGATTGGGAAGATAAAAACCAGGTTTGGGAAAAGGTAGAAGAAGAGCTGCAGGAATTTAAAACCGAATTTAATGTTACCGATAACACGGCCATTGACATCGAAAAAGCAGAATCAGAATTTGGCGATGTACTTTTCTCACTGATCAACTATGCGCGTTTCATCAATATCAATCCTGAAAATGCATTGGAAAAAACCAATAAAAAATTTATCAAACGTTTTCAATACCTCGAAACCAAAGCAAAAGAAAACGGAAAAGCCCTGGCTGATATGACACTTGCAGAAATGGATGTGTATTGGAACGAAGCAAAGAAATTATAGCTAAAAGGAGTAAAATCGCAAATTTAATATAAATTTTGCGATTCAATTCGCAAAATTTATATTAAATTTGCGAATATGATTTCCAGAGCCATATCGAATTCTATTGAAAAACATATAAAAGATGAAAAAGCAATCATTCTTTTAGGCCCAAGGCAAGTTGGAAAGAGCACCCTTTTACAGCAACTATCTTCAAAATTTGCCAAACCGATTATGTGGTGGAATGGTGATGATGCAGACGTTAGGACAATACTAACCAATACTACCGCAACATCATTACGTGCTCTTTTAGGAAAATCAAAAACATTAGTAATTGATGAGGCACAAAGAATTGATAACATTGGCCTATCTATAAAATTAATTATCGATCAACTTAAAGATGTAAAAGTAATTGCTACTGGTTCTTCAGCTTTTGAGTTGGCCAATCATATTAACGAACCACTTACGGGCAGAAAATGGGAATATAATCTGTTTCCTTTTTCATTCGGAGAAATGATAGAGGAGCATGGCCTGCTTACCGAAAAAAGATTGTTACATCACCGCTTGGTTTATGGCTACTATCCAGAAATTGTAAACAATCAAGGCGGAGAAGAAATACGCTTAAAGCAGTTATCAGATAGTTATCTTTACAAGGATGTTTTAATCTGGAAAAAAATACAAAAACCAGATAAGATGGAAAAATTAATTCAGGCTTTGGCTTTTCAGGTAGGCAATGAGGTATCATACAATGAACTTGGGCAGTTATCGGGCCTGGATAATCAAACAACGGAGAAATATATCGATCTGCTCGAAAAGGCATTTATTGTATTTAGATTGGGCTCTTTAAGTAGAAACTTAAGAAATGAATTAAAGAAAAGCCGCAAGATCTACTTTTACGACAATGGGATCAGAAACGCTGTAATTAATCAATTTAGTCCAGCTGTACTGAGACAGGATATTGGTGCCCTTTGGGAGAATTTCGTCATTAGTGAGCGGGTTAAACTTCTTGCCTATAAACAGATCAACTGCAACCAATACTTTTGGCGCACCCACGCACAACAAGAAATAGATTATATTGAAGAAAGAAATGGATTAATGAATGCTTACGAATTTAAATGGAATCCAAAATCCAATGTGAAATTTCCAAAAACATTTTTAGATGCATACGAAAATGTGGAAACCAAAGTAATCACACCTGATAACATAAGTGAGTTTCTTCTATAGATAAAATTCCCCGTCCACATAATACCACTTGCCATCTTCTAATTTGAAGTTAGATTTTTCATGCAATATTTCAGTTTGGAACTTCTTATTCAGATAATAGGCTTTAAACTCTACAACATCAAAATCTGAAAAAACGATTTCGAGTTTTAGCCATTTGGTATTTTTCGCACTGCTTAAATATTCGCTTTTTGAATGGTTATTTCTTTTACTACTATGTGTAGTTTCATAAAGATAATCCACATCAGCTACTACGAAAGCCGAATATCTGGAACGCATTAAGGCCTCTGCCGTTGGTGCCGCTTTCACTTTTAAATGATAAGGCTGGCAACAATGGCTAAAGGCAGTTCCACTTCCGCAAGGACAGTTTATTAAATCCATGATTAAAATTTACCACACAAAAGTATGATTTAATATTCCTGCTGCTAAAATTTCCGTAAAATTGCAGCTGAAAAATGAGGTATTTCTTTCACATTGCATATCAAGGCCAGTACTTTAGTGGGTGGCAAAAACAGCCTGGGGTAAAAAGCGTTCAGGAAGTTATTGAACAAACCCTATCGAAGATTTTAAAATCACCGACTGCTATTAACGGCTGCGGGCGGACCGATGCACATGTACATGCTAGTCAGTTTTTTTTCCATGCTGATATTGAAAAAGAGATTGATTTCGATCTGCTCTACATCCTGAATAAAGCTTTACCTTATAATATCGCCGTATTCGACATTATTAAAATGGAAGGTAAACCCCATGCCCGGTTTGATGCTGTACAGCGGAAATATGATTATTTTATCCATACCTATAAAGACCCTTTTTTAAGCACCCAAAGTTCTTTTTATCAATTAAACAATCTAGATTTTGATAAAATGAAAGCCGTTGTAAAACTATTACCGTTATACAAAGATTACAGGGCTTTTTGTACGCATCCTGATAAATACGAACATACCATTTGCAATGTAATGGAAGCCGATTTATTCGTAAACCCAAAAGGCGACAGGCTAAGGTTCCACATTGCCAGTAACCGTTTTTTGGGTAAAATGATTCGCATCATTGTAGGTAAAATGTTAATGGTAGGTAAAGGAGAACTTAGTTTTGACGAATTTGAAAGCGAACTGGTTACCCTACAACCTTCAAAATTATCATTGCCTGCACATCCTACTGGCTTATACCTTTCAAAAGTCACTTATCCGTATTTAAACCTCGAACCACGGACTGAATTTATCCATAGTACTCAAGGTATAGACTGGATTTCAATTTAAGTGTAGCGTTTTGATTTTGAACCCCGTTTAAGGGGTATGAAAGTCCAAATCTGTATTTTACTTTTTGCCCTGATCTTATCTCTGGGCTGTAAAAAAACTACAAACATAAATGTTTTACAGGATGGTAATTATACAGGTGTATTGGTAATTACCAATAGTGTTAAATCTGTTCCTGAAACCCGCCCAATTTCAATTTCGTTACGGGATGGAAAATTCAATATTACGCCAAGTGCCGATACTAAATTAAAACCATCAGGAGGAAAAGGAACCTATTCATTCAAAAAAGGTATAGGCTATTTTGAGGATGCAGGTGTTTGGACAGCAGATTTTGATTGGAATATGGTTTTAAATGGCGAATACGATATCAGGAGTAGTGGAGTGGATTTAACCCTTAGAAAAAGGTTAAATGCAAAAACAGATTTGTCTCCGGCTACCTCTTACGCTACCATAGATTATGAATACATTTTAAAAAGAAGTAATTAATCCACGTATAAATGAAAAATTTAATATTCTTATTTATCGCCCTATCTATTTTTGTTTTTGGATGTAAGAAGAAATCTGAAACAAAAACAACGAATTACGATTTTGAAATCAATATGTCAAAATCAATTGGCGCATCTACATTAGCATTAAAATCGATTAGTGATAACCGTTGCCCAATAAATGCTGATTGCGTTAGCGCTGGAAGTGCAAAAGCAAATTTCAAATTAACAGGCAATAATATTGATCAGGAAATTACTTTATGCAAAGGTGGAGAATGTGGCACATTAGAAAGTGTAGCAAATATTAAAATTAATGGCATAAATTATTCACTCAAATTAATCGACATCACACCATATCCTCAGTTTCAGAAAAGTAATATTACAAAAACTGTAAAAGTTGAGTTGACAAGAGTTTAAGTTTAGGTTTGCTTGGGCATCGGGAAATGATCTGTCCGGTGCTCCAAGTTTTTTTATTTAAATCTGATCGCCTTAAGCGGAGAAACCTTGCTGATTAATAATGAAGGGATAATCAAAACCGTTAAACACACCACTATCGTAACGATATTAAGCAGCAGCACATCAATAAAATGAAATTCTATAGGTGCGTAGGCTAAAAAGTAAGACGCCTGATTAAGTTTAAAAATGTGAGTGGACTGTTGCAAGAAACCAAGTCCTAAGCCCAGAATATTCCCAAGTAACAAGCCGATACCAACCAAATAAACTGCGTTGTAAAGGAAAATTTTCATAATGCTCCAATTACTGGCCCCAAAAGATTTCAGCATCCCGATCATATTTGTTTTTTCTAAAATCATGATCAATAATGCGGTAACCATGTTAATCACACCTACAATTAACATCAGGATTAAAAGCACGTTGGTGTTAACATCAAGAAGGCCTAACCAGGTAAAAATATTAGGAAAATTTTCTTCAATAGAATAAGAGCGCAAATGGCGGGGAAGCTGTTCGTAAATATTATCGGCAATGGGCTTAAGCCTGTTAAAATCCTTAATCCTGATTTCTATGCCACCAATTTCGTTGGCTTTCCAGTTATTCAGCCGTTTAATAATATTAAGATTACCCAGCACAAAACCCTTATCGATATCTTCTACGCCAATATCATAAATACCTACAATTTTAAATTTACGCGGGCGTAACTGGTTTTGAACAAAGTACATGATAAAATCATCACCTGTTTTGAGTTTTAAACGATTAGCCGTATAATTCGAGATGAGCAGTTCCTGCATGGCAGCCGTACTGTCGGAAAAGTCGATGATGGTTCCGCTTATAATATGCTGTTTAATGTAATCCCACTTGTAGCTTTTGTCTATCCCTTTAAAATTAATGCCTTCAATTTCATTATTGGCCGAAAGGATGGCAGGTTTTGTAGCAAAAGGATAATAATATTCTATATCCCGATTATTTTTGAGCATTTTTTTGGTTTCTCCATCAAGCACAAAAGGAGAATGCTCAAATGAATTGTTCAAATCGTAACGGGTAATCTGTACATCACCTAAATATCCCCTTACTTTATCCTGTATTTCCGTTTTAAAGCCTTTAATAATGGCTATGGAAAGAATCATAACAGCCAAACTCAACATCACGCCTGCTATTGCAATGCGGACAATCAGCTTTGAAAAAGTACGCTCAGATTTAATGGCTATCCGCCCTGCTATGAAATATTCGAAATTCAATTTAATCAATTAGTAAGTAACAAAAATGCTCAATTCCTTTTTAAAAATGGCATTTTCGAAAATAAATAACCAACTTTAAACATCAGTCATGAAGTTATAGCAAGAAATACCAATAGCATAAATAAAATATGTTATAAATTGTTTTGTTATAACACCAAGATTAGAATAAAAAGAAAATGAAAAATTACATCAGCTTTACTTTAACCAGTTTAATTGCATTATCGGCCTGCGGACAACCCAAACCACTTGAACAGGAAGCTTTGGGAAAGAAAAGCCCGGAAAACAGAAAACTGATGATTAAGACTGTTAAACTGCCAACGGCAATTAAAACCGGTGCAGAACAGACTGAAAAATATCTCCCGCTGTTAAAAGGTAAACGTGTTGGTATGGTCGTTAACCCTACATCGGTTATCGGTACGCAGACTTCGGTTGATAGCCTGCTGAAAAGAGGTGTTAAAATCCAGAAGATATTTGGTCCTGAACATGGTTTTAGAGGCAATGCGAGTGCCGGCGTTACCGTTAACGATGATGTTGATTCCAAAACAGGTATAAAAGCCATTTCACTTTATGGCAAACACAGCACGCCTACAGCTGAAGATTTAGCAGATATTGACATTATGGTATTCGATATCCAGGATGTTGGGGTTCGTTTTTACACCTATATCAATACCTTACAGCACGTTATGGAAGCTTGTGCTGCAAACAATAAAACATTATTGATTTTAGACCGTCCAAATCCGAACGGCTATTTAATTGATGGGCCGATTTTAGATCCAAAATTTAAATCAGGCATAGGTGTGCAACCAATCCCTATTGCGCACGGCTTAACGGTTGGCGAATATGCACAGATGTTAAATGGCGAAGGCTGGTTGAAAAATAAAGTTAAATGCAAGATTACCATCATCAAAAACGCAAATTACAATCATGATATGGCGTATACTTTACCGGTTAAACCCTCTCCAAACTTAAATACGCAGCAATCTATTTTACTTTATCCATCTACCTGTTTATTTGAAGGTACTTATTTAAATCACGGCCGCGGAACAATGTTTCCTTTTACTGTTGTTGGGGCACCTTACCTTAAAGGTAAATTCGATTTCAGTTTTACGCCAAAAAGCATAAAAGGAATGTCTGAAACACCATTATTTCAAGATCAGGTTTGTTATGGCTTAGATTTAAGAACTTACGACACTTCAAAACTGGTAAAATCGAAACAGGTAAATATCAGCTGGTTAATCGACCTATATCAGGCATCGCCAAGAAAAGAAGATTTCTTTAATACCAAATTAAGTAAAGAAATGGGTGTTATCGAAAGATTAGTTGGGGTGGCAGATTTCAGGCAACAGGTAATAAATGGAAAAAGTGAAGCAGAAATCAGGGCGAGCTGGGAACCCGGCCTAAGCGCGTACAAAACTATGCGTAAGAAATATTTGCTATATAATTAATTATTGAATGTGAGAATGATTGAATGAGAGCAGGATTGAATTGCTCTTGCAATTATTTTCAAACTTAACAGATAGAGGTTTGTTATTATTTGTAATTGATAAGCGTTGTGCTATTCAATAATCCAAAAATCAATCATTCAATAATTATAAGTATGAGCGGTCCAAAAGTGAAAAGCGATAAACCCGGGAGCAATTACCAGGAAGAGGTACCAAAAGGCAGAGAACCTGTTGACCATAAAACAGTAAGAAAAGAAAACGACAGTACACCCACTAAGCCTGTTCGGACGAATAATCCGGCGAAACAGCGTGAAAACGAAGAACAACCTGTTCATCCGATAAAAAAGGCACCTAAAGAATAATACAGGATAAACAATTACACCAGTTAATTATGAATTGGTGTAATTAAATCTTTAAGGCAAAGCAAAATGAGGCACCCTGTCCCTCTTCACTTTCCACCCAAATTCTGCCCTTTTCATTTTTTATAATTTCTGCTGAAATATAAAGCCCAAGACCTAGGCCCGGATAGGTATGTTGCAGATTTCCGCCCACGCGATAAAACTGATCGAAAACCTTATGCTGCTGCACTTTCGAAATCCCAATTCCATAATCCCGTACACACAAAATCACTTCCCCGTTCAACGCATAGGTACTCACATCAATCTGATTGGCATCAGTAGAATATTTAATAGCATTTGATAAAAAATTGGTGATCACCTGGCCAATACGTTCCCGATCGACATAAACCATGGCATTGCTGTTTAAATCGGTTTTGATGCAATGTTTAGAGGTGATATGTTGCATTTCGTCGACGATTTCTCTTACCGCCTGGTCAAAATCAAATTTTATCGGATTAAAAGTCATTTTTCCTGACTGTATTTTGGTTACATCAAGCAAATCGCCAATTAAACCTGTTAAACGGTTCAATTGTAAATCCATTTTGCGTACCATATCAGCCTTTTTCTCATCACCATCATTTCTGATCATCCTTTCCAATACCTGTGCATAAGCTTTGATACTGGTTACCGGGGTTTTAAGTTCGTGGCTCGCAATGCCCAAAAATTCGTCTTTTTGCTGCTGAAGCCGAACTTGCTTAGTTACATCCATTGCAGCATGTAAAATGGCATAAACTTTCCCTTCAGCATTCATTAAAGGTTTATAAGTAAAATTGAACCACAACTTTTCCATTTTACCATTAACAGGCAATAATGCCTCTTGCTGATCGGCATGGTAAGGAATTCCTGTACGATAAACCTCTTTTAAAATATTGATAAAAGGTTGTCCTTTTAATTCAGGTATCGCCTCTTCTATCGGCTTTCCGATTACACTTTTATCTTTCCCCCAAAACCGCAGCATTTCATCGTTAGCAAGAGAGATTATAATATCTTCTGTTTCGTAATAGCCTGTGGCCATCGGAGTATCCAATAATAAATTCCTGAAACGCTCTTCGCTTTTGGCCATTTCCATCCGAGAATGTACCAACGAGGTGATTTCGTTGGCAACCACCATAATCCCGGTCACCACATTGTGCTGATCGCGTATTGGGTCGTATACGAAATTGAAATAATAATCCTGAAGCACACCATATCTTTCCAATCTCGCCATGGTTTCGTAACCGTAATGCGGCACCCCTGTCTGGTAAACCTGAGTTAACAAATCGGGAAAGGGCTGTCCCTTTAGTTCGGGCAAACCATCAATTAAATAGAGACCGACAACCTCTTCTGTTTTACCCCATAATTTTAAAAGATCCGCATTTGCCTGTTCAATTATAAAATTTTCGCCTCTCAAAATACCAATGGCCACAGGTGCATCCTGAATCATCTTCCGAAAAAGTTCTTCACTGGCTTTAATCTTTAATCGGGCATTTACCAGTTCGGTAACATTAGTAGCATTATTCAAAATTCCCCATACATTTCCATCATTATCCTTTAGGGGCTTATAAATAAAATCGAAATAGAAAGTCTGTAAAACACCATCATTAATTAGCATTACCCTATCCTCTTTAGTTTCGTAAGCAATTCCGGTTTTACGAACATTTTGAAGGATTTCTAAAAAAGGCTGTTCTTTAAGTTCGGGTAAAGCAATAGCGAGTTCTTGCCCAATAACCGAATTATCTCTTCCCCATGCCTTAAGCATTGCTTTATTGGCAACTTTGATGTTCATATTCTCCCCGATATACAAGCCAATCGGCATCGGAGACTCTTCGATCAATGTAAAATAAACAGCAACGTTATCATCAAAGTTAATTTGCATACAGGAATAAAAAAACAAATATAATGGGTTTTCTATTTACTACCCGATTTTAAAAATGATATTAAAACTTTCTCATCATGTGTTAGACCTAATTTACCATTTCCTTTGTTATTATTCATTTTTTTCATGTATTTATCAAGTTCATTGTTTTCGTAAGCGGTGAGCAATAACGGATACACGTAGGAACTCTTACAAACCGCTCTGGTATTGCCTAATTTTTTTGCTACACAATCTAAAACCGATACAATTGTTTGTTTCGAATTAAGGTTAAAATTTTCATCAGCACTGCACTTCGAAAACTGGCGCAATGCTTCTAACGTTCCGCCCCAGGTTCTAAAATCTTTGGCCGTAAAATCATCTCCTGTAATTTCTTTAATGTAAGCGTTAATTTTACCAGAATCGATGCTTTTATGTTCTTTCCCATTTGAATAATACTGAAATAATTCCTGCCCGGGGATATCCCTGCATTTCTTCACCAGTTTCGCAAGCGACCGGTCGTTTAATACCACTTTCTGTCGGACACCTTTTTTCCCAACAAAATCCATCGTAATCTTACTCCCCTCAATTTTAACATGTTTATCACGAAGTGTAGTTAAGCCGAAAGAACCATACAGCTGCTTATAACTTTCATTACCCACACGAATTAGCGTTTTTTGGAGTACATCTACCGAAATGGCCAATACTTTACGTTCGTCGAAATCTTTTCTGCGAAGGTCTTTTTCGAGATTTTTCCGGGCACTGGGCAGTGCTTTTCCAAATTCCAATAAACGAAAATACTTATCTTCCGATCGGCGGTTTGTCCACTTTGCATGGTATTTATATTGTTTCCTGCCCGCAGCATCTATACCAGTAACCTGTAAGTAAGCATTAGGTTTATTGGCTATCCATACATTTTGCCAGGCTGGAGGAATGACCAATGCTTTAATTCGGTCGAGGTGTTTTTCATCAGTGATTTTATTACCATGCTTATCTTCATAATGGAATTTACCTGGCTTTCCTTTCCGGTAAATCCCAGGCATAGTATCTGTTACGTATACCAATCCACTTGCTTTAACAACATCTTTGCCTTGTACCATTTTTGCCTATAAGTATGGGTTTATTTTTAGTTATTTTGCAAAACTTTAACGCGGGTAGCCACGTTATTTTTAGAAACACAACACTTTCTTTATGAAAATAGTTTTTATGGGTACGCCCGATTTCGCAGTAGCTTCTTTAGATGCCTTAGTACAAGCCAGTTTCGATGTAGTTGCAGTGGTTACTGCACCAGACAAACCTGCTGGCCGTGGCCAAAAACTGAATGAAAGTGCAGTAAAAAAATATGCTGTAGAAAAAGGAATTCCCGTTTTACAACCTGAAAAATTAAAAAATCCTGAATTTATTGCGGAATTAAGATCTTACCAAGCCGATTTACAAGTAGTGGTAGCTTTTAGAATGTTACCCGAAGTGGTATGGAATATGCCTCCAAAAGGCACCATTAACTTACACGGATCGCTTTTGCCCCAATACCGTGGTGCCGCACCAATAAACCACGCCATTATAAACGGAGAAAAGGAAAGTGGTGTAACAACTTTTTTCCTTACACATGAAATTGATACCGGTAATATTATCCTCAGTGATAGTACCGCCATTGCCGATGATGAAACCGCCGGCGACCTGCACGACAAACTGATGTACATTGGGGCCAACCTGCTGGTAAAAACGCTTAAAGCAATTGAGGCTGGCGAGGTTAACGAACAACCGCAGCCGCAAAGCGGAGAACTAAAGCATGCACCTAAAATTTTCAAAGACGATTGTAAAATCGACTGGAATAACCAAGCGCATACGGTTTATAATTTAATTCGCGGCCTGAGCCCATATCCCACTGCTTTTACTTTTTTAAATGATAAAACCCTGAAGGTATTCAAGGCCGAAATAGAAGATAAAGAACCAGGTATAGTTGCCGGCGGCTTTTTAACAGACGGTAAAACTTATTTAAAATTTGCCGCAAAAGATGGTTTTATCAAACTTTTAGACATTCAATACGAAGGGAAAAAGCGAATGCTGATCGAAGATTTCTTGAGAGGAATGCGGTTGTAGAAGATACGTCATTTCGAGCGGAGTGCAACGAAGTCGAGAAATCTATTTAGCCGTATGGATATGAATCAACTTCAAAGATCCCTCCATTTCGCTGCACTTCAGTCGGGATGACGACCCACTCAGGTTATTCTTTTTTTGGAAAGCAGTAACAGTAGCTTTTAGGTCAATACAGCCCCGCTCCCGCTTCTGCCAATTTGAAGGAAATTGGCATCCCGCTTTGATCGGGTTTAAGTGGCCACAAAGTGCAACTATTTGGGTTTAAATTGCGGAGTAGAACTATCCCTTGTTAAATAAACCCGACCGAAAGCGTTATCCCGATTAGGGATTTGTTTCTCTTGTGAAGTAAATTTCATCGGGATTAAGCAAAGAGCGGGACTAAACGGAACCGAAGCACTACAAGCTTTGCTTTCCAAAAAAAGAAATGAGTTAAATTTGAAGCGATCCAATCAGCTAGTATTTACAAAGTGTAAAATGTGATCTCTTGACCAGCGCATGATTAACGCTAGAAATTATTCAGCTTCTCAATCAAAAACTTAGATACTTCGTTAAAATAACGCTTTCTACCGTAGCCCATTACCCATTGTATGCCTTGCGTAGCATTGGTGATAAAAACTTCTTCAGCTTCTTTTAATATTTCGGGGTTGATCTGTGCCTCAATCAAAGGCATATCATTCATTTTGCACAACTGCATAATAGCCGTCCGCATTACACCACTTATGCAACCTTCAGCCAGTGAGGGCGTATAAATCTGCTTGTTGTACACCACAAAAACGTTAGCGCTAATGCTTTCGCAAAGAAAGCCATGTTGGTTCAGGATCATGGCCTCATCAAGGCGGTTTTGACTTTTAAAAAGCCCGGCCATAACATACAGAAGCGCATTGGCTGTTTTAAAATTCGAGAGTTTATTCACCGGCTTGGTCATTTCGTCAAAAACATCAATAATCAAACCTTTGCTGTTTAACTCATAAGTGGATGCTTTTAAGGGAATGCCTTCTAAAATATAACCGGCTTTATTTATTTCGGGCGTATAAACACCTGCTCCTCCCCTATAAACTGAAAGACGGAAACGAACATTACCGTTCCATTTGTTGCGTTTTGCCAGATCGGCTGTTTTTTGGCGCAGAAAATAATCATCCATTAAAGCGTGACCGTCTATTTTTAGCGCTTTCATACCTGCTGTTAATCTATCGGCATGTAGGTCGGCAAATTGCAGCTTATTATTAATCATCCGCATGCTTTCGAACAGTCCATCGCCAAATTTGAAGCTTCTGTTGGAAGCTGTCAAAATCGGGTCATCTACCGCCTGAAATTCATCATTAAATAAAAGGTACTCCTGAAGCATATTTTATGATGTAGCGATATAATTTTCCCATTTGGTTAAGCCAGCCTTAAAATCGGGCGGCAATGGCGATTCAAAATAAATATACTCCTTGGTGCTGGGATGGATAAAACCCAAACTTTGTGCATGTAAAGCCTGACGGGGCAACAATTCGAAACAGTTATCTACAAACTGTTTGTACTTATTAAACGTAGTTCCTTTTAAAATCTTATCGCCACCATACATTGCATCGTTAAAAAGTGGATGACCAATGTGCTGCATGTGTGCCCTGATCTGGTGCGTACGGCCAGTTTCAAGTTCACAACTGATTAAAGTAACATAACCCAAACGTTTTAATACTTTATAGTGTGTTACAGACCATTTCCCTTTTTCTTCATCATCGTAAATATCCATCACTCGACGGTCTTTCACACTTCTGCCAATATAACCGGTTACCGTTCCATCGTTTTCGATATCGCCCCAAACCAACGCAATATATTTACGGGTAATGCTGTGATCAAAAAACTGACGTGCAAGGTGCGTAATCGACTTTTCATTTTTACTGATTAGCAGTAAACCCGAGGTATCCTTATCAATACGGTGCACCAGGCCCGGGCGACCATCATTGCCCGGCAGTTGAGGGAGTTGTTCAAAGTGGAATGCCAAAGCATGAACCAAAGTTCCGGTATAATTGTTAAAACCTGGGTGTACAACCATCCCGGCAGCTTTATTTACGACCAAAAGATCGCTATCCTCGTAAATGATATCCAATGGCAAATCTTCAGGATAAACTTCGGTATCGCGCGGTGGGTGCGGTAAAACGATAGATATTTCATCATGAGGTTTAACCTTGTAACTCGCTTTGATCTGTTTCTGGTTAACCAGTACATTCCCTGCATCAATTGCATTCTGAATACGGTTTCGGGAAGCATTTTCTACGCGCACCATCAAAAATTTGTCGATACGCAGCAAAGACTGCCCCTTATCGACAATAATTTTTAAGTGTTCATATAATTCCTGCTCTTCTGATTCCTGCAATTCGACCACATTTTCCATGGGGCAAAAATAAACTTTTAACTTCAAGAATTTTTTAATCATTACAGTTTTAAAGAAAACAACTCTATCTTTAGACAAAGAAATCATCCTAAATCGTTTATATGAAGAAATATTACATTTTAAAGGCTTTATGTGCCTTATTTTTATTGGCAACGGCTGAAAAAGCAAGTGCTCAACAAGATGTTGGAGACTTGTTTGTTGGCGGACCAGCCGATGCAACCAAATTGGTTAATGCCTATTTCGATCCTTTATACAAAGGCTTAGGACTGGGTTTAACCGATGGATGGTCTAACACTGCCCAATCAAAAGGTTTTTTAAAATTCGATGTCAGGGTTTCAGCCTCCGGGGCTTTTGTTCCACAATCGGCCAGAAGTTACGATGTAAATACATTGGGTTTAAGCAATATTAAACCAGCACCCGGCGCTTCTTCAATAGGCCCTACTGCTTTTGGAGATGATCGCGAGGGTGGTAAAATGGAAGTATACACCAGCAACGGTATCCCTACAGGTAAATTTTTCAACCTGCCACAGGGCGTGGGTTTCCATGTAGTACCTTCAGCACAGATACAGGCTACACTAGGTTTACCAAAAAACATTGATGTTACTTTAAGGGCAATGCCTAAAATAAAACTAGGTAACGACTTAGGAAGTTTATCCATGATCGGTTTTGGTGCAAAAGTTGAACTTTTACCTTTGTTTATGGGATCAACAACGGAGAAACTGGTTCCGGTAGACATTGCAATCGCAGGAGGATTTACCCAGTACAAATATAATTTGCCGCTGAATATCAATAATACTGCAAACTCTGATCAGCGTATAGATGCTAAATTCAATGGTGTAAACTTTGATGCCATTGTTTCTAAAAAAATTCTGTTTTTCACTCCTTTTGCCAGCATCGGTTACCAAACCTCGAACACCAATTTAAAAGCGCTTGGTACTTATACATTTGAAGACGGCATAAACAATACAACTTATGTTGACCCAATTTCGGTTAAACAGACCGATATTGATGGTGTGAGGGCAAGTTTAGGCTTTCAGCTAAAATTTGGTTTCTTTAAGTTTTATGGTTCGTATACCCAGGCAAAATACAGCATGGTTAATGCGGGTATTGGTTTAGGTATCGGTAAATAACAAACGATTAAATATAATTATGTTTAAAGTGGTTGTATGATAAAGGCAATTCAACCTAGATGCTGTCATGTTAAGCCTGTCGAAACACCTTAAAGAATATTTAAATAGGCCCTTCGACAGGCTCAGGATGACAAAATCTATATTTATGTGATACAACCTCCTTTATTTTTACACGTGTTCGAAGAAATATATAGCCCGGTACAAAAAATAACATTTGCGCCTTTCAACAACCTGTTTGTTAAACGGGACGATCTTATTGATCCTTATATTTCTGGCAACAAATGGCGGAAGCTTAAATATATTTTAGCAAAGGCCAAAGCAGCGCACAAAACACATCTGGTTACCTTTGGTGGGGCTTACTCTAATCACCTTGTAGCAACTGCTGCTGCTGCATCAAGATCAGGGTTAACCGCTACAGCTTTTGTACGTGGAGAAGAAGTACAAAATGAAATGTTATTGCTATGCAGTTTATTCGGGATGAAACTCATTTTTACCGACCGTGAAAGTTATAGGGATAAACACAAATTGTTTCAACAGCATTTTGCCAACGATCATCAGGCTTATTTTATTGATGAAGGCGGGGCTTCTGCAGAGGCCATCATCGGCTGTGCAGAGGTAATTAAAGAACTGGCTGAACCATACGACCACATTTTTTGTGCCGCCGGAACAGGAACCACTGCGGCAGGTTTATTAAGCGGAATTCAGCAAAACGGTTTAAATACGAAACTTCATATCATACCCGTGTTAAAAGGTGCTTCCTTTATCAAAGAGGAAATAACGAAATACACACCTCTATCGCATCACCTAATACTTCACCTCGATTATCATTTTGGCGGATACGCAAAAACTACGCCTCAATTAATCAGCTTTATCAAAAACTTTACTGCAAAAACCGGACTACTTTTAGACCCTGTTTATACCGCAAAAATGTTTTATGCTATTCAAAATCTACAGCAACAGGGAAATATCGGTAAGGATGAAAAAATCCTGGCCATTCATACCGGAGGATTAATGGGCCTCTTTGGGATAAAGGATAAGTTTTAAATATTAAACTTTAATCTGTAAACATATAAAAAAGGGTTCCTCATCCTTAAGGAACCCTGATAAGATTGCTACCTCCGCTCATTAAAAACCTGAAATTCTGCAATTGATGGCGTTTCTTTGGCATGTGTAATGCGGATGCGGACTTTACTGGTCCAGACACGATCGAAACGATGAATTTTAATGCGGTCTTCATTTTTTCCGTCAAAAGCTTTTTTCCATTCCACACCGTTCCAATATTCAAGTACATAAGTGTCGATGTTTTCTTTTTGTTCGGCCACCACAATCATATTTATAGCTTTTTCATTCTTAAAATCAACTTCATACCAGGGATTGGTGACCGCACTGTTCGATTCCCATGAGGACTTGTAGCTATCATCATTTGCAAAATCCATAATATTCATGTCGTTGCTCCAACTTGAGTTGCTTGCCTGGTTTTTGGCGAGGTTACTGGAAATAATCGGCAAACCCAATGGCGGAAGCGATTTGGTTGGCCCTTCATTCTTCCATAATTGACCAACTTCTTTCAAGGCAGCGAGCGCATTATCATCAATTAAACCATCTCTGTTTGGCGCCACATTTAAGATAAAATTACAACTTGCTGCGTTTAAAGGTTTAATCAGGTCTTCTACAATTTCTTGTGGCTTTCTTACCGGAACCGTTGGAAAATCTGTTTTCCAAAACCATGAAGTATTAATGGGTAAGCAGGCTAAAGTTGGCATCACTTTACTTTCTTTAGGCATGCGTTGACCAGCGCCCATTTCGTAAGTTTTAATGTCAGTATAATAAAGTCCTTCTGAAGGGTATTTTGCTCCATTTAAATCCATTACAAGACAGTCAGGCTGCAATGTTTTGATCAAAGTATAAATATCCTCGAATGGTACATCATCATAAGAAATCCTCGACCACGGAGCATCCCAGCCGTCAATAATTAAAGCTTCTATTTTGCCATACCTGGTCAATAGTTCGGTTAATTGCTGTTTAATCATATCGATATGTCTCGAAGTAATCTGATTGGGCCTCAATTTATGATGTGTATCTAAAATGGAATAATAAAGCATTACTTTTAATCCATTTGCCCGGAAAGCATCGGTAAACTGCTTAACCACATCTTTTCCGTAAGTACTGTTCATTACATTATAATCTGTGCTTTTAGTATCCCATATACAAAATCCGCTGTGGTGTTTGGTGGTTAAACAGCCATAACTCATGTTAGCAGATTTTGCTGCTTTAGCCCACTGGTTTGCGTCGAGCTTTTTAGGGTTGAACAATTTTGGAGAAGCTTCAGGATCGGGCCAATCTGCATTTGCATAAGTTGGAATGTTGTAATGGATGAACATACCAAACCGGAGATCTACAAATTGCTGTTGAAGTACATTAAGTTTCTTTGATGCATCAGCGTTGATCCCTTGGGCGAAGGTTCCGAACGAAAACAACATTAAAGTCAATACTAAAACGTTTTTCTGAATAGTTACAAGTTTCATTTTGTACGAAATAAATGTTAAGAATTTGAAATGGTTTTCGGTAAAGTTAATTTTCTTTGATGATATTGCACAACATATCCAGATCAAAATACTTGATTAATGCAACTTTCCCGAAATTGATTCTATAATGAGTTGGTTGCTTAAATTTATGGACAGCCAATCAGAAAAAGATAACACTCGCCAGTTGGGTATGCCGGGGGAAAGCAAAGGCAAACAAAGCAGCATCTAGTTACCTTGGATTTCTATTTTATCAGTTTTAATGCTGTTTCAAGAGCTTTATCGCCTATCACTTCCTTATCAGGACGTACACCAACGCCCTCCCAGTTCGTTTTCGTAATCGGGTTTATTGCTCTGGAATTGGGAATATTAGCCGTAAATTCGTTACCTACCGGTTCTGGAGCTACGGGATGCGCACCGCCTCCGGTACGTTCTCCAACGATTAGCGCCCGGCGCTGGGCTTGAAGATCGTAAGCCAATTCCTCTCCAGCTGAAAAGGTTTGATTATTAGTTAAAATATAGATTGGGATGGTCTTAAGCGCCTGTAAAGAAGTTTCTGGTATTGCCCAGAATTGAGTATAAGAGCGGTCGTTACGGCAATAAAGGTCGTTTAGATGTGTTTTTTCTTTGAAGAAGAATCCGCAGAAAAAGCTTACAGCAGCCGGATCTCCACCCCGATTATCCCTGAGGTCGATTATTAGTGCATTACTATTGCTAACAAACTGCAATGCCGCTGTAACTGCTACCTTAGTCTCCTGGTCAGGCGAAAAAAAACCTTTCAACTTTAAATATCCTATATTTCCGGGCATAATTTCAGCTTTTTCCATTCCAAAATTCACTTCTTTTCTGAATTGAAGACGCCTTATCCTCTGTGCAACGGTATCAGATTTTTCTTCTAATTCAGCTGCCCGAGGATCATAGCTAATCGACAAGTGACCATCTTGATAAACCGACAGTAGGTCTGTAGTTATTTTTTTCGCAAAAACACTTGGTGTCTGGATGGTATCGTAGACACCCATTTTAAATTGTCGGCTGATAAAATTCCCCATCCGAATGGCAGTGTCAAGAAAAATATAATTTTCTTTTAAGCTCTTTGAGATACCAGCAATGGTTTCTGCTTTTATCTTCTTTGTTAGAAAACGATTCTGTGAAATCGCCGCAAAAGAACACGACAAAACTATCAAAAGGGACAGTGTAAAAGTTTTCATATGTTATAGTTTAATACAATTTAAAAAAATGCACCATTTGGCGGTTCTTTCTGCCTACATTCATAACATAGTTTCTTTGTAATGGCTTGCCAAGAACGCAAATGTACACTATTTATCCTGTCTGCAACATTAGCCCTCACTTTCATCTAACCGTGTACTTTATATTTAAAGCTACTCATGATGGTAAGGGTATTATATCGTCGGTTCGGGTTTCCTTTGATAAACTAAGTCCTATCCCTGTTATAATATCCTGTAAACTCCGGGGATTTTCGGGCTAAAAAGAGAACTTGATATCAAATCGCTACTGATTGCCTGTCTCATCTACTACCAGTTCATTAATTCCGTAGCTTTCCAGAAAAGAAGCAAAATTATTCATTGAAATTGCCTGCTGATCAATTTCACCGTGGCGGACGTATTAAGCTCTTTTAACGGAATTATTTCTTTGATCACAATGATTTTTTTAAAATTCCTGCAAAATGTACCAGAAAGCCGACACATTCCAAATTTATTTTTGCCGATGAAAATCCAGAATACATTGTGAATCGACGGTAAATATAGCTGATGAAATATGTTACCTATTGAAAATTTATATGAGATCTTTGAAATCTACCATCTTGTAAGTATTTAATATAAGTTCTTATCTTACAGGCCTGTCATAATGCACCCATAATCAAGTATTGAATGAATCCAACTTCAAATATCTGCGATCTGCTTATCCTAGATAACATAGAGATCTTAGTTCTGAGAATGAAAAGGACTATTTTCCTTTCACATCTGTTTTTAGTAACGAAACGCTAAAACAGCAATGGAAATACTAAAATAAATCAATATTTGAATTTTATCCGATTGAACAATATAAAAACTATTATGATAACCTATAAACTAAGGAAAACCTGTCATTTATTCATCATTTTGGCATGTTTTTGTTCGAAGTCTTTTGCGCAAAGTAATCAGGACAATACCTTAAAAGGTATCATTAAAGATTCGAATAATGAGGTTGTAGACGGTGCAACTCTGCTTTTAAAAAATGGGATTGATGGTCTGGCAATTAAACAGACATTGAGCGATAAGGATGGCAACTTTTCTTTTACGGTTAAGGGTGGTACATATCTGATTTTTATTAGTTATCTGGGCACGCTGTCTTACCAGAGTGAGCTGTTAAAATTAACAGGCAACATGGATGTAGGTGTTATAACGATTGAAACTACCGCCCGTAGTTTAAAAGAAGTTGTTATTCAGAGTTCCATGAGTAAGCCGCTTGTTAAAATCGAAGGAAGAAAAATGATTTATAACATTGAAAAAAGCATAACCGCTCAGGGTTTAAATGGCCTGGAAGCTTTAAGAAAAACACCAGGAGTAGTTGTTAACCAGGACAATACAATCACCCTGAATGGGGCCAGTGCTGCGTTGGTGATGATTAATGGCAGACAGACCTATTTACAGGCTGAAGAATTGGCTCAACTGCTTAAGTCAATGTCCGCATCCGATTTAAAAGCTATTGAAGTCATCAAAAACCCTTCTGCTGAGTATGACGCTGCCGGAACTGGTGGCATCGTTAATCTTGTACTTCAAAAATCAATTGCCGAGGGTTTCAACGGTACTATTAATAATGGTGTCGCTTTTGGTATTACCTTAAAGCAAAACACCAATTTGAACCTTAATTTCCGAAAGGGTAAATTTAATGCCTTCGGTAGTTACAATCATAATTTTGGACATTTTGCGATGGACTACGACTATGACCGGACAACAAACGGAAAGGTATATATAAACTCCAATCATGATGTGGACAAAAAACATAGTATTGGATCTACTGTCGGTTTAGATTTCGCAATAGATACCGCCAAAACAATCGGAATGGTAGTGAATGGTAATTTTTCAAGTGGTGGCGGCTTGATCACACCGACAACAAATATTTTTGATCAGTTAACAGGAGCACTTTTACAGACACTTAAAAGTGAGAGTAGCTATCCGGCACAAAGAGCCAGACGTTATAATGCCAATTTAAACTATAGGTATAAAGGTAGTAATCGCACAAGTCTGGACATAGATGCCGACTATGGAATTTTTGATGCCGCTACAGAAAATTTGAGTACTAATGCTTTTTATTCAGCTGAAGGGGAATTCCAGTCCTCAAATAATTTCTTTGTGGCCAATAGCCGAAATATTAAGCTATATGCGGTTAAGGGTGATTATGGCTTTCCAATTGGGAAAGGGCGGATGTTAACAGGCGCTAAGTTCTCTGAGGTAAATGCAAAAAATGTATTTGACCAGTATGATGCAAATGGCAGCGTCAATGTTATTGATATCAACCTGTCCAATACTTTTGACTACAAGGAACAAATAAGTGCCGGATACCTTAAATATGAAACGCCAATAAATGATGTACTGAGCTTTGATCTTGGCGTGAGATTAGAACATACACATTCCGAAGGAAACTTACTACCGACAGCAGGTAGTAGTCAATCTGCAACTTCTGTAGTTAGAAACTACCTGAACGTTTTTCCTACGGCTGCAATAACTTATAAAACTAAGCAAGAAGGCACCTACAACCTAAGTTTTGCACGTCGCATTGACCGCCCGGCTTATAACAACCTGAATCCATTTTCATATCCTGTAGATGAACTCTCCTATTGGAAAGGTAATCCGTTCCTGCAGCCACAGTATGCGAATACATTAGCGCTTCAATATAGTTACAAAAAGACGACCATCTCTGCCAGTTACACGCATACAAGCGATATAAGCAGCACTATTACGGAAGTAATTAAAGAGAGTATCATTAATATGGTGCCTAGGAATATCGGATTTCAGAACAATATAAACCTAACTGTCACACAACAGATCAGGTTGGCAAAATGGTGGAATATGAGTCTGACCGGTATTGGATATCGTCTGGAGAATAAAGTAGGAACTATAGATTATGGGAATTATAACCGGAGCCGTTTTGCAGGGACAATTAATATTCAACAAACCTTCAATCTTCCCAGTCACATTACTGCCGAGGCAATAGGCGTGGTTAACTCAAAAAATATAAGTGGATTAAATACTTATATAAAGGGTAATTCACAGGTTGACATTGGCCTGCAAAAGAATTTGATGCATGAAAAAGCAACGCTTAGAATAGCGGCTTCCGATATATTAAGGAAAAATAAGATTATTACAGATACTCAACTTAACAAGTTACTGCTTCATACCACCTATGTGGGTGAGAGCCGACAGATCAGATTGAGTTTTACCTACCGCTTTGGAAACACCAGGATCAAATCAAAAGACAGGCGCGAGTCTGGACTGGAAAATGAATCGCAACGATTATAGCGTTTTAAAATTATATTTTTTGCGGTTTAAACACTCGAAAAATCAGTAAATAAAACTCCTGAGATCAGAGTATTTCATAGGAATTGGTCAGCCGGTAATTACCTGCGAATAATTGAGTTAATCCAGGTAGCCATATCGTCCAATACTTTTGGCGACATGGTTTGTTCGATAAGCTGATATTCTTCGAAAGCCCCGGTTTTAGCCTCCTGAAAAAGGTGATTGACCCCTGGGTACTCAATTATTTTATAGTTCCTATTCCTGCCTTTATCCAAAGCTTGTTTGATTCCGTGGAGGTTCTCTTTAGATGTAACCTGGGCATCCAATGAGCCGTTAAGTACTAATACCGGACATCTGACAAGGCTTAAATTACGGGCGGGCTCATATTGAAGAAAATACTTAAACCAAGGAGTAGTCGACCGTCGTATCAGCGTTTTGATTTCCTGATCCATTACATCAGCGGCCGGCCGTATTTCAGGCGGCAAACTCGCCATAGCTTTGGTAAGGTAGGCAGTTAACCTGATATTTAAACTATTGGTATGGTTTTTCATGATGATCTCGTACATGCCATGTTCTAGTTTAACATTCTTATCAACCATCTCTTTGGTGCCCCCCGAAAGTATCCCCAAACGTTCCGACTGTAAATCCAGTAGTTTCACTATGGGAATACCAGGTGCAGCCATGAGTATGATAAAGGCGACATCCTTGTTACCTGCAGCAACCATAGGCGCAATCATACCGCCTTCACTATGTCCTGCCAAGCCAATTTGACGAGGATCAACTTCTTTCCGACTTTTTAGATAAGCAACGGCAGCCGCAGCATCGTCCGCGAAGCTGACCGATGTCGACGTTCGAAAGTTTCCCGTTGAATGAGCAGTACCACGATCGTCATAACGGAGCACGCCAATACCCTTCCTGGTAAGATAGTCAGAAATAACAAGAAAGGGCTTATGGTCAAATAATTCTTCGTCCCGGTTCTGCGGACCTGATCCGGATATCAAAATAACGACCGGGTATATTCCGCTATCCGCGGGAAGGCTAAGTGTGCCTGCCAGGGTAACACTGTCTTTGGCATTTGTAAATTTGACTTCTTCCGTATAATAAGGATAAGGGGCTTTTGGTGTCTGCGGACGTTTTGCGGACTTTTGATTCTGGGCTCCGGCAACAAGTACCCAGGTGATCAAGACAAGTGTTAAGAAAGTCGATTTCATTTTATTATGTTTTTAAATATTAAGCTATGTACTATGCAATACTATGTATATAAGCAAAAAAATTATTTGCGCCGGAGTAAACGGAGCAATAGTGTGTTGAGGAGATACGCGATGATCATGATCATGATCACTACTGGCACAAACATATTACCCAGCACCTCGCGGTTCCCAGCTGGCCGGTCCAGAATAAATCCAAACCCGATAAGCCGTCCATTACTTACAAAAAGACCGGTATCAGAAGGGTGGATAAATTTCAAAAATATCAGCAGGCCGAAAGTAGAGATTAGCAGATAGATCGCCGCCAATACCACATAGCCTGCGCCATTAGTAATGTTCAGTGTCAGGGCCTGTAAAATATGCCTTGGATTGAAGGTACGGGTAGCCTGGCGTATTTTCTTATCCGCGACCATGGGTTGAAGTACTTCTTCAGGCATTCCCAGTTTATTCAAAACATCCATTAGAATATCGATCTCTCTTTCCGGGGTACTATTACGGGTAGCTTCATAAACGTGGCTTTTCAGCTCCATGGTCAGTTCACGCTGATCATCTTCCGATAAGATGGCTATACAACGCCTGACCCGCTTAAAGTAATCATCGTATATCTTTTGTGCCGTCTGATTGTTAAAAGTCTGTTCTTTCATTTTTGAATTTTTCTTATAGCCGTTTCCAATGTTGACCAAATAGTGCGCATTTCAAAAAGCGTAGTTCTGCCATCAGCGCTAAGCGTGTAATATTTCCTGGGAATACCCGATTCCTGCTCTACCCATTTGGATTCGACTATACCTTCCGTTTTTAAACGGTTCAGCAGTGGATACAGCGTGCCCTCTGCCACTTCCAGGGTAGTATGGCGTTTGATTTCCTGTACCAACTCATACCCGTAATATTCTTTTTCGGAAAGAATATTAAGAATAATGTATGTCAGTGTTCCTTTCTTTACCTGCGAAAACCAATTCTGTACAAATTCACTATTCATCCGGCAAATATAATACATAGTTATACAATGTGTATTAGCTATACTAAGTATTCAATATAAAACATTGATTATCAGCGTTAATAATTTTTAATAATCTATTAAAAGTGTCCCCAGATAGTAGCATATTCTAAACTATCACATACTTGTTGAAAGCGTATACTAGCAGCTACTGAGATCATAACTACAATTCGTGCTTTGACTATACGGTCTCTTGGCTATTTGGAGGGATTATGGCACTTTTTTTAGCTTTGTATAACCTGCAAATGGATTTTGATTTTTAGAAACGTATGAATTGAGAATAAATCTCACAGCAGGATGAATTAAACCGAAAAGTCATGAGGAAAATGGATTTAGACCCGAAGTGTATATTTGTTCAGAGGGAAGGAACTTAGGTGTGCATCATACGGTAATTAAATTGGTACCCAGTTTGGCCCGAAACAACGGGGTCACTTTCAGATTCTTCGCACTTCCTTTATCCATCTGTACTCAGATTTTTTTACCACACTTTCTAAATGTTGTCAATTATTAAAAATCGGCTTAGGTAATTTTAGGATTTAATGATTTGATATAGATAAAAACAAAAATTCGAACCATAATCATATTAGGAGCAGACAACTGGAAAAGTCTGATCAAAACCATATTAATCTAATGGAGAAAGATGAAATAGAGATGCTTTGAAAGAGATTCCTGCCAAAAAGTTTTCCACACTTGTGAAGTCCAAAACCCTATTTTGTCTATAATCATACTTTAAACTGTTTAAACCTATTTTTTGCTCCACGGGCGCAAAAAGTGCTTAAATTTTGATTTTAGGCACATTTAACTAAATTTGGATTATACCAAAACCAAGTTTATGTATCAATTAACAGTACCTGCAGATCACGTTAACGAATCTTTAAGTAAGCACATTTTGGCCGATGGTTTCGACCTGACCTACGATATGGAAAAGAGTCACGGTGCCTATATTTACGATTCGAAATACAATAGAACTTTGCTCGATTTTTTCACCTGCTTTGCTTCCGTTCCTTTGGGTTATAATCACCCTAAAATGATTAATGATGAAGCCTTTAAAAAAAATCTTTTGCTGGCCGCTTTAGCCAATCCATCGAATTCTGATGTTTACACCCAGCAGTATGCACAGTTTGTTGAAACATTTTCTAAAGTTGGCATCCCTGATTATTTGCCACATGCTTTTTTTATTGCGGGTGGAGGCTTAGCAGTAGAAAATGCAATTAAAGTAGCCATGGACTGGAAGGTTCAGAAAAACTTTGCAAAAGGATATACAGAAGAAAAAGGCTTTAAGGTTTTACACTTCGAAAGAGCTTTTCATGGCCGTACGGGTTACACGCTTAGCTTAACCAATACCCTACCTGATAAAACCAAATGGTTTGCCAAGTTCGATTGGCCAAGAGTAGCTGTTCCTGAAGTTAAATTTCCACTTTCAGGAGATAATTTAAACCATGCCATTGCAACTGAAGAAGCCTCGCTGGCACAGATCAAAAAAGCCTTTGCGGATCATAAAGATGATATCTGCGCGATAATTGTAGAACCGATCCAATCTGAAGGTGGAGATAATCACCTACGGGATGAGTTTTTGATCCAACTTAAGACTTTGGCCGATGAAAACGATGCCTTTTTAATTTATGATGAAGTACAAACTGGTGTTGGCTTAACCGGCAAATTCTGGTGCCACCAACATTTTAGCGAAAAAGCCAGACCTGATATTTTGGCTTTTGGTAAAAAAATGCAGGTTTGCGGTATCCTTGTTGGGAATAAAGTAGACGAAATTGAAACCAATGTATTTAAAGTACCCAGCCGGATTAACTCAACATGGGGAGGCAATCTTGTAGATATGGTACGTTCTACCCAGATTTTACAGATCGTAGAAGAAGATCAGCTATGCGACAATGCTGCAAAAATAGGCATGTATTTAAAAGAGCAGTTGAAAAATCTGTCACACAAGTTTGATCAAATGACAAATATACGCGGAAGGGGTTTGCTGTGTTCGTTTGATTTCCCGACAAAAGAAATGCGCAATGCATTTATTGGTAAAGGATTGGAGAACAATGTGATGTTTTTGGGCTGTGGCGATAAAACCATACGCTTTCGTCCGGCACTTTGTATTGAGCAAAAGCATATTGACGAAGGCTTGACGGTTATGGAAAAAATATTGCCTTTATTGTAGGCATGAATAGAAAATCGTTAGTTTATTTCTTCGTTGCAGGGATTTTAGTATTGATCATTTTCATGGTTAAAGATGTTTTCGACCAACCTGGGATTGGGGATATGAAAGCTGGCTTTAAGGAAATTATCAAGTATAGAAACGCCAATAACACTGGGCCGGTACAACGGATTTACATCGTAACGGTTAAAGATTCGATATGGAAAGAGATGGAAGATTATGGTAACCTAATGCCCCATACTAAATACGGGAATACGAAAGTTTACTTCTTTATGCAAAATGGAAATGTTCCAAACACATTAGCGCCTGGAGAAGTAAACTTCGACCCAACATTTAACAAATCATGTATTGCCCTATATGAAAAAAGTGCGATGAGCCAGGTGGCGTTTAATAAGTATCCATTCAAGTAAGAGTAGAGACATTAATGGATACCCCCGTCCTTATTCTGATCGATGATTTGAAAATGAGCGGTTCTGAGCATTTGGCAACTATAGTCCCGCTCCCTCCTGCCAATTTGATCCCGATGTAAAATCGGGAGGCATCCGTTCCAATCGGGTTTATGAACAATGTTTTGTGCATTGAAAAAAACACTGTTCAATAAACCTGACAGCAGCGAAAATCCTTTTTGCTTGCAGCAACCCTTAATATGCTGTCATGCTGAGGCACGAAGCATCTGCAAACTATGGAACAGAGCCCTCATCACTTCAAAACCCGTAAAAAGATTGCAGCAAATGGCAGGACTGTAGCACCTATGAAATGCTAACGTTCATTTTCTAACCCTAAAAATTCATTATTACCCGCAGGAGTCTTCGACTACGCTCAGACTGACAAGTATCTTATATAATTTAGCTCAGGACTATCCCCGGTCTGTGTCCTCACAGAACGGAACACGCAAAATATACGCTACCACTACAGCAACTATGATACACTAGCATTTATTTCCTAACCCTAAAAAATCCTGCTATTTATCATACTACATCAGTCTTCGGCTGCGCTCAGACTGACAAGCAACTAATTGCCCCAGCTCAAAACTAACGAAGTTCCCAAACTGCTCTTACCCTTTAAACTTCGTGAGTTTCCCCTCTAAACAAATGCTGAAAATCCGGTTATTGCACGGCCAACAATCAACGTATTAATTTCTTTCGTACCCTCATAAGAATAAATCGCCTCGGCATCGGCCACAAAACGTGCTACATTATATTCGAGTAAAATACCGTTTCCACCCATTACTTCCCTTGCTTTGCTTACTACATCACGCGTTCTTAATGAACAGAAAACTTTGGCTAGCGAAGCATGCTCATCTTTCAATAAACCCTGATCCTGCAATTGTGACAACCTAAAACATAATGTTTGCATGGCCGTTAAATTCGACAACATTTCAACTAAATGGTTTTGGATCAACTGAAAAGATGCAATGGGTTTACCAAACTGTTTTCGGGTCTGGGTATATTCCAAAGCATTTTCATAAGCACCCCGAGCGCAGCCTACCGCCTGCCAGGCAACCCCTGCTCTTGTCATTTGTAGTACCTTAGCGGTATCTTTAAATGAGTTTGCATTTTGTAAGCGATCTGCTTCTTCTACCTCGCAATTGGTTAAGGTAATAATCCCATTCTGCACGATCCGCAATGCCATTTTATCCTGCATTTTCTCTACAGCAAAACCTGGATTATCTTTTTTCACGATAAAGCCTTTTACTTCTCCGCTTTCCTCATCTCGTGCCCAAATAATTAAGATATCTGCAAAGGTGGCATTACCAATCCATTTTTTTTGGCCATTTAAAATCCATTTACCGGCTACCTTTTTACATGTTGTGGTTAAACCGCCAGCAGCAGCTGAGCCAACTTCGGGTTCGGTTAATCCGAATGCACCAATAATTTTAAATTGCTGCATGAGCGGTAACCACTGTTGTTTTTGTTCTTCCGATCCACATAAATAGATCGATCCCATGGCCAGGCCGCTCTGTACACCAAAAAAAGTAGAAATAGAAGTGTCAATCCGCGCCATTTCCATCGCTAAAATCCCTTCCATTAAATTCGATTTCCCCGGACAACCATAACCTTTATAGGTTAATCCACAAATGTTGAGTTCGGCAAGTTTTGGGATAATTTCGAAAGGGAATTCAGCTTTGTTCCAGTAATGGTTAACTATGGGTTTTACTTCTTTTTCTAAAAAAGCACGTACTTTTAACTGAAGCTCACGGTCTTCATCTTTGAGCGCTTCATCGCCCAAATGATAAAAATCACCTTCAATGGGTGGTAATTCTTTCTTTTTACCCGATCCACCCATCATTTTCATCATCCCCTGGATTTGTTTATCATCCAGGCTTGATATGGTTTCGACCATTTTGGGTAAATCGACTTTTTTCGATAAAGCCTCTAACTTATCGAAATCTACGTGTTTAAAAAGATTGTACGCGTTTTTGAGAGATGAGAATATATTCGCCATTATTATTCGTTTTGAGAATAACAAATAAAGGGCGGTTTTGTTGGACTCCGGGCTTTGTCATTCTGAGGAACGAAGAATCTTTAACCGATGAAAAAGATGCTTTGTGCCTCGCACGATAAGAGTACAAAAAAATTTGTTGTATTTGCGTTAGTGCATTTACCTGAAAGATTCTTCTCTGCGCTCAGAATGACAAATTTTTCTACCTTAAATCAAACAAATTATCAACACCTAACAATTTCCGCGAAGTAAAGCCTTCGCCAAAAGTGGCGCCAATGCTTTTACCGAATTCTCTTGAACGGCCAATTACGCTTTCGAAAAACTCCGGCGATGAAATATAAGTTTGCAAATCATCTACATCAGGATTATAAAACTGTGTTTTAAAAGCTTTGATCGATTCAATTTTCTTATCCATGTGGTCAGATATATCTACAATAATATCAGGCTTCAAGTATCTGTCCTGGATGTATTGCAATAACAACCTCGGGCGGTGGGCCTCTTGTTTAACACCATCTATCAACGTTTCAATTTTTGGCAAACCTGATAAAAAAACCGAATCATAAACCAGGTCTCCTGCCCTTCCATGATCAGGGTGACGGTCTTCCAAAGCATTGCTTAAAATAATTTCGGGTTGATATTTTCTGATGGCTTTAATTACTTCTAAACGGTGAAATTCATCATTCTGAAAAAATCCGTCTCTCAATCTTAAATTTTCGCGAACATGTAAGCCCAAAATTTTTGCAGAGTCTGCAGCCTCTTCATCTCTTGTTTCTGCTGTACCACGCGTACCCAGTTCGCCTCTGGTTAAATCTACAATTCCAACTTTTTTACCAAGGGCAATATGTTTTAAAATAGTACCGGAACAGCAAAGCTCTGCATCATCAGGATGCACGGCTATAACTAAAATATCTAACTTCATGATGTAATTATTGGGTATTTTGGCTCAGCAGCTGCTGAACTTTCTTTTTAATTTTCGAACTCAACGGCTTGGTGAAGGGCAAGAAATAATCTTCCAGTTCGCCATTTTTGTTTAGCAGGTATTTATGAAAGTTCCAACGGGGTTTCGAACTTAATTTTGTGTTTTGCTTTTTATCGCTCAGGAACTGATAAAGTGGGTGAGCATGTTCGCCACGGACCATAATCTTTTCAAAAACAGGGAATTTTACACCATGGTTAATCTCGCAAAAAGATGCGATATCAGACCCATTTAAAGGTTCTTGTTTTCCAAAATCATTTGTGGGAAAGCCCAGAATTTCAAAATCAGGGCTATTAATCTCATCCTTAAGTTGCTGTAATTCTTTTAACTGCGGCGTAAAACCACATTCTGATGCGGTATTTACGATCAAAACAACTTTGTTGCGATAGGCTGATAAAGGCTGTTCTTCGCCATTAATTTTCTTAACCTTAAAAGAATAAATATTCGGAATGCGATCCTGCATTATATGTTATTGATAAAATCCTGAGGTACGGATAATAGATTCTATATCCCTATCTGTATTTGGATTGTAAGTACTTTTTAAATTATGTCCTACCACGCGGGCAACAATCTGATAAGAAAATGCAGCGAAACCTCCTTTTGTTTGCTTTACTATATCGTATGTTGTTCTGCCCACTTCACGGTCGATCAGTTTTGTTAAAATCTGACCTTGAGTAATTGTTAATTCTTTTATTTCACGGTTAAACATGTCTTTAATTTCTTTATCACATTGTTTAACCAGTTGTTTCTGTTCTTTTTTCTCAGGAGTCCGGGCCAAATCCTGCTCTAATTGTTCATAACGCCGTTTTGCAAACAGCGCATAAGGCATTACTTTTAATACGTTATACCTTAAACGGTTATAGGCAGCCTGTTCTGCTGGCGATTTCCAGATTCTGGCTGCGTAAATGTTAACCTCATTAAGTTGCATCCAGGGAATCATAACACCATTATCGTTTGTTGAAGCTACTTTAATTGTATCACTTTTTCCTAATTTAGGGAATACTGGAGCAACAGGATCCTGGGCCCATAGCGAAATGCTACAAATCATTACAATACAAAGAAAAAAGAGCCCTTTAAATTTCATAAATTTATACTTTTACAAAGTTAGGTGTTATTTCATATATTAGTTGTTTCACAAAACTAATATAAGTTTTATTCATAAATAAGACGCAAATTTTTACGCAAAAAATACAAATGAAAACAGAGTTAGTGATTGATTTAGAGGCGGAAAAGCAAGAGATTCTAAAAAGATATAGGGCATTACTACGGGCAAGCAAATCTACTTTACAAAAGGGCGATAAAAAAGAAATCAGAAAAGCTTTTGATATGGCACTGGAAAGCCATAAAGATATGCGCCGTAAATCTGGCGAACCTTACATCTACCACCCTATCGCTGTCGCGCAAATTGCTGCCGAAGAAATTGGCCTGGGAACAACCTCAATAGTATGCGCCTTACTACACGATGTGGTAGAGGACACCGATATCACTTTAGAAGATATTGAACGTGAGTTCGGTAAAAAAACCGCTAAAATTATCGACGGCTTAACCAAAATCTCGGGTGTTTTCGATACCAACAGTTCTTTACAGGCCGAGAATTTCCGTAAAATGCTGCTCACTTTGGCTGATGATGTGAGGGTAATCCTGATCAAACTTGCAGATCGTTTGCACAATATGCGTACAATGGATTTTATGCCCCGCCACAAGCAGCTTAAAATCGCTTCAGAAACCATTTACTTATACGCTCCATTAGCCCATAGATTGGGTTTATATGCCATAAAATCAGAATTGGAAGATCTTTCAATGAAATATCTTGATCCTGATACTTACAAATTCATTGCAAAAAAATTAAACGAGAAAAAAGCAGAACGTGCGCTTTTCATCAAAAAATTCGTAGAGCCTATTGATGAAATTGTTCACGAACAAGGTTTAGTTGCCGATGTTTACGGCAGGCCGAAGTCAATCCACTCCATCTGGAACAAGATGAAAAAGAAAAATATCCCTTTCGAAGAGGTGTATGATCTTTTTGCCATCCGGATTATTTTGGACTCGGCCCCGGAAAATGAAAAGGCCGATTGCTGGAAAGCTTATTCTATTGTTACCGATTTATACCGCCCAAATCCGGATCGGTTACGCGATTGGGTTTCCTCACCAAAAGGAAATGGTTACGAAAGTTTGCACACCACGGTAATGGGTCCACGCGGACAATGGGTTGAGGTACAGATCCGTACACAACGCATGAACGAAATTGCGGAGAAAGGTTTTGCTGCACACTGGAAATATAAAGAATCAAGTAACGATAACGGTCTGGATCAGTGGATCCAGAAAGTTCGCGAAATGTTGAGTAATCCAGAAGCCAATGCTTTAGATTTCCTTGACGATTTCAAGATGAACCTTTTCTCTGATGAGATTTTTATTTTCACACCAAAAGGTGCTTTAATCCAGTTGCCTTTAGGCGCAACCGCATTGGATTTTGCTTTCGAGATCCATACCGATGTAGGCGCAACCTGTATAGGTGCTAAAGTAAACCACAAGCTGGTTCCTATTTCATATAAACTACAAAATGGCGATCAGGTAGAGATTATCACCTCGAGCAAACAAACCCCTAAAGAAGATTGGCTAAATGTGGTGGTTACCGCCAAAGCCAAATCTAAAATTAAGTCATCTTTAAAAGAAGAAAAGCGGAAAATTGCTGAAAACGGGAAAGAAATCCTGGAAAGAAAGCTCAAATCGTTAAAAATCACCTACAACACCGATAATATACAAAAGCTTAGCTATTTCTTTAAGCTACCTTCTACACAAGAGCTTTTTGTAAATGTTGCCTTGGGCAAAATCGAGCTGAAAGACATAAAAGAATACCTGTCTAGCGAGAAAGAAGTCGAAAACCGCAGCCCGGAGCGACCTGAGAATCTTTCTGTGGATGGAATCAAGAGTAAAATAAAAGGCGGAGAATCTGATATTTTACTGATTGGTGAAGATATGCAGCGTATTGATTATACCTTGGCAGCCTGTTGTAACCCCATTCCTGGCGATGATGTTTTTGGATTCATCACCGTGAGTGAAGGTATAAAGATTCACCGTACCAATTGCCCAAATGCAGCACAGTTAATGGCCAATTATGGGTATCGTGTGGTAAAAGCCAAATGGAACAAACAACAGGAATTAACCTTTTTAACAGGCTTACGGATTGTTGGTATTGACGATGTCGGTTTGATCAACAACATCACCAGGGTTATCTCTACCGACTTTAAAGTAAATATGCGCTCGATTACTGTTGATACCAATGAGGGGATTTTTGATGGTTCGATTATGATTTTCGTAAACGATACCGAACACCTGGAAAACCTGATTAAAAATTTATTAAAAGTTAGAGGGGTAACCGGAGTAACAAGGTTTGATGCCTAGTTAGTCAGAAGTTTTTAGTCCGGAGTCCGAAGTTTAGATGCTAAGGAACACGCTATTTGACAGATTGAACTTCGGACCTCTGTCTCCCGAACCTCCGACTTATTTCAACAATCCAACAATATAACAATTCAAATCTATGTAATCATTTCATCGGTGTAATCATTTTTCAAAACTATTTACCTACCTTTGAATGGAGTTTAAAAACTATGTCTGAACAAAAAACAAATGAGCTCGTTCGCAAGATTTTTGAGGCTTATTTAGAAAACAAAAATCTACGTAAAACACCAGAGCGTTTCGCTATATTGGAAGAAATATATTCAAGAAACGATCACTTTGATGTAGAAACCCTTTATATCCACATGAAAAACCAAAAGTACCGCGTAAGCCGTGCTACAGTTTATAATACATTGGAGTTATTGGTTTCCTGCGATTTAGTTACCAAACACCAGTTTGGTAAAAACATGGCACAATTCGAAAAATCTTATGGTTACCGCCAGCACGATCACGTAATCTGTATCGAATGTGGTAAAGTAGTAGAATTCTGCGATCCCCGAATCCACCAGATCCAAACCATGGTTGGTGATCTTTTAAAATTTGATGTTAAACATCATTCGTTGAATCTTTATGGTTTCTGCTCTGATTGCAGTATGGCCAGAAAAGTAAACGAAAGTGCAGCGACAGCCGCGAAAAGTGTAGAAAATTAAATCAAAATACAAATAAAACCAGCTTAATTTATTAAATAATGACGCAAGTAGATGTACTTCTCGGCCTGCAATGGGGTGATGAAGGAAAGGGAAAAATCGTTGATGTACTAAGTCCAAAATATGATCTTATTGCCCGTTTTCAGGGTGGCCCAAATGCCGGACATACTTTAGAGTTTGATGGCAAAAAATTCGTTTTAAATACAATTCCTTCAGGAATTTTTAACGAAAAAACCATGAATCTTATTGGTAATGGTGTAGTAATCGACCCTATTATCCTAAAAAGAGAGTTAGATAATTTAAAAAAAGCTGGTCATGATCCGGTTGCCGATGGCAAATTGGTGATTGCCCGTAAAGCACACTTAATTTTACCAACCCACCAATTATTGGATGCTGCTAATGAAGCACGCATGGGTAAAAATAAAATTGGATCAACTTTAAAAGGTATCGGTCCAACTTATATGGATAAAACTGGCCGTAACGGTTTACGCGTTGGCGATACTACACTACCTGATTTTAAAGACCGTTATGCTAAACTAGTAGAAAAACATACTGAAATCCTTTCTCATTACGAAGGCTTCGAATATGAATTAGCGGAAAAAGAAGCATCATTCTTTGAAGCAATCGAATTCTTAAAAACCATCCCTCACGTAGATAGCGAACATTATGTGAATGGTTTCTTAAAAGAAGGAAAAGCGGTTTTAGCAGAAGGTGCTCAGGGAACGTTACTGGATGTAGATTTCGGTTCATACCCTTTTGTAACTTCTAGTAACACTACAACTGCAGGTGCCTGTACTGGTTTAGGTATTGCGCCGAATAAAGTAGGAGCCGTTTATGGTATCTTCAAAGCATATTGCACACGTGTTGGTGGCGGCCCTTTCCCTACTGAATTAGATAACGAAGTTGGCGAAAATTTACGCGCATTAGGTCATGAATTTGGTGCAACTACAGGTCGTGCCCGTCGCTGTGGCTGGATTGATCTTCCTGCATTAAAATATGCCATTATGTTAAACGGTGTAACCGAATTAATTATGATGAAAGCTGATGTATTGGATACTTTTGATACCATTTATGCTTGTACGCATTACGAATATAATGGCGAAACAATTGATTACATGCCGTATGATATCATATCTATCGAACCAAAACCAGTATTGAAAGCAATTGACGGTTGGGCTACTGATGTAACTAAAATTACTTCTGTAGATGAAATTCCAGCTAAATTGAGCGATTATATTGCTTTCTTAGAAAAAGAATTAGAAGTGCCGATTAAATTCCTTTCAGTAGGACCAGATAGAGCACAAACGCTGGAATTACGTTAAAAATACTCGATTCGTCATGCTGATCCGATAGCTATCGGATCAGCATAACGACCGATATAAGAAAGCAATCCATAATTGGGTTGCTTTTTTGTTTTTTAGTTATTATTATAAAAAAAATCGTCATTCCCGCGCAGGCGGGAATCTTAATGCAATAGGGCTTCAGGATTACTTAACTACACGTTACCGTCATCTCGACTGAAGCGTAGCGAAATGGAGAGATCTATCTAAACAGATTTATCGACTCCGTTGCACTCCGCTCGAAATGACGTTTTATCTGAATGAAAGTGCTATGAGAAAACCCTGATCGTCCTCATTTATAACGAGGATGCCAGAGATTCACATTTGTAATGTGAGTAGATGAATTAAGCGATAAAATCGCTTTTTTAACCAATTCTTTTTTTCAAACGAGGACTATATTGCTCTTCAAAAAGATAAAAATTAATTTCTTACAATTACCATCTCTATTTTTACCTTTGCGGCAGCTTGAAAACCCCGCAAAACATATCCGATTTCAAACAAAAAGCATTACAATGGGCCAACCAGTTCGAGGTTTGCTGCTTTTTAGATTCAAATAACTACAAAGATGCTTATTCAGCTTACGACTTCATTATCGCGGCCGGTGCTAATGCAGAATTAAAAAGCGGAGCAGGAAATGCATTTGATGAGCTAAAAAGTTTTCATTCTCAACATCAGCAGTGGATCTTCGGCTTTTTCAGTTACGACCTGAAAAACGAAATCGAAGATCTTCAATCTAATCATCCTGATGGATTAAATTTTGCTGATTTATACTTTTTTGTTCCAAAACACCTGATTGCTTTTAAGGATGGTAAAGCCGAAGTTCTCCTTGGTAATCTGTCAGTTTTAGGGGAGATTGAATCTTATTCTATTGAAGACAAGAAACCATCAAAAGCCATACAAATTTCACAAAGATTATCGAAAGATCAATATATTCATAAAGTTGAAGCTTTAAGAAGTCACATTATAAAGGGAGACATTTACGAAGTCAATTTCTGCCAGGAGTTTTTTGCAGAAGATGCCGAAATAGATCCGGTTCAAACTTTTGAGGCGCTAAATCAAGTCTCTCCCACTCCTTTTGCAGGTTATTTTAAGATTTATGGCAACTATATTTTATCTGCCACCCCAGAAAGATTTTTGTGCAAACGTGGATCGAAACTTACCTCACAGCCTATTAAAGGCACTGCCAGAAGAAGCATAGATCAGGCAGAAGATGAAGCCATAAAACTGCAGCTTAGAAACGACATTAAAGAACAGGCAGAAAATGTAATGATTGTTGACCTGGTACGTCATGACCTTACTAAATCAGCCGTTAAGGGGTCTGTTAAAGTCGACGAATTATTCGGCATTTACAGCTTTCCACAGGTGCACCAGATGATTTCTACCATTAGCTGTGACCTAAATCCAGAAGTCCATTTTATCGATGCCATTAAAAATGCTTTCCCAATGGGCTCCATGACGGGGGCTCCAAAGGTTAAAGCCATGAAGTTAATTGAAGAATATGAAGTCACTAAAAGAGGTATTTATTCTGGCTCTTTTGGCTGCATCAGTCCTAATGGAGACTTCGATTTTAATGTGGTTATCCGCAGCATCTTATACAATGCTGAATCTAGCTACCTATCCTTTCAGGTCGGAGGAGCGATTACTTATCAAAGTGATGCAGTATTGGAATATGAAGAATGTCTGTTGAAAGCCAGTGCTATTTTAAAGGTGCTGGGCGGTTAATTGCTTCACTTACCATTCATTCATTAGCCAGTTTGTCATTCTGAACGCAGTGAAGAATCTTTTCTACCCTAGTTGTAGCGTCTCGCTACGACTTAACCACTACTCCTAATTTATTATTCAAATAAAAAGCTCTTAGCGAGACGCTAAGAGCAGGACGTTAGAGTATGTCATTCTGAACGCAGTGAAGAATCTTTTTATTTCTTGCTATATCCTCTTGTAATCTTTTTACACTTTCGAATTGTAGATTCTTCGTAAACTCAGAATGACAATTTTCGGAAAACAAAAAAGGCAGAAAATTCTGCACCATGCAAAACCTTCCACCTCTTTACCTTCAGCCTTCAACCTTATTTCTTATAATATTGCTGCGCCTCAGGTAAGTATTTCTGAATCTGCGCAATACGTGTAGCATCACTTGGGTGAGTGCTTAAAAATTCAGCTGGCTTTTGGGCGCCTGCAGATGCAGCCGACATTCTATTCCAGAAACTGGTCGCATTTTGCGGATTATATCCGGCCATGGCCATAAAAATCAAGCCTAAACGATCGGCTTCCAATTCCTGGTTACGGCTGAATTTCAACATCGCAACTGGTGTACCAACGCCATATAAGGTATTAAAAATAGACTGCGTTTTAGGGTTTTTAGATAAAGCAACTCCCGCTGCTGCGCCAACACCCTGGGCAACCATCTCTTGCGACATCCGTTCTGCCGAGTGACCTGCTATAGCGTGTGCAATCTCGTGTCCCATCACCGTTGCTAAACCAGCGTCATCCTGGGTAACAGGCAAAATACCAGTATAAACCACGATCTTCCCTCCTGGCATACACCATGCATTTTTCTCGTTGTTCTGTACCACATTTACTTCCCATTGGTAATCAGCAATCAGGTTACCATAATTATTGCTGTTCATATAGGATTTTACAGCTGTAATTAACCTGCTTCCAATGGTTTTTACTTTTAAGGCCTGGGCATTTGAAGCGGGTAAAACGGTTGCTTTATTTTCTGTTAAAAAGGTACTATAGGCTTGGAATGCCATTGGCAAAACCTGATCGTTACTTACCAGATCAAATCGACTACGCCCTGTTAAAGGAACGGTAGAACAGGAGTTAAATAATAAGATCCCAGCAACACTTACTGTTAAAAATAACTTTTTCATAAATGCGTTTTTAAATGATTAGTAATACTTATAGGTAGAACCGATGATTAAACAGTAAGCCTGTAAATAAGTTTTAAAGAAATGTGTTTTGTTAATTAATCAGTCTTCTTCCTAAACAAATACACTTTAGACTCTTTGCCTTTCAGCAATCTTTCGAGATTTTTTTGGTGCGTAACTAAGATTAAAATACAAACCACCATGCCGTAAAGCACTTCAGATTTGATGGAAACCTGAAACAAGAAAACTACACTTAGCGGAAAAGTAAATCCGGCACAAATAGAGCTTAGTGAAACATATTTAGTTAACAGCAATACCACCACAAAAACCAGAACGCAAAGCATAGATGCTTCGAAGTTAACTGCTAAAATCATTCCAAAAAGTGTGGCTACCCCTTTTCCTCCCCTGAAACCCGCAAAAACAGGAAATAAATGTCCCATTACCGCGGTTACACCCAGGGCGAGTTGGTAGTTAACAAAAACAACTGAATTTTGTGGTCCGGTAACCGACATGCCGATCAGATAGGCAAGATTGGTCGCAGTATAGCCTTTGGCAATATCAATGATCATAACAGCAATTCCGGCTTTTTTGCCCAGTACTCTAAAAGTATTGGTTGCACCAGCATTGCCACTTCCGTATTCCCTTACATCAACGCCATAGAAGGCCTGACCAAGCCATACAGCTGTTGGTATAGATCCGAAAAGGTAAGCGATTAATAACGCGCTGAGAGAATAAACCGTAACCATAGCCTACAATGATACAAAAAATAAGCTTTCAATTTTATAGCAAATCACTTTAGTATGCTTTTAAACTCATATCCAGGCTTTTCACAGAATGTGTAAGTGCGCCCATCGAAATAAAATCTACTCCACAAGCTGCATATTCTGCAACGTTCTCTTCGGTAATTCCTCCGGAAGCTTCTGTAATAAATTTCCCGTCGATTAATGCAACGGCAGTTCTTAAGTTTTCAAAACTAAAATTATCAAGCATAATACGGTCCACACCACCAATAGCCAAAACCTGCGATAACTCCTCTAAGTTCCTAACTTCAATTTCGATCTGTAGTGATTTATTCTGGTCGATCAGATATTTTTGCGCAGCAGTAATGGCGTTTGAAATCCCTCCTGCATAATCTACATGATTATCCTTGATTAAGATCATATCATATAAACCAATGCGGTGGTTTACCCCCCCACCAATCCTAACTGCCCATTTTTCTAAATAACGCAAACCAGGAGTGGTTTTGCGGGTATCTAAAATTTTGGTTTTAGTTGTTTTTAATAGTGAAACAATACGATGGGTTTTAGTAGCAATGCCACTCATACGCTGCATACAGTTTAAAACTAACCGTTCGGCTATTAAAATAGCATGCGTACTTCCAGCAACGGTTAAGGCAATATCACCTACTTTTACAGCAACACCATCCTGTAGCAATACATTAACTTCCAATTCGGCATCAACCTCCTTAAAAATCTCAAGAGCCAATTCAATTCCAGCCAAAACACCATCTTCTTTGATAATCAGTTTTGCTCTTCCCTGTGTTCCGTTTGGAATTGTTGAAAGTGAAGTATGATCTCCATCACCAACATCTTCGGCAAGGGCATTTTTTATGAACTGATGTATAAGTTGAGTATCCAAAATATAGGTTTTATGCCGCAAAAATAAGAATTATTTATTAGCAGGCAATTTACTGACGGGTTAAAGTGAATTTGTAAACTTCAGAAGTCCTAGCTTACGCGACTTATGAAATTGGCAAGACATAGCGTTGGCAAAATTCTGTAAGTCCTGCCTGGCCAATTAATCCTTAGCCGGTTCAATTCTTAATTCAGTAATTGAAAAGCTGGTATTGAATTTTTTCATGGTGATAGAAACCCGGAAGGTTTCTTTAGCAGTGCTTAAAATAATTACGCCAAAACGATAATTTGGATTTGTGTTGATTTTATGAAAAATACTTGTTTTTACCGGAGGGTGTTTAATAAAAAAATCTCTCAAAATCTGTTCACCCTGTGCTTTTGAGTATACATCTTCTTCATCAACAATGATAAGTTCGATGGTTGAGGCGAAACTTTTAGCAATTTCTTTTGAGTTGCCAGCTTTAAAATACGAAGATAAATCATCAATTATATCTGCTTGGATGGCTGTAGGGTAATATAATGACGATAAACTAATAACGAGTAAAAATAAGCTCCGGATCATTTCTGTATTTTATACAGAACCCTATAGCTAAAATTATGCCATTAGCATATCAAAAAAAGGATTTCTTCATTTGTATAAGCATCAATAAAGTTATATTTGCCATATAAACAAAATATTAAACCATGTTATACATGAAAATGTTTTGATTTGGATCAATAAATTTTACAATAAAAATGGTAAACGATAAAAAACTCGCGCTTATAATTCTAGATGGCTGGGGCTATGGAAAACAAGATAATTCTGATGCTGCATATGCTGCCAATACTCCTTTTTTCGATTCATTATTACAGAAATACCCAAATTCCAGGCTTGAAGCATCTGGTGAAGCAGTAGGCTTACCAGCCGGACAAATGGGAAATTCAGAAGTTGGACACATGAACTTAGGCGCAGGTAGAGTAGTTTACCAGGAGCTTGGAAGAATCAACAAATCGATTGCCGACAGAGAATTGCACCACAACCCGGTTTTGGTAAGTGCATTCGATTATGCAAAGCAGCATAATAAAGCAGTTCACTTCATTGGCCTGGTTTCGAACGGCGGGGTACATGCCCATATCGAACATTTAAAAGCTTTATGTGATGCCGCAAATGAAGCTAATGTACCAAACACCTTTGTACATGCTTTTTTGGATGGGCGTGATACAGATCCAAACTCTGGTCTGGGCTTTATTACTGATCTGGAAAACCATATCCAAAACACCAACGCTAAATTAGCAACCATGGTTGGCCGTTACTATGCTATGGACCGCGATAATCGTTGGGAGCGCGTTAAACAAGCTTATGATGTAATGGTAAATGGTATTGGCGAAAAAACCCAGGATGCTTTAGCTGCAATCAAAAAATCGTATGCCGATGGCGTAACTGATGAGTTTTTAAAACCAATAGTATTAACACAAGATAATGGTGCTCCGGTAGCGACCATTCAAAATGATGATGTGGTAATCTGTTTCAATTTCCGCACAGACAGAGGACGTGAGATTACAACAGCATTAACACAGAAGGATTTCCCGGAGCAGCAAATGCATAAACTACCATTGTATTATGTTACCATGACTACCTACGATGAGAGCTTTGAAAAGGTAAATGTAATTTTCACCAAAGATGATTTAATCCAAACCATCGGTGAAGTATTGGCCAATAATAATAAAAATCAGATCCGTATTGCTGAAACTGAAAAATATCCTCATGTAACCTTTTTCTTCTCTGGCGGAAGAGAAGCTGAATTTGCCAATGAGAAACGCATCTTAATTCCTTCACCGAAAGTAGCAACTTACGATCTTCAACCTGAAATGAGTGCAGCAGGAATTACCGATGCCATTACCAAAGAAATGGAAACAGGATGGGCTGATTTTATTTGTTTAAACTTTGCCAATCCAGATATGGTTGGACATACCGGCGTTTTTGAGGCAGTAGTAAAGGCGGTTGAAACCGCAGATAAATGTGCTGAAACCGTGGTAAACAAAGGTTTGGAAAATGGTTATTCGTTTATCCTTTTAGCCGATCATGGAAACTCCGAATTTATGGTGAATGGCGATGGATCTGCCAATACTGCGCATACCACCAACCTGGTACCTTGTATTCTAATTGATAAAGACTATAAAACCATTGCAGATGGTAAATTAGGCGACATTGCCCCTACTGTTCTGAAAATATTAGGTGTAGCTATTCCGGCAGAAATGACAGGAAATGTTTTAGTATAATGGTTAAAAAACTTTTTATCCCGGTATTTGCTTTGGCATTGTTTTCATGCAACCAGCGAAAAGAAGCTGAAGCGAATACCAGTTTAAGTTATTTCGATGTTAAGGGTTATTTCGGAAAAGAAATTTCACGCTTGCAGCGTTTAAATCCCGAGGTAGATAAAACGGTGATTATAAATGGTATAGCGGAACATAAAAAAGCCAAAATTACAGATTGGACAAAGGAACTTGCCATTTTTGTTAATGCCGATATCAATAAAACCTCATGGAAAGGTAGTTTTAAAACTAAAGAACAAGATGGAGTAGACATTTACACTTCCGATAATAAAAAAATCCCTGTCAAGAAGATTTCTATAACCTGGAAAGGCCAGAAAGCAGGTAAAATAGAGATCATAATTGATAATAAAAATATCTTATACCAATCTCAGGATACTTTAACCTACTGCCCTGATAGCTTATACGAAATCAAAAAACAGCAGAAAATCAGATTGCTAAAGGAAAAAAAGTATTCAGTTATCGGAAAACTGAAATAAAAAAAATGGGACTCGAAAATATTCAGGCCCCATTTTTTTTGAAAGGATGTATTTTATTTTAGGCTGGCAATCTGCGCCTTATCGTAGGTTACCCAATCAATAATATCTTTCCTTAATGGCTGCAGGGTTAATACCTTCTGAAAATCAGCGATAGAGTTATTGAACAAAGCTACACAAGCTGCTTTTTCTTCTTTTTTCTTTGCTTTAAATGACCTGAAAATTGCATAATCTTTGTAAGCCAGGCCACGGTTCTGGAACATCTGTGCATCTTCATCACCATTAATTTCAATGGCTTTTGTAAAATCTTTGAGAGATGCCAGATAAAAATTTTCGCGCATGTTATTTAACGATTCTTTAGGATCGTTAGCTATTTTTAATCTTGCGATGCCACGATAATAATAAGCAGAAACCTCTGTTGGCTTAATGTTTAATAATCGACTGTATGTGGCAATACATTTCTCGTATTCACGGTTTTGGAAATAAGAATATCCAAGCATCTGGAGTACGGTTGCATTATCAGGAGTTTTAGCATCCGCTTTTTCTAATTGTATAGCGGCAGTTTTATAATCACCTTTCATAATAGCCTGCATGCTTCTATCGTAATTGCTTTGCGCAAAACTACTCGTTGATGTAAAAATAATTAAACCTAAAATCGCCTTTTTAAAATAGTTCATGTATGAGTAATAAGTTAACAAATCTAACGCCTAACCGAATTTTATAGGAGAAATTTTTTGCAATATAATCCTATTCTGATAATTTAAAAGTTTTTAATTTTCTTTCATTCCAACCAGGTGCCCTAAACATTAGCTTAAACGCTAAAAAATGCTTTATATGATATTGGCGAAAATATTTATATTTTTCTGCCTTTTTAACATAAGATTAATATTATTTTCATTTTGGCACAAGAGTTGAATTTATTAAGCCAATACCAAAATTAAACAAATTGAATGCGATCAAACTGCCAGTTTGTCGTTAGCGGAAAATGTGATAATGAGTAAACAAGATATATTTGATTTCCATACAGCAATGCCAATTATAAATGAAGATACAGAGTTTTTTCCTTTAATGTCTCAACAAGACGAAGAAGAAATGAACAATGAGGAAACACCCGAAACCTTGGCCATATTGCCTTTGCGAAACACAGTTTTATTTCCAGGAGTAGTTATTCCTATTACAGTTGGAAGAGATAAATCGATTAAGCTAATTAAAGAAGCTTACAAAGGGAATAAGATTATTGGTGTTGTGTCTCAAAAAGATGTTTCTATTGAAGATCCCACTTTTGAGCAGCTTAACACGGTTGGTACAGTTGCCAACATCATTAAGTTGTTGCAGATGCCTGATGGGAATACGACTGTAATTATTCAGGGTAAACAACGCTTTAGCTTAATTGAAGAGGTACAGAATGAACCTTATATCAAAGCAGTTGTTAAAAAGTTCGAAGAGCAAAAGCATAAGGCGGATAAGGAGTTTAAAACATTAATTGCTTCTATACGCGAGATGTCTGCACAGATTATCCAGCTTTCGCCAAATATTCCGAGCGAAGCCAGTATTGCACTAAAAAACATTGAGAGCAATTCATTTTTGATCAATTTCATTTCATCAAATATGAATGCCGAAATGGCCGATAAGCAAAAAATCCTTGAAATGGATAAATTGCATGAAAGAGCACAGAAGGTAATGGAACTTTTAATGGTCGAATTGCAGATGCTGGAGCTGAGAAATCAGATCCAATCAAAAGTGCGTACCGATTTAGATAAACAGCAACGCGATTATTTCTTAAATCAACAGCTAAAAACCATCCAGGAAGAACTGGGCGGAAACTCTGCAGATTTAGAATTTGATGCTTTACAGGAAAGGGCTAAAAAGAAAAAATGGACCCAGGCCGTTGCTGATCATTTTGATAAAGAAATAGATAAGTTAGGCAGAATGAATCCTGCTGCGCCTGATTATTCGGTTCAGTTAAATTACTTAGAGCTACTATTAGATTTACCCTGGAGCGAGTTTACAAAAGATAATTTTGACCTAAAAAGAGCACAGCGCATCTTAGATAAAGATCACTTCGGTTTGGAAAAAGTAAAGCAGCGTATTATCGAATACCTGGCTGTGCTAAAACTAAAACGCAATATGAAAGCGCCTATTTTATGTTTGGTTGGCCCTCCGGGAGTTGGTAAAACATCTTTAGGAAAATCAATTGCAAAGGCATTAGGCCGTAAGTATGTACGCATGGCTTTAGGCGGTATCCGCGATGAAGCAGAGATTCGTGGCCACCGTAAAACTTATATCGGTGCCATGCCAGGCCGTATTATTTCATCGATTAAAAAAGCCGGAGCAGATAACCCTGTTTTTGTTTTGGATGAGATTGATAAAGTAGGTACTGATCACCGTGGTGATCCATCATCAGCTTTGCTTGAAGTTTTAGATCCTGAGCAAAACAATGCTTTTTACGATCACTATGTAGAGGTGGATTACGATTTATCAAACATCTTATTTATTGCCACAGCAAACTCTTTAAGCACCATACAGCCTGCTTTGTTAGACCGTATGGAGATTATTGAGGTAAACGGATATACGATTGAAGAAAAAATAGAGATTGCAAAAAAATACCTGTTACCAAAACAGAAAGAAAACCATGGCTTGCAGACCAAAGATATTAGCCTTAAAACTACCCTGATCGAAAAGGTGATCGAAGATTATACAAGAGAATCGGGTGTGCGTGGTTTAGAGAAAAAAATCGGCTCTTTGGTACGTGGTGTGGCCACTAAAATTGCCATGGAAGAGACCTACGAAGCAAACTTAAGCAATGATGATGTTGAGCGTATTTTGGGTGCCCCGATTTACGATAAGGATTTGTACGAAGGCAATGAAGTTGCCGGGGTAGTAACAGGTTTAGCCTGGACAAGTGTTGGAGGTGATATTTTATTTATTGAATCGAGTTTAAGTCCTGGGAAAGGAAAATTGACCTTAACCGGTAACCTGGGTGATGTAATGAAAGAATCGGCAGTAATTGCTTTGGCTTATCTACGTGCCCATGCAGCTGAATTTGGCATAGATTACACTTTATTTGACAATTGGGATGTTCACGTTCACGTGCCTGCAGGTGCTACACCAAAAGACGGGCCATCGGCTGGGGTAACGATGCTTACCGCACTAACTTCGGCATTTACACAGCGTAAGGTTAAACAACATTTAGCTATGACGGGTGAGATTACTTTACGCGGAAAGGTACTTCCTGTTGGTGGAATTAAGGAAAAAATTCTTGCAGCAAAAAGGGCGAACATTAAAGAAATTATCCTTTGCAAAAGCAATCGTAAAGATATTTTAGAGATTAAAGAAAGTTACATTAAAGATTTAACGTTTCACTATGTAACTGAAATGAGCGAAGTAATTGAATTGGCATTAACTAAAAATAAGGTAAAAAAACCTATAGATCTGAGTGTTAAAATTGCTCCGATTATAAACTAATTGCTAATTCTTTTGGATTAACAATCAAAAATCCAATTACAATAAATACTTTTATAGCCCAGGTAAATTGCCTGGGCTTTTTTATGAGATCATTTTTATTCACCATAGTTTTCTGTTCGGTTGTTTCAACCAGTTTCGCCCAATCTTTTAAAAACGAATTCGGTTTTAAAACTGAAAACGATGCTTATCTGGCTACATTAAACGACCGGTATTATACCAACGGATTATTTATTTACTTCCGTCATGCCATTAATACGGAAAAACTCTCCGATAAGATCGAAAAGAAAACCTACGAAATTTCTGCCGGACAAAAAATGTATACGCCCTATTGGGGCCAGGTACCCAATAAAGCAGATCAGGACAGGCCTTTTGCAGGTTACCTTTATGCTGGTGGCGCTTATTCGGTTTTCTACAAAAATGAAAGCGTTTTAAAAACAAGTGTAGAATTGGGAACTGTTGGCCCTAACTCGCTTGCCCAAACCGCACAACGTTTCCTCCATAAAACCGTAGGTTTTTATACTCCTGCAGGCTGGGATTACCAGATTAAAAATGAACTGGCCATAAACCTCGCCGCCAACTACAGTAAACTACTTTTTAGACCTGAAGATCCAATTGTGGATATCAGCGCACAGGGTTATGCCAATTTAGGTACCACTTTTTCAGGATTAGGCACCTCGGTTTTATTTAGGGCAGGTAAAATCAATCAATTGTTCAATAGTGCTTACCATAATGCGGTAATTGGAAATTCGAAAACCAAAAGCCTAAATAATTCAGAGTTTTTCTTTTACGTTAAACCGCAGCTCAACTTTGTTGCCTATGATGCCACCATACAGGGAAGTCTTTTTAATAACAATAGTCCGGTAACATTTGGTGTAAAACCAATCGTTTTTGAACAACAGTTTGGTGTAAATTATAGTTCGAAGCGATTTACAGCTGATTTTAATGTGATTTTTAAAACGAAAGAGGTTAAAAGTGTGGCAAAAGCGCAGAATTATGGTGGTTTGAGTTTATATTACAGGTTTGGAAAGAGTTAGGTTAACTGTTAATATTGTTTTATTTTTAGATGGTTCATTATCCAAAACAATCGTCATGCTGATCCGATAGCTATCGGATCTCTAAGAACTAACATCTACAGAAGGTCAGATAACTAATAAAATTATTAAAAATCAATTACTTTCCTATTCTTCTTCTTTTCAGCCGTTGAGGCTTTATTCTTTAGCCTCTTTTCGATAATGCCTTTGGGAATTTTAGTGGGTTTTCTTTTTTTCTGAACAGTTAATGACCGCTTTAATAAATCGATCAGTTTTGCAATGGTTTTTTCCTTGTTTAAGAGCTGACTCCTATCTTCCTGCGAAACAATATGTAACAGTCCTTCAGAATCTAAGCGATTCTCCAGTTTTTCCTTTAATAGTGTTTTCTCCTCATCGCTGAAATGCTCAAAGGCATCGATATTAAAAATGAGTTCTACCTTACTAGAAACCTTGTTTACGTTTTGACCACCTTTGCCCCCACTTCTGGAAGTTTTGAAAGTAACAGACCGTAAAATTTCTTCTCTTGTAGGTAACATGCCGCAAAAGTAATAATTTGGAATTTAACAAAAAACACATCCAGCAAACTAATATTTTAGCCCTAGTCTGTTTATAATCTATCTTTATGCCCAAAAAATTCAGCATTCTGTTTCTATTTTTTACCTTTGCGCTACGATGAAGAAAAACCTGGTAATAGCAATAGATGGCTATTCATCTTGCGGAAAAAGTACATTAGCGAAGGCGCTGGCTAAAAAATTAGGTTTTATTTATGTAGATAGCGGGGCGATGTACCGTGCTGTAACCCTATATTTCTTAAGGAATAATATTGATATTACTGATGATGCTAAAGTTGTTGATGCTTTACAGCATATTGAACTGAATTTCCACTCGCGCGATTACGAATCGCACATTACCCTTAACGGTGAAGAAGTTTCTGATGAAATCCGTTTAATGCCTGTTTCTGAAAATGTAAGTGAGGTTTCAGCGCATAAAATTGTCCGCCATGAAATGGTGAAACAACAGCAGCGCATGGGAAAATCGAAAAATATCGTAATGGATGGCCGCGATATCGGCACTACCGTTTTCCCTGATGCTCCTGTGAAATTCTTCATGACGGCCGATCCAAAAATCAGGGCTGAACGCAGGTTTAAGGAACTAGAAAGCAAAGGCAATAATGAAACCACGTTAGAAGAAGTTTTTGAAAATCTTGCACATCGCGACTACGCTGATACCACCAGAAAAGAAAGTCCGTTGGTTAGGGCTGATGATGCTATCATTTTAGATAACACAGACCTTACACAGGAAGAACAATTGGATTTTGCATTAGAGAAAGTTAATCCGTTTTTGGTTTATTAGGCAGTAGTTCATTTGTTCACTGGTCATTAGTTCATTGGTCCATAGTTTAGTATTTGATAGTTGATGGCCATATTCGTTACTACAAAGCGACGAAAAATATTATAAAAGTTTGGTTAACCGTTTAAATTGGTAAACAGATGCCTATCGCTGCATCCCAAATGCATTGCTTAATTAATCGTCTTAAAACTAGGGATTTTAGACTATATAGATTTCTCCATTACGCGGTGCTCCAGTCGAAAGGACGTATCTTTAAGGTTAATTATTATCGGTTAACCGGTTCCAAGCTATGAGCTACAAGACTATCAACCATGATCTATCTGGCTATCGAACTTTGACTTCAGAAAAAAATTCATATTTTTAGCACATAACCCAAATGTCGCTATGAAATTAAAATCAATTTACCTTACTGTATTATTTCTATCCCTTTTTATTTTAAATGTAAGTGCCCAAAAAGGCTGGATCAATCTCTTTAACGGAAAAGATTTAAAAGACTGGAACATTAAAATTGCAAAACACGACTATAAAGAAAATTATGCCAACACATTCCGTGTAGAAAACGGTGTAATGAAAGTAAGTTATGATGGATACAATGAATTTGACCAACAATATGGTCATATCTTCTATAAAAAACCATTTTCGGCTTACCTATTAAAAGTAACCTATCGTTTTGTTGGCGAACAGGCTAAAGGTGGCGAAGGCTGGGCAACCCGAAACAGTGGTGCCATGTTACATTGCCAGGATCCGGCAACGATGTTAAAAGACCAGGATTTTCCGATTTCTATTGAAGGACAGATTTTAGGTGGAGACGGAGAACATGAACGCCATACCAGCAATGTGTGTACGCCTGGAACGCTGATTAATTATAATGGTAAATTGTTTACACCACACTGTTTAGATTCCAGATCGAAAACCTATGCAGGCGACCAATGGGTGACTGCAGAATTTTTAGTCTTAGGTGATTCTGTTATCAAACACATTATAGCAGGCGAAGTGGTTTTAGAATATACAAAACCTCAAATTGGCGGTGGCAACGTTTCTAACTTCGACCCGAAAGTTAAAATAGATGGTAAAGCATTAACATCAGGTTATATATCATTACAAAGCGAAAGCCATCAGATAGAATTTAAAACGGTAAAACTTTATGATTTAGAAGCCTATATGAAAAACAAGGCCAAACTGGATAAAGTATTGGCTAAAATATTAAAAGAGTAAACTATGTGACTACTTAGTTGTTGAATGATGATGTAAAAATATTACACCTAATTTATATGATGCTCAACACCCGTTTATTTACTCCCCTTGCCCTGCTATTCTTTCTTTTAGTTGCCAATATCACCTTTGGACAAACGGCTTATAAAGTAAAAGACATACCCGATCCTAAAAATAATGGGGGTGGTTATGTGAGTGACCCTGATAAAATACTGGGTACCAATGCGGTTTCGGAGATCAATAGCACCATATCCGATTTCGAGAGTAAAACCAATGTGCAAGTGGCAGTGGTGGTAGTTAACGATTTCGACCATAATAAAGAGGATTTCGACTTTGCTTATGAGCTTTTCAATACATGGGGAATAGGTTCAAAAACCAGTAACAATGGTTTGTTGTTATTTATTTCAAAGGAGCGCCGTAAATACAGGTTTATTACGGGTACTGGTGCAGAAGGTGTTTTACCTGATGTAAAGCTTAAACATATTGCCGAACAAAACCTCTTGCCTGCTTTTAGAGAAAATGATTTTGCCACCGGAATTACCAATACCATTAATGCCATTGGTGAGATTATTTTAAACCCTGAACATAAATCGGAGCTCAATCAATTGTTTACTCAGCAAGAAAGTGATAATGATTTAGAAAATTTCTTACTTCCTACCGGGATAATCATTATGCTTTTTTGGGGTGCATTCAAAATTTTAAACCGGCAGGCTAAAAATGCTACAAAAGATAAATCCAAGTCAGATGTAAACCAATATGAAAAGATTGGAAAAGGCTGTGCCGTGGCTATGATGATCACTTTTGTAACTGGCTTTATATTCTTCTTTTTTGGTGGACTGGAATTAGTTAAAAAAATAAGGCCAAAAGATGTTCCGATTATTCTGTATGTTATTTTGGCTCTTGTACTTTTCGGCAGATACCTTTTCCACATTTCAGCATTGCGGAAAATACACAATGACGATAAAAACTTTTTTAATTCGGTAAGTAGCTTTCATAAAAAGAATTTTTGGCTAATCATTTTTTCTCCCCTTATTTTAATCAACATCATCATCTATTTATTTAAAAGGGTTAAGAACATTAACCGCTTTAAAGCAGTGCTGGATAGTAAGGGTCAGGAAATGATACGTTTGGACAGAGATATCAATATTGAAGGCGAACCTTTTTTAACAAAGGGCCAACGTAAAGAGGAAATAGTAAAAGCTTATGATTACGATATCTGGGAAAGTGCCGACCATAAAGAACATATTATTAAGGCATGGCCTGCAGAAAACTACAATAGCTATACTGAATGCCCGGATTGTTACTTTAGAACTTATAAACTAAATAAACGCATAACTACAAGAGCAGCAACCTACAGTCATGAAGGCCAGGCAAAACTGATAAATGAGTGCAGTTTTTGCAAAAAAACAGAATTTATAAAGTGGATTAAACTGGCCATGCTGGTCGAATCGAGTTCGTCATCAAGTTCCTCTTCATCAGGCAGCAGTTCATCGTCTTCGTCATCAAGCAGTAGCTGGGGCGGCGGCAGTAGCAGCGGTGGTGGTACGGGAGGCAGTTGGTAACTTGCCTTATTAGATAGCTGCTTTGTTCTGACTAAAAGAAGTTTTTCAAGAAAAACGAACAGTACCTTTTTTCAATCTTATCTCCACCTATTAAAAGTATTTTCTAATTTTGAAACTCTTAGCACGGTGTTTGCTTATAGCGTGTTGCAATTATCGATTAAACTGTTCGCAGAATCTTATACTTATGACTAGAATTTTCTTCCTCATCATCGCTCTTTCTATTTTTGCTAACCGTTTAAATGCACAAGAATTGTATCGTGTTAAGGCCGATAAGTTGCGCGTAAGAGAAAGCAGCGATCCGAAAAGCAAGGTGATTGGAAATTTTGCCCAAAATGGAAACATTACCGTTTTAGACGTAAGTAATGACAAGTTTTACAAAGTAAAGTTTAAAAACCGCGAAGGTTGGGTAAGCAAGGATTTTGTAGAAAAAATTACACCGGCAACTAAACCGACTACTGCGCAGGCAACTACTGCACAAACAGGTGCTGCCACTCAAACGGCAACAAGCACCGACATGTATCGCGTAACTGCCGACGATTTACGTGTAAGACAACAAGCTGATCCAAAAAGCAAAATTGTAGGATACCTGCCTAAAAATGAAAATGTGGCCGTGATTGACTCATCGAATACGAGCTTCTATAAAATTAAAGTTACCAACGGTGAAGGATGGGTGAGTAAAGAATTTTTAGTCAGGGTTTCTCCTGTAAAAGCTGCAGTCGAAAAAACCAGCGTAACCGCATCAGTACCTCTGGTAAAAACAGATTACACAAACATTATCTTTTTTGTAGTTGTAGCCTTAATACTCTTCACTATATTATACTTTTCGATTAAATATGCCAGTAGCAACAAATTTTTGATCGGTTTTGCAGTAGTTGTAATCCTGGTAACCGGGTATTTCTGCTACATTACTTTTATACAGGCAAAAGTGGTAACAGGCACCTTTGCAAGCAATGAAGATATTCAATACAAAACCTTCAATTTTAAATCGAAAGATTCGGTAACCGTTACCGATGCCTATACTGATTCTATTTTCACTTCAAAATATGTTATTGAAGGGGACATGATCAAACTTTATGATCAGCAGAACACGATTATGCTATTGATCAGAGATGATAAAACATTGGTTGGCGAGGGCTTTACAAGGGGAAAGTTTACGAAAAAATAAATCTACCACCCATAAAACGTTCCTACGGAACGAAAAAAACATATATTTTTTTTCTACCCATGATTCGTCCCGATGGGACGGCAAATATTGTTATAGTCGTTTATATTTAATTGACTTTTTTTTGTCATTGCTGTAAACCGTCCCATTGGGACGGATCATGGGTAGCCAATTTGTTATTGGCGTTTCGTTCCGTAAGAACGTTTGGTAGGTATTTGTGCACAGCCCCTTTGTTTATAAACCCGATAAAGCAGAATAGCCCGGAGCGCAGCGAGGACTATAAGCGATAGCGGGGCTGCTGTTCCCGATGAAATACGGAGTGCTGATTTTCAAATCCTAATGAAAAATCAATCCATAAAAGCTGTAGCCCTCTTCGCCCATATCCTGAAATAAATCCAGGATGACGGATCGATATATTATAATCATCTAAAAATCAGCAAGATTTATTAAAAAAATCTTTTCTATTAATTAAAATATTTTTACCTTTGCAGTCCCTAAATAGGGAAAAAAGGAGATAATTAATTAATGGCTAAAAAACAAGTAGCAGAAAAAGAATTAGCAGCTAAAACAGCTGAACTTCAGGGAGAAGGCGGACGCCTGACTGAAAAAGAAACTATCGAATCAGAAGCTGATTCAGTTTCGATCGAATCGATCAAATCATCATTAGCAACACCAACCGAAGATTTCGATTGGGATGCAGATGAAAAAGTTTTCGGTAATTACAATGATGCAGACCGTAAAAAGTTTGAAGATATGTATGCCGGAACATTCAATCAGATCACTAAAGGTGAAATCATTAGCGGTATTGTTGTTTCAATTAACAACAAAGATGTAGTATTAAACGTTGGTTTTAAATCAGACGGTTTAGTTTCTACTTCAGAATTCCGTGATACACCAGATCTAAAAATCGGCGATTCAGTTGACGTTTTCGTTGAAGCACCAGAAGATGCTAACGGTCAATTGATCCTTTCTCGCAAAAGAGCAAAAACCCAAAGATCATGGGAAGCTATTAACGAGGCTCTTGAAAATGATAGAATCATCAACGGTTTCGTTAAGAGCCGTACTAAAGGTGGTTTAATTGTTGATATCATGGGCGTTGAGGCTTTCTTACCAGGATCTCAAATTGATATTAAACCTATCCGCGATTACGATGTATACGTGGGTAAAACAATGGAATTCAAAGTTGTTAAAATTAACCATGAGTTTAAAAACGTAGTTGTTTCTCATAAAGTGTTAATCGAAGACGATTTAGAAAGCCAAAAAGTAGAGATCGTTTCTAAATTAGAAAAAGGTCAGGTACTTGAAGGTACTGTTAAAAACATTACTGATTTCGGTGTATTCATCGATTTAGGTGGTGTTGATGGTTTACTTCACATTACTGATATTTCTTGGGGCCGCATAGAGCATCCAAAAGAAGTATTATCATTAGATGAAAAAATCAACGTAGTTGTTTTAGATTTCGATGATGAGAAAAAACGTATCGCTTTAGGCTTGAAACAATTAACTCCACACCCTTGGGAAAACTTAAGTACTGACATCCAGGTTGGTTCTAAAGTAAAAGGAAAAATCGTAACTGTTGCAGATTACGGTGCTTTCTTAGAAATCATCCCAGGTGTTGAAGGATTAATCCACGTTTCTGAAATGAGCTGGTCACAAAACTTAAGAAACCCACAAGAATTCTTAAAAGTTGGTGATGAGATCGAAGCTGAAGTTTTAACTTTAGACAGAGACGAGCGCAAAATGAGCTTAGGTATTAAACAATTATCTAACGATCCATGGCAAGAAGTTGCTGCTAAATTCCCAGTTGGAAGCAAGCACCAGGCAACTGTTAAAAACATGACTAACTTCGGTGTTTTTGTTGAAATCGAAGAAGGTATTGATGGTTTAATCCACATTTCTGACTTATCATGGTCTAAAAAAGTAAACCACCCTAACGAATTCACTAAAGTTGGTGATGTGTTAGACGTAGTTGTTTTAGAATTAGATGTTGATAACCGCAAATTAAGCTTAGGTCACAAACAACTAGAAGAAAACCCTTGGGATACTTTCGAAACGATCTTCACTTTAGATTCGGTTCACCAGGGTACTGTTGTTAAAGTAACTGATAAAGGTGCTGTTATTGCTTTACCTTATGGTGTAGAAGGTTTCGTACCGACTAAACACATGGTTAAAGAGGACGGTACTTCAGTTAAAGCTGAAGAAACCAATGACTTCAAAATCATTGAATTCAACAAAGAAGCAAAACGTATCGTAGTATCTCACGCCCGTATCTGGGAAGAGGTTAAAGCTGAAGCTGTAGCAGAAGAAAGAAATGCTAAGAAAAAAGAAGCTAAAGCTGCTGTAACTGCGGTTAAAAAAGTTAAAGATTCTGTAGAGAAATCTACTTTAGGAGACTTAGACGTATTGGCTCAATTGAAATCGCAATTAGAAGGCGAAGAAAGCAAAGCTAAAAAAGGCTAGTTCTTTTTAACTGAATATATTAATCCCGATGGCGAAAGTTATCGGGATTTTTTTGTGGTTATTTTTTGCCACGGAAACACGGAATGCACGGATCTCCTCCATGAATCGTCATTTCGAGGCTGGGATTGCGCGAGCCGAAGCAATCTTTTTCGCTTTTCTTTTTATCAGAGCGGAAATTTGCAACCTGAGCTTATATTTTTTCAAATACCTTATATAGTAAATCATAATTAGAAAACGAAAGCAAGCGCTTATCGGTAAATGCAATCCCGCTATACTTTCTTCCGTGAAAAACGGCATTAATCTTATCGTCTGCATGCTAGACTTTATTTAACAGAGGAAGTAGACCTTGGCTGATAATTTCTTCCATCTTTTTAAACAAAACTAGTTGCAATATTTCCGGAAGGAGTTAGTACTCATTGGTAAAACTACCAACTTTCATCGGGCGCGTTTTTTTCTTACTTTTGATTAAATCCCTCTTAATATGTATAAAATAAGCATTATAATCATTTTTTGTTTCATCTCTATTGCCAATACTGCATATAGCCAAGCGGATAGCGTTAAAAAATACTTAATATCTGCATTGGATATGATGAAAGCAAAATCGGTTAACAAGGGCAAAGTCAACTGGGATTCACTATATAATTCTTCTTTAAAATCGGCTGCCACCTGCAAAACAATAAGAGATACATACCCTATTATTACCGATGCCCTTAAAGGGCTAGAAGATGCGCACTCAAGATTTTATGCCCCGGAGACTGTAAAAGAATATTTGCTCGGTTATAGGGCAACCGGACAAGAATTCCCTGTTATTAAAGCTGACTTTTTAGAAAACAAATATGCTTACATTACTTTACCAGAAATTGGATGTTATAATTTTGATGACTGGAATGAATATGTAGATACTTTCTATAAGCGATTAACCGAACTGCAAAAACACAATCCCAAAGGCTGGATACTAGATTTGAGGGATAATATTGGCGGAATGTTTTACCCAATGTATGCCGCTATTTCCCCGCTTTTAAATGATCAAAAGGTAATTGCAACTAAAGATGCTAAAGGAGAAATCACATATTTCGCTTACAAAAACGGCAAATTTTACGAAGGGAAAAACCTTGCTCATCAATTTAACCTTAAAAACAAAGGCGTTACTACAGTAACTAAACCCCTGGTGATCCTCATCAATAAGAAAACAGGAAGTTCAGGCGAGTTTGCGGCCATCTCATTTGCCGGACAAAAAAACGTGAAATTCATTGGAGAAAACACTCAAGGATTAACCTCAGGGAATCAAGAGTATAAATTAAGCGATGGTGCATTTTTAGTACTTACCATTGGAAATACAGTGGATAGAAACCAAAAAGAATATACTAAAATTGGGGAAGGGCTTACTCCTGATTTTAAAATAGAAACATCTGGTAAACAAGCAGAAACAAATCGGTTATACATGAGTAAGGCAATTGAAGTTTTAAATACCATCAAATAAGAAATAATGAGAAGTATTTTTTTAATAGCAATAGCTTGTCTTAGCGTTAAACTTTCAGCACAGGAAATTAATATCATTCCGCAACCAGTTTCTATTAAATTAGATCAAAAAGCACAACCTTTTAAAATAGATATTACGACTAGCTTTTATGCTGATTTTGGTGCGAACAGTTCCATTATTTTTTTAGATGAGTACCTGAATAAATATTATAATCTAAAATTGAAATGGTTCAAAAACCTAGACATTAAAAGAAAAAATATGATCAATGTGATCATCGATAAAGGGGTAAGCAATGCAAATCAATATCAATTAAAGATAGATCAAAATACCATTACGATTACCGCCGGATCGGATACTGCTGCTTTTTACGGCATCCAAAGCTTGATACAATTATTGCCAACTTCAAAATCAACCAGCTTAAATATTCCTGCTGTCGAAATTACCGATTACCCGCGTTTCGATTACCGAGGCATGCACCTCGATGTAAGTCGCCATTTTTTTGATGTAGCCTTTGTAAAACAGTACATCGACTACTTAGCGCTGCATAAAATGAATTATTTTCATTGGCATTTAACTGATGACCATGGATGGAGAATCGAGATTAAAAAATATCCAAAGCTGACTGAAATCGGTGCCTGGAGAAACGGAAGTATTATTGGTTTATGGCCGGGAAAAGGAAATGAAAATATTAAATACCAGGTTTTACCAAAAGAAGTAAAAATTACACCAAAAGATGGCGTGCTTAAAACCGATGGCATTAAACATGGCGGATATTATACCCAGGAGCAGATTAAAGAGGTAGTTGATTATGCCGCCAAACGTTACATTACCATTATTCCTGAAATTGAAATGCCTGCGCATAGTATGGCTTTATTGGCTGCTTACCCTGAATTAGGCACCGAGCCCAATAAAAAATATGAAGTTGCCGAAACCTGGGGAATGATGAACAAATACAATAATGTATTACAGGCTTCTGATACCACATTTAAGTTTTTAGAAAATGTTTTAACAGAAGTAATGGACCTATTTCCATCGCCATACATCCATATTGGTGGTGATGAAGCTTCGAAAATATGGTGGAAAAAATCGGATGTTTCGCAAGAGATCATGAAAGCCAACGGATTGAAAAATGAAAGTGAGCTACAAAGTTATTTTATCCGGAGGATGGAAAAATTTGTGAATAGCAAGGGCAAAACCATCATCGGCTGGAACGAGATTTTACAAGGAGGCCTGGCACCAAATGCGGTGGTAATGAGCTGGCAAGGCGAAAAAGGTGGTATTGAAGCCGCCAAACAGCAACATAAGGTAATTATGACGCCTGAAATTAAAATGTATTTTAACCACGCCCAATTTGTAAAAGAAGACAGCTTAACCGCAAACAAATTTTCACCTTTAATTAACGTTTATAATTATGAGCCCGTACCAGCTGAATTAAGTACCGAGCAGGCTAAATACATTTGGGGTGCACAGGGCTGTTTATGGAGTGAATACATTACCAATCCGGCAAAAGTGCAGTATCAGCTTTTCCCACGCCTGGATGCCCTGAGCGAAATTTTGTGGAGCCCCAAAGAAAAACGCAATTATCCTGATTTTCAGAAAAGACTTAAAACACAGTTTAAGCGATACGATTTAATGGGCATTACCTATTCGAAAAGATATTTAGAAAATTAGTGAATGATCTGTTTTGCCACCTGCATCTGATAAGTACCCGGTGTAATACCCACGATCTTTTTAAATGCCCTGATAAAGTAATTGGCATCGTTAAAACCTAGCTCGTAACTTATTGAGGCTACTTTTGTGCCGGGTTGGGCCAATAAAAGCTTGGCCTTATTGATTTTTTCTGTCAGGATAAAATCGTTCGGGCTGATGCCCAGTTCGCGCTTAAACAACCTATAAAAGGTTGCCTTGCTCATACAGGCCTTATCGCTCAGACTATTGATGCTGATCTTCTCGTTAAGGTTAGATTTAATGTAGTTCAACACAAAGGCCAAAGGGTTTTGATTGAGGTTATAACCTTCATCGCTGATGGTTTTAAGATTTTGAGTCTGCATAATGCGAACCAATAATTCTTTTAAAGTTAAATCGGCTAAAACATCTTTTTCTTTTGTCCGTTCAGAGCAGATCCTGATTACTTTATTGATAAGATAGGCAATCTCCTCATTGTTATAAAAATGGTATTCATCGTAGTTTAGCAGCCATTTCTCATTGCTGCCTTCTTTCGGGAAAAATTCGTTCAAATAAGAAATTGTTTTTTGGATCTGCTCCTGATCTATAGCCAGGGCAATACATTGAGTGGGATTAAGATCAGAAGCTTCAGGAAAATCAATTTCCATGGTAACGGCAGGCGGAACAATAACAGTTTGGCCAGGAAAATAATCAAAACCTTTCTTATCAAATAAATGCATTACCTTTTTGCCCCTCAGCATGCTCGTAATCACAAAATCATTAAAAGTAAGCGGAACTTTATACGATTCGGTATAGGTTTCGAAAACATTTAATTCGCAACGTTCTAAGGTATAAGAGGTTCTGTTCTCTACCAAAGTTTGCAAGGCTTCCGATGCACTGAGATTTACCTGATCTAATGTATGTTGCATAAACCGAAAAGATTTGGTCAGACATATTTAATAAACTCAAATATAATTATTTCAGCTAGTTATATCGTATAGATAAATGCCTGGAACCTGCATGACATGACCTAATCTGCATTTGCTGACTGTTAAGATCATTATGGTTACATAGCCTGAAATAATAATGCTATCAATTGATTCGATTGTACTATCTGCTCCATAGGCTTTGCCATTAGGTTTGTATTAACCAAATCTTAAAAAATTAAAAATCACAATGAGCCATCCCATTAAAAATCTTATACCAAACACCGCTCAAAATGATTTTTAAAATTTAATAATCAATAATAATTATGGAAAATTTAATTGAAAAACCATCATTCAAGCCGCATTACGATAATTACATTGGAGGGAAATTTGTAGCCCCGGTAAAAGGTGCTTACTTCGATAACATATCGCCAATTGATGGTAAAGTTTTTACTAAAGCAGCACACTCCACAAAGGAAGATTTAGAATTAGCCGTTGATGCCGCATATCAGGCATTTAAAACCTGGAGCAAAACATCTTCTACCGAAAGAAGTATCATTTTAAACAAGATTGCACAGCGGATGGAAGATAACCTCGAATACCTGGCGGCGGTTGAAACCATCGATAATGGTAAGGCGGTTAGAGAAACCTTAGCTGCCGATTTACCATTAGGCGTAGACCATTTCAGGTATTTCGCGGGAGTAATCCGTGCCGAAGAAGGTTCACTTTCAGAACTCGATCAAAATACTGTTTCGTTAATCGTACATGAGCCGATTGGTGTGGTGGCGCAAATTATTCCATGGAATTTTCCATTGTTAATGGGCATCTGGAAACTTGCCCCTGCCCTTGCCGCGGGTAACTGTGTGGTGTTAAAACCAGCAGAAAGTACACCAGTTTCTATTATGATTTTAATGGAATTAATCGGCGATTTATTACCTCCGGGAGTAATAAATGTGGTAAACGGTTTTGGAGCTGAACTTGGACGTGCCTTAGTGACTAATCCTAAAATTTCGAAAGCCGCATTTACAGGCTCTACCCCTACAGGCAGATTGGTAATGCAATATGCAACCGAAAACATTATCCCGGTTACACTGGAACTTGGTGGAAAATCACCCAACATTTTCTTCAGTTCGGTAATGGCAGAAGATGATGCCTTTTTAGATAAAGCGGTAGAAGGTGCGGTAATGTTTGCTTTAAACCAGGGTGAAATTTGTACCTGTCCATCACGTTTATTGATCCAGGAAGATATTTACGAAAAATTTATTGCCAAAGTAATTGAGAGAACAGAAGCGATAAAAGTCGGTAGTCCTTTGGATAGAACGGTAATGATGGGTGCGCAAGCTTCAAAAATCCAATATGAAAAAATTGCGCAATACATTAAATTAGGTAAAGAAGAAGGTGCCGAAGTGTTAACTGGTGGCGAGGTGAACGAATTACCTGGCGAATTGGGTGGCGGTTATTACATCAAACCAACCATCTTTAAGGGCCATAACAAAATGAGGATTTTTCAGGAGGAAATTTTCGGTCCGGTATTGGCCGTTACAACCTTTAAAACAGTAGAAGAAGCCATTGAAATTGCAAACGACACTTTGTATGGTTTAGGTGCCGGTGTTTGGACGCGCGATGCACATGAGCTTTACCAGGTACCGAGAGCCATTCAGGCAGGTCGTGTTTGGGTAAATCAATACCATGCTTATCCTGCAGGTGCTCCTTTTGGTGGCTACAAGCAATCGGGTGTGGGCAGAGAAAACCACAAAATGATGTTAGGCCACTACCGCCAGACCAAAAACATGCTTATATCTTACGATAAAAATAAATTAGGTTTCTTTTAGTTAGATCATAGTTGATGGTTTATTGCATAGCGTAAAAGATCATAGTTGATGGTTTGTTAGTTCATAGCTTAGTGTTTCATAAAAACTAAATCTTGCGATAAATGAAATAAGCACCACGACTATCAACCTACCTGACCATGAACCATCAACCACATAAGTATCAAAATATGAAGAACCATAAAACCACCTATACATTATCATGATCGAGCGAATAGACAGTACAGAAAAAGCAAAAGAGCTGATTGCGATACTTAAAGAAAAGCATGGAGAACTCATGTTTTACCAGGCTGGTGGTTGTTGCGAGGGTACACAGCCTCAATGTTTCGAAAAAGGAGGTTATTACCTGCGGATGCGCGATGTTTGTTTAGGTGAAATAGAAGGTTGCGAGTTTTGGGTAGACAGAGACCTGTTCGAGTATTGGAAATTCTCACACTTTACTTTAGATGTACTGGATGGATTTGGTGTAGGTGGTTTTTCGTTAGAAACCCCGCTTCAAAAAACCTTTAAGATCCATTACCGCCTATTCTCTGAAGAAGAATTAAAAGATTTAACTCCAGTTAAAACGGCGGAGTAATTGTTGTTTATTTGGTTTAAACAGAAGCCAGTTCGGAGAAATCCAGCTGGCTTTTTTTGTTTATATATTCTATAAGAAATCGTCATCTCGACCGGAACGCAGTGAAATGACGACCCTCTGTGGCATAGCATTGTTCATTTCACTTCATTCCTAATACCTTGTTTAACAGAATTTTAGATAACTATAATAAAGCACACGCACTATTTTAAAAATTTATGCAATCTTTGCATTAAAAATTAAACAATGCGTAAACTATTTGCCGTCCTTTCTACCATCATTACCTTATTTGCCATTAAAGAAACGGTCTATGTATTTACTTCTAATGAAGCAGACATGGTTAAGCAAAAAGCCATCATGATTGTAATTGCTTTAAGCATTACCATACCTTTAATCATTTTAACACTTTGGCTTTGGTCGCCGGGTAGAAAGAAAAATGGTCAACAAAATTAAGCTATAAATTTACTTTTCAATTCGGGAGTCGGCACCCAACAACTCTCCTGCCTTCCCCACCATTTGTAACGGTTTTTGGCAATTATATCATAAACCCAGTCACGTATAAACTTGGGAATAATGAGAAATACATAGAGAAGCGGAGTTAATCCATTGAGTTTTCGGGCCACTCTTAGTGCCGCTGAAGATTTGGTATAGAGTTTTCCATCCTCCAGCAATAAGATGGTATTCAATTTTTGCGGATCAGCATTAAATTTAGGCAGCATTTCTTCAGCGTAATCACCTTGTAGCGCAGTAAATTTGAATTGATCCTTTTTATCATGTTCAATAACAAATTGCACAGATGAATTACAGAGGTTACAAACGCCATCAAAGAAGATTACTGGTTGCCGGATCATAGATTATAAAAATAAAGTTTTTTAATGCAAAAACAGCCATCGTTTTCTCAGAATATTAAGCTTGTAGCAGAAAGACTAAAGCTTAAAAAACATAATCCCTATTATATTTTTTAATTCTATCATTTTACTTTAGTCTTTAAAGCACTATCAAAAAAATAATTTTACGTTTTTATATTTTGATAGAGAACAATTTAGCCATGAAACGCTAAAACAATCCAGCTTCAACTTTCTTACCTTAAAACATTTTTATATATTTGCCCAATCCTTCTTCCATGCAAAAGAAAACACTTCTTGACGGACAAAAAATTCAGATTACAATTAAGAGGCTCTGCCATCAATTAATTGAAAACCACGACGATTTCGCAAATACCGTTTTAATTGGTATCCAGCCAAGGGGTATTTTTTTAGCAGATCGTATTCATCAGGACCTTCAGCTTATCCTTAAAAACAAGAAAATTTTAAAGGGAAACCTCGATATTACTTTCTTTAGAGATGATTTCCGCCGTAAAGACGGACTGGTTACCGCAAGCAGCAATTCTATCGATTTTATTATCGAAGGCAAAAAAGTAATCTTAATCGATGATGTACTTTGGACAGGCAGAACCATTAGGGCAGCGCTAGATGCTTTGCTTGCTTATGGCCGACCAGAGAAAGTGGAACTTTTAGTTTTAATAGACCGTAGGTTTAGCAGACATTTACCTATAGAACCCGATTATATTGGGCATCAGGTGGATAGTTTAAACTCGCAACAGGTAAAAGTAACCTGGACGAGTGAAGGAAGTGAAGATAAAGTGATTTTAATATCCGAAAATAATAAATAAAAATGGCAGCAGAAAAACTATCAACCCGACATCTTTTAGGTATTAAAGATATTAACCGGAATGATATCGAATTGATTTTCGAAACTGCAGATAATTTCAAGGAAGTGATTAACAGGCCGATCAAAAAGGTTCCTTCACTTCGTGACATTACGATTGCCAACATCTTTTTCGAAAACTCTACCCGTACCAAACTTTCATTCGAACTTGCTGAAAAAAGGCTTTCGGCCGATGTGGTTAATTTTGCCGCTTCCTCTTCATCAGTAAGCAAAGGTGAAACCCTGATTGATACCGTAAATAACATCTTATCAATGAAAGTTGATATGGTAGTAATGCGTCATCCTTATGCCGGAGCAGGTCAGTTTTTAAGTAAACATGTAAAGGCTCAAATTGTAAATGCCGGAGATGGTGCACATGAACACCCAACACAAGCCTTACTAGATGCTTTCTCCATCCGCCAGAAACTGGGCGATGTAGCTGGCAAAAAGGTAGTAATTGTGGGCGATATCCTGCATTCACGTGTAGCTATCTCAAACATTCTTTGCCTGCAGCGCTTAGGTGCTGAAGTAATGGTTTGCGGTCCTACAACCTTAATCCCTAAACACATTCACCAACTCGGCGTAAAAGTTGAGCATAATTTAATTAAAGCTTTAAACTGGTGCGACGTCGCAAACATGCTGCGCATCCAATTGGAGCGTCAAGACATTAAATACTTTCCATCTTTAAGGGAATATGCGATGATGTATGGCTTAAACAAACAGATTTTAGATAATCTTGATAAAGAAATCATCGTCATGCATCCCGGTCCAATAAACAGAGGTGTTGAGATTACCAGCGACGTAGCCGACAGCAAACAATCGATTATTTTAGAACAGGTAGAAAACGGAGTGGCCGTGAGAATGGCGGTATTGTATCTATTGGCAAGTCAGGGCTAGGTTAGTTTGGATTTCTTAGTCCGAAGTCATCAGTCTATAGTCATCATCTGCATTCGTTGATGGCTTGACGTACTTCAAGATTTTATATTGGTAGTTGGCAATGTAACAATCCCCAACAATTTAACAATTGCCACAATACTGTTAACCAGTTTAAACAATGAACCACATCATTTTTCCACATTCGTTCACCCCTGAATACCAAACCTAAAATCCTATCGTTAGTTTGTGTTATTAACAGATGTTAATTACTTCTGTTGATAAGCTTTGATACTATTTCTAATTTAGTACCAACCATATTTGAAACCAATGCAGAAAAAATACTTACTAATTCCGCTAATTTTAGCTGGAAGTTTTAGCACTTACGCTCAGGTTAGCGCGGTGCAGAACCTCAACAAAAACTATCAAACGGGCTTAGAATTATTAGACAAAGAAAAATACACTGCAGCTGCACAACAGTTTAAACTTGTTGAGCTGCAACGTTATAAACCTTCTACCCAAACAGAGAGCAACGCTGAATTATCTTTACTGAAAGAGAACGCAAAATTTTATGCCGCCGTTTGCGCACTGGAGTTAACCAATGCAGATGCTGAAAGTTTATTTCAGGCCTTTATCCGGGATTACCCGTTAAATCCGAACACCAAACTTGCTTATTTCTATGTTGGAAAAACTTATTTCAACCAGAAAAACTATAAAAAAGCTTTAGAATGGTTCGAAAAAACAGATCCTTCTACACTTTCTGGCAAGCAGAGAAACGAATATCAGTTTAAACAAGGTTACGCCTATTTTGAACTTAAAGACTACGAAAAAGCAGAACCTTTATTCGAAAAAGTTAAAAAAGAAGAGGGCGATTTTCAGGAAAGCGCTACTTACTACTTTGCTTATATCAATTACTTAAACAAAGAGTATAAAACAGCTTTAGCTAACTTCGAAAAATTAAAGGGCTCTCCTACTTATGAGGCGAGTTATCCCTACTACATCACTTCGATGTACTATCTTGATGAGCGTTACGATGATGTAATCAGCTATGCCTTGGCATCGATTCAAAAAACCAAACAACAATTCGAACCAGAAATGTTGAGTTTGGTTGCCGCATCGTACTTTGCAAAATCTGAATTTAAAAATGCTGAAAAGTATTTCGCCGAATATTATGCAAAAGATAAAAGCGAAACCAAGAACAATCTCTTCATTTACCAATACGGATATTCCTTGTTTCAGAATAAAAAGTACAAAGAGTCTGTTGCCGTTTTAGAAAAACTGAATACTGATGACATTTACCTGCAAAATGGTATGCATACGCTTGGTAAAGCATTTATCCAGTTGGGCAACAAGCAGAAAGCACAAAGTGCTTTTTTCAGGGCTTCTCGTTTAAGTTTTGATAAGGGTATACAAGAAGAAGCCTGGTTAAACTATGCCAAATTAAGTTACGAATTGGAATTTCACCAACAAGCTTTAGAGGCTACACAAGGTTTCTTAAAAACTTTTCCGAAATCGCGCAAAATAAACGAGGCGAAAACCTTATTGGGTGAGGTTTTATTAACCACAAAAAACTACCAGGCAGCTGTAGATATTCTGGAGCCAATTCCAGATAAAAACCTTGAGGCTAAAGAAGCTTATCAAAAGGTAACCTATTTCCGTGGATTAGAGTTTTATAATGAAAGAGCTTTCCCAAATGCATTATCAATGTTTTTACGTTCTGAAACGTTTCCCGAAGACAATGAGATCAATGCATTAAATACTTACTGGAAAGCAGAGGCAATGTACGAACTGCGTAAGTATGGCGAAGCGGTTAGCACTTTCGAGAAATTCTTGAAGATGCCGGATGCCGATAAAACAGGCGTTTACAATTTCGCGAATTATGCTTTGGCTTATGCTGCTTTCGAAGATGAGAAATACAGCAAAGCAGCTACTTATTTCGAAAAATTCCTTGCTGGTAATGATAAAGATCAAAAAACCATTGATGATGCAACCATTCGTTTAGCCGATTCGTATTTCGTAAATAAGAATTATGGCGATGCAATGGCCAATTACAACAAAATCATCAGTCGCAAAACAACTTCTGAAGATTATGCCACTTTCCAAAAAGGAATGATCCAGGGGTTGGAAACGCAGTATGATGCGAAAATTGCAACGATGCAAAGCTTGTTAAATAATTTTCCAAATTCAAACTATGCTGATGATGCAGGCTTCGAAACAGCCTATACCTATTTCAACAAAGGCGATTTTGATAAATCTAAATCAGATCTTGTTGCATTGGTGGCCAAATACCCGCGCAGCAGCTATGTAGCTAAAGCACTGGTTACCATTGGCTTGGTTCAATATAATCAAGACCAGGATGATGCCGCTTTAGAATCGTTCAAAAAAGTAATCCGAGATTATCCAACTGCCGATGAAGCTAAACAGGCGATGGAATCGATCAAAAACATTTATGTAGACCGTGGCGACGCAAATGGTTTTATTACTTATGCGGCTACTACCCCACTTGGAAATTACTCTGGTTCAGAACAGGATAACATTGTTTTTGCCGCAGCCAATAATACCTATCTAAAAGGAGATGCCAATGGCGCATTCCAGGCAGTAAATGCTTATTTCGATAAATTTCCTAAGGCCAACCATGAAAAAGAGGCTAAATTTATCAGAGCAGAATCGTTGGTGAAACTGGGCAGGCCAGATGAAGCCATTCCTGATTACGAATTTATCTTAAACGACTGGACGAGCGATTACACTGAACGTTCTTTGGTAAGTATCTCTCAACTCTTCTTAAATCAGAAGAAATACAACGAAGCGATTGTTTACCTGAAAAGATTAGAAACGACAACCGATTACAAGTCTCACTATAGTTTTGCCATCAACAATTTATTGAAGGCTTACACGGCTTTAAACATGCCTGATGATATGCTTAAGTATGCACAGCTGACCAAAGAATCGGAAAAAGCTTCAGAAGAAGAAAAAAACAGTTCCAGCTTATACTCTGGTAAAGCTTACTTGTTAAAAGGCGATACTACCACAGCCATCAAAGAATTTAAAAATGTAGTGGCTAAAACAAAAACAATTGCCGCTGCCGAAGCAAAATACAATCTGGCTTTATTAGAATACAACAAAGGTGATTTCAAAACTTCATCTAAAACCTGTTTTGATCTGGTTAACAACATGGCCGCTTACGATTATTGGGTAGCGAAGGCATTTATCCTTTTATCTGATAATTATGTGGCACTAAAAGACAATTTACAGGCAAAAAGTACACTTCTCAGTATAATTGATAATTACGAAGGCAAGGACGATATCATCCCTACAGCCAAAGAAAAACTAGAAAAACTAAACCAGAAGAAGTAGCATTATGAAATCGATTAAATATATATATAGTTCACTGTTTTTTTTAGCTGCTGGATTAATGACTGCTCAGGCACAGGATAAAAAAACTGAAGAAAAAGGGGTGGTAAACGAAGAGATTGAAGTAGTGCGCCCATATAAACCAATTTTGGCCGAAGCGGTAAAGTTGAGAAGAAGCCCGAATTTGGACGACGTTAAAACTTATAAAGCAAAATTAAACTATAGCATTTTAGATAGAAAGCTGGAGTTGAACAGCGATATCCAAAAGCTACAGGCACAGGCGCTTGCCGAAGAAAAAGAAAGCATATTGGTTAACAATTATGTAAAAGGTGCATTCGGATCGTTGGGTACCCTTTTGGGCGAAGCTTATTTTAACACCGGCAAAGATGAAGGACTACAGGTTGGTGGTTATTTTAAACACTTTAGTCAGGAAGGAAAGCTAAACAAACAGAATAGCAGCAACCAACAGTTAAGTGTTTTTGGTCGCAGTATTTTAGATGAAAATACTGTGAGTGGCCGCATTAATTTTGAGCGCAATGGTACCTACTTTTATGGTATAGATGATGCCCGGCCAACCCTAAATCCTAATCCTGGTAAGCAGGCTTTAACTACCATCGAATTAGAAGGTGAACTGGTGAAAAACTTTACTGAAGATGAAGATGCTTTTAGTTATGCCTTAAAAGCGAATGGTTATATCTGGAACGATAAATTTAGCGCCAAAGAAAATTACCTCAGCTTAAACGGTTATGTAAACAAACGTATCAATTCTTTAAACCTTGGCTTAGCTGCATCAACCGAATTTGGTAATAGCAAAGATGCTTTAACCAGTGTTGGCAATAACCTGTTGCGTTTAAACCCTTATATCCGTTTACAGGTTAAAGGTGCTAAAATTACCGCAGGAGTTAATTTTGTACAGGAATTTGGCGCCTACAGCAGTTCAAAGATATTCCCGGCAATTACTGCTGATTTCACACTGATTCCTGATTATCTGCAGGTTTTTGGCGAGGTGAAGGGAGATGTAAACAGAAACTCTTTAAAAGGCTTTACGGATGAAAACCCCTGGCTAAACAGCAATATCTTAGTGAAAAATACGGTGGAAAAATTAAGTTTTAGTGCAGGCATTAAGGGTACTGGCGGACCAGGTTTTGGTTATAAAGCCCGTATCTATGTAAAACAGTTTGATGATATGCCTTTGTTCGTAAATAACTTTACCGACTTTAATAAGTTTGATGTTATCTACGATTTCGGCAAAACGAAATTAACGGGTTTAGAAGGCGAAATTTCTGTTCAGGTAAGTGATGCTTTAAAATGGACAGGTAAATTAAACATCGACGATTGGAAACCTGCTTCTGAAACTTACTCTTGGTTCAAACCAGGTTTAAAAGTGAGCTCGAACTTTATGTATACCTTTAACAAAAAACTAAGCTTTAATGCAGGTGTGGTGATTCAGGATGACGTAAAAGCTAAAGTATACACGGGTGCTCCTGTTCCCGCTTCGCAATATGTAATCCCTAACACAGGTATAGAACTTATTGAAACAGTTAAAGGTTATGTAGATTTAGGGCTCGGTGCAGATTACAGGATCAATAAAAAATTCTCTGTTTTTGCTAAAGCAAACAACATCTTAAATAAAAACTACAGTAGATATTTGTACTATCAGGTTAATGGATTTAATATTTTCGGAGGCTTGACTTACTCATTTTAGGATAGAGAAACCTCTAAAGTCTTACTGAAAAAAAAAAATGCCTTCCGAAATCGGGAGGCATTTTTTTATGGGCTTTTTAGTAAAATCTTCATTGCCTAAGGTCTGTTTTCAAAAACAAAGTATTTGGAATAACAGATATAATCAGATAATCATTTCGACCGTATCATCATTGCGAGAAGGCTTTTTCAGCCGACAGCCTGCCCCGATTTTCGGGGAAGTAATCTTACAACGATCGCTACCAGCGTGCGCATTAAGATTATTCATTTTTCCAGTTGCTTTTAAAGGCATTCATGAGCTCAATCGTTCGGTTATCTTCGTGCCTCGCAATGACGATTTTTATATTGGAGGTCTTGTCAATGGTACAGGTTAGAATTTTTCAAATACATCGGAGGGCTGATGACAGATATACAAGGGCGTCATTTCGACCGCAATGGAGAAATCTTTGAACTATTTTAAAAGATTTCTCCATTTCGCTGCGCTTCAGTCGAAATGACGGCGATTTTTTAAATCTGTCAGTCGAAGGGCATTTATTTGCGATTTATCAATCTCAAGAAGTCTTCGACTACGCTACCATTGACGTTATTTAAAAACTATTATTAATTAGCACTTTAATTACTTTAGTATTTCCGCCCAGCTAGGCCATAGCACGATATCCCCGTTCTGCTTAAATCCGGCCTAACAAATTTTTCGGGTTGCACTGCCTAATCCAACCTACTAGCTTCGAAAGAAAACGGCGAAGCCCTCATGAATGCAGCTTAATTTATAAACAACAAATGAATAAATTTTCAGCCGGCATTTTTTGTTTCTTTTTGATGCCAAAAAGAAAGAGCCATTTGGCGGCGGCGAGCCGAGGCAAGACCGCGCCGTAGGACAAGGGAAACGATTGTACGTCACTCATATTGTTTTTTATAAAATAAACCCATCAGACTGACGACCGCCGTGCTTAACTTAATGACATTGCCTGAAAAAGCTTTCTCTGCAATGATGCTATTTTGAAAAGATTATTTTTCACTTAAACCTATATCCTATCCCAATCCTAAAAACCTGATTAGTCTGTTTAAAAGAGCCCAAACTATTGCTTACAATGTATGGCGTTAGCCATTGGTAGCAGCCATTGATATCAAATTGTTTAATGTGAATAGTGATGCCGCCTGTAATTTATAGCAAAAACAAACTGATTCCAACCACAGAAGCGATCAATCTATACATAATTAAAGAAGTTGAAATACTACCAATTCTGCTGTGTGGATATTTTCGATGGGATTTTTTATATTCGGGAGATGTATCCTTGTGCTCTGGTGGTTAAATAAATTATAAGGAAAATGCTTTTTATGCTTATGGCTTCACCAAACGACAAAATCAATCCTTTTAAAATAAGTTTCTATGAAAATATTTAATGCGCAGCCGATCAGCGTAAATGAGTACATTTATAACGGTGAACATTTGACAGAAAGCCAAACAAATTGGGGCTATTCATCCGGATTTGAAATTACCGGCGAGAAAGTAGGGGTTTTAAATATAATGTACATCTCTTTCGAGATTATTTATCATGTAGGGAGTACCAATAATAAGGAAATTATTACCCACACCGGCCCCGGCAAGTATAGTGTTGCTATTTCATTTGAAGAGGGAGAGGATATATTTATCTCTTACAAAAGTTCTTGTCAGTTTAACTTCGAAAGTGAAGGCTATAATGCAGATATAACTTCCTTAACTGATTTTTTAAGGGATTATCAAACGCATACCAGATCATTTTTTAATCAATACGGACATAAGCCATTAATCGCAATTGAAGAAGAAACGCGAAAACAACAGCCGCTACTGACTGATGCCGAAATAGCAATCGAAAACTTACGGGCAAATAATATGTATGAGTTTTAACGCGATCTGCTTCAGCTATAAAAAGCACTTATCTTGCAAAACATCTTTATTTGACTTACCTCCGGTTGATTACTTATCCCACCACACCCTGGCGGTAAGCACATCGCCACCAGCTATTCTTGCCACAGCATCTTTATAATTCTGGGGGTTGTTCAGCACTTCGGTTGATAGGTAGATCATTCGGCGGGGAATAGTGCCATTGGTAACGTTACCCTTGTAGTTTATCGGAATAAGTTTAGGGTAATCGCTTCTTTTCCAATTTAACCAGGCTTCTATAAAATTGAAATTGGTACCCGTGGCCACCCAATACTGTGTATTGATTGAAGCTAATGCATTTTGCATGCTACTTTCATCAAGTGGGTTTTGACTAACAAATGCAGTAATCTTGTTGGCGTCAACCGTTGCGGATGGATCTAATTGGGCAAGTGACTGTATAGCTCCGGTTAATCCGTTAGTATAATGTAGTTTTGCCGTACCATTAATATTCCAGCCCCTCACTTTAGCTTCGGCAAGTAAAAATTCAGTTTCGGCGTAACTTAGAATAAAAATCGGGCCGCCTAACTTAAGATATACTGCGGTACGTGGTCTGGAGTATTTCCCAAGCGGCGCAAAATCACTTCCGCTGCCTGTACCGCCCGGATAGTTTGGCGAATGACTGATATCAGTTGCCCCACCCTGCAGATCAAACCCATTAGGCATTCCCAACTGAACTGCTGCGTCGGTATTTCCGTTTAGGTTTTGATCGGAATTTTTAGTCAATCCATCTTTTGGCACTTCACCGATCACGCTCAACCTGGGGTCGTTAGTATTCCTTAACTGATCGATTAAGGTTTTACTCCAGCGTACTTCCAGGTAATCAGAAAAGGTCCTCAAAGCAAGTGATGTTCCGTTCTGGCTGTTAAATGAGGAGGCATCGGTTAACAGGATCGCGTTGTCATTGATGTCTGTAAATGTTTTATCAGCAACCTTCTCTGTCCAGTGCCTGGCTTTGTCTGGATCTACCTTGGTTAAGCGCATGGCAACCCTCAACATTAACGAGTAGCCAAACTTCTTCCATTTTGCAACATCTCCCTTATAAAAAAGATCGGCAGTAGGTCTTGGTTTTTCAATATCCAGTTGTGCTGTAGCGGCATCAAGATCGTTCAGCATTTGGTTGTAAATATCTTCCTGCCGATCGTAAACAGGGTATTTAACACCCTGCATGGCTTTAACTGCCTCCGTATAAGGTACGTCACCATAGGTATCGGTAATTCTTTGTAAAACCAGCACGAACATGATATCGCCAATGGCAATCAGGTTTTTATACGCTACAGGATCTTTCAATCTGGCCAGTCGTTGCATCTCTCTGATGGATGAAGCATCCTTATATCCTTCGTCAAAAATACGCCCCTGATAATCGGTAAAACTGCCCACATTGATGTATTTATCTCCATTATTGTAATAATAATAAGTTGAGGCAAGCAATTGCATCATGGTACTTTGGTACAAAAGCTGATAGTACCCCAAATTAGCATATTTTAACTGCGCCTGGGCAAGGAGGCTATTGGGATCGTAATTACTTTCAGTAAGTTTGGTTGGATCGGTATTGATTTCATCCAACTTTGCTTTAGAACAGCTGCCCATTAAAGCCAGAAAAAAAATACCCAAAACACACCACTTTCTCATCGCCATCGTTATTTGAATTTAAAATTAAAATTAACCCCAAAAGTACGCGTTGCAGGCAATGAAGCTCCTTCTATACCAGCATAACCTAGTGTGGGCGAAAACTGCGACTCGGGATCGATATTCTTACTATATTTAAGTAAAGTAAATAGGTTTCGGGCCACTAAATCAATCCCAATACTGCTAAAAGGTGTCCTTTTTAAAAAAATATTGTTAAAAGTATAGCCCAATGTGGCCTGTCTGAGTTTAACAAAACTACCATTGAGTACCGCTAACGCAGAAATATTGGTGGCCAGTTCAGGGTAATAGGCATAAGCAGGAACGTTAATTGTATTTTTTTGACCATTTTCCAATACCCCATCGGCTACAATACCGGTTTCTCTACCCACCAAAGTTGCCTTATTTAAGCCAAGCACGTAGCTATAATATTCTGTTGCGGATAGGATTTTATTGCCGAAGCGATAATCGATCAAAAAAGAAAAACTAAACTGTTTATAATTAAAACTATTGGTTATACCACCGTACAAAGTAGGCATAGTACCACCCATTGGAATAAAATTACCCCGTTTAGGGATGCCATCGGATCCAATGATAATATTGCCACCGGCATCGCGCAAATAATCATAAGCCATAACCTGGGTAATCGGTTTACCAACTACCAATGCAGTATTGGCGTTTAATGGCCTATAAGTACCTGTCAGCGTATAATTGCTATTGCCATCAATGGAGAGTAGTGTATTTTTCACCTTAGTAAGATTAAGGTTAACCTGCCATTTGCTGGTGGTGGTGAGGATTGGTGTGTAGCCTAAAGCCAGTTCTATTCCCGCATTACGGGTTTCACCAAGATTAACGTAAGCCGAGGTAAAACCAGTAGTAACAGATTGTTTTGCATTGATAATTTCGTTGTGGGTAACGCGATTAAAATAAGTGAAATCAATATCCAACCGGCTGTTAAAAAACTTAAGGTCGAGACCAGCTTCTATTTCGTTTAAGGTGAAGGGTTTTAAATTGTAGTTGGGTAAATCGCTGGAAAAGCTGCCAACAGGAATACCATTCACCTGATCATCTATTGTATAATAAATTTGTGTGGTATAAGGAACGATAGGTTCGCCGCTGGTTTTGGCAAAATCAACGCGCAGTTTACCAAAATTCAGAGCTTTTAATTTCAACAGATCTGAAAAAATAAAACTGCCCGATACCCCTGGCACAAAAATCCCACGGTTATTAGCAGGCAAGGTTGAATAGATATCGTACCGACCCGTAACTGAGAAATTAAGAAAATGCTGATAACTCAGGTCAGCTGTGTAATAAGCAGATTCTGTTACGATTCTAGAGATAGCTAATGTTTTGGTACTGGTAATCAGATTTTCGGGAGTATATAAGTAAGGTACCTTAAATTGTGAGCCTTTTAACTTTTCGCTATTACCTTTTCTTTCACGGTAATTTGCGCCCATAGAAAGTTCGAGATTTAATTTATCGCTAAGATTCCTGGTGGCACTGAACAGGATATCGCTATTCAATTCAGAGGTAAGGTTCTGATCGTAGGCATTTATACCGCCCTGCCGGTTGATAGAAAAAGCAATTCCGGTAGGCAAAATGCTTACCAATTCATCCTTACTCGAATCGTAACCAATTCTTCCCTGAACAGATGCCCAACTGGCCAGTTGATACTTCAGCACTGCGGATGAAATATAGCGGTTGCGGCTGGCATGATCAGCTTGTTTATTCATCAAAAAATATGGATTGGTTTTGTATTCATCGGCATTCCAGCGACTTTCGAAACCTGTTTCCGCATCAAAACCGGGTGCCAGAATCGATTGATCCAGACTGGTAGCCAGGGCAGAAATTCCATAATTAGGATTTAATGGACCATCACTTAAATAACTCTTGTTTTTATTCCATTCGTAAATATAATTGCCCGTTAAACTCAGCGATATTTTAGGGCTTAAAGCTACTGTGCCATAAAAATTTAACGTTTTACGGTTTAGTGCGCCATTGCTTAAAATAGAATTGTAATCTAAATTGGAAACCGAAACCCGATAGTTATTCTTTGTATTTCCGCCAACAAGTGAAAGTGTATTGGTAAATGCCGGAGCAATACGGTAAAAAGTCTGGATGTTATTTTTGACGGGAGCGTAAGGTCGCATAGAACCATCTACCTGAGGAGTTAATTTGCCATCCATCATTTCTCCCCAGCTTAACAAACCTGTTGAAATGGCATTATACAAATCGGCAGGACGTTTGTTCTGAGTCCCTTGCCCGTATAAATATTGAAAATCGGTTGAGTTAACAGGAACATCGAAAGCCAGGTTGGTATTGTATTCAAATTTAGCTTTAGTATTTTCTCCTCCACTTTTAAGGTTAATCAGGATCACACCATTGGCGGCCCTCGCCCCATATAAAGCTGAAGCTGCCGAACCTTTTAATATGGTTATTGTTTCAATATCGTCTGGATTAATATTACTGATCCCATCACCATAGTCGGCACCACCATACTCGTTAGCACTTCCCCTGATGCTATTATCAATGGGTACACCATTTACGACAAACAATGGAGAGGCGGCAGTCATACTCGAAACACCCCTAATGAGCACACGCGCAGCAGACCCAGGGCCACCGTTTACATCTGTAATATTTAGTCCGGCTACCCTCCCCTGCAGTGCCATTATCAGATTACTTTCTCTTGCTTTGGTAATAGATGAGCCTTTAATAGTGGTAAGGGCATAACCTACTTTATCATTATCTTTTTCAATGCCCAAAGCAGTAATGACCACTTCTTTTAAAAAACGAACACTATCTGTTTCCATCCCTCCGGCATTTTTTCTAATTACAATGAGATGATTGGGCAGCAAGGAATAGGTGTAACCACTGTTAAGCAGAAGTTGATCAATTACTTTTACAGCGTCCTCTTCTTCTACCTTGATGGATACCTGATGTTTAGGAATTTTAGATTCGCTGTAGGCGAAATGATAAACAGTTTGCTGCTGTATAGCTTCCACAACCTGCTCAAAATTTGCCCCGTTGAAATTTAAGGTAACTTTAGTTTGCGCAGGGGCACATAGCGGAAAAATCAATCCAATTAACAATATAATCCGCTGCACAAAATTCATTGCAACAAATATACATGGCTAAAGTATTATGTGCTAACGGTAGATATACACATTTTTGCCATTTACCGAATAATTGAAGTTTTCGATCAGTTTTAGCACCTCTAATGCTTCCGCGAGTGTTTCTTTATCAACATGCCCAGTAAACCTCACCGCTTTAAGTTCAGGTGTTTTAAAGGCTATTTTGATACCATACCAACGCTCAAAAAGTTTAGCAATTTCCTCAAAACTATTGTTTTTGTAAATAAGCTCGTGGTTTGTCCATGCCGTTTCCAAAATACGCTCAGTTCCGGTGCCATTAAAATAGCTGAGTTGGCTCATGCTTGCTTTATCACCAGCCAATGTGAATTTATCATTTGGCTTTAAGATAAAAGTTTGTTTGATATTATTTTGAAGGGAAATAGACACCTTTCCCCTGATTAAGGTGGTTTCGGTGAAAGTATCGTTCGGGTAAGCTTTAACATCAAATGCGGTACCCAGTACTTTTACGGCTAATTGTTCGGTATGGACAATAAAAGGATGTTGAGGATCTTTTTTTACATCAAAAAATGCCTCACCCGATAAGTAAACATCCCTGGTAGCTGCAGTAAAATGTTCCGGGTATTTTAAACTACTCCCCGAATTCATTTTTACAGTAGAGCCATCGGCCAGTACAATGGTTTTTACTTCTGCGGCTTTGGTTAGCGCCTGTGTTAATTCCAGCTGACCTGTTTTTTTGAAGAAAATCGCTTCTCTATTGTATACCAGTGCACCAGCGATAATAATGGCTACAACCGCCGCAATTTTTAGCCAGACACTATAAGGTTTATTTTTGACAACTGTTAAACCCGGTTCTCCCGGAATTGTAATTTGAGCTTTGATCCGATCAAAAACCTGGTCAATATTTTCATCTTCAACCGTTCCACCATTAAAATAAGTTTGTAACAGTTCATACTCCTTTCTATGCGATGCACTGCCAGCTAAAACAGATTTCAGTTCAATAGATTCATCCGGCGAAATTTCACCGGCCAATTGTTTCCCAAGCAATTCTGTAAATCTTTGATCTGTCATTTTTTTCCGTGCCTTTATTGTATGTTCCTTTTTCTGTTAAAATTGCCTACAAAAAATAAAAAAAGATAAAGTACCCGCTAAGATAATCAGGGAGGTCATTTTTCCAAGTTTTTTTCCATCGGGCCCCTTATCGTTTAAAGGCTGTAATACCAAACGGAGCTTCGCAATAGCCCTGAATAATTGCGTTTGCACAGTTCTGGGCGAGATATTCAACAGTTCTGCCACTTCTTTATACTTCATTCCGCTTTCTTTTATTAACCTGAAAACAGTAGCTGCCTGTGGCGCCAAACTTGCAATGGCATGGTCGAGTTGTTGATGCAGTTCTTTAGTTTCGAGAATGTATTCTGGTGTATGAGTTGACACCGAAATATTACCCTCTTCATCAACTAAATCGATAAACGTAATGGAAGAATTTTTTTTAAGGTATTTGAGCGATTGATTTTTTACTGCAATAAAAAAATAACTTTCGGGATTTAAAACAGGAGTACTTGTCGACCGGTTTTCCCAGCATTTCACAAATATTTCGGCTACAAGATCTTCAGCAACCTGTTTATCATTCACATAATAAATAGAAAATTTGATTAACCTGCTGTATAGAAAGCGGTAAAGTTGCTCAAAAGATTTTATATCATCCTCAAGGCAAATCTTATTCCATAAAACGACTAGATCTGGCTTAGTTGCTTTCAACTTGGTTAGTTTGATTGAATCAAATGTAAGGTAATAAAAAATATTTCATAAAAAAATCTTCCTGCTGTAGGCAATTTAACAAAAAAAAGACTCTTCATTAGGTACCACAATAAGACACAAACCAATTATAGATCTATTGAAGCAGAAAACAATGAATAAAAACAAATATGTACTGGGCATTGATATCGGCGGCTCGCACATTACAGCGGCGGTAATAGATATGCAGCAGCGCAATATCCTTAAAAATTCCTTTACACGTGAGCGTGTAGACTCTCATGGCTCAACAAAACAGATTATCCACACCTGGTGCAGTGTAATTAAAGCATCTTACAAAAAGGTAGATATTCAAATTGGCTGTTTAGGCATTGCTATGCCAGGGCCTTTCGATTATGATAACGGTATCTCTTACATTGCTGGCAATGACAAATATGCTGCATTTTATGGCCTGAATGTAAAAGAAATGCTGGCCAGCGAACTGCAGATTAACAGCGATCAGATTTTAATGAGCAACGATGCTGCCTGCTTTTTAGCCGGAGAGGTGTTTGCAGGCGAAGCACGAGCCTACCAAAACCTGGTTGGCATTACCCTGGGTACCGGACTCGGAAGTGCCGTGTGTAAAGAAGGAAAAATTACCGATGCCAACCTTTGGTGCTCTTCTTTTTTGAATGGTATAGCAGAAGATTACCTTTCTACCCGTTGGTTTTTAAAGCGTTATTATGAACTCACAGGCTTAAATATCCTAAACGTTCGCGAACTGACCTTGCTTTATGAGGAGAACCAGACGGTGCGGAAAATATTTACAGAATTTAGCCATAATCTTGGCCTTTTCCTTAAAGATCTTCAACAAGATCACGTAGTAGAGGCAATTGTGATTGGCGGTAACATTGCCAATGCTTCCAGCCGTTTTGTACCCAATGTGATTAAATACCTCGAATCGCAAGGGATCAATACACCTATTCATATATCCAGGCTGAATGAAGATGCAGCATTGGTTGGTGCTGCGGGTTGTTGGGCAGTAGGCGCTGCTAACCTAACAGAATGAATTTGATTTTGATTACATATTACACCGCAAGCCAGAGGTAATTAATTATAAAAAGTAACCGTATTATTGAGTATTCCCACAGCCGTATTTTGATTGGTGATTAGGAAATGGATGTTTCTGAGCTTTTGGCAACTACACTCCCACTCATTACTCCCGACTTAACGTCGGGATTCATTGCAATAGGGTTTATGTACAAAGTTTTGTGCCTTGAAAACAAACCGCTGTTCAATAAACCTGACAGCAGCGAGCATCACGATTCTTCATCGTGATAAAGCGGATGGCAGGACAACAGTACCTATGGAATACTGACATTCATTTCCAAAAAACACTGTTATTATGAATAATATTTTCGATTTAGTTTAAGCGTCTTCTACTGCACTGCTATGGATTAACTCAGGGCAATTTAATCAGTCAATGATATCGAAATGGAGAAATCTAAAAGATGCAGCAAACACTTCAAGAAAAAATATTTTAAAATATTTCAATTTGCTTGTAGGCAATTTGTGTAAGCAAAATACTCTTATCTATAAAACAGTCCGGACGGAAATCCGGAAGGCGGCAAACAATTAACCAAATACTTATTCAAAATTATTCATAATGAATATGAAAAAATCTCTACAGCTCACATGCTTATTGCTTTATGCATCGGCAGGTCTGTATGCAGCTACACCAGCAGATCATTCTAAACGTGCAGTTTCTTATCATTCCGTTTATCAGGATGTAATTAAAGGAACGGTAAAAGACGAAACCGGTAATCCGGTACCCGGCGTTACCATTACCATTAAAGGTGCACAAGGTGGAACACAGACTAATACTTCTGGCCAATATAGCATTGCGGCTAAAACAGGTGATATTTTGGTGTTCTCGTTTATCGGTTACCAAAGCAAAGAAGTAACCGTTGGTACACAAAGCACCCTTGATATATCGTTAACTCCAGATTCTAAAAACCTCGAAACCGTAGTGGTAACGGCATTGGGGATAAAAAGATCAGAAAAATCTTTAACTTATACTACCCAGCAGGTATCTGGCGAAGAACTGAATAAAGTGAAAAGCCCCAACCTGGTAAATTCATTAAATGGTAAAGTTGCCGGCATGACGATCAGTCCGAGTTCTTCGGGTGTTGGTGGTTCGGCCAAGGTAATTTTAAGGGGAAGCCGTTCGGTAAGCGGCAATAACCAGCCTTTATATGTAATTGATGGGGTTCCTATCAGCAATAACGGTAATGCCAATGCACAACAGAACAGTATTTTTGGTGGCGGCCAGGACGGTGGCGATGGGATATCGAATTTAAACCCCGATGATATTGAAAGTTTAACCGTGCTGGAAGGTGCATCTGCAGCAGCACTTTATGGTAGCCAGGCACAGAATGGTGTAATTTTAATTACCACTAAACAAGGTAAAGCAGGTAAAACACAGATCGGTTTTTCGTCGAGTTTAACTTTTGATAAAATAGCTTACAAACCCGAATTTCAAAACAGTTATGGCCCTGCATCTACTACCACTAGAGACAGCTGGGGAGGTCCTATCAGTAACACCACTGATAACCTTGATCAGTTTTTCCAGACTGGAACAAACGCAACCAATTCAATCAATTTTTCTGGCGGATCTGAAATTGCCCAAACTTATTTTTCTTATGCCAATACTTATGCAAGTGGCATACAGGAAGGTAATAAATTAAACAGGCATAATATTAATCTGCGTGAAACCGCCAAGTTTCTAAACAACAAATTAACTGTTGATGGAAATGTGAATTATATTAACCAACGCATCAACAATAGCCCATCAATTGGATTGTATAACAACCCTTTGGTTGGTCTTTATCTTTTTCCAAGAGGAGTTGATATCACACCTTATAAAGACAATTATCTGCTTGCAGGCAATGTAGGTACTGCCCGTCAGAATTGGTTAGGTGGCTCTGCAGATATTAACCAGAACCCATGGTTTTTAACCAACCTAAATCCAAACACAGCCATCAGAAACCGCTTTTTATTAAGTGGAAATGTGAAATATGAATTTACACCCTGGCTAAACCTTCAGGTAAGGGGAAATATAGACCGTACTACTGATGATTTCGAAAACAGACGCTATTCTGGTATCAACGGAAACTTTAACTCAAATGGCAAAGGATACTTATCGCAGAATACGCAAACTTTTATCCAAAAATATGCTGATGCGATATTAAATGTAACCGTGCCATTAAAAGGATCAGACTTTAAGATCAACGGATTAATTGGTGGTAGCATTAACGATCAGAAAACAACGGGATTATCTTTAGCAGGCGATTTAAGTGCGGTTGATTTATTTACACCGAATAATACCATTGTAGCAAATGCCGGCACTTATACTTCGGATATATTAAACACAACTAAAGCAAATGATGCTTTCCACAGCCAGTTACAAGCCGTATTTGCAAATGCGAATTTATCATATAAAGATTGGGCGTTCTTAACTTTAACAGGTAGAAACGACTGGTCTTCGAACCTTGCATTTACACCAAATATTTCCTATTTCTATCCATCGGTAGGTTTGTCATTTATTGTATCTCAAATGGCTAAACTGCCAGAGGCCATTACTTATGCCAAAATAAGAGGTACTTATGCCGAAGTGGGTAATGCAGTGCCGCCTTACTTAACCTTTGTCCAAAATACTTTGGGTAATGGTGGTGCACTTAACATTAACACTAACAGGGCATTTGCTGAGTTAAAACCAGAGAGAACAAAATCTTTCGAGATTGGAACAGACATGCGTTTTCTGGCCAACCGCTTAAACTTTAGCTTTACCTATTATAAAACAAACACCAAAAATCAATACATTCCTGTTAAACCGGCACCTCCAGGACTTGTGGGTACAGGATACCTAAATGCAGGCGATGTTCAAAATCAGGGTATACAGTTTACTTTAGGAGCTGATGTATTAAAAGGCGATGGTCTGAACTGGAATACAGGTATAAACGGATCACTAAACAGAAACAAAATTATTGATGTAGCCGCTTCACAAGGTTTAAATTCGATAGATTTAACAGGTGGTGGTAATAATGCATATATCTCGCGTATTGCAGCAGGTGGATCGTATGGCGACATTTATGGCTATACTTTGCAAAGAGATGCTAATGGCCGTATCATATTAAGTGGTGATGGAACAGCTGCAAACCCTTATTTTCCGGTTAAAAGTGGAGATTATAGTCTGATTGCAAATGCAAACCCTAAATTTCAATTGGGTTGGAATAACAGTTTTAACTATAAAGACTTCAGCTTAAGCTTCCTGGTAGATGGTAAGTTTGGCGGTAAGGTACTTTCACTAACCGAAGCATTAATGGATCAGGCTGGTGCCTCAAAAGTATCAGGCGATGCAAGAGCACAAGGCGGTGTTAAAATTGATGGTGTAGATGCCAGCGGAAAAGCAGTTTCGGCTACCATTAATCCACAAAGCTATTATTCTTTCTTAGGTGATAGAAATGGTGTAACCGGCGAATATGTTTATAGTGCTACCGTGGTGCGCCTGCGCGAAGCTTCAATAGGTTACAACTTACCTTTAAAAGGAACATTTAAAAGCATGCGCCTTTCGCTAATTGGTAGAAACTTGTTTTACTTCTATAAAAAAGCACCTTACGATCCAGAGGTAACCATGTCTACTGGTAATGGTTTATCAGGAATAGACGTTTTTAACCAACCAGTTACCAGAAGTTTTGGTTTTAACCTTAATGTTTTATTTTAATCCGAACAAACATGAAATCGATATATCATTTATCTCAACATAAAATTAAAGGCTTGTCTTTGGTTTTACTTTTAGCCGCTGCAGGTTTAAACCAGGGCTGTAAGAAGAACTTTGAAAGTTTTAACACCAACGATAATTTACCAACTACAGAACAGAGTTTAGCTTTATTGCGATCAGCAATCGGGCCTATTCAGCAAAATATATTTTCCAACTACCAGATTGCTCAAAATTTAAGTTCTGATGCATTTAGTGGTTACATGATGCCTCCAACACCATTTGGCGGTGGTATCAACAACATGAACTATTCGCTTAATAACGGCTGGAATGAAACCGGTTTTAACGACCAGTATACCAATGTAATGGCACCAATTTCTAAAATTGCCATATCACCTTTAAAAACAACTGCGCCTGAATCGTGGGGTATATCACTTTTGGTACAGGTAATTGCAATGGATAGGGTAACCGATAAATTTGGCCCGATTCCGTATACGCAAGCAGGTAAATCGTTGATTTCCCAACCTTACGATGACCAGAAAACTGTTTATAACGAATTTTTCAAACAGATTGATACAGCAGCAAATAATCTGCAAGCTTTTATCACAGCAAATCCAGGTAAAAAAGCCTATTACGATACCGGCGATCTGGTTTATGGTGGAGATGTTGCAAAATGGCTTAAATTAGCCAATTCGTTAAGGTTACGTTTGGCCATGCGCATTGTTAAAGTTGATCCGGCTACAGCAAAGTTGCAGGCAGAAAAAGCAATGGCTGCTTCAGGTGGATTGATGACTGTGCCAAGTGATAACGCAGCGGTTGCCCAATCGGGAAACAGAAATAACGACCTTTGGAATGTAACTGTAAATTACGATGGAGATAACGCCATGGGCGCAGCATTACAATCATACATGGTTGGTTATGCTGATCCCCGCTTATCAATATACTGTACGCCAGCTACCGATCCTCTTTTTGCAGGAAAGTTTGTAGGCATCAGATCAGGAGCCAATACTTCTTTTAATGGTTTGGGCAAAGCGGGTTACAAAACCTATTCGAGTTTAAATTCTTCTACTCCAGATAACTCAAAAGCACCAATCGGGCAAAAGGCACCGCAAATATTAATGACGGCTGCCGAGGTTTGGTTTTTAAAAGCCGAAGCAGCTTTACGCGGCTGGACAGGTGCCGGAGATGCACAGACCAATTATGAAACTGGTATCACTACATCAATGCAACAATGGAATGCCAATATTGGCAATTATTTAGCTGATGCAACAAGTAAACCAACTGACTATGTAGATCCGAAAAACCCGGCTAACAATGCGGCTGCAGTAAGTACCATTACTGTTAAATGGGATGGAACTGCATCTAACGAAGTAAAATTAGAACGCATTATTACACAAAAATGGTTGGCTATTTTTCCTGACGGAGCTGAGGCATGGGCTGATTTCCGCAGAACTGGTTATCCAAAATTGTTTACAGTAGCCAACAATAATAGCGGTGGTACAATCAATACGCAATTACAGATTCGCAGATTACCATACCCAACAGCAGAATACGGCAATGGAAATAAGGATGAGGTGCGTAAAGCAGTAACCTTGCTTGGCGGACCAGACAACGGCGGCACCAGATTATGGTGGGACGTTAACAAAGCAAATTTTTAACACACAAATACCAGGTAGGATGACGAAAGTTATCCTACCTTTTTTATATCAAACCAATTCTAACCAAAAATTTTTAAACCTATGAGAAAACTTACCCTTTTCAGCGTATTGCTGTAAACTCAATTCCCCTTACTTATGCTTTTAGAGCAAGTTGATCTCTCTGAAAAAGCAAACCCATCCATCCTTCTAATCCCTGATTTATAGGGTGAACATCAATAAATATAATATCTCTCTGAATAAACCTGTTTGTAGCGATTACAATCAATTTCTAACCAATTTAAAATAAAAATTATGACAACTACCAAATCGTTAACATGCAAAAATGTGGCATTAGCCCTTGCATTCTTTTTAACCGTTTCTATTAGCGGCTGTAAGAAAAAAGACATTACCCAGGACGAAACCTTAACTGGTCCGGCTAAAAAAGAATCAACCGCATCTCCGTCGGCAATCGGTGTTACTGGTCCAAAAGGTGTATGTTATGTAGAAGTTAACAATGCCGATATCCGAAACGTAGGAAAGTATAAACTTTCTACAGGGCAACAGCTGTTCGACATTGCGATTATTTTTGCTGCCAACATCAATTACAATACCTCAACTCAAAAAGCTGAATTATTCTTCAACACAAATGTTTCCAATGTTTTGAATAATAAAACAACTTACATTAAACCTTTACAAGATAAGGGTATAAAAGTGCTGCTTTCCATTTTGGGTAACCACCAGGGTGCAGGCTTTTGTAATTTCACCTCTCAAGCCTCGGCACAGGCCTTTGCGCAGCAATTGGCAAATGCCGTTAATACTTATGGGCTTGATGGTATTGATTTTGATGATGAATATGCAGAATATGGTAATAACGGTACCGGCCAGCCAAATTCCAGTTCATTTGTATACCTCGTAACCGCATTGAGATCATTACTGCCGAACAAAATCATTTCATTTTACTTCTATGGCCCGGCAGCATCAAGATTATCATATAACGGCGTTACCGTAGGATCTAAAGTAAACTATAGCTGGAATGCCATCTACGGAAGTTATTCCGTTCCAAATATACCCGGATTGGCCAAAGCAAATCTTGGTCCTGCAGCAATAGATATTCAGGCTACCAGTTCATCTACAGCAGCATCTTTAGCTACACAAACCGTTAATAATGGTTATGGCATTTACCTTTACTATAATTTACCCAACAGCGATGTGCATACTTATTTATCAAGCATATCAAGCAACTTATATGGTGGCAAAACCACTACATACACACCTTAACAGATAAATCATAAAACCTGTACTTTAAGAGATATAATTTAATAATCAGTAATCGCCATAAATATAACCAGTAGGACGGCATAAGCTGTCCTGCTTTTTTTATTCCCCATCCTGTTGCATACCACGCCATTCGGTATTATATCGATTTAGCGATTTGCTTACTAACATACCATTTCTATCTTTGTAACCGTTATCTTTGCACGGATACAGCTATAAGTTTAAAGATTGTGATTTTTTTCACGATTGGAATAACAAAACTGTACCCGTATTTGTCCCCTTTTTGGAATATGATGTGTAAAAACATCAATAGACACTATTTGAAGGTAGAATATAATTTTTAATTTTAAACGCTTAATTTTACCCGAATGGATATCTTATCATACCTGTTAGAACTTTTGCAGCAACGCAAAGAAGTTGGTATTACCGGCTTGGGCACCTTTTATAAAAAGAAATACCCGGGAAGATATGATAAGGAAAAACACACGTTTTTACCTCCTGGATATACCCTGCAGTTTACTACTAATTTAACTGAAGAAGCAGCCTTAGCTGATTTTATTGCTGCTAAAAGAAATATCTCCAATGATACTGCCGAATACTATATCGAACAGTTTGTTGAAGAAGTAAATCAAAAATTAGAATTAAACCACGAAGCCGAACTTGAAAATACCGGCCGCTTATTTTTTACTGAACAAGGAATAAGTTTCGAACCGGTAAAAAACATGAACTATGGTTCTGAATTTTATGGACTTCCATCATTGGTAGAAACCGTAATTGAGGAAACAAAACCTGGTTTACCTCAACAAGAGGAAGAAGTTTTCGACGAAATTGCCGAAGCACCCGTTGCCCCTTCTCCTTTCGAAAACAAGTCTTATCAGCCTCCTGTTATTGAGAATATAGAACTTGATGAAGTTAAAGATGATCTTAAAAATACTTTAAAACATTCGGAAGAGGTTGTTGAAGCACCAGAATTTATAAAGGAACAACACGAAGAGCATCCAAACCGTTTTGGCCATACACCAGAATCGGAGGTAGAAAACATAGCTGCTGAACAACATGCAATAGAAACACCTGAATCTGCTGAAACACAAGAGGAAGTAGCAAATACTATTGAAGAAGTAGCAATATCAGAATCGGTTGTAACACAACACGAAGAACACCCTAACCGTTTTGGTCATACGCCAGAATCGGAGTTAGAAAATATTGCTGCAGAACAACATGCTATAGAAACACCTGTATCTGCTGAAACGCAAGAGGAAGTAGCAAATACTATTGAAGAAGTAGCAATACCAGAATCGGTTGTAACACAACACGAAGAAAACCCTAACCGTTTTGGCCATACACCAGAATCGGAGGTAGAAAATACTGCTGCTGAACAAGATGCGATAGAAACACCAGAGCATGACGATACACAAGAAGAAGTAAAGTCCACAGAAAATACTTCATTATCTACAGATGCCAAATCAATAGAATTACCAGAAACAGTTGTCTCAGAAAGCGAACGTCCAAGCCGCTTCTCGCTTAGATCAGAACCGGAGGAACCAAAAACATACATCAATTTAGAAGACGAGGCTAAAAATGAAGAACCTGTAATTGAGGCTCCGGCGTTTATAAAAGAGCAACATGCAGAGCATCCTAACCGTTTTGGCCATGACCCAATTGAACATGGGAATGAAGCGCGCCAAGGTATGTCTACCTGGTTGATGATTACAATTGCAGTTTTAGCTTTAGCTGTTATTGCAGCGATAACCTTTTTGGTTAAGCCAGAATTATTTACAGGCAAAAGTACTGAAGCAATAAAACCAGCACAAGTAATTGTCGATTCGCCAAAGGTTGCTGTTGATACCTTAAAAGCAAAACAGGATTCAACAGCCAAAACAGATAGCATTTTAAAGGCCAATCAGGTTCAGAAAAAAGCAGATACGGTTAAAAAAACAGCATCAAAACCTGTAGCCAATCCTACTGTAGAAACACCAAAAGAAAATAAAATTGTACCAAACACTGGTCCTTCTACGTTTTATGTTATTGCAGCGTCCTTTCAATCCGAGAAAAAAGCACTTGTATTTATTAAGCAAATGGAAAAAATCGGTTTGAGTGCCGAAATCGCAAAAGTACCTGGTCGTTTAAAAAAGGTAAGCATAGCGAGTTTTACAACTGAAAAAGAAGCTAAAGAACAGAAAGATATTTTACAGAAAAAACTAAAAGGAAAAGGCTATTTCGTACAACAAAAATCTAACAACACACAACCATAATGATCACTTTATTAATTCAGGACACCACACAAGCATTACAAGACACAGCAAATGCGGTTAACCAAGCAGTAACACAACCACAGCCAGAACTACATTTTATCGATCTGCTTTTTAAAGGCGGTTGGGTAATGATTCCCTTGGCTTTTCTTGCTTTTTTAGCCTTGATTATTTTTGTTGAACGCTATTTAACCATCAAAAAAGCCACTAAAGATGAGGCTAACCTCATTGTACAGATCAGGTCTTATATCCAATCTGGAAATTTAGAAGGCGCAATGTCGCTGTTAAGAAATAATAACTCTCCCCTTTCGCGGATGTTGCAAAAAGGTTTAAAACGCATTGGTCGCCCAATTAAAGATATTGAAGGCGCGATTGAAAACGTTGGTAAATTAGAGGTTTCTAAATTAGAGAAGAACATCAGTATATTGGGTATTGTTGCAGGTATTGCACCTATGCTTGGTTTCGTAGGTACAATTGTGGGGGTAATTACCATTTTCCACCAAGTATCAATAAAAGGTGCGATTGAAATCGGTACTATCTCTGGTGGTTTATATACCAAAATGATTACTTCAGCAACCGGATTAATTATTGGTATCATCGCTTATGTACTGTACCACATTTTAAACATTATGGTTGAAAAAATCATTCTTAAAATGGAAACCGATGCAATTGATTTTATTGATTTATTAGAAGAACCAGGCAAATAATGAACTTACGCAAAAGAACAAAAGGATCGGTAGAAGTACATACTTCAGCGTTGAACGATATTATGTTCTTCCTGATGCTGTTTTTCTTACTGGCCTCTGCCGTGGTTAATCCTACAGTAGTTAAACTATTGTTACCACAATCTTCAAGCGGACAGCAATCTACCGCCAAGAAAGCAGTTACGGTTACAATAGATGAAAACCTTAAATATTTCGTTGAAAAGAAACCGGTTAGTATTGATGAATTAGAGCCTACGTTGGCATCATACCAAAAATTAGCACCAGATATGACCATTCTTTTATATGTATCGCGCAATGTGACATATCAGGAAGGATTTGTGGTAAACGATATTGCCAACAAATTAAAATTAAAACTTGTTGTAGCCGTTGAGCCTAAAAAATAATGAACTACAAAGCACAAATACCTAACGAAGAAAATAATTACCCTAAAGCCATTGCTATAGCAAGTGGAATTATGGGATTTTTATTATTGATCAGCTTTTTTATAGTGATTGGTTCTTTCCAGCCACCAGAAGAAGTGGGTATGGGCGGTATGGTTGTAAATTATGGTACTTCAGCAGAAGGAATGGGCGATGATTATACCAGCATTGAAGAGCCATCGGCTGATCCAAATGCAAACGGTAAACCACCAGAAAAAGTTACGCCAGAAGAAAAAGTTACGCCAACTACCTCTACCGAAAGTAGCGATAAAGAAGTGCAGACACAAAATACGGAAGATGCTATTGCCGTAAATACTAAACCTACAAAACCGACTAAAGCAGCACCAACTCCGGTAACTGAAGACAAGCCGGCTAAACCGGTAATTAACCAAAACGCACTTTACAAAGGCAAAAAAAATACTGGTCAGGGGCAAGGAGACGGCACCGGAAAAACGCCAGGTAACCAAGGCGATAAAGATGGCGATCCATTGGCTTCTAATTATGGAGAAGGTGGTTCCGGAAATGGTAATGTACAATTATCATTGGCCAGCAGAAAATTTATCGATATCCCAAGGATACAGGATGACGGGCAAAGTGCAGGAAAAATTGCCGTTCAAATCCGGGTTGATAAAAATGGTAAAGTGGTTCAGGCCCGTGCCGGAGCAAAAGGCACTACACTATCTGATTTAGCTCTCTGGAGAAAATGTGAGCAGGCCGTATTAGGTGCGAGTTTAAATAAACTGGAATCAGCACCCGATGTACAAACCGGAATTGTAATGTTTAACTTCAAAGTGAAATAAATTTTAAATATTATAAAAAACCAAGGTCTGTGTCTTCACAGACCTTTTTTGTTAATACTGTCAAATTATTGTTCTGTCAGATATTACGATCTGACAGAAGATTTGTTCACAAGCTGGATTGAATTTGTCAACAATTAATTATATATCTATCATAAACTAATCACAAGTCAGATGGTAACATCTGACTGCACTCCTACTCCATGGCCTGTATCCCTACAGACCTCCAAAATACATTAAAGACTCCCAAAGTTTTCCAACACACAGTTCTTTAAGCTTCAGAAGAAATATTCACAATTCATTTCATAATAACGCCAGTCAACTTATATTTGACGCATATTATGAACTACCAACAAACGCTTGATTTTTTATACAGTAAACTCCCGATGTTTACCCGCGTTGGCGTCTCCGCTTTCAAAAAAGATTTAACCAATACCATTATTCTTTGTGAGGCTTTGGATAATCCGCAGGATAAATTTAAAAGTATCCATGTGGCAGGTACCAATGGAAAAGGATCTACATCACACATGTTAGCCTCAGTATTGCAGGCACAGGGATACAAAACGGGGCTTTACACCTCTCCCCACTTAAAAGATTTCCGCGAACGCATCCGAATAAACGGAAAAATGATGAGCAAGACTGAAGTGGCATCGTTCGTAAAAGATCAACAAAAATTGATAGAAAAAACTGAGCCTTCTTTTTTCGAGGTAACGGTTGCCATGGCATTCGATTATTTTGCAAAAAATGAGGTAGATGTAGCCGTAATCGAAGTGGGTTTGGGCGGAAGATTAGATTCTACTAATATCATTACACCACAAATTTCGGTCATCACCAACATCAGCCTCGACCATATAAATATGCTGGGCAATACACTGGCAGAAATTGCAGGTGAAAAGGCAGGGATCATTAAAAAAAATATCCCAGTAATAATTGGCGAAACCCAGGAAGAATCGGGACCGGTTTTCATTAAAAAAGCCATAGCTGAGAATGCCCCTATTGTTTTTGCGGATTCAGTGTTAACTGCCCAAGATTTTAAAATAAAAAACAGTAAACTTTCCTTATCCGTTTATCAGGATGGTAAAATCAAATACAAAGATCTTCAAAGCGACCTTACCGGTGTTTATCAGCATAAAAACATCCTAACCGTTTTAGAAACACTAGCTGTACTGAATGAGAAAGCAGAAATTAAAACCGATCAGGAAAGTATTTATAAAGGAATAAGCCAGGTAAAAAAACAAACCGGTTTACAGGGCCGTTGGCAAACTTTGGGTAAAAACCCATTGGTAATCTGCGATACCGGGCATAACGAAGCTGGGATTAGAGAAGTAATTAAAAATATCGCGCAAACACCTTATGAGAAATTACATATTGTTTTCGGTATGGTAAACGATAAGGATATTTCGAAAGTGTTGTCTCTGATGCCAAAAAATGCCATTTATTATTTCTGCAAACCCGATTTAGAACGCGGTTTAGCCGCAAATGCCTTAAAAGAACAGGCGGCAGCATTTAACTTAAACGGAAACAGTTATGCGTCAGTTGCCGAAGCAAAAGCAACTGCCATTCAGGCAGCCGGTACAAAAGACCTTATTTTTATAGGTGGAAGTACATTTGTAGTGGCCGAAGCGATATAAAATCTTTACATAAACTTCAAAGTAGCTTTATCTAAATTGATTACTTTAGCCATTTAACTAAAACACAATGAACAAAATATCCCGTCTAATCTTTACCATTTCTATTTTTTCGATCTCACTTTCCTCAGCTCAAACCAAAAAAACTGCCACAGTGCCTTCAAAAGCATTTCCAGCGGAGGTTGCACGCCCCAAATTGGTGGTTGGCTTAGTGGTCGACCAAATGCGTTGGGATTATTTATACCGCTACTATAACCGCTATAGCAATGGTGGATTTAAAAGATTAATCAACGAAGGTTTTTCTGTGGAAAATACCTTCATCCCCTATACCCCAACTTATACTGCATGTGGCCATACTTGTATTTACACGGGTTCCGTTCCGGCTGTTCATGGTATTATCGGTAACGATTGGTACGATCCTGAAACCAAAAAGAGTGTGTATTGTACAGAGGATTCTTCGGTATCTACTGTTGGCAGTACCCCGTCATCAGAAGGTAATATGTCGCCAAAAAATATGCTAACCACAACCATTACAGACGAGTTGAGATTAGCCACTAACTTTAAAGGCAAAGTAATCGGAATTTCATTAAAAGATAGAGGTTCCATCCTTCCGGCCGGCCACGCGGCAAATGCAGCATATTGGTACCAGGGTAGTACCGGAAACTGGATTACCAGCACCTATTATATGAAAGAAGTGCCCACCTGGATTGCCGATTATAATAAACTGAAACTAGCGAACAAGTTTTATGCAAAAAACTGGGAAACTTTATACCCCATCAATACCTATGTAAACAGTACCAAAGATGAGAATGCTTACGAAGGTAAATCAAGCACATTTCCACACCAATTAACGCAAAACGTTGATAAAAATTTCGATGCCATCAGAAGCACCCCTTATGGCAATACCATTACTTTAGATCTGGCCAAATTAGCCATCCTATCAGAAGATTTAGGTCAGGATAATATTACAGATTTCCTGGCGGTTAGCTGCTCATCTACCGATTATGTTGGTCATGCCTATGGTCCGAACTCTGTAGAAGCAGAAGATACTTATTTACGTTTAGACAAAGATTTCGAAGAGTTTTTCAACTACCTGGATAAAAAAGTAGGTAAAGGAAATTATACCGTATTTTTAACTGCTGATCATGGAGCTGCGCATGTACCAGGTTTTATGCAGGAGAACAAATTACCTTCAGGCGTAGTGAGTGACCGTGATATCGCAGACAAATTAAATGCTTACTTAAATGATAAATTTAAAGTAAATAATGTGGTTTTAAGATCGATGAACAACCAGATCATTTTCGATCATGATAAAACCGACAAAGGTGATGTGAGTTTCGATGTAATTAAATCAGCATCAGTAGAATTCTTAAAAAGGTTAGATGGTTTCCAAAATGCTGTTGATATCGCTAAAATATCGCAAAGCACACTTCAGGAAATCCAGAAAAAAATGATTACCAATGGATACAACGCCCGTAGAAGTGGTGATATCTATTATGTTTTACAACCAAACTGGTTTAACGGTAGCAGTACAGGTACAACCCACGGGAACTGGAATCCATACGATTCGCACATTCCATTGGTTTTTATGGGCTGGGGAATCAAATCAGGCGCTTCTAATAAAACACATTACATGACCGATATTGCACCAACGCTGGCTGCGCTGCTCCATATTCAGATGCCAAATGGTAATGTTGGAGAACCAATCACAGAGATTACAAACAAATAATTTAAGGAAACTATGCTCACCAGCATAGTTTTTTTGTTTTATAGATATTTAGAATGATAGCTTACCACTAACATGAACTTAGTCGACTTAGGTGGTAGAAAAACGGAAACAACTAATTATTCTCAACCAACTTAGTCACCTTAGCACACCTAAGATTATATACACTGATTTCGCATTGAGCTTATATGGTCTCAAATGTCTTATATGGTAAAAAATAAACTATATTTTATCTTAACATCATGTCAACATACACCGCTACCAAACTTACGCCCATGCTCGAATCTCATGATATGCAAGAAACGCTAAAATTCTATACCGAAATTTTAAACTTCACCTATGCATCAAAATTCGACGACCTGAGTTGGTTAAGCCTCCGCAAAGATGAGATAGAAATCATGTTCTGTAGCCCTAACGAGCATCGCAACATTCCTAAATCCATCATGAGTGGTTCACTTTACATCAATACAAACGAAGTAGCCGCGCTGTGGGAAAACTTAAAAGATCATTGCAAAATTTGTTATCCGCTCGAAGATTTTGACTACGGAATGAGGGAGTTTGCCATTTACGACAATAACGGTTATTTACTGCAGTTCGGGCAAAATTTGTAACTGAACCAAAAGCCATAACGGTATAGGGTATTCGTGCTTTAAGCTGCTTAATTTAGTACATTTGCATACCAAATATATTTGGAAACAATGATCGGTAACCAGAGCATACCGATCGTTAAAATCCTATAGTATGCAACAAGTAGAAATCTATAAGCCTAAAAATAAAATCCGTTTTGTAACCGCTGCATCCCTTTTCGACGGACACGACGCCACCATCAACATTATGCGCCGTATCCTTCAATCTTCAGGAGCCGAGGTCATCCACCTTGGCCACAACCGGTCGGTTGATGAAGTGGTAAACTGTGCCATTCAGGAAGATGTTCAGGGTATTGCAATGACTTCTTATCAGGGCGGACACATCGAATATTTTAAATACATGCACGATCTTCTGCAAGACAGAGGTTCGGGACATATTAAAATATTTGCAGGTGGCGGTGGCGTAATCTTACCTTCAGAAATTAGAGAACTCCAGGCTTATGGAATTTCTAAAATTTATTCTCCGGATGATGGCCGTAAAATGGGCTTGCAGGGCATGATCAATGATATGCTGATCCAAACAGATTTCGTTACCAAATCCCACATCACTAACGAGCTCGAAACCATTCCAACAAAAGATATCAAAGCCATCGCCGGGGCTATTACGGTTGCAGAAAATGATCCCGAAGGTGCCCAGAAATTTGTTGATGAATTAAAAAAACTCTCCAAAAATAATACTGCGCCTATCTTAGGCATTACCGGAACTGGCGGTGCCGGAAAATCGTCTTTAGTAGATGAACTTGTTCGGCGTTTTTTGGTAGAAGTGAAAGATAAAACTTTAGCGATCATATCAGTAGACCCTTCGAAAAGAAAAACAGGCGGGGCATTACTTGGCGACCGTATCCGCATGAATGCGATCAACAATCCCAGGGTTTATATGCGCTCATTAGCTACCCGGCAGGCCAATCTTGCCCTATCCAAAAATGTACAGGAAAGTATCGATATCTGTAAAGCAGCAGGTTATGATTTAATTATTGTAGAAACTTCGGGCATTGGCCAATCGGATACTGAAATTACCGAACATTGCGATGTTTCGCTTTATGTGATGACGCCTGAATTTGGTGCAGCTACGCAGTTAGAAAAAATTGACATGTTGGACTTTGCCGATTTGGTAGCCATTAATAAATTCGATAAAAGAGGTGCTTTAGATGCCTTACGTGATGTGCGCAAGCAATATAAACGCAACCATAATATTTTCGATGCCAAAGATGACGAAATTCCTGTTTACGGCACCATGGCTTCTCAATTTAACGATCCGGGAATGAACAACCTGTTTGTGGCCTTAATGGAACAGATTAAATTAAAAACCGGAACCGATTTTAAGGCCAAAATGGAATTAACTTCCGATCAATCAGAGAAGATTTATATTATTCCACCCGATCGCATCCGCTACCTGGCAGAAATTGCCGAAGCAAGCCAGACATATAACGAATGGGTAGATAAACAGTCTACCATTGCCCGTAAAATGTACCAGCTTAAAGGTGTAATCGATTTATTAAATGAGAATAATTTACCAGACAAATCAAAAGTCTCCCCAATAGGGGGAGATTTAGAGGGGGTCTACACCTTTTTTGAAGAGCAATTAGATGGCGAATGCAAACGTTTACTCCGCCAATGGCCAGAAACCAAAAGGGCTTACAAAGAAGAGTTTTTCATTTATAAAGTCCGCGATAAAGAAATTAAACAGCCTTTATTTTACGAATCACTTTCCAAGCTGAATATCCCAAAAGTAGCCTTACCAAGATATGAAGATTGGGGCGATATTTTAAGGTGGCTGTTAACCGAAAACCTGCCTGGAGAATTTCCCTATGCTGCAGGCGTATTTCCTTTAAAAAGAGATGGTGAAGACCCTACCAGGATGTTTGCTGGAGAAGGCGGGCCTGAAAGGACCAATAAACGTTTTCATTATGTTTCTTTAGGTCAGCCGGCGCACCGCTTATCCACCGCTTTTGATTCCGTTACCCTTTATGGCGAAGATCCCCATATCCGCCCCGATATTTACGGAAAAATCGGAAACTCTGGTGTAAGTATTGCCACTTTGGATGATGCTAAAAAATTATACTCCGGTTTTGATCTTTGTGCGCCATCTACTTCAGTATCCATGACCATCAATGGCCCGGCACCAATGTTATTGGGCTTTTTCATGAATGCCGCAATTGATCAGCAATGCGAAAAATACATTATTGAAAATGGTTTAGCAGAAGAAGTTGAGGCCAAAATTGTTTCAATTTACAAAGCCAAAAATATAGAAAGACCATCATATAATGGCGTGCTTCCGGAAGGAAATGACGGCTTAGGTTTAATGCTTTTAGGCGTGACAGGCGATCAGGTTTTACCTGGCGATGTTTATGCCAGCATAAGGGCAAAAGCCATCAGTTCAGTTAGAGGAACCGTTCAGGCCGATATTTTAAAAGAAGACCAGGCACAGAATACCTGTATATTTTCAACAGAATTTGCCTTAAGGATGATGGGCGATATCCAGAAATATTTCATCGATGAAAAAGTGAGGAATTTCTATTCCGTATCCATTTCTGGCTATCACATTGCCGAAGCTGGAGCCAACCCCATTTCACAACTGGCCTTTACCCTAAGCAACGGATTTACCTTTGTAGAATATTATTTAAGCAGGGGCATGCATATTGATGACTTTGCCCCTAACCTTTCGTTCTTTTTCTCCAATGGTATTGATCCGGAATATGCCGTTATCGGTCGCGTAGCCAGAAGAATCTGGGCCAAAGCCATCAAGAATAAATATAAAGGGAACGATCGTTCACAGAAGCTGAAATACCATATTCAAACCTCTGGTCGTTCGTTACATGCCCAGGAAATCGATTTTAACGATATCAGAACCACTTTACAGGCACTGTACGCAATTTACGATAACTGTAATTCACTTCACACCAATGCCTATGATGAAGCCATTACCACGCCTACCGAAGAATCGGTTAGAAGGGCAATGGCAATCCAACTGATCATTAACAGGGAATTAGGCTTAGCCAAAAACGAAAATCCGCTACAGGGCGCTTTCATTATCGAAGAGCTCACTGATCTGGTTGAAGATGCCGTTCTCACCGAATTTAAACGTATAAACGATCGCGGTGGTGTGCTAGGTGCGATGGAAACCATGTATCAACGCGGAAAAATCCAGGAAGAAAGTTTGTATTACGAAACCTTGAAACATACCGGCGAATATCCAATTGTAGGTGTAAATACCTTTTTAAACAAAAACGGCTCGCCTACTATTGTTCCCGGCGAAGTAATCCGTGCTACTGAAGAGGAAAAGCAGTACCAGATTTCGGCATTGCAGAAATTTCAGGACCGTAATGCAGATCGTTCAGCAGATTTACTGAAACAATTGCAAAAATCAGCTATTGCAGGCGATAATATCTTTGAACAGTTAATGGAAACCTGTAAAATTTGCTCTTTAGGTCAAATTAGCAAAGCCCTTTATGAGGTAGGTGGACAATATAGAAGAAACATGTAATAAAAAAAGCCCTCATCGATTTGATAAGGGCTCATATAATTTTATTAACTAAATATTCAAATACCTACCCTGCAATCCAGCTAAATTTGTAATCTATAGTAGGGTTCTTCATTCTCTCGGCAACACGTAATAAACGCGAAGGCAAAGCCATAATATAATCGCGGGCTTGTTCACCAGCTTCATTTAAATCACGCATACCTTCTATTTTCCAATCTTCAATCAATTGTTGCATAATTTCAACATAATCAATTGCGGTATAAACACCTAAACGTTGCGCAGCATCGGTAAAGTGACCAAAAGTCTGACCAATTTTCAAACCTACCTCACGTAAGAAATGTGCAGGCATTACAATCTTTTTACGCATCATATCTTCAAAAGCCAACATCGCTTCGTTAGGATCAACCTCGAAAATACGGTTCATAAAATCTTTATAGGCTTTTGCATGTCTGGCTTCATCTGATGCGATTACACCACACATTCTAGACAATAAAGTATCGCCATCTTTTTTTGCTAAAGAAGCAACCCTTCTGTGCGATACATTGGTAGCCAACTCCTGAAAAGAGGTATAAATAAAGTTGCGGTATGGATCGTGACCAGTACCAATATCGAAACCATCAGCAATAAGATACTGCGTAGAGATTTCCATTTGGCGCATATCTACACGGCCTGAGAGGTATAAATATTTATTTAACAAATCACCATGACGATTTTCCTCTGCAGTCCAATGGCGAACCCATTTCATCCAACCACCTTCCTCGTCTCTGCTATGTCCATCAACCATGGCTAACCACGATTCGTAGGTAGGTAAAGCTTCTTCTGTAATGGTATCGCCAATTAAAACGGCTACTAAATCGTAAGAAAGATCTTTTGCATTATCCCTTAAAATTCTGATATCTTGATAAAATGTTTCACTAGTAGAATCTGGTAAAAAATCAGAAGGTTGCCAGTTAGTATCGATCGGTTTCAAATAAGTTCCCATCGACTCCAGCATATATTTTTCAATATGCATCATTACTTCCCTTCTTTTATCTGCAAAAAAACTCATTATTTATGCTTATATTTTTGTTAAAAACAAAGATAACCAAATATTGTGGCAAACCTTATGATATTAACATATTTAGCACTAAATCAGTTTTAAATGTGATCAAAATCAGTAAGATTCACTTGAATGGTACCCTATAGACTGTAAGTGATGAATTTAATGTAATTCTTGTTGATTGTTTTTTATTTTTTTTGAGCGCAGTTTCCTGTACATTTAGGCTAGGTTCCATCCTGCTGTCCGTTTTACTCCGCCAATGAAGAATAGGCTACATGCTCACTCCCATCAGGGCTATTTAACCAGGGAAAGAAGAAGAAAAACAGGTAAGATGTAAAATGGATGATGGAATGGCCTCTGCGCAAATTAGCGTGATCTGCGGGAACAACCCTTAACTTTGCTTAACGCCTTAATGGTGAGAAAAAGTTTATTAATCTAATTACCATTAAGAGATTAAGGACATTAAGAAATAGAACCTTTTCCTAATCCTTTTTAACGCCTTAACAGTTTTAAATAATGTACTTCAAAAAGCCTTTAAACGAAGAAAACCCCTCAACTTATCGTTGAGGGGTTTCTTTTTAAGATCTGGCACCGACCTACTCTCCCACGTGTTACCGCAGTACCATCGGCTCTGGT
>NZ_RCCK01000015.1 GCF_003664035.1 Pedobacter alluvionis
CCGAACAGAGAAGTTAAGCCCACCAGAGCCGATGGTACTGCGGTAACACGTGGGAGAGTAGGTCGGTGCCAGATCTTAAAAAGAAACCCCTCAACAGAAATGTTGAAGGGTTTTCTTGGTTATATACAAGGCCTTGTGTTTTAAGGCCAGCGAAATTGAAATACTGAAAGGCTAAAAGCTGAGAGACCAAAGACCAAAGGCGTATTACGCTTTAGTCTTTAAGCTTTCTTCTTTAGTCTTGAATGAAAATATTCAGGTGCCTATATCGGTGGTGTCCACCTCTTCCCATTCCGAACAGAGAAGTTAAGCCCACCAGAGCCGATGGTACTGCGGTAACACGTGGGAGAGTAGGTCGGTGCCAGATCTTAAAAGAAACCCTTCAGCAGAAATGTTGAAGGGTTTTCTTGGTTTAAAGGCGTTTGAATTACAGTATTTCCTGGCGTTAAAAAGTGGTTCAGATAATTTCAATCCTATATCTTAATGTTCTTAATCTCTTAATGGTAAAGGGATCCATAACTTTTTCTCGCCATTAAGGAGTTAAGCAAGGTTAAGGGTTTGTTCCCGCAGATCACGCTGATCTTCGCAGAGGCCATTCCATCATCCGTTTTACATCTTACTTGTTTTTTCTTCTTCTTCCCCAGCTTAAATAGCCCTGATGGAAGCGGTATCCCTTTTGGGAAAAGATTGATTGCTTATGTTAGAATGGTTTTCCAAAAGGATTGAGCGTACAGCAGGACCGAACGCAACCTAAATGCACAGGAAACTGCGCTCCAAAAAATGAAAGAGATTGTATTAAGAATATTATAGTAGAGGGCTTAAGCGTTCGCTTCTTCCTTAACGGCCAATTGCCCGCAAGCTGCATCAATATCTTTACCACGGCTACGGCGGATATTGGTATTAATCCCCTGGCTTTTTAAATAATTAGAAAAAGCATCGATCTTATCGCCTTCTGCATTGGTAAAATCGGCGAAAGAAATGGGGTTGTATTCGATCAGGTTTACTTTGCAGGGTATATGTTTACAGAATTTAGCTAAATCCATTGCATCAGAGATTTCATCATTAAAGTGATTAAAAACAATGTATTCGTAAGTTACCGGATTTTTCGTTTTTGCAAAATAGTATTTAAGTGCATCTGCCAATGCTTTTAACGAGTTCGCTTCATTAATGGGCATAATCTCATTACGCTTTTTATCATCAGCAGCATGCAGGGATAATGCAAGATTAAATTTCGCACCATCATCACCTAATTTCTTGATCATTTTAGCAATACCGGCAGTAGAAACTGTAATACGCTTGTAGCTCATGTTTAAGCCATCAGGAGCGGTAATGCGCTCAATCGACTTCAATACATTGGCATAATTTAACAGCGGCTCTCCCATACCCATATACACAATATTGGTAAGGGGATTGTTATAATTCTGCTTCGCTTGTTTATCAATTAATACTACCTGGTCATAAATCTCATCAGCGTTTAAATTACGCTTACGGTCCATATAGCCGGTTGCACAAAACTTACAGGTTAAACTGCAGCCAACCTGCGAACTCACACAAGCAGTCATGCGATCTTCCAGGGGAATTAAAACCCCCTCTACAATATTACCATCTGCTAATCTGAATGTATTTTTAATAGTATGGTCGTTACTGAACTGAGAGTTGTTAACCTGAACGGCATTAATGGCGAAAGAATCGTCTAAAGCCTTGCGAAGATCTTTAGATAGATTACTCATCTGCTCGAAACTCGTAGCCGATTTTTCCCAAAGCCACTGATATATCTGCTTTGCCCTGAATGCAGGCTGTTGCATCGCTACAAGGTGTTGTTGCAATTGGGGAAGATCTAATGCACGGATATCGGTTTTTTTTGCTGTTACCATTTGTTGCAAAGGTACTTAAAAAAGGTGTAAGGCAGAAAGGTAGAAGGTTGAGGGTGCTTGCAAGGTGCCAAATTTTACAATTAATTAGCTTTATCTTCCTCTGCCTCTAGCGTTTGGCTTACTTACAGGCTTACCTTTTGATGGTTTAGAATTTCTATTTGTGCTATTACTTTTGCCAGTAGGTTTTGATCCTGAGTGACCTGTCGGTTTTTTGCCTGAAGATTTTTGACCTGAAGATTTCGGTTTGAATGCTTTTTGGGGCTGTTCTTCTCTAAGTTCATGGATTTCCTCCCAGGCATTGGTTTTTTTCTTGCTGGCGCTCTTTGTTTTGGGTTTAGCTTCAGAAGACGAATGTTCGACACTTTTGGTAATCGCTTTCATCTCTTCTTCGGTAAGTTCCCTAAATTCTCCCGTTGGGATACCTTTAAGGCTAATATTCATGATGCGTGTTCGCTCTAGTTTGGTTACTTCGTAACCAAAATGCTCACACATTCTTCTAATTTGCCTGTTTAATCCTTGAATTAATATGATATTGAAAACAAAGGTACTGATCTGGCGTACTTTGCACTTGCGAGTATTTACGCCTAAGATTGGAACTCCGTTACTCATTTCGAAAATAAAATCTTCGGTAATGGGTTTATTAACGGTAACCAAGTATTCCTTTTCGTGTTTATTCCCTGCCCTTAAAATTTTGTTAACAATATCTCCATTGTTAGTGAGGAAAATCAGTCCTGACGAATCTTTATCTAATCGGCCAATGGGGAATATCCTTTCACTGTGGTTGACATAATCTACAATATTATCGCGGATACTACCTTCTGTAGTGCTGGTAATCCCGACAGGCTTGTTAAAGGCCAATAGGATGAAATTACTTTCTTCTTTTGGTTCGATATTATGGCCGTTAACCATCACTTTATCTCCTGCCAAAACCTGATCGCCAACTTTAGCCCTTTTTCCATTGATGAAAACTGTACCCTTTTCGATATAACGGTCTGCTTCACGGCGTGAACATAATCCGCTTTCGCTGATGAATTTATTTAAACGGGTGGCAGAATTATTGTTCATGCTGCAATTTTACGGAAATAAATTGTGTTATCCATTCTCAACAGTAGCAACAAATGCATTAACAGTACTTTTAAGCTTTGTTAAAGTTTCGTGATCTGTAATTTCTGCATCAGGATTAATCTTCGCTTTTGCAAATGAGATAAGCTGAGGCGATACCCTCGCTTCAATTACGGTTAAAATATCTATTATGGACTGATAGGCTTTCTCGCCCTGAGTTGAAGCAACAAGTGCTAAAACTGGTTTGCCCGAAAATGATGCTGAGCTTACCGTCCAATCAAGCAAGGTTTTTTAATGAGCCTGGTAAGCCCATTGCGTATTCTGGTGTAGAGATAAATGATTCCATCTGCTTTTTTGATGGTTGAGCGAAGCGCTTCAACAGCCTGTGGTGGATTTTCCTGGTCTAAATCAGGATTGAAATGTGGAATGAACGCGATGGATGAAAAGTTGATTACCTCGAACTCTTTGCTCAAAAGCCTTGAGATAGCAGTGATGTAAAGTGCATTGGTTGATACTGCTTTCGTGCTTCCGGAGATTGCCAATATTTTTTTCATTGTTAAAAGTAGCAAAGCACAGATTGAAAATTAAGGTCGTGTGGTAATCGCGAAGTCATTTCAAAACAGGCTATCGAAGTGCAGCAGGTTTCGATAGCTTATTCTGAATGATTAAAAACTAAAAATTTTGGTCATCTGCACTTGGTCCGTAACTGCCAGGGATAGGAATATCAAGTAATCTTAAATAAACGCCCAGCTGTGCCCTGTGGTGACTGGTTTGGCTAAGTGAATGGCGGATGGTTTCATATTTAGAATAATCGGCCAAAACCTGTTTGCCCATACTCAATACCCAGCGGCCATTTAAATCTTGCTCCGTTGCTTTTTCTAATTCTGCTTTTCCCAGCGCATAATTTTTCTCCAGGATTTTAACCAGATCATCCGCATTTTCTACAGGTTGTTCTACATAAGGTGCTGTTTCAAAATCCAGTCCCTCAGTAGTTAAAGCCATTGAAACCCAGCTCGGCAAATCGGCAATATGAACGGCGAGCGATTTCATTTTCATACTTTTTTCGTGCGGTGCCCAGTCAAATTTTTCTACCGGTACAATAGCCAGGAATTTTTTTGTCGTATTAAATTCATCTGCTAATTCTTTCAATAATAATTTAATAATGTCCATATTTTTCAGGTTTGTTTTTTCTATTGTGTGTAATTCCATAAGTAATAGGTTAGCGATGCTCATGATTTTTGGTGTTTGTTTACACAAAGGAAATATTGGTCACTGACAACCCTATGGCAGCGTAAAAATATTTTTTTAATAAGTTACAGGAAGCAGATGCATGTAATCGCTCAGCGGCATGTGCTGCATTTTTTTAAAAGGAATGCCCAGGTTTTTAAGGCAGATAATCCGGGTAAGATTAAAATCACGGTATTCATTCCGGTAATGGCACCAGGCAATTAAATGCCAGCTAAAAGCATAGAAAATTAGCCCGATTGGCTCTACTTCTCTTTTGCTTATCTCGTCTTTATTGTTTTTATAATCGAGCTCGATCAGGTTTTTTTCAGCAATAGCGTGTTGAATAAGCGACAGGTACTCGAAGTTAAAATTTAGCCTTTTCGGGATTTGCAATTTAATATGCTGATTTAAGGTTTCGAGTTTTTCTTTCTGACCCGTTTTTAATACTGCCTTTACTTTGGTCAAAGCTGAAGAATAATGCATGCGAATAGAATTGTCAGCAAATCCATTCACTAAACTTTCAACCAGCAGCAGCGCATTGGCTTCGTCCATATTAAAAGAAACAGGCGGCAGAAAATAGCCTTGCACCAGGTAATAACCCTTATGCTGCTCAAAACTTACCGGTATCCCTTGTTCGCCCAATGCTTTAATATCACGATAAACTGTGCGTATGCTCATGTTAAATCTTTCTGCAATTTTTTCTGCGGTAATGTATTTTCTAGATTGAAGCAGAGTTAAAATTCCGAAAAGTCGGTCGATACGATTCATAGTTTGTTTTTTGAGGTGATTAAAATTAAAGTTTTTTAATCTATTTTTCTTGTGGTACGTTATTTGTAAATGATAAACAGATACCAATTATAAACCGTTATTATAATGGTTTAAGGTAATAATCTGAATTAAATGGCGGCTGTTATTCAAAAGCGTTTCTTCCGGGCAATAAAAAGTAAAGTGATCATAGGTTTTCTGTTCGCCTGTTTTGCGCTGCTATTGGCATGGGGTATCAGCAAGTTTGCTTTTACCAGGATGCTGAATACTGTGGAAGAAATTTCTGCGCCAAACGACCGGTTAAGGATCGTTAATGATCTTTCGCATAAGATAGCCAGGTTGGATCAATTGCAACGTGATGAAGCTTTTAATAAACAGGGCACCTATAGCTTTCTTAAGGAATCACGTAAATTAAGATCAAGTTTAGATACGCTGCGTAAATTATATCGTGGAGACTCTGCGCAATTGTCGAGGATAAAATCGATCAAAAATTTACTTTCCGATCGCGATAAACAATTTGTGAACTACCTTAAAGTAAGGGAAACACTGGTAAATACCAAATCTTTCTCTGACGAGGTTCAGAAGCTGAATGAGCTGGTGGCTACACGCAGCAGGCAAACAGATAGCGCAGTATTAACTACCGAAACGACCACATCAACCACTACGGTTGCACCTGAAGAAGAACAAAAATCGAGGGGTTTCCTGAGTAAACTTTTTGGGAAAAAGAAATCCGATGTTTATAAAATCATCAACGAAGAATTTAAGGTTAAGCGCGATACTTTAAACGCAAAGGCAGAAGATAGTATTATGAAAAGTATGACGGGTTCGTTAAAAAATATCGAACTGGAGCAACGTCAGAAAAGCCAGAAATTTTTAAAAAGGGAGGCTGAATTATCAAGTGCAAGTAATGCCTTAACAGCTAAAATGCTGCAGATTTTAAGGGAGGTTGAAGGCGAAGCGGTAGCCCAGGTAGATTTGAATGGTATACAGGCTAAAGAAGTGGTTAACGATGGAATTACGCAGATCACCACAATTATCATTATCTTTTTTCTGTTAACGGTTATTCTGCTGTATTTAATTTTAGCAGATATCACCAAAAGCAACAGGTATAGAAAGGCTTTGGAGCTGGCTAAAGATGAAGCAGAATACCATGGTAAAGCGAAGCAGCGGTTCCTTTCAAATATGAGCCACGAGATCAGAACCCCGCTACAGTCTATTTTAGGCTACGCCGAACTGATTACCCAGCAGGATGTGCCCAATAAAAAAGATGTAGATGCCATCTATCAGTCTTCCATCCATTTACTTCAGATTGTTAACGAGGTATTAGATTATAACCGGATTATTTCAGGAGAGTTTAGCTTCAATAATCAGGTATTTAATATCAAAAAAGCCCTAGATGAAGTAGTTTCAGTAATGCGGCCATTGGCGGAACAGAAATCACTTCAATTAAATACAGCACTTGATCTTGCCGATTTGGAGTTTGTAAAGGGGGATGCTTTTAGACTAAAGCAAATTTTATTTAACTTATTGGGTAACGCTGTAAAATTTACCCTTAAAGGTGAAATTAAACTTGCTGTATCTTACAAAAAACAAGGTGAGGATCTGCATTTTCATTTTAACATAAAGGATACCGGAATAGGGTTTGATGAAAAAGATATTCCTAAAATATTTAATGAATTTGAGCAGATAGAATCTCCTGAAAAATATATTATTAACCCGGCCGGTACAGGTTTGGGCCTGCCTATTGTTAAATCTTTGATTGAAACTCAGGGAGGAAGAATTTATGTGAAAAGTAAACCGGGCATTGGTACCACATTTAATATTTACATGAAATATGAAAATACCACTGAGCGTGTAAATGATGCTTTAGATTTAGAGCACTATGCAATTGTAAACCCGGGAACGGTTTGGGTGATTGATGATGATAAACTAATTCTCGATTTATGTGGAATGATTTTTCAAAAAAACAAAATCCCTTATAGGAGTTTTACCCAGGTAGCAAATATTTTAAATACTGAACCGGACCCCGATTTAAGGTATGTTTTGGTTGATATGCGTATGCCTGAAATGACAGGTTTCGAACTTTGCCATTTATTAAAAAAGAAACTGCCGCAAAATATTAAATTCTATGCCATCACTGCACAGGTTTTGCCCGAAGAGCGTGAGATGGTTTTGAGTGAGGGTTTTGATGGTTTAATTATGAAACCGTTTAGGGCGGTCGATATCCTATCTATATTTGATAAAACAGAAGTATTAATAGAGCAACCCGAATTTGATTTTTCTTCCATAGAAAAAATGACTTTTGGCGATCAGGAGATGCTAGAAAAAATCTTAAACCGCTTTAAGCAAGATTCGATCGATGATGCTGCCGAACTCAAAAAACACCTTGACGAAAATGACCAGGATAAAAGCAGGTTATTGGTTCATCGCCTTGCAGGGCGTACGGCACAGATGGGTTCGAAGACATTGGCCAATGCCTTTAGAGTTTTAGAAATAGAAATAGCCGAAAAAGGGTTAACGGAGAACACTAAATCTGAAGTGCTGTTACAGATCAGAAAGCTGAATAATTTAATTGCCTTTATGGAAAAAATGGACTATGCTAATGCCGGGTAACTACTCTATCCTGTAACGTTCCATTTTGGCATAGAGTGTTTTACGGTCAATGTTTAAGATTTTAGCAGCTTTTGATTTGTTATGCCTTACTTTGATTAACGTTTCTGTAATCAATGCTTTTTCATTCTGTTCGTTAACTGCTTTCAGATCAGATGAATTGCCTGGAGCTGATTGCTGATGGACAGAAATCATCATTTCATCAGGTAATGCACTAATCTGGGCAATATCGCCCGGGCTCAATAAAACCATTCGTTTAATTACATTGCTAAGTTCGCGCAGGTTTCCTGGCCAATCATAGCTCAACAACAATGCTTTCGCTTCAGCAGATACACTTTTAACATTCCGGTCTAAATCGCGGTTTGATAACTGTATAAAGTGATTGATAAACAGTTCTAAATCTCCACCCCTCTCTCTCAACGGCGGAAGCTGGATTTTGAATTCATTTAAACGATGATATAAATCTTCTCTAAATTCTCCCTGTTGCATGCTGTTGGCCAGATCATCATTGGTAGCCGTGATGATGCGAACATTAACTGGAATCTGTTTGGTACTACCTAAAGGCTGGATTATCCTTTCCTGTAAAGCCCTAAGCAATTTAATCTGCACTTCGTAACTCAGGTTACCCACTTCATCTAAAAATAACGTTCCTCCATTGGCAGCCTCAAATTGACCTTTTTTGTCATTCAGCGCCCCTGTAAACGCCCCTTTTACGTGACCGAATAATTCGCTCGCAGCTAAATCTTTTGATAAAGCACCGCAATCTATGGCAACGAAAGGTTTATCAGCACGTTTACTCTGTTGATGCAGGGTTCTGGCAGCAAATTCTTTCCCTGTGCCGCTTTCACCCTGTATAATTACCGACATGTCTGTAGGAGCTACCAAATTAATGTGTTCATACAGTTTATCTGCAATTGCACTTTTCCCTTTTATAAAATCGCTGTTTATTTCTTTTGGTTCAACACTTTTTAAATCCTTTTTAGTTAAAGAATTTTTGATCACCATTAATAACTCATCTGGATTAACTGGCTTGGTAATGTAATCAAACGCACCCAATTGGATAGATTTTACCGCTGTGCGGACATCATTAAAACTGGTCATGATGATTACTGGAATGGAAAGACCGAGATCACGAAGATGAGTAAGCACTTCAAATCCGGTTCCGTCTGGCAGGCGGTAATCGATTAAAAGTAAATCGAATGTATTGGTTTCAACTTGCTTAAATGATTGTTTTACTTGGGTTACGAGGGTAATTTCGTGACCGTTTTTGGTTAAAAAACCATCAAGTAATTGAGCAAATGTGGTATCGTCTTCTAAAATCAGGATTCTCGCCATGTAACAAAAATAAGAAAAGCCGGACATAATCCGGCTTTCTTATCATAGGTAGATGTAATTATTTGGGTTTTATTGTACGGGCTTACCGTCTTTATCAATTTTAACAGAACCAGTTTCTGCTTCTTTTTTAACATTAATCAAGTAATATTCCTTTGTTCCTTCTTTAACAGACCAGGCTTCTGTAGCGGTCCATCCTTTGTAGGCATCAGATTTTAATGCTGTTGTAACCGGGGCTGGAAGTTCTTCCAATTTAACCGGAGTTTTCACTGCACTGTCCTGAACTGCAACAATAGCAGCATTTTTAATTGTATTTACTTCACTTGCCTGTACTGCTGAGAATCCTGCAAAAGCTAAGAACGCAGCTGATAAAATTAATTTTTTCATGGTATATATATTTTTAGTGATGCGCAACCCGAAGGCTGCGCTTATATTGATTATGCCTGTATGGCGTATTTATTTCTGATTATTGAACTGGTTTACCGTCTTTATCAAATTTAAGTGAACCTGTTTCTGCTTCTTTTTTAACATTTACTAAATAATACTCTTTAGTACCTTCTTTAACTGTGAAAGCTTCAGTTGCTGTCCAACCTTTGTAGGTGTCAGATTTTAATGCTGTTGTAATCGGTTCAGGAAGCTCTTCCAATTTAATTGGCGTTTTTACTGCACTATCTTGAACTGCAACAATTGCAGCGTTTTTAATTGTATTTACTTCACTTGCCTGTACTGCTGAGAATCCTGCAAAAGCTAAGAACGCAGCTGATAAAATTAATTTTTTCATGGTATATATATTTTTAGTGATGCGCAACCCGAAGGCTGCGCTTATATTGATTATGCCTGTATGGCGTATCTATTTTAAATTATTGAACTGGTTTACCGTCTTTATCAAATTTAAGTGAACCTGTTTCTGTTTCTTTTTTAACATTTACTAAATAATACTCTTTAGTACCTTCTTTAACAGAGAAAGCTTCAGTTGCTGTCCAACCTTTGTAGGTGTCAGATTTTAATGCTGTTGTAATCGGCTCAGGAAGTTCTTCCAATTTAACTGGCGTTTTCACTGCACTATCTTGAACTGCAACAATTGCAGCATTTTTGATTGTATTTACTTCGTTTGCTTGTACTGCTGTGAATCCTGCGAATGCTAAAGTAGCGGCTAAAATGATCTTTTTCATGATGTTATGTTTTAAATATGATTGGTAACTTTCGTTACTGTTTAAATACTTGTTAATTATGTAGCGTTAATTTTGTATTGATTATTGAACTGGTTTACCGTCTTTATCGATTTTTACCGAACCGGTTTCAGTTTCTTTTTTTACGTTAATTAAATAATACTCTTTAGTACCTTCTTTAACCGACCAAGCTTCTGTAGCGGTCCAGCCTTTGTAGGCATCAGATTTTAATGCGGTTGTTACTGGCTCAGGAAGTTCTTCCAATTTAACCGGAGTTTTCACTGCGCTATCTTGAACTGCAACAATTGCATTAGTTTTAAAATCGTTTACTTCACTTGCTTTTACTGTTGAGAATCCTGCTAATGCTAATACTGTAGCTGCTAAAACGAACTTTTTCATAGTATATATTTTAAAATTTAATTTGTGTAACAATACTTGCTAATGTTTCATAATAGTGCCAAACGTAATTTTTTATTTAAATAATTGATTTACAGTTTTTTAATGTTGTGCCAAAGTTTTGATGTTGTGGAGTTTGTCCACACTTTGTGGTGAATGACTACAAGTTTTGCGGCCATTTGTTATTACTCGGTAGTGTGCTGTTGTTCTTTTGCAGTCAAATGTTCCCATCTGACGGATTTTAAAAATCCTTTGGAGTGGAATTTCAAACTATTGCAACAAAAGAGTTCCTTTAGCTGTCAGATGGTAACATCTGACAGCACGTCGGGAAAAAAATAAATTTGAGTTTTTAAAAATAAATTTTTTTTTCTATCATTGCAGCCCGATTAAAGCCTCCTTAGCTCAGCTGGTAGAGCAACTGACTTGTAATCAGTAGGTCATTGGTTCGATTCCGATAGGAGGCTCTTTTCTTTCTCACATTCTAACCTCTTTAGAATAGTAATTTTCAAAAATGATTTTATTGTCAAAATAGGGTAGCCATAGAAAAACATTTCATTTGCTCCGCTTATTCCGCTAATTTGCGATATGTTAAAATATTTTTCAGCTGATTGGATTTTTCCTGTTTCATCTCCACCAATCAAAAACGGAGTGGTAGTTGTAAATTCAGATGGCGAAATTGAAGAAGTGTTAACCAGGGAACATGCCGAAAACCTTGATTTGGATATCATAAAGTATAAAGGGGCAATCGTTCCAGGCTTTATTAATACTCATTGCCATTTAGAATTATCGCACATGTTGAATCAAATCCCTGCGCAAACGGGTTTGGTAGAATTTGTACAACATATAATTAAAAGTAGACAGGGTGATATAGCGGAGATTAAACAGGCAATGTATGCGGCCGACCAGGAAATGTTCGAAAACGGGATTGTAGCCGTTGGCGATATTTCCAATCAAATTTCATCTAAAGAAGTCAAAGAGAAGAGTAAAATCTATTACCACACCTTTATAGAGGCCATGGGTTTTAATCCTGATAGGGCCGTTGCCATAATGGATAATGTGAAGAGAATTAAACATGATTTTAAACCTCTAAAAACATCTATTGTTCCGCATGCGCCTTATTCAGTATCTTCAGAATTGTTCGAATTGATTAAAGGGGAAGCCGAAAAGGATAATACCTTTATTAGTGTTCACAATCAGGAAACCAAAGATGAAAATACTTTTTTCGAAAATAAAACAGGTGGATTTTTGGACCTCTATCAATTTTTAGGACTGGACATCACTTTCTGCGAGCCAACCCATAAAACATCATTACAGAGTTGGCTACCTTATATTAATAAACAGAAAACTTTATTGGTGCACAATACCGTTTCAAACAAAGCCGACATTACATTTGCGAAATTGAATAACCCGAATTTATACTGGTGCCTTTGCCCTCAGGCCAATTTGTATATCGAAAATGCTTTACCTGATGTTGATCTGTTAATGGATGAAAACGTAAAGATTACCTTGGGAACAGACAGTTTGGCCAGCAACCATCAACTTAATATTCTATCAGAAATGCTCACCTTGCAAAAATGTAAACAGGTTTCTTTTGAAAAACTGTTGAGTTGGGCAACAATAAACGGAGCCGAATTTTTGGAGCTTGATCAACAAATTGGAACAATAGAGGTTGGTAAAAAGCCAGGGTTGAATTTAATCCAGCTATCCGTTGATTTTAAAATTGAAAGCGACCAAGCAAAGCGGTTAATTTAATAGTACTTGATATACGTGTTATCTCTTTTGTCCGCCTTAAAAAGTGCCTTTTTTAAGGTATGATATGGTCTTGTCGAAAACTTTAATGTCATTTAATTTTCATACATTAAAAATGCTAATTTTTAATGTATGAAATGTTAGTTTCAATTCGTTTAATGCGATTTTGTGCTTTGACATTAAAATTTTAAAATTTTAATGTCAAAGTGCTATATTTGAAAATGGCAATTATGATAAACCCGGATCGTACGAAACCCTGGAATTCACTTCCTGAGCTACCGATTGATCAAAATATCTATCTTGACGTTGATATTCTTTTGCAACTCGGCAATAGCAAAGCGGCCCTGGCACGTTTGCAGGGAAGGAGTATTGCAATTCCAAATCAGGGCTTGCTGATTAATTCGATAAGTTTGCAAGAGGCCAAAGCATCTAGCGCAATTGAAAATATTTTCACTACAGATGATGAACTTTATAAAGCATGTAGTGAAGAAAATGTTGGACAAGTAAATGGACCTGCAAAGGAAATTCTCTACTATAGAGAGGCATTATGGGAAGGCCATCAATATCTTCAGGAAGATAGAGCTATTGATATAGAATACTTTGTGAAGATGTACCGCATTGTTAGTCAATTCAATGATAGCATTCGGCCTCCAGTTGCTCAGGTTGTAATTAAAGAAGGAGGAAGTGGGCCTAACGCAGGAAAAGTGTTTTATACCCCTCCAAGAGGCGCAGGGATAATTGAAGCCAAAATGAATAATTTGATAACGTTTCTTAATGATGAGGTTAATTTTCCATTAGATCCATTACTTAAGATGGCCATTGGCCATTATCAATTCGAAGCAATACATCCATTTAGGGATGGCAACGGTAGAACAGGAAGGATTTTTAATATAAATTATCTAACAAAAAAAGGGTTGCTCGACTATCCGATACTTTTTCTGAGTAAATATATTATGCAAAATAAAGAAGAGTACTATGCTGGACTCGCAGGGATTACTCAGCGGGGAAGTTGGAAAAACTGGTTACTTTATATGCTTAAAGCAGTTGAAGTAACAGCAAATATTACCTATGATAAAATCAACGACATTATTACAGCTAAAGAAGCAATTATGGAGGCAGTTATGGCAGATACAGATATTCAGCGACCTGATTCCTTAATAAGTTCAATTTTTACTCAACCTTTTACCCGGGTTCAGCATTTAGTTAAAGCTGGTATTTACTCAGAAAATACTGCAAGAAAATATCTAGATCTACTAACAAAGATGGGGGTTCTTGAAAAGAGGACCGTTGGTAAAGGGCATTATTTTCTTAATTTAGAATTGTACAGAATACTCTCAGAATAATAGATGCTTCTGATTTGCCAACCATTTGTAAAGTAAATTTCCTCATGAATCCAATCTGTAAACTTTTCAATATTAAATACCCGATTATTCAGGCTGGAATGGTTTGGTGCAGTGGCTGGAGACTGGCTTCAGCGGTTTCTAATGCAGGTGGCCTGGGCATTATTGGAGCAGGCTCAATGTATCCTGAAGTCTTAAGATCGCATATTCAAAAATGCAAATTGGCAACTCACCAGCCATTTGGTGTCAATATTCCATTGCTTTATCCTAATATTCAGGAAATTATAGATGTAGTAATTGAAGAGAAGGTAAAAATTGTATTTTCTTCTGCCGGTAACCCTGCAACATGGACTAGTTTTTTAAAAGAAAAAGGTGTTACCGTGGTTCATGTAATTGCGAATACAAAATTTGCCATAAAAGCTCAGGAAGCCGGTGTTGATGCAATTGTTGCCGAAGGCTTTGAGGCGGGTGGGCATAACGGGAGGGAAGAAACTACCACCATGTGTTTAATCCCGATAATAAAAGAGGCTGTAAAAATTCCGGTAATCGCAGCTGGTGGCATCGGGAGTGGTAAAGCCATGCTGGCTGCTTTTGCCCTAGGTGCTGATGCTGTTCAAATCGGTTCAGCTTTTGCCGTGGCTGAAGAATCGTCTGCTCATCCGGCTTTTAAGCATAAAATTATTGCCGCTAATGAGGGCGATACTAAACTAGCGATGAAAAAACTGGTACCGGTAAGATTACTGAAGAATGAATTTGCCGATGCTATTGCCAATGCTGAAGCGGATGGAGCAAGCCGGAATGAACTGGCTGATCTTTTGGGCCATGCCAGGGCCAAACTGGGAATGTTTGAAGGCGATATGGAAAATGGTGAACTCGAAATCGGTCAGGTTTCGGCAATGCTGAAAGAAATTAGGCCTGCAAGCGTTATCCTTGAAGAAATATGGCAGGAATTCAAAGTAAAAATAGCCGAGCTAATACAACTGCAAAATAAATTGGATATTTAAATCAACATAGCATTTTGCAATTACAAGGCTTATATCACACATCTAAGCTATTTCAAATGCCTCTCTGTTTCCAGCCTGGTGATCAGATAATCCTTTTTACACCAGGAATTATTAGCATAATTGAGCCTAATAAAAAGCTTCCCATTACTATAAATGGGGACAGAACTAAAAATTTGATAGCCGGATCTGCCAACCAGTATTTAAATGTAAGAGAAACTCCTGTAATTACCAATGGATGGAAAATATAAGTCGAAAAGGCACATCTGGATAGTTTACTCAATAATGGCGATGATTGATTCCACGAATTTTTGCCCAAGCTCAATAATGCTGTCAGAATCGAAAATCCTATGCATTGCTCCCAAACAGCATAAAGCAGCGATTGCCAGTGAAAACCGCCTGAATACCAGGTGATAGGCATATTTAGCTTAGCCCTGATTAGAAAGAACAAAGGAAAAAACAACAAACCTATCCATGCAGATCGCTTGAGGCTTTTACCGGTTTTTACAGATAAACCATTAAACCATTGATTTTTATATGCCAATAAACCTATAATAAACATAACAATGTATTGTGGAAAGTGGCCTAGCTGAAATCCAAATGGTTTAAGGACCCAACCAACCGGAAATACAATCCTAACTAAAAAGGTGAGAACCCCCAATAAAACAGCAAAAAGTAAAATAGTGCCAGTACCAGGTGCTGGTATAGGATTTTTAAATTTAATGGTAATGAGGTGTTTCGCCCCAACATAAAGTAGTGTAAACAGCAATAGGGCAGCAACAAACCAAAGTACTCCAAAATCAATCCAGCTGTGGTAGCCTGAAAGATATTGCAGATAGGTAATGTGATTACCCTCTGAAAAATAATAAACGAGGTAACTTAGTAATGGTGACAGCACAAAAGAATAAAACAACAATGGGGTGCCGAGCCTGATGAGGCGGTCTCCTAAAAATTGCCAGCTGCCTTTTCTATCATAAGATGGTGCCGTAAAGTATCCCGCCAGTAGGAAAAAAAAGCCCATAAAAAACGATTGGTTTAAGCTTACAAAAATTGTTGATGGTACAATGGCAGCCATTTGGGTTGTTTTTTCGGTATAGTACCATCCACCTGGAGCGCAATACACGATAATAGTATGATGTAATATGACCAACGCCGTTAGAAATACCTTAAGGTTATCAATATAAAATAGTTTGCTGGCTTTTTCTGGAGTGATTTGTTGAAGTAATATTTTTGGTGACATAACAGATGTGTTTCTTGGTTGATCAGGTTTGGTTAACCCAGTACTTACGCAAACATACAATGGAAACGACGTAGCTTATTGTCGATGTTACCAGCAGCAAATCTTTGTGATTAACAACTAGGCTAGGTGCTTTGGGGGAGGAAGGAGTTCTTGGTAAAGTGCATTAAACGCAATAAGCTGCGACCTTGAAACGGGTACCTGATCAACAGTATGATCAAAGGAAAGCATGTAGCCCTGCGAGTTTCCCGTGACGTTTTTTATATAATGCATGTTTATCAGGAAGGTTCTGTGGCAGCGGAAGAAATTACGATTTGGTAAAAGCTGTGATTCAAATTGTGTCAAGGAAATTCTTTTTAGTTCTATATTTAGTCGGTTATTATTGCAAGTTGTTATGTTGATGTAATTCCCTTCTGCTTTAGCAAAAAGTAAATCGTTTAGATCTAAGCTGAAATCATCTTGCCTGACTTGGGTTTTGATGTGAATTAAGGTATTGGTCGTATTATTTTCTAATTGAGGAGGTAGCGGTGTAAACTGGAAAATTAGGGAAGAGTCTTTTTTTGAATCAAAATAGAATATCGCCTGCCTCATAAAAAAGTACAAAAGTATACCTGCTACAAAACAGTTTCTCACTTCTTCCCATAAATAACGCCATGTCCAATTATTTGGATTTAAGTAAATCAGATCGCGGATCAGGAAATTACATATCCCTGTGGAAAGAAGTAAAATGCCAATATGTGCGTATTCCCATATCAAAGACCAGCTTTCATTTTCAGAATCCTTGGCCCGTAAATGATTTAATGCAGTAAAATAAAAATACAGGATTATTGCAGGCAATAATGCATGGAAGCAGCATATTATAATATAGTTAACTTTCTGTTGCGATGTACTAACCTCAAAAGGCTTCAGGAGGATTAAAAATCCGAGGATAACACCAAAAATAACGGAAACGGTTTTAAAAAGATTTTTCTTGCAGTAGCGATTTGGGTAATCAATTTCTTTAAATAAATGCTTTCGGTTGAAATAAATCTTCATTGTCAAAGTCCGTTTTCAGACTCATCAAATTTATGGAATTTTATGTAAGGTAGATTTGAGAAGGGGTAAAAGCTTCAATTGGTGAAGGACTTCATTTATTAAAATACTTAAAATAATGGATAATTGATCTGGGAATTGGCATATCAGGCTCGAAATGTTTGTTTGTACAAAGTGGTTTTGTGCAATATACTGATCGTGTAAATAAGGCCAAGTCGAAAATAGGTAATTGTAAACTTAGATCTTGGGGCAAATGGTTGATTGGTATTGTTGTCGTTTATTTGAATGACATATATGCGATAACAACAGCTTGCTTTACCTTTCAAAATTAGCGGTACTGTACTTTTTCAAGTAAAGAAACAGTGTGTGAGAGGTTTTGGATTATTTTATCCTTAAGTTCGATGGTTTTATTTTTCTCACTTAGCAGGCTTTTAAGCCTTTTGATCTCTTCTGTTGATGATTGTGTTTCCTTTTTACTGAGCTCGGAAAATAATTTACCCTTTTCGTAATAGCTGAAAAAATTGTAGCCCAGTATTTCACTCACATTGGCCAGCAAGGAAACATCAAGGGTAGAACTATTGATGATTTCCTGCGCCTTGATTTTGCTAATGGCCATCTTTTCTGCAAAGATGGAAACAGGAATCTCTTTGGTTTTCATTTCCTTCCAGATCATCAATCCTATATGTACACTCATTATCATCTCCGTTTTAAAATTCAAATTACCTAAATCTTAGCCTATTCCGGAAAAATTAGTGTTAATGATAACCAGTCTAATTATAGTTTTTGGTTTTGCAGATAATTCACCTGTTTTTTTATAAAGATTCTGATTGTAAAAAGCAAAGCCAGTATGCAAAAGAGTATTGGCAAATAGTTTCAACTTTATTTATAATTCATACCCGCAGACGGGGTAGTTCTAAGATAAAACGTGATGGATTTTATAATACTTAGCCGAATAATCTCCTATAGCTTCGTTAAGTCAGTTCGGTGCCATTATTCATGTATTAAAGAATTGTGATAATTCATTTACCTTTGCACCGTTAAACATTTCAACTTTACAACAATAAATGAAACACATCAATATAAAAGTAACAGGTAAAGTGCAGGGCGTTGGCTTTAGAGAAACGACTAAAATTATCGCCAACCAAATGATGGTAAATGGTTTTGTAAGGAACGAAAAAGACGGATCTGTTTATATAGAAGCAGAAGGTGAAGAAATCTTTTTGGAGGAATTTGTAAACTGGTGCAATGAAGGGCCGGACCGCTCACGTGTAGAAAATGTAGAGGTAAGCGATGGCGAAGTGAAAAACTATCGTAATTTTGAAATCTTTAAAAAGTAACAAGTATTCTGTATCAAGTAGCAAGATCGCTATCCTTGTATAATCTTGATACCTGATACTTTTATCTCGATACTAAATGTCTGTATATAAAAAGTTTCTTGGGCAAACCATGATTTATGGTATCAGTACCATTTTTTCGCGGTTGTTCAATTTTATTTTAACGCCTGTTTACACGGGTGTTTTCGCTCCTGGTGTTTATGGTGTTTTTACCAAAATGTTCAGTTATGTGTCCATCATCAATCCAATATTGGCTTTTGGGATGGAAACTACCTTTTTCAGGTATTTAAATAAACATGAAGATCGGAAGCAGGAAGTGTACAACAACAGCTTTTTGGTAATCGCTTTTATATCAACCCTATTTTTAATCACCGCATTAATTTTTTCCGATTACCTGGCCAGGTATACTTTAGATGGAAACATCGCCGAATTGGCCGATCAAAAATCTTACATACATTATTTCGCATGGATTTTATTTGTAGATGCCATCAGTGTAATTCCATTTGCCAAATTAAGGGCCGATGGAAAGCCATTTAAATATAGCTTAATCAAGTTTCTCAACATAGGCACATTTGTGGGCTTAAATCTGGTCTTCATTTACGTGATCCCATTCCTCATCAAGCACGATATAATGAGCGGATGGTTTACTTCATGGTATAAAGTCCGGTGGGTGGGTTATGTATTCGTAGCCAATTTAATCGCTAGTATTGTTACGCTACTCATGCTGATTCCACAGTTTTTAGAAATCCAGTTTAAGTTTAGTAAAAGCTTATTTAATAATATGCTGGGCTATAGCTGGCCTGTTCTGGTGGCCAATTTATCGTTTATTATCAATGAAAATTTAGACAAAATTTTATTGGGTAAATACCTGCCGGAAAGTATTGCCAATCATGATGTTGGTATTTATGGAGCCGTATGTAAGCTGGCCATCTTCATTAGTATTTTTAATACGGCTTTTAGGTTAGGTGCCGAACCATTTTTCTTTAGCCATGCTAAAAATGCAAATGCAAAACAAACTTACGCCAACATTTTATATTACTTTGTACTCGCTTTATCCATCCTTTTTGTAGGCTTAACAGCCAATATAGAAATCATCAAATATTTTATCAATTCAAGGTACTGGGTGGGGCTCAACGCAGTACCATTTTTGTTGTTCGGTTATGTTTGTTTAGGTATTTATATGAATTTATCAGTCTGGTACCGTTTATCTGATCAAACCAGGTACGGCTTATATATTTCTTTGGTTGGCGCTGTTTTCACCATCATCATGAACATTATCCTGATTCCTAAATTCAGTTATATGGGCTCAGCATGGGTATCAATGTTTGCCTATCTCATCATTATGGTTATTTCTTATGTACTTGGACAAAAGCATTACCCCATACCTTATAAACTCAAAGCAATGAGTGTCTATATATTGGTTTCTATTGTTATGGTGTACTTATCTTTTTGGGTTTTTAAACGCAATATTTATATTGGAAACGGAATTTTGGTGCTATTTCTCCTGGGTATTTTCTATTTTGAGAAGAATAATGTAATGAAAATGCTGAAGAAGGGTTAAAAAATATTTATAGGGTAATGGTACATGGCCATTAACTATGAACTATTAACCATCAACATAAAGCATCAACTATAAAAAAATGGAAATAAAAATTATCAATACATCCGAACATCCTCTTCCACAATATGAAACTGCACATGCGGCAGGAATGGATTTAAGGGCAGCCATCACAGAAGAGATAATCCTTAAGCCTTTACAGCGCCTATTGGTGCCAACGGGTTTGTTTATTGAATTGCCAATTGGTTATGAAGCGCAGATCAGGCCAAGAAGCGGCCTGGCCTATAAGCACGGTATTAGCATTGTAAATTCACCAGGCACAATTGATGCCGATTACCGTGGCGAAATAAAAGTTTTATTGGTAAATTTATCAGATACAGATTTTAAAATTGTTGACGGCGATAGGATTGCCCAAATGGTAGTGGCCAAACACGAAACTGTGAGCTGGCAGCCTGTTACAGAACTAGGCGAAACAGCACGCGGCGAAGGTGGTTACGGACATACAGGGAAATAGTCCACAGTCTTAAGTCAAAAGTCCTTAGGTTGGAGTGAATTATTTGGATTGATAAATGAGATGAAATACAAATTACATTTTCTTGTTGGCGCTACTTTATTGAGCTTCCAGGTTTTTGGGCAGGGAACGGGTATGCCGGTTGTCAATCGCGACAGCAATATGGTAAAGCAATTGTTTTTTGCAGGCCTGCGGGAGAAAATGTCTGAAAATTATGTCGTTGCTGCTACCAATTTTAATAAAATTATTGGGTTGGACCCTACTAACCATGCTGCCTATTTTGAACTGGCCAATGCAGACCTGCGTTTAGATAAACTCCCGGAAGCTGAACAGCACATCAAACAGGCAATTAAAATAAATACTGGTAATTTGTGGTACTGGCGTTTACTTGGAGAGATCTATAAACGCACCAATAAAATGCCCGAACTGATTGAGGTATTTAACCAGTTGATCCGTCTCGATCCTGAAAATGATGCCTATTATTTTGACAAAGCCAATGCGCAGTTTTTAGCCAATCAGTTAGATGCAGCAAAAAAGACTTATGATGAAATACAGGTTAAATTCGGCGATTCAAGAGATCTGACGAATGCCAGAAAACGTTTTCAGGCAAATGGAAATGCTACAGAAAGTGATATTGTAAAATTATTGGAAGGCAACCAGGCCGATGTAAAGAACTATTTATATGCTGCAGGCTTGCTTTTGCAGAAGGGAAATGATCCGGAAGCATTAAAGGTGTTAACCAAAGCACAGCAGTTGGAACCCAATAATTTTGAGATTAACCTGGCTTTGGCTGATATTTACCGCAAGCAGAAAAACGACCAGGCCGCATTTTCTTCCTTAAAATTGGCATTTGAAAGCAGTGAAATGCCGCTTAGCGAAAAATTGAAGATCATCGCTGCACTTTTTCCTAATCTTAACCAGGCCCTTGTAGCCAAAAATGTAACTGAACTGAGTAAACTGGTAGCCGAAAAAAATCCCGCTGATGCAAAGGCATTGGCGCTTTATGGCGATGTGCTTTATCAGCAGAATAACCTCAAAGAAGCATTGGCTCAATATCAGGCTGCTTTAAAACTTAACGAACAGGTTTATGTCGTTTGGGAACAGGTAATCAATATTCAAACCCTGCTAGGGCAATATGAGGAAGCGATAAAGGTTAGCGATGAGGCTTTAAGCATATATCCCAATCAGGCCAGCTTATATTATTATGTAGCTTACGCACTATTTAAAACCGGTAAATATGAGCCTGCTCAAAACCATTTGAAAACGTCCTTACAGCTGGATGTGGATAATACAAGCCTGCAGGCGCAAATTTATGCACTTCAGGGCGATATCTACATCAATCAGAATAATTTTCCCCTGGCTAAAACAGCTTTCGAAAAAGCCATATCATTGGAGCCCGATAATTACCTCATTATGAATAACTACGCCTTCTATCTGGCGTTAAGAAATGACGAGCTAACAAAAGCGGCGAAATATGCGGAAACAGCTGCCAATGCAATGCCCAATAATCCCTCAATTGCAGATACTTATGCCTTCATTCTGTTTAAGCAGCAAAAGTACGACCTGGCAAAAACCTGGATCGAAAAGGCTTTGCAAAACAATAGCAGTAAAAATGGTGTTTATCTGGAGCGATATGGCGATATACTTTTTATGAAAGGTGAAAAGGATGCTGCATTAATCCAATGGCAAAAAGCAAAAGAGGCCGGAAACGGATCAGAAGTATTAATTAAAAAGATAAATGAAAAGAAATATTTTAAATAGTGCAGTCCTGTTAGGAGCTGTAATTTTTGTTTCAGCATGTAAACCTAAAAAAGAAATTGTGGTGGCTCCCCCTACCAAAACGGAAACCAAAACAGATAATTCTAAAGCAGAAGCCTTAACCTTATTAAATAGCAAACAACTTAAATTTAATACACTTTCTTTAAAAGCAAAAGCAACTTTAGATATTGGCGGCGATGCAAATGACGTTACCATGAATTTCAAAATGAAAGACAAGGAAACCATTTGGGTAAGCATTACGGCCTTGGGTGGAATGGCAGAGGTAGCGAGGGCTTTGATTACGCCTGATAGCATCAAGATCATGAACCGGATAAAAAGCGAATACCTCAAAAAGCCGTTTAGTTATATTTACAATTTTACCAACAAACAGGTGAATTTTAATACGCTCCAGGCCATTTTAACGGGTAATGCGATGGGTGAGTTTTTAACCGCACAATCGGATGTTAAGCAGGAAAATGGTGTTTGGGTTGTTTCTGGAAGTAAATCGGAGTTAGATTACAAACTGCTTTTTAACACGCTGTTCAAAGTATCTGAAACTAATTTAAATGATGTTAGAAACGGACAGGCATTAAAAGTTGCTTATACGGATTATCAAAAATTAAACGAATCTTTATTTCCCAGTGCCCTGCAGATCAAAACGCTATCTAAAGCAAAAAAAATAAATATCGACCTTCAATTTGTAAAAATTGATGGCAATGTTCCTGTCGATTTTCCGTTTAATGTACCAAAGAGATTTACGGTAGTAAAATAACACTTCAATTACAGTTAAATGTAATGGTTTGCCAAATGGATCTGCTGCATTGCAACAGTCTGTTTGGCAATCTTTGTATTATATGAAGATTAAGTGAAGACGGTTCTGTAATAAGTGATTATGACCTTAGTATCTCAATTTTAAATACTTTTTACTGTAAAATTTTTATACTTTTGGCTTAATGAAGCTACAAAAACTCCTATTTATCCTTTTTTTAAGCGTGTTAACTCTTTCGGCAGTTGCACAAACTGAAAGCCAGCTCAGAAGGAAAAAAGAAGCTATCCAACGTGAAATCGAACAGCTTCAAAAGAATTTGAATAAAACTGCCAGTGGTAAAAAGCTTACTATACAGCAGATTAATACCATCAATGCCCAGATTAGGTTGCGCCAGGATAAAATTGGTACGATTAACTCTGAAATAAAAAATCTGGATAACCAAATCTCTCAGAACACAAATACCGTACATACATTACAAGGTCAGTTAGGCGATCTTAAAAAAGAGTATGCGGGCATGATCCGATTTGCCCAGCGCAACAGAAATTCGTACGATAAAATGATGTTCATTTTTGCAGCGAAGGATTTTAACCAGGCATATAAAAGGATTAAATATTTACAGCAGTTTAGCCAATACCGAAAAAAACAGGCTGGATACATTGAAAATACACAACAGGACCTGAACGGCAAGATTAAAGTTTTGGATAAAACGCTTAGGGAAAAAAGTGATTTATTAAAGGAACAGGAAAGAGAACGTGAACGTTTAGGTAAAGATAAAAGTGAACAATCTGTCGTGTTGAAGAAACTCAGCAAGGACGAAAAACAGTATAAGCAAGACATTACCAGCCGTAAAAAACAGCAGGCGCAGATAGACAGGGCCATTAGAGCAGCAATCCAGCGGGCTATTGAAGAAGCGAGAAGAAAGGCTGCCGAAGAGGCCAGAAGAAAAGCGGCTGAAGAAGCAAGGATTGCGGCAGCAAAAGCCAAGGCAGAAAATAAACCGGTACCAACTGCTCCGGCTGCACCTGCAGCCAAAGCGAAATCAACTGGAGAATTGCTTACCGCAACACCAGAGGCAGCGAGATTGTCGGCAGGTTTTGAAAATAACAGGGGAAGGTTACCTTGGCCTGTAGCTACAGGAACAATAACAGAAAGGTTTGGTATGCATAAAATAGACCAGGCAAGTTATACCAACGACGGGGTAGACATTACTACTACCGATGGGGCACCGGTTAGGGCTGTGTTTGCAGGTAAGGTTGCTGCAGTTCAGGTAATGATGGGCAGAACGGTGGTTTTAATTAACCACGGTGAATACTTTACAGTATATCAGAACCTGAGATCGGTTAGCGTGAGTGTAGGTAATTCTGTAGATACCAAACAAACCATTGGGGTTGTTGCCAATACTGGTGATGATGCGGTTCTGAAGTTTCAGATCAGAAGGGGACAGGCAGCATTAAACCCTGAAGCCTGGATTAGTAAATAAACTTAAGACAAGTTAAAATGTCTATATTTGTATAAATTATATTAGTGATGTATCAAGGCACGTTATTAGAGTTTTTAAATATGGGTGGATCGGAGATCGTACTCATTTTAGTGGTAGTTCTATTGTTGTTCGGAGGTAAAAAATTACCTGAACTTGCAAGGGGATTAGGGAAAGGGATCAGAGAATTCAAAGATGCCTCTGATGGTGTTAAGCGTGAAATCCATAGGAATATAAATGCAATGGATTTAGATAAAGAAGAAGCAGAAGAAACAGCGGTAAACCATAGTCAACGCCATCATCCAGCAGAAGAGCCTTCTGTTGATGAAAAGGTTGAGTCAAGTGTGCCACATATCGATTTGGCAAAGCCTACGGACGAAAAAATTATAACTGACAAAGAAAAAGTTTAAACAAAAAGGTTATGTTAAATACAACAATAGCAGCAATGCTTGGAACACCAGAAATTATCATTATTGCGGTAGTGGTATTGTTATTATTTGGTGGTAAAAAAATTCCTGAACTGATGAGAGGTTTAGGTAAAGGTGTTAAAGAATTTAAAGATGGTAAAGATGGCGTTGATGGTGAGCAAGTAGATCCGTCTAACCGTGATAAAACTGTTTAATTGCAATAATTTTTAGTTTTGAAGAAATACAGCTCTCTTAAGGAGATTCAAACACTCATTTCGCAAAAGCAATTAACTTTACCCGATTTATTAGCTTATTATTTTAAGCAAATTGAACAAAATGAACACCTCAATGCATTTAATGAGGTGTTTTTTTTATCGGCCGAAGTTCAGGCGAAAGCGATACAGCAGAAAATAGAAGATGGTACTGCGGGTAAACTCGCTGGGATGGTAATTGGTATTAAGGATAATATTTGTTATGAAGGCCATATCGTTACGGCATCATCAAAGATGCTCGAAGGCTTTGTATCTCCATATTCTTCTACAGTTGTGCAACGTTTGTTACAGGAAGATGCCGTTATTATCGGCCGCTTAAACTGTGATGAATTCGCTATGGGCGGCTCCAATGAAACGTCATATTATGGGGTTGCTAAAAATGCGGCAAATCCCGAACTTGTTCCGGGTGGATCTTCAGGCGGCTCTGCTGTTGCCGTTCAGGCCGATATGTGTTTGTCTGCCCTGGGTACCGATACTGGTGGTTCGGTAAGACAACCGGCTGCTTTTTGTGGACAAATAGGACTTAAACCGACCTACGGACGTATTTCAAGGTATGGCGTTATTGCTTATGCTTCCTCTTTCGATCAGGTTGGTCCCATTACATCTTCAGTAGAAGATGCTGCTTTGCTCTTACAGGTTTTAGCTGGTGCTGACGATTATGATTCTACAGTTTCTCCTGTTGCAGTACCCGATTATCCTGCCCATTTGAATGAGCGTAAAAAACAAAAAATAGCAGTATTAAAGGAAACTATTGAGAGCGAAGCCCTTAATCCCGAAATCAAATCTGCTATTTTAAAATCAATCGAACAGCTTAAGGCTGATGGTCACTCTGTTGAGTATGTTTCTTTTGATCTGTTGGATTATCTGGTTCCTGCCTATTATATTTTAACAACGGCCGAAGCTTCTTCCAACCTTTCGCGTTATGATGGTGTTCATTACGGACATCGTAATATGGAAGCAAAATCCCTGAATGAACTTTATAAATTATCGCGTGCCGAAGGCTTTGGCGAAGAAGTAAAACGCCGCATCCTTTTGGGTACTTTTGTTTTAAGTGCAGGGTATTACGATGCATATTATCAAAAAGCACAACAGGTTCGTCGATTGATTAGAGAAAAAATGGATCTTCTGTTTCAGGATTACGATCTTATTCTGTCTCCTGTGGCGCCAACAGCAGCTTTTAAAATTGGTGATCATGTTCAGGATGCAATTGTGATGTACATGGCCGATATTTTTACCGTATTACCTTCTTTAAGCGGCAATCCGGCAATTGCTTTGCCAATAGGCAATAATGCGGCAGGTTTACCGTTAAGTATACAATTTACAGCCAAACATTTTGAGGAAGATAAGCTTCTGGCTTTTTCTCAGGCATTTTTATCATAGTTTTATCGTCATTGCGGGTTACGAAGCAATTTTAATGCAAAAGGCATTATAGTAAGTATGGCAATGGCATTTTATTAACTGTTTTCCAGGCGTAGTCTGGAAGGTTCGTAGATTGTTAACTTTCCTTATTGTGGGAGAAAAAGGAATCTGTTTAAAGGTTTGTGAAAACACAAACTACGGTTAATGAAAATTTGAACCAATAGCCCATGATTAAAAAATTACTTTTTGCTTCAATTTGTGCTTGTTTAGGATACGTTTCTTCCTCTTCTGCGCAACAAACACTCAAACTGGATAGTCTTCCGAAGATTTATAACAACATCTTTATCAATACCGATACTGTAGCTGTACCAGTTGTTTCTGAAAACCCATTAACCATGGGACAGAACTTTATCTACAAGCTCAGGCTGGATTCTATTGCTAAAACGGTACCCCTTCCATACAACGAATACGTTCAGCAGTATATCGATATTTATGCCAAGCGCAAAGATATGTTCGGTAAAATGATCGGCTTATCAAGTTATTACTTTCCGATTTTTGATAAGGCTTTAAAAGACTATAACATTCCGCAGGAAATAAAATATTTAACTATCGTCGAATCGCAGATGAATCCGCATGCGATTTCGAGAGTAGGGGCAACGGGTATCTGGCAGTTTATGTTTGGTACTGGAAAGGCCTATGGGCTTAAGATGGATAATTTTGTAGATGAGCGCAAAGACCCTATCCAGGCCAGTTATGCTGCGGCAGCCTATTTTAGAGATGCTTTTGAAGAACTTGGCGATTGGTTGTTGGCCATTGCTGCTTATAACTGCGGAAAAGGGAACGTTAATCGTGCTATTGAAAAAGCTGGATCAAGGGATTTTTGGGTAATCAGACAGTTTTTGCCTAAGGAAACCAGAAACTATGTACCGGCATTTATTGCTGCGGTTTATGTGATGAACTATTCCCACAAACATCAGATTACGGCACAGGCTTCGAACATGTTCTTAAAAACTGATACCGTTCAAACTACCCGTTTTGTTTCGCTATCTACACTTGCAAAAGTGTTGAATATTGATGAGACGGCGATTATAGCCTTAAATCCATCCTACAAGAAAAAGATTGTAAACGGTACAGATGATGAGCCAAAGCGTATTGTAATGCCAAAGTTAAGGGATATCGACTATGCCGGTATTTATGATGTGTTAAACAATCAGGAAGTGGATGTAAACATGAAAGTGGTGGCTGCCAGTACCGACGATGTAAGGGATTTAAGAAAGAAAAAAACTAAAAGTATAGCTACATCGGCTGTAGTTTATCATAAAGTTACCTCAGGACAAAGTTTAACAGCCATTGCCGAAAAATATGGTGTAGAAGTACAGGATTTAAGGGTTTGGAACGGTTTAAAAAGCAAAACGCTGGTGCCAGGACAAAGATTAAAGATCTACGCCAAAAGCCGTACGCCATTAAAAGTACCACCATCATTTTTAAGTTACAAGGTTAAAACCGGCGATACCCTGTCTGAAATTGCAGAGAAATTTGAGGGTGCAACCGTTCAAAGTATCAGAAGAGACAACCGTTTATCAAAAGCAGGGTTGCAAGTTGGAATGATATTGAAGATTACTAAGGGATAATACCTTAAACTGAACCATGATTTCTTATTGGTCAAGTATTCTGAAATCGCCTGGTAACAATTGGTTTAATCTATTTGGCGTTACCAGCAGATTAGTTTCGCATCTGGTTTAATTTATGAACAGCTTTTTATTTTAAGCCTCATAAAAAGAATTGTACCTTTGCGGCGTCACTAATAAGTTACTTAATGAGTAATACGAATAGAAAGCAAGATGCGTTGGATTACCACTCGCAGGGCCGTCCCGGAAAGATACAAGTAGTACCTACTAAACCAACAACATCGCAAAGGGATTTAACCCTGGCATACTCTCCAGGAGTTGCAGAGCCTTGTTTAAAAATAGCAAATAATACAGAGGATGTTTACAAATATACCGCTAAAGGTAATTTAGTTGCAGTAATCAGTAACGGAACAGCCGTTTTGGGGCTGGGCAACATCGGTCCTGAAGCAAGTAAACCGGTAATGGAAGGCAAAGGTCTTCTATTTAAAATATTCTCCGACATCGATGTATTTGATTTGGAACTGGATACCGAAAATGTAGATGATTTTGTAAAAATCGTTAAAGCTTTGGAGCCAACTTTTGGGGGGATTAATCTGGAAGATATTAAGGCCCCGGAGTGTTTTGAGATTGAACGCCGTTTAAAACAGGAGATGAATATTCCTGTAATGCACGATGATCAACATGGAACAGCCATTATTTCTGGTGCAGCATTATTAAATGCCTGCGAAATTCAAAAAAAGAAAATAGATAAAATCCAGGTTGTGGTGAGTGGTGCTGGTGCTGCTGCAGTTTCCTGCTCTAAAATGTACCTGAGTTTAGGGGTTAAAAAAGAGAATTTGGTGATGTTCGATATCAATGGATTAATTGATATCCACCGTACCGATCTGGATGATATCCGCATGAGCTTTGCGACCACCAGAAAAGGTATTTCTAATATCGGGGAGGCCATGAAAGGGGCTGATGTTTTTATTGGACTTTCAGCAGCAAATGTCATTTCTCCGGATATGTTGGTGGGGATGGCCAAAAACCCAATTGTTTTCGCAATGGCGAATCCAAATCCTGAAATTGCCTATGAAGTGGCAATTAAAACCCGTAAGGATCTGATCATGGCGACAGGTCGTTCTGATTATCCGAACCAGGTGAATAATGTACTGGGTTTTCCTTACATTTTCCGTGGAGCGCTTGATGTTAGGGCAACCAGTATCAATGAAGCCATGAAAATTGCTGCGGTAAGGGCAATTGCCGAACTGGCTAAAAAATCGGTTCCAGAAGCCGTTAACCTGGCCTATAATGCGCGTAATTTAAAATTTGGGCGTGATTATATCATTCCAAAACCTGTTGATTTCAGGTTAATTACCGAAGTATCAACTGCAGTAGCAAAAGCTGCAATTGAAAGTGGCGTAGCCAGAAAAATTATTACCGATTGGGATGCCTACAATGAAGAATTAAGGAAACGTTTAGGTTTGGATGATGCCATCATGAGGGCGGTAACGACCAAAGCGAAGATGGATCCTAAACGTGTGGTATTTGCAGAGGCTGATAACTATAAAATTTTAAAAGCTGCCCAGATTGTAAAAGATGAAAATATCGCCATTCCCATTCTTTTGGGGAATAAAGAGAAGATACAAGCCATTATTGATGAGCATGCGCTTGAACTTGGGGGAGTAGAGATCATCGATCAGATGCAGAATCCTGAAAAAACCCAGCAATACGCAGAAGCACTTTTCAAAAAACGCCAACGCAAGGGAGTTTCTTCGATGCGTGATGCTACAAAACTATTGAGAGACCGTAACTATTATGGCGCTTCGATGGTTGAATTTGGCGAGGCCGATGCCATGATTTCTGGTCTGACCAAAAATTATGGTGCTACTATTAAACCTGCCCTGCAGGTGATCGGTGTAGAACCAGGCGTTAAGCGCGTTGCAGGTATGTACATGATGATGACCAAAAAAGGTCCTGTTTTCTTTGGCGATACCACTGTAAACGTAGATCCAACTGCAGAAGAGCTGGTTGATATCACGCTGTTGATTGATAAATCTGTTAAACAGTTTAACATCAAACCGCGTATTGCCTTATTATCATATTCAAACTTTGGTTCTAACGATGGGGTAACCCCAAACAAAGTAAGGGAAACGGTAAGGCTTCTTCACCAAAATCACCCTGAAATTGTGGTAGATGGAGAAATGCAGGGAAACTTTGCAATCAACAACGAACTATTACAAGATAATTTCCCATTTAGCACTTTGGCAGATGCCCCGGCCAACACTTTAGTGTTTCCAAATCTGGAGGCGGGAAACATTGCATACAAATTGTTACAAGAGCTTGGTGGTGCCGAAGCAGTTGGTCCGATCCTGTTAGGATTGAATAAACCTGTTCATATTGTTCAATTAGGTAGTTCTGTACGTGAAATCGTTAATATGGTTACCATAGCTGTTGTAGATGTGCAGGCAAAAGAAGAAATTGCAACATCGAAACGAAAAGGTATATTTGGAAAAACAACTAAAAAGTAATATTACATGTACGCCTATATTGATGGTAGATTGACATTTAAAAACCCAGCCTATGTTGTGGTTGAAGCCGGAGGTATAGGCTATCATATAAACATTTCATTAAATACATACAGCGCTTTAGGCGATGCAGAAAGGTGCAAATTATATACCTGGCTGCATGTAAAAGAAGATGCACATACATTATACGGCTTCGCTGATGAAGGCGAACGCCGTTTATTTTTACATTTAATTTCGGTATCGGGTATCGGACCTAATACGGGCAGGATGATTTTATCCTCCATTACCCCCGTTGAGATTCAAACTGCAATTGTTAAGGCGGATTTGCCACTCATACAGCGGATTAAGGGTTTAGGTGCAAAAACCGCACAACGCCTGGTTTTGGAACTGCAGGATAAGTTAAAAAAAGAAGGTGCTGACTCATTAATTTCTATGCCTCAGTACAATACTGTTAAAGATGAGGCGTTATCAGCATTGGTAATGCTCGGATTCGCCAAACAAACCGCCGAAAAAACTATAGATCAGATATTAAAAGTGACAGAGGGAAGTCTTTCGGTAGAGCAACTAATTAAACAAGCTTTGAAAACTTTATAGATTTAACGCCTTTGAATAGAATATCTAGATTTCTGTTTCTCATTCCTCTTTTTTTAATTGCTTCTCAAACCACTTATGCTCAAGTTGTTCCAGGCAAAACGGATACTATTACCCCAAAAAACAATTTTAGTCTACGGGAAAAAGAACGTTTAGGGCTTAGTCCGGCAGTTAATCCATTTTATCCATCACCTGGTAATTTAAAGCGTGTTGTAGAATACGATGCAAAAAACAGGCGTTATGTTGTTAAAGAACTCATCGGCGAAAACTTCGTTCTCAACACCCAATACCTTACCATTGATGAGTACCAAAGGCTGGTAAACAGTGAAATAAAAAGGGGTAACTGGCGTAGCATTTCTAATGCTGAAGTGAGCGACTATAGAAGCACCGGTATTATTCCGCAGATTCAGGTAAACAGTAAAGCCTTTGAAAAACTATTTGGAGGCACAACGATTGATATTCAGCCGCGTGGTGAGGCCGAGCTTACTTTTTTAGGAAGGGTAAATAAAAATGAAAACCCGCTTTTTAACGAAAGACAAAGGGTACAAACCAATTTTGATTTTAACCAAAGGATCCAGATGGACCTGGTTGGAAATATTGGAACCAAGCTAAAAATAAAAAGTAACTATAATACAGAAGCGCAGTTTGATTTTGAAAACCAAATCAAACTGGATTATACAGGCGGTGTAGATGACATTATTCAAAAAATAGAAGCCGGGAATGTGAGTTTGCCTTTAAATACCTCATTGATTACTGGAACACAGGCACTTTTTGGGATAAAAACACAGCTAAAATTCGGGCGTTTAAACGTAACGAGTGTTTATACCCAACAAAAATCTCAATCCAGAGAGATTAAAATTACCAATGGGGCACAGCAAAATACCACTACGGTAAATATCGATAGCTACGAAGCCAATAAACATTATTTCCTGTCGCAATATTTTAGAAATAACTATAACAAAAACCTGGCTAACGCACCAATTATTACCTCTCCGATCCAGATTACCAAAATTGAGGTTTGGATTACCAATAAAGCAGGAAATACCACCGACTCCAGAGATGTATTGGGTTTGATGGATTTGGGTGAAAACGTTCCTTTTAACAATAATTTAATTACCGGAGGTACTTCTGGTCTGCCGGCAGGAACTACCGCTACTGGTTTTCCACAGCAATCAAACAACTTGATCTCGCAATTAAATGCTTATCAGGGTGGTGCTATCAGGCAGACAAATTCTAATGCTGTTCTTTCTTTCTTCCAAACAACGCCAGCTAACAGTAGCAATACCGATAATTTTGCTAAATTGGTTTATGCTAGAAAGTTAACAGATCGCGAATTTACTTTTCAGCCACAACTGGGTTATTTATCGTTAAATAATCCGCTAAATGCCGACGAAGTTTTAGCAGTTGCCTATCGCTATACCTATAACGGGGTGGAGTATCAGGTGGGTGAGTTTTCTACCGATGTTTCTTTTGATGCGGCTAATCCAAAAGTACTTTATGCCAAATTACTAAAGAACGAAACCACTAAGATCCAGCTTCCAACATGGGATCTGATGATGAAAAATATTTACTCTATCGGCGGATATCAGATCAGCAGTCAGAATTTTAAACTTGATATTTACCGTATCGATAACGAAACAGGGGTGGACAATCCGGTAATGACAGAAGGTCAGAATACCGCTAATAAACAGTGGATTGCCCTGACCGAATTCGATCGCTTAAATCAGCAGAATGAGCGGAGACCAGATGGAGTTTTCGATTTTGTAGCTGCAAATAATGCTTTTGGTTCTTATTCTACGGCAAGTAATGCTAACCAGGCCAGTATGTTTGGTGTAGGTAGCAATGGGCAAACCTCATTGGTTACCAATACCAATTCGGGTTATATCACTATCGATCCGGCAAACGGGAGGATTATTTTTCCTGTGATTGAACCCTTTGGTAAAGATTTGGCTGCAAAGTTTTTGCCGGGCGAACAGGCATTGATCAATAAATATACGTTTACTGCACTTTACGATTCAACACAAACCATCGCGAGGCAGCTGTTTCAAAACCAAAACAGGTATACCATTAAGGTAAATTACCAGTCTGATATTTCTTCTGAGTTCAGCTTAAACGCCATTAATGTTCCGGAAGGATCGGTAAAGGTTTTTGCAGGAACAATGCCGCTGACCGAAGGAGTAGATTTTACGGTCGATTATCAGGGTGGACGTGTAAGTATCATCAACCAGGCACTTTTGGTATCTGGTCAACCCATTAGAATCACCACAGAAAATAGTGAAACCTTTGGTCTGCAACAGCGGTCGCTTTTCGGAACCCGTTTAGATTATCGTGTAAACAATAAACTAAACCTGGGGGGTACGATTATGAACCTGACCGAAAAACCTTTAACCCAAAAGGTAAACATCGGCGAAGAACCCATCTCGAATACCATTTGGGGAGCAGATATTAACTATAGTTCACCTTCGCGGTTTTTAACAAAACTGGTTGATAAACTTCCTTTCATTTCAACTAAAGCACCGTCAAGTGTAACGTTTTACGGTGAATTTGCTCAACTGATACCAGGTCACCCAAGGGCGCTGAATTTTGCCGGTAGTAAAAACGGGGTAAGTTATTTAGATGATTTTGAAGCATCGAGATCGGTAATCGATTTAAAGAGTGCCATTGCCTGGCAGCTGTCTGGTACGCCACAGCTTTTCTCAGAGTTTGATAAATCCAATGATTTATCTTATGGTTACAATAGGGCAAGAATTGCATTTTATAACATCGACCCAACTTTTTATAATTCTGCGGCATCTACCACTCCGACCAATATCAGGGGCAACCAGGGAGAACTTTCCAATCACTATGTGAGAGAGGTAATTGAGCAGGAGGTTTTTCCTTTTAAGGAAACGGCAACCGGGCAGGCCTTAAACCTTACCACTTTGGATGTAGCCTTTTATCCAACCGTTAGGGGACCTTATAATTTCCGTACCACTGATTTTAGGCCAGATGGAAGTTTGTTGCAACCCAGAAATAATTGGGGAGGTTTTCAGCGAAAGATTGAAACAAACGATTTTGAAGCGCTAAATGTTGGCTTTATCGAATTTTGGGTAATGGACCCATTTATTTATAAGCCAAATTCGGCAGGTGGAGATATCTATTTCAATCTGGGAAATATTTCGGAAGATATTCTTAAAGATGGAAGAAAATCTTTAGAAAATGGTTTGCCTGCAACAAACGATCCGGGCAAATACGATGAAACCGTTTGGGGACGCGTGCCGAAATTACAACCCGTTGTGCAGGCTTTCGATAACAATGCCAATTCTCGCAGAGCACAGGATGTAGGTTTGGACGGATTATCTGATGCTGATGAAAAAGTAAAATTTGCTTCAGCAATTACTCAGATCAAATCGCAGCTAAATGCAACAGCTTCAACTGCTCTTGATGCCGATCCATCATCAGATAATTATACTTATTTCAGGGGCCCGGCATTAGATCAGATTAATGCAGGTATTCTTAAACGCTATGAAAAATATAACGGAACTGAAGGGAACTCTAAAACTTCGCAGCAATCGCAGGAAGAATTAGGGCTTGAAAATTCTGCTTCCACTTCTTTACCCGATGGGGAAGACATCAACCGCGATAATAACATGACGCAAAGTGATGAGTATTTTCAGTATAAAGTGTCGATGCGCCCGGGAGATTTAAATGTTGGACAGAATTTTATTACAGATAAAGTAACCTCGCAGGTAAAACTGGCCAATGGAAATACGCAGGCCGTTTCATGGTATCAGTTCAGAATCCCGATTAGCGAGTACCAGGATCGGGTAGGTGGTATTCAGGATTTTAAATCTATCCGTTTCTTTAGGATGTTTATGACCAATTTTGCTGATACTGCTGTAATGCGTTTCGCGAAGTTACAATTGATCCGCGGGGAATGGAGAGGGTACAATGCTTTGAACCAGGCCGCACAAGTAATCATCGATCCATCTTTGCCTGCACTTACACCTGATAATTCTACTATTGAAGTATCAACAGTAAACATTGAAGAAAATGGAAAACGGTCACCAATTCCTTATGTTACCCCTCCAGGCATTCTCCGCGAACGCGACTATAGCAATTATCGTGGCGACACGCGTTTAAATGAGCAATCACTATCCGTTATCGTAAAATCGTTAAGAGATGGTTATGGTAGGGCTGCATTTAAAACAGCTTACAGCGATTTCAGATCTTACAAACACTTGGAAATGTTTATTCATGCCGAGGCGGTTAATAACCAGATTTTAAATGATAATGACGTCGCTGCATTCTTAAGAATCGGAACCGATAACCAGGATAATTATTATGAATATGTAATCCCGTTAAAGGTAACCAATCCAGGTACAAGCGATCCTGATGCCATTTGGCCGGAAGCCAACAGAATGGATATTGATTTAATTCTTTTTCAAAATGCAAAGTTAGCCCGTAACGTTGCCAGGCAAGCTAACGGACAACCATGGCCTACAAATGTACCATTTACCTATACCGACGGAACGAGAACAATCATCGTTAAAGGGCAACCTGATATGAGCAAAGTTAGGGTATATATGGTGGGTGTTAAAAATCCGCTCCGTGCCGCCAATGATGAACGTAATGATGATGGCCTTGATAAAAATGCGCTGGTTTGGTTTAACGAATTAAGATTAACTGAATTCGACGAAAGAGGTGGTTGGGCAGCTACCGGAAGATTGAACTTAAAATTAGCCGATTTTGCCGATGTAAATATTTCCGGAAGTAAATCTACCATCGGTTTTGGATCTATTGATTCGAAAGTGAGCGAGCGGAACCGTGCAGATAATGTATTGCTTGATGTTTCTTCTGCAATGGAATTAGGCAAGTTTTTGCCGCAAAAATCAGGCGTGAAAATTCCGATGTTTGTGAGTTACTCTAAACAGGTTTCTACTCCGCAATACAATCCAAGGACACCAGATATTGAGCTTAAAAATGCCTTGGAGCAATCTACAAAAGAACAAAAAGATTCGATTTTAAATTTTGCACAGGATTATACCGTTCGAAGAGGGATAAACTTTACCAATGTTAGAAAAGAACGGACCAATAACAATAAACCTGTCCGCCTTTGGGATATTGAGAATTTTGCGGCAAGTTATGCTTATACCCAATATAATCATCGCGATTTTATTAATCAAAGCAGTATTCAGAATACCTATAGGGCATCGTTGCAGTACAGCTATAGTAAAGAAGCGAAAACGATAGCGCCGTTTGAAAAGATCATAAAATCCAACATGCTGGCCTTATTAAAGGATTTTAACTTCAGTATTTTTCCAAGTGCGATTAATTTCAGGATTGATGTAGACCGCTTATATTCAGAAAATACCTTACGGAATAACGATCCGAATAACACCATCGGGCTTTACCAGAGTGGTTATGGTACTACCTTTAACAAAAACTTTACCATGAGCCGGGTTTATGGTATCGCATGGAACCTTACCCGTTCGCTACAGTTAGATTTTAATGCCACAAATTATTCGATCATTGATGAACCGGATGGACGAATTGACGGCATGAAACGCGATACTGTTTGGCAAAACTTAAAACGCTTGGGACGTACAACCGATTATAACCACAATTTAAACGTTACCTATAATTTACCAATTGATAAAATACCAGGGCTAAACTGGGTTACTGTAAAAACCCGTTATGGTACCAACTTTAACTGGCAAACGGAACCGCTTTCTACCTTACTGGATCCCAATATTAACTTGGGTAATACCGTACAAAACAGCAGGACTGTACAGGTTAATCCAACGTTAAACCTGACTACGTTGTACAACAAATTTGGCTTTATCAGGAATGCTGGTAATGATCAGGACGGTAGTAAAGTGAAGAACTTTTTTGTCAACATTTTAACCAGTTTAAAAAACGTTAATGCCAGTTTCGTACAAACTAAAGGTATTTTTCTCCCGGGTTATTTGCCAACCACGAAGTATTTCGGTATCGACAATGCAACGGGCGCACCAGGTTTAGGTTTTGCATTTGGTAGTCAGCGGGATATCAGGGATATGGCCCTGAATAATGGCTGGTTAACAACCGATACTTTACAGAACCAATTGTATGTAAATACTTTAAGAGAGGATTTTCAATTTACCGGTTTACTAGAGCCTTTTAGAGATCTACGGATTACGTTAAAAGCCAATAAAGCACAAACAAGAAACTTTTCTACAAATTTCAGATACGTGGCCAGCGTATCCTCGTTCGAGAATCTGAGTGCAATTACCACGGGAGATTATAGCGTATCGTACATCGCTTTGGGTACGGCATTTAAAGAAAGCAACTCTACCGTTATTTCAGGACTATTTAATCAGTTTATGGCCAATAGGATAATTATTTCCAGAAGGCTGGGCGCTGAAAATCCAAATTCGGGAGGCATCAATGGAGGTTATGCTGATGGTTACAGTAAGGAGAGCCAGGACGTAATTATCTCTGCTTTTATGGCTGCTTATTCAGGTAAAGATGCAGATAAAACCAAAATGAATGCTTTCCCTAAAATACCGCTTCCAAACTGGAGTTTCACTTATAGCGGTTTGACACGTATTCCTTTTATCGCCGATAAGTTTTCATCTGTCGATATCCGTCATGGCTATCGTTCGGCCTATAATATTAATGGCTTTAATTCATTATTGCGTTACCAGGAAACTAATGGTGCCGTGAGTAGTAGGGATGTAAATAATAACTTTTTACCAGAATACCAGTTTGCTCAGGTAACCATTTCAGAATATTTTTCTCCCTTGGTTGGCGTTGATACGAGGTTTAAAAATAACCTGACCGCTTCTTTCGAATTAAACCGCTCACGTTTGTTGGGACTTAGCTTATCAAACAGTCAGTTAGCACAATTATCAGAAAATAACATGGTTTTGGGATTGGGTTACCGTACCAACAAATTCCGTTTCCCGTTCGGATGGTTTAAAAGCCTGAAAATGGATAACAATATGGATTTTAAGTTAGATGTAGCTATCCGCGATAATAAAACGGTGATTTACCGTGCCGATGTTACCGAAGCTGAGGTTTCTTCAGGGGCAAAAAACATTACGCTTAGGCCAAGTGTAGATTATGTGTTAAACCAGAAGTTTAATGTCAAGTTATTTTACGATTCGAATATTACCAAACCTTATACCTCACAAACTTTTAATACCTCATTTAGTAATTTCGGTTTTAGTTTAAGGTTTACACTGAATTAATAAATAAGTGGCTTAGACAGGTAGAGCCTGATTGGTAAGCTATGAACGAAAAGCAGGAGTGAATCTTTTATGGAAGTTAATTTGCCAGGCATTGCGATATGTGAAAGTAAATCGTATTTTTGGAGTGTAAACGATAGAAATGCTTAAATTTTTGCAGCTATGCCTGCAAGCCTGATAAAGCAACGAACTTAAATAACTTATTTCAAAACATATAAAATAATGAATTTTCCATCAGAATTAAAGTACACTAAAGACCACGAGTGGGTTAGAGTTGAAGGTAATGAAGCTTATATTGGCGTAACTGATTTTGCGCAACGCGAATTGGGTGATATCGTTTATGTTGATATTAACACTGTAGGTAGCGAGGTAGCTAAAGAAGAAGTTTTTGGTACTGTAGAAGCTGTTAAAACGGTATCTGATTTATATATGCCAGTTACCGGAACAGTATTGGAAGTTAATGCTGAATTAAACGATAACCCAGAATTGGTTAACTCTGATCCTTATGGACAAGGATGGATGGTAAAAGTATCTTTAGCTGATTTAGCTGAAGTAGATGGTTTATTAACAGCAGCAGCTTACCAGGAATTGGTAGGAGCCTAATCTTAATATTTTGTACAAAACACTAAAACAGCAAAAGTGGGCCATTCTTTGGACAGTTGTTGTTTTGGTGTTTTGTAATATGCACATTTCCGATTCCGTTGGAAAAAGTGGCTTTTTCTTTGAAGGTTTTGATAAGATGACCCATATGGGCTTTTTCTTTGTTTTATCTATCCTACTTTTCTATGGTAAAATAAAATATCAGCATACCTACGCTTTCAGCACCCTAACCATTTTTAAGGTTTTACTGGTCAGCGCCATCATCGGCGGCGGAATTGAACTATTACAATGGAAAGTTTTTACCTATCGCTCTGCAGAATGGTGGGATTTTGGCTGTGATATGTTAGGCGCATCAATGGCAGTTTTTAGTTATGTATTGCTCCATAAGTTAAACTTCAATGATAAGAAAAGTTAGTATCATCTGTGTTGTAATCGCGGCTATAGGTTTAAGCGGCTGCAGTATTTTTAAAAAGAACTGTAATTGCCCGAAAGTGTATTATAACAGCTATCCTTCGACGCAAAAATAATCCTCTTACTGATCAATCTTCCTGTTTGATCTGATTACCTTCCTCAGGCTGTATTTAAAATGTTACCAAGCTTTTAACACACCTTAACAAACCTTTCTGCTTTTCTACAGTCTGATAGCTTAGTTTATATTATAATATCTAATTTTTTTGATGAAAAGAAACGTTCAGCGGGCAATATTCATTGTTCTTCTATTTTGTGGTTACATCGCCCAGGCTCAAAATACTGGTTCGATAAGCGGAAAAGTAATTAACGCGAAAGATAAAAAGCCGGTTGATTTTGCTACAATCGCAATTAAGAGTTTAAAAGATTCCAGTGTTGTGGCATCTGGTCAAACCAATCCTGATGGGAGTTTTAGCTTCAAGGCCATAGCTCCGGGTAAGTATAGGATTTATTCCGCCTTTTTAGGTTTAAAAACAGCAACCAAAGATATAGAAGTGGCTAAGGCAGCAGTAAATGCCGGCGAAATTGCCATGGGTGATGATGGAGTTGACTTAAATACAGTTAACGTGACCGCTACTATCCCGATTGTGGTAAAGAAAGATACTTTAGAGTTTGATGCCAAATCGATTAAAGTGCGCGAAAATGCCGTGGTAGAAGATCTCTTGAAAAAGGTGCCAGGGGTTGAGGTAGCAAAAGATGGTAGTGTTAAAGCCCAGGGCGAAACCATTACCAAAGTAAAGATTGATGGTAAAGAATTTTTTGGCAATGATCCATTATTGGCGACTAAAAATCTTCCGGCTGATATGGTTGATAAGATCCAGGTAATTGATGAACTTTCTGAACAGGCCCAGTTTACCGGTATTGATGATGGAACAAGAAACAAGATCTTAAACATCACTACTAAAAATGGCATGAAACATGGTTATTTTGGTAACAGTACAGTAGGTTATGGTTCTAACGATCGTTATGATGCCAGCTTGAACGTAAACAAATTTGATGATGATAGGCAGATTAGCTTTATTGGTCAGTTTAACAATGTGAATAAGCAGAACTTTGGCCAGGGTGGGGGTGTAGGTAATGGATTTGGAGGTGGTGGCGGAGGCCGTGGTGGATTTGGTGGTGGAGGTGGAGCAAGTTCAGGCGGCGGAAATGGTGGGATCACCACGACCAATGCAGCAGGTTTAAACTTTGCCGACACCTATAAAGACGGCACCCAGTTTCAGGCCAGTTATTTCTTTAATAAAGCAATTTCTGAAAATATCCAGAACTCCAACACCCAAAACCTTGCAGGAGGTACGAATAACATAGCTGAAGCTATAAATAATACTTCCAACAGGATTAACCATCGCTTCAATTTCATGGTCGATACCAAGATAAATCCATCTTTGTCTATTAAAATACAGCCCAACGTGGCTTATACCGAAACAGATGGGAGCAATTTGAATGAATATACGAGAACGCTTGATGATGGCTCAACCGTTGGTACGCAGCGCAATACGACAACTTCTACTACGCCTACAATGAGTAATAATTTATTAATCCGCAAAAGTTTTAAGCGGAGAGGTCGCACACTTTCCTTAAATGTAAATACAAATATAAATGATAACGACGGTACGAACCTTAACTACAGGAACGACAAAATTACGGAGGGAATAACAACAAGAGACACCATTACCAATCAGTTGAATAATACAAACAGCCATTCCATAAATAATACCACAAGGCTTGTTTATACTGAACCAATAAATAAAACCCTAAGCGTAGAGGTTAACTATCAGAATGGTTATTCAAATAGCGATTCGCATAGAGATGTGTTTAACTATAATCCACTCACCATGCAATTTGATGTGATAGATGATGAGTTTTCAAATATTTATAATAACCGTACATTAACCAATGCGGCCGGGCTAAGCCTCACCACAACTGAGAAAAAATACAACTGGAATATCGGCGTGGCCGCACAACAAACCAACAGGGTAAATACCAATTTAACCACAGGTTTAAAACGTATGCAGAATTTTATCAATATTACGCCATCAGCGCAGTTCAGGTATAATTTTAGTAACCGGAAACGTTTGTTTGTTAACTATAGAGGCTCTACCTCACAACCAAGTATCGATCAGATCCAGCCGATTCCGGATAATACTAACTCCCAAACACGTTATGTTGGTAATCCGGCATTAAAACCTTCATTCAATAACCAGTTGAGGATCAACTTTAATAATTTTAATATTGAAAGCGGCCGGTTTTTCTTTGCGGGTTTAAATCTTACTCAAACCTTTAATGCCATTGGAAATACTGTAGTGCCTTTATCAGGTGGTGTTCAACAGGTAAGTTACATCAATGTGGATGGCGTTTATGCTGGTAATGCCAATGCCACTTGGTCCTTACCATTAATGGCAGAGCGTAAGCTAACGCTGAACATTTCTGGAAACGGCTCGTATAACAGAAATGTGAATTTTATTGCAGGACAAGGAATTTCCGATCTGGTAAAAAATGTAACCAATAGTTATACCATTTCAAACGGGTATAAATTGGTAACCAACGTTGATAAATTCGATTTAACTGGAGGTATAACCGGAAGCTATACCAATTCTACGTTTTCTGCAAGGCCATCATCCAATACGCAGTATTATACCATCAATCCAAGTTTTGATGTCAGTTATGTATTGCCAGCCAATATCAGGTTAGCAATAGATATCGATTATTTCAGGAATTTTGGTGGTGGTGATTTATTTAACCAGGAATACACCATTCTTAATCCTTACATCAGCCGTCAGTTTTTTAAAAACAGAGGTACATTTAAATTTTCTATAAATGATGCACTTAACCAGAACACCGGTGTAAGCAGAACTGCTACCGGGACTTCGATAGTTGATTTAACTACCAATGTATTAAGACGTTATTATATGTTCTCATTCACCTACTCGTTAACGCGTATAGGTGGTAGAAACATAAGTGGCGATATGCAGATGCCAGGCCAACGCGGTAATGGTGGTGGTCGCCCAAGAATGTAATACTTGCTGTAATCTATCATTCTTCGATATATCGTCATTTCGACCGTAGTGGAGAAATCTAAAAGGATGCTTAAGATTTCTCCATTTCGTTGCAATCCAGTCGAAATGACGATTTTACTTTAGAAAGTTCCGGTTTATCCGGGACTTTTCTTTTATTGCCACAGTGTTTTATGATTAAATGTACAATTGACATTTATGTATTTCAAATGTTACCCAAGGCAAATAAACCTTTATAAAAGTATGCTGTCTCTATGTTATAAGGCAAACTAACCGAATGAAACACATTTTTACGCTCCTTCTTATTTTATCATCTTTTTATGTTTATGCCCAGAAAACGGGTTCAGTTAATGGAAGGGTTATTCAATCAAAGGATAAAAAACCAATTGATTATGCTTCTTTGGCTGTTAGAAATCTGGCAGACTCGAGCATGGTAGGCGCTGTAAGTACCACAGAAGATGGGAAGTTTGTTTTTAAAGATTTAAAACCTGGTGCTTACAGGTTGTACGCTGCATTTTTGGGCTTAAAAAATACCACTAAAGATTTTACCATCTCAGCAGATAAACCTGATGTCATCCTGGGCGATATTGTTTTAGAAGGAGGAGCAATCGATCTTCAAACGGTAGATATTAAAGCAGAAATTCCACCAATTGTGGTAAAAAAGGATACGCTTGAGTTTAATGCAAGTTCCTTTAAAGTAGTAGAGAATGCTGTAGTAGAAGATTTGTTAAAGAAATTGCCAGGAGTAGAGGTAGATAAAGCCGGTACAGTAAAAGCCCAGGGCGAAACCATTACCAAAGTTAAGGTAGACGGAAAAGAGTTTTTTGGGAATGATCCTTTACTGGCCACTAAAAACCTGCCTGCCGATATGATCGATAAAATTCAGATTATCGATGAGCTTTCCGATCAGGCACAGTTTACCGGAATTGATGATGGCTCAAGAACCAAAATCATCAATATCACCACCAGAAAGGAAAAGAAAAACGGCTATTTCGGGAACAGTTCTGGAGGTTATGGATCTAACGATCATTACGATGTAAATGCAAACATTAATCATTTTAATCAGGATAAACGATTGAGTGTAATTGCCCAGTTCAATAATGTAAATAAACAAAATTTTGGTGGCGGCCTGGGCGGTAGCAATGGCGGTCTTGGTGGAATTACCGATACCAAAGCCGGTGGATTTAATTTCTCGGATGTGTATGCAGACCAGACGGAAGTGAATTTGAGTTATTTTGTGAATAAATCTGATAACCTGACCCTCAGGAACAGCGTAACCCAAAACCTGTTGGGCGATGTAACAACGATTTTTAATAATAACCAGACCAATACTTCCGATCGTTTAAACCACCGCTTAAACTTTATGATCGATACCAAAATCGATTCGCTAACCTCACTTAAAGTACAACCCAATTTAAGTTATACTGATAACGAGAGTTTAAACAATAGTATATATACCCGCGATTTTGGCACCTATAACACAAGCGGAACACAGCGATTAACCAATCACAATACAGCGCCCGCCATCAGTAATAATATTTTGTTGCGTAAAAAGTTTATGCGCCGCGGAAGAACATTGTCGCTTAATTTTAATACGAACATTAATAATAATGACGCTGATAATTATAATTACAATTCCGAAACGCGTGAAAAAGACAGTGTTAAAACGGTAAAGATTATTAACCAGCTCAATGATCAGGTAAGCGAATCTATTAGTCAAAATACCCGGTTGGTTTATACAGAGCCTCTAAATAAAACCCTGAGCCTTGAGTTTAATTACCAGAACGGCTATAGCCATAATACTTCTGATCGTTTTACTTACGACTTTAACCCGGCTACGCTGAACTATGATTTGTTAAATGATTCATTAAGTAACGTTTACGAAAATACCACCTTAACCAATACAGCTGGTTTCAGTTTTAATAAAATAGCCAAAAAATACAACTGGAATGTGGGGGTGGCCGTTCAGAATACCGATCGTAAAAACAATAATATTACCCAGGGATTCGTATTAAAACAGAACGTATTTAACTATACACCTTCTGCCATGTTCAGGTATAATTTTAGCAATAGCAAGCGTTTGGTCTTCAATTATCGGGGTAGTACCAATCAGCCTACCATACAACAATTGCAGCCCATTCCCAATAATACCAATACACAAAGTATCCCACTGGGAAATCCCAATTTAAAACCCGAATTTAACAATACCCTGCGTATTGCATACAACACTTTTACTGTTGGAAAAAACACGTCGTTATTTGTTAATATAAACCTGACCCAGACTTCCAATAAAATTGCAAATAGCAGCAGTTTAATCGAAAGCGGGGTTAACCAGGGTAAATTTGCAGTACTGCCCGTAAACGTAAGTGGTGTTTACTCTGGTTCGCTATCCTCCTCATTAAGTTTGCCCATCATGGCAGAAAATAAGCTTAATTTTCACATCAACATCAGTAGCAACTATGATCGGGATGTAAATTTTACCAATACCTTGAAAAATATCACCAATAGCTGGTCGATTAACAATGGTTACCGTTTGGTTTCCAATTTGGATAAGCTCGATTTAACCGCAGGTGTTAGTGCCTCAATTAACCGGGCAACTTACTCGGTTCAACCTAATTCTAATACGCGCTATTATACTTTTAGTCCCAATATCAGTATCAGCTATATGTTTCCCGGCGATATCCGCTGGTCAGTAGATGCAGATTACAACCAGAACACAGGTAGGGGAGAGAATTTCGATACCCACTTTACTTTAGTTAATTCGTACCTGAGTAAACAATTTTTTAAAAACCGTGGCACTTTCAAAGCTGCTGTAAACGATTTGCTGAACGAAAATCAGGGTGTAAGTCGTACGGCCAACAACAACACGATCCGTGATGAAAGCTACAACGTATTGCAACGTTATTTTATGTTTTCTTTTACCTATTCTTTAAACCGTATGGGTGGTAAAAACCGCATAAGAGGAAGCGAGGAAGGCGGCAGAGGCCGTGGTGGCGGTAGGCAGAGAAATTAAATCATAGCAAGTTAATATTAATTTTCTGTAGCGTCGGGATATGCCTTTTGTTGCAAGTAAGTAGCCAGAGCCTTTCAAAGCGCTAGATAAAACCACCAGATTTTTTTGTCATGTTGTAAGTGCTGGGTTTAATAGACGCCATTGAATAAGTCGCATAATCGAACCAATAAAAAGCCTTAACTAATGGCCATGCTGATTATTGATAACTCCTTTGTAAACCATTCTGTCGCTCGCTTTATTAGATTATAATCAACCGCTGCTAGACGGGATTTATTTGAATTTTATTCATACCTTAAAGGCTTAAACAAGCTCATTAACAATCATATTAGTCTCGCAAAATGTTAAGCATTATACGTGTGTTTATTGTGTCTATATCCTTATTTATAGGGTGCGTACATGCACAATCTAATTTTAATCAAAAAGATTCAATTTTTTCTTCTTCATTGCAGGAGACACGTAAGATCGAGGTTATATTACCAAAAAATTATGATGCAAAAATCAAAGATGTATATGATGTTCTCTATGTTCTTGATGGAGAATGGTATACAGAATTACTTCCTAATGCTTATAACTTTGCAAAATCAGCTGGTTTTGTGCCAAATACCATTATAGTTTTAATTCCTAACATTTATATCAAAGGTATTAATCAAAGAAATCGTGATTTTGAGCCTTTCAACAAAAATAATGGTGCCGGTTATGCAGCCTTTTTATCCTTCTTAGAAAAGGAACTTTTTATATTTATAGATAAACAATATCCTAATAGTGGTAAAAGGAGCCTATTAGGGAGTTCTCTTGGTGGATTATTTACTGTTTATACTTTCTTAACAAATCCTGATATTTTTAAGGCTTATCTTGCTTGTGACCCAAATTTAGATTGGAATGAAGAATACCTGTCAAAATTGGCCGTCAAAAGGTTGCCAGAATTTAAAAATAAAAAAAGTATTTTATTCATTGCCACTAATGACTATTCTTTTAAAGCCAACGGTGGATATAATTTTAGACAAACTTTAACCGCAAAAGCTCCAGAATCTTTACACTGGCAGGTAAATACATATCAAAATGAAACACACTACAGTTTACAATATAAAGCCTTCTACGATGCTTTGAGATATAGCTATTCAGGATTTTGCCTTGAAAAGTTCGATTTGATCCCCAAAGATGCGCTTATCGAGCTAAATAAACCACTTAGATTATATATTTCTAATAAAAATCCTACGGTTCGTTTTACTATAGATGGAAAAGAGCCAACTATGAAATCTTCAAGGTTATCACCAGATGAGTCTATTGTTATTAACCGAAAAACTATTGTAAAAGTTAAAAATTTAGCTACTCGTGAGCAATATGCTGATTCAATGAATTTGTTTTTTAATCTAACCGATCGTAGTAAAGAAATGAAAACTGAACAAATGGGAGATACTTCAACGGTTCATTTTGTTTCTCTGGGAATGTGGATGGAGCTGCCATCATTAAAAAATATTGAATCCATATCTTCCACACAAACAGATAGCATTAATACTAAAGCCAATAATTACACAAGTAAAATTTATTTCACCAGGAAAAAAATTAAAGTAAACCAAGATGGTTATTACGTTTTTGTTGCAGATGCTCCTGATGGATCAAGACTTTATTTAGGGGATAAGTTGCTTATAAATCATCCAGGTAAGCCCAAATTTGGAATACAAAGTTTTGCGGTGTATTTAAAACGAGGTTATTATACTGTAAAATCGCAATTATTGCAAATAGGAGACGCAAAAAAACCGATATTAAGGGTATTTAAAACTACAAAACTGAACGACAAGTGGTGGGAAAATGAAATACAATTATAGCTCCAGTGAATAACAGCATATCGCATTATGCCTTATCCTGAATGAAGGTTTCAAGTAAATTGACTGAGATATGGGATTTGGTTATTTGGAATAAATCTAAAGAAAGGTTAACTTGCACCAAATTTAGCACATGAAGCTGTCGCACCTAAAAGTTGGAGAAAAAGGAACAATTGTAGCTTTTACAGATTTAGATATGTCTGTAAAGTTAATGGAGATGGGTTGTTTGCCAGGTGAGGTGGTAGAGGTAGAGCGTTTTGCTCCTCTGGGCGACCCTATGGCAATCCGTGTAGCTGGTTATCAGCTTTGCTTGCGTAAAAGCGAAGCCGATGTTATCATTATACAATAAATAAGCTGGGTTTGGATATTAAAGTTGCGTTAGTTGGTAATCCCAATACAGGTAAATCTACTTTATTTAATCGTTTAACAGGGTTAAATCAAAAAATTGGAAATTTCCCAGGCATCACTGTCGATAAGAAAACAGGTTTTACAAAACTTGCTGATGGTAAAGAAGCAGAGATTATTGATTTACCAGGAACATATAGCTTATATCCGAAAAGTGCTGATGAAAGCATCGTTTTTCAGGTGCTTGCCGATAAAAAAAACAATAGCCATCCTGATGTTATTGTGCTCATTGCCGATGCTTCTAATTTAAAGCGCAATATGCTTTTATATTCGCAAGTAGCAGATTTAGGTATCCCAATGATTTTGGCCCTGAACATGATAGACCTTTCTACGAAGCAGGGGATTGAGATTAATCTGGATAAACTGGCTGAAAAACTGGGCATTCAGGTGGTTTCCATTTCCGCAAGAAACAATATCGGAATTGATAAACTGAAACAGGCCATTGCCAATACAAATAAAATTGCCACACAGTTTCAGGATATTGATGTGAATTTTCTGGCTCCGGAAGCGATTAACGCCATAAAATCGAAGCTAAATTCTGACAACGATTATTATGCGCTGCAGGTACTGCATCAGCATGAACACTTAACTTTCTTTACCGAAAAGGAACAAGAAGAAATTGAACAGATAGAACAATCTCACCATTTCGAATCTTCGAAGGTTCAGGCCGCAGAAACTATAGCCAGGTATAAACAGCTCAGCACGATTTTATCTGATGTGGTTATTGACAGGGGGACAGAAAAGAAATTTTCTTTCAGTGATAAATTAGATGCTATTCTAACCCATAAAATATGGGGATTTGCCATTTTCCTGCTTATTCTTTTTGTAATTTTTAATGCCATATTTGCCTGGTCTTCCTATCCAATGGACTGGATTGAGACTGGTTTTGGTTTTATTACCAGCGTTGGGCACGAATATTTGCCGGCAGGCATGCTTACTGATTTGTTATTGGATGGTATAATTGCAGGTTTAGGTGGTATTTTTGTTTTTATTCCACAGATTGCAATTCTATTCGCATTCATATCCATTTTAGAAGATACAGGTTATATGGCCCGTGTTACCTTTATGATGGATAAAATTATGAGCAAGGTTGGCCTTAACGGTAAATCGGTAGTACCGATGATCGGTGGTTTAGCCTGTGCTGTTCCATCTATTATGGCTGCCCGGAATATCGAAAACTGGAAGGATAGAATGATTACCATTATGGTTACCCCATTGGTAAGCTGCTCGGCAAGGCTTCCGGTATATATCCTGATTATTTCCTTAATTATCCCTTCGCAAACGGTTTTTGGCGTTTTTAACTTACAGGGCTTAGCATTGATGGTAATGTACCTGGTGGGCATTCTTGCTGCGGTATTGGTGGCCTGGGTAATGAAATTCATTATCAAAACCAAAGAAAGATCTTATTTCATCATGGAACTTCCGGTGTACCGCATGCCAAGATGGAAAAATGTGTTTTATACCATGTACGAAAAATCGAAAACATTTGTTTTTGAAGCCGGTAAGGTTATCATCGCCATTTCGATTATTCTTTGGGTAATGGCCTCTTTCGGACCCGGAGACCGTTTTGAAAGTATTGATAAAAAATACGAATCTGTTCTAACTGATACGACAAAAAATACAGATCATATTAAAGCCCTGGTGGCTACCGAGAAATTGGAAAACTCCTATGTGGGTATTCTTGGTCATTGGATCGAGCCTGCTATCCGCCCTTTGGGTTACGACTGGAAGATTGGTATTGGTTTAATTACCTCGTTTGCTGCCCGCGAAGCCTTTGTGGGTACAATGGCCACTATTTATAGTGTTGATGGAGGTGATGAAGATACCTCGACCATTAGAGAACGCATGTCGGCTTCGGTTAATAACCGCACTGGTTTGCCTGTTTACACTTTTGCTACAGGTATTTCTTTAATGCTTTTTTATGCTTTTGCTATGCAATGTATGAGCACAGTCGCTATAGTTTACCGCGAAACCAAAGGCTGGAAATGGCCGGTAATCCAATTGGCTTACATGACGGCTATGGCCTATGTTGCCGCGCTGGTTGCTTATCAGCTATTAAAATAAGAATTTCGTCATTTCGAGCGGAGTGCAACGCAGTCGAGAAATCTATCGATAGCTCTCTCGACTAAATGTAAATTTCACTGGAGCTTAGAAGGCGACTATATTAGTAGCGTAACTCTAGCGTTTGTCACCCCTGAGCGTATTCGAAGGGCCTCGTTATAATATAATTATTAAGATTAGGAGAGCAAGGCCTGTATAATTATTTGAGTTGCTCCCGCTTTCCGTTTTACTTATCCCGATGAAATATCGGGATTGCGTGTTCACTGCAATCGGGTCTAGGTGGCCAATAGGTGATACTATTTAATGGCTGGGTGTTTAGCTGCACAAATCTTTGTTTCTAAACCCGGTAGTAGCGGCAGCCCCAGATTCTTCATCGGGGCTATAGCGAATAACGGGGCTGCTGTTCCCGAAACCCTACTGAACGTTCATTTTCCAATAAATCACTAAAGGTTTTTACCATATAAGACATATAAGGTCATCCAGGCTCAGGTGTGATTACACAGATTGAGGCCTTTCACCTTTAATCTTTAATCTTTCCGCTTACCCTAATTCAATCTGCCGCTTGATGCTTTCCTCTAATGATATTAAAGTCTCCGTACGTTGAATACCGTTCACGGCCTGTATTTCTTCGTTTAAAACATGGCGTAAATGATTGGTGTCTCTGCAAATAATTTTGGCAAACATACTGTAGGCACCGGTAGTATAATGCAATTCTACCACCTCTTTAATTTTGCTCAATTGCGCAACTGCATCTTTATACTGGATTCCTTTCTCCAGGTAAATGCCCAAAAAGGCGCAAATATCATATCCGGCCTTTTGCGGATCAATGATGAGATGAGAGCCCTTAATAATGCCCATTTCCTGCAGTTTCTTCATTCTGACGTGTATCGTTCCACCTGAAACAATGAGGTCTTTAGCGATTTCTGTATAGGGTTTAGTGGCATCCTGCATCAATTGCTTCAGTATATCGATGTCGAGGTTGTCAATTTCTAAATTGGAATTGTCTTTTTTAAGCATATTTTTGAATTATGATAAGCGAATTTACAAATATTTATCAATATTATAAAAATTAAATTAAATGTTTAAAATATTTGCAAGGTATTGGTTGTTCCTTTACATTTGTATCAAGCAATTAACAAAAAGGAAACGTTCTTTCAGAATTGCATAACATAATGTAGGGTGGTGAAACAGGCAGACACACCTCCTTGTCTCGGTGGCGGAGAATAATGGGAATATACCGGTTTCGGTACTAACCACTCCTTGAAGGTTCGATTCCTTCCCCTACAGCGGCTTTAGTCCTAAGTCAAGAGTCGATAGTCTTTAGTAGACTTACGACTGCAGACTTTGGACTAAGGACTATAATGTTGGGTGGTGAAATTGGCAGACACGCCTCCTTGTCTCGGTGGTGGGGAATAATGGGACAAACGCAGTTTATTGGGTTGACCACAAATTAATTTTTTGAACTGTAGCTAACTACCCCTTGAAGGTTCGACTCCTTCCCCAACAGCATTTTTTATGAATAATAAGTTAGTTAATTGAGCAATCCTGGATAGGTTGCTCTTTTTCTTTTTAAGGCCTTTACATTTTAATAGATATATTCCTATATTACCAGTTCAATTTATTCTAACTGTGTAATGCCTGTAATGAAAAAACGAGTATCCATAAAAGATATCGCTAAACAATTAAATATTTCCATTACAACCGTATCGTTTGTAATTAATGGGAAAGCAAGAGAAAAAAATATCAGCGAATCGCTTACCAAAAAAGTTTTAGAACTGGTTGCTGAATTAAATTATCAGCCCAATACCCTTGCTACAAGTTTAAGAACAGGCAAAACAAAAATTATAGGTTTTTTGGTTGATGACATTTCTGAACCTTTTTTCTCTGGTATTGCACGCCAAATTGATGAAATTGCTTCGAGTCTTGGTTATAAAATCCTTTTTAGCAGCACCAGAAACGATACTGAGAAGGCAATAGAACTGTTGCAGATTTTTAAAGACAGGCATGTTGATGGCTATATTATGGCTTTGCCTGAAGGATTGGAAGAAGAAGTTAAAAAATTGATTCAAACAGATGCTCCGGTAGTACTTTTCGATCGGTATGTACCGGATGTTAAAACAGATTATGTAATAATTGATAATTTAAACAGTACCTACGAAGCTACTGAACACCTCATTGAAAATAATTACAAAAAAATAGGGTTTGTAACCATTGATACCTTACAGCAACAGATGGTAGACCGTTTGGCTGGTTACGAAAGTGCTGTTGAAAAATATAACCTGCCGGTAATTGTCAAGAAGATAAAATATGTAAACTCTGCTGAATCAATTGAGGAGATGATCAAGTTTTTTAAAGAGAAACAACTTGATGCGGTAGTTTTTGCGGCTAACTATATTTGCCTGGATGGTTTAAGAACTTTTAGAAAATTAGGTATTCAGATCCATAAAGATATAGCTGTTGTTTCTTTTGATGATTTCGAAATCCTGGAGTTTTGTGAGCCTCCGGTTACGGCAATTGCACAGCCTCTTGAAGCCATTGCAGAAAACGTAATGAAAATTTTAATAAACAAGCTTAAAAGAGCTGGAAAGCCTGTTGAAAACATGCAAGTATCGTTACCTACCATCTTAAACGTTAGAGGCTCAAGCGCAAAGAAATAAAGCAATAAAAAAGGGAATAGATTAAGTCTATTCCCGCTCTGATTGTATTTTGTACAGATTAAACTGTCATTACATCTTTTTCTTTAGCTTCGGCATGTTTGTCAACCTTGATGATATAGGCATCGGTTAATTTTTGTACTTCGCCTTCACCGGTTTTAATCTCGTCATCAGAAACACCTTCACCTTTCAGTTTTTGGATTTTGGTATTGGCATCCTTACGGATGTTACGAACGGTAATGCGGCCTCTTTCGGCTTCCTCCTTAACTTTTTTCACGAGGTCTTTTCTCCGCTCTTCTGTTAAAGGTGGTACAACCAGGCGGATAACAATACCATCATTTTGCGGATTGATACCAATATTAGCTACCTGAATAGCTTTTTCGATTGCAGTTAAAAGTGATTTTTCCCAGGGTTGGATTACGATTGTTCTGGCATCAGGTGTATTAATACTGGATACTTGTGATAGTGCTGTAGCTGCGCCATAATAATCTACGAAAATACCATCCAACATTCCAGCTGATGCTTTTCCAGCTCTGATTTTAGTTAATTCAGATTCACAATGATCGATTGCTCTATCCATTGCAGATTGAGCATCCATTAATTGTAATTGTATGAGGTCGTTCATAATTGTGTGTATTTCTACAAAAATAATAATTTTTATTCCTTATTTAACCAGGGTTCCAATAGGTTCGCCATTAGCGATTTTCATGAAATTGCCATGTTTGTTCATATCAAACACAATAATCGGCACTTGGTTTTCTTCGCAAAGGGTAAAGGCTGTCATATCCATTACATTAAGGCCTTTATCATAAACTTCTCTGAAAGAAATTTCTTCGTATTTAGTGGCTAACGGATCTTTTTCAGGATCTGCAGTATAAATTCCATCAACACGTGTTCCTTTTAAAACAACATCAGCTTTGATTTCGATAGCACGTAAAGCTGCAGCAGAATCGGTGGTGAAGTATGGGTTTCCGGTTCCTGCACCAAAAATAACCACACGGCCTTTTTCTAAATGCCGAACAGCTCTTCTGCGAATAAATGGTTCGCAAATCTGTTCCATTTTAATGGCAGTAAGTAAACGTGTTTTAATACCCACTTTTTCTAACGCATCTTGCAAGGCCATAGAGTTGATAACTGTTGCCAACATGCCCATATAATCGGCCTGTGCCCTGTCCATCCCACTTTTTTCTGCGCTTAAGCCCCTAAAAATATTCCCTCCTCCAATTACGATTGCGATTTCTAAACCTTTATCGTGTACAGCTTTGATATCTTCAGCGTATTGTTTAACGCGTTCATTATCAATTCCATATTGTTTGTCGCCCATTAGCGATTCTCCGCTAAGCTTTAATAGGATGCGTTTGTATTTCATGACCTCAAAAATATTAACAATTTTTTACTTACGGGCTATCGTTTTAATATTTGATGTAAATATTTAATTAGGTTGGGTATATAAATAAAAAAAGGCGATATGAATATATCGCCCTTTCTGTTATTGGATTAATTATTGCGCTTTAGCAAGCCATAATGATGCATTTAAATGCAAAGCCGGATGGGAGGTATATCCAGATGGCACATCACCAGACCAACCATTAAATAAATTATCGTTTGTATCACCTGTTCCGTCATCAGAGGGTGAACTATCGCCAACAAAGGCTACCCTTCCACTTCCATAAGTCGAAATTAATGCCATTACACCATTATTACTTCCTAATGTGCTGCTCATTCTCCAAAATAATCCTTGTACTGTGGAATTTTGTGTTGGAAACAGGGTTGCCGTTGTACCATTATAGAAAGCTAATTTTGACGCATTTCCTGCAGCACCATTTAAAATCAGATTGGCACTGGTACTTGTTCCGGAGTAAACTTTTGTACTTGGTTTTTCGCTAATGTCAACATAATCTACATTAAAGCCGAAAGGTTTGTTGTTGTTAATGCCATTGTTGCTCATTAAATCATTCCAAACTCTTGGCGAATCGTAACCATCGCCATCTCTGTCTGAAGGATTGTAACCATTCGCATCTGTTCCGGCTGTACTTGCAGCAGTATGATCGGCCACCATCATTAAACCGCCGCCATTGGCCACAAAATTCATAATTGCCGTTTTTTCAGCGGCTGTAAATAATTTATTCGGTTCAATAACCACGTAAACATCGTAATTTTTTAAATCCTGAGGATTAGAGGTATTACCATAAGTAATGGCAGTACCACCTGGCAAAGTTTCTACCAGCTCGCCACGTTTTACCAATTCTACAGCCCAGGCAGACATGGCACCTTTCCAGTAGGTTTCAGGAGTTGAAGCAGTTATGCCGGTATAGGAAGGAGTAGGGAATCTTTGTGCTTTAAGTTCAACAGAGGTTCCTCCTTGATAACCTGGAACGCTTTCGGTCCCATCTGCATCTATCTGCCAATCGGCACTACCTGCATTTTCCAGTTTTGAAGCATCAAATAAAAACTTCTTACCCGTAAGTACAGGATTTGTACCTGGATCGGTACCACCGCCGTTATCATTAATGGTAATATCGTCAAAGTTAATTCTGTTTGAAGCACCAGAAAGTTTTCTGATTTCTAAACGGATATTTCCGGTAAGATTTAGGTTGAAAGATTGTGTTTGTAAGGTTGATGTGCTGGTTATATTGCTGCCCGACTGAGTCCAGCTACTTCCACCATTGGTTGAATACCATAAGCCCCATTGACTAGCGGCATCTGTGCCGTAAGTAGCATGTTGAACGCTTACTGTATTAATGCCGCTTGTAAGATCAAACTGCATAGTAATTTTCCCTGAGTTACGGATACGGGCAGACCACGAACCATTTTTTTTATCTGCAGCAAGATTTCCAATTAACGCGTCGAAAAAATTCCATGATTTTCCATTTAGTGTAATGTCATCTCCGCCCGCTGAGCCGGAAGGAGAAACATCATAAGCTGTTTTAGGACTGGTTGAACCTACTTCAAAGTTCTCTAAAGTTTGTGCCGTAAGTGTAGCATTCGAAGCATTGAAGGCTGATAATTTTGCTTTAGCTAAAGCGTTTGGGCTGGTTTCATTTTCTTGTTTTTTACAAGCGCTAAAGCTTAATAATGTAGCAAACGCTATTAAAGCGAAGCCCGTTAATTTAAATTGTTTTTTCATATTATTGGTAGATTGAAGATATTTAAACCTACTTTAATTATGTTAAGCAGCTGTTGCCTTCTTGTTACATTTACGTTATCCCTTTTTATAAAAAATGGCTGAATCGTTATCCAATCCAGCCATTTTTATTTTTTAATTCTAAAAAATTATTGATTAAACCTATATCTTAATCCGAATTGGATTCTCCAACGGGCAGTTTCATCAATATTGCTTGAAAATGTATTAACCAAAGGCACGCTGTTATCCGCATTTAAGTAAGGGAAAGAAAATGTAGGTTTACCCGATGTTGCATCCACTCCTTTAAAGTTAAGAAGTCCGTTAGCCCTGTTGGCAAATTTTGGAACTCCCCAGGTTTTATTAATCATATTCCCGAAATTGAAAATATCAAAAGTAAGTTGAAGAGAATGCTTTTTACCTTTCAGGTTTGCGAATAAATCTTGTGCCAGTCGAATATCAAGCGTACCGATTACATTACCAACAAGACCATTTCTTTCTGCATACTGACCTCTTTTTTTGTTCAGGTAATTGTCTTGGCTGATATAGCTGTTTAATTGACCCCAAAGCTGGTCAGGTGTACGGGTATCGCCAGCATTTTCTGGTACCAAAACAATATCAGATTTATTAGCCGGAACATAAATCAAATCGTTCCCGCTCAAACCATCATTGTTTAAGTCGTTTCCATAAGTATAAGAATATCTGAAACCATCTTGTAGTTGATAGAACATAGAGAATGTTGTACCTAAGTGGTTAATGTATTCTTTTCTATAAACAACAGAGGCAATGAAGCGGTTTTTAACCATATAGCTAGAATAAGAAAGTGCATCTGTATTCGGGCTGCCAGAAACCTGACGGTCTCTCCACATACTTTGGGCAATAGAACCACCATCATTAACTGATCTCGAATCGGTATAAGTATAACCTGCGGTTGCAAAAAGACCACCTGCAAACTCTTTCGATAATGTTCCTGTAATTGCTAAACTATGGCCTTTATTGGTATTGGTCATTACAATTGCATCAGAAATGTTTGGGTTTGCCGGAGTAGGGGTTGCTGACCCGTAAATTCTTGAACTGGTGTATCTCGGACGGTTATCAGCGCCTTTTAAAAGGGTATATGCCGAAGTGTTTAAATTCACATTGCGGAAATAAACAGAATTAATATCTTTTGAGTATAAGGCTTCGATTGTTCCGGTTACACCGCCAGGCAATTTCTGGTCAACCGCTAAATTAGAACGCCAAACTTGCATAAATTTAAAATCCTGTTGGGTTACAGCAAGATTGTAAGCTGTATTGTTTGCTGCTGTAGCTTTATTTACATTTCTATAAGCATCAACGTTGGGGGTAAATGGTCTGTTGGTTGGGTTATTAATCGATTCAGAACCAAATTGAACACCGTTATTGCTGGCCTGGTTAGATATCCAAACCAATGGAGGTCTTCCGGTAAACAGCCCTGTACCACCTCTTACCTGTGTTTTTCCGGCATGGTTTACATCCCAGTTAAAGCCTAAACGTGGCGACCATAAAATAGAACTTTTAGGAAATCTGCCCACATCAATTTTTTGATCATTTTCGAAAGTCAACTTTTCTACATTTGGATTGCTTAGTGAAGCTGGTGAAGAAACGCTGGTTAAATCGGCACGTAAGCCAAGCGTTAATTTTAACTCATCGTTAACCGTAAAAGCATCCTGAGCGTACAAGCCATACATATTCGACTGGATTTCTGCATAAGGAAATGATCCATCAGGCATAACCGAGTATTGAACCTGGTATTTGGTTGCATTTGATACGCCATTATTGGCGCTGTTATAAAAATCGGCAAGGCTGTTAAAGGTATAGGCACCATAATAGTTAGGAGCGAAACCGTTAAGCGTTCTGTAGCCTTCGTAATTTGCGCCCAATGTTATTTCATGGCGGCCCGCATAGATATTAAAGTTATCTGTAATCTGGTAAACCTTAGTTTTTAACGTGTTAAAGGCAGTAAAAGGTTCGTAGCCGAAAGCAGTATACGAACTTCCATCAGGATTCATAATATCAACAAGTGGAAAAGGCTTGTTACCCTTTGATTCTCTGAAATCGTTCATGCTATTGTAACCAACTGTTAATTGATTAGAGAATTTATTGTTAAAACGTGTTCTGAACTCAAGGTTAACGTTATCCATATTGTTGTTTATGCCATATCCTGCCGATTGGAAAGGAAGCCCCAGCTGTGATGGCTGACGGTTATTTTTAGGAGCACCACTATTACTTGGTAAAATATCCTTATAAGATCTGAAATAGAAATATTTTAAACTTAAAGTATTTTTATCATCAATATTATAGTCTAATTTGGCAGATAGTTTATCGCTCCTGGTTTTTAAGGCATAATTTTCGTAAGCCCCTGGATCGTAGCCAAGCGTTTGTAAAAAAGAACCTAACTTATCTAAGTCTTCGCCTTTTGCCTGAGATATATTTGGTCCCGTGCTTCCAGCCCTTGAAGCTGAAAATCCAGTTCCCGGATCTGATCTTCTTTCCAATTCTCCGCTGGCAAAAAAGAATAATTTATTTTTAATAATCGGTCCGCCTAAGGTAAAGCCATAACCTTTAAGGCTAAAATTGGTTACCGGCACTTTTAATCCAGCATAATTGTAATCACTTACCAGGTCCTGGTCTCTGTAGTAAGTATTTAAAGAGCCCTGAAATTCATTTGTACCACTTCTGGTTACTGCATTTATTGCAGCACCTGTAAAACCACTTTGACGAATATCGTATGGAGCAATGTTTACTGTAATTTCTTCGAAGGCATCCATGTTAATCGGTTGAGAACTTGTTTGACTTCCAATGGTACCCTGTAAGCCGAATGCATTATTAAACAGCGCTCCATCAACCGTAAAATTGTTGGCCAGGTTACTTCTTCCTGCAATACTTGGGCTACCAAACTGTAAAGAGAACTGAGGGGTAAGCTTTACGAAATCGGTAAAGCTCCTATTTAAAGTTGGCAAATTTTGTATTGCTGTTCTCGAAATATTCTGCGATGCACCTGTTCTTCCCGAGTTAAAAACTTTACTTTGTTTTCCTGATACCGTAACTTCTGATAAATTACTGGCGTCTTCACTTAAGGATACATTTAAAGTAGAACTTTGGCCAAGGGCCAATTTTTCAATACGTTGTGTTTGATTTTTAAAACCAATAAAAGAAACGGTAATGGAATAAGGACCACCAATACGCATCGCTGGTAAATTATAACGGCCGTCCGATCTGGTAGAAGTGGCATATCTCGAACCTGATGGTTCGTGTATGGCAATCACTGTAGCCCCGCTAATTGGTCCTTTAGTATCGACAACCATTCCATTTATAGAGGCAGTTGTTTCATTTTGTGCAACAGCATCTATTTTTAAGAATATTAAAAGTAGAAATGTTGTAAATAGAAGTAAAGTTTTTTTCATGAGTAATTTTTAAGCAAAAATACTCCGACTTACTATAGCTAATGTTGTATTTATATTAATTAATTGTTAACAGTTTTCCTTGCTTAGGAAATATTAAGTTTAAATCAAGTGTATTTTCTGTAAGTAATTGATGTTTTATTTTTTCGGCACTATGTTGCGGAGGTTTAATATGGGTTACAATGAAAGAAACTTTTTTAATGGTATCACCATCCGTTAAGCTTTTAAGTTTGCCAATTTCACTAAAAAAAAGCTTTGGTGTAAGGTGCCCGAATAATTGTTTATCGGGCTGTTCGTTCGGGAAAGAAACCTCTAAAAAGATGGCTTTTAGCTGGCCGGCATTAATCAGCGGTGCTATATTTTGCCACAGGCTGGCGAGTTTATCTGATTTTTCAACTTCATCAGCGCCAGTATCTCCCAGATAAAGAACATAACTATCATTGTGGCTGATTAGAAAAGCAGTACTTTTATAAGGATTGCCATGGCTCAGTTCAAAGGCTTTTACTTTCATTTCTGTGCCTTCAAGAGGATAAGTATTGCCTTCAATCAATGGGAAATACGTATACTTTTTTAGCTGTGGTTTTTCACCTTCGTTGGCAAAATTAGCCCAGGCGTCCCAGGTAAAATATTTATCCCTTAAAATATTCAGGACAGATGGCAGGCCGTAGATGTTTTTGGATGTATCTGCGGGCGAATTGATGATCAGGCCAGCTAAATGGTCTAAATGTCCATGAGATATCAGATAACCTTTAATCTGCTTACGCTGTATCTCTTCGCTATTGCCCTTTAGTGATTTAAAATCGATTGCTTTTTGGATGCCTGCGTTTATTGTACCCGCATCAAGGCAAACATATTTGTCGCTTCCTTTTGGTGTTATCATGTACGATGATAAATTGCTCTCATCATCGCCGCCTTTTACACCAAGTGGAATGATGGTAAATGCAGACCCCTTTTCCTGCGCCCTAGAATTATCAGCACACATGAATAGAAAAATAATTACTGGAAGAATTCTGTTAAACATATTGGTTGATTATATCGTTTTACCCTTAAAAATAATCTCTTTTAAATTTAGCGCATCATCAAGCACGACTAAATTTGCCTGCTCACCAGCTGCGATATTTGCTGTTAAGTTTTCAATTCCGATTAGTTTGGCAGGATAACTTGTTCCCATTTTAATTGCATCATTTAAGCTGATGCCACAGTGTGTTACACAGTTTTTAACAGCTTTTAACATGGTTAAAGATGAACCAGAAAGCGTTCCATCAGGCATTACATATTTATTTCCTTTTTGGATATGCTGATAAGGACCAGTTGAACAGGCCGTAACGGCATCGGTGATGAGGAATAAACGCTCTTTTAATAGTTTCTGCGCAAATTTAACCACCTCAAAATCTACATGTTGCCCATCGGCGATAATACTGGCCATCGCCTTAGCGTGACTAAAAACAGCTGTGGGTATTCCAGATTCCCGATGGTGGATGGGGCTCATGGCATTAAAGAGGTGGGTAGTGGTTTGGATGCCTTTATTATACGCCGCAGTAGCTTCCTCAAAAGTTGCATTGCTATGTCCTAATGAAACCACAACACCTTGATCTAGTAAGTATTGTATTACCTCATCATCCTGGATTTCCGGTGCTATTGTCATCAATTTAATTACACCATCTCCAAAATCGATTAATTTCTTAATTTCGTTTAAGGATGCCTTTCGCACAAAGGCAGGTACGTGCGCGCCTAAACGTTTTGGATTTAAAAATGGACCTTCTAAGTGCAAACCCAGGCAATTCCTGGCTATTGAGCGATGTGCTTTAGCTACTTTGATACATTCATTAAAAACTTCGGGAGAGTTTGTTGCCATGCAGGCCAAAAAACCAGTCGTTCCTTTTTTGAGCAGGTCATCTTCTATAATGCTTAACGATTCGATGCTTGGCTCGGCAGAAAATAACCTGTCGCCTGCTCCATAAATCTGCAGATCTATAAAACCTGGAACAACAATCGAATGGCTGGTTTCTTTATGATCACTTTCTTTAATAGCTGAAATGATATCACCATCGATAATGATGTCTTGGTTCTTTTTTAAATCGTTGCCCTGAAAATAGGAGGTGTTGGAAATTACTTTAGGCATATCAAACGTTGAGTAAATTTAATCTTAAACGGTCAAAGTTAAATATTGTGACTATATATTTGGATAATAAGATGAAATAACCAAATGAATGAAAGTCAGCCCGGTAGAAGAAGTTTTTTAAAGCCGAGTGCGGCTACTTTGAGCGCTCCAAAATGATGCATGTTGACCGAAACACTGTACCCCAAACTGTTCGAACCTTGTTGACTCAGGAAAAAGGTTGGAAGTAGGGAAATGCAATCGTCATGCTGACCTGTAGCGCAGCAGAAAGCTAAGCGGTAAATTATTTAGCATCATTCTCAATAAATTAGACCCTGAAAATTTCAGGGAGACGAACAAGAATATAAAGGCATAAAAAAAGCTCCTGATTTTCACCAGGAGCTTTTAATTATTTTAGAAATGCTTATGCACCTAATTGTACACGTTTGAAAGCAGATACTGTTAAACCTTTAGAAGTGTTATCTAAATATTTACGCACATCCATAGAGCTATCTTTAACAAACTCCTGGTTTAATAAAGTACTGTCTTTGTAAAATTTATTCAATTTACCAGCAGCGATTTTCTCAACCATTTCCTCTGGTTTACCTTCTTGACGGATAACGTCTTTAGCAATCTCGATTTCACGTTCAATTGTAGCGGGATCAACACCGTCTTTATCAACAGCAACTGGGTTCATTGCAGCAATTTGCATTGCAACATCTTTACCAGCTTCAGTAATATCTGCGCCATTAGTGTTTTCAAATACCACTAAAACACCCATTTTACCATTAGAGTGGATATAAGAAACGATTTTTTCACCAGATACATTTGCGTACTCCTGAATAACGATTTTCTCTCCGATTTTACCGGTTAGTTCAGTTATTGTTTCGGCAACTGTACGTCCATCTTCCAAAGTAATCGCTGATAATTCTTCAGCAGAAGCAGGATTGTTGGCAACTGCTGCAGCTAAAACGGCCTGAGCTAGATTACGGAAATCTTCAACTTTAGAAACTGGTTCAGTTTCACAAGCTAAAGCAACTAATTTACCATTAGTTCCATCAGCTGAAATATTGATTGATACCAGACCTTCAGAAGTAGCATTACCAGAACGAGCGGCAGATACTTTTTGACCTTTTTTGCGCAACAAATCAACAGCAGCTTCGAAATCGCCATTAGCTTCAACTAAAGCTTTTTTGCAATCCATCATACCAGCGCCAGTTTGTTGGCGTAATTTGTTTACATCTGCGGCAGTAATTTGTACTGTAGACATTTTATTTCTTTTTTTAAATTTTACAATCTTGTTATAACAATTACAGGTTACAAGTTACAAGCGCTAAGTTAAACTCATGTTAAGCCAACTTAAAACCTGAAACCAGTAACCTGCAATTAAAAAATATTACTATTCTTCTGTTTTAGTTTCTTCTGATGAAGGAGCTTCAACTTCCGCTTCAGCAGTTGCCTTTTTAGTTGTTGGTCTTTTTTCACCAGCTCCTCTTGGCTCTTTTGCTTCAGGAGCATCAGCTGCAACTTTTGCTGCTACTGCTTCTTTTTCAGCCTCATCATCTTTTTCGCGTTTACGCTCATCTAAACCTTCTTCAATAGCTTTGATAATTACATCAGTAATTAAAGAGATTGATTTTGTAGCATCATCATTCGCTGGAATAGGGAAATCGATGTTAGAAGGATCAGAGTTAGTATCAACCATCGCAAAAGTAGGGATGTTTAATTTTAACGCTTCAGTAACTGCAATATGTTCTTTCTTAACATCAATTAAGAATAAAGCTGCAGGTAAACGGTTTAAATCAGCGATACCACCTAAAAGTGATTCTAATTTAATACGCTCACGTTGAATCATTAAACGCTCTTTTTTAGATAAGATCGAATAAGTACCGTCTTTAGTCATTTTATCGATGTTAGACATCTTTTTGATTGACTTACGAACAGTAGCAAAGTTAGTTAACATACCACCTAACCAACGTTCAGTTACGAAAGGCATGTTTACTTTTTTAGCTTGTTCAGCTACGATTCCTTTTGCTTGTTTTTTTGTTGAAACAAACAATACTTTACGTCCTGATTTTACGATTTGTTTAATCGCCGCCGCAGCTTCTTCAGTTTTAGTTAAAGTTTTATTTAAATCTATAATGTGAATTCCATTACGCTCCATGAAAATATAAGGAGCCATTTTTGGATTCCATTTACGGGTAAGGTGACCAAAGTGTACACCTGCATCCAATAAGTCTTGATAAGTTGTTCTTGCCATTGTCTTTGCCTCCTGTGATTAACGTTTACTGAATTGGAATTTCTTACGGGCTTTAGCACGTCCTGGTTTCTTACGCTCAACCATACGGTTATCACGTGTCATTAAACCTTTAGCACGTAAAGCAGGTTTTTTCTCCGCATCTAGTTCAACAATCGCTTTAGCAATAGCCAAACGAACAGCTTCTGCTTGTCCTTTTACTCCACCACCTTGTACATTTACAGTGATATCATAACGGCCGGTAAGTTCAGAAACTTCTAAACTTTGGTTTACGATATATTGCAAAGGTAAAGTAGGGAAATATACTTTGTGATCTTTACCGTTAACGGTAATTGCGCCAGCACCATCTTTTAAGTAGATGCGTGCAACAGCTGTTTTTCTTCTTCCTGAAGTGTTAGTAACTGACATTTCTTAAAGTTTAATGGTTTTTGGAGATTGAGCCGAATGCGGATGAGTTTCACCAGCATACACAAAAAGATTGGTATACAATTTTTTGCCCAATTTAGTTTTCGGTAACATACCACGTACCGCTTTCTCGATTACACGTTGAGGGTGTTTCGCCATTAACTCTTTAGGAGAAATAAAACGTTGACCACCTGGATAACCAGTATAAGAAACATATTGCTTTTCGCTGAATTTGTTTCCTGTCAATTTAACCTTGTCTGCATTGATAACAATTACGTTATCTCCGCAATCTACGTGTGGGGTGTACTCAGGCTTGTTTTTACCACGGATGATCATAGCGATCTTCGATGACAAGCGCCCCAAAATCTCGCCTTGCGCATCAACAACAATCCACTGTTTGTTAACAGTTTTCGCATTGGCCGAGACAGTTTTGTAACTTAACGTATTCACTTGCTTGTATTTAATTTATTAAACAATTTATTATTCCCATTAAATTTGGGACTGCAAAGATAGATAGAATACTTTTATTATCAAATAGTTGATTGAAAATAGTTTTGCATTTTTACCTCGCGATCGTCATGCTGAATTTATTTAAGCATCTAATATGCCGTATCGTTTTTGAGGTTGTGAAAAACAAAACCAGAAATTCTTTGATTGGTTCCAGCCGGGCTTACACTAAATCTTTTAAGTAGGTTTTGTCATTCTGAGGTACGAAGAATCTGTTTCATCGGTTGCAGATTCTTCGTACCTCAGAATGACATAGTAAATGAAGCCGTTGCAAATTTGAAAAGATGCCGCTGCAATCCGTTTAGAAATTTAAGTATAATGATAAACTTACGGCGCCATTTCTCTGGTCAATCTTGAGGTTGCTATTTGTGACTTCAAGATTTTTAATGTTCATTAAAATTATAAATCATCAGGCATGTAGCCAATTCTCTACCTTGGTCCAATTTTCTTATCGATAAGTCTATCCAGGTAGGTAAAAACCAACTCGATATTTTTATCATGATTATTCAACGTCTTTTTAATTTCTTCTATTTCAAGCTTGAACTCGCCATTATCAACAATAAATTGACGGATACGGGAGAAAATTCTTACAATTTGAATATTCACTTGAATCGCTGGCTTACTATTCAATACACTCGATAGCATTAATATGCCATGTTCGGTAAAAACATTGGGTAAATAAGTCCTTCCACCTCTTTTAGCTTTTGAGGTCACAATTTGTGACCTCAAAGATTCCCATTATTCACCGGTCAGTTGGAACATGAAATCATCGGGAAAACGTTCTATGTTTCGGCGGATACTTTGATTTAAAACCTTAGTCTCTACACCATAAAGCTCTGCCAGGTCACTATCGAGCATCACTTTGAGGCCCCTTAGCTCGTAAATTTTATTAACTACAGTATTGTCAGGGATGATAGGAAGCACTTGTTTAGCTGTCATATCATTTTGAATTGAATCTAAAGATAAAAAAATGATTTATTTAAACCAAAATCGAATCTATAATTTTCCTGATCTTTTCTTCCCGAGTTTTATAATCCCCGCTGATCTGAATGTAGGCTATTCCACGCTTTTCAAGCTCACTCTTAAACAGATTAAACATTTCAAGCCGCCTATCTCCAAAATCACGGAGATGATCAGCAACCCATTCCACATCAATATCCAATAGGAAATATAAATCATAACAGATTTCTTTTTCAAGATCATTCAGGATCTGTGGAATTTCGTTCAGGTAATATTGCGAATAAATTTTTGTGGTAATTAAATCGGTATCACAGAAAACAAGCTTGTTGGCGCTGTTTGTTTTTTCCTTAACTCTTTCGGTTTGTGCTGTCCCGATTTTGATAATGTCATCAATTGTGATATCGTTCGAGTCGATTAATTCGCGCGCAACTTCTGGAACAAAGGTCGTTTGATAGTGTAAGGCCATTTTTTCAGCCATGGTCGATTTTCCTGTACTCTCTGGTCCATAGAAACAAATTTTCTTTACAAAATATGGGCGGACTTCTTTTGGAATAAATTCCCAATATTGAAAAGGATGATTCCTGATTAGGGTTGCCGAAACGGGGATTGATTTTCTCGGCTCGTCAAATAAGCTGTGTTCAGCTTTTAAATTGAAGGCAAATGGTGCTCCATAAAACTCGGAGCTAAAAAGAATATCAATTTTTGGATATACCTCCTGCATCCTGATTGCCCAAATATTTGTCCTTTCATTCAATGGCAGTGTTTCATCATCGAAATCATCAGGTATAAGAGCGGGTTTGACCTTGGATTGATCCTTAAAAATCTCTTTGATCCATTCAAAACGTAAAACAGGATTAATCTTGTCCGCAGGAGTGAAACTCATTGATACAATCAGTTCGTCGCATTGCGAAGCCGCAAAATTAATAAGCGCAATATGCCCATTATGAATGGGCATAAATTTGCCAATCACTAAACCTCTTTTCATGCCGTTTTAGCGTAGCTTCTATATTCTTTTATCCAATGCCACAATGCAAAAGCAGCAATAATGGTGAAAATGAAATATTCGACCCCCATAAACTTGATGCCTTTTAAGAAGTACAGGTAAGTGGCTACAATATCTATAATCAGCCAGATAATCCAACATTCTACTCTTTTCTGGATCATTAGAAAAGTCGTGATCACACTCATCACAAAAATAAAAGAATCAATAAAAGGATAAGCGCTGGGTAAATTAAATAATAGCGGCAACCAGTTATGAAGTTGACTGGCCAATGTACCCATTAATAATGTGCCAATAATACCAATAACCAATAAAATTAAAAATTGCCTTACAGGCATAAAGCTGATTTTGAGTTCTTTATTTTTATCTTCTTCTCCAGGCTTTGGATTTGTCCATCGCCACCAGCCCATGATGTTGGTTATAAAAAAGAAAACCATTAAAAACATATCGGGATAAAGCTGGCTTTGATAATATAGAAAGGCTGATAAGAATACATTGACAATACCCATGGGCCAACTCCAAACGCTGGCTTTTGCTGAAAGTATAACGGAAATAATCCCGGTAATTACAGCAAAAAATTCTAAATAGCTCATTTTATAGCCAAGGACTGTGAAAAATATACTATGGGTATCGAAAAAATCCATCTTTTTCTTTTTTTGAAATCTACAAAATGCTAATGTAAATAATTTTATTTGTGGCAATTGGTTTTCTATTGGCAAACAATCCAAAAATATAGCTGTTATAAGAACATCTAATGGCTAATCGCCGTATTTATTAACCAGCAGATTCTTTTATGCAATTTCTCGATCAGGTTTTCGGTTACCCTATCCCTTTGTTTTTTAAGAACCTAATCATTGGTTTGATAGCGGTATCTCTTGGTATTTTAATCAAGTTTGTCATTCACAAAACTTTTATCCTGCTTTCGCGTTGGTGGGATTTTATCATTATAAAATCTACAGTAAAGCATTTGAGGAGGCCTGTAGCTATTTTTATTCCCCTGTTGTTCCTTAACTTCTCCTTAACGCTGATGGAGATGGCGCCAACATATCGTCTTCCTATGGCCAAAATATTAGAAATTGCCCTGACCATTACTTTTGCGCTTATTTTGGTAAGGGCGATTAACGTTTTGGAAGATTATTTCTATCTTAAATATGATCTAAACAAAGAAAACAACCTGAAAGAGCGCAAAATCAGAACGCAGTTGGAGTTTGTTAGAAAGTTTATTGTTTCGCTTATTATTTTAATTACTGCTGCTATTATTTTATTGAGTTTTGAAAGTATGCGTAAAATCGGGGCGGGGCTCCTTACCGGAGTTGGAATAGGCGGGATTATCATCGGTTTTGCAGCGCAAAAATCGCTTGGGAATTTATTAGCAGGTTTCCAGATTGCCTTTACCCAGCCGATCAGGATTGATGATGTTGTAATTGTAGAAGGCGAATGGGGTAAGGTAGAAGAAATTACCCTAACGTATGTGGTAATCAATATTTGGGATCAACGACGGTTAATTCTGCCAATTACTTATTTTATCGAAAAGCCCTTCCAAAACTGGACGCGTGTTTCGGCTGATTTGCTTGGAACGGTATTTTTATATCTTGACTATACCATCCCAATCGAACCGATGAGGCAGGAATTAACCCGGCTTTTAAATGCTGATCCGCTTTGGGATAAGCGCGTAAATGTAGTACAAGTTACAGACAGCACAAAAGATGGTGTTATTGAAGTGCGTTTTTTAATGAGTGCTTCAAGTTCTTCCAGGGCTTTTGATTTACGTTGCCATGTAAGAGAAGCGATGATTGCTTTTATCCAGAATAATTATCCTGATAGTTTACCTAAAACAAGATTACAACATCGGGATAAGTTAGCGGGTTTGTAGTTTTACAAGCTAAGACTAAATAAGTTATTTCCTCTGGTCACTATTTTCAGAAGCTAAAAGGTAGATTTTACCTTTAAGAGTTTAATATTTCAGAAAGTGACCCGCAAACTGTCCGAGAATTAAAAGCAGATGGTTTAAAGGTTTTTAATCGGAGAACGTTCTGAAACCTGATCATCCCGATGCTGCGATAAGGGAATTTGTGTCGCAGATATAGGCCTCTTAACGGGATAATTTTTAGCATACCAGCTATCAAAACAAATAAAGCATTCTAAAACTACCTAAAAACAGGTAGTTCTTTTTACCCGAAATATAGTATTTTAAGTATAACAACAGGTTTTGGCATTTTTTTGGTTCTTGTAATAATAAAACAACTAAAAATCTATGAAAAACAGATCAAAATTATTATCTCTTGCGCTTATTCTGACGTTATTATTCTCTTGTAAAAAAGATTCAGACACTACTCCTGCAACAAGCGGTAAAACTGCAAAGTTTACCATCACCGCAAACGGTGTGAATTCATCTGATGACTACGTTTCTTTCGTGATTGTAGGTGGTGATACTAAAGGCACTAAAACCATCTGGAAGGTAAATGGCGTGACCAGAAATAATGAAGCCGCTATTTCTTTAGGGAAAGACGATTTCACTGGAAGTACCAAAACCTATGTAATTGAGACTGTATTACCAGTTGATGTAATTACTACCAGCGTGCAGTGCATTAACTTTAATGCCAGTTATCAAATCAGCTATAAAGCGGAGATAGATGGCAAAGTGATCACCAATGATGATGGTGTTACAGTAGATGTTAATAAAGATTATACCCATCAATTCGACTATTAATCGCTCATAATTAAATCCCCGTACTGAACGGCACAGGCCAAGCTCTGTGTCGTTCAGTAACTATGGAATTACTATTTGAACATTCCTTTTAGTTTTGCTAATTTCTCTTGTAAATCGCCATCCGCATCTTTTGGCTCATTACGAGGCTTGAAGTTTTGTTTATTGTTGTTCGATTTGAAATCTGGCTTAGGTTTCTGCTCCCTGGACTCCCGACTGCGGACTTCCGACTTCGGATTAACTTCTGTTTTCATTGATAAGGAAATCCGTTTGCGGGCAGCATCAACTTCCATTACCGTTACTTCTACTTTTTGATGTACTTTAACAATGTCATTTGGGTTCGCTACAAAACGATTTGCAAGTTGACTGGTATGCACCAAACCATCCTGATGGACACCAATGTCTACAAAGGCACCGAAATTGGTAATGTTGGTTACAATTCCAGGAAGTTTCATACCCACTCTTAAATCGGCAATTTCATTTACACCATCAGTAAAACTAAAAGCCTCAAATTGCTCTCTCGGGTCGCGACCCGGTTTAGCCAATTCCTTTAAAATATCATTCAAAGTTGGCAGACCGATTTCATCTGTAACATATTGTTGTGGCTTAATCTGCTTTTGCAACTGTGTATCTTTCATTAAAGCAGAAACGGTAGTGCCAAGATCTTTTGCCATTTTATCTACTACCGCATAACGTTCAGGGTGAACACCACTGGTATCTAAAACATTTTCCGCATTACGGATACGTAAGAAACCTGCCGCCTGTTCGTAAGCCTTGTCGCCTAAACGAGGTACTTTTTTCAAGCTTTCACGGTTTTTAAAAGCACCGTTTGTATTGCGGTAATCAACAATATTTTGCGCTAAAGTAGGGCCTAAGCCAGAAACGTAGGCCAGGATTTGTTTTGAGGCGGTATTTAATTCTACACCTACAGCATTTACCGCACTGACTACGGTGTCATCTAAACTTGCCTGTAATTTATTTTGATCAACATCGTGCTGGTATTGACCAACGCCGATAGATTTTGGGTCGATTTTCACCAATTCGGCCAATGGATCCATTAAACGGCGACCGATTGAAACTGCTCCACGCACGGTAATGTCCTGGGTAGGAAATTCCTCTCTGGCTACTTCCGATGCTGAATAAATCGAAGCGCCACTTTCGTTAACCATTACTATTGTAATGTGCGGTAAATTCAATGCCCTAACAAATGTTTCGGTTTCTCTACCTGCAGTTCCATTGCCTATTGCAATGGCTTCAACATTATGTTTTTCACAAAGCTGTTGGATCGTAAATTCGGCATTTTTAACATTTCCTTGTCCGGTATGCGGATAAATGGCAGTGTTTTCTAACAACTGGCCTTGTTTATCTAAACAAACCACTTTACAGCCAGTACGGAAACCAGGATCGATTGCCAATACATTTTTTTGCCCCATTGGAGCTGCCAACAACAATTGACGTGCATTTTCGGCAAAAACCCGGATGGCTTCCTCATCTGCTTTTTGTTTGGTGAAAACCCGAAGTTCGGTTTCCATAGCTGGTTCCAACAAGCGTTTATAACCATCTTCTAAAGCTTGCTGAACTTGCTTTGAAGCGGTATTATTGCCTAAAATAAACTGGTTCTCTAAAATTGCAATGGCATCTTCTGCTGGTGGAAGTGCATCTAATCTTAAAATCAGTTCCTTTTCGCCACGGCGCATAGCCAAAACACGGTGTGATGCAGCTGTTTTAACCGGCTCGCTCCATTCAAAATAATCTTTATATTTAATGCCTTCTTCTTCTTTTCCTTTAATCACTTCTGATTTAAAAACAGCTTTTTCCTGAAAATAAGTACGCATTTTAGTGCGCGCATCAGCATTTTCAGAAATCATCTCGGCAATAATATCCCTTGCGCCAGCTAAGGCATCATCAAATGAGTTTACTCCCTTTTCGACATTGACAAATTTGCCTGCTTCAGCATTTAAGTCAAAAGTATTCTGTTCAAATATCTGCAGGGCCAAAGGTTCTAATCCTTTTTCTTTTGCAACCGAGGCACGTGTTTTACGCTTAGGTTTAAACGGGAGATAAATGTCTTCTAAGAGTGAAATGGTTTCTGCTTCGTTGATCTTTTTTTCCAGTTCCGGTGTTAGCTTACCAAGTTCGGTCATCGATTTTAAAATCGCTTCACGGCGTTTATCTAAATCGCGCAATTGTAAAACCCGATCGCGGATTGCTGCTACCTCAACTTCGTCTAAACTGCCCGTCGCCTCCTTACGGTAGCGCGATATAAAGGGTACTGTTGCACCTTCATCTAACAAATTTATGGTTGCTGTTACTTGCTTTTCTGCAACTTTTAATTCGGCTGCAATTATTTTATGGTAGGTTAACATATCCTAAAGGTAAAAATTAAAAGAAGCAAAGCTAATCAGGATTTGCGGGATTTAATTATTTTTAGAATGAAGTTATCCACCGAAATTTGTGAGTAAGTTTTTGAAAAGGGGAATGATTACCTTTACTGCGTTCGATCATTTTTCCATTTATAACCAGCCAGCTATTGGGGAAGAGCTTTATAAGCCTTTGCTTTTCAGCTTCTGTAATCTGTCCGATAAGTTCTAATCTTCCAATCTGAATTTTACCCAGCTCGTCGGGAACAGCAACGTTTTTAGTGAATTTGATCCTCAGCGTGCCTATGCTTTTTAATGTATAAAGCTCTTTTGGAATTTCGTTAATGTTACTCATTGAAAGATCACCGGCGCTGGTTTTATTGCTGAAAACAGAAGTTTCGGATGGTGCACTGTCTTTATTTACTATAGCCCAGCTCATTTCCGGTTTCATAGTGAAATCTTTGCTGTTTTGAGATAAACCGATAAATCCTGCCCAAATTTCCATGTTATGTTTTGTATGAGCTTGCGCATTTTCCAGAATAAAAGGAACTTTTACAATCTCTGAAGCCAGATTGTTTACACTGGTAATTGGTTTTAAATCTGTTTTGTTTCCTTCTTTTGTATAAGGGAACAATTTTACGATCCAACCGTCGATTGTATTTGTCGTTCCACATTTCTTTTCCGTATGGTACTTTACCATGTTCATCCAGAAATTCTTATTCACTTTTCCTTTCTTAGCCGCTATAATTTCTTCTATGATCGGAATGAGTTCGCTTGTCCACCAGTCTAATTTGTAACGGGAGAGATATTTTGTTTTCTCCAATAATTTTTTCCAATCTCTATTTGTGCCTTCGATGGTGATTTTTGGGATGCCGCAGCCAATAATAATCACCTTAAATTCGAAATAAGATTTTACGGTTTCCATAATCGTAACCTGGCTCACAATCTTTGAGGTAGGGGTGGTGGTGCTGAAATCGGAAGTTAAAATGCCGACTAGTTTTTTGCCGGTATAATCATTAATCTGCTCATTAAACTGCGGAAAAATTGAAGCCCAATCGGATTTTGGTTCACCAAGTGCGATTTTATCAGAAACGACGGTTAAGGTTTTCCTGCCTTCAAAGTCGACCATTTGCGACCTAAGTTCTTCCGCATTTTGAGTGATATGCCTGGCAAAACCCTGATTGATGAGCAACCAGAAAATATCAGGAGAGATCACAAATGGCCTGTGATCTATATATGAATTTAAAATACCTGTTAAAAAAGGATGCTCTCCATAATAAACCAAACTGTCGGGTAGATTTTCGACGTTTTTTTCAACATCCGACTTAAGCACTTTAAGTATTTCCTGGGTGGGAACAACAGGAATAAGCTTTGCTGGTTTAGAAAGTGTTTCAATTTCTATAACTGTTGCTTTCTGGCAAAATGATTTGGTAGAAATAAAAATGGTTAGCAGTAAAAGTATTTTTTTCATCTGGTTGGCGTCGATTTATGAAGGTTTTATTAAATCGATGCTTTTTTAAACTGTTTTCCATAAAATACAACTCCATTTCTCAGGTGGAAAACCAGAAATATTATGATTTTTTCTTTTTGGCTTTCTCCAAATCTCTTTCTGCTTTAAATTTGGTGATTCTGGTGATCAGATCCAGGGGCAAAGGTTTGTCTAAAGGAAACCGGACAGCCCCTTTACTCCATTTATATCGGGCAAATTCTTCTTTAAATGCTTCAATTCCTGAACCGGTTGGATAAAATCCAATATGTTTAGTATAACATGCAAAGTAAACCAGTACCGTGTTTTGTTTAAAGGCAGGCATGCCATAACTGATTATTTCTTTGGCTTCAGGTACGGCTTTGTTTATAGTTTCACGGATTTGCTGTAACAGTTTTTGTGTTTCAACAGGGAAAGTCGCAATGTATTGATCGATGTTCTCTGGTTTTGGCTGTTCCATATCAGTCGCTTTTATAAGCTGAATTTACAAAATTTATCAGAAGTTATTCGCTGATTAGGATGTCGTGTTTATGCAATAAGCCAGCAAGGCCGGATTTTGAAAATTTTGCTTTTTTGATCCTGTTGTTATCAGGGTCTATGGAGTAATTGTAGGCCGTTTTAAAATCTGCCTTTTCTAGTATTGTTCTATCAAAAGTAGCATTTAATAAATCGCAATTGCATAATACTGCGCTGCTTAAGTCACATTCAGAGAAGTCGACTTCATGTAACTGTGAGTTTTTGAAACTGGTTTTTTTTAATTTTAATTTATAAAACGAGGAATGATCTAATTTGCAGTTGGTAAAACTAAATGCGAGGCCGAAATCGTTACAGTTATCAAACCTTAAACCAAGCATTTTACAATCCTGGAAATCAGCATCGATAAAGGACGTTTTTGTTAAACCCGCCAAACTTAAATTGCAGGAAATGAATTGACAGTCTAAAAATTTTACACCGCTTAAATCTGAACTGGAGAAATCGCAATTGATGAATTTACAGTTTTCATATTCTGCTTTTGGAAGTGAGCGTATGGTAAAATCAGTCTTTTCGAAGATTTGATCGGCTATGTATTCAGGCATGAACTGGAATTTAGGTTTAGCGAAGATAAAATAATTGTATGGTTTTTTGGCTCTAAGCAAGAAAATGCATTGTTTTTCTTGTGCAGAAATGGGATAACTGGACCCGGCAAAAGTGGAGATATTTTTTGATTAGCAGCACCTTAAATATACTGTCATGCTGAGGTACGAAGCATCTGTTTCATAGCAGCAGATGCTTCGTGCCTCAGCATGACATTTCGTTAAAAAGATTGCAATGAATGCCTGTGCTGGTGGAACCAAATAATTACTAATGTTAATTTCAATAATTATTTACTAAAATTATAAGATACTTATTTTACGACACCGCGCCCTTCGGACTCCTTTCTGAAAGAGGGGAATAAAAAAAATCCCCCAAATTGCTTTGGAGGATTTATATGTTTTGGTCTTCGGCTAAACTAAGACTACAATTTGTAATTACTTTTTAACGTACATTACTTCTTTTACCGCTTTAACTACACGCTCTGCATTTGGTAAGCTTGCTGCAATTAAAGTTGGTGAATATGGAAGTGGAACATCTGCACAAGTGATACGTAAAACCGGTGCATCTAAATAATCGAATGCATGTTTTTGTACCATGAAAGCAATCTCTCCGGAAAGAGATGCCAATGGCCAGGCCTCTTCTACCACAACCAAACGGTTTGTTTTTTTAACGGATGCAATAATGGTATCATAATCGATAGGACGTACAGTACGTAAATCAATAACTTCTACATTAATCCCTTCTTTAGTTAACTCTTCTACCGCAGGGTTTACAACACGTGTTAACATTTTACCAAAAGTTACGATGGTTACATCAGTACCTTCTTTAGTTACTTTAGCTTTACCAAGTTCGATATAGTATTCCTCTGCAGGAACATCACCTTTATCACCGTACATTACTTCAGATTCCATGAAAATAACCGGATCCTGATCTATAATTGATTGTTTTAATAATCCTTTTGCATCGTAAGGTGTAGCTGGAACTACTACTTTTAGTCCTGGTGTATTTGCAAACCAGTTTTCGAAGTTTTGAGAGTGTTGTGCACCTAATTGACCTGCGTTACCTGTTGGGCCGCGGAAAACCATAGGGCATGAGAACTGACCACCACTCATTGATAAAATTTTAGCAGCTCCATTGATAATCTGATCGATAGCTACTAATGAGAAGTTAAAGGTCATAAATTCCACAATTGGAATAAGGCCTGCTGTTGCTGCACCAGTTGCAATACCTGCGAAACCTAATTCGGCAATCGGGGTATCGATAATGCGTTTCGCACCAAATTCATCAAGCATACCCTGACTTACTTTGTACGCACCGTTATATTCTGCTACTTCTTCACCTAATAAAAAAACGCGGTCATCTTTACGCATTTCTTCGCTCATGGCTTCGCGTAGTGCTTCTCTAAATTGGATTTCTCTCATTGTAAATTTTAATAACGGTGGCAAATATAATTATTAATCGCTTTGAAACCAAAGGCTATAATAGCTATGTTTTGTAATAATTATAGGTAATTCTGTTAATTATTTAGCCTTTTTGAAGCGGTGTTTTTTGTTTATTTGTCAAAAGAAGAAATAATATTGGGCGATTGTGTTTTTGATAAGCTTATTGTATCAAAGCTTTTGCTTTTTCCGAAATATCTTTATCAAAAACATTTGGTTCCGATTATAATCTAAACTTAATGATTAGGATTTAATAATCCATAAATTTCACTATCAAGAAATTGGCCCCTAAAATAATAATCCTGTTTAAACAGGGCCTCTTTTACAAAGCCATGTTTGAGCAGCATCTGTCTTGAAGCATCGTTTTCTACATTAATGTTTGCACTGATGGTATGCAAATTCACTTCTTCGAAACCAAAAGCAATTGATTTTTTCAGTGCTTCGGAAATAATTCCTTGTCGCCAATAATTTGGGTGCAGCATGTAACCGATCTCGGCACGGTGGTTGGCAAAATCGGTGCGCCAATAACCAACAGAACCGATCATTTCTTTGGGATTTTCTTTTAAAGCAATTACCCAGGCCAGGTTATCTCCATTTTCATAACCATTTCTGAAACGGGATATAAAGTCTTTGATCTCGAAAATGTCTTTGGGTCTTTCCCTGTCGATGTATTTCATTACCGTTTCGTTGGTACGCATGGCAAAAAGTGCTTCGGCATCAGCAAGATCATGTTCTCGGAGGATTAAACGTTCGGTTTCAAGAACCGGGAATTTTGTGAAATTTAAGGTTAGCATTTTTAAAGATAAGCTTAGAGATAAAGGCAATTTTTTTTTGCAACGAAAATTATAAATGTCTTTTATTTATTAAATAACATATTCTTTTATTATCACTGATTTTACATTTGAATTAAATTAATTTATTCCCCAAATATAGCTATTTTTAGGGATTGTATTCCCTGAAAATAGCTATATTTGGGGAATTGAGGTTTATGATTAAAAGAGCATTACAGCCAACTTTAGAAAGCAAGGTTGATTTTAAAAAAGCAATAGTTGTACTTGGTCCAAGACAGGCAGGTAAAACTACGTTGATTAATAAAATCGCTGGCTCTTTAACTAGTGATTATCTCTACATCAATGGAGATGACCCTGGCGTAAGACTATTATGGAACAATCCAACACAAGCCTTTATTAATACTTTTATCGGCGAGGCTAAGGTTGTTGTATTTGATGAGGCACAGCGACTTGAAAATATAGGTTTAACTGCAAAGATGATCATTGACGCTAACAAAGATGTTCAGCTCTTCATATCTGGTTCTTCAGCGTTGGAAATTGCAAGTCAGATTAATGAACCTCTTACAGGTCGTAAGTGGGAGTACAGATTATATCCTTTGTCTTGGCGGGAATTGAAGGATCAATATTCCTTTGCCAAAATTCACCCACGTTTGGAGGATTTTTTGATAACTGGCATGTATCCTGACGTAATTAATCATAGCGAAAATGCGATAGAAATATTAAATAATCTTGCTGGAAGTTATCTATATAAGGATATTTTAGAAGCGGGTGGTATTCGTCGACCGGATGCGCTTTTAAAACTTTTGCAGGCCCTTGCCTGGCAGGTTGGAAATGAGGTTTCTTATAATGAGCTTGCCCAAACTGTAGGTATTGACAAGGCAACGGTTAACAATTACATAGATCTGCTTGAAAAATCATTTGTGGTCTTTCGCTTAAATCCTTTGGCTCGAAATTTAAGAAATGAGATTAGCTCTTCCCGGAAAATCTATTTTTATGATAATGGGATCAGAAACAGCATCATTAATAATTTTTCGCCGATTGCTCAACGTAATGATATCGGTGCCTTGTGGGAAAACTTTATTATAAGTGAACGGAAAAAAAAACTGGCCTATAGTGGCTTTTATGGCAATACTTATTTTTGGCGAACCGTAAGTAAAACAGAAATAGATTATATTGAGGAACAGGATAACAAAATAACAGTTTTTGAGCTAAAATGGAATCCTAAAGTAAAAGTAAAGTTTCCTAATGCTTTTATGGGAAAATATGTTCCTGAGGTAGCACATATTATCAATAGGGATAATTACTGGGAATTTTTATAAACCAGCATGCCATTTAAAAATATCCCCTTATTTAAATAAACTACTTACGTTCCTGCCAGTAAGATGTTGAAAAAAGTTCTATTTAGACAATTTTTTTGCTTTTAATTATTTCCCAAATAAAGTTTTATAAATAGAGTATTTGTAGTTATCCTCAACTGCGCTGGCCAAAAAATAAGGCGCTTCAAAAAGTTCGGTCAGTTTTTTTCTTAATTCGGAAAGAAATTCTGGTTTGATTTCTTCTAAATAGGCTCCCGATAGATTTTGCCTGCCCGATTTAAACCAAACGCCATCTGCGCTCATGGTTTTTACTACATATAAATTTGGCTCTACAAAACTTTTGCCCGAAAATTGTTCGTAAGCATAAGTATATAATAAGGTTTGGATCAACGCTTTATTAATATGTTTGCCGTCAGAGTTGAATAACTCTGGAATATCTTTAAAAGTTAACTTGTCACTACCGGTTTTATAATCAATAATTTTAGTAACGCCGTCTTTAACATCAACACGATCGATAAAGCCAAAAATTTTAACGCTGGCTTCATTCCCTCTTAACGGAAAACTGATTTCAGCCTCTACCTTTTGTTCCAGACTAATAATATTAAAAGGGGTTTGTGCTTCATCCTGATTTAAAATGATATTCACATACGCATCTACAATGGATAAAATAACCTTTTGCATGCCTTTGTATTCCATTATCATATCTGGATTTTTGAACATCACAGCATTAAAGGCTTTTTGTATCAGATTAGGAATCTGTTTGCGTTTCTCTTTAATACGTTCGGCAGTAATTTCAGCAGACCTTAAATCCTCGTAAAAATACTCCATCACTTTGTGCAGGATTGAACCAATTTCGTTGGCCTCTACCACTGCACTGATCTCTTTAGGTTCCTTAATACCTGCAATATAATTGAAAAAGAAATCTATCGGGTTGGAAATGTATTGAGTGAGTGCCGAAGGCGAAAGTACCTTCTTTTTATCAAGGTATTTTTGAAGTGTTTCCTGGATAAAGGCATTATTGGTCTTTTCGATCTTTACTTCTTTAAAAGGCTCGGTTTTTACCTCCAGATTAAGTTCATTATAGGCAAAATCGAAACCGCTTTCGTACTCAAGCTGCTTTAAAATTCTGCTGGCTTCACCTGAAGTAGATTCGTCGGTTAGGCTGTTATAGACAAAATTGATATTCTTTGCTCGTTGTAATAGACGGTACACCATGTATGAGGAAATGGCGTCAAGATTTTCAAGAACAGGAAGGCCGTAAACACGACGGATGGAATCGGGAATAAAACTATTGCCAATGGATGATTTTGGAATAATACCTTCATTAAAGCCTAAAATTACCACCTTATCAAAGTTTAAATTCCGGGTTTCAAGTAATCCCATCACCTGAATGCCATTCAGCGGATCGCCTGAAAGCGGTACAGCGATGGCCTGAAGCGATTTTTGGACGAGGTAAATTACAAAAGGGATTTCTTCTTTACCGATGTGGTTACTAAAGGTATCGTGCAAACGGTTTAACTCCTGTATGGTTTTTACAAACAGTTCTGCATCGATTTTTTTAAGTGTTTTTGCATTTGATAACCGGGTTAACACATAATCCAGTACATCCAGTAAATTAGTAACCACATGCTGCGGATCATCGATTTTCTTATAAAAAGTTTCAAACAGTCCGCTTTGCCTTAACAGGCGTTTATGATCGATCTCCACTTTGTTTTCTTCCAACAGTGCGGTTAAAATTTTATCCCGCATTTTCTGGGTAAGGCCAGTTAAAGGATGCGTTAAAAAAGCTTCTACATTTTTATAACTTACTTTGTCCCGCTGTAAAATTTCCAGCTGACTCCCTAACCATAAATCAACCAGGCCAAAAATACTTGAGGTTGATAAAGCAAAACCCATGGTTACGTTGAGGTCGATTTCTTTTCCATTCAGGTTAGTTGGAATCGTTTGTAGCGTGGGGATCAACAGGTTTTCATCTGCCAAAACTACTACTGTTTTCCCAATAGTTTCGGCTGCTGTATAATCTTCCTCTAAAATATTGTTCAGGATTTTGGCCTGTGCAGATTGTCCCTGAACCTTAAAAACATTGACCTGGTGTGGGACAGATTTCATTAAACTTTCCTGTCCTGCAAATTCATTTTTCAATCCAAGCTGGTTGATGTTTTTACGTAAAAACAAACCTGCTTCCTGCGAAACATCATCTAAATAATAGGTATCGGCATCAAAATAAAATAATGCCTTTTCAGCATCTTGTAGCTGGGTAAATATTTTAGCCTCGGCCCTGCTTAATGCATTAAACCCCACAAAAATGATCTTACCTTTATTGAAATTCGAAATAAATTCCTGGTGATTCGTAATATCATCAGCCAGATGGCGGTAAACGGAACCATTAGTTAAATATCCCTGTTCTTTGAGCGTTGCATGGAATTTATGGTAAAGTTTGGGCATCCTTCGCCACATCTTGATGAAAAGCTCCTGTTGTTTTTTATGTTTTCCTTCTGAATAGGAAGTCCAGAACTGGGAAAGAAATTCATATTGTTCCGGACTTAAATAATCGAAATCCTTGTTTATAACCGATATATCTTCCAGATCGCGGTATAATTTTTCAGCATCAACCAGATCGGCATCAATCTGATTAAAATCGCTTAAGATGATCTTTGCTAAGGGAAAAAATTTGTGACTTGATATGTTTTCGAGCTTCTCTTCGGCGAGCAGTTGGTTATAAATTCGGTGAAGGGTAAAAAACTGCAGGTAAAAATCTGCTATTTTATAACTGGTAGAACTGGCAAAGAATTCCTGTATGGTAAAAAATGACGGACTGAAAAATGGTTTCCCGATGATATCAGCAAAGTGTTTCTGCAAATACGCAGATGGACGTTTGTTGTTGAAAACGATCGCACAGTTTTCCAGCTGATTTCCAAACCGGGCAACTAAATCTTCGGCAACTTCCTGTAAAAATGGTTTCATCTGCATATTATACTAATTTCAATTTGCCTTTAACTGCGTAGAAAAGATAGGTTTTGATATTCTGATAACCCATTTCACTAAGTAAGGTTCTGTAATTATTTACCTGTTCAATGTGTTTATCGCTTTCTTCCAAAGTAAATTTATAATCAAGGATAATTACTTCATCGGCGTTGATCAATACCCGATCAGGACGGTGTAGTTTTCCATTGGCGTCAATAATATTTTTTTCTACAATGCTTTCGCTTGCGTTAGCAAAAATGGCCTGCAGTTCGGGATTGTTCAATACTTCCAGTGCAGAATCGGTTAATTTCTGCTTTTCTTCTTCTTTGATAATGCCCTGCAAAACCAGGTTTGTGGTGTAATCTTCTACTTCATTTGTATTACTTGCACTGGCTAGAATATCGTGTAATAAGGATCCCTTTCTGCCTGATTTTTCAATGTTAACCAGGTGTTTTAAATGTTTTTCTGCTGAGGGAACATAAAGTTCCGATAAACGGGTTGTGGTTGGATAACTAGTTAAGTTGATGAAATTCGAATCTTCCGCCTTACTTTCAACAATTACAGGTTCTACAATTTCGTACACACCGTTTTCATCAAACTGCTCATCAAAAGTGAAATTGATTACATCACCCATGTTGGATAATTTCAATTCCTTTTTAGCCATTGTAGCAATGTATAGATAATCTTTGGATCGTGTGGTAGCCACATAAAGCATGTTGAGCGCATCCATATTATTATAAAGAAGCTCTTCGTAATATGCCTTTGCAATTGCCGAATCAGCCAATGCTTCATTGTATTTTAAAGGAATGCCTTTCAATTCTTTATAAACCGTTTCTTCTGATGAAACCCAAAAAGTGCTATTGGGTTTACCTTTAATTTCCCAGTTGCAAAAAGGTACAAAAACGGCCCTAAAGGCTAAACCTTTTGATTTGTGGATAGTAATAATCTGTATCGCATCAGCACCTTCAGGCGATGGTAATGATTTTTTAATGCCGTCTTCTTCCCACCAGGTTAAAAATGAAATGATGCCCTTTTCGCCAAGTTTTGCAGCAGAAGCTGTCAGATCTCTAAATGCAAGTAAATAGGGAAGGTTGGCAGTTAAGTTTTTCAACCTATAACTTTCAATTAATATCTCTACAAGCTCGGGAAGTGGAAATTGTAGCCAACTTTGCCAGTTTTCGCATAGCTCAACCGGTAAAACCGTGGTAAGTGTACTTAAAGGTTTATTGCTAAGGTTTAGGTAATAATTGGCATCAATCTCTTTTTCGTGCAGAGAATGATAAAGTGCAATACAATTTGCTTTATATAATGCTGTTTGTGCTTCTAAACCAATAAGTACTTTTAAAGTGTTAATAATGAGCTGTATGGCTGAGTTGTTGGAAATCAATAATGCATCGCCAGACAAAACGGGCAAGCTATGTTCCATTAATTTTTTAACAGTTAATAAAGCTTCGCTGTTCGAACGAACTAAAATGGCAATATCTTTTAGCGCATACTGCTGTTCGTTTTTGAGGTAATTTATTTCTTCAACAATATCATCTAAGGCTATATCTCTAAAAACAGTTTCTGTAAACCGGGCTTCATGAGGTGCATGATCTTTACCAAACTTTTTAATCTTAATCGTTCCTCCTTTTAAGGTATTGGTAGCAAAGTTTTGGGTAGAGCCACCGTAAATATCGGTAATAATTTGTTGGTAGTGTTGTTCTTGCCACCAATTGGAAATGCTTTCGGGTTTGGTCGCCAGGTTTTCGTTCAGTTCGTTCTGCAACGTTAATGGGATAGCCTTATAAAGAAAATTATTGAAAGTGATGATGTTTTCAGCACTCCTGTAATTTTCTTCTAAACTTTCTTCCAATACATTTTCAGCACCGACATCTAACTTGGCATGTTTATGCAGAATGTTCCAATCTCCATTGCGCCAGCGGTAAATAGACTGTTTTGTGTCGCCAACAATCAAGTGATCAATTAAATCCTGACTAGGCGTAGCCATCGCATTTGTCAAGAGCGATTTAAAACTTCCCCACTGACTGGTAGAAGTATCCTGAAATTCATCGAATAAAAAATTGCGGTAGCGGTTGCCGACTTTCTCCCAGATAAAAGAAGGATTGTCGCCGGCATCTTCTGTAATTCCGGATATCAGTTTTTGTGCATCACTGATCAGCAGGTTATCATTTTCGGCCCGGTATTCTTTCAATAACACAGCGATTTCCTGCATCAACCTTAAATAATAAAGGTTTTTATTAAAAGCGATAGCCAAACTGTAGTTCGGTAAATGCGTTAAATAATGCGCTTTTAACTTTTGCAGTATCGGATTTACCGTGTCATAAGCTTCAGGAAAATTTGCATTCTTTTGAAACCATTCCTCAGGCTCATCAATTAAATTGAAAAGTGGTTCAATCTTTGAAAAATCGCCCCTGGCAACCAGAATAATTTTAGCCAGCGGACTTCTAGATTTCCCTTTTAGGTGTTCAGTTTCTACCCCGATTACATTTAAAGCTTCGTTGGCTTCTGTTGCCAGCGAAACCAGTTCATCTTCAAAGTTCTTGATTTCTGCCTTGGTAATACTGATGTATTTTTTAAATAACTCGTCGATGTTTTCTAAACCTAAAGCGCTAACCGCATCTTCAAAAATCTGGAAACGTTCCGAAAATATTTCGCCGATCAGGTTATAGAGTTCGAATTTATAATTCCAGCTTTTATTGTCGCTGATACGTTCTATGGCCAGGTCGATAATCCATTGCAAAAGTTGTTTATTATGATCTAAAGCTTCATCCAGTTTATTTACGAGATCGTCTTTCACCTTATCATAATTCATTTCTAAATTATAATCGGCATTAAGGCCCAGTTCGAAAGCAAAACCCCGAATTACTTTTTGCACAAAACCATCAATGGTGCTCACCGAAAAACGGCTGTAATCGTGCAAAATTTTGCGATAAATTTTGTCTGCTTTAAACTGCAGTTCCTGAGGACTTAATATCGGATAGGCGAGTAAAATGATTTTCCGATAATCTTCGATTTTTTTTGATGGATTGCCCTTTGCCAACCCTAACAATACCTCTAAAATCCGGGTTTTCATTTCCTCCGTGGCCTTGTTGGTAAAGGTTACCGCTAAAATTTCGCGGTATTTATTGTCGCCGCTGAAAAGCAACGTGAGATAATGTGCAGTTAAACTGAACGTTTTACCAGAACCTGCGGAGGCTTGAAGAATTTTGAGGGGTTGGGGCATATTGTTTTTCTAATTCCCTCCTTTGGAGGGGGGGTACCCATAGGGCGGGGTGGCTACTATAGACTCATTATTATTTTACCCTAACTTACAACAATTTAAAATCTGCACGAAATCAGGATATCAATAATTTAACTTCTATTTGGATTTTTATTTTTCCTTTTATTAAGTGTTTTATGACTGATCCTTGCCGGACGTTCGGCCATTTCGATGGGCAGGCCGAGCAAATCGCGGATCACCACCGATGCACATGCACCACCAAATGCTGCGGGCAGATAAGAAACTGTGCCATAAGCAGAACGTTTGAAATTACTTCCATCCGTCATAATCATAGAATTTTTATCCATTTCTTCTGTAGAAAAAACTGCCTTTATTTTTGCTGCGTTAGGAAGTTTATTCAACCTTTTGCGCACATAACTTGCGAATACACATTGATAAGTATCAGGAAGAAGTGTAATTCTCAACCGTGTTGGATCCATTTTACCACCAGCACCCATCGAACTCACGATTGGAATGTTTTTTTCTAATGCAGTTCCCAACAAAGTAATTTTAGGCATCACACTATCAATACAATCCATAATGTAATCGAATTTCGATTCTAAAATTTCCCTGCATTTTTCAGGCGTTAGGAAGGTATTTACCACATGAAGCTTTAATTCAGGGTTAATAGCAAGTAAACGTTCCTGCATAATTGCGGCTTTACTTACACCATGATTGGTTGCCAAAGCGGGTAGCTGCCTGTTTCGGTTGGTTGGATCTACCACGTCACCATCAACAATAGTCATTTCTCCAATTCCTGAGCGGCAAATAAATTCGGCAGCAAAAGAACCCACTCCACCTAAACCGATTACCAAAACATGTTTCGATTGGAGTTTATCTATTCCATCATTCCCAAGAAGAAGGGCAGAGCGTGAAAGCCAGCTAACATCAGACATATCAATTTTTATATTAGCCACAGATGAAAAGGATGAACACAGATTTTCGGTTTTTGCCTGTATTGATCTGTGCTAATCTGTGGTTAGTTTTTTACTACATTTTGTCACGGAGACAAGGATTAACGCGGAAATATTTTCTCACGTGGTTTCTATCTCAGTGGTTAACTTTTTAAGTTGTTCCAGTCTGCAAAAATACGAGCTTTAAGTTCATCAACTGTACATTTTTTTAAAATGGCTGCGGCCTGGTAAATTTCTTCAATCGAAATATCAGCATCATCTGTTTCCAGGAAAAAATTATTGGTACTTTGAATCAGTTTAGCTGCACCAGAATTCTCTTTTAAAGCGGCAATTCCAAAAGATAAAAGGAATCCTTTATCTAATAATTGTTTGCCAAGCTCTTCGTTTTTATTAAAGCCGTGAATAACCATGGGCGCTTTAACTTTTAATCGTTCTTTAATGGCAATTAACTCTGAAAAGCATTTAACACAGTGTAAAATCAGTGGTTTATTGATTTTTTCTGCCAATTCGATTTGTTTTTCTAGGATAATGAGTTGATTTTCCAGATTTTCACCCCTTAACCGATCTAAGCCACACTCTCCAATCTGTTTTACATTTGTTTGATTCGCCACAACCTTCAGGTATTTCATCTGCAGTTCCAGGTGATCAATTTTCGCAAACCAGGGATGAAGTCCAACAGAAATTGGCTTGGTTTTGGGCATCGCTAAAAAGATATCGCTGGTTAACGACAAACTTTGAATGCTGATTACCCCAGGCTGGGTGGCAACTTTGTGGGTATGTACGTCTAAAAAATCCATTACAAGGTAAAGATAAGTAAAAATGGAGATGGAAAATGTGAGACGGATGAGGCGAAATTGTTCATAGATCATGGTTGGAGGCCATTGGGCATAAAACCATCAACTAGAATAGCTATTGAATATGGATAATATGTAAAGAATTTGCTAATCATCTACAAAATTGCTAGCCTTTATTACATTTGATTATTATTCATCGAAAATCATGAAAAAATTAATCATTTTATTAACTGCCGTGCTGATTTCGACTGCGGCATTTAGTCAGGCGAAAAAAGAAGGCGTTCATATTTATAACCCACAGGCCAATGCCAGGGCGGAAATTGCTGCTGCTGTTGCAAAAGCTGCTAAAGAAAATAAACATGTTTTATTGCAGGTTGGAGGCAATTGGTGTACATGGTGCATCGCGTTCCATAACCTGGTTGACAGCACCGCTACATTGAAAAAATACATCAACAATAATTTTGAAACCGTTTTGGTTAATTACAGTCCCGAGAATAAAAACGAAAGCATTTTGGCTAGCCTGGGTTACCCACAACGTTTTGGTTTTCCCGTATTTTTAATTTTAGACGGCAAAGGAAAAGTATTACATATTGAAAATTCTTCTTATTTAGAAACGGATGAAGTTGCGGCCAATGGTAAAAAGAAAGTTGGACATGACGTTAAAAAAATTACTTCATTTTTAAAGGGCTGGACCACAACGGCGGTAAATCCTGAAACTTATAAGCTAAAGGCTAAGTAGGTTTAAGGTAACAGGTGTAGGGTTTATGTAAACCTGGCAAGAACATAAAAAGCCGTTCTGATGTAAAAATCGGAACGGCTTTCTTGTTAATCGTTTAGCTCATCTTCGTCTACTTTATCATCGAGGTTTAGTTCATAAGAGGCTCTGGAAGCTTCATCAGCTTGCTCCAGTAGGTCTTTATCATGCTCAATACTGGCATCATCGCCACTAATTTCGTTGATATTTTCTACGTCGTCTTCTCTGCGTAAAGCATCGTTTGGATCATTTGAATAATTGTCGTCTTCTGGATCTATCATAACATTGAAGTTTTATCATTAAATAATCGTTTTGAAAGCGAAATTGTTTTGGGAAAAGGCTGAAAAGCATAAGTCCAAAGACTAAAGAAAAGTATATTCCTTGCAAATTTACGCATCCTTGGCTAACATGCCTGTTCTTTTAAAGATTCTTCGCTGCGCTCAGAATGAAAATGTTAAGCCCTCTTTTTTAGAAGAGGGAGGGGTTAAAGACCTTCCCCAAATTTATAAAATGGAGCAACACTTACTGGTAATTTACCTGTTGGTACTAATCTATTATTAATTACTGCTGCTGCAGAAATCTGCATGAAATCTTCTTTCTGATAGGCTACCACTAAACCTTTGCTATTTTCTAGTCCAGATAAGCCAGCGAGGTTATATGGATTTGCAAACAAGGCAAAAACAGCATTTTTAGCTGATAATTCTTTAATAAAATTCTTTACACCTGCATTTAGAGGCATGTTATTAGCAGGTCTTGATCTGTTATCGTGAATGCCTACAATCACCTGATCAAATGCGCCGATTTCACGGGCAATGTTCGAAATCTGTGTGGCACTGGCATCTTTATCCAATACATAATAAACAGAGTTGTAATATCCTTTCGAAACCTCTTTTTGGAAAGTGGTAACCGAAGGCACGCCAATGCTGATAATGGCCGTTCTTCTGATCGGGATGAGGCGTTTGATATAATCTTTACCTTTTAACAGCGTTACTGATGCATTGGCCAGTTCCTGTACCAAAGCATTGCTTGTGTTGCGGTTTACACCAGCAACAATACCTTGGGTTACGATGGTATCGCGCTTGGCTAAGCCAGCCCAATATTTTGCAGTTAGGATCTTACGTACACTTTGATCAATTTCGGCCATACTTACGCGATTCTGCCTTACAGCTTTACGCACCAGTTTGATGGCTCTATCGCTATTTTCTGATAGTTCTATGATGTCGTTACCGGCAATAATGCCCATTAAATCAGCTTCGCCATCTTTAAAGTATTTTACCACACCTTTCATATCCATTGCATCCGAAATGATCAGCCCTTTAAAACCTAATTTCTGCTTTAAAATACCCGTTACAATCGGCTTGGAAAGTGTAGAAGGTAAATTTGGCGTGTTATCTAATGAGGGAATGTTCATGTGTGCAATCATTACTCCCGAAGCACCTTGTTTAATCAGCTCTTTAAAAGGATACATTTCTAAAGTATCCAGGCGTGTAGCGGAGAAAGTAAGCTGCGGTAAATCATAATGCGAATCTACATCAGTATCGCCATGACCAGGGAAATGTTTCAACGTGGTTAATAAACCACCATCCTGCATGCCTTTCATATAAGCGGCAACCTTATTGGCCACATTATATTTGTTTTCGCCGAAAGAACGGTAATTGATTACGGGGTTTTTAGGGTTATTATTGATATCTGCATCAGGAGCTAAATTCATCTGCATCCCCATCCGCTTGTAATCTTTGGCCACTTCAAGACCCATTTTATACAATAACTCTTTGTTTTGAATGGCACCCAAAGTCATTTGATAAGGATAAGAAATGGTACTATCCAAACGCATGCCCAAGCCCCATTCTCCATCGTTTGCTACAATAAGTGGCACTCTACTTAGTTTCTGATAGGCATTGGTGGCTAAAACTTGTCGGCCAGGACCTCCCTGAAAAAAGATCACTCCGCCCAATTGTTCTTTTTTAATTACCTGACCAACAGAATCGGTATATTTTTTCCCCAGATTGGTATGTGCCCTAACGAAGAACATCTGCGCAATACGCTCTCTGCGATTAAGTCTGTTAAAAACCGAATCAACCCATTTCGGTTGGTTGGCCAATAATTCTAAATAGGTTTTTTGTTGCGCACTTACAGAAAATGCAGTGCCGAAAAGGGCAATAAGTATAAATAAATTTTTTCTCACGTGTTTGTTGTATCAGCCGCTAAATTAATCATCAAAAGGTGAATTAAACAAAAACCAATCCAAGTAATCGATTTAATACAATATGTTGTAAGTTGTTGCTTTTAGCTGTGGTAAAGTTTAGAATTATTGATGTCCGTTATTTGTACATTCCTTTTCCTTCGATGAAATCGATCACCTTATCGGGTAGGAAAAATTGGATATTCTTTTTCTCCTTTATGGCCTTGCGGATAAAGGTGGAGGATATTTCCATTAAAGGGGTATTGGTAAAAGTAATTGCAGGATGGTTTTCCCATTCGCTAACATTTGCTCCAGGACGGGGATACACATAAATCTGGTAGTTTTTTAACAATACTTCGTAGTTTTTCCATTTTTTAAATGAAACAAGGTTATCGGCACCCATAATCAATACAAATTCTTTTTCAGGGTATTTTTCGTGGAGATAAATAAGTGTATCAATAGTGTAAGAAGGTTGCGGTAATGAAAATTCAATATCACTTACGCGGATATGTTCTGCATTTTCAGTAGCCAGTTTGGCCATTTCCAAGCGATCATACATATTGGTTAAACCACTTTTATCTTTCAAAGGGTTATGGGGAGATACCACCAGCCATATTTCATCAAGTGTCGTGTGGTTGGCCATGTAATTGGCAATAATTAAATGCCCGGTATGGATGGGGTTATATGAACCAAAGAAAAGACCAGTTTTCAGTTTATAATTTTCAGTATTATTGATCGTCATTGCGAGGCTGTGTTGAGGGAGCCGAAGCAATCTACCTGTAAAAGATTGCTTCACCCTTATACGCTTTTCCATCGCTGCAGTTCGCAATGACGGATTTATTTTTAAATCAAATTTAATGGTTCATCAAAATCAGCATTCATTTTAAAGAAATCTTTGGCATAGCCAAATTGTCTTTCTTTCAGTTTCTTACTGTCTTTCGACTTTTTCTTTAGGGATGAGACAAAATCAGACACTTGCTTCTTCAAGTCTGAAGGCAATGAAGATATTTGGCTATATAATTGAATATCAGTCATCACTCAAATATAAAGATTTCTACTTTCTTTAGAAAACTATTTCTTCAAAAAATCTCCGACCAACTTCTCCGCTTCTGCACAAGCTGTACTCAGATCGTAATTTTTTAAAATCACATCAAACTTATCTGCATAAAGCAGTTCTTTTTCAGCTTTAATAAAACGTTCCTGTAATTTCTCCGGACTATCTGTTCCGCGACCACTTAAACGTTCTTTTAAAACATCTAGTGAGGGTGGTTGAACAAAAATGGCTAAAGCATCTTCTTCATATTTTCTTTTCAAACGGATACCGCCTTCTACATCAATATCGAAAATCACATGTTTTCCATCATTCCAGATACGCTCGATTTCGGAGCGTAAGGTGCCATAAAAAGTTCCGTTATAAACCTCTTCAAACTCCACAAATTCCTGGCGGGCTACTTTGTGTAAAAACTCTTCCTTGCTAATAAAATAATAATCGTTTTCATGTGTTTCAGCACCTCTCAATTCGCGGGTAGTCGCAGAAATAGAGAAGCTCAGCTCAGGAAATTTCGTTAATAAATGATGTACTATAGTGGTTTTACCTGCTCCTGATGGTGCCGAAAATATGATTAATTTGCCTTGCATTTTTTAAAGTTTTGCGATTGGCGTCTGGCGTTAAGCGCTTGTCGCTTTCCGCCTAACGCTACAACACATTCAGTAATTGTTCTTTTATCTTCTCTAATTCTTCTTTCATACCTACAACAAACTGTTGCATTTGGGCATCATTTGCTTTTGCTCCCATAGTATTAATCTCACGTCCAATTTCCTGAGAAATGAACCCCATTTTTTTACCATTTGCCTCTTTGCTTGCCAAAGTTTGCAAGAAATAATCGCAGTGGCTTTTTAAACGTGTTTTTTCTTCAGTGATGTCGATTTTATCGATGTAATAAATCAATTCCTGTTCGAAACGGTTCTGATCGATATTTACTTTGCCTACGGCATCGTCTAAAAACTGAGTAAATTTATCGCGGATTGCAGTAATCCTTTTAGGTTCTAATTCCTCAACTGATTTGAAATATGAAAGAATGTTTTTAATTCTCAGTTCTAAATCGGCTTTTAAAACTGAGCCTTCATCTTCTCTGAATTTGTTAAAATTAGCCAAAGCCGAGTTGAAAATCTGAAATAAATTGTTCCACTCATCTTCACTTACACTTTCTTCCTTGTAACTGATTACATCAGGAAAAGTTAATGCAGTTTGCAACAAGTTACTGCTGTCAGCCCCTAATTCGTTGTTAACGGCAATAAGCTGTTTGTAGTAATGACTTAATAGTGCGGTATTGATGGTCGCACCTGTAACTTCGCCATTGGTGCGTTCTACATTGATGCTTAAACTTACTTTTCCTCTTTCGATATCTTTACTACAGATGTTGCGCAGAATCAACTCTTTATCAGAAAAAGCTTTAGGATATTTTAAATTCAGCTCCAGAAATTTACTGTTGAGCGATTTGATTTCGACACTATACTTTGCGTTTGCATAATCGGCTGTTGCTAAGCCGTATCCTGTCATGGATTTTATCATGCGCAAAGATAGGGTTTTAAGCCGAAAGGAGAAATAATAATGGGAAAGGAGCGGAGCTATAGCTCGTATAATAAAACATTTTTTATTTAGAAAATCAGCGTTTAGTGTTTCTTTGAGAAATTGCAGCCCCGCTTTATGCTTTATCCCAATGTCATTAAGTTAAGGGTTTTTAGCCACAGATGAGCACAGATAAACACGGATTTTCATATCTGTGCGTGCATCCTTCCTATCTGTGATTAAATTATTTTCTTATGCCTAATGTCTTAACTTAATGACATTGCACTTTACACCGATGAAAAATCTGGATGCCCGCTGCATCCGATAGTTATCAATCGGGTTATGTACAATGTGGAGTAGTTTTTGGCAGGAGCCTGTTACCTACAGGGTATAGAACCTTTGTCCATAAATTAGGGAAAACGATAAGCATGAGCATCAAGAATATAATGCCGAATACAGTAGATAAAATCCGCCAATAATTTTCTCATAGGCATTAACGTTTCTTTAACAGTTTGCAAGGTTAACAAATGTTAATTTTACAAAAAATATCTTATAGATATGAAAGCATTTTTGATCATGTTATCACTTTCATTGCTATTGTTCATTTTACCTAAAAAAACGCTCGCTCAAATTACATCAGCAAAAGGAGTTATTTTAGAAAAAGGAACCCAGATCCGTATTGCTTTAGCTGTAGTGACCAATATTAATAATAAACAAGCTGTAGGAAGTAACGATATGGGGTTCTTTCAGGTAAAAGCCAAACCAGGCGATACCCTATTGATTACAAAAAGGCATTTCGATAATATTTATGTGGTCGTGCCTGGCAATCAGGATTTGGTTATTAACTTGGTTAGAGCCGATATGCTGCTGGATGATGTAACAATTAAGGCAGAAAACAAACAACAAAACCTATCAGCTGTTAGGTTAGAACACCGTAAGAAAACTTATTTTTATGGTAAAAAGAAAAACCCGCTTTATTATGTGCGTTACCCGTTGGCTGCAATAATGGAGCTGTTTAGCACAGAACGGAAAAATGCAAAACGTTTTGATCGTTATTATGATAACGAGACAAAAGAGTTAGAAATAGACCGGTTTTTCAATGTTAGTCTGGTTAAAAACAACACCAGTTTAACAGGAAAGCAAATGAATAAGTTTATGTTAGATTATAGACCGAAGCATAAACAGATTAAAAACTGGAACACCTACGATGCAGCTGATTACATCAAAAGATCTGCAAAACAGTATTTAGATACTTTAAACACCTCATTATAATAAATGAAATATTTAAAATCTATTCTGTTACTCATTATTTTATTGCAAGGCTTAGCCGTCACGGCACAGGATTTTGTGCTGAAAGGTGTCGTGATTGAAAAAGGTTCAAATGTGCGGATTGCTCTGGCCAGTATTACGAACATCCGCAGTAAGACGGGCGCAACCAGTAACGATATTGGCATATTTCAGTTAAATGCCCGGATTGGAGATACACTGTTCATTCAAAAAAGAAATCTGAATGAGCAAAAAATAGTGGTTAAAACAAATGATGACCTGGTTGTTTATCTGATCAGGGGAAGTACCATGCTAGATGAGGTTACAGTTAAAGGGCAGACCAAAAAACAAGAAATGGAGAGCATAAAAATAGACCTTAGAAGAAATGGTTCATTTTATGCCGGTAAACCACCATTAATTCTGCTAAACCCATTTGGAGGAAATCCGATAACATTTTTTTATGAGCTTTTTGGAAAAACGCCAACCAGAGCACGTAATTTTAACCGTTATTATAAAAAAGAGCTAAGTTTGATCGAGGTAGACAAATTTTTCAATAAAAGTTTGGTGACGAATAATACTTCCTTAACCGGGAAAGATCTGGACAAGTTTTTGCTTGATTATTACCCAACACGCAGCATGACTCTTAATTGGAGCAATTACGATGCTGTTAAATATATCAAAGAATCGGCTAAGAAATATACAGATACTTTGAAACACACAAATTAACACACCATGAAAAATTTTAAATTTTCCGTTATACTCTTCGTTTTTACCTCAGTCAGTTTCTTCGCAAACGCGCAGGATTTTATTGCGAAAGGTGTGGTAATCGAAAAAGGTTCAAATATCAGAATTGCATTATCAGAAATTACAAACCTGCGGACGGGAATAGGTGTAGGAAGCAATGATATTGGTCTGTTTCAGTTAAAAGCGAGAATCGGCGATACGTTGCTGGTAATTAAACGCGACCTAATCGATCAGCGTGTGGTAGTAAACAGCGAAAAAGATCTGGTAGTTTACCTGGTTAGAGGAAGTACCACCCTGGATGATGTAACTATCAGGGGAAATACCAAAAAACAGGATTTGGATGAAATTAAGCAGGAGTTTAAAAACAAGGGGGTTTACAACGGCGGAAAAACAACGGTTTTGTCTGCCATATTTAGCCCCTTAAATGCTTTGTATAACCTCCTTGGTAGCGATCCTAAAAATGCACGGAGATTTGGCAGGTATGCCGATAATGAAATCAAGCAATCGCAGATTGATGTGTATTTTAATCAGAGCATTATTAAAAACAATACAGAGTTAAGAGGCGATACCTTAGAAAAGTACATGCTAAACTGCCGGCCTGAATTTGATAAAGCGCAATACTGGAACAGTTACGATTATATTAAATACATTAAAGAATCATCAAAGAAATTTACAGATACGCTGGGGAAAGGAAAGTAGGGATTAGCCCTGAGTTTTGAGTTGGGCATTTGGAGTCGCGGATGTTGATTGAAGATAAAATGTCGATATGTCTGAGATCAGGTATCTGATGTTTAAGCTGTGAAGAACAATTCAATAATTTAGTCAATAGGCAATTAATCAACTATCCTGACAATTTAAACAATCCCAGCAATTAAGTTTAAGATCGTAAACAGATAAACTAATGGCAAGTGACCAGTGAAATTTTATATACTCAATGTTTCGCAAGCTTTTTCAGCTGCTAATTTTTCAGCGTTTTTCTTATTGTAATCTCTTCCAGTACCCACTTTTTCGCCTTCTACTACCGCGCTAATGGTAAATAGTTTGGCACTTTCGCCTTCACCATTTTCTGCCAGTTCGAACAATACATCCTTACCATGGCGTTGGCACCACTCAATTAATTTACTTTTAAAATTGGTTTCAGTAAGTTCAAGGGTATGAATATCGATATGTGGTTTTACAATTCTGCGCAATAAAAATTCTTTGGTAAAATTGTACCCTTTATCCATATAAATGGCACCTATAATGGCTTCAAAAGCATCGCCCAACATCGAATTGTGTTTGGTTTGTATACTAACCGATCGTTGATCAAACTGAATAAGTTTATCAAAACCAATTTTTTTCGCCAGCTGGTTTAAATTAGCCCGGTTTACAATCTTCGAGCGCATTTCGGTTAAAAAACCTTCTTCTTTATAGGGGTAATGTTTAAAAAGCAGCTCTGCTATTACCGAACCCAGGACAGCATCGCCTAAAAATTCCAGGCGCTCGTTGCTGCTCCTGCTTCCATTTTTTAGGATTTTTGCTGCAGAACGATGCCTGAACGCCATTTTATAGAGCGTAACATTGCCTGGAACAAAACCTAAAATGTTTTTCAGCTTTTTAACAAACTCCTTTTCAGGAGAGAGATAAAGTTTATATAATTTTAATATCGGCATTAAATAAATAACACAATTAACGGCTAATCAGCATATTTAACTAAGTTATCTATTTTTAATTAGCATACAAAATTATATAGCAGTGCTGTTCTAAATTAATCTTCGTATTTCTTGAAAATAACAGAAGCATTATGGCCACCAAAACCGAATGTATTACTTAAAGCAGCTCTAACAGTACGTTTTTGTGCTTTGTTAAAAGTAAAATTCAATTTAGGATCAAATGCAGGATCATCTGTAAAGTGATTGATTGTTGGAGGAACAATGTCATTTTTAACAGAAAGAATTGCTGCAATAGCCTCAATAGCTCCGGCAGCACCCAAAAGGTGGCCAGTCATTGATTTGGTTGAGCTGATGTTTAAACGATAAGCATCCTCACCAAATAATGTACCAATGGCTTTGGTTTCACTAATATCACCTAGTGGTGTAGAAGTGCCGTGTACATTGATATAATCTATATCAGCAGTTGTTAAACCAGCATCTTTCAGTGCATTAGTCATTACCATTCTAGCGCCCAAACCTTCAGGATGAGGTGCTGTGATGTGATTTGCATCTGCACTCATTCCACCGCCTACAAGTTCTGCATAAATTTTTGCACCCCTTGCTTTTGCATGTTCAAGTTCTTCTAAAATAATGGTTCCTGCACCTTCACCAGCTACGAAGCCATCACGGTCTTTATCAAAAGGGCGTGATGCCGTTGCCGGATCTTCATTACGTGTTGATAATGCGTGCATGGCATTAAAACCACCCATACCTGCCTCATTGATGATTGCTTCAGAACCACCACTGATAATTACATCAGCCATACCCAAACGGATATAGTTGAATGCATCTATCATTGCGTTTGTTGAAGAAGCACATGCCGAAACAGTTGCAAAATTTGGCCCACGCAGGCCGTATTTGATTGAAATATGCCCTGGGGCAATGTCCACGATCATTTTAGGGATAAAAAATGGATTGTATCTTGGCGTACCATCTCCTTTGGCGAAATTCGAAATCTCATCCAAAAAAGTTTTCAATCCACCTATGCCCGCGCCCCATATTACTCCGATCCGGTTGGTATCTAATTTTTCAAAATCAAAACCACCATCTTTCACAGCTTCATCTGTTGCTACAAGAGCATATTGTACAAACGGATCTAGCTTGCGGGCTTCTTTTTTCTCCAGAAAATCTTCAGGATTAAAATTTTTAACCTCACATGCGAATTTGGTCTTGAACTTTTCAGTGTCAAAACCCTTAATAGGAGCAGCGCCACTCACCCCGTTAGTCAATCCTTCCCAAAAATCAGGAACATTATTGCCTATAGGAGTGAGCGCACCCAACCCTGTTACTACTACTCTTTTTAATTCCATTTATACTGAAAAAGCGTAATTCTATTTAACGTTTTTTTCCAAATAAGCAATCGCCTGGCCAACTGTACCGATGGTTTCAGCCTGATCATCAGGAATAGCTACATTGAATTCTTTTTCAAATTCCATAATCAACTCTACGGTATCTAAAGAATCTGCACCTAAATCGTTGGTGAATGAAGCCTCTGGCGTAACTTCGCTTTCGTCAACACCTAGTTTTTCTACGATAATAGCCTTAACTCTTGAAGCAATATCAGACATAATTTTATAATTTAATGGTTAAATAATTCTGTGCAAAGAAAAATAAATTCTTACAATTTTCAAATGTTTTTATTTCGATACGTAATTTTGGTACCTCAATAACACAGCGAATATAGAATTAGTTTTTTAATTTCGTTCTGTAAATAATTTATTTCGCTTTGAATAAGACTTACCTAAAACTTACCTTAGACCTTGATTTTATACTAATTGCGATCACAGCACCCCTAAAAGACTATGTGCTTTGCCACAAAATTAATACCCGGTTAAATACACAATTTGAAAAAATAGAAGACCACGAAATATTTTTTAATATCGACGAACCGGCCTGGTCTTTCTCTAAATACTACTTTTTTGTAGAGCAAGGTGAGGTAGAATACTACTTAATTTGCAATAAAAGCAGCGATGGTTTTCTAATTCCGGAGATGAGCAAAGTTGATTTTTTTATTATTATTAAAGAATTTATTGATAAGGAAGATTTGGATTATTTAATTAATGGATTGAATAAACTGCCTGATATACAGGTGGCTGCAAAGATAGATCCGACTAAATTAAAGAACCGTGAGAATTTGGTAATATAAAAATTATATACATGGTGTATTAAATACACTATATTTGACGGTTACAAACAAAGAACAAAAAAACAAAATATATAAAATTTAATGCAGTTTGATTATTTTAGATAATAATTTGCTTTCTTAAACTGCATTGCTAAAATCAATTAATAAATGAAACCTTTTCATTCGAGAACTAAAATTGTTGCCACGCTTGGGCCTGCATCAGCAAAACCAGATGTATTATATAGTATGTTTAACGCAGGTTTAGACGTTTGCCGTCTAAATTTTTCACACGGATCACAGGCAGATCATCAAGCGGTTTTGGATACTATCCGCGATTTAAATAAAAAATACGAATATAATGTAGGTATTCTTGCCGATTTACAGGGACCTAAAATCCGTATTGGTTTAGTGAAAGAAGGTGGTATTAACCTGATTAATGGAAAAACTACCGTGATTACCACTACCGAATGTGTAGGTAACGAAGAACGGATTTACATCACTTATCAAAGCTTTCCTCAGGATGTTCAGGCTGGTGAAATTATTCTTTTGGATGATGGAAAGCTTCAAATGAAAGTAATTTCTACCAACTTAAAGGATGAAGTAGTTTGCGAGATTGTTCATGGTGGTATTTTAACTTCAAGAAAAGGTGTTAACCTGCCAAATACTAAGGTTTCTATTCCTTCTTTAACTCCGGAAGACCGCGAAAACTTAGAATTTGTACTGGAAAACGATGTAGAATGGATCGGTTTATCTTTCGTGCGTAAGGCTGATGACATTATCGAACTTAAAAAGATTATTGCGGAGCGTGGCAAAACTGCCCGTGTAATTGCTAAAATAGAAAAACCGGAAGCTATCGCTAACATTGATGAAATTATCGCTGTTTCTGATGGTATTATGGTTGCCCGTGGTGATTTAGGTGTTGAATGTCCGATGGAAGAAGTTCCATTGTTACAAAAAATGATTGTTGCTAAATGTAGAGCAGCTTCTAAACCAGTAATTGTGGCTACCCAGATGTTAGAAAGTATGATCACTACACCCCGGCCAACACGTGCAGAGGTAAATGATGTAGCTAACTCTGTTCTGGATGGTGCTGATGCGGTAATGTTAAGTGGAGAAACTTCAGTTGGTGAATTCCCGCTGATTGTTATCGAAACCATGCAAAAAATTATCCAGAACATTGAGCAAAACAATTATCCTTTCAATCCTGATAAGTTTTTAAAACCAAAATCACCATCTTTCTTAAGCGACGCGATTTGCGATTCGGCTTGTTTCTTAGCGAAACAGACCAATGCCGTAGGTATTGTGTCGATGACTTTAAGCGGTTATACTGCTTTCGAAATTTCGAGTCACCGTCCGGAGGCTTTAACCTTTATTTTTACCAGTAACAGGGCCTTATTAAATGCAGTAAGTTTGCTTTGGGGCGTTAGAGGTTTCTACTACGATAAATGGGAAAGCACCGATAACACCATTATTGAGGTGAACGAATTCTTAAAAAGCAAAAAAATGGTTAAACAAGGCGATATCGTAATCAATACCGCTGCTATTCCGATGGAAGCAAAAGGAAAGACCAATATGTTAAAAATTACAGTTATAGATTAGTTTTTCTAACATCATACGTAAAATGCTCCCGATTTTTAACCGGGAGCATTTTTTTTATCAATAAAAAATATACTTTTGCAATCCAACACGGAGAGGTGTCAGAGTGGTCGATCGAGCACGCTTGGAAAGCGTGTGTACTGCAAGGTACCGCGGGTTCGAATCCCGCCCTCTCCGCAAATGTATAATCAAAATAGACAAAAATGATTTAGACTTTATGTTTAAGGCTTTTGGCGGCACTTTCAATTAAGGCTTTTAGGCAGGGTGAGGGTTTTGATGCGTTGTATGATATATACAGAAACGGGTATTTTTAGCTGCCTTCTATTGGAAAAATTAAGTTTTCGTCTGATTTTTAATTAGTTTGGTTGTTAAACGATTTATTCATTATTACCGGGCAATAATAATCGTCTTCTTTATCATTTCTCAAAATTTTGCTTCTTTTTTTTCTGATTTCCTCTCTGCATGATTCCTTAGATAGGAAATTGTTAGTGGCCTGATTGTATTTAAAATCTGATCATTTCCCAAGAATGTGCAAATTCAAGGTAAAATAATATTTATGCTTTATTATTTTAATTTAATGTAATCAATTTAGTAAGTTTTATTTGATTATATTTATGAAGGCTATTGATCGTTATCAACAATTTCTTTGATATAAGTCAATATCTATTTGTCTTTTATTGACAACCTTTGAGAATAACTATCATTAAAACTGAGTTAACCAAATGGATAGTCTAAAGAAAATAGCTCCACATCAAAAAAATAAGTTATCAAATGCGCGCCAGTCAAGATAGACAGATAGTCTTTAACTCCGATTTTTAGCCTACCCCGTCAAAGACACTTCTCAATGGAGTTAAATGCCCAAATTTTCACATCAAAAGTGCATATTGTAGGCCTGCAATGTTAGATTGTCTAAAGTCGTTTAAAGAAGTCCTATCATCACGCCAGGCTTATTAAAGTGAGTTGTTTTGATACTGAAAGGAGTAGTTCTGTTAGGATTTTACCAATTCAAAGGAACTTTGCTGTCGTCGGCAAAAAAAAAGCTCTTCATCAGGTAGTTTTGATCAGTAATAAACAATCACCGATATCGCAAAGTGATTGGCGGTCAAAAGATAAAAAAATATATTGAATGGAAGGATCCAAGATATTGATTATTCTCAAAGATTCTGGGCTAAGGTCCAAAATTTCAGACATACTGCTGTTCAGTAAGTATGTAGTTGAATTAACCGATAGTGGAAAGCAAGCGATGGAGATAGTTAAAAGCCACCGTGTCGACTTAATTATCTGTGGAATTGAGTTATATGGAATTGATGGATATGGGGTGGTGAGGATGTTAAACAAATTTGTGGACACTGCTGGGATTGGGCTGATTATGTTATTAGAAACTGGGGATCAGGCCGCATTACGAAGGGCAATGGAAATCGGTGCAGATGGTTATCTGTCAACTAGTTTTGATGATGCTGAACTTTTGAACCAGGTGGAGGTAAGGTTAAAGAAAAAGAGATTTCAGCAAGAACTTTTTTTAAAACAGCATTTTCAGGAAAGAAGCATGATCGAATCCAGCAACGAAATGTTTTGGCTGGATGAGAAATTAGACCGGCTGAAGGCTCGCTTCTTTAGAAAGAACCAGACTATTTATTATCAGGGGGAACATCAGTCAGGTCTTTACTATCTGGTATCTGGCAATGTTAAGACATTTATCTCAGATAGCTCAGGAAATCTCTTAATCACCGACATCTATGGGCCTGGGGAGTATTTTGGACTTCAGGATTTTGCTCTTGGTTCTCATGCTTTTCACACCTCAAAGGCGATATCAGACGCTGAAGTTATCGCAATTCCACTGAAAGATGTTAATGAGCTTATCGTTGAATATCCGGATATACTAAGAGTTTTTGTTAAAAAACTTGCAAAGTCGGTAAGGGATATGGAAGAAAAGGCAATGGCACTTGCTCATGCCTCGGTGCGAGAGCGGGTGGCGGCTGCCATTATCAGACTTGCAAAGCAGGGGAAGAACTCTTCAGATAAAATTCGTGTCAGTCTCCCCAGAGCTGATCTGGCAAATATCGTTGGCATAGCTTCAGAGACTTTGAGTAGAATCCTTAGTGATTTTGTAAGGGATGGACTGATAGAAAAGGATGGGAATGACATTCTTCTTAATAGTATAGAGAAACTTCGGAAAGTAAATAGGTAGTAAAATCATGATGTATTTACAGGTTTTAATCAAAATTTTCCAGGCAGGTATAATTCTGAAAAAAATCAAGGTTTCAATTGTCGACGGTCATGTTATCACCTTTGCCAGATAAGGAACTTAGATTAATTGACTTAAAGCCCCATAGATATTGAAAGGCAAGAGAATTGTTTTTGCAGTTGTTGAGCATATTAACAGATAGGTTAAATACAATGAAAATAAAATCAATAAAAGAAATTAAATTATTCCTCAATTTTTTTCTGCCAATTATAAACAATACCAACCGCCATGCATTACGTTATGTTTTCAGGCATTCTATCTTTGAAGAGATTCCGAGCGGTAATAAAATTTCCGTAGATACCTTTTTTGGTTATTCAGATAGCTTTATTCTCGTATTACAGGGATTTGTGAGTGGATATATTCTTGAATGTCCGATGCCAAGACGTGATGTTTGGTTGGGAGTATCCGGTAGTGTATACTTTAACGAAAGCGTGGTAAACGAAGCTAAGGGATTCAATCTTGAGGCTCTGGAAGATTCCTGGGTATTGATAATACCCCGCAAAGAACTTGAAAAGGGCTGTGATGATTACCCAATACTAAACCGCCTTTTTAGTCATTTGCTATTTCCAAATGCAATAAGAGATCTCAACAGCATAACACTGCTCTCTAAACTGGATGGCTCCGCAAACAAGTTAAGGTATTTCAAAACGATTTACCCTAAGGTCTGGAAGCAGGTGCCTGAAAGGATTTATAGAACTTACCTCATTCAGCCAGACTTTTAGTCGTGAGTCTGGAAAAAGCAAATTTGATTCTTTATACGCCATGACAATTTTACTTTGTTAATGGCTATTAACATAACCTGAATACTTCCAGTAATCGATATATCTAATATGACCCGGCTATTCCTTACTTATCTTTTTTTATACATAGTGTTTTTGGCTTCACTAAATTTTTATGGAGAGTTACATTATTTCCGAAGTTTTAAAATCGACATTCTAGGTTTCGCCGACACCATTGATCTTTTGATCTCTGAAAGGGTTTTCTCCATAACAAAAGAATTAGCAATTTCGTTTTTAATGCCCTTAGTTATTTGTTTGATATTTATTGGCTGCAGTTGGGCTAAAGACACATGCTCTGAACGGATTTTTAGAAATTTATGCTTAATTATCGGACTTGTTCCATTTATACTTTTTTTCTGCTTTTCCTTTCAGTCTGATTTTGAAAAGATTTTAGTTCCATTCCTTATTACCTTGGTGTTATTCTTGTTTTTGTGGATTGTTTTATTTCATGTAAGGCTATTTCAACTGAAATGTGTTTGCATACACCTATTTTTGAGCTCATGTATTTTTGTGGGATTTTTTAAAATTGCCAGTATTGACAGGCATATCAGCACCAAAATGACTTCAACAAAAGTATCTCTGCCATTTAATGATATGGTTACGGCTGAATTTTACAAACACTCGATTTTTTTGGGAAGTACTGAGGAATTTGATTTTTATTACGATATAAGTAATGGAAGGGGAATAATTGAACCAAAAAGCAATATGTAGCCAGGAGTTTTGTGCAGCATCTTTTTTGATATCACTTGTCCACATTGTAACCGGAATGAGAGTTCGGTTGTCGAACATCTGGATTCATATTGCTTGTATTTCAAATAAATTTTAATGATCAATATTGTTGTTATCGCTAAATTACCAATGTTTTCTTAGGCAACATATAGTTAAAAAGAGAAATTGTAGATTAGTATCAGGTCGGGTGTCCAAAAGTCTGAAGTAATTTGTCTGGCTATTTACGCTTTCCTCCAAGCCTTATGCCCATTTTGTATCACGATTAATACCAGTCGTTTGCCAAAACAGTATTATTTTTATCGCAAGATTAACTAACATGATGAATAAATATTGGCTTACCGTAACGGCTTGTACTTTGGCCATTACAGCAAATGCTCAACAGAAAGCTTTAACCGTTAAAGATTACGAAAGAGCGGAAAGTTTTATGAGCTATAACACAGCAAAGTATATCGACCATGCCAACGTACAGCCGAACTGGCTCGAAGGCGATAAATTTTGGTATAGCACAAAAAACAATGGTGCCGAACAGACTTTTCTGGTAGATCCTGCAAAAAAAACCAAAACAGCCACTACGGATTATAAAGGTGGCGAAATGCCATCGCGACGCATGAGTGGCGGCAACGAGGTGTTATCTCCAGATAGAAAAAAAGCGATTTTAATTAAAGATTATAATCTTTTTGTGAAAGATGTGGCCTCTGGCAAATTAACACAGCTCACCACCGATGGCATTAAAGACTATGGTTATGCTACTGATAACGCAGGTTGGAAACACAGTGATGCCCCAATTTTACGTTGGTCGCCCGATTCAAAAAAGATAGCGACCTTTCAGCAAGATCAAAGAAATTCACAAGATATGTACCTCGTAACTACTAATGTGGGTGCACCGGAACTAAAAGCCTGGAAATATCCCTTGCCTGGTGATAAGCAGATTGCAACCATCCGTAGAGTGGTTATCGATGTAGAAAACCCGAAGGTAATTTCGCTTAACATTCCTGCAGATCAACATCGGGCAACTTTGAGTGATGATATATCAAGCAGTGGTACTTTTGACGATATCGACTGGAAAGCAGATGGATCGGAAGTTGCTTTCGTGTCGACTTCACGAGATCATAAAAACGAAAAGTTCCGTATTGCCAATACCACAACAGGTGCTGTCCGCGAAGTTTTTGAAGAAACAGTAAAAACACAGTACGAATCTGGGCAGGGTGCCATCAACTGGCGTTATCTTCCTGCTTCAAAAGAAATCATCTGGTATTCGGAAAGAGATAACTGGGGACATTTGTATTTATACGATTCAAGTAAGGGAAAATTGAAAAACCAGATTACTAAAGGCGATTTCGTAGTTTCTCGTTTGATTAAAGTTGATGAAAAGGCACGTACACTTTACTTTTCTGCAAACGGACGTGAGAAAGGAAATCCTTATTTCAGTTACCTGTATAAAATTGGTTTCGACGGAAAAAATTTAACCAACCTCACTCCTGAAGTAGGAAATCATATTGTATCACTATCTCCTTCAGAAAAATATTTTATCGATAGCTATTCGCAGCCTGATGTACCAACAGTTACCGTTTTGAGAAGCATTGACGGAAAACTGATCAATACTTTAGAAAAAACAGATGTTTCGAGATTAATCGCTACAGGTTGGAAAGCGCCAACTCCGGTTTCGGTGAAAGCCAAAGATGGTAAAACCGATATTTATGGTCTGGTTTTTACACCAACAAAAATGGATGCCAACCAAAAATATCCCGTTATCGATTATATTTATCCTGGTCCACAGGGTGGTAGTGTAGGCAGCTGGGCATTTGCAGCTTCGCGTGGCGATAACCAGGCCCTGGCCGAACTGGGTTTTATTGTTGTGGTAATAGAGGGAACCAGTAACCCCGACCGCTCTAAAAGTTTCCACGATATGAGCTATGGCAACATGGCAGAGAACACCTTGCCTGATCAGATTGCGGCCATCAGACAACTTTCAGCAAAATATCCTATCGATACGACAAAAGTAGGTATTTGGGGGCATTCTGGCGGTGGTTTTGCTACTGCTGCGGCAATGTTCCGTTATCCGGATTTCTTTAAAGTGGGTATTTCTGAATCAGGAAACCACGACAACAGAAATTACGAGGACGATTGGGGCGAACGCTATAACGGCCTGGTAGAAAATTCAGATTACGAAGCTCAGGCGAATCAAAATTATGCTAAAAATTTAAAAGGTAAATTGATGCTGGTTCATGGATTGATGGATGATAACGTGCCACCATACAATACGTTATTGGTAGTAGAGGCGCTTGAAAAAGCAAACAAATCATTCGATCTCGTTATTTTTCCAAACAGTGCACATGGTTACGGTGCTTACTCACCTTATATGATGCGCCGCCGCTGGGATTACTTTGTACAAAACCTTTTAGGTGCAGAACCACCTAAAGATTACCAGATGAAAGGCCCAACAGCAAGATAATTTTTTTGAGGCTATATGTAACTACATATAGCCTCAATGTTTTTTAACATCACCCAAATCCGCTCCCCACTAAAACAGATTCTTCAGTTATGTTTTCATGAAACAAAATTTCTGAAATATAACCATCGCCTTTTAAAGGGCCATTTATAAGTTAAATGCTCAATTAAAGAGATTATCCCAAATCCCCTCAATTAGGCCAATTGGCATACTCTCCTTTCCCAATCATCTATTAATAGATATTTCTCAAATTGTAGTTTTAAATAGTTCTATATATATCGTTTAACTGTTTTTTCCGCTAAAAACAGGTGTCTTGTTGCAATCCCTACATCAGTTTCTTGCGGGCCGTAAGGAATAAATTATGCGATTTATAGCTACTAATAATTTAAATTTTATGGTTTTATATGATTTATGAGTTATATTCATACTATAAATTTGACATTTCGGGTAAGTTTAACTGCTCGCTTTTGACGATTAATCATTACTAACCTGGTACTAAACTAAATGACAATAGCTTTGGATCCATTATATGGACCGGACTTATTGTATCAAAAATTATGGGACAACAAGAACTGTTTATCATTTTATATCCCCCATTCTATGTCGTTACCGGACAGCTGCAGATCATAGCCAGAAATATAGTATATACAAAAACAAAAATACCAGCCTGGCAGAAAGATGCCATAATTTATTGCCTTAACAAGATAAGTTTTAAACGCCATCGAAATTGTGTTAACGATTACCATAATATGTTCGCTGAGGCCTATTCGACCATAAATAGGGATAAATATGAGTTAAAAACAGCTTATTGTTTTGATGTCATAAATGTCGGGAACGATCCCAGAAATTTTGAACTACCCAATCAAGAGCGGGCATTTATCAATGGAGTTGTTCATTGGCACCAGTTATCAATTGCAGGATAATCAAGTAAATATCAATATAAAACTGAAAACCATGAAAAAGAGTCCGCCCTAAGTTCCAGTACTAAAAGCTCTTAAAAACCTAATTTCTAACCAATTATAATAAATCACTATGAACATCACTTTACCAGGCAATTGGTCTGTTTTGTCTTTGAAACAGAAATTGTATTCACTAAAGAAACTCATCAGTTTAAGTCTCTTAATCTTTTTATCCAGTATGGCAGCCTTTGCCCAGATCACTGTAAAAGGTATGATATACGATACTGATAAAACGCCTTTAGCCGGCGCAACCTTGCAAATAACGGGTACAAACACCAGAACGCAAAGCGATGCAGAGGGTAAGTACCAGATCACTGCCCCAAACGGAACAAGCCGGCTAACGGTAAGCTTTGTAGGTTACGAATCGCAAACAGTAAGTATCAACAATCAAACCCTGCTTAACATTACCTTAAGTTCGCTCAATAACCTCGACGCTGTTGTGATTATCGGTTATGCATCCGTGAGAAAAAATGATTTAACAGGTGCCGCAACAACCGTATCGGCCAAAGATTTTAATAAAGGCCCGCTAAATGCGCCCGATCAATTGATACAGGGTAAAGTTGCAGGTGTACAGATGATCAATAACAGTGGACAACCAGGTGGTGCCTCTACTGTTCGGATAAGGGGTAATTCTGCCATTACCGGAACAGGGCAGCCCCTTTATGTAGTAGATGGGGTAGCACTTGACGGAAGATCGGCGAGGCCATCAACAAGTGCGGGTATCGGTACAGCACCTGATGGCAATCCTTTAAACTTTATCAATCCGGCCGATATCGAGTCGATGGAGATATTGAAAGATGCATCGGCTACGGCAATTTATGGTTCGCGTGCTGCCTATGGTGTGGTTTTAATTACTACTAAAAGAGGAAAATCTGGTGAGACTAAAATCGATGTAAGTGCATCTGCAGGCGTAAGTAACATTGCAAGGCGGGTTGATGTTTTAACGGGTGATGAATACCGTGCAGCACTGCAGAAATACAGTCTTACAACCGGTGATTTCGGGAGCAGCGTTGACGCTTTGGATGCAATTACCAGAACAGCGTATAACCAAAATTACTCAATTGGTATTAGTGGCGGTACCAATGGTAATACTTTTCGTGTTTCACTTGGCTACCAGGATCAACAGGGGATCATCAAAACAACCGATTTTAAAAAATACAGTGCTGGCTTTAATGGTAATTTCAAATTTCTGGAAAGTAAAAAGCTGGGAGTGGACATTAACATGATCAGCAACCAGTACCTGGAAAGTGTAGCGCCAATTACCACCGATGCGGGGTTTACAGGAAGCTTAATTTCGCAGGCATTATCTTGGAATCCCACCCAATCTTTCTATAATCCCGATGGCAGTTTATTTATAGATTACGGTTCTACCACCATCAATCCTTTAGCTGCCCTGGCTGCAAATAACGATAAATCGAAAGTGTCTACCATTTTGGGCAGCGTTTCTCCATATTACAAAATTACGCCCTGGTTAGAGTACCGCATGCTTGCCAGTGTAAATTATAGCACAGGTATCAGAAGGGCATCTACCAGGAGTACTTTAAACCTGCAGGGCATCCAACCATCCGGAACCTTTCTTGGCGGTTATGCCAGCTACTCCAACAACGAATTGATTACCCAACAGTTTACCAATACCTTAAACTTTAATAAAGAAATTGCAAGCAAGCTAAACCTGAACGCGATTTTAGGTTATGAGTATTCAAACTTTATCAACAAAGGGGCAACCAATACTGCAACTGGTTTTGGCGATATCGCTGCCGATTATACGGATGCTTTTCAAACCACGGCACCAGCTAACCGTACATTTTCTACCTTTAATAACCCTGCAACAGAATTACAATCTTATTTTGCAAGGGCAATTTTTAATTATGATAACAGGTATATCTTAACTGCCACTTTCAGGGCAGATGGTTCTACCAAATTTGGTAAATCTAACCGTTATGGTTATTTCCCTTCTTTTGCCGCAGCCTGGGATATCAGAAAGGAAAGTTTCATGTCTGATATCCAATGGTTAGATCAGTTAAAATTACGTTTAGGTTATGGTAAAACAGGTAATCAGGACTTTCCATCTGGTTCTGCACAGCTCCGTTACGATTTTGGAAATGCGAACGGTTCGCCTATCCTAACGCCAATCAATAATGAAAATGCAGATTTAAAGTGGCAATCGGATAAACAGGCCAACGTGGGTATAGACTTCGGACTGTTTAAAAACAGGTTAACGGGATCAATAGATTATTTTAATAAAAAAACCAACGATTTATTGTTCCCGCAAATTGCATTTTCTCCTGCAGTTGGTGGTAATGTGCCTACCTGGGTAAATTTACCGGGCCAGATCATCAATAAGGGATTGGAGTTAACTTTAAATGGTACAATTATCGATAAAGATAACTTTACATGGTCTTTAGGCGGTAATGCCACTTTTATCAACAATAAAGTTCAGAACATAAATGGCATTATTAAAACAGGTTCGCTAAACGGCCAGGGTTTAAGTGGTGTCACAACCGAAGTGATCCAAAATGGTTTACCACTTTTTGCCATGGTTACCCGCCAGTATAATGGTTTGGATGCGAGTGGCTTTTCGCAATATACCGATGATGGCTTTACCGCTTATTATGTAGGTAATCCCAATCCGAAAGTGATTTTAGGTTTAAGTACCAATTTAAGGTATAAGAAATTCTCGTTCACGGCAAACTTTAATGGTTCATTTGGTCAGGATATTTACAATAACACCGCAAATTCTGTATTGGCTATTTCCAACCTTGGTGCCCAGCGGAATATTTCTGCCGCCTTGGTTAACGCACCTATTCAAGAGTCGCTTGCAAATCCAATTGCGGCTTCATCAAGGTATATCGAAAAAGGTAATTACCTAAAGTTGGCCAATGCCACCCTTAACTACAATATCGGGAATATCGGTAAATCAATAAAATCTTTAAACGTTTATGTTAACGGCCAAAACCTATTTGTAATTACAAAATACACCGGTTTTGATCCAGAGGTGAATGTAAACAAAGGTGTTAGCGGGGTTCCTTCTGCCGGGATAGATTATACAGCTTACCCAACAGCAAGGACCTTCAATTTTGGTGTTAATTTTTCCCTTTAATCTTTTAACTATAATAACATGAAAAATAAATATATTTTCAGTTTCGCTGTGGTTGCCCTAAGTTTTTCAGGCTGTACCAAGCTGGATGAAAACCTGAATGGCCAGGTTGGTAGTGGAGCAGTATCATCAAATAATGTTGCCGGGGTATTGGGTGCCACATACGCCGCAATGATCGGTCCTTACCAGGCACCATGGAATTGGGCCGCTTTGCAGGAAGTAACGTCTGACGAAATTATAGTGCCCACACGTGCAGGCGATTGGGACGATAATGGGGCATGGCGTGCATTACATTTACATAAATGGGCACCAGATCATGCCCGGATTTCGGACGTGTTCAGAGATTTAAATAGTATTTCTTATGTGGCTACAAGTGTTTTAAATGCAAGTCCAAATGCAGGGCAGGCCGCGCAGGCGCGTTTTTTACGTGCATTTGCCCAATTTTCTGTGCTTGATGGCTGGGGGCAGGTGCCTTATAGGGATCCCGGTGAAGGCGTTACCAAACCATCCCGTGTAAGAAATGCAGCAGATGAAATTACCTACCTCATTAGCGAGTTAACGGCAATCATTCCCGATCTGCCTGCCGGACCCGCAAATGTTGCCAATAAAAATGCGGCCAGAACACTTTTAATGAAACTTTATCTTAACAAAGGAGCTTTCCTGAATCGCAATACACCAACTTTTGATGCTGCAGATATGGCCAGGGTAATTTCGCTTGCCGATGAAATAGCAGCCGGAGGTTATGTACTCACGCCAAACTACTTCGATAATTTCGCTCCTACGAATGATCTGCTTTCAACTGAAAACATTTTTACCGCACAAAATTTAGGTGGTGTAAATGGCAGCGATCTGGATGGTCAGTGGAAATGTACCACACACTATAACCAGGACCCGAGTGGTTACAACGGTTTTTCGACACTATCAAACTTCTATGCAAAATTTGAAGCTGATGATAAACGAAGAGGCGGATCTTATGCTGGCCAAACCAATGTTGCAGGTGTTAGGGTAGGGTTTTTGGTTGGTCAACAGGTAAATCAGAATGGGGTGGCTTTAAAAGATAGAAAAGGCAATCCATTGGCATTTACGCCAGAGGTAAGCATTATAGAAAGAGACCCTAACCATTTGGAAGTGGCAGGTATCCGCGTGATCAAATACCCAATTGACTATGCGAATGCAGGTTCAAGAAAACCGGACAACGACTGGGTTTATTTCCGTTATGCCGACGTATTATTGATGAAAGCCGAAGCCCTGTTAAGAACATCGCAGCCAGCAGCTGCCTTAACCATTGTAAATTCGATCAGAACGGTTAGAGGTGCTTCAATTTTACCAAATTTAACATTGGATATATTACTGGATGAGCGTGGCCGTGAGTTATATTGGGAAAGTTTTAGGAGACAGGATTTAATCCGTTTTGGTAAATTCCTTGCTGCATGGCAAGAAAAACCGGCAAGTGAGGCTAAATACTTACTTTTTCCTATTCCCGATAATCAGCTTGGTAATCCAAATCTTATACAAAATCCAGGATATTAAAATTTAGCAGACACCGAGGGGGCCGAACCGTTAACAGGCTAATTATTTCTGTTAAGGGTTCGGCCTCTTTTTTATTAAAACCGATTGTATTCATCAAAATGGATGAGAAGAGGAATTCTCATCTCAATAGTTATTTTTTCATCAGTTTTAAAAGTACACCATTTGTCCAGCCAAAACCATCCTGTAGCGGATATTCGCCACCACCACCTTTACTATCCGTTTCTACCACATTATACTTTTCCATTAATTTTCCGGTTTCTTTAAATACCGAAATATTAAGGCTTATCCACCTTGTACTTATGGTATCGGCCAGTTTATCATAGCCATAATTGCGCAACCCCATAATACTGATATATTGCAGCGGTGCCCAAGCATTTGGTGCATCCCACTGTTGTTTTGTTGTGGTTAAGGTTGTAATTAAACCACCGGTTTTAAAAAAATCCTTTGCTAACTTCTCTTTAACAGCTTTCGCCTGTGCGTTTGTTGCCAGCTTAAAATAAAGAGGAAAAGCTGCTGCAAGCGTAAGCTGATTGGATAAAGAGCGTTTTTTCCAGTTATAGTCGGTAAAAAAGCCCTGGTTTTTGTTCCAGAAATATTTAAGGATAGCTGCCTTACGCTTAACTGCCTTTTTGGCAAATACTGCGGCCTTTGCATTATTGCCTGCCTCTTTGTTTGCCGCCGAAATTGTAGTTTCCAGATTGTATAATAATGTATTTAAATCAACAGGAAGCAGATCTGTAGTAATAATCTGGCTATAGTTTTTACCGTCGGCAAACCACCTGCTGCTAAAATCCCAACCCGATTCTGCAGCAGAACGTACATTTCTCAGAAATGTGGATGGAACTTGCTTTGTTGATTTTGCTGCTTCAAAATCTTCCCTGTACGATTCTTCACGTGGCTGATCGCTGGCATCGTAATAGCGGTTTAAAATGGTGCCATCTGTTAATCTTACCAGATGGTTAATGGCTTTTCCATTACCTATATTACTGGCACCTTTCATCCAGAAATTGTACTCTTTCTCCAATGCATCCCTATAATCCCGAAGTTTTACATCCTTACTATGCTGGGTTAGCAATTGAACCATAGCAGCAAAAAACGGAGGTTGCGAGCGTGTTAAGTAATACGTTCGGTTCCCATTCGGGATAAAACCGTATTTATTGATGAGGAAGGCAAAATTATCAACCATATCTTTTATGGTTTCTGTTTTATCTGCCTTTTGCAGGCCCAACATGGTGAAATAAGAATCCCAATAATAAACCTCCCTAAAACGGCCACCCGGAACAATGTAGGATTTTGGTAATGTCAGTAACGAAGTTTGATAAGAGGAAACTGTATCCGGATTTCTTTTTAAAACCGTCCACAGCGTGTCTAAATGTTTTTCGATACCTGCTTTGATATCCGAATGGTAAGCTGCGTGATGGTTTTCAGGCAGGATAAAGTATTCGCTTACAAATGCCTTTAAATCAAAATTTTTGTCTTTTTTGTGCGTGATATAAGCGTTCATGATTTCTGAAGGCTTCCTTTTTGGGATCGCATCCACGAAAGATTTACTATCAGGATAAATTCCTGCCATCTGAACTTGCTCAAATAAATTAGGATAGGTTTGCCTCGGACTCAATTCCTGTTGTGCAAATAACTGACAGGAAATGAATAATAAGCAAGGAAGCATCATTATTTTAATGCAAGAAAGGTTCTGACTCTTCATGTGGCTGGTGTTCTTAAAAATAATTAATTTAATCATAAAAATATCTCTTTTTTGGCATAACCAGGTGAAAAGAATCTATCTGGATCTCATTAGCAAACAAAGATTAACTTACATTCGTTTTAATATTAAACAGACTTCCATGGGAAAAACCAGAGATCAAAATAATGTTATCATTACCGGTGCTACCGGAATGGTTGGTGAAGGGGTATTGATGCGGTGCTTAAATAGCCCTGAAATAGATGGGGTTTTAGTCATTAATCGCAAACCTTCTGGCTATAGCCATGCAAAGCTGAAAGAGATTATCCACGCTGATTTTTTCGATTTCTCGGCGATAGAAAGTCAGTTAAAAGGCTATAATGCCTGTTTCTTCTGTTTAGGCATTACTTCAGTAGGTGCTGATCAGGAAACCTATTATAAAATGACTTATACACTTACCATGCATGTTGCGCAAACATTAAGCAAACTCAATAGCGATATGACTTTTTGTTATGTTTCTGGTGGAGGAACCAATGCGCATAGCCGTTTAAAATGGGCACAGGTAAAAGGCAAAACGGAAAGCGATTTAACAAAATTACCTTTCGAACAGGTTTTTAATTTCCGTCCGGGTTTTATTAAACCATTGCCAGGTCAGAAATATGCACATAAATTTTATACCTATATCAATTGGTTATTTCCGCTTGGAAGGGCTATTTATCCAGGTGGATTTTGCACGATGGCTGAACTGGGCGATGCGATGATCAATACTTTGAGCCACACTAATGAGCGGCGGATTTTAGAAGGAAAAGACATTATTGCCTTATCAAAAGAATAAGCCCGGGTGCTACAATGGGCTCCCGGGCTTAATTAATTATCAGCACCTTCCAGATCGGTTTAGGTTTATTTAGTTGTTTTTAGCAAATTTTAATATAATACAGCGGTAGCATTTTTATCTTTTTGTGATAATACTGTAGCACCTGAGCCACATTGGCCACCATTCATAAGTGATAGGGCATCTGTTCCGGTAACACCAGGAACATTAGTAGCAGTAGATTCGCCCTGAGCTGCCCAATTGGTATGTCTGAAAGAAATACAGTGACCGAATTCATGGCATATTGTTCTGGCACGTTGTGCAAAAGAATTACCGGCAATATAATTTTTATTGATTTTAACCAAAGCACCTGCACTTCCTCCCGAAGGGAACTGTCCCTGGCCGCAAACACCATTTCCTAAATTTTCATTTTTGATCAGAATGTCATAAGGTGCTGTTCTTACAACGCTAAAGCGTAAGGTCGAATTTGGAACAGCATTCCATTGCGCAATGGCACTATTGATCTCACTGCTCATTGAGGTCATAGATGCATCTACAAAAATCCTGATATTCAATTTTTTCGTTGCATTTACGATACTTCCGGTGTAATACTGTTCGGTTTTTAGCCCCGTATTAGCAGGGATTTCCATGTTTTTAGGAAATATAATATCTTCCTCAACAACATATTCATTTCCATTATCAACAATACTCGATTCGGGGAAGCCTAAATTTTTAATGTGCTGTAAAACCTTATCGGTATTTTTTACAGTTTCTTGTGGTTCTGATGTTAATGTTTCCTGGTTTTTTTTACATGCTGCAATTACTACTGCAACCATCGCTACGATCGCGATTCTTTTTAGGTTTTTTTTCATGGGATATTGGTTAGTTAATCCTTAAGAGCTGATAAACAAATGTAAAAGAACGTGTTACATTATTTTTTACCTGTCGGATAATTTTACACCAAGACTTAATCAATATGCTTTGTAATGTTTTAAAGTTGTATTTGTATTTAAAAATTTACACAAACAGTCTATTTTATGTGTTGTTTCTTGATTTAAATAAGAGTTTTGAAGAAAAAAATAGTTAATTCCATATTGCTCACCAATTAAAAAAGGGTACTACCAGTTTATTCTTCTTACCTTACCAAATTATGGCCAAGAAGGCCCAAATTTTATAGTATGCAAAATGAGAGTATAGCCTTACAGGCGAAAGTGTTTTTATATCATTTAAATAATGCTAACAACGAAAATGGTTTTCGGGCTTCAGAATCGTGGATATTTAGCCAGGTAAGTGAGCAGGGAAAGGCCGCAATCGAGCATGATTTCTTTCCTACAGTTTCTGTTCATGTAGATTCGAAAAAGATACATGATTTTACAGCCAGTGTATTATCGCAGCTTAAAGAGCAGCCCAAAATTAATGTGCCCAATCTTAATGTTAGTATCCAAACCGGGTCTGAATATTTTATTGCCTTTTCTCCTGACAGGGTGATTAGATAAGATTGGTATTGTGCAAAGTAGATTAGCGTATTCTTTTAAAGAATATATCTTCAATTGCAGGAAATTTAGCTAGTGAATAATATTTTCAGCTAAGTTTTTACGCTACCATAACATTGTCAGTGAGCTGTGTTTAGTTTGTTAACTAAAACAGAAAAGATAAGATATAGGAACAATTATTCGCAGAAACAAAGGAAGAAACTTCTCTTGTGGATTAGGGATTTATGATTAACAAAAAAGGTGATGATCTTGAAAGACCATCACCTTTTTTCATTATTTCTTATTATCGTATTTCCGCTGATTGTCCTTGTTCGAAGTCTGATCAGATCGTTGTCCGCCACCGTTGGTAATGCCCTGGATTTTTTTATCGGTTTTAACATCATGATTTGCCCGATCTGCTATTGAACTGCCCTGAACTGTGGGGTTGTTTTTTGGTGTGCCCGTATTTTTCATAATTATAAAATTTAGTGAATAATATTACAGAACGCTACATTAACAACCAATCTGGTGCGGGATATGTTTTGATTTTTTTGAGTTATTGTACTTCGATTAGTAGTCATTTCGAACAGAATGCATTTCAGCTGAGAAATCTAAGAAGAATAGATCTCTCCATTTCGCTACGCTTCAGTCGAGATGACGACGATTTGAAAGGCATATGTGACCAATGTCAATCACCAATGAACCAATGGCTACTGAATGAATGAACAACTTAGTACAATAAAAATATAGTTGGCTGTTTATGCAGGTCTATTTCCTCTTTTCGCCAGTTGTAAACACTTTGGGTTTTAATAAATTCATCTGTTGCAGTAAGGTTGCTGGCTACACATACCTGTGTATTGGGCTTGCAACTTTTCAGCACTTCTTCAAAAAGCTGGTTATTGCGGAAAGGTGTTTCGATGAATATCTGTGTTTGTTTGTAGCGGCTGGCCGATAAATCTAAATCTTTAATCCTTTTGGTGCGCTGCTCTTTATCGATTGGCAAATAACCCCAAAAGGCGAAACTTTGTCCGTTAAAACCCGATGCCATTAAGGCCAGTAAAATCGAGCTAGGCCCTACTAATGGTACCACTTTAATACCGCGTTTATGTGCTTCGGCAACAATATCGGCTCCTGGATCGGCAATGCCAGGGCACCCCGCTTCGCTCATCAAACCTACATCTTTACCCGCATTAAGCTCCGCAAAAAACTGACCTAAATCGGTGCGGTTATGTTTACCGTAATCGTGTACGATCAGATCTTTTTGAGGGGTTTTTAGTCCAGCCTCCTTTAAAAACTTACGGGCTGTTTTACTGTTTTCGACAATGTAGGTATCAATCTGGTTAATGGTATCAACCAAATAAGGAGTAAACGTTTTGTGTGCTACCTCTTCAGCCAATGGTACGGGAATAAGGTATAAAGTGCCTTTTTGCATGCTACAAAAATACTCACAATAAATAGAATTTAAGTTCTAAAGTTTGCTGTATTAGCAATATAATCTCTTTTGTAAGCAAAGGTGTAGCAAATTTTATTTCTAACTGACTAATTTTCTGCACAATTAAACTTCACTTAAAACGTTAAATATTAGTTAAATATGCCCTGCAACGCAATATTTGAAGGAAAACGCTAAAACTATGCTTGCATATTAAACCTTCTTTAATTTTGGTTCTCTAATTGATACACACACATTAGGTTATTAAAATAAACACACAAATGAAAACACTGAAATCTACGGCACTTGTGCTGGGGCTCTTTGCGCTCCTTGCCGGAACCACAACCCTTGTCAGGGCACAAGACTATCAAAACGATTACCAGAATGATGGTTACAGTACTGGCAACATCTCTTTACAGACTTTTTACGACGAACTTTCGCCCTATGGTACCTGGATTCAGGATCCACAATATGGTTATGTTTGGCGACCAGATGTAGATCAAAACGAATTTCGCCCATATTACACAAACGGGCGTTGGGCAATGACAGAATATGGCAATACCTGGGTTTCTAATTACGATTGGGGCTGGGCACCTTTCCACTATGGCCGTTGGGTAATTAACAGTTACAGGCAGTGGATCTGGTTACCTGATACCAATTGGGGACCAGCCTGGGTAGATTGGAGAAGTGGTGATGGTTATTACGGATGGGCGCCTATGGCACCAAGTATCAGTATTAATTTAAGCTTTGGCCGCCGTTATGCGGTACCGGAATTTTGCTGGAACTTTATTCCACAACGTAATATTTATATCAATACTTTCCCAAGATATGATTACGGTCGCAATAATGTATACATCCGCAACACCACAATCATCAATAATACTTATGTATATAATAGAAGAACTTATTATGGCGGTCCAAGGGTTGAAGATATCAGACGTGCAACCAATAGAGATGTAACAGTTTACCGTTATGCACAAAGTTCAAGACCGGGCGCAAGCAGGGTTGGTGGTAGAGAGGTTTCTATTTACAGACCAAGACCTGAACGTAATGCGGTAGATAATCGTAATGCTGCACCAAGAAGATTTGAACAAGGTAATGCTGGTATTAGCAGAGGCGGAAGAAACGAAGGGTATACCAATCGCGATCAAAGAGGCGGTAATCCAGGCAATAACGACAACCGTTTTGGATCTAGAGATAATCGTACTTCTACACAACCAGATAGAAATAATAACAATCAGCCAAATAACAGGGGCGAGGCTTATAACAGGGATGCAAACGGACGTATTAGTCGTGGTGGCACTAACGGAATTGATAACGGGAACAGGCAGGAAAATGCAAATCGTGGCCAGGATCAACAACGTTTAGATCAGATCAGACAACAGCGTAATCAAGATCGCATGAGCACAGATCAACAACGTAACCAACGTAATATGCAGCCACAACAGCCAGTCCAGAATGATCAGCAACGCGCTCAAATGGATCAACAAAGAGCACAACGTAATGAACAGATGCAACAGCAACGTGCGCAACAAGTGCAGCAGCAACAGCAGGAAAGAACCCAACGCGATGCACAGGCTCAACAGCAACGTAACGAGCAAATGCAACAGCAGCGTGTGCAACAAGCCCAGCAGCAACAGCAAGAAAGGACTCAACGCGATGCTCAAGCTCAGCAACAGCGTAATGAGCAAATGCAACAGCAGCGTGTGCAACAAGCCCAGCAGCAACAACAAGAAAGAGCACAACGCGATGCACAGGCTCAACAGCAACGTGCCCAGCAAGCGCAACAAGAGCGTGCACAACGTGATGCTCAGGCTCAACAACAAAGAGCTCAGCAGCAGCAACAAAGACAAGAACAAAGAAGAGAAGCTCCACCACAACAAAGAGGTGGTGGTGAAAGTGGAAGACCATCAAGAGGTGGCAGAGGATAAATGGAAAGTCCCGATGAAAATCGGGACTTTTTTATTGATGAACTTTTATAAAGTGTGCTTAGGTGCCTAAGGTGGTCATAACAATTGGGGAAACTGTTTAGTAATATCTGGTTTTTAACTATTTCATTTTAATGTTGACCACCTGAGTCACCTTAGAACATTTAAGCTTTTTAAGTGCAATCGTCATCCTTAGAATACAGCTTAATGAGGGATTTATATAAGTTAGCTTCGATATTTAGATTTCTCGGCTACGTTGCACTTCACTCGACAGGACGTAACGAAGCTTGCCCCGCTGCTATATGCAAATTACTCAAATCATTCCCCCTAAAAGTGCTTTCGGCATTTGGGTGCAGGTTTTCAGGATCGAGTAAAAAAGTAGTTATTCCCAGTTCCAGTCCGAATTTAATTTCCGATTCGGCATCATCGCCAATAATTAAAATGTCATTTTTGTCAAGGTGATGCTGATCGATCAATTTTTCAAAAGTTTTTTTCTTGTTAGCTATAGAAACATCAACTACATGCACTTCTTCAAAATCATCTGCGATGCCCAGCATCTTTACTTTTGAAAGCTGTTGTTTTGGAAAACCGGCCGTTACAATAAATTTCCGTCCGATTAAACTTTTGATGTGGTGATAATCGTCGCTCGGCTTTAAAGGCTTGGTTACTTCTCTGTTTTGGAGATAAGAAATCACGTCAGGCATTACTTCTTCTTTAAAACCGTATTTTTTAGCCACTTTCAGAAAAGGCGTTTTTAACATTTCCTGCTTGGCAAGTTGAAAATCTTCTTTGCTGATTCCTAAATCCATACTTTCCAAGAAACGGTATAATTCGCCCATCAACTGTTCTTCGTTCGCTTTGGTAAAATAAATGGTATTGTCCAGGTCTATAAAAAATATTCGCTTCATTGTGGATTGGTTTTTGTAAGATGAAAAAAATAAAAACACCTGTGGGTTAAATATGTTTAATAAGTAAATCACTAAGATCATGAAAAAAGAGACAAAAATTATAGTAGGCGTATTAGCCGGAGCAGCATTAGGAGCAACCATCGCATTGGCATTATCGTCAGATTCGACCAGCGATCTGAAAAGTAAAGTATCAGATTTTTTTGCTGATCTTTTAGATGCTTCTAAAGATAAATTAGCAGGTTTGGCAGATAAAGCCACAAGCGTTGCAGATAAGGTTAAAGATAAAGTAGCAGAAATAAATGCATAACGAATTGGAAGTGCCGGAAATATCCGGCATTTTTATTCTATATATTTTCTAACCAACATCTTGATGAACATTGCTTTTCATGGTGCCGCCCGTACGGTTACGGGGAGTAAGCACCTTATTACCTTAAAAAACGGTACCCGGATATTATTAGATTGTGGCTTATTCCAGGGAATGGGTCATGTTACCGATAAATTAAACGATTACTTTGGTTTCGATGCCAAAAAAGTTACTTATCTCGTTTTATCACACGCCCATATTGATCATTGCGGTTTATTACCCAAATTGATTGCCGAAGGTTTTGAAGGTAAGATTTTCTGTACCCCGGCCACTATGGATCTTGCCCGCATTTTAATGATGGATTCTGCCAAAATCCAGATGCAGGACGCTGAATATGCAAACCGCCACCTCCGCAACGGCGAAGAAATGGAAGAAGCACTTTATACAGAAGAAGATGTTATCAAAACACTTAGTCTGATGAAGATTGTGGAGTATGAAGAAGATTTTGAAATTGAACAGGAAATACGCTTGAAATTTACAGATGCTGGTCATATTTTGGGCAGTGCTGCAGTACACCTTACCATTACGGAAGAGGGAAAACCAACCCGGATTACTTTCTCTGGCGATGTTGGTCGTTATGGTGACCTGCTTTTAAAAAGTCCCCAGCAGTTTGACCAGGCCGATTACATCTTAATGGAGTCAACCTACGGCGATTCGCTACATAAAGATCTCGATCCGATCGAAGATCTGCTTTTGGAAATCATTAATAATACCTGCAAAGTAAAAAAAGGTAAAGTAATTATTCCGGCTTTTGCTGTTGGCCGTACACAGGAACTGCTTTATGCTTTAAACGGATTGGAACTAAAAGGTAAATTACCTGATGTTCCTTACTATGTAGATAGTCCGTTATCATCAAAAGCAACCGAAATTCTTAAGAATCACCCAGAAGTGTATAATAATGGGGTTAAAGAAACCTTAAAAATAGACCATGATGTGTTTGGATTTAAGGGCTTGCGCTTTATTGAGAGTGTGGAGGAATCGAAAGCTTTAAATGAAGATCCAAGGCCATCTGTAATTATTTCGGCATCGGGTATGGCGGAGGCTGGTCGGGTAAAGCACCACATCAGAAACAATATTAGTAACCAGAAAAATACGATTTTAATGGTGGGTTATTGTGAGCCAAATTCACTCGGTGGCAGGTTAATTGCCGGACAAAAAGTTGTTGAAATTTTCCGTGATGAATATGATGTTAAAGCTGAAGTACAATTGATAAAATCGATGAGTGCACATGGCGATTATGAGGATTTATTACAGTTTTTATCTTGCCAGGATCCGGCGAAAGTGAAACAATTGTTTCTGGTTCATGGGGAGTATGAGGTGCAACAGCATTTTGCCACGAGGTTAAAAGATAATGGTTTTAAACATGTAGCCATACCAGAATACCATCAAGTGTTTGAGTTTGGAGTAACTATATTTTTTTAGCTTTATTTTTAAGAATTAAGCGTTGGTCTGGATTTGAGACCCATACCCTTATCCTCCATTTCAGTTTGATTTTATTAGGATTACAAATCCTTAGCTCTTTTAGACGGGATTGCAAATCCCGACCAGCAGCGTAACGATTAAGCGTTGGTCTGGATTTATAATCCAGACCGTTGTTTGATTCTCTTAGTCGGGATTACAAATCCCGACCAGCACAATGCACAGCATGGCCATTTTCCATCTTACCTCATACCTCTTCCATTTTCCCTATCTTTGCCCCATGGATGTTTTTGGTAAAGCGCTAACAGATATTTATAGAACGGGAGAGGCAGAAACTCTTTGGCTGCACAATTCGTATGGTGAGCCAGAAGAAATGCCATTAGAATTTTTCTTTCGTGATGATGAAGATATGCCTGTTTTAGAACTTCAGGCTTTGCATTTATGTAGTGGCAAGGTGTTGGATATTGGTGCTGGTGTAGGTAGTCATGCATTGCTTCTACAAGCATTTAATATTGATGTTACGGCTATTGATATTTCTGAAGCAGCAGTGAACATTATGAAAGACCGTGGTGTGAAAAAAGCATTCGTACAGGATGTTTTTACCTATGAGGAGAAATTCGATACCATTATTATGCTGATGAACGGTATCGGTTTAACAGGAAATTTGCCCGGTTTTAAAGATTTTCTGATCAAGTTAAAAGACCTGATCAATCCTGAAGGGCAGGTAATTTTCGATTCTTCTGATATTGCTTATTTATATGAAGATATGCCCAAGCCGCAAAACCAATACTATGGTGAAGTATCTTACCAGTATGAATATAAGGGAGAAAAAGGGAATTGGTTCAACTGGATTTATATAGATGAGGAAACTATCAAACGTACCGCTAAAGAAACAGGATGGGACACAGAAATGATTTTTGATGATGGAGAAGATCAGTATTTGGTAAAGCTAACTTTAAAGGCATAATCAAAAAAACTAATTCTTTAGGTGTTAAAAATGCTTTAGGCTTCTGCAGATACTAAAAGAGAAATTACATGGACTAGTCATAAAGGGCAGCTATTCCATCAGTTTTTGATTAAAGCCAACAATTAATTTGAACAGATCTTTGTACTTGGTAAGGGGTAATGTTTCAGGTTTATCGAATACATCGTGGTAGGCAGAGGGGCCACCCTGGGTATAAATGAAAAATGCTGGAACACCTTTTTCAGTAAAGAAATAATGATCACTGTTGGCTGCTTTACCTCTCGGGTTTATTTTTGAGATATACAGATTTTTATTGTTAATGGCGTTGAGCATAGCAAATGCTTTAGGGTAAACAGATGCATTAACCACGGTCATCCCGGCTTCGCCAGTTCCAACCAGATCGAGGTTAAGGAGGAATTTTATATTACTTAAAGGAACCAAAGGGTTCTCTACAAAATATCTTGATCCTAATAATCCGGCTTCTTCAGCTGCAAAACAGATGAAACCAATGGAGTAGGGTTGAGGATGGGCAGCATAATATTTGGCTAAACTTAATAGGGTAGCCACGCCAGCCGCGTTATCATTTGCTCCAGGGAAAAAGGTATCAGCCCCCATACCACCCAGATGGTCGTAATGTGCGGTAATGATTAAAATGGAATCGGGAAATTTAGTGCCCTTTACTAAACCGCAAACGTTTGCCGCCTCAAAGTTAGGAATGAATTTGTTTTCAATATCAACACTGATTTTTTTTGGTATTGCGGTAAAATTCTTTTTATTTAGCTGGATGGTGGTTACTTCTCCAACTTCAGTAGCTACTGACCAGGTTAATTTATCTTTTAGTGAAACATTTAATGAAGGTGTAGCCTGGTAATTAAGACTATCAATCGGAGTTAAACGTGTCGTTTGTTTAATACCCGGACTCTCATTATTTACAATGAAATCTTTACCCGGAACAAGTTTTTGTCCATTGATGGCTACCATCATTTTTCCCGGGAAGGTGTTTACAGGGAAATTAAAAGGCTGCGGATAAGAATTACCCATTGGCAGCAGACCAATTTTTTGATATTCTACCGCAAGATATTCTGCTGCTTTTTTCATCCCATCTTTGGTATAACCTCTACCCCATAATTCTTTTGAGGTAAGGGTATTTACTACATTTCTGGTATAGGTAGAATCTTGAGCGAAACTGTACTTTAAAAATAGAAAAAATACAATTAAGAAGAAAAATCTCATATCAAATATTGAATCGTATTGGGGTATTACTCTGTTTTGGGTAATTGTTTTGGTTGATCAAACAACCTGAAAATAGCATATGAAAGCGGAATAATAAGTGTTATGGTAATTTCCTTTGCCTGGAAGTTAAAATTTAAAAATAGAATTGACAATGCACATAGTGTCCAAACAATACCAGCAGCCAGAAAATAGTTTTTAAAAAAGTTCATGAGATTAACATTAGATATTTGCTAAATATAGAGCATAATTGAGATTTTTACAAGCCTTCTGGCTTTATGATAGGTAAAACATGCTTATAAAGCTCGACTAACATGGTGTGTTTAGCACCAAGAATTACTAGACCTAAGTTAATAAACCTGATCAAGCGTAAAGCCCGGAACGAGGCACGTGAGGACTTGCAGCGATAGCAGGACTTTAGCAACCGAAGTGTGCCAGACTTTGATTTTCATATTAATATTACCTACACACCCAAGTGATAAGGCATGGTTAAACATAAAATGGTTGACAGTTAACAGACCATTGCCGTTAACCATCAACCATCAACCATTCGTTATAATTTGACTGCTTTACTTTACCAAATAAGGCTGTAAAGCGGTTTTAATTTTTTCTTTGTTCTGGTTTGCTGACCATTTTTCTTTAATAGATTGATCGCCCAAGCTAAAAAGTGTTTCGTAAAGCAACTTGCCATTGGCCATGGTTTGTACTTTGAAGGTGTTTTGAGATCCGATGATATCTGTCCAAACGCCACGTACATCAGCCCAGTAAGATTTTTGGCTGTCCCACCATTTTTGTGCATTGGCAAAAGTTTTAGGGTCTATTTTCGTAAATTCCTCATAACCTTTTTCAACGGCTAAAAGTTTATCGCCACTGGCAGAGCGCACAATTTTTTTATTGTCCTGCTCAAACATCCAACCATCTTTAGTAATGGTTATTCTGCTGCCGCGGTTTAATACATTGTAATCTTTACGTACAGTAGATTCTCTTCTCGGAAGTGGAGAATCGGTTTCGCTAGACCAGGAATCGTGACCGCCAACATGGCTCCAGGTACCGTAACCCTGGTAACGTGGACTATCATCAACCTGATACACTTTTTGGGTCCATTTGCCTTTTACATCTGCTGGTGTTAAATTGCCTTTTTTCCATGCATTACCTTCTGTATAAAGCATAATGTTGGTGTCTTCATAAGTCCAGTCCTGACGCCAGTGTTTAATAACCGTAGTATCGTTAATGGCCAGCATGTGTTGTATCACAATTCTTTTAGGCTCATCAACAATAATTTCGGCCCATTCGTTGCCATGGCTTTCGTAAGGTTTGCTGAATTTGTAATTTGGATCAGGTGCGGTTACTTCGCCATAATTGAAATTCACCTCATAAAAACCGGCTAAAGATTTTATTGCTTTCCGATCCTTCTCTAGCTTTTCTTCCGGCGAGTCAACTTTTGTTTGCGCATTAGCATTAAGGGTAATTAAACCGCTTAAGACTAAAAATAGATTTAAAAATTTCATGTTTATTATTAATTAGGATGTACTTATTTTTCCGCCATTGCGGGATTTTTTTTCTTTTTTCCTTTTCCCCACCAGATAATAAATCCGGTTATAGGTAAACTTGCTGCAATAAGACTGGCGAAAAATGCCATTATTTTTCCGGGAAGGCCTAAAATAGCTCCAACGTGGATATCGTAGTTCATGCCAATTACAGTTTCACCTCCGTTTTTTTCTGATTGGTTTGTTCTATGTAATAATTTGCCCGAGTACTGATCGAACTGTAAAATATCATAATTCCAGTAAGTTTCTTCACCACGGTAACCTGTGGCATAAATAGTTGCTGTCCCGCCTCCCGCTGGTGACATACCAATACGATCTTCGTTTTTAAAAATCTTTTTGGCCTGATCAAAGGCAATATTGAATGGAACGGCATTACTGGTTTTTGTTGAGTCAGATTTTATTTCTACCACTTTTGGTGGGGTAGTGGTTCCTGATGCGACAACATAAACTGCTCCCTGAAACCATTGAAAAGCCCACACCAAGCCCGTTAAAGCCAGCATCAGGCATATAATCATGACATAAAAACCCAGTACATTGTGCATGTCGTAATTAATACGTTTAAATTTGGCTTTCCATTTTACTTTAAAACTCTTATCAAAGTTTGATTTCTTGAGATTTTTAGGCCACCACATTACCATACCTGAAATGAGCAGGAACACAAAAATAAAAGTAGACCAACCGATAACCTGTTGACCAATGGGATGATTGATCAGCAAACTCCAATGAATCATTTTAACCACTGCAAAAAAATCATATTTATGATCGGCCACCAGTGTTACTTTTCCTGTGTAAGGATTTACCAGTACCAGATCGTAATAATCAACTGAATCGAAGTACCAGAAGGCTTTAGGATTACCAGCTTTATAAGTGCCAAATTCCCATGCCCTCTCCGGCGCTTTATAAGTAGAAATAAAATCAATTTTCTTTTTATTTCCCAATGCTTTTTCAGCATTGGTTTTCAGCAAACTTAATGGCAAGGTTTTAAGGTTTGATGGCACATCAACAAAATATGCTTTGCGGTGAATCAACTCAGTAATTTCCTTTTGAAAAACATATATACATCCGGTAATGCCCAACATCAATACGATCAGGCCCGATACGATACCTAACCACAGGTGCAGCCAGTCACTAATCCGTCGTAGTCGCGATTTTTTGTTCTTTGATTTTATTGATGTTTTTGTTAGTGTCATTAGCAAGCTGAATAAAAGAACCAATTAGGCTTTTTCGAGACGAATTGGCTTTAAATTTTGTAAAATTTACGACTACTTAACCTCAGTAGTATAAGTCACTAAATGCCAAACTTTGTCGTAATCTTTTCCATTTAATTTTCCAGGTGTTTTATCTTCTGTAAAGGCTTCCAGGAAATAGTTTCCTTTTTGTTCTGGCTTGAAAGTGAATTTTCCTTCTGCATCGGTTTCGGTAGGCTGTGCTTTTCTTTCAGCATTTACAACCGTTAACTTCTGCTTTGCAAAAGGTGTTTTGTTGTAAATTACCTGATGAATTGATGTTTCGCCTACACTTAAAGAATGTTTATCTGGTCTGATGGTTAGTGCTGCGGTAGCTGGGAAAGCGGTGTTAATTTTTGCGTTTCCTACGGCAACATCTGCAAAAGCATAATATTCAATTTTAGCTTTCTCATAAATGTCAGCAACTTCATGAACCACAGAAAGTTTATAAGTGCCTTCCTGATCTGGAGTGAAGCTTGCTTTAAAGAAACTTACATCGGCAGCAGTAGCTAAAACTTTCGTTGTTCCGTTTGGAGCAGTTAGAGCCAGTTTAAATTCTTTTAAGTTGCTAAACCATTTTGCGGCAGAATCAGGTTCGTTGCTTTCGTATTCTCCGAAGAAAACTTTCACTTCCTGTGCTTTCCCTTTTTTGCCTGTTGAAGCTGTTTCTATCCATAAAGCATGTGCAAATGCACTCGAAATGCTAAGGGCTAGAAATAAAAATAGTAATGAGATTTTAGTTTTCATGTTTTCTGGTTGGGTTTTAAAACCAGGAGAAATTGATCTGATCCAGCTTCTCCTGATTAATTTAATTTAAAATTTATAGGCTACGCTTACTCTGTAGTTTCTTGGTGCTTCGGCCTGCCATGAGTAAACCGGTTGGTTGTAAGTTGGGGCGTTCCAATAGTTGGTATAATACGCTCCGCTGTATAAATACTTATCCAAAATGTTAAATGCATTTGCCGTGACTTTTATTTTTTTATTCGACCAGAATAAACCTCCATCAAGTTTAAAATAGTCGGGAAGATTTTCATTTGCATTTTCTCCACTGTAGGTGCCAACAGCCCTGTCGACAAGATAGGTAAAGCCTCCTGAGATGCCGAATCCTTTAAGCACTCCGTTCTGTAATGAGTAGGTTAACCATGCGTTAGTGGTATGTTTTGAAAAACCCGGTACCACCTGACCAACAAAAACGCCTTCAACTCCATCTGCTACCTTTGTTACTTTCGCATCGGTATAGGCATAGTTTGCAATTAAGTTTAATCCTTTGGCCAATTCGCCACGAACATCAAACTCTACGCCCTGTGCTCTTTTTTCGCCAATTACGATGCTAAAAGTTTCTCCTGCCTTATTGGTAGGATCCCCGGTAATCTCGTTTTGTTTGGTAATCCTGTAAAGGGATAGGGTGGTGTTCCAACGGCCATCAAACCAGTCTTTTTTGATGCCAAATTCTTTATTGTTACCGGTAATGGGTTTTGCGGTACCACCATCGCGGAAAAAGCCGGTTTGTGGAGTAAAGGCTTCGTCATAAACCGCGTAAACAGAGGTGTTTTTATCAACTGATACACTTAAACCTACCCTTGGGGTAACATGCTTTGCTTTATCTGCCGGGCTTCCGTATGCCGATTGGTTAACATAGGTATAACGGCCTGCAAGGGTTAAACGAAGAATGTTATCGAAAAATCCTAATTCATCCTGCACATAACCACTCAGGTATTTTTGATCCATTAAACCGCCTGCTGCAATTGCCCTTTCTTCTAAAGGAGTAACACGGTCGAAATTTGGATACCCGTTTGATGGAAAGCCATAATCAGGGTTATATACATTAAATGGAGAACTGGCCAGGTCTAAATCGTGAGATTGACCCCAATCGGCTATATAATTTTTCTTACCCCCATCAAAACCAGCTAAAATCCGGTGTGTAATACCGCCGGTTTTAACCGTTCCGTTCACAAACAACTGTGCTAATTTCATGCTGCTTTCAGCATCCCATATCCCAACATTACGAATGATGGTGCCATTTGGATATACCGCCGATGGCCATGAGCTTGAGCCATTTTGTAAATATTTATAATAAGCTGTCTGAGCAGTTAATTTCCAATTTTGACCTAGTTGTTGTGTTAGGTTCAATGTTATACTATGATCGTTGATTCGGGTAGGTTGTACCCCAGGTTGCGTTAAGGTAAATTCTCTTGGTAAGCTGGCATACCCGGCGGTATTAAAAATGTAATAAGAACCCACTTCAGTCATTTTTGCATTTTGCAAAGTATATTCTGCTGTTAGTTTAGTGCTTGGCGTGATCTGATAGCTCAGTACAGGTGCAAAACTGTAACGGTCATTTTTTTCGTATGGCCTGAAGGATGCCTTATTTTGTGCAGCAGCATTTAGCCGGAATAAGAATTTGCCATCTGCTGTTAGCTTATGGTCAAGATCAATTGTTGTACGGTATAAATCGAAGCTTCCGGCAGTAAACGAAACCTCTCCCTGGTTTAAACCAGTAGGCTTTTTGGTTACCACATTATACATTCCGCTTGGATCGCCATTGCCCAGCATAAATCCGGCAGGACCTTTAACAAACTCAATATGGTCAACAAAACTCATGTCTTCCGTCAGCGGTCCCCAGGAAGAAGAAACTACATTAAAACCATTACGCATGGCCTGAATTTGCGATCCGCGCATTAAAATATTGGTGTACATATCTCCCCAGTGTTCAAGGCGAACTGCACCACTTACATTTCTAATCAATCCATCACTCATGCTAATAATCTGCTGGTCTTTAAGGATTTGATTACTTACGATCTGAATGTTTTGTGGTGCCTCCAGTAATGGCTCGTTTAACCTAAGTGTAGCAGAAGGTAAACTCACTTTGTATTTTTGATTAATACCTGCTATTGTAATTTCCTCCAGCGCCTGATCATTTTCTTTCAAAACGAAATCGATAACTTTTGTTTCTCCTGCAGCGATTGTAACGCTTTTTTCTGAGGCATCGATACCAACTGCAGAAGCTTTAATTGTATAAGTACCGGCTTTAACACGGTGAATGGTATATAAACCATTATCATCTGATGTAGTGCCTTGACCCTTGCCCTTTAATCCAATTGAAATATAGGCCGCTGGTTTTCCGTTAGAAGTGGTAACCTTTCCCTTTATTGTTCCAAATTGTTGTGCAAATGAAAATAAGCTAAAGAGAGAGAGTAAGAACGTTAAGCCAATAGGTTTAATTTTATTCATTTTTTAATTTTATTGTTGTTTTTATTAAAATTTATAAGTCATGCTACCGGTAAAGGTTCTTAAATCCTGTGGATTCATTGTGCTGTAGCCTGTCCAGTATTTTTGGTTGGTAAAGTTGTCTACTTTGGCACCAATCCTGAATCTTGGGTGATCATAGAATACTGATGCATTAAAGACTTCGTAAGCTGGCAATATAAATACACCCTGACTTACGCTGTTTACAATTTTGTTATTGCTGGCGTAGTTACCACCGGCACCTAAACCAAAGCCTCTTAGCGAACCTGCAGCAAATTTATAACTGATCCATAAGTTTGCGGAGTATGGCGAAGCTGAATAAGCATCTCGTCTTCCTTCAACATCCGCAGAAGCATTTTGTAAGTGGTTATCGTTATAGGCAAAACCTGCAATAATGTTTAAACCATTTAAAGGATTGGCTACAATTTCGGCTTCTACACCTTTGCTGATTTTGTTACCATCCTGGATTTGAGCATTGGGGTTACTGGCATCTTGATTATAACCCCTTACAATATCTTTTACTTTGATGTAATAATAAGATACCGATCCTGTCAGCCTACCATTAAACAGGTTGCTTTTAACACCGCCTTCTATCTGATTAGCTTGCTCTGGCCTAAACGCATCACCTTTATAATCTATGCCGTTAATGTTGTTAAAGCCGTTTTGGTAGTTAGCAAATAACGATAACTGATCTTTGATCGGTTGAAATACCAAACCGAATTTTGGCGAGAAAACGGTCTGTTTATAGGCACCCACTGGTGCAGCACCCGCTCGGTTTGAATTTCCTTTGTTATCAAAACGGTCTACCCTTAAAGCCGCCAAAGCAATTAACCTGTCTGTTAAATTAATCACATCAGAAGCATAAGCACTGTAAGTGTTCGATTTAAAATTAACCGGATATTTAGAATAAGCATTAGCTGCATAAAAAGCAGCTAAATTATGCTCGGTGAAATTATTATAGTTGGCGCCGGTTCCGTTTTTGTTGGTTAGATCGAAAGTATCGATCGAGTAAAATAACTGATCAGAATTTTGGCGTAAATAATCCAAGCCCAAAACTAGTCTGTTCTTGATTGAGCCCAGGTTAAAAGTACCATTAAAGTTTTGTTGGATTTCGTAAGTATAAGCCTTACTGTTGTCGGTAGATTGATCTGCCCTTGATATTAAATCGGCACCGGGAGCAGCTGTTGGATTGCCCAGTGGAGGATAATTGTTTGGAACTAAGAACAGATAAGTACCACGGCCGTTAGAAAAACTATAGCTTGATGAAAAACTGGTGTGTGATGACCAGTTGTCGTTAAATTTATAATTGGCCTGGCCAAAGAAATTTGAGCTATTGTATTTTTGCTTCATCGCATCACCGGTGAAGGATTTATCGTAAGGTATGCCAGATTGATCAGCCCGATCAAATCCCAGGTCTTTTACCGGGAAATAGAAGAATACAAATGGTTTTAAGGTGTTTTTACCATTTGCAATTTCGGCATCAAAAGTGAAATCTAACTTATCGTTTACCTTGTAGGCTAAACTTGGTGCAACAAAGAAACCCCTGTCGAATACGTTTTGCTGAAAAGAGCCTTTGTAATTGTAAGAAGCGTTTATACGTGCGTAAATGTGGTTGGCTTTATCAACCGGGAAATTGAAATCGGTACTAACCCTGTTTAAATCATAGCTGCCAGCCGAATAGGTTACCTCTCCGCCCAATCCTTCAAAAGGTTTTTTGGTGATGCGGTTAATCAAACCTCCGTAAGAAGTTAGCGTACTGCCGAATAAGGTTGCAGAGGGACCTTTAATTACTTCAACACTTTCAATGTTTGCCGCATCGTTACGGCTGGTTACGTTACCTGCAATTCCGTTTCTCAGTTTCGATTGAACAATAAAGCCCCTTGATGCATAGTATGCGCCACCGTCACCTCCACGGCCGGTTGATTCCCACATCTTTTGGATTCCTACTGCGTTACGTGTTGCATCGTCGACCGAGAATATCAATTGGTCGTTAAATGTTTCTTTAGTAATGGTGGTATAAACCTGTGGGTTTTCTAAATTGCTTATCGGCATTTTAGATACGTAATCACTCTTTTGAGCGCCATATTTATTGGCTTTACCTTTATTGATATTGACCTCGCTAAGCTGATTGGAATTTTGGCTGATCACAAAATCAATTGTTTTGTTTTCTCCTGGGGTTATTATAACTGATTTTTCTATACTCTGAATGCCAACACCTGATGCACGAATGATGTAAGAACCTGGTTTAACTCTTTGTATTTCGAAGATACCTTTATCATTGGTAACATTTCCAAGGCCTTTCCCTTTTAAACCTACCGAGATATAAGCAGCTGGTTTTCCATCAGAAGTGGTAACTGTACCGCTAATGGTCGAAAACTGCTGGGCGAAGGAAATTATGCTGGTAAAGGTTAATAGAAATGTTAAACTGGATAGTTTGATTTTAAACATGGTAATATTTATTTGGATTAATTCTAAACAGTTGCAAAATAACGTTAGAAAATCGTATAATCCAAATTATTTTGAACTATTCTAAATAAGAGGGTGGTTTAAAATTCAGAGGTATGGATCTGATACTATCTTTAAACTTTGGAATGAAAATATGTAACTTTTATGGTTCATAAAAATACAGCTGTCAAGTTACTAAGCTTGTAGTATATTAAAATTATTTTTGGTTAAAATACTGTGATTAATTGTTAAAATGTGGGCATAAAATATGGATATATGTGTGTTTATTTGTTTTATTAGCTTGGTTAATATAGAAATTATTTACAACTCTAAATTAAAAATGCTAAGCATCTACACGAATTAATTATCCCAATTAATTAAAGGTATTAATATGTTCTCCTAATTAAAGTTTTATGAAACTGAAATCTATTATTTTGCTTCTCTCAATGATTATTGTATTCTTTTCATGTAAAAAAGAAAATGATGTGAATTACAAAGTTACAGAAGCAGTATCACTGTTCCAAAACACGAAATCACTTGATAAGGTTGCTAGTGGCACTACTGGGAACTATGTGAAAGATTGTCCAGGTGGTTATGCAGGCTGTGGGGCTACGGCTGGGATTCCTTGTCTTCCACCTCAAGAGCCATGTAAACCGCCAACACAACCTATATTGCGCTTATATCCTTGTCCTGGATCAAATACTATGGGTTGTAAGTCTGGTATTCAATCAGGTTTTACTTGCACAAGTCAGCAATCATGCCCAGGAGAAAACCATCCTATACCATGCAATTTTGGAAGTATCGCTTTTGGTTGTTTTCCCGGATCACCGGCCGGCGGACCAAGTTGCGGCACATTAGTTAATTGTCAAACGCCACCAGACTAAATAATTTTTATGTTTAAATATTTATTGTTTGTCTTTTGCCTATTCTGTTTTATCTGTATTTGTTTCATTTCTTGTAAAAACAGTGATCAAGATAAATACATAATTAAATCAAAATTCGCAGAAGATGCATTGGAGTATGAAGTAAAATTAGATTCTATCCATATACCTATAAAGCAAGAGGATGTTAGTATATATTTTACATATACTCAATACAGTGAAAATAATGTAGATTACCTTTTAGGATATAGTCCAACAACGTCCAGCATCGATGTTTTCGACTTAACAAACAGGACCGTGCATAAGCGGTTGAGCCTGCTAAGTGAAAATTTGTCATTTAAAAATCTAGATAAGAAAGATTTAGACAAGAGTAGAAGTGTAACTGATATAAGTATTATTAACTTTAATTCTATAATACTAAATTATGGAAATGATAGATTAATCATTATAGATACAAATCTTCGGAAAAAGCAAGAAATTTCATTATATGGTATCTCAGTTAAAAATAATATGCCAGGGAGGCTAATTTCTTATAGTCATGAGTTTAAAATGTTTTTTTACGATGGTCAGCTTATACTGAATCAAGTATATTACGATTTTGACTGGGTCAAGAAGGTGCCAGCTTTTGCTTCTCTAAATTTACTTAATGGAAATTTGCATTTTTTGCCAATTTCATATTCTGATTATTTGTATAAGATTAAAGGTAGCGCGGGTTTCCTAACATCGATCGTTACAAGTGAACATCAAAAAACTGGATTTTTAACATATAGTTATTTATATGAATCAAATATTTACCAGTATGACCCAAAAAATTCTACAATTACTAGTTTTGGAGCTACTCCTTCAAAGGGTAAGAATATCGTGGATTCAATATCGTATATTAATGGAGATGACCCAAAAAAATGGGTGACTCATCATATTGAAAATAGTCAGTTTTTTAATGTGATGTATGATCAATATAGACATGTCTATTATCGGTTCAGTTTGCGGAATATAATTCAAAAGGATGGTAAATATTTTAAGACCATTTTAGATAAACCATTAGTTTTAATGATTTTTAATGAAAAATTTGAAATTATTAAAGAAATTGAATTACCAATGTATAAATATTCCCCAAATACATGGTTTATAACCAAAGAAGGTTTATTTATCTCTCCGACACATCGAAAAAATAAATTTATTGATCCTTTACATTTAAGATTTGATATCATAAAAGTTTATAAAAATAAGTCATCATGAGGAGGTATTTTATTATTCTAATCGTTTTTTTTACAATTACTTCATGTTACAAGCATAAAGTGTCAGAAGAAGAAGAACACCTCAATATGTATTTCAAAGAAAAGCAAAACATAGATTTATCAAAATTGGATAATTATTTTATTATTGTGATATCAGGTAATTGCGGATCTTGTACTGAAAAAACGATCAAATTCTTAAAACAATTGGGGAACAAACGGGATACTAAATTTAGTGATTATAAGAAAATTGTAGTAATCCCTAGTAATAATGCCGAAGTTTTAGATTCAATAAAAAATTCTAATATCCAATTCATTGTAGACGAAGGATTTGAAATGGAGAAATTCGGAGTTAACTTTCAACGCAATGCTTTCTTTGAATTTAAGAACTCAAGACTATTTTATAAGGATTGGTTATACCTTGATAATGTTGATAGTATTGCAAAAAAGTATGGATATCCTCTTAAATAATATATAGTTATTACACGATTAATAAGTAGGCTTATTTTAGCTTATCAAATTAATTTCTTTTACTCTTATATTATGGATAAATTTGATATCCATTTATTCTTTGTCTAAACTATTTTTCTATAGATCCTTTTAGAATCGCTTAACAAGCATAATTTAGATATCGTTTAATCATTATAATTTTTGGATTAAAAATATAACATCCTATTTAAGCAAATTGCGTTATAGCTTAGATAGGAAAAAATTATATGCGCTTATCTAAAATTTGATTTATAGTGATTGATGTATTAAAAAGTTAGTTTAACGTTTTAGCTGCATTCTCCGAAGATTTTCCTCGATATTTCTTTATTAAAATCTATCTGCTACGTAATTAGTTTCCACTATTCTAAAAAGGGCTGAAAATGTGACTTTATTTGATTTAAATATGCCGTTTGGTGCAATAGCGCCATGTTTTAAATTGCAAAAGTCAGGTGTTGAAGAGTTAAATGTTAATTAATGTTAATTTTTTAAGTTAAAATATGGTTTTAGTTAGCTAAAAAGTAGCTAAATACGAGGTAAAAATGTTGATACTTTTAGATTATAGTCAAACCAACTAACTACTAACTAATCATCAATGGAAAAAACTTCTACAAAACATTGCTATGTGAAATTTTTAACGGCAACATTATTTTATCTACTCATCCCCTGGCTGGCCTTCGCCCAGAAAACCATTAAGGGAACAGTTGTAGATCAAACCAACAAACCCATACCGGGGGTTTCGATCATCGAAAAAGGTACAAAGAATGGTACCGCAACCAATGCTGATGGAAAATTTACCTTGACGGTACAAAAAGATAACGCGATAATCATGGCCAGGATTGTAGGTTATCGTTCACTGGAAAAACCAGCATCCGCAAGCGGTACATTAAACTTTTCTCTGGAAGAGGATAATAATACACTGAATGAAGTGGTTACGATCGGTTATCAAAAAATTACCAGAAAAAAAACTACAGCTGCGATTTCCAGCATTTCAGGTAAGGAACTGGCCAACTTACCTGCGGCAAGTTTTGATCAGTTGTTGCAAGGTCGTTTGTCCGGAGTAAACGTTCAAAACTTTACTGGTCAGCCGGGGGTGGCGCCTACAGTATCAGTAAGGGGTAACTCTACAGGTAGCACAGGTTATGATCAATATAATGTAGTGAGATCACCGCTTTATGTGGTAGATGGTGTTCCTCAATCATCTGACGATTATGTTCCGCCAGGAACCGGTACAGGAACCAACTACATGGCCGGACTCAATCCGAGTGATATTGAATCTATTGACGTATTAAAGGATGCTTCAGCAGCAGCTATTTATGGTTCAAGAGCAGCCAATGGTGTAATTTTAATTACTACAAAAAAAGGTGTTGGCGGTGATACAAAAGTAAGTTTTAACTCATATTACGGTATGGTGCAACGCCCTAACCTAAGGCAGGCTACCATGGGGACTACAGAACGCAGGCAAAAAATGGAGGTGCTTCAAAGACAGCTTAGTTACGATCAGCGTGTGCAACTGCCTTATATACTCACAGATAGCTTAAATCCGGCTTTTAATGGCCATACCGATTGGCAGGATTTATTTTTTCAGACCGGTAAAATAAACGATAATAACCTGAGTATAAGCGGTGGTAGCGATAATGGAACAACTTATCGCTTTAGTGGAGGTTATTACAATGAAGATGGTATTGTAAAAGGAACGGGATATACACGTTACACCACACGCTTAAACCTTACCTCAAGAGCAATGAATAAAAAATTGATGATCAACCCAATATTTTATTATTCAAGTTCCAGCAGGGGTAGAGGAAATGAAGATCCAAACGATCCTTCCAAGCCTACTAAAATTGGTTCCGGGAATTTACCTTCCTCGCTTTTCAGCATATCTCCGGAAAAATTGGATTATTATGTAAGTAAAGATGGTGAAAACCTAAATAAAAATGTGGCAAACCAGTTTGGTGTAAATCTGAATTTATCCTATGAGTTTAATAAAAATTTCACTCTAAATTCACAATCTTCTTACACTAATGACAACACCCGTAGAGATGTGAGCATGAGTAATTTGCTGAACAGTGGTTTTGGCAACAGTTCTTCCAGCTTCTCTTCGAGTGCCATGGGCTTGAGAACATCGAATTATCTGGCGTATAATGGTTCTATCAAAAAACATTCTTTTAGTGCGGTAGCCGGTCAGGACATTGAGTATAATTTGTTTCAAACTACCCAGGCCAGTGGCTACGGTGGTGCATCAGATAATATTCAGACGGTTACGGGTTTTAAACAGGAGAATATTTTCGGATTTTCAAGTTATGCGGCACATGGACTGGTAGCTTATTATGGTCGTTTTAATTATGATTATGATGGCAAGTATCTTTTATCCGGAACGATACGGACGGATGGTTCATCTGGTTTTGGTGAAAATAATAAATATGGGGTGTTTCCTTCCATTTCAGCAGGCTGGCTTCTTTCAGAAGAAAATTTTATGAAAAACTTATCCAATAACCCTTTCACACTAATTAAAATTAGAGGAAGTTATGGGGCCACAGGTAACGAAGATCGCAGAAATGCTTATGTACAATACAACCGCTATCTTGTAAATAATGGTGGATTTGAGGGAAATGGGACTGCTAACGGTGTGTTCTACGGCATTTCGGGAGCTACTTCTTACAACGGTGTTACCGCTATCACTCCTAATTTTGTAAATGGTGTAGCACAAAAGGATTTAAGCTGGGAGAAATCGACCCAATGGAATATCGGTACCGATCTGGAAATTGACAACGGAAGGTACGCTATTTCATTCGATGTGTACAATAAAGAAGTAAAACAAAAGCTTTTTAATGTTGATTTGCCGGTTACATCAGGTTATAACAGTGCCTACACCAATGCTTTTGCAGTACGTAATGCCGGTATGGATTTAACTTTAACTGCTAATCCTATCCGCAAGGAATTCAAATGGTTTAGTACTTTAAATATTTCTTACGTTAAAAACCAAATCATGAGTTTACCCAATGGTGGCCGTGATATTATTTTGAGTGGAGATCGTTTTGATAAAAACCACGTGCTTTCTGTAGGTAGTCCAATCAATGCTTTCTATTTATATCGTACAAAAGGCGTATTTTCTACTTCAGCAGATATTCCTCAGAATCCTTATACGGGAGAACTATATAGAAATAGTAACGGAACGTTTAATGCAGGAGATTTTTATCTTGCTGATTTGGATGGAGATTATTTTCTGGATGTTTTTAACGATGGTATTAATCCGGATAAAGCTCCAATTGGCGATCCTAACCCACGTTTTACCGGTGGTTGGACCAATAACTTCTCTTACAAAAACTTTAGCTTAAGTATTTTTGTCAACTTCACATTTAAACGTGACGTACTAAATCTATTTGATTCAGATCGTTTTGCAAATTCTCAGGCTGGTGGAGCAGTAAACAATTTTGCCTACTTCTCAACACCGGATTTGGATCGCTTGAATATCTGGAGAAACCCTGGAGATCAGGCTGAATATGCGAAGTTCGATTTGGGTACTTATCGTTACTACTACACAGGCGCACAAACCTTCTTCCTGGAAAAAGGTGGTTATGCAAGGATCAGAAGCATCAATCTTGGTTATGATTTTAGCCCTAAACTTGTAAGGAAATTGGGTTTAAGTCAGCTGAAATTATACGCAATTGCTGATAACGTATATATGTTCCAGCAATCAAAAAAATTACCAGATGCGGAAGCTGTAAATGGGTACGGGGAGTATAATGGAACTGGATATCCTATCCCAAGAAAATATACTTTAGGTGTACAAGTTCAATTTTAATATCGTCAATAAATGAAAAATATAATCACAAAAATCGGTGTACTTATTACAATAGCTACGATGGTTACCGTAAGTTCCTGTAAAAAGTTATTGTATGAAGAACCTAAAGATGCACCTTATGAGCAAACATTCTGGCAATCATCCAGGGACGTGAGAAGTGCCATCGCCGGTAATTATGCAATAATGCGTAGTGCTATTACCAGTAAAAACAATCGTTATTTTATGTATGGTGATGCTGTTGCCAAAAACTATTTTACGATACAATATGGAGGAGACGGCTTAGAAGGGATTCAGGGCGGCGATTTTACCTTTCAATACAATATCAATACGCTGGCAAATTATACCTTGTACTATAAAAGTATTGCCATGTCTAATCTGATTTTGAAGAAAGTTAATGCTATGAGCGATGCGCAGTTGTCAACTGAAGACGATCCTGCTCAATTCAGAAATTCGGCGATTGGTCAGGCATATTTCCTTCGTGCATTAAGTTACTTTATGATGATAAGGGTATGGGGTGATGTACCGTTGGTTACAGAGGTTTATGAAGATCCGATCAATGCGCCTCAATTGCCAAGAAGTCCGAAAGCTGAGATCATGAAATTGATTGAAAATGATTGCCACAAAGCTATTAATCTGTTAAGCTGGAATTATGAGAATACTGGAGATGCAAAAGTTACTGCAAATAAAGGTTCGGTATATGCCCTTTTAGCGCATTTGTACCTTTGGAGAGCAACAATGTCTGATGTTTCAGTTGATGCCCCTAATTTGACGGATGTAAATAATGCTGATACGACCATAAATACATTAATTAATAAAGGAGGTTATGCTTTAACAGATACGGCTAATTATAAAAATACTTTTGTTGGTCGATCTTCAGAAGGAATATTTGAAATTAACATTAGTGAGAATACATTAGAAGGTTCTAATAGTTCTATAGGATCGTATTTTTTAAATGAGAATTATATTAAAGGTTATGGAAACAACCCACGTTTTTATACCAATCCTTCGTATCTTAAAGATCATTTCGAAACAACTACCGATATACGTTATAAAAAGGGCTTTGACTTAACTAATCCGGATAAGCCAATGAGTGTAAAATACAGTAATGTAACGTACAGAAATCCTGGACAGAAGTTAAACCCTTATCTGAGTAATAACATTATCATTTTCAGATTGAGCGATATGAAACTGCTTAAGGCAGAGATTGCACTTTACAAAAATGATGCGGCTACAGCAGCTGGTATTATTAATGATTTCAGAAAAAGAAATGACCCAAATCCGGTATTAATTCCTGCTGGGAGCTCTGTAGATCAGGTAATGGATGAATATGCTTATGAGCGTGGTAAAGAAATGTACCTGGAAGGGCATCTGTTTTATGATTTGCTTAGGACCAGAAGATATACCCTCATTGTGGATTGGCTTACAGAAAGCAGGTTCAGAAGAGAAGGTTTTTACTGGCCTGTAGATCCTGCATTGTTTAGAAACAATACCTTATTGAAACAAACACCATATTGGTTGGGGAAAGTATAAGTTGTTTTTATTAGAGATTAAAAAAAAATATGAAAAATAATATATTAGTATATCTTTCATTACTATTACTGGCGCTAACGGCTTGTAAAAAAAATGATTATAAAAGGGATGGCGGCCCAAGTGATCCCAAAGTAAACTTAAGTACTTACGATTACTTAAAGTCTAACCGCAATTTCGATTCCTTAGTGAAAGTGATAGACAGGGCAGGTTTAAAAGAAGCTGTAAATGGTGATGTAACCTTTTTTGCAACAACAAATTACGGAATAGCAGAGTATGTAAAAGCCAAAAAATATCAGAAATCGATCGAACTTGGAGAGGAAAATTTTGATTTTGGTATCAAAGACATTCCAGTACAGGAACTGAATGATTCGTTGAAGACCTATTTATTTGCGGGTAAGATCAACAGAGACCAGATGACAGTTGGTGGTAAACTTTACAATAGTTTATTGGGGACTGTTCCAAATGTTCAATACATGATTAAATTGAGACGTTCTTACGACTACACAGAGATTGTTAATTATGTAGATTATGTAACTTATACTAAAGTAATCGGAACCCGTGATGATAAGGAAACAGATCAAAGTGCTATTCCCGACTCAGAAAAAGACAAGGCTGTGGATTGCCAGACATCAGGAATCATAACAACCACTGGCATTGTCCATGTATTAAATGGATATCACAGGCTGTTTTTTAATGCACAATCGTTGGGCAATTAATTTAATCGCAATTAATTATGAAAATTAGATATATTTTAGGCTTGTTACTCTTATCATTAAGTGTAATAGCATGTAAAAAAATAGTAAATGGCTTTCTAAGTGATTCCATTCGATATAAAGACAACAATATTTACGCAAAGAGAGGATTGCCTCTTTTTCAATCAGATAGAATTAATGCAGATGGTTCTACGCCACCGTTTACCTATAAATTGCTCAATTTGAGAAACGAAGATGGTTCCCCTGCACCAGCAGAGTTCTCTAAAGAATACGAAATCACTGTTTTTAAAACTGGCGCCAATTTTGATCCTGAAACTGATGTAACCCTGGAGTTGTTGAATAAGAAAAGAGAGGTAGTTAAAAAGAAACCAATGGAGTTTAATGAATTGAGTGGTCAGCTTACCTTTAACAAAGCGTCTGGTTTCTTACCCTTGGGAAGATATGTATATGATGTAGAAATGACGAATGGTACTGGTACTAAGTTGTTTCCTAAGCTAGCGACTATTAACGTGGTGGAGCCCACAATAGATGATTTATTCGAAATTACTGATAATGTTTCTAATGCATTTGATGATGTTACTGGTGTAGCAACACTCATGAAAAGGCCAACCATTACCTGTACAAAAATTTCATCTGCAGGTGCAAGAGCTATATTGAAAATGGTAGATAAGAACGGAAAAGTATTTAATCCGAAAGCAGGAGAAATCATACAAAGAGGTGATCGACCGGTTTTTGAAAACTATGCAAAGTTTAACCCGGTTATCAAAACGGATACAGCAATGATCTGTGATTTTGAATTAGCGCCTTTTCCACTTACAAAATATGTAACACCAACAACAGATTGGGGATTTTTAATGTATTACCGTATTCCAAGCCAATTTGTAACTGTTGATGGTTTTCCTTCATCGCCAGGTTTTTCTGTAAACCCAAGGTGGTCTTGGAGACTTAAAATGGAAGGTACTTATATTGTAGAAGTTAAATTCCCTGATGTAACTAAAAAATAGAGAAGAATACCATTTTCCTGAAAGGAAGATAGTTCCTATTTAATACAACTAAAAACGGCAATTTTCGATTTGAAAATTGCCGTTTTTATGAAAGGCGAATACTACAAATTATTTTATTTGATCGGAATAACCTGTAAACTTAGTGGTCGTTCTGTATCATTTGCAGGTGCTACCAAACCACCACAAATAATGTCATAATGATACCCTGCTGTAAAACTGGTACTCTCGGAAGTAGCTTTAACTGCTCCCGATGAAGTTTCTTTTGCATCCAATGTGTAAGTTCCGGCATCTACAGCAATAAAACCACTTGCGTTTTTGTAGGTTTTATTGGTAACCAGCATGGTCGTTGCGCTGGTTTTTGCCAGATCCAGAGCAGGGGCATCAGGCGATAAGTTAATAAAACGGATGTAAGCTTTATCAGTTGATGGGATAGAAAGGTCATCACTAATGGTATAAACATCCAATGCAGCAGGTTTATTAATCAAATAAGAAGAGTAATAGGTGCTTGCATTCAAGGTAATCGTTTTGGTTAATAAGCTCTCGGTACTGCTGGCCGTTGTAAATTTTAAACTGTAAGCTTCAGGTGCGTAGGAAACATAATTAACCGTGCCTCCAAATGGTAAAGCTGCTGAATTAACCATATTACCGTTAAAATAAGCATTGTATGTTGCCAAAGATGGTGATGCATTGATTATCCTTAAATAAGAGATGATAGGATCGGCAGTTTCGGTTTTTTTACATGAAGTTAGTGCTGTGAAAGCAATTAGAACAAATAAAGTGATCGGTTTGAAATGAAATGTGGTAAAATTCTTCATTGGTTTAAATTTTATTTAATATTTAAGGAGTACCCATAAAACGAAATTCAGATCGCATTCGCGACAGGCATGTAAATATTGGATTTAAGCGGCATAGAAGGTTGTTAAATGTTGTTAAGCAGATGTTAAATGTTATCACCTGTTTTTAACAATGTTAAAAATAGCGCGGGTATCTATAACTGAAAAGTTTAATATCCGAATGTTTTAGCTTTATAAGCAGCTTGTTTAAGTCAGATTAGTTCAATAAAACCAAAAGCTTAACATAAAAAAATCACTATATTATTGTGTAACTCGATTTTTATTTAAACCTTTGCACCTCAATAGAGTTAAAGCCGTTTTAATACGCAAGAAATGATTAAACAGATTTTACATAAACTTTCAGTTTCCTCAACACAAATGGTGTCTGGGAAAGGTTTGTTTATTAATCATTTTCAACCCGTATTTTATTGTCCCACAAGCCGGCAAAATTTCACTCCACGTATTTAGTACCTACGCTAAACGTAACGAGGAATTGATCCTCTCTAAAAACCCAATTAACAAGAATACTTATAATTTTTCGTTAGAAAACGAATGGATATTAACGAATTTATAGTGCAGGTTGCACTTCCTGAACATCGTGTATTTGCAGAAGAAATAGTAACCGAGATGGCCGAATCGGCAAAAGCTCGCGGAACAGGCATTGCTAAGCGTTCGCCTGAATACATTTCCAATAAAATGCAAGAAGGTAAATCGGTTATTGCTTTCAACAAAGATGGTTCATGGGCAGGATTTTGCTATATCGAAACCTGGAGCCACGGCCAGTTTGTAGCCAATAGTGGTTTGGTAGTAAGCCCTAAATACCGTAAAGCCGGATTAGCAAAAGCCATTAAAAATGAAATTTTCGGTTTATCAAGAAAGTTGTATCCCAAGGCAAAAATCTTTGGTTTAACGACTGGTTTAGCGGTAATGAAAATAAATTCAGACCTGGGTTACGAACCAGTAACTTACAGCGAACTTACCCAGGATGAAGAGTTTTGGAAAGGCTGCCAGAGTTGCGTAAACTTCGAAATTTTAAAAATGAAAGAACGTAAAAACTGCATGTGTACTGCCATGCTTTACGATCCGGCTGAGAAAAAACACGAAGTAGCCAAGCAATTTGCCGAAGAACTGCAAAAGAAACCCAAATTATACGAGCGCTTTATGCGCATTAAACAACGTTTAGTTGTTAAACCTAAGCCCAAAACAGGCTTAAAAGCCCTTTTATTTTTATTTACCTTTTTATTTAATAAATAGCATGAAAAAAGTTGTTTTAGCATTTAGCGGAGGATTGGATACCTCATTTTGTTGTATTTACCTGGCACAGGATCGCGGATTAGAAGTTCACTCGGTAATCGTAAACACCGGTGGTTTCTCTGATGAAGAATTGCAGGAAATAGAGAAAAGAGCCTATGCTTTGGGCGTAAAATCGCATGCTGTTGTAGATGAAACTGAAAGTTATTATGAAGGTTGTATTAAATACCTGGTTTTTGGTAACGTATTAAAAAATGCAACTTATCCATTATCTGTTAGTGCAGAGCGCGTAAGCCAGGCTACTGCAATTGCCAATTATGTGAAAAAAATTGGTGCAGATTATGTGGCTCATGGTAGTACAGGTGCAGGTAACGACCAGGTACGTTTCGATATGATTTTCAATATCCTTATTCCAGAGGTAGAAATCATTACGCCAATCAGAGATTTAAAATTATCCCGCGAAGCAGAAATTGAATATTTAGCACAACATGGGGTAGAATATAGCGCTGAAAAAGCAAGATACTCGATAAACAAAGGTTTATGGGGAACTTCAGTAGGAGGAAAAGAAACTTTAACTTCTCATGAAACGTTGCCGGAAAGTGCCTGGCCAACCCAGGTTTCTGAAACCGAATCGCGTAAAATTGAACTTACTTTCGAAAAAGGTGAACTGGTAGCGATTGATGGTGAAACATTGGCACCTGTAAGGGCAATTCAAAAATTACAGGCCATTGCTCAACCTTTTGGCATTGGTCGTGATATCCACGTGGGTGATACCATCATTGGTATTAAAGGTCGCGTAGGTTTTGAGGCTGCTGGCCCCATTATCATTATCAAAGCTCACCATACGTTAGAAAAACATACCTTAACCAAATGGCAGTTAAGCTGGAAAGAACAATTATCATCTTTCTATGGTAACTGGTTACACGAAGGTCAGTTTCACGATCCGATTATGCGGAATATTGAGGCTTTTTTAGCTGATACCCAAAAATTTGTGAGTGGTAAAGTGTTTGTAGAGTTGTTGCCGTACCGTTTCCAGATTATTGGTATTGAATCTAACCACGATTTAATGAGCAATAAGTTCGGTAGCTACGGCGAAATGAACAACGCCTGGAGCGGAGAAGATGTTAAAGGTTTCTCTAAAATATTCGGTAACCAGGTAATGATCTGGCACAAGGTGAATGGTGAAGAAGCCTAGTTTTATGTAAGATGTATGATGGAAGAGGTAAAATGTAAGTTTTATCCTCTCTTGATACTTGGTACTAACTAATTGATACTTAAATGAGCGAAATCCTTTCAAAAGATAATTGTTTAAGCCACTATAAATGGGGCGATAACTGTGACGGATGGAATTTTGTAAGCAAACCTGAGGCAGTAATTAAACAGGAGTTAATGCCTGCTCAAACTGCTGAGAAATTACATTTTCATACTTATGCAGAACAATTTTTCTTCATATTAAAAGGACAGGCGACATTTTTAATCGAAGCTGAAACATTTACTGTTGATACCAAAAAAGGTTTACAGATTAAAGCTGGCGATAAACATAAAATTATGAATAGTGGTGTTGATGATTTAGAATTTATTCTTTTCTCCTATCCATCAACCCAAAACGACAGAACTGATTGTGAATAATATAACGATAAAACAAATAGGATTAACAGAAGCTCATTTTGTAGTTGGCCTGTTTAACCAATATCGCATGTTTTATAACCAGTTTTCGGATATCGGGATGGCTAAGGCTTTCATTGATGAACGTTTGCAGCATAACGAATCTATCATATTTTTAGCCGTTGATCAAGATACAGAACAACCAGTTGGTTTCACACAGTTATATCCTAAATACTCATCGGTAAGGTTAATTAAAAACTGGATTTTGAACGATCTGTATGTTAATGAAGCTTACCGCAAACAGGGCATAGGCGAAAAATTAATTAAAACCGCCATGGATTTTGCCAAAGCCAATGGATCTACGTTTGTACAATTGGAAACTGCTGTAGATAATTATACCGCACAGCATTTGTATGAGAACATAGGCTTTGTAAAACAGGCAAACGACGAAGATTTTTTTCTTTATAAAATAGTACTAAACTCATAGTGATGAATAAAATTAAAGCAGGAATAATTGGCGGAGCGGGTTACACTGGCGGCGAAATGCTGCGTATTTTGGTTAACCATCCAAATGTTGAAATTGCTTTCGTAAATAGCACAAGTAACGCCGGAAACCTGATCTCAGATGTACATACTGACTTGATCGGTGATACAGATTTAAGATTTGTAAGCGATATTCCACAAGATATTGACGTATTGTTTTTATGCGTTGGCCATGGTGATGCTAAGAAGTTTTTGGCTGCTAACCCAATCAACGAAAGCATTAAAATTATAGATTTATCTCAGGATTTTAGGTTACATGAAAAAGTTAAATTCGAAAACCGCGAATTTGTTTATGGATTGCCAGAACTGAACCGTGATAAAATTAAAGCAGCTAAAAATATTGCAAACCCTGGTTGTTTTGCAACTTGTATCCAATTGGGCTTGTTGCCATTGGCCGCTAAAGGGTTAATTCGAAATGAGGTTCACATCAATGCTACTACCGGATCTACCGGTGCGGGACAGAGTTTATCTACTACTTCGCACTTCAGCTGGAGAAATAATAACCTTTCTGTTTATAAGGCTTTTGAGCATCAGCATTTAAACGAAATCAGCGAGAGTTTGTTGCAGTTGCAACCCTCACTATCTGAAGCTTTAAATTTTATCCCACAGCGTGGTGCATTTACCAGAGGTATTTTAGCTGCCATGTACCTGGAAAGTGATTTAAGTTTAGAAGAAGCGCAAAACATTTACGAAGACTATTATAGTGCTCATCCCTTTACACATGTAAGCCGGAAAAACATCGATTTAAAACAGGTTGTAAATACCAACAAGGCATTGGTACATATCGAAAAACATGGTGGTAAATTATTTATCATTAGTATTATTGATAACCTGTTAAAAGGCGCCAGCGGACAAGCGGTTCAGAATATGAACTTAATGTTCGGCTTGGATGAAACAGCGGGACTTAAGTTAAAGGCCGCCAACTTTTAGGCAGAAGAGACCAAAGCTGAAAGACTAAAGTCTAAAGCGAAGGTAGCATGAAGAATAACTAAAACATCAAATGAGAGACTATCAAAAATTAGACGTTTGGAAAAAATCACATTTAATGGTTTTACATGTCTATAAATTTATTTTGCCCGATTTTCCTGCTCATGAGAAATATGATTTGCAAAGTCAGGTAAAAAGGGCGGCTTATTCTGTTCCCTTAAATATTGTTGAAGGAGCAGGGCGGCGGACCGAAAATGATTTTGCTCACTTTCTTGACAATGCATTGGGCTCAGTACAAGAAATGGAATATGCTTGTTTTCTTGCAAAAGATTTAGATTATCTTGAAGAAAGCAAATATTTAGAAATTTATAAAATGGCTGGTGAAGTTAAAGCAATGTTAATTGGCTTAATTAAACACCTTCGACAATAACCAAGATTAAATGCTATTGGATTTTGGCTTACTGCTATGTGAAATGTTACAGGAAGCTTTGGTCTTTGGTCTTTAGTCTTTAACCTTATTAAATATGCAACTATTCGACGTTTACCCACTTAATGATATAGAAATTACTAAAGCAGCCGGCAGCAATGTTTGGGATGCTAACGGACAACAATATTTAGATTTATATGGCGGTCATGCTGTAATTTCAATCGGGCATACTAACCCGCATTATGTAAACCGTTTAACTGATCAGTTAAATAAAGTTGGTTTTTATTCAAATTCAGTAAAAATTCCTTTGCAGGTACAACTGGCACAGAAACTGGGCGAAGTATCAGGCAAAAAAGATTTCCAATTGTTCCTATGTAATTCGGGAGCTGAGGCAAATGAAAATGCTTTAAAACTGGCTTCATTTTACAATGGAAGAAAAAAGGTAATTGCTTTTACAGGCGCTTTCCACGGACGTACCTCTTTAGCGGTTGCCGTAACCGACAATCCTAAAATTGTAGCACCGGTTAATCAAAATGAAAATGTAATCTTTTTACCTTTCAATAATGAAGTTGCTTTAGAAGAAACTTTCAAATCACAGGGTAATGATATTTCTGCTGTTATTATTGAAGGTATTCAAGGTGTTGGCGGCATTAAAGAAGCCTCTAAAAGTTTCCTGCAAAAAATACGTTCGCTTTGTGATGAATATAATGCAGTTTATATTGCCGATAGTGTACAGTGCGGTTACGGACGTACCGGGTCGTTTTACTCGCATGATTACTCGGGAGTTGAAGCAGATGTGTATACGATGGCAAAAGGAATGGGTAATGGATTTCCGGTAGCGGGAATCTCAATTGCACCGAAATTTAAACCTTGGCATGGAGAGTTAGGTACAACTTTTGGTGGTAACCATTTAGCGTGCGCCGCGGCTTTAGCTGTTTTGGAAGTGATGGAAAAAGATAACCTGATCAAAAATGCTGAAGAAGTTGGGAACTATCTGCTTACTGAATTAAAGAAATTTGAGCAGGTGAAAGAAGTTCGTGGACGTGGGCTAATGATCGGTATCGAATTGCCAGAAGAACTTGCCCATGTTAAAAAGGAGCTTTTGTTTAAGCATTTTATTTTTACTGGTGAGGCAAAACCCAACGTTATCCGTTTATTGCCAGCATTAAATTTAACTAAAGCACATGCTGATGAGTTTTTGGCAGCTTTTAAACAATTGGTAAAATAATAAAGAACCACTCATTGCGGAGAATCGCTTATCTGGCTTAAGGCAAGTTATTTTCGCTATGAAAAATTATAATAATGAAGTTAAGGCAATGCTTATAGGCTTGCTGAAACGGTTACGACCATAAACTGATTAAAGTTTAGACTTTGCATCCTGTTTTAAACCTCACAGGAAGCTATGGTGTTTAAGCTTTAGTCTTTAAGCTTTACAAAATGAAACTTTTCACTTCCGTACACGATGTTCCAAACATCAAGCAATTTGTAACTGATGCATTGGCATTGAAGGCTAATCCTTATGCACACCAGGATTTAGGTAAGAACAAAACCTTGGGTTTAGTTTTTATGAACCCCAGTTTACGTACCCGTTTAAGTACGCAAAAAGCGGCCCTAAACCTGGGTATGAATGTGATGGTAATGAACATGGATAAAGAAGGTTGGGCGTTAGAAACGCAGGATGGAGTGGTAATGAATGGTTCTACCGTTGAGCATATTCGTGAAGCTGCTGCGGTAATGGGCCAGTATTGCGATATTTTGGGCTTGCGTTCTTTTCCAAAACTGAATAACCGTGAAGAGGATTATAGCGAAGATTTCTTCAATAAATTTGTGAAATATTGTGCAGTACCTGTGGTGAGTTTAGAAAGCGCAACACGTCACCCTTTACAAAGCTTCGCCGATATTATTACCATTCACGAAACCTGGACAAAGAAACCTGATGGCCGAAAACCTAAAGTAGTTTTAGCCTGGGCACCCCACGTTAAGGCATTACCTCAGGCGGTACCAAATTCTTTTGCAGAGTGGATGTGCAAAGCCCAGGCAGAAGGTATGATCGATTTTACCATTGCGCAACCTGAGGGTTACGAGCTTTCGGAAGATTTTACACCAAATGCCGATATTCAATATAATTTAGAAGAAGCTTTGGCCGGAGCGGATTACGTGTATGTGAAAAACTGGAGCAGTTATAAAGAATACGGTAAAGTATTAACTTACCCAGATGGCTGGATGATGAACAACGAAAAGTTGAAATTTACCAACGATGCCAAAGTAATGCACTGTTTACCGGTTCGTCGTGATCTGGAATTATCATCAGAAATTTTAGATGGACCAAACTCCTTAGTAATACATGAGGCCGGCAACCGTTTATGGGCAGCACAGGCGGTAATAAAAGCGATGCTGGAAAAGTTGTAATTATTATTACTAAATGAATAAGCCAATAAAAAGTATAATATCAGATTTTGAGCAGGTCATTTTGCTTATTACTGAAGCCCGGAATAGGTTCTACAGTAAAGCAAATGCAGAACTCGTAATGTTATATTTTAGTGTTGGACAAATTGTTTCCGAAAAAGTTGCGAACGGCAAATGGGGTGATGGAACTGTAGATGACTTAGCTAATTATATTGCTGAGAAACAACCTTTGTTAAAAGGATTTAACCGTCGTGGACTTTATAGAATGAAACAATTTTATGAAGTTTATAGTGATAAGGAAATCGTGACAACATTGTTGGCACAATTTCAAGATGCTGATAATGAGTTTGGTAAATTTGTGACAACAGTGTTGACACAAATACCGTGGTCTTCTCATTTACACATTTTAAACAAAACCAAAACTATAGAGGAAAAGCTATTTTATATCCATACTTCCTTCGCCTTGGTTCGTGTCCTCACGAACCGAAATTATTAACTATTAATAGGTTCGTGGAGACACGAACTATGGTAACAATAAAGTATGAAACAACTCACAATCATAAAAATCGGTGGAAATGTAATCGATAATTCAGAAAACCTTCATCAGTTTTTGCTGGACTTTACTGCATTGCCGGGAGATAAAATTCTGGTACACGGTGGAGGTAAAATTGCAACTGAACTGGGCGAATCTTTAGGCATTGAAGCCAAAATGGTTGAGGGCAGAAGAATCACGGATATCGAAACACTTCGGATTGTAACTATGGTTTATGCCGGTTTGATCAATAAAAATATGGTTGCCCAGTTACAGGCTAAAGGTAGCAATGCCATTGGTTTAAGTGGTGCTGATGGTAATGTGATCAAAGCAAAAAAAAGGCCGGTTAGTACCAAAACTTATGGTGCAGATGCTGGACCAATGGCAGGAGCTTTAATTGATTATGGCTTTGTGGGCGATCTGGATGAAAATTCTGTTTCTTCAACAACTTTAGATAGTTTGCTGAAGGCCGGATTGGTTCCTGTTTTATGTGCCATTACACACGACGGTGCTACACAACTTTTAAATACCAATGCTGATACTATTGCATCTTCTGTTGCGGTGGCCATGTCTGCTTTATACGAAACACGTTTGGTATATTGCTTTGAGAAAAAAGGTGTGCTTAAAGATGTGAATGATAACGGTTCTGTAGTGAGAGAAATCAAAGCTGATGAATTTGAGGGTTTAAAAGCAGATGGAACGGTGCAGGGTGGAATGATCCCAAAATTACACAATGCTTTTGAAGCAATTAAAAAAGGAGTTTCGGCAGTATACATCGGTAAAGCCGATGAACTTTCTGAACTTGCAGAGGGCACATTTGGAACCAAGATGCTGAAATAAGGTGGAAGAGGTTAAAGGTAGGAAGGCTGAGGGTGTAAGGTTTTTGGCGAGGTGTATAAACTCATCGCTAAAAGATTTTAACCAAGATACAAAGACACCGAATTGCATTGTAATTCTTTGTTTTGCTAGGTTTATGAATGTAGATTTATAGGCATTTAGAGGGGGAAAAGAAACCAATTAACCACTGCTTATGCAAACTAAACCTAATAGAAACGGAAATACTTTTTATGTTCAAAACGAGAAAGATTACTACGTTGTTCCTCCTCGCAATGACGATAAATAGATGGAATGGCTGAAGTTAAAAAAGATTGAAATGAATAGCAGGACTGAAACATCAATAGAATTACTGAAATTGCTTTTCAAAAACCGCAGAAAGAAATATAAATCTGCGTAATCATGTAATCTGTGTAATCAACCCGCAGGAAAAGAAAATGAATTTTTGTAATCAAGTAATCTGTGCAATCAAACCGCAGGAAAATTAGTAATCATGACAAAAAAAATAGCCATAATTGGTAGCGGAAATATTGGTTTATCTTTAGCAAAAGGTTTGGTGAAGGCCGACTTTGCTCAAGCAGGCGACATTACGCTTACCCGTAGAAATACCGATCATTTAAAATCATTTGCAGAAGCGGGTTTTAATATCAGCAATAACAATAAACAAGCCGTTGTTGATGCTGATGTTGTAATTTTAGCCGTTCTACCCCAACAATTAAATACGGTTTTAGACGAAATTCAGCCTTCAATTATTCCCGCTAAACATTTGGTTATTTCGGTAATTTCGGGTGTAAGCTGCGCTGCAGTTAGGGAAAAATTGGGCGAAAATGTTGAAGTGATTCGTGTAATGCCGAATACGGCAATTGCCATCGGGCAATCCATGACTTGTATGGCCAGCGATAATGCTTCAGCAGAGCATATTGCAGATGTGACGAAAATGTTTGAAACGGTTGGTTCTGTTGTTAGAATTAATGAAGATTTAATGACTTCTGCAACGGCATTATGTGCTTGTGGGATCGCATTTTTCTTAAGGGCAATCAGAGCCGCATCACAAGGTGGCGTTGAAATTGGTTTCCATGCCGATGAGGCTTTGAAAATGGCCGTTCAAACGGCTAAAGGAGCAGCCGATTTGCTTTTATTGCACGGAACACACCCGGAATCAGAAATAGATAAGGTAACTTCGCCGAAAGGTTGTACCATTGCCGGCTTAAACGAAATGGAACACAATGGTTTTAGTTCCTCATTAATAAAGGGTATTAAACTTTCAGCTTTAAAAGCAGGAAATTTATACACTAAAGAGAGCTGAAAGCGGAAAGACCAAAGCTAAAAGCAATAAAAAGTAGCAAGTTTGAGATGAAATTGTCTTGATACTTGCTACTAATTACTTGATACTATGTTACTAGAAAATATACAAAAAGAAAGTCTGGATTTATTGCGACAGTTGATCCGTATCCAGTCTTTTAGTAAAGAAGAAGATCGGACGGCGAATTTAATTGCCCAGTTTTTGGAGGAGAGAGGGGTTAAGACCCAGCGTAAAATGAACAACGTCTGGGCCTATAACAAACATTTCGATGCGGCTAAACCGACTTTACTTTTAAACTCGCATCACGATACGGTAAAGCCTAATTCAGGGTATACCCGCGATCCTTATGATGCTGCAATTGAAGGCGATAAATTATTTGGTTTGGGCAGTAATGATGCAGGTGGTTGCCTGGTTTCGTTAATTGGTACATTTTTATACTACTACGCGCACGAAAATTTAAAATATAACATCTGTTTGGCCGCAACGGCGGAAGAAGAGATTTCTGGTAACAATGGATTAGAATTGGTTCTGCCCGATTTAGGTGAGCTTGAGTTTGGTATCGTTGGTGAACCAACAGAAATGAATTTAGCCATTGCTGAACGGGGTTTGCTGGTCTTGGATTGCGTATCGCATGGTAAAGCGGGGCATGCTGCCCGTGAAGAAGGCGAAAATGCCATTTACAAAGCATTAAAAGATATCGAATGGTTCAGAAATTATCAGTTTCCTAAAGTATCTGAGGTTTTTGGTCCGTTGAAAATGACGGTAACGATTATTAATGCAGGTTCGCAACATAATGTTGTACCTGCAAACTGTACTTTCACAGTTGATGTACGTGTAACCGATGCTTACACCAACGAAGAAGTTTTAGAAATTATTCGGGCAAATGTTGATTGCGATGTTACCCCACGTTCTATTCGCTTAAAACCATCGTCGATTGATAAAAACCACCCGGTCGTTCAGGCTGGTGTTGCTTTGGGAAGAACCACTTATGGTTCGCCAACTACATCCGATCAAGCTTTGTTGGATATTCCTTCAGTAAAATGTGGGCCGGGTTTTTCTGGCCGCTCGCACATGGCTGATGAGTTTTTATATGTACGCGAGGTTGCAGAAGGCGTTGAAGGATATATTAACATGTTGAAACCAGTAATTCAAGGTTAAACTAAACTAAAGCATCATTGCGAGGCACGAAGCAATCTAATTTGCAAATGTTAAGCTTTGAGTTTTAAAACCAAAAGGATTGCTTCGTACCCTGTAATAACGGAGTTGAATTATAAAAGAGCTTTGTGTGCTTTGCGAAAAACTTAGCGCCCTTCGCGGTTAAATAGATTATAATGAAGATTTGGCAAAAAAATATTGATGTAAATCAGTTTGTAGAAAGTTTTACGGTAGGTAAAGACCGTGAACTCGATCTGCAAATGGCAAAGTTCGATGTGCTGGGCTCGCTGGCACATACTGAAATGTTGGAAACGATAAATTTGCTTACGGCAGATGAATTAAAAACCATTCAGCAGGAACTTAAAAACATTTACGCTGAAATTGAAGCCGGTAATTTTACTATCGAAGACAGTGTAGAAGATGTACACTCGCAGGTAGAATGGCTGCTTACCCAACGCATTGGCGAGGCAGGCAAAAAAATTCACAGTGGCCGTTCGCGTAATGATCAGGTTTTGGTTGATTTAAAATTGTTCTTTAGAGCCTGTATCGAAGATATGGTTAACCAAACTTCAACTTTGTTTAACCAATTGATAGAGCTGAGCAATACACATAAAGACAAATTAGTACCGGGTTATACGCATTTGCAGATTGCCATGCCATCATCTTTCGGTTTGTGGTTCGGTGCTTATGCCGAAAGCCTCGCAGATGATATGGAACTGATGCTTGCCGCCTGGAAAATCACCAATAAAAATCCCTTGGGTTCTGCTGCGGGTTATGGCTCATCATTTCCGCTAAACAGAACTTTAACAACCGAATTATTGGGCTTTGAAAGTTTAAACTACAATGTGGTTTATGCACAGATGGGCCGTGGCAAAACCGAAAGGATTTTGGCGCAGGCGATGAGTGCTGTAGCTGCAACGCTAGCTAAAATGGCGATGGATGTTTGTTTATTCATCAATCAGAATTTTGGCTTCATCAGTTTTCCGGCAGAACTTACCACAGGTTCGAGCATTATGCCGCACAAAAAAAATCCGGATGTTTTCGAGCTGATCCGTTCGCGTTGTAATAAAATTCAGGCTTTGCCAAATGAAATAGCCATGATGATTACCAATTTGCCGTCGGGTTATCACCGCGATTTACAACTGTTAAAAGAAAATTTGTTCCCGGCGATTACTTCTTTAAACGAATGTTTAGAAATCGCCACTTTTATGTTCCAGAACATCACCATTAAGGATGATATTTTGAAAGATAAAAAATATGATTACCTGTTTAGCGTTGAAGTAGTGAACGACCTGGCGTTGCAAGGTGTTCCATTCAGAGAGGCTTATAAAATTGTTGGTGAACAGATAGAAAATGGTACTTTTGCTCCATCTGGCCAGATACATCATACACACGAAGGGAGCATTGGCAACCTTTGTAATGAGCAAATTGCTGCAGCAATGCAGGATGTTTTATCGCAATTTGGTTTTGGGAAGGTGAATAAAGCAATAGAAGATTTGGTTAAATAAATTTTGCTAATTTTGTAATTATGACAACTTTAACAATAGAAATTAAAGATAAAGACGCAGGTTTCGTAAAAGAGTTCCTAAGCAAAATTGGCGCTAAAGTTAAAGTAGAACCAACAAGTCAGATTACTTCTGAAATTGCACAAGCCCTCAACGAAATTAAGGAGATGCAGCAAGGAAAACGGAAGCCTTTAGGTTTAAAAGATATTTGATGGCTAATGAGGTTATCTATTCCGCCGTTTTTATCAAAAAAGCCAAAATTTACAAAAAGAAATATCTTTCTTTAGTAGACGATCTCTACGAACTGGAAGAAAAACTTTTGGAAAATCCTGAACAGGGAAATGATCTGGGCGCAGGTTTGTACAAAATTAGACTTGCTGTAAAAAGCAAAGGAAAAGGTAAAAGCGGAGGATTTAGGATAATAACTTATTTAGTTTCAAATACTGCTGATGGTATCATTATCAATATGCTTACCCTATATGATAAATCAGAAGAAAGCACTATTGATAAAAAAGAACTTCAGAAAATAATTAAAGCCTTATAAATCTGCTAATAGCAGTTTTAATATATATGAAACCATCATGATATCCACAAGGAATAATTGACAAATCATGATCGTTTCGTCACCAGAGAAATAAAATATAAACAAATGAAAGTTTCAGTATTGGCCAGTTCATTAATCGGCTCAGAAATTATAAAAATTGGAAACGAGGTTAACGAAATGAAGCGCAAAGGCGCTTCAATCGCCAACTTAACCATCGGCGATTTTGATGCAAACATTTACCCAATTCCAACCGAATTAAAGGCTGGAATCGTTGATGCTTACAATGCCAACCAAACCAATTATCCACCAGCTGACGGTGTTTTGCCTTTACGCGAAACGGTGTCAGAATTATTGAAGGATAGATTTGGATTGGAGTACAACACCAATAGCATTTTAGTTTCTGGTGGTTCGCGCCCTTTAATTTATGCTACTTATCTGGCGTTAGTTGATCCGGGAGATACCGTGGTTTTTCCTGCTCCATCCTGGAACAACAACCATTATTCTCATTTAACATCTGCCAAAACCATCGCAGTAGAAACCGATGCTGCGCATAATTTTATGCCAACAGCTGTGCAATTGAAACCGCATTTAAAGGGAGCAACTTTATTGGCTTTATGTTCGCCATTAAATCCAACCGGAACCATGTTCGATGCTGATTCGCTGGCTGAAATCTGTGATGCGGTATTAGCAGAAAATGCTTCGCGTGGTGCCGATGAAAAGCCATTGTACATGATGTACGATCAGATTTATTCGCTTTTAACTTTCGGAAAAGAGCATGTAAATCCAGTTTCTTTGCGCCCGGAGATGAGACCATTTACCGTTTTTGTTGATGGCAGTTCGAAATGTTTAGCTGCAACGGGTGTGCGTGTGGGTTGGGGTTTTGGTCCGGAGGATATTATCAATAGAATGAAAGCTTTGGTTGGACACATGGGTGCCTGGGCGCCAAAAGCAGAGCAGGTTGCCATGTCTAATTATTTTAACGATAAAGCACAGGTTGATACTTTTTTAACCAGCTTTAAAGCACAAATCCAGGATAGCTTAAATGCACTTTATAATGGTTTTAATGAATTAAAAGCTGAGGGTTTTAATGTTGATGCTGTAGAACCAATGGGTGCTATTTATCTGACCATTAAAATCGATTATATCGGAAAAACTACTGAAGATGGTCAGCTTTTAAAAGACAGTGCGGATGTTAATTTCTACCTGATCAAAGAAGCAGGAGCAGCTTTGGTACCTTTCTCTGCTTTCGGAAATGAAGACAGTATGCCTTGGTTCAGGGCATCAGTAGGGGCTTGTACTTTACAAGATATTAAAGATATGTTACCAAGGATTAAAACCGCTCTGAGTAAATTGAAATAAGATTATAATTATATCAGAAAACCTCTTCAGTTGGTTTGAAGAGGTTTTTTGTTTAAATCTTTTGCTAAACACTATTTATTTTGATGGGGTTATTTAATAATCTTTAAATTTGTACATTAGTTTAAAATCACATTGATATGGAAACTTACCTTGTACACCCGGATAAAATACAAGAAAAGGCTTTAAAGGCATTTCTTAAAGCTTTTGATGTTCCTTATGAAATAAAAAAGAACGATGCCTTGCCTGAGCATGTTAAGTCAGGAATAAGGCAAGGACAAGATGATATCAAAGCAGGAAAAAGCTTTTCTTTAGCAGAATTTAAAGAGAAAATCTCTACAATCTAATGGCGCCTCTGCCTGTAGTCATATCAGAAACAGCATTAAAAACTTTTGAGTCAATATGTGCTCAGATAAATGAAAGACTGGGGACAAAAGCATTAAGTGATTTTAAAAAGAATACCATTAAAACATTGGAGTTAATTGGCAATTCGCCATTCATCTATAAAGAGACTGAATTTGATCCTAATATCCGACAAGGATTAATTAAAAAGCTTTCTTCTGTGTTTTATGAGGTTAAACCCGATAGGATTGAAGTTCTTTTCTTTTGGGACAATAGGCAAGAACCGATGTTTTTCTAATTTTTTTATTCGAAATAACATAAAAACCTCGCAGGTTTTAAAACCAACGAGGTTAATTTAGAATTTTGACTAAGGACTAAGGACTAAGGACTAAGGACTCAACACTCCCAACTAATCCTCCCTGCTTCCATCATCAGCCATCCTCACCATTTTAGGCTCAAATTTGGCCACAACATCAACGAGTTCAGTTTGTGCCGCCATTACTTTGTTAATGTCTTTATAGGCCATTGGTGCCTCATCTAAGCCGGCTCCAATTAAAGTAACATTGTGATCCTTTAAAATGGCTTTCATATCCGATTTCGTAATTGATTGAATCGCTTTGGTTCGGCTCATTTGTCTACCCGCACCATGTGATGCTGAATTGATCGAGCTCATTTCACCTTTTCCCCTAACCAGAAATCCTGGGGCTGTCATACTGCCGGGGATAATCCCCATTACGCCTTTACCAGCCGGTGTAGCTCCTTTACGGTGAACAATCACTTCTTCACCATTAAACATTTCTTTCCAGGCAAAATTATGGTGGTTTTCTACTTTGGCCAAAACTTTAGCACCAATGGCTTTAGTCAACCTTTTATGGATCACTTCATGACAGGCAGAAGCATAATCACCAGCTAAATTCATGGCAATCCAATACTCTTGTCCCTCGGCAGAATTTAAATCCAAATAAGCCAGGTTTGCAGCCTCTTTAGGAAGTTTACAGATATCTTTTGCCAGCTTGGTATAATGTCCTGCAACAGTAGCACCAAATCCACGGGAACCAGAGTGGGTTAATAAAGCCACATAACGGCCCTTATCGATATTTAAAATCTCGTCACGTTCTGAGAAATCAATAATTCCCCATTCTACAAAATGGTTACCCCCACCTGAAGTACCCAATTGTGCCCAGGCTTTTCCGTGTAAGTTTTTAAGAAAAGGAGTGGAATTGAAAGCTTCGTTTTCTAAAACCTCATGATCAGCTTTTTCATTACCTGTAAAATTTTGACCTGCACCAAATTTGGTAAAGGCAATCAATTCGCGTTTGTACATTGCATCCTTCCCGAAATAATGTTTCTCTGGAATATCGAAAATACTCAAAGCCATTCGGCAACCGATATCTACCCCAACACCGTAGGGGATAATCGCATTTCTGGTAGCCAATACGCCGCCGATGGGCAAACCATAACCTTGGTGGGCATCAGGCATTAATGCACCTGCTACCGTAACTGGTAATTTCATGGCAATATTCATTTGGTTTCTTGCCCCTTCTTCAATGTAATCAGGGCCAAATACCGCGTAGGGTTTTACATGGTTTAACAGTTTGATAGTTTCATCTTTTGGTGCATTGGCTTCTTCAATCACAGCAGTTGCAAGTGGGTTTAATACTTCGTCATCCAAAAAACTTTCCGGATAATCTTTTACTTTTTTAAATAAGGCCAATAATTCTTTTTCTTCGATCTCCGTGAAATTTTCTTTCAGGATGTCTAAAGCTAAGCCTACTATTTTTCCTTCTGTATAACCTATTTCGATCAGGTTATTACCTGTTATGTTGTTGTTCATTGTTAATTTTGTTTATTTTCAGAAATCTTTAATCACAACCCTCTACATAATGTATCTCTGGTCATAGAATGAATACAATTAAAATAGAAAGCAACTTCTTTCAATGCATCTCTTACGTCTGATAAAACATTTTCCTCGTGCTTAAATGCTTCTATAATATTATCTTCATCATCAACAAAAAGAGTAGTAAAAGATTCACTATTTGTATCTGATTTTTGTCTTTTAATTTCTTCTACGAATGATTGTAAATTTTGGGAGGGATTGAACTTTTGCATTGTAAATTTCTTATTATCATAAAGAGCATTTTTAGTTATTGGATAACGAAAATATGCGCTATCTTGATCGTACTTTGTAATGATTGCTAGCAATTCAGTAACTCTAACAGTTTCTATCCATTCTCCTCTAGGCGCAAGCTTGTTTAGTGTTTCGATATTAGTTAATAATATTTTATTTAACCAATATTCATAAAGTTCGTTTACATGGTGACAAGTATAAAGCTTTTTCCATTTTCCTTTGCTAAAAATCTCTGGATGATCGCTATCAAAAGGCACAGTTCCGTATTCTATTTTTAGTGTTTTATGAAAAATAACGATTATTGATTTTAAATATAATTCAATAGCATGCCTGTAAAGGAAATTTTGAGGCATTTCAGCTTGCTGTGTAACATTATAATATTCAAATGGATTGGTGGTTAAATGCTCTGCACTTTTATAATATGCGTTAGCAGTTATTCCAAATCCTTTATCAAGATGATGTTCTATAGGGTTCATTAAGTATTGCATGCTTTCTTATAATTATTGTTCCTTAATTAATCCCCCGCAGGCAACATTCACCTGACCGAGGGGTTTCTAAATTTAGTTTATTTTACGAAGATCTGTTTCAATTGATCTACAATTTGTCCACTGCCAGATAAGCTGATGTTATTGATTTTCTCCGCGATTTTCTCAACGTATTCCATCTCTTTCAACTTATACAACATGGCATTGTCTTCCATTAATTTAGCGGTGTTCAGCAAACTTCTGGTAGAGGCCGTTTCTTCTCTTCGGGTAATGATATTGGCTTGTGCCCTTTTTTCGGCAACCAAAACCTGGTTCATAATCTCCTTAACGTCACCAGGTAAAACAATATCTTTAACACCACAGTTCGTTAATTTTACACCCAGGTTTTCAACCTTATCCAAGGTGATGGCCATTACCATTTCGGCAATTTTTTCTTTGCTTTCCATCAATTCGTCAAAAGTCATAAGGCCAATAGATTCTCTTAACGCTAATTGCATGGTGATATACAATTGTTTTTCGAATTCTTTGTTCTCCAATAAGGCTTTGATGATGTCATCAACTTTATATTGAGTGCTGAAATTCACCCTCAATTGTGCTTTATCTTTGGTTAAGATTTCTTGTCCGATGATTTCCATATTCAATTGCCTCATATCGGTTTTTAAAACTTGAATGGTGGTACTGTTTTTCCAGTAAACATAGTTTCCCGCCTCCAATATACTTTCAAATTTACCATCGATAAATAACAAGGCCTTTTCGAAAGATTCTACCTTATAGGCCCTGATGTAATTTAATAAGGGGGCTTTCTCCAACAAGTTTTTATCAATTGCTTGGTCAATATTAATGTTACTGATGTCTACCTTAACAAAATCATATGTTGACAAACCTTTCCAGATGGCATGTCTGCCAGCGGTTAAAACAGATTTGAAATTTTTGTTTTGATAAACCAAGACCAATTCGTTGTCGGCAACGCTTACTAAGTGAATCAAATTCACAAAATCAGCATTTTCCAGCAAAATATCCAATTCGGCAACTGAGTAGTAGTACTCTTTAGCCATATCGTATAATGTCATACTTTCGCTAAAACCTAACCAGTAAGTTCCAGCTGTTAAAACGTTTTTTAATTTTCCTTTTTTAAACACCAATCCAACATAATTGGTGTTAATAGTTACTCTTTTCATGTTTTTTGATGTTAAGATTTATAATTATTTGATTTTTCTTTACAAAGCATTGCAAAAGCGCATTCATTTGTTTCTTGCGGAAGTAAGAAGAATCATGATGTTTTTAAGAATGAAATCAAGCTTTATTAAGTAGGTAAATCCGAGGATTTAAATAAATTTTTCGGCGAGATTTGATTTTAAATCAGCTCTTTCATCGTTTTTACTCACAAAGCAAAAGGCAAATTGCGTTTCAGATTTATCAAAAATCTTAAAGCCGAATGCGGTTTTACAATGCTGTTCTTTCGAGCGATTTTAAAAGTTGCTCCTCTTTTTGTTTTGGAGTTTAAGTCCTAAACGCTTACCAATTAGCTATTCCAAGTGACGGTTGGAAGCAGGATTCGAACCTGCATGGTTTGGTTGTTATTCTACCCCTGAATTATTCCGATTGCTCGGAAGTGGGATTCGAACCCACGACACACAACGTGTTTAGACAGTCTATCATAATTCTTGTCAGCATATTCTACGCAAATTGCCCGAATACTTTGGGGCTATTCTGAAACCCACAACAATGGATAAGTTTTATTTAGTATTGCCATTCCGATTATTCATCGGAATTTCATTATATATATATTGATTTACCTAAACTGTTTAATTGCTGCCATTAACCCTATTCCGCATATCCGGAACAGGGGCTTCATATTTTGCTGTTCTAATTGATCAGCATGGCGGAGAGCGCGTATTATTGAAACAGTTTAATTGTATTGTAAATCAGTTATTTATTATTGATATTTTTCAAAGAACTCAATTATCGACTGGCGACATTACAAAGATGCCACTACCACTACGCGGCTGATTTGCGTAGTAAAATTTATTTTTCCTATAATGAATCAATTGGCTGATAATTAGGGTGATAATTTTAACTTTTCCATTATGTTATTTCTTTTATCCTCCAATTACGCAGTTGTGTTGCGTAGATGATAAATGCTTTGCTATATTTAATTAAGTTTTCCATCTGATTTTTAGCTTGAAATGGAAATTGATTAAAAATGGCAGTAAATAAATTAGCACTGATTAGGTATAAAACCATCGACGATTGTTTAAAAAATCGTTTCCGTAAATGGACATTGGAGGACCTTATAGAAAAAGTGTCTACAACCCTGTATGAACTCGAAGGCATTACCTCAGGAGTAAGCAAGCGGACCATCCAGGCGGATATTCAACTGATGCGAAGTGACAAATTAGGATATAATGCACCAATCGTAGTGAAAGATAAACGCTTTTATGCTTACGAGGATCCAGCATTCAGTATAACCAAAGCACCTATCAATAACGCTGATGTAGATAAGATGAAAGAAATTGTTGGTGTACTGAAGCAATTTAATGCTTTTAATTATTTCGACGAAATGAGCGATATGATTGCCCGTTTGGAAAATAACCTCTACAAATCAACCAAACAAAGCGGTAATAACATCCAGTTGGAAAGTAATAAGTTGGTAAAAGGATTGGAATGTATTCCACCATTGTACCAGGCGGTTTTAAATAAGCGTTCGTTATTGATTGAATATAAATCGTTCAAGGCGCAACAATCGCAACAGGGGATTTATTTTCCGTATCTGTTAAAAGAGTACAGAAACAGATGGTTTTTGATCTGTAAAGCAAAAAAAAGAGCAGGAATCTTAAACTTAGCTTTAGATCGAATCATAGAATTTCAGGAATTACCCAACGAAGAATTCATTGCTTACCAGGGGGTAGATTTCGACCGCTATTACGATGATTTAATCGGGGTAACCAAAAATGAAAGCGACCGGGCTCAAAAAGTCATTCTGGAATTTACCAATGACCATGCACCTTATGTGGTTACCAAGCCTTTACATTCTTCGCAAGTGGTGTTAAGTAAAAACGACAAAACAACAACGTTTAGGATTGATGTGGTTTTGAACTATGAACTGGAGCGTGAAATTTTAGGCTTTGGTGAGTGTGTTAAGGTGCTTTCCCCAAGATTGTTGATTTCGAAAATTAAAAGAAGATTGGCGCAAACTTATAAGCAATATGAAATAGAAAAAAATGCAGACGCTTAAATATTAGCTCCTAAACCTGGCCAATTGACGCATTACTAGTGAATCATATTAACCTTTACTTCATGTTCAAACAAACTGAAATTCTTTACCGAGCGCAGTGAGTATGAAACAGGATAAGAAATGGCTGTATTATTAAAGATTTCAAATTCTTTTGTTACAGCTTTTATTTCGTCTAAAGTATTAGCAGTCTTGATAAAAGACTTTTCGCTTCCTCCCCTGGCATAAAAAGTAACTTTTGCTGTGCTTAAAGATTGAATTTGTGCAGATGTTAACTCCTGTTTTAAAAGCACGGCTTTTAGTGCAGTTTTTAATATTGCATAATCGGTATCGGCTTCTGCTAAAATCAAGGTATTATTGCCATACTTAACACTATTGATATATGCACTATTAGTGGTGTTTATCTTCTCTACATCCGCTATTGATATTAATTCACTTTTAGTGGGTAGGTTCATGTCGAGCGAAAACTTAACATTATTGGAGAAAAAATATACAGCGTGTTTTTTGGTGATCCTTGTAGATGTTTTAATTCCAATTTTTTCAAATATTGAATTTACATCATCATTGTTCGATAAATAATATTTTAGTACGTTGTAATCCTTAAACTCATCTTCTGAATAGGCCGAGCTTTCATTATTGTTTTTAATCTGTAAGTTTTTGGCATAAGCAATAATTTTTTCGAAAGATGGAATATCATTAAAGATTTTATTGCCCTCACCAACAAGAGAAGTTGAAGCAGTAATGGGCAATGGCGTATACTTATCTTTTAAAGAAACCAATTTAAGATCATTCCCATTCTCTGTAATGGTGAAGATTGCTCCTGGAAAAACTTGTGTTACGTTACCATCATCAACAATAAAGGAATCGAATTTCCAGGTTAGCAATTCTGTTTTATCTATTTCGGTAGGGATGATGACAGGCTCAGGAACTGGTAACGGACCGTTGTTTTTTTTACAGGAAACAGCAAGTAAAAGCGTAGAGACAATCAAAAAGTAATTTATTTTATTTTTCATTCAAGGTAAGTGTAAATGCCCGAATCTACATAGTTTTTAGATTCGGAAAGTTGTTTTTAGGTTATGATTGTGTTCCCATTGCGTAAACAAATAAACCTTGCTGGTTTTGAAAAACCAGCAAGGTTTATTTGTTATTAAAAGCCTTACGGCAGTTTGGGATTAGCTCTTAAACTCGCTCGTTTTATGGAATTCGATATCAGGATAATCCTGTTTTGTTAAATTAATCATATACTCACTATCGGCCAGATAAACCGGATTGGCTTCTTTATCAAAACCGATATGCTGTTGTTTACGTTTCACAAATTCATCCAGTTTCTTTCTGTCGGTAGAGGTTACCCAGCTCGAACGTGTATAACTCAAGGTACGGAAACGACATTTTGCACCATACTCATGCTCTAACCTGAAATTGATTACCTCAAACTGAAGCTCACCAACTGCACCAATCACTTTTCGGTTTCCAGGTTGCATAACAAATAACTGTGCAACTCCTTCATCGGTTAGCTGTTCAATACCCTTTTCCAACTGTTTGGTACGCATTGGGTCCATATTTTCTACTTCTTTGAAGATAGATGGAGAGAAACTAGGGATTCCTTTAAACTGCAGTTTTTCACCTTCGGTTAAAGTATCGCCAATTTTAAAGTTGCCACTATCGTATAAACCCACTACGTCGCCCGGCCAGGCCTCTTCAACAATACTTTTTTCGTTAGCCATAAAATCCATCGGATTAGAGAATTTTAATTTCTTATCCTGACGGGTATGGTAATAGAATTTATTGCGTTCAAACTTGCCGGAACAGATCCTTAAGAAAGCAATTCTGTCGCGGTGTTTTGGGTCTAAGTTGGCGTGGATCTTAAACACAAATCCACTGAAATTTTTCTCATCTACCAGTACATCACGTTCTTCCGCTTCTCTATGACGTGGACTTGGCGCAATATCGATAAATGTATCTAGAAGTTCTTTTATCCCGAAGTTGTTAATCGCACTGCCAAAAAATACGGGTGCAACCAAACCATCGGTATATAAATCTTTATCAATTTTGCCGTAAATGCCGTCAACGAGTTCCACGTCGTCTTTCAACGTATTGATCTCGTTTTCTTTTAAATAATTCAATAAAGATGGATCATTTAAATCGCTTGCCGCCACAACCGAATCGGTTACTTTAGTTTTGTCGGAATTGAATAAATTTAAATGTTTGTTGTAAATGCTGTAAACGCCTTTAAAAGTATGTCCTTGGCCAATTGGCCATGAAAGCGGGCATAGGCTGATGTTTAGTTTTTCTTCAATTTCATCCAATAAATCGTAAGCCTCTTTACCTTCACGGTCCATTTTGTTGATGAAAATGATTACCGGAGTATTACGCATCCGGCAAACCGACATCAGTTTTTCAGTCTGTTCCTCCACACCCTTTACACAGTCTACCACCAAAATCACACTATCCACTGCCGATAAAGTTCTGTAAGTATCTTCCGCGAAATCCTTGTGACCAGGCGTATCCAGAATGTTAATACGTTTGCCGCTATATTCGAAACCCATCACCGAAGTTGCTACCGAGATCCCACGTTGCTTTTCAATCTCCATAAAATCGGAAGTATTACTCTGGTTCGCTTTATTCCTTTTTACCGCACCAGCAGTGTTAATGGCACCACCAAAAAGCAGAAATTTTTCTGTCAGCGTGGTTTTACCTGCATCGGGGTGACTAATAATGGCAAAGGTTTTACGTTTTTCTATTTCAGGGTTAAGCATAATAAAATTTTGGGTGTAAAAGATGATGAAACCTGGTTAAAGGAATTTAACAGCGATAAGATTTGAATATTGTTGTTTCATCAGGACGCAAAGATAATAAAAAGCTTTATCATTAATTGTTAGGTTGTTGTATTGTTTTATATTTGAGGTGAATAGATTTAAAGAATGATTTGGAAAAGTAGTGACAGTTGTTCTTTCGTTATTGCAGTCCTGCCATACACTATAATCCGACCTTTCTTCCTTCTTTGTGACCCCATCTTTTTAAGGCGTTACGCTAGCTTGCTTTGAAAGTAAACAGGTTTTACCGAAGAACGCCCGTCAATCCCAAGAGCCGGGAAATCAAAAAAACAGTAGCAAGACAGTACAAATGGCACTATCAAACCTCAAACGCAGTGGTTTTGTGTTTCATGTTTTCAAAACCTTTCACCTCCCCCGTAACTAACAAAACAAAGTGCCACTGTTTTTTGATGTGCATGGGATTGTGCAAAAGGCTCATTGCTGGATTGACAAAGCGCTTTGGGTACTTTGGCGCTCCAAAGTACCATGCCTCCGCGGCGTAGAGCGGCAGAAAAATATTAATTACTTGTGTCCACACGATAGAATTTTACATCGGGAGCTGCCGTTCCTGTCCCTTAGGTTTAGGTTGCTTCTGCAGTAATTCTATTAAGGTTTTTTATTTCGCTAATCAAGAAATTATTGATTAAATAAAGTTGGTGACCAAAAAATATCCACTTAAAATTAAAATTTCTCATCAATCATTCTTTAGTTTTGTGCTAAAATGTTTAGCTTTATTCGTCCCTCCGTTTATTGCTAACTAAAATTTTACTGCCGATGCCTACTTTGGAAGAAACTTCTATGCCCGCAGAAATTGCGGCTAAATTTGTTAATTATACCTCGAAACATGTTTTTTTGACCGGAAAAGCCGGAACAGGTAAAACAACTTTTTTGCGGAAACTGATCCAGCTTACGCATAAAAAGGCTTTAATTGTGGCGCCTACGGGTATTGCAGCCATTAATGCTGCTGGAGTAACTATCCACTCGCTTTTTCAGCTTCCTTTTGGAGCATTTTTCCCTGATGCTGCGGGAGCGCTGATTAACGAAAATATTAATTTCAACTTTAATACGCCCAAAACTTTAGTAAAACACTTAAACATGCAGGGCAATAAACGCCGCATGTTGCAGGAACTGGAATTGCTGGTAATCGACGAGGTGAGTATGCTACGTGCCGATATGCTCGATGCCATCGATTTCGCTTTGCGTTATGTACGGCGGAACAGGAACCTACCGTTCGGCGGAGTACAACTATTGTTTATCGGCGATCTGCACCAGTTGCCACCCGTGGTGAAAAATGATGAATGGCGCATTATGGCCAAATTTTATAAAAGCATTTATTTCTTCGATGCCTTGGCCCTGCAGGATAATCCACCGGTTTATATCGAACTGGATAAAATTTACCGTCAGGATGATTCGGTTTTTATTGATCTGCTGAACAACCTGCGAAACAATAAAATTACTGCTGAAGATACCGCATTGCTCAGGCAACATTTTAAGCAGGATTTTAAACCTTCTGCCGATGAAAATTACATCACTTTAACCACCCATAACAATAAAGCAGATAACATTAACCGTGAAAGGTTGACCCAACTGAAAACAAAATCATATTTTTTCGAAGCAAAAGTTCAGGGAGAGTTTAATGAATATGCTTATCCAAATGATAAAAGTTTAGAGCTAAAGGTTGGCGCGCAGGTAATGTTTATTAAAAATGATATGACAGCCGAGAAAAGGTATTACAACGGTAAAATCGGTGTGGTACATCATATCGAAAAAGATGTAATTGAAATTGAATTACCAGAGGATAAGGTTGTAATCCAGATTTCGCCCTACACCTGGGAGAACGTAAAATATAAACTGGACGAAGCAACCAACGAGATCAAAGAAAATGTTGCCGGTTCATTTATCCAATATCCCATTAAACTGGCCTGGGCCATCACCGTGCATAAAAGTCAGGGTTTGACTTTCGATAAGGCCATTATTGATGTAGGTGATGCTTTTGCACCTGGTCAGGCTTATGTGGCCTTGTCGCGTTTACGCTCATTAAAGGGTTTGGTTTTAACTTCTCATCTTCGCGATAGTGGTTTGCAACAGGATCAGAATGTACATTACTTTTCTAAAACAAAACAACCTTCGGAAGTACTGAACGAGCAGATTAGCATAGAAAGTTATACGTTTATCCGCAGTTATCTGCTTGCTGCATTCGATCTGAACCTGATCCGCTACTACTTAAAAGAACACCGTCAGACCTTTGATAAAAGCGAAAAATCGGCCAAACAAAGGCACGAAGAGTGGACCGATACTGTTTATACGGATTTTCAAAAAATTACTGCTACGGCCGATACATTCGTTAATCAGCTGAAAAATCTTTTCGCACAGCAAACCGAACATACTTTATTTAATGTATCGAAAAGAGTAGAGGCTGCCTTAAAATATTTTAATCCACTGGTTAGAGAGATTTCAGACCGTTTTCTGGCTCAAATCGAAGTGATAAAAGAAGAAAAGCAAATTAAAACCTATGTTACAGAGCTGTTAGAACTCGAAATTTTAGTGTATGAGCAATTGAAAAAAATGCATAAAAGTAAGGCATTGTTGCAGGCGCTCATTGCGGGGAAAGAATTTAGCAAAGCAGATACCGATGCGCTGTTAAATACGGTTGAAAGAAACAACCAACTCCAAAAAGCAATCCAGTTAAAAGGAGAAACACTTAAGGTGAAATCAGCAGCTGAGAAGAAGAAAAAAGAGCCAAAAATCGACACAAAGCTGGTCAGCTTCGAACTTTATGAGCAGGGCAAAACCATTGAAGAAATTGCAAAGGAGCGAGGCTTTTCTGTTGGTACAATTGAAGGCCATTTAGCCTATTATGTTTCTACACAACAATTAGACGTGACTAAACTGGTAAAAGCCAATAAGATCAGAAACATCAGTGATGCGGTGGAAAGCCAAAAAACAAAGTCGATGGCTACGATAAGGGAGTTTTTGGGGAAAGATTACTCATTCGGCGAGATCAAGCTCGTATTGGCATCGTTGTTCCCGTCGGAGGAATAGGTTTATGCATTAACCATATAAGACATATAAGAACATATTAGCCATGGTGAATAAAGAATATCTAAAGTCGTTAATTTATAAAATTAACGGAGCAGCAATTGAAGTTCATAAAACACTTGGACCAGGTTTATTGGAAAGTGTTTATCATAAATGTTTGAAACATGAAATGGATATTCGTGGAATAAGTTACAAATCTGAAATGTTAGTGCCGGTTTACTATAAGGAAATTTTAGTTGAGGCAGAATTATGGTGTGATTTGTTTGTGGAAAATAGTGTAGTTGTTGAGTTAAAGGCTGTCGAGAGGATATTGCCTATCCATGAAGCACAAATTTTAACCTATATGAAACTTTTAAACGTACCAATGGGATTGATAATTAATTTCAACTGTTTGAATATTTATGAAAGCGGACAAAAAACATATGTAAATGACCTCTACAGATTTTTACATTAGCATCGTATCTGTAATCTCAAATGCTCTTATATGTCTTATATGGTTAAAAAGATTTAGCAAATTGTTACCTTAGCAATCGTGGAGAAAGTTAAAGTTTTAGCGCAGTATATGCCAGAACCAGCGGCACCGCTAATTGCCAAGTGGATTGATTATTTTCAGTGCGAATTTAAAATCGCTAAAACCCGTTCTACCAAACTGGGCGATTACCGCCATCCTTATCAGGGCAAAGGGCATCGCATTTCGGTTAATTTTAACCTGAATCATTATGCTTTCCTGGTTACTACTGTCCACGAATTTGCACATTTACTCACCTGGAACGATTTTAAAAATAAAGTAAAACCACATGGATCAGAATGGAAAAAGAATTTCCAACGGATGATGGTTCCCTTTTTTGAGCTGAATATCTTTCCAGATGATATTCATAAAGCAATTGATAATTATATGTCTAATCCGGCGGCCTCGAGCTGTTCTGATCTACACTTATCACGTGCCTTAAAAAAATACGACAGTAATAAAACGGAGACTTTGCATTTAGAGCAGCTTCCCATTAATACCAATTTTAAAATTAAAGATGGCAGACGTTTTACCAAAGGCGAGCAAATTAGGAAACGGTACCGTTGTGTTTGTTTAGATGATAAGGGGTTGTATCTGTTTAATCCTTTGGCCGAGGTTTTTGTGGTAGAATAAGATTAATTTGCTGTCATTCTGAATGCAATGAAGAATCTTTTGCAACATAGCTCTGCAATTACATTTTGCGTTTGAAGATACCTTAGATAATTAGGTTAACGCCATTTGAAGTGTCAATAGTAAACAGATTCTTCGCTGCGCTCAGGACAAATCAGCTACACAAACTTAAACTCATCGCCATCAAATAAGCCTTTATCGCTTAACTTTAATCGTGGGATCACCAATAAAGCCATAAAAGAAAGTGTCATGAAGGGAGCAAGTAAAGTAGAACCTAAATCTTTCGCAAACTGATCTATTAAGGTATAGCTTTCCGCAACTTTATAACCATTATGGTTGCTCATTAAGCCTGCTACCGGTAAAGCTAAAACTTCTTGTTTTCCATTCCCCAGTGCCACTACACCACCGGTTTCATTAATCACCAGATTTACGGCTTCACAGATGCTTTTATCATCTATGCCAACCGCAATAATGTTATGACTATCATGTGCAACACTTGAGGCAATTGCGCCATGTTTTAAACCAAAGTTTTTTACGAAGGATATTGCAATAGGAGCATCATGATAACGGTTTACGACTACTATTTTCAAAACATCGTTTTCCAGATCACTAATGATATTCTGATTTAGAACTTTCGGTTTGGAAGATATTCTGTTCGTAATCAATTGCCCGTCTAACGCTTCAATAACTGGAATTTCTTTTTGTCCGGTGAATGGATAAACAAAATCTTCTTCCTTTTTCAAACTGCAATCGAAATGATTTACGGATTGGCGATCTTCTATGTGTTTTACCCAATCTCCAACTGTTTTGCCATTTTCGGCAAGCAACAGTCCATCAATATAGGTTTGTTTAATTTTGAAGTTTTTTAGATCCTCGATTATAATAAAATCTGCCGGATCGTTATGTTGTAATGTTCCAACATCTAATTTATAGTGACGAATAGGATTGATGCAGGCAGCTTGTAGTATATTGAAAATATCAATTCCCTTTTCTACTGCTCTTGCACAAAGCTGATTGATGTGGCTTTCTACTAAACTGTCGGGATGTTTATCATCACTGCAAAACATCATCATTTCTGGCCAATCGTTCAGCAAATGGATCAGTGCTTCAAAATTTTTTGCTGCACTTCCTTCACGGATGAGGATTTTCATGCCACGTTGCAATTTATCCAGCGCTTCTTCGGAAGTAAAACATTCGTGATCAGTAGAAATTCCAGCATCTATATATTGCTGAACCATATCACCGCGTAAACCCGGAGCATGCCCATCAACAGGTTTACCGAGCGCGTGAGCCGCAGCAATCTTTTTCAAAACCTCTTCATCTTTATAAAGTACGCCGGGGAAATTCATCATTTCGCTCAGGTATTTTATTTCCGGACGCTCTAAAAGTGATTTTACATCATCATGATCCAATTCAGCTCCTGCGGTTTCAAAAATGGTAGCAGGGACACAGCTTGGAGCGCCAAAATTGAATTTAAAAGGAACGGTATTTCCGTTTTCGATCATAAATTCAACGCCTTTCATACCACATACGTTGGCAATTTCGTGTGGATCGCTGATCGTAGAAACCGTTCCATGAACAACCGCTAATCGTGCAAATTCACTTGGAATTAACATACTGCTTTCGATGTGCACATGGCTATCGATAAAACCTGGTGAGATAAAATGTACTCCTTCTTTCTGTTCAGAAATTTTTGAGATAGATTTTATTTTTCCATCTTCAATCTCTACCTCGCCAAAGAAAATATTCTGCTTTGTGATGTTGATGATATTCCCTTCGACTTTGAAATTGCTCATGCTGTTTATATAAATTAGCCACGGAAACACGGATTGGCACTGAATTAATAATTAATGTTCTCTGCGATTTCTGTGTCTCCGTGGCAAAGCTATTTAATATTTCAATAATTTATCAATCGTTTCTGCTAATCTTGCTTTAGCCAAAAAATCTTCTTCTAATACTTTATTCATTGGAATGGCGGTATCCAAACTTGCACAGCGCATTACCGGGGCATCCAGATGCGAAAAGCAATGTTCTCCAATCCAGGCAGATAGTTCGGCGCCAAAACCATTTGTTAACGTATCTTCATGCAAAATTAAAACCCTTCCTGTTGCTTTAACCGCTGTCCTTACAGCTTCTTTATCCCATGGTTGGAGCGTGCGCAGATCAATTAAGGTTGCCTCACTTTCTGGATATTGCTTCAGGTAATCTAACGCCCAGTGTACACCTAATCCATAGGTAATGATCGCAAACTTGCTTCCTTCGGCAAGTGTGACTGCTTTACCGATTTCTGTAGTGTAATAGCCATCCGGAACAGGAGCTGTTAAACTTCGGTAGAGGTATTTATGCTCAAAATATAATACAGGATTTGGATCTTCAATCGCCGCCAATAGCAAACCTTTTGCATCTTCAGGGAAAGCCGGATAAACGATTTTAAGTCCGGGGGTTTTCGTAAACCAGGCTTCATTACTTTGCGAGTGGAATGGCCCGGCACCCGTACCTGCACCTGTAGGCATACGCACCACTACATCAGCCTTTTCGCCCCAACGGTAATGCGTTTTGGCCAGGTTGTTTACAATCTGATTAAAGCCTACCGTCACAAAATCTGCAAATTGCATCTCTACCACAGCTTTATAACCATTTATGGATAGGCCCAAGCCTGCACCCACGATGGCTGATTCGCAAATAGGCGTATTACGCACTCTGCCTTTGCCATATTTAGCGGTAAAGCCATCTGTAATTTTAAAAGCCCCGCCATAATCGGCAATATCCTGCCCCATTAAAACCAGGTTAGGATACTTTTGCATGGCTAAATCAAGTGCATCGCTGATGGTATCTAAATATCGTTTTTCGGTTGAAGATTCATTGGCTTGAGTAACCTGTTGCGTATAAGGGAAATACATATCGGCTTCCTCCTGATCTGCATTAGCCTCTGGTTCAGCTTCATTAAATGCTTCTTCAACTTCCAGTTCAATATCTCTTTTAATTTGAATTTTAATGTCGATAATCGTATCAGAAGTTAAAATACCCTGCTCAATTAAATAGGTTTCGTAATTACTTAGCGGATCTTTCTTTTCCCACTCATCAAAAAGTTCTTGCGGAACATATTTAGTTCCGGATGCTTCTTCATGACCACGCATCCTGAAAGTTAGGCACTCTACCAAAACGGGTCTGGGATCTTTTCTGATTTCCTTCGCCAGTTGATCAATGGTATTATAAACTTCCAAAATATTATTTCCATCTATCTGAATGCCTTCCACGCCGTAACCAATGGCTTTATCCACCAGGTTTTTACATCTGAACTGCTCAGTTTTTGGAGTGGAAAGGCCATAACCATTATTTTCGATCAGAAAAATAACAGGCAGATTCCAAACTGCCGCAACATTTACTGCTTCGTGGAAATCGCCTTCACTGGTTGCCCCTTCTCCGGTGTAAACTAATGTGGCGTGCTGTTTGTTCGCTAAAACATTAGCCAAAGCAATGCCATCAGCCAAGGCCATCTGTGGGCCAAGGTGGGAAATCATCCCCACAATTTTATAATCTTGTGTGCCGAAATGAAAAGAGCGGTCGCGGCCTTTGGTGAAGCCGGTAATTTTGCCCTGCCATTGGGCCATTAATTTTTTTAAAGGAATATCGCGGGAGGTAAAAACGCCCAGATTGCGATGCATAGGCAAAATATACTCGTCGCTTTGCATGGCTAAGGTGCTGCCAACCGCAATGGCTTCCTGGCCAATGCCCGAAAACCATTTGCCAATTCTACCTTGACGCAGCAGCTTGAGCATTTTGTCTTCAACCATCCGGGGGTAAAGCAATCTTTTGTATAAATTCAATAAGAATTTGTCGTCTTTATCACCTCTGTTAAATTGCATATCTGGTTATTTTGACTAGTGACTCTGGACTCTGGACTCAGGACTCAGGACTCCCGACTTTTCTTCAGCTCTTCCCACTGTTTAGCAAAAGATTTATCGGCAACTTTAGGCATCTCCCGGTATTTGCCCCAGCTTTTTTTGAAAAAACTTTTGAGCATAAAGTTTTTAAACTTTCCACCGAAGAAATCCATCCATTTGCGTTTTTGCATCATTTTGCTGAACATGCTCCAGCCAATTTCTTCTTTTTTGCCATTTTCGTGACCTGCAGCGGCATCTCTACGGTTAAGTAAGAGCATTTTATGAATATCGATTTTTACCGGGCAAACCTCCGAGCATTTACCGCAAAGACTGGAAGCATAACTTAAGTGTTTAAACTCTTCCATGCCCTTTAAATGAGGCGTAATTACCGAGCCGATTGGGCCACTATAGGTGGTGTTATAAGTATGACCGCCAATGTTTTTATAAACCGGGCAAGCATTTAAACAGGCACCACAACGGATGCAGTATAAGCCTTGTCTCTGGTCTTTTTGTGCCAATAAATTGGTGCGGCCATTATCTAATAAAATCACATACATTTCCTCAGGTCCATCCGTTTCATTTGCTTGGCGTGGACCACTTAAAATGGTATTATAAACCGTTAAGTTTTGTCCGGTTCCATGCGATGCCAGTAAAGGCCAGAACAGATCAAGATCTGCCATAGAAGGAATTACCTTTTCGATACCTACGATAGCAATGTGGATTTTAGGAAAAGTAGTACTTAAACGTGCGTTACCTTCGTTTTCCGTTAAGGCGATACTTCCGGTATCGGCAATTAGGAAATTCCCGCCACTAATGCCAATATCAGCATTCAGGTATTTGTCGCGAAGTAATTCTCTTGCTTTTTGTACCAGCTGCGGAGGAGTGGCATCGATAGGCGTGCCAAATTTATCGTGAAATAACTGCGCTATATCTGTTGCACTTAGGTGCATGGCTGGGGTAACAATATGGTATGGCGCCTGACCAAGCAATTGAACAATATACTCACCCAGATCACTTTCTAAAGATTCGATGTTGTTCTTTTCCAGGAAATCGTTTAGATGGATTTCCTCGGTGGTCATCGATTTTGATTTGATAACTGTTTTGCCGTTGTTTCTTTTGATGATATTGAGGATTTCCTGTTGGGCTTCTTCAGCATCATTGGCCCAGATTACCTTACCGCCACGGCGTTGAAAATTTGATTCGAACTCGGGTAAGAACTTATCAAGATTTTCCATCACACGCCATTTAATTACATGCGCCTTTTTTTTCGAGGCTTCGAGGTTTTCGAATTTTGATAAACCGCGTTCAACTGCCGCATTGTATTTACCAATATTATAATTTATGGTTTTACGGTGCGGTAAATCGAAAGCTTTCTCATCAGACTTCTCTAAAAATTCCTCGGCAGTTTTCATCAATGGCAATTTCATTATAGGGGTAACGAAGAATAGCTGCTTTTAGTTTCAGGCTACTCTGTTAAAAACCAAAGATAGGAAACCCTGTTGAGTTTATTTTTGGAAAATTGAAAATTGACTATCAGGCAATTATTTTTATTGCATATAATCCTTGAAATCATCCAATGGTGCATTAAAATCATCACTCATCTTCCCCTTAAGTAAACCGAGTTTTCTGGGGCTATTTTCCTCATCTTTTTTATTTACTTTCTTTTGTAAAATAAAATCAATAAAGTCTTCTACCTCTTGCTGGTACGCAACAGGGATCATTTTAATTTTTTTTAAAATATTCAACTGATCCATAAACACGCTTTTATCAAAAATAACATTTTAATCTTGAAATATAAAGTTGCAAATCACTGTGCATAAAAAAAGTCCCGGTGTAAAACCGGGACCATATATTTTAATCATTATTTCTTTGGATTTCCTTTTCCGTCCATATCTACTGCCGGGCGTTTAGCTCTGTTAGCCAGTTCCCATGCAGTAAAGTAGGTTAGCTTTGCTCTTTTAGCCAAAAGTGGGAAGTTAATTTTGCTTACTTCATCACCAGGTTTGTGGTAGTCTTGTTGTAACATGCCATCATAATAGAAGATGATCGGAATGCCTAATTTAGCAAAGTTATAATGATCTGAACGGTAATAGATCTGCTCAGGGTCTTTTGGATCATCATATTTATAATCCAGTTTCATTTTTGTATAAGTCGCATTAACCTGCTCGCTTAAATTAGCCAGATCGCTGCTTAACATTCTAGAACCCACTGAGTAAATGTAGTTTGCCGAATCTGGTGTACCCAAATACTCTTCACCAGTACGGCCAATCATATCGGTATTTAAATCAGCAATGGTGTTGGCCACCGGGAAAACAGGATGCTCAGAGTACCATTCAGAACCCCAAAGGCCTTTTTCTTCTCCAACTACCGTCATAAATAAGATACTGCGTTTAGCACCCTTACCTGCTTTTTTGGCGTCGGTAAAGGCTTTTGCCATTAATAATACACCAGTAGTACCCGATCCATCGTCATCTGCCCCATTGTTTATTTTGTCTTTTGCGTTTGGATCAGTTTCTAAACCAATATGATCGTAGTGACCAGTTAAAATTAATACTTCTTTTTTAAGTACCGGATCAGAACCTTCTAAATAACCCAAAACATTTTCACACCTAACTGATGCCTCATTTTTAGCGGCACTTGCTGAAAAAGGAACATCTACTATTTGCGAAGCAGGGGTAAGGCTTTCCGTAATTTTCTTTTGCAAATCGACTACGGTAGTATTGGCTGATTTTAACAGATCGTTTGCCAATGCTACAGAGATTGAAATGCGCGGAATTTCATTTTGCTTCTGAGCCTCAATAGCTGCATTGGTTTTTACCATTACACGACCATTATTTTGAGCTTGTTTGCTATTTTCGGTAATTCTATCAACACTTGGATCGATCAGGATAATGGCTTTAACATTATTCTCTGCGAAATATTTTGCTCTTCCTTCCAACATAGCGCGGTAAGCTGCCCTGTCAATTCTGGTACCTGGTTTAATAGTCGGATCGCCGCCGTTAAACATCATGACTACTTTGCCTTTAATATCAGTTCCGGCAAAATCGTTGTAATTGTCTTTTTTGATTCCGTAACCAATAAATACAATCTGATCGGTAGAAAAAGTGAAACCCTTATCGCTGATTAAGCTTGGTAAAACGATATAATCCTTCTGGTATTCTTTCGGCTGACCGTTAACCGTTACATGGCTCTCTTTTAGCGTAACATTAACAAGGTCGATCTTTTGGAAATAGCTGCCATTTACAGGTGCTTTTAGGCCTAAAGATTTGAAATAGTCCCGGATATAATCTGCTGCCATCCAGGCACCTTTAGTACCTGTTTCGCGGCCTTCATATTCATCAGAAGCCAATACAGAAAGGTGTTTGTAAGCATTTTCCGGACTAATCGCCTTGCTGAATTTTATGGCATCCTTATTCGGTATAAGGGGCTTTATTTGGCTAAAGCAACTTGCGGAAACAAGTGATACCAAACCAAGGGTTAAAAACTTTTTGTTCATTATGATAATAGTTAGTTGAGTTTGTTGTTAACACGAAATTTTTTCAACCCTGTTCTGATGGCGACCGCCTTCAAATTCAGTGGCTAAAAAAGTTGTCGTTATTTCTTTTGCCAGTTCTTCTGAAACAAACCTTGCTGGAATACACAACACATTGGCATTATTATGCTTGCGTACCAAAGAGGCAACTTCATTTTCCCAGCATAAACCTGCTCTGATATGCTGATGTTTGTTCGCGGTGATGGCTACACCGTTTGCCGATCCACAAAGTAAAATACCATAGGTAAATTCTCCACTTTCAACAGCGCTGGCAACAGGATGTGCAAAATCAGGATAATCAACAGAATTTTCTGAGTAAGTACCAAAATCTTTTACTTCGTAATCCTGTAAAAAATCTTTTAATATTTCTTTGTATTCAAACCCAGCGTGATCCGCTCCAATAGCAATTTTAATTTTTGTATCAGACATTGTCAAATTTATGGAGAATTATAAAATCTATTCGTAATGTTTTTGTTAGTTAGCGTAGAAAGCAGCATCAGCCTTTTTCTTCTTTTTTTCGATGTAGGCCGATACAAAAATACTCAGCTCATAAAGCAAGAACAATGGCGTAGCTACAATCAGCATCGTCATAATATCAGGTGTTGGCGTAACAATAGCAGCAATAATTAGAATAATAACCGCGGCATACCTTCTGCTCGATCTCATTAGCTTTGGCGTCATCAATCCAAGTTTCGAAAGGATGAAAATAATAACGGGAAGTTCGAAGATAATACCTGTGCCTAAAGTTAAAGTTGCCACAGATGACAGATATGAGTCGACTGTGAAGGTATTTTTGATTTCGGCACTTACGGTATAACCCGTTAAGAAGTTAACCGATAGTGGACATACTACAAAGTATCCGAAAAAGATACCAATAATGAAAAGTACCGAAGCGAAGAATACAAATCCACTTGCTGATTTGCGCTCATTTTCGTGTAGTGCTGGCTTAATAAAACGCCAGATTTCCCATAATAAATAAGGGAAACCCACCACAATACCACACATTACACAAACATTTAATTGTAGGTTAAACTGTCCAGCCATTTCGGTATTAATAATTTCACCATTGATCTTGGTGATGCACATATCCTTACCCAATGATGGAAAATGCTCTACCAGTTTACACATCATGCGGTAGGTCCAGAAATCTGGTTTTTTAGGGCCAAAGATTATTTTATCAAGGATTTCCTCGTTAAAATAAAAAGCGATACCCGTAAAAACGGCAATGGCAATTACGGCTCTGATTAAATGTTTACGGAGAACATCCAGGTGATCGAAGAAAGACATTTCTGCCTCTAATGTGGTGCTCTTTTGCCCGATAGCTTTTGTAAGTAGATTTTTTTTAGTGTCGCTCATGTTGAAAACAAAAATACCATTCTATTTGAATAGAATGGTATTTACGTGTTAAATATAGAAATAGTTTATATTATTATGAGAAATGCTTTAATATATAGTGTAGATCAATATGTTAATTATTTATAATGTCCTCTTAGGGAATGAATTTTAATAATTTGCTCAGCTTCCATAACCTGATAGATAATTCTGTGCAATTTATCCTCCTTGATCACATCCCTTTCCATAATTCATTTACTGAAATAATTCTAAAATTTTTAATAAAGAAAAATCCCATTCTGTTTTACCAAAATGGGATTTAAATTTTTATAATCGTTTATATTATTCTGTGAATTCAAACGTTTCCATAAACTTAGTGGTGAAGTTTCCTGCCCTGAAGTTAGGATCTTTCATCAATTGTAAATGGAAAGGAATGGTCGTTTTAATACCTTCAATTACGAATTCGCTTAATGCACGCTCCATCGTACAAATAGCCTCTTCTCTCGTCTGCGCTACACAGATCAACTTGGCGATCATTGAATCGTAGTTAGAAGGAATCGAATATCCTGCATAAACATGCGTGTCAACACGAACACCATGGCCACCCGGAGAGTGGAAATTAGTAATTCTACCTGGTGAAGGACGGAAGTTGTTCGCTGGATCTTCTGCATTGATACGACACTCAATGGCATGCATTTCCGGCGTATAGTTTTTGCCCGAAATCGGGATTCCCGCAGCAACTTTAATTTGTTCTTTAATTAAATCGAAGTTGATTACCTCTTCAGTAACCGGGTGCTCTACCTGGATACGGGTATTCATTTCCATGAAGTAGAAATTACGGTGTTTATCAACCAAAAATTCGATGGTACCTGCTCCTTCATAATTTACAGCCATAGCGCCTTTAATGGCGGCTTCACCCATTCTAACACGAAGTTCATCGGTCATAAATGGAGAAGGAGATTCCTCAACCAATTTCTGGTGGCGACGTTGAATTGAACAATCGCGTTCCGATAAGTGGCAGGCTTTACCAAACTGGTCTCCTATAATCTGGATTTCAATGTGGCGTGGATCTTCAATGTATTTTTCTAAATATAAACCATCATTACCAAAAGCAGCACCAGATTCCTGACGTGCACTATCCCAGGCATTTTCGAAATCTTCATCTTTCCAAACTACCCGCATACCACGACCACCACCACCGGCAGTTGCTTTTAGGATGACAGGGTAGCCCATTTCATTGGCGATTGAAATACCTTCTTTAACACTGTTAAGTAAGCCTTCAGATCCCGGGATGGTTGGAACACCCGCAATTTTCATGGTTTCTTTTGCCGAAGCTTTATCGCCCATGCCATTAATCTGCTCTGGGGTAGCACCAATAAATTTGATGTTGTACTCGCGGCAAATGTTAGAAAACTTAGCGTTTTCTGATAAAAAACCATAACCTGGGTGTATGGCATCGGCGTTAGTTAATTCTGCAGCCGAGATAATATTTGGGATATTTAAATAAGAATCTTTACTAGGTGGGGGGCCAATACAAACAGCCTCATCAGCAAAACGTACATGTAAACTCTCGCGATCTGCGGTAGAGTAAACAGCAACCGTTTTGATGCCCATTTCCTTACAGGTACGGATAATACGCAAAGCGATTTCACCCCTGTTGGCAATTAGTATTTTTTTAAACATAATTTTTTAATTGATGATTACACCGATGATATGATTACACTGATCATTTAGCGTAATGTAAACCGATATAATCAAATTTTAAATTAAATGCCATGGTTCGTGTCGCCACGAACCATTTATATTTTTCAGTTTGTTAAATGCAAAACTGAAGATCATCATAATTTTACGGTATTCCGGTCAGTGAGCACACAGACCGAGGCGTAAGTTAACGTTATTATTAAATAGGTTCTACTAAAAATAACGGTTGGTCGTATTCTACAGGTGATGCATTATCAACCAATATTTTGACAATACGGCCTGAAACTTCACTTTCAATCTCGTTAAAAAGTTTCATTGCCTCAATAATACAAACTACTTTACCTGTGCTAACCTCATCGCCAACGTTAACAAACATTGGTTTTTCCGGACTAGCTGAACGATAGAAAGTACCGATCATTGGGGATTTAATAGTAATGTATTTTGAAGTGTCTTCTGCAGCAGGTACAGCAGGTGTTGCTGCATTTGGAGCAGTAGGAGCTGTTGCAACAGGGGCAGCAGCCTGTACAAGCGGAGCTTGCGGTACGGTAGCATGCACAACTGTTGGTGCCTGGTTTGTTTTGATCGTGATTTTGAAGTTTTCCTGCTCAATAGCAACTTCATTTACTCCAGAACGAGAAACAAATTTAATCAGTTCCTGTATTTGTTTGATATCCATTTTTTAGGCTTTTATGTAAAAAATAGTGTTTATTGAATTAACTAAGTTATACTTTTTTTGTTTTATTTTTTATCTGAGTCATCTATGACATCTGACTCCCGACTAAAGACTTCTGACTAATTTGTATCGTAAGCCCATTTAAGGTACACTGAACCCCAGGTAAAGCCGCCACCGAATGCAGCTAAAACGATGTTGTCACCTTTTTTTAACCTGCTTTCCCATTCCCATAAACATAAAGGAATAGTTCCGTTGGTTGTATTTCCGTAACGTTCGATGTTGATCATCACCTTATCCGTTGTAACGCCCATGCGGTTTGCAGTAGCGTCAATAATGCGTTTGTTGGCCTGGTGCGGTACTAACCATGCCACATCATCAGCGGTCAGGCCATTGCGTTCCATAATTTCGGCAGCTACATCAGCCATATTGGTTACGGCAAATTTAAATACCGTTGGTCCTTCCTGGTGTGCAAAATGCTCTCTGGCATCAATGGACTCGTGTGTTGCAGGTTTAACCGAACCACCAGCTTTCATGCCTAAGAAATCTCTACCCGAACCATCTGTTCTTAAAATAGAATCCTGAATGCCCAATCCTTCTTCATTTGGTTCTAATAGAGCACAACCACAACCATCACCAAAAATGATGCAGGTTGTACGGTCTTCATAGTTAATAATTGACGACATTTTATCGCCACCAACTACTAAAACTTTTTTATGTCTACCTGATTCGATGAATGATGCACCTGTAGCAAGTCCGAAAATAAAGCCCGAACAAGCGGCCTGTAAATCATATCCCCATGCGTTTTTAGCTCCGATTTTATCTGCTAAAACGTTTGCTGTTGCAGGGAAAGTAAAATCAGGAGTAGTGGTGCAAAAGATAATCAGTTCAATTTCACTTGCATCAATTCCCCTCTTTTTAAGTAAGCCATTTACAGCATGAACAGCCATATCAGAAGTACCTAAACCTTCTCCCTTTAAAATTCTACGTTCTTTAATTCCCGTTCTGCTGGTAATCCATTCATCCGAAGTATCAACCATGGTTTCTAACTCTGTGTTTGTAAGCACATAGTCGGGAACGTAACCATTTACTGCTGTAATAGCAGCGTGAATTTTACTCATTTTAAGAATTTTAATAAATTATTTAAATGCCATTCTAATTTTTTCTACCAATCCGGTAGTAATCATTTCCCTGGATTGGAGAACCATATTTTTAACAGCTAGCGGACTGGAAATCCCATGTCCGATAACAACGGGAGCGTTAACACCCAGAACCGGGCTTCCACCGTATTGTTCATAGTTAAAACGATCGAAGAACTCATCTTTAAGTCCTTTTTTGATGGTAAGTACGTAAAACGATTCTGCTAATTTTAGCATTATATTTCCGGTAAAACCATCGCAAACAATCACATCGGCTTTATCATTAAATAAATCCCTACCTTCCACATTTCCAACAAAGTTGAACAGGCTGGTTTCTTTCATTAACGGGAAAGTAGCCATGCTTAGCATATTTCCTTTTTCATCTTCTTCGCCAATATTTATCAGGGCAACTTTCGGGTCATTGATCTGCAACAAATTTTCTGCATATAAACTGCCCAAAACGCCAAATTGTAATAAAATATCAGGTTTACAGTCGGCATTTGCACCTACATCTAACAGTAAGCCAGTGCCGCCTTTAATTTTTGGAAGAATTGTACATAAACAAGGTCGGATAATGCCGGGAATTGTTTTAACGCTAAAGACTGCGCCAACCAACATGGCTCCAGAGTTACCAGCACTTGCGAAAGAATCGATTTTACCTTCTTTTAAAAGGTTAAAACCAACAGCTATGCTCGAATTCGGTTTCTGAACGATTGCTTTGGTGGGATGTTCGCCCATACCAATTACTTCATCAGTATGAACGTATTCAAAATGATCTGGATTAAAACCTTCTTCTGCAAGAATGGGTTTAATCTGTTCGGTATCGCCAATAAGAACTAAATGCTCTCCAGCGTTAAGCGATTGATGAGCAGCTATTGCTCCCAAAACAATTGCTTTGGGAGCATAGTCTCCGCCCATTATGTCGAGGCCTATTTTCATAGAAAAAATCTGTTTGTGTTAAGTCAGGTGTAATCCTGAATTTTTCAGTTGACTAAGGTATGACTAAAGCCGCTGAAAACACAAACAATTTTTTAAGAAAATTACCCTATCTGAGTATTTTCGATAACCAGTTTGCCGTTGTAGTATAAGTTACCATCAACGTTGTAAGCACGGTGAGGTACGTGGATAGCACCTGTTGCCGAGCATGTTGCTAAAGAAGGAGTAACAGCTTTATAGTGCGTTCTTCTTTTATTTTTTCTCTGTTTCGAGATTTTCCGTTTTGGATGTGCCATTGCTGTATAATCTAATTATTTTTTTAACTTATTAAGGGCTTCCCAACGTGGGTCGCTTGTTTGTTCATTTTCTTCAGCCTGCTTTTGGATAGATAACTGATTTAAGCGATCAATCATTTCCTGATCGCAATCTTTACCTGCCTGTTCGCAGTTTTTGATATAAGGTACCGCTACGTTAATCATTTCGTATAAAGGGCCCGATATATCAATCTCGGTATCTTTACGGCTTAATGAGATAATTTCTTCATCATCACTTTCCATTTCGGCTTCTGCAAACTTTACGATCTGACGTTCGTAAAGATTTACCGGGAATGAAAATTCAGATAAACATTTATCGCAATCTAAATTTACGGTACCAATAACTTTGAATTTTAGAAGCAACATGGTCTCTTGTTTATCAAGTTCCAAGTCTACTTTTAAATTTCCACTTTTAATTAACGAATACTCAAATGCATTAAAAAAGGTGTCATCAAGCTCATAATCAAACTGATGGGTTCCCAATTTTAATCCGGTAAACGGTAATGAAAATTGTTTTAGTGGGTTCAAAGTACTGTAAAATTTTAGCCTGCAAATGTAGGGATAAAAAAATTAGATTAAAAATATTTTTTAAAAATTGTTGGCGTTAATCGGACAGGTTTTCAGAAAGTTAATCCAAATACTGAGAGACCTTACAGGTTTTCGAAACCTGTAAGGTCTGTAAGATGGCTAGTTTGCCAAAACCATTTCCTTATTACTCCTGCTCCATTCACTCCATGAGCCTACATAAAGTTTTGGAATAGGCAGGCCTGCATAATCCATAGCCAGTAGCGTATGGCAGGCGGTAATGCCCGAGCCACAGTGAACAATTACATTTTCGGGTTTTACATGGGCAAGAGCTTCTTCGTATTTTTCTTTCAATATTTCGGGGGACAGGAAAGTACCGTTTGCGTCTAAATTTTCGGTATAAGGAATATTTGCCGCACCAGGAATGTGGCCTGCAATTAAGTCAATAGGCTCGGTTAGACCAGCAAAACGGTTGGCATCACGTACGTCAATCACAATGTAATCGTCGGTTTTGGCTACTTGTTCCACTTCGTTGATATCTGATAACGGTAAGTTCCATACTGTGATTTCATATTTTTCGACAGATTTTGGGATTTCTACTTTATCAGTGGTTGGGAAACCTGCTTTAACAGCCGCCTGAAATCCGCCATCAATTACCTGTACTTTTTCATGACCAATAGCTCTTAGCATCCACCAAAGCCTTGCCGCTGCGTTACCGCCGTTTTTATCATCGTAAACAATAACATGACTATGCTTTGTAACTCCGAGTTTTTGCAATACGGAGGAAAACTGTTCTGAAGTTGGTAAAGGATGACGTCCGCCAATTGCAAAATCGCCAATGTTGGCTAAATCACTGTTTACATCAGCAAAAAGTGCACCTGCCAAATGTTGTTCATCGTATCTCGGTTTTGAGCCTGCACTGGCATCTATAATTACGATTTCGTCATCCTGGTTTAACCAGGTTAATTCTTCGGGTTTTATAATTGGGGATAGTGATTTCATTTTATTTTTTTTATTATTCTTGCAATTATAGTAAGGATGGTTCCAATAATCAAAACAGGAAGCCATAAAACAATTGAGTATTCTCCTAGATCTTTTAAAATGAAGCTTAAGTCTCCCTTGTAGCTAAATAATGAGATGCCGTAAATAAACATTATAATGCCAATTATAATTAAGGATATTCCAAATTTTAAAAGCATGTTATTTTGTTTTTAATGCCCACAATCCCAAAACTGGGCCAACAGCTAAAACCATATAAAGATAATGCGAATTCATCTCTTTAGCTAAAAGATTAATCACCTGGATGCTAATAATCGTAATGGCAAAGCCGATACAATTGACCAGTGTTAACGAAGTACCTCTCAGACTTTCTGGTGCATGCTTGGCAATTAAGGAAGAAAATAGTGGCGAATCGGCCGTTCCGGCCAAACCCCAGCAAAATAAAAAGATAAGAAAAGGATAAACAGAACTGCTGAATAGAAAAAGCGGCGAGAGGAGACAGCATAACCCCGAAATGGAAAGGGCAATGGTGGCAACTCGTTTTACACCAAATTTTTGTGAGAGCAAACCACCGATCATGCAAGATAAACCTCCGGATGCGATAATTAAGAACGAAAACAGCGGTACATTTAAAGTTGCCTGTGCATGTTTAGTATTGTAAAGCAGCAGCATGCCGGGTAAAAAAGCCCAAAAGGTATAAAGTTCCCACATGTGCCCGAAATAGCCGAAAGCAGCAGATCGAAAATCGGGATTTTTAAAGCCGTTAAAACAAGAACGGAAATCAAATTTTTGTCCGGCAGTTCTAAATGGACCGTTTGGCACAAATAATAAAATAGCAATTGCTCCAGTTAGAGATAAACCCGAAGTAGCAAATATTACATATTGCCAGGCAAAATTTGCTGTAAATGTTTTTAATAAATGAGGGAAAGCAGTACCCAAAACCAAAGCACCAACTAAAAAACCTAATGATTTTCCCAGCCCATCTTTAAAGTAATCGGATGCTATTTTCATGCCGACAGGGTAAATTCCAGCCAGCATAAAACCAGTTAAAAAGCGAAAAAGCAGTAATAAATAGACATCGGGTAGTTCTAAACAGACACCAAGATTAAACAAGGCAGCTGCAATTCCACAGATAAAGAACACTTTTGAGGGTGAAAAAATATCAGAAATGGCAAAAAAGGCAAATACTAAAGTTCCGCTAATAAAACCGAACTGCACCATACTGGTGAGATTGGCCAAAAGGTTGGTTTCAGTTGGGAAGTTTTTAACAATGTCGGGTAATACCGCATTGCCAGCAAACCACAAAGACGTACAGAGAAACTGCGCAATGACAATTGTAGGGAGAATGGAATTGGTTTTTTTAGTGCCGCTCATTTTTAATTTGATGCACAATTTTAACTAAAATAAACCTGATTGGACGAAAAGCCCCAATTCTTCATTGGGCTTGTAGGAAAAGCAGGACTTTCGGAACCGATGGAACACAAGGCCTTGCTTTGCAAAAAAAAATGTAACCACCTAAGCCACCTTAGTCCACCTGAGTTTAATGCATCTTTGGTCTTTCAGCTTTAGTCTTTCTACTCCTTTTAAGTCCGGGGTCGGGTGTCCGAAGACATGGTTATTATATCCTAACTTTTTTTTGCTTTGGTCTTTCAGCTAACCTTCCACCTTTCTACCCTCAACCTTCTACCCCTTAAGAAGCATCATCTTTAATGTCAAACTGTGTTTCAACCACTTTTCCACCTGTGCGTAATTGGTTGCTCAGCATTTCCTCTTGTTCGCGACGGTTTTTTACAATGTGGATGGCTGAAAACAAAGCCTCGGTAAATGAAGTGGAATCCGCTAAATCTTTACCTGCAATATCGTAGCCTGTTCCATGGTCTGGAGAGGTACGCACGAAGTTTAATCCAGCGGTATAGTTTACGCCATTGTGAAAAGCTAATGTTTTAAAAGGAATTAAACCCTGATCGTGGTACATGGCTAAAACGGCATCAAACTGTTTGTAGCTGCCATTGCCGAAAAAGCCATCAGCAGGGTATGGTCCAAAACAAACAATGCCTTTATCGTAGGCTTCCTGAATGGCTGGTGTAATAATCTCAGCCTCTTCGGCGCCTAATAAACCATTGTCGCTGGCGTGTGGATTTAAACCCAGAACGGCAATTTTTGGTTTTTCTATCCAGAAATCTTTTTTCAGACTTTCATTAATCAGCTTTAATTTACTGATGATTTTCTCTTTTGTAATCGAGGTTGGAACATCTTTTACAGGAATGTGGCCAGTAACCACACCAACCCTTAAATTTTCGCTGATCAAAAACATCAGCACATCTTTACTTCCGCTTTTTTCCTGAAGATATTCTGTATGTCCCGGAAAAGCAAAAGTTTCTGATTGAATGTTGTGTTTATTGATTGGCGCAGTAACCAAGGCATCGATATCGCCGTTTACCAGATCGGCTGTTGCGCGCTCCAGTGATAAAAGGGCATATTTTCCGCCTGTAGCCGTAACCTGACCCAATTCGATTTTTACATCTTCTTCCCAGCAATTAATCATGTTTGCCTTTTTTGGCAGTGCCTGGTTGGCATGGTTAACTACATTAAAACTGAAATCGCCCAAATTATTCGCTTTTCTGTGAAAAGATGAAACCTTGGTGTGGCCATAAACAATTGGAGTGCAATAATTTAAAATAGCAGGGTTGGATAATGTTTTAATGATTACCTCTAAACCTATGCCGTTTACGTCGCCTATACTGATACCAATTTTAAGTTTATCGCTCATAATTACTGGAAAATTTTAGCGCAAATTACTGATTTTCGTTTAAAGACTTTAAAAAAAATGAAACCTCAAAGAACAGAGATTGATTCGCAAAGAAATAATAAGTCTATCTTTGCGTTCATAGCGCCGAATCTTAGCACCCTTTGCGGTTAAAATATTCGATTAATTTTAAGGTATGAGTTTAGTAAAAGCGAAAAAACATTTAGGGCAACATTTTTTAACCGATAAAGGCATTGCCAACCGCATTGTAGAGGCTTTGGTAAATACCAATAAATATAATCAGGTTTTAGAGGTTGGGCCGGGAATGGGAATTCTATCTGATTTTTTGCTGCAGCGTACAGACCTGGAGACCTATCTTATTGATATAGATACAGAATCTTTCCATTTTTTAAATGAAAAATATCCTCAGCTTGGCGATCGGTTGATTAATGGCGATTTTCTGAAACTTGATTTCGATGCTATTTTTCCTGGCCAGTTCGCCATTATCGGTAACTTTCCATATAATATCTCATCACAGATTTTATTTAAAATATTAGACAACCGCAACAAGGTTGTAGAAATGGTTGGGATGTTTCAGAAGGAAGTAGCCCAACGTTGTGCCTCGCCTGCAGGAACCAAAGACTATGGGATTTTAAGTGTATTTCTTCAGGCCTATTATAAAATTGAATACCTGTTTACGGTTAAACCAGGTACATTTAACCCACCGCCAAAAGTACACTCTGCAGTGATCCGTTTAACCAGAAATGAGGTGGAGACTTTAGAATGTGATGAAAAATTATTCTGGCGTGTGGTTAAGGCAGGTTTCAACCAAAGGAGAAAAACTTTGCGTAATGCTGTTTCTGCAGTGATGCCTAAAGATAAAATGGACGATCACATCTACTTCGAGAAACGTGCCGAGCAGCTAACCGTAGCAGATTTTGTGGCACTAACACAGCATCTGAGTAAGTTGATGCAAGCTTAGCGATTTTTTTGTCATGTTGAAGCACGAAGCATCTGTTTCATCGGATGCAGATGCTTCGTGCCTCAGCATGACAGGAGTGAAAAAATATCACTGTAATCCTAAAATCTGTGTAATTATCCGCGAAGCGATTCTTGCAAATCCGTGATTATTTTCATTGAATTTCTCCTTTCCTTTGCGACATAATTTTAAACATCATGGTTAATTACAGCGAAATTTTCAGCGAGCAAGGTATGGATTATCAAACCTATCGTGCATTGATTGATCAACTTCTGTTAGAGGGAAAAGCTACAGGTGATGTAACTTACGATTTGCACTATACTAAAATGAATGTGCAAAGAATGAGTCGTGTGGATAAAACAGTTAGCTTAACTGATGAGTTGACTTCAACCATTGATCATCTTAAAGAAAATTATAAATTTTTAGTGATTACTGAGGGATGGTGTGGCGATGCCGCCCAGATTGTTCCGGTATTCAATAAAATTGCTACTGCATCATTAGGTAAAATTGATTTGAAGTTTGTGCTTAGAGATAAAAATTTTCCCTTAATTGATGCGCATTTAACTAATGGAGGACGAGCAATTCCTGTTCTTTTAATTTTAAATGAAACTGGCGATAAAGTTCTGGTGAGTTGGGGTCCAAGACCACAAATTTTGCAGGAACTTTTAAAAGAATGGAGAAAAGAAAGTACTGAAATGCCAGTTTTAGCGGAAAAACTTCATGGCTGGTACGCTAAAGATAAAACACAGACTACACAGGCCGGGTTAAATGAGCTTTTGAAAAGATTAGGGAGTTAATTTTACAGAATAAGTCGTCATCTCGACTGTAGTGAAGCGAAATGGAGAGACCTGCCTAGATAGATTTCTCGACTGCGTTGCACTCCGCTCGAAATGACGTTGTTGCGAGGATTGTTCGTGCAAGAAGTAGCCTTAATCAACAGAAACAGTTAAGCCTTCTTGCTGTAAAATTTTACGATAAACTTCCATTTCGGTAAATGAGCCTTCTAAAACCGGACATTTCCCATCATTATGCACTTTCCAGGCAATTTTTTCAGCCTGCGATTCGTTATAATCAAGATATTTCATCATGCAATAAATCACATGATCAAAAGTATTGATATCATCATTCCACAAAATAAGGCGATGTACAGTTTTTAGGGAAGTTAAAATTTCTTCGAGCGTAAAGGTCTCTTCTTTGGTTTCTGTAGACATGGTGCAAAAATAACTATTTTTATGGAAGATGTAATATGTTAAATGGAAGATGGTTGTGATTATTTTGGACTATAGAAGTAGACTTTTTGGCCTTTGCATCACATTTTCCATCTTACCTCATACATCTTACATCCCTTTTAATACATTTGTTAACCAAATAATATACGAGTATGCACCAGTCTAAAATAGCCGGAATAGGTTACTACGTTCCGAAAAATGTATATACCAACGATGATTTAAGCCGTTTTATGGATACCAACGATGCGTGGATCCAGGAGCGTACCGGTATTAAAGAGCGTCGCTTTGCCGATCGCAACGAGGAAACCACGACTACAATGGGCATTGAAGCAGCAAAAATCGCAATCGAAAGAGCGGGAATTACCGCCAGAGATGTAGATTTTATTGTTTTTGCTACGTTAAGTCCGGATTATTATTTTCCGGGTTGTGGCGTGTTGTTGCAGCGTGAAATGGGCATGGGCGAGATTGGTGCTTTGGATATCCGGAATCAATGTTCGGGTTTTGTTTATGCACTTTCGGTGGCTGATCAGTTTGTAAAAACGGGCATGTATAAAAATGTTTTGGTAGTGGGAAGCGAAAAACACTCATTTGCGATGGATTTCGAAACCCGGAGCCGTAATGTATCAGTGATTTTCGGTGATGGTGCAGGAGCTGTGGTATTGCAGCCTACAGATGAACCGGGGAAAGGGATTTTAAGTACACATTTACATAGTGATGGCGCTGATGCCGAAATTCTGGCTATGTATTATCCAGGTTCCCATGCCAATAAATGGTTGAAAGATAAACCTGCCTATCCTGAACAGGAACTTGGCGGTTTGTTTATGACACAGGAAATTTTAGAAAGTGGTGCTGCTTTGCCTTACATGGATGGGCCATCGGTTTTCAAAAAGGCAGTGGTGAAATTTCCTGAAGTAATTAAAGAAGCTTTAGCTGCAAATAATTTAACAGAAAAAGATATTGATATGTTAGTACCTCATCAGGCAAACTTGCGTATCAGTCAGTATGTACAGCAGTTGTTGGGCTTAAACGACGACCAGGTTTTTAATAATATCCAGAAGTATGGCAATACTACAGCGGCTTCTGTTCCTATTGCCTTATGCGAAGCCTGGGAAGCAGGTAAAATTAAAGATGGCGATCTGGTTTGCCTTGCAGCATTCGGATCGGGCTTTACCTGGGCTAGTGCACTGATTAGGTGGTAGGATTGGGGAGCTCGAATTTTGGTTGATGATACACTAATTCAGTTTAAAAAGTAAAGTTGGATTAGGAGATTTGAACAAATATAAGCTTATACGGTCCCTATTTTTCCTTTAGTTTTTATTGAAAATGAGTGGTTTTGTGGTTCTTGGATGGCTTTAGTCCCGCCATTCGCTGTAGCTCCGATAGAAAAAATCGGAGGCTGCCGCTGTTGTCGGGTTTAGGAACAAGGGTTGGTGCACCCTGCAACCTCAAAAATGAAAGACTGTTTTAGCCTATTAGCCCCGGTTGAAGCGTTACCCTGCAGCAACGAGGTACGAGGAAGCGAAGCGTAAAAGCAAAAAACGGGAAGAAGCTTTTTGTTTATTACAAGCCTTGCGCTCCAAATATAAATTGGTATTTTTAAAACTAAGAAACTATTCGATTGAAGCTATAATATGAGCAAAAAAGAACTATCTGTAGCACAAACGCATGAATTGCTGAATACATTGAAAACCCGTTTCGAGAAAAACATGGAGCGTCATAAAGGTATCGAATGGGATAAAGTACAGGCAAAACTGGAAGCGAATGCTGACAAACTCTGGGTACTTGATGAAATGGAAGTAACCGGGGGCGAACCCGACATTGTGGATTATGATGAAAAAACAGGCGAATATATTTTTTACGATTGTTCGGCAGAGAGTCCTAAAGGCCGTAGGAGTATTTGTTATGATTTGGAAGGACTAGAATCAAGAAAGGAGCATCAGCCAGAAAATAATGCTATTGATATGGCTGCTGCAATGGGTATTGAGCTGTTAACAGAAGAGCAATATCGCTTTTTGCAGCAACTCGGCCGGTTCGATACGAAAACATCCAGTTGGATTGTTACTCCTCCCGGAATCAGAAAATTAGGAGGTGCTCTTTTTGGTGATCGGCGCTACGATCATGTTTTTGTGTACCACAATGGCGCACAATCGTATTATGCTGCAAGGGCATTTCGTGGTTTGTTAAGCGTGTAACTAAGGGTTACAACAGTTTTTGATAACAAAAGAAACGTAGTCCGGGGCGCTTGGCCAGGTTAATTTCGCCACTAAACTGATAACCAAGTTTTGGGAAAAGCGCTTGTGTGGCCATATTTTTACTGTTGGTGTCTACTCTTAAGATGGAGATTCCCGAAGCTTTTGCTACCTGCTCGGCCTGGTTCATCAAAGCTTTGGCAATGCCCTTGCCCTGGCAATCCGGATCTACGGCTAAACGGTGCGTAACAATGGCTTTTTCCGTAATGTCCCAACCAGCATCGGCATATTCGGGATCCTGATCTGTCGTAATTGCTGAAATACCAACAATTTCATCTTCCATTTCAACTACCCATAGCTGGCCAATCGTAATATCGTTGGTAAATACTTCAGGGTTCGGATAATCATCTCCCCACTGAAAATTTCCTGCAGCACGCATCAAGGGCACAACCTTGCGTACAAGTTGCATAATTAGTGGTATATCTTCTGTAACGGCTAATCTTATTGTCATGGATACAAAGATAATAGATGGGTTTATTCGTTCAGTTGTTTGTTGGTCATTTGTTTGTTTGTATCATTTTAGGGAGTTTGAGTGGCCGTCAACTGAAAATTGGCTTCAGACCTCCGACTAAAGACTTCGGACTTTTTAAATCTTCACCAAATCTTCATCTTTCAATCTGATATTTGAGCATATTGCTCTTCATCATATTCCGGCTTCCAAAAAGCTGTTAAGGAATTGTTTTTCTATTGTTTAATTCTGATTTTCAAATTGTTAAGTTAATGTTAAACTTAATTTAATATTAATATTGAGTTAATATTAAGACTGTTGTTTTGTGCCAAAATAAAATAACAGAAAATGAAATCACGTATACTATCGCTAGTAAGTATTCTTGTACTCCTGGTCACGTTTGCGCAGGCGCAGGTTACAACGTCTAGTATTAATGGAAAGATTAAGGATAACAAAGGTATCATCCCTGGTGCAACCATCGTTATGGTACACGTTCCTACAGGAACAGTATCCAAAGGTTCGTCAAACGAATCCGGGCTTTACCGTATTGGCAACTTAAATCCTGGTGGACCATACAAAATCACCGTAACTTTTGTAGGTTATAGTCCAGTAGTAAAAGAAAACATTTATTTAACTCTTGGCTCAGACCTAAAACTTGATCTGGATCTTCAGGAGCAGGGCAATCAACTGGCCGATGTAAGTATTAAGGGCCAAAAGGGCGGAACAAAATCTGGTGCAGGTACCAGTATTGGCGAAGGTCAGATTAAAACCTTACCTACCATGAACCGCAGTTTGCAGGATGTTACCCGTGTAACGCCTCAAGGCAGTAAAGATAATACCTTTGGCGGTACTAACTTCAGGTATAACAACGTAACCATTGATGGTGCGGTTAACAACGATGCCATTGGTTTCAGTCCCTCATTGGGTGGCCAGAGCGGAAGTTCAGGCATGCCGGGAAGTAGTACACGTACCAACCCGGTTTCGCTTGATGCGATCCAGGATGTGACCGTTTTACTTTCTCCTTACGATGTTAAAGTAGGTAACTTTTTAGGTGGTAGTATTAATGCTGTTACGCGTGGTGGTACCAACGAGGTAGTAGGATCGGTTTATGGTTATGGCCGTAACGCTTCATTGATCGGTAGAAATAAAATCGGCGATAATGCAAAAGAGCCTTCTGCCTTTCACGATTATCAAACCGGTTTCCGTGTTGGTTTCCCGATTATAAAAGATAAGTTATTCTTCTTTACCAACGAGGAGATTACCCGCCGTCAGGACCCTGTTATTTTAGGTGCAGGTTCTCCGCAGGGTATTATTTCATTGTCTCAGGCCCAACAAATTTCAGATCGCATGAAAAATGCTTATGGTTTAGATGCTGGTGCTTATGGTGATTATAATATCTACTCTCAGTCTAATAAGTTTTTTAATCGATTAGATTGGAACATCAGTGAAAGTACACAGTTAACCATCAGAAACAATACCATCGTTTCAAAGGCTACTAACTTAGAAAGAGACCAGTCTAACTTCAGGTTTGGTGGTATTGATTTTAAACAGAATAACAACCAATCGTCTACCGTTGCCGATCTGAAAACCCGTTTCGGAAATTCAGCTACAAATAACCTGATTTTAGGTTACTCAACTGTACACGATTTCCGTACACCTCTTTCTGATCCTGCTATCCCACAAATTGAAATTGGCTCTAGTGGTGGTACTATTTTCCTAGGTACAGATAGAGAAGCAAGTATTTTTAATATGAAGCAAAATACTTTTGAGCTAACGGATAACTATTCATTCAGCAAAGGCATACATAATTTTACAGTAGGTACCCACAATGAATTTTATAAAATCAATTATGGTTTTGTGAATTCCTGGAACGGTAGGGTAGCTTATGATAGTGTTGATGACTTCTTAAACAACAAGCCAAAAAGGGTACGCACAAGTTTTGATTATGCTGATAATACCCGCGATAATATTATTGCGAATCCGACAGCTAAATTCAATGTTAATCTTTATAGTGCTTACGGGCAGGATGAAATGCGTTTGAGCGATAAATTTAAACTGACATTAGGTTTGCGTTTCGATATGGCTGATTTACCAACCATGCCAACTTTGAGTAGTAAAACAACTAACTCACCAGTTGATCCTAACTATGGTACAACATATACCTATACCCAACCTTCAAACATTAATAATAAGTTTTTAAATAAAGTTCAGATTTCACCAAGATTAGGTTTTAATTTCGATGCATTGGGTGATCAAAGTTTGATTATACGCGGTGGTAGTGGTTTATTTACCAGTCGTGTACCTTTTGCCTGGTTAGGTTATGCGTATTACAATAATGGTGTAAACTATGGTTCTTATGATCTTAAACCTGCAACAGGAAACAAGGTTGTGACGCAAGTACCGGGTAGCGATCCAATTAAAGATGCATTAGGTGGAAATGGCGAAGCAGGGTACGCAGCTAAACAAGGCGTAAACATTAACGATGCAAATGGCGCAACACAAGTAGATTTAGTGGATAATAATTTTAAAATGCCAAAAGCATGGAGAAGTAACCTGGGCTTTGATTTCAAAACACAGGATAACTGGAAATTTACTGTAGAGGGTATTTATAGCAAGGTTATTAAGGATGTTGCTTTTCAGCAAATTAACTATGTAGATAATCCAAAATACATGGTTTATGATACACAGCAGCAACAACCAATTTATAGTACATCTTCTGGAGCGTACGGAAATGGAAAGATTAATAACAAGTATACAAATGCTTATTTATTATCAAATACCGATCAGGGATATAAATATTCCTTAACAGGACAGGTGAGTAAATCTTTACCGTTTGGTTTAGATGTAATGGTGGCTTATACTTATGGTCAGTCAAAAGATATTGCAAATGGTATCCGGAACTCGATGGAATCTAACTGGCAGTTAAACCAGGCGCTTAACCCAAATAACCCAGGTTTGGCTTATTCTAACTTCGATATCCGCAACAGGATTATCTCTACCATCAATTATAGGTTAGATTGGGCTAAAAATGGTAAATACGTCTCTAACTTCTCTTTGTTCTTCAGTGGACAATCAGGTTCTCCTTATTCATTGGGTTTGGTGAACAGTACAATCAATGGAACCGGACAAACCGTAAGTTTAATGTATGTTCCGGCAGCTGGCGAAACACAGAAATTTTTTGCCAATACAGCAGATGGAATTGCACAGGCAGCAGCGTTTGATAGCTACGTCAATAGTGATAAATACCTAAGCAGCCGTCGTGGCAATTTTACAGAACGTAATGGCGCACGTACCCCTTGGAATGTTCAGGCTGATTTCCGTTTCTCTCAGGATATTCAGGTTGCAAAAGGAAAACATCCACACGTACTTACTTTAACTTACGATATCATTAACCTCACTAATTTGCTAAATAAAGATTGGGGTATTCAGTATTTTTCTCCTAATACATTCAACTCGATGGCTAGTATGGGTATCAAAGTTGGAACTGGGGGAACACCAACTGCTTACCCGGTTTATACTTTTGCACAAAAAGATGTAACCTCTTATTCAAAAGATTTCTTTGCCTCACGTTACCAGATGCAGTTGGGAGCGAGATATAGTTTCTAATCTTTTTTTAAACTAATATATAGCGGTCTGGCCTAAATAAGGTCAGGCCGTTTTTTATTTAGTGGTCGGTCGCCACCCTGATTTGACAGCTATCGGATCAGCATGACGCATCTTTTTTAGGTAAAACCAATTAAACCTTTACTATGCTCTGTCCGTCAAAATAAAACACAGTATAAAGCTTGAATTTATTTTTCAATTTAAAAGGTTACGTTATGAAAAGGATTGTAAATGTATTGCTCTTGTTGGTTATGGCGGTTAATTTTAGTGCATGCGTAGTAAGCGCGCGTGTACCAAGGGCACATTGGGTACGTGGGCATTATAATGTTGGCCCTTATGGTGGTCGGTATTGGGTGCCAGGACATTACCGTTAAGCAAATTATTACCATCGCCGCCATAAAAATATGACGGCGATTTGTTTTATAGCCTTGCCATAAAATGTGAACACATAATTTAAGCGATTGCTGATTTAGATTACAGGAATAGAAATGATGCATTAGGGTGCTATTAATCCCCAATTTAGCATATAAAACGAGATCACTTTACAGATCAGCGTTAAATTAAAGAAAGACGTAAAGCGTTGGGCATTACTGTTTAAACGTTTAAAGATAAAGCAGAGGTTAGTAAAGATCTGATTTTCTGGATTGAAAACATCAACACTACCCATCTTTAATGGTGCTGATGGATATTATTAAAAGTTTTCAGATAGGGTCTAAACAGCTTTTTTTAAGGGCATTAATTTTTATAAAGATGGTACAATAGATTGTAAATCTTAATTTTTAAAGGTTTGATATTCAGTTTTAAACATGTAAAACAGTCCTCCGCTGTAAAGGAAGGATTGTTTTCTTAAATAATAATTGAATTAATTTTTGCATAAATAGTTTAAAAGCGCTAATATTGCACTCCCAAAACGAGCAATGGTATTTAGCTGCAAAGTGTAAATAACCGCCGTTTTAGGAAACGACCAGTACTCCTTCTTAGCTCAGCTGGTTAGAGCATCTGACTGTTAATCAGAGGGTCGCTGGTTCGAGCCCAGCAGAGGGAGCCAAAACCCACGACGAAAGTTGTGGGTTTTTTGCGTTTAGGGCTGGGCGAGAAGTTTATCTTGAGCGCACACGAAGGGAGCCCAGCAGAGGGAGCAAAGATTTTCAAGTCTGAAAATCACATAAAAACCCCATTTCTAGCGATGGAATGGAGTTTTTTATTTTCATAACAAGAAGTTTCTTACTCCAACTTGTCTTTCAATAGCCAAATAATGTTAAGTTTTACAGGAAAAACTGTCGAATTTAACGTATGACTTTTACAAATATTTAACAAAGAAAATCCCGCGATTTAGGACTTCCGGTATCCGTAAACGCATTTTTTTTCAAGTTAAATTGGCAACAGTTGATGCAAAAATCTACTTTCACCATTACAAAAATGATGGTAAGTGCAATGTAAAGATCAGAATTTACCACAAAAACCAGCAGAGGTTCATCGAAACGACACACATTCTCTGCGACAAACAGTTAAAAAGGCATCCCGAAAACAAGCGGGAGTTCTTAGTCAAAGATCAGTTTTTTAAAACACTGATCAATTCCGAATTGGACAGCTGTAGATTGGCCATTAGCAACCTTTTAAGCGTGTTTTTGGCCAAACACAGAGTAGAAGACTCATAATCTTTTGGTCTATAAGTTTGTCAGGTTTTTCTGTTAAACTTGACGATTTTCGATGAGAAATTAATACTCATGTCAGATCTGGGTGCTATTGAATTGAGGGCCATTTGTTGACAATATTTATTAATCTGAAAGAATTGAATCTGTGATATTTGAAAAATATAGATTAATTGCCAGAAGCCTTTTTAATGATGATGGGGTAACCTAATAGACAAACATTTTCATGGAAAAGAAATCGAACAAAATGCGCTCGGCATTTTAGGAATAATACGCAGGGTAATACTTCAAAATGTTTATGCCTCTGTAAAACATTTTTAATTTTTTATATCCCGATTTTTCAACTGTTACGTCTTTATGAAATATAAACCTGAGCTTGCTTTCAACGAATTAATGGTTTAGCAGACAATCCGTAATCGATATAACCAGGCGAAAGGCGATTTAAACTACCATTCGCCAGGAAAATAAATGAAAATAAATACAATGAGACAATACAGCATACTAGCCATTTTAGTCCTCACTTTAAATCTAGCATCCGCACAGGATAAATCCTATCTGGTTCACGGAACAGTTAATGGTGCAATTAAGGATGGAAAAAAAATATATTCTTACTATGTCAACGGACAGGATGTGGTAATGGATTCTACAACGGTAGTAAATGGGGCTTACACTTTGAAAGGTACAGTTCCCGGCCAGGTCCTTCTTCATCTTGGAGGACGCAGACTTGGAGGTGATGCCAAGATATTCGTTAGTCCATCATCAAAAATTGAGGTAATCCATAACAAAACCTTAAAAGATGTGACCGCTTCAGGGTCATTATCTAATACAGAATACAATAAAGTGCGAACGGCATTGAATGTTTATTATAAGCAAATGGAGGATTTTGATGTGTTGAATATCGCCGCCAGAAAAGCTAAAGATACCGCCAGGGTTAAGTCGATACGGGCTGACAGTAAAAAGGTTTATGATAGTATGATCGAGGAGGTCTATCCAAATTACATCAAACGCAATACAAATTCCCCAATTGCGCTCGCTATGCTTGATGAATATCTGGGCGGTAGTGTAGATGCAGGCAAACTGGAACCATTATTTCTTCCGCTTTCCAAACAAATCAAGAGCACTCCGGAAGGAAAGCGATGGGCAGAAATATTGCGCAGATCAAACACGACCGCGCTGGGAAAAAAAGCACCGGATTTCGTACAAACTGATACGGCCTCTAATCCTATAAAGCTTTCATCATTTAGAGGTAAGTATGTATTAGTTGATTTCTGGGCAAGCTGGTGCGGGCCATGTAGAGCTGAAAATCCGAATGTTTTACGAGCCTACCAAAAACTTAAGGATAAAAAATTTACTGTTATTGGCGTATCGATAGACGATAATAAAAGTGCCTGGCTTAAGGCTATAAAACAAGACAGAATGCCTTGGACGCAAGTTAGCGACCTCAAGGGAAAAAAGAATGAGGCCGCAATCTTATATGGTGTAGATGCCATTCCTCAAAATTGGTTACTAGATCCAAACGGTATTGTTTTGGGAATTAATCTTCGGGGAGCGCATCTGACTGAGCAGATCGAAAAACTAATTGAAACAGCCAAGACCAAATAAGAGCAATAGAATAACATAAGAAAAAATGAATTTTTGGATAATGCGATCTCCCCTTAAGCCATTTAGTGCACATTCTTTTTCAATTTGTATATTTGGCAAAAGTATACGTCGAAAATGGCAATCAAGCCCCTTCCTAACGAAAAAGATTTGCTGCAAAGAATTGCGGAAGGGGATGACCGGGCCTTTGTTGAACTATTCCATGCTTATCATGAGCCCTTGGCGAAGTATGTGTACACACTTTTAGAGTCAGTGCAAATGTGTGAGGAGATTGTGCAAGATGTTTTCGTAAAGATTTGGGAAAACAGGGAAGCGCTCCCGAAGTTGGACAAGTTCACGTCTTATTTATTTATCCTGACAAGAAATTACACTATAAATTGCCTCAGAAAGATTATAAAGGACAGAAAGCACGGACAGTTATATGTAGATGATATTCTTCATTCGGGTGATGATACAGGCATGTTCAAGTTGGACGACGAATATCAAGATGTCCTCAATCGTGCAGTTGCACAGCTTCCGCAATCTCAACAAAAAGTACTTATGCTGAGACAGCAAGGATTAAAGACCAGAGAAATTGCTGAACAAATGGGTATATCTACCGACTCGGTCAAAAAATACCAACAATGGGCAGCCAGTTCGGTTTCTAAGTTCATCAAATCACATACCGCCTTAGGAGTTTTATTGGCTATCATCAAATATCAGCAATAATTGTTCACTCATTTTGTGCTGAATTTCGATTATAAATAAATTTCATTATTTTTTTCAAATTCTATATCCCGATTTTGAAATCTATGTGTCTTTAAAGGAGAGTGGACTTGGGTTACTTAGGTCTTCAATTAGAATAGAAAAAAAGTGGACGAAAGACTAAATTATTTATTCAGGAAGCAGTTAGCTGACGAATGCTCTACGCAAGAGCGGCAGGAATTAATCCTGTTGCTTGCCGACCAGGGCAATGATCTTCAGGCCAAGGATCTGTTAAAGGATTATTGGGAAACATTTGATGAAACAATTCACCCAAGCGTGTTCGAAAGCGGTCAAGGAGATCGGATGATAAATAATATATTAACAGATTACGTTTATACCACATCGAAACCAGTAAAAACCTTTAGCCTTTGGCCACGCATTGCAATTGCTGCCGCAGTTATGATTGTGGTTTCTATTGCAGGACTTTATTTCTATAATAATAACAAGTCTGAACAGGTTGTTTCTAATTTAGGGCAGAACATTTTTCCTGCTAATAATGGAGCTACCCTTACTTTGGCTAACGGAAAAAAAATTAACCTTTCGGGTGCAGGTAGTGGGGAACTTGCAAAAGAGGGCAGTGTTATCATAACTAAAACCGCAAATGGGAAATTGATTTATCAGGTTAGTGGGGAAACAAATCAAGCTAATTCCATAAATACGATATCTACCCCTAAAGGAGAAACTTACCAGGTGGGTTTGCCCGACGGTTCTATGGTTTGGCTTAACGCTGCTTCTTCATTAACCTATTCAGCTAAACTGGTAGTTGATGGTAAACGGAGCGTGAAACTTGATGGCGAAGCTTATTTTGAGGTAGCAAAAGATAGGCGTCATCCATTTGTGGTACAAAGTAAAGGGCAAGAAGTGGAGGTTTTGGGTACACATTTCAATATTAACTCTTATGCTGATGAGCCTAATGTGTCAACGACATTATTAGAAGGTTCCGTTCAGGTGAGCAGTGGGAAAGATCAAAAGAAAATCAAACCTGGAGAGCAAGCAACTTCTAATGGTGCAGCGATTGCAGTCGCACCAGCGAATGTAGAGCAAGTTGTAAGTTGGACAAAAGGAGATTTTCATTTAAATCATGTGAATTTCAAAACAGCAATGCGGGAAATTGCCAGATGGTATGATGTGGAGGTTATTTACGACGCCTCTGTGCCAAATGACATGGTATCTGGCGGATGGATATCAAGAGATCAACCACTTTCGGCAGTTCTGAGATCTATCGAATCCTCAGGTCTTGTTAAGTTTAAAGTGAAGGATCGAAAAATTTACGTCACGCAATAATATAGAACCAAATCAATCAACTATATCAATAACCTAAAACCAAACCAACATGAAGAAAAATCTACAAAATCAGACTTAGAAACAGAAAAAACCAGCCCTAACATTGTTAGCACTGGTTCAGCTTGGAATTAACTTATCGTTTATCACAGCATCCTTCTCCGTCGAAAGTTGGGGATGTCTGTAAAACCAACCTAAACAAATGTATAGAATTTATACTATATGTACAGCTGTTTCTAAACCTCTGTATTCAAAAATTATGCTAATTATGCGATTAACTACCGTTATACTTCTAGCATCTCTCTTACAGGTCAGTGCAGCAACATTTGGCCAGAAAGTTACGCTAAACAAAAAAAATGCCCCGTTAGAATCTGTATTACGAGAGATCAGAACTCAAACTGGTTATGACTTCTTTTACGATGCTAAAATCCTTCCTAAGGATAAAAAAATTGATGTTGCCGTAAAAGATGCGACTATCGATGAAGTACTAAGATCTATTTTAACAGGTATCCCGCTTAGTTATACGATTGATGGTACAATTATCTCCATAAAAAAGCCTGAAGAGCCTTCGTTTATAGAAAGGCTTCGTTCCAAATTTGCAGAGATTGATGTCCGGGGACGAGTTGTCGACGAAAATGGAAATCCAATGCAAGGGGCTTCAATCTCCCTCAAAATCAACCCTAGAAAAGCAGTCACAAATGAAAAAGGAGAATTCTATCTACAGGGTATTGATGAAAAAGAGATTATCATTATTGTTTTTGTAGGTTACGAACCAATTGAAGTAGCTGCTAAACGGGATATTGGAACCATCCGACTAGTTCCGTCAAATACCGAACTTTCCGGAGTAGAAGTTAAATATAATACTGGCTATCAGCAGGTGTCCAGAGATCGCAGCGCCGGATCATTTGCTAAGCCTGATTTAAAAGTGATGCTAAATAGAACAAGTACAGCCAATATCATTACGCGACTTGAAGGTTTAGTTCCCGGTTTAACTACCCGGGGGCCTGCGGGCGTATTAGTCCGTGGACAAAGTTCACTTAATGCAGGGACAGCCCCTTTGATAGTAATTGATGGGATTGAGTTCGATGGAACTATTGATCAGTTAACCAGGTTGAATGCCCAGGATGTAGAAGACATTAACATTCTTAAGGACGCTACTTCTGCTTCGATTTGGGGAGCAAAAGCAGCCAACGGGGTTATCGTAATTACCACAAAAAAAGGTAAGGCAGGTGATAAACTAAAAATCGACTATGATGGTTATTTCGCCTTTCAGGGTCGGCCAGATCTTGATTATGTTCAAAGACTAAATTCTCAGCAGTTTATCTCCGTAGCTCGCGAACTGTTTCCACAATATTATCCAACTAATAGTAGATACACCGGAGTTACTTCAGTTTTTAATAGCCTTCCCCATCTGCAGATCCAATATGATCTTGTTAGAAAAAAAATTACAAAGGGACAGGCTGATTTCAAATTGGACAGTTTAGCTAACCTGTCAAATACGAATCAGATTGCCGATCTGTTTGTTCGTGACGCGTCTTCGCTAAACCAAACAATTTCAGTTTCCGGTGGCGGCAAAGCACACACTTTTTATGGATCTTTAAATCATATCGGAACCCAAAATAATACTCCTGGCACACAGAACAATCAATATAAAATAAATTTAAACAACAATTTTGTCTTTGGTAAACGGATTACAGCTTCTGTTAATGCCGATTTAACAAATAGTGTTGTAAGAACTGGAAATACGTATAATCCAAACCGTACAATTGTTCCCTATCAAATGTTTCAGGATGCTAATGGTAATCCTTTAAACGTTAATTATTTAGGTAGTTTACCGAACGGTAACGCATTTCCAGATTCGCTCAGGACTATTTATCAATCAAGAAGCAGACTCGATTTGAATTACAACCCTGTTCTGGAGCAAGATAGAGCATATAGTACAATTAATGGCTTATATGCCAGGTTGGTAGGTAGCGTCAACGTAAATATTCTAAAAGGACTTGATTTTCAGGGCACATATGGTTACAACGTTAGTAATGTAAACACAAGAGATGTGCTCAATGAGAATAGTTACGCTATGAGGATGCAGGTAATGCAATTCACAGTGGCCGCTAATCCTACAGTAACACCAGTTTATAATATACCTGCCATTGGCGGAAGATTAAATACGTCGACAAATACCTCAAATGCATGGACATTAAGGAATCAATTGGTTTATAACCGAGATTGGAATAAACACCAGTTATCAATAATGGCCGGTCAACAGGCAACCAGTAGTACGCCAGTAAGTACTACAGCCGTGTATTATGGATGGGATGACCAACTTCAAACTTCAAGGCCGGTAGATTTGGCTAGATTGGCGGCAGGAGTTAGTGGTGCTATAGCGGGAACCGCTACACTTGCTGGAAATAATGTTGGCGGTGGAGAGGGACGGGTTGCCAGAACCACTTCTTACTTCGCTAACCTCGGTTATACTTTTGATAGAAAATATACGCTAAACGCAAGTTGGAGAATTGATGAAAGTAATTTGTTCGGAAGGGATAAATCCGCACAGAACAGACCTGTATATAGTGTCGGTGGTAAATGGGCTCTGGGTAGAGAAAATTTTATGAAGCTGGTGAATTGGTTAGATCAACTTGATTTCCGTTTAACCTATGGTATTACCGGAAATGCACCAACAGTTGGGGCTGCGGCATCTTATGATATTTTAACAGCATCAAATGATGTGAACTATGTTACGGGCGCAGGATTTTTATTGTCATCGCCAGCTAATTCCAAGCTAACCTGGGAAGGAACCAAAGTGTTCAATGCGGGGATAGATTTTGCTATATTTAAAAATAGATTGAGCGGATCTATAGAAGGCTACATTAAAAAGACGCAAGATCTGATCGGCGACCTGTCTACCTCACCATTTACTGGTTACGAATTTGTTATTGGCAACTATGGCAATCTCGAGAATAAAGGGATTGATATCGGCCTGAATTCCAATAATATCAGGACCAGGGATTTCACGTGGAGCAGTGGCTTTACCTTTAGCTATAATAAAAATAAGCTAACACAATTGCGTGGAAACGCACCTGCAACTGGTGCTGCTTTGGTGAGTACCAACAGACTTGTTGGCTATCCGTTAAATACCCGTTTTGCTTATAATTACGGGGGCTTGAATTCGGTTGGTGATCCACAGTTTATACGAGCTGATGGAAGTATGTCTGCAGCAATTAATGTTGCCACACCTGATGATATCCTTTATATGGGAACTTCGCAACCCGTTTGGTCTGGCGGCTTACAAAATAGTTTTAGATACAAATCTATTGAATTAAGCGCAAGTATTATCTACAATGGGGGTTACGTAGTACGTAGCAACGTCAATCCGACTACCAACGAACAGGTAATTGCAACCAATAACTTGCAATTAGGATTCTTAGACCGTTGGAAAGTTCCTGGCGATGAGCTCAGAACAGATATTCCCAGATATGCACCGTCTGCAGCGATTGCCAATGCCCGTAATTTAAGTTACTATATCAGCTCTCAGCAGTTTTTTTTAGATGGTGCTTACGCTAAGCTTCGAGATGTGACGCTAGCTTACAGCCTTCCTCAAACAGTGGCGAAACACATCAATGCTCAGGCAATTTCCTTTAGGATTCAAGTAAATAACATATTGCTGTGGACCGCAAATGGTCAAGGTATGGACCCGGAATTTACAGGAACCATTCGCGACGCTCAAGGTACGGTAAGTTTAGGTGCTCATATTACCTTTTAATTATTAATAAAATTGATAGATATGAAAATTTTCAAAAAATATATAATAGGGTCATTATTGCTTTTTTCGATTTTATCGCAGGTTTCCTGTAAAAAGGAATTTTTAGAAATTATACCCAAAGGGCAAACGATTGCCGTTACTACCGGAGATTATGAAAAGATCTTGAATGCTAATTTCATTGCAACCAGCTTCGAGCCCAGTGTATATAGGGGAGACGAGATGGCTGGATTAAATCCCTTTTTTAACAATTTGAGTGGAGCTGTTTTACTCCGTCAACAGCGTTTGTTTAGATATGAAGACCGGGTCTATGATAATGATCAACTACCAAATGAAATTACAAACGTAAACGGCTATATCCGCAAACTTTATCTCTTCAATAAAGTAATCAATGAAGTAATGGATTCGAAAGAGGGTACGGAAGGACAAAAGCTGGCATTATTGGCTGAAGCGAAAGTAGGCAGGGCAATTTGTAATTTCATGTTCCTTTCTGATTTTACGAAACCCTATAATGCTACAACGTCCGGTACTGATCTGGGAATTCCAAATCTAACTTCGGCAGATGTTAACCAAAAAGATTTTGAACGTGGAACTTTACAGGAAGGTTATAATCTGGTGATTAAGGATTTAACCGATGCCCTGCCTAATTTGGGAGCAATTACGCATCGTCGTAAAATTTCCAAACTAGTGGCTGAATTTTATCTTTCCAGGGTTTACATGGCCATGAACAATTACACTGCAGCTAGGCCGCATATAGATGCTGCTTTCATAGAAATTGCAAAAACAACAATTCCACTGGGGTTTTACGACTTTACAGTAGTATTAAATCCTGATAACCAGACTGCACCCGGTTCATGGTTTCCTGATAGCGGATTTGGCCTTGACAATGAGCCGCTAGCAGCTAACAATACGGAAGTAATTTATAATATAACGGCTGGATGGCGCCAGCTTTCAGCTATTGATGCATTCGTTTTTAGCCCGCAAACGGCCAGCTTGTATACTTCAACCGACCGACGGCTAAGTTTATTTACGCCTTTTCAAATATCCACGACTTCGCCTAAGCCGCTCGGGATGAGGCGAAGAGCGTCCTTTTTTGATGGAGTTAACGTGGGCCCTTCGCTTCCTGATATGTATTTAATGCGTGCTGAAATAAAAGCGAGGGCGAATGATTTAGCAGGTGCTGTGGCAGATTTGGAAGTCCTTAGAGCAAAAAGAATTGCAGGAACTGCATTCAAAGTCCCTGCAAATGTGGGATCTGATCAGCAGGCGTTGGTGCGGTTTATTTTAGATGAACGTATTAGAGAATTTGCCATTACTGGCCTTCGTTGGTTAGATATGCGTCGCTTGTCTCAGGATCCGATTTACAACAACCATGTTGATTATACGCACGAAATTTATAATGCCGATGGAACTGTGGCATCCACCTACGAGCTTAAACCAGAAAGATTTGTGTTGAAGTTTGGCGAGCGGATGCTTAATGAAAGTAATGGCCTGATAGATAATCCATAATAGTGTGCTGACGAACTGCAATCCTAATTGCGGTTCGTCTAAATTGATTAAATTTTGACTGATTAACAATATATAAATGAAATACTTCATATTAAACGCTCTACTGTTTTCTACACTTTTTGTCAGTGCACAAGAACTAGAGTTTACGGGGAAGCTTATTGGTTTGCAAAACAATACAAAAGTAATTTTGAGCGACCTGCGGTCCAGGCCATCTGGAAAAAGATTTCATGATACAGCATCGGTGAGCAACGGTGTATTTAAGTTTAAAACAGTACTACCTGGTGCCGGAACATACGCACTTCGGGTAGCACTTATAGGGCAAAACCCTGAGCATCGCAAACTATATCTCGATGGAGGGAAAGTGCAGTTACAGGGAAAGCGTGGTGAGCTAAAAAAAGCAAAAGTATCAAGTGATGCGCCTTACATGATGGATTATATCCTATTTACTGAGTTGATGGAAAGCCAGGATGTTTTTGCGAGAAAAAAATTACTTATTGATACTTCTATGATGCGTATGGCCGAAACAGGATCTTACGATGGACTTCTCAAAGCACCGGGTCTTTTAGATCGAATGATGAAGGTAGAAAAAGAAGCTAAGGCTAAAGAGACCGAGCTCGCGAAGAAATGGTTGGTAGAAAACCCAAACTCCGATATTAATGCCTATATCATAAAAACTTATTTGCGGAGTAAAATCAATGAAAGCCCAGTTAAGGAAGCTATAATCAAACTCAGTCCTGCTGCTCGCAGATCTTTTCCCGGAATAATTTTAACAAGTACATCAAAATAAAGACAAACTATGAAAGCAAAATTAGCAATTACATTAATTGTAGTTTCGTTCGCAAGTCATCTGTACGGGCAATCAAAAACAAATGCCACTGTCAAGGAAAAGTCGGACCTTTCGATAGGAGGATTAGCAATAGGAACAAAAGCGCCAGCTATTAACGCCGTAGAATGGCTATCTGAAGTTCCGGATTTCACTGGAAAGTTTGTTGTACTAGATTTCTGGGGCACAAGTTGCAAGCCTTGTATTTCTGGCTTTGCCCACGTTAACGAACTTCATCGAAAGTATAAAAACAAAGCAGTCTTTATAGCGGCCACAACAGATGAATCTGCAGAAGAAATTTATGCATTTGATGGTCCACCAGTTGAGTTTTATAGCATGATGCAAAAGCCGAGCACCTGGAAAGATTTTAATATTCAGGGCATTCCCCAGATGATTGTAATTGATCCCAAAGGAATCGTTCGATTTTCTGGAAATGGAATTGATGTGAATGATAAAATGCTTCTTGATCTTTTTGCGAAATACGGCAAGTAATAACAATTAGGAAAATGAGCCATACGAAGCTTACAATACAAGCAACTCCCACTAAAATTTTTTTAGATTCAATGAGCAATATCAGGTTTTATGGTGTGGGTTACGCAGGTTTTACAGATAGAGATTACTGTAAGTTAAAAGCTATGTTAGAATTCCCGAAACTAGAGGTAATACAACACAAACCGGAAAATAAAAACGATTAATTTAAGGTAAAAACAAATACATGAGAAAGATATTATTCTTATGGTGTATATCTATGGTATACATTTCTAATGCCCATAGCCAGATATTAGAACCTGTAAAGTGGAGCTATTCGGCTAAAAAGACGAGTGGTACAACAGCTATTATTTACATCAAGGCAACAATTGACAAGGGCTGGCATTTATATTCACAAACGCCTAGTGATGGCGGCCCCACTGCAACACAGTTTACATTTTTTACATCAAAGAGCTTTAGTAAAATTGGTAAAACAATAGAGCCAAAACCAATTACGAAGTTTGAGCCTGCATTTTTTATGGAGATAAGCTATTTTGAAAATTCCGTTATATTTCAGCAAAAGGTGATGCTATTGGCTAAAGATGTTGTAATCAAATGTAATGTAGAATTTATGGCATGTAATGACAAAAAGTGTCTTCCACCCTCGGTAAAAGAATTTCGCGTTCCCGTAAAACGCTAAACGAGTCGAAAGCAAGTCCGTCACCTTCAATTTGCTCTAACAACTGCCTATTACCGCAGTAAAGGTATTGTTGGCTCTAGACGAATCTCAAGCAAACAACAACATGAATAAGCTAAAACTGGGCCTACCCGGTGTTTTTTGTCTTATCTTCTTTAATGGATATAGTAAAGGTAACCCAGAAGCTAAAAAAATCGAGGACTAATCACCAATTGTATAAACAAAGCGATAGAAAAGATATTTGTGCTCAAGCGTTACTTATTTGATCGGTACAGCTATCCTTTTCGATGGGCCTGAAAACAATCACATGTGCCAGTTCTTTTTTATCAGCATAAGCGAACTTTACTTTCATATTGTAATATATCTTTTCATCAAGGAACTTTACCGCGTACTGCTCTCTAAGTTGTGGTCTATTGATAATACCCATCGAAAGGCCCATATATTGCTCGGCAGTCTGATCAAACTTATTATTTACTGCAATAATTTTCATTTTGCACATTAGGCGACAGGCAAAATCCTCAGAAGGAATGGCCCTGAAATATTGGTCTGTATGATAGTATAATAATCTTTCCCGTTTATATGCTGCTGGAGAAAGATAGATTGCAACCAGATGGGCGTAACTTAAAATTTCACGCTGAAATTCTGCTGTTAAGATAAAATCCTTTTTAAGCTGCGGTATGGGGCTGGAAAAAATTGAGAAGGGCAACGTTGACTTATTGTTTAATGCTTTGGTAAAGATCTGGCTCAACCAGCCTGAACTAATAGTGTCGGCATCCTGTTTAAAATTGTTGTTCATGGTTGATTAATGATTTAGAATTGGCAATGATACAGTTGGAAATGAGTGATTTTAATCAAAAAATTACGGAACTGTCAAAAATGGTGTCTCAACCATATTTATAGAAAACTGAAGTGTAGCGTTTTTACATCTAGACAGACAGACTATGGATTGTTTTTCCATTCCTCAATAAAAACCGTTACTTAGCTGCAAATGGTTTCTAATGAATATTTCCTACAAGGACAGTGGCGGTGCGTAATTCATACCATTTTTTGGACTAATTGATTGAAATTTGATTTTTTTTCGAAAATTCTAATTAAATGAGGATTGCAATATTGTATTGGTGCTATTGCAATTTCTCGGCAAAAACTGTAACAAATACGTACGGAGCAAAAGCGCAAAGATCTACAAGCATCACCAAAAAAGCATGGATATCTATCGAACGGAACTCCCCCGAAAGGAACCCGGAGATTGTCCGGATGTCTTATTGAAGACACGATGAAAATAGCTATAGTCGTTGAATCCCAATCGGTCTGCGACTTCTTTCAAGGGTAGGTTCGAATAGACCATTAGCCGCTGGGCTTCCTTGATCACTTCCCCATGTATTAAATCTGTTACGGAAAACCCTGTCACTCTTTTTACCACATCGTTGAGATAACCGGTGGTGATGTTCATTTCAGAGGCAAAATCGGATGGCTTTTTCATGACAGTATCCCGTCGTAACAGTTGCCAAAATGTTTTGGCAATTTCTTTATGCCGTGGTGAATACTCAATGAGTTCCTTGTTTTCCTTTAATTCATATACCGAGGAAATCTGATAAACATAAGCCATAAGCAATGCCTGTATGGTTTGTTTTCTAAAAATATCTGTTCTCCCTTCATGATAGACCGTATTCATAGTATCAAGCATATTTCTTATTAGTGCTGCCTGACTGGTGGACAGATTCATTGGTATCGTTTCGGACAGGAATTGGTCGAGCAATGTTCTGGCTTGTTCACTGATAAGCGCATGCTCAAAAAAGAGCACCCATCCCAGGCAATCTTTTTTTGACAATAACTGAAGTACCTGCCCCGGATAGGATAGGAACAAAGTATTTTCCTTGAGGGTCACTTTGTTGAAATCGATCAGAAATTCCATCTCTCCGTTTTCGAGCAGGATACAGAAATAATGGCCATGTCTATGCGGAAGCGAAATATCGTGTGGCGTCACTAAAGATTCTTCAGGTTCAATTTTCACGATGTTCATTCCTGAAACAGATTCGGTGACCGAATGGGTCGGAATCTTCTTGTTTTTAGCCATTTCTATCGATCTTAATTGTCTGTAACAAATGCTGATTTTGTGAATATGCAAATATACTTTATGGTACGATCTTTCCGTCAGTAATAACCCGGTCAAAGTTAGATGTTTCCATTGGGAAACCAGACGGCGAACAGTAGTGATGTCCAATGCTATAAACAGCTGTCTAAGCTCCCATTCTGTTATGCCGCCAGGCAATGTAAATGCCTGGCGGTTCGTTTCAGGGAAACATTAAATATAATGATAATTTATTGTTTCCTGTTAATGCTTTTCCCTGGTATGGATCGTTTTTTCGGTATTTACATGGCATATATTATTTAGACAATATTGACTTTAGCGTTCTATTGAACCAGTTGCTTTCTGGTATGCGGCCGCATCAATTTTATATTGAACCTTTGCTTCCAGCAGGTTACTCTTTGCCTGCTGCCAGATTGTTAGTGCTTCCAATACGTCCTTGCCTACGATCGTTCCGGCCTTGAAACGGTCGTTACTTAGTTTAAGGTTTTCCTCTGCCTGGCTTAGTGATAAATCAGAAAGTCCTATCCGTTTTACACTCTGGCCAAGTTGCAAAAATGCTTGCTGTACTTCAAGAGTAACCTGTTCTTCCCGTTCCTTTAACTGATAGCGTTGTGAGGAAACTTTGAACTGTTGCTCCTGTATTTTTTTTCTTTTTCTACCCCAGTCGAAAACAGGAATATTTATGTTAAGCATACTGTAATATGAAGCCATGAAATTATCTTTATTAGTGGGATTGATCCCGCTTTTGCCAAAGGCTGTTATCCCGTTCAATGCCAGACTCACACCAGGCCTAAGATCAGCCGCCAACATTTTTTGTTGCAGCTCTTCTGTCGATACCGACGTTTGAAGGATCTTTATTTCCGAACGATTGGTTGGCGCCTTTTGCATCGGGGAATTATCTATTACAGTATTTATTGGCGCGTCCAGGAAATCCGCAACTGTAAAACCCGTGCTGTCTGTCAATCCCGTAACCTGGGCCAGGTATAGCTTGGCCATGGTCAGGTTGTCCTCTGCACGTGAGATGTCAAGCTCGTTTGCATTTTGTTGTACCTGAGCCTGCAGTACGTCATTTTTATAGGTAGTCCCGGCAGTGAAATGGTTATTGAGGTCGGTATAAAGGGCAGCCAATTGTTTTTTAGTTTGCAGGGCGAGTTTGATCCGTTCCATGGCAGATACCACCAGCCAATAGGCTCTTTCGGTGGTGAAGAGCACCTCAGTTGTAACAAGAACTTTCTGCTCCTGCTGTATCTCTACACCATTTGCTGCAATCTCCTTGCCAAGCCTAACCTTGCCACCTGTATAGATTGGCTGAGTGATCCCCAGGCCAGAGCTTAGCCCATATTCAGGAATAATAGTATTTAATGGTTTCCCGAAATAAAAACCGGTTATCGAGCCATCCACGGAGGGCCTGCCACCAACATCCTGTTGTGCCTTTTGCGCCCTTGCAGCATTGATGTCTTCCATTGCCGCCTTGATGTTATTGTTCCTTTCCAGGGCCATCTGCCTGCAGCGTTCCAGTGTCAGAACCTGCTGCGCCCTTGTTATTTGCGGGAGTACGAAGCCGATAAACAGCAGGGGCATATAGGCTAATATTTTCTTTATCTTGAATTTCATTTTATTATTTTTAATGATGTGCCGGTTTATACTGTATGTGTTCATCTGCATCAGGTTGTCCATCTTCTTCGTGTGCCTTTACCGGTTTGATGAATTTATAATAAAGCACCGGAACAATGAAAAGCGTCATGACCATAGAAACGATCACACCGACAGCCAGCACACTGCCAAGTGGTGCCCACATTGGTGATTGGCTTGCGATCATCGGTATAAGGCCAATGGCAGCAGCAGAAGAGGTAAGGAAGATTGGGCGCATTCTTCTTTTTGCAGCAGATAAGGCAGCGGCCTTTATTGTATAACCATGTTCAAGTATGAGCTCATCTGTATAATCCACCAGAATAATACCGTTGCGGACCACGATACCCATCAGGCTGATGATTCCCATGAATGCAAAGAAGCCCATAGAGTTGCCCGTTAGATACAGTCCCAGCATGGCACCCAAAAGACTCAGCGGAAAGGTGGAAAGTACGATTAGTACTTTGCCCATGCTCTTGAACTGGAATAATAGCACCAGAAAGATCATGATCAGACTGATCATAAGGGAGGTACCCATATCAGGTCCACTCTCCTGGGAGGCTTCGTCTTCTCCACCATAACTGATCCTGATGCCTTCGGGCAGCTTCAATTTGTCTATTTGAGGACGTATTGACGCGATAATGGCACTGGCCTTTACACCCATCTGTGATTCTGAGGAAACAGTAAGGGTACGCAGCCCATTTCGGTGAGCAATAGCACCGGTGTGCCAGGATGGCTGAAGGTCAACTACCTCTTTCAGTGGTATCTTGGTATTGTATCTGGAGGTGAGGCTCAACTGTTCCAGAGAGCCAAAGTCCGATCTGTTGCTGGCATCCAGTCGCAGTAGTATATCTACAGGTTTGTCTCCTTCCCATAATCTGGATACCGGGTAACCGTTTATTTCGGCACCCAGGGTTTGGGTAATCAGCGCCTTACTGATGCCGAGCCTGCTAGCCTGGTCTTCCTTGATGCGCGCATTGATACCGAAATAGTCACGTTGGTAATCTGTCCTGATCCAGTTTGTACCCTTAGCGTTGGATAGGATGGCCTTGACCTGAAGTGCAACTTTTTTCTGGTCGGCCAAATCCTCACCGATGATACGTATCTCGACTGGTGCCGGCTGTTCTTTGATCGATAACTGGCGTACGCGCACATAACCATTCGGCAGGAAGTTCCCGAATTTCCTGAGATATTCTTTGATCATCTCTTCAGTTGCATCTTCACTTACCGTATTGATGAAGATCTGCGCATAGTTTTCTCTGGCTGGTTCCGGTGCATAGGTCGAATAGAAACGCGGCGAGGATGTGCCAATAAAACTTGCGGTCGTCACGATACGTTTATCCCCCTTTATAGCAGCCTCAACCTTTTGGACCGCTTTCTCCGTTTCAAGGACACTGGTTCCATTCTGCATCCATAATTCGAGGTTGAACTGGTTCCTTTCTACGATGGGAAAGAACTCGGTTTGTACATGTCCACCGATAAAGAAAGCAAGGAAGACTGAAAGAACCCCTGCTGTCAGCGTACTTTTTGGCCAGTACATACAGAATTCCACGGCCTTGTTATATCCGTCTTGTAAACGATCCAGTATATTCTTTTTTAAAGGACGTTCACTCATCTTGTGTTTGAGCCCCTTCTTCAAAAAGATATAACACAGGTAAGGAGTCAGGAAAATTGCCACCAAAAATGACGCGGTTAGTGCTACACCGATGGCAACAGGCAGTGCCTGGATGAATTCTTTCGACATGCCATGCAGGCAGATCGCTAGCGGGGCAAAGGCAAAGATAATGGCCGCCGTGGCTGTAAATACGGGCACCATTAACTGGGTAGCACTTTGCCAGGCAGCTGTCCATGAAGCTACACCCTCATCAAGCTTTTCGATATAATTATCTACAATAACGATGGCATCGTCTACAACCATACCCAGTACAATAATTAATGCTGCAAGCGTAACCTGGTGTAGTTCAATGCCGATTATGTTAAGCACAGCAAATGTAATCGCTATAGAAACAGGTGCCGCAATGGCAGAGATCGCGGCAACACGTAGTGGCAGCAGCAGCATTACAACCAATATCACGGATAGGATGGCGATGCCAAACTCCAACATGAAATGGCCAAGGCGCTCTTTGACCACCGTAGGCTGGTCCACAATTGTCTTTACACTGACATCACCAGGAAGGTTGCTTCTTATTTCAGCGACCTTTTGCTCCAGTTGCTTCCCCAGTTCCACGATGTTGCTTCCAGGCTGCATTTCCACAGTCAGCATCATCACATCGTTGTTGCCAACTTTGATCTTGTTTTTGAGTTCCTCATAACGGCGTTCGATCCTGGCTACATCTTTTAGCCTTACCACGATTCCCGCAGGTGTACTGTATATGATCTGGTCGCCGATAGCAGTTTCGTTTTTGAAACGACTGCCTGCAAAAATAGGTATCTTGCTCGCTTCCAGGGTAAGGTCGCCAGTAACCTGGGTCACATTTTGCGCCTGTAAAACCGTTGCTATAGTATGCAGGTCAAAACCATACTGCCGTAACTTTTCATCCTGTACCGTGATGTATATCTGTTGCCGCTGTCCGCCATAACGTTTGATCTTGGACACTGCCGGTATCGTTTTGATACCATCCTCCAACCGGTCAAGATATTTTTCAATATCGGCATAAGAGCGCCCTGGGGCAGTGACGGTTATCATCTGGGCGACCACATCTCCAAAATCACTGTTGACTATGGGACCAAGTACCCCCTCGGGTAGTACGCCCCTCATATTCATGTTGAGGCCATGCTGCAAGGTACTCCAGAACTTTTTAGTGTCTTTTACATTGTCGTTCAACTCCGCGGTAATGATCACCTGACCTTCCTTCGTTTCAGACTTGGTCTTACTTTTTCTGATTTCCTCGAAACTAAAAAGATATTGCTCTATTTTGTTGGTCACTTCTTTCTCCATCTGGATCTCATCTGCTCCAGGGTAGGCAGCTATGACAAGCGCTTGCCGGACAGTAATCCTGGGATCTTCGCTACGGGGCATGGTAAATAGGGCAATGACACCTGCCATAACCAGTATTGCTGTTATTGCTAACGTTATCTGAGGATAACGCATAGCCGCCTCGATAACATTTATTCTTCTTTTCTTCATTTTAATGAGCTACAATTGATGTGAACTGGTGAATATGTCCTTGTTGTATCCGATAATTTTTAAAGGTCAACTTTCTGGCCGTCTTTGATATTGTCCTGACCTGACACGATGATACGATCGCCGGCCTGAAGCCCGTTGGTCACCAGAATGGAACGATCTGATAATCCCCCTGTGCCGATACGTTTACGGATCGCCCTGTTCTGGCCGTTCACTGTGAAAACATAGGCAAGGTTGTCGGCGTCGTGTACAACTGATTCTATTGGGATGGTAATTGCGTTGGTCTTGCGGGAAGTGCCGATACTGATATCAGCAATCATTCCCGGCAACAATGTGCCCTTTGGATTATCAAGCCTTATCTTGACGGAAAAGGTTTTTGATGCTGGATCTGCAAGCGGATTGATGATGGTGATACTACCGTTGAGCTGCTGGTTCAGTGTCGGGATAGTAATCTTTGCGGTCATCCCGTTTTTCATTGCACCCACTTCGCTTTCCGGTACGGAAATCCTCGCATAGACCTGATCCGTCCTGACAATAGTAAACGCTGGGACACCCGGTGCGGCAGCGCTCCCTTTTTCGATCATTTTTGCTGCGATGATACCGGTCATAGGTGAATAGAGCCTGCTGTCGGCAATATGCTTTTCGTTTATCCCTTTGTTGGCCTTAGCCTGGGCTAGTCTGGTCTTGATATCCATATAGTCCTTTTCCGGAAGGCTGCCTTTTTTATATAGCTCATCGAACCTTCTGTATAGATCTTCGGTCTGTTCAAGGCCAGCTTTAGCTATGGATAACGCGTAGGTATATTCCGTAGCATCAATACCGGCCAACAGCTGGCCTTTAAGTACGTGCTGTCCTTCGTTTACCATGATTCGGTTGACGGTTCCGGCTACAGAAAAGCCAACCTGAGCGGTGTTGTCTGGTTCGATTGTTCCCGAATAGCTTAGCGTTTGCTGGCTGCCGATTGAAGCTACAGTCTTGACTGTTACTTTGGCAGGGATTGTCGTTTGCTTTAACTCGTTTTTTTGTGTACAACCAAATAGAGTAATCAGTCCGGCAGACAACATCCCCAGGCAGGCATGGTTTGTAATTTTCATTTTGTGATTTGATTAATTAAAATTTTATAGCAGATTTTCATCCCGGCAATCAAGTATTGTTAAGCTTTGCAGGGGAAGCGGGTTTAAAAAAAATGCTGTTTTGACCCGGGCAAAGGTCATGTTTGATTTTGTAAGATTTGGTGATAATCACGGGCATTCTATGGACGAATCACGTTTTTTTTATACCTGGTGGAGATAAGGATTACACATCAGGGAGTATAAATCATAGGTATGACAGGGTTTCAGTCGACTGGGAAGGGAGGGAGAATTAGGTTGGGTGCGGTAAAGAAGCATACGGACGACCGACAGATTTTGGATCGTCTGGTATAATGAATAAATAACAAAATCGAAAAAACTATCTTTGTGTAGTGATTAGAAAAATGAGTAAAAAGACAACATCCATCCCTGTACATTCTTTGCCCAAAGAATATCAGGAAGATTTTGTTTTTAAACAAGTAACGCCTGACGATTTAAATGCCCTTAATGAAACAGAACATGCACACAGGCACGATTATCATATCTTTTCGTTAGTACGAACAGGAACTTTCCATATTGAAATCGATTTTGAGCAGTATCAAATACAAGCACCTGCGGTACTTTACATTCATCCCAGCCAGATTCATCGCATCATAAAGATTGAAAAAGCGGACGTTTTTCTTCTTGGAATGAATAGTGAGAACCTGAATCCCGATTATTTAAGAAAATTGGAACAAGTTATTCTACATGCAAGGTCATTGCCGGTAAAATCCGCTATTTATACAATTTTAGACCAAACCCTCATCTTATGTGCAAGCCTTTTTGAACGGAAAACAGACAAATTATATGCTTCCGTACTAAAAGATTGCTTTAATGCTTTTGTAGGTTTGATAGTTTCACAGTATCTGGAGCAAATAGAGGGTACAGACAACCTTTCACGTTATGACATCCTTACCAAAAAATTTAAACTATTATTGGAACGAGATTTTATCCTGATTAAACAACCCTCGGATTATGCTGACGCCCTGAATATCTCTACATCTTACCTTAATGAATGCGTCCGCAATGCCACAGGATTACCCGTTTCCCATCATATCCATCAACGCATCATTTTAGAGGCCAAACGATTACTTTATTATTCCGATAAATCGGTTAAAGAAATCGCGGCCGAATTGGGTTACGACGATTACCCCTACTTTTGCCGGATTTTTGCTAAGATAACAGGAACAACGGCTTTGGCCTTTCGAAACAAAATAACTCATTAGGGAATAAATAGCGTTCTCCACAATATACATTTTGTGCAAAACCGCTATTCGTCCAATACAAACACCGTTTCGTCTATCTTTCACTATTTATATTCATTCTAAATTTGTAATCAGTTAGAGATTATAAAATTATGATTATAGACGATTCAAAATTCCCGGTTGTTTTTGTGAACTTTCAGCACAGCCACTCAGTAGATGAAGCCCATGGCCACGAGGGTGGCATTGCGGCATTTACCCGCCTTTTCGAGCGGAAAAAACCTTTTGTGATGATCAGCACCGGTGAGACACCCGAAGAAAAGCACAAACCTTCACGGGAGGAAACCAAACAGGTAAATGCCTGGAGGAAAATCCATAAGGAAGACCTCAAATATACAAAGGCGACCATACAGGTTGAGCCGAGCATAGTAAAGCGTATGGGTATGAGACTTTTTTCAAATGTATATGAGAAATTTTGGAGAAATCCACTTCTTTTTGCCGAAACAAAAGCAAAAGCAATTGAAAAGGCCGAACAAATACTAAGGGAAGTTTCTACCGGCAAATCGGAAGCAATATAACTTTTGTTTAAATGGAAAGAGCAGCAAAATGGGTACCCAATGCGATGAAGACTTTTATGATTTCCTAAATGCCAGTGAGGACGATAACGAAGGAATTGAAGATGAAAAATTCACCAACTATACCGAAACACGATCATGACCGCATTGGCATCCGAATAGAACCAATAGACGACAGTATCATTAATACACCCTCAGATTTCCATCAACCGCACCGGCATGAACATTATATTTGCATTCTGGTAGAAAAGGGTTCTATAGAGAACTCAGTTGATTTCAGAAAAACCATTGTCCGTAAAAACTCGCTCTTCGTTTCCTATCCCGGACAGGTACACCAGTTGGTAAAATCAACGGGTGTTACGGGCTGGGTGCTTGCTATAGACAACAAGCTCGTGGACGATACCGTAAGTTCAATATTGCAACAATCGCTTTCAGAAGTCATCAACCTGGAGCTAGGGCCCGGAGAATCGAGATGGTTTAAAAACATCCTGGGATTAATAGCAGGTACTGCTTCAAAAGACCTTGGTATGGTCATTAATTCTCAGGCACAGGTCACGCTGGCAACTGCTTTTATACAGCAGGTGGCTTTCGTTTACCAGGGAAGGGAACAGCGCTTTACGTTACATCATTCCGCAAACAGCATCTATATTGCCAAAAAGTTTAAACAGGTGCTGAAACAACAATTCAAGGCATTAAAGCGTCCCGGCGACTATGCCGAAATTTTGAACCTTTCGGTAAGCCACCTGAATGACACGGTAAAAGCTGTGACAGGTTTTTCGTTGACCTACCTTATACAGCAGGAAGTGCTACGGGAGGCACAACGGTTATTATACCATTCCCATTTCAGCGTAAAAGAAATAGCGGTTTCGCTGGGATATGAGGATTATAAGTATTTCAACCGCCTGTTCGGCAAGGTTGCCGGGATTTCGCCCGGAGCCTTTCGGAAACAGGAAATAAATAGGACAAAATAGTAAATAAAAATCATGAAAGAAACAGGACACAACCACGAGCATAGCCACAGTCACGAACATGGACACGAAGACGGCCATCACCATCACGCAGGAGGCATGCATGTACACCCCATTGTTAAGAACATGCGTATTGCTTTACTGCTCAATGTGTCATTTACCATCATTGAGTTTGTCGGGGGGATAATGACGAATTCGATGGCTATATTATCTGATGCTATCCACGACCTGGGCGATAGTATTGCCATCGTATGCTCATTGGTACTGGAAAAGAAATCCACAGGCGGAAGAACCCAACTGTTCACTTACGGAAAAAGGAGACTTTCGGTACTGGCCGCATTTTTTACCTCTCTGATACTGATTGCAGGTTCGGTAGTTATCCTCACGCAGGCCATTCCCCGTTTCTTCCATCCGGAAAGCGTGAATACGGGGGGCGTATTATGGCTGGCGGTACTCGGTGTGATATTCAACGGGCTGGCATTCTTCAGACTGTTCAAAGGGAAAAGCAAATCCGTTAACCAAAGAGCGGTAATGATGCATTTGATGGAAGATGCGCTGGGCTGGATTGTTGTACTGGTCGGCGGGTTTATCATGTATTTTACCTCCTGGATGTGGATAGACCCTTTATTGTCCGTAGGCGTAGCCGTCTTTATCCTCTACAATGCAATACGAAACATCATGCAGACGCTAAAAATATTGTTGCAGGTAAAACCCGACAACTTTAACGACGAGGAAATAAAGGCCGCATTGCTTAAAATACCAGGTATAACCAATATACATGACCTGCATGCCTGGACAATGGACGGGGAGTACAATGTGCTGACTACTCATTTGGTACTAAATAGCGATGCTAATATGGAAGACATGCGCAAGGTGAGAAACGAGGCATATCATTTACTTTCCCATTTAGAGATACATCATCCCACCCTACAATTTGAATTTGAGGGAGAATCATGTGCCTTGATACACTGCTAAAAATATATCGTATGAATACAGGAGAAAAAACATTGGCAGAAATGAGTGAAATCCTTGAAGCATATTTAATCAAGAACAACTATCGGAAAACCCCCGAACGTTTTTCAATACTGGAAGCGATCTATTATTTCAACAAACGTTTTGATGCAGAAATACTCTACATCGACATGATAAACAAAAAATACAGGGTGAGTAGGGCAACCATATACAATACACTTGAAATCCTGGTTGCCTGTAACCTGATTGTGGAGTTGCATTTCAACAAAAATATGGCTGAATATGAACATGCTACACGAAAAGGGGAGCATTGCCACATCGTTTGCCTTGATTGCCATGAGGTAATGGATATTAATGAGGAGTTTCCCCGCTTAAGCGCTGAAGAAAAACAGGTACCCCGGTTTGGGTTTGAGATACAACAACAGGTACTTAATATTTTTGGCAAATGTATGAGCCATGCAAACGGCTTCTGCGATAAAAAAAGCAGAGACCTGAAAATGCCTTTGGCATAGTATAAATTGCTGTTTTTATCCACGCATCTTCCAAGGCCTTAAGAACCTTTATTTGCCCCTTTGTTGTTGTATCCCACGTTGTTTTTGCTTCCATAGGAAACAACTGCCATTTGTCCTACTTATCCCGTGATTGGTGAGATGAAAAAAGGAAAGTAGACCTATATATTTGCGTCGTATTTATATTAAGTCTAAATAAATATAAAAAGCAATTGTAAAAACTTTACCATTTCTAATCATAATGTGGAATATACAAAAAAAGCAAGGCAGTATCATTATAAAATGCACAATAGAAAGCAGTGTATATTGTGATGATACTGTCCGGGGGAAAAATTGGGTTAAGAAAATAAACAGCATAATACTTTTCTTTACGTTGTTCATGTTGTTTACAGCACAATATGCTGTTGCACAGAACAAAACTTCCATTACGGGAAAAATAACCGGCATTTCGGGAGAAGCAGTACCGGGTATTAACATAAGGATTAAGGGCCGTGAGGTTAGAACTCTGTCGAAGGAAGATGGAACTTTTGAGCTGAACAATCTGAAACCCGGCAATTATGAATTGCTGTTCCATGGATTGGGTTATAAGCCACATAGTCAAAAAATAAGCCTGTCCGCCGGACAATTCATAAAAGTAGAGGTAAGACTAACCGAAATATCTACTGTTTTGGAATCGGTAACCGTAGCTGGCAAAACGCAGGCTGCAGAGATAAGACAGCAGGCCTATAACGTGGCCGCCATTGATGCCCGCAAACTTCATAATACCACTTATGACTTGAACCAGGCGCTGAACAAAGTTTCCGGCGTAAGGATAAGGGAAAGCGGCGGGCTTGGCTCTGCTTTTAATTTTTCCCTGAACGGTTTTACCGGAAACCAGGTCAAATTTTTTCTGGACGGCATCCCTATGGACAACTTCGGAACATCCCTCCAGATGAACAATATCCCCATCAATATGGCAGACCGAATCGAAGTGTATAAAGGGGTCGTTCCGGTATGGCTGGGTGCCGATGCACTTGGTGGTGCTATCAACATTGTAACCAACACCAACCAAAGGGATTACCTCGATGTATCCTATTCCTATGGTTCGTTTAACACGCACAAGTCCGCCGTTAATGCGGGATATACTGCCAAATCTGGCTTTACCGTGCAGGTGAACGCCTTTCAGAATTATTCAGACAATAATTACAAGGTGGATGTGGACGTAGCTAACCTGACCACCGGGGTTTACACGCCCATGCGGGTACGCCGCTTCCACGACACTTACAGAAATGAGACCGTCATTGCCAACATAGGTGTTACAGGAAAACGATATGCCGACAAACTCCTTTTGGGTATTACCCTTGGCCAAAACAAAGCCGATATTCAGACGGGTAACCGGATGTTCGACGTGTATGGTGCGCGGAAACGGAACGGCGATATCATAATGCCCTCCTTAAAATACCTGAAAAACAACCTTTTTATAAAAGACCTTAACCTGAGCCTCAACGCAAATTATAATCTTGGCCATGAACAATTGGTGGATACCGTTTTTAAGCAATATAACTGGTTGGGGGAATCCAGGGATAAGTCTACAGACCCCGATGCAGTTGGAGGCGAACTCAGACGAACTTTGTACAAGTATAAAAACAACAATGCCAATATTACCGCCAACCTTGGCTATAAATTTTTAGACAAACATTCCTTAGCATTAAATAACACCTTTTTAGGCTTCAACCGAAGAGGAAAGGACGAGTTGGACCCGGACAATAAACTGAACATGCAGCCGAGAGAAAACTTTAAAAACATTTTGGGCCTGGGCTACCGTTACGACATGAATGAACGTTTCAATGCTTCCGTATTCCTGAAAAATTACAACCAATCCACAACCGCATTCCAAAGCTATACATCACCGAATGCGCCCTGGGGTACGCTCCCCAATTACACCAAACAAAAAAAATCCGTAAATAAAAGCGGCTATGGGGCGGCGGCTTCCTATTTTTTGAATACCGGCTTACAGGCAAAAGCCTCTTACGAAAAGACTTACCGTTTACCCGAAAACGATGAGCTATTCGGTAATCCGACCATAGACCGGATTGAAAACTTTTCACTTCGCCCGGAAAGTTCTGAAAATGCGAATCTGGGGCTGGCCTATCAGTTTATACTTGTTAAAGAGCATAAGCTCCATATAGAGTCCAATTTCATTTATCGCAACTCGAAGGATTTTATCCGGCCAAACCTGACCTCTGTAGGTGGTGTTGCCATGATACAGATGCTCAACCAACAGGATGTAAGGACAACGGGAATTGATGGAGAAATCCGGTACACGTTCAAGGATGCCCTGGTTGTGGGAGTGAATATGACCTGGCAGAACATCCGTAACCAGACAAAATATGAAGCTAATGAGACACAGGTCAGCCAGATATACAAGGACAGGATACCCAATATGCCCTACCTCTATGGAAATGCGAATGCGCAATATTCCATCAAAGGGTTGGGGATTGCCACCAATGTGCTGAATATTGGTTACAACCTGACGTATGTGCATGAGTATTACCTGAACTGGCCCAGCCAGGGGTCAACCGGTAGCAAGCTGAATATTCCTGAACAATTCCAGCACGATGTCAATGCTGTATATAGCATAAAAGACGGACGGTATAACATTGGCCTGGAATGCAGAAACCTCTTTGATGCAAAAATATACGACAATTTCAGCTTGCAAAAACCGGGCAGGTCAATCAATATCAAGTTGCGGTATTTTATTGCCGGAAATCAAAAATAACGAAAGCATTTTATCAAATTTTTTAATCCATAAATATCAAACAATATGAATAGATTTAATTTTCTCCTGCTTGCAGGATTGTTCCTTGGCCTGGCAATGACCGGGTGCAGTAAAGATGATGATAACAATTCACCAGATCCCGAACCGGTTGGCAATGCTAAGTATGTACTGGCCGTAACGACAACTGCCGGAGGCGCCACCACTTATCTGCTCACTACTGATAATCTTTCAAAAGGTACCGCATCAACGACCGGCAATGGTACAGAGACGGACGACTACGGCTATATTGCGCAAAACAACACCTTGTTCGGCCAGGTTTACGGTTTTAGCAATCAGGGTCCGGTAACGGCTTTTAAACTTAATAATCAAGGACATATCGTAAAGGGAGCCACCCTCAACATGATGACAACCCATGCCATGGCAACTGTTAATAACGACGATATACTGTTTGCAAATATACCCAGAGATATTAACAGCCCAACGGCCACCTTTACGGTAGTCAATGCAGTAAACCCCCAGATAAAAAGTAGCGGCAGCGTTAACCTAAAAACAGTAGCAAACAATGGCGAACTGGCTTACTTTACTCATTTAGTACAAATTGGCAATAAGATATATGCTCCCTTTATGAGCATTAAAGGGACTACCGGCAATACTTTTACGTCGGATTACCTTGACAATAGCTGGGTTGCCGTGTTCAGCTATCCTTCCATGGTGCTTGAAAAGGTCTTCAAGGATAACCGCACAAGCTACATTGGTTCCTATTCTGGAATGAACGGGCTTAACAAGATTGACAATGGCGAGGTCTATGCCTTTTCCACCGCAATAACAGGTTCTACCAAACATTCTGCCGGACTTAAAATAAATACCAATTCGCAAGAGTTTGATCAGAGTTATTTCTTCGATATAGAAACAGCTTCTGGTGGGCATAAATACGCCAGGAGTACTTATGTGGGCGGTACTCGTTTCCTTGCTGAAATGTATACTGAAGCAGGTGCATCAACAGGTACGGTAAAGCTCGCTATATTGGATGTGGCTGCAAAAACGGTAACCTGGGTTACCAATTCGCCAATTTATACACCATCTCTTTTCTCTACACCCACTTACGTAGAAGGTGACAAGAATACCGTTAATATCCCGATAAAAGATGCAACCGGACAGGTCGCCATCTATCAGGTTAACGGTTCCAACGCTACAATAACAAAAGGACTTGTGGTAAACGGCGCAGCAGATGTTTATGCCATTAATAAACTCACCTATTAGGGTGTAAATTATATGCAACAGATGAAAAAAATATTCAGGACAGTAACTTTTGCCTTGCTAGCCTTTTTTGCAGGTGGTGCGCTTTCCATGGCACAAACGACAACTGAGAAAATAAGCATTGCACATTCGTTAGGTACAACGGAAGTTTCCATAAAACCGAAGCGCATCGTGGTACTGGATTTTGGCGCACTGGAAACACTCAATGACCTGGGCGAAGGCAACAACATAGTAGGCATAGCCAAGCCCGGATTGCCGGATTACCTCAAGCAATACCAATCGGAAAAATATGCCGATGTTGGAAACCTCATGGTGGTTGACAATGAAAAAATAAAAGCCCTTAAACCCGATCTGATTATCAGTTCCGCACGCCTGGAAAAAGCTTATCCGGACTTATCGAAAATAGCACCTACCATTTATCCTGGCTTTGATTACGAGTTCTATTGGGAATCATTTAAAAAAAACCAAAGGAACTATGGGCTGATTTTCAATAAGGAGAAGCAGGTGGAAAAAATACTGAATACCCTTTCACAAAAAATGGAACACGTGAGAGCCAAAGCGATTGCATCCGGTAAAAATACCTTGCTTATTATGCTGTTCCACGACGGCCGTATGGTGGCATTAAAAAATCACTCTTACTTCGGTTTTATTTTTGATGTTTTGGGGATAAAGCAGGCAGCTAACATTCCTGCGAATGCGCCATTTGGACAACCGCTAACAATCGAGGATATCCTGAAATATAATCCGGATATGATTTTCGTGATAGACAGGGGAGCCGTGGTAGAAAATATTCCGGTGGACAAATCGAAACTGGAAACCGATTTGATACGGCAGACCCGAGCCTATAAAAATGGAAATTTCATTTATCTCGATCCGGTGGCCTGGTATGTTTCAGGTGGTGGCACCACCTCTGTAAATAAAATGATTGATGAGATTGATGCAGCCTTCAAATAACGTTATATAAAAATAAAACCTGTCAAACAAACAAACCAAATATAACGCAGGGAATATTGAAAATAAATTGATGAAATATCTACTCCGATATTCCCCACATGAATGGGCTGGCGATAGATTGATGATTAATTGTGCAATTTTCTATCTAGTTTTCTTTTGTTAGATATGGTTAAAAAGACTAAATCATCGCCCCTAATACTTTAATAGCTCACTTTTACAACCATCAATCGATTTAAACTTTTTGTGTTCTTTTCTTAATATAGTATTATCAAGGCATTGTCTTTGCTTCCAATTTTGCGTAGTATTTATGTTGGTCTATGGAAAAAATTAAAAGCAGGCACGATGTGTTGGAAAAAAAGTTAAATTTGAGTTGATAAAAAAACCGTTACCAATACATTACGGGATTTCTTTGAAGTATTGTAACTAATTGATAGACATATTATTAGAAATGGGTAGCGTCCGTCTGTTAATCAGAGGGTCGCTGGTTCGAGCCCAGCAGAGGGAGCCAAAACCTACAACGAAAGTTGTAGGTTTTTTGCGTTTAAGGGTTGGGCGAGAAGTTTATCTTGAGCGTAGACGAAAGGAGCCCAGCAGAGGGAGCCAAATAGGTTAAATAGAAGAAATTCTCGTTTGCTCTTTCTTTTTGAGATCCTAATTGAATGATAATTAATAACATGCTGATCAAGCAAAAAGTTGGGGATTAATTCCAGACATAAATTTTAGCTAATCTGAATAAGAAGGATTTACATCTTTCACTCCCCTGAACTGTGCCCTGAATTTAGCCAGAACAAGGGTCAGATGAGTAAGAATGATGTAGGACTGGCATTGAACCACGTAGCTCGTGGACGAAAAACAACTGACTGTGTAAAACTAAAACCGCATGCCTAATCCCAGATCATGCGGCGTTATTGTGTAATCGAAAACCTTAAATTTGAATATCAAAAAAAGCAGATTTTGTTTCTCCTAACTGTCCACTGTTATTTTCTGAACCTTGCTCTGTCTTGGCTGTGGCAGGTAGAAAGTATTTGCATAACCAATTGGTTTATTTAATAGTAATTGGCAATGATGCGGAAGCTAAGCCATCGGCTGTTGCTGTTATCGTTACTGTACCCGGTTTGTTTTTAGCGCCAATAATTGCCAGGGCCAGACCATTGAATGCTTTACGATGATCGGCTTTGAACGATTCGTGGCTGGTTTGGCTTCCATTATCAACACCTGCCAGGAAGCTATCGGCACCTGATAATTTGAATTTGACATCATTATCAGCATTAGGTACCATTATACCGTTCTTATCTACAATTTTAACCGTTATAAAAGAAAGATCATGATCGTTTGAAAGTATGGTACTCCTGTCGGCACTTAATTCTATCCTGGCTGGCACGCCTGCAGTTTTAACTTCGGTAGTTTTCACCACTTTGCCATTTTTGCGCGATATGGCCTTTAAGGTACCCGGCTCATAGTTTACTTTCCAGGCAATGTGCAGACTGTCGCCCTGTTTTGATTTTGTACCTAATGATTTGCCGTTTAAAAACAGTTCAACCTCATCGGCATTACTGTAATAGGCCCAAACATCAACTATTTTACCAGCTTGCCAGTTCCAGTGCGGCAATATGTGGAGCACTGTTTTATTGGTCCATTCGCCCTGGTACAGATAATAAACATCTTTAGGGAAGCCAGCCAGATCTATTATCCCGAAGTATGAACTGCGGGATGGCCATTGGTAAGGCCATGGTTCGCCTATATAATCAAACCCGGTCCAGACGAACTGACCTGATAGAAAAGCATGTTTTTTATATATTTTCAAGGTTTCCTCGTGGGTATGACCCCAGGGTGCCGAAATATTATCATAGGCATTAACGGTATGATCAGCATTCATTTTCCAACTTACCCTTTTGCCATTAACTACCCCGCCTCCCGGCCACCGTTTAATGGTATCGGGCGAAGTATTGTAAACACCGCGGCTTTCCAGCGCCGAAGCAGTTTCCGTACCAATGAATTTTTTACCGGGGTAATCCTTCTGAAAATTGGCCAGTTTATCGTTATGATAATTATAACCTAACAGGTCAACAGCTCCAGATTCAACAATTTTATTGCCCGGGCCAGGTTCGTTATTGCCTGTAGTGATTGGCCTTGTGGTATCCAGTTGGTGGATAATACCGGCTAGCTCACGGGCTATACGTGTCGCGCTGGTATCTCTTTGCTCCGGTATTTCATTTCCAATACTCCATATCATCACCGAAGGATGGTTCCTGTCGCGCAGTACCTGATCTGTCAGGTCGCGCTTGTGCCATTCCTTAAAGAAAAGATGTGAGTCAAACTGAGGCCTTTTATGAACCTGCCATACATCAAATGCTTCGTCCATAATAATAAGGCCCATGCGGTCTGCCAGGTCTAAAAACTCTGGTGCGGGTGGGTTGTGCGAGGTGCGTATCGCATTTACGCCCATTTCCTTTAATATTTTAAACTGTCTTTCCAGTGCATGTACATTAAATGCTGTGCCCAGCGCGCCCAGGTCATGGTGTTGACAAACGCCATTTATTTTCATGGAAACACCGTTCAGGCTGAAACCTTTATCCGCATCAAAATTGAAATAACGGATACCTAGTGGTGTTTCATACTGATCAACAACGACATTATCCACAAATATTTTAGTTTGTACTTTATACAGGAATGGTTTGTTAACCGACCATAATACCGGGTTATTAACACCGAAATTTTGGCTTACTGTAGTAACCGTATCCTTTAAACTAACGCCGGTAAGTGTTTTACTTGCTACTACTTTGCCATTGGCATAAATGCTGCTGATAATAGTGGCAGGTTTAGCATTGCCTGCCGCATTTTTTATGCTAACGCTCAGGTTAACATCGGCATAGCTTGCGCTTACCTTTGGTGTGGTTACAAAAGTACCCCAATTGTTAACGGCAATTTTGTTGGTGCTGATCAGCCAAACATGGCGGTAAATACCAGAACCGGAATACCAGCGTGAATTTGGCTGCAAAGAATTATCAACCTTTACACTTATCACATTTTTTTTACCGTCATAATTTAAATACGGCGTAAGCTCATATCTGAAACTGATATAACCATTTGGTCTGTAACCTAAATGATGGCCGTTGATCCAAACATCGCTTTTTTGATAAACACCGTCAAATGTAATATAGATCAGTTTGCCTTTATCAGTTCGCGGTATGGTGAAGGTTTTACGGTACCAGCCTATACCGCCCGGTAAAGCGCCACCTTCCACAGTGGCGGGGTGTTCTTTTTTAAATTCGCCCTCTATGCCCCAATCATGAGGTAAATTTAATTTTCGCCAGCTGGCATCATTAAAACCAACATTTTGGCCGTTGGGTACGTCGCCCAGGTTAAACGTCCAGTTTTGATCAAAATCTACAACCGACCGCCCACTTTGCGCATGCACAATAGCTGATAAACTGATCAGGATAAACAGATATAATAATTTTTTCATCTTGGTTAGAAATAATTATTAAATGTATCTATAACGTTTATTTATAGCAAGTAATTTAGCGTAAATTATGTGTTATATTAGATTCACGCCTCTTGACCACCATGTTCCGAGAAATAGAATGCCGATTCCGCAGCGGGGAAAATACCCCTGACATTAAAAATGATAGTCATATCACTTTCTGTAATTATAAAGCATTAGCTTGGATAGGCCTTATATATACCGAAGCCTAGCAGAAATTTAAGGAAATGACTGGTGAAAACAGTGATAGCCAGAGTTCGAAAATATCTTTAATACAACAAGGAAACAGTTAACGCATATAGTTAATTTATAGACTATGAAATACTTAATCATTCTAATCATTATAATTTCAACCCACTTCACAGCAGATGGACAAGAGAAAGAGAATATATATTTTCTCCTAAAAAGTGGAAAATACACAAAGGCTAACTTGACCAGATATGTTACCATCAAGACCCGAAGGCTTGACACCGCTTACTCGTTTACCATGCCCTGTAATTGTAAGCCACAATCCTTACATTTTTATCATAACACCAATCCGGAATCCGGAAATGTGAATCAGAAAATTTACACGATAAGGAGGAAAACTTTAAGAAAAATCCACTTTGTAAACCTTGAAACATTAATAGACATCATCAAAAAAAACGACACCTATTTCAGTAGAAAATTTAATCTTTTTCTGGTGGAACCTGGCGATATTATAACTGTCTTTCCGGTATTCAAAGTCACATCATTCGGAGATTACGCCGATGATGTAGTAGGACCATGATCATAAATTTAAATTTGGTTTCACCCTGTGAATAGGTAAAAAAACAGATTTCAATAACAGGTTATACTTATGCAGTGAATCATTTCCCCAAAAAAAACCAGTATTATTATACCTAACAATGTATTTTTAGGGAAATAATTGACCTACTAACAATGCTTCGATATGAATTTTAATTAAATCTGTTTAGTCACCAAGAGAAGCTAATTTCGATAGTGAGGCCATAATTTGGTTCGAGAATTGCCCATTAAGGGGAGCAAAGATCTTTAAGTCTGAAAATCACATAAAACCTCATTTCTAGCTAATAGGATAAGCAAATTTGCTAAACTTGAAATAGCGAAAAATCCAGTAATGGATTAACAGTTAGCTGGCTGGAACAACCTAAATAATTGAGGAACTTAATCTTTGAGGTAACTTAGGAATTTTGGTGCTATGGCCAAAATTCCTAAGTTTTACCAGACAACAGTGATTAAATATTAATCGAACTCAGATTATGACTTCTTATATGGTAGTTTATACCTATCATCTTTAGTGTTGAAATAAGTATGCCAAGGCCAGAAAGCGATAGGATTCTTCCAGAAAGTTCTATATAAAACAGTATCTGCTTCCTTAACTTTTTTGCTTTTAACATACTCTTTAAAGGATTCTTTTATACCTGTTACATTATTGCCACTTCTATCGATCACGTCGAAATTTCCCGAATCATTACTATATCTATAATGCTTTTCATCTAAAGAGTAGTCGCATATATAGCTCACTGGCGGAATATTGCTTAGAATAATTGTTATACCGGTCAATTTTATTAAAACATATTTCTTTTTCATGCATGTCTTTTCCTCAAATTTTGACTATCGTGAGAGATAATTGGCACGGCATTTCAACTATTGTTATTAATTCTATTGACTATTATTAAAATAATCCATACAATTAAATATGGAACTAAAATAAAAGCAAATAGTGTCAGGTACCAAGAAGCTAATATGCCAAATAATAAAGGTATGTATATGATAAGCTTTCTGTTCTTCAGTTTATTATGAATAAACGGCAATAAAAGCAGTGCTACATTTGTTGTGAATTGTAGTATCCAATGTATAAACATTAGCCAAACCAATTGATGACGGATGATATCAAAATAAAACATTTTTGGAGCGGCGAAAAATGTGTATTGATACAAAAAGCTATATTCCCCATTTATCCTTATCCCTGTAAATAAACTAAGTAACCCAAGAATAACGAGTAACGAAGTAATCTTAAAATTTTTCATATGATTTTTTTTAATTGCAAGGACCTTTTCCAACTGTACCCGGACTTGACGTTTTATTTGCACCAGGTAATGATCCTAAGATTTGCCCAAAACTTCCCGGTGTGTTTCTAAATAATCCAGTTGTAGAGTCGGTGAATTTAGCACCTGCTGCATTCATCCAACTGATCGCCGCGTCTGTGCAATTATATTCATTGAGAAAAGCATTTGTAAGAACGTAATCTCTGTTTGCGAAATCATATTCAACTTTTTCTAGGCCTTTATTAAATTGTTGCGCAGTAACATTGATTGTGTAACTTACATCAGCAGCATGTCCACTGTTGTCTACCATCGTACCTCTACCGGCTAGTGAGCTTTCGGATGGATAAAATCCCAATGTCTGTTTAACACTAGTACCATCTGAGTTATTTTTTTCAAAAGTCACGAAACTATGTCCGACATCAAAATTATTTCCATTTATAGTCGAGAATATGATTCCCGTAGGAATATTGTAGGGATTATTTGTAACAACGCCACCAGTTGGAAGTATTATATTGTACCAATCACCTTCACCCTTTACAGGTTGATCAACAAAAATTGTCATTTTGTAAGTTGCCGCTTTACCGTCTGCAAAGCATTTGGTGTATTTTTTAATGTCTTGAATTTTAGGTGTATTATTCACAACAGGTATCGCTCCCTGTAGCTCTTCTGTAGTGATCGTAGGTGTGGGTGTACCCGGAGTGCCTCCACCACCACCGCCACTGACTCCGCATGTCGAATAAAGCACGTCATAGTAATAATAGCTAGCATCGGACTCTAATAAATTATAATATTCTTTGGTAGCGTTTGCTGCATGCTCAAGTGCTATGCGAATCATATTTCCTAGTTGATCATTATCTGTTATATTGTAAAAAACCATGTCGTTTTTGTATCCATACATCGGCATTTCATAATCTAAATACATCCCATATTTCATATATGAAAACACATTACTTCTGAAATAATTAGCGATTTGATCACTATATTTCTTAACATCCCATTCATTCCACGGATATCCAGAAAATTGATAATAAAAGTCAAAAGTTATTGCAGTTTCACAGCTTCTGATAGACTGTGTTACTGACGAGCCGGCTCTATCTTTTGTAAGCGACATCTTTTGATTTTTTACCGATGCTATATTCTTTTGCTTCAACTCTTTTTGGATCGTCTTTTCTCGATTAATCACGGTTTGAGGTATGGTCAGACCCATTGTCGAGAAATTGTAAAGTATGGTTTGCAACCTACGCGTTTCTGAAGAGCTGCCAGCCGTAGCAGATGTGGTAATATAAGTCCTCACAATAGCCTGAAAAATGTTTTTTTCGGTACCAAAGGATAATTCTAAGGCTTTGTTGCAAGGCTGGTTGTCTTTAGAATCGGTATATAGTAATTGATACTGCGTTTGGCATCAGATGAAATCCTAAGTACAATTTTCTCCCAATCCAATTTTTCATTTGGCTTTAGCGAAGCCTCATCGGGATGGTCTTTGGTGTAACTGACCCATTGTGTATAGAGTTCCTTAACAAAGGGGGAGGTTGACTGATCGGGTGGCGGAACATCAACAAGACGCGTCTCTTTTTTGCACGAAATGGCTACGACTGCGATAAGCAATAAATAATAACGATAAAATCGCTGGATGGAGGTTAAGGTGTGCGTCATTTTAAATGTCTAATAGTGGTCAATTTGTTGATTTTAATAAAAGTAAGTTTGCTTTTAAGAAAGCATCTTCTCACTATATTAAGTTATACTCCAAAAATATGAGATCACTCTTTGAGATTTTTTGACAAAAGTCACAAACTGAAACGCTTACTTTTTTCTTATTCGACTTAAAGTTTCTCTGCTTATACCCAAATAGGAAGAGATATGACTCAGAGAAATTCGGTTCAAAAGTTGGGGTTGGTTTTGAATCAACTGCTCATAACGTTGTTTAGCGGAAAACATACGCAGCGAATTTGCCTGCGCTTCATTACGTATATAGTATAATTCCGTAAGCCTTCTTCCAATAATATTAAATTCAACGAAACGCTCATAAAGCCAATCCAGCTTATCCTTCCTGAGAACAATAAAAACACTGTCTTCCAATGTCTCAATATATTCAAAACCAGGCTGTGAAGTAAAAAAGCTGTATACTGAGATGACAAGTTCGTTTTCAAACAAAAACCACGTATTTGTTTCAATGCCCTCTTTGTTCAGGTAAAACACCCTAACGGCACCACTCACGATGAAATAAATACGATCACTTTTTTCCCCTTCACTTAACACCTTTTGGTTCTTATCCAAACTCATGACCTTACTCTGCTCAATGATAGCTTCTTTCAATGTGATGGATAGCTCGCCCAATTTTGAGAATACCCCAAACAATTGGTCATAAGGTGTTAATTTTTGCATTAAAAAGATTTTCAGATAATTTAGAAATTATAAAAGTTATTTAATAACCTCAGTATTAAACTAAAAGTTAGGTACCTATAAATCCGCCACTAACAATACGCAGACCATACAGCGCAATGCCGGCCTTAATTATTTAATTAAGTTAAACATTTCAAAATGTAATAGCGCTATTAGCAAAAATCCAAAAAGAGAAATACCATTTCAAGGCATTTCTCTTTTTGGATTTAACTGTAACGGGTTACTCATGGAAAGCGCTATTTTAAGGCTTTATAAGTTTGTACAAAGATTCCACCGGCACCGTATTCTTCAATACCATCTGCAATCCCGGATTCATCTCACTATGTATTAATGGATGTGTATTAGAAACGGTAGCAACAACATCACCATATTCATTCATCACCGGACCTCCGCTGGATCCTGTTGCATAATCTGCTGAAATCACGACCATTTCACGAAAGAACCTATGATTTGGATCTCCCGCTTCCTCCAGGTATTTATCCATTACGTTACCTTGTGAAAAGAAATAATGCATCCCTTTTGGATGTCCTAATACAAACACCTTTTCGCCCACTTTTGCACCTTCCGCAAGCGGCAAGGCTGGCAGCAGGTCGCCATTTGTTTCCAGTTGAAGTACGGCCAAATCATTTTCTTTTGAGGATGTCAATACTGATTTCACAGCATAAGTACGTCCATTGGCCATCCTTACAACGAAACCTAAAGGTTTATTTCCGTCAGTCATATTCGCATAAGTAGCGACCACATGGTAATTCGTAACCATGATCCCTTTGGGGTCAATAATGTACCCTGAAGATTCGCTGATGTGTGCATTAGAACACCTGGGGCATAAATAAACGCAACCTGTAATTACAGTAGCCGCTTTTGCACGTTCGTAGATGGCATTGGCGGTTAAAACTTTTTTAGAAGGTTTAACGATTCCAACAGCAGCTGATTGAGGTGGATTAGCCAGCATCTGTTTGGCATCCTCTAAAGTAACCGTCTTCGTTTTTAAAAGCAAAGAATCTACAGATTTCTGATAATCGACGGCTATTTTGGCATCATTGGTAAATCCTTGCGCCATTGTAAGAGTAGAAATTAAAATAAAACTCAACAGCATTATAACGACCTTTTTACAGGCCAACTTCTCTGAAAATATATTCATTTAAATCTTATTAATTAGTAAAGCCAATCATGCTACGATAACCTTTGGCTTCTTTCTCTAAGCTCTCCACCCTGGTCTTAAAATAGTCTTTAATGGCTCCTTTCTGTGCATCATTTGCTTTAGCCATCTGCCCCATTAAAATTCCGTCCAGTATTCCCTTGTAAACATCTGTCGGAGGCATTATCCAGATATAACGCTTATAATAGCTGATCAAACCATCTACATCTTTATTAGTTACGTAAAGCGCAATCTTACAAATGTGTGTTTCTGCCTGATCTGGTCGTAACTTTAGCAAACCAATAATATAAGCAACCTCTTCAACCTCCTTAGAGGTGTAAAATATGTTGTAACGTGCTGCGCTACCTGCGGCAATGCAATACATGTCTTTTCGCACTTTGTCGAAAATAATGCGGTTGATAACATCAGTACCCATCGCCTGATCCATATCGCCCTTATACATCAAAAGCTTATGAAAAAAAGGACTGCCAAACTTCACGGTACCTAATGCCAGTTGAAGATAATCAGGGCTAAATCTTTCATAATCTAAAAGGTGGTCAAATACATCTTCCAAAACTGGTGAAGGATCCTGAGAGTTTTGGTACAGTGCAAGGGCGTAAGGCATTCCAGTCTGCATGCCTTTCTGTGCTTCATAAGCTGCTTTCAGGCCTTTCAGAGAATTCTTCGGATCTAAGGCAGCCTTTACTTTTTCCACAAATTCATCGGCAGTCGACTTTCCAACTACCCTATTGATTTCCTGCCCCTGAGCATTCAGAATTAAAAAAGTTGGGTAAGCACTGACGTTGTATTTTTTAGCAAGCTCTTTTCCCTCTCCCTTTTCCATGTCGAATTTTACAGAAACGAACTTTGGGTTGAAATAATCGCCCATTACCTTTTTGGGAAATTCCATTTTCGCCATCTCAATACATGGAATACACCAGCTGGTATAACAATCCATAAAGATCAGTTTAGGGTTGGCAGGATCAGAAGCTTTAGCCATCGCCCCACTCATTGTCAGCTCCTCAAACTTTATCCCCTGGCCAAAGGTGGCAGTATGGCACATCGTAATTACTCCAATCCATACGGAAATTAAAAATATTCTCATGTTTGTCCTTGGGAAATATTAAAGTTTTGACTCAATTAAAGCTTTCAATTTAGTATCTGAGGGTCTAGGAGCATCAAATGACACCATTTTTCCCTCTTTATCAATTAAAATGTATCTTGGAATCTCGGTAACATCATAATCTGTTACAATCGGGCCTTTGTTATTTGTGAATAAATGTACACCAGATAGTTTCTTTTTCTCTACCATATCTTTCCACTTAGCTTTATCTGTATCAATAGAAAGACTGATAAATACCACATTCTTACCTTCAAAAGACTTTTCGAGCGTTTCAAGCGCAGGTTGTTCGGCAATACATGGTGCACACCAGGTAGCCCAAACATCTAATAAAACTACTTTGCCACGATAATCAGAAAGACTACTGGTTTTGCCGTTGATATCTGGGTATGAAAAATTGATTGTTTGACCACCTGCCACTTTTAATTTTGCGCGGTCGGCTAAGATGTTCATCTTTTTCTTCTGCGCGTCAGTTAACATATATTTCTGGTTATTTGTAGTAAATGCAACCAAATCCATAGATAATCCCTTCTCTGCTGCCTTTAAAGCCACTTCCGCAAGTAATTCTTTATTTGAGATTTCCGGAAGGACCAACTCACTGGCCATACCATTCTCCGAATTATAAATGATGTGTTTGGCGAAACTCAACATCTGAATGTAGTCAAAGCCAAACGGAAGTGTCCAGACCGCTTTGTCAGTATATTTTTCATTTTTAAAAAGATCAGTGAAATACACTGGATACTCATCTTTTCGTCCAAAATTAATTCCTGAAGCAAATGGCAGCAATGCATCATATCTCACACTGTAAGGGAGCATAAATTTCACATATTTATCGAATGCCTCGTTACCCGTTTTTATACTTTTAACAAAAGCATCCACCGGGGCTGCTAGTGAATCAAGTGTTGCCGTAAGTCGCTCGGTGGGTATGGTATATCCTTTGTTGCTATGTCCAAACTTTTGTAGTGGAAGAACAAGTTTATACCAGTCTGCAAATACCTTATTCTCCTTACTCAGGTTACCCGAATAAACGACGTTTCCGTCAAACGCATCAATAGTTAGTTCTTCGCCGGCACGCATGTAAACGGGATATTGATCTGCATTAAAGCCCAGGTAACGAATTGCATTCAGGTCACTGGCGGGAATTTGGATAGTAAACGATTGGTCCTGTCTGGCAACCAGGGCCATTGAAATGGGGCTTACGCCACCTGCTTCCTGTTTGGAAAAAATAACTCGATCCGCTTTGAGATTTTGGGGAAGGATCTTTGTGAATTTTCCTTTGATGACCGCATTCTGTGCAAATGAAGTTAGCGACATCGTCGCCATTAAAATAGCAATAATTGATTTTTTCATGTAATTTATTTTTGAATAGGATGGGTATGGCGTACATTCGCCATACCCGTTAAGTTTTTATTGATTTGGAATGCCTAAATCTGTTAGGATCTGGCGTATTAAATTATATTTGATCATGATTACAGGATTTGAGTCATACAAAGCTTTAAATTCTGCATCCGTACGCCCAAGTATAGCCTCCAGGTACATATTTGCATCCATAGAAGGCGTTGCGGGCGTTAAATATGGATTGGTTGGCTCAGCACCAAGAAAACCTATGGCCTGCAATGTCGGGCTTACACCAGCGGGTAAACCTGTTACCCTATTGAGATAATAAGTAGATATATTGTATGTATCACCCGTAGTGATAAACTTGCGGGTAGCATTGGCAAATTTGTCCAGTATGTCGGCGTATTTGGGCCTGAGCATGGCACTTGTAAGCATGGCCCGCAAGATTTCTCCTTTATACTGTACTTTTGTAGTTTGATCCATGGTAGGAATGTTCGCAATCTGACCGATAACTATGGTATTTAAACCCTTAAAAGCATACTTAAAACCATTGGTATTCAGGTTGGCGACCAATAAAATACTGGGCACATAAATACCTTTCGGTAACACTGGCAAAATTTCGCTCTTTAAATAGGCAAGTGCAGCAGGTACATCCGCTTTATTGCAATAACTGAAAGAATAAACAAGGGGTGGCGCTCCAGCCTGGAGACCACCAATGGAGTAACTTAAAGACAGTTTCTCATAATGGGTAAAATTCCGCCCAAAAACATCTGTCCGGGCTTGTGTACCAATTGTATCATTAACGTAAACCGGAATACCAGTCTCTTTAAAAAAGAGGTAATTGCCATGAATGGTGGCGTCGTTGGGATTGTCGTCTACAACCAGCCAGTTTTTGTCGTAATCCGGGAAAACGGTTACCTCCTCCTTCCGGCATGCAGTTGCCAATAAAACAAGGAATATGCCTGCGACATAAATTTTATGATTCATATTAAATGGATTTATAAAGGTTGAACAGTTCGTACACTTCTAACAGGATTAGTTAATGAACCCCTGTTGAATTCTATGGCATAATTTGGAATAGGAACTTGCCAGCCCGCCGCATCCTGTGCAAAAGACTTCAATACATAATTACCGATAGGTGTGTTTGCATTAGTTTGCGCATTATAGCTGTAAGCCGGGTGCCTGATGGTAAAATCCTGTGGAAGCGGGTATCTGGAGTTTACCGCATACCGCCTCAAATCGAACCACCTGTGCCCTTCAAAACATAATTCCCGTCTGCGTTCTGCCCTGATAAATTCTACCAGTTCCTGATTGCCAGCGGGTATTTGATCTATTGTGGCGTTTTTAAACCGCTTTACCCTTAGCTTCTGGATTTCATTTCTCGCTTCATCATTTGCTCCGGTCATTGCCAGGGCCTCTGCGTTGTTTAAAATTACTTCTGCATAACGGAAAGAAAAAATGCAGGATACCTGTTCCGGGTCATTATAGGTTTGCCAGCTGCGGTATTTCGCCGGTAACCATGATTTAGTTTTAGCAGACCTTTGAAAGAAAGCATTAAGCCTCAAATCATCTGAAGCATAGCTACTCATTAAAGTGCTTGAGGCTTTAAAAGACGAGGCCAGGCGATCATTACCGCTATAATTAGCGGTAGAATCATTTATAAATACGGCAGGTACTGCATTCGCCCCCATGGTAAAAATGGATTCATTCGAACTCCGGTAAGTAAAATTCGTATTTGGTGAATATAAATTCAGATCATTAAGCGTATAGCCCATCGCACCAAGACTTTTACCTGCGGCTATCGCTTTGTCATATTGCTCCGTATACAAGTATACACGGCTTTGCAGGATTTTCACCGCTGCAATCCCAACCCGTATTTTTGTATTCGGGTTATAGCCCTGTAAGTATTGTTCGGCCTGATCAAGATCTGCAACAATTTGTTTATAAACTTTATCATTGTTGTCTCTTTTAAAATAATTGTCTTCTACTTTTTCTGAGATCTTCACTGGAACACCTTCGTCTGTAGCAGCTGAATTGACACGGTATGGACTGCCATAAACATTTTGCAATAGGAAATAATAGTAAGCCCTTAAGAAATAGGCTTCACCACGAATGTGTTGTAAGGTTGAATTATCAGCCGTTTCTGCTATTTTTGAAGCCTCAAACAAAATGGCGTTTATAGCCCCCACACGCTTATAAATCTTTCTCCACAGAATTTCATCCCAGGAAAGATTCAAGACATTTAATGCAGGCGTTTGGCTCCAGTTATGGAATCCTGATAATTTATAAAGCGGGGTAGACTTGTCGGTTTCTGCGAAGCCAAGTGCAAACTGTTCAGAATCGTCGTCCATAACATGAAGCCATGGCGCGGTTAGACCGGTTTCTGAAAGGTCGCCCATGGTCTCCTGATTGCTGTAAGCCGAAAGGGAAACACTGTTTATGAATGCTTCTCCGATCATCAGTTTGTTCAGATCATCTGTGTTTTGAACATATTTCAGATCAGTTGAGTATTCATCCAGAAATTTACTGCACGATGAAAAGAGCAACAATACCGGTAAAAAAATATAGATGTATTTCATGATGCTTTAGTTTAAAATGAAACATTGATGCTACCTGAATAAGTAGGGGTTAGTGAAAGGTTGACGTTTGGTGTTGAACCCGACTGTGTTGGGTCCTGTCCTTTCAGCATTTTACTGCTTATAATGAAAAGATTGGTTCCGGTTACGCTGACATACGCTGAACTCAGGCCAAGTTTGTGAACGAGTTTTTCTGCAAAGTTATATCGGAAAGAGGTGGACTGCAGTTTCAAATAATCTCCGCTAACCAGTCTGATGTCCGAATTGTCATACAGCTCATAGATACTTCCTCCAAATTTATATGCTGATGCTGCAGATTGTGTCCACCAGGGCGAATTTAAATTGTTGTCTGACTGCAATCCGGGTATGTTGGTATAAGCTTCATCTCCGGGTCTGCGCCAGCGGTCTACAAACTCTTTACGAAGGTTTTGCTGTGGATAGGCAATTGCGGTTCCATATCCTGAAGCGATCTTCATCAATCGGATCTTGTTGCCCAAAGAGTAGGTCAAGTTGAACGATAAACCAAAGTTTCTCCAGCCGAAATAATTGGATAAACCACCTTGAATAAAAGGTTCACGACGCCCTGATTCACTCATTACCTCTAAAAAAACGTCCTCTGCTTTCATTGAACCATATTTTTGCTGATAAGCAGCTGCCTGTTCCGCTTCTGTTCCGTAAAAAATCGGAGAACCGTCTACCGGGCTCAGTCCCTTAAACTTGTAAGAGTAAAATGTATTTAGTGGCTTACCGGCAAGCTGAACAGTTCCCGCCAAAAAGTCTGTGTATTTTAAGTTATCAACCAAAACATTGTTTCTATTGTTAATTGTACGATTTAAAACTTTGTTCAACACCTGACCAAGCTGTGGGTCAAAGTGCCATGTGAATCCACGTTTTGAACCTTTTGCGCCCACATTGTCGATCGCTCTAATACTTAAACTTACCTCGATACCCTTGTTTTCCAATGTACCGCTATTGATTACATACTTTTCTACCCCATTAATCTCTGAAACCGTTTTATCAAGAAATGCATCTTCAGTCTTTTTATAGAAGTAGCCCAGCGATCCGCTTATTTTATTTCCGAACAAAGAGAAGTCCATTGCAACGTTAGAGGAAGAAGTCCGTTCCCATTTCAAATCCGGATTAGGAAAATTTGCAATTGTTGAATACTGTGAATTGTAATAAAGGTCTGAAGTTGGTTTTTGCTGAATGACCATGTTGGCAGATTGTCCCGGCAACATATTTCCCTGCCAACCCCATGAGGCTCTCATCGCTAGATCATTTACCCACGACACATTTTTCACCAAATCGTCTTTCATATTCCATCGGCCGGAAACGGCCCATATTGGCAGGAATCTGTTGTTTGCTCTTGCTCCGAATAAGTTCGACTGCTCACCCCGGATATGTACATTCACCATGTAACGGTTATTCCAGGAATAACCCGTGGTACCGTACCAGGCCAGGGTATTTGTCAATTGACGGTTATAGGAGCCCAGGGCTTCTATTCTAGCCATCCATTGCTGGTAATAACCGGTATTGGTTGTGGGTACAACATCAAAATAACCACCCATTTCAGGAAAATAACCTCTCCTGGTGATGTTAAAACCTTTATATTCTGAAGATATAGCTTCCATGCCGGCACTTGCATTGATGGAATGTTTATCATCTTTCCCAAAATAGGTGGTATAATTGGCCTGTACACGAGCCGTATACCCATTGTTATGCGTTTCACTTCTCTGAAGTTCACCACCAACCGGGGCAAGATCAAATCTGGGGTCCCTATTCCCTCTTAGTTGATAAATGTAGTAAGTGTCTTTCGTATAATATACTTCTCTATTGTTGCTGCTTGCATTGTAAGCAAATGTACCATCTACATCCAGGCCAGTCATTACCCTATATTTTATTAATGCCCTGATGTTGGCTGAAATAAGGTCGGTACGATCTCCCGAATTCTCTTTTTCTTTAAGAATATTATAGTTATAAATCGGAGATCCGTTAATCACCTTCGGATAGAAAAAATAACTGCCGTCTGCATTGAAAGCCGGGATCGTTCTGCTGGTGTTGTACGCATAGTTCATCACGCCTAAATCTTGTGGGGTATAATCTCTGGTCGAATAGTTACCTGTAAATGAGATTTGAGCCATAAATTTTTTATAATCTGCAGTGATGCTCATGAGCGATGAATAGCGTTTATTATTTTCACCTTTTATTGCGCCATTTTCATTCTGATAGCCTAAAGAGGAATAATATTTGATTCCATTGGCGCCACCGGAAAGACTTAGATTATGATTCTGAGAGATGGCATCCTGGGTGACAAGTCCCATCCAGTCGGTATTTACATTTGCATAATAATCAGTTAACCGCTTAAATTCATCGTACTTGATATTACCTGCATAATAGTCTTGAAGTGCTTTTTCGTAACCGGTAAACTGCGTTACATTATTGTACTGCATCCCTCGTTCGATCATCTCTTTAGAGACATCCATACGTTCCTGCGAGTTCATCATGTACATACTTTTATCCGAGTACCTTGGGTGCCTGGAGAAGCTGGTTGTACCCATGTAAGAGATTACAGGTCTGCCAACTTTACCCTTTCTTGTTGTGATTACAATTACGCCGTTACCTGCTTTTGCACCATAAAGTGCCGTCGCAGATGCATCTTTAAGTACATCGATTTGTTCAATATCCTGAGGATTCAGTCCCGCAATTGCATTACCTAATAAATTTACAAAGTCCAGATCATTGATATCTTTTGGATTAACATTAACAGGATCCGTCAATACAATTCCGTCTAAGACCCATAGCGGCTCTCTGTTTCCCAAAACCGTTGATGTACCCCGAATCCTTAATCTGGGTGCGGCACCCACCTGACCAGAGTTTTCCATAAAGATCATCCCGGGAACCCTACCTTCTAATAATTTGTCAATGGTATTGATCCCCGGGGTGATTATACTGTCCATTTTAATGGTAGTTACTGCACTTGTCAGCTTTCTGCTGTCAATCTTCTCATAACCAGTATTAACAATCGTTACTTCATTCAGTTCTGAGGAGGTAAGTGCCAGTGTAACCGTTCTGGCCCGTATTGCATTGACTTCCAATTTGGCGTAGCCCAGGTGATGGATCTCAAGAGTGGAGTTGGCATACTGGGTAGGAATTACAAATTTCCCATTTTCGTCTGTTCTGGTTGAAAAATTTGAACCTTTAACTTTAATTGTAGCCCCGTCCAACGGTTTACCGTCCTCTGTAGTCACTCTACCATCTACCGGAGTCTCCATCAAATCAGAAGGAGCAGATGCGTTCTTATCCAGTATGATAATTATACGGTCTTTGATTTCATAAGTAAGAGGTTGTTCAGTGAACAATTTCCGTAATGCATTGATTAACGGTTCGTTAACAAGCTTCAAGGTTACCGGTCTGGCTTTTTTTAAAATCCGGTCGTTGTATGAGAAATCATATTTCGTTTGCTTACTGATGGCCTCAGCTGCTTGTACAAAAGGTGCATTTTTTAAATTAATGGAAACCGTTTGCGCACTTAATTTACTACTGAGTTGTAGTGCAAAAAAAGCCAGGAAGATGAGAATAAATTTAAATGGTGATGTGCTGCTGTTGGTTACAGTATCGCCTGGTTCAGACGGCACACGCCTCCCTTTGTCCTTGTGGATAAGGAAATAGTTCATATTTTTGTAAGGTTAGTTAGTTTGTTTGAATGGTTTGTTGATTATTTCTCTGAATCGGATCTATCTATCACAGCTGATGGTGTGCCCACACCGTCAGCCTTTTTAACAGACGCCGAAAATTACATGGTAAATTCTAGCGCATAAGCTTTACACTCCTTCCTTTGATATCAAATTTTAAATCTGTTATTTTTTCGAGTGCGTGTAATACGGTAGATAATTTTTTATCCCTGCTGATTGATGCATGAATCTGGATGTCAGCAGGAATTCCGGTGTAATCGACGTCCAGGTTATACCAACGTTCAACCTGCCGCATCACTTCGGTTAATGGGGTTGCTTTAAAACGGAACTGACCATCTTTCCAGGCAACAAACAGGCTTGCGTCAACTTCTGCGATTTCGAAACCAGCGCCTGCGAGTACAGACTGTTCTCCGGGATGCAGTTGCGGTGCCTCATTATTGCCTTCTCTGCTAAGTTGTACGCGACCATTGACCAAAGTGGTAACTGTTTTATTTTCATCCTGATAAGCGTTGACGTTAAAACTGGTTCCTAAAACCCTTATTTGCTGCCCCATGGTGCTCACAATAAATGGCAGGCTGGCATTATGATGTACTTCAAAATAAGCTTCACCAACAAGTTCTACCCTTCTTTCTTTACCTGAAAAAGTTGCCGGATAAGACAATGATGAAGCTGCATTAAGCCATACTTTGGTGCCATCACTTAAGGTGACACAATATTGCCCGCCCTTGGGAGTACTTAAGGTAAGATTTTGATTTAACTCTTCATTCTCCACCAGTGTCCCGTCTTTATAGCGGACAATTCCATTTTCGGTAATAATCTCTTGTTTTTCGCCGTTCAACTGATATACGGTACCTTTCGATGAAATTAAAGATGCACGGTTGGTTCCGGGTTGTATATCAGTAATGTTCTTTGAGGTTAGCTTACCAGCCGGATCATTTTTTAAAATAAAATATATTGATACCGATAAGGATACAAAAATAAGCACTGCAGCGGCTACTTTAGTGATCCAGGAAATTCTGCCCATCAATGTGGGTTTTTTCAAGCCTATGTTATGTTGAATTTCAATCCAGGCCAAATCCGCTACTTCGGCAGATTTTTCATTAAGTATATTTGAAGGAACTTCAGATGCAAAATGCGCTTGAAGTAATCTGTTTAATTGCTCCTCGTTATTTCCGGTCTGAAAAAATGAGTGTAATTGAAATAATTCCTCATCATTGATGGTATTATTTATATGTTTTTCAAATAAAAGTTCAACTTTAATCTTTTCGTTCATCTAAATAGGCTGTTTTATCCACAGCATATAATGAATACACACGAAAAATAAAAAATAGCACCCCTAAATCAATTATTTTTGAAAAAAATTGGAAGTAAACACAATAAAAGTTCAAAATGCTTAGATTTTAGCGCAAGCCTCACCCTTTTATTAGCCTCCTGGATATGATGATTGATAGCAGATGCGCTAATCTTCAACTCATCACTAATTTCCTGATAACTCCGTCCTTCTAACTTATGCATGACATAAACCTTTCGCTGTCGCTCCGTCAGTTTACTCAAAGCCATGTCTAGCAATGCTCTAGTTTGCGATGCATCATCTGCATCATCCATAGGATTGTAACCTACATCCGGATCAATTTCACTCCGCATAAGCTGGTCATATATATTTCTCCTGAAAGCATTTTTTGAAAGATTTGCTGCCATTTTATACAGCAATGCGCCAAAACTAAGTTCGGGATCTATTGTTTTACGAATTTCCCATATCTTCATGAAGATGTCCTGGAGGATATCTTTAGCTATTTCTTCTGATTTTAAAATCTGAATCAATTTTGAAACCAGGCGCTGTGCATAACATTTATATATTTCTTTAAATGCAGATTCGTCCCCATCCCGCAACTTTCGCAGCAGTTCCTTTTCATCGGTGATGGCTATTTTTTTCAAGAAAATCAGAAGTTAGTTGAAATCGAAGGTAACAAAAAAGTAACTTAAACACAATAACCTGGCTTAACACCCGAAGCAGGCAGTTAGTGTATAGCGAAACGGCTCGTTATTCGTTTCGCGTAGAGAAGACAAGTGACCGCATACAGAACAGTTCAAACAAAAAAAGCAAACCCGGTAAAATCCGTTGCTTGTTTTTATACTTAAAGCCTGTTTAAAATTAAAATAAAATTTATTTCATATGTCAGTCTGAGCGTAGTCGAAGACCATTTCAACACATTAATAAAGCAATCGACTACGCTATTATTGACGTTGTTTTGCAAATTATTATTAATCAGTACTTTAGCTGCTTCGGTATTTCCGCCCAGCTAGGCCATAGCACGATATCCCCGTTCTGCTGAAATCCGGCCTAACAAATTTTTCGGGTTGCACTGCCTAAGCCAACCTACCAGCTTCGAAAGAAAAATTTTCAGCCGGTGTTTTTTGTTTCTTTTTGACACCAAAAAGAAAGAGCCCTTCGGCGGCGGCGAGCCGAGGCAAGACTGCGCCGTAGGACAAGGGAAACGATTGTACGTCACTCATATTGATTTCTATACAATAAATTACCCCTCAGTGTGACAGCAAAAGGCTATTGATATTTGTTATAAAAATTTAAACAGGCTCTTAAAGTCATATCTAAATTAACCCTGCTGTTCAGGCATGCCGTTCGGGTCCATCCATACATATTCCCAATGGTGACCATCAAGATCATCAAAACTATGCTGATACATAAAACCATAATCGGTAGCCGGATTAGGTATCGTCGCGCCAGCTGCTACCGCTTTGTCTACCATTTCGTTAACCGCATCTTTACTATCGGCCGATATGGCAATGGAAGTTTCTATTGTTTTGTGTGCATCTATAATTTCTTTTTCGGTAAACGTCTGGAAAAATGTTCTGGTCAGCAGCATGATATAAATAGTATCGCTGATGATCATGCAGGTTGCTTTCTCATTGGTAAATTTGGGATTAAAAGTATATCCGAGTTTGGTGAAAAATTCCACCGATTTGCCGAGGTCGTTAACAGCCAGGTTTACAAAAATTTGAGTTGCCATATAGTTTTTATGCTTTAGTATATTCAAAGATATACTAAAGCTACATGGAAATTAACGTGCAAAAACGACAAGTTAAGGGGTAAAACGCGACTTATTGATGGCTTGCTAATTAACCGCAAAGACCGCTAAGTAAAGGCGCAAAGCACGCAGAGTTGCCTGGCTAGCGTATAGTATCGGCTTTACGTCCATCTTATATCATCCATTTCACCTCAGGTCTATATTTTTTGTTAATTAATAAATTGTATCTGTTGTACCAAATAGGCCTTCCCAAATTGCTGCGGATCGTGTACCACTGTAGCTTTAATGGCCTTCCATTTTGGCCTTTGTCCATTTTGCCAGTTCGTACGGATTTCCTGTGCATTCAACCAGATTTCCTCCAGCTCATTCTGAATGGTACTGTTTGCATAAGTGAGCTGTAACTTACCTGGAATCATATAATATTCAGTTCCTGTTTTGCTGAGCCTAATATTTGGTCCGCCAACGAGGTAATTGGTAATGAGCTGCACAGTAAAAGACTCATTTCCTTTATACTGCTCTTTACTATTGATCTTTTCGAAAAAAAAATAGTACGATGACGCATCTTGAGGCGGATTTTCATTATACTTAAATGTAGCTTTAACACGGTAAGTATAACCAGGTTCCCGCTGATCAAAACCCGAAAGCGAAGCGCCGGCATCTACATTACCGGGCAATTTTAATAGCTGATCATTATCCGCACCGTAGCGATGGCTTACCAGTAGTTCAACTTCCTGTCCATTTTTTAAGTTCAGCGGACCATATCTTTCTGATTTTTTACAAGAAACAAATGCGAAAATGATGAATAAAAGGAGTAGGTTTTTCATAGAGATGCTATTTTTTAGATAATGTCTACTCCTAAAACGTAAAGGTGCCGACAGACGCTACACCAGATTGATCATTTTGTTTCTCCCGCAGATTTAAAAGATTAACGCAGAGCGCACCAGGATATTTTTTGTTTCTTTTGTGAAATAGATTTCGGACTTCAGCCTAAAAAACACTTATCCCCCAAAAGCCTACGCTCGTGTACTTTGTCTTCTTTCTTAAAATTAGTTTTCGTTGCTTTGTTCAGCGCAGAAAATTTTGGTAAGGAAATCCTACATATCGCTTTATTGGAAATGTCAGCTAATTGGCTGGTCGGTGGCGGCTTTATATTGGACATTCCAGGGCTGGTCTGCTGCAGGCAATTTTAGATTCGATTTGGCTGTTGTGCAGTTTGTTTCGGATGTGCTGATGTACATTTTGATTACCCATTTGTACCGTAATTTTGCAAACAAAAACCGTTGGCAGGATCTTTCACTCGAGAAACTAATCTGGCGAATGTTAATTGTTATCCCGGCGATGGGTATTTTTTATCTGCTGGTTACCATTGGAAAATTGTATCTGGTGAGGCTGTTGTTTCTGAGTCATCCACCACAGTCGTTTTCCGATTTTTTTAGTGTAAATGCTCTTGGTATTTTTGTAGCTGGCATCCGCTTAATGGCCATATGGCTTTTGGCTTATCATCTTTACCATTACGCAAAAAGAGAAATCAGGTTATCGGTAGAAAATGCGAGACTGGAGCTTAGCTTTAAACAATCGCAGTTGGACAATCTTTCTTCTCAGTTAAACCCCCATTTTCTATTCAATGCACTCAATAATATAAAATCTTTGGTGTACACCCGCCCCGATGCTGCAGGCAGGGCAATTGATCTGTTAAGCGAACTGTTGCGCAGCGGATTATATAAGGGTAGTGCCATGCTCATCAGGTTAAATGAAGAAGTAGACCTGATTAGAGATTACCTGGAGCTGGAAGGTTTGAGGATGGAAGAAAGATTGCAATACAATTTGGATATCGATATTTCGCTCTCTGGTCTGATGGTGCCACGTTTGTGCATTCAAACATTAGTCGAAAATGCGGTAAAACATGGGGTTGCCTTAGAAAAACAAGGTGGAAAGATTGAAGTAATAATTAACGAACATGATGGATTTGTAAATATCCGTGTCTTAAACCCGGGCAAATTGGAACAGGATAAAACGACTACAGGAATCGGACTTCATAACCTGAAAGAAAGACTCGATCTCAGTTATCATCACCGTGCTTCTTTCAGCCTGTATGAAATGGAGCAAAAAGTTTGCGCCGAAATTAAAATTCCGATCAGATGAGAAATATTAGGACGCTAATCATCGACGATGAACGTGGCGCAAGGCAGGAGCTGATGAGGATGTTAAAAAGCTATCCTCAGATTACCGTATTGGGAGAGGCTACTAATGCTGATGAAGCTGAACAGCTCATCGGACTTTTAAAACCCGAACTGATTTTTTTGGATATACAGATGCCTGGTCGTTCGGGTTTCGATCTGTTAGAAAATCTTGTACATGTGCCACAGGTGATTTTTGTAACCGCTTTCGACAGTTATGCGGTGCAGGCTTTTGAAGTAAGCGCCATGGATTATCTGATGAAACCTGTACGTGATGAACGTTTTAAAAGTGCAATTGATAAAGCCATAGAAAAGATGAGCGTAGGTGATGCCACAGCTATTTTTGTGAAAGACAGGGGCAAACATCATCTCATAAAGTGGAAAGAAGTGCATTTGATCGAGTCGGTAGAAAATTATGCACGACTCTTTTTCGGCAAGGAGCAGGTATTGCTCAAAACCTCATTAAATAAATTGGAAGAAAAGCCCGATTGCCAAAGGTTTTTTAGGGCAAGCAGAAGTATATTATTTAACCTCGACTACATCAGTTCAATAAAAAAAGATGATGGGGGGATGTTTGTAGAACTTAAGACGGGAAATTTAATCAGAATCTCAGAACGGCAGGCTGTTAAATTAAGAAGCCTCATTAAAATATAAACTTTAATTTTTTGATCATGAAAATAAACTTAGTAAAACTGGGTGTGGCTGTGCTATGCCTCATCATTGGAGTGGAAACTTTTGCACAACAAAAACTAACCTTACCCGATAGCAGTAATTACATCATTAACGATAGTGTGATGATTAAAACAAAATATGGGATTACTTTATCTGCCGTGGTGGTGAGGAAAAAAGGTATGCCGCAGAAATTGCCTGCTGCACTCTTTTATTTTATCTATTCCAATACCAATAGAAGTTTGATGGAAGCCAGGTATGCAGCCGATCATGGTTATGTTGGCATTGTTGCCGATGCCAGAGGAAAACGGCTCAGTCCCGATATGCCGGTGCCTTACGAATATGAAACCAAAGATGTAAATGCAGTGATCGATTGGATCACCCAACAATCATGGAGCGATGGCAGGGTGGGGATGTATGGCGGAAGTTATTCAGGTTTTGCACAATGGGCAGCGGCTAAACACCTGCATCCGGCATTAAAAACCATTGTGCCCTATGTTGCAGCTATTCCAGGGCTTGGCTTGCCCATGGAAAATAATGTTTTTTTAACTGCCAATTACCAGTGGGCCTTTTATATTACCAACAATAAATATACTGATGATGAGGTAAATAACGACAAGGTCCGCTGGCGCAACATGAGGTTTAATTGGTGGGATAGCGGGGCTGCTTATAATAAGATCGATAGCGTTGATGGCACACCAAATCCATTGTTGCAGAAATGGCTTAGCCACCCTGATTATGATACCTACTGGCAGTCGATGGTACCCTATGGTAGCGATTTTAAACACATCAATATTCCGGTGCTCAGCATTACCGGGTATTACGATGATGGACAGGTTTCGGCATTAGAATATCTCCGCGAACATTATAAGTATAATCCGTCAGCTGAACATTATTTAATTATAGGTCCTTATGATCATTTTGGATCGCAGATAGGTGGATTAGCCAGGCTAAGAGGTTATGAGGTAGATTCAATAGCGCTAATCAATACCCGTGAAATGACTTTCCAGTGGCTCGACTATATTCTTAAAGGCGGAAAGAAACCCGCATTGTTAAAAGATAAGATCAATTTTGAGGTAATGGGCGCAAATAAATGGAATCATGCTTCTTCATTGGCAAAGATGGAGGATTACCACATCCGCTTTTATCTGGACAGCACTAAAAACGGGATGATGTTGTCGGAGCAAAAGCCAGTCAAAAAAGTTTTCATGCATCAGCAGGTTGATCTGGCCGATAGAACCAAGTTCTACAACGATTATTATCCTGATCCGATCATCAAAAAGGAGATCGACAGATCAAATGGATTGTTTTTTATCACGAAGCCAATTAATCAAGCCGTTTCAGTGTCAGGTGCACTAGAAGGGCAGCTCAAAGCCATCATCAACAAAAAGGATATGGATGTTGGCCTCATTCTGTACGAAATTACTCCATCAGGCAAATATTTTCAGCTCTCTTATTATTTAGGAAGGGCAAGCTATGCACACGACATGAGCAAAAGGACATTACTTAAGCCTGGCAAATTAGAAACCATACCTTTTTATAGGTCGAGGGTTTTTAGTAAGCAGCTTCAAAAAGGCAGCAGGTTGCTTTTGGTGCTTAATATTGATAAAAATCCTTTTGCACAGATCAATTATGGAACCGGTAAGGATGTGAGTAAAGAAACGATAAAAGATGCAGGCCCTCCACTTGAAATTAAATGGTCGACACAGAGTTTTATTGAGCTTGGTCTTTCGGCGGATGTTGAAGGTTTGTTTAAATAAATATTACCGCTTGTTGTAGGCTATATCATATTTGTAATTCCATTCGAATTTGTTCACGTTGAGCTTGTCGAAAACGCCTTTCTATATATTTAAACAGGTCCTTCGACAGGCTACCATTGACGTTGCTTTACAAATTACTATTAATCAACACTTTAATTGCTTTAGTGTTTCCGCCCAGCTAGGCCATAGGACGATATCCCCGTTCTACTTAAATCCGGCCTAACAAATTTTTCGGGCTGCTCTGTCCAAGCCACCCTACTAGCTTCGAAAGAAAAATTTTCAGCCGGCAGTTTTTGTTTCTTTTTGATGCCAAAAAGAAAGAGCCCTTCGGCGGCGGCGAGCCGAGGCAAGACCGCGCCCTGGGAAAAGAAAAAACAATTATACGTCACTCATATTGATTTTAAACAATTAATTAACCCTCAGGATGACAATTCTATATTTATGATACAGTCTCTTGAGCGCTACGGATTTATAATCAATTTATAAATATTTATTAGCCCCACCGATTCTGAACTTATTCAACATCCATAGTTTATTATAGCACTATTGTTCTCATAATTTAGATATTTGCAGCTGCTAATAATTTTACTGATGAAGCCTTACCTGCAACTATTCGATTTTTCAAAGAAAATAAATTACAGAACTGAAATTCTTGCAGGTTTAACGGTAGCCATGACCATGATTCCCGAATCTTTATCATTTGCTATTCTTGCAGGTTTCCCTCCCTTAACAGGTTTATACGCAGCCTTTATTATGGGCTTGATTACGGCCGTTTTAGGTGGCAGACCAGGTTTGGTTTCCGGTGGGGCAGGCGCAACGGTAATTGTGCTCATTGCTTTAATGAAAAGCCAGGGAATAGAATATGTTTTTGCAGCAGTGGCTTTGGCAGGCGCAATCCAAATCATAGTGGGATTGTTTAAACTTGGGAAATTCGTCAGGCTTGTTCCACAACCCGTAATGTTCGGTTTTGTTAACGGTTTGGCCGTAATTATTTTTATGTCGCAGCTGGAGCAATTCAAAACGCTTGTTAACGGCAGGGTAGAATGGCTGAGCGGTACGCCTTTATATATTATGTTGGCGCTGGTATTGCTCACCGTTGCCATAGTGGTTATTCTTCCTAAAATAACCAAAGCCATTCCATCCTCACTAGTAGCCATTATTGTGGTTTTCCTCGTTGTTTTATGTTTTGGAATTGATACCAAACTGGTTAAAAATATTGCTTCAGTAAATGGTGGTTTTCCGCCCTTTCATATTCCGAAAGTACCGCTGAATCTGGATATGCTCAAGATCATTTTCCCCTATTCACTTATTATGGCAGGTGTGGGCTTAACAGAAGGCTTGCTTACGTTGAATTTGGTTGATGAAATTACAGAAACCAAAGGCAATGGGAACCGGGAGAGTATTGCACAGGGAATTGGCAATATTGCCAATGGTTTTTTTACCGGGATGGGCGGTTGCCCGATGATTGCACAAACGTTGGTTAATCTTTCGGCAGGAGCGAGGGCAAGGTTATCGGGCATTATTGCGGCCTTAACCATATTGCTCATTATTTTAATCGGTGCCCCGGTTATCGATCGTGTGCCTATGGCCGCGCTGGTTGGTGTAATGATGATGGTAGCCATTGGCACTTTTGAATGGATGAGTTTTAAGGTGATTAATAAAATGCCTGTGCAGGATATTATTATAGGTATAATGGTGGCTGTAATTACGATTTGGCTGCATAACCTGGCACTTGCCGTATTAATAGGAGTAATTATTTCGGCGCTTGTTTTCGCCTGGGAAAGTTCTAAACGGATACGTGCCAGCAAACATATCGATGTTGATGGTGTAAAAACCTATGAAATATTTGGTCCCTTGTTTTTCGGATCGATTGCCAATTTTAATGAGCTGTTTGATGTAGCCAATGATCCTCAGCATATCATTATTGATTTTAAGCATAGCCGCGTTTTTGACATGTCGGGCATTGATGCGCTGAATAAATTAACTGAACGCTACCGTTCTGTTGATAAGAAACTCCAATTAAAGCATTTGAGTAACGACTGTAAACGCTTGCTGAAAAATGCTGATCAGATTATAACAGTAAACATTATAGAAGATCCTACTTATCGGGTGGCCACTGAACAATAAATTAAGTTAAGTTTTTGTTTAAGGTATACCACCATTGTAACCATACTAACTGCAGAATATAATAGGATAATTACTGTGCACGGACCAAAACTATTGCTGGTAGTTTAATGGTAATGCTTTGTCCATAATTAAATTTTCACTAAAACGTTTAAGTATTTTAAGGAATTGTAACATAAAATTGCTCGGATTATTGTTGGAAAACACCCTTATATGCTGTTTTATAGGATGTTAATTTTTTAAATTATTTTAATAATATTTATTTTTTACTTGTCTGGTTGACAGTTATTTTAGTAGAATTAAATATTATTGCGCTGTTTAATAAAAATTTCATAAAAATGACAATTTATTGTTAAAACGTTTTAGTATATTATATATTTGAGTTAACCAAATACTAAATTTTATGAGAATCCCTAACTATTATTACCAGAATTCCTGTCTTTTTAACCTGGGACATATCTTGCCGTTTCCGAAAAAATAAGTTTTAGAAATCATTTTTTTACCAATTAAAGATCCATTAACTATGCGATACTTATGGGCGTGCCTTGTTTTTTTTGCCGCGTTTACATTAAACGTTTTACCGGTTTTTTCGGTGGGTAAAAAAAATCATAAAGGCCTAACGATTAATTATTTGATCCTTCAGGATACGACGAAAATTAAGATCGTATCGGCTAAAGATTCTTTGCGAAAAGATAGTCTTGAACAGATCAGGAAAAAAACACTTTACAACAAAATGGCTGGCGGTGTACAAAAAGACACCAGAGATTTATCACTCTTCCCTGCCATTTCATTACAGCAAAATTTAAAGGGCAATTTTGCTGGTCTTTATGTTCAGGAACCCTCAGGCGAACCAGGTTCTATTCAGAACATGTTTATTAGAGGGGCTGCAATGCCGCTATTATCTAAAAAGGATTTGTACGATGCTCAGCCTCTGGTGGTTCTAGATGGAATCCCCTTGGTGCGGGAGCATCCTTTTGCTTTTGACATACAACAATTCGATTTTAATAGAATTGGTCCTGCAACTAATTTATTGGCCGGTATTGATATGAATAATATTGCATCGGTAGAGGTACTTAAAGATTTAGGTTCCACTTCTGTTTACGGACCAAGGGGTGTTAATGGGGTAATTGTTTTAACCTCAAAAACAGCAGTGGGTAAATACCGCGCTATATCTTTCAACTCGTATATAGGTATGGTACAAAAACCATTTGTAAATACCATCAATGGTAAATATGAGAATGAGTTCAGGCAGCGCTTTTATGATGTATATACCACAAATGGCAGGTATTCTGATGATGAAGAGTATCCGGTATATTTAAGCGATTCGCTAAATAATGTGTACAGTGGAAAATCAGACTGGACAGATTTATACTATAAAAATGCGCTGGTATATGGCATTAATTTCTCACTTGCCGGCGGTACAGATAGGGCTAACTTTAGGTTTGCATTGGGTAATACCAAAAGTGAAGGTGTAGCAGATCAAACGGGTATAGACCGTTATAGCGCCACTTTCAATATTAATATGAAGCCAACCAAATGGTTGTTGTTTTCGACTATGATTAATGCGAACCGTTTAAACCGCGATAGAAATAAAACCTTGCGCGACCGCTTTGCACAACTTAATTATTTTCCTGATTTAAGCGCGCCTCTGCCTCCAAATAAAGATTTCTATGGTTCATACCTGCAAGAATATAAGAAAGGTTTTGATGATAACAAAACAAACTCTATTCAGGGGTATGCCAAATTAGAAGGAATTTTTGGACGGTTTAAGGTGGTATCATCTTTTAATGCTGATTACAGCGAGGGCTATAGAGATGTTTTTTATGCCAGAACGCTTTTGCAGGGAAACAGTTATGCATCCAATTATTATGGCTTTAGCCAAAGATTAATGATGGATAACAAAGTAACTTACGATTTGAACCTGAATAAGGTTCACGATTTTCATTTTGCATTAGGGCAATCCATGCAATGGGATATCTATAAATACAGTAACGCCTACGCTTATAAAGGTGTTAATGATTATATTAAAATCAATTTGCTGGATTCTAAACCTAAAAATGACGATGGTTCGGACAATGGAGGTTATTTAACACCAGTTGCCTTTCCAAGAGAATTGACTTACCGGTTTTTAGATAAAACAGAAGATAACTTATTGTCTTTTTATGGAAAAGCCGACTACTCATTTAGCGATAAATACTTCTTATCAGCCATATTACGTTTAGATGGCTCTTCAAACGCACAACCAACAAGCCGTTGGTTTTATTCGCCGACTATTTCTGCCGCCTGGAATATCAAAAACGAGTTTTTGAAAGATAACAGCTCAGTTGATGATTTAGTATTGCGTGCAAGTGTTGGTAGAATGGGGCGCACCTTTAGTTACGATAATTATACACAGGGGCCACAATATACCGCCTCAGTTGGCTATACTGGTAACTTAACGGTGCCGGGATATAATGCATTCGGTGTTTTAACACGCCCTTATCAATTTGGCTGGGTAGGTTATGGTGTGCCCTGGTCGTACTCAGATCAACTTAATGTTGGTGCTGATGTGGCAATGTTGAAAAACCGTCTTCACGTCTCCGTTGACCTTTATAGCAAAACCGATAAAAACCAATTAATTGGCATCCCTGCTTATGCCGAATATGGTTATAAACAATCTATCGAAAGCGGAATGTCTGTTAACAACATGGGTATCGATTTTACAGTAAGTGCTCAGATCATCGCAAAAAGTAAATTCTCATGGAATTCGGCCTTAAACTTCAATCATAATGTCAACGAATTGAAAGCATTGCCAAGAGGATTGGATCAGTTGGTAGTAGGGAACAGATTTTTAAAAGTTGGCCAGCCGGTAGATCAATATTGGTTATTGGAGAATAATGGCATTTATACTTCAGATGCTGATGTGCCAGCGGTTAACGGACAAAAATTAAAATATAAGGGAATTGTTTTAAAAGCTGGCGATCCACGTTGGAAAGACCAAAACGGAGATAATACCATTGATGATAACGATAAAGTATTAAAAGGCCATTCATTACCAACCCTTGCAGGTGGTTTCGATAACAATTTTAGATATGGCAATTGGAGTCTGGCTACAAGTCTCTACTTTAATTTAGGAAGAAAGCTAATCAACCAGGAGATGGCTAATCATTTTGATTTTGTTAACCGCGAAGGCAATACTGATATCAGTTCTGTTAAAGAAATTACTTTCTGGGAGAAACGTGGCGATTACTCAAAATATCCACTTTACAATCCCTGGAGTACGGTAATCCCATACCGTGCAGATCAGGATCTTTTTTTAGAGAATGCTTCATTCTTAAAATTAAGACAGGTTTCATTAGGTTACGAACTGGGTAATTTGCTCAATAGGAGGAACATCAAAATCAACAAATTCTTCGTATACGGTGCAGTGAGTAATATTTTCACCATCACGCCTTACACCGGTCAGGATCCTGAATTGGTGAGCTACGATGGCGTTGATACAGGTTATGGCCAACCGATTCCGAGAACATATACCCTGGGTGTTAAAATGGAGCTTTAAGATGAAAACAAGAACTAACAAAACATCAAGTAAGATGAAAAATATATTATACACACTTCTGGTTTCGATAATTGCCTTTTCGAGTTGTAATAAAGCTTTAGAAACCGATTCTACCAGGGTTGTAGGCGAAAAAAATGCCTGGAATACAGTAGAGGATGCCCGATCGGGAATTTTGGGGGTTTATGCTTTAACACGGGCTGCTTTATCAGACAACAACAGCCACTGGATTTATGGTGATGTAAGAACGGGAGAGTTTTTAAGTCCGAAAAGACAGGATTTAAAGGCTGTAATCGGCAATAATTTAAACGCAGCATATCCCGTAATGGAGGCGTTATCTGATTGGACAAGGTTTTATGCTATTGTAAACGGCGCCAACGTTTTCTTAGAAAACATTGGGCATGTAAAAGAAACAGATAAACGATACACGAGCAATAACATGACCGTGGATATTGCGCAAGCCAGGTTTTTAAGGGCTTTTGCCTATTTCTACATGGTTAGAATCTGGGGCGATGTACCATTTATTACCTCATCAGACGAAGGTAAATTTACCAATAAACCCCGCGAAAGCCAGGCCAGGATTTTAGCATGGGCAGAACAGGAAATTTTAAAAGCAGCAGCTGATCTGCCATTTATTTACAGTGGTGGCGACGTGCAACAGCCAACTGATTATTACAATGAAAGTTCGGGAAGATGGGGTGGGGCTTTGGCAACAAAAGTTACGGCATACGCTATTTTAGCTCATTTGGCAGCCTGGAACGGCGATTATACTAACGTTGCTAAATATGCCAAATTTGTGGAAGATAATTATGGCAGAAGTGCCGGCGGTTTTACAGCAAGTGCTGATTTATCAAATTCCAATGGGTTTTTCTACAATAAAAACACCAGGCAGATGTTCGGTTTTAACTCCGATTATGGTCACGTAGATGGTTCATCTACCGGGCATATTGAAGAGTTAACTTTAGCTGAACCGGTTATGACCAAGTCAGTTCCGGATATTTATCTTCCGAAAGATTCGATTCTGAAATATTTCAATGTTGCCAAAGATCAAAGGTTTGCAGTTGATACATTAGGTCAGGCAAAATATGATGGAAGATATTTTACGAACATAAACGGTAAGTATCCCATTTTCAGCAAAATAAAAGTGATTCAGGGCGGAGGAACAGATCCGAACTTCAGGTATTTTACCAGTGCTTTGGTTTTTACCCGCTTAGAAGATATCGTGTTATTAAGAGCAGAAGCTTTATCTGTTTTGGGCGACCAAAATGGTGCTTTAAATGAATTACTTGTTGTTCAGAGCAGAAGATTTGAGGATCCTACAGCCCTGGCGATTTCACTTAACACAGACGGCGTCATAAAATTAATCTTCGAAGAGCGCCACCGCGAATTGTTGGGTGAGGGTTCAAGGTGGTATGATTTGATCCGCTACAACAAAATCAAACAGAACGATGCCAAATTTATGAATCTCATCAATTCTGGTGGGATTTACTGGCCTATATCAAGAAAGCTGATTGCTCAGAATAGTTTATTAACCCAAAATGCTTACTGGCGCTAATGATAACGGATATGAAAAATTCAATAAAATATATGGGCGCGCTGGCAATCTTATCGTTGCTAACGCTAATTAATTCTGCCTGCAAAAAGAATGGAGGTTTTTACGATGCGACAGACCAGAATGTAACCTTTGCCGGCAATACTTACGATTATTTGAAAAGCAAACCAGGTGTTTTCGATTCGCTTATTGTAGCGATTGACAGGATGGGCTTGAAAAAGACATTAACCGATAGTAATGTTACGTTATTTGCAGTCAGTAATCCGAGCTTCCAACTGGCTTTACGGAACTTAAATACATTAAGGAAACTATCTGATAAAGACCCGCTTTTTTTGGCCAATATTGATGCCGTTCAGTTAGATACGATGACCTCGTACTACATTATCAGAGGTAAAAAAACAACCGATTCATTAAAACTTCAGGACGGTTTAGACTTGAAAAGTGTAAATATTGGTTATCCAATGCATGCGAGTATAACCAAGATATCGGCTTCTGGTCAGGTTGGTGCGGGCCCGGAGGTTATTAATTTTGATAATACTAAAAAAAGCAAATTCGTTCGCAACTGGGCAACCAGTACAACCTCATCAAATAACATTAAAACCAAAAATGGGATCGTACATGTAATCAGTGCCGATCACGTATTCGGCTTTAACGAATTCGTTACCCGGTTAACTTTTGTGCCACCACCACCAAACCTTTACCTGGAAATTGGCGGTATATTTTCATCAAACCGCGAAAATGGCGGAGGTATAACCAGTGGAGAAAATTCGCGAAAAGTAATCGATGGTGATGATCACACCAAATTCCTGGCCGACTTACAAGGTGAACTATGGATGAGGTTTGAACTTAAAACACCTGCTGTTTCATCGGTATATACCTTAACCTCTGCAAATGATGCCAACGAAAGAGATCCAAAAGCATGGACTTATGAAGGCTCTATGGATGGTTCAAACTGGGTAGAACTGGATAGAAGGTCTAACTTTTTCTTTGAAGAAAGATATCAGCAAAAAGTATTCAGGTGTACCAATACGGTTGCCTACAAATTTTACCGCATTGTGATTACCGAGCTCAGAAACAGTGGCACATTCCAGTTGGCTGAGTTTACCATAAACAAAACAAAATAAGTGATGCGAAATAGAAACATTAAAATAAATAGCCCGATGAAATCGATCATATATAAATATTTTGCGCTCCTTTTACTTGCTTTAACCGTTTGTAGTAGCTGTAAAAAGATTTTCGATTTACCAGATGAGAAAGATTATATCAGCAATAATGTGAATTTTAGCAATAAAATTCTGGAGCCAATAATCGGAAGAACCAATCTTATCGGTGGCTTTAACAGTGATAACTCAACCAATCCCATTACGTTCGAAATTGTAAACGTCAGGTTTGGGGATGGAAAGCCGGTAAGCGATCTTTTTACAACGGCACCAACTTACGTATGGACAGCCCCTTACACCGGTTTGGAAAAAAGCCTGGCTGAAATTGAGGCAAAAAGGAAAATTGAAACACATCCGATATTCGAAATACGTTCATCAGGCGAATTCATTTTATGGCCATCAGCAACCAACCAGATATTGAAACCGCGTCCGACGGATAGTACCAACTTTTCGCAGGATACACGCTTTTTTGATGTAAAGGTTAAAAATACCGGTGGCGAGCGCCTGATCAGGGATTTTCAGATCAGACCTTTTAGAGAGCGTCCTTACGAGCCATCGAATGATTTTAATGCTTATACAGGTTTGCCTGCCCCTGATCCAAAATTTCCGTTAGACAAAAAACTGAGAGATTATATCCGTCCTTATCTGAATAATGTTATCGGTGCTACTTCTAATTTAAACTTGGTGAGCAACAATGATAAAAAGGATGCAATTGTTTACATCCGTCCACTAACATCAGGAGGTAATGGCCATTCGTTACGCATTGTGGTTTTGGGTAAAGATTCTTTACCGATCGATCCTAAGTTTTTCAATGAAACGGTTTGGGATAAAATGATCCATGGTTTCAATATCCAAAAAACCGATCAATATGTTCAGTATGATGTTGCTTATCCAATTCCATTGGTAGAAATCCCTACATCTTACGCTAAAGGCGGATCGAGGGCAAAAGCAGAGTTGAGTTACTCCCGGATTGGCTTTGGGGGTGCACGTACAGTGGCCAATTTCGGTGTCGATTTCGCTATTTATAAGGCTGGTGACTGGGAAATCGTCTTTTATTTCAAAAATGAGAACCCAAAATTTGCAAACGAATAGTTGATCAATAAAGCTAATATTATGAAAAGAAATATACTTTTATATACATTACTTATTGTATGTATAATCTATTGTACGAATGCCTATTCGCAAGAAAAAAATATTATTGTAAATGGCAGGGTTCTGGACAAAGAGACCAAACAAGGGGTGCCAGGCGTATCTGTTGTTTTGCAAAGCACCAATAAAGGCTTAACGCAAACCAATGGGGATGGAAAGTTTTCGGTTAACGTACCTGTTGGAGGAACACTTTTATTTAAATTCTTAGGGTACAATACCTCATCAGTTAAAATTACCAATCAAACCAATATTACAGTAACCATTAGCGAGGATCGTAAAGATCTGAATGATGTTATTATTGTAGCCTACCAAAACAGACCAAAAGAAACAACTGCCGGATCGGTAACGGTGCTTAGCGGTAAGGATGTATCCGATATCCCGGTATCAAACATTGAAACCCTTTTACAGGGTAAAGTACCAGGATTAAATATCCAGAACAATACCGGAGCCCCTGGCTTTAGAGGATCAGTACAGCTTCGTGGTTTATCAAGTTTAAGTATTTCTGGCAGTGGTAACGATTCATTTTTACAACCTACATCGCCATTATATATTATTGATGGTGTGCCTTTAGATGCAGATAAGGCAGCAGAGTTTGGTTTTCAAACACAAGGTCCCGGGGTGAGTCCACTTTCGCTAATCCCTCAGGAGGATATCGAAAATATCCAAATCCTGAAAGATGCGCAGGCAACTTCCATGTATGGATCCAGAGGTGCTTATGGGGTAATCATTATCACCACAAAAAGAGGTAATTCTAAAGTGCCGCGTATTAAATACGTATCGAACTTTTTCGTTAATGCTCCACCTAAATTACGCGAAACATTGGGCGGTAATTCAGAACGCCAGTTAAAAATCCAGCAAATTATTTTAAACGCAGAAACCATTAATCAGATCAGGGGAATTAGCAATACACCTTTTCTTGCTGATAGTTTAAATGCGTATTACAATAACTCTACCGATTGGCAGGATGTATTTTATCAAACTACCTTTAACCAGAGTCATAACCTGGCTTTAGATGGTGGTGACCAAAAATTTAATTACAAAGCCAATATGGGCTATTATGCCGAAAAGGGTGTAATTAAAAACACGGGTTATAACCGTTACAATTTAAACATGAATATGGAGTTTAAACCGAATGATAAATTTAGATTTTTCGGTTTCGTTAATGGTTCGGTAGGTAAGCAGAATAAAGGTAACGGTGCGGGCTTACTTCAATCAGGCGTGGCTTCAAACGGTCAGGCATCAACACTTTTGCCTCCTCCGTCTTTTTATCAGGCATCTGGTGGGGTATTATCTGCTTTGCAAACCCTAAACGATAATAATTCCAGAAATTTAAGAGCAAATATCGATGCCCGTTACGAATTTATCCCAGGCTTCGCAGCATCTTCTACCTTAAGTTATGATTATACCTCAGATACTGAAACTACATTTACACCAGCTGCGGCCAATGGATCATTTGCCAAGCTTTATGATTATAATGGCAGAAATTTCCAGTTATACAATAGAAATGCAATCACTTACGCCAAAACACTAGGTGAAAAGCATAATTTTTTTATCAATACATTTAACGAAATTTATAAACAGGGTTCCCAATCGTCAATAAGCCGGCAGGAAAGAATTCCAAACGATCAGCTTCAGGGACCAGTTGGGTTTGATGGTTATTACTCAAGAGGTGGAGGGGTTTTAAGTAGCTATAAAAATGCTACAATTGCCTCTTTCGCCGGATCGCTATCTTACGATTACGATAAAAAATACGTAGCTGAGTTCTCTTACCGTTTAGATGGTACCTCATCAAGTGGTTTGGAAAATCCATATTCTAAAAACTCTTCAATAGGTTTAAGATGGAATTTCAACAAAGAAAACTGGTTAACCGATCAAAAATGGTTAGACTATGGTAGTTTAAGGTTAACGTGGGGCCAAAATATTGTCCCAACAGGTAATCTTCAAAGTATTTACGGTATTTATAACCTGAATGGAAATTACAACAATACGCAAACCATTGGTATCAATTACGATTTAATTCCAAATCCGGCTTTAAAGCCAACCACTACAAGTCAGTATAACCTTGGTTTTGACATTGGTTTCTTAAACAGATTCTCGATTGTTGTGGATAGTTATTTTAAAAAGGTAGATAATTTACTGTTCGATCGTATTTTATCAAATACTACAGGCTTTAATAAACTATCGAGTAACGATTTGGGTATCGCCAACTATGGTACCGAGATCAACTTAATTGTAAAAGCCGTTACCAGTAAGGATTTTGATTTATCTTTTTCGATAAACGGCGCTTATAACCGCGATGTGCTGTTAAAATTACCTGAAGAGTATAACGGGCAATATATCCGCTTTGATGGTTCTGGTTATCTGCAGCATAATGTTTTCCGTGTAGGCAGAAATACCCTGTCAAACTATTTAAGAATTAACCAGGGGGTTTACAAAACAGATGCGGATGTACCTGTGGATCCCGTTACCGGAAAAAGGTACCAAACAAACAATACCTTCTTTTACGGGGGAGACCCAATCTTAAAAGATGTAAATGGCGATTATATTCTGGATGGCAGAGATTACGAAATTACCGGAAACTCACAACCATTAATAACAGGTGGTTTATCGATCACCATGAGGTATAAAAAATGGGGCCTGAATATGTACGCCAGTTATACAGCCGATAGAACAATCTTAAATAATGCGCTTGCAGATCGTATTGCCATCATGAGAGATCCTTATGCACTAAATGCCGTAGTGCCATTAGGCGATTTAAATATCTGGCAGAGACCCGGCGATGTGGCTAAATATCCATATCCTTATGATTTTAGCCGTTATGGAAATATCCAACCATTAAGAGCCGATCAAACCTTATGGCAGGAGAGCGGTACGTATCTGAAAATTAACAACTTAACGCTTTCATATATGTTCGATAAGAAGTTGATACGCAGATTCGGACTGGCTAATTTAAGGATATTTGGTTCTACCAATAACCTGATTACATTTTCTAAGTATACTGGCCCTAATCCAGAAAACGTAACCGCATTAGGTCGCGATATTTCTAACGGTTATCCTGTGCCACGTACCTATAACATTGGTTTAAACCTGGAACTTAATACAGGCAATTAAAAATATTGATTATGAAAAAAGTTATTATTTACACTTTGGTTATTTCAGCATCTTTTTGCTTGCCTTCATGTAAAAAGTTTTTAAACGTACAGCCTTTAGATAAACTAACAGGGAACAACTTTTTCCAGACTAAAGAAGACGTTGTGGCCAATATTTATGATTTGTCGAGGATTGTTTTTAGCAAAATAAACGAAACACATTATGTTGGTGCGGTTGGAGAATACAGATCAGGTGAGGTATTACACGAAAGCCAGTCTGACAATGCCGCCTCACGCGAATATGTGGAGTTCTTAGGTCGGAATGATTTATTAAACCTGATCAGAAGAGGGCAGCCCTGGGACTATTATAATTTTGACAGAATAACAGATTGGACTGGTTATTACAGGGCAATTCAAGGAGCCAATATCCTGATCGCGAAATTAGATGAGGGTGTTCCAGGTGTTTCTGAAACTGAAAAAGGGCAGTTTAAGGCTGAAGCCGCATTTATTCGCTCACTTTGTTACTTTACCATGGTGCGGTTATTTGGCGATGTAGTGTATTATACCGATGCATTTCATTCTACATCCTTACCCCGCGAAAATTTTGTTTCTGTATTAAATAAATGTATTGCCGATTTAAATGGTTATAAAAATCAAATTCCATTTACCTATAGCGATCCTGCTTTAAAGGGCGTTCGGGCAAGTAGAGGCAGCATCATTGCTTTAATGATGGAGATGAATATGTGGAATGCAGGTTTTGACGGCGCTAACGCAAGAAAATATTATCAGGCTACTGCAGATCTGGGTAAAGAATTGGTTGCAAGTAATGCCTACCGGTTATTGCCGCTTTCAGATTGGTCCACTGTGATCAAGGGCCGTTCGGATGAAAGTTTGTTCGAATTTTATCAAAGTATCAATTATGGAGATGCCGTACTGAATGTTGCACCAATTGCCGATATGTTTTTGCATTACCCTTACAAAAGACCTGAATATACCCACCGCGTAAGTTTTGCTTATTACAGGGGCGAATACATGCAGAAACTCTTTCAGGATGGGGGCGACAAAAGGATCACCACCTGGTTTAATGAAGATATTTTTGCAGACAATGGTAAGTTCATGTTATTAAAATATGCGAAGAACTCTTTCATTGTTGGTGAGGAAGATGCCAATCCGGATAATACTTTTATGATTTTTAGGTACGGTGGAGAACTCCTGCTGGCGGCAGAAGCGCTTGCAAATATAGATGAAGATACCGAAGCCATAAAACTGGTAAATATGGTAAGGAACCGTGCAGGAGCGTCTCCATATACGTCTTCAAATGGAGATCTTAAAGAATTTATTTTTTACGAACGTTCAAGGGAACTTATCGGCGAGGGGCACCATTACTTCGATTTGGTTAGGACGAAGAGAATTTTAAATAGCCAGTATTCCTACAACGTGCTTACATCCGATAAATTTAGTCGTGGTGCCTGGACCTGGCCAATTAACTCAGGTGCACTAAACAACAACCCATTTATGAAATTGAATGATTACTGGGTAAATGGTGGTAATTAATTTTTATAATAAAAGATATATGAAAAAGCTAATTTTTGCTTGTGCTGCTGTACTGCTGATATTAAATGCTTGTAAACGTGATGAGTACTACCGTGATGGAGGCTTGGCTAACCCTAACTTTGAAGGCAATATGCTTCAATATTTGCAGGCTAAAAAAGTACCTTTTGATACCATAGCCCAAATTGTAAAGCTGGCGGGTATGGAAAGTGCCTTTTCTAATGAAGACTTTACTTTTTTTGCGCCCGATGATGAGGTAATTAAAAAAACAATCGGAACAGTTAAAACCGATGGATTAAATAATTTTCTTTTTTATTCTGGAAAAGATACCGTTAAAACGCTGGATCAGATTAGTCCGGTAATCTGGAGGAGATATCTGCAACGCTACATGTTTAAGGGTGTGAATAGATTAAAGGACTATCAGCAAATCGATTTCGATGTTAAGAGTGTTTATCCGGGCGGTTTGTATTATTCTCTTGGTGGTAATATCTCAAATATTGGGGTAACCTATGGTACTGCCAATAACATCAAATATATTGGGTACCGCCAATTGGTTTTAACCTACATTCCGGATGCCTCAAAACCAAATGACAATTGGTACATCAATAAGGTATCATCATCTGATATAAAACCTACCAATGGTGTAGTACATGCTCTGGCCTTTAACGATTTGGCAGGTGGTGCTTATTTTGGATTTAACCCAAATGATTTTTTTAGTGATGTGTATTACAGTGGGTTAACGCCTTCTGATTCTTCGAAATAAAATCACATCCGGTGTTACCTCAAGAAATTAAACGATGAAAAAAATTAAATTAATATTCGCAATAATCACTTTGGTTGCTTTTAGCTTTCAGGGATGTAAAAAGGCAGATGATATAATCCCTGATCCTTATGCTGATGCTAAATCACCTTTAGGTGTGGCCATTTCACAAACTGACGTACCTGTTCCTGCTGTTGGAATTGTAGGTACATCTGTAGTCATCAAAGCTTCGGGCTTTGATAAATATAAAAATCAATTAACATTTATGTTTAACGGCGAAAAGGCTGAGGTAGTTAATGTAACTGCCACAGAAATTACGGTTAAAGTTCCGGAAACCGGAAGTACGGGTGTAACATCAATTGCTATTGGCGACCAGTTATTTATTGGCCCAACCTTTACCGTAACGGGGCTGATTCAGATCGATCCTACTTTCAAAGCCATAGCAGGTACCAACGGGTTTGTCAGTCAGGTGTACGAAATGCTTGATGGAAGGGATATTGTGGTTGGTAATTTTACAAATTTTGATAACAAAGGAGGTGTGGTTCCCATCAATAGGATCGCAAGAACATCATTAGACGGAGAATATGATCGTACTTTCCGTACAGGAAGAGGATCCAATGGTGGCTTAGCCAGTATTGTAGAAATTGGTAACCGTTTTATTATAGCAGGTGGCTTTTCAGGATTTAACCAACGGACTGAAAACATCAGCAACATTACCAGTTTGTTTACCAGCGGAGCAATTGACACTGTAAAAATTCAGACAAAAAGAAAGCCAACGGTCACTGACACTGTTACGCAAAAATGGTTTCCAAGGTTTAACGGTGGTACAAATGGTTTTATTGACCATGTATACGCCCACCAGGGAAAAATTTTAGCAACCGGCGATTTTAGGTTTTATGTAAAAAGAACTTACGATAAGTTTAATTACGATTTATCAAGGGATACTGTAATATTGGACAGTACAGAAATCCGACAGATTTTACGCTTTAATTTAGATGGCAGTCTTGATAAAACATTCCGTTTTAACACTGCTACCAATAAAGGAAAAGAAAGTGCAAACGGACGTGCATATACTTACATGCATACCGAGGCAGAGAAGCTGGAAAAACTGGTTGTGTTTGGTAATTTTACCACTTTCGATGGTCAGCAAGCTAACCGCATTGTGAGGTTAAATGTTGATGGTAGCATCGATCCTACTTTTACACCAGGTACAGGCGCCGATAATGCCATATATTCTTGTACTTATAATGTAACAACAAAAAAATATGTGATTACCGGAAGTTTTACCCGTTATAATGGTAAAGCAGCAGTAGGTGTTGCGGTTTTAAATGATAACGGAACTTTAGATGAATCATTCGCATCGCTCGCCTTCGAAGGTGGGCAAGCTAATTTTGCCAAACAGCTTAATAATGGGTTAATTGTAGTAAGCGGGTATTTTATTAAATACAATGGCATCACCAGAAATGGGTTTATGGTTTTAACCCCAACAGGAACATTGGCAAAAGGATACAATTCTACCGGGCCTTTTAATGGTAGCCTATCTGATGTAATCGAAACCAAATCGGCAGATGGTAAAAAAGCACTATTGCTAATCGGTGGTTTTAGTCGTTTCGATAATTTACCATTATACAACATTATTAGAGTAACGATCGAATAATAGATTAAGCTAACCAGGATATAAATTAAGATGAGTATGATGAAAAAATATAAATTATTGATTGGCTTAATCGCAACAATAATGATTACGGCCATATTTTCTTGTAATAAAGAATTCGAAAGAACAATTGAAGATAAGAATGCCAGCGACACAACAACTGTTAAATACGGAAACCGTAAGATACTTTATTTAGTTGTTGACGGAGCAAGGGGGCAATCGGTTTTAGATGCCAATACGCCAAATATTGATGCGATTTTGCCGCATGCTATCTACACATGGGTAGGTTTAAGTGATCCTGAAGCAACCGAAAATGCAACCAATTGGGCAGACATGTTAACCGGCGTTAAAAAAGATAAACATAAAGTTAGTACTGATGCATTAACGAATAACAATTTGCAGAATTACCCAATTATCTTTAACAGGATTAAAGAGGCAAGTGGAAAATCGAAAATTGTTACCTATACCTCATCAGCGGTTTTTAAATCGTTAAATACAGGAGCCGATGTGAGTAGCCTGGTGGCAGATGATGATGCGGTCAAAGCCGGATTGATCAGCAATTTAACTAGTGATACTGCAACGGTTGTTGTAGGCCATTTTACAGGGGTTAATGCGGCAGGTGCAGCATCCGGATATGATGTTTCTTTTCCGGCCTATAAAGCAGCTATCGAAAAATTCGATACTTCTGTAGGTGAAATCCTCGCCGCACTAAAAAAACGTCCTGATTATAACAATGAGCAATGGATGGTTGTTATTGCATCAAGTGCAGGTGGGCAATATACATTACCCTCAAATGCCGATGACCAGACTATTTTTAGCCAGCCAAAAGTAAATTCATTTGTAATTTATTATGCGCCAACTTACAACAAACGAATTTTAACAAAGCCATTTACCGGTAACAGGTATTTAGGCAAAACAATCCGTTTTAAAGGGGAAGATGTGAGGGCACAGGTTGATGCTGCTGACGCAGATGTTTACAATATAGATGACACTACAAAAGTGACCATAGAACTTAAGGTTAAAAAGAACGAAGACAAATTTTTCTGGCCAAGTGTTTTAGGTAAACGTAACGAGTGGTCCAGTGGACACCCGAGTGTAGGCTGGGTTATTTATTTAGAAGAAGACTATTGGTATTTTGAGTGGCGGGGTACTAAAGATGTAGATTACCACCAATGTAGGGGGGGAAGTTTTACCAAGGGGAAATGGACAAATTTAACAGCGAAAATAGAGGTGCGTAATGGACAAAGGTTTGTTCGTACCTATACCAATGGCAGCTTTAATAATGAGCTCGAAATTACAGGTTCAGGTTCGCTGGCAAATTCGAATCCTTTAAAATTGGGGTTTTTAAACGGAAATGGACACGGAGTACCAGATGTATATGTAAGTGACATCCGCTTTTTTAAATTTTCTGTTCCGGATGGAATGATCGGCAACTATGCCTGTCAAACTTCGATCGATCAAAGTCATCCGTACTTTAATTTTCTGGTTGGGTATTGGCCTGCAACAGATGGTAATGGGAATATTATGGCAGATATAAGTTCTCAGGCACATGATTTTAAATTTCAGGGAACATACGCTTGGGAGAGTTTCAACGATTTAATATGCCCTCCGGCACCAGAAACACTGGCCATATTTGTTCCCCAAACATCAGATATACCTGCACAGATTATAAACTGGTTAAAGATTGCCAATAAACAAACATGGGGGCTTGATGGCCGGGTTTGGTTAGATCAATAACAGATTTTCTGATCATTTAAAATATCATAAAATGAAAAAAATTATATATATCGCATTGATAAGTTTAGCCATCATTGGTGTTTATTCTTGTCGCAAGTCACAAATAGATGATTTAAAATTGCCGGATCCCAATACCAGAAGTGTAACAGGAGAAGGTATTGTTGCAGGAAACGTTTCCATAGATAACGAATACATTAAAGTTCCTTTTAAAATTTCTTTAACAGGCGTTGCAGAAGAGGCTTTTCAGGTAGGTTTAACTTTAAATAACGATACCGTTACGCAGTTAATTAATAATGGAACCATTACAAATGCAATTCTAATGCCATCTGCTGGGGTAGAATATCCCAATGTGATCAACGTTGCTTATGGCACCGATAACAGCGAAGGTATTGCTATTGTTCGCCGGTCAGTATTGGAGCGTAATTATGGTAAAAAAGTTGTTTTCGCCCTAAAGCTTTCCGCTCCCGGTAAAGGAAATAAGATTGCAGCCGGCAAATCTACCATCATGGTTATTATTAATACTGCCGATCTGTTAAAACCTACCGATCTACATTATTTGACTTTAAATGGCGGTGGTACCTATAATGTAGTGTACCAGGGCGATTATATTGTAGGTCCTGCCGGGGTAACGATTCCGCTTATTGTAAGTTTAGAAAACCAACCATCAACAGCTTTCAATATTAAAATCAAAGAAAACATAGATACCATTGCTACTTTAGTTGGCAGTGGAACTTTACCCGCAGATGCAATACACCTGGATGCCAAAGATTATAGCGTTGATACTTTGGTTAGGTTTGCTACAGGGGCTTCGAGTGCGATCGTCAGACTTCAGATTCCATGGCCGGTTTTCGACGCCAACATTGTTGCAAATAAAAAATTTGCATTCGCCTTCAGTATTAGTGAGGCCAGCAATCATGTAATTCACCCGACTAATAGTAAATTAATAGTGATTATAGATCCTAATGTAAATCTGGATAATAACTCCTACATCACCGGAAACGGTACTGGTTTAACAGCAAAATATTATACCAATACCCAATTAGACCCTGATGATGGACGTGCGCCATTTGTAACCAGAGTTGATGAGACAATTAATTTTAGTGGCGATGGATGGCCAGACAATGTGAAAAATGCAGCTGGAACTCAATTAAGCAGGGATAACTTTGCCAGTAGATGGAAAGGCGAATTTTTGGCACCAGTGCGCGGTACCTATACTTTTTATCAAACCCGCTGGGATGATGGCTCGAGACTATATGTTAATGGTGTGCCGTTAGTAGACGATTATACTACCCAATGGGATAAAGATACACGTAAGGGCACCATATTTTTAGAACGCGGAAAACGGTATACCATTGAAGCACATCACCGCGAAAATGTAGGCGGGCAGCAGGCTTATCTGGAAATTGAAGTGCCGAATATTTTATCAAAAAGGGTAATCCCAAAATCTCAATTATTTCCAATGCCTTAAATATTAATCAGATATGAAAAATAACGTAAAAAGATTATTCAGTATTCTATCTCTTTTAATACTTATTGTAATTACAACAGTAAAGTGTAAGAAAGATGCAGAAGAGATTGTTCCTGTGGTAGACGAACCTAAACCAACAGCAGGTTTTGATTATGCCGTAGCCAGTCCGACAAAGTTTTTAGAATACCAGTTTACGGGTACTTCTACAAACTATAAAACTTTGTTATGGCAATTTGGCGATGACAGCACGTCTGTAGCGGTTAATCCAAAACACGTGTATCGTTTTCCAGGTAAATATAAAGTTACTTTAACTACCAGAAACAGCCAGGGCTATTCGGCTGCAAAAGAAGTGCTTTTAAATATTGTAGATCCTAATTTCGATCCAACAAAAATTGGTGAGAATTATATGCAAACTATCGGTGGAATATTCTCTGTAAATCTGGAGGCTGGTGCCGGACCTAATTCTGATGAGGGATCAAAAAAACTGGTTGATGGCGACATCACAACCAAATTTTTGCAGGCAGGTTTTGATGGTACGCAAAGATGTACTTTCGAACTTGCAACACCACAGGTAGTTGGGGCCTATACCCTAACTTCAGGAAACGATGCTGAAGATAGGGATCCCAGGTATTGGATTTTACAGGGGTCATTAGATGGAATTCAATATACTGACCTGCATACCGTAACCACTTGTCCATGGCCAGCCCAGGGAGAGAGGCGTGTGACCAAAAGGTATTATTTCGACAACTTTGTTGCTTATAAATTTTACCGTCTTTATATCAAAGCAAACAGGGGAAGCCGTATATTTCAGTTATCTGAGTGGACTATCAATAAAAAACAACCTTAAGTAATAAGCGCTCCACACAATTTGAAGAATACATGAGGCTTAACAACTTCATGTATTTTTTTGATGATTTGTTTTAAATGTCACCTAGACAATTAAAAAATGGGTTGTCTTGCAAAAAGTAAATTATATTTTATACATTAGTAAAACGTTTAACTAAGCGTTGCATCTAACCAGAATATAACATCAGATTTCAATACACACACACAAATTATGAACAAAACCAACACTTTAAAATTCTTAGGCATACTGGGCTGCATGTTCGTAGGCAGTTTGCTAAAGGCGCAGGAGCGGAAGGCTCCGGCTTATCCCCTAATTACACACAATACCTATTTCAGTATCTGGTCTAACACAGATAAATTAAATGAGTCTTCTACTCAACATTGGACAGGTGCCGATCATTCTCTTTTAGGAATGATTAATGTTGATGGAGGTATTTATCGCTTTTTAGGTAAAGAAACCACTACCTATAAAACGGTTGTACCTGCTTCAGATGAAAAAGCTTACGAAGTAAAATATACAGAAACTGAACCTCAGGGCGATTGGAAAGCTGCGAACTACGTGGCCAGCACCTGGCAAACAGGTCAGGCACCAATAGGAGATGATGCCAAAAATGTAAAAACATTGTGGAAATCGCACGATATATGGGTGAGGAGAACCTTTAACGTCGCTAACCCGGCATCAATAAACGAACTGTTTTTAAAGATCAACCATGATGATAATATTGAGGTTTACCTGAATGGAAAGAAAATCTACACCAAAGAAGGCTGGACCAATAGTTTTCAATACATTGCCTTTAGCAATAGCGATAAAAGTGCGTTAAAATCCGGATCTAATGTAATCGCCATCCACCTCATTAACACCGCCGGTGGCCGTTTCCTGGATTTTGGTCTGGTAGAAAAGCTTAAAGACAATGCCGAAAAGGTGCAGCTGGCTAAACAAAAAAGTGTTGATATCAATGCCACGCAAACCATTTATAACTTTACCTGCGGTAAGATCGATTTAAAATTAACTTTTACCTCGCCGTTGTTGATGAACGATTTGGGTTTATTTGCACGCCCGGTTTCTTATGTTTCCTATCAGGTAAAAGCAAATGACGGTAAAACGCACCAGGTGAAAGTATACCTGAGTGCTTCTTCCAACATCGCAGTTTATCGCCCTGCGCAAGAAGTTACGGCGAGCAAATACAACACCGCTAAATTATCAGTATTAAAAACGGGTACCGTAGAACAACCAATTTTGCAAAAGGCAAGTGATGATATGCGCATTGATTGGGGTTACTTTTATGTGGCAGCGCCAAAAGCAAGCAATGCCATCCAGTTTGTAACGGCCGAGAAAGATGCAGCCGATGCTTTTAGAAAAGGCAATTCTGCTTCAACAGCTAAACAAGGCAAAATGCTTGCATTAAATACCGTTATTCCTTTTGGTACAGTAGGTAAGGCTGCAGTAGAAAAATATGTTGAACTGGGCTATGATGAAATTTATTCGGTTCAATATTTTAATAAAAATTTAAGGCCATGGTGGAATACCTCAGGTAAAGAAACCATCGAGGCACAACTAACCGCTGCGGCTGATGCGTACAAAACTGTGATTCAGAAATGCGAGACATTTAACAAAAATTTATATGCCGATGCCCTAAAATCTGGCGGTAAAGAATATGCCGATTTGTGCGTTTTAGGTTACCGTCAGAGCATTGCCGCTCATACGTTGGTAAAGAGCCCGCAAGGTGAGATTTTATGGTTATCTAAAGAAAACAACAGTGGTGGTTTCATTAACACCGTTGATGTAACTTACCCTTCGGCACCATTATACCTGATTTACAATCCTGAATTATTACAGGGCATGTTGAACGGCATTTTCTATTTTAGCGAAAGCGGAAAATACCCTCATCCCTGGGCGGCACACGATTTAGGTACTTACCCCTTGGCCAATGGCCAAACCTATGGCGAACCCATGCCGGTTGAGGAATCGGGCAACATGATTATTTTAACCGCAGCAATTGCCAAAGCACAGGGGAATGCCAACTACGCCAAAGCACATTGGAAAACCTTAACCACCTGGGTTGATTATTTAACCAAAGAGGGTCTGGATCCGAAAACGCAGTTATGTACCGATGATTTTGCTGGTCACTTGGCCCGTAATGCCAACTTATCGGTAAAAGCGATTGTAGGTATAGCCTGTTATGCCCAAATAGCGCAGACATTAGGTTATAATGATGTAGCTAAAAAATATAGGGATATTGCTGAAAGTATGGTTCCAAAATGGATAGAAATGGCTGATGCCGGCGACCATTATGCCTTAACTTTTGATAATAAAAACACCTGGAGCCAAAAATATAACCTGGTTTGGGATAAGGTTTTGAATTTAAATTTGTTCCCTCAAAAAATATATGATACCGAAACCAAATATTACCTGACGAAACAAAATAAATACGGTATCCCATTAGATAGCAGAAAAGCCTATACTAAAAACGACTGGATTTTGTGGACCGCTACTTTTGCACCAACACAAAAAGAATTCGAAGCTTTGGTGCATCCCGTTTACAAGCATGCCATCGAAACCGAATCAAGAGTGCCTTTGAACGATTTTTACGATTCGAACACCGGTATCCGCGATAACTTTAAAGCGCGTAGTGTAGTTGGCGGTTTTTATATGAAAATGCTTGCCGATAAATTAAATAGTAAATAAGATCTCACCCCTCCCTTTAAATTAACAATCAAAGGTTCTGCATTAATTTGCAGGACCTTTTTTGTTTCCCTCTTTTAGAGGGTGTCCGCAGGACGGGGTGTTTGAATCATGCAATTAAACTACTAATCTTCATTGCATGCGATAGATCATCCTTTCGACCGCAGTGGAGAAATCTACAAGACTGGTTTAATAAAATTAAAAGATTTCCCCATTTCGCTGCGCTTCAGTCGAAAGGACGACGTTTCTGGTTCTGCGATACATGAGCTTATATGTTTCTTAAATGCCTTATATGGTCAAAAAACTACTGTAGTTATCAATTTATGATGAATCCTATTCCTTGGTCTGTGTCCTCACAGACTGAATAGATAGCTTTATGTATGCAGGCAAAAAGCTATTTGAGTAGTTATTAGCATTAGGAAATGAGCGTTTAGTGGTTCCTGGTGGCGCTCAGTCCCGCCATTCGCTACTTCCGATGAAGGATCGGAACCGCTGCTGTCGGGTTTAGGCACAAAGGCTGGTGCAAAATGCAACCCCGAAAATGAAATACTGTTTTTTCCCAATAGCCCCGGTTGAAGTGATACCCTGCAGCAACGAGGTACGAGGCAGCGAAGCGTATAAGCGTAAAACGGGAAGAAACTGACTGTTTAGTACAGGTATTGCGCTCCAAATGGAAATTAGTATATTATCTTTTCTGTTTTTGTACTGGCCTTACGCTTATGTTTTCATCAAAACTCAAATTCCAGCTGATTACTTTCTGGCTTTTCGATTTCCACATCATCATAAAACCGCGATAAGGTAATACCTAAAAGCCTCACCTGTGTTGTACCGATAGCGGCCTCTTCCAAAAGTTTAATCGCCTCTGCATAAATTACCTCAGCTTTGTTTATCGGTATAGCAAAAGAACGGCTACGCGTAATCAGTTTAAAATCGGCGAACTTGATTTTTAGGGTTACTGTTTTTCCGCTTAGCTGGTATTTTTCCAAACGTTTAGCTACGGTTTCACTGATCTGTTTCAGCAGATCGTGCATCACCGAATCTTCATTGGTATCTTCTGAAAAGGTATCTTCTGCGCCTACCGATTTGGTTTCGCGATTCGACTGAACGGGGCGTTCATCAATACCACGCACAATTTTATAATAAAACATTCCCGATTTCCCGAATTGGGCAACAAGCTGGGCTTCAGTTAATTTTTTTAAATCTGCACCCGTATTAATCTGCATGGCCTTCATTTTGGCGCCGGTAACTTTACCTACCCCAAAGAATTTTTCTACCGGAAGTTTTTCCATAAAAGCTTCAATCTTCGATGGGCCAATAAAAGTTAAACCATCAGGTTTGTTCATATCTGAAGCTACTTTGGCCACAAATTTATTGATCGATACGCCTGCCGAAGCGGTTAAGTTTAACTCATTTTTAATGGCATCTTTAATCGATTGTGCAATATCAATAGCCGACCCAATTCCGAGTTTATCTTCTGTTACATCGAGGTAAGCTTCATCCAATGAAAGGGGTTCTATACTATCGGTGTACCGGCTAAAAATTTCTCTAAGCGCTTTCGAAACAGCGGTGTAGGCATCAAAACGGGGGTAGACGAAAATTGCTGTCGGGCAAAGCTGGTAAGCTTTACTGCTCGGCATTGCAGAGCGGATTCCATATTGCCGTGCTTCGTAACTGGCTGTAGAAACCACACCACGGCTATCCGGTTTGCCACCAACCACTAAAGGCTTTCCACGGTATTCAGGAAAATCGCGTTGTTCTACAGATGCGTAAAAAGCATCCATATCAATATGAATTATTTTTCTTAAAACCGGTGGATCTAAATCAGACATGTAATGATCTAAATTTCGTGATTTTTATCAGGATTATTGATTTAGATTTTTTTTCTTTACAAAATATGGAGAGAGTATCGACTTTGTTTTAAGTAATTGCCCGAACGGTTTTATTTTAAGGAGATTGAATAATAAGATTTGAGCGAAGCTAAATTTATGAAGGCAGATCTCTCCGTTCTGCTGCGCGCCAGTCGAGATGACAATCGTTTCGAAAAGCCATACACCTTAAACCTTTTATCTAGTCCAACAATACCTCTACCTTATTCAGCAGCGAATCCATCTCGAATGGTTTCTCCATAAAATCATTAGCACCTGCATCGAGTGCAGATTGCCTGATGTCTCTACTGGCGGAGATCATTAAAATTGGAATTTTACTAAATTCCGGGTCGTTTTTAAGTTGTCTGCATATATCCCTGCCATCATATCCACTCATCCATATATCGAGCATAATCAGGTCTGGCTTGTTTTTTACCGCATCTATTACTGCCCCACCATCATATGTAAATTCAACATTATAGCCCATTACTTCCAAAATCATCGTCACAGCGTCAACAATTCCTTCGTCATCATCGGCGATGAATATTTTCTTATTTCCCATTTTGTAATTTTATTTCATCTGGTTTTGTTTTGCAATAGGTTAAATGAGAAGGTGATTAATAGCGTATATTAATTAATGCAGTAAAGATGCTTTTTGTTTTAAAAAAAATGAATATTTATTTAAAGAATTTTATGGTGAATATTGACTAATGTCAATTGATAAAGTATAGCTGTTTTATTCCCGCACTAGTGAATTAACTGATAATTTATTTTACATGGCAGATATTCGTGCATTAATATTTTATATTTACAGCGTTTATTCGACTTAATTGGGTTTAACAGCCAAAAATGGATAGTATTAATATAAAGAAGTTAGCAGAAGCATTAAATTTATCTACTTCTACAATTTCGAGGGCTTTTAGGGATAATAGTGACATTAATCATGTTACCAAAGAGCGTATACTGACCAAGGCGAAAGAATTAAACTACCAGCCCAACCATTACGCCAGTAATTTAAGGGAGCAAAAAAGTAAAACCATTGCCGTCATTGTACCCGAATTAGCAAATAATTATTTTTCGCAGGCCATTCACGGTATTGAGCGCGTAGCCAGAGAAAATGGTTACCATATCCTGATTTATGTTACTGATGATGATTATCAAAAGGAAGTAACTTTCATTCGCCACTTACACAATGGCAGGGCCGATGGCATTATTATGTCCGTTTCCGGAGAAGCCAACGATCATAATTACCTCAATAAATTTGGCACTAAAAGGCTGCCTCTGGTATTTTTCGATCGTATTTACGAAGACATTGATACGCCAAGGGTAATTACAAATGATTATAACAGTAGTTTTCTGGCAACAGAACATTTAATAGAGCAGGGTTGTACAAGAATTGCTTACCTGGTGGTGAATAAAAGTTTATCTATAGGTAAAACCCGTATGCAAGGCTATCTTGATGCACTGGCCAAACACCAGATTCCTTTCCAGGAAAATTTGATTGTAGATTGCAGTAACAGTTACGAAGAAAATAGTGTGATCATTAAAGAGGCTTTAATGCAATTAAAACCCGATGGTGTTTTTACCTCGGTAGAGCGCTTGGCTTTTGCCACCTATTATGCTTGTTACGATCTCAATATTAACATTCCCAAAGATTTAAAGGTGATCAGTTTCTCCAGTTTGGAAATAGCCCCTTTGTTAAATCCTTCCCTTACTACCATCACCCAACCGGCTACCGAAATAGGGGAAGAAGCGGCTAAATTGTTGTTTACTATTTTAGATGATCATGCCGATAAGAACCTGCCAAACGAGGTGGTTTTAGAATCTAAAATTATCAAGCGGAATTCGACTGTAAATGGGTAAATAAAGCCCCCCAAAATGGCCTCATTTTTAGTCTGAAATTTTCAAAAATTTTCTTCACTTAGTGTAAAATACGCAGAATTTAGACCGATTTTCGGGAACGTTCCCGAAAACAATAAGAATTTTGGCTCAATTTTTTCGGGAACGTTCCCGAAAAAAGCACTAAAAATAACTTAGTGTAATTATTACACTTTAAATTAAAATTTTTAAATTATAAAAATCTGATATTCAATTAATTAAAAATTTAACAATTGTTTGTAGTAGACTTTTTCCTGTATTAAAAAACTATTTTTTATGCTGATTTTATTGTTGATGTTTTAGCCAGAAATATATTTTTTAAATAAATTTTGAAATATCATTAACAGCTGTAAATTAGGCCAATGTGTAAATCACTATAATATTTAACCAAATTTTTATACTTAAACGAGCTTCAAATATGAGAGTATTTTACCTGTTAAAACAGGGGTTTTTGGTGCTGTTGGTTTTTTCAGCATTAATGGTAAAAGCACAAACCGGATCTGTATCTGGTAAGGTGCTTGATGAAACCGGCCTACCATTACCCGGCGCTTCTGTAATTGTTAAAGGAACAACAAGAAGTACGTCAACCGATGCTGATGGTAACTTTAAACTGGCAGGATTATCGAATGGTTCGGTAACGTTATCTGCAAGTTTTATCGGCTATCAAACCCTTGATAAAGCCGTAAGCATTTCAACAAATGCTACTGTTAATTTTCAATTGGTGCCTGATGCACAAAAACTGAATGAAGTTGTGGTAATCGGTTATGGTACTGCCGAAAAAAAGAATCTAACCGGGTCAATCACTACGGTAGGTGCTAAAGATTTCCAAAAAGGAACGATCACAACGCCTGAACAACTCATTCAAGGTAAAGTGGCAGGGGTTAACATTATTAGCAGTAGTGGTCAGCCAGGTGTTGGTAGTCAGATCCGCATCCGTGGCGGAGCCTCATTAAATGCAAGTAACGACCCTTTAATTGTTATTGATGGAGTTCCTTTCAGTGGAAAATCAATCGATAATGCACCTAGTCCTCTATCATTGATCAACCCGAACGACATCGAGACCTTTACCGTGTTGAAAGATGCAAATGCTACAGCAATTTATGGTTCCAGAGCATCCAATGGCGTAATCTTAATTACCACTAAAAAAGGGGGTACAGGTGCGCCGGTAATTAATTTCAGTACCAATAATTCTGTTGCAACCATTGCAAAAAAGGTAGATGTGCTCTCGGCAGATCAAATCCGTACTTTTGTAAATGCCAATCCAACCGCTGCCTATGATGTAGGCAAAACATTTGTTTCGCTTTTAGGAAAAGCAAACACTGATTGGCAGAATGAAATCTTTCAAAATGCTTTTGCAAGTGATAATAACCTTAGTATTGCGGGTAAGTTTCACGGTGTTCCTTATCGTGTATCAGCAGGTTATTTAGATCAGCAAGGTTTGTTAATTACTGATAGGTTTAACCGGGCAACAGGAGCCATTACAGTTTCACCAAGATTATTCACCGATCACTTAAAAATTGATTTAAGCCTTAAAGGGACATTAACCGAATCACACTTTGCCAATGATAACAATAATGCCATTGCAAATGCCATTCAGTTTGATCCTACGCAACCGGTTACCGCAACTAATCAGTTTGGAAATTATTTCGAATGGTTAAGAGCAGATGGATCCTTGAATCCCAACGCACCAAGAAATCCGGTAGCGCAGATCATGTTAAGAAATAATAATGGAAACGCCGCCCGAAGCTTTGGAAATGTAAGATTCGACTATTCTTTCCACTTTTTGCCAGAATTGCATGCTAACTTAAATTTAGGTTACGATGTTTCTAAAGGCACAGGACGTATTTTTGTTCCGGCATTTGCCGCCACAAGCTTTTCAACTAACGGATCTTCTACTCAATCGCTGAATACATCCAATAATAAGGTATCTGAGTTTTATTTAAATTATGCCAAAGATGTGGCCAGCATCAGAAGTCGTTTTGATGCAACCGCGGGTTATGGGTATTATGATAATGCGAAAACAAACTTCAGCTTTAACGAATATAGTGCAACAGGGGTATTAAGAACTACGCCTAAGTTTCCATTCTCTGTTGACCGCAACAAATTGTTATCCTACTACGGAAGGTTAGTTTACACCTTAGCCGATAAATACATCCTTTCAGGAACCATGCGTGCAGATGCGTCATCAAGGTTCGCCGAGGAAAACCGTTGGGGTTATTTCCCTTCAGTTGGTTTTACCTGGAGAATTGCAGGCGAAAACTTCTTAAAGGAAAGTAAAGCCGTTTCAGATTTAAAACTGAGGTTAAGTTACGGTGAAACGGGTAATAAAGATGGAGATACCGTAGGCGATTACAGTTATTTAGCTAAATATTATTCAAACAGTAACACAGGCCAATACCAGATAGGCGATACTTTTTACGATTATTACGCACCTTCTGCCTATGATCCGGATTTAAAATGGGAAACCACCACCACCTATAATGCTGGTTTAGATTATGGCTTTTTCAAAGGAAGAATCTACGGGGCAATAGACGTTTACTATAAAAAGACAAAAGATTTATTGGCTACGGTGAACATTCCTGTAGGAACAAACTTTAACAATAATTTGATTACCAATGTGGGTAATATGGATGTAAGAGGAGCTGAGTTTAGCTTAAATTTTGCAGCTATCAAAACGGAAAACGTTTCATGGGATTTTGGCTTCAATGCAGCTTATAACAAAAGAAAAGTAACCAATTTAACCTTAAATCCTGATCCGGGAAGTAAGCAAGGTGCAGGCGACATTACTGGTGGAACAGGGGTTACCATTAAATACAATGCTGTAAATCAACTTCCTGGTGCCTTCTACGTTTACAAACAGGTTTATAACAGTGCCGGAAAGCCACTGGAAGGTGTATATGAAGATTCAAATGGCGATGGTGTAGTGAACTCAAGTGATCAGTATTTTTATAAGTCGCCAGATCCTAAAATTACTTTGGGGTTCAATACTGCTTTCAGTTATAAAAAATGGACCATTAGTACGGTATTGAGAGCTAACTTAGGCAATTATGTTTATGATAACGTATCATCAAACTTTGGTATTAGAAACAATATCCTTAGCTCAGCGGGCTTAATTAACAATGCTGCTGTAGATTTCTTAAACACCAACTTCACTACAAGTCAGTATTTAAGTGATTACTATGTTAAAAATGCTTCCTTCTTAAAAATGGATAACCTTGGCCTGGCTTATGACGCCGGTAAGTTATTTAAAAATAGCAACACCAGTTTAAGAATTACGGCCAATTGCCAGAATGTGTTTGTAATCTCTAAATATAAAGGGCTGGATCCTGAGTTAACAGATGGTATCGACTTTAAGTTATATCCCAGACCAAGGACATACACTTTAGGTTTAAATGTTGGTTTTTAATAAAGATAAAGAGAAATGAAAAATTCGTTTAAAATAATATTGGCAACCACAGGTTTATTACTTTCTTTAAATTCTTGTAAGAAAGATGCCTTAAATTTAAAGCCTACGAATGATGTAACTGCCGACGTGGTATATGCTACGCCTGCGGGATACAAACAAGAGCTGGTAAAATTGTACGCTACTTATGCATTAACCAGTCCAACAGGATCAGATAATAGTGATATTGGTGGCTTAAACGCAGGATTTGCAGATTTCTTCCGGTTATTCTGGACTTCACAGGAGCTGGTAACCGATGAAGCAATTTGTGCCTGGGGAGATACAGGTATTCCGGAATTAGATTATGCTACCTGGAATAGCGATAATCAATTTTTAAGGGGTTTATATTCTAAAAGCATTTTGCAGATTACGATTTGCAATGAGTTTCTTCGCGAAAGCACACCAGAGAAGTTGGCAAGTCGCAATATTACCGGTTCCGATGCTTCAGCCATTCAACGTTACCGTGCCGAAGCCCGCTTCTTAAGAGCATTTCAATATTGGGTTTTATTAGATGGTTTCGGAAATCCTCCATTCGTAACAGAAGAGGATGCGATTGGCAAAACCAATCCTAAACAAATTCAAAGAGCAGCTTTGTTCGCTTATGTAGAATCAGAATTAAAAGCGATTGAAGGCGATTTGGCCGATCCCCGTACCAATGATTATGGTCGTGCAGATAAAGGAGCAGACTGGGCTTTGTTAGCCAGATTATATTTAAATGCCCAGGTTTACACCGGAACAGCAAAATATACAGAAGCCATTACCTACTCAACTAAGGTGATCAACTCTGGTTATTCATTAAAAGCCAATTACAGAGATTTATTTTTGGCCGATAATAATGTAAATAATACAGAAAACATTTTAACCATTAATTACGATGGTGTAAGAGGAACAAATTTCGGAGGAACTACCTTTTTGGTTAATGCTGCAATTAATGCAGACATGAGCCCTGCATCTTATGGAGTACCTTCAGGTGGCTGGGGTGGTAACAGAACCCGTCAGAACTTACCGGCATTATTTCCTGATCCTAACGGAACGGCAGATAAACGCGGTATATTTTTTGGAACAAAAAGCAACGTAGATGACATTGGTGTATTTACAGATGGATTAAGGGTAACCAAATTTAAAAACGTTACTTCCGGAGGAGTTACACCTGCATCGTTAAATGGCACATTCAGTTCATTGGATTTTGCATTATTCCGTTTAGCAGAGCAATACTTAATTTATGGTGAAGCCGTAATGCGTGGTGGTTCAGGCGGGAGTACTGCACAAGCACTTACCTATGTGAATAACTTGCGTCGCCGTGCTTATGGTAACAACAGTGGCGATGTAAGCACCCTCTCTGTAGACTTCTTTTTAGATGAACGTGCGCGTGAATTGTATTGGGAAGCGCACCGTCGTACCGATCTAATCCGTTATGGCAAATTTACTGGTTCCACTTATTTATGGCCATTTAAAGGTGGCGTTAAAGCAGGCGCAAGTTTACCGGCTTACCGTAACTTATATCCAATTCCGACAGCAGATTTAATTGCCAATCCAAATCTGGTTCAGAACACAGGTTATTAATCTTAATATTTATAAAGATGAAATCAATATTCTTTAAATCCTTAGCCTTTAGCTTTATCACGCTCTCGCTATGGTCATGCAAAAAGGACGAAACCCGTGCCATAGCCAATGCAGGCACCGGAGGTTCTTTAAAAAGTTCGGCTACATCGGTAGTTTTGGATAAAAGCATGCTCACTACCAATGTGGTTACTTTTACTTTAAGCAATGCTAATTTTGGTTATCAGGCAGCTGTTACCAATACTTTACAGTTATCTCCAAAAGGAGCAAATTTTGCAGCAGATAAAACAAAAGAAGTAATTTTTGATCCAAATGTGACTACTAAAAGTTATAATGGATTGGATTTTAACAATTTACTGCTTTCTTTAAATTTATCTACTGCTGTAAATTCTGATGTAGAAATCAGGGTAAAAGCGGCCATCTCCAATGCGATAGCTCCGGTTTACAGTAACGTAGTTTCTATAAGTGCAAAGCCATTCCCTTTAACTTCCTGGGTGTACGTACCGGGGGCATATCAGGGATGGAATCCACTAACAGCTGATAGCTTAGTTTCTGTCGTCGGCAATGGCATTTATACCGGAATTATCAAGTTCGATGGTGGTAATTTTAAGATTACTGCTGCGAAGAAATTTGACTTAGCTTATGGCGATGCAGGAGGTGGTAAACTCAGTACTTCCGGTGGTGATATCAGCTCCATCTCGGCAGGTTTTAAACTGCTAACTGTCGATCTTAATGCGAATGTTTACACCATTGCCGATGCAGATTACTGGTCAATTATTGGTAATGCCATTCCGGGAAGTAACTGGTCTGTTGATACCGACCTTAGTCCGGTAAATGATGGTAAAAATACATGGACTGCAACAGTTGCTTTAACTCCTGGTGCCTTTAAGTTCAGAAGAAATCACGATTGGGGAACCAGTATTGGTGATAATGGTGGAGATGTTAATGTTACTGTAGCTGGTACATATAAGCTGATCTTAACACTTAATGCCGATGGTAAAACAGGTGCTTACACCATGGTTAAAATTTAATTATTAACTATACTATTCCTGTAGAGATCTTTTGATCTCTGCAGGATTTTTAAAAACATTAAAAAGTTTTAGCATGATCAAATCGCTTACTTCAGTAGTTACTGTCCAGTCCCTTAATTCTTCTGTTTTAAATGCTCAAACTAAAATCCATGCAAATGCGTGGAGATTTAAAAAAACGCTGACTATTCTTATTGTACTGTTTAGCAGCATCAATCTTTTTGCCCAAAAGTTAGAGCGGGTAGAACCGATGTTCTGGTTTACAGGTATGCACAATCCTATATTGCAATTGCTTGTTCATGGTGAAAACATTGCTTCAAGCTCGGTTTCATTAGCTTATCCAGGGGTAAAACTCGCAAAGGTTAACAAAGTTGAAAACCCGAATTATTTATTTCTCGACTTAACAATTGCTCCATCAGCCAAGGCCGGCAAATTCCCGATTAACTTTGCCTTTAACGGAAAAAACACATTTACTTACACCTATGAATTAAAAAACCGCGATAAAAGTGCGGGCAGGATTCAAGGCGTAACCAACAAAGATTTTATTTACCTGCTCATGCCCGATCGTTTTTCGAACGGCGATAAAAGCAACGATGTTATTCAGGGTTTAACCGAAACCTCATTAAACCGCGATAGCATGTACTACCGCCATGGCGGTGATATCCAGGGAGTAATTAACCATCTTGATTACCTGAAAGATCTAGGCGTAACTACAGTTTGGATGACACCAGAGGTAGAAAATGATATGCCACAAGCTTCATATCATGGCTACGCAGTAACCGATCATTATAAAATTGATCCACGTTATGGCACAAATGCACTTTATAAAAAGTATGTAGAGATTGCCCATGCCAAAGGATTAAAAGTGATTAAAGATATTGTACACAACCACATTGGTACCCAACATTGGTTTTATAAAGATTTACCGATGAAAAGCTGGTTAAACCAATGGCCGAAATACACGCAAACGAGTTATCGCGATCAGACCTTAATGGATGTACATGCATCAGCAGCCGACCGCAAGCAGATGCTGGATGGCTGGTTTGTACCTTCAATGCCCGATTTAAACCAACGGAATCCTTATGTACAAAATTACCTGACTCAAAACCACATCTGGTGGATTGAATATGCAGGTATTGATGGTTTACGCCTGGATACCTACGGTTACAACGATCCGGTTTATATGGCCGATTGGGCTTTAAAAGTGCAGGCAGAATTTCCGCACTTATCCGTTTTCGGAGAAACATTGGTAACCGCAGTGGCCAATCAGGCTTTTTTTACGGGTGGTAATACTGTTAACCGTGGTTTCGATACCCATTTACAAGGCATTACCGATGCTACTTTAAAAGATGCGATTTATGAAGGAATAAATGGCAAGAATGGTTGGGTAGACGGAATTAACCGTTTGTATGCAACCTTAGCGCATGATTTTCTTTACAAAAACCCAAATACCAATTGCATATTTTTAGATAACCATGATTTGAGCCGCTTTTACTCAATGGTTGGTGAAGATTTCGACAAATACAAAATGGGAATGAGTATCTTGTTAACCATGCGGGGCATTCCGCAGATGTATTACGGAACTGAAATTTTAATGAAAAATTTCTCCAATCCAGATGGATTGATCCGTTCTGATTTTCCTGGTGGATGGGAAGGTGATAAAAAAGATAAATTTATTGCCGATGGACGTACAAACAAAGAGAATGAAGCGTTCAACTTTGTAAAAACCTTAGCTAATTTTCGCAAAAACAGTCCGGCATTGCAAACAGGTAAACTGATGCAGTTTGTACCGCAAGATGATATTTATGTTTATTTCCGCTACAATGTAGAACCAAAAGGCACTGTAATGGTTATTGTAAACAATACTGATAAAGAAAAAACATTAAATACCGATCGCTTTGCAGAAAGAACAGCAGGAATTACAACTGCTAAAAATGTAATTACTGACGAAAACATCGAATTCAAAAACATTAAAGTACCCGCTAAGACCACTTTGGTGCTCGAATTAAGGTAGAAGGTTAAACGGTATAGGGTTTAAAATGCAAGGCTTTACATCTCGATACCTGATACTCACTACCTGATACAAAAAAATATAATAAAAGATGCAAAATAATAGTCATATAGGACCTTCTACCTTCAACCTTACGCCTTCTGCCTCAATAAAGGCTTGTCTTTTCGACCTCGATGGTGTGCTGGTAGATACTGCGGTTTACCATTATAAAGCCTGGAAACGTTTGGCCAATGCTATGGGTTTCGATTTTACCGAGGAGCAGAATGAGCAGTTAAAAGGCGTTAGCCGCGTAGAAAGTTTGAACAAGATTTTGGCCTGGGGCGGCGTAGAGAAAACCGATGCCGAAAAAGAAGAACTGGCCAGTTTAAAAAACGGCTGGTATGTAGATATGATTACCAAAATGACACCTGCTGAAGTTTTGCCTGGAACAGTTGATTTCTTGACAGAAATACATAAAGCAGGCTATAAACTGGCATTAGGCTCAGCCAGCAAAAACTCAGGGATCATTTTAGAAAAAACAAATTTGGCCCATTTCTTCGATGAAATTGTGGATGGCAATATGGTAACCAAATCAAAACCAGATCCCGAGGTATTTTTAAAAGGAGCAGAACTTTTAGGCTTTAAACCTGATGAATGTGTGGTTTTTGAAGATGCCGTTGCAGGCGTAGAAGCAGCAAAGAGAGGCGGAATGAAAGCCATCGGTATCGGCGAAAAAAGCGTACTTACCCAGGCAGATGTGGTAGTAAGCGGATTAGATAAATTAACAGTTAGAGATTTAGAAGAGTTGTAAAGGAGTAGCAAGTATTAAGTAGTGAGTATCAAGTAGTGGATTTATCTTGATACCCAATACTAATCACTTGATACTAGTAACTCGCTACTTGATACTAGAATATGAGAAACTACATTAAAGCAGATGAGTGGAATATTATCGAAGAAGGCTTTGATCCACATTTAAATAAAATTTCGGAAAGTATTTTCAGTTTGGGTAATGGACGTATGGGCCAGCGCGCCAATTTTGAAGAAACTTATACCGGAGAAACCCTACCTGGAAATTACGTTGCAGGTGTTTATTACCCAGATAAAACACGCGTGGGGTGGTGGAAAAACGGTTACCCGGAATATTTTGCGAAAGTATTAAACGCGGCAAACTGGATAGGTATCCAAGTAAAAATCGATGATGAAATCCTTGATCTGGCAACAGCTGAGGTAAACGGTTTTAAACGTGTACTGAACATGCATGCGGGATATCTGGAGCGTACCTTCACGGCAAAGTTAAAAAGCGGTAAAACCCTAAAAGTTAAATCAACCCGTTTTTGCAGCATCGCTGATGATGAAGTTGGTGCGATCTGTTATAGCATTACCCCATTAAATTTCGATGGGAGATTAACCTTGATGCCTTTTATTGATGGCGATATTAAAAATCAGGACAGCAACTATGACGAAAAATTCTGGGATAAAATTGCAGATGAAATTTCGGGAACAGAAGCTTATATCAAACTAAGAACAAAGAAAACTGAATTTGAAGTTTGCACCGGGAGTAATATCGAACTGTATAAAAATGCTGAGAAATTAGATATCAATCCAGAGGCTGTTCGTAAAGAGAAATTTGTGGGACAAACTTTTTCTCTTGAGGTAAAAGCAAACGAAGAGATCACGCTGGTTAAAATCGCGGCGAATTTATCTTCAGAAAATTACCCAAAAGAGTCACTTTTAAAAAAAACAAAATCAGTAATTGCCAAAGCATCTGCTAAAGGATTCGATACCTTGTTAAAGGAACAAACCGAAGCATGGGCAAGCAAGTGGGAAGAAAGTGATATCATTATCGAAGGCGATGTTTCTGCTCAGCAGGCTATTCGTTTCAATATTTTTCAGCTTTTTCAAACCTACACCGGTAAAGATGATCGATTGAATATTGGTCCGAAAGGTTTTACTGGCGAAAAATATGGTGGTTCAACCTATTGGGATACTGAGGCTTATTGCGTGCCTTTTTACCTGGCAACTGCTCCACAGGAAGTAAGTAAAAATTTGTTAGTGTATCGACATAAACAATTGGGTAAAGCTATTGAAAACGCCGCGAAATTAGGTTTTAAAGATGGTGCAGCATTGTATCCAATGGTAACGATGAACGGTGAGGAATGCCATAACGAGTGGGAAATTACTTTTGAAGAAATCCACCGTAATGGCGCTATCGCTTTTGCCATTTTTAATTATATCCGTTATACAGGGGATGAAAGTTATCTTTCTGACTTTGGTTTAGAAGTATTGATCGGTATTGCTCGTTTTTGGAAACAACGCGTTAACTGGAGCAATGACAAACAGCAATATGTAATGCTTGGGGTAACCGGACCAAACGAATATGAGAACAATGTAAACAACAACTGGTACACCAACATTTTGGCAACCTGGTGCATGAAATATGCAACGGAAGCCGCTGAAATTGTAAAAGCACAGCAGCCAGAGAAATATAACAGCTTATTAAAAAACTTAGATTTCGATCAAAATGAATTTACTGATTGGGCTGATATTATCGAAAAGATGTATTATCCACAAGATGAAAAATTGGGCATTTTCTTACAGCAAGATGGATATTTAGATAAAGAACAAATTTTGGTGAAAGATCTTCCTGCCAGCGAACGTCCGATTAATCAAAAATGGAGCTGGGACAGGATTTTACGCTCGTGCTTCATTAAACAGGCCGATGTCTTACAGGGCTTATATTTCTTTGAAGAAGATTACGATCAGGATACATTAAAACGCAACTTTGACTTTTATGAGCCCCGTACCGTGCACGAAAGTTCATTGTCGCCTTGTGTACACAGTATTTTAGCAGCAAAATTAAATGACGAAGCACGTGCATACGAATTCTACTTACGTACCGCCCGTTTAGATCTGGATGATTATAACAACGATACAGAAGATGGTTTGCACATCACTTCGATGGCAGGAACCTGGATGAGTGTGGTAGAAGGTTTTGCAGGCATGCGTGTGCGCGATGGTAAATTGCAGTTTAATCCTTTCTTGCCAGGCAAATGGAAATCTTTTTCATTTACTATCGGCTTTAGAGGAACTACCTTAAAAATTAATATCACCGAGAGCGGTATCAATATTAAAAATAATGCCGCTGTTGATTTAGAAATTGGTATCAGGAATCAGTTTTATAAATTGGCCGGAAATACTGAAATTGAAGTAAACAACACAGCGTTGGTATGATTGTAGAGGTAAAATGTAAAATGGAAAACGGACGGAGATTTGCCTCGACTGATCGTCATTGCGAGGAACGAAGCAATCTTAATGCGGTAGCCTATATTGTGGCAATTTTCTTTTTACTTATTTCATCATCATCCTTTGCACAAAAACAAAGTAAAAAAATGAACGATAAGCAGATCGTTATTTACCAGTTATTGCCCCGCTTATTTGGGAATAAAAATACCACCAATATCCCTTACGGAACCATCGAACAAAATGGTTCGGGTAAGTTTAACGATATTACCGATAAAGCCTTATATGGCATAAAAGAACTCAGCGTAAATTATGTTTGGTATACCGGTGCACTTGCCCATGCAAGTTTAACTGATTATTCTGCATACGGAATTAAACCTGATGACGCCGATGTGGTAAAAGGAAGAGCAGGTTCTCCCTACGCCATTCGCGATTATTACGATGTAGATCCTGATTTGGCTGTTGATATTAATAACAGAATGAAGGAGTTTGAAGCGCTGGTGAAAAGAACACATGCTAAAAACTTAAAAGTGCTGATCGATTTTGTACCCAATCATGTTGCCAGGAGCTATCATTCTCATGCAAAACCAAAAAATGTAATCGATTTTGGTGCCCAGGATGATGTAACAAAAGCATTTAGTGCTCAGAACGATTTTTATTATACTCCTGGTCAGCCGTTTGCCCCGCCAACTGGTGGTGCAAAGCAAACACCAATTACGAGTTTGCAGGATGGGAAATTTGATGAAAATCCTGCTAAAGCAACAGGGAACAATGTGTTTTCGGCGCAGCCTAAATACGACGATTGGTACGAAACCATTAAGTTAAATTACGGCGTAGATTATCAGAACGGCGAAAAACAATATTTTGACCCCATTCCGCCAGTCTGGCTGAAAATGCGCGATGTTTTAACCTATTGGACCAATAAAGGAGTAGACGGTTTTAGATGCGATATGGCCGAAATGGTACCCATTGCTTTTTGGAACTGGGTCATTCCACAGGTTAAAAAAGTGAATCCTGATTTAATTTTTATCGGAGAGGCCTATAATCCAAAAGTTTATAAACAATATTTAGATGAAGGCAAATTTGATTACCTATACGATAAAGTGGGTTTATATGATGGTTTAAAAAGATTGATCAGGAATGAATCAAATGCAGATGTAAAAGATATCCGTTTCGTTTGGCAGAAAGAGAGTGCTGGTTTTGGCCACCGGATGTTACGCTTTTTAGAAAATCACGATGAAGAACGCATTGCATCTGCCGGATTTGCAGGCAAGGCCGAACTAGCGCTACCCGCAATGGTAGTTTCGGCAACTTTAGGTGGCGGTCCGGTGATGCTTTATTTTGGTCAGGAAGTAGGCGAACCGGGTAAAGGGCAGGAAGGTTTTGGCGAAGATGATAACCGGACCACCATATTCGATTATTGGGGTGTGCCGAGCCACCAGAAATGGATGAACGGCGGATTGTTTGATGGAGGGAAATTAAGCACTTCCCAACAAAATTTAAGGGCTTATTATCAACAACTGCTAAAAGTAACTTCAACAAGTGATGCCGTAGTTAACGGCGAAATTTATGAAGTGCCTGTTGCTGGGAACATGAACAACCGCATGTATGCTTTTATCCGTTACTCGGGTAAACAGCGTTTATTGGTAGTGGCTAATTTCGATCGGACAGAAACTTTAACCGCCAATATTGAAATCCCAGATCAGATTTTAAAAGTTAAACATTCATCGCCGGTTAAGGATCTGTTAACAGACAAAAAATTAAATATTCCCGCAGGAACAAGTATTCCAGTAATCTTGGCGCCGGTTAGTGCACAGGTGATAGAATTTTAAAGATTTTTGCTATGCGTCTTGCGTTACGCGCTTAGCGAAAAAACTAAAACTAACCACAGAGCACACAAAGTAACAGTACAGAGAAACACGAAGGATATTTATTCTCGGTGAACGCTGTGTCAAAACTCTGCGTTCTCTGTGGTGAAAAATGAGGCACTAGTTAGCGTAGAATTTATTAATTGCAATAGAAAATAACGCCATGCACCCAACGCTGAGCGCTTAAACTAAACAAAATGAGCTTAAAAACAATATTCGAGAATCCCAAATTAACACTTGCACAGATCATTAACATGAGCGTTGGTTTTTTCGGGATTCAGTTCGGTTGGGATTTACAAAGGGCCAACATGGGTCGTATTTACGAAAATCTGGGCGCCAATCCCGATCAGGTTCCATTGTTGTTTTTGGCAGCACCTTTAACCGGATTACTGGTTCAGCCGGTAATAGGTTACCTGAGCGATCGTACCTGGCATCCAAAATGGGGTAGAAGAAGGCCTTATTTTATGCTTGGGGCCATTGTGAGTAGTATTGCTTTAATCTTTATGCCGCACAGTAGTGTGCTTTGGATGGCAGCCGGACTGCTTTGGGTTTTAGATGTTTTTGGAAACATTGCAATGGAACCTTTCCGCGCTTTTGTTACCGATAAATTGCCCGATAGTCAGGTTAACCGCGGTTTCATTATGCAGAGTATGATGATTGGTTTGGGTGGCAGTGTGGCTTCGGCCTTACCGTGGATCATGAATAATATCTTCCACTTAACCAATACAGCAGAAAAAGGGAGTATTCCGGAAAACGTGAAGTTTTCTTTTTACATCGGTGCCTTTTTCTTTTTCGCAGCAGTACTGTGGACAGTGCTTACTACTAAAGAATACCCTCCGCAGGATGTAGATTTTAAAGAAAAGTTAAAAGAAAGCAATAAAGGTTTTGGCGGTGGTGCCAGGGAAATTTTTCATGCCTTAAGGAATATGCCCAAAAGAATGCAGATTGTTTCCTTGGTTCAGTTTTTTACCTGGCCAGGTTTGTTTTTAATGTGGTTTTATTATACCACGGCAGTGGCTGTGAATGTTTTTGGGGGTAAAGATGCTGCTGATCCGGTTTATGCACATGGTGCAGATTTTGGCAGTTTAACCCTCGCTTATTACAGTGTTATTACCTTTCTGTTTGCACTGGTACTACCAAAAATTGCCGATGCATTGGGCCGTAAAACTACACATGCCATTTGTTTAGTCTGTGGAGCCATAGGTTTAATCAGCGTAGCCTGGGTGCACGATAAAAATATGCTGTATTTATGCATGACAGGAGTAGGCATTGCCTGGGCGAGTATCCTTTCTATGCCTTATGCCATGTTAAGCGGCTCGCTGCCCAAAAATAAAATAGGGATTTACATGGGTATCTTCAACTTCTTTATTGTATTACCCGAAATTATTGCCTCCCTTGGTTTTGGCTGGCTCATGCGCAATGTACTCAATAACGACAGGCTTTTGGCCGTACAACTAGGCGGTGGATTGATGATTTTAGCAGCTATAATCTGTTATATATTTATCCGTGAACCAAAGAAAACAGATGAGGTTCTGACTGCTAAACTGGGAGTAGAAGAGAATAGATCTATATAAGGATTCCGTGGTCTGTGTCCTCACAGGCCAGTATTGAGATTTCGGTCTGTGGGGACACAGACCGAGGCAGATGCAATGAAAAAAAATATTTACCGCCTTGGTTCATGTCTGCAAGGAACGAAAAAGGCAAAAACATCCTTTATCTGTTTCTCTTGTTAACAGTGTTTACTACCGCATGTAAAAAAGCATCGACTGATGAAGATATAGCGGCAAATATCGATTTCGGATCGGCTGGAACCTGGATCGATGCGGTTAACGCCGGTATTAATTTAGGTACCGGTATTTACTCACAAACTTTAGCTCCTGGCGAATACCATATTTTTAGTAAAATGGCTTTAAAGTAATTTAATTTACAAATAGATGCTGCATCATAATCATAAGTATAGAATTATCATCCTGTGTAGTTTAAGCGTAACGTTAAATAAAGACTTTACTGCAGTATTACTGCATGTTTTTGAAGAATCGGTATACCAAAAGCAGTGCTGGCTTTTATGGTAACATTTCTAATGCGCTTTTTGATTAACGCTGCAATAGTTTGATATTTAGCAACCAAACCAAACTAGATGAAATTCAGATTTATACTCGCTACATTTTTAAGCACGGGCATTTTTGCGTATGCACAACAAGGACCAAGAAAAGGCCAATCAAAAGAAACCATAACCACTACGCAGGTTACCGTTAAAGACGAAGCTAAATCCTCTACAAACGAACGGAATATTAATGTAGAGAGCTCTGTAATTACCAATCATTCGGTAAATATTAATGGCAAAGCTGTTCCGTATAAAGCCACTACAGGTACATTACCAGTTTGGGATGAAGATGGAAAACCGATTGCTGGTTTGTTTTATACTTACTACGAACGGAGCGACGTGCAAAATCGGGACGGACGGCCTTTAGTGATTTCTTTTAACGGAGGTCCGGGCTCAGCTTCAGTTTGGATGCACATTGCCTATACCGGTCCGGTAGTGCTGAATATTGATGATGAAGGTTATCCCGTACAGCCTTATGGTTATAAAGAAAATCCATATTCTATTTTGGATATGGCCGATATTGTATATATAGATCCGGTTAACACAGGTTATTCCAGAGCGGTGAGCAAAGATATTCCAACCAATAAATTTTTTGGTGTCCGTGCCGATATTAAATACCTTGCCGAGTGGATCAATACTTTTGTAACCCGTAATAACCGATGGGCTTCGCCAAAGTTTTTAATTGGCGAAAGCTATGGCACTACACGTGTTTCAGGCTTAGCTTTAGAGCTGCAAAACAGTCAATGGATGTATTTAAATGGTGTGGTATTGGTTTCGCCAACCGAACTCGGTATTGAGCGTAGCGGTCCTGTTGATGCCGCTTTGCGTTTACCGTATTTTGCGGCTACCGCATGGTACCATAAAGCTTTATCAGAAGATTTACAGGGCAAAGATTTAACGGATATGCTTCCTGAAGTAGAAGGTTTTACCATTAATGAGTTAATTCCTGCTATTTCGCAGGGTGGGATGCTGAGTGCTGATAAAAAGAAGGCCATTGCCGTAAAAATGGCACGTTACTCCGGTCTTTCAGAAAAAGTGATATTAGATTATAACCTCAACGTACCGACTGATTTCTTCTGGAAAGAGCTGTTGAGAGATAAAGGTTTTACCGTTGGCAGGCTAGATTCTCGTTATCGTGGCATAGATAAAATGAGTGCAGGTGAAGGACCCGATTATAATGCAGAGCTAACTTCCTGGCTGCATTCCTTTACGCCAGCTATCAATATGTATATCCGCAACGAATTGAATTATAAAACCGATTTGAAGTACAATATGTTTGGTTCCGTTTACCCATGGGATAAAAGTGGCGATCAGACCGGAGATAATCTGCGTCAAGCCATGGCGCAGAATCCATATCTGCATTTATTGGTGCAGTCGGGCTATTACGATGGAGCCTGCGATTATTTTAATGCCAAATATAGCATGTGGCAGTTGGATGCCGCCGGTAAATTGCAAGACCGCATGAGCTGGGAAGGTTACCGGAGTGGGCACATGATGTATTTACGTAAAGATGATCTGAAAACGGCCAATAACCATATCCGTGAGTTTATCAAAAAAGCATTACCAAAAGCAGGCGAGGCTGCTAAGTTCTAAAATTTTAGCGTTGAAAAATTCCTGTGCACGTTGCAATTAAATCTGTCAACCCTTTTAGGTTTATTGAAGCGCAGTTGCAGTATAATGATTATTGTTCGTCCTGCTTTGCGCTATATCTTTTTTATTGTTCATGTCATGCTGAGGCACGAAGCATCTCACCCCGATGAAACAGATGCTTCGTTCCTCAGCATGACAGCAATTTGAAGGTAGTGCTGTAAAAAAGTATGCCGCTCCAATCAGGGCTAGCTAGGTTAGGACGGTGGCACGGAAACCCGGCATAGTTGCACAGGCAGGTGTAAAATAAACCCGACTTAGTGGATGCTCCCGATTTAATCACTTATTTTTGTTGTTTTTATGGTTTGATTGCTTGTTTCACAGGTTTCATCGGAGCAGAAACGGGGGCGGGACAGAACCAAACCAAAGCACTACTGCAATTGCTTTTCAAATCCTGAAGAATAAAAAGAATAGTAAAAGACTATTTACGATGCTATTTTCCTTTATGCTAACGCGATTTACTCCGGCAAAAAAGCAAACAAAAAACTGTTCACTGCAAACTAAAAATAATTACTTATTTTTGTGGTTCAATTATGCAGCAAATAAAAACATCATTCGATTTTGAAAAACCTATTGCCGATTTAGTTCAGCAGATAGAAAAGGTTAAGCAAGTTGCCGAAAAAACTAAGGTAGATATGTCTGCCACTTTAGACGAGCTTGATGGTAAATTAGATGAAACTACCAATAACTTATATAAAAATTTAACCGGTTGGAACAAGGTTCAGATGAGCCGTCACCCAGATCGTCCACAAACTCTTGATTACATTAACATGATCTGCGATGATTTTATCGAGATGCATGGTGATAGAACGGTTAAGGATGACAAAGCGATTATCGGTGGTTTTGCTTCCATCAATGGTCAAACGGTAATGGTTATCGGTCATCAAAAAGGTAAAAATACCAAAGAGCGTCAGTTTCGCAATTTCGGTATGGCCAACCCGGAAGGTTATCGTAAAGCTTTGCGTTTAATGCGTTTGGCTGAAAAGTTTAATAAACCGGTTGTCTCTTTTATCGATACAATGGGTGCTTACCCTGGTTTAGAGGCAGAAGAGCGTGGACAAGGTGAAGCTATTGCCAGAAACTTATTGGAAATGTCTATCCTTCGCGTGCCGATTATTTGTGTTGTAGTAGGTGAAGGTGCTTCCGGAGGTGCTTTGGGCATCGGTATCGGTGATAAGGTATATATGTTAGAACACACCTGGTACTCGGTAATCTCTCCTGAATCTTGCTCATCTATTTTGTGGAGAAGCTGGGATTTTAAAGAGAAAGCTGCTGAATGTTTGAAATTGACTTCCGATGATATGTTTGGCAACAAATTAATCGATGGCATTATCCCAGAACCCCTTGGTGGCGCTCACCAGGATCCGGAGTTAATGGGTAAAACTTTAAAAGATTACCTAATTAAAGATTTAGCTGCTTTAGGTAAACTAAAAACAGATAAACTGATCGAACAACGAATTGATAAATTCTGTGCGATGGGTGTTGTAAACGAGTAATCATTAACTAAAATAAATTTGAATCCTGTTTGGCAATGCTAAACGGGATTTTTTTGTGGTTAACCCGATGGGTTTATTACGGGGCGCCCTAGACTTCTCGTCATCTCGACTGAAGCGCAGCGAACGGAGAGATCTATCTTGATAGATTTCTCGGCTACGTTGCACTCCGCTCGAAATGACGCTCTGTTTAAACCTCGCAGGTTTTTAAAACCTGCGAGGTTTGTTCAATAAAAAAAGCAGCTGCAAATTAATGCAGCTGCTTTGTAAACTTATTTTCAGATCCGCTTGTTATTGTGGACCCTGTTGCGGGAAGAACATTGATAAACGGCCTTCGAGGTTGTTGAATGTTTTCTGCAGCTTATCACTCAATTTATCCTGACCTGCAGCTTTACTCGTTTTAATCATTCGGTCCAGATAATATAAGCCGGTTTGAATATTCTGCGATCCGGTTAAACCTTTCGATTGTGAAATATCAGCCAGATAGTTTAATTCCTTATTGATATAATCGCCAGATTTGTCTAAAATATCATTTGCTCTGGTAGTTTCACCTAGTTTATATAAGTTTTCAGCCATATAGAATTTCACTACAACGGTACGGATGCCGAAGAATTTATCAGGCATTACCGCGAAATATTTATCTACTACTTTTTTAGCTTCAGTAGTTTTACCTTCTTTAATTAAGCTGTTGGTTAAGCTACTGAAGAGATTCGTGAAAATGAAAGTATCATCTGATGATTGCGGATCTAAATATTTAGCGGTTTTCATATTTCCCCACTTAAATTTAGTCATCACGTTATTATACAAAATTGGGGTATTCAATTGCTCTGGTCTATCCTCAGATGCTGTAGTGTCAGCTTTAAGCGGCAATAAACGCATGGCCAAACCTTCGCTGTATAAATACTTGTCTAAACCGTTATATTGCTCTGAAGGAACGGTAGACGCGAAATAAATCGGACGTTTCCAGTTGTTATGTGCAAGGATATCGAACATTGCCAAAGTTCCTTTAGTAACGTAACCTTTATTAAATTTCCAATCCATGGTGGTGGTAATTTTTGAAGCATCAGCTGCAGGCACTGTTCCTGTGCTGATTACCTGTTGTGGATCTACCGTAATTTTAAGGTTTTTAGTTGGCAGGAAGTTAGATTTTGATCCATCCTGCATGGCTACTTTATCGCTTTCATCGTTTGATAACAATAAATCAACTACATTTTTAAGCTCAACATTACCTGCAATTTTATAATCATCATACGGCATTACATCTCTTTCACCCTGTACATATTGTTCAGGTTTCATGGTAATAGGCAATGGCGCCGATTCATTTTGTTTTTGTCTTAAACCATTGATGTACCAATCTGTATCAAATAAACTTAAGTTTACAATACGCACATCAGGCCGCACATTTTCTACTTCCTGGATATACCAGAGCGGGTAGGTATCATTATCGCCATAAGTAAATAAGATGGCATTTGGTGCACAGGATTGTAAGTAATCCAGTGCAATATCATGAGGAACCATTTTGGTAGAGCGGTCATGGTCATCCCATCCCTGCTCGGCCATAATTACCGGTGCAGCCAATAAACCAATCACAGTTGCACCAATGGCACCGGCAGTTGGGGTTAATTTTTTAAAAAGCCATTCTTTAATGGCGAGTGCCCCGAGCCCTATCCATATCGCAAAGGCATAAAAAGATCCTACATAAGCATAATCCCTTTCACGCGGCTCCATGGGCTTTTGGTTTAAGTATAATACAATGGCAATACCGGTAAAGAAGAATAACAAAGCCACAACGCCAGCATCTTTCTGGTTGCGTTTAAAGTGCCAAAGTGCGCCGATTATTCCCATAATCAACGGTAAAAAGAAAAAACGGTTGTATGCTTTATTATCAACTGTTGATGGCGGTAAATGACTTTGATCGCCTTGACGCAATGCATCTATTGGTTTAATGCCGCTAATCCACGAACCCTCAAATCCACTACCTTGGCCTTGCTCGTCATTCTGGCGACCAACAAAATTCCACATGAAATAACGCATGTACATATAGCCAATCTGATAGCTGAACAAGAAACCAACATTATCTACAAGATTAGGATTTTTAGTATCATCTAAGCGCATCCATTCTTTATAAAAAGCCGCATGTTTAGGATCATCGCTATACATACGTGGCAGTAAAGTATTGTTGTTATACTCGTAATCGGTTTTTTTACCCGCTACTTCATATTTTTCTTTTCCTTTTCTCCAGATGGTTTTTCCTTCTGTTACACCTGTTCTTTCAGAGTTATAATTAGGGCCGTAACCCAATGGCCTATCACCATATTGCTCACGGTTCAGGTAGCTTAAGAAAGAGAAAGCATCTTTCGGTGCGCTGTTATTTAAGTTCGGATCTGCTTTTGCCCTGATGATGATCATAGAGAAAGATGCGTAACCGAAAATGATTAATACGGTAGAGATTAAACCTAAGTTTAATAATTTCTTTTGATGCTTGATCGAATAACGGATTCCCCAAACCAGGGCGCCGATTAATAAAATGGCAAAGAATAAAACGCCTGTTCCAAAACCAAGACCCAATGTATTCACAAAGAACAGATCGAAATAAGCACCGAATGAAACCAGGTATTGGATAATACCATACTGGATTACCGCTAAGATTAAAATACCAACAATAAGGGTTTTAATAATTCCCGATGTTGTTGCTTTATCTGTTCTTTTGAAATAATAAATGAAGGCAAGTGCAGGGATGGTTAACAGGTTTAATAAGTGGATGCCAATTGATAAACCCATAATATAGGCAATAAACAATAACCAACGATCGGCACGTGGCTCATCGGCATGTGCTTCCCATTTAAGAATAGCCCAGAATACAATCGCGGTGAATAAAGAGGATTGTGCATAAACCTCAGATTCTACTGCCGAAAACCAGAAACTATCAGAGAAAGTATAAGCCAAAGCACCAACGGCACCTGCACCCATAATGCTGATCAATTTTCCTGTAGTTAATTCTTCACCAGCTTTTAATACTGTTTTTTTAGCCAATGCAGTGATGGTCCAAAATAAGAATAAGATAGTTGCCCCGCTTGAAACAGCCGAACCAACGTTCATCCAGTAAGCGATTTTAGTTAAATCTCCAGCTGCGAAAATGGAGAAAAAACGTTGGATCATTAAGAATAATGGTGCACCAGGCTGGTGAACAACCTGCATTCTGAATGCTGATGCGATAAATTCACCGCAATCCCAAAAACTGGCAGAAGGCTCTAAGGTTAAAACGTAAGTTAGTGTAGCAATTAAAAAGCAGATCCAGCCTACTATATTATTAACTTTTGAATAATTCATTGGTTTATTTAATGATATTAAAAATTGTTTTCACATAAAAATGCTGCCGAAATTAACTATTCTAGTCGATAAAACAGGTAAATTTTTGGATTGATTTAACAATTTTTAACGGCTTAAGGCCTTTAGCATAAAGGATTTTAATTTATTGGAGAAGCAAAAACCCATAGGCGGAAAGGTGAAATCTGCCTATGGGTTAAAATTTAGAATGTTTTTTGACTAACCCGTTGCAAACGGCGTAAACCTGGTGATCAGGTCGTTATATTGTTTTTCGAGATTTTTACTTAACGCACCTTGCTTAAAAGCCTCAGTTAATTTTACCATTTGTCCCAAATAACCAAGGTAGAAACGAACATCCTGCTCTGATGACAACTGATTTTTGCTTTCCGAAACATCAGCCAGATGAGTGAGTTCCTTGCCTACATAGTCAGCAGTTTTTTTGATCATTGCATTTGCACGGTTTAAATCATTTAACCGATACAGGTTTTCAGTAAAATAATAGGTGCTCATTACCTGGCGCATACTGTAAAATTTAGCCGGAATTACCTCAGAATATTTATTTGCCACTTTTTTACTCTCCGCAATTTTACCTTCGTTGATCAAGCCAGTTAATAAACCATTAAACATATTCGATAACATGGTCACATCATCAGCAGATTGCCTGTCTAAATGATTGGCATTTTTGATATTACCAAAACCATACACATTCATCAGGTTGTTATACAAAGGTTTAATGTTGATGCGCTCATAATCTTCTATAATGGCTGTATCGGGTTTTAACGGAAGCAGTCTTTTGTTCAATCCTTCCGAATAAAGGTATTTGTTCAATCCTACGTATTGCTCATCGGGCATGCCTCCGGTAAAATAAATCGGTCGTTTCCAATTGTTATGCGCCAAAATATCAAATAAAGCCAGCGTGCCTTTGGTTACATAATTCTGGTTAAATGTCCATTCCATACTGCTTGCTATTTTACCGGCATCCTCCTTGGGTACGGTTCCGGTATCCAAAACCTGTTGCGGATTCACCGCCAGTTTAAGATTTTTGGCTGGCAGCACATTGTATTTAGAGCCATCTGTCATGGTTACTTTATCTTCGTCGTGATCGGATAAAAGCACATCTAAAATTTCCTGTAACTCAATATGCTGTGCAATCTTATAATCCTGATAGTACATAATATCCCTCGTGCCTTCAACGTATTGCTCATGCTTTAGCGTAATAGGCAGGGGTGCTGATTCATTTTGCTTTCTGCGCATGCCATCAATATACCAATCGGCAGTAAATAAACTCAGGTTTACCACCCGCACATCCGGGCGTACATTTTCCACCTCCTGTGCATACCAAACCGGATAAGTATCGTTATCGCCATAAGTAAATAAGATGGCATTGGGTGCACACGATTTTAGGTAATTGACAGACATATCTCTCGCTACGTGACTATCAGAACGGTCATGGTCATCCCAGCCCTGGTTTGCCATTAGAATTGGGGCTCCAAATAAGGCAATAACTGATGCGAAAATACTTGCGCGTGCAGGCGTTAGTTTCTGGAAAATAAAATCCTTTAATCCAAATACACCTAAACCGATCCAGATAGCAAAAGCATAAAAAGAGCCTACATAGGCATAATCCCTTTCACGCGGCTCAATAGGAACAGAGTTTAGGTAAACTACAATAGCCACACCAGTAAAAACGAAGAGTAAGCCGATAATGCCCGCATCCTTTTGATTGCGTTTGAAATGCCAAACGGCACCAATTAAGCCGATAATTAATGGCAAGAAGAAGAATCTATTGTATGCTTTATTTTCTACAATTGATGGTGGAAGGTTTTTTTGATTGCCAAGTCTGATTGCATCCAATGGTTTTACACCGCTAAGCCAATTGCCATCTTTTCCGCCAAACTGTCCATCTTCATTGTCCTGTCTGCCTGCAAAATTCCACATAAAATAACGCACATACATCTGTCCGGTTTGGAAAGAAAATAGATATTTTAAATTATCGATAAGTGTAGGTTTATGTTCATCATCAAAACCCATATAACTTTTGTAAAATCTCACATGTTCGGGTTTATCGCTGTACATCCGTGGCATTAAAGTTTTATCAGCAAAAACATAAGCTGATTTTGTTCCTGCCGATTCATATTTTTTGTCGCCTTTACGGATAATTTTGCCCGTTTCTTTAATATCGATTTTTTCTGAATTGTAATTCTCCCCATAAAGTAAAGGCCTGTCCCCATACTGGTCGCGGCCCAGGTACCTCGAAAGTGAGAATACATTATCCACATTATAATTGTTCAGGTTAGGTTTGGCCTGTGCCCTGATAACCAATAACGCAAAAGAACTGTATCCAAATAAAAGCAGTACAGTGAATAACAGGATCAGGTTTAAAGCCCTTTTGTTTTTAAGGATGGAATAACGGATGCCATAAACTAAGCTTCCGATCAATAAAACAGCAAAAAATAATATCCCAGAACCAAAGCCAAGGTTCATGGTATTCACAAAAAAGTAATCGAAGCTTGCAGCAAGTGATACCACGTATTGGATGATGCCAAATTGCACAACGGCTAAAATAGCAATGGAAACAAAAAATATTTTTAAAACACTTTGCCAGCTGGGCGCTGGATTCTTTTTAAAATAATAAACAAATATTAATGCAGGAATGGTAAGCAGGTTTAAAATATGCACACCGATAGAAAGCCCCATTATATAAGCTACAAAAAGTAACCAGCGGTCTGCTTTTGGTTCATCAGCCTGCGATTCCCATTTTAAGATACCCCAAAATACAATTGCACTGCAAAGCGATGACATGGCGTAAACCTCAGCCTCTACAGCAGAAAACCAGAAACTATCAGAAAATGCATAAGCCAAAGCCCCAACCAAACCGGCGCCCATAATGCCAATGATTTGCTGTTTGCTGATTTCTTCACCTTTTTTAATTACTGTTTTTTTTGCTAAAGCCGTAATAGTCCAGAATAAAAATAAAATGGTTCCTGCGCTTGCAAGGGCCGAAGCAATATTGATAAAGTAGGCTACTTTGGTTTTATCGCCAAAAGCGAATACCGAAAATAACCTTTGAATCATGGAAACTATTGGAGCACCGGGCTGGTGAACAACTTCCATTCGGAAGGCGGAAGAAATGAATTCGCCACAATCCCAGAAACTTACAGACTGATCTAAAGTTAAGATATACGTTAGTGAGGCAACGATAAAACAGAGCCAGCCTCCAATAGTGTTGATCCTTGAATAATTCATAGTTTAATTTTAGTCTTTGATAATAAATGATTTAAGTGGTTCGCAGTAAAAAAAGTCGTAGAAAAAAATAAAATGTTGCACGCTATATGATGATTTTTTTATCTTTGCATCGCAAACAAAGAACAGCAGGAAAGAAATTAAAAATATTTTAAAATCGCTCTTGCATATTTAAAATAAGGTTCCTACATTTGCATTCCCTTTCGAGGAGAATATCCTTGAGAAGTTTTTGTCCGATAGTATAAGGGTAGTACAACGGTTTTTGGTACCGTTTGTCTTGGTTCGAATCCAGGTCGGACAACGAAAATTTAATAACGGATCATGTTTTAAATAGACATGATCCGATTTTTTTTAACCGTAACTACACGAACCCATGCCATTGCAGTTTAACCCGGTAAAGCTTTTTTCCGGAACAGGTTCTAAGGGATTATCACTTAAGATTGCCGAGCACTACGGCAAGCCACTTGGTAGCGTAACCATTCACAAATTTAGTGATGGAGAGTTTCAGCCTTCCTTTGATGAGTCAATCCGTGGTAGTGATGTTTTTCTAATCCAGTCTACTTATCAGCCAAGCGATAATTTAATGGAGCTTTTGCTAATGGTTGATGCTGCTAAAAGAGCATCAGCACATTATATTACAGCAGTTGTTCCTTATTATGGTTTAGCCCGTCAGGATAGAAAAGATAAACCGCGTGTAGCAATCGGTGCCAAATTGGTGGCTAACTTATTAAAATCAGCAGGTATTCACCGCATCATGACGATGGATCTACATGCTGCTCAGATACAGGGCTTCTTTGATATTCCGGTTGATCACTTAGATGGATCGGTAATTTTTGTACCTTATATCAAAAGCCTGGGCTTAAAAAACTTAACTATTGCATCGCCAGATATGGGCGGTTCATATAGAGCACGTACTTTTGCAAAGTTTTTTAACGCTGAAGTAATTATTTGCGATAAACGCCGTAAACGTGCCAACGAGATCGAATCAATGTCGATTATTGGTGATGTGACCGGACAGGATGTAGTATTAATCGATGATATTTGCGATACTGCCGGAACCTTATCTAAAGCTGCGGCCTTGATTATGGAAAACGGTGCAGCAAGTGTTAGGGCGGTTTGTACACACGCTGTACTATCAGGCAAAGCAATAGAAACGGTAGAAAATTCGGTATTAACCGAACTGATCGTTACGGATACAATTCCATTAAAACAGGAAAGTCCGAAAATCAGGGTGCTAAGCACAGCCAGTTTATTTGCAAGAGCAATTGCCAATGTAAACGAACACGGTTCGATTAGTGATCTGTTTAGAGTTTAGTGCAAAGCGGTTAAAACGCGAAGCGATAAAAAGAGTTTAAATAAGGTTGAAGGTAGAGGGTTGAAGGCTTAAGGTCTTAATACTCGATACTTAATACTGACTACTAATAAATAAATATAAATAAAAATGAAAACAATCGCAATTAGCGGTTCTCCAAGAGAGAACGTAGGGAAACGCGATGCCAAGGAACTTCGTTACGAAGGTAAAGTTCCGGCGGTATTGTATGGTGGAAAAGAGCAACAACACTTTGCTGTAGTAATTGCTGACTTAAGAGATGTTATTTATACCCCGGATGTAAACTTTGTGGAGATTGATGTTAACGGTACTAAAACTAAAGCTATCGTAAAAGATACTCAATTTCACCCACTTACCGACGTATTAATGCACATCGATTTTCTTCAGTTATTTGACGAGAAAGAAATCGTTATGGAGATCCCGGTTAAATTAACAGGAACTTCTCCAGGTGTTAAAATGGGGGGTAAATTAATCCAGAAATTACGTAAACTACGTGTTAAAGCATTACCAGCTAACATGCCACAAAACGTAGAAGTAAGCTTAGAGAAATTAGAAGTTGGTAGTTTATCTCGTGTTCGTGACCTTAAAGGTGATAAATACGTAATCACTAACACTCCTGAAGATACTATCGTTTCTGTTGCAATGTCTAGAGCATTAAAACAAGCAGAAACTGAAGCTGCTAAAGGTAAAAAATAGTACAAGGATTTCACAGATCGATGTGATTTCACAGATTTTAGAGCGGTGCAAAAGCAATTTTGCACCGCTTTTTTGTTTACATCAAATTTAATAGACTAAACGCTCCTATATTCATTAGGAAGCTATTTGAAGTGAATTAGTTAAATTCGTGTTATACACTCCCGACTTCGGACTCCTGACTTCGGACTTTTTTTTATCTTTGCCCCATGAAATATCTTATAGTTGGCTTAGGGAATATCGGACCGGATTATGCGCACACCAGGCATAATATTGGTTTTGATATTGCTGATGAACTGGTTAAAGGTTTAGGTGGTAGTTTCGATAATATCCGTTTGGCCTATTATGCTGAGGTGGGCTTTAAAGGCAAAAAACTGCACGTAATTAAGCCTACTACTTTTATGAACCTGAGCGGTAAGGCCGTTAACTATTGGATGAAGGAGCTGAAAATAGCACCAGAAAATGTACTCGTTATTGTTGATGACCTTGCATTGCCTCTGGGAAAGCTAAGATTAAAACTGCAAGGCTCAAGCGCTGGCCACAATGGCTTAAAAAGTATCGAAGAAGTTTGTGGTGGGCAAAACTACGCACGTCTTCGCTTTGGCATTGGTAACGATTATCCGAAAGGCAGGCAGGTAGATTTCGTTTTGGGTTTGTTTGATAAAAATGAGCAATTAGAACTTCCTGCATTGATTGATAAAAGTGTAGAATTGATTAAAAGTTTTGTTACGGTTGGACCCGCTCATACTATGACGGCTTTTAATAAATAGATGGTTAATTGTGTAAATCATGCTGTCATCCTGGGCGCAGCGAAGGATCTTTTATAATTTAAATCTGTTCAATAGGAGTGTGGTCAAAAAGATTGTTTGAAGAGCAATTGCAGAAGCTCTTTTTAATGTTCGTCCTGCTTTACATTACAAGTCCTCGCTGCGCTGTGGGCTTTCCATTTCAATCAGGTCTAAAACGCAGGGCCTCTACTGCTATTGTTGGTAGAATACATCGTTTTATATAGATTTCCTTTCCTAGTTAATTACCTATATCCTCACAGCATCTTGACTGATTTAAAACATCTTATATGAAAAAGATATCACGGATCAAGCTGCTGTCATCCTGAGTTTAACGAAGGATCTTTTATAGCTGAGGATATATAACCATATAAGAAATATTAGAACATTTAAGCTTATATGCCCTTAACTGCCTTATATGGTAAATAAATAGGCAACTGCCTCTCTCTACACGATGCAACCCAAAATAGTATTGCTGGCTGCGCCACCTAAACCTGATCGCAGTGGTTCCGATGCTTTTTCGATATTTGTTTTCGAAACTAAATTAGCATCGGAAGGAACGGAGAGCGGGGCAGCAACAACCTAAACGCATCTGTACCTGATTTCCAAAGAAAAGAAATGAATAAGTTTTTTTACTGTTTGGTGAGCGACCAAACATGGAGTTGTCGAGATAGCAGAGGGGACTAAACAAAAAAAAGACCACCTTTCGATGATCTTTCCTGTAAATATGTTTTAGTTAGTGTTTATTTAACTTGTTCTTGAGCCCTTGCAATGTAAGCATCAATTAACTGTGCTTCTGCGCTCTCAGGATATTGAGTTTTAACTTTAGTATAAGCATCAACTGCACCTTTAAAATCTTTCAGGTTTTCATTCACTAAACCTAATTTCTTTAAAAACATTGGTGAAGTAAATTTACTCGCTTTATCAGCTGCTTTTTTATAATACGTAGAAGCTTGTTTGTAGTCTTTCAACTCGCTATAGGCATCACCTAATAAACCTAAAGCCAATGGGTCCGCAACCGGGCTACCAGTAGCACTATATTTGTTTAATGATTCTATAGCTTGTTTATATTCGCCCTTACGTAAGTAAATGCCACCCAAATAAAGATTAGCTAAGTTTGCCGATTTTGTGTTATCGTACTCTTTAGCAATCTGTTCTAAGCCTGGGTAACCACCTTCGCCTTTAACAGCTCTGTTCGATAGCGAATCTACTCCAACAGATTGTTCTGCTTTGTACATTTTGCTAGCGGCTTCTTCAGCACGACCTTTTAAATACACGCCTTGATACCAAAGATATATTAAAACTAATAAAACTACAGCGCCTGCAATAAACAGTAAGCTTTTATTATTCTCTTGTAAAAATGAACCTTTTTTAGTTGGTTGAATTGTCTGGTTATCTGTTGTAGACATGTTTGTTTAAAAAATTTAAGATTGCAAAAATACATTTTTCAATCAAAGTATCAACCTTTATTTTGAAGTATTTGATTAAACATTAGTTATTTAGGCCTGCAGATCGTAAAATGATTAAGATCATTAGCGCAACAAGCTAATTAGTGTATTAAACCAGGTTTGGTTATCGCTAAAAATACCGGTGTGGTTAATCACCAGGTATACGGTTTGACTTTCCGATCGGCTCACAGTCGATCTAATTCTAATGGGTTGCCAGAATGCACCGAAATTTTTTGCAGATGAAGCTGGGAATAAATCGTCGAAACCCATGTAAACCTCTTCTATATGTGATAGTGGAAGTTCCAATTGTTCATCTCCGGTAATAAAAAGGCCATTGGAGGCCAACAAAATATCGCCCTCGTGATTGTGAACTGGCTTTAAAAATGAAAATAAACCTGCGATTTTTTTAATCCAGTTCGAACTTTTATCATTGGTCAGTTCGTGATCGTAAGACCATAGAACATTCCCTTCTAACATTTTTTGTGCAACCATTTATTTTTCCTTGGGATGAAAGTACAGTTTTTTTAAATGTTATTGACGTTTATTTTAAACAATGAATGTTAAGAGGCTAAAAAAGGGTAAATTTGTGACATATTTATGTGGTTAAAAAATATTACCCTTCTAAATTTTAAGAACTATACCGATGCAGATCTCCATTTCTCGGAAACTGTGAATGTTTTTACGGGTAATAATGGCTCCGGAAAGACGAATATGCTCGATGCGATTCACTACCTCTGCCTATGTAAAAGTTACTTTAATCCTATCGATAGCCAGCAGATCAAAACCAATGAAGAGGTTTTTATGATCCAGGGCGATTTTGACCGTAACGAAAAAAACGAAAAAATTTCCTGCGGTGTAAAACGCAATCAGAAAAAGCAATTCAAGCGCAATAAAAAAGAATACGAGAAATTGGCCGATCATATAGGCCTTTTTCCGGTTGTAATGGTTTCTCCCTATGATGTGAACCTCATTATGGAAGGTAGTGAAGAGCGAAGAAAGTTTATCGATAATGTGATTTCGCAGACTGATGCACATTACCTGGATCAGTTGATTACCTATAACCGCATTTTGTTAAACCGGAATGCTTTGCTAAAGCAGATCGCCATTACCAGAAAGTATGATCCTACGCTGCTCGAAATTTTGGACGAACAATTGGTTATAGCCGGCAATAGAATATTCGCCATCCGAAAAGCTTTTATGGATGAGTTTATTCCATTGTTTAATCAATATTATACCTACCTTACCGAAAATAAGGAAATCGTTGAGTTGAATTATCAATCGCAATTGAACGATGCGGCTTTTGAGGAACTATTGAAAAAATCAGTAGAAAAAGACCGTGTGCTGGAGCGGACCACAACTGGTATTCATAAAGATGAACTGGCTTTTATCATCAGCGGAATGCCTTTAAAAAAGTTTGGCTCACAAGGACAGCAAAAGTCTTTTTTAATTGCCTTAAAACTTGCACAATACGCTTATCTCGCTAAAAACAAAGGATTTAAGCCGTTGCTTTTATTGGATGATATTTTTGACAAGTTAGATGATAACCGTGTTCAAAAATTAATGCAAATGGTTTCTCACCACGATTTTGGGCAGATATTTATTACAGATACAGGAAGAGAAAGAGTGAAATCAATTTTTGAAAAAATAGAAGTTGATGTAACTTTGTTCGAAGTAGATAACGGAACGATACAAAATGCGTAAACCCAATGATGTTACCGTAAAAGATGCCATCAGCAAAATGCTGGATGTATATCGTTTGCGCCGTAAGTTTGATGAAACTTCAGTCTTGTCTATCTGGCCAGAGATTATGGGCACTGCAATTGCCAACCGCACCAAACAGATTTATATTCACGATAAAAAATTGTTTCTGAGGATAGAATCTTCTGTGATCAAAAATGAATTGGTTATGGTGCGACAAGGAATAATCCAGAAATTAAATGAGCACGCCGGCAGCGAGGTCATTACCGAAATGGTGTTTTTGTAAGGCATAATAAAAGGGCAAAAATTTTAAAATAATGCCCTTTATATTTTACCAGGGATTAAAGCCGACTAAAGACTGTTAACTTCGGACTCAAGACTAAACTAGCCCCTTCCGCCAAATATCTTAGACAAAATCCAGATCACTAGCGCAACCACTACTACAACTACGATTACGCCTACCCAAACGCCAGCTTTAAATATACCTTCTACCAGTTCACAACTGCTTAAGGTGGTGCATAAAAATGCAATCAGTACTAATGGAAATGCTCTTTTCATATTCATGTTAATTTGTAATAGCTAACATCGAATAGCCAAGAAAGTTTTAATTGTGGGCTTATTTAGCCCGATTCTAAAGAAATTCCTGTTTAGTGATGTCAGATGTTACCATCTGACACATTATCCATCATTTTTTTGATAGGATTATTCAATAAAAAAACAGTCAGATGGTAACATCTGACTGCACATTAAAATGATGACTTTAATTATTTTATTAAGATGGTTTACCTTGACTCTTCCGTTGCCCATTCTCCATCTTACATTACAATTTATTTCCCGTTAACCTTCAGCAGCTCAACTTCGAAAATCAAAGTGCTATAAGGAGGAATGTCTGCTCCTGCACCGCGTTCACCATAAGCCAGGTTGTAAGGGATAAAGAATTTATATTTTGAACCTGCTGGCATTAATTGTACCCCTTCTGTCCAGCCCGGAATCACACGGTTTAGTGGAAAAGAAATCGGCTCACCTCTGTCGTAAGAGCTGTCAAATTGTTTTCCATTTAATAATGTTCCTTTGTAGTGTACCAGTACCGAGTCCGTTGCCAGTGGTTTAACGCCAGTACCCGCGGTTAAAACTTCGTATTGTAGGCCACTTGCAGTTGTTTGTACACCTGCGCGTTTTTTGTTCTGTTCTAAGAAATCTTGTCCTTCTTTCATAATTGGTGCGTATTTAATTTTATTTGCTGCTTCTTCAGCTTTGTTTTTTACTGATGATGCCTTTGCTAAGGCATCATTTATGCATTGTTGGGCCTGTTGTTGGGTTAAAATAACTTTTCCACCGGTAAATGCATCTTTCAGTCCTTTTAACAATACTTCGTAATTTAAGGTAGAAAGGCCTGTTGTTTTTAAGCTGGAGCCTATTGAAGTACCAAAAGCATAACTGGTAGAGTCTAAAGTAGATTTTAAACCGATGGTAGGAACTGATTTTTTACTGGTTGTCGTAGGTTTTTTTGCAACTGTTTTTTTTGCTGCTGTTTTGGTTTGTGCATAAGATGCAACAGCGATACCAGACAAGCATACCGCTAAGAAAATTCGTTTCATTATTTATGTTATGGAGTAATTAATTCCAACAGGTTTAAATGGTGGATTATATTTAAGGCCGAAAGATACAAAATAGATAAAACAATAAAACCCCGAATATTCGGGGTTTTATTGTAATTTTTTTGTGTTGTAAACTAGAAACGTTCGTCTGCTTTGAAGAAGAAATTACCTTCAATTTCTGCATTTTCATCAGAATCTGAACCGTGAACTGCATTTGCATCGATCGATTTTGCGTATTTCTGGCGGATTGTACCTTCTGCAGCTTCAGCCGGGTTAGTAGCACCGATCAATTTTCTGAAATCTTCAATCGCATTGTCTTTTTCTAAAATAGCAGCAACAATAGGTCCTGAAGACATAAAGCTTACTAAATCTTTGTAAAAAGGACGCTCAGCGTGAACAGCATAGAACTGACCAGCAGTTTCATCTGTAAGTTTAGTATATTTTAATGCAATGATTTTGAAACCAGCATTAGTAATGTCGTTAATGATTGATCCGATATGGCCGTTTGCTACTGCATCAGGCTTGATCATGGTAAAAGTTCTGTTAGTGCTCATTGTGCTTTTGATATCAATTTTTTTTGCAAAATTACGTTTTAATTGATGAATAATCAATACAACTCGTTTTTCAGTTGCGAATGGATGATGATAAAGATCAAAATAGCCAATCAACCTTGTTTTGATCCCTAATCTTACTAGCTATATATCAATGTCTTTTAAACTAAAATCCTGCTCATTCTAAAATCTTTAAATCCTAATCAATCCTAATCTAAATTTACTTAGCTTTGCTGCGCAAAAAATATATGCTTACATTAACTGAATTAAAAACATTATTGGCTACGCCACAACGAATTGTGATCACTACGCATCACAAACCTGATGGCGATGCAATGGGATCATCTCTGGGTTTATATGGATATTTAATTCAAAAAGGCCACCATGTTAAGGTAATCACCCCAACCGATTACCCTACTTTTTTGCATTGGATGCCGAACAATAGCGACGTAATTATTTTTACAGAAGCGCAGGAAAAGGCGGCACAATTGGTTGATGAAGCCTCACTCATATTTTGCCTTGATTTTAATACCCTAAGCCGTATAAATGAATTGGGCGAATTGGTTAGAGGTGCAGGGGCTAAAAAGATCATGATCGATCATCACCTCGAACCAGAAGATTTTGACGATTACCGCCATTGGGATATCAATGCCTGTGCTGCTGCGCAATTGGTTTATGATTTTATTGTAAATCAGTTACAGGATGGCGAGTTGATCAATAAAGACGTGGCCTCTTGCCTTTACACCGGTATAATGACTGATTCCGGATCTTTCCGTTTCTCATCAGCAACCTCGGAAGTATACCGTATTGCCGCAAACCTGATCGATTTAGGGGCCGACCAATCGAAAATCCACGAACTGGTATACGATAACTCGAGCGAAAACCGACTACGCTTTTTAGGCTACTGCCTATCTAATAAACTAGAAGTTTTAAGAGATTACAATACAGCCATCATTTCGGTTACCAAAGAAGAATTGGCGCAGTACAACAGCATTACCGGCGATACAGAAGGAGTGGTAAACTATGCGCTTTCCATCAATGGGATCCGTTTAGCCGCTTTAATTATAGAACGTACCGATAAAGTTAAATTATCTGTTCGGTCTACGGGCGATTTTCCGGCTAACGAAATCTGTAAAAAATATTTTAATGGTGGCGGGCACAGAAATGCTGCTGGCGGAGCAGCAGAAAAACCTTTAGCTGATGTAGTAAACGAATTTAAATCGATATTAGCAGAATATAAAGAACAATTGATAGCTTAGAAAAAAGAAATAAAACAATAAAAATTTAAAAAAGTCAAATTAATAAATGAAAAAGGGAATTATTATTCTAGCAGCAGCCACTTTAGGTTTAGCAGCATGTAAACAAGAGAAAAAGGGAGCTGGTGGCTTACTATATACCATTCACCACTCTGCAGGTAACGAAAAAATCAAAGAAGGTGATATCGTTAAAATGAATTTTATTCAGAAAAACGATAAAGATTCAGTTTTATCAAGCACTTTCGACAGCGAAACGCCAGCAGTATTTCCTGCTCAGAAAAAAATGTATGCTGGTGATATGAACGATGTTTTAACATTGTTTGGAGAAGGCGATAGCGCTACTTTTAAGGTAAATTTAGATACTATGGCATTTCATAGTAAACAACCTAAACCAGAGCAGTTCAAAAATGATAAATACATCACTTTCACGGTAAAAATCGAGAAAGTATTCAAGAAAAAAGCTGGCGAAGCTGACTCTACTTTTAACAAAAGAGCTCAGGAGTTTTTCCAGGCTGATTATAAAGCTACTTCAGAAAAAAAGAAAGCCGCTGAACCTGCTAAGTTAAAAGCTTATTTAGATGATACTAAACTGGCAACCAAAACTACTGCAAGTGGTTTACACTACATTATCGAAAACGCTGGTAGTGCAGAAAAACCAGCTTTAGGCGATACCGTACTAATCGAGTATACTGGTAGAGTAACTAAAAAAGGTAAAGATGGTAAATACAAAATCTTCGATACAAGTGATGAGAAACTGGCTAAAGCAGAAAACGAATTTAAGGCAGGTAAACCTTACGGTCCTCAGAAAATGCCTGTTGGCGGAACAATTCCAGGATTTACTGAAGCTTTACAGTTAATCGGTAAAGGCGGTAAAATTAAAGTAATTATTCCTTCTAACTTAGGTTACGGCGAGCAAGGTGCACCACAAGTTGGTATTATGCCTTTCAGCCCAATTGCTTTCGATTTAGAAATTAAAGATATTATTAAAGGAAAACCAGGTGCAGCAGCTCCAGTGCAAATGCCTGCTCCGGTAGTTAAAAAATAATTCTTTTAAGATATTTTGAGGTCCTGCTTATTCATTTAAGCAGGATTTTTTTTTGCTCAGCTTTTTATTAATTCATCAAGAAATAAAACATTCCAAAGATTTATAAAAACTTATTATAACCTATCTTTGTAGTGATCTAATAAAACAGTATACATTTTGAAATAGGATCTGCAGACTGTTTTTTAATAAATAACTAAATGAAAAAAGGAATAATTATTCTCTTGGCAGCAGCATTAGGACTAGGTGCCTGTAACAAATTCGAAAAGGGTGAAGGAGATATGACTTACAAGATCTATAAAAGTGAAGGTAAGCCAAAAATTCAAGACGGCGATTATGTAAAATTAAACGGCGTTCAAACGGTAGAAACCAATACCAATCCCGATTCGGTAATGGTAAATACCTACGACAATGAACGTCCTGCTTTTTTTGCCATTAGCAAATCGATGTTTAAAGGCGATTTAGCCTCTGGATTGAAATTACTTGGTGAAGGTGATAGTGCCGTTTTTAAATTGAACCTCGATTCGATGGAGAAATATTCAGGTCAGCCAAAACCAAAAGGACTAAAATCGAATATTGCTTCTTTCACTATCAAAATTGAGAAAGTATTGCATAAAGGGAAAGATCCCGATTCTATTTTCGAAGCGAAGAAACGTCTTTTTTTTGAATCGGAATATAAAGCGCTAAATGAAAAAAATAAAATCGTAGAACCTGCTAAAATTGCAAAATACGTTGCTGAGAATGATTTGAAGGTAACTACTGCGCCATCAGGACTACAATATGTAATTTTTGCACCCGGCAATTCAGAAAGAGCAACTTTAACGGATACGGTATTAATGGACTATACAGGCCAGTTTACCAATAAAAAATCAAACGGAAAATTAAATGTTTTTGATACTTCGGATGCTAAAATTGCTAGAGAAGCTGGGATTTTCTCAGAAAGCGTACAATACGTACCGCGCAGCTTACCTTTAGGGCAATTACCGCAAGGGGTTATTCAGGGCATTCAGCTGATCGGTGTTGGCGGTAAGATTAAAATGATTTTGCCATCAAAACTGGGTTTCGGCGAAAACGGAGGTGGGCCAATTAATCCGTTTACGCCATTGGTTTTTGATGTGGAGCTGAAAGGTATTATTAAACCAGGTGCAGGTTTGCCATTGGCGAAATAAAGTTGATCATATCTTATAGGTTTCCGAAACCATTAGACCTCGCAGGTTTTTAAACGGCATCGCCCTCAATAAGGCCGCTAAAAAATAATATAAACTACAAGCTAAACCTGCGAGGTTTGCAAAAGAACTGATTACTGAAAATTGTAAACTGATAACTGATTTGGGCGTTACCCAAGCTGCGCAAGGGGCGGGCTTTTCAGGGCTACGCTTCGCTCCGGTACCAATGAAGGATTGGTACTGAACCCTTACAATCCCTAACGCAAACCTAACTTTTATAAAACTGAGTTCGAAAACTTAAACCCAATCTTTAAAAGGCTTAACCGTTAAATTAGAGTTATAATATTTTTCTTCTTCGGTAACTTCTTTACCTATCCAATCGGGCAAATCGAAATTTTCTTCTTCGCTTTCCAGCTCAATTTCTGCAACAATCAAACCCAGGTTGTCACCAGAAAATACATCCACCTCCCAAAGCTTATCGTTAAATTTAATTTCATAACGTGTTTTCGAAAGTTCAGAAACAGCAAAATTGTCTAATAATTCTGTTGCTTCAGTTACCGGAATTTCATATTCATATTCTAACCGTGTTGCGCCAATGGTTTGACCTTTTATGGTTAAAAAACCTTTAGTTTTTGTAGCCCTTACCCGTATCGTTTTATCTTTATCAGTGAGTAAATAGCCCTGTCTAAAAAGTTTTCCTTCCGGTTTGTTAAGGTTGTCCCACTTATGGTGATCAATTAAAAATTTGCGCTCTATTTCTTTGCCCATTGTAGATATTTCGTCTTTCCCGCGAAAACGGGAATCTTAATGCTGATTGGTTAACGTGCTCTTTTTTGTAAATCTGCAACAGGCATACTAATTAATCTTCCGATAGGCTGTTTGCCACGATAGGTAATTACGCGCAACATACTCGCATCTTTAGGTGCCTGTAATGCTGCTGTATATTTGGGATAAAAACGGTCGGGAGTAGAGTTGTCAAAGCTATAGTAGATATCCAAACCATCTATTTCTGGAGTTAATTCGATCATTAACTGTTTATCTGCGCTACGTTTTACGGTAAAAATAGGGTCGTAAATAGCTGGTGAGTATTTAACCTCTGCAAAATCTAAACGTTTGAAATGCTGTTGCGTACGATCAACAAAATTTGTCCAGTTTTTCTTTTCAATTGGGCTCCATATCGATTCGGCAATCGCAAAAGCACGTGGATAAACCATATATTCTACCTGGCGGAATGTGAAAATCTGTTCTGTCCAAAGGTTGGCTTGTGCACCAATCACATACTGTGCATTTACGCCAGCCGGAACAGGGTTAAACTGATAAGCTTTGTTTAACCTTAACGAAGCATAAACCTTTGGTTCGGTAATCGGATCCGCCTGCATATAATCTAAATAGGCAAAATCGGTTGGGCTCATCACCACATTGTGTTTTTCGTTAGCGGCCTGGATGCCATATTTCATTCCCCTCCAGCTCATCACTGCCGCTGTTGGCGATACGCCTCCTTCAAGAATTTCATCCCAGCCCATAAATTTTTTACCTTTCGAAATCACGATCTGTTCTACACGTTTTTCAAAATAGGCCTGAACTTGCGGAATGGTTTTTAAGCCTTCGCGAAGCATTAAAGCTTTAACCTGATCGTTCTTTTCCCAAAAATTATGAGGGGCTTCATCGCCACCCATGTGAATGTAATCGAAGGGGAAAAGTTTAGCTACCTGTGTAAGTACCGAATCTAAAAATACATACACTTTCTCGTTTGCCGGGCAAAGCGTATTATCAACCAAAGCTGTTGGTGGCGCGCCACGGCTCCAATCCATAATTTTTTCGCCAGAGCGAACTTTATAATTCACAGCATCTGGTGTACATGACAATTCAGGATAAGAAGCGATAATGGCTAAACTGTGCCCCGGAACATCAATTTCGGGTAAAATGTTCACGAAACGTTCTTGTGCATATTGCACCAACTCTTTTATATCTTCCTGTGTATAAAAACCACCATAGGTACGGGGTTCGTCAGGGGTTGGTGGGGTGAAATCGCCAAAAGTTCCGGTTTTTTTAACGCTCCAGGCACCAACTTCAGTTAATTTAGGCAAGCCTTTAATTTCGATTCTCCAGCCTTCATCGTCCGCTAAGTGCAAATGCAGTAAGTTAAATTTATAACGAACCATGTCGTCTATAAACTGTTTTACTTCCTGTTTAGTGAAAAAGTGGCGGGCTACATCGAACATTAAACCTCTCCAGCCCAATTTCGGATAATCTACCACATCAACGCAGGGTGCTTTCCATTTAATATCTTTCACCAGTTCTTTGCTTTCTATTTCGGCAGGGAAAAGCTGAAGCAAGGATTGAACGCCATAAAAAATCCCAGCTGGCTGGTTTGCTGTGATGACAACCTGGGTGGGGTTAACATTTAGTTTATAACCTTCTTTACCGAGTTGAGTATCTTCCTGTGTATTTAAAATCAGTTTAATTGTTGGGTGATTGGAATTACTCACTGTGCTTACAAATTTCCCTGTAGAGGTGGTAATCCGGTCTGATAAATAAGCGATGGATTGTTTTAATTCTCCACTTCTAACTGCTTGTAGAATTACATTTTCGGGTAAGGTAAAGCTTCCGGCTTTTTTTACCAATGAAACTGGCTCTGGGATAATAGCAATTGGTGTTTGTACAGCAGCACCTTCTGAGTCGCCGATTTCAGTTTCTGTAATGATAGATTGAGCGAAAGTATTGGCTGTAAAGAAACAGCAGGAGATAATCAGAAATAATTTTTTCATTAAAATAATTAAAACGGTTTAACCGGATAAGTATAATCCGCAATTTATTAAAAAAGATTTTAATCAATGGTATTTATGCGAAAGGAAATGTACAAGAAGTAAAGCGCGGAGCGTATGGCGGTTGGAGTTGGATAAAATCGCTCGTCATTTCGACTGAAGCGCAGCGAAATGGAGAAATCTATCTAGGCAGATTTCTCGACTGCGTTGCACTCCGCTCGAAATGACGGTAACTCAAAGATTTTTAGCCATAGATTAATTGCTGTCATTCATTATTTTACGCAATAAATTATACCTATCAAAGACAGAATCCTATAGTACGTCCATCATTCCTGCGCAGGAGCTATCGTGTGGACACATCTTTTTTAAATTTAGTTTAGGCGTTTTGCTAACCAACTTTAATAAAGCACGGATTTTAACCAAGGACGCTGTCAATCCCAAGAGCCGGAGAAATCAAAAAAACAGGTGCACGAAAGTAAAAATGGTAGTAACAAACCTGAAACGCAGTGGTTTTGTGTTCATAACCGATGATTTTATTTTAAAAAATATTGAACACAAAACGAAGTGTCGCTGTTTTTTTGATGCGTGTGAGATTGTGCAAAGGCTCATTGCTGGATTGGCAAAGCGCTTTGGGTACTTTGGCGCTCCAAAGTACCATGCCCCGCGGCATAGAGCGTAAAAAAACATTTATCTCTAAAGTATAGTTTTAAGATATCAAAGCTTGCTATTAGCAGGAAAGATGCTGAAATAAATTCAGCATGACGATCGACCTAGGTAACCACGCTAAAAACAAATGTAAATTAACAGAGATATGTTCACACGATAGGCGCAGGCCGGAATCTTAAAGTGCCTGCATTACGATTCCTCGCAGCCCAAGATTGGTAAAAAACTATCATTTATATCGGTTTACGCAATAAGTTTAACCCTCACGATGATATCTTTTTGATTTAAACTACAAAAACTGCGTTAACCATGCCCTGGCTTTCTGATCATCCGTAAATGATTTTATTGGGATAGGCGGGGTTTGAAACTTAAACAGGATTTTCATAATCAATTGTGATAAACCAGGTTTCGAAACCATTGCCATAGCAGTATAAATTTGAGACAACTGCTCTGTTGAAAATTTTCGTGTTTCTTTGTCCGGAACAGGAGAATTTTTTAAGTAAATTAACAATGGAACTTTCTTGTTATTGGTGATTTTCTTCACCAGCGCAACATTGGCCGAAATATTTTCTACAGTACGTAAAATGCTTTTGCCGTACGAAATCAGCATTCCGGTATCTGTTAATAAATAATCGGCAATCTCGCCTTCGATAAGGTTGTTATCTCTATCATTACCCATATTTTATCCCCTTAAATGATAACCTTTTGGTTTGGTAAAAGCCCTTAATCCCTGGTGGGATAAAGTAGCACCGATACCTGAATACTTTCTTCCGCTCCAGGGCAAGGCTGCACTCACCCGATCGCAGCAATTCCAATAACCCGAACCTGCATCAATCTGAGACAGTATTTTTTCAGCCCTTTCCTGATTGGCTGAATAAACCGATGCCGTCAAGCCATAATCGGTATCTTTCATCATTTTAACGGCTTCAATATCGTCTTTTACCTTCATAATGCCGATAATCGGGCCGAAACTTTCCTCCTGCATCACCAGCATATCATTGGTAACGTCCGTTAAAACTGTTGGCTCAAAATAATAACCTTTTCCTACAAGCGCTTTGCCTCCTGTTAACAATTTAGCACCTTTATCTAAAGCATCTTCCACCTGTTTTTTCAAGACCGCTATTTGTTCTTTCCTCGTTAAAGGGCCAATATAAGTGCCGTCGGCTGTGGGTGAACCACTTTTCCAGCTTTTAACTTCGGTAACAAAGGCATTTAAATAATCGTCGTAATTTTTCTCATGGACATAAATGCGCTCAACGGAACAACAACTTTGGCCATTATTGTAAAAAGCGCCATCAGCTGTACCAACCGCTGCAGCGACTACATCGGCCACATCATCAGCAATATACAAGGGATCTTTGCCGCCTAACTCCAACTGACAGGGAACCATTTTTGAAGCTGCTTTTTCGTAGATGAATTTTCCTGTTGTATAGGATCCTGTAAAAAAATAACCATCGAAGTTCATTTCTAATAGAGCTGCGCCTGTTTCTTTAGCACCAATGGCGATTTGGAAAACATCATCAGGTACACCTGCTTTTTTTAACAGTTTTTCGATCTTTAGTCCGGTTAAAGTAGCATATTCTGATGGTTTGTACATCACTGCATTACCACTTAAAAGTGCCGGAATAAAAACATTTACACCAACCAGGTAAGGATAATTCCATGCCGAAATGTTGCAGACCACACCTAAAGGTTCATATTTAATAACCTCTTTCAAACCCGGTTCCTCAACCATCACCTCATCAGCCAGATATTTTTCGGCATTAGCCAGCATCCATTTAATGCGTGCCCTTGCGCCGTTAATTTCATTACGCGATTGTTGTAAAGGTTTGCCTACTTCACTGGTTAATACCGAGGCCAGTTCTTCTATCTCAATTTCCAATAAATCAGTGAACTTAGCGATCACTAAAATTCTTTCCTGAAGGGTTTTATTTGCCCATAGGGGCTGCGCTTCTTTTAAAGCATCAAATTTTAGCTGAAGTGTAGATAAATTATCCTCCTCCAAACTGGTAATGATTTCTTCTGTTGCTGGGTTGATGATTTGCATATTATATATGATTTGCAGATTAAAGCGATTACACAGATTGAAGTTTTATTTGCGAATTGATTGCATGAATAAAAGCCTCATGTATATTTTTGCTAAATGGACTGTGCTGATCTTTCAAACGCTCGGGATGCCATTGCACAAATAACAAAAATGATTTTCCTTCCGGTTCCAATCGTTCCATGGCTTCGGTAACCCCATCAGGAGAAATTGCACTCACCACAAGCCCTTTTCCAGTTTTATCGGTGCTTTGGTGGTGGTTGCTATTTACCAATCCTTTATTGGTATTTACAATCTGATTGAGCCATGAAGATGGATTCACCAAAATTTCATGGTAGCGGTCCGATTTATCGTGCATTTTAGAATGATCGAATTTTCCCCATGATGGAATATCAGGGATCAAAGTTCCGCCAAAAAATACGTTGCCCACCTGCATGCCGCGGCATATACCTAAAACCGGGATTGAATGAGCTTCCGTATAGGTTAAAACTTTAAATTCGAACTCATCGCGTTTTTCATCGATATCATCCTCGTAGCAATAAGGATAATATTCAGGCTGGTTATAAAATCTCGGATGCACATCTTCACCACCGGTTAAAACAATACCATCGCATTTTTTGATCTCATCGAAATTGTTAAGCTTGTATCCGAGCTGGATTACTTCTAAATTTTTATTGTAAGATAATACCCAGTCGCGGTAAATGGCATACTTGCTGCAATCGGTAACGCCAATAGTTATTTTATCAGACATAGTCTTTTATGTTTTAGCCACAGATTTTCACAGATGAGCACAGATTTGGATTGCGATCTATACCACCTTTTATCTGTGCTCATCCTCTTTATCTGTGGTTAATGATTACTTAAAGAGCACTTAAGTACAATTGTTTAAAATCTTCTCTGCTTACCGGTTTAGGATTGTTTGGATGTGCAAAATCTGCAAAGGCTAAATCGGCAAGTGTTTCAATGTGTTCATTTTTAACGCCAATATCACTCAATTTATGCGGAATATTTACTTTCGTATTTAAATCGAACAGATATTTTACAACAGCTTCGCCATTTTCATCTTTAAGGTCCAAAGTCCGGGCAATTTTTTTAAACCGGTCTTCAAATCCCGCAATGTTGAACTGCATACCGTAAGGAATATTCACAGCATTTGCCAGGCCATGGTGGGTATCTAAAAGAGAAGAAAGAGGATGCGCCAGCGAGTGGACTACGCCTAAACCTTTTTGAAAGGCAATGGCGCCCATCATCGAAGCCATTAACATTTTGCTACGGCTTTCTAAATCGGGCTTATTGGTGGCGCGTTCCAATGAATCTTTGATCAACGAAATACCTTCTAAGGCAATTCCATCACACATCGGGTGGAAGTTTTTGGCCAGATAAGCTTCCATATTGTGGGTTAGGGCATCCATCCCTGTTGCCGCCGTTATAAAAGGTGGTAAATCCATGGTTAACTCTGGATCTGCAAAAACGATCTGCGCCATTAATTTGGGCGAGAAAAGGATTTTCTTTTGGTGGGTTTCATCATCGGCAATAATGGCACTGCGGCCCACCTCACTTCCCGTACCTGATGTGGTTGGAATGGTAATAAAATGAGGAACATCGTTGGTTACATAAATATCGCCGCCGATTAAATCATCATATTTAAATAAATCTTCTCGGTGGTTAACACGCAATACAATGGCACGGGCAACATCCAATGCTGCACCACCTCCAATACCTATAATGCTATCGCGATGGGTAGCATCCCAGGCATCGGTACCTTTGTAAACATCGCTTTTTACCGGATTTTTGTGTATGTCGCTAAAAACCTCAACAGAAATATTTTTTGACTTTAAATCTTCTACAATGCTTTTAAAAAACGGAAGCTGGGCAATGGTAGGATCGGTAACAATTAAGGGAGCTTTTAAATTGTTCTTAATTAAGTAGGCTGGCAATTCTTTTACCGCACCTGCACCAAAACGGATGGTTGTAGGGAAATTAAACTGATGTATTTTATCAAATATCATGATAGTGGCTTATCTTTTGTTTTTTCCGAGTTCGCGTCATGCCGAATTTATTTCAGCATCTATTTTACATAACGACTCTATTAGTTAAATAATTTCTAAATACCTTTTCAACTCCCAATCGGTTACCACTTTGGCGTATTGCTTACATTCCCATTCCCGTGTCATCGTAAAATGATCAACGAAATTTTCTCCCAATAATGTTTTGGCCAGATCAGAATTTTTCATCTTTTGTGTGGCCTCAAATAAATTACGGGATAATACACCGTTTGATAGATCGGTATATCCGTTTCCTTTGGTCGCAGGCTGTTCCAGTTTAAGCTTGTTTTTAACACCATACATTCCGGCGGCTAAACAAGCAGAAAGTGCCAAATATGGATTGGTATCTGATCCCACAATCCGCGTTTCCAACCGTGAGGCTTTTTTACTTCCCGGCAAAGCGCGCAATGCCGTAGTGCGGTTGTCGATGCCCCAGGTTACGGTGGTTGGTGCCCATGCACCTTCGACCAAACGTTTATAGCTGTTTATGGTAGGGGCAATCATCGGCAAAAGGTGCGGTAGGCAATGCAGCTGACCAGCGATATAACTTTTCATGGTTTCGCTCATTTTATTCGGATCCTTTTCCTCATAAAACAGGTTGGATTTATTTTTGCTATCCCACAGGCTTTGATGCACATGTCCGCTGCAGCCAGGTAAGTTTTCGCTTATTTTAGCCATGAAAGTGGCAAGGATTCCATGTTTGTAGGCAATTTCCTTTACGGCTGTTTTAAATAAAATCGCTTGATCGGCAGCTTGTAAAGCCGGAGCATATTTGATGGCAGCTTCGTAAACCCCTGGTCCTGTTTCCGTATGCAAGCCTTCAATCGGGATGTCGAATTTATTCAGCAGTTCGAACAGGTCGCCCATAAATTCATTCCGGTAAGTGCTTCTTAAAATAGAATAGCCAAACATGCCCGGGCTTAGAGGTTTTAAGTTGGTAAAACCTTTCTCATGAATGGTTTCTGGCGTTTCCGAAAAATTGAACCATTCAAATTCCTGTGCAAAAAGAGGTGAGAAGCCTTCATTTTCACATTCTGTGATCAGTTTTTTTAGCAGCTGTCTCGGGCAAACAAAATTTGGTTGATCCTGGTCATCAATAAAATCGCCCAAAAAGAATGGCACCTCATTTTCCCATGGGATTTTTCGAAAGGTGTTTAGGTCGATTTTCACCTGAGCATCCGGATAACCTGTATGCCAACCCGTGTATTTTCCATTTTCGTAAGCCAGATCACCTGCATCCCAGCCGAAAGTAACATCACAGAAACCCAGTCGGCCTTCAACCAGCGAAGTAAACTTTTCGGCAGCGACATATTTCCCTCTTAGAATGCCGTCGATATCAGCAACAGCCAATTTAACTTTTCCAGAATTATGATTTTTTACGTAATCAAGTATTTCTTTGCTCTTACTCATTAATCTGCCTTTTTAAAAATTTTATATAGAAGAAATATGCCTAAAACAATGCTTGAGTAAATTAAACCTAATTTAAGATTATAAATCAGCATTGCGATGAAAGAAACACAGGAAATAATTAATGCGATGATGGGAAATAATGGATAAAACGGTGTTTTAAAAGGCCTCGCCATTTCCGGACTGTTTTTTCTGAGCACCATTACCGAAATCATCGAAATAATATACAACGTTAATGCGCCAAACACCGAAATGATAATAATTTCGGCAGTTTTACCAGATAAAAGAGCAATGATGCCGATTACCATATTGCCAATTAATGCATTTGCCGGGGTTTGAAATTTCGGTGAGATTTTCCCCAATATTGCGGGGATACTTTTTACCCTGCCCATTTCATAAGTAGACCTGCCCGCTGCTAAAACCAATCCATGGAAGGAGGCTACCAATCCAAATAGGCCAACCGTAATGAGTAAGTGGTACATTAAATGATTATCGCCGGTTATCATCGAAAGGGCGAGGGGTAAAGGTGAATCGGAAGTCTCGCCCGATTTCCCGTTTTTATATACAATGGCTTCCCAGCCACCAATACCAATGGTGGAGATAAAAACAAGGACGCATAAAACAACCAAAGTAAATATACCCCAGCCAAAACCTTTGCTGATATCGCGCTGTGGGTTCTTGGTTTCCTCGGCTACATTGGCAACCCCCTCAATACCGAGGAAAAACCAGATAGCAAAGGGAATAGCCGCAAAAACACCACTCCAGCCATTTGGAAAGTTGTTCTGCACCAGGTTTTCAGCATGAAATTTGGGTAAGGTAATGCCTGAAAACAGCAACAGCTCGCCAACAGCCAAAATGGTGATAATGACTTCGAACGAAGCAGCAGCCTTTATACCATAAACATTTAAAGCCGTAAAAATGAAGTACACCGCAATTGCACTGGTAAGAATGGGTACCTGCGGGAAAAATGCATTAAAATAAGCGCCTATGGCGAAAGCAATGGCAGGCGGCGCAAATATAAATTCGACCATTTGGGCAATACCCGCAATAAAACCAATGTTTTTGCCCAACGCTGTATTGGCATAATCGAAAACACCTCCAGCTTTTGGTATGGCGCAGGCCAGTTCGGCATAACTCAAACTAAAGGTAATATACATCACCATGATGGCAACCGTAGCAATAGCCATACCCAGGGTGCCACCTTTTTCGAGGCCTAAATTCCAGCCGAAATACATCCCCGAAATTACATAACCCACGCCGAGCCCCCAAAGCATAAAGGGAGTAAGCGTTTTCTTTAAGCCATCTTTTTGTTCCATGGGTAGGATTTACAAGATTTAAATAGGTTTATAAAATTTGCTCGAAAATGATAAACTATTAGCCTCGGTATCTGATGTTTAAAGTAGTAATTATTTTCGAATCATTTCACTATCACTCGTAATTGCTGCAATAATTTATTGTTAATTTTTTTTAAAGCGCTTTTGGGCATTTACCAGTTTTGCTACCTTGCATTACCAAACAATATCTTTATGCACGAAAACGCTCTTCGGCCTTCTGAAAATTTTAAAAAGATGGCAGCCAAGTCTGTACAGGCTATTACCTTATTTGTTGCCACCTATATAGTATTAATAATATTTACATTGGCGCTAACCGCAGTTTCCTGTTATTTGGGGATAAAGCTCATGGAATACATCAGCTCTTCCGTTACTTTTATTTTGGGCATTGGTTTGATAGGTTTTGGTTTTATGATCCTGTTTTTTCTGGTCAAGTTTATGTTTAAGAGCAATAAGCTGGACAGGTCTCATTTATTGGAAATTACCAGGGCCGATCAGCCTGAAATCTTTAAAATGATTGATGAAATTGTTTTAAGTGTACAAACAGATTTTCCGAAAAAAGTATACCTATCTAATGAGGTTAATGCTGCAGTTTTTTACGATTCGAACTTTTGGAGCATGTTTTTCCCAGTGCGTAAAAACCTGATGATCGGATTTGGTCTGATTAATACCACCACTGCTGATGAACTGCGTGCAATATTAGCCCATGAGTTTGGCCACTTTTCGCAAAAGAGCATGAAGGTTGGTATTTATGTATACCAATTTAACAAGATTATTTACGATATGCTTTATGAAAATGAAAGTTATGATAAAGTAACGCGTGGCATAGCGAACGCAAGTTCTTATATTGGTATTTTTGTGCTGATTTCTGATAAGATAATCGGTTTAATGCAACAGATTCTAGTGCGTGTTTATCAGGTTTTAAGTGAGAGTTATAGCAAACTTTCGCACGAAATGGAATTTCATGCCGATGCAGTTGCTGCAGTTACCGTAGGTTCTAAACCCCTTGTTGATTCGTTATTGCGCATGCAGCTCGCAAGCCGTTCTGTAGATATTATCTATAACTATTACGAAAGAAAAATCGATGATTGTGTTATTTCGGCAAATATTTTTCCACAACAGATTTTGGTAATGAATTTTTTGGCTCAAAGGAATAAACTGCCTTTCGAAAATGGATTCCCGCAGGTGAGCATTGGTTATTATAACCGCTTTAACAAATCAAAAATATCCTTTTCCAATCAATATAGTTCACATCCAGAAACCGATGAGCGTATTAAAAGATTAAATGACCTCAGAATTCCTGTTGGAAAACCATACAATGAGATGGCGAACACACTACTTGTAGATCAGGAAAGAATAGCTGAAAAATTTACAGCACAGATATTCCAGCGTGCAGTTTACCGAGAGCAACCATCGGTACAGCACTTAAGTGACTTTGAAGTAGATTTTTTGAAAGAAAATGATCAAAATTCTTATCCAGATATTTTTAATGGTTATTTCGATTATAGAAATCCCTATCATCAGTTTAATATAGATTCATTTGATCTGCCAACAATTCCATCTGAATTGAGCGTTGAAGAGTTTTTTGATGATACCAACTTAAGCGTAATGTATGAGTTGAAGGCATTGGAATCAGACCTGGCTACAATAGATAATATAGATTCACAGGTGATCAATGTTAAAACATTTAATTACGATGGTAAAAAGTATTCGCTGGCTGATTGTAGGGCAATGATTGATTATTTGAAGGGTGAAATAAGCAAGAAAAATGGGCAATTGGCTCTGCTCGATGTAAAGGTTTTTGAATATTTCAGGTTTTTGGCAAAAGAAAATCAAATTGAAGCAACATTTAAATCGCTTTCGATCAAATATAAGCAGGTAGCCGAAGAATTTACGGTTCAAGAGAATGCTTATTTAGATCTGGCCAATGCAACAAGATTTATGCATACATCAGCATCCAAGGAAATGATCAAAAGAAAGATGGTGGTGGTTAAAAAAGAAGAGAAAAAATTTAAGGATTGTTTGATTGCAATCGTTAATGATGATGCGTATGCCAGTTTAATAACAGAAGAGGCAAAAACAGTCCTCACTGAGTACTTAAAACACAATTACAAGTATTTTGGAGCAGATCTTTATTTTGATGAAGAGCTTAAGGACTTATTTTTTGCCATGAATTTTTTTGGAGGAGTTATATCCGAAAGGCATTTTCTCACCAAAAAAGAACTTCTGGCGTTTAGCGCAAAATTAGCAAATCCGATGTTTAGCTGAATAAAAAAGCCAGTAGTTAATACCACTGGCTTAAATCTTACTCCGAATCTCGGTTTTTATTCACAATCTGACTGTCCCTCGTATTCTTCTGCACTGTTATAGCGCCGAAAAGCGAGAGTAAAAAGGCAAAGGCATAAAAACCCTTTTCGCTGGGTAATAAAGTGGCATTCCACAAACCGATTACTAGTAAAGTGATGGTGAGCAGGGTAGAAAACCAGCTAAGGCCATAATAAATTTCGGTAACAGGAATGCCTTCCAGTTTATCGCGAACAGCTTTTTGTAAAGAAATTACGGCGAAAAGGCCAAACATTAATACGGTGAAATAATATCCTTTTTCATTGAGAAGCATATCAGAACGCCACAGACCTACAATAAAGCCGATCATTCCGATACCTAATGCCATCCAGGCAGCTGCTATAAATGCATTTGATGGTTTTTGATTCATTGTTTTGAGATTTAATTTAATTCAATAGTCAACGCTAAAGATTGGTAAAAGGTATAAAAATTAAAAGAGAGTATTTTAAATTATTTTTGAATACTGAGCCTGGGAGATAATTATTATGGGATTGGGCTATCTCACATCAATAAAATAATCTGGGTAAAGATAGAAGGGGTGTACAGGTGGAATAGAATATAAAATCTGTGTTTATCTGTGTGCATCTGTGGTTGAAAATTCTTGATGGATTTAATTACAATGCATTATGGAAAGAAAATCAAACAAAATCCTATCTTTTGCATTATAGCTGTATAATCTTATCTTAGTTATATGCGAACATTGCTTACTTCTGCTCAAATGCGCAGTGCTGATCAGTTTACGATTGCCAATAAACCCATTGCTTCTATCGATCTGATGGAAAAAGCGGCGAGGGCTTTTGTTCAAGCTTTTTTAAGAGACGAGTTCGATCCCAATAAAAGCGTAGCTATAATCTGCGGAAAGGGAAATAATGGGGGAGACGGATTGGCTATTGCACATTTGCTTATCGCTAATGGATATGAGAATTTAAAAGTCTACATCATTAACTTCAATGAAAAGCAGAGCGACGATTTTGCAATCAACCTGCAACGGATTGAGGAAACACGCTGTAAAAAAACGATCATTAATCAGGCTTCTGATCTAAAGCATCTGAAAGCCGATTTAATTATTGATGCCATTCTAGGCTCAGGCTTAAATAAGCCTTTGAGTGGAGAATTTGAAGCGCTTGTGCAGGCCATAAACAAGCTGAATAAAAAAGTGTATGCGGTTGATGTACCAACAGGTTTTTTTGCTGAAGGTAAACTCCCGAAAGATTATAATGGTATAAAAGCCTACAAAACAATTTGTTTCCAAAGGCCGAAAATTAATTTTTTCTTCCCTGAGTCGGCCTTGGCGACTGAAAAATATGAAGTGGTAGATATTGATCTGGATGAGGCTTTTATCCAAAAACAAGATGCTGATTTCTATTTAGTGGAAGAAAGTGACATTGAGAAAATCCTGCAGCCCCGAAAATTGTTCAGCCATAAAGGTACTTATGGTCACGCACTGGTTATTGCAGGAAATACCAATACCATGGGCGCGGCTTTGCTTTCTTCTATGGCTTGTTTACACACAGGTGCGGGATTAACCACGGCTTCTATTCCACAGAGTGGCTTAGCCGCCTTAAATACTACTTTGCCAGAAGTCATGGCGCTGCCAAGAGATGAATACACAAGAATAGAGAACCTAAAGAAATATCAGGCCATTGCTATAGGTCCAGGTTTAGGTACTGAAGCAGAAAATGAAAAACTGCTCGAAAGCCTGATTTTGGCTAACCAGATGTTGATCATTGATGCAGACGCTTTAAATATTTTAGGTGAAAGGCCCGATCTGATCGATAAACTCGCCGCAAATACCATCATCACCCCACACGTGAAAGAGTTCGATCGCTTATTTGGTGAACATGATAATTGGTGGGATAGGGTGCAAACAGCTAAAGAACAGGCCTTAAAACAAAAGATCGTTATCACTCTTAAAAACCAGTATACTTTTATTTGCCTTCCAAAAGGCAAGGTACTCATCAATCCCACAGGAAATCCGGCGATGGCGCAAGGCGGAATGGGTGATATTCTCACCGGTATTATTGCAGGTTTTGTAGCGCAGAAATATTCGGCAACAGATGCCGCTATTCTGGCCTGCTACATTCATGGGAAAGCAGGCGATTATCTAGCGCAGGAACAATTTGTGGTTACTGCATCGCATCTTACCGCCAGGATATCAAAAGAAATTAAAGCACTCATCTCAACCTAGTTTGTGATGTGCTTAGCCACAATTGTGGAAAAAAAACCTTTACTAAACTACTATTTTTTTAGTTTATAATTGATAGTTTACACAATATTTAAATAACAGATACTTTAAAAACGGAAAACAAAATTATTATGGCACAAAAAGAGTACACGCTGAACGAACTCATTAAGGAATCAGCAGAAAACCCGGCAGAAAACGATTTTTTTGAACTGGAAAAACCGGCCATGCTGGAGGTAAACTTAAAAAATCAAAAAATCCTGGCAAAAGCAGGTTCGATGGTTGCTTACATCGGAAATATCGATTTTAAAAGAGAAGGGCTGTTGAGCAAAGGTTTGGGCGGTTTGTTAAAAAAAGCCATATCAGGTGAAGGTACTTCACTAATGCACGCTACCGGAACTGGCAAACTATATCTGGCCGATGAAGGGAAGAAAGTAAAGATCATCAAACTCCAAAACGAGTCAGTTTTTGTTAATGGTAATGATGTATTGGCTCTGGAAGAGAATATTAAAAACGAAATAAAAATGCTAAAAAGCATCGCAGGGATGATGAGTGGTGGTTTATTTCAGGTTAAACTTTCGGGCAGTGGCTACATTGCCATAACCACACATGGCGAACCAATTTTATTAAGGGTTACCGCCAATCAGCCTGTGTACACCGATCCGAATGCTACAGTAGCCTGGTCTGAGAATTTAACGCCTAACATTAAAACCAATTTAACTTTCGGTTCCTTCATTGGAAGGGGAAGTGGCGAATCTTTCCAATTAGAGTTTTTTGGCGAGGGATGGGTATTGGTACAGCCTTACGAAGAAGTGAAGTACGCAGCTAAGTCTTAATAGTAGAATCGTCCTCTCAACCGCGGTGGAGAGATCTTAATCGATAAGGTTTCTCCATTTCGTTCACTCGGGTCAACATGGTTTATACATTAAGAGCCTGTTTAAATTTTTATAGCAAATATTACAAAGCATTTTGCTGTCACGCTAAGCGTAATGGATTGCTTTTATTAATGTGTTGAAAGGGTCTTCGACTACGCTACCATTGACGTTATTTTACAAATTATTATTAATCAGTATTTTAATTACTTTAGTATTCCCAACCAGCTAGGCCATAGCACGATATCCCCGTTCTGCTTAAATCCCGCCTAACAAATTTTTCGGGTTGCACTGCCAAAGCCAACCTACTAGCTTCGAAAGAAAAATTTTCAGACGGCATTTTTTGTTTCTTTTTGATGCCAAAAAGAAAGAGCCCTTCGGCGGCGGCGAGCCGAGGCAGGACTGCGCCCTAGGGCGAAAGAAATAAATTAAACGTTACTCATATTGATTTTAAACAATTAATTAACAATCAGACTGACATACGAATTAATTTTTTTGGTCACAATTGTTAGTTAAAACTATGCACTTTAGTGCAAGACTTTCAGTTTCTAAAAATTTTATTATTTGTTCTCTATAGATTAAAATTATGCTTTTTCCGCCTGGAGTGGAGGAAAGAATTTCATTCTTTCTTTACCAAACCTATGCACTTTCAGTGCATAGTGGTTTAGTTATTTTTTAAACAGCCTCTAAATATATAGGCGATTTTTTTGGAAAGCAGTTGCAAAAGCATTTGGGTTTAGGCAGTCCTGCCATTCGCTTTATCCCGATGAAAAATCGGGATGCCCGCTCCTGTCAGGTTTAGGTGGCGTGGGCATTCATTCTATTTAAGGTTGTAAGGAGCAAAAAACCTTTAGCTTAAACGGTTTTCCTCCAATTTAACAGACATAATGGGTGTTGGTGCAGCCTTGTGAAGAAGTGAAATATGCAACTAAATATTATATTTTAATCGTCATCTCGACTGAAGCGCAGCGGAATGGAGAGATCTATCCAGACAGATTTTGCTTCGCAGAGCCTTCGGGTTCTCGACTTCGTTTCACTCGCTCGAAATGACGATTCTTTAGTTAAAAAACAGAAAATCCCGGCATTTTATCGATGTCGGGATTTTATATATTGATTAAATAATTTCTATCTACACACCGCCCATTACGGTTAACTTATCCATTGTAGGGTTAACGCTTCCGCCCATAGGTTCTAAGGTTACGGCAAATGCCTGTGCTTCCTGAATGGTCTGCATTTTTACCAGTGCCTCATTATTAGTCGAATCGGTTTTTCCAAAAACACCCAAGCTTACCGGTTTACCATTTACCAAGGCCCACAACTGATATTGATGTTCGGCATCGGTTTTTGGTAAATCCATAGCCACATAGTTAATCAGCACACTTTTATCTTTTTTGTTCCAGTAAACCTTCATTTTAGAAGCTGGACTAAATGCCTGCCCTGCCATACGGATGGTTGCCCACTCTTTGCTATCTGCCATGGCTGCCATATTATCTAAGCCCTGGTTCTCAAACTCCAGTTTGCTTACTATCCCGGCAAACTTTTGTTTATCCAGGTTTAAACTTGCAATCTGGTCATGCGCAGCGTTCAGTTTGTTATAAGTAATAAATAATGCCGCGGTACTTACTACCAATAAAGCTATACAGGCAACTAAGGCGTACCGTAAAGTTCTCACTTTCGCATCGCTTCCATCCAAACGTATAATTCTTGGTTCTTCTGTATAAATTGGTTCGGGTTGAACATTCACATTCTCTTCAACCTCACTTAACCCCAATTTTTCGAATAATCTTGTTTCTATATCTGCAGATGGTTCTATCGCATTTTGAACAGCATATTGCTCCATAGCTTGCTCAATGGCCGCTATTTCATCTCTTACCTCAGGGTTTTGAGATGCCATTTCCTCAACCTGCAACGTTTCTTCAGGTGATAAATCACCTAAAACGTACAGCTCAAGTACTCCGGATTCGATATATGCTTTTAAATTTTCCACGCTCAATTAAAATTCCTTCTCAATTCAATAATAGCCAACCGGATCCGGGTTTTCACCGTACCTAATGGCAGATCTAACTTTTCTGCGGCCTCCACATGTGTGAAACCCTTGTAATAAACTAAATCAAGAACTGCTTGTAAATCCGGTTTAAGGTTATCTACAAGTTGCTTAACACCAAGAACATCGGGGTTAAACGTAACCTTGTTTTGTTCATCAACGAAACTTACGTTATTTTCTATATCTTGGTTTTTGAGTGAATTCTTAAAGTCTTTAGAACGAAGTTTATCGATCGATAAATTGCGGGCAATATTCATCATCCAAGTAAACAAACGTCCTTTTGTATGATCATAGTGTGCTGCAGACTGCCAGATTTTTACGAAAGTTTCCTGTAAAACATCTTCTGCAAGCTCTGTGTGGGTAATAATGCGTGAAATAACGCCGTAAAGCGCCGAAGAATACATGCTGTACAGCGTTTTTAGTACCGCTTGATCTTTCGATTGCAGTGCTTGAACGAGTTCAGGTTCGGTTAGGGTTAATTTTTTTAATGCAGTCACTATTGATCACTAAGATACAATACAGAACACTAAAAGCAAAAAAATGTTTTAAAAATGCATTCCGCTTAGGAGTGCGATTTTTAAAACATTACTAGTCTATTTCTTAAAATATAATTATGCTATCCCTTCAATAGGGAAAAGGTGTTTTTCAGCATGGTAAGATGAACGTACCAGCGGGCCGCTTTCTACATATTTTAAGCCTTTTGCCAAGCCGGCTTCTTTGTACATCGCAAAAGTATCCGGATGGATCCAATCAACCACAGGATGGTGATTACGGGTTGGCTGTAAATATTGTCCTAAAGTTAGGATGTGAACGCCATTGGCCACTAAATCGTCCATGGCTTCGAAAATATCTTCTTCGGTTTCGCCCAAGCCAAGCATAATACCTGTTTTTGTTCTTAAACCAAATTCCGAAATTCTTTTTAAAGCTTCCAGGCTTCTGTCGTACTTCGCCTGGATGCGTACCTGCCTGGTTAAACGCTTAACGGTTTCCATATTGTGCGAAACCACTTCCGGACGTTCTTCTAAAACACGGTATAAATTATCCCATTGACCTTTAAAATCAGGGATTAAAGTTTCTAAGGTAGTAATCGGGCTTTCTCTGCGGATAGCCTGTAAGGTTTCTGCCCAGATAATTGAACCGCCATCTTTTAAATCATCACGGTCTACCGAAGTAATTACGCAATGTTTAACGCCCATTAACCTTACAGAATCAGCAATACGGTTAGGTTCGTCAACATCAACAGCCAATGGCCTGCCTGTAGCAACCGCACAGAAAGAGCAACTGCGGGTACAGATGTTTCCTAAAATCATGAATGTTGCCGTACCTGCGCCCCAACATTCGCCCATATTCGGGCAATTGCCGCTTTCGCAGATGGTATGCAGCTTATGCGTGTCTACTAAACTGCGAACTTGTGCATATTCTTTACCAACGGGTAATTTTACACGTAACCAATCTGGTTTACGTTTAACTTCAGTTACAGCAGGTACTACCGGTAAATCAATCATGTTACAAAGTTAATGAATAGGATTGAAATGTTACAACGTAGAAATGTTTGAAGGTTGTAATAATTGGGGTGATTGTTAATTGCGGGTTAGCTAACTTGCGAAGTCTGGCAGGGCAGGGGGCGGAGCTAGACTTCGCAAGTTTAGCAAGGACCTGCCTGTAGTGTCAGATATTTTTATCTGACACTAAAAATTTAATCTAAATCAATTTCAAAAGCAATCTGCCGTTTATTCTCTTTAAAGCCTACCCGTTCGTAAAATTGATGACTTTCAATACGTTTGGTGTTGCACCTTACCTTTAGTTTTTTCACCTGATGCTGTTCTGCCCAAAGTTTTACGCGTTCAATTAATTGTTTTCCAATTTTTAAATTGCGGTAAGTTTCATCCACTATCAAGCCTCCAATTTCGACAAACGGATCAGATTCTATTCTTAAGGTATAAAAACCATGGATCCAGCCTACTACTTTGTCGTCAACTAAAGCAACAAATGCACAGTTGTCGTTACTGTTATTAATGTGTTTAATTCTGGCTGATGTTTGCTTAATGTCATTCTCGTAACCCAATTGTGTGGACAGCCAGGTCACACTTTCTGCATCTTCTTTGGTTATTACTCTGATTTCGACCATCGTTAATAAGGTATTATGTTGAACTAAATTAGGATTAAAAAATTATTCTCCCATCAGATGGTATTATTTGACGGAATGCATGCCAGGCGCTGGCCAACTTACGAAGTTGCATGGGCAGGCGCTAGGGCTAACTTCGTAAGTTTACGGTCCCAAAAGCATCAAGCTGTGCCTCCTAAACCCTATTGAAGCGGCAGCCTGAGCCTCCTTGGCGAAGCTACAGCGGAAAGAGGGACTGCTGTTGCCGATAAGCAGTAATATACCTTTACTAATATTTGGGAAAAACCGATATTACAATCTTAATAATTAAAATTTTGTTTTACTGTCAGATGATAACATCTGACAGCACGGATACCGTTTATAAATGTTAGTTAAAAATCATAAGCTAAACAATGCAACTTTAAACGTTTTAACTTTCTAACTTAATATTACATTTGCAATATGAATACTGGCTTACTGCTATATAATACGCTTTCGCGCAAAAAAGAACTTTTTCAACCCTTAAATGCACCCAACGTTGGGATGTATGTTTGCGGTCCTACTGTTTATAGTGATGTGCACCTGGGTAATTGCCGCACGTTTATTTCTTTCGATTTAATTTTCAGGTACCTTAAATATACTGGTTATAAAGTACGTTATGTACGTAATATTACCGATGCAGGTCACTTAGAAGGCGATAGGGACGAGGGCGATGATAAATTTGCAAAACGTGCGAAATTGGAGCAGCTTGAGCCAATGGAAATTGTACAGAAATATACTTTGGGTTTCCATGATGTAATGCGCATGTTCAACACGCAGCCGCCAAGTATCGAGCCTACAGCTACCGGACATATTATTGAGCAGATTGAAATGATTAAGGTAATTATAACCAATGGTTATGGTTACGAAGTTGACGGCAATGTATATTTTGATGTAGAAAAATATAGCAAGGAATACAACTACACTATTTTAACCAACCGCAATCTCGAAGACATGCTGAACAATACCCGTGAACTGGGTGGCCAGGATGAGAAACACGGGAGGTTGGACTTTGCCTTATGGATAAAAGCAAAGCCAGAAACCTTAATGCAATGGCAATCGCCATGGGGCATGGGCTTTCCGGGCTGGCATATCGAGTGTTCGGCCATGAGCGCCAAATATTTGGGTGCTGAATTTGATATTCATGGTGGTGGAATGGATTTAGCAGCAACGCACCACACCAATGAAATTGCACAATCTGAAGCTTGCAGCCATAAACAACCTGCCCGCTATTGGATGCACACCAATATGCTTACAGTAAACGGTACGCGCATGTCTAAATCTGCAGGCAATGGTTTCCTTCCTTTAGAATTGTTTACTGGTGACCACCCTTTACTGAAAAAAGGCTTTAGCCCGATGACGGTGAAGTTTTTTATGTTACAGGCGCACTACCGGAGTACATTAGATTTTTCTAATGAAGCTTTAGATGCCTCGGAGAAAGGTTTTCGCCGCTTAATGGCTGCGATTGGCTTGTTAGATAAGTTAACAGTTTCTGAACAGAACGATTTCGATATTGATGCATTGAAAGAAAAATGTATTAATGCGATGAATGATGACTTTAACAGTCCGATTTTAGTCGCAGAGTTATTTGAAGCAGTTCGGATTATCAATACCGTGTACGATGGTAAAGGGAAAATCTCTGCAGAAGCACTGGAAAAGTTAAAGCAACTGATTAACGATTTCGTTTTCGATATATTAGGACTGAAAGATGAGGATGCCGGGGGTAACGACTTAAACGGCGTTTTAGATATGGTGATTAACTTAAGAACGGAAGCAAAAGCGAATAAAGATTATGCCACTTCTGACCGTATCCGTATTGGCTTACAAGAATTGGGAATCCAGCTTAAAGACGGCAAAGAGGGAACCACCTGGAGTAAGGCTTAGTTGGTACTAAGTCTACAGTCCAGAGTCATGAGTCGATTTTAGCAATGAAAAAAATTGGTTTGGTAGGTGGTATCAGTTGGGTATCTACTATAGATTATTATCGTTTTATAAATGAGGGTGTAAATGAGCGTTTGGGTGGGTTAAATTTCGCTGAATGTTTAATTTACTCCCTTAATTTTGGCGATGTTCAGGATAAAACCTGGGAAGGATCGTTTGATCTTTTACTCAATGCCTGCGAAAGTTTAAAACAGAGTGGGGCAGAAGCAATTGTACTCTGCGCCAATACAGCACATCTTTTTGCCGATCAGTTACAAGAAAAAATAGCTCTGCCTATTATCCATATCGGTACCGAAACCGCTAAAGCCATAAATGCTACTGGAATTAAAAATATAGGACTCTTAGGTACTGTATTTACTATGGAAAAGGACTTTTATATTAAAAAGCTCGAAGACCATGGGTTAAATGTTTTGGTGCCTTCTAAGAAAGAAACCCGCGATTATATACAGTTTACCCTTAAAGAAGAATTAGGTAGAGGAGTAATATTGGAAGAAACAAAGGCACAATATATCCAGATAATTAATGATCTGATCAAGGAAGGAGCTGAGGGGATAATTCTGGGATGTACCGAAATCCCTATGCTGATCAATCAGGATGACTTTGAGATTCCGGTATTTGATACTACCAAAATCCATTGCGAGGCGATCGTGGATTACATGCTTTCTTAGACCACACTTTAATATACTAGGGCTGAAAACAAATCTCATAAGTTTTCAGGCTCACCAAGAATTTGTTCCCCTTTGAGGGGGGCAGGGGGGATGAGAGATAATTACACTACTTTAAACAATTTTCCGTTAGATTAAACAATGAATAAAAAACTTTTAATACTGCCTTTATTCGCATTAATTGCATTTTATGCTTGTCAGAACAAAACAAACCGAAATGTTGATGAAAATGTAGAAAAGGCAACAGGTTTAGTTTCTCCTGATTTTAATGCCGATAGTGCTTATGCTTATACCAAAGCTCAGGTTGACTTTGGGCCAAGGATTCCAGGCACCACCGCTCATCAAAAATGTGCAGATTATTTGGTGGTAAAATTAAGGACGTTCGGTGCAGAAGTAAGTATCCAGGGTGAGCAAACGCAAACTTATGATAGGAAAAGCTTTCAACTGAAAAATATTGTCGCCATTTTTAATCCAGGTCAAAAAAAGAGGATTTTAATTACGGCACACTGGGATGCCCGTCCATTTTCTGATCAGGATACCGATCCTGCAAATCATGCAAAACCTTTTGATGCGGCAAATGATGGTGCAAGCGGGGTGGCGGTGATTTTGGAAATGGCACGTCAGATTCAACAGAAACAGCCAGATGTTGGAGTCGATTTTGTATTGTGGGATTTAGAAGACTATGGCAAGGCCAATGATGAAACGCCAGATGAAACTACCTGGTGTTTAGGTTCTCAATACTGGGCTAAAAAAGCAAATGCGAAAGGGTATAAAGCTTTGTACGGCATTAACCTCGATATGGTTGGTGGCGGTAACGCACAGTTTACTCAGGATGAAATCTCCCGTCAGGCTGCTCCAAATGTAGTGAACAAGGTTTGGAACATTGGTAATGAAATTGGCTATGCCTCTTACTTCACGAAAATTCCGAGTGGGAAATTGGTTGATGATCATCTTTGGATGAACAAAGCAGGTATTCCATCTATCGATATTATCCATTACAATGACAACAGTGGTTTTTATATCAATTGGCACACGCAATTGGATAACTTAGCCAATATTGATAAAAATACGTTGAAGGCCACCGGGCAAACTGTTTTAGAAGTCATATATAGAGAAAAATAACTGTCCTTAATGTGTAATTGTTAATTACTTTTAAGGTCATACATTAAAGAAAATTCTATATTCGCCAAACAATATTATCTTAATTAATAATGAAACAATTATTTTCAACTGCAATAGCTTCGCTTTTCGCCCTGGGTGCTTTTGCCCAAAAAAGCGACGGAACAACCAAATCTTTAGTAAATGCTGAAAAGGATTTTGCTAAGTCAATTGCCAAAAATGGAGATAAAGAAGCTTTTACAGACTATTCAACAACAAGCACTTTAGTGTTTAGGCCAAACCCAGTTAATGCTAAAACTTTTTATGCTGGCAAAGCAGATGCTGAAAAGGATGTAACATGGACGCCAAACTTGGCAAAGGTATCACGCAGTGGCGATTTAGGTTTTACCACAGGGCCGTATGAAGTTGGAACTTCGGAGAAAAAATACGGTCAATATCTATCAATCTGGAAACCGGAAAACGGCAGATGGAAACTAGCTATTGATTTAGGAACAGAAAGTAATAAACCTTTGGCTAAAGTTTCGCCACAGTTTATCGAGCCTAAAGATCATGTTGCACCAAAGTTTTTAAATGAAAAGGAAATTAAGGCTGGGAAGGATATTATCTTAACTACTGAAAAAACATTAAATACCTTGTTAAAAACCCATGGAATTGCAGCATTTGGAGGCTTTTTAACCAACGATGCACGTTTACTTTTCCCAGGTAACGAAGCCATTGATGGAAAAGGAAAAATTATTTCTTTTTATAATGGAATGATTAGCAAAATCAATTTGAAAACAACAGGGGTAGATAAGGCAATCGGTAGTGATTTGGCCTATACTTATGGTGTGGCTACTATTGATTACAAAGCCGATTTACGTGAAAGTTTTAACTATGTTTTCGTTTATGAAAAAGCAGCAGACGCAAGCTGGAACTTAATTGTACAGGCTTTCGTACCTGCAGAAAGATAAATAACAAATGTGAATTAAAGAGGGCTCTCCGTAAAAAGAAGCCCTTTTTTTATTTCAGAGATTTATCTTTTTTCCGCACTCAAGGTCGGTTTAGCCCCGATTGAAGCGGCATCCTTGGAGCATAGCGGAAAGATATAGCGAAAAGCGGGAACAAACATTAAAAATAGCACAGTTTTTGCGCTTCAAAACAAGGATAATTACAAATAAAACAACCTTTTTTACGTTTAGAATTCATGCACAAAAAGTTACTTCTACTCTCCACGCTTACTTTACTTTTCTTAAACGTTTCTGCTCAAAAGAAAAAATTTGATGTACAGGGTAAAGCTGGTGCACGCGGTATTATGCCCGAAAATACCATTGAGGGAATGTTAAAAGCTATCGATTTAGGTGTTAACACCTTAGAGATGGATGCAGTAATCTCAAAAGATAAACAGGTCGTGCTTTCACAAGAGCCTTATTTCAATAACGAGATTTCTTTACAACCCAACGGTAAGGCGATTACTTTAAAAGACCAAAAGAATTATAACATCTATAAAATGGATTATGAGGAGGTTAAAAAGTTTGATGTAGGGAGTAAAGTCCATAGCCGCTTTCCCGGACAGATGAAGTTTAAAGCTTACAAACCGCTACTCTCTGAAACTATAGATGCAGTTGATGCTTACGTTAAGGAACACAAACTAGCCAAACCGGTTTATAGTATCGAAACGAAAACGATTAAAAATGGCGACAATGAATTTCATCCGGAACCTGCAGAATTTGTAGAGTTGATTATGGATATCGTTAATTCGAAAAAAATTGCTAAAAGGGTTATTATCGAATCGTTTGATATGCGAACGCTACAATACCTGCACGAGAAATATCCAAAAATACAAACTTCATTATTGATTGATGAAAAAGAACCCTTTGAAGATTATATTGAGAAATTAGGTTTTAAACCTACCATTTATAGTCCCTATTCCGTTCTGGTTGGTAAAGGCCTGGTAGACCGCTGTCATAAAATGGGGATCAAAATTATCCCCTGGACAGTTAATACGGTGAAAGAAGTGAATTATTTTATGAGTTTGGGGGTAGATGGCATCATTACCGATTTCCCAAACATTATGGGGCAACTCAAAAAATAAAGAAGTATAAAAAAAGCGTTCAGATTTTAAATCGGAACGCTTTTTTTATGCTTCCTGAAAAGAAGGCCCTAATGGTGTGCTTCTGGTTTTTCGTGCGCTGCTTCAGTTTTTTCATGATGAGCAGATGCTTCTTCGTGGTTAAAGATTGGTCTGGTGAAATAGACACACAGTAATAAAACCAGAATCCATGCAGCCAATGGTAAAGCCCAAATGCCTTTTGTTTGCTGAGCCGGTGCGTGTGAATCGTGAGCTGACATATCGAATATTTTTGATTTAAAAATTTATGCTTTGTAATTGTGTGGTAAAGATAGTAACAAAATTAAAATAATAAGAGCAATTTGGCGAATAGTATTTGAAGGTCATCCAGCGTATTAAAAAGTGATAAAAGGCACTGCCTTTTATCACTGTAAGTCGTAAATCATTGCTTTTGTGCTATTCATTTTGCCTTTAATACGGTTTTGATGCTCCTGTAAAGTGCTTTGTTCATCCTGAACGGCATTAAACAGTTCGGCTTTTTTGAAATGGTTTGCCGCTTCTGCAAAATTTTGCTGTTGCTCAGCATGTAGGCCCAAACATTCGTATATATGTGCTTCGCAAACACCAGGAACAAGTAAAGCTTTCTCTGCAACCTGTTTCACCAGCTTGTGCATTTTAAGCGTAATAACAAGTTCCAGATAGGGTTTATATACTTCTGGAAAATCAGAATCTAGCTCAATGCAGCGTTTGTAATAATAACCTGCGGTTTTGTAATCTTTAAAGTGGTTTTGATAAATATCGCCCAATTGAAAATATGCTCTTGCATAATCAGGGTCGAAAACAATAATTTCGTTAAAATACTGAAGTGCCTTGGGTAATTCGCCCCAGTGCAGTTCTTCAATGGCCTGTAGATATTTTTCTTCTACAGTGGTATAAATGTCCATAACGGATATAATTAATTTTAATAAGCGATTAATGCTTAGCAAATGCGTAATAAATGATTTTAAATTTTGGTTTTATGCTATAACGGCAAAAACGCTAAGGGTTGGGAAGGAAATTTAAGTCAATACCCAAGCCCTTTATGCCACAAGACGGGCTAAAGCTTAATTGTTGGATATGTAGTTGACGTAGCATTTCTATAAATTATGATGCAAAGATATTTATTTTCAGTGAATTGCAAATTATTTTTTTTTCGATCGATGAGCTTTTCATATTGACCAGCGCATTTTTAATCTGTCTCCTATGCCTTAAAATATGAACAATGGCATGTTCGAGCATCTGTTCTACATCGTATTGTTGTCCCCACTTTGTGTTGATCTTTTTCGATTGATCGAACTCTTCCATGGTGATGTCTGGATTTCTGTTGAAAAAGTCCTGGTTATACTTAAATGCTTCCCGGAGTCTTGAGATATAAGGTATGATCTGGTCAAACTGCCACTCATTCGTTTCTCTGAATATTTACACGAATATAGCTTGTAGAGTTGACAACTTTAATAGCAAAGAGGCAATAAAGTTGTCAACTCTTGCATTAATTTCTAATATTTTGAAATAGGATTTTATGTTGGTCGAGATTTGCAATCTCGACCTGCTGTATTGTGGATTTGTAATCCACTAATAGAAGTTAAAAATTCTGGCTCATCAGACTGGATTACAAATCCCGACTAGCTTAATGCTACTACAATAAATCTTTAATGATTTTTTCGATTGATAAACCTTCAGCTTCTGCGCGGTAGTTCCGCACAATACGGTGACGTAAAATAGGCTCGGCTACGGCTTTTACATCTTCAATATCTGGTGAATATTTTCCGGTTACAGCGGCATGGCATTTTGCGCCCAGCACTAAAAATTGCGAAGCACGCGGACCTGCACCCCAGCTAATATATTTATTAACGGCATCAGTCGCAAACTCACTATTTGGACGGGTTTTAGCAGCTAGTTTAACGGCATATTCCAAAACGTTATCGGTAATTGGAATATCGCGGATCAGTTTCTGGAAATATTGGATATCATCTGCATGGATAATTTTCTGCAGTTGAGTGGTTTTATTGCTTGTGGTGTTTTTTACGATGTTCAATTCATCTGCAAAGGCAGGATAATTTAATTGAATGTTGAACATGAACCGATCCAATTGAGCTTCGGGTAGGGGATAAGTTCCTTCCTGTTCAATTGGATTTTGTGTGGCCAAAACAAAGAATGGTTTTGGTAAAGTATGCGTTTGTCCGCCTGCAGTGACCGATTTTTCCTGCATGGCTTCCAATAAAGCCGCCTGGGTTTTTGGCGGTGTACGGTTAATCTCATCAGCTAGGATAATATTAGAAAAAACAGGCCCTTTTATAAATTTAAAATGCCTGTCTTCTCCTAAAATCTCTGCGCCAATAATATCGCTGGGCATTAAATCGGGTGTAAACTGGATCCGGTTAAAATCGAGGTCCAAAACAGATGCAACTGTTTGTACAAGTAAAGTTTTAGCCAACCCTGGTACGCCAACCAACAAGCAGTGTCCGTTGCTAAAAATGGCGATTAAAACAGATTTTATGATGTCATCTTGTCCAACTACTACTTTGCTTATTTCGGCTTTGATGTTGTTGAAAGATTGATGAAGTGCATCAACAGCTTCTACTTCGTTCTTGTACTGCATTGGTATTATTTTGCGGCTGTGGTTTTAGTCCAGATTTTTAGTTCATCACAGGTATTAAATTCGTCGTCGATTTTAATGTAGGTGCTTTCGCGACGTTTTTCAAACCATTCGCTTAAAGTACGATTAATTTTATCACTTTGTGCGGCATCTCTGATTTTTGGGAAATCTTGAGCTAAGTTTGCTTTGTGCGGTGGAATTTTAGATTTTAAATATAAAATGCGGTACCCTTGTTTTCCATCAGCTGCCGTAAATAAATCTGGTTTGGAAATACCACCGATTTTCATACTATCGATTACCAGAAACACAGAAGGATCTAATTTATCAACAGGAATAAAGGTACTTCTTGCCTGAACATTTTCTGCATTAAGCATCATACCACCATTGTATTTGCTCTCTTTATTATCTGAATAAAGGTTTGCTGCAGCAGCGAAGCTTATTTTTTTACCAATAATGTTATTGTAAATGCTATCTGCATGTAATTTTAAACGAGTCAAACTTTCTGGTGTAGTTTTAGGCGTAATTAAAATATGTCTAACGTGTACCTGCTCACCTCTGCGCTCTAAAACCTGTAAAAAGTGGAAACCATAATCTGTTTCGAATACGGGCGAAATTTCTCCGGCTTTTAGTTTAAATGCCCAGGCCGTAAATTCTTTAACCATGGTGTTCCTGTCGATAAAACCGTAATCACCACCATCGGCAGCAGAACCTGGATCTTCAGAATAAGTTTTTGCTAAAACACCCATATCCTCGCCACTTTTAACCCTTAAACGAAGGGCTTCAATTTTATCGCGGAATTTCTGTTTTTCTGCTCTGGTTAACTGTGGATTTAAAATCACTTCACCAACTTCAACTTCGGTATTAAATTCCGGAACACTATCACCCAAAGATTTGAAATACTTTTCAACCTCCATTGGCGTAACATTAATGTTTTCGGTGATTTTTTGCTGCATTTTCTGTGCAATCAATTCATCTTTTACCGATGGTCTGATTTCATCTTTGTACTGCAAAACAGATTTGTTCAAGAATTGCTCTAAACGCTCCTGGCCACCTGCACGCTGCATACTGTAACGCATGCGCTTGTTAACCTCATCATCAACGGCACCGTCCTCAACCATTACTGAATCGATTTCAGCCTGTTGTTTAAGCAGCTTTTGGGTTAAGGTTTGTTGTAAAATTTTACATTTAATCTCACTGTTAGGCTGGTTACCCTGATAAAGATATTGTGTGTATTGTTGGTTTAAATCTGATAGCAGGATAATATTATTTCCTACAACAGCAGCAACTTTATCTACAGTATGCTTTTGAGCGAAACTGTTTAAAAACAGGCAAATTAAAGCGGTTGCTACTAAAAAAACTTTCTTCATTCTATTTATTATATTTTGCAAATTTAATACTTATGGTCAAAAAAAACAGGTTGGTTATAACTTGGCAAGCTTCTTCAACTCGTTTTCGTTAATTTTAATCTGATATTTTTGTTTTAGGCCTTTAAGCCATTTTTCTTCTAAACTTAGTTGGTAATCGGCAATTACCTCTCCTCTAACTTCGCTTAAAGGTTTATCGTAATTTTGTTTGTTTTTCGTATAAAATTCATTTATCGCCTGCTCGTCTTCCTGCGCCTTGTTCCATATTTTTTGTTCAGAAACATTAAACATTAAAACACCTTCGCGGTATTCGTTCAGCAGGAAATCGTGATCTTTGCTACTCACCCCAACTTTTTTATGTGTGGTCAATGCATCCTCATAAGTTTTAATTTCTTCCTGGTAACCTGCGTTTTTGTCCAATCCCATTTCGCGGGCATCTAAAACCTTAAGCTTAAAATTTATGTACAAGTTTAAATAGGCCTGTAAAGTATTGTACGCAGCACTAACGTTTCCATTATGGCTTTTTTTGTATGCCCACATAAATTCTTTAGCACTTATTGATTTACCGTTTATAACAGCCACGTTTTGTGCAAACGAAATGCTATAAATAAAGCTGAAAACAAATAGGCAATAAGCTTTCCTCACGCAGGGCACTCTATAAATTTTAAGGGATAAAAGTAACAATTAGCGACGCTATTATAAGATATTTAACTAATTTTAACAGAAATTATTATCCAACAAAAATACGAATGGAAAACCAGGTTACCAACAATGCGAATGCTTTACGTTTATTTTTTACTGAAGAGGTTTTTTTGGTAAAGGATGAAAGTGTAGAAATTCTGCCTTTGCGTAATCCAGAGGCAGTTTTGGCTGTCGAAAAAGTTTCCGTTAATGAAGTAAAAGAACCTGTTTTTAAAGTAGAAATAGCACAAATTCCTGGGATTAATCCTACAAATTCTCCTAAAGTTTATCCGCAAGCACCTGAAATTCCGCATATTGTGGCCGAACCAGCACCTGAAAAAACGTTTAAATTTTTGGGTGGAAATAAAAAATCAGTACTCATTTTAGTTAATGATAGTGAGCATGATGTAAGTACCGAACAAGGCAGAGAACTGTTGCGGAAAATTGTTAAAGCTATAGATTTAGGTACCCCCGATTTTGCCATACTAAATTATTCGAATTATAAGGGAACAGATTTCGTAGAATTACGCCGGTTTTTTAAACCTGCCATCATGTTATCTTTCGGAGTAGCGTTTGCCGACTTGCGACTGGACCTTACCTGGCAGAATGAAATCATCGTTCACGAAACCACCAGAATTATCTTTGCGCCTAACCTCCATCATCTCGATAGTGATTTAACCGCTAAAAAAACACTTTGGGGGCATCTGCAGAAAATTAAATAGCGATTTCGCAAGCGTATCAAGTATTGAGAATCAAGTATCAAGTGCCGAGATATGGCATTTTAATCCGACTCGAAAAATCTTAAACCCTATACCTTAAACCTTTTACCTTCCTAAAATGAAAAAACTTGTATTCGCCACCAATAACCAACACAAAACTGAAGAAATACGCGCTGCACTTGAAGGTAAATATGAAGTATTGAATTTAGAAGATATTGGTTGTTTGGTTGATATTCCTGAAACTGCTGATACTTTTGAAGGCAATGCAACTTTAAAAAGCAGTTATGTGGCTGAACATTTTAATTTAGACTGTTTTGCCGACGATAGTGGCTTAGAGGTAGATGCTTTGAACAACGAGCCGGGTGTTTATTCCGCCCGATATTCTGGAAGTCGTGATAGCCTGGAAAATATTCAACTGGTTTTAACTAAGCTTGAGGAGAACCCAAATAGAAAAGCAAGGTTTAAAACGGTGATCTCGTTAATGCAGGATGGTAAAAATCACATTTTTGAAGGTACAATAGAAGGTACAATCAGAACAGCATTATCAGGTTCGAAGGGTTTTGGTTATGATCCCATTTTTCAGCCGGATGGTTACGATATTACTTTTGCTGAAATGGATATGGCAGAAAAGAATAAAATCAGTCACAGGGCTATTGCACTAAAAAAGATGTTGGATTTTTTGAGGGGAAAATCATAAAAATCTTTTTTTCTTTTTACCACTTTGTCGATTGTCTATAAATGTTACAATCTCTAAAGTGTTGCTTTTCTGTTTAATTCGGTATACAACTGATACGTGCGGAATGATCACGCCAATATGAGTATTCTTTGTTTTATAAGTTTTTCTAGAGATTAATGGTTCTTCAGATAGTGTTTCGAGATAAGTAAAAACCCTGGTGATGAACTTTTTCAATTCTACTTCTGTCCAGTTTTCTTTTAGATAATCAATGTTTTTTTGGAAAGTCTCACCAGCTCTTTTAGACCAGATGATATTCATTACACGCTAAACCTTTTTTTTGCCTCTTCATGGCTAAAACTTTCACCCCGATCAAGTTGGTTTATGCCTTCCAGAATATCGTCTTGTTGGCTGTTGTTTAATCCATCAAACCAATCAAAGTCCCTTGCAGTAATTAATGATTTAATATCTCTGATTAAACTTTCATCATTCGAATTAATGATCTGTTGAAGTACACTTAGTTTTTCTGATTGTAAATCCATACATAAATTTAACCATTAATTTGATGAATAGCAAAAACTACATTTTACCAACTGCCTTTTTCACTTGAGCAGAATCTTTTTTCACTTGTACTGAGTCCTTTTTTGGTAGAATCGGTTTAATGCCAAAGTTGGTTGTGTCGGATGGTTTAACTTGAGGCAATTTCTTATCTATATTTAAGCTGTCTTTTCCCAAAGCGCTTTTCGGTTTAACGACAGGTGTTGTTGTTGATGGTTTGCCTGCCGTGGTTGTGGTTTTAGCACCAGCCACAGTTTTACCTGCAATTGCTTTCGCCTTTGCTTTGGGCTTAGTTTTACCCGAAGAGCCTATGGCATCTTTTTTTGATTTCGGACGTTCAGTCGGTTTCCATGAAAATCCTTTTAAAACATGATCTTTTGCAATCGTATTTTCGGGATTCAAAGCCCCTTCTATCCCCTTGATATAAACAATTTCTTCAATGGCATTTTCCTTATCTTTAAAAATGAATTTTATCCTGCTGCTTAGGGTTTGGTTCATTTCTTTATACACCTTGGTGCTGTCATCCTGGGTATAATAAATACTTTCGGCATTACCATCTACATAAAGGGTCTTAAATTTTCCATTCGTAAAGAAACCCGTCATTAACCTTCCTTTTATTTGATTAAATCTTAATGAATCTTTTGGCGTATTTACTAAAAATGCATTCCTAAATGCCTGTAAGTTATTCAGTTTTTTATTCTTGAACTGTACAAATATCGTGTCGCCAACTTGCTGAGAGCCTTCAGACCAGAGGATAGGGTTGCTGTAGCAACGTAAAGTAGAATCGGCACTGGTGTAAAACAGACTATCTGTTTTGGCCTGTATATTCGTTTTGAAAATCTTAACGCCATGGTAAGCCTTAATAATACGCGTTTGAACAGTGTCGGCTGGGTTAAATTTGGTCGTGTCAGTGTTTAATGCTCCGGCTTTTAACTTTCCCAGAACTTTTGTTAAGCTATCTTTAGCGCCGTATTTTGTGAGCTTCTTTTGCTGGCTATCGATTTTTGTTTTTGAAATTTCCTTTACAATTGGAGAAGCCCCGTTGATAATCTTTTTTTGCAAACTATCGATTGTGCTTTTCGATACATTCTTTGTAATCGCATTAGCTTTATCAGCCAGCCTTTTTATACTATCAGTTTTAAGTTTAGGCAGGTTTTTGATAATAGAATCGGCCTTGTTCTTTAAAAGATTATTTTTCTGCAAACTATCGGGATTAAGCTTGGGTAGTCCTTTGCTAAGTGAGTCTACTTTCGATTTTAAACTGTCAACGCTTTTATCCTTCAGGTTCAGCTGTTCCTCTGTTTCGGCATCGCCTTTGTTCTTTTTCTTTTTGTCAGCTTTGCTATTTCTGGCATTACGTTTATTTCTGTCTTCTTTTTGAGTTGATTCAGCCTCTGGTTTAAATTTTGGCTCCCCTTTTCCTTTCTTTTCGCCGGTATCTTCATCGTCTTCACCAACCTGGTTATCGGCTTTGATTGAAATTTTAGGGATTAACTTTAAGGTTTTTTGTAACACCATTTGTGTTTCCAGCGTATCTGCACCCATCCATAAACTATCAGGCCTTTTTTTATTCTTCACCATGATCGAATCTTCCGTGCCAATACCCAGATATGCATTGCGGGTGACTAATGTTCTCTGATCTATTTTATAGTAATAACCCAAATCACCGAACATTTTCATTTTATCTTTCGTGTCAGAAAAAACAATGTTTTTCACAGCTTTACCAACCCCTTTTTTTCCGAAATAATACAAACTATCACCTTTTAGCGATCTGGTGCCTTGTGTATATAGGTTTTTCTTTCCGAAAAAAGCATCCTCGGTCATGGTATTGTATTGGCCATTTTCGGTATACAGATTATCATCTTTTCCTTTGATATTAGTTGGGCCGTAAAAGTAAGTCCATTTATTTTTAGTGTTGTAGCTCATCGTATCCGATTTGATGGTGGCTTGTGGTGTAAGCACTACTACATCATATCTGAAATACGCATCACTGCCTTCACGGCTGTAGCCCTGACTAAAATAATAGCCATTTTTACTTGTTACTGTTACTTGTTGATTTACGATTTTTCCTCCACTGGTATAAGTGCCTATCTTGCTGAAGGTATTGTAATCTAAAATATTGGTGGTTAAGGTAGATGTTGGGTCTCTCATTACCACATTTCCCGTTAAATGTGCCTGCTTTTTATTTCCATCGTATTCGAGCTGATCGGAATAGATATCAGTAGTAAGCTGGTTGATGTGCACGTTTTTATAAGCTTCAAAATAATTTCTTTCGCTGTAAAATACAGCGCTATCACATGCTAAAGTGGCATTGTCTTGTTGGAAAACCGGGTTTTTTAAAAGTGTTTTGTTTTCCTTAGTAATAACAAAAACTTTTGCGAAAGAGATAACTTTAATTTTACTCCCCTGTTTTTGGGCTAAAAGAATTACGGGGGAAAATATAAAAAATGTAAAAATAAATAGTTTTTGCACCCTGCAAAGTTAGTTTTTTATATAGAAAAATAAATCCATGATGCATTAATATATTGTAAATGCTCTGTATAATATTTATTATTCAGAGCATTTAGATTTTCTTTAGTTAGGTACCGGAGGAGGGGGAGATGGTAATTGATCACATTGATATTGTCCTGAGCAATTTGCATTTACCCAATTAATTGAAGCTTGCGCACTCCATAAAATACCGACTTTGCCGTCACATTGGCACAGGTAATCTCCACTTCCACTACCAGAACCTCCCATAACTTTTTTCAGTTGGGTTCTTGTTAATACTTCTCCTTTGTTAAAGGCATTTGATTTTAATTTTTTCATTTTTATAGATTTATGTTTATTAAAAATAACATTAATTTTTGTTATTAAAATTAAATATTTTTGATGGATGTTACCCATAAGCCAATTTCAAGATTTTATTGAACAGCAGCAGCTGTTTGTTCGGGCTAACAAGATCCTTTTGGCCGTTAGCGGAGGAAAAGACTCGGTATTAATGTTGCATTTGTTTAAAGCAATAGGCATCGATGTTGGTGTGGCACATTGTAATTTCAATTTACGGGCTGATGAAGCACAACGCGACGAAAGTTTTGTTGCACTATTGGCCAAAAATTTGGGATTACCTTTTTATGTAACGCATTTTGATACCAAAAAATATGCGGCCGAAAATAAAATTTCTACCCAAATGGCCGCACGCGATCTCCGTTATAATTGGTTTGAAGGAATTAGAAGTAAAGAAGGCTACGATTACATTGCCCTGGCACAACACCAGAACGATGCGGTAGAAACAGTACTCATTAATCTTACCCGTGGTACCGGTATAAGTGGGTTGCACGGTATTTTGCCTAAGCGGGATTTACTGATCAGGCCCTTGCTCTTTTTAAACCGGCAGCAGATTGATGAGTTGGTAAAGGTTAATAATTTAGATTTTGTAGAAGACAGCTCGAACGCAAGTATAAAATACACCAGGAATAAAATCAGACTACAGGTAGTACCGCATTTGCAGGAAATCAACCCAAATCTCGAAAAAACATTTGCTGAAAATATTGCACGCTTTGCTGAGCTGGAGACTTTTTTAAATATCCAGGTCCAGAAACTTGCACATAAAATTCTAAATAAAATAAATGATGGCATTTATATACCTTTAGAAGAGGTTTCGAAATTAAATCCGCAAAAGCTCTTGCTTTACGAGTTGCTTAAGCCTTTTAATTTTGGTGAAAATGTAGTGCAGGAAATTTTAGATAGTTTAAAGGCTTTAAGTGGTACACATTTTTTTAGCGCTACCCATCAGGCTATTATCAATAGAAATGATCTGGTTATTGTTGAAAAAAATATATCGGTCACTGCTAATCAATTTATCCATCCAACAACAGAAAACATTGCTTTTGCCAATGATGAAATTTCGCTGACATTTACAGATGAGGTGAAATTCGAAATTAATTCGAATAAAGCGTTTGTTAATGCCGATAAATTAATTTTTCCTTTGGTACTAAGGAATTGGCAAAATGGAGATAAATTTATTCCACTGGGCATGCGTAATCTTAAAAAGGTAAGTGATTATTTTATCGACGAGAAAGTTCCCCTGCATTTGAAAAGCGTCACCCCGATTCTGGTTAACGGGAACGGTGAAATTGTTTGGATTGCAGGTATGCGGCAAGACAACCGATATAAATTAACTACAGCAACAAAAAAAGTTGCTATATTCGAACTCAAAATTAAATAAGTGGAAAGCAAATACGCCTATATCGAAAAACAATACATCGGCCGCGATTATGTGCGCATTTTCATCAGGCTAATTATGGCTGCTTTCTGTTTTGCCGCTTATGTTTACGAGCGCGATCGTGACAATACGCAAGATTTGTTCCTCGTTGTAGGCTTCGGAATCATTGGGGTTTCTATGCTTTTGCTTTTCCTTATTCAGTACAAAATTGTGGTAGATAATGGTAGTATGATCCTGGATGGCCTTTGGACAACCAAGCGTGTTAAGATAGATCTAAATAGCATTGTTGATGTGCGTAAGGCAACTTATAGTCGTTATTTTTTTAATAATCCGGTTTACAACCTGCATACAAAAGGTACAATCCGCTTTTATTCATCGGGCAAGGATGCAGTGGTTTTAACCGATAGGGATGGCCTGGAGTATTTTATTGGTACCCAAAGGCCAAATGAACTCTTCCTTGTTATAAAAGAAGAAATGCGCAATCTTAAATAACTTTATTTCATTTCCCATCTACTCATTTTTATATAATTGTTTCTGGTTTTAGCCCTGATGTGATAGCTATCTGATGTGTCGCATTGTGAAGGAAAATTAATAATTGCATCTTATTGCATTATTGCAATAAACCGACACGCATTATAGATTAAAATCGGCTACATTTGCGGTAACAACAATACATTTACGATGAAGATAGGAATTGTTTGCTACCCCACTTTTGGCGGTAGTGGAGTAGTTGCAACAGAACTTGGTAAAGCACTAGCTAACGAGGGACACCAGGTTCACTTTATTACTTATAGTCAGCCCGCGAGGCTCGATTTCTTTTCTTCCAATCTGTTTTATCACGAGGTATCAGTAAGGGATTATCCCCTTTTTGATTACGCCCCATACGAATCGGCGCTGGCCAGCAAACTGGTAGATGTTGTTCGGTTTGAACAATTGGATGTGTTACACGTTCATTATGCCATTCCGCATGCATCTGCAGCTTTTATGGCGAAGCAGATTTTGGCGAGTTATGGCCTTCATATTCCGGTAGTGACCACTTTGCATGGTACAGATATTACTTTAGTGGGTAAAGATCCAACCTATAAACCTGTGGTTACTTTTTCTATTAATCAAAGCGATGGTGTAACTACAGTGTCGGAAGATTTGAAAGAAGATACTTATAACCATTTTGAGATTACAAAAGAAATTAAAGTAATACCAAATTTTATAGATTTTTCGCGATTCAGTTTACAGGCAAAAGGACACTTTAAAAAAGCGATTGCACCAAATAATGAACGCATTTTAATCCATACCAGTAATTTCAGAAAAGTGAAACGTACTGCTGATGTGATCAGGATTTTCGAAAAAGTACAGGCAGTTATTCCGTCAAAACTATTAATGGTAGGGGATGGACCCGAACGCGCCTACAATGAGCAGCTTTGCAGATCGTTAAATATTGGTGAAAATGTAAGGTTTTTAGGTAAGCAAGATGCCGTAGAAGAAATCCTGTCGGTTTCAGATCTTTTCTTAATGCCGTCAGAATCTGAAAGTTTTGGTTTGGCAGCATTAGAAGCAATGGCTTGTAAAGTGCCCGCAATTACCACCAATGCCGGCGGTTTACCAGAACTTAATATTGATGGCTTTTGTGGTTACATGAGCAATGTTGGTGATGTAGAATCGATGGCGGCCCATGCGATTGAAATTTTAAAAGATGATGAAACACTTAACCGTTTTAAAGAAAACGCGTTTAAAAGGGCACAAGATTTTGATCTGAAAAAAATCCTGCCCGTTTATGTTAGCTATTATAAAGAAGTAATTGAAAACTCTTTGCAAGCTAAATATTAACAATAAGGCTCATATAATATTTATCCACAGATAAAAAGGATGCATACAGATGATAAATCCGCGTTATCTGTGTGCATCTGTGGTTAAAAACTTAAGTATGGTATTTGGAATTCCCTGGCTGATGATCCATATCAGTAATATTTAATAAAAGTAAACTTTCTCTAAATCAAATGATTATAAATCGTATCTTTGCAGCCTGAAACGGTTTGGAGGATAAAGATTCGTAAATCATTTCAGCAAAATTAAAAAGAGGTTATCCCAAATGAAGAAAATAGTTGATTACAGAAAGCTTTTGAGCGTAGATAAAAATGCTGAGTTAAAAGAGCTTAAGTCTGTGTACCGTACATTGATGAAAGATTGTCACCCTGATAAATTTCAGCAGGAAGAAGAGAAATTAGATGCAGAAGCAAGAAGTAAAGAGATTATCGAAGCTTATCATTTCCTGGTAAGTATTGCGCCAGAAACACGCGAACAGAATATCGAAACGTACACACAAACAACTACTTTGTCGAATATTCAGGATTTCGAATACAAACAGCAGGTTTTAAATATCCAGTTTTTTGATGGAAGTGCTTACGAATATTTCGACGTGCCAAAAGCAATTTATGTGAAATTGGTTAATGCCGATTCACCAGGTCGTTTTGCTCGCAGGCATATCTTTAATGAATTCCCATATCGGAATGTAGCCAGAGTTGCAGAACCGGCATAATAAGCGATATTTATAATATTTAAGTGGTCCCAATGAAAATCGGGACCATTTTTTTATTCCTTAATAGCCGATAATATTAGTTTTCTATATCGTTTGGTGCTATAAAGATATTGAGCTAAACTACCATTGACAGGTCGGTAGAACGGTCGTCATCTCGACTGGAGTGTAACGGAATGGAGAGATCTTTGAAGCCAGTTAATTTAAAAGATTTCTCCACTGCGGTCGAAATGACGATTTATCTTAACCTTTCATTCCAGGCTCCTTGTTTTTTCTAAAACTGAATTCTCATGATGACGTGCGATCAAAATTAAGATATTCCGACCATTGTAATTCTTTGGGCAGCGTCTGATTGCTAAATTCAAGATGGATTACCCTTCTTTTTTGATTGTTGGTTGTTCGGCTTGAACTGTGCAGCAGCAACGGCTTCATAATCATTACAGCGCCCCGCGCTACATTGCAGCTAACTTCTTTTTCGATGCTCCAGTCGATCGTTTCGGGGCGGTAAATGCCTTTACTGTGTGAATTGGTAATTACTTTGAGTGCACCATTCTCTTCATTGGTATGATCAAGGTGGATGCGGATGGTGAAATTGTTTTCGAGAATATGAAGTGGCGGTTGAACAGCGAACTGATCGTTTTTCTTGGTGTAAGGGCCAAATCCCGGAATTTCTACTTTCTCGTTAACCGAAATGGTCAAATCCTGATGATAAGAAACAAACCAATTAGAATTTTCGGGTTTGTCGAAGTAGATTGATTTAACAAGAAAATAATCTTTGCCAAAAATCTCTTGTATGATGGCTTTTAGTTTTTTATTGAAAATTAGCCCAATGGTATCCGGAACTTCTTTTAAAAGCCGGCGTATCGCAAAAAGATCGTCTGATTTCCTAAAGGTTTCTTTTGTGGTATCTGCCCTGTTAATTGCCGTCAGGATATCTTCTATTTCCTGATCTGTAAATACATCATCAATCACGGAAAATCCTGATTCCTGAATTTCTTTTTCCTTAACCGTTAAATCCATCACCTCAATTATTCAACATGGGTTTAAAGCGGTTATCTTTATTTCTCAGATCCAAGCCGCCTTCATAAACTGATTTTAAATTAATCAGGTAAAAACTCCAACCATTATGACAACCCAGGCGGATGTTCTGTTTTGAATGGTCATCATCAGGGATATTCTTTTGGGTTAATTCAACAACTGTATATTCAAATTCTTCACGCAGTTTGATCTCAACCAAACAAGCTCCGGCAAAAGTGAACTGAAAATAATCTGTGCCGTTTGCTTCGGTTACCGTTCCACTTTCGATATCATCATACAGGTACCAGATCCATTTATACCGATCGCCTTTAAGTGCGTTCTGCGTTTTACTGAGCAATACTTTATTCTCGTCAGTAAACGATGCATTGCTTAAAAACCATTTTTCAATTTCGCTGGCCTCTGTCCATGCATTATAGATGTCCTCAAGTTTTGCTTTAACGGCTATCCTGATGGTGAATTTGGTCCAATCGAAGTTCTCCATTGGCTGAATTTTGTATGATTAATTAAAAACTAAACAAACCGGAGCACCAACATCGATCCTTTTGCCGCTATCTGTTAATTTACCCGTTATTTTGTTGCGGTTAAAAATAACAATGTTGTTGGTATACTGGTGTCCGATCAATAAGAATTTTCCGGTCGGATCAATGGTGAAATTTCTTGGTCCTTTGCCCAATGTACTTACTGTTTCAATAAATTTCAACTTTCCGGTAGATAAAATAGAGAATGCAGAAATACTATTCGCATCGCCACGGTTGGTTTCATAAAGAAATTTTCCATCAGCCGAAACATGGATATCTGCCCCGTCAACCTTGCCGGTAAAATCTTTCGACGTGGTGCCGATCTCCTGAATTTTGGTCAAACTTCCATCTGCGTAAGCAAAAACTGTTATGCTACCGTTAAATTCGTGCGCCAAATAGGTAAATTTTCCATTCGGACTAAAAGTAATGTGCCTCGGGCCAGTACCTGCATTGGTTTTTAGCACTGATTTTACTGTTAATATTTTTTCTTTCGCGGTTGGATTATAATTGTAAATATAAGTTTGATCTTCGCCCAGGTCGTTAACAATTAGGTATTTATGATCTGGTGTAAATTTTGTCATGTGTACATGAGCGCTTTCTTGTCTGCCTTTCGGATCGATGCTTTTTCCGGTATGTTTGATGATTTGCAAGGCTTCTGTTAAAGACCCATCAGCTTTTCGTGAAAATACCGCTAAACTGCCACCACTATAATTCGCTACAATTACATTTTTGGCATCAACGGTAATAAAACAAGGGTCAGCACCATGGCTATCAACTTTATTTAAAAAAGTTAAATCGCCTGTTTTGGCATCATATTTAAATGCGCTTACCGTACTGGTAGCTCCGGTTTCGTTAACGGCATAAACAAATTTGTTATCAGGTGAAACGGCTACGTAACTTGGATTAGCCGTGTTTTTCGCAATGTTTTTTATGCTTGTAACTCCCGTTAAAGCATTAAAGTTATAAGTATAAATTCCTTCGCTTTTTCCTGGTGCGGTATAGGTGCCGACAATGAGATTATAGTTGGTTTTTTGAGCGAAACTAAGGGTCGATAGCATAGAAAGGATAAGCAATGAACTGAGTTTTTTCATGAAACGATGATGTTGATTTAGCAAATATAAATAAAGTTGGTCACGGAGGCATAGAAAACACGGAAGATGTTTCTTGGTTATCGTCCTCGTTTGTAACGAGGATGAGTGAGAGGTGCATTTTTAATGCATGTTATTGCTGGACGATACAATCGTCTTTCTCCTGCATCCTCTTACAGACTAGGACGATGGGAGGTAGAATCCAACTCTGTGAACGCTGTGCTTTCTCTGTGCGCTTTGTGGTGAAAAATAGCAATACAAAAAAAGGCAACCATTGGTTGCCTTGTATATTATTTTATTAAATGTTTAATCTGGATCAGTTCATGTTCTTCAAGATAGCGCCATCTGCCACGTGGTAGGTCTTTCTTGGTTAAATTGCCATAAACTACACGGTCTAATTTTTCTACATTATAACCTAAGTGTTCAAAAATACGGCGAACAATCCTGTTTTTACCACTGTGAATCTGGATACCGATTTCTTTTTTGGTTCCACCTGCAACGTAAGAAATGTTATCTGGTTTAATCAGACCATCTTCCAGCTCTAAACCAAAAGCAATTTTGTTCAAATCGCCTTGTGATAAAGATTTATCCAGTTCAACATTGTAAATTTTAGTGATACCGTTTTTAGGGTGTGATAATTTATCAGCCAAATCACCATCGTTTGTCATTAACAACAAACCTGTGGTATTTCTGTCTAAACGTCCAACTGGATAAATGCGCTCGCGGCTGGCTTTATCAACCAACTGCATTACCGTACGGCGTTCCTGTGGATCATCAGTAGTGGTGATGTAATCTTTTGGTTTGTTCAATAAAACGTAAACCTTTTTCTCACGTTTTAATAATTCGCCGTTGTAACGAACCAAATCCTTTGCAGGGTCTACTTTATGTCCGAGTTCAGTAACAGCTTCACCATTTACGGTAATAATGCCGGCAATAATTAACTCATCGGCTTTACGACGAGAGCAGATGCCTGCATTTGAAATATATCTGTTTAGACGGATTAGACCTTTATCTTCGTTTGTTTTACGGCCCTGGGTAATTACAGTGCGCTCCGGGCGGTTAAATTCTGTATCTCTTGGCTGTGCATCCTCGCGTTTTCTAAACGGGCGGGTGTCGCCTTCCCTTGGCTCTCTGGGTTTTACATCTCTTGAACTTCCAGCACTTGGCTTGAAATCGTCTGATTTGCCTCTTGATTTGTAATCTTTATATCCGCCCTCTCTTGGTTTGTAATCCCTCGGTCCATCATCCTTAGATTTGAAATCACGTTCACCTGTTCTCGGTTTGTAATCTCTCGATCCACCTTCTCTTGGTTTAAAGTCGCGGTCGCCAGTTCTCGGTTTAAAATCTCTCGAATCTCCATCCTTAGATTTGAAATCACGTTCTCCTGTTCTTGGCTTATAATCTCTTGCACCACCTTCTCTTGGTTTAAAATCCCTGTCTCCTGTTCTTGGTTTGTAGTCTCTTGATCCACCTTCTCTCGGTTTGAAATCACGGTCGCCGGTTCTTGGCTTGTAATCTCTCGATTTACCTTCTCTTGGTTTGAAACCACGGTCTTCTGCTCCTGAATCTTTAGATTTAAACTCACGGTCGCCGAATTTGAAACTCTGTGGTTCCGAATCTTTCGATTTGAAATCACGTCCGCCTGATCTTGGTTTGAAATCTTTTTTGTCTCCGAAAGATTTTGATTTGAAATCTTTACTGTCTGCGCTTCTAGGTCTGAAGCCTTCTTTTGAATCGGATGATTTTTTGAATTTGCTGTCTTTGTTGTCTGATCTTTTTCTGTCAGACCCGGCCGAACTACTTCTGCCTTCTGTTCTCCGACTGTCTGATTTGGACTTGTCATCCCGACTGTTCCTGTTGTTTTTATTTATCATGATACGCTTTTAACCGCATTAAAAATGCGGGCTGCAAATTTATGAAAAAATGATGAACATAACAATTCTAAGAGCTGAAAAATTAGATAAAAAAATAGCCTCTAATATAGGGAAAATTGCCTGAAAAACAAAAATTAAAATCCACGTTTAAAGCACTTTAAAGGTCGATTTTTGGGCTTATTTTTGTAACTGTTTGATAATGTGCTTATTATTTTTTACCTTTGCCAGCGTTTTTATATAAGTTCACCAAAAAAAGGAGGAAAATGTTAAAGAAACACATCGTACCATTTGCGGTAGTGGCAACACTATTTATCTTGGCAAAAGTGTTCGCTTACCAAATGCCCTTAGCACAAAAAAGTCTTTTAAAAGAAGAAAAATTAAACACTACAATACCCAAATCTGATAGCCTGAAAGTAGAAAAAGAGGAAGCCCCTCAATCTTTAATGGCACAGTTGAATTTCGCGGAAGAAACCCTGCCATTAGGCGATAAAAAGGTAGAACGCAAAATGAAAAAAATTCTTGCAGCACACACTTACAGAAATACCCAAACCAATCGCCTGCATGCAAAAGCAGCAAAATGGTTTCCTGTAATTGAGCCCATTCTCGCTGCTTACGGGATCCCGAACGATTTTAAGTATTTGGCTTTGGTCGAATCTGGAATGGCGGAAGGGGTTTCCCCAAAAGGTGCAGCCGGAATCTGGCAGTTTATGCCTGGCACAGCCCGTACCTATGGATTAAGAGTAAATGGGAATGTTGATGAACGCTATAATTTGCGCAAATCGACCATTGCAGCCTGCAAATACATTAAAGAAATGTATAAAGGTTTAGAAAGCTGGACATTGGTAGCTGCTGCTTACAATGTTGGCGACGGACGCTTACGCAGGCAGATCAATAATCAAAATCAGGATAATTACTACAAAATGAGGCTTAACCGTGAAACCGGTGGCTATGTTTATAAGGTGATTTCTATGAAACAGATTATGGAACATCCGAAACGTTACGGTTACGCAAAACCGCGCGTATTGTTGGCCTACAACGCCGAATAATATAATTAAGATAAAGACAAGCATTTGGTAAGGCGTCCCGGTTTTTAATCGGGACGTTTTTTTTGGAAAATGATTTCACAGCTTATTGGATTACACCGATTTGTTTTGCTGATCAATGTTTTGCTTACCACAAAGTCACGAAGGCACAAAGTTATTTTTATGCGTCATGCTAACAAATTAACCAATGGCCAATGAACCAGTGAACATTTTACAGTTGGCAATTTGCAGTCACCAATTAACCAATGGCCAATGAACCAATTAACATTTTACAGTTGGCAATTTGCAGTCACAATGAACTAATGACCAATGAACGATTGAACTATTGAAACCAATTTCCTTTCTTTGCACTATGTTCAAACTGCGCATTAATAAAATCATCAATCAGCCCGGCGATAATATTACTTTTCAATTTGAAGATTTGGATCAGTACCCTACGTATTTAGCAGGACAGTTTTTATCGTTGGTTTTTCAGGGAAAACATAAGGAAATAAGGAGATCGTATTCTTTTAATAGCTCGCCGGATGTGGATGAGCCCTTGGCAATTACCGTGAAACGCGTGGAGAATGGGGAAATTTCGAGATTTTTACACCATAAAACTTTGGTAAACAATATTCTTTTGGCTCAGGAGCCACAGGGTTTGTTCAGTTATTTACCTGAAGAAAATCTGGAGCGCGATCTTTTTCTTTTTGCTGCAGGGGTTGGCATTACCCCATTGTTTTCGATTATGAAAACGGCATTGGTGCGCGAGAAAAAATCGTTGATCACACTTATATATAGCAACAGATCGAAAGAAGAAACACTATTTTACGATGAACTGATCGAATGGCAACAGGAATATCCCAATAGGTTAAAAATTGTCTGGATTTTCAGCAACAGCAAAAACTTAATGACGGCCAGGCTCAATAAGTTTTATATTGAAAAACTGATTAAAGAACATCTATATTTCGAACGGGATAAAGCACTTTTTTACAGTTGTGGACCGGTTATCTACATGGATTTATGTCGGATTACCTTATTGGGTATGGGTTTCGATATTAAACAGATTAAAAGGGAGACTTTTGTGCTGCCAGAAGATGAGGTTGATGAGGACGATAGTTCTGAAAAAGTAGTCGATAAAAATACCTATTCGGTAATTTTAAATTTTAAAGGCGAATTATATAATCTCGAAGTGCCCTGGCCAAAGCGGATTTTAGATGTCGCGCTCGAAAATAAAATTAAACTTCCTTATAGTTGTCGTGGCGGCGTATGTAGCACTTGTGTTGCCAATTGTACCAAAGGAAACGTAAGGATGGATTATAACGAAGTGCTTACCGATGATGAATTGGAAAGGGGCCGGGTACTGGTTTGTACCGGACATCCGACAGAGAATGGAACGACGATAGAGTGGTAGGATTGAGAAATTGAATTTATGCCATAGGTGTTTGGTATAGTATTTTACTGGTGGAACTTTGAGTAATAAATATTGCGCGTTCTGAATTCATAGGCTCTTTATTGCATTTTTCGCATGCTCAAAGCATTGGTGTTTTGCTTTTTCCTGTTTGTTACATGTACTAATTTGGCATTGACTATTTTTTTAATCTTTTGGCAGTGGTATCTATTTGTTTAATAAAATCTTTCTCCGCTTTTGAAAGTTCATTTTTCGTTTGTTCTTCGAGAAAAATCGGAATTTCCGATTTTTCTCGAAGAAGCATCTTTTTCTAGTTCTCCTTCTTTGTAAATGTTTATAATATGCTCGTTAATGGTTGATTTTGCTTTTTGGAACAACTCGGCCATTTGCTCAATAGTCAGCCAAACGGTTTCATCCTCTAAGCGAGTTTGAATTTTGGTTTGCCCATCTTCTGTTTGATATATGATTAATTCAGAATTCATTTTTTTAATGTTTTTTCTCTTTCCTTTAAATTCATACGTTTCTATTTTTTGTTTGGTTTAGAAATATAGCATGTAACGTCTCGGGAGTATGCGAAGATGGCGATTTTTAATATAAAAGTTGATGTGGAGAACTAATGTTTGATTAACCGCAAAACCATTTCTCTAAAAACACAAAACCGTTGCTTTATTTACAGCGTTTATGAAGTATGACAAAAATTTTTTTTACGCTTATCATCTGCCTCATCTGTTTAGAATCCTTTGCTCAAGATTCAATAGCCGTAAAAAGAGAGTTTGCGAATAAAGAATATATCCATCTGTATAAAGAAAATGCTGATTTAGCTTATACGGCACCGGGTGGAGAATTGGGTGCACCTTCAAAATATGTAATCAACGGTAGGCTTACCACTACTTATATGCTTTTGGGTAGTTATAAATCGCCAATTGCCTTTGCCATTATCCCTGATTTTACGGTACGTGTGCGGACTGAATTTTCTGCTGCTGTACGAACACCGAGCTACCGTTTGGGCGGAGCGCTTTATGCAAGATTAAATCCCGATCCCGAACATTATAAATATGCTGAACTGGCTTTTACACACCATTCAAATGGTCAGGACCAGAGCGCATTTAATCCTGATGGGACAATTAATACCCGAACAGGAAATTTTAACGCTAATTATTTAACGCTTTCTTACCGTTTTGGAGATTTAACATCGGTTAATTTAGATCAGAGTTATTATTCCTTCAATCATCGGCTTGGTTTACAGTGGTATAAATTCTTCAGGTACGAACCTGCACTTAATGAAGGTTTTGGATTTACAAGGGTGTTGTATGGTTTCTCCTGGCGCAGATATGATGAAATCGAAAAAAACGCGTGGAATAAACAGAAAGTTAAAAGTGAAAAAGAGACCTGGCGTTTAAATGCCGAGTTATCTTATGCCGTAAATAAAATTCCATCCAAAAATTTTGCCAATATACAAAAGAGGTTAAATGCCGAAATCAACTTCAATTACAGTTTTCCATTTATGAACAATGTGTTTTTGATGGCTGCGGTTGGTTATTATGGCGAAGATAATTACAACATCTATTTTCAGGATCATTACGGTTATCTGCGCTTTGGCTTATCATCTGGTTTCCTTAGAAATAGAAGCCGACATTATGACAATTAATAGGTAATACAGATTGGTTTTGACTTTCTTTTTGATAAAATTTTTAGCATTTTTGCGGATTGAAATCTGGTCTTTTTTAAGGCCCGGTTTTGCCCCCAACTTTAAATAAAATATGAGCAATAAATCTATCGACCTCGGCGAGCAAAAAGATGTAGAAGTATATGGTGCGAGGGTACATAATTTAAAGAATATAGACGTTAGTTTTCCGCGCAACCAACTGGTTGTAATTACTGGTTTAAGTGGCAGCGGTAAATCTTCGTTGGCTTTTGATACCATTTATGCGGAAGGACAGCGCCGTTACATGGAAACATTCAGTGCCTATAGCCGCCAGTTTATGGGTGGTATGGAGCGGCCCGATGTAGATAAAGTTTCGGGATTAAGCCCCGTTATTGCCATTGAGCAGAAAACTACCAGTAAAAATCCACGCTCAACCGTAGGTACCATTACCGAAATTTACGATTTTATGCGTTTGCTTTATGCACGTGTTGCCGATGCCTATTCGTACAATACCGGTGAGAAAATGGAGCGCATGAGCGAAGACCAGATCCTGCAGAATATCTTTAATAAGTTTGATGGTCTTGCTGTGAATATCTTAGCCCCTGTGGTTAAAGGTAGAAAGGGGCATTACCGCGAACTTTTTGAGCAGATCCGTAAACAGGGTTATGTGAAAGTGCGCGTAGATGGGGAAATTAAGGATATTGCTGCTAAAATGCAGGTAGACCGTTATAAAATCCATGATATTGAAGTGGTGATCGACCGCCTGATTATTGATGTGAAAGATAAAAAACGCCTCCTCGATTCATTGCAAATCGCAATGAAAATGGGTAAAGGGGTAATTAAAATCAGTGATAAAGATAATAATGTAGCGCATTTTAGTAAGTTTTTGATGTGCCCAACCACGGGTATTTCTTATGACGAACCACAGCCAAATAGTTTTTCATTCAATTCGCCTTATGGCGCCTGTGAGCGTTGCGATGGTTTGGGTTATATTTTTGTAGTTGATAAAGATTCGGTTATCCCAAATCCAAAACTGAGTATTTTGAATGGTGGTTTGGCTCCATTGGGCGAATATCGCGACATCTGGATGTTCCAGGTATTAAAAGCTTTGGCCAAAAAATACAGCTTCTCGCTTTCTACGCCCATTGAAAAATTAAGCGATGAAGTAATCAACATCATTTTAAGCGGTTCACCCGACCTGATTAAGGTTGAGGTAGAATACAATAAATGGAACGTTCAGAATTATAACATCACATTTGATGGGATAATTAAAATGCTCGAAGAGCAGAACGAAAAAAGAAGTGAATCAGCATCAGATGATATGGACGAATTCAGGAAACTGAAAACCTGTCCGGAGTGTCACGGTGCCCGTTTGAAAAAAGAAAGTCTGCACTTCAAAGTTGATGGCAAAAACATTTTCGAACTTTCATCAATGGATATCAACAACCTTCATCAATGGTTCGAAAAGGTTGATGAGCGTTTGTCCGACCGCCAGAATATTATTGCCAAAGAAATTTTAAAGGAAATTAAAGCGAGGATCGGCTTTTTAACCGATGTAGGCTTAACTTATTTAACTTTAGACCGGACTGCACGTACACTTTCGGGTGGCGAGGCACAGCGTATCCGTTTGGCTACGCAGATCGGTTCGCAGCTGATGAATGTGATGTACATCCTAGATGAGCCAAGTATCGGTTTACACCAACGTGATAACGAAAGGCTGATCAATGCACTAAAAAATCTCCGTGATCTTGGAAACACCGTTTTGGTGGTCGAGCACGATAAGGATATGATTTTGGAGGCCGATTGGGTAATTGATGTGGGGCCAGGTGCCGGTATTCATGGAGGTACCGTTGTAGCCGAAGGAACAGCCGCACAGATTCTGAAATCGAATACCTTAACTGCTGATTATTTGAATGGCAAAAGGCAGATTGAAACACCAAAAGTCCGCAGGAAAGGTAACGGACATAAATTGTCGATTGTTAAAGCTACAGGCCATAATTTAAAAGAGGTTTCAGTAGATTTTCCTTTGGGTAAATTTATTGCAGTAACCGGAGTTTCGGGTAGTGGTAAATCGAGTTTAATTACAGAAACTTTATATCCTATTTTAAACCATCATTTCTTCAGGGCCAAAAAAACACCTTTGCCTTACGAAAAAATCAATGGTTTAAAAGAAATAGATAAGGTAATCGAGATTGATCAGGCACCGATTGGCAGAACGCCACGTTCAAATCCTTCTACCTATACCGGCGTTTTTTCTGATATCAGGAATTTGTTCGTTCAGTTGCCTGAAGCAAAAATCCGTGGATACAAACCCGGCCGTTTTTCTTTCAACGTAAAAGGTGGCCGTTGCGAAACCTGTCAGGGTGCTGGTTTGAAGGTAATCGAAATGAACTTTCTACCAGATGTGCAGGTGCCTTGCGAAGAGTGCGGCGGAAGAAGGTATAACAGGGAGACTTTAGAGGTCCGTTTCCGTGGAAAATCGATCAGCGATGTGTTGGATATGAGTATCGAAGATGCCTGTACTTTCTTCGAAAATATTCCAATCATCTATAGAAAGATCAAAACCTTAAAAGATGTTGGTTTAGGTTATATTACTTTGGGCCAATCGTCAGTCACTTTATCAGGAGGGGAGGCACAGCGTGTAAAACTGGCCACAGAACTTTCTAAAAAAGATACCGGAAAAACCTTCTATATTTTAGATGAGCCTACAACAGGACTTCACTTTGAAGATATTAACGTGCTTTTGGGCGTATTGCAGGAGCTGGTTGATAAAGGAAATACCATTTTGGTGATCGAACATAATTTAGACGTGGTTAAAGTTGCCGATTGGGTGATTGATTTAGGAGAAGAAGGCGGTGCTGGCGGCGGAAGAATTTTATTCGAAGGTACGCCAGAAGGTTTGATCCAGAACCCGATTAGCCTTACCGGAAAATTTTTGAAAAAGGAAATGGAATGGAATCCTCAGAATGGAAAGTCTGAAGTCGGAAGTCCGGAGTCCAAAGTCAAAGCACCGAAAAAAAGCAAAGCTGAAAAGAAATAGAATTCCTTGTACAGGTATCAAGAATCAGCAAATCCATCTTGATGCCTGATACTTATTACTTGATATTATAACAAAACATGATCTTCACTGATACCCATACCCATTTATATTACGAACAGGATGCCGAGAAACAGGCCCAGTTAATGGAGCGTTGTTTTGAAAGCGATGTGAACCGTTTGTTTTTGCCCAATGTTGACGTAAAATCAATCGCGATGATTGATGACCTGGTGGCGAAATACCCTGAAAACTGTTTTGCAATGGCCGGTCTCCATCCCTGTGATGTAAAAGAAGATTACCTGGCGCTGTTGGATGAAATCTATAAAAGCATTGCCGGGCGGAAAATTTATGCCATTGGCGAAATCGGGATCGATTTATATTGGGATAAAACCACTTTAGCTATCCAGCAAGATGCTTTTCGCAAGCAGATTGGCTGGGCAAAAGCATTGGGCTTACCGATTGTAATCCATTGCAGAGAGGCTTTTGACGAAGTTTTTGAAGTACTGGAAAGTGAAAGAGATGAAAAATTGCGTGGTATATTCCATTGTTTCACCGGGAATTTGGCTCAGGCAAAACAGGCTATTGATCTTAATTTTTATTTAGGTATTGGTGGTGTGGTCACGTATAAAAAAGCAGGTTTGGATCTGGTATTGGCAGATATTCCTTTAATCAACCTGGTTTTAGAAACCGATTCGCCTTACCTGGCGCCGGTTCCTTTCCGGGGTAAACCCAACGAGAGCAGTTACCTGGTTTATATCGCACAAAAACTTGCGGATATTTATGGCGTTTCTATTGAAGAAATAGCGGATGTAACTACAGAAAATTCGAAAAAGATTTTTGGAGTTTAATCAATTCGTCATTGCGAGAAGGCTTTTCAGCCGACGAAGCAATCCATTTTACTAGATTTAGCGATAGCTTCATTTCGAGCGAAGTACAACGCATTCGAGAACCCGCAGGCTCAGCGAAGCTAAATCTATCGAAGTAGATCTCTCCGTTCGCTGCGCATCAGTCGAGATGACGCCCCATCTTTGGAATTTTTGAATGATTGCGGAGCGTAGCGTAATAGAGAAATCTGTTTCACAGGATTCAGTAATTGATTTTTGAGAATACGCCGCGTGGCTAAATTATCAATTTGATATGTATTTTCTGTTTAAAATGCTAAAATGTCAATTTTTATGAACTAATCAGTCTTTTTATTGCTAATTTAAAAATATCGTCCGATCATTTGTAAATTTTTAGTTTCTTTGCGTTGAGCAACCTTCACTAAACCAAATGACCAAAATACTTATAATTTATACCGGCGGCACCATCGGTATGGTTAACGATCCTACAAACGGGATGTTGATTCCGTTTGATTTTCAGCAGATAAAAGAAAATGTTCCGGAACTGGGCCGTTTAGATTACCAGTTGGATGTACACTCTTTCAATCCGGTTTTAGATTCATCAAATATGGATCCTGAAATATGGAAAACATTGGCCGAACTGGTTTACAATAAATATGATCAGTACGATGGTTTTGTGATCCTGCACGGATCGGATACCATGGCTTTCACTGCTTCGGCACTGAGTTTCATGCTCGAAAACCTCGATAAACCTGTTGTTTTAACCGGATCGCAATTGCCTATTGGAGAAATCAGGACAGACGCCAAAGAAAATTTGATTACCGCGTTAGAAATTGCTGCCACTAAAGAAGATGGCAAAGCATTATTTCCAGAGGTTTGCATTTATTTCGATGCACAATTATTTAGGGGTAACCGCTCTATTAAATACAACAGCGAGAAGTTTGAAGCGTTTCGTTCGCCGAATTACCCGGTACTTGCAGAGGCCGGAGTACATTTACAGTTTCACAGAAATTACATTTTAAAAGCTACCGGCGGTGAGTTAAAATTACATACCAATTTTAATTCTAACATTGGTGTGCTTAAATTATACCCGGGAATTACACCACAAGCCGTTCAGGCCATTACCGATTCTAAGGTAGATGCTATCATTTTAGAAACTTTTGGTTCTGGTAATACCTCCACCGCACAATGGTTTTTAGATAGTTTGCGCCAGGCTATTTTAAATGGAAAAATCATTATTGATATCTCTCAGTGTAAAAAAGGATCAGTGCAGCTTGGTCGCTATGAAACCAGTAGGGAATTGTTAAAAATGGGCATTGTAAGCGGCTACGATTTAACTTTCGAAGCTACGGTAACCAAACTGATGTTCGTAATGGGTTTGGGGCTATCTGTTGAAGAAAGCCGTAAATTGATGGATGAATCGTTGCGGGGTGAGTTGACTAAAGATTAATGTCGCAATCCCGAGAGGTGTTGGAAATATCTAGAAAGCGTAAATTTTCAATTGCAAACTGATTTGGGCGTTACCCAAGCTACGCAAGGGTCGGGCTTTTCAGGGCTACGCTCCGCTCCGGTGCCGATAAAGGATCGGCACTGAACCCTTACAATCCCTAACGCAAAACCCACCTTTTCAAAACCTTACAGGCTTCCGAGATCTAAGAGGTCTATACTGGAATAAGTAAAACTTCTGCAATTATGACTAACATCATTTCGGTTATAAGTATTTAGCCCTATTTTTGCTGTAATAGATCCGTCATGCTGAACTTGTTTCAGCATCTTTTTGGTAAGACCCTGAAATAAATTCAGGGTGACGTTGCGAAGAAAACATGAAAATAGAACAGATATATACAGGTTGCCTGGCAGAAGCCGCTTATTACATTGAAAGTGATGGCGAAGCTGCAATTATTGATCCTTTAAGAGAAGTTGCTACCTATTTAAAGAAAGCAGAAAAAGCTGGTGCTACCATTAAATATATTTTTGAAACGCATTTTCATGCAGATTTTGTTTCCGGTCACGTAGATTTGGCAGAAAAATCGGGTGCTGAAATTATCTACGGTCCAACTGCCAAAACCGAATTTAAATCGCATATCGCCAAAGATGGTGATCAATTTAAAATTGGTAAGCTAACCATAACGGCATTACACACTCCTGGCCATACCTTAGAATCGACTACTTATTTATTGACCGATGAAAATGGAAAAGACCATTGCATTTTTAGTGGCGACACCTTATTTATCGGTGATGTTGGCCGTCCGGATTTAGCGCAAAAAGGTAATTTAACGATGGAAGATTTAGCAGGAATGCTTTACGATTCGTTAAACGAAAAGATAAAACCTTTGGCTGATGATGTAATTGTTTATCCTGCTCACGGTGCTGGTTCGGCCTGTGGGAAAAGCATGAGTAAAGAAACTTTTGATATCTTAGGACATCAGAAACAAGTTAATTACGCTTTAAAGGCTGAAACAAAAGAACAATTTATTGCCGAGGTAACGGATGGTATTATGCCTCCGCCACAATATTTTGCTAAAAATGCCGCAATTAATAAAGGTGGTGTAGAAAGCATTGATCATGTTTATGAAAAAGGCTTAAATGCTTTAACCCCGCAACAATTTGAGGATCTGGCCAACCAAACTGGCGCGATTATGCTCGATACCCGCGATCCGCAGGTTTTTGCAAAAGGTTTTATCCCGAATTCGATCAATATTGGTTTAAACGGTCAGTTTGCACCATGGGTTGGGGCTTTGATTACCGATTTACAACAACCAATTTTATTAATTACCGACCAGGGGAAAGAAGAAGAAACGATTACCCGTTTAACCCGCGTGGGTTATGATAGTACCATTGGTTATTTGGATGGTGGTTTCCAAAACTGGACAGCAACAGGCAAAGAAATCGATACTATTGAATCTATTTCGGCAGAAGCTTTTGAGGAGGCGGCATCAAATGGAGAAATTACTGCGCTTGATGTGCGTAAACCAGGCGAGTACGAATCAGAACATTTGGAATTTACGCTTAGCCGTCCTCTGGATTTTATTAACGAATGGACTGGTGAGATCAATCCAAAAGATACCTATTTTATTCATTGTGCAGGTGGTTACCGCTCCATGATTGCAGCTTCTATTTTAAAATCGCGTGGGGTAGAAAACGTGATTGATGTAGCCGGCGGTTATGGTGCGATAAAAAATACCGGTTTAAAAAGAACCGATTTCGCATGCCCAATTAAAGCAATGAAAGTTTAATAAAAGCAATTGTCACATTGAGCTTCCCGATGAATCGGGACATGTAGTCGAAATGCAATTAAGGTTCTTTGACAGGCTCAGAATGACAACCTAAGATATAATCATTTGGCAAATCAAAATCATTACGACGTATTAATTATAGGTGCCGGCCCGATAGGCATGGCCTGTGCAATTGAAGCCAAAAAAGCAAACCTAAGCTATGTTATTATAGAAAAAGGTGCTTTGGTGAACAGTTTGTTCAACTACCCGGTATTTATGACCTTCTTTTCTACTTCGCAAAAGTTAGAGATTGGGGGGGTGCCTTTTGTAACCATTAATCCGAAACCGAATAGGAATGAAGCGGTTGAATATTATCGTCGTGTCGCCGAAAAGTTTGATTTAAAGATCAATCTTTTCGAGCGGGTGCAACAGGTGGTTAAAAATGAAGCTGATGTTTTCGAAATCAAGACTTCTAAAACAGATTATACGGCTGGGAATGTAATTGTGGCAACTGGTTTTTATGATGTGCCTTTATTGATGAATGTTCCGGGAGAAGATTTACCAAAAGTAACACATTATTATAAAGACCCACATTTATATGCCTTTCAGAATGTAGTGGTAGTTGGTGCCAATAACTCGGGTGTTGATGCCGCTTTAGAAACCTACCGCAAGGGTGCAAATGTAACCATGGTTGTTCGTAGTGGTGAACTTGGTCCGCATGTTAAATATTGGGTCCGCCCTGATATACAGAACAGGATTAAAGAAGGTGAAGTTGCTGCCCTTTTCGATTCTGAACTTGTTGAAATAAGGGAGGGTGAAGTGGATATTAAAACTCCAGAAGGGATAAAGACCATCCCAAATGATTTCGTAATTGCAATGACGGGTTACCAGCCAGATTTTTCGATGTTAAGAAAATTTGGTATTGACCTGCCTGAAAGCCTTTGCCCAGCTTACAGCGAAGAAACCATGGAAACCAACGTAAAAGGTTTATATCTGGCTGGTGTGGTTTGCGGTGGATTAGATACGCACAAACTATTTATCGAAAACTCGAGGGTGCACGCCGAAATGATTGTGAGGAATATTTTGGGCTAGTGCCTTACGAAGTTTAACCAGGGGATTAGATTAATATTTAGTAGGCATTGCAGCGTATCTTCATTTCGAGAGGAGTGCAACGCAGTCGAGAACCCGAAGGCTCTGCGAAGCAAAATCTGTTTAAATAGATCTCTACATTTCGCTGTGCTACATCAGATAGCTATCGGATCGAGATGACGACTACTCTTTTAGAATTATAAATCATTATCAATAAACAGGTAACTTCAGAGTACTCTCCACAAAACTTTCAATAGCTTCTTCTACTCCTGGCAAATCTTTCGAAGTAATATAAGATCCCATTACATGGTTTCCTGCATTGGGTATAGCTAATTTTCTCTTTAAATTATTAGGCGTCCCCAATTCATCGAACATTTTCAGCATGGCATCTACCCGGACTACAGGATCCTGTTCCAACTCATTTTTATAATAATAAAGCAATAAAACGGGTTGTTTTACCTTTTTAAAGGTTGGTTTCAGCATGCTGCTTTCAATAAATTCTTCCAGCTCTACCAGCGATTCCAACCGGTAATTGGTGTACCAGTATTTTTTGTATTCGTCGGTGCGGTCGTCTACTTTACGTTCATCGCCACCTACTACTTTACGGGCAATCTGTAAGCCCCAGGGATTGTTCAGGAGCCAGGCATTTTTATCGTTGATGGCTACATTTGGCGACATTAAAATTAAACTGTTAATTTCTGGATAGGTTGCCGCTAATTTTAAAGCCACCGTTCCGCCGGTAGAGGTACCCACTAAAATTATTTTTTTGCCTAGTTTTTTACCAATGGCATAGGCCTGTTTGCTGGTTTCCCAAAGGCGGTCGGCTGTAAAGTATTGCATGGGTGCCAGGGTATCAATTCCGTGATCGGCCAGACGGGCGAGGTATAAATTGGCGTGTAATTGCTTGGCTAAATTTAAGTGTACCGGGTTGCCTTCTGTTTTTGATGCCGAAAAACCATGTAAATACACAACGGCATATTCGGTTTGCTGGTGGAGGCTATCAGCCCATACAATTTCAGCTTCGTTGCCGGGTTTTATTTTATGCATGGATTCGATACTGGCTACATAACTGTCCAGGTCTTCCAGATCGGGTACTTTGGTCAGTTCCTCACTAAATACCGGTTTTTTGGGTTTTGGTCCTAACAAATAACCCGCAATAATGAATGCCGAAAGGCCTATAATTACTTTGTAGCGTTTTTTCATGCCATTAAATATTAGTTTAAATGTAAAATTTGAATTTAAATAAAGCTAATTTTTAGGGGAATTAATTATCGCTTTGAGGGGTCTTTTTACCTGCACTGCCCCATCATGTTAAACCTGATAGCGCCAAATAGCCCACAGCCCGAAGCATGAGGGCGAGGACTATGGGCAATAGCAGGAGCAAAGATGTTAAAGATTGCTATCCTTTGCTTTTCAAATCCTTAATAATAAGATTGCAGATTACCTTTTTATGGGAAATTAGCTTAAGTTTGCAATCAAAATTTTTCGACTTAATGCCGGGAATCGAACAGATAAAAACACCTATAGCTGCTGATATTAAAGCGTTTGAAAAGACCTTTAAAGAATCTATGCATAGCGACGCACCGTTGCTGGATAGGATTACCCATTATATTGTAAAGCAAAAAGGCAAACAAATGCGGCCGATGTTCGTATTTTTTGCGGCTAAACTATGCGGTGGAATTACAGAATCAACTCATCGCGGAGCTGCTTTGGTAGAGCTTTTACATACAGCCACTTTGGTGCATGATGATGTGGTAGACAATGCTTATGAACGCCGTGGCTTTTTCTCCATCAACGCTTTATGGAAAAATAAAATTGCCGTTTTGGTTGGAGATTACTTATTGGCTAAAGGATTATTACTTTCGGTAAACAATAACGAACACCGTTTGTTACAAATTGTATCGGAAGCGGTGAAACAGATGAGTGAAGGCGAACTGCTGCAGGTAGAAAAGGTACGGAGAATGGACATTTCGGAAGATTTATATTTTGATGTGATCCGCCAGAAAACTGCTTCTTTAATCGCTTCTTGTTGTGCTGCGGGTGCTGCTTCGGCAGGTGCGAATGATGAAACGATAGAAAAAATGCGTCTGTTTGGCGAAAAAGTTGGGATTGCCTTTCAGATTAAGGACGATACCTTCGATTTTGGAACTGATGATGTTGGTAAACCTTTGGGTATTGATATTAAGGAGAAGAAAGTAACCTTGCCTTTAATTTATGCCTTAAATAAAGCCGATAAAACTGAGCGTAAAAAAATGATCAACCTGGTGAAAAACCATCAGGACGATCCGGTTAAGATACAACAGATTATTGATTTTGTAAATTCGCACCAGGGTGTGTATTATGCCAATGAGAAAATGTTGGAGTACCAGAATCAAGCATTTGATATTCTGCATAGTTTTGATGCAGGTGAGGCCAGAACAGGTTTAGAACAACTTGTACTCTATACCACTGAACGTAAAAAATAATGGGTAACGAATTACTTTTTAGCTTAGGTTTTCTTCTTTTTATTGTACTGATTCTTGCTTTGGACCTTGGTCTTTTTAGCAGGAAAGAGCATGTAGTGAGTTTAAAACAAGCGGGGATAATGAGTTTGATTATGGTGGCCCTGGCCGTCGGCTTTTATTTTATCCTGCTAACTGAAGGGCACCAGCTACATGGAATTAAAGATTTTGCCCACCTGCAAGAGATTGTAACCAAACACCAGCACCACATAAAATTAATTCCGGGAGATTTTGAAGGAAGTTTGGCGGTTTATAAACAAAACCTCGGACTGGAGTTTTTAACGGGTTATGTAATTGAGTATGCACTTTCGGTAGATAATATATTTGTTATTGTGCTCATTTTCTCTGCATTTGCGGTTGAAGAAAAATATTATCACAGGGTATTGTTCTGGGGGATATTGGGCGCCATCATTATGCGTTTCATCTTCATTTTTGTAGGCGCTGCATTAATTACAAAATTTGCCTGGATACTTTACATTTTCGGTGCTTTCCTGGTGTTTACAGGAATAAAGATGTTTTTCAGCAAGGAAGGAGATGATAAAATTGATCCGGAAAACCACCCTGTGGTGAAATGGGCTTCGAAAATATTTTCCATTCACCCAAAATACGAGGGTAAGAACTTCTTTGTTAAAATAGACCATAAAAGAATGGTTACGCCATTGTTTTTGGTGTTGTTGATTGTCGAATTTACCGATCTTTTATTTGCTGTGGATTCTATCCCGGCTATTTTTGCAGTAACTAAAGATCCTTATATTGTATTTTTCTCTAATATTTTTGCCATCATGGGCTTGCGATCTATGTTCTTTTTACTGGTAAATATTATTCATAAATTCCATTATTTAAAAACCGGATTAGCATTTTTACTGGCTTTTATTGGTGTAAAAATGCTAGGACATACTTATCTGGAGAAATGGGGTTTCACCACTGAGCATTCACTGATTGTGATTTTAAGCATCCTCGTGATCAGCATTGTTGCTTCTTTGGTTTTTCCGAAGAAAAAGGTACATGTAAAACCTTAGTTTTATAGTTTTTGTCATTCTGAGCGCAGCGAAGAATCTTTGACTACTATAGAAAGGTGTTTCGCAGGTTGCAGATGCTTCGTGCCTCAGCATGACAGCATGTTATAGGTTACTCAAAAGCAAAATAAACGTTACAGCTGGCAATCTCTATCTAAAATTTGTACTTTCAGCAGATATAACTAAACCTAATGAAATACCTTTTCTCCACCGTCCTTCTTTGCACCACTTTGTTTGCCAATGCACAAGATAAATTTGGCGATGTTTTTGCCAAAATCAATACTGATGTACAACAAAACTCAAGAGCTTATCAAACCTTAAAATATGAAACCGAAACCATCGGTCACCGTTTAACAGGCTCTGCAAACGGGGCAAAGGCTGAGCAATATGTTTTCGATTTATTAAAATCTTATGGTTGCGAGGTGAAATTTCAACCATTTGAAGTAGAAAGCTGGGCAAGAAAAACGATCAATGTAGAAATTGGTGCTGATAAAAATAGTCTGACCAAAATGAAGGCCGTTACACTGGCGCATTCGCCGGTAAGTGCGGATGTTACAGGTGAAATTGTAGACGCTGGTAACGGATTGGAAGCAGATTATCAGGCCAGTCCTGAAAAATTTAAAGGTAAAATTGCTTTGATTTATCTGGGTGTGTTACCAGGCTCTCCTGCAGGAACGAAATCATTACACCGCTCTGAAAAAACTGCTATTGCCACAAAATATGGTGCCATTGGTGTAATTATTATCAATACGGTAAAAGATGGTGTGCTTTTAACCGGAACTGCTTCGGTAACGGGTAAACTGATTCCAATACCTGCGGTTTGTATCGGTTTGGAAGATGGAATGGCTTTGAAAGAGAAAATTAAATCGCAGTCGCAAATGGCGCATATTGCCATGACGAATTTTTCGGGTTTGATCAAAGCCCGCAATGTAGTGGCTACCTTTAAAGGAACTGAACTGCCAAAAGATAAAATTGTAGTTGGTGGGCATTTAGATAGCTGGGATTTGGCAACTGGTGCTATCGACAATGGGATCGGCTCTTTCGCCATTTTGGATATGGCACGAACGTTTAAAAAACTGAATTTAAAAACCAAGCGTACTGTAGAGTTTGTATTGTTTATGGGCGAGGAGCAAGGTTTGCTGGGTTCTAAAGCCTATATCGACCAGGCTAAAAAAGAGGGAACCTTAAATCAGGTAAAGTTTATGCTGAACTACGATATGACCAACGATCCGAAAGGTTTCTCTACTTCACGTGCTGAAATGAAAGACCTTTTTACATCTTGGGGAGCTGATATTGTAAAGATTGATACAGGCTTTAAAAACCTGTTTAATGCTGGTGCAGGTTTACACAGCGATCATCAGCCGTTTATGCTAGCAGGTATTCCTACCGGAGGTGGTTTTGGAGGCAAATTGCCAAATAATTCCGGACCCTTTTACCATTCAGATGGCGATAGCTTTAAACTAGTTGATGAGCAGGAACTTAAAAATACGGTACGCTATAGTGCCATGTTAACTTATGCATTAGCCAATACACCGAAAATCCCGGTAGGTGTTCAAGACGAGGAAGAGTTGAGGGCTTTCTTAGAATCGCAGAACCTAAAGGAACCTTTGAGTATTGCTGGTGAGTGGAGGTGGAAATAATGATTTGATGGATTCGCTTCGCGGGTGATTACACAGATTAAGAGATTGCACAGATTTTATAAAGTTAATTCACGTAAGACAATTCGTCGTTTCGACCGTAGTGTTCTGTTCCAAAGGAACTCCTTCGGAGGAGAAGTCTTTACGAGAACTGCCTTAAAAGATTTCCCGGCTGAATCCTGGCGCAAAAAGATTTAATACAAGAGGATTGTACAAATCAGTACTACCCACTAATATAACTTTCCAGTTGCGAAATGGTCTGTTTTTGATCGGCAATGATAAACTTTACCACATCGCCGATGGAAACCATTCCTTTTACTTCGTCGTTTTCTACAATTGGTAAATGACGGATGTGTTTATCCGTCATCAGTTCCATGCAATGATCAATACTGTCGCTAAACTTGATGGTAATGGGGTTAGCTGTCATGGCTTCTTTAATCAGGGTATCTTTTGATGATTTGCCTTGCAGGATGATTTTTCGGGCATAATCGCGTTCCGTAAAAATGCCCCTAAGTTGTTCGTATTCTATTACCAATACAGCACTGATATTTTTTTCTGTCATTACTTTTAAGGCATCCAGAACAGAAATGTTTTCTGATACGGAGATGATGATGGCCTGCTTGGTGTCCAGTAAATGTTTTACGCTTTTCATAATTGTTAATTTGGTTATAACAATTTAAGAAATAATTAGCTGGATATCAAAGTTTTATTTCATGTTTTGGAGGCTTTAAAAGAAGTCAAGTTTTTAATATGCACCTTGCCATGTCAAACTTGACTTCTTTGGGAACACATACCACAGGACCTGATTAATCTAAACCTGACAGGAATGGCAGCCTCCGTCCCGATTTTACATCGGGAATTCGTCGGAGCTATAATGTATGGCAGGGCCGAAGCTGAGCTAAGAATTACAGGACTTGCTTTTCAAAAAATAGTTAAGCCATGAAATATTGAAACTTGGATGTGAAAATCGGTCTTCTATTTTTACAATCCTCCAACCCACCCACACTTTAATTATTTGGCTTTCACAAAGGGATGCCGTAACTTTGCATCACATTTAAAAACAAATAATTATGTCATCAGTAGAGACAACCTATATCCCTTACAAAGTTAAGGACATTTCACTGGCAGAATGGGGCCGTAAAGAAATCGGATTAGCCGAAGCAGAAATGCCAGGTTTAATGAGTTTACGTAAAGAATTCGGTCCAACTCAACCCTTAAAAGGTGCGCGTATTGCAGGCTGTCTGCACATGACGATCCAAACGGCTGTTTTAATCGAAACATTAACTGCACTGGGTGCTGAAGTTACCTGGTCATCTTGCAATATTTTTTCTACTCAGGATCACGCTGCTGCTGCAATTGCTGCAGCTGGTATTCAGGTTTATGCCTGGAAAGGTTTAAACGAAGAAGAATTCGATTGGTGTATTGAGCAAACTTTACATTTCGGTCCGGAGCAACAACCATTAAACATGATTTTGGATGATGGTGGCGATTTAACCAATATGGTTTTTGATAAATATCCTGAGCTAATTGCAGCTATTAAAGGTTTATCAGAAGAAACCACTACTGGTGTTCACCGTTTGTACGAAAGAATGAAAAACGGAACATTGCACTTACCTGCAATTAACGTTAATGATTCAGTTACCAAATCTAAATTTGATAACAAATACGGATGTCGTGAATCATTGGTTGATGCGATCCGTCGTGCTACCGATGTAATGATGGCTGGTAAAGTGGCTGTTGTTTGTGGTTATGGCGATGTGGGTAAAGGTTCTGCAGAATCGTTAAGCTCACAAGGTGTACGTGTTATTGTAACTGAAATTGACCCAATCTGTGCTTTACAGGCTGCAATGGAAGGTTACGAAGTTAAAAAATTAGCTACAGCGATTAAAGAAGCTGATATCGTGGTAACTACTACAGGTAACTGTGATATCGTTCGCGAGCAACATTTCAGGGCATTAAAAGATAAAGCGATTGTTTGTAACATCGGTCACTTCGATAACGAAATTGATATGGCTTGGTTAAACGGTGCTTATGGCGATACCAAAGTTGAAATTAAACCTCAGGTTGATAAATATACTATTGACGGTAAAGATGTAATCATCTTAGCTGAAGGTCGTTTAGTTAACTTAGGTTGTGCAACTGGTCACCCAAGTTTTGTAATGAGTAACTCATTCACAAACCAAACTTTGGCTCAATTAGAGCTTTGGACAAACACTGGTGCTTACGAAAACAAAGTATATACTTTGCCTAAACATTTAGATGAAAAAGTTGCCCGTTTACACTTAGAAAAAATCGGTGTAGAATTAGATGTTTTGGATCAACACCAGGCTGATTATATCGGCGTACCGGTTGAAGGTCCTTTCAAAGCAGATACATACAGGTACTAGTCCTGAGTCTTTAGTCGAGAGTCTGAAGTCGATAATATGAAGAGGGATGTGCAGATTTGCATATCCCTTTTTTTATTCCCCTCTCCCAGAATGGTGCCTTTAAGGCGGGGTGTTTTTAGGTGTTTTTTTGAAAACGTACGTTCAGTGCTCTTGGCAGGCATCAGCCCTGCTATTCATTCCAATCTTTTTGTTGTTCTTCGACTACGCTCAGAATGACAACAAAAAGGATTTCCATTTCTATCAGGTTTATTTTACAAAGTGTGTGGCTCTTTTAACGCTGAAATTCTAAATTTGATAAAAATTCAAATAATGAAAAAGTTAATATTTGCCCTTGTACTTGGTGTGTTTTCAGTTGCTGTAAATGCCCAAACCACACCTCAAAAAGCTGCAATAGCGAAAGTAATTACCAAACAGGTGGTCGATATTGCCTGTGGCGAATGCCAGTTTAAAATGAAAGGTAAAGATTGTGAGTTAGCAGTTAAAATTGACGGTAAACCTTATTTTGTAGATGGTAAAGGTATTGATGACTTTGGCGATGCACATGGCAAACACGGTTTTTGCAATGCGGTAAGCAAAGCAGAAGTTACCGGCGAAATCGTAAACAACCGTTTTAAGGCGAAAGAAATAAAATTATTGCCAGTTAAGAAATAGTGGGTTTACCGCAAAGAACGCAAAGCTTTTCGCAAAGTGCCGCTAAGTCTGATTTAAAAACGGTCTGAACCCAACTTTGTGTTCTTTGTGCCTTTGTGGTCAATTTATTGCGCGATCTCTGTGCTCTGCGCCTTTTCTCCGTATTCTATGCGGTTAAAAAAGCAATAAATTATTCAAATTCCTTTTCCAAACCCTCTCTCAAATCGAAAAGCAACCATTGTTTATTCTTCACATCAGCTTGTTTCGTTTTTAATAACTGGATAAAATCTTTTACACCTATTTCTTCATTTCCGTTGCCATGGATCAGTACAATGCTGCCCGCGTTAGGCTGTTGTCCTTTGGCCAGCCAGGCATCGCTTCCCACAGGAATTAATCCGTAACCCTCAATTTTTCCGACTATCGCTTTGTCTGATACCAATCCCGGAAACCGGAAAAATACCGAAGGGATTAAACCGTTTTTTAACATTAGTTTTTCGTTTTCCAGTACTTCTATGTCCAAATTGGTCCCGGGAGCCAACAGAAAATTTTCGTCTAATGGCAGTTTGTTTACCTGATGGTTATAAGTATGGTTTACCCATGTAATATTCAATTCTTTTTTCTCTACCAAACCTTTCAACCAGTTCAGGTCATCCTGATGTTTAAGCATCCATTTGCCAGAAACCGAAATCGCGAGGGGTGCAGGCTGCTCTATCTTTTTAAATTCATCAAAAACAGATTGGAAGATAATCCGGTCTAAAGCCTTATGCGATGGGCAAAGATCGATCGTTAAAGTAATGCCTTTTTCATTCGGAATGGCATGATCGATCCCCGCGTTTTGCAACTGCAGATCTTTAGCTGCCGCGGCTTCTATTGATTTTATATAAGCCGTGTTTTTAAAAATCGCCAATACATTCTGGAACTGTAAGCTGCTTGTGGCATATTTACTGGACAAATCTACTTTAGTATCTAAAGTTTCAGGATTTACCAGCAATAAATATTTCTGGTTATTTGCCGAAAAACTTCTGAGCGCAATCAGCTTCTGATTAGCACCTGTTGCCAAGGCAAAACTTACTTTATAGCGTTTAATATCTTCAAAATTTTGCGCAAAAATTTGAATGCAAAAAAAGCAGCTGCAAAAAATAGTGATGGGCAAACGTTTAGATAATTTCATATTTCCTTATTTAAAATCTTTCTAATTTAATGCAAATCCATTATCTTTACACACATCGCCATGAACAAAGAAAAAGCAAAATTATGGTTTAAGCGGGTGGGGCTGGTTGGATTTTTATTCTTCCTGATTAAAGGATTAATATGGCTTGTTGTGATATATTTTGTCGGTAAAAACGTTACTTAAATTGGTTTATTTGTTCACTGGTCATTTGTTCATTAGTCGGTGCAAGTTGCATAATTAAGTCTTCTAAGTCAAACGTCATCCTGAACTTGTTTCAGGATCTATTTCGAAAGTATTCCAAAACTTTTACCTAAAAGTAAATAACATATTCGCCAAAAAATTCCAAACAAAAACAATTACAATCGCAAAAAACTTCGCCACATAAAAGTTGGTTCCGTTTTTTCTTTGATGGAATAGGTAAATGATGAAGGTGTTTAAACCCAAGCCGATTAAACTCACCACTAAAAATTTGCTAAACTCAGTTCCCCAATGACTATTTGTGCTCTGGAATGTCCATATCCGGTTAATGAGATAATTATTGGTTACGGCTAAAGTAAAACCAATGGCATTAGCAATGTATTTATTGATCTTGATTTTCTCTTTGCACAGCCATGTCGCGCCGAAATCTATCGCCATCCCGAGGAAACCCGTTAATCCAAATTTTAAGATGCGGAAGAATAAATCCATGTTAATGTATTTTAACCAGATAAAAATTTTCTAAAACCTGTGGACGTGTTTTGGCATTTAAAAATTTACCCGTCAGTTTCGTAGTATGAAAGTATTCAAACGATTTTAAAATTTCAGCATTGTACTCGCTTTTTAGTTTTGCCAATTCCTGTTCCGGAATGTATATAACCAAGTCTTTTAGATGCTTTGATTTGTCGAGATCACTATAATTATGCAGGTATTTTACTTCTCCCGGGGCATAAAAATCAAAAGAAAATGCATCTATATAATTTAATACTGCAGGTTTAGCGGTAGGATAATTTTGCTTTAACCAATTACCGGCCTGCATACCCGATTGATATTTTAAAAGAGCAGGGTAGAAAAAAATGAATAGAAATATCATTAATCCGACAGATAAAAATGCACTTCTGGCAATGATGGTTTCCAACAAAATGCCTTTAAATAGTAAGAAAGAGATGGCAAAAATAACAATCAGGATTCCGATAATTATATATGGATTTTCAAAACCAAAGAAATAAGCAAGCGCAGAAAGCAGAGCAATAACCAAAATGAAAATGATATTCTGTATAATGAAGAAAATTTTTAAACCTTTGGTGTCAAGCTCCCTTAAGTACAAGGCAGTTATGATCGAAAACTGGGGAAAGATAATCAGGATGTAATGCGGCAACTGAAATTTAGAAAGAGAAAAGATCAGAAAAGTAACCGCTGCACTTGCCCAGATCATAATGCTTTCGGGAGCTAAAGCAATTCTATTTTTTCTTTTAAACAGATTTACTACTGCCGTATAAAATAGTACAGACCAGGGAAGGAATGCCCAAAGGGTAGTGTGTAGAAAAAACGAAATATCCCCTTTGCCTTTAATTGGCCCGTTGTTGAAAAACCTTCCAAACTGACTGTCCCAAAAGAAAAACTTTAACCCAGAAACACCTGTCCTTTCAAAAACAATTTTTTCGGGATGCAGATCGAATTGCGTGTAAAGCGAATACAACTCAGGGGTAATAAAAACAAAAATCAAAAGGATGGCGATATACCATTTTGGTTTTAAAAGCTGACGGTACTGTTTTGTAAGCAACCAGTAGATAATAAAACCGGCAAATACAGGAATCAATACAAAAATTCCTTTGATTAATATTGCACAGGCCGCAAAAAATGAACCTGCTACAATGCGCCAGAAAGAATTTTGATGTGCCTTATAGTAATGGTAAATAGATGCTAACGTGAAAGTTGTAATATAAATTTCGGCCCTAACATCAAAAGTAGAGGTGATGATATGTAAGGCACTCAGAAAAATTACCGCACTGATTAACCCGGTTTTTTCATCGTATATATCTTTAGCTAACTTGTATAAATACCATGCACCCAATAAACCGAATAGAAATGATGGTAATTTATAGGCAAAGGACGATATTCCGAAAATTTTAAAGGACGCGGCAGAAATCCAAAAAGTGAGGTGGGGTTTATCCAGCCAGTCGGCCCCGCGACCGTAAAGATTAAACCAATCTTTAAACAGAATGATGTTTTTAGACATCGAAGCATACAATGCTCCATCAGGCTCCATCACGCCGCCAAAAAGTGCTGGTATACTCGCAATTGCAAGTAAAACGATCAGGAATTTATATAGGGTTGTATCTTTTAAGTTCATTTACAAGAAGCAAATATGAGCAAAAAAAAGTCAAATTTTTTTAAGGTTTAAGATTAACAAAGGCAAAGCCTTATCTTTGCTTCATGACAAAGTTATCGGTTAATATCAATAAAATTGCTACACTTCGCAACAGTCGCGGAGGTAATAATCCTGATCTGGTTAAGGTTGCATTAGATTGCGAACGTTACGGTGCGCAGGGAATTACGGTACACCCACGCCCTGATGAACGCCATATCCGCTATCAGGATGTATACGATTTAAAAGCCGTTATTGCGACAGAATTTAATATTGAAGGAAATTGCAAAGAAGATAAATTTGTTGATCTGGTTTTGGCCAACAAGCCTGCCCAGGTTACTTTGGTACCCGATGCGGAGGGTCAGATTACTTCGAACCATGGTTGGGATACCATCAAACATAAAGATTACCTGAAAGAAATGGTAGCTGTTTTTCAAAAGGAAGGCATCCGTGTTTCTATTTTTGTTGATCCGGTTGTAGAAATGGTTGAAGGGGCGGCAGAAACCGGAACAGACCGTATCGAATTATACACAGAGGCTTATGCCCATAACTATTTTGCCGACCGCGAAAAGGCCGTGGTGAATTATATTGCTGCAGCACACCACGCCAATAAATTAGGTTTAGGAATTAATGCGGGGCATGATCTCGACCTACACAACCTACATTATTTTGCACAAAGCATCCCAGGTTTGCTGGAAGTTTCTATCGGCCATGCTTTAATTAGCGATGCACTTTATTTAGGTTTAGAAACTACCGTTCAGAAATATTTACAGCAATTGGCTTAGTTTTTTAACCGCCAAGACTGCAAAGAAAAGGAACGCAAAGAAACGCGAAGTAGGCTGTATAGATTTTAGTTAATCTTGCGCTGCTTTGCGGAAAGTTCTGTGTCCTTTGCGGTTAAATATTGAATTTTATGTTAAAAGGAATTCTCCTTGTTTTTTTTGGTGCCTGTAGTTTTGGTATCCTGTCTACTTTTGTAAAACTCGCTTACCACGAAGGCTATACTTTGGGTGATGTTACCGGTGCCCAGGCTTTTTTCGGCGCCTTAATTTTATGGGTGTTGTTTTTCTTTCAAAGTAGAACAGCAGCTTATAAGGCTAAAGTGGTTCCGGCTAAAACACCTTGGTGGAAAATGATAATCGCAGGAACCTGTACGGGCTTGGTGAGTATCTTTTATTATCAGTGTGTAAAGCTGGTACCCAATTCGGTAGCGATTATTTTATTGATGCAGTTTATCTGGATGAGTATTTTAATGGAATACCTCATTTTTAAAAAGAAACCTACTGGCTTACAATTAGCCGCTATTTTATTGGTTCTTGGTGGTACAGTTTTAGCCAGTGGAATGGTAGAAACCAGTATCGGAAGTATGGATTTAAAAGGGATTGGTTTCGGTTTATTGGCTGCACTTTGTTATGCGGGCTTTTTATTATTAAGCGGTAGAATCGGAAATGAATATGCTCCTCTAAAGAAAAGTGCACTAATGATTACCGGCGCCTGTATATTGATCTTCATTATTTTTCCGCCAACATTCTTATTTAATGGTGCTTTGGGTGGAAGTTTATTGAAATGGGGATTGATTATCTCAGTTTTCGGTACGGTTATTCCCCCTTTATTTTACGCAGAAGGCGTGCCCAGAATTGGTACTGCCATAAGTTCGATATTAAGTGCAGCAGAGTTACCTGTTGCCGTAATGATGGCTGGTTTTGTGCTGCAAGAGCAGGTGTCGTTTTTAAGGTGGGTTGGTGTGGTGGTAATTTTATCAGCGATGGTTTTACCGAATCTGAAGTACCTTAAAAAAGGTAGAGGCTAGGAAGGTTGAAGGTGTAAGGTTAAAATACGCGATAAATAATCTTCCGACTTTCGGACCTCGGACACCCGACTTATTGAAAAATTAAATACCTTTAAAAAGCATAAAACATATACACATGAAAAAACTTACTATTTATATTTTATCTTTTATCATCATTGGTTTCGTAGGATGTAAAACCAAAACCACCATTAATCAGGATGAGGCTGCTGAAGTGATCACCAGCTACTTAAAAGCTAATCCCGAATATAAAACCACGAGGTTTAAATTTGGGGAGATGAAATTTAACAGTACAAATGATATGTTCGAGCTGGGAAAATATAAATCTTTGGCGAGCAAAGGTTTGGTTACCCTAAGCTTAAAAGAAGCCAAAAAGAAATTCCTTTCAAAAGATAGCAGTTACGTTTATCAGATTACTTTAACTGATAAAGCAAGTCCGTTGGTATTGAAACAGGATGCCGACAGGGCCACTGTAAAAGTGGTAGAATATGTTTTATCAGACGAGAAACCAGTCGATTTTGCTCAGGTAAACTCAAGTACAGCAAAGGTTACCGTATCACTTAAAATGACCACTACTGATTTTGAACCTTTTGATAAGGACGCAAACAAAAACAGCAACTTCATTACTAAAACGTATAAATTAAAGTTGAGTAAAGATGAGGGATGGAAAGTGCAGAAGTAAGAAAAAGACTAAAGCTAAAAGATCAAAGATAAAAACGGAATGCATATTGCGGCCCTGCAACCTCTGTTTCTTGTAGTGCCTTCGTTTTTAAACCCGACAGAAGCGAAAATCCTTCTTGTTTACAGCAACCTTGAATATTGCTGTCATGCTGAGGCACGAAGCATCTGCAGGCTATGAAACAGATGCTTCGTGCCTCAGCATGACAGGAGAGTGGCAAAAAGATTGAAGCGAATGGCGGGAGCAGACTTAAATTTTAGCACAGCCACTGCTTTCCAAAATCTTAATGGATATAAAAAGTTAACTGCCCAGGCTTTTTTGAATAAAGGTTTTAAGTTTCTTAAACAAATCCTCTTTTTTTGGCCTTTCATTACCATTATGGGTTAAATCATTGTCGTAATGCTTTTGCATCTCTTCAGCGTAGTCTTTTTGAGGTTGGCTACCCAACTTTAACACCTCGATAAACCGGACGGCATTGTTATTTAAGGTGCTGTTAAATGAAACTGCGTAGTACTCGCTCCGTTCTGATGGATTTCTATTGTTGTTGTTTTCCTCTGCTCCGTTTTCTGCAAAATAATCGACATGAAGAATAAGCGGGTTTAATTTTTTCAATCTCTTAGTGCCTTTACGCTCATTCCTCCAGGGATGTTCTTTTTTATAAAGTTGAGCGAGCAGGAAATCCTTTTTCCAAAGCGTAATCTGGTGCGACATTAAATAATTTGACGCCTCGTTATCGATCTCTGCAATATTAAATCCTTCAATAAAATTAGTGGTTTCTTTAGTTTTGTAAACACCAGAACTATGGAGTTTAACCTGTTGCCAATCGTTTTCAATTGCCTGTTCGAACAGTGCTGTAAAGAACTTAGGATTTACAGGTTTGCTCAACCACATATCTTCCTGGAAGTAGAGTATATACTCTTCATCTAAATTGCTTAAAAGCGTTACCAGGCGATCAGCCCATTCGCCTTTGCCCGATTTGATGTTTGCGAAGCCGCTCACATCTGCAGTTCTTTCTTCTGTAGCGAAATAATAATTGCATGGTATTTTAAAATCCCAGTTTTCTGAGAACGTGTAATCAAAACCTTTATAAAGAAATTCATAACTATCGCAGGCATGAACTAAAAGTGCGACGTTATTTTTGCAAGTTGACATAAAAGGGTATAGGGTAGGTAAATGCTTTTCAAATTTAAGAAAATGCTTTTTTCGTTTGCTTTGGTAGCTAATATTTTACGTTGCAGCTGCTTATTGATTCGGATCAACGGATGCGAGAAGATTGGAGTTAACCATGGCGACAAAATAAATTTTAGCATAGCCACAGCTTTCCAGATAATCAAAATATTGGCTTGAAATTGAATAAACGTTTGTCCTGGTTTTTGCTAATAAAATCTATCTATTTTGTAGCTTTTAAGTATAAATAAGACGCCTTTTTTATACTGATTGATAGTGAAATACAGCTTCGTTTTTGCTACCTTTGCACGCAAATTTATTATTCATATCGCATGAGCTTAAATATCCACTACAAGGAAGATTTTCAAAATCGTCATATTGCACCAAATGAGGCAGATACAGCTGAAATGTTGCAAACTGTTGGCGTAAATTCTATTGATGAGCTGATTGAACAAACTGTCCCGACGGCAATCAGATTAAAACAGCCATTAAATTTGCCTGCAGCAAAATCAGAAATTGAATATCTTGGTGCTTTAAAACAAACTTCATTGTTGAATAAAGTTTTCAAAAGCTTTATCGGTCAGGGTTATTATGATACCATTACTCCGGGTGTAATTTTGCGTAACGTATTCGAAAATCCGGGATGGTACACACAATATACGCCATATCAGGCAGAAATTGCGCAGGGACGTTTACAGGCTTTGTTAAATTTCCAAACCATGGTTATCGATTTAACAGGAATGGAAATTGCCAATGCATCTTTATTGGATGAAGGTACTGCTGCTGCTGAAGCCATGTTTATGCAATACAGCTTGCGTAAAAACCAGGCGGCTAAAAAATTCTTCGTTTCCGAACTTGTTTTTCCTCAAACGATCGATATTTTAAAAACACGTGCTAATCCTTATGGTATTGAACTGGTTATCGGAAGTCATTTAGATTTCACTGCTACCGAAGAATTTTTCGGCGCAATTGTTCAATATCCGGCAGGAAACGGTGAAGTTTTTGATTATGCAGCCTTCGCATCGGCATTACACAGCCAAAATATTAAATTAACCGTAGTTGCCGATATTTTAAGCTTAACCTTATTAACGCCTCCGGGCGAGTGGGGAGCTGATGTGGTAGTAGGTACTACACAGCGTTTGGGTATCCCAATGGGCTTCGGTGGGCCGCACGCAGCATTTTTTGCAACTAAAGAAGAATATAAACGTAACATCCCAGGCCGTATTATCGGTGTAACCATCGATAGCCATGGCGATTACGCTTTACGTATGGCTTTGCAAACCCGCGAGCAGCACATCCGTAGAGATAAAGCAACATCAAACATCTGTACCGCACAGGCATTATTGGCCATTATGGCTGGTTTTTATGCTGCTTACCACGGTCCAAAAGGATTAAAAGCAATTGCAGAACGTACACACGGTTTAGCCATCAGTTTAGCCTCTACTTTAAAAGGCTTAGGTTTTGAACAGTTAAACTCCGCTTATTTCGATACCATCCGTTTTGATTTAGGCGATTTAAAAGGTGGCATCCATTCGGGATGTATCGATAACGAAATCAACTTAAACTATGTTGGTAACGTTGCAACTATTTCGTTCGACGAAACCAGCACTTTCGAAGATGTAGCTTTAATTGCTAAAATCTTTGCAAAGGTTAAAGCTATCGCAGCAGATCAGGTTGAGGTTGTAGAAAATGTAGAAACCGTTATTCCGGCTGCCTTACAACGTACTTCCGCTTATTTAACACACCCAATTTTTAACTCGCACCACTCAGAACACGAGATGTTGCGTTATATCAAATCATTAGAAGCAAAAGATTTATCGCTTTGCCACTCTATGATTGCTTTGGGTAGCTGTACCATGAAATTAAATGCGACAGCAGAGATGATCCCGGTTACCTGGTCTCACTTTGGCCGCATTCACCCATTTGCTCCTGCTGATCAAGTATTGGGTTACTATTCGGTTTTTAATGAACTGGATAAATGGTTAAGCGAAATCACTGGTTTTGCGGCCATGAGTTTACAGCCAAATGCTGGTGCTCAGGGTGAATATGCTGGTTTAATGGTTATCCGTGCTTATCACCACGATAGAGGCGATTTCCATCGTAACGTAGCATTGATTCCTGCTTCGGCACACGGAACCAATCCTGCTTCTGCTGCAATGGCCGATATGAAAATTGTGGTAGTTAAATCTTTAGAAAACGGTAACATTGATGTAGAAGATTTAAAAGCTAAAGCCGAATTACATAAAGATAACCTGTCGTGTTTAATGGTAACTTATCCATCTACACACGGGGTGTTCGAAGAAAGCATTATTGAAATCTGCGAAACCATCCACGCTAACGGCGGACAGGTTTATATGGATGGTGCAAATATGAATGCACAGGTTGGTTTAACAAGTCCGGCCAATATTGGTGCGGATGTTTGTCACTTAAACTTACACAAAACTTTCTGTATCCCTCACGGTGGTGGTGGTCCTGGTATGGGTCCAATCGGTGTGGCTAAACACCTGGTTCCTTATCTTCCAGGTCATGCTGTGGTTGATATTGATAAAGGAAAATCTATTTCTGCAGTTTCATCTGCACCATGGGGTTCGGCTTCTATCCTGATCATTTCTCACGCTTATATTGCGATGATGGGTGCTGATGGTTTAACCAATGCTACCAAATATGCTATTTTAAACGCAAACTACATGAAAGCGCGTTTAGAGCAGCACTATCCGGTACTTTATTCAGGTGCTCAGGGTCGTTGTGCACACGAGATGATTTTAGATTGCCGTTCGTTCAAGGCTTTTGGAATCGAGGTGACTGATATTGCAAAACGTTTAATGGATTATGGTTTTCACGCACCAACAGTTTCGTTCCCGGTTGCGGGTACTTTGATGGTTGAACCAACAGAATCAGAGCCTAAACATGAGTTAGACCGTTTCTGTGATGCTTTGATTGCGATTAAAAACGAAATTACTTCGGTAGAAAACGGAACTTTAGATAAAACAGATAATCCTTTAAAAAATGCACCACATACCGTTTCGGTAATTACTGCTAACGAATGGGATCATGCTTACAGCCGTCAAACCGCTGCATTCCCGCTTCCTTATGTGTTAGAGCGTAAGTTCTGGCCATCGGTTGGTCGTGTTAACGATAGTCACGGCGATAGATCATTGATCTGTGCCTGTCCACCGGTAGAGAGTTATTTGGAAGAAATCGTTCCTTAGTAAGGTAGAAGGCGGGAAGGCAGAGGGTTTAAGGTTTTCCTTTCCACTGCCTTAAGTTCTCTTTTCGTCATTGCGAGGAGGAACGACGTGGCAATCTATTTAGATAAATTTTGAGCCCAAGCTCGTGCCCTCACGAACATATTGATCTGCAAGTCTTATAAATTCATTTTATAAAACTTGCAGATTTTTTTTTGGAAATGAATGTTAGGTTTTCATAGGGGAGTACAGTCCTGCCATTCGCTTCAATCTTTTTGTAGTGTCTGTCATGCTGAGGCACGAAGCATCTGTTTCATAGGTTGCAGATGCTTCGTGCCTCAGCATGACAGCATATTCAAGGTTGCTGCAAACAAAAAGGATTTCCGCTGCTATCAGGTTTAGGAATGAAAGGTTGTAAGTAAAACTAATATTGCAGTTGTTAACTCTTTTGCACCTGTAGATAACTGGCATAAATATTATATTTGGGTTACCTATCAATTATGACCAAAATCAACTATAATAGAATAAAGGCCGCTCTAGCTGAAAAAGGGATTACCAATAAAGAATTGGCTGATGCACTAAAAATTGCACCGGAGACCGTATCAAGCTGGTGTACCAATACGGCTCAGCCTTCAATTAAAAGGCTGTTTGATGTAGCAACATTTTTGGATGTTGAAGCAGGCGAGCTATTGGTTAGCTGGAGAAAGAGATGATATTTAGAGGTTAGAACAACTTTCCATCCTATGCCTTTTTAGGTTTAGCACAAAAACCCTCTACCTTAAACCTTCCGCCTTTCTATTCACATAAAAAATAAACGGATTAAACCTTAACCTAATACTACAGTCAATAGAATGATTTTAAATAAATCGATTTTTTTTGAAAAAACTTAACATAGGTCAATAGCAATAGATTGCTAGTTCATCTATATTTGTATCAAATTTTAAAAAACCAGAAAATGAAATTAAAAATTAGCTCAATTTTTTTATTAGTGGCAGTAGTAGCATTGTCAGCCTTTAAAAACCCAACCAAACCAGTAACTTATACTGTTGATGCAGCAAAATCGACCATCACCTGGATTGGTAAAAAAGTAACAGGTTCTCACAATGGAACAGTAGCTTTACAATCAGGTACATTAGCCGTTAGTGGTAAAAGTGTAACTGGTGGTACTTTTGTTATCGATATGACTTCAATTAAAGATGCTGATGGCAGCGCAAAATTAGAAGGACACTTAAAAGCAGACGATTTCTTCGGTACAACTAAATTCCCAACTTCAACTTTCGTAATTACTAAAGTTGCTGGTTCAGGTGCTAACGTAACGGTAACAGGTAATTTAACCATCAAAGGTATCACTAAACCATTAAGCTTCCCTGCAACTGTAACGGTAAATGCAGATGGAACAGCTTCAGCTTTAGCTGGTAAAATCATTGTAGACAGAACTAAATATGACATCAAATACGGTTCGAAATCTTTCTTCGATAGCATTGGCGACAAAGCAATTGATGATAACTTCGAATTGACAGTTAAATTGGTAGCTAAGAAATAATTATTTCCGTCTCGGAAAAAGGAAAGCCTCGACATTTGTCGGGGCTTTTTTTGTTTAACCGCAAAGAGCGCTAAGCTTGACGCGAAGGTGCGCTAAGTTTTTACCACAGAGTGCATTGAGTTTTACACTGAGGAACACAGAGTTTAAATATAGATATGCACCCAGCTCTGTGTACTTTGTGCCTTTCTCCGTGGCCTTTGTGGTGAAAAAGATGATTTTGTTTAACCGCAAAGAGCGCTAAGCTTGACGCGAAGTGGCGCTAAGTCTTTAACAACCGAGTGCATTGAGTTTTACACAGAGGAACACAGAGATTCTATAACTATAAGTACCCAGCTCTGTGAACTTTTTGCCTTTTCTCTATGATCTTTGTGGTAAAAAAGCAACTCTGCGCGCTTTGAGCTTCTTCTTTGCGCGCTTTGCGGTAAAAAACGAGTTGGCTTATCTAATCTTAAACCCGCCCTCAACAACATCAACAAAACCAGTTGCTGCGCTTTTACCATGGTAGAACAAACATTCCCAGTTTTCTTCTGCGGCTCTCTTTCCAAATTCTTTTCTTAATTCCATCGCCTTGCGACCGTCGAAATCGTATTTGGCAATAAAGTTTTTAACAAGTTCTTCAGGTTCAGGCAAAACATCGCCACCAAAAAATACCTTTTGATTACCTTCTGTTAAAAGAAAAACCTGGTGGTTCGGACAATGTGCCCCTGTAAATTCGTAAGCAATAGTTTCATCCAATGCTCCATCGCCCTCCACGAACTTCAATTGCGCGTTACGTTGAACAAAATCGAAAATATCGGTGTGGTAAGACGAAGACGTGCTGCTAAATGCCGTTTCCCATTCACCACGGTTAATTACATATTCTGCATCAGGGAAACTTAATTCAACTTTATCATTTCCTTGCTTGTGGATCATGCCACCAGAATGGTCATAATGTAAGTGAGACATTAAAACTTTAGTTATATCAGTAGGATCGAAACCTGCATTACGGATATTTTTATGTAAAATCAGTTCGCCGTGGTCATCACTAAAACCTAAACCCGTATCAAAAAGTACGAGATCGTTTTTCAACTCAACCAAAAAAGGCTGAACATTGATGAATAATGAAGCAGGTCTGTCTTTATAACTATGAATAGCTGGGTCGAAAGGTACAAATTTCTTTGACGCATCAACTGAGTAGGTTCCTTCGAAGAGGGTGTGTACTTGCAAAATATGAATCTTTTAATGTTTATACAAAGGTAACAATCTAAACCTGAGTATTTGTTTTGGTAAAAGCTTGGATACTTCCTTTTTTTGTAAAATAGCATATTTAAATTTCTCTCTTGAACCTCTGAATTATAATTTCCCATTCGCTATTCTCATTTGCAAAAAGGTATTTCTAAGTAAAACCTAACTTTTTGTATTTAAATGTTTTGTACAATAGCCCATTAAAGTTTACCACTAGCGTATCCAATTAAAATGTATATTTACTGTTCGGAGACAAAATAAATGGAAAAAAGATGGGTACTGGCATCAGATTGTAATGATGATACGGTAGCAAAAATAGCAGAACAACTTAACATTGACCGATCACTTGCACAGATCCTCGTGCAGCGGAATATCTGTGATTTTGATCAGGCGAAAGATTTCTTCAGACCTGATCTCGATCACCTTCATGATCCTTTTTTAATGAAGGATATGGATGTTGCAATCGCCCGTATCGAAACTGCATTGGCAACACATGAAAAAATATTGATCTATGGCGATTACGATGTGGATGGTACAACTTCGGTAGCACTGGCCTTCAGTTTCTTTTCGCAGCTCACTAAAAATATAGAATATTATATCCCCGATCGCTACCTGGAAGGTTATGGCATTTCTACTGCTGGAATTGACTACGCTAGCGAAAATGGATTCTCATTAATTATAGCGTTAGATTGTGGAATAAAATCGATCGATAAAATTGATTATGCTAATACTTTAGGCGTCGATTTCATTATCTGTGACCACCATTTACCTGGAGATGAACTGCCTCAGGCCATTGCCGTTTTAGATCCTAAACGTTCAGACTGTCCATATCCTTTTAAAGAACTTGCCGGCTGTGGGATCGGTTTTAAACTTGCACAGGCCTATGCGCAAAAACATGGACTAGCAAAAGAAACTTACCTCCAGTATCTGGATTTAGTAATGGTGAGCATCGCAGCAGATATTGTTCCCGTAGTAGGGGAGAACAGAATTTTAGCTTATTATGGGCTGAAAAAACTCAACTCCAATCCTTGCGAAGGCTTACGCGCCTTAATGGAAGTTTCAGGCAAAACCGAAAATTATACCATTACTGATGTGGTTTTCACATTAGGTCCGCGGATTAATGCCGCTGGCAGAATAGACCACGCCAAACATGCCGTTGCTATGCTGCTCTGCCAGGTAGATAGTAATTCATTGGAGCAAAGCGAACTCATCAACCTTAAAAATACAGAACGCAAAACCTACGATCAGGACATTACCCGTGAAGCTTTGGCTTTAATTGGCGAAAGTGATATCCTGATCAACAAAAAAACGACTGTCGTTTTTAACGAGAACTGGCATAAAGGGGTTATCGGGATTGTAGCTTCGCGTTTAACTGAAAAGTACTATCGCCCAACGATTGTATTAACAAAGTCTAACGGACATGTAGCAGGTTCTTGCCGGTCGGTAGTTGGTTTTGATTTATACGAGGCCTTAAGTGGTTGCGCTCATTTATTAGATCAGTATGGCGGGCATAAATTTGCTGCAGGCTTAACCATGCAACAACACAATGTAGATGCCTTTGCTGATAAGTTTGAAGAAATTGTGGCAGCAAGCATCACAGAAGAGCTGCTTACACCAATGATCAGGATTGACGCCGAAATTGAACTGGCGCAGATAGATGGCAAGTTTTACAGGGTTTTATCACAGATGGGGCCATTCGGGCCAGAAAATATGGCACCTATATTTGTTACCCATAACGTATATCTCGCACAGCATGCCATGGCAGTTGGCCAAAATCATTTAAAAATTAATATAAAACAACAAAATTCGCCTATTTTTGAAGGCATTGCTTTCGGGCTGGCCGAATTTCAAAACCTTTTACAACCAAAAGTACCTTTTTCGGTTTGTTATACGTTAGAAGAAAACGTATGGAAAGATAAGAAGCGTTTGCAGTTAAATATTAAAGGAATAAAAGTTAATTAAATATTTCTAAGGTGTCATCCTGAGCCTGTCGAAGGACATTTCGACAAGCTCAATGTTACAGCCGAAGAATATCGATAGATATATGATATTAAAAGCCGAAAATCTGGTCAAAAAATATAAACAGCGTACTGTTGTAAACAACGTTTCCTTTAACGTAAGTCAAGGAGAAATTGTTGGACTTTTAGGCCCGAATGGAGCAGGGAAAACAACTTCCTTTTACATGATCGTAGGTTTGATCAAACCAAATGAAGGCCGCATTTTCTTAGAGGAAGAAGACATTACCGAAGATCCGATGTACCGCAGGGCGCAAAAAGGAATTGGTTATTTAGCTCAGGAAGCATCTGTTTTTAGAAAACTTACCGTAGAAGATAATATCCTGGCCATTTTGGAAATGAGCAAATTGACGAAGGAAGAACAGCGTGACAAACTCGAAGAGCTAATCAATGAGTTTAGCTTACACAAAGTGCGTAAAAACCGTGGCGATTTATTGTCAGGAGGTGAGCGCCGTCGCACGGAAATTGCCCGTGCTCTGGCGGCAAATCCTAATTTTATTTTATTGGATGAACCATTTGCAGGGGTAGATCCAATTGCTGTAGAAGAAATTCAGAGTATTGTCGCCAAACTGAAACATAAAAATATTGGAATCTTAATTACCGATCACAACGTACAGGAAACACTGTCGATTACCGATAGGGCATACTTGCTTTTTGAAGGGAAAATTTTAGAACAAGGTGTTCCTGAAGTTTTGGCCGAAAACGAAATGGTTAGAAAAGTATATTTAGGATCGAATTTCGTATTGAAACGTAAGAAATTTGATGTTTAATAATATTCAACAAACAATATTTAAATTAGAGTGTTGCCTATTTGCGACGTTAAACCAAAAGCTATAAAATTTTACTGTGTATAAAAATCTCTGTTTATCCCCGTTAAACCAAGGGGCAGATGTGAAAATCTGTGGCAACATGATGCCAGTTAATTCTAACATTTAAAGATGGCATTTGTAAATTCAATTTTTACCTGGTTAATGAAAAAGCGGATCCACCAGATCGAACTTTTTATGAAATATCCCCATGATGTTCAGGAAGAGTGGTTCCATAATTTGATTGATAGTGCCGAAAATACCGAATGGGGCAAGTTGTACGATTATAAATCGATCTTAACTCCACAACAATACCAGGAGCGTGTTCCGATTCAAAACTACGATACCTTAAAGCCTTACATTGAGCGCATGCTTAATGGCGAACAGAACATCCTATGGCCATCTGATGTCAAATGGTTTGCAAAATCATCAGGTACCACGAGTGATAGAAGTAAATTTATCCCGGTTTCTCCGGAATCTTTGGAAGAATGCCATTTTAAAGGTGGCAAGGACATGCTTTCCATTTATTGCAATAACCGCCCGGATAACCAGATGTTTACCGGAAAAGGTTTGGTTTTAGGTGGCAGCCATCAGGTTAACCAGTTAAACGAAGATTGTTTTTATGGCGATTTATCGGCTGTACTGATTAAAAATCTGCCAATTTGGGCTGAATATTACCGTACGCCTGATATGTCTATCGCTTTGATGGACAATTACGAAATCAAGATGGATAGAATGGCTGAAGCCACCATAAATGAAAATGTGACCAGTATTTCGGGCGTACCCACCTGGACTATCGTACTGGCTAAAAAAGTGCTGGAACTTACCGGAAAGCAGAATTTATTGGAGGTTTGGCCAAATTTAGAATTATATATCCACGGAGCAGTAAACTTCGCACCTTATCGTGAACAGTTTAAACAGCTGATTCCGTCCGCCGACATGTATTATCTGGAAACTTACAATGCGTCCGAAGGATTTTTCGGTATTCAGGACCAGGATAACTCAGAAGAAATGTTGCTGATGCTGGATTACGGTATTTTCTACGAATTTGTTCCGATGGAAAACATTGGAGAAGAGAATCCTAAGGCTTTGTTACTGGGCGAAGTAGAACTGCATAAAAACTACGCCATTGTGATTTCTACCAATGGTGGCTTATGGCGTTACATGATCGGCGATACCATTCAATTTACTTCTCTTTCTCCCTACCGCATTAAAATTACCGGACGTACCAAACACTTTATCAATGCTTTTGGCGAAGAAGTGATTATTGATAATGCAGAACAGGCCCTAACCAAAGCCTGCCAGGAAACTGGTGCCGAAATAAAAGATTATACCGCCGGACCAATCTATTTTAAAGGAGAAAAAGCCGGAGGGCATGAGTGGATCATCGAATTTGATAAACAGCCTAGTGATTTTGAAAAGTTCGTTGATATTATGGACAATACACTCCGCGAAGTAAACTCCGATTATGATGCCAAACGCTTTAAGGATATGGCACTGGCCCGTCCTAAAGTACATAATGCGCCAGCAAATACTTTCTATAATTGGTTAAAAGCAAAAGATAAACTAGGCGGACAGCATAAAGTACCACGTTTAGCTAATGAGCGAAAATATGTTGATGATATTTTGGAGATGATGAAATCATCTTAAATTGAATGACAGATAGATAAAGAAGGTGAATGGACTCGAAATATCGTCATTTCGACCGCAGTAGAGAAATCTTTTAAATTTGATTTCAATAACCTTTGGTAAATAGATCTCTCCATTTCGCTGCGCTACATCCGATAGCTATCGGATCGAGATGACGACTATTCTATTGGAGTCTGTTAATGATAGCCTGTCGAGGACTTTTAAGGCAATTTGTAAGTTCAGTTTGATATTTTTATATTTATTAACGTTACTCGATCATGAAAAATTTACTCTTTTTTTTTATTCTGACATCATTAATATATCAGGTAAAGGCCCAGGTAAAGGAAAGCTACAAAGCACAGGTTGCCTATAAAATTGTAGAAACCTCACCACGCTGCAAACAGCTTACCAAAGGCTTGTACGAAAGGATTGTTAAAAATGGTGGCACATCTTATGGTATTATGCTCGAGAGTAGCCCTAACCCTAAAACCGATCCATCGCAGGAATACTCAAAAACCTATAATTTTAACCTTCACGAAAGTTACTCGGATAGGATGCCTGTTATCGCCAGGTTTGTGTTCGATCCTAAAAAGCAGCAGCTTTATGAAGATGACGTGGTAAACGCACAGTTGGTTGCCATTCCATTCGATAAAAAATTACTTTTGCTTTTTAATCAAAAATAAATGAAAAGCATCAGCTATAAACAGGTGGCCTGGCTATTGTTTTTTGCCTATTTTTTTATGCTGATGGTGCAGATTACTTTGCGTTACATTCCGCTGAGTAGTGAAGTATCTTTTCTGCAAATTAAACAAACCGAAGTATCAAACATCAAGGCTTACCTCCCTATATTTTATGTGCACGTTTACAGTGCTATATTTGTATTATTGGCTGGTTTTACGCAGTTTAATCCTAAAATTTTATCCAGGTATCCGAAGATACATAAATGGTTAGGCTATTTATACGCAGGTTTTGTGTTGTTCCTTGCTGCACCATCTGGCATTTTTATAGGCTGTTTTGCAAATGGGGGCTTAATGGCTAAAACCTCATTTGTTATTTTGGGTGTTTTATGGCTCTGGTTTACGTTGAAGGCCATTTTGCTTATCTTGAAAAGAAAAGTAACGGTCCATAAAAAGTTTATGTACCGCAGTTTTGCCCTGGCAGCTTCAGCCATCACTTTAAGGTTGTGGAAAGTTGTTTTAGTATATTTATTCCATCCGGCGCCGATGGATGTTTATCAGATTATTGCCTGGCTCGGCTGGATCCCCAATTTATTGATCGCCGAATGGTTGATTAAAAAGAAAATTCTTTAACCTATTAAAAAAAATAAATGAAAAAAATCTTATTACTCGCGCTGATCCCTTTTTTGATGTTATCCTGTAGAGATACTAAGAAAACCAATACTACAAAAAATACTACGGTAGCCCAACAGGAAATACATAAAGAACTTTATGGTTTTTGGGTCGGCGATTTTTACACTAAAGAAGAGCTGGAATATGAGGGCGATATGCAAGGTTCTTTTGATAAACTGAATATCAACATTAAAAAAATTACTAAGGATACCGTAATTGCACAGAGCGTTGTGGCGGGGAACAGCCGGCCATTATTGGGTAAACTATCAGAAGATGGAGGTAAAATCACTTTTATTTTAGATGAACCCGGTAGCCATAAATATGATGGAAAGTTTGAAGTTGCCTTGGTTGGCGATACCCTAATCGGCAAATGGAATGCCTATGATAAGGAGCTTAAATGGCCTGAAAAAGAATTTAAATTATTAAAAAAGAAATTCGAATACAATGCAAGTTTGATGTTGCCCACAGAAGCGAGCTACGTAGATTGGAGCGAGCATAAAATGATAAAAAGAGTGGATACAGCAGAAGATGGAAGAGTAGATACGCTCGAGGCCAATCCTTTTTACAGAAGTGCTTCCGATCAGATTTTTAAATTAAATGCTTCTACCAATCTGCTTAAAGAAGACGATGTAAAGAATTTAAGGAAATTAGACTTACAGATTATTAAAAATACCATTTTCGCCAGACATGGTTACGTCTTTAAAAAACCAACTTTTAGAAATTTTTTCGATCCTGTAGAATGGTATGTCCCTGTTAAAAACAACGTTGATGATGATTTAACGTCGATAGAAAATAAAAATATCAAGTTATTAGATCGCTTTACCAAATACGCGGAAGACAATTATGATGCTTTTGGCCGTTAATTTGTAAAGCATTAATTATGAAACTAAATAGGGATAAAATACTCGGATTTTTTAAGAAATCGCAAAACAAGGCCTCGGTAATCTTAAGTGATAAAACCAAAGCCAGCAATACGATTAAGGATGCACTTGGCAAGGCGGTAACCAATAAAGGTGACTTGGAAGGGGTTTGGACCAAACTGGTATTGTTGTTTGCAGTGTCTAAAGATTATGTGAATGGCGATTATACCGAAATCCCTAAAAGATCAATTATTGCCATTTTAGGAGGACTGATTTATTTCTTATCTCCTATTGATGTGATTCCGGATTTTGTACCTGTTTTAGGTTTCATTGATGACATCTATATCTTAAATCTGGTGTATAGGCAGGTGCTCAAAGATCTGGAAAAATATAAAGTCTGGAAAGATGCCCAGGGAAAAATAATAGATTTAGATGGCTCAACCACATAAAAGTTTTTTAGACTGGTTGGGCGAGCATCTTTTCAGTTGTCCGTTTAAAACCCATTTCGGGATCGATTGTCCGGGTTGTGGCTTGCAACGCTCAGTTTTAGCATTATTTCGTGGCGATTTAATCGCATCATTCAAGTTTTACCCTGCAACAATTCCCCTCATTTTTTTAGTGATATTTACCATTGTGCATCTTAAGGTTGATTTTAAGTTTGGTGCACAGCTGATAAAAATCGTTTTTGCAGGGGTTGCAGTAATTATTTTAATCAATTACATTTACAAAATATACACTCACCAATTTATCTAAATATACCTATGTCAGAAGAACAGGAAAATCCTCAAGAAAATAGACCTATAGATCTTTCAAAGAATCAAAATCCCGAACCAGCCCCTTTTCAGCCACTTGATCAGGGACCTGCAACGCCACCACCTTTCCAACAACCGCCGCCATTCCAGCAGCCACCACCGTTTGGCCAGTTTGGAGGAGGAGGTTTTGGTCAGCAGAACTTACCAAATGCTACAGCTTCTCTTGTGTTGGGTATTTTAGCGATCCCAGCTTGTTGTTTCTATGGGATATTTGGAGTGATATTTGGTGTAATTGCCTGGATATTAGGTGCTGGTGATATGAAAAAATATCAGCTTAACCCGGGTTTATATACAGAATCATCATATAAAAATGCAAAAGCAGGTAAAATCTGCGGAATGATTGCTACTATTTTAAGTGTATTATTTATCGTGATCGTTGTATTAATGATAGCTGGAGCAATTACTAATCCTCAAATGTTTGATAACTTTATCAAAGGTTTGAAATAGATCATTAATTTTACCTTAAAAATATAAATCGGATGGTGCATGCCATTCGATTTTCTTATTTTTGTACTATTGATATTGTAAAATAAAAACTAAGATAATGTATCCAGAATATTTAGTAGAGCCAATGCGTAAGGAATTAACTAACGTTGGTTTTCAAGAGTTAAAAAATGCATCAGACGTAGATCAGGCTATTAAAGGCGAAGGAACTGTGTTGGTTGTGGTGAACTCAGTTTGTGGTTGCGCAGCAGCAAATGCGCGTCCGGCAGCTCGCGCAGCAGCCGCACACGAAAAACATCCTGATAAATTGGTTACTGTTTTTGCAGGCATGGAAAAAGAAGCGGTAGATCAGGCTAGAAATTATATGATGCCTTTTCCTCCATCATCTCCGGCAATGGCTTTGTTTAAAGATGGTAAATTGGTTCATATGATCGAGCGCCACCAGATTGAAGGCAGACCAGCACAGATGATTGCGGATAACCTGATCGGTGCTTTTGAACAATATTGTTAAAATTGATTATACAGATTATTGGATTACACCGATAGGTGATTCTTAAAATTATATTGGAATGGTGAATGGAAACATTCACCATTTTGCGTTTAATCTATTTTGGTTGCTATTTAGTGTTAATTTGCAAAATCTGCTAGTGTAATTTTTGCCACGGAAACACAGAAAGTACGGAATATTCCCTTCGGTTTGTCATCCTGAGCGTTAGTCGACTGATCTTTATTGTACTTATTCCGCTAATCGAAAGTTCTGTATTTTAAGGTGAGGGATCCTTCGTTGCACTCAGGATGACAATTACCCAAACCTATGTAATCCCCTAAAATCTGTGTTTACTAAAAATCTTTATTTAGCAATTTCTCCAGTTCCCCGAAAGAAACATTCATTCTTACCCTTCCTTGTTTGGCATATGAGATTTCTCCGGTTTCTTCTGATATAATTACCGCAACAGCATCGGTCGTTTCCGAAACACCAATACCTGCACGGTGTCTTAATCCAAATTGGGAAGGTAACTGGTCGTTATCTGTTAAAGGTAAAATACAGCTGGCACTTTTAATTCTGTTTTCAGAGATCACTACGGCGCCATCATGCAGCGGACTGTTTTTCTGGAAGATACTTTCCAGCAAACGTTTCGATATTTTGGAGTCAACAAATTCGCAGCTATTGGCAAAAAACTGTTCGTCATAAAATTTAACGAATACGATTAATGCTCCTGTACGCGTTTTCTTCATGCTTTTACAGGCGTCGATAATTGGTTTTATCCGGGTTAGATTATTCCTTTCAATTTCTTTCCTGCCAAATAAATAACCCCACCACGCTTTGTTTTTTTGTAGAAAAGCATTTTTCCCGATCAGTAAAAGGAAGCGCCTGATCTCCGGATGGAAAATTACGATCAATGCAATAATCCCCACGCTCATAAACTTTTCTATGATTGCGGTCAATAACTCCATGTGTAAAGCCTTTACTATCCAGTAAAAAACTGTAATAATAAACATCCCAACAAGCAGGTTAACAGCTAGTGTATTGCGGATTAGGGTATAAACATAATAAATTAATAGGGCCACCAAAATAATATCAACGATATCAGTTGGCGATACTTTAAGGAAGTCAAAATCAAAACCTTTCATTAGTGGCAAGATAGCAAAACGGATTTCAGTTTACAATATTAGGTTAATTGTTTAAAGCTGTTAATTGTAGATAAAATATTATAGATGTACAAAAGCGCTAACCGCTATGCGCCAGCCGCTCAACCCAACCTCTCCACCAACCGCACACACTCTACTGCTTCCTTAACATCATGTACCCTTAAAATACCTGCACCTTTTTGCAGCGCAATGGTATTGAGTACGGAAGTTCCGTTCAGGGCCTCTGCTGCCGTAGTTCCAAGCGTTTTATAAATCATTCCCTTACGCGAGAAACCCACCAAAATAGGCAGCTTGAATATTTTAAAGGCCTCCATCTGCCTGAGCAACTCGTAATTATGTTCGGTCGTTTTTCCGAAGCCAAAACCAGGATCTATGATTATATCATGGATGTGCAGGGCCTTAAGTGCCGCAACTTTTTTCGCCAGGTAATCGATTACTTCCAGTAATACATTGGTATAAACCGGATTTTGATGCATATTTTGAGGAGTACCCTGCATGTGCATCATCATGTAAGGTACCTGTAGCTTAGCTACTGTCTCGAACATCTGCTCATCCATATCGCCAGCGGCAATGTCATTGATGATATGTGCACCGGACGAAATGGTTTCCTGAGCAACTTTTGACCTGAAAGTATCGATAGAAATGACTGCTTCCGGAAATGTTTTTACCAAACTTTCCACCACGGGCACCACACGGTCTATTTCTTCATTGATTGAAATGTCCTTTGCGCCTGGTCTGGATGAGTATCCTCCTATATCAATAAATGTAGCACCTTCGTTAAGAAACCGGGCTGCTTTGATTAAAGCCTCGTCTATTGATTTTGTGCGGCTATTGTCGTAAAAAGAATCGGGGGTTATATTTAAAATACCCATTACTTTTGGGCTGCTTAAATCAATAAGTCTACCCTTAATATTTAAGCTTTTTTTGGGCTCAAAAAAGTTTTTTTCTGCCATAATAAACCCTTTCGGGATTTGGGTTTCGCTTTAAAAATGTATCTTTAGCTTTTGTTTTTTCAGAACAAAAATACACTAAAAACTAAATAATTATTGGCTTTGACACAAACAAATACCTCTACCGAGTTCGATGAAGTGATTGCAGTTTGCAGATCATTATTTTTAAAAAAAACTAAAGATTACGGCACTGCTTGGCGGATTTTAAGGCCAAGTTCGATCACTGACCAGATTTTTATCAAAGCACAACGCATTCGTACCCTGGAAGAAAAAAAAGTAAGTAAGGTGGGAGAGGGTGTGATTTCTGAATACATTGGGATTATTAATTATTGTGTTATTGCCATGATGCAGCTGGAATTGACCGAAAGCGATCCCAATGAAATGCCTTATGATGAAGTTGAAAAAAGGTTTGTAGAAAAGGTAACGGAAACCAAAGATTTAATGTTTGCTAAAAACCACGATTATGGTGAGGCCTGGCGCGATATGCGCATTAGTTCATTAACCGACCTGATTTTAATGAAAATATTTAGGGTTAAACAGATAGAGGATAACGAAGGACAAACACTGGCTTCAGAGGGAGTTAATGCGAATTATCAGGATATGTTGAACTATTCGGTTTTCGCGCTGATCAAACTCGGCGTTAAATAAAATAGCATTATAGCCATAAAAAATAAATATAGATGCGAAATTTACTTTTAAGATTCTCCAGGATTTTTGTCGGTGCTTTATTCATATTTTCAGGATTAATCAAAGCCAACGATCCGCTTGGCTTTGGCTATAAACTGCAGGAATATTTTGAAGTTTTTCACATGAATTTCCTCAGCGGTATGGCCACAGGTATTGCCATTTTGCTCTGTACTTTGGAAATCGTGCTGGGTGCGTTATTGTTGTTGGGTTTCTGGAGTAAAAAAGTAGCCTGGGGTTTATTGTTATTGATTATCTTCTTCACGCTGTTAACATTTATTTCTGCTGCATTTAAAGTGGTTACCAGCTGCGGTTGTTTTGGCGATGCCATTCCGCTTACCCCGTGGCAGTCGTTTACCAAGGATCTGATCCTTTTGGCGCTGATCATTGTGATTTTCTTAAATAAAAACCTCATTCAGCCATTATTTAAAAAAGAAGCTACACAAAGAAATATTGCCATCACAGTAACGCTTGTATCCTTAGGTTTTGGGTTATATACTTACAATGTTTTGCCGGTTATTGACTTCCTGCCTTATAAAGTCGGGGCACATCTTCCTTCATTAATGGTGATCCCTCCGGGAGAAAAGCCTGATGAATTTGAAATCATGTATCACCTGAAGAACAAAAAAACCAAAGAGGAGAAAGATATGAGCGATAAAGCCTATCTTAAAACTGAGATCTGGAAGGATAACAATTGGGAAATTATTGGCGAACCGGCAAAAAGACTGCTTAAAAAAGGCTTTGAGCCTAAAATCAAAGATTTGAACATTACCGATGCTTCAGGCACTGATTATACCAGGGAACTGATCGAAAATCCATACTATAATCTGATTTTTGTGGCGTACGATCTTCATAGTACAAATGAGGCAGCTATTGGTAAATTAAATGCACTGGCCATTAATGCTACACAACAATTTAATATCCGTACGGTTTTGCTTACTTCCAATTCAGCACAGGACGCTCAGGCGTTTATCAAAAAGAATAACTTGTTTTCTGAAGTGTTTTATGCAGATGCAGTGCCTTTAAAAAGTATGGTAAGGGCAAATCCTGGTGTTTTGTTAATGAAAAATGGTGTTGTGATTAATAAATGGCATTTTCATAATGTGCCGACTTTTGACCAGTTAAGCAGAAAATATTTCGATAAATAAATATGATCGGATACGCACTGAAAAAACTGATGTATGGACTACTGGTAATGGGTGGTGTAATATTGGTTGTTTTTGTGCTGTTTAATATTTTGCCCGGCGATCCTGCAAGGATGACAATGGGGCAGCGAGCCGATGTTCAGTCACTTGAAGCAGTTCGCAAAGAATTTGGTTTAGACCGATCAAAGCCTGTGCAGTTTATTTTATATATTAACGATTTATCTCCAATCAGCATTGTGGATAACGATAGTACCAGTCAGCAGAAATACCATTACGCAAAACTGATTGCTTTTGATAAAAAAGTACTGGTGTTAAAATGGCCCTACCTGCGGAGCTCATACCAGACCAAACGCGATGTAACTGCAATCCTTTCTGAAACCGTACCAAATACCTTCATCCTTGCTTTAACGGCAATGATTTTTGCCACCATCATCGGTGTGTTTTTGGGTGTGCTATCAGCGGTTTATAAAGATTCATGGATTGATAAATCAGCAAATGCATTTGCCATTCTGGGAATATCTGCACCTTCTTTTTTTGCGGGAATTATTATTGCCTGGCTTTTCGGATTTGTGCTGAGCAACTACACAGGTTTAAAAATGAGTGGTAGCTTATATTCTTACGATCCGTTTAATGGTGAGGTATTGACCCTGAGAAATTTATGGTTACCAATGATAACGCTCGGTTTAAGGCCATTGGCCATTATCGTGCAGCTTACCAGAAGCGCCATGCTGGATGTTTTGGCGCAGGATTATATCAGGACTGCAAGGGCCAAAGGCTTAAGTAGAAATGCCATAATTTATAAACACGCTTTAAAAAACGCCATGAACCCGGTTATTACCGCTATTTCAGGATGGTTTGCCTCTTTATTGGCGGGTTCTTTTTTTGTAGAGTACATTTTCGGCTATAACGGCTTAGGAAGAACAACGGTAACCGCTTTAGAAATGTCCGATTTTCCGGTTGTAATGGGTTCAATTCTTTTTATCGCTTTCGTATTTGTAGTCATTAATATCCTCGTTGATATTTTATATGCTTATGTCGATCCAAGAGTTAAATTAAGTTAGGTTATGCGCGAGGAAGAAATTATAAATTATACTGAGCTTGCCGATGCCCATATCATCGAAATATTTAAATCGGCAACCATTGAATTGCCTGATGCAGTACGTTTGTTCAGTCACGTGCTTAATGCACAGCATATTTGGGCGCAACGGATTTCTGGCAAAACACCATTCTATGGGGTTTGGGATATCCACTTAACAAAAGATTTTGAAAGCCTTTCTTTGGAAAATTTCAGGCTGATCAGGGAAGCATTGAATAATCATCCTTTAGATAAACGGGTTTTATATACTAATACAAGAGGCGATCAATATGAAAACTGCATAGACGAAATTTTATTTCATTTATTTAATCATTCTACTTATCATCGCGGACAGGTTGTAACTTTATTAAAAAAGGCAGGTTTTACACCACCTGTAACCGATTATATTATGTTAAAACGCGACCATTTATTATAGGTCGGCTATAAGAACTTCAGATGAAAATTTTCCTTATCGGATATATGGGCTGCGGCAAAAGCACCAAAGCGAAACAATTGGCACACCGTTTAGATTGCCCGGTAATAGATCTTGATGCTGAAATTGTTTCAAAAACAGGTAAAAGTATCGCCGAATATTTTGCAGAATTTGGAGAAGGCGGTTTTAGGGATTACGAAAGTGAAATGCTTAAAACATACGATTATCCCGAAACCTGTGTGGTGGCTACGGGAGGCGGATTGCCTTGTTTCTTCGATAATATGGAATGGATGAACGCCAATGGCGAAACGGTTTACCTGCAAATGGATCCTGCTGCTTTGGTTTCACGTTTACATAACCGCCAAAAGCGTCCGTTGATTAAAGATTTAGATGATGAACAACTCTTGGTATTCATTAAAGAAAAACTTCAGGAGCGCGATCCTTTTTATACAAAAGCGAAGATAATTGTAGATGCATTTGATCTTGATGGAGAGAAGTTAGAGGAAGCACTTAAGGGAAATAGTTAGTCGGCAGTCCAGAGTATTTAGTCGGTTGGCGCTCGCTGAGTTTGGTGTTTGGAGTCAATTCACCGATTAAAACAATTCACCATAGAATAGTCAGAAGTATGAAGTTCATAGCCAATAAACGGTTTGCCTATAGTTTGACCATTAAGAAGTTAAGAAAAATTAAGGTCTAAGGATGCTTCAAGTATGACTATTGAACTAATAGCTATCAACCATGAACCAACAAACTATTGACCAATCAACCAATGACTAATGAACAACTGAACTAATATCATCATCAATTATCTTCGCCGATAACAATGCCAAAGGAATTCCTCCGCCCGGATGTACACTTCCTCCACAGAAATATAAATTTTTAACCTTAGAACTGAAGTTGGGATGTCGTAAAAAAGCAGAAAACTGATTATTGGAGCTGTTGCCATACAAAGAACCCTGATACGATCCCGTTTTGCTTTCAATACTCCGGGGATCCAGGATCTGTTCGCAAATGATATCCTTCTCAATATTCCTGTTCAGGATACGGCTGATTTTTTTGATAATATTTGTCCTTGACTCCTTAATCAATTGATCCCAATTTTGTCCCGTATTAGCAGGTACATTAATCATCACAAACCAATTTTCAGCATTTGCAGGCGCATCGCCTCTGAGGTGTTTAGCACTGATATTTACGTAAACAGTAGGGTCATTGCAGATGGTTTTTTCTTTCCAGATGGCATTAAATTCATTTTGGTAGTCTTCAGTAAAGAAAATATTATGTAAGCCTAAATCGCTGTAGTTCCCATCCATACCCCAGTAAAAAATCAATGCTGAACTGCTGCGTTCCTGGGTTAATAATTTTTTAGGTTCAGCTATGCCTTTAAGTAAATTTTTGTAAGTAAACCAGATATCAAGATTAGAGATCACTACCTCTGCTTTGTAGGTTTTATCGTTAACTTTTACCCCGTTTATTTTAGGTTTGTTTTCATTGGTGTATAATATTTCTTCGACTTTTTGGCTGTAATGAAACCGGATGCCCAGTTCTTCAGCCAGTTTAATCAAAGCCTTAACAATACCATACATGCCATCTTTTGGAATAAAAGCGCCAAAATGATACTCAAAATGTGGAATTACATTCAATGTAGCCGGCGCCTGGTATGGATTTGAGCCATTATAGGTAGCATAACGGTTAAAAAGCTGCGTGATCCGCTCATCTTTAAAAAATGATTGATTAGCGCTGGCCTGTGTTCTAAAGGCATCAATCTGGCCAAAACGGAATATTGATTTTAAAGTATCCCAATGCAGGTAGCTTTTAAGTTTATGCAAACTCCTTTCTAAAAATACACGATGAGTAACCTCGTAGATTGTCTCGCTCTTTTTAAAAAAATGCTCGACTTCTGCTGCGGTCGAATTGGTTTTTTCTTCTATATCCCTTGCAAATTTATCAAGATCGGAGGTGGCGTTTAACCTTAAACCATCTTCGTAAAAGTAACGGCAAACTTCTTTTAGTTTAATGTACTTAAAATAATCTTCAGGATTTTTTCCAGCAAGTTTAAAAAGCTCATCCACATATTGCGGCATAGTAAAAAGACTTGGGCCGGCATCAAACCTGAAACCATTCATTTTTATTTCCCCTAGTTTACCTCCGGGTTTCGAATTGGCTTCAAAAACTTCAACATCATACCCCTTTATAGAGAGGTGAATGGCAGATGCAATTCCCGCAATTCCGGCACCGATAACTATGGCTTTTGGTTTAGGCATAATGCGAAAATAGAATAAATATTTTACTAACTTAAGGCAATGACTAAGGATGAAATTATAATTTATAAAAATGAAGAGGGACTGCCTATTATAGAGGTGGCAATTAAGAATGAAACTCTTTGGTTAACCCAGAAACAGATTGCTGATATTTTTGGCACTCAGGTTCCGGCGATTAATAAACACATCAAGAATATATATCAAGATAAAGAGTTGGATAAAACAACTATTTCCAAAATGGAAATAGTTCGCATTGAAGGCGTAAGACAGGTGAAAAGAACTGTTGATATTTATAGTCTTGATATGGTATTATCAATAGGTTATAGGGTAAATTCAATTAAAGCAACGCAATTCAGGATATGGGCCAACCAGATTTAAAAAGATTATCTACTAAATGGGTATGCCTTAAATTATAAAAAATTACAAGAACAAACATTAATTTGATCAACTATAAAAATTAACCTACTTCAATTCGGCTAAATACACTTTTGTTTGTTTTTCGATCTCGGTGGTCGCAGATTTAATGGCAGAACTTACTTTTGTGGTTCCTGCACTGGCATTTTATTGATTGTTGCCAGTGCTTCAATATACCATTTGCACCAAAGCATTGCTTTTGAATCTTTTTATCAATTTAAACAGGTATGTGTGCAAATATAATATTATGTGTTGCATTGCATACATGATGATCCGAAGTTTAGAGCTATTACTTAAAGAAGCTTTGGAGCGTAGCATGATCAAAATACCGCCAACCAAATGTGCAACGGTAACAACGTGAATCGCTACACTGATTCCGTACGCCCGAAAAACCAAATACGTTGTTTGGTGTAATCATATTCTGGACTGCGGATGTGTCGCTAATGAAAGAAACACCTTTTCCAAAAATGATCAGGCCAAGTACAATCCGAAGATAATCCAGCCATTTTGAGTGATGAACATCTGCCCAATGTTCAATTTTACGAATAACGTTCATAATGAACCTCCATTTTTATGTGAATGATATATCAAGTTTCGGATTTGTATTGTCAAATAATGCGCTGAAAATCAAAGTATAGCATGCTAAACAAAAAGTGATTTTTTTGAGATTGCTAGATGTTAACGAGATCATATGTGATTTTCCGTTTCAGAAAAACCGTCCGTTTTGTTTAATATGAGAACGTCCCCATTGAACTCATTATATTAATCAATATAAGTAAGTTCAACTTACTTATTTCTCTTAAATAGCTGTAACACAATGCGAAGCAAATGCGTCTTACTAAAAAACTTAATGATGAAGAGTATGTTTATTGCACTTTTGTTGTCAACTACAGGTCTTTTTGCAACTGCACAATCTTCTACTGTTAGCTCTTTTATAGAAAGTTATATCCACCAGCATAGCTTCAGCGGTACTGTGCTTATCCAAAAAGATTCAGAGGTACTGTACCATGCCAGCTTTGGACTTGCAAATCGAGAATTTAAAATTCCATTTAATGATGATACAAAATACAAGATTTGTTCAATAACTAAATCCTTCACTGCTACTTTAATACTACAACTTTATGAGCAAGGTAAGATTGACTTGAATGCGAAAATTTCTGCTTATTTGCCAGACTATGCTGGAGAAGGTGCAACGCGTGTATCAATTCATCAATTATTGAATCATACTTCGGGACTTGCTAATACAGATACTGTTAAAAGCCTGGAAAATGCTTTAAAGTATGGTATTGGATTCTATAACAAGCCATATACATCTGATCAATTAGTGAAAAATTTTTGTTCTAACCAGTTGGTTAATGAGCCTGGTAAGAAATTTGATTATAATAATGGCGATTACATTATTCTAGGTAAAATTTTAGAAAGAATATATCATAAGTCGTATGAAAAAATTTTAACGGATCAAATATTAACCCCGTTACATATGTACCATTCTGGATTACTTTCTCAAGATAAAATTGTTGACAGTCTCTCCAATACTTATTTTTTAAGGACTGACCTTAATCAAATAGTTCCAGATCTTCCAATGTATAATCAGGACTGGTATGCGGCTGGGGCAATGTATTCAAATACCAAAGACCTGCTAAAATTTTTCAATGCGCTATTTGATTTAAAACTTATTAAAAAGGAAACTTTAGCGCTAATGCTCAAGCCCGGTTTAGATAATTACGGTTATAGTGTGTGGATCAGGGATTATAAGGGAGCCAATATAAAATATAAGCGAATAGAGCGATATGGTAGTATTTTAGGGGCAAATGCAGTTGTATTTCGTTACTTGAATGAGAACGTTACCGTAATTGTTTTAAGCAATACTAATCTAACAGATTTAGGTGACTTTGCTTTACAGATAGGAAGAAGCATTTTTTAACTTGGAAGATAGTACCTTGTTTAACTTAAGAGCGGAAAATTCTTGATAAAGAATATCAACTATTCACCTAAAATCTCACATAAAGAGCATAACCTTTTTTGTTAAGCCGTGACAGGGATTAACTTTAAGCTTTTAAGCATATTTTGCATGAGTGGAGGTGTAATGATTTGAACATAAATTAGTTATGACTTAACTTTGCAGTTTTAACCATTTGATGTAAAATTAACATAAAATTAATTTATACCGTTTTGGTTTTTGGTATGAATTTGGTATTATTGCTTAAATAGATAGGTTTTTTATCATGAGCAAAGAAATATTAGAGTTTTCTGTACAGGTAGATGAAAAATTTGACCTAAAATTTAACTGGTTAGATGGCTTTTGGGGAGCTGCATTTAAATTTTTTGGAAAATAATTTTTAAATCGGTGGTTTAATTGACTGGTATTTCTTGCCTGCCTGGAACTTTAGTGCCTAATTTTTCTTGTTTCCTTGATTTTATTCACATTTCGCGTAAATTATTTGTATTCATTCTGACCTTAGCTTTCTACTTTAGTCTTTCAGCCTTTTGCCTTATCTTTGCAAAATAATGAGTAGAAGAAAACCCGGTACGGTAACAGTAGTTCCAAACGTACATATAATTGATATCGCTGAAGAAGGAAAAGGTGTTGGCAAGGCCGAAGAATTGGTCATTTTTGTTGACAAAGCTGTTCCTGGCGATGTGGTAGATGTGCGGTTGACCAAAAAGAAAAAGAATTTTGCAGAAGCAATCATCGAGCAACTGCACAAAAAATCGGAACTTCGTACAGATCCTTTTTGTCCTCATTTTGGAACCTGTGGTGGTTGCAAATGGCAACACATGGGTTACGATGCGCAATTGAAGTTTAAGCAGAAAAATGTTGAGGCTGCTTTACAACGCTTAGGTAAAATAGATACCTCAGGAACTGAACCTATTCTTGGTTCAGCAAAAAACAGGTATTACCGTAATAAACTCGAGTTTACTTTTTCGAATAAACGTTGGTTAGAAAAAACCGATATGGAACGAGAAGAGGATTTTGATATGAATGCACTCGGTTTTCACGTACCCTTGCGTTTTGATAAAATTTTAGACATCGAACACTGTTACCTGCAGGATGAGCCTTCTAATTCGATCAGGAATTCGGTGCGTAAATATGCTTCTGATCATGGTTTGTCTTTTTACGATCTACGTAACCATGAAGGCGCTTTACGTAACCTGATTATCCGCACTTCTACTACCGGAGAGGTAATGGTAGCGGTCGTTTTCGCTTATCCGGAGCAAGAGCAGGTTGATGGTTTGATGGGTTTTCTTCAAAATGAATTTCCACAGATTACTTCTTTGCTATATATCGTTAACCAAAAGAAAAACGATACCATTTTTGATCAGGATGTGGTGGTTTTCTATGGTCGCGATCATATTTTCGAAGAAATGGACGGCATCCGTTTTAAAATTGGGGTGAAATCTTTTTACCAGACCAATTCTGAGCAAGCTTTTGAATTATATAAAATCACCAGGGATTTCGCCAGTTTTAAAGGTGATGAACTTGTTTATGATTTATATACTGGTGCAGGTACCATCGCGAATTTTATTGCAAAAAACGTGAAGCAGGTAGTAGGCGTAGAATATGTGCCAACCGCAATTGAAGATGCAAAGTTTAACTCCGAATTAAACGGGATCGATAATACAATCTTCTATGCTGGCGATATGAAAGATATCCTGACTTCAGAATTTATATTGGCACATGGTAAACCAGATGTGGTTATTACCGATCCTCCACGTGCCGGGATGCATGCAGATGTAGTACAAAGGTTGCTGGAAATGGAATCTGAAAAAATTGTTTATGTAAGCTGTAATGCGGCCACGCAAGCAAGAGATTTAGAGTTACTGAAAGAGAAATACGATGTGGTGCGCATTAAACCTGTAGATATGTTTCCGCATACGCAGCACGTAGAAAATGTAGTATTGTTAAGGTTAAAGTAATAGAATTGATTGAATGAGTAAAGGATTGAGTGAGAGAATGGGGCAATTGGGCTTTAACATTCAACAATTCACTCAATCAAAATTCAATTAGTAGTTAGGTATGGATAGAGAAGAATTATTAGGCGCAACGCCCGAGGAGAACGGAGCACCACAAAAGAAGCAGGAAAGTCCGCTGGTAAGCTTAGAAAAAGACCTGGAGTTTTATGCTGATGCGATTAAAGAAGTAGCCATCGAAATTATGGTTGAAGGCATTTCAGCCCACCCTATTTTTATTGCGCACCAACATGAGGTGAACATTGGCGAACTTATCTTAAACAAAGAAGAACTTAATACCGATTGGACGATACAAGCTTCTACTTTAGAAGAGTTTGTAGAAAAAGGAATCATCAGTAAGGAGAAAAAAGAACCCTTCTTAAAAGTGTATAAAAAACCGGAAGATTTTATGTGCGTATTCGTAATTGTTCCTGAAGGTGCCAACTTTATTTATTATCCCTATAAGAAGGGAAGAGGATAAAAAATACTAATATTTTAGTTGCTCACTTTACTGAACTGTAAATTTTTTACCCTGACGTGATTTAGTGTAAAACCTGTAATTTTATCATTTGCGTATTTAAATGTGATGTCAGTTGTTCCTGCTTCCCAGACTCTATACTTGTTTTTTTGGAGTAATACCAGGTTTAATCTGCCATTTGGCATAACCAATTGAAAATCGTTATTTTTTTGAATGATTTTGTAATATGAGTTAATTTCATTGTTATAGAAACTCATTTCACTGTTATTAAATGGGGTTGTTTCGGTGGTTGTTATTCGTGCTGCTCTAGTCGTTTTTCCATTTTGTATAATCTCTAATCTATTCATCTTGCCACCGATAGCTTTCTTAAATTGAAATGTAATATCGATAGTTTTATCAATATAATATAGCGAATCATTTAAGGGTATGATTGGATAATTAATTTCATTCCAGCCCTGTAAAATGGTCAATTTTCTGCTGTTGCCAGATACATAGAAAAGCTTGGTACTGTCATTTTCAAGTTTATAATGGCCTGTATAGCTTAGCGTATCTTGGTTTTTCTTGGGATATGGTGTTTCCGCATTATTTTTAGCTATGTCTTCTAACTTATCATTTCCTGGATAGATTTCTCCCAAAATTTTATCTGAAATATCATCAGGGCCAAAATTGTTTTCAGGACTAATAGTATCATTGTTAGTGAAAACAACAATGCCTAAATCTTCATCTGGAAAGTAACGCATGGAAGAGTGATATCCGTATAAATCTCCGCCATGAGCTATTAATCTTTTATTTTTATTAGTTGTTACAAACAATCCGCCAGCGTAAACAGTAGATTTACCATCGTTTGTTTTACCAATCTTAAGCATATTTTTCCAAACGCTATCTCCAAGGATGCTGTGCAGTTTCATCTCTGCAAACCACTTATCCCAGTCGCTGATTTTACTATAAACATTTCCTTGGCCTATGGTTTTTGTGTGGAGTATATTTTCAACAAAATTTTTATTTTCTAATACATAGCCATTAGCTTTTCCCAGAACTTGATGCGTTCTCGAAAAAGTAGTGTTATTCATCTTTAATGGTTTGAAAATGTACTTATCGGCATATTGAACTAAATCCATGCCTGATACTTTTTTAACCATTAAGGAAAGTAAAAAATAACCTGAATTACTATAGCTAAATTGATCGCCTGGAATAAAGTTTAATGAATGTTGACTGGCTATTATTTGATAAGCATTCTCGTCATCAATTAAAGTGTTTTCATCAAAATTTACCAACCAGATTAGTGTATCGTAATCTCTCAACCCACTTTGATGATGTATTAAGTGGTCTATAGAAATGCTATCAGCATATTTTGGTAAATCTTTGAAATATTTTGAAATTTTGTCGCTGGTTTTTAGTTTGCCCTGTGCCTGAAGAAGATAAATGCAGGCAGCAGTAAATTTTTTACCATCAGACGCAATATTAAAAGATGTTTCAGCTGTATTTTTTCTATTGGTTTTTAAATCAGCCAAGCCAAAACCTTTCTTGTATATAAACTGACCATTTTTTACAACCCCAACTGCAAAACCAGGTTCGTTGGGTTTTATGATACCAGACAATACACGGTCAATTCTTTTTGATAATGGGGTTTGCCCATAACACAGGGTGCTTAATAAGAGAGTGTTAAAGAGAATAATTGAGATTTTGCTTTTCATACGGTTAAATGTATGATTATAGACGATAGGAAATGCTAAAGGGTTGCATTCCGCTAATTTTAAATAAAAAACGCCGCTTTGCATCCACAAAGCAGCGATTATTATTAACTAAACTAAACTTTTAATTTACATGGTGTACATCTCCACTTTTTGAGCTTGATGTTTTTTTAAGTGAAGCGTTTCCTTTATAACTCACGTCTCCACCGCCACTCGCACTGGCCTCCAAGCCTTTATTTACATAAAGACTTACATCAGAACCACCAGAAGCCTGCACCTTTGCATAATCTGTAATCAATTCATAAGCGTCGATATCACTCCCTCCACTTGATTGTATGGTCATATTTTCTGCTTTGCCTTTTAAATCGATATCACTACCGCCGCTTGACTGGATGGATAAGTCGTTACAAACCACCGTTAATTTTAAGTCTGACCCACCAGATGAGCGAATAGCAAGTTTATCGGTTTTGATCTGATTTTGTGTAAAAACATCCGATCCGCCTGATGCTGCAATAGCATTTAGGCTTTTGAAACTTACATAAGCTTTAATGGTACGGTTTTTAAACATACCGCTCCAGTTGATGCCGTCTTTAAATTTTATGATAACATTACTGCCGCTTTGCTCAACAATAATATCTTTTAATGTTTCCGAATCTGATTTTATGCTCACACTCTCACTGCCACCTTGGGTTAGGTACAAGTCGATTCCACTGCTTACGCCAATACTATTGAAATTTTTAACCGTGAAATTTTTAGTTTCCTGTGCCTTAGCGATGTAGCTGGTTAACACTATAAATAAAATGGCGGATGATTTGATAAGGATTTTCATAGTCGTTTTGTTAAATGATTCTGAAGCTTCATTACGCAATATTGTGCAATAAGGACTTCGTTTTTGTGTTTTGGTTATAGGTATTAGACGCATCTCTGATGAAAACGTTGCAAGCAGTCGAAATTATTTTTCAAATAGTTGAAAAACCTGAATGGTCTTCTTATGAACTTTAAAACTATTTATCCATTTTAGTGCATTTTAGAATATTATCTCCGTCTTTAATTAAAAGGGTATCAACAATACCTTTTTCATTTTTTGTAAAAATTATCTTTGGATCAAAATCCCAAAGAAAAAATATTTCCTGTGTTTGCGGGAACAGATTGAAAGTTGGTAAACCAATGGTTTTTAAGATTAAATTCTTATCCTTTTTATAAATATTTACCACTTCGCCATCTGGCCTCATGTATTTGCCTGTATAGGTATTTAATATATCATCGCTTATATTAAAAACTTTATGGATGTCATTTAGTGGCGTACTTTTGAGGGCTTTATGTATAATTTCTGTTCCTTCAGGCCAAAAAGACCTGACAATGTTATTGCAAATGATTTGTCCATTGTCTCCATTGGTTAATACAATTATGCCACGTTTTGATTTTGGAAGCAATACGATAATCGCCGCTACGCCTGCATCATTACCTCCATGTTCCATTGCATATTCATGATTGGGTAAATCTTTAATTAGTCGCCAACCTAGTCCCTGCATTAAATTCTGATTAATTTTAGCCTGTCCTTTAATTATTTTATTAAATAATTGCTTAGAAATATGGAGACCATTTAAAGTTTCAATGCCAAATTTACTAAGGTCAATAACTGTTGTAATCAGATCATCTGCAGCACTTGGTTCGGAAGCATAATTACTTTTGGTGTATTCTTTTCCATTTGCATCGTACCACCTGCTAAATCTTTTTAAATCTTGCTTACCATCCCATTCATGTTTGGTGTCGATCATACCGAATGGTTTAAATAAAATCGAGTCTGAAAGTTGAACTAAAGATTTATGAAATTTATGCTCTATGGCTTTTTTGAGATACTCCATTCCTTCTCCCGAATAATTAAATTTGGTTCCTGGCGCAAATTCAAATTGAAGTTTCCCTGATGCATTCATCCATCTCCAATTGCTAAATCCTGATTGATGACTTAAGATATGGCGGGTTGTTAGTTTTTTTGATAATGAATCGGATGCAATATCAGGATCGGTATAGTAATGATATAGTGGTTCATCTAATTGCCAATCGCCATTATCAATTAGTTTTAGTACAAGCGTTGAAAATACCACTTTAGTTACCGATGCTACATTGAAAAGTGTATTGACTGGTTTTAGAGATCCAGTAGAATCCTTGCCATATACTTTTGCATGTATTAACTTTCCATCTTGTATTATGCCAAGGCCTACATTTGGGACATTTAAATCTTTTTGCCAGGCAGCTAATTGATCTTCCAAAAGTTTGATTTTTTCTTCAGATCGATTGTGTTTGAGCATTTTACTACGACTATTATTCTGAGCGTAATTGATAGTCGGACTTAATAGAAATAAAAAAAGATAAAAAATTATTTTGTTCGAATGTTTCATTTTCCCTGCGTGTTCTATTGGATTATCAGACGGTGAGGAGGAGAAAACGTTGCAAGCAGTCGAAATTATTTTTCAAATAGTTTGAATTTCACCCTTAAAATCGTTCTTTTTGTATTCAATCCTTTTTATACAATGGCATCGCAATTACTTATTCTTAACAAGAAACAGATTCAGCAGAAAATAGACCGTATCGCTTATCAGATTTTGGAAGATAACCTGAATGAGAAAGAAATTGTATTGGCGGGTATCTGGGACCGCGGCTACAAATTGGCATTGAGATTGGAAAAGGTACTAAAAAAAATCTCTGGCTTTAAATTAACCTTACTACGCATTGATTTGCAAAAGGAGAGCAGCAAATTGGTTGCCTCAACCGATCTCGATGAAAGCCATTGGAAAAATAAAGTAATCATTATCGTAGATGATGTATTGAACAGCGGTAAAACACTAGCTTATGGTTTAGGCGTTTTCTTAAATACGCCACATAAAAAAATCCGAACCGTAGTTTTAGTTGATCGAAGTCACAAAATTTTCCCTATTGCTACCGATTTTGTTGGTCTGGAACTGGCTACCATTTTAAAAGAACATGTAGATGTGGTGATGGATGTAGAAGGTGAAGAAGATCGGGTTTATTTGAGCTAGGGTGGATGTAAGATGGAAGAGGTGATGGTGGGGGATGGAACGTAATAGTTTATATTGTCCTCGTTTGTAACGAGGATGTATGAGAACAGCGATTGTATCGCTGATTAAACGTTGTTAATAATTTGCATCACATTACAAATGTGGATCTCGCTGATCCTCGTTACAAACGAGGACCATGATTTATCTTTAAATCAAACTTGACTTTTATCAACTTAATGTCGCCGTTGTTACAAATGAGGAAGATGATTATCTTTTAAATCAGCTCAATTTTTAGCAGTCCTCCAATTCCCGCATAATCTCTTGCGCTGCTATAAATATAATGCTCTGGAATTTCTATAATAGCAGCTTTAACAGGGTTATCATGTATGTATTCTAGTTTTTGATAAGCATCTATTTCTTGTAGATCTATGGGATGGTTATCGTCTTGCCAGATTTTATAATTCTCGGCCCGATTGGTTCTTCTGGCTTCAAAATTAAACTTATCTAAAAGCCAATCTCTTCTACTTTCAGGTATTTCTTTAATTACAGCAATAAGTTTCTTAGATGTGAATTTTTTAAAATCCCTTAAAAAATCCGACATTTTGTGCGGCTCTTCACATCTTCCAATAAAATGAATGTGATTCGTCATCAGAACCCAGCCATTTATTATTAAACCTTTATTCTCGATACAATGAGTTAATGAGTCAATAATAATGTTTTTGTATTCAAATCTAGTAAATAAATCGATCCAGCCAACTACTGTGCAGGTTATAAAATAAGTTTGATTCTGATCAGTAATGATATATCTGCTTCCTCCCATAATGATAAGATATTTAAATACTTAATAAAATTATACCAACGATAATTGGTGTTTGGGAGATTTATGATGAATATAAGTAAATATTTGTTTATACCATAATGCGATTATCGTCCTCGTTTGTAACGAGGATGTATGAGAATAGCGATTTCATCGCTGATTAAAGTGTTGTTTTAAAATTTCGCGCCACATTACAAATGTGGATCTCGCTGATCCTCGTTGCAAACGAGGACCATAATTTCATGGCTGATTAAAGCGTTGTTTTAAGAATTTTGTACTACATTATAAATGTTGATCTAGCCGATCCTCGTTTGTAATGATTGCTATAACTACGAAAATTTGCAATTCACCTCATTTTTTTGCAATTTTCCGAAATGTATCAGCCCAGAAAAAATAATTTGATCTTCAGCTTTTTCTCCTGGTACATTCAGTTTATCATCAAAAAAGATTTTGCAGCATTTCAGTATGATCAAATGGAGGTTAAGCCGGACGCTTCTATGTTGGTTTTAGCCAATCATTTCAGTTGGTGGGATGGTTTCTTCCTCTTTTATATCAACAAAAAAGTATTTAAGAAACAATTTCATGTTTTGGTAAATGCCGAAAACTATAATAAGGTTGGTTTCTTGAAATATCTTGGTGCTTTTGCTGCCGAAAATAAAGGTAAAGATGTTTTAGAAACGCTTAATTATGCAGGCAAACTGTTAGATAATCCTGCAAATCTGGTACTTGTATTCCCCCAGGGCAAATTGTATTCAAATCACTTGAAAAATATCAATTTCGAAAAGGGAGTAATGCAAATGATTAATGCGAGTCAGAAAAAAATCAATATTATTTTTGCCGCTACCTTTATCGATTATTTCGCGAAAAGAAAGCCCTCAGCCTATACTTATCTACAGCATTGGGAAAATGAGGAGTATGTGAGTTTACAATTACTAAAAAGCGCCTACAATAAACATTACGATCAATCGGTTGTTAAACAAAATCAGCTAATTGAATGACAATTTTTATTTACGCCGTTTTAATTTTTCTGGTGATCCGGTTTTCGGTTACTGTTTTCAACTTCCTCTCTAACCCGAAGTTGCCCAGAGTGGTTAAAGACTACCATGATAAGGTTTCGATCTTAATACCTGCGAGAAATGAAGCAGAGAATATTTTGGAATTACTTGTTTCAATAAAAAATCAGGATTATATCAATTATGAGGTTATTGTTTTGGATGATAACAGCAGTGATAGTACTTTCGGTATAGTTGAGGAATTTTGTTTTTCAAATCCGCAATTCAAAGTGTTAAGCGGTAAAGAGCTACCTCAAAACTGGCTTGGAAAAAACTATGCGTGCCATCAGCTTAGCGAGTTGGCTACCGGTAAGTATCTTCTATTTATTGATGCAGATGAATCAATCAAAAGAGGGCTAATCAATAGTCTCATTAGCCGAATGGAAATTGGAAACCTGGCCTTGCTGAGCGTTTTTACAAACCAAACTATAAAATCGATAGGCGAGTGGTTAACTGTGCCCTTAATGCATTTTATCTTGTTAAATTTATTGCCTTTGCGTTTGGTTAAGCTTTCGAAAAATCCCGCATTTGCAGCAGCAAGCGGGCAATGTATGTTCTTTAATGCCAATAATTACAAAGAAAACCATTGGCATGAGCGGGTTAAACACCAGGTTATAGAAGATGTGGAGATTATGAAGCTGGTAAAACAAGAAAAATTTAATGCAGAAGCGCTATTAGCCAACGGACTGATTTATTGCAGGATGTACAAAAATTTAGGCGAAAGCTTAAATGGTTTCAGTAAAAATTTACTGGCAGGTTTTGGTAATAACATCATAATATTATTACTTTACCAGCTTTTGGTAACCATAGGGCCGGTAATTTTAATTTTAAACTTTAATGTTGCTTTACTTGTATTACCATTAACTTTAATAGTGTTAAGTAGAATAATGATCTCCTATTTATCTGGACAGCATGTTTTGATAAATTTGATTTTACATCCCTTGCAGATGTTGTTCTTCTTAATCATATCATTTATTTCTATAAAGAAACATATTTTTAAAAAGAGTACATGGAAGGGCAGAACGATCAAAACGATTTAAAGATTAAGAGGATTGCAGTTGCAATAATTGTCGTTTTTCATGTGGTTGGCTTGTTTGGCTTCTTAATTCCAGCTGCACAGCCTTATTTTATCAAACTGGTTCCCTTTCATCTATTGCTGATGTTTGCCGTAATTGTTTTTTCGTACAATGCAGATGTGAAACGATTGTTGTTGCTGGTTTCGGGTGTATTTCTCTGTGGCTTTTTAGTCGAGGTATTGGGCGTGCACACCGGAAAAATATTTGGAAGCTATTATTATGGCGATACGTTGGGATACAAAGTTGCTGCGGTTCCATTACTCATGGGCGTAAATTGGGTAATCCTTATTTTCAGCATTGGGCAAATGATGAAAAGTATGAAAATCAGGAATAGTATTCTGGCTTCTGTACTCGGCGCTTTTATACTGGTTGGTTTTGATTTCTTTTTGGAACCTGTAGCCATGAAATTTAACTATTGGCAGTGGGACTGGCATGAAATTCCGGTTCAAAATTATGTAGCCTGGTTTATCGTTTCGGTAATTTTATTGAAGTTTTATTATGCTTTAGGTTTAAAACAACAGAAATATATCGGTACAGCCATGTTTGCTTCACAGTTAATCTTTTTTGTTGTCTTATACATGACAACCGGAACAAATATTTTTGCTTAATTTTGTATCACAATGGGTTACAACTTACAGGTCAACATCGATAAATCATCAGGCTTTTGCTTTGGGGTAGTATATGCCATAGAAATGGCCGAAGATATTTTGGATAATGAAGGTTATTTATACTGCCTTGGCGATATCGTTCATAATGATGAAGAAGTGGAGCGTTTAACCAATCGTGGATTAAAAATCATCGATCACGAAGTTTTAAAAAACTTAAGGGATGAAAAGGTTTTGATCAGGGCGCATGGCGAAGCACCTTCAACCTATCAACTGGCTTTAGAAAATAACCTGACTTTAATTGATGCTTCTTGCCCGGTAGTGTTGAAATTGCAGAACAGGATTAAAAATTCCCATGATGACGATGAGCAGGTACTTATTTTTGGGAAACACGGTCACGCTGAAGTAATAGGTCTCCAAGGTCAAACAGATGGTAAAGCCATTGTTTTTCAAGATTTAGCTGAATTAGATAACGTTGAGCTTCCTGCTAAATTTACATTATATAGCCAAACCACTAAAAGCACCGATAAATTCTACCACATTAAAGATGAATTATTAAGCCGCGGTTACGAAGTAAAAGCTAATGATACGATCTGCAGGCAAGTATCTAACCGGTACGAAGAACTCGAAGATTTTGTAGGTCATTACGATAAAATCGTTTTCGTTTCTGGTAAAAAATCATCTAATGGAAAAGTGCTTTATGATGTTTGTAAAAAACACAATGACAATTCTTACTTTATTTCTAACGTAGAAGAATTAGATCAGGCCTGGTTTAATGAAAATGATAAAGTAGGCATCTGTGGAGCCACTTCTACACCGATGTGGTTAATGGAGAAGGTGAAGGCTGCATTAGAAAAATACTAATTATAAGAAGAGCTAATCAATTAATATTTATTATTTAATGAAAGCCTTGTTGATAATAGATATGCAGATTGGTAGTTTTAAACCTTACACTTTGCGTTATGATACTTTAGGTGTAATTGAGAGGATAAATAAATTGGCACATTATTTTAGAATGAATAATTATAAAGTGATTTTTGTCCAACATGATGGTAATAAAGAAAATATATTTTTACCAAATACCTTTGATTGGGAACTCTTGCCAGAATTAGTCACCAGTCCTGCTGATGATATAGTTTCAAAATCAGCTAACGATGCATTTTATAATACAAATTTGCATTATCTTTTAGCTAAAAGTAATATTACAGAATTATTTGTTACTGGCTGTGCGACCGATTTTTGTATCGATGCAACTGTTAAATCGGCCGTTAGTAGAGATTATGAAGTAACTGTTGTAGAAGATGCCCATACAACTGCAGACCGACCACATTTAACTGCTCCTAAAGTAATTGAACATTATAATTGGATGTGGAGTGAAATGACTCCAACAAACTTTAAAATTCAAGTTATAAGAACTAAAGATCTACTTACTTTGTTTGCTTAGGAGTAATATGCCAATTGAACAGGGATTTTTAAATCTACAAAACCATAAATTGAAAGCTATAAACCCATATACCGGAATTTTGGTTGCGTTAACCGTAATTATCTGTTGGTTTGTTTCTCTTTATTTCTTGCTTACATGGGATTTTGCCTGGAACAATTCTTTAGTTTATCTGATGGTTTTCGTTCAGATGCATTTCTACACCGGTTTGTTTATTACCGCTCATGATGCTATGCACGGAACAATATCACCGAACCAAAAGGCCAATAATTTTATTGGCTATCTTTCCGTTTTTCTTTATGCTGGTTTTTTTTATAACCGTTTGTACACAAAACATCACCAGCACCACCGCCATGTACATACTGAAAATGATCCGGATTTTGCGCCACATGGCTTTTGGAAATGGTATTTCAGTTTTATGCTAAATTATGTTACGGTAATTCAATTGGTGATTATGGCCATAGCCTTTAATGTTTTGAAAATCTGGGTTGATGAAAAGAATCTGCTGTTATTTTGGGTATTGCCATCCTTATTAAGCACTTTTCAACTGTTTTATTTCGGAACCTATTTACCTCACAAAGGTGAACACGATAACGAATACCATTCTTCTTCATTGCAGAAAAACCATTTTGTTGCATTTATTACCTGTTACTTTTTTGGTTATCATTTGGAACACCATCAAAAACCAGCTATGCCCTGGTGGCAACTATATAAAACGAAAGGATAATATCATTAGTTGTGGTGTCAAATGTTGCCATCTGATACTAAATTAATCATCTTTTGATTCCCTAATGATCTTTTGTTTATTCTAACTATCAGATGGAAACATCTGACAGCACCATTGATGGTACCCCAAAAACAACACATTTAAATGGGGGCTAAAAACGTTAAAAACCTGCACAAAACCAGGTTCATAAACCTGACTGTACGAAAATCCTTTTTGTGGTATAAACGATTAAAAATACATTAATGACCACAAAAAGATTGTAGGGAAGGCAGGACTACGCTTAAATAGACTTGCTGCATTTGCTTTTCTAATCAATAAGAAACAAATACAATATATTTTGACCGAAAAATGTCGGCCATTACATTTTTAACATAGGTAAAAAACAATAAAAAGGCGATATTTGCGCCACAAAACATATTCTTGTATACATGAGCAAAAAGGGAATTTTACTGGTAAATTTAGGAACGCCTGATAGTCCGGCAACGGCTGACGTTAGAAAATACTTAGACCAATTTTTAATGGACGAAAGGGTAATCGATATTCCGAAGCTGAACAGAACATTATTGGTTAAAGGTATTATTGTTCCCTTCCGTAGTCCTAAAACTGCAAAATTATACAAAGAAATCTGGAACGAGAATGGTTCACCATTGTTGTTTTACAGCAGGTTGCAGGCTAAAATGCTTCAGGAAAGATTAGGTGAGGACTACCATGTCGAGTTGGCTATGCGCTACCAAAGCCCATCAATTGCATCGGCGCTGGCAAACTTAAAAGCAGGTTTGGTAGAAAGTATACAGGTTATACCAATGTTTCCACAATATGCTTCTGCCAGTACCGGTTCGGTAATGCAACTGGTAATGGAATTGGTGAGCAAATGGCAAACCGTACCGCCGATTTCGTTTGTGAATTCATTTCATGATAACGAATTGATGATTAAAGTTTTTGCAGAAAATGCTAAAAAGCATCATGTAGAAAATTATGATCACGTGTTGTTCAGTTTCCACGGATTGCCGGAACGTCAGTTGTTAAAGTGCGATCATACCGGAAGTTACTGTTTGAAAAGTGCCGATTGCTGCCAGACATTAAACGATACCAATAAATTTTGTTATTCTGCACAGGGGCATGATACGGCCAGGTTAATTGCCAAAGAATTAAACCTATCGAGAGATCAATATACCGTTTGTTTCCAATCGCGTTTAGGTAAAGAGCCATGGGTGCAGCCTTACACTACAGATGTATTAAAAAAATTAGCTGGCGAAGGCAAAAAGCGTCTTTTGGTTTTTAGTCCTGCTTTTGTGGCCGATTGCTTAGAAACGCTTTATGAAATCACGGTAGAATACCATGAAGAGTTTAAGGCCTTGGGTGGCGAACATGTTCAGTTGGTAGAAAGTTTAAACGATAGCCCCGTTTTTATTGAGGCACTTGCCGGAATGGTTAAATAGTTTTAAATTTAAAGATGGTGAACTTTATCATTTTAATGGGGGTATCTGGAAGTGGTAAAACGGTTATCGGAAAGGCTTTGGCACCAAGAATAAATGCTGAATTTATAGATGGCGATAATCTGCATTCGCAGCGGAATGTAGATAAAATGGCTTCGGGGATTCCCTTAACAGATGCCGACCGTTTAGATTGGCTACTGCTGATTGCGAAAGTTGGGCGCGAACATCTGGCCCATGGTACGAGTTGCATTATTGCTTGTTCTGCACTCAAGAAATCGTACCGCAATTTGCTGAGAACAGATAATACCAATATCCGGTTTGTTTATTTAAAAGGAAGTTTCGATTTAATTCACGATCGTATTGTTAAACGTTCTCACCAATATATGCCTTCAACCTTATTAAAAAGCCAGTTTGATACATTAGAAGAACCACTGAGTGATGAGCAGGATGTAGTAACGATTTCAATCGATCAAAGTATTCCCGAAATTGTTGAAGAAATTGCTAAGTCCGATCTGATTTTGTAATCATCGAAATAATCTGATCAGTTGCCCCTTTTTTATTTGCAACATATCTTTTAGCCTGGTCTGCAGCATCTTGATTTTCTACGAAACCTTCAAACGCATTAATTAAATCAGTTGTGGAGCTGATGCTTTTCGCTGCACCAATAGCAATGAGATCTTTTGCTTCCTGAAATTTATCATATTTAGGTCCGAAAATTACAGGTAGACAAAATGCTGCGGCTTCTAAAGTATTATGGATACCTGTTCCAAAACCGCCGCCAATGTAAGCCACTTTTCCGTATTGATATAATGAGGAAAGCATACCGATGTTATCTACGATGAGCGTTTGGTGTTCGGTGTTTGGCGTTTGATTAGACGAACTGAATACTGAAAACCGCACACTGTTAACTGAAAACTGCTTCTCTATACTTTTGATATGGCTTTCGTGAATCTCATGTGGGGCAATAATAAACTTCCAGTTAGGGTATTTTTCTGGTAGGACCGATAATATTTTCTCATCTTCCGGCCAGGTACTTCCGCAAACTAAAGTAGGTGAGTTGCCAATAAAGCCTTCGATAAGGGGAAGCGATTTTGGCGATTGTGCACTTTCGTAAACACGGTCGAAACGGGTATCGCCATTAATGGTTACATTATTTAAACCGATTGATTTTAAAAGGTTTTCACTCTCTTTATTTTGTACGAAAAAGTAAGTAACAGATTTTAAAATATTGCGGTAAAAACCGCCATACCATTTAAAAAATGCCTGACCTTCTCTAAAAATCCCGGAAATTACATATAAAGGTATGCCCTGATCTTTTAATTCCTGAAAATAGAAATGCCAAAATTCGTACTTAGTAAAAATCGCCATTTCAGGATTAATGCTTGCTATAAAAAGTTTAGCATTAGTGGCAGTATCAATGGGGAGATAAAATACGTCTGCCAGAGCATAATTTTTCCTGATTTCATATCCCGAGGGAGAAAAAAAAGTAACTATAATTTTTTTCGCAGGATAAAGGGTTTTTATTTTTTCTAAAACGGGTCTGCCTTGTTCAAATTCGCCTAAAGAAGCAAAATGAAACCATATATGTTTTTCGGCAGGATTAATTTTCCGGGCAATTATGGTAAAGATATTTTTGCGCCCATTGATAAAAAGTTTGGCTTTAGGATTAAATAATGAGAATATCCTGATGAGTAAAGTATATGCCCGGATTCCGATGATGTAAAGTAATTTCATATCTTCGTGCCAAGATAAAACGAATATTTTTAAAAAGCTTAAAAATATATGGACGCCTCGCGATTTTACTTAATATTCAACTGAATAAATAGACTTCGCTGATTGCCATATACTAAACAAAATAAAAAAATATAAGCTAAGGAGATATTGGGCTGGTAACCAAAAAATTGAACGTGCGGAAGGATTAAAATTACATACGAATACTTTAAATCATTGCCTTCAGAGGCATTGTAAAAAATAGAACATAAAGATTTTACCACATTTAACCGTTAAAATGGCAAAAATATTAGTTACTGGTGGAACAGGGTACATAGGTTCGCACACAGCTGTAGAATTACATAACGCAGGATATGAAGTTGTAATTGTAGATAATCTTTCAAACTCGAATATCAAAATTTTAAACCAGCTACATGCCATTACCGGCAAATGGTTCGATTTTCATGAAATTGATCTTCAGGATGAAAAAGCGGTACAGGAATTTGCCGAAAACCACAATGATATCGATGGAATTATCCATTTTGCGGCTTCAAAAGCAGTTGGCGAATCGGTAGAAAAACCATTAAAATATTATAAGAATAACTTTTATGGATTAATTAACCTGCTAATTTCGTTTAACAGGAAAATTAATTTCGTGTTTTCTTCCTCGTGTACCGTTTATGGCCAGCCAGACACTTTACCGGTAACAGAAGCTGCATCGGTTCAGAAAGCAGAATCTCCTTATGGAAATACCAAACAGATCGCTGAAGAAATACTGGCAGAAACTGCTGCGGTAACACCTGATTTAAGTGTAATCGCTTTGCGTTACTTTAATCCGGTTGGTGCCCACGAAACTGCTTTGATCGGTGAGCTGCCAAATGGCATACCGGCAAACCTTGTTCCGTTTATTACTCAATCTGCTATTGGAAAACGTGGTCCGATTACAGTTCACGGAAATGATTACGACACACCAGATGGTTCTGCTATCCGCGATTATATCCATGTGGTTGATCTGGCAAAAGCACACGTTGCCGCTATTAAAAAATTAGAAGATGGAAACCCGAACGGTAACTATGATGTTTTCAATATCGGTACCGGTAAAGGATCGTCAGTTTTAGAGATTATTGCCGCTTTCGAAAAAGTAAATGGCGAAAAACTGGATTATAAAATCGGTCCGAGAAGGGCGGGAGATATTGTTCAGATTTATGGCGATGTACAAAAAGCGAATAACGAACTGGGCTGGAAAGCTAATCTGGATATCAATGAAATGATGCGCTCTGCCTGGGAGTGGGAAAAATACATTAAGACTAACCCTTTTTAAATGAAGTTGTCAGAGCACAAAGACTTAAAAACCGCTATTACCGAACTGCCTGTTAAGGAAAAGGACAAGCTGTTATTGCGCTTGGTAGCTAAAGATAAAGTGCTCACTGAACACCTTCATTATAAATTATTAGAGAATGAAAGCGATTTAGAAGATCGGAAAGAAAGGATTAAAGCTGATGTTGAGGAACAGGTTCAGGAACTGAAAAAGCTAAATGCCAAAGAGGCATTGGTAAAAGTAAGGAAAATGATCACAGCGGTTAACCACTTTTATAAGGTGACCAAAGATCCTGTTGGGGAAGTAGAACTTAAACTTTTTATCTTAAATGCTATTCCATTTGATTATAAAAAATCAATTTTTGGTTACCGTGATTTTATGATGCTTTTTAGTATCTATTACATCAAAACAGTTGCGGTAACCATCAATAAATTCAAAAAACTTCACGAAGACCTGCAGTTCGATTTAAGTGAAGATCTTAATCACTTGCTTGGTAAAATCTATTCTTCTAAACTAGCTGGTACAGCAGAGGCCAGTAATCTGCCAAAAGAGATTAGTTAAATACTATATCCCCGTTATGTTAACCGATAAATCTCCAGGATTAAAGAATGCAGTTTTAAATTTACCTCCAAACAAAAAAGATAAATTACTTTTGAAACTCGTTAGTATGGATTTCATATTATTAAGTCAACTAAAACATCAATTGTTAGAAGATGATAGCGATCTGGATGAACGCATCGGACAAATTAAACAGGAAATAGGATAAATAAAATATGTTAGGATTATTTAAAAAGAAAAAAATAGCGCCTAAATTTAATTTCTCTGGTATCGGGACAGATATGCATTCGCATATTATTCCGGGTATTGATGATGGTGCCCGGACCCTGAATGATTCTCTTCTCCTGGCCAAAAAATTTAAAGCTTTAGGTTATAAGAAGCTGATTGCCACTCCGCATATTATGGCTGATTATTTCCGCAATACACCCGATACTATTAACCGTGGCCTGGACACATTGAGAAAAGGCTTGCTGGAAATAGAACTCGATTTGGAAGTTGATGCCGCTGCAGAATATTACCTGGATGAAACTCTTGAAAAAAAGATAAGACAAAAAGAGGTGTTAACTTTTGGGGATAATTATCTTCTGTTTGAATTATCCTATGTAAATGCTCCTCAAAACCTGATTGATTTTATAAGACTGATGCAGGATGCCGGATATAAGCCTGTACTGGCCCATCCTGAGCGTTATCCTTACTACTACAATTCCTTCGAGAGTTATCGTCAGATCAGAGAAACTGGCTGCCTCTTGCAGTTAAATGGTATTGCTTTAACAGGTTATTATGGAACTGGCGCAAAAAAAATAGCAGGCGAAATGGTGGAAAACCAGATGGTCGATTTTCTAGGCAGCGATATGCATCATTTAAAACATGCTGCAGCGCTAGAAGATAGCCTTGGTACGCCATTAATGCAACAACTGCTTGCTCAGGTACAATTGAATAATGCCTCACTATAGTTCATTAATGCATTAGCCATTCATTTATTCTTTTTTGCATGTTGCTAATTGCAAATCACGTCATCCTGAATGATAAACAGTTTACCAATTAAAACTTATTAACGACTGAAGGATTCGCCTTTAATCCTTCAGTCCATTAACTACTAATGGCCGGTAAACCAGTAACCTATTCGTACCTCAACGCCTCTACCGGGTCTAGCTTTGAAGCTTTTTTAGCAGGGTAGTATCCGGAAAGGATTCCTACCAATACACATAATACAAAGCCACCAATAATAAATAGCCAGGGGATCAGGAATGATCCACCCATAGCAAGAGAAATCAGGTTTCCTAAAACTATTCCGAGAAAAATACCTAAGGCGCCCCCCATTAAACAGATTACTACAGCCTCGATTAAAAACTGGCGACGTATGACCTTAGGATTTGCACCGATCGCTTTACGGATACCAATTTCCCGTGTACGTTCGGTAACTGAAACCAGCATGATATTCATTAAGCCTATTGAGGCCCCAATTAAAGTAATAATTCCAATGGCCACACCGCCAATAGCCACAAAGGCCAGGTTCTCGAATAATGTTTGAGCAATGGCATCACTCTTGGTAATCTCGAAATTATTGGTTTCGTTTACCTTTACTTTGCGGATATTTCTGAATAGTGCAGTAGATTCGCCAATAATGTTTTCCTGCATCTCATTACTAGGTACCATTACCGTAATGGTGTAAGATGGGTTGGCATTGGCATTAATCTGATTCGCTTTTAACAGCGGTACGTAAACGGCCCTGTCGCCACTAAAGCCCATGCTCGATCCTTTTTTCTCTAATATGCCAACAATTTTAAAACGATTATTGCCCACATTGATCAGTTTATCCAAAGGGTCTGAGTCTTTGAACAACTTTTCTACTACTTCACCACCAACAATACAAACGTTACTTCCCAACTGTATTTCAGAAACGCTAAAATTTCTTCCTTGCGAGAGATTTAAACCCTGAGAGGCTAATCCATTTTCATCAACCCCCTGAACGTTAATATTTGGGTTGGTTTTTAAACTTCCATACTTTATAGTAGAGCCATTGCTGGCAAAAACACTTACTGCAACAGTAGCAGGAGTATTCAGGCTATCTTTAAATTTAACGGCATCTTCATAACGAATGGCTTTAAAAGGTTTTGGTCTTTTTCCATTTCCAATCCTGATTCCTGTACCACGGTTTCTGATGGTAAATGAGTTGGCCCCCATGCTACTAAAAGCATCTGTCATACTTTTCTTTACAGCATCAAGAGTGGTTAAAATCCCGACTAAAGCCATTAAACCAATAGCGATAATCAAAGCAGTAAGCATGGTACGCAAGCGGTTAGCTTTAATTGATTCTAATGCCAGTCTGATGTTTTCTCTGTAATTCATTTAGTATTGCGGTAAGCGTTTGGCGGGCAAAGCTTGTAAAAATAAAAAAAGTCCCGATGTTTAGACAAGGGGACTGCACTATATGTTACAATAATATTTTATTTATGCCGAGAAACTCGTGCCACAGCCGCAGGTGCTCGTTGCATTAGGGTTAACGAAGGTAAAACCACGAGAATTTAATCCATCCTGCCAATCGATCATCATGCCCATTAAGTACATCTGGTGTGCTTTATTCATGAAAACTTTAATGCCCTCAATAAAATATTCCTGATCGCCATCTTTTTTCTGATCAAAACCTAAAACGTAGTTCATACCAGCGCAACCACCGCCCTCTACGCCAACGCGCAATCCGTAATCCTCACCGATCTCCTGCTGATCTTTTAATTTATATAACTCTTTAGTTGCTCCTTCCGAAAAAGTAACCGGTGCAAATGCTGTATCAACTGTTGTGCTCATGTTATTTAAATTTTATCTGTTACAAATATAAATAATAATGCACATTTTTGCTTTTAACGGTTCGTTAATATTACCGTAATTAAACAATACTATGAATACCCAACAGATTTTGATTGATATAGTGACCTTATTTGCAGGCATTTTTGCTGCTTTAATGGCCGTTTATTATATTTTAAAGAGCGATATTCAACGATTTTTCGACCTCAAAAATATTGAGCTGAACAAAGAAAGCCGGGCGCATATTTTACCCTTACGCTTACAGGCGCACGAACGGTTAATTATATTTATCGATCGTATTAACCCCGCTAATTTGCTTGTTCGCCTGCATCAGCAAGGAATTGCCATAGCTACTTTACAAGCTGGTATTTTAAATGAAATCCGATCGGAGTACCAGCATAACATCACCCAACAGTTATATGTAGATGGTGTTACCTGGGGTGTGGTAAGGAAATTAAAAGACGATACCATTGCCATGATTAATAATGCAGTACAAGGTTTACCAGCCGATGCAAATGGGATTGAGTTGAGTAAAGCTATCTTACAGCACATGGCCAGTATAGATGAAAACCCATACGACTTAACGATCGGGCTGATTAAAAAAGATATCCATAAGCTATTTTAAGGTTGATCGTTTAATTGATTGCGTATTTGCTGGTCATCTGTTCAGTTAACCGATTAACCAGTTTCAATAATTAGCTTTCGAGTACAGTTAACCCAAATACACACCATTACTGGACCAATTAACCAATGGCCACTGAACTAATGAACTAACCAAATGAGCGAGAAAAAGCACACTACTACTTCGGGGATTGAAATAAAGGCGCTTTATACCGAAGCGAAGCCAATGGAAGAACTGCCTGGAGAATTTCCTTTTACCAGAGGGATCCAGAAGGATATGTACCGAGGTCGCTTGTGGACGATGCGGCAGTATGCTGGTTTTTCGACTGCTGAAGAATCAAATAAACGTTATCATTATTTATTGGCTCAGGGAACAACAGGATTATCTGTTGCTTTTGATCTTCCAACGCAAATTGGTTACGACTCCGATCATGAAATGGCTGATGGCGAAGTAGGCAAGGTTGGTGTAGCTATCGACTCGTTAAGGGATATAGAAATTTTATTTGATGGCATTGAGCTGAAAGACATTACAACTTCGATGACGATTAATGCGACAGCTTCGATTTTACTGGCCATGTATATTGCACTCGCCAAAAAACAAGGCGCAGATTTAAAGCAGATTTCGGGTACAATACAAAATGATATCTTAAAAGAGTATGCTGCAAGGGGAACATATATCTATCCGCCAAAGCAATCAATGCGTTTAATTACTGATATTTTTGAGTTTTGTAGCAAAGAAGTGCCGAAATGGAATACCATTTCGATATCTGGCTACCATATTCGTGAGGCTGGCTCTACCGCTGTGCAGGAACTTGCCTTTACATTGGCTAATGGCAAGACCTATCTAAAAGCTGCTTTAGATAAAGGTTTAGATATTAACATCTTTGCGAAACGATTGTCGTTTTTCTTCAACTGCCACAACAATTTCTTTGAAGAAATCGCCAAGTTTAGGGCCGCAAGACGGATGTGGGCGAAAATTACAAAAGATTTGGGCGCTACAGATGAAAAAGCCCAAATGTTAAGGTTTCATACCCAGACCGGAGGCTCGACTTTAACTGCGCAACAACCACTAAATAATGTGATCAGGGTAAGCAATCAGGCCATGGCTGCGGTTTTAGGTGGAACCCAGTCTTTACACACTAATGGCTACGATGAGGCACTTTCACTTCCAACAGAATCTGCAGCAAAGATTGCTTTACGTACCCAGCAGATCATTGCTTTCGAGAGTGGTGTTACCGATACTGTAGATCCATTGGCCGGATCGTTTTTTGTAGAAAGCCTAACAGATGAAGTTGAAGCAGCTGCCTGGATCTATATCGATAGGATAGATGCTATGGGTGGCTCTGTTAATGCCATCGAAAGCAACTATATGCAAAATGAGATTGCTGATGCAGCTTACCAATATCAAAAAGAAATCGAAAACGGCGAAAGGATCTCGGTAGGTGTAAATAAGTTTACACAGAAAGAGGAAGGTTTAACCGAGGTGTTTAATATTGATGATTCGATCCGCAAGCTACAATCTGAAAAGCTTGATGATCTAAAATCAATCCGCGATCAGGTTGCGGTAGAGCAAGCGCTTCAGCAATTGAGTGAAGCTGCAAAAGGTGAAGCCAACCTCATGCCTTTGATTATCGATGCCGTTGAAAAATATGCCACCCTTGGCGAAATTGCAGATGTGTTTAGAAGTACTTTTGGTGTTTATTAGGCAACTGAAATACCCTGAATCTTGTGCTTCATTCATGTTAAAATTTAAAGGTATCCTGCTTTTGGTTATTGATCATAAAAATGAATAGACATTTTGTTTCATTGAAGTTGAAATTGCGTGTTAAACTGTAGTAGAATTCATACAAAAATGAAATATAATGAAATAATACAAAAACAATTTGGGCGATCTACCTCAATTAATATTATTTATTCATCTTATGGCTTTGATTTACAGGTTATTCGGATTAAAAAAGACTAAAACGCTTAACTAGTGCCTAAAATGGCTTGGATTTTGCTTTTTCAACAGCTATTCGAAGTGATGATTGGGGGCATTGATATTAAATGATAGTTAATGTGGATAACCGGTGTTAATAAATAGTTATCAACATAAAAAATTGAGGTTAACTAGGTTACTATATTCCTTATCAGTACGTTACGATTTATTTGAGATTTTTGTTTAAAATGTTGATAATTTTCTCAATATTCGTAGTCCCTAAACGGAGCATCCCTTTAATTCGAATAGGTACTGTAAACCAATAAATTATAGAAATCGCAATGGAAAAAACTTGTACAGAAGTATGGAAGAACTGTCTTCAAATTATTAAGGATAACATTCCGAGCCAAAGTTTCAAAACTTGGTTCGAGCCAATAACGGCTCTTAAATTGGAAGGCAAGGTTTTAACTATACAGGTGCCAAGTTTGTTCTTTTACGAATGGCTTGAAGAACATTATGTGGGCTTGCTGCGCAAGACTGTAAAAAAACAACTTGGAGAGGATGGCAGGTTGGAATATAACATCGTTGTAGATAAATCATCAAACAGCGGTAATCCTTATACTACCAATATGCCCTCAAATGGAAATGGGGCGGAGGCAAAGGTACAATCGATGCCGATTCCGGTTTCCATTAACAAGGATATTAAAAACCCATTTATTATCCCGGGATTAAAAAAATTAAATGTTGATCCACAATTAAACGCTAACTATACTTTCGAAAATTACATTGAGGGAGATTGTAATCGCTTGGCGCGTTCTGCAGGTTACGCTGTAGCAGCTAAACCAGGTGGCACATCTTTTAACCCGCTAATGATTTACGGTGGAGTAGGTTTGGGTAAAACGCACCTGGCACAGGCAATCGGTAACGAGATTAAACGCAGCATGCCAGATAAGTTGGTGATCTACGTAAGTTGTGAGAAATTTTGTCAACAGTTTGTAGATTCCTTAAAAAACAACACCATTAACGATTTCGTTAACTTTTATCAGGCAATGGATGTGATCATCATGGATGATGTGCACAACTTTGCAGGTAAAGAAAAAACACAGGATATTTTCTTCCACATTTTTAATCATCTGCATCAGTCGGGCAAACAGGTAATCTTAACATCTGATAAAGCACCGAAAGATTTAGCTGGTTTGGAAGAGCGTTTATTAAGCCGTTTTAAATGGGGTCTATCCGCAGATTTACAGATTCCTGATCTGGAAACCCGTATCGCTATTTTAAGAAAGAAAATGTATGCTGATGGTATTGAGTTGCCGGGCGAGGTGGTAGAGTATGTTGCACACAACATTGATAACAACGTACGTGAGTTAGAGGGTGCTATGGTATCTCTTTTAGCGCAGGCTACTTTGAACAAGAAGGAAATCGATTTAGCCCTGGCTAAACAGATGTTGAAGAACTTTATCAAAAATACTTCAAAAGAAATTTCAATGGAATACATCCAGAAATTGGTTTGCGAGTATTTTGAGGTTCCTGTTGATATGGTAAAATCGCAAACACGTAAACGCGAAATTGTTCAGGCACGTCAGATTTCGATGTATCTATCTAAAAGTCATACAAAGTCATCATTGAAAACAATTGGTGCTTTCTTTGGTGGACGTGATCATAGTACCGTAATTTATGCTTGCCAAACCGTAGAAGATTTAATCGATACTGATAAGAAGTTTAAAGCTTACGTACACGATATCCAAAAGAAATTAAAAATGAGTTAAAACCAGGTTCAGGAATAGAAAGGTAGAAGGGTTTAAATTAAAACCTTTCGTTCATGTTCAAAGGTTTATGCAAATTAATAAAGGCTAGTTTTTATGTAATGCCCCTGAAAGTCTGACTTTCGGGGCATTGCAATTAAGGGACTTCGTATTTTAAACTTCTAAAGTTTTTCCAGTTCAGCTAATCCGTAGTGTAAAGCAGCAACATGTAATGCCTGGGCGATTTTGTTGTCTTTGATTAGCTGTTTAACTTCATCAACAGTGTATTCCTCAACATTTAAAATTTCGTGTTCATCTAAATGCTGCTCGTGTGTTTTAACACCACCAGTTAAAAAATAAGTAAACGTTCTGTTGTCTGATGTTGCCGGATTGGGATAAAGTTCTGCAATAAACTTACAGGTTTTAAAACTATAGCCAGTTTCTTCTAAAAGTTCACGTTTAACGGCAAACTCGGGAGCCTCATCACCATCAATCACTCCGCCTGGAACTTCAAGTGAAATAATATCAGCTGCATGGCGGTACTGGCGTACCATAATTATTTTTCCTTCTTCTGTTAATGCAATTGCATTTACCCAGTTGGGGTATTCTAAAACATAATAATCGTCTTTTATCACGCCACCAGGAAGTTTCACTTCATCAACGCGTAAAGTAGCCCACTGCTCGCGTACTAAATATTTAGAGGCAAGTTTCTGCCACTTTTCTATAATCATTATTTACGTTGTTTATTTTGTTTAGCGCCATGCGCCTGGCACTTAGCGCAGGTATTGTTGTATTGTTTTTTGGCGGTGCAAGTTTACCAAATGTACAATCTTGTGCTGATCTGAAAGGTATTGATAAACTAAATTAAGTTTTGGTGCAATGCTTTGGTTGCGATCCTGACTCACACCTAACTCATAATACAGAAATTCGCTTAACGAGTCGAGTTTTTCAGGAGGAAGGTTGCCTTCGGTTAACCAGTTTTCAAAAACAGAAAGATCTTCATTTTCAAGAATTTCTTTAGGCAACTGGAAGCCACCTTCCATGGTTTCTTCAAAAAGCTGATTGGCTTCAGCCAATTTGCCTTCTAACTTTAAGCCCATAACACGGGCCAAAATCTGTGCAAGTTTCTGTATTTCAGCTGTGATTAAATCTTTTCTATACATTATTGCTGTAGTGTTTTATCTGTTGGAAAGTTAAAATATTCTGTAACGTTCAAAACAAAATCTTTTCCAATCTATGGACTATGGACTATGGACTATGGACTATGGACTATGGACTATGGACTATGGACTATGGACTATGGACTATTATGGACTATGGACTATGGACTATGGACTAACCTACCAGCTTCCGCTGCTTCCGCCTCCGCCAAAACTTCCTCCGCCAAAACCTCCGAATCCACCTCCGCCACCACCAGAAGAACCACCTCCCCAGCCACCGCTGCTTCGTCCACCGCCACTGCTTCCAAATAACATAGCCCAAAACAGCGCATTAGATGCCCCGCGTCCGCCAATTACTTCGCTTCCGCCTCCTCCACCTTTTCTCATAAAGATGATGATTACGATTACAATAATGATAATAATCACAATACTGCCACCTCCACCACCTTTCTTTGAAGAAGTTTTAGGACTATCATTTTTATATTCGCCTTTGGTATATTTTATAATCGAAGTAGTACCTTCATCCAGGCCGGCATAATAATTTCCGGCTTTAAAATTGGGTTTAATATCGTTATCTATAATACGCTTGGCATAAATATCGGGTAATGCACCTTCTAAGCCATAACCTGTTTGAATAGAGATTTTTCGGTCGCCAACTGCAACAACGATCATAATGCCATTGTTTTTGCCGCTTTGGCCAACACCCCATTTCCTGCCCAGTTCTACAGCATACTCATTAATGTCGTAATCGCCGACTGATTTTAATATCGCTATAGCAATTTGTGTTGATGACGAATCATTAAAGGTTACTAATTTAGTTTCCAGTTGCTGCTTTTGATCGGCTGATAATACATTAGCGTAATCATTAACCAAAGTATTGGGTTTCTCTGGGAAATCCTGTGCAAAGGCGAAAGTGAATAATAAACTCAGTAACGAGAAAAGGAATATTTTCTTCATCGCTTATTTCTGCTCTAGATTGTCCATAAAAACGATATCATTTGGCAATTCATTAATGTCACCTTTTTGGGGCGGGAAGAACAAGGCTAGTTTTTCTCCAGCCAACGCTACGCCTGCAATAATGCCGTCGGCTAAGTTGCCTTTTGCAAAATGTGCAGTCATCGCTATTTTGGTTGTTTCCCAAAAATTTTCAGGTACAACCTGGTTAATGCCCACATCGCCAATAATGGCAAATTTATGATCGGCATGCGCCAGGTAAATCAGTACCCCATTTCTTTTGGCTGTTTTGTCCATATCCAGCTTGGTAAAATACTCGATAGCTTTTTCATATGGATCAACTGCGCAGTGTTTATCAATAGCAATCCTAATTTCTCCAGATGTTGCTTTTTCTGCATCTGAGATCGCGTTTGCTATTCTTTCTTGTTCAATATCTGAAAATAACGACATGTGCTTATTTTATATGAAGTAAAAAGGGTAATAAATGCTTGCTTATAAACACTTACTACCCTTATATATTATGATTTAGATATTAAAATTCTACTTTAGGAGCATCTTTTGCAGAAGCATCGGCCTCGAAATATCCTTTAGGTTTAAATCCGAACATACCAGCTGTTAAATTGGTTGGAAACGACCTTATTTTACCATTATATTCCTGTACTGCATCGTTAAAATCTTTTCGGGCAACGGTGATCCTGTTTTCGGTACTTTCTAATTGTGCCGACAAATCACTGAATTGTTGTGTAGCCCTTAGCTCAGGATAATTCTCGGTAATGGATAATAATTTACCCAATGCCTGACTTAATTCTCCCTGCGCAGCCTGGAATTTTTTGATATTTTCTGGCGAAAGATCATCCGTGTTAACCGTCATCTGCGTGGCTTTCGCACGTGCCTCAGTTACCGCTGTCAATGTACCCTGTTCAAATTTAGCCGCTCCTTTTACGGTTGCTACCAGGTTAGGAATTAAATCTGCCCTTCTCTGATACTGCGTTTGCACAGTTCCCCATTTCGATTTAACGTTCTCATCCAATTTAACCATGCTGTTATAACCGCATGAACTTAAAGTGCTCACTGCAATAACTGCAGCTAAAATTCCAAATATTAATCTTTTCATTTTTATGATTTTTGTCTTTTTAATAGAATTGATTTATGGTCAATTTACGAATTAGATATCAAATTGCATGCCTTTGTTACACTTTGGATGATTATATGACAGGTTGGCAAATTACTTACGGATTTTAATAAAATAAATTAATGAGTTTTGATTGGGCAAATGTTAAAAAAAACTGATGATTTCCGGTCGAATTCTTTTGTTTTGGAGCGCAGGGCTTTTTGCTTTTTTTTGATGTTCTTCCGCTCTTTGCTTTATCCAGATACAAAACCTGTGAAACAAACAAGCACACCAAAATATAACATAAACCGGTGCTTAAATTGGGATGCCCGCTCCGATCGGAGCTAGAAACTTGGGCCTATAGCACGGAAAACCGGCATAGTAGCAGAAAAATAACCTAATTAAACCTGATCGAACGGGTCCCGACTTTACGTCGGGAGAAGGGAGAGCGGGAATGTAGTTTCCTATGAAATACTGCAATTGCTTTCCCAAAAAAACATAAAAGCATTACTTTAGTCTGTTAATGGTTTTTATTCATGTGCTGAAATCATCAAATATGCTATCAGATATCTATCTTTGTACTGTTCGGGATAAAAACCTGACATGATATGCAAAAAGACATCGAAATTACGCTGCTCCCGCACGAGGTAGAGCAAACAGAGATGATTAACCAGAAACTCGCTGAAGCGTTAAAATTACCTGTTTCAAGAATTAAAGGCTATGAGATCTTGAAGCGATCGATAGATGCCCGTTCCAGAAAAGTAATCTTCCGCTTGCAGGTAAAGGTTTTTGTAGATGAGGAAGCCATTCCTGGAGTTTATACCATCAATTATCCTAATGTAAAAGAAGCGAAACCCGTAATTATTATAGGCGCAGGTCCTGCAGGTTTGTTTGCTGCTTTGCAATGCATTGAAAATGGATTAAAGCCTATTATTATCGAACGTGGTAAAGATGTAAAACAACGACGGAGAGATTTGGCTGCTATAAACAAGCAGGGATTAGTAAACACAGAATCTAACTATTGTTATGGAGAAGGCGGTGCCGGAACCTATTCTGACGGGAAATTATATACCCGTTCCAACAAACGGGGCGATATTAATAAGGTGCTCCAGGTTTTTGTAAACCATGGGGCAGAGCCAGATATTGCTATTGACGCCCGTCCACATATCGGTACCAACAAACTGCCGCATATTATCACTTCTATAAAAGATACGATCCTGAATGCCGGGGGAGAAGTGATGTTCGATAGCCGGATGACTGATATTCTGATCGAATTTGGAAAAGTAAAAGGAATTGAGATCAATTTTGAAGAAAAGTTATTCGCTGATCACATTATCCTGGCAACAGGACATTCTGCAAGAGATGTGTACGAATTGTTGAACAGTAAAAATATCCTGATCGAAGCAAAACCTTTCGCTTTAGGGGTCAGGATTGAGCATCCTCAGGAAATTATTGATTCAGCCCAGTATCACTGCGATATCCGATCGGAGTTTTTACCTCCTGCCTATTACAGTTTAGTGGAGCAGGTTGGTGCCCGTGGGGTATTTTCTTTTTGCATGTGTCCGGGTGGGATTATTGCACCTTGTTCTACAGGCGAAAACGAAATCGTGGTAAATGGCTGGTCGCCTTCTAAGCGAAATAACCCGTATGCCAATTCCGGAACGGTAGTTCAGGTGACTTTAAATGATGTTCAGGGTTACGATCCGCTGAGGATGTTGAATTTCCAATCCGAAATAGAAAAAGCTGCCTTTGAAGCTGGTGGAGGAAACCTGGTTGCCCCCGCACAGCGTATGGTCGATTTTGTAAACAACAGATTATCATTGGATCTCCCCAAAAATTCTTATCTGCCCGGTACAAAAAGTTCGATGCTCGATAATATCCTTCCTGAATTTGTATCTGAAAGTTTGCGCGCAGCATTGCCTTTATTTGGTAAAAAAATTAGAGGTTATTACACAAATGAAGCTATTTTGGTAGGCGTAGAGAGCAGAACTTCTTCTCCGGTAAGGATTCCAAGAGATAAAGAGACTTATCAGCACCCTCAGGTAAAAGGTTTATATCCTTGTGCAGAAGGTGCGGGTTATGCGGGTGGAATCGTTTCGGCAGCAATTGATGGAATTAACTGTGCAAATGCAATATTGAATGCATCTTAACAAACTTTATAGTGCACCGGTTGTTGTTTTGGTATGTTTAATATCACGAACGAAATAAAAAAAGCTTTCAATGGTGATGCGTGGCATGGCAATCATGTAATGCAAACATTGAATAATGTAAATCCGGAAAAAGCGTTTAGCCATTTAGTGCCAGGGGCACATTCGATAGCCGAAATTGCACTGCATTTAACAGCATGGACAGAAGAAGTTTCGTCTAGATTAACCGGTAAGCCAGCTGCTGAACCTGCAAGGGGTGATTGGCCCGAGCCTGAAGCAAGAACGCCACAGGCTTGGGAACGCATTATCTTTGATTTTAAGATCGCGAACGAAGAACTGATCCGTGTTTGCGAAAGCCTGAAAGACAACCAATGGAATGATGAAGTAAAGAACGAGCGTAATCCTGCTTTAGGTACAGGGGTAACCAATATTGAATTGGTAAGCGGGCTGGCACAACACCATGCTTACCATTCTGGTCAGATTGCTTTATTGTCTAAATTTTAATTTGTGTAATCGCATTATGAAAAAGACTTTGATTATTGGCGCCTCGCCAGATCCTTCAAGATATTCGTACAAAGCAGCCCACATGCTTAAGCGCTTTAACCATGATATTGTCAACGTTGGCATAAAAAAAGGAGAAGTTGCAGGCATTGAAATTGAAAAGCCTGGAGAAATCCACCATGATATTGATACGATCACCTTATATATTGGTCCTGCTTTACAGCCGCAATACCACGATTATATTCTGGCTACGAAACCAAAGCGGGTAATCTTCAACCCAGGCACAGAGAATTATGAACTGGAGAAACTATTGGATCAGCATGATATAGAACCAGTTGAAGCCTGCACCTTAGTATTGCTAAGTACCGGACAATATTAAAAACGGTATACCACACCCCAATTTACAAAATCAGCCTGGGCAAAATGCATATAGGTTTTTGCCTGTAAACCGATATGTGGTGTAATATTAAATGTAGGTCCAAATGTCCAGTACCAGTTTGCTTTATCCATCAATCTATTGTAGTGGATGTATTTCCCAATCTGTGCTGCAACGGTTATGCGCCATAAGTTAAGATCAGCGCCAATGCTGATTCCGGTTCGCCACTTATCGTATGAAGTACCATAGTTCTGAAAGGTTTGCCCATAATTATCAGGGTCAAATACAGTATAATAATAAACGGCATCAGCACCGGCTTTAAGCGTCATCATATCATTCAGGTAGAAATTATAACCTGCATATAATCCACTTTTGTACAAACTTTTATTTCTATTAGCAAATACGCCTCTTGCACCTAAACCAGCATTCAACTCAATAGAATTTCGCTGTAGCGTGGTATAAGTGCTTTTCCGCTCAGCAGTCAAAGTTTTCGGATTATTTAATTTAAGTCCGACATAAATGTTTCCTGTATTCAAGCCACCATTTGGAATAGTAGCCCCTCCGTTAGATACATGCAGAAAACCGAAACCCATCATTAAGTCGGTATATTTGCTCATGGGCAGTTCAATACCTAAATCTGCTTTAATGGTTTCGTTAACCGGACTTCCCAAAAATCTGTTTTTGGTATTATTATAGTAATACTTGTTTGTATAACCCAAGCCAACACCAGGCGTAAAATTAAATTTCGCTTTTCCTACTTTAAATAATTGAAAATCCATTTGTGCTACTAAGCTGTATATCTGCCCGAAAGCATTGGCTGAAGCATCTTTTGTGCCTTTCAGGTTACTTAGATTTCTAAAAATAAAACCGATCCCGTAAGATTTAGCACCACTAAATCCGATCCATTTATCACTATTCTGGCTAATTTCCTTGAAATAAGCTGCGTCAAACCCTGTAATCTGATCCTGAAACAAGTGGCCCTGATCATTATTGATGTGTGTGCCAAATATAGGCTTAATGATAATGGAATGGTTTTCTGGAGCAATTTGAGCCTCAGCAAACGCACAGCCTGTAATCACGAAAATAAAAGTAAGTAAGTGTTTTTTCATTAGTTTTTACTAAAACGGTAAGCAAGGCTATAAAAGGCATAACGGTAGCCAGTGGCGCTGTTTTTAACTTCGTTAGATGTAAAGGTAGCGGTGTAGTTGGCTGTCCAGCGTGCAATGGCGAAAGTTAATCCCACCTGTGTGGTAAAAACAAAAGGTTTTGGTTTAAAGGTAATCGGTCCCTTATCACTCCTGAATAAACCACCCTGGAGGCTCGAATCAAATGCAACAGCATGTAATTGTGGACTAACCGAAAGAAAAAGTTCGTATTTACGCGTAGCATTATATTTATTGTTATTACTCACCAAACTGTTAAAAGCTGCTGAGCCTTCCATATCGTTAAATCTGCCCAAACGGAATATGGCACCAAGATTTGCCTTTGTAATTACGTTGCCTAGCGCAGCCGAAGCCGTTCCCGTAACATCAAATACCTTATTATTGGTGGTAATTAAAAGTTTGTTGTATTCGGCGCCAAGGTTCAGTGTCGGCTCACTGTTTAAACCGTATTCCCATCCTTCAATCTGGTTTTGACCAACCAGTTTATGAAATGCTTTTTGAAACTTTTCGCCCAAAGCATCTTTCCCGGTAATTCCAATTTGTGCAGAAACCTTTAGCATTTGTTTATTGCTATAAAAACGGCTATAATTTGCTTCGCCATAAAGGTAGGCTGTAAAAGGGCGGTCGTGTAGAGCAGGGTTTGGTACAAAGCTGTAGTAGGGGTTATATATTTTTTGACCAAGCTCAAATCCAATAATCTCTTTGCTTCTCCCGGTTTTCAGGTTTTCACCATTTAAAGCGTGCCTAAATTTAATAAAAGCACCGTTTGTATAATAGCGGTCGCTGGTAATGTCAATATAAGCATCATTCTCAGAGATAATAACAAGCTCATTTTTATAATTTTGCGCGTAACTGATTTCTGCTATGCCGATAAATAGCAGAGAAAAGTATAGTTTAAGCATCAACTTCATTTGTTTGGATGGTTTATAAGGCTATAAAAGTATTAATTATTGTTTAAAATCTCGTCCTTAGTTAAGTTCTGTTATTCCTATAGTATCTAATATGCTATTGTTTTTTAGTAAAGCAGTTCTTGTGCTACTATATAGGTATGTCCCCGCTTTCCGTTTGTAGTGCCGGCGAGAAGCCGGCAGCTACCACTTCAATCGGGTTTAGATGGGCGGGGGCAGGAGTAACTTACGAAGTTTCTAATGGCAGGGAGCAGGGAACTTCGTAAGTTTTTTAGGTCAAACCTCGCAGGTTTTTGAAACCTGCGAGGTTTATAAGGAGCTGTAAACACCTTTCCTTTCAAAAAGTTTTGTCTCAGGCGAATTTTTTCCTGCTGAAAACCATCAACTTACGTTAAATCCTTGGTTATTCCATAAAAAACCTTTGGCGTTGTACAGAATTTTCCTACTTTTGCATCCCGCTTCGGAGGAAGAGGTTTTGATTGAAGGATGGCACAGGGATATGGAGAGCGGGATTTATTTTAAAATAAATATTGCGGGAGAGAAAAAGATTGTTACCTTTGCAGCCCGGTTCGGAAGAACGGGGAGCCAGTTAAGCCTGGCATATTGAAATAAAGGTAGAGAGAAAATAAGGCTTCAAAAAATAAAATTTATTTTATTTGGAAGTTTGGAAAAGTTCCT
>NZ_RCCK01000016.1 GCF_003664035.1 Pedobacter alluvionis
GCTGTAATTGTGGCATTGAGAGAGTGGGGACTATTACACCGTGAAAAAGTGAAGACGGAATGGAATTGAAAAACAACAGCTGCCAATACTTAAACCGTTATGCGTCACCAATTGATGACAGTGCAACTTCAAACTTATTCACTTTCAATACTGTAAAGAAAATTCAGGACATAGTGGGGCTCTCCGGGGAGCTATAACCAATTCACAGAGATACATTTCCCAAGACCAGATCAAATCGTATTTTATGAACTTGATAGAAAGCCTACTGAATTCCTTTTTTCAATAACTCCACCTTTTCACGCTCACTGGCAAGTAAGCGCTCATAAAGTTCTACCACTTAAGGGTTCATCTGGCTTACCGTTCTGATATACACAACCTAAATAGACAACTTCGCTTGTGCGATAGCTTTTCTCCGGCACCATCAAAGCTATTCTTATCGGGCAGTGAAGAGGATAAACGGCTCTTTGATATCATGGGAAAAAGTTATTCCGCTGCACGTTACAAGGATGACTTTAAGGTTGAACAAGCCGATGCAGAGCAAATTTTCACCCGTGTTTCAACCTTTTTAAAGCTTACTGAAATTATGTGCGTTGACAAGATAAAATCCCTTGCAAAAGTGGCGGAGACAAATTTGTGCAAAGCGGAAAACTTAGCGAAGTTTATAACGAACAAATGAAAGAGTTGCATAACGAAAATGCTAAAATCCTGAACGACATAATAGACGCATTCGGCTATCCGACAATTGACAAAGTTGGTAAAGAAGCAAACGAAGCGGCTTGGTTGGTAATACAACACTCAATCGGACAACCTCAATTTATGAAAAAGTGTGCGAAACTTTTGGAAATAGCAGTTAGTGAAAGTAAAGCAGACTCGAAAAGTTTAGCATATCTAACAGACCGTATAGCAGTTTTTGAAGGTAAGCCACAACTTAACGGAACTCAATTTGACTGGGACGAAAACGGAAATTTAAGCCCAAATCTATTTGACGAATTAAACAAGGTAAATGAAAGAAGAAAATCAATTGGACTTAACACACTTGAAGAGCAAACAGAAATATTGAGAAGACAAGTAATAGATGAAAATCAATCGCCACCAAAAGACTTTGAGAAAAGAAAGCAAGAAATTGAACAATGGAAAAAAAATGTTGGGTGGACGAAATAAAAACAGCCACTAACAGGCGTTTGGCAAAAAAGCGGGTTCAGTGGTAGTTGAACATTCTACCTCTTATCAACTTTTGTGCTGGGTTGACAGTTTTGTGCTTCGAAATCCGCTTCTTCGCCAAGCGCCAAAACGTTACCAGTAATTGCCCGACCAAAAACACAATGGTTAATGAAAGGCAAGATTGACCTATCGTAAATTGCTGACCAAATGGGCGAAATTTCTGGTAGACTTAAGAAAAAAACATACGTAAAATCGACAAAAAAAACTTTCTGACCTAATCAATCGCATTCCGAAATTGGGGTTTCAATCGACCTAAAATTGTAATGACAGAATAATTAAATAATCTTTAATGCTGACCTAAAGCCATTATCCTGACTTAAAGAAATCCAGCAAATATGGGGAAATAGACCAAAATTATCATAGTCTGAAATCAATAAAATATCGCAAATACTGACCAATGAGATCAATAATAAAGTTCCGGCCATTGCAACTACTGGTAACCGCAGTTTTGCAAATTTTTGGGCGACGGGCGCTGTGCGGGTTTCGGTATTTTTTATTAAGTTAGTGCTGTGGATTATTAGTGCAAGTAAATCAAAAATTCGCAAAGCTGCAAACCGTTAGCGGTCATTTGAAGACAACTTTCTGCAAATAACATAGACATAGTTGACAACAAAACAAAAATGATAAAAACATTAGGTCTTGACCTAACAACTAGGAGACAAACTATATAAAATATGAATTATCTATCTATTGAGCCGTTTATTCCTTCGGGACAAGACTTTGACAAATCAAAACAGCTATTTCAAGAACTGGGTTTTGAAATAGAATGGGACGGGGGAGACCTTGTTGGTTTCAGAAATGGCAACTGTAAATTTATATTACAACAATACGACAATAAGGCGTTTGCCGAAAACCTGATGGTGTCTGTTAAGGTAGCTGACATAAATGAATTTTGGAAAAATATAAACAAAAAGAATCTTTCAGAAAAATTTGACATTCCACCAGTTGGACAACCAGTAGAACAGCCTTATGGCAAAGAAGTGAATATTATTGACATAGCTGGAGTTTGTTGGCATTTTATAGAAGAATTACTGTGACAAGACAACGAACCGCTAACAAGGTATTGGCAAAAAAGGGGCTGAAGTACAAGCCTCAACATTTGTAATTCTATTGGGCTTTAGCGCATAATCCAATATGACGTTTTTCAAATGCCCCTTCTTCGCCAATACCCAAACCGTTATCGGTCATTGTGAAAGAACCAAACTATCAGACAACAAAATGATTAAAAAGTATTTAGTATTAACAGGAATTGCAATATCAGTTTCGCTACTAATTATTGCTACATTAAATTATCCAGGTGGGACAGACCAAAATATGAATACATTAGGGTTTAGTTGGTCTGAAAATTTTTTCAGTAACTTATTCAAAGAAAATGCCTTGAATGGAGCAACAAACAGCGCAAAGATTTGGGCTATTATTAGTATGTTTTTTTATTCATTTAGTTGCGCTTTATTTTTCTATAACTTTTCTAAAAAAATAGTAAATAAAATTGCTTCGAATTTTATAAAATATGTTGGTATTTTGACAATGCCATTTACCTTCTTTATAGCTACACCATATCACGACCTGATGCTTGCTATTTCAAACACATTGTTTTGGGCTTGTATAATTTGCATTACTGTATATCTTCTAAAATCAAACCTGCACTTTTTTAAAATTTATGCAATCATATGCTTGCTCATTTATTATTATACTATGTATTTATACATATCAAAAGATTGGAATTCATTGGCTGTAGTGCAGAAGTGGAATAATATTAGCGCTATATTATTAATTTTAGGACTTGAATACTTTACGGATAAAAAAGATTTTGCTAACATCAGATGAGATTGGTTTAGACTAAATAATATGTGGAAGAAGGTCAATGGAGAACTTGGCGAAAATTTAACCGAAACGCTAATGAAGAATACCAAACCGTTATGAAACCTTTGGGATATTCAGCGACAGAAGAAATTCTAAAAGCCGAAGTTTCGGGAAATTTTCCGGGAGCCCAGTTGTGCTGTCTTATCATTTTAAATTAAATGACGGACTTATTCAATCGTTAAAAATAACAGGTTGACAAAAAGGGCAGCAGCTAACAGAAGTTCTACATTATAGTGATAAATATGCTTGGATTGAACATTTTTGTAAGATTCAAGTCGTACTCGATTTACTTATTTTTCAAAAGCTCATTTTTTTTCCTCTCGCTAGTAAGTAGACGTTCATAAAGTTCTACCACCTTATCTAACGGATTGTAATGACATTGGTAATTGTACTGGTATGCCGATGCGTTATCATGCATATTTTGAATATGGAATATAAGAACCTCTTCACTGAAATTCTTTATCGCTTCAGCACTCACACCAAGTACACCTGCAATCTTTTCTAACATTGCATCTTCAACTTCCTCACTTTGCTCTATCTTAGATATGGTCTGCTGGCTTACGCCAAGTTAAATAGCAAGAAAATCTTGTTTGATACCACGTATTTCCCTGATACGGCTGATTTTTCTGCCGATGTGCACTTTGTTAGATTTTGTAGGCGTTTCCATAAAGCAAATATAATAAATTCCCTTATACACAATTTAAAAAAGAAAGTGAGGTGGATTATGCCTGATAAAACGATTCCATCAATGAACTTCTTTCGTTTGCCTTTTACCCCAAATACAAGAATACTTACAGAAAATACACTGAACCAATATTCTGAGATCAGAAAACCCAAAAGGGGTTATTTCCCCATTAAAATCAGAAAAATATCTTTCAGCAATGAACTGCTCGTAATAGGTGTAATTCTGGACAAAGATCCGGAAGAACTGGTTTACATTAAGGTCACCACCTCCGAGCTATTAATAAGTTGCAGAGTTGATACCCATGAAAACTATTTGAGCCGATACGCTTATTTTTCGCTTGCCCAATTAATGTACTATGACACTGAATATGATTTCGAAGACTATTATTGGCCGGATTTCTTTGATCAGAAAACAGGGGAATCTAAGTACCTGATGATTAACAAGTCGAAAGACAATTTACATGTGTCTTCAAAAGTAAGATATAAAGGATTCTATAAACCAGGAAAACAACTTCCTGTAATATCACAAAATCCTGTTCCCTTAAGAAAAGCAGTTCCCTGCATTCAGGAACAACCATCTAAAGAGACACATGTGATATTAGGTTTTTGCCTTGCCGATTCTAATAATGAATGGTATCGGACTAACCATTATCCTTTTTTGGTTCCTTATACAGGGATTTTGAACAAGGCCAAAACCGAGGTGAGAAGCTTTACTATATATGTGCTTAATGAAACGCAGCTACCGGAAATTGATCTTACGGATGAGCAGCAAAAACTAGTTGAGATTTGCTTCGACATGAGGAAGATTGCCTTAGTAACAAGCCCAGCATATAAAGATGATGCTAATAGGCTAGCTGAAAAACGGCAACAGAACAAAATTAACTATAACCAACTGTTTGAACTATGGCAAAAGGCGCTTCCTTTACTTTCAGGAAGGTTGTACACGCACTACAGTTATACATATGGAATGCGTAATGTAAAGGGCAAGCCAAGAAGATCATCCATGATTCCATGTAGCTTTAGCATTGAAACGCCGGAAATCTGTTTTCTATGGAAAGATAAGGGCGATTACTACAAACTCGAACTCCGGTTGCGGATTGCCGGAAAAATCTATCAAATGCAATATCATTATAGCACAGCTTTTTTTGCGATGCTGTTCTGCAATCCAAGGCGATATGCGCTGTTAAATTCAATTATCGATAGCGAACTTCTTAGTTTCTTCCAAAAGAGTCATTTTCAACTATTGGTACTAAAGAAGCATTATGATGGTGATTTTAAAAATTTTGTAGATCAATTAAGGATGATATATGTGTTTATCAGTCAATAAAGTTTATAGATGTGGTCTATACAAAAAGAGCCACGAATGTGGCTCTTCCTATTAATAACTCTGTAATAGTCCTATTTTTTATTTAGTTCAGCACGTACTTTTTTAACGTATGCTAAATCTACTTCTGCAACCTCGGCAGCCTGTTCATCTGTAAGTCCAAGTTTAATAATAAGGTTTTCAACCACTGCATGGCTTTTCTTTTCTTCACCCTTGCGGTAAAGGAAATCGTTTTCTTCCTTGAAAAATTTAGTCACTGTTTCCATAGCTTTTTCAAATTGTTGTTCAACATTGCTGCGTAACTGTACAAAGATACGCAATTGTTTAAAATATCTGCTTTCGGCAAAATCGCCTTTTGTAATCGACTGTATACCGTCAATAATAGACTTAACGGCCTGGTAACTATCTTCTTTACCAAAGTTAGCTAATATTCCTAACATCTTAACCTCCGGATTGTTGGATCTGAGGAATAATTTGTAGCTGGCTTCTGAGATGCGGATCAGCGTAAAATCAAATTTAAGATGTTCAGTTTCTAGTGAAGTCGGCATTATAGGATTTGTATCCTTTAAAAATACTACGTATTGTTTTATCGGCAGCTGATACCTGCGCATCAGCATGATGTTGTATTCTGCCATGCGGTAGACCATTTCCTTTTCATCTTCTACCTGAAATTCGACCTGCAACACATAGGTGTTTCCGTTAGTATCGGTTACTTTTTTCAGCGCATCCGGTTTCCTTTCTTTGGTATGCTGTACATCATCAGGCAGTTCTTCACTAAGGAGGATATCCAGACCAAGTACATCCCTGATAATTACCGGAAGCGTAACTTCAAGGTTTTCCTTAATGATCTTATCATATTGGCTTGCTTGTTTCCTGTTGTAATTTTGATTTGGCATTTGTTAAAATTAATTAATTCCAATGGTACTGTACACATAAATTTATCCCCACGCTCGGTGCGGCCTGCGAAACCCCGTCGCTCAAATATCCGCCCGCTGTTCTCGCTTTTAGCCTTTACGGAGTGGTGGCTGTCGGTTTCCTGCGACTTCGGAGATGATATTGCAGCTTTGAACGGCATTCCTTTCCTTCGCATCCATACATTGTGACGAATGCACACCCGAACCGAAGTTTTGGGTGTGCATTATCTATGCTATACAACAGCAAACATTTCTCTTAATGGTGCCATATCGCTGGCAACTTTTTCATCCAGCATTTTTGCATAGAGTTGGGTGGTGCGTATATTGGTATGCCCCATCATCTTAGATACGCTTTCAATAGGTACACCGTTCAGTAGGGTAACAGTAGTGGCAAAAGTGCGTTTGGCGATCCTGTTGCCCAATGTTTTGACGATACCCGACAGGGCGGCAATCTCCACCAGATACTCGTTCATTTTTTGATTGCTGGAAACCGGCAGCGCCCTGTTCTGATTGACACAGAAAGGGTGATCTTTATACCTTTCCAGAATATCAGCGGCTATTGGGATAAGCGGGACTGCTACAGGCGTACCAGTTTTTTTACGATAGCTGAACAGCCACTTTTCCCCGTCAATCCCTATACGTATGTCGGTTTGTTTGAGTTTTTGCACATCGGCATAAGACAGCCCCGTATAACAGCTAAACAGGAAGAAGTCCCGAACTTGTGTAAGTCTTGCGGTACTGTATTTTTTGCCCGCAATGTTTTGCAGTTCATCCGCAGTCAGATATTCCCTTTGTACAAGCTTTGATTTAAGCTTATAGCCAAAGAAGGGATCAGTGATGATCCATTTGTTTCTAAGGCATATACGGACAATCTTTCCCAGATTTTTAAGGTGCTTACTGGCGGTATTGGTATCATTATCCTTTGAGGTGTGCAGGTAGAAATCAAAACCGTCAATAAACTCATAGTCTATATGGCGGATGTTGAGGTCACTTGTTTGATATTTGAATAAAATATATTCTTTAACGTGCTTTTCAAGCACCTTAAACCGTCTCAAAGTGCCTTCCGCATAATCTTCCTTTTCTACAAGTGCGGCCATGTTTGTATTATGGATTTTAATGGCCTCCATAATGGTGTGCATTTTTTCTGCCTTGCCCAGATACTTGCATTTAACGCCTTCAGCGGATATGTCTGCGTCTTCTACGCATAAAGCAGTATGGGCAGCAGTAACGCCCGCTTTCATTTTGTCGAGATAGGAATTTAAGGTTTTGGCATCTTCCTTTGTGCCGATCATGTGACCCGCTTTGGTGTTCCATAATTCTGGTTCACATTTTCTGCTGGCGGACATTTCCACAGGTTTTCCGTCAACGGTAATCCTTAGATAAACGGGAACAGCACCTTTAACATAGTTTTTTGGTTTCTTCAAGTAGAAGAGCAGACTGAAATTAGTTTTCATAATCGACTGATTTAAAGTTAACAAAGTTAGCCTTGCAGTCTAATCGTATCAAGTCGTTCAATGATTGAACTTTATGTAAATCAATAACTTACATCATTCCTAGTGAGTATACCACTTTGTAAAACTACTCACCGAATCACTCACTTTTTTTATGCGATTTATTGCATATTTTGGGTTTTCCGGTAAACGAAAAAAGCTTGCAATCATTTGATTTGCAAGCTTTTACGTAGTTTTGATACTATCTTCTGTGATCCCGCTGGGATTCGAACCCAGGACCACTACATTAAAAGTGTAATGCTCTACCAGCTGAGCTACGGAATCATCTTTGTTTAAAAACGTTATCCGTTTCCTTTAAAGTGGTGCAAATATAGGGTTATAGACTAATGCTTGCAAATAAAAAATCGCGAAAGGTGTTAGTGTATTGATTTATAGGCAAATTAATTATTTAGCGCTATTTTTTAAATAGATTTAACTGTTTTATTGCGTTGATTTAATGTTAACCCATGCCCGCATCTTTTATTGCGCTATTTTTTTGCTAACACGCTCCGTATCATAATGCTAATCAAATAAAGGTAAAGACGAGGGAAAGGCAAAACAAGTTTAAGATTCTTTCCTTTTGAATATTGCAAGGTTACCGGGTGATTTTGAGAAAGAAAACGGCTATTAATGCCGGTCTGGAGCATACCTGTTTTAGGTGCTTGAGCACTAAGGAAAGCCATTTTTTGTTAAAGTTGAAATTACGCAAACGTTTGATCGATTTTTATTAAATATTATTGTTTAGTTTGGTAAAATCAAATAAACCGAACCAAAACTTTATGCAACAAACAACAAGGCCAGGTCAAACCCAAGGGCCAAAACCGCTTATTATTATTTGCGCCCTATTCTTTATTTTTGGCTTTGTAACCTGGGCAAACGGAACTTTAATCCCTTTCTTTAAATTATCTTTCGGATTATCAAACTTACAGGCCTTCTTTGTAACCTTCGCATCATACATGGCTTACTTCTTTCTAGCGCTGCCATCATCGTGGATCCTGAAGAAAGTGGGTTTTAAAAATGGAATTATTTTAGGTTTGGTAATTTTAGGACTGGGCTCTTTAATATTCATCCCCGCAGCCCAAACCAGGACTTTTGGTTTGTTCTTAACCGGGATTTTTGTTCAGGGAGCCGCATTAGCTTTGTTGCAAACAGCCTCAAATCCATACTTAACTATTATTGGCCCGATAGAAAGTGCTGCAAAACGGATTAGTATTGCCGGGATCTGTAATAAATTTGCCGGAATGATTGTGCCTTTGATTATGGGCAGTTTGTTTTTAAAAAATGCTTCAGAAGTAGAGAAACAGATCAAAGCGGCAACCGGCGCTGTTCATGAGCAATTATTGAACGATGTTTTGGGTCGTGTAAATATGCCTTACATTGTTTTAGCAATCGTTTTCTGCCTTTTTGCGGTTTTTATTAAATTCACTGATTTGCCTGAGGTGGAGGTTGAAGAGGATGTTATAGATGAAAGTAAAGGCGCTGTTGTAAAACATCAAAGTATATTCCAGTTTCCGCATTTATTCTTAGGTTCCCTTTGTATTTTTGTGTATGTAGGCGCAGAGGTAATGGCAGGTGATATTATTGGTATTTATGGACGTGAGTTAGGCATAAGTGCCGAGATTAGTGGTAAATTAACTTCCATTACATTGTTTAGTATGTTAATCGGCTATATTATCGGTATCGTTACCATTCCCAAATACATCTCTCAGCAAAAAGCCCTTAGAATATGTGCCATTTTAGGCATTATCTTTACCATTTTATCTTTTGCCATTTCGAGTTGGTTTGCTGTAATTTTTGTAGCTTTATTGGGTTTAGCCAATTCACTCATGTGGCCGGCAATTTTTCCGCTTGGCATTAGCCACTTGGGTAAATTTACCAAAATCGGTTCGGCGATTATGGTAATGGGGATAGCAGGCGGAGCCATAATGCCACTTCTGTACGCTTTTTTAAATGAAAAGTTACATGTTAACTTTCAACTGGCCTATCTTTTAACCGTATTGCCTTGTTACTTATATATCCTGTTTTTTGCGATAAAAGGCCACAAGGCAGGATTGAATTTAAAATAACCAAAACCAAATAAATTTTATGATTAAGCCCGGTCGCATTAAAGATTGGGCTTTCTTTTGTCCTTAATTTTCAGTTATTTTGGCGAATTATAAACGAGATCTAAATCATATATCTCACATCTTGATACTTGATACTCAATCCCCATATTAAACAATGAACAAAGCTATTTTTCTCGACCGTGACGGTGTGCTCAATCACGAAATATATGATTACATCTGCCGTGTTGAAGATTTTAAAATCTTAGATTATCAAATTCCGGTATTAAAAAAACTATTTGATGAAGGTTATCTCTTAATCGTAATCACAAATCAAGGTGGTATTGCCTTAAAGCGCTATACTGAGCAAGAACTGGCCATTATGCACCAAATGCTCCGCAATGCTTTTGTGGCTAAAGGAGCTGATATTGCTGGCTTTTATTATTGCCCGCATCACCCAACTGTTGGCGGCGAATGCAAATGCAGAAAACCAGCTTCCGGAATGATTTTAGATGCCATTGATATGTACGATATCGACCCGGCACAATCTATCATGATCGGCGATAAGCCAAGAGATGTAGAAGCCGCAAATGGGGCAGGAGTGAAGGGCATCCTCATTGAACCTGATGAGCAAATCAGTTATGAGAAGATTAAGGAAGTCCTTAGTCGTGAGTCTTTAGTCTAGAGTCTCCGTGGAGGGTGCATAAAAAGAACAAGTTGAATATAGTATTCATTTATGGCTTAAGGATATGATCATTTGGGCGTTTTAACACGCTGTACACTGTATCTTTTTGGCTGTCCTTCTACTACGCTCAGGATGACAGCCAAAAAGGATGCCGTTTCCATCGTTAACGCAGAATAACGCGATGACTTACGAAGTTTAGAAAGGGAAGGAGCGGCGGGTAACTTCGTCAGTCAGAAGTCTGTGATCTCTACTGCGCTTTTCCTTGCCCAATACTTACGAAATCTTTCCACGCGCTTGCCCTTTGAGATTTCGTAAGATGTCCATTCTAATGATTTGGGCGTTTTAACACGTTGTACACTGTATCTTTTTGGCTGTCCTTCTACTACGCTCAGGATGACAGCCAAAAAGGATGCCGTTTCCATCGTTAACGCAGAATAACGCGATGACTTACGAAGTTTAGAAAGGAAGGAGCGGCGGATAACTTCGTCAGTCAGAAGCTTCTTAAATTCTATTCCGATTTTCCTACTCATACTTACGAAATCCTTCCACGCGCTTGCCCTTTAAGATTTCGTAAGATGCCCTGGCCACCTAGACCTGATTGAAATGGCATTCCGGTTTCCGCTAACTTTGTTATTATCGAACATTTACCGGAATATAATGGAAAGCAGGACTACAGAAACCGATTAGCACTGTTTCTGCGCTCCAAAAAAAATCACGATGATTTACGAAGTTTAGAAAGGAAGGAGCAGTGGGTAGCTCGTCAGTCGTAATCTTCTTAAATTCTATTCCGATTTTCCTACTCATACTTACGAAATCTTTCCGCGCACTTGCCCATTGAGATTTCGTAAGGTGCCCATAAAACAAAAAATCCTAAGTCTTAAACCGGAAACCCGACTCAAGACTTAGGACTCAAGACTTTTGACTTTATATTATTTTCCAGCAGCTTTAGCGTGGTCAGCTAAAAATGTAGCTAAACCGCTATCTGTTAGTGGATGTTTTAATAAACCTACAATAGCAGCTAATGGTGCAGTAATTACATCAGCGCCTAATTTAGCACAGTTTACAATATGCAATGGTCCGCGGATTGATGCAGCTAAAATTTGCGTTTCGTAACCGTAGTTATCAAAAATAGTTCTGATATCTTCAATTAAAACCAAACCATCACTAGAAATATCATCTAAACGGCCTAAAAACGGAGAAACGTAAGTAGCTCCTGCTTTTGCAGCCAATAAAGCCTGTCCGGCAGAGAAAATTAAAGTACAATTGGTTTTAATTCCTTTTGAAGAGAAATATTTAATGGCTTTAACACCATCTTTAATCATTGGAACTTTAACCACAATTTTAGGGTTCAAAGCAGCTAAAGCTTCACCTTCTTTAACAATCTCATCGAAAGTAGTCGCAATAACTTCAGCACTTACGTTATCGTCAACGATATCGCAAATCGCTTTATAATGGTTAATTACATTTTCTTCGCCGGTAATACCTTCTTTAGCCATTAAGCTAGGGTTGGTGGTTACGCCATCTAAAATGCCAAGATCTTGTGCTTCTTTGATTTGATCAAGATTTGCTGTGTCAATAAAAAATTTCATGTTTATAAATTCTTAAAATGATTATTAGGTTCTGCTGCTAGAACCCCTGAAGAATTTAATATCCCCCCTTCAGGGGATTAAGGGGGTAAAAAAAGGGCAAGCACCTTCTATCGCACCGCTACAACCTTCTACCCTTGCTGTGTTCCCACCCTGGGGGAGTTCAAAGGGAGCTGGTCGTAAAAGACTTGCCCGGCCACAAAGGTAGAAAAAGAAGTTGTTTCGCGAAATGCATTTTTGCATTTTTTTTATCTTTTAGGCTATGTGGCTGATTAGTAAATTAATAAAATTGAAATGTGTATTTGTTAAACAACAGGAGTAAATGCAAGTTAAATAACTTCATGGATGATATATTTATATTTAAATTATATATTCATAAATAAATCAATAATTAAAACGATTTATGTCTGATTTTGGTTGAAAAAATGAATTAATTGTATAATATTATCATTATTAATATGGTAATTTTTTAACTGAATAATTGTCATTTTTTTAATATAAACACTTTAAATTACCTAAGGGCTAAAATTATTCTAAAAATCATGTCAACTCTGTAATTTAAGGTTTGTTTTTTATATCTTAGTGTTTCCTATACACTAACAACTAACGAGCAAAGAATGGAACCAAACAGTGGATTGTACGATGCGCAATTTGAACACGATGCCTGCGGTATTGGGTTCGTTGCGCATGTGAAAGGGCGAAAATCGCATCAAATCATCTCTGATGCACTTACTATTTTAGAGAATCTAGATCATAGAGGGGCATGTGGAGCAGAACCAAATACAGGCGATGGTGCAGGTATTATGATTCAGATTCCTCACGAATTTTTTTACGACGAATGTTTAAAAGCTGGCTTTAGCTTGCCTGAAACCAATAATTATGGTGTTGGTATGTTATTTATGCCAAAGGATATCAGATCCAGAGAAGAGTGCAGAGAATTGATTTATCGTGCCGCAGAAAAACTAGGTCTGGAAATTTTAGGCTTTAGAAAAGTTGATGTTGACACAACGGATATTGGCAATATGGCCCTTTCTGTTGAACCAGAAATTGAGCAGGTATTTATCGCCCGTCCTTATGCGGTAGCACCAGGTGCTGATTTTGAACGTAAACTTTATATTTTTAAAAATTACCTGATTAAACTGATCGTAAACACCGTTCATGGTGGTAAAGATTTTTATATCGTTTCGCTTTCTGCGCAAACCATTATATATAAAGGTCAGTTAACTTCATTACAGGTACGCACCTATTTTACCGATCTTTCTGATAAGCGCATGGTTTCGGCTTTAGGTCTGGTTCACTCGCGTTTTGCAACCAATACTTTTCCTTCGTGGAGGTTGGCCCAACCATTCCGCTTTATTGCACATAATGGTGAGATCAATACTTTACAAGGAAATTTAAACTGGTTCAGGGCTGGCGTTAAGTCTTTTGCTTCTGCTTACTTTACACCAGAAGAACTGGATATGTTATTGCCGGTAATCGACGAGACCAACTCCGATTCAGGCTGTTTGGATAACGTTATCGAATTATTGCTTCATGCAGGCAGAACTTTACCTCATGTATTAATGATGTTGGTTCCGGAGGCATGGGATGGCAATGAAGATATGGATCCTGTTAAAAAGGCATTCTATGAGTTCCACGCTACTTTAATGGAACCATGGGACGGACCTGCTGCCATTGCTTTTACCGATGGTAAATTAATCGGTGCAACTTTAGATCGTAACGGACTCCGTCCGTCACGTTATGCCATCACTTCAGATGACCGTGTAATTATGGGTTCTGAAGCTGGTGCATTGGCCATCGATCAAAGTACTGTAATCGAAAAAGGTCGTTTAACGCCAGGCAAAATGTTCGTGGTGGATATGGAGCAGGGCAGAATTATCAGCGATAATGAAATTAAAGGAGAAGTTTGTGGTAAAAGCCCTTATAGCGATTGGATTAATCAATACCAGATCCGTTTAGAAGAACTGCCTGAGCCACGTGTAATGTTTACAGGCTTATCAGAAGAATCCATTTTTAAATATCAGCAGGTTTTTGGTTACAGCAGGGAAGATATTGATCTTTTGCTTAAACCAATGGCCATCGAAGCCAAAGAACCAATTGGCTCAATGGGTACGGATACCCCGCTGGCTATTTTATCAAAACGTCCCCAGCATTTATCATCTTATTTTAAGCAGTTATTTGCACAGGTAACCAATCCGCCGATAGACCCTATCCGTGAAAAGGTAGTGATGAGTTTGGCCAGTTTTATGGGTAGTAATGGCAATCTCTTGGAAGAAAATCCATTACAAGCACATTGCGTTGCTATTAAACATCCGATTTTAACCAATCAGGAATTAGAGAAGTTAAGAAGTATTGATACAGGTGTTTTCCAGGCGAAAACCTTACAGACTTATTTCAGGGCTGACGGTAAACCTGGCGCTATGGCAAAAGCCTTAGACCGTTTGTGCCGTTATGCGGTTGATGCGGTTGAAGATGGGTTCCAGGTAATTGTATTAACGGATAGAGCTATTGACTCTGAGCATGCTGCAATGCCGTCGTTGTTAGCTGTTTCTGCAGTACACCATCATTTAATCCGTAAAGGATACCGTGGTGCTGTAGGTATTGTGATCGAGGCTGGCGATATCTGGGAAGTACATCATTTCGCAACTTTATTGGGTTTTGGCGTTACCGCAATAAACCCTTACCTGGCTTTAGAAACCATTAATGGTTTTCAGGATGAATCAGGTTTGTCAGCAGAACAGTTAACCAAGAACTATATTTATGCGGTAAATAGTGGTTTACTCAAAATTTTCTCAAAAATGGGAATCTCTACCTTGCAATCATACCAGGGTGCGCAGATTTTCGAGATTTTAGGTTTAAATAAACAAGTCGTAAACACTTATTTCACTGGCGCTGTTTCGCGTATTGGTGGCTTAGGGCTGGATGAAATTGCAAAAGAAACGCTAATTAAACATCACCGCAGTTTTGGCCCGGTAACACAAACCGAAAACTTGTTGCCAGCAGGCGGAACATATAAATTCCGACGTAAAGGTGAAGCGCATTTGTTTAATCCGCAAACCATTCACTTATTACAAAACGCAACGCGTAAAAACGATTACAATATATTCAAACAATATTCTAAATTGGTGAATGAGCAAACACAGCAAGCTTATACCATCCGTGGATTGTTCGAATTTAACTATAGTCGCCCTTCAGTACCTTTAAGTGAGGTAGAATCAACTGAGGCCATTTTAAAAAGATTTGCAACCGGAGCAATGTCATTTGGTTCAATTTCTCATGAAGCACACTCTACTTTAGCTATTGCCATGAACCGTATTGGTGGCAAGAGCAATACCGGAGAAGGTGGTGAAGATGAAATGCGTTATACTAAATTGCCAAATGGCGATAGCATGCGTTCTGCCATTAAACAGGTTGCTTCTGCACGTTTTGGTGTAACCAGTTATTATTTAACCAATGCCGATGAGTTGCAGATTAAAATGGCTCAGGGTGCTAAACCGGGAGAAGGTGGTCAATTACCAGGGCACAAGGTAGATGACTGGATCGCAAAAGTTCGTCACTCTACGCCGGGGGTTGGTTTAATTTCACCTCCACCTCACCACGATATTTATTCGATCGAAGATTTGGCTCAGCTGATTTTTGATTTAAAAAATGCCAATCGTGCCGCAAGAATCAATGTTAAATTGGTTTCAAAAGCTGGTGTGGGTACCATTGCCGCGGGGGTTGCTAAAGCACATGCCGATGTGATTCTGGTATCTGGTTTTGATGGTGGAACGGGAGCATCTCCTTTAACCTCTATCCAACATGCTGGTTTACCATGGGAGTTAGGTTTGGCAGAAGCACACCAGACATTAGTTAAAAACAAATTGCGTAACCGTATTGTGTTACAAACAGATGGTCAGCTTAAAACAGGTAGAGATATCGCTATTGCTGCATTATTAGGTGCCGAAGAATGGGGTGTTGCTACAGCAGCCTTAGTAACTTCGGGATGTATTATGATGCGTAAATGCCATTTAAATACTTGTCCGGTTGGTGTTGCAACACAAGATCCGGAATTAAGAAAGTTATTTACCGGTGATGCTGATCATGTTGTGAACTTATTTTATTTCCTTGCAGAAGAGTTACGTGAGATTATGGCTGAATTAGGTTTCAGAACTATCCACGAAATGATCGGTCAGGCTGATATTTTAAAAGTGCGCGAACTGCCTGCTGAAGACTGGAAACTGAAACATCTTGATTTATCAGCTATATTATACAAAGCGGAAGAAAACGGCTTGCCTTTATTTAATACAGAGGGTCAGGATCATGGTTTGGATCATGTTTTAGATCATAAATTAATTGCTGCTGCACAGCCTGCTATTGACAATAACGAACCTGTATTTGCCAGTTTCGAAGTGAAAAATACCGATCGTGCATTGGGTACCATGTTATCGAATGAAATCTCTAAAGTTCATTTAGGCGCTGGTTTACCTCCGGATACGATCAACTTTAAATTTGTAGGTTCGGCCGGACAAAGTTTCGGTGCTTTCAATACCCGTGGGGTAACCTTATCACTGGAAGGTGAAGCAAATGATTACGTAGGTAAAGGCTTATCAGGTGCGAGATTGGCTATTTATCCTTTCTCTAATTCAACTTTTATCCCTGAACAAAATATTATTATCGGTAACGTAGCCCTTTATGGCGCAACTTCCGGTGAATTATTTGCCCGTGGTAAAGCAGGTGAGCGTTTTGCCGTACGTAACTCTGGTGCAACAGCTGTTGTTGAAGGAGTAGGCGATCACGGTTGTGAATACATGACCGGTGGTGAGGTGTTGATTCTTGGTGATACCGGAAGCAATTTCGCTGCTGGTATGAGTGGCGGTGTGGCCTGGATTTATGATGCCAATGGGACTTTTGCACGCAAGTGTAATAAAGAAATGGTTGATCTTGATCCATTACAAGCTGAAGATGAGGAGCGTATTTTAGCTTTACTTAAAACGCATATCCGCTTAACGGATAGTAAAGTAGCTGAGTTTATCTTAAGCGATTGGAAAACTCAATCTGCTCATTTCGTAAAAGTATTCCCTAAAGAATACAAAGCAGTTTTAAGCAAACGTAACCAACAAGTAAAAACACACTAGGCCATGGGAAAAGTAACAGGATTTCAGGAATACGATAGAGTTGCGCCCACCAGAGAAGCGGCTGCAACACGTGTAAAACACTATGGGGAATTTTTAAATGAATTACCCTCAAAAGAATTAAACAATCAGGCTGCCCGTTGTATGGATTGCGGCGTACCTTTCTGCCAGTCAGGCTGCCCATTGGGTAACGTGATACCAGAATTTAACGACGCTGTTTACCAGGGCAAATGGGAACTAGCTGCCAATATTTTATTAAGCACCAATAATTTTCCTGAATTTACAGGCAGAATTTGCCCTGCACCATGCGAATCTGCATGTGTATTAGGCATCAACCGTCCACCGGTTTCTATCGAGGAAATTGAAAAACATATCATTGAAATTGCTTTCGAAAAAGGGTTTATCAAAGCAAAAGCACCATTAATCAGAACTGGTAAAAAAGTCGCTGTAATTGGTTCAGGCCCGGCGGGCTTAGCTGCTGCTGCTCAATTAAATAAAGTTGGACATGAAGTTACTGTTTTCGAACGTGACGATGCTCCGGGCGGTTTATTGAGGTACGGTATTCCTGATTTTAAACTACAAAAAAATGTAGTAGATCGCCGTATCGATTTAATGAAAGAAGAGGGCATCATTTTTAAATGTAATGCCAATGTAGGTGAGAATGTTGAAATAGGTACATTGTTACGCGATTTCAATGCGATTGTATTGGCTGGCGGTTCAACTATTCCACGCGATCTGCCTATTGATGGCCGTTCGGCTAAAGGGGTTCATTTTGCAATGGATTTCCTGAAACAACAAAATAAACGTGTAGCGAGCAGAGCTGTTGAAGCAGAAGATATTATGGCTACAGGTAAAAATGTAATCGTAATTGGTGGTGGTGATACGGGATCTGACTGTATCGGAACTTCTAACCGTCACGGCGCGAAATCAGTGACACAATTCGAGATTATGCCGATGCCACCACAGGCACGTAACGAGCACATGCCCTGGCCAAATTACCCAATGTTGCTAAAAAATACTTCTTCTCATGAAGAAGGTGCACAAAGGGCCTGGTCGGTAAATACCAAAAACTTTATTGCTGATGAAAAAGGAAATCTTAAGGCTTTAAAAGTAGTTGATGTGGAGTGGGAAATTGATGCAAACGGACGTCCGGTTACTTTTAAAGAAGTGGCTGGTACCGAAAGAGATCTTCCATGCGAACTGGTACTTTTAGCAATGGGTTTCTTACACCCTCAAAAAGAAGGTTTAATTGAAAAATTAGGTGTGGAGTTAGATAACCGCGGAAACGTAAAAGCATCTGAACACACTTACCAAACTAATATTGGGAAGATTTTTGCCGCAGGTGATGTTCGCCGCGGACAATCATTAGTGGTTTGGGCCATTTCAGAAGGTAGAGAAGCTGCCCGTAAAGTAGACGAATACTTAATGGGAACAACTAAACTGGCATCTAAAGATGCAGTTGCATACGCTTAGTAGGTTTTAAATTCTATATTTTTAGGGTCGTGGTGCAAACCACGACCTTTTTTGTTTTTATGCGGTCGTCATACTGAACTTGTTTCAGTATCTATCATGCTGTTTAGTCTTCTCTAGTCTTAGCGTCTCGCTAAGACCTTTAATGTATGTGTTATTTCTGCCACGGAAACACCGAGACCACGGAATTAATTAACCACAGATAAAAAGGATGAACACAGATTTATTAATGTCGTGAGAAAAAATAGTATTTGGAACGATTCTTCAACTTCGCTCTATCAATGACAGATCTTGCAAGAAAGGTCGTCATTGCGAGGAACGAAGCAATCTTAATGCGCACGCTGGTAGCGATAGTTGTAAGATTGCTTCGTCGGCTGAAAAAGCCTTCTCGCAATGACGATTCTTCGCGGCCTAAAACTAAAAAAACGCCTCTGTCATCTCTTTTTAATTTTATATAATAAGTTAACTATCAGACTGATAAATCTAAAAATTAGATCCGTGTGTTGTGTGTTTCTTGATAAAACAAAACCAATTTAAAACAACTTCAACTGTTCATTCTTTGGTGGTTTTTCTTTCCCAAAAATTGTTCTGCCACCATATTTCCAGCTTTCGGCACGTTCTTTTTGAATCACCTTTTCAAAATCCATATTCGGAATAAAGTCTTTTTCTGCATTACGGGCAATTTGATACAATGATTTAATGGCTTGTTGCTTATCGGTGTTGCCAATCTTCGCTTTTTCAATTGCTTTCTGCAAAACACTTATAGTCTCATCATAAACGTTTACCGGAACAGGGAAGGGATGACCATCTTTGCCGCCGTGTGCGAAAGAATAACGTGCAGGATCAGTAAACCGGGAAGGCGTACCATAAATTACCTCACTTACCAAAGCCATGGATTGTAAGGTTCTTGGCCCCATACCTTCGAGTAATAATAATTCCTCAAAATCCGCCGGTTGCTTTTCCTGAGCCAGCCACAAAATACTTCCCAAACGTTTTAAATCTACATCTTTCGATTTTACCTCATGATGATCGGGCATTACCAGCTTTTGTATTTCACTGATCATCCGTGTTGGCGATTCAGTCGTCATACTCATCATGCTCTGCCTTGCCTTATCAGCATCATTAGCCGTTAGGTTCAGGATCTTGCCTTGATTAATACCGCAAATGCCTGTATGTGGTTCTTCTACAAAAGATTTTAAGTTTTCAGAATGCCAGTGGTATCTTCTTGCTGTTGAGCTGCTATCGCTCATGCCTTGTTGCACCACTGCCCAATCGCCTTCGTTGCTTAAAATAAAACTATGAAGGTATAATTGAAACCCATCCTGAATGGCAGTATTGTCTACCTTTGCACTGAGTTTACTCGCCCGAACCAATTCGGTCCCATTTAACCCCGTTTTATCAGCAATTTTTAAAAGTTCATTTGGCGTTTCTCTGCTGTGTTTTCCTTTGCCACCACAAATGTAAATTCCAAGCTCTTTTGATAAGGGATTAATCGATTTCTTCAAAGCACCCATAACTGATGTGGTAATTCCGGAAGAATGCCAATCCATCCCCATTACCGCACCTAAACTCTGAAACCAAAAGGGACTGCTTAAACGGCGTATTACTTCTGCTTTACCATATTCCAGTAATATAGCTTCCGTTATCGCTAAACCAAGTGTAGCCATACGCTGGGCCAACCATGGTGGTACATGGCCATAATGTAAGGGTAAATCTGCGCTTCCTGATCTTTTCAATACTAACAAATTTAGTAAATATTTTTAAATTGAATGCTTTTATTTGTCATTCTGAATGCAATGAAGAAGTCGGGTTGCAGATTAGGATATTCATTCAGTTAATTCTGTAATAGCATTTTGTTACCGAAATTTAGAAAGTAGGACTTAATTCACTTAACTTCTTATACTAAGTAACCAATATCATTTCTGAAAAGGTTTGGGTTCTATGTTTCATAGGCCAGAGATTCTTCACTATGTTCAGAATGACAGTTTAAAACGATTCACAATATTTTTTGTTACTTTAAAAAACTATTTACCAGCGACGGCTCATTTTATACATGCGACGACTCTTACAACGTTTACTCAGTGCCTGGATTATCCGCATGTCGAATAGATTTGGTTCAAGGCCTAACCGTAAACGTATCCATGAAGCTTTAAATAAACTTTACAAAACTATTAATGCCAACCCTGGGAAACGGGGACTTATTTTTGAAGTTACCGATACTGATAAATTTATTATTTTATCAGATCAGCATAAGGGTGCCCTTGATTATGCCGATGATTTCACTTTAGCCGAAAAGAATTACCTGAAAGCACTCGAATACTATAATCAACAAGATTTCCATTATATAAATCTGGGCGATAGCGAGGAACTTTGGGAGAATTTGCTGGAATCTGTGATTAAACACAATCAAGCTACTTTCGAAGCAGAAAAAGCCTTCATTACAAAAAACCGTTTCACTAAGATATTTGGTAACCATGATTTATATTGGGATAATGATCCTTTAGCCGGGTTTAACCTCAATAGAATTTATGGAACTAAAATCCGTATTTACGAAGGGGCTATTTTAAGGTTGCCAGTAGGAGAAAGTAAACTTGATATTTTTTTGACTCACGGACACCAGGGAGATTTACAGAGTGATGGGAACTGGTTTAGCAAGTGGTTTGTGAGTACCATTTGGGCACCACTACAGTCGTACCTTCAAATTAATCCCAATACGCCTGCCTACGACAATCAGCTTAAAACAGTGCATAATACATTGATGTACAACTGGATAATGACAAAAAAGAATATGGCTTTAATTACCGGACACACACATCAGCCTGTTTTTGCATCTTTAACACATCTGGAACGGATTTATGTAAAATTAAACAAAGCGAAAAAGGAAAAGAATGCTGTTGATCTTGCTTTTTTAAACGCAGAGCTTCATAAACGGATAAAAGAAGGGGATGAAGCACCAAGCTTCGGTAAATACAAACCAGGTTACTTTAATAGCGGATGTTGCTGTTTTAGTGATGGCGATATAACGGGTATTGAAATTGAAAATGGCTTAATTAGACTAATAAAATGGTCATACCATAGAAATGCCATTTCTGAAAGGATTTTGCTCGAAGAAATGAAACTCAGCGAATTATCAGATTCAAACCTATTTAATGGGTAATGTTACGTAAAAAGTTGTGCCCAGATCTTTTCCATCGCTTTCTACCCATAACTTTCCTTTATGGATATCCACTAATGCATTTGCGGTAATCAGCCCTAATCCATAAGTGTTTTCCTGATTGGTGCTTACCGGACTCAACCGGGCGAATTTCATAAAAACTTTTTCAAGATCTTCTTCGTTCAGGCCCACGCCATTGTCTTTTATCGCAATCGTTACCGCATTATCAGCTATTTCATGGGTAATGTAAATTTCTTTTCCTGCTGGTGAAAACTTGATGGCATTGTTAAGTAATTCACTAAAAATCGTTGCTAATTTATCAGGATCAGCAAAAATTTCAACGGGTTCGTTAATATCAATTAAAACGGATTGATTTTTAAGCTTAAGGGATAAATTGAGTGCAAGTTTTACCTGTTCTAATATTTCTTTTAAATCTACTTTATATTTCTTAGGCTTAAATGAGTTACCTTCTTTCCGGGCAGCGCTTAAAATGCCGTTCAAATTATCAATCATTCTTTTCGATTGTGCATTAATCTTACCAGCAATTAATGCAGCTTTATCATCAATACCCGGCATGCGTCCCATCAATTCAGATTGAAGTGAAATGGTCGTCATAGGGTTTTTAAGATCATGAACAAGCACGTGTAAACGATCATCGTAGGCTCTTAAAGCTTTTCTAACTGCAATTCTAGACTCCAGTTTTTCCATCACCATATCCGCTAAATTACTCAGCATTTTTAAATGCTGCGCTTCGGCTGTTTTAAATTTAGTATCGGCAACGTAAATCAGGCCAAGAGGATAACCTTCAGGCGAACTGAGGGGAGCAGAGGCAAAAAAAGTAAAGGCATCATTTTTTAAAGGTAAGCCGATGGCTGATCCCACCTGAGCTTTCATAAAAATTTCCTCCTCTGTCTGAAAACCGATACCTGCATTCGGAACATCAAATATTTCAGCAGCCAATTGTGCGATCTGATCAAAAGCACTTTCTGCAGGTGTGCTTACAATTTCGTAGTATTTTAATTTTTCTAAACGTAAGATTTCGTCTGATGGAATCATGTTATCTGCTTTAAAAGGGAGAATAATTAAAGGTAAAAATTATGTGCAAATACTGTAAATAATATAAACAATTAAGTCGTAACTTCCGTTATTATAGCGTTGGATGACATCAGGCGGAAAGCGTTAAAATTACAATAAACAGCTAAAATAATGAGATTATACATAGAACGTAAACCTGTTAAGGTTAACCCAGATACTAAAAGAGTTATTGCACGTTTTTTTTTTAATGGAGAGGAGAGAGCATTAGAGGTAATCCGGAAGGTTTTAGAGTTTTCAGATGAAAAAGTATTTTCACTGATATCGCCTATATTACAGGAATATTCTAAAAGACACCGGAATATTACCAAAATCCTTACCCGGCACTGTAAAAAGTTAAAAAAACAATTTGCAGCATTAGGCACCGAATTTGAAGATATTGATGAATACACCAGATTGTTGATTGGTGCTTACTTTACCCACGAATATTCAATAGAATCTGCTGCTTTTTTTAATCCCAGTATTGTTGATGATCCTGACCAAACCGATTTAGTGGAAGGTGAAAAGAGAGTAATCATAAGCTTTAGGGCCGTAGGTGAGGGGCACATTTCTTCAATTGTTTTCAGGCGTGCATTAATTGATAAAAACAATAATATCCAGGTTTTGCCTGTAGGGAATTATGTTGATGAAGCCGAGGTAGTAAAAAATGCGATTTACGTTAAAAAACTGTTCCTGAAAAAAGCGGCTTATGCGCAGATCGATCCTTCTGTATTAGAAGAAATTGAATCAAAACTGGATGACAAATTTGAATATACCAGTTTGAGCAATATCATCAAAGATTCTAAAAGCTTACACAAAGATAATCCATCCCGTTTAATTGAATACGATAAAGTGCTTTGGTTATCAGACACCTATCACACCATCACTTTCTCGAAAGATACAGACATATCTGATCGTGTAATTTTTCCTATTTCAGAATTTGAACGTAAAGGGATTGAGGATGCACGTTTCGTTAAATTTATTAAAGATGATGGAAAAGTGCTGTACTATGCCACGTATACAGCTTTTGATGGTTCTTTAATTATCCCCAAACTGGTACAAACTGAAGATTTTTACGAGTTTAAAGTGATTCCACTTTATGGCGATGGTGCACAAAACAAAAACCTGGCCTTATTTCCAAGAAAAATTAAAGGAAAATATGTAATGATGAGCCGGATTGATGGCTGGAATAATTACCTGATGTTTTCGGACAAGGTTAATGTTTGGGAAAACCCAATTCTGTTAAAACAACCCCGTTACGATTGGGAGCTGGTACAGATCGGCAATTGTGGTTCTCCGATAGAAACAGAAAAAGGATGGATTGTAATTACCCATGGCGTTGGCCCGATGCGTAGATATTGCATTGGCGTAAGTTTATTGGATCTTGAAAACCCAAGTATAGAAATAGGCCATTTAAAAGAGCCTTTAATTATCCCTAATAACGATGAACGCGAAGGTTATGTACCCAATGTGGTTTATTCCTGTGGATCGATCATCAGCAACGGTGAACTGATCATTCCTTATGGATTGTCTGATTACAGTTCTTCATTTGCAACGGTAAATTTAGAGCTGCTGTTGAATAAATTGTTGGAGAATAATGATAGATAATTAACGATATTTCTCGTTACAATGAGGGCAATGAATTTAATATCATTAAACCTCGCAGGTTTTTAAAACCTGCGAGGTTTTGATCGCATAAGTTCCTTTCCATGGTCTGTGAGAACACAGGCCGAGGGTAGTGGTGAATCTAAAATCCTAAGAACCACATAGCAAATTTAAATAAACCTGATAGAACGAAAAGCCCGGAGCGAAGCATGAGTGAGGACATGAAGAGATAGCAGGACTGCTGTAACCGAAGCGTGCCAAACCCTGATTTTCAAAATAATATTGACCACTTAAGTCATCTGAGCCAATTTAAGGATGACCTGGCTTTTACTACAAAAAAAGGGTGGTTCGCTTCTGAACCAGCCTTAATATTTCCAGGACAAATCTATCTCTAGCTACATTTATCTGCCTCCACTAAGGGGGAAGACAAGGTTTCATATTCTGCTTCTGCTGCTTTTAATATGGCTAAATGGGAGATGAAATAAGCCAGAGTACTTTCCGCACCTTGATTCCTGTTTACACTGTTAAATTGTAGCCCATCTGCACAACCATGTGTTTCAAAATCGTACAAAGGAATATGTAAACTATTTTTTCCTAAAAACCACTCATAGCTGATATGCATTAAACTCAAATATTGATCATCTTTAGTCACCTCGAAAGTTTTAGCATACAATAACACCATCGCCATCGTTTCTATAGCCTGTTGATCATAAATAGGATTTTTACCATGTTTTTTCATCCATCCGGCATTGCCGACAGGATTTAGATATCCATTTTCGAAAGAAAAGCTATTTAGAAATTCAATACTTTCCATGGCAATTTTATAAGATGCAGTATTCCCGGTAACTTCATAATGATGAAGCAATGCCAAAGGAAGTATTGCATTATCATAGGTAAGAATATTTTCAAACCAATGCCAGTCGCCATCTTTATTGTCTTGATATGATGCCATTAATGAATTGGCCAGCAAATTGATTTCTTTTGTAATTAACTCATCACCAGGATGAGCACACAGGTAATAGGATAAACCAATAATGGTATTTGCTTTTCCTCGGAGGTATTTTAATTCACTGAAATGGGGAATAGCATGCGAAAATAATTCCCTGCCGAATTCACGGTAAGAATTGTTGGGTGCACTGCAAACTAAATAGCCCAATGACCAAATGGTCCGGCCAAAAGAATCTTCAGAGCCAATTTCATCCAGATAATTGCGGTTAAAACTCAGGAAATTCCTGAAATTTCCATCTTCGGTCTGCATATATTGAATAAAGCTTAAATATACGGGCATCAATTTTAAAGCTTTAGGGTTTTTACCCTGCTCTACAGCCATTATTGCCATAATTAAGGCCCTTGCATTGTCATCAATACAATAGCCTTCCTTCAAATTTGGAATACCAAAACGCGCATGTTGTATAATTCCGGTATCGTCGGTTAGTAATGAAATGTGATTTAAATTCAGTACAGGCATCCCTTCTACATCTATTATTGGCGGGATGGTTCTTTCAGATTTGGCTTCCGCTGATAATGCCTCATTCAACACATTAAGATAAACACTTCCAATAGCTGGCCAACGAAGATTTAATCCATATTCGTAAGCCTTTTGTTTTAGTTTTTGATATTTATCATGATCACTTAAGAGTTCATTAACAATGGCCGCAAGTTTAGCATCATTTTTAAAATCGAATAATTTGCCTCTGTCATTGGCTAAAAGCTCTTGTGCATGCCAATATGGGGTAGAAACTACCGCTGCACCTGCGCCAATGGCATAAGATAGCGTACCGCTGGTAATTTGGGCTTCATTTAAATAAGGCGTAATATATAAATAACAGGCCGTTAAATATTGATGTAATTCTTCTTCAGATACAAATTTATTAACGAAAGCAATATTATTTTCTACGCCTAAATCTTTCGCCAATGCTTTTAAACTATCGCGATATTCTTCACCATTATGTTTTACCACGCCAGGATGAGTATTGCCCAAAATCACATATAAAACATCAGGATGTTGCGCTACAATGCTGGGTAATGCTTTAATCACCGTTTCTAAACCTTTATTCCTGCTAATTAAACCAAAAGTAAAAAGCACTTTTCGATTTTTAAAAAGTTCACTTTGTGAAATTTCGTTATTAAGTATAGGTTCCAGATCTGGAACTCCATGCTCTATTAATTTGATAGAAGCCTTGGAAATTTGGTAAATACTGGTTAAAAATAAGACTGCTTTTTTGCTCATCACCACTATTTTAGACGATTTAACCGCAATCTCTTTAATAATGGTCTGCTGCATAAAATTAGGTTCTTTTAAAACCGTATGCAAAATGGTAATGAATGGTTTTTTTAATCTGTTAATTAAAGACAATAAGAATAAACCACTATTGCCACCATATATACCAAATTCATGTTCAATGATACAGCTATCTACATCACTGTTATTGATAAAATCTGCAGCATCAATATAATCTTTTTGATTTTGTTGACGGATGACAAATTTTACTTCGTTTGGGTAATCGTGTTCATTAACATCATCCGATTCATTTAATGCAACAACAAAGCTTTTCTGCGCATCATAAGCAGGATTTAAACTTAAGGCATTAACCAGATTCTGATTAAAAGTAGCTAAACCGCATTCACGAGGAGGATAGGTTGAAATATAGGCGATTTTCATATGTATTTCAGATAGGGTTTATACTTAAATAACATTGCATTATCTAAATAGTTTGTGATTTCCTCAATTTACGCTTAATAAACCCAAAACAATCTGTTTTAGGCGCTTGTTAGTAAGTAAATATTAAGCTATGAGATCAATATGGAAAGGTTCGATTGGGTTTGGTTTGGTAAATATCCCGATTAAGTTGTTTTCAGGAGTCCAGAATAGTAATCTTGATTTAGATATGCTTGATGAACGTGATCAGGCAAAGATTAAATTTATAAGGGTGAATGAAAATACACATAAGGAGGTGCCTTATGAGAAAATAGTTAAGGGCTATTTTTTGAAAGACAGGTACGTTATTTTAGATAAACACGATTTTGAAGAGGCTGCACCTGAAAAAACTAAAATTATTGAACTGGAGAATTTTGTTGATATAAAGGATATTAACCCTATTTATTACGAAACTTCTTATTATACCGAGCCTGAAAAGCAAGGCAAAAAAGCTTATGGATTATTACTAAAAGCCTTAGAGAAATCGGGCAAAGCTGGTGTTGCCAGGTTTGTATTAAGGAACACAGAAAACCTTTGTGTAATCCATCCTATGGAACATGTAATTGTAATTACAAAAATCAGATTTGAACAGGAAATCAGGAGCCTGTCAGAAATTAATAAGGTTGATGATGTTACCATTACCAAAAAAGAAATGGATGTAGGATTGGCTTTGATCAAACAATACAGCTCAAAATTCGACCTCAGTGCATTTAAAGATGATTATAGTGATGAATTATTAAAGATTATCAAAGCAAAAGCTAAAGGAAAACGAGCAACCGTTAAAAAGATGAAACCACAAAAAGCTTCAAGCGATGATTTATATGATCAATTGATGCAGAGTTTGGGTACGAAGAAAGGAGCATAGTTAGTTTGGAAGCGACCAAAGCATCATTTGCTTATGGCTAAAAATTTTAACCACAGATATTAAGGATGGACACAGATAAAAATCCGTGTTTATCTGTGTCCATCTGTGGTTAAAAAACGCTATTTAAAAGCAGCTTTTAACTGATCAGCGGCATAAGCCTGAGCAGCCTTTGCTTCGGGTACAAGCAAAGCCATACCAAAGAACTCATGCGTAACGCCCTCGTAATTCCTTGTATTCACTTTAACGCCTGAAGTTTTTAGTTTATCGGCCAGCATTATACCATCATCATGTAACGGATCTATTTCTGCAGTAATAATGGTTGTTGATGGAAGGCCTTTTAAATTGGTATTAATCAGAGATATTTTTGGATCTTGCGCTTCAATCATCGTGTTGAGGTATTGTTCATTAAACCAGCCCATCATTGCTTTGTTTAACGGTTTTGCATTTTGATACATTTTATAAGATTCAGTATTCATATCCGCCTGAGCAATAGGATAGATCAAAACTTCGTGTACAGGAAGCATAATATGTTTGTCTCTGGCCATAATAGATACGTTTGCCGCCAAATTACCACCTGCACTTTCGCCAACAACTGCAATTTTTGCCGGATCGGCTTTTAAGTCTACTGCGTTTTTCACAGCCCATTCATAAGCCGTAAAAGCATCGTTATGAGCGGTAGGAAATTTGTTTTCGGGGGCTAAGCGATAAGCCACAGAAACTACAATTGCACCAACCTGCTCTGCCAAAGCTTGTGCAGATGCATTATAAACATCTAAATTGGCAATAACGAAACCGCCGCCATGGTAATAAACAATGAGTGGATACGGTCCGTTTCCTCCTTTTGGGGTGTAAATACGCAAATGAATTTTGCCGCCAGTAACATCAATATCCTTACCCATGGTATCTATCTTGGGCGTGGGCACCGCAATGTTATTTTGTTTTATTAAATCCATTACGGCATCCGTTGGTGTATTGTTTTTGCGCGCATCAGTAGCGCTTAAAGTTTCTAAAGGTTTATCTCCATAACTACTTAGTTTTTCTATAACCACCTGCATTTCCGGCTTTATTGTTTTTCCCCATTCAGGGGCAGGGCCAGCAGGTTTTAATGCTGCAGCCAGTGTTGAATCACTTCTGGTCGAATCTGTAACAGTTTCATTTTTTGTTACCCCCGTACAGGCAGAAAGTAAAACAGCCAGCCCACAAGCAAGCGTAAAAGATTTTAAGAAATTTATCTCCATAGGATTGTTTATTTATAAATATTGTTTCTATAACAGTATCAGTAAGATAGTGTTTGGTTTACGACACAACTTTCAGAATTTATTTAAATAGCAAACATCTTGGTGAATTATGGTGTTCTTAAATAAAAGAAATTTTATGCTAACTGAAATAACAGGACTACCAGATCACATTTTTGGCGTAAGAGCTACCGGAGAAGTGACGAGCGATGATGTAAAGAGTGTTTTATTAACCGGCTTGCAAAGAACCGCTAAGCGATTTAATGAAATCAGGTATTTGCTTGTTTTAGAGACTGATGTGAAAAATTTCACGGCTGGAGCATGGGTAGAGGATGTTAAAGCTGGCCTGCAGAATTTTGCCAAATGGAAAAAAATTGCTGTAGTAAGTGCCGAAAAAGGAGTGGAGTGGTTTACTGATATTTTTACCGTAGTTACGCCGGGTAAATCAAAAGGTTTTAAACCAGTAGAAATAGAAGAAGCCAAAGCCTGGCTCAATGCCGAAGACTAATTATTAAAGAACTGAAAATGAAAAATGCTAAAACAGCGGCAGAAAGTAGCAAGGCTACTGCACCGGACAATGCAAAAGCTAAAGGAGCTGATGACAAAGTAACATCAGCTAAAGATGCAAAGAAAGTAAGTGTATCTAAAGACAACCCTGTTAAACATAAAAAACCGTAATATTTTAGAGAAGAATCTTTAGTTTATGAAGACTGATGCCAATAATATCAACCACTTTTATGATAAAGCTTACGATTGGATAATTGATAAAGGACCGTCTGTAATTTTAGGTGTGGTAATCCTTTTTTTAGGATTATGGCTAATTAAGTTATTAGGAAAATGGGTGCAGGGCGGCATGCATCGAAAGGATGTAAATCCATCGTTGCGCCCTTTTTTAACCAGTTTAATGCTGATTACCTTAAGAATTTTACTAGTACTTACGGTAATGCAGATTATTGGCATTCAGCTTACTTTTTTAACCGTGCTTATTGGTGGTATCGGTGTTGCGGCAGGTTTAGCATTATCAGGTACCCTGCAAAATTTTGCCAGTGGAGTATTGATTTTACTATTAAAACCTTTTGTTGTAGGTGATAATATTATTGCACAAGGACAGGAAGGGACGGTAACCTCAATCCAGATATTTTACACCATAGTTAAAACCTTTGATAATAGAACAGTAGTTATTCCAAATAGTAAATTATCGAATGAAGTGATTATCAATATTAGCAGGGAAGGGATTAGAAGATTGGATATTGAAATTAAATTTAGTTATGGAATCGATTATGAAAAAGTTGTTTCTATTTTCAATAAAACTGTCGATGAATTTAGTCCTTGTTTAAAAACACCGGAACGAAGAATAGGCGTGTCCGCTTTAGAAGATAGTGGTTATAGAGCAAATATAAATGTTTGGGTAAATGCGCATGGATTTACAGATACTAAACTCTCTTTTCTGGAAGTATTAATGAAAAACCTAAAACTTGGGGGAATAAAATTGCCTGGTATGCCTGAATAAAAGCCTATTTTCTCAGTAAAGCATAAATCTTGTCCATCAATTCGTCAATGTTAAAAGGCTTGGCCATAAAATCATCTGCTTCTATACCATCTAATGAATAGTTACTTGCATTGTAACGGGCAGAAATCATTAATACAGGAATATGATTCGTAGCCTCAGTCTCTTTTAATTCTTTTAAAAGTACCCTTCCATCAACATCAGGGAGCATAATATCCATAATTATTACATCTGGATTAAATTCCTGAACATGCTTAATAAAGTCAGCACCTTTGTTTAGCCCATTAACATTAAAAGCTTCGCTTTCCAAAATAAGAGTTATAACATCCAGGATTGCATGGTTATCTTCAATAACCAAAATATTTTTCTTAGCCAAGTTTGAATGATTTTTTTAAATTCAAACAAATATATAATAAAAAACAAATCTCAAATCCGAATTTATCAAATTATAGGCATTCTAAAATATACGCTTTATATTTGTTAATTCGTAGGATTAAATATGCTGCCAAAAAATACGTATGACTAAATTTTCTGTAGACCTAACCAATTGTGATAAAGAGCCCATTCACATACCGGGCAAAATTCAATCACATGGTTTTCTAATAGCTGTTGACAAGAACAGCACAGCCATTACCTATATTAGTGAAAATACAGGAGATTTTTTAAATGAACCAGCCAGAAACTTATTAAATAAACCACTGTTTGAGTTAAATCATTTTATTAAACAACAAGATTCTGCGTTTAAAATTGAAGACTTGCTTAAACTGGGTATTATCCGTAAAAGTTTTGATGCCATTAGTCCACATCCTATCGAGATTAACGGACTTCCATTTTACCTCATTATTTCTTCTTCAAAAAACGACTGGTTATTAGAATTTGAACCCGTTACGCTGCAGTTCGACATTCAAAGTTCAATTGGTCGTTCAGCTTCATCTATGCTTCAGGGCAAAAATATTTCGGCCTTATTAAAGGGAGCAGCCAAGGAAGTAAAAAGATTGATCAATTACGACCGTATTATGGTCTACAAGTTTTTAGAGGATGGACATGGCGAAGTTGTTGCAGAAGAAAAAGAAGAAACGTTAGAGTCTTTTTTTGGCTTACATTATCCCGCATCAGATATTCCGAAACAAGCAAGAGAACTATATAAACTGAATTTAACCAGACTAATTGCAGATGTAAACGTAGCCGATTCACCCATCATTACCTTCAAAGAAAACGAAGCACTAGATTTAACGAATGGAGGTTTACGGGCAGTATCACCTATACACATTCAATATTTAAAAAATATGGGTGTTCACTCCAGTTTTAGCATATCCCTGATTTCTCATGGTGAGCTTTGGGGTTTAATTGCCTGCCATAATTATAGCCCTAAATTTATTGATTATAAAGCTAGAGAAGGCGCTAAGCTAATCGGCCAAATTCTTTCTTCAGCTTTGGAATACCGCCAGGAAGAAGAAGATGCAAAAATTATTGAGCAATTTAAAAGTACGGCGAATATCCTGTCTGAGCATTTAACACGCGATAAATATTTAATTGAGGCTATAACCACCCATAAACGTACTATTTTAGATGCGACCAAAGCATCCGGAGTTGCTGTCATTTTTGAAAATGAACTCAAAACCATTGGCAATGTACCATTAGAAGAAGATATAAGGGAACTTGCTGAATGGTTGAAAACAACTAACGATGAGTCGATATATTATACCCATCGGCTGTCTGAAATCTATTCTCCGGCTAAAAAATATAAGTCAATCGCCTCTGGCATTCTTTCTTGTCTGATAAATAAAGAACTGGGAGAAATGATCATTTGGTTTAAACCCGAAATGATTACCGATGTAAATTGGGCTGGAAATCCGGATAAATCCGTTGTTGAATCAGAAAGTGGTTTAATGAGTCTTTCTCCACGCAAATCTTTCGAAATCTGGTCGGAGGTAGTTAATAATACATCTGAAAAATGGATGGCTGAAGAAGTTGCCTCTGTGTTGAGAATACGCGAAATTATCGTGGCCGATATTAATAAAAAGGCGAATGAAATCAGAGCACTTAATGAGAAGCTGCAGGCTGCTTATGAAGAACTGGATACGTTTAGCTATACCATATCTCATGATCTGAGAACTCCGCTTACCTCGATTAAAACCTATACAGAGCTAATGCTTAAAAACAAGAGTATAGATGAGGGAGGTAAAAAAATGTTAAGCAGGATTTTAGTCGGGGCTGATAAAATGAACTTATTGATTAAGGAAATTTTAAATTTAGCAAGAGTTGGCCGTTCTGAGATTCATTTTGAAACCGTAAATATGGAATCTTTGCTTAAAGACATCAAAACCGAGGTATGGTCGGCCTATAAAGCAGATCATTCAGTGTTAATTTTAGGACAACTTCCTAACATCAAAGGAGATAAAACCATGATTACGCAGGTTTTTACAAATCTGATTGGAAATGCTGTAAAGTACTCTGCTATGGTTGAACAACCCCAAATTGAAGTTTCTGCGTATATAGACGAAGGGGAGATTATCTATTCGGTTAAAGACAATGGTATAGGAATTGATAATCGTTATTATGACAGGGTTTTTGAGCTTTTTAAACGTATGGATAATGTGAAGGAGATTGAAGGATCAGGAGTGGGACTGGCTATTGTAAAAAGGGTTGTAGAAAAACATCATGGCAGAGTTTGGTTTGAGAGTAAGTTAAATGTAGGATCGACCTTTTTTGTAGCTTTTAAAAACAGATAAATGAAAACACCAGATATATTTTATGTTGAGGATGATATAGATTATGCTTTTTTTATGCAAAGTGCTGTACAGGAAGTTAAGGATACACTGAATTTAACGATAGTTGAAGATGGGGTAGAAGCATTGAAAAAACTTCAGGGTTTTGCGGAAAATAAAACTAAGCCTAAATTAATTTTGCTCGATTTGAATTTACCAGGCTTATCTGGTTTGGATTTACTGAAATTTATCCGGGATATTCCCTACCTTAAGTCCATACCCGTAATCTTGTTTTCAACATCCGATAATCCGGACGATGTTAAAGCCTCAATCGAATTTGGCGCGAATGCATACCTTACCAAGCCAGACGGTTACGAAAACTTAGTTAAATGTGTACATTCCGTACACGACTTTTGGTTTAACCAACATTTAAAATTAAATTAAAATTGAATAAAAAATATGGATAGATTCGGGCATTAGTCCGAATCTTTTTTATTTAGTAATAAACTCCCAAATATGATTTCCAATTTATTGAGAACTGAAACTGCACAAAATCATAAAACATTAGAATCCCTGATGTTCGTTAATGAGATTATGAACAATACGTTAAGTACCGATCAGTATAAAAAGTTGTTAACTATTAATTATATCATTCACCAGAAATTAGAAAATACACTCGCAAATAGTTTAGACTCAACTATTGCTGGGCAATTGGGGATGAAGGACCGGTTAAAACTGGGCGCATTAGAACAAGACCTAAATTACTGGAATATCAGCACCTTAACCTTGCCAGAGTTAAGTTTTGAATTGTTTATTCCGGAAAAAAATATTGCAGAAGTTTTAGGTGCACTATATGTGCTGGAAGGGGCAACATTGGGCGGTAACGTTATTAAAAGGCATCTTTTAGCCAATCCGAATTTTAAAAACCACGAGGATGGCCTAAATTATTATGGCGTTTACGGGGAAGAGCTGAGCGCAAAATGGAAAATATTTCTTTCTGTATTAAATAAGCATGTTACTGAGGCAGATTATGAACGCTGTATAAATAGTGCCAACTTTACCTTCAATAACCTGACGAAGCTCTCTGAGCAAATTGCATAAGTGCTAATATTTTATCTTCGAATTGTTAAAAATGTGGCTGCAATAAGTGTAAAGGCATTTTTTTGATTGTGAAAATGTGCAAAACTTATTGCAAATAAATATTTGCTTTCTGTTGTTAATTCAAGGTAAATATGTATTATTGAAAAAAATAAATTTTTTAAACCCTAAAAACATCAATTAGCGATGGAAAAATTCTCAAAAGTTAAAGCTGCTGTTGCTGCTATTGAAGCAGATGTAGAAAAATTTTATAATGCTGGCAACGCAGCTGCTGGTACTCGTGTGCGTAAAGCAATGCAAGATCTTAAAGTTTTAGCACAAGAAATCCGTGCAGAAGTAACTGACAAGAAAAACTCTGGAAAATAATATTTCGCGAGTATGAAACAAAAAGGGTTCTGGTATGCCAGGCCCCTTTTTGCGTTTATAGCATTCGTTAGACTTACGAAGTTTAACCGTAATATGCGTGTAACACTTAGCAAGTCTTGCATCTTCACCCTGAGGGATAGTTTATTTTATAAAAATCAATATATTGAACAGAGGGTTCTATTGCTATGTTCCGGCGAGGAATCGTCATTGCGAGAAGGCTTTTTCAGCCGACGAAGCAATCTTACAACTATCGCTAACAGCGTGCGCTTTAAGATTGCTTCGTGCCTCGCAATGACGACCTTTTTTTGGAGTCTGTCAATGGTGGCTTGTTTCAGGGTCTTAATGAGAGTTACGGTATAGATGCTGCAATAAATCCGATAGCTATCTGATCAGCATGACGCCCATAAATTAATAACACCTGTAAAAAGATAAAGCTCCCCATCGCGGAGAGCTTTTATCCAACTAACAAAACATATTTTTTTAAGCTTTAGCTTATATTATCCTTTTTTAACCAATTTATATTCGATTACCGGTTTACCACGTGTACCGCCATCTCCAGAAATATAGCTTACAAATTTTAACTTGTATACATTTCCTGAGCCATCTTTTATTGCGTAAAAAACTTTATCATTGACAGCACCTCCTAAACCTTGTTGATTAGGTGAAGTTCTCCATTTAGAACCGATTATATCTCTTGATGCAGAAAAGGTTACACTTGTAAGGTCCGATTCAGAAAATGCTGCATAACTTTTAGTAGAGGTAGCAATTGAAGCTGCTGTTACACCAGCCAAATTATTGATGAAAACTAGGTCTGAAAAAGCATAAGGAAGAGTACTAGTCCAATACATGCTGTAACCCCAAACAATATCCCAACTTGCCTTTGTAGGCTCTGAAGTAACAGCTATTCCTTTAACTAAGGAGGTGAATTGGAAACTGGCTTCAGGGTTTTTAGTTACATCCAATGTTTTAAATGTAGTTTCAGTTACTTTAGCATATTGTAAAGTATAGCCTGTTGTGCCTTTTCTGATTATCCTAATTTTATAAAGCTCTTCATTAGCAAGCACTGTTGCGGCTCCACCTTTTCTATTGATGATGTACACTTTATTTTCTGCATCAATCGAAGATATAGCCGCAATAGCAGTTTTATTTAAAATATTTGGTTCTCTACCATCATCAACTATTGTAAAGTTGCCAAGTCCTTGACCAACTTTTAAAGCATTAGGATCAAAATCGGCGATTGTTACAGCGTTTAAGTCTGTTTTATTGATTACTAAAGCAGAAGCTCCATTGCTTGAATTCAAGATTACTTTAAAATCAGTTCCGGAATAAAAACCTAAATCCCAACTATCCCGTTCTATCGAAGTTTGTTTATCTGCACTAAAATCTACATAAACACTATTTCCTGCGGCGCTTCCAGCTTCAGCACCAATTAATCCGCTAAGTGTTAACGTACTTCCATCAGAAGGTGGAGCAATAAAAATGGGTTCATCGGTATCTTTTTTACAAGCCGTAAATGTTATGGCCAGAAAAGCCACAGCGATCATTGAGTTAAGTTTATTCATCTTGTTTTAATTATGTTATTATTGTTAAAGTTTATTCCAGTTATAGGTTAGCCCAAGCACATACGATCGACCATAACTATACGGAAGATCACCACCTGTGCTATGCGCTCCGCCGGTAGCGGTTGAACTGTTACTTAATTGAGTAACATCAAAAAGGTTTTTAATACCGGCATTAATGGTTAAAGATTTAAATAGATTTTTGTTCAGCATTAAATCTGCGGTATGGAAATCACTGATTTTCGTCAGTATTACTGAGTTGGGATCGTTTTCTACCATAAGTTTATAGTTTGGTAAGCTGCCGGTATATTTATAAAAGAGACTGATACTCCCATTTATTTTCGGAATTGTATAAGTTATATTCGAGTTTACTTCCGTAGCCCATGCAAATTCAGGAGTCTCCAGGTCTGGATTGCTCACCCTTAAATCATTGTATCGGCCAATATATGATACACCCAGTGTAGCCTGAATATTTTTGTAAATCAATGTATTATCTAACGTAGCACCTGTTGTTTTATACTTATCTACATTAAATAGTGAGGTTATGGAGTTATCCGTAGGAGACTGAGCAAAATTAATCCTGTTTTTAAACAAATTGTAGAATCCCGATAGGGTAGAACGGAACTGCAAATCTTTTTCATGTACGCCGGTCCAGGCCAGCGAGCCATTAAAACTGTTCGATTCTTCTGCTTTTAAATTAGGGTTACCTAAAATATTGTGACTGGCATCTACAAAATCGTAATATAATTCCCTCAAAGCTGGAGAACGGAAACCTTTAGCGTAAGCCAGTCTAAGATCTAAATCTTGGGTTAAAGTAAACTTGGCATTTAATGAAGGAATTACAGGAGGGGCATCATAAATGGAATTTTTAATAAACCTCAATCCTGGTCTAACACTTATTCCACCAGTAAGTTTAATCTCGGCAGAAATAAACGCTGCATAATCATTAATGATCGGCGATCCATTAATTCTCTGGCCACTAGCTGCATCTCTATTGTATTCGATTCCGGGCTGAAATACAATTGATTTATTCAATACGTAAATTGCAGTGGCCCTAAAAATAGCGGAGTTGAATTTTGCGATATCCTGTTCGCCCTTATCCACGCTTAATCGTTCTGTGTTGTTTGTAAAATTATGGATAACGGTATAGGTTGATCGTTGTAAATCGGTGTAACCACCTACAGCGGTGAGCTGTAATTTGTCATTTACCCTCCATTCAGACTGCAATTGTTGCGTATAACGTTTGGTAGTATAGGTAGACAGCTTTCCTTCGAAGCTTGATGGATTTATTCCAAAACGCGAATCAATATCCTCGTTTAGCCCATCTAAACGATACCATATATTAAAATCTTGATTTCTATAACCGATTTTAGTATTACCAAGCCATTGCTTTTTAGGCTTCCATTGATTTTTATAGCTATTAAATTCTTCTAAAAATGCCGTTTTCGGAGCCATATTCCAGCCACCAAAATCGTTATGTGACACACCAAGCAAAGCACTCCAGCCTTTTTTTTGCCAGCTAATACTTAGATTCTGATTATGCTGACCTGCACCATGGAGCAGATTATATTCTTTTCCAGCTGTTTCTTCCTGTACACGCGCATGAATACTCAGGAATTGCTTACCAGGATTTTTAGTTATAATATTAATTACGCCGGCCAAAGCATCGGTACCATACACAACAGACATTGGGCCTTCTACAATTTCGATCCTTTCAATGGTATTAACGTCTATCTGATTTAAACTTTCGCGGGCATCCGATCGGTCTACCATCGGTACACCATCCAGTAAAATTTTAATATTTCTGCCGGTCATCCCCATTAAAGAAACATCAGTTGTGCCTAAGGTTAAATCATTACTAAAACGAAAACCGAGTTCGGTATTTAAAATCTGCTGTACATTGGTTGCTGCTCTTAACTTAATCCGTTCTGCACTTATGGTTTTTACATTGTAAACCGAATTTTTCAAAGTTTGCGGCCCGTATTGGCCCGTAATCACTACCTCTCTTAAATCATTTGCCTTTACTGTATCCATTTTAATTTCCTGAGCCACAGTTACAAACCCATAAAGCGAAAAGGCAATTGATAAATATATCTTCATTTATTTAGACTAATTATAAATAATTATGCAAATTTGTGGATATTCACTAAAAACAGATAACGTTAAACGGATAATTAATACCGCTAAACGGATTAAATCAATATGGAAGTTAAACTCTCAACCAATCCGGAAGGAAAAATTATTTATGAACACACCTACCCAGATAATTTTGATGGAGCTAAAGATGTAGAGGAGATTGTAACTGAATTAAAAACAGACGATTTCAACTTTCACATCACCCAAAAATGGTTTAGCGGGATTCACATTTCTATTTTTGAAATTGGTCTGCAACGGGAAGAAAGTTTTTCTTTTGAATCTTCACAACAGCATATTGGTTTTCTGTTTTGCCTGAGCGGCACGATTAATTATTGCCATAACCGGCACCAGCATCATTTTTTATCACTTGCTAAAAACGAGCAGGACTTTAATATAGGCCTGATTAATTCGATTAAATTTAATGTAGCAGGGAAAACCAGATGCCTTTATATACAGCTAACACAAGCGTATTTCTGCCAGTTAACAGGTGCAGAACTTGCTAATGATCTTAAAAAGACCATCCAGAAATCTATTAGCCCGGAAATTGGTTTAATACTGCAGCAAATTATTTATCCCAGGCACGAAGGTAGGGTAAAACGCCTGTATCTGGAGGCCCGGATATTTGAATTGATTATCGCTTATTTTAATCAAAAACCAAAGAAACAGACAGGCATAATGAAAAAGGATGATGTAGAAAAAATTATAATGGCCAAAAGATTGGTGGAGTACGATTTACAAAATCCAAATTCGTTAATGGAATTGTCGCGTAAGGTTGGTATTAATGATTTTAAGCTTAAAAGAGGCTTTAAGGAACTAACCGGATATACTGTATTTGGTTATCTTTATAAGATCAGGATGGAAAAAGCTCATTATTTTTTATCAAAGGAAAAGAAAACGGTTAATGAAGTTTCTTTTCTTGTGGGCTATAAAAATGCACAACACTTTATCACTGCCTTTAAAAAGCAGTATAATATTTTGCCAGGAAGTTTAAACAAAAGCTAGCCATTCAGCGCAAATGTTGGTTTATTCTTTTACCTCGTTTATAATCAAATCAGATTCTACAATGGTATTGTAATAGGCCCGGTTCTCAGAATTTGGACTATGAATAAGATCTAACAAGATATTGGCGGCTTTTTGTCCCTGCAAATATGGATATTGCTCTACCGAAGCTATAGGTGAATTATCCAAGTAACTGATAATAGGTAAATTTGAGTAACTCACGATATCATAATCATTAATTACATTTAATTTTTTAAAGTGTCTGATTAGAAACAGCGCCACATAATCATTAAAAACAACGATAGCCGTCGGTTTTCTTTTGTGGTTTAAAAACTGTCCGGCAGCGTCTATTGTACCTTGTTCGGTTAAATCGCAGTTTACCACTAAAGATGGATCGAATTTTAAGCGGTTAAAAGCAATTGCCCGCATATAACCATCCTTGCGCTCCTCACTCGCATATAAGGTGCTCGGTCCATTAATCATTCCAATACTTCTGTGTCCCTTTTTCAGAAGATAGTTTACAGCCTTTACTGTTGCACTTTCTAAACTACACGCAACATAATGCACGTTTTTTAATGGCGGTATCCGATCAAAAAATACGACTGGTATATTAAAAGAATTAAGTTTTTCGAAATGATCGAACCTGGAAGTTTCTTTACTGATGGAAACCAATAAACCGTCTACCCGCTGATTTTTCATTTTTTCAACGAGCTTTACTTCCTGCTCATAATGATCGTGCGATTGAGCAAAAATTACGGTATAATTTTTCTTAATAGCTTCATCTTCAATTGCTGAAATAGCGACGGAGAAAAAATATTCTGATAGCTCTGGTAAAATTACGCCAATAGTATATGTTTTCCCTTTTTGAAAAAGAATTGCCGCATTGTTAGGCTCATAGTTTAACGACTTCGCCAGCTGCTTAATTTTCTCTTTGGTAACCGCCCCAATGCTCGGATGATCATGTAATCCCCTTGAAACACTGGATGGAGAAATGTTTAAGATTCTGGCTATTTCTTTGATGGTTGTTGGTTTCGACTGCATTCTGAGTGCTAAACTACATTAAATTTCTTCGGTATGTAATAATACAAATTAATCAAACGTTTGCGATGTCTTTTTCTCAATCTTTCCGCTATTATGAATATCAATCTTTTTCAATTATAAATTAAGGTTCGTTATACAACAATGCCGTAGCCAGTCGGGGAACTGCTGTTTAAAATCCTTAACAGTAATCCATACGTCAAATATCCATGGCATGTTATTTTTATAAAAGCATATTTATAATTTGCCTGAATTAATAAATAACATGATCACCATATATATTGTACTCGTTCTCTTTATTGCATTTTTAGTCATTATAAATCTTCCGGTTTTTGGGCGTTTGCCGAAAGGATTACGATTGGAAAAAATCCGCCACCTGACTAATTATCGTGATGGTGCCCTGCAAAATGAGTCGTTAACGCTCATGCAACCTGAAGGGGTTAGCTTTTTTAAGGTTTTAAGCGCATTTCTTTTCGAAAAACACCCGAATAAGGCTCCGGATAAAGCGCTTCCATATATTTTACCCGACTTAAACGGTAGTCCTAAAAGCGATGCTCCCGAAATTATCTGGTTTGGACATTCATCTTACCTGATTAAAATAGCTGGTTTGAGAATTCTGGTTGATCCTATATTTAGCAAAACCCCTTCTCCATTTTCATTTATCGGGAGTAAGGCTTTTTTTGGCACCGACGTAATAAAAGCAGAGGAATTTAAAAATATCGATATCCTGATCATCACACACGACCATTATGATCACCTTGATTATAATAGTATTTTAAAAATTGCACCACAAGTTAAAAGTATTGTTACTTCGCTGGGAGTAGGTTCACATCTGGAGCGATGGGGGATTAAGAAAGAAAATATAAATGAACTGAGCTGGAACGAATCAATAACATTGTTTAACAACTTGCAATTAACAGCTGTTCCGGCGAGACATTTTACCGGGAGAAAATTTAAAAGAAATCAAACGCTTTGGTCGGCCTTTGTACTGAGAACTGCAAACTGCCAACTATTTTTAGGTGGCGATTCTGGATATGATACACACTTCGCCAAAATAGGTGAGGAGTTTGGCCCATTTGATTTAGCCCTGCTCGAGTGTGGGCAATACAATGCCTATTGGCCGTACATCCACATGTTTCCGGAACAAACGGTGCAGGCGGCAATCGATTTAAAAGCAAAAGTTTTAATGCCAGTGCATTGGGGAAAATTTAGCTTAGCTATGCATCCATGGAACGAACCTGTTAAAAGAGTTGTTTTAGCGGCTACAGCGAAACAGCTTCCTTTAGTTACCCCAAAATTGGGCGAAACCATAATTTTAAACGAATATTTACCAACTGAAAATTGGTGGCTAACAGAATAAAAACTAAACAATAGTTGTACTATGGTGTTTAATTCTAAAATCAAATACAATTATGAAAACTGATCTTGTTGAAATTTTTCAGACCATTAGAGCCGGAATACAGCCCTACGCCACCCGCGGATATACGGTACACGAAAATTCGGAAAACGGGTATGATCTCTACAGTGAGAAAAATATTGAATTAGACGGCGAAAAAGTGACCGAACGTTTTTTTACAGGTGTTTATATTAACGGTGATGTTGTAGAAGTTAAAATCAATACAGATGAATTTTCTGCAGAAAATCATGATTTACACGATTTTGGTGATCATAAAGCGGGTTTTAAAATTTCAACCCTTGATGATGCCAAATTAAAGGAAGTAGAAACTTTAGTGGAGATTATCCATACTAACTTTAAAGAAAAAGAATGGATTTAACAATCTGATGGTTAAATTTGCAGCAGATAATTTTTCTGAATAAATTCTGCTGATTGAATAATTTAATTTCCCAGGATAACTGGCACCATCAATTTAGTTTATCACTTGCTCATCACAAAATTGGTTGTTTTTTTTATTTAGAGGATGGATTTCAGTTATTACGGATTAATCATCAATTGATCATCAACCTGGTAAGTTTAAATAATAACTTCAGCCCGCAGGCACTCATTGAACTTCAAGAAAGATATCATCATCAGGAAGGCACTAAACTCATGCACTTATGGGAAGACCTTTGGCTATCAAAACCAGACCAGGTTTTAGCGAGAATAAAATCTCTGATTGGTGAAAACATTCGCATTCATGGCAGGAAAACCAAAGTATGCAAAATTACTAAACCCGTTGCTGATTCTTTTTTAACAGAAAACCATTTACAGGGATCAGTAAGTAGCCGTTATAAAATTGGTTTATTTGAAAAAGATGAACTTGTGGCTGTAGCTACCTTTTCTGCACTGCGCAAAATGAATCATACCGAAAATTATAAATCTGCAGAACTGATCAGGTTTGCCGTTAAAGCAGGCTATTCCATTACCGGCGGATTAAGTAAATTGATTTCCTTTTTCGCTGCAACTTATAAACCTAATGACTTGATGACTTATGCAGATCGGGACTGGTCTGCAGGAGAGGCTTATATTAAATTGGGTTTCAGGCAAACTGCGGTTTTGGAACCTCAGATTTACGGATTAGATGAAAATCTAAATCGTCAGCTTAAAAAAGACCAGGAGGTTTTTGCACAAGAAGTGTTTAATACAGGAAGTTTAAAGTTTATTCTCCAGTTTTAATGGATCAGCACAATCTCATCATTATTTTAGGGGCCACGGCATCCGGCAAAACTAAACTGGCCGTAAGCATAGCGGATGTTTTAAATGGAGAAATTATTAGTGCTGATAGCCGACAGGTATTTAAACGAATGGATATTGGCACAGGGAAAGACCTGCAAGAATATCATATTTACGGAAAAAAAATCCCTTATCATTTAATTGATATTTTAGCACCTGGAGAACGTTATCATGTAGATGCTTTTAAAAACGACTTCTATCAGGCCTTTGAATCTATAACACAAAAAAACAAAATACCTATCCTTTGTGGCGGAACAGGAATGTATATCCACAGCCTTTTGCAAAATCAAACTTTTACCGCCATTCCGGTAAATCAACAGTTTAGAGATCAGCTAAATTTATTATCGAAAGAGGAATTGATTTTAAAATTGCAAAATGATAAAAGCCAGGATACCAATCATGTTGATTTATCCTCTAAAAAGAGATTGATCCGCGCATTAGAAGTAGCAGATTATTTAAAATATCACACACTGGAAGTGGTAGAGCGGCCCGAAGTTAAACCCATTATTTTTGGATTAAAAAATGAAGTCGAAATAACACGAGCGAAAATCCTGGCAAGGCTCGATCAAAGATTTAAGGCAGGCTTAATTGAAGAGGTAGAGCAATTGCTTAAAGAAGGTATTAGTAAAGAAATGCTGGTTTTCTATGGCTTGGAATATAAATTCATTGTGAATTACCTGGATGGCTTATTCACTTTTGATGAGCTAAAGCTGAGACTTGGCATTGCCATTTGTCAATACGCCAAAAGACAAAACACTTTTTTCAGGAAAATGGAAAAGGACAATGTGGAGATTATCTGGCTGGATGCATCGGCACCTGCTAACCAGTTACAACAGCAAGTTCTGGAAAAAGTTTCAGTAAAACTCAATTAAAAATCATCGGTCATTTTAACGTTGCTTTATCTATTAAAAACAACGAAAAAGCCCTTTTGGCACAGCCTTTGTATTTGTTCAAGTATATTAGTTTAACTCAAAAATAATAATATTAAAATGAAAACAATTACTAAAATTATTGCTACCTCAGCAGCTGTCGTGGCTTTATTCTTTACTACAAATGCTAATGCGCAATCTTCTCCAAAATTAGGAATAGGAATTATCGGTGGTGTACCTACCAGTGATGGATACAATGTAGCTCTTGGTGCAGATTTACGTTATCAGTTTGATATCGATAAACAATTATCAATTCCTGTAACTGCTGGTTATACCCGTTTCTTAGCTAAGGATATTACTGTGGGTAATATCACAGTTGATGGTGTAGACTTTGGTTATATTCCTGTAAAAGCTGGCGTTAAATATTTCTTTAATGATTCAGGTGCAGGTGCTTATGGTCTTGCAGAGCTAGGTGCTGGTTTCGGTACTAATGAAGGTAGCGGTACATCATTTGTATATTCACCAGCTGTTGGTTATGCATGGAGTAACGGTTTAGATTTAGGTCTTAAATATGAAGGTTTAGCTAGAAATGGTACTAGCACTGGTTATGTTGGCCTACGTTTAGCTTACGGATTTAACTTATAGTCGTCATCCCGCTAAATAATATGGAAAGCCCCGACTTTAGTTGGGGCTTTATTATTTCATAACATTCTGAAAAAAGTGAAAAATTGAAAATCCACCTTAGCTGTTTTAACGTAAATAAGTTAAATCCTTAATTAATAACTTAAATATCTTTAAAATGAAAACAGCTACTAAACTTTTTGCAACGACTTTAACGGCTCTTGCAATTTTAACCACCTCTAATTTAAAAGCGCAAACTATGGGTTCCACCGAGCCAATGACTACAGGAAGCGGAATGGCTTTCAAAATCGGCGTAGGTGTAAATGCCGGATTATTTCCAGACAAATCGGAAATGGATTATGGTTATGGTGCAGACGTAAAACTTCAGTATGATTTAAGTCCTTATGTAGCCGTTACAGCTTCTGGCGGTTATACCCGTTTGAAATGGAAAGGTAGCCCCTTAAAATTCGAATTCATTCCGGTAATGGGCGGTGTTAGGGTATTCCCAATTGAAAGGATGTACCTGGCTACAGAACTTGGTTCGGGCCTGGCCATCAAAGACGGTGCTAACATGAATTTTATTTATACTGGTGGTTTAGGTTACGAATGGAAAAACGGACTTGATCTTGGTGTAAAATATGAAGGTTATGTAAACAACAGCGCTTCCGATCTTTACTTCATGAAAACAGGACAATTTAACTTGAGGCTGGCCTATAATTTTAAATTATAATTCAAACATCATATAATTTTGGAGTCCCGATGAAAATCGGGACTTTTTTATTTATTTACCATTTAAATTGCTATTTTGAGCCGAAAACCAAATACCATGAAAAGAATATTCGGGATAGCCGTACTTACCATTCTAATGGCCTGCAACCAGGCAGAAAAAAAATCTACTGAAACTAAAGATTCAACAAAAACGGATTCAGCATCGGTTAAAAATGAGGTTTCCATAAAAGACAAGCAGAAATCTGAAATCTTTAACCAGTATGTAGATTTAAAAAATGCGCTGGTAAAATCAGATTCTGCCAGTGCACAAAAATCTGCAGCAAAGTTACAAACGAGTTTGGCTGCCTATAAAGGTTGCGAGCCTACTGCAGCTGTTGCAGGCAAAATCGTTGCAAGCAAGAATCTCGTTTCGCAACGAAAAGATTTCACTGTTTTAAGTGCTGATTTAATCGCTTTACTTAAAAATGCAGAAATAGAAAAAGGCACTATATATGTTCAGCATTGCCCTATGGCGAATAAAGGAGACGGAGGTGATTGGTTATCAACTGAAAAGGAAATTAAAAATCCTTATTATGGTGACGAAATGTTAGAATGCGGTAGAGTTGCCGAAGAGATTAAAGCAAAATAAGGTGCTAAAACAGGTTTAATTAAGCATGATTGTTACTTCATTTTGACTAATTATTCATATTAATTTAACAGATTTGTTATGCATGTATATTAATTTTATATAATTTAGAAAGCTATAAACATAATACAATAATATGTCAGATATTGCAGAGATAAAAGTTGATGGTAAGACAATAGAATTGCCAGTAATTACAGGAACAGAAGATGAAAAGGCCATTGATATTTCGAAATTAAGAGATCTAACGGGCTTCGTAACTTTAGATACTGGTTTTAAAAATACTGGTTCTACAAAAAGTAAAATCACTTTTTTAGATGGTGAAAAAGGCATTTTAAAATATAGGGGATATTCTATTGAAGAGCTTGCCGCAAAGTCGAGTTTTTTAGAAGTGATTTATCTGATCATTTACGGAGATCTTCCAACACAAAAACAACTGGAGGATTTACAGGCTGATATCAGCAAGCACACCCTGATTCATGAGGACATGAAGAAATTCTTTGATGGTTATCCATCAAGATCTCATCCAATGGGTCAATTGGGTTCGCTAATCTTCTCATTGTCTACATTCTATCCTGAATGCTTAAAACCAAATCAAACTGCAGAAGAACAAGATTTAACCATTATTAAACTTTTGGCTAAATTTCCAACCATTGTTTCTTTTGTTTATAAAAAATCATTAGGTCATCCGCTTATTTATCCAAAAAATAAATACGATTATGTAACCAATTTTCTTTGGATGACATTCGGACAACGTACTGAAGATTATGATGTAAATCCGATTGTTGTGAATGCCATGAATAAATTGCTGATCCTGCATGCAGATCACGAGCAAAACTGTTCCGCATCAACTGTTCGTATTGTAGGTTCTTCTGATTGTAATTTATATGCTTCAATTGCTGCTGGTATTGCTGCACTTTGGGGACCATTACATGGTGGTGCTAACCAGGCTGTGATCGATATGTTAGAATTGATTAAAGCTGATGGTGGTGATACAGAGAAATGGATTGCAAAAGCGAAAGATAAAAATGATCCGTTCCGTATGATGGGCTTTGGTCACCGTGTTTATAAAAACTTCGATCCAAGAGCTAAAATCATTAAAAAAGCTTGTGATGATATCTTAGAAAACTTAGGTATTGATGATCCGATTTTAGAAATTGCTAAAAAACTGGAAGAAGCAGCTTTAACCGATCAATACTTCATCGACCGTAAATTATATCCAAATGTAGATTTCTATTCAGGTATTATTTACCGCGCATTAGGTTTTCCATCTGAAATGTTTACCGTTCTATTTGCCTTAGGCCGTTTACCAGGATGGATTGCGCAATGGAAAGAAATGCACGAGAATAAGGAACCGATTGGTCGTCCACGCCAGATTTATGTTGGCGAAACGGATAGGGAATTCGTTGATATTAAAAACAGAAAATAACTCCAGTTATAATTACATAAAAAAAGCTTCCGAAAATTCTGAAGCTTTTTTTATGCCTGGTTATTTCCAGCTAGGTGGCAACGTAATAAATTAGATTCAACATGACCATTTCAGTTAATTTAAACGCAATAGCGTAAAGAATAAAAATCATTATCATTTTGCCAATTACTTTTTTACGCTGATAGAATATTTTTAATGCATTAAACATATACCAGCAAATCCATACGATAATAGCAAGCCCAATTAGATTGGATATTATAGAATCTTCGCCGAATATGTACTTCATAAATGGTTTTGTGAAAATCGACACAATGAAGTAGGCTGTCATTCCATGTATCGTAAATATCAGGTGATCAAGATAGTAAATGTGATTTTTCCTGAAGTTCCACATAATAAACATCGCAAGTAAAGGCATCAGCAAAAAATATTGTTTCGGCCTGTTGTGCTCTAAAGTTTCCTGTATCACTTCAGATTTTTGGCCAATTGTTATTGAACGTTTTGTAGCCATTCGTTTAAACCAATTGTCTCTTTCAATTAAAGGCAATGTTTTTTGTCTCGATAGGTAAGCATCATAGGTTGAGTCATTTCTATCATTATGAATGGTATTAAATCTTTTAAAAACTTTTTCCAGAGAATCTGATTTATTGGCTTTTAGTTGTTTCTTCAAATCAACTAAAACAATCGCTTGTTCCTTAAAGCCTAAGGTTTTAAAAGTACTTCTGTCTAAATCTTCTTTAATTTTTGCTTTAACTTTGATTGCAATAACCGGATCTTTTCCTAAAATACCGGCTTTTTCAAGTTTACTATTAACCGTATCTAAAGTAGCCTTTTGCTGAACTCGTGTCTTTGCATCGATATGCTCATCGTTATTAGTGCGATGCTCAGGAGAATACGCCACTAAGAAGTAAACGATTGATACAAAAATATACATGCTAACCGGATTGATGTATCTCGCTCTTTTACCAGCTAAATAATCAAGTGTAACCTGACCGGGTTTCGTTAGGAGTGGGGTTAGTGTCTGGAAAAACTTATTGTCGAAGTGGAAATAATGGGCAATACTATGGCTTATGAAGCCCCAAAAGCTTTCTTTTAGCTCTAAATTGGGCTGACCACAATTACTGCAATAATGGCTTTCAACGTGCGAACCACAGTTTAAGCAATTGTGTTCTTTTCTGTACTTACCTGCTGACATGGATAATTGAAATTATAAATGGTTAATGGCTTCTACTTCTGCCCGGGTATGTTTGTGTTTAAATATCACCACAAAAACGACTGCAATAACAAGTACATAAATGGTAAAAGTTAACCAGATGTTATGCCAGTCCTTTACATCGAGGGCTCTGCTCAGGTCTCCATTTGGTAATACATCAATCCCTTTATTTTTAAGAAATTTAAGCAAGTGTACATTGTCTTCCTCACTTTTAACATATTTGGAGAGCGAACCGATGGTATGATAGTAAGTGGTAAAAAAGCGGCTAATCATCCAGCCTGAAACCAAACTGCCAAACACGGCACCAAAACCATTGGTCATCATCATAAATAAACCCTGTGCAGAAGAACGGATTTTTGGCGCAGTTGACGTTTCAACAAATAGTGATCCTGATATGTTAAAGAAATCGAATGCCATTCCGTAAACGATACATGAAGTAATGATCATCCAGAGGTTGGTTGACGGATCGCCATAGGCAAATAAACCAAAACGCAGTACCCAGGCAAACATGGCAATTGCAATTACCCATTTAATACCAAATCTTTTCAAAAAGAAAGGGATGGCCAGGATAAACAGTGTTTCAGATATCTGAGAGATCGATAAAATGATGGTAGAATATTTAATTACAAATGACTCTGCAAAAACGGGAAATAATTTAAATTCATCAAGAAAAACATCACCATAAGCATTTGTAAGTTGCAATGCTGCTCCTAAAAACATAGAGAAGATAAAAAACAATGCCATTTTGTAATCGGTAAAAAGCTTAAAAGATTCGAGCCCGAGTTTCTGTGTAAATGTCTTTTTATCGCTGATTAAGTTTAAAGGTTTACAAGCAGGTAACGTAAAAGAGTATACACCCAACAATAAGGCACTTATACCTGCAATATAGAATTGGTTGGCACTTGCCTTGTTACCCGTTAAATTGGTAATCCACATGGCAGCAATAAAACCAATGGTACCCCAAACCCTGATGGGCGGAAAGTCTTTTATTACATCGAAATTGCCATTTTTTAAGGTCGTGTAACTTATCGAATTGCTCAGCGCTATGGTTGGCATGTAAAAACACATGGCTACCAATATTACCCAAAAAAAAGTGTGCGGATCATTCACCTGCGGCAGGTAAAACATGGTTGCTGCGTAAAGAAGATGCAAAATCGCATAAAGTTTTTCTGCGTTAATCCATTTATCGGCTAAAATACCGGTTAGGGTAGGCATAAACAGCGAGGCGATGCCCATAGTAGAAAAAATGATTCCAAAATCTGCGCCGTCCCATTGTTTGGTTCCAAACCAATAATTTGCAATTGTAATTAACCAGGCAGCCCATACAAAGAATTGCATGAAACTCATTATAGTTAAGCGAAACTTAACATTCATAATAATAATTTAGTTTGAATGATTGAAAGTAAAAGCTGAATATAGAACTATTTTGAATGATAATCCAAAATGAACCCAAATTATTTAAAATAATCTGGCTCATTTTAGAATTTAGCTTTTATAGAGGGTAATTGAGAAAAAGATTCGGACAAAATTTGAGTGAATAAACGTTTTAGATCCACCAAAACTAAGATGTTCCGCGTTTATTCAATTCATCTCTTAATCTTGCGGCCTTTTCATAGGCTTCTTCGGCAATGGCTTCCTGTAATTTTTGTTGAAGTTCTTCTAATGTAAAATCGCCAAAACCCTGTTGCTGAGTTGAGGTTGGCATGCTATCGGCTTCTGGTTCTTTAGCAATTGAATCCATGTTTTCAAGAAAAAGAAAGTCATTACCTTCTATCACGATTCCGGCAGAAGCCAAAATAAATTCGTAAGTATAAATCATGGCATTAAACCGAACGGCCAAAGCAATAGCATCAGATGTTCTGGCGTCAACTTCATGTGTGTTTTTACCATCGCTACAGATTAACTTTGCATAAAAAACACCATCAACCAGATTGTAGATAATAATTTCCTTAATATTAATATGAAAAGTATCAGCCATTGATTTGAATAAATCATGCGTTAATGGTCTACTAGGAGTCATTTTCTCAATTTCTATGGCAATGGCCTGCGCTTCAAATGCACCAATAATAATCGGTAAGCGGCGGCGTCCATTTACTTCTCCTAAAACAAGGGCATAAGCACCAGATTGAGTCTGGCTGTAAGATAAACCTACAATATCTAATTTAACTTTTTTCATATTTATGGTAAGACCTTATAGGTTATTAAAACCTATAAGGTCTATAAGATATTATCCTTTATGTGCTTTTAATGCTTCAATTAATTTTGGTACAACCTCAAAAGCATCACCAACAATACCGTAATCAGCCACTTTGAAGAAAGGAGCTTCAGGATCCTTGTTGATTACAACAATCACTTTTGATGAACTAACCCCCGCCAGGTGCTGGATCGCGCCAGAGATACCAATAGCGATATAAAGGTTAGGGCTAATCGCAATCCCAGTTTGACCAACGTGTTCTGAGTGTGGTCTCCAGTCTGCATCCGATACCGGTTTAGAACATGCAGTAGCAGCGCCCAGCAAGCCAGCTAATTCTTCAATCATTCCCCAGTTTTCTGGTCCTTTTAAACCTCTGCCAGCCGAAACCACTAATTCTGCATCAGGTAGTGAAACCTTATCGGTTGCCCTTACGATCTCCTTGATAACCGTTCCTAAATCTGATTGTTTAACATCTGCACTAAACGCTTCTATTACAGCATCTGTAGCATTTTCTTTAACGCCAAATGCATTTGGATTTAAAGCGATTACTTTATTAGCCGATGTTAATTCGGTAATGGCGAAGGCTTTACCTGAGAAAGCTGTTTTCTTAACCGAGAATTTACCATCAGTACTTGGCAATTCTACTGCGCCATCAGCTAAACCTGCTTTAAGTTTTACTGCAATACGCGGCGCTAGGCCTTTGCCAGAGAAAGAGTTAGATAAAACGATAATATCAGCACTTTCTTTTTCTGCAGCAGCAGCAATAACGCTTGCATAAGCCTGATTTACAAAGGTTTTTAATTGATCAGCATTTACATTTAATACTTTTGATGCACCATATTTACCTAATTCCTTTAATTCACTTTCGGCTACATCGCCAATAGAAATTGCGGTTAAATGAGTTGACTGTTGATCGGCAATGGCTTTGGCATAAGAAACGGCTTCAAAAACAGATTTCTTAAATTTTCCCTCAGCTTGTTCTACATATACTAATACTGACATATATTTACCCTTAATCCCCTAAAGGGGCTATTTTTTATAATTAATTATTATTTATTAACGCTGCAATACCAGGCAACTGGAAATTGCTAACTGCCTTACTGGTTAGATTACTTTAGCTTCGCTGTGAAGTAAGCTAATTAACGATTCTGTTTGATCCGCAGGAATTAATTTTACCGTTCCACGAGGAGCAGGAGTTTCATACTTCGTTACTTTGGCTACTTCTTCAGTTTCAACAGCATCCACCACAGTCAATGGTTTAGTTCTTGCACTCATGATACCACGCATAGTTGGGATTTTAGGTTCTGCCACACCTTCAGCGCAACTTGCAATAAACTTACCAGAAACGGTTAAAACTTCTTTACCACCTTCAATCTCTCTTTCAATTGTTGCAGTATCGCCATCAAGAGTTAACTTTTTAATAATTGATATTGAAGGGATGTCTAAAAATTCGCCAACCATAGCAGCAACCTGATTACCGTTATAATCGATAGATTCGCGGCCTGTTAAAATCAGATCAAAATCTTTATCCTTTGCATATTCTGCAATCTGTTTAGCCACGAAATAAGCATCTCTTGGCGCTGCATTTACCCTAACTGCATCATCGGCACCAATGGCCAGTGCTTTCCTGATGGTTGGATCGTTAGCTGCTTCGCCAACATTGATCGCAGTTACGGTTCCTTTTCCACCTTCGGTTAACTCAATTGCACGTGATAAAGCGATTTCATCGTATGGATTAACAATATATTGCACTCCCGCCGTATTGAATTCGGTATTATCATTAGTAAAAGTTATTTTTGTCGTCGTGTCTGGCACGTTACTGATACAAACTAATATTTTCATATGTTAATAGTGGTTTTTATTGCTATGAACGTTCTGGAACTAAAATTGTTTAGCTGCTGATCGGTTCATATATGATATCATTATTATATAAGGTCTTTCTGCAAATTTAATTAAAAAAGCAAGGAAATAAAATGTCATCCACCCGTTTAAGCAAGTTATTAGAATTTTTAGAAAGCGATCCTAACGATCCGTTTATACTATATGCCTTAGCCACAGAGTATAACGCTCAAAATGACAAAGAAAAAGCCTATTCTTTTTACCTTCAGTTAACCGATAAACATCCTGATTATGTAGGCACTTACTATCATTTAGGTAAGTTATTGGAAAAAGATGACCAAAAAGAGAAAGCAATCGAAATTTATCAGAAGGGGATGCAAGTGGCCCGAAATAAAAGAGATATGCATGCTTTTTCAGAATTACAGGGTGCTTACAATACAGCCGCCGGATTAGATTATGAAGACGACTAGTTCAGTTAACAGTTATCAATTTTCAGTTTTGAACTAATGCAAACAAAACCTATAGCTGCAAAAAAACAGTGGTTATTTATTAGGAACGTAATCTTTTTTACATTCACCTCTTTTGGCGGGGCGCAGGCGCACCTGGCTTTGCTGCTTAAATATTTTGTTCAGAGCACCAAATTTATTTCGGAAGAAGAGCTCCTGGAGTTAAATGCACTGGCACAGGTACTCCCCGGACCAGCATCTACGCAAACCCTCGTTGGAATAGCCTGGAAGGTCGGAAAACTTAAACTGGCTATCATCACTTTCCTGATCTGGATATTGCCCACTGCGACCATCATGACTTTTGCAGCCATTAGTTATGCTTTGCTTGATCAAAAACAAAAGTTTAATGATATTCTGGAATACATCCAGCCAATTGCACTGGGGATAGTAGCTTATGGCGCATGGAAACTGGGCAAAAAGGTTTTATCCTCTCAGGTTTCTATATTTCTGGCCATTGCTTCGGTTATTGCCACATTAGTTTTAAGAAACGCCTATGTATTTCCATTGTCAATATTGATAGGTGGAATGATTTCTTCCGCTATCGAAACACCAAAAGAGGAAACTGAGTTAAGGGTTAAACTTTTTTCGAATATCAATCCCAAGAAACTAATCTACTTTTTAGGCGCTTTGCTTTTATTTGCGTTAGTAGGTGCAATTATAAACAGGACCTCGCCTTTTAGTTTACCAATTCGTTTGCTCGAAAACTTTTATCGTAACGGAATATTGGTTTTTGGAGGTGGACAGGTACTTGTGCCTTTAATGTTTACCGAGTTTGTAGAGATGAAACATTATTTGCCTTCATCTGGATTTTTATCGGGCTTTGCATTACAACAAGCTTTACCTGGTCCAACATTTTCTTTTACCAGTTACTTAGGTGCATTAAGCATGAAGAATTTTGGATACGGATTATGGGGACAGATTTTAGGAGGATTAATTGGCGTGATCGGTATTAACTTACCTGGACTTATCCTTGTTTTATTTATTGTACCCTTCTGGGATGATTTAAAAAAGATCTCGAGAATCCGTCATAGCCTTTCAGGAATTAATGCCGTTAGTGTTGGTTTTATTATTGCTGCTTTTGTGCTGCTGTTAATACCAATGGGTTTTAACTGGCTATTTTTAGGGATAATGGCCGCTACATTTCTGTTGCTTAATTTCACTAAGATAAGTCCGCCATTAATTGTACTGGCTGGAATCCTGGTTGGATATTTATTTTAAATGCCATACTAATTAACAGATTGCGATTGGGCTTATAAAAAAAAGTTAGAACCTGGAAAGCAATTACAGTGCAACGTAGGTTAATGTATTCCCGCTATCACTGCTGCTCCGATGAAGAATCGGGAGCATTCGTTTTATCGGGTTTAGATTGGTTGGGCTTGGTGCTACGAGGTTAGTTTTTCGGGCCTGTGCCGATAGTTTGGTCTTTTATATTGAAGCTGAAATACTTGTTGTTATGCTTATGTAGTTTATTGCATAAAAACAATATGAATAACAGGGGAATTTAAATGAATTAATACATTTCGTTGGGTCGTCATTCCCAACTTGATTGGGAATCTTAATGCCATAAGCCTAAAGATTAAGATTCCCGCCTGCGCGGGAATGACGATCAAATCTATTGAAGCCTTTCGCCCCAAGAGGAATAATTATTTCACAAAGATCAATATGTATGACATGAGATTTTTGTGCATTTTAGCTCGTTTGAAATTTCCTAAAACGGTGGATCATCATCATTATAATCATCCATTTTTGAAGGACGGATAATGACGTTGCTTTGTTTCTCGAAATCCTGAGATGGGTACATTCCGGCAGACGGATCTGCAGCAAATGAATTTGGCGGAGCATTAAAATCATCTTCCAAATCCGTAAACTTCACAAATTTACCAATAAATTTAAGTGGTACAATTCCGGTTTCACCGTTACGGTGTTTTGCAATGATAACCTCACCAATACCTGCTTGCGACCTTCCTTGCTCATCTTCGGTAATACCGTAATATTCAGGGCGGTACAAGAATAATACCATATCCGCATCCTGCTCAATTGAACCCGACTCACGTAAATCGGATAACATTGGCCGTTTTCCTTGTAAACCTGGTCTGCTCTCTACCGCACGACTTAACTGTGATAGGGCCAGTACCGGTACATCTAGCTCTTTAGCAACCGATTTTAGCGCTCTCGAAATACTACCAATTTCCTGCTCACGGTTACCACCGCCTTTTCCTTCGCCTTTACCATGCATTAACTGCAAGTAATCGACAATTACCAATTGGATATCGTATTGCGATTTTAATCTTCTGCATTTTGCCCTGAATTCAAAAATATTCAATGCCGGGGTATCATCAATTAACAGGGGAGCTTCGGTTAAGCGGCCAATTTTACTGTGCAGCTGTTGCCATTCCCATTCCTGTAAATTTCCTTTTCTGATTTTTTCCTGCTCAATTTCTGCTTCTCCTGAAATTAAACGATTCACCAGCTGAACCGACGACATCTCTAGAGAGAATACTACAGTTGGTTTTGCGAAATCGACGGTGGCGTTTCTCGCACAGGTTAGTACGAAGGCCGTTTTCCCCATCGCCGGACGTGCAGCGATAATTACCAAATCCTGTTTTTGCCAGCCACCGGTAATTCTGTCTAAGCCGGTAAAACCCGTTGGCACACCAGTTAAACCATCGGTTTTGGTGCGGAGTTCCTCAAGTGTAGCTAACGATTGTTTAATGATATCGTCCATTTTCTGTGTATCTCTACGCAGGTTATTCTGGGCAATTTCGAAAAGTCCTTTTTCTGCCTGATCTAAGAGGTCGAAAATATCAGTCGTATCTTCGTATGCATTTGTAATGATTTCAGTTGAGATTCTGATCAGTTCACGCTGAATATATTTCTGAGAAATAATACGTGCGTGAAACTCGATATTCGCTGCTGAAGCAACTCTATTGGTTAAGTTGGTAATGTAGTAGGCGCCACCTACCATTTCTAAAGAGCCTAATGTTCGCAGTTCTGCCGTTACTGTTAAAATATCAACTGGTCGCGATTTCTGAAATAGAATATGAATCGCTTCAAAAATTTTCTGGTGGGCAATGTTATAGAAAACCTCTGGTTTTAAAACATCAATTACAGCAGAAAGTGCATCTTTTTCGAGCATTAAAGCCCCAAGAACTGCTTCCTCAAGGTCTAACGCCTGAGGGGGGATTTTCCCCTGTGAACTTATGGTATTACTTAACCTGCTTTTTCTAGCAGTCATACTGTTCTTTCCGCCTTGTTCGTTATCGATACTCATTCCACAAAAGTAATCAATTTTTGATGGTGTTGTTTGAATTAGTTACTAGCTCTTTGTTAACAAATTGAAGCATAATCAGATTGAATTTTATTGCATTTGTGATGTCATAAAAATTTTTAAACAATTAAATGTTAATAAGGAACACATTGTTTAAGGCTAAAACATTTTATTTGAATACTTTTGCCTAACAATTTCAAAACATGGATAATTTTAGAAGACCGCAACGCGCAAAAGAGAATAATGAGTTTGTATTCGGCATCAGGGCCGTAATAGAAGCCGTTAAAGCAGGAAGAGACATTGAAACAATTTATCAGCAACGCGGTTTGGGCGGGGAACTTTTTCTAGAATTAAAAGCCTTGTTAAAAGATACTTTGATTCCTTTAAATTCAGTTCCAATTGAGAAGCTGAATCGCATGTCGCAGAAAAACCATCAAGGTGTTATTGCTGTAATTTCTCCAATTACTTATCAAAATATTGAAGACATCATTCCAACCGTTTTCGAAAAAGGTGAAGTTCCATTAATTTTAGTTTTAGATAGCGTAACTGATGTCCGCAATATGGGTGCAATAGCACGTACGGCTGCTTGCGTAGGTGTTCACGCCATAATTGTTCCATTAAAAAATGCGGCACAAATTAATGCCGATGCTATTAAAACCTCTGCAGGTGCATTATTCAGCATTCCGATTTGTCGCCATGCTAACCTGCACAAAACCTGCTTGTTTTTACAAGAAAGTGGTCTGCAGATAGTAGCCTGCACCGAAAAAACTAGCTATTTTATTTACGCACCGGATTATACCATGCCTACAGCAATTGTAATGGGCTCTGAAGATGAAGGAATTTCTAATGATCTTTTAAGGGTGGCTGATCATTTAGCTAAAATACCAATGGCGGGAAAAATCGAATCGCTAAACGTTTCAGTAGCTGCAGGGGTAATTTTATATGAAGCTGTTAGACAGAGAACTGTTTAAGGGATTGGTGCAATTAATAACTTAGAAAGATAGGCTGTATCATGGATATAGAATGGTTAACGTGAAAAATTCTAAGTGAATCTATAATACAGCCCTTTTTTGTTTTATAACAATTTTCAAATTGTTATAAGTGCTAGCTTTTTTTCGATCTGATCGTAACGGTAAAGGCACTGCCTGTGCCAGGGGTAGACCGGACGCTGATTTGTCCACCAAGTTTCTCGACTAAAAGTTTTACCGTCGCAAGGCCAATTCCTGTTCCGCTCTGGGCGAAGCGGTCAGCGGTATTTAGGGTAACATTTCTTTGAAAGATACGTTCCAGTTCTTCTTTTCTGATGCCCATCCCGTTATCGCAAACGGTAATGTTGGCTAGGTCGTCTTTAATTACACAACTGATTTGGATCAGGCAAGTCTGTTTGTCGTTATACCTTACTGAGTTGGTTAATAGGTTGATCATGATCTGCTGGAGCGCGATTGCTGAAGTGCTGATCTCTATCTTTGCTTCCGGGAAGCTGATTTGTACATTTTCGGGAATGCTGAGCATAGATACCGTTTTACGAAGGAAGCCACTAAGTTCGATGGGTTCGTGTTGCGCCGTCAGAATTTCTGGTCTGATAGAATAGTCGAGCATATCGTTAATCAGTTTCGCGAGGGCTTTTGCACCATTTAGGCTGGTCGATGCCAACCTTTGCCCCTTTTGGTCACCACTATGCTCCAGGTGACGAGTCAAAAGCTCTGCACTCATAGAAATGGTACTTAATGGGTTTTTGATGTCGTGGGCAGCAGCTGTAGCAAACTGTTGCATAAATTGATTGGTCTCAGTAAGATGTCTGTTCGCCTCGCTGAGCAGTAGCAGTTTCTTTCTCAGCTCCATGTGGGCAATTACCTGTTTACCCAGTACCTTCAGCGACCATAGCTGCTGTTCATCTAGTGTTCGTGGTACAGTATCGATCACGCATAGCGAACCTAGTTGCATCCCTTCCGGGGTCTGCAGAGAAATCCCAGCATAGAAGGCAATATTGGGGTCATCTGTAACAAGCGGGTTTTCGGCAAATCGCCGGTCTTCCTTTGCGTTGCTCACTATCAGTATTCCAGATGGATCAGTAATGGTATGTGCGCAAAAAGCATGTTCTCTGGGGGTTTGCTGAACATCAATGCCCAGCTTACTTTTAAACCATTGGCGCGAGCTGTCTACCAAGGTAATCAGTGCGATGGGTGTTCCACAAATCTGGGAAGCCATTTTGGTGAGCTCATCGAAATCCTCTTCAGGCAGGCTATCCATAATCTGGTAGGAATCTAAGGCTTGCAGACGCTGTTTTTCGTAATCGGGGAGGTTTGGTGTATTGTTCAAATCTTGGTAAATGTAGCGTTAAATTTTTCTTTATGGTCAGTTCCTGGTTGCCTTGAGCTTTCCGCTCTTTTGGTACTGCTGGGTTTTGATGTTTTCCCACATGATCAGCTTGTCCTCGATTCTGGAAAATACGCGGATATCCCCATCCTGGGAAATGACTATACCAAGGCTGCCGGGATGCGACCAGCAGTGGGCGATCATTGAGCGGTGCCGGGTACCAAAATGTTTGGGATCTATGGGGATCAATGATTTAGGGGTTGCGGTGGCCGTAGAAGATATATAGATCTTCCCTGGCATCTTTTTCGATCGGATTACCCCACCAAAGCCGCGCGCCACCATGTCCTGTCCAAATAAAACTACGCCGTCTACGCAGCTTTGCGAAGCGATGAAGCTCACTGAGCCCTTAATCTCGTTTGCCACTTCTGTTTTTGCAAGTAGGGCGAGTGTTTCCTGCTGGTAGAGCGATCTGGTAACCGTTTGCTTGCCTGAAGCCAGCCGCTGGTCGATCATATGTTCCGTCACATAACTGTTTATGGTCTGTTTAAGGTAACCGCTGATGGCAAGTAGCAATCTTTTATAGTTCAGTGCATATTTAATGTCGACGGCGCTACTATCTTCGGAGATCAGCACCGCTCCGCCATGATGGTAGTTTTGAATTTTGAGCAGCAATCTGGAAAGTGTCTGGGTCCAGATACTGTCTACAAATTCTTCCCAGTCTGCAAAATCTTCCCCCGGGTGTGAGGCAAACAGGAAGGCCTTGATCTCGGCCCTTATTGCGCCGGCATTTTTCCTGATGATCTTGGATACTGGTCCAATGGTGAATACATCCAGGTACCGGGTCACCAGTACATTTTGTTTTAAGGTAGCCAGGAGTTCGTAGTCGAACATGACCTTAAGCGTGGCAATATCATCTATAAATACCTGGAACAGCCCGGGCTGCTCTGATCCCGATTCGGATTCGTAGTTCAGAAAGCTCTGGTAGTGCATCGCCTGGTCGATCATTCCCCAGATAAAAAGTTTTCCATCCTGATCATAATAGACTGCCAGCGAAGTTCCAGACGGGTCGGCTGCCTTAGACAGCTTGGTCAGTGACCTGATGTCGAGAGGAATGTGCTGGGCGAATTCTACACAGCTCCATCTTTCTGAAACGATCTGCCGTGGTGGATTGGGATCAGGATTTGCAGGATCGATCAGCGTAACGGCCACCTTTGTCAGCTCGCCCTCTTCGGTTCTCATCGAGGTGTAGAAAAGGCACTCGAAAAGTTCTTCAAGAACAATTAATGGGGGAGTTGCCAGCGCCAATCTGCTATGCTTCAGCTTGGCATGGATGTGCGCTGCAAGGTCCGTTGTTTTTGATTTTTCCTCAATCATTGCTAGATCGCACTTGTTATTTTGGTTTTATATACGGTTTATAACAACATATGGATGTATTGTGTTTTTAAAAAAAATAATTAACCACATATAGGAAGGATGCACACAGATATGAAAATCCGTGTTTATCTGTGTTCTTCTTTGGTTAAACTCTTAACTTAGTGGTATTGGGGAGTAGGGATTGGCTCAATATGATTAAGTAAAGCCATTCGACCAGCAAAAATAATTAACCACAGATGGGAAGGATGCACACAGATATGAAAATCGGTGTCTATCTGTGCTCACCTTTGGTTAAACTCTTAACTTAATGGTATAGGGATTATGGATTGGCCCAATGTGATTAAGTAAAGCCATTCGACCAGCAAAATAATTAACCACAGATGCACACAGATATGAAAATCAGTGTCTATCTGTGCTCACCTTTGGTTAAACTCTTAACTTAATGGTATTGGGATTATGGATTGGCCCAATGTGATTAAGTAAAGCCATTCGACCAGCAAAAATAATTAACCACAGATAGGAAGGATGCACACAGATATTAAAATCCGTGTTTATCTGTGCTCATCTGTGGTTAAAAGCTCTTAACTTAATGACATTAGGGATTGGCATTGCATTACTGAGCATTCTGAAATAGAAAGCTTAATATATAGTTAACATGGAGGCTGTATTTTTGGACAAAATATTTTTGGTCAATCTAATTCTTCATGGTAAAGCATCAATTTCAAAACGATCCGTTGCATAACAGGGACGTTTTCGATCAGATTTACAAGGAGTACCATAAGGCTGTATATGCCAATATTTTTAAGCTGATCAAGGATCCTTCTATCGCCGAGGATATTCTACAGGATGTATTTTTTGCACTTTGGGAAAATAAGGCTAAACTAGATCCTGAACAACCGGTATCGGCATGGTTATTTGTAGTGAGTTACAACAGATCAATATCTTACCTCAGAAAGAAAATAAAACAAAATATCAGCTATGTAGATAGTTATGATCCTTTTCATACTGTTGCAGAAGAAATATTTCCTGATCAATACCTGATCGAAGAAGAACTTAGCATGCTTGAGGAAGCTATAAATGCACTCTCACCCCAAAAACAAAAGGTATTCAGGCTATGCCGGTTTGAAGGAAAATCGCAAAAAGAAACTGCACAGCTCCTGGGATTATCTACTGAATCGGTAAAAGACTACCTCAAACAATCCAAATACTTCATCAGGGAATATATGCTTTCCAGAAATCCAACTGGCGGAATTATCAGTGTGTCGGTTTTGGTTATGTTAGTATATCTATAGTTTTCTTAATGGTAATTTAATGTTTTAATAACATAGTTAGTCACCCCCATTTCATCCTCTTCAGCGTATTTACAGGCAGATGAAAGAAATAAAGGAACTCATAGATAAACTATGGGCTAACGAGACCAGTTTAGAAGAGCAGCATAAACTTCTTGAATCTTTACAAAAAGATTCAGCTGAGTTAAAGTCTGATTTAAAAACTGGCTATGATCTGGAGCTATCAGAGGGTAAGAAAGAAATTACGGAAAAGCGATTCGACCACATTTTAGCCAGGCTCCATATCCGGATGGATGATCAGGAGGTAAAGCAAAGCGCAAAAATATTTCCACTCTACCATTGGATAAAAATGGTTGCTGCTTTATTAGTTGTTGCCTTAGCTACAGCACTATATTTTAACCATAACCATACCCCACAGAAGAAAGGACCAGCCGATCAATATGTACAGGTAAAAAAAGAAATACTCAGGCAGCCATACAATTCTGGCAAAAGTGCAATGATTATAAATCTTTCTGATGGTTCACGCGTTACCCTTCAGCCCAAGAGTTCATTGAGTTATTATGAACCTTTTGATAGCAGAAGCAGAAATATCAGCATGAAAGGTGAGGCTACTTTCAAAGTTGCTAAAGATAAGCACCATCCTTTTATCGTAAGTGCAAATGGCTTTACCACAACTGCACTGGGTACCGAATTTACCGTTAACACCAATAAAGAGAATCGGCTTACGGTAAAGCTGATAGAAGGGAAGGTCGTTGTTAAAGCTGGCTCCGAAAGCAGGATGAAAATGAGCGATGTTTATTTAATTCCCGGAGAACAGTTATCCATTAATACCAAACTCAAGGTGCATAGCCTGATCAATTTTAAAGATTCGGATAAAGCAGTTAAGCCGCAACCAGTACTCAGCGCAGCCACAAAGGATGCATTATTATTTAATGAAACAACTTTGAGTGAGGTGTTTAGCAGCTTATCGAAACGCTATGACACCAATCTTGTTTATGAAGGAATTGAAGAGGCCGAACTGCAGAAATTATACTTTACCGGTAGCGTTGGTGCTGCCGAAAAATTGAATACGATACTGCCTGTTATCTGTAACATGAACGGGTTAACCTATAAACTTACCGCTAAAAGCATCACCATCAGCAAACAAAAATAATTTTTAAACCCTGGTTTTTAACCAAAATGAATGTCCCCCTAAACGGGATAAAGGGACGCTATTGCTTAATTTTTAATCATATCATGCAAACAAACAAACTTAAAAAGACAATCAGAAAATTCAAATGTTTTGCCGCATTTGCGCTGCTGACCATGATTACCCATGCTGTTTATGCACAGCAGAATACCTCAGTTAAAGGAACCGTAGTTGATGAAAAAGGTGCTACGCTTCCCGGGGTATCGGTAATGATGGTAGATCAGACAACTAAAAAACAAGAAAGTACCGTTACCGATTTAAAAGGAATATTTGTTTTTAACAATGTTAAAATAGGAAACAGGTACGATTTTTCTTTTAATTATGTCGGTTACGAAAAGAAGACATCACCGGCCTTCCTAATCAATCCGGGTACCAATAACTCTATCCTCATCCGTATGGAAACCAGTTCTTCAGGATTGAATGATGTGGTGGTGGTAGGTTATGGCAGCCAGCGAAAAACCAAGATTACCGGAGCAATTTCGCAGGTAAAATCAGAGGAACTGAATAAATATGCTGGCAGTAACTTCGCCCAGCAACTTGCCGGTAAAGCAGCTGGTGTGGTGATTAATGATGCTTCGGCGCAGCCAGGTACCGATCCACAGATCGTGATTCGCGGTATCGGTACGCTTACGGCGGGTGTAAGTCCTCTGGTAGTTGTAGATGGTTTTCCACTTTCTGAAGGAAGTTCACTCAATACAGTGAATCCCCAGGATATAGAAACCATTGATATCTTGAAGGATCCGGCATCAGCAGCCATTTATGGTTCAAGGGCTGCCAATGGGGTGATCCTGATTACCACTAAAAATGGCCGTTCAGATAAGAATACCGTTTCTTTCGACTTTTATACTGGTGCGCAGGTGCGTGCAGATAAAGTAGATCTTGTAGACGGTTATCAGTTCGCCCAGCTAAATACCGAAGCACGGGACTGGGGCTATGTATCCAGAAACCCAACAAACAGAAGTATTAGCGATGATTATGCCACCAGGGTTTCGAAAGGTGCGAATAAAAGAGATTTAAGGTTAAACTACATTCAGCCCTACTTAAATAACCAGCCAGGTTTAACCAATACCGATTGGCTGGATGAGATTTTTCGAACGGCGCCCATCAGCAGTTATAATGTTGCGGTTTCAGGCGGAAACGATAAATCTAAATACTATTTCTCGGGCAATTATTTTGATCAGGACGGGATCGTGATAGAAACCGGACTGAAACGTTACAGCATGTCGTTTAAGTTTGATTCCAAACTCTCTAAATCATTTGATATAGGTTTGAGCATTAACCCAAGTTACAACCGTCAGAATTTTTTCCAGAATGATGCGAGCAGGAGCAGTGATGCCATTGGTGCCGCACTGATTATGTATCCTTTTTTCCCTGCAAGAAACAACGACGGCTCTTTGGCCATAAGCCAGCAGATTACTGCGAATACACCAGAAGATGGTGCCCTTGGTGAAAATCCTGTTGCGATAATGGAAAAAACGAAATACAATAAAAACCTGTTCCGCACCTTTGGTAATGCCTACCTTAATTTTAAACCAGTTGCAGGGCTTACCTTTAAATCACTTTTAGGTGGAGATTACAGCAATAGTTTTATCGACTTTTTTACCCCATCTGATGTGGGTGAATACCGTACGGCAGCACCAAAACCAGCCCGGGCGAGCGAAACAAATGGCTCGGTGATCAATTACCTTTGGGAGAACACCCTTACTTTTGAGAAGACCTTTGGGAAACACGACATCAATGTGCTGGCCGGAACCACTTTTCAGAAAGAATCTGGTAACAATACGCTGGTTTCAGGTACCGGAATTCCTGATAATAACATTGACAACATTGCCGGAGCATCTTCATTTTCTGTGGTTCCGCAAAGGTATATCTGGACACAGCTTTCTTACCTGACCCGATTACAGTATGCTTATGCAAACAAATACCTGTTTTCGGCAGCCATCAGGAGAGATGGTTCTTCAAGGTTTGGCCAGGATGCCAAATGGGGTAATTTCCCATCGGTAACCGGGGGATGGATTGTGAGTAGAGAAGATTTTTTTCCAAAGGTAAACTGGATTGATTTATTAAAGTTCAGGGCGACTTACGGCAAGGCCGGAAATAATCAGATTGGTAATTACAGTTCTTATGCCCTTGCAAATCCGCTAAGTTATGTAAGTGGATCAACACTTCTTCCAGGCTTCGCTGCAGTTAACCCGGCAAACAGTACACTATCCTGGGAAACTAAAACCTCTTATAATTTTGGAATGGACTTAGGGCTTTTCAAAGTCTTGAACCTTTCTGCCAATTATTATTCGATGGTCACTTCAGATCTTTTATTGCAGGTTCCCGTACCCTCGCAATCGGGTTATGATAGTGCATTGCAAAACGTGGGCAGGGCCAGCAACAAAGGTCTGGAGCTCGAACTCTCTGGTACAAATATTAAACTTGGTCCTTTAAACTGGAATTTTGGTGCCAACATCGCCAGCAATAAAAATAAGGTATTGGAACTGGGGCCGGGCCAGAACCAGATTGTTACTGGTACCAATAGCGCATTCAGAACCAAAGTTGGTGGGCCAATTGCCGAGCTTTATGGTTATAATGTAACTGGTTTGTATAAAAACCAAAGTGAGATAGACAACAGTCCGCACGTTGCCGGAACCCTGCTGGGCGATTATATTGTGCAGGATGTAAACGGCGATGGAAAAATAACGCCCGACGACCGGATGGGCTTCGGTACATACGCACCAAAAATTACCTATGGTTTCAACAGTAGTCTGGCTTATAAAAGCTTTGAACTGAGTTTCTCTATCAACGGAATATGGGGAAGAAAAATTTATGATAATGGATTAGTCAATATGGAATCCGGAGAAGGTTTCTCGATGGCCGATACTTATTATTACGAGAACAGGTACCATCCTGTTAATAACCCAAATGGTTTTTTGGCGCAACCCAATACCAATTATTCTGCCAACAGGCTAAATACCAATGCCTCGAATATTTTCTTCCAAAAGGCTGATTATATCCGCCTGCGTAATGTTCAGCTTACTTACAACCTGTCTTCAAAATTATTGTCTAAACTAAAAGTATCCAGGGCAAGTGTATATGTAACCGGGAATAACCTGCTCACCGTAACTAATTTTAGGGGATTCAATCCTGATGCCACCAGCGATAACGTACTTACTTCAGGCTATTCTAATTCCAACTATCCTGTGGCCAGGTCTTTTGTAGCAGGTTTCAATTTAACCTTTTAAAGTAAAGCAACATCTTAATTGTATGAAACCCTCATCAAGCTTGTCGCTTAAAAACCATAATATACCGATGAAAAAAATAATCAATAAAATACTTTTTACAGGAGGAATTTTCTGTCTTTTAGGAATAACTTCCTGTACTAAAGAACTCGATCAACAGCCCATTACGGCTAAATCACTCACTAATTTTCTCACCACAGAAATCGAAGTTGAAGAGTATGTGAACGCGGTTTACGGTACCTTACAATTAAACGGCTTATATGGCCTTTACCTGCCGGCCATCGGAGAAATTCCCTCAGACAATACATTTGATGAGGTGCCTGCAAATGACAGCGGGATGTATGGCCAGCTCGATCAGTTTACCACCGTTGCCTCCAATGGCATGCTTTCAGATTTATGGAAGAATTCCTACCAGGGCATTCAGCGTACCAATACCGTGCTGAACAGGATTGATGGTATTTCTTATGCCAGCGCTGCAGTAAAACAGGCTAGAAAAGGAGAGATGCACTTTATCCGTGCCCTGCTCTACTTTAATATGGTCAGGGTATTTGGCGATGTACCTTTAGTGACCAAAGAAACCACTAATCCTAACGAGTTTTTTGGGCAGGGGCGCACAAATAAAGATCTGGTATATGCGCAGATCATTTCAGACCTGACCAATGCCATACAAGAATTGCCTGCAAGTACCACTACACCAGGAAAAGCTGTTAAAACAGCTGCCCAATCTTTAATCGGGAAAGTCTATCTGACCTTGGGCAAATTTGCAGAAAGCAAAGCCGTACTGGCAGATGTAGTTGCCTCGGGAAGGCACCAGTTGCTTGCTGAGCCAGCTGACATTTTCGCATTGACTAACAAGAATAATAATGAAGTTATTTTTGCCGTCCAGTTTGCATCTGGCATAAACGGAAACAGCGAAGGCAGTTCAGCTTACCAGCAGTTCAGTCCATCGGGTACCATCAGCGGCGCCAAAGGCCATAATCTGCCAACCAAAAGTTTCTATCAGCTGTATAGTGCTTCAGATAAACGCAAAACAGCTTATGTTGGCCTAACCAGTGCCGGAACTCCTTTTTCTACCAAGCTGAAAGCTTCGGCAACAACTCCGGTAGACGGAGGCAGTAATTTTGTGGTGTTGCGTTATGCAGATGTATTGTTGATGCTGGCAGAAGATGAAAATGAGCTGGGGAATGCTGAGACAGCAAAAACTTACCTGAATCTGGTACGAAGAAGAGCGGGCCTGACCGATGCCACACAGCAGAGTCAGGTAGATGTTAGGGATGCAATTACGCTGGAGAGAAGATTGGAACTGATAGGGGAAGGCCATCGTTGGTTTGATCTGCTTAGAACAGGTACTGCCATTTCGGTAATGAACGCCTGGTTTGCCTCACAAAATATAACCACCAGAATTACAAACCACGATCTCTTGCAGCCTATTCCGCAAGACCAGATTGATACAGATCCCGCAATTAAACAAAATCCATAAATACCATCCAATTTTAATAAAAACGAAATGAAAAGAATTATTTTACAGTTATCAATAGCATGTATTGCTTTTAGTGGGTTTGCACAATCGGTACCAGAAGTTAGTTTAAAAGAAGTACTTAACCCTAAAAGCCAAAGGGTATTGGTTACTGCCCATCGTGGCGACTGGCGCAATACGCCTGAAAATTCAATTCAGGCCCTTAAAAACTGTATTGCTATGGGAGTAGACATTATGGAACTGGATCTGAAGAAAACAAAAGACGGCCAGCTGGTGATCATGCACGATCAAACCATTGATAGAACCACAACAGGAAAAGGTGACGTTTCTGATTATACCCTAGCCGAATTGAAAACCTTTTTCCTACGCTCAGGTTCAGGGCATCCAACTAAACACCATGTACCAACCTTTATTGAAATACTGACCATTGCGAAAAATAAGATCATTATTGATGTAGATAAGGGATATGATTATTATCCTCAGGTAATTAAGGAACTGCGTGAACAGGGAATGATCGGCCAGGCCATCGTTAATGTAAAAGGAAGTACACCATTACCCCAGATAGAACAGGAGGTAGGTAAAATTGAGGATGACATTACCATCATGCCAATAGTGGATATGAAAAGAGCTGATGCTTCAGAAATTATTGCAAGTTATAAACCCCATCAAAAAACCATTATCCAGGCCAACTTCAGTACCGATACCTTGTCGGTTTTAAAAAAAATTGCCAGCCTGAGAACAAATTATGGTTTATGGATCAATAGCTTATGGCCAGAACAGAACGGTGGTCATGATGATGACATGGCAGTTGAAGAAAACAAAAAGGATGAAAGCTGGGGTTGGCTGATTAGCCATAAAGCAAACCTGATCCAGACCGACCGGCCAAAAGAACTTATTGAATATTTAAAATCAAAAAAACTTCATCACTAGTTTTTCTAACTGGATTTTGATTAAGTATAGCTAAGGATTGCATAGAGGCTGTATCATAAAGACTCCAATAGAATGGTCATCATCTCGACCGGAGCAACGCGAAGTGGAGAGATCTATTTAGTTAGATTTCTCGACTGCGTTGCACTCCGCTCGAAATGACGGTAACACAAGGTAATTTTTACGTGAAGATTAATTAGGTCATTTATATTGATTTTTATAAAATAAATTATCCCTCAGATTGACAGTTCAATATTTATGATACAGCTTCTTGTTTAAATTTCGTTCAGTTCAAATTTTATGCGCTGGAATCAATAGTTTGAGGTTTTTCCAGACTGGCTATTAAATTTAACCGCTTTCCTTTATCTTTGCCGCTAATTTAATATTCCCAGTTCGTGATTAATGTAAATAATATCTCCGTTTCATTTGGCGGAACTACCCTTTTTAGCGATGTAACCTTTTCGATAAACGAGAACGATAAAATCGCCCTAATGGGTAAAAATGGTGCAGGCAAGTCGACCATACTAAAAATAATTGCTGATGTAGCTAAACCTACTTCTGGTAACGTAACAGGTCCGAAAGAAGCGGTGATTGCCTATTTGCCTCAACATTTGCTCACTCATGACAATGTTACTGTTTTTGAGGAAACCATGAAAGCCTTTGCAGAGGTAAACCAGATGCAAAAAGAGCTTGATGAACTGAACGAGCAACTTACTATCCGTACCGATTACGAAAGTGATGATTATATGAAGCTTATCGAGCGCGTATCGGAACTAAGTGAGCAATTTTATTCCATTGAAGAAATCAATTATGATGCGGAAGTAGAGAAAGTGTTAAAAGGTTTGGGTTTTGAGCGCAAAGATTTTAGCCGCCAAACTTCTGAGTTTTCGGGTGGATGGCGTATGCGCATTGAGTTAGCCAAGATTTTATTAAAGAAACCTGATCTGATCTTACTGGATGAGCCTACCAACCACATGGATATCGAAAGTATTCAATGGCTGGAAGATTTCCTGATCAATTCGGCAAAAGCCGTAATGGTCATCTCTCACGATCGTACTTTTGTAGATAACATTACCAACCGTACCATTGAGGTAACGATGGGCAGGATATATGATTATAAAGCCAAATATACCCATTACCTTCAACTGCGTGCTGATCGTCGTATACACCAGTTAAAGGCTTATGAAGAACAGCAACGTTTTATTGCCGATAACCAGGAGTTTATTGATCGTTTTAGGGGAACTTATTCTAAAACCTTACAGGTGCAATCGCGTGTTAAAATGCTCGAGAAGCTTGAAGTAATTGAGATTGATGAAGTAGATACATCGGCATTGAGATTAAAGTTTCCGCCATCGCCACGTTCAGGTCAGTATCCGGTAATGGTAGAAGAACTTACTAAAACTTATGGCGATCATGTGGTTTTCGAAAAAGCATCCATGGTGATCGAACGGGGAGAAAAAGTAGCTTTCGTTGGTAAAAATGGCGAAGGTAAATCGACTATGATTAAAGCCATTATGGGCGAGATAGATTTTGAAGGCGGTTTAAAAGTAGGACACAATGCTAAAATTGGCTATTTTGCGCAAAACCAGGCCGCATTACTTGATGAGAATCTCACCGTATTCGAAACCATTGATCAAATTCCTTTAAGCGACGGCTCAATAAAAATCAAAGACCTTTTAGGTGCCTTTATGTTTAGTGGCGATGATACCACTAAAAAGGTTAAAGTGCTTTCTGGTGGCGAGAAAACACGTTTAGCTATGATTAAATTGTTGTTAGAGCCTGTAAATGTATTAATCCTGGATGAGCCGACCAACCATTTGGATATGAAGACCAAAGACATTATTAAAGATGCATTGAAAGATTTTGATGGTACTTTAATTTTGGTATCGCATGACCGGGATTTCTTAGATGGATTGGTGCAAAAAGTATTTGAATTTGGTAATAAACGTGTTCGTGAACACTTTGAAGATATCAAAGGATTCTTAGCCTATAAAAAAATGAATAGCCTGAAGGAAATTGAGCAAAGCTAAATAAGTACCGCGGTCGTCAGTCTGAGCGTAGTCGAATACTTTTTGAGATGGATAAATCGCAAATAAATGCCCTTCGACTACGCTCAGGGTGACATCTTTTTGCGATTTATCTCTTAACTTAATGACATTGACCCTTAGCCCAGGTTTGAAAGCAGTTCTGAAGAGAGCTGCTTTTTTTTTAGCTAGCACCGCGAGTGGTTTCGAAGCATCGTCATTTCGACCGCAGTGGAGAAATCTTTTAACATAGTTCAAAGATCTCTCCATTTCGCTGCGCTACATCCGATAGCTATTGATAAGAGTGACTACCACCCGATATAAAAAATTGATCAAGTTAAGGAACAAGAGCGGCAATTTCCTCCTCAGAGGTTTCTACCCGGCTAACATCCGTTTGGGCAGCCGCAAAATGATCAATAGTCAAATTGGTTGCTTTGCCCATAATCAAAGCATGACGATTGGTATTACCTTTTAGTTTTAACGTACTGCTGTCGAGAATTTCAGTATATAGCCCCTCAGTACTGGTGTCAATATCGGCAAAGGCATTTCCCTTAAGAATGATCTGGAGAAATTTCGTGGTGAATTTTGCTTCTGTTTTCACTACCGCATTTTCATCTGCCTCAATGCGGTAGATATCGTTTACATAAATAATAAGTTTACACTTTTCTTTATCGAGGCTGGTAATACGTAGGATCTCGCCCTGTTGCGTAACTTTCGCACTACCTGCGTTATCATCTGCGTAAGATACTCCAATGGAAGTTCCTTGAACCAATATCACTTCTACATTGCCCTTTATCAAAATCTTTCTAAAGTTTTGAATGTTGCAAAGTAATATCCTGTTTTTTTCTGCAGCCCTTAAATTGTTTGGAAGAGTAGCCATCAAGGTTGTTAAGGCAAATGTCATGGTGATCAGCGTTTTAATTGAGGTTTTCATCTGTGTTTAATTAAATGTTATTTTTTTATACTATGGTAGTCTGTCTGCTACTGCGAATCAGTTTGTACCAATGTTATTCATTTGCAGGGTTAACCAAGCTGGTGCCAAAATACAAATGTGTCCTTAATTGCTTCTTAAGAGGTGTTTCTGCTCATTTGCTTATTGAGGGCTGTTCATTTCTGAACAGTTGATGTGCGACGGCGAACAGTTTTTTTATAGCGCTTATAAAGAACTCCTGTTAAATATGGAAGTAGTTAACCTATTGATTAATAGTTGTTTGAAAAATAATGTCAATGATGGAGTCAATTTATTGCCTAAAATCGGTATGAAAGACAGGGAATTTAAACGAATTAATTGACCGCGAAGAATCGTCATCAGATTGCTATCGGATGCGAGAAGGCTTTTTCAGCCGGCAAAGCATTCTTACAACGATCGCTACCAGCGTGGGCTTTAAGACTGCTTCGTGCCTTATAATGACGTTTATGTAAACAACTGATATTTAGTGTTATTTTTTTGACCATATAAGACATTTAAGGACATATAAGCTTAGATGTTCTTTGTATGGTGTGAAAGCTTAAAAGATTATTTAATGAATTAGATGTTCTTAGGTGTCTAAGGTGGTTAATTAAACTGCGTAGTCTTTAAATTTTACGACCATCTTAGACATCTTAGCTCAATGAGTTTTGCAGGATGCAAAATCTTAAACCTAATACTTTTGGAATTGCAATAGTACGTCATTCCTATTTTTTTCAGGCTACAGACCTGATGGTTACTCGCAATGACGACCATTTTATTGGATTCTTTCAATGGTAACCTGTCGAAGGACTAGATTAAATAGGCCTTGGCAGGGTGTTTCGACAAGCTCAACGTGACAATACGAGTTGAAATTAACTTTGTGATACAGCTTCATTATGCTTAAAAAGCTTCGAGGTTCAAAATCTGTGCCTTATACGCTGCCGGAAGAATTAAGTTTCGTAACGGTTTGTTCACTTTCAGTTTTCGGCTTATTTTATATAAAGCAAGCACTGATTTAATAGGTTTTCCTTCCCCGAGTTTAAGCAAGTCATTCACTTTAAGTGGAACGATCAGTGCCTGTATTTTTCGCATTAACAGATACCTCAGCGCACCGAGGTGTTTTTTATATTGATCAAAAAGATCATGAGAGAAGCAGCTATAAATTAAGTTTTCCTGGAGCTGTTGTTCATGCATCATTTGCCATGCCGCAAAATCGGTTGGGAGCCCGTTTATTTTCATGCGGTATCCAACTTGATAGAAAGTGGTAAATATTTCCTCCTTTTCCATTAAAGTAAGTTTTCTTTCCAGCACTTCAAAAGCGCGGATAGAATAGCTAATCAGCATAAATAATACATCTCTATAGGCCCAATCTGGAATTTTAGCATTTCTTCCAGCTTCAACATGCTGATGGATCATGTTAATCTGATCTATCGCCGCATTGGCTTCAGTTAAAGTAGAAAATACGATTTTTTGCGCATAAGCAACGGTAGAAAATAGTCTTCCTAGTGGATCTTTAGGTAGTTTGCCTGTAAAATACAACCAATCAACAGCTTTATTCAGGCTAAATTCTGCTGCGGCGCCAGCAAAAATAAAAAGAACAACATCTGTATTGCCCCATATTTTCCTTACGATGGAATGTTTATCTACAAAGTCCATAATGCGCTTCTAATATTTCAATTTTTTTAATGTTGATTCGGCATAGTATCAACGGGATAATTCCGAGAATGCCAAAAGAACAATCAATCATTTGCCAAAATATGGGGATATGACGGATATTTCCCGCAATTATAGCCAATGGTATAATTGCAATACAACAGATCATACCAAAGTCGATCACCCATTTGTTTTTTAAAGGATCTTTTAATGGGCCGATAAAAAGCAGGGCCAGCATGAGATGCGCAAAAGCCAGCCAATCGGTACCATAACTTAAAAATGGATAATGTAGATTGGTCATTTTGAGCGCATGATAAATTTCTCCAAGCCAAAGTTGCAGGCTAATTGGTAAAATTTCCACATGTTTAACCAGATAGGCCATTTCGGTTTCTAAGGGAAATGCAGTTAATCCGCTTACCGCCAATCCTGCAATAATTGTACAGATGTATATTTTGGCATATTGCCTGAGTTTTTGTTCTTCTTTGTGCATAGCTTGCTGTTAGATAATATCGATTTGCAGATATTGTAAACCTGATGGAATAAACTACTTCACTTTTCTATGTTAAGTAAAGTGCTTTGTGTTTCAAAGTAAAAACTAAAAATTGAATATTCCAAAAAAAATTGAAGGTTTCGACATGATGAATTTTTTTATCTTATTGTATTGAAATTGGAAATAGGGAGCGAGTTGTGCTTAAAGATGGTGGAGCAGGGGGGGCTACTTGAAGTGAATTTACACCAGGTAAGGGTATAATTTAAAAAGCAAAAGCGCCAGCATCGCGCTGGCGCTCTTGTTATCATTAACTAAACTAAATCAACGCACTGCTTCTGGCAGTTGTCTCATTTGTCAAACAAATATCCTTCGGATTGACAATTAAAACGAAGAGGGTTGTTAAATAGGGAAAATGTCCTGCTGAGTGGGTTTTGGCGGAATTTAATTTCGTTTGTAGTTTTAATTATACTTTTAAGCAAAATTTTGTTCTTTTTTTTATGATCTGCATAAGGGTTTAATAGAGAGTATTCATATATTTGGGTATTCATTATAAAACTAAGCCTAAAAGAAATAAATAGACTAACTACTATAATGGAATTATACACTCCTGACCAAACTGACAGAGATATTTTAGCACTTTTACAAAAAGATGCAAGGCTAACCTACAAAGAACTTGCCGCTATACTACATCTTTCAAAATCTCCGATTCAGGAACGTGTAAAACGCCTGGAACGTTTAGGGTTCATTTCATCTGTGGTGGCATTAATTGATCCCAATAAATTCGGCAACTGTATGATCTGCTATCTGCAGGTTCAGCTTACCAATCATTCTGTTAACACCTTCAGGTTATTTCAGCAGGAGGTAAGCAAATTCGATGAAGTATTGGAATGTTACCATACTACAGGCGGCTTTGATTTTATGCTAAAGGTTGTTGCCAGAAATATGGTCGCTTATAACGATTTTCTAACCAATAAATTTGGTCGTTTAGATAACATAGGTACCCTGAATAGTTCACTTGTAATTACACAGGCCAAACGCGAAACTGCTCTGCCTGTTTAGGGCTTAAAATAATATATTTTACTTTAATGATTTCTAACTGATCAACCTCATGTAAACTTGATCGAAAACTGTGTTTCGTTAGGTTGTATTGTTTTTAGCGAGAAATCAAAGTTATGGTTTAAAAGAATTTCGCGCACTAAGGTCAGTCCAATTCCCTGTCCATCTTTTTTAGTGCTGAAGAATGGGCTGAACAGCTGTTCAGTATCTTGTTGAGAGATTCCCTTTCCGGTATCTGAAATGGTGAGCATTTGCTTAGACTGATCTAACGTTAACGTAATTTTTCCTGTATTTTCGATGGCTTCAATTGCATTTTTAACAACATTGATCAGTGCCTGTTCCATTTGTTCAACATCGGCCGAGATAAAATAGCTTTCATGGGTACTTTCGAAATCAATTTTAATATTTTTTTCGTTTGCCGGAAAATACATGAGCTCAGTAACCGATTTTATCAGCTCAACCAGATTTATTTTTTTTCTGTTTGCCGCTGGTAGTTTAACCAGATCTGCAAAGTTGCGCATAAAAATATTTAGGTTCTGATTCCTGTCTGCAGCAACCTTTAACGCATTTTTCAAAGAATAGTCCTGTTCGTTTAGCCAGAGGTTTTGTTGTGACAGCGCGGTATTGATGATCGAATTTACCGGTCCTATAGTATTGTTTACTTCGTGTGCCATCATTCGTATCACTTTATTGTACACACCTTTCTCAGCCGCAAAAATTTCGGCAGTTACCTCTTCTATCATGATGAAAATACGCTCAAAACCCCGGTCAATAAACCTTGATTTCTGGATCTTGTAGGTATGCACCCCGTTAACTCGCACTACTTTAGAACTGCCTGTTTTTATTTCATGTATCTGGTTTTCAAGTAGATGCTGGTTGTTGTTTAAAATTTCGGTCGCTTTTGGGTTAATCTGTTTAACCTGCTTATCGTAATCTAAAATAATAATGCCGGTAGGCGAGGTTTGAATCAGTTTTTCGAGAAAAAAGTGCTGTTCTTGTTGTTTGGTCCGTTCGGTTCTAAGTTCATCGATCATCCGGTTGTAAACATCTACCAGCTCATCTACTTCCTTTTTGCCGGTAGACAGAAATTTAACATTAAAATCTTTATCCTTTATTGCCGAAACACCCTGACTCAAATAGCTAAGCGGCGCAATTAACTGTTTGTATAAACTCAGCGAAATCAATATCGAAATGATAATAAATACCTCAGCAAGCAAGAAAATAAACTTATTTTCTTTAAAAATTAAGTAGCTCATCACCAGACAGATCAGGTGGAGCAGCACTAAAAAAAGGATATATTTAGTCTTCAGTTTCATTAAAAGGGATTTGATATTTTTCCAACCGGCGGTAAAGTGCATTTCGCGTAATACCCAAAGATGCAGCGGCCTTTGTAATCCTGTTTTTATGGAAATTCATGGCTTGTTTAACCATTTCAGCTTCCATTTGCTCTAAAGTCATCGTGCCAACGCCAGGCAATTTAACTTTTTCGTTCCTTAAAGGGGATAAACTCAATTGTGATTGAAATTCATCGACTCCCAATTCATTTTTATGGCTGATCAATACTGTTCGTTCTACCAGGTTTTTTAACTGCCTGATGTTTCCTGGCAAGGCCAGTTGTTGCAACCAGCGCATTGCTGCTGAGGAGATGGATAAATCAGGACGGTTGTAAATCTCTTTCATATTGTTAATGAAGAAATTTACAAGTAACGGAATATCTGATGGACGTTCTCTTAAAGCAGGAAGATGAATGGTAATTAAATTGATCCGGTACAATAAATCTTCTCTGAATAGACCCGAAGCCACCATTTCGTTCAGGTTTTTATTGGTGGCGCAAACTACCCTTGTATCAACCGTTTTGGTGCGGCTGCTGCCCAAAACCTCGTAAGTTCTGTCTTGCAGTACCCTTAATAGTTTTACCTGACTCGAAGCTTCAAGGTCGCCAATTTCATCCAGAAATATGGTACCCTTGTTTGCCATTTCAAAACGGCCTGTTCTGTCAAAACGGGCATCAGTAAATGCACCCCGAACATGGCCAAACATTTCACTCTCAAATAAAGAGGAAGAAATGCCGCCCAGGTTTACTTTTACAAAAGCTTTATTCATGCGGTTGCTGTTTTCATGGATGGCTTCCGCAATCAGTTCTTTTCCCGTTCCACTTTCACCTGTAATCAGAATTGAGGCATTGGTAGATGCTACACGACCAACGGTTTCAAGAATGGTCAGCAAACCCGGATCTTCGCCAATAATCTGCTTAAAATTATATTTTTTATCGAGTTCTTTTCGGCTTCTTGATATTACTTTTTTGCCGTTTAACTGTAGTAACGTTTCTACCGACTGTAATACATATTCATTGTTCCATGGTTTATTGATAAAATCATTTGCACCCAGTTTCATTCCTTCTACAGCGAGTTCGATGCTTGCCCAGCCCGTGATCAATATTATGGGTAAAGCGGCATCGAAATCCCTGATTTTTTTGAGCAGGTCCATACCTTCTTTACCCGAAGTACCAATCGAAAAGTTCAGATCCAGAATAATAAGTTCAGGCTTTTGGGTTTTTACCACCTCAAAAGCCTGAACAGGACTATCTGTACTTACGATTTCATTCCCAGTGTTTTTTAAAAGAAGCGAAAGTGAAGTACGTACAGCTATATCGTCATCAACAATTAATATCATATGCGAAGTTAAGATAAGTTATTCTTCATGCAATGCAACAGCAGGATGGATGTTAGCCGCCTGTTTACCGGGATATAAAGAGCAAAACAAAACCAATAGATAAATGAATGCCACCGATAAGAGCATCGCAATGATATAAACACTTGCAGGAATATTAAAAACACTCAGTAATGGGAATTGGCCAGCAAAAAAACAACCAACCAGTAACGATATGGTAGCCAATATAATCGCTTCCATAACCAATTGATAAGAAACCGATCGGCCGCTTGCACCAATAGCCCTGCGCAAGCCGATTTCTCCTTTTCTCTTATTAATATTGTACCACAATACGCCAAATAAACCCAATGCTACATTGATAATCAAAAAACTGGCAATAATGATAAAAATAACCATTGGAATAATGGTTTGCTTATTTTTCGAATTGCGCATTTCATCCAGGTGTTTTATTTCCACCGCATTTTTTACTGTATTTGCCATAAACTTATACAGCTGACTTTCAAAAGTAGCATCTGCACCCTCGCGCACTTTTATTAAAATATTGTGGGTGTATTTATGAAAAGCAGTATCAATTGGGTTAAAAATAGCGCTGCCAGCAGGCAAGAAATCACCACTTGCTTTAATGTCTTGCATCACTCCAATTACCTTTAACTTCTCTTTTTCATCGTAATTACCAATTAATTTCCCAGTTGCTTGTGCATTGCCAAAAAGCTGTTTCTTAAGTGTTTCATTGATAACGATATTTTTATTGTTGCTAACTACATCTTCTGGTAAAAACCATCTGCCTTCCAATAATGGCACATTCCATACTTTTTTGTAATCGATACCAACTGTATAATTAGCTATATAATTGAACTTTTTTCCATTTTGTGTTAAACCCGTACTCGAAAAAGAATCTGAGTAGGGGTAGTTAGCGCCAGAGTATGCAACTTCTTCTATCTGAGGCATTGATTTTAAAGCTTTTTGAAGGTTATCGTAGAAAATTTTTAGCGAATCATTATTTTTGGTCAGCTCCCCATTGTTGTAAGTAATACACCAAACTCTTTTATAATCAAATCCCAATGGTTTGCTGTAGTTTTGGTAATAGTAAGTGAGGAATGAAAAAACTGCAAATATAACCAGAAAAGAAACTAGTATTTCGGAAAGAAACAGGAAATTCTGTCTCCGTTTATTCCATATCAATTTAAATAAATGTTTAAACATAATAATATATTTTAATGGTTTATTGTGCTTTAAGGGCTTTTACAACATTTAATTTAGACATTCTCCATGCGGGGTAAACACCCGAAAATAAACCAAAAAATATGCAGGCGATTAAGCTGTAAAACAATACGGTAAAATTCATGCTGAGGTGCATGTTCGAAATAAGATTTGCTCCATTGATCAAATGAATAACAATTACTGATAAAATAATCCCGATCACGCCACCTAAAAAAGTAAGAACTAGATTTTCTACAATAAACTGGTATACTAAGGTTTTAGAAGATGCACCGAATGCTTTGCGTACCCCAATTTCAGAGGAACGTTCCATAATTCTTGTAATATTGATATTGACTAAGTTTATGGTGGGCAGCAATAAAAACAATAGTGTAAAAAGACTAATGATCGAAACCACTTTTGTTAAGCCATTAGAAGTTCCATCACCTGCGATTCTTCTGGTTATATTGGCAAAAAACGGATCGGCGTTACAATATATTTTGTCGAAATCTTTCGGTAATGGTAATTTTTTAACCATCTGATCAAATTCCTTTTTCATTTTAGGCACATTAGCCTCACTTTTGGCCAGCAATATGGCATTGTATCCCCCCATTAAATCAATGTCTTTATAATCTTTTGAAATCGTGTAGGGCAGGTACATATCACCACTAAAATTATAAAGCGTTTTCGACACATTTTCTACCACTCCAATTACCCTGTAGTTAATGTTATCGGCTGATATATATTTGCCAATTACGGTTTTTCTATCACCGAAATAAGCTTTTTTTGTTTCTTCAGAAATTACCGCAACCAATTCTGCATTGTCTATTTCTCTTTGTTGAAAAGCTTTGCCTTCTAAAAACTGGTATTCCAGTACATTCCAGTAATCGGCATTGGTGTACTTGTATTCGATTACCAGTTTTTTATTGTTTACATAAGCATTTGATGCTTTTGCATTAGAAGAAATGGCCATCTTTTGCACCGTTTTTAAGGTAGAAACATAATGTTCGAAAAAATAAAAAGAAACATCGCTTCTGTTCATCCAACCTTCTTTGGTGTTTTTATATTCCATTGTGGAAACGTAAAGCGAGCGGATTCTTTTATAGTCTGGGTAATCAGGGCTTAAAATTTTATCCATAAAAGCGGTTGCCACCATTAAAATGGTGAGTGTAAAGCTGATCCCGAACAGGCTGATGAAGGTGAAGAATTTTCTCCGTTTCAATACAGCCAAGGCTATTTTAAAGTAGTTTTTTAGCATGATTTCGGGTTATTGAACTTGTGAACCATCAAATAGACGTACCAGACGGTGTGTTTTATGTGCCATGCTTTCATCATGCGTTACCATCACAATGGTGGTACCTTCATTTTTATTCAGGTTGATCAGGATATCCATAATCTCGTTCCCCATGGCACTATCTAAATTTCCGGTGGGTTCATCGGCTAAAATAATCTGTGGGTTGCCAACAATAGCCCTTGCAATGGCCACACGCTGCCGCTGACCGCCCGAGAGCTGTGTAGGGAAATGTTTTAAGCGGTTGCTTAAACCAACTTTTTCTAAAGCTGCAGTAGCAAGCACTTTTCGTTCTTTGGCTGATGAAGTACGGTACAATAGTGGCAATTCTACATTGTCCAATACCCGCAAATCATTGATCAGGTGATAACTTTGAAAGATAAAACCCAGTTTTTGATTTCTGAATTTTGCCAGTTTCTGATCAGAGAACCGGCTGATATCCTGTTCATCAATTTTAATGTTTCCTTTTGATGGCTCATCCAGTAAACCCATGATATTCAGGAGCGTACTTTTACCACAGCCCGATGGACCCATGATCGAAAGAAACTCACCTTTGGCAATATCCAGGCTGATTCCGTTGATGGCAAGTGTCTCCACTGTATCGGTCCGATAAACTTTTTCAATGTTTTGTAAGCGAATCATAATGTATAATTAGTAATTAAGATTTATTAATAGGTTATTTTTCTGTTTTTTTCGAAATCGTAAAGCGAGAGGTAACGGAGCTGATAGTAAGCACCCCAGAAATCGCGCAGGGAGGAAACATAATCGCGTTTTGCCCTGTCGTTTTCCTGAAAGGCGATACTGAGGTCCGTAATGCTCAGATTGCCCAAAACATAGCGCTCGCTGGCAATTTTATATTTTTCTGCAGCAATATTTTCGGCTTCATCAGTAAGCAGGATTTGTTCTTTCATCATATTAAAAAGTGTTACCTGGGTTACAATCTGCTGTTTAAACGTCTGTTTATCCTGCTCTACAGCGTAGGTGATAAATTGCTCGTTGGCCTGAGCAGTTTTGGTACGCGATTTAGATCTTCCCCAATCCATTACAGGGATAGCAAGCTTTAATTCGACGGATTGCTGGTTTTTTGGCGACCGGTAGATGTCGAAAGCGCTGTTTGCCGCATTGGAGAAACCGAGGTTAGCACTCAAGGTTGCAACTAAGCCATTTTCACCTTTTGCTTTGGCTACATCTCTTTTGGCTTCGGCCAAACGGCGGATAAAGCCAATGGCATCCGAACGGTTTTCGAAAGCCTCGGCCAAAACTTTCTCTGTAATTACGGTCATTTGAGCCACTACTGCAGGCATATCCAGTTTAATCCTGTCGTCGCCTTCAATGCCAATGTAGCTCCGCAAGTTTAAGGTGGCAATTTCTACATCGCGTTTTGCGGTACCTACTGCTTTCTGCGCATTTAAAACTTCTAACTGAAGCTGCAACATTTCGTTTTTAGAGATTTTGCCCAATTCGAATTTTGTACCGGCAATGGTTAAAATGCGTTTGGTGTTTCCATAATTTAAATCGGCAATGTTCAGGTTGACCTGTGCCAGTAACAAATCGAAAAAATACTCTGTAACGGTAATGGAGATTTTTTCCTGCGTTTCTATAAAAACCTGTTTGCTTTCATTGAATTTTAATGGTTCTATTTTCTTGTCCCATTTTAGGCTGTTAAACTGTAGTAAGGGCTGTGTATAACCAATGCCGTATGGGATTCCATTGTAAAGCACGCTATTCCTGTCGAAATCATCAAAACGTTGGAGCTGTGTGGTTCCATAAACAGTTCCTCCGGTAGCAGCTATGCTCTGGCTAAAATTTAATGTCAATGAGGAGTTATCGTAGTGTACCGGTTGAAAAAGGATACTTCCATTGGGCTGTTGAACCTGCGTGTAGGTTTTGGTGTATCCCGGTAAAATCCCTTCCAGTGCGAGTTGTGGTTGGTAATTTGATTTAAATGTGCGCCACTCCCAATATTTGGTTTCTTTTACGGTGATGGCCTGTTTAGCGGCGATAGAATTTGCCTTCGCCATTTCCACAACCTGCTGTAAGGTGAATTTCAGGGTGTCTGTTTTTGGCAATGCGAAACCTTCCAAAGTAACCATGATCAATAAACCCATAAATAAAAATTTCCCTCGCATAGTCTTAATTACTGATGGTTATGGTTTTTGTGTTTTTATAATCGCCCATATCTGAGGTAATTACCTCATCGCCGGCCTTTAATCCGCTTAAAATTTCTACATAATCGAAATTGCTTAAACCGGTTTTAACGGCTCTGCGTTCAGCAATCCCATTTTTAAGTACAAAAACTTCTTGTAGGTTAGAACCATTAAATGCCGGACCATTGGCAATCCTTAATACGCCGTTTCTGGTGGCAGTAACCAGAAAAACATCGACTTTTTGGTTTGGACGAAGTTCTTTACTGTCTTTTTGGTTCAATTGAATATCGAATGAAACAATGGCGTTGCTTACTGAAGGAGAGATGTTTACAATGGAGCCGCGTAGCTGTGTATTGCCTATGCGGATAATGGCAGCCATATTGTTGTGGATTTTATCCAGCAGGTTATCTGACATGCTCCCCGCAACTTTAAAACCGCTTAAATCGGCAATTTTAACTAAAGCATCACCCTCATGTACACTCGAACCTATATTTTTGTTTACCCAGGTAATTACGCCGGGCCTTGTTGCAATTACATCAGCCAGATCGAGTTTTCGTTTTAGCGCATCAAGATCATTCCGCTGGATGGCCAAAGCAATTTCAGCTTCCCTGATTTCAATTTTCATGGTCTGCTGTTTGCTCCTGATCTCATTTTCCAGTTGAAGTTTTTCCAGTTCAGCAACTTTTAAGTCAAGTTCTGCACGTTCTACATCTTCCTTTGTTCCGCCGCCGGCTTTTAATAATCTTTTAGCTGAAGAAACCGCATCTTTAAGGTTACTGATGCGTAATTGTTTAATGCTGTTATTGGATTTGATATCGAAAAAACTCTTCTCCAGATCCAGTTTCAGCTTACGGATCTCATTTTCTTTTGATTCCATTTGAAACTGAAGTTTTCCATAATCCGTTTGGCTAACCGATTTGTCAAGCGATAAAATCGATTGACCTTTATTTACTTTGTTACCGGCATCCATTAATACATTTTTAATCGATGCATTTATCGGACTTGTTAAAACCTCTTCGAATTCAGGTAGTACCTCGCCGGTAGCATTAATGGTATTTTCGATTATTCCGGTCTCTACCCTGGCTGTATTAATATCAGCATCGGTTAGCGATGGCTTAAAATAAAACCGCACCAGCCATACAATAACCGCGAGAATAATGATGATGATAAAAATGATGAGGTAAGTTTTCTTTTTCCTTTTCGAAGAAACTTCTTCTTCAATGAGTTTGTCCATTTAAATAATTTACACCAGGCTTTACAATAGGGGTGCCATTGTTAAGTTGTTGTTTATTAGTTGTTTAATTTTTGTTTTGGATTTAGAAATGCCCGATATCGAACATCCTGTTTATTATCGGGCAAAAAAATGAAATGCTGGGTTGTGAACAGATTTGCGATAAAGGATTTAAGGTCAAATATTTGTTACGGATAAAATCTTGCTGAATAACTACTTTAGTTAGATATTGGGTAACGGTTTATCTTATAACAAGATCATATTCGCTTGTTGTAGCCTGCCAAATGCCACAAAAAGTATTTTTTAGAACTGAACTCAAATTAACATCATACTATGTCGAACCAAAATAACTCAGCTGATACTACCGGAGCCTTAACAGATGCGGGGATAAGCCCGGATAAGAAAACATTTCTGCAATCACTCACCGAAGATTGGTGGGCGGTGATATTGGGAACAGTGATCATTGCCACGGTACTTTATTTAACCAGCAATGGCACTGCAATCAGTTTGCCGGCATTTAAATGGACAAACAGTGAAGATCTTTTGGGCAAGATATTATCAGCAGCTAACTTATTGCGGATTGTTGAAATGGGTGCTGTTTTTCTGGCTTTAGCTTCAGTAGCTATAGGTTTATCAGGAGGTAATGTTGCACGGTTTGCTGGTGGTTTTGTGCTTATCTATTTGTTAGCCATTGTTTCCTTTATTATCGGAGGCAATAAAAGTGTATCCTATTTTGGATTGGAATATGTGGTATTTGCATTGCTTATCGGTATTGCGTTAGGTAACTTAATCAAGTTGCCATCCTGGCTAAAAGAAGCGGTACGATCTGAGTTTTATATTAAGACAGGTTTAGTCATATTGGGAACTACTATTTTGTCGGCCGATTTGATTAAAGCCGGTTTACCTGGTATTATACAGGCGGTTATTGTTGTTACCGTAGTATGGTTTTTTTCGATGTGGTTGAGCCGCAAGTTAAAAGTTGATGATGAATTTGGTGTGATATTAGCGTCAGCAGTATCTATATGTGGGGTTTCTGCTGCAATTGTAGCAGCTGGCGCCATTAATGGCGATAAACGGAAATTGTCTTATGTAACCACTTTAGTATTGATTATGGCTATCCCAATGATGATCATTTTGCCTTGGGCGGTAAAGTATTTTCATATACCTGAAGTAATTGGAGGTGCATGGCTTGGCGGTACTTTAGATACCACGGCAACCGTAACTGCTGCAGGCGATTTGGTTGGTCCAATAGCTGTTAAAGCGGGTGTTATTGCCAAGTTTTCGCAGAATGTTTTTATTGGTGTCGCTGCATTTTTTATCGCAATATGGTGGGCCTATAAAAAACCTAAGGGTGATGATGGCGTAATCCTTAAAGCAGAACGCCCGGGATTGAAAATTGTGTGGGAGCGATTCCCGAAATTTGTATTGGGTTTTGTTGCGGCATCTTTAGTATTTTCTTTTCTTTTATCTCCTGCAGCGGCAAAAAGTGTTGCGCCAACCTTAAATGGTTTACGCACCGTGTGGTTTGCAATCGCATTTATTTCTATTGGAATGGAAGCCAAATTTTCATCATTGGTAAAACTTCAGGGAGGGAAACCCGCACTTACTTTTGTTACCGCGCAAATATTCAATATATTCTGGACACTTTTATGGTCGTACATTTTATTTGGCGGATATTTATTACCTGTGCCTGATTTTAAATAGCTGAAGCATTGGGTTTACTCTAGTCCATCGAAAAGCTACATTGACATTATTTTACAAATCATTATTAATCATAGCTTTAATTACTTTAGTATTTCCGCCCAGCTAGGCCATAGCACGATATCTCCGTTCTACTTAAATCCGGCCTAACAAATTTTTCGGGCTGCACTGTCCAAGCCAACCTACTAGCTTCGAAAGAAAAATTTTCAGCCGGTGTTTTTTGTTTCTTTTTGACAACAAAAAGAAAGAGCCTTTCGGCGGCGGCGAGCCGAGGCAAGACCGCGCCGTAGGATAAGAGGAGACAATAGTACGTCACTCATATTGATTTTAAACAATTAATTAATCCTTAGGATGACAATTCTATATTTATGAGACAGCCTCTTTTTTACTCTTTTTGTTTTGTTATTTTACCAATGCAACAATTTGAAGTGCATTTGTATCCGGGTTAGTCATTTCTGTGGTTAGTGCAGCAAATCGATCCAGGTTCAATTTTGGTGTTTTACCCATTACCAGGTTATGTTTTTCAGTAGCTCCGCTCAATTTTAGATCGGCGTTGTTTTCGATTACGGTATATAAACTCTGCTTATTTTGTTTACTTCCAATATGTGATTTTACTGATACAAAACTTAATGGGCAGATTTTATATTATCTTTAAACAAGGATCTCCGGCGCTTATAGCTAAGCTATTCGTTTAATTGGGCGAGGGGAGAACCTTGAGAATCCATTTTTAACCAAATCATTTGAATAACAATATGAGAAGTACAAAATTTAGCTATCTGGCTTTTTTGATTTGCCTGATTTATATCGGTTTTTGTGGTTTTAGTTCTGATAAACAGGTGTATCCGAGTTTAGGCATTGTATCTGGTTTAACACAGGATAGTTTAGCTTATGCTTCTGGTTTTAAGGTGATCGGCGAATCGGTTCCGAAGATACTTTCACCTGCATTAAGCGATGATCAGTTTAATGCCAATTTAAAAAAGATTAAGGCTGCAAAATGTAAAGTGCTAAGCTGTAATCTTTTTTACCCCGCAAGTTTAAAAATAGCTGGTCCGGAGGTAGATGAGGCGGAGGTTTTAACTTATACCGAAACTGTTCTTTCGAGAGCCGGTAAGGCAGGAGTTAAGTTTATCGTTTTGGGCAGCTCTGGTGCGAGGAGCATTCCCGCAGATTATAATATCGTTAAGGCAAAATCTGACTTCGTTATTTTAGCTGGAAAGCTAGCGCGAATTGCCGGAAAATATAAGGTTACCATTTTATTAGAAAACCTTGAGACTACCGAAACTAACTTTATCACCTCATTAAAGTTGGCAGCAGAAATTGTGAGGGAAGTTGATCACCCTAATTTCAAACTTAACGCCGATATATTTCATATGATGCGTGAAGGAGAATCTCCTAATGAAATTATTGAGGCAGGTGAATTGATTGGATTTTCAGAGGTTGCAGAAAAACAAAGCAGGACATTGCCTGGTGTTATGGGCGACGATTTTAAACCTTATTTAAGAGCTTTGCACAAAATAAACTATAAAGGGTTCATTTTTATTGAGGGAAGCATCAAAAATGCAGCTACCGAAATGCCACTTGCTTTTAAATATCTGTCTGCTCAGATTGCAGAAGTATATTCAGAAAAGAAAACGGATTGATTATTTCTTTCCTAATTGCAATAAGGGATGTAAATGCGGTTATTTAGATAATAAAACTAACGATTGGGTGTTTGTTTTATCTGCAGTATGATCAATATTTGGTAAACGCATTTTTGCAATGCTGGTTTCAACAGTTAAAGATGGGTTTTCTTTTTTAGCAAGTGTAGCTATGTCTCGCACGGTGCTTGATAACATTTTAAGCGTAAGCATAAATTTACGTTCGTTATGCCTGATCTTTTGAAGATCTGCATTTGGATTAAAGCGTTCAGCATTTGAACACGCACAGAGGTTAAATTGGATACTATCTAAAACAACCAGTTTGTCTGTAATTTGGTTCAATACTTTATCCGAAAGATTTAACCCCTGAATAGCTATTACCTTGTTGTTTTTTACATAATAATCTAAGCCATTAAAACTAATCAGGGTTAAGTTTTTTCTGTTTATGATGTATTCTTCCTTTGGAAAGTTATTGTCTGAAAAATTTTTATTATATGAATTGTGCTGATCTGCCAGTCGCTTAATGATCGCATTTCCGTCCAATTTCTCTATATTCTCGGAAATGTTAGCTGGTTCTGTTGGATTATTTTGGGCAAGAGCACCAATTGTTAAGCAAGAAAATGAGGTAATTAAAGAAAATATTAGAGCGGTTGATTTGATAAATTTCATACTGCAAAAATAAGTTTTTAATCCTACTAAACGAATTTCTGTAGATTTAATATTACGGTTTGTTTGTATTTTTTTAATTTTTTTTGATGATAAAAATCAACTTTTTGGTAGTTAAGTTATTTGTCATTTATGATTATACGTGAAGGTATGGCTTTGATGTATAAAATCTATGGAGCAGGACCAGTAGTTTAGGCCTATTATTTCAGCGTAATTTAATTGTTAAAAGGAAATAACTTGTTCACTCTTTTTACCTTTAGCTTCTGTTGTTAATGCATCTAAGGAAATACTGATATTTAAAGTGTAGAAACCTTCTTCGTCAATTCCTGCGGTCATTTCTGCATTTTGATGGTAGGCATATTTGAGTCGGTTACTGATATTATCCATTCCTGAACCAAAGCCTACCTTGCTTTTTATTGATCTCGGTAAATTACGGCTCTCAATATGCAATTTGCCATCAAAAGTGTAAACATCTATAGTGGCCTTATTTTCTATCTCGTTAAGGTTTCCATGTTTAAACATATTTTCTAAAATAGTAAGCAAAACAAGTGGAATTAATTTAATTTCATCAAGGTCAGGTCCGCTGGCAAACTCAATATAAATTGCACCTTGGGTAATTCGGTGCAGGCAGATCAGGTTTTCACACTGCGAAATTTCATCACTTAAACGGACATCACCTTCATTGTGTTGCGTGTTCGCTGCAAAGCGCATCATGTCGGAAAGGTAAAGCATTACTTTGGCATCTTCCGGAGCGTAAGCACTTAGTTTTTGGTGCACAAACTCAAATGTATTAAAAAGCAGATGGGGATTGATCTGTGCTTTCATGAAAGCATTTTTGGACATGGCCAGTTCTTTATCCATCTTTTCCTTCTCAATAAGCATTTGAAAACGCTGTTTTTCGATACGGGATTTTTCTGTCCTTTCACTGATAAACTGCTTTAGAAAATAGTAACCTGTAGAAAAAAGCAGGAAAAATGAACCTCTATAAAGCACCCTGGATATTCTGATCCTAAAATTCGGCAATTCCCCTGGTAAAATATTGGTATAAGTATTTAACAGAATGTCAACACCAGTAACTACACCTAAATAAATTGAAATTGTAAAGATAACAACTAGAGGAACCTTCCATACGGCTCCTTTAGGAAACGCTGTTGCTTTTTCTATCAGTAAGGGATAGGTGTAAAATAAGGTCATGTTAATCATATAATGAATAGCATAGTTGCCGAATGTTCCTAAAATACCTGTGAAATAAAGAATAATTAGCGTTTCCCAGATGATAAATACGGCCCATGCAATTATGTGTATCCGGTAAGTGTGCAGCCAGTTTCGCAACATAGTATTGCTCCATTTTAACCTATTCATAAAGACTTATTTACTATTTGTGTAACGATTAAAGTTATACCGTGCCATCGCAGCTAGTTTTCAAAAAAAAACAAATTATGAAAACTCAAAAATTAGCTAAAAGAACACTTTTTGTATTTAAAAAAAAATATAGTGCAAAGATAAATAGACCAACAACCGTTTCCGAACCAACCACGTCAGGAGTTACGACTACTTCCGGAATATATTAATACTATTCTGGTTCATCAGTAGCCGTTATTTTTTGCGGCTACTGATGATTAACCTTTCGGAAATAAAACTTTTGAATTCATTATGATAAATATCTCCAACGGTAAAACTAATGTGGTTGTTCATGGTAATCCGATTGCCATCAATATACAAAATCTTATCAATGGCTACGATATAACCACGGTGTAATTGGATAAAACCGTTTTTAATGCTAAGCTGTTCCCGAACATCTTTTAAACTTAAGTAAGCAATAATTATTTTTCCCAGGGTATGTAATTTAATATAATTATGAAAACTTTCAAAGGCAATAATATCTTCATATTTAACCATTACCGCACGGTGCTCTTCTTCCTTGTTTTTCACCAGAAAATAATCTTCGTTAGCCCCGCCAGTCATTTCATGTCCGAAAAGCCGGGTAATTGTGGTGGCAAATTTAGCATAGCTATATGGTTTAAGCAAATAAGCGTCACCTGCTGCTTCAAAAGCATCAAAAGCATACTCCTGGTGTGAAGTAGTGAAGATGAGTTTTCTGGTTCTGAAGCGAATGGCTTTGGCCAGTTCCAGGCCTGAAATTTGGGGCATTTCCACGTCCATAAAAATTATATCAACCGTTTCTGAAGTGGCTAGCTCCCTTAAGGCAGTAATTGGGTCAGTATATTGCTGCACAAGCCGCATGTTTGGAGTATCTTCTATATATTTCTGTAGTCCCACTAAGGAACTGTACTGGTCATCTATGGCTATGCACTTAATCATCTTCAAAAAATCTGGTTCTCTTATAACGAAATTACGCCTTTTTGTAACGAAAAGAATACTATCTGTACGCTTTAATTTTTAATTTTTCCCATATTCACTAATTCAAAGCATAATTTATCAATTAAGTTTACTAGATGCAGGCAATAGCCACAATCCATAAAATATATTCCACCTTTAATGGGTTTGCTAATCTATTATAAGTTTGAAATTTATTCAAATTAAGAGCACAGGCTCGTCCTCTTTGTTACAAGAATATACATATCCCTACACCTGTGTAGTTGTAGCTGATTAATTATGCCTTTTCATTTTTTGTGTCAATATATTGCAACGTGCGGTACTCATTATGTTGGCTAAACGTCATATATATTCATTTAAAACGAGACTTGGTTTTATTAAAGATATTTTTGCAATACAGATTTTATCCCTTTTATTTATGGCTGATCACTTATTGAAAAATGTACTTTATTCCGTTCTCGATCTTGCAACCGTTTTAGATGGTTTTACTGCTGCAGATACCTTTAAAACCAGTCTCGATTTAGCTAAACAATCTGAAACTTTAGGGTATACACGTTACTGGTTTGCCGAGCACCATAATATGGCTGGTGTAGCCAGTTCGGCAACGGCGGTACTTATTGGTTATATTGCCGGTAATACCAATAATATACGCGTAGGTTCCGGAGGTATTATGCTGCCCAATCACGCACCCTTAATTGTAGCAGAACAATTTGGTACATTGGCCTCACTTTATCCTAATCGGATCGATCTGGGTTTGGGTAGGGCACCAGGAACCGATCAGGTTACCGCAATGGCCATCCGCGGCGAAAACTTTAATGCTGCTCATAGCTTTCCCAGGGATATTGAAAAACTGCAACAGTTGTTCTCTGCCAGTAATAACCGTGCAAGTGTAAGGGCCATGCCAGGAGAAGGCCTGGATATTCCAATCTGGATTTTAGGTTCGAGTACAGATAGCGCACGCTTAGCTGCAGAGAAAGGACTTCCTTATGCTTTTGCAAGTCATTTTGCCCCAACCTATTTCGAACAGGCGATATCCATTTATAGAAATAATTTTAAACCATCAGCATTTTTACAGGAACCCTATGTAATGGCCTGTGTGAATGTGGTGGCTGCAGATACCGATGCAGAAGCAGAACGTTTATCAAGCTCTGTAAAACGGATGTTTTTAGGTGTAATAACAGGCAAAAGAGAATTACTAAAGCCTGCTGTTGATAATATTAATGTATATTGGGATCAGTTGGAAAAAGAAGCCGTAGAGCAGATGTTGTATTATTCTTTTATTGGCAGCGGCAATACCATTAAAGAAAATTTAGAAACATTTGTTGCTAAATATGGTATAAACGAAATCATGAGCACCTCGCATATTTATGATCATCAGGCAAAATTGCATTCGAATAAAATTTTTGCAGGGTTGTTTGGGTAAGCGATTAGGAGTCATTGCGAATATGTCTCCTTCATAATTTGTCATTTCGAGCGGAGTGCAACGCAGTCGAGAAATCTATCTAGTTAGACCTCTCCATTCCGTTGCACTTCAGTCGAGATGACGACCGTTTTATAGAAGATATCGAAGATGTGCGCAGAACCCTGTCCATCTTACCTTTTCCTTCATTCACCACCGAGTTCACAGAGAAAAAATCACAGAGAACACAAAGTTAGTCCGATACAAGTTCCGCGGTAGTCTTCTTAAATCTGTGGGAGCTAATCGCTTAATGTTCCTGCAGATATCGCTGAAGCGCGCAGAATCCCGCCCATTTTACATCTTACATTTTCCATCATCACTTACTCTTTAAGATTTCTTAATAATAAGGGAATATTGAGCTGGTAGCTTTGCAGTGAAAAAAAGCACCATCCCTTGAGCGAAACTTTACTTTCATCTTTACAGTGCGGAAGCCATCGGGCCATGGAAAAAATCTACCAGTTTTATTGGGAAGATATTTTTGATGCTGCACTAAAAAAAACGGGTGATGAAGCCCTTGCACAGGATATTACCCAGGAGATTTTCATTTCACTTTGGGAAAATCATAAAGCGATTAACCTGTCTGGAAGTCTCGGTGCTTATCTCCATGGCGCTGTAAAATATAAAGTAATTAACTATTTTAGGTCGGGCAGTATTAAAGAACAGCACCAAGCTGCGCTTACAGCCCTTATGGATGAGCAGCATATTGCTGCGGCTGATGATAAATTAATTTTAAAAGAGCTTTACCAGGAGGTAGATGCCGCCATTGCGCTTTTACCCGAAAAAATGCAATTGGTATTTTCGATGAGCCGGAAACAGGAGAAATCCATCAAAGAAATCGCTGCTGAACTCGAAATTTCTGTACAAACGGTAAAAAACCAGATCTCTGCAGCAATAAAGCTTCTTAAGAAAAGTCTTTCCTATATCCTGTTAATTGCTGTATTGATTGGCTTAACATAAAGTTAATCTATAGATAACATTTTTGGTTAGTACCGATCTTCTTTTCAACTGACATGTATTTAAATGACAGAAGAACAGGCAAAGGAACTGCTGCAGAAATATCTCGATCAGCAGGCTAGTCCGCAAGAGCAAAAAAAAGTTGAAGAGTGGTACGCCACACTTCAGGCAAAAGATGTGGTGTTATCCGCCGATCGGAAAGCAGCGATAGGGGCGCAAATGTTCGCTAACCTTCAGATCGCTATGCATGGGAAGCCAGAACGCGGCAAAGTATTCAAACTTCAGTCTTTTATAAGGATTGCCGCCGCTGTATTCTTCATCATTACAATTGGAATAAGCGTTTGGAAACTCAATACCAACGTGGTTTCTGAAAATCAGGTAACCGTAGTTACCGGAAGTACACAAAAGAAGCGAATTACTTTATCAGATGGTTCGGTGGTTTTGTTGGGGCCGTCAGCAAAACTCTGCTATCCTAAAGCCTTTGCTTCAAACAGCCGCCATATTGCACTTAAGGAAGGGGAAGTTTTTTTTGATATTGCACATCAGGAAAAAAGGCCGTTTACAGTACATACAAGCGCTGGGGTAGACATTAAAGTTTTAGGGACCTCTTTCAAAGTCAAATCTTATCAGGACAATAAACAGCTTGAGGTTGTGGTAGTTACGGGTAAAGTTGCAGTGAGCAATCAGAAAGGCAACCTGGCTACGCTGGTTAAGGATGAGTTTTTAACTTACGATAAAAATGATGGTCGCGCTGCCATCCGTAAAATCAAAGCATCTGCTTTCATCAAGTTCGCTTTCGATGGTGCGAATCTCGATCAGGTGATCTCTAAACTCCAATATGTTTACAGCATTAAAATTTTGCTGAACGATACGGCTTTAGGCAAACTTAAAACTACTGCATCTTTCAGCAGCAAACAATCGCCTGAAGAGATTTTGGATATTATCTGCAGTCTGCATCACCTCAGATTCAATGCATCAAAAAATCATAAAACATTTAATATATACAGATGAGATAGGATATAGAAATTTTCTACGGTGCCGATCAGATCGTTTGCCGCAATCTTTCTTCCTGGCAACAAAAGCCAGTATAATTAAAGCTTTACAAAAATAAAATCAAACAAATTAAGCAATGAAAACAACCTCCGCTAAGAGGACACCAGCTCTTTACAAGATCATGAAATACTCATGTTTAACATTTACAATCCTCTGCATTTTTTGCAGTTCTATCCTCGCTTCAGCAGGGATGGCACAAAAATTAGAGAAAACTACGGTTAGCATTACCCTCAATAAAGGCCGTAAGATGACCGAGATCATCAAAGAAATTGAATCCCGTACCGGAATTAGTTTCGTGTACAATCCAGATCAGCTGCAACAAAAAAATATGTTCTTAAGCGGCGATTTTAATACAGAACCCGTAAGATCACTTTTAGACAGGCTTGGTTTGCAGGTTTTGGAAAAAGGTGGATATGTGATTTTAAACAATGCCGTGATGAATAAGCCTGACCGGGTAGTTACAGGCGTAGTAAAAGATACCACAGGTTTGGCACTTCCAGGTGTTTCGGTGAAAGTATTGGGCACACAAAGTGGTACTATTACCGATGGAAATGGTGCTTATCGCATTGCAGTTGGCGCTGATGCTGTGCTGTCATTCTCCATGATCGGTTACCAGACCAAAGAAGCAAAAGTTGGCGAAAACCAGGTTATTAATATTGTTTTGAAAGAAGAACGCTCCACACTTGCCGATGTAGTGGTTGTGGGTTATGGTACGCAGAAAAAAGAAACCTTAACCGGGGCAATTAGTATTGTGGGGATGGATAAACTTTCTTCACGTTCGTTAAACAGTGTAGGTGAGGTGCTTGCCGGAAAAACCCCGGGTGTTATTGTTACTAATGAGGGGGGCGATCCAACTTCTACACCGCGTATCAACGTTCGTGGCTCAGGTGGTCTTAATGGAGAAAATGTGCTCTACGTAATTGACGGATCCATTTTTTCGGGTACGCCACAGCTTAACCCTAACGATATCGAATCCATTTCGGTGCTAAAAGATGGATCGGCAGCGATTTACGGCGCAAGAGCTTCAGGAGGTGTAATCTTAATTACGACCAAAAAAGGCAAAAATGGTAAAATGCAGATCAGTTTTGATGCCAAGGTAGGCCAACAAAGCGCCTGGAAAAAGCTAGAACCCCTAAATGCACAGCAACGTTCACAGGTGGCAGCAACAGCGGCCAAAAATGGGGGAACTACGATTTTGCCTTCCTTTGATGCCGCAAAATACCCTGACGGACAGATTACCCGCACCAATTGGATGGACGAGGTTTTTAGGGATGGATTGTTACAGGACTACAATGCCGCAATAAACGGTGGTAGCGAAAAATCGAACTATTATCTAAGTTTTAATTACCGCAATGCAGAAGGTATTGTGTTAAACACCAAAGCCAAACGTTACAACTTCAGGATCAATACCGAACATGAGGTGACCAATTGGTTAAAAGTTGGCGAAAACCTTTCTTATAGCAGTACAAATGGCAATGGTGCAAACACCAGCAGCGATTACACAGGAGCCTTGCTATCGGCCATTTATTACCCAACCAATGGTACGCCTTATAATGCCGATGGAAGTTTTGCAGGTTTGCCAGGACCGTATGCAGGAGATTACGGGGATGTAGTTAACCCTGTTGCTGAGTTGAAACGTATCGATGTCAATAACCCTATAAATGTGCTGGTAATTAATCCTTACGCCAATATTAAACTGGCCAAAGGTTTAACCTTCAGGTCTAACTTAAGCATCACCAAAACAGATGCTTCATTTAAAAGCTTTACACCTAAAAGACCTGAGGTGGGAAAACCAGTACTAAGTAATAGTTTACAAGAAAGTAGTAACCGTAATAGTGATTTCCTAACAGAGCAGGTATTAAATTACAAAACTACCTTTGGTAACCATCAGCTCGATCTTACCGGTGGTTATTCATTTCAAAAAACGCAGTATAGAAGTTTATTTGCTTCAGGATCTGGTTTTGATGATGAATCGCCACAATACAGGTATTTGATGAATGCTACAGTAATACAGCCTTCATCGAGTGGTTATATTGCACAGGCACTTTCATCACTGTTTCTGAGGGCGAACTATAACTATCGTGAAAAATATTTGGTATCGTTAATCGGTCGTCGTGATGGATCATCGTTACTCACCAAAAATAACAGGACCCGGAATTATGGTTCGGCTTCGGTTGGATGGGTAATGAGCAAAGAAGATTTTCTTAAAGATGTAAGTTGGTTAAATGAATTGAAATTAAGGGGCAGCTACGGCTTTCTCGGTAATTTAGCTTCACTAACTACCGATGCAGTTAATCCATTATTAACGCCGACGCAAAGTTATTTTGGGCAAACGCCAACTTTGCAAAATGGTTATGTGCAAAACATTTTGGCCAACCCTAATATAGCATGGGCAGAATCAAAACAAACCAATCTTGGTGTTGATGTGGCGGTACTGGGACGGATAAATCTTTCAGCAGATTATTTTATCAAAGAAATCGATAGAATGATCTTAACCAGAACATTGCCTGGAACGGCAGGTTTAAATACTCAAATCATTAATGCAGGTAAGGTAAAAGATAAAGGTATTGAGTTAGGGTTAACTTACAACAGTGATAAAAATACAGCTTTTACCTACTCGGTAAATGCTACTTTAACCAAAATAAACAACAATATAGAAGAACTTATACCGGGTATAGAAAACCAGGTTGTATCTACCAATTTCAGGAATGAGGTTGCTCCCCTTACCAATAGGGTAGGACAGCCGTTATATAGTTATTTTGTATTAAAAACAGATGGCATTTTCCAGAGTCAGGCAGAAGCCGATAACTACAAAAATGCTAAAGGAACCAAGATTCAGCCGAATGCAAAAGCAGGTGATTTTAAATTTGTTGATATCAACGGCGATGGATCTATCGATAGTAAAGACCGTTATTTCGCTGGCAGCGCTTATCCTGATTTCTCTTACGGATTGAGCTTTAATGCAAGTTATAAAAACTTCGATTTCAACATTTTTGCGCAAGGTGTACAGGGTAATAAATTGTTTAATGCGGTAAAACGTACTACTTATAGTGCCAGTGGGCCATCTTACAACAAACTGGTCGGTATTCTTGATGCCTGGTCGCCAGAGAATCCAGGAGGCAAAGTACCGATTATTTCGACCAGCGATGCCAATGGAAACTTTGCAGCTTCTGATTTTTATATCGAAGATGGTTCTTATCTGCGCATCCGCAACGTAACCCTGGGTTACAGTTTGCCAAAATCAATCGCCAATAAATTAAAAACAGGTGGGGTAAGGCTTTATGCTACGGCAAACAATCTTTTTACCATTACTAAATATTCAGGCTTTGATCCGGAAATCGGAATGGACAACAACGGAGTGGATGTTGGACGATATCCACAAGCCAGAAGCTTTATCCTTGGTTTAAGTGTAAATCTATAATCACAAAATAACAATGAAAACGAATTTAAAATATATGGCATTTGCCGCCCTTGCTTTTTTCTCTTCATGTACAAAAGAACTTGATATTGTGCCTGAAGGATCTCCATCAGCACAAAATTTCTGGAAAACCAAAGAAGATGCTGTAAAAGCAGAAGCAGGGATGTACGAAAACTACAACGCCGAAGACTTTTATGGTCGCGGGATGTTCTGGTTTATCAATGCCAGCGATGATATGGTTACTGGCCGCAACAAGCCAGAGGCCGATAACATTAAAAACTTTAACCGTACTTACGTAGGCGGTGGTTATACCGAAACGCAGTGGAGCATGCGTTATGCCATCATCAAACGTGCCAACGATATCATTATCAATGTACCAAAGATCAATATGGATGAAAGTTTAAAGAAACAGATTATTGGCGATGCTTATTTTAATGCAGGTTTGGTTTATTTTCAGCTGGCTGCAAATTATGGAAACGATAAAGCGGGTGTACCAATTGTTAAGCCTGAAACCGATGCATCTCAGCCCATTCCCCGCGCCAGCAATGTAAACGAGAACTACGATTATATTATTTCACTTTTATTAAAAGCAGCCGATAACCTTCCATTATTCTCTGCAATGAAAGCTGCAGATTATGGTAAAGCGCACAAAACTGCTGCATGGGCCTACCTATCTAAAGTGTACCTGTACAAAAAAGATTATGCCAATGCCGCTAAATATGCCGATATGGTCATCACTTCAGGTCAGCATGATTTAATTAATACGGGTTTTGCCGATGTTTTTAAAGCGTCAAACAACTGGTCTAAAGAGTATATCTGGTCGGTAGTTTGTACGCCAAGCGGTGGCGGAACAGGCTGGGGCAGCAAGCTCCCTGGTGTAATGTTAACCAATAAAGCATGGGGTATTTACAATGGATGGGGCTATTACCTGCCAACCAAAGAACTTTACGATTCTTACGAAACTGGCGATCAGCGCCGTGAAGCCACTATTTTGAAACCTGGCGATAAATTTATGTTCTTTGGTGCTGAGCGTAGCTTTACCAAAGATGCAGGAGCGACTTCAAATTACCAGTTTAAAAAATACATGGAGCCGTTTTCTTATGCCAACCCAATTCCCACACATGTTAACCCTAACGGTGATAATGGAACTACGGATTTAAATGTGCCATTAATGCGTTATGCCGAAGTTTTGCTGATTAAAGCTGAAGCTGCCATTAACCTTAGCGGTGCAGGAGCGGGCGATACCGAACTGAACAAAATCAGGCTTCGTGCAGGTTTAAGTACTAAAACAGGAATGACGATTGATGACCTTAAACGCGAACGCCGCAATGAGCTTGCCGGAGAATGGGCAGATCGTCACCGCGATTTAGTAAGATGGGGTGATGCACAATCCACTTATGCTAAACCATTACACGATTTTGATGGAACTGTAATCTGGCCGGCAAGAACTTTCAATCCACAGGTACACGATGTTTGGGCGGTGCCACAAAGAGAAATCGATAACAGCGCAGGTGTAATTAAACAAAATCCAGGATGGTAAAAAAAATAGGGATAAACTTTGCAGTGCTGGCCTTTGTGCTGGGGCTGCAAATTGCATCAGCCCAGGTAAAGCTAAGTGCGAACCGTGGCCATAGCCATAACGATTATAAGCAGGAAATACCCCTTTTATCGGCATATTATGCCGAAATGGGATCTATTGAGGCGGATGTATTTTTAAAAGACGGACAATTATATGTAGCACATGAAGCTTCAGAAATTAAGCCTGGTTTTACACTTAAAAAAATATACCTCGATCCGCTGGCTCAATTTTTTAAAGCAAAAGGAAATCATCCTTATACCAACACTGGCTTAAAACTGCAATTGGTAGTTGATGTAAAAGAAGATTACAAGCATGTACTCCCTGTATTACTAAAAGAACTCGAAGGTTATGCTGAGGTATTCGATGCAAAAAAGAATGCCAATGCAATTAAAGTAGTGGTTAGTGGTGATATGCCTGCACCAGCCGATTTTAAAAATTATAATGAGAAATTATTTTTCGACGGCAGGCCAACAACCACTTATACTGATGCGCAGTTGGCAAGGGTAGCGATGATCAGCGATGATTTGAAAAATCATACTGTATGGAATGGAAAGGGTAATCCTACCAAAACTGATGAAGCAGAGATGAGAGCCACGATAGAGCAGGCACATCGTAAGGGCAAACCTTTCCGCTTCTGGGCTTCGCAGGATAGTCCGAATACCTGGATTGTGCTCGAAAGGCTTGGTGCAGATTGGATTAATACGGATAAACCGACCAAACTGAAAGATTTTTATCTTCATCAGGATAAATTGAGTTATACCAATCCAAAACCATATACGGCCTATACACCAACTTATAAAACCGACGGACAAAACAAAGCACCCAAACATGTCATTTTGTTAATTGGTGATGGGATGGGGCTGGCTGCAATCCACGCTGGCTTGATTGCCAATCATGGAGATCTGAACATGGCAAAGTTCCATTACATTGGTTTTTCTGAAACCGCTGCTGCTGATGCCGGAAACACTGATTCTGCTGCGGGAGGTAGTGCCATGGCGATAGGTTATAAAACCAATAACCGTTACATTGGTATCGGACCTGATGATCAGAGTAAAACCAATTTGGTTGATACCCTATCCCTTTTCGGTATCAAAAGTGGTATCATCACCGCAGGCGATTTGACTGATGCAACACCAGCAGTATTTTACGCCCATCAGCTGGACCGTTCATACAACGGCGCAATTGCGAATGATCTGTTAAGCAGTAAGGCAGAAGTTTTAGTCGGTTCTAACCGCAAAGCTTTCGAGCAGAATAAAAACAGCAGGCTTTTGCCAGATCTAAAAACTAAAGGTTTTCAGGTAACAAATAGTTTAACTGATTTTGAAAAGCAACATGAAGGTAAACAATTGGTTTTGCTGGATGATTCGGCTACCCGGCCTGTAATAAAAGGCCGTGGCGATATGCTTAAAAAATCTTTATCACATACCACGCAGATTTTATTGAAAAATAAACCTGGTTTCTTCATTATGGCCGAAGGTGCACAGATCGATTACGGTGGTCATACCAACGATCTGCCTTATCTTGTTACCGAATTACACGATTTTGACCGTACCGTTGCCGAAGCTCTTCGCTTTGCTGATCAGGATGGTGAAACATTGGTTATCGTAACTGCCGATCATGAAACCGGAGGATTAACACTTTTAGATGGTGCCGCCGAAAAAGGAATGGTAAGGGGCGAATTCAGCACCAATGATCATACCGGTATTATGGTTCCGGTGTTTGCCTACGGGCCTGGCTCGCAAAACTTTACTGGTGTTTATCCTAATAACCAGATTTTTCATAAAATCATCAAGGCTTATCGTTTAGCGAAGGCTAAATAAAAAAAGAATAAACCAAATCGCAATGGCGTGTTTGTATACCAGAGCACAATGTCATTAACCACTGATGCACACAGATAAACACGGATCTATATCTGTGTGCATCCTTTTTATCTGTGGTCAAATATATTTACCTGTACCTAATGCTTAACTTATGCCATTATTTACAACACTACTTTTAATTAGTGTTGAGTTAACATATGGCTAATTTATATCATAATAAGGTATAAGTTGAAAATAATGTATAATTAGTAAGTCTGTTAATACCGTAATTTTACCCTTTCTGTGCCTTTCTGTATGGATTCGGATTAAGATTGTTAAGTTTGGTATAGCCTATCTAATTTGCCTATGTATTACAGTTGTGCAATTGTTGACGATGAACAGCACGCCATTGATGTACTTCATGATTATATTGAAGACACCGGTTTTTTGAAACTGTTTAATATCTTTAATGATCCCATTGATGCTTTAAAAACAATTAGTGCCGGAGATAAAATCGATTTTCTTTTTTTAGACATAGATATGGATGGAATGAAGGGAACTGAATTATCACGACATCTCCGCTCTAAAGCCAGGTTTGTGATCTATGCATCTTCTCATCTTGAAAATGAGGTGAGAAAAATAGATTCTAGCTTTGACTGTTATCTGGGCAAACCGATCTCAATGAAACGTTTTGCAGGTACCATTGATAAACTGATAAGACTTAATAATCTGCCGATAAACAATTGAAATAGTTTATGATCGAACTTACTTACCTTTTTAAACAGGAATTTTTAGACGATGTATCCTATCAGTTAATCCGGGCAGGTACGAAAGATCCTTGGCTAGTATTATCCGGATGCAAAGTGCTGGGTATTATCGATGAAGTTGAAGGCACATGGACACAAATTGTTGGTGAAGATATTCCTCCAATGGCTGTTAAAAAGATGGGTGATTTAATTAGTATACAGCAATTTAGCTGGTTGCCAGATCTGATTAAAAAACAATGGCCAAAATACGTACTCGATGTAGTTGTAGAAAATCTAGAATGTTACGAAATAATTTGCCATGCTGAGACTTGTTTTAAACGTTTTTTACGACGCTTTATACCAGGCATTCATGCGTTGGCGCAAAGAGAATCGGCCCTTGTTTTTAAAGTGAGGTGCTTTGGGAAATCGGATTGTTATGAGGTGTTTAAAGCGCCAGCCGCCGACCGGTACGTTTAATATTTCCAAAATATTTTAAGGTAAATACAGCTGTATTTCAAAAATTATATTAATTTCTACTTGTTTTAAGCGCTGATGTGAATGTAATATTTAAATTTGGCCCGATAAAACAACCCTCAATATGACCTTTGTAGAAAAATTGGAGGCCTTACGCCAATTAATGCTTGCTCAACAGGTAGATGCTTATATTATTACCGCTGCAGATCCACATATCAGTGAGTATTTACCGGCACATTATAAGGCTATACCTTTTGCTTGCGGATTTACAGGGTCGGCTGGTACGCTGGTCATTACTCAGGATTTTGCAGGTCTGTGGACTGATTCGCGATATTTTACACAGGCTGAATCAGAATTGAGTGGTACTGGTTACGAATTGGTAAAGTTAAAAGTGCCACATACACCAGAATATATCAATTGGTTGCTCGAAATTTTGCCAAATGGTGCAAAAGTAGGTTTTAACCACGAACTCATTACGGTGGCATTAGCACTTGAGATGCAGAATAGTTTAGCCCACCGTGAAATAGAAATCATAGATATTGATTTTGTAAGTACGATTTGGCAGGATAGGGTAGGTCTACCTGCAGAAAAGGCTTTTTTAATTGATGAAGAAGCTGCGGGCCTTAGTATTACGGCTAAAATAAACGAAGTAAGAGCGGCGTTAAAAACAAATGGAGCGGATTATCATTTTATTTCTTCGCTTGATGACATCGCATGGCTTTTTAACTTAAGGGGAAAAGATGTAGATTATAATCCTGTAACTCTAAGTTTTGCTTTAATAACACCTGCAGCGGTAAAATTCTTTATCGACAAGCAAAAGCTATTGCAAACTGATATTAATATTTTAAATAAGCAGGGCGTAACTTTGCATCCTTATGGTGATGTAGCTGAGGCATTAAAAAATCTCACTAAAGACGCTAAGATTTTTATCGATCCAAAACGTACCAGTTTCGGCTTGTTTGAATGTTTGCCAAAAAGTTCCAAGATAATTCAGGGAATTAATCCAAGTACGCATTTAAAGAGCTTAAAGAATAATACTGAAATTGATCACATCCGCAAGGCGATGTTGCAAGATGGGGTTGCTTTAACCAGGTTCTTTAAATGGATGGAAGATCATTTGGGCAAAGAAAAAATTACAGAATGGTCTGCAGCAGAGAAATTGGCCAAATTTAGGGCAGAACAAACATCTTTCGCGGGTTTGAGTTTTAATACCATTGCTGGTTATAATGCTAACGGGGCCTTGCCACATTATAACGTAACTGCAGAAAGTGATCAGGAAATTTTAGGTAATGGTTTGTTTCTTGTCGATTCGGGAGGTCAGTATTGGTATGGTACAACCGATATTACCAGGGTAATGCCTATTGGTAATTGTTCAGCAACTCACGCTGATGATTATACTTTGGTACTAAAAGGCCTGATTGAAGGTTCTAAACTAATTTTTCCCGAAGGTACCAAAGGTTATCAAATCGATTCCATCTGTAGAAAACCGCTGTGGGAACACGCTATAAATTTTGGTCATGGAACAGGGCATGGTATAGGTTTTTTCCTCAATGTACATGAAGGACCCCAGAATATTAGTCCGGCAAATGTAGATGTTGCCTTTAAGTCAGGAATGGTAACCTCCATCGAACCTGGGATTTATCGTCCTGGGAAACATGGCGTGCGTATTGAAAATCTGGTTTTATGTGTACCTAAGGGAAATAGTGAATTTGGCGATTTTCTCACTTTTGAAACTTTAACTTTATGTTTTATTGATACCACCATCATTAATAAAACACTTTTAGCAGCAGATCAAATCACCTGGTTAAATCAATACAATCAAATGGTATCTGAGAAGCTTCAACCCATGTTATCTGATAAAGAAGCGGAGTGGTTGAAATTAAAGTGTCAGCCTATTTAATCATTTTCTGGCAATGATTCTAAAGAATGGTCGTCATTCCCGCGCAGGGCTTTCATTTGGACACATCTTTTGGTTTGGGTTTTTTATACGTTTTGCTAGCTTGCTTTAATAAATTACAGGTTTTACCGAAGAACGCCGTCAATCCCAAGGGCCAGGGAAATCAAAAAAACAGGATTAGTTCATTACAACTGGCACGAACAAACCTGAAACGCAGTGGTTTTGTGTTCATAACCGATGATTTAATTTTAAAAAAGGATTGAACACAAAACAAAGTGCCGCTGTTTTTTTGATATGCGTGAGATTGTGTAAAGGGCGCATTGCTGGATTGACAAAGCGCTTTGGGTACTTTGGCGCTCCAAAATGCGCCAGCATTCTTGAGCACAGCTAAAAACAACTTGATCTGCGAAAAACTACCATGCCACCGCGCCATAGAGCGGAAAACAACAACATTTATCTCCAAAGTATATTTTTTAAGATATCAAGGATTGCTATTAGCAGGAAAGATGCTGAAATAAATCTGATAGCTATCATATGCTAGGTTTTTCCTCATGTATGATAATCAGCGCTTTTTGCGTAATCTGCGGGATAACATAATACCCGAAGGCCAAACTTCCCGTAAATACACCAATTCTTTACCGATTTTGCGTTATTTATAACTTCCATGCCCGCTTTACTTTTTAAAGTTTATTTTTGATTAACTACATTCCTAAATCTGCTTTTTCGCTATGATTATCGAACCAAAAAAGAAAAGAGTCTTATCCATAATAACTTTTAAAGCAATATTTTGCTGTATTTTAACTTTTATAAATATTGAGGTCATTCAGGCGCAATCGCCATGGATTGCTTTAGGCAAAAAGCCATCCACTTTGGGTTTGGAAAATGGTTTTTCGACTTACAATGCCGGGGCATTTAATCTAAAGCTCGTTAAGTCATCGCAAACCGTGGCAGGTCTTCAACCTAAAATGGTTAAAGATTTCGATTTTGTACCCAGCGATAGTTTAAAAGTGCGGAGTTCTGATGGTTTGTACCATTTGGGCGATATCAATTTAAAATTGCGCAATGTTGGTGAAGAAGCCTGGAAAAACTATAGCACTGCGGCAAAACGAAGCCCTATAAAAAATATAGTGCCAGGAAAAAATGTACTCGCCGCTGCCGATCTTGCTGCAACACTTCCGGCTGATATTCCATTGCAGGTTAAAAGGATCTGGGAAATGTTGAACGGAAAGCTAGTGCTGCGCTTCGAGCTAAAAAACAAGACCGATAAAAACGTCGAAATTGGTGCGCTTGGGATCCCAATGATTTTCGATAATATTTTAGAAGGCCGTACATTGGAGCAAACTCATGCTAAAAATGTATTTTACGATCCCTACATCGGGAAAGATGCTGGTTATTTGCAGGTTACCCGCTTAAGTGGGCATGCGCCTTCTTTGCTGGTTGCGCCATTAGGACATACACCATTTGAAGCTTATAATCCGCTTAATGACGACCGCACACCAAGGGGAATTGCTTTTGAAGGCTTTTACGAATGGATGGTGTATAGTAAAGCTTATGCTGAAAACGAATGGAAAAATGCCGAGCAATGGAATACGGCAACTTCAACCTTTTTAAAGCCTGGTGAAAGCCGGAGTTATGCCCTTCAGTTTATCCTTTCAGGAACCGCAAAAGATATAGAAAGCAAACTGATCGAAAATAAAAGGCCGGTTGCCATATCCGTTCCAGGTTATGTACTGCCTAAAGATGTGGAAGGGAAATTGTTTATCAACTACTCAAAAAAGGTTAAAACTATTCAGGTTCAACCTGAAAATGCCTTAACAATAGTTGCATCAGGCACAACCAAAAATGGTTGGAAAAGTTACGCGGTTAAAGGGAATACTTGGGGTAGAGCAAGATTATCTATTACTTACGAAGATGGATTGGAACAAAGCATAAATTATAAGATAATACAGCCAGAAAGCGAAGTAATAGCCAGTTACGGCAATTTTTTAACCACTAAACAATGGTTTAACCAGGCTGATCCTGTTTTTAATAGAAGTCCTTCTGCCATTACCTATGATAATGAAAAACAGCAGCAGGTAATTCAGGATAACCGTGCCTGGATAGCGGGTTTAAGCGACGAAGGTGGGGCAGGATCGTGGTTAGGTGCAATAATGAAGCAGTTCGTGCAACCCAAAAAAGAGGAGGTTGATAAACTGAAACAATTTGTTGATAGTGTAATGTTTGGGAGGATACAACTTAAAAATGGTCCTCAGAAATATGGGGTAAAAAAGAGTTTATTTTATTATGCGCCAGATTCGCTGCCTAAAGGTACTTATGATGCAAATATCAATTTTAAAATATGGTCTGCATGGCCAAAAAAAGAAGCTGATAACCTGGGACGGTCTTATAACTATCCACATGTCGCGGCAGCCCATTGGGTAATGTACCGGTTGGCTCGTAATTACAAAGGACTTGTTGACGAACAAAGCTGGAAACAACATCTTATAGATGCTGCTGAAACAGGTATGGCTATGGTTAATATTGCTCCTTATTATGCGCAGTTCGGTCAGATGGAAGGTACAGTCTTTTATCTCATCTTAAACGATCTTAAAAACGAAGGACTAACAGACGAAGCAACCAGGCTGGAAAATGAAATGAAGAAGCGAGCCAATCACTGGCGATCTTTACAATATCCATTTGGTAGTGAGATGCCTTGGGACTCTACAGGTCAAGAAGAGGTTTATGTATGGTCGAACTATTTTGGTTACCAGGATAAAGCGAATGTAACGCTTGATGCGATACTAGCTTATATGCCGGTAGTACCGCATTGGGCTTACAACGGTAATGCCCGAAGATATTGGGATTTTCTTTATGGAGGTAAACTCTCGCGTATCGAGCGGATGATCCATCATTACGGTTCGGCGCTTAATGCCATTCCTGTGTTAATGGATTACCGCAAAAATCCCGGCGATTTCTATCTATTAAGCGCCGGTTACGGTGGGTTATTGGGTTCGATCTCCAATATCACTCAGGAAGGTTTTGCGCCTGCAGCCTTTCATGCTTATCCATCCACCTTAAAAAATGACGGCATTACCGGCGATTATGGATCTGGCTTTTTTGGCTACGCTGTTAATACATCATCATACATTTTACAGCATCCTGAATTTGGCTGGTTAGCTTTTGGTGGTAATCTGAACAAAAAGGGGAACATTATCAATGTTAAATTAACCACGGCGGCAAAATCGTCGGTTTACATTGCGCCTGCCGGGCTTTGGATTAGTCTTGATGCCGGAACCATTGATGAGGTTGATTATAATACGGTAAATGGTGAAATTCGCTTGAAATTGAGTAAAGCGGATGATTATACACCTCATGCGATGTTGAGGTTAGCTCAGCCTGCTAAGGTTAATGGCATTGGTGTTTATTCAATAAAAGGCAATGGCATGAAGAAAAGGGGAGGATACGAATTTCTGCTTGCAAAAGATCATACAACTGAAATCATACTTCAACGATAATATCAATTCATCTACCTTTCTGAGCCTCGTGAAATAAAATTTACGGGGCTTTTTCGGATAATCAATGTATAAATGATGTAGATTTTTCTTGTTTATAACGAGGATGATGATAAAGGTGAATTTATTAAATAAATTAAGCATATTATTTGGTAGATCTATATAGAAAGGTCGTCATTATAAGGCACGAAGCAATCTTAAAACGATCGCTAACTGCGTGCGCATTAAGATTGCTTCGTCGGCAGAAAAAGCCTTCTCGCAATGACGATTCCTCACAGCCTATAGCTGCAATAAAAATACGCCGTCATCTATATTGATTTTTATACAATAGATTATCTCTCAGGATGACAAAAGAAACTTGATAAATGTTCTGTGTATCCGCTAAAAATTGTTAACGCTATGATAAACTTTCTTTAATCACGCTTATTGTATGTAGATTTTACCCTTATTTTTCGCTAACCTGAAATTTATTGTGATTTTTGTGCCATAACCATAGCTTATAATTTGCAGATATAAACCATATTTTATCCATTCATTTTAATTCTGATGTAATGAATATGGCTTTTTGGATATTTGCTTAACAGATGAAAAATATGTTTGAAAAGAAAGTTTACCTTCAAAGAAGAGCAGCATTAAAATCAAAGATAAATTCGGGAATATTACTCTTTTTGGGTAATGAAGAGAGCCCGATGAATTATAAAGACAATACCTATCATTTTAGGCAGGATAGTACCTTTTTATATTATTTTGGGATCAGTGAGCCATCTTTGGGCGCTATTATCGACCTGGATGAAGATCAGTCCATTCTTTTTGGCGATGAAATGGGCATTGATGATATTGTATGGATGGGCAGGCAAAAAACACTCGAAGAAAAGAGTCTGGACGCTGGCCTAACCAAAGTTCTGCCTTTTGCGCAACTAAATACTTATCTTAAACAATACCAGGACAAAAATCGTGAGGTTCATTTTTTACCTCCTTACCGTGCTGAGAATAAGATTAAATTGGCCAACTGGCTTAACCTGCCAATCGATCAACTTAAAGAAAAAGCTTCGCTAAACTTTATCAAAGCTGTTGTTGCACAACGGTCGGTTAAATCTGTCGAAGAAATTGAAGAGTTGGATCGTGCTGCAGCAATATCTGCCGATATTCATTTAATGGTGATGCAGCAGGCAAAACCTGGCATGTATGAACGCGAACTTGCTGCAAAAATTCAGGCTGCTGCGCTGGCTTCGGGTGGTAACCTGGCCTATCCGGTCATTTTGACCGTTCGCGGTGAAATTCTGCATAACCACTACCATGGCAACCAACTTCAGGAAGGACAACTGGTTTTAAACGATTCCGGCGTAGAAACTGCTTTAGGTTATGCTGGCGATCTTACGCGTACTTTTCCGGTAGGCAAAAAGTTTAGCGCCGGGCAGAAAGATGTTTATGATATTGTATTGAATGCTTATACGCATGGCAAAGATATGCTGGCGCCGGGGGTAAGGTACTTAGATGTACATTTGGCTTCGTGTAAAATGCTGGCACAGGGTTTAAAAGATATTGGCCTGATGAAAGGTAATGTAGACGATGCCGTACAGGCTGGTGCACATGCCATGTTTTTTCAATGTGGAACAGGGCATATGATGGGCTTAGATGTACACGATATGGAAGATTTAGGTGAGCAGTACGTAGGTTATACAGATGAGTTGACTAAAAACACCTCCCAGTTCGGATTGAAATCGTTAAGGTTAGGCAAAGCGCTGGAAGCAGGTTATGTATTAACGGTAGAACCAGGTGTTTACATTATCCCGGAACTAATAGACCGATGGAAAGCCACTAACCAGTTTGCCGAATTTATTAACTACGATAAATTGGAGCAGTTCAGAAATTTTAGCGGCATTAGGGTCGAAGACGATTTTCTGGTGACCGAAAACGGAAGCCGGATGTTAGGGAAGCATTTAGCTTTAACTACAGATGAAATTGAATCGATTAGGAGCGAAGCTTATTAGTAACGTTGGTTATTTGGAATAACTGCTGTTTTTTGTTTTGGAGCGCAGGGTTTCTCGATTTTTTTAAAGATAGCCCCGACAGAAGCACAGAACTAGGGTTAAATAAACCTGATAGAACTGATGCTCCCGATTCTTCATCGGAGCAGGAGGGATAGCAGGACTACCGTAACCGATGAAAAGCTGCATTTGCTTTTCAAATTAATATTTTGCTATTGCTTTTGGAGCGCAGGTCCATTCGATTTTTTTAAAGGATATTCCTGCCATCCGCTTTATCCCGATGCTAATTAAGTGCCGATTTATCGGTAAAGGATCGGAATGCCCGCTGCTGTCAGGGCTAGATACCTCGGCAGAAGCACAGAACCAGGGTTAAATAAACCTGATAGAACGGATGCTCCCGGTTCTTCATCGGAGCAGGAGGGATAGCAGGACTACCATAACCGATGAAAAACTGAAACTGCTTTTTAAATTAATAATACGCTATTGCAACATGATAACCAGCAAAAAGATATGAAAAAAATAACCTCCTTAACCCTAATCTTCTTAACGTTTAAGACCCTGCTTTTTGCACAAAACCCCAAAAAGGTTTACACTTTGGCCGATACCTTAAGGGGAAGCTTAAATGCCGAACGGACCTGGTGGGATGTACAGCGTTACGAACTTTCGGTTAAGCCCGATTACAATGATAAGAGCATAACAGGCTCAAATAAAATCGTTTACAAAGTAGTGCAGCACAATAATGGTAATACCCGTATGCAGATCGATTTACAGGAGCCATTAATCATTGATAGTGTTTTATATAATGGCGGTTCAAAGGTAAAATTCGAACATGTCGGCAGTGTCTGGTATGTACATGTGCCTGCGCAAAAGTTATCGGCGCTGAATAATGTCCATATATTTTACCATGGAAAAGTACACCAGGCCAAAAGAGCACCCTGGGATGGTGGTTTTATTTTTACTACCGATTCGCTTTCGCGTCCGTGGATGACAGTAGCCTGCCAGGGCTTGGGCGCTTCGGTTTGGTATCCAAATAAGGATCATCAAAGCGACGAGCCTAATTTGGGTGCATCTTTAACCATGACTGTTCCGGATACATTGGTAGCAGTAGGTAACGGGCGCCTGGTATTTAAAAAAGATAACCACGATGGTACCACGACCTATCAGTACAATGTTAAAAATCCAATCAGTAATTATTGCATTATCCCTTACATAGGTAAGTATGTTAATTTTAAGGAGAAATATGCAGGCGAAAAAGGTGCCCTTGATGTGAATTATTGGGTGCTTGATTACAATTACCCAAAGGCTAAAACCTACATGCCGGATCAGGTGCATAAAATGATGAAAAGTATGGAGCATTGGTTTGGCCCATATCCTTTTTATGAAGATGGTTATCAGTTAATCGATGCTTCGCATACGGGTATGGAGCATCAATCGGCAGTTTCTTATGGCAATGGTTACAAGTTTGGCTATAGAGGCAGAGATATGTCTGGCAACGGCTGGGGTTTGAAATGGGATTTTATCATTATTCACGAAAGCGGACACGAATGGTTCGGCAACAACATTACCACCAACGATCTGGCCGATATGTGGGTGCACGAAGGTTTTACTAACTACAGCGAAACCCTTTTTGTCGATTATATTTTTGGTAATCAGGCTGGAAATGAATACAATTTTGGCATTAGAAAAGGCATCAAAAATGATAGCCCGATTATCCCCCCTTATGGTGTAAATGCACAAGGCAGTGGCGATATGTATCCAAAAGGAGGTAACATGCTGCATTCCATCAGGCATAGTTTAAATAACGACGAACTTTTTAGAGCCATATTGCGTGGGCTTAACCAAACCTTTTACCACCAAACGGTAACCACTGCGCAAATCGAAAATTATGTTTCTAAAAAAGCAGGTTATAATTTTTCAAAGGTTTTTGATCAATATTTACGTACGGTACAGGTTCCCACTTTTGAATACTATCTTAAAGATGGTAAAGCCTTTTACCGGTATAGCGATTGTGTTAAGGGCTTCAATTTGCCTTTAAGTGTTAAAAAAGAAGGAATTAAACCGCTTAAAATTATTCCTTCACAAAACTGGCAGCAGGTTACGTTAGCCAAAGGGCAGGATGCACTTTTTACAAAACCGGCTATTGAATTTATGTACTACCTTCAGGTGAAAAACACAAAATAATCATTTTGAAATAAAAAGGGAAGGAGGACGTTCTCTATCTAGCTGATTTTAAAGGTATTCTTGTTTGAGGTGTTAGCTTTTTTATGGTATCTAATTTCTTTTACAAATGCTCCAGGCTTTTTCTAATTAAATCTGTCTGATTGAAATGGCGTATTTATGACCAATATCGGTTAAAATACAACAATATTGAAGTTTGGTAATTCCCTAACTTTGAATATCGTTTATATGATTCTATCTTCGATAATCTGATTAAATGATGCTTGCCAATTACATCCGGTTTTGGATTAATGGCCGGATTAATTTTTTAAAATATTTATTAAAACATAAACATTACAATGGGTATCAAATGGACTGGGGTTTTCCCTGCTGTAACTACTAAATTTACAGCAAATGATGAGTTAGATTTTCCGGCTTTCGATTTAAATATCGAAGCGCAATTAGAAGCAGGTGCTGAAGGGATAATTTTAGGTGGATCGCTTGGTGAAGCCAGTGTATTAACCGATGAGGAAAAGTTTGGTCTTTTATCGCATACCTTAACCGTGGTAAATGGTCGCGTGCCGGTTTTATTGAACATTGCCGAGTCAACTACAAAAAAAGCAATCGAAGTAGCTCAAAAAGCCGAATCGCTTGGTGCGCAAGGTTTAATGTTGTTGCCGCCAATGCGCTACAATGCTGCTCCAGACGAAACCTTGGCCTTTTTTGGTGCCATTGCTGAAAGCACAAGCCTGCCGATCATGATTTATAACAATCCTGTTGATTATAAAATCGAGGTAACTTTAGATATGTTCGAGGTTTTGACCAAATACGATAATATACAGGCGATCAAAGAATCAACAAGAGATGTGTCAAATGTAACGCGGTTAATCAACCGTTTTGGCGACCGTTTCAAAATCTTTACCGGAGTAGATCCATTAGCGATGGAAAGCATTGTGATGGGTGCACACGGATGGGTTGCGGGTTTGGTTGATGCTTTCCCAAGAGAAACCGTTGCTATTTTCAGATTGATTAAAGAAAATCGCATTGCTGAAGCACTAACGATTTACCGTTGGTTTTTACCTGTGCTTGAGTTGGATATTCATGCGAAATTGGTGCAATACATTAAACTCGCAGAGGTTGCAACAGGATTAGGAACCGAAGCCGTTCGTGCACCACGCTTACCATTAAGTGGCGCAGAAAGAGAGAAAGTATTAAAAATTATTAATGATGCACTAGCTGTTCGTCCGGAACTACCTGCAGGTAGCTGGGGGAAATAGTTTAAAAACCAAATATGAACGGGAAAAATATTGTAGCCAGCACTTATAGTGAAATTAATGAAAAAAGCCTTAAAGCTGTTAATCCCGCAACGGGATTAACGCTTGATGGTGAATTTTTTAAAGCGAACGAAAACCTGGTTGATGAGGCTTTAAAATCAGCAACATCGGCTTTCCAAAGTTATAGAAATCTAAACAAAGACCTTAAAGCAGCTTTTTTAAATGCCATTGCCGATGAAATCGCCAATCTTGGCGAGGAACTGGTAAACAGGGCTTCGGCAGAAAGTGGTTTGCCTTTAGGTCGTTTACAGGGTGAATTGGGCAGAACTACTGGCCAATTAAGGTTATTTGCCAATTTAGTTGCAGAAGGCTCTTGGGTTGATGCCATTATTGACACCGCATTACCTGAAAGACAACCTTTACCGCGACCTGATATCAGGAGAATGCTGATCCCAATCGGACCGGTAGTAGTTTTTGGTGCAAGTAATTTTCCGCTTGCTTTTTCAGTTGCAGGTGGCGATACCGCATCAGCACTAGCTTCTGGTTGCCCTGTAGTTGTGAAAGCTCATCCCGCACATTACGGAACCAGTGCTTTGGTAGGTGGTGCCATTATTAAAGCTGCAGAAAAAACAGGAATGCCTAAAGGTGTTTTCTCTTTGTTGTATGATGATGGTTATACCATTGGCGCTGGCCTGGTTCAGCATCCGTTAACTAAAGCAGTAACTTTTACAGGTTCGTTTAAAGGTGGAATGGCCTTAATTAATCTTGCTCAACAGCGCGAACAACCTATTCCGGTTTTTGCCGAAATGGGAAGTATTAACCCGGTAATCTTTCTTCCGCTGGCCATAGAAAATCAGGCAGAAGAACTGGCTAAAAAATATGCCGCCTCTATTACCCTGGGCGCCGGTCAGTTTTGTACTAACCCAGGTTTATTGTTAGCAGTACAATCACCTGCACTCGAAAATTTTAAAGCCGTTTTAAAAGAAGCTATTTCAACTATTCCTTCGGCAACCATGCTTACTGAAGGTATTGCCAATAATTATGGTAAACTTTCTGCCGGGGTAGTAAACGAAAGCGGTGTTGCCCTTTTATCGGCATCAACCGTAAAAAATACCGAGCTTCAAAATCAATCAGAAGCTAAAATTGCTCAGGTAAGTGCTGCCGATTTTATTAAAAATCCAAAACTCCGTGAAGAAATTTTCGGTCCGTACTCGTTATTGGTTGTTGCTCAGGATCGTGCAGAACTAGAGCAGGCTATTGAAGTTTTGGAAGGACAGCTTACTGTAACCTTAATGGCCGAAAAACAGGAACTTCAGCATTACCAGACTTTGGTAAATAAGTTGACTGATAGAACCGGAAGAATTATACTGAATGGTGTGCCTACAGGCGTAGAAGTTTGTGCGGCCATGCAACACGGTGGACCATTTCCGGCTACTAACGATAGCCGTTTTACTTCTGTTGGTTCTACTGCAATCAATCGTTTTGTAAGGCCATTGGCTTACCAGGATTGGGAACAGGAATTATTGCCAGATGAATTGAAAGATGGTAATCCATTGGATATTTTCAGAACGGTAAATCAAAAATTAACGAAATCTCATGAGTAAAACTTTTTTTTGTGTAGATGCCCATACATGCGGAAATCCGGTTAGATTAGTTGCAGGTGGAGGACCTCAGCTTATTGGCTCAAACATGAGCGAAAAGCGTCAGCATTTTCTGAAAGAATTTGATTGGATCAGAAAAGGTTTAATGTTCGAACCTCGTGGACATGATATGATGTCGGGTAGTATTCTTTATCCGCCTCACGACCCTGCTAATGATGTAGCTGTACTTTTTATCGAAACCAGTGGCTGCCTCCCGATGTGTGGACATGGTACAATTGGCACAATCACCATTGCTATTGAAGAAGGACTGATCCAACCGAAAATACCAGGGGTGATCAGAATGGAAGCGCCAGCCGGACTGGTATTGATTGAATACAAACAGGAAGGGAAAAAAGTAAAGTCTGTTAAGCTGAAAAATGTGGCGTCTTACCTGGCTGCTGAAAGTCTTCAGGTAGAGTGCCCTGATTTAGGCACACTTACTTTCGATGTAGCTTATGGTGGCAATTTTTATGCAATCGTTGATCCACAGGAGAATTTCCCCGGACTGGAAAACTACACCGCTTCGCAACTGATTAACTGGAGCCAGATCATAAGGAAACGGATTAATGAACTTTACAGCTTCGTTCATCCACAAGACCCTACGATAAATGGCTGTAGCCATATCTTGTGGACAGGAAAAACAATAGATCCTACATCAACAGCCAGGAATGCAGTTTTTTATGGTGATAAAGCCATCGATCGTTCGCCATGTGGTACGGGTACCTCAGCCCGTTTGGCACAGTGGTTTGCTAAAGGAAAACTAAAACAGGGAGAGGATTTTATCCATGAAAGTTTTATAGGCAGCAAGTTTATTGGAAGAGTAGAAGAGGTTGTAGACCTGAACGGAATTAAAGCCATTATACCAAGTGTAGAGGGCTGGGCAAAGGTTTACGGCTACAATACTATAAAAATCGATGCCGAAGATGATCCGTATGCCTACGGATTTCAGGTGATTTAATTAGTTTTTAAAAAGAATATCAGCAGTATAAATTAAAAGCATGTCGAAAATATTAATTATAGGTGGTGGAATAGTAGGTTTAACTTCAGCATATTACTTGCAGAAAAGAGGCTACGAAGTAACAATTTTGGATAAAGGAGATATTACCGACAATTGCTCATTTGGTAATGCTGGCATGATTGTTCCAAGCCATTTTGTTCCTTTGGCTGCACCCGGAATGATCAAGCAGGGGATCCGTTGGATGTTCGACAGCAAAAGCCCCTTTTATGTTCGCCCATCTTTAAATATGAACCTCGTTAATTGGGGTTTGAAATTTATGAAACATGCTACGGCAAAACATGTAAGCCAGGCGGCAGTCCCATTACGCGATTTATCTTTACTGAGCAAAAAACTATATGAAGGCCTGGCAAAAGAGTCTGATTTCGATTTTGAATTAACCAATAATGGTATTCTGGCATTTTATAAAACAGAAAAAGCAGGAGAAGAAGAAGCACATTTAGCTGCAAGGGCAATTGAACTGGGCCTGGACATGGCGGTACTAACCGCCGACGAATGTCGCGCTTTACAACCAGATTTAAAGTTAGATGTTTTAGGAGCGGTACATTATCGTTGCGATGCACACCTTTATCCAACAAAGTTGATGAATGCTTTGCTTAAGTATTTATTAAACAATGGAGTTAAAATAGTGCATAATAAAGAAGTTGATAAAATTGAAACGGCAGGTAATCGCATTACAAAGGTTTTTACAGGTGATATCGCCTGGGAAGCCGATCAGTATGTTCTGGCAACTGGTTCTTGGTCGCCTGCTGTGGCTAAAATGGCCGATATTAAAATATCTTTAATGCCCGGAAAAGGTTACTCTTTTATGGAGCCTGAACCTCAGCAGCGTTTAACTATTCCGGCATTGTTATGTGAAGCCAGGGTAGCCATAACACCAATGAACGGTCAGATCAGATATGGTGGTACGATGGAGCTGGATAAAATCAATACCCGGATCAATATGCAAAGAGTTAAAGGGATTGTAGAGTCGGTTCCGGCATATTTTCCCGATTTAAAACCTGTGGTTCCTGCAGAGAAAGATATCTGGTATGGTTTCCGTCCTTCATCGCCTGATGGTTTGCCATACATTGGCAGAAGTGAAAAAAGAGAAAATCTAATCATTGCTACCGGCCACGGGATGATGGGTTTAAGTTTAGGGCCAGCAACAGGTTTGTTGGTTAGCCAGATTGCTTCAGGCATGGCCACTGATCTGAAAATGGAACCATACAGAGTAGTGCGATAGTATAATAAGGAAGGCAAGGTTCCTGGGATGCGTCGCCCTGTTAGTCGGGATTTGTAATCCCGTCTCCATTAGTCCTTTACCAGTGGATTGAAAATCCCCAGTACTTCGGTCTGGATTACAAATCCAGACCAGCATATTTGTATATATCTAAGATGTCTGTATGACTAACTCTGTTAGTCGGGATTTGTAATCCCGACTCCATTATATTTCAATTCTTTACCGATGGATTGAAAATCCACTTGTGTGTTGGTTCGATTCTAATTTAAATTAATCTTTTATGCATTACCTTATAATTGGTTAACTAGATATGTAGTAATTATTTGCCGCAGAATTCATAATTAAATCCGTCGTATATTATCAAATTATAGCAGGATTTTAACCTTATTTAGGTTTTATTGGTTTATTTGAGTTAATATTCATACATTCAATTCATAATCAACAACCAAACCGAACTAACTGAATCATGAAAGTATTACCATTTACCATGCTTGTTCCCGATGACAAGAGTGTGATATCGGAACATATTGAATTGCCTTTTTTTTACCAATATCTACACCGCCACGATGAATGGCAGATCACGTATATCGAAAAAGGAGAGGGAACGTTAATTGCGGGCAATGATATGCATGCCTTCCGATCGGGCGATATTTTTGTAATTGGGGCAAAACTTCCACACTTATTTAAAAGTAACCCCGAATATTTCGCTGGTGATTGCAATAAAACAATCAAAGCATGTTCCATTTACTTTAATCCGAACGGTATTCTAGCGGCTTTGTTTAATCTTCCCGAAATGAAGATGGCAAGCGGGTTTTTAGCTAAAAATAAACATGGTTTCAAGGTTCCCGCTGCTGCCACCAAAAACATGATCACCAAAATGTTGAATGTTCATGAGGCATCGGGAGTTGATGTATTGTTTAACTTTCTGAAATTGGTTAACAGTTTTCAGGATTTAAATGAAGATGTAGAGTCCTTATGTTCAGATATGTATTCTTCTAACGTAACTGAAAATGAAGGTATGCGTTTGAGTAAGATCATTAACTTCATTACTGAAAACTACAATAATCAAATTTCATTAGAAGATGTGGCCAATGCTGCGTTTATGACGCCACAGGCATTTTGCAGGTATTTTAAAAAACATACCGGACATACTTTCGTTTCATTTTTAAATGAAGTGAGAATTAATGATGCTTGTAAAAGTCTTATCTCAGGAGAAAAAGCCGATTGCATTTCAGGTGTGGCTTACAAGGCAGGCTTTAATAGTATTACCAATTTTAACAGGGTATTTAAAAGTATTATTGGTCAATCGCCGAGAGCATATATCGATACTTATAATAATGTAAGCAGGGTGAGCTATATAGGCGCTTAAGCAAAAAACCATTCTTTTATTAAATAAGCTAACCATTTTTTCAAGTGGAGGCAAATGTTATTTGCCTGTTTTAACCAAACCAAATGCAAAACAAATTAAACTTTTTTGCCATTTTTTTAATGGTTAGTCTGTTATCAGGCACTTTTGTACTGGCTCAAACATCAAATGAGAGCTTGTACGAACAAACCAGCGAAATGGGTACGCTGATTGTATGTTACCAAAGAGACGTTGATGCCATTAATGATTTCTACTATCCTTATTCCGCAGGAGGTACTTATTCTTATCCGATGACTACTTTTAAAAGTCCGGAGCAAAGAAAACGTCTGCAGGATATCAATAATGATTATTTAAGCAAGTTAAAATCGGCCAAATTTGAAGCCTTTAGTACTTATGGTAAAGTAGATTATATCCTTCTTAAAAAGCAGATCGAATCTTCTGTCTGGCTCTTAGCAAAAGAGGAAACAGACTATAAAGCCCTGTCGAAGTATTTTACCTTTGCAGATGCAATTTATGCACTCGAAAAATTAAGAAGAAGAGGGACTTATAAAGAAGGTGCCTTGTTAGCTGCCGAGATGGATGAAATTTCTAAGCAGGTTGATGTCCTGAATTCAAATTTTAAGAAAGGAATATTAACACGCGATCAGCTTAAAACGGCAGCGGCGATAACCACAAGTTTAAAACACCGTTTAAAGGGTTTTTATCAGTTTTATATGGATTATGAACCTGGCTTTACCTGGTGGGCACCTAAACCTTACGAAAAGTTAGACCTGGCCTTAACCAATTACGCTAAACTTTTTAGCGATAATACCAATGCGGCTCTTTCCGTAAAATCAAATAAAGCAGAAATTAAAGGAAATCCTATTGGAAGGGAAGAGTTGATCAGGCAATTAAATGCCGAACTTATTCCTTATACACCAGAAGAGCTGATTAAACTTGCTGAAAAAGAATTTAAGTTTTGCGATGAAGAGCTTTTGAAAGCATCAGCAGCAATGGGCTTCGGAAATGACTGGAAAAAAGCCCAGGAAAAAATCAAAAACAGCTATGTGCCATTAGGTAAACAGCCAGAGTTGATTGTAAAACTACAGGATGATGCCTTAAGTTTTATAAAGGCTAACGATCTGATCACTATTCCGGCATTGGCAGAAGAAACCTGGGGTATGGTCATGATGTCGGCCGAACGCCAATTGGTGAATCCGTTTTTTACTGGTGGCCGCGAAATCAGCATTTCTTATCCAACAAATTCGATGGAGGAAGATGATAAGTTAATGAGTATGCGTGGGAACAATCCTTATTTTTCGAGAGGAACGGTTCAGCACGAACTCTTACCAGGCCATCATTACCAGTATTTTATGAATAACCGTTATAAAAGCTATCGCGATCCTTTTAAAACACCTTTCAGCGTAGAGGGCTGGCCGTTATATTGGGAGCTTTTGCTTTATGATAAAGGTTTTGCCAAAACTCCTGAAGAAAAAATGGGGATGCTTTTCTGGCGGATGCACCGTTGCGCCAGGATTCTTTTTTCACTGAACTTTCACCTCGGTAAATGGACACCTCAGCAGTGTGTCGATTTCTTGGTAGACCGTGTAGGGCACGAACGTGCCAATGCAGAAGGCGAAGTACGCAGATCTTTCAAAGGCGATTATAGCCCTTTATACCAGGTCGCTTACCTTACCGGTGGTCTTCAGCTTTTTGCACTAAAAAAAGAATTGGTTGATAGTGGCAAAATGAGTTTTAAGGATTTTCACGACGCAGTGATTAAGGAAAACTTAATTCCTGTTGAAATGATCAGGGCTACCTTAACTAATCAATCCTTAACACGCGATTTTAAAACTTCGTGGCATTTTTACGATCAGCTTAAATAAATAAACTCAACCAACCTTAGAACCACCAAGCAAAGAACAGATGATTGAAAAAGAAACCACACAATTTAAACCTTCACTTAAACTGATGGATGCAACCATGCTTGTAGCCGGAAGTATGATAGGCTCAGGTATTTTTATTGTAAGTGCAGATATTACCCGAAATGTAGGCAGCTCTGGCTGGCTGTTAGTGGTTTGGCTAATTACAGGCTTTATGACGCTTACTGCTGCATTAAGTTATGGCGAATTAAGTGCCATGTTTCCAAAAGCAGGCGGACAGTATATTTATTTAAAGGAAGCATACAATCCACTCATCAGTTTTTTATATGGCTGGAGCTTTTTTACAGTTATCCAAACCGCAACGATTGCCGCAGTAGGCGTGGCATTTGCCAAATTTACCGCTTATCTCGTACCTGCATTAAGTGAAGATTTAGTTGCCGTAGATTTAGGCTTCTTTACCATCTCACCGGCACAACTGCTGGCTATTGGGGTAATTATATTATTAACTTATATCAATAGTAGGGGGGTAAATGGCGGTAAAGTAATCCAGACAACCTTTACAGTGGCCAAATTATTAAGCTTGTTTGGTCTGATCGCTTTTGGACTTTTCTTTTTAGATAAAGGAATCTGGAAAACCAACTGGGAAAATATGTGGGTTTTGGGATCCTTATCTACCGATGGAAATATTGGTTCTTATACCACTTTGGCTGCCTTCGGAGCTATTGCTGCCGCGATGGTAGGTTCGATATTCAGTAGCGATTCCTGGCACAATGTTACCTTTATTGCCGGCGAAATTAAAAATCCTGCACGCAATATTGGTTTGAGTTTAGCCCTGGGGACGATTATGGTAACGGTGCTCTACATTCTTACCAATGTGATGTACACCAGTGTACTTTCATTACACGATATTGCCTACGCTGATAAAGATCGGGTGGCGGTTTCTGCTGCCAACCATATTTTCGGTACAGCGGGTACCATCATTATTGCACTAATGATTATGGTGTCGACTTTCGGTTGTAATAACGGTTTAATTATGGCGGGTGCCAGGGTATATTACTCAATGGCCAAAGATGGGCTTTTCTTTAAAAAAGTGGGTACATTGAACAAAAATGCAGTTCCTGGATTTGGACTCTGGATACAGTGTGTTTTTGCTTGTTTATGGTGCATTAGCGGAAAATATGGCGATCTGTTGGATATGATCTCATTTGTGGTGGTGATGTTTTACATGCTCACCATTTTCGGAATTTTTATCCTTCGTAAAAAACGACCTGATGCCGAAAGACCTTACAAAGCCTTTGGTTATCCTGTCCTGCCAATTATCTATATGGTTATGGGACTGGCCTTTTGCATATTGCTGATTATGTTTAAACCCAAATTTACCTGGCCCGGATTAATCATCACATTAATCGGTATCCCGGTTTATTACCTCATTAAAGGAAATATATTGCGCCAGGATTTAAAATCAAAAGATCGGTTGATGTGAATGGTTAAAATATTAATGTTATTCATCAAAATCTAAAAGAAACCTGCAAAACTGCAGTATTATAATATTTACCCGCAAAAAATCTGTAATGATCATTTACGCAACCGCTAAAAAATCAATAGTTTTCATCTTATTAAGTTTTGTTTCCGCTCAACTGCTGGCACAGCAAGCCAGATTGCAGCCTTATGCCCCTAATGCTGCTGAAGTGGCTGATGCTTATCAATTATCATTGAAAATGGATACCACTTTACGTAATATTCCAACCAACAATGATATTATTCCTTTCTGGAAAAAGGATGGAACCGCATTTTGGTATAAAAAGAATCTTCCTGATAGAACATGGGAATATTATTATGTTGATGCTGCAACAGGTAAACGCCAGGCCGCATTTGATCATCATAAACTTGCGCAGAATCTAGAAAAGGTTACCGGTAAAAAACAGAACCCACTAAAAATTCAACTTGCTGAGTTATATTTCGCCGATCAGGGTAATACGGCAAAACTAAAAATACAGGATAAATGGTATGAATTAAACTTAGGCGATTACACTTTAGCGGACATTAAAGACACTACAATTTATCGTTACAATGCCAAAAGACCTCTGCAACAAAGGAGATCGCGCTGGCAGGGAAACCGCCAATCCAAAAAATCGCCGGATGGCAAAAGTGAAATCCTGATTCGCGGAGGCAACCTTTTTGTAATTGATTTAGCAACAAAGGCAGAAACCCAGCTGAGTACCGATGGTAATGCCGATAAACCTTACGGCGAATTTGCATGGTCTCCTGATGGAAAAAACATTGTTGCTTACAAAATCGATCCCAAAGAAATCAAAAAAGTATATTATGTATTAAGTTCTGTTCCAGGTACTACACGCGGCGAATTAAAATCGAGAGAATATGCACAACCTGGTGATGACTTTACAGCTTATCAGCCCTATGTTTTTAATGTATCGAAAAAAACTGCCATTAAAGTAGATGCAGATCCCATTGATTTCTTTGGCGCACCGGAACTACATTGGCGGGGAAATAGCAGCAGGTATTATACTTATGAGAAAGTAGACCGGGGGCATCAGCGTTTCAGGGTAATTGAAGTAGATGTTTTAACAGGGAAAACCAAAAATATCATCGACGAGAAAACCAAAACCTTCATTTACGAAAATCGCATTTATACCAGATACCTGCCTAAAACAAATGAAATATTGTGGACGAGTGAGCAAGATGGTTGGCAACACCTTTATCTGGTAAATGTCTTAACCGGAAAGCAGCAGTTAATTACAAAAGGAAATTATGTAGTTCGGGATATTGATAGTATAGATATCGTAAAACGCCAGGTTTGGTTCCGGGCAAATGGAATGCATGCTGACGAAGATCCGTACTTTATCCATTACTATCGGATCGGTTTTGATGGAAAAGGCCTGGTAAACCTCACACCAGAAAAAGGGAACCATAACCTCAGCTTTTCTCCTGATCGTAAATATTATATCGATACCTACTCACAAGTAAATGTACCACCGGTTAGCGAATTAAGGTTAACGGCAAGCACCAAAAAATTAAGCGAAATAGAACATGGAAAAACAGATGCTTATTTGGCTACAGGGGTTAAATTGCCTGAGGTGTTTGTAGCCAAAGGAAGAGATGGCAAAACCGATATTTGGGGTATTGTTTGCCTCCCTTCAAAAATGGATCCGAATAAAACTTATCCTGTAATCGAAAATATTTATGCAGGTCCTCATGATAGCTTTGTGCCTAAAAGTTTCTTGCCAGCCAGTGAAATGCAGAGCATTGCCGAATTGGGTTTTATTGTAGTACAGATTGATGGAATGGGCACAGCCAACCGGTCTAAAGCTTTTCATGATGTATGTTGGAAAAATATAGCCGATTCCGGATTTCCTGACAGGATATTATGGATGAAAGCCATGGCGGTTAAATATCCAAATGCTGACATATCACGGGTAGGGATTTATGGCACTTCGGCGGGTGGGCAAAGCTCAACAGGAGCACTGTTATCTCACCCTGAGTTTTATAAGGCTGCAGTTTCTGCATGTGGTTGTCATGATAACCGCATCGATAAACAATGGTGGAACGAACAATGGATGGGCTACCCGGTAGGACCACATTATGGAGAACAATCTAATATTACAAATGCAGGTAAATTACAGGGTAATCTATTTTTAATTGTTGGCGAAGCAGATGAAAATGTACCGCCAGAATCGACCTATCGACTTGCCGATGCATTGATCAAAGCCAATAAAAATTTCGATATTTTAAGCATTCCTGGCATGGGACACAGTGATGGCGGAGTTTACGGAAGAAGACGTAAACGCGACTTCTTTGTGAAACATTTACTAAATGCCGAACCTCCAAATCCAAATATTTCAAAGTAAGATGCTTCATTGGTCATTGGTAACTGTAAACTGTTTATTGCAACGGAACTGGTAATTGTAAATTGCAAACTGTCAACTGAAAATTGGTCGCTGATTCGTTCATTCTATAATTGGATATAATTAGTTATTTTAGCTGTAATAAATTACGCTATGAAAAATAACTTTTTGATTTTGGCTTTCTTATTCTTTTCTATTTCGGCTTTTGCACAAATAAAAAAGGCTGCGGTAAAAGATTTGGCATTTATGTCTGGAACCTGGGTGCAGAAAAGTGAATGGGGCGATCTGGAAGAATTTTGGAGCCAGCCAAACGGCGAAAGCATGATGAGCAGCTTTAGGTGTGTTAAAGATGGGAAAGCTTTATTTTACGAATTCGTTGTGATTGAACTTGAAGAGGGTTTACCTGTGATGAAGATGCGGCATTTTAACCGCGGAAGCATTGCCTGGGAAGAAAAAGAAAAACCACTGTTTTTTCCGCTGGTAACCTTAAAGGGAAAACTTGCTGTTTTTGAAATGAAAGATAAATCGGTAAGGTTAAGCTATCAATTGATTACTGAAAATAAATTAAGCGTTGTGCTGGAAGAAAAGGATAAAAATGGTCAGCCTAAAAAAGATATTTTCAGTTTTACCCGAAAACTTTATTAATTTTCTATTCAAATCAGTCAATCTTAACATGTCGCCTAAAATTAAAATATCCAGTCTGTTTTTACTTGTGCTATTATTTAGCGCATTTGCCGCTAATGCATCGATAGATTTCTATCAGATCAAAATTTACCACTTAAAAACCGATGCGCAGGAAAAAACAGTAGATGAATTTTTGCAAAAAGCATATTTGCCCGCTTTACACCGCTGTGACATAGCTAAAGTTGGTGTGTTTAAACCAATTGTAAGTGACCAGGCTTTAGATACAGAAAAACTGATTTATGTATTTATTCCTTTAAAATCATTTAATGGAATTTTAGAACTGGATAAAAAGCTGGCAAAAGACAAACAATATGCCGTTGATGGGAAAACCTATCTGGATGCAGTCTACACGGAGGCACCTTTCGAGCGCTTAGAATCCATTGTATTAAAAGCCTTTGAAGACGCACCTCATTTTATGCTGCCAAATCTAAAATCGCCGATGAAAGAACGGGTGTACGAATTAAGAAGCTATGAGGCACCTACTGAGAAGTATTTTCAGAATAAAGTTCAAATGTTTAATAAAGGCGACGAAATCGGTTTATTCAAAAGATTAAATTTTAATGCCGTATTCTATGGAGAAGTAATCGCCGGAAGTCGTATGCCTAACCTGATGTATTTAACCACTTTCGAAAATAAAACAGATAGAGATGCGCACTGGAAAGCATTCTCAGCGGATGAATATTGGAAGAAACTATCGGCAATGCCAGAGTATCAGCACAATGTTTCTAAAAACGATACTAAATTTGTTTATCCAACAGACTATTCAGATTTTTAGGATAAAGCTTAAAGACTAAAGCTGAAAGCAAAAAGGTAAAATTAAATTCCGTGCAAATCTGTGCTTCAGTAGTAGAAAATAATGCAAGCCAGATAAATCCTGAAACAAGTTACCATTGACAGACTCCAATAGAATGGTCGTCATCTCGACCGAAGCAACGCGAAGTGGAGAGATCTTTGGACTAAGGTATTGAATCAAATTTAAAAGATTTTGCTTCGCAGAGCCTTCGGGTTCTCCACTGCGGTCCAAATGACGATATTTTCTAGACCAATCAACTTCTTTATCCATCTGTCCATTCATATTGAATTTTATAAAATAAATTACCCTTTAGGAGTACGATCGCAGGAGCTGAGCGGTAAAAACCTTAATTTCCTTAACTGCTTAATGGTAGAAAAGGTAAAAGCTTAAAGACTAAAGCTCAAAGTAAAAGGTAAACTAAATTCCATGCAAATCTGTGTTTCCGTGGCAAAAAACTAACCAGAAAGATTCTGAAATAAATCCGATAGCAATCGGATCAGAATGATGCAACTTTTTAGATCCTAAAACAAGTTCAGGATGACGATAGAAGGATCTGAGTGATGAAAATCTTAATTTCCTTAACTGTTTAAATGGTAGAAAATGCAAAAGCTGAAAGACTTTTCAGATAAATAGAACTACAGATTGACAGGTTTTTGTGTAACAATAATTTAGCAAATTGTATCTTTACATCCGCTAAAAGATTTTTTTTCAGCTATTCTGTCGGTTTGCCCTTCTAATGATGAGATTTATTAAAGCATTTGGTTTAATTATGCAATTCTGGCTGTTTTTTAACAGCGTTAATGCGCAGGTAGTAGATCAAACTTCTATTCCAGAACATTATGTGCTTAAAACGTATGGCATTAACGATGGACTCCCATCTAAAAATACCACCGTCGCTTTAAAGGATAAAAGAGGTTTCGTGTGGATAGGTACAGAAAATGGGCTCTGTAAGTTTGATGGTTATTCTTTTAAAGTTTATGTAAATATTGTTGGTGATAGCACCTCTTTAACCAACAATTATATTAATGCTATAGTAGAAGACAGCAATGGTTTTTTTTGGGTGGGGACTATGAATGGTTTAAACAGGTTTGACCCGGTTACCGAAAAATTTGAACGTTTTTACCATAAAGAAAACGATAGAACTTCGCTAAGCAATAATAAAGTATGGTCTTTACTGATCGACAAAACGAATAAATTGTGGGTTGGTACCGATGATGGATTTAACCTTTATAACAAAAATTCAAAAACTTATAAGGTTTATCAACCCGATGCAAAAAATCAGTATGCTATAAAAGGAAAATCGGTTAATGCTATTGCGGAAGATGCATCTGGCAATTTATGGTTGGGCAACTGGAGCGCCGGCCTGAATAAATTCGATCAAAAAACAAAGCGGTTTACCAATTACATGCAAAAGGAAATCGCGAATCAAAAAAATCCAAACGACATCTGGACCCTCTGCCTTGATCATGATGGCATGATATGGATTGGATGTTATTGGAAAGGTGATCTGTTCCGCTTTGATCCGAAAAGTGAAAAGTTTACAACCTATCCAGGTGTGGGGACAGGTAATTCTTCCATATTTAATGTTTTAAATTTAGGTGCCGAAAAATTACTGGTAGGTGGCAGCGCCGGAATATTCTGGGTAAATACAAAACTAAATAAATGGGAAAAAATAGATCAGCTCGAATTTTTTGCCAATGGTGGTTTATATCGTGATAAAAGCGGAATGATATGGCTCTGTGGTAAAAACGGCCTTACTAAAATTGATTTTAACCAATATAAATTTAATTTTATTTCACTTCCTTTAGGCCAGGCAGAAATCAGATCGATAATTAGTGATCGTGGCAATTTTTGGTTGGGTACCAGCAAGGGCCTTTATAAATACAACCCAAATAACCGCTCTGTTACCAAATTTTCGCACACCGGTAGCTTAAACAGTTTATCCAGTAATGATATTATTAACCTGTCTGTTGATTTAAAAGGTCAGTTATGGGTAATGAGCGAGAATGGATTTGACCGGTATAGCGAAAAGGAGAACAAGTTTGTACATCACCACCATCGTTCTGCACTTGGAAGTTTTTTTAACGAAGATGTTTTTAGAGACCTGATAGAGGTAAATGATGGTGAATATTATTTAGCTACAGATGCAGGGTTAAAAATCTATAATGATAAAAGTAAAGCTTATACACATTACTATAACGATCCTAAAAATTTGGGCTCTCTGAGTAATAACCATTTATACTGCCTTTTAAAAGATGCGCAAGGGAATATCTGGATAGGCACATACGGGAGTGGCCTCAGCCGTTTTAACCCTAAAACAAAAAAGTTCAGCAATTACATGATCAATAATTCAAAAACGGGCGGCATTAGCAATAACATTGTAAATAGCCTGTATCTGGATTCGCACCAAAATGTTTGGATCTGCACCCGCGATGGATTGAATAAATATGTAGCTAAAACAAATACTTTTGAGATCTATTCAAAACAAAACGGTTTTGCCAGCAATGTTTTTACTGATCTGGTAGAAGATAACAATGGCAAGCTGTGGGTAACTACTGAGCAAGGTGTATCACTTTTCGATCCGGTAAACAAAACGGTTAAAAATTACGATGAGAAAGATGGTGTGTATGCCAATGCTGCCATCTGTAAAAATACAAAAGGAGAAATTTTCCTGGCAGGAAGTAAAGGCATCGTTTATTTTAATCCACAACAACTTAAGTATAATAAAGAAGCTCCTGCAGTTTACTTTTCTGATTTTTCAGTTTTTAATAAACTGATTCTCCCCGGCAAAGATTCTCCTTTAAAATTGCCTGTTTATATGACGAAAAGTGTCACATTGCCTTATGATCAGAGTGTACTTTCTTTTGGCTTTGTGGCCTTAAACTATACGCTTTCAGAAAAAAACCAGTATGCTTATTTTCTCGAAGGTTTTGATAAAAAGTGGAATTATAGCGGTAGCGAACATAAAGTTACCTATACCAATTTAAACCCTGGCAAATACACCTTAAGGGTAAGGGCATCAAATAACGATGGCGTTTGGAATAGTAAAGGAAATTCGCTCCAGATCATCATTACGCCACCCTGGTACCGTACCTGGTGGGCTTTTTGTTTTTATGGCCTGGCTTTCTTTGGTCTTGTGTATGCCTATCTTAAATATCGTGAGCACCAGTCTAACTTAAAATTCCAGATTAAACTGGCCCATGTAGAAAGCGAAAAAGAAAAGGAGTTGAGTGAAAAGAAACTATCCTTTTTTACCAACGTATCTCACGAGTTCCGCACGCCGCTTACGTTAATTATCAACCCGGTTAAAGAGCTTTTGTATAAGAATGATAATAATGTGGATACCACTGATTTAAATATTGTGTACAGGAATGCCAAACGGCTTTTAAGTTTGGTAGATCAGCTGTTGTTGTTTAGAAAAGCAGATACTTATGGCGAAAAGTTAAAAGTGGCACCGATAAATCTGGTGAGTTTGTGCAAAGAGGTATTCCTTTGTTTTATACACCAGGCCCGGTCAAAAAATGTAATACTCGAATTTAGCTGTGCCGATGAGGTGATTGCTTTTTATGCCGATCGGGAAAAAATTGAAATCGTGTTCTTTAATTTACTTTCTAATGCGATAAAATTTACACCAGAAGGAGGTAAGGTTAGGATGATTGTAGATAACAGCAAGGAAAATGTAATCATTAGTATTGAAGACTCAGGCTGTGGTATTACAGATGTGGCAGGAGAAAAATTGTACGAGAAATTTTATCAGGATCCTGGAAACAAATCAGCTAAAGGTGGTTTTGGAATTGGTTTATACCTCGCTAAAAATTTTATTGAAATGCACGGAGGTACCATAAACTACTCCAGTATAGAAAATAAAGGTACTACCTTTAATATTGCTTTATTAAGAGGTGTGAGTCATTTTAAAGATGCCATCATATTGCAGGAAGAATTAGTCGATACCGACTCTTCATTATTTAAAGAATTGATAGAAGATGAGATCAGCGCTAATAAAGTTGTAGAAGCTGCTGAAGAACCAATAGTAGACAACCAGCTGTCCATCGAGTTAAAAAGCATGCTTATTATTGATGATAATATTGAAATAAGAGAATACCTTAAACAGGTTTTTAGAATGGATTATCATCTTTATGAAGCCAGTAACGGAGAAAAGGGCTATGAGATGACGAAAGAGCTATTACCCGATATTGTGATCTGCGATGTAATGATGGATGGTATAACGGGTATAGAACTATGCAGTAAAATAAAAGAAGATGTTTCCATCTCTCATATTCCAATTATTTTACTTACTGCAATCTCTGCTCCGGAGGTTAAGCTTAAAGGAATAGAAGGTGGCGCCGATGACTATATCAGTAAACCTTTTGATAAGGATTTTTTAAAGGCAAGGGTAGCCAGTATATTAAAGAGTAAAAATGCCCTGCAAAAGTATTTTTATAATGAAATTACACTCAACTCGAACAATACCAAGATCTCTGCAGAATACAAAGAGTTTTTAGATAACTGTATCCGCATTGTAGAAGAACACCTTACCGATCCTGATTTTAATATCGATACCCTGTCGACCGTCCTGGGCATGTCGAGATCTAATTTATACCGTAAAATAAAATCCATTTCGGGTCAGTCGGCCAATGGGTTTATCCGTTTCATCAGGTTAAGAAAAGCGGCCGAAATTTTTATCAATACAGATAAAACCATTCAGGAAACTTCTTACATGGTGGGCATTAACGATCCAAAATATTTTAGAGAGCAGTTTTATAAGCTGTTTAACATGAATCCATCACAGTATATTAAAAAATTCAGAAAGCCGTTTTCTAATCATATCCAATTAAATTCAACTGGCAAAAAAGGTAAATCATAATTGTGTTTATTTGCCCGTTTTTCTGCAATAGGCCTTAAAACCTGATTTAGGCCATTTTTCGGTCTGTTTACCCCTCTAATTTGGATTGTTTGCACCCTATAGGAGTTGTTTGTTGGCGCTAATTTAGCCCTCGATAAAGCAGTGTTATAATCGCGATTCCGATAGAGGGTTCTGTTGGGTAGGTTATAAAATTGATCTGCTAACCAAATATTAAACTTGCAAACAAATATGAGAAGAAAAGTTCTGAAAGGATTTTTGCCAAAATTCTTTACAATTAAAACACTGGCATTTCTATTTATCGTATCCATCAGTTTACCGGCAATGGCATCTTTAGTTTCTGTTAAAACAGGGATAAAGAACAAGCTTAGAGAAATTGTGGTAACGGGTACAGTAACAAACGAAACCGGAGCTACATTCCCCGGAGTAGCGGTTAAAATTAAGGGAACCGAAAAAGCGGTTCAGACCGATGCAAAAGGTAAATTTAGTATTAGTGTTACAGCCACTACAGACGTACTTGTTTTTTCTTATGTAGGCTACACCAGTCAGGAGCAAACAGTTGGCGATAGAACAACCATTAATGTTCAGCTTGGTTCCGATACCAAAACACTAAACGAGTTAGTAGTGGTTGGTTACGGAACACAAAAGAAAGCAACACTTACGGGGTCAATATCGCAGGTAAAGGGAGCCGACCTGGTAAAGAGTCCGCAACCAAACCTGTCAAACTCTTTGGCAGGCCGGTTTTCGGGGGTAATCGTAAATAACCGCAGTGGCGAACCTGGTGTTGATGGTTCTACCATTACAGTAAGGGGGCTTGCTACTACCGGGAGCAATAATGTATTAATTGTTGTAGACGGAGTTCCAGGTCAGATTGGTGGCCTTGAGCGTTTAGATCCCAATGATATCGAAAGTGTATCGGTATTAAAAGATGCTTCTGCAGCTATTTATGGTAACAGAGCCGCAAATGGCGTAATATTGGTGACTACTAAAAAAGGAAAAACTGGTAAACCAAGTATAAATTATAGTTTTAACCAGGGGTTTAGCTCGCCAACAAGGTTGCCTAAAATGGCTGATGCCGCAACTTATGCACAGATTATGAACGAAATTAGTTTCGATTCCAATTCTGCAGGCGGTCTTAATCAATCTTATACAGCAGATCAGATCGAAAAATTTCGTAATGGTTCCGATCCGTTATTATACCCTAACACCGATTGGTTAGATCAAACTTTAGAAAAAACAGCCTTACAGAGCCAGCACAGCCTTTCTATTAATGGTGGTAGTGAAGATGTGAAATATTATATGTCCTTAGGGACTGTTTCTCAGGATGGGTTGTACAAAAATGGTGCAACCAAATACAATCAATACAATTTCCGTACGAATATAGATGCCAATGTTTCTAAATACCTTAAAGTTGGCTTATCGGTATCCGGCAGACAGGAAAATCGTTTGTTCCCTCAGGTTGCAGCTGGCGATATTTTCAGATCCATTTATAGGGCAAAACCAATTGCGGCAGCATATTACCCAAATGGTTTGCCAACAACTGGTATAGAAAACGCAAACCCTGCTGTGCAGGTTACCGATATCGGTGGCACCAATAAAAATCCTACACAGGTTTTAAACGGAATCTTAAGGGCTACATTTATTATACCAGGTGTAGAGGGACTTTCTGTAGATGGCTTTTTCTCGGCAGATAAATCAAATGTTTTTAGTAAAAGTTTTAACAAACCTTACCTGTTGTATCAATACGATAAAGGTTCACAAATCTACAAAAGTGTAATCGTTGGTGGCAACAATCAAAAAGCAACTTTAACCGAAAGCCATAAAAACGAATCGCTGCTTACTTCAAATATTAAATTGAACTATGCCCGTAAGTTTAACCTGCATGATATCAATGCTTTTGTAGGTTACGAACAGAGCGAAAACCATTTAGAATATTTCGATGCACAACGTTTTAATTATTTATCTACATCACTGCCTGAACTTTCCCAAGGCGGCACAGCCGCTACAGATTTTCTGAACTCGGGCTATAGCTCTAATTACAACCGCCGGAGTATAATCAGCCGTTTAGCTTACACTTATGATGACAAGTATCTTTTTGAAGGCCAGTTGCGTGTTGATGGATCATCCATTTTTCCAAAAGGGAAACAGTATGGTGTTTTCCCATCCGCTTCTGCAGGTTGGGTGATCTCAAAAGAAAAATGGTTTAATGAAAGCATTAAATTTATTGATAACTTAAAAATCCGTGCATCGTATGGTGCGTTGGGTAACGATAATGTAAATGGTTTCCAGTATTTTGATAATTATGTACTGGTTGGCAATGGATTCGTAGCTCAAAGCCCTGGTGCAACAACATCAACCATACAACCTGGCGTAAACTTAGTTAAACTTGCAAACCCTAACATTACCTGGGAAGTAGCAAAAAAACTCGATATCGGAATTAACGCTACAGTATTTAAAAACTTTAGCATCGAAGCCATTTATTTCCAGCAAAAACGCTCCGATATTTTAACCAACAGAAATGCTTCGGTACCAGGTTCTTCAGGTATCGTAAATCCATTTGATGATAAGAGTGTGAACTATACGCCATTAGTACCCTCAGAAAATATTGGAAAAGTAAACAGTAATGGCTTTGAGGCTACTTTAGGCTATAACCATAATGGCGAAAATCTGAAATGGAATATTTCTGGAAATATAACCTACGCAAAAAGCAAAGTAATTTTTATTGATGAAGCCAGTGGTACGCCAGATCATCAACGCAAAACGGGCAGACCATTAAATGTTGACTTGCTTTACAATAGTATTGGCATATTTAGAACGCAACAAGAGTTAGATGCTTACCCACATGTAAGTGGTGCTAAAATTGGCGATCTTAAATATCTTGATTATAACAATGATGGTCAGATTACTGCCGATGATCAAACAAGATCAAAATATAGCAATACCCCTCAAATTACTTATGGTTTAAATTTCGGAGCTTCGTACAAGAATTTCGATTTATCACTTGTCTTATCAGGTCAAGGACAAGTTAGTCAATACGTTTTACCGGAAGCAGGAAGCGTAGGTAACTTTTACAGCAGCTGGGCCGATAACAGGTTTAGTGCCGCAAATCCGAATGGAACTTATCCAAGGGTTACTGACCGTTCTTCGAATGCCATCAGTGGCGGACAGTTTTCCAATACGTTTTGGTTAAATGATGCCTCTTTTTTAAGACTTAAAAACGTAGAGCTTGCTTACAATGTTAAAGCGGCGTTTCTGCAAAAAATAAATGTATCTGGCTTAAGGTTTTATGCGAGTGCATTTAACTTATTGACCTTTTCAAAAGTTAAAGATTACGATCCTGAAGGAAACAGTGGTAGTGGCCAGTTCTATCCACAGCAACGCATTATTAATTTAGGCGCTAATATTAAATTCTAAACACCATGAATAACAAATCAATATATATATCACTTTTAGGCCTGTCTCTTATCTCCATGAGTATTGTGGGCTGTAAGAAAGATTTTTTAAATGTAGAACCAACAGATCGTATCGCGACCACCACTGTAGAAACAGATACTGCAGTATTGGAAGCTTTTATAACGAACAGATACATTGGCACACGATTGCAGGAGAAAGAAGCCGATGGCTCTGCACCAGGTTTTGGCAGAGGTTTTGAGTATAGCATGTGGAGTTCTTTTACCGATGAATCTGTTTACAATAATGACGATGCTACCTGGTTAATCCAAAGAGGACAGCTGGAACCTGAAAATTTAGGAAGTGCGGGTGTATATTGGGGCAGGAGTTACAGAAGTATAAGAGAATGTAATTATGCGCTTGGTGTGCTTGCTAAAATTGAAATGAGCGCCGTGCATAAAAAACAATTGGTGGCAGAGCTTAAATTTGTAAGGGCTTTCCGCTACCAGGATTTAATTCGCAACTATGGTCGCGTAGTTTTAATGGGCGATAAGGTAACCAACCTAACTGATAATTTGCAGGATCCGGCATTGTTTGAACGTGCCCCGATTAAAGAATGTATAGATTATGTAGCTGCACAGCTTGACCAGGCTGCAGCAGATTTACCTTTAGATAATAGCGGAAGCTGGATAGTAGGAAGGGCAACAAAAGGCGCGGCACTAGCGCTTAAATCGCGCTTGTTGTTATATGCAGCGAGTCCGTTGTATAATGCTGGTACCTGGCAGGCGGCCATTACAGCAGCGCAGGCAGTTATTTCTTTAAATAAATACGGAATATATAGTGGTGGCTATGCAAACTTGTTTTTAACTGACCAAAGCAATGAAGTTATTTTTGCAAGGTTGTTTACCAAAAATGCCAACCATACCCATTTAGAAATTGCCAACGGGCCAAACGGTTATGGCGGCTGGGGAGGAAATCTGCCGATGCAGAACCTGGTAGATGATTATGAAATGGCCAACGGTAAAGCTATTACCGATCCTACTTCTGGTTACGATAGCAATGAACCTTACAAAGGCCGTGATCCACGTTTTGCAGCAACCATTTTATACAATGGAGCAGCATATCGCGAGCGTAATATAGAAACTTTTATTCCTGGTGGAAAAGACAGTAAAGATGGAAATGATAACTGGAATACCAGCAAAACCGGTTATTACCTTAAAAAATTCATGAATGATGCTTATCCATTGCAAAACCCCTGGGGCAATGCAGGTTTTCAGCCATGGATCTATTTCAGATATGCAGAAATTTTGCTTAACTATGCTGAAGCGGCTAATGAAGCTTACGGGCCTGACGCTGTTCCTGCCGGATCGACTATGTCGGCCAGACAAGCCATAAATATGGTAAGGGCAAGGGCAGGTGTTAACATGCCTGAATTGGCTGTTGGACTTACACAATCACAAATGCGTGATGCGGTTCGTTATGAGCGTAGAGTAGAGCTAGCCTTTGAAGAACATCGCTTTTATGATGTAAGAAGGTGGAAAATTGCCGATGTAACCGAAAACAAACCTGCCAGGGGAGTGATTATTACCCAAACAGGTAGTGGATTTACTTATACACCTAAAGTTGCTTTAGATGGGCGCAAGTTTGAAACTAAACATTATTGGTTACCTATACCAAGGGCCGAAATTTTAGCTTCAGGTGGTAAATTGGAGCAAAACCCTGGTTATAACAAATAGAAATTAAATTTTACATGGTAAAGTCACATCAACATCTTAACCGTTTTTTTATCTGTCTGGCCTTATTTTTCTGTGGTAGAACAACTCTTGCACAAGAAACCGTTCTAAAAATAGAAATTGATCCTGCCAACACCTTTCAGACCATAGAAGGCTTTGGTGCTTCTGATGCCTGGACTTGTCAGTTTGCCGGATTATGGTCTGCAGAGAAAAGGGATAAGATGGCTGATTTGCTTTTTAGTACCCAAACCACAAAAGAGGGGCAACCCCTTGGTATTGGGCTTAACATGTGGCGTTTCAGTATTGGTGGTGGTAGTGCCGCCCAAGGTAAGGCAAGCGATATTGGCGACGAATGGCGTCGTCAATATGCTTTTTTGCAGCTAAATGGTACCTATAAATGGAACGCAATGCCAGGACAAGTCTGGTTCTTAAAGGCAGCCAAAACCCGGGGAGTGAAACAGTTTATCGGATTTGTAAACAGTCCGCATGTACTGTTCACCAAAAACGGGAAAGCCTATTCTACAGATGGCCATTGCAATCTGAATTTTGACAAACTTCCTGAATTTGCCGCCGATCTTGTTGCTACCATCAAAGGAATAAAAAAAACAACCGGGATAGAACTAAATTACCTGAGCCCTGCAAATGAGCCGCAGTGGAAATGGAATGAACACAAACAGGAAGGCTGTCCTTATAACAATAACGAACTTGCTCAACTTTACAGGGGTGTTAATGAAGCCTTTGTTAAAAATCAGGTCAAAACCAAAATACAAATAGGAGAGGCTGGCCAGCTCGATTATTTATATAATAATGGCAATAGTGTAAAAGGAAACCAGGTATATCAGTTCTTTAATCCTTCATCACCCAATTATGTCGGCAACCTAGCGGGCATAGATCAATCTATTTCTGGCCATAGCTATTTTACAACAAGTCCGGAGCAAAAGTTTATTACTGTGCGAAAAAAAACAGGGGCGGCAGTAGCGCAAATAAAAGGTTTAAGGTATTGGATGTCTGAATATTGCATTTTAGGCGATAGTTTAATGAAAGGAGAAAAACGTGACCTGGGTATGGCACCTGCATTATTTATCGCCCGGTTGATCCATCACGACCTGGTTTTGTCTAACGCTACCTCATGGCAGTGGTGGCTGGGCATATCAGCCAGCGATTATAAAGATGGTTTGGTTTATATAGACAAAAATAAAACAGACGGGCAGGTTTACGATAGTAAAATGTTGTGGGCCCTGGGTAATTATAGTCGTTTTGTTAGCCCTGGTAGTAAGCGCCTTCAGGTTAAAACACTAGGAGCAAATGTACTTCAGGTTGATGTATCATCTTATCTGCAAAATAAAAAACTCGTAACAGTAGTGGTTAACCCTACAGAAAAAGATCTTGATCTGGATATTGAAGTAAAGGGAAATAAACAAAGTTTTGTACAAACCTATGTTACCTCAGCCAAATACAACTTATCACCCTATAAACAATACCAGGATACCGAACATGTTCGTATTCCGGCTAAATCTGTTACCACAGTACTCAGTAATTAAGCCTGATTGAATTTGAAACTATAACGCACCTCATTTTTTATCCCATCCTATTTGGTTGAACTGAAAAGCAATTATAAATCGATATGGGAAAACTATGTTTTTGATTTTTTAATACTTAACACACCTTAAATGAAACCTACCCTAAAACTCGTAATGATTAAAGTAATTTTAATTGCTTGTTTTGCCAGCTTTAGTGCATTTGCACAAGTTCAGCACACTTTTAAACTTGCAGACTCTGTTTTTCTGCTCGATAATAAACCTTTTCAGATCATTTCGGGAGAAATGCATTATCCGCGTATACCGCGAGAAGCCTGGCGCGACAGAATGAAAATGGCCAAAGCCATGGGCTTAAATACGATTGGTACCTATGTATTTTGGAATGTGCACGAGCCTCAGAAAGATCAGTTTGATTTTTCTGGTAATAATGATATTGCCGAATTTGTGCGTATTGCAAAAGAAGAAGGTTTATGGGTATTGCTTCGCCCTAGTCCGTATGTATGTGCTGAATGGGAATTTGGCGGTTATCCATTTTGGTTACAGAACATTAAAGGTTTACAGGTAAGGAGTAAAGAAGCGCAATATTTAAAAGAATATAAAGAATATCTTACAGAGATCGGTAAACGTTTGGCGCCGTTGCAAATTAACCATGGTGGCAACATCTTAATGGTACAGGTTGAAAACGAATATGGTTCTTATGGGAATGACAAAGAATACCTGAAAATTAATACCCAGTTGTTTAAAGATGCCGGTTTTGATGGTGTACTTTCCACCTGCGATCCCGTTCCGGCACTGGATGGCGGTCATTTGGCAGGCTTGCTTCCGGGAGTAAACGGTATCGATAATCCAGCTCAGATCAGAACGTTAATCAACAAGTATAACAATGGTTCCGGACCTTACTTTGTGCCAGAATGGTATCCGGCCTGGTTCGATTGGTGGGGTACAAAACACCATGAGGTAGACCCGAAAACATACGCCAATAAACTAGATACTGTACTTAAAGGCGGAATTTCTATTAATATGTACATGTTTCATGGCGGTACAACCAGAGGATTTATGAACGGGGCAAACTTTAATGATTCTACAGCTTACGAACCACAGATTAGTAGTTATGATTATGATGCACCTTTAGATGAAGCAGGTAATGCAACAGCAAAGTTTATGCTTTTTCGCGAAGCGATTAAAAAGAATCTGCCTGCAAACCAAACACTTCCCGAGGTACCCAACGCTAAGCCAGCGGCGGCATTGCCTACAATTACATTTACCAAATCAACCGATATTTTTAGCCTGATTGGGAAACCAAAATTAAGTGAAAAACCACTAACCTTCGAAGCACTCAACCAGCCCTATGGTTTTGTATTGTACAGCAGCAAAATAAAAGGTGGGCGTAAAGGTGTAATTAAAATCAACGAGCTGCGCGATTATGGATTGGTATATATCAATAAAAAACTTGTAGGTGTTTTAGACAGAAGGCTTTATCAGGATAGTTTAGTACTTAATCTCCCTGCCGGCAATGTACAATTGGATATTTTGGTAGAAAACATGGGGAGGATTAATTTTGGCCCTTACTTACTTAAAAATAATAAAGGGATTACTAAAAACGTAACTTTTAATGGTAAAGAAATTAAATCGTGGAAAATGTATCCATTACCATTTGATAAAATAGAGACCCAAAAAATACACGCCAAAGTAAGTAGCCAATCTGCAGCAGTACTTAAATCAGCTAGCTTTAATTTAACAAAAGTTGCCGATACTTATTTAGACATGCGCAAATGGGGGAAAGGACTGGTTTGGGTTAACGGACATAACTTAGGTAAATATTGGGGCATTGGACCACAACAAACTATTTATTTACCAGCAGAATGGCTTAAAAAAGGAAAGAATGAAATTGTAGTTTTTGAACTGCTTAAACCTGGGCAGAAGACGTTAACCAGTTTAGATAAAGCCATTTTAAATGAATTGAAAAGTAAATAATATTTCGATTTTCTTCCGGTTAGCTTCATTAACCAATATTAATTACATAATATAAGAAAATTAAAATGTCAATTGTAACAATAGCGATTATGTTAATTATGCTTTAACATAATCGCTATTGCTGCTTTCATCATTAGCCATTGAACTTGTTTTTTAGCAATACATCTGTCTTGCTCGAACGTTTGATGCGTCAATATGGAAGGTATTTCTTTGCTGTTTTAATTAAGGCTTGTTCCTTATTCTACTCAATGTTTCGAGCCTCATGCCTGTAAATGAGGCCACATACTTTAATGGTACGCGATTAATCAGGTGTGGGTAAGAAATCAAGAACCTTTGGTAACGTTTAAATGCGGTAGGAAGCCTGCAGATATAGGCTCTTTCAGATGCTCCCTGAAAATAAATTTCGGTCATCTTTCTACCTACATAGTTAGCAATGGGAAAATTTTCGTAAAGTAGTTTCGTCATTTCATGCGGAATGGCAATCGCAAATACCTGATCTATTGTTTCAATATACTCGTCAGAGCTTTCATTTTCCCATAAATTCCTGATTGTTCCTGCCAATTCATTTTCTGCAGCAATCCAGGTGGTAATCTTTTTATTGCCCATTTTAAGGTAGCCATGTACTGCTCCTTCTAAAATAAGGAAAATGTAGCGGTTGTATTTTAATGGCGAGGCAATATGTTTGTTTTTAGCAAAACGTACAGGGAATGTGTCACGGTTAATGATGTCTTCCATTTCTGGAGTGAGTGCATGGTAAGACCTGAAGACTGTAATAATTGGAGAGAAACCACCAAGCGCAGCCCATTTATCTTCACCATAAATATTTTCAATATTCATTGAGAAAAAGAGTGTGTATTAAAAAGTGAAAATAATTATAAAAATAAAAAAATCATTATTCTTCTTACAACAGAAGAGAATATTAATGCTGAATAGGTATAGAATTCATAAAAAACAAGGGGCCAAAACGTTCATTATTAAGTTTTTATTTATTATTTATGAAAGAATGCACGGATAAAAAAATATTTTAGTTCTTAGTAAACGTATTCCTTTTAATGGTTTATAAATTTGTAGTCAGTAGGCTATAAAAAATAGAAAAATGATTTTTTTTTATTCGCGTTTAACCTGATGATTCCTAAATATTTAGCTGCATTTTATTCAGTTAATGTTAACTTTCTATTAAATATCTTGGGTTTACCTTTTGCAAGAATGGATTTAATTCCTAACTTCGCAGCCTCGAAAGGGAGAAAATGATTCCGTAGCTCAGCTGGTAGAGCATTACACTTTTAATGTAGTGGTCCTGGGTTCGAATCCCAGCGGGATCACAAAAAACCTCACAGAAATGTGAGGTTTTTTTGTTTTATTCCCGTTAGGGTTCGAACCTGACAAACATATAAATAACATTGTGAAACGTTTTGGAAAGCTCAGTAAGCAGCCAATGACAACAGAATCATACTGATCCCTTAAGAACGAATAAAACAATTTAGGAATTCGAAATTATTGAAGTTGATTTCAAATAAAAACATCATCTTCAGGTAGATTAAAATTTAACATTACAACGTTTATGTCATTATTCTTGCACCGTATTAGTCTGGCAACAATTTTAGCTTTTGTCATTTCTATTACGCAGGCTCAGCAGCAATCCACATCATTAAATAATGGTAAGAACAATTGGACTACATTGCAAAGGGATTCGGTACGGAGGGTAATTTCTTCGGAGTTAACCCAACCCTCGTGGATTTTTAAAAGTAACCTGTTACTTTATAACACCAGTTCTAAATCAGGATTAAAGACATTTTATATTGCAGATCCGGCGAATAACAAAACAACCCGGTTATTTGATGCGAATGAACTTGTAGAACTTACCTCCCCTTATTTTTCACAGTCAATCCACCCAACGAAGGTAGATTTTATTGTTCGTGGTGTTTCTCCTACAAACCAGGCCATCTTATTATGTGTGGTGCAGGGAAAAGAATTACAGTACGATTTAAAAAGCCGTACTTTCACTGAGCCTGTTTCAGCTGATACCCCAAAAGGACTTCCATCTTCTCGTCAATTGCCCCCTGGTAATGATAGGGCGACATTATATTCAAGGGATCGCGCCTATGGTGTGTACGCTGAAAACCATAATCTTTTCTTATTAAAACCAGGAACTTCCGGAAAGGATTCGCTGGTTCAGTTGACGTATGATGGTGATTCCAATAATTCATTTGCACGAAAAACGCTTTCCAGCCAAATGCGAGCGCAGCGCGGACCCTGGCTTGGTGAATGGTTAGGTGATACACATATAGGATTCGCACTACGTTCTGATCAACGCAAAGTTAGAGACCTGACCTTAATAAATAGTCTGGCGCCGCACGCCCCCGTTCCTATATCTTATAAATACGAATTACCCGGAGACGAAAATGTTACGCAGTTTGAGTTGTGGCTATTAAATGCAGACAGCGCGAAGATGCACAAAGTAAATATTGATCATTTTCAGGACCAAGTCGTAAAACTGAATCAAGGCCAACAATCGGGAGGGATCTATTTCACCAGAGAGAGCCGAACTGTAGATACCATCCAGTTGTGCCAGGTAGATCCCCATACCTTGAAAACAACTGTGCTTATAACTGAAGTTGGAAAACCATTTTTAAATGATTTATTGCAGACCTACGCAGTGATTAATGATGGCAAAGACATTCTATGGTGGTCTGAACGAACCGGTAAAGGAGCCTACTATTTGTATGACGGAAAAGGGAAGCTAAAAAATGCGGTAACCAAAGGTGATTTCGTTGCCGGCAATATTTACTATATGGATGCTGAATCACGTTACATGATTATCGAAGGTTTTGGCTACAAATCAGCCAATAACCCATATCACAAAAATTTTTACAAAGTTAATCTGGACGGCACCGGATTTGTTGAATTAACCCCAGGTCAGGGCGATCATTATATCAGTGCCTCATTAGACAAAAAATTTATAATTGATCAATACTCATCTGTTGATTGCTTACCAAAATGTGAAATCAGAGATATGAAAGGGCGGCTGCGCATCTCCATTCCTATGCCGGATAATAGTATCTTAAAAGCTAAGGGATTGAAGACGCCTATCTTAGAAAAAGTAAAGGCGGCTGATCATACGACAGACTTATATGGTGTGATATATACACCAGCTGATTTCGATCCGAATAAAAAATATCCTGTTATTTGCAATGTCTATCCAGGCCCTCAGGATGATGGTATACCTCAGGGGTTTAATATTGTGCCAGCTCAAAACGAACGGCTTGCCGATCTTGGCTTTATCGTGCTGCAATTTGGGTTCAGGGGATCATCACCACTTCGGGGACGAGACTTCTATACCTTTGGCTATGGTAATCTACGTGATTATGCTCTGGCTGACTGCAAGTATATGGTGGAACAACTTGCAGCGCGTTATAGCTACATCGATTTAGATCGTGTAGGTATTTACGGGCATTCGGGAGGAGGCTTTATGACGGCTGCGGCAATGATGACCTATCCTGATTTTTTTAAAGTAGGTGTGTCCTCATCTGGTAATCACGATAATAATATTTATGCAAAATTCTGGACAGAAACTTATCAGGGTATTCAGCAAACCAAAACAAGTGTAGATTCATTAGGAAATCCACACACATCATTCGTGAGTAATCCACGAACTACAATAGAGCTGGCAAAAAACCTTAAGGGACGACTTTTATTAATAACCGGTGACATGGACAATAATGTAAATCCTGCAAACACCATGCGGTTGGCAAATGCGTTAATTAAAAATAACAAAAGATTTGACCTGATGATATTGCCAGGTGTCGCTCATGAGATAAGTGGCGATTACTATAGGGGGCTGATCAATAATTACTTCACGGATTATTTAAAATCATGGAAAGGCTACAATGCCGATATGATCAAATAATATTTTTTATAGTTCATTATCTATATCCGTTGGGTTTGATCTGGTTTAATTAAACCTCGTTGAACTGTATTGGGTGAAAGATGAAAAAAAAATATTTCCAGATTTGCCACTATATCATGAAGTTTATGCTATTCCAGTCCGGCGTTAAAGTCTATTCCAAAATCAAGAAGTACTGTTGGATGGATTTTTAAACCTATAGCCAATCTCATTATTGTAATGAAACTTGGACTGGTTTCTCCATTTTCATATATAAGAAAGTTTCTGTTTCTCTTTTAAAGATTTTAAATGCTGACCGAATTTTTTCAGAATTATTTTTCCTTTCTCACTAATCATTTTATTACCAATAAAAATAATCAACAGTGTCTTTTAATTTTTAATTAAAATCGTCATGTATTTATGCAAATGAATAAAGAATTAAACATTTTAATAGAAGTTATATTGATGGATGTAATAAAACACTTTAAAAAAGCAACTGGGCAGAGTATCGAAAAATAACTGTGCCAGTCAGTTTATTTAGCTACAACCATATCATAAACTAGCCCTCACACAGAGGATACACATTCTTTAGGGGTTTGAAAAAAATATTTTTCTTATTTTAGATGGATTAATATTCTGAAAATTATTTTCCTTATGACTAAAAAGCTGTTATTCATTTTGGTGCTAAGCTTAGTGTTAGCTTTAAAATCTAAAGCACAGCACAAATCGATGATTCCATCTGATGTAATTCCGTTTCAGGTAACTGTCGAAAAATCTGTCTATAAAGGTAAAAATGCCTTAGCCCTGGAAATAAAAGGTCAGCCTGATGGAGATAATACACTTGCAATTTTGAAAGATATTGAATTTCATAATGGGGTAATTGAAGCGACAATTAGTGGGCAACCACTTGCAGGTGCCGGAGCAACAGCTCGTGGGTTTGTAGGTATTGCGTTCAGGGCGGCTTTAGACGCTTCTAAAATGGAGGTTTTTTATTTACGTCCTACCAATGGTAGGGCAGATGATCAATTACGCAGAAACCACTCCAGCCAGTATATTTCTATTCCCGGATATCCCTGGGAAAAATTAAGAAAGGAAACGCCAGGACAGTATGAAGCGTATGTTGATATATTGCCTGCAGAATGGATGAAAATAAAGATTGTAGTAAAGGATGAAACTGCCAGGCTGTATATTAACGGGGCAGCTCAGCCTACTTTAATTGTAAATGACCTAAAACAGGGTAAAAATATTCGGGGAAGCATTGGGTTGTGGATAGGGCCAGGAACATTAGGCCACTTTACTGATGTTAAAGTAACCAAAGAAGATTGATAAATATATAAATCCCGGTATCGAATCTACAATTAAAAATCTCATGAATCTATAAAATATTCAAACACCAGACGTTTATATTAATGAACTTAATGCTTTTTCTAATTCGGTAATACCGGTTGCAAGCGCTGTTCCTGTAAGCCAACATTTACTACTTATTGGACCAGGGATTTCGTGTTTCGGTTTCTGAAAAAAGGGATAACCAAATTAATGGTTACCCCCAATCTAAATTAACGCTCTCAGGCTTTCGCCGGATGTAGGACTCTCACCCCCTATATTACCATATACGCAAAAATATATTGCCTGGTTTTTTGTTTCTATAAATATTGGCAATTTTGATAATACTAATGGCAAACCACTGCTGTTTTATCCTATAATCATATTATCGTTAGCAACTGCTGATTTTTGCTCGCCTTGTCTTCTTACCCAATAAGGATGGTCTTTCCAACGGGTCTCCTTATGGTACAGGTCTGCACGTTGCTTTTCATACAAACGGAAGGCGAGTTGGATCTTTTGATCATAATGAGTTCCCGCTGCTGAAATACCCGCTAGTTCATCTTTCGCAGCAAGGCCCGCATCAATGCCACTACGCAATGCAAAAGCGATACCATGGGAAGACAATGGATCGAACGCACAGGCGGCATCGCCAGCCGCCAACCAACCTTCTCCAGCGTAATACTCCAAATGATGGCTTCCTGCTGAAGTATATTGGAGAGGCAATACATCGCTGTAACGACTTACGGGCACCCGATGTTTTACAAAGCATGTTTGCGTACTCTTCCTGCGCCAATATAAGGGATCCAGCCAGTCTGCCCGATCATGCAGGTCAGGATCTGTAAAAAAGATGCGAACTACCTTTCCTTCTCCACCTTCCGAAACATACCACCATCCGTCAGGAACTGCTTCAATAAGACTTTGTTGACTCCTTAAGGGATTAGGGGAGGCCAGCAAGCTAACCACCGCGATCTGATTATCCTTGCGAATGCGTTTTATACCAAGTTGCCTGCTCAGCCAGCTGTTCCTGCCACTGGCATCGATTATTGTAGCAGCGTTGATGCGGGAATTACCTTCCTTATATTGCCAACGCATTCCTTTCCTTATAAGCACGAAGGCCCGGTTCGTTTCGATGAACGTAACTCCGGCGGCTACTGCTTTTTGGAGCAGCATAGACTGAAAAGCTGTACGATTGACATACCAGCCCTCTCCGAACGATGATTGGATAAAATCATAGAAGAACAGCCGGTCATCACCCCAGCAAGAGGAATTGCCATAGCAGGGTGAGTGCCCTGTAGCTAAAAAGTCATCCCATAAATCAAGTTCGATAAGTGAGTAACGGGCGGAAGCCGCGAGGCTTTCTCCCGCCCGGATAACATCCATGGCAGGCCGGTGCACCACCGTTACCGATGCACCGGCCTGCCGTAAAGTGATTGCTGAAGCCAACCCGGCAGGGCCGTTACCTATAATCAGCACATCTGTTATCATCCTCTCTTTCTCTTTTCAGCCCGCTCTACCATCCACAGGTAACCTGAATCTTCTGCTGGTTGTCCCTGCTCTGGCGCAGCCTTCAGCATTGCGTCCGCAGTAACCTGTTCTTCTCCTATGGTTCGTCCATTCTCTACCCAAATCTTATTAGGGAAGTTGGCATCACCAGTACCTTCTTTCTGGATGAGAATACCCACATCAGGCCATTGAGTGATAAAATCATTGATGCCTTTGGTATAAGGGCTTACCTTTACTGAAGGATAACCATACTGATACACTATGCCACGCAACCACTTAACCCGATTGCTGAAAGCAGCATTCTTCTCCTCCAGGCTGGCATTTTCATTCATCATTACCTCATAATCGGCCTCAGTAAGTACATCATTTGGTACCCGGACCGGCCAAAAGGTTGGTATATACTGCCCCATAATGCCTACATAACCACTCAGGCAGCTGGAAGTATCCGTTTGCCAGGGCACTGCCATCCATTTAGTAATGTCACCGGCAGCTGATCCATCCAGAGGCCCGCCGGTCTCCAGTGCGATCTGTGAATTAAGTATAGGTCCATATGTCATCGGATCATTAAGCCGGCGCTTAATTCGGAAAGGCGCAGAATACAGTATCGGCTGTCTCATTGGCCAGGTAAATTCGCATCCCGGATGGAAAGGCCCTCCGATGGTCTCATCAAGTGATGTACGGTCTAGATGGACGGCTTGTTCCGCCGGAGTGATGTCATTCCAGCTTCTGGTTTCCGGCCTGGTGCCTATAGTGAAATTGCCATTTGCCCATTGTTGTAGATATTCATACTGGAACGGCATTACGGCCATGAAATTACGCGGGTCGGTATCGCTGCTTTTGAAACTCTGCAGTCCATCACCATAAACAGGCGGAAAAAGTTCGGCCTGCATAGTTAAATAATCAGGGTTTCTGAACTGGCGAAAAATAGCCTGGCGAAGTTCGAAATACAGATTAGAAGCATTTGAAAGCTTTGCCACCATTTCAGGTGTAGAGAGATTACCCGGACTTCCCCAGCCATTTTGCTTAAAAATACCAGCATTTACCCAGCCGTTGAGCGGCATACGCTCGAGCATTGGATAGATATGCTCCCAAAATTCCGGAATTGCCGGCAGTACAGATTGCCCCATATCCACAGCTGTTTGTGCCAGGAGGTCATATCCAGTCACAAATGCCTGTACCCCCGGAGAATAATCGGGCGGTGCAGTGAGCACCCATGCACCAGTAGCTTCGAACACTTCTCCTGTTTTAAGCATGATTTTTGCGTCAACTGGTCCGTCTGAAGTATCATCATGCCATGTATCGTTATTGGCAAAGGTAACTGCAGGATCATTGTTGTATGACGCAGACAGGCCATAACCACCCAGGAAAAGCAAACGGCCATTGTCATCAGTTCGCAGCTCACCAAGGTAAACCGGTTTATCATTACCATCCGGAGAATAAAAAGTACCGTTGTCAAATGCAAATTCCCGGTCATTGCCATCGGTGTTGGTATTAATTCCGGAGATCGCCACTATACCTCCATCAATCACAAGCCTGGATCGGTCGGCATCACTGATAATAGATACATTGCGCAAGGTACTTTCAACTGGCGGGTACCCTGAGAAAGCGCCTGTAGCCTGGGGTATATCCAGGGCAAGATCGAAATTGTACCAGGCTGCCTTTTTATTGGCCAGATGTACAGTCCAGGTGATATCACCATCTTCTGCAGTAAGTTCCCGGATAATATTACCATGCTCATCGGCACCGTAAAGCCGGAAACGGGCCGCCTGACGTTTAATACGCCCTTCGCTATCTCGGAAATTGCCAGGATCGGTGATTGGCTCGTTAATGAGATCAGGCAGAAGGAAATATTCCTTCGGACTGTTGCCTACCCGGGCAACTCCTATGGCCGGATGGATGATTACTTGTTTGATTTCAGACATGGGGTATATATTTTGGTTATTAACTGAATTTTATTGCGTATTTATTTATCAAAATGAGTAAGCATATTAGCATCCCTTAAGCCGTAAAACTGGAATAGTCTCCATTTGCCGGATACCCCTGGTTAATTGGCGACAAAAAACCGCTTTATAAAAGGCTAAAAAGTGCTGGCTACCTAAAAAAAAGCGGCTTTGGGAAAACTTATATTGAGTTTGCCCATGCTATTTTATCAGATAATCGTTTTTCTGCTACTCAGTATATTGTCTGGGTCTTTACTATAGGTTTCTTTTATTTCTTTAAGCCTATCATAACTCTCCTGAAAATAAACACGGGTTGGAATGCTGCTGTCTTTGAAACTGATGAAGGCTCCGTAAGTAGCAGGGATCTCATAATCCCGGCAAGCCTCCAGCCAATCCAGAGCCCGGTTTACATAAGGTTGCACTTTTGGGTTTTCAATACCATCATTGTCCCACCAGGCCTGATATTGGATCGTGTAAAAAGTTTTTTTGTATGCAAAAGAACTGCCTTCCGGAAATTGGTTTGCATTAAAATCATAATCCCGGTAATAACTCCCCGTAATAGCGCCCAAAGTAAAATAAGTATTCATACCTTGATTTTCACCCTCAGTAACTAAAAGGTTTGATTCAAGACTTTCTATCAATTTAATTCTCCTTTCCAGGGCAAGTTTTTCATCATCGGTAACCATGGCAAACCTTGAAGTGATTTTATGTGGGGCAGGTTTGTCTATTTCAGGTGGAATAGCTTGAAAATGAGGAGGCAAGCTCTCGGTATCGTATGTGCCTTCCAGTACCGGATGTTTATCTTGCCCGGTATCCCATTTCACAATTCTGTCCCAGGCTGAGAATGTACTCCATTGTCGCTTGTTGTCATCAGGTATGGCCGTCAGTTTACCGGAGCCATTGGTAACATTATTGGATAATACGGCCTCTATACTGTCTTCAAAATTAACATTGTACTGTCCAAACTGATCCTCTGGAAACCAATTTTCTTCAATAATCTTTCTCAGGTTGGCTTCAAAATCCTGCTGATTCAGGAAATTGTCTTTATTACCCATGAAATATCCGTAGAAATAGCAATCATGTAAAGATTTATCCACCGGAGTTGTATCCTGTACATCTTTAAATTTGGCAACTATTTTAAGATTGGTACCCAGTAAGTCAGGATTTTTATTATAGCCTATAAGCGCTTCCCAGCGTTTAAGTATATCAACAGCAGGAGGAATATCCTGACCAAATTTTTGCTGCCATGCAACAGTGAATTTAGTCGTATAATCAGGCAAAGTGAAAGTTTTATAAATGAGTTCAGTAACAATGCCGTAACTCATGCCACCGCCACCGCGTAAGGCCCATAAAAGTTTGCGGTCTTCTTCGTTAAGATCTGCCACTGGTTGGCCTACATACTCTGGGATAAGCTTATTATCTATGATTGTCCGGTATGAGCCATCGCCCAATACAAGGGTTACACCGGCAAGACTTTCGCATCCCATTCCCTTTTGACGGGTCCAGGGACCCCATCCGCCACCAAATGTAAAACCAGCAATGCGTACAGAATAGCATGTGCCGTGCGGCAATCCCACATTCCTGGCATTCATCTGTTTAATCAGGTCCATAAACATAATGCCCGGCTGGATGGTGGCATAATTGAGTTCTGCCTTAATATCAACCATTGTCATTTTTGAAAGGTCTATTACAAGGCCATCGGTTGCCGAACATTCTCCTTCATGATCATGGCCACCAGAACGGACGCTCAAGGGGCCAGTGTAATCGTATTTTCTGATACATTTAATCACTTCCGAGACCTGTTCTGTATTGGTACAGAATACAATTGCCGTCGGACGGAATTGGAAATAGGTATTAAATATTTGTCTTTTGTCGTTGTACTCTTTATTTGTTAAAGGCGAGTCAAACAATATTTCAGGCATATTGTCCTGTGGGAGATGTTTTTTTAATATCTCTACGATATGGAGCAGCGTTACTTTCATAAAATGTTGGTTTAATGGTGTTTAGTTATAATGGTTTACGAAGGGGGAGATACTGATTAAGATTACGATCAACGTAGTCAATCTGAATTTATTAAAGCATTATTTACCCGGTGTTCTTTAATGAGAAGCTGGAAACGGATGCGAATGGATAAAAAGTGGATCATTCAAACAGGAAATTCCAGGAAAGCCCTGATGGGCCTCCAAAGCTAGTGAGAGCGTTTTTTTGAGCATGGTTTTAGATTTGATGTTTAAAAATACTAATTTATAGCATATAAAACTACAAAATATATATTTTAAATCATACGTCGACTAAAATCTTATATCAGAGGCTATGAAAGCAGATTGATGTCTTTGCAAGGAGTATAATTAGATATTCCTTTCCTGGATCACCATTAAAATATATTGACGTAAAGGGGGGGAAGATGAGTGATGCATAATTACCATCCGCTAATAAAAATAAACGGCAGAAATTATGCATAATCTCATGGAAAGATGATTCGATGAGCCACCTTACATCGTTCAGGGGTGGAGATTGGGAAGCCAATACTGAAAGTTGGGTGGCCTTTGACTTATATTATACTTTATATTGGCCAACCTTTGGTTGTCAATGCAATGTCTGGTGAAATCAGCTACCTGGTGGCCCCAAAAAAACCGGACATCGTTGACAGGGCATTGGCATGGTGCATCATTTCCCCGTTTTTCAATGATTCCATCGCCATTTCTGAAGCTCTTTTCCGCATCGCTGTTTCATACGATATAATGGCTTCGTATATAGAAATATGCTGGCTACTTGTCAGGCTTTCACTCAATTCCAGGGCATCAAGCATCGCCATATTAACGCCTTCTCCTGCAAAGGGCGGCATTAGATGGGCAGCATCGCCGATCATGGTAGCATCAGGTAGGCTGTTCCAGGTTTGATCTAAGGGCATGCAGTTGATTGGCCTCGGAATAAAAGGAGCCGAAGTATTTTCAAACAGCCTGTACCAAATATCACTCCATCCGGTATATTCTTTCTTAAACCATTCCAACACCTGCAATCGGCTCGAAAAATCTAAACCGCTTCTTTTCGCCCAATTTTCTTCAGTTTTAAAACTTGCATAGAATCCGATTTCCCCACCTGCTTTCTGTCCCATTAGAATATTCTTTTCATTTCCGAAGGCCATTAATTTACCGCCACGGAGAAGTCTGGTAATTTCGGGTACCTGTTGTTCAGCATCATCTATATTTCCCTCCAACATCGTAATACCTGAATAAAACGCATTAATACCAGTGATGTAGGGCCTGATTTTTGAGTTGGCACCGTCTGCTCCAATCACCAGGTCAGCATACGCTTCCGATCCATTTTTAAAATGTAACCGCCAGCCATCTTTTTGTTTTTCCATAAACAGGAATTGGCTGTCCCAAATTATATTTTCAGGATGCAATGAGTCCAGTAATATCTTCCGTAAAGCACCTCTGTCTATTTCAGGACGGAAATGTTCATGCCCGAAATCTTCTTCTTTCATGCGTTCGAGGTCATGGTCGCTAAAAACCACTTCACCGTTTTCATCGGTAATCGTTGTTTTGTCGGCTTCAGGCATATAATTGTTTTTAAATGCATCCAGCAATCCTGCTTTCCGTATGGCGGCCAGCCCCGAATGTTCGTGCAGGTCAAGCGGAGCGCCCTGTACCCGTGCATTTCGGTTAGCATCCCTTTCATATACTTTAACATCAATGTCCATCTGTTGTAAAAGCCTTGCCAGCGTAAGTCCGCCCGGGCCACCGCCTATAATGGCCACCTGCTTGTTTTTTAGTAACATATCTTTAAATTAGACTACAAAATTACTTTTGGTCGTCAACTAAAAATTGTAAAAAACGGTCATTTTTATTTTTATACAACTCTTTGGGCGAAACCCCCGAAAGGCGTTTAACTTCTTTAATAAAATGAGACTGATCGGTAAAATTAAGTTGGGGATAAAGCGTCCCGGCTTTGATATGGGAGAGGGAAGCCTGAAAACGAAGGATTTTGCAATACGCTTTCAACGGAAGTCCGAACTGTTGATTAAAATACCGGTTAATCTGGCGCGGGCTCCACGAAATCTTTTCACAGAGTTCAGCAACGGAAATCTCGCCGTCCAGCGCAAAAACCAGTTCAAACAATTTACGTTTCCGTACATCCACGTCTTCAGGTAGAAGCGCAGTGATTTTCCTTGTCATCATATCACAAAAGGCATCAAAATGATCGAGGTCTTCTATTTTCAAACCCCAGAAATCATCTGGCATCAGCCTCCCGCTATTGATGATATCAGCCACCGGAAAGCCGAAAATATACTCTATGGCTAGCGGATTAAAACTGACTGAACAGAAATCCGATATTTCCTGATCCGGATATTTAGGTTGGGTTTCCAACCCCAGTAATGCAACCTGTATTTTGTTGTTATTGGTTTTTGAACAAATCAGGTCAATTCTTCCATTGGGAGTAACTACCGCCTTGTGGTCATTGGAAAAATTCTTCAGCGAGGAAAAACAATAAACAAAATCTTTTATCGATTCCTCAGGTTGAACGAGTTTAAAATCCAATGTGCCTCCCATGGTTAAAAAATATTTCTAGTAAAATTAAAAGTATTATTTCACCCTGCATCAAAATCGCGCTCCAATAGCGACTATATTTTCCGCCTTTTTCTGGCTGTTCCAAATGTTCATTAAGTTAAATTATTGGTACAGGTAAAAATAATTTAACCACAGATCTAAAAACCTGTGTAGATCGGTGCTTAAAAACCTTATAAACTTTACTCTTTTATTAACCAGGCTCTTTGGCAAGATCCGAATTATCCCTATCCGGCAGGTGTTTTTGTTTCCTTTTTAAAAGGTAATGTGCATTGAAAACAACAACCGATATGAAAATGATACTATAGGCCGCCATTTGTAATGGACTAATGGGCTCATGGAATACCAAAGCTGCTATAATAAATCCAATAATCGGATTAATGTTGAGCAACATCCCCACTGTTGACGAGTTCAAGCCCTTTAAAGCATACAAATTCAAAAACAGGGGAATCACTGTAAAACCAACAGCTATCACTTCTATGAGCAACCAAAATAGTGTCTCAGCAGGTACAGGTCCGCTGTAGGCAGGGTAAAAGGGCAAAAGTAGGAGTGCGGAAAGCGAAATGTGAAAGGTGAGCAGGATGAACTTATCAAACCCAACATTTTTACGCTGGCTTACCAGGTAAGCGGCGTAGCTAAACCCAATCACAATGCCGTAAACCATATCCATAATATTGGCATAAGATAACATCAGGCAGCCAAATATACTTAAGCCAACGGCCGTCCATTGTACTTTGTTAAGCTTTTCATGCAAAAGCCAGTAAGCGAGTAAGGTAGTAATAATAGGGCAAGCGAGGTAGCCTTAATGCTTACCTGATTAAGCACGTAAATAAAGGAGAACCAGTTGATGTTTAAGAAGATACTCCCGCCAATATTCAGCAAAAGCATATTTCGCCTCTGTTTGGAAGGTAAGGCCTTAATATTTGAAAAAGTTTTAACTAATTCGGCACGTTTAAACAACGCGGTAATTAAGAGCATCAATATCGAGCAGCTAAAAATGCGGTAAAATAAAATATCTACCGAAGAGTATGCACTTAAAGGTTTTAAAACTAAACTAAAAAAGCCCCAGATCGCATAAGCGAATATAGCAGCTAAGTAATATTTTGCGGTTTTCACGGGTTGTTATGATCTTGATCTGACAAATATGATAAAATCCCGGTGGTTATTAAGCCAAACCATTAAAAATACTAGAGAGTCACGCCACATCTTCTGCCAGGAGCCTATCCATTATATTTTTAAGAAATTTGGTTTTGTTCTTTTTTACTGCTTTAAGAAAGGGGGAAGATTCATCAGTATCGGCCAGGTGTTTTCCACCCCAAAGGGCTATTTCGATCACCGCAGGTATTATGTCAACACCTTTTTTACTGAGTTGATAGAGCATTTTTACTTTGTTATCCGGATAGGGTAATTTGATAATTATTCCATGATCCTCCAGTACCTGTAATCTATTTGCTAATATATTCGTCGCTATTTTTTCTTCCGACTTTGTAAAATCACCGTAAGTGCGGGTTTTATGGAGCATGAGGTCCCTGACAATCAATAGCGACCACCTGTCTCCGAAAATATCCAGCGATGAACTGATGGGGCAATCGGAGCGCTTTTCACTTGTTTTCATGTTTTTTTAATTATACTGCTTTCATATTGAAAGTAATTTTTTAATTTTTTACTTGCAATTAAAAAGTATTAATTGTTGTTTTGTACTTGCAAATAAAAAGCAAATTTAATGATTTTAAATAATAAAAAGAAGATGACAGACTATTCAACAACACCAGGGGGTGAAAAAGTATTGGTAACCGGGGTTACCGGTTCTATCGGAAAAGCTACGGTTGAGCAATTATTGAAAAAAGGAATTCCTGCGAGCCAGATTATCGGGCTTTCCCGCAAAAAAGAACAAATAAAAGATCTGGCAGCTAAAGGTATCGAAGTCCGTTTCGGCGATTATTTAGATTATGATTCGCTACTACGCGCATTTGAAGGAATTGATAAAGTAATGCTCACTAGTGCGGTCGCTTTCACAGACCGGTCTACCCAACATTTCAATGCAATCACCGCCGCGCGCCAGGCCGGTGTTAAACATCTGGTGTATATGGCCATCATGCGTAAGGAAGGTTCAGGACGTATCATGCCTGAGGTTACGGAGTCAGACCTTTTTACCGAACAGGTACTTAAATCTTCAGGAATCGATTACACCATCGTGTACCATCCGCCTTTTATGGATGTTTTATCGCTCTACTTTGATCCCAATCCTTACGAAAATGGAATAAAAGTTCCTGCAAGTAACGGAAAGATGGCTCCGGCTACAAGAGATGAGCTGGCAGAAGCCCATGCCATCATACTTTCTACGCCGGGGCACACAAATAAAACCTATTCATTAGGCGGCAGCCATCTTGTTTCATTTGCCGGCATTGCAAAAATCCTTGCGGAAATAAAAGGGCAGGCTGTTCCTTTTACCACCATTACAACAGCTCAATATATTGATGGAATAATGGCAAACGGGGTTCCGCGTCAGGTTGCCGAATTTATAACGGCCTGGGTAACCGCGATTGATGAAGGTGAATTCGAATATCAATCAGGCGATCTGGAACGTTTATTGGGTAGAAAGACAAAAACTTACCAGGCGTACCTGGAATCAACGTTGGCTTAGCACAGAGTCCGTTTATCATAAATGGAGTGGCGGGCAATTTACATCGAAACCAGTAATTTTATCAGCGTATAAAAAGCAAAACTAAGTGGTTTGGGTAGGAAGGGGGATAAAGTAGACCGGCTTTACCAGCCCAATCTTATCTATAGTAGCTAACAGAAAATGAAAAGCACAGGAGTTTAGCTGCCAGCTTTTTGAAAGAGCTGGACTGGTTTACCAAATATAAATGTCTTCCACTCAAACTATATACGATTACAGCTGTTCAACATCAAAATAAAACCTAAATATGAAGCATCATTTACGAACAGCTTTAACGCTTTTAATCGCGCTGACGCTTGCCTTTCCGGCATGCAAAAAAAGAACAACAGATGAACCCACTTCTCCTCCTGAGCCATCTGTGTTGGATATCTATGCGGCCGGGCGGGAGGGCTATGTAGCCAAATACTGGAAGAACGGGAAAGAAGTTAATCTTGGAAATGGCACCACATCCTCCGATGCAAGCGCTATGGCCATTGCCGGGAATGACGTGCATATAGCCGGCTTCGAAATTAATGCTGCTGGAAAATATGTAGCCAAATACTGGAAAAATGGTGTATCGAGCGCACTAACTGATGGGAGCCGCGATGCATTTGCAAATGACATCTTTATACAGGGAAACGATGTGTACATTGCCGGACAGGAAATTGCTCCCGGAAAGTCCACCTACCAGGCAAAGTACTGGAAAAACGGAACACCTGTAGTGTTAACAGATGGTACGCAGCAGGCTATTGCAACAGGGATAGCCCTGATCGGGAATGATGTTTATGTAACAGGAGAGCGGAGAAACCTGGACTGGCTTAACCCGGTTACTGTTTACTGGAAGAACGGTGTGCTTTTTGATCTTGCAGACCGGACTACAACTGCCGGAGATCAGGCCATAACAGTATCGGGTAACGATTTATATTTACTATGGTCTGAAACGTATAACAGTTCCGGCCAGTCACAAACCAGGTACAGCAAAAACTTAGGTAGCCCGGTACTGATCAACGACGGTACCGCAGACGTTAGGGGCAATTCAATCTTCGTAAATGGGGGTGATGTGTATGTTGCCGGATCGGGTACTGCGAATGGAAGTAACGCCATCATGGCAAAATACTGGAAAAACGGATCTCCTGTCATTTTATCCAATGGACCTGAAAGTGCTTTTGGTTTATCTATAGCCGTTTCGGGTGCTGATGTTTTTGTAGGCGGGTACCGGGATGGGGGATCAGGAACAGCCCAATACTGGAAAAATGGTACGGTTGTACCGCTTACTGATGGATCACGGGCCGCACTCGTCCACAAAATCGTCGTAGTTAGGAAGTAAGTATTTAAACCGATTTTATGGCCCTGTTTGCTGTTCGCATCCAATCTTTTTTCTACCTTTTTTAACATTAGGTTTCTAAACGTTAGAAGAGGGTAGTAATAACCGAACTCAGGTTTATAAATAATAAAGACCTTGCTTAATCGGGCATTAGCATTTGCGAATGGCAAACGGAGCCCATAATTAATAACAGTTTTAAGCTAATTATCGTTTAGCATTAATTAGCTTAAAACAACATATTGATTAGGGAAATAGCCTTTTTGCTAAAAGCATCAGGAATTCACCACAAAGTTACCTACTGTATCTAAGCGCTGTGTCATTCAAACTATTCGCTGTGTAAAGCAAGATACATTGGGGTGAAAATATCTGCTGTGCACTATGGCCTGCGCTTGTTTCTAAGTTGAGTCCCTTCAAGTTCCAGCACCTTTTGAAACATAGGATCCTTTTCATATAAGAATTCGCGCCCAAAAATATCGTCTGATGAAGTGACCCTTCGGTAAAGTTCCTCTATGGTATAGCTTACCGGATGTTCCACATGATTTTGAAAAGCATCCACAGCTGATTTTGCGCCGGTAAAATCAATCTGTGGCTCGATCCTAAAAATAATCTTACTATGTGGCAACTGCAGAATCGAAGGATTCGTCTGAAGTCCGCCCAAAAGATTTGGTGTTTCGCCGATGCTGACCAGCTGATCATTCCTGGCTGCAAGATTGGAAAGGTTGGAGGCAGACGAATAGATATATCTGTCCTGCAGCACATAAACCTTCCCCTTAAAGCTATAGTTCAGGCTGTCAGGCAGTACAAAGGTAAAGTTCGGAATGGAAATAAAATACATCTTGGGCTGCTTAAGCGTAGCTACGTCAACGTTGAAGGAAAAACCCTTTTTACTCTTTACGGAATCTGCATTGACATTAAACTGTTTTTGGTTGTATGGGCTGAAATTCCTCCCAACTACAACATCCTGCTTCAGGGTATCCTTCATAATCCGGCCTAAAAAATTAGCGTAGGTATTGTCGCTTCCACCACTATTCCCCCTTATATCAAGTACTATAGACTTTACAATGCTTCTTTCGATAAAAGGCTTTAGCTGCTTTGCCAGGGAATCGCCATAAGCCTCCACCATCTGTGGCATTTTCGCATAAAAAATACCTTCCTTTTCAAAGTAATGTGTGGTCAGGGGAACTGATTCATCATTATAACCAAAGGGGTGCAGAATTTTTTTACCGAAGCTGACCGTGTCTCCCAGGGATACATTTAGTTGCCTCCTGTTGCCCTGTTTATCTTCAAAAACTAACCGAAGACCTCCTCTTTTAAAGAATTCGGCAGCTTTGTAGAAGGCCTCATGGTAGACCTTTCTGTTGGCCCTGTCCCATCTCAGCGGAGAAATATGGGCATATTGCTTTTTCACAAACGCATGTACCTTTAAACCATTGCAGCTACTGAGCCTCATTGATGCCGGAAATTTAACACCCTTGTAGGAGAAGGGCAGCATGTTATAATAATCCCCATCGGTATACACCAGGTTCAGCTCCAGCTTATTAGTAAAATTACGGTTGGCAAACTTTTCGTAGGCATGCCCATACACCATAGAAATGCTGTCAATATGTTTGATGATTCCATTGGGTATCCAATTGGTCCTCATGATATTCAGCTGCCAGCTTCCAAGCCTGCCCGAATGCCCATCCTGTGCCACATTCAGTGTCATGTCTACAATATGCAGGAAATCTGCCATCGTTGTTTTAGGGGTGATGCTCTTCCTTAACCGGCGGGCATAACGATCAAAATCTATTCCGCGAACCTCTTTGTTGAAATAAATAACGGGGCTTACCTGATGGATAAGGGAGACTAGTGAATCATGGTCCTCCAACATTTGCGTGTGGCTTAGCCGGGGAACCGTTTCCAGACCCGCCAAAGGGAAGCCTGGCGTATTAGTATTTCTTAAGGCACACGAAGTGAAAAAACAGATCGCTGAGAGAATGATAAGTTTGCGCATAAAAATCTTTATTTTGCACAAAGAAATACATTAGCTATGCCAAATAATTGTAAAAATCATTCATGTTTGGATTCTTCAAAAATCCAGGCTAGGTGATCCTGGGCTAAAGATACCTTTCCTTGCAACTTCTTTGGAGCCAGCCCGGCAAAAGCCCTGAAATCCTTTATGAAATGTGCCTGATCATAATAATTGTGATCCAGACCAATCTGAGTAAGCGGGGCTTCCTTGCCGAGTAATACCGGCAATGCTCTCCTGAACCGAACGGTTTTAAGAAACTGCTGGGGGTTTTGGCCCAGATGGGTCTTGAAAAGGCGGTACAGCGTGGTGTCACTGATACCCAGCTTCTTGCAGAGCAGCTCTATAATGGTATCCTGACCTGAATAACTGGCCAGTCTGATGTGTTCGAGCGCTTCCCGTAGCCTGTAAGGAATACGGTCGTTAAACTTTCCAACCAATGCTTTTTCCAACAGCCTTGCCCTCAAAACCGGATGGTGCTCATCAAAAACCTGCTCTAACAGAAAGCCATCTTTAAACCGCAGAAAATCCTCCACAGCCCGATCGGAGGTACCAATCCCATCCAGACCCTCACCTGTAAATGCACCAAGGGCAGCGGCGCGGAATATAATGCAGACCTGGTCAAGTTCCCCTTGTAGATTCACTTTAAAGGGGCTGGTATGAAAACCATATATCCGGCTTGAAAATCTGTTTTCCCCCACAGCTATACTACAAATATTATTTTTACCATCGTTAACATAGGTCACTTTATTCTGTTTATAGATGGCCAAACAAAGGTTGCTATTGGGAAAAGTGGTGTAGTTGATCAGGTTATGGTCTGATTTTTTCAAAAAAAGAAAATATTCTACATATTTTTTCAGCAGCTCATTTTCAGGTCTTAAAATAATCGTCTCCATGGGCATATTTTCTAGCGATTCATAACGCTAACAACGACAAAGATAGAATTTGGCCTCACGAATCAATAATACAATCACCTCCAATTAATATTCTTGCCTTAATTTCCCATTGGGAGTTCAACGCTGAATGTGGTTCCTTCGCTGTTACTTTTCTCAACGCTAATCTGGCCATCATGCAGCGCTATAATTTCGCGACAGAGATAAAGACCAATCCCGAAGCCGGAAATTGATCCGATTTGAGGATTCTGGACCCTGTGGTAACGTTCAAAAATAAGGTGTTGGTCTTCGCTTGCAATTCCTATACCCTCATCACTTACGGTTAACTTCAGCCTGTTTTGATCAATAGCCAAGCAGGCAATGGTAATGCGTGTGCCCATTTCCGAATATTTAACGGCGTTTCCTACCAGGTTATGGATCACCTGCGAGATTTTTTCGCGGTCTGCGTATAATGTTAACGCTTGCACAGGTTCGAACACAATGATATGGGTATGTATAGAGGAAAGCATTTCTTCCTCCAGCTCTGCAAAGAGTTGCTGGAGGTCGATTTTTGATTTTTCAATCAACATTTTTCCAGAATCCAGCCTTGAAATATTCAGAAAGCTATTGATCATGGAATTCATATTGCGCACCTGTTTGATTGATTTGGCCAGTACGTTTTGCTGAGTGGTGTTATCTGTAAGGTTAGCCTGTCGCTGGAGCACCTGCAGATAAGCCTGCAAGGATGTTAATGGCGTTTTAAGTTCGTGGCTTACCATACCCATAAAATCGTCTTTCCGCTGTTCGTCTTTTTTCTGCTCCGTAATATCTCTTAGTGTACCGTTCAGGGTGGCCGCTTTACCGTTCGGACCATAAAACACTTTTCCCCTTGCCTGTACGAGTCTGGGGCTCGGCTCCTGTGGGTTGTTTATCCGGTATTCGATAGAGTATTGTCCGTCCGATCCATCTCTTAGCGATTCCTTTATCGCATCAGTTACCCTTTCTCGGTCTTCATCATGGATGGAGCTGAGGGCCAGTGAAAGGTCCAGGTGTTCTTCGGCTGAAAGTCCGAACCAGGATTTTAGCAAGGCATTGCCAGAGAAGAGGTTGCTCCCGGGTTCATAATAGAAGGTAGCCAATTCACCCGCATCTATGGCCAGCGTAAGCATCTGCTGGTCTTTCTCATTTTTACGGCGGTCAAGCACCTGCTGGGTAATTTCTTCCAGAATAACCAGTATTCCGGTAACTTTACCCGAAGAGATAATGGGCTGATAGATTGAGTTTACGATGGCCTCCCTCAGTCCGCCTCCATCACGGAGCTTTACCAAAAACTCCTTATTAATCTTTGGCTTTCCGGTTGCATATACATCATCCAGCCACATGTTTACCGGCTGGCCTTTGAGCTCCGGCCTGGCGGTATGATGGGCATGTCCTATTACTTCTTTCCCTTCGCGCCCCCAGGTTTTTAGTATCGCCGTATTGGCCATTTCAATAATATGGTCGGGCCCCTGTAATACCGCAATACCTACCGGTGCCTGTTCGATGATGGTCTTCACATGTTCCCGGCTTTCCTCCAGCAATTTCATAGAAATGTTAAGGTCTTCATTAGTAGAGGTGAGCTCTTCCATGGTGGTAGCCATTTCTTCAATAAGCGCCTGTTCTTTTTCTTCTTTTTGCTGTATCCGCTCCAGGTACGCCCTTCTTGATGTAACCTCTTTGGCGGTATTCAAGATGCACCAGGTTTTGTTGTCTGCTGAAAGCAAAGCTTTGTATTCATAATCAAAGTAATCCGTTGTCGGCATCCCGTTTTTAATCAGCCTGGCAGGGGCATCCGCTACCGAATAGCTGATGCCGGAACGCCATACCTGTTCAAGGATGGGCAGAAAGGGCTGGCCTGCAAGTTCGGGTATTGCCTGTATCAGCGGTTTCCCGATCACCGAAATGTCTTTGCCCCATAGCGCAAGCATTCCTGCATTCGCAAAACGGATAATCATTTCTTCACCAGTATATATGGCGGTTGGATCTGGAGAGGACTGGAGGGCCAGGATAATCATCTCTTCGCTAAAATAGTTGTCGTGCGGTCTTTCTTCGGCATTCATCGATAATCCAAAGATAAAAAAAACGGCATATTTTTTCTTCCTTTTCTACTATTGGGTTTGGTGTTGTAACTTAACGCGATGAAAATAATGTTTTTAACGCTCACCTTGATTTTTTGTGGTAGGGCAGGCTTTTCTCAGGAAAATGACTGGACGAAACAGTGTAAAATTTCTGAGGTGATCGATTTTGAAAGGAAGCTAGATCCGGATGCAAAATTTCTTTCTTACCATGTATCGCTTTCTAAAGAGTACTATCCGCTTGCAGACCGTTATCCGACTGTAAACCCTGTTATTGTGCAGCGTAAGGCGGTTGGTGCGCTCCCGGTTTATGCAGAATATTTTTATACGGCAAAGGATTCGCTACTGCGCCTGGTCGAATCTATCTCCTTACACGTGAGTGAAGATTTTATTTGGTAACCTTAGTTCGATTAATATTTACCCGTTGTGATCAATTTTAGTCTCTTTTTCCTAATGCGATCGTCATGCTGAACTTGTTTCAGCATCTTTCCTGCTAGATAGACCCTGAAATAAATCCAATAGCTATCGGATCAGGGTGACGACGCTGAGTTGAAAATATCTACAGAAGATCTTTAAAGGCATGTTATTAATTGAACTCAGGTTGGGTAGTATTTATTTAAGTGCTTAATGTCCATTTCACCACGCTAACCAACGGTTTTACCACGTTAATCCTGGGGTTTAATGGCTTGTCTAATTTATCCTCTTACAATGAAGCGCAAACATTTCGGGTCTCAGGCCCTTTGCAGGTTACAGGGTTCATGGTAAAAATATCTTTTGTAAACCAATTCAAGACTTCCGTCTCTGGACTGATCAATCGGCCAGGTACTTAAATGAGCTTATATTTTATATGGTAAAAACTCAAAAACGGCTCAATCTTTGCTCCAACCGAAGCTTAAATTTAATAAGGAAAACCATTTAGATCATGAACAATTTACAAGCACTATCCCAAAAATCAAGATTCGCTATTTTAATCCTCCTCACTCTTTTTTTCTCCGCCTGCTCCGAAACCCCTCAACGTTTCTTCGACATCGCCATCCTTAACACTAATATGATCAACGATTTTGCCAGCGAAGATCTGGCCCGTCATATTAACGATGAAACGAAAGAATATCCTGATATTCCATCCAGTAAAAAGAAAGGTGACGAAGCTGCAGTTAGCCTCAATAACAAAATATTATACCTCGAACAATCGCTAGAAAAAGTGAAAAAACTTTCAGCTTCAGGAGAAGAAGAAAAAGAAATTAAAGCCCTTTCCCAGCAATTATATGAGCTCGTTATCCCTGTTTATAAAAATGAATATCTTACTTACGCTAAATTGTGCGATAGTAAAGGCAGCCAAAGCGCCAAAGATGAAATCATTAAAAATATCGATGAAAAATATGGAGCACGTTTCGAAGAACATTTTAATGCCTTAATGGAAAAAGGAAAGGCTTATGCTCAAAAGCACAATATCCAGGTAAACTGGGCCCAATAAAACAGGTAATGGCTTAATTCGGGTGTGATCAATTTGGGTAAATCAAAATTACTAGCGACATTTTTTAAGCAACAACCTTTCGAAATCAAACTTTTTTTTGAAAAAATCCTGATTACCCAAATAACCATGAATCTATACCAGTAAGCACAAAAAAAAAGTTATTCCATTATAGAAAAAAAGGTGGAAGCCAATCTGGTACTTTTTAATAATACTGCTTTGCCAAACGCAGTAAATGTTAAGTTGGCATCGTTTTTCTTAAAGCAATTTTTCAATATAGAGTGCAGGCGGTGTCAACTTCCTGCACTTTTTATTAAAACGTTAAGCAACTTGTTGTTAACCTGCTTTAATTGCCGTAGGTGAACCAACGGCCCTGGCTTTATTGATTTTCTTTAATCTGCTTTTTGATTTTTTCGATCTCCAGCTGGGCTTTCAGAAGTTCTAGGTCGGTTTGCAGACTATCTAACTTACTTTTTGGCGTAGGTAACTGATCGGTAAGCGATGCTTTAAGATCTTTGATTTCCTTGTCTTTCTTCAGCTGATCTATCTTCTGGTCATACTTCATCTCGTATAGTGTAGTCTTTATCATGGATGCGCTGTTTTCGAAACTTTTAGCTAAAGCCTCTGATGGCGCGCCATGTTCGGTATCCAGTTTAACCAGAGTGCCTGTTATGGGATCAAATTCAATCGAAGTCTTCTTTGTGGTAAATGATTTTGAACTAACGGGTACACAGGCAAGGCTTCCAAACTGTGGAAACGCAACGGATTGACGAAATACGATCTGGTTTTTGCCATAAGCTACTCCCTTCATCTGCACCTCATAATAATCCGGAACGGTATATAAGATTCCTGGAACTGTTTTCGTCGTTTGATCAAAATTGGTCTTGATTACAGCAGTTTTACTAGAGGAGAGCCTTGTGATGTCGACGGTGATTGTCGCTGGGCCATCTATAGTCTGTGTACCCTGTTGGGGATCAATGACCTGGCTATACAAAACCTCTGTGATCTGCTCGACTGTTTTATTCTTTTCTTCAAGTACTTTCAAAAGGGCATAATATTCTGTTATCTCTTCTTTGATTGCGGCGATCTGTTTTTTGTCTTTTTTTGCTATTGCAGTGATGAGTCTGGTCTGTGCAGCAGTAATTTTTTTATTAAGGCTCCCAATCATCACGGAGTTTCCTGTCCCTGCCATAGCGATCGTTTTAACTATCGATCCAGCACCTTTCAGCACACTTTCAAAGGTCTGTAGGGATTTATCCTCAAGTTCAGATTGTACACTTTGCAACACCCCCGCGCCACTTAGCCTGATGTTGGTATTGTTGCGCATAAAGAACAGTGCCTTTTCGTTTCCCTTTGCTAAAAATTGTCTGTCTGCATCATTTACGGTTACCGGCGAGACCTCGATATCTTTTATTGAAAATTCGGGAGCTTCCTCGGTACCGATCCCGTCAATGTATTTGATCTTAATGGTTTTAAAGTAAGTAACCTTGATACTTAATAGAGTCTTTGGCGAAAAGTACACCAGTTCCCCAAGATTAGGCGTGTAGTTTCCGCTTAACTGACTGGTCTCCAGACGGTATGTTGAGCAACTGGCAAGGGTAATGCCGAGCATGGCGATAGCGTAGATAGATTTCATATGTATATAAATTTGATGGCATTTTGGTTTGATAGGGAAAGAAAATCACTGGCCTTTTTTAAATTATCGAATATTAAAAAATCGCGGTCGTCAGACTGTGTGTTCAGGAGAAAAACCTCCCTGGTATCGGTAATCCCAAAATTGAAAGCATGGAGCGTAGTTAATAAAAAACCAATAGAGAGTGGATAATTGTTTCCCGGAGTATTGGCGGCAAACAGGCTGACTTTTGTTTTTAAGTACATAACATAGTCATCGCAATCGAAAATATCCCTTCTGTATTTCTTGGGAGCAAGCTGGGCGTCTGTTTTGACCACAGACTGCAACCACGTTGCCGAGCTAACGGTCTGATAAGAGCTATCGGCAACTATTGTGATAAACCCGAAATGGTTTGGATCAACCAGTTTTCCAAGTGAAGTCAGCAGATCCTGATAGATAGTATTTTGTGATAAAATAGGCATGAGAGATACGTTTAAAAGTTATAAAAGAGTTAAGGATGATAAAAGCAGCACAATTTTAAGGTAAATGCTGTTAAAATATAATGCACCGGTGTTTGATTTATTGTCGACAAGTTTGTTGCTGACAACTTTATGGAATAAATATAGCTGTATACCATTACGCAATCAATACCTATTACTGGGTATTTTTTAGTGAAGTGAATAGTAGTAAGTAGCCTTTTTTGATTGTTAGTAAGCTTTTCACACAATAGTTAAAAGAGCATCGGCCAGATATTGATCTGTTAGTTTTGATGGATCTTTTATCGGCCGGAACACTGTTGAAGTATAAAAACAGCCTGTCGTAAAGTATAGTTATTCTTTATTGCCCTGTGCAGTGCGGATCATTAAGCGTTCCATTTCAACGAAGATCTTAAATTCTTCCAAGATAAATTCTTTTGAATTTTCAGCCGTTAGTCCTGAAGTTATCCAAACTGAATGATCATACTTTATATAATCCAGATCCTCGTTAATATTAAAAAAAGGTGGGTAGCGGTACTCATAGTCAGAAGCATAAACGATTTTGAACATTTGGCTGAAAGCATAATCAATACCGATCTCTTTTTTGATGGCCTTACCTGCAATCATCAATGCATAACAGTAAATCAGTTCGCCTTCGGTTCTTTCTACCTCAATTTAGAGGTCTTGAACTGATTTGCAGAAATATTTTTCCCGTTCCTCAGTAAGCTCATCATCCAGGCCCGTCAAAATAAAAAGATTTTCACTTTCACAGCCCCGCTTTAAAGCACTTACTGCCCATTCAACAAGCTTTTTGCTGTCAAACTGTATGCGTTATCCGGCAATGATTTTACATTTGACGTGAATAATCCGGAAGAGCCGAAAATTGTTAGTATCGGCGACAACCCTCAGAAACTGCAAATCTACGGGGCAGTGATTTCGTTTTACATTTCCAGGATGATTAAGCTGGTCAACCGCAAGGGGCAGCAGAAAAGCAGTCTGGTATTTGATGAGTTCCCGACCATTTATTTCAATAATATGGACAGCCTGATCGCAACGGCAAGGAGCAATAAAGTGGCTACGACGATTGCCGTCCAGGACTTTAGTCAGCTGAAAAAGGATTACGGCGCAGAACAGGCGGAAGTGATTACTGGCATTGTAGGTAACGTCATTAGCGGGCAGGTGACCGGGGGAACGGCAAAGAACATTTCGGACAGCTTCGGGAAAATTGAACAGGACATTAGTGAGAACTATAAAAAGATAAAACGGAAAGTTGACGAACTGATAGGGACGGAGCTTGATTTGTTAAGCGCAAAATAGGCCGTAAGGGACTCCGAGCAGAAAGCGGCAGAGGAAGCATCGGAACTGGATGGCCAGGATCCAAATGCACCGGAAAAGCAGCAGGACGATGGGCAACAAGCGCCCGATCAGGCCTTGTCAATGTAATTCGCTCCTTTGCTTTAAGCTGCCTGACCTGCATCGTTTATTCGTTTCCATGTCAGTATACAAGGTGGAAACTTAATTATTTGTTAACAGTAGTGTGTTACTTTTACAAGTAAATCCTAATTAAGCCATTATGAGAAGTACATTACATATCTCTAAAAGGAGCTGTCTGAATTGGATGTGTATGGCTGCCTGCCTGGTAGTCATTCAGACCTCTTGTAAAAAAGACAAAAATACCAGGCCGGATTATCCAGTCGGCTCCAACGAAAACATCAATACCTGGATATTAGACAGCTTGAAACGTTATTATTACTGGACGGAATCACTTCCAGCTAAGCCAAACCTTAGCATTGCGCCGAAGGAATTTTTCACCTCAATTCGCAGCGGTTCGGATCGCTTCTCCTATATCATATTGCCAAACGACCCCGCGTCTTACCCCCCAAGCAGTAGAGGCAAATATGGCTTTGATTATAGTACGGTCAAAGAATTGAATACAGGACAAGTAATTGGCGTCATCAGGCAGGTTTTAAGTGAGTCACCAGCCTCTAGAAACGGATTAAAAAGAGGTGATCTTATAAGAAAAATCAACGGAAAACTGCTTAGCGAAGCAAATGCAGAAACACTACAGGCGGAGCTACTGGCTTCAAATCAGGTAAGCCTTGGTCTGGCCGAACTATCTGGCAACTCTTTGGTAGATACGCGTTCGGTGGAAGTTTCAACGGGTGTAATATTAGACCAGCGCGAGATTAGCCGCATATTAGAAAGTGGGGGCAGAACAATTGGTTACCTTAATTTTGATACTTTCAATCCAGGCCTTGCCGGTTCCCTGCTTAATGTTTTTGCAAATTTTAAAGGAAGTGGTATTTCAGATCTGATACTTGACCTGCGCTATAATGGAGGGGGACAAGTTGCAGAGGCGGCTGGATTATGTACGCTCATTGCAGGGCTCCCTTACGATAAACCATTCATAACATATAGAGGCAATAAAAACGGAGGGACAAGAACAGAGTCTATAGGAAGTGCCGCAACATTTGACGGAACCGTAAATTTTAGCACGCTTTTGCAGAATAATCTGGGATTGACCAAAGTGTATATACTGGGCACTGGAGCTACAGCTTCGGCATCAGAGGTAATGATCAACAACCTGAAACCGTACATACAGGTCATTTTGATCGGTGAAAAGACAAGGGGTAAAGATGAGGCATCTTTTAGAATCTTTGATGATCGCAAGCCAAAACTGGTAGATTGGGAAATGCATCCAATCATTTATAAATTATTCAATGCTGCCGGTAATGGTGGGTATAGTAACGGGATCGGCCCAGACATCAGCGTTAATGAACTGGAAACGCTTCCTTTACTACCTTTTGGGGATGTAAATGATCCGCTAATAAAAGCAGCATTATCCAGAATTACTGGTAAAACGAAGGTGGCACTGTCAGCTTTAAAGCAAGATAGGGCTGGTGCATTTAAGATAGGTAGTGTGTTAACCAATACACACCTACTAGCGACAGAAAATAGCATAGTTATTACACATAGATAATCTTGATTATTTAATACTTAGTTAATATTAGGCTGGTAACTTTCCACCGTTAACCTCATCACCTATGAAACAACACATGGAAAACCTAACTAATCAACAAATGCTTGGGCTGGTACGCTCAGGAGATGATTCAGCTTTTCATGAATTTTACCGCCGGAACCGAAATAAGGTGATGGGTTTTGCTTACCGCTTTCTGAAGGATCAGGAAGAAGCAAAGGAATTGACCCAGGAGATATTTGTCAATCTTTGGGAAAATAAGGAAAAAATAGATCCCGATAAGCAACCGGAAGCCTTATTGTTTATTATGGTTCGAAGCAGGTTTCTTGATTCCTTAAAGCGTAAGGCAAGTCAGTCCCGTTATGTGGAGCGGGAGCTTCAGGTGGAACCATGCACTTCTTCAACGGATCACTACATAAACTTTAAAGATTGCGGAGAGATCGCATCACTGGCTATTGAGAACTTACCAAAACAGGCTAAGATAATCTATTTGTTAAGCCGGAACAACGGGTGGTCACATAAGGAAATCTCTGATCACATGCACATTTCAAAAAAGACGGTCAATAATCAGATCACAAAGTCAATCGGGCACATCCGCGGCTATTTCAAACACCTATCTCCTGAAACTGTGCTAATGGCATTCCTGCTATTTCGGTCACTTCTTCCCGAATATCTTTAGTTCATTCTGCGCTGACAATAACCCATCCTCGATCTTTTTTTATTTGCCCTTACGGGCAATTTGTGTTTTAAGATCTCGACACCCTAGTTTGGCGCGTTGCGGACCCGCTACTTTCAGGTTACACCCAAAAATTGCCAGTCAACATATACAGCATATCCCAACTACACTGTCATTTAAGTAATTGATAATTGCCTGTTAATTATCAAAGATTTGCCTATAGGCTTGGTGGCTGCTTCCAGTCCCACATTTCAAGACACCTGCGTTTTTGTACGTAGACAGGCATAGCCTTGATAGGCGCCTTTTTCATCGTAGCTGCTAAAATTATTTAGCTGTAAATGAGTTAATTAAAAATTTTTGTTAAAAGCGGATAGGTATATAGGCGGTTTCATTCTTAATACATATATATAAGAGATGGAAGCTACAGAAACATCATCAAGCGTAAGCATCTTTTAAATATAAGTTGAAAATTATAATGCTGAAAATGAATTGATTACAATTATTTTAAAATAAAATGCAATACCGGATGGGTATAGGGGCGATCTCAGTCGTACCACATATATACGACATCATTAAATTAAAATACAAAACTGAATAGTGAAAAATAACGAAGAAATAAGAAAACTGTTTAAACTCTATCTGGAAGGCAAAGCAGACCAGCAGCAGGAGGAAACATTGCTGCGCTATCTGGATAGTGCAAAAAGTGATGACAGTCAGTTTTCTGACCTGATACAAGAAGCCTGGAGTAAAGAAGCTTCAGTACGGGAGGACTCTTCAGAAGTAGATTTGGAATTTGGAGAAATATTAGCGAAAGCGACTATAAGACAGCAACGGAAAAGTCAGCGCTTTCAGGTACTAAAGTATGCTGCGTCGATTGCCCTTGTTTTTTCAGCTGTATTAGGCTGGTACAGCTACCAGAGAAATCAGGTGAAGCCAGCAGAAGCCATTAAAATGCTTAGCCTGACTACGCTTCAGGGAGAAAAAGTAAAGATTCTTCTTTCAGACAGTACTGTTGTATTTCTGGGAGGCTCCTCTACACTAAAATGGCCTTCACGTTTTGTTAAAGGCCATCATCGTAATATCCGCTTGGAAGGAGAAGGATTTTTTGAAGTAAAACGTGATATACTTAGTCCTTTTGTTGTTCACTCAGGCAACATTCAAACCCAGGTTTTAGGCACTTCCTTTAACATCACTGCCTACCCTTCCGATAATATATTCAGTGTGGCGGTGCGGACGGGTAAAGTTCGTGTATCTGAAAGTGATAAAGGCGTATTAAAAAAATTGTCCCTGCTCACTCCGGGCATGAAGCTCGATTACTATAACAAAGATCAGCGGTATGTGGTCGGCACGGCGAAAGCCAGAGACATCAACAGCTGGACAACAAACCGCTTTATTTTTAAGGATGATAACCTCTTTACCATGCTCAGTAAATTGGAAAGGTACTATAAGGTGCGGTTTGAGCTGAAGTCGCCTTGCCTGGCAGGCAGACGTCAGTTTAATGCGACATTCAATCAGAAAAGCATTAAAGAGGTAATGGAACAGGTACGGATGATGAGTGGAGATAATATACACTATAAAATAACCAAGGACACACTAATTACTGTATGGGGGGAGGACTGTAAATGATCATTTAATTACTTAAGGAACCCGCGCCAAATAAAGCTTTTAAGCTGGCCTAAATAAGTATAGCAAATAAATTTTAACAAAAACCGCCCTGCGTCAACAGGGCGGCCGTAAAAAAAAATGTTTTTAACTCGTGAAAATTAAAAAACACAATAAACCTATGAAAATAGGTTCATACTTCGATATACTAAAGTATTTTTTCCTTGAAAGGTTCAGGGCAATGTCAGCATTGTGCCTGCTGCCCCTTGTATTATTCCAACCAGTATCAGTATACGCAACTGTAAACCAGGCCGCAGACAAAAAAATCAGCATGAAACTAAATTCGGTGACATTGCCGCAAGCAATTACCGAGCTACAACATAAAGCTGACTGTATTATAAATTATGACAAATTGATTTTTAATGCGGGCCAGAAAGTTAGCGTGGAATTTAAAGACGAATACCTTCAAAATGCCCTAAAGAAGCTTTTGGCCAACACACGTGTAGGTTTCAGGAATATTGATGACAATACGATCATTTTATATAAACTGCCGGATCCTGTAAAACCGGGAAAAATTTCCGGTAAAATTGTGGATGAAAAGGGAGAAACCCTGCCTGGTGCTTCTATTAAGGTAGTCGAAACAGGTGCAGGTACACAGACCGGAGTAGATGGAAGTTATACGTTAAGTGTCAATCCGGGAACATATACAGTAGAAGTAAGCTATATTTCTTTTCAGACCCAGCGAATAACTGGTGTCGTAGTAAAAGAGGGCAAAAATACACCTTTGGAAATTTCTCTTAAGCCTGATACCAAAGGACTGAAAGAAGTAGTGGTCACGGCAGGCTATAAAAAAGCCTCGACTGCGGGCCTTTTGACTAAACAAAAAAACGCTTCCGAAATCAGCAATGGTATTAGTGCCGAGCAGATCGCAAGAACTCCCGATAAGAACATCGGAGAAAGCTTAAAAAGGATCAGTGGGGTGAGTACGGTGGATAATAAATTCATCTTGGTCCGGGGTATTGGCGAACGCTATAATTCCGCAATGTTAGACGGAACTGTGTTGCCCAGTACCGAAGCGCAGAGCCGGAATTTTTCTTTTGACCTGATCCCTTCTAACCTGGTAGATAACGTAGTGGTAAGCAAAACGGTTACCCCGGATATGAATGCCAGTTTTGGTGGTGGACTGATCCAGATCAACACAAAAGATATACCGAATGAAAACTTTATGAGCTTTACTACCGGGGCTTCTTACAATGACCAAACTACAGGGAAGGATTTTTTGAGCCATAAACGGGGGAAGTATGATTACTTAGGTTTTGATGATGGTAGGCGCAAATTTCCGAAAAATTTGGTGCCAGTTCAGGGTGCAACGGAGGAATTTGTCACCGAACAAAGCAAAAAATTCACTAATGACAATTTCACGATTTATAACTATAAGGCGGCTCCTTCACAGAATTATCAGTTCAGTATGGGCCGTTTGTTGGCATTGGATACATTAAGTACCAATAAATTTGGCTTTACTGGTTCTTTAAGTTATCGGAATACCCAAAATATTAATGAGATTAACCAACAGACAAGAAGTAATTCCTGGTACGACCTAACCAATAATACAGGGAAGTCTTATGGTTTTAATACGACTCTTGGCGGCTTGCTTAATTTTGGTTTACAACTAGGTAAAAACCGCTTTAGTTTGCGCAATACATATACTCATTTATATGACAACACATTGGTACGCATTACAGGCTATAATGACAACGCTGAACCTTTTGATCCTGTTACATTACCTCCTAACCGTATTCAGGAAGCTGACGATCCCGCTTTTACCGATCTTCTTCAAAATAAGCTAAGTGGTCAACATCAATTGAAGAAATTAAAAATCGAATGGGATTTTGCCAGAACAACGGTTAACAGAGAGGAGAAGGATTTGGGTATCGCTGAAAAGGCATTGAGGAAAGTTGGGCCGGAATATCAGTATTTTTACATATTCGGTAACACCACGGAACCGCGTATTGATCCTACCTCAAGACAGTACTATCACAATAAAGAACAGCATTATTCGTGGGATATCGCCGCAACAGTTCCATTTGATCTCGGACAATCAAGGAATACGATGAAGACAGGTTATTTTGGAAATCGGAAAAAGGCAGAATTTGACTGGCAGATTGTACCTTTTGTAGCAAATTTTGCTACGCTAACGGACAGTTTAGTTTACCTTCCCATTGGCGAAATGATCAAGCCTGAAAACCTTGGGCCAAACGGGTTTAAGTTTATACCAATATATGCCGACAGTTATTCCGGTAGAAGCAGTAATCATGCGGGCTTTGTCATGTTTGACAACCGTCTGATGGATAAACTGCGCATAGTATGGGGTTTAAGAGCTGAATATTATAAATATACGGAAATCAACAATGGAAGTAATTCAAAGGAAAGCGTCTTTAGTATCAAACCTGATCCCCGTTGGCAATGGCTGCCCTCTGCTAATGTAACATATAGTCCATTTTCTTCGCTAAACCTAAGGGCTGCTTATTCAAGTAGTGTTGTTCGTCCTGAGATGATGGACAATAGCCAATTCTTTCGTTACAGCGCCTATTTGGGGGCTCAATATGGTAATCAGGGTCTATTCAGTACGCGCATCAATAGCTGGGACATTAAATCAGAATGGTTTCCTGGTCTTGGTGAGATCCTTTCGGTTGGCGGGTTTTACAAAAAATTTGATAAACCTGCGGAGCTGACTGTGTTTCCTAATGGAAGCGGTGAACCGCAATACTACTTAAGGAGTTCTGATTATGCCAAAGTTTATGGATTAGAGCTGGAACTGCGCAAGAGCTTAGGATTTATTTTTGATTCGGAACTTATTCGAAATGTAAGCCTTTTCGGTAACCTAACTCTACAAAAATCCGAAGTTAAAAGTACTTTTACCGAAAATAATCCAAATCCGGATCTTCCGCCACTCGAGCTTTCCAGCAAACAGAACCGCTCAATGTATGGGCAGACACCCTATATGATAAACGGCGGAATGCAATATACGGGACAGCACCTTGGCTTAAATCTAATGTACAATAAATCAGGGACAAAGACCTATCTGGCAAGCTCACAGTCGGATTTTGTGGAATACGAAAGGCCTCGTGCACAGATAGATGTACAGGTAAGTTACCGATTTTTAAAGAATAAATTGGAGATAAAAATAAACGCAGGGAATCTTCTGAATCAGGCTTCAACTTTATATAGAAACTCTAACAGTTATGAAACTAACCCAGACTATGTTCCCGGTGTATCTGGCGATGTGAGTAATGCCTTACGTTTAAAACCCGGGTTTTCCGATAAATATGAAGAAGGAGATCAGATCATGTTCAGCCAGAAATTCGGTCGGACATATAGTACCTCACTAACCTATACATTTTAAGGGAATACATAATGAATGTAGATATAGAAGTTGAACAATTTTTAACAAGAAAGGAGGAAACCTAAAAGTATGGTTTCCTGACCACCCGGCCATAAAAAAACGAAGGGCAGCTTTCAACCCAGCCCCTCGCTTAATAACCGATCTTATTCGACGGCAAATCAGGATTAAACCCGAAATAATATGTAAATCTTGTTTTTAATCTGCCAAGGGCAGGAAACGCAAGTCTTTAAGTCAAAATTAATTGGCTCCGAAGATATAAAAATTATGTGACAATATCAGTGCTGGCGACATTTTAATCTCTCAATTTAAAAATGAGACTCCTCACAAAAGGAAATTATCATTTCAACAGCGGTATATAGCACAGTTAAAGTAATGTTATTATAAACAGCCAGGAATAATCAATCATCCTGTCAAAATTGATAAAAAATGTTAAAAAAAATCAACATCGGTTCCTTTGTTAAGAATAACATAGTTGAGCCAGCCAAAAAACTAAAAAACTCATTAAGAACAGTCGCTGTTCTTTCACTTGGTGCAGCTTCTCTTACTGCATGCAAAAAAGATTTAAACAGCGGTTCTGACAGCTTTGGTAACAGAAGTACCTCTGCTGATTATAACGCTACAATAGTAAGCAGACCGGTTGTTGTTGTTAGCGGCGATATTACTACCGCTGTTCATTGGACTGCTGCCAATACCTATGAGATTAATGGTGTTGTGACAGTTAGAGGTGGTGGAAGTTTAGAAATTGATCCCGGAACTTTTATTAAATCATCAGTAAATCCTACTGGAACTGGTGCACCTGCAAATGGTGTCCTCGTGATTGCTACAGATGGAACGATCGATGCTGAGGGTACACCGACAAATCCAATTGTATTCACCAGCCGTTATGAATTAGACGGGCTTGCTTCACCGCTTCCAAAACCAGGTGACTTTGGTGGAATAATTATATTGGGTGATGCCAGGGTCAACACAGCAACCGGCACAAATAACATTGAAGGCCTACCAGCTACAGACCCTCGTTTCATCTATGGAGGTACAGATAACTTAGATAACCGTGGTAAATTCAGATACGTGCGTATTGAGTATGCTGGTTTCCAACTTGCAGCTAACATCGAGGTAAATGGTTTAACTTTAGGTGGTGTAGGTTCACTTACTCAAGTCAACAATGTTGAAGTTGCTTGGGGATTGGATGATGGGTTCGAATTTTTCGGAGGAACTGTAAGTACATCTGACCTTGTTGCCTTGTCAAATGATGATGACCAGTTTGATTTTGATTTGGGTTACCAAGGAACTTTAGCTAATTCATTTGCTATCGCAAACAAAACTTCTACTCACAGTGCAAGCAGCGGTGCCAGCGATTCTAATGGTGCGGAAATAGATAACAACCCAGCAACGTTTACAGCTTCTCCGGTTACTCACCCTATCTTTAGTAACGTTAGGATTGTAGGTACTCAGGATCTTTCAGGAATAACTGCACCAGGTTTCAAAAACGGTATCACTGTCCGCAGAGGTGCTGAGTTAGAGCTGTTTGATTCAAAAGTAACTGGATATAACATCGGATTGAGAATCGATGCGAATGCTACTGCTGCCAATACATTGGTAGGAACCAGTTCTGTGTTTGGGTTTGTATCAGCAGTTAGCGCAGCTTCTGGTACCATTACAGATGATGGTGGAAACACTTTCCCTCCAGCTGCTGCTACAGCTCCAGGCTTCAGCATCAGTACTCAGCCTTTCTATAATGTTGCAGGCTTTGTTGCTCCAACATCGTATTCTTGGGCTAAATATGTTTATCCGGTTGTTCCTTAGGCAGTAAGTTTTTAATTATAGTCAATTGTTCAATCTCGGGATGCAGGTTATTTGCCTGCATCCTATTTAAAGTTTTTCTCATTTTATGAATTATAAAAATACCTTTTATTACATTTTTATCGTAGTTTGCTTCACTTTACTTACGAACTCCTGTAAAAAGTCGGAACCATTGGAACCAGTAACACCTCAGATTGTTAAAGTAAAAATCAGTGGAAGTACTTCAAAAGATCTTGAATTCGTTTTCAGGGATAGCATAATCGCATCTGGTTCTCAAGCATCAGGTGGCTTTGAATCGACAGTATTGTTGAACGTTGCCGGACAATCTGCAGATATTCTAATAAGGGAGAAGGGTTCATCAATTACGCTAGAGTCCTGGAAGATCTCGCCTGCTCTTTTTAACCAATCCTTTAGCATTTACTACGATGGTACTGGCGTTTATGATGGTGCCGTAAGTTATCATATCAAAGGATATGCAACGTCTGGCGAACTGGAATTTTTACTAGATGGGCAAGTAAAAGGCGAAGGCTCCTTGAAAATAGAAAACACTTTTAGCATTCTGATAAACAAAGGCCAAAGCAGGATGTTCGAAGTGCGCAAAAAAGGAGAAACAGTTCCGTTGATTAGCAAAGTGATCAACGCTTCACCAGCCACCGGGCAATCATTAAATTTCTTTTTTGATGGAGAGAAAATAGTAGACAACGTAAAATTAAGTCCTCCGGCCAACCCAAATAATATGGCTATTAGTGCACAGTTCAACCCTAACTTTCAAGGATCTTTGCCGCCAACATTTTCCGGTGATGCAGAACTGGATCTCGTATTTTATATTCGTAATACGGACGGGGTTGTAACAGACCCAAATATCCGGATCACGATGCCGACTGACGGCCGTTTCGTGGATTTCGAATTACCATCCTTGTCAGACGAAAATTCCCTTTACACTTTTGACATCTGCAAAAAAGGAACTCATGAGATACCTTACAGCAACTTTCCCTCCGAGGCTACCTCTCCCCCTAAGCAAAGCATGGGTTATTACGGGGAATTGGTTTTTGGGACTATAGCTGGGCCTAAATATTTTGAACCCGGTGCTTCAAAATTGCTTTTGTTGGGGCCCACATCCAGATCTATTAGAAGCCCCACTCGATTTAGGGCCGTATATGGAACGATCTTTCAGGATCTTTCAGAATATTTTCAATAATTGAGATCCATATTGCAAGTAATTAAAACAAAATATTAAAGGGGAACGCAACGGAAATACAACAGCTCTTCCCGGGTGTTTGACGCATATGGATACTATGTCAGAATGCCCCTTAAAAAAGTTCCGACAATGTACAAACCGTGTTGGGCTGGCAACGTTTCATGCCGAATCCATAGGAAAGGACGTGAACGCCACGGGAGCGCGACTATTATAAAACCCTGTCTTGGTGACCCGGCGGGTGCAGATTATTTGCCGGGTTTTCTTTTGAGAAGGATGGTGGAACTTATAACATTACCCACATAATCTCGCCCCCGATGTCAACGCATTCGTTGATGAACTTGCCTGTTGGAAGCTTTCATCTGTAATAGATGCCGGGAAGGATATTACCGAGAAAGATCAGTTGATATTGAAGAATTCACTTAACGAGGTCAGCACCTATTTAAAAAGAACTTTGATAAGGGCTGGATATGACCAGCAGCATATGCAAGTGCCGGACGATGAAGAAACAGGTCGGCTGATCAGCTTAGTGATTAAAGAAATAATGAAGGGGGAAGCCGGTCATCCTCCGCTGCTTTCTGATAAAAACGATCAGAATACTCAGTTGAAGAAGCTTTTTCGTTAATAAAGCGCATTCTAAATAACGGAATTATGCAATCAATAATGATAAAAATCTAGCGCAGATTATAAAGCAATTAATATGAAAATAAAAGCTTATGCAGGGTGTAAATAAAGGCAAACACGAACAGCTACAAAACGCCCTGGTTCAATTGTCAAACTTATTAGAGAACGAACAGGAGGATAAAGAAAGCATCCAACAGGCCATTGATTACCAAAAAAAACTGGAATATGTGTACAGCGACTATCAAAAAAAGCTGGCCGATCTGGAGCAAGTGGTAATTGAATACGAAGACTTCTATGCCCATGTTAAAGCGCAGTTTTTGACGAGAAAATTAAAAGAACTGAAAAGGGAAATCCGGACAAAACAACCTGCTTATGGACTGCTTGCAGAAAATATCCGGCTCTCCTATGGAACATGATTATTTTTTATTTACAAATATGCAGTCAACTGACCTCGCCATCATCATACTAACATTGCTAAGTCTATCTGTCCTGATACTTTCAAACCACTTTGACCGAAAGTTCTACGGGATTACCTTTTTCGACCAGTTGCAAGCTTCCCGGAGTTTTTTTTATAACAGCTCCTATAAAGAGCCGGTAAACCGCTTTTTGCTTAGCAAAGGCGGACTGCTGCTCTCCACGCTGGTCTTAATGACCGAGATAACAGTAGGTATAATAATTGAGCATGCAGCCTGACCACATAGAAAGTAGCTATCAGGAAGACCTTAGATATAATCCGTATCTGTTAAGGACGAGCTGTGTGACTGTCTTGTTAGGTTTAATTATTTATGCACTGATCACCTGGCTAAGCATGTCGCTGTTAAAATTAAACGGATAAAAAGAAAGATGAATACACCTGTTAAAACTATAAATACTAACGCTTTGTAAATATACTAACTGCCTATTGCATAACCGCTACACCATATAAAATATATTTTAAAGCTCTGAACCCTTTTCCTGATCTGACTGGTTTTGGAATAGGGTTATAAGCGATGGCAGTTATGATAAAAGCGACACACGAAGACAAAGACCTGGTAGCAGGACTGCTGACCCGTTCTTTTGAAAACAACCAAACTATAAATTACCTGATCCCTAAAGGTAAAAACAGAATCAGTCGCATTGGCATGCTAATGCAGTACGCATTTTATAGGTGCCATTTGCAGGGGGACGTATTCTTATCCCAAGACCGCAGGGCATGCGCCTTGGTATTATATCCCCATCTGGAAAGGGCTACCTTGACAACAATATCACTGGAAATTCAACTGATCCTGAAAGGTCTCGGCCTGGGAAATTGCATAAGGGTACTAAAATACAGGCGTATGACGAAAACCAGGCTTGGTAAAACTGTGGTAGCCCGAATCTGGATGCTTGGAGTTTCACCTCGTTTCCAGAGTTTGGGAAATGGCAGCAGGCTCTTACAGGATGTAATACTGGAAATGCAGAAAAAGAACTTGCCGGTATATCTGGAAACCCCGGAATTTTCACAGGTAGCTTGGTATGAACGCTTTGGATTTATGCTCTACAATACGTATGAGTTGGGTCACAACCTTTATTTTCTGAAACGTGTAGCTGATAAAGGTTAGGATATGGTATTCGGATCCCAAACACACAACTTAACGCTTGTCTTTATCGTTCTGGAGATGATACTACTGATCTGGCAGCTAGCCAGGTACTTTTACCGGCCCGGGGATCCGCACCGGGGCTGGTATATTTTACTGTTATCCCTGTTATTACTCCACAACATTACCGCCGCATTTTTTCCTGATCCTAAGCGCACTTTGCCTGTTTTGCTACAGAACGGCCGTCTATGGAACGGGGTTTGTCATGGCCTCTATTTTCCCTTTTATTTTCACAAAGAATTAGAATTGGTTGAAATACGCAGGCATGTCCTGATATGGGCCTTCATTTGTATTAGTGCCCTACCTGATCTTCTTTGTGATTATATATTCCATATACGGGAACCTGGATTTAGCTATCAACTACGGCTTTATAGTTCCGGCTGCTGCTTAATCTAGTTATATAGGAGACACGCCAATATGAGAAATACATGGCTATGGGAGCCTCGCATGTTCACATGCTTTTACTAAACTATTTTCGCTTTCTTAAAATATCAAATTTATCAAAAGCTTAAAGCATAAATAAACACTTTAGGTATCAGGTAGGAAAGGTATACATATTGTTATTCAATATCTTATATGTATATTTAAGAACTGTTTACAATCTTATTAACCACCTCTCATGGACGAAGAAATAAAAAACATTATTCAACATTATACGCTGAATCCCATTCAGATAGCGCTTTTAAGCGTCGTAGTTTCGGTAATAACATTTTTAATAACCAATTATCTCAAGAATATTTTTGAGAACAAACTGTTGCAACGAAAACTTGAAATAGAACATAAGTTTGATCAACAGAAAAAAATCAAAGAAGTTTTAGCTAAAAATAAAGTTCATTTGCTGACAGCATGTGAAGATCTAAATCATAGAATGTGGAATTTTGCTAACTGCTATAAAGAAGGCTGGCTAAATATCAAAGGAGACTTTGCAAACCACCATTATTATTTTCATTCTTTCGCTTACAGATTTCTTGCAGTCTATGCCTGGATAAAGAAAACTCAAAAAGAGATGATTTTTCTGGATACAACAATAGCTACAAAAAACGATATGGAATTTATTAAGTTCCTTAAAGTATTTCCTCAGATATTTTGCGACTTGACATTTCTAGAAGGAAAGAATGCAGATGGCAATTACGCAGATGACCATTTTTTTAGAAATGTATTTGAACTTCTTCCTGATTGTATCATTTTGGAAAATGGTATTAAATCTTTTTCTGAATATACAGATGCGGTTCCAAATTTACAGGATTGCTTAAAAGAGCTATATGTCGCTTTAGATGGAACTTCTCCAGACGAAAACCGTAAGCGTTGGGATAGACTTCATTTGCTTAACTTGACATTGATAATTTTTTTAAATAAATATGGCTACGACTTTCAACGAACTGACGTAAAGAAAATGGAAGAGGCAGTAACTAAACCTAAAGTTTCCTCATACTTGAAAAATTATTTCACTTTGCTTAAAGAGTATCGTTTGGGCGATAGTGCTGAAGTTTTAAAACTTGAAAAAATAGCTAAAAAATATTATTTGTAAATAACGAACTTCAAAGGTCAATAGGCAACATAGGCTAACTGTAGCAAATGGTGTTACTGCTAAGAATAGCTGATGAAGAAATATTTAACTAGATTACAACTATGAAAATCTAGACCTCAGAGGGATAGTAGTTGTTGAGCTGAAAAATGAAGAATAAAATACAAATAGGGCTATATGGAAGTATATAAAGCAGCTGAAAATATTTACTGGACTTTCAGCTCTCAGCACAAGCAGTCGCTGCATTTATTGGTTTTATATCGCGGGCTTCTTTTTTAGTCATGACCGTATAGATCGGCAAGTGGATCGGGATGAAACCTTGATGGAGATGTATAGCTTTTTAAAGCCCAGCACGTTAAAAAGCTACAACTTTTGCTATAGCTGACTGGATTTTCTATCATTTTAAGCCTGTTAGTGGTATTTCTAAATGGGTTGAATACAGGGTATTTTCTGCCTGTTTTTGCTTTATTTTTTGCCCTTCTCAATGGTTATACTGTTTTAAGGGCAGTTTTGCTGGTAATTGATATGGTCAATCCGAAAAAAAAGTTGAAAATGCAGCTAAAAAGCTTATCAAGTAAAGTAGTGGTGAATCAATAAGTGGATCTTTATCACAAAGCCTTTCTAGAGGAGAGTTCCTTGAGAAGTTTATCGAACTCGAACAGCTTGCGAGAAATATGGCAAGCCGAAAATTTGGTGCTAGCGTTAAGGATAGGGAAGACCCTCGGTCCGTGCCATTTTCGTCAGTAATCAGACTGCTTGCCGGTAAAGGCATAATCACTAGAGACCAGTTCGCAAAACTTAGTGAGGTGACTAAAATGAGAAACCTGGTTTCTCACTGTCAAATGGAAAAAATCGATAGCAAACAGAGTATTAACCTTGATGAACTTATCTGCATATTTAAGAATCTTTAGTTATAAAGCCACTACTAACTATGGTTTAAAATTACTCCCTTATCATTAATTATCCATTAAACACTAGTTTACAAAAAAAAAGCAATTTTGTGGCACATGGAAAAATCCTAAGCTTTAGGGCAATTTGAGCTTAGGACACTAAGCAATCGAACATTCTTGTTTTTGACTTACTTAGGTTTTTCTTTGGATTTCTTTTGGCTGATCCCTGCCACACATCATTTCCGCCTTGATTGGGTACCCCAAAGCAATACCCATCCTTCCTGGCAATCCCTCTATCTAAATAAACCACAGTTTTTCAACCAACATATCAATTTGAATCAGGCTTTGCGTCATATCATCAAAGGGTCTAAAGACCCATATGCCTATGAAAAACCAAAACGCAAGAGAACTAATTGATAAATGTCTGGAAGGAGTGGCCACAGCATAAGAAAAGAGCTTTTTTCTTAATGACTGACTATAATCTGCTGTTTGCTGGTTTTTCCATCTTTAGTTATATGTAGAAAATAAGTGCCATTGGGAATAGTAGTAGTATTAAGTGTGATCTTATCCTTTGCAAAGGGATTTGTTGCAACCACTTTACGCCTTATATCATATAAAACCGCTGAAAATCTGGAATTGCTTTTGGCGTTAGCCTGTGGCTGAGCTACTTGGTTTTGAAAAGTGGATGTTGTTCCTGTGAGCTGTGTTGTTAAATCTTCGTTTATTGGAACCAGTTCGACTGAAAGCTCACTGCTCACAGGATTTGGATAAACCTTAAAAGCAGAAGATGCCGGTAAATGTGGATAATCATCCAAATTGATTGCAAAATGCTGCCAAGCACTTACACCACAAGTATTGGTATAGCGAACAGTAATGGTCCGGTACATCCCGTAAGTGGTATCAAAGGAAACACCAGGTACATTTTGAAGGTTGGTTGCAGGATTCAGGGTGTTCAGGGGGATGAAGGGATTCCCGTCCGCGCTTTCCACATCAAAATAACTCCCTGGATATACATTGTTATATTTGAACATGACAGTAACATATCTGGGGGCCGGGGGAGGTGGACCTGATGCCAGGGTGATGTTTGCTATACCAACCTGGACAGTTTTGCTTACGTTTACTATCCGACTATAACCCTTGCTATCAGTAATAGTTACTGTAAGCTGGGTGTAGGCTGGTAATACCGCCGCATTCCTGTTGACGACAATACTGGAGGTATATTGGCCGCTGATTAAGTTGAGGGTATTAGGAACATTCCAGCTATAGCTACAGCCAACAAGATTTGGCACTGAATACGTATGGTTGTTATTATCGCAATAGTCAATATTTTCATCACCATTCATTATTATTGTGCTTAGGATAAGGGGATTTACCGCTTGGTTTCCTGATGGAGATAATAAGGGCTGTAGTCCAGCATCACCCCAGGAATAGCTGAATTTGCCGTAGCGGTCGCCAAAATCAGTGAAATCGCAGCTGCTCCATCCCCCACGCAGTTGTCCAACGACCTGGTCATATTGATTAAATAGACCAGCTCCTGAAGAACCAGGTGATACGACTCCCTCAGCATAATGCGCCGTCCAGAATTTATTTCCCCAAAACCAGTCTCCTACATCGCGGGTATCTGTGATCCGCATGTCTTCTCCATTTGGATGATGCAGGATATAAGAACTGTAATCCGCAGGAGCAGTGGTCTGCCGGTTCCAGCCAGCATAGTTGACCCCATCACCAACGCCAGGAGGGTTAGTGAGCTCAAGTACTACTACATCGGTTTCTTTAGAAGATGCCTTCAGGATTGCACCGGTGAACTGGATTCCAAGATCATTAACACTACTCAAGCAGTTGTTGCGCCAGAACTGAAATAGAAATCTTGCTCCAGACAGTGCAGCGATTTCTGAAGGATCCAATACATCGTTTTCATCAGCGTCCAGGACATGAAAAGCGGTTAGAAAGTAAGCCTTCCCGTTATTATATTCATTGTTGATCAACGTACCGGTACCTGCGAACCCATTGGAAGAAAACCTGGCGACTGCCCTTGCTGAATTCATCATATAGGGCCGGCACATTACCGTGGGGTTACAGTTTGTGGAAGCCTCACGCATCAATGTTCCATCTTTGGAACCGCCTATTTCCTTGAATCCTACCTCTATTTTATTGATCGAGATACTGCTTTTAAAATCTCCCGAATTATTAGGTTCAACAATGTAGATTGTGATATTGTTGCCGCCAAAAGGTGAAATACCTATTGTGTTTGAAACCGTGAAATTATTTTTTTTAATGCAACTGTCCATTATGGTTTTTTGATCATTGAAGATATACATCTCTGCTGTCGGAGAAAGGTCAAAACTATTAAAAATCAGACCGATATTTAAAGCATTGGGTATGCTGATGCGGAGTGCCCATACTTTTCCCGCTGAACTTGAGCTGATCTTGCCATCAGCCATACCAATGGCTACAGAAAGGATATCGGCATAATGATCAGTCTTATTGATTTCAGTTTTTGGATCGCCATCAATCGGTGTCAGAATTTTAGCCTTTGAAACCTTCGGTGAATAATTGAAGGTTTTGGTATTAATGGTTTTAAGCTCTGAATAGCCAGGGATCTGGCGATTGATTTTTTGAGCCGAGGTAGCGACCCTTAAAATCTGCGCCTTGGCAGAAAAAATCAGGATGCTCAAAAATACACTGAAAAGTATTCTCATATGTGCGTTATTTGCTTGAAAAATGAGAGAGATTTGTTAAAAGACAGCTGGGCTTCCGCGTATGAGTTCCGCTACTTTGACTGTATATAACCACAGGAGTACTTACGCTACAGTTTGAGGTTGAAGTAGCTGTACCTGCTATTGTAAAATCAAAACCTACCTTTTGCCCTACTTTCTTTAAGCTTTCTGGTAGGCCAGTTGTTTTAATGACATTTGTATAGGTGATTCCGTTTAGGGTTAATTTGTCGCCAAACTGTTGTTGGACAGAGGAAGATGAGGAAATTTCAATCAGCCAGTAATCTTTGCCTTCATCTGTATTACAGGTTTCTTTTGCGATAACAGTGCCTGACGCACCATCATGGGGTGGTTTGAACGGTACTTTGTCTTTACAGCTGGAGGTGATGAGGAAAAATATTGCTGAAAGAAGTAATTGGACAGATGTTTTTTTCACTAGAGATGAGTTAAGAGCTTGATATTTTAAAGTTAGTTGATATATATAATATTAAAAATTATCCGACATTAACTTATTGTTAAATATTCCCAATTGCTATATATTAGGCAGATTTAGTTATCAAGATTATGTATTTCCTCACAAAGCCAATTGTTTATTCGCCATCTCGCCAACTATATTACCTCATCGCTAAATTGATTGCTAATTCTATTGCAATACCCATGCTTCCCAGCGAATCGGCTACCTTGAAAGATAAACTACATTTTTTCTCAAACCCATGTACCAGTTTGAACAAAGCTTTGTGTCAAAGTATCAAAGGACGTAAAAGATCCATATACCTATGAAAAACCAAAACGCAGAAAAAAACTCATTTACAAATAGCTGGAAGGAGAGGCCACAACTGAAGCAAAGGCCTATATCGAAACCTGGTATAATAGAATTTCCGCAGATCAAGTTGAACCAGAGGGTATCACTGATTTTGATGCTCGCTTTGAACAGATCAAAAGCGGCATTCCAGATGAAGCTTTTTTTTAGAAAAGAAAGCATGCAACTGGTTTTAAGCTATCTTATGCGGTTGACATCAGGTCCAATGCTTATTTGTCTATTAAATTTTTCTGGAAATGGAAAACAACTCTGTTGATTTGCTTCTACCTTTTAAAAGGTTATATCCAGAAACATAATATCCTTTCTTCCTGCACAGGGTGATGGTATGTTCCCCAAAAAAAATACGCAATGTGCCCTGGCCCAAACTGGCGCTAAATTCGGAATAGAATTCGGTAATCACAATTATTGCACCCATATTAGATCATAATGCCGATCATTACATAGTCAGTTAAAAAAGCTAAAGCTGGCGATGAAAGGATTTTGAATGTCTCGGTAAGTATTCCCATGAACATTCCTGCAGTCGGGATCGCGATTATACTTCTTCCAAAATTATAGGAAACACCAGTAGCAGGATAGGAATCCAGATGTCCCAGAATACCTTTCTCCAGTCTGCAATAAATCAAGCTAAAAATAAACCACAATACGCCGAAAGGAATGACGCGTCCAATATTTCTCTTGGTTTTTGGTGACAGCATAGACAAGGAAATTTATTTAAACCCACCCTAAAATACCTTCCGACTTTTATTATAAGTTAGAGATACTGGTGCTAAGTTCAAGTTACTGAAATCTACGGAAAATATTTGTCATCTGGCCGATATCTCTTAAGATATTGGTTGTTTCTTGACTTTTGACAAAACTGGTGTCGGTAATTTATAGCTATCATTATATTTTAGAGAGCCTGTGTGCAATAAAAATGAATTGGTTTGAAGACAAAAAGTTAAGATAAACTTTTTAAAATAAGCTTTAGGCCGGCTAATGAATTAAAATAAGCATTTTGAAACATGCCATTAAATAGGAATGTCAGAAATTTCAAAGTTACAGGCTATTACAAAAGCCGAGGATAGGAAGTTAATCAGGCAGATTGTTTTCATCGTCTTGAATTAGTTTTTAGTATTTAAAATCACCTGAAGGTTACAAATCTTCCGAGGATATCAACAGGAAGAAAAAAACTTTTTCCATAGCAATAGCCTGGCTCAAAAAGTAAGCGGAAATATTTTCATACCACGATTTTTCCATCCGGGAATGCGTTTGAAGATACCTTTGTTGTGGACCATTATACAAAGGATATTGAAAAACGTGGTGGTGTGCAGATTTATCGAGCAGGTTTACCAAATGCAGCCAGTGAACTGATTAATAAAGAAAAACCGGCGTATGCCGAAGATATGTATGATCCAAATGCCATACAAATACAAGCAGTTTCTTATTAATAATAAGACAGAGAAAATTTGGATCGAACTGTGCCATAGGCTGAACTCAAACCAGATTGATCTGACCGTTATGCTTGAAAAAAAGGATATAATAAAAAATCTGTCGTGGAATATTTCTGTTTTGGTCCAGGGTTATCTATAGGAAATCATTAAAGGGCATGCGCTAATGCGCTGCCCTTTAAATTTATGGAATTGGTCGCCTAAGTTTCGTAAGCCAACTGAATATTTTCGATCAGCATCGGGAAAGCCGGCTTTTGAACCGAAATCTCTTTTTTTAGCTCTTTGAGCTTTTTGGCCAGGAATTGCACCTTAACCTGGTTATGGAAAATTTCATAAGCGGTAATCTGCCCGGCGAGCTCACTTAGCAGCCGCTCATAGGTCCGGTACATGATTTCCAGCTCCCGGTTGTAATCAATCGCCTGCTGTAAACAACCACATTCCTTTTGCCGCTCGCTTAATAATCCTTCCATTTGCAGCAAGGCAGCTTTTAAATGCTCATGCCGGCTTTTACTAATTCCATGCATTTTTTAAATGATTAATTTGCTAACCGTCATTATCGTGGAAAAATCTGTACGAGATCATAAGACTGTAGAAAGAAATTTTTATCGGCCCCTATTATCTTGTTTAAATTTATGCTCTGTACTTTGCCAGGCGAAACACCAAAGTATGGTATTTCCATATTAATTGTACTGTAGTCCCTGCTTTTATTGACATAATAGTCTTTGGTTTTAGAATCCCTTACTACTACTATCGGATACAATTCTGTTCCACTTTGCTGTTGGGTTACCATAGGTACTTGAACTTTTACGTAAGGAGTCCATTCTCCAGGCTTAACATTCTCTACTATTGGGATGACAGTGGTATTTACCACGATGAGCGGATCGGGCTTGGTAGCATCATAATAGTATTCGAGCACCTCTATATTGATGTCTACAGGTGCAGAACCGCCTTTTTTATCTACATAAAAATTAGCTGTATAGTCATCTCCCTGCGGATCCGGGTATTGATATCCCTTGCGGAACGTTATACCATCATAATAAAAACCCGGAACGATATTTTGCTTGTCGTTGATGTTGAATTTTTGCTGATAAAGGACCTTTCCGGTGCTTTTGCTTTTCAATTCCATGTTGATTTCATCCTTCTCAAACGCAAGCTGGTTCTGCTGGCTTGTAGTCATCCTCACTTTTCCGTAATAGTCACGCATTTTAACTCCGTCAAAATACTGTTCAATCGTATCTCCCAGTACAAATCCGCTTATACTAAATTCGTTATTAATAGCTTTTATCTTCGGTATGATATTAGTTCCGTCCTTTTCGCAGGAGCTGAACAGGAATATAGTCAGGATAACTGCCAGAAATATTTTATATGTTTTGATCATGATTAATAAATTAGAAATTATACGTAATAGAGAAACTGAACGTACGGCCTACATAGCGGGTAGAAGTTTCCCTGTCGCCAACCCGTCTGTTCGTAATCGGATCAACATAGCCCTCTTCAAATTTTTCCGTGAAACCAAATTTATACGCGTACTTGTCATTCCATTCCAGCCCTAAGCCGTTCTCTGTGCCTGGCTTTTGTTCATAGGTAGTTGGGTCATTGATAAAATAACGGAAAGGAGCATCCAGCAAATTACTGATATTCAACTTGGTTTCTATCTTCCCCTTCAAAAATTTATAGCTAATCTGCGCGTCCATTTGTGAGCGTGGCCTTTCATACTCAACATAAGCAGGCTCTATTCCGGTAATAAATGTTTTGTAGCCGGCATGGTTATAGGTGAGATTCAAACCCAATTTTTTGCCCGAATATCGTATCCCGGCGTTATATAACAATGGAACCTGCCCATACAAGGCGCGTGGATACTTCAGGTATTTGTAGTACATCGTATCGACACCGGCAGGAGTAGTTTCATACTGGACCTCACGTGCCCTTACCTCTGATTTTTGAAGAGTGAGGTTACCGCTGATATATACATCCTTAAGAAAAGGAAGGCGGTCATAAACAAACCCTAAGCTTTTACGAAATTCAAATTCCCAGCCCCTTACCTTTGCCCAGTCAGAATTGGCAATGGAGATGTAACCCCTTCCGTTATTTTCATTATCTAATCTGTAATATTCTGCCGGTTTGTCAAAATACTTATAGAAATAGGCTACCGACAAGAGTTCGCCCGCACCGGGAAACAGCTCTATCTTGGCATCGTAATTATCAATAATGGTACTGCTAACACCATTGCTCCTAACAACCGATCCGTAGTTTGGATTGAAACGCGAGAATCTCGAATTTTCCATCAGCCCCGGACGAACGGCTGCCTTAGCATAGGATGCACGGAGGTTCAGGTCTTTTAATGGGGAGTAAGTAATGTTCGCCGAAGGCAGAAAATACCAGTCCTTGTCTTCTGCAAAAAATATCCTGCTGTTTTTATCGGCCAGTTTACTGGCAGAGTTGATCAAGGTATCCAGCTTGAAATATTCGGCCCTTATACCCCAAACCAGCCTAAGTCCCGGCAGCAATTTGTGATCTAACATGGCAAATGTACCAGTGTTTACGCTCTTAGCCTCAAATTTATTTGAAGTATAATCTTGCTTAAAGTAAAACAAACTGTTCTCGGGGTTCTCCATGCTCATATAGTTGCCCCAGTCCTGAATAGGGATCAATTCAATGGGAACGGTGGAGTTTGTTCCCTTTACTATAGGAAGCACCTGCCAGTCATAAAACGCATGCTTCTTTAAATAATTAGCACCGGTTTTAAAGGTATGGCTGGTTTTGCCCAGCTTAAAATCATAGGCAGCGCTTACCACAGCCTCAAGGTTATTTTCCCTGTAAAGATATTCATCGCGGTGTAACGGGCCGGCACCAGGATCACTTACAGTACCCGGCTGATACACGTACAATACCGTGTTTCCAATTTCTCTTGCGCCCATCGAGGCCGAGATCGCGTCGCGTTCTGCAGATTTTAAGGTGGTTCTGGCTAAACCCCATTCAATTTTAACTGAATTAAGTTGATGGGTGCCACTTACCTTGTTTTGCAGCAAATCTGTAAATTTAGGCCGGTCATCTTCCAGTATCCCCCCATATTTCATGTCCTGATCGTTTTTCGGATTTTCAAAAGTCCATCCGGTATAACGGCTAAACCGATTGTCAAATATGCGTGTATATAGGTTATAGGTGTTGATCTGGTGCTTCTCAGTCTTAAAACCACCGTTCAGCAATAACCCTAACGTGGTGTTAAACCCATATATATTCCCGGTATTTACATCCGTAGGATCATCGCCGCGCGTAGGCTCATGCGACCAGTCGCCCCGGCGCATGTTGGGAACGTAATCATTGGTTTGCGTATTCCGGTAACTCAGCGAGGCCACAAAACCGAGCCTTCGCTCTTTTGTACTGCTTAGCGCGTAAGTGCGGCCCAGGCTTAACTGGTAATTTTGCGAAGGTAACGCGTCAAAACGCCGCGCTCCTAACCGCTCTGTTCCGCCGATACGTTTATTCTGCTCGCCAACCTGAGCGGCTTTTATCTCATTCTGCTCATCGCTTCTGGTGGGGTCGAACTTACCTACCAGGTTCAGGAGGTCCTTCGGAAAGTGATCCCGTGTACCGTCGTCAAAACCCAGGTAATCATATTTTCCGCGACCATAACCCAAAAATTCTTTCCCCGTGGTGCGGCTGTTAAAAGAGGTGCCCGCGCTTACTGACAGGAAATTGCTTTCAGGAACTGATTTGGTGGTGATCTGAACCAAACCTCCGGCAAAGCCATATGGCATATCCGCGGTGATAGACTTAGCCACCACTATGTTTTCTACCAGGCTGGTAGGGATAAGGTTGAACTCAAAGTCGCGCTCCTGCACATCTGTACTTGGCAGCGTACTTCCGTTTAGCAGCGATACGTTATAACGCTCGGCAATACCACGTATAACCACCTTCCTGTTTTCGTTGGTAGATACACCTGTGATTCGTTTCAGGGTTTCACCCACATGTTTATCGGGCGTGGCACTGATCTGATCGCCAGAGATGCCGTCTGAAAGATTGGAGGTGTTCTTTTGCTGCGCATATAAACCCGCAACAGAAGCCTTTTTGTAGCCGGAGGTAATCACCACGTCTTTTAGTCCCTTTGTATCTGTTTTTAGTGCGATATCCAGCGGCGTGCTTTTGTCTTCTGTTACCACAACACCGGTAACCCTTTGGGTTTGGAAAGATATGAAGCTGAATTCAAGCGTGTAAGTGCCCGGCGGCAGGTTTAATACGTAGGTGCCATCAACAGCTGACATTGCGCCGCTGCCTGTTTCTATCACCCGTACCGATGCGCCCGGCACGGCCTGGCCTTTGTCATCTGTGATCTTGCCGGAAACACGGCCGGGTTTGGCAGGAATTGGTTTCGCATCAATAATGATAAAGTCCTTTACCAGGCGGTAATTTAATTTTGTGCCTGAAAGTATCTTTCTAAGTGCATCCCCGGCGGTAATATTGCTACTATTCAGTGTTATTTTTTTTGCTTCTTTCTGTAACAATTCATCAAAAAAAGAGATACGAATACCGCTTTTGCGCTGAAGAGTCAGAAGACTCTCCTGTATGGTCGCTTTATTTAGCGACAGGTTTACTTTAACCTGATCCAGGTTCTGGCTCTTTACGTCGGATGCCAGCAAAATCCCTGAAAAGGTTAACTGTATGGCTAATATGATGAAAGAACACCGCATAATAATAAATAGTATATAAGGACGTAGTTGTACTACATTTTGCATATTTTTGAAATGTTAGAGTTGTTTTTTATAAATGATTTTAATCACGCCGCCGACCTGGTCGGCAGCATTTCCCCATTAGCAAAGGGTCTTCGAAAACTGTAGCTAAGGGAGAAAAGAATGACCGCTCCCATTTTGGGAGCGGTTTTTTTATGGGTATGGTCAAGGTCTAAATCATCATCCTCCTTTTTTCGTTATGTTAACTGTGTGACCCTTGATTTTATAGTGCAGGTGTGTGGTATTGCAAATAATGTCGAGTGTATGGGTTAGCGGATCGGTGCCTTTTACGATCAGGGATACATGGTAATTCGCGGTCTTCCTGTCTTCGAAATTGATTTTCACGTTATACCAGCGTTCCAGATTTTCGGCAATGTCGCTAACTGAAGCGGCGACAAAGGTCATTGTTCCGTCCTTCCAATCCCGTACGCCCTCTGCATCTACGATGTCAACTGCTGCTGTTTGGGTTTTTACGTTCCATTTTACCACTTGTCCTGGTACAAGAACCGCCAGGGATTGTAAGGAATCAGTACCGGCTATTTTTTTGGATACCTGCACTTTTCCTGTGGCTACTGATACGCTTAGGTTTTTCCCCTCAAATGCGTCAACCTTGAAGGAGGTTCCCAAAACTTTGGTCTGCACTTCGCCTGTATGAATGATGAAAGGATGCGCGCGATCTTTGGTAATCTCGAAAAATGCTTCACCCGTCAAAGAAACTTCCCGGTTACCCAAGCCAAATTTTTCCGGATACCTGATGCGGCTTTCTGCACCTAAATACACAACAGAACTGTCTGGCAACAAGATCCTGGAGCGCTGTCCTCTTGGGTTCAGCGTTTGGAGCATAGCAGCGACAACCTGTTTTTCCCCAGCTGTTTTATTGGTATTGAAAAAATATAAGCCTATGCTAAACATCACAATGCAGGCGGCGGCATATCCCAGCCAGGGACGGCGCCACAGCGGGCGAACAGGGTCAGCAATATACTTTTCCTGAAAACGCCTGTTCCAGGCATTACTTAACTCTTCATCAGGCAGGTCAACCTCAAAATTCTTGAAATCCTCATCCAACAGTTCATCCAATGCCCGTTGCCACTTCGGCTGCAGTAAGAATTTTTTTACGAGTATAGATTCTTCTGCATTGCATTTGCCTTGCATAAACCTTACCAGTAACTTCCTGTCTATTGATTCTTCCATATTACAGCTTTATAAAAGCGCTTCTATTAGGTATACCGTAAGAAAGGGAGAAATTCCGGGTGCTTAAAACAACTTTTTATTAAAAAAAGCTATAATTGCTTGATTATCAATTTAAAAATTAGCTATAATGTATTAGGCTTGCAAGCGAAGCTGGCAGTTAGTTTACAAATACGGAATCTTATAGAATGAAGAGAATAATGATTAAAAGAGCAATATCAGTATGTTTTCTAAGATACTCTTTTACGTGCAACACTGCTTCACTTAGATAAGAGTCGACAGTTTTTACGGAAATATTAAGCTCAGTTGCTATCATCTTATAGCTCATGCCTTGTTCCTTTCTCATTTCCAATACCAATCTTTTTTTTGGGCTTAAATAACGCAAGCTGGTCTGGTATAAGTCGCTTAACTCTGTGGCAAGAAGGTTGTCGTCAGATTGTGCAGAATGTTTAGGCTCCTCTTTGATCTCTTCAATATGGATAAGGGCTACTCTTTTTTTCCGGTAGTTATCAATGATTGCCGCTTTCAGGGTATGGAACAGAAATGGTGCTAAAGAAGCCTGTTCCTGTTCAAGCTTATCTCTTTTTTGCCATACTTTGAGCATGATATCCATTACCAGCTCCTCGGACAGTTCCGGGTCGCCGGTATGACGAAGGGCAAACTGATTGAGCTTATAAAAATGAAACTTAAACAATTGGTCAAAAGCCTTTTCGTTGCCGTTTCTCCACCCGGAAATTAACTCGTACTCACTTTTGGGTTTTGAAAACATTTATGACCTGCTTAACAGCTTCAAAAGTACAGCACCCTGCAATAACCATGCATTAAATGTATGTTAACCAATCGTTAGCTCAATCGAAGTTTATACTTTCAGATATTCATCCAATTTTCTTATATTGAATTTTAGTTTGCCATAACGTTGATAACGAACCACACTACATTCTCCAGCTTCGATGAAAATAAAATGGAAGTTTTTTCAGAAAGGCTCGCTAAAAAAGCTTTATAAATTTACTCCTGGTAACATTACCGTTTAAATACATCTTATGCCCAATATAATTGAACTTTCGGTAAGTGATTTTGCGCTCGGGGGCAGGTCCCAAACAGCGTTCCTTTGATTCTAATAGTTGTTGGTGAGTTGATATTTCGCCGCAGATGATTTTTTATAAAGGATGCGCACAGATATAAAAATCCGTGTTTATCTGTGTGCATTTGTGGTTAAAACCTTAAATTAATGACATTGGGATTTGTGAGATAGGCCGATTTTGGTTCCAAAAAAAAATGGATAACCAAATTAATGGTTACCCCCAATCTAAATTAACGCTCTCTCAGGCTTTCACCAGATGTAGGACTCTCACCCCGTAAATTATACTATGCGTAAAAGTTGATCAAGCGGTTTTCTTCTAACAAGGATAAATTATGCTTGGAGATGATGAAGTCGGTACACCTGAAGTATCCGTTGCTTGTCCGCTGGCGTAATATATTATCCGACAGCTAGCTTCATTTAAAGGAGTTTTTTCCAAATCCAAAATCTCTTAAACAACATTGCCTAAACCTTTCCTGCTATTTTCATGTTAAGAGGAAGAAAGAATAACAATCTGGTTGTATACTGATATGAGCTTAATGGCCATTAAATCTCACATTCAATAATATAATGATAAAAATCATATCTTACAAAGCACTCCAACGTTAAAAAATGATCAAATATGATAGATCTAACCTAAAAATTAAGCGATTATGATGGCGTCATTAGACTGGAAAAACATATTTCTAAACGATCTTGATTTTACCATCGCGGTAGAAATTGGCATGCGCACCATTATTATGTTTGCCCTGGTACTGATATTCCTGCGGTCTACGGGTAAAAAAGGAGTGAGGCAGCTCAGTATCTTTGAGGTGGCCATTATTATTGCACTTGGCAGCGCCGCAGGCGACCCTATGCTAAGCGGTGAATCCGCTATTATTCCATCTGTATTGGTTTTCTTTGTGATTTTACTGGTTTACAGGATCATTACTTTTTTTGCTGCGAAATATCAAAAAATTGAGAATATACTCGAAGGTGTACCCATGTATATTGTTGAAGATGGCAAGTTTACAATGAATGAAGAAGGGGATGCCAACTTTGCTCAAGATGAGTTTTTTGCTGAAATGCGGGTAAAGGGGATTGAGCATGTTGGTCAGGTGAGGGCTGCTTTACTTGAAACTAACGGTCAGGTGAGTTTTCTTTTTTTTGATGATGAAGAGGTAAAACCAGGATTGCCCATCTACCCAAAAATATACAACAAGAAATCTAAAGTTATAGCTAATGCCGGACTTTATGCATGCACACACTGTGCAGAAGTGCTGCACTTAAGGAGCCAGCAGGCTTGCAGTCGTTGTAACAGAGAAGAATGGGTGGCCGCGATGGATGATAAGCGTATAAAATAGCGGTGCTCAACGACAAATTGGCTTCGGATGATCTTGAATATCGAGCCTTTTCCAACCTCACTTTCCACGCTGATTGTGCCTCCGGCTAAAATAACAATCGCATTTACCCAGGTAAAGGTCGTTGTGTTGGAGGCTTTTAGTGCAGGTATGCAGGACAAATGCTTTAAGTTTTTCATTGGTTTATAACTTGTTAGGGTGCTTTGCTATCCCAGCCGTTTTTTCCAGTCTGCCTTCAGCAATTTATAGATCGGGTGGGCCTCTGCCAGTTTGTAGGTGGAATAGAAAATTTCAGCGGATTGTGCTTTTTCTGCCGATCCGGTGCCGCGTTCCAGTAGCTTATAATCTTTGTCCTTGTCGTATTTCTTTCCGCCTTTGTAATTGGCATACCGCCTGGCGCGGGTGTAGCCCATCTGCAGGTATTTCCTTGCCATGTCCGCCCCCACGAAATCATTTGCCCTGATGTAATTACTGAACATTTCAAATATCTTTTTACTACTTTCTTTTGCAACCTCTGGTGTCCTGAACCTCCAGAATTGGCCGATCTCAGATTTATAGGGCTCGCAAATCAGAACACCCTGTTCGCCCTTTCCAACCCTGTATTTTTCTGGATTGTCTTTATAATCAATGTCCTGCTTCCATGGGTATTTTTCGCTATCAAAATTAAGGTAGGATGGTTTTCTTTCTGCTGGCATAGCTAAGCAACATGTCGGCTTATTGTTATGTTTTTATTGCCTGTGGGATTTTGCTAAAACCTTATAGGGTTGGTTGCTGTTTTTTAGTAAAATAATTCACCATGGAAAACAATCAAGAGATCATTTCGGACCTAAAGGGTCTGGTATCCATCATCAACGATGGAAAAGAAGGATATAGTTCAGCAGCAGAATCCACCGATAATGTGGAGCTAAAAGCAGTATTTTTGAAATATGTTGCAGAACGTGCCTTGTATGAAAACGAGCTGAAGGCACATCTGGAAAAACATGGCGGGGATTCGGATAACCAGGAGGGTGGAATATTGGGAGCGATCCATAGAACCTGGATCGATATCAAGGAAGCGCTGACCGATAAAAGCGAGACCGCTTTGTTAAGTGCAGTCGTGACAGGTGAAAAGGCAGCACTAGAAAAGTATGACATGGTCATAAAGGACAATGAACTCCATTCTGACCATTTAAATTTATTGACCACCCAGCGCAACGGTATTGCCGAAGCCTTAAAGGAGATCGAGGTTCTGGAGCAGAAATATTCGGACAAGTAGTTTTTGTTTTTTTTTGCGGGGATAAAATAGCTGTAATAGCTATGCGTTAAATTATTTGTGAGCGATAATCTATAAGCGGGAAAGGCCTTTGGTTTTTCCCGCTTTCTTATTTGCCAGCCTGGCTTTAGTAGCGGCGTTTGCTTAAGCTTTTTAGGTGCAGGAGCTGCACTTTTTGGCGATTTGCGTATAGGCTTTTTCAACGACGTTTTCTTCTTTCGTGCATTTTTGATGCGGTATTCAAGCAGGTACAGCCTGGTCTGCCATTTCTCGATGATGGTGTCGTCGCTTTTTGGAAGGCCTGTTGGTTCCAAAAGACCGAGTACATGGGCCAGTTCCCGGGTGCTGTCTGCCTTGGCCTGGTTTTCTTTCAGCCAATCTTGTTGTTTGGTTTCATGCGATTGCCGGTATTCGGCTATGGCCAGTTTGATGAGCCTGACCTCATCTTCTTTTGATTTAGCTTTGCGCAAAAGCACCATCTGTCTGTTCCACGCGTGGGAATTGGCAGGATCTGTTATTGCAGATTTCCGGTAAAGTTTTAATGCGGCAGCATTATCGCCCGCTCTTTCCAGTTCGAGCGCAGCAGCAAACTGCTCTTTTGACCGTATCTGTTTTCTTCTTGACATGACTGATTTTGGAACAATTAGCCCGGGCTATTGTTTGCCAATGGGTAGTAGAGGTTATGACTACACAATGACCTTTGCGCTATAGGAGTAATGGTAACTTTGAATTTAGCAATTAATGAAATGAAGAAAATCGGATTTTTATCGTTCGGGCATTGGTCAGAACATCCCTCATATCAGGCGCGTACCGCTGGTGATACTTTGCTGCAATCTATCGATCTTGCTGTTGCGGCCGAAGAGATTGGCCTTGACGGAGCGTATTTCAGGGTACACCATTTTGCAAGGCAATTGGCATCACCTTTTCCGCTGCTTTCGGCAATTGGCGCAAAGACTTCTAAGATCGAAATCGGAACTGGCGTTATCGATATGCGCTATGAAAACCCTTTATATATGGTCGAGGATGCTGGTGCGGCCGACCTCATCTCTGGTGGCAGGTTACAACTGGGCATTAGCAGGGGTTCGCCCGAGCAGGTGATCGAAGGCTGGCGGTATTTCGGTTTTGCACCAAAGGATGGGGAGAACGATGCTGATATGGGAAGGCAAAAGGCTTTGGAGTTTCTGGAAAGACTGAAAGGCGAAGGTTTTGCAAGGCCTAATCCAAATCCAATGTTTCCCAATCCTCCGGGACTGTTAAGGCTGGAACCATATTCCGAGGGACTGCGCGAGCGCATCTGGTGTGGAGCCGCTTCCAATGCGACTGCCGTTTGGGCGGCAGAGAACGGAATGTACCTGCAGAGTTCTACTTTGAAGTTTGATGAAAGCGGAAAGCCCTTCAGTATCCAGCAGGCCGAGCAGATCAGGCTGTACAAGGAAGCCTGGAGAAAAGCGGGACATGATCGCGAGCCAAGGGTTTCTGTCAGCCGTTCAATATTTGCGCTGATGAACGATCAGGACCGGTATTATTTCGGGCAGCAGGGAAAAGGGGCGGATAGTTTTGGCTATATCGAGCCAACCCAAAGGGCGGTTTTCGGTAGGGGATATGCCGCTGAACCCGATCAGCTGATAAAGGAGCTGGCTGCCGACGAGGCGATACAGGAAGCGGATACGGTGCTGTTGACCATTCCAAATACCTTGGGCGTAGATTACAATATCCATGTGTTATCTGCCATTCTGGAGCACGTTGCACCGGGACTTGGATGGAGATAGGTTAGTTTGGTTTTTTTTAAATCGCACAAAACAAATTGCCGGCAATGGCGTTTATATTCAGAGAGCGTTAATTTAGATGAGCGGGAAGAGCCTTTGGTTTTTCCCGCTTTCTTGTTTTTATTCCCTACTGCAATCTTTCGCTTTGATGATGGCACGTTAAAGCCTGTAAAACTACCGGGTGGCGATCGTTTTTACCTGAAAGATCTGCTGGCCGCCTACCTGGAGAGCCAGCGAAAAGGCCGTATCTGATTACCCCTTCTTTACCTGTTGTTTACCCTTTCTTCGTACCAGGTTAACCCCAGGGTTACCCCATGGTTACCTATTCTTTACCTTTTGGTTACCTAAAAGGTAAAGCCAGGCTTTGGCTTGGCTAAACGGCACCACTGTTTATGGTGCTGCTGCCCTTAAGCAGCCTGCCACCGGCGCCCCGTTTTTTGCACCGCCTGGCAGTAATCCGATGGTCCATTACGGCTCAAAAACGCCAGGATTTGGCTCAATTTAGCTCATTTTAGCTCAAAATGAGGTGATAATGCCGCCAGGCCGCTAGGTTTGAGCATGGATTTAAACATACCGGTATAAACAGAAATCCTTTGATACAAACATTTTTTCAATAAAAAACAAAAATTATGGCAACTTATTCAAAAGGCGCAAATGGCGCATTCTCTGGCAAAGTAGGTAGTGTAATTGGCAGCAACTGGCGCAGCATCGATTACCTGAGGGGCTTACCAAAAAAAAGCAGCAAACCCAGTACCGAACCCCAACTGGCCCAGCGTGCTAAATTTGCGCTCGCCGCGCTCTACCTGAGCCCTATTAAAGACATTTTAAACATTGGCTTTAAAGATAAACAGCTGAACAAGATTACAGGTTACAATGCAGCAGTAAAAATCTTCTTAAACCAGGCGGTTGGAGGCAGCTACCCTGATTTTGCAATCGATTTTTCGCAGGTGGTGATGAGCAGAGGTTCGCTCTCGGTTTTTCATGGCCTTAATGCAAGCCTGCAAGGGGCAGATCTGGTACTGAACTGGCAGAGCATTTTAAACCGTTACAATTCTTTTACTGATGATTCGCTTACCGTAGTGCTTTTTAACGCTACCAAAAGCATGTACCTGGTGTACGAAGATGCGCAGCGCGCCGCACTTACTTACACCGCGGTAATTGGCGCCGGCTTTAGTGGTGATGTTTTTCACGGATGGGCTTTTGCAGTGAAACGCGATGCCATGGCCGTGGCAAACAGCCAATACCTGGGTACCTATACCATTCCTTAGTTTAATTCATCACCCGCCCAAACCATGCAGTATTGCGGGTTTGGGCTATTTAACAGAAAAAATATGAAAACATTAAAACTGGCTTTAACGGCGCTAACACCGAAAAGGCAACTACTCGAAAAACTGATGCTGGCCACCATCTTAATTCTGGGCTGGCTTACCCTCCCTAATTTATTAAGAACCTTCGAACCCACCGCTGCTCTGCTCGATGCAGGTATTTGGCAGCTAATTTTGCTTGGCTTGTTGTGTTATGTTGCCCTAATGCAGATTTCCTGGTGGCTTTTGTACCGCTTTTGGCTCGGCTTGGGCCTGCTTAATTTAACAGATATGGTTTTACGATTTAAACAGCTCACATCATGGCAACAGTTAAGATTTTTCTGGGCATCGTTTGCTTTGCTCTTTTTAGCGGGTATAGCCTGCCTGGCCGCAATAGTATAAACCTGACGCCGAGCAGTGAACTAGCCGATAGAGAAAATCTGTTGTGCATTGCAAAAAACGAAGTAGGTGTGCGCGAACTTTCCGGACACAACGATGGACCGCGGGTAGCCGCATACCTATACTATGTAGACGTAGAAGAGGGCAGTGCCTGGTGTGCAGCTTTTGTAAGCTGGGTTTTTAGCCAGGCCGGCTACGCGGCACCGCGTAGCCCCTGGAGCCCGGCCTTATTTCCATTCGATAAACGCACCGAACAGATACGCCCTGCAGTAGTATTCGGCATCTACTTCAGCAACCTGAAACGTATTGCCCATTGTGGCCTGGTGGAGCGACAGGAGGGCGATTGGCTTATTACCATAGAAGGAAATACCAATATGGAAGGCAGTAGAGAAGGAGATGGGGTGTACCGGAAACGGCGTTCAGTAAAAGCCATCAAATACTTCGCCGATTGGATCAATAAGAAAGGAGCGGATGATGAAAACTGAGTTAAATCTATTGGTGGCCTGTAGTATGCTCATTACAGCTTGCGGAAGTTTAAAAAGCAATAAGACGCTGCACACGCAAGAGTTTCAATCGAACAGCTATAACGAGGAAAATACAAATCAGCAAAGTTGGGCAACAAAAAACACCGTTTTGCTTGATACCAGTAACAGCGAATATGTGGTGCAAATTACACCATTGGGGAAATTTTTCTACAGCACGGAAAAAGGTTTCGAGGGCATGGCCGAAAAAGTTGTGGTTCGAGGGAAAGCAGGTAGAAAGCAGATCCTGCACCAGCAACAACAAACAGGCCATCAGCTTCAGCAGCAAAAGCACAGTCTGGAAAGCACACAGTTAGCAACCAGGGTGCAGCGCATTGATAAAAGCAGAAGGCCAGCTTCGGCCGTTTGGTGGATAGGGCTGGCAGTGGCACTTGGCCTGGTTTACTGGCTAATAAGAAAATGGCGCTTCGCCTGAATTGTAAAAATGCTCCCTTTAAACAATTTAGGGGAGCATTAATTGCTGGTTTATGCTGTTGACAGAACCTTTAAGCGTAAATTATGTAGTTTAGCACAGATGTTTACCCTGAATACATTAAATTTATTTTAGTTAAATAAGTAAAATGGAGACAGCACATAACGAGTATAAACAAGGTTTTATCGACTTTGTAAACAGCCTTAACAATTTGCGAACTGAGGTAGCCACTGTACTGGCGCAGCAGTTAGAAACGGTTTCATTTAAAAAAGGGGAAGCAATACTGGAACAGGGAAGTGTATGCAGATATGTCTACTTTATCAATAACGGATTGGTTAAAACTGGTTTTGAAAGTAAGGACCGTACTTTTATTATGCGTTTCTTTGCGGAAGGAGCGATGTTTACTGTTCTTGACAGCTATCTTAGCCGGCAAGCATCTGCTTACCAGATCCAGGCACTGGAAAATACCGTGGTTACGCGTATCTCGCGAACAGCGTTGGATGATTTGCGGGCACGTTTTCATTCCATGGAAACCTTTTTTAGTAAACTGCTTGCCACGGCATCGGTTAACATGATGTGGAGGATTGGGGAGATCTTAGAGGAGCAAGCCTCGGTGCGTTACGCAAACTTCATCAAAGAAAATCCGGATCTGGTACAAAGGATCAGTCTGGGCGACCTGGCCGCTTATTTAGGAATCACCCAGGTTTCTTTAAGCAGAATCAGGGCAGGAAGGTAGTTTTTTATCATTTGATAAATTTTCGACGGGGCAGACGGGCTAATTTTGGTGCATTAATTTAATGTGATGAAAACAAAATTCGCTATTTCGCAAAAGTTAAGCCTGATGATTGCAGTTGTGTTTACGGTTATTGCACCGGTAATGGGGTATTTAGCTATCGGATTACCTCCCGTTATTATTGTGGGTGGATCTGCATTAATCGGACTAGTATGCTGGTATTTTACCTATCTTCAAAAACCGGTAGACCCAAAAATTATTTTACCACTTTTTCTGTTAACCGTGTCCGGTCTTCAAATCCACATTATAGAAGAATATTTAACAGGTTTTGCCCCTGCAATGAGCAGGCTGTTTGACATTCCATGGACTGAAAAAAGTTTCCTGATGGTTTTTGCACTGGTTGGTCCTACCATTTATACCCTTACGGCCCTCGGTTTGTATCATCGGGTTCCGATTGCTGGTTTTGTGGCCTGGTTTATTTTTATAGGCCCTGGTGTAGCGGAGTTTACACATTTTATCTTTCCGCTGATTAAGCCGGAATTGAACGCAACGGCATTGAATCCACTTAGTGCAACCATCGATGGAACATTGATTGCCAATATGCGCAATTATTACCTTGGTGCTACCGGAACTTATTATTTTCCGGGCATGTGGACGGCAATATTGCCAATGATACCCGGGATTTATGCCATTTATCGTTTGTTTAAGTTGAACAGATTGGAAAGGGTATAATAAAGGCATTTTGCATACGCTGGCTTGATAGCTGGAATACCTGTCAAAGCCCGTCAGTATTGATTTGTTTTTTGCATAGCGATCAAAACGGCTCCCTTTTGTACAGAACAGGGAGCCGTTTAATGCTGATTAGTTCGGCCTTATTTTCTTCGCTTTAAGGTATTTGATCAGTGCTTCCGGATGATCAGTTTGTAATCCCTGAACGCCGGGTTTTATCGCTTTGTCCCAATTTTCAGGGCTTTCAGTAGCGTTTTGCACATCAGCGAAAATACTGATCCCCATTCTTTTTAACAGGGGCAGCAGATCTTCGGCCGGAACACGATCAATTACCTCCAGGGGTGCTTTTGCGAAGACCTCCATCAGCGCTTCCTTTGTGGTAACCGACTGTGCTAAACTGGCTATCAATGGCATCTGGGCTGCAGTTTTTCGCCACGAAGTATAATCATGGCTGTTCCCTACATACACCAGCACCTGGTGCTCCATGTTTTCTTTTTTAATGGCGCGGTAGGCTTTTTCCGGATCGGCCGATTTAAAATCTAAATAAATATTGATTTTGTTTTTGCAGGCTTTCAGGGCTTCATCAAAACCGGCTATTTGATGTAAACTGCCGTCTTTGCCTTTGAGTACAAGTTTTTTTACCTCCTCAAAATCAAGGTCTTTTATTAAACCCTGGCCATTGCTCACCTGGTCTACCCCTTCATTATGCAAGAGTACCAGTTGCCCGTCTTTTGTTGTCCGCAGGTCCAGTTCCACATAGTCGGCCCCTATAGCAATGGCATCCTCAATGGAAGCGATTGTATTTTCGGGCTTGATTAAGTGGCTTCCCCGGTGGGCAATCACAATAAAAGCATTTTTGCTTTTAGGCAATGGCCGTAGCGCCTGTTGTGCAGCTACGGTGATCCAGAAACTGCTCAATAACATGATGGTGAATGACAGGCCTGCTTTAATGCTCATGGTTTAGTGTTTTTTGCAGGGTTCAGATCTGTAAATGCTGCCGCATGGTCACGGCCTGCTTTTTTTAACGAAAAAGCATCAAAAAGTTCGCCCGAAGTTTTATAAGCCTCAAATTTAAGGTTGGCTCCATCAACATGGATCACCTGGAAAAGCTGCGTATTTTCTAAAGAGACATCCATCCATTTTGCACCATCTACCTGGTACATTTTAGGGCCTGCAACCGAAACCAGGTAAACCGGTCCGTTTACTTCCCGTCCCGATAGTCCTCTTGGCAGGTTTTGTCCGCGGCTATAGGTATGGTCGTGCCCCTGTAACACCAGATCGACATGGTATTGGTCAAACAAGGGTTTAAAACGTTCCCTGAATTCTTTATTGTCTCTGCTTTTCGCCGTAGAGAAAATAGGGTGGTGAAAGGTGATTACGGTCCACAATTTTTTATTCTCTTTCAGCACTTTTTCGAGCCACTCATATTCCGCTTTGGCCGAATTTTCGTCTAATATAATCATTTGCGAATCCAGTGAAATGATGCGCATATCCTGGTAATCTACATAATAAACCGATTCTTCCAATCCCTTTGGTCCGTTGCCGGCAAACGTGTACTGTACGCCCCAATGTGGATCGAGTACCAGTTTTCTTTTGTCATCCCGTACATATTCGTGGTTTCCGGGAGCGGGAAGGCTGGGAATCATACCATTGATGAAACCTCCTCCATAATGCCATTCGCCCCATTCCTGGTCGTTATTGGAACGGTTAATCAGGTCGCCGGCATGGATAATAAACCTGGCATCGGGCTGGTGTGAAAATGCCTTACGGATTACCCGCGACCATTTTGAACGGATATCGTTCTGTGCATCGCCCAGGTAAATGAAAGAAAATGGCTTATGGTTAACTGATGCCGTGGTAAACTGGAACCACTCGCTCCAATGCTCGCCCGACCCCACACGGTAGGCATAAACCGTTTCCGGTTTGAGGTTGGTAAAAGTAACATGGTGGTATTTGGCGATTTCGTAATTATTTCCGCTTCCCAGCAGGGTAGAAGTGGCCTCATAGCTGGTAATGGATTGTTCGAGTGCCGGATTGGAATCTTCAGCCTTGATTTGTGCTTTTGAAGCTTTAATCGTGGTATCGGTGCGCCAGTTAACCGTTTGGCTGGTAGCAGGATCTGCGGCCCAGGTTAAAATTACGCGGTCGGGAAAATGCCCGGGTTTAAAATCCTGGGCATGAGTTTTAGCCCCAACAGCTAAAAAAGAGAGTGTAAATAGAAAAAGTGCTTTGATATATAATTTCATTGTTGTAATGATTAAGAATTTAATTTATTTAAGGGACCACATTAAGGTGTACTGATTATCAGCACCGAAAACAGCAACCGCTTTTTGATAATTGACGCGGTTTTTTGCGCTTTCCGAATCAGGATAGGTATAGCGTTTTGGTATGCCTCTTCCGGCCGCAAGCGGACCGGTAACAAAAGCAGGGTAGCCGGTGCGGCGCTGATCAAACCACCCTTCTGCACCTTTGAATAACATAGCCAGCCATTTCTGGGTAATTAACTGTTCAAGCGTAGCATTATATTTCACCAATTGCTGCTCATAGTAAGTTTGTGGGGCGGTTATGGCATAACTGCTCATCGATTCCCTGATGCCTTTATAGTACAGCGATTCTGCTGTTTCGCCGGGTACGGTAAGTTTTCCTTTTTGCACGGCTTCTGCTAAAATAAAACACTGCTCGGTATACGTGATGAGGCTGGCTTTTAACAAGGTGTTAGCAGTGCCTCCGTTTTTCCGGAAAAAAGCAGAAGAGAAAACGGAAACATGATCTTCGCCACCGTTATAGGCTGATGGCGCATCGATGGCATTGGGTACGCCCACATATCGGTTCAGATCTACCGTAGCACCTGTGGTGCTTTTTACCGGTTCTACCCAGACACCAAGTCTTGGGTCGGTCCTTTGGATCAGCTTGTCTACCAGTTCTTTGCTTACTTTGGTTTTCTGGTAATCGAAATCGATCATCGCCAAAGGTCCACCAGGCCAGCTATAGGCGGCAATATTGCCTAAATAGGCCATTTCGGCATTGTCTGCACTGCTTTCGAAGATAGGATATGCTGTTTTATCGTTCACAATTTCCTGCATCTCGGTAAAGGCTGGTGTATAGTTTTTCGAGATGCGCAGCAACATCCGCAGGCGCAACGTGTTGGCAAATTTTCGCCAGGCAAGGGTTTTGCCTTTAAAAAGTACATCGCCTTTGGCATTTATTTCCTGACTGTTGCCTTTCAATAGCTCGTTCGCTTCCCTTAATTCTTTCAACAAATCAGGATAGATGGCCTGTTGCTGATCGTATTCAGGGTAGATGAGGTTGGCCTCTTTCGATTTTAAGGCCTGCGAATAGGGGATATCGCCATATAAATCGGTAAGGTAGCCAAAGTTAAAAGCCTTCATGATTTTACCGATGGCAACATACTGGTTCTCGGAACGTTTCTGTGCCGTTTCCATAAAGGTTTTATTTACTGTTAAGCGGGCATAAATATCATCCCAGTCAACCGGACCCCAGTCTAACAGATCGTAACCGGTATTTCGCACCAGGGTAAGGTAGCGCGCTGCCGAAGCCGGTCTTCTGTTAACCGCATTTTCCTGGTAGGCATAAGCGGTAGAAACCAATACATCCGAGAGTAAAAACTCGGTATTGGTCGTTTCAGGTGCATTGGGATTGGTATTTATTTCTTCAAAATCTTTAGTACAGCTTGTAATCAGGGCAAGCAGCACGAAAAGCAGTGTGGTATATTTGAATTTCATTTTTGTACAGGTTAAAAGTTACAACTTAGTTTAAAACCGAATGAACGTGTACCCGGTAAAGTCCAGTGGCCTACGCCGAGTTTAAAGCCCTCGGTAACACTCATGGTCGTTTCCGGATCATAACCCAGTCCGTTGGCGGTCCAGGTGTACAGGTTCCGTCCGATAAGTGATAACGACAGGTTACTGATGGGCAGTTTACCCGTTACCTTTTTGTTGAATACGTAGGTTAAAGAAGCTTCCCTGATTTTCAGGAAGGAAGCAGAATACGTTAATCTTTCGTAGTATTTATTATAAGTGTTGTTATAAAAGTCAGAAGCTGCAATAATCACGGTGTTTTGGCTCAGGTTACCATTTGCATCAGCAATATAACCGGGAATAATCATCCCATCGTTCCGTTTTCTACCCTGCGAATCTGTCCATGGTAAACCACCGGTTTCCGCATCCCTGCCAGCCAGGGTATTATCGGTTAAACCGGCATTGATCAGGCTTTTAACCACGTACGAATAAAAATTACCGCCTTTTCGCCAGTCTAAAAGTACATTTAACGTAAAGTTTTGATAGCTGAAGGTATTGTTAAAGCCGACGGTAAAATCAGGGTTATAATTTCCCACCTTAATGTATTCGCTATTGTTGCGGATATAATGACCTGTTTTATCCAATAAAGCCGCTCCTGCATTTGGGCCGCTGCTTACCTTGGTATAGCTCGGCGTATAGAAGTCGCCGATTTTTGTACCCTCCTTAATCAGGTAACGGATATTATCCCCGTCGGCACTGCCCATCGAATATTCTTTTAAACCGTCTGATAACTCAATGACCTTATTTTCATTTTTGGTGAAGTTGACATTGGTTTCCCATTTAAAGCTGCCATCAAAAGGAACCGCATTTAATCCGATTTCCCAACCGCTGTTCTGGATATTTCCGGCATTGATTAATCGGTTGGATGAACCTGAGGCAATGGTGGTTGGGATGTTAATGATCTGGTTTCTTTTGTTTGTTTTATACCAGGTTACATCGATGCCTACACGGCTTTTAAAAAAGCGCAGGTCTCCGCCAAACTCGTAAGAAGTAGCAATTTCAGGTTTCAGGAAGTTGTTTTTAAGGTTAAACTCAATGGTAGCTCTTTTTACATCGCCCCAGTCCTGGTTAAACGGAATGGTATTGTACAATTGGTAAGGATCGGTATCACTACCCACCTGCGCCCAGTTGGCCCTTAGTTTAACAAACGACAACACATCTGATTTGATCTTGAACACATCGGTTATGATGGTGCTTAACGATGCGGAAGGATAAAAGTACGAATTGTTGCCGGCCGGGAGTGTACTCGACCAATCGTTCCTTCCTGTAAGATCAAGGAAAACCATATCCCTGAACGATACCTGACCGAGGCCATAAATACTATTGATGCGTTTGCGTGAATTGTATTGCGAATTTACGATGGTACCCGCCTGTGCATTGGCAATATTGTAAACACCCGGAATACTCAGGCTTTCTGTTTTCTGCGCGGTTGACCTGTTGGTCTGATTCATTTGGTTACCCCCGGCAGAAAGACTCAAAGACCAGTCCTGATTTAACAGTTTTTTATAGCTCAGTAAAAAATCGGTGTTCTGTTCCTTAAAGAAGGAATTATCTACACCATAACCCCCAAATTTAAACCGTTTAGAACTAAAAGGGCGTTTGGTTTCGTGCGCTTCATTGTACATATCAAGTCCGGTACGTACCATTAAGCTCAGGTTTTTGGTAATGTCGTAAACCGCCTGTACATTTCCGGTTAACCGGTTCCTGTCGTAGCCGTTGGTATGCTCATAAGCTACAAAATAAGGATTGTCAGAATCATCTGCTGAAAACTGCTCGATGTTTTCCCGTCCTGGTTTCCAGTAGTTTTTCAGGTCATTGATGTTCATATTAGGTGGAAGTGAATACAGCATCTGCGTAACACTTTCCCGGTAAGCCGATGGCCTGTTGTCGCTTTTATTGTTTACATAACCAATATTGGTGCTGATCTTTAATTTAGGATGCAGCACATAGGTGGCAGAAAGGTTAAGCGTATTCCTTTTCAGATCGGTATTGGGTACGATCCCTTTATTGCTCAGGTTGGTGTACGATAAGCGGTAATTACCATCCGCATTTTTTCCGCTGATGGAAATGTTGTTGGTATAGGTAGCACCGGTTTCATAAAAATCCTGTGGATTGTTAGGATGAGATACCCAATCAGTGGCAATTGGTTTTCCGCTGGCATCCAGGGGACTGTTCCATTGCAGGTGTTTTGTACCTGCATCAAGCCTCGGGCCCCATGCAGAGGTGGTAGAAGATGCAGGGTCGTCGGTATATTCGCCGCCGCCAAAGGTATGCTGAAAATGTGGGAACATCCATGCCTGATCGTACATGGCGTTTGAGTTAAAGTTTATCCCTAAACCCTTTTTATTTACCGAGCCACTTTTTGTGGTAATCAAAACCACACCACTTCCGGCCCTGCTGCCGTATAATGCGGCGGCACTTGCACCTTTTAATATGGTGATACTTTCTACATCATCCGGACTGATATCTGCAATCGGGCTACCATAATCAACCGATGAGCGGCCAACTTCTGATGTTGCACGAAGAGAATGTGCCACCGGAACGCCGTCTACCACAAATAAAGGCTGGTTGTCTGTCGCGATTGATGATTGGCCCCGGATGGTGATAAATGAACTTGATCCGGGATCAGCACCTGTGCTTACCACATTTACACCAGCTACTTTTCCGGCCAGTGAGTTGATCACATTCACCTCTTTTACCGTGTTTACATCGCTGCCTTTTACCGTGGCAATGGAATAACCAAGGGCTTTTTCTGCACGTTTAATACCTAAGGCGGTAACCACCACATCAGAGAGCGCCGTTTCATCAGGAGAGAGACTGATGTTTAGTTCAGTTTCGCCATTCAGGGCAACCTCCCTGCTTTGATAACCGATCATTTTAAAGATCAGTAAGGCCTGATTATTTAATACATTCAGGTTGAATTCTCCGTTTAAGTTGGTGCTGGTAGCGTTGTTGCTGCCTTTTTCAATTACGTTTACCCCCGGCACTGGCAGACCTTTTTCGTCAGTTACCTTACCTTTAATTCGTATCGACTTTTTGATAATGATCTGGTTTTTCTCGATCAGGTAGGTGAGCTGAAAAGGAGGTAATACCCGGTCGAGCAAAGCGCTTACAGCTTCATTTTCTGCCTTAAAACCACTTAGGTTTTGTTTTTCTATGGCATCTTTGTTGGTGTATACAAAATACAGGCCGGTTTTCTTTTCTATGGTTTTGAAAAGTTCCGTTAATGATCCCTTTTTGATATTGATACTTACTTTAACGTTTAATTGCTGTGCATTTACGGGTGATGCCTGCCCTACAAAGAGCATAGTGGAGAGCATGATGTAAATAAGGGTAAAAAAACGCATTACGCTAAAAATTAATTGACTAGTCACTGCGGACTTTTTCATAACTTTGTTTGTTTTAATCTTGATGGGTTAAAATAAAATTTAAAATTTCTTAGCTGTGGCATGCGCCAACATGCTGCAGCTATCTTTTACTCGGTGTTTAGTTACATCTACCTCCTTTTATATAAATAATCTGTTTGTTTATGGTATAATGGATATCAAATGTAAGCTCCAGTGTGCGCAACACCTCTTTTATGCTTACATTATCAAATTTTGCTGTCAGTTCACAGTTATCGAACGATCTGTCTGAAACTACCTTAAGGGCATATTTACGTGATATGGTCTGGAATACATCTTCCATAGGCGTTTTATTGAAATACATTTTTCCGATCCGCCAGTCAGTTGATGTTTTGGCATCTTCTACATTTTCGCGTACCAGGAGTGCCAATTTCATATTGTAAATTACTTTTTGATTTGGAAGAAGGTGGACCGCTGCTGATTGTGTGCCTGCCGAATCTCTCGAAACTGCTACCTTTCCGGTGAGTACAGTTACTTCTGGCCTGTAATTTTTCCATGCCCGGATGTTAAAACTGGTTCCCAGTACCCTGGTTTGGATATTCTGGCTTTTTACTATAAAAGGATGGGCAGGATCTCTTTTTACTTTAAAAAAAGCCTCTCCATTGAGTTTAACTGTTCTGATGCCGGCATGTTTCAGGTTTTGCGGAAAGCTGATGCTACTCCCTGAGTTTAACCAGATCTCGGAACTATCCGGAAGCAGTACATTAACGATTTTACCGGGCGCTGCAGTTTTGGTTGTCCACACCACCTGGTATTCATTAACCGGAAATGGCTTTTTATCGCTAGCCATAAAAAAGAGGAGTGCGCCAATAATTGCTGCAGCAGTTGCCGCCGGCCACCATTTTAATATTTTGAATTTTCTAACTGGAGTCTGATTTATCTGTTCTTTGATGCCGGCAAAACTTTCCTTCCACAATCCGTCATCGGGTAGTTGCGCGGTATCCTGCCATAACAATAATACCTCTTCCAACTGCTCCTCATGGTCAGGATCTTCACTTACCCAATCCCTGAGCTTTTTTTCAAGCAGTGCAATTTCAGCTTTACTGCTGCGCAAATCTTCCTTTACGGCCAAATATTCGAGTACTAATTTCCAGGTTTCCTGATCCATTCTCATGCTTTTGTATCTACAGAGACAAAGAAATGCAGGAGCACTACGGGCCGAAAGCTGTTAACTTTATATTAACAAATTATTAAGCGGTGCTTTACCTGAATTCAGCGCTGTTTTGCAATACTTTTTGCTGAAGAAACTGAAAGCCCTTTACCAGGTGGTCTTCTACTGTCCTCACCGATATATCGAGTAAAGCTGCAATTTCTTTATAACTAAAGCCATCAATCCGGTATAGGTAGAAAATAAGCCGTCGCCGTTCAGGCATCTGATCAATCAGTGCATAAAGTACACGGTTCCGGTCTTTGTTCTGGAAAGCCTGTGACGGCGTTTCTTTAAGATCGATAATTTCCGGGGCTTCTTCTTCGTTATCAATACGCAGGAAATTGGCTTTGGGGATTTTATGGTAGTTGATAGCAGCATTTTTAACGGCGCGGAAAAGATATGCTTTTTCATCAGCGATCATGGTGCTGTTTTTCCAGATGGCTATAAATACGTCATTTAGAACGAGCTGTGCATCTTCTATATCCTTTACCAGGTAAATGGCGTACTTTTTCAGCGTGGGGTACATACGGCGATAAAGATCTTCGAAAGATTTTTCATCAAAGCTCTTTTCTTCATTGTTGTTAAAACCGGCAGTATTGTTTTCGCCCATAAAATTATCGCGTCAAAATTAAAATTCAGAAACGATACCCATATTAACTCAATATTAAATACTCGGGGTTATTTTGCGTTCAGGTATCAAAGGTCTGAGAAGGAATATTAAGCATTGGACTCTTTTTAAATCTGTTTTTCTTTGGGATATTTAATTAGTGTTAAATTACAGGCAGGTTAATTCATTGTTAAGGATCCTTTTTATCTTGTTATAATGATAATTTAACATTAAATTCATTATTAGGTAACTTTGTGCCAATGAAATTTCCCCTTTTTCTTTACTACGAGCTACTGATCAGATTGACCATTTTTAAACCTGAGATTGGAGAATTCCAATCTGCACTGCCTTTTGATGATCATGTGCTGCTCAAAACCGATAAGGGAATGATGGAGATCCCAATAGATATCATGAACATGCAGTTCAACGATCCAGAATTGATCCCGGAGCAGGAGATAGGCAAACTTGCTGCTGCCTTTCGGCCCTATAACGAAATTGACTCGATGACCGGTAGACCGGTTTCAAATGCCTCCTAAAGCAAGCTTAAAGTATCACTTCGGCACTTACCAGAAATGCTGTCATAAGCAGTTCATTGAGTGAACATACAGAGGGATCCTAAAAAAATAGCTTGCTATACCGAAAAGTGAAAAAAAGGATTGAGATGCTTTTGTTGTTTCAGCAGGCATAGCAAATTTTATTAGTGCCAATGATGCCAGGAATTTAATGCTATTTACCGTTTGTTTAAGTTGAACAGACCGGCAAAACCTCAGGAATAGCCCTATATTATCAAACTGTTAAACTTTTGCTTTGCACTTTTAAATGCAAGCTGACTTACTACTTTTGCGGCGATCAAAAGAAATGATCGTGTAGAGCGCTGGCCGGTAGCATGCCGAAGGTTCGATTCCTTCCTCTACAACTCCATTAAATCCTTACTATCAGTATTTATTCACTCAGACTTGGTCTGGATCGAAACTTCATTTTTTGTTCATGTTTAGTTTCTAGGTTTGTGACATAGATATTGGTTAAATCTATTAGGTTTTGGTTAGGTAAAAATAAGCTGCAACGAATGTTGCGGCTTATTTGTTTTATTTCCACCACATTCTGCAGGATAAAGTAATGTTCAATAACTTAATATTGCCTTAATATACAGCGTTGCTATAGGTTTTATTTTTGCCGAACAGAGATTCTCTTCGCAAGGCATGTTCAACGAAATAAAAGATTTATCAGATGCAGTACTATTAAAAAAGCATAAAAACGGAAGTTCTGCTGCCTTCGATCTTCTCTTTAAACGGTACTATTCAGCCTTATACCGTTATGCCCTAAAAAATAGTAAAGATAACTGTGTTGCCGAAGAATTGGTAATGGATGTGATGCTGGGCCTGTGGAAAAAACAGGGTGACCTTTCAATTGAAACCGATCTGGCTCCATACCTTTACCGGGCGGTTAAAAATGCATTGTACAATCATTACCGTAAAAAAATAATGGCCACCGTTGAGCTTGATGAACAGCTCGATGCCGATGCTGTACAATCGAGGCCTGCCGATGATGCGCTGGTATATGCACAGCTTGAAGAAATTTACCGCGAAAAACTAGCAGAGTTAAGTCCTGCACGCAGAAAAGTATTCCAGATGAGCAGGGAAGAAAATAAAACCTATGCCGAAATTGCCAGCGATATGAATCTTTCTGTAAATACGGTAGAAAATTATATGGTTGCTGCACTCAGCTTTTTCCGAAAGCATATAAAAGAACATGCCGATTTTACCCTTTTTTTGCTTTTAGCGCCACATATCCTGTTGTTTCTGCCTTCTTAAATAAAAAAAGACATTTTTTTATCTTTTGATAGGTGGTACGCTTAAAAAGTTGTGTTATGACTATTGAAGAACAACATCAATGGATCATAGAACAGAAAAAAAAGCCCTCATCAGAAAATACATTAATGGCGGATGTTCAGCGGAAGAAACTGCTGAAATAAAATCGCTGTTAGCTACCGGTGACCTTTCTGTTCTTTTTGAGGAGGTAATGGACGAGATTGCATCATCAGATGTAGATCAATACCACGAACCGGATCTTGAGCAGGCTTTGGCGAAATTCCACGAAAAACAATCAGCGGAAAATACAGAAGGAAATATATTGCCCTTATCATCAAAAAAGATAAAACTGCGCAGGTATTTGTCGTATGCTGCGGCTATTTTATTGCTTATCGGTTCTATTTCACTGTTAATCCCCAGACTGAGCAAAAAAACTCAATCTTATGCATTGGTTTACCAACATTTCGAAAATCCAAAAGGCAAGCGTTCCAAAATCCTGCTGCCAGATAGTTCGGTGGTTTATCTGGGCTCAGGCAGTACGCTTTCTTTCCCCGCAAAATTTGCCACCAATGTGCGGGCCATCTCTTTAAGCGGAGAAGCTTTTTTTGAAGTCACCAAAAATCCGAAAAGGCCATTTATCATTCATACCGGAAATATAGTAACCAGGGTATTGGGTACCTCTTTTAAAGTTGATGCTTTTATGAACCAACCAGTGAGTGTTTTGGTCAGTACCGGAAAGGTAAGGGTAGACCGGAAGGTGAAGAAAGTATTACATCCCATTGCCGTCTTGTTGCCTGGCCAAAGTGTGGTATGGGATGAGAAAACCCAGCAAAGCAAACTCGGTACTACACCAGTTAGCGATATTATGGGGTGGAAAGATGGTAAACTGGTATTCAGGAAAACGAAGCTGGCTGATATTGCCACTATTTTAGAAAGAACTTACAATGTTGCCATTACCATACATCATTCTGCAGTAGCTGAAAGGCAGATCAGGGTGAATTTAACCACCGATATCCCCTTAAGTAAGCTGATCAGGATATTAAGCATTGCAGGCAACTTTAAATATAAAATCAATCAAAATCATGTTAACATTTTTTAGGAGAGAAAGGATGGGGATGTAACAAACAGACTAAAAATAAAAACGTCCCCCTTTGAGGGAGGACGCGTAAATCATCAACGGACTGGCTGTTTTCGAAGACCCGTCGGCCCGAGATAAAGTATTCATAATATCCGCCCAAAGGCGAAAAATCATAATGATCAAAAATATGCAAAAAGTATTACATCTGCATGTTTCTTTTCAATATGCAAGGCAATGTTATAATGCCTTGTACCATGTTAAAAAGAAACTGAGGCAGGTGGCTGATAACAATCTGTCCGCAGATAAAATTTATTTCTTTATGAAATGCTCTTTTCTAGTGATCCTTGCAAATCTTACCGGCTTAGGGCTACTCTTTGCCAGTAATGTATCAGGTCAGGATCTGAATCGGAAAATCAAACTCAAACTTGAAGCTGCAACGATAGAAAATAGTTTGGCTGTTGTAGAGAAACAGGGCAATATCCAGATTAATGTAGCGGTAAACCTGTTGAACAAGGTAAGTAAAAAGGTAAACCTCAGTACCGAAAACATGACCGTTGCGGAGGCATTGAACAACATTTTAGCCAATACCAACCTCAAATACAGTGTTGTAGAAGGTTATGTGGTCATTACCCGAAAACCTGTGCCCATTTTAATTACCGGAACCGTTCTCGATGAAAAGACCAGGGAAACACTGATCGGGGTAAGTATAAAGGTTAAAGGCGGAACAGCTGCGGCCTCGACAGATGTGAACGGAAATTTCAGGATTACCGTTCCCGAGGGAGGTGCCACCCTGCTTATTTCTTACATGGGTTACATGAGTCGCGAAATTAAGGTAGATGCCAGTACAAAAGTATTGAACATTGCTTTAAAAGCTTCATCAACACAGTTAAATGAGGTAATGGTACAGGCCAGGAGAAAGGCAAATACCGAAGTGGCCGTATTGGAAGAACGCAAAAAGTCGTCGATCATCCAGGATGCAATATCTTCTCAACAAATCGAGCGTACGGGTAGTATTACCACCACACAGGCTTTACAAAGGGTGTCGGGTGTTACGGTGACGGACGATAAATACGTGGCCATCCGCGGTTTGGGCGATAGAAGTGTAATTGGGCAGTTGAACGGCGTACGTTTGGCCTCGTCTGATCCTGACAGAAGCACGATCCCTTTGGATCTGGTTCCGGCATCACTGCTCGATAACATTACCATTTATAAAACCGTAACCCCCGATAAACCGGCCGATGCAGCCGCAGGTATTGTGGAGCTTAAAACCAAATCTGTTCCGGAAAAAGAAACTTTCGAAATCATTGCCCAGTCGGGTGTAAACTCAAATGTGGGTATCGGCGGACAGTACAATAGCTTCTGGAACAGCGATATGGGGGCATTTGGCAATAAAATCAGTAATAAAAACTTAAGCAGCGAATTTAAAAACCTCGCCAGCCAATATCCAAATGGTTTGGGGTCTATACAGAGCATGATTGCCAACAGCAATTATAGCCCGACAGCCTACCAGGAAGTCAACCGCATCAACAACATCATGCAGTCTTTCGATCCGGTAATGACTACGCAGTACAAAAAAGCACCGCTAAACCAGTTGTATTCGGCTACCTATGGCAATAGCTTTAATATTTTTAAAAAGCATAAACTGGGCTTAATTATGGGCGGAAATTATTATCGCCGCATTACCGATATCAGCGGAGGCGATTTAACCCAGTATAGCATTTACCAGGGCGTGGTTACCGGTAACCCAGATGTGTACAGTCCACGTAATATTCCAAACTACATTACACCAAACAGTTTATTTATGGGTAAATATCAAACTTATAAAGAAAACACAGGTGTAGAAACGTTAAACTATGGCACTTTGGTGGGCGTTACTTATCAGTTTAATAAACGTAACGAAATCAGCATGCAATACCTGGGCAGCTGGGGCGGCGAAACCAAAGCCACTAATTTAGCTGGCCGCTACGAATATACGGGATTACCTGGAGAGGTTAAAACAACAACTTATTCGTTAAAACAAACCTTCCGTAACCTCAACACTTTTAACTTACAGGGCGAGCATAAATTTTTTGATAAAGAATTATCGCCACGTTTAAGTTATAATGTGGCCAGTTCACGGTCGAAACAGAATGATCCTGATTTCCGTTTTGCCAGTTTAGCCGACTACAGCCCGAGGGGTGGTGGTTACTATACCGTTGGAACAGGAAGTAATGCGCCGGCAACTGTTTATACCAAACATCTTTATGCCTTAACCTCAGGTTATGTAAATGGTTTTGGTCCTTACGGCATTATCCAGGCCGAGCCTAACGGAAGAAGATGGAGGAACCTTGATGAGAAAAATTACAATTATAAAGGCGATTTAAGTATCCCTTTTAAACTGTTCGGACAAAAACAGGAGCTAAAAACTGGTGTAAATTATTTGTTCAGAGACCGTGATTTTAGTGAAAACCAGCTCTTTCTGCCGGGATCTAACTTCACCAGCAATAGGGCCTTACCGCTTTACGGTGCCGAAGGCAACCTGAACCGCCTGTTGAGCAGCGAATTTATCGGTGTTAAATTGCCTGCCGGAAATCAGGGTGAAGGCATGATGCCGATTGGCGGGTTTTTATATAACAGTCAGAAATCGCCCAATAATTATACAGGTTATTTCGAAACCAATGCTTTTTATGGCATGCTCGATTTAAAGCTGACCGAAAAACTGCGTATTGCAGGCGGTGTCCGCTTCGAAATGACCAATATTGGTTCTTCGGTTGATACCTCGGGTGTATTTTTAGATCCTTCGCTAACCGCAGGCGGTGCAAATGGAAGCAAAATCCCATTAAACCCGATAAATCCAAACTCGGTATATAAAACAGGTTATAAACCATTTTACTCGGTTAACGCAACCTATACGCTAAACGATAACATGAATTTCCGGACTGCTTATAATACAACGCTGGCCCGCCCTGAGTTAAGGGAAATCACTAATGTTTTCGAATTTGATGCCTTTCAGATGGGTTTAGTTGTTGGTAATCCAAACCTTAAAAACCAATTTACCCAAAACCTCGATTTCAGGTGGGAATGGTTTCCTTCAAAAGGAGAGGTGCTTGCCGTTTCGGCATTTGGTAAACGCATAGAAAACCAACTGGTAAAAGTTTTTAGCTTGCAAACTGCTGGTTTAGCCGCTACCTATCCCGAGTTTCCAACCATTCAGTTCCAGAACGATCCTAACGTAGGCCGGGTGTGGGGACTTGAATTAGAGGTAGTGAAAAGCCTGGGCAATATCTGGGATCCATTGAAGAATTTCTATTTCGGTTCTAACTTGTTGCTGGCACAGAGCGACATTAAAAAAACACCTGAACGTTACGAAGCCATCCGATCGCTCGATCGTTATACGCCAAAAAACAGTCCGCTTTTTGAACAGGCACCTTATTCCATCAATGCCTGGTTAAATTACGAAAACCCAAAATCGGGCTCTGATTTTACCCTAACCTTTAATGTAGTGGGCGAACGTTTGGTACAGATTAACCTCACCGGCGAACCCGACTTATATACCCGTCCGGTGCCTGTTTTAGATTTTGTATTCAGTCAGCGCCTGACCAAAAGTGTCAAATTTAAGGGGTATGCCAAAAACATCCTTAATCCCGATATCAAAACCGTGTATGCGAACCCGCAAACAGGCGGCAAATGGTATGGCAACGAGTATATCAACCGAAGTTATACCCGCGGTGCCGAAATTATGTTAGGCTTTACCTATAATCTATTTAAATAATGAATAAGATAAATTATAAATGCTTTAGTCTGCTCTGCTTCAGTATGATGCTGCTGTTTCAGGCCTGTAAAAAGGACAAGGTAGATTTTGAGACAGACAACAGAGTTTTAACCCAGAACCGGACCAACTCAACCACCCGCATTATTAATGTAGCAGGTTTTAACCAGGTGATTGCCAATGGCGATAGTCTGACCAATTTTATCGTGAGGGAACCTAACAAACCGAACAGTCAGCAGTATCCGGGTACCTCTTATTTTCCATCGAACGGACAGCTGGGAAAAACCTGGTTTGTTCCGCAAGACCTGTTTAATGCACAGGAAACTGCAAAACTCGATTTTACAGTAAGAAGTTATACCCCTGTATTTGCCAGCAATGTAAAACTCGATGTAAAAAACGATTACAGCAATCCAACCGATTATTTTTTGTTGCCAACTTTTGCAATGGATGGTCAGCAAGAAGTGGTACCCGTAAAAAGAGGTGTTTCGGTAGCTTCGAAACCCGATTATTTTAAAATCAGGATTGTAAACCTTTCCGGAACAATTAAAAATCCTGCAGTTAACAGTAGTGGCATGCAGGAAGATTTAAGCGGAGCCGTATCGCTGGCTTATGCCGATGGCACTTTGGTTGATGCAAAGACCAATAATATCAGTTCGGCAATCAAAACTTCAGAATATATAGAACTGCCTTACGGAACCTATCAGTTTAAAATACTCATGGCTGATGGCAGACAGATGCCAGCCTTAGGCGCAGGTTTAGATGCCATAACGCTGATTGATCCGCCTACATCAAGCATTCCTGTTAATTTGATGAATTCGACCAAACAAACTTATGCACCCATCCAAACTTACCAGCCAGGAGGGATTTACACCATTTTAATTGCGCCGCAAAAATTTGATTACTTGATTAACGAAGTTGATGAAACGGCATCAACCTATCAAAATTCCTTTCAGGTAATTAGCGATAACAGTCCATCGGCCAATACTACTTATTTCAGGGTACAGGGCGTAAACGGCCTGGCAGCGCAAAATGTAAGTTTTAAGGTAGATGGAAAAACAATAACCAGCAATTTAGCTTTTGGTACGGCTGGCGCATATACAAACCTGATCCAGGGCAGTCACACCGTTGAGGCTGTAGATGCATCGGGCAAAACCATTGCCAGTACCAGTCAGGTGCTTCGTCCGGCGCAAAACTATACCGCATGGTTATATCCCGATCAATCAGATGCGCCAAAAATACTCCTGGTAGCCAACGATTTAAGTGGTGTAACCTATCTAGGGGCAGAAGACGATGCGACTTACAGCCGCAATCAATACTATTATTTCTTCTTTAAAAGGTTTTTAAATCTTTCAACAGGCAACCCTTATATCACTTTTACACAAAGCAACGGGCAATCTTCAGCCGGAGGAAATGATAACGCGAATGCGGGTGTTAATCTTCAACCTGGTCTGCCCTTGTTCGAACGTCCTTATATCAGCAATGTCTACACACAAAAAGCATTCGAAATTATGGCCTATCGTTCTAAACCCAATGTGGTGCCGGGTATATGGGCCAATGATATCGAGGTGTTAAAAAGCGATGCCTTTATTGCCGACAAAAACCTTTATCAGAAAGTAGGGCGCGGATTGCCTGTACAAGAGCCTGGAATTTATACTGTGGGCCTTATCGGCCAGTCGGGCACAGGCAGTACACCTGCAAATAAAGCAAGAATGATCATTATCAAACACAACAAATAATGAAAAACGAGAGATTAAATCAGAGAATGATAAAAACCGGATTTCTACAGTGGGCATGGCTTTTTGCTGTGTGTTTTCTGTTGCTCAATTCGGGTTGCGTTAAGGTAGAATACTCTAAGATCGACGATCCGGCATATTTGAGGGTATTCAATAACCTTAATTATATACAAACGCTTGGCAGTAAGGACAATAAAGTGCCGTTTTTTTGCATGCTCATCAATCCGGTATTGGATGCTAACGGCATACCAACAAGCGCCGAAATTGTAGGCGACTTTTTAGATCAGCGTGATGCCTACGCACCTCCATATCCATCACATATTGGTACCAGTACATCGGTTAACAATCCAGAATATCCGGGAAAGGAAAATGTATTGGTTGGGCCCATTTTAAACGGTTTCGATTTAAGCAGCTGGGCACAGGTGCCATCAGGCAAAATGCGGATCATGTTTGCTTACCGCCCGAAAAATACAGTGCCCTTTTTTCAATTGGAGAACCAGCTAAAAAAAGATATCCTGATCGATACCGTACTTAATCTCACCAGTAAAGAGGTATATACCCTGCACGTACTGCAAAAAGATTTTGTAACCAAAAGAACTGGTCTTTTACTCCGTCAGGAGATTTTTCAAAAGCTGCCTTTATCTGATTCGCTTACCTATGTGAACTTTTACAACATGAGCGCCAAAGGCTATTGGGAAGCCGATAAATCGCTTAAGGCCCAAGATTATTTGATGGCCAGTTTTCAGGGTGGAATGAAAGATGAAATGAATGTTTTTCTGTCGCTTTACGAAGATCAAAGTATTTTGAGCGCCAGAGCAGCCACTATACCTGGTTTTAAGGGAAAATATATTGCCAATGTTAAACTGAATACGGCAATAAGTGATGTAAATCCTTATGTAAGTTTCCCGGTCTGGGCAAGTAATACCGGCAATGGCATCACCACAAATATGTGGCAAAGGTTCGATTTTTTTGTGCCGGGGATGGATGTTTCCAATAATCCTTTTTACGAAGCCTCAACCGATAACGGGGGCAACTGGGTTTCGGTTAACTGTTTGCAGAATGGCAAAGTAAAGATGACGAGCAACGACAATGCGGCCATACTGCCCAATTTGCTGGTCAACATCCATTCAGGTGTAAATAACCCTAAAACTTTTGCCACGGTTAATACCATCGAAGTGGTTAATGGCAGGGTTTATTTAACCACCATTCAACGAAAATATGCACCGCCCATTTATTAAAAACATGATTTCAATGAAAAAACTAAATAATGTAAAGGATAGCAAACCGGTTTTACATATAGGGAAAATGCTTTTTGCATTGGCAATGGCTTTACAGCTGCTTTTTATTACAGGCTGTAAACACGATGATTTATCGGTAGCCTTACCCAACGAAAACATTCGTCCGGCAGCTGATTTTGTGAAGAACAATTACGAAATGCGCCTTTTTTATGCCGCACTCAAAAAAACAGGCTATACCGAACAGTTAAACGGAGCCGGACCTTTTACCGTGTTTGCACCAACTGATGAAGCTTTTAACCGCCTGGGTATTTACAGCACGGCCGATTTTGACAAAATGAATGTTGATAGTTTAAAAAAAATAATCGGCTATCATATTCTGCCCCGTAAACTGATGGTAAATGATATGCCGAGCAATGGGGTAGATATACGTTATGCCACGCTGAGCGGTTCGGAACTCTATCTGTCACGGGCGGCTTTTAATCCCAGTGGAGGTGAGGTAAACGAGCTTTACATTGATGGGGTGGAAGTGATCAGGAAAGATGTGGTTGTAGCCAATGGCGTACTGCATTTAATTGATAATGTAATGAAACCAAACTTTAACAAAACGGTACAGCAGTGGCTGGCAGAACATGCCGATTACAGTGTGTTTGTTAAAGGACTAAAAAAGTTTAACCTGTGGGATCAGCTGGCCACCGGAGAAACATTCACCATTTTTGCACCCAATAACCAGGCCCTCGAAAATGTGGGTATTACTGAAGCTTCTTTAAATACCTTAGAGACCGGTAAATACATTGGTGACCGCCTTTTTGGGGCTTACATTTTATACGGCAGGCACTTTTTTATCTCCGATTCCCAGGTGTTTTCACTAATCAATTCTAACGGCGTCTATAACTATTTCCTTAAAAAAGATAGCTATTACATGAATTTCGGAGGGGGGAAGTTATATCCAGAATTTAAGCTGGGTTATTCCCTTACGCTGCGTAGCGGTAACACGGTTTCTGATGTCATCTTAAACTCGGTAACCAGCAATTTAACCGCAAAAAACGATAACCTGTGTAGCAACGGCATTGTCCATCACTTAATCAGTGGATTGGTTAGGCCAGAGCAAGCGATCAAGAAATAATATATCATCATGAATATGAGAAATTTAAAAAACTTTTGGGTATTCGTTTTATGGGCATTTATCCTCTTTTTAGGTGCCTGCTCCAAAACGGAATTTATACCCGATCCTGAAGGAACCCAGGTTCCATATCAAAGCGACGCTACACAAACTGTAGAACAGCTGCTGACTGCTTCGCCTGCAAAACTGTTTTACAGTGCCTGGCAAAAAAGCAATATCAAAAATATCCTTAAGCAACAAGGGAGCAAAGTGGTATTTACGGTTTTCGCACCGAACGATGCTGCCATGCAGGCTGCAGGTTTAAGCGCCAGTGCCATTAATCAGATGCCCGTAGAAGAATTGGATAGTTTGATGATGTTTTATACCACCATTGGCCCGGTGACCAAGGATGAATTGAAACTGAGGAGCGATAATTTTATGGTAAAAAGCCTGTTGCTCCATCCCGGTTTGTATGTAAAGTATTATGACAATGCCGAAAGCAATAGTCAGTATGATTTATACTATTACAGGCATTATGTAGGGCTAAAAGGTGAAGATTTACTGATGAACGGTAAAAATGTGGGTAAGTTGAATTACCTGCCTGCCACCAACGGCGGACTTTACATTATGGAAAAAGCTGTAGAAAGACCTACAAAAACCATGTTGGAAGCTTTAAAAGCCGATGGTAGGTTTAATATGTTCATCGAATCGCAGCGCCTGGCAGATGAGCTTTTTCTGAATAAAATTGGCGACGATATTGAGGCCGTGTTCGGGGACAGGTTAGCGCCTGAGGATATTATGAGAGACTATGCCTACAACCGTCTTTATTATAAAAAGGATTGGGGAATAGAAACACCTCCATATCCTGGTTATACAGGACCAAATATTACGGTCTCCACTTTGTTTGCCCCAACTGATGAAGCTTTTCATCAGGCCGGATTTCAAACCGTTGCTGATATCCTGAAATTTAACGAACGCAGTATGGACGGGGTTTTTTTTGATGAAAATACCTATTCGGCAACAGGTGCTTTCCCGATGGATACCGTGTACAATTTTCACCGTAACTGGGGCAGGATGTTTCAGCCTGTAACTGCAGGCGGTGATAAGACCATGAATAATGCAACGGTATTTTATAGTAATGTGCTGCGCCCGGCACTCAATACTTATCCGGTTAATATTGGCGGAAATCCTCCGGTAGAATATGCCTATACCATGCCACTGGAGTTTTCACTCAGCAATAATAATGTTCAGCTTAAAGTAAAGGGTTCTGAGTATCCTGCGGCAAACGTTGTTGATACGGATATCAATACGCTAAACGGACCAATACATGTAGTAGACCGCCTACTTTTCCCCAAAGGATTTAAACTTAAATAGAACATGGCACAGCAATTTAACCAATACCATAAGAATACCTTATTTTCTTTATTGCTGATGGCCATTTTGGGTACATCGTGTAGTAAAGATGAAAATAAAATAAGCGATTACGACAACAATAAAATTAACCTCGTTATTGCCGATAATTTTAATCTATCGGCCTTTAGCGCCGCTTTAAAACGCAGTGGGCTTGATAAAACTTTACAGGAAGGAGCAGGGCCCTATACAGCTCTAGTTCCGTCTGATGCGGCATTTTCTCTGTCGGGTTATGCAAATGCGGTAAGTGTACTCACCGCAAACCCCACCATCATTTCGCGTATTGCCCAATATCATACCCTGGATGGAAAATACGAGCTGAACAAACTGCCCTACCTGTTTAACCAGGAATTGCGCTCGCGCGGGGGTAAATTGTATGCCACACACTGGATCAAGGGAACCGATACTGTGTTAACCTTAAACGGTTCGCGTATTATCTCGCAGAATATCCCGGCATCAAATGGATTGATCCAGGTACTTAATCGTGTGTTAAGTCCTTATCTGCACGATTTACTTGGCGATGCCGTTTCCGCTGAGCCGAGCATTACCCTTTTTACACAGGCTTTAAAAAGTTCTGGTTTGCTCGAAACCATTAATGGGGCAGGGCCTTATACCATTTTTGCGCCCAGCAACCAGGCCATGCAGGCCATGGGTTATGCCAGCGTAGAACAGATCAATAATACTGATGTAGAGGTGTTGAAACGCCTGGTAAATTACCATATCGTAAAAGACAGGCGGTTTATTTACGATTATATCCTCAGTACCGGATCGTCCAATACCAGCCGTCAGGCCATGCTCGATGGTAATTCGGTAACCATGACTTTAACACCAGATTCTAGTGTTCCGGGTAGTTTTAATGGCATAACCTTAAGGGGAATCGGAAATACAACGGCAGTAAAACTGGTTAAACAGGATATCCTGGCTGGAAATGGCGTATTACATATTATAGATGGTGCTTTACGGATTACCCAACAGGAAACCTTAAGCAATTAAAATTAAACTGATGAAGAAAAACATATATCCAACACCCGTCTTTTTGCAGGAGGTGTTTTCACTGCAACAGGCTGGGCTTAAAATAATCATGCTCTGTGCTTTCCTGTTCATGTCCTTTTGCGGTATGGCGCAAGAAACCAGCGGATCCTTAACCGGGCAGGTTAAAGATGCAAAAGGAATTGTTATTCCCGGTGCAACCATTGTGGCTATCCATACGCCTTCGGGAACACGTTATGCCATCTCTGCCGATGCCGATGGGCGGTATTTTTTAAACAATTTACGCATCGGTTCACCCTATACGGTAACTGTCTCTACCACCGGGATGAAAACAGAGGTACTGAATGATGTTTCGGTACGTTTAGGCGGTAGCCAGCAGCTTAACTTTGTGCTGCAGGAAAATGCGCAGGAACTAAGTACGGTAATGGTATCGGGTAGGGCAAAACCCAAACAAAAGGCCGATAATTATGGGACTGGTAAAAATATCAGTGCCGAACAGGTCAAAAATATGCCCACCATTAACCGGAGCATCACCGATATTACCCGGTTAACCCCACAGGGAAGCCGCGATAATAGTTTCGGTGGAACCAATTTCCGTTACAACAACGTAACCATTGATGGAGCCGTAAATAACGATGCCATTGGTTTTAGTCCTTCGCTGGGCGGCCAGACGGGTACATCAGGTATGAACGGGAGCAGTACAAGAACAAACCCTGTCTCATTAGATGCCATTGAGGATATGCAGGTTTACCTGGCCCCGTTTGATGTGAAAATCGGAAATTTTACCGGGGGATCTGTAAATGCTGTAACGCGGAGCGGTACCAATAAAGTTAGCGGCTCGGTTTATGGTTTCGGCAGAAATGCTGCAATAACCGGGAATGATAGAGTGGGCAGTCTGGGTAAAATGAACAGCGATTTCCAGGATTACCAGGCAGGTGTGCGCATCGGTTTCCCGATTATCAAAAACAAACTCTTCTTTTTTAGTAATGAGGAGATTACCCACCGCCAGGATCCTACCCAGCTGAACGTAGGTACAGCAGAAACAAGCCATATCCTCAGCGTAGCCGATGCTGATTTAATCGGTAATGCGGTTAAAAGCCGTTATGGCAATGTTTTCGATGCAGGTACAGCAGGAGTATACACCAATTCGAACAGATCACAGAAATTTTTTAACCGGTTGGATTGGAATATCAGCGATAAACATCAATTGGCCATCAGGAACAATACTATTTTTAGTAAGGCCACGCACATGGATCGCGATCAGCAGGATTTCCGTTTCAGCAGTATGGCTTTTGAACAGAAAAATAACCAAAGCAGTACCGTTGCCGAGTTAAAAAGCCGTTTCAATAACGAACTCTCTGGAAATTTATTGGTGGGTTTTACGCATGTGAGCGATAGCCGCGATCCTTTAAGCGATCCTACATTACCGCAGGTACAGATTATGGGCCGTACGCCCGGAACCACCATTTATCTGGGTACCGACCGCGAAGCGAGTATCTTCAACATGAAACAAAAAACATGGGAATTTACCGCAAACTTAAACTGGACCAAAGGACGCCATAAAATCTTAGTGGGTACGCATAATGAGCTTTATAACATTCAGTATGGCTTTGTTAATGCCTGGAACGGTCGTGTTGATTACCAGAGCATTGAAGATTTTATCAGCAACAATCCATACCGTGTGAGGGGAAGTTACAATTACACCAATAACAACAGAGATTATCTTTTGGCCAATCCCGCTGCCGATTTTAATGTAAACATGTACAGCTTGTATGTGCAGGATGAAATCAGGATCAGCGATAAACTGAGCATTACACCAGGTTTACGTGCCGATATGGTGAATCTGCCAACCATGCCGTCCTTAAGCGATAAAGTAAAGGATATTATGGCCGACCCAAATTTTGGCAATACCTATACCTACACACCGCTTAACCGCATCGAAAACAAATTTTTAAACAAAGTACAGTTATCACCGCGTTTAGGCTTCAGGTATGATGCGCTGGGCAATCAAAAACTGATTGTAAGGGGAGGAGCAGGATTATTTACCGGCCGTATTCCTTTTGCCTGGTTAGCCTATGCTTATTACAATACAGGCAATAACTTTGGCGCTTTCGATCAGCGTGCAGATCAGCAGCCCTTTACACCAGGCAGCGATGCCATTAAACCAGGTACCAACGGAATTGGAAATTTTATTGAGCAGAACGGTGCCGTAATCAATAACCCTAACAGCGGCCGCACACAGATCGATCTGGTTGATAATGGTTTCGTCATGCCCCAGGTATTCCGTGCAAGTTTGGGTATCGATTACGAAACCGATAACAACTGGCGGTTTACGGTTGAAGGCATGTACACCAAAAGTTTAAAAGATGTGCTCTTTCAGCAGTTAAATACCAAAGATAACCCCTTGTATTATGGTTATGATAAACAGAAACAACAACCGGTTTACAGCGGAACGGTAGATTCCCGTTTTTCGAACATTTACTTATTAAGCAATACCAGCCAGGGCTATCGTTATAGCCTTACCGGAACAGTAACCAAAACTTTTATCAAAGCATTGAACGTTACAGCTTCTTATACCTACGGCGAATCGAAAGATTTAAGTAATGGCGTACGGAACTCCATGGAAAGTAACTGGCAGTTAAACCAGGCCCTTGTACCCAATAACCCGGCTTTAAGTTACAGTAATTTCGATACCCGTCACCGCATCGTGTCCAGTATTGGCTATAACCATGAGTGGGAAAAAGCCGGGAGGACTACGGTAAGTTTGTTTTTCAGCGCACAATCGGGCAGTCCGTTTAGTTATGGTATCGTAAACAACAGCATCCAGGGTTTATCGCAACAGGTAAGTTTGGCCTATATTCCGTTGCGCGAAGAAGCCATCCGTTATTTTAAAGATCTGCCTGCGCAAACGGCCGCTCAACAGGCGGCAGCCTTTAACCAGTTTATTGATGGCAACAAATACCTGAGCCGCCGCAGAGGTGATTTTACCGAGCGTAACAAAGGGCGTACGCCATGGAATGTACAGGCCGATCTGCATCTGGCACATGAGCTGTTTGTAAATAGCGATAAATCGCAGTCGCTGAGCTTAAATGTAGATATCATCAACCTGACCAACCTCATCAATAAAACCTGGGGTGTACAGTATTTCTCGCCAAATACCTTTAACTCCACCAGTAGTGTAGGTTTAACCCCAACTTTGTTCCCTCCACAGCAAAATGCAGGCAACTATCCGGTATTTACCTTCAATAACCCTGGTCAGCCATACAGTATCGATTATTTTAGTTCCAGGGTACAGATGCAATTGGGATTGAGGTACAGTTTTTAACATTAAAGATAAATCTTATGATCATTCAACATAAAAAGAGTTTAAGTATCGGATTGATGCTTTTCCTACTGCTCATCATCGGGGCCTGTAAAAAGGATAAAACCGAACCTGTTGCAGTCGCATTTAAAATAGAAAGTTATTACCCCAATAGTGGTAACGCCGGTACATTGGTAACCATTACCGGGACAGGTTTTGGTACTGATATTAAACAATATTCTGCCACCATTGGGGGTAAATCAGCTGAAGTAATCAGCGCAACAGCCCAGGCTTTGGTAATTCGTATGCCCGAAGGTGGAACTACGGGTGCGCTGGCCATAAAGCATGATACCCAGAGTTTTGATATCGGTCCGTATACCTATCAGGATTTAACCATTACAACCGTTTTGCCTGCAAATGGACCTGCGGGTTCACAAATCAGGATAACAGGAGCAGGTTTTAGCAGTACAACCGCGCCTGCTACCGTTTTGATCAATGGTAAAACTGCGCTGGTGGTTAGCGTATCGGATAACCTGATTGTTGCTGAAGTACCAGCTGAGGCAGGCTTTGGTGCAATTATGGTGAAAGTAAACGGAAAAGAAGCCAAAGGCCAGAATTTTACCTATCAGGCTATTGAAAATATTAAACCTTTAACCGGTGGTAAAAATACAAAGGTTACCATAAATGGAACCGGATTTGAAGAACTTGCTGCCGGGAATATTATTGATTTTAATGGAACAGCTGCAACCGTATTGGAAGCCAGCAAGGAAAAACTGGTTGTTGTAGCTCCTGATGGCGTAAAAACTGGCCCGTTATCGGTAAATATAAATGGACAAAAAATTACCGGACCAATTTTTACTGTGGTTGCGCCACCGTCAATTGGTGTTGTTACCCCATTAAGCGGACCGAAAGGTACAGAGATGACCATTTCGGGTGCATTGTTCAGTAACATGACCGATGAAAATAAGGTCTTTATCAATGGTGTTTCTGTTCCTTTGACATCGTCCTCCGAAAACCAGATCAAACTAATCTTGCCAGGAGGTACAGGAAGCGGAAGTGTTAGGGTTGTGGTAAATGATCAGGTCACCGATGGACCACAGTTTAAAGATCAGACCCTTGGCATTCTTTCTGTCAGTCCGGATAATGGTTTGGCCGGAACAACCGTTACCATCAAGGGGTCTGGCTTTAGTACAACGGCTGCAAATAACAAAGTTTATTTTAACGGCGTACCCGCTGCGGTGAAAACGGCGAGCGAAAATACATTGGTGCTGGATGCCCCGGCAGGTTTAACTACAGGCGATTTAAAAGTGGTGGTTGCCGGTCAGGAAGCTTTAGCACCGCAGGAATTTAGAAGAGCAGGTATGGTTACTTTAGCCGGGGGACCAAACAGCAGTACTTTTGGCAGTTTTATGGCAGGTATTGCGGTTGATAATAATGGTAATGTTTATGTAACAGACCGATCGAACAATGTGGTGAAAAAAATTGCCCCGAACGGTACGGTGACTGTGTTGCAGGCTAATGGTACCGATATTGTTTTTGATACCCCTTATGGTATTGTGATTGATAAACAGAACAATATCTACGTGTCGGATATTGGCCGTAACCAGATTAGAAAAATAACACCTTCGGGCCAAAATACCGTTTATGTTTCCGGCTTTTCGCCAGGTTTAATGACATTTGATACTGCAGGCAACCTTTACGTAAATATTAATGGTGCCTTTGCGGGAATGAACAGGGTAAATACCGTTGGTGGTTTTACAAAAATTACCGGACCGCTCTGGCCTATGGCGCACCCTGTAGTAGATGCCTCAGGCAATCTATATTATGTAGATTCGGGCTCTGCAAGCAATAATGCCATTTCATATATAGCATCTGGTGGATCAAACCTGATCAACTGGATAGGCTTTAGTGATCCGGGTTATGTGGACGGAATTGGAACCCAGGCCAGATTTAATAGCATTGCAGGTGGTTTGATACCTTATGGTAAAGGGCGACTGATCGCTGGCGACCGTCATAACTATGCCCTCCGGGAGATCGATATTGCTTCCAAAAGCGCATCAACCCTCGCTAAGTTTTCTTCAGGCTTTGCCGATGGAACATTGGCGGCTGCTAAGCTGGGATCTATGGACGACATGGCGATAGATCAGGACGGGAATGTCTACATCCTGGATGCCGAAAATAAAGCAGTCCGAAAAGTATTTTTGAAATAAATTGATCTGATAATTAACCTGGGGAGAGGATAATGCTCCCCGGGTTTTAACCAAAATGAATGCAGGGGATTAATAGAAGCCAGCATGAGCATTTAAAAAGCCTGCTGATCAAACTGGAAGAAGGCCTCAGTATTGAAGAGGTTTGTCCGATGGACGAAAATGACCTTCAGCCACACTCAGAGCTTGAAGTTATCCGGGCTAAGCGTTTGCAAATGCAGGCATTATATATCGAATACCTGAAAAAACTTGCCGATATTGAAATGCATATTGCGCATTATAAAAAAGTTTATAACGATGTTAATATCAACTTTGTAAGCGCAAGGATCAGGAAGTTAAATAAAACTGAAAGGTTAAAATGCCATCAAGAATCTTGATTTAAACCTCATATAGATTTAGTAGAATACAATAAGCCACAGATATTTAAAGGATCTGTGGCTTACTGCTTTTCGGGCAAATGCTTCCCGTCAAAAGTTATTTAATACAATCCCAAGCAGGCTTCTAAAGGGCGTAGTTACATCAACCGGCCGTTAAGATGTTTTAGGAGTGGTTTAATCAGCGCTTATTTGAATTGGTCATGTTGGAGGTTATCACTTCCTCTAAGTGTTTTGCGATAGTCCTGGATTATTGTCAAAAGGTTATTTGCGTTTATATCCAGTTCTGATGCAGTAAGAAAGATCTGCAGGTTCCCGGATGGATCCTGTATGCCGCTGACCGCCATGGCAGATAGTTTTTTTTGAATGATGGGCATATAATGCGCTGCCCTGCCTACGCTTAGTACCACCAGGGTATCCCATCCGGCTTTCGTAATCGAGATGTCCAGGATGTCTTTCCATGAGATCAGGCCTGCGGCCTTGCTCACTGCGGTAACTTCTGAGTATATTCCTTCGCTACTGAGTATGAGTAGGGGAGCTGAACGGTTCAGGGAGATCAGCATCCTGATGATGACAATGAGCAGGATGATTCCTAAAACGGCAGACACCCCCGCAAGTTTAGTGGCAATATTACCAGTGAATAATCCGATGCTGTATAAAAATACCGCCACAAGTGCAATCAGGATGCCTGAGCAGATAAAGATAAGCTGCGCTGATTTTTTTTTATTTCTGTAAAATTCCATTTATTGTATTTGAATTCAACTGTTTAATGTTGTAGATAGTTCACTTCAAAGCTGCCATACATCGCCATTTCAGCGCTGTGGGATATGACAAGTTTTAGCTTTAATTTTTCTATTACTTCTTTCGCGAAACTGATGCTTCGGTTCAGGTCCTTAATCCCGCGTACTTCAATTCCCCGTGAAAGCATTTTGAATTTTGATGGTTCGAATTTTTCAATGAATTTTTGAATATCGGTTACTCTTTTGTTATCTGACATATTTTGATTTTTAGTGCTTATAACTTCAAGAAATGCTTTTTGTTTGCCCTCTTTTTGCACAATGTTTTTTTAAAATCGTCTTATCCTTCGATGTTTTTTTTCTTAACGCCACTTTTTCTATTTTTATGTATCAATGCTGCAGGGGTTTAGGGAGATCGCTGAATGCCTGTCAGCATCTTAAATCAGGATCCGGTATTTTTAAAATAATTTTTTAACAGGCTTTTCGATTACATATCACTGCCCTTTACAGGTAAGGACCCGTGTATCATTTAGACTGAGCCTATTGCCCACTATTGATGGAATACACATTATACTAAAACACTAACTTTGGAAAATGAAGCCTAACCGAGTTATATTTTTCATATTTAATAATGTTCACCTTTTAGATCTGGCCGGTGCGGTAACGGTTTTTTACGAATCGGGATGTTGCGGAAAGCAGTATGATATGCGTTACGTTTCGCCATATGACAATCCGGAAAGCTCATCTGGCCTTGGATTTACAAATGTTGAACCGCTCAGTTCCATTACTGTTAATCAGCACGATATTGTAATTGTAGCCGGAATGGAAATTGAAAAATGGAACAGGGCAGATGACCATCTCTGGATACCCTGGCTGCAGTCTGCTGCAGCAACCGGCGCTACCATATCTTCAATTTGTACAGCAGCCTTTGCCCTTGCTGCCGCCGGGCTTTTAAATGGTCAAAACTGTACTACGCACTGGGCATGGACTACGGCTTTACAACAGAGATACCCCCTGATTAAAGTGATCGAGAATAAACTATTTGTGCAGAGTGGCAGGATTTTTACCAGCGCGGGGATTGCTACAGGGATTGATCTTGCGCTCTACCTTGTTGAAGAGCAGCATGGAGCAGCTTTTGCATGTCTTGTGGCAAAAGATATGGTTGTTTATATGCGCAGGGATGGAATGGAAGCGCAAAATAGTATTTACCTCCAAAACAGGCAGCATATTAACCACCTTATACATCAGGTACAGGATTATATCACCAAACAGCTGCATCAAAAAATAACAATAGGGGAACTGGCTGAGTTGGTCTTTATCAGTCCGCGTAGCCTTACACGCCTGTTCAAATCTGCCACAGGAATCACCATCGGGCAATATATTCAATCTTTAAGGATGGAAAAGGCAAAACACCTGCTTAAAACCGGAGAGAAGGTAGCCTGGATAGCTAAAGAATGCGGTTATAACAGCGCTTCCCAGCTGAGGAAATTGACAAAAGAGATAAAAGATTAACATTTCATAATAGATTGGCCGGATTGTGACTATGGCTGTCCTGATTTATTTGCTGTATCCGGTTAATTTTGGATTTAAATAATACGTTTATGAAACAGTTATTACGCTTAATCTTTTTCATTCCTTGCTTCGCATTTTCACAGGTCTATGCAAACACTTATGTATGTCCGCCATGTAACCGTCCGTGTGATACCGCGACTTACCAGCAGCCCGGTATTTGTACACAGTGCGGGATGAAACTTGTAGAAAAAAAAGCATCATTATTAAAGGATAAACAAATAACGGTCTGCTTTTACCTATATGATGGGGTAGAGATACTGGATTTTGCAGGCCCGATGGAAGTATTTTCCTATGCAGGATTCAAAATCATCACCGTCGCAAAAACCAAAGCACCCCTTTTGACACAGGGCATTTTGAAGATTATCCCTGATTACAGTATTAAAGATGCTCCACAGGCGGATATCTTTGCTGTATTTGGTGGCTCAGATGAAGTGGCAACAAATGATCCCGAAGTTATTTCCTGGATAAAATCAAGGGACAGCGCCACTAAAAGCTATTTTTCGGTCTGCACCGGAGCCTTTATTCTCGGGAAAGCTGGCCTGCTTGATCAGCTTACCGTGACCACTTTTCATAAAAGCATAACCAATCTTAAAAAGGCTTTGCCGAAAGCTAAAGTACTTGCCAATGTTCGTTATATTGATAACGGCAAAGTAATCACGACCGCAGGGATATCGGCTGGTATAGATGGTGCACTGCACCTGGTTGCAAAATTGAGGGGTAAAGAAGTAGCGCAAGCAATTGCAAAACAAATAGAATATGATAAATATGTACCTGAACAGGGGATGGACCTGTCTCAATAGATACTGGAGGAAATGTATTGACTTTGTGTTTTTTTTGATTTAACTTTTAAGTAGCGTTTTGGTGCAACGTGTATTGAAGTAAAATTTGAACCCGCCAACAGAAAGGTTAAGTGAAATGCTAACGCTTAATCTTCATTTTTTAATTAACCGTATGAACTTCGCATTACACTCTTCAATTTTTACATAATAATTCATAACATTACCTGTATTCTGGATAGTAATCTGATTTTTTTCCAATACGCCTTGAATCTCTGTTGGTAAAGTTATATCCGGATCAATTGGCTCACCTTCATCATCTAATGTGCCTTCGTTTTCACTCCACTCGATATTTTTCAGCGTAAGATAGTAGCCGTCCTTACTTTCGTTAAGTTCTATTTCAGCCTTATCTGTTAAAGTTCTCTTATTGGTAGTTAACTTGTAGACCAGTTGATCTGCTTGGTAGGAGAGCATTAAGGTCATTTCACATGACGGATCGTCGTTTTCAATCACGTATGTTCCATCAATTGGAAATATGGTCTTTTTTATGATCGGTTTTGTTTTAACCACAGTATCAGTTTTCGCTTGCTTTGGCACAGCATTAACTATTTTTTCGATTTTCTTCTTGCCTGCATGGTTTATTTTTTTCTCTTCATTGCACGAAATAAAGATCAAAACGAGTAAAAGTATTGGTGTTATTTTCATCTGTATTGGAAATTTAGAGGGAGGCTAGACTTTGTGCCTGCTAACATAAGAGCCACCATAACTTTAAATAATTGAGTTTGCCATTCTTGAAATAGAATAAAAAAGCATCGTCGGCCGATGCTTCGAGATAAAATCTAAATCGAACTTCGTCCGGATCTTCCAGCTTTTCCATCTTCGCAAATGGAAAGGTTTTCCTAAAATCTTCTACCGATGTATTTTTGTTAAGCACAATTTGATGGGAGGGAATCTCAAATGAATTTGATCTGGCAAAAGCAGTGTTCATTAACACGATATGGTTATTCGTATTAAATTCAATGTTTTGTGCAAATAAGGTCGTCACATTCCCGTCGTATTTTTCAAATGTTCCCGACTTTTCGCTTTTTTCACCATAAGTTGCTTTCATCCACTTTTCGTCCAGCCATTCAAATGGATCTCCACATTCCCATAGTTCTGTTTTAGAAGAATCGATTTTTTTGTATAACGCGTTAAATTTAGGACGTGATAGTATCATATAGTGCCCATTAACCAAAACCTCTTTGATACCCATGTACCTTTCTTTATAAACGATCGGTTTCTTGGTTTCCCTTCTTTTTAAGGGAACAGGTTGGGACTGGATTGCTGTTTGCCGTTCATTTTTAGGCTCATTTTTAGGCTTGCCCTCATTGCTGCAACCAATAAACATGATAGCGAATACAATAAATAAAATGAGTGTTTTAGCTGCAGCCATAGTGTTCTTTTTTTGAACTTTTAAATACAGACATTTTTCCTGCCAATTTTTACAATTTCAGTTACATCGTGTTGGTCCAGAAGTTCCAATAACGCTACAGCACCGTTTTGGTTTTTAAATTCGAGTTCTTCTTTATACAGGGGAATTAAAGAATAGATGGAAACAGCTTGATTATTTTCCAGTTCTATTTTCGTAAAGTCATCCGATATCTCGGTAGAATACGCTAACATTACCGAATTGAATCCTGCGCCTTCGGCAAAAACTCCATTTTCCTGATAGGTAAACGTGTGACCGAATCCTAGCCAGGTTTCGTGAGGATGCGGCAAAATCATCAGTTGTTTCATTAACCTGATTGGCCAATAGTTGCGCTCATCGCCGAAGGAATCATAATTAAGATTCCATTCTTTCGGAAGTAAAAACATGAGCTCAGCGTAGGGAGAGGAATCAACATCACCAGGCACTTTCATAGGCAAGGCACTCATCCCACAGCTTAACAGGATATGATATGGCCTGTTCTTATTAGCTTTTATAAAAAATATATCTCTATGGATGACCTCTGACTCAATTTCATCAAACACGACAATATCTTCATCATCATCAAAAAACTGGTTTAAGTGATTGTCGACAATCTCTACGCTATTAGGAATAGAATTTTTCATATCATAATTTCGGATTTAAAACTACGGTAAAGCTTTGAATATTACTAAAAACCTTCTATATATGATATGCAATTCAATAATTATTCGGGAAGAGTAGAACTCCTGGATGATTAAGTTAGCTCTAACTGGTAATAAGTGAGCAATATCAAAAGAGAAAAGTTCTTCATCTTTTACAATCTCAATGCATAATTGAGAAAAAAAACACTGCATTTCAAACGTTTGAAATGTAGTTTGTGGATTTTATAGCATTTTGACCTATTTCAAACGTTTTAATGTTTTAAGCTTTTCTAAATTAGCGGTACAATTTACGGACATACCTGGCCAGTCCCGTTGGGCGACGAAGGTGAAGAGAAAATGGTAAAATTTATTCCAGCTATACAGGTGCCTGAATTTCAGTGTGTTTACGTTGGAATCTTCCGTTTGTAAAGGGCGAAAACACGGTTAAGGTATCAGCCGTGAAATTAAATAAAGGTCAAAGCGCCGCATCTGCGACTTCTGAAGGTCTTAAAACAGTATTTATAACTTTATAATAGCTAACCAAATATATACCAATGAAAAGAATCATACCCATTAATCTGGTTGTAATATGAACTTAAAAATAACAATAACGGTGCTAAGCATATTGTCTGTCAGTATAGTAAAGGCACAAAAAATAGACGTTAAAAAAGCATTCGCATCAGCAGCGAAACAAACAGAAGTATTGATCAGGAATGTAGATTCGGCCAGGAAAGTAAAGCCTAATCTGGTTTCACCACGAACTGTAGAAAACGGACAGTTTAAAATGGTGGCGTCGAAAGATTGGACCAGTGGATTCTTCCCGGCAGAATTATGGTATTTTTATCAGTATACCAACGATAGGAAATGGCTCGATTTGGCTAAGAAATATACAGAAGATATAAAAACGGAACAATTTAACACAGGAACGCACGATTTAGGGTTCATGATTTATTGTCCATTTGGAAACGGATACCGTTTAACAAACGATCCGGCTTATAAAGCGGTAATTATTCAGGCGGCAAAATCATTGTCTACAAGATTCAACGTCAAAGCAGGGGTGATAAAATCCTGGGATCATAATGGCGATAAGTGGAAGTACCCGGTCATTATTGATAACATGATGAATCTTGAGCTGTTATTCGAAACCACTAAGTTAACAGGCGATTCATCTTTCTATAAAATTGCGGTAACACATGCCAATACCACGATGAAGAATCATTTCAGGCCCGATTTTAGTTCTTATCATGTAATCGATTACGACACCTTAACAGGCAATGTGCGCCAAAAATTAACCGCACAAGGTTACGCCAACGAATCGGCCTGGGCACGCGGACAAGCCTGGGCATTATATGGTTATACCATCTGTTATCGTGAAACTAAAAATAAAGCATATTTAGCTCAGGCTGATGGTGTTGCGGGTTTTATTCTAAACAGTAAAATTACGCCGGCTGATGGCATTCCGTATTGGGATTATAACGACCCTAAAATTCCTGATGTTTCCAGAGATGCATCTGCTGCATCAATTACAGCCTCGGCGCTTTACGAATTGGCAAAGTACAGTATCAATGGTAAAAAATATAAAGCAGCTGCCGATAAAATCTTAAATTCGCTCATCACAAAGTACACCAGTAAAATTGGCGCAAATTACGGCTTTATTTTAGAGCACAGCACAGGACATCGCCCGGCGAAGTCTGAAATTGATGTGCCGATCAATTATGCCGATTATTACTATTTAGAGGCTTTGTTAAGAAGTAAAAACTAAAATGAAGCATGTACCTATTTGGTAAATGCTCAATGTTTTAAAAACAGCTTATTTTTAAGACATACAATGATAATAATCAAATTATTAGCTTTTTATTCAAAATGTATAGCGATGATGGGGGCTGTTCGAACTTATTTGGGCGGATATTGAAGTTTATTGTTCATTAAGATGTTATCACCTCCAAAATTATACATTCAGTAATTTGTGTTATACATTCCCTTTGCTGTGTTAATTTAGCCTAATTCTTCATTCTAAATTTGTATTGTAAATAATTTATAAACAATTTAAATTCAAAGAAAATGAAAAAAGTAGCATTAATTACGGGAGCAAGTTCAGGAATGGGAAAATCAACAGCGAACCAACTACACAGCCAAGGTTATACTGTTTACGGCGCGGCAAGGCGAACCGAAGAAATGAATGATTTAAAAGCAAAAGGAATGGGTGTAGTGTCGCTTGACTTAACCAGCGACACATCAATCATTGATGCTGTAAATACTATTCTCAACAAAGAAGGCAGAATAGATATTTTAATTAACAACGCAGGTTATGGGGCTTATGGTTCTGTTGAAGATGTACCGATTGACGAAGCTAGAAGACAGTTTGAAGTAAACCTTTTTGGAATGGCACGTTTAACTCAGTTGATATTGCCAACTATGCGTAAGCAGCAATCGGGTAGAATCGTAAACATCTCATCCATGGGTGGTAAAATTTATACGCCATTTGGTGCATGGTATCACGCAACCAAACACGCGGTAGAAGGCTGGAGCGACTGTTTGCGCTTGGAATTGAAGGAATTTGGTATAGATGTAGTGGTGGTAGAGCCAGGAGGTATAAAAACTGCCTGGGGTGAAATTGCGGCAGAAAATTTAAAGAACACTTCAGGTAAAGGAGCTTATGCTAACTTTGCTAATAAAGTAGCTGAGAATACTAAGAAAATGTATACGGGTAATCAATTAACTGATGTTGATGCACTTGGGCAAACTATTGCAAAAGCTGCCACCGACAAAAATCCAAAAACAAGGTACGTAAAAGGTTATATGGCAAAACCAGCAATAGCAATCAGAAAGTGGTTCGGTGATAAAGTGTATGACAAAATAGTATTAAGCCAGGTTAAATAAGCTAAAAATAGAGCAGGAAAATGAAACAGGACATTATCAACGTA
>NZ_RCCK01000017.1 GCF_003664035.1 Pedobacter alluvionis
GAATCAAGGCAAGGAAAATGAGTATCAAAAAGTACATTTAGAACAACTCAGACTCTTTTAATACCTCGAGGCTTGCCTCGGGGTTATTTATTTCCGATGAAAGAGGAACATAAGCGGTGTTGCACCTATAAAGCACATGATCTAGTATCTCTGACAAACCAGCTATCGACTTTGAGGTAACCGGAGAGTTCATAAGCGACAGCGAATAAATGTTGTTCAATGTATTGAATAAGAAATGCGGGTTGAGCTGGCTTCGCAAAGCTTTGAGTTCCGTTTCTGCCTTTTCTTTCTCCAGCATTAGCGAACGCTGCTGGACCACGTACTGATCACGGATCAGTTTAACAAAAGCGAATACCCAGGCCGCAGAAAATGACAGGGCAAAATAATGTGTAACTAATTTTGGAAGATCAGATAGTATCTCCCATAGCGATTCCTGCGCAAAAGGAGGTGTTCTGATCAGCGGTTCCAAAAGGTATATAACAGCGATACGAGAGCAAGCAGAGATGAGGTAGGAACCTGCAATAAAATAGACAACTACCTCAAAATAGTTCTTCGACCCCATTAACTTAGGAATGATGAGGTAAGCTAGAAAATAGGAGGCCAGCATGGTTATTGAGATATAATAAATTTGGCGGTATATAATACTGTCTAGTTGTCGATATTCTTCAATATCGTACCGGTTCATGAAAAGCAATGCAACTATCAGCCAAAAGATGACGTGTGTTTGAAAACGGTGTGTCAGGCTGAACTTAACGATTCTATCGATTAATGGCATGCGCAAAGATAGCATACAGAGAGATTATCCTCATTAAAGACGACAGAATAGCGGAAAACCCTCCTGAAAAGGGCAGATTTAAAGACGAAATGTGATATGTGGTCGAATAGCAGTTTCTATACATCCTTTTGGCTTTTCTGGCAGAGCTGTGTTGCAGACAAATTATTTTATTCGATTTTCATCGAAGTTTTCAAAGAAATAATCAAGATGAGATCACAAATTAACATCATTACCTTGCTTCTATGCATTACGATAGGTGCAACGGCCTACGGGCAGCAGGTTGGACAATTACCCATAAAATCCACCAATGCAATTGATAGTGTTATCCTAAAAAAAATGAACGATGCCCATCTGGTAGGCCTTGGTGCAGCCATTATCGTCGACAAGAAATTGGTTTGGTCGAAAGGGTATGGTTACGCTGACAGGGAGAACAAAATGCGGTTCACCACATCTACAGTCATGAACATAGCATCTGTTTCCAAAACCATTACCGGGGCCTGCCTAATGAAAGCGGTGGAGCAGGGAAAACTTTCCCTTGATGAAGATATCAATAGCTATCTGCCCTTTAAGATTTATAACCCATTCTTTCCGAAAGAGAAAATCACCTTGCGTAACCTGGCAACACATACCTCCGGCCTGAATGACAGGTTCCCTTTTTACACCTCCGACAGTTTGTATATTAATGGAAAAGATTCACCAGAACCACTGGGCGATTTTTTGCAAAACTATTTTATACCTGGTGGCAAATATTATTCAAAAGAAAATTTTCTCGATCATAAACCGGGTGCGTTTCGTGAGTATTCAAATCTTGGTACCACACTGGCCGGCTACATCGTTGAAGTACGGACAGGTAAAAAGCTGAACGACTACAGCCGGGAATATCTATTCAAGCCATTGAAAATGGATGATACAGGCTGGTTCCTGTCTGAGATCAATCTGAAAAAGCACGCCGGGCTTTACCAGAAACAGGCGGATAGCAGTATTAAACGGATACCGCTTTACGGACTGACCACTTATCCCGCTGGTGGCGTACGTACGTCGGTCAATGACCTGTCCCACTTCTTTATATGTTTGTTAAATGATGGTAAATTTCAAAACAGAACGGTTCTCAGGGAGAAAACGGTGCAGGAGATGCTCCGGTTTCAGTTCGATAGTTTGCACAAGCCTGAAAATATAGAACCAGCCAAACTAAATTCAGGTATTTTCTGGTCTACCAAGATGGGTGGAAAAAGGATCGGGCACAACGGCTCCGACTTTGGTGTAAGGACGTTCATGCTTTCTGATCTTAAAAAGGAAGTAGCGGTGATCATGTTCATCAATACCTCACTGCTGGAAACTGAGGAGGCCAAATTCTTTGGTATTTATAATGAGCTTTATCAATATGGTGTCCAGATGAGGAATAGTGGCCATATAAGAAGCAATAGAAATTAGGTTCATTTCCAAAAAGTAGAACTTAGATAATTAACAGCAATCTAATATAAGATGAACCTTAAACTTAGTAAAGCATTCTTTTTACTGACTCTCTTTATGTTTTCATGTGTTGTGCTTAAATCGCAGACAAAGAAAAAGTATTCAAAAGAAGTTGAGAATAAAATAACTCAGGTTGAAAATCATTTGGCCAGTTGGGTAGAAATAGAAAATACGCCTAAATGGAATTTGAATGAGCGAATGATTTTTTACAAAATAGAGGGTTTGAGTATTGCTGTTATAAAAGATTATAAACTTGAATGGGCAAAAGGGTATGGCTGGGCTGATTCAGCAGAAAGCAGGCATGTTACACCTGCAACTCTTTTTCAAGCGGCTTCAATAAGTAAATCTCTGAATGGAATAGGTATGTTAAAGTTAGCACAAGACAAGAACATCGATGTAAATAGAGATATAAATTCCTATTTACATTCATGGAAATTCCCTTATGATTCCATATCGAAAGGCAAGAAGATTACCACTTTGAACTTATTAAGCCATACGGGGGGCATAAATGTTAGTGGGTTTGATGGTTATCAGAAAATTGATTCCATACCCAATATTATCCAGATTTTGAACGGAATTAAACCAGCAAACAGCGATGCTGTAAAGTCTGTTTTTGAACCTGATTTAAAATACAAGTACTCGGGAGGAGGAACAGTGATCTCACAATTAATTATTGAGGATGTATTGGGCAAAAAATATGCTGATTACATGGAAAGTAACATTTTAAGACCTATTGGAATGCAAAATAGCTTTTACACGAATACAACATTAAAAAGCAAGTTTAAACTGTTAGCCACAGGTTACAATGGAAACAAGGAAGTGATGATGAAATATCATATTTATCCGGAACAGGCAGCTGCAGGATTATGGACAAGTCCAACAGAATTATCAAAATATGTGATTGAAATTCAAAAATCCTTGTTGGGCAAATCAAACAAATTACTTAGCCCGGAAATGACAAAACTCATGCTTACGCCTTATCTTGATAATTCTGCTGCCTTGGGTGTTTTTATTGAAGATAAAGAAGGAACAAAATATTTCAGACATGGTGGCGTAAATGAAGGCTTTACCAGTTTGTATTATGGTAGCTTAGAAGATGGAAATGGTGCAGTGGCAATGTGCAATTCTACCGATAAAACCATACTCTATGAAATCATCAACAGTATAGCAACTGTTTATAAATGGAAAAACTTCTACAAGCCAGAATTGAAAAAAGTTGTAAAAATTAACAGCAGTGAATTAAAGAAATATACTGGCAAATATACCTCCAATGATCGGGAGTACATCATTTCACAAGTAAATGGGGATCTATTTCTAGAGCTATCGGGGCAAAGGTGGCAGCTTTATTTCACTTCTAAAACTGACTTTTTTGTGTACCAGGCTCCGGAAATCATCAATCAATTTGTTTTTAGCAATGATAAAATCCAGGGATTTCGAATTAAACTCAACGGAGACAAAAATATAGTTTTAAAAAAAACAGAATAAAACTTTCGGGATGGTATTTCCAGTATACTGACTGGGGCGTGAGAGGAAGCTTAAAGATTGTTGTTAAACATATTTGGCCTTAAAGTGTTATCACTTTATCAGCTGAAAATTGTTATGCAGGAAAATAAAGATCGAAATAATTTTGAGAAGAGGTTCAAAGAATGTGATGAAAAGTTCAACACTATATACTCTATAACGACCAGGGAGAAACTTTCGGCTTTACGGTTCTGGACGATATTTCCAGTTTCAAACGACTTGAAGAGAGCCAGAAACGTTTAAACCTCGCCCTCAAGTATACCAGCACAGCTATCTGGGAACTTGATCTGGACACACACGAAGTTTTCCGTTCCCGCGACCATGATGAGATTTTTGGATATCCGCAGAGGCAGGAGCACTGGAGTCTGGAAAGCTACTACGAGCATATATCAGCAAGTGATCTTCCGGCTTTCAAGGAGGCACTATCGAATATTGAAGCAGAAGGCGGCCTGGACGTGCAGGTTAGGTTGAACAGGTCAGATGGCATCCTTCAATGGCTGAATATAAAAGGTAAAACTGAGACTGGCAAAGATGGGAAGGCTGTGAAACTGATCGGTGTCATTAACGACATTACCAACGACAAAATCATTGAAAGGCACAAAGATGATTTCATCAGTATTGCCAGCCATGAGCTGAAGACCCCGGTGACCAGCTTAAAAGGATCAGTGCAAATGTTGCAGCGGGATGCGAATAGGCAATCTGAGCGTACTAGAAGGATATTGATAGGATTTACAGGTTAATCAGTAAGCTGTTAAGTTTATGGGCGTATATTTTTTCAGGGAAGCTGGCGTTCAATAATTCTTGTAATCGTAATTCTTAAATCTGATAGGGCTTTTTGTCGTGCATTCATAACATATTTTTTTTTAGAATTTTCTTAAACTGTAAAATTATAGTAGTAGATGAGCGTATTTGAAAATGTGGCTAGGTTATGCTTTTATAGGTGGGAGTTCCCGTAATAAGTGATGAAAACCCTCTGAATTATCAATAGGATTTGTTTGTTGGTTGTTTAAGATATGGAACATTCTGCCCAATTCAATATTGATTCGTGAAAGGCTAACCAATTTTTGCCCAGATCCTTTATGGATTCTCCAATATGGTAAAGTTTCGTACCGTCAATAATCAAAAAGTGGTCAAGAGCATCAGCAAAACTCACAATCTCAATGGGACTATATTACGTTTGTGGCGACTTTACCCATGAAAGTGTGCAGGCATCCACAGACAGACAATAACCAACTGACCAAAGCCTACCTCCATCCAAATTTTCCAAAAAGCAAATTAAAATCCCCCTGCAGTTGATTTCGGCACAACGATCATTAATACGGCTACATCCATCTTTTTTTATCACCGCATCTTTGCAGTGTAATTATTCAATAACAATAAAAGATAAAAAAATGGACAATTTAAAACAAGTATGGTTTGTAACTGGAGCCTCAAAGGGTTTAGGATTAACTCTTGTAAAAAAGTTACTTTCTGAAGGCTACAGCGTAGCAGCTACATCAAGAAGTGTTGAATCCTTAACCAAAGCCGTTGGTATTGATTCTTCAAATTTCTTACCCCTACAAGTAGAGTTATTAAATGAAGGCAGCGTATCACATGCCATCGAAACTACAATCAAAACCTTTGGTGGTATTGATGTACTGGTAAACAATGCTGGTTATGGTCAATTAGGGACATTGGAAGAAATGACCGATGCCGAAGCCAGAGAAAATTTCGACATCAATGTATTTGGCGTATTAAATGTAACCAGAAACATTATGCCACACTTCAGGGCTAAAAAGGCAGGACATGTCATCAACATTTCTTCAATTGCTGGTTTTTTGGGTGCATTCCCAGGCTGGGGTGTTTACTCTGCCACCAAATTTGCAGTGGTTGGTTTAACCGAAGCACTTTCCGTAGAAGCTAAAGAATTTAATGTAAAAGCCACGATTGTTTATCCTGGCTATTTTAACACCAATTTCCTTAAAGAAGGCTCCATGAAATTAGCTGCCAATCCTATTGCAGATTACACAGCAGCCCGTAACACTGAAGTATGGCATGAAACCCAAATGGTAGGCAATCAGCCTGGCGACCCAAACAAAGCAGCCGAAGTGTTTATAGAATTGGCAGAAATGGAAAATGCACCACTGCACTTCTTTATGGGGTCAGACTCATTCGGTATTGCAAATAGCAAAATTGAAATCTTACAAAATGCACTTGTTTCCAATGAAACTTTGAGCAAATCAACAGATTACGCAAAATAATTTTATAACAATTTAAATATTGAAAAAATGACAACAAAAATTTTAAAATCACTTTCAGCACTTTTAGTACTATTGTTTGCCTTCACTGCAAACACCTATTCTCAGTCATTAAATACAAAAATAAACAGGGCTAAGCTCACAAAGAAAGTATTAATTGTTCTTTCAGCTGCCGACACATGGACACGGGAAAATGGAGAAAAATATCCGACAGGCTACTGGGCAGAAGAATTTGTAGATGTGCATAAAGAATTTGTAGATGCTGGCTACACAGTCGATATTGCCTCACCAAGAGCGGTAAAGCCTACAGCCGACCCTAAAAGTCTCGAAGTAGATGTAGTTGGTGCAGAAAAAGCACATGCATTCTCTTACTATATAACTGCACTTTCTAAAGAACTTAACCATCCATTGGAGTTATCAAAAATAAACATGGCGGATTATGATGCAGTGGTAATTCCTGGTGGTCATGGCCCTGTTGAAGATTTGTATAAAGATAAAGACATGGGCAAGGTGCTTTTTGCAGCAGATAAATCCAAAAAAATTATCGGAGCCGTTTGTCATGGTCAGGGTGCTTTTTTAAGTGCTGTTGATAGCAAAGGCAACTGGTTGTTCAAAAGTAGAAATATGACATCTTTCAGCGATGCCGAAGAAATTGAATTTGGTACTGCCGATAATGCTCCTTGGCTATTGGCTTCCACATTGAGAAAATATGGTGCAAACTACACTTGTGGTAAAAACTGGGCTAATTACATCATAGTAGATGATAACTTGGTAACTGGCCAAAACCCAGCTTCAAGTATTCCAATGGCAAAAGCCATCATTGAATTATTAAGTAAAAAGCAATCGCTATAATTTTTTCAGGCCAATTCATTAAGTATAAAATCAAATAAATTTTAATTTTGATAGGGCTTTTGGTAAACATTGGCCCTGTCATTAATTTTGAAAGTATGAGCAACAAACACATTTATCGTTTCAATTCTATAGCCGAATTTCATAAAATGAGTGGTTTGCCAAAGCCTGAGCATCCCTTAGTTAGTTTGGTAGATTACGGCATGGTAGCTTATCAAACCAATGAAACAGAAATAAGTTGGATGCAAAATTTCTATTCCATAGGTTTAAAAAGAAATATAGAGGGCAAGTTTAAATATGGTCAGCAGCAATACGACTTTGATGAAGGTCTTATGACATTTGTAGCCCCCAAACAAGTTGTTAGCATTACGCTTGACAAAACCAAAACTACAAAACCTTCAGGTTTTTTATTGTTTATCCATCCCGATTTTCTCTGGAATACTAATTTGGTAAAGACAATAAGCAAATATGAGTTTTTTGGTTACAAGGTAAACGAAGCTTTGTTTATGTCTGAAAAAGAAGAAGCAGTAATTATCGATATTTTAAAAAACATACAACGAGAGTACCACTCTGCCATTGATAAGTTTACACAAAATATCATCATTGCCCAAGTAGAACAATTGTTGGGTTACTGCGAAAGATTTTATCAAAGGCAGTTCATCACCAGAGCCAAAACCAATCACCAGATACTTGCCAAGGTAGAATCCATTTTAGAAAATTATTTCAACGATGACAATCTAATTAATAAAGGCACGCCTACAGCCCAATATTTAGCTGAGCAATTGCATCTTTCACCCAATTATTTAGGCAGTCTTTTAAAAGCACTTACAGGCAATTCAACCCAAACCCATATTCATGAAAAACTGATAGAAAAAGCCAAAGAAAAACTTTCTACCACCAATCTTTCTGTAAGTGAAATAGCTTACGAATTAGGCTTTGAGCACAGCCAAAGTTTTAGTAAGTTGTTTAAAAGTAAGACCAAAATATCACCTTTGGAGTTTAGGGCAAGTTTCAACTAATCCGCATTTCTCAACCAACATTCTGCCTTTTGGCTATAAGTAGCTCATTTTTCATTATAACCTTTGCATCACAATTATAAAAAGGATACACATTAATAACAGGGGCAAGTGGCGGTATAGGCGAAGCAACAGCCAGAGAATTTGCTAATCGTAATAGCAAATTTTCTTTCAGGTGTGATATTTTTATTATATCAGCAACGTTTCGGGGCTTTGCATTTGGTCGGAAAATTATGGTGCGAAATTTAAAAATACTGTGGAATTTAGCACTCTAGCCCACAATACCAAATTCCGTTTTTGCAGCCTTCTTTGTTATCTATTTAGTTTATCAGTTGGATTGGCAAAAAACGTTGCCCTTTGTTGGATAACCTCAATTGCTAAAATATAGTTTATTATTTCTGCTTATTCTTTAGATAGGCTTCGAGAACCTTGCGGTCATTGAATCTTGTAGCTCTTATTGCTCCGGTAACAGCTTGTGAGCTTACCCCGGGCTTGTTTTTAAAAATATATTTCATAATTTTCAGAACCGCTTACCTAGTCGCGGTCCTGTTTTCCTTTTTTTCTTATCATCAGCCATAACTAGATCTTCTATTTCTCTACAAAATAAATGCCACCTAAGTACGACGTATTATCCAGGTTTTTAGGTTCTAACAAAAGGCTTAGATAAACGATATCGATCTATTAGGTCAGCCAAAAGAGATCTTTGGCAGGTCGACCGTTTAATTTTAGATCACGTAAGACTTTTTGCCTGATTTTTTTACAGAATAAACTGCGGCCGACGATCCGTTAGTTGAGATTAAAATATAAATTCAAGGATTTCTTACAACAGGTTTGCTTATTACGGGCATCCCATAACGGTCGGGCTTTCCGCTATATCTCCTTCAAGGAGGATGCCGCTGCAATCCCTGATGCATATAGCGCACTGTACAAAGTATATTTAATCTATTAAAAGTCTTTCGGTCATCCAGATAGTAAATATGAGTCCCTTCTGGTCCCGCAACTACATTTGGTTTCCCCGTTGAAATAGCCTGTTTTGAGCCAAACTCTTGGCAATCAGAACAAACTTCTCTTGAAGATCCAATATTTTGACATTGATCCTTATTTTTCTAAAAAAGCGTTATAGCGTATATTTTAAAACAGAAAAGGCGCAATTTCTTGCGCCTTTCGTGATCCCTCTGCGATTGCACTTAGTGTGAAAACCAGCGTTTAGCAATATTTTAGAGCGGTTTTGAAATTCGATTCCCCGAATAAAGGTAATGAAACTAACCAGTTAAATGATTAAAATTGATTTTAGAAAGGGGTAAAAATCACTATTTAAGCTTTACAGAGATCTCACCGTCATCCATGCCATCAATATTCTTTTCTGCAAATATTACAGGTGAAGCTTTTTGCAAGGCCTTCAGGATATCCGAGGTTGTGCCTGCATGCTGAAGTGTAATCGAAGATCCTGAAGTACTGTATTTCATTTTCGTACTTTCAATACCTTTTACCCCCTGGAGTTTATCATTGAGATTTTTCAGTGCTGCAAAATCAACCCCACTGAGTTTTACAGTAGTCCTCGTTCCGGAAGATGTACCATCTTTCTTTTTTCCAAACAAACCCATTATTTTGTCACCAGTAGTTTTTGTCCGGTCGGCAGTACGGCCGGCACGGTCTGCTCTGTCAGACGCTCTGTCAATTTTGTCAAGAATGGCCTGAGCTTTTGTTAATGTTGAACTGAATAACATTAGGACAGTGCAAATGATCATGATTTTTTTCATAGTATATTTAATTAATAAGGTACATAGCAAAACTACAGCATACATTAGGCAAATGAAATACGCTAATTCGGGTATTTTTTTCTACTGATTTTTGGGGATTTTATTCCTTAAAGAACATAGTGCGCTTTTGCGCAGGTACAAATCAAGGTATAAATCGGTAAGCTTTTTCGTTGAAATTTGTGACTGGTATTTAGTGATAGATAAAGTTCATGCTTGCCGTTAGTAGGTGCTTTTAAACAAGTATATATTGTTTAAATTATTTTCCTATATCTTGATCGAAGTCAAGACTTTTTTAGAAGTGAAAATGTTTCGGCACTCATCCTTAAATAATTATGAGAATCCATCCTCCTTTATCACCAACATTAGTGGGGGTAAAGGCAATCAATAATTATGAAACCTTACTTTCCAGATTTACCATTCCAATTGACGGAAGCTATAAAAAGGAATTTGATGAATTCCTGAAGATATTCTATTGAAAACGATTTTTTTAACACTGCTTTTTTTTAAGAAGTACTGAATAGATTTGAAATTGATCAGAAGATAATTACGTTTTTTCTTACTGCTCTGACAAACAATTAAATGGAAACTTTTAATTCTATGTTAACATTGGTTCCCTGTCCATTATTACCTGAAACGATATCAAATTTTCCATCCAAATAGGCTACCCGTGTCTTGATATTACTGATCCCCATTCCTTTCTTTTCTTTCAAGCTTTCCATATCAAAGCCTACACCATCATCCTCAATAGTAATCATAAAATTATTCAGGGACAGGCTACATTGCAACAACACATTTTTTGCTTTTGAATGCTTTGCAACATTATTTAATAGCTCCTGTACGATACGATAGATGGTCATCTGCTGATCAACAGGCAAACCATCAATTACGTCAAGGCATTGAAAATCAATAACTAAGCTATCTGACATAAATGACTCAGATAAATCTCTTAAAGAAACTTCAAGGCCAAATTTGAGTAAGGAAACTGGCATCAGATTACCTGCAATTGATCTCAATTCAGTGATTGAATTATCCAGGCGATTCACAATTGATCCCAATTCCTGATCATCGGTCATACTTGACTTCGCAGACCATCCCGAGAGGTTTATTTTAACAGCCGCAAGCATCCCGCCAAGTCCGTCGTGCAAATCGCGGCCTAACCTGTTCCGCTCTTCATCCTGCCCATTAATCATCGCACGCGTTAGTTTAACCTGATATTGCTGATCAAGGTATTTTAGTTCCTGCTGATAATTCAACTCTTTTAATTTTTTTCTATCCTGAAAAAACAAAAAAACACCAACTAACATCAATGCAAGAAACAAACTTACAGACCCTAATAACCAATTCATTAAAAGATTGGTATTTGCTTTATATTTAGCCTTCTCATTGGCAGCAGTTAGCTCGGATATTCGTTTTTTGTTCTCTACACTTCTAAACTTGGCCTCAAGTGTATTGATGTCTGTATTGATCTTACTGTTATAGATGCTATCACTTAATTGTCCATGTCGTTCTAACCACCAATAAGCAGTTTTAATATTCCCCAGGCGGAAATTGTTTTTTGCTTGATATTTAAAAATTGACTTTCGGTTATTGGCTGCAGTCATGAAATCATTGTCTTTAGCCACACTATCAAGTATAGGTTGAGCCGCTTTATAATCTTTAAGATTAGCTAACGCACTAAATTTTTGAATCCGGAGACCCTGAAGCAAATAGCCTAGTTTTAGTTCTTTTGCAACTGCAATGCCTTTGTCATAACTTTTCAATGCTGATTTGTATTGCTTCACGCCTTCAAAGTAATTTCCTTCCGAGAAATAGTAATTGGGCTGTATTTCAGATTTTGGATGGTTAGCCAGAATAGCCTTTGCCTTATCCAGCATGGATTTCGATTGGGGAAACTTAAACGAATAATTATAATTGATAGAAGCAAGAATATAGGCTTTTGCTAATACGGGTGAATTATGAGAAAGATTTTTTGACATCTCAATCGCCAGATTGTAATAGGTTTCGGCTTTAGAACGTTCACTGCTATTCGTAAAAATCATGGCCACATTGGTATAGTAAGCTGCAAGTTTTAAGGAATCACCACTTTTCTTTGCCAACGGGATGATCTGGTTGAGCAACATATCCAAAGCTATTTTAACATGATCATGGTTCTGCTGGATTGCAGCAATATTATTTAATGCCTGCGCCCTGAAAAGGTAAGCTTCCTTATTGGAATATCGCAAGAGTAGTTGGTTGCCTTTAAGTGCTGCTTTTTTGCTTTTTAAAGTATCATTTTGTAAAAATACTACAGATTCGTAAAAATAGGAGATGGCCTGCAAATAGGGATATTTTTTAACCAATTCCTTACCTTTTTCTAAATACGATTTTGATTTCTGATCCTCATGTTTATTGTGGTAATAATAGGATAAGAGAAAAAATGTTCTGGCCTTTGTGCTGTCAGATACATTCAGCTTTAAGCTCTTATTCAGGCTGTCCGCATATGATTCCTGATTTAACGGTAATTGTGCTTTACCCCATGATATGCTCAACTGTAATATTAAAAGAAGAAGTATATATTTTTTTACCATTTATGTCAGGTTATGTAAATAGATCTGCTGAAAATGTTGCTGCGATTATAAATCTCAAATAAAGAAAAGACTACACCGCAATTATAGCGATTAGTGTGGCTTAAAAACGTTCAACAAGAATAAATACCTAAAAACCAGTAGAAAAAAATTCCATGTAAACAGGTATTGTATGAACCGTGCTACCGAAATAATTTTGTGCACATACTACTGAAAGTGACAGTCAGGATCAGAATACAATTTAAATTTATATAGAATATCTTTTAAATAGAGCGCTATCTCACTATTAGTCATGAACCAAACGTTATGAAAAAACTATTTGTGTTGATATTTTATTTGTTGGTCATAAGTTCCTGCACAGCTCCTGGTGCTGATAAAAAAACAGTATTAGAGAAAAATGAAGATCAGGATACTGTAAAGGATATTCGGCAAAAGTTTACAGAAGGTAAAATCGAAATTGAAATTACTACCCCTGGAACATCACTGGGGAAAATTTTCCGAAGTGTATATCCTAAAAAAGGAAATGTCCGTAAACAGCTCGAAAACGCTATCAAATTATCCAGCCCTAAAACAAAGCTGGAATTTGAGGCCATCAGTAATAAAAATCCTATGATATTACTCAACTTTATGCTGTTACCCTGGAAATCTTCCATTTTACTAAAGCCAGATAAAGCAACAGTGAAATTTGATGCCTTAACCTATCATGGCGAAAATACGGTGGACTATAAGTCTGCTCACGGCATCTTTTTTATCAGATCGCAGGATAAGAAGAACCAGAAAATCACCTTCACTTATCATAAAAATGAACTCGGTAAAGCGGGTATTCAATCTACGATACACAGTGAAGACTATACAATACAAAAAACACCTATTATTGAGAACATCGCAGGTTTCAACTGCAAAAAAAGCATTTATACCTTGAAGAATCCAGGTAATGCAATCAACCATCGATTGGTATCCAATTCCCTTACAGTAGCTAAGATAGAGGTTTGGTCTTCAGATCAAATGCCATCAACAGTTAACTTCTTAAACCCCTTATATATCAACGAAAAAAACGGGATATTAAAACTGAAAGTTTTTTATAATACAGACGAGCATATGGCTATCTTATACAGCTTTAAAAAGGTTGTAGCCACAAAAATAAGTCCTGAAGAAATGAAAATTCAGCAATCCTCGCCTGTATATAGTTATTCGAAAGACGCAGTACATATTGCCAGTCAAGTGATGGGTATCCTGTTTAAAATCTAATACGTTGAATTTACAATACATCCTTATGAAAAAATTAATTTATTTCCTTTCATTTGCATTACTGGTGGTTTCCTGTTCAAATCCAGGCAGCAAACAAAATAAAGTAGCTGATACAGTTCAAAACACAGCTGCAGATTCAAGCAAAGCACAACCTGTCGAAAAGCGAGGGTTTGATATTCGCAACATTCCTATCTCTAAAAAAGACCTTGGGGTATTCCCTTATTTTTCAGCACCTAAAAAAACTGTTTACATTAATGGCGGAGGAAAGAAAAAAGACTTTGATCAAACGTATGTCCCAATCAATGGCATATTAACTCCTGTAGAGGGGCCTTCTTTCAGCGCATATATACAAGCTGCCGATGGCGAAGAGTGGCAACAATTCTATGTCGATAAAAGCTATGAAGATATGATCGTAAATTTAGGAGGGGTAAAAATTGCTGAGGAAGTAGTAGCTAAAAAGGAAGTTGACCGTGTAGGAGATGATAAACTGAAAAGCGGTGATGAAGGCTCTTTTGACTATTGGAGTAATATCCCTATTAAAACTTATTTAATCAAACGTTCAGATAGTGATATAGTTTATATACAGCTGCAAACCACCAGCACGAGTGGCGCAATACAAATTGCGGAGAAAGGAAGTTTTCATCAGACGATCTCGCTAATCAAAGCTGATGAAATTAAACAACAATTAGATCTTCAGGGGAAAGCCGTTCTATATATCAACTTTGACACCGACAAATCGTCTATAAAGCCCGAAGGAGAAGCCGCAGTGGAAGAAATCAATAAAGTGCTCAGTGCCGATATGAGCTTGAAAATTGCTATCAATGGGCATACTGACAATACGGGGAATGAAGAAAGAAATCTAATCCTTTCAAAAGAAAGAGCTGCTGCAGTTCGTTCTGCATTAATTAAAAAAGGAATTGCTGCTGAACGGCTCATATCAAATGGCTATGGCTCCAAAAAACCATTGGTCGCCAACACAACAGAAGAAAATAAAGCTAAAAACCGGAGAGTGGAATTAATAAAAATAAAAGATATGGCTTAATTTCAGTCTCCTGTTAAAACACAATAAATTTTATAAGGTAATTAACTTGTTTTGCCAAGGCAATCAAATTTAAGTGAACATTTAAACATTAAAATACATCCTATGAGAAAGCTAACATCACGAGCACGTTTTTTTTGCCATACAATATTTGTCTTGGCAATAACCGTATTATCTGCCTGCAGTAAAAATGGAGGAGAGGACAGCATTGATAGCGAGAAATTTCTGACATGCAAGATCAATGGGCAGTATTATGAATTCAATTACATGGTGAATGCCAATGATAAGCCCTCTTCCGATGTCGTACATTTTGTAGTGATCGGCGGATATGAAAAGCAGGATATGATTAAAGGTTTTGGCATCGATCTTCAACTAGCTGATGGAGCAAAAGAAACCACCTATACTGCTACCGGAAATACGGCCCTAGCGCTTCATGGAAAATACTATATTCAGAATATGAAAGACGGAAAAATTGTAGGTACTACCGGCTATAACGGAGGAACAAGTGAAGGCACATTTTTTACATTAACTATTACCAGTTTAACTAAATGGGGTGTAAAGGGGACTTTTTCTGGTAAGCTTAAACTGGTTGGTGGTGACGGTTATGCGGATGTTACTGAAGGAAAGTTTTCTGCACCATATAATTAAAGCTAAAACCGATGTAAGAAGTTTAGGCTAGCAATTATTTCTACTGCTTATTAAGCAACTTAAAAATAAATTTGGTATATATAGACAAACGTAACCCAGCGAGTCAGACCACAATTCAGCCTTTTGTGATTTTTTCTTATTTTTATGAAAGATAAGTTTTACCAAACCAAAAATCATGAAAAAATTTGTTACCATTCCCATCAAGGGAGAGAAAAGCCCGATAACTATTTTTATTGGAGCTATGGATTATTTAGAAGAAACAGAACATAATACGTGTATAATACACTTAAGCTCTGGTAAGTCTTTTGAATACATAAAGACTATAGATGATCTTCGAAATATAATTTCCAATCTTGGGAAGCATTGATCATGGATTTGTCCGGAATAATGTCTTTACAAGAATTCAAGACTTTAATAGCCGAACATACGGGTAGTCCGTCTAATAGTTCAAGTATCTGCTGTGATAACTTAACCAAGTCATCAGAGCTTTTTAGTTTTCTAATTTCCATATTTATTGATTTTTAGTGTATATCTCGTATATATAATTTACTATATTCGCATTTAAGTTTTACTAAAGGATTACCAGAATAATAATACTGTACTTAAAATTTATTGCTGCTCAAATTACGACAAATGGCACCACGCAATATAAATGATAAAGTACGCTGTAATAGGCGTAGCTATATCTTTATGCGTGGAGGGTGTCGTAACCCAGAGTAGCTAAAGTTTAAGGTTACGCCTTACTTTTTTACTCAAATTACGACAAAATGAGAAAACATCTATTAACTGGATTGATAGCTTTATGCGCTGTCTCCTTAAGCTCCTGCAAGAAAAAAGAAGAGACAAAATCTAATGAATGTCAGCAAAGATCTATGATTATCGGTAAATGGACATTTGTTTCTAAGAAAGTAACTGATTACAAAACAGGCGCACCTTCTACTCCATCTTCAAATAACACAGTAAATTTCGATGCAGCATCATATATAGAATTCAAGTCGGACAATACATACAGATGGTATGAGGTGTATCAAGGTAAAGTATATGAAGACAGGAATAACGTTACAGACTGTTGGTCGGATGGAACTTTTTTAATATACCTTGATAAATCAAAAGGACAAACAATCCCCGAAAGTATAAAAGAGCTGACAAATAACAAACTTGTATTTACATACAACATACTTCGATGCGGTTCATGTGGTGATTATTCTCAAACAGTAGTTATAGAGCTAAAAAAATAACTTTATGAAAAATGCCTCTCAAAATCCACAATTGGATTTACTTGAATTACTTTATGAAAACAATTCTATTGTAAAAGGATATAATATTTCTAGCTTCATGAATGATTTATACCCTAGGCCGGGTCACACTAACAACCAAAGAATGGAAAGAGATCCTGAAAATGTAATGGCTGCCAAAAATTTTCTTATAGAATTGAGAAATGCAAAGTACATAGCTTATGAGGACGATTATTTAAACAATCAATTGGCCGAAACTATTATATCAGATAAAGGGGAAGTGGAAATACTAGACAAATGGTTTGACAACTCAGAAGTGAAAGTTAAATTAACTTTTGAAGGATTTAATTTTTTGACAAAAATAAAGATATCAAAATCTAATTTATCTTATAACGAGGCATCTAGGAACAATTTTACTATTCAAAATATTTTAACATCAGGAACTATAGCAGTAGCTTTATTAAGTTTGTGTTTTTCTATAATATCTTGGCGAATTAATGTTAAAAATGACAGCCGTTTTGATTCAATCCAAAAGGAAATGAGAATATTAGAAATGCGAAAATAATAACCAACAGTATAATTGCTATACAAAAAAAATGCGTTAACATAGCCACAGGATCAGTTCCGTAAACATCGGCCATTTTTTTTAAGTAACGAACAAACCACATAACAATAAATTTTTAAAATTAAAAAGCCGCAATATGCGGCTTAAATTAGTTTAAAGAATAGCAATTACTACCCCTAAGTGATATTTATATCCTCTTAGGGGTTGGTAACTACCGTGACCTTAAATGTCTTTATTCGGTTTAAAAAGCGATTTAATTGCATCATCTAATGCTTTGTTACCGCTGGAAATTTTTTTTGTTTTTTTATTCTTTTTCTTTCTGAGAGTAGCTGTTTTTTTTGAAACAGGTTTCACTAATGTTTTCATGCTACAAGATCTTTATATTTAATTCGGCAGGACATTTGGACAATAACCTGGTTTATTTGTCCCTGTGCCCCTAAATTACGATTGTTGTAGCGAAAAACAAACTCATTGAAGTATTTATTTAGGTGTTTACGTGTCGTTTTATGGTAAATACCAATGATAGATCGCTTTGCCAATCCCCAAAAACCTTCAATAGCATTGCTTGTATGCCCCAATTCGTTTACGTATTGGCCTCTTGAATGATCAACTACCTGATGATTATAAATTGCATTCAGACCAGAATAGGCGTGCCATTCATCCGAGGTAAAATTACTGCCTGGTTTAACGTTCGCTTTAACTAATGGCTGTATGCTTGATGCTTTGGTATCATTTACCACAAAGCACATTACCCTCGAATGCTTAGATATTACGCGTTTATCATCAATCATTTCGTATTCGTTTGTTTGCATTAATCCCAATACCGGTGTTTTATCCTTAAAGCTTCGGCCTTGGCTCTGCTTTACCTTCTTGTCTGCGTGTCGGTTTTTATTCTTACCGCCCACAAAGGTTTCATCTGCGATTACATCCCCTTCCAGTTCTTGCGCGGGAGTATTGCCTAGTCCTAACCGAATACGCTGCAGCATAAACCATGCTGTTTTTTGGCAAACATCAATATCCTTTGATAATTGGATAGAGCTGATACCTTTTTTATGCAGGACCAGATAAATAGCCATGATCCATTTGATAGTTGGTAATTTGCTTGCTTCCATAAATGTACCTGTCTTAGCGGTGTATATTTTCCGGCATTCGGCACACTTGTAACGTATACCATCTTTAAATACGTACGCTTTCTCACTATTACATCCAGTATGCGGACATTTCATCAATCCTTCCCAACGCTGTGATGCTAGATACTGGTGGCAAGCGTGTTCATCTGGAAATACTTTCAATAGGTCTAAAATCGACTTAAATTTTACATCCTGTGGCATCTGTCTTAAATTTTTGGCTATAGCTAAATATACTGATTAATCTTGATTGTCTTCTGCATTTACAAGGGCTTAGAACCTTTCAAATAGAGCTGCATTACAATCTGACTTCGCACCACGTGATAACTCACTAACATGGCTTTCTCGCATTACATGGATGTTGGTTTGTTCATCCGCTGCGGGGTCGGCTAAACCCCTATATGAAATGATCGTTACTCATTTCTACGCCTTTGATTTTGATTCGGGTTGAAGTTGGTCTATTTCCCTATCCGTTTGGTGGCACACCTCATGTTACGTACTACATGAACACGTTTATTTTTTTGTAATTTTATTATGGGTTATGTTTGTCTATAATTACCATAAATTTATTCCTAGAAGCAACGTTGAATAAATTAGATTGTCTTTTTAACATATAATTTCCGAAAATGGCTTTTATAACCCTATCTCAATAAATGGCTTATGCTTAAACAAATCTATTTATCGCTTTTATTATTATTTAGTACCTGCGGTTTTGCGCAAAACATTCAGAGCAGAAAAGCTGATAGCTTATACGCAGTCAAAAGTTATATTGCTGCAGGTCGTTATTATTTGCTTGCTGCTGGCACCGACGAATTTAAATCCTTAAAACGTAATGAATATTATAATGCTGCCTGCTGTTACGCGTTAAGCGGTAAAGCCGATAGCGCCATGTTTCTGCTAAAAAAAGCGGTTGAATATGGTTATAAAGATGGGGCACACCTAAAGGTAGACACCGATCTTGATGCACTGCATTCCATGCCCGAATGGGCCACATTAGTTGCCAGGATTGGAAATATCAAGGCCAGTACAAATGATCCGCTGAAAGCTAAACTAGTTACCACCGACATCAAAAATTTCTGGAAGGCATATGACCTTGCACATCAGGACACAGCCAACCGTTTAGCTATTTATAAAAAATATTACGTAGAGCCAGGTACAGTTGGCTTGCAGGACTATTTTGCCATAAAGGTAGGCAGCGTAAAAAAATTCGTGCAAACGCATGATAGTAAGCCTAAGTTTTACGCCGCAATCCGTAAAAATACTTTTATGGTTGAGTCGCAAAAGCCACAGATGATAGCTAGCTTTGTGAAGTTGAAACAACTCTACCAAGCAGCTAATTTCCCCGACGTTTATTTTGTGATTGGCGCGTTTACATCGGGTGGTACATCGACCGAAAGCGGGCTACTAATAGGTCTTGATCAGGGCGTGCGTACATCCGATATCCCGGTAACAGAACTTACGCTTTGGCAAAATAACAATTTTAACAATCTATCCAATTTGCCCAACACAATAGCACATGAGTTGATCCATTTTAATCAGAATGGGATGAAACGGGATACATCTCTTTTATGCGGTGTAATGATAGAAGGCATGGCCGATTTTATTGGGGAACTAATATCTGGTAATAACGCTAATCCACGTTTGCACGTATGGGCCAAAGGAAAAGAAAAACAAATATGGGCCGATTTTGAAAAAGAGATGTACTTGAAACGCAGTTATAACTGGATAGCAAATTCGAAACAGGAAACTGCTGATAAACCGGCTGACTTAGGTTACTGGGTTGGATATCAAATTTGCAAAGCTTATTATGATAAAAGTGTCGATAAAGCCAAAGCCGTAAATGATATGCTGAATATCAAAGATTACAAAGCCTTTTATCAGGAAAGTGGTGCGCACATGCTATTTACAAATGCAGCAAACTGATGAACTAATCAACTTTGTCAAAAGAAAATGCTAGTCTACAATACCTAGCAAGGATGTCGCATTTTAGTATTAGTCAAGATACTATCTTCAGATGTTAACGTTCGGGGGTAAACTTGCCAGTCTGATCAGTTTCTGTTAACTTGATTACCTTTTCAACAGTGGTCACTTTGGTTGCAATATCAGTAATGGTGATTTCTGTTTTTGCATCATTCCATTTCCAGTTGGCAATAATGTAATTTTGCTTTTCATTTGGATCACATTTAACTACGCCACCACCATATTCAATAGTGTTGTCGTTTTTAAATGAATTCGTGTCATCTTTTCGACAATCTGGGAAAATTGCTTCCTGCCAATTGCTATTCTCAGATAATCGGTATTCTACCTTAACTAAGATCCAATCCCGGAGTTAACCTATATTTCAGGATGCTTTTTATCAAGCAGCCAAAAATACTCGCTTTCCGATCTTGGAGGGAGATCGACGTTATGTTCTCCATTTCGTATAATAGGTAGTGGCTTTTCTTCTCCATCAAATGATATACCGGGTTCTTAGATGTTCTTTAAGAAAAAATAGCCAATCCAAATTCAGGCTTTCTTTTACGAACACAGCTGCCTTACAGAAGAGAAATATCCAAGCACACACTATCATTATTCTCTTATGCAGTAAGTAAGTTAATTAGATAGGAAATCACAAAGTATATTTCCATTTCAATAATACACGTTCTAAAGAAGCATATGTCAAAATTTATCTTACTCAATCTCACGACTGATCATAATTCACCACTTATAAATGGTCTTATTCTGCTCTTGTCCGTTTCAGATAGGCTATTGTAAAATTCGATCATAGTAGATTTAATATGAGATATTTTAACTGCTCTGATGATTTTGGGGGCATTTTCCTTGTCGCTTCCTCTAACCATGATACCCAATAATTGCCCATCTGCATTAAATACGCCTCCTCCGCTCATCCCTGTTATGGCGTGCGCTTCTATTAAAAATTCGGCACTCGAATTATACGGTATATCTCCTTCAGTGTCTCCGGCAATCTTCAGTTTTTGGATGACTTGCGTAGCTTCTGTATCGGATAATATTTTTCCATAAGCAACTGCTCCATTGGGATAATTGGTATTATCCTGAGGATAGCCCACTCCAATTACCTTTTCACCTGCAACAGCGATATTCCAGGTTTGAGTTGCTGTTGTCCTATGCTCGGGATCATATAGCTGCAATGGTTCAGACGTTTTAACAAGTTCAGGGTATTTAGGAAAAGGACCTTGGGGAGTTCGTTGATTATCAATTATTCCTAGATAAAAATCTTCTGCCGGCAGTATGGTCGTATTAGTGGCACCGGAAGAAATATCAAAATGAATGAAGGGAAAATCTGCTATCAGCGTATTGCCTAAGGCTATGCTTCCGTTAATCGGGGGAATTTGTGACGTTTCGAAAATGCCAAGGTTTTCCGATGATAAATCAAAAAATTGGGCATTTCGGGAATTCCATCCAGTTATGTTATAGACATGATTGGCGCTTATATACAATCCCAAGCCATAATCGTTTTTTCTGCTCCATATTGTTTTTGAGCCAGAACCTCGTCTTCCAACGCTTCCCCTTACCCTGTTGAGCAGGTTGATCAGATTTTGGTCGTTACCATTTAATATTTCCTCAATTTTGGGGATGTCCAGATCACTTCTTGGAACAATTGGATTATTTCGTTTACATGACTGGAACGATGTTCCAAAGATTATTAATAAAACTGATAATACTGTTTTTGCTTGCATAATATATGAGCTTAGAAAGGGTAAAAGTATTTGATATGGTTGACTCTCAAATTCCGCCTGTCTTTTTCGTGAATTTTGCTGTCACAAAAATGCTGTCCGCTTTTCTCATAGTCAGAAAGTAAATATCCTGGCAGCTTACTGAAATTCGAAGAATAAAAAAGGTTTTGTCTTTTGTAGACATCGAAAAACCAGGGACTTGAATTACTTATAACAGAAAGGGGCTTCAAATATAGATGTGTACCTATTACTATGGAATAGGCTAAGCAATTTTTCTCAAATTGATATTGCAAGAGATATCTGAAAAAGATTTCCTCTATACTGCTTTGTTCCTCCATGGTCTGGTTTTTAATAAATATTCAGTAAGCATCAAGAACATGGTTCCGTTTGCTATTATTATTTATACGATTCGATTGCTTAAAACGCTACATCCCACTTCAATCTTTTTACTATATATCTAGAAGATGATTTTTTTAAATCATTTTGATCGGACTAAAATTTAGGAATTATAAATGAACAGCGACATTAGAGAATGTAAATGATATAGGCACACCTTTCTGTCGTTCCAGGCACCATGGGAATGTGTTCCGCTTATATTTGACCAGGGCTTTCCGGGCTTTTTCAAAACTTGTTAAATTTAATTCACCTATAAAAGAGTAAAACCAAATCAGGTCTGATATCAATGCAAACTTGTGAGCGTCTATAAATGCCTGTTTTAGTCCGGTCGGTATGTGCGAGGCGTTTTCAAAAATTAACATAAAAAATTATTAACCAATACGTTAATTGCGACAACCAAATATTCAATTCACAAAAATATTAACAGTGGAACCATTAACAAAAGAAGACTTAAGGCAGTTTAAAATACAACTGCTTTATGAAATAAGACAGATATTGGACGAAAAAATGAAAACAACATTAAATGATACACATCCAGAATGGATACGGAGCAAAGCTGTGCGCATTTTTATGAATATGTCCCCTGGTACCCTACAAAGCCTCAGAATTACGGGAAAGGTCAGGTTTAAGAAAGTTTTAGGATCATATTATTATAATTTTGAGGATTGAAAAAAAAACTATTTGAAAATGAAAAAAAATGATACAATTAACTGGTTGGAATTTTTGATTCAGACTACAAAGGATAAAAGACTTACTACCTTTCTTGTAGGCTTGTTTTAAAGTTGTTTTAAATTTTGCAAAATAACTCACTGCTGTATTGGTTTTTATCTTTCGATTGGTACGTCCAACACTAGGAGAGGTCAGAAGATAGGCAGAATATTCTTCACAAAACGTCTCATTTAGAGATGAAAGGGGCACTTTATCGCCTGCAAAGTCTTTAAAATATTCAACAGACATTTTCCAGTTAAAAGAATTGGTACCTGACCTCTTTTTTTTCATTTCTTCAAAAAAATCTACAAAATTGCCATTTCTTTTTTCGTCAGATAGGAAATTGAACCTTCGGTTCTGAATATCGAGCTGTCTTGTAGATCTTTCAAACTCAGCTAGCGCCAGTGTTTCACGATTATGATTTTTTTCCAACTCTGTTTGTGGATAATAGTCTAAATAAAGGCTTTGCCTTCCGCTAATAAGATTTTTCCTTCTCAGTGTAACGCTTCCCATAACTTATTAACTTTTATAAAATATTTGGTTCAATGCTGATCGGAGTACATAGCTGAACTTTCCGTTAGAGAATACTTCAAGATCATTCCGTTTGATCAGGTCATAAAGTGCTTTTTCTGATATACCAAAATGCTGTTGGGCATCAGTCATACTTATGCAGTAAACCAGCGCAGGGTTTTTAGTTCTTTCAGCAGGCTGGATTGGCTGAAAATCGACCTGTTTAAATGCCTTATCCAGATGCTTTCTTTTGATCAGTGTTTTCCGCTCGCTGAGCTGGATTGCTTTGATCCTGCCATTGTTGATCTGCTGATAAATTATCCTCTCACTACAATGAAGCAGGCGCGCAGCCTGTTTCACAGTAAGGAACTCTGCGGGCTGGTCATTAATCGCTTTTGTACGGGTACTAAGCGTCTGTTCATTGCTGGCAGAAATCTTTAGATTACGGATTTTTTGTTTGTAGTGCCTCCTGTTACAGTTCAGGCTGCAGTACTTAGTGACCGTAGTTTTTGCCAAGAATGTCTTACCGCAGTGTTCGCAGATTCGCTCAACTGTTATATTGCTACTCATTTCATACTTTTTGCTGCATCTGCTACAAGTCGACAGGAATTTAGACGCCTAAACATCGGTGGTAATTTCCCCTTAAAATAGTGGGCTATTAGTACTGTTTAATGTTTTTTAGTGTCGTTAAGTGTCGATAAGCGACATAATTTCACCCATGATTTTTTTGGGAAAAATTTGAGTCGCCCGAGCAACAAAAATGCGAAAAATAGTGGTAAACTTCCAATAAATTCAATTGAAAATATTAACATAACTTATTAACAATCAGGTTTTTGATTGTCGTAAGTTGTCGAAATTAGTGGTTGTTTTCAGGGATTATTTGCCGATACAAAAACTGAAGCTCGTTTATATTCAATGCTTTAATGAATATAGGGGACAAATCGGGGACTGCTTTGCACAAACCTAAATTAGCCTGATCAAAGATACAACATATCAGGTATTTAGGCAAAACAAATGCTGACAAAACATAAATTGGTGAAATTCAAAATCGCAGGAAACTCAGTGTTTCACTTTAAGGATTTTCAGCCAGCTCATGAGACGAATTATATGCTGAAATGTATACCGAAAGTAATTGATACAGAACTTCAAGCTATTTGATTATTAATTAGTTAATCAAAATAAGGAAGAAATAGGGAACTAAAACATGATAACATCCCAAACCATCGCAAAGAAACGACAAATTAGCTCTCTAATTCATCTAACTTACACAAAACAAAGTAAGTATAATTTTTAAGGGGTAAAACAGGCAGTTTATATCTGAATTTGTGGTTCCAAGAGATCTTAAAATGAAAGAGACGACATTTGTGATAATATATACACTACTTCCCGCCAAACATTTCGTCAAAAAAAAGTAGATGTTCCGAAGCATTACATAACTCTCTCTTGGAGAAGGTGCCAACCGCCTTTATATGTCATGCTCTAGCTTTGTTTCTTCAAGTTCCTTTCGAAGTCTCAGCAGCTCTTCTCTTATTGGGATAAGAGGAAATTTGTTTTCTTTCGTTGGTTTACATTATTTGTGAAGCTGGTTCCAATTGACTAAACTTTCTTTATAAACCCCAATTCTGGAGCTACTAAGATTACATTGCCTCGCTAATAACTTAAAAATACCGCCTGAATTTTCTGATCTTTTTCATAGTCTTAAAGTTAAAGAGAATAAGAATTGTGTCCTAAAAAAGTTAGCAACCATCCAATTTTGGTAAGATTAAGCCAACCATCAGATGGCGGAAGAACCACTTTCATTGAAATGAATATTTAAAGCCGGAAAGGTATATTTTTTGTAAATTCGACGTCAAAACTAAATTAACCTCACAATGAAACTCAAATTTGAGACATGGATCGAAAAGAACCATTATTCAGACAATGCGTTAGCACTTTTCAAATCTTCAATCGAATGCTATAAGGCACAGGTATATCCCGCATCGCTCTTAATGGGCTACCTGGGTTTTGTCGTTGTTTTAAAAGACAGGATCATGGAAGCCGAGATGCCTTCTGGCTTTCCCCAGCAACTATGGATAGATGCCATAAGAGAATTACAGAATGAAGATCTTTGGGAAGCAGCAGCTTTTAATGCCGTAATGCGGCAGGAAATATCACAAGGCCCAAAAGCTGGCCCCCCGTTCTTTCCTATAAATGACAGCCTCCGAAACCAGATAAGGTACTGGAAAGATCGCCGAAACGATTGCGCGCACAATAAAGACAATGAGATCAATATTTCTCATGTGGATGGCTTATGGGCTTTCTTGGAATCCAACCTTCAAAAGATCACTATTGAGGGTGGGAAGGCTACTCTACTCAACAAATTTAAACGGCACTATGATAGGTCTTACACATCCGCAACACAAGACGTCACACCACTTATCATGGAAATCAGCAATGCTGTGTCAAAGGGAGAACTTCCGGATTTTTGGAAAGAATTGTTCGATGCAATAACCGATCTTTTTGATTACACAATTGAAATTTCTTTGATCAAGAAGATTTTTAAGCTTAACAGTTCCATTCTTACCGATTCGTTGATTGCATATATCAAGACGGACAACGGTTTAACAAAGGGCTTTTTGAATAAGGAACCGCACTTTTTTCAGCATCTTGGATTTTCGAAGGAAGAAACAAGGAATTTCTGGCAGAAAAAACTTAATAATATGAGCAACGGCCTAGCAGTTTTTGCGTCGATGCTCCGAAATAATCTCATTCCGCAAGATGACATCAATGAAGCTTGCCAGAGAATGGTTTTTTATGAACGATATCCTGAAAATAACGACGATCATAATGTTCTGGAGGTACATGGGTTTGGAGAAGCCCTTTTTGAACATCTCTTTGTAACGCATAGCAAAGCGCAGTGGTCGTATTGGAAATTTATGAATTCCAACGTAAGGTTATATATAACTTATGTCGAAAAATATCCATTAAAGGACGAAACTGTTGCTCTTCTCTGTGAAGAACTGGAAAAAGAAGACTTTGTTTCGTTTTTTGTAAGGGATCAACTGGCAAACCTGTTTTCTTCGAACACTGGGAAAATGGACGAATTTAAGCAGGTAGCTGGGCGTATTGGCGCAACGTTGCCGGAGTCCATTAAAATATTACATAATTAAACATGCCCATCGGCGCCCTTTAAAAAACGATCTAATAACCAACTCAATTTATGTCACTAATTAACGCAGTAAAACTCAGGTTTGAAGGCAATACAAACTATTCACAGGCTCATCAGCTTGTCTACCAGGCAAAGTCCCTGAAATATCTCTCCTCAGACCTGTACAGGGATTCCAAACGGTTTATCTACGAGCTGATCCAGAATGCCGATGACTCATCGGTCGAACACGCAAAGGTCAAACTGACTATAAAGCTCTTTGGAGATGTATTGGTCGTAGCACATACCGGCAAACCATTTGATGAACGCGATGTCCGAGGGATTACTGGAGTTGATGATGGTACGAAGAAAAACGCACCTGACAAAACAGGTTTTAAGGGAATCGGGTTCAAGTCTGTATTCGGACAGTCGAAAAAAGTAACTGTTTTTTCAGAAGGGGAATATTTTCGCTTCGATGCCAGCTACGAGCATGAATGGAAGGATGATTGGGGTGAGAGCCGGGAAGCGTGGGAAAGCAATGAAGGACTAGAGTTTGAAATGCCTTGGCAGATCATTCCTATTTATACAGAAATTACTGATGTAGACCCCGAAATCGATCACTTTCTTGTTTCCGGTGGGTGGAAGGTAGCAACGATCATTGAACTAAATAACAATACCGAGATCAAAGAAGGAATAAAAGAGCTTGCCTCCAATGCAAATATGTACTTGTTCCTTAAAAACATAACATCTCTTTTATTTGAGACTGATAGCAGTACCAATATCGAAATTATCGAGAGTGAAGAAGGTCATACTGTCTTAAAAGTAAATGGCGAAGAGAAGGCACGCTGGCAAAAGCATTTGGTTACACTTGAAGTACCTGAAGTTACCAGGAGAAAACTTGCTGAGGACAGTAATGTGCCTGAAAAGCTTAAGGCAACGACAAGGGTAGACATTACTTTTGCTGCCAAAATAAGCGAGGGGAGGTTGACAAAACTTGATGCATCGGAACGTCTTCTTTATGCCTACCTGCCAACCGAAGAGAAAAACTACAATATTCCTGTGCTTGTCAACGCAGCGTTTTATACTCTTGCTAGCAGGGAAAATCTTCATCAAGAGTCAGCATTCAATGAATGGCTTTTCTCGAGCATTCCTTATGAGCTTCTTAAGTGGGTAGCTGCGATGGTGGCTGACAAAAAATATGATGCCTATAATATCCTACCGGAAAGACTCGGCTACACGACGCAACTGGGAGGCTTTTACAATACGAGTCTAGACAAGGCTTTAATTGAAATTCCATTTGTTGTTAACAGTAAAGATGTGTTATTAAAAAGAGACCAGGCCATCATAGATTTTACTGGTCTTTCAAGGCAGGTGTTTTTTGACGGGCAGCATATAATAACTTCTGTATCGGGGAATGGTATTCGTCCCAATATAGCAGAAGCTCCTTTTTTTAAGGAAATCGGCCATAAACTAAAGCTGAAAAAGGCTGGTACTGCGTCATTTGTATGGGCAGAAGTTCCCTATGTTTTAGCGTTACCTACATTTGCAACTTCACATACTCTTGAAAAGAATAGGCAGTTTATCAGCCATTTAAAAGATTTAGCCAACAATCCTGAAATCAAGGAAGTAACCAATGATATCTTAAAGTCATGGTCATTCATTCTCAACCATAGAAACGAGCTAAAATCACCCAAGGAAGTTTTTTTTCCAGCTACCGGAGAAACCTATGACGATGAAAGCGAGCTTTCTTTTATTAATCCCGGTTTGCAGGAATGGCTCGACATGGCTCCCGAAATCAAGACTTGGATTGAAAGCTTGGGCGTTGTGGAGAAATCTGATTTTACATTCCTTGCGAAAACTGTGATTCCGAATGTTAAGACATACATTAAACCGGAGAATGCAATATTGGAAACACGAAAGATCTTTAACCTTTATTTAGATGGTCAAGTTACAGCTGAAATGTTTGCCGAGTTAAGAGAATTGAGGGTACTGACGACAGAAGGAAGGCTAATTCCTGCTAAGGACAGTTTCCTTTCCTCGGGATATAAGCCACGGCTTGCACTTGAACAGGTATTTGCCGAAGACATTTACATTGACAGGTCTTACATGCCAGAAGGGGCAAATGCTGCCAAATGGAAAGCATTTTTTCTTGCACTTGGAGTCAATGAAGGAATAGATGTCGTAGTATATGAAAAAAGGCTTTGGGTATCAGATCTTGTAGCATCTGGAATCAAGCAGGCTTTTATCGACCGAAAAGAGCATACCTATAACTGGTTGAGGAACGACTACAAAACGGAACAGATGAAGAACATTTCAACACTTACTCTGCTCCCATATACAGAAAGAAGCGTTGGGTTTGCAAAAATATTTTGGAAGGACGTTGTTGAATTTATCTTTGTAGATGCTATTTCAGCTCCTGCAATTGGTTATAGTGGAAAGACTGAAAGGGGAGCCTGGATTAATGGTAACGAGATTGAAAACTACTTGAAATGGTACGTTTCAGAAGTGGCCTGCATACCTACAACTACGGTAACCTGCCTTTCTGCGCAAAATATCTTTCTTAATGATCCCGAGACCTTGAAACTCTGTGATGGATACCTGCCGGTGTTTGACGGGCCGGAACTTAATGCAGATTGGCGGGCATTTTTTGGCTTTAGGCCGCGTTTGGAACTTAACGATTACCTTTTGCTTTTGGAAAAGATTTCTCAGGATCCAGGGACAGGTAATAAAGTCAGGATAAGTACTATATACAAATATTTGCTGGATGCATATTCTTCTTGGAGCGGGGAAACAGTAGAGAAAGTAAGGCTTTGGGCCGAAGCGGCGAACCTGTTCGATACAAAGGGAGATTATACCAATACAGGAAGTCTAAAACATTATCCGGACGGGGATAATGCGATTTTTGGAGGAACATACAGGTTTATCTATTTGGATCTAGAAGCAAAGCGTCATGCCGATCTCGGCAACCTGTTGGGTATTTTGGGAGTTGAAATATTGAGGCAGGACCAGTTTACTATAGAAACTTCAACCGATCTTGGTATTTCTTCTCTGCAGGCTAAACTGGAATCTATAATTCCCTTTTGGGCAAAATGGATGGAAAAAGAAAGGCAGGACGGTTATGAACAGATGTATTTTGAACTTGATTCTAAGTTTAAAAGTCTACAGTTTAAAGAAGCATCAGAGATTTTTATCGTATATGGTGCCGATCTTCGTCGAAAGGTACCAATTCATTTTCATGAGAATATCCTTTATGTTTCTAGACCTTGGAATTCACCGAAAGTAATGTACACCCTTACTGATAGGCTTTGTGAGATTTTTGGATTAAAAAAATCTGAAAAAGAGCTATCGCTTCTTCTTCGCTCAAACATTCAGGAAATAAGTGACTATTTTAACGAGGAAGGAATGGAACAGCCACCTGTAGAGCAAGCGATTACAGCTAACCTATATGAACAATCCGGACCGGAAATAGATGGAGAAACTTCTACAGATTTTGACCATGACTTTGGCCATAAGCCAAAGGCGGATTATCAAAAGCAATGGAACGAAAGCGTTGAACGTAATGGGGCTTTAAAAGAAGTGTATGGTGACAATCCAGCAGAGTTTTTGATAAAGGGGCTTGAGCAGTTTAATGGTGGCACTGATCCAATGGTATATCATTTTAGCCATTTGGACAATGCAGTATCGATCATTCGTGAAGGCGCGATCAAGAGTAGACGTGACGCAATTTTCTTGGACAGCGCTGGATCAGGGATCATCGCCCAAACTGATGAAAACCGAAAAGAATTTGCAAGGTTCTATTTCAGATCTAAAACGCCAACTCAGTTTTATATTGAAAATCTCGGAAGGGGGGAAGAATCAGTAAAAAAAATAAGCAGCGATCCAGTTTGTCCAGTGCCAATATTTTTCGTTATCCCACTTAGAGAGGCTATGCAGCAGGATTGGAACGTAAGTGTTGGATCTCTTGCTTCCAAACAGACAGAATTTGGAAGGGATATTGAAACGCTCTCAAAGTTTGATTTCGAAGGTGTTTACAAAAATATGCCAGAGATAGAATGGCAGAGATTCAGAATCGCATCACACCAGGAGTTTTTGATAAAAGAGAAGTTGGATTTAACGGCATGCAACTTTCATCTTGTAGTTCAGGATGAGACTGCCAAAGAGAGTCTTTTGGCTATGCTCGGAGAACTAGCTACAGAATTTTGCTCGAAAATCCTGGTCGATCCAACTTATTACAATGGACTGAATGCGAAAGTTGAGATCGACGCACAACCAGACTCTGTTCGGGCTTCTCTGACGATGCCACATAATGGTTCGTTCATCCTACAACATTCCGCACTTGATGAGTGGGAAGCAATAGAAGGAACGGTAAGAGGCCAATTTAACAACAACAATTGGATTACCACCTTTGGAGAAAAGAATATTTTATTTCAAAGCTGTTTAAGAGGTACTAAGTATAAAATATTCTATAGCTACAAAGGCAGGGTATGGCTTATTCATACAAATACCGAGGAGTATGGTTTTGATCTGTCATTTGCAATGAGAGGACTTGAAGAGTGGATGGGGTCACAAGAAGATGACATTGATGGTCTGTTTTATGCTTTAAAGCTACAACCTGAGTTTTCATATTGGTTCGGCAGAGAACTGGGCGGCCCCGATGGTCTAAACTTGGAGCAGCATACCCGAAAGGTAATATGCAATTATCTGCAATATTTTAAAGGGAAGCAAAAATTTTTCCCAATAGAAAAAGAATATCTCCTTTGCCTTGCACTGCATGATATTGGAAAACCTGTTGCTGTTGCAGAAGGAAACAGAAAGCTTCAGCATGTTAGAACGCTTGAAATATTGGAAAGAAACAGGAAGATATTACCGATTAGTGAAAATTCCTATGAATTTATGAAAACGATAATTGATGCCGATCCGATCGGAAGATTCCTGAATACTACAGAAGAATTTAATGTAAGTGATGCCAGCAAAGAAGTCTTAGAAATGCAAGAGAAACTCCAAATTGCGCTTGGAGATTTTGCAGGGTCATTGATTATTTATTATCAATGTGATGCTGCGGGTTATACATCACTACAAAAAAGGTTATTTTTGCTTGGTGAAGACAGTTCGTTAACAATCTCAGAAGATGGAAGCCGTCTGCTTTTTAATGCAGAATACGAACCAAAATTTATAGAACTGTTTGAAACGATACAGCTTCTATCGTAACAATGGAAATTATTGAGTCAGGAAATATTTTTGAAAGTAATGCCCAAACCCTTGTTAATACCGTCAATTGTGTTGGGGTAATGGGGAAAGGGCTTGCTCTTGAATATAAGAAAAGGTACCCAGTTATGTTTATCGAGTATCAGCGAATTTGCAGGGGTGGATTATTAGACATTGGAAAGCTCTGGATATATAAAATGCCTCACAAATGGGTTTTGAATTTTCCTACAAAATATCATTGGCGCCAGCCAAGTAATGAATATTTTTTAGAAAAAGGATTAGATAAATTCATGGAGACTTATTTAGATCGGGGAATTCAGTCAATTGCATTTCCGTTGCTTGGTGCGTCGAACGGAGGATTAGCTCCAGAAGTATCGCTTAGGATAATGACAGATTATTTGAAAGATTGCAAAATACCAGTGACACTCTATATTTCGTATAGAGCCAAAAATAATGAGCTTTTCAGTTTATAAACTACATAAATCAATATTGTTGTGGTATCATTCTAATTAAATATACTTTACAGCTTTCTTTGCAAAACCCAAGCTGGGGCAAGGCTCAACTTGTAATACAGGCGGAGCTCTTTCCAGCAGCAAGGAACTTTAAATAATTCGTTAGAGACTATACGGGATAAAATTTTCAATTGATAACAGTCAGGTATAATAAATTTCCAATTCATAATGATTCAACTAAATCAAGTATTTTTAATAACTTTCGTCGCGAAAGAGTTGCGGTGTCAGCAGCTATACATTAACCTATCATTATCAAATGGCTAAACCTAACTGCTCTTCCCCAGGTTGCGAACGTGAATCCCTATCATATAGTCACTTTTGCGGGCAACATACCAGCAACGGGCAACTAAAAAGAGCAATAAATAAACTCACGGAAGATGATCTGACAGACGTTTACTGGGATGAGGTGGAACTCAAAAAAATACTATTTAAAAATAAGCATTTTGCAGCCGGAACCTTTTCTAATATTGATTTTTATGACGTGAAGTTCATAAATTGTGGGTTTTCAGACTGCGATTTTGAACGTGCAGTAATGACCAAATGTGTTTTTGAGAATTGTGAATTGGAAAAGTGTGTTTTCACAGATGTAACTTTTCAAGAAAGCCGCTTTTCATCATGTCGTATTCTGGATGGTGGATTTAATGAGATCAATATAGCGGATGAATCTGTTTTTATCGACTGTGACCTGGATAGTTGTGAGTTTAGCGGCGGAATATTTTCAGAAACTTGCAGTATCTCTGCTTCCCGCTTTTATAACAATATATTCACTCAGGTTTCCATTAGCAGGGCATCTTTCGTGAAGTGCCAGTTTATCGAATCTAGATTTTCAAAGTCTACCTTATACGATTCCTCATTTATAGATTGCCATTTCAATACCATTACTCATGACTTCAAGCTTACTGGACCACCAATCCTTTGCGATTTTAATGGCACAGTATTTATTAACACGATAATTCCCAAGAATTTTAGAATATGGAATAACTTTAAGCAGCGACCGGTTGATTTTTATGGAAAAACGGTTGAAAGGTTGCTTAAAGTTAACAACCCAGATAATTTAAAAGAATTGGCATTAGTACTTCAGCATCTGGAATCCTTTCCTCAGATAAATGCGAACCTGTTAAGTCTTGATGTAAAAGAATTATTCAGGCGGCTCGCAGCAGATGCCGGACATGCCGGCAACTATGAGGCCATTGGAGAGATTTTGTCTGCCTATGGCCGAATCCCTGAAAAATTCAGAACCCAAACAGGATTTTTCCTTCCACCTGCAGAAGGTGGCCAAGGTCTCCAGCAGGGGCAGGCTAAGCTAAATATTAGAGTAACGCTTGACCGTTGGACGGTCAGCCAAGTGTCTACATTTCTTTCTTTGATGAATGAAATGGAAGAGGTTTTGCCAGAAGGTCTTGCTCATGAGATTGAAGTCATTGAAAGAGGAAGCTTTATCATTCAGATCTTAGGTAGCCTGAAACCGTTGCTAGCTTATTTTCAGACGATTTTGGATTTCAAAAAGTCGGGTTATGAACTAAAGTTAAAAGACCTGGAAATTGAGAGTAGAAAGATTGATCTGGAATCTCAGAGGCGCTTAAAACATTTGGAGGTCAGAAAGGCGGAACAAGATATAGAGAAAACAGACCTTGAAATCTATAGCCAAAAACTTGAACTAATGAAAAAGATTAAAGACCATACAGGTTATGATCATCTCGCTTACAGCAAATCTAAAAAGGGAAAGAAAGCTGAAGAAATCGCTGAGATCATGAAGCAAGAATTTCCTATCCTTCACCTGAGGCTGGAAGAGTAAAATACTGACAATTGGTAACGACACAATATTTGCGATTAAATAACAATGCTTGTTATATTATAGATAAATTAATAGCCGATAAACATTGTGAGGATTTGCGTCGGCTAAGGTTACTTATATAATTTTAAGTTATGTTGAAAAAATTCGTTTACTATATAAAGAAGATGGTAAACCTACGCATCGTAGTCAAAAATTTTCTATACATAAGGCTCTAAAGTTTGCATCTGAAAATACTATTAAAGATATTTTACTATATTTGTGTATGCTTGTTGGCAAGCATGCCCGTTCGTGCAAAGATTTCATCAGCCAATAGTTTAATAATGCAAACCTACCTGCTTATTATCCGAACAAAGATTACGAACGCGAAAATTCAGGATAGTTAAGCTGGAACAAAAGGAATGTATTATGATAACTATTGAGTACTTTAAACTCCAAGCAAAAAATCTTCACAAAGATTTTAAAACCCAAAAATCTTATTTTGATCCATTGTTAAGCCGCAAGCTTTATGGATATGCTCCAAAGTTTTTCGATGTGGACGCGCTGGTTACCGACTTCGATATCGATGAGGACGATTTCACCCTAATGAATGCGCAGCATATCATCGCCAAATTGGTCGGATTTAAAAAATGGACGGAAATGCTGAAGGCTTCGCCGGAAGGACTGGAATTAGCTAAACTGCTGTTCGATAATATGCACAAGATCAGAAATGAAGAGTGGGAGTATTACATCATGGATATTGAAAATGAGAATGATGTAGAATTGAGCGACGAGGATAAACTTGACATTTTCAAAAAGGTTTATAGTGATGTGGATGGCCATGATAGTGCTAGTTACGACTACCGTCTGACCAGATACGAAAGATCGCCGAATGACGATGAAATAACTAAACCTAAGAACATGGATGCTAATGTGCAAATTTCTGCCCTACCATTGGTTGGAGCAGATCGTAAAGAATTTATTGAAGCAGCAAACGAGAAGTTCGAGGACTTGATTCGAACGATGAACCCTAAGCATCCTGAATTAGTAAGACAAAAATGGAATCCTGAACAGTACATTGATGAAGTTCTAAAAGCAGATATGTTACCAATCGAACGGGAATACGCACTTTCTCTTGTTAGTGCATTTTTAGTTCATCTATTTATTGACCTAGACACCGAAGCTAGCAATGAGGCTGTGCATCTTAATTAAATGCGGTAATGTTTCTCTTAACTTCCGCAGTCACTTTTGTGGTCGCTGTTCTGTTATAATTGCTTAAAAAAGGAAAGCTCCACTGATGGAGCTTTCCTTTTTTTGGGTATTTTTTTTACGATTCTACTCTATTTAAATTTAATAACATGCGCTAATATTAATCTATAATTATGACTGCATGTAAACTCGATTAATGCTTAAATTTGTTTAATCGCAACGCTCAAGACAAGATGACAAAGGCTCAACAACAACATACTTCTAGAACTTCGGAAGAAATACAGGAATCAGGAAATATTCTACTGGACAATGTGCTAGAAAGCATTAGGGTGAAATATCAAGATCTGAAGATCAACAAAACCTCGGAAGAGCATCAGAAAGATCGCGGAGTGGATTTTCAAATTGAACTCATCGGTAAGCCTGGGGAGAATACACTGGATATGTTTAAATTACAGGTAAAGGCAACGGACCAACCTGTAGTGCCTCTGAAAACCACTATTAATAAGGGAATGATTTCTTTTAAGATAGATAACAGGCACATCCGATATTACCAACAAGAAATGCCTTGGCCGCTATTGTTTCTCCTTTGTGATAATTCAACACAGACCGTTTATTGGTATGCGATTCAGCTAGACTATTCCCTGGAAGAGCGTCTTCATGAATCAATAGCAAAAAATAGTAATTTTATTCAGATTTTTATAGATCCAAAAAATATACTGGGTCCAAACACTTTCGTAAAGTTTGTCAAGGATTCAGAAGATTCAAAGACATTGCAGTTTTTTAAAGTATCTGAAGCAAATGAAAATACTCTGACTGTTGATACAGACTTCCAAGTAGATCGCAGCAAGCCGCTATTGGAACAACTGTTCAGGTTATTGGACTACCTGTTTGAGGAAGTTCAATATCTTCCACTGCATATAATGAGCCAATACTATCCATTTACACTTAAAGAAAGGCAAGCCTCTTTTTATCAGCAGTTCAAACTATACTGCGAAAATGACGAACTTGTAAAGATGCTAGACACTTTCAGGGTCCAAACTGATGGTTCAATAAATTTTACCGATTCTAGTTACATAGATGGTGTAGATGATTACGAAAATAAAGTAATTGCTATACTTTCAAAGCTTACACAAAACCATGTTTATGCCATTATTTCACAAAAGACAAGAAAAGAGGTTTCGACACTTTATTTGACACATGGTAACTGTAGTTGTGTGGCCTGTTGCTATAACAGACTGGATATTCCAAAGGCGATTGAACAATTGTGTAAACCAAAAGACAAATCTCTTGATGACCAGATGAAAACCGCCTATATGCACTATGAACTGGGTAATTATTTGAAAAGTGCGGAATCCTTCCGCAAAATTGGTAAACAAGCAACCAAGGAAAACAAAAAGACCTTGTTTCTGATTACTCAGTTCAACCTCATCAAGCTCGGTAGATTAATAAAAAACAATTATTACGATCATGAAACCGTTGAACAAGGAAAAACTCTAATGGATATTAATTTAGACAGAGCTGTGTATTCTGCGCGGAACAGAAGCCATCATCGAAAGCTGTTCAATTATATTAAAGAGGCTAGCTTTTATTCTGACAGCGCCTATGAAGTGCAGACTGCTTTGTCAAAACTGCGGCATGAATATCAGAGTTTTATTGGAGGTGGAATCTTCAACACACACTCTTATGACCAATTGCTTAATGGTTTTGCACAACTGAACTCTTTTATTAGTGGAAATAGGATTGTTTATGACCGCTTTGGTGAGTATAGCCTGCAAATGGATGAGTTCACAGAAGGCATATTTATAGCACTAGCGCTTAGAGAAACTAATAGTAGCGTAATTTCTGAATTTAATGACTATCACATAGAACGCTTGATCTTCGATGGAGAACACAAAGTGACTTGGCGCTATTTCAATAAATATCTTTTCAAATCAATCCCTTATAAAGAAAATGACGGGAAGTTCTTTGATATGATCAGTAACTTGCTGGTAAACCATCATCTGGTTGCCGACGCCTATAAAGTATATTCGCCCGATGAGGGGTCCATTTGGCGCAATCCATACCCTGGGATTTTTGCCAATTGTCTCTGCTTAGCAGCAATGATTGAAATGACTGATAAGCAAGTCGAAAGAATAAGCAAGCTGATTATGGATTGCTATGCCAAGGCGGAATTACCAGGCCCAGACTCATATAGCCAGGTCAATAGCTTTTTTAGCAGTAAACGAAGGCAGTTGTCTATAGCACTTCTGACGAATCTCGTTAAGTTTTTCTTGCAATATAAAGACATGTATCTTGAAAAACGCATTGGGATTTTCACGGCAGAATTAAAAACTAGGAAAGTTACCATCACTCTTTCCACTGCAGAACGTAAGCTATTATTTGCTTTTGCATTTGAGGGAGAAAGGAATGAATTCCATCATTTTAATACTTTGGCTTTTTTTCATCCGATAGCAAGTCAGCCTCTTAAAGAGGAAATAGAAAAACGCATTACTACGCAGCTTCGCATCAAGTTTGATGTTTATCATTATTATTATGCTGCAATAACTGGAACATTGCCTTTTTTGCACTCTGAATTCTTGCCAAAATTTATAGATGCGACCTACCCCAATCCAACTAAGTACTCATTTAAAAACACCTTTTATGGTCCGCAAGATAATGAATATTCATTCTTTGATATGTTTTTTAACTTATGTTTCAAGTCTGGCTTAAATCCTAAAGAAATTAGCTCAAAAAAAATGGAAGGTTTCGGAGATTATTACGATTGGCTAATCGATATTAATGGTTACGATTACAGCAAATTTAAAATAATGTGGCTTGGGCTGTACCCAACCAAGTTCTATTTGCAAGAATTTGCAAAATCGGCAGTTTTGCGGAAGGTAATAGAAAGGTATTTAAGAAATAATAGAGACTTGCAGATTGAACGGTTGTATTTTGATATTTATAACCCTAATACTGATGACATTGAAGCGGATTTTGAATAATTATAGATAAAAAAATGATAGTTAAAGGTACTGTTTTATCGCAATGGCAAACGGCTCTATCAACAATATATTCTAACTGATCAGGCATAATTTTTAGGTTATATCAGTATCATTAGAATTGATTCTTATTGTGGCAGTTCCGCTCATTTTAACATCGGCACCATCAATTTTGGTTTCAGTACTTCCCTTAACTCATGCTGTTGTACTTTCTACACTCACATCAGTTTTACCTTTAATAGCCACTTCCATTTCCGTCGCCATAGAAACAGGCTTGACCTTTACCGGAAATTATTTTTTATAAATTTCTAACAATACTATCTCCCAACATCAAAGCTTACGCTGATCATTCCGGCCGCGATACAGCCGTAATAATCTTTGTAACCGGATAAAGTTCACCTCCAAATCATTGAGGTGAAATTTATTGCTTCCCTTTGGATGATCATAATACAGATAGTACGTGGCGTATTTTCCGGTTCCTTCTCTGATTGTCTTTTCGTTAGCTATCTCGTTCCATCTATAAAAAGGTGTGTCTGCGGTGCGGAGGCCATCTTTATTCATGACGATTTGAGGCGCCCGGTTAAACATGTTTTTGATTTTAATGTAAGTATTCACTGCGCCGGTAATTATAAGAGGAATACCAGTAAGGTAAGATATAACCCGCCCAAGGGTACATAAGTAGATGCCCAATATTGTCATTAATAAAAATAGTAGAGTCCAGATCACGTATCTGAATACGGAATACCTTATAATGGTTTCAGCAGTCACCGACTGGTCATCAATAAATATATCCGGCTGTTGAAACTTTTCCTGAAGTTGCTGCCATTGTGCTTTTTGCTTTTGCGAATTGTAATTGATAATGCCGAAACCAGGCCTGTTTGTTAGATGTATAAGTTTCTCTGTCAGTGCACGCTCATGCAATTCATGCACGTTACGCACCTTATCAAACGCCCAGATGCGCCATTTAGCGGCCATAATTGCACGGTAAGCCGTCGCCAATACATAACTAACAATCAATCCGGCTATCATTTCATAGGGCCGGAAAAATAAAAAGGCCATAGCAAAAGAAGCGGTTAGCCCGATCATAAAGATCAATAGTGCCGGCAGGTTTACTATATAAATACCTTTTTTAATAGCATCATCTACAGAAACGGTTTCTTGCATAATAAATACTGTTTAACATTAATCAGTCGTTGTCTAAAACGCTGCGCTGGTATGGGTTTTTAACCCGTACCAATATAAAAAAGCCATATCATAAATTTTAGAATTCAAAATCCTGAATTTACAACTTTCTTGTAAACAAATGCTCCATGAAATTTCGAAAGCCGGATCATCAATTTTGATGTTTAAGATGCTAACGCTTAATCCCGCGACTTGTCTTTGTAATCTTCTTTGGCTTTTCTGGAAGGCTTTCTGTTGGTTTTACATACTGGGTCAGCTTTTAGTTTTGGTGCTTTGAGCATGTCTTCGGGTATGTTTGACTTTAGGAAAGTTTATAAAGCTTTCGAGATATTTTAAGTCGATTTAACACTCATGCTACTAAGGATACATTGCCTCGCTACTCACTTAAAGATACCGCCTGATTTTTTCTGATCTTTTTCATACTCTTAAAGACAAAAAGTATAAGAGTTTTGTCCTAACAAAGTTAGCAACTCCAGACTCTTTTATCGACGCCTAAAAATTCAAGTATTTCTTTCATGCTTTGGTCATTTTCATCAATTGATAGTGGTTTATACTCAAATAAAGGCGTAACCCTTAGCGCTCAAATATTAAAAAACTCCGTTAGTCGATTTGAGCATATTTACTATTAATTGAGCTTTTAGCTAATTTTGCTAATGCACTATCTCCGGATTTCAAACAATCATCTAAAAAGTTCTTAACTAACTCATTTTTTGTCCAGCCCGCACTAGCAACCGCAAGCCCTTCTCTGATATCTGCATAACCCTTTTCAATCTTAGGCTCAAATTCCTTGACAGAATTAATTATTTCTCCAATCTTATTTTCACTTGGCATAACTTTATCCATTCCCATGGACCGCAGTGCGCCATCGACTACAGCAAAATTACCAAAAGTCAATAAGCGTTGAACTTCTTGAACATCATGTATATTCGCTCTCTTTATTCTGCATAATGCAGTAGCAGCAGCACTTGTTACCATATCATGATCTTCATTTTGATTACAAATTTCGTCAAGAATAGGTATTACCTTTTCATATCTGGCTTGTCCTAGAAGTCTGATAATATCATAATTCACCTCCCACATTTTCTCATCTTTAAGATACCTTCTCAGAATATCAAAAACATCATCGGCAAAATTAATTAGTGTATTATTTAAAACTAATTTCACACCTTTTCTTACATCTGCCTTTTTTTCGGAAATTAATAACTCCTTAATTGCCTCGTTACTTAATGTACTTTTTGCCATGCACTATTTATATTATCTCTATACAATTTCTCTCCTTTATTTATATCTGTCAATTGGGATACGTAGTGGATAAATAACTCAAATTTGCGTCTTAATTCTATCAATTTTATTTGCTTTTTATCCTAGCTGGGCAATAGCACCTACTCTACAATAAATTTTTTCGGATAATTGTCAATTCCTCCAATTTTAAAATATTCGTCAAATTCTTCTCTTTGTATTGTTTCATAAAAGCCGATTATTTTTTCAAAAAAAGTCTCAAGTGCCGGTGCAATAACATTTCTGTCATTATCTGCGTGCCAAAATTCTATTAACTGTCCTCTATTTTCAGTAAAAATTCCTTGTAGGTCGTAGCAAGTACTGTCGCCACCTCCGTTCTGAAAAATCGGGATCCAGTTTTCATTCCACCAATTTTCAATTTCAAAGTCAAACCCGATCATTGTGGTAAGCTCAGAAGCGTCGTAAAGTGCCTGATGTAAAGGAATAAACATAGAATTGTTTACAAAAGCTTCATAACAATTCGGTTTTTGTCCGTTTTTCCATTTGTACAGAATTCGTAGATCTTTTGGAATTTCAATTTTGTAATATTCTTCCAATTTGTCTAATTGAGAGTCGTCCAAAGGTTCGTTAAGTTCCCGATAATATTCAGGTCTTAATATTGATAGATATTTGTCTAATTTTTGAATTATTTCGTCCATTCGTTTCGTTTTGTAGCATTGCCACTAACGGCAAAGTATAAGCGTAGTACGGGATTTCGAAACGATTTACTTTCCGTCACTAACTTACTGAAAGCCAAAATACTCAATTTTAGCCAATCAGCCCGCATGACGCTTATATAAATGTTACCTGCGTTTATTTTTCATTTCCCGGATGTTCATAAGACAGTAATTACAAGCTCTATCTTCTTTATATTCAATTTTATGTTCGGATAGAAGTTGTACAATTATTTCTCTGGTTTCATTTTCGTCAAGACCAAATTTTTCTCCAAGGTCAACTTCATTTAGCTGACCATTATTTTTTATTAAAGCGTTCTTTCTAATTCAAGCTGTACATTTTCAGGCTCCACGATTTTTGATGAAAAAACTTTCAAATCATATGCACCCTGAATATTATTAAGTTCCGTTAAAACAAAAAAGCAACTCATAAAGTTGCTTTTTTTAATTTTTATCCCAATCCGGAGGTAACCACGGGTTATCATCGGGCTTACTAGAGTCATCATTTGGATTTCCCTCCTTTGTGCCTTTCTTACGATCAGAAATCATTTTATCTATAAAATCATCAAACTCATTTCTTGTAGGATTAATTTCTAAATTTTCTATACTAAAATTTATTTTTAGATATTCTAAAAACCTATCAGACATAAATAATTCATAATCTTTTAAAAAAACATCATCTATATCTTCTTTGCCATTAACTTTCATCCAATAAAACTTTGGCAATGATTTATTAAGATGGTAATTATCATCGAAATAAACATCCTTAGTAACTTCCATTTCATCAAAAGTAAAACCTGTATACTTTTCGTGTTCTAATGCTTTTTTTAATCTCTCTGTCACAATTGTTTCAGGTAAATTCCACAGTATGTCATCACCCAACCAATTTTCTAAGTTGATGTGAAGATGAATAATCTTTTGATGTACAGCATGGGGGTCGTCAAAAACTGTATGCTCACCCAAATCCATCATTATTTCTGGTACTATTTTTTGATATTTCATCTTGTTTATTATTTAGGTGGATTAAATAAATGTCCAAAAGTATCATCTATTTTTTTTACCATTGCCTCAACCTCCTCTTTTGTAGGTTTTAGTCCGGATTTTTCAAAAGCAGTATAAAACTTATTCCATTCTTTGTGTATTGCTCCTTGGTGCAGTGCAGAAGCACCATCTTTAGGAATTCCTCTTAAATTTTCTAAACTATTTTTTATTGCTTTATCAAATAATTCTGGCCATTTTGTAAATACTTTTTGAGGTATTGCATGATGTACTTGCGAAACTATTCCTTTTAAATGAGGGAAAGCTTCAAAAAAAACTTTTGTGTAACAGGAATTTAAAACTAAAATACCTAATTCTCCTACAAAATAGCAATGATGTTCTTCTACTTCAAATGTATAAACTTTTGTGATTTCGACTACATAATTTATTGAAATTACTGGTACACTCTTTCCATTCTTCACGAACAATGATTCTCCTATTGCAATTTGTTCAGCATCCTTGTATTCTCCATTTACATAAAAAGGATGTGTCCTTGTAGTCCTTATCATTTCTGCAGAGGTTTCTAATTCTAATATTTCTTCAACCTCATTGCTAAACAAAGCTATAACCTTACGCAATATTATTATATTCTTATCTTCATCATAGCTATATACATTATCTCCAATTTTTATATCCATAATTGGAATTTTGCCTTTATCAGTATGAACAAGTGTTTCGCCAGTAAAACACGATGTAACACACTTGCCGACTAAAGCAGCAATATCATCTACATGCTTGGCTGCTGCCTCTGCCAATGTTTTTGCACCTTCCTTCGTCAATACTTTTCCGGCGGCCTCTAATGCGGCTTTACCGGCAACTTTTAAGCCTGCCTTTAACCCACCTTTTGCTGCCGTAGAAGCTGCAGTTGTCGCGCCAAAACTAACCACACCGGCAATATCGAGCGCTAAAAAACCAACATTGGCGGCAACCATCCACCAGTTGCCTTTTGCTGCCGAGCGTACGATGCCGATAATACTACCCACCACAGGGATCAATTCTGCCGTATCCCACCAGCCCCAGCCTTCATCTTCTTCTTTTTCGCTGTGCTCATCGGTCATTTTAGCCAGTTCCTCTTCGCTGATGGGAATCTGCCCACTCGTCACGAATTCGATTTTACCTCCTATGCTACAGGGTAGTTTGGATTTGAAAAGTAGCGTTTCTTTCCCTTTTATTTTTACCCTATAAGTATCTGTCCAATCAACGGGTGCCGGCATACAGGCAGACCCGGTAACACTGCAAACCCCAAAAGAAGGTATATTGGTAATGGGAATTTTATCAGCCTTGGTACAGGCCATACAACCATTTATTTTAACATTCTGATTGGCCAGCCCCTTAAAAAAATTAGGAGCAGCGCCTTTATCGCAATGGCAAACGGCTTTATCAACAATATATTCTAACTGATCAGGCATAATTTTTAGGTTATATCAGTATCCTTAGAATTGATTCTTATTGTGGCAGTTCCGCTCATTTTAACATGGGCACCATTAATTATGGCTTCGGTACTTCCGTTAACCGATGCAGATGCCGTTGTACTTTCTACACTCACATCAGTTTTACCTTTAATAGCCACTCCCATTTCCGTAGCATCTAAAGTAATACCTTCTGTGTCAGCAGTAGCTGCAATGGTTTTCTTTGCACTGATCGCTATGGTGCCTTCGCCGCCACCTTCCTCACTGGGCTGTGCATTAACGGCAATGCTATTGCTGGCGTTCACAACAAAATCTTTAGTGTTTATAGTAAATGAATTGGGCGCAGTGAGCGTAATGGTTCCATCACCATGCATCACCAGTATGTTGCCACTTGGATCTTTCACGGTGGCACTGCCCTTACTGTCGTCCAATATTACAGAGCATCCGCTTCTGGTGGTCAGGCTCTTCGTTTTATTGGTTTCGCCACCACCAGCGCCAATTTTGCCGTGGTACATGCTGCCCATTACGAATGGCCGGTTAGGATCATTGTACCTAAAGCCGATTAGCACCTGGTCACCAGTTTCAGGTACAAATGCAAAGCCCCTGTTCTTGCTCACCTTGTCACTACTTCCCGCATCGGGAGTTAGTACCCTGATCCACTCTGTTTTATCTATTCCTGTTTGCCAGAGCATCTGCACTTTTACACGGCCCATGCCCTTAGGATCGTTATTATCAACCACCTTAGCAATCTGGCTTTCTGCTATTGGTGTCTTAATATTGTATACGGGTATAATATCGGCCCCAGCATCTATCCCGTAAAAATGGTTTTTATATTCGTTGTTCGACTGGATCTCGTGGGTTACCGAAAGCACCAGATAGCTTCCTTCATCCTGTTCTACAAAATCCAATTCTTCGCGCTGCGAATTGGTGATCTTAACAATACTGCCCAAGGCAACCGCAGGATTATCGCCTACGGCATTAATACCAATCAGGTCATTTGAAACGGCTGCCTTTTTTACTTTAATAATATCATCCAGTTCTTTTTGGGAAGTGATGCGGTTGCGCAACGGTGTATTGTTTTCTCCGCTAAAAGTTTCCTGCGACTGCTGGATGGCAAAAAGGCTATGTTCCGACAAGCTGCCGGTATCCGGTTTTGCCGTACCACTAAATATTTCGTCATTTTCCGAATTATAGGAGTAGTTGGAAAAATTAAGGTGGGCCACTCTAATGGAAAAGTCCATCTGTTCTATATCGCGGCCATAAACCAACTGGGTTTCTTCAATTTTGTCGGGCATCCCAAAGCACAGCTGCTCTCCGTTGTAATAAAACCATTCGCCATACAATGCCGAAATCCGGTTAATAAAATCAAAATTACTTTCTTTGTACTGGGTAAAATATCCAAGACTTGTATTACGGTTTACATTGATCTTTACGTCAACGCCTCCGGTCTTTAATACCTTAGAGGTTATACTCTCTATATCCAGCTGGTTAAATGACCGCATAAGTGCGCCGCCATCCAGCTTAATAGTTGGGCTATAGCCGCTTAGCACATATCCTCCGCTCTGTCCATGCGTCTTTATCACGCTTATTTTGGTTACCAGGCCTTTGAACTTATTTGCCGATTGGCCCATTACAGAAAAAAGCTCGATAGTAATATCCTTGCCTATCCAGTTTCTTGACTGGTAAACATCAAATGCTCCTGCAAGGCCAAGATCGAACAGACTTAAGTGCAGTTCGAAATCGTGGTGATTGTTAAATGATTGGACCAGTTTAAGATAGGTAAAATGGCTTATTTTTTCACCATCTACAAATATTTCTGCCCTTACCTTATTTGCTGTAGACATGTATTCCGCTTTAGATTTATATATGAGGTTAATTTATCATTTCTGTATAGGGCCGGTTTTGGTTTTAAACTAATGTTGCCCGGAAGTGTGGAAATTCCGAACTGTGCACATAGGTTATGTTTTACCAATCAAGCATTTTTCTTAGCGCTCTCGTTTTAAGTATGTGTCCTGTTTATTTTTAAATGGACAACTATTTTTGTCTAGCATTTTAAAATGAAACCCAACTGGCCGGTATAACTTCCCTTAGCAAATGACCTGGGTAAAATCTGTCTTTTAAAATAGGACTCAATCACAGCGTGAAGCTCTGCAATATCATTCCTGGTCAGTTGTTTGCACTCAATAAGTTCAGATTCCCTGTTCACTTTTATTACTTCACCTTTTTCATTTGTGGTGAGGGTATAGCTAAAAGAAATTTTATCGCAGTCGCTACAATTAGTCGTAACGTTTTTGGTCTTTAAAAAAGGATTCAGGCACTCGTTAAGAAACTTTAACTTTACATCAGACCAATCCAGTTCCTGTTTTACTTTGTCCATATCTATCCTTGTTGTATCCAGCTGTGGGGGATTTGTTTTGTTTACCATATTTGAATCTTCAGATCTTTTTTTTACCTGGGTATTTTCTTTGTTTCCGTCCAAATTACAGGATGCTGTCATGATAAAGCAGCAGCACAGTATTCCTATATTTTTTGATATTTTCATTTAATCTGAGAAGTATATATTGTTGCTATTGTTTTCCGGAGAAAATATTTTTTCGTAAGCCTGCATTGTTTTTACGATATCATCCATGCTTTTTCCGGCCAAAATCTGTTTTAGGATAGGGATTGCATCAGATCTTACAGACTGTCTTGTACCAAAAACAACTAAATTATCTTTTGATTTAATTTTCCCCGTTCCGGTACGCACAAGGCCAAACTTTTGCATTTTGTCTTTTACGGACCATTTACCCCTGATCTCATCCACATAATCTATAGATGAGCAGGCATTAAAAAACCAGACCTGATATAGATCTTCCCTAAAAAGATTCTTTTTGGTAATACTTTCTAAATCGTTATCCTTTCTTGACTTCATCCCCTTAACATATTTTATTCTGAGTGATTTATCGTGCGGTGAATTTTGAAGTCTAAGCTGATTTTTTGCGTGGGCAACTGTATTTAATCCTATAATGAAATTTTCTTTGCTGTTTTTTTCATCATCAAAGTCGGGACCTATACCTATTCGGCCGTGACCGCTATAAATCACTATTTCCTTTGTAGCCAAGAACGAGGCAAAAGTGCTTGATGGATTCTTCTTTTTTGAACTGGTTAGATAAGCATAGATATCTATATCGACCAACTGTTTTTTTGCGGTTAAAAAATATCGTTTACGCAAATAATACGTATCATAATAGACATCTGTTGATGATTTTGCTGTTTTGCGAAAGCCATTGCCCAACAATACAGTTATAATATCACCCAGCTCATTGGAGAAATTATTCTTTTCGCCGGCAAACTCGTAACCTATGCCGATTGCAATATCCAGCCGCTTATCACGGAATAGTTTTGCATAATCAATCGTTCCCATAGTTAGATGATTTATGAGGTAGAAAATGTAACTACAATTCTACCTCATAGATGAAAATTTAAGCTTTCGGCCAATCGTTTGTATGCTCGGCATTACCCAGCTTTAGTTTTCGGGCAGATACCACAAAACTTAAGGTCATCGGGGTATTGTCATTTACCGCGATTCCCTCATTATACTGGATGATGTAACCATCTTCGAAAGACAATTCCTTCATCTTAGCGTCTTCTTCTCCTTTTTTGAAGATAATGGTACCGGCTTGTGGTTTGTACTGGTTATTGACCATTGACTCGATCACTGAAGTATCTTCAGTGGATTCGATTTCAATGTGGATAGTTCCACCATAAACACCTGAAGACGGACGGCCTTTTGCGTCAACATCGCGGTTTAATGAAAAGCTACACTGTAGGACATCAAATTCTTTTGAGCCCAATGTTAATCTGGTTTTAAATGCCATTGTAGTAAGTTTTTAATGTTTTTAAATGAATGAATTGCAGTAGGAGGTTGGTATGGATCGAAGAACATGGTGCTTAGTTTAGTGTTAAGCATTTTAGACCTTCAACCTTCCCACCCTCAACCTAAGACTAGGCTTTTGGCCAGTCGTTAAGATGCTCGGCGTTTCCTAATTTAAGCTTGCGTGCTGAAATCTGGAACTTGAGTGTCATAGGGTGATCGCCCACAATGTTGATTCCTTCGGAATATTTAACAATGTAGCCGTCCTGAAATTCAACTTCTTTCATTTTGGCATCTTCCTCTGTTTTTTTGATCAGAAGGGTTCCTGTAATGGGTTTGTACTGGTTGTTTACCATCGCCTCGATAATAGAAGTGTCTTCGGTTGATTCGATCTCGATATCAATGGTACCGCCGTAAACACCGGAAGAGGGTCTTCCTTTAGCATCTACATCGCGGTTTAACGCATAGGCACAATGAAGCACATCGTACTCCTTGCCCGAAAAATTTAATCTAGCTTTGAAAGCCATAAGTTTAAAATTTAAAAGGTTTGAAAATGGATTGTCTATACAGCATCCGCTGTGGTAGGATGCCCACAAAAATCAATCCACTATTTTATCTATATGCCTCATTACCAAATCAAAAGACAAAATGTGGAAATTCAAAAACTGCAATCCTGATTATTCAATGGCTGTTTTTGATTCTTTTTAAAAGAATTTATCAACATACAACAAAGTAGTTTTAAACAGTAAAATTATATGAACAGGTGTATAGTATGCTGACTGCTAATCAGTACAGCACTGTATCGCCTAAGTTAGTACTGCACTGGCTTTGTAAAGAGCACTATAGTGTACTGTTTACGCTGAATTATTAAAATTCCCTAAACTGTAATTTTTCTGGTCTTCTTCATACTCTGAAAGTTAAAAAGGATAAGAATTTTGTCTTAAAAAAGTTAGCAACTCCATGGTGTTGCTGCATTGTATGCTAACACAATATCTTTATAATCTGATGGAAACCTAATGCCAAAAGCATCTTCCACTTTTTTTATGGAATTGATATCTGTTAGATCTTTTTTATATAACCATTTCATATTATAAACTTCTACTGAATCATCAATAATAATCTCCACCATTTATATTGCCTATTGGGAAAGTTAATCAGAGATTCGATTTTTATTGGTAGTATAATTATCTGATAAATCTTGGAATTTCTACTTAAATTTCAAAAAAATAGTTCAAAGGTGACGCAGGTGCAATCGCTCTTACATCAAAAGCTCATGCAAAGTTTGTCACTGAACTTGATTATGCCTCTCACGTTATTGAAAAAGACCATCAATTTCTAAAGATAGATGGTGTGTTTTATCGGAAGAATGAAATCTGGCGAGATAAAATTCTCAAGTTTAAAAGTGGAGCACTTGTAGAAACAGAACTCATCACCAAAAACTTTGCCACAGACGCTTTTCTGCCCTGCCTTGTATAGGAATAGTGGCTTACTATGCCGCGCAACATCCAGAACTATAGTAAAAGCTCAATGCTTTAAAAACAGCTTATTTTTAAGACATACAATGATAATACTCGAATTATTAGCGTTTTTCAAAATATGGTTGGGAGTTTGCTCGAACTTTTAAGGGGGATATTGAAGTTTATTGTTAATTAGTATGTCATTACCTCCAAAATTATACAGTCAGTAATTTGTGTTAGATATTCCCTATGCTGTGTTAATCTAGCCTAGTTTTTCATTCTAAATTTGTATTGTAAATAACTCATAAACAATTTAAAATTTAAAAAAAAATGAAAAAAGTAGCATTAATTACAGGAGCAAGTTCGGGAATGGGAAAATCAACAGCGAACCAACTACACAGCCAAGGTTATACTGTTTATGGCGCAGCAAGGCGAACCGAAGAAATGAATGATTTAAAAGCAAAAGGAATGGGGGTAGTATCGCTTGACTTAACCAGCGACACATCGATCATTGATGCTGTAAATACTATTCTCAACAAAGAAGGCAGAATAGATATTCTAATTAACAACGCAGGTTATGGGTCTTATGGTTCTGTTGAAGATGTACCGATTGACGAAGCAAGAAGACAGTTTGAAGTAAACCTTTTTGGAATGGCACGTTTAACTCAGTTGATATTGCCAACTATGCGTAACCAGCAATCTGGTAGAATCGTAAACATCTCATCCATGGGGGGTAGAATTTATACACCATTTGGTGCATGGTATCACGCAACCAAACATGCCGTAGAAGGCTGGAGCGACTGTTTGCGTTTGGAATTAAAGGAATTTGGTATAGATGTAGTGGTGGTAGAGCCAGGAGGTATAAAAACTGGCTGGGGTGAAATTGCGGCAGAAAATTTAAAGAACACTTCAGGTAAAGGAGCTTATGCTAACTTTGCCAATAAAGTAGCTGAGAATACTAAGAAAATGTATACGGGTAATCAATTAACTGATGTTGATGCACTTGGGCAAACTATTGCAAAAGCTGCCACCGTCAAAAATCCAAAAACAAGATACGTAAAAGGTTATATGGCAAAACCAGCAATAGCAATCAGAAAATGGTTCGGTGATAAAGTGTATGACAAAATAGTATTAAGCCAGGTTAAATAAGCTAAAAATAGAGCAGGAAAATGAAACAAGACATTATCAACGTA
>NZ_RCCK01000018.1 GCF_003664035.1 Pedobacter alluvionis
GCTGTAATTGTGGCATTGAGAGAGTGGGGACTATTACACCGTGAAAAAGTGAAGACGGAATGGAATTGAAAAACAACAGCTGCCAATACTTAAACTGTTATATTGCTTTTCCATAACTATCCAACTCAATAGGCCATGTGCTTAAGCCTTCATCATCATAAAGCACTGTTGGTGTGCCTAAGTAGTCGGTAACTATACTATACTTTTTATCTCGTTTTATTTTAGCAACCGGTACAAAACTTTCTTCTTCAAAAATCCAGGTAGTTAATTGGTTGTCGGCTATTTCCTTTTCAACATCAAAGGTTTTGAACTCGTGTAAAGGTAATTTTCCATCCAAACATAAAATGGATAATGGCAGCTTTTAGTATCAAAAAACGCTTTATGCAATCTTCTCAAGTAGTATTGCATCATTATTTTTCCAAAAGCTTTTTTCAGTTATATTTAGGTTTAATTTCTCACAATAAGAGATAAGGATATTGTGATTTAATCGATCTTTTATTATTTTTCTTTTATAAAATTCTATATTTTCCAGCCACAAAGGATCTCCCTCTTCATGAAATATCCATTTTGGATCCTTCATTGCATAAACAACTCTTGCTTTGTTTCCATTTGCCCAATGTGTAAATGAGTTCCTTGCATCGCTTATGTTCAAATCTGATGTCATATGAAAACTGAACGCATCTAATTTTAACTCATTAGCAATATAATTCGCTAAGGTTTGCCATTCATCATTATAATTGGTAACCATTACCACCATTGACGAATTAGAACCAGGTACAAAAAAATATGCTTTAATTAAATGAGCCCCACCCTTCGGTGGTCTCTTTAGATAAAGATCAAAGAGAAATGATTTCTTCTTCATCTCGTATTTAACATTTGCATCAAATTTATCTTTTAGCACTTCCTCTATTTCATTTATTGTGGCACGAAAGCAAGTAAAGCCGAACACTTCGAAATTTTCAATAAAATTCATCTATTAGATTTTAGAGCAGCTACCATTTCCATTCCGATCCTGCCGTAAGTTTCCATTCTCATCAATTAGCCACAATGGATTTCTTGCATTGTGGTCATTACCCTATACTTTAAAGGAAACATATCATTTCATTAGAACCTATTTTATGCGATTTTTATATATGTAGTCTTTTATTGGTTTTATAAGTTCTATTTCGTAATTTTTTGACTTTTTAAATTCTAAGAACTCAATTTTTTTATCATTAGCTTTTGCCAAAGGAACAATTGTATCTTCAATTTCAGACTCCCTATCTGTTAGAATTGCAGCAGCAACTCCTGTAATAAATTGCCGCCAATTTCCTATATTTTTAATTAAAGTTGGGTCTTTGTACATATCCAAAAGTTGATTATAATCACCTGCCAGTGGTTGTATATATTGGATAAAATATTTCTTAATATCCTCTAATATTACACCTGCAACATCTAAATAGTCCTTTGAATTATCAAACATATATCTAGAATAAACAGCCCATTCTTTTGGCAAAGAATTTAAATAGCTTAAAGATAAAACCAAGCCATAATTAATATCATGTATATTTTCTTTTCCAAAAGGTGCAGTAATTACTTTATCTAACGTTGGATTGAAAATAGCCATGTGAAATGAGATTACAAAACTATTTTTACCTTTTGAACCAGCCAAAACAGTATCAAAAGAAAAGCTAACTTTACAATCATTTTTTATATCGAAAACTATAGTTCCTAATTTTTTCTGTTTATCTAATGTTTTGACAGGAATTAGTTTTTCAACTTCTTCCATTAAATAAACTATTGCTTCTTTTTTTGTCTGCATCGTTTTTACATTAAAATTTATATATCGTACCAATTGGTGTGGAATCTTACATTGTTATAAAACAGTTGAAGATCAAGTGGATTGGGTAAAAATGATAAAAAGCTAAAAGAGTGCAAGGCGAAAAAAATCAAGCAGTTATGAAAAAAAAATAAAAATTATGAATAACTATTTCATTTTTCTGGTTGTTGGAAAAAAAGAGTTTTGCAAAGCAATTATAATTAATGCTTGGCTTTGCCACACCTTTTTTTCTTTTTCACTACAAAAAAACTGCTTCAATCGAAGCGGTTTTTTTGTATAATTATAATATTGAATTTTTTTAATCTAATTCTGCTCTTGAAAACAAATCTCGTATTAAAGTTTCATTTTCGCAGGTTTCTTTAAACGCAATTATAAATGTTTTTAAAGCATCTGTATTTGAGGAATAAGCACAAAACATTCCTGCTTCGGGGTCAAACTTAACTACCTCCATTAATTCGGGCTTTTGTTCTTCTAAAAATATTTTTGCTAAAGAACCCCAATCATAGCCGTTTCCCTCAAAGCCTTCGTCTTCTCTTAATTGGAAAATTTCTGATTTATATTCGCCAACATTGAGGCATACAGAAACATTATTTTCGTGTTCTACCCAGAAAAAGGGCTTGATTAATTCCTTAAAACTATTAGTGTCCATATTTGTTCCAACTCTTTAAAAGTTCACTGCCATTTGCTTTATCTTGTCCCTGTATTTCGCAGGTAAGAAGCATGGGTAGTATTAATCTTTTCAAGATTTTAATAATTGTTCCCTATAAAATTCTCTCAGCAATTCTTTTTTCTAAATGGATCGGATGCCAGATTTTAGCTGATTCATAACTACTCGCGTCGCTTGCAGACAAAATACTTTTTTCCCCTGTATCAAATGTTTTGAGATAAAATCCATCCCCTTCTTCCATTACCATTTTAATATCCGAATAACCAGAATCAACATATTTATTATAATTTGCTGTTTTACAAACAACTTTCCATCTTTTTTTCCTCACTCCCTGCCAAAACATTAATATGGGATCGAACAAACGATTCGAATTAACAATTTCATCACATTTCGTTTTAATGGGGCCTAAAAGATCGAAGATTTCTACTAAAATACCTGCACCGCCTCTATCTTCTATAGCCCGTCCAAAAGCAAAAGCTTTGTTATCATCTTGCTTGCTTAATATTAGTGGATTAGTTGGATCATAATTTTCACCTATCCAAAATAACGGTATACAAAAAACTTCACCACCCTCTACATATTTTTTTTTTACTTTTGACATCCTGATTTTATTTTATCGTATTCTTCCTTATATTCTTTGCCATTTGGATCACTTCTTTCCTTTACAAATGAATTCTGCTGGTTCGATTTAGGATTTGTCTTTTTTATTGTATCATATTTTTCGATATACAATTGCTCGTAAGCTCTGGCTTGTGCATAAGGCAAATCTTCATGGAACAAACGCATTTCATCTGTTTCAGGATCAAATCTTCCATTTCTTTCATGCTGATCAAGTCTAACGTCGGCATCTTGGCTAATTCCAATGTAATATGGATCTTTCTCCCCTTGTCTGTATAATCCATAAACATCTTGATTAGCTTTATCCACGTTCGGCACTAATCCAAAAACATCTATCCAAATACTGGTATCCTTAACATACCCATAAACTGTCGGGTTATTACCAGCTAACCCAATCGGATCCTGACTAATATACGTCCCCTCTTCCGGCGCGTAATACCTAAAACGATTATAAGCTAAACCAGTTTCGGTATCCAAAGTTTGTCCCTGATAGAGATAGTTGCAAAAACCTGCTTCGCCAACTTGCATTTTAACATTGCAATAGCTATCTATTTCCCTTTGCCAGATTAACGAACCTTCATCATCATAACCTTATATGGGTGTGCCCAAATGATCTGCAATAATACTGTATTTTTTATTGCCTTATATTTTGGCCGCTGGTGCAAAATTACGTTGGTTAAATACCCAGGTTATCGCATCATTTATAAAAAGATTTAATATTTATTTTTGATTATTAAGTTGATTTAACCATTTTTCTAACATAGATACATTGTCATATTTTTGAGTTCTATCAGTATATGCCAACCACTTATCAACTAATTTCTCAAAGGTTAATTTTCCTTTATCTGTTAAATCATTTTCAAATATTTCAATATCATCTATGAAGATACCCTTATCGTATATATTTTTTTTAAGGAGTTCATTTTGATATGAAAATATCAATAAAGACTTACACAATGCTAAGGTTTCATCCTTATCCTTTTGCCGTATCTGCGAATTAATTAAATTTGGGAGACTGATTATTATTTGATTTTCCATTTATTTTATTCTTATAACTTTGTTTGAACTTTGGAAATGTCCATCTATTTACATCAATATAATTCATAAAAAAAATAAAATACCTTTATTCATATCTTCTGCTAATTTGGTTAGTGTATACTCCTACCATATTTGGCCTTTTATTTTAGATATTTCCCAACAAAAATTAAGGGAAATTTAAATCCCAATTAATCATTTCGCTACTAAATATCGACTCTTAGATTGAGTAAGATATTTTTCATTACTACCGTCATATTCTTTAGAAGCATAATGCAAAGCGACAAAATGTTTTTCAGGTATGTCAGACAAAATTTCCCTATTCCGTGAAACTAGGTAAACTTTTTTGCTCCCCTCACCAATTAGCTTTAAAACTTTTCTAAAAAAATCTGCAGTCTTAATATCTTCAGTTAAATAAGAAGCTCCTAAACGACCATTTTTTAAACAATTAGAATCATAGGTTGCAGGTAAAGAAGGTAAATATTGGATTATTCCTTTACCAATCATCGGAAAACTATAAGGGGCTGTTTCTTGCGCATCTACCAACCTTACATACTCTTCAAGCGAAAAAATAGAAGTGTTTAGAATAACGCCAGCAACTTTAATATAACTTAATGAGGGAACTAATTTTACAGTCTTTTCGCTACTTCGTTCAGTATCAATGAATAATATGTCATTCAAATGTTTCTTTATTAGTTCAGAAAAACTATTTGAGTCAGATTCGGTCATAAAAAAACCAAGCTGTTTTACAATGTTATTATCTATTTTCATTTCTAAAATCTATATATACTTCCTGAGTTCATATTTCCAACATCCCAATCCCCAGGATTGATTTGAGTTCCTTTTCCAACCGTAATAACTGTTGCATCTGGCTCTTGCCTAAGTATTCTATTTGCGTTATCCCACTCACGCTGTGACATGCCATGCATATTTCCTTTATCAACTGTCTGAACATATACAGTTTCACCATTAACATCGAATGTCATGTCTGTATATGATCCGCCTACCTTACTGCTAGCGAGTTGGGTATTTGGTGAGAGATATGTTTCTGGCATATTGCTACCGGTGAATTTGTCTCTTCCTCCAGCTAAGTGAGTTGCAGTTGGATTATCGGCTAAAAATTGATCTCTTACTTGATCCATGTGCAGGCGGGTAGCGCAATTTCCTCTTCTTGCTAAATCCAAAAGGATCTGTACTAGAAGTTGGATCATTCACATATCCGTAAACCGCCGTACCGCCAACAACCCAATCGGATCCTGACTTATATACATTCCTTCCTCAGGTGCATAATACCTAAAACGGTTATAATATAGCCCCGTTTCTGCATCTTCATATTGTCCCTGGTACCTTAATGGGCATTCTGTTAAAGAACTACCAGTGTTTAACCTTGCTTTGCCATAAGCATCTAACTCCACACGCCAGGTGCTTAAGCCTTCGTCATCATAAAGCGCTGTTGGCATTCCTAAGTGGTCGGCAACTATACTGTACTTTTTATCTCGTTTTATTTTAGCAACCGGTACAAAACTTTCTTCTTCAAAAATCCAGGTAGTTAATTGGTTGTCGGCTATTTCCTTTCCAACATCAAAGGTTTTGAACTCGTGTAAAGGTAATTTTCCATCCAAAAATAAAATGGATAATGGCAGCTTTTAGTATCAAAAAACGCTTTATGAAATCTTCTCAAGTAGTATTGCATCATTATTTTTCCAAAAGCTTTTTTCAGTTATATTTAGGTTTAATTTCTCACAATAAGAGATAAGGATGTTGTGATTTAATCGATCTTTTATTATTTTTCTTTTATAAAATTCTATATTTTCCAGCCACAAAGGATCTCCCTCTTCATAAAATATCCATTTCGGATCCTTCATTGCATAAACAACTCTTGCTTTGTTTCCATTTGCCCAATGTGTAAATGAGTTCCTTGCATCGCTTATGTTCAAATCTGATGTCATATGAAAACTGAACGCATCTAATTTTAACTCATTAGCAATATAATTCGCTAAGGTCTGCCATTCATCATTATAATTGGTAACCATTACCACCATTGACGAATTAGAACCAGGTACAAAAAAATATGCTTTAATTAAATGAGCCCCACCCTTCGGTGGTCTCTTTAGATAAAGATCAAAGAGAAATGATTTCTTCTTCATCTCGTATTTAACATTTGCATCAAATTTATCTTTTAGTACTTCCTCTATTTCATTTATTGTGGCACGAAAGCAAGTAAAGCCGAACACTTCGAAATTTTCAATAAAATTCATTCTATTAGATTTTAGAGCAGCTACCATTTCCATTCCGATCCTGCCGTAAGTTTCCATTCTCATCAATTAGCCAAAATGTATTTTTAGAGTCATTTGGCGGGTTTTTCTTCTTGCTTTTTGAGCTTTTTTACTGTTCTTAAAACGTTGAAAATCAATCATATTTGGTGAAAAATGAGAAAGAGATGCTAGACAAAAAACAAGATGCTCTGAAAAATTCAAAGTATGGATAACTTTTTCATTTTTCTTGTTTTTGAGAACAAAAAGTAAGTTTTTGTAAAGTAATTATCAAATTTAATGCGTGGATTTGCCACACCTTTTTTTCTTTTTCACTACAAAAAAAACCGCTTCGATTGAAGCGGTTAAAGTTTATTGATTTTCCAATATCTGTTTTAATTTAATGCTATTGGCAGGTAATATTTGTTTTAATTCCTCAACACTAAAATCTTTCAGATATTTTACATCTTTTCTTTTAACTGTTCCTTCTGTTAGAACTTCATCTACATAATTATCTTTATAAAATCCGTCCCAAGGATGAAGCCCAAAAAATGTTTTTAAAATGTGGTCAAAATCTTGGGATTTATTTCTATATAACCCTAATGACTGGGATATTTCATTTTTATAATTTGGAACATTCTGGTAATTGATTTCCCTTTTCCCAATTATATTAAGCCCATAATTTTTTATAGGATTGCCGTTTATAGTAAGAATTATTATCGGCTTACTTAAATCCAAAGTTTCTATCTCGCTCTTTAGTTTTTCTTCTATAGGAAAAAGATAATTAAAGAATGCAAGTGTATATTGTTCGTAACGTTTTCCCTCTATCTTAAATAAGTTGCAAAGCTGTCCCAAAGTCCAAGCATTTTCATTTAATTTTATTGAGAATAACATTCCCTCCTCTAATACTATTTTTGTTTTAGCCATAGTAACGTTTTTAATGACAACCTGTTTTTACTTTATTTTTTGTTCCTCCTGCGTCTTTATACTTTTCATCAGCCATTGCGTGAATTTTATTTTCTAACGGTCCTCCGTCTTTGGCAATGCCGCCATTATCTCTAATCCAGTTTTCTTCGGCAAGAGACAAGTTTTTCTTACCTGCAATATTATCTTGAAGGGTTTCAAAATCATATTTTTGACCTCCGTTAGGATTAGCTTTGTTCAGTGCACTATTGTGAGCTGATTGTCGGCGATTAAATGCTTCTATGCTTTTGGATTTACCAACGTATTGTTTACCAGTGTAAGGGTCGGTTCTTAAATAAACAATACCAGTTAGTCCAAATGGGTCTATCCAACTATTTACATCTCTAACATATCCATACAAAGTTATTCCACCATTTAACCCAATAGGGTCTTGGTTAATATAAACTCCTTCCTCAGGTGCATAGTATCTAAAACGGTTATAATACAGCCCCGTTTCTACATCTTCATATTGCCCTTGATACCTAAACGGGCACTCTGTTAAAGAACTACCGGTATTTAACTTTGCTTTTCCGTAACTATCCAACTCAATACGCCAGGTGCTTAAGCCTTCATCATCATAAAGCGCTGTTGGCGTTCCTAAGTGGTCGGCAATTATACTGTACTTTTTATCTCGTTTTATTTTAGCAACCGGTACAAAACTTTCTTCTTCAAAAATCCAGGTAGTTAATTGGTTGTCGTCAATCTCCTTTTCAACATCAAAGGTTTTAAACTCATGTAAAGGTACATTTCCATCCCATACAAAATTAGTAATGGTTTGTTTAAATTTCTTAAAAATTCTTCTTCCCAAGGCATCATAACCAAAAGTTACCTCGTGGCCATCGGGCCGGGTAACTTTAACCAGCATGCCTGCGGCATTCCAGCTGTAATGCCACACCTGGCCATTCCTTTCTTCTTTTTTAATTAAATTACCCAGCGCATCGTAGCTGTAGGCGGCAGTTCTGCTTTTTAACAAACGCCCACCCTTATCGTATCTGCGGTCTTTTTGTTCTGGCGTTTGGTACAGGTTGCCTACGGCATCGGGCATTCTAAATTCTACCGTGCCATCGCCATAAATTACCTCGGCCAGGTTGCCATGTACATCGTGCTTAAAGGTTTTGCTCCCTGTACTGCTATCGCTAATGGCCGTTAACCGATCTCCGTTCCAACTGTACTGGCGCTGCAGTCTTTTATTTCCCTGCTGTATGGTTTGCTGGCTAAGCCTCCCGGCATCATCATAACTGTTGTGCTGTTCTACTTTACCTGTGGTGTTGCGTTGTACCTCCTGCCCGGCATGGTTATATTTGATATCGGCCTGCCAGCCATTGGCATTAATTTGCTCCACCCAGTTCATTTGGGCGTTGTACTTTAAGTTAAGGTCGGCACCCAGGCTGCTCTTTAAATGCGTACGTTGCCCCAATAAATTAAAGGTATTGTTTAAACTATGCTGGTTGCTGCTTTCCTGTATAATATTGCCCATTACATCACGCTGTAACTGTACCTTTGCCAGGTTATTGGTAGCCGTAATCAGGTTGCCCATGGCATCATAGTCATACTGCTCCATGCTGTTATCGGCATGGTAGTAAACCGTGCTTAGCTGGCCTGCAGGGGTATATTCGTAACCTTGCTGCTGTCCGTTGGGTAAGGTGATTTGTACTACTTGCCCGGCTTCGTTACGCAGGTATTGGCGGGTAAGGCCATCAAAACCTATTTCGGTAAGCACATTGCCTTCACTATCCAATTCGAAACGGTAGCTTTCATTGTTTTCGTTAATCACCTGGGTAAGCTGTCCTTCTTTATCGTATAAAAAAGCAATGTTGGTGTTGCCCTGGGTACGGTTAATGACATCGCCAAAAAAGTTGTAGGCCAGTTTTACCTGGCTATGCCTGTTGTTTGCTTCAATAACATTGCCCATGCTATCGTAAACCAACCGGTGCAGGTTGCCATCGGTATCTTTTAGTTCCGTTAACTTACCCGATAGGTTGTATTTTCTATACTGGAAATTGTTAAGCGCATCTTTAATTTCTATGCACCTGCCTAAGGCATCGTAATAGTAGCTTATTTGTGTCTGGTTGGGCAATTCTACACCACGCAGGTTATAGTCGGTATCGTAGTACAACTGCGTAACCTGCCCCATCACATTACTAATGGTATTGATTAAACCATCGTGGTTATAGGTGTAACCTGTTGTGCCTCCTGCAGGGTTCGTTTTGCTGATTAAATTACCGGCATCATCATATTCATACTGCCACAGCCCTCCGTTGGGCAAGGTGGTTTCGGTTGGTTTGTTAAGCTTATTGTATTTAATGATTACAGCTCCCTGCCCCGGTAAATTAATTTCGGTCAGGTTTCCGTAATCATCGTATTGGTAGGTGGTGGCTATGCCCAGTTCGTTGCTGGTGGCTATTAAATTACTGCAATCATCATAAGTAAATAATTGCTCGCCGCCATTGCTGTTCACAATTTTAGTAACGATGCCATTTTTATGATGATAGTTTTTGGTGTGCCCCAAACTGTTGGTGGCCAGGGTTAGCCCATTTTGATATACAAAGGTATAGCTAAATAAACCGTTTGGCCCAAGGGCTGCCGTACACCTTCCTTTATCGTCATATTCGAACGTAAATATGGTGCCATCATTAAAACTGCGGGCTGTAATGTACCTGTCTTTCCAGGCAAAACGATTTCTAAAGCCTTCAGCATTGTAGAGGCCATTTAAATTGCCTTCGCTGGTATAAGTGTACCTCACCGCCTGAAAGGTAAGACTGCTATTGGCAATACCTGGATTTGGCAGAACAAGTGCGGTAATTAATCCTTCTTCGTTACTTTCGACCGTAATTATTCGATCTGCACTATCTTTAATTTGAATTAAATGTCCTTGTTCGTTATAACTAAACCTGATGGCAAAGCCATTTCTATTGGCAATGCTGCGTAAAAGACCATGGTTGTTCGCATTGGCCAGCGGTGCATTAAAATAATAAAACAAACCATCTTTACTACCAATAAAATATTCGCCCTGCTCATCTCGGTGAAGCTCAAATTTTTCTATGGGGTTGTAAAAGCTGGTACCTGGTTGTAAAACGGGAAACACAACTGGCCGGCCTGCAGTATCGTTCATTACAACCATTTTATCTGCTTCATTGATCAGCAGGGTAATGTCGTAACTGTGGTAAATGTTCTTGCCCAAAGGGCCGTTGTACTGGCTATCGCTGTAATAATTTGCCTCCCATACCAAAGGTATTGGCCCGGGCAAGGTAAAACCTTCTAAATAACTGGCCATGTGGCCACTGGCTGCATCTACCGGTTCGCCTAAATATTTACAAACAAAAGGTTGTACCGCATTTCTAAACTTGCTAAAGCCCGGAAACTTAGCTTCAATTTTTGCCATTAGCTTGGTGAGCAGTTTACCCAGCATTTTTATGGCAAACTTAAGTCCATGCATAAGGCCCATAAACATTAAGCTATTCACTAAATCTGCAAATGTAAGCGGTTGCTCTTCTTTTGGACCGCCAATAATAACAGGCCTCCCTAGCGGAAGAACGACCATAACGGCAGTTAAAAAATTTAAATAAAAACCTCCGGTGGGATTGTTGTACAAAATTTTCCCTATATCCTGACAGGAATATGCCCGGCATAAAAAAGTGCTTTGATACATGCCCTGGGTAATCACGGTTTTACTGCCGTGAGAGAGTTGCCCCTCATGGGGGTGGAAAAATTTTGGCAGCAGGAATAAAGGGTGGGGGATTACCGAATGCAGCAAATTTAAGGCTTTAACCGCTTTACCCAAACCTTTAAGTTTGCCCATGATAGGCGGTACAGAAGGCATACCCCAGAGCGCTCCCTGCGCAGCACCTCTATAACATCCGTTAATTAACACCGTGCCGCCCATTGGCACATCCTTAGCAATTGTAAATGAACCTTCAGCGTACACCGGCATTGCCGGAAGCGTAAAATGGATATAATCCATCGGATCAAAAATTAATGCCGCAAAGGGCGTAATAGGGCAGGGCGTAATCGGCCAGGGCACCTTTAGTACATGGAAATCAAGCCCCAGAACGATATCGAAATGTTTTGCCGCCGGTTGTGGATCAACAGAGGCTGGCAGCACTATTGGATTATTTTCTATTTTAAATGCCATAGGATATAAGATTATAAATTATGGTCGGCTAGTCTTAACCTCACTATCAGCATTGGTTGGATCATAATATACCGTTATTGTATCCTTCTCATTATACTCGCCACCCAACTCACAGTTAAAGCGGCTGATTTTTTCCCCATTAGCAGCTATAATCGTAATGTTATACCTGGCTTGTTTGGCGCCATATCTGGTGATACGAACCGGCATTTTTTCATCTATCACCGCCCTTGCTTCCACATAGTTTTTATATTTGATGTCGGTTTCATTATCCTTTTTAAAATAACTGCAGCCGGTATAAATGATGGATATGATGATAAAAATGGCACCAAGCCATATGGCATTATTAGTATTCATGTTATTTAGCTTTGGTAAGTTCTTTATATTGATGATCTAAATTATTTCTCCAGTTTTGTCCCCATAGTTCATCCATTACGGGATGGTATTTGTTTAACATCGCCTGATCTGCTATACTCAGCATATCCTTTGCGTAAAACATAGCCATAGCATTATCTTTTAATTCCATTTGCTGATCCTGGGCCAGTAACTCCCAACCGGTTATAAAGCAATTTCTGGCTTCTTCTTTACCGGCGCTTTTTCTTAAGCTATTACCCAGCATCTGATAAATACCGGCAAGTAATAAGGTATTGGTTTCATTACTATTTAATGTTAAACAGTTATTATAAACAGACGCAGCTTCTTCAAACTTACTGCTCATGAAATACAAATTTCCTTTGGCGATATAGTATTGATATGGTGTTTGATCTTTGATATTATTTTTTTCGGATTGTACAATTGCTATTGCTTTATCAATGGCATGGTGCGCTTCTTCAGGTTTATTTACTGATGCATAGAATGTGTGCTCAAAAAAATGAACCAATGCCTGTTGAGCTGCCCAGCCATATTTCTGCGCTATTTTTAGACAGGTATCGCTATAATAATGTACCTGTTCTTCATCTCTGTATCCAATGGCTTCATTCATTTTAATTAATGACTGCTGAAAACTGACCATTTCCCTTTCTTCCGGTGAAGTTTTCGCAGCTTTTGTATCTTCCAAAATCTGATCCATTGCTCCGGCAATATCCAGGTCGGGATACAGGTATTTAAACTGGTTAGACTGTTTTTTAGATAAACTTTCGAAATACATCGAATCACGGGACTCGTATAACATGATACGAATACGGGGGTCGATTTTCTCTTGCATCAACAATTCAATCCAATTGCTAAAGGCTTTTACATCATTTAATGTACTTGGAAACAAAGCCAGCACAAGTTTTTCGTCATCCGCTGAAATTTTTAGTGCTAAAGCCAATAAATTCATATTTTCAACAAACCATTCACTTTCGTTAACGTTTTCTGTCCAGGCGGTTGGCTGCCATTCTATTAAGCCTGTTATTTCGGTAAGTGTTGGATCTTTATTCCATTCATTAAAATACTGTTGCAAATCGCCAATTATTCTGGCGCCATAAGATTGAATTTCAGGTTCGAAAGGCTGCGCCAAACATAAGATCGTGTCTTGTAATGTTTTCTCATAGGATGTTTGGAATATTACAAATCCTTTGATTGTCTTGAATTCTACAGAAGAAGAACCAACCCAGGCAAATGTAGTTACATTTGGATATTTTTGTAATGCTTCTGTCCACATCTCGGAAAGCATCATTACCCTTTGCATAATTGCGTTACGCTCCATTTATAGCCTAGTTGATGTTTACGTTTTTCCCGGCAATTATCGTATCGCCCGTTGATTTTAACTTAATTGTTCCACCTTCTGAACCAGCTTCCACGCTTTTTTCACCTGATAGGCTCAGCTTATCTTTGGCACCTATGCTCACATTTTTTGGATCTAATGAAAAGCCAGATCCATTAAAACTATCTCCTTTTGTTGCGCCCGAACCCATGGATATCAATTCAGAACCCAGAGCGGTTATATTTTTAGCTTTCATCGAAATATTTCCATCTTTATCAAGGCTAATTGCGCTTGCGGCACTTTCACCTTCACCGCAACTAATGGTGATGCTAACTTTACTATGCATGCTGATATTTCCTTCTCCATCCAGCACAATCAAGTTATCATCCTTGTCTTTTATGGTCATGCCTCCTCCATCATCCAGTTGAACGGTGTGTCCGCTTTTTGAGGTTAAGCTTTTACTATTATTGCTTGCACTACCACCGCTGCCACTTTCTCCATGAAAAACTGACCCTAAAACGATAGGTCTTGCAATATTGCCTTCTTCAAAAGTAACGGCTACCTGATCTCCTTTTTCCGGAATGAACACAAAGCCCCTGTTTTTACTTACTTTATCACTGCTACCTGCATCTGGTGTAATTACCCGTAGCCATTCAGTAACATCATTGGTTAAACATTTCCATTTAAATTGCACTTTAATCCGGCCTTGTCCCTGAGGGTCATCATTATCAATTACATCAGCCAGTTGCATATCCGGGCTGGGCTTATCGTAATTTTTCACCAGGATCCGCTCGGTAGTGGAAACTACTCCTTCAAAAGTGTTGTGGTATTTTCCTGTTCCATCCAGGTTGTGGGTGATGCTGGTAATTAAAAACCGGCCCAGGCTTTGGGTAGCAAAAGCAATTTCCTGCCTGATGCTCATGGTAATTTCGGCCAGTGTACCGATCCCCAGTTCGGCATTATCGCCACTGGCGTTTACCTTTAATAACTCGCTGATGTGTGCCTTTTCCTCATTCTCTACATGGCTTTTAATGTCGCCATCGTTATCAACCCTGATCATAGCGGGCTGATTAAATGTTTTACTGTACATCATGTTCGATGCCTGAATGGCATGTGCCAAATCTGGGTTGCCGTCCGTTTGTCCAATACTTTCGCTTTCCAGTATTTTATTCTGTTTGGGATTATAGGCAAAGCGTTTATTCTTAATGGGCGAAACCTCCATGGCATATTGCAGGTTGTGTACATCGCGGCCATAAAATAGGGCAATATCTTTTTGCTGATCGGGCTTGCCGAAATTGAGTTGTTGCCCATCATAATACAGCCATTCGTGGTATTCTCCTGATAAGCGGTTCAGAAATTCCCAGTCGCTTTCCTTGTACTGAATGAGGTAATCAATGCTGGTTTTACGGCTGGCATTGGCTACAATTTTTAAATCGTTGGCGGGGGTATCACTGGTAGCCAGTTTTACGATGTCGTTTAAATCTTTATCCAGGTAGGAACCCAGATCTTCGCCGCGGTCTATTAAAATCGTCGGACTGTAACCACTTACAATTAACACACCGTGATAGCCATGGCTTTGAGCCAGTTCTACCCGGGTAACTAAACCTGAAAAATTTTGAAGCTGTTCCTGTGAATATCCAAAGGATGCGGTTAAGGTTTTACCTACAAAATCACGGCTATCATCAAGGCTGATTAAGCCTGGCGCCCCCATCTGATCGTGGTTAAAGCGCAATTGGAAATAGTGGTGACTGTTAAATTCCTGCTGTAAACTAAATGAAGCGAAATGATTAATCGCCTTATCTCCAATATTAATTTCGGTAATGAGTTTGTTTTCCATGAGCGTTTAATTATTAATTAGATTAACATGTATGCATATAAAGCTATATTTTATACTTGGATCAAGATCATTTAGCCTTTAAATATGCTTAAGGTAGATCCAATACGATGCTTAATGTAAATAAATGTTATTTTAATTTATATCACATCTATTACGTCTTTAAATTAAAAATATTTTAGGTTATTAATAATTAGTAATCAAAAATCAATCCCTTTTGGTTAAATATGTTTCTCGTTATCAATATATAATGGGTAGAATCCACTGTGAGGCTGGCTAAAATGTCCAAAAGAAAGGTTACGGATTCTAAAACATTTGAAATATAATCTCGTAAATATATAATCACAAAAAAACGTATCCTGATTTTATTATTTTATGTATTTTTTTAAATACACTTATTAACTTAATTATGAATGTTTATGTCTACACGAAATTAAATGTTTTATGTCGGGATATTTCGGGTAAAAAGAATTAGGCTAATGAGGTTAACAGAGGAGTCAGCATAACTAATTACTCTATCAAACCTGTAATGTTCTTTCTTAGATTAAGCTGTTTTTATAATGAAAGTCTATCCATGGCATTTGTTGATTTAGCTTTTTATTAATTGTTGACATGATAATCCGTCGCATGATCTTTTAAAATTTCCATTAATAAGCGTGCCGCTTTTTTTCGATAAGAACCCGTCGGCCAGGTTACAGTAGCAAGCCGGTTCATTCCTTCACCGGTTATTTTAATGGCTTTTAAAGAAGGGTAATTAAATATGGATGACCCCATTAGGATCGTTGCCCAGCGGCCACTGTTCACCAACTGTAAAAGTGCATTGATATCATTTACTTCCATTTTGATATCGAGGGACAAATCGTGTTTATCCAATAGCCCATCAAGATAATTGCGGATGCTATAACCACTGGAGGGCAAAAGCAATGGCAGGCTTTCCAGCTGTTTGATGTTGATTTGTTTTCGTAATCCTACCGGATGACTTTGATGCACAATAAGTGCCAGGCATGAAGAAAACAGTGATTCTGTATTATAGCTCCCGGCTTTTTCCTCCTGTGAAAAAGATAACATCAGGTCGAGGCGGCCCTGTTCAAGTTTGCTTAATAAATCCTGCGTAGTGCCAAAACCTATTTGTAAATGAATATTCGGGTAGCTGCTGGAAAAGTCGAGTATCGCTTTGGTTAACAAGTCTGTAAGGCCATAAGTAACCCCGATGGTTAGGGTTCCAATATCAAGGTTCATCAGATCCTTCAGCATACTTTTTCCATCCTCGGCATCCTTTACCGTTTTTATGGCAAAGGGGAGGAAAGTTTTTCCAGCTTCTGTTAGGCGCACCCTTTTTGCAATACGGTCAAATAATGGGATACCAAGTTCGTCTTCGAGTTGTTTAATTTGTTGCGATAAAGTGCTTTGGGTGATGAACAGCCCGTTGGAGGCCTCGGTGAAGTTTTGTAATTCAGCGGCTTTAATAAAGTACTTGAGTTGGCGTAGTTCCATTTTCAAATATAATGAGTTAATCGGTTTTAACGATCAACTTTATTGAAAATAAGTGTTTAGACGATAATGAATTTATCCTGACCTTTGACTTATCAAACTAAAAAAAATATGGAAATTAAACAAACCTCCGAAAACGCACTTTCACATTCTGTTGTAAAAGCAGTTATTAACGCACCAATTGAAATGGTAAATATCGCCGATTGGCTGTTTAACCTTCCGGATGCAGAATATCAAAAATGTTCTACCGCCCACATTGCGGCTGGCTTTACCCGTACGATTGAAGGCGAACCTATGTCTATCAATGTGGAAACCATTGGAAACGCGCTTATCATTCAACACTATGTGGCTACCGAATACCGGGCCGATTATTGCCGCATGTTATCAGTATCTGATTCGATAACTACAAATGGCAGGAGTAAAGTGCAGGTACTTTGGGAGCTGAAAGTGACCAAACTGGATAATAACCGCTGTGAGTACACCAATGAAATTCATGCCACGGCAACGCCTGAGTTCTTTGCGTTTATGAAAGCGCACAATATTACACTTGAGCAAGCTGCCCATGACCGGCAAGTTGCATCTGACGCACATAATCATGAAGAAACCCCTCTTTTTGCCAAAAGCATTGAAAAGAAAGCGCTTACCGGAAATTATGGTATTTAATCAAAACCAATTGTAATGAAAAGTAATTTAATCAGGCTGGCTAAGATGCCGGAGGGAGTACCACAAGCAGATGATTTTAAATTCGATACAGAAGAACTTCTCCCGTTAACAGAAGGTGATATCGAACTCAGACCAATCTTTATTTCAGTTGATCCATATCTTAGGGTGGCTATGGCCGGAGGGCATCCGCCGGCGATTAATGTTGGCGATGTCATCATTTCGCGCGGTATCGCCGGGGTGATCAGTTCGGAGCATAAAGATTTCAAAACGGGTGATATCGTAATGGGCTATATGCAATGGCGGGACCGGATGGTATGCAACGGCAACGATTTTAGCATAATCAGCGAGCAGGGCCTTCCATTAAGCGCCTACCTGAGTGTGCTAGGATCTACAGGCCTGTCGGCCTATTTTGCGTTAAGTGAAATAGGTAAGCCCAAATCGGGGGAAACATTAGTGGTTTCAGGTGCTGCAGGTGCAGTAGGTAGCATCGCGGGGCAGATAGGGAAGCTCTTTGGCTGCAAGGTTATCGGTATTGCAGGAAGTGATGAGAAAACAGATTTTATCGTATCTGGTTTAGGAATGGATGCCGCAATTAACTATAAAACAAATGCCAACATTGGGCAGACATTAGATGATCTGTGCCCGGAAGGAGTTGACATCTATTTTGATAACGTGGGTGGCGCTGTTTCGGATGAAGTGATTAGCTGCATGAACGATTACGGCAGGGTGGTGGTATGTGGTTCCATTGACAGTTATAATAATAAGGAGGCCGTAGGTGGATTAAACTTACTACCCCTGATTGTTTATAAAAAATTATTGATGCAGGGATTTTTAATCGGCGACTATACACAGCGTTTTCCGGAAGGCAGAAAGCAACTGGAACAGTGGATAAACGAAGGTAAGCTTCATTACAGGGAAACCATAATTAAAGGATTTGACAAATTGCCTGAAGCTTTCATCGGCCTTTTCTCAGGAAAGAATGAGGGTAAAATGCTCGTTGAAGTTTAAACTGTAAAAATAAACCCTGTTTTCATAAACAAAAGCCTTCGGTTTTAGATTTGGCAATTCCCTAAAAGCAAAACCCCTGCTAATCTTGCAATTGCAGGCGTTTATAAATTTTGATATTCTTTGGTGTAATCTCGCTGGGATTGGTTCATTCCCGCATTCCCGAACCCGGTCATGAGCTTTTTACAAATCGAACCCAGGCCGGCGCTTCTGTTCTTAATTCCAGAGGGGATAAACAAAAAAAACTCACATTTCTGAAAGGTTTTCTGTGAACTTCTCTGACATTTTCCCGAACCACTGTGTGTCAGATTTAAAACGCATAATTAATTTGGCTGATGAATGAGGTGACAAATATTGAAAGTTCTTTACTTCGAAGGCCATTTTTTATTTAGTTTTTATCTTAAATAAGTTTTTAAATACAAATTCCATGGCTGCATCCCTGTTTTCTAATACGTCCTGAACAGAATTTGATATTTCATAATCAGGAATGGCTCCTCTTTTCTGTATAATTGGGTTTATTGCATATACGCCATGTAAAAGCGGTATTGTAATGGCAGTTTCAGTATGGCCACCCAATATTGATATTTTTTGGACGCCATTACCAGTTCCGGCATATCCGGACGTTTCACGTCCGACCAAAATAGCATTCGTGTACTCTTTGAAAAGTCCTGCGGCTGTACCACCAGCAGAAACCACTCCGCCATTAATCAGCACCACTAACTTTCCGTTAAAATGATATTCTTCTATTGGATCAAATTTCTCCAATTCACGTAAGGCATCGTATTTAGTCACCTTAAAAGTTCCATTCATTTGCCTGGCCAGGCCATAGTCTTCATTTAATCTAAGTTTAACCCCTGTTGTTTTCAAAAAGTATTCATCATTTCCCAGTGTAATTTTTTCTTTAGCTGGAATTATCGGCTTATCAATAAAGTATTGAAGTAAATAAGCGGCATTCCCTGCCTTACCACCACTATTATCTCTTAAATCGATAATTAAGTTTTTAATTTTGTTAGCAGAAATTTCTTTGAAACATTTTTTATAATAATCAGGGAATGTATTTTCAGGTTCATGGAAACTGTCTTTGAAAAATCGATTGATCTTTATAATAGCGTGGTTTCTTTGCTTATTGAGGGTAAAATTAAAAGCATCTGCCGATGGGATCGTTAATGGATAACGTTTTTCTTTCAGTGCTATGTAATTTTGTTCAGAGAGTGGTTCCACTTGTGCGGTTAAAATTTTATTAGACTTATAATCCCGGTAGGAAATATTGTAAGATGATTTTTCTCCAAAGATCTGCGGATATATTTTACCAAATAGGGTAAAGTAGGAAACTCCTAATTTATGTAGTGTAGGAGATTCACTTATACCATCGGAAGAAAAATGTTCCAAAATTTCAGATAAAATCTCATTACTTAAATGATCATCTATTGCTAGGATTTCAGACCCTTCTGGAATTTGCAGATTACTCAGGTTGTTTACTATGAAAATCCGCTCATCTTTAACGTAAATTTGAAAGGGTAGCCATTTTTGATTAGCTATAATATCGCCCAGATGGTTAAAAGCCTTTACACTTGTATGGTCATCATGAATAGTAGCAATCATTTTAAGTACAATTTTGTAAAAATCTGTTGCCAGCAAAGGTTTGGAAGTTTCCAACATTAATTTGTCTACCGTCTCCTCAAATTTCTCTGGTGATTGATTTGTATAAAGTCCCGGATGTGTTTTGATAAGCGCACTTTTAAATTTATTGAGATCTGCCTGCATGTCTTCAGGCTGATAGATTGTGGGGTTTTGTGCAATTCCCATCACAGGTGTAAAGTTATCCCTGATAAACAAAGATATGTCACCGTCCTGGTTCACTGTCATTTCACCTTTGGAAGTATTAAATAACAACTCGATACCAGCCTTATAATACATGAATTGATCTTTGGCATGGGCCTCCAGTGGAAATGCATTCTGTCCATTTGCCTGGGCTATTAATGTCGTATCATTTTTGCTGATGGTTATTCTGAGTGACGATTTTTTGCTACTGTAAATGCCCAGGTAGCTTTCCAGGGGTGGTGTTATGATGGTTTGTGCAGCTAAGCCAAAGGTAAATTTAATAAAGATTGATAAGAGTGTAAGGGTTTTTTTCACGATAAAGGCTTTATGATGGGATAAATATAATATAAAGGCATAGTGTTTAATCACCAAAAGCAATATTCGCCACCGAATTGTGCAGATCCAGCTTAATTGTTTCCAATTGCAATCTTAGTGTTTACTTGTCCTGTTTTATTTTCATCCAGTTTGATGTTAATCAAATAGATTTATTTGGTATTGATCCAATAAATTTTTACTTTCAAGTAAAATTAAAACTTTCGAAATAATGGATTCACTAGACCGTGCTTCAGCAGAAGCGCAAATTATCAAAAAAGCGATGAAAGACAGTACTTTCCGCGCAAGCCTTATCGCAGACCCAAAATCAGCAATTGAACAGACGTTAGGTATTACGTTGCCTGCCAATGTTTCTGTTAACGTTTATGAGGACACTGCAACTTCCTTCAACATGGTATTACCGGCAGCAAGCGGATCAGAGCAAATGGGTTCCGATATCGGTAGCGCAGCAGATTGCAGCGGTTGGTCGTCAGCGGCTGAGTGTGCTGCTGAATGTACTCAGTGCGGCAACAACGATACCACTTGCCAGCCTGGCCCAACTGAAGAATAATTTCTTTTTTCCCGGTTTAAGTAGCACATAGCCTCTCTTTTCAGCGAATTTGATTAATTGTCGCGTTAAAAAAAGTGGAGTAGTACTAGTTTTTGCCATTTTTTATCAGTCCGCGATTACCAGCTATTTTTAATGAACGAACAATTATATCACACAGATACCGCAATCAAGGCTCTGAATTTGTACGAGCGGCTTATCTTACTAAAAAATACAGACGATGCGTTAATGACCGATTCTTTGGAAAAGGACCGCATTGATCGTTGGCAGCAGGTATCCGCCCTGGGTGATGAAGCAAAATTTAAAAAAAGGCTGAGCCAGGATGGTATTGCCGAATGGGAAGCTTATGCTGTATTAAATACCGAAAACCTTGTCTGGCCGGAGTCAGAAGACCCGGCCTGGCTTGTTTTTTTCGATGAGGTAAGCAAATTGGCCAAACAATTGCAGCCTATCGAAATTTTTAGACCGGAGCATGATAAACATGCTTTCTTTCCTATTGCTTTACCTTTTTACCTGTATGCATTGCGGCAGGTGGAGAGATTTTTTGAACATTCTGATGAGATCCCCCTTGATGGTGCTTGTAATTGCCTGAAGAGCCTGCTTACGGGCTGTTTGGCTAATGCTGCAGCACTTGAATTCAATATATTTAAAGCCGGGCGTGAAAGCGGGCTAGGGGCTTTGCTGCGCAAGGCAACGGCAACGGAAAACAATAAATCATTATACAGAAGTTTCATCAGGGAGATATATGTAAACCGATGGGACACTTTTTTTTCTGAATATACGGTGCTTACACGACAGCTGTGCGAAGTTGCCCAAAATTGGATTGCCTCCATGCATCTTTTCATGGAGCGGTACCGGGGTGACCGTCCCGGTTTGGAACAGTTATTTAATAATGGGCAGTCGCTTGGACAGATCAGCAAAATCAGCTTTGGTTTGTCCGACAGGCATAACGGTGGAAAAACGACTGCAATCCTGACATTTGACAACGGCGTTAAAATGGTATATAAACCCAAACCTTTGTCCACTGAGTGTGTGCTTGAGGCCATAGTAAACTGGGTTAACCTTGAAGAAGAGCTTATCGGCCTTAACGTAGCGTCGGTGATCGATAAAGGCGATTACGGCTGGCAGCAGTTCATTGAAAACAATGGTTGCGATACCGAAGAAGACGTAAGGAGGTTTTACATCAGGGCCGGTTACCTGATGGCGATTGTGTACGTAATGGAAGGTTATGACTTTCATTATGAAAACCTTATTGCAGACGGTGCTTTTCCATATCTCATCGATACGGAAACCATTTTTAACCCCTACAAAGAAATGGAGATGGCAGAAACCGGCGTGCTCAACGCGGCCCAAATGGCCAGCGAAAAAGTTTACTATTCGGTATTGCGCACCGGGATGTTGCCGAGCTGGAATATTCGTAAAGAAGGCGCAAAAAAAGACATTAGCGGATTGGGCGGTGAGGAAGGCGCAGGCATTGAAAAGATGCAGCGCTGGGTTGATGTGGGTACAGATGATATCAGGTTGGAACCGGTAGAAAGGCCGGTAAGGAAGATGGGCAACCAGCCTTTTATTAAAGGGGAGGACCCTGGCTCATCGGAAAATTACATAGACGAGATAACGAAGGGCTTTTCCGATATGTACACCTATATCATGCGGAATAAAGAAAGTTTTGGCGAGTTAATACGGCAGTGGGAACACGTAGTGGTACGTTTCGTGCGTAAGCCTACCAGGGTATATTCAGACATGATCGCGAAACTGACAGAACCAGAATTTCTGCGGGATGGTATGGACTGGAGCATAGGATGCGAAAGTATGGCGCGACTATACCTGGCGGCCGACCTGGGTAATTACGGCCAGTGGAACCTGCTAAGATCGGAATATGAATCTTTGATCAGGTCAGATATTCCTTATTTCAGACTCAAAGCAGACAGCCTTGATATACAAGATGGCGAAAACAAGACACTGGTAAAAAACTATTTTACTATGCGGTGTTTTGAACGCATTATAGAAAAAACGAAAGCACTGAACGAAAATGACCTGGCCCTGCAGGAGCGGTATATTCGCTATGCTTTTTATGCCAGGGCTGCAAAAAGCTTCCATGACGATACACGTTCAGCGATCTTAAATAATGGCTCTAAAAAGCGGGATATTGGTGACATACTTGCAATTGCTCCCAGTGATTGTATCTCGGTTGCCAAAATCATAGCGTCTGAACTTGAACAAGAAGCGTTAAGGTCTTCGGATGGCTCCATGGCGTGGATAGCACTTGAATACCTGAAGGAGGCCGATATTTTTCAATTTAAACCCATCTCTTATAATTTATACAGCGGTGCAGCCGGGATAGGTTTCTTCTTTGGTGCATTGTTTAAAGTCACCGGCGAAGAAAAATATCATCTTTTGGCAAAAGCGGCCATGACCCCGATCATGCGTATTGTTGATGAAGAAATGAACGAACTGGTGCGCTACAGTGGCGTAGGTGGCGGCATAGGGCTTGGCTCTCTGATATATGCTTTTGCATCGCTTGCTGTTTTTTTTCAGGATGCAGCGTTCGGCAAAACTGCAACCGTTTATGCACTTAAATGTGCGACACGCATAGACAACGAAGTGCTTGAAGCTGATAAAAAGCTTGATATTATTTTTGGCTCGGCAGGCTTGTTACTTGGGCTGATCAAATTATTCCGTGTAACAGGCGATGCTGAAGTCATGCATAAAATAACGATGACCGCAGATCATTTGTTGAAAAACTGTAGAGACACGGCGCAGGGCGAGGGCTTGGTGCCAACTTATGGCAACAAAGTTATTACGGGCATGTCACATGGCGCATCGGGTGTTGCACTTGCATTATTGAAAGCATTCGATTTAACGAAAGATGAGCGTTACCGGGCGACAGCAATGGCCCATATCGATTTTGAAGAAAAAATGTATGATGCCGATGCTGCAAATTATCCTACTTATCAAAGTACACCTACGGAAAATAAATTTATTACGGCCTGGTGTCATGGTGCACCTGGTATCGGCCTGACGCGGTTAATAGCTTACCAAATAACCCATGACGAAAGTCTGAAACCCCAGATTGAAAAAAATATGCAGGTTACAAGCACATTTTCACTGGAACACCTGGATCATATCTGTTGCGGCAACTTTGGGCGGCTGGATATCGGGTTAGAATATGCCCGGTTTATTAAAGACGAAGCATCGATCGAGCGTATTAAAAGAGAAGCGGCTTATATTGTGAACCGCTTCTATGAAAATGATGGTTTCCGGCTTTTTATAGACGCGCCGATCAAAGTGTTTTCGCCCGGCCTTTTCGTTGGCGCAACAGGCATCGCCTATAGTTTATTAAGAATTGGTTTCCCTGATCAACTTCCAAGCGTTTTGGCCTATGAATAATCAGTGTGATATCAATCAACTTTTTGGAGAAATCTCCTGGCAAGGCTTCATTGAGCAATATTGGCAAAAAAAAAGCTACTATGTACAAGGGCAAAACACTGAATATTTCGCCAGCCTGATATCGCGGCAAGAAATCGATACCCTCATCAAAACGAATGGAGGAAAGACCGATTTCGTTATTTCCCTGATCGGGGGGAAGATTGTCAATCCGGAAAAAGGTGTAGGTCACAAAGCACCAAGTTACTGGACCGCCGAAAATGTGTTTGAAAGCTTTGAAAAAGGAAGCACTATCAGGCTTGGAAACATCGCAAGTCATTGCCTAAGCATACGCAAATTGCAACAGCATTTCGAAGCCAATCTTCAAACGGATATCAACATTAACCTTTACCTTACGCCTCCCGGTTCACGCGCATTTGGCGCGCATTATGACGACCACGATGTGTTTATTGTCCAAATAAGCGGCAGCAAGATCTGGAAATTATTTTCACTGGCCGAAGAGTCGCCTGTCGAGGTACTTCACCGCGGCAGGGCAGGGTGGTTGAAAAAAGACATACCTGGCAGCAAAAAAGTGCGCCCGCTCCCGATACCGGATGAAGAGTGGTCTGTTAAGATGCAGGCCGGTGACCTGCTGTATGTACCCCGTGGGCATGTGCACCAGGTATATTCGGAAGATGAAGAATCGCTGCATCTTACCGTAGCTGTTACCGTAGTTACCTGGTATGAGGTGGTGGTACAGGCGCTGCTCGAAACTTTAAAAGAAAGCAATGCACTACGTGAGGCGCTACCGCCTGACATTAGCAATAGAAATTTTAACACACCGTACTTCAACAACCGGATTGCTGAGGTTAAAGCGGATCTTGAGAAACACCTCACACCAGAGATCATGCGAGATTCAGTTAATGAAATGGCTCGTCGTTTCGTTGTTTCCAGGAATCCCGTGCCTGGCAATACGGTGCCGGTACCTGAGTTCAGCTTAATAACCAGAATACGTATCCGGCCAGACATGGTGTACCGCGTTGAAGAAAATCGGCGCGAGATGGTATTTTATTATTCGGGTAGCTATTTGTTAGTTCAATATGAGTTGTCCGGTGTGCTGGAATATATACTGGCTCAAAAGGAATTTATGATCGCTGACCTGCCGCAAGAGAACAGTGAGCTGGTAAGGATAAATTTTATCCGGAAGTTGTTTGAGGGCGGATTTTTAGAGATAACAAGCTGATGCGCGATGAACGGATGCTGGATGATTATTTGCGGGAACTTGTTACGCAAACACCTCAAGATCTGATAGGGAAAAAATCATTTCAGGGTATATTGGGAACAGCGCATTTGTTGCCAGGCTCTGTAGTGTTAAGTACTTTTGGTTTCGAATGTCCCTTGAGTAGCAAAGAAGCCGAGGCCGATTTCCTGGTGTCATTCCAAAAGAAAAATAATGGACCGTTTCTGTTAAAGTTATCGGCGGAGAAAAATTTCGGACGAAGCGCTGTTTGGAACGATGTTGGCAAGTTAGCCGATTTTTGGGCCGGTAAACAATTGATAGATGATTTCTGGCTTGAGTTTGATATACAAGGGGAAGCACCCCTGGTACCAAGTCTTTTTTTTAGGCCATTATACAATAGTTTAGCCGAACTCGAAATTATTCTTAATTATTCTTTGAGCGCGCTTACCGGCAACGAAAGCACAGCACAACTCAGCTCATTGGTATTGCAATTGGTTGCTTTATTACCCGATCGGGCACGGATATTTCAGATTGGAGCCATGCGTTCACGCCCTGTTCATGGTATCCGCTTATGTATTCACGAAATTTCGCTTGATGCAATTTTAACTTTCCTCAAAAAGATACCATACCCCGGTTCCGTCGAAGAGCTCAAAGAGATATTGATATTTCTTCAGCCGCTAGTGCACAACGTTGCCTTCAGTATTGATTTGAGTGAAGGTGTCGGTGCAAAGATCGGCCTGGAATGTTATGTAAACCCCAATTTTTCGGCAGTTGAGAAACAGTCCGCCTGGACGAAAATGATAGATAAGTTTGCAGAACGCGATTTGATAGATGCTGCAAAGAGTGTTGCTTTGAAAGAATTTGGTGCTTATACTGCCACGGGGCAACTATTTAAGGAACTGCCGGAGGAGCTTGTTCGGGCTATGGCCCTGATGGAACGCCACGCGGTAAGTACCATCTGGCAATACTTACATCATTTAAAAATAACCTATGATCCGGGTCGCCCCCTGCTGGCAAAGGCTTATCTCTCGGTTCAGCATACGTGGTATTAAGTTATTGATTTGCAATCTAATGTGCTTGCTGAAATCACTTTCAGTAGCTTGGCTCATACCTTTTACCGTATAAGGTTTGTGAAAATTCCCTGCGGATCGAGTTGATGTTTTACCTTTTTGAAACCTGATACGACATCGCTACCAAAGTATCCTGTATAATCAAAATCTTCAAATGTAAACTCAGTCTGCACATAGCGGCGGAAATATGGTTTTTCAATAATAAATTCGGCAAAATCAGCTTCGAGCAAACGCAACAGCCCGATATCAAAACCTTTGTCATGCCATGGCTCTCCCCATATCCCGAGCGCCACCAGGCTTTCTTGCCGCGGGTAAATAAGCGGCGGATTAAACTTTTTGAAAGCGATATCATACCTGTATAAGGGCAAATTTACCCACGTACGTTTGTGTACATGGCTGATCGTTTTCAATCCCCGAATGGCTTCTTCTGCATGCTCAGGCGTGGTGAACAGGTTATACCAGGCCAGTTTATTCCAGTGATGATCGTTTGAGGATATTTCACCAGTAATGTTCTGCGGATATTTTTCAATGCCTTTGATTGGCCTTATCTTCAGGCATACTTCATAAATGTAACCCAATTGGCCCATTGAGCCAAAAAGCCATTCAAATACACCATCACCAAAAGCGCTGCGTACAGCCTCTCCACAACCGTTAACCAGTATTACGTGCTCGACTGTTTCCCAAAAACCTCCGTAACGCTGACTTGTAGCGCCAATACCGCCTGCTGACAGATAGCCGCCCACTGTAGAAGCCGGTGCTGTACCATCGTTGTAAACCAATAGCTCATAACCATATTTCCTGAGTGTTAGGTTTACGTTCCATATCGCTGCACCGGCTCCTACCGTAATAGTGCCTGGTTTTTCAAAACGAAAATGCCTGATAGAAGTGGTCAGTAACAGTAACTCGCCATCCTTGGGTAAAGACGAACTGTTCATAGAATGCCCATTGCCGCGAATGCGAAGCGGTCGTTTTTGACGATATGCCTCTGCTATCACCCGGGTAATGTCCTCTAAAGTTTGAGCATTCGTTGTGCCATAATTCACAGAACTTTGATGATGATCGCTGTAATCGGTTAGTTTTTGCATGATAAGGGAAAATTTTAATCAGATGTACGAAAATATTGTCGACTTAAAATATAGAGCGGCTAAGGTTGGCTTTTATTTAGTCGGTCTCATCGAAAAATAATTAAAGGTTATCATAGAAATAAACCTCTGAATGTTCTTTTGACCAGTTCATAAAGTAGTAGCGCGTTTTCTTTGCTTACACCAAATTGAATAATGATGCTTACAATGGTGCCTATATCCTGTACCTATGAACTGAAATTGATCTCCTGTAGAAGATTTAGAAAATTGAGTTGGCGAAAAATGCTTTGAACTGATGATCAGGTCAAAAAGCTCATTCAATTGAGAGGGCAGTAGTTGCATGTTAATTCTTTATTTATACCAATATCGTATTTTTAATTCAAACATATAAACGATGCGTATAGTGTTATGAGTAAGTTGGGCACAAGTTTTTGGGGATACTTCAAATACTAATTTTATTTCATAATGAAAATTTTTGTTATTCTTATTGCATTATCATTTGGTTTGACTGCACGATCTCAGCATAGTCTTAACCATATAATAGCTAATGCAAAACCGATTACCTTACCGTTTTCAACTAGTAACGAATGGCTGAAGAGATGGTATTTAGACATAAAGTGGACAAACCAGAATATATTGACCCCGTCCCGCCAGAAAATTTAATGTTTTGGCATCTTCTTTTGTGCCGATCATGTGACCCGCTTTGGTATTCCAAAATTCCGGTTCACATTTTCTACTGGTGGACATTTCCACAGGTTTTCCGTCAACGGTAATCTTTAGATAAACTGGAACAGCACCTTTAAGATAGTTTTTTGGTTTCTTTAAGTAGAAGAGCAGACTGAAATTAGTTTTCATAATCGACTGATTTAAAGTTAACAAAGTTAGCCTTGCAGTCTAATCGTATTAAGTCGTTCAATTATTTAACTTTATGTAAGTCAATAATTTACGTTGTTCCCAGTGAGTATGCCACTCTGTAAAACTACTCACCGAATCACTCACTTTTTATATGCGATTTCGTGTATATTTTGGTATAACCCGTAAAAGCAAAAAGACCTGCTAATCGTGCGATTGCAGGGGTTTACACATTTTGATAGTCTTTGGTGTGATCCCTATGAGACAAAACTCGAACCATTTATCAGAAGATTTGAAGTTGTTGGCTGGGATAAAGGGTAGAGATGATTACTGTGTATTTCGGTGAAAACGAAATGGGATAACATCTTAAACGCGGAACGGGCGGCCATTTTTGCCGAAATGCCCACAATAGGAAAAAAAATGTCAAGCTAAGATTATTGAAAGGCATTAAGCAAAGTACGTATTCAAAAGCCCCAGGAACCTCACACCAAAATATTTCACGGATGGAGCAAAGTGATAACATAGATGATGAGAAACTAAGTGATGGAGCTTTTGATTAAAACATAGTACTACAGATACCTGATGAAACTCTTTCACTATTTCTTTTTTAGTCATCAAGCGCTGTATCTCGTAAAACTACTGCAATAGATGCTACAGGAGCACGTACAGCAGCCACTGCTAATCGTGGAAAAATGGATGGTATTATTGCGCCAGGGCGACATAGTTCGCACGCTACCAGAAATGAGACAGAGGCAGGTACACTGTTGACAAGGGCAGAAAACGTGCCTATTTGGGCGGGACAATCATTTACAGCAATGCGGATGATTAATCTTGCGGAATGGGTAGGAGGCAGTACAGCCGAAAAAACGGCCTTGGCCTGGGCTATTTTTGCATTTTGGAGGAAGGATTATGACCATACCAGTGAATATGCCTACCATACCCTACATGAGGTAATGGATATAGCCCATAACTTTGGCGTACAATATAATATTCGAAATCGTGGTGCAGGGTTAACAGCTCATAGATTATCATTAGCTGCAACCGGACAAACACCCACGCAGGAAGCGGATAAATTAAAAGATTACATAGATCAACTCAGAGATTATTACAACACCCGACATGGGGTATATACAAATAATATTAAAGGATGGTTTTCTGGTATTTACGACCCTCTAACACCGGATGAAAATCAATTAGATAGCACCGTTAGTGCATTAGTCCGGGCTGATGTTACCACATTTAATACACATATTAACCAAGCTAAGGCAGGAGTAAATGCTGATGTCAATTTAGACCAGGCAGCAGGTCTTGCAAATGATATTAAAAATGGAATTTTACGCCTCAACACCTTACTTACGGCTAAAAATGTACCTGCCTAATTACTAGATTTTCTGGTATCAGTGAGTAGGGTAAATTGTGTTTTACATTACCATTAGCATAAATGCAAAAAGCCCAACAAATGTGAGGCTTTTCGTGATCCCGCTGGGATGTGAACTTGGTTCAATTTTCAGCGTTTAAGGTCTATCTGGAAGGTTTTTAGAAAGCGACTCACCGAATCACTCACCTTTTTGTTTGTATTTTTTAGTTGCAATTGCTGTGATACGAATATAACTAAAATAGGAGAGTTACGCCAATAAAATCGAATAGTATTTTTATTTCAAATCTACTACCTTTGTCTAGATGAAATTGTAATAGGGTGTATATAATGCTGGTTCAATGCTACCACATCAAAACCTTCTCGATTTTAATGCCTGTCGTTTCTGTAGAGCTTCTTGAAACCATGAGCGAACAACGCTATACAAATTTAAAACGCTGCGGCATAACGGAAGTTAATATATTTATAATGGAAACCATACATACGGCATATAGTAGCTTAATAGCAACCATTTCTACTACCTATACCAATGGCAAGGTAGTAGCGTTAAGGGCTGTAAATAACCAGTTGTTAACTACTTATTGGCAAATAGGGCAACACATAGTAGAGTTTGAGCAAGGTGGTAAAGCTAAGGCCACCTACGGCAAGGCCTTATTAGAAAATTTATCAAAAGATCTTAATAAGCTACATGGAAAAGGTTTTAGTCGTAGCAACCTTAATTATATGCGGTTGGTTTATGTGTGCTTTCCAATTTGTGAGGAGCTTCCTCACAAATTGACTTGGACACACCTTTGCGAACTAGTAAAAATAAACGACCCATTAGAACGTAGTTTTTACCAGCAACAAGCCATATTAGAGAACTGGAGTACAACCGAGTTGATTCGTCAAAAAAACAGCTCATTATACCTTCGTTTGGCATCATCAAAAGATAAAGAAGGCATTTTAAAACTAGCACATCAAGGACAAATAGTAGCACAGCCAACTGATATCTTAAAAGACATTTATGTATTTGAATTTCTTAAAATAGCCGAGCCTTACCACTTATCTGAAACTGATTTAGAGCAACGATTAATTACTCATCTGCAAAGTTTTTTATTAGAACTAGGCAAAGGCTTTGCATTTATTGGTAGACAATATCGGATTACACTAGGCAACCGAAACCACTATGTAGACTTGGTTTTTTATCACCGTATATTAAAATGCTTTGTCCTGATAGACTTAAAAAGAGAAGAAGCCAATTACCAGGATGTAGGGCAAATGAATATGTATTTGGGTTATTTTGAAAATGAAGAAAATACAGAAAGTGATAACCCGCCTATAGGAATTGTTTTAGCAAAAGAAAAAGACGAATTGGTAATACAATATGCTATGCATAATGTGTCTTCACAATTATTTGTACAAAAATACCAGTTGTATTTACCCAACAAAGAAGAATTAAGAAAGGTAATCGAAGACCAGTTAAATAGAGAAACTGAATAAAAAAACACTTTTAAAAGATTGAGTCACTCGTCACAAGAAGCCAGAATATTATTATACCAATCTCTATTTCGAGGTCGTGAAGATATTTTTGCCATTCATTGGACAAAGGGAGCCAAAAGTGGCTATATGCCTGCAAAGTTATATGATCCTTATTTCAATAGAACTTATAAAAAACCTTCTGGTTCTCCAAGTTCAGAACCTGTAACTTATCTTCCACTAACGAATGATCAAGTCCAGAGACACCTTGAAGGAAGGCAGCTGATTGGTTTATATCCACTATTACAGGATAATAGTTCTTGGCTAATTGCAGCAGATTTTGATAAGAATAGCTGGTTGGACGATTGCAGAAGTTTCATCAAATTATGTGCCGACTACAAAATTCCATCTTATTTGGAGCGCTCTCGTTCTGGAAATGGCGGTCATGTTTGGATTTTTTTTGATAGGGCTTATACCGCTTTTAAGAGTCGAAGTATTGTCCTTGCGCTCCTTGAAAAATCAGGTGTGGTTTCGGCCTTCGATAAAAATTCAAGCTTCGACAGATTGTTTCCAAATCAGGATAGGCTTTCGGGGAAGGGATTTGGAAATCTGATCGCCATGCCCTTTCATAAAACAGCAATGGAAGCTTGAAACAGTTGTTTTATTGATAAGGACACTACTTTGGCGTACGTAGACCAGTGGCAGTTTCTCGAAAGTATTAAGCGGATCTCTACCATCCAACTGGATAAAATATTTTTTTCATTAACCAATTCAAAAGTAGAAGAAGCCACCGCATCTGGAACGCTTAATATCTCCCTTTCAAATGCAATCGAAATAAAGAGCAACGAGATAAGTCCCGCATTAACCCATTTTCTAAAAGAGGAGCTCAACTTCTTCAATACGGATTTCATCATTAAAAAGAACAGTGGACGAAGTACGTTTGGTACCAAGAGATATTTCAGGTTCATTGAGGAAGTAAACGGACGTGCCAATATCCCTAAAGGTTTTATCAGGAAGTTGGTTACACATTGTATTCAGCATAATATCCCGTATCAGCTAAACGACAATCGTAAATTACTGCCCGCAATAGGATTTTCTTTTAATGCCTCCCTGAAAGACTATCAACTTCCAGCAGTAGAAGCTGCTGCTAAAAAGGGTATTGGCGTAATCGTTGCACCGCCTGGTTCTGGTAAAACTGTGGTGGCACTAAAAATTATTGCGGATAAACGGCAGCCAGCTTTGATAGTTGTTCATCGTAAACAATTGGCCGATCAATGGGCTGAAAGGATAGAAGCATTTCTAGGGATCCCCAAACAGGATATTGGTAAGATAGGGCAGGGAAAAGCGACAATTGGAAAACAGGTTACGATTGCCATGGTACAAAGTCTTGCGAAAGAACTGCAAAAACCTGATGCAGTAAAGTTGGTTCGAGCTTTTGGAACCATCATCGTTGATGAATGCCATCATATTGCATCCGAAACCTTTAAGGATGCCATCTCGCGTTTCTATTCTTATTATCTATATGGGCTAACTGCAACGCCTTTCAGAAAGAATAGTGATGACAGACTGATTTTTATCCATCTGGGCGAAATAATTTCCGAACTGAAATCTGCTGATTTAGGGATTTCAAAACAGCCAGAAATCATCATTAGGAACACAGGACTTGATGTGCCATACAATCCCAAAACAGATCGTTTTGAAACGTTGTCCAATATACTGATCCATGATGCTGACAGAAATAAGCTGATATTAAAAGATTTGGCATTTCAGATGGGTGCAGGAAAAAGAAGTGTGATACTCACAGAGAGAAAAGAGCATATCGAAACATTGCAACAACATCTAAAACAATCTTACGAAACGGTAACTCTAAGCGGTGATGATTCTGAAACCAGTCGTAATGCCAAATGGAAAACGCTAAAGGAAGGAAATTATCAGATATTGATTACTACTGGGCAATATTTTGGTGAGGGTTCCGATCTTCATAGTGCCCAATGTCTGTTTCTGGTCTATCCATTCTCTTTTGAAGGCAAACTGATCCAGTATATCGGTCGGGTACAGCGTTCTGAGTTAACCCCCATCATTTATGATTACCGTGATATCAAGATCGACTATCTGAATGCCATGTTTTTGAAACGAAATGTCTATTACAAAAAGTTGGTCAAACACCGAACATTATTTGACGACCCGATTGAAGAGGATGAGCCAGTAGAACAAACAAATAACGTAAAAAGCATTTTAGCTGATCAGGTGATAGAACGGAAGATTAAAATAACTATCGAATCGCTTGATTTTCTATACGGTAGCATTGGTTTTCGTATCCCTATCAGTGAAGTTGGACATGAAGTATCATTCGATATAGAAAACATCCACATCCGCCCCGAATTTGAAGTATTGAAGCCATATTTTGAAAAGTTTCTAAAAACGAAATCGATAGAGGCAGCTATCTGTATCATCATCGAAAATGGAGGTATTGTGGCCAAATCCGCAACCTCTCAAGACCTACAGCAATTAAACAGAGAAGTTGTAGATAGTGTTCGGTTCCGCTTTGCCGAAAGGAATATTTTAATGAAATCAAACCTGTTAGGCAAGGTCAATAAAATATCCCAATTAAATACCAGTGATCCCAATACGTTATACGATTCTGGAGAAGAATTACTTCAAGATGTCCTGTCCAAAGGTAATTATAGGCATAAGCTGCATCTGCAATATCTCGCTGAACAGCATTGTGGCAATATCTTAAAACTGAGATTTGTCATTAGTCCATTCGCATTTGTTTTTCTTATCGGGGGAATCGAACAATATCATATCATTATGGAAACCTTGGATACAGACGAGGCAACCTATATCTGGCAAATTCCGAAAGATATTGGAGCGCTTAAAGCCTCACTCCTTGAGATTGATAATGATCTTCTGAAAATACGTAACGAAGGGCGTGCAGCATTTTTAGAATCAGCCCCTGTTAATTTTAGCCGTGTATTACATGATTATACTGAGGAACTGAAAGGTTTTATTGTATGGAAGGATGATTTAGAACAGTGCTTGGTGTAGGATGTGAACTTTATTCAGTTTTTCAGCGTTTAAAGGCTATTTGGAAGGTTTTTAAAAAGCGACTCACCGAATCACTCACCTTTTTGTCTGTATTTTTTAGTTGCAATTGCTATTATATAAATATACATTTAGCACCTTTTAATGGTAATATAGAATAGTTTATTATAAATGGCAATTTCAGGAGAACACAACAGGCAATAAACTTGATATTTCTTGTTGGTTTATTGCAGGAAATTTGAATGCAAAACAATACTTTTAAATGGCTTAAAGAACAAAAAAATTTATCACGCCAGAGAAGGACAAATTGCAAAAAATCTTACCTTTAATACCTTTACGTACAATCAAGTCAAAATTTACATCATGAACATAAAGTATGCGCATACCAACATTATAACAAAGGATTGGAAGGAACTTGCACGTTTCTATGAAATCGTGTTTAATTGCATAGCGGTTCCACCTATACGAAACTATCAAGGGGAGTGGCTTGAAAAAGGCACCGGCGTCTTTAACGCGAATTTACAAGGGGTACAATTACGGCTACCTGGCTATGGGGATAATGGACCGACATTAGAAATCTATCAGTATTCAGAAATGATTAATGCTGAAAGACACTTAGCTAATCAAAAAGGATTTGGACATATCGCATTTAAGGTAGAGGATATTGCGGGGGTTTTAGCAATAGCATTAAAGAATGGAGCATCGAAAATTGGAGAGCTAAGCGAACATCATTTTGATAATATCGGTGTATTTAGGTTTATTTACATCTCAGACCCGGACGGGAATATAATAGAACTCCTAAACTGGAGTTGATATTAATTTCGCAAACTTAGAAATTTGAAATCGAACGCTTTTTGGTTAGAAATCTTCAGCCATCTTGCAGCCTAAATATTATAATTATTGGAGAGATTTCGAGCTAAAATTTCAATAGAATGCTTTAAGACTAGGCATTTTATTTTAAAACCTGCTATTCATTAATTCCTGAAATGCCTCGTTGCTTAGAAATTGGTAAAGTCAGAAGTAGCTACCTGAAGAATATTGAACGAAAGACACTTACGGTATAATTCCCTGCTTTCTAATACACGGGTATATTCACGTACCGCCTTTGAAATACTTTTCTGCACATCCTGCCATTTTAGCTTTGTGTCCATAAGTTTTACGGGAACATTAAAGTCGATATCGTTATAGTGCATTAGGGATGACTTTGCTGTGCTGGGATCGACATTTGGATATTTCTGGCAGTAGTAATCCAATATTTCATCTAATGGCATTTCCATTAACAGGTAATGCATATCGATAAAATCCTTGATCCGTTGTCCGCTATTCACAATTGCATTGATCTTCATGGCCGATATATCCTGATTGGACATCATCCTTATTCCTTCAATGGTTTCTATTGGTCTGATAGATGGATACTTGTGCGAGATAAAATCAAAATCAACCTCGCCAATGCTACCACTTACATAGTTGCCCTTGTGGCGTTTTACATCTGCACCATAATTGTTCCTTAAGTGTACGTAGAGTCCATCACCATCAAAGTCCGATGAGCTGAAAAGGTCGATATCTATGGATTCCCTATGGCCGATCCTCAGGGATAATGCGGTACCTCCTACAAGGTAAAAGGAGTTGAGCTGATGGTCTTTGCATCAGTGTCTGGATTAGATCCAGTGTCCCTGGTGTAACTGTTTCTTTGTGTAACATCTGAGTTTTTCTTTGCTCAACTGAAAATATTTGCAAACGGCCTCCATGGTCATATCAGAAAGATAGGTGATGTCTTCTTTGAGGGCTCGGATTACGTTTTCTCTACCATAAAACCTGATCATCTCTTCCCAATCCATTGTATTGCCTTTATCAAGCACCCGTTCGATAACGGTTTTGTAACTCCTGTTCCAGTCCAGTTTTTCGAAATCGAAATCCCAGAACAGTACCTTTGGAAGGTCTGGTCTTCTGACCTTTTGTATCAGTGGATGTCTTTCAATTTTGATTTCATCGTTTTCGAATGGAACCTTTTTTTTCGAAAGATAGTTGTTCAATGTATGATAGTTATAGGTTGGGTAGCTGTCGCAAAATCCTTTCAGACTTGAAAACACATCGATATCTGTACTGGCAAATCTTTTCCAGTGCACAACGATTACTCTTTTGTTCAATTCCTTTAACATCCTACAAATCTAATCAAAACAGAAATTAATGCCTAATATTTTTAAATATTTGTCAGTTAGCTGTGATTATTAAATTTATTGATTTATATCATAGCTAACTTTTTCTTTAGCATTGCCATGTCTTCGCTTACCTTGATATCCAAAATCTTCGCGTAATGCTGGGTAGTCCTAATGTTCGTATGTCCAAGCATTTTCGAAACGCTCTCTATTGGTACACCGTTCAAAAGCGTTACCGTCGTCGCAAAGGTATGGCGGGCAATGTGTGAGGTGAGTTTTTTCTCAATTCCGCACAGGTCAGCAATTTCTTTAAGGTATTCGTTCATCTTTTGGTTGCTGGGAACAGGAAGAAGAAAGCCTTTATTAAGGCAAACTTTGTTGGTTGCGTATCTGTCGACAATCTCAACAGCTGTTGAAAGTAGCGGAACCGATGACCTTGTTTTGGTTTTCTGCCGATTGGTAAAGATCCATCGGTCGCCATCAATTCCCTTTCTGATATTCTCCTGTTTCAGTTTGAAGACATCGACATAAGCCAAACCAGTAAAACAACAGAAAATAAAAACATCTCTTACCTGCTTCAATCTCTCCGATAAAAACTCTTTGCCCGCGATATGAGCCAATTCCTCCTTGTTCAGATAAAAGCGATCAACATTCTTTGTTTTGCCTTATAAGCTGTAAATGGCGATTTGTCTATCCATTCGTTCTCCATACAGATGCGAAGGATTTTCCCGAGGTTCTTAATGTTTTTTACAACATAATTGTTTGCGCAGTTCTTGTCAGACCTTAGGTAATGGTCAAATCCGTTCAGAAATGCCTGGTCGATAGTTCTAATGTCCATATCGGCTACACCATATTTCAAAGGGATAAAAACTTTAAGGTGTCTTTCCAAAACTTTATAACGGTTCAATGTGCCACGTACATAATCTTTACCTACAAGCTGTTCCATCTTTAAATTATGATCGGCAACCGCTTCCAATAGGGTATTTGAATTAATAAGCGTACCTAGATAACTTGATTTGATGGCATCGGCAGTAATAGGCAACCCCATATCGAAAACACGTTGATGGGCATAATACACTGCATTCTGCAATTGGTCAAGATGGGTGTTCAACACCTTGATCTCTTCTTTTGAGCCGATGGCTCTGCCGCCCTTGGCGTTCCATCGTTTGGGGTCGCAATCCCGATTGGTGGCCATCTCTACACGATTTCCCTCTACGGTAATCCTCATGTAGATCGGCACATTTCCACTTACATAGTTCTTTTGCTTTTTCAAATAGAAAAGCAGGCTAAAATTGGTCCTCATAATCTAACGATTAAAGGTGAAACAAAAATAGCTTGGCAACTAAATCTACACAAGATGTTCAGTTTGTAACAACCTGTACAATAAATGATTATGTACAATTCGGTGAGTCAATTTTAACCGTTTTGCCTTACTCACCGAATTACTCACCAATTTTTGTGAATTCGTGCGATTTTTGGCAATTTCCTAAAAGCAAAAACCCTGCTAATCGTGCGATTGCAGGGTTTTATACATTTTGATAGTCTTTGGTGTGATCCCGCTGGGATTGGCTCAGCCCCGCAAAACCCCGAACCCGGCCCTGAGCCTTTTACAAATCGAACCCAGGCCGGCGCTTCTGTTCGAATCCCAGAGGGGGATAAAACAAAAAAACCTCACATTTCTGTGAGGTTTCTTGTGATCCCGCTGGGATTTACACCTAGTGTAAAAATAAACGTTTGCAATATTTTAGAGTGGCTTTGAAATTCGAACTCCCCGAATAACGCACCTTTTATTTAATAGAAAATAGCTGCAAATGCTATGCATAAATATAGCATTTTATACTAAAAAATGCAAATCAAAGTATCTTCTATATTCAATTCTGTCATAACCCACAACATTTTTTTTACTCTTATTACGTTTATGAATTCTTATTTCTCTGATCTCTTATCTGTATAAAAGCGTTCCAAATAACGATGGAACATATGCCTTGTTTCCTTGAAAAGGAAATAGTTATCTTTCGATTCTCCATGGAACTCTCTCATTATTGGATGAGAAAGCATTTCAGTTGCACGTTCAAAGGTGCGGATGATTTTTTCACGCTCAGCATTACTTTTAACCACTTTTAAACCTCGGTAGGTATCAACACCTATTTCATAAAACCAGGGAAAATCATCTTTGTACAGACTGACCAACATCAAAAATCCGATAGACGGCTCTTCATCTTCAAATCCAAAGTGAAGCATTTCTTCCAGCATCATAGGATGTGATTTTCTTCTCTTTCTACGCATATCGGGATCAATTCTATTTTCAATTCTCGAAGGGAGGCTATCAAACATAATCTTAACCTCTTCAAATAATTTGGCTACAGAATTTTCATCTACACTTTCGGCTTTTTCAATTTCGCCTCCATCCTCTGTCTTTTTTTCTGTGATCTCCTTAACCTTTTCGACAAATTTATCTACTAGTAGCCTTACTAGGCTTTTGTCAGGATCTAATCCTGGAACCTTCATGACCAGTTCAAGTACGAGCTTGGTAATGGATTCTGAATCACCACTGTTGTTCTGAAATAGGGCAAATGGCCCAGTTATGGCAGAACTAAAAGGAATACCTAGTGCGATTCCAATCACCTTTTTATCAAGTTTACCTTTTGCCACACCAGCTTCATATAGAATCCAAGGCCTGTCCACGCTGTGTTGGGTCAACAAGCAAACAACATCAGATGCCTCATCAATCTTATCCATAATTGCTGGATACCATTCCATACCATATTCTATTCCTTGAGTTCCTTTTTTATCTGATGATCTGAATGACTTTAGTGCTCCAGCACTTGCACTTTTTAATAGATTGCTGAATTCTTCGGCCAGTGCTGCATCTCTAGTATCATGGCTAATAAATACTAATGGATTAATATTTGAGCTGATGTTTTCATTTTCAGATTGTGTTGTTGGATTAGTTACCTTTTTTCTAGGAGACATATTAAGAATGGTTTAGATGAGATTAATGTTATTTAAGTTTAGGTAGCGATTGTTAAAGAGAGCAATACTATCATAATGTTTAATGGATAAACCTTACACATCAATCAAATTTTCGAGGATAGTTTCTACTTCCAACCTCATTTCCTGTAAGTCTTCAATGGCCTTGTCTAAATGATAGGTTAAGCTACCAATGGCGTATTTATCACCGTAATGCTGGGATGTATTTTTTTTATCAAAGACCTTAATTTTTTCCAAATATCCTGGCAGCGTGTTAATACTCGCAGAAACCTTACTGGCTTTTAATGATAATTCTTCAATTTTGCCTGAAAAGAATAATTTGGCCTCTGTTTGGTATTCCAGGGATAATTCAAAATCGCATAGATAATTTAGATAAATTTCAATCCTAGAAATAAGGTCATGAGAAGGAACAGACTTATATCTCTTGTCAATAATATATTTAATGCTCATGCTGTCTGTATGAATTTTAGCTGCAAACTGGGCAGATCCTCTATGTCCCACGACTCTTGTCAATACCGGCCTTAGGCGTTCAATCTTTGCTTCTCTCACGTCCAGCATTTTAGCAAGTAATTCATCTAATTCTTTTAGCGTTGGATAGCCGCCTAGAAACAGGCGCTCTATATCTTTAGGGCTCAGCCCCATTGAATAAGCAATAAATGGTCGTTCAATTATTTCTGCTTTTAATCTTTTCCATTTCCCTTTTTGAGGCGTTGTAAGTTCCATTTAGATATTAATTGGGCTTAAAAAATTTAGTCTTGGTATTTTCTATATCAATTGTTTTGTACTGCTTTTAACCTAACAGTATTAGTAATGGTTTGCGAGCCTGAAACATCCAATTTAATCCCCTTAATGTTTAGTTCTTCTTGGATTGCTTTCTGATCGAAATCAAGTTTATCCAGCAAGTATTTATGTTTAATAGTAAAGCTTCTGAATACATCATCCCATGTCATTGCAAAAACCTCTAGGTTTCCCCATGACTTTACTAGGTATCGTTTACCCTTATCCTTAAATTCATCATATTGCTTTTCGATATATTCGTCAACCTTGTTGCTGACTACGAAAAATTTCCATTTTCTGGTTTGTGAATTGAACTGATCTTCTCGTGTAATGAAGTCCATATAATCTTCGATCTGCCTAAGTTGATCCTTTCCAATTGTTACGTTAGGGCGTTTAAGTTCTACCATAATATTTTCCTCTATATCATCATCGTGATTGTTAGGATCAGGAATACTTCTTTGCCGACACATAAATAGATCTGGCCTGCGGTTTTTTTCTTCATCTTTTAGCTTGGATTTAGACGGTTTGGATAAACCGTCAACCAGATATAAATAATTAGATAAAAGTTTTTCAAAACCTTCATTGGCGGTTACCAAATGAAATTGCTCGCCAAAAAGCCAATAATTATCGGCAATTGCATGTTGAATATGATCCCTTTCGTTAGAAAAATGTTTGAGGTCAAATACTAGAGTTTTTAAAAGCTCCACTGTCTTAAACCTGCTCTCTATCAGATTTATAGTTTTCGTAATATGCCCAAAGCTCGTTTTTTTAAGAAGGATGGAAAGGTTTTCACGTTCTTCACTTGATATACTCACAATACCTTCAAGAATAGACAATATATTCTCACGTTCATCTGTGTCCAACAAAAGATTGATGAACCCAATGCTTGTTTTCTCCTGAGTCTCGTTTAAGCCCTTAAATATTTTGGGTTGAATACAATATATTTCCCTTACAACTTCTACAAGGTCTTTTCGCTTTTCCTGTTCATATTTATTGTTCTTAAACTTTGGAAAAACGCCATTTTTCTCATACCGGGATATAAGTTCATCGGCAGCATTAATTCGAACAAATTCTTTCTGCTTTAAATTGATTATTCTCTGCAGTTCCTTAACTAGTATTTTAAATACCGGGCTGTTCTGTGTTTGCCCAAAAATTGGCTCCGAATCCTCATTGTCGGAAAAAGTGAAATCGTTAAAAAAGTCTGACTCAATATAAATACTATGAAAGAAATTAATAGCATTGTTATTAAATGAAGTGAGTTGCTTAAAAATCTCTTTTTTCTCTCCATTTAAAAAGTAATAATAGAACTTATCGCCGATTTTTTCATTCCATCTGACGTAAGTAATAATGAAATTGTGGTCTACGCCTTTAATATCAGCAATTATCCTGTTGGAAACTTCATGATCTCCCAATATGTCATCATATTCCAAAGGTCTTCCATTGATGCTCAGCGTATATCCTTTCTTACTATTGAGAAGTAAAAACCAGCCGAATTCATATTTTAAATAATTTATGAAATCATCACATTGAAAAGAATAGGCCGTCACGCCGTGGAGATTGGTTAGTTTTAGCCACGTGCCTGTTTCTTCGGTATCGGCTATTCTTTTATTCTCATCGTTATAGTGGTCTTTATCATTAGCGTGTACTGTTACGTCATAGGCTAAGCACTTTTCGGAATCAGGATCTAAAAAAACGGTAGACCAAACAGCTGTACCTGCAAAGGCAATAAAGGAAAACCGACCCTTACCTTTTTTTCCCCGCACATAGGAAGATCGTTGGAAAGAGCCTCGTTTTACAGAGTCTAAAAAAGAGCCAAATGTCTCACTTAAGTCTGAAAGGCAAATGCCTGTACCGTTATCAACGATATTGATTTCATCAATATGGTCTATCTCGTTGGAGCTGAATTTGATGTCGATTTTGGAAGCTCCTGCATCAAAACCGTTCCAGACCAATTCTGAAACAGCGTCCATGTAGTCTTTGGTTATTCCAGCGGAATCAATACTGTTATTGTTTACACCTACCTTATTCTTCATTGTATTTAAGTGTTTAGCCTCTCTGTTTACATTATGATGCGAAAATGGCATATCAACATCAGATCGTGAAGTTATTAATTTATTGGCTGAATTCATCATTGCAGAAATGTCGGCACGCAATTTACTAAATAAATTAGTAAATTGATTAGCTATTTTAAAGGAATAATATAAATGATAGCACCGTTTTAAAATAGTTAGTTAGAAATTACAGAAGAAGATTTGCAAAAATATCGATACCTTTAACTTTATGAGCGTCATATCTGATTTTTATAAAAGTCTAGAAAAAGTTGATTTTTTAAGAGATGAATCTGAAATCGAAATAAATTCCCAATATATTGGGATTATTGAAGAGATGGAAAAGACGGATCTGGATCAGGCGGTGCTCCTGAACAGAGAGCGAGAGGCATTGATGTTTGTTAAAACAGCAGAAGAAGGCTTGACTCCAAAAATGACAGGAACAGGAACTGATGAAGGTGGTAATCAAATTCCGATACAGTGGCCTGATAGTAATAGTTTCCGGGAGGAAGATTATTCTAATATAGAAAAACGCTACAAATCAACCCAAAACAAATATCTTAAAACAGAATTTGGGCTTTTTCTTTTCTATTCCAAGCGGCTTAAAAGGAATGAAGATTTATTAGAGCTGTTGGAGGTGTTGCAAGAAAGATGTGATATCCTCTGGGATTTATCCGACTCACAAGAAAAAAATTATAACCTGCTCAAATATTTTGCTTCAATAAAGCAGCTACTGAATATCGCATCTGCCAGGAGAAGGGCGGAAATTACTATTGCGAGTGTTTATGATAAGATGTTAAATAAGATATATTCAAGACATTTAAGCTGGAATATAAACAATTTTGGTCTTATGAGATTCATCGTGGACTCAACAGGATTGATAAACGAACGGTCAAAGGATATTCTACAGATGGGTTTGGATCTAAAAGTAATTCTCGACAAAAATGAGCAGGTTATTGATGCTATCGCGGCTAACGATCCATGGGAGATTATTCCTATATGCAGTGAAAGTGATCGCCTCGCTAATAAAATAACGGACGAGCGATATAACTGGAAAAATAGAATTGCATATCAATATGAAAGGCTTGCCGAAAACGCACCAAATTATAATAATGTCGCTGTTACATTTATCGATAAGGCATTAAGGATTTATCGAGAAATAAAAAGTGATGCCGACTATGAACGACTATCTCAAAAATATCAGAAGCAACGCACTGAAACAAGTCTTTCTGAAATATCGATGGCAATTCCAGATGAAGCCACCGAACGGATTACCGGAAACATTAATAGGCTTATAACTGATGGTGGAACCGCTGATATTATTGCAGTAATTACGCAGACACCCATGCTTGCAGATGTTCAAACAATCAGGAGTATGGCGGTTGCACTTGAAGGAACAGCCCCTTTCATGGAAATGATTCCCAAATATGTTCAGGACAAGTTTGGAAACACAATAGAGTCCTATGTTTTAGAAGATGAAAAAAAGGAGTTTTCTTTTCTACAACATTACTCCAACCATTTTCAGCTTGCTTCGCAAACACTAATCCAGATAATCGTCGAAAGTATAAAGGCGGGTAAGCTGTCGGCAAACGCGGTCTTGGAGGTTTTATCAAAAACTTGGGTAGGTGAATCTTCAGCCCGGCGTATCAGTGGACAGGACATACCAATAAGCCACTTGAAATTAATAGAACCAGGTATCAGAAATCTATTTTTAGAGACTGAAAAATGGCTGAATGGCGAAGAAGTTCTGCCAGATTACATACTCAGCACCGATTCATTAACATTAAAGATTGAGTATCTTCTAAGAGAATTTTGTCTCAAGTTAGGGATCGTTACGTTTAAGCAGCGTCCAGACAAAAGAGAACAGAATATAGTTATGGAAAAGCTTTTTGATGACCTATTAAGAGATTTAAAAGACGATCTTGAAGAGGATAATTATACTTTTATAAGATTCGTAATGAGCGATAAGATGGGACTGAACCTCCGAAATAAGATAGCGCACGGATTGGTAGATAATGTTGAATATGGTATTGAATCACCTTTTCTGGTACTTTCTATCATACTCAAATTAGCGCATTATAATTTTGAAAACACTCCACAGGTTTAAATATGGCGACAATTGTAAAAAAAAAATCGGACGTAGAATTTAAAAATATCTGGACGTTATTCCCAGATACACCACCTCCGGCAATAACCTATACCAAGACACCCAAGTCTATACCTCTATCGAGCATTGTGTCTGTGAGATATTTTAAACTGTTGTCAAAAATAGATTACTTCGCATCAAAAGAAATTGGTCAGGAGGACTCAGAATATCATATCTCAGGCTCTACTTTCTACGTTACAAAGGAAATTTTAAAATGGCTTTCTGTCAAACGTTTCATTGAAAGAGATGTTGCAATCCATATTTTTTCTAATCAAGACAATGGTATACAGATCGAACTTGATGGACAATACCTTAAGGCTGATATAGAGATACTTGATTCTACTTCAATTGAGGTTAGGCGCTATACTGGCTCTGATAACACTGTCACAAAACATGAGTTATCAGTATCCTCTCTTTATTTACTGGATGATTTCGTTAATCAAAGTTAAAGCTATGCCAATTGAAAAATATACAGTGCTGCCTGATAATGATATATTAAGGAGGGTGAAACTTCCCCCACCGAATCGTGATCAAAATGACTTGATGAAAATTATGCCAGACGGCAGCATGCGGCTAAGCAGGATTGCCTTCCGACCAGATCCAAAAAGAGATGTTAATGGGCTATCTGTAAATATAGTAGCCTTGGCACCTAGTCTTGAGGAACTTTTTGACTCAAACACTCACTTAGGAGTAGTACTTAAAGCTAGCGTCTACTTCGATCTCAATCTGTCTATCACACATGACCCTTTAACTGAAAAAATTGAGCAGGTAGATTATTCTCATGCCTTGGTTCTTCAGTTAATGAAACAAGAAGGTTTACAGGCTTCTCTTGCAGAAAGTTATTTTTAATTGTTAAATTGACTCTATTTTAGAAATTGAGTGCTCGAATATTCAATTACATGAAACCATTACCAGCAGGCTGCTAGCTTTTATAAACCTGTGCGTAAAACAAGTTAGACTGGTGAATTGCTATGATTTATTAAAAGAATTGGAATATTTATCAATTAGTTAATATGTCTGAAATTATAACTTTATCAACAGATCGTTTATTAATTAGGGACTTAAATTGCGATGATTTAAATTTCATTCATTTGATACATTCTATTGCTGAAGTTCAAAAATATGCTACTCTTGACATCCCAAATTCCATAGCTGAATCAGAAGATTATCTTAGAAAATATATAGATCAACAAAATCATAACCCTAGAGAGGAGTATGGTTTGTGTGTGTCTTTAGTTAATCGAGAGCCACTCGGATTAATTGGACTTAGTAACAGTTTAAGTAAGTTTAAGAATGCTGAACTATGGTTTAAATTACATCCTAAATATTGGGGCAATGGATATGTTACGGAAGCTGCACTAGCTATTTTAAAATTCGGTTTTGAGGAATTAGCTCTTCATAGAATTGAAGCTGGCGTAGCTACCGAAAATATCGCATCCATCAAGGTTCTGGAAAAAATTGGAATGCAGAAAGAAGGGATGCGAAGAAAAATCCTACCAATAAAAGGAGAATGGAAAGATAATTTTCATTACGCAATTTTAGAAGAAGATTTTATTAATAGAAGCTAATTTGTTAAAGACATTATTCTTTGTTTTTAGCAAAAATAATTGAATACATATCCCCATCATGCACGGTGCTCCTGATTAAGCTTAGTGTGATTTATTTAAGGTTTAGAATGTTTAAATTTGGAAATACACTTCCAACTAAATGCTTATGATTATCAGCTATTTTAAGCCCCGTGACCGTTTTGATTTCAGTAATGATACTCTAGATATCGGCAACCCTTTAAGCTGGAACCGCTCCACATTCCTAAAACACTTTTTTAAAAGGGTCTTTGCCATCAGTGAAGATCGGCTGGAGGAATTTTACCGCCATCATCTGTCTTATTTCCTAACCAGCCATCTCAATGGAACCGAAGAGATCTTTTTTAAACACCTATGGGAACTGATCGAAGGACAATTAAAGGTATTAACGGGTAAGGATGTCTACGATAGCAACCATGTTCGGAACCAGCGGGAGATCAAGCGGCTTAAAATATTTACCGAGGTACTCATTCCGCTTGACCAGTGGAATTTCCATAAATCTAATTTCGCTGTAGTTGCTCAGCTAGAAATGGAAAACCATGAACTCAAACAACAGGTAAAACAACTAAAAGCCGACCTGTTAAAGGCAAATAAACTGGAAACCAAACAATATATCAATATTCCCAAAGGCAGGCTGCTGGCTTTTATAGACCTGTGCGTAAAACTGCGAACCCTCAAAGTTGAAGAAAAAGACGAGCTTTTGTTTACCGATTTTCCAATAGTTTGGGTTAAGCTGATCTGCAAGTATTTCCGAAATGATGACCAGGAGATCGACTTCGAAGGGATTCGCGGTTATTTCTACCAGAACTTAGAAAATCCGGGCAACCGAGCACGTTATGTTTCAGAAGATCAAAAACTTTTTGAAATTAAACGCCTAAGAAAACGGAGATAAAACTTTATTTAATATAATACTGATATAAACAGTATCATTCTGATATTGAGTTATTTATAGCTTAACCTATTACCCGTCAAATTACCATACAGATCGCTATGGTACCAGAAAAACAATCCATTAGCATTCTTTTGTCCCCAAAACAAAGGCTATGGAAATTATCAATGAACAAGCCCTTAGCCAGTGCATCCGGGATGCATTGAGGGCAGAATTACAAACGCATTTTAAAACGGGCGGCAGTTCCAGGCAGGAACAGGAAGAACGCCTATTGTCCAAACAGGAACTAGCCGACGAATTAGGCGTATCGCTGGTCACCCTGACGGACTGGATGAAAAAGGGGCTGCCCTTTTTACGCCTGCACAGACGTGTGTATTTTAAAAAAAGCGAAGTGCTTAAAATCATGCAACAAGACATTACAGATTAATTTAAGGAGGGAATTATTATGCACGTGGAAATCATCACTAAGGAAGATTTAAAACAACTAAAGACCGAAATGCTTGCCGAGATCAGGCAGCTTATTAAACCGGAAGACAGGCAGAGTAAGCAATGGCTGAAAAGCGCCGAAGTGCGAAAGCTGCTTAACATCTCACCGGGAACCCTGCAAAACCTGCGCATTAACGGTACGCTACGATTTACAAAGATTGGGGGCATGATGTATTACAAACTGGAAGACATTACCAGGCTATTAGAGGGAGGTAACCAATGACAGAAACATGCATCCATAACAAGACGGCTGACTACAGCAAACTAGTGAGATGCATGGGTGCAGACAGCCGGATGCTGGCTACCCATGTCAGCCTGTTTGCCGCACTTTTTGTCTGCTGGCAACATAGCGGATTTGCCAGTCCCTTTGCCGTTACACGTAAAAAGCTCATGGCATACAGCCGTATCGTATCGGTTGCCACATACCATAAATGCATCAAAGAATTAGATGCATTTGGGTACATCTGCTACCAGCCATCTTACCATCCGATCAGGGGCAGCCTGGTCTATTGGCCACCCGGTTGAGCCGGGTCAACCGACCAAAAAAGGAGCCGGAAAACCCGGCGAAGTATTGAGCACTGACGCTCCTTACAGGAGCCATCAAGGTCATGGAAACCGCTAAGGTTTGCCGAAGCTTTTAGTACGTCAAACTTATGCGCTTTGTAGGGAGCGAGTTAATGTTTTTGCTATACAAAAACCCGGATTCACCCTAAAGGGATGCCCCGGACTCGCTCCCGTTGGTCGGTTAAAAAAAGAAATAAAGAAAGGATCTACTGAAGATTTTGGAAAGGAACACAGCGCATGAAAACAGCGACAGCCAACAACGAAATAAAGAAAAAAAGAGTCCCCGGCAGACCAAAAAAAACGGTTAGCCGTAGTGACCTGCTGATGATCCGGTTAACCCCGACGGAAAAACAACTGATCGGGCAACGGGCAAAAAATGCGGGGCTGAAACCTAGTGAATGGTTCCGCAAGGCGGCAAAGAGTGCAAGAGTTTTTCCCCGCTTTACCCCGGAGGAAAGCGGATGGTTCAGGATGCTATCAGGCATGGCCAATAACCTTAACCAGTTGACCCACCTTGCCCATGTGGAAGGCTTGCCTACGCTGGCTTTAAAATGCCAGGCACTGATCAGGCAGATCGAAGAACTGTTAACCAAAATCAATAGCCATGATCGGTAAACCGATCACAGGAAGAAGCTTCGGGGGCTGTGTCCGCTACATCGTGGACAAGCCCGAAGCGAAGATCCTTTTTGCCGAGGGTGTAAGGATGCAGAACGCCACCACGTTAACAAATGATTTTAACCTGCAACGCAAAATGAGGCCGGAACTGGGTAAGGCGGTCGGGCATCTGGTCTTAAGTTGGAGCAAGGAAGACTTGGCCAAACTGACCGACAAGATCATGCTGGAACATGCGAAAGAGTATATGCAGAAGATGGGTATCCGAGATACGCAGTACATGGTGGTACGTCATCATGATAGACTACACCCACATTTGCACGTGGTTTATAACCGGGTCGATAACAAGGGGGCTACGATCACCGATAAGAATAATTACGCACGCAATATCAAAGCCTGCAGGGAGCTTACCTTAAAATACGGTTACCATTGGGGCAAGGGCAAAGAGCAGGTCAACAGGCAGGCTTTAAATGGCAAGGAAAAGATCAGGTATGAACTTTACGATGCCATCAAGGCGGCTATGAAAACGTCCACGAACTGGAAAGAGTTGGAAGCGAAGCTGACCTTCCGGGGCATCGGTATCGCCTATAAGTTCAAAAGCGGTACCAAAGAAGTGCAGGGCATTTCGTTTGAAAAGGGCGGGCTGAAAATGAAGGGTTCCGCTATTGATAGGAGTTTAAGCTTTTCCCGTATGAATGCACAGTTGAACCGCAACCAGCAGGTACAGGCTTACCATGCAGCAAGGGAGGCACATCAGCCCTCACTGGCGCAGCAGTCGAGAGAGACCATCCGACATGACATTCATGCCGAGCATGGGCATAGTCCGAATGCGTCTGGTGTAGTTGAAAACCTGCTGAATATCCTGCTTAGCCCAGAGTTTGTGCCATCGGCACCAGACCCGGTCGGAGACGCAGAAATAGCCCGCAGGAAACGAAAGAAACATCAGGCAGAGCAATCTCAGGGAGTAACCAGATAAATAAACAAACTATCCACCAACAAAATTCAATGTTATGGAACAAGATGAATTAGAAGAAAAAGTAAACATGGCCGAAGAGCTTATTCTGGGCTTAGTTAAGCGAATGGAAGTCATAGAAAGCGAACTGCCGGAATTTTTAAAGTCGTTTTTAGAACAGTATAAAGAGACTTTAGCTAGCATCTCCGGGCAGATAGAAAAATCCAACAAGCGTTATGACGATCAGAAAATCAGCCAACAGATCGATAAGGTCAAAGACCTCGTGGGTACCATGCCAAAGGTAATCACCGTAAAAAACGAACATCACCACCATTTCGGGGCATGGTCAAAAAACCTCATCATTGGTGTTGCAGCCTGTTTCCTAATTACAGCCTCATCTGTCGGAACAGCTTTGTACCTGAACCACGAAAACAACCTTCTTGCGGCCAACTACATCAAGTTTCGTGCGATTAGGCAGATCGCCCCTAAATGGGGACATTGGGCGGATACGACCTACATCCGTAATCCCAAGGCGATGGAAGAGAACACCATCAAGCTGGAAAACGAGGCGTTGGAAAAAGCCTATGCGGAAGAAGTTGCCAGAGAAACGGCTGAAGAGGCGAAGCAAGCCAGAAAGCGGCTGCATTCGCTGAAAAAGA
>NZ_RCCK01000001.1 GCF_003664035.1 Pedobacter alluvionis
GAATCAAGGCAAGGAAAATGAGTATCAAAAAGTACATTTAGAACAACTCAGACTCTTTTAATACCTCGAGGCTTGCCTCGGGGTTATTTATTTCCAAGAATACTTTTACCTGTAGATTAAGCTAATTGGCAAGTTCAATAAGGATACCGCTTATGGTCCAGATGCTGCATGCAAGCCCAAATAACAAGCAGTATAATACAATGTCGATTTCCTTTCTCAGCTTGATCCGAAAGATGGCAACAAACATCAGCGGGCAGGTTGCCATAAAGATGAAAATAATGGTCGCCAGGGTCTCAAAGATATCAGGACTGTAATTTATGAGCAATATGTTCAAACCCAGGTAGGATAGCCAGACAAAAATTGGGGAAAGCAGGCACAATAGCCATTTCCAGTATCGTTTGATTACAAGTTGGTTAGGGGAGGTCTTGCGGTAGTTTTGGCGCAACAAGAGTATAATGCCAACCATGCACAGTGCCAGCATTCCGATTTTAATGTAGATATTCCTGATGCTGTCTGCCCGGGTATTGATGCCGTTTGAGGAAACCAGTTTACCATTCCGGAACTGCTCAACCCTGGTTCGCTCCCCATTCACAATGGTCTGCTTCATCACCGCATTGCTAGTGCTATCCCTAAAGGTCCAAATGGAGTCTTCAATGCCCATCTTATAAAAGCCTTCAATCATCAATTTACCGTTTTTTGTCCGGGTGAATCTGCCGTCAAGCCGCCCGCCCTTAAACCTTAAAGCATCTCTGCCCTGTGGGGTTTCTATGGTCAGCGCTGTGATTTTTCCCGGTGGCATCAAGCTCGTACTATCTGCTATCTGCCCCCGCGCATGGATATCGAGATCTTCCAGAGAACGGTTCTTGTTATAATCGTCGTCCATAACAGGCCGGCTGATGTACTTATGGTTGACCTTAACAACGAGCAACGAATCTTTCCTGTAAAATTCAAATTCATCATAAAGCTTCACATCCGGAGTTACAGCAGATCGTAAAAGCACGTACTGGGGATGGTCAAAAGATTGGAGATACGGCCTCTGGCTGGTAGCGCAGAAGGAGAAAATGGTAACGATGGCGATAAACGCCGTGGCCAGCCGCGGCAATAGAGATTTGCCCAATGCGGGCTGAGGTCTGCCTTTGAGATGCAACCAGCCGAGCAACAACACCGGTAAGGCCAGCAAATCGGTAGGATCAACAGTACGCTGGAGGGGAAAGAAAGTATTCACCAATTCAATCAGTCCGGAAGCATATTCACTTTTCCAGAAAACGAACAGTATGCCGCTTAGGATAAAGATCCAGGATTTAAATTTGGGAAAGAGTGCACACCAAAAAACAGGGAAAATGAACAGTCCACAAAAATCAGACAGTTTGCCGGTAAGCACATTATGAAAGGTATCTTTCAGCAGGAAGTCGTTGAGGATCAGGAGCACGAGGCAAAAGATGAAAATCGGCGACAAGAGATTTTTTAAACGGTCATACATGCTTACTGAAGTTGGTATCTCTATTAATACGGATTAAGCCGTTTGGTAACCTAATAAACAGCAAATCTATCAGGGAAAATTGCCTTTAAAACATTTTTAAAAATTAATTAGCCACGGAAGCACAGAAATCACGGAGGAGATTAAAGTTTTTCCGTGTTTTTCGTGCTTCCGTGGCAAACATAATGCTTAGGCATGCGCAGAAAGAGTGAAGAATTATTAGAGGAAAGTTAAAAGCAATTTCCCTGGCAAATCTATCATGCAAATATGTTTTAGGCCTGTTGCAACCATTTCTCTATACCCTTGTGATATTATAGCTAGCACTAGCTATAAATTTAGAAATCCATGTTCGAATATCAAACCTGCAAAATTCTTGTATATTCGGTTATTAACTCCTTATTAATTTTGTTAGATACCGCGGAGTTACCTATAGTTTTATGACAGCACCGTTTCTGAAGAAAATAACATTGTTTTTTGTAATCAGTATAATTTCAATACCGGGAATTATAGTTTCCTCCTTAATTATGATAAACCAAAATGGAATGAATGAAAGACTGCAGGGTTGGGTAAACTTATTCTGGCTACCGTTACCTGTTTTGATCATAATTATTGACAGAATTTGTATACAAAAATTCGAAACGAAAAATGTGAACAGAATCCAGTTCTACATTTTGGGAACGTTAACGTTTCTTTTTATCATTAATTTGATTAGACTGCAGCTACAATAAGAAAATTATCATCACACTTACGTTTTTATCCGCTACGGTAAATAGGAGCGAAGCATAGATCTTTTATCGAAGCCCACGCCAGTGCTAAAGGGATGGACCTATTTAATGGTTTGAGAACGGGCAACCTGCTTGTAAATGGTTTGTATCATTTACTGATTGTAGGGGAATTCAATGTCTATAAGTAGTCCACTCTCATTTTTTATCAACAGCTTAGCATCCAAATCTGTACTAAAACCTTGTATCAGCTTCATCCCTAATGATTTAAAACCTAAATCCTCAAAATCATCTGAAATCCCGACGCCATTATCCATGATGGACATCCTTATGTGGTCTTGACCGGAACATTTAAAAGATACAGAGATTAAACCGCTTTCCTTGCCTGCAAATGCATGCTTTATGGAGTTAGTAATGGCCTCATTCAGTATCAGCCCTAAAGGAACTGCCTGAGAAGTATCCAGGTCGATTGCTTCCAGATCCAAACTGAATTGGATCCGTCGGTCCATATCGAAGGTGCTTTGAAAATATTCTACCAATTCCTGTATATAAACAGACATGTTTACCGACATGACATTTTCTGACTGATAAAGTTTTTTGTGGATGAGCGACATAGAATGTATCCTGTTTTGGCTCTCTTTAAGTGCAGATATCACTGCCGGATCTTTAAGATGGTGGGATTGTACTTTTAACAAGCTCATTACCATTTGAAGATTGTTCTTTACGCGGTGGTGTATTTCTTTGAGCAGCCATTCTTTTTCAACCACTAATTTTTGGAGAGCCACATTTTTCTGATTGATCTCTCCTTTTTGAGATTCCAGTATCCGGTTGGTTTTATGTTTAAGCCTGTAACCCGCAAACAATAGAGCAATTATAAGAAGGAACAGGGCCATACTGCCAAACCCGATATTCTTTAAAAGGTTTGCTTTAGACAGTTTGGTTTTTTGGAGTTCACCCTGTTTTCTCAGCAGTTTGTTTTGTTGTTCTTTAAGCACAAGGTCTTTGTCTTTTTTTTCTGTTTCAAACTTAATTTGCAGTTCTGCAATTTGCTTGTTCTTTTCCTGGCTGAAAAGTGAATCCTTGTATGTTTGCTGTAATTTATATTCCTGGATGGCCGATAAAAATTTAGACTCAATTGAATCAAGCTGGAATAATGTCATGTGTATTTCCTGAAGTCTTTTCTTGTCTTTGTTTTTTTCGCTTATCTTTTTGTAGTTTGCTACATAATTGCGTGCTTTGCTATATTGGGCTGATTTGATCAGATATCTTATAATTGAAGGATATAATATCAGGTTAGTATTATTGCCTGATTGTTGTTCTTTTAACTTCTTTATTGCCTCATCGTTGTATTTTTTGGCAGATTTAAAGTCAGATACTTCTGTATATACTCTTAGCGCTCTTGAGATTAACAAAATACGGGATGGTTCGTCCATTTTATCGATATCCTTTTCTAATTTTTTTAGGTAGAGAATCGCTTCTTTATCCTTATTTAAATTGATGAACGTTTGAATAATATTGGTAAGAATCATGGTGTTTAGTTCCGTCTCATTAAATCTTGCTGATATGCGGTAGGCTCTTTGAAAATACTCGTTCGATCTTTTAATATCCTGTAACTGGTTGTAGGTAATTGCAACATAATTATAGATTTCGGCAGCTGAAACAGAAGTATCATTATTGCTTTCTAAAAGTTTAACAGCCTGGAGGCTATTTTCTAACGACTCTTTGTAAGCCCCCATTTGTAAGTAAGCCATTCCTAAAAGCGAATATACACGCTGGGTTTTCTTGTAATTGCATTCACGGTAAAGCGCCAGGCTGTACTTGAAGTTCGTTTTTGCGGCTTCCATATTTCCAAGCCCCATTTTTAAGTAGGCAATTTCGACCAATGCATTCGCCTGTTCCAGTTTTTTTCCAGAGTGTTCGTATAATGTATATGCTTTTTGGGCAAGCGAGATACTTACACTGATATCCTCCTGAGTACCTCTTGCTTTTACAAGAGCCATATAAGATCGCGCTATGTTGTTTCCATCTTTCAGTTTAGAAAACAGATCTACTGCTTGCTGCGCAAATTGGATGGCCTTATTGGCCGCGCCAGTGTTAATATAAATTTTACTACTCAGCAGGTACGATTCTCCAATCCCAATTTTGTAATTTATAGCTTCGCTAAGGCTTGCCGCTCTTTGTGCATAATAGAAAGCACTATCAATGGATTTTAAATAGATATGTTGATTGGATATTGAATAGTGATATTCTCCCAATTCTAATAACGCTTTAATTTTTTGTTGGGCTGTTTTTGCGTTCAACAAGTTGTCGTGTCTTTTAACACTGGTTGCCTGTTTGTTATTTTGAGCCCGGATTGGGAAAATTAGGAACAAAAGGGATGTAACAATCAGGGTAATTTTAAGCATCTTGAGAGTTTTGTGTTAGACAACCGATAGTTAGAACAATTTGAGGGCAAATCATTAGTAAATAAGAGTAAAACTACAAATAAAAAGCAAGTAGAATTAATAAATAAGCGTATTTAGGATTTAAAAAGAGGGAATATTTTTAACAAAGAGAGGTCAGCGTCTAAAATTGCTGAGAATCAGGCGCAAAATGGTGGTAGTAAGAATTTTAAATTAACCTTATCCTTTCAATTTGCCATACTGTTTTATGGAATTAAGTTAATCCTGTCATAAACAGTATGGGAAGCCTACAGGAAATTGAAGCGAATTACACATCCAGCCGAATCCTGATCATGAGGTAACTATTGGATATAAATAAAAGTGTAAACAACAGAGCATCCACAAACAGTAAAATTGATACTTTATTGCTCAGGGAAGTTAGATCATGTTGTTAAGAGGTTAAGTTATGCGTTTCAGTTTCCTGGTGGCTAAGATATTTGCTCTTGAACTTAGAAGGTGTCTCGCCGGTTTTTATATAAAAAAGCCTGCTGAAATATGCCGGGTCATCATAGCCCAATTCGTAAGCTATTTCTTTAGCACTTTTAGGCGTATGAACCAAAAGCCTTTTAGCCTCTAAAATAATCCTGCTTTTAATGATTTCATTAGGCTGAGGCAGGTTTAAACGCTTAAATTTATGGGTTAAAGTTTTTGGCGCTATAGCTAACATATCGGCATAGTCTGCAACGGTGTGTTTTGTCTTGTAATTTGCGTCAACCAATCGGGTAAAGCGCCTAAAAAATTCGATGTCGTTATGTTCCTGGGCGATCACTACATCCAGGTGCTGTAGTTTCCATAGCCTTGTCGACTTTATAAAAAGCTGTTTAAGATAGGTACGCAGCATTTCTTCCTGTGAATGGTCTTTCAGGTTAAATTCATCTTCTATCTGCAAAAACAAATTATCGATAAATGCAGATTCCTGTGCGGGTACGACCGTCATGGGCATATTGTGAATATTATTGAACAGTAGCCCATCGCAGGCTACCTCTTCATCATGAATCTGGATGCAATAAAAATCCTGGTTATAAAATATAAGATATCCCGGCTCATTGGATAGTGACTCAATGCTTAGTACCTGATTAGGGCTGATGAAAAAAAGTGAAGGGCCGGCTGTGTCATACACCTCAAAATCTACTTTAATTTTATAACCTTTAGTAACATATAGTACCTTTATATACAATTTATATTTATCAGAATTTATAAGTTCCAGGCTTTCACCATCTATCTGCACCATACCTATTTTTTTTAGGCTTACATCAAAAATATGTTGTTTCATTTCAACTTGGGTATTAAAGAGGCTGTATCATAAATACGAAATGTCATCCTGAGGGTTAATTATTTGTTTAAAATCAATATGAGTGATGAACAATTGATTTCTTTTGCCATACACCACGGTCTTGCCTCGGCTACCGATGAAAAATCGGTACATGTCCGCCGCCGCCGAAGGGCTCTTTCTTTTTGGCATCAAAAAGACCAGCGTAGCTAGCTTGAATGCCATTAAAAATATAAACACACATGAAAAAACAAAAACTGCCGGCTGAAAATTTATTCATTGGTTGTTTATAACTTTCAGCTGTATTCATGAGGGCTTCGCCGTTTTCTTTTGAAGCCAGTTGTGTGGCTAGAACAGTGCAGCCCGAAAAATTTGTTAGGCCGGATCTAAGTAGAACGGGGATACCGTACTCTGGCCTAGCTGGATGGAAATTCGATAGCAATTACCGGCAGGCAGTAAAGTCATATTGTTGCTGATATTTTTCCCGAAATCTAAAACTCACAATTTGTATGGTGTATAAAACATTGCCAGCAAACTTTGCCTGTTTATTACCTGTTTGTTTATAAAAGGCTCATAAACAAATACATTGACACCATTTTTATTTACCAGTATTCTATAAGGCTGGCCCATCTTTTGGGTTAAGTGATAAATAGTTAGTATTTCTGCAAGGTCTTCATGCCATGAGGCCATACTGTATAAAGAAGCAAACGGTGTTTCCTTAAGTGCTTCATAAACTTTTTGGGCAGATGAAATTAGTACTGGCTTACCACTTCTAAAACGGGTAGTTTCTAACAATGCACTGGTCGCTTTTTCTTTAGGTTTATTGATTTTACTCCAGATATCTGCTGTGAAAGGAGTGGGAGCCACTAATGCATCAAAGTCGTCAGGGTGTGGCGTGATGTTTAAAACTGCATCTACAACATGGGTAGCTTCATGAAGTAAAATATACACCATGGCATCCAGTTTACCGGCCTCGATAGTAACCTGATAGTCATTGTTTTCAGGTTGAACATAACAGGAGTTCTCTTTCCATGTTGCCCACTCAGAAATGGTTTGGTTTAAGATTTCAGCCCGAAAAGTTATATTAAACATTTTTTCAGGGCCGGTAGTTTCTACGGGCGATGTAAGTGCGGTATTGGGCATATTATCCATAAAACTGACACTAGACAAATGTTCTTTTAAAATCTTTTGATGTAAGGGCGGCAGGAAAGAAAATGCTTTATTCAGCTTTTCTTTTTCACTCACTGTTAGTATATGGTTAACAGGCTTCATGCCGGCTTCACGAAACTTCCTGAAAACACTTTCCGGAGCGGGTTGGGTACGTTCGGTTAATGCTTTACCCAGTAAACCGTTTACCTGTTGCGCATAGATGCCCGTTGTTGCTAACAACAGGCAAAACATTAGGCATATTGAATTTTTTTTTATCATTTTTTATCCATTTCAGCATTAAGCCACAAATATGTACACCTTGATCAGCTAATTTCTAACGACTTAATTTTCTCCCCATCAAATTCGAAAAAAGGTCTGATTTTTATAATTTAATGTATTGAAATTATCTTTATAACCCTAAGCGACTGTTATTTTTTAACAGCAATGCATTCTATTTCAATAACTGCATTCCTTGGCAATGACACCACTTCTATGGTACTTCGGGCTGGAAAGTGATTTTTAAAATAGCTACCGTATATTTTATTCACAACATCGAACTGTTTCATATCGCTGATGAAAATAGTTGTTTTGGTAATGTGGTCTAAGTCGGAGTGGTTGTCTTGAAGAATGGCCTTTAAATTCTCGAAAATCTGGAGGGTCTGCTCCTGGATTCCTGCTCTCATTGTATTTGATTTCGGATCTATTCCAATCTGGCCTGAAATAAATATTAAATCGCCATAACTTGTAGAATGGCTGTATGGGCCAATAGGTGTTGGCAAATTAGCATGTTTTACAGTTGTTATTTCTTTTGAACTGCCACAAGAAGACAAAACAATCAAAAATATAAGGGATGCAATTTTATTCATATTAAACCAGTAATTAGTTATTAAAAGGGGATAATCGTTTTTTAGACTAACCCCCTTTTAAAGATTTTTATTTTTTAATAAAATTCAGTAATTCAGCGTTGAATTTGTCTAATTCTTCGATGAATAAGGCATGGCCACTTTTTTCCAAAGGCACCAAGGTAGATTTTGGCAGCAATTTGTGCATTTGCTCCGCCAATTCATAAGAACAAATTTTGTCTAATTTACCGTGTAGGATAAGGGTTGGAATTTTGATCTTTTTCAAGTCATCACGCAGATCGGTATCTCTTAAAGTTTTCAAACCTTCAGCCATTGCGTAAGGGGATGCCTGTGCCTGGATTGTTCCCAACCAAGCTCCATATCCAGGAGATACGCTGGTTGCATTTGCCGGGAATATCTGTCCGAAATTCTCTAAAAGTTGCGGCCTGTTCGTATTGTTCAATTGAATTAACCCGTCAACATCAGCTTTACTCCAGTAACCATAATTAAAATCAGCTCTTTTAGTCCAGATAGGTGCCGCTGCTCCAAATAAAGCCAGTTTAGAAATGTGGGCTGCATTATATTTGGCTGCATAGTGAATTACTGTTGCACCTCCCATTGAGAAACCACCCAGGGTTGCATTTTCAATTTTGAGCTTGTCCAGAACAACTTTGATATCGTCTGCAAAAACATCGTAGTTGTATTTTCCTCCCGGTTTGTCAGATAGTCCAAACCCTCTTAAACTGATCCCGATTACGCGGTATCCTTTTTCAACAAAATAAGCATATTGGTATTCATACATGGCATCGCTCAATGGCCATCCGTGGATTAAAACTATCGGTTGCCCTTCTCCAAGGTCAGTTATGTGAAGTTTTACATTTTTTTCTACTTCAATATACTCTTCCCTTCCGAAAGAAGCCGGTGTTCTTTTTGTTTGTGCAATTGACTGGCTGTTGATTAATAGAGCAGTAAACAGTCCCAGTGATAAGATTAAATTCTTCATTTTGTTAATTTTAAAGATGTTATTTGTTGGTTTAAATTATAGTGTTAACTGATGTTATAAAGTTGTTTTAATTTGGCAAGGCTTATCGTGTATTGCTTTACCTTTGAATTGCACTTTTTTCCTTTTCTTAATTTATCAGGCTTGAACAAATTCTAAAATGTCTTTGTTGATAACATCTGCATCAGTAGTAGGCATCCCGTGTGAAAGTCCTTTATAAATAATAAGTTTGCCATTTTTTAAAAGTTCTGCCGCTTTTACTGCAGTTGTTGCGTAAGGAACAATTTGATCGTCATCACCGTGAAGAACCAATACAGGTATTTCTACACTTTTAAGATCTTCTGTAAAGTCTGTTTCAGAGAACACTTTGATACAATCATAATGTGCTTTTATCCCGCCCATCATTCCCTGTCTCCACCAGTTGTCCTGAATTCCTTTTTTTACATTGGCACCTTCTCTGTTATAGCCATAAAATGGAACAGTGAGGTCATGGTAAAATTGCTGTCTGTTGTTTAAGGTATTGAAGCTGATATCATCAAATACTGATAAGGGCACTCCTTCTGGATTTCTGTCATCTGCAATCATGTAAGGTGTAATGGCACTGATCAGCACTACTTTTGCTACCCTGTTCTTACCATATTGGGCGGCATAGCGGATTGCTTCGCCTCCTCCTGTAGAATGCCCAACATGGATGGCATCTTTTAAGTCCAGGAATTCAGTCAATTCGGCCACATCTGATGCATAAGTATCCATGTCATTCCCTCTGTATGTTTGGGTAGATCTGCCGTGGCCGCGTCTGTCGTGGGCTATTACCCGGTATCCCTGGTTTAAGAAAAACATCATCTGTGCATCCCAATCATCTGATGACAGTGGCCAGCCGTGATGAAAGAAGATTGGTTGTCCTTCTCCTAAGTCTTTGAAATAAATTTCTGTTCCGTCTTTTAATGTAAATTTGTTCATGGTTTTATTTTTAGTGTTATAGTTAAATTTGATATAGCAAAGTTGTTCAAATCTGAGAAGGCTTACAATGGATACTTTTCTCTTTAAATTGTACTTTTTTCCCTTGATGATTTTATTTCAGCAGTGATCTTAAAAACCAGGCCATCTTTTCATGGTCTTTCATCAGGCCTGTAATGAAGTCGCTTGTTCCAGGATCATCATAATCATTTGCGAAGATGTTTATGTTTCTTCTTAACTGAATGATGATAATTTCATGATCGGCCAGCAATGCATTGATGAGGGATTGACTGTCATATTTTGAAATTGGTTCTGCTAATTGTGTCAATTCCAGATAGGATTTTAATGATGCGGGAGTGTAATGACCTAATGTTCTGATACGCTCTGCGATATTGTCTATAAATTCATCAATCTGATTTGCCTGTGCTTCAAAAAAATTATGTTTTTCATAAAAATCGATTCCTTCAACATTCCAATGCGCCTTTTTGGTCTTAGTAAAAAGGACAAATTCATCTGCCAGTATTTTTGAAAGTTCATTTGTAATGTGTTTCCTGTTTTTTTCTGTAATTCCAATATTTATTGTCATGCTTAGTTGTTTTTGTTAATTTGATAATGCAAAGTTGTAGTAATTAAAAACCTGCAACAATGGATTCTTTTCTCCTTGAATTGCAATTTTTCCCTTTGTTAAGTTTTGTTTTATTTCGGTAGTGGTCTTAAAAAAAACAAAAATCTTTTTATGGTTTTTTCATCAGGCCTTTAATAAACTCGTCTTTGTAATCATTTGTAAAAATGTTTATGCTCTTTCTTAAATCAATAATTGATAGCTATACTCTTAAATTGCATCGGTTAATGTCCTTCAGTTTATTAATATATTGGCAGGCCTCGCTAATGCCTGAAAATTAATTGTTCATTTTTTAATTTTTTTAGGTTATTAGATCGTTGGCATTTAAACAATTATCAAACCTGTTTCTTAACTATTTGAAAATCAATGTATTTTTATTTTCATCTTTTAAGTTTTGCGATATATCGCTAATAAAACAGCGAAATTTCATAAACTTTAGGGCTTAAAAGGGGGGGATTAACAGTTGTAAACGACTTATAGATACCGATTAAAAAACTTCGGGCAGGATATGGTCGCCTGACTCATATTGTTTTTGATTAACTTTTAATTTATAAGCCCAATTTCAGGTTATGATACGTTATGGCTTTCTTGAATTCGGAGATTTTATGGATGCAATCAGAAAAAATTGGCGCAATTTCCGTGAATTGCTTTTCTAACTTATTACGGTATCCGGTAGTTTGGGGGAAATTGGCCGCAAACTTCCAATTTCGTAAATTTTTTAATACCATTATTTTTAGCCTGTTATGGACTTTTGGATATAAATTGCCTTTTTTTTGTGTTATCATGAAAATGAAACTGGAGTAATACCTGGAATTTGTAGTCCAATAATGATGCAGCGAATTTTGGTGACGGGAAAAAATATATTACAAAAGAAATTTATATTTGGAACAGCGCAGGTATCACTTTTAGGTATCATACTCAGATTTTAATTAACATCTTAAACGCACCTACAATGGCATTAAAAGTTCTAATAGTTGAAGACCAGTTTATTGAGGCCAATAATCTGGAAATTATGCTTGAAGAAGCAGGCTATTTAGTGTGCGGTATGGCGAAATCTGTTCAGGAAGCGATAAAGATTATTGACGCTAGAACTCCCGACCTGGCACTTGTAGATATTCAACTTAAAGGAGGCTTGTCAGGTATAGATTTAGCCGTCATTCTAAAGCAGCGGAATATACCTTTTATCTATGTATCAGCCAATTCTGACCATGCTACCCTGATAAAGGCCAAGGCTACACAGCCTTACGGATTTATAGTGAAACCATTCAGGGAAAGGGATTTGATCGTAACGCTTGAAATAGCACAATACCGACATGAAAACAGCCTTGATGCTGCCTTAATAAGAGAAGATAAATTTCGGAAGTCACTACAGGATATTGTCAAGATGGAGGGATCTGTCACAGATAAAATGCACCAAATTTCCAAAACCATGCAGGCAATACTCCCATACGACTATTTGGCCATTTGCATAGATAAGGGTAGGGAAGCAATCAACCTGATGAGTTATTTACGTGCCGGTTTTGAAGAATATCAATTTATTGGCCTGGAGGAATTTCAGGTTATTACAAAAACCAATTTTGTTGAATTATATGTAATGCAGTACGCCGGAGAAGGCACAGAGCGATCTTTTTTTATCTGCGATGACTTTAAAAATATGCTGGGTAAATTTAAGTTAAGGAAGCAAATTGCAGATAAATTTATGGTCAATTCCCTTTTAACATACCCTCTGGATTGTAGTGGCTATACAAATATTCATTTATATTTCTACAGCCGCCGGACGGATGCCTATAGTTCCGATCAGGTTGCATTATTGGACAGGCTAAATGCAAGCATATCTTTTGCTATTTGCCAGGTTCTGGGACTCGATATCCAGCATACTCCATATACCACTGCACATCATAAAAAGCTTACGGGCAAGAACACGAATACGGCACCGGTTTTTGAAGGCATAGTAGGTAAAAGCCATTTACTGCTAAATGTATTTGATCATATTACACAGGTGGCTCCCGCAGATACAGCGGTGTTAATTTTAGGCGAAAGCGGCACCGGAAAGGAGCGAGTCGCCCATAGCATACATGCATCGTCTGGGCGTAAGGAAGGGCCCTTTGTAAAAGTTAACTGTGCAGCCCTGCCCTCAAGCCTTATAGAATCAGAACTTTTCGGACACGAAAAAGGTGCCTTTACCGGAGCTGTAAACAAACATGTCGGAAAATTTGAGCGCGCTCACCAGGGAACTATTTTCCTGGATGAGATTGGTGATATGCCTTATGAGCTCCAGGCCAAATTGCTACGGGTTTTACAGGAAAAAGAAATTGAACGGATAGCAGGTAATGCACCAATTAAGATAGATGTAAGGGTAATTGCAGCAACTAACCACAATCTGGAGAAGGAGGTTGCCGCTGGTCGGTTTAGGCTCGATTTATATTACAGGCTAAATGTTTTTCCCATTACACTCCCTTCTCTAAGAGAAAGGAAAGACGACATCCCGTTATTGATAGACCATTTTATATCTGGTTTTAATATCAGGTTAGGAAAAAATGTTACGGGTATTTCTGCTCGTGGGTTAAAGGATGCGATGGAGTATAACTGGCCTGGGAATATACGGGAACTTGAAAACCTGGTAGAAAGGGCTGTACTTGTTTCGCAGGCAAATCATATAAAAAGACTTGCCATTCCTGTGTCAGGTAATGCTGAGACGGTTGCGGATGAATCAAGTGCTAACGGATTCAAATCTATCGTACAGAACGAGCGCGATCATATTTTAAATGCGCTTAAAAAGTGTAAGGGGAAGGTATGGGGAGCGGGAGGTGCCGCCGAACTTTTAAATCTTCCGCCGTCCACTCTAAATTCTAAAATTAGGAAGCTTGGCATCAGGCGTGATTTTACATAACATCTGTTTACCGGAAACGATATATCATCAAAAACCACTTACTGAACTATCAAGGTAAATTCCTGCATTTAATAAAGTATAAAAAACACCATTCAATACTATTTTTGTGCATTGAATGGTGTTTTACAGTTAATTAGGCAATACTTTCTGCGTGCTCATGGCATGCTTTTAAAAGTATATTTTCCATTTCCTTTAATATACCCGGTATTGGGTTGTCACTCGTATTGGTAAGGCAAAGCTGTCCATTGCTGCTTATTGCGCCGATTGTTTGCTCCTTACCTTTGCCTGAGCGCACCATTGGACCATAAACCGATTTCAGCCTGAGCTTTCCGAAGTTGGTATCATATTTTACCTTTACCAGGTTAGTAACCATAATATCATGGTTAAAAGCTTGTTTTAATATATCAATCATCTGTTGGATATCAGTACTGTTAAAGGTTAGTTCCCTAAAAAAGCCGATATAATTCTGTACATGCGCTGCGGTATCAGTTCCGGCGAGGCCTGATTTTGCCAGTCTGGCGACATCCCAAAAATAAGGGTCAAGTTCAGGCTCAAAATAAACCGGATGCGTGGTGATGTTTAACCCGAAGTTATCATCTAACTCAAGTGCCCTCCTGGTACAGATAGGAGAGATCAGTTCGAGTTTTTTGTTTGCCCACTCACTGTGCAGCTTTCTGCCCGCAATTACTGCCGCAGCACAAATTGCACCGTGCACGGTTGTTTGTTCTAACCGTGATTTTTCCAGTATTCGTAAAGTGCTCGCTTCGGAAAATCTTATGCGCTCTACCTTCGGATAAACCGGGTTTATCTTTTTAAACACATAACCTGCACTTTTAGTTTCGGTAATGGCTACATCATCAGGCAAGCCTAAAGTTTCGTCGTTAGATTTTTGCGGAGCCAGTATTTCCAGTTTTTGGCCGGTTACTGCATTTAACATGTCCCTGAAAAGGTAATTGAGCGAAGAACCATCTACTAATGTATGGTTTGCCACCAGTATCACTACCGTATCCTGAGGTTTCTGAAGTATCAATACTCTTAACAACGGACCCTTGCTGGTGTCAAATCGTATTGATAGTTCTTTTTCAACCTCTTGTTCCCATTTAAAATCGTTGTCTACATCCAGTACCCTCAGCGGAATTTCTAGCGAGTCGACGTGCTCTATAGCAGGTCGATTAAACTCGTCCATAACAATCCTTACCGAAAGGTTAGGATGCCTTTGTTGTACTTGTCTAATAGCTGATTGCCATGCCACAGCCGTTTCTTTGCCTTCTACCTCTGCAGCGAGGGCAAAGTCTTTAGAATCGATTTGATCCAGTAACCAAAATGTTTTTTCGAATGCACCCAGGGTGCGGTTTTGTTTCTTCGTCATTTTAATGATTTTTAATTTGTACTAAGCTTAGGAGAAACCCTGTACCTGCTGTTGAAAATGTTCAACATGACAGAACTTCATCCCACAATGCAAAGTTCAGAAATCATCAAACCCTTAAAAATGGATATAAGGCGGTTACTGTAGTACATTTTTCCTTTAAGATTTACTTTTACAGTAGTTTACAAATGCGGGCATCTGAAAAATAATCATAATCATAGCGATCAGGAACAGGAGACAATTAAATTATTGAAAATTAAACATCAGTGAAAAAGTTATAAAAAAAGCAGCACTTCCATTAAAATGAAAAATGCTGCTTTTACTATTATATCAAAATCTTAAAGCTGGCAGGCGCGCTTTAGTACATCTAATTAAATGCTGGCGATGCCAATTTTAATTAATATTGGCCTAATGATAGTAAAACTAACGTGCAGGCATTTTCTGTTGCTATGCCATGGGCGTTAGCCAGCTTCTTAAGTTCTTCATTTTCTGTACCTGGATTAAAAATAATACGTTGAGGATTTGTTTTAATAATATAATCGTATAACGGTTGCTGTTTTGACGGGCCAATATACAGCGTAATCGTGTGAACATCTGTATATATTTCTCCGGGCATTTCAATTTCAACGCCGGCTACATTTCCTGTTCTTAAACCTACGTTAATAATAGTATGTCCGGAATTGGATAGACGGATAGCCGCTACATAAGAATATCGGGTGGAGTCTGTTGTGACGCCCAGTATTAATGTTTTTCTTTTGATCATAATTATATATTTTTAATTGTCGCAGTTCTATACCTAATATGTTAGCATACAAAATTGAGTATTAACGAGCTGTATCGAAATAGACAAATGGACAAGATTATGGTATATATTTCCTTAATACATTATTATGAAGTTGCCATTAAAAGGGATTCTTACAATATAACCTCATGCGGTGGTTTAAAGATTATCTATTGTTTAACAGCGATCTGATAATATTAAAACATCAAATTTGCGAGATGCATTAGATTTCATCTTACACCAAGCCACACTTAAAAGTCCTGTACCAAGCTATATAAACTTATAGTCGATAGTATAACAGACTGAATAATATGTATTTAAGTTTGAGTTGTTCTATATCACTGTTAGTATTAATTATGAGAATCCAAGGTCCAGGTTGATATTTAACCAGAAAATATACTTTAAATGGTGTTTAGGGAATAGGAGCGAAGGGTAGAGAAACATAGCCTTGTGAAGTATTTAGCTTTTATGTGTTCTGCAATGGCCAAAGTAAGTTTATTATGTAATTTTTATAACTTATTCAAGTACTCGAAAATAAGTTATTTGCAGATGCAAAACTTCAATCTGTTTGATTATTAATTTTCATACTCTTAAAGACAAAAAGTATAAGAGCCTGTTTAAAAATTAAATAAAATTAATTTGTATGTCAGTCTGAGCGTAGTCGAAGACCATTTCAGCGCATTAATAAAAGAAATTCATTAAGCTATCATTTACAGCCTCCAAAAAATTCGTCATCGGATAGCTATCGGATGCGAAGAGGCACGACGAAGCAATCTATGATCCTGTGATTTATTATATTAAATCCTTAATTAATTGTAGTCCTGTCTTTATTTCATGTATGATTTCATACTCCATAGCATTATACTCCATGTTTTCTTCAATGCGTTTCTCCCAACTGGCAGTTTGTTCTGTAAGCATGATTAAGCCAGCAGTTCCGGCAGTTCCTCTCAGCTTGTGAAGAATTCTCTTTAGCTCTTCGGTATTTTTTTCTTTTACCGCTAATTTTATATTTTCTTCTGCCTGGATAAGCCCTTGTACCACTAAGTTCAAAAATACTTTTTTGAAATCATCATCATCACCCATCTGCTCGTTCAGAAGATTTATATCCAAATAGGTCTCTGGTTGTGGTGGGTTTTCTGACAATGTCTGAACGCCAGTGCCAATATGTTTTTTCAACATTTCCAAAAGATCGTTTTGTCTGAGAGGCTTGGGCAGGAAATCATTCATTCCCGAATCCAAACATTTTTCTTTTTCACCAAGTACATTTCCTGCTGTAACCCCAATAATAGGAATTGTGGAGTATTCCGGTAACAGCCGGATTTGCTTCGTGGCTTCTATGCCGTCCATTACAGGCATTTGTACGTCCATCAACAGCAGATCAAAAAGCTGGTTCCGGCATTGTTCCAAAGCCTGCAAACCGTCGGTTGCTTCTGCTAACCTTACATCGGGAATCAATGATTTCATCATCCTGTTATTCAGAACCATATTCACCGGATTATCATCAACAAGCAAGACAAGAGGCGAAGTCATGAGCAGGGAAGGTTCCTCTGTCTGCAATCGTTTGTGGGCAACTGCCTCTTTTTCTGAACTTTTTATTGCCCGCCTTAAGGTTTTGTACAGTTCTTCAGACTTAATAGGTTTAAGCAGAAAATAGGAGTTTTCTTCCTTCTTGAAAGAATTGATCACGTCATGTTCTTCAGAAGAGGTGTGAAGGATAACAAGAGGTGAGACTTCATTTCGCTGGTTAAATAGCTGCTTTATTTTCTCGATTGTTTCCAACCCTGATATAAGCGGCATGTGGTAATCTATCAGAATAATATCAAAACGCTCACCGGCTAAAAGCATCTGAAGAGCTTCCATTCCGTTGGCAGCCAGTGTAGAATCTATATTCCTGTAAGCAAGCATGTGCTGAAGAATAACCCTGTTTGCTTCGTTATCGTCAACAATAAGCACCTTGTTGATTTTTAGTGTTTCGTCTTCGCTTTGATCAGAAACTTCATAAGGAATCTGAATATCAAAATAGAAAACAGAACCTTTCCCTAGTTCACTTATCAAAGTAAGATTACTTCCCATATATTTCAAAATGTTATTTGAAATGGTAAGTCCGAGACCGGTTCCTCCATATTGTTTACTGATAGAACTGTTTTCCTGAGTAAAAGCATTAAAGATATGCTGCTGTTTTTCTACAGGAATACCAATTCCTGTATCTCTTACTGAGAATCGTAATATTATATTTTTATCGTCTGTATTCAGTTTTTCCACTTTAAGCTCTATCTCGCCCTGTGCTGTAAATTTCACGGCATTCCCGAGAAGATTGATCAAAATCTGCTTTAATCGTGTTTCATCAAGCCAGATTGTTTTAGGTAATCCCGGTTCAATATTTAAAAGAAGTTCGATATTTTTTTTCTGAGACTGATAAAGAACCACATTGATGACCTGACTCACCATGTCATAAACATCGGCTTTTTCGACCAGGAGCTCCATTTTCCCTGATTCAATTTTAGAGAAATCAAGAATATCATTAATAATATTCAGCAGGTTTTCGCCTGACTCATTAATATAATTGAGATACTGTGTTTGTACCTCATTTAATGGTGTTTGAAGCAAAAGATCAGAAAACCCGATTACCCCGTTCAGCGGCGTTCTTATCTCATGGCTCATATTGGCTAAAAATTCAGACTTGGTTTTGTTGGCAATATCTGCCATCTGTTTTGCTTTTTTTAGCTCCTCATTAATTTTTACAGACTCCGTAATGTTTTGCGCAGAAATAATCACTCCACCCGTAACCTCATCTGACAGATACCAGGGGCTTACCACAATATTATAATGCTGTATTCCTTCTTTATGAGGAACTTCTAAAGCCATGTCGCTATTGATGTAGGCTTTACCACCGAGTGCATCTTTATATATTTTCTTCCTTTCATCCGGTACATTGGGTGAAACAGTAAACATATTTTTTCCTATAAGATCTGTATCATGCATCTGGAACTCATTTTTCCAGCTGCTGCTTACCGAAAGATAGTTGAGATCTTTATCGAACATTGCTACTGCGGTAGGAACATAAGTTACAAATGACTGTAGCATGGCTTCTTGCGTAGCCAGTTCCATATAAATATTTTTGAAGGTATCAATATCCTGGATGATTCCGAACATTTTTGTACAGACACCATCTTCAAATTCTGGTATTCCCTTCACCCTCACCCATATCATCACTCCATCATTACGTATAAGCTGAAATTCTTCATCATACGGTATTCCTTCTTTCACAGCCCGCTCAAATAATGATTCTACTTTTTTTCTGCTTTCTGTACTGTAAAATCCTAATGCATTTTCAAAATCAGGCTGAAATGCCTGGTCTATTTTATGTATTTCTTTAGTAGATTGCGACCAGAAAACGGTATTGGTTTTAAGATTGACTTCCCAACCTCCGACCTGTGCTACCGCACTTGTCTGTTCTAATATTTTCTTAGTATACAGCAGATCTTTTTCAAGAGACATTCTTTCTGTAACATTTAAAGCTGTACTTACAACGTATGGCATTCCCTGTGGGTCAGTTTCTACCAGATTATGATACATCCAGATCATTTCTTCTCCTTCCTTAGATTTCAGGATCATAGTTCCGAGATCTTCTTTATTGCCATTGATTCTTTCAAGATACCGTGCAAGTAAAGGCCAGTTCTTTTCGGGAACGAGGTCTTTTAAATTCAGTTTTTTGACTTCTTCTGCCGAATATTGAAGTGTTTTTCTTCCTTTTTCATTAACTGAAAGTATATTTCCCTGCATATCATGCATGCTCATTAAGCCAATCGCATTTTCAAAAAAGCTTCTAAAGCGGCGTTCTGAACTTTCAAGTTTTTGTTTTTCTTCTATCTGTTGGGTAATATTGATACCGAAGCAGAAAATCTCAGAATTGTTCTGGTTCTGTTTTAAAGACCACTCTACTATAATTGCTGAACCATCACTGATTTTTGTGGAAGTAGAAAATGTAACTTCCTCCTGAACATCGGGCAGCTTTTTTATGAGCAGTTGCAGTTCATTATTATGTTCACCTAAAACGTTTAAAAAATTCTGACCGGGAGTTTTTGTTTTATTAAACCTGAAAACCTTTTCAAAGACAGGATTAACATCCTTGAGCGTAAAGTTGTTATCCAGAACACAAATCAGATTATTGGAAATATTGAAGATTTGCTGAAAGTATTCAGCTTCAATCTCTTTCCTTTTTCCCGTCAGCAGATTGGTAACAGCACCTCCAATTTTTTGCAGAGCAGTCACTTGCTTTTGTGTCAATGTTTTAGGTTCATAGTCAATAACGCATAGGGTTCCTAATACAAATCCTTCATCATCTATTAAAGGGATTCCTGCATAAAAGCGAATTCCTCCTGCTAATATCAGGGGATTCTCGAATGATCTTTCGTCTGCTAATGTATCATTGATAATTACAACATCACCACTTGCAATCGTATATTGACATAAAGTGCTTTTTCTGTCTACAGAATCAAAATCAAGGCCTATGCAACTTTGGATCACCTGCGTTTCGCTCTCCATCATAGCGATAAGAGAAGCGGGACAATCGGCGATAAGTGCAGCTGTTTCTGCAAAAATATCTAACTGTGGATCTTTTTTCAGCTGTAAAAGGTCAAAAAACCTGAGCTTATTAATTCGTCCGTCTTCGTTAGCAGGAACAGGGTATTTATCCATATAGCAGCGTATTCTTTTAGAAATGATATTGGTTTTCTTCAGGGCTTGAAAATTTAATTATTTATAACTAATAATTGATGATATAAATAAAAATCCAAATTACAAATTATTTACACTTAACGGTAACGCTTTATTCCAGTAGTAACTCCATGCTTTGATTGTTCATAATCGCTGTACTTCGGAGACGATAGTATTGATTCAATTTCAGCATACAACAATTATTTCATGTTCCTTTTCTGATCTTCAAATTCAAATTTTGTGGTGTGGTCATTTTGCAGAATGCGCTTAATTAAAGCATCCTATCAGAAATAAATTTATTGTTGGGGGCTGGTGAGAGGAAGCTTAAAGATTGTTGTTAAACATATTTGGACTTAAAGTGTTATCACTTTATCAGCTGAAAATTGTTATGCAGGAAAATAAAGAGCGAAATAATTTTGAGAAGAGGTTCAAAGAATGTGATGAAAAGTTCAACACATTCTTTGAACTTACCAGTGTAGCCTCAAAGATTATACAGTCAGACCTGACCATTTTAAAGGTCAATAAGGCCCTTTGCGATATGTTGGATTATCCACCCGAGGAACTCGAAGGAACCAAAATTCTGGATCACGCCTGTGAAGAATATATCTCACATTGGCATCATCTCCAGGAAATGATATGGACTAAGCAGGTACCTTTCTTCAAGCTGAAGGCCTGTCTGTACCGAAAAGACCACACCCGCGTGTGGGTTGATGTGACTACGATACTCTATAACGACCAGGGAGAAACTTTCGGCTTTACGGTTCTGGACGATATTTCCAGTTTCAAACGACTTGAAGAGAGCCAGAAACGTTTAAACCTTGCCCTCAGGTATACCAGCACAGCTATCTGGGAACTTGATCTGGACACACACGAAGTTTTTCGTTCCCGCGACCATGATGAGATTTTTGGATATGCACAGAGGCAGGAGCATTGGAGTTTGGAAAGCTACTACGAGCATATATCAGCAAATGATCTTCCGGCTTTCAAGGAGGCACTATCGAATATTGAAGCAGAAGGTGGCCTGGACGTGCAGGTTAGGTTGAACAGGTCAGATGGCATCCTTCAATGGCTGAATATAAAAGGTAAAACTGAGGCTGGCAAAGATGGGAAGGCTGTGAAACTGATCGGTGTTATTAACGACATCACCAAGGACAAAATCATTGAAAGGCACAAAGACGATTTCATCAGTATTGCCAGCCATGAGCTGAAGACACCGGTGACGAGCTTAAAAGGATCGGTGCAAATGTTGCAACGGGATGCGAATAGGCAATCTGAGCGTACCAGGAGGTTGATTATACAGGCTAGCAAGGGCATAAACCGTATTTCACTGATCATAGACGATTTGCTCAATGCCGGTAAAAATTATCGTGACCAGATAGAACTACGGAAAACTAACTTTAACCTGTTTGAGCTGGTCAGAGAAATAGTCGACCTGTTTGCTTTCAATGACCTACCGATAGTAACTATAACAGGCAAAGAAGATATCATGGTTTATGCCGACTCAGAGCGGATCGGCCGGGTGCTTACTAACCTGATCAGTAATGCAGTTAAATATGCTCCTGGCACCACAGAGATAAGGGTTGAGCTTATTGATAATGAAACCCAGGTTAAAATTTCCGTTATCGATAATGGCCCCGGGATTGTTGCCGAAAAGATTCCCTTACTGTTCAACCGGTACTATCAGGCCGATGAGCAACAGCATCAATTCTCCGGGCTAGGCCTTGGATTGTTTATTTCAGCTAATATTGTTAATAAACATGGAGGAGAAATCGGTGTTGACAGTGTGCCTGACGAGCGTACTATTTTTTGGTTCACCCTGCCTAAATAAGCTTTGTACTCAAAGTTTTTAATGGTTCTACAAACGCCAATACCTGAATGATAATATTGCCTGCTATAGAAGATATGGATAGGTTTACAGGTTAATCAGTCAGAAGCTGTTGCTCTCAGCAGTTATACAGATTTTCTATTTTCTCCATATAATGAGGATCTTTTTTAATCTTTATCAGATTTTTTTTCAATGGAATGGCCGTGTTTTCCATTTCCTTTATTGAAGATAGTTTTTGCAGGCTTGCCGGATATTTTTAAATTAGCAATTGCTCATCGGCATTTTTTGTATTTAATATGGGAACATCAATTGATACCTTACAGGAATTATTGTTTGATTTAGCAGGCGTACTGCCGGCCGATACTGCACCATTATTTGCCATGACGACTATGGTATCGCTGGAAACCAATGAAACCTACATCCGCGAAGGAGAAAACAGCCGTCGGCTGGCATTTATTGAACAAGGCGTAATCCGGACATACACCATTAAGGAAAATGGAGATGAAGCTACACTTCTCCTGCGCTGGGAGGGCCAGTTTATTGCCTCACATGATACCATTATTAACCGCCAGCCTTCACGGTTTATTTACCGTGCTCTGGAACCTGTAAAGTTGCTTCAGATTGATTATGATGTTTTGGAAGAAATTTTGAAAACCCACCCGGAATATGAACCGCTCCGCAACTTTTTCCTGATGAAAATGCTTGCAGAATCTTTAAAAATGCTGGAATCCTTTGTAACGCAGTCGCCGGAAGAGCGTTATCGGGAACTACTCTCCAACCGTTTTGACCTGGTAAACCGTGTGCCTGATAAATATATCGCATCCATGCTCGGTATCACCCCGGTGTCTTTAAGCCGAATTCGCAAAAGGATGTATACTAAAAGGAAAACAATAATATAAATTATCCTTTGTTAAGCCCCTAAATTATCTTTTGTTAACAGCGGACGATCTATCTGTTTTATACTTTTGAAGTATAAAACAAAATAGATATGGAAAAGATAATAGAAGCCACCATTAGTATTTTTAGTATTTCGGCTATCCGGTATTTCGTGCTTGCCGGAGTTCCTTTTGCACTATTTTATCTGCTTATGCCTGCTAAGCTTGGTAAATTTAAAATTCAGCAAAAACCAGCCACAAAAAAAGATTTCATCCGTGAAGTATGGCATTCCATGCAGAGTACACTCGTATTTTCAATCATCGCAGTTGCGTTGGTTTTCACGCCTCTGTATCAATATACCCGAATCTACGCAAACATCAATGAATTCCCAATATGGTATATGGGTGTTGCGCTGTTTCTTAGCCTGATTATACATGATACTTATTTTTATTGGATGCACCGGTTGTTACACCATAAAAAATTGTTCAAACTTACCCATCTGGTCCATCATAAGAGTACTAATCCCTCACCATGGACATCCTATAGTTTTCATATACTGGAAGCCATCACAGAGGGACTTGTTTTAGTGCCAATTGTAATCCTGGTGCCGATGCATCCTTTAACGATATTACTCTTTACCGTAACTGGCTTCATCATTAATGTGTACGGACATCTGGGCTATGAAATTATGCCTAAATGGTTCCGCTTTACCTGGGCATTTGAAATTCTGAATACTTCGGTACACCACAACCTGCATCACAGTAAATTCAAGGGGAATTACGGCTTGTATTTCAGAATCTGGGACCGGATGATGGGCACCGAACATTCAGATTATGTAAAGGAATATGACCGCTTGCAGGATCAGCGTTTTAATCAAAAGTAGAAAGAAGAAAATAATTACAGGGTTCGGGCAGTGTGAAAATACGATAGCTACTTTTTTTTCCAGGGTGGAGCGCTGCAAAGCCGGGCTTAATATCTATTTACAAATATTTATTAATCAAAAAAAATGAATCACCATTTATACTGCTGTTATGACTTATGCAATACCCTTGATTTAATTTGTGGGATTGCTTCTGAAAATTCTTGTAAGCTAACTGGCTTTGCCAGAAAAATGGACTTTCGAGGATTTATCTGCGGATGTGAAAACAGCATGCCAGGGCTAATGAATACCACCAGACCGATATGTTGAACTTGGCCAGCGAGATCTATACCCGAAATATATGGCATGTTTATCCTGAACTTATAGCTATTCATCATGTACAAAATTGTTGGGAGGGGGGCAAATAATGTTTTTGGTATTGGCACCGGATTGACCACCAAAATTGGGGAAGAACCAACTTTTAGCGAAATCACCAAATAAATAGGTACAAAAAATCAGTTGTTAACTTATCAATTGAAGCATCATTCTTTTGATGCGGATAATTGATGATTGCTTTATCAATTAATGCAGTGATATCGTTATCCTTTAATTCCCTGAAGTTTTCACGAAAATCATCTTTAACCTTGTTAATCAATCATGGCCAAATGCCTCTCATTCTGATTACAAATTGATGGAGAGGGGCAGGTAAGTTGGTTTGTGTATTTAATTATCATCAAACTTTTCTTTCAGCAATTTGGCAAGATCATCAATGCTAATATCCCTTTTGATTACGTTGCTGTCAGAATCAAGCAAAAATGTAGTTGGAAAGTTTTTAATTAGTAGTTTTTTCGTTATTGTTCCATTTTCATCTAAAAAATGAGTCCAATCAAGTCCATAATCTATAATTCTTTTCTGCAAAAGTCCTCTTTCACTTGCCTTGTCTGTTGATATACTTACAATGTTAAAGCCTTTTGACCTATACTTATCTTGCAGTTTTTTTAATTCAACGTATGCTTCTAAACAAGGTTTACATCTGCTAAACCAGAAATCAACCAAAGTGAGTTTTGCAATAGGAATTGATAATCGTTTTTCGACATATGCAGTATCCATAACCATCGGTGATGGAAATACCACTCCCTCTTTTATGGCAATTACGTTAAATTCATCACGGAGCTTATGCCATATCTCTCCTTTTTTTATTTTGTCTGAGAATGAGTAAAGGGTTTTTTCCCGTAATGTTGAATGACCGAATCGTGTGAATCTATTTACAAGTTCCCATAGCGCAACATATGAATTGGGATATTTTTTCACATATAAGTATACCAATGAGTCAAATTGTAATTGCTTACCTTCTTCAATTACTTCCATATCCCGTTTTACACAGCTGTAAGTTCCGATTTTTTGGAAAATAAATGGAATAAATATTTTTTGATATTCTGCATTAGTTGATCCATCAACCGAAACACATTCTGTGTTTTTCAAATCCGATTTAATTATTTTTGTGCTATTGTCAAGAAAATAACGGCCAGCCCTCCATATCATTTTATTTTTATCGCTTGACAGGACCATTCTAAACATTACCGGCTCCTTAAATGAACTCTTAACCTTATATTTTCCAAACAACACTTCGGAGCGTATGTTTTTCATTTCATAGTACTGTTCACTAATCTGACCTCCGAAAAAAATCACGGTATCTGTTTTAACACTGCTATCAATAATTTCTCCGTTGATATAACCAACATTACCTTGACTATATACAGATATGTTGGCAAGAAGCAGAATGGTAAAAAAGAATAATTTTCTCATTGTTGATTCTTAATGTGATTTCGATAGTTATAAACTATCGAAATCAAGGATACTAATTATTTGTTTTGTGTTGATGCATAACAGCAAGTATTACATACGCCGTCAGTAGCACAACCTGATGCACAGCCATCAGTTGCATAACAGTCACCTCTAGCCACGCTTGATCCACCAAGTACACTTTTCAATTCATCTCTTGTTAAGCTTTTAAAGCTCTTTTTCAAATTTGTTTTCATGTTGTTTTTCTAAAGTTTATCTTAGCTGTTGCTACTAAGCGGTTCTGATTTTTTACTGAGACAACATCACTTTACAGTGACCCAGCCTTGCCAAGATAGTGATTTAATTGTGGAATCAAAGACTCTAAATCCCTTAAATTATACCTTGTTGGCATTTTTCTTCCATTTAGGAATATCGTTGGAGTATACGTTATTCGATTCTCTTTCATCCAAATGTAGTGATGCTTTTTTTGAACTGATACATCGTTCAACTCAACTTTCCCCCATTTTTTTAACCAATTCTCCAAATTCATTAATTCGAACCAATCAGTTAAAATTTTAGCTATTTCTGTTGGATTGGTGCAGGATGCTACATTCAAAATTGATTCTGTTGCTTCCGTGAACTTATCATTTGTATTAAGCATTGGGCATAATAATTTAATATCCAACTCGATCATTCCCGGAAACTTATCTATTAACCTATGAATATCTTTGTGTGCAGTAGCACACGGCTTGCAATAAGGGCTACAAGCTATTGTGAGTTTTATCGGTGCATCTGTGTTCCCAACAATTAAAATATTTCTAAAAGAGGAATCGGAAACCATCAATTCTTCATTTTGCAACTGAGATAAAAAAATCGAAGTGTCCGCTTTCCATTTTTTAAATTCAAGTAATTGAGTAGTTGCCCATATTTTGAATGAGAATAACCTGCTCAACATCATCAAAGGATAAACCAATACCAAAAAGATGGCGGAAAATACAAAAAACGGTAAGGGCTCAAAGCCAAGCTGGGAACTATTCAGAATTATTAGCAGCTGAACTGATAATATGCATCCTACTCCAATGCATAAGGCGCACCAGTCTCTAATTATAAAAGCCTGAGCATAAATACTTCCAATTACAATAATGCCTGCAACACATGCTGGAATTATTGTAATACTTATCAATGTGAAGTTCGGTGTAATAAAAATATATGCTACAAATTGCGTAGTAAAATAAGTTAACGAGCCCAACGCCGGTGTAATTCCGAAGATACCTCTTGCCAGATTATTGCTCATGACATTTTCACAACCACTTTTACTAAACGCCCCGCACACTTGCCTAATGATCCTAGAGTGGAACCCGACTTCATTTGATAACAAAAATACGCTCAGGAAAAGCCCCAACATACCAAACAATCCAATGAGTATTTCTTCAACTGATTTAATGTTGAGCGATCTAAAAGTGAATAAAGACAAAAGAATAATTGAGAATATCCATAAGAAAATTTTTTGGTCCCTTTCTTTTAGGGCAGCATCGCTATTCTCTTTAACCTCCCATTTCGAATTAACCTCTGGAAAAATGACAATGCCACTCCAGTCTGAAAGAATCTCACGATATTCTTCCCAATCGTTTATACTGTTAACGATATACATATAACTGTGTTCCGGTTTTTTAATATGGGCCAGGGCTGGGTAGTTTAGCTCACCGATAGAATGGAGATCAGTTTCCACGGCGTAAAATTCCATTCCACCCTGTTCCAAAACATCAGTCAATGCGGTTAACGACGGATAATCTGGGTGTGTTGTAATCTCGTCTCTGAAATAAACTTTATTTGGGAAACTTCCGGCTTGCTTAAGCCAATTATAACTTACCTTCCAAAGTTCTGAGGTTTTCTCTTTTTCTATTAACATATTGATTTCTCTTACCCCCAAGATATTATTTATACCTTAAAATTTATCAATTAATTTAATACATAAAGGTTTTAAATACGCCACATCATTAAAGATCGTCCCTCAGGTTAAGCCGTTGGTGATTACTGTTGGCGAAAAGAAAAACTAAATCTATACTTGAGTCAGTGACATCTTGAAAGGTTTCATTCCTTTAATTATAGCGTATCTGCAGCTATTAAGATAATTGTAATCGCTGGGTCAACTAAATCTCCAAGCTGGCATCATTTTTACAAGGTGGAAAATACGCTAATTTACGCTGAAACACTAATCATCATAGCGTTTTTGAAAGAAATCCAAAGGTTTGCGTAACTTCATTTTATAAATTCCATGTTTAAATTTATAAAGTCAAATAATTGCAAAAACAATGCTCAACAATTAGATTTTCATCCCAGGCAATTTGTAATTATCTTCGCTCCAGAGATGAAAAGCGAGCATATACAGGAAACCTTCGGAAACATTGATATTTATTTATTCGACCAGTTAATAAAGGGTACCTATGATGGGTGCAAAAGTGTTTTGGATGCTGGATGTGGAACAGGAAGAAACCTGCTTTACTTTTTAAAAAGTGGTGCACAGGTTTATGGGGTAGATCAAAATCCTGAAGCTATAGCACAGCTTAAAAATCTGGCAAGTGCCTTTCCCCATATCAATCCCGAAGAAAACTTCAGAATAGGGCCGATAGAACAATTACCATTTGAAAATGAAAGTTTTGATCTGGTCGTTAGTTCTGCTGTACTCCACTTTGCAGAAAATCAGGAACATTTTGAAGCGATGTTAAGCGCTATGTGGCGTGTACTTAAACCCGGTGGATATTTCTTCTGTCGCCTGGCCTCAGAAATCGGTATTGAATCACTCGTCCGTTTTATCGGAAATGGCAGGTACATTCTTCCAGACGGATCAGAACGCTTTTTAGTCAATCAGGAAATGCTGGTTAGATTCACCAATAAACTTGGCGGAAAACTTCACGAGCCCATCAAGACGACCAATGTGCAGAACATGAGGGCCATGACCACCTGGTGCGTGCGGAAATAACATTTTATAAAATATTTGATTCAATGCTGATCTGAGTACATAACTGAACTTAATAATTAGACTATTATTTGCCGATACAAAAGCAAAGTGATACTGATTAACAGCTAGTTATCTTAGTTAAGATACAAATGAGGTGCAAAACTGAAAAAATCACTTATTTTTTAAATAAGACGTGATATTGTCATAGGAATTTCCATGTCTATCGCCTGTTGAAAGTGGTTTATGAGAAATTTTTAGATATGACGTACCTACTAGAAAGTAATTCGAATGTTCCATATTGATAAATAATAATGTTTTTATAGAAGTATTATGCGAACTTGCAACTATTTTTGAAACAAATTTATATATTCTTTATGTTACAAGATTGATTAGGCATTAAATTTTAACACTATTTATAGTTAAATTTCCTAAAGCTGAATGCCTACAACCTACCCGGGAAGAGAATTAATGTTTTAGTTGTAGGTAAATGCTATTTTGAAATAAGAAATTGAATCCAGATCTAACATGAGAAGAGTAATTATATTATATTCTATTACATCCTCCCGATTTTAAATAGATGCCAGTACAAGAAATGAAAAGAATTATATTTAAGTTTTGGTTAAAAAACATTTTAATAAGTATTGCTTTATTCATTATTTATAGAATAGTAATTGCAGAAACAAATCACGCTGATGGAAATTTTCTTGAATGGATTTTACAAATTTTAGATATACTATTAAACTTAGCGTATTCATTTATATATCTAATTGCAATGGCTTTTTGTTCGTTTGCAATTTTTCTAAATCTGATAGATAAAATTAGAAATAGTCTTTATCTATCATTATTAACATTTTTAGGAATCCCATTATTTTATGTTATTTTTATCATTATAACCATATTAACTGACAATCTTTTATACAATAATACTGTTACTGTGTTCAGAAATATTTTAATTTTTTCAATGATTTATCTCTTTTTTACAACTTTAGAATTTTTAATATTCAGAAAAAGAATTAACAAATTCCGAACTGAATGAATAAAAACTAAGGTTTTTGAGTCATGTGGGCTGATTGCAAAATTTAACAGTAATTTTTCGATCAACCATACTTTTGTGCTATGATTGTCCGCTCCAAAGTAAAGGCCTGAAACGTTGGCTGATGTTATAAAAATATGAGACCTGAAAAAGAATTTGCTGTTACAGCTTGTAAAGAATTAGAAGAGAAATTGTCTATGTACGGTTTTAAAACTTTATCTAAAGGATTACTTTTTAAGCGAAAACTTAACCGTGACATTACACAAGAAATTGCTTTCCAAATAACTTCCCATTTTGATATTATTGTTCATATATCAATAAGCTCTGAAATAGTAAAACGATGGAATAAAGACAACTTTAAAGACGAAAGTGGTATTATGGTAACAAAACAATTAGGATATTTAACACCATTACAAAATTGGAAAACTTGGAATATTATGAAATCTGAAATTGCAAAAAAGCAATTTAAGGAAGAATTCTTATATCAAATAGAGGAATACATATTACCATTTTTTGAAAAGTTTAATAATATCAATTTACTTATTGAAGAGCTTATAGAAAATAATGGTTCTTGGACAAATTATGATAAAAAAGGACAAGTATTGCCAATAGAAATAGTTTTAAGTTATAAAACTGTTGAAGATGGACAGCGTTTACTCAATAACTTCCTAAAAGAGAACGTTGCATACCTTAAACAAATTAGGAAACATAAATTACACGAAATGATAGAGTTTGATTTTAAATATTCAGATTTTTTTGGAGCAATTGAATTTAAAAAAGCATCCAAAAAAGGATTAACATTAAATGAAATCAGCTAATAAGGATTTTTCCTCAGGCTGGCTGAATGCAAAATTCAACGCAGTTTTTCTAATTTAACTTTAATAATAATATCGACTGTTGTGCTTCGATTTGACTTCGGCGAACTTAAGTTTCCCATCCGGAGCAAAGCCCCAAAACGTTGTATGCTATACTAAAAGACCGCATTAGACGAACACACCTAAATAAAAGCAAAAAAATGAACGAATTAAGAAATAATTGCTTCCTATATCTAATTATTATAATTTTCCCTTTTACATCTGTCTCTTGTCAAACCAAAAATGAAAAAGAATTTGTGCAATTTGTTGTGCAACCTAAAGCTGAAATTGGAAAATCTATTGATTTTACTATTCATTTCGAAGAAAAGCCAGATAGTATTTGGAGTAGTAATATGGAAATTAATGGCTTGGAATTGACCGATAAATTAGATAGGTCATTAAACAAAATAACAGAGAGTGAATTGACGGGTGACAATGATAAAGTAATTAAGACATTTTATTCTTTTTATACCTATGCAAAACCTACAAAACTTGGCAAAATTGAATTTCCTATTTTGTCGGTAAGATATAAAGGAAAAGTATATAAAACTTCGCCATTTTCTATTAATGTGGTGGATAAAATTAAAATCGACCAAGGTGCCGTACAAGTAATTTGGTCAGCAGAAAAAATAACATATCATGAAACAGACACCATAAAAATCAGTCTTTACGAATATTCAAAATTTTCACAAACAAAAAGAACACATTATTCTCCTAAAAACCTTTCGCTGACAGCAAAGGACAACAAAATAAATGTTAGTGCTGAAGAAACCATCGACAATATTGCAGGAATAGATGATTTTGAAAAATTGATTGACCAAAAATTTGAAATTGTAAATGTTGATTGGAATATGTTCAATAGCAGACAATCAATGGAAAAAGTAGAGAATGAACATTTTATTAAAACGTTAATTTTAGAATTAAGTCTTCTATCAAAATCAAAGGGCACATTTCAAATAGGACCAAGTAATTTCGATTTTTTCATCCACAAAAGTAATACGGACTATTTCAATAAATTTGTTTCTAATGACAAAGGAAGTTATAACGTAACTGAAGATGGTTCGACAAGATTAAAAATAAAATCGAATACATTAGCAATGAAAATAGAATAAAACACAATATACAATAGGGTTTTGCATCAGATGGGCTGATTGCAAAAATCAAAGGTCGTTTTTCATTTGAACTTTAGTAATAATATCAACATTTGTGATTCGATTTATCGCCCGAAAGCAAAGCTCTAAATTGTTGGCGGTAATTTTCTTACCGACCGCATCTAACAAAATAAACGGAGAAATAATAATGAAAATATACAGACTACTTTTCTTTTTAAACTTTGCGCTTCTTTTCACGGGTTGTAATGGACAAAATAGAAATACAAAATCGGAAAAAGATATTTATGCAATCGGAAACGTAATAAAGCATTTCACTAAAGAGCCCCATTATGGAGCAACTATTTACACGAGTAATTGCTCGTTTGAAATTCTAATTAACGATATCCCAATTATTAAATACAAAGATAATTCTGGAGGAGGTTTGGCAGGTTCGTATTTCCCTCTTAATTGGGATATTACTAAAGCTGGAAAACAAAAAATAACCGTTCGTTTATCTCCAGGCTTCAATCAAACTACCAAGTCAATGTATCCAACTTTAATGAAAAATTCGGGTGTTAAAATTGAAATTGTAAAAACATACATCGTAAATAAAAGCTGGGGGGATGAAGAAGAAGTGAAAAATTACACAACGCCTCAAAATATAATACAAGGTAAAGAAGTAGCAACTTTTGATGGAAAAGATTATTTTGAAGACAGTTTTGATTTTAATTCAGATGTTCCCTATCACATCAATAATTTGGATAATGCAGAAGTTTTAAACCCCAAGGATAAAGACAAATTACAAGCTTTGGAAAAGGAAGTGGTAGCAAAATATAATGAAATAAGAGACCTATATTTAAAAGGAACAAAAGATGATTTAGCAGATGCTTTTTATAACACAGAAAAAAGATTTTCCCAGCAATTATATCAATCTTCAGCTGAAATTAAATACCGATGGGATAACGATTATCAATTCAGAACTGACGCCAATTTAGATTTTTTTGATTTGAAGCCCATAGAAAAATACAAAATGACTTTTTATGCCAACGGAAAAATAGTTTGTTTAGAAAAAATAAATAATGAAAAATCTGCGTTATGGGGAGGCTTTAAACGAAAAGATAAAGATGTTGGGACTACAACATACATTCAACTCTACCTTTATAGACCAAAAAACAGCAATAAACTCGAAGTGTATTAAAATTCACTTTCGTCGATCTTCTGTTTTTTAATCCTTGCCTTGTACGCTCTTTTCGCACAATCATCACCACAATACTTGGTAACTGTAGTTTTGGCAATGAGTTCATGCCCGCAATGCTGGCAGATTCTTGTAATCTTATATTCGAACCCATAAATTTTATTTTTAGGATAGTAAGACGCAATAAGATAAATTAAGCGAAGTAATCTCTCCGAGTTTTAAAAAAAAAATTAAGAGTTCAGTTCCAAGTGACAAATAGGGGACAAATTTCACCAAAATGGAGTAAAATCCAACAAATCAAAATAAAATCCATTTTGATTAATTAGCTGATTTTCATTAATTTATTTTGTTTTACCTTGCTATTTACCAATACAGAACTTCAAGCTATTTGATTATTAATTAGTTAATCAAAATGAGGAAGAAATAGGGAACTAAAAGCATCATAACATCTCAAACCATCGCAAAGAAACGACAAATTAGCTCTCTAATTCATTTAACATACACAAAACAAAGGTAAATAAAATTTTTGAGTGGTAAAACAAACAGTTTTATATCTGAATTTTTGGCTCTAAGAAAATCTTTAAATGACTTTAAAAGAAAAGACAACATTCATGGTAATATATTTATTACTTTTCAGCAAACATTTCGTCACTAAAAATAATTCTGAATATCCCATTGTATTTTCAACCAAAATAAATATCTGAAGCAGCTACTAAGGATACATTGCCTCGGTGTTCACTTAAAGATACCGCTTGAATTTTAAATTCTAAACTTTAATTTTTCTGATCTTTTTCATACTCTTAAATACAAAAAGTATAAGGATTTTGTTCTAACAAAGTTAGCAACTCCAAGATGTGATTCAGTACCTTTTAATTTAAGTTTGTAATTTTCTAAGAACATATTCCTTATAATTAGGCCCAATGGAAATGCTTTTTCCAGCAATTATAATGTCATTTGAGGTAAAGGAAGCAATCTTATTAATGTTAATAATAAATGAACGATGAATCCGGAGTAAAGGTAACGCTACGATATCCGGTTCTAAATCGCTGATTTTGTACTTTATAGTGATAGAGCTATGATCGAAAACGACAACTATATTATCCTTAAGGCTTTCGATATACAGAATATCATCGGTATTCAACCTGTGGTTTCTTAACCCGGATTTTAGAAAAAGGTACCGCTTTTGCGCTGCTATTAAGGCGACAGTTTTATCGGGCTTAACTGACCGTAAATACCGGTCGATGGCTTTGAAAAACCGCTCAAATATGATAGGTTTGAGAAGATAATCGATGATGTCAAGATCGTAGCCATCTATAGCAAATTCGCGGTATGCAGTGGTAATTATCACGGCGGGCGGATCTTTTAAGCTTTTTAAAAAATCGATACCTGTTATCTGAGGCATTTTAATGTCCAGGAACATCAGGTCTATATGAACAGTCCTTAAAATCTCCATTGCCTTTACTGCAGTCGAGCAGGTAGCCGCAACTTCGAAGGCATCCAGTTGAGCGATGTGATTTTGAATCAGTTTAATAGCAAGTGGTTCGTCATCCACTAAAAGACATTTTATTTTCATAAAGCGAAGTTAACTTTGTTAAGTATTTTCCAGATCAATTTCCAGTTGCACTTCAAAAGTGTTTTCAACTCTTTTGACGATGAGTTCATATCTCGATGGATAGATTAGTTCCAGTTGCCGCGTAATATTACCCAATCCTATGCCGCTACCGCCGGTTTCAGTATCTTCCTCTATGCAACTGTTGTTAACCGTAAAGCTCAGATGACCATTTCGCATATGGAGCGTGATCGTGATAAAAGAATTACCGGCATCCTCGCTGGCACCATGTTTAAACGCATTTTCAATGAAAGATAGTAAAATCAGTGGTGCGATAGCTGCCTGATTGTCGGTTACATACTCAAAACTAATCTGCAACCGCTCATCATACCTAAGTTTTTCCAATTCAAGATAATTCTCAATCAATTTTATTCCGAGAATACCTCGAGGCTTGCCTCGGGGTCAAAGCGGAAAGTTTGAAAACGAAGAGTTTTCAAATACATTTGCATTGTGGATGAACAT
>NZ_RCCK01000002.1 GCF_003664035.1 Pedobacter alluvionis
AGATGGGTACACATCGCTGAAACACGCCCTTCACTGTAAATATCACTATTGTAAATCAAACTCAACTGAAGTTCTTCACCTAATTCCTGAAAACTGAAATGAAGGTCGTACCGGCTAATTTCATAACGAATTTTCTCATAATGACTGATTTTGAGGTCATCGGGTTCCGCGATTGCCATGTTCAGCTGCATGCTGTCCTGCAAAACCAACCACACATCAAATAAAGGGTTTCTACTTGCATCCCGGTGGATATGCAATTCTTCAACAAGCTCATCAAAAGGAAAAACCTGATGTTCGTAAGCGTCTAATGTAAGTTTCCTGATCTCGGCCAGTAAATCGACAAAATTCCAGCTGCCCTTAAAGCGGGTTCTCATGGCCAAAGTATTGATGTAAAATCCAATCTGATGCTCCAAGTCTTCGTGGTCACGACCTGCGCTAGGACTTCCGATAATGATGTCTTCCTCACTGGTGTATTTATATAGAAGGACATTTATCAGGCCTAGTAAACTCATATAAAGTGTACATGAATTCTCCTGTCCCAATTGCTTAAACTGCTGCAAAACCTCGCTTCCAAAGCGCTTACTGATCAGCTTTCCGTTATATTTTTTTACTTCCGGTCTTGGATAATCTCCTATCAGTTTGAGCACCGGCAAATCTCCTTCAAATTGTTGCAGCCAATAAGTCTTATGATCATTTAATGCTGCTCCGCTCAATTGTAAATTTTGCCATGCCGCATAATCTTTATACTGGATAGCCAACGGAGTTAACACCGGAACAACGGACTTGTGATAAGCATTATAAAAACTCATCACTTCATTTAATAAGATTTCCATTGACCATGCATCGCTAATGATGTGATGTATGACGTAGGTTAAAATCCAGGTTTCGTCTGTTAACTGAAATACAGTACAACGCAACAAAGGGCCTTTAACAAGATCAAACGGCAGCACAAAGGAGGTTTGAATAACTTGTATCAATTCCTGTTCATTCTGCTCATCAGACCTCAGATCATGGTAAGCAATGGCGAAACCAGTTTCGTTAACGGGCAATATAAACTGGTGGATCTCTTCATTTTTATTTTCACGGAAAACGGTCCTCAATATTTCATGACGATTAATCAAACTAACAAATGCCTGATCCAGGGCATTAGTATCTAATACACCTGTGAGCTTATAGACGCCTGGCATATTATAGGCAACAGTTGCTGCATCAAACTGGCTTAACGCCCACAACCTGCGTTGTGCAGCAGATAAAGGGTAACTCTCTTGAACAGTCACAGAATCGATCGTTAAAAACGTTGTTTTCCCAGCTCTTTGGATTAATGCCGTCTGGTTAAGGAGAACAGTATTGGCGAATAATTCTTTTAAAGTGATTTTAACACCAAACTCTTTGTGAATCTGTCCGGCTAATCTGGTTGCTTTAAGGCTATGTCCACCTAGTTCAAAAAAATCATCATTGATTCCTATTTTCTCCCTCTGCAGAATGTGCTGCCATAAATCAACCAGCTTTTCTTCAATCTGGTTCCGTGGTGCAAGATATTCAGTACCGCTGGTCAACAATAAACCCTGATAGCCAGTTAGTTTTTTAGTATCTGTTTTACCATTATCGAGCAAAGGCATTTTTTCCAGCTGCACGAATTTGCCTGGCATCATATACCGTGGCAAAAGGCTTAATAAATGTTGGTGAAGGGTTCTGCTGAGTAATGGTTTCTGAGCAACAATAAAGGCGATCATTTGTTTCTCACCATTTTTGGCTTCCTCGAATAGAATAACCGCTTCTTCTATCTCTTCCATTGCAAGCAATGCATTTTCCACCTCCCAGGTTTCAATGCGAAATCCTCTGATTTTAACTTGCTTATCTTTTCTTCCAAATACTTCCAGTTGCCCATCAGGTAACCACCTCGCCAGATCTCCGGTTTTATATACCCTTTCTCCAGGGTAAAAGGGATCATCTACAAATTTCTCTTTGGTCAGTTCAGGATTATTGATATACCCAGCCGCAATCCCGGCACCACCTGTATAGATTTCACCAATTACACCAACCGGACATAAAAGTCCTGCCGGAGACATAATATAAATTCTGGTATTCTGTATCGGGCTACCAATTAATACGCTGGCTTTATCAAAGTCGCGCGGGATATGGTATTCACAGGTGACGTCAGAGAATTCCGTCTGACCATAAGTGTTAATAATTTTCAGCTCTGGATTGCCATCATAACATTTATTTACGAAATACATGTTTAAACGCTCTCCGGTGAGGATTAATGTTTTAACCTGACCAAAACGAATCTGTTTTTCTTCGTATAGATATTCGTTGAGTTGTGACGGAATGATCTCCAGGATGCGAGACTGGTATTCTGCAGCAGTTAACAGGAGTTTTTCAATACTTTTCAACACTTCATGATTACATAAAACAACCTGCCCCCCTACCACGAGCGGAGCCCACAACTGCCAGATCCCTCCCACAAAGTGTAATTCAGAGTTATGGCAAATCGTATCTTCCTGATTCAGATTAAGCAACCTTAATTTACTGAAAAGGTGATTTACCACGCCATTGTTCAATAACATACATCCTTTCGGATTTCCGGTAGAACCAGAGGTATAGATAATATAGGTCAGATTATTTGGCCCAGTATTTAATGTTACATTATTTTTACCGTAACTATCTCTACCAGAAATAAAAGCCTGAAGCTCATGATCATCAATCAAAATTCTGCATTGGCTGTCGGCCAGCATAAATTGTATACGTTCCTCAGGATAGGTAATGTCAATTGGCAAACAGGCTGCCACAGCTTTTAGTACCCCAATCATCACGACAACTGTCCAATCTGTCCTTTCAAGTTTAATCCCCACTACCTCTCCCTCCTGAACACGGTAATGACTGATCAGATAATTGGCAAACTGATTGGCCCTTTCATTTAGTTCCTCATAACTCAATCTACTCTCTTCATAGATGAGCGCAGTTTTTGAAGGAGTAAGTACAACTTGTTTTTCAAATAGTGAGGTTAAGCTTTGTTCAACAGGATAAACCTTGGTAGTATTATTAAACTCCATCAAAACCTGTACTTTTTCGGTAGCAGAGAGGTAGTTCAGTTGCTGAACCGGAGTTTCCGGATGGTTTACAAGTACGTTTAGCAACTGCACCAGGTGCCCAGTTAATCTTTTTATAGTTTCTTTATTAAACAGGTCTGTATTGTACTCTACAGTGGCCTGAATCTCCTCCCCAGCTTCCGTAAAATAAAAGGTAAGGTCAAACTTACTGATCACATGTTCAGCGCCACTGTGATGATTTACGGTCAATCCTCCGCTTATTGCTTCTTTTTCTTCCCCCGAAAACAGGTCTAAATTTTGCAGCACAATCAGTACGTCGAATAAAGGGCTTCTTCCTGTATCACGTGTTAGCGCTAGATCATTCACAAGTTCGTCGAAAGGGTAGGCCTGATGCTCAAATGCACCCACTGTTACATCGATTACATTTGCCAGTAATTCTTTCAAACTATCAGTTCCCTTAAATTGGGTTCTAAGCGCAAGTGTATTCACATAAAAACCAATTTGGTTTTCCAGATCACTGTGTTGTCGTCCTGCAACAGGACTGCCCAAAATGATATCTTCCTGCCCTGAATAATGATATAATAAAACATGTACAACAGACTGCAGCCCCATAAATAAGGTGGCTCCCTGATCCTGAATAAATTCCTTTAGCTGGCGGGTAAGTTTTTTATCAATCCGCTGATTTACTATACCGCCGTTAAAGGTCTTTTCAGCTGGCCGTGGCCGGTCTGTAGGAAGCTGGAGCACAGGCAAATCTCCGGCAAGTTTTTTTAGCCAATATGCCTTGTGTAACTGGAATGCATGCCCACTCAATTGCTTACGCTCCCAGCCAGCGTAATCTTTATATTGAATATTTAAAGGCTTCAGCGGATTTGCGGCTCCGGTACTGCAGCTATTATAAAGTTGCAACAGCTCGCGGATTAAAATCCCCATTGACCAGCCATCGCTGATAATATGATGCATGACATAGGCAAATACCCATTTCTGATCAGCTGTTTGATAAAGGTCTGCATGTACCAACGGCCCCAAAGAAAGGTCAAATGGCTGCATAACCCGGTTTTGTATCAGGTCAAATACAATTATCTCAGGTTTCTGCTCTTTTCGGAGATCGTGGAAACAAATACCGGATAATACCTCTTCCGGACCCTGAATAACCTGCCTGATTTCATCTTCAAATTCGATAAATGTTGTTCTCAGAATCTCATGTCTGGCGATCAGTAAATCATAAGCCTGGAGTAAAGCTTTCTTGTCTAGTTTCCCCTCAAACAGGTATAAGCCCGGCATATGATAGGCAATACTTCCTTCCTCAAACTGACTGAGCACCCATAACCTGTGTTGTCCGGACGACAATGGATAATTATTCTGTAATGCAACAGGGCTGATTGTTTCAAAAGATGTTTTTACCGCACTCTTTACAAAATGAGCCTGTTCTTTAAGCGTTGTATGACTAAACAATACACTAACAGGTAATCTGACATTAAATGTTTTATGGATCTGACTGGAAAGCCTGGTGGCCTTTAAACTGTGTCCTCCCAGATCAAAGAAATCATCATTTAAACCTACAACTTCAATAGAAAGTAGTTCTTGCCAGATATTAGCAAGTTGTCGTTCAATTTCAGTTTCGGGTGCCACATACACAACTCCGCTTTTCATAGCGGGAACCGGAAGTTTCGCTTTATCTATTTTTCCATTGGCATTTAGCGGAAAACGCTCAATCTGAAGATAAATATCCGGCAGCATATAATCAGGCATACGACTACTCATCCACAGGCTCAGTTCTTGCTCACTTATATTTCCGTTACCCACAAAATAGGCAACAATTTTTTTCTCCGCATCTGCCCCCTCTGATACCAATACCGTTGCACTTTCCACCTGTTCAAAACGCTGAAGGGCATTTTCAATTTCTCCAGGTTCTATCCGATATCCTCTTACTTTTACCTGATCGTCTATCCTACCTGTAAATTCAATGTTTCCATCAGGTAGCCACCTGCCATAATCGCCTGTTCTATAAACCTTTTTACCAACTTCAAACGGATGATCTATAAATTTCGCATCGGTTAAAGCCTGCTGATTTAGATAGCCGCTGGCAAGACCTGTACCGCCCACGAAAATTTCTCCAACCACCCCGATTGGTTTAAGCTGAAAGTGGCCATTCCATTCTCCCAAAATATAACAGGATGAATGACTGATTGCAGCTCCGATAGGTACGGTTCCGAACGCTTCGTTTAGTTCTGTTATAGGATAATAAGTAGAAAAGGTAGTATTTTCCGTTGGCCCATAAACATGCACAAGCTTTACCGATTTATAATTTTCCCGGAAGCGTTTTACGTGATGTAACGATACACGTTCCCCACCAAAAAGCACACATCTTAAGGTACTGAAATTGGCTGTGGCCGATTCTGCCAGTACATTAAAGAGTGCCGTGGTTACAAAAAACACGGAGATTTTTTCTTCCGCTATCAACTCTGTCAACGAATGGGTGTCCAAGAGAATATCTACAGAAGACAATACCAGGGTTGCTCCGTTTAGTAAAGCACTAAAAATATCAAAAACAGAACCATCAAAAGAAAAGCTGGAAAGGTTAAGCACTCGATCATCCGGGCGAACATTAACGTAATTGGGCGATTTCACCAACCTAATTACGCTCTCCTGCCGCACAAGTACCCCTTTCGGCTGTCCGGTTGATCCTGAGGTATAGGCAACATAAGCAAGATCCTCCGGCTGATGAACACGAGACAAATTCTGTGTATCAAATTCTTTAGCCTCTTGCCAAAACTGATGAAGAAAATCTTCATCTATGACGGTGATACAGTTACAGTCTGATATCATAAAATCAATCCGTTCAACAGGATAAGAAGGATCTATCGGCACATAAGCTGCTCCCGATTTCAAAACGGCAAGCAAAGCAATAACCACCCATTCTCCTCTATCCAGCTTTACACCAATAAGCTGATTGGGTTTGATCGTAAAATTGTTGTTCAGATAATTGGCCAGCTGATTTGCTTTCTCGTTTAAGGCTTTATAGGTAAGGCGTTTTTCTCCGTAAATTAATGCGATATCATCTGCCCTTTCATCCACGCTTAACTCAAAAGCCGAAACGATGGTTTCTTCTGATGCCGGGCTCAGTGCCGCAGCATTAAATGTGCTAATCAATTCTACTTTCTCAGCTGGATTTAAATAGTCCAATCCGGCTATACTCTGTGTGGGCGTAAGAATTACAGCTTCCAATAACTGTACAAAGTGACGTCCTAAACGTTCAATGGTTTCCTTATAATAAATATCTGTATTGTACTCAAGGCTGAGCTGCAAACCCTTCCTAGTTTCAACAAAATTAAAGGTAAGGTCTACTTTACTGTTCACATGTTCACTTACAGAAAACCGGTCGACATTTAAACCATTCAATCCTCCTGCAGTACTTTTCAGTAATCCTTCTGTGTTTTGCAAAGCAACCATCACATCAAACAACATGTTCCTGCTTAGGTTGCGTGTAATTTCCAGTTCATCAATAAGATTTTCAAAAGTATACAACTGATGGTCGTAAGCCCCCAGCGCTAGCCGGCTTACGTTTGTAAGCAAGCTCAAAAAATCATCCGCTTCTGAGAATTTTGTGCGCAATGCCATTGTGCTGACATAAAATCCAATTTGTGCTTCCAGGTCTACATGGTTTCTGCCGGCCAAAGGGCTGCCGGTAATAAAATCAGTCTGTCCGCTGTATTTATACAACAACACATTCACAGCTGCCAGTAACCCTGTAAATAATGTACTTCCGTTTTTAAGACACAATGCTTTAAAAGCTTCCGTAATCTCACCATCTATTTGCCTGATCAAAATTGCTCCATTATATGTTTTAATGGCCGGCCGGAGCTGATCAGCTGGCATACTTAATACAGGTAAGGTACCTGAAAACATTTCCAGCCAGTAGTTGCGATGAGCTTGAAAAAGATCGCTGTTTACCTGTTGCTGCTGCCAGCTGGCGTAGTCTTTAAACTGAATGCGTAAAGGAGCAATAAGCGCCGGTTCATTTTTCTGATAGGCATTGTAGTAGAACAATAATTCGTTAATCAGCACAGACATTGACCAGCCATCACTAATAATATGATGCATTACCGACGTAAATACCCATTTATCATTCTCAAGCTGATACAAATTTATTCTGATCAGTGGGCCTGAACAAAGGTTAAAAGTTTGGTTAAAGTTAGCCTGTATCAACTGGCTTACGATCTTATCTTTTGCCCGCTTTTTTCGCAAATCGCTAACATTTAACTTTAAGCCAAGTTGAGCAGCAGTAAGAATCACCTGCCTCACCTCACCATTTTCATTTTCAGAAAATACCGTTCTCAGGATTTCATGTCTTTCGATCAGACTTTGGAAAGCCTGATCCATTGCCTGAATATCCAACTGTCCCGACAGTAAATAGCTATCGGGGATATTGTAAGCGGCATTCCCCTCCTCGGTCTGACTTAAAATCCATAATCCCATTTGAGAGGAAGACAAGGGGTAATCGTTTGCCACCGGAGCAACAGGTATAGTATAAAAAAGATTTGTTTTTCCTTTTTGTATCAAAAGAGCCTGATTTTCAAGTATAGGATTGGCGAAAATATCCTTAAGTGTAATTTTTACATCAAAAACCTGATGAATCTGACTCACCAGCCTGGTAGCTTTCAAACTGTGCCCTCCTACCTCAAAGAAATTATCTCTAACATCGATATTGATTTCTCCGAGAATGTCTTTCCATATGAGTAAAAGCTTTTCTTCGATTGGGTTGCGGGCTGCTGTATACGAGGTTTTTTCCTGCTGCAGCAATATCTGCGGATCAGGAAGGTTCTTTTTGTCAATCTTCCCGTTTGAAGTAATGGGAAAATAATCCAATGGCACATAGTAAGCCGGTAACATATATTCCGGAAGCTGACTGGATAAATTAATTTTTAATGCAGCAATATCCGGTTTTTGAGGACCTGTAAAATAAGCAATGAGCTGAAGATCTCCCTGATCATCCCTTTTTGTTGTTACAACAGCATCTTCAATTTCCTCATGGTTACGCAATACATTTTCTATTTCACCAAGTTCAATTCTATAACCCCTTACCTTAACCTGCTCATCAATCCTTCCTAAATATTCGAGTTCTCCATCTTCAAAAAATTTCGCCTTATCGCCAGAGCGGTACAGGCGTTGCCCCGGATGGTTTGGATCTGAAACAAAACGCTGGTCAGTAAGCTCTTCACGGTTTAGGTATCCCCTGGATACACCTGCTCCTCCAACATACAATTCGCCTGTGATCCCAAGGGGTAATAGTTGCCGGTTTTTATCCATGATATAACAACTCAGGGTTGGAATGGGCTTGCCAATGCTATTGCGACCTTCCTGAATATCCCTGGTGCTGAGTTCCTTATAGGTAACATGTACAGTGGTTTCTGTAATTCCATACATATTGATGAACCTCACATCAGGATACTTTCTGTTCCAGCCACTTAATTTATCAGCGCTCAGCGCCTCCCCTCCAAAAATGATATAGCGAAGCCGAAGCTCGGCAGCGTTCTGCTCCATTTCATATTTTGAAAGGTTATAAAAGGCCGAAGGAGTTTGATTCAAAATGGTTACGCCTTCCGTTTTCAATACCCCCAGAAACAGCTCTGAATCTTTAGCGGTCATCGCAGGTATCACAATGAGCTTTCCTCCGAAAAGTAATGCACCATACATCTCCCATACAGAAAAGTCAAAACAATAAGAGTGAAACAAGGTCCATACATCTTCTTCGTTGAAATCAAATAATGGGTTATTGTTTTTAAATAGTCTGACAACATTTCTATGTTCCACCATTGTGCCCTTCGGAATACCTGTTGTACCCGAAGTATAAATCACATAGGCAAGATTTCCCGGAGCTGCCTTTACAATTGTTGGCAACTTTTCATTTTCAGGATTCCATTCATTAAAAGCGTCGAGCATCTCCTGGTCGATCACCGCCTTACATTTACTATCGTCCATCATAAAGCTGATTCGCTCTTCGGGATAAGCAGGATCAATCGGGACATATGCCCCGCCTGATTTGAGTACCGCAATCATGGCAATAACCATCCATTCTCCACGCTCAAGTTTAAGGGCAATCAGGTCATCAGGCTGCACCTCATAGTTTAGGTGGAGATAAGATCCCAACCGGCTGGCCCGTTGGTCAAGCTCACGATAAGTTAAATGAACACCTTCAAATACTACTGCCACCCGCTCCGGAGTATTGGCCACCTGCTCTTCAAACAAACCGACAATTGTTTTATCCTTTGGATAGTCAACCTCCTCATGCGAGAAATCACATAGCAGCGTATCTTTTTCGGCTTTACTGATGAAGTCCAGCTCGGCTACAAGGCAGTCTTTATTTTCTATAACCTGCTCGATAATTACCTGATAATGATCCAGCAAACGTGCTACACGTGGCTCGTAAAAATATTTTTCGTTATAAGTCATGAATAGCGACAAACCTTCATTTCTTTTGATCAGCAGGTTAAAATCATATTTACCTAAACCATCGTTACCTTCAATGAATTCATCAGTCTCTCCGGTATGGTCTTCAAAATGTATCAGCACATCAAATAATGCAGTACGGCTCATATCTTTACCTGGATTTACGTCCAGTACTACTTTTTCAAATGGAATATCAGCCGCCGCAACAGAGGCAATATAGTCGGCCTCTACCTGCTTCAGTAAGGAAGTAAAATCAGCCTGATCAGAAATGCGATTTCTCAGCGTAATTAAATTCGCCAATGGGCCAATAATGTCTTTGAAATCTTCCCTTTCTCTGTTCTCATACAGGGTACCAATCACCAACTCCTCAGCTTCCGAATATCTGTAAAGCAAAATATGGAAAGCTGTTAGCAAAATCATGAACGGGCTTGTTTCCAGCAGAGCGGCAAGTTCATCAATACCACTCACAGCGCTGAAAGACAGCTCCCTTTGCAGGTGTCCGGCACTATAAACATGAATATGGTTACGCGGCTGATTGCTATCGAGGTAAAGTACAGGCGAATGAAAAAGTTTACGCTTCCAGAAAAAAGAGGAGGCAGCCTGCAATTTCTCTTCCATTCCATTTTGCCAGTTGGCATACTGTTCAAACTGAACAGCAGCCCCGGGCACATTTCCTTTAATGATCAAGTCAAATATTGCCTTTAAGCTATACCGGTCTGCAATTAGATGATGAGCAGTAATGATAAACAGCATACCATCGTTATAGCTGACCAGGTTAAATCTGATCAGCGGTTCTGCTTCAATATCGAAAGGAAGTTGAATCAGTGCTCTACACCTCGAAATTAATGCGTCGTCTGCACAGCCTCCAAAATCATTCATTTGCAATTTAATAGCCTGCTGAGGAACCAGTGACAGATAAGGTTCACTTTTCTCTACCGAGATCATCCTGCTGAGCAAAGGATAGGTTCTAACGAGCTCTTGTATTCTTTTCTCCACTAAATTGACATTTATAGGAGCAGTCAATTTGGCAATCAATGGCAAATTATGATAAACAGGACTTCGTTCGTAAAGGTATCCGCTTTCAAACTGATCAATAAACCATAACCTTTTCTGATGCGCGGTTGCAGCCTGTTTATCCGAAACTTCAACATTAAACTCGATTGAAGGGATAACTTTCCTCAAACTTAGGTCAACCAGCTGATCGATCGTATAATCAGGAAACTGAACAATTTTCTCCAGTAATACTTGTAAATAATCGGCTAAATCTTTGATTGTTTCCTCCTTAAACAGATCAACGTTGTATTCGATATTGGTAAGAATCTGATCTCCGGATTCTGTAAAATAAAAAGTCAGGTCGTATTTACTGATAACATACTCGTCATTACGGTAATGATATACACGAACGTCTTGAAGCGTATCCGCTGAGGAATTAGCATTCATATTCTGCAGTAGCATCATGACATCGAACAATGCATTGCGACTCAAATCCGGCCGGTAGTCCAATGAATCGATCAACTTGTCAAACGGATACATCTGGTGTTCAAATGCGTCGAGCGTAACCTGACTTACTTCTTTAAAAAAATCATTGAATCTGGAATTGCCGTCAAATTTGATTTTTAGCGGGAGAGTATTGAGATAAAATCCGATCTGGTCTTCAAGATCGGCATGTTCTCTCCCTGCAACCGGGGTTCCAATGATAATTTCAGTCTGGCTCGTATACCGGTAAAGCAGGATATTTATTGCGCCAAGCAGTGCCATAAATAATGTTCCTCCTTGTTCTTTACCTATTTCTTTTAAACCATTGGTAATGGTTTCATTAAGGGTTAAATGAATCGTTCTCCCATTAAAAGTTTTGATGGCAGGCCTTGGATAATCAAGCGGCAATTGCAATAAAGGAATCCGTTTCTGCAATTGTTTCAACCAATATTCCTCATGAACAAAAGCATCCGGTCCGGATAGCTGTGCCTGCTGCCAAACGGCAAAATCCTTATACTGGATGCGCAATGGTTTTAAAGGATTCTCTAGCTTTTTTACGCGGGCATTATACATGACTGTTAACTCCTGAATGATATTATTCATTGACCAGCCATCTGTAATGATATGATGCAGCACGTAAATAAATATCCATTTATCGGCAGCCTGTCGAATAAGCCCGGCACGCACCAAAAGACCTGTTGTTAGGTCAAATGGCCTAATAAATTCACGCTTTATATGCGCCCTGATAAGAGCCTCCTGATTTTCAGTTGAGCTAATATCATTGTGGTCAAAACTAAATTCGAACTCCTCAGGGTCAAGAATAACTTGCCTTACCTCATCACCTTCTTCCTTAAATACCGTCCGAAGACTTTCATGCCGATTAATCAGCAATTGAAAACAATCGCTCAACAACTCAACTTCCAACTTACCTTCCAGAACAAACACACCAGGCATATTACAAGCAATATTTCCGTCTTCAAGCTGGCTCATCACCCACAAGCGCATTTGCGATGAGGAAAGCGGATAAGAAGCTTGAGGCGCTACTGATGGTATCATAAAGTCTGACTTGTTGCGCAGCTTGTTGATATAGCGAATCAAGTTATGCTTATTTGCTCTGATCTCCTCTTTTAACCCATCATGAATGGTACCTTTCCCGGCTTCAATTTTCAACTCGTCTCCAGCTACTGAAATACTTGCGTTCAACTTCTTAAGTTCCAGAATAATATGACTTACACGATCCATAGTGTTTGATATTTGGCAAAAAATGATGATTAGAAAACTAAATTGTGGTAACCAGATCTTCTATCGGAGAATAATCTCTTCCAGACAGAAAATCCGGTCGGGGGTTCTGTTTATTTTGAGGGAGATTGTCAATACTATTATAAGTGATCAATATCGCATCCCGATCAAAAGGGGTTAGATTAATATTAGAGGCATGGAAAATATTACCATGAAAAAAAAGAACTGATCCCTTTTCCCCGGCGGTTGTGATAATTCCATTGGCCACAGATAGCTCACGGATCAACTCATGATCCACCGTAAATTTGATGTCGGCATTTAATGAAGAACGGTAGTCGTTATCATTTTGCTCTGCCGCCGCAGCCAGGGCTTCTTTCTCCGCAAATTTTACAACACCTAATTTATGAGTTTCGGGTATGAGCATTAATGCACCATTGGAGGAGTTGGTGTCTTGAAGATAAATCATCACCGATACCATATCAGGCTTGCTGATACCATCGTCGATATGCCAGTATGGAAAATCCTGATGCCATTCCCACCATTCGCCTTTTAACCCTTTCTTGGTATTTATCTTATACTGATGTATATAAATTTTGTTATTAATCAGTTGTTCCGCGGGCATAACCAAACGATTCAGCCTGCTCAAACGCGCATAGGTATCGTTTGTGAAATGAGGTGCAAATACAGACCTTACCGATCCATTGTCTTCCAGAATGATTCTTGGCGAATCCTTAACAATCGTATTGGGCAGTTGCTCAATTAAAATACCAACTTCTTCTTCACTCAAATAATTCTCAATCATGAGAAACCCCTTTTCATGATATTGTGAAATCTGCTGTTCATTTAATTTCATGTGATATCGCTTATTTCGTTCAGGTTAAAAAATCATTTCCTCTTTGTCTGTATCAGGGCTTACCTCAACCACCTCATTTTTCAACCATAATATGGTATTCAGGCCTTCGGCAATCGACTTTATATTCGGTTCAGTAAATATTTCCCGGATCCTGATCTCGATTCCGAATTCCCTCTTTATGCGCGAGATTAAACGTGTAGCCTTGAGGCTATGCCCGCCCAGCTCGAAAAAGTTATCATTTACGCCAATTTTGTCTGCCTCCAGTTCCAGTAACTCGCTCCAGATCTGAACCAGCTTTTCCTCGGTCTCATTTTCTGGCGCGAGGTATTCCTGTAGCCGGCCATTTGCCGAGGCCGAGGGGTTTGGCAAATTTCTTTTATCTACTTTACCATTAACCGTTAAAGGAAGGGCATCGAGCTGCAAATAGTGATGAGGCAGCATATAGTGTGGAATGATCAATCTGATATGGCTCTTAAGATCGCTCAGATTTAGCGTTTCCATGGCCACAAAATAAGCAACCAGCTCAGGTGCTCCGGTAGCGGTTTTGAGGGTAATTACAATTGCTTCTTCTACCTGAGGGTGGCTTCTTAAAGCACTCTCTATCTCGCCCAACTCCATCCTGTAGCCATTTATCTTTATTTGATTGTCTTTCCGCATAATGTACTCCAGCGAACCGTCGCTTAACCATTTTCCAATGTCGCCGCTCTTGTATACAAACTGTCCTTTCCGAAAAGGGTGGGTAATAAAACGCTCGGAGGTCAGCTCAGGGTTGCCAAAATATCCTTTTGCCAGGTTCCATCCACCAATATAAATTTCACCTTCTACACCAATTGGAACGGGTTGCATCTGTTGATCCAATACATAGATATCGGTATTATAAACCGGCTTTCCAATGCCTGATTTTTCAGGAATATCTCCATCAGCATACCGGTAAGAAAGTCCTGTAACTACGTGCGTTTCGGAAGGGCCATACAAATTAAACAGACGAACTGAAGGATTTACTTTGAGGAAGTTTAGCAAGCCTCCGCTAACATACAACTGCTCCCCTGTAGAAATAACCTCCTCAATCGAATGACCGTGAAACTCCTCTATGGGAATTTCGCTAAACATAGCTTTCAATGCTGCATAAGGCATCGAAAGCGTGTTGATTTGTTGATTTAAAATATAATCCTTTAAACTCCAAAGGTCCTGTCTCAGGTTCTCGTTTATAATATGAACCTCTCCTCCTGTGGCTAAAGCATAATAAATATCGTGCAGGGAAGAATCAAAGCTAAAAGAAGAGAACTGAAGATGTTTTGTTTTTTTATTAAAGCCAGCACCTTCAATATCCCATAAAATCAGGTTGTACAACATCCGGTGAGTTTGTTCTACGCCTTTTGGCAGACCGGTAGATCCAGAAGTGTAAATGATAAATGAAGAATCATCCCAACCGATCTCCACTTCCGGATTTGACAGATCTATATCCGAAGGCACTGCCATAATATCTACCACACTTACATCCGGTAACCATAAGGCGAGCTCAACAGCCTGACTTCCTTCGCTCAGAACGATTGCGGAATTGCTTTCCTCGATCATAAATTTCTTGCGTGCCTCTGGCAGCGAAGCGTCTATTGGCACGTAAATACAACCCAGTTTCATGATACTGATCATGCTAACTGCCGACCATGCCGAGCGTTCGAGCAATACACTTATGCAAGTACCTTTCTGAACTACTGATCCGCCGGAAATGTACCTGGCGAGCTGATTGGACAGCTCGTTCAATTCACGGTAGGTATAGGAAACCTGCTCAAATACCATCGCACAACTATCGGGTGTAGCCACTGCCTGCGACTCGAATAAACTGATTACCGTTTGCTCCCCTGCATAGGTTACTGTAGTTTGATTAAAAGCAGACAATAAGGTCTCTTTCTCTAAAAGGCTAAGGTATTCCAACCGCGAAACGGCAGTTTGAGGCGCAGCAATAATTGCGCTGGTTAGCTGCTTAAAATGACTAATCAGCCTTACTGCACTTTCTTTATTAAAAACATCGCTGTTGTATTCCAGTTCTATTTGTAAATCTCCATCTCCATTCTCTGAAAAATTAAACAACAAATCAAATTTGCTGGTATGATGGTCAATTTCTTTATACATGCTAACAGATAGATCTGAAGTTCTGTTCTGCAACCTGTAATCAGTTTCATTGTTCTGCAAAACAATCATAACTTCAAAAAGCGGATTATGGCTCAAATCCCTTGGCAGATTTAAATCCTCTACCAGTGCGTCAAAAGGATATAACTGATGATCGTAAGCAGCTAAAGCAACTTTTTTCACTTCTTTTAAAATGGTCTCAAAACTATCTCCGTCTGATAAGCGCGTACGCAGGGCAAGTGTATTTACAAATAAGCCGATCTGATTTTCCAGATCGGGATGATCGCGCCCAGCAACAGGTGTGCCCACGATCATATCTTCCTGACCAGTGTATCTGTATAACAAGATGTTTACCGCAGAAAGTAGTCCCATAAACAACGTTGTTCCGCTTTTATGTACCAGTTCTTTTAATTTCCCTAAGGTTTCTGCTGTTACTTTTGCGGTTACCGTACCTCCCTGATAGCTTTTTATTGCAGGCCTTAAATGATCATAGGGTAAGGCCAGAACAGGCAACTCTCCTGAAAACTGAGAGGTCCAGTAATTCTTTAGTTCTTTGAGATGTGGGCTGTCCAGTTTACTGTTCTGCCATTCGGCATAATCTTTATATTGGATATCCAATTGCGGAATCACTGGCGTATCACCTCTTAGTAAAGCATTATAAATTTCTACGGTTTCATTAAAGAGGATGTTCATAGACCATCCATCACTGATGATATGATGGATGGTATAGACGAAAATCCATTGTTTATCCGCAACCTGGAACAAATTTACCCTGAGTAAAGGACCACTGGAAAGGTCAAATTTAATCCGAACCTCATTTCTTATCCGATCATCAAGAAGATGTTTTTCCTGCTGTCTCATGTCCTCGTAAACGACTGAAAAATCAAGGGATTCGGGATTCAGTATTACTTGTGTCAACTCTCCGTCTTTATCGGCGCTGAAAATCGTTCGAAGGCTCTCGTGTCTTTCCAACAACCTAAAAAAGGTTTGCGATAACACAGTCTGATCGAGATGACCGTCAAACCGGTACACCGCAGGGATGTTATATGCCACATTACTTTCCTCAAACTGGCTCAGAATCCATAGCCGGTGCTGAGCAGAAGATAAAACATAACCTATTTTTTGTACCGCAGGAAGAATCGGATCAAATGAAGTCTTCTGATAGGATTCGATTAATTTAGCCTGATCCTCTAGTATAGAAACTGTAAATAGCTCCTGTAAAGGGATAATGACATTAAATTTTTTATAAATCTGATTAGCTAGCCTGGTTGTTTTTAAACTATGCCCACCAAGATCAAAGAAATTATCTTTTAACCCAATGGCCGTATTTGATAAAATCGAACTCCAGATCAGCGCAAGTTCCTGCTCAGTTTCTGTACCAGGTGCAAGGTAAGATGTAGAACTCGACCTGTTAAACTCTCCAGGATCCGGCAAATTTTGCCTGTCAATCTTTCCGTTAAAGGTTAACGGCATTTTGTCAAGCTGAATATAATAAGCAGGCAGCATATAGGCCGGTAAAACGCGCTTTAACTGATCCTTAATCTCTTTGTCATCAATAACCTCTTTACTAACAAAATAAGCTACAAGTTCATGCTGCTGATGCAAATCCATCCTTGTAATCACAACTGCCTCGCCAACACCCTTGCAAAGTCTGAGTACATATTCTATTTCCCCAAGTTCAATCCGGTACCCCCTTATTTTCACCTGATCATCTATCCTGCCAGTGAAAGCAATATTACCATCGCTTAACCACTTGCCTTTATCTCCGGTTCTGTACACTTTCTGCCCGGACTGATAAGGATCAGCAATTATCTTTTCTGCGCTGAGCTCCGGCCTGTTCAGGTAACCTACTGCCACGCCAGCTCCTCCGATATATATCTCCCCTTCTACTCCTTCGGGCACCATCATCTGATTTTTATCGAGTATATATATCCATTCATTTTGTAATGGTTTTCCTATAGAAAGTGAGCTGCTGCTTCCGATGTCTAAAGAGCTGCTCCAGATGGTCGCTTCCGTGGGTCCGTAAACATTAATTGCTTTTACGCCCTGTAGCCTACCCAAACGTATATACTGCTGCTCAGTTAGGGCTTCTCCTCCTACTAGCAATACCTGCAATCCCTTAAGATCTTCAAGCCCCAGTTGCGGAACTTCAAAAATTTGATTTAACCTGGAAGGGGTAACCTGTAATACATTGATTTCATTTTCAGCCAGATATTTCAATATAACAGCGGGATCAGGTTCATTTAAGAGGTGTAATTCCATTCCCCAGGCCAAACTTCCTAAAATTTCGAGAACAGAGATGTCGAAAGTATAGTTTGTTGCTGCCGCGATACGCATCCTGGCCTTGAAATCAAATACAGCATCAAAATTTCTGAAAAAAGAAGTAACATTCTGATGCGTAATCATAACACCTTTCGGTTTTCCTGTAGAGCCTGAGGTATAAGTTACATAAGCAAGATTTTCAGGAGAACAAAGTGATGAACAATGACTGCTGTATTGATTTATTTCAGTTAGAAACAAGTCGAGTTCCTCCTGGTCAATCAATACTTTCCAATGGCTGTCGTCTCTGATATAATCAATCCGTTCTTCTGGGTAATCCGGATCCACCGGAACATAAGCCGCACCTGAATTCAGAATGCCCAATACAACAATTACCATCCATTCTGTACGGTTCAGCTTTATTCCAACAAGATCACCACCAGCTACAGCATACTTGTGGATTAAATAGTTGCCGAACTTTGCCGCGCGTTCACTAACCTCGCGATAAGTGAGCCTGGTATTGCCAAAAATCAGTGCTGCGCTGTCTCCGTATAAATTAACCTGTTCCTGAAAAAGATCAGTGATGAGTGCCGCCTGAACAGGCTCACCTTTTGTGCTTACAGCAGCACCTAACAGCCGGTTTAACTCTTCTTTTGTGAGGTAATTTAGCGTTTCGAGTGAGGCTGAGGGCTGCACCGATACGATTTTAACGATTTGCTCAAAATGATCCGCTAAACGCGAAATACGATCTTCATGAAAAAGATCTGTACTGTATTCTATTGCCAGCTGCAGCCCCTCATTGCGCTCAACGAAATTTATTGTGAGGTCAAATTTACTTCCGGTTACAGCGGTTAAATTGTAATTGTCTATTTTTAGAATACCGGATAACTGCTGAAACTCTTCCGCAGGAAAATCTGCATCCTGCATCAAAACAAATACATCAAACAAGGCACTCCTACTCAAATCCCTCGGCAAATTCAGTACTTCTACCAGTTGATCAAAGGGATAAGACTGGTATTCAAAAGCCTCAAGCGTTACTTTCTGAACATTTGCCAGCAAATCAGGAAATGAATCGGTGCCCTCAAACTGTGTTCGCAAGGCCAGTGTATTCAAGTATAATCCGAGCTGATGTTGAAGAGCCTCATTTTCCCTTCCGGCAACCGCCGTTCCCAGAATTATATCCGTTTGTCCGGTGTACCTGAACAACAATGTATTCATCACGCTCAGCAATCCCATAAATAATGTTGAACCTTGATCAAGTACAAAATTCTTAAACAAAACCATCGATTCTGCATCAATAATCTTGCTGAACATGCGACCATGATATTGCTTTACTGCCGGACGTGCTTTATCTGTAGCCAGCTGCAGAATGGGAAGTTTACCAGCAAACTGTTGCTGCCAATATATCCCGGTTTTAGCTCCTGCCTCATCCTGTGCGCTTTCATGCTGCCATACAACATAATCTTTATACTGAATAGCTAATGCCGGTAATTCAACCGGAACTCCTTTTAGGTGTGAATGGTAAAAATGCAGCAATTCTTTCATAAATAGCCCCTGAGACCAGCCGTCGCTAATGATGTGATGAACTACACTGGCAAAAACCCATCGCTTCGCCGATAACTGATAAATAAACGCCCGCAACAATGGCCCTTTTTCCAGGTCGAAAGGCTGCATCGTATCTTCGAGGATCATTTCATTCAGTTCAGATCCAGCAAAACTGTTATAAAGCATATTTCTTCTTTCCAGTCTGAATCCGGATTGACCGGCCTCTGCTATTACCTGAACCACTTCGCCTTCGGCAGTAGTCTGAAATGTGGTTCTCAGGATTTCGTGACGTTTGATAAGCGAAAACAATGCTTTTTCAAGCGAATCAACATCTAAATCGCCTTCTAAAGTATATAGTCCGGGTATATTTAAAGTTTGATTCCCCGCTTCAAACTGGCTGAGTATCCAAAGTCTTTGCTGCGCAGAAGATAAGGGATAAAATGGTCTGAACTCCGCTTTTGGGATGATGGCGGCAAGGGTATTCCCTGTTTTTAGAATCACATCTGCCTGAGCCTCAAGGCTGGAATGGAGAAATAGTTGAGAGAAACTCAGCTTTACCTGAAACGTTTCCTGAATTTGCTGAGCTAAACGATGCAATTTCAGGCTGTTACCTCCCAGGTAAAAGAAATGATCAGCAGGACTTATATTGTTCCGCTTCAAAATCTTTTCCCAGATAATAATGAGTTTTCTTTCCGTAGAATTACGTGGGTCCCTTTTCTTTTGTTCGGAAATAATGTTTGTTTTACTTAGTATCTGAAGCTTTTCTTTATCCAACTTTCCATTAACGGTAAGCGGCAACTCATCCAGCAATCTGAAATGATCGGGCACGAGATACGAAGGCAATTTTAAAGAAAGGTAAGAACGCAGATCAGAAACCTGAACAGGGCCCACGCAAAATGCGATAAGCGACTTGCTGCCATCGTCATCACTTCTTGTGATGACTGACACAGCACTGACATCAGGATGTTCCAAAATCGCATTTTCAATTTCACCGGTTTCCACCCTGAAACCATTTATTTTCAACTGATCATCTTTTCTCCCGATAAATTCAATATCCCCAGCTGAAGTTAACCGCACAAAATCACCAGTTCTGTACATAAGCTTTCCGGGTCTTGCTGGATCGGGAAGAAATTTCGATGCAGTTAATTCTTTTCGGTTAAGGTAACCCTTTCCTACTCCTTCACCACAGATGTACAATTCGCCAGGTACTCCAATCGGACATATACTGCCAGCTTCGTTAAAAATATAAATATCTGTTCCGGAAATCGGCTTTCCGATAACAATAGGGCTGCCTGTTTCCAATTCTTTCACAATACAGCCAACAGTAGTTTCCGTGGGTCCATATTCGTTATAAATTTTAATCGCAGGGTTAATGTTTTTGAGTATCCTAACCTGATCTTCTCTTACCTGTTCGCCGCCAACAATTGCAATTTTTACATACTCTGTTTTCAGGTTTAATGAAGCCAGCAAGCTGATATGTGATGGGGTTAGTTTAATTGAATTAATCCCGCTTTCCGGACTAAAATAAGTGCTTAAGATTGTCGAAAGCTCTTCCCCCTGATCGTAAATCTTGAGGGTTCCGCCCATACAAAGGGTACAAAAAATGCTGGTTACGGTAAGGTCAAATGAAATCGAAGTAAACAGGCCAAAATTCACCTGGTCTAGTCCTGCAAAATAATAATGGTTAGCCCATTGAATATAATGTTGAAGATTGCCGTGTGTAAGTTCACATCCCTTAGGTAGTCCGGTAGAACCAGAGGTATAAATCACATAAGCGGTATCTTCCGGATGTATAATCTGCGTAATAAATTTTGAGTCATATTTATCCTGCTGCCTTTCAAACTCCTGCCATTTTGCAGAATCGATTACCATATCGCAAGCACTATCGGCGATGAGGTAGGCTTTTCTTTCCTCCGGATATTCGGGATCTATGGGCAGGTAGGCCCTGCCAGATTTCAGAATACCGAGCAAAGTAATAATCAACTGCTCATTTCTATCTAAAAGCACAGAGACAGGCCGCTTTATTGCTGGCTTAATATGCGCTTTCAGATAAGCGGCAAACTGATTTGATAATGCATCGAGCTCGGCATAACTCATGGTTTTTCCCCTAAAGGAAAGTGCGGCATTATTTCCGTGGATTTTCACCTGTTGGTAGAACTCATCCAATACCGTATTTTGGTTACTTACCAGGCCGGAGTATTGATTGGCGATGTTCCTGATCATTGCATATTCTTCACTGCTCAGATACTCCAGTTGATTAACCGGGGTTAGCGGATGATTGAGCATGGCAGCAAGCAATAGATCAAAATGTTCCATCATTCGCTCAATGAAACCCAGAGAATAGAGATCCGTATTGTATTCAGTATTTAGCTGAAGGCCTTCGGTAGAAACAGCGAAACTAAAAACCAAATCAAACTTGCTCACTACATGCTCCTTATCTGAAAATGCCGATACTTCCAGGCCATCAAATGTGAGCCTGTTATCTTTTTGAAAAGGCTGTGCCTGTAACACCATCACATCAAAAAGAGCATTTCTGCCGGTTCCTGTATTTAGTTTCAAATCTTCCAGCAGCTCGTCAAATGGATATGCCTGATTTTCGAGTGCTCCTATTGTGCAGGCTTTCACCTGGGCAAGAATGGCTCCGAAATCGTCAGTAGCAGAAAGCTGAATCCTTAAGGCCAGCGTATTCACAAAAAAGCCAATCTGTGATTCCAGTTCGCTTGCTTCGCGTCCGGCTACGGGAGTACCAATAATCAGGTCGTTTTGCGATGTATAACGATACATAAGCGCATATACCGCTGATAAAACACCCATAAACAAAGACGCATCCTGCTTTGAACAAAAGTGGCTTAACTTACGGCTGATGGAGGGGGCAATGAGCTTATTGAAAACTGCACCATTAAAGCTTTTAATAGTAGGCCTGCTCTTATCTCCCGGCATCTCTAGTATAGGTAATTCGCCTGCAAGTTTTTTCAGCCAGTATTCTTTTTGGGATTTGAGCGCTCCGCTTTCCAACTGCTCACGCTGTGCGCGGGCATAGTGCCGATAATGAAATTTTAAAGGTGTTAGCACACTGGCTTTCTGATTTAAGAAAGCATTATAGAGTATTAGCAACTCATTCATCAAGATTTCAAGAGACCAGCCATCGCCGATAATATGATGCATAACATAATTGAAAACCCATTCCTTACCAGCTACTTTATAAAGAGAAGTGCGTAATAACAGCGGGCTGGAAAGTTCAAATGGAATAGCCACACGATCAGCAATCAATCTGCTTAATTGCGAAACCGGATCTGGAATTTCTTCCATATCCACAAAAATAAAATCCAGATCAAATCCATCAACTGGTCTGATAAATTGTCTGACCGATTGAGCGTCTTCAGAAAAGAAAGTTCTTAAGCTTTCATGTCTGTTTATTAAGGCTATTAAAGCCTCCTTAAGTACTGAAACGTTAAGCTCTCCTTTAAAAATATAGCTACCAGACATATTGTAAGCAATATTGCCTGCTTCAAACTGACTTAGTATCCAAATTCTGTATTGTGAGGAAGATAAAGGATGAGATTCTGCTTCATCAGCATCAGCTGCAATTCCAATCTGATCATAGGATATGCCATCTGCCAAAGGTGCATTACTCAAATACCTGATGATTGCAGCTTTGTTTAATTTAATTTCATTGATCAGATGTTCATCCAAAGCACCTTTTGGCGCATTGATTAACAATTCTCCATCAGATACCTTAATCAATATGTTTCGGGTTGCTAAATTTAAGATGAGGTGGTCTATCATTTTATATCAATTTATTAGCCGTGCAGATACAAACAGACATGGAATACCTTGTTGCCTGATCAATGAATTAAAAAATTTAAATACTATGTTATAATGTCAGTGTTTCTCTGGAATCACCGGAAGTGCCATTAAATTCAGCAGACTCCTTCAACCATATTTTCTTTTGGATCTCTTGCGCCAGTGTTTGTATATCAACAGATTGGAAAACATCTTTTATACTAATTGCAACAAGAAAGGACTGGCGGATCTTATTAACCATCGTTGTTGCCTTCAGGCTATGTCCGCCCGATAGGAAGAAGTTGTCCAGAACACCTATTCCTTTAATTTGTAAGATATCTTCCCAAATATCGACCAGAATATGCTCCGTTTCGTTTGAAGGGGCTAGATAAGCAATACCTGAATCAATTTCAGATTCGGCCATAAACAACAAAGCTTTTTTATTAACCTTGCCATTATCGAGTGATGGAAACTGATCCAGTTGAACATAAGTAGAAGGAACCATATAATCGGGTATATTTTTTATCAGGTGCATGGTTACCTGCGATTTGTTCAACTTTTCCGTAGCAACAAAATAAGCAATGAGTTCCTTTTCGGTTTTTTCTTTCTTCTGCCAAAGTACAATGGCCTGTTCAATTGGCCCGAATTTTAACAAAGCATTTTCGATTTCTCCTAATTCTATACGATGCCCTCTGATTTTTACCTGATCATCTTTCCTGCCCACAACTTCCAGTGTTCCATCAGATAACCACCTTCCCAAATCTCCGGTTTTAAACATTTTCTTTCCTTGCAGATAAGGATTGTCCACAAATTTTTCCGCAGTGAGCTCCGGCAAATTCATGTATCCTCTGCAAAGCCCGTCTCCACTGGTACACAGCTCTCCAAAAACACCAATAGGACACAATAAATGATTTCCGGAAAGAACATAAGTGCGGGTATTCTGTATAGGTGAACCCACCAAAATGGGTTTAAATTCATCGACCACATCAATTAAATAAGAGGCGGTAACATCCGAAAGCTCAGTTTGACCATAAGTATTCACAATCTTAAGGTGCTCGTTCCCCTTCTGACATTTTTTTAAAAAATGAGGATTCAATTTTTCACCTGTAAGAATCAGCATATTCAAATGCTCTAGGTTTATCTCCTTTTCGTGCAACAGCAATTCATTGAGCTGTGAAGGAATCAATTCTAACGTATTTACCTGATATCTGAGCGATTGAGCTAATAAAAGGCTGGTATTTAGAAGTTCTTCTCGATTGCAGAAATAAACGCTGCCGCCAACAATCAGCGGAGCAAACAATTGCCATATTCCACCTACAAAATGTAACTCCGAACTGTGACAGATGGTTTCGCCTTCCCTTAAATCAAGTAAACTGATCTTACTGAAAAGGTGATTGATAACTCCTTTATTTTCTATCATGCATCCCTTAGGAAACCCAGTCGAACCTGAAGTGTATATCACAAAGGCAAGATGCCCTGAATCGGCTTCGGATGGTAAATCTTCATAGTCGTAATCACCTGAAGTCTCTATAAAATCAGTCAACCCGACACTGTTGAAGATACCTTTACATCCACTGTCTTTTACAATGAAATCTGCACGCCCGTCAAGGCTCCTGGCATCAACAGGAACAACTCCTGCCCCAGTTTTTAGAACAGCCAAGATAGCAATTATCATCCACTCGCTCCGTTCCAGCTTTATGGCCAGCAAATCGTCAGGCATTAACGCATATTTATTTTTAAGATAAGCCGCAAGGCGATTAGCCATTGTGTTGATTTCTAGGTAGCTAAATTCCTGTACTCCGAAAATCAGCGCGGTAGATAAAGGTGTTCTGGCGACCTGCTCCTCAAAAAGCATTTTCAGGGTTTTACTTTCCGGATAAACCTGCTCCGTATCATTAAACAGGTTTAATAACTTGTGCTCTTCTGCTGCTGACAAATAATTAAGTTCAGTTAATGGCATCGATGGTGCCATGAGAATGGCTTCCAGTAATTGTTCCAGGTGATTCCCAAGCCGATCTACAGTCTCTTTATAAAACAGATCACTGTCGTATTCAATTCTAATCAGTAATTCTTCCCCATTTTCCACACAATCGAAAGTCAGATCAAATTTACTGTTGTTATTTTCGTGTTGTTCATAACCCGTAACGATAAGTTCTCCCATTTTCTTTTCCCGCTGATCGCGTAGCAAATGGTTATTCTGAAGGACAATCATCACATCAAATAAGCTACCCCTGCTAAGGTCACGTTTCAGGTTCAGATCATATACGAGTTCATCAAATGGATACACCTGATGCTCATAAGCACCAAGCATCATCTCTTTCACATTAGCCAGTAAAGCCACAAACCCCTTTCGGGCATCGAAACGTGTTCTTAAGGCAAGGGTATTAACATAAAAGCCAATTTGTTCCTCCAAATCAGCATGGTCCCTGCCCGCTACCGGAGTACCGATCACAATATCCTCCTGGTTGGTATACTTATAGAATAAAGCATTGATCAAAGCGGTTATACCCATAAATAAGGTTTGTCCTTCCAGTTGAAGCAATGCCTTCAATCCGGCAGTCAAACTGGCATTTATACTAGTAGTAACCGTTCCACCTTTAAAGGATTTGAGAGAAGGCCTTGATTTATCGGTGGGCAGATTCAACACCGGAATTCCATCTTCAAATTGCTTCAGCCAATATCCCCTATGCTGACCCATAGCAGTTCCGCTCAACAGCTCCTGCTGCCATACCGCGTAATCTTTATATTGTATATTTAATGGCGGTAACGGAAGCAGGTTTCCATTTACATAATGGTTATACAGAGTTCTCAACTCGTTTACCAGAATACCTGCAGACCAGCCATCACTTATGATATGATGCATCGTACAGGCCAGTATCCATTCTTCTTCTCCTGAGCGTACAAGTACGATTCGGATTAAAGGCCCAGTTGCTAGATCAAATGCCCTGATAAATTCCTGTTTTAAAAACGAACTAATTTCCTGCTCATTTCCCTGACGGAGATCATTAACAGGGAGACTAAAATCAATAGCTGAAAAGGGGATAATAAATTGCCCCGGAATTCCCGCGTCGTCGGCTTTAAAAACTGTCCTCAGGATCTCATGCCGACTAATCAATGCTTTAAATGCATATTTAAGCGCCTCAATATCCAGTATTCCTTCCATCTTATAAATGGCAGGAATATGATAAGAAAGACTATTTTCTTCAAACTGGCTCAATACCCATAGCTGTCGCTGAGAGGAAGACAATGGATAAAAGTCCTGCTCTTCCGCGTTTTTTATCACCTGAAATCCGGTATTATTTTTGGCATTCAACACCCCAACAATACCTTCGATAGTCGGATGAAGGAACACTTCCGGAATGGAAATCTGGAAATCAAGCTCCTTGTGCAGTCTGTTTACAAATGCACCAACGGATAATGAATTCGCTCCGATATCAAAGAAATCATCTTTAATCCCTATATTTTTTAATTGAAGTATGCGTTTCCACAATTCAGCAATTTTGAGCTCAAGTTCAGTTTTTGGCTCCTCATAGTTATCCAGCTGTTCTTCATGCAGCAACTCCGGTACAGGAAGCTTTTTCCTGTCAATTTTACCATTGCTATTTAAGGGAAGTGCCGTCAGTTTTATAAACAGATGAGGAACCATGTAAAAAGGAAGCAAATCTTTTAGATAATGCTTAAGCTCATCGATAGCTAAGTCACTATGCATGACTACATAAGCGCATAACTGATTGTTATTATTCGAATCTTTGCTCACGCTGACAATGGCTTCCTTAACCTCTTCATGCTTTAAAAGCACACTTTCTATTTCCCCAAGTTCAACCCGGTATCCCCTGATTTTAACCTGATCATCTTTTCGTCCTAAAAATTCCATGTTACCATCAGCCATCAACCGACCAAGATCTCCGGTTTTATACATGCGCCCTCCGAGTTCATGATGGAAAGGATCTGCCTTGAAAGACTGTTCCGTTTTTATGGGATCATTGGCATAACCATATGCTACACCAAGCCCTCCAATATACAACTCGCCTGCAACACCTTTCGGAACAGGTCTTAAGTGATCGTCCAGAATATAGAAAAAATTATTGCTGATCGGTTTTCCATAAGGAATGCTTGACCAGGAAACGGTAGAAGATTTCACCGGATAAAAATTAGACCAGACCGTCCCCTCTGTTGCTCCTCCCAGACTGATAATTTGCGCATTTGGGAAACGCTGTATAATCCGATCCGGTAATTGAACCGGGATCCAGTCGCCGCTTAGAAAAACAAGTCTTAGCTCCTCTTGCAGATAACCATCCCTGCCTTCTTCCAGCTCTCCTATAAGATAGTTCATCGTTGTTGGAACCGAGTCCCAGAAGGTGATGTGCTCTCGTTTAAGAAGTTCTTTCAATAAGGCCACATTCTGTACTTCTTCCTGTCTCGCAATAACGATGGCCCCACCCGCGGCCAACAGGCCGAATATGTCATAAACGGACAAGTCAAAACACATAGAAGTAATAAACAGAAGGCGATCTTCAGCCCCGATCTGATAAGTTTTATTTACCCATTCGACCAGGTTTACAGCAGCATTATGAGCTATCATTACCCCTTTAGGACGTCCGGTTGAACCAGATGTGTAAATGGTATAGGCCAGCTGTAAAGGATCAATGTCAACATTTGGATTGCGCTGCTCAAATTCTACTCCGGGGTCATGATCAATCCTTAAAAAGGTGATTTCACTGATTTTTTCTGATAATGGATAAGTTTCATCTGTCAGTATCTTTGCCACTCTCGAATTTAATGCAATATATTCTTGCCTATCTGTTGGATATTCTGGATCTATAGGAACATAGGATGCACCACACTTTAGTATGGCAAACATACCCACGATCATATCAAAACCTCTCTTAACCAGTAAACCAATGTTTTCGGCAGGCAATACTCCCTGCTTTAAGAGCAAGTGTGCAAGCTGATTCGCCTTTTCATTCAGCACTAAATAGCTCATGGTCTCCCCATCTTGAGTTAGCGCAACATGCTCCGGAGTCTTTTTTACCTGATCCTCTAACAAACCATGTAAAGTTTGCTGATCTGAATAAGGTGATATCGTATCATTAAAGTTGTAGAGGATTTCTTTTAATTCAGGCGGTGTTAATAAACGAATGGCTGATAATGGTGTAGTAACATCCTTGCAGAAGCAATCCAGAATGCGGATATACAAATCCAGTGCATATTTAACTTCTGTTTCCCGGAAGTAAGCAGGCGTATATTTAATGCTGATACTTAGGTGATCCAATGTTTTACCGACTTCTACATCAAATAAGGTATTCGTCATCATATTGGCCTGATCGGGTTCCACCAATTTCCTATCGGCATCAAACAGTTTGATATTGGATGCATCATTCAGATCTTTATACAAATGAAAATCTGTATAATTGAGTATGGTATCAAAGATCGGGTTAGACGATCCGGTCTTCTCTTCTATGATTTTAGCAATTTCACTAAGATGGATCTCATTTGGTTTCACGGTTGTCAAACAATTATTAACCGACTTCAGAAAGGACAGGATATCCATCGGTTTTGACACATCCACTCTTACTGGGACAGTATTCAAAAAACAGCCCATAATATATTCGCTGTTATCTAACGGCGGCCTATCGTGGGTAACCATACCGGTAACTACATCCTGCTCTGCGCAAATGGTATGTAATAAATACAAATGAGCGGCAAGACAAATTGACTTAAATGCCAGCTGATGCTTGGTCGACAAGTCCTGCAATCTAAGTAAAAGATCTCCCTTAACCGTATGAGAAACATATTTCATGCCGGTATAATCGCTGATCTTAGTTCCTTTGTAATTGAAAGGGAGCTTATTTCTGGTATAACCAGCAAGCAATTCTTTCCAATACATTTCTACGGAAGGCGTTTTTTCCCTGCCCAGAAAAACTGCACAATAATCCTTATAGGTGTTTTTGAGCGGAGGCAGGCTCAGCATATCTTTTCCTGCTAGTAGCTCCGTCAATTCTTTGTTAAAAATAGAAACACTCCAGCCGTCGATTGCCGCATGATGGATACTCCAGGTAATGAAATACCGCTCTCCATTCAGGTGATGGATTTTAAAACGCCACAGGATCTCATCATCAAAATCCAATCTAACCAAAAGGTCCTTCTCGAGAAAGTTACGGATATGCGCCTGTTGTTCTGCTTCCGTTAAGGCCGACAAATCTTCGTAAGAAATCGGCAAATTGATGGTATCTAAAACCACCTTTACCGGCTGACTAAAAGTCTTAATAAAATATTTGGTTCTTAAAATCGGATGTCTTTGCACCAGGGCTTCCACACCTTCTTTAAATTGATTGAAATCTTTGATTTCAAGAAAAAACAGAAATTGATCGTAATACACTGGTGCCGCAGGATTCAGCGTTGAAGAATAGATCATTCCCTGTTCTACCTGAGAAACCGGATATATATCTTCATAAATATCAGGCAAAACATTTTTTGCCTGATCTTCCTCCTCTATCTCCTCCCTAATCTTTTGTATTTTTTTAAGCCCTCTGGTCAGATTGGAATAAACATCTTCCTGAGCAACTCCGTCCTCAGCTGCATCCAGCCACAAGGACAGCTCAGCGATGGTCTGATGTTCATATAACTTTCCAATGCTAATGCTTTTATTTAATTGCTTTTTGATCTGCACAATGAGGCGTATGGCTTTGATCGAATCGCCGCCCATCGCAAAGAAATTGTCATTCACACCAACGAAGTGTTTTTCAATATTTAGCACCTGACTGAACAAGCTGGTCAGATCTGCTTCGAGCTGGTTTCTTGCCGCCTGATAAACCACACCAGTAGTCATAGTCAATCCTTCAGGTAGAGGCAATAATTTCTTATCAACTTTCCCGTTCTTTGTTAATGGGAATTGTTCCAGCATAATAAAGTGTGCAGGTACCATGTACTCCGGTAAACTAATCAAAAGAAAATCCCTAAGGTCGTTAACAGTTAAGGTATGATCTGACACGATATAAGCAGCAAGAAATTTATCTCCCTCCTTGTTTTCTCTGGAAATAACCACAGCATCAGTAATCTGGTCGTGTTTATCAAGTGCATTTTTGATTTCTCCCAATTCTATCCGGAAACCTCTTATCTTTACCTGATCATCTATCCGGCCCAGATATTCCATTTCGCCTGTTTCTAACAAACGTACTTTATCGCCGGAACGGTATAACCTGTCTGGAAAAAACAGGTTGGAGATGAACCTTTCGTTTGTCAGTTCAGGTCGGTTCAAATATCCTCTGGCCACTCCTTTTCCACCCACATATAACTCTCCGGGAATACCTACAGGTAATAAGTGCTGAGAAGGGTCCAGAATATAGCAGTTAAGGGTAGGAATAGGCTTCCCGATATTGCTGTTATTGTGTATGATTTCCAGTTCGGTAATCTCTTTATAGGTTACGTGTACCGTCGTCTCTGTAATACCGTACATGTTGATCAACTTGATCTCAGGATATTTTCGTTTCCAGTTCAACAGTTTACCCGGGCTTAAAGCTTCCCCTCCAAAAATCACATAACGCAGGTCTGAGAGCTGTTCAGAACTTTCCTGATCTACCCTTATCAGGTGATAAAATGCAGAGGGCGTTTGGTTTAAAATCGTTACCCTATTATCCTTTAATAAGCGATGATAGGAAGAAGGATCTTTTGAGGCCATTTTCGACACCAATATCAGCTTACCGCCAAACAGAAGTGCACCGTACATTTCCCATACAGAGAAATCAAAGCTATAGGAATGAAACATCGTCCAGACATCATTTTCATTGAAATCGAACAATGGATTTTCGTTCATAAAAAGCCGTACCACATTGTTGTGTTGAACAAGTACCCCTTTAGGAAGACCTGTAGTCCCGGAGGTATAGATTACATAGGCAAGACCATCAGGAGAAATATCCAGTCCCGGGTTTTCGGAAGACTGTAAAGCGAGGATACGATTGTCGTATTGATATTTTTTTCTCGGGAGGACATTTCGGCTAGAGTTCCGCTTATCAATTGTGATAAGGGCATCATACCTATACCTGGTCAGCTCATTTTCCGTTTCATAAATTTTATTGCTGAAGCTGATGCTTTCGATCTCAGGTATATCAGACTGCATGTCTTCAAAAAAGCCGCGTGCGACGAAAAGATCTGCTGAAAAATCAGTTTTAGTAAGGTACTTTTTATCTTTATTTAAACGCTTAAAATCTTTTAGGTCATCCAGCATCTGCTCTTTGAGTTCGACATCCATAATATCTCCGATAAACAATCTGCCATCAGCCCCCAGCAAGGAGATGGCATCTTTAAGCACCTGTCTAAGGTAATTAAGTCCATGGAAATGCTGAATAACACTATTGATAATGATCAGGTCGAATTCCCCTTCTTCCAGGTCTTTAATGTCATGGGCCGCGAGATGCTTTAGCTTTACATTTGTGAAGCCTTTCTTTGCTACCATATCCCTGGTATTCTCCAAAATCACCGGAGAGATATCTGTTCCGTAATACAGGCCGACATTTGCTGCGATCTTACTTAGGGTCAGACCTGAGGAACAACCTATTTCCAGCACACGGCTTTGGCCATTCAGTGATCCATTCAGCTTCTGAAAGGCATTCATCGCATACTCTTCCATTTCCTTTTCAGAGATCGCTTCAGCGGTAAAACTACTGCTCCATCCTCCTCCGGTAATCTGATCCACAGCCTTTCTGCCCACATGGTCCCACAAGTCCTGATTCATCATGACATTCTCTACCACTTCTTTTTCCTGATGTACATCTGTACTGTCCAAACAAAGGTAGTACTGCAGCGCCCCGACCGACCATTGCAATCTGTTGGCCAGCTCCAGGTATGATTTTTCAGTAATGATGGTTCTGATGCCTGCATCTTTAATGATGAACTGCAAACGCTCCTCAGGCGTTGTCGTATCCATTGGAATATACATTCCTCCGGCTTTGAGTACCCCGAGCATGGCAGCGATACAGTCCGGCTTTTTATCCAGCAAAATCCCTACCCCTTCTTCGGGCTTTAAGGCAGTTTTATGGATCAGAAAATTTGCGATCTGATTGCTCCGTTCATTCAGCTGCCTGTAAGTCAGGAGATCGTCCTCAAGAACTACGGCAATATGATCGGGCACACGAGCTACCTGCTCTTCAAAAATTGCAGCAATATGAGTATCTTCAGGATAAGCCGCATGGCCCCGGTTGAAAGAAGTAACCAGATTTTTGTCTGCAACAGTCAAATAATCCAGTTCTTTTAAAGCCATTTCCGGTTGGACCACAACAACCGACAATAACTGTTCAAAATGAGCAATAAGTCTTTCTATGGTACTTTTCAGATAAATATCTGTATTGTAATCGATGGTCACCAATAACGCTCCATTGATTTCTCTGAAGTCAAACCTGAGGTCAAACAGACTTACGACCTGCGAAGGAGCATCAAAAGAGCTAACACTCAATTCACCCTGATCTGATGTCTCAAGCTGATGTGCAACAATATCAGTATTCTGCAGCACCACAACCACATCAAAAAGTGCATGACGGCTGATATCCGTTGCTGTTTGTACAGCCTCCACTAATTCATCAAAAGGATAATTCTGGTATTCAAAGGCTTCTAGGGTAACTTTGTTTACTTTCTCAAAAAGCTCCTTAAAGCTTCCGCTACCATCAAACCTGCTGCGCAATGGAAGCATATTTACATAAAAACCAATCTGATTCTCAAGGTCAATATGGTCCCTACCTGCAATAGGACTTCCGATAATGATATCTTCCTGATAAGTATAACGATATAATAATGCGTTTACAGTTGCCAGTAAACCAACAAAAAGTGTTCCGCCAAGTTCCTGACTGAGCCCTTTAATGGCTTGACTGAGTTCAGGACTTATCTTTCTGGATACCGTACTGCCGTTATAGGTTCTGATGGCCGGTCTTAACTTATCTGCGGGTAATTCCAATATAGGCAGGCTTCCCCCGCATTGTTCCAGCCAATACGCCCGGTGTTGCTCAAAACCCTTTTCTTTCAGCTGATCTTGTTGCCAGGCAGCATAATCTTTATATTGAAGGCTTAAAGGCTGATGACCTCTTGGTTTTTTCTGCGTATAATTCTGGTATTCCTGTAGCAGTTCGCGAATTAAAACGCCCATTGACCAGCCATCACTGATGATGTGATGCATGACATAGGTAAATACCCATTTCTGATCATCCGTTCTGAAAAGACCGGCCCTGAGCAGACAACCTGCAGAAAGGTCAAAAGGTCTGCTTAATTCTTCCTTCACGATACGCATGAGTTCATTTTCCCTTGATCTAAGGTCTTTTTGAACGATGCTGAATCCTGTTTCATCAGGACCAATAATAAATTGGCTGATCTCTCCCTCCTCATCTTCGCGAAATGCAGTTCGAAGGCTTTCATGACGGATGATCAATGACCGGAATGCATGTTGAAAAGCATTTATATCCAAAGCCCCTTCTAAAACAAACATTCTACTCATGTTGTAGGCAACACTTCCTTGTTCATTCTGGCTCAATACCCATAACCTTCGCTGTGCAGAGGAAAGCGGATAATGACTCCTTATCCCCGTATTGGGAATACTCAGTCGGAAAGCATCACTGAAATTCTCCTGGTTGTTATTCAATAGAAACTGTGTAAGCTCGTCCTTCCGTTCTTTAATAATAGCGATCAACGCCGGATCAGGCTGTACACCTCTGGTAAATACATTTAATTTACCATCAATTACCTCTAATAAAATATGATTATCCCGGATATCTTTCAATAATTGCTTCATAGTGTCAGTAAATTAAATCTCTATTCTTACCAGATTTTCTTTATTCTCGAGTTGTTTATTATGATCCAGAATGAAAATAATCTGTTCGCTAATTGTTTCTATAGTGGGTTCCTTAAATATGCTCTGTATGCCAAGTTTTACAAGAAATTTCCTGCTGATCCGGGTAATCAATTGTGCCGCTTTTAGGCTATGCCCGCCCAAATCAAAGAAATTGTCTTTTACACTGATGCTCCCCGCTTCCAGTCCGAGTACCTCAGCCCAGATCAAAACCAAGGCTTCTTCTACCTCATTTCTTGGTGCTGTGTATCCCTTGTCCAACTGGGAAGT
>NZ_RCCK01000003.1 GCF_003664035.1 Pedobacter alluvionis
TAGACACCACCTTTAAAATAAAGCTACGTAATCATGTACTTTGATCAGTACTCCATTACCTCGCTACGCTACATTGACATCTCTTTTAAGAACTTATTGATCTGGTAAACCTCACGGCCGATCATTTATATATCGTTAAACTTCAGTTCGGAAAAGTCTTGTTCGTCTCTCCGTGTTTCTGTTTAGCTTCAATCTTTTTTTCTATCTTTCCGACATCCGCCGTTCCGATTTTTTTACCCTTCCTTTCGGTTGGGAGTGCAAAGGTAAGGAACTTTTTTAAACTTCCAAATAAAATAAATTTTATTTTTTAAAGCCTTATTTTCTCTTTACCCTTATTTCAATATGCCAGGCTTAACTGGCTTTCCGCTCTTCCGAACCGGGCTGCAAAGGTAGCAATCTTTTTCTCTTTCGCAATATTTATTTTAAAATAAATCCCGCTCTACTCATCTCTCTGCCATCCTTTAATCAAAACCCCTTCCTCCGAAGCGGGATGCAAAAGTAGGATTTTTTATCGCTTCCGCAAAGGAAATTTGTCAAATCCTGCAGGGATTGACGTAAGTTAATGGTTTACAGCAAGAAAAAATTCGCCTCAGACAAAACTTTTTCAAGAATTGAATGTTTACACCTCCTTACAAACCACGCAGGTTTTAAAAACCTGCGTGGTTTGACCTAAAAAACTTACGAAGTTCCCTGCACCCTGCCATTAAAAACTTCGTAAGTTACTCCTGCCCTCCGCCACCTAAACCCGATTGAAGTGGTAGCTGCCGGCTTCACGCCGGCACTACAAACGGAAAGCGGGGACACGCCTATATAGGAGCACAACAACTGCTTTGCAAAAAAAAAGACTGCATACTATATAGTATATAAGTTAACCTTATATATATGTTAAAAATTGTTAACTGTTATGTTCTACTGAATTGCTTTGCATAGCTTAGCGGCGAATTGTTTTTATTGATGTTATCGTATTATTAATTATCTTTGCAGAATGTTTAAAGTTAAACACTTAATTATTTTAGTATTTATTGCCGCTTTGGGTATTGCGGGTTGTAAAAGTCGTTTCGAGAAATTGAGAGCGAGCAATGACGTTGCAAAAAAATACCAGGAGGCACTTCGTTTGTATAATAAACGCGATTACAGTAAAGCATTAGTTCTTTTTGAGGATCTTTCTCAAAAATATCGTGGCCGTGCAGAAGCTGAGGACCTGAACTATTATTATGCTTATACCTTATATAGATTAAGTGATTACACCACTGCAAGATACCAGTTTAAAAGTTTTGCAGATACCTACCCGGCAAGTAAAAATGCAGAAGAAGCAAGATACATGGGTGCTTATTGCTATTATTTAGAATCTCCAAGTTTCTCTTTAGATCAGGAAAACACTTATAAAGCCATTGATGCGCTACAATTATTTATCAACTTATACCCTACCAGCGATCGTGCTGCAGCTGCAGGCAAATATATTGCTGTACTAAGGGGCAAGTTAGAGGATAAAGCATTTGAAAATGCTAAAATGTATTTAACTACAGGGCCTAGTAATGTAGATAATTACAGAGCGGCTGTTATTGCTTTAAAAAATGCGCAAAGGGATTACCCGGATATTAAGTATGCTGAGGAAATGGACTTTTTGATGATTAAAGCGCAGTATCTATACGCTAAAAACAGTTATGTGATCCGCCAGGAAGACCGATATAATGAGGCGCTTGCTTTATATACGGAATTTACTGAAAACCACCCGGATAGTAAATTTGCTAAAGATGCAAAAGCGGTTAAGGGTGATGTTGAAGCAGGGATTGTGGCTACCAAACAAGAATTGGCCTTATATGCTGCCGATCAGGAAAAATACAAGCAGATGCTGATCAGAACCGGTAAATTGAAAGATACCGTTTCTGCAAAACCAACTAATGCAGATAATACGAATATTAAAAACAAGTAATAGATGAATACTAACAAACCTGCTGTACCAAATACTACAGTAACCAGAAACGTACACGATTTAGATAAAACTACTGATAACTTATACGAATCATTAGTGGTAATTGCTAAAAGAGCAAATCAGATCTCGAACAACGTTAAAGAAGAGTTACACGGTAAATTGGCAGAATTTGCTTCCAGCAACGATAATTTGGAAGAAATTTTCGAAAACCGCGAGCAGATTGAAATCAGCAAGCACTACGAGCGTATGCCAAAGCCTGTTTTGGTTGCTATTGATGAATTTTTGAACGAGAAAATTTATCACAGAAATCCTGCTAAAGAACAAAAGTAACTCGCATAGCGCATAGCGTTTAGGGCAAAGCGTTTAGCACTACGCTCTATGCTCCATGCCTTATGTACTCTGCGCATTATGCTAAAAAATAAAAATATAATCCTTGGCGTTTGCGGTAGCATCGCAGCATATAAGTCGGCATTTTTGGTTCGGCTGCTTGTAAAAGCTGGCGCAAACGTAAAGGTTATTCTTACCCCTGATGGTGCTAATTTCATTACACCACTTACCCTTGCTACGCTTTCTAAAAACCCGGTTTATACGCAATATTTCGAAGAAGAAACAGGCGTATGGAGTAATCACGTTGAATTAGGCCTATGGGCCGATCTCATTATAATTGCTCCGATAAGTGCTAATACCTTAGCCAAACTAGCAACGGGAATCTGCGATAATTTACTAACAGCTGTTTATCTTTCGGCTAAATGTCCGGTGTATGTAGTCCCGGCTATGGATCTGGATATGTGGAAACACGAAACTACCCAAAATAATATTAAACGTGTTATTGGCTTTGGGAATACCGTTATTGCCCCTGCCAATGGCGAACTGGCAAGCGGACTTTGGGGTGAAGGCCGAATGGCTGAACCTGAAGAAATTGTTTCTTTCCTGGATAATGCCATTAAAAAATCTATGCCGCTATATGGCAAAAAGGTAATGGTTACCGCCGGTCCTACTTATGAGGCTATAGATCCGGTACGTTTTATAGGTAACCATTCCTCAGGGAAGATGGGCTTCGCCATTGCTGATGAGTTGGCTAAACTGGGTGCTGAGGTTACCTTAATTGCCGGACCAACCGCACAAAAAGCTGCACAACGTTTAAAAAGAATTGATGTGGTGAGTGCCCGGGAAATGTTCGATGCCTGTACTTCAGTTTTCCCTGAAAGCGATATCACGGTAATGTGTGCCGCTGTGGCAGATTATCGCCCTAAGCAGGTTGCCACCCAAAAAATTAAAAAACGGGATAGCGGATTGGTTCTGGAACTGGAAAAAACAACGGATATACTCGCCTCTTTAGGTGTGGCGAAAAAAACACACCAGATTTTGGTTGGTTTTGCCTTAGAAACGAATGATGAAGAGAATTATGCAAAAGGCAAACTCGAGAAGAAAAATCTTGACCTGGTTGTTCTAAATTCTTTGAATGATAAGGGCGCAGGTTTTAAATCAGATACCAATAAAATTACTATTTTTAACAAAGCTTTAGAACGGACTGTTTTTGATATGAAATCGAAAACAGAAGTTGCCAAAGATATTTGTACTGCCATTTTAAAAATTGCAAAATGATAAAAAAGATTGTCTGGATATTGGTATTGGTTGGTTTTGGGAAGCTACAGGCGCAGGAGTTAAATGCCAGGGTAACTTTGCTGGCTCCCCAGGTTTCGAACATTAGCAAACCAACTTTAGATGCTTTGCAAAAAACAATCCGCGATTTTCTAAACAACAACAAATTCAGTAACGAAAGTTATAAGCCACAGGAACGTATAGACTGTAGTTTTATCATCACCATCAATTCTTGGGATGGCGGCTCTGGCTATACTGCCGAAGCGCAGATTCAAAGCAGTCGTCCGGTTTTTAACAGCTCTTACAATAGCACTTTATTAAATATGAGTGATAAGAATTTCGATTTTAATTTCAACGATGGCGCTACAATCGACTTCTCTGATCAAAATTACATTTCCAATATCAGTGCCCTCCTTACCTATTATGCTTACACCATCATCGGTATGGATAAAGATAGTTTTAGCAAAATGGGTGGAACACCTTTTTACAAAAAAGCACAGAATATTATTAACCTTGCGCAGGCTTCTGGTAATACCGGCTGGAGAGCAGCCGATGGCTTACGTAACCGCTTTTGGTTCAACGAAAATGTTTTAAACCCCATTTTTGCCGAGCTCCGCAATTTCATTTACAGTTATCATTTAAGTGGCCTGGACCAACTGACCGATAATGATAAAGGCTTAACGCAGATTGTTGCCGCACTACCTGCACTGCAACAAATGGATAAGCAGAAACTAGGTTCTATTTTCCCAAATGTTTACTTTGCATCTAAGGCCGAAGAAGTAACCAATGTACTTTCTAAATTAAACGGACAAGAGCGCATGAAAGCCTATAATATGCTGGCAGAAATCGATCCTGCAAATATTGGTAAGTACGAGGGACTGAAGAAAAATTAGTTCATTGGTCAATAGTTTGATAGCTCATGGTTGATTGCTTAGGAGGTGATTATTGTCTCGGCTAAACTACTTCGGACTCCGGACCGCCGGCCTCGGACTATTCGATTAAGTAGTTTCTCTATTTGTCGTGATTAATTTTAGAAAAGCAATTTCCGCATTTCATTTGAAGTCAGTCCTGCTTTCGTTCATACGCCTGCAGGCCTTAAACACAGGCCGAAGTCAGTTTTTCATGGGTAGGTTTTCCCTTTCTAAAGCCTGATTGTACGCAACATTTCCCCTATCCAGTATTCTAATATCATAGTTAAGCAATTAACCAGTTTCAATAATTAACCGATAAATTAAAAATTTGTTAAAATATTTTGATATTACGAATATCTTCGTACATTTGAATACGAAATAATTCGTACAACTTGTAACATATGACTAATCATAACATCAAACCAACAGAAGGTGAAATGGAAATCCTCCAGGTGCTTTGGCAAAAGGGGAATGCAACGGTAAGAGAAGTTCATGAGGCATTGAATAAAAAAGACTCAGGGTATACCACTACTTTAAAACTGATGCAGATTCTGCACGAGAAAGGAATGGTAGAAAGAGATACCAACCAAAAAACACATATCTATAAAGCCCTTGTTAGTCAGGATAAAACTGAAAAACAATTGGTAAACAAAATGATTGATAATGTATTTAACGGATCGGCGGCGAGGTTGGTGATGCAGGCTTTGGGTAACCACAGTGCAAGTGCAGAAGAAATTGACGAAATAAAAAAATATTTAGATAGCCTGAAGTAAGGCTATTATTGAAGGTTGAAAGGTGTAGGGTTTAGATCCCTAATAAACAGTAAAATTTTCGGATTGTCCCCGTATAAAAAATTAAAACCACCGTTATGGAAACTTTATTACAACAGTTCATCAAAGCATTTGGCTGGAGTATTTTAAACTCACTTTGGCAAAGCGCCATTATTTATGGCATTCTATTTATCGTCATGTTAAGCATTCCGAAGCTGGCGTCAAAACATAAGCACAACTTTGCTTTTGGTTCCATCATTTTAATGTTTATTGGCTTTAGCTATAATATCATTCACCAGTTAACATTGAATATAAATGATCATGCCCCTGCAATCAACCCTCAAAATATTCAGGTTTACCAATATTTCAACAACCTGCCACCAAGTTTTAGCAGCAAGGCAGAGCAATATTTCCCTGTTGTAGCCATATTTTATGCTATTGGCATCGTGCTTCAGTTATTTGTTATTATTAAAGGCTATGGTCAGCTTTCAAAATTGAAAAAAGAAAGTTTAAGTGCTATTCCGGACAGTTGGAAAACTATTTTCGAGCAAGTAACAGCCCAACTAAAAATCAATAAAGTTATCCGGTTCCACATCTCTTCTATTGTTAACGTACCCTTGGTAATCGGTTATTTAAAACCTGTGGTATTATTTCCGTTGGCGTTGGTAAACCAATTAGACAACGATCAGGTAGAAGCGATATTAATCCATGAGTTATCGCATATCAGAAGAAACGATTTCCTATTGAACCTCATTAAAACAGCCATAGAAACATTATTATTCTATAATCCATTTGTATGGATGGCGGGTAGGTTTATACACATTGAGCGTGAGCATGCCTGCGATGATCTGGTATTAAAAATTACCGGAAAACCATTGAATTATGCCCATGCACTACTTAAACTAGAACTGTTAAAAGACAAAAACAGTCCGGCTTATGCACTGGCCGCAACAGGTAAAACCCAGAATTTATATCAACGCATAAAAAGAATAACCAACATGAAAACAAATTATTTAAACGCCAAACAACAAATGGCAGCCCTAACGTTAGGGGTAGCGTGCTTGTTTTCCATTGCCTGGATCAATCCAACGGAAAAGAAAAAAGAGAATAAAAAAGCGCCTAAAATTGAGGTTTTAAGTGTGATTAACCACGATAATGTGAAAACTATTGTTTGCACTGATACCACCAAAAAACGTAAAATCAAAATTGTTACCATTGATGCAAATGGCAATAAAAAAGAGTACAACTCTCTTAACGAAATGCCTGATAGCCTAAGAAAAGATTTTTACAGGGACGAACTTTTTGCAGGAAAAAACATCTACAGGTTACATAACGATAGTAATTTTAAATTCAAATTCAGCGATTCGCTATTGCTGGCAAAAATACAGAAAGAATATAACTCACCAGAAGCACAGGCTAAATGGAAAAAATTCGGAGAAGATATTGCCAAACAATATAACTCACCAGAAGCACAAGCTAAGTGGAAAAAATTCGGAGAAGATGTTGCCAAACAATATAACTCACCAGAGGCACAAGCTAAGTGGAAAAAATTCGGAGAAGAGATGCAAAAGAAAATGAATTCTCCGGAGGCCCAGGCTAAATGGAAAAAAATGAGTGAAGATATGGCTAAAGAATTCGGTTCGCCGGAAGCGCAAGCAAAATGGAGAAAAATGGGTGAAGATATGGCTGCTAAAATGAATACGCCAGAATTTAGAGCACAGATAGATAATATCAAAACGCTTGCTTTAAAGTCAGGAGATATGGTACGCTTATCAGGATTATCAAGATTGCAGGCTGACTCTACATTTAAAGGAAATAGAAACTCACTTACCAGCCCGGATGGTACCCTATTCTTTTATAACGACAACCATAACACCAACAACAAAGTAAGACAGACTGAAGAATATAAAAAGCTGAAAGAAAAGTTCGACAGTGAAGTAAAGGAGCTGAAAGAGAAAATGGAGAAAAAAGAAAAAGTTGAAAACGGCAACAAAAGCTCACAGGTAATTCCTTCTGTTATGTTATACAAGAATCAGGATTTTACAGGTGCGGTTAAAGCATTGAACACAATAACTGCTGTATTAACATATAAAAAATCAGATTTTACCAATGCCAATCAATTGGCAATAAAAAGTTATCTTCAGACATCCAACTTAAAAATTGCTGACGATAAGGTAATTAATATTTCTATAAAATAACACCAGATAAACCAAACAGATCATGAACAGCGAAGATTATTCTTCGCTGTTTTTGTTTTGTATTCAGCTGTTGAATAAATTTTAATATTTTTGCTTAGCATGCTACAAAAACTTTCTATCCGTAATTACGCATTAATTGATAGTCTTGATATCGAATTTGATAAAGGCTTAAATATCATCACAGGTGAAACAGGTGCTGGGAAATCCATCATTTTAGGGGCATTGTCGCTAATTTTAGGCCAGCGGGCAGAAAGCAAGTACTTTTTTAACCAGGATAAAAAATGTGTTATTGAAGGAAATTTTGCATTGGCAGATGAAAATCTGAAAGGACTTTTTGAAGAAAATGATCTCGATTTTTCAAAAGAAAGCATATTAAGGAGAGAAATATCAATAGATGGTAAAACAAGGTCGTTCATTAACGATACACCTGTTAATTTATCCATCCTAAAACAGATCGGTGAAAAACTGATTGATATCCATTCCCAGCATGCTACACAAGAAATTAACGATGCCGATTTTCAACTTTTGATTGTAGATGCACTGGCAAACCATAAATCATTATTATTCGACTACCGCCGAGGATTTAAAAAGCTTAAGCAAGATACCAGCCTGTTAAAGAAACTGATAGCTGAAGCCGACGAAGCCCGTAATAAACAGGATTATGAACAGTTTTTGTTTAACGAACTCGAACAGGCAAAATTACAGGAAGGCGAACAGGAAGAACTGGAACAAGAACTGGAGCGCTTAACACATGCCGAAACCATTAAACGGGCGTTACTTACCGCTTCAGGATTAATTAACGAAAGCGAACCTTCTGCCCTTCAGATTTTAAAAGAGGCTTCGTTACAGTTACAGGGCATAGAAAAATTTGATCCGGCAATTAATGTATTATACGAACGTTTGCGCTCATCGATCATTGAAATAAAAGACATCGCCGATGAGGTTTCTGCAATAGAAGAAAATACTTTACATAGTGCCGATCGCTTAGAAATTGTAAACCAAAGGTTAGATCTGTTTTATTCACTTCAACAAAAACACAGGTTAGCCAATAATACAGAACTCTTAGCACTTCAAAAACAACTGGAAGAAAACCTGAACAAACTCTTATCTTCTGATGAGCATATTGAAAAACTTCAGAAAGAAATCGACCAACTCAAAAAGGCACTACACAAACAGGCCGACCAGTTAAGTGCCAACCGTAAAAAAGCAATTAAGGTGGTAGAAGAGCAAACCGGCACCACATTAAAAAAAGTGGGTATGCTAAATGCCAAATTGGTTCTGGATCAAAAAATCTTATCAGAACTGAATAAAGACGGACTGGACGAAATCAACCTGCTTTTTACAGCAAATGCAGGTCAGGCCCCTGCGCCGGTAAATAAAGTGGCATCAGGTGGTGAGTTATCACGTTTGATGCTGGCCATAAAAGCTTTATTGGCGAAACATACATCCTTACCAACCATTATTTTTGATGAGATAGATACCGGGATTTCAGGAGAAACTGCTTTAAAAGTTGGAGAAGTAATTTCCGATTTAGGGCAGAACATGCAGGTAATTTCGATTACACACTTACCACAAATTGCAGCCAAAGGCATATCGCATTACTTTGTTCACAAAAATGAGGATAAAGGCAAAACCACTACCGGAATCCGCAAGCTTAAACAAGAAGAACGCATTGGTGTAATTGCCGAAATGTTAAGCGGAAAAAACCCAGGGGCATCGGCCATCGAAAATGCGAAAGAATTATTGGCTTAATTTATTTTACTAATCCGCGGTCTGTGTCCTAACAGACCTTTTTCATATTCAAATAAAATCTAAATAGTGGTCTGTGAGGACACAGACCATGGCGATAAGAGGCTGTATCATAAATTGCAACTCACTTTGAATTTGTCACGTTGAGCCTGTCTAAACGCCTTGTAAGACACTTAAAACAGGTTCTTCGACAAGCTCAGGATGACAATTCTATATTTATGAGACAGCCTCCACTAAGAAAAGCACTAATAATTTTACATCATTGCACAAATATAAACTAATAAATTAGTTTATATTTGTGCAATGAAATCCTTATTACTTATATTTCTATTATTTATTAGTAACTTTTGTCTTGCTCAACAAAGTTATGTCCTTTCGGGTATGGTTAAAGATAAACACGGAGAACCCTTACCTGGGGCTGGTGTATATGTAAGCAGTTATAAAATTGCTACAGTAACAGATAATGAAGGCAAATATGCCCTTTTCTTAAAACCTGGAAACTACGACATTTTAGTGCAATTAATTGGCTACAAAGCGTTAAATAAAAATGTAGTGATTGCTGATAAAGCTGTAAAATTAGATTTTACCCTGGGAGAAAGTATAACCCAATTGGCAGAAGTAACTATCAAACCAGATCCAAACAGAACACATTATATTGCCATGTTTAAAGAGTATTTTCTTGGCGCCACCCCCAATGCAGCACAATGCAGGCTCATCAATCCTAACGTATTAATTATTGATTACTATAAAGAGGAGCATAAACTTACGGTAAAAACTACTGAATTTTTGATTGTAGAAAACAAGGCGCTTGGATACCGCATTAAATACCTCCTGAATAATTTTGAATATGATAGCAAAACCAGGATCATTTATTATGAAGGTTTTCCCTATTACGAAGATTTAAAAGGATCGGCACGACGGAAGAAAATTTGGGATCAAAAACGGATTACTGCTTATTTGGGTTCTTCACAGCACTTTTTTAAATCAATTTATAGTGGCAAGGCAACTGAAGAAGGCTTTATCATTAATAAATTAATTACCCAACCAAATCCAGACAAACCTTCAGATAGTACCATAACGGCGAATATTAAACGTTTAACAAAATTCCAGGAAGGTTTATTACGTAAAACGATAACCATCAATCATGGAGATTCGCTCAGCTACTGGATCAGAAAGAAAAACCTTCCCGATGGCATTTCCATTTTAAGTCGAAGCCCTATTAAGGAAGATACCCTGGTACACATAACAAACCAGCGTATCAAAAACATCAACTTTACTGATAAACTATACATCATTTATACTAAAGAAAAGGAAGACCCATTATTTGCAAATAGAATAGGCTTGTCTATCAGCAGGCCTTTAGATATGCCCAACTATCAGATATCAACTATTGCCTTACAAGTAAAACCTGTATATTTTTATGAGAATGGAGGCATATATAATCCGCGGTCGATGCTCTATGCTGGCTATTGGGCCTGGGAAAAAATTGCCGATAGCGTGCCGATGGATTATTTGCCACCGGCTGGTTTAGAGGGAAAAAAGTAGAAATATCCTTAACACAATAAGGGAGGATAATACCAGACACCATTTTTTCCTTTTTGAAAAGCAAATGCAGTGTTCTTCGGTTTCAACAGTCCCGCCCTTCGTTGCAAATCCTCGCCCTCATGCTTCGGGCTGTGGGTTTTCCTCTGCGGTCGGGTTTAGCTCGCAAGGCTGGTAATACTATTAGGGTTTTAGAACTATGCAGTACCTACCACTGTTAAATAAACCTGACAGAGCGGGTAGCCCAAAGTGAAGTGCAACGTAACGAGGACTACAAGCGATGGCGGGACTGCTGTAGCCATGGAAAACGGAGCTTTAGTTTTCAAATAGAAAACGACTCTTGTTGTAAATCAGTCTTATTAACAAATTATCTTTTTAAAGATCCTTCTCTGCGCTCAGGATGACAACACCTATTAACGATCACCATCAAATGTTAAATTTGTTAAAAATATTTTTCGTTTTTAACAAATATTACGCCTTTTGGTTACATTCGTCTCCATGATTAAAAGCCTTTTAGTAGCCCTTACGCTGATTATCCTGGGTACTAATGCCATTGCTCAAAACACCTTCTCAATAAGTGGTTTGGTTAGGGATCAAAAAGATGGATTGCCCGGTGCAAGTATCTACTTAAGTGGATATAAAATTGCTACAGTTGCTGATAACGACGGAAGATTTAAACTTTCAAACCTAAAGCCGGGCAGTTATGATCTGCTTGTTCAACTTGTTGGTTACCTCCCCTATTCTAAAAGTGTAATCATCTCCGATAAATCGGTCCAGGTAGAACTTGTTTTAAAAGAAAATGTTGCCCAGCTTGATGAAGTGGTGATTAGGGCCGACCCTAACCGCCAGAAATATATTAATCAGTTTAAAGAATTTTTTATCGGCAAAACGCCCAATGCAACTCAATGCAAAATCTTAAATCCGCAGGTTTTAAATGTAGATTATGATGTAACCAAAAGTACGCTCACCGTTTCTACAACCGAATTTTTGGTGGTAGAAAATAAAGCTTTGGGCTACCGACTCAAATACATGCTCGATCATTTCGAATATAATTCCCGAACCCATATTATTTATTATTCTGGTCACCCGTTTTTTGAAGAGTTAAAAGCTTCGGCAGCTAAAAAGAAAAAATATATTGCCGCCCGCGAAGTGGCCTACTATGGTTCTTCGCAACATTTTTTCCGTTCGCTTTATGCCAATAAAACAAAGGAAGAAGGTTTTATCATTAATAAAATGATCAAAATCCCTAACCCTAACCGTTATCCACAATACATTATCAATACCAATATAGAAAAGATTAAGGCCTTACCCGAGAAAACAGGCATCAGACAGAACAAAGGTAAAATAGATACCGCACTGCTCGCCTTTTGGACCAAGCAACAGGAGAAGCCGAAAACCATTGACAAATTTTCGAGAGCAGAGGTACTTACCGATACCTTAGTTCACTATTTTAACAAGAATTTAAAATATCTTAGTTATACTGACGCACTCCTTATCCAGTACACCAAAGAAAAAGAATCCATGGCTTACTCTAAAACCGGTTTTTGGATTTTCAGGCCTTTAGATGTTCCCGAAAATGAAATCTCCGTTGCCAATTTAACTGGTGAGGGTGTCCGCTTTTACGAAAATGGTGGCATTTATGATTCGCGATCTTTACTTTTCGAAGGTTATTGGGCTTACGAAAAAGTTGCCGATATGGTGCCCATGGATTATGTACCGCTTCCGAAGAAGGAATGATGGATGATGTGAGATGGAAAATGTAAGATGTATGATGGGATCTAAAACTAAAATTGTTGAAAAGTAACCATTATTGATCATTAAAATTACTAAAAATATTAGTAATTTTAATCTATGATTAGCGATGAAGAAAAACAGTATTTTAAAGGTCGGGGGGCTCAGGTTAATCCACATAACAAATTTTTAAAGGATGTTTATGTAAAGGAACACGAAGAGGGAATAGATGATTGGGAAGAAAGCGACCGCAAAACATCCTTTATTTTTGAAAACTCGAAAACCATCGTAAACAAAGTTGATAGTCCGGATGTGGGCATGGCCTATTCGCTTAATCCCTATCAGGGCTGCGAACATGGCTGTACTTATTGTTATGCACGCAACTCTCACCAATACTGGGGTTATAGTGCCGGAATAGAGTTTGAACGGAAAATAATCGTCAAAAAAGATGCTCCGGTACTGTTTAAAAAATTTCTGGAGAAAAAAGGCTGGGATGCCACTACCATTTCTCTTTCTGGCAATACCGATTGCTACCAGCCTGCCGAAAGAAAGTTTAAACTCACCAGGCAGTTGCTCGAAATTGCATTGGCCTATAAGCAACCGATAGGTATGATTACCAAAAACTCGCTTATCCTGCGTGATCGGGATATTTTACAGGAAATGGCGAAGCTGAATCTCTGCATGGTTTATGTTTCCATTAATAGTTTAAATGAGGATTTAAGGCAAGTAATGGAACCACGTACTACAACGGCCAAACAACGGTTGAAGGTGGTAGAAGAATTGAGTAAAGATGGAATTCCTATGGGCGTGATGGTTGCCCCTCTTGTTCCTGGTTTAAGCGACCATGAGATTCCGAAAATTCTAAAAGCAGTGGCAAATGCTGGCGCCATTAAGGCGGGTTATACCGTGGTGCGGTTAAACGGAGCCATAGGCCAGATATTTGAAGATTGGCTGCGCAAAAACTTTCCTGACCGTTTTGATAAAGTATGGCACTCGATTCAGAGTTGCCACGGCGGTAATGTAAACGATAGCCGTTTTGGCGACCGAATGCGTGGCGACGGCAATATTTCTCAGATGATCAGGGACAATTTCAGGCTGCACTGCCGTTTAAATGGCTTAAATGTTAAGGATATCATTTTAGACCATACTTTATTCAAAATTCCAAGTAACCAGGTGAGTCTGTTTTAAAATTTGGGAAGAAAAATCCCTGGCGCTCTGTGGCCGTGGTTTTATCACCACGGCCATCTCAAATTAGTTGGTCGAAATTTGTAATCGGGACGCTTTGAAGCTTGGATTTGTATTCCACATTGATAAAACTTAGTTTTAACGTCATGAACATTGCATTAGTAACCTACCTTGATAAAGGTGCTTATGATAGCGCTACAGTTGAAAGCGAGGATGATAAGCTCTTAAATTTCCTTAAAGAAAAAGGACTAAAAATTGAAAAAGTAATCTGGAATGATCGGAATATAAACTGGGAAGATTATTCTCTTGCCATTTTAAAATCACCATGGGATTATTTTGACCTGATTGAAGAATTTTACCATTGGCTTGATCACCTGGAAGCAAAAAAGGTAAAATTGCTTAACCCTATTGATGTTGTTCGATGGAATGCAAACAAACAATATCTGCAGGAAATTGAAGCAGCCGGATTAAAAATTACACCTGGTTTCTTCATTCAAAATCAAGAAAGCGTAAATCTTGAATATTTTTTTGAGAAATTCAATACCAATAAATTAATTGTAAAACCTTGTGTGAGTGGCGGCGCAAAAAATACATTTAAGGTAACTGCAGATAATGTAAATGAGGTTAATCAAAAATTAAATCTCCTTATTCAGAATGAAGATTTTATTATTCAGCCATTCCTGCCAGAAATTCTGGAAAGCGGTGAATGGTCGTTTATTTTCTTTAATGGTCTGTATAGTCATTCCTTAATCAAGAAGGCTAAACCCGGAGATTTCAGGGTACAGCCTGCACATGGTGGATCTGTGCATCCCCAAAGACCTGGAGAAGAACTTATTGCTACCGCGCAGCAATACGTAACGTTATTTGCTAAAGATTGCCTGTATGCCCGGGTTGATGGCACATTTGTAAATGGCGAATTTTTACTGATGGAGTTAGAACTGATAGAACCTTTCCTGTTTTTAAATACCGCTCCTCAAAATTACGAGCGATATTATCAGGCATTACGGGACTTGATGTAAAGGTTTAAGCTTTTCGTCATTTCGAGCGAAGTGAAAAGAAGCCGAGAACCCGAAGGCTCTGCGCAGCAAAATCTATAAATAGATCTCTCCATTTCGCTGTGCTCCAGTCGAGATGACGATCCTTTGGCTTGTTATCACTAATTATTATCTAAAACAAAAAAACTCCCGATTTTCATCGGGAGTTTTCTTATTTATTTACTCGAAGAATCTTCTTCTTGTTTCGGCTCTTCTTTTTTCTTTTCGCCTTTTTTGTGATTGATAGAAATCAGTTCGGTAGTTTTATCGTAATCAATTTCTAAAACATCACCTTCGGCCAGTTCGCCTTTAAGGATCTCTTCAGCAATTGGATCTTCTAAATATTTTTGAATGGCTCTTTTTAACGGACGAGCACCAAAATTACTATCAAAACCTTTATCAGCAATATATTCTTTAGCGTTATCAGTTAATGCAATTTCATAACCAAGGGTATGAACACGACCGAATAAAGCTTTTAACTCGATGTCGATAATTCTAAAGATTTCATCTTTACCCAGGCTATTGAATACTACTACATCATCAACACGGTTTAAGAACTCAGGAGCAAAAGCACGTTTTAATGCACTTTCGATTACACCACGACTGTGAGAATCGGCCTGATTCGTTTTTGCTGAAGTAGAGAAACCAACACCCTGACCAAAATCTTTAAGTTGACGGGCACCAATATTAGAGGTCATGATGATGATTGTATTTCTAAAATCAACTTTACGACCTAAGCTATCGGTTAATTGTCCTTCATCCAGAACCTGCAATAAGATATTGAATACATCAGGGTGAGCTTTTTCAATCTCATCCAGTAAGATTACGGCATAAGGCTTTCTTCTTACTTTTTCAGTTAACTGCCCACCTTCTTCATAACCAACGTATCCCGGAGGCGCCCCCACTAAACGTGATACTGCAAATTTCTCCATGTATTCACTCATGTCGATCTGGATCAGTGAATCATCACTATCGAACATGAAACGGGCTAATTCTTTTGCCAATTCGGTTTTACCTACTCCAGTTGGACCTAAGAAAATAAATGAACCGATTGGTTTTTTAGGATCTTTTAATCCGGCTCTCGTACGTTGGATCGCTTTGGTTAATTTTTTGATCGCATCATCCTGACCAATAATTTTCTCAGCCACTTTATCGTACATGTTCAACAGTTTTACACTGTCTGTTTGTCCAACACGTTGCACCGGAATACCAGTCATCATCGAAACCACTTCGGCTACATTATCTTCTGATACTTCGTAACGTTTAGTTTTAGTTTCCGCTTCCCACTCCGCTTTAGCTTTATCTAATTCTTCAATTAAATTTTTCTCTGTATCGCGCAGTTTTGCAGCTTCTTCATATTTCTGGCTACGTACAACCTTGTTCTTCTCTAATTTGATATCTTCAATTTTAGCTTCGATATCAATAATATTCTGCGGAACGTGAATGTTGGTTAAGTGAACACGCGAACCTGCTTCGTCTAAAGCATCAATCGCTTTATCAGGTAAGAAACGATCTGAAATATAACGCGACGTTAAAGTAACACAAGCTAAAATCGCTTCATCAGTATATGTTACACCGTGGTGTTCTTCATACTTATCTTTAATTCGGGTTAAAATCTCTACAGTTTCATCCGGTGTAGCAGGCTCAACCATTACTTTTTGGAAACGACGGTCTAAAGCACCATCTTTTTCAATGTATTGACGGTATTCATCTAATGTTGTAGCACCAATACATTGAATTTCGCCCCTTGCCAAAGCAGGTTTAAACATATTCGATGCATCTAATGAACCTGATGCACCACCAGCACCAACGATGGTGTGGATCTCATCAATAAATAAAATAACATCAGTAGATTTTTCAAGCTCGTTCATCACGGCTTTCATACGCTCTTCGAACTGGCCACGGTATTTTGTACCGGCTACCAGTGATGCCAAATCTAATGTTACTACACGTTTGCCAAAAAGCACACGCGAAACTTTGCGTTGCACAATGCGCAAGGCGAGGCCTTCTGCAATTGCCGACTTACCCACACCCGGCTCTCCAATTAAAATCGGATTGTTCTTTTTCCTGCGTGATAAAATCTGCGATACACGTTCAATTTCTTTCTCGCGCCCTACAATCGGGTCTAAACGACCCTCTTCTGCTGCTTTTGTTAAATCACGACCGAAATTATCCAGAACAGGGGTCTTAGATTTTATATCTGAAACCTTTTTAGGTGTACTAAAGCTTTCCTCTTCGCGATAATCATCATCGCCTCCTGTAGAAGCACTATTTGAGATATCATCTCTGAAACCATTTTTGTTCACTTCTACCTCCTGTTTAAAAACATCGTAAGTAACGCCATATTGCAATAAGATTTGTGAGGCGATATTATCATCATCTCTCAAAACCGATAACAGCAAATGTTCGGTACCAATTAAATCGCTCTTAAATATTTTAGCTTCTAAGTAAGTAATTTTTAAAACTTTTTCTGCCTGTTTTGTTAACGGAATATTGCCTAAGTTTACTGTAACACTCGAAGTACCGCGAACGGCATCTTCAATTGAGCGGCGCAATTTGCTTGTATCAACCCCTAACGATCGTAAAATTTTTATAGCCATGCCATCGCCTTCGCGGATGAGGCCCAATAATAAATGCTCGGTTCCGATGTAATCGTGCCCTAAGCGGAGCGCTTCCTCCCTACTAAAAGAGATTACATCTTTAACCTGTGGTGAAAATTTTGCTTCCATAATACCTTTCTTAACAGCTACGTCCCTAAACTATAAAATAACTTTATAAAAACGAACGTACTGTTTTCTTTATTTTATCAACAATTGCGCCATGTAGGTGGATAAAGAGGCTTTTGAATGCCCGAGAACCCAAAATTCAATGTAAGATTATTGTTTCGATAAATATTAATTTATTTATATCTATCTACGTAATAAGTGTTCTAAAGGTTTTAAAGGGACATTTGCCAAAAACATCCGGTTACAGATATCTTATTGTCGGTTTATTGTAAGGATTTTTTAGCCATCAAAAACTGACAATTTGTATCTTTTTACTTAGGCAATTTACAAGTTTTGACAGAAAAACAAAAGAACATGACATCATTTAATAATTTTATCAGATTCACAAACTCAAACCACTCCTACATCAAATAAACTTAATACGAATTTAACCGTAAATAGGTTGTTTTTGTTTTTAACATTATTAAACTAACTGCTTTGATTAGAATTAAAATGGCCGCAGTTAAATGCTGCGGCCATTCAATTTAATGTCAATATTCAAATACTGTCTACTCCAATATAATGATCAGTATTTTTGTTTAAGCAGAAAGCATAACAGCGTTATCCGTTCTAGATATTTATTAAGGTTACCAATGGATCCCGAGGTTAATCTCAAAGTTCCCTGCTGTGTAACCGCTTAAATTACCAGTTTGTGTTGTGTATGCGGTATTGATCATGTATTTTTTCTTATAATGCAACCCAACACCAAAACTTGCAGCCTTACTGGTATGATACATGGCTGTAAATAACAACTGTTGATTGGCAACTCCAAGTTGTCCACCAATATCAACAATATCAGCAATTCCCGTAAAAGAACGATAAGCTACTTTAGGTTGAAACAGACTTTCGCCAATATCAATTTTGTACCCTGCTGATGCATATACAGCAGGAGTATTAATTAGTTTAAAGTTGTCTCTGTTGAAATGATTTTTAAGGTTCACCAATGCAACATCTGCAGTAAAGTACTTTGAAGTTAGTCCAACTCCAAAATCACCATCGAAATACGTCTTATGGTCGTTATTATAATTGCCAACCTGCGGATCATTTGGATTTCCTATAAGGTCTTGCATATCCACCCGCTGATTCAGAAAACCTGCAGACAAACCAAAATGTAATTTTGCAGATCCATTAAGCGGAAGATGATAGGCATAACTTGCCAGAATTCTCGTTTGCCTTTGTAAGCCGGCTTTATCAAGATTCATGATTAATCCTACCCCTACTCTTTCCCATCCGTAAGTGGCACTTAGGTTTTGTACCATAGGGGCACCGGGAATATTATTCCATTGTGAACGGAAGGTCAGGTCTGCTGTTGCACCTTCTGCTAATCCGGCCATGGCCGGGTTAGCAAGGTAAGTATTGTTAAAATATTGGTTTAATAATGGATTAGTCTGAGCTTTTACCTTCGAAACACCGATAAGAGCAGCCAGTATTAATATTGTTGTTTTCATCCTTTTCATTTTCTTAGCGGTTTCTGATAATCGTAATAAATCCCTTTTGAACCAATTTATTTGGGCCATAAGTAATGATGTAATAATAAGTTCCTTCCGCAAGGTCATTTCCTCCGATAGTTCCATTCCAGCTGTTATCGTATGATTTTTTACTGTACATTTCCCTGCCATTGCGATCAAATATCCGAACTTCGTTACTTGGATACATATCAATGTTCTGTACAAGCCAAGTATCATTTACACCGTCTCCATTTGGCGTTAAGATATTATTCGCGACCAATTTATAATCGTCAGCTACCTTAATGGTGATCGATTTAGAACTATTGCAACCGCTCGCATTGGTTACCCGAACCGTATACGTTGTAGTTTCTGCCGGACGAACGCTTAGGGATGCGGTATTCTGTCCGCTGACAATACCACTTGCCGTAGACCAGCTGTAAGCTGTGCCTCCATTGGCAGTTAATACCGTTGTTTCACCCTTACTGATTTCAGTACCTTTACTGCTTACAATACTTACCGATGGAACTGCATTGATTGTTAATGTACCGTTTACATATACAAAACTATAATTGTTTGACACACCACCAGATGGTACCAGTGCATAATTGCCTGCTACATTTCTATTGGCAGTAGTGCTTACAGTTGGTTTTGTACTCAATGAACTTTCAGTATCACCTGCTTTAAAACCAGTATAAGTTACTCCAAATGTTGGGAAACCGTCTGACTGGCACATTACCGCATTGATTGCCGTAATAGTAAGTACAGATTTAGCAATGGTCAGGTTAGCACCAACATAAGTCAAGGTATAATTGCTGCTCAAAGCAAGTGTTCCTTGGTTGATTGCATACGTACCCACATTTTCGCCAGGCGATCTGGTCAGACTTCCGCTGAAGCTATCACCTGTTACCAATGCAGGTGCAGCGGTATAAGTCAGTGCAGGATCGGCATCGCCATAAGTTTTGCTTTTCGCTGCGGCCGTTACCGTGATCGTTTTTGCACCAATCGTTAAATCAGCACCAACATACGTCAAGGTATAATTGCTGTTCAAGGCTAATGTACCCTGGTTGATTGCATAGGTACCCACGTTTTCGCCAGGCAACCTGGTCAGGCTTCCGCTGAAGCTATCCCCTGTTACCAATGCAGGTGCAGAGCTATAAGTCAGTGCAGGATCTGCATCGCCATAAGTTTTGCTTTTAGCTGCTGCTGTTACCGTGATCGTTTTTGCACCGATCGTTAAATCAGCACCAACATAAGTCAAGGTATAATTGCTATTCAAAGCTAGCGTACCCTGGTTGATGGCATATGTACCCACATTTTCGCCAGGTAATCTGGTCAGACTTCCGCTGAAGCTATCACCTGTTACCAATGCAGGTGCAGAGGTATAAGTCAGTGCAGGATCTGCATCGCCATAAGTTTTGCTTTTCGCTGCGGCCGTTACTGTTATTGTTTTCGCACCGATGGTTA
>NZ_RCCK01000004.1:0-1734 GCF_003664035.1 Pedobacter alluvionis
AAGTTCTTAAAAGAGATGTCAATGTAGCGTAGCGAGGTAATGGAGTACTGATCAAAGTACATGATTACGTAGCTTTATTTTAAAGGTGGTGTCTAACAGACAACATAACAAAAAGAAGACTATTTTTAACAATAGTTAAAACTGGTCAGCATCTTACAACACATTTTACAATGGAGAGTTTGATCCTGGCTCAGGATGAACGCTAGCGGCAGGCCTAATACATGCAAGTCGAACGATAGATGAGAGCTTGCTCTTATCGAAAGTGGCGCACGGGTGCGTAACGCGTATGCAACCTACCTTAATCAGGGGGATAGCCCGGAGAAATCCGGATTAACACCGCATAAAAACACAGGATAGCATTATCCAATGTTCAAATATTTATAGGATTGAGATGGGCATGCGTGTCATTAGCTAGTTGGCGGGGTAACGGCCCACCAAGGCGACGATGACTAGGGGATCTGAGAGGATGACCCCCCACACTGGTACTGAGACACGGACCAGACTCCTACGGGAGGCAGCAGTAAGGAATATTGGTCAATGGAGGCAACTCTGAACCAGCCATGCCGCGTGCAGGAAGACTGCCCTATGGGTTGTAAACTGCTTTTATCCGGGAATAAACCTCTTTACGAGTAGAGAGCTGAATGTACCGGAAGAATAAGGATCGGCTAACTCCGTGCCAGCAGCCGCGGTAATACGGAGGATCCAAGCGTTATCCGGATTTATTGGGTTTAAAGGGTGCGTAGGCGGCCTGTTAAGTCAGGGGTGAAAGACGGTAGCTCAACTATCGCAGTGCCCTTGATACTGATGGGCTTGAATGGACTAGAGGTAGGCGGAATGAGACAAGTAGCGGTGAAATGCATAGATATGTCTCAGAACACCGATTGCGAAGGCAGCTTACTATGGTCTTATTGACGCTGAGGCACGAAAGCGTGGGGATCAAACAGGATTAGATACCCTGGTAGTCCACGCCCTAAACGATGAACACTCGCTGTTGGCGATACACAGTCAGCGGCTAAGCGAAAGCGTTAAGTGTTCCACCTGGGGAGTACGGTCGCAAGATTGAAACTCAAAGGAATTGACGGGGGCCCGCACAAGCGGAGGAGCATGTGGTTTAATTCGATGATACGCGAGGAACCTTACCCGGGCTTGAAAGTTAGTGAATGATTTAGAGATAGATCAGTCCGCAAGGACACGAAACTAGGTGCTGCATGGCTGTCGTCAGCTCGTGCCGTGAGGTGTTGGGTTAAGTCCCGCAACGAGCGCAACCCCTATGTTTAGTTGCCAGCACGTTATGGTGGGGACTCTAAACAGACTGCCTGTGCAAACAGAGAGGAAGGAGGGGACGACGTCAAGTCATCATGGCCCTTACGTCCGGGGCTACACACGTGCTACAATGGATGGTACAGAGGGCAGCTACATAGCAATATGATGCGAATCTCACAAAGCCATTCACAGTTCGGATTGGGGTCTGCAACTCGACCCCATGAAGTTGGATTCGCTAGTAATCGCGTATCAGCAATGACGCGGTGAATACGTTCCCGGGCCTTGTACACACCGCCCGTCAAGCCATGGAAGTTGGGGGTACCTAAAGTATGTAACCGCAAGGAGCGTCCTAGGGTAAAACCGATAACTGGGGCTAAGTCGTAACAAGGTAGCCGTACCGGAAGGTGCGGCTGGAATACCTCCTTTCTGGAGTAGCACCGCCTACTCGCCACGCAACATGATATTTCGAAT
>NZ_RCCK01000004.1:2557-5775 GCF_003664035.1 Pedobacter alluvionis
GGAAGGTATGAGACATCATAACAAGAGCAAAAAAGCATACCATACGGCGCAAAAGGCGTATGAGTAGAAGAAAGTAATAAAGAGTACACGGGGGATGCCTTGGCTCTCAGAGGCGATGAAGGACGTGATAAGCTGCGATAAGCTTCGGGTATTTGCAAATAGGAATTAATCCGAAGATTTCCGAATGGGGCAACCCGGCATGTTGAAGACATGTCACATATAATGAGCAAACCTGCCGAACTGAAACATCTAAGTAAGCAGAGGAAGAGAAAATAACAATGATTTCCTAAGTAGTGGCGAGCGAAAGGGAAAGAGCCCAAACCTACTTTGTTACGGCAAAGTGGGGGTTGTAGGACTGCAACATGGCATTAGCAAACAGAAGTGGAATGGGATGGGAAGCCCAGCGATACACGGTGATAGCCCGGTACACGTATAGAATGCTAGCTTAGCAGTATCCTGAGTACCGCGAGGTCGGAGACGCCTTGTGGGAATCTGCCGGCACCATCCGGTAAGGCTAAATACTCCTGAGAGACCGATAGTGAACCAGTACCGTGAGGGAAAGGTGAAAAGAACCCCGAACAGGGGAGTGAAATAGAACCTGAAACCGTGTACTTACAAGCGGTCGGAGCGTCCAGGTGGCGTGACGGCGTGCCTTTTGCATAATGAGCCTACGAGTTACTCTTCTCTGGCAAGGTTAAGTGCTTCAGGCACGGATCCGAAGCGAAAGCGAGTCTGAATAGGGCGTATAGTCAGAGGAGGTAGACGCGAAACCTTGTGATCTACCCATGGACAGGTTGAAGGTGCGGTAACACGTACTGGAGGACCGAACCGATAAACGTTGAAAAGTTTCCGGATGATCTGTGGGTAGGGGTGAAAGGCTAATCAAACTGGGAAATAGCTCGTACTCCCCGAAATGTTTTTAGGAACAGCGTCGACGTTGAGTTATATAGAGGTAGAGCTACTGATTGGGTGCGGGGGAGTCAAATCCTACCAAATCCAGACAAACTCCGAATGCTATATAATATAGTCGGCAGTGAGGCGCGGGGTGCTAAGGTCACGCGCCGAGAGGGAAAGAACCCAGACCATCAGCTAAGGTCCCCAAGTTACAGTTAAGTTGAACTAACGAGGTCCGATTGCACAGACAGCTAGGATGTTGGCTTGGAAGCAGCCATTCATTTAAAGAGTGCGTAACAGCTCACTAGTCGAGCGATCGGGCATGGATAATAAACGGGCATTAAATTGTACACCGAAGCTATGGGATTGAAATATATCGGTAGGGGAGCATTCTATCGGCAGCGAAGGTATCTGGTAATGGGTGCTGGAGCTTATAGAAAAGCAAATGTAGGCATAAGTAACGATAAGGCGGGCGAGAAACCCGCCCACCGAAAGGATAAGGTTTCCTGATCAACGCTAATCGGATCAGGGTTAGTCGGGACCTAAGGAGAACCCGAAGGGGAAATTCGATGGACAACTGGTTAATATTCCAGTACTTTTTATAACTGCGATGTGGGGACGGAGTAGTGACACTGCCGCGATCTGACGGAATAGATCGTTAAAGGCTGTAGGTATAGGACTGGTAGGCAAATCCGCCAGTCTTGCTGAACGCTGATAGTACCAAGAGGCTTCGGCTGATTGGATAGCGCAGGTAATCAGACTTCCAAGAAAAACCGCTAAGCTTCAGGTTATAAAAACCCGTACCGCAAACCGACACAGGTATCCGGGAAGAGGATTCTAAGGTGCTCGAGTGAATCATGGCTAAGGAACTCGGCAAAATGGCCCTGTAACTTCGGGAGAAGGGGCGCTGGCAGCAATGTCAGCCGCAGTGAAAAGGCCCAGGCGACTGTTTAACAAAAACACATGGCTTTGCAAAATCGAAAGATGAAGTATAAGGCCTGACACCTGCCCGGTGCTGGAAGGTTAAGAGGGGATGTCATCCGCAAGGAGAAGCATTGAATCGAAGCCCCAGTAAACGGCGGCCGTAACTATAACGGTCCTAAGGTAGCGAAATTCCTTGTCGGGTAAGTTCCGACCTGCACGAATGGTGTAACGATCTGGGCGCTGTCTCAGCCATGAGCTCGGTGAAATTGTGGTCCCGGTGAAGACGCCGGGTACCCGCAACGGGACGGAAAGACCCCATGCACCTTCACTACAATTTAACATTGACATTGGATACAGGATGTGTAGGATAGGTGGGAGGCTTTGAAGCGGCGTCGCTAGGCGTCGTGGAGCCAACGTTGAAATACCACCCTTTCTGTATTCGGTGTCTAATCCCTCTAAGAGGGAGACATTGTTTGATGGGTAGTTTGACTGGGGTGGTCGCCTCCAAAAAGGTAACGGAGGCTTTCAAAGGTAAGCTCAGTACGCTTGGTAACCGTACGCGGAGTGCAATAGCATAAGCTTGCTTGACTGTGAGACAGACAAGTCGATCAGGGTCGAAAGACGGATATAGTGATCCGGTGGTTCTGCATGGAAGGGCCATCGCTCAAAGGATAAAAGGTACGCTGGGGATAACAGGCTGATCTCCCCCAAGAGCTCATATCGACGGGGAGGTTTGGCACCTCGATGTCGGCTCGTCACATCCTGGGGCTGGAGAAGGTCCCAAGGGTTCGGCTGTTCGCCGATTAAAGTGGCACGCGAGCTGGGTTCAGAACGTCGCGAGACAGTTCGGTCCCTATCTGTTGTGGGCGTAGGAATTTTGAGTGGGGCTGACCTTAGTACGAGAGGACCGGGTTGGACTAGCCTCTAGTGAATCTGTTGTTCCGCCAGGGGCATTGCAGAGTAGCTACGCTGGGAATAGATAAGCGCTGAAAGCATCTAAGTGCGAAACTAGCCACGAGATGAGAATTCCATATAGGACCGTAGAAGACTACTACGTTGATAGGCTATAGATGTAAAGCTGGCGACAGCACAGTCGAGTAGTACTAATCATCCGAAGCTTTCAAAGCAAACAGACTGTTGTTTGTTCTTCAAACTAACTTCTTTCAATAATATGTCATTTCAAGCTGAATAGCTGAAAGAGCAAAGACCAAATGCAGATTATGCTTTAGTCTTTAAGCTTTCTCCTTTAAGCTTTAAATAAAAATATTCAGGTGCCTATATCGGTGGTGTCCACCTCTTCCCATTCCGAACAGAGAAGTTAAGCCCACCAGAGCCGATGGTACTGCGGTAACACGTGGGAGAGTAGGTCGGTGCCAGATCTTAAAAAGAAACCCCTCAAC
>NZ_RCCK01000005.1 GCF_003664035.1 Pedobacter alluvionis
CCTCTTGTTATCCTTCACACCTCTTCTGAAGAACATGACGTGATCAATTCTTTCAAGAAGGAAGAAAACTCCTATTTTCTGCTTAAACCTATTAAGTCTGAAGAACTGTACAAAACCTTGCGACGGGCAATAAAAAGTTCAGAAAAAGAGGCAGTTGCCCACAAACGATTGCAGACAGAAGAACCTTCCCTGCTCATGACTTCTCCTCGTGTGTTGCTTGTTGATGATAATCCGGTGAATATGGTTCTGAATAACAGGATGATGAAATCATTGATTCCCGATGTAAGGTTAGCAGAAGCAACTGACGGTTTGCAGGCTTTAGAACAATGCCGGAACCAGCTTTTTGATCTGCTGTTGATGGACGTACAAATGCCTGTAATGGACGGCATAGAAGCCACGAAGCAAATCCGGCTGTTACCGGAATACTCCACAATTCCGATTATTGGGGTTACAGCAGGAAATGTACTTGGTGAAAAAGAAAAATGTTTGGATTCGGGAATGAATGATTTCCTGCCCAAGCCTCTCAGACAAAACGATCTTTTGGAAATGTTGAAAAAACATATTGGCACTGGCGTTCAGACATTGTCAGAAAACCCACCACAACCGGAGGCCTATTTGGATATAAATCTTCTGAACGAGCAGATGGGTGATGATGAAGATTTTAAAGTAATATTTTTAAACTTAGTGATACAGGGGCTTAATCAGGCTAAAGAAAATATAAAATTAGCGGTAAAAGAAAAAAATACCGAAGAGCTAAAGAAAATTCTTCACAAGCTGAGAGGAACTGCCGGAACTGCGGGTTTAATCAGGCTTACAGATCAAACCTCCAGTTGGGAGAAACGCATTGAAGACAACATGGATTATACTGTTATGGAGCGTGAAATCATACATGAAATAACAATAGGAATACAATTGATAAAAGATTTAGCATAAATAATAACACATTTTTTTTTAAAAATATTAAATATTTATCATCAGAATAATTTCAAAAGCCGTATGCAATAGTTATACATTAAACATATTACCGATAAACTTTTATTTTACACTACCATTAAACTAATTTTTGATGCCGAAAAAAATTATAAGAAATCTTCAGATTGGAGTCGTACTGTGTTTATTACTGCTGATTGCGAGTTCTATAGCCTCCTATGTGAGCGTACAGAAGCAGATGGCGAACAGGAAAAGCTTTTTAAAAAGTAAGGAATCTATAAGTTTGGTAAAAGATGTTTTAAATCTTCTGCTGGATGCAGAAACAGCTATTAGAGGATACCAGCTTACAGGTCAGGAAAATTTCCTTGACCCCTTTAATAAAAGCCTGAAGAAATATCCAGTACTTATTTCTAATAAAAACAGGCTGGATATTAAAGATAAACATCAAATTAAGCTCATCAATGAACTCTTGCGTACTTCAGACATGATGATGGATGGGGATGTCTTGCTAATTGAGAAGCGTAGAAAGGGAATATTAATGACCCCAAAAGAACTTGTACAAAACAAGACCGCTATGGACAGGTGCCGTACACTGGTTCAGGAATTTGTAAAACATGAGGAAGTTCAGTTGGCTATCAAAAATAAAGATCTGAACCGATCTTCTAAATCAACAGTTTTATTCATCATTTTTTCTTCCGTTGTAGCCATTGTTGTTACAATTTTTTTCTACACACAAATAAAATCTGACCTTATCCGCAGGGATAAATTAGAAAAAGATTTGTTTTACACTAAAACAATTCTTGAGGAAACGAGTGCTGTAGCACAAGTGGGAGGCTGGGAAGTCAACATGAAAACCGGCAAGGTGTTCTGGTCTCAGAGTACGAAAGAAATTCATAAAATAAAAAATAATTTCCAGCCGGATTTAGAAAATGCCATCGGATTCTATAAAGAAGATAGCAGGGAAAGAATGAAAAATCTTTTCGACAGGGCCTTAAAAAAAGGAATTCCCTTTGACGAAGAATTTCAGCTTGTCCGTTATGATGGCGTTACGATCTGGGTAAGGGTAAAAGGAATCCCGGAATTTGAGGGTGAAGTCTGCAACAGGGTTTTCGGAATCATTCAGGATATTGATGCCTTCAAAAAAATGTTCCTGGAAGTTACCAGAAAAGAAGCCATGATGCAGTCTTTTGTAACCGATGTTCCGATTCCTCTCGCCATGTTTGATAAAGACCTTAATTATGTTTCTGTAAGCAACAAATGGAGAGAAGAATTCAATATGAATGATGTAGATATTATCGGAAATAATCTGTTTACTGTATCTCCGGATATTCCCAAAGAAAGAAAAAAAATCTATGAAAACGCCCTGCTGGGTAAAACCTACATAAAGGCAGACTTTAAGTTAAAGGTAGACGGTCATCAGGAAATTCAGCATTACGACCTTAAAGTAGGGCCATGGTATCTCACAGAAGATGAAGTAGGAGGTTTAATTATTTCCGTACAGAATATTACAAATGCCGTGCGGATAAATGAGGAATTGAAAAATGCTAAAAAAATAGCAGATACGGCAAGCAAGGCAAAATCAGAGTTTCTAGCCAATATGAGCCATGAGATACGAACACCGCTGAACGGGGTAATCGGGTTTTCTGATCTTTTGCTTCAAACTCCGTTAAATGAAATACAAACGCAGTATCTCAATTACATTAATGAGTCAGGCGAAAACCTGCTGAACATTATTAATGACATTCTTGATTTCTCTAAAATTGAATCTGGAAAAATGGATCTTTTGATAGAGAAAGCCAATGTTTACGACATGGTGAGCCAGGTCATCAATGTGGTTCTTTATCAGTCTCAGAAAAAAAATATCGAACTTCTTTTGAATATTGAATCGGGATTGCCTGATATAATCTGCCTCGATGAAACACGATTGAAGCAGATTTTGATCAATCTACTCGGGAATGCTGTAAAGTTTACAGAACACGGTGAGATAGAGCTTAAAGTGGAAAAGCTGAATTTAGACGATGAAAATATAAAATTACGATTCTCTGTAAGGGATACAGGAATTGGTATTCCTGTAGAAAAACAGCAGCATATCTTTAATGCTTTTACTCAGGAAAACAGTTCTATCAGTAAACAATATGGAGGAACCGGTCTCGGACTTACCATTTCAAATAACATTTTGAAATATATGGGAAGTAATCT
>NZ_RCCK01000006.1 GCF_003664035.1 Pedobacter alluvionis
GATTGAAGTGGTAGCTGCCGGCTTCACGCCGGCACTACAAACGGAAAGCGGGGACACGCCTATATAGGAGCACAACAACTGCTTTGCAAAAAAAATCAATAAATAGCATCGTAGAAAAAAAACTTTCGGCGCTTACACGCGACTGATAAAAACGGCAAAATTAAAGCTGTCAGACAGCAATGAAAACTTAATGATAAGCAAAAATAGGGTTTGAAAAATAATAGCTATACGCCTGTTTAATCGTAGGAAAACTGATTTTGAAATATTAAACGGATACTTATGAATGGATTAACTTTCCCCTTTACTTATGTCTGATAATAACCAAAATCTTTTTAACTACAATTACAACAAGAACCGAAGCCAGTCCAACTATTAATCCAAAAGCGAATTCTCTAAGTATTGATGGAAAAGAAGGGAAAATATGATGAAGAAAATCAATATTATGCGCAAAGATTCCTCCCGATACCAATATCAGTGCAACCGTTCCTACAATACTTAAAATTTTGATGATAACGGGTAGCGATTTAACCAGTATTTTTCCAATTGCTGAAAAAATACCTTTATCGCCGGAGGCTTTCACTAAACGGTATCCGGCATCATCCATTCTGACAATAAGTGCAACGATTCCGTAAACACCAATTGTGGCCAATAATGCTATCACCGAAACAGTCATAATCTGAATGGCAAGCTTTTCATCCAAAACACTACCTAATGCTATAATGACAATTTCTATCGACAGTATAAAATCGGTTGTAATAGCAGACCTAATTTTTGCCTTTTCTGCTGCAACACTTTCTTGAATTACTTCTTTAGCTTCAACATGTGATGGTTTAGTCCGATGGAAAAAATATTCAACAATTTTTTCTACCCCTTCATACGCCAAATATAAGCCACCCAATATCAGAATTACATTAATTGCAACCGGGAAAAAAACATTGAGCAGCAAGGCAATTGGAACAATAATGAGTTTATTTACCAAAGAACCTTTGGTGATTGCCCATAGTACCGGCAACTCCCTGGAAGAGAGAAAACCTGTCGATTTTTCTGCATTTACGGCTAAATCATCTCCTAAAATACCAGCCGTCTTCTTTGCCGCCACCTTTGCTGTTACAGCAACATCATCCATTAAGGCACTTATATCATCTAAAATTGCAAAAAAACCCGAAGCCATATCTAAATTTATTAATGCTGCAAAATATTAATTCCTTTTTAGATTTAGACAATTACACATCAAATCTTTAAACCTACACATATGAAGTTATGCCAATCATGTTCTTTTAAAGGTAAGTAATATTTATTTACACGGTTTATAACAGTAACAAGCCAAAACTGTTCGAAAAAATCTAAAGAATTTGTAATTGTTAAAACGTAAAATTAGATATATCTATAATTATTAAAATTATAGCGCATTTTTTTTTCTCAGTTGGATAATTCGAATCCGACCCGATGTAAGTGGTCATGATTATAAAGTAACTCTTTTGAGCTTATTTGCAGCGCAACAGCAGTAACCATTAGATTTGGTTCCGTCCTGCAGTCCGTTACTCCGCCAATGAAGAATTGGCTCCGTGCTCACTCCCATCAGGGCTATTAACCAGGGAAAGAAGAAGAAAAACAGGTAAGATATAAACGGATGATGAAAATCCGCTCTGCGCAAATTAGCGTGATCTGCGGGAACAAACCTTTAACTTTTCTTAACGCCTTAATGGTGAGAAAATTTTATGGCTCCATTTACCATTAAGAGATTAAGCACATTAAGAAAAAGAACCTTTGCCTAATCATTTTTAACGTTTGCTGGAACTGAACAGGTAAGATGTAAACGGATGATGGAATGGCCTCTGCGGAGATCAGCGTGATCTGCGGGAACACCCCCTTTAACTTTGCTGAACGCCTTAATAGTGGGAAAAGTTTATTAATCCCATTACCATTAAGAGATTAAGGACATTAAGAAATAGAACCATTGCCTAATTATTTTTAACGTTTGCTGGAACTGAACAGGTAAGATGGAAAACGGAAGATGGAATTGCCTCTGCGGAGATCAGCGTGAACAAACCCTTAACTTTGCTTAACGCATTAATGGTGAGAAAATTTTATAGTCCCCTTTACCATTAAGAGATTAAGGACATTAAGAAAAAGAACCTTTGCCTAATCCCTTTTTAACGTTTGCTGGAACTGAACAGGTAAGATGTAAGACGGATGATGGAATTGTCTCTGCGCAAATTAGCGTGATCTGCGGAAACAACCCTTAACTTTTCTTAACGCCTTAATAGTCAGAAAATTTTATAGCCCCCTTTACCATTAAGAAATTAAGGACATTAAGAAAAAGAAACTTTGCCTAATCATTTTTAACGTTTGCTGGAACTGAACAGGTAAGATGTAAAACGGATGATGAAAATCCTCTCTGCGCAAATTAGCGTGATCTGCGGGAACAAACCCTTAACTTTACTTAACTCCTTAATGGTGAGAAAATTTTATAGCCCCCTTTACCATTAAGAGATTAAGAAAAAGAACCTTTTCCTAATCCTATTTAACGTTTGCTGGAACTGAACAGGTAAGATGTAAAATGGATGATGGAATGGCCTCTGCGCAAATTAGCGTGATCTGCGGGAACAACCCTTAACTTTGCTTAACGCCTTAATGGTGAGAAAAAGTTTATTAATCTAATTACCATTAAGAGATTAAGGACATTAAGAAATAGAACCTTTTCCTAATCCTTTTTAACGCCTTAACAGTTTTAAATAATGTACTTCAAAAAGCCTTTAAACGAAGAAAACCCCTCAACTTATCGTTGAGGGGTTTCTTTTTAAGATCTGGCACCGACCTACTCTCCCACGTGTTACCGCAGTACCATCGGCTCTGGT
>NZ_RCCK01000007.1 GCF_003664035.1 Pedobacter alluvionis
TATGTTGGTGCTGATTTAACGATTGGTGCAAAAACGATCACGGTAACGGCCGCAGCGAAAAGCAAAACTTATGGCGATGCCGATCCTGCACTGACTTATACCTCTGCACCTGCATTGGTAACAGGTGATAGCTTCAGCGGAAGCCTGACCAGGTTGCCTGGAGAAAATGTAGGTACGTATGCCATCAACCAGGGAACACTTGCTTTGAGCAGCAACTATACCTTAACTTATGTTGGTGCTGATTTAACAATCGGTGCGAAAACAATAACAGTAACGGCCGCAGCGAAAAGCAAAACTTATGGCGATGCCGATCCTGCACTGACTTATACCTCTGCACCTGCATTGGTAACAGGTGATAGCTTCAGCGGAAGTCTGACCAGAACACCTGGCGAAAATGTGGGTACGTATGCAATCAACCAGGGTACACTTGCTTTGAGCAGCAACTATACCTTAACTTATGTTGGTGCTGATTTAACCATCGGTGCGAAAACAATAACAGTAACGGCCGCAGCGAAAAGCAAAACTTATGGCGATGCAGATCCTGCACTGACTTATACCTCTGCACCTTCACTGGTAACAGGGGATAGCTTCAGCGGAAGCCTGACCAGGTTGCCTGGCGAAAACGTGGGTACTTATGCAATTAACCAGGGAACACTTGCCTTGAGCAGCAACTATACCTTGACGTATGTTGGTGCTGATTTAACGATTGGTGCAAAAACGATCACGGTAACGGCCGCAGCGAAAAGCAAAACTTATGGCGATGCCGATCCTGCACTGACTTATACCTCTGCACCTGCATTGGTAACAGGTGATAGCTTCAGCGGAAGCCTGACCAGGTTGCCTGGAGAAAATGTAGGTACGTATGCCATCAACCAGGGAACACTTGCTTTGAGCAGCAACTATACCTTAACTTATGTTGGTGCTGATTTAACAATCGGTGCGAAAACAATAACAGTAACGGCCGCAGCGAAAAGCAAAACTTATGGCGATGCAGATCCTGCACTGACTTATACCTCTGCACCTGCATTGGTAACAGGTGATAGCTTCAGCGGAAGTCTGACCAGAACACCTGGCGAAAATGTGGGTACGTATGCAATCAACCAGGGTACACTTGCTTTGAGCAGCAACTATACCTTAACTTATGTTGGTGCTGATTTAACCATCGGTGCGAAAACAATAACAGTAACGGCCGCAGCGAAAAGCAAAACTTATGGCGATGCAGATCCTGCACTGACTTATACCTCTGCACCTGCATTGGTAACAGGCGATAGCTTCAGCGGAAGCCTGACCAGGTTGCCTGGAGAAAATGTAGGTACGTATGCCATCAACCAGGGAACACTTGCTTTGAGCAGCAACTATACCTTAACTTATGTTGGTGCTGATTTAACAATCGGTGCGAAAACAATAACAGTAACGGCCGCAGCGAAAAGCAAAACTTATGGCGATGCAGATCCTGCACTGACTTATACCTCTGCACCTTCACTGGTAACAGGGGATAGCTTCAGCGGAAGCCTGACCAGAACACCTGGCGAAAATGTGGGTACGTATGCAATCAACCAGGGTACACTTGCTTTGAGCAGCAACTATACCTTAACTTATGTTGGTGC
>NZ_RCCK01000008.1 GCF_003664035.1 Pedobacter alluvionis
CCTGTTACCAATGCAGGTGCAGAGGTATAAGTCAGTGCAGGATCGGCATCGCCATAAGTTTTGCTTTTCGCTGCCACCGTTACCGTTATCGTTTTTGCACCAATCGTTAAATCAGCACCAACATAAGTCAAGGTATAGTTGCTGCTCAAGGCAAGTGTTCCCTGGTTAATTGCATAAGTACCCACGTTTTCGCCAGGCAACCTGGTCAGGCTTCCGCTGAAGCTATCCCCTGTTACCAGTGAAGGTGCAGAGGTATAAGTCAGTGCAGGATCTGCATCGCCATAAGTTTTGCTTTTCGCTGCGGCCGTTACTGTTATTGTTTTCGCACCGATGGTTAAATCAGCACCAACATAAGTTAAGGTATAGTTGCTGCTCAAAGCAAGTGTACCCTGGTTGATTGCATACGTACCCACATTTTCGCCAGGTGTTCTGGTCAGGCTTCCGCTGAAGCTATCCCCTGTTACCAGTGAAGGTGCAGAGGTATAAGTCAGTGCAGGATCTGCATCGCCATAAGTTTTGCTTTTCGCTGCGGCCGTTACTGTTATTGTTTTCGCACCGATTGTTAAATCAGCACCAACATAAGTTAAGGTATAGTTGCTGCTCAAAGCAAGTGTTCCCTGGTTGATGGCATACGTACCTACATTTTCTCCAGGCAACCTGGTCAGGCTTCCGCTGAAGCTATCGCCTGTTACCAATGCAGGTGCAGAGGTATAAGTCAGTGCAGGATCTGCATCGCCATAAGTTTTGCTTTTCGCTGCGGCCGTTACTGTTATTGTTTTCGCACCGATGGTTAAATCAGCACCAACATAAGTTAAGGTATAGTTGCTGCTCAAAGCAAGTGTTCCCTGGTTGATTGCATACGTACCCACATTTTCGCCAGGTGTTCTGGTCAGACTTCCGCTGAAGCTATCACCTGTTACCAATGCAGGTGCAGAGGTATAAGTCAGTGCAGGATCGGCATCGCCATAAGTTTTGCTTTTCGCTGCGGCCGTTACTGTTATTGTTTTCGCACCGATTGTTAAATCAGCACCAACATAAGTTAAGGTATAGTTGCTGCTCAAAGCAAGTGTTCCCTGGTTGATGGCATACGTACCTACATTTTCTCCAGGCAACCTGGTCAGGCTTCCGCTGAAGCTATCACCTGTTACCAATGCAGGTGCAGAGGTATAAGTCAGTGCAGGATCGGCATCGCCATAAGTTTTGCTTTTCGCTGCGGCCGTTACCGTGATCGTTTTTGCACCAATCGTTAAATCAGCACCAACATAAGTCAAGGTATAGTTGCTGCTCAAGGCAAGTGTTCCCTGGTTAATTGCATAAGTACCCACGTTTTCGCCAGGCAACCTGGTCAGACTTCCGCTGAAGCTATCCCCTGTTACCAGTGAAGGTGCAGAGGTATAAGTCAGTGCAGGATCTGCATCGCCATAAGTTTTGCTTTTCGCTGCGGCCGTTACTGTTATTGTTTTCGCACCGATGGTTA
>NZ_RCCK01000009.1 GCF_003664035.1 Pedobacter alluvionis
GGTTTTGGTTAATTTAATAACCGGGGTTTGTGGAAGCGGTGTAACCGTGCAATCCGGACAGGCAGGATCAACAGGAGGTGTACCAGGACCTGAAGGGTTACCACTTTCAGACTGATCGGTAACGTTGTTTCCTTTAGGATCTTTACCCGTTGCTGTTGCAATGTTGTAAACAGCACCTTTATCAATATCGGCCTGTGTTACAGTATAAGAAGCTGTGAAGCTCGATAGGTCTGCTGCGCCAGGAAGTAAAGTTACCGGTCCGCCAGTTACGGTTACTTTAGGGTCAGTAATAACGATTCCAGTTACTGTAACATTTCCAGTATTTTCAACTTTGAAAGTATAGCTGATCTTGTCGCCAAGGTTTACTTTACCATCACCATTGGTATCTGCATAAGTTCCGGTTTTGGTTAATTTAATAACCGGGGTTTGTGGAAGCGGTGTGATTGTACAATCCGGACAGGCAGGATCAACAGGAGGCGTACCAGGACCTGAAGGGTTACCACTTTCAGACTGATCGGTAACGTTGTTTCCTTTAGGATCTTTACCAGTCGCTGTTGCAATGTTGTAAACAGCGCCTTTATCAATATCGGCCTGCGTTACCGTATAAGAAGCAGTAAATGTAGTTAAGTCGGCAGCACCAGGAAGTAAAGTTACCGATCCCCCAACAACAGTAACTTTAGGGTCAGTAATAACGATGTCAATCACCGTTACGTTACCAGTGTTTTCAACTTTGAAAGTATAGCTGATCTTGTCGCCAAGGTTTACTTTACCATCGCCATTGGTATCTGCATAAGTTCCGGTTTTAGTTAATTTAATAACCGGGGTTTGTGGAAGCGGTGTGATTGTACAATCCGGACAGGCAGGATCAACAGGAGGCGTACCAGGACCTGAAGGGTTACCACTTTCAGACTGATCGGTAACATTGTTTCCTTTAGGATCTTTACCAGTTGCTGTTGCAATGTTGTAAACAGCACCATTATCAATATCGGCCTGTGTTACAGTGTAAGAAGCAGT